>NZ_WNXC01000009.1 GCF_014172405.1 Pedobacter gandavensis | reverse complement strand
CTCCTTTGAATTCAAAATTCTCTAGTATAAAATCTGGCAGAAATAATTTCAGTAATGATGCAGTACTTGATGGCATAAATATTAAACTGGATAAAAATACAAAGCTATATTTTTATCACCTCCTCCACAAGTTTTGGGATTGATCCTAAATCATCTTGTAGATGAAAAAAATATTTGTAATACTTTCCTTCCTGTACTTTTCTAGCTCTGTACTGGTAAATGCCCAGGAAAAGCATGCACTTAATGCTGTTTTATTCTTTAGACATTTTTATCGGTACTATTAGTGGTTTAGGTATGGTTTTTGTCGGAGCGCTTAAAGATATTTAGTTATATTTCATTATCATTGGCAAGCAATGAATCACTTTAGTTAATCCTTATGAAAACAGTCCTCTTTTTATTTATTTTTTTTATTTTTTCGGGTCATGTTTATTCACAAACAATTAAGCTTGATCTTTCTGGAAGCGATAAAAACCATGTTTTTATCGTTCAAAAGGAAGGCTTGAATGTACGATTAGATTCAAAAGGTAGGCTGCAAAATAAAGATGTTTCTACTTTTAACAGCATTGGCGATAAACCCGTGAAATATGACGTGAACGGCCAATTGGATAATATTGACGGTTTAGTAATTGATTATGACATCAATGGCCGCGTTCGTCAAATCGGAGATAAACGAATAGACTATGATATTAATAATCGTGTTCGTCAAATAGGAGATGATCGAATTGATTATGACATCAATGGCCGTGTTCGTCAAATCGGAGATAAACGAATAGACTATGATATTAATAATCGTGTTCGCCAAATAGGAGATGATCGAATTGACTATGATATCAATGACCGTGTTCGTCAAATTGGGGACAAACGAATAGATTATGATATTAATAACCGAGTTCGCCAAATAGGAGATGATCGAGTTGACTATGATATCAATGACCGTGTTCGTCAAATTGGGGACAAACGAATAGATTATGATATTAATAACCGAGTTCGCCAAATAGGAGATGATCGAGTTGATTATGATATCAATGGCCGGATTCGCCAAATAGGAGATAAACGAATTGATTATGACATCAATGGTCAGATTCGAGAAGTAGGCGATTTAGGTGATAACCTCTTACTGCTTTACAAAACAATTCAAAGTTTTAATAATAAAAATGCTCATTAGTTTTAATATTTGAGCAACTTGTTTCTTTCTTTTGTTGTGCAGCTTAGGTGGTTTGGCTACAAGTCTGAATAGGAGGCCCACTGCTGAAAAAGCCGTTTTTCTGAAAAAGAAGAACGGCTTTTTTCGTTTTTAGGATTTTTTTTGTTTTATCTATAGCACCAGATCAGCCACATTTTTATGATCAGCCATGTTGATAATGGTAGGCCTTTGATTGATACTCATCTTTACGATTTTATTTTTATTCTCGTTAAAATCCCAGTTGGCAAGATCTACCATTCGGATGGTTCTGTCGTTTACGGTATGGAAATAAAACTTTTTGCTTTTCAAATCGCTGGCCACTGTCCATTGGGTATATTCCGGACCTTCTTGAGAGTCCCGTATAGTTCCATGAGGTATATCAAACGCATCAAGTATATGAAATGCCTGGAGTACGGCTTCTTCATGTTCAATCACTGGTATAACAAACTGCGAATAGAATACGGCACGAATAAAACGGGAAGGAGGTGTGTAATCGCCCGGTAGTCCGAGTAAGCCTGTCCCCTGTCCGAAAGCCGTTATCGGAGGCAATGTGGCTACTGAATCTGTCATGTTTTTCAGAGATAGTTCTGCTACATTATTGGGCGTTAGATTTACATAATTACTGAGATTAGTATAGTGCCACTGGTAATCCGGAGAATTGGTTAAAACACCAATCGGGTTATCATGCATATGTAATTCGCCATGCATATACTCAACCACCAGAACATTTCCTTCAGCATCGTGTATGTTGTAGTGTAGGGCAACAGCAGTTTGATTACGAGCGATTTCATTCTTTATTAATGGATTTTTTGCTGCAGTGTGAGCCCCTTTATTAACTTTAATTTCTAATAAGGCTTTTTTTACTTCGTCGACCGTTGTGCAGGTAGACAATAAGTACGTTGGTAAATCTGTAGAGCACATTGATTTGTCTGCTTCGTCCGGTCGTACATTCATATAGCCTGCATAATTAGTAAAGTAGAACCCACCAACAGACAGTCCTTCTGAATTGATACCATCGATAATCAGATCCATTCCCATGACATTGAGACCGGTGATGTCGTACTGGGAAGTCCAAAGGAGGCCACTTGTACTAGGGTCTGGTCCTGCCCCGACAAAGCTGGTTCCCTTGGGGATGACCAGTACTTCTGATCTTAAATTTGTTGCAAATTCCATAGTACGACCGTAGATCGGCGCACCGCTTTTTGTTTTAACCTGAATACCTGTACACATAAGGATGATTTTTTGTTTATAGGTTGTTTGAAAATACGCAGCAGTTTTTTCTTTAGAACAACCACGATATAACAATATAAATAATATTTTCGTGAAAGTTATTTGGTTGAGTATTTTTAGCAAAAATGATACAATGCGTTGATACACAGTGTAGTTGTTGTGTTTTTCTATAGTTTCATTAATATCCAGTTCAAACGGTTTTGGTTAGATAAAACAAGATAGTTTAGACGTTAACGTTGCTGTTCTAGATACATTGAGTTGCATTTACCTAATCCTGCAAAATGGATCAGGCATTACACACCATACAGAATGCTGAAGCGAGCTTTTTGGAAAGACAAAGAGGAATCCATGATATGCTTATCCGAAAGCCATAATAAGAAAAAATATATTTTTACTATTTCTCGTAAACGAATGAAATACTGTCTTTAACAATCAGTCCACTCATATTTTGGCCCACATAAGTAATGGTGTACTTACCAGGTTTGCTGAGGTCATATCCTTTTAAGAGATCTACTTTGGTAGAAACACTGTCTTTAGAATTTACAGTGATATAACTGCTAGCCGGTGGTGGCATCATTCGTTTGGCCATTGCACCTTTGTAGTTGATCTCTTCACCAGAAGCTAATTTTACATCCAGGTATTTGCTGATGAATGGCTCAAAAGGAGTGTGCCACTTACAAAAACGTTGTGCAGTGTCGCCATTGTTGTACACTGTGAATTTCAATTCCACCAATTCGCCAGCCTTAACGGTGTCTTTCAGCGACATCTTTGCAAATAAACCCTTTTCAGCTGTGCTGTCTTGGGCTATAGGAGCCGGGACTACCTCATTGCTGTTTTTTGCAGCATTGTTGTTCATCCCACAAGATGAAAGTGTCAAAATAGCGGCGGTAGATATTAAGATGCTTAGGTTTTTCATAATGTAAAAATATCCTTTTTACCTGGCTTCTACATTATCTTTAAGTTTAATCATTAAATGCTGTGTGTACACAAAGTCATTTCTATGTGGCTCCCTGGGAAAAGAAAATTATTAAGATAAATTTGTTTACTGGAACGGCACAAACCTACATGATTCCAGCAGCGATTAATTTTATGATATGAACGAAATCTGGTTACAAAAATGGGAAGAACGTTATAAACAGGACGAATTTGCCTACGGTATCAATCCAAATAATTATTTAAAATCTCAGTTGGAAAAATTGCAGTTAGGTGAAATCCTTTTTGCCGCTGAAGGAGAGGGGCGTAATGCTGTATTTGCCGCCAGTCAGGGTTGGAAGGTTTCTGCTTTTGACATCAGTACCGAGGGAAAAAGAAAAGCAATGTTGCTTGCCGAGGCAAATCAGGTAGAGATCGATTACCAGATCGGGTTTTTACCAGAGCTGGGGTATAATGATGAAAGCTTCGATGCCATTGCACTGATTTATGCCCATTTCCCTGCTGATATAAAATCTGACTATCACCACATCCTAAGCAGGCATTTGCGAAAGGGTGGCCATGTTATTTTTGAAGCTTTTAGTAAAAATCACCTAAACTATCTCGCGAAAAATAAGGACGTAGGAGGGCCAACTGATCCTGGTATGTTGTTTTCAATTGAAGAGATTAAAGAGGACTTCGCTGATTTTGAGATTCTTGAGTTAGCTGAAGTGGAGATTCAACTTAATGAGGGACTTTATCATAATGGTACAGGTTCTGTAATTAGGTTCTTAGGGCGAAAAAAATAGCATCAAATCTTCATAAATCACCTGCGTTTTGAGTTTTCTGTCATTTTTTGAAAATCTATCTTGGTTGGAATGGATTATTTTCAGTTTGATATCCAACGCATTTTTGTATTTGTTTTCGATTGGATTTTATCTTTTTATTGATAAAAAATGTTCGAAGAATAAGATTCAAACGACTGATCATCCTTTTCTAAAATCTGATTTGTATGTAAGTTTTCTAACTTTATTTCTCAATATCGTTGTGATGTTGATAGGTGTTCGTTTATGGAAAACAGGATGGATTACATTAAACGAATCTAAAACCATCCTGACCCTTCTTATTGAAATTGTAACCATTATCTTGGTGATGGACCTAATGATGTATGTTTTTCATTACTTAGCGCATCATCCTTTTATTTATAAAATTTTACACCGGAAACATCATGAACATAAGAGCACTAATTTCTTGAGCCTATTTGTGTTGCATCCCTTGGAAACCTTAGGTTTCGGATTGATGATGATCTTTGTTTTTATGTGGTATGATTTTTCTATTTTTTCCATTATGATTTACCTGCTCATTAATTTGATTTGGGGAACTATCGGTCATCTAAACCGAGAATTCTTCCCAAAATGGACGGAACAATTATTTTTAGGAACTACAAAATTTCATAACCAACATCATTTAAACGAACAAAGAAACTTTGGTTTTTATACTTCTATTTGGGACCGAATGTTTGGAACGTATAAAGCTTAATTATTTCAGTGAAACTTCTTAAATGGACTGAAAAACTTGATTTTACCAGTTCTATCTCAGATGGATGATTTTCTAATTATACCGATTGAGTCGTAATTTCAAGCTTATATCCTTTTCCCCTTATCACAACAATGTTGATATTCGGATCAAATTCCAGCTTTTTTCTAAGTTTTGATATGAACATATCCAGACTGCGCCCCACAATCACACCTTCATCTTCCCAGATCTCTTTTTGCAATCTGCTTCTTTCTATGGTCTCGTTGGGTGACTTTGCGAAAATGAGTAGCAAACGGGTTTCTGTTCCGGTCAGGTCTATGGTCTTTCCATTCATAATCAGCTTCCGATTCTTCGCATCGAACAATACTTTACCTAAAGTGAACATATCAGTATGCTGTTCCTCAGGTATAATTTTTCGAGGCTTAACTGATCTCAGAAAAATAAATCCAACAAATGCTAAAAACGGCAGACTGCCCAGCAGATATCCATTCTTTGCTGTATTTATTCCTGTCGCCTTGAATCTAATGTTGATCAAATAACATGCTTTGGGCTGCGCTCTTCCTATACAGGCTACAATATCATCTTTTTTATTTTTGGATATAGCGTATCCATAGGCGATACTAGAGTTGCCGCAGTTCAGAACGTTAACAACATAATCCTCTGCTAGTGGGGCATTGGCTAACAAACGCTGGGTAGTATTCACCAGGGAGTCCGTTTGAAAAGTAAGCTCATGCTCAAAGCTGATTTGATATTCATTTTCTGCGATCTTTTTTACCGGGAGCACTCTTGATCTCATGTCGCCTGACTGTAGGAGGAGTTCATGTCCGATTTTGCGGAGCAAAACTTCCCTTCTGGCGAAGTCAAAGTTGTCGCTGCCGGTCATACTGAAAGCCGCGCAGATCACAGAGATAAACGAAAGTAATATCAACCCAAATAGGTATTTGGACTTTCCAGATCGGAGGTTTCGACTATCAAACATGCTGTTTACTATTTATTTACAAAGGTTACATTTTTATTTACAATCCAAATCTCTCCAGCCGAAAAATATCAAAGTAGATTCGTTGAATCAAATAATTGTAAGGTAATAAAAAAGAAAAAATTATGAAATACGCACACGTATATGCTTTGTTCCTGATGTTTGTTTTTAGCACTTCCTGTGCTGGACAAGACAAAACAAGCCGCTCAAAAGAAAATGTTAAGTCTGAAACCAAAGACTCGGTCATGTCTTCCGGACCTAACCGAATCACTCGTAATCTCATACAAGATAAAAAGGGTAACATTTGGGTTGCTGCATTTGATGGTATATTTAAATACGATGGAAAATCGTTTACTAATATGACAAGTAAAGTAAGTTCGGCCCGTTTTTTTTCAGTTTTAGAAGATAGAAAGGGGAATTTTTGGTTCGCTTCTGTTGGCTCAGGTGTTTACTATTACGATGGGACATCCTTTCGTCATTTAACAACCAAAGATGGGCTTGCCAATGATCGGGTTACCAATATTTATGAAGATAAAACTGGTAATATTTGGTTCGGAACTGAAAGCGGAGCAAGTCTTTACGATGGGAAATCTTTTCGGAATTTTAAAATGACAGAAAGCCCTTCTGCTACTCAGACTGATTCTGTTCAGGTATCAGTCTACCAACAAGAGCTTCAAGAGGCTCATTGGATGCAAAATGATGTTAATTCTGTTATTGAAGACAAAACAGGGAAGTTTTGGTTTGGTACAAGGGGATATGCCCGCGTTTA
This sequence comes from Pedobacter gandavensis, assembly GCF_014172405.1. Lineage (GTDB taxonomy): Bacteria > Bacteroidota > Bacteroidia > Sphingobacteriales > Sphingobacteriaceae > Pedobacter > Pedobacter gandavensis. The sequence continues at coordinate 267,378 of NZ_WNXC01000009.1, read as the reverse complement.
TGATGGAAAGACATTTACCAGGATAACCAATAAGGACGGAAAACCTTTTACGAATGTGCGTTCGATAATCAAAGATAAAAAAGGCAACATTTGGCTCGGTGGCAATGACGGCCTTTGGCGCTATGATGGCAATACATTTACCAATTTTACGCAAGATTTTATTGGTTATATCTACGAAGATAAAAAAGGAAACATTTGGACCAGTTCTAAAAGTGCTCATGTCAAGGATTGGGTACTTTCCCGCTATGATGAAAAGTCATTATCCAATGTAAAACCAACGGTAACCGAAATAGCAAATAAACCTTTGATTTTCGGGATTCTAGAAGATGGAAAAGAGAATGTTTTGTTTGGATCTATGAACGGCGTGTATCGCTATAATGGAAGTACCATTGCCAGGCTTTAACGGTAAAAAGGGATAGACCATGGGCCGGTAATCATACACCATCTTAATGATGGGGCATAGAACCGGTCCAATTGGACCTTAAAAATTACAACCTATACTGATATTGGTGGTGTTAAAATGCTTTCCGAGAAAGGTAACATCCCCCGAATATATATGAGAATAATCTAACTTTAAATAGGCTCCTAAATTATCTTTTAGGGCTTTTGTATATTTAAGCATCAGGTTCCCCTTGATGCGGGATGCAGTAAGAAACTCATATTCTTCCTGGAGGAACTGTGGCATCGTAGTTGGAGCGGGGTTGCCTTCAGCTGGAGTAGCCAGGGTTCCATCTTTGGCCATTGCTCCAGTTCCAGCTCCATAACCAATACCTAAACCGATATCAAAAGTGTTTTTTTGTTGATGGTATGACCTGGTAACCTGCCCGGAAAATTGATAGCTATTTATTTTCTGATCTCTGTAATATGGATAAAGACCCGTACTCTGATCTCTGCTCATATAATCCGCAGTAAAATTGACAGCCCATGTAGGATGGTTGTTTTTTACACCCATAAACAGGTCGTAGGTTAACCCTGCATTTAAGGTCTCAGCCGAAAATACTTTTCTGTCGCCATAATAAACAATCCTGTTAAGTTCTCCAATGGTAGTTTCCCTTCTGTAGATCGTCTCCCTATTCTCGAGGAAATTATAATCTGCTTTTAAACCGATCTGATGTTCAATTTCAGCAGCTTTAATGGATAGTCGCCCATTGTAGGCAAAATCAGAGCCATGATGCCTGGTTAAAAGTATGGATGAGGTACCCTCTTCTCCATAGAAACCGTTTCTATCGGCATAGCTGAACTCATTAAATAAGGTTACATTCTTATCGAAGCTAATATTTAGCTGTAATGAAGCACCCTGCCTGATATCTTTTAATGGATTTGTAGTGCCACCTGCGGTATAGCCATATTGATCGAATAGTTCTGTGCGACCGTAAAATGAACCAAAACTGATCAAAGAAAGATACTGTCTGTCTTTATTACCGGCAACTTTAAAGCTGAGGCTTTCGATGCGACGACTGTAGTTATAATTCGCTCCAATTTCTACTGCATCGCTGACCTGGTAAAGTGCACCAGCACTTAAATCCATAACCAACAATTTGTTGATATGACGTAGATCTCGTCTTTTAGCGTAATTACCTGCCTGGTAATCCAATTTAGCCCCAATACTTAGTTTTGAGCTTACCTGTGCACCTACAGCACCATTTAAGCGGTAAAGTTCAAGCTCTTTGGTTCCTTTATTGGCTGCATCAAGTTCTACAATATCGAAAGGAGTCTGGTAAGGATCTATAAAGGCAGATCCGCTCATGTTTTTACCCTTAAAATTTTTATAACCAAAACCTCCGGAAAATACGACATTCTTGTTTAAACGTGAATAGGAGTCGGCCTGTAAACCATATTCCTGGCTATCATCAGATTGAAAGTAGTTCCGGAAACCTCCGTCTTTTTTCTGAAAATTAAGCACAGCATTGGTCACATTTACTGTATTGTAATGCGTTAGTCCAGCAGCATTTTTAGAACTGAGCCATGCGTTGCTTTTGCGAATATAATCGATATCAGCATCGATACCCGCTGTCTCCTGCGCCAATAGCTGACCGCTGGTAAATACTCCAGCCAAAAGAACGTATATAAAATATTTTGATGTAGACTTCATTGGGCTTTAATAGTTACTTAAGGATGCTTTTAAACGTAAGTGGTTATCGTTACTGGAATTGTTTGAGTCTTTATAAATAATGCGTGCTCCATTTTTAATAGACGCTTCTGCATTGATATCAGATGGATCTGTACTTCCGCCTATATCAACCGTTCCTAAATTATAACCATACACGATTTTACCTGCATTTTCGGGGATAGCCAAGGTCGCTTCTTTATCTACATTCCTATAGATAGAGTACCCCATCTTATTCATGTGATAAACATAACCGCCATCTACCGTTGGTAAGAAACGTTTTTTGCTATTCTGATTATTTAATAGATAAGATTCGATACCATCTAGAACCCACTCTACCTTGATTTTCTTATTGGAACTAAGAACAGTATAGCCCGCATCAGAACCTAGTGCTGCCGGAGTAATTCCTTCCGGTTCAAAAATAAATACACCAGGACTCAATATTCCAGGTGTCCAGGCATTTCCTGTACTGTAACTCACCGCCTTTAAATAATGATTGGTAGGTATTAATGCAGAGGGAGATTTATAATAAGTTGTATTCTTATAAGTACTCGCCATATCGTACATCGCATAGTAGTTTGCATTTGCCAGATTGATTGATTTACTGTGCGTTTGTGTATTGTCTACAGCCTGGTACAAGGCCACTACTGCTTGTTCTCCGGGCTGAAGGGTTAAAGGCTGTGTGAAATACCAGAAACCACCTGAGGCAGGTATATAGCCTTCATTCTCATAAATTAATTTGCCATCTATACCGTAGAATGTATTGGTGGCATGGGCATTTGCAGGTCCAATCGCTGCAATACATAAATTATTTGTAGTGCTGGGGAAATCAGAGTTGTTATATATAATGATGTAACTGTCATAATTAAACGTACTTGAACCATTATCAAAAGGTGTTCCGCCAACAAAAACCTCTTTTATGACCAGTTGTGAAGACTTAGATTCCTGTAACTTCATCGTAATCACATCTCCATCCTTCCAATTATTAACAATAACCTGATTGGTATTTAAAGCATTGTAATTATAGACATTTGAACCGCTTTTACGGGTTTCTGATGATGCAATGTCATAAACATCCGAAGGAACGGTAAGGCTAACCTTACCCTGGGCATCAGTTTTACCTTCAAAAACACTTCCTTTCCCTGTAAATTTCACCTTAACGCCTTCAACGGCGGTAAGTGTACTACCTTGAGGATACTCCAGTTGTACGGTTACTTGATGTAAATCAAAGGACTTTTCCTTTTTACAGGAAATGCTAAGCACCACAATTGCTACGAGCAGGATGATCTTCTTCATTATTTTCTCGATCTATGAATTAAAATTTTAACCTCAATGTTGTACCATAATTAAACGCCGGGATATAAGAGCTGCCGAATAAAGAAGACTCAGCACCCGACCAGGTAGATCTCACCTTTGCCATATTGTTGAAAAAGTTATTGGCAAAAAATGATAGAGAGGCATATTTGCCTATTTCCTTGGTTACAGCAAGATTGGCAGAATAATAACTGGAAATTTTGTTCTCATTAAAATAGTAGTTCGTGTTACTCTTGACGACCATTTTGGCCAGTTCATTATACAGTGCCACATCATTGTCTTTCGCCCATGTAAATTTCTCTAGAAAGGGTATTTTATGATTCAAATCCCCAAAGTCTACATAATAGTCTGGATAGACGGCTACAAAACGATTGCCACCATAAATATCTTGCTGAGTAGCAGAAGGAAGATAACTCTCTTTACTATCAATAACATAGGCTCTTGTGCCCAGGTCGCTTTCAGATAGGTTCTTTGAAAATCTGTAAAACGATCCTTCTAACCTGGCGGAAACAACTAACCTGATCGCCGGGATGTGTGTCGTTACCGTAAAATTCATGTTCAGCGATTTATTGATCGAACCATTGGCCGCAGTTCCGCCGCCAATAAAGTAGCCAATGTATTTGTAAGGACGTCCATCGGCCATGTTCTGGGTTGAATTGGGCATATAAGCAGATATCGTTTTTTCCAGACCTTTATAGAAATAGTAGTTACCGTCTACGGTAATGGAAGTCTTTAAGGCTTCTATACGTTTAAAATCTATAATCCAGTTGATGTTTTTACGGGATACCGGCGAACCATTTTCATACTTGCCATTACCATTGAAACCATACATATCGGTATAACTCAGCTGCTCCACAGGAAGTACGCCTGTTTTATCAGTTACGGTCACGATACCACTATTTTTGTCTATGTTGTAAATTCTGTTTGCACTAGGAATTGCTGAGCCCTGAAGATCAGTCTGGCTGGTGAATTTGTAGAAGTAAGCCGAATAATCCTCATTGTACTGATATGGATTTCTTGTATAGTCATCAGATAATGAAATGTACACCCTGGTGCCCTTTAGATTAAAGTTAACTGCAATTTCTTTTTGCTCATTGCTTTGCCACTTTAGATCCGGATTAAAAATTCTATTTTTTTGCTGAGTGTAGTAAGCATAATAGGTTTCCCCATTGGCATTGGTACCTGGGGAAAATGCTAAAATATCCCGATAGCCTGGCGTAATGTAAAGTGCATCAAAACCGGGTAGCTTTACGGTTTTTCCCCAGGATGCCTTTATACTGAAATCACTGAACAATTGATTCTTTCCGGTCCAGAATGAATACTTTGCATTAAATCGGGGAGACCAGTTGCTGATGGAGCCATATTCGGATCCTTTAATATCGGTAATCTCAGAACGAATTCCGGCTACCATTTGCAGCGTGTTTTCTCCCAGGGGAACCGTCAGTGCATCTTCAGCAAAAAATGCATAATTGTTTACGAAAGATTCATCTTTATAAGGATAAGGCCTCCAGGTAGGGGCATAACGTAAATCGTCATAATAAAGGCCCTGGCCATTGTTCCCACTTACGCTATAGTCGGCACCCAGCATAAAGTTGTTGTGCGACAAACCTATTTTTTTAGCCAAATTTGCTTTTAAACGGCCATTGTAATTGATGAATTTATTATCGTTGAATTCACTTTCATACCAGATTCCCTTTGGTATCAATATAATTGCAGCATTTGGGTTGTTATCGTATAATTCCCCTACATGATACCCTTGTTCTTTTGTGCGGATAGAGGCCTGGGAAGCTGTGGTCGACTGTAAAGTTCTGACCTCAGTTAACTTATTGTTGTAATTTAAAGTTCCGCTTGCATCCAAACTGGTAATCCATGGTAACTTCAATAACCATTTTGCCGAAAAATTTGCCCTGAGCGCATTGTCATTTTGTTTGGTATAGGTGTCAGCGTTGAGATCAGGATCTGTTTTTGAATCATAGCCACCAAGATTACCTGTTACACCGAAATTGAGCGTAAGTGGACGGTTGTTATTTTTATTGAATGTATTGTTATAGTTCAATGAAAGGCTATTTCTATCATACGAAGTGTAAGGAGAAGCCAGATCTGATATAGATTTTGTATGCTCCACATTGAAATTTAAAACCCCGGCTTCTTTTCCCAGGCTCAATCCTTTACTCAAAGCAACCAGCTTGGAGTTTGGACGTGTTGACATTTCAATCAGGTAAGGCGAAACTCCTTTTCTGCTATTAATTTTGACCATTCCATTGGTCATATCTCCATACTCAACGGAAGGTAAACCAGTGATGACCTCTACTGATTCAATATTTGTGGTAGAGATGTTTTTTAGATCCGGGCCTTCTGGACCGACGTTTGGGCTTTTGGTCGGATCCTTAAAGGAGTTATTGGTGATGCGTACTCCATCAACCTCTATTCCAACACCAAAAGTAGCATTCCCTAATTCCGAACTCGTGCCATTGAGGCTAATCCGCTGCGGCGCGGTGGTCGCTAAATGTAGACTGGTATTCGTTTTTCTTCCCGGCAACAAACTAGCGATGTCGGTAACCTGGAGCATCTGCAAGTGATCGAGCGCCTTTCTGTCCATAGTATAGGAGGTGGCCAGATCAGTACCTTTTTTTGCATTTATTTCTACTAAATCCAGGGTTAAGTTGTCCTCATCCATTAATAGTTGCACATCAAGATTTTTATTTAGCAGGTATTGATACTCCATCTTTACAAAACCTAAATATTGGACAGCCAATTTCACCTCACCTGCAGGCACATTTTTAAGCACAAACTTGCCATTTGCGTCGGCCATAGTCCAGATGCCGCTTAAAGGGATAGAAACTGTAGCAAATTCTACTGGTTTTCGATCTTTTCGGTTCAAAACCTTTCCGCTAATGGTAAACTGGGCAAGGGCTGAAGTTGCTGATGTTAAAATAAAAGCAATGATTATAAATGCCTTTATGTTAAAGCAAGAAACTGAACTGTTTAAGTCGCTGTTTTTAAAAATAACTGAACGAAATAGTTGTAACACTTTTAATATTGATTAAGAATTCGCCGCAAATATATGTTTATTTAGACTGATTCATAATAAGAGTCGGCAATTGTTGCTTTATATTCTTTGTAGAATTTTTCGATATGTTTTAGATTTCCTTCTGTTTTTTATATTAAATGACGTTATTGGTGTTACAAACACAACTTACCATTATTTTGTATTTCAATATGAAAAAAGCGCTCGTGTTTTTTTGGCTAATATTGTTGTTTTCTGCCATTGGATATCTGTTTTGGTACAACGACATCATTTACCAATTGCCAACTCCAATTCCTAAAGACTATAAATCACCGGAGACAGGGCATTTGATCGTTAATGAAGCTTTAAACAATAACCATAGTAAACCTATTTTTCTCCATTTTTTTAATCCAGACTGCCCTTGTTCACGATTTAACATGAAGCATTTTAAATCACTGGTTAAAGAATATGGCGATCGTATTGATTTTAAAGTAGTGGTATTGAGTTCAAAATCTTTTACTCCAGAAACCATCCAAAATAAATTTGGTCTCCAAATCCCTATTCTATTTGATAAAGCTCTTGCCCTAGCTTGTGGTGTATATTCTACTCCTCAGGCAGTTTTATTAGATCAGGCGCAACATTTATATTATAGGGGTAACTATAACACCACTCGCTATTGTACAGATGAAAAAACCAGCTTCGCAAAAATAGCACTGAATGGTTTGTTGAAAAAAGAAACTGATCTGGTTTTCAGTGAGGCAGCACTAAAATCCTATGGTTGTACTTTGCCGGACTGTAAATAATAATTAATTTTTGAACTGATTTAAGCAATGATTTCGAATCCTCATATCACTAATTCTGATCACCAAAACCGCCTGATTTTCTTGGGTGTTAAGGAAAGAACAGATCATCTAATGAATTACTTTTTATGGGGTTACTTCATTGTAGGGCTTATCTTTGCGCAATTTTATGATACCTGGTTAATTGCATTTGGAGTAGGTGGTCTTTGCTTGCTGGCTTATTATTCCGTGAAGCATTTTTTACCATCATCCGATCTTTATCAATACGTTTTAAGTGCAGTGCTGGGTGTTTTTATGGCACAGTTTATTTACCAGATGCATGGATTATTCGAAATGCATTTCTTTGCCTTTATAGGCAGCACTTTGTTAATTTCCTATGAGAAATGGAAATTACAAATACCGATGCTAATTGTGGTGATGGTTCACCATGCGTTATTTGGCTATTTGCAAAATAGTGGGGTAACTGGAATCTATTTTACACAGTTGGATAATTTTGATTTGCAGACTTTTATAGTTCATATATTGCTGTCTGCCATGATTTTTTTTATCTGTGGGTTATGGGCCTACTTACTAAGGAAATCTAGTGAAAAGCAGGTAGCCCAGACCTTAGCCATGGCCGAACTACAAAAAGAAGCTCAACTCTCATCGATTCGGAAACAGAATGAAGCGATCTTGGAAAGCGCCAATGAGAAGCTTAAGCTATCTAATTTAGAATTGGAAAAAGCCAGAGCTGAGGCTGATCGGGCCAATCAGGCCAAAAGTATCTTTCTGGCTAACATGAGTCATGAGATCCGCAGTCCGATGAATGGGGTAATGGGGATGGCGATGCTATTAAAGGAAACTGACTTGAATAAAGAACAATATCTGTTTGCAGATGTAATTGCGAATTGCGGAGAATCATTGATTAATGTGATCAACGATATACTGGACTTTTCTAAAATAGAATCTGGCAACATGGAATTAGAGTCAGAAGATTTTAATTTGCGTAAATGCATTGAAGATGTCCTGGATATATTTGCAGTTAAATCTGCTGAACTTCATTTGGATTTACTGTATTATATAGAAGAAGATGTTCCTGCTCAAATTGTTGGTGATCAGCTACGACTAAGACAGGTATTGATAAATTTGGTTGGAAATTCTATGAAATTTACCGAGCAAGGTGAGGTTTTCGTAGCAGTTTCTGTAGGAAATGTTTTACAAAATGGACAGTTCGAATTGAAATTTGCAGTACGTGATACAGGTATTGGAATAGCGGCTGATAAATTGGATAATTTGTTTAATTCTTTTTCGCAGGTTGATTCTTCTACAACCCGTAAGTATGGTGGTACTGGCTTGGGACTGGCAATTTCAGGACAGCTGGTCAAACTGATGGGTGGCGAGATTAGTGTGGTGAGTCAGCTGGATCAGGGATCGACCTTCTCATTTATGATGCTTACGCAAATTGGAACGAAGTTACTGTTGCCATACGCCAACTCTAGCCTGACTGAACATGCTGGTAAAAAGGTAATGGTTGTTGATGATAATGAGACAAGCCTGACCATTTTAATTAAGCAGCTTAGCTATTGGAACTTACAACCTATATCCGCCAGTTCGGCTAAAGAGGCATTGTCTGTGCTGTCTATTGATCCGGCAATTGACTTAGTGATTACCGATATGCAAATGCCTGGAATGGATGGTGTAATGCTGGCCAAGTTGATGAAGCTACGCTATCCATTTATTCCGGTGCTTTTGATCAGTTCTATTGGGGAAGAATTTGAAGAGCGTCAACGTGGTCTGTTTTATTCGGTCATGACAAAGCCTATCCGCCAACATGTTCTGAGTAAACAACTCTCAAATGCATTGCAAATAAGAAGGTATTCAACAGTAGAAGAACAGGTATTTCACAACAAATTGTCTCCTGATTTCTCCACAAATTATCCTTGCGAATTGCTGGTAGCAGAAGATAAATTAACAAACCAATTGGTAATCGTTAATATTCTTAAGCGATTGGGTTATAAACCCGATGTGGTGAGAAATGGAGAAGAGGCCATTGAGGCAGTTCATAAAAAAGATTATGATATTATCTTAATGGACATGCAAATGCCGATAATGGACGGTTTAGAGGCAACTCAACTGATCAGAAAAAAGGAATTGAAACAGCCGGTTATTATTGCCTTAACAGCCAATGCACTAAAAGGGGATGAACAAGATTGTTTAGATGCTGGGATGGACGATTATATTAGTAAACCTATTCGCCTGGAAGATTTGATGGATAAACTTGAAAAATGGTGCAAATAGATAGATGGGGGCCAAACTTCTGGTTGTAACTGTTAATGATTCATTTCATTTCGGATGAATGATTCTAAGGTCTCCTTGCTAGGTAGCTGAACCAGATATTTGGAGACAAAGACTTCATTGGGTAAGCCAGTTGTGGTGTATTCAACTAAGGCATCATTCTTATCGGCACATAAAATAATACCTACAGGAGGATTATCCCCTGCACTCATTTCATGCTTGCGATAATAATTCAGGTAGAGGTTCATTTGACCAGCATCAGCATGGTCGTAGGGACCTAATTTTAAATCCAGAAGGATATGAGATTTTAAAATACGATGGTAAAATACCAGGTCTATGCGATAATGGACATTGTCAAAAGTAATGCGTTTTTGTCTCGCCTCAAAGCAAAATCCCCTGCCCATTTCTGTTAAGAAATTCTGGAGGTGCCCAATAATGGCCGATTCCAAATCGTGTTCTGTGTATTCAGGCTTTTCCTCTAATCCTAAAAACTCCAGCAGATATGGATTTTTGATCATATCTGCCATTTCAATCTTTTGATTGTTTTTGACCTTTGCAATGACAACGTCCTTATTGACTGATAAACCTGTTCGTTCGAATAATAAGGTATCAATGGCACGGGCAAGATCTCGTACTTTCCAGGCATTTTTAATAGCTTCCACTTCATAGAAATTTCGTTTTAAAGCGTCTTGTACTCGGATTAGTTCAATGAAATGTGAGAAATTAAGCTGGGTCAGTAATTCCTGAGGGTTAAGAGCGGATTTCGAATCTTCTTTACGAATCAATTGGTCAGACAGTGTCTGACCAATTTCAGGATAGACTTGATAAAACTGTCTGAACAACTTTAAGTTTGTCATTGACATTCCTTTGATATGGAGAAGTTTTCCTGCCAGATTCTTTAATACCGCATTTCCATAGGTAGCACGGTCTTCTCCATGTTGTTCAAATTCTACAATAAAATAACCGATTAACCAGTTGCGTAGGGTGTTATAATAATTGACCTGGCTAATAGCCTTACTGTTAAGCTTGGTATGAGTTTGTTTAATTTTGGTTATTAAATTTTCGAAATTCATATTTTTATTTTAGTGTAGTGAAATTACTGATTTTATTTGTTTTATGGTAATTTCCTGTTTTGATTCCTTTCAATTCTCTGTATTATAGTTTTATGTACTGTCTTGTATGTATAGGGGCAAAGCGATTTATTCCGGCATGTCCAGAGTAAACAAGTCTCAAATGCATGGTAAATAAGAAGGCATAGTAAACCTATTCGCCTGGAAGACTTGATGGATAAACTTGAAAAATGGTGCAAATAGATAGGGGGTGTAGGTCAGGATCCCTCTTTTTCAGTGGTTTCTAAATTCCCGTTGTGATTATGCCGATCTTGCTGCATAAACTCACTAGGACTCATTCCGAATTGCTTTTTAAATTCAAGACTGAAATATTTACGATCATTATAACCCACACTGTAAGCAATTTCAGATATGTTTCCAATTTTTTGCAATAGGAGCTGGGCTGCTTTTTTTAAGCGAATAGATTTTATAAAATCATTGACAGATAAGTCGGTGACCGCCCTGATTTTTTTATACAAAACCGACTGGCTCATTCCAATTTCGGACGCTAAAACCGGAACTCCAAAATCAGGGTCAGCCATGTTTTCTTCTATAACCTGTATTACCTTTGTCAAAAAATCCTGCTCAGTTTTGTTGATGACCAAATCTTTTGGCTCAAGCTTAATTACCTGTGCATATTTCTTTTTAAACGTCTCTCTCAGATTAAGTAAATTCTGGATATTCAATAATAAAATTTTAAGATTGAATGGTTTCATGATGTAAGCATCTGCTCCGCTTTCAAGACCATTAATCTGATGGATATATGCCGATCGGGCTGTTAATAGCACAACTGGAATATGGCTCGTTCTGATATCTGTTTTTAGTTTTCGACACAGTTCAAGGCCATCCATTTCTGGCATCATTACGTCGCTTAAAATTAGATCTGGAATCAGTTCTATTGCGATTTCCCATCCTTGTTGGCCATTTTCACATTCCTGTATATTGTAGAAATCTAAGAGAGAATTTTTGATGAAACCTCTAATTTCAGCATTATCCTCAATGATTAAAACCGTAAACTGTTTTCCTGCTTTCGGCTTAGCTGCAGGCTCAATGTTTTCAGGAATATATGTTGTGATTTGTTCCTGTTTGTAATTGGCGGCGTCATCGTAGTAAATATAATCCGGAATAAAATCTTCTGTTTTAAAATGTGCTTTTCCCTTTTTCAGGCTAACGATAAAGCATGCCCATCCCGGTCTAATATTGGACGCTAATTCGCTATCCACTTGAATGTAACCATGATGAAGTTCGCAAATGCTTTTTGAAAGTGATAAGCCTAAACCAGTTCCTATATTGGTACTTGTCTCAGCCTGGTAAAAGTCTTGAAAAAGATTCTCCTGTACTTCTTTTGGAATTCCTTTTCCGTCATCACGGATTTTAATATGTACCTGGTTTTTATCTTCAGTAATTCTAAAACCTATTTTTCCGTTTTCAGGACAAAATTTATAAGCGTTGGAGAGTAAGTTGAACATTACCTTTTCCATTTGAACCTTATCAAAATAGACTTCGATTTCATCTTGTTCAGATTCAAAGGTATAAGTGATGTTTTTTGCTAATATCACATTCTCGAATGCCAGAAAAATTTCTTGGCAAAACTTTACGATATTACCCGGACTCACTTTTAATTCCATTTTTCCACTTTCAGCCTTCCTGAAATCTAAAAGTTCTGTTACTAAGGTCATTAAACGATTTGCATTGTGCTTAATTGGTTGCAATTCAGTGTTTAACTGTGGGTCATCCTTTGTTTTATCTATTAATTTTTCAAGAGGACCAATAATTAATGTTAATGGTGTACGGATTTCATGAGAAATATTAGTGAAAAATTGAAGCTTGTGCTCGTTTATTTCCTTTTCTTTAGTCAAAACGGCTTTGATTAGTAAATACCTGACGATTACAAACAGCATTGCGGCAATAAAACATAAATATATCAAATACGCCCACCAGGTTTTGTAAAATGGCGGTAGTACTTTGATTTTCAGTTCTGTTGGATTTTTTGTCCACAACCCATCATTATTACTGCCCTTTACTAATAATGTATAACTTCCGGGAGATAAGTTGGTGTAGTTTGCAGTAGGTATACTTACATAGTTCCAGGTTTTTTCGAAGCCGACTAGTTTATAAGCATAGAGGTTTTTGTCCGATTTTATGAAATTGAGTACTGTAAAATCAATAGAGAAGACATTTTGATTGGATTTAAATGTAATCGATTTGGTTAGGCTGATGTTACTATCCAGCAGTTTTTCGTCCTGATCTATCTTAACAACATTATTAAATAGCTTTAAATCGGTAAATAGTGCTTTAGGGATGCTTTTATTTTCTTTGATCTCATTGGGAAAGAAGCTAATCATACCGCTTAAGCTACCGAAGAAAAATTCGCCTTTGCTATCTTTAAGTAACGATTTATAATTAAACTCATTCCCTGGTAAACCGTCTTTGATATTATATATATGATACAATTGTTTTATTGGATGGTATGCACACAATCCTTTATCAGTACTTATCCATAAATTGTTCTGGTCGTCTTCCAAAATGCCTACAATATTATTGCTTGGTAAACCGTTTGCTTCTTTGATCTGAAGATAGCTGTGCTTTTTGGTATCCAACTTGAACAAGCCATTGCGAAAGGTTCCCAGCCAGATAAAGCCGCTTTTATCTTCTCTTATACAGCTGACATCATTGTACGGTAATTTGGCAGGATCATCTGCTTTACGGGATGTAAAAGATTCAGCGCCGTTTTTTAATTGATATAATCCCGAATTTGTAGCCACCCAAATGTTGTATTTCGAATCTTCAAAAATGAAGAAAATGGCATCAGAAAGTCCGTTAATCCTTTTACGGATAAATTTGCCTGTCGACGTATTAAAGCTATTTAGCCCGTTATTTGTTCCAACCCAAAATCTACCCTTACTATCTTCAAAAATCGAAGTGATTTCATCATTACTAATAGAGGAGGTGTCATTTTTTTTACTGGTATATCTGGTAAATGTTTTTGTTGCTGGATCGAAAAGATTAAGCCCACCAAGGTGGGTGCCTATCCAGATCCTGTTTTGCTTATCTTTTATAATGGATTTGACAATGTTAGAACTCAGGCTTTTTGGGTTCTTAGGATTATATCTGTAATGTATGTAGGTGTTGTTTTTTCGATCGAAATAATTAAGTCCTTCTCCTTCAGTGCCTATCCATAGGTTGTGGTCGGTGTCTTCTGTGATTGAACTGACCACACTACTGCTTAATCCGGTGCTGGTTTTAGAACTGTTGTATATTTTGAAAGGAGTATAGTCAGGATAAACCATGTTAATACCACCATAATATGTCCCAATCCAAATGATACCTTGTTTATCCTGAAAAATATCATAAACCGAGTTTTGGCTCAAGCTGGCATTATTTCCGGGTTCATTCACGATGATCTTAAAAGTTTTAGCTCTGGGATCATAAACGGTTATCCCATGTAGCGTTCCAATCCATAACTTGCCTTTTAAATCCACAGTTATATTTCTGATGTTGTTGCTGCTGATGGTCGTTGCATTGGGGCTGTTAGCAGTATAGTTTGTGATGTTTCCGGTTTTAAGGTCGAATTTATTTAAACCGGTCTGTTTAGTACCAATCCACAGGTTGTTTTCACCGTCTTCTGCAAAACAGGTAATGTGGTTATCAATAGCTTTGTTAATTTGATCGCTAAAACTTTTAAAGTATTTAATTTTAGCATGACCTTGTTTAATGGTCATGCTCATCAAGCCCTTGCTTGTGCTCAGCCAGATTGTTCCCTTGCTGTCTTCTAAAATAGCATAGACCTGCTGTGACTGGTTTTTATCGTATAAGAAGCGCTTAAAATAATAATCGGTTTTTGAGGTTAAAAGATTAAGGCCGTTTGTGGTACCAACCCATAAACGGCCTTTTTTATCCTGGTAGATGCAGTTTATCCTCGAGTTACTTAAGCTTCTTTCGTCATTTTCTTTATGAAGAATATGGTCAAAATTATCTTTTGCCTCATTGTATTTATTTAAGCCATATGGTGTTCCAATCCATAAAGTCCCATCATGAGCAGAAAAAATTGTCGAAATATATTCTGAGTGGCTCAGGCTTTTCTCGTTGAGTTCTTTCTTGTAAATTTTAAAATTTCGGGAATCATATTTATTAAGCCCGAAACGGGTTCCGAACCACAGGAAGCCTTTTGAATCTTGTGCAATGGCCAAAACTGAACTTTGCGAAAGCCCGTCTTCTACATTAAGGTGTTTAAAATTGATATTGTCCTGAGCGCGACCAACAAAAAAGCAGAATAACAATAATAATGTTTGATGAAATTTCATGCCAGATGCTACAGTAATGGTCCCCTATTAGCGAATAAAAATACAACTATGTTTCTGTCCGCAAAATAAATCCCTCAAATAAAGTCTCAATTTTTAAAGCCCAAGTCCCAGATTCGTATGTGATTAAAAACAAGGAGAAGAGAATTTTACCCCTATTTAAAGAAGATTGTACCCCTTCCAAAACCTAACTATGATCCAATTTTGAGATAACCAACTATTGAAACTAACCGAACGATCTAGCCGCCACCTATTCTCTATAAACCAAACCAAATATAACTGCTGTTCCGGAAAAAGGTTCTGTTTTAAATTTTTGCGATTAAGAATTCAACCAATATTAATCAACTAAACAAAAAATGGGGAAACTTTACAAAAATCTCAAATTCGGCCTGGTAAAACCAAGCCATTATTATCGCGGAGTAAAAACATTCGCTTTAATTATGCTGATGTGCTTAACAGCATTCACTTCTTTTGCGCAATCAATTAAGGTTACCGGTACGGTAAAAGATTCAAAAGGCGAAGCAATGCCCGGCGTAAGCGTAAAAGTGAAAGACACCAAAACTGCTACCGTAACGACCGCTGACGGTAAATTTTCGTTAGCTGTTCCTTCGGAGCAAAGTGTCTTGGTGCTGAGCTTTATTGGTTATGACACAAAGGAAGTAACGGTAGGCGCTTCAAGAAATCTGAATGTAACGCTTCAAGAGCAGAATAACAATTTAAACGATGTTGTTGTGGTTGGCTATGGTGTTCAAAAGAAAGTGAATGTAATTGGTTCGGTATCAACAATTGACGCTAAGTCACTTGAAAATCGTCCCGTAACCAATATCTCATCTGCTTTAGCTGGTCTAAGCTCAGGTGTTTTTGTAAAGCAGGGCTCAGGTAAACCAGGTTCGGATGGGGCTACCATCCGAATTCGTGGTACGGGAACAATCAATAACAATAACGCGCTTGTGGTGGTGGATGGTATCGTGGGAAGCATGGACGCCGTTAATCCGAATGATGTAGAAAGTATCTCTATCCTAAAGGATGCTGCTGCATCCTCTATCTATGGATCTCTTGCTGCAAATGGGGTAATTTTAATTACCACTAAAAAAGGAACTAAAGGCAAAACAACGGTGACTTATAGTGGTCTTGCTTCAATTGCAAAGCCTGCTAATTTACCAACATTCGTTACCGACTACATTACACACATGAATTTGGTTAACGAAGGTTATCGTAATTTAGGGCAAACACCGGTTTATACTGATGCAACCATTGCACTTTGGGCAGCTGCAAACGCAAACCCAGGTGGTTTTACAGCACAAGGTATCCCTAATAACGTGGCTTTCCCAAATACGAATTGGGGTAAAACTATATTCGAAAATAATTTAGTTCAACAACACAATATCAGTTTAAATGGAGGTACTGAAAAAACACAATATTTACTATCAGGCCTATTTTTAAATAATCCGGGTGTAATGGCAAATACAGGTTCAGATAAATACAGTCTTCGTATTAACCTGCAATCAAAAATTACCGATTTTTTAACCGTTGGAACGCAGACTTTTGGTTCCTACCAAAACTATGGTTTGGCAAGCACAGACAATGCTTTTAACTTTTTACGTCAAACAACCCCAGGGGTTTACCCAATGTACGATGGGAAATTTGGATTCCCGGCAGCAGCAGAAGAATCTGCAACAGCAAATAATATTTCAGCTTATTTGTATGGTACCGGTGGGGAAGACAATGAAAGTCGCCTAAATACCACTGTTTTTGCAAAATTTGACATCTTAAAAGGATTGAGTTTTGAAACCCGTTTTAATTATCAAACCCGTCAGGAAGAGTTTAACAATCACTCCATTACGAATGAACGTTGGAATTTTGCTACCAATACTTTAAAAACAGCAGCCACCACACCTGATCAGTTGAGTACAAGCTACGGTTTTAACAAAAACAAGTCTTACACAATTGATAATGTGCTGAATTATAAAACTACAATCGCTAAAGATCATGATATAGCTGCTTTGGTAGGTTATAACCAGAATTATTATAAATATTACAATTTTGGTGCAAGTAAAAAAGGTTTAATTGATGAGACGATAACCACATTAAGTTCTGCTACAAATTTAGTCTCTGCCACGGGTAGTGCGTATGATTATGCGCTTCGTTCTTATTTCGGGCGTTTAAACTATGCCTACAAAAACAGATACCTGGTAGAGGGTGTATTTAGGTATGATGGTTCATCAAAGTTTTCTTCGGAAAATCGCTGGGGTTTCTTTCCTGCATTCTCCGCAGGTTGGAGGATCTCTGAAGAGTCATTTATGTCAGGTTTAAATGAGTATGTGGGTAACTTGAAACTTAGAGCATCTTGGGGTAAAACAGGTAATAACGTCATGAATACCGACCCTTCTTTAGGTAATTACGATTATCAAGCGTTATATGGTCCTACCAATTATTCATTTAATGGAGCTGCATCTACAGGTTTAATATCTACAAAGTTTGCCAATCGGAATTTAGTTTGGGAATCGACAACTACAACGAACATTGGTTTAGATGGAAATTTATTAAAAGGAGCTTTAACTTTTGAAATTGATTTGTATAAGAAATATACTGATGGAATTTTATTTCCACCAACCATTCCTTTAACAACAGGTACAGCTACGGCAGCAACTGAAAACATAGCTCAAATGTCAAATAAAGGAGTAGAAATTTCTTTAGGATACCATGGAAAAGCTGGTGATTTTAAATACGGTGTGTCAGGAAATTTTGCTTACAATTTTAACCGTATTAAGAAATTTAAAGGTCCACTTCAAGCAGGTTACACAACTGATGCTGCGGGTAATACCGTTTACACCTCAAACTTAGGAAATATTTCGAGCGGGGGAACCAATAGAGTACTTGATGGCCACGAATACAACGAGTATTACCTTCAAACTGTTTACAAAGGTTCGGGTAACTATTTTACCGATGGAAAAGTGAATGTAGGCGGCGGGCCAAAAGATGGTATGATCCGTACAACTGATGATATGGCTTGGTTAAATGCAATGATGGCTGCCGGTTATACTTTTCAGCCTACTGCAGGTGTAAGTAAAACTAAAATTTATTACGGCGATTTAATCTATGCAGATAACAATGGTGATGGGTTTTATGGAAACTCTTTTGATGGTCAGTTTATGAATAAATCATCAACACCAAGATATAATTACGGTGCAGGCATCAACTTATCTTACAAAAATATAGATATGTCTATGATATGGGCGGGTAGTGCAGGTATGTGGTACTACTGGAATGCAACAGGTTATAATAATTCAATTGTATCATTAGGTAATGCAGTGAGTACACTAATTGCTAATGACCATTATTACTATAATGATGCCAATCCGAGCGATCCTGCAAATAATATCACAGCTCATTATCCACGATTAAAAAATACCACTGATGCTCAGAATGCAGCTGTGGCAAGTGATTTCTATTTGTACAATGCATCTTATCTTAAACTGAAAAACTTGCAGATAGGTTATACTATCCCTGAAAAAATCTCTCAAAAGGCTTCGATCAGCAGAGCGAGGATTTATTTTTCAGGAGAAAACCTGTGGACCATAACCAAGTATCCAGGCTTGGATCCTGAAATCGGTGCAAATGTTGGATATCCGACTATGCGTCAGTATTCTGTAGGATTAAATGTTACTTTTTAAAGAATTAGAAGGAAAGAAATGAAAAAGATATTCACTATAATATTTACAATTGCTGTGCTTGCAGGTTGTAAGAAAGATTTGTTAAATACGGCCCCATATTCACAAGTTGCATCCGAAACGATGTGGACCAGTGATAACTTAACTGATCAGGGAATAACCGGTATTTATGCGTTATTAAGGTATGGAAATGCCTCAGGTGGGGCTTCCGGTTTAGAGCTTTATCAAATGGATTGCTTGGGATTAACTGGGCAGACTTCAGGTGCAGAGGCGATAATGACAGGTACAGTCACCTCCGGTAACGGGTATTTCAGTGCACACTGGCAAAACCTTTACGAAGGTATTCAGAGAGCAAATGATGCAATAAAAAATATTCCTATAAAATCACCTTCAACACCTGAAAAGAAAGGTAGGCTTGTTGCCGAAGCAAAGTTTTTAAGAGCATATTTTTATTTAAGACTTAATCAATTGTACAAAGGTGTTCCTATTTACCTGGAGCCTTTTACGGCTGCTGAAGCAACAAAAGGACGCTCAACAGAAGCTGAAGTTTGGGCACAGGTTATAGCTGATCTTACGGCTGTAATTGCTGAGCCAAACTTACCTAACAAATATACCAGCGGTGATGGACTATACGGTCATGTTACAAAGGGTGCTGCTTATGCTTTGCGAGGTAAAGCTTATTTGTATACTGAGAAATGGGATTTGGCTGCTGCAGATTTTTCTAAAGTTAAAGATGCAGGTTATGGCCTGTTTGCAAACTATTCTAATTTGTTTAAAACAGCCAATGAGCAATCTAATGAGATGATTTTCTCTATCCAAAATATTGGTGTTTCAGGTTTTGGTTCCACAACTCAATTTTATTGCGGTACACGTTCATCTTTTGGTTCTTGCTGGAACACGTATCATGTATCACCTAATTTGGTCGATTTGTATGAAAATGCGGATGGATCTAAATTTAATTGGGATGCTATAATACCAGGCTATGCCAGTTTATCAGTGGCGGAAAGAGAAGTTTATTTTCTTAGAAATAATTTAACAACGGCAGAAATCGCAGCGGCAACAACCAGAGGTGCAAAAATGAGTTTGTATTTGCCAACAGGCAATGAAGCAAGAATTCTTCAGGCTTACGCCAATCGTGATCCTAGATTAGCGGCAAACGTAATTACACCATATTCCACTTATGTAGGTGTATTTAGTGGCGCAAATGCAGTAGTTACTTCAAGATGGCCTTACCGTTCAGAAGCAGCAACAAACGGAGATTTACGCACGGATACACAAAGTCTGTTCTATTATTTATACAGGAAATATGTTTATGAAGGAACAACGGAAACACCGGGAAGAGATTTTGGCCCGACAGATTTTGTCTTAATCAGATATGCAGATGTATTGTTAATGTGGGCTGAAGCACTCAATGAACAAGGGATGACTACAGAGGCTATTTCAAAAGTAAACGAAGTAAGAGCCCGTGCAGGTGCTGCCTTGCTTCAAAATTCAAATGCCATTTTACCAACATTTGTATCAAACCAGTTAGATTTAAGAGAACGCATCCGCAATGAAAGAAGGGTTGAATTCCCGAACGAGGGTATCAATTTCTTCGATGAAATGAGATGGAAAAGCTGGAAAGAAAAAGTTTTTTATCCTGGTAACGGAGTAAAACAAACTTGGGGTAAAGTGGTTTATGCTTACTCATTTAAAGGTGATTATCTTTACAATTGGGCAATTCCTGCTGTGGAGATAGAAAGAAATCCTAACCTGAAACAGAATGCAGGCTGGGTAAATTAAAAAAAAACAATTGGTTGGGATAAGGCTGCCACTGTGGTGGTGGTGGCCTATTTTTTTATAGCTTTAATGTGGATGAAAAAAAATATATTGGTTTCCCGTTTCTTTTATTTTTTAGTCTTTATGCTCTCTTTATTTCTGAATGTAAGCGCGCAAAAGCAAACAGATAGGAATTGGTTGATCCAATCTTATCATCAGGCTTATCCCGGCGGGAATGCTTTTCCGGATTTGGTAAGCTTGCAAAATGAACAAAGTCTGAATTCACTGAAAGCTATTCAGGAGCTGCCTGATAGTATTAAACAAAATATTTTAAAGCAGGCAGATAAGGCATTTACTTACAATTGGCCTTCGCTAACGGCTTCTTTATATCTCGATTATAAATTAACCGGAACCAGGGTGAATTATGAAAACCTGCTATCAGAACGCCGAAAAATGCTGTCACGTCTGGTTGCTGCTGAGCTTATAGAAAACAAAGGGAAGTATATCCCTCAAATTGTAAACGGAGTCTGGCTTATTCTTGAAGAGAGCACTTGGGTTGCACCTGCACACATCGTTGTGCAAAAGGAAGGAGCCGATTTACCAAACATTGAAAACCCTTATATTGATTTAAGTGCTTCCCGTACGGCACTTACATTAGCAACTATTTACAATATGCTTGCTCCAAAATTGGCAAACTATTCAAAGGTGGTTAATGGTAGAATCTTGTATGAACTTAATCGCAGAATTTTTGATCCTTATCTTAAGTACGATAATTTCTGGTGGATGGGCTTTAAAGGGAATTCAGTTAATAACTGGAACACTTATGTGAACGCAAACAGTATGCAGGCGGCTTTGTTAGTGCTTAAACCGGGTGAAAAACTGGATGCATTTACAGCAAAGTTGTTAAGAAGTACAGATAATTTTATAAATCAATACCCTGAGGATGGTGGATGCGATGAGGGACCTTCTTATTGGGATATGGCAGGTGGTAGGTTGATCCGGTTAATGTTGATCTTAAATCAGTCCTCAAAAGGAAAGTTAGATTGGAGTGATAAGACCTTGTTGCACAAAATTGGTACTTATACCTATAATATGCAAATCGCCGGGGATTACGTGGTTAATTTTGCCGATGCTTCCGCAAAATATAGTCAAAACCCTGAAAGCGTTTATCAATATGGGCTGATGTTTAAAGACGATAAGTTAAAAAACTATGCGTCTTTTCTTTTTAGCAAGAAAAATAAAAAAGTATCTGCTGATGATATCAGTGATTTTCTGGCCATGTCAAATGTTTATAGAGATCTGGAAATAACACCTTCAAAAGCACCTTATCCTGCATACGTTGCATTGCCTGATTTGCAGGTTTTTAATGCGCGACAAAAAGCCGGTAGCAATCAAGGTTTATTTTTTGCCGCAAAGGGTGGAAATAATGCCGAAAGCCATAACCATAATGACATCGGAAACTTCATCGTCTATAGCAATGGCCAACCTGTTTTAATTGACGCTGGTGTTGGTGTTTATACCAGTAAAACATTTAGCAATAAACGCTATGAACTTTGGAATGTTCAATCACAATGGCACAACTGTCCAACGATAAATGGGGTAGGGCAACAAGATGGTAAACAGTTTGCCGCAACAGACTTCAAATTCAGTAATACAGCGCAGTCGGCCAGTGTTTCTATGGATATAGCAGGGGCTTACCCTGCAGCTGCATCAGTAGAGAAATGGATTAGAACGATAACCCTGAATAGGTCAAAGAATGAAATTAGTCTTACTGATAAATCTAAGCTCAGCGCATATAAAGCGCCAGCAGAACTTAATTTTTTAACGCCCTTAACGGTAGAAATTAAAAAAGGAGTATTACTATTTAAATCGGGCTTGATGATGAGTTTTGATCAATCAAAATTTGAAGTGAAAATTGATGAGCAACTTATTGACGATAGCAGATTGGCAGCGGTCTGGGGCCCTAAGCTTTATCGCATTCGTTTGATCAGCAAACTCAAAGAAAAAGTGTCAGATTATAAAATAACAATAGCGCAGTCAAAAATTTGATCAGTATTAAATATTGCCTTTAGTATACAAGGTTGATTATAGGAGGATTTATAGATAACACATAGAAGACGGAATAACAGATGATTATAAAAAGATTTAAAACGATTATTACTTTAATAGCCCTTAGCAGTTCATTCTGTATGGGACAAGCGCCCAAAAAGCCGATGGCTCAATTGATAAACGATGAATTTAAATTTGCCGTTGATCAGTATAAAGTGCTTGCTAATAATATTCCCGCAGGACTGACTCCTCAAAGCTATGCTAATGGGAAATCAATAAACCACGACATAAAATGGTGGTGCAGTGGTTTTTATTCGGGTAGTTTATGGTATTTGTATGAGCAGACAAAAGATGCATCAATTAAGAAGGAAGCGGAGGAAGCTTTAAAGGTAATTGAGCCAAACCAAACCTATACAGGTAATCATGATTTAGGTTTTATGATGTATTGCAGTTTTGGTAATGCCTATCGTTTAACCGGTAAGCCGGAGTATAAAGCAGTTGTACAGCGTTCCGCAGAATCTTTGGCAAGCCGTTATCGCCCGAGTATTAAATCTATCCAGTCCTGGGACAAGAATAGGTATTGGCAATGTCCTGTGATCATTGATAACATGATGAACCTGGAAATGATGAACTGGGTAAGTGATCATGGTGGTAGCCCTAAATACAAGGAGATTGCAATATCACATTCAAATACGACCTTGAAAAATCATTTTCGTGATGATTTTAGTTCCTTTCATGTGATTGATTATAACCTTGAAACCGGAGCAATTATAAAGAAAGCAACCTGGCAGGGTGCAGCCAATTGTTCTGCCTGGTCTAGAGGGCAAGGTTGGGCATTATATGGTTTTACCATGATGTACCGCTTTACAAAAGATGCAACTTATCTTAAACAAGCAAAAGGAATTGCGCATTTCATATTGAATCACCCGAATTTACCTGCCGATAAAATTCCATTCTGGGACTTTGATGCACAAGGAATTCCTTTTACAAAACGTGATGCCTCTGCAGGTGCATTGATTGCATCAGCTTTACTTGAACTGGGACAATTTACATCTGGTCAGGAAAAGGAAGAATTCAAATCAGCAGCAGAAACGATGATCTATTCACTGGCAAGCCCTGCCTATCGTGCAAAATTAGGTGAAAACGGTGGTTTCTTACTCATGCACAGTACTGGCGCTTACCCGCTAAACAGTGAAATTGATGTGCCTCTGGTTTATGCTGATTATTATTATCTCGAAGCTTTGCTGAGATATAAAAAGTGGTATTTATAATTAACGCTTAGTTTATCTGTATGAAATACAAATCTCTTTTTGCATTACTGCTGTTTTTTCAGTTTGCAACAGCACAAAATAAAATCAAATCCAACACAGGTTTAGAAGACCGTGAAGTATGGGTTAAAAGCTTGTATAAAATTTCTTATCCGGTAATTCATAATTTGGCTAAGGAGACCTTAAAAAAGAATATGCCTTTAGCGCATAATCCTGATTATGGATTGAATTTAACCAAAGTGACTTATTTAGAAGCTTTGGGAAGGACCATTGCAGGTGTTGCACCTTGGCTGGCTTTGCCTGATGATGATACCAAAGAAGGAAAAATGCGTAAACAAATGCGTTTGGAATTATTAAAGGGCTTGGCCAATTCTGTGAATCCGGCAAGTCCTGATTATATCAGTTATCGGGAAGAAAGTCAGCCGATTGTGGATGCTGCCTATGTTGCCCAAGCTTTTTTACGCGCACCAAAAGCACTGTGGGAGCCATTGGATGACCTGACTAAAAAACGGTTTATTGAAGAGTTTAAATCGCTCAGAACCAGAACAGGTGCCTATAACAACTGGTTGCTTTTTGCCGGTTTAACGGAAGGTTTCTTGTTAAGTATCGGAGAACAATACGATCCGGCAAGGGTTCAGTTTGCGATTAACAAAATGAAAGAATGGTATGTTGGTGACAGCTGGTATAGTGATGGTGAAAAATTTAGTATGGATTACTATAATTCGTATGTAATTCATACGATGTTGGTTGATTTACTGAAAATACTGGTGGATAAGAAAAGAGCCCCAGAGTCGGATTATGATTTGGCTGTAAAACGAATGGTTAGGCAGTCTGAATTTTTGGAACGTATGATTTCTCCGGAAGGAACTTACCCCGCTTTTGGTCGTTCAATAACCTATCGTACTGCTGCTTTTCAGGTTTTGGCGCAAACGGCATTGATGGAGAAATTGCCTGAATTTATAAAACCGGCACAGGTTCGTTGTGCTTTAACCAAGGTGATCCAAAATATGTATGACGGGAATCAGAATTTTGATGGTAAAGGTTGGCTTGTGTTGGGTTTTAATGGTCATCAGCCTATGGTTGCTGATTCTTATACGTCAACGGGAAGTTTGTATATGGCAACCTTGGGTTTCCTAACATTGGGCTTACCGGCAGACCATCAGTTTTGGACGGATCCTTTTACACCATGGACTAGTTTAAAAGCCTGGACGGGGGAACCACTAAAAAAGGATTATAAAGTAGAGTATTAGGGGAGAGGTTTATTTTTTCACAGCCCTATTTATGAAAAAATCCGCTGCATTTATGCAGCGGATTTTTTTTGCGTAATCCTGCTTTAATTTGACCACTTTAGATTTTATAAAATGGTTTTAAGTTCAATTATATTAAATCTTTCATCATTTTTTATAAAGTCCTTCATGATGGCCGCATGTCCAGTACCCACCAAAATAACAATGTTTTTAGTGGTTGGAGCCAATTGATTTTGCATGTTGGCATACATGATCAAATTTCTTTTGTACCAATCTGCAACCAAATTTGCGCCAAAATAGCCTTCGTTGAACCCTAGACCATTAATAAAGGAAATATACATGCCTTTGTTCTGATTTAATTCTGCGTCAGTGTTCAGGGCCTTAAAAACATCTCTTAAATCTTTTTTTGCCAGAATCTCATTAGCGTTTTTGCCTGAAATGGCAAGTCTCTCTTCAAAAAACTGCTTGTTTTTTGGATTCGATTTTATCATTTTTTGTAATAGATCGAATCGCATTTCAATTAAACTATCAATCGGATAAATCTCCTTGTTGCCTGATTTTTTTCCTAACCGAAAAGCAAGTTGGTAAGTTTCACCTTCTGTATAAAATCTTTTATAGCGAGGGTTTTTTATGGTGTCTGTATAGGATGAGTACTTTCCATTAAGATAGAGCTGGTACTGCTCATCAAGCTGCTTTTTTTTATTGTAATTACTTTCTACAAAAATCTGGTCAGGTTTATATTTTTTTACGATTAAATCTGTTATTTGCTCTAAGCCAAGTTGATTTTCTTTGGTGAGTATGTTTCTCTCCATGTTTTTGACGGCGTCTTTTCCAGGGTTATTAAAGTGATAAGTCCCAATTAATATGACATTTACTTTGTCTTGAGAAAAGGAATTCAGGAAGAAAAGCAGAAAAACTGGTAAAATAAGTAGTTTGTGAAAGGAAAATTTTAACATATAAATTTTAATTATTACATCTATCTAAGCAATAGATATTAAGTTTGTTGTTGTTTGATTACAAATTTATTAAAACTAAATGTTCACTCCAATGGTAAAACATAAAAAATCTCCACATGGCGCTGAAATTTATTGTTAATTTTCTTAGCTATAGCTAGAGATCATAAACAAGGTTAAACCTAATTTTAATGAACCCAACTTTAATGAAACAATTAATAAAAGAAAACAGATTTGAAGAACTTAAACAGAAATTGAATAAATCAAATAGTGAGTTTAAAATCCACCATTTGATTTATAGGATTTTAAATGATGAAAAAATAGAAGAAGAAGATTCTGGTTTTGAAGCAAATAAATACCAGGAGGAATTTTTAGAAGGATTAGATCTATATAAAGTATTTACCAATTCTGCCATTAATAATGAGCAACTCAAAGTATATACTGCCGTTCTTGTTCATTTGGTTTTTAAAATGGGTGGATTTATACGATTAATGGCCAATACCGCAATGAATAAGGGCGTTTATTTGTCCGATCTTGGAGATGTTTATCAGGTTAATCCAGAAATAAGAAATGAGTTGCAGCTCTTTATAGAATTACTTAAAAACAAAAATGAGATAGCAGCGATAGCCAACGTTGCTGCAGTAAAAGCTCAAATTAGTAACTCAATCGGGAACTTACTTAAAAGACACGAAATAGGAGAAGATATGCTTCAATTTGGACAGAGTTATGAGGCTGTCGGTCAAACAGAAATGGCATCCAAAATTTATTCTGGAATAATGAATGATTTTGAATGTGCATCCCTTAAACGATCAAGTGGTTTATTCCCCGAAATCTCATACGTTGATACGCGCTCACAGGAAGAAATTATGGTGTTTGAAAAAGCCAAAATTCGTTTTGAAAATCTTACAGAATAATTAGATTAAAACTGCTCGCATAGATAATGACGGGAAAACTGGTGAATTTTTCAGGCTTGATCAATTACCACATTTTTTCCAAGGGTTTTGAATTTTACGGAGTTTTCCTGCTCAACGGTAATCGTAATGTGGCCAGTTTTGCTGGTGCGTAGGTCTCTCACGATACCTGATTTACCTTTGTGTGTTCCTCCTATAACCTTACATTGATCACCATTTTTCAAATCTACTATGGGATTGTTATTCATTACATTTTAAAACAGTTAATTGTCCTTAAAAATAGATGCAGCCAATAAGATCAGCTCCTGATCTAAGGTATTAAAATTATTTCAACAACTGAAGGTGGATTCCGGGAGGAAATACATGAATTTAATGAATATTTAAATGGGTAAGTAATGTTGGGTCCAAAAAAAAAGGATACCATACTATTAAAAGTAGGTATCCTTTTTTATTTAAACAAAACTTAATACAGTTAGAACTTTACAATTTTAAATTCTGTTCTTCGGTTTTCCTGATGCTCTTCAACGCTACATTCCACACCATTTGAACAACGGTTCACCAACTGAGTTTCACCGTAACCACGGGCAGTAAGCCTGTTTTGATCAATGCCACGAGAGATGATATATTGGATAGCCGATTCCGCTCTTTTCTGAGATAAATTCAGATTGTAAGTATCTTTACCACGACTATCGGTATGTGATCCTAATTCTATCCAAATGCTGGGATTGTCTTTTAGCACCTTCACCAGTTTATCCAATTCTATTGCGGCATCAGGTCTGATATTCCATTTGTCGAAATCATAATAAATATTGTCAATACGTATTGCTTTATTAAGTTCTATCTTTTCAAGATAAAGCTGCTTCTCAATGACTGTAGAACTGGTTAGTCCAAGGGTATTCAACTCTTTAATGTCGGCAAGAAATCCGGTTTTAACACCTACCAGGGTGTAGGAAGATTCCGGGCTCAAATCAAATTTGAAGCGCCCTGTGGCATCTGTTTCTACTTTTAAAATACCACCATCGATTTTGCTTAAAGCAACTAGTGAATTGGCTATTGGTAATTGCGTTTTCTTATCCAGAACCTGACCAATCAATTTCAGCTGAATAACAGGCCTTGCCTTCAAGCTGTAAATATCATCCTGACCTAAGCCTTCGAATCTGTTCGAAGAAAGAAAAACAAGGCTTCCCTGGTCATTCAGACTAAAGCCAAAATCATCTTGAGGAGAGTTAAGTGGATATTTTAAATTTTCAATCTGATCTGCTGAAGACCCTTTCAAACGTGCTTTATAAATATCTAGTCCACCCATACCAACGCGTCCATCACTGGAAAAGAAAAATTCACCGTTTAAGCCAAGCACCGGACTTCTTTCATTACCAGCGGTATTTACCGTAGTCATATTTAAGGGAGTCGTCCAGCTGCCATCTTCAGTTTTTGTACTGCTGTAAATGTCACTGCCACCTAATCCTCCAGGCATATTGGAACTGAAATAAAGCGTTTTCCCATCTGGCGAAATAAATGGATCGGCAACTGAATAGGAACTGGCATTATTGTAAGTAAATGGAATTGGTTTAGACCAGTTTCCTGATGCATTTCTGCTGCTACTATAGATTTCTACATGAATGGTAGCCGGTTTTCCCTTTGATCTTTTTAAGCGTTTCGGTAACTGTGTTAGGGCAAAAAAGGCCGTGTTTTCATCCGCGCTGAAACTGATTGATCCTTGGTGATAATTAGTGCCTGTAGGGATATTGAATAAACTTAACTCATCTGTACCTTTTGCTGTGCTGTACAATTTAAGGTAGCCATTGCCCGTCCAGCCATATACTTTTTTGTCCGGCCATACGGTGCCGTCAAATTTTAAAAATGGCTTTCTCGTATTTTGCTGAGCAACAAAGTTGGACCTGTCAGAACTGAAAACTACATTCCCTTGATAGGAGATGGCAGCCCAGTCCGACTGCGCGCTGTTCCATGTTTTTTGATTAATGATCTCTAATTGCTTTGGATCTTTCATCCAGATCAATGCGGAGTCGCAAGACAACAACAAAATGTTTTGTTGCTGTGCTGGAACCTGTTTGTGCTTCCCGAAATAGTTTAAATACTGTGCCTTTGCTTCGCTATACTTTGCATTATTTTGAAGTGTTTTGGCATAGTCCAATAAGTTTTCGGTGTTACTTTCTGGCATCTTTACCAAAATCGCATACCAGCTTTCGGCCTGTTTATAATCATTGATCAGACGGTAGGAGATGGCCAGACGTTCTGCAGAATGAATTTCTGCCTTCTTTTTATAAGCCTGTTCGTATAACAATATCGCCTTTTTGTAGTTGAATAATTCGAATTGCTGATCCGCCTCTTTCATTTTATTTTGGCCGAATGTGCTGCCACTAACAGTCATGAATCCAAGAGCGGAAATGAATATTTTATATAAATTCTTTTTCATATTTATCATTAAATAATTGTGGTCCTGAATTAAAAGAAACGTGGAGTAGCCATTCTGACTTTAGGTTTCAGGAAATAAATGCCGATAGAGAACTCATGACTCCCGCTGCTATAACCTTGCAAAGCGCCAACCGAAAAATCATACGCATAACCTATTCTAAGTTTTTCTGTGGCAAAAAATTCCACTGCTGCAACGGCTGAATTCTGAGGACTCAAATTTTTCTGAATGTGGTCTTTATTATAAAGCTTAACTCCAGTACGGTAGGATCCTCCCAACCATAATCTTTCGCTTAATAAAACAAAAGCATTCAGGTCTAAACTTGTCGGACCTGCAGCATCATCCTTCAATAGAATGGATGGTTTAATCTTTATCTCAGAAGACAGTGGGATTAAAGTTCCTGCAGTCAGGTAAAAGTGTGGCTTTGGCTGTGGTACAAAAGCACGGTCTTTAACATTGAAATATTGAGAAATCAAGTTGTCAACAGAAAAGCCAGCAAAGAAATTATTCGTAGAATAGTAAACTCCGGCTCTAGCATCTGGTAACACTACGCTTTCCATTCCGGTAGGTTGATCTGGTTCCGGATCATTAGGGTTTAATTTTGCACCATCTATCCCGAGTTGCATCACCCCAAAACCCAGGCCAAAAGCCAGGCGTGAGGATCCATCTTCATTTAAACGGATTCGGTACGCATAATTTCCATAGGCACTTAAATTGGTTTGGGCGCCAAGCTGATCACTGGATACTTGTAAGGCGAGCCCAACATTTCCTTCATTGGCAATCGCATCCAGGGCTAGTGACATACTTTTCGGTGCGCCCTTAATCCCTGTCCACTGACTACGGTAAAAGGAATGCAGGTTCAGATTTTCTTTATATCCGGCATAGGCGGGATTGATATAGATTCCGTTAAATAGATACTGGCTATATTGAGCGTCTTGTTGTGCCGATGCCGGTTTATAGACGAGTAATAATCCAAGGATTAATGTGATGAGTAATCTCTTCATGTCTTTTTTTTGATAAAAAGGGAAAACCAATGTCGGCTTAAGTAGACCTGGTTTTCCTTATTTTTTTAAGCCTATTTTTTAAAATTATGAACTAGGGTGACGTATCCTTTGAATACTTTCCATTCCTTGGAACCGGTTTTTCTGGCTTTTAACAGGTAATAATAAGTGCCCTCATTTAATCCTTCTCCAGTCCAGTTGTTCTGATAGTTGGTGGTTCTGAATACCTCATTACCCCATCTGTTCACGATCACCAGTTCATTGTCTGGGAACTGATCCAAGCCTCGGATTTCAAAAGCATCATTCCTGCCATCACCATTTGGAGTAAATAGGTTTGGAATGAAAAGATCCGCACCACCTATATCTAATCCTCCCGAAGAGGCTTTGTTATTATCTGGATTCGGATCTGGCTGATCAGCGGTTACGGTAGCAGTGTTGACCAATGTTCCGGTAGCAACCACTTTTGCTTTGAAGCTAAGCGTCATCTGCTCATTTAAAGATAGCTCTCCAATGATCCAATTCAGCGTTTTATTAGTGTTGACGAAATTGCTGCTTCCTTTGCCCATCACCAGTTCAAATGGAGCGTCAAGCGTACCTGGTAGAACATCACTTACTTTCACACCTGTAGCCTTATTTTGGCCATGATTGGTTACTGTGATTTTATAGACAACATAATCACCGGTTTTAACCGAACCGGTAGTCAGCAGTTCTTTCTTAATACTTATATCCGCGGATGGGTCTATCGCAATCGTCTTTTCTGGTACCAGTGTCTGGCCATTCGGACTCAAAATGTGTGCTATGTTTTTAATGTTAGATAAGTCATTTACATCAGCAACAACATTCGCATCAAAGCTTAAACTAAGCACTGCATCAGGAGCGAGGTCAATTGACCAGTCTACCGAATTACTAGTCTCATTAAAAACTCCGCCATGATCAACCGTAGCATTTATATATTTCAAACCAGTAGGGATTGCATCACTGATTTTAATACCTGTTAAAGTACTGCCTCCACTATTTTTAACTTCAATTGTATAGGTTAATGTTTCATTGGCCTGTGCAACGCCATCCTTGTTTCCTTTTGCATCGCTCACCGTTTTGATACTTTCCAGTTTGCCCTCAACAGGTAAGCTGGTTTCTACTACAATAGGAGCGGTAGGAAGTGCTGGATCCACAATGTTAGCGATGTTGCCAATTTTTACCAGTCCAAGAGGTAGTGCTGTCGCTGCTGTAACTTTTAAGCTTAATATCAGGCTACTGTTGGCCGGGATGGTTAGGTTATTCCAGCTGACGATATCTCCGTTTTCAATACCACCATGGCTTGCGCTTCCAACAACATAATTGGTGTTTAAAGGAATAGGGTCAGTTACGCGGACATCTGTTCGGTCAACCTGACCGTTATTGCTGATGTGGATTTGGTAAGTCAAGGTTTCTCCAGCCTCAATAATTCCATTTCCATTAGCATCAGTAACCGTTTTAGTCCCTGTGATTTTTGGTAGGTTAACCAGCGTAGGTGTATTGTTATTTGCATTGGTTCCTGAAACGTCATTCACTTTAAATCCATTGGGACTAGTACCAGTCACAATCGCAGTATTGCTAACCTGGCCTGTTACTTTCTCAATGGAGGAGATGACGTAGCTAGCGGTTGCAGTACCAGTCTGACCAGGTGCCAGGGTAGCCGGTTGTACCAAGATGTTCTCCGTAATTTTGGTATCACTGATCCCGATGTTACTTAAAGTAACGATACCCGTATTTTTAACGGTAAAGTTATAGGTAATGGTATTTCCATCGCCACTCAGAATAGCCGTTTTAATCAAGGTAATGCTTCCCGGAGAAACGATCTGAGCTATCGTTGAATCATCCGGGCTAGGAGTGGATGGATCATCTGTTTTTTTGTTCAATGGCGTACCATTCGGATCTTGAGCAGTTAGACTTGCCTGGTTGATTACTTTTCCAGCATCAACATCTGCTTGGGTTAAGGTATGAACCGCTGTAGCCAATGCAGTTTGTCCAGGACTAAGGCTCGCAATTGGAGATCCATTGGTAATTACCGCATTGTTATCCGAGAGTACAATGTTTGTTATTGTAGTGTTCCCTGTATTGGTCACTTTAAGTTCATAAGAAACAGTTTGTCCAGCGATATAACCAATTGGTCCAGTTACGACTTTAGTGTAAATCAAATCGTTTTTCTGAAGTATTGAAATATCTTTAGTGCTACTTACCGTTCCCGCAGAATCCCCGTTAGGTTTACTTCCTGTTACCGTTGCCGTATTCCTCAGTTTCCCCTTAACAGCAGTATTTCCATTGTTGTCCAGGTCTGTCTGAGTTACCGTATAACTGCCGGTATAGATCCATGTTTCATTTACATCCAGTTTGTTATTATTATTGTTGTCACCATCCATCAATGACAGGTCCGCCAACATTGGATCATTCACAACTACATCTGAAATGGAACTTGTTCCGGTGTTTGCTACAGCAATCAAATAGGGGATCAGCTGTCCAGCTTTGTTCACCACGGTGGTGCTACTAGATTTTTTAATGGTCATCTGACTACCTGAAATATTAATGTCTACTCTGGCTTCTACATTGGGTGTATTGATCAATGTACCATCTGGCTTTCTGCCGGTTGCACTTGCGATGTTTACCAATTTGCCTGTAACGATGCCATTGCCATTTTCATCAATGTCAGCTTGAGTAACGGTATAGGTGCCAGTATATTCCCAGCTTTCATCTTTATCCAGTTTACCATCATTGTTGAGGTCACCCTTTAGGAATCTAAGATTCACCATCGGGTCATTTACCACCAGACTATTGATGGCACTGCTGCCTGTGTTTTCAGCAACAATCGTGTAAATCACACGATCTCCTGCTTTAGCAACCTGAGGAACATCGCTGGTTTTTGTTAATTTAAAGCTGGCATTAGGCAGGATTGGAATCACATTTGTAGTCGTCACAATACCGGAACTATTGCCATCCGGTTTGATACCTGTTGCAGTAACCACATTAATAAGGTTTCCGTTTGCAGTAGCCGTTCCATTTATAAGCTGGTTTCCATTTCTATCAATATCGGCCTGAGTAACCGTATATGCTCCTTTGTAAATCCAAACTTCGGATACATCCAGAATTCCCGGATTCACTTCGTCACCTGAAGAAAGCGTCAACACTAATAAAGGATCTTCCACTTTTACACCGCTAATGGCTTCCGTACCCGTATTGGTTAAAGTAATCGTATAATTAACGACTTCAGCAGCTTCAGTAATCGCAGCCTTATCCGAGGTTTTAACCAGGCTAAATAAACTGGTTGTCGTTAGTGGAATGATTTTAGTACTGCTAGCTTCGGCAAGCGCTGTTCCTTGAGGATGTGTACCATTCAAGGTAGCGGTATTGCTCAATACACCTTTAGTAGCTGTATTTCCGTTATTGTCAATGTCCGATTGCTTTACTATATATTTAAAAGTATAATTCCAGGTTTCCAATAAATCTAATCTTCCATTGGCATTTCCATCACCACTGTTAAGTGGGACTGGAGTTAGGCCGAACATGGCATCTTTAACCACAACATTCTGGATGGCTACATCGCCTGTGTTTTTAACAGTGATGTAATAAGTGACCTCTTCGCCCGCCACCTTAATGGTGGTCGTCGTACTGCTTTTTTCTATCGTATAAGCAGCTTTAGATTTGATAGGGATACTGACCTCATTACTTGTTACAGGGCTAAGCGGACCATTGACTGAAGTTCCATCTACAGTCGCTGTGTTTAGCAGATGTCCTGAATTGATGTGGTTGTCGATGTCAGCTTGGCTAATGGTGTAACTGCCCGTGTAAGTCCAGGTTTCGTTGACATCCAGTTTTTGGTTGGCATTGAAATCACCACTACTTAATATCGGTGGGTTTGCAATCAGTAATGGATCATTGACCTTTACATCAGTAATCGCTACTGTTCCTGTATTTGTTACGGTGATGGTATAAGGTACCACTTCTCCCGCCTTAGTAATTACGGAAGTTGTGCTGGCCTTTACCACAGACATCTGAGCTTTTGATTTCAGCGCCACCGTATTTGTAGCAGATACATCAGCAAGTAAGGTGCCATCAGGTTTTCTGCCATTTGCAGTTACCGTGTTCACCATTTTTCCGGGAATGATCTGGTTACCATTGTTGTCGATATCAGCCTGGCTAATCAGATAACTTCCAGAATAAATCCAGGTTTCTGCAACGTCAAGTTTACCATCGGTGTTGGTATCACCGTTTTGGTAAATCAAGTTTACCATCGGGTCATTAACTATTAGTGATTGAATCGCTACCACACCTGTATTTTCAGCAGTAACGGTATAGATAATTTTATCACCCACTTTAGTGACCTCAGTAACATCACTTGTTTTTGTTAATAGGAATGAAGCTGCGGGTCTGATTGGGATTTCCAGAATATCGGTAACCGATCCGGCACTTGAACCATCAGGTTTTTTACCGGTTACATTCACGGAATTGCTCAAGTATCCATCTGGACAAAGGTTGCCCTGATTGTCAATATTGGCCTGAGAAACGATATACGTTCCGGTGTAAATCCAGGTTTCATTCTGGTCCAGTACATTCGGTAGACCACCATCACCGGTAGGGAGCCCTAGAGTTAGCATTGGATCTTTAATAACCACATTACTAATGGCAGTGGAACCCGTGTTTTTAACCGTAATGGTATAGGTTACCTTTTGACCTGCTGCGGTAATCTCCGTCAGGTCGGCTGTTTTAATTACAGTGAATGCCGTAGTTGTATTTAATGGGATGAGCACTGTACTACTTATCGGATCAATTGCTGCTCCATTTGGTTTATTCCCGCTTAGGGTAGCCGTGTTGCTCAGAACGCCGATTGGTGTTGGGTCGTTTCCGTTCCTGTCGATGTCGTTTTGCGATACCGTATAGGTACCAGTGTAAGTCCAGGTTTCCCCTTTGTCCAATACATTGGTCACACCAGTATCGTCAATAGGACCAGTTAATACAGGAAACATAGGGTCATAAACCTGGACATTGTTAATGGCTGCATCGCCAATGTTTTTCACCTTAATGGTGTAATTTACCAGATCATTTGCCGCTTTAATCGCGGTTTTATCAGCTGTTTTTTCTATAGTATAGGCAACGAATGGCTGAATTGGAATCAGTACATCATTTGTTGTTTTGCTATCTGGAGTTCCATTTGGATATACTCCTGAAACGGTAGCATTATTCAACAGGTTCCCAGACTTGAGTACTGGCTTACCGTTGTTGTCCAAATCAAACTGAGTAACGGTATAGCTGCCCGTATAAGTCCAGGTTTCATTGACATCCAGTTTAAGATTTGCAGGAGCAATGTCGCCGCTATATAAGCTTAGGTTAGCAATCATTGGATCGGTCACCAGAATATTGCTCAGGGCAACATTTCCTGTATTCGCTACCGTAATGCTGAAAGGAACAATTTGTCCGGCTTTAGTGATCAGGGTAGTGGTACTTGATTTTTTTACTGTAAATGAACCTGCCGCTACAATTGGGATATTTTTCTCCGCAGTTGGAGGAACTGGATACACCGCTGTGCCATCAGGTTTTTGCCCGGTTACGGAAACGGTGTTGCGTAGCTGACCAACAGCCACTGGTACCAGGTTGCCATTGTTGTCCAACTCAGGTTGTGTTACGATATGACTCCCGATAAAGATCCAGGTTTCGCCCAGGTCTAGTTTGTTGTTACTATTCCCGTCGCCAGAAAACAAACGGATATTGGTTAACATCGGATCATTCACAGTTACATTGCTGATCGAGGTGTTTCCCGTGTTTTTTACTTCAATCTCATAAGGAACTACCTGGCCAGCTTTGCTGATGGCGGCAGTTGTACTTGATTTTACAATGGTATAAGCTGCAACTGCATCAATGTTTACTGAGGTACTTCCGGTAAGCGGCCCTTTTTGTTGATCAGAAGTTAGCGTAGCTGTATTTACAATCCGACCGCTGTTGAATGCAGGTTTACCATTGTTGTCAATATCGCTCTGCAGTACAGTATAGGTTCCGCTGTAAGTCCAGGTTTCTCCAGTGTTCAGGATATTGTCCTGATTGCCGACAGTATATGAAGGATTGGTTAATGGAAGAGGACTTAAAAATGGATCTTTTACCACTACATTGGTTTGATTGGCATTGCCAGTGTTTTTGATCACAATGGTATAAGGGATTAGATCCCCAGCTTTAGTTACCGCTGTTATTCTGCTGGTGGTTTTATCAATGGTGATACCTTCACAAACAGGAACGGTCACCGTTAATGTAAATGATTTTCCAACACAGGCCCCCGGAACTTTTGAAGTAGGAGAGATGGTATAAATCACTTCCTGAACTGTGCTGGTGTTATTTTTTAAAGTCTGGTTAATGACATCACCGCTAGCAGCAACCTGACCAGTTACGTTCGCATTTGCAGCTACTGTCCAGGTAAAGGAGGCTGGGATAGGATACGTTTTGTCGATATTGTCCTGTAATCTATAGTTGAATACGGAGTTGCCACAGGTTAAAGTTTTGATGCTTTCATTGGTTCCAATTGGACTTGGGTTCACGGTTACATCCACTATAAACTTGGTTGGATTTTCACACCCATTTGAGGATAAGGTATAACTGTATTTTACGATGACAGGAACTGCAGTGGTATTCACCAGGGTTTCTGAAATCCCAGCTGCTCCAGTTGCGGCTTCATTGCTAATGCCGCCAACTACAGCTCTCGTCCAGATAAATGTGCTGCCCGTTACCGCTGATGTTGGGGTATAAGAAAACAAGGTATTGCTGCAAGTAGTCGTGTTAGTTATACTGGTTAAGGAAGGTTTTGGGTAAACCGTAATTGATAATGTTATTTCTGAGGTACAAGAGCCTGAGCTCACAATACGTTTGTATCGGTAAATTTGGTTAACGTTTGTTAGGTTTACAGGCAATATTTCCGGATCATAATCTGCGGCGGTTGCGCCAGGGATATCTGTATAGGCTGTTGTACTGTTTAAAGAACTTTGCCATTGGTAAGTGTAACTGCCATTGCCACCTGTCATGGTTCCACCTTTGATAACCGTAGGGTCGCCGGTGAAACAGAAGTTTGTAATCGGTGTGCTCAGGGTATTGCCTTTAAGCGAAGGAGGAATGGTGATCGACAAGCTATTACTGTTAAGCAGGGCACAGTTTCCGGATTTAACTACTCTGTTATAAGTGTTGGTAACGGAAACAGTACTGGTATTACTTAATGTTGGCGTATAATTAATTCCGGTTGCTCCAGAAATATCAGTAAAGACACCATTAACCAGTAATTGCCATTGGTAGGTATAGCCACCAGCTCCGCCAGTAGGGGTTGAGCCTGTAAGAAGCGGCTTTTCACCTTCGCAAACTGCAGTTACTGCGGAGCTAATGTTGTTATTGATTAGCTCTGGATGTACAGTGATGTTTAAGGTGCTACTATTCGCACAGGCGATATTGTTGATCGTCCATGTTAAGCTAAACAGGCCTCCCACTTTACCTTTGAATGTAGCCGTTGGCGAGTTCGGATTGCTGAATTCATAATCTAAAGCTGGCTGACCGCTGGTTACTGTCCATGTGCCGGTTTCTCCTGATGCGGGCACATTTCCATTTAAAGTAATCGGACTGTTAAAACAAGTAGTTTGATCTAGTCCTGCGATAGCGGTACTGAGCAATTTGGTGACGGTGATTGTTACTGTGGCCTCTGAGGGGTTACATTGTCCACTAACCGTACTGAATTTAAAAGTATATTGACCTTCCAATAAACCAAATACGTTGCTGATCGGGTCATTAACATGCTCAAAAACCGGTTCCGGAGCACCCGCTGGTTTGTTTTCTACAGACCAGGTGCCGACCCCGATGGTTACCGGATTTGCGGTTAAAATAAGTGGTTCATATAAACAAATGGTTTGATTGCCGGAAGTAATCACCGCTGGTGTTGCTTCTGGATCTACCTTAATTACCATTTCGTCCGAGGAATAGCAACTTCCATTAGTTAAGGTCCACCTTAAGGTATAAGAACCGGCGGTTAATCCATTGATGGTCGTATTGTAGGCTGTTGCGTCTGTAAATGTGGCCGTAGTCGGACTTGGAGAGATAATCTCCCATAAACCGGTTTCTATTCCGGTAGGTTCGTTACCGCTAAGCGTAGTGGAGGTTTGACCACCCGCGGTAGGCGCACAAAGGAATTGATCGATATTTGCAGCCGCTTTTTTCGGTGGAGTTGAAGTCACCGTAATGTTCACTGTTGAGCTGGATGGACTGCAAATTCCGTTGGTAATGGTCCATTTAAAAGTATAATCGCCTGGTACAATTCCTGTCACCATACTCAGCCCATTGTTGGGCTGGTCGATAATTGGTTGCGGCGCTCCTGAAGGTATAGAGACTATTGTCCAGGTACCAAAGCCGATCAATGGAGTATTGCCCTGTAATAAGACATTGTCTGTACAAGCTGATAATTGATTGGCACCTGCCTGAGCAGTGGTTGGAGGAAAAGAAACTGAAATCTTCATGAAATCACTACTGGAAGATGATGCAGTACAATCACCATTGCTGATTTCCCATTTCAATAGATACACACCTTCTGTTGAAGGTTGAAAAGTAGAATTCCAAAGTGAAGCATTTGAAAATGTCCCTGCCGGGCCAGATTCCAGTGTCCATTTTCCTGTTCCGGAAATGGCTTCATTGGCCGTAAGTTGAAAAGGGGCAATCGCAGTGATCAGACTACACCTTTCCTGATCTTCCCCCGCCTCTGCAATAGTAGGTGGGGCAGAAATGGTATATATGGCATCATTGCTGGTTGCCGGACAACCGTTGAATGCGGCAATGGTATACGTAAAAGTATATATACCTGGCGTTAACCCTGTAACGATGGAACCGTTGCTGCCAGTGCTCTGAAGCGTTGGTGTGGCCGCACCTGCAGGAATGCTTTTTACAGACCAGGTACCGGTACTGTTTGAATTACCAACTAGGGTCACGGTATTGGTGTTACACAATTTTTTATCACCACCGGCATTAGCAGCTTTACTTACAGTAAGCGTCATTTGATCTCTGCTGTCCTCACAGAATAATCCTCCACTGCTGATCCATTCTAATTGGTAAACACCATAAATCAGATTACTTACTGTGGTTGTTGGACTGCCTAAATCGCTGAAGGTAGGTACGTTTGGTCCGCTGATTGCAGCCCATCTGCCATGGCCATTGCTAACCGGATTGGCAGCGAGGGTTGTGCTGTTTTGATTACAAACTGCCTGATCTGGTCCTGCAACTGCAATCGAAGAAGGCGTGGATACATTAATGGTCACTTCAGCTGAAGAAACTGCTGCACAACTGCTGTTGCTGATGGTCCAGGTGAATTTATAGCGCCCGTCTGTTAAGCCGGTAATTTCAGTATTGTAAGCTTCAGGGTTTGCGATGATCGCTCCTCCGGCACCCTCAGTTTGAGTCCAGAACCCTTTTCCGATGCCAGGTTGATTCCCTTGTAGTAGCGTAGCGTTTCCACATAAATTTTGATTTGCTCCTGCAATTGCAGTGGTTACCGGATCAGAAATGGTGATGCTCACCTGATCTGTGGTCGCTACACAACCTCCATTGCTCAATTGCCATTGAAAAACGTAGGTTCCATTGATGGCACCAGTTACACTTGTGTTATATGAACTTGCATTGAAGGAAGGTGCATTTGGACTATCTATTAAAATCCATGTACCAGTTTCTCCTGCTCCGGGAATATTTCCGTCTAAATTGAATGTTTTGGTTGCAGCTGGAAAACATTGATCTGCTCCAGCCAATGCCTGCTTCACACCTGGAGTCGTCGTGGTCGTAATCACTACCTCACTAAAGTCACTGTTACAGGAATTGGTAATGGTCCACCTGAAGGTATACTTAGTATCTGCTAACAAGCCAGTTGCTGTTGCATTTGCAAGCGTAGGGTCAGAAAGCTGTACTTCATTGGCAGGTACGCCATTTTTATAAACTGTCCATAAGGCAGTTTCATTTTTCAATGGGATATTTCCGGTTAAGGTTACCGGGGTATCATAACAGGTTGTTCTTGCATTCCCGGCCACTGTGACAGGTTTTACATTTTCAGAAACAACTACTTCTACATCTGCCTGACTGTTGGCACAGCCTCCGTCTCCACCAGAGATGACCCATCTGAAAGTGTATGACCCATTGATTAAGCCAGTAATCTCGGCATTTGAGTTCAATGTATTGTCGAATATCGCGGTGTTTGGCCCAGTCACCTGACTCCATTTACCGTTTCCTTTCGGTGGTACCGCACCAGTAAGTGTCGCGTTTTTAACATCACAAGCCAAGACTTGTCTTGTACCTGCATTGGAAGCTGAAGCATTACCGGATATCACAATTTTAATATCTGCATAGGCATCAGAGCAACCGCCAACATTGTTTTCTGTGGCACGTCTGTACCTTAATATGTAAGTTCCAATTTTATTGAAACCATCGAGTAGTTTTCCAGATTCAATAGCCGCGGTGTAGTTATTGATTCCGCCCATTTTGATCTCTATCGCAGAGCCTGCAGGAGCAGCTACCAAGGCAAAATCTGTTTTTGTACCACCAACACTGAAGTAATTAATGGTTACCGCATCTTCTCCACACGCAGCAAAGTAAGGTTTAGGTGTAGTGGTGATGGTGATAGAGGGTGCTGTTTTAAATTGAACCTCGTGTATGCCAATACTGGTACATAAGGTGATTGGATTGCTAATGGTATATTTAAACTTGTAAACGGTTCCCGGGCTGCTATCTAATCCGGAAACTGTAGTGACAGGACTATTTGTATTGGAAAAGATTGGGCTTCCATTTCCACCACTAATGTATTCCCAGGTGATGAGTTCACCTGCATAGGAAGGGATGGTTCCGCTCAAGACCACAGATGTTCTTCCATCACAAAAAAGTTGATCACTTCCGGCTGCATTGGTGATTTCCTGGGTTGCTTTGGCCACGTTAATGACCACTTCATCCGACCCATTGTAGCAAGAACTGCTTACTGTCCATCTGAATATATATTTACCTTCAATGAGGTTTGATATTGGAGTGTTGTGTTGATTTTTGTTTTCGATTACGGGTATGGATGGCCCGCTTACAAATAGCCAGGTTCCTGATTGACTTGTTGTTTTTGCGACGTAAGATCCACTTAAGTTCGTTTTTGTGCTAACATGATAACAGGATAGATTCTGATCATTTCCGGCATTTACGGGCTGGGTACCCAGATTGGTGATGGTGACATCATCAAAAGAAGTACAATCCCCTTTGGTTACCGTCCACCTGTAAGTTGCGGATTGCAGGTTTGCTGATGGAGAAAGCTGTAGTATTGCACCTGGGTTTCCAGGGTTTACAGGTTCCGGCATATTTGAATCTCCATTGATTTTAGTCCATCTCCCGGTTTCTCCCGGAGCTAATGGCGAGCCTTTTAGCGAAAAAGTACCCGGACATAGGCTTTCATCTTTTCCTGCATTTGCTGTGTTTAAGTCTGATACCGTGTACACAACGTCATCAAAAACCGTAGCGCCATCCTCGCATTGCGAACTGAGCCGGAAGGTGTAGCTCACACCTTTCACGTAGTTGGTCACAATCGCTGTGGCGTTTTTGTTGACATTTGTAGTCGCCGAAAGCGCTACTGCAGGGCCTGCAATCTGAGTCCATTTGGGCTCATTTTTAAATGCGAGATTACTTGATGCACTTCCAGTAAGAATAAATGTTGAGCCTGGGCAAATAGTTTGCGCAATACCAGCATTAACTGTACAGTTTTGAGCAAAAACATGGTTAACTAAAAGTACAAAGAATAGAATAGGGACAAGTAAACGTAATCGATGGAGCATTTTGGTAAATTATAATTAAAAATTCCGCAAAAATGTAAAAAAATACCTGTAAAAGAGTAAATTAAACGTTAATTAATATTGTTTATTAAATAGAATTATATTTGTTTATATGAAATATTCTGGTATACAGTTGTTTGTGTTTTTATTTTTTTCTTCTGAATTACATTTGTTATTTATTGCTGTTTTATTTATTTTAAAGTAAATGATTACGTTTATTGATTAATTGCATATCAGGTTAATCTCGGAATGGCATTCAGATATTCTGGTGAATTAACCATTCATTTTTATGGATTAAAATGGCTGTACCAATTGGATTCTTACTGAAACTCATATTTTGTAAAATGCCTGGTCATATGGATAGAAAACAATTGGTCTGGATACCTGTTAATAGTTTAGACGTTAAAAATAGCTTAGCATATGGACACGAACAGACTTTCAAAAACATTAGCTGTCGGGTTAAATACTCAAATGACTAAAGAAGCTGCTGCGGCACAAATTTATCTTTCCTATGCTTCATGGGCGAGCAGTGCGGGTTATGATGGAATCTCAAACTTTCTATTCAGACATGCAAACGAAGAGCGCAGCCACATGATGAAATTTCTCGAATATATCTTGCAGCGTGGGGCTAAAGTGAAAATTGAGGCCATACCTGCTCCACCAGAAGATCCGACAAGTGTACAGGATTGTTTTAATAAAGTGTTCGAATCTGAAATCGATAATACGAAGGCGATTTATAAATTGGTGAAAATGAGTTTGGAGGAAGAAGATTGGGCAACCTGGAATTTTATGCAATGGTTTGTGAAAGAACAAACGGAAGAAGAAACCATGGCCATGAACTTATTGGATAAAATCAAAGTTGCTGGCGGGTTAAAAGCCAGTGGCGATGCCCTCTATGAACTAGATCGGGATCTGAGAGGTACACCAGATGATGCTGCGCTTGCAGAAACAAAAACGACTGAAAACCCCTAGTGATTTTAATTTTACGCACTGTTTTTCTGTATCTTATTTAAATAATAACGGCCATGGAAGTTGTAAATCAAAATATAAGCATTCAGGATTGGGAACAAACGCCAATTTATGAAAACAATAATCCGAATGAAGGTCCGATACCCGAGGATGAAGAAGATGACGACGCTGATGATGACTTTTTTGAAGATGACGATCAGGACGATTTATCTGAAAATACGGAAGGTAATGACGACGAGGAAGACTTTGATGACGGTGAATTCGATGAGGAGGACGATGATGAATTAAATTGGAAATAGGATGTCTATTTTGCATCCTGACCAAACCGCTAGAAAAGCCGTTTTTCTGAAAAGAAGAGTGGCTTTTTTGTTATAGATCATCCATTTTGATCAGAATTATAACCCGGTACGCTCAAAATCTATTGTATTTAAGGTGTTTATATAGATGTTTTGTAGGCCTGTGCTGATTTTTTTTAAAGCATAACAGGATCATATTTGAAGAAATTGACCGCAATTTTTATCAGAAAACGTGAAAATGGCTTAATTGCAAATACTTAGCTATAGATTAGCTTTCCACGATAAGGATTTTGCGTAATGCCAATCATCCCACATTATTTTAGTTTCAGGTTTTGGCATTGATTTTCGGGTTTAATAGATATGGTTTTTAGTAATATATTTATTTTCAGGTAGTTATATTTGATTTAAGTTTATTCATTTCAATCTTATTTTACAATAATAGTCGGAAAAATATTTTTTCTTGAATTATATTTAATATGGAATGTAATCGTAGTTTTTTTTGAAAAAAAAATACCTGTTAAATTTATCGCCGCTAAGCGCTTCTCTCCAATAGTTTCCCTTTAAACTATTTATTGCTCATATTCAAACGTTTGCGTAAAAGCTTTTTAGCTAATTCGGTCATTATCATTTCAGTAAAATGAAGTGTTATGTATTACATAATCATCACTCTTATCTCTTTTCATTTTTGTGCATTCGTTTCATAAACGGCTCTGAAACGGGCTGTTCCAATTGTTTTTTGGTAGAAAAAAATCCTAATGGCTTTGGAACTGAACGCAATCGTTTGCGTAAACATCTGCGCTATGAGTTGATACATAATGATCTAGCTTTAATTTGATAAATCCTAAGGCCCAAAATGCAGGTTAAGGCTTCAGG
This sequence comes from Pedobacter gandavensis, assembly GCF_014172405.1. Taxonomy (GTDB): domain Bacteria; phylum Bacteroidota; class Bacteroidia; order Sphingobacteriales; family Sphingobacteriaceae; genus Pedobacter; species Pedobacter gandavensis. The sequence continues at coordinate 223,217 of NZ_WNXC01000009.1, read as the reverse complement.
ATTCTTCAATAAACTATCAACTAAACCGATTATGATTAAAAATTTACAAGACCAACTTCTTCGTATGATGAAGTTAACCACAGTGTTGCTACTTCTTGCTATTGTGCAGGTAAGGGCAGCAGATCCAATTACTGTTCATGGAACAGTAACAGACAATAAAGGAGAAAGCATACCTGGAGTGAGTATTAAGATCAAAGGTACTACACGTGGTACTGTTGCAGACGCCCAGGGAAAATATACGATTGTTGCTCCTGAGACATCAAGTATCCTGGTATTTAGTTACCTTAATTATACCACTAAAGAAGTGGTTGTGGGCAACAGAACAACGATCAATGTCTCTTTAGTTGAAGCACCGGAATCTTTAACTGAGGTGGTTGTTGTTGGATATGGTACACAGAAAAAAGTGAACCTTTCTGGTGCTGTGAATACAGTAGCCACCAAAACAATTACCAACAGACCAGTGACTTCCTTAACCAATGCATTACAAGGAACTGTTCCTGGGATGGCCATTATTTCCCGTCCAGGTGATGTTGGTGGTGATATTGGATCAGTGAACATTAGAGGGCGTGGTAACCTGGGTACTTCTAGTCCATTATATGTGGTGGATGGTATACCTGTTGGAAGTGGTGATTTTGCCCGTATCAACCCTAATGATGTAGAAAGTATTTCTGTATTGAAAGATGCTTCTTCCTCTGCGATTTATGGTTCAAGAGCAGCTTATGGCGTTATTTTAGTTACGACTAAAAAAGGTAAAGATGGTAAAATGAGCATCAATTATAATGCTTATTACGGTTTACAATCGGCCTTGATTTTACCAAATTGGTTGGGTTCATATGATTATGCAACCTTACGTAATGAAGCAGCTTTAAATGCAGGTAAAAAAGTAATTTATACGCCTGAAGCATTAGATAAAATTAAGAACCATTCAGATCCGGATAATTTCCCGGATAACGATTGGTACGACTTAACCTTAGACAAAACTGCCCCAATGATGGAGCACTCCATTAATATTTCAGGTGGCGGAGTAACGAAGTATTTCTTAAGCGGTTCTTATTTCGACCAAAACTCCCTTAATCCAGGTAAAAACTTGAAACGTTACACTTTGAGGTCTAATACAGAAAGCCAGGTAACTGAAAAGTTTAAAATCGGTTCTAACATTTCCTTTATCAGAGATGCCCTGGACAATAAAAATGGAAGTACCAATTTTCTTTCTTTAAACAGAGTAGTACCATTGTTAGTAAACAAACAAAGCAATGGCGAATGGGGAAGTGTGAATGGTGGTGTAATTGATGGAACATTGGCAGCTAATAACCCTGTACGTACCTTACAAGAAGGTGGACGTAACTCTTATAATTACAGCAGATTATTAAGCGGAGTGAACGGAACTTATACCCCGGTTAAAGGATTAGATATTAGTGGGTTAGTTTCTTACAATTATTACAATTCTGTGGTTTCTGCTTTCACAAATACCATGGATCCGATCAATAACTTCTTTACCGGAAAGCCTATTAGTGGAACAGGGGTAGCAGTGAACCAATTGGATGAATCCTGGTTTAACAGTGGTAAATTCCTTGCACAAGCGACAGCGAGTTATGAGAAAAGTATTGATAAACACTACGCAAAGTTATTGGTAGGTTCTTCTTATGAAGATTACAAAGATAAGTCTATCAGAGTGATTCGTAAAAACTTTGTAAACAATGATTTAAATGCGATCAATGCAGGTTCAGCAGATCCATTAAATACAACAAGTTCTGGATCAATCAATGAAAATGCATTTGAATCCGTATTCGGTAGGTTCAATTATGCTTATAACGACAGGTATTTATTCGAGGCAAGTATGCGTGTAGATGGTTCTTCTCAATTTGCGCCTGGTCATCGTTGGGGTGCTTATCCTTCCTTCTCTGGTGGATGGCGTATTTCTCAGGAAGATTTCATGAAATCAATAGGATGGATATCTGAGTTGAAATTACGTGGATCCTGGGGTAAATTGGGTAACGTAAGTAATGTAGGTAACTATGACTTCTATGATGGTTTAAAGACCGGTACTGCTGTTATTCTTGATGAAAGTAAACAGGATGGGGTATGGCCTGGAAAACTGGCTAATCCAACCTTATCATGGGAAAAAGTAACGATGACTAACATTGGTATCGATGCTGGTTTATTCCATAATAAATTGAGTTTCCAAATTGATGCCTTTGATCGAATGACCAATGGTATCCTATTGGTAAATCCATCTTTACCTGATGAGGCTGGATTGACACCTGACTTAAGTCCTTCTGTAAACTTAGCTAAAGTTCAGAATAGAGGTTTCGAGTTCTCCTTAAACCACAGCAGCCATATTGGAGAGTTTAATTACTCAATCGGCGGAAATTTCAGTAGAATCTGGAACAAAGTAATTGACCTTGGTGGACAAGGAGATCAGATTAATGGAAATTACATTAATCGTGTAGGTTTACCAATCGGTTCTTTCTACATGTGGGAAGCAGAAGGTTTATTCGCTGATGCAAATGATGTAAAAAATCATGCCGTACAATCGGTAAATACCAAGCCAGGTGATATTAAATATAAAGATGTAAGTGGACCTAACGGTGTTCCTGATGGTATAATTGATGGTGATGACCGTAAAATAATGGGTGGTGATGTTCCATACATTAGTTATGGTCTTAATCTGTCAGCAAGTTATAAGAACTTTGACTTTTCAGTGTTGGGACAAGGTGTCTCTGGCGTTAAGGTTTACCTTGATTCAGAAGCTTCTCAGGCCTTCTTTAACGGTGCTGGAGTAAAACAGTATCAGTTAGGTCGTTGGACTACAGAAAATCCTAATCCAAATGCAGCTTATCCTCGTTTACTACAGTCTGCCGATAATACGCAGAATTTAAAACAATCTAGTTTTTGGTTATTTGATGCAGATTATTTCAGAATTAAATCTGTAACGCTGGGTTATACGCTCCCTAAAAACGTCATTCAACCTTTACATATTCAGAATTTAAGGTTCTATGTGTCAAGCAATAACTTACTTACAATTAGAGGAGATAAAAGGTTAAAAGATTTTGATCCGGAAATGGCTTCTACTCGTGCATCTTATCCGCAAACAAAAACCATTTCTTTCGGAATTAACTTAACGCTTTAATCACCTAATCAATCAACAAAATGAAATTAATCGCATGTTGTTTTCAACAGAAATAAATGTGCTCACGATGACTTCATAATTGTTAAAATTAAATATACACCGATGAAAAAAATATTATACTTACCCCTTGTGGTTTTTGCGCTATCGATACAAACATCTTGCAAAAAATCATCACTTGACAGGGTACCGCAAGACCAGATTTCCAGTGCAACTTTCTGGACTTCACAAAACGAAGCTAGATTAGCCTTGAATGGATGTTATGGCTATTTAAATGGAGGTTATAGTAATGTTTATGATGACGGATCATCAGACAATGCCTATGCACAATACCCTTGGGAGAGCACGGCAACTTCTGTCAGCGCCGGAGATATTGACGCAACACTTGATCTGGGCTATAATTCAAGGTACGTTTTTATCAGAAAGTACAACTACTTCCTGGATAACGTGGATAAAGTTCCAATGGAGGACGTGATGAAACGTAGATTTATTGCTGAGGCAAGAGCACTTAGAGCGATCACTTATTTTGATTTGGCCAGGACTTTTGGTGCAGTACCGCTGTTGACAAAAAGTTATGTAGATCCACAAGAAACCGCAGTAGCACCAACAGCAGAAGCGGATGTAATTGCATTCTGCTTAGCAGAATTAACCAGTGCTGCGGTTGACCTCCCTGCGACTTATGTAGGTGGAACTGGTAATGAGACAGGAAGGATTACTTCTGGAGCAACTTGGGCTATAAAAAGCAGAATTCAAATGTATTATGGTAAATGGGCTGATGCTGTTGCAAGTACTAAAGTGATCATGGGAATGGGCTACAAATTATTTAGGGTGACAGCGGTTACTCCAGATATCCTGAAAGATGATTATTCTTCATTAGTGACTTTTGCAGACGCTGCTGAAAAGGAAAAATTCTATAAAGGCCTGGCCAGTTATGAACAACAATTCTGGACTGTAAATGAAAATAGTAAAGAGGTGATTCTAGCTTCACAAAGTATCACCAACTCTTCTTATGAATATGGAAATGGATTAAGAACATTGCTTCCTCCTTCTGATTTAGGAGGCTGGAGCTCCATTACACCTACTCAAGAATTGGTTAATGCGTATTGGGATAAAACCGGACACACCTTTGCCGCACCTACTGCAGCACAACGTGCCACAAATTATAATAATGGCAAACCAACTACCACCTATTTTGATGAGTTTAAAAACAGAGATACTCGCCTTTATGCAAGTGTTTTATTCCCGAGTAATCCTTGGAATAGCTTCAATGCCGGTTATACATTCACATGGGGTAGAGGTGGAAATAACAACAGTAAAACTGGTTATAACTTTAAGAAAATGGTGGATCCTGCCTACATAGAAAATGACTGGGATGGTGCTCAGGATTTCCCTATCATTCGTTATGCAGAAATTCTACTAAGTTATGCTGAAGCACAGAACGAAGTTTCGGGTCCGGATGCTTCTGTGTATGATGCACTAAACGATGTACGTGACCGTTCAGGTATGCCAACTGTTGATCAGACCGTTTTTAATAGCAAAGAAACCGTACGTGAGTTGATTAGAAATGAACGTCGAATTGAGCTAGCAGGTGAAGGTCAACGTAATGCTGACATCAGACGTTGGAACATTGGCAAAAATGTAATGAAAAGTACTTACGACTTAACCAATAGTATTGTTCAAGAGCGTAACTGGCAAGATAAATTTAAAGTAATGCCATATCCTCAAAGTGCATTGGATCACAATGCCAATTTGAAAGCTGCTCAATCAGCAAAAGGATATTAGTATTTGCATTTTTATAGACCGAATTTCCCTATAGGTCTAATATGTTATTAGGGGGTGAATCAGACAGGTTAGGGTCGAAGTTTACAACCTAGCCACCACAAACCTTCTTTACAATTGTAAAGAGGGTTTTGTGTTTTTAGAAATATTTACAAACTTTGTGTTTAATAACCTTTAGGTAATTTTATTCTATCTTTATCGATTCAAATTAATTTTATAATCGATATCTTTTACTTTCCATGTTTTTCCGTTCCCTATTACTGATCTGTGCGACTAGTCTTTTAAACCTGCTAACACCTGCCTTCGGCCAAACAATTGATTATGATAAATTACAGGAAGAGATTTCTCTGTTAAATGACAACAATCAAAATGAAAAATCACTAATCAAGTTAGAAGCGATCATCAACGATGCTGAATCTACGGCCTATGATAAGTACCATGCCTACCTTCAAAAATCGCTAACTTATAAGCAATTGTATAATTATACAGCTGCTTTGACAAACCTCCAAAATGCTTATCTGGAGGGCCAAAAAAGTAAGCATCGGATAGAAACGGAGACCCGCATATTAATTGAACGCATCCTAATCCATTATGATTTAAAGAATGATAAGGAGTTACTGGAAGCTATAAAACAGGTTGACCCTGCTCAGCTTCATTATGTAAAGAAAGAAACACTTGCATTTTACATCTGTGTCCTTGGTCAACTGGAGTTTAAAAAAGATAATCTTGTCGCTGCTGAAAAATATTTCGATGATGGAATCAAGCTTTTGGAACAACAAAACCCTAAACATTTACCGGTATTATACAAAGCAAAAATTCAATTGTATACCCGATTAAAGAATAAGCAAAAAGCACAGGAAGCCTTCGATAAAGGCTTTTATTACGCGAATAAATACGGTATAGATATCTATAGAATTACGATGCTTGAAAGTATGATCCTCTACTACGTAGAGAATGATGATTATAAGCATGCTTATGAAGTACAGAAAAAGGTAAGTGAAGAAAGACGTCAATATGATGCTGCCAATCGTAGTGGGAAATTAAACCAGATCGAGCAGGAACTCTTACAACATCGTAATTTGGAAGAAAGTAGCAACCAAAAGAAGATAACCTTACTTTATGTTTATGTAATCATCCTGCTGTTGGCGCTGATTTTTGCTTTGTATAAGTTGAATAAAGCAAATAAACAACGTCGGCTTTCTATTGAAAAGGAATTGGAATTGTTGCGTTTCCGTTTACTAAAAGATGCAAATTCAACAGATACCCAGGAAAATCCGCCGTTATCAAAAAGCATTGAAACCTCCAAATTAAAGCCCCGTCATTTAAAAATTATTGAACTCGTTCGTGAAGGTAAAACCAATAAGGAAATTGCCTCCGACCTTTTTATCTCCGATAATACAGTAAAGTATCACCTCAAAACTATTTATGATATTCTAGAGGTGAACAGCCGATCAGAATTGATGTAATTGACCTGGTTTAAAAGAAAAAGGCTTTCCTTTTTCTTCCCTGAAAATCAATAGCGAGCCCTTGTTTTTTATAAGGGCTTTAGGAACGCTTTGCCAGTTGGTTTTTATGGTGTCAAGTGTAACTATCTTAAGTTTAGTTGTTTGTCTGTAGTACTACCCATCGGACTACCCGATGTTTCTGCTGTAAACTACCAACCGACTACCGCTAAACTACCTCCTGCAGACTAGGATCGCCAGTCTAAATAGCCAACATTTGCAGCTCGCAAATTTTCATTACCATTTTATCAAACCATGATTAAAAAATCATTTTACTTAGCGTCTTTATTCTTGTGTAGTTTACACCTAAAAGCACAGGAAAAAATAAGTGTCGCATTTATTCCTATGTCCTTTGATGAGGGAGTTGTTTCCAAGATGGAAGTCAAAATCATTCAAGAAACCATCATTAATTCATTTGTTTCTTCTAAAAGATTTACCGTGGTAGACCGCAATAATCTGGAGAGTCTGGAGAAAGAAAAGAAACTCCAAAGAACAGAAGCTTTTATGGATAGTAAGGAGTCATTTAAAGATGGCATTAGCAAAGGCGCCAGCTATCTTATTGAAGGCAACATCCTGGGGATAAAACATACGAGCAAGAAAGATAAATGGAACAGTAATGTGACCATACAATTAAAAGTATTGGATGTGTCAACAGGAGAAATTGTAACGACAGAAAGTATAAATTCTGAACCGGTTGGAGAGGCAGAAGACTTAAAATCGATTATCAAAACGCATTACAGCAAGGATGAGCTTAAAGCTCAGGAAAATAGAAATCAGCTGATCAATCAACCAAAGGATAATTCGGATGCCTCCTTTAAAGTGGCACTGGACCGTTTAACTGATAATGTAAAGCTTTTTACCGGTAAAAATTTTCCGATGCGTATTGAGATTGTGGAATGGATTGGCAAAGGCGGGAAATCGCTATCTGCACAAAAATCCGGAGGAAATTTCAAAGGGCCATTTAAAGATTTTGTCATTGCCGCTGGTTCAAACCTGGGGATCAACAAAGGACAATTGCTGGATATTGTTTCCAGGAACACCGTAAATGTAGGTGGAAAAACGATCGATAGGCAGCAAAAAATTGGCACAGCATGGGTATTTAGCGTAGACGATGGAAATTTCTCCAGCGCAACGGTAATCGATGGGGAGAAAAATATAAAAAAAGCCGTTGCAGATAAAGTGACGTTTGGAGTCTTAACTAAATAATTCAAAATAAACATGAGAAAAATTAAACTTTTGGTACTGTTGGCTATAGGCCTGTCTGTATCGTCTAGCTGTACTAAGAAACTATTGTCCAACCCATATTCAAATTCTGCTGTGATCAATCACGAGGCACAGGGATTGGTAACGTTAAGAGGAGTTAGTGATGAATTTCCGAACAATAGTAAAGATGAGGGGCATGCAGTCGCGCTTAAAAATGCACAGCAGAAAGCTTTAGAACAATTGTTTTACATGGGCTTCCCAGGTACTGATTTCAAAAACCCAATGATTCGCAAGGGAAAATCTGTTGAAACTGAAAATAAAGCCTTTTTTGATAAGTTTTGGAAAGGTGATTACAAACAGTTTATCACAAGTTCAAATTCGACCTTTTATACCTGTGCAGATAATAAAAAATGTGTTTCTGCGGTCGTAGAATTCAAATTGAATTACAATGCTTTACGTACGGAATTGGAGCGTAATAAAGTGTTAAATAAAATAGGTTTTTAAGATGAAAAGTGTTTTTTCAACGGGGTTAATTTGCCTGATTTTAGCATGCTTTGTGCCTAATGCTAAGTCGCAAATAGCAGCCACCAGAAGCGCTGAGGTAACCCGGGCTGCGGCAAAAATCATGGTGGTACCCTATAGTAAGCAGGATGAAAATGTTCAAACGGTTTTAGATAATAATCCCGCTGTACGTACCGCAGTGTCTAAGGTAAAGGAAGCCTTTGATCAGCGGGGATGGTCTACTGTAGATTTCGTGGCCAATTTACGTGCTGCGCAAGCCAATTCTGCCTTTACGGCCGATAGGCAGTCCAACTTCAAATCCGATTTATTGAGTGGCTCTGGTGCAGATTTTTATGTGCAGGTAGATGTGCAGAACAATACGGACGATAGCGGTACCAATATTACCTTAAACGTAACGGCATTTGAAACCCATACTGGTGCGAGCTTTTCAAACCAAACGGCATCAAGTGGACGTTTTGTAACCAATGATGTAGAGAAACTCATTACGCGGGCATTTGAAAAGATGCAAGAAGAGTTTATGAATAACCTGATGGTAAAAACCGATGAGATCAGAGACATTGGAAGAGCATTGGTGATACATTTCAATCTGGATGAAAATTGTGCAATAGATTTTGATTCGGAAATTGAAGGCGGAAAGTTTTTAAACGAAGCCATTGAAGAATGGGTTTCTGCTAGTGCATTTAGGGGTAGAGCTAATTTAGCCGGTATTATTGAAAATAAAATGGTATTCGACGAAGTTCGTATTCCTCTGTTTGATCAGGAGACAGATAAACCATTTAATCCCAATAAATTTGCGAATGAAATTATCCGGTTCTTAAAGAGTAAAAACATAAATGCAACCAGGAATATTAAAGGTCAGAGTTTGTTTATTACGATTAAGTAAGGGAAATGAAAAGAACGCTGTTAAATATATTGCTGTTGGTTTTTTCAAGCTCATTGGCTTTCGCTCAAAATATCAAGGTAAGTGCTATAGGTTACAGTTTTAGTATTCCCGAGGGCGATGCATTGGTGGAGAAAAAACAATATGAGTTCTTGGTAGAACAATTAAAAAAGAACTTTAAGAATAGGTTGAGCTTTTCCAACCAGTCGCCATTTTATATTGTTCCTAAAATTAATATCCTAAGTAATATGACGGCTGGAGATATGGGAGATGTGAAAGTGATGAAGGTTCAAGTTCAATTGATGGTAGAGAATCCTGACCTTCAAGTTACGTTTAATACTTTTAGTAAAACCACAATTGCCACGGCTACTAATGCCGAGGCTGCAATCTTAAAGGCAATTCAGGAATTAAAACCCAACGATAAAAAACTCAATGAGTTTTTGGTGTCCACTGAGCAATTGATCCATAATTTCTATCAGGAAAATTGTCCGAAGATTTTAAAATCTGCTAAGCTAAATATTGATCGTAAAGAGTTTAGTAAAGCATTTGCCTTATTGCGGTATGTTCCTGAGGAGCTGGGCTGTTATCATGAAGTTGAAGGGTTGATTACTTCCATTTATCAGCAACATAAAAATGAATATTGTGGCAAACAGTTGCTCAAAGCAAAATTGGAAGAATCGAAAGAAGGCTATGATAAAGCTTTAGCATACCTCCGCTTTGTGGATCCTGCTGCCAATTGTTATCCCGAAGTTTCTGCACTGCTCCAGCAAATCGGAACAAAGGTTAATATGGAAACCATCCGGCAGTTTGAAAAGGAGAAAAATATTTTTGACAAGAAAACTGAAATGGAGAAAATGAAAATTCTTGTAGCCAACACAGACGATATCTCCTTGCACATTCATAATTAATTGTAGTATATTTTTATACCTGAAATGGGCTTTACTAATTTTATTTTGGTGAAGCCCATTTTTTTTGAAGTGTTTATTACAGTTTTTTTCTATGCGCAACTTTTCTGTTACTTGTTCTCGCTTAAGTTTAAATTTTTCAAATTTGACATTCGTCATCAAACAGAGTAGATGCTTAAAACACTTAAAATTCTTTTCTATTTTTCTGCCATCCTTTTCATAGGAAAGCCATTTCTGGGTTTTTCCTTATTGGATCGCAATCAGAATGAAGTGGTTACCAGTGTACTCCTTGGAAAGCTTTTTAGTAAGCGAAAGCATGACTATATTGAAGATGACCTGATGGAATCTGCCGCGATCCAGCAAATGCTCTCGCGCCCGCCAATTGAATCAATACTCACGTTTTTTGGTTTTCTGGCATTACTTTTTTCAGCGCTTGTTGTTAAGGTTAGGCTGACAACAGCAATGCTTCAGGGAATTCAGGTCCGGCTTCCGGGCAGGGATGATACCTATCTCCATACCATGACCTTCCGTATATAGGATTTTCCTATTCTTCTTGACGGAACCACATCAGATGGTTTCTTACGGTTAAGGTTCAATTTCGGATTAACACACATAAACACAAATGTTGTCTTTAAAAAAAGGCCTGTTCATACTATTGGTAAGTAGTTATGGGCTGGGCATAAACGCGCAAACTAAACAGGGAAGCTTATCCCCTAATACCCTGATTGATCAAGTGAACAGTCATGCACCGTCATTAATGGCTGATGAATCTGCCATTATCATGAGCAAAGCGGAGGCGGGAGAGGCTGCTTACAATTGGTTGCCAAATCTCAAACTGAACTACCAGGCAGATTTGGGAACGAATAATAACGTTGCCGGACCTTATTTTGGCTTTGGTATCGTTCCTTCCAATTCCAGGGGAGTTAGAGAAAATAACAATTACCATGCGGCACTAACCAATCTTGGGATTATAGCCCTGGACTGGGAACTCTATAATTTCGGTGCTTTTGATGCGTTGAATAAGGTAGCGAAATCTAAGATTCAGATCAGCCAGAAATCTTTGGAATGGTCAAAATTTCAGTTGCAGAACCTGAGCATGGCTGGCTATCTTCAATTGCTGCGCTACCGGGATTTGCTCCGGATTCAATCTGCTGCAATTGAGAGAAACCAGGACATTGAAAGGTCCATACTCGCGCTGGCCAAAAGCGGCGTTATTGCGGGCGTAGACACCAGTATCGCGCAAGCGGAACTTTCCAAATCAAGACTGGATTACATCGAACTGTCTAACGGGTACAAACAAGTGCAGCTAAAATTGGCTTATTTAAGTGGACTACCTCTGGATTCCATAGTACCAGATACTTTGGTTCAACAGAAATTGATTAGCAATGGAATTGCTGTCCTTGCCCAGCATAATGTTGATTTAAGTAATCCTTTGGTAGAACTACAAGAATCGGTTTACAAGCATAGTCTGGATAAGGAAACTGCGGTAAAGAAAGGATATGCGCCCAAAATTTCCCTTCAGGCTGCGGCTTGGGGCAGGGGATCGAGTATTACTTCCAACGATGAATTTCAAAATTTGTCTGAAGGATGGGGAGTTGATCGTAGCAATTACCTGGTTGGCCTGGGCATCTCTTATAACCTGAGCGACCTGAAACGCCGCCAGCTAAAGCTACGGAGTCAGAAAGCTGCTACAGCTTATGAACTCAGCAGATTAAATGCACAAAAACAAGAACTTTCCTTGCAGAGCAAGCAAGCCTATGCCGAGCTAAATACCGCATTGGAAAGGTTGAGGGAGATCCCCCGGCAACTTATAGCCGCAAAGGCCGGCTATCGGCAAAAACTGTCACTCTATAAAAATGGGCTAACCAATATCATAGAGCTTAATGCCACACTCGCCGTCCTGGATCGAGCGGAAAGGGATTTTGTAATGGCCAAGAATGGCTATTGTACTGCGCTGCTGCACTGCGCTGTGGGGACCAACCAATTTAATCAAATTTTGAACCTATTACGATAAACAATTATGTCCATGCTTAGCACAGCACTAAAAAGGCCAATTACGATCGTGGTGATTATTTTCAGTCTCCTGATCTTTGCTTTTTTGAGCGCGATTAAAATACCAGTAGATATATTTCCCCAATTGAATCTGCCGACTATTTACGTGATAGAATCTTATGGCGGGATGTCTCCACAACAGATGGAAGGCTTTTTCTCTACAAGACTTCAGGATCAGTTCCTGTATGTGAATGGGATTAAGAACATCACCAGTAAAAATATACAAGGGCTTACCATGCTCAAACTCAGTTTCTATGAAAACACCAATATGGCGGAAGCTTCTGCTCAGGTAGCACTGCAAGTCAATCGTGCAATGAAGTTTTTCCCACCTGGAGCTTTGCCACCCCAGGTGGTACGGTTTGATGCCTCCTCACTACCAGTTGGCCAGCTGGTTTTGTCGAGCAAAACCAGAAGTTTAAAGGAAATCTACGACCTGGCCGCTACCCGGGTACGCCCGATGTTTGCCGCTGTTCCAGGATTATCCGCGCCACCGCCATTTGGGGCCAATTCCAGATCCATTACTGTAAACATCGATCCCAATAAACTGAGAAGCTATAACCTCACTACAGATGAAGTAGTTAGTGCATTGGCCAAGTTCAATGTCATGTCGCCATCGGGAAACCTGCGCCTGGGAAATACCATGATGGTGACCACCATGAATTCCCTGGTCAAGGAGGTGAAGGAGTTTGGCAATATTCCTGTACTGGTCAAAGGAGGTGTTCCCGTCTTGATCAAAGACATTGCACGCGTCAGCGATGCTGCAGACGTTACCGTAGATTATGCGCTGATCAATGGTAAACGCTCGGTTTATATACCAGCAGTAAAGACCGCCGACGCCTCTACCTGGTCCGTAGTCCAGACATTGAAAGCAAAAATACCCGAAATGCAAAGTCTCTTGCCCGATGACGTCAAAATTTCTTATGAGTTTGACCAATCGGTGTTTGTGATCAACGCTGTGGAGAGTCTAATTACGGAGGGTTCCCTTGGTGCATTACTCACTGGTTTGATGGTACTGCTGTTTTTGAGGGACCTGCGCAGCAGCTTGATTGTGGTGATCACCATTCCTGTTTCCATACTTATTGGTGTGATGTTGCTGGGTATGTTCGGACAAACGATCAATATCATGACCTTAAGTGGATTGGCATTGGCGATTGGTATATTGGTAGACCAGGCGACGGTTGCAATAGAAAATATCCACCAGCATCTGGAAATGGGAAAACCCCAAAAGCAGGCCATCTATGATGCCTGTCAGGAAATTTCTTACCCTTTACTGCTGATCTTACTCTGTATCCTTGCTGTATTTGCCCCTTCATTCCTGATGAGCGGTGTGCCTAAAGCGATGTTTCTTCCACTATCCTTATCGATTGGACTGACGATGATCGTTTCCTATATCCTTGCGCTCACTTTGGTGCCGATCTTAAGCAATTGGATGATCAAGTCCGAACGATACCAGCATTATGAACATGGTAAAGTACATGCGCATGCTGGAGAGGTGCTGGATGAAGCTGAGGAAAGGCAAGTTGAGGCCCATTTGAAGGAAGAACAAGCGCATCCGGAGAAGAATGACCTTTTTGAACGTGTAAAACTTCGTTACATGAACATCATCACGAGCTGGATGCCTTATAAAAAATTACTTGTGCCCATATATCTCGTTTTGGTCATTGGGTTTGCTGCTGCAGGATTCGTTTTTATAGGAAAAGACATGATGCCTAAAGTGAGTAACGGACAGTTCCAGATTCGGATCAAAGAACCAGATGGAACAAGATTGGAGCGTACCGAAGATAAATTGAAACAAGTGTTGTCTATCATCGACAATACGGTTAATCATAAGGTGTCGATCAGTTCTGCTTATGTCGGACTCATACCAAGCAGTTATGGGGTCAGCAACTTGTACGTTTTCAATACAGGTACACACGAGGCCGTGATGCAGGTGAATTTGGATAAGGACTACAAGGTCAATATGGATGAGCTGAAAGATGCACTGCGGAAAAATATCGCTTTTAAATTTCCTGACCTCCGCATCAGCTTTGAACCGATAGACATGACAGAGAAGATCATGAGCCAGGGGGCGAGTACGCCGATTGAAGTCCGGGTGGCGGGAAAGGATATGAACGAAATTGAATCTTATGCCAATCAGGTGGTTGCTAAGTTGAAAACTATTGATTACCTGCGTGATGTGCAAATCGCTCAACCCTTGAAGCTTCCTGTAGTAACCATAAATATTGACCGACTGAAAGCCGCGCAACTTGGTTTGGATGTCGCGCAAATTTCCAGGTCTGTAACAGCCAGTACTTCTTCCAGCAGGTTTACAGAGAAAATCCAATGGCTGGACGAAAGTAAGGCCTATACTTATCAGGTACAGGTTCAGGTGCCTGAATATGTGATGAACACGATGGATGAGCTAAAGCAAATTCCATTGGTGAGGGGACAAAGTAGTCCTGTTCTTGGCGACCTGGCGACCTTCAGTATCAGGTATACCCCAGGAGAATTTGACCGGGCAGGTCCCAGACGATTTTTAACCATAGGCGCGAATATCCACAAGCAGGATTTGGGTACCGCAACGGCAGCGGTAAATAAAGCTTTGGCTGCTTTGAAGACGCCGCCTAAAGGAGTGGTTGTTGAACTTAAAGGGATGTCCAGCCTGCTCACAGAAACGATGAATAGTCTGCAATATGGGTTGCTCTTTGCTATATTGGTGATCTTTCTTTTGCTGACTGCCAATTATCAGTCTGTTAAATTGGGACTGACCGTCCTGGTGACGGTGCCGGCAGTAATTCTTGGATCTCTGACATTATTACTGCTCACTGGATCTACACTGAATTTGCAATCTTACATGGGAATGATCATGTCCACAGGCGTATCTGTAGCCAATGCCATTCTAATTGTGACCAATGCCGAGAACCTGCGGTTGGATTACAAGAATTCTACCAAGGCCGCCATCACGAGTGCTTCGATCAGACTTAGACCAATCCTGATGACCAGTCTGGCAATGATGGCCGGGATGATCCCGATGGCCTCCGGTATGGGAGAGGCCGGAGAACAAACCGCTCCTTTAGGAAGGGCAGTGATCGGAGGTCTATTCGCTTCCACGCTTGCTGCCTTGTTTATCCTTCCTCAGGTCTTCGCCTGGCTCCAGGATACAACGAGCTTAAAATCAGTCTCACTTATGCCCGATGATACATTAGAAAACCAAAACGAAAACCAATAAAAATCATGACAACTTATCATAAATATATTACAACTGTTGCTGTTATAGGCCTTCTCGCTGCTGGTTGTTCCAGTGGAGAACAACCTAAAGACCTTAGAGATCATAAAAAGGAAACCACAATAGCTGAGGATTTGCTGGCTAAGGTGCTGAAAAAGGGTTTAATCAGCGATATAGTCCTGTCTGGTAGTCTTAAACCTTATAATGAGGTCAATATCTTTCCCAGGGTAAATGCCTTTGTAAAAACCATTGCTGTTGACAGGGGAAGTTTGGTCAGTAAAGGGCAACTCCTGGCTACACTGGAAGCCCCGGAAATGGAGTCACAGTTGCAGGCGGCTAACTCGAGGTTTACACAAGCCACAGAGAATGCGCGTGCCAGTAAAGAGAAGTACGGACGACTAAAGGAAGCCGCTAAAGAACCTGGTGCCGTTTCTCCCCTTGATCTGGATAATGCAATGGCCAGGATGAAAGCTGATGAAGCCATTGCTTTGTCCGAAAAATCTAACATGGGCTCCGTAAAAACCATGCAAAGTTACCTGCAAATCTATGCCCCATTTGATGGCATGATTATTCAACGTAATGTGTCACCGGGAGCCTTAGTCTCACCGGGAAAATCTACGGATCAGCCGATGTTTGTGTTACAGGATATCAAAAAACTTAGACTGGAGGTTTTTATCCCGGAAAATTATGTAGACAAGGTAGACCTGAAAAAGCCGGTGAGCTTTATTTTTAATGCGACACCAGGACTGACCCGCAAGGCAAAGATCAGCCGTTCAGCCAATACCTTAGGTAGTACACGATCAGAAGCGGTGGAGGTGGATATTGCCAATGCCGATCAGCAGCTTAAGCCAGGCATGTATGCTGAGGTACGAATTCCTTTGTTATCGGGAGCGAGGTCCTTGCTGGTACCAAATTCTGCAATTGTGCGATCTACCGAACGTCAGTATGTGATCGTCGTTAGGGCAGGGAGGGCAGTTCTCGTTGACGTGAAAGAAGGATTAGCAGCTCCTGATTCCACTGAGGTATTTGGGAATTTAAAGGCAGGTGAGCTGGTTTTGAAACAGGGTAATGATGAAGTCAAAGAGAATGACTTCATTAAATAAAATTCAAACACAGCCGCTTCTGCGGCTGTGTTTGAATTTTATGGAACTTTAGAACCTCTTATTTTGTAGCCAAATTTTGGATTTATGATGACTAATCCAGTACCTGAATTATAAGATGGCCTACTTCTCGGTGAAGGTGCCCCTGAGCGACATTTGAAGTTATTACCACGTTTTAACTGGTTTCTTTCTAACAAAGGTTTTTAGAGTGTCATTTTTTTTTTATAATCTTATGGCGTCTTTAGGAATGAATAATATGTTTACTCAAGCAGTATTAGTGGATGAAGAGTTACTTTCGTTATTGGAGACAGACAATGAAAGTGGCCTTAAGCTTATTTACGACCAATATTGGGAACGATTGTACCTCGCTGCATTTAGTATTTTAAAAGATGCTGATCCCTGTAAGGATATTGTGCAAGATGTGCTTTTGCAATTATGGATTCGAAGGGCGGAGGTGAAAATTGATTCATTAAGAGCTTATTTGTTTACTGCGGTTCGTTACAAAGTACTCAGCTATATTAAATCGGCAAATAATCGAAAGGTATTTATTGAGCCTGAAGAATTGGAAAAATTAGCTGGTTTCAACCTCATGAAAGATCGGCTGAATGAGCAAGATGTAGAAAAATTACTGGAGCGGGGGATTGCTTTACTTCCTAATCGTTGTCAACAGGTCTTCTTGCTGAGTAGAATGGAGCACCTGAGTAATAAAGAGATTGCAAGCAAAATGGGAATTAGCGTAAAAACTGTCGAAGCCCAAATTTCCATTGCCTTAAAACAACTCCGGATAGTCATGGGAGAAGTACTTTTCTTTACCTGTGTGTGTTCACTCTTCCTAAAATAATTTTTTTTTAATTCTACTTAGGGGTTAGGTCTTTTTATTTAGACGTACCTGTATGAAGCCCTTAATCACAGACACTCAATTTAGAGCATTGGCAGAAAAATGCCAGGAAGGAATCGCTACTGAAGACGAAAGAAAAGCTTTTGATGAAGCTTATCTATTGCTGATGAACAGACATACTTCCTGGGATACTTCGCTGATGGGAGAGAAAGATGCTGTGCGTAATGAAATATACGAAGGTCTTTTTGATCAGGTACATCAATACCAGAAAAAAGGCAGGGTATATTCAATAGGACGATATTTATCGGCTGCAGCAATTCTGATCATCGTTGGAATTTCAGCTTACTTTTTCCTGATGAAAGGAAATCACAAAGATCAATCGATGGCCTCCAATATAGTTCCCGGATCAAATACTGCAACTTTGATTTTGGGTGATGGTCGGAAAATCAATCTGAGTGATGCCGAAAACGGAGCCTTAGTTGAGCAGACCGGAATCCAGATTACAAAATCTGCTGATGGGCAGTTGCTATATAAAGTGCAGGCTACTGACAGCAATGCGGATCAGCCATTAACCTATAACACCATCGAAACCCCAAAAGGTGGACAATACCAGGTGATTTTACCCGATGGCACCAAAGTGTGGCTGAACGCGGTTTCTTCTCTGAGATTTCCGATGTCTTTCGCCTCCGCTCCAGACCGGAAGGTTGAACTGACCGGGGAAGCTTACTTTGAAGTTGAAAAAGATAAATCACATCCATTTAAAGTCATTAATGAGGGACAGGAAGTCCAGGTATTGGGTACTCATTTCAATATCAATAGCTACAAAGATGAAGGGGCAATCAAAACAACCTTATTGGAAGGAAGCGTGAAAGTGTTGTCTACTTATAGCGGAAAGGGACTGAAGCCTGTTGAGGTTATCATCAGACCCGGAGAACAAGCCATCTTAAATCAGCAGGGAATAGACGTCGTAAAAAAGGATGTCGATCAGGTGATCGATTGGAAAAACGGCGACTTTCTATTTCAGCACGAGAGTTTAAGGGAAATCATGAACAAGATTGGCAGATGGTATAACGTGAAAGTAATTTATGATGCAGATGTGAATACTGGCCTTACTTTTAGTGCCCAGATCTCCAGGTCGAAAGGTATCCCCGAAATCCTCAAAATCCTGGAATCTACAGGAGAGGTGAAATTTGAAATCAAAGGATCAAGTATAAAAGTGAGTAAGAATCAGTAACCGGAGTAATCCAAAGAATCAAAAAAACCTATATAACCCAACTAACCGAATTATTTACCCTAAACCAAACCATGACTGCTAAAATGTTTTGCCGGCAAACGTTGGTGTAAAAAACATGCGTATAAGAAAAAAAACTACCTAAAAATCTTCAAGAATGAATCCTTAAAATAAGCCAGGAGTACTGGAATACTCCCGGCTAGCAGTTTTAATGGCATTCATCAATCCCGGTATGATCGGGAATTGCTTAAACAATTAATGAACAACCGCGTGATGCCAAACTACTTCTTGTGCAGTGGCATTCACGTATTAAACTAAACCAAATGTATGAATTTTTACTTTACTAGCCTATGCCGGCCACCGGCAGGCCTAGCTAAAATTTTGCTGATAATGAAATTGATAATTGTGTTATTAACAGCTGGTTTTTTGCAAGTCAACGCAAGTACCTATGGTCAGAGTATAACGTTGAAAAAGAAAGATGCCACCCTGTTGAGCATTTTTAAAGAAATCCGGAAACAAGCTGGCTATGACTTTATTTATAGCGATCGGATGATCGCAAATGCCAAAGTGATTGATGTAGATTTTAAACAGGTTTCGGTAGTAGAAGCCCTGGATAAAGTTTTTTTAAATCAACCTTTTGTATACGAGATTGACAAGAAAGTGATTGTGGTGAAAGCCGTGTCTGCTGTCGTAAAAGATCGTATTATTACTGGTAAAATAACCGATGAGCATAACAATGTGTTATCCGGTGTATCGGTGAAGAGCCAGAAAACCAATACAGTTACCAAAACGGATAAAGACGGAAATTATGCCATCAAGATCACTGACAATGCCGATGCGCTGTCCTTTACCTATATCGGATACGAAACGAAGGTAATGCCTGTTACGGATAGAACGGTCATCAATGTGCTACTCAGAACCACGGTTAGTAAGTTGGAGGATGTGGTCATTACCGGTACTGGTATTGATCGGAAAAAGGAAAGTTTTACCGGAGCAACTGCTATCTTTTCAGGTGCAGAATTAAAAACTGTAGGAAACAACAACATCATTGCGAGTTTAAAAGCCTTGGATCCTTCATTTGTGGTCTTGGATAATCAGACGATGGGATCAAATCCCAATGTCTTGCCTGATATTGAAATTCGCGGTAAAACATCGGTGAATGGACTTTCTTTAAAAGACGCATTCGGTGTTCAGCCCAACCAACCTCTGTTTATTTTAGATGGATTTGAAACCACACTGCAGATTATTGTGGATTTGGATATGAATACGGTAGGCTCTGTAACCATTCTGAAAGATGCGGCTTCTACTGCACTTTATGGTTCAAAAGCATCCAATGGGGTCGTGGTTATCGAAACGCTGAAACCTAAAGAAGGAAAAATGCAATTCTCATTTACCAATGACATGCGGGTTAATACTCCGGATCTGAGTGTATATAATATGATGAATGCCCCGGAAAAGCTGGAATTTGAAAGGCTTTCCGGAAAATATATCATGGCTACCGACGTTGCACAACAATTGGTTTTAGATTCTATTTATAATGGGCATCAGCGTAGGATTGCCAGTGGTGTGGATACCTACTGGTTAAATGAGCCGGTACGTACTGTAGTAAGTCAGAATATCTCTATTGCGGCAAATGGTGGAGATCCTGTGTTTAGATATGGGGTTGGATTTAACTACAAAATGGAGCCAGGTGTGATGAAAGGCTCTAACCGGGATAGTTGGGGAGGAAATGTGAATCTGATTTATAGAAAGTCAAAAGTCAATATCAATAACTCCATTTTCTTCAGGGGGAATTCGAGTAATGAATCGCCTTATGGAAGATTCTCTGATTTTGTGAACGCCAACCCGTATTATGAAAAGAATACTACCGATCGCTTTCTGGATCAGTCCAGAACCTTTGCATCGGAGTTTGTGACCACTGCATTAAATATTCCGAACCCCTTGTACAATGCCTCTTTGCCATTTAGAAGTGTGGGGACTGGAATGGAACTTCAGAATAATTTTAATTTAATCTATGATATTGTTTCCAAATTAAAGTTCAATGCGGGCTTTCAGATTTCGAAGGCCGTTAGTGACCGGGAGGTGTATACCTCACCGGATCATACCCAATTTGCCTCAAAAACTTTTACACAACGTGGTTTATACTCCAATAATTCAATCGACCGCTCATCTATGAGTGCAAACGGACTCTTGACTTATGGAAATGTATTTGCGGAGAAACACTCCCTTACGGCGAATTTAAGGGGGCAAATGTCCATTAGCAAGAACAGCTCAGAGACCTTTATTGCCCAAGGTTTCCCTTCAGGAGCAGCACCTAGTTTAAGGTTTGCTTATGGTTACGCGGCTAACAGTCGGCCTACGGCAAATAAATCAGAGTACCGCAGTATCAATGCAGTAGGATCTGTGAATTATGCCTACGATATGAGGTATTTGTTTGATGCTTCTTACCGGATCGATGGTTCTACCGCTTTTGGATCGGTTAATCCTTTCTCTCCTTACTGGTCTAGCGGGATTGGCTGGAACATCCATAAGGAAAGCTTTATGAAAAATTTTAAAGTGCTCAACCGCTTAAAGGTCTATAGTAATGTTGGGGTAACCGGAAATCAAAATATGGGTACCATACTATCCTCTTCTATTTATACTTATTTAAAAACCTATAACCAGTATGGGCAAGGGCTAGAGTTGGATAGAGTGGGTAATCCGGATCTGTTAGCACAAAAAACCACGCAAATCAGTAGTGGACTGGAGTTTGGACTTTTTAATGACCGCCTTACAGGTTACCTGACCAGCTATAAAAAGAAAACGGTAGATATGGTGGTAGCACTGGATTATCCTACTTCCTCAGGTGTGGCAAACTATCAGGCAAACATTGGTAATTTAACGACCAATGGTTATGAGCTGAGATTGAGTTATGCCATCATCAACAATTATGCAAAACGCATCGTCTGGAGGACAACCTTAACTGGGGCAACCTTAAATAGTACGTATGGTGGCTTTGGAAATTCCTTAGAAAACCTGAATAAAAAACTACAAAATACAGAGAAATCGGAGAATTTCAATACGCAGAAATCGGTGTTGACTTTAGAACGATTCAGAGATGGCTATAGTCCTTATGACCTCTGGGCAGTTCGCTCTTTAGGTATTGATCCGGCTACTGGTAGGGAAATGTTCCTGGCAGACGACGGATCTCATACGCTGGATTATAATTCAGTGAAGAAAACTGTGGTAGGAAGTGGGAAGCCAGTGCTGGAAGGTGTATTTACCAACAGCTTTAATTATAAAGGATTATCCCTTTCGGTGATGATGCGTTATAAACTAAAGGGGGATGTTTTCAACCAGGCCTTATTGCAGAAAGTGGAAAATATTACCTACCAGGGGATTGCGAACAATCAGGATAAACGGGCACTATATGACCGCTGGAAAAATCCGGGTGATATCTCTCAGTTCCGGGGGATTTCGTTAACGACTACCACAGAAATTTCCTCTCGTTTTATACAGAATGAAAGTGTGCTTTCCTGTGAGTCTATCAGCATGGGCTATACATTTACCGATAATCACTGGTTGAAAAATATGGGTTTAAGAACCCTGAATTTATCAGGTTATACGAATGATATTTTCCGCTTTTCGACGGTTAAACGGGAACGTGGAATTGATTATCCATTTGCAAGGTCAGTGTCCTTGAGTTTAAGAGCTTCATTTTAAATCATAATACAATGAGAAATAAATATAAATATTTGATTGTAGCTATAGTTGCGGTAGCGTTCTTTTCATCGTGTAAGAAATTTCTGGAGGTTACTCCGGAGGATCAGCTGACAGAAGATCAGGTTTTTAGCAGCAAAAAAAATGTGGATGCCGCCATGAATGGTTTGTATGTAAATATCGGCACAAAAGGCTTGTATGGCGAAACACTTACTTTGAACACTCCTGAGATATTTGCGCAGCGTTTTAATATTCCTGCAACACATAGCATGTACAAGTTCCATCTTATAAATTTTACGGATGGAACGGTGAGCACAAAAATGTCGGAGATCTGGACTGCGGCTTATGATATCATCTTTAAATCGAATGTGTTCAGAGCCAGATTGGAAAAGTCGCGGGGTATTCTGGATGCAAAAACAGATTCTTTATACCGCGGAGAGGCTTTAGCGATTCGCGCAATGTTGCATTTTGATTTGCTCCGCTTTTTCGGACCGGTGTATAGTACCAAAGATTCAGTACTCAAAAGCATCCCTTATAATACGCAGAGCGATGTGGCCGTGATGCCTTTTGAATCAGCCAATAATATCATGTCGCATATTGTGGCTGATTTGAAGGCGGCGGAGCGACTGGTCTCATCGAATCTGGCGGTAAGTCTGGATAAAAAATATAAATTTCATTATTATGCCGTAAAAGCATTGCAAGCGAGGGTGTTTATGTATAGAGGTGATAAGGTTTCTGCACTGGCTGCCGCGAAGGTGATTATCGACAATCAGCAGAAATTCCCATGGGTATTGCGTGGAAATCTGACCACAGAGAAAATCAATCCGGATCTGATTTTCTCTTCAGAAATGATCATGGGGGTTTATAACTCGGATCTTTATGCTAGTCAACTCAAATTGTATGACGATGCTGTGGAAGCAAAGAATATTTTAGCCCCGCTGGATCTTCGCTTAAATGCGGTTTTTGAATCTAATACCGAAGATTTTAGGTTCGGTTATAATCAGCTTTGGAGAACTTCCGGCAATAAATCCTACAAAACCTTTTGCAAGTATCTGGATATCGATGATAAAGATAAACCCTGGAGAAATACAGTGCCGCTTTTAAAGCTCAGTGAAATGTATTATATCGCTGCGGAGTGTGAGCCGGATAAGGCAACAGCTGTTGGTTACTTAAACACGGTGCGCCTGAACAGGAGCCTGACTGCGCTGGCCCTCAGCTTAACTGATGCCCAGCTTAAAGCAGAATTACAAAAGGAATACATCAAGGAGTTTTTCGGAGAAGGACAATTGTATTTTTATTATAAAAGAACCAATGCCACCGCTGTTCCAAGTGGTACTTCTGCAACGGCTACTACTCCAATGTATACGGAAAAATATGTAGCGCCAATTCCTCAGACAGAACTCGACAACCGCAATTAATCTGAAAGAACATGAAAAAAATTACACCTATAATTATGGTACTGTTGATGGCCTTAATCCTGGTATCCTGTGAAAAAGGCCTGATGACTTATGACAACAAAGACGCGGATGTGTACTTTTCTGATGCGGGAAGAACAGTTCCGGAAGTTGCCTTTGATTCTACTTACGTTTCTCTTTCTTATTCCACGGCCAAAGACTCCACGATCAAAATTGTGGTGGCCGTAAGCGGCAGTCGTGTGGATCATGACCGGGCGTATAACCTGGCCATAAATCCATTGTCGACGGCTATAGAAGGCGTCCATTTTGAGGCCTTGCCCAGATCTCTGATGATCAGAAAGAATAAACTTTTAGATACCATCAAATTGAAATTAATCCGTACTGCTGAAATGATGACGAAGAGTTTTTTTGTCAAGATTGACTTAATGCCCTCGCCGGATTTCAGTACAAAATTCAACACCAGAGCAATAAAGGGTAAATCAATCAGTACAATCTCTACGAAGATCTTATTTGATGACCTCCTCAAAAAACCGAAGTTATGGGCAGATAATAGATGGGGAACTTTTTCCAGAAAGAAATTACTTTATGTATGTGATTTCCTGGGAATTACTCCGCAATACATGGATGGTGATATGTCTAATGATGAAGTTGTTGCTTTACCAAGATTGGTGCAACGTCATCTGGACAGGTTAAAATTGGAAGGTAATCCGGTTTATGAGGAGGATGGTAGCCTGATGGCTATGGGTTACCTGTCGTTATAATTGTTGGTTTTCATTTAAAAGAAGAACATGATGTTTAAATATAAAATTTACCTCTTTTTACTACTGGTTTTTAGTGTGTTTACCTATTCCTGTAAAAAAGACCTTGGCAATTATAGCTATAAGGATATCAATGAGATTAAATTTCCGGCCGAGCTAGATGGAAAATTAACGGCCTATGTAGCGAAGAATTTTAACGTGAAACCTGTACTGTCCTTTAGCAAGGACGACTCGGGCGACACTTCCCGCTATACTTATGAATGGGTGTACTTAACGTCTCCAGCTACAGGAGCTGTTAAACTGAAAGTATTGGCGAACACCAAAGACCTGAATATCATCATGAATTTACCGGTGGGAACTTATGAAGGTTATTATCGAGTTACGGATAAGGAAACCGGCGTTCAGTTTCGGAAGCGCTTCATGATGGAAGTTAGAAATGAATTTAATGAAGGTTGGCTGTTGATGACGGATGTAAACGGGATAGCTCAGTTAGATATGCTTTCTCAGCAGCCAGATGGGCAGTTTCTGGTGGTTAATGATCTTTTAGGTACACTGAGTTCAGGACTGAAATTGGCAGGAAAACCCAAACTGGTCTATTGCTATAATACCGGTCCATTGAAAGGTTATGGAATTAATCTTCCTTATGGCATTTACATCGGTACAGATAAAAGTACAGATAGAGTACATCCCGACACCTTCGAATGGCGCAATAATTACAATGTGAAAAGTGAAATCTTAGACCTTGATCTTCCGGCAGGTTTTCATATTGATGCGATAAAAATGGCAACGGAGTATGAAAGGGCCTATATGGTTTCAGATCAGGGAAATGTATTGGCTTATCAGCGGGATATTAATCTAAAATACGGCATGCCGCTGAATTACGACAATGTGACCAAGCTGAAGTATAAGGTGGCTCCTTTTATCGGGGTTGGGGAGATTCTTAATAAAATGAGGGCCTTTTTTTATGATGCGGAACACCGTCGTTTTGTAACTCATGCTACTCAGTTTGATTCCACTTTAAGTCCGATTCTGGATCGTGATGGGGATGATTTTAAGTTTAGTTATAACCATACTGATAAAGATATGCTGTATATGACCTGGGTGCCTTATGCTACAGGTGAGGTGTTTTCGGTGTTAAAAGATCCAGCAGGCTCAAACCGTTACCTGGCCTGCTTTGATCCGGTAAGTTACAAACAAACCTATTATGGTCAGATCGTAGCCCCTGAAATTGAGAAGGCAGAAAGTTTTGCGATTAGTCCTGATTTAGGATATGTCTATTACGTGGTAGATGGGAAATTGTACCAATATAATAAAAATACTAGTCCGGCTACAGCGAAGATGGTCCTTGATAAATCTCCAGAGAAAATCAGCCTGATTAAGTTTCAGGCTTATCACAATCCGAAAAAATATAAGGACAGTAATAAATTATTGGTCTGCAGTTATAATCCGGCATTACCCGAAGGGAAGAATGGAAAGATGGAACAATATGAGGTGATGCTTGCCGGACAAGGATTAACGCTAGAAAAAACATATACAGGTTTCGGTAAAGTGCAGAGTATACACTACAGAGAAAGATAAAATAGATTTTTATGAAAAAGATATTCGCAATTGCGACGATACTATATAGCTTGGCAATTTCAACCGCTGCTTTTGCGGAGGAGGGGCTGAAAACCCTGGTTAAAGGAGAAATGACGGTACAGGAGGGAGCTGCCTCCCTTTTTATAGAAGGTTTTAGTCTGACCCAAAAGGGAAGGACTAAATTTAAAAACGGAAGTTTCAGTATGGAAACGACTTTGAAAACCCCTGCATTCTGTATTTTAACCACCACTGATCCGCTTGTTAAAGGCTTTAATGTATACTTGAAACCTGGCGATGATATCAGCATCAAGGTGACTGGTAATCAGGTTTTTTTAACGGGAAAGGGTGGCCCCCTGAATCAGTTTCTATTTCATCTTAACCAGAAATATGATTATGAAAATCCGAAGTTTACAGCTAAAGAAGTCTATGCGAATCGTGTAAAAGCAATTAATGCGGCTACCGATGAAGAGGTGAAATTGAACAAAGCTATTTTATTGGGTTATGCTCAGGGACAGTACCTCGATAAGGTGTTTGGCCCCTATATGGAGTCGAAAGTGAGCGGAGAAGTTGATGAAATTCACAAACTGAAGTTTGATGATCTTAACTTGAATTTAGTACCTGAAATTACTGGCTATTACAATTGGTTCAAAACGATCAATGAGATCATGTTCGCTAAAATGGAACAGGGTAAGCTTAAGGTACGAAATTCAAATACCTGGATTGCCGACTTTGCCGGAACCATTGAGAATCAAAAGCTAAAAGAAGCTTATATCGTTCAGTTATTGGATTTTGCTTTGCTGGAAGAAGATATTTTTAAAATAAAAGACCTCGCCAAAGCTGCAATGCCTTTAGTGAAGGATCCGGAAAATGTGGCTAAGATTAAAGGGATTGTTAGTAGAGTTGATGGGATTACCCGCTTTAACAATGCTGTGCCCGGTACTGATTATAGCAACTATACCTTCCAGAAACCAGATGGTTCTAAAGCGAAAGTCAGTGATTTTAAGGGCAAATATATTTTTATTGACATTTGGAGTACCTGGTGCCACCCTTGCGTAGCAGAAATGCCTTTCCTTAAAAAAGTGGAGCAGGAAATGGAAGGGAAAGATGTGGTTTTTATCTCTTTAAACGGAGATAAGCAGGAAGATTACTGGAAAAATTTCATGAAGAAAAGAAGCATGACTGGCGTACAACTGTGGATGCCAGGAGGGATTACCGTAGATCCTTTCTTTAGTCAGATTGGTAGAACTGGGATTCCCCGGTTTTTAGTGATCGATAGAGCGGGCAAAATGGTAAACGCCAAATGTTGTCTGCGTCCTTCCAATCCTGTCCTGAAAATCTATCTGGAGGAGTTACTGAATCAACAAAATTAAAAAAGAAAAAGATGAGATTAATATTAACACTGGTAACCTTGTTACTGGCAAAAGTCGGTTTTGCTCAGATGAGCGAGATTCGCGGCTCGATACAAAATGGTACTCAAAAAGATATATCACTTTTTAGAGTTACGGATGGGAAAGCAGAAATGATTGCCAACACGCAATTGGGAGTAGATGGTTCATTTGGGTTTTTATTTACGCCGTTAAATGAAGGTTTTTATGCGGTAGGTTATGCCAAATTAGAGAAGGGTGCTTTGTTCCCTTTTTACCTGAAAAAAGGAGATAAAGCGGAAATCCAGATAGATAAAAGAAGGATGCAGTTTGTGGGAAAACAGAGTCCGGAAAATACCATCCTTTCTTCCTGGATAAAACTGACTCAGGAGCTAAAGGTTAAATCGATCTATTTTATGGAACTGCCTTTAAGCACTTATCAGGATTTCTTTCCTGAACTGACCAGGATTGCAGCAGAAACTCATGATTTTAGAAAGACGATTAAAACAAAGAATGAAAATTTTAATCGCTTGATGACTGCCTTAACCTATTTTGATATGGATTATTATGCCATGCACTTTCTCCGTACACCGCGTAAAGAATTCGCAAAAAAAGAAGATTATCCGGCTTATTATAAGTCGATTGTAGTTGATGGTAAGTTTAAAAATGATGATGTTTTATCCACTTTATACGGGGAGGCTTTGTTAGTGGATTACGCGGATTTTGCAGGAGGAAAGACAACAAATATTGACGAAAGATTGAAATTTTTCTCTACGGATCAACAGAAAGGAGTTTATACTTTATTCAGGATGACACCTTTCATGCAATCTTATCCTCAGTATGAAGGAATGGTTAAAAGTTATGGCAAATACTTTGGTTCAGAAAGCTTGAAGAAAAGAGTAGATGAGCTAGGTGCTAAATTGTATATCACTTCTGCAGGTGGTAAAGCGGTAGATTTTACTTTCCCTGATCAGAATGGTAAAATGGTTTCCTTAACTGATTTTAAAGGTAAGGTCGTGGTCCTCGATATCTGGGCAACCTGGTGCAATCCTTGTAAAAAGGAAATCCCTTACTTAAAGAAACTAGAAGAAGAATTCAAAGGAAAAGATGTAGTCTTTGTGAGTATTTCTACAGATGAGCTAAAGGATAAAGGAAACTGGCTGAAGATGGTGGCTGATATGAAGCTTGGTGGGGTACAGTTGTACGCCGGTGGTTTTGTAAACAAAGTGACTGATTTCTATAAGATTGAAACGATTCCACGTTTTATCGTGATTGATAAAGAAGGTAAACTGGTAAGTCCGAATTCGGCCCGCCCTTCTGATCCGAAGTTAAAAGCCATGCTGGAAACGGAATTGACAAAAGCAAAATAACCCCTGACTCATGAAAAAAATAACACTCATTATAACGGGACTATTATTTAGTCTTTGTTCTTCGGCCCAAATGGCACAAATTTGGGGAACGGTGAAATCTGATGGCTTCGACGATAAGGATATCACCCTTTATGCCATCAAAAATGGCGAAACTGAAGAGATTACCAAAACCCGCCTGGCCAAAGATGGTTCTTTTGGCTTCCTGTTTAACCCAGAAAAAGAGGGGATGTATGCGATTGGCTGGGGAGAATTTATCCGGGGAAAATATCCGGTTTACCTGAAAAAAGGCGATAAGGCTCAGGTGGCCATCAATACCAGAACTTTCGATTTTATTGGTCAGCAAACACCAGAGAATACGGTGCTGTACAAATGGGTGAAAATGTCGGAATCGATGCGGTATAATGCCTTCCATTCTATGCAACCGCCTAAGGAGTTCTTTCCTACTTTAGAAGTACTGGCCACAAAAGCAGAAGCCTTTAAAAAAACGATCCAGACTAAAAATCCAGTGTTCAACAAATCCATGAAGGCAATTGTTGGCTACGACCTGGATTTATATGCGTTAAATTTTATGGTGGTTCCAAGAGGGGTATTCCTGACAAAAGAACAGCTTTCCCCTTATTACAGTACCATCGTTAGTCCAACGAAATTTCAGTCTCTCGAAGTATTGGGAATGCTCCATGGAAAACGTTTTCTGGAGTTGTATGCCAACTTCGCCATCCCGGGTCGCGGCACAACTGATCAAAAACTCCTGGCATTTAATAACGATGCGGTAAAAGGTGCCTATGTCCTGAATGATGTCAATGGGATGTCCGGAATTAAAAATTATACTGCTTATCAGAATTTCATGAATAAGTACGGTCAATATTTTAGCACAGCAGATCAGAAATTAATGGTAGAAGAATTGGGTACAAAATTATACAGCATGGAAAAGGGGCCTAAACCCGCAATCAATTTTACTTACCCTGATCAAAATGGCAAAGTAGTTTCCTTGAGTGATTTTAAAGGGAAAGTAGTGATTGTTGACGTTTGGGCTACCTGGTGTGCGCCTTGTAAGCAACAGATTCCCTACCTGAAGAAAATGGAGGAAGAATTTAAGGGTAAAGATGTTGCCTTTATTTCTGTAACGGTAGATTATGAGAAAGACAAGCAAAAATGGTTAGACATGATTAAGGAAATGAACTTAGGAGGTACACAAATGTTTGCTGCTGGCTGGTCTAAAATAACCAAAGACTATGCGATTTCTTCGGTTCCAAGATTTATGATGTTTGATAAAAAGGGCAATGTGGTTTCTGTGGATGCCCCTCGTCCTTCTAATCCAAAATTAAAAGAAATGCTGGAAAAGGAATTGTTAAAAGGTAATGAGTAAAAAGATGAAAAAGAACTTGATCGGCATTTTTCTCTTATTCAGTTCTCTGAGTGTTTTTGCGCAGGGTATTGAATTTGAACATAGCTCCTGGAGCGAGGTGCTAAAGAAAGCGAAGGAACTAAATAAACCTATTTTTATAGATGTGTATACCAGTTGGTGTGGGCCATGTAAAGTGATGGCGGCAGAGGTATTTACAAGGCCTGAAATTGGCGCCAAATACAACAAAGGATTTGTCAACTTTAAAATTGATGCGGAAAAAGGAGAGGGGATTGCGATTGCCCAAAAATACGAGGTAAAATCTTATCCTACCTATTTGTTCATCAATCCAGCGGATGAATCTTTGTTCGACAGGTCTAAAAGTTCTATGCCTGCGGCTAGTTTTAATGACCTGGCGGATAAAATCCTGACTAAGTTTTCCGGTAAAAAAGAAATCAGCCTTGCCGAACTGGAGGCCAAATATAAAAGTGATAATTATGACGAGGGCTTTGCTCAGGCTTATATCAAACGACTGAATGCGGAAGGGAAATCGACCAGGGAAGTCTTGGGGAAGTACCTGACTAAGTTTGTGAGCAATAAGCCCAGTACTGCGCAGCTTTATTTTCTGGGATTAAATTTTAGCAATGGCACGGATTTAAATCTGTATCGGTATATGATTGATCATTATAAAATGATTGATGCTGTTTTATGTAAAAATGATGGGATTGCAGCAGGTAGTTTATATCGAAACTTGCGTACGGAAACCGGTGCTAAGATTGAAAGTATACTGAGCAGTAATGTTTTAATTGCTGAAAATGGATTGCAGTTAAAGCAATTGTTCCAGGATCTGAATACGGTTGAAATTGAGGAAAGAAAAGATAAAAAAGTCCTGGAATATAAAATCCGGATTTATACTGGAAATGGCGATACTGCTCAGCTTTTAAAGGCTTACCGAAGTTATATTCAGCAGTTTTTATTACCAGCGGATCAAACTGCTGCTATAGGCAGGGAATCTATCATCCTCAACAAAAATGCTCCGGTGCCGGTACTTCCCATTGATTCGGCCACTGCCGCCGATTGGTGTTGCAATTATGCAATTAGGCTGACTAAGCTTTCTAAAGACCCTGAGGACAAGCAACTGGCGGGCCGTTTATTTGAAAAAGCCATGGGCTTAAGTAATTCAGCCGTCATTCAGAATAAGCGGAATGTGACGACTTATAATCTTGGGGATCAAGCGAAAGCGATTAAGCAGCAAGCTGTTTTGTTAGCGGAATTGCGCAATAGCCATGCTGAATACCTGGATGATGTAGCCGCTACACTTCAGAAAATGGAAAATAATGAACCTAATATTTCCGTATTCCAGTACAAACGGAAGCTCCTTAAAAAGCATTAAAAGATGATTTATAAATGTAATTTGATAAAAAAGCTGTTCACAATTGCCGCATTGATGGTATGGAACATTAGTGCTTTTGCCCAGTCCACTGAAATCAGGGCTGTTGTACCAAATCCTGTATTGACTAGAGTAGTGTATTTATTTCAGATTGAAGCTGGAGAGACTAAAATGCTTAAATCTACTACTGCGAAAAACGATGGCGTGTTTGTTTTTTCTGTTGAGCCTCCTTATGAGGGCTTTTATATGATTGGCGGTTTTACCGCCATGGCCGGACAATTTCCTGTGTACCTGAAAAAAGGTGATCAGGCAATGGTGAGCATTGAAAAAGGTAAAATGAATTTTGTAGGTAAGCAAACGGAAGAAAACAGTGTTTTATCGGCCTGGACTCAAGTGAGTCCGGCAGAAAAACTGAAGTTTCAAAAGAACATCAAAACCAAAAATGACAGGTTTAATGCCTTGATGAAACAGTTTATTGGTTTTGAACAGGATTTTTCCGCAGTTAAAGCGCTTAAACAAAATACAGGTACCGCGGAAAACTTGTCGGAGGAGCGCAAAAGGCTCCTGGTAAAGGACAAGTTTAAAAACGATGAGGTGTTTTCCTATCCCAATGGCAAGGCCCTGATTTGTATGTATGCTGATTATGCTGCAAATGAAAACAATGCGGAAGACGGGCTTAATTTCCTTTCTACAGATCTTCAGAAAGGGGTTTACATTTTTGAAAGGATGAAAAATAAGCTAAAATCTTATCCTCAGTTTGAAGAGATGACTGCTCAGTACGGTAAATATTTTAAAGATCCGGGTTTAAAAGCCAAGGTTGATGGATTGGGGACAAAGCTGTACCATGCCACTCCGGGACGGAAGGGTTCTGATTTTAGCTTCCCTGATCAGGATGGGAAAATGGTTTCGCTGAGTGATTTTAAAGGGAAAGTAGTTTTGGTGGATGTCTGGGCGACCTTTTGCGGACCTTGTAAAGCGCTTATTCCGGATTTAAATAAACTGGAAGCAGAACTGCAAAATTATAAAGATCTTGTTTTTATTGGTGTTGCTCAGGATGGGCCAAGGGCTAAAAATACCTGGCTAAAGATTGTTAAGGAGCAACAAATGGGCGGAATTCAACTGTTTGCCGGTGGAGGGAACAACGTATTG
The DNA here is from genome assembly GCF_014172405.1 of Pedobacter gandavensis. GTDB lineage: Bacteria > Bacteroidota > Bacteroidia > Sphingobacteriales > Sphingobacteriaceae > Pedobacter > Pedobacter gandavensis. The sequence continues at coordinate 190,808 of NZ_WNXC01000009.1, read as the reverse complement.
GCCAACGATTATAAAATCAAAGTGATGCCGAGATACCTGATTTTTGATCGCCAGGGGAATGTAGTTACTACAGAAGCCCCATTTCCAAATAGTCCGGGATTAAAGAAAATATTGCTGGCAACCCTGGAAAAATAAGCACTGGAAAGGTAATAGCCGGAAAAATACTAAAATAGAAAAATCAAATGAAGAAGATAATCATACTGCTATTGCTTTGCCTGCAAAGTATTTGGCCGGCATTTGCCCAAAACGAAGGTTTTAATGCGGGGCAGTTGGAAAAAGAAGTTAAACTAAATCTAAAAAACGCGTATGCAGCATCGGTTCGGATTGTGAATCTGGATTCCAATCAGCAAGCAGTAGGCGGGTTTTTTAGCGGTGTGGTTGTGGATGCTGAGGGGCATATCCTGACTGCCGCCCATGCGATAGGTCCGAATAAGCCTTATCTCGTTGTTTTTCCAGACGGCCGCCGGTTTAAAGCCAAAGGTTTAGGGGTAATCCACTCCATTGATGCTGCGATGATGCAGATCGTTGAAAAGGGAAAATGGCCATTCGCGAAAATGGGCTGGACTTCAGTGCTTGCTCCTAATGTGCCCTGTATCAGTATTTCTTATCCGGGGAGTTTAACGGCGAAAAAGCCGACTATTAGGTTCGGTTATGTTGCCGAGTTGAAACATAAAACCGGCTTTATGCGCAGTACTTGTTTAATGGAACCCGGAGATTCAGGAGGACCGCTATTTGATCTTCGAGGCCGGGTAATTGGTATTCATAGTCGGGTAAGTATTTATTTAACGGAAAATATGGAGGTGCCTATAGATAATTTCAGGAAATACTGGACGGCTTTAACCACACCTGTTGTTCATACGGCATTTATTCCTGAGGATAAACTGAAAATGAATAAGAATGAAGAACTGCTGAAACCAGTTCCGCAAATGTCGGATCTGATTGCCGGGTTTAAGCAGCAGGACTCCCTTTTTCAGAAAAATGTATTTACGGTTAAGGATTCTAATCATGTCAGTATTTTAAGTGCATTGGTAAATCTGAATGGATTAATTCCGACAGCCGCTTTAACCGGCAAAAGTTTTTTCATCAGCAAAAGTTCTATGGTAGGGCCAGATGCAAAGGTAGAAATGGTTGATGGAAGTATGATTAAGGCTAAAGTGATCAGTCGTGATGAAGCAAATGATCTGGTATTGCTTCAAATTCCTCAGGAAATCAACGGCGGGATTAACCTCAATGGCGGGACCAAGCTCAATATGGTATCCGGAACTTATGATTTTGATCAATTGGGGAGCTTTTTAATCTCTCCTAAACCAAAAGTAGCAGGAGAGTTGAGTGTGTTGGGGAATTTCCAGGTGAGTATTCCGAAATCTTCCACTACTTATTTAGGCGTTGGTACCAGTTACAATCAATCGGATTATAAGATTGTGGTGACCGGATTATATCCTTTACCGGTAGAAAAAGGGAATATAAAAGAGGATGTAAAAGCCGATGATATTGCGGTAAAAGATGAGTTGAAGAAAATTAACGATCGTTTCCTGCTTACGACAGATGATTTGCCAGAGGAGTTGTCGAAATATACAACCAACCAGCAAGTGACTTTGCAATATGCGAAAAAAACAGGAGCGCTTTATACGAAAACGTTTACACTTAAGCCCCGCTATGTAGAAGAGGACAGGAGTAAAGACCTGTTTATGGATGGTAAAAGTAGACGTAGGGATAACTTCAAAGAGGTATTGATTCATGATGGTAAACTAAAACCTTCGGAATTTGGCGGGCCGCTATTTGAGGTAAACGGTGATTTTTATGGCATTAACATCGCCAGGTTAAGCCGCACCAGCAGTTTAACGATTCCCGCCTCGGTGATTGTCCTTTTTGTGAAAGCAGTAACTTGGATTTAGTGGTGATATGCTGGTGTTTTTGGCTTATGGTTTTATGATATGATAAATGATCCGAAGCAGGCCCAGTTAAAACCGAAATGAGCTCAAAATGAAAATGCTCAGCATGATCAGGAGTTGAGAAATGTAAAAGAAGTTAAGTCGCTTTTTGATGCCTTTAATTTCGTCGTTTAACTGGAGTACCTGCCGGGAAGCGATATGCTGATCTAATTTTTTTGCTTGTCTCGGTCCAATAAAAAACATATTCAAAATAAATAGGATGACGAGTATCATTTTTAACCTGAACCATAATTGGGAATCTACCGGCATCATGGTTAGCAGTGCAATTCCGGAACTGATTACCAATAAGCCACCAATGCCAATCAGGGGAGAAAATGAAGAAACAATTTTTCTTAACCATTGGGCTTTTTGCCAGTCTTCGTTTACGAGTTTCCAGAATTGACGAAAGGTGACAAAGTCCGCAAGCATAATGCCAGCAAGTATTACAAAACCCGTAATGTGCATAGTGAGTGCTATTTTAAAAAGAAATGGAGTCATGTTTTTTTAATTTAAATTTTATGATATAAAGTCGCATTAAGGAAAACTATTGGCTTATGGTTTTATGATTTTTGAGATAATAAATCCCACAAGCAAAACAAATAACTATCGCAATCAAGTGAGCGATGGTATGGCCGATTACATACTCCGGTTGGGAGATGACAATACTAAAATCTGCTAGGGGAATAATAACTCCTGTTAACAGCACCCAACCTAATGCCTGCCATTGTTTTTTCAGCAGTAGTACCAGAATAATTAGCCCAAAGAAAAAATCACGGATTCCTTTGATGTATTCAAAGGAAAAATCCATATTGAGCTGAGGTTTGATCCCATAATCCGTTGAAGCAGCGATAGGGTCAAAAAAGAATCGAAGGCCTATAAATAGGAGACCCAGGCCTGAAAGGAGGCAGCAATAGAATGCAGTTTGTTTTAATATACTTTTCATAACATTGATGTTTTTGTCAATGTAAAAGTCCTCAATGCAGCATGGAATTTCATGCACCTGGGTTAACAAATCAGGCCTATGAAATTCTTTTTCTGATTCGGCTAAGTGATTGCGGTTTTACACCTACAAAAGATGCGATATAGTACTGGGGCAGGCGCTGTTGTAAATCATAATGATCCCTTATGAATTTTTCATAGCGGACCTGAGGAGAATCGGTATAAAATGAATTTCGGTCTTTTAATGTTTGTACAAAAACCTGCTCAATGATATTTCTTCCAAAACGTTCTCCTTCTTTTATTTTAGTATAAAATTCTTTCAATCCATCATAGGAGATCACCATCAGTTCAGTATCTTCCAAAGCTTGTATAATTTGATTGGAAGGGCTTTGCGGTACGAAGCTTTCATAATTGCAGGTAAACTCATTTTCCTTTGAAAACCCATAGGTCTTATCTTCACCTTCATCATTAATGTAATAACGGAAAATACCTTTTGTTATAAAACCAACCTGTCTGCATACATCGCCTTCTTTTAAAAAGAAAGTTCCTTTTTTATAAGTTTTACTTTTGAATAAGTTTTGAATAATTTCTTCTTCTTCTGAACTTAATTTAATAATACTCTTTATAGCTGAAAGTAAAGGGATGTTCATTTTATAAATCGTAAGTTTTTAATTTAAAATTTAACCTAAGGCCAGAATCATCTGCTTGTTATTCCTGCTCCATTCGCTCCAGCTACCTACATACAATTTTGGCAGTGCTAAACCTGCATAGTCTATCGCTAAGAGCGTATGACAAGCAGTTACGCCAGAACCACAATGTACAATCACGTTTTCAGTTTTATAATCAGCTAACGCATTTGAATATTTTTCCTTTAGAATTTCAGGAGCTAAAAAAGCACCATTGGCATCAAGATTTTCCGTAAAAGGTATATTTATAGCACCAGGTATGTGACCAGCAATTAAATCGATAGGTTCGGTTAAACCTGCAAAGCGATTTGCATCTCGAACATCAATGATTACATGATGATCACTATTGCTAGTAGCTTCCACTTCATCCATTTCCGCCAATGGCAACTGCCATGCTGTGATTGGATATGGCGCTGTTGGTTTCGCTAATGGAACCTCGGCATTTACAGGAAAACCAGCTTTAATGGCAGCAGCATAACCACCATTTAAAACCTGAACTTTTTCATGACCTATTGACCTTAACATCCACCAAAATCTTGCTGTAGCATTAGATCCGTTTTTATCGTCATAAATAATTACATGGGTTTGGTTTGTAATTCCGTATTTCCCTAAAAGTTGCGCAAAATGCTCAAAACTTGGTAGGGGATGCCTTCCCCCAATAGCGAAATCCTTAATGTCTGCCAGATCAGTATTTAAATCCAAATAAAAGGCGCCATCTAAGTGTTGTTCATCATATCTGCCTTTCGATCCTGCACTGACATCAAAAAGAAGGAAATCGTTTTTATCGAGCATAAGCAATTGCTCAGGTTGTATAATGGATGGTAGTTTCATGATTCTTAAAATTATGAATATACAAAAAATCGATCAGGATGAACATATCAGCAGTTAAAACAAAAAATCACCAGGAATAGATTCCTAATGGAATCATTCCTGGTGATTTTTTAAAAGGATAGCTTTTGCTTATTTTGCGATTGCCCAGTTTACCGCGGCATCGAATAATTTCAATCCATTTTCCTTCAACAAAGGAAAGGTCGTATTGTCTAAAAAGAAAGCAACTCTTCTCGCTGGTGCGATAAAATCATAGTCCATCGTCGCGCCCTTTTCGTAACCAAAGATGATGGCTTTATCCGGCTGACCAGGGATTGTAGCAATGATCGAAGCACCTAATCCGGGTTTCCCCCAGCCCATTGGCTGATCTTTTCTGTAAACAGAATTGATGCCGGCAGGAAGTCCGGCCGCAATCGGATGCGGGGCATTCACGATCCAGATATAATGTTCGCCGGTTACTTCACCGAAGTCTACATCTTTATTTCTGCCGGTAAAGCGCATGTCGTCAAGGATGTCATTTTCCCAGCTCAGAATTGGGGTTGCCACATCTTTATATTTTCCTTCAAAATCCTGCGAGCCTACCGTCGAAGAGATAATGATCAGGTCATAAGCATTTGCTTTTGGTACTTCCGCCGACTGGTCCACAAGGGTGACCTTGTAACCCAGCGAATCCAAATGTGCTTTTACTTTTTCATCAATGGGCCTGTCGCGGTATTCCATCCTTAGCACGTAAAGGATATTTCCACGTTTTTTTTTGCTTTGCGCATTAACGCCCAGAAAAACAAGGCTAAATATCAGGAGGGCAATCGTTTTTTTTATCATCATATGATTTATTATTAAAAGGCATAAGTAACAGAGGTTAACCAGTTTCTTGGCGCTCCCGGATATAGGCGTGAACTGTCATAACCACCCACCCAATGTGTTTTATTAGTCAGGTTATTCATGTTCAGTTGCAACTGTAATTTGTTAATCTTGTAATAGAGCGCGGCGTTGAGCAGCATATAAGCTGGACCTTTGGAAGGCAATATGCTTTGCTGGCCCTGGAAACCGAAAGTACGTTTGCCCACATAATAGGCACCTGCACCTAAACCAAGGCCTTTAAGGCCTGGAATGCTGAACTGGTATTTCGCCCAGAGACTACCCATGTGTTTTGGCGTATTTGGTTTTTGCTGATTGTTATACAAACTATCAGCACCACCTTGAGCGCCTTTCAACACGGCATGAATATAAGCGTAGGTGGCAACCACGTTGAGGTTAGGGGAGATATAGCCGACTATATCCATCTCCAGACCTTTGGAAATATCTTTACCAATCTGAATCATCAGCTCAGGATGGTTCGGATCCAAAGCATTGTAAAGTGAATTGCGTTGCTCAATTCTATATATGGATGCCGTCGCACTTAATCTTTTATTGAACCAGTCGGTTTTTAGTCCGGCTTCCAGTAGATTGCTTTTCAGTGGATCAAATGGACCGCCAGAAAGTGAATTCTGAGAACTTGCCGTTTGTGGGTTATATCCGGTGGTATAGGTGGCATAAGCGTTGATATCCCGGGTAACCTCATAGGTTATTCCAATACGTGGAAGTAGCGCGGTTTGTGTAACCCGGTTTACTTCATTTGTTTTATAACCGACATCAGTAAGATAAGTATCATAGCGTAGACCAAGCAAAACTTTAAACCTATCGATAGCAATCTGATCCTGTACATAGATGCTGTGTTGCTGGCAATAGGAAGGGACAACTACGTCTGTCGGATTAGGGGCATAAATATAACCACTTACATCCAGCAGGGAATGTGTATTCTTGCTCAGGTCAAAAGAAGGAACATTTGGTTTAGGGATCATTTTTCCTTTGTACGCATACATTTCATATTTTGCCGAGTCTTTTACTACATATTTAGTGGTTACTGTACCGTCTTTTAAACGGTATCCTGTGGCATCGTTTTGAGAGGAACCCAGGGGAATTTTACTGTCATTGTAGTCGTAACCGGTAATCAAAATATGTTTTAGCGGCCCGGTTTTGAATTCTGAAGACAGGTAAGCTGTAAAGCTGTTACTGTACTGCTCATTGTGACGTATACTGGCTCTTCTGAAAGCAAGTTCCTCGATCTGTTTTCCCTTCGCATCTACCGCAAAGGCCGTACTTCGGTGTTCGAATAGATCCTGGCGATAGCCCGTTCTTAAGAAAGAGGTATTGAAGGTAATGTGATCCGTTAGTTTATGGCTCAGTGAGGTAGTGACCAGGTAAGTCTTCTCTTTCAGGTAGTCATTCTCATCGGCAACATTGAGCGATATCGGTGTAGAATAAAGGTCTGTAGAGCCAAAAATGGACTGTCCACGATCTAATCTGCTGTTCGATTTGTTATATACCAGGTCAAAATTTATCCGGGTTCTGTCTGAAGGAATGTAAGATAAGGATGGAGCCACAACGATATTTTTGTCAAACAGAAGGTCACGGAAGGATTCTGCATTTTCGTAACCGAGGTTTAGACGGTATAATACTGTTTTTTTCTTATTCATCGGACCAGTTAGATCAGCATTAGCTCTCCAGGTATTGAAGCTTCCCCTCTGGAAGTTGAGAGATCTGAAATTTGTGTCTAAAGGTTTTTTGGTTACTTTATTGATTGTTCCACCCGGATTTGCATTGCCGAAAAGGGCAGAAGCAGGACCTTTGATAATTTCTACACGTTCCAGATAGTTTAACAGATTTTGTCGCCAGAAACCGTTAAATGTCCTCAATCCGTTGAATAATTGATTGGAGTTACTGCTCCCAACACCACCCTGGTTCCTGAATCCACGGATAGAAACATCGTCGTAGAAAGTATACTGGTTTACACCGCTTACATTCTTTACGATATCCGTCATCCGTACTGCTCCCTGATCCTGCATGAGTTCTTTGGTTACATACTGTATGGATTGTGGTACATCCTTGATCGCAGCGGCGGTTTTTGTGCCCCCAAAAGAAACGGCATTGGTATAATTTTTCTCTTTTCTACCCGTGATTTCGACGGTCTGCAAAGTTTCATCACTAGGGCTAAGGATTAATTTAATGCTCGTTTCGTTAGCCGTCTGGATGTCTATTTTACGGCTGATCACGTCATATCCTATCAATATAGCCTTGATGGTCAGGTTACCTTTTAGACTGGTGCTGAATTGGAAATGCCCCTTGGCGTCGGTCATGGTTGTACTTTTTTGTTCAACCAGCGCAACAGTCACGCCTTCCAGTGCTTCGCCCTTTGGATTCTGAACCTGTCCTAGGATTAGCGTTTTTTGTTGTGAGAAAGCGGAGAGGTTAAGGAGGGTAAATAATATAATCAGGTAAGGATGTCTCATGCTTCAAATTTTGCGCAAAGCTAGTGCTTATTTAGACCTAATACAAATAACAATCTTTATTTGTCGGTTAAGGTCTAGCGCTGAGTGCCTTAGAAAATAGAATGGTCTGGAAACGCAGTGATACAAAGCAGAGTTTGTAACTACATTTTAAATTCATGGAAATTAGGCCCTTGTTTTCAATAAGAATCTCTTCCTTTGCAATCAATTGATAAAAAGGAGGGTGTTTTTATTTAGTTTAACTCTTTTGGAGATTGACTTTCATGGTTATAGAAAGCCCGATGTTTGGCGGCGTAAAATGGATCAGAATAGCCCACCTGGCTCTGCTAAAATTTAGCAAAAAGCGATCCGGTTGACCGATAAATACCGGTCAAAAGTAGCCAAACAACAGCCATAAATTTTGGCAAAAGAAAGGTTAACGATGGAGGAAATTAACCAGGCTTTCCGGGTAAGTGTTCCAGTTGTTTTTTGAGTGCCTGATATTCTTTCTCCAGGGATTTAAAAGCTTTGTTTTTTGGACGTTCCCCGTAATTGGCGATCATTTGCCTGGAATAACTGCCTTCCACCTGATCAAACCTTGTTTTCACTTGCTGGTATTTCAGTTCTTGTTGTTTTTCTGCTGCATTTTTACCCGCACCATTCAAATTACCAAGATAAACACTGTCGGATACCTTTTCGCCATCCGCAGAAATAAAGGAAATATAGGGCTCCAGTTGTTGATTCAGTAGCTGTTCATGCATCGGGATAAAACATTTTCCTTCTTCTCTTCTGGCTATATTCAGGTATTCCTGGTCTTTTCCCGTTTCCGGGCAGCATATCATCACCATCACACTGTCGTTGTACTTTAAGTCCGTACCATCTTTTGGATCCCAGGTGATTTCAAGTCCAGCGGCTAACTTGTTGATTTTTAAATCAGCAGTTTCCGGCAGCTGTCCCTGACTCAGCTTTACCTTGCTGTAATCGATGCTTATATTAGGATATTCACCCTTTAAAGCCTGTTTTTTATGGTAGGAAGTGGCTAAGTTATGTGCATTATGTACCGTCCCTCTGGCTTGTAAACCGTAACCAAGTTTAATAAAGCCAGCCATTCTGCTCAGCAGTTTGGTGGTCACCGCCATTTCCTGGTAATTGGCCAGTTGAAGCCTGCTTGGCTTACCTTTTCTGCCGATTAAGCGTACTACCGGTTGTCCGTTCAACATATAAAAAACAAGATTGCCTACTTTTCCGTTAAGGTGGCCCTGTGGGCCGTTTGAAGCGATTGCCATGCTAGAGAGGTTAAAGGTTTGAGATTGAGTTAGGTATTGTCCACTGTGGATCGTATGAAGATACTGATTATCTTCGGGATATCCGGTTATTGACCTTAAAGTTTTTAAAGTATTAAAAGTAATTTATAAGCTGATCTATAGGTTGTTGATAGGGCTGTTGGCTATTTTAGGCCCTATCAACCCTCAAACAAATTCGGAAGAAAGCCCCGATAATTGTATGGTCTATGTGGAGGGATCCTAAGGGAGGGCTGTTGTCATCGTATCGAAACCTGGTTATTGCCAATAAAATAGGATAGTGCATCATTTTCAGTGTATAATACATTGTATGAAAATGAGGAAGGTGATAGTTTTGTTATTATTGTGGAATTGTTTTTAATAATTTGTCATGAAAGATCATCCAAAGAAGCTGGCCTTATTATTTGCCTGGATCCTGTTGTCAGGTACTTTACAAGCACAATCACCTAAAAAGCCCAATGTGCTTTTTATTGTATCTGACGACTTAACGGCTACTGCGGTGTCTGCTTATGAAAATAAGGTTTGTAAAACGCCTAACATTGATAAATTGGCTGGTGAGGGGACACGTTACACTAAAAGTTATTGCCAATACCCGGTTTGTGGTCCATCCCGGGCCTCTATGATGTTCGGCTACTATCCCAGTGCGACAAAAACTTATGGATATGTCAGTGGAAGGGAGCATGTTGGAAAGCAAAGGGCATCCCTTCCGGAATTATTTAAAAACAACGGCTATTATACGGCAAGAGTTAGCAAAATATACCACATGGGTATTCCCATAGATATTGAGGAAGGAACAGATGGAACGGACGACAGCGCATCCTGGACGGAAAAATTTAACAGTCAGGCTGCAGAATGGCAAACACCAGGGGAGGCGGAGCTGGTACAGAACAATCCTGATGGAAAGATAGAAAGGATGGGTGGAAATAAAATGACCATTGTGAAAGCTGAAGGCGACGATCTTGTTCATGCAGATGGAAAAACGGCCAAAACTGCCAGCGAGCTGATTCGCAAACATAAAAACGAACCTTTCTTTCTGGCCGTTGGATTTGTTCGCCCACATGTTCCTTTTGTAGCTCCAAAAAGATATTTTGAGGGTTATGATTACAAAAATATGAAGGTTCCTGATGTGGTAGAAAATGACTGGAATGATATTCCTCCGAGTGGTATAAATTATGTAACCAGTAAGAATGCAATGATGAATACGGTGCAGGAACAGAAGGCAATTGCAGGTTATTACGCTGCGGTTTCCTTTATGGATGATCAGGTAGGAAAAGTATTGAAAACATTAAAGGAAGAAGGCTTGGAAAATAATACGATTGTTGTCTTCATTTCCGATCATGGTTTTCACCTGGGGGAGCATAAATTCTGGATGAAAGTAAGCCTCCATGAAGAATCGGTACGTGTACCGATGATCATTAAAGTCCCGGGAAAACAACCTGCAGTGGTGGATGGTTTTACGGAGCTGATTGACCTTTATCCGACATTAGCAGAGTTAGCAGGATTAAAATATTCCAAACATATCCAGGGGAAAAGTCTGGTAAAAACCCTGTCTAAGCCTTCACATACGGTCAGAGATGAAGCTTTTAGTGTTTCGCTTGATGGGGAAGCTTTTCTTTTGAGAACAAAAGAATGGGCTTATATCCAGTACAAAGAGGATGCTTCCAAAGGTATCGAGCTGTATGATATGATCAATGACCCGAAACAGTTTAATAATTTGGCCAAAGATCCGAAACACCTGAAAACGATAAAGATGTTGCAAACACGTCTGGCGAATAAGCTTAAAATGGTTAGGAAAAATGACCTGGAAATACCTGTTGCAGTTAAAACGAAATGATGAAACAACCTATATTTATGTTGGGTAAAAAAGTATTTTTCTTTGCTTTACTACTTTCTGCTCAGCTGGGTTTTGCTCAGAAAGATTCAGATCTTAGCATTAAATTGGGGAAGGTAACGCCAGAAAATATCTTTCAAAGTGATGATTATTACAACTGGTGCCCCTCTGTAATTGCCGGTGATGATGGTAAATTTTATATGTTTTATTCCCGTTGGCCGCATGGCAAGCGTAAACTGGATGATGATCCTTTAAATTATATTTTTAATGGTTTTCAGGGCTGGATGAAATACTCGGAAATCGCCTGCGCAGTCTCTGATAAGTTACTGGGACCTTATAAATTTGTTAAAACGGTGTTGCCTCATACCGGGAGCCCCGGACAATGGGATAGGTTTACGAAACACAATGCGCACATCAGGAAATTCAATGGCTATTATTATTTGTACTATATCAGTAGTTCTTTTGATCCGAACTTTGCTTTTAAAAACAACCCCAACCCGAGTCCGGAAAGCTTGCAATGGATGAAATACAATGCCGCACAATCTATAGGTGTGGTAAAGGCAAAAAGTATTAAAGATCTTTTAGCCGGGAACTATACCAGGCCTGATGGGCCAATAATGACCGTTGATCGGGAACAAACTTTTGAGATTGCCAATAATCCTTCGGTTACGCAGGGGCCTGATGGAAAGTACTATATGATGTATAAATCCAGGATTCCTGGTGGACAAATGACCTTTTGGATGGCAAGATCAGAGCAACCATATGGAGGTTTTAAAACCATTTCCAATGTAACCAATGATAAGGATTTATCAAGTGAAGATCCATCTATGTGGTATGATCAGCAGCTGAAACGTTTTTTTGCCATTGCCAAATACTATTCGACAAGTTTAAAATATGCCCCGGAATTTGGCTGTTTATATTTAATTGAATCTAAGAACGGTCAGGATTGGTTGCCCGCAAAAAATGCATTGGTTTCGCTGAAGGAGCTTAATTTTAAAGATGGCACAAAAATGAAGTTGAAAAATTTAGAGCGTCCGTTTGTTTATACCGACCGAACTGGTAAACCTTTAGCTGTATTTGCTGCGGGTAATATCTTGTCACCAGGTCAAGGGGATGTCAATCATGTGGATGCGGAGCATAACAGCTTTATTGTTGGATTTTCAGTGCTCAAATAATTAGGCAAAATCAGGGTCTAGTTTATGATATTTCAACCGGAATTGTAAAGGCGAAATTTGCTTAAATCGCTTAAACTGCCGATAAAAGAAAGGTAAGGTTTCATAACCACAAGCATAGCTAATTTCCTTCACCTGAAGGTCCGTTTCTATGAGTTGTTTGCAAGCCATATGGAGCCGGAATTCGTTTAAAAAAGTGAAGAATGTTTTTTTCATTACCCGACTGAAAAATCTGGAGAAATTTTCTTCAGTCATGTGTAAATGTGCTGCGATATCTTCCAGTCTGATCTTTGATCCATAGTGTTTTCTCACATATTGATAAATGGAGTTGATCCGGTCACTTTGCTGCGATGCGGTGGTTATCGTAAAGTTATGGTCGCAAAGGATTTGGTATTCCGGTTGTTCTGAGATCAGCTGCATGAGGTTTAAAAAACACATTAACTTTTCAAAGGACTCCATTTCCAGCATTTTGATGAGGGTGTCTTTTATTTTGCAGGCGAAAACTTTATCAAACCGGATTCCTTTTTCAGAAAGTTCCAGCATCCTTTTGATGTGGCTAAACTCAGGTTGTTTCAGCCAGTCTTGTCCAAGTAAATTGAGGTCCCACTGAATGACAATGGCTTGGGCTTTATTGATTTGTGGCCCCACATTTTTCCAGCAATGCGGCAAGCTTGGCCCCAATAGCACGAGATCATCCTCCTCGAAATTTTCAATACTATTACCCACATAGCGTAAACCGGAACTTCTAAGGATATAGGTTAATTCAAATTGGGGATGAAAGTGCCATGGCGCGTCAAATTCGTCTTTTTCCTGGAAAAATGCTTTTAAGGAGCTTGAGGGTAAAGGGGAGATAAATTCAAAAACTGGTTTCATGAGAAATACCTTATTTTTTGTTCATTCGGACTAAATGGGTTATTTGATATACAAAATAGGGTATTATTAAATCAATATAAGCGATTTCAGGTGTTTTTTATTTGGGTAATTTGTGATTCATCAATTCAATAGCCATGCAAGATTATTCAGAATTTCATCATCAGCTAACAGATATATTTAAAAAACCGTCGACTAAAGATCAATGGGATGAATACAGGCTAACAGAGGAGCAAATACAGTTCTTTAACGAGAATGGATATTTAAGTAACATCAAGCTTTTAGAGGAAGAGCAGATTGATTTTTTAAAAAATGATTTGCACCAGATTACCAATGTTAACCACCCTGGAAATGCGCTTTTTCATGAGTTCCATTCCAATGAATCATCGAACCCTGAAACTGTTTTATTTCATGCATTGGGTGCCTGGCGAATTACACCTGGTTTCCATGATACGCTTTGGAATCCCGCATTTTTGATGGCAGCAAGTCAATTGTTAGGTAATCAGGGGGTACGGTTTTGGCATGATCAGCTATTTTGTAAACCAGCAAAGCATGGTGGTGTTGTGGCCTGGCATCAGGATTATTCCTATTGGACAAGGACGGTCCCTATGCAGCATTTAACCTGCTGGGTTGGATTAGATGACTCCAGTGTTGAGAATGGTTGTTTATTATACATTCCTAAAAGTCATAAATGGGGCTTGCTGGAAAAACCTGAATTGGCTGGTGACATGAACGGTATTGCAGATCACCTGACTGAAAAGCAAAAAGAAGAATTTATTCCTGTTCCAATAGAAATGAAGAAGGGATATGGTACCTTCCATCATCCTCTATTATTGCATGGATCCAATGAAAATAGGTCTAATCATTCCAGAGGGGCATTCGTATTAAATGTATTTGCTGATGGTACCACATCAGCGTCAGGGAAAGCATTGCTAAAGGGAGTACCTGCAGTTCCTGAAGGTGATAAAATGGAAGGTCAGTTTTTTCCATTGCTATTTGATCCGGTAGAAAATGGATCACTTTAGGATCCTACTTTCATGATTTTTTTAGCAATTATTATGTTCCCTTATTTATCATATTCGGGATTACATGTGCATGGACGATTTACCTGTGGTTAAGTAAAATGAAAGTGGACAAACCGAAATAAGGAAACTTTATTCCTTATGAATTGTCTTGTTAATATTGGTTTGTAAATGACACCTTATATTTAGATATTTCATAACATGAAAGCCTTAATTGAAGAACTTAAAAAACTTTTAAGCGGCGGCGGTGCCCATGTCGGATTAAAAGAGGCAACGGAAAATATTCCTTTTACGCTGCTTGGCGAAAGGCCACATGGATTACCTTACAGTATTTGGCAACTTGTGGAACACATCAGGATTGCACAGTGGGACATGCTGGAGTTTAGTAAAGATGCCAATCATCAATCACCAAAATGGCCTGATGGATATTGGCCAAAAGAAACTGCTCCGGAAACTCAAAGTAGTTGGGCGGAAAGTTTGAAGCAAATTGAGGATGATCTGGAGGCATTTATTGAACTGATTCAGCAGCGGGATTTGTTTGAGCCCATTGCACATGGAACTGGACAAACCCTGCTGCGGGAAGCATTTCAAATTGCCGATCATAACGCCTATCATACTGCTGAAATTATTGTCATCAGGCGTTTGCTGGCCATCTGGAAGTAAATTTCATCATGCGTTCTATAACATCAAAAACGGTTTTTATTTTAAAGCAGTCGCGGCATTTGTATCGCTAATGAACAAAAAGGCATCGAAGAGGTTACTGATATTGGTTTTATCATTGGTACTCGGGTCACTTTTTGGTGTGTAGCCTATAAACCGTACCGGTTTCACTTCGTTTTTGCTATTGTATAGCTTAGGGAAAAGATAGAAAGCTGGTTTGGCCAGAGATGCAAAACGAGTTTCCCAGGATTCGGGTACTGTTTGTTCTAATGGATAGGCTTTCATCGGATTGGTATAGGTATCTCGAGATTGTTCTGTGGCCGCAAAAGTACCTGTAGCAGTACTGGTGCCCATGACAAAATACTGCCCTGGAAAACGTTTACTAATTTCTCCACCCATGCCACCAACTGCATTGTCGTAGATACCAGTTTTTGCGACATGTGCATTGTGTGCCCAGATGATCATCTTTTCATTTGAGTTCTTTAGAATTTCAGCTACGTTATCCGCCATATTCACATCTCTGCTTGGCTCATCTGTTTTGGTCAATTGGTGGTAAAAAGGGGCGAATCCCTGTTTAACATTCAAAATGATCAAATGACTTGTTGATTTGGTCTCGGCAGACAAATTACCAGTACGAATCATTTGATCAAGGCTATCCGCCATTAAATAACCCTGGTAACTGCTTTTGGTCATGGCCTTAAAATCAACTTTGCTGTCTTTTTGATTCATGGCTTCCCAAACTTCATCCTGTAGGTTGGCAGGGGCTTTGAGCTGTTCCACTTTAGCTAACAATAGGGGTTGATGAGCTAATGTTTTTTGTAAAGCCTCGATGTCTGCATTGAGATAAACATAGTCGATACCCTCAATGCTGATTCTCTTTTTGTGGCTTTGATTATAGCTTCTTACCCAGGTCAGCAATTCTTTGGTTTCTTCATTTTGCCAGATACTCAGCAAACGATTTTTCATGATGGTCGTTAAATCTGCTTTGGTGTTGAGTTCCTGGTTTAACAATAGGCCATCACTGAGGTCGTTTTCAAAAGCAATATGCGTAAAGCCTTTTTTCTCTATTAGCTCACGTGTGATCCAGTAGCGTAGTGTATTGAATTCAGCTGTACCGTGGGTACCTTCTCCCAAAGCTACTATTCTTTTCTGGCCCATTTGCTCGATCAAGGGTTTAGCATTACTGATGAATTTTTTTTGATTGGTCTTGTCAACCTGATATACACCATTTGTGTTGTTTTGACTGTTCGCTTTTTGTGCCTGGCTGTTTAGGGATAAACAAAGTGTCGCAATCAGGACTGGAAGAATTGTTTTCATGTTTTTGATTTTTGATGAAGCAAATCAACGCAAAGAAAATCTGTACACTTTCCATTATTCGACTGAAAGCAAAGAATGCCCTACTAAATTTGCACTGATTTTTTTAGTCGTGTGAAAATTAGCCTTCGTCGAAAATACGCCTTCATCAATCAATAAATATGACGACTTTAGTCATGTCATGAAGAAAATAAATTTCACCTTTCCTATTTTTTTTGAACTGATCATCTGGTTGCTGTACGTAGTTTTTTATAAGTATTCATTTTACTTAGAACAAATCAAATTGCCACATATTCCCAATAATGATTTTCCTTACTTGGAGATTTGTCTGTATGCCATTTGTTCAACTTTGTTGGTTATTCCTTATTACCGCTTGATGATTCCTTATTTTCTGCAGCGTAAAAAGTATTTGTGGCTGTTTATCGTCACCGTAGTTTATTTTTTATTTGTTATTCCTTATAACAATATCGCTGTTTCCTGGATTTTTAATCAATGCACAAAAGGTACAGCGGTTAATGAGTTTTTTAGATATACCTATCAGGTATGGGATTTGAATATCCTATTGACCGACCTCATTGCCTTCTTTTGCATTGGCTTAGCAAGATTCTCTTATCAGAATGAAATGAAACGTCACAAATCTGAAACGGACAACCTGTATCTGCAATTAAATATGCTAAAAACCCAGTTACAACCTCATTTTTTATTCAATACACTCAATAGTTTATATGGTTTGAGCTTAGTAGGCTCTAAGGATACACCTCGTTTTATCCTGTTACTTTCTCAAATGATGCAGTATATTTTATACGATTGTGATAAAGAGGAGGTAAGCCTGCAAGAAGAAATTGATTTTTTGAAAGGTTACTTTGAATTGGAACAGCAAAAATTTCCTAAAGCAAGTATCATTTTTGAGGCGCCAGAAGTGGATGAATCTATTAAAATCCCCCCTTTGTTATTTCTACCTCTGGTAGAGAATAGCTTTAAACATGGCAGGCATAAACTGGAGGACCATGCCTCAGTGATTGCGCAAATACGAGTAACACCTGAGGAAATTATTTTTTCCATTCAAAATGATAAATTGCATGCCATTCCCAATTTTGGCGCAAAAAAAGTAGGAGGAATTGGCTTAGTGAATATCAGGAAAAGATTAAACCTTTACTATCCGAATCAGCATCAGTTGATTTTGGCAGATGAAAATGACCAATATAAAGCAAATGTAATTTTGAACCGTAAATGAACTGCATCATAATTGACGACGAGCCAATGGCTCATCAAGTATTGGAATACTATATTGGCCAAACTCCAGGCCTGGAACATTTAGCCTCTTTCAGGAATGCAGTAGAAGCGTTTGAGTACTTAGGACAACACAAGGTAGATCTGTTATTTTTAGATATTGAGATGCCTTTGGTTAATGGATTACATTTTTTGAGGGCTTTAACCACCAAACCGAAGACTATTTTTACGACGGCTTACAAACAATATGCCTTTGAGAGTTATGAACTCGATGCCGTTGATTATTTGTTAAAACCGTTTTCGTATGAACGATTTATGAAGGGAGTTAACAAGGCCGGCTTGTCAAATGAACCCATCGAAGAAGCTCAAACTAACTATTTACTGATTAAGGATGGCCAAAGTCTGCTCAACCTTAAACAACAGGATATCATTTACATTGAGGGAAGTAAAGATTACGTGAAGATATTTACAAAAGGGAAATTCTACCTGGTATACCAAACTTTGAAAGGGATACTCGAACAGTTAAAGCCGGGACATTTTTTGCAGGCCCATCGTTCCTACATTGTAAACAAGAACCATGTGCAACGAATTGTAGAAAACAATTTGATATTCAGTGATCAATCCTTTGTCCCGATTGGACCTATGTATAAAAAGGACTTACTAGAAGCAATGAAGTAAGGATTTCATTTCGTTATTAATTTGATATTGACGTTCTTTAGCGACATCATATTTTTATTAAAGCATGGATAATATATTTAAGGATAGTGTTGTGTTTATTACCGGCGCTGACGGAGGAATAGGTAAGGCATTTGTTGCAGAGCTTTTAAATCGCGAAGTAAAGAAAGTTTATGTTGCAGGTATAAATATTGAGGCGCTTGAAGATTTAAGTCTGATCCGTCCGGATCTGATTATTCCGATTAAATTGGATGTGACAAGTACTTTGGACGTTGCAAAATGTAGGGAACAATGCACAGATGTCACCATCCTGATTAATAATGCTGGAGTAGAGCTGAAAGCAAGTTTCCTGGAGGACAAATCGGCTGCTAAAGCACAATTCGAGATGAATGTGAACTATATCGGACCTGTGGATTTATGCAATCAATTCCTTTCGGTGCTCAAAGGAAATTCAAATCCGGCAATTATCAATATTCTTTCCATAGGAAGCTTGGTTCTAATTAAAAACATAAGTACCTATTGTGCTTCCAAAATGGCATTACATGTATTTACGCAGGCGATCAGACAGGAACTGGAAGCTGAAATCAAAGTGTTTGGCGTGTATGCAGGATATGTGGATACCTCCATGGTTTCAGATGTCGTAATTGAAAAAATTTCGCCAAGGGAATTGGTTAGAAATATTTGTAATGAGGTCGCTTTGAATACACTAGATATATTTCCTGATGAGATGTCCAAACAGTTTGTGAATAGTAGCAAATTGAAAATAGATTACCTGCTTTAGTTCCTTATGGGTTTATTCTTTTGCTGACGGTTTGTAATGAATCTACCAATCCAGACTAGTAACAGGGATAAGCCTAGAAAAACGATCAACAGATAAAAACTATTTAACAGAACCTTTTGGTATCCAAATGTAGCTACGTCTACAAATGGATAAGGATAGAATCCCGAAAGGGAACCCCTGGCAAGTATAAATAATAAATAAACAAAGGGATAGCTTAACCAAGCAAATGCATCAGCCCACTTTAAGGTGCTTTTAGGAGCGAAAATCAGCCAATAAACTGAAAATAAAACCGGTAAGAATGCATGAAGGAGTTCATCTACAATCAGCTGTAATCCTTGCGGCTGCCAGGTAAAGCGTAGTATTAAATTGTAAATAATTCCAACTACACAGATGTAAACTGCTACTGCTGCCAGAATTTTCGGCCTGGAAAAAAAATGCTCCTCCTTTTTATTGAACTTTAATAACAGCTGTGTAAAGCACAAGGCGACCATAATATTTGTTAAGATGGTGAAATAACTGAAATACCTGGTTACCGATTCTATGACTGGAATTTGATTATTTACGATGGTAAGATACAGTTGTGTGATTAATGCAAACCATCCGGTAAAAATACCGATCATTAAAAACAATTTATTGGCTTTATCGCGCTTTTCATCCATATGATATCCTCTTAATTAGCCATTGAATATAGCTATATGTAGGGGAAGTTAAAAGGATTTTTTGGGAATATGGAATCTCTCTTAGGAAGCACCTAAATGATGCCAAAATCCTTGCAATAAGCCACCAATTGTTCATTTTTAGAGAATTCCAGGGCCTCTTTCATGAGGTTCAATCGTTTTTCTACACTGCTCAAACCAGATGGTTTGATGTTGTTTTGTTGCAGGTAAGCTGGGATGTCTTTTTGAAGCGTTCCTTGTAAGAGCAAGGTGATGATGGTGATATCGAATTCTGTGAACTCGTAAGCATTTTTCTGTTTGACCGTTTGTTTAAGATCGGCAGAAAGGTAGGTTTTACCCTTATAGATCGCGTCTATTGCCATTTTGAGATCCTTGGCGTCGTGTCTGGCTTTTCTGACATAGGCGTTAATCCCTAATTCTTTGAAAAGCTCATCAATAATAGCAGCCTTTTTTTCTGCGGAGAAAACGAGCACTTTTAAACCTGGTTGCACTTCTTTTACCGCACGTATTAGTGCTAAGCCCCCGTCAATTTTTTGTGGACGATGGTCTTCTTCAAAAGATAAGTCAGTAATCAGTAAATCGTATGGCTCGTCATTCTGAATACTCTTCTTCAGGAGCATCAATGCATCATCGCAATAATAGGTATAAGTGGTCTCGGTAATCCCAAGATCAGCCAGTGTTTTTTGTACGGATATATTGGTGCTTTCGTGGTCTTCGGCAATTAGTACTCTGTTGAACATCTTGATCAAATTAATAAATGGGGAAAGAGAGTTGAATTTTAAGTCCCTTTTCTAGCTTACTATCAAAGGTAATTTCTCCCCGAATAGCATCTATACGGTTTCCCGTATTTGTAAGGCCATTTTTTAAGCTGGTTCCTTCTGATATGCCAATTCCATTGTCGGTATAATAGATATTGATTCGATCTTCCTTCTTTTCGAACTTAACAACCACACTGCTGGCTTGACTATGTTTTCCCATGTTGACCATCAATTCCTGAAGAATATGCTCCACCTCATACCTGACTGTTGTATTCACTTTGTCCCATAGTTCCGGGGTATTTCCAGCAATTAGAACTTTGGTGCTTTCCGTAGCAAAAGACATGAGCAGGGCAGAGATTTTCTGGTGAAAATTCTGGTCTGTAATTGCGGGTTTATCATAGGAGATGTCGCGTGATTTTTCATACAAATCTTCGATTTTATCCAGTATATGTTCTTTGTCTATGTCGTCCCGATTTTCGATTTCTGTCATCACCCGATACAGTCCATTCGCGACCACATCATGTACTTTCTTTGAAGTTTTAAGGCGACTCGCCTGAATGGCATTTTGAGCGGCTGATTCTATTTTTTGCTTTCTTTTTTTGTACCAAAGAAAAGCAATGAAAGAGCCGGAAATAACAACCAATACGGCACCTAGAAGTATGAACTCTCTCATCACGATCTGGTGTCTTTTTTCCGCATTTTCTTTCTGAAGCTTCAGATTATCTGTTTTGTTTTTTTCGCTTTCATAACGGATTAGTGCAAACTGATTTTTTGCAACATTGCGTGCGCTTTGTAAACTGTCGGAAATGGATTCATAAATATTGAAATATTTCCGGGTTTGTGACTCTGGACTTAATTTGATTAGTTTATGGAGTGCTTCCAGTCGGTCGTTAGGACTTTTTAATTTACTGGCGATCTGATACATTTTATGCGCATAATCCAGGGCAATATCTGGCTGTTTAGCGGTATAATAATCTGCAAGGTGGGAATAGCTGGAATTTTTACCCCAATCACGATTTTCTTTTTCGCGAATATGGAGTGCTTCCAAGAGTTCTGCTTCTGCATTATAAGCAGGATTTTGAAGCCATTTGGTATAGGCGTAATTGGTTAATTTACGAGCGTATTCTATTTTGTTCTTTGGGTTTTTATAGAGAATATCCTGGTAAATTTTTAAGGCTTTTGGGTAGTTTTTTTTGCTCCGGTATACCAATCCTTCGTTGTTTGAAATTACGAGTTTTAGGTTGCTATCTGTGGAGAATTTGATGGCTGCATCGTAATACCTAATGGCATCATCATAATTTTTTAAATGAAAACTGGTTAGGCCCAATTCATTGTAATTTGCGGATAGGCAGTCAAAATCTTTAGGATTTTTTTCATCCAAAAACTGAAGAGAAGTCAGTAAATTTTCCTGACTTCCGAAGTAATCTCCTTCTTTAAATTGGATTACAGACATGTAATTGTATGCCTGAGCTATTTGCAAACTATCTTTGGAATTTGTGACTACTTTATTGAAGTAATAGTATGCTGAATCGTTTTCTTTTTGAAAAAGTGAGTCCGCCTTATCAAAATCAAAATCTTTAATAGGTATAATGATTTGTTGTTTCTTTTTACAAGAAAAAATAACAAAAGAAAGAATTAGAAGGAGTAGCGTTTTTTTCAAAAGTTATTGTATTTGCTCAAATATAAAAAAATTAAGGCAGTAAAAACTGCCTTAATTTTTTTAGGCTATGGCTTTTTAGGTGGAATATGTCCTCCATCGCCACCAGTTTCTGGTCCAGGATCTGGAGTGGTTGCAGTTGTTACTGGTGTATTGTTGTCATTGTTGGTGTGTGATGGACTAGCAAATCCTAACATAAGAGCAATTATTAATTGTAACATGGTTTAAAAATTAAAGAATGAAATACGGGTGTAGTCCCCTGCGAAACCGATCGCAGGGACTGCTACAATTGCATTTCAGAAGCGCTTCTGAAATTTTTGGGAAGTGGATTGCATTAAACGCGGGAGCTAATAACTGCTTCCCAAACCGGAGACTAGCCCCCGCGTTTTCCGCTCATTATGAAATCAGTTTTGTACATTTACCTCGATAGCGAATCGATTGTTATCTGATTTCTGAAGCAAATGTATGGGTGTTCAAATCGTTAATTATCAAGCGATTCCGGTAATTCCGATGATTCCTACGGAATTCCGATAATGCGGAAGAGATTCCGGAAATTCCGGTTATTTGAAAATGTTAAGCTGTAAAAATGTTCGAAGACTATAAAAAGGAAGTGATTCTTGAATACCATAAAATGAGGGAGGCGGCTGCGCTTTCGAATCCTTTGATGCATCCAAGTCCTGCTCAGTTGAAAATGGAATGCCTTAAAGTTTATAATGAAAGATATTCAAGTCAGGACAACATTATCCTGAGCTCTTTTTTTGGCCTGGAAAGTACTGATACCAGTTTTCGTCAGCTCATGGAAAGAACCGATCCGGATAGATTCAGACCTCTGGTAAATTTACTTAGAGACAGGATAAGGGATCCAAGGCCAAGTATTATTGAGCTCCTCGCCTGGTTAATAGATTTTAACCCTAGACCTTATGCGTTATGGGATAAAAAAGATCGAGAGCCAGAGCATGTTCCTGTTCCTCCTCCGACTGATAAATTCGCGAAATTCAAAACTAAGAAAGCCATGGTTTACTATGGACTATTCTTGGTATTGGGTATCGGACTTTCGATGGTTAAGTCTAAGGAATGTATGTATTGGACAGGTGATCACTATGAACCTATTTATTGCACCGATAAAATAGAAGGTGCTGTGGTTATTGCTTTGAATGAGGGGAGAGTAGACAGCCTGAAGAAAATCATGCGTCCAGACACACTTACGGAATACTCGCTGGGTAAAGTGTGGTGTGATTCTAAAAGGAAGGGTGCCAATTTTTATACTGCTGGGGGAGAGGACCCCGAGGATGCTAATAAAAGACTACTGCTAATGACGAAGCAGGTGTTGGAAAATCAGAAATAGATTTACGATTAACATATAATCGATTTTACATGTTAATCGTAATGCAGGCGCTTAATTTTTAAGCTTCAGCTATATCATAAACAATCACTTTCTCCCACAAATGACTGTGGTTTTTAATGAACTCGAGGTGTATTGGGTGTGTCTGATAAGCTTCTTGTCCGGCAAGGTCAGAAAAAAACATCAACTCCGATACGCCCCAGCTATGGTCTACAACATCGCGCTTTTCTGTGTTGGCCACAATGCCTACATGTAGCTCACGTATGGTGGGTATTTTTGAAAGTGTTTTTACACCTGCAACCAATTGGTCACGGTCTTCTTTTGAACCTGGGTTTTTCAACCAGAAAAATACATGGTGGACTACCGGATAGTGTTTACTCATACTCGTTATGGGCATTGCGCTGGCAACTGTACCAACTGAAAGTACAGCTGCAGTTCCAAGGAATTTTCTTCTGTTAGACTTATTCATATTTCTTAAAGCTATGAAAAATAAACAATTGTTTTTGGATGGTGGACTGTCAACCAGATTTAACTGTTCAGCTGTACCGTAAGCGCTTGATAATAGTTCTCTAAAGAACCGGGGTGACTATTCAGAAAAAGATAAGGCTCAATCAGCTCCAGTTCCATGAGATTTAGCTGATCATTCACGAGAAGGCCATCTACTCTTGCATAAAGACATCCCTTTGCAAACTGGTCAACATATGCTTTCGCCTCTTGAATATATTTATCCGCTGTTTCTTGAACACTGACGCTACCTCCATAATAATGTTGAACTCTGAATTCGCCATCTTTTGGCACTTTTAACAGGCAGTGACTAAAGTTCCCATTAAAGAATAAGAATGACCATTCCCCTTCAAAAACCTCTTTCATAAAAGGTTGAACAATAAAGGCATTTTCTTTTAGCAAGTCATTGATTTGCTCCTGGTGATCGGCAAAATTATCTTCCCTAAGTACATAGGTATGTTTGGCTCCTGCACTAACACAGGGCTTGATGATCAGTTGATCAACATTAAAACCAGCCAACAAGCTGCTGAGGTTAAGAACACTTCCTTTTTCCAGGTATAAAGATTTGATAACAGGTAAACCGGCATCAGCGATTTCCTGGAGATAATGCTTATCCATGTTCCACCTTACCTTATCAAAGGGATTCAGGAGCTTGATACCTAAAGATTCCAGGTGATCCAGCCATTGTTTGAAATCAGTCAGGTGATCAGTATAATCCCAAGGTGATTTTAGAATGGCGAGGTTGTATTTTTCCCAATCCACTAAAGGATCATTCCAGATGACGCGTTCTATAGCAAGCCCTTTTTCTAAAAGAAAGTTAAGGAGTGTTGATTCTTCATCTTCGGTAATTGGGGTATATACTTCTTGAATATGATAGGAAACGTAGGCGATTTTAGTCATAAAATTTAGTTGGTCGGTGAATGTACATAAAAAATGTTTTTTGCTGCCTTTTAGGAAAAACTCCTCCGGCCAGATTTCTGGAGCGGAGGAGTAATGCTTGATGATTATCTGTTGTAACTGTCAATCGCATTTTCAATATTTCTGGTTCCGGATACCTGAACGGCAAATCCGCCCACAGCAAAGCCAACACCAACCCCCATTAAGATGGAGGTAACGGCCATATTTGGACTTTTCATCGAACTGGTTCCTCCACTGAGCAGGGTAGCAAAACTTCCAATGATCGAGGCTCCGGCAGCTGTATACATGATCTTACTCAAGTTGGCACTTTTCTTATAGGCATTTAAAAATTTCATGCTCTCCGGATGGTCTGCCATGTCTTCTGCTAAGTTTTTGTACTTCACTTTTTTGAGATCCCCAAAGCCTTTGTTGTAATACATGGAGAGGCTGGCCCTACTATACCTGTTTTCTCCATAGCCATGGCCACTATGGTACGCATAAGGATCATAAGATCTTTCCTGGAAAAGGTTGATTTTTCCTGCGACAATTCTTTCTGAAAATGCAGTTTCTCCCAGTAAGGAAAACTTTCGGGTATTCGCAAAGAAGCCATCCTGGTTATTAAAGAACTTCACCTGATCTACAGGTACCCGACGGGAATCTACTCTGAGCTGCCAATAACCAGCGAAATCAGGGCGCAGCTGGATCTTTTTTGCGTAGACGATAGAATCGGAATAGAGGTACAAAAAGTTTTGATTTTCTTGCACCTGAGCGCTTGCGGTTAGGGCATAACAAGCCATAACGCTTAAAAGTAATTTTTTCATAGCGGTTTATATTTGTGTGTGTGAGGACAACACAAATTATAACCCAAAAAATCATTTGTAAACAATAAAATACAATCCTTTAGCGGAGGATTATTTATCTATTCTGGTCATAAAATCTACTTTATAATTGCTACCTATTGGAATTTGAATCGCACCAATTTCAATGGTATTTCCGAAAACGGCCGTAATGGCCTCCATAGAAACGATATAGGATTTTTGTACCCGTGTAAATGAGGAAGAAGGGAGTAAGTCTTCTAAAGATTTCATGGTCTGTGTAATCAGGTAAGATTTTCCAGCAAGGTGTATATTGACGAAATTCTGCATCCCTTCTATATAGAGGATATCGGTGAAGTTGATTTTGATCAGTTTGTTTTCATGTTTCACAAACATATAACTCAGCTCGGGGCGTTGTTCTGTAAGATTTTGGACATTCCTGTTGTCTATTCTTTCGGCCACCTTTTCTGCGGCTTGTAACAGCCGGTGCATGGAGATTGGTTTTAGCAGATAATCTACCACGTTAAGCTCATAACCATCCATTGCATATTTATTGTAGGCCGTAGTAAAGATGACTAATGGCGGGTTTTTTAGTGATTTCAGGAAATCAATCCCGGTTAAAATGGGCATTTTTATATCCAGAAATATAACATCTACGCTAAAGGTCTGTAAAGCTTCAAATGCTTCAATGGCATTGCTACAGACGCGGAGAATCTTCCAACCACTGATTTGTGAAACAAAAGTTTCCATCATTTTACGGGCCTGTGGCTCATCATCAACAATAATACAGTTGATCAGTTTCATATCTTTCTTATTCGGGTTAATGGAAAATTCGACTTATTTTAATTGAAGGTTTAAACTCACATGGAAAGTGTTTCCATTGCTGGAAATTTCTAATTTCTGTTGATCAGCAAAATAATATTTCAATCTTTTTCTTACGTTTTGAAGCCCTATTCCTCCGTTTTTTTCCAGGGAGACAGCAGCAGGGGAAAAGTTGTTATCTACTGTCAGTTTTAAAAGGCCTTCTTTTAGGCTGATGTTGATTTTGATCCAGGAATTGTTAAGTTGATCGTCGGCGCCATGCTTAAAAGCATTTTCCACAAAGGGCATCAATAGTAGGGGAGGAACCTTATAATCGCCAAAGTTGCCAGAAGTCTCAAAACTGATCATGACCCGATCATCGCAGCGCACGCGTTCCAGCTCCACATAATCACCAAGCATATTGATTTCTTTATCTAAATCAATATATTCTTCCGTGCATTCATAAAGTGCGAAGCGCATAAATTCTGAAAGTCTCCCAATGAGCTCAATCGATTTCATCTTCTCATCCTGGACAATAAAAGACTGGATGTTATTCAGTGTATTAAACAAAAAATGAGGATTGACCTGAGATTTCAAGAAATCGAGCTCCAGACGAAGGTTCTGTTTTTCAAGATCAGTTTTCATACGGTCGGTAATGTACCAGTCGTCCATGAACTTCACAAAAAGACTGCAGAATACGACAATGAAAGCATTAACAAGGTTGTCATGGAAGAAATAGCTAAAAGTGATTTCGCGATAATAGGTCCTGATTCCCAATAACCAATAAGCCAGGTGCTGTTCTACTCCCCAACGAATGACAATATAAAGTAAGGCCACGATGATGGTGCCACCAATTTTGATCAGAATCCTGTTGCTCTTTTTTAGGTATGGGCGGTCGCGTAATACCACAAATACCATGAAGTAAGTACAGGCGGCAATGAAAGCATAATAGAATAATGTCAATGGTCCATATACTTCTGTCCATTTGAAATCAGGCTTCCTGGCATAAATCAGGTAATAAACCGGCCATGCACACATGATAAAAGTGATAAAAACCGCATGTAGCTGTAAGCGAGCAGACCTCAATTTTGAAGGCATACTTTTGATTTGAAGGTCTTCCATGAATCGAATATCTGTGTCTGGACTATAATAATAAGAATTTAATGACGAAAGTGTTGATTTTTCGGATAAACCTGTGTTTTTGGTTGACAAAAACAAAACTTCCAGGAAATTCAGTCTTTGTCGTGTTATTTCATCAGTTTAATGCTCATTTGATCCTGTTGGTCAATCTTATTTAGTAGACTTAATGATAAGGCGTTGTTTTGGGTATCAATAAAAACGAACCCAACACGAATTATGAAAATTTTATCTATCAGATTGTTTCCATTTCTTATCAGCTGTATTTTATGCTTGTTTACGCTTAATGCCCATGCCCAATACAAAATTTCAGGGAAAGTGCTGGATCAGGGGAAGATGCCGGTACCATTTGCTACCATCACCTTAAAAAAACTAGTGGCAGATAGCGCCGCTAAAAGGACCGTATTGACGGATGTAAATGGGCTGTTTGTGATCCAGGAAACTCAGTCAGGGAAATTTATGCTGAGTATTTCCAGTATTGGATTCCTGACTTTCGTCCAGGAGCTCAATCTTGAAAATAAAAAAGAGGTATGGAATGATATTGTGTTAAAAGATGATCAGCAGCAGTTGGCAGGGGTCACCATTAAAGGAGCTAAGCCCCTTATTCAGCAAAAAACAGATAGGACAGTAATGAATGTTGCTGGAAGTGTGTTGGCAAGCGGAAATAATTTATATGGAATTTTAGCGATCGCTCCATCAGTAGAGCTGATCAATAATAAGCTGACGATGAATGGTAAATCGAATGTGTTGATCCTGTTGAATGGTAAAAAGCTTCCAAATACTAATCTTGAAACGGTATTGGCTTCTATTCCGGGAACACAAATTGATTACATCGAGTTTATCCATAACCCTTCTGCCAAATATGATGCAGATGCTTCAGGTGGTGTCATTGAAATCCACACCAAGAAAAATACTGATTTGGGTTGGATGGCGGGTATTTCTGGGAATGTTTCTCAAGGGTACCGTACCGCTGGGGGCATAAATACTGATTTGAGATGGGGGAATCGTAAATTGGATTTGACGGTCTCAGGAGGATATAACAACCGCGGACAAATTCAACGTGGTTACGTGAAACGTGAGCTATTTCAAGGAAAGGAACATATTGGTGATTTTAATCAAACAGTAGACCTGTCAAGCGGAAAAGGAAAAGATAAAAATCTGTCTGGTAGCCTCAATTATCAGTTAGGGAAAAACGACCTATTGGGTGTAGACATTAGTCTGATCTCCGCAAATCTGAATGGTTTAGGAAATATCAATGCTACGATCAACGAGCGTAATGCCATCAGCCAAAGCAAAACCTTTAATGATGCCTTTATCCAAATTGATTTGTCTAATTATAACATTTTTTATAAAAAAACGCTGGATTCTTTAGGCTCGAATCTAATGTTGTCTGCAAACTACGCGCTATTTACCAGTACACAAAAGCAAGAGTTTCATCAAAATTTAACGGAGCCAAACGGGACAGAAAAAAAGTACATGCTTAGGAATGATGCAGCCGCTACCTATAATATTTATACCGGAACTGCGGATTATACCAAAAATTTCAACAAAGCTTCAAAATTGGAGACCGGCTTGAAGTACACTTTTACCGATAATCAAAGTAAGCAGTCCGCCGAAGTTTTTAAAGATGGAAACTGGACTCCAAGTGGGGATGCTTTAAATGAATTGGGTTATCAGGAAAGTATATTTGCAGGTTATGTTAATTTTAACCAACAGCTAGGTAGTTTCTCTTTGCAAATGGGACTACGTGCAGAAAATAGTACTTATAGTGTAGTTCGCGGAATTGATTCCAGCTATTTTAATTTATTTCCTAATGTTCGTTTAGACTATAAGCTGAATCAGGACTATACAAGTTCTATTTCATATGCAAAAAACATCAACAGACCTGCTTATGAAAGTTTAATTCCTTATGAGTTATTTATAGACAATTACACTTCCATACGTGGTAATGCTTTTTTAAGACCAGAATATGCGCACACTTTTTCCTGGAATCAACTGTATAAAAAATACAGTCTGAATTTAGCCTATACCCGTAGAGCAGATGCAATTTCAGACTTTATCAGCTATGATGAAAAACAATTGAGATTTATAGAGACGAAAGGAAACTTCCTGGCTCAGGAAATGTTCAGTGGTACCTTCGCTTTTCCTATTAAAATGACTTCCTGGTGGAGTATGAATAACCGCGCAGCCCTATACTATCAAATCGTTAAATCTCCTGCTGCATTTGACCCTCATGGCGTGCAAAGAAGAAGTAAAGCGAATGTAACGCTGAGTAGTATGAATAGTTTTAAAATGGGGGAGGGCTTAGCCGCTGAAATTTCAGCTTATTATAGCTCTGCATCTATATACAGCATCTATGATATGAGTGCTTTTTCGAATGTAAGCATGGGGATCAGTAAATCTATTTTTAAAGATCAGGCTTCCATTAAACTAGATGCATCCGATATTTTTTATAACAACTACCGCCTCGCCAGGACTAATACTGCTCCGCTCATCACAGAAGGGTTAACCAAAAATGATACCCGTAGGATCAGATTAAGTTTCAGGTATACTTTTGATAAAAATACAAAGGTGAAGAAAGCAAGAATTAAATCCGATGGGAATAGCACCGAGCTAAACAGGCTGTCACTTTAATATTTTAAGCAATAGGCTGGTTTAATTCCAGGTCATTGTATCAAGATATCTTGATACAATGACCTGGAATGATTATAAATCGTATTCTTTTTCTACTACTTTTAAAATCAAGTCCTTAACGGTGATTCCTTGTTGTGCACCAAGAATTTTCAAGGCTTTTAAAGCGCTTTTTTTAAGTCTCAATGGATAAGTAACGGTTTCGTCTTCTGGTGAAGGGGCTTGTTTTTCTCCTTTTGTTGCCGGAGTTTCTTTTGAAGGAGAATTGAACAAAGCGGATACACCGCCTAAGTTTTTATTGTTATCCTCTATACCACCCAGAGTTTTCTTTGCCATAATCTTATAATTTAACTAAAATTTCTTCCGTAAGGTTTTCATAATCCACAGCGCCATTAGATAATGGTGCATATTCAAATACATCAACACCTTTTAATTGTGCTTCGATTAGGGCTACGTTTACCCTGATGGAAGTTTCAAATAATTTATCACTGAAATATTTTTTGATACTGTCAGTGATTTGTTCCGTAATTACCCTTCTAGGATTGATTTTGGTAATAAATACACCACCAATGGTCAGGTCTTCATTGTAATGCGTTCTCACATCCGAAATGATAGAAACCAGACGGTCAATACCTCTATAGGCAAAATATTCTGCTTCTAATGGGATCAATACGGTATCTGCTGCAACCAATGCGTTTACAGTTAACATGCCTAAAGCAGGCGCACAGTCGATCAAAACATAATCATATTTTCCATCCACTGCTTTCAACAACCTCTTCACAATGGTCTCTCTGCCCAAACGGGATACCAGCTCAATCTCTGCACCTAATAAATCAAGTGAAGAAGGGACAATGTCTAAATATTCTGAAATGGTTTCAATGGGAAGGGGAGTGTCATTCTTGATACTATCATAAATCGACACCTTAACATCTCTGAATCCTAAGCCTTCTGTTAAGTTAGATTGTGGGTCAATATCAATTAGTAATGTTCTTTTTTTCGCACGAGCTAAACCGGCGCCAATATTTAAGGTAGAAGTTGTTTTTCCTGTACCACCTTTATGATTTATAACAGCTATAATCTTCATGTCAATATATCCTTTATACGATACGCAATGATACTAAGATATATTGATGTGGAGATATCTTTGTGAAGATTTTTAATCGTAAATCTTCGTTTATTTAGCTTTTATGTTGATTTTGAGGGAGATAATATTTTATATCTAGTGTAGTTTATTAGAGGTGTAAATATATCTAGATATCTAATGATGCGTCATTTAATGAAAAGACCATTTCAGGTCTGCAGGTAATCAGCATCTAGATCTGCGATCAAAGGAATTTGATCAATTGGCCATTGGCAAAGTGAACCAAAAACTACTGCCTTCATCTAAGGTACTTTCTACACCAATTTGTCCATTGTGTTGTTTAATAATTTCTGCACAAATATAAAGACCGAGGCCTAAGCCGGTGTATTGGCTTCCAGAATGATCTGCACGATAGTAGCGGTCAAAAATATAGCGCAATTTCTCTGGTTGTATTCCAGGTCCTTGGTCAATAACCGAAACTTTTGCCATATCCTCTAATTTTTCAATCCGGATTAGGATCTCTTTGGATTGAGCTGCATATTTTATCGCATTATTTAGAAAATTGACCACAATTTGCTCAATCCGAATAGCATCTGCATAAACAGCGATTTCCAGGTCACCTTCCGTTTCAATGGAATAAATGCCATCGGCTGTCAGGTCATGGTAACAATCCTTAATGATGCTGGACAAAACAAAATTCTGCTGACTGATGTGAAGCTGTCCCTGGTTCGCTTTGCTGGAATTTAACAAGTCTTCAATTAATGCGTTCAGCTTGCCTAAGCTTTTATTGGCTTGTATGACAAGTTTCGACAGTATACCGGTACTTGGTGGATTGTCTTTTATCCGATCTAAAAGTTGTAAAGATGCTTTTAGACTAGTGATAGGCGTTTTAAGCTCATGACTGGCAATGATGATGAAATCATCTTTCTGTTGTTGCAGTAATCTTAGTTCCTGGATATCTGTTGCGGTACCTACCCAAAGCTCCAATTGCCCCAATTGATTTTTAACGGGCATCAGACGAATTAAATGCCATCGGTATAGTTCATCCACCCGCTTGATACGGATTTGAAATTCACCACCCTCATTGTGTTTGATAATCTCTTGGAATTGCTCAAAACCGGCATCATGATCTTCCGCATGAATCACGGTTTTAGACCCGAACAAGCTGTTCTTTTCGCCTTCCAGGCCAGTATATTCATACCAACGTTGGTTGTAAAAAACAACCTCCCCAGTTACTGTATTAGTCCAGGCTAGTTGTGGAATGGTTTCCATCATGCTTCGGAAACGACTTTCACTCTCTGCCAAGGCCTTGGTCCGGTTGAGGACGCGGTTTTCCAGTTCTTGATTGAGTATAGAAAGCTCTTCATTGATGGTCTTTAGTTTTTCATCTGCCAGCAATTTTTCCTTCCTGATCAGGGTATCGTTTAAAGCCCTGTTGATTTTTGTGGATAAAGTGAAAAGCTTGTTTTTAGAGACATAATCAGTTACACCCGCCTTAATGAGCTTAACGGCATTCTCTTCCCCAATGATACCAGACACAATGATAAAGGGAATGTCTGGTTGAAGCTCTTGTTTGATATGGAAAGCACTTTCTGCATCAAAAGAAGGAAGTGAATAATCAGATAGGATCAGATCCGGATTGAAATTCTCGAGCGCTTTCTCAAATGTTGAGCGAGTTTGTACAACTTTTGCTATAAAACTCAATTCAGATTTCCTTAATTCCCTTTGAAGAAGATCTGCATCACTTTCATTGTCCTCAACAATGAGTATTCTAAGATTTGTGGCCATTATTTGTACGACGTAGTTATAAAGTGGAGCGCTTAATGAAGAACCTGATGTTAATGTGCCGGCTGATTCAAGGCCAACCAGTAGATGCCGATTTCTTTTACCGCTTTGAAAAAGTTATCACTGTCTACCGGTTTTACGATATAGCTATTCGCGCCCAATGCAAAACATTTTTCTATATCCGGACCTTCATTGGAGGAAGTCAGCATGACCACTGGAATAGATTTAAGATTAGGATCAGATTTAATCTTTTCCAATACCTGAACACCTGAAATCTTCGGCATTTTTAAATCTAAAAGGATCAGTTTTGGGAATTCCTGATCACTTCTGGAAGCGAAATCTCCTTTGCAATATAGAAAGTCAAGCGCTTGAGCACCGTTGATCACATGCTGTAGCTTATTGGTAACGCCACCCTTTTTAAGTGCACGGATGGTAAGTGCAGCATCATCGGCGCTGTCTTCCACAAATAAAATTTCAATGTTATGGTAGCTCATTTTTTTTATGTTAATGGTTTACGCTGAGTAAGCTAAAATAAAAGCAAGACCCTTCGTCTAATTTTGATTCGGCCCAAACTTTTCCCTGATGTCTTTGGACAATCCGGTGGACAATTGCCAGGCCGATTCCGGTACCTTCAAATTCTTCCTGTGAATGTAACCGCTGAAAAACTCCGAAAAGCTTATCATAATATTCCATGTCAAATCCGGCACCGCCGTCCTTAACATAATATACAATGTGTTGGTCTTCCTGGTAAGCACCAATCTCAATCTTTGTTTTCTCTTTGTAACGCGAGTATTTTATGCCATTGGAAATCAGATTGATCCAGACCTGTTTAATCAATGACTTGTCGCCTTTTGCTTTTGGAAGGTCTTCTATAATAAATTCAGGGATGTTTTCAGTTTCTTCGAATATGAATTCATTTTTAACGGTGTTTACCAGGTCGTTCATGTCGATTTCTGAGACCGTAACCTGTTTTCTTCCGAGTTTGGAGAAGGCCAGTAAGTCATCAATCAATTCGCCCATCTTTTTGGAATTGTTAATGATGGATTGCAGGATTTTTATTCCGTCGGCATCCAGTGATTCTCCGTAATCCTCTACAATAATTTTTGTGTAACCATTGATGGCACGGATTGGCGCGCGTAAATCGTGAGATACAGAATAGGAGAAAGACTCTAATTCTTTATTAACGGACTCTAATTGTGCGGTACGTTCAATTACTTTTTGCTCCAATTCATCATTCAGTTTACGAATGTCATCTTCTGCATTTTTAAGCTCTCTATTTGCAATGCTTAGTTCTTCGGCTCTTTTTTCTTTCTCTTTGTTTTGAAAAGCAAGTTCTTTATTGGCGATGATCAGTTCTGCTGCCCGGTTTTCTTTCTCTTCATTTTGAAAAGCAAGTTCCTTGTTGGCAATCGCGAGTTCTGCTGCTCTTTTTTCTTTTTCTTCATTTTGGAATATGAGCTCCTTGTTTGCAATCGCTAGTTCTGCTGCACGGTTTTCTTTTTCTTCGTTTTGAAAAGCAAGTTCCTTATTTGCAATCGCTAACTCTGCTGCACGTTGTTCTTTTTCTTCATTTTGGAAAGCCAGCTCTTCAATGGCATTGATCAGCTCAGTAGCATGACGTTCTCTGATCAATTCATCGGAATCGTTTTTTTTCATGTCCTTAGTAAAAGGGTATTAGTTGAAAATAAAAAGGGAATAAGAAAAGAATGGGGTATTGGGTAAGGAAAGAAATAGCTTTTCTGTGATATTTTCTAAAGCTAACATAATAAAGTGGTACCTGCTTATCTGTAAGGATAAATCGTACAAACAATCGTAAATGGAGATGGTTAGGGGAGGGAAAGGGGAGAGCCGGTAATGTTAGAAAAGTGGTTTGTTGGGACTTTCGCTGAGTTTAAAGCTTTTTCTGGATGGCTTCGCGCTCAATTTTCATTTGCTCATCGTTGGGAGCTAGTGCCAATGCTTCATTATATTGGCCGACAGCTTCTTTGAAAGCTCCCAATTGTGCCAGTACATATCCAAAGCCATGGTAGGCTTCCGGGTTTTTTTGATCAAGCAACCAGGCCTGATTTAATCGGTTCATCGCTGTTTTGAGGTCTCCTTTACGTGCATAATCCATACCCCATCTGGAGTGTACATAGGAGGCACGTTCCTTGGTGCCAAATTGTTTGGTTACCGCCTCGATAAACCGATTGTCTATTTCTATATACTGTTCCGATTTGACCACACCGCTATATTTAGGCAATAACCTCATGTCGGTTTTTGCACGTTCCGTCCATTTTTCATATGGGCTTTTTGAAGGACTGCAAGACAATACAAACAAAGTGATACCCGAAAATAAGAAGGTTCTGAATATAGATTGAAATGATTTCATTGGAAGTTTGCTTATCGTAATATTAAGATTTTAAGACCAATTCTTCAGCCGTCAGGCAGAAAAAAAGATTTTGTAGTTGGTGTACATACTTTAGTTTATAGTCTAACATAGCAATTTCTCCGTCCATCGGTTGGAATTCATCACTCAACACAAACTGATGTCCGTTTTTCTTTTCCAGCACATAAGTGATTTCAGGGCCTTCTTCATATTCAAAAACGAATTTCTCAAATCCAAATTTAATGAGCCAGTCTGCCGTTAACTTAATAGGCTCCATTAATCCAGCCGAATCAATATCAGATCCATATGGTATTTGTTCCGGGTGACCATGATCTAATGTGTAATTCCCTATTCTTAATTCGCTTGATTCCATAATCCGTTCTTTGGGCGCAAAATTAGGATAATAAAACCTTAATACATATTTTGATTTGCGCAGATAAGTGCTGGAAAATAAATCTCTGTGTAAGGCAATGTTTTAGAGTAATATACCTATGTGTATTACTTTTAGTTATGAGTTATAACTAGAGGTGTTTTTGTGATCATGGAAATTAATGCCACATTTGAGTACCAAATTAGCTATTGTGAACGAAGAACCTAAACCAAACGAGACCGAAAGAACCCTGATCTATACAGCGAAATCCATCGTTTTAGTGGCACTATTGTTTATTTTATGCAGTTTAATCGGAATGAGTGTCTACTTCTGGAAGGATAGCTCCGGACAGCTAAAGTCGGCAAATACAGCTGCTGTGGCGGCCGAAAACGCAAAGGCTGTTGAAAAAGTAAATCTTATTCCTACCGATGCCTGGAAAGCACCGGAAGAAAGCACAATTCCTGACAATGAGTATGGCAATATGATCCGCTATGGGCGGGAACTCATCAAGAACACCGCTAAATATTTGGGGCCAAATGGCTCAGTAGCCAGGATTAGCAATGGTATGAATTGTCAGAATTGTCATTTAGAAGCCGGAACGAAAACTTTTGGTAATAACTATTCCGTATTTTTTGCCAGTTACCCAAAAAAGAGTGCACGCTCTGGAAAAATGGCGGATGCCACCGAACGTATTGCCGATTGCTTTCAACGAAGCTTAAATGGAAAAGTTCCTGAGCTGTCAGGAAAAGAAGTGCAGGCCATGCTTGCTTATATGAAATGGTTAGGATCTGAACAAGAGAAAGGAAAAGCCGCATTCGGTTCTGGAACTGAAAAGCTAAAATATATGGACAGAGCCGCAGACCCACAAAAAGGACTGTTGGTTTACCAGAATAAATGTCAAAGTTGCCATGGACAGCATGGCGAAGGCATTAAAGCAGAAGATCAGCAAGCTTATGTTTATCCGCCATTATGGGGAGCGCATAGTTACAATGATGGCGCAGGGATGTATAGGCTGAACAATTTCGCTGGTTTTGTGAAGAATAACATGCCCTTTGGCGTGCGTTACCCAGATGCACAATTGACAGATGAGGAGTGTTGGGATGTAGCCGCATTTGTCAACACTCAACCTAGACCTCATAAAGAACAAGCACAAGATTATCCGGATCGAAGTGTAAAACCAATCGATGCTCCTTATGGTCCTTATTTGGATAAATTCTCAGAACAGCAGCATAAATACGGGCCTTTTACGCCAATCGTTTTGGCACTTAAAGAAATGGAAAGTAAAAGCGATTTGAAGTAGCTAATGTTTGTCAACTATTTAAGATCAATCATCTCATAAAATATGAAAATTATAAATCAGCTAACTTGTACGGCAATTGCCCTTTTTTCCCTTTCTTTCGGAGCTTATGCCCAGGAACATCGGTTTGATCCACCCTGGAATACGCCACCAGAAAGTAAAGTTCAGTTTACAGTTCCTGGAATTGACAATGTACCAGATCTTTTTGGCGACATCAATGATCCTCAGTTGGTCGTGTTCTTCGCAGGAAATCAGTTTATGGTGATTGATGAACTTCTTGCTGCATTTAAGAAGAAACACCCGCAATACCAGCGGGTATTTGCGGAAACACTTCCTCCAGGTATCTTGGCCAAACAAATTGCCGAAGGTAGTATTGTGATTGGCAATATGCGGATCACCCTGAAACCGGATGTTTATACCGCTGGAAAAAGCAGAATCGAACAAACACCCGAATGGTTTAGTAAAACACAGGTTTACGCTAAGAATAGATTGGCGATCATGGTGCAAAAAGGAAATCCTAAAAAGCTGAAAGGTTTAAAAGACCTGGGTCGGAAAGATTTAAGAGTTGCGATGCCTAATCCTGACTTTGAAGGAATCGGAAAGAGAATTGAAGAAGCTTATGTCAAAGCAGGGGGAACGGAATTAAAAGAAACGATCATGAAAAGTAAAGTAAAAGACAAAAGTACTTACCTGACTCAAATCCACCACCGACAATCGCCAATGCGTATTCTTTATAATCAGAGCGATGCTGCTCCGGTTTGGTACACCGAAGTTTACTATCAAAAGATGCTGGGGCACCCAGTAGAGATGATTGAAGTTCCGGACACAGAAAATATCCGCTCTCAATATATTGCCGGTCAGCTTAAAAATGCACCGCATCCGGAAGCCGCAAAAGATTTCATGGACTTCCTGGTAGGCGCAGAAGCAAATGCCATTTATAAAAAGTTTGGCTTTGATTTACCTTAACGAAACTGAATTTGCTGTTCAGGCTCCCTGATTTGAAAATTGAGCGGGTGTTTGTTGATTTGATTTAAATGTTAAATTTTTAGTATTTGGTGTTAAATTTTATTGTACATCAGATTAATGTAATACCTTGAGTGTATTATATTAATCTGATGTATTTAAGGTATGCGTAAGTTATCAATGATTGCCGCTGTGTGTTTTTTTAACTTAAGTGTTTATGCTCAGCAGCCTAAAATGATTCCATTTGAATTGAATGGGAAAATTAATCTGGATACAGGTGCCATAAATTTGGTTTTCAGTACCCCTGCTGAATATTATCCTGGCAAAAACAGGGAACAAACAGCTAAAATAATCAATGGCAAGTTCTGGATCAAAGGGGAGCTGCCTTACCCCGAATCATTTTATCTTCAATGGGAAAATAAGTACAGATCAGAACCTTTTTTACTAGAACCCGGTAATCAGTGGGTTAATATTAATATTGATTCCAATAGGAAGATGCCTGAGATAGATAATCAGGCTATGAAAGAGTATGCGAATATCAAAAACTTCCGCAAAGAATTCAGTCAGGAGTTGGCTTTAGTTGACGAGAAATATAATAAGTTATTGGCCATTCATAAGGACGGATTACCAGCCGCGATTAAATTAGAGATGGAAAAGGAAATGCATGAGCAGTATCGGAAGAATGACGAGCTTTTATTAGCCTATGTAATACAAAATCCAAATTCCTATATCTCATTCTGGAGTTTAATAAATTTGATGAGCTTTGGTTACCAGGATATTTTTGAATCTATCTACCCTAAGTTTTCTGATCGCCTTAGGGATACTTATGCGGGAAAAGTTCTTGGCGAAAAAATACATTCAGCAAAAGTCCTGGGAACTGGTAAGTCGTTTCCAATACTAAATGTGAAGAATAATAAGGGGATAAATTTCAGTGCTGCCCATATTTCAAAAAACCAATATACTTTAATTGATTTCTGGTACAGTGGTTGTAGCCCTTGCATCGAAACTTTTCCGGGCTTAATTGAGGTACGTAAAAAATACCAGCATAAAGGATTTGAAATCATCGGTATTTCTGTAGATAAAGAAAAAGATAAGGCCGATTGGTTAGCCGCCATTAGGAAGTATGAAATCGCCTGGCCACATTTCTGGGATAAAGACGGACTGGAGAGCGCGAAGTTATCGATCACGGCTTTCCCAAAAAATTACCTGCTGAACCAAAAGGGAGAAATTATTGGACAGGATTTGGGAGCTGCTGAAATAGCAGATTACCTGCAACATAACCTGAGCAAGTAATTGTTTTTTCTTAGCAGGAGGGGACAGCGGATCGCAAAATCTACGATCTCAACCCTTAAATGGCCGGATCTTTGCTTATTTTTGCAGGTAAAGTATAACACGTTTTATCGCCTGGTCTGGAAAATCCTGAACAAGGCTGTGTAAAGCGTTGGTACTTAATGGAAATTAGGTTCTCTACTTAAAAAACACAAATTATGAAAAAAGCAATCTTCGCTATTTTGATCTCTTTATCTGCTTTAACATCTTGTAAAATGATGAATAAAGGTCAACAAAACACACAAGAAAATGCTGCAGCAGCAAAATTGAGCGGCAATTGGGAGTTAAATTACATTACGGGGGTAAGAATTGCCTTCAATGGTTTATATCCAGAAACAAAACCGAGCATTAACATCAATGCGACAGCGACTGAATTAGGCGGAAATACAAGTTGTAATGTTTTTGGTGCTAAATTGGCTGTAAAAGGCAGCAAATTTAAAGTTGATTTATCAGCATCTCCAATGACGATGAGACATTGCGAAGGTGAAGGTGAAATGAGATTCCTGGAAATGCTTAAAAAAGTAGATGCATACACCGTAGAGGGGAACACCTTAACCTTAATGATGGGTGATGTTCCAGCAATGAAATTCACAAAAAAATAGTATTTCCTTTCTTGCCGTTCCGGCAATAACAGCTGATCAAAAGCTATTTACCCAGTAAAGGTAAATTTTTTGGGCTTTTAATCGTTCAAATGAATATAAGTTCACACTTTTGTGCAACTTATATTCATTTATCATTAGCGCAATACCATAAAGATTGAAGAAAGTAGAAGAAAAACCTGAGGAGCAGAAGCTTCAAAGGGGTTTACAAAACAGACATATCCAACTCATCGCTCTTGGCGGTGCTATCGGAACCGGTTTATTTCTAGGTATCGGTTCTGCTGCGGTTTTAGCAGGCCCTTCCGTAATTTTAGGTTATGCCCTGGCAGGGATTATCGCCTTCTTTATCATGCGTCAACTGGGCGAGATGGTTGTAGAGGAGCCTGTTTCAGGAAGTTTCAGCCACTTTGCTTTTAAGTATTGGGGTTCCTTCGCAGGCTTTGCTTCCGGTTGGAATTATTGGGCATTGTACATTCTGGTTAGCATGTCTGAATTGACAGCGATAGGGATATACGTGCATTTCTGGTGGCCAGAGATTCCCCTTTGGACTTCCAGTCTTTTCTTTTTCATCGTGATTAATGCCCTAAACCTCACTTCTGTAAAAGTTTACGGAGAGGTGGAATTTTGGTTTTCTATCATAAAAGTGGTTGCGATCATTGCCATGATCGCTTTTGGCGCTTATTTACTAATCAGTGGTACGGGGGGCGAACAGGCCAGTGTACAAAATCTATGGAATGATGGTGGTTTCTTTGCCAAAGGCTGGTTTAGTGCAGATGGTAAAGGTGGCTTTCAAGGATTGTTTGCTGCGATAGCTTTAATCATGTTCTCTTTCGGTGGATTGGAATTGATTGGAATTACTGCTGCAGAAGCAGAAAATCCAGAGAAAACCATTCCTAAAGCAACCAATCAGGTGATTTACCGCATTTTGATTTTCTATGTGGGTGCCTTGGTTATTCTGTTTTCTTTGTCGCCATGGAAAAATATTACTACAGACAGTAGCCCTTTTGTTATGGTATTTGAAAGCTTGAAAGGCTTTGAGATTCATGCTTTTGGGAAAACGATATACTTTACCAGCATCATTGCCAATGTGTTGAACCTCATTGTGCTCACTGCGGCATTATCCGTATACAATAGTTGCGTATACAGCAATAGCAGAATGCTTTTCGGCCTGGCCGAACAAGGAAATGCACCGGCTTTCTTGTCTAAACTTAACAAAAACCATGTGCCGATTAAGGCAATCCTGGTATCTAGTCTTTTCGCCGCTATTTGTATCATCATCAATAAACTGATCCCGGAGAAGGCCTTAGAAATCCTCATGTCTCTGGTGGTATCTTCGTTGATTATCAATTGGCTGATGATCAGTATCACCCATTTGAAATTCAGGAAAGCGAAGGATGCTGCACAAGTGAAAACTAAATTCCCGTCATTTATTTATCCATTATCCAATTATATCTGTCTGATCTTTTTGTTGGGTATTTTAGTAATCATGTGGATTACAGGAATGAAGTTGTCGGTGGAGTTGATTCCAGCATGGATTCTTTTGCTATATATCTGTTATTTATTGGTCAATAGAAGGAAACAAAAACAAGGTAAAGGGCAGTAATATATTATTCTGTATATTTAAATATCATCTTAGATGGTATAACCCGGCCCAATGAGATTCAAAAAAACACTTATTCAAATCGGAAGTATTCTTGTTTTTTTGATCTTAGCGATTTTTATTGCTTTCAAAGTTAGTCCCTGGCCATATGCCATGCTCATTAGGTATGCTTTCAATAAGGAAGGTATAAAAGTGAATGAGCATCTGGAAAAACAGGTTCCAAATGGGCTTTCAGAAATTTTGGATCAACAATATATCCCTCAGGATAAGTCGGCTAAGCTAGATGTTTATTACCCTTCTTCATTGAGTGGAACCTCGCAGGTTCTTCCTGTAATTGTTTGGATTCATGGTGGGGGATGGGTGGCAGGCAGTAAAGACCAGATGGCTGGCTACTGCAAAATTCTAGCCGCGCAGGGATATAGTGTGGTAGCCATAGATTATACCTTAGCTCCTGAGGGAAATTACCCATTACCACTTCAACAAACACAAAGAGCGCTTCAATACCTGATGGAGCATGCCAAACGTTTTCACATCGATACCAACCGTTTTATTCTCGCCGGAGATTCAGGAGGAGCACACATTGCTGCTCAATCGGCAAATATCATTTACAATAGTCAGTATGCTGCATTGATGAAAATTGAACCGGCAATCCCTCGGGAAACATTGTCTGGAGTTATGCTGTATTGTGGGCCTTATGATACGGCCTTAGTAGATATGTCAGGGGATTTTAGTGCTTTTTTAAAAACGATACTATGGGCTTATAGTGGGCAAAAAGACCTGAATACACCTGCTTTTAAAACAGCATCAGTTATCAACTATGTTACCAAAGACTTTCCCCCAACTTTTATATCCGTTGGAAATGCAGACCCTTTATTGACGCAGTCTTTGGCTATGGCGAGGAAATTAAATGGACTGGGCGTTCTGGTAGATTCTCTTTTTTTTAGCGCTGATCATCAGCCTCCATTGCCCCATGAGTACCAGTTTAATCTGGATACTGAAGCAGGGAAATTAGCACTCCATCGTTCTGTGGCATTTCTTGAAAAGGTCTCCAAACGCTAGAATTGACGTTTTTTGGTTGCACATTCTAATCTGAAACAAACCTTTTCCCGGCGATACCGTAGGTTTTAATACTTTTGAGGACATTTACATCTACTCTTACCTCAAGTTCCATTGAAACCGAATATTAACCTCGATGCTTTTTATAAAGCGGGACCTCCAATTTTAGTATTGAAGCCGGATCCGCCGTACTTTACCATAATAGAAGCCAATGATGCTTATCTGAAAGTAACCTCCACCACGCTCAAAGATTTACTGGGACGTCCCATATTGACTGCCTTCCCACAAAACCCAAATGATGCTGCCTCTAAAAATACAGCGGTGTTTTACAATAGCCTGCTCACTGTGATGGAAACAAAGCAGCAACATGTATTGAATATCCTGAAATATGATATTCCAATTCGTGGAACAGATCAGTTTGAGGTGAAATACTGGATGGTGACAAATTTCCCAGTGTTGGATGATCAGGGGAATGTGGCCTATATTGTACATACCAATGTGGATGTTACTTCTACCTACGAGCTGGTCAAGAAAGAAAGAATTGAAATCGAGGTGGAAGACTGGACAAACAAACACCTTCGTGAGTTTTTTGCCCATGCTCCAGTGGCAATTGCCATGCTTAAAGGAAGGGATTTAAAAGTAGAACTGGCCAATACCCTGATGTTGGAAATCTGGGGGAAATCCATGGAAATTATTGGGAAACGGATGTCGGATGTATTGCCGCCCTCGATCAAACTAGAGGTACTTAGCCTGATTAGTCAGACTTATTGCAGCGGCCGTTCCCATTATAATGAGGACATCAAAATGTTACTGGCACGTGATGGTTCCTTACAGGAAGCCTATTTTAATATGATGTATCATCCGCTTAGAGACAGCTCAGACTGTATTTGTGGGGTTATTATTATGGCCGCTGAAGTCACAGAACAGGTAAAAGGTAAAGCGGATTTGTTGCAGGAACAGCAGAGAAGCCGATTGGCTATTGAAGCTGCTGATCTGGGCGTTTTTGATATGGATGTAGAGCATGGGGTGTTGAAATGCGACCTCCGATGCAAGGAAATCTTTGGAATAGGAGGAGGAGATGTCTACGATCAAGCGCAGGAATTTATGGATGCCCTCCATGAAGAAGATAAGAACAGGTTGGTTAAACTGATGAGGAATGCGTTTAAAAGGCCTTTGAAAAATGGAGACTATGACGTGGAATTTCGTACCGTGAGCACCATTAATCAGCAAATGAGATGGGTAAGGGCAAAGGGTAAGTTGTTTTTCAATGAACAAGGAATGCCAGGTAGATTTATTGGCACTGTACTGGATAATACGCGACAAAAAAGAGAGGAACAGTTGAAAAATGATTTCATTGCCATGGTTAGTCATGAGTTAAAAACGCCCTTGACCTCACTGAAAGCTTATGTTCAGTTGATGAAAAGACAGGGAAGAAATCAGATAGATCACCTGACCGCTGAAACTTTGGAAAAAGCAGAAACTCAGGTAAATAAAATGGTCAGTATGATCAATAGTTTTTTGAATATTTCGAGGTTGGAAGCTGGCGGCATTATGATCGAAAAATCAGCATTTGAGTTTAATACATTAATTCTGGAGGTAATTGAGGAGGTTAAAGCCATTGTAGATCCGCATGTGATCACCTTTAGTGGAACTGAAGAATTATGGCTGACTGGCGATCGGGATAAAATTGGCCAGGTATTGACAAATTTGTTGAGTAATGCAGCCAAATATTCATTGCATAACAGAGATATTAGACTGGATTGTCGTAGAAAAGATGCCAGGGCGCAAATTTCTGTGACAGATCGGGGCATGGGGATCAGAGAAACTGATCTTCCTTATCTTTTTACCCGGTTTCAACGCTTTGAAAGTGCGGATACTAAAAACATCTCTGGCTTTGGAATCGGATTGTACTTATGTTCCGAAATTGTGAAAAGCCACCATGGAGTAATCTGGGCAGAAAGCGAATATGGTAAGGGAACTACGATGTTTTTTGAGCTTCCTATTAAAT
Source organism: Pedobacter gandavensis (assembly GCF_014172405.1). GTDB lineage: Bacteria > Bacteroidota > Bacteroidia > Sphingobacteriales > Sphingobacteriaceae > Pedobacter > Pedobacter gandavensis. The sequence continues at coordinate 146,588 of NZ_WNXC01000009.1, read as the reverse complement.
AAACTTATAATTTTTAAGGGCGATGACGTTTTTTCTCTGTGATCCATAAGGACATGTATTTTGTGCTGTTGGCATTGTGGTACTGTAGGATTTGACCAAAGAAATTACGTTGTCGATGACTTTTCAAGTCTTGGCTTAAGTTTTTCAATGCAATTCCAAAATCAGCTAGAAAAGATTGTTTGTTGTATCTGGCATGAAGGAGAAGGAGGCCGTTTTGCTGTGCTTGCAGCCACTGATCCTTCATTTGATATAAAGATACCGCTGATGCGATGAAAAGCTCAGGATCATCAGCGATGATGCCATTCCAATTAAGGCCTCCGCTCATACCCTCTGCACCGATACTACTGGTCACATTCGGTGTGCCGGTTAGCATGGCATCAATGAATTTACCTTTTAATCCTGCTCCAAACTGGATTGGTGCGAGGAGTACTTTGTGCTTAGATATGGCTGCTTTGGCATCTGTTGCACGGCCATGGACCATAAATTTTTCTTTTTCATTATGGAGTTGCATTACCTTCTGACTGCTATAGGCTCCATAAATATGCAAGTACACACCGGGTAATTTTTTTCGGAGTACTGGCCATATGGTAGTTTTTAAAGTTTGAAGGGTATGCCAATTGGGCTCATGTAAGTAATTGCCTATAAATACGAAACCTGCTCTTTCTTCAAAAGAGGACCATTGTTTAAGGTCTGCCTCCTCCGGAATTTCTTCTAAAAATGGCAGATAGTAGAGTAAGGAGGTGTCCAAACGAAAGGTTTCCTTTAAGATTTTCATTTCCACTTCAGAAATGATCAATGAGAGGTCGCAGCGAAGGATGGAAGCGATTTCTCTTTTCGCCATATCAGTAAACAAATCACTGGTTTGAAAGGGTTGCCCGGTTTTAATTGACATTTGCCTTGCATGGCGCAAACAATGCAGGTCTTCCGTGTCTAGGACTCTTAGTGCATCCGGGCATTCCTGTTGCACCCTCCAACCGTATTGCTCTTCCATCACAAATCGGTCGAAAAGAACCGTATCCGGAGAGATCTCCTGAAGAAAAACATTGAAACCGTCGTCATTTAATTCAATTTCCTGCTCAATTACGCCTTTTTGTACTAAGTCAAAGCTATATTCTGTTTTGGAAGCCGCGCAAGCGAAAATCACCTGATCACCTTCAGAAATAAAGAAATCAATCAATTGAAGCATTCTTGTACCCGCTGCGGAAGAGCCAGGCTCTGGCCATACTAAACCGATGATCAATATTTTCTTTTCAGTCATTTCTTTAAAATTATCGCAAAATAGATGTTTTTAATGCAAAGCCTATGATTATTCCTAATTTTGAGGCGGAGAATTTTATTTATACCCTCATGCTTGGATTAAAATTATTGACAGACCCACGTTGGGCTAATATTGCAGAATCAAATTTAGAAGAGATATTAACGGATCATGCCTGGTGCGAACAAAAAGCCGCAACAAATGCAATTACCTTGATCACAAATAATTCGGAGCATATGGATTTAGTGGAAGAACTAACGGCCATTGCTATTGAGGAGATGCAACATTTTCAAATGGTGATCGAAATCATCAATAAACGTGGTTATACTTTGGGTAGAGAACGGAAAGATGATTATGTTGGTCGATTGGTGAAATTTAGCCGTAGAGATGGCAGTAGAAATAATGCTTTTATTGACCGTCTTTTATTCGCCGCAATGATTGAAGCCAGAAGCTGTGAGCGATTCCGCGTATTGTCGCAGAATATCAAAGATCCCGAACTTGCGAAGTTTTACCATGACCTGATGGTATCTGAAGCTGGACATTACACCACCTTTTTAAATTTTGCCCGTAAATACACGATTGATGTAGATGTGGATGCCAGATGGAAAGAGTGGTTAGAATTTGAAGGAGAACTGATTCAGAGTTATGGCAATAAGGAAGCCATTCACGGCTAATATTTGTACCGCGTGGAGCCTATTATAGGGGAAAGGTTTAAGGGCTTTGCCTTAGCAAAGCCCTGGAAATTGTTCTTAATTGGAACCTCTTTTTAGCACTGAACTTAAATGGATAACAGAAATCCAATGGTAAAATTAGAATCCCAGTCGAACACAAAAGTATGGCAATCGGTAGCGTCTTTAATACCCTGATAGATGTTTACACCACTTTTTATCTTGATTTTATCCGTTTTATATTTAGTAGGATCTTTTAAAACGGTATACCTTTCTTGACCTTTACGTCCTTGGTTGGCTAATTCGAAAGGTACTCCGCCGATGATAAAGCATATTTTTCGTCTGGCAGCAGGTATTTTTTCAGCAGCATGCTTTACCAGGTCATAGACATCCTGGTCTTTCATGTCTTTCTCATAATATTTTGAGCCTGGCGCTTCTTCAAATTTAACGGATTTATCAACCCAACAGATTTTAGTATTTCCAGAGCCAATGTCCACTACAAATGAGCTGTCGGCATAAGTTTCGGGTAACACACATTTTAAGGCTAATTTCCCTTCTTCTTCCGGGGTTACCAGATTCACCACAAAGCCCATCTTTTTAAGTTCGGAAGTGATGAGCGCTGTTTTTGGTTCTTTTTGGGCTCCTGAGCTGATCACAAAGTGAATGTTTTTAGATTTTAGGCCCTTGTCTAGCATCCCTCCGATATAGTCTTTTAATCCCATTCTGATGTCTGCCGCACTGGCCATACCTTCATAAACGAATGATTTTCCGAAGTCTTTGGAAATAATCTCCCAGCGTTTTTTTTGGTCTACATTAACAATGAAGGAATTGAATCCAGAAGCACCAACTTCTATGACACCTTTATATTCGCCGTTAACAGGTTTTTCTGGCTTATAATTAAAAGTACGGTGGTCTTTAACGGCAGGCGTAATGGGCGTGGTAGATCCGATATTGTTTTTACCCTCGGTGCTTGCTATGGTTTTGGTATTGAGTATGTTGGCCTCCGCGTCGAGTCGGCCACTTTTGTAACTCCAATAACCTACTCCTATTATAAAAATAATAACAAGGATTGCTTTTATTGGCCAGGATAACTTGGCCCAGGCAGACTTTTTTTCCATCTTTTGATTGCGTTGTTTTTTGAAAAATTGTTCTTAGTCAGAATCTAATAACGAAGATAAGATATCAATACTAAACATTGTTGTTATATTGAAAGAGAATCCATGAAAAGTTCAAGCTTTGGATTAAGGATAGGTTTTATGAAAGGTAAATAGGGTAATCACTGATTATTAAATGATGCTGATGCGATGAGAACTAATTTTAAGATGGATCGTCAAACTTATAAGGATCTGAATGTATTTGCGGATGCAACAGGTGCTGAGGCTATTTTCAGCTTGTTTAAGGCTACAAGAACATTAGGTGGGAAGGAGAAAATTCAAGAAATGATGGAGCAGCCTTCTTCAGACATTGAACTATTGAATGGGCGTAAGCATGCCATTAAATACTTTCATGACCATAAGTTATCCTTAGCAATCAAAAGTGAACAATTGGACCTGATTGGCTATTATCTGAAATTTAGAAAAGTGCTCTCGAGAAATAATATGTTGGACTCCTTGGTGGATTTCATAGGAAAAAAAACGACCAACGATTATTACATTGTCACTAAAGGATTAGAGTTTTTGATTGGCCTCTTGAAATATCTTTCGCGTTTTATTGCCGAACAAGATTCGATGCAGCTTCCTGAATATTTGAAAAATAAGCTGGAAGAAATAGCGCGCATCTTAAATCTGGACAGCTTAAAAACAGCCATGAGTTACCAGGAGAAAAAAATGAAATTCTATCAGGTCAGTAAACTGGACCATAGTTTTCGTGGCAAGGATAAGGAGGAGCTCCTGAGTTTGGTACAATTGGTTTATGAGTTGGATGCCTTTGAAACGATTGCTACTGTAGCTAGAACCAGGCAATTTTGTTTTCCGGAGTATTCAGAAAAGGAGGAGCTGGAGGTAGAATTGCTAGGCTTCTTTCACCCTTCAATTGATCAGCCAGTTAAAAATGATATTTTTTTGAATCAAGAGGGAAATATGGTTTTTCTAACCGGATCAAATATGGCTGGTAAATCATCCTTGTTAAAGTCGCTGGGATTGGCCATTTATTTATCCCATTTAGGCTTTCCTGTGCCCGCAATCGAGATGAAAACTGTGATTTTTAATGGATTATTGACCACGATTAACCTTCCTGATCACATCGGAGCAGGTCTCAGTCATTATTACAGCGAAGTTAGGCGGGTAAAGGAAGCGGCAACTGCGCTTTTGGAAAACGATAGGATGTTCGTCATCTTTGATGAACTATTTAGAGGAACAAATGTGAAAGATGCATACGATGCTTCATTGCTCATCATTTCTGAACTTGCAAACATTCGTAATTCTGTGTTTTTTATCTCTACCCATCTTGTTGAACTCGCTATTCCATTAAAAAAACTAGATTACATCTCGTTTAAACATTTAGATACCTTTTTTGAAGGAGAAAAGCCGGTATTTACATACCGGCTAAAAGAGGGTGTCTCCGAAGAACGTTTGGGGATGTACATCATTCATAAAGAAGGAATCGTGGACATCATCCGTGCCGTGCCTCAGCAAAAGGTTAATAATTCAGCTTAAAGCCTAAAGTATACCAGGTCCCAGGCATTGGGATGGCTTCTGCTTCAATAAATTGCGCATTAAATATATTGGCAGCATTTACATAAATGCTATAATGAGGCTGTTTGTAGGCTAGTTTTGCATCAATTACGGTGTAATCTTTATAGCTGATGCGGTCCTGATAACGGGCAGCCAGGGTTAAATCCATCACCTTGCAGAAAGTGGTGTTTAGAGTTCCACTTAATTGATTTTTTAAGCTTCTCAATGCATATCTGGAGAAGTTTGCATTGGCAAGTGTGGTTTTAAGTTTTGGATCCAGATAGGTATAAGCGGCACCAATTCTCAAACCATTGATGATACCTGTGTTGGAAGGATTAGTCCAGCGATAATCTCCACTTAAAGTTAAGCCATTGGTATTCACTTGACTGTAGTTTTGAGGTTGCCAAGGATCAGTGATTTCCGCTTTTACCCAATCAATAAACTGATCAATTCTGCGCGTAAAATAGCTTGCATTTCCGGAGAAATGTGCATTGTTGAATTTGATTCCGGCTTCTGCATATTTTGATTTTTCGGGACGTAACTGATCATTGCCAACATTGCCAGCTCCTTGATAATACAAGTCCGTATAAGTGGGTAGTCGTTGTCCGGTTCCTAGATTTCCATATATGCGCCAATTGTTGTAAATGTCGTAGCCAAGGTCCAGGCCAGGGAAGGCCTGCCAACCATAATCGGTATTGTAATTGGTATAAGCACCAATATTGACGGATAATTTTTTGATAGGTTCAAATTTATACTCTCCGAAAAAACCGGTATTGCTGCGGTTTCTTTTCCCAAGACTGCTGCTTTTAATGTATTCGGTTCTGCCTTCCAGTCCCAGGCCAAATGTTCCTATTGAAGTTTGAATGGTGTTATTTAGTTCAGCATCAATTACATTGGTGGCATGGTGATTTGGCTTTGAACCAACCTTTTGTTTGTTATACAGGTAATCATCCACATTGTTTCTGTAACTGATTCTTGGAATCATCGTCCAGTTTTCCGTGATTTTTGTCGTATAAGCAACAGAAGCCAAGGCTGTTTTCACGGTTTCTTCCGAATTTATATCGCCGGGTGCGGCATAAAAACCATTCGCACCAAATTTATTATAGATATAACCGGTCATGATGTCCAGTTGATCTGATTTTCCGATGTTGATTTTCCCCTGGTAATACAGTTTTTGGTTGTTGAAAGCGGTATTGTAACGGTAACCATTTCCACTTTCCTGCCCAACGGAAAGCAAATGACTGGATGTTTTTAAAGCGAGTGTTCCACTTGCATATTGGCCGGAATTCACATAAATACCTCCGTCTCCTTCTTTCTGTTTGAAACTGCTTCCTGCAAATACATTGGCAGAAACTCCGGTTTTCTGGACTTTACGAGTTACAATATTGATTGCACCAGTCAGGGCATTGATGCCATAAACTCTGGATGCGGAACCGCGAAGCACCTCAATATGATCGATATCATCCATGGAAATGGGTAGATTCATCATGTTGTGGCCAGTTTGTGGATCAGAAACTTTAACCCCGTTAAGTAGGACCAGCGTTTCATCAAAAGTACCACCATCAATACTAATGTCGGCTTGACTACCACCTGGGCCTCGCTGACGAACATCTACGCCAGAAACATAGCTCAGTAGTTCAGAAATTGATCTTGCGGGTAAACTCTTGATCTTTTCGCGGTCAATGATCCAGATATTTCTATTTTGTTTCGAGAATGGAAGTTGAAGTCGGTTTTCCTGCACCATGACTTCGTTTAATTTTCTCGTTGTATCAGCTAAAGCTTTAGAGGAACTGATGGTTTGCGCATTCATAGTCAGGGTACACCCCATTAGGACTATAAAACTGGCAGAATTTTTAAAAAGCATTATCGTTTATTTTGAAGGCCAAAGATATATTGTTTTCCTGCTTTGAACCACTATAAAATTTCTACTGTATCTTGATTTATTTTCCTTAAATGAGGCTGAAATTGTTTAATAATGCCGTTATTTACAATTGAATAACGCGCAATCCCATTTTTAATATTTATGCTCAAATCGCTTCTCGCAAGTCTGTTCCTATTACTGAGTTGCTCTGCTGTGGCCCAAAAAGTATTTTTATCAGGTTTGGTAAAGGCTGAGGCCAGTAAAATGCCGGTTTCTGGGGCGATTGTCTATTTTAAAGCGGTTGATAAAAAGGTAACGAGTGATGAAAATGGATATTTTACAATTGCAGTCGAAAAAGGGGAGCATCAGGTACTAATCAGCCATTCGGGCTTTCAGGAAAAGAGCTTCTCTGTTCTGCTTCAGCAGGATGAAACCCAGACTTTTTATGTAGCAGCAATCTCAGAATTAAAAGAGGTGACCATCAGTAGAAATAAAGCCTCTGTGATGCAAAGTAACCTAAATAATTTCTCCTTGTTGAAGCAGGTAGATTTGGAGAAAGCACCAGGTTTTTTGGGGGTAAATGATGTGATTAAAACCATTCAGACCTTGCCTGGAAGCGCAAATGGTGGGGAAGGAAATGCAGGATTATTTGTTCGTGGCGGTGGTTCCGGACAAAACCTCGTGCTTTTTAACCATGCTGTGATTTATAACCCTTCACATTTATTGGGCTTTTTCTCCGTGTTTAACAGCGATGCTGTAGGACAGGTTAAGTTTTATAAATCGGGTATCCCTGCGGAATACGGTGGTCGTTTATCCTCAGTAGTCGATATACAAAGCGACCAGCAGATTGCAGATTCCTTGTTGATGGATGGGGAATTGAGCGTATTGGCAGCTAAAGTAAACCTCAAAATCCCGATTACCAGTAAGTGGTCTATCGCTACTACGATGCGGAAAACTTTTATGAATTATTCGGTTTGGCCGATTGTCAACAAATTCAGCACTGACGAGGATTCCGGAAATAAGCTGAGTTATGATTTCTACGACCTGAATTTTTCCACGGCTGTGGCCTTAACAGAAAAAGACAAGCTATTTGCTGCGTTTTATATTGGCGGTGATGATTTTGGCCTGGATATGATCCGGTTTAATATCGCTAACGGAATGAAATGGCAAAATATTGCCGCTTCTTTAAAATGGAATCGGATGATTTCTAATAAACTGAACCTGGAGACGGTGGCTAGTTATAGCGGTTATCGTTTTAGTTTCGGCTTGAAGCAAGAGGGACTGGAGGTTGGTGTTCATTCGGCAATTACCGACTTTAACTATAGCTCCACTTTAAAGGCATATTTTGGAGCTCATCAGCTGAAAGCAGGGTTAAGTATGATTCAACATAAATTTGTGCCCAATACACCTTCCTCTAGAAATAACTTCATGGAGTTTGATTATGGAAAGCCGAATACTTATTTAGCTGATGAAACAGCTGCTTTCCTGAGTGATGATTTCAAATTTTCTGATCGGTTAAGTGTTTATGCGGGTTTAAGAATGACTTATTATCGCCATAAGGGACCTTATAGTACCACCGCTTCTAATGGAATGGTTGGCTCGGTTGCGCGTGGAAAAACGGTAAGTGATACCTTTTTTATGGAGCCTGGCTTAACGGTAAAGTATCATTTGAATCGCAGCACCGCATTAAAGTTTGCGTATTCGCGGAACGTACAAACGATACACCTGATTCCAATTTCGGCATCCAACTTCCCCAGCGACTTCTGGATTCCTTCAATTTCGGAGATTCCACCGGAAAAAGGTCATCAATATAGCTTAGGGATTTTTAAGGAATGGGCAGATGCAGGGTTTGAAGGATATGTGGATCTATACCTCAGAGACATGAAAAATATAGTGGAGTTTTCTGGCGGATTGATGAATTTATCAAATAGTGTGAAAATTGAAGACCATGTTTTTCTTGGAAAAGGGAGTAGTTATGGCTCGGAGTTTTATTTAAAAAAAACGAAAGGGAAGTTTACGGGACATGTCAGTTATACGATTTCTAAATCCGACCGGACTTTTGAAGGGCTTAATGAAGGGTATGCTTTTCCGTTTAAATACGACAGGACGCATGATTTGACTGTGGTGTCCAATTATCGTTTGCGAGCCAACTGGTCTTTATCGGCCTTGTTCACGTTGGCAACAGGTAATGCCTATACGAAACCAATCAGCAGATATCTCATTGCAGGCAATGTAATCAATGAATATGGAGCATATAATGCTGCGCGGATGCCTACTTATCACCGTATGGATTTATCGGCTACCCATCAATTTCCGGTCAAAGGAATGTACCAAAGCTTCTTGTCTGTATCGGTGTATAATGTGTACAGCCGTAAAAATCCCATATTCAATTTTTACGTTGCCAGAGGTAGTTTAAACACGGGGAAAGTGTCTATACGGGAGAAGTCTATCGCTTTGCTACCGATTCTTCCTTCCATAAATTATAAAATAGTTTTCAAATGATGAGTTTTCGAAATACGCTGTTATGGATCGGATTGATTTCCTTGTTTTATGCTTGTAAAAAGGAGGTAAATCCAGGGCTTTATAAGCCAAAGTTTGTGGTAGAAGGCTGGATTGAAGAAGGTGATTTTCCCTATGTAATTCTGACCCATAACCTTCCTTTTTTTACGGCCGTAGATTCTGCACAATTGGCAGAAGTGATTATTCGTTACGCGAAAGTCACGGTTAGCAATGGTACTGAAACGGAAGTGCTGACCGCCACAACAGATAAACGATACTTTCCTTATTTTCTGTACAGAGGGACAAGTTTAAGAGGTAAAGTTGGGGGTAAATACAGTCTGAAAGTCGAATATGCAGGAAACACACTGACCGCGGAAACTGAAATCCCAAATCCGGTAAGTATCGACAGTCTCTGGTTTGTAGAGAAACCGAAAAATAAAAGGCAGTTGAATGTGCAGATTATGGATGCCCCAAATGAGGTGAATTATTACAGGCTTTATTCTAAACTGGAAAAGGAGACCGTGTTTACACCAACTTTGATGGCCAATCATGACGATTTGTTTTTCAATGGCAAAATGTTAGAAATGCAGGTAAACAGGGGGGCTGCAAATAACCTAACCTCCAAGCACGATCCTTATTATGAGGCAGGAGATACGGTCTTGGTTAAATTGTCGGCGGTTCCTGCCAGCGGGTATGTTTTTTGGAAGAGTTTACAGGATGAATTGATGAACGGTTCGAATCCTTTGGCCGGCAGTGCTAAAGCATTGGCAACGAATATTAATGGCCCCGGAGTAGGGGTATGGTGTGGATATTCCTCAAAAATCTATAGGATGATTGCCAGGTAGCTATAGAAACAACAAGGCCGGTTCTTTAGAAAACCGGCCTTGTTGTTTTGTTCATGATCTATAGAATCATGGTCCTTGTTTCTTTTAGAATTTCTTGGTAAAAATTTCAAATTCATCAATGAACTTGGTAAATCCTTTACCAAAGAAAGTTTTTAGGCTCATTTTTGACTCGTCATTAAATACCAGACGTGGTTCTAAATCATAATAGGTACGCGTAACAGGCTCCCATTTACCTGTTGCAGGATTGTAATCAGTATAAGTATAGGTATCTGATACCATCACAAATTCGTTCTTTGCAAAAATCTCGTTTTTATCTTTGTAGACCGCAAATAAAGAAGAGTTTTTGTTCATGGTTGCCACTTGTTTCTCTCTGGATTCTTTTTCAGGAAGCATATCATTTGCATCATAGTCATCTTGAATAATTTTGATGTTTGCCTGACCGGTTAGTCGGATGTTCATGACATCGAAAGTCATATTCGCATCTTTAATTACTTCTGCTGGGGTCTCTAAATCCTCAAGGTTAGGATAACTTCCATTAAGATTTGCGGTACTCACTAAGTTTAATAGTTCTTTGCTGTCTTTAGCTAAGGTGACTCTACTGGTCAATACTTTAGTGTCATTTTCGGCAGTTACGACCAATTGGAAGCTCCCTAAATTTAGTCTTATATCTGCTTTTGTTGGTGTTGCATCTGCTGTGCCATTTATTTTGTACTCATAAAGACCTGTCAGTTTCAATTCTTCTTTTCCGCTAACAGATAAGGAAACATTTGTTGCAGCTGGCAGTTCATAAGCTTCGCCATCCGCGGAGATTGTTGCTTTAGAAGCGGTGTAACTTACGGTTAGCAAGGCGTCATTGGTATTGCTGGTTGCTGTACTTGGGTAATGCACTTCAAATTTACTGGTAGAAGGTGTTTTAGTCCATTCCTTTTTTTGAAGATCCCAGTTGTAGATTCCGTAATATTCACTTAAATTATGGGTTTTAGCAACGTTATTGGTGGTCACCGCAGAGAATAATTTCTCTACCTGTTTGTTTTTACCAGCGAAAGCAATAGTTTCTAATTCACGACCAATAATGGTATTACTTAAGGCTTCCAGGTCTAAATCACCCAGACGCTCAATTAAAGTGATGAATTTTTCATCCGGTAAAGTGTTGATCTTTTTTATGAAATCAAGCCCATTTTGCTCTAGTGCTTGTTTGTTTTGTTCGGTTGTCAATTTAGAATAACCCAATTCAGTTGGAGGAAGGGTAGGGGGGATTGGTTCTTCTGTGAAGCTTTTCTTTTTGCAAGAAAGGAGTACGCCACATAATAATGCAGCGAATAGGATGTTTTTCTTCATTGTCAAGTGTTAATTAAAATTAAACGAAGATAAATTTAAATTTCTTTCTTTTTACACAAACTGTGTAAAAACGCAATTCACAACCATGGTGATTAGATTGTGTTGCTGGATTTGCGTTTAAAGGGTTTTGTTTGTTATTTTAAGGGAGTTGGTTTGAAAGATAGGTTTTGGCCTGGGCTTGTTGGCGTAGGTTTTTTGTTTTTCTAACCAATTTTCGCCAGAACTGGCATACTTATTTTGTTTTAATTATGTTTGCTGAATAATTTAACAAGAACCGCTTGGCGGAATTTTACAGAAAAAAAGTATAAAGAGAATAAATATGATTATTGCACCTAAAATTCGTGGGTTTATCTGCCTGACTGCTCATCCTGAAGGATGCGCACAAAACGTGTTAAACCAGATCAATTACGTGAAATCTAAAGGACCTATTGATGGCCCTAAAAAAGTCCTGGTAATTGGCGCATCAACCGGTTTTGGTTTATCGTCAAGAATTACTAGTGCTTTTGGATCTAATGCATCTACCATTGGTGTATATTTTGAGAAACCACCAGCACCAGGAAAAACTGCTTCTGCGGGTTGGTACAATACTGCTGCATTTGAAGCACAAGCTCATGAGGCTGGTTTATATGCTAAAAGTATCAATGGTGATGCTTTCTCAAAAGAGATCAAAGAAAAAACTTTGGAACTGATCAAAGCTGACCTTGGACAAATTGATCTTGTGATTTACAGTTTAGCTTCTCCAAAAAGAGTTCATCCGGTAACTGGTGTAGTACACAATTCTGTATTGAAACCAATCGGTGAAGTTTATACCAATAAAACAGTAGATTTTCATACTGGTATCGTTTCTGATATCTCTATTCAGCCAGCTGGCGGTGATGATATTGAAAATACAATTGCCGTAATGGGTGGTGAAGACTGGGCGATGTGGATCGATGAATTGAAAGCTGCAAATTTACTTGCACCTGGTGCAACTACAGTTGCTTATTCTTATATCGGCCCAACACTAACAGAAGCGGTTTACCGTAAAGGTACAATCGGTCGTGCTAAAGATCATTTAGAGGCTACAGCATTCGAAATTGCGGAGAAACTAAAAGACATCAACGGAAAAGCTTATGTATCGGTAAACAAGGCCTTAGTTACTCAGGCGAGCTCTGCAATTCCAGTGATTCCATTGTATATTTCTTTATTGTACAAAATTATGAAAGCAGAAGGCATTCATGAAGGTTGTATTGAGCAAATCCAACGTTTATTCAAGGATCGTTTATATACAGGTGCTGAAGTATTAACTGATGATAAAGGAAGAATCCGTGTAGACGATTTAGAGATGCGTGATGACGTTCAGGCGCAAATTGCTACTTTATGGTCAGAAGCAACTACAGAATCACTTCCTGCAATTGGCGATCTTGCTGGTTATAAAAAGGATTTCTTAAACCTATTTGGTTTTGACGTAGCAGGTGTTGATTATGACGCTGACGTAAATGAAATGGTAGAAATTTCAGGATTGGTTTAAACCATGTTTAACCTATAAAAAGAAAGGGCTTCCAAATTGGAAGCCCTTTCTTTTTATAGGTGTTTTTTTAATTCTTCTTCCAGTTCTTTTGGAAATAATGGTTTCCGGAATAACCGGACTACATGTGGATTTGCTTCTGCTTTTTTGATATCTCCAAAGTCAAGTGTCGATGATAGGATAGCCACTATACATTTTTCTGTGATAGATTTAGGTAATCCTTTATAGATTTCCAGGAATTCAAAGCCATCCATTTCCGGCATCTGAATGTCCAATAAAATGAAATCCGGGATTTTATCATCATCGTTCTTATTCCTGCTGAGGTAATTCAGCGCCTCTTCTCCGGATTGGCAAAGGATGATTTCATCAAATAACTTAGTAATGGTGATGATCTTGGAGTTGATTTTTAAATCAACCTCATTGTCATCAATTAGCATAACTTTTCTTAGTTTATTTAACATTTGGAATCGTGATTTTAAAGGTGGTACCTTCTATAGCATTTGAACTTACTGTAATCTTCCCGTTGATTTTATTTAATGCTTCTTTTACGATGAAAAGACCCAAGCCACTTCCATGGTTAATCTTACTTTTAAAGAATTGCAAGAATATTTTTTCCAAATGTTCATTCAGAATGCCCATTCCATTGTCATTAATTGAAATATGAACTTGCGTAGGCTGAACTTCTACCGAAATGTTTACATTCTTATTCAGTTCTGTTTCTTTTTGATACTTGATCGCATTGGAAATCAGGTTGCCTAAGATCACTTCAATTCGGAAGGCATCTCCAAAGAATTGCTCATCCTGAACGATATTGACATTAAACTGCATGTCTTTGTCGGTATAGGCGTAAAGTTCAATCAGATCAGCAACCAGTTTTTTGAAATCTATTTCTGTATGTTCAGAGACTGTTTTGTTATTCTTATAGTATTGCAGCGTTTTCTGGATGTAATAATCCAGCCTGTTGGAGCAGGTTTCTATCAGTCCCCAATATTCTCCGCTCGAATTAAAAAGGCCTTCCATTTTTACGAGATTCACAATGCCCATGGTAGAAACCAAGGGCGCCCTTAACTCATGTGAGATACTGTATATAAAGCGGTTTAGTTCATCATTGGTTTTTTCCAATTCAGCAACCTTATTCCGTAAATCTATCTTTGCTTTATAAGCATCATAGGCGTTTTTAATGGAGTTGTGCAGCTCCAGATCATTCCATGGTTTGGTGATATACCGGTAAATATCCCCATGGTTGATTGCGTCTGCCAGGGCTTCAATATCAGTGTATCCTGTTAATAAAATTCTGGTAGGGTCTGGAAACGTATTTTTGATGCTCTTGAAAAACTCTACACCCGTAATATTCGGCATCTTCTGATCCGCAATAATCACTTGTACTGCAACGTTTTCAAGGATTTTTAATCCTTCGTCAGCAGATATGGCGGTGTAAATTTCATACTGCCGTCTAAAACTTGCTTTGAAAGCGTTTAAGTTATTTTCTTCATCATCAATATACAGAACACGTATAGTTGTGGCATTCATAATAAAGTCTATTATCGTGAGATTAGGGGTAAGGTAATAATAAATTCTGTACCTTGATTTACTTTTGTCACAACATCTATGTGGCCTTGGTGATTTTCAATGATCCTAAATACGATTGATAGCCCTAAACCGGTACCTTCACCAACGTCTTTAGTTGTGAAAAAGGGTTCGAAGATCTTCTGTTTTACTTCTTCAGACATACCTGATCCTGAATCTTTAATACTTATTTTCACTTCTTCTCCTTCTTGCCAGGTATTGATGCTGAGTAGTTCTTCGGCAGCGGGTGATTCTTTTCCTTTGATGGCTTGAATCGCATTGCTGATGAGGTTCATAAATACCTGATTAATTTTACCAGGCATACATTCTACCTTTGGTAAGGTACCATAATTCTTTACAATCTGCAGATTGCCAGGGAAAGTACTTCTCAATAAAACCAGGGTAGAATCCAATCCTTCATTTAAGTCTACAGGCTTGGTGTCATTCTCATCCAGCCTGCTGAAATTCTTCAGACTTCTGATGATTTCCGCAGTTCGTTTTGCACCTTCTCCGATTCCTGAAAGTAAAGATTTAATCTCTTCTCTAACGAAATCAAGATCGATAGATCTTTTGAAGTTTTCAATGGTGCTAAGCTGCGAATTGAGGTCCTGTGCAGGGTCAATTTTCTCATACATATCGATCAACTCATTCAAGTCGTCGATGTCCATTTGAAGGGGCTTAATATTAGAGGTCACAAAGTTGATCGGGTTGTTGATCTCATGTGCAATACCTGCTGTGAGCTGACCTAAAGAAGCCATTTTTTCAGAATCTACCAATTGAGATTGGGTCTCTTTTAGGTTAGATAAGGCATCGTTTAAACTGGTGTTGATGTTTTCCAACGCTTCTGTTCTTTCCTTAACCTTGATTTCCAACAGGACGTTTTGCTCGCGTACCAGTTTTTCATTTTCAGTCAGGATTCTCAGTGCTTCTGATTGTGATTCTTCCTTCTCTTTCTTGAAGATGTTGATCTTATCGGCCAAAGCAAAGGAAAGCAATACCGCTTCTAATCCAGAACCAATTAATATGGCATTGTTGGTTAAAAACGTATAAGAAAGAATACCAACATCCTTTAAGATAAATATGATTACTCCGATTAGAAAGCAAGACCATGAAATGGTAAAATATAAAGCCGGACGGTATTTTTTTCTGTAGATAATAATACCTGTAACGATTACTGAAATGGAAGCCACTATGGTGAGCAATTGCAAGGCCATCTGCGCAGCCACGGGATAACCAGAAAGGCTGATTCCAAAACAGATCAGATACAGCACAATCAGCACATTCATGTAAGTATTTACATTCTTATAGAAGTTTTTTACATGGAGAAATTCTTTGGTAAAGAGAATAGAGGTAATCCCGACGAAAACAATGGAGAATACCAGCCCTTGGTTGTTTAAATAAGGGTTATCTCCCCATAGTAAGGAGAAAGCATAGCCCTGTAAACACAATTGGGTAAAGCCAACGCTGAAAATATAGACTACATAAAACAAATAGCTTCTATCTCTTACTGTGGAATATATAAAGATATTATATAAAAACATGGTAATGATTAGCCCCATGTACAAGCTAAAAACATTGCTTTCCATGGCAAGTCCTTGCATAATTACGGAATACGAACCTATAAAAAGCGGGAGTGTAATCGGACTGGAAGCCGCAACTTTGAGGTAGTAAGTGGTGGTATCTGAAGTTGTTCTCAGTCTGAAAATAGGATCCTGATGTACAATATCCCGAAGGAGAATGGATACTTCATTTCCTGATTTAACCGTTTTGTATTGTCCTTTTTCAGGATAATAAAAGACAACTTTATCCAGATTTGGGCTTTTCAATTGGAGGTAATAATCACTTGCCATTTTAGGGTCGGCAATTTTAATCCTAATCCAAATTTGAGATTTTGTAAGTCCGAAATTGGCAATCTTATTGTAATTAGGTCTGAATTCAGCCTTCTTAATCACCTCTTCCAATGAAAGTTTAGCGGAAGGGTCTTCAAAGGTTGAAACCTGGTCACTGATATTAATCTGGGTATTTTCCGTGCTATTCAATTGAATTACTTGTGCTTCTGTCTCACTGCTCATCAGTAGGAAAAGCATGATCAAACAAAAGAACTGGTGCATCTTTTTTAAGCTATTCAGGTATTGCATTATTTGTCGTATTTTAAATCGTACATGATGTCAACATCTCCCTTAGGGCCAGTTTCCGATCGTACTTGTACGGGATTTTCAATGAGGTCAAAAACAAGCTCTCTAATGGTTGGCTCTGCTTTTTCTAAAGTTCTAACGTTGTCAATAATTACGGCAGTGGCAATTAAATCAAGCTTTGGGTAGTAGAATTGGCCATTGTTTCCAACGGCAATATTCACATCAAAACCAGTTCTTTTTCCCCCTCTAACCGTGGCTGGAGCACAAAGTGCAAATAAACTATGGAGTCCAAGCGTATAAGCCAAGGCCACTGAGGCCCGGATTAAAAAGATACTACCAATCCCGAATCCTGCAATTTCTCTGGAGTTCCAAAGTCCGCAAAGCTCGCCCGTTTTCAGTAACTTTCTTTCTTTAAGCTGATCAAATATTTTAGGATCTAGTTTACCAATTGCGTCTTCAATTGGTAAGGGTAAATCTTCATCAGCAATCTGAATGCGTGCGCCACCTAATGCCCTTCCATCTTCGGTAGATTCTACCAGGATGACGTAAGTGTTTTCATGTTGCATCCAGGCATGTTTTGCCGATGTAATCATGGTGATGCCATAGATTTCTAATACCTTTCTGTGGCCATCTATAAACTTATGGCATAAAGCTTCGTTGTCTGTCGCTTTAAATGCGGTGAACTTTACCATTTATTGGGTTAAATTAGACATGAATATTTTATCTATTGGCAATCGTTTTGAAGGTGTTGCATCAGCTTCAGCGTAGAACAATCTACATAGAAAAACGCTTACCTCCTGCTGATTGACCTCCGAAAAGCAATTGTAGAAAATCTCATTTAATTCAGAAAACTTGTCTTTAAGGTAAAGGTCCTGATTTAGTCCGTCCCCATATTTTAAGATGTTAAAGTGTAGTATGCTTGCGGTCATTGGATGAAGGGAGATTCCTGCACGGTTAGCGGTTAACCACATGCGTTCCACAGCTTTTCCTCCTTTGATGAAGTCATTTGAAGTATAAGTAGGCATGGTGATCAGGGCAATAGCCGAGGAAGCCAAACCTGATTTTTTAGAAAGACGTTCCAGTCCGGTTCCCATTTTCCAGGTTTTCAATAACTCAAGCACTTTTGGGTCTTTTGCAATGCGCATACCAATGGCTTCTCCTGCTGTTAAGCCGAAGGATTCCAGGTCTAATCCATCACCAGTTCTTTCACTTTCTTCTTTAGTAAACCTCAGTTCCAGGTTGAAAAGTTCATGATGGCCGGTAGGGGTGTATAAACGGAG
Organism: Pedobacter gandavensis; assembly: GCF_014172405.1. Lineage (GTDB taxonomy): Bacteria > Bacteroidota > Bacteroidia > Sphingobacteriales > Sphingobacteriaceae > Pedobacter > Pedobacter gandavensis. The sequence continues at coordinate 128,962 of NZ_WNXC01000009.1, read as the reverse complement.
TTTATCCGCTTCTCCCATGATGTTTGCGACTTGTTGAATGGCATTTTTATCTTCAATGAAATATATTTTAGCCCCATCAATCTGCTCTGTTTCTGCTTTGATCTCCGCTAAATTTTCCGCGGGGATCGGCTTGATTACCTTAGGTTGATTTCTATTGGTATTTCTAATGTCAGTGAAGTTGGCCAAGCCATCTTTCTGATGTTGTGGGCTTGTATTCGAAAACTGCAATGCCGCAATCAGTTCAGGCAGCTCAGGATCCGGAAACAGTTGCTCATGCACCTGAAGGTTCAGCGCATCGGCTTTCAAGCGGATGCTTTCCAGCGTTAGTCCGAAGCCAACATAAGCCACAATGTTCTTGTGGTTGGCAAAAGAAAAAGAACGTTCTTTATCATGGAAAAGGAGTAAAGCGCCATCTTTATACAGCCATTTCCAAGGTTGATTGTTTCCCGCGGAGCTTCCTCTTTGTGCGGTTAAGATCAGTTCGTCTAGTTGTTCTCCGTCTAAGGCAATGGCATTTTCTGGCTTAGTCAGTTTCAAGTCAGCAGTTTTTGCTTCCATCTCCGGAAAGGAGATTCCTTTTTCAGGCTGTGGAGTTGCTGTGGTATCAGCTGCTTCCACTGGATTTGCAATGATCTCTTCAATGTCAACAAAAAATCTGCCCGAAACAGAAAGTTCCTGTAGCAAGATTCTTCTGGATAGGTCAGCTGTGATTCCACCACCATAAGTTACAGCGCTGGCCAGTTGGGGCCATGAGGTGATGGTTTGTTGAATTTCAATCATAGAGGCCTTCATCCTGGTGGATAGGGTTTCTACGCCTGCAATAGGTAATATATAAGGTATTTTCTCTTCGTTGGTTTTAAGGTGTTTTACTTTTGAAATGTCAAGGTGCTCAATATATCCATGTAAAATTGGACGGTTAGGCTCCAGGTCAAATCGCTCAATGTCGATCGTGCCTCTGTCGCTGGCCTCCATTAAGACTGGGATTTGGTGCGCTTTGGCTTTAACTCTGCAAAGAATCTTGATGTCAATCCCGTCACATTCGTCGATTAAAAGATCCAGATTTCCGTTTTCGGTTAAGAAACTTTCGATATTTTCCTCTGTAATGCCTTCATGAAAACAGGTTACTTTTAAAAAAGGATCTATTTCTGCAATTTCTCGGGCAACAATAACGGTTTTTCGTAAATCTACATTTTGAACGCCGCTTCGGATGCGGTTCAGGTTGGTCAGGTCCAAATGGTCAAAATCCGCAATTCGTAACTCACCACAGCCACGTTCAATAGCTAGGGTCAGGGATACGGATTGTCCTACTGATAAACCGATTACACCGATTTTTTTCTTCATCAACAGGTCTTGTTCCTGCTGTGTGATTTTATGTTTATTCCGATTGGTACGAACCTGGATAAATTCTTCTTTATCCAGGATATGTACTAATTTCTCTAACCACGGATAATATACCCATACGCCATATGTATCGGCCTCTAGACCGTTTAAACGTTTTACTATAAGTTCATCGATTTGTTCCTTGCTTAGAACTAATGTTGGGTTTAACCCTTTAACCAGATCCGTAAGCTGATTTGTAATGCTATCAAATACCTGGATATGTGGTTTTTCTTTTAGCAAATTCAATAACGAAGATTGGTCTTCCGGATTTAGAATTCTAAAGAATGTTGGCGTATAGATTTCACTATACTTTTTTGTTTGTGAAGCTAGCTCTTTTTTAAGTTGACGTAATTCTTTATCTAATTGCATTTGTTCTATGAGATATACCCTTTAATCATTACAAAAATTCTATTAAAATTATACTTTTCACCGTTATTATGAAAGTATAATTTTTATTATTGTGAAGAGGTTAATTTTAATTAAGGCGTTACCCGCTAATAATGAGCATCATTCAATGGATTACAGTTACAAAAAACAGGACCGAAATATTTTATTATTATAAATTTTCAACCAAATTAGTTCATTGAACCTTATAAAAGCAATATATTTAAAAAAAATATATTAAATTCATAAGATGAATTCTAACGCATCCATAAATGTCCTGTACATAGACGATGAAGCGCACAATCTAAATTCTTTTAAAGCAGGATTTAGAAGAATGTTTAATGTCTTTACTGCGGAGTCGGCAGAAGAGGGTAGAAAGATTCTGGAAAAGCAATTAATCCACGTGATCATTACCGATCAAAGGATGCCTGTGATGACAGGTATTGAATTCCTGGAGTCGATTATTCCTGATTTTCCTGAGCCCATCAGAATCCTACTCACCGGGTATGCAGATATTAACGCTGTGATTGACGCGATCAACAAGGGACAAGTTTATAAGTACATTCAGAAGCCCTGGATGGCTGAAGATCTGCGGATCAATATTGAAAAAGCTTTTGAGATCTATTCGCTGAGAAAAGAAAACAGAGAGCTCACGGAAAAATTATTGATTGTGAATCAGCAGTTGGAATTTTTATTCCGCCAAAGCCTCTTATCTTAAAGATCAGAACGAGAATTTCGGGTCAATATCGGTTGGAGATTGATATTGACCCGAAAAAGAATGGGACTAATAATTTGATGATTTCTGTAATGCATAGCCCTCTACTGATATTTTAATGCCTATTTGTGTAATTATTTAAGAATAAAACCGCAAATAATTTTAATCTTTAAATAGTTTTTTTGTTCATAATAATTGAAATATATTTAACAAAAAAAAGGCAAAAATTTTATGAATTCTGATACTTCCGTAAACGTTCTCTATGTTGATGATGAAGTCCATAATCTCAACGCTTTTAAAGCAAGTTTCCGACGTAAATTCAATGTTTTTATTGCAAACTCGGCAGTAGAGGGGAGGAAGGTTTTAGAAGCGGAAGACATTCATGTGATTGTAACAGATCAAAGGATGCCTGTGACTACGGGGATTGAATTTCTGGAATCTATTATTCCTGATTTTCCGGATCCGATTAGAATCCTGTTAACGGGTTATGCAGATATTAACGCGGTAATTGACGCGATTAATAAAGGGCAGGTATATCGTTACATTCAAAAGCCATGGATGGAAGATGATCTGCGCATTAACATTGAGAAAGCTTTTGAGCTTTATACTTTGAGAAAAGATAACAGGGATTTGACCGCCAGCTTAATTGTGGCCAATGAGAAACTGGAAAACTTATTAAGAATGGGGACTGATTTTTAGTCCCCATCTAATTTTACAGTTCTTTTCTTAAACGGGCCACCGGGATATTCATTTGTTCCCTGTATTTCGCAACCGTTCTTCTTGCAATATTATAACCTTGTTCTTTTAGTATTTCCGTTAGCTTTTCATCTGCTAAAGGCTTACGTTTGTCCTCATTTCCAATACAATCTTCAAGAATTTTCTTCACTTCTTTATTAGACACTTCTTCACCGCTTTCCGTTTGGATCGCCTCAGAGAAGAATGATTTCAATAGAAAAGTTCCGAATTCTGTTTGTACGTATTTTGAGTTGGCTACCCTGGAAACGGTAGAGATGTCCATGTCAATTTTATCAGCAATGTCTTTTAAGATCATTGGACGCATTTTACGTTCATCACCAGTCAACAGGTACTCATATTGGTATTGCATGATGGCGTTCATCGTTTTTAGCAAAGTCTGTTGTCTCTGCTTAATGGCATCAATAAACCATTTTGCGGAATCCAGCTTTTGTTTTACAAATTGAACGGCTTCTTTTAATTTTTTATCTTTTTGCGCTGCTTTATCATAATGGTCAAACATGTCGATATAAGAGCGGCTTACCCTTAGTTCTGGTGCATTTTTTGAATTTAGCGTCAGAATTAAAGTGCCGTCATTATTGCTGACATGGAAATCCGGAATAACTTGCAGTTGCTTGGTGGTGACTTGATTTGAATCTCCTGGTTTAGGGTTTAAGCGTAGGATTTCTGCGATGATTTCTTTCAGGTCCTCACTATTCAGTCCCAAAGCCTTTTCAAGCTTATCATAGTGTTTTCTGGTAAATTCATCCAGGTAGTTTTCTACGATGATAATGGCTTTCTGAATGATGGGATTAGCAGGGTCTTTACGCTTTAACTGTAAAGTCAGACATTCCTGTAAGTCTCTCGCTGCGATTCCCGGAGGGTCAAAGCTTTGGATCACCTTTAGCATTTCTAATACATCTTCTTCTTCAACCATGGCATTTTGTGAAAATGCAAGGTCATCAATCATGGAAGTAATAGGCCTGCGTAAATAACCATCGTCGTCTAAACTTCCAATAATTTGCTTTCCAATGATGAAATCCTGATCAGACAAAGGAACCAGATCCAGTTGTTCTTGCAGACTTTCAAAGAAAGTACTCTCAATTGCTATCGGAGTTTCTTTCTTTTCTTCATCATCGTCATTGTTATAAGAGGTGCTATAATCGTTTACATTGTCGTCTTGTAAATAATCATCTACATTAAATTCATCCGTATTTTCTTCCTTTGCACTTGCATCAAAATCATCCGGAGTATCATTAAGGTCATCATATTCGCTTTTTGGCTCCTCAGCGATCATTAAGCTGGGATCTTCAAGCGCTGGATTTTCCTCCAATTCTTCTTTTATTCGGGTATCTAATGCAACAGTAGGTACTTGCAGCAATTTAATAAATTGGATTTGCTGAGGGGAGAGCTTTTGAAGTAATTTTTGTTGTAGATGTTGTTTAAGCATGTTTTATCAAAGCGGTATTTAAGTACCCGTTCCAAAAATACGAATTTGGTTTACATATAAACTATCAAGACAAAGTATTATTGTGTATTTAGTAGGAATAAGGGTTTTGGAAATCAGGTTTTCTTAAAACATTTTTCATTCTTCTCCTTTCGATCTCTTTAATCCAGCTCAAAAAGAGGTTTCTTTTGCCCTGAGTTTATGGTGTTTATTCTGTTAAGATATAAATAGAGTAAGGAATAGCAGCAATAGGTGCAGTTTTTGAAAATAATTAACTACTTTTATTAGGACGTTTAACATCTAAAACTAATACTACTTATGAGCTTTGTAAAAGAATTTAAGGAATTTGCAGTCAAAGGCAATGTGATTGACCTGGCTGTCGGTGTAATTATTGGAGGCGCTTTCGGCAAAATTGTGACTTCTATGGTCAATGACTTGATTATGCCTCCGATCAGTTTGCTGATTGGCGATAAGGGATTTGCCAATTTCTATATCCCACTGAGTGATAAGGTTAGAGAGTTTGTAGCCACAAACCCTGCGGCTTCTTTGGAGGATGCCAGGAAAATGGGGCCAGTTTTTGCATGGGGAAACTTCGTGACAGAAGTGATCAATTTCCTTATTTTGGCTATGATCATTTTCTTAATGGTAAAGGCCATCAATAAAATGAAGAGAAAACAAGAAGTGGTTGCTCCAGCTCCGGTACCAACAGAGGTATTACTTACTGAAATCCGTGACTTACTGAAAAATAAGTAAGCGCAATCTATAAATATTTAAACCACCTGAGCAGGATAGAATCATAACCTACGATTCCGCTATCCTGCTCAGGTGGGTTTTTATGCGCTATGGACTTCCAGGTTTACTGGGATTAAGGGCTTTACAAGCTTAAAAGGTTCTCTTAATTGTTGGGTCAGTCAGGATGATATAGTCGCCAAGGTTGTTGTATTTTGTCCAGTCAGGTTCCGTAAAGTCTGCTCCTGAAAAACAAGAAATGTTGGCTATTTTCAATTTTGGCAATAGGGCTTTTAATTTGGCCAGGGTACCTAGTTGCTCATCACTATGAAAACGGCCGTTCAATTGGAATACTTTTGTTCCTTTATGGCTTTTCAAATACTTGGCGATAGACCAGGACATCGTTGCATCCCAAAGGTTCTGTGTCTGGTAGATCTTCATCCCACCCATTCCATGACCGCCAAGCATGTCTATAAATTTATCATAATATTTTCCGGTTGCCGTATCTATTGGTAGGGGAGGAAGAAAAGTACGGGAGCTTTCCGGAAATTGATTTAGGATCGATAAACCTGATTTACTTACCGTATTGCTATATCTGGTGGCCGCATTGGCTGCGATCACCGACAAATGCTGTGTTTTTGCATATTCAATCAGCGGTTTATAGTCTTCATAGTTCTTCCATACTCTGGCTTCTTTAACGAAGTTTTTTTCAGAAATTAATCCTGATAAGTACTCTTCCATTACGGGCTGAATATCGGTATGGAACATTTCTAAACTCAAAGCAGTTTTCGGATAGCTACTGCTGAGCTTTTTATAAATTTCAAATTCCAATAAGTGACCAATGGAATCATTGTGTTCTTCGCCAAAAAATAGCACATCTATGTCCTTCATGTCATTAAGCAAGTTGTCTAGCGGAATGAGCTTTTGTTTTTTGACATCATATACTTTATAATGTGCTGTTGGGGCTTGTGCAATTGACAAAAGCGGTAACACGCATAGCATTGCAGTGATCAGTTTTTTCATAAATCAGTACTTTTCCTAGGTAATTAGAACTATTCCAAATTAACGAATAATTTTTACCGATAAAAAATGGGACTTTACCGATGATTTTTGTCAACCGGTGTAATTGGGGTTTGTAAATGAGTGTTCATACGCTACATTTGAGTAGACAACACATAGATTAAACGAATAAATTGATAACCATGGAAAAGTGGAACGAGGGTAAAAAAAACAATAGCACATGGGCTGGCTTGATTCTTTTAGGGATTGGAATGGTGTTTTTGTTGAGAAATATGGGATTTTATCTCCCGCATTGGGTGCTGAGCTGGCATACGCTTCTAATCATCATTGGCTTATTGGTCGGATTTAAAAAGAATTTTGAAGGTCGCGGCTGGTTAGCGATGGTACTGGTGGGGGGGTACTTTACTTTGGGGGATATTGTAGATGCCGATGTGTCAAAATATTATTTTGCGGTAGCCTTTATCATCATGGGATTGTACTTGATCCTTAAACCAAAATCAAATCGTCTCAACGGAGAGAAATGGAAAAAGAAACAGGCGAATTTTACGGATGCTTCTTTTTCAGAAAGCACATCTACGGAGCAAGAGCAACCTACGGACACTACGGAAGCGCCTAAAGCGGGCACTTGGGTGGATGAAAATGACGTGATCGATGCAGTCTGTGTATTTGGAGGTACTGATCAGTATGTATATTCTAAGAATTTCAAGGGAGGAGATATGGTTGCTGTTTTTGGAGGCTGTAATGTAAACCTGACCCAGGCAGATTTTGAAGGTGCAATTGTGTTGGAGGTGGTAGCTGTTTTTGGGGGGGTTAAGATTATTATTCCTTCCAGTTGGATTGTAAAGTCGGAAGTGACCGCGATTTTTGGTGGGATAGAGGATAAAAGAGGGCCAGTAATGATTTCCGATGGCGGAACTAAAATCATTAAAATTACAGGATTGGCCTTGTTTGGAGGAGTAGAGATTCGCAATTTTTAAATAGAAATACAATTTTCACCAAATAATTCCTTGTTGTGACCAACAGACCCTTAGCTAATAAGAACATTAAACGATATGCATTGGCAATATTTTTAGCCTGGACCTCGGTATTTGTCTTGCTTTTCTATTATACATTAAACTTTAATTGGTATATATCCATTGCTGATAGCCTCGTTACAAATGGGCTATTGGCCTTGGCTTGCATGATTTTAAGTAATATGCTGGGGTATTACCAACCCAAGAATGAAACTATTTTGTTTGTGCTGGTGATCACGTTGATGCTGGCCGGTGTCATTACTTTCATTAGTAATTTTGCACTTTCTTATTTGTTTACCAATGAGCTGACCTACCGGAGTTTTTTGCAGCTGTCGCTGATTTTAAGATTCATCATCGTGTTTGTATTCCTTGCCTGGTGTGCGCTTGCTAATATTTTATGGTACCGTTTGGAAGAGCAGTCTGCTACGCAAGAACGTTTACTAACTGCTCAAAACCTCAGTAAAGAAGCAGAATTGAATAAGTTAAGACATCAGCTGCAACCTCATTTTCTTTTCAATAGTCTAAATTCAGTTTATGCGCTCACGATCATGAATCCTACAGAAGCGGGGACAATGATCATGAAGTTGGCTTCTTTTTTAAGGGGGAATTTGAAAAGAGACGATGAAATCTGGGTGAAGGTAGAAGAGGAGATGGAATATATACAACTCTACCTCGATATTGAAAAGGTACGTTTTAGTCATCGGTTAAATATTGAAGTGAAAGTTGCCGAAGAAACCTTAGATTTATGCCTGCCAGGCACACTCTTACAGCCAATTGTAGAGAATGCGATTAAATTTGGTTTGTACAACACAGCTGCAGCGATTACGATTTCTATTTTTGTGAAAGTAGAAAATAACAGGTTGGTGATCACCGTGCAAAATCCTTTTGATCCGGAAATGAGGGCGACAGGTGGGACAGGTTTCGGATTATCGGCTATTAAGCGCAGGTTGTACCTGTTATTTGGTGATGAACAATTGCTACAAACCAAGGCTACCGAAGATAATATATATATAACAACGCTAAAAATACCTCAGAACTAATGATGAGAACGATTTTAATAGATGATGAATCCCTGGCCAGGGATGTCGTAAAACATTATCTGAGCAGCTTTCCCGATATTGAGGTTGTTGCGGAGTGTAGCGATGGCTTTGAAGGAATTAAAGCGATTACACAGCATCAGCCGGACTTTATATTTCTGGACATTCAAATGCCTAAGATCAATGGGTTTGAGATGTTGGAACTGGTAGAGCAACATCCTGCAGTGATCTTTACTACGGCTTTCGACGAGTTTGCCATTAAAGCTTTTGAAGTAAATGCAGTAGATTACCTGTTAAAACCAATAGAGAAAAGTAGATTCGATCAGGCCATACAAAAATTACCAGCGCGCTTAAATCAGACTGAACAGTACAGTCGGGAGCTGCTGGATTCTGCTGCACTTAACCCCGCTCAGCAAAATAGAGTAGTCGTTAAGAAGAATGGTGTCATAAAAATCATCCCTATAGCAGATATTCATTACCTTGAAGCAGACGACGATTATGTGAAGTTAAGTACCACTGAAGGCGCTTTTCATAAGAATAAGACAATGAGCTTTTTTGAACAAACGTTAGAATCTTCACAATTTATTCGTATTCATCGATCATATATCATAAATTTGGCCCAGGTGACAAAAATAGAACTGAAAGAAAAGGACAGTTATATTGTTCTTTTAAAATCTGACATATGGCTTCCGGTAAGTAAAACGGGCTATATTAAGCTTAAAGCAGCGCTTGGCTTGTAAGATTTTAAGGAAAAATGAAAACTACCTTGAATTCTATTTGCAATTAAAATAAAATCAAGCTATATTTGCACCTCTTATTTAAAAAAATAGTCTAAGATATAATACAGTTATGAAAAGAACATTCCAACCTTCGCAAAGAAAGAGAAGAAACAAACACGGCTTCCGCGAAAGAATGGCTACAGCAAACGGTAGAAGAGTATTAGCTTCTCGTCGTGCAAAAGGAAGAAGTAAGCTATCAGTTTCTGACGAACGTCGTCACAAAGCATAATTTTTGATTGCAGCACAATAAGTGTTAGCAGATCACAATATCTGCAAATTTGCGATCAAAAACATGAACACATTTAATAAAGAAGAACGGTTATGTAGTAGAAAATTATTAGATCTGCTATTTAAAGACGGTTCTTCTTTTTTATTATACCCATTCCGCATTTCCTATCGTTTTGTAGATGTCCCGCACAGTTTCCCTGCTCAGGTAGTGATCAATGCACCTAAGAAACGCTTCAAAAGAGCGGTAGACAGGAACTTGATCAAGAGAAGGATTCGTGAGGTGTATCGTTTGCAAAAACAAACAGAACTCTATCCATCATTGGAAGGTTCAGATCAGTTACTGATCTTTTCTATCCAATACGTGGGGAAGAAGATCTATGAGTTCTCCTTTTTGGAGAAGAAAATGGAAAGTGCTTTGAAAAGGTTAATCGGCAGCATCAAAAATGATCAGGGCAGTTAAACTGGTAATCGGTTGGTTCTTTTTAGGACTAATTAAGCTATATCAATGGTTTATATCGCCGTTATTGGGTGCCAATTGCCGTTTTACGCCAACTTGTTCTCAATATGGAATAGAAGCGATAAAAAAGCATGGCCCTTTTAAAGGAGGATGGTTAACTTTGAAGCGGATTGGACGTTGTCACCCTTGGGGGGCACACGGTCATGATCCTGTTCCTTAATCCAGATTTATTACCTTTACCCGATGATCACCATACTTCAAATCGAAACCGCTACACAAGTTTGTTCTGCCGCAATCTCTCAGGATGGGGTAACCATTGCCCTGAAAGAAGAAATGGCCAGTAATATTCATGCTGGAAGTCTTACCTTATTCATTCAATCTGCTATGGATAGCGCCGGATTAAAGTTCTCTGATTTGGATGCAATCGCGGTAAGTAAAGGCCCAGGCTCTTATACCGGATTGAGAATTGGTGTGTCAACCGCTAAAGGTCTTTGCTTTGCCTTAGATAAACCTTTAATCGGAATCGATACCTTGCAAATGATGGCTGAAGGTTTTTGGAAAGCCGAAGCCCTTCCTGAAGGACTGGTTTGCTCGATGATTGATGCCAGAAGAATGGAGGTGTTCACTGCAGTTTTTGATCCGCAACTGGATTACGTATCCCCTGTAGAAGCGAAAATTATTGATGAACATAGCTTTGAAAGCTTGTTATCGGCACAAAAAGTCACATTTATTGGTGACGGTGCCGCAAAATGCACAGAGACATTACAACATGAAAATGCGCATTTTTCTACTGCCAACTTTAACTCTGCAGGCAATATGAGCCGCTTGGCTATGGCTGCTTACACGCAAGGTAAATTTGAAGATGTAGCCTATTTTGAGCCTTTCTATTTGAAAGATTTCGTCTTTACAACCCCAAAGAAAAAGTAACCTATTTCTTTTTCGAGAAGATGCTGAAAATGCGCTGGAATACACTTTGTGGTTGTTCTCCAATCCCCGGCATCGTACTGCTGTTTTGTGGATGCTCTACATAATTTCCGAATTTGATTCCAATTCCAAAGTATACGGATGCCCCGTTATAACTTTTGCCTAAAGTGGCGTCCTTATTCAGGATCCCCTTAACCTGACTGGTCGTTTTTAATACATCATCAGAGCCTAGAAATACTTCGAAATTCGGGGTTTGATACATGGTCTGAAGCCCCAAGTAAAATAACTTCTGGAAATTATAAGTAGGTGTAGCAGATACAGAGAAACCATCGTACTTGAATTTATTGACCATGGCGGCATCTCCACCTGCGTAGAATAGGTTTTTAGATACAATGATCGATGGGGTCCATAAACCAAAGCTTTTCGACAGCATGGCATCTAATTTTGCATTGGTAGCGGAGTAAAAACCACGTCTTTCTGCATTTTTCAGCAATGCATCCGAGAGGCGGTTTTGAAACTGATCTCTATTGTCGGTACTTCCTTCAATTTCAATAACTTCATTGACATTTTTATAGTAAGATTGGCTGTTCCACCTGATGAAACCCAAGTCTTTTAAATTTGCCATTAGGAAATAGCCACTTTTACTCTGATAGGAAGTACCCAAACTGATGGAGGCTCCCGGATTTTTGAACGTAGGCATAAAGGTATTGGTACTCAGTTCATCAATATCTTTAAAGGTGCTGCGGTAATTGCCGACAAACTTCGCGCTTAAACGGCCGTTGGTTTGATCAAGCGAGAGGTCGGAGTCGCTAATGTTTAATTGGTTATAGCTGGTTCCGCTCAATAGACTCAGTTTGGCACCAAAAGCCAGCCTCTTGGTGTAATTTTCTCTATAGGTAACACTGAACTGATGATAAGTCTGCGCATAGCCCTTGTCATTAAATGCACCTCTTTTAGGCATCTCATTTTTTAATCTTTGATAGTTGTCTACCAGCACCAATGTTTCATTGGTATATTTTGCCAGACCATCTGTTCTCAGTTGCCAGGAAAATCCCAGCTCTTTCTGATACTTGTAAGAATTAAATACTTTAAAGGTTAATAGGTAGGCATTGGTGTTTTGATAAAGGGTATTGAAGCCTTTCTGCCCCAATGGGATGTTTTTTGAATCATAAACTTGTTCGTTGATGACTTTACGTATAAAATCATCATTGCCTTTACTAGCCACATTTGCCCCGAGATAAGGCAAAAAGAAGTTGGAAGCATACTTCCTGGATGAATCCAGGGTAAATGTTTTTTGTGCCGGGTTTTCAAAACCATCAAATAATGTTTTGGTATTGAAAAGACCATACTGTTGCGCCTTTAACTGATGGGCGAAAAGAAACAGGATAACAATGCAGAGCGCCTTTTTTAACATATTTTGTTATTTGCTAAACAAACTTGATGATTATAAATTACTTCTGGTTAGAATATTAAAAATCTTTTTCCGTACCAACAAACTTGCCGATTAGCAAATTGGTTTGAAATTTCCCATGATCTCCACTCAATTGATAGACAAAAGATTCATAGTTTTTTAGGCCATTTTCTGCGGTAAGCCGATTGAAAAAGGGAAGATATACGTTCTTAGCCCAGATGTTTTTGGAATTCTGATGGTCTATGTAGAAATTAAGGTTGGAATTATTTGGGAGTTGATTGGTCACATTTATAAATCGGGCAGTGTTGATGAGCAATTGATTTTCCCTATAGTCCTTTAAAAAAGATTGAAGCGTTGCCGCTGTATTGGCGAAAACCAGGTAATTGTCTAATATCGTATAATATGGTCTTTTGAAACCTTGAAAGGGCATGCCAAAATAGGTGTACAAAAGATCAGGTTCTTTAAATAATTTAAGGTCTTCGGAGTAATCCTCACTGATGTCAATCAGGAGCTGATCTAGCTTATCACCATTGCTTAGGTTAATGGCTCCTAGTTTTTCACCAGTACTCAGCTGAAATGTCATCATTTGATTTTGAAAGTACTTAGGAAACAGTAATTCCAAGTTTAAATGGTATTTCTGATTGATGGCCTCTGCGAACTTTACGCGTTTCTGATCTTCTTTATGACTTGTAAACCATTGGTCCAGCTTTTTGCTCCAGGGCTCATATTTATCTATGGCATAGATACTGAAATTTGCGGTTTTTTCTGGAAGAATGTTCTGAATACTCATTTTTTGAGGAACTTCTTCCGCAAATAACTGATAATAACTATTTGGATTTTGGATAAGGGTAGTTCCGGTAAAAAGTACCCTTTCCTTGCTGAAATTATATGTTAAAAGGGCAAATGCATGCTGTTGGTTAAAAATAGCTAGCTCTCCGTTTAACTTTCCAGGGATTATAGGCTTCAGCAAGGCTGGGATTTTGTTGAAGTTTAGGTAGAGTTGTGCCAAGCTGTTTTTTGATAATTTACTGCCAGATTTAATGTATTCTACAAATTGGTCATCAGTCTTATCAATAGGCTTTGACAATATGGTTTTGATAGGCTCCGGACGATTGGACAATAAGATTAAATGATCTTTGAGGCCCAGGTAAAATACACTGCTATCTGCTAAGGTCAATTTGGTCTGGCCTCCAGCGCTGTCTACTCGCATTGCCGCAGTTTTTAAAGCATGAAAAAGTTGTGTTTTGCTCATCTCCTGATCGCTCTGCGTGCTGATGATGAAATCAAGTTCCTTTCCCTTTCCAGGGAGGATACCGAGGTACACCATTTGCTTTTGCGTGAGTCCGCTTAAAGCAGTTGAAGAAAGTACCACATTTTTTAAGGATTGCAACGATTTGAATTTCTCAGGACCCATGATCTCTTCAAAATTATCCTGTCCTTTTAAAATATCCAGGACGCTTTTGTCCTGCTCAAAGGAGAATATAAAACCGGATTCACTAACCGCGGCATACAGGCTGAGGTCAGACTGTGCATGGGCCGTATTTAATTTAGAAAAATAAAGATAGGCCATGGTCACAATGGCCGTTAGGAGTGTGATGATGCTAAGTAGGATCTTTTTCATTGCTGTCCTTACAAATTTAATTTAATAAGTTGGGATTACTAAGAAAATGCAACCAAGTTTCTTAATTTTGGAAGATTAAAAAAGCCGATTTTATGAGCAACAGACCTATTATTTTAACCGCCTCTCTATTTGGATTAACTGCAGTCATACTAGGTGCCTTTGGTGCCCATGGTTTAAAAAGCCAGGTCAGTCCTGAAGCATTGGAAATTTGGAGCAAGGGAGTGGAATATCAGTTTTATCATACTTTCGCCTTACTGTTTCTTTCGCAGTTGAGTATGAAACAACCTAAGCTACTTAAATTGGCTTGTATTTTCTTCAGTTTTGGAATTATCCTGTTCTCAGGATCACTATACTTATTGGCGACCAGGGAGATTACTCATATTGGGTTTGGAGCTGTGTTAGGGCCAATTACGCCGATTGGTGGATTACTGTTTATTCTTGGTTGGGGAAGTTTGTTCTTTGCCGCTTCAAATAACAAGTAAGGATGAGTTCTGGTCAACTGGAATTTGCAGAAAGGGAAACCCTGTTTATTGAGGTAATCCTGCCACTTTCTTTGGCGAAAAATTATATTTATAGGGTGCCTTTTGAATTGAATGATCAGGTCGCGATAGGAAAGCGAGTGGTGGTTCAGTTCGGGAAAAGCAAGATTTATACGGCGCTAATTAAAAGCATCAGCCAACAGGCACCAGAAATCTATCAAGCGAAATATATCATTGATGTGGTTGATGAGCATCCGGTGATTACCGCTTCACAACTGGAGTTTTGGGACTGGATGACGAGCTATTACCTTTGTAATGAGGGTGAAGTGATGTCGGCTGCTTTACCGGCTGGACTGAAGTTGGCCAGTGAAACGATCATCGTGCTGAAAGAAGAATTTCCTCAGGATGGAGAAGTCCTCAATCTTAAACAGGAAACCCTAATCAATGCCTTAAAAGTACATGGTAGGCTTACCATTGATCAGGTATCTGCTTTATTGGGCCAAAAAACCGTGTATCCAATCATCAATACTTTATTGGATAAGGAAATGGTTTACATCGCCGAAGAGGTGATTGAAAAGTATAAACCATTGCTGAAGTCATTTGTAACGCTCCATTCTTTTTATCAGGAAGAGGAAAATTTGAAAGAATTGTTCGCTGTTTTGGAAAGAGTTCCAAAGCAATTGAACTTATTGCTGACTTATTTAAAGCTATCCAGACAACAAAGTGCGATCCCGAAGGCACAACTGCTTGAAGAGAGTGGTAGTGGGCCCAGTACGCTGAAAACGTTAATGGATAAGGAAGTTTTTGTGATAGAGAAGAAGCCGGTAAGCAGGCTAAAGGATCAGGACGAGGATTTCGTGCTGAACTTTGAGTTGAGTGAAAATCAGCAGCTGGCTTTGACACAAATTGAAACGGAATTTGAAAAGAAAGATGTGGTACTTTTACATGGAGTCACGGCTTCAGGTAAAACACAAGTATATATTAGGTTGATTGAAAAAGCAATTGAAAACGGCGGACAAGTTTTGTTCCTTTTGCCGGAAATTGCTTTGACTACCCAGATTGTAGAACGTATCCAACGCTATTTTGGAGATGCTATTGGGGTATATCACTCTAAATTCAATAACAATGAGCGGGTAGAAATTTGGAATAAAGTGCTTAACGGTAAATATAGGATCGTTCTGGGTGCCAGATCGGCTGTATTTCTACCTTTCCAAAACTTAAAGCTGATTGTAATTGATGAAGAACACGAGTCTTCTTATAAGCAGCAGGAACCAGCACCACGATATCAGGCAAGAGATGCAGCAGTGTACCTGGCTTGGTTGCATAAGGCAAAAGTAGTACTGGGCTCAGCAACGCCTTCCATTGAAAGTTATTTCAATGCCTTACACCAGAAGTATGGATTGGTTACTATGTCCGAAAGATTTGGTGGGGTAGCCTTGCCTATCCAGGAAGTGATCAGTATTTCTGAAGAGACTAAAAAGAAAAAGATGATTTCTTATTTCTCGACTAAACTGATTGAGGAGATTGAAGAAACTTTGAAATTAAAAGAGCAGGTTATTCTTTTTCAAAACAGGCGTGGTTATGCCACAATCCTGATTTGCGCAACTTGTGGATACGCTCCAAAATGTGTGAGCTGTGATGTGAGTTTAACCTACCATAAAACAAGTGGTAAATTACATTGCCATTATTGCGGATATCATCAAAATAGCATCAACGTTTGTCCGGCTTGTGGATCTGTACATATTGAGCAAAAAGGTTTCGGAACAGAAAGGGTGGAAGAAGAACTCACCTTGATCTTCCCGGAAGCGAAAATAGCAAGATTGGATGTAGACAGTACGCGCACAAAGAATGGACTGCAGCAAATTATATCCGATTTCCAGGAAAAGAAAACTGACATTCTGATTGGTACGCAAATGGTAGCCAAAGGGCTGGATTTTGATAATGTGACCTTAATTGGCGTGATTAATGCGGATACTTTATTAAACTATCCGGATTTCAGAGCATTTGAAAGAAGCTATCAATTGCTTGCACAAGTGGCCGGTAGAGCCGGAAGAAGGGATAAACAAGGAAAGGTGATTATTCAGGCATATGATGATAAACACAGAATCATTACGCAGGTAATTGACAATAAATACCAGGAAATGTACACGGATGAAATTCGTGAGCGAAGAGAGTTCCAGTATCCACCATTTACCAGAGTTATTTTTGTCAATATCAAGCATAAAGACATGAACTTGCTAAATGTTGCTGCGCAGAAATTCGCGAATGTCCTCAAAGGACATTTGGGAAGTCGTGTATTAGGACCAGAGCAACCAATGGTAGGCAGAATCAGGAATTATTACATCAAACAGATCATCATTAAAACCGATAAAAATACGGCCATCACTAAAGTGAAATCGATATTGAAGGACGTTATTTTGCAATTTCAGGCGGAAAAAGAATACCGTGGTGCAATTGTTCAGGTGGATGTTGATCCTTATTAGTTTTATTGCGATTGATACTGTGACGATTATAATTTAGCCGTCGATTATGTAAGCGCATTAGTTTTCAAAAACCTATTTTTGAGTAATGGCATATAAGTTTGTAGATAATTATAGGGAACGGGGAGCGAGAAAGAAGTTGGTTACACATCTTGAGGGTAGAGGGATCACCGATAAGCGGGTGCTCGAAGCCATAGGAAAAGTACCGCGTCATTTTTTCTTCGATGAAACTTTTTGGAATCAGGCTTATAAAGATATTGCCTTTCCAATTGGTGATGGTCAAACGATTTCACAACCTTATACCGTAGCTTATCAAAGCGAATTGCTCCACATTAAAAAAGGAGACAAGGTGCTGGAAATCGGAACAGGTTCTGGTTATCAAACCTGTATTTTAATGGAATTGGGTGCTAATGTTTATACAATTGAACGCCAGGAAAACATTTACCGACACACCATTCGCGTTTTACCTGGAATGGGATATAATGCTCATTTTTTCTTAGGCGATGGCTCTAAAGGTATTCCTGAACATGCCACTTATGATAAGATTATTGTAACTGCTGGCGCTCCATGGGTTCCTGAAGCACTACTCAAGCAGTTGAAAATAGGAGGGATTTTGGTGATTCCGGTAGGTGATGAAAATATCCAGAAAATGGTTACCGTGATCCGCATAAGTGATACAGATTACGATAGGATTGAACTGGATACTTTCCGTTTTGTACCTTTGGTAGGAGATCAAGCCTGGTAAGTAAAACCAGGTTAATTATTCCTTCATTGCACGATCCATTTCTCTTTTGGATTCTCTGTCTTTGATACTATCTCTTTTGTCGAATTCTTTTTTACCCTGCGCCAAAGCGATCTGGATCTTTGCGTAACCCCTGTCATTGGTATAAATCCTTAAAGGGACAATGGTATAGCCTTTTTCCTCACTCCTGAATTTTAGCTTCTTCAGCTCTTTTTTATGAAGTAGTAATACCCTGTCGCGCTTAATATCGTGATGGTGGAAAGAGCTGTGGCTATATTCAGAAATGTGTAAGTTTCTAACGTAAAGAACATCTCCTATGAACATGCAAAAGGCATCGGACATATTTGCTTTACCTTGTCTGATTGCTTTAATTTCCGTACCCAGCAGGGCCAATCCGGCATTAAATTCCTCTACAATATGGTAATCGAAGTAAGCTCTTTTATTTTTAATTTGAATGTCGTTCTTCATTGGTCTCAATTTTCACAAAGCCTGGTACAGATATATTCTATACCAGATTTTATAAGAATACCGCTAATATCCGAAAGATATTTGATTTCTGAATTTTATCGGACAATTAATACGGGAATAGTTACTTTATGTCGTACCGAATTCACCGTAGTTCCTAAAATAAGGTCCTTTAAGCCTTGATGACCATGGGCACCCATAACTAATAATTCCAGGTCATTTTGCTTACTGATGTCCACAATTGCCGCCACGGTACCACCATAGCCAATATGGGCGGTAGATTTATACCCCAGCTCTTTTAGGTTTGCCCGGTATTTTTCCAGATTTTCAGCATCACTCAAAGTTTCTGCATCTAATGCGGCTTCTCCATGATATCTGGCAGCAGCAGTTTCCACCACATGAATCAGGTAGTAGTTAGCCTTTTTGCCACCTTGAATCAGGGCATGACGAATGGTGTTTCTGTCATTTTTTGAAAAATCAACGGTAATGCCGATGCGTGAATAATTGATTTTTTCGATCTCCTCTATGTCCAGTGCATCGCCATGGGGCGCATTATGTTGCCCTTCTTTCGTTTTACTCAGGAGTGGATAAATGAAAACATACAATAACAATAAGCCGATCAGGATGGCTGCAGGAATAACCAGTACATATAAGTACCAACTGTGACTATCGCTCGTCCAGCCGTTAATTTCTTCTACTACGAGTTTCACATTCAGGGCGACAATAACAATAGAGCTGACCC
Source organism: Pedobacter gandavensis (assembly GCF_014172405.1). Classification (GTDB taxonomy): domain Bacteria; phylum Bacteroidota; class Bacteroidia; order Sphingobacteriales; family Sphingobacteriaceae; genus Pedobacter; species Pedobacter gandavensis. The sequence continues at coordinate 110,177 of NZ_WNXC01000009.1, read as the reverse complement.
AAGCGAGCACTTTCACCCAAGGCTTGATGGCAAAGCCTTTCATCGTTTCTTTATCCGAAGTGAAATGGATTAAAGGAATTACTGCAAAGCCCAGTTGTAAGCTCAATACCACCTGACTTAAAATCAATAAACCACCGAGGGCTTTATCTCCAAGAATTAAGATGGTAAAGAAAGCAGGGATGATGGCGAGTAGACGGGTAATTAAACGACGTAACCAGGGTTGAATTCTCAGTTTCAAATGGCCTTCCATCACAATTTGTCCGGCAAGGGTGCCTGTAACGGTTGAACTTTGTCCGGCAGCAATTAAAGCGATGGCAAACAATGCAGGAGCCACATTTCCAAAGATGTTTTGTAGCAGTCGGTGGGCATCCTGGATCTCTGCGACTTCATGTAAGCCGTTTTTATAGAAGGCTGCTGCGGCAAGAATCAAGATGGCTGCGTTGACAAAAAAGGCCAGGTTTAACGCGACTGCAGTATCAATAAAATTGAATTTGATCGCTTCTTTGATGCCTTTTTCATCACGCTCAAACTTCCTGGTCTGCACCAGAGAGGAATGAAGGTATAGGTTGTGTGGCATTACTGTGGCACCAATAATCCCAATCGCAATGTATAAAGCCTCGCCTCCTAACATCGAAGGCTCAAATCCTTTCACAATTTCTTTTAAATTCGGTTCCACAATAAACATCTCCACCAGGAAGGAAAGACCGACAATGAATACCATAGATACAATAAAGGCCTCCATTTTACGCATGCCTTTATTGAGCAAGAATAACAGCAATACGGTATCAAATATGGTCACACTAATTCCCCAGATTAAGGGAAGACCGAATAAAAGTTGTAAACCGATGGCCATACCAATGATCTCTGCAAGATCACAGGCGATAATGGCCGTTTGTGCAAGACCAAATAATGGAATATTGATCCATTTAGGATAGGCATTTCTGGAAGCTTGTGCTAAATCGAGTCCCCTAACGATACCCAGTCGGGCACTTAAAGATTGTAGCAATAGGGCAATCAGGTTGGACATTAATAGGATCCAGATCAACTGGTATCCGAATTTACTCCCCCCGGCAATGTCTGTTGCCCAGTTTCCGGGATCCATATATCCAACACTCACCAGGTAAGCAGGGCCAATGAATGATAAAATACGACGCCAGCCTTTGCGCTTACTGGTGTCTACGCTTTGATTTACTTCGCTTAGAGATTCGGAATGCTTCATGTTAAATCCTGATGAGTATGTGCTTGGCTATTTCTCTGGTTACACTTGTTTTTTTATCGTCTACAATTATTTCTACTGAACCATCAAAATCATTGATGGCACTAACAGTTAATGGTTTTCCTAACGTAAGGCCCAATTTTTCCAGATGCTTCAGGAAAGCAGAGGAATGTTCACTCACCCCCATAATCAATCCTTTATCATCCTTTTTAAGCTTACTGAGTTTTATGAATGGTACGAAATCAAAATTCCCGTTTTTGTCAGGAATGGGATCGCCATGCGGATCATTTTTTGGGAAAGCCAGAAATTCATCTAGTCGTTCTACCAATTCCGGGGAATTGATGTGTTCAAGTTCTTCTGCAATGTCATGAACTTCATCCCATTTGAAATTTAGTTTTTCCACGAGAAATACTTCCCAAAGCCGATGCTTTCTAATCACATTGATTGCGGTTTGCTTGCCTAGAGGTGTTAAATGTGCACCCTGATACTTTTTATAATTGATCAGTTCCTTCTCTGAAAGCTTTCTGAGCATATCAGTTACTGAAGCAGCCTTGGTTTGCATTTTTTCAGCAATCGCATTGGTTTGTACAGCGCCCTCATTGTTCTCCGATAAATGATAGATGGTTTTCAGGTAGTTCTCTTCAGTGAATGATTGCATTTTTAGGTGTCTAACTAAATGTTTAGACAAATCTAAAAAATTAAAGAGAAATAAACTATAATTATTTGTACGATTTTTAGAATAAAATTTGGTGAATTTCGTATTGATAGCCTACCTTTGGCTATATTTTAAACACAGATGGCAGCAGAATTAGATAAAACAGACTTTAAAATACTGAAACTATTACAAGAGAATGGTAGGATTACCAATCTTCTATTATCCCAGGAAATCGGACTTTCTCCGGCACCAACCTTAGAAAGGGTACGTAAACTGGAAATGTCGGGTTTCATAAAAAGTTACCATGCCTTAGTGGATGAAGAGAAGCTAGGATTAGGGATCAAAACTTTTATCCAGGTTCAATTAGATTTTCATAAGAACAATACCATTCAGATTTTCCTTGACGAAGTAAACCAAATTAAGGAAATTACAGAATGTCATCACGTAACCGGACAAGCAGATTTTCTTTTAAAGGTGTATGTGAACGATATTAAAGCTTATGAGCGTTTGATCATGGATAAGATCAGTAAGATCTCTGTAGTGAAAACTTTTCAAACGATGATGATTATGTCTACGACAAAGAAAGAACCGATCGTTCCTTTGGAGTATTAAAAATTGTTTCTTTAACCTATTCAATTAGGAAAAAAAACAGGGGGGATCCTGTTTTTTATTTCAAAAGGGGGTATTCAATGTAGGTTGGATAACCCCTTTTGCTTTTTAGCTGATTTGCCAGTTGATCGGATTTTCTCCCTGCTTGATCAATTGATCATTGGTTTTTGAAAAAGGCTTACTGCCGAAAAATCCGGTGTATGCAGAAAAAGGAGAGGGATGTGGGGCAATAATCACGGTATGTTTAGTGGTATCTATTAAAGTGATTTTCTTTTGTGCATAAGCACCCCAGAGGATGAAAATTAATCCTGTTCTTTTTTTCGATAACTCTGTAATGACCTTGTCGGTAAACATTTCCCAACCTTTTTTTTGATGGGAACCTGCTGTTTTTGCCCGGACGGTTAAGGTTGCATTCAGTAAAAGTACACCCTGATCTGCCCATTGCGTTAGATTTCCATGGTCTGGCGTTTCAAAGCCTTCGATATCAGTGCTCAGTTCCTTGTAGATATTTTTTAAAGAAGGTGGAACTTTTACACCTTTTTGTACAGAAAAGGATAGGCCATGTGCTTGTCCAGCCCCATGATAGGGATCTTGTCCGAGGATCACCACTTTCACCTGATCGAAATGCGTATGATTTAAGGCACTAAAGACTTCGTTGGTTTGAGGATAGATTTCGTGTCCCGCTTCCTTTTCTTCCAATAAAAATGCTTGCAAAGCTTTCAGGTAGTCTTTGTCAAACTCTGGTTCTAAATGAGCCAGCCAGCTTTTATCTAAATTCAATGGGCTGTCGGTATCTATCATGGTATTTTATTTTTTCGCGAAGATACTCAACATATCTTTTTCCAGTGTTTCTCTTGGTGATTCTGTAATGCGACCCAGTTCTTTTCCTGCAGCGGTAACGATGAAAGTAGGGACGTTTGTGATGCTCATTCCATCTATCAGACCATTTTCAGCTTTTTTACTGTGGTCTACACAGATCAAGGTGATGTCTGCTTCTTTAATGTTTAAAGCATCCAGCACTTTGTAAAAATGAGGTACTTGTAACTGACTGTCACCACACCAGGTTCCCATCACAATGGTGATTTTTTTATCTTTCATCAAAGGTTTTAGGGCGGTCAGGGTAGCCTGATCTGGCTGGTAGGCCGGATATTCCAGCTCATATTTGTGCTGCGTATCTGGAAGGGCTTGTAAAGCCGCTCTGCTGCAGATGTTGATTAAACCGGTGACCTTTCCGGTATCGTCCTTGGTTTTTTTGTTGATTTCTTGTGAACTGGCTGTCATAGCAAATAATAAGAGCGTAAAGGTAATTAACTTTTTCATGAAGGTTGGGCTTGGTTTATGAGGTTGATTGGGATACTTATCCTTTTCTTTTCTTGAAATTATAAATTAAATCTGCTTTTTGTGATATAAACACGATATTTGCAAAAAATAATTTAAAAGGAATATGCCAAATATAGTTCGCCTTATTATAGGTTTCGCAGTGTTAGGAGGGGCCATCGCCCTGATGGTCTTCGGTTTATGGGGATGGGGAATTTTAGCATTTTTCATCAGTCTTTTAATCCTGGTAACTTACTTCTTCAATGAGAATATGTTGCTTGCACAATGGTATTTAAGAAAAGATAACATGGCTAAATCTGAAGTTTTCTTAAGAAGAATTACTGACTATGAGAAACAATTGATTAAAGCCCAACATGGTTACTACAATCTTTTGATTGGTTTAATTGAATCCAGAAAAGCACCAATGGCTTCTGAAAAATATTTCAAGAAAGCACTTGCATTAGGAATGACCATGAACCACAACATCGCATTGGCTAAATTGAGCCTTGCGGGAATTGCAATGGGAAAGAGAAATAAAAGAGAAGCGCAGATGTATTTAACGGAAGCGAAGAAAGCCGATAAGAATAAATTACTTGCTGATCAGATCAAACAGATGAAAGATCAGATGGGCATGATGGACAGACAACAACAAGTAAGATACAAATAAGAATATTTAAGAATTGAATAAAAAGCCACATGAAAATGTGGCTTTTTATTTTTCACTCAATCTGTCAAAATCCTCATAGCTACGCTCGTTCGATCTGCTGATGATGTCATCTTCCATCGCTTCTTTCTTCTTGCTGAAGAACAACTGCTCCGACTGGATTCTGGTAATCAACTGACGGATTAAAGTCAAGTCAAAGTCTTCTTTATTGAGCTTAATGCAGTATTCACTTTCTGTGATTTCTAAACTTGAACTGATCATATTTTCTAGGTTTTAATATATGCCTAAAATTAAAAAAGGCTTGCTACAATTTATGCAGCAAGCCTTTAAGTTTATGTTATGAGTTTGTTAAGCAAACCAAGCTTCAACTTCCTCTTTCGAAGGCATCGTTAAGTCCAGTTTCAATTTCTTGCGCATTCCGCCTAAGTCGTTAAATACTTTATTCGGATTTGCTGCTTTTAGCTCTTCAATCGTATTGATGTTCATCTTTCTGATTACCGGAACCCATGCTGCTGGGATACCTGCATTGACGAAATCTTCATCAGTAGTTACTTTCGCTTTTTTCTCTGGTCTCATCTGAGGGAAGAATAAAACTTCCTGAATGGTAGACTGGTTGGTCATTAACATCACCAATCTGTCAATACCGATACCTAAACCAGAAGTTGGAGGCATACCATATTCCAATGCACGAAGGAAATCTTCATCCATGGCCATCGCTTCATCATCACCTCTTTCAGCCAGTTTCAATTGATCTACCAAACGTTCTTTCTGATCGATAGGGTCATTCAGCTCTGAGTAAGCATTGGCAATTTCTTTACCATTTACAAACAGCTCAAATCTCTCTACCAGGCCTTCTTTACTTCTATGTTTCTTAGCCAGTGGAGTCATTTCCAAAGGATAATCCGTGATGTATGTTGGCTGGATCAGGTTGGCTTCAACTTTCTCACTAAACAACTCATCAATCAGCTTTCCTCTGCCCATAGAAGCATCTACTTCAATATTCAGGCTTTTGCAAACTTCCTTGATTTGCTCTTCCGTCATATCAGATACATCGATACCTGTGTATTTCTGGATAGATTCATACATGGTTAGCTTTTCATAAGGACCTTCGAAATTGATTTTGTGTTTACCCACCTCAATTTCTGCTTTCCCATGAATAGCAATTGTAATTCTTTCCAGACATTCTTCTACCATGCCCATCATCCAGATGTAGTCTTTGTAAGCTACATAGATTTCCATTGCGGTAAATTCCGGATTATGCGTACGGTCCATGCCTTCATTTCTGAACATTTTACCGAACTCATAAACGCCATCAAAACCGGCAACGATTAGCCTTTTCAGGTAAAGCTCATTCGCAATACGGAGGTATAAAGGCATATCCAGGGTGTTGTGGTGTGTCGCAAATGGACGCGCCGCTGCACCACCATGGATCGGTTGAAGGATTGGTGTTTCTACTTCCATCCAACCTTGTTCATCAAAGTAGTTTCTCATCGTATTGATGACTTTTGAACGGTTGATGAAAATCTGTTTGAATCCAGGGTTTACGGTAAGATCCACATAACGCTGTCTGTAGCGCAATTCCGGATCAGTAAAACCATCGTAAATATTTCCTTCCTCATCACGTTTTACCACTGGTAAAGGCTTCAGAGATTTTGATAATAATTTGAATTCCGTCACGTGAACAGAGATCTCGCCAGTCTGGGTTGTGAAAACATAGCCTTTTACGCCTATAAAGTCGCCCAGATCCAATAACTTCTTGAATACGGTATTGTATAAGGTTTTATCTTCATCAGGGCATAGCTCGTCTCTTTTTAAGTAAACTTGTATTCTTCCTGTCGAATCTTGCAATTCTACGAAGGCAGCACTACCCATAATTCTGCGGGTCATGATACGGCCTGCAATGCTGATGTTCTTATATGCAGTCTTATCTCTTTCGTAGTTAGCTAAAATATCTGCTGCATGGGCATTGATTTCAAATGCTTCAGCAGGGTAGGGATCGATCCCTAATTCACGAAGTTGGTTTAGCGAATTTCTACGCAACAACTCTTGTTCTGATAGTCCTGTACTCATATTTGTGATCTGTCCGGCATCATGCCGGAAAAGGTTTATTTAATGCTGATTATCATCACAGATTCCTGTGACCTCACAAAAATAGTGATTTGTGAGGTTTTTATACGATTAAAGGGTGTATAATATCTCACAATTATTATAACAATTATAACAGATGTGAAAATTACCACCTTTATAAGGGGTGTTACGCGGGAAAAGGAGCTCTAGTCGACCTCAACTTCTTCCTCATACATCTCATCGATGTTGGCGGCATACTTGGTCTCAATTACTTTTCTTTTCGCTTTCATGGTTGGCGTAAGCTCACCGTCTTCAATACTAAAAGGGTTTCTTTTGATCTTGAAGTTCTTGATGCGCTCAAACTTGGCCAATTCATTAGAGAGTTTTTTGATGTCTTTGGCGATCCAGTCGACAATCTCTTTATCCTCAATAAACAGCTGAGGCTGTTGGAAAAAGGATTCCGGAAGTTTAAACTCTTCCTGTAAGGTTTCTTTATTCGGGATAATGATCGCAGTTAAATACTCTCTTTTATCACCAATTAGGAACAGTTGATCAATTTTAGGACTTTTCAGGTAAACGTTTTCTACCGGAGTAGGATATACGTTTTTGCCATAAGCATTGACAATCATGTTTTTCAAACGATCTGTGATTTGCAGGTTTCCTTTATAGAAGCGACCGATATCACCGGTATGGAACCAATTGTCTTTGTCGATGGCTTCGGCAGTTTCTGCAGGTTTATTAAAATAACCTTGCATGACGCAATGTCCACGGACAATAATCTCACCTTCTTCACATTCAAAACCTTCCTGAAAAGTTTCATGCGTTTGGATGTTGATGATCTTTTTAGTCTCTACATCCTGAATTCCGATTTCAATCCCTGGAATGACACGGCCAACAGTACCATATACTTGTCTGTCATATTCCGTTACTGCCATTACCGGCGAAGTTTCCGTTAGGCCAAAGCCTTCCAGTACTTTAATTCCCAGGTTTCCAAAAAACTCACCTACATTTTTAGGCAATGCGGCACCACCAGAAAGCATGAACTTTAAGCGGCCCCCGGTTTTCTCTTTAATCTTGCTAAAAACTAATTTCTCTGCGATTGCTTTTTCAGCGGATAAAAACAGGCCTGGATTTCTACCCGCCTCTTTTTCGTTGCGGTATTTTTGTCCGATGTCTAATGCCCATAGGAAAATTTTTGATTTTAGTCCGCCGCCAGCAGTACCGCTTTTGATGGCTTTATCGTGAATTCTTTCTAATAAACGAGGTACACAGCTCATCACCGTAGGCTTAATTTCCGCCATGTTTTTTGCCAGCAATTCCAGGCTTTGTGCATAGGCAATTTTACAACCCTGGGCACAGCAAACATGATAGGTGGCGGTACGTTCAAAAACGTGAGACAAGGGAAGGAAAGATAAAAAGGTTTCTGTTTCGTCGATGATCGGAATTTGCTGCAAACAAACTTTTACGTTTTGTACAAAGTTGTTGTGCGACAAGATCACACCCTTTGGTGTGCCTGTAGTGCCTGAAGTATAAATCAGGGAAGAAATATCTGAAGGACGTAAGGCTGTTCTGATGCGCGTAATTTCTGCGCGCCTCACTTCGCTTACCGGAGTTTCCAGCAAAGTAGAAAAAGGGATTACCTTGGCTTTCATTCCTTCTGGCAAAGCAATTTTTTCATAATCTGCGAAAACAGGAATAATGTATTCCAGGTTTCTACAGTTTTCCGCTATTTTGGTTACTTTCTTATATAGAAAAGGGCTTCCGATGAGGATCGCTCTGATCCCGGAGTCATTGATGATATAGGTGACTTCCTGCTCAGATAACGTAGGATAGATAGAGACATTAATTGCACCAATCTGCTGAATACCCTGATCATAATAAACATAATCAGGAGAATTCTCGATCATTAAGCCCATCCGGTCTCCTTTTACAATTCCTTTATCCAGGAAGAATGAAGCAACAGCATCCGCACGTTCCAGTGTTTTTTCAAAAGAGATCTCTTCCCAATCTGCATTCTTTTTATGAATGAGGAAAGTCTCGGTTGGTTTATGGATGTTTTCTACCACATTTCTCAAGAGACTAGGTACAGTAGAAAACTCATTAAATGATACCATGTTATTATATTTTGTTTGATTGGAGGAACAATGATAAACTTTTCTTTGGAAAGAAAAAATCAGTACATGAAAAAAGGGCACATGAGTGCCCTTTTAAATCAATAAGGTATATAAGTTAAACAGAGAAGCTTTCGCCACAACCACAAGAACGACTTGCGTTAGGGTTATGGAAATTGAATCCTTTTCCGTTTAAACCATCTGAAAAGTCAAGCTCAGTACCGGCAAGATAAAGGAAGGATTTCATGTCTAATGCAATCCTGATCCCTCTGTCTTCGAAAAACTGATCTCCGGTTTTCTCTTCGTTATCAAAATCTAAATTGTATGATAAACCAGAGCAACCACCACCTTTTACAGAGACGCGCAAAAAATAAGTGTCATCCATCTGCGCATCTTGCATCAGGTGATCAATTTTGCTTTTCGCTTTATCGGTTATCGTAATCATCGTTTTAAAAATTAAAGTTTAACAGGACAAAACAAATTGCCTGCCAAACTATGATTGAAATTAGTGATGAGATTTAGGCATTGCAATTGGCTCCATACCGTTTTTAACGCGGTAATCGTTGATTGCAGATTTGATCGCATCTTCAGCCAATACTGAACAGTGGATTTTTACCGGCGGTAAAGCCAATTCTTCCACGATATCCATATTGTCGATGGCCAAAGCCTCATCTACAGTTTTTCCTTTTAACCATTCTGTAGCTAAAGAAGAAGAAGCAATTGCAGATCCGCAACCAAAGGTCTTGAATTTTGCATCTGTGATCACATTGTTGTCATCTACTTCAATTTGTAGACGCATTACGTCACCGCACTCAGGTGCACCAACTAATCCTGTTCCTACGTTCTTGTTATCTTTATTTAAAGTACCAACATTTCTAGGGTTGGTATAATGTTCCATTACTTTTTCTGAGTATGCCATTTTTTTTTCCTCTAAATCTCCGTTTCCGGGGATTGTATTTAAATATTGTTTACTAATAGGTGAAGCTTAGTGCTCAGCCCATTCAATTTTACTTAAGTCAATTCCTTCTTTAAACATTTCCCAAAGTGGAGAAAGTTCTCTTAAGTGATTAACTGCTGCTTTAGTGTGCTCAATAGCGAAATCAATTTCTTCTTCAGTCGTGAAACGACCCAATCCAAAACGGATAGATGAGTGTGCTAAATCATCAGAAAGACCTAAGCTTTTCAATACATAAGAAGGTTCTAATGAAGCGGAAGTACAAGCAGATCCAGAAGATACTGCAAGGTCTTTCATCGACATCATTAAGCCTTCACCCTCTACATATTTAAAGGAAATATTGGCTACATGTGGCAAACGGTGTTCTGTGTTACCATTCACATAACTTTCTTCCATTTGAGATAAAGCGCCTTCTAATTTATCTCTTAATGCAGATAAACGTTTTGCTTCTTCATCCATTTCCAAACGGCAAAGTTCACATGCTTTACCCAAACCAACGATACCAGGTACGTTTAACGTTCCTGAACGCATACCGCGCTCATGACCACCACCATCAATCTGTGCAGTTACTTTAACCCTTGGGTTTTTACGACGTACATATAGTGCACCAACACCTTTAGGGCCGTACATTTTATGTGCAGAGAATGCCATTAAGTCAATACCATCAGCGTTTACATCTACAGGAATCTTTCCTACAGCTTGTGTCGCATCAGTCATGAATAATGCACCATGTTTATGTGCAATAGCAGAAATTTCTTTAATAGGTTGAATCACACCAATCTCATTGTTACCATACATGATCGTAACTAAGATGGTTTGTTCAGTCATCGCAGCTTCAAGCTCTTGAAGGTCAATTAGACCGTCTGCTTTTACTTGTAGATAAGTTACTTTAGCACCTAATTTTTCCAGGTGTTTACAAGCGTCTAATACTGCTTTATGTTCAGTAGTTGCGGTAATGATATGATTACCCTTGTCCTGATACATTTCATAAACTCCTTTGATACCTAAATTGTCTGCTTCTGTAGCACCTGAAGTAAAGATGATCTCTTTATCAGTACAGCCAATTAGTTTCGCCACTTGTTCACGAGCGTAGTCAACACCTTCTTCTGCCACCCATCCAAAAGCGTGGTTACGGCTGGCAGCGTTACCAAATTTGTTGGTGAAATATGGTAGCATCGCTTCTAATACCCTTGGGTCAAGGGGAGTAGTTGCATTGTTATCTAAGTAAATAGGAAGTTCCATCGTATGTAATTATTCTTAATAATAGACAAATGTACGAAAAAAGAACGCCAACAATTATAAATAATAGCTATGATGGTATAGGTAAAACCTGCATTTTTACATTTTTCTAACCGTTTAACCAGATATGAGGAAGATTGAACACATCGGTATCGCTGTAAAAGACCTGGATTTGTCCTGCGATCTTTATGAGAAATTATTGAACACGACTTGTTATAAAAGAGAAGAAGTCGCTTCTGAGGGGGTGCGTACCGCCTTTTTTCAAACCGGAGCCAATAAGATTGAATTGTTGTCGGCCAGCCATCAGGATAGTCCGATCGCTAAGTTTCTGGAAAAAAAGGGAGAAGGCATTCATCACATCGCTTTTGATGTCGCAGATATCCTGTTGGAGATGGAACGGTTAAAAAAAGAAGGATTTGTATTGTTGAATGAACAACCTAAATTAGGAGCCGACAATAAACTGGTTTGTTTTCTTCATCCAAAAGGTACAAACGGGGTATTGGTGGAATTATGTCAGGAAATTAAAGCCTTATAATGGAAGATTTGAAAGCGTTAAGCACCATCGTTAGCAGAGATTTTGAGGTAGAAGAAGTCTGGTCGGAAGCGCAAATCCGGGAGCGTTTAGTGCAGGCTTTTGCCTATCTGCTAGACAATGACATCTCCAAAATGATGAACATCTTGTACCGTGCTGATGTGGATGAGGAGAAATTGAAAAGTCTTTTGATCAGTAATTCGGAACTTCCTTCGGCTGAAGTCATTGCTGACGCCTATTTAAGACGGCAAAAAGAGAAAATTGAGACTAGAAAAAAGTATAGTAGATAATTTTTCAAGACTTCCTTGCTAATGAAAAATAATTTTAGGATATTTGCAACCTTAAAAATAAGCGAGAAATAAGGAAATAATAATATAAAAGCATCATGAAAAAAGATCTGCATCCATCAAACTATAGATTTGTAGTATTTAAAGATATGTCAAATGAGTACTCTTTCTTAACGAAATCTTGTGTAGATACTAAAGAAAGCATCAAATGGGAAGATGGTAACGAATACCCTCTATACAAATTAGAGATTTCTCATACTTCACACCCTTTCTATACTGGTAAAATGAAGTTAGTAGATACAGCTGGTCGTATCGATAAATTTAAAACTCGTTACGCTAAGAAGTAATTCTACCAAAAAAGTAATTATTTTAAAGTCCCGGTGCTATTGCTTCGGGACTTTTTTTATTTTTGTTGCTTATGACAATCAATTTATTTGATGATAATGCCTGGGCATCCTTGCGTCCGCTATCTTTCACAAGACCGGTTGCCGACCTCCGTGTGGGTATACTTACCATAGCTCAAAAATGGGAGCGGCATCTAAATGCTACTGCCGGCTTTCTGACCATCCCTTATCTTTCTATTAAATATCCCTTACAGCCTGGAGCTGACTTATCCATCAATGGATCCGTTTGTCCGGACGAAGGCTTGCTGGAAGCAATAGATCGTTTGCGCGAAGGAGAAGCTTTGAAACAAGGAGATTTACTGATTGCTTACCGTGCCACAGCAGACACGCTTCCTGAAGCGGCAACAGCGTTTAAGCCCATCGCTTATGAAGCTGAACTGGTCAGGATTTTTTATCCCGAAGATATTTTTAAAAACAACGATGTAGAGCTGAGAAAAGACTTTAGTCTATTGACTAAAGGTCGATCTTCCGCAATACTGAGCAGCACCAACGTGATACTTGGAGATGAGGTCTTTGTAGAAGAAGGTGGTGGGGCTGAATGTGCGACGTTAAATAGCCTTAGCGGACCGATTTACATCGGTAAAAACAGTCAGATTTGGGAAGGCGCACACATTCGTGGCTCTTTTGCGCTTTGTCATGATTCGCAAGTCAAGATGGGGGCTAAAATCTACGGACAGACCACAATAGGTCCTTTGAGTAGGGTAGGTGGAGAAATCAATAATGCGGTGATCTGGGGCTATTCCTCTAAAGGTCATGAAGGTTATCTTGGTAATTCCGTAATGGGGCAATGGTGTAATATTGGGGCAGATACCAATAACTCTAACCTTAAAAACAACTATGCTGATGTAAAAATCTGGGACTATGCCATGGCCGGTCTTCGGGAAACAGGAATGTTGTTCTGCGGCATGATCATGGCAGACCATGCCAAATGTGGCATCAATACCATGTTCAATACCGGATCTGTAGTTGGGGTAGGGGCTAATATTTTTGGCGCCGGATTCCCTAAAACTTTCCTTCCCGATTTTTCATGGGGTGGTGCTCAAGGCTTTGAAACTTATCGGCTGGATAAGATGTTTGAAACGGCAGAACAGGTTTTTAAACGTAGAAACCTACCTTTTGATGAGGTAGAAAGAAATATATTAACTGCTGTGTTTGAATTGACTAAGTCATACCGAAGTTAATAATCATTAAAAAAACAGCAGAATTGAAGCCTTTATCTTAGCTTCATGGCGCTAAAACAATAAAATTATGACCAGAAAAAAAATCGTTGCCGGAAATTGGAAAATGAATTTAGATTATGCCGAAGGGGTGTCTTTATTCTCAGAAATCGTAAATATGGTAAGAGATGAGAAAAAAGGTGACCAAATCGCCATCATCTGTGCTCCATTCATTCATTTAAACAGTTTGACGCAATTGGGTGCTGAAACCGTTAAAATTGGTGCTCAAAACTGCCACCAAAATGAAAGCGGCGCTTATACAGGAGAGATTTCTGCAAAGATGATCAAATCTGTAGGTTGCGAATATGTGATCATCGGACACTCTGAAAGACGTCAGTATTTTGCGGAATCAGATGAGTTGTTGGCTCAAAAAACTGTAATTGCTTTACAAAATAACCTGACTCCACTTTTCTGTATCGGTGAAACTTTAGACGAAAGAAATAACGGTAGCTATTTTGATGTATTGAAATCTCAATTGGTGAACGGTGTTTTTGGTTTAGATGCAGCTGATTTTTCTAAAATTGTGATCGCTTATGAACCAGTTTGGGCAATTGGAACAGGCTTAACTGCTTCTTCTGATCAGGCACAGGAAGTTCATGCTTTTATTCGTGCAGAAATCACTACTAAATATGGTATTGACGTTGCTGAAGGTACAAGCATCCTTTACGGTGGCAGCTGTAACCCTAAAAATGCAGCAGAATTATTCGCTCAACCAGATATCGACGGCGGACTAATTGGTGGTGCTTCCTTGAAATCAAGAGACTTTACTGACATCGTTAAAACTTTCAATTCTTAATGCAATACATCAAGGTAACATTCAGCTTTACAGCGATAGAAGAGTATCAGCAGGATTTGCTGATTAGTGATTTGGCGGAGATTGGCTTTAATACATTTGAAGATACCGAAAACGGCTTTGCCGCATTTATTGACCTGGACAGCTATGCTTTAGAAAATCTAGAGGAAGTACTGGAAAGGTATAAAGAGGAACTGGAAATCAGCTATGCAGTGACAGAGATTGCTGCAGAGAATTGGAATGAGGAGTGGGAGAAGAATTTCGAACCCCTTATTATCGACGAACAGTGCTATGTAAGGGCAACTTTCCATCAGGCACAACCACAGTATCCATATGAGATTGTGATTGATCCTAAGATGGCATTTGGTACCGGTCACCATCAAACTACGACCATGATGATGCAATACATCCTCTCTACTGACGTTCAGGGAAAATCAATCCTTGATATGGGCTGTGGAACAGGTATTCTTGCCATCTTAGCCGCTAAAAAAGGCGCTGCATCACTGGTAGCGATAGACAATGATGACGTGTGTTATCTGAGTACTTTAGAAAACTCGGAACTGAATGGGATTACCAATTTAACTGCCGCTTGTGGTGGTAAAGAAACCATTCCACAACAAACTTTCGACATCATTCTGGCAAATATCAATAGAAATATTTTACTGGATCAGATTCCTACTTATGCTGGGGTTTTGGCCTCAGGAGGAAGTATCTTCTTCAGTGGATTCTATGAAACTCCCGATTTAGCTATGATTAAAACGGCCTGTGAAGCTATGCAAATCAGGTATGTAGATCATAAAAAAATAGGAGAATGGGTAGCCGCCCAGTTTAAAAAAGACTAAAGATCAATACCGCTTCGGCGGTATTTTTCGTACCTTATTTTATCATTGAAATATGCGCATACATTTTATAGCTATTGGCGGTAGTGCCATGCACAATCTAGCCATTGCCTTACATAAAAAAGGCTACCAGGTCACAGGTTCAGATGATGTTATTTTTGAACCTTCTGCCAGCCGATTGGCTCGACATGATATTCTCCCTAAAGAATTGGGTTGGGATGCAAATCGGATTACTCCGGATTTAGATGCGGTAATTTTAGGGATGCATGCCTTGCTGGACAATCCAGAATTGCTGAAAGCACAAGAAATGGGCCTTAAAATCTATTCTTATCCGGAATATATCTATGAGCAAACCAAAGATAAACTTCGCGTAGTAATCGGTGGCAGTCATGGCAAAACCACGATTACCTCTATGATCCTTCATGTGTTGAATTATTATAAGCGTGATTTTGATTACCTGGTAGGTGCTCAATTGGCTGGATTTGATACGATGGTGAAAGTTACAGCGGAAGCTCCGTTGATCATTATCGAAGGTGATGAATACCTGGCTTCGCCGATAGACAGAAGACCAAAATTTCATTTATATAAAGCAAATATTGCGGTAATTAGTGGAATTGCCTGGGATCATATTAATGTTTTCCCAACTTTTGAAGATTATACCCGTCAGTTTGAACTGTTTATCGATACCATTCAACCAGAAGGAAAACTGATTTATTGCACAGCTGATGAAGATTTAAATCAGTTGGTGGACAGGTCTACAGCTAATGTACAGAAAATAGGATACGAGATTCCAGCTCATGAGGTCAAAGATGGTGTAACTTATCTTTTACCTGAGCATACGGTTTTAAATGTTTTTGGAAATCATAACTTAATGAACCTCAATGCAGCACGTTTAGTTTGTGAGGCTTTGGGTCTGAATCATACTGAATTTAATGCCGCTATTTCTTCCTTTACCGGCGCTGCAAAAAGGCTGGAACTATTGCTTAAAAAAGACCATACCAACGTCTATAAGGACTTTGCGCATTCCCCATCAAAGCTCAAAGCAACCATTGAAGCAGTGAAAACTCAGTTTACGGAAAGGAAATTGGTAGCGTGTATAGAGTTACATACATTTAGTAGTTTGAATAAAGAATTTTTAGCACAATATGCGGATACAATGAAACAAGCTGACTGTTCAATTGTATACATTGATGAAGAAACTTTTACGCATAAAAAGATTAAACCATTTAGCAAATTAGATGTGCAAAATGCGTTCAATTGTAATGAATTACAGTTTTTTAATAATTCTGACGAATTAAATGATTACTTATTGAGTATGAATTTTAATCGGAAAAATTTATTATTAATGAGCTCTGGCAATTTTGGTGGTCTGGATTTAATGAAATTGGCACGTGAGTTGACTACCAATTAACATAAAGTTCAAACTAGAATAATACACCTAAATTTATCACATGAATATCATTGGAAAAAACATTAGACAATTACGCCAGAAGAATGGCTGGAGCCAAGGGGAAGTGGCTAAACGTCTAAATATTTCAATTCCTGCCTTTTCAAAAATTGAAACAGGTATCACAGATATCAACATCTCCAGATTAGAGCAGATTGCTAACCTTTTTCAGGTCTCCACGATGGACATCATCTCCAAAGAAGGTGAAAATCCTCAATCCCTTAATTTTGAAGAAATTAATGCCCTCAAAGAAAAACTTTCTTTAAGAGAAGAAGAGATCATCAAACTTCAGAAGAAGGTGATTGATCTTTACGAAGAGATCCGCGAAAAATAGGCTGTCTATTAAAATATTTTACGTAGCGTCAGGTGTCGTTTGCCAAAAGTGGCACCTGTTGCTTCATGTAAAGAGAGCATCTTATCATTAAAGTCGCCCACCCAACTCAATTCCAGTTCATCGTATTGATCTAAAGGCAATACATATTCCTTCAGTTTAATAAATAGGGCAGATTCCAGTCCATGTTTCTGAAATGCCTGTTTTGTACCCATTACGATGGCGCGCATCCTGTTTACACCAACCCAGCGCTTGTAAAGGAACATTAACTTTTGGATTAAGCCCAACTTTCCATTAAAGCTTTTAATCAATTGATTGGCATCAGGGATGATCACCACAAAAGATGCAGGTTCTCCATTGATATAGGCAAACCAGATCAGCTTCTCATCCATAATGGTTTCCATCTTTTTAAAACTTTCCTGTAAAGTTTCTTTTTTAATGGGAACGAATTTCTCAAAATCCTGCCAACCATCATTATAGATTTCCATCAGGTCTTTTACGTACTTCTCCGAATTCTTCTTAGAGAAGTGCTCAAAAGTATAACCCGGCTTATTGGCTACCCAATTGGCAATTTTAGTGAAACGCTCCGGGAAAGGTTTCCTCACATTCAGGTGATTGGTGATTTGCTCATAGCTCGTCTCAAATCCATAGTTTTTGAAAAAACCATGATAGTACGGGTGGTGGTAATTCATGCCATAAGAAGGCGGCGTAAAGCCTTCTACCAATAAACCCCAGAAAGAATCATTCTCTCCGAAATTGATAGGGCCGTCCATCGCTTTCATTCCATGTTCCTGTAGCCAGGTTTTTGCGGTATCAAATAGGAGGAATGCAGCCTCTTGATCATCAATGCATTCAAAAAAGCCCATCCCGCCGGTTGGCTGTTCATATTGATAAGCTTTTTTATCGTTGATAAAGGCAGCTACCCTGCCAATGGTATGACCTTCTGTATTTTTCAGTATCCAGCGCGTACATTTTCCATGATTAAAGAAGGTATTCTTTTTAGCATCAAATATTTGTTCAACATCATGATCAAGCGGACATATCCAGTTGGGATCATCCTTGTAAAGGAGGCGAGCCACATTTAAAAATTCTTTTTTTGTCTTGGAATCGGATACCGGGATAATCTGCATGTATGCTGGGCTGAAATTAAAATAAAAAGCATCCCTATAAGGGATGCTTAAAAAAATAGTATGTTCTGTTTTTTAAAAATCGTCGTCGTCGTCGTCACTGAAATTGTCGAAACCATCCAGGTCGTCTAGAGGCATGTCAAAGTCGTCTTCATCATCTTGATACGACTTCTTTTTGCCGGTTTCTTCACTTGAATCATCGATGTCAGTTTCAGGGTCAACTAATGGACTTTTGCTAGTAGGTTTTTTGGGTGCTTTCATTACAAAAAAATAAATTCAGTAAGGTTTGTATTGATACGATAAAATTACAAAAAATCTTTTTAAATATAAACAACCGTGTTTATTTGATTTTTTGGTGCATCAAAATTAGTATAAAAATTTTTTATAGTCAGCGTATTTTTGAAAAAAAATGAGGGCTATCCGGGTTACTTTTCAGTATAATTTATGTTGATATCTGGAGCCAATTGCTGTGATTTTTTCCTTTAGTTGAGGAATGACGCTAAGGATAAATACTTTAGCGAATTTTTAAAAAGAATTGTAATTTTTTATGAAAATTTTAAAACTCAAAAGTTCAATGGTGCCTTGCAGCGCGTATGTAAAGGAAGGGAGGATTCGCTTTAAAATAGGAGGGACATTTCATTTGAAATTGTGAAACAGCGTGCTTTAATAATGTGAAGGAAGTTTACAGCCTAATCCTGATTAGGAGTACTCTAATTAGGAGTTAACCAGATTTTGAGGGCAAAAAATCACTTTGTTTAGAGATTCAACCCCTATTTTAAAATGAGATATTTGCTTGTAATTGACTGTGAATCTGTGAAATGTTGCTTTACAATGGGGAGCTGATTTTGAAAATTGTGTTCAATTAAGTTTACCTTTATTTCATAAATCCCGAATTGAAGTCATGAAAGTAGTTATTTATGGAAGCGGAAAAATGGCAGAGTTTATTTGCTATTCGTTTAACAATGATAGCCCCGATGAAGTGGTCGCTTTTTGTGTTGATAATGCTTATGTTCCTGAAATGGAGACGAAGTTAATGGGCTTGCCTATACTTAGTTTTGAGCAGGCGCTGGTACAATATCCAAAAGATAAGTACCTCATGCATATTGCGATTGGTCGAAATAATGCCAGGGAAAGTATTTTTCATAAAGTACGGGAATCTGGTTACCGTTTTGCAAACTACATTTCTTCAAGAGCCAATGTATGGCCTGATTTAAAGGTAGGAGAGAATGTCTTTATCGATCAGTTTTGTGCCATTCATCCCTTTGTACAGATTGGAGATAACTGTATGTTAATTGGCGCACGTATTGGTCACCATACCACAATTAAAGATAATGTATTGCTGTCTGCAAATATATTGGCAGGAAATGTGACCGTTGGAAATAATTCCTTTTTGGGCATCAACTCTTCCGTGAAAGAAGACGTTTGTATCGGAAGGAACAATGTGATTGGTGCCGGAGTTTTTATTACTAAAGATACAGAAGACAACATGCTCATCTCAAATCCTGAGACTCCCCATCGCATCGGAAATTCTAAAAGGATTACATTATTCCATAAAACAGCCTAATTCCTTGGTAGAAAAAGCAATTTTATTTAAAAATATCTCAGCGGGTATTGTTCCTGTATGGGGAATGGTGTGCTTAAAAAACAAAGCAAAAAAAAATGGTAAAGTTTGAGGCTTTACCATTTTTTAACACACAAATGAAACCTGAATTGAGATATAGTTTTAGGTTAGGTAAAATATCTTTGATCAATTCTATAAGAACGCTTTTTACAAACTATGTTTGCTTTAATATCTATAACAAGTTTAGTGCTAATTTAGATGCCATTAGTTTTAACTTAGTAAGTGGTACTTAAAATTGAGTAAACGGTAATTTAGTTGTATAAAGGGATAGAAATGGATACAAATGTACCCGATAAACCTGTTTGCTGTACATTAATTTGTATAGGATTTGCTTCTACCTGATTGAGTAAATGGATACGTTCTTTAGTCAGATCCATTCCTTTACTCTGGTGTTCTCCTTTTTTAGCACTCAAAGAGTTTTCAATACCTACGCCATCATCTATAATTTTAATGAGGAGGTGATCTGTTCTCTGCAGGTCAATCAGGATGTCTATTTTACCGCCCTCTTCTTTGGGCATAATGCCATGCCAGATTGCATTTTCAATGTAAGGTTGCAGAATCATGGAAGGAATCATTGTTTCCTCCTTGTCAATCGCCGGGCTCACACGGATCTGATAAATCAGCTTATCTCCAAATCTTTTTTTCTCCAGGCTCAGGTACAATTCCAGGTAATCAAGCTCTTCTTCCAGGGTAATAAAGCTGCGGGTACAAATTTCCAGATTCTTTCTAATCAACTTCGCAAAACCTGTCAATACTTTATTGGCGGAGTTGGTGTCTTTGGTATTGATGTAGTGCTGAATGGAATTCATCACATTAAATACAAAGTGTGGGTTCATCATGGCCTGTAAGGCACGCTGTTCCAGCATGAGGATCTTATTCTTCAATAGCAGTTGTTCCTGTTCCTTGTTTTTTTGTCTGCGGGTAACCACTACAGCCAATTTGTAAAAAGCCAGACCTGCCAGTAGGAACACCAAAACCAGGAACCAGGTGGTCTGCCAGAAATAAGCTTTAAGCACAAAACTCACCTTCGCCGGACTGCTCCAGTCACTGTTGTTGGATTTTGCACTCAGTTCAAAAACATACTTGCCGGGTTCTAGTGTAGAAAATTCAATCCTCCTACTTCTGGTTTCCGTCCATGGCGCATCTGGTTTTAGCCGATATCGATATAAGATGTTTTTATTTTGGAAATCAATGGCGCTGTAGAAAAAAGAAATACTGTTATTGGAAGGTTCCAGCACGTGATCCGGGTGATTCATCCCCAGTTTATTTTTGTTGTTTACGATCGATGTGATGTATACTTTTGGTGGCTCATTTTTATGGATGGAATAGTTGACATCAAAGTATACCAGACCACTATTAGTCGCGAAATAAGCATTTTTATCCCCTATAAATAAGCAATTCACATCATCTGTCAGCAGGGAATTGGTGAAACCAAAGGATTCGACCACAGGCTTGTCGTTTTTGAAATCAATCTTATTGATCCCATTGTTTGTGACTACCCAGGTTTCATCATTTTTGACAAATAACCTTTTGCAGATGTTATCGGCTAAACCATCTTCCTGCGTGATGACTTTTAAAATGCGACCAGCCCTCATGAAAATCAGGCCGTTTCCATCTGTTGCCAATACAATGGTATGGTCAGAAAGCTCCTGAATGTCGTTGATCCTTTTTGTTAAAAGCGGTTGTTTCGCATAATAATTTGACAATATCCCCTTAGAAAACTGAGACAAGCCATTTACATTGGAAAACCAAAGGTTTTGTGCCTGGTCATAAAATACCCGGTAAGAACGGTTGTTAAAGAAGTCTTCCCCTTGTTTAAAGGATAAAGAGGTAAATTCAAACCTGCGTTCCCGATCAGGAATAATCACCACGCCTGAAGAAAGTGCCAATGCAAGGTTGTTTCCTTTAGCAATGCTAAAACTTTTGATCACAAACATGGAGTTATTGGTCTCTTTCAGAAAATCAATCTGGCGGCTGTCCTTATAAATATCATTGATCCTACCTAATCCATAATCCGAAGCAAAATAAATGGCATGATTTAAGGAGTCGAAAGCAAGCTGTTTAATGATGTTATATTTTTTTTGATCCCTTAATGCGATCTTATGAATCTGACCATCGTTTAGATCCAGCGTATTAATTTTTGCTTCGTCCAGGCCAAGCCATAAGCGGTTGCGATCGTCCTTGGTAATGCTCTTTACGATATCGCTGCTCAGCCCATTTGCTTTATTGACCACATACAGACGTTCATTTTCCTGGGGTAACATGTAAATCCCATTGGTGGTGGTAAACCACATATTGCCTTTAGTATCTTTAATGGCCTGACTGGCGGAGATGTTTTCCAGGTAGCGTTTGGTTTTTCCATCCGGCTTGATGTGGTAAATGCCGGCGGCATTACTAATCCAAAGGTCCAGATTTTGGTTGGTATAGAAATAACCAGGATCATTGTTCAGGATGTCAGGACTGATCTCCATCTTCAATATCTGCTGCTTGCCTTTTCTGATGTTCAGTCCCTTTTGATCGAGGTAAGCCATCGTTTTATTGGGTAAATTAAGCGCAGTTTTATAAGACAAAGGTAAATTTTGGTGGGGAACTACTTTGAAAGTATCGGATTCCATTACCCGGACTGAAGTATTACTGATGGCCCAGATCTTTCCCTGCTCATCTTCATGTATAAAGGTATTGATGAATTGGCGGTCATGGTCAGCAGAAATATACTTTCTGATCGACTTACCATTGAACATAATCAGGGTGTTTTTATTTGTACCCAGCCAGATTCGGCCTTTACTGTCCTGGAAAAAAGAAACGATAACCGCATTGAATTTTAACAGCTTTAATAGCTGGTTGTTGGTCTCATTATAGATTTTACCATTCAAAAAGTAGCTGAGTTGCCCATTTAACGCCAGAAACCATATTTTTCCGCTTTTGTCTTCTTTCAGTTGCAGGATTTGGTTGTCTGGCAAGCCGTCATTAACGGAGAAAGTCTCCACCACCTTCCCATCAAACCGACTTACACCCGCATCGGTAGCAATCCAAATATAACCTTTGCTATCCTGCATCGTGTAAAAACAATTGTTGCTTGGTAAGCCACTCTTAGTATCCAGGTGCTGCAGGTAAGCGCTTTGTGAAAAGACATTCAGGCTGCTGATCAGGCAGAAAATAAAAGGAAATACCCATTTAAAGGCCCCTTTTGTGTTATGATTTATCACTTTCAATTCTGATATAGGATTTAACTTTTTCTGCAAAATCACTCGCCCGCCTTCTGGAAACGGCAATCTTTTCTCCGTTTTTCAAAAGTACCTCTACACCATTTTTAGAATTGTATTCCTTTAAATAGTTGAGGTTTACAATACTCGATTTATGAATGCGCACAAATTGCTGCTCAGGAAGGATTTCTTCATATTCTTTTAAAACTTTGGAAACGGTTATTCTTTCCTGATTCACCAGATGAAAAACAGAGTAATTACTGTCTGCCTCAATATGAATGATGTCGTTGATGTCTATCAAAGAATAGCCCTGGCCATTTGGTAGGCTAATTTTTCTAATTTCTGAGCGGTCTGAAAGGTTGTTTGCCAGGTTTTGTAAGCTGTCATTCCTGTTGTTTTCCTTTTTATTTAAGGCAATGTATTTATCGGCCTTTTCTACCGCAAGTTTTAATTCATCGATATCAATGGGTTTCAAAAGATAATCCAATGCATTGGCTTTAATTGCCCTTAGCGCATATTGATCATAAGCCGTTGTGAAGATGACATGAGCATTGTACTGCTGAGCCAAAGGGATAAGTTCAAATCCATTCTCTCCCGGCATAGCAATGTCCAGAAATATCAAATCAATCTGGTGATTGCTCAAAAGTAGCCTTGCTTCAGCCACTGATTTTGCAATCCCGGCGATATGAATGCCCTCACAATTTTCCTGAACCAGGAAATAAAGAGAGGAGCGGGCAAATTCTTCGTCATCAACAATAATCGTATTTAGCACTTCTATCGGGTTTATAGGGTGAATTTATTAAAAATTAGAGGGATGTAAGAATCTTTTTTGTCGGTATTGAAAACCAAGCAGTCATTTCTCCCGTAAGTGCCATTACAAAACCTAAGAAATTTTAGAAAACTATAACCTGCGCAGGTAAGTTTCATAAAAATTTGAACTAAAAACTAGAATTGTGATTTGCGAAAGCAAGATCGTGATTTTTTAACTCAAAGCTATAACTATGAAAAACTTACACGATGAAAAAGAAGTGCTGCAAGAGGAACGCAGTATTCTTACCGCACCTTTGCAACGCCGCTCATTCTTGCAATTTGCAGGAGCCGGCGCAGCAGGCATCGCTTTGATTGCCGCAGGATGTAAAAAAGACAAACACATTGACGATGGTGCTGGAAACATGGGCGGCGTTACGCTGGATTTTAAAGATGATCTCGGCGTATTAAATTATGCTTATGCCTTAGAACAACTAGAAGCAGCATTTTATATTCAGGTAGCTGCCACTCCTTATGCAAATATTAGTGCTCCGGAGCTTGCCTACTTTAAAGACATACAATTTCATGAAATTGCCCACCGTGAATTTTTCAAAAATGCACTGGGCCAGGCTGCAATCGCAGGATTAGAAGTAGATTTCTCCAAAATCAACTTCGCCGATAGAACCAGTGTTCTCGGTACTGCAAAAGCATTCGAAGATTTAGGCGTTTCCGCTTACAATGGTGCTGGGAAATTACTCAAAAGCACTGCTTATCTAACCTTAGCAGGGAAAATTGTTTCTGTTGAAGCGCGTCATGCAGCTTACATCAGAGAGCTAATCTCGCCAAACTCTTTCTCCAATGTAGAAGTGGTAGATGCGGTAAATGGGCTCGACAAATCCCGTGACCCAAAAGCGGTACTGGCCATTGCCGGTGGATTTGTGAAAACAAAAATCAACGTCATTAATTTATAGTCTTAACCTGAAAATCATGAATATCGTCGATATATTAGAAGAAATTGAAAAAGTGGATGGGGAAGTGTATGAACGCTTTAGTCCACGAAGAGCTGCAATGAAACAATTTTTCAATGTAGGAAAGAAAATAAGTCTGGCTGCAGTACCATTGGCACTAGGTTCCATGTTTAACAAAGCCTATGGACAGAGTACCCTACCTGCAAACGTAAAAGCAGTATTGCAATTTGCGCTAACCTTAGAACATTTTGAAGCCGCATTTTATACCCAGGCTTTGAAAGCAACCGGTGGTGCAGATTTCTCCGGATCTACACAAGCAACTTTAGATAAAGCTGCGATTGGGATCATCAGTGCCCATGAAACTGCGCATGTTAATTTCCTAAAAGGAGTAATTGGTGCAGATGCTGTTGCTGCCAAAGCGAGCTATGACTGGACCGCAAGTGGCAATTTTCCAAATCCATTTGCAACAGGTAATTACGGGGTTTTCCTTGCCGTAGCCCAAGCTTTGGAAGATACTGGTGTGCGTGCTTATAAAGGACAGGCACCGGCATTAGTAGGACAGGGTGGGGTGTTGGAAGCAGCATTGAATATTCACTCTGTGGAAGCCCGTCATGCGGCCAAAATCCGTTACATGCGTAATCAAAATGGCTTTAGCATTAAACCATGGATTACTGGTGGAAATGATAGTGGTGTGGCGAATGCTGCTGCTGTGTATGCGGGAGAGGAAAACGTGATTCAGGCCGGTATTACAATTACTGGAATCAATGGAACTCCAGTTAATGTTAATGCTGCTACAGAATCATTTGATGAGCCATTAACAACAGATCAAGTATTGGCTATTGTGAAACTATTTGGAGTTTCTTAAAATAAGAAAGGATTGTTTAGGTTTAAGATGGGGGAAGAAGACGATAGTCTCTTCCCTTTTTTCTTATGCCTTTTAGTAATTGATCACCTGCTCTTCCAAATGATCTGGAAGGTCGCGGTAATTGTACTGCTGACCGCGAAGCTGAGGTTCGAAACCTGCTTCTCTAATTGCATCCTGAATACCTTTTGCCGTAAAACGGTGTGGTGCTCCAGCTGCAGAAACTACATTTTCCTCAATCATGATCGAGCCAAAGTCATTGGCGCCTGCATGTAAGCATAATTCTGCTACATTTTTACCTACAGTAAGCCAGGAAGCCTGAATGTTTTTAATGTTAGGCAGCATAATTCTACTCAAAGCAAGCATTCTGATATACTCATCTCCCGAAACATTATTGCTGATCCCTCTTAATCTTTTCAATAAAGTACCATCATCCTGGAAAGGCCATGGAATAAAAGCAAGGAAACCTTTAGCATCTGCCGGTTTTTCACTTTGCACTTCTCTGATCCAAACCAAATGTTCAAAACGCTCTTCAATGGTTTCTACATGACCAAACATCATGGTTGCAGAAGTGGTAATGTCCAGTTGATGTGCTGCACGCATCACATCTAACCATTCTTTTCCACCACATTTACCTTTAGAAATTAACCTTCTTACCCGGTCGTTCAGGATTTCTGCTCCTGCACCAGGTAAGGAATCCATACCGGCGGCTTTCAAAGCACTCAGTACTTCTGTATGTGAAATCCCTTCCAGTTTAGCCACATGGGCAATTTCCGGCGGACCTAAAGCATGAAGCTTCAAATCAGGATATAATTCTTTTAATTTTCTAAATAGATCGGCATAAAACTTCAGTCCGAGGTCCGGATGGTGACCACCCTGCAACAGCAACTGATCTCCGCCTAACCTGAAAGTTTCTTCAATTTTAGCTTTATAAGTTTCAATGTCAGTGATATAGCTCTCGTCGTGTCCCGGTCTTCTAAAGAAGTTACAAAACTTACAATTGGCAATACATACATTGGTTGTATTTACATTACGGTCTATCTGCCAGGTAACTTTCCCACTAGGTACTTGTTTTTTCCTCAGTTCATTGGCCACATAGGCCAGTTCGGCAGTTGACGCATGGTGATACAGAAAAACGCCTTCTTCTTGTGTAAGAAAGTCGAATTTTAGCGCCCTATGCAATAATTCGGCTGTATTCATACCGCAAATATACCATAAGTTCCTTTCTTTTTATTTCACATTATTATCACATTTCCCTTTTGCTTTATTCCTATCTTTGCCTGATTATTTTAATATATATGGTAGATTTTAACCGTTTTACATTGGCCAATGGATTGCGTGTCCTGGTACACGAGGATGATACAACGCCTATGGCGGTGTTAAACATTCTATATGACGTTGGTGCAAGAGACGAAGAACAAGATAAAACCGGCTTTGCCCATTTATTTGAACACCTGATGTTTGGTGGTTCAGTAAATATTCCTAGCTATGACGAACCTTTACAAAGGGTAGGTGGCGAAAACAATGCTTTTACCAGCAATGACATCACCAACTATTACATCACCTTGCCGGCTACAAATCTGGAAACGGCTTTTTGGTTGGAAAGTGACCGCATGTTGAGCCTTGCTTTTTCAGAAAAAAGCCTGGAAACACAACGCAATGTGGTTTGTGAAGAGTTCAAACAAAGATATTTAAATCAGCCTTATGGTGATGTCTGGTTGAAACTAAGACCACTTGCTTATAAAGAACACCCTTACCGCTGGGCAACTATCGGACAGGATTTAAAGCAAATTGAAGAGGCTAAAATGGAAGATGTGAAAGCATTTTTCAAAAAACATTACCATCCACAAAATGCCATTATGGTAGTTGGTGGAAATGTGAAAACGGAAGAAGTAAAAGCATTGGCTGAGAAATGGTTTGCAGCAATTCCTGCAGGAGAGCCAATCGAAAGAAACCTTCCTGTAGAACCCAAGCAAACTGAGGCACGTGTAGAAACGGTGGTGGCAGAAGTGCCTTTGAACGCGATCTATATGGCTTTTCAAATGCCAGACCGTGCGGATAAAAATTACCAGGTTTACGACCTGATGTCTGATATCCTTTCTCAGGGTCAATCGTCCAGGTTATACAACAGTCTGCTGAAAGAACAACAATTGTTTAGCGATATCCATGCTTACTTAACCGGAAGTATAGATCAAGGTTTGTTCATTGTAGAAGGTAAACTGGTAGAAGGCGTAACCATGGAAGCTGCTGAAGCTGCCATCTGGAAAGAATTAAATGCCATTGCTACAGAAGAAGTAACGGTAGATGAGTTGACGAAAGTCAAAAACAAGTCGGAATCTATTATCGTATTTGCAGAAATGAGTCTTTTAGATAAGGCCATGAATCTGGCTTATTACGAGTTGTTAGGCGATGCAAATATGCTAAACAGAGAGATCGACAAGTACCATGAAGTGACTTCATCACGTATTTTGGAGGTGGCAAAACAAACCTTCGTTAAAGAACAGTCTTCAATTTTATACTATTTAACTGCCCAAGATGCTTAATCGTACATTAGCGCCTGAATCAAAACAGGTAGATGAAATAAATTTTATTGAGCCATTAAAGCAACAGCTGGATAATGGAATTCCGGTGTTTACCATCAATGCTGGTAAACAGGAACTGGTGCGTATTGAGTTTATCTTCGAAAACGTAAACTGGGATCAAAATAAACCCCTGCAAGCGGTAACGGTAAGTCACCTGATCAATAACGGAACAGCGAAATTAACGGCTAAAGATATCGCCGAAAAGGTAGATTATTACGGTGCTTTCCTGCAAACAGAATACGGTGCAGATCAGTCGAGCGTAAAAGTTTATACTTTAAATAAACACCTGGGCGCGGTATTGCCAATCTTACAGGCCATTCTTAATGAGAGTGTTTTCCCTCAGCAAGAGTTGGATATCTATGTACAGAATCAAAAGCAATCCTTACAGGTAAGTTTGCAAAAGAATGATTTCCTGGCCAGGAAACATTTTGCACATGCCATTTTTGGAGATTCCAGCTATGGATCAAACATTAATGCCGCAGACTATGAAGCGATTCAGCAGGCAGATTTGTTAAGCTATTTCAAGGCCGCTTATAAGCCGGAAAATTGCACCATCATTGTTGCCGGAAAGTTTGAACAGCCAGAATTTGATCTTTTAAATGGTGTTTTAGGGAAAGCCTGGAACAACAACGACAAATCTGTAGTCAACAAATTTGAATTTACCAAAGGTACAGCAGGAGAGATCCTGATTGAGAAACCGGAGGCGATCCAATCGGCAATCCGTATGGGTGGATTGGCGATCACCAGAAAACACAAAGATTTCCCTGGTTTCCAGGTAATGAACTGTTTGTTGGGGGGCTATTTTGGCTCTCGTTTAATGGCCAATATCCGTGAGGATAAAGGCTATACTTATGGGATCGGATCGGCAATTGTTTCCTTAAAAGATGCAGGCTATTTCTTCATTGCAACGGAAGTAGGCGTAGAGGTGTGTAACAACACCCTGATCGAGATCGAAAAAGAGATTGATTTGTTGAAATCTGAGCTGGTATCTGAAGCAGAATTAAACCTGGTTAGAAACTACATGTTGGGTTCTATGTTAGGTAGCTTAGAGAATGCTTTCTCTCATGCGGATAAGTTTAAAAATGCTTATTTCTCTGGCCTTGATTACACCTATTACGACAACTACATTGAAACGGTAAAAACCATCAGTCCAGAGGATTTAAAACAACTGGCGAATCAATATTTAAATACTGCCGACTTCACCAAAGTCATTGTTGGCAAAAAATAGTAAGATTATCCTGACTGATGCCCAATCAGTCAGGATTTTGTACCGAATTCGGTCATCATTTCGCAACATTTTATAAATGTTGATTTCATTCTTCCAAAATCATCTAAACCATTAAATACAGATGGATAATTTGTTGATATTTGTGCCCAATTAAAATCTTTAAGCTAAATATGTCTCCGATTAAAATAGATGTGAACGACCTGACTTACAAAATAAATCCTGATTTGTCGACGATCGACTGGACTTACGTATGTGAGTTATTTGATAAGGTAGATTGGAGAACAAGGGTAGAAGCAGACATAGAACTAGCTTTCAGAAGAAGCAGCTGGACTTTATTCATTTATAAAGGAGATCAGCTGATTGCTTTTGGAAGAACTATTGACGATGGCAGATATTATGCAATTCTTGCAGACATCATCGTGGATCCTGATTTTCAGGGGAATGGACTGGGTAAATACCTGGTAAATACCTTAAATGAAAAGTTAGGTGATAACTATCATTTTGTCAACCTGACTGCTGCTCCTGGTAAAGGCGATTTTTATAAAAGTCTGGGTTGGAAAAAACAGTCTACCTGTTATATCTGGCCACAAGGACCAAAACAAAAGAGATTGCATACCGAACCAGATGCCGAAGAACCTACTGCGTAGTTTCTGAATCCTGGCCCAGGCTGGCTTTTTTTAATTCTTTAAATGAAGAGGGTCTCCTTCCAGTCATCTTGAAAAAGGTGTTGCTAAAAGAGGAGATGCTATCATAACCTACTTCATAAGCGATCTCACTAATGGTTAGATCGCTTTCCAATAACTTTTCCATCGCTTTAGTGATCCTCACTAGCTTCAGGTATTGAAAAAAAGATATGTCCAGGGAAGCCAGGAATATTCTGGATAAGGTACGTTCAGAAAAGCCTGTAGCTGCGGCAATACCAGCTAAGGTCAGTTCTTCAGATAAATGCTGATGAATGTACTGTAAAGCTGGCCTGATGCGTTCATTGTCTGTGGTTGGCACCACAATCGGTAAGGGATGCTTACTGATGTCTGGCAGGATGTTTTTTAGGGTATTTAAGAAACCGTATTCCGGTGTTCCAGGAGCGATACTTCCATTCCAGTGCTCCGAATATTTGAGCATTTCCAATAACAAATTGTTGACCGGGTAAATGCCGATCTTATCATAAAAAGGATCCTGGTTTTCCGATGTAGGTGCAAAATATATATTTCGTACCACCGCAGAACGATAGCGATGTTCTAAATGGTGTGCCATCCCGGCAGGAATCCATAGGTAATGACGCCCAGGTAGAAAGTAAGATTTGTCGTTCGCATATAGAAAAATCACGCCGCCTTCCACATAAGTTAGCTGTCCCTTTACATGTTGATGGTGACGAAAACGGTCTTCAAACTTGCTATGCCACACATACGTGCTTTGAGGGTGCTCATCTATTGCCGATAATAGGCTTTCTTTACTGTTCTGATCCATATGGCTGGTTTGAACAAATATATGTCACTTTAGATAAAATAAAGAAAGAATACTTAGCCGAAATTTGTAGCATTAAATAATCTATATGAATTTTAGCTCGTATAAAAGAACATTCATGGGCTGTATGACCCTTCTTTTATCCTCTCTTTTTACCCATGCACAGGGGCAGGTGGACCCGGAAAAACCACTTTCTATCAGCCAGGTTTGGCAACTTACAGACAGCAATAGCAGGAAGATCCAAATGAACAATTTGGAAGTATTGGCTTCCGAAGCCAGCATCAAAGTTGCCCGCTCAGAAAGACTGCCGGAAATCGAAGCAAATGGCGTATTGGCGCATATCTTCAAAATGCCAATTTATGAAAATGGTTTGTTTCATACGCCTTCACAATATCCGGTAGAGCCAAAATACTACAAAGTATCTGGTGATGCTTACCTGAACCTCTACAATGGTGGGAAAACTAACCGTGAAATTGCGGCCTCAAAGACAGAAAATGAACTGGCCATTGCTAAAAAGAACCTAAGTAAACAGGAAATTCATTTCCTGGCTGCAGTTTATTTTTATGATGTATACCGCAATCAGTCTTATAAAACCTTGCTCCTGCAAGACATCAAGGATCGTGAAAAACAACTTCATGAAATTAATGTGTTGTATAAAAATGGAACGGTGCTTAAAAGTGACGTGTTGCGTGCAGAACTGCGTTTGTCGAAACAAAGAATGATGTTGACAGAAATTGAAAACAGCATTCATATTGCAGAACAAAAACTCAATCTGCTGATTGGCAGAGCCGATGATACGCCTTTAAAACCATTGATTTCTGAAAATGAAACTGATCCGGTTTTAATTAAAGGATTGGCTAATTATCTGGCTGCCGGACAATCGAATTCTTTTAAGCTTCAGATTTCTGAAAAAGAACAAAAACTTGGAGCATTGAAATTGAAACAGGTGAAATCTAATGTCCTTCCCTCAGTTGGTTTATTCGGAGAATATATGTTGGCCTATCCACAGATCCAGTTTGTTCCTTATGCACTTGCTCCTTATAGCAATGGAATGGCTGGGATCAAATTGAAGGTTCCTATCTCTGCCTTCTATACCAATAAACACAAGGTGAAAGTAGCTGAAATTAAGCTGCATCAGCAGGAAGTAGAAGACGAAGCAGTTAAAGATAATATCCGCCAGGAAGTACAAGAAAACTATATCCGTTATACAGAATCTTTGAAGCGGATAGAAGTGGCAAATGAAAACATTAAGCAAGCTGCAGAAAGTTATCGTATCGTTCAGAATACCTATTTCAATCAGCTGTCTTTGTTGACAGATCTGCTGGATGCCGAAACCCAACTTTTACAATCTCGTTTTGAACTGACGACTGCAAAAGTAAATGCCAAAATACAATATTATCAATTAGAAAAAGCTGTAGGAAATCTATAACATGAGCACGCAAACACAAAATAAAACAGATAAAAGAATTTCAGTAGTCACGACGGTCATTGCTGCCATAGTTATGGTGGTGCTCCTGGTATGGGGTGGGCGTACGGTCTTTACCTATTTGCGCTTCGAAGAAACCAATGATGCACAGGTAGAAGAATATATCAATCCGGTTACCGCAAGGGTAAATGGTTATATTAAAACAGTTCGCTACATCGAGAATCAAGAAGTAAAAAAAGGGGATACGCTGGTCGTTATTGACGATAGCGATTATACGGTACAACAAGATGAAGCGGCAGCTTCACTTTCTAATGCAAAAGCTCAGGTTTCCGTATTACAAAGTAATGTCCAAACGGCAAGTACGGTTGCTGCTGCAAGTAAAGCAAAAATTGGCGCAGCCAAAGCGAAACTATGGAAGCAACAAGCAGATTATGACCGTTATAAAAAACTCTTTGAAGCAGAGTCTGCCACACGCCAGCAATTAGAAAGTATGCAAAGTATGCTGGAAGTGGCACAGGCAGAATATGCTGCCGCAGAAGAAGATTATGCGGCAGCAATTTCTAAAACCAATGACATTAAAGCGCAGTCGGAAGTTTTGGTTTCTGAAATTCAACGTAGAGATGCGGTATTAAAAAGAAACCATTTGAATACTTCTTACACCGTGATTTTAGCCC
The DNA here is from genome assembly GCF_014172405.1 of Pedobacter gandavensis. GTDB lineage: Bacteria > Bacteroidota > Bacteroidia > Sphingobacteriales > Sphingobacteriaceae > Pedobacter > Pedobacter gandavensis. The sequence goes on along the minus strand of NZ_WNXC01000009.1, from coordinate 77,592 downwards.
CTTATAATGGTAAAATGGGTAGAAGAACCATTCAGCCAGGTCAATTGGTGCAAAGCGGACAAACAATTGCTTATATCGTAGATAAAGATGCTGGAAAATGGGTGATTGCCAATTTTAAAGAGACACAAATCGGAAAAATGTATGTTGGTGAGCCTGTAAATATTGAAGTAGATGCTTTTCCGGGTCAGTCTTTTTCAGGAAAGATTGAATCGCTTTCTGCAGCCACAGGTTCCAGATTTTCTTTATTACCTCCAGACAATGCAACCGGAAATTTTGTGAAAATTGCCCAACGTATTCCTGTAAGGATCAGGTTAGAAGGTGCTACAGCAGCATTAACCAATTTAAATGCAGGAATGAGCGCAACGGTTCACATTAAAAAAGACCATGAGTAAAGCGATTCCCATTTTTAAATCCTGGGTACCCGAATGGCTCATCAGAACAAGTATTCTGTTGTTGCTGCTGTCTTCGGTGTTACTATTCGCCCTATCCACTGCTGATGGAACCGCTGCGGCCGGGTACTATGGCATGGAACCTGCCGATGTGCAATTCTCCTTATTGCTGTTTTACGCTGCAGTAGCCAGTTTTGCAGGGGTAGAACGCAGGTTTTTTGAGCGTATCATCACTAAAGATTACCTGTTGATCTGTATTGTATTGGAAATCCTGATCGCTTATTTATGTTACCATACCCGTGAGATATATCTGGTTTTTATTTTTAGATTTTTACAGGGAATCGTCAATTGTGGCATTACCTCTATCTGTTTAACCTTATTGTTCGGAAGATTAAAATCTGAACATTCCAGGGAGGTAGGCTATACTATATTCTATGGAATGATCCTTTGTGTATCTCCCGTAACGGCATTGTTTGCGGCCCCGATAGTAGAGAACTTTGAATACAATGTTTTATATAAAGCGATTATTTTTTGCTTTATGCCCAGTGCAGCTTTGCTGTTTTTTATTTTGAACAGGGTTCACCTGATGCGTAAAAAGCCTTTGTATCAATTGGATTGGGCAAGTTTTTTACTTTTTGCAGTGATGTTAATCCTGATTGCCTATGTGTTAATTTATGGCCAGCAGAAGGATTGGCTGGAAGATAAAAGCATTGTTTACAGTATACTTGCCGCCATTAGTCTGTTTGTACTTTCTCTCCTCAGACAAAAAGCGTCTAAGCGTCCTACCGTAGATCTTTCCGTTTTTAAATACCGAAACTTTAGCATAGGGATTGTTTTTCTATTGATTTTATACCTGATTCGCGGTGCTTTTTCCTTAACCAGTACCTATTTTATTACGGTTCTGGGGATGGATTCTTTACATGCCAATCAACTCATGATTTTTAATATTCTGGGGATTATTGCCGGCTCTTGCATTGCGATTCGCTTTTTAATCGGACAAAAGATGCTGCGGGTATTGTGGATTACCGGATTTGCTTTGCTCATGGTGTTCTTTACCGTGATGTGCTTTTTATTTGCGACGGAAGCCGATGCAGAAACGTTTATCCTTCCGCTCTTCCTTCAAGGTCTGGGCGCAGGAATGGTCATGTCTCCAATCGTGATGTTTATCGTATCCGCCGTGCCTGCTCAAATGAGCCAATCTGCAGCATCGGTGGGGATATTTGTACGTTTCTCGGCATTTAGCCTGAGTCTGGCATTGATCAACTATTTCCAGCTCTACTTTAAAGGTAGCCATAATAATGACATGAGAAGTGGCTTGTCGCTATTGGATTTGGGTATTTCAGAACGATTAGCCGGCTATCAGAACGCCTTATCCAGTCATGGGATGTTAAAGGATGAAGCGGCAAAAGTAGCGGTTGGATTATTAAATAAAGCGGTACAGAAACAAGCGTTTCTTCAATTTTGTGTGAACTATTATGAGATGATCGCAGTGCTTTGCTTGTTTAGCATCGTGCTGATTGCCCTTCAACCGGTCATCAGTAAAACGATGATCAATTTAAAGGGCAAAAGGCCGGCAGCAGCAGGATTTTAACGGATCAATCCTGCTTTTATCTCTTCATAAATCCTGGTGCTTTCCAAAACAGGAAGGCCCAGGGATTTTCCATAATCCATAATGGCTCCGGCAAACAATTCGAGTTCCGTGTATTCTTTTCCAGCCTGCACATCCAGCTGTAAAGAAGTGGGCGTAGCATAAGGGAAAGTTGCTGCTTTCTGAAAAGTATTTGCGATGATCTCTGCAGGGATTTGAATGTTTTTCTTTATCGCAATGGCCTTGATTTCTTCCATAATCAAGCTGGCTCTCTGCTGTAATTCAGGTGTTTCAATAATTTGCCCGATCGAACGGCTATACCTTGCGGAAACAAGTCCGAAGCTGGCAATGAAGAAGAATTTTGTCCAGATATCAGGAAAAGCATCTGTTTTGTATTGGATGTCAATTCCAGCAGATTTCATGAGATCCACCAATTCCTGTGCATCATAAGCCGGATTTTGAGGGTCATTGCCGAGCACAATTTTACCTGCATTCCCTTTATGTTCCACAATACCTTTTTCTTTAATATGGGAAGCCACATAAACGCAGGCAGGAAGTACAATGCCATTGGTAATGACTTTTCGGATTCTTTCATAAATATCCACGCCATTCATTAAAGGTAGCATCACCGTATGCGCATTGACTTTATCTTTTAATTCCAGACAGACCTTTTCAAGGTCATATTCCTTGACACAGATGAGCAGTACCTCAGGAGTAGGGATATCGGTAAGCTGCTGATAAATTGCTGCGGGATGGGCGATAGGATTTTCATGTTCCGGAGAAAGTAAGGTTAATCCTTTCTCCTTAACGGTGGTATAGGTCTCTCCTCTGGCCACAAAAGAAACGTTTAATTCTTCTGAATTTGAATAGCGTTGGGCAAGTTTAAAGCCGAAATAACCACCGACGCCTCCAAGTCCAATAACGGTTAGTTTTTTGATTGTTTTGTTCATTTATAGGATAGATAAATTAGAAAATTACCTGCGCAAATTAAACAGTTAAATCCTGGATATTGGTTTGTTTATGTCAAATGATTTATAATTTTGGAAAAAACACCTATTTATGAAATACCTATTCTCTATGTTGATGTTGTCACTGTTGACACTCAATAATGCGACTGCCCAGCAACATCAAACCGCTCAAAAAATGGAAAACAACTCGTTTTCTATTGGTAAAATCAATAAAATTAAATCGAAGATCTTAGGGGAAAGTAGGACACTTAATGTTTATCTGCCAGATGGCTATCATCCGGATTCTGCAAAAACTTATCCGGTAATTTACTTGTTGGATGGCTCTGCAAACGAAGATTTTATCCATGTGGCTGGATTGGTTCAGTTTTTAACCATGACAGAAACTATGCCGGCGGCAATTGTTGTTGGAATAGCCAATGTAGATAGAAAAAGAGATTTTACTTTTCCTACGACTATTGCTAAAGATAAAAAAGATTATCCTACAACAGGGCAATCGGCAAAGTTCATCAGTTTTATCGGAAAAGAGCTTCAACCATATATCGAGAAAAACTATAAAACCAGTGGGGATAAAATGCTTGCCGGACAAAGTTTAGGAGGATTACTAGCTACAGAAGTCCTGTTAAAATCGCCATCACTCTTCAATCAATACATGATTGTGAGCCCAAGTTTATGGTGGGATAACGAATCCTTATTAGCTAAAGCACCAAGCTTGTTAAAATCATTACCTGCGCAAAAGATCAAAGTTTATGTGGCAGTAGGTAAGGAAGGAGCCGTGATGGAAGGTGATGCTAAAAAATTAGCAGAAACGTTAAAGGCGACCAATTTAGAAGTTCATTTCGCTTTCTTCCCAGAGGGGAACCATGCGAATGTATTACACAATGCATTGTACAAAGGCTTTGAGCTTTTCAATCCTAAAAAATAATTAGCTATGAAGATGCCTATCCTTACTTCCAATCTTTCTTTGGGGCCGCTGACCTTAAATGACGCGCCATTTTTGCTGGAATTGGTCAATACTCCTGGCTGGAAGCAATTTATTGGCGACCGGAATGTGCCTGATTTACAAGCTGCCCTGGTTTATATCCAGAAAATTATAGACACGCCAAATGTAACCTACTTCATGGTCAAGCTACATTCCTCAAATACGACTGTAGGGGTCTTGACACTGATCAAAAGAGATTATCTGCCGAACCATGATATCGGCTTCGCTTTTCTTCCGGCATATAGCGGAAAGGGCTATGCTTATGAAGCGGCATGGGCCTTGTTGAAAGAGCCGGAAATCCTTGCGGCACATTCCAGAATATTGGCCACTACTTTACCGGACAATGTTCGTTCTATCCGTCTCCTGGAGAAATTAGGGATGACATTTGAAAAGGAAATCACACAAGCAGGCGAAATTCTCCGGGTATATGGTTTAAAGCTGGATTACTAATCCTTTGAGCTTTAGTCTCTATCTCTAAAATATAACGCTTAGGATCAATTTAACGAAAATTGAGTGTAGATTTAGACTTAAAATCTTAATGTTTTATGAAGGGTTGATGGTTATACTCATCGGTGTGTTATTTTGCCTGATCATGTTGACCATAAACCCTCGATTTCTAAATTATAAAATTATCGTAATGACGCTGAATTATAAAAATGTTTCCAGCCATGTAAAAAACAAGAGTGAAACGATGCAAAGACTTGTTGATGCAGTGGGATCAATCATCAAGAAAAAGGGTTACAAAGGACTTGGACTTAATGTTGTTGCTAAGGAAGCAGAGGTAAGTAAGGTTTTGATTTATCGTTATTTTGGTGGCTTGGATCAATTGGTGGAAGCTTATGTGCTGAAAAATGATTACTGGATAGCAAAGGCTGCTGAAGTGAAAATCGAGGCCGATGGGGAAACAGATAAAGAATCTTTGAAAAAATTGATTGTAAATCTGCTGAGAGGGCATTATGAATATTTTAATACCCATGAAGCAATGCGTTCCATCATTTTATGGGAAGTCACCGAAAGAAACAGCTTGCTCAATAGTGTTTGCCAATTAAGGGAGGAAATCGGGAGCCTACTCCTGGAAAAAGCCGAACCGATGTTTGCCGGAAGTAAAAAGAGTATCAAAGCCATTACGGCCATATTGGTAAGTGGTATCTATTATATGATTTTGCATGCTAAAAAAAATGAGTCCACTATTTGTGGGATAGATTTAAATTCTAAAGATGGCGAGGAGGAAATATTGGAAGCCATAGCACAAATTGTGGACTGGGCATTTGCCGATTAATCCATTGTGTTCTATATAATTTCTTAGATGTCGGTTTAAAGAATCATTTGATCCCTTCCTGATTTTTTTATCCTATGCTTTTGTTTTAACTAGTAGTTAATCTGAGTAGCCGCCGTAATTAGTCCATAAATTTACTTGTTTCAATTTTGCTATTGTTTTGCCTTTGTTTTGCTCAGGGAAAACAGTAGCAAAACAATAGCAAAAGAAAAGCAAAACAATAGCAAAACAGATAGCGGTTTTAAGCAGGTAAAAACAACCGGAAAATGGGCTTAAAATGAGCATGTTTTTTAGAATTAGCCTTGCGTTTTTTAAAATTTTAGAAGAAAACTTCTAAAAATGATCTTCGTTTTTGATGGAAATAAATATTTCTATTTATGTTATTTCTTTTATTTTACGGTATGAAAAATTCTTTGCAACTGGAAAGGCTGATCTATTTGTGTGATACCATTCCTTCGCTACTTACTGAACTTTCGGAAACTGAGCTTTCGTATAAACCATTACCTGATAAATGGAGTAAGAAAGAAATCCTTGGGCATTTAATCGATAGTGCCACCTGTAATCACCAACGTTTTGTCAGAGCGCAATTTGAGACATTGCCAACTATTGTCTATGATCAGAATAATTGGAATGCTTTTAGCCATTATCAATTGATGGACTGTAAACAGCTCATCTTATTTTGGAGTACTTATAATCGCCATCTCGTCGAATTGATCCACTTTATCGACCTGGAAAATCTGGAAAAACGATGCCTTACAGGAGGGGGGGAGCAACACACGATCGCCTGGTTGTTTAATGATTATGTAACCCATTTAGAATATCATCTCCGGCAAATCCTCAAATATTAGTCAATTCATCGCTTCGGTTAAGGAATCTTAATCTCAGTGTAATCTTTTGGCTAAAACGGCCCATTTTTGCAGACCTGTTGCGTATTTGCAAGAATAATCGTATGTTTGCCCGGCAAATAGTAACTCCTAAATTATTTGCTATGCAACTCGATCCCAATAAATTTATATCTGAAGGTTTAACATACGATGACGTATTGTTAGTTCCTGCATATTCTGAAGTTCTGCCACGTGACGTGGATACCGGAAGTTTTTTAACTAAAAAAATACGCTTAAACGTGCCTGTAGTTTCTGCAGCAATGGATACCGTAACTGAAGCTGGTTTGGCAATTGCCATTGCACAGGCAGGTGGTATCGGAATGCTACACAAAAACATGAGCATTGAACGTCAGGCAGATGAAGTTAGAAAAGTAAAACGTTCAGAAAGTGGAATGATCCAGGATCCGGTTACTTTAAATGCAGACGCGAAAGTAGCAGAAGCATTCCAGATCATGAAGGATTTTAAAATAGGTGGAATTCCTGTGATTGATGCCGACAATAAACTGGTAGGTATCATCACAAACAGAGATCTTCGTTTCCAAAAAGACATGCAACGTAAAGTTTCTGAAGTGATGACCAGAGAAAATCTGATCACTGCTCCTGAAGGTACTACGCTTTTACAAGCAGAAGAAATCTTACAAGATTATAAAATTGAAAAGTTACCTGTAATTAATGCCGAAGGCCACCTTGCAGGTTTAATCACTTTCAAAGACATTCAAAAATATAAAAACTACCCTAAAGCCTGTAAAGACGAACGCGGAAGATTACGCGTTGGTGCAGCTGTAGGTGTAGCGGCAGACAATATCGACCGTGTAGCTGCATTAGTTGCTGCTGGTGTAGATGTGGTTACTGTGGATACTGCTCACGGCCATTCTAAAGGTGTGATTGACATGGTGAAAGCCATTAAAGCACGTTTCCCTGACTTACAGGTGATCGCTGGAAATATCGCTACTGCAGATGCTGCAAGAGCATTGGCTGAAGCTGGTGCTGATGCCGTTAAAGTGGGTATCGGTCCAGGTTCAATTTGTACAACCAGGATCATCGCTGGTGTTGGTGTACCTCAATTGTACGCAGTTTTTGAATGCGCACAAGCATTAATCGGTACAGGAATTCCTGTTATTGCTGACGGTGGTATTAAACAAACTGGTGATATCGTTAAAGCTATTGCTGCAGGAGCTAGCTGTATTATGGCAGGTTCATTGTTCGCAGGAGTAGAAGAATCTCCAGGTGAAACGATCATCTATGAAGGACGTAAATTTAAATCTTACCGTGGTATGGGTTCTGTAGAAGCGATGCAACAAGGATCTAAAGACCGTTATTTCCAGGATGAAGAAGATGTAGTCACTAAATTAGTTCCAGAAGGAATTGTTGGACGTGTTCCTTACAAAGGTACTTTAGCAGAAGTAATCTACCAATATGTTGGTGGATTGAGAGCTGGAATGCACTACTGTGGAGCTGCTACTATTGATGACTTACAGAAAGCTAAATTTGTACGCATCACTGCTGCAGGTATGAGAGAAAGTCATCCACATGATATTTCTATCACTAAAGAATCACCAAACTACTCTAGTAGAAGCTAGTTTTTGATCATAACAAAAAGGGTGTCCATGAACTGGACACCCTTTTTGCGTTTTATATAAGAAGGTTTTTTGTTATAAGAATTCGTCTGGATTGATTTCCCAGGTCCATGGTTTCTTAAAGCTCTCGAAGGTACGGAGGCTTTTTACCTTGAAGTCATGTGTAATGGTTTCATTAGGCGCTTTACTTTGCTTGCCGAGTCCGGTGGTGACCATCATTTTCTGATTAACGAAGTCATATTGCTTATCGGTCAGCTCTCCAGAGTTTGCATTGTAATAATAATTACTCGCTTTTTCCAGTGTCCAGTTCTTTTGCTGATAGCCAAAGGTGTATTTCAATTTCCAGCGCCATTCTCCACCTCCCTGAAAAGATAAGGAAAGCTGATTTTTGTCAATACCCATTGGACGTAAAGGATCACCCATAGCACCACCTTCTTCTGATCTTAAAATGAAGTTGTTGTTTTGTGCAGCCAATTGATAGCCTTGCTTAGTCTTAAAGTAAATGGCCAGTATTCTTGGCTTTTGAATTTCCGTGATGAGCTCAGTGGTATTGTCGCCATAAGCCCTGCTTTCACGAATTTGCTGGTGGTATTCCAAAATAAAGGCCATATCTTTTACCTGATCCTGATTCAAATCTCCGGATACGGAATCGAGTATTTTCCAGTTTTTAGGAATAAAATCGCTTAAAGATTTACCCTGATTTGGTAAGGCAGGAAATTTGAAGTTCTGTGCGTAAACTGCAGTCTGACAGCTCAGAAAGAATAGGATAATTTTTAACCTCATACGTTTAAACTAACGATCATACCCAGAAAAAAGTGTGCTTGTTGATTTGAACACCGGATTTTCTTGTATTATTGCAGCCTCATGGATAAAAAGATTAGCTTATTTAATTGGAGTGGCGGGAAAGATAGCTGCCTGGCATTACACCATATTTTAGCAGCGGGAGTTTTCGAAGTACGCTGTTTATTGACTACGGTAAATGAAGCTTTTAACCGGGTGAGTATGCATGGGGTCAGGGAAGCTTTACTGATCGCACAGGCAGAAAGTATTGGTATTCCTTTATACCAGATTCGTTTGTCGGAATCCCCAACGATGGAGGCTTACGAAGAAAGTATGCAGCGTCATCTGGAGGTTTTGCATGCAAAAGGAGTGGAGTATTCTATTTTTGGAGATATTTTTCTGGAAGATTTAAGGGCTTACCGAGAACGTAAGCTTGCCGAAATGGGACTTAAAGGGGTGTTTCCGCTATGGAAAAGAGATACGAAAGCGCTAATTACTGAGTTTATTTCTTTAGGCTACCGGACCATCGTGGTTTGCGCCCAGGAAGGTCTGGAAGATTTCTGTGGTCGGGTAATCGATGAGCATTTTATCGCGGACTTGCCTGAAGGAATTGATCCTTGTGGGGAGAATGGCGAATTCCATACTTTCGTTTTTGATGGGCCGATTTTTAGCAGTCCGATACAATTTAGTCTTGGGGAAAAGGTGTACAAAGAATTTCCAAAACCGAATGGGGAAGAAGGGGAGGCCTCAGGTTATTGGTATATTGACCTGATCCCTTAATTATTTGTATTCCATGCTGTAATTTTATCACCAATGGGCATATCATATTGTTTTTTATAGAATAATCAGCTTTAAAGAATCTGCTTTTACCCTGTTTTTCAACCATAACCTCAAGCGGTCTTGATCAGCCAAGGGAATTGGCTTGTAGAAAGAAGCCACAACCATCGTCAGTGTATCTGACTTATTGGTATCTAAACGGTTAAATATAGCATTGCTGATGCTGTAATCTTTTAAATCAGGATAGAGCACACGGAGTTCCGGTTTTAAATCAGGGATTAACAGTTGCAATGGGTCGTTGACAGGCTTTTCATTATTGCTTTTAAAAACATCCTCCAGAATGCTGGCTTTAATTTGAGAAAGATCGACTTCATTTTTTGCATTTAAGCCTTGTCTAATCACCAATTTGGTTCCTTTCAACTGGTAATTTGGAAGTTTCTGGTTTAAAGAGTCCAGTTGTAATGGCGAGAGTTCAGCACCCAATAGTAATAAGTCTATTTCACTACCTTTTCTATTGTATTTCAGATTTTTGGAGATCACCTGAGTGTTCTTGTAATTTAATTGCTGGCTAATGAACCTATTGGCATTGTTTTCAAAAATGCTTTTACCCACAATCTGATAGGTCAGGTAAATACTAGGTGCAATCGTAATCATCACAATGATCCAGATATAACGACTTACTTTCTGCTCATCTTCTTTATTTTCAAATGTTCTCTTCCTGAATTTTAGGTAACGAACGATCAGAAAGGTAGACACACAAATAAAGACACTATTGATGAAGTACAAGTAAATTGCGCCCATAAAATAGTAGAGATTTCCTGTCGCAATCCCAAAGCCGGCAGTGCATAATGGTGGCATTAAAGCGGTCGCAATGGCTACGCCCGGAATAACATTACTCTTTTCCTTCCTTGTAGCCGCAACAATTCCTGCTAATCCGCCTAAAGTGGCAATGAAAACATCCCAGATAGAAGGGGAAGTCCGGGCCAATAGTTCCGATGAAGCCTCATGAAGCGGTGTAAATGTGAAGTATAAGGTAGAAGCAATAATGCTGATAATGGTGGCCAATGTTAAGTTCCGAAGCCCTTTCTTAACCAAGTCAAAGTCGTTGGTGCCTATTCCAAGGCCTATTCCTACAATAGGGCCCATTAATGGAGAGATCAGCATGGCGCCAATAATTACTGCAGTAGAATTTACATTTAGACCAATACAGGCGACAAATATCGCGAAAATCAAGGTCCACAGATTTGCTCCTTTAAAGGCCACATTCTTCTTGATAGCAGCAATCGTTTCTGCTTGTGGGGCGCTATCTTCCTGTAGGTTGAAGCGATAGTTGAAAAATTTACTGAGTACACTGTAGAGATCGTTCATGTCCGGTATTTTTGAAATCATCACAATTATTGATCCTAAAAACTTTGAATTGCGCTTAAATACTATGTTTTAGGCATTCCAGAGGGGGAAATGGAAAAATAAGAATATTGTTCTTTTCTAACCACCATATACCTTAATATATATAGATTAGACTTCAACAGGTTCAAGGTTTTATGCTTGATCCTATTGTTACTCAAGTCTTTTTTTCTCAATTTTTAATGTAATCTATCTCCATATGAAAAGAATATCCTTTTTTATGATGGCTTTGTCCTGCTGTTGTTTTTCAGCAATGCCAATGCACATTTCCTCTTTATGGAAGAAATGCCTTGGAAAGAAGGGGTGTCGACAAGTGAGGCATGGTCATTTTTCGAGGAATTGCAATAGACCGGTACTTTTAATAATGGCTCAAAAACGCTGATGTCTTTTTATCGATAATGGAAGGATTGCTTAGGGCAGGGGGTGTTTGGATCGCGAAGGCGTATCAGGCAGGTGGAAAAGGAACATTTCCAAATGCCTGGTACCAACCTTTAATGTGAAATGTTTAAAATAATTAGCAGAAATTTATACCAATATGTGGAACAAATGAAAGCTTTATACCGAAGCCCGAAACGGACTTTTGTTTCAATGGAAAATAGATTTAACTTGCCCAAATGAATATAGAATTCAACAAAAATGAAGATTTGAATAAGCAGTCGGTTTACGAGTTGAAGACGAGGCTTAAAAAGATATATGAAGGTGGGGGAGCAAAGAATGCAGCAAAACAAAAAGATAAAGGAAAGCTCTTGGCGCGTGAGCGCATCGCCTATTTAATTGATAAAGAAAGCGAATTTCTGGAAGTTGGCGCCTTTGCTGCAGATGGGATGTATGCCGAGCAAGGAGGATGTCCTTCTGCAGGTGTGGTTGCTGGAATCGGTTATGTTTCCGGCAGACAATGCATGATCATCGCCAATGATGCCACGGTAAAAGCCGGTGCCTGGTTCCCGATGACTGCCAAAAAGAATTTAAGGGCCCAGGAGATCGCCATGGAGAACCGTTTACCGGTAATTTATTTGGTTGACAGTGCGGGGGTGTATCTTCCAATGCAAGATGAAATTTTCCCCGACAAAGAACATTTTGGACGCATGTTCAGGAACAATGCACTCATGTCTGCAGATGGCATCGTACAGATTTCTGCAATCATGGGTTCCTGTGTTGCCGGAGGTGCTTACCTGCCAATTATGAGCGATGAAGCTATGATTGTAGATGGTACAGGATCGGTATTTCTTGCGGGTTCATACCTGGTTAAATCAGCCATCGGAGAGGAAATAGACAATGAAACACTTGGAGGAGCGACCACACATTGCGAAATCTCCGGTGTAACAGATTATAAACACCCTAACGACCAAGCTTGTCTGGATAGTATCCGCAACATCATGAGTAAGTTGGGTGCTCCGGATGTTGCAGGATTTGATCGCATCAAACCAGAAATGCCAAAGTTAAATCCAGAAGATATTTATGGGATACTACCAGAAAGCAGAGAAAAACCCTATGATATGCTCGAGATCATCCATCGCCTGGTAGATGGCTCCGATTTTGAAGAGTATAAACAACTTTATGGGCAGAGTATCATTTGCGGATTAGGGAGGGTAGATGGCTGGGCGGTAGGTATCGTCGCTAACCAGCGTAAAGTAGTGAAATCTAAAAAAGGAGAAATGCAGTTTGGCGGCGTAATTTATTCGGATAGTGCGGATAAAGCAGCGCGTTTCATTATGAACTGTAATCAGAAAAAAATCCCATTGGTATTTTTACAGGACGTGACCGGATTCATGGTCGGAAGCAGGTCTGAACAAGGAGGAATCATTAAAGACGGGGCAAAAATGGTGATGGCAGTAGCCAACTCGGTGGTGCCTAAATTCACCATCGTGCTGGGTAACTCTTATGGCGCAGGGAACTATGCCATGTGTGGCAAATCTTATGATCCCCGATTGATTTATGCCTGGCCGAGTGCTAAAATAGCGGTTATGGGTGGCTCACAGGCAGCAAAAGTACTGCTGCAAATTCAGGAAGCCTCTTTAAAAGCGAAAGGGGAAACCATCACTCCGGAAAAAGAAGCAGAACTACTAAAAGAAATTACAGACAGATATAACAGTCAGACGACTCCATATTATGCGGCATCAAGGCTTTGGGTTGATGGCGTAATTGATCCTTTAGAAACAAGAAAGGTGATTTCTATGGGGATTGAAGCGGCAAATCAATCGCCAATTAAAAAAGCTTTCAATGTAGGGATCATCCAAACCTAATTTTTTCAAGCATTGCAATCTTTATGATTTTATAATCAGGAGCTCATAATGTGGCTTTCCGGTATGCAGGTACTTGATAGGCGTTGTAGAAAAGTGTAATTTTGTAGTATAACAGAAAAAAATAATATGTCACAAGAAATAGAACACGTTAAATGTTTAATTATAGGATCAGGCCCGGCAGGATATACTGCAGCAATTTATGCAGCTCGTGCTGAACTGAAACCAGTAATGTACACCGGTATGGAGCCGGGTGGACAATTGACACAAACCACAGATGTAGATAACTTTCCAGGTTACCCTGGTGGAGTAATGGGACCAGAAATGATGGAAGATTTCCGTAAACAAGCAGAACGCTTTGGAACTGACATCCGTTTTGGTTACGTAAGTTCTGTGGATTTTTCTTCAATGCCTCATAAAGTAGTTGTAGATGATATTAAAACCATTACTGCCGATACCGTAATTATCTCAACAGGAGCAACCGCAAAATGGTTAGGCTTACCTTCTGAGCAAAAATATAATGGCTTTGGCGTTTCTGCTTGTGCAGTATGTGACGGTTTCTTCTTTAAAGGATTAGATGTAGCCATCGTTGGTGCTGGTGATACTGCTGCTGAAGAAGCAACTTATTTAGCTAAGCTTTGTAAAAAAGTATACATGCTGGTTAGAAGAGATGAATTCAGAGCTTCAAAAGCAATGGTTAGCAGAGTACTTAATACACCTAATATTGAAGTGGTTTACCATACAGAAACGCTGGAAATTTTAGGTAACGGTAAAAATGTAACTGCCGTAAAAGTATTGAACAATCAAACTAATGTAGAATCAGAGATCGCTGTAGATGGTTTCTTCGTGGCTATTGGTCATAAACCAAACACAGATATCTTCAAAGGCTGGTTAGAAATGGACGAAACAGGCTATCTGAAAACCATTCCAGGATCAACAAAAACAAATGTAGAAGGTGTTTTTGCTGCTGGTGATGTTCAGGATCATTATTACCGTCAGGCGGTAACTGCCGCAGGTTCAGGATGTATGGCTGCTCTAGATGCAGAACGTTACCTGGCTGCGAAAGAAGATGAAGTAAAAGTTTTATCTTAATCGATTATAAACCTTATTGAAAAGGCGGGATTCGTAAGAATTCCGCCTTTTTAAGTATCAAAGGTTTTTTTTATCTTGTGCATTCAATTTAAAGACTAATTGGAAGGAAATCAATGTTCAGTAAGCTGAAATACTAGAAATTTTTCCGGTTTTAACCAAACTAAAAAACACACAAGAAAACAAATGAAGAAATTATTTACAATTGCACTGTTGGCATTTATTGCAATAGAAGCTTCTGCGCAGCAGGATCAGAACATGGGCATCATTCCCGCTCCGGTATCTGTAAAGAAGTCTAATGGTAACTTTAAACTAGATAAAACGGTAGTTTTAATCTCTAATGAACCAAAAAACGCTAGAATGGCAGATTTGCTCAATGCCTTTGTAGCAAATAAAGCAGGATTTGCATTGAGAGCTGCAAAAGCTGCAACAGCAAACGAAAGAGCAATCATCCTGACTTCTGTAGGTGCCGATAAATTACCTGCTGAAGGTTATAAAATCGATATCACCGATAAAAAGATCACGATAGTGGGTACAGATGCCGGCTTGTTTTATGGATTGAAATCTATGATGCAGTTGATGCCTGAAAAAGCAAACAACCAGATATTGATCTCTACTGCTCAGATTAATGACTATCCACGTTTCAAATACAGAGGAATGCACTTGGATGTATCCCGTCATATGTATCCGGTAGCACTGGTTAAAAAATATATCGACGTGATGTCTGACTATAAAATGAACAATTTCCACTGGCATTTAACCGATGATCAGGGTTGGAGAATTGAGATTAAAAAATACCCAAGATTAACAGAAGTTGGTAGCAAGAGAAATGGAACCATTATTGGACATCACCCTGGTGTAGCTACTGACAATACAGAATACAAAGGTTACTACACACAAGATGAAGTGAAAGACGTGATTGCCTATGCTGCGGCAAGGTTCATCAATGTGGTTCCTGAAATTGAGCTTCCTGGTCATGCTTCTGCAGCAATTGCTGCTTATCCTGAGTTGAGCTGCTTCCCGGAAAGAGATACTTTTGTAGATCCAAAGACGCCTTGGTCTGGTAGCAGAAAAGGAAAGCAGGTACAACAAACATTCGGTGTATTTGATGATGTTTTTGTACCTAATGACAATACTTTCAAATTCCTGGAGAATGTTTTAGATGAAGTAATCGCTTTATTCCCTTCAAAATATATCCACGTTGGTGGCGATGAATGTCCAAAAGAATACTGGAAAGAAAGTGCCTTCTGTCAGAAAATGATTAAAGATCTGAACTTAAAAGATGAGCATGGATTGCAAAGTTATTTCATCCAGAGAATTGAAAAACATGTCAATTCAAAAGGACGTAGAATCATTGGATGGGACGAAATCTTAGAAGGTGGTTTAGCACCGGATGCTACAGTAATGTCTTGGAGAGGTACTCAGGGTGGTATCGCTGCGGCTCAACAAAGCCATGATGTGATCATGACACCTAATGGTGGTGGTCTTTATTTTGACCATAAACAATCTGAAACTAAAGATGAACCAACAAATATTGGCGGTTTCTCTAATTATACTAAGGTTTATAACTATGATCCAATGCCAACAGAATTGACTGCAGCGCAACAGAAATATGTGATCGGTGTACAGGCAAACTTATGGACAGAATATATTGAGACTCCTGCGAAAGTAGAGTACATGATTATGCCAAGGATTTTCTCTCTGGCGGAAATTGCATGGACACAACCTGAGCGTAAAGACTTGAAAAACTTCTCTGAAGAACGTCTTCCTGTACATTTAGCAAGATTAGATAAAACAGGTACGAACTACTGGGTGCCTACGCCACTAGGTTTAAATGAGAAAGTACTGACCGGTGAAACCATCAGCATCGACTTAACAGCACCAATGCCAGGAGCTAAAATTTACTATACTTTAGACCTTACCCGTCCATCTTCTGCTGCAAACTTGTATACTAAGGGAATGAAAGTTATCGTTCCTAAAGGAGAGAAGCGCACCTTGAAAACCATCGTAATTACGCCATCAGGTAAACAAAGTGTGGTCACAGAAACCATTTTAAACAATGGTGCGGCAGATGTAGTAGCGAAATAGGTTGCAGAACGAAACACATTGCATAACAAATATATAAATGAAACCAGGTAAATATTTCTCAAAGTTACCCCTGTTATTTGCAGGGCTACTTTTATTCGCAGCTTGCAGAGAGAGTGCTTCCGAAAAGATGACTGCTCAATCGACAACACCCAATCCAGCAGAAGCTAAAAAAGGTCAGTTTCCGTTTTACAAGGATATTGCTATCCGTCCGGGTGTTAACTTTGAAGTAGTCAGCTGGGGAAAAGGAGTGGATAGCGTAGGCGGATACTTGATCTTGTTGTCAGATACGCTGAAAAATAATTATAAATCTCTTTCCAATGAACGCAAGGGAATCATTACAGATGCCTGGAATATGGACCTCGATAACGATGGTAACCCAGAAATTTATATTGAGTTGCTCAGTAAGAAAAATGTCCTGGATCTGAATGTATATGAATATGCAGGTGGAGAGTTTAGAAAGATTAACTTCCCCCCACTAAGTTCTTCAATCAAGAAGAATTATGCAGGAGGTGATAAATTTATCATTAAAAATGGAGACCTGTTCCGCTCTGTTCCGGTGTTGGATGATAAGGATACGACCAATAAAGCAGGTAAAGTGAAAATGTTGCAATACCAGTTAAATGGAAATAGCTTTTCCACTAAGGAATTAAAAGAATAAGTTGTAAACCCATATTGGAAATCGAGAATAACGTTTCCTTTAATACCGTAAAGCGGCCGTATCTTCAAAAAGGATGCGGCCGCTTTATTTTTAATAATGTTTACACCAGTCTTTTATCTTTTGCCACCTGTATGGCTTCCGCTTTGGAATTTACATCTAGCTTGGTATAGATGTTCTTGGTATGTGTCTTTACCGTTTCTATTTCAATGAAAAGTTCCTTGGCGATTTGTCCTCGATCTTTTCCGATGGTGATTAGCTCCAGGATTTGTGTCTCTCTTTTGGTAAGTGGACTATCCTGGTTCTTTTGTAAGGAAAGAATCACGGTTTTGGCAACATCCGGGCTCATAGGGCCACCACCATTCAGTACATCCTTAATCGCCTCAATTAATTTAGCAGTAGGGGTGTTTTTAGTGAAATAGCCGGATGCTCCGTTTGCCAGGGCATCAAGAATGGTCTTTTCTGTTTCATAAACAGTCAGCATGATGATGTAAACCTGTGGTAATAGCTTCTTCAATAATGGAAGTGCATCAATGCCATTGGTACCTGGAAGCTGAATGTCCAGAATGATGACATCAGGTTGGTCTTTACTGATTTTATGTTTTGCAGCGTCAAAGGAAGGATAGGTAGCCACCACCTGATAAGGAGAAGTATGGTTAATTAAATAAGCATATCCTTCCCTGATGGTCTGATCATCTTCAATGATCACAATTCTCGATTCTGGCTGACTATACATTTTTAAGGCGCATTAAAGTGGAAAGACTAACTGCGAGCTTAATTTCCGTGCCGGTGGCGTTTGAATTGATATCTAGTTTTGCATTGATTCTTTTTGCTCTCACATTCATATTGTTTATCCCATGACCATCCATGGATCCTATAGGATCAAGCCCTTGCCCATCATCCTTTACGGTGATTATCAAGGTTTCCCTATCTACTGTTGCTGAAAACACAACCATCCCCGGTTTTGCGTGTTTCAGCGCATTGTGTATTGCCTCCTTAAAGATCATCAGCAGATTTCTGCTCACATCTAATGATAGTTTTCCATCGTAGCCCCCAAGATCAATATGAGATTGGAAGTCGACACTGGTATTGTTAAACATTTCCTTTCCAAATTCCTGGATATGTCCCAATAGCTCAGTTAACTTATCATTTTTAGGATTTAATGACCACAATATATCTTTAGTACCCCTATATAATTCATTTACATTGTCGTTGATTTTTGAAATGATACCTCTCTTTTCGGTGTCATCTTTATCAATCATACTGCTCAATACTTCTGATAAGACGGAGATTCGGGTCAGTTTGTTACCAAGATCATCATGAAAATCTTCAGCTGTCTGTTTTCTTACCTTAAACTGTTCTTCCAGTTTGATCTTTAACCTTAATTTTCGTTTGCGCTCATTTAAGTTCAGAATGATGTAAACCGCTAGCAAAATCAACAGGACAATGAGCACAAAGATAAACAATCGGAATACTCCTGTCTGATAATATGGTGGGGTTATTTCAAAAGAAAAGGAAGCGGTATCTAAGGAAGTAACCCCGGCTTTTGTGATGGCTCTTACCTGAAAAGTATACCGTCCCGGAGGAACTGAAGAGAAGTTTGTAGACGTATTACTGGTGCTTTCACTGTACTTATTGTCCAGGCCTATTAATCGATACTGATAAACCAAGCCTTCAGGATTGGCTAAAAATATGCCGGTATAATTGATAATTAAGTTATTCTGTTTAAAGGGCAGGGTAAGCATATTCCCTAGTTCATTTGCTTTGAAAACGGTTCGTTGTTTGTTTTGCCGACCTTGATTTTGGGCGAAAGCAGTGACAGAATTCAGGTATACAAAAGGTGGAACAGTAGGAGTTAGCTGATGATTTCGGTTGTAAACAATTGCTCCTTTTGTTGTACCCACCCAAATTTCATCATTGTGCTGTAGAATGGCATTCTGATTACACTCTACCAATAAATTGGGTTCATTGCTGTTTTGTACGACCTTAAAGTCTTTTGAATTGATCTTGTTGATGCCTTTACCTGTGCCAACCCATATTAGGCCTTGCTGGTCTAATAGCAAACTGTAGATGTGATCTGAGGCTAAACCCTGTTTTGTACTTAGTGTTTTTATTTTCCCGGTTTTCCGATTCCAGATCAGAATGCCATTGTCAGAAGTTCCAAAAAGCAAGGTGTTTTGTCCTGATTTTGCCATACAAAGTATGGAGGAGCCACTGAGCTGCGGGAGGTTTAATGGCCTGGTTTGGTTTGGTGTATTGATTGCGTATACCCCATCTTGGGTGCCAACCAGAATTTCTCCTTCAGCAGTTTCTAACAAGGCACTGCCAAATTGCTTACTCACCGATTGCAATTGCCTGGTTTTTTTGTTCAACAGAAAACAGCCCGCATTCGTCGAAACCCAAATTTGGCCTTTCTGATCTTCTAAAATGGCATTATAGGCAATACCTTGTTTATCCATGGCCATGGAGACCATATTTTTGCCATTGTAACACCATAGTCCACCATAAACAGTTCCGATCCAGATGTTTTTTTGACGGTCATTGTATAGGAAATTGATATTCTTGCTGTCTTCCAGTTTTGAGGGGATTGGGATTTCCTTTATTTTTCCATCCTGATATTGAAATAAACCGCCATAAGTACCAATCCATATTTCTTCATTGCGCGGTCCATTAGCCAAGCTCATGACTGTTTTACTGTTGAGTCCCTGAGATTCATCAAAAATGACATAATCCTGGTCTACATATCTGAAAAGACCTGTTCCGTCGGTCGCCAGCCAAATGTTGTTTTCTGCATCTTTAAAGATGGCGTTGACGGTATTGTTCGTAAAACCATTCTTTCCATTGAAATGAATCAGATTATTACTGGTCAGGTAGTAAGCCCCAGAACTGTAGCCGATCCATATATTGTTCTTTGCATCTTGTTCTATGGCCGTAAATTTACCGGATACATATTGGCGGATAGGGCTTTTATCCAAGCCATAGAGCCCATCGCCGGTCAGGAACCACAGTTTATCTTTGTGGCGCGAATCCCTAAAGAAATCAGTAATCACCAGCGTTTTTAATACCTCATTTTGCGGATGGGCAACCCAATGGCCCTGCTCCAGATAGAAAATACCTTTTTTGAGAATGGCTACTGCTACTTTCCCTTTGGCATCTACTTTTAAAGCCGTCACATTTTCTTGTGGATCATCACTGACCGTCAGAAAAGTAATTTGTTTTGCATCTGTTTTGAAAAGGCGGGAAGAGGAAAGTCCATAAACCGTTCCACCGGCACTGGTGACCAATTTGCTTACCCATTCCTTGGTTTGCGCATAGTTATTGAACAGATGCCCATTAAATTTGGAAATGCCACGCGCTGTACCTAGCCATAGGTCGTCATTTTTCCCCAAACTGAGTGCCAGGACGAAGTTGTTGTTCAGGCCATTGGTTTTGGTATAGCTGTAAAACTGCTTTCCATTAAAGCTGCTGAGGCCACCCAGTGTGCTGATCCATAAACGACGTTTACTGTCTTGTGTGATGGCCGTGACCTGCGATTGCGTTAAGCCGTCTTCAATGTCATATTGGCGGAAATTATAGCGCTGAGCGAAACTGCAGATACTAAATAAAAGCAGCGCCAATACCAGGGGGGAAATCGTTTTGTAATTCAATTGGCTAGGAATTCATGGTGTAAACCATCGTAAATATATTTATCCTGACAGAATTAAAAAATCCCCCTTAAAGGGTGATTTTTTATAATGGTGCAAATATACCCCTTAAGGGGGGAATAGATGCTGATATGCGAAGCTTAATTTTGGTAAATAAATTATAATAGAACTAATCCCTGAACCTGTTAATAGGAAAAAGGGTTGTTTTTGAGTTTTATGATCCTACTTGGAATCATATTCAGTTAAGGAAGAAAGAGATTATACAGCTGCTTAATTAAAAAGGAAATGACGTTTCAGAGTACATTGGTTGATAAAAATGAAGTGATTATGGAGTCTGCCTATGAGGCGATTCATAGTACTACAGCTGGGAAGTATGCCATTCAGATGATCTTTAACGGCGCTGCAGCATATACCATTGCCAATCGGGAGCTGAATCTTTATGCTGGTAATTTCATCTTTTTAAATCAGGATACTTCCTACTCCCGAAAAATTGATTCGGAGCGGAGAGTCGATTCGATGTCTGTACGTTTCGATCCTGATTTTGTCATTGATTTTGAATATGCAAGAACGGCTAAAACGGAGCTGTTATTGGATGAGCCGGAATCCCATCAAAGAAAAGCACCGGTTTTTGTAGAAGCGATTTATCCCTTGCAGGGGGATATGAAGTTTAATATGCTAAACCTTAAAAAGTATCTTGATCAAGGAAGTCACGATAATTTATTGCTGAACACCTATCTGGAACGTTGCCTGGTTAATTATTATGCAATCTATAATGAAGAGGTGATCAGTAGAGAGGCCTCCCTGAATTTTTTGAACCATACCACAAAATCAGAAATACTGAGGAGGCTAAGCATTGCCAGAGATTACATCATTAGTAACTATAATAAAAATATTTGCTTAGAAGAAATTGCCAGGATTGCCTGTCTTTCTGTGAATCATTTTCTAAGAACTTTTAAACAAGCCTACCATCAATCACCTCATCAATTTCTGACCAGCATCAGGTTGCGTCAAGCCAAATACTTTTTGCGGAATACGGACTATCCAGTGAATGAAATTGTGGACATCATAGGCTTCGAATGTACCAGTTCTTTTATCCGTCTTTTTAGAAATTCCTTCCACGTGACCCCTGGGCAGTATCGCTAGTTTTTTTGAATTATTGAAGTTAAAAGTGTTTTTAGCACATTGGTAATCAGTTATTTGAGCGATTTTTAATAAAAAAAGAAGCTCATGAAAAAGAACTTGTTAGCGTGCTTGTTGATGCTGTGCATCAGCAGTACATTTGGCTTTAGTCGCTCGCTAAATAACGATGATCAATTACTCAAAAAAACAGTAAATAGTAAACCCCTCAGCGTTGTCAATGCTTTTATTGAAGCAAGCGTGCATATGGATGCCAAGTTGTTAAAATTGGTATTGAACGAAAATGCAAAGATCTGTGTCTGCCTCGGGCAAAAAATAGGTAAACAATCTAAAAGTCAGTTGGTCGCGTTTTATAAAAAAATGGGCAACATTGATTTGAATTGCGAGTCAGATTATGAGATCATTTCCAGTAGCAATACATTGGTTGTAGTGCGGGTTGATCTTAAGTTCCCGATATTTATACAAAGGAATATTATTACAATGGAGCAGGGACCAGAAGGACTTTGGGAGATTACACAGGTAAATAGATTTAATGAAAATGTTTAACTTGGTGATTTTCGCTTATCAGGTACTTTGAATCCCACTTATCTTTGCCAAAGGTAAATCCAAAATAACTTCGGATGAATTAGATTTGGGTTAGTTAATAAAAAGGAAAAGTCATCTCCAAACTGAAGATGACTTTTTTTGTGCAAAAAAAAGGAGCTATGTACATAGCTCCAGTAGATTTTATAGCGATTTTTAATGTTGCTCCTTGAACTGGCTTCCCAGTCGCTCAAATTTTTCAATCAATAAAGAGATTCTTTCTTTGTCTTTTCTAATGACTGCTTTTCTCACCAATGTAGAGCAAAAGACCATCCACAGGAAGGTGAAAACCACGATGAGCACCTGCGCCCAGGTTGGCATATAGGTCACAATTTCGATGAGATATAGTGCTGAACCAATACTTAATGCAGCGGTATAGATCCAGTACATCTGATGATAAAGGTTGAATCTACTGATTTGATATTGTTTCAGCCGACTCAAAAATTCATTTGGATGGGTCGTGAAATCATTTTTAGAAATCAATAGGTGGCCTTTATATAATATAAAGGTAGAGGCGGCAATGGCAATAAGGACTACCGCAATTCCGGCATCAGTTGTCCAAGATTGAAAATCAAAGAATACCCAAAGGCTAGCTACGGCAAGGAAAGAGATGCCCATACCCACAATATTTAAGATCGATTTCCTGCGCATGGAATTTACTTCCTTTTTTGCCTGTGCCAGCATTTCATCCGAAGAGAGTTTAACCTCTACAGAATGGGATTGCCAAAGCGATTGTATATGATCAAATTCTTGCATGCTGATTGTATAATTCGGTAAGTTTTAATTTTATGCGGTGGATTTTTACCCTCAGGTTCCCTTCGCTAATTCCTGAGATGTCCGCGATTTCATGGTATGGCAATTCATCCAATACCATGGTAATGATCAAACGGTCATTTTCTTCGAGTTGAGAGATTGATTTATAGAGTAAAGCGACCTGCTCATTTTTTTCTGAGAGCTCTTCCGGACGCGTTTCAATAATGTTTTCAGTGAGTTCGTCTTTTGCCTGACGCTTTTCAGACCTTAAATAGGTAAGGCAAGTGTTTACAGCAATTCGGTAAATCCAAGTGGAGATCAGCGACTTGTTCCTGAATTTGTCCAGGTTCTGCCAAACCTTTAAAAAAGTCTCCTGAAGTAGGTCATTTGCAGCGTCTTGATCGCCCGTGTAACCGTAACAAAGGTGGAATATTTTTTTGGAATTGGTGTCGAAGATTTGTTTAAATAACAGGTCTTTCTCTTTCAATATGCGTCTTTTTATTATTTGGTTAGATAAAAATATAGCTTTTTGTTACAAGTTGAATGTATAAAATTAGTTGCTTTGGTAATATAATTTATAGAATAAACTAATTGTTGTAGTTTTACAAACTGTATAAATACTTTAAAAGTTAGTATGTCAAAAAATAATAAGTTAACATTTTTCATTTTTCTAGCCTTGGTATTAGGCGTTGGATTAGGATATTATTTAAATGTGCATTCATTTAAAGATCACAATGAGAACATTGCCAAAGCAGAGACACACCTCAAAAATGTTGAAGTAAAATTACTCAACCTTAAAGACACTACAGTTGTGCAGTATGCAGAACTGAATGCGGAGAAAGTGCTGGCACAAAAGGAAAGAGCAAATGCGGAAGCAGTGAGAGAGAAGAGTTTGGAGCCACTTACTTTACTAAGTGATATCTTTTTGAGATTGATCAAAATGATTGTAGCTCCCCTTGTTTTCAGTACCCTGGTTGTTGGTGTTGCGAAAGTAGGTGATATCAAAGCCGTAGGGAGAATTGGTGGTAAAACTATGTTGTGGTTCATGAGTGCGTCTTTATTGTCGCTGATTCTCGGAATGATTATGGTGAACCTCTTTAAACCAGGATTGGCTATGAATTTACCACTTCCACCAGCAAATGCGGATACAGGGATTCATAAAATAGCGCTGTCGATGAAAGATTTCATCTCCCATATTGTCCCTAAAAGTATGACAGAGGCGATGGCAACCAATGAAATTCTGCAAATTGTAGTGTTCTCTCTTTTCTTTGGAGTAGCTACAGCAGCAATAGGAGAGAAAGGCCAGATCATCATTAAATTTTTTGATGCAGTAGCGCATGTCATCCTTAAAGTAACTGGCTATGTCATGAATTTTGCACCTTTTGCCGTATTCGGTGCGATGGCTGCAATTGTAGCGAAACAAGGTCTAAGCGTATTGTCTACCTATGCCATATTTATCGGTGAGTTCTATGGCAGTATGTTACTGCTTTGGGTCGTGCTGATTCTGATTGGCTGGTCCATTCTTAAAGGTCGGGTGTTTAACCTGATGAACAGGATGAAAGAGCCGGTATTGCTGGCTTTTAGTACGGCAAGTAGTGAGGCCGCTTATCCTAAAACCATGCTTCAACTGGAGCGTTTTGGGTGTAAAGATAAAATTGTGAGTTTTGTATTGCCATTGGGTTATTCCTTTAACCTCGATGGATCCATGCTGTACATGACCTTTGCTTCCCTGTTTATTGCCCAATCTTATGGTATACATTTATCTTTTGAGCAACAGATTACCATGCTTTTGATTTTGATGTTGACCAGTAAAGGGATTGCAGGTGTGCCTAGAGCATCTTTAGTCGTGATCGCAGGAACAATTGCCACTTTTAATATTCCGGAAGCCGGACTGGCTTTATTGATTGGTATCGATCCATTGTTAGACATGGGTAGATCGGCAACTAATGTGGTTGGTAACAGTATCGCTACTGCAGTGGTCAGTAAATGGGAAGGTGAGCTGACTGAGCCACTCGACTAATTCTTAACACACACACAAATAAATACAATACATATAACATGAGTACAAGAGCGAAGAAAATCTTCTTATTATTAACCATTGTCGTTCCCTTCCTGGCCTATTGTGTCATTTATTACACGCCAATGTTTCGTAATGCGCCTTTTAAATCTACAGAATTCGAATCTATTGAATACAAATGGGGCGTAGGTAACAACCTGGAGAACACTTATAATTCCGCAACAGGGGATTATCAGTATGTGGATGGGAGAGACTCAGTGATCAAGACTAATGTAAAACTGCGTCACAATGATATGCTTTATTTACACAGTAAAGCTGCAGAAATTGGTTTTTGGAATTTCCCGGACGTCATTGCCAACCAGGGGACAAATCTGGATTCTAATAAGGCATTGCGTTATGAGATCACCTTCAATTACAAGAAAAAATCTAAGAAGGTAATTTTCCTTATGGATTATAATGAGATCCCTAAATTAAAGGGGCTTGCAGAGCAAATGAAAACCCTTGTGTCACAGAGTATCAATGACGCAGAAGAAAGGTATGGAAAGAAAAAGTAAATCTGTTGCGGATTTAAAATAATTAATTCTATATTTGCACCTCGATAAAAAAAATAAACAGTTTAAAATAATAATTATTTAACAATGTACGCAATAGTAAATATAGCAGGACAGCAATTCAAAGTTGCAAAAGACCAGCACCTTTTTGTACACCGTTTGCAAGGAGATGAAGGCGCTAGTATTGAATTTGACAATGTATTGTTGGTTGAAGAAGATGGTAAAATTCTAGTAGGTGCTCCTACTTTGAAAGGCGCTACTGTTTCAGCTAAGATCGTGTCTCATTTAAAAGGTGATAAAGTAATCGTTTTCAAAAAGAAACGTAGAAAAGGTTACAAAAAGAAAAATGGTCACCGCCAGTACTTCACTAAAATCCAGATCTCTGGTATCAGTTTATAATTAATTGTTAAACAAAACGAATTATCAGATCATCAGATAGTTCATAAAATATAAATCATGGCACACAAAAAAGGAGCCGGTAGTTCGAGAAACGGACGTGAATCGCATAGTAAACGCCTTGGTATCAAAATCTTTGGTGGACAGGTAGCAATCTCTGGAAACATCATCGTACGCCAACGCGGTACAAAACACCATCCAGATAAACATGTAGGTATTGGTAAAGACCATACGCTATTTGCTTTAGTTGATGGTACTGTAATCTTCAAAAAGAAACAAGATAATAAATCTTATGTTTCTATCCTGCCTTTTCCAGTAGTAATTACTGAAGAAGAAGTTGTAGCACCAGTTGCTAAAGCTGAAAAAGTAGCTGCTCCAGCAACGGACGAAGCTGCTCCAGCTAAAAAAGCACCTGCTAAGAAAGCTGCTAAAGCAGAATAGTAGAACAATATTTGAAAAGGGCCATGACGTAATGTTATGGCCCTTTTTTGCTTACCGCTTATTTTGCGGATTTTACTTTTAACAGGTCCAGTTCTTCCGCTAACTTATCAACGGTTGCACTAAATTGCTTTAAGGTGTTCTCCAGGTCTAGAATGAGCTGATTAGCCATACCAAAGCGATCCTCATTCTCCTCCTCTATCCCATGAATCAGCCAATGGTAAGTCTTGCCATAATATCTGGCGAGTTTATGTAGCGTATGAAAAGAAGGATACTGATTTCCAAGTTCTATTTGAGAATAATTGCTTCGTGATAATTGGAGTACTTCCGCAATCAATGACTGTGAAAGGCCGTTCTTTGCCCTCAAATCTTTAATCCTTTCCCCAATATCCTTCTTTGATAGAATTTCTTGCATAACTAATATATATTTCGTTGATTTGCGTTGATTACAAATGAGTTAATTGTTTGATAAATAAGGCAATTATGACTCCATAAATAGGTCAGGGTGTTAGTTTATGATAAACAGAATTCAATTATGTTAATTATAAGGCTAATGAGGATAGACCAGGAGGGAAGTGTTTATGATTGTTTAAACTCATTAAGTGCTTTAAAAGACTTAAAATATGCCAATTAGAAGGATTTGCGAAGCTGCAGACTGCTCGTTTTTTACGATTGATAAAAATTACCTACTGGTGTCTTTTAACCTAGAGGCTCAAAATGATCTGGATAGTTTTTTGATTAAATCTCCCTCAATTGGGGACTTGGCTGTGGAAATCATTGCACAGAAATACAGGAAGAATTTTCAAAGTTTACTCATTAGGTGTTTTGCCGGACACAGTTTTAGTATAGCACAGCGGTTCGGTATTGAAAATACCAACGACCTATTTCTCCAAATTATCTTTACACCGTTGTTTAAGGATGGGCTGGTACATCAGGTATTGTGTACGCTTGTGAATGATAGCCATCATTTCGGTTCCTTAAAAATGATCGGTGAATATTCACATCTGACTTCACACGAATTAAGAGCACCCATTACCAATATCCTGAGCTTATCAACGCTCAGCAACTATCAGCAGCTGGAAAATTTTGAACTCGCTAAAATCAATCAATTACTGAATGATATCAACCTGCAAGCGCTGAAACTGGACGGGATCATTAAAATGCTCAATTCCATGATGCACAAGCAGGAAAATGAAGATCCTTTTGCCGAATTGAATGAAAAAGCCGATACCAATCATATTGTGCTCGTAGATGATGATATCATTACCAATAGGTTGCATCAGATGCTGATCAGGAAACAGTATACCGAGAAGAAAATCGCTTTGTTCAATGATCCCGAAATTGCTTTAGGATACATTAAAGAAAATAATCCGGACCTGATCTTGCTGGACTTGCATATGCCAGAAATTGATGGTTGGAAGTTTCTGGAGATGATGGAAGCGCATCAGATCTATGTAGACGTTATTATCGTTTCTTCTTCGATAGATCCAAGAGAGAAATTGAGGGCGAAATCTTTTATGTGTGTAAAGGATTTTTTCGTGAAACCTCTTACCGCAGAAAAAGTAAAGCAGCTATTAGAAGATTAGTTGTTTCCCCGATAGCTGCTTTATGTAGGCTAATTAGATTTTAAGCTGCTTAGTGCTCTCTATTCATAAGTTGATTAGATAGTAGTAGTAATTCCCCTTTTCTTTCCTCAGGGACCGCTAATGCGCTCAGTGCCTCGAAGGCTTTGTCAGAATAGTTTCTCATTTCTACGCTGGCCAGCGCCCTGATGTCGTACTTATTGTATAAATTCGTCATGTTGGCGATTTTATCCGTGAAATCTGTGTTGGTACTTTGCGCTCGCATTTCCAATAAATCAGCAGGCTCAGCCAATTCTTTTAATTTTAGCAGGAGTAAGGTTTTTTTATTCGCAATAATATCACCACCAACCTGTTTCCCGAATTTCTCGGGATCTCCGTAAACGTCCAGAATGTCGTCTTGTAACTGGAAGGCAATCCCGATATTTTCTCCGAATTCGTACAGTGTTGCAGCTTCCTCTGGACTGGCACCCGCCACCTGAGCCCCTAGCTTCATCGCTCCACCTAACAATACCGCAGTTTTTAAACGGATCATGTTGATGTATTCAGAAATACCCACCTGTTCACGTTCTTCAAATTCCATGTCTAACTGCTGACCTTCACAAACGCCTTGTGCGGTGGTATTAAAGGTATCCAACGCGTCTTTAAGTACGCTACTGTCTAGCATAGAGAGGTGCTTATTGGATTCTACCATCATCACATCGCCACTAAGGATGGCATTGTTAACTCCCCACTTTTCATGTACACTTTGCTGGCCTCTGCGTAAAGGTGCATTGTCCATGATGTCATCATGTATTAAAGTGAAATTATGAAAGGTTTCAATCGCCAATGCAGCAGGGATCGCTTTTTCAATACTGGTGCCAAATAAATCAGCAGCCATTAATACCAATGCTGGTCTGATTCTTTTGCCACCAAGGCTCATGATATAGCGGATCGGCTCATAAAGTCTTGCAGGGTGTGCAGGGTATTCGATCTTATCAATAGCATTTTCTATAATTTCTTGTAATTGGGTAGGAGTATACATGTTTTTTGCAAAGGTGTTTACCGAAGTATCTGTTTTAATTATTGGATTAAAGAAAAATCTATTTGTCTTTTGGAGAGGTCAACTTTTTTCACTTTCACTTGTACTTCATCGCCCAGCTGATAAGTTTTCTTTTTACGCTGGCCTACAATACAGTAGTTTTTTTCGTCAAGCACATAGAAGTCGTCCGTTAAGTCCCTCAGGCGAATCATGCCCTCACACTTATTAGCCATTAACTCAATGTACATGCCCCATTCGGTTACACCTGAAATAATTCCCGTATAGGTGTTTCCAATATTGTCTTCCAGGTATTCCGCTTGTTTATATTTGATCGAAGCACGTTCCGCATCTGCTGCACGTTTCTCCATTGCCGAGGAATGAGAAGCAGCGATTTCATATTCTTCCTCATTTGCGGATTTCTCCTCATTCAGATAAGCAGCAAGGAGGCGATGTACCATCACATCAGGGTAACGTCTGATGGGAGAGGTAAAGTGGGTGTAATGGTCGAATGCCAAACCGTAGTGACTGGTTTTCTTAGTCGTATAGACGGCTTTTGCCATAGAACGGATGGCCAGTTGTGTCAATACGTTTTGTTCTTTTTTACCTTCCACATCTTCCATCAGATAGTTCAGTGATTTCGCAATCTCTTTATCAGATTTTGTGTTGATCTTGTAACCGAAACGCGCTGCAAAAAGTGCAAAAGTATTTAACGTTTCAAGGTTAGGAGAATCATGTGAACGGTAAATGAAAGTGTATTTCTGTTTGCCTTTGCCTTTTTTAGCGATAAATTCTGCTACTTTTCTATTAGCAAGTAACATGTAATCTTCAATCAGTTTATGGGCATCTTTACGTTCTTTTACATAAACGCCAATTGGCTTGCCAGTCTCATCCAGTTTGAATTTAACCTCTGTGCTCTCAAAGCTGATGGCACCTTCCTTGAATTTCTTTTCTCTAAGGATGTAAGCAAGCTCGTTCAGTTTCAGAATCTCTTCTGCATGGTCGCCTGCTTTAGTTTCAATCACTTCTTGTGCTTCTTCATAGCTGAAGCGTCTGTTAGAATGGATTACGGTGCGACCAAACCATTGCGTGATGATATTTGCTTTTTCATCCAGTTCGAAAACAGCTGCAAAGCATAGTTTATCTTCATTTGGACGTAAGGAGCATACTCCGTTACTCAAGCGCTCTGGAAGCATCGGAATGACTCTGTCTACCAGATAAACTGAGGTAGCCCGGCCATAAGCTTCTTTATCCAGGGCTGAATTAGGTCTTACATAGTGAGATACATCGGCAATGTGGACTCCAATTTCGTAGTTTCCATTTTCCAGTTTCTTGAAGGAAATGGCATCATCGAAATCTTTTGCATCGGCAGGGTCAATCGTGAAAGTCACGGTATCTCTGAAATCTCTGCGACCTTCGATTTCTGCAGGGGATACTTGCTCAGGAATGGCATTCGCCTCTTTTTCTACTTCCGGTGGGAAGCTCAAAGGGAAGCCATACTGCGCTAGAATCGCATTCATTTCTGTATTGTTCTCTCCTTGTTCTCCAAGGATAGTTGTGATTTTGCCAATAGGATTTTTCGCCCCTTCCGGCCAATCTGTGATGCTTACTTGAACTTTTTGCCCGTTTTTAGCGCCATTAAGGTCACTTAAAGGCACAAAAATATCATGGAGCATTTTCTTGTCGTCCACGTTTACAAATGCGAAACGGTCTGAAATCTTAATGACACCAATAAAGTCAGTTTTTGCACGTTGAATGATCTCTACAACTTCTCCTTCATTCTTGCGGCCGCTTTTCTTGGCGTAGATGTAAACTTTTACTTTATCGCCATGAAGCGCATTGTGAAGTTTACGGGAAGAAACAAATACGTCTTTTTCAAACTCATCGTCAGGAACGATGAATGCATTACCATCAGCTGTCATGTCGACTTTTCCAATGATAAAGGTTTTCAGGTCTTTCAACCTGAACTTGCCACGTTCCGGTTCAGCGAAAATGCCCTTTTTAGCCTGTTGTTTTAATATATCGAGGATAGTTTCCTTAGCATCGGAATCTGTAATGTTTAATTTCGCGGAGACCTGTTTGTAATTCAGGGCCTCTTTGTTGCTTTTCTCCAGAACATCGCTAATTAATTGTATTAAAACGAGTTCTAAGTGAGATGATTTATTTTTTGCCATAGTATAGATATGAATCATTCGAAGGTAACAATTTGAAGTGGAAAAGCTGTCAAATGCCCAGTTAAATGTCTTTAATACGGCAATAGGAAGGTGTAGATGCGGTTAAATCTGTGATAATGGATGGCCGATTTTTGTATCTTTGGATAAATAAGGTTTTATTAAAGAATATAGGTTTTGATAACAATAGAAGATAAAGAGCGGGAAACAGGTAAAGAATTGATCATGATTCTGATCAAGGCATTGATTTGCACAGCGCTGATTTATTTTGCGATCAAAGTACCTCAGCTGTATACCGAGTATCCTTTTTTAGGGAAATTAAGTAAGGGTTTTATTCTGTTTTTAGGCCCGAGTTTGCTCGTTTCTATCCTGAGGTTGGTGGTGATCTACTGGTACATCAAGAAACACAGACTGAAAAAGAACATCAAGGATAACTTTATTCTGGGAATCAATAGGGTGGTTTCTATTTTTAATACCGTGTTTTTTGCGCTGGCATTGACGGCCTTGTTCAGCATAGATCCTAGAGAGCTGGTGTTTAGTGTATCGATTGTGGCGGCGGCATTGGCGGTGACTTTCAAGGATTACATCACCAGTATGATCAATGGATTGATTATCATGTTTTCAGACCGCCTATCATTAGGCGACTATATCAAATTAGCGGAACATGAAGGGAAAATTCTGGACATTACCTTGACCAATATGATTCTTCAGAATGAGGATAGTGATATGGTAATCATTCCAAATTCTGTGGCTTTTGGTTCTGTGATCGTGAACCAATCCAAGCAAAACACCAAGAAATTAAGTATAGAATTTGACTTGTCGCTACGGTATGGTTATACCCCTGAATTTCTAGAGGAATACCTGACAAAAGCGATTGAAAATGATGCTGATAATGTGGTAGAGGGAGGTTTGTCGATAAAGACGATTGCCATCAATAAAGATGTGGCCATTTTTAAGGTGATGGTGCTTTTGAAACACTATGATAAGGTAAAAGAGCGTGCTGTTAGAAGGTTACTGAATACCGCTTTAATCAAACTGGCCAGCGGTCCTGGGGAACCGGAAATTCATTAAACCTAAAATTTACTGTATTTGCGCTGACTAATTTTTGCCGGATGAGCCAGGTATTGCTGCAATCAGTTTTTTGGTATACTCCGCTTTAGGATGGAAGTAAATTTCTTCTGGAAAACCCAGTTCTTCTATTTTTCCTTTGTTCATCACCAGGATGCGATCGGAAATATGTTTGACTACAGAAAGATCATGGGAAATAAAGATATAAGTCAATCCAAAATCCTGTTGTAGCTGCCTTAACAAATTAAGCACCTGTGCCTGTACGGAAACATCTAAAGCAGACACTGATTCATCACAAATGATGAATTTTGGCTGTAGAGCCAATGCTCTGGCGATCACAATCCGTTGTCTTTGTCCACCAGAAAACTCATGGGGATACTTGTTGAATGTTGCCGGATCTAAGTCTACTCTTTCCAATAACTCCAATACATGGGCTTTTCTTTTCGTGTCATTTTCGAATAAACCATGGACTTGTAAAGGCTCCATTAACGCGTTTCCTATCCTAAGTTTTGGATTTAAAGAGGAGTAAGGGTCTTGAAAGATAATCTGTATCTCTCTTCTCATTTTTCTGAGTTCAGCTTTATGGAGTAGCGTAATGTCTTTTCCTTCGAAAATGAGCTGTCCGGATGTTGGGTTGATTAGCCTTAGAATGCTCCTGCCTAAAGTGGTTTTACCACAACCAGATTCTCCAACAAGACCAAGTGTTTCGCCAGGGAACACCTCAAAACTTACCTGATCTACTGCCTTGACATAATCTGTGGTTTTTCCGAAAAGACCCTTTTTTATAGGAAACCAGGTACAGAGTTCTTTGACTTGCAACATTGGCGATTTGGAGTACAATTCCTTTCTCCTGGTGGCAATTTCGGATTCGGTGTAGGTATTGCTGTCCAGTAGATGGGCCAGAGCCAGGTTGGGGTCTGCCGATAAAAAATCAGCTACTACCGGGAGCTTTTTTAGCAGGCGGTGTGGGTTTGGCCGGCAAGCCAATAAACCTTTGGTATAAGGGTGTCCGGGATGGTCAAATAGCTGTTTAACGGATCCCTGTTCCACAATTTGTCCCTTGTACATCACCGCCACCTCGTCGGCAATCTCTGCAATCACACCTAAATCATGTGAGATAAAGATCATCGCCATTCCCCTTTCTTTTTTGATCCTCATTAACAGCTCAAGGATGGTCTTTTGGACCGTAACATCTAAAGCGGTGGTGGGTTCGTCTGCAATTAAAAGCTCTGGGTTACAACTCAGTGCCATCGCAATCATGACGCGCTGTTTTTGTCCGCCAGACAATTGATGTGGATAGCTTTCAAAAATTTGCTCCGGACGGGGCAAATGCACTTCCTCAAATAGAGCAATAGTTTTTTCCTTAGCACTTGCTTTATCGCTATGCTGATGTAACATAATGGCTTCCTGAACCTGGTATCCGCAGGTGAATACCGGATTTAGGGAAGTCATAGGTTCCTGGAAAATCATCGCAATTTTGTTCCCTCTATACTTTCGGATTTCTTCCGGAGAGAGGTTGAGCATATCGATTTTGTCAAATTCAATGTCGCCACTTACCTTAGTGTTTAAGGGATCATGAAGCCTCATAATGGAAAAAGAGGTGACAGATTTTCCGGATCCAGACTCTCCAACAATCCCCAATACTTTTCCCTTATCCACCCGGAAACTAATGTCAGTCACCGCAGTAAGCCAGGATTTGTCTGCTTTATTTAGGAATTGTATGTTGAGGTTGGTCACGTTTAGCATCTGACAACCAAGGTAGTGTTTTGATCTTTAATTTTTTGAGCCAAGATCGGTAATTTTATGGCCTGAATTCCGTCTTATTGTGTTATTTTTGCAGCATGGAAAGAGAAATTCTGGATACCAAGCGTAAAGCTTTGAAGATTAACTTAAACCCTAAGATTTACGGAACTTTTGCGGAGATAGGTGCAGGACAAGAAGTGGCGCGTAATTTTTTTACTGCGGGTGCTGCCTCAGGAACGGTTGCTAAAACCATGTCGGCTTATGATATGACTTTCAGTGATGCGATTTATGGGGTAGAAGAATCAGGAAGGTATGTTAGTCAATCCAGACTGTTAAAAATGTTGAGCCATGAGTTTGGCCTGCTTAATGAAAGATTGAATGGGGAGAAGTATGACGACCGTACTTTCTTTGCTTTCGCAGATACGGTTACGACTTTAAATTACAACAAATCAAATGATCCTCACGGCTGGATTGGTATTCGTTTTCAATCGGAACCAGGAGGGGAGCCAAATGAAATCTTTTTCCATGTAAGATTACTAGATACTGATGCAGCATTACAGCAAAATGTATTGGGTATTATTGGTGTGAATTTAGTTTATGCGGCTTTCTATTACAACAATGATCCTAAAACCATGATCGAATCTTTAGCAGATAACCTGACTGTAGGTTCTGTAGAGATCGATTTAATTTCTGTGAGTGGTCCTGCTTTTGGAAAGATTAATAATATTCTTTTGAACCTTTATTTAATTGTGAAGGACTTTTCTGATGCCGCGATTTTTGATTCATTGGGAAACCCTTGTTTGCCGAAAGACTTGCTTTATAAAAAGGATATCATGATTTTACGCACCAAATACGCGCAGAAATCAAATCCTAACTTTAGTATGTTGAATAAGGCAGTAGATCAGTTTGTGCGTTCAGAAAGTGTAAGCAAAGAAAATCTAAGTGTATTAATCGAGGTACTTCTATCCAATGTATTGAGCGCCGGAGATGATGAGCCTGAAAGCTTTGACCTGGAAGCCGTTGCAAAACGTGCAGAGGATATGTGTAAAACAGGCAACCTGGTTATGGTGTCTAACTTTGCCAGACACAATAAATTGGCGAAATACTTAGATCGTTGTAAGCCAAAAAGTGTTGGGATCTCGACTAATATTAACAACCTTAAATTTGTATTTAACTCTAGTAATTTCGGAGAGAATTACTCAAGCCAGTTGTTAAGCTATGTGAGTGATATGTTTAGTAAAAATGTACGCTTATTTGCCTATCCTTTCCTGGATAAAAAGACAAATACTGTAATTACAAGTGCGAATATGCCTGTAACTCCGGATGCAAAACCATTGTTCGACTTCCTGATTTTAAATGGTTATATTGCTGATATTAAGGATTATAGTGAAGGGGATGTGAAAACGGTATAAAGCGTTCTGAAATATAAAAAATAAGGCCGGTCTTCATTTAATGAAGAACCGGCCTTATTTTTTTATGCGCTGTGATTAGTTGTTTAAATAAGCATCTTTAATGACGATAGCCATTAATCGATCTGGATGATCAACCTGTTTGAATCCAAATTGTGCATATAGACCATGTGCATCCATTGTAGCCAACATATACCTTCTCAATCCTTGTAAATCTGGATGAAAAAGCATTAAAGACATTAGTTTTTTAGATAACCCTTGTCCGCGGTATATTTCTTCAACATATACATCTGCGAGGTAAGCGAAGGTTGCGCGATCGGTAATCCACCTAGCAAAACCAACCTGTCTC
This sequence comes from Pedobacter gandavensis, assembly GCF_014172405.1. Lineage (GTDB taxonomy): Bacteria > Bacteroidota > Bacteroidia > Sphingobacteriales > Sphingobacteriaceae > Pedobacter > Pedobacter gandavensis. Next base: position 42,042 of record NZ_WNXC01000009.1, on the reverse strand, counting down.
CCTTCATAATAAATACCAAAACATAAGGAATTAGCAATCGACTTTTTTACGGTTTCCAGTGGGATATTTTGTGCCCAGTAAGATTGAGTGCTTAAATAATGGTGAATAGCAACCGGATCGATTTTCTGAGGGTCATCAGAAAATACAAATCCACTGTCAATAATTTCCATCGGCTTGTGTTTTTTAGTATCTGGTTGAAAAATTATAGAGGTATGATTAGTTACGCATATTGATGAATTGTAGGGGCTGACCGAAATCTTCGCCTTTACAAAGTGCAATGACACCTTGTAGGTCATCAATGCTCTTACTCTGTACTCGAACCTGGTCATCCATCATCGAAGCTTGAACTTTTAAGCCACTCGCCTTTATTTTTGCAACGATTTTTTTCGCAGTTTCTTTGTCGATACCTTCTTTTATAGATATCTCTTTTCTGATCATATTTCCAGAAGCGTAGGTCTCTTTTCCAAAGTCTAAACTGTTGGAATCCAGTCCTTGTTTAACCATTCTGGAGATAATAGCATCTTGAATAGCTTTTAAACGCATATCGTCTTCGGTTACGATCGTGATTTGATTGGTTTTCTTATCATGATCAATTGTACTCTTAGACGTATTGAAATCATAACGATTTAGGATTTCTTTTTTGGCATTGTTCATCGCGTTATCAAAAGTTTGCGCGTCAACTTTACTTACAATATCGAAAGTGGGCATGATTATAGCTTTAGAATAAAAAAAATATTAAATTTAAGTGAGATTTAACCCCTAATGGGTGCTCATTACAAATATAAACATTAAACGAGGAATATGAACTGAGCAGTGTCCTATTTATCTGATCAACCTAAAAACTTATAAATAAAAGAATATGAAAGGCAAAAAATCAAGAGTAGAAAAGAAAGTTGCTAAAAGTGCAGCAAAAAAACAATTGGAAAAAAGTCTAAGTGAGAAGTTTTTCGAAGTGGTAAAACATTTGGGACATGATGCAGAGAAGATAGGCGATGACATTGCAAAAGCGAGTAAAGTAGTAGCAAAGAAACTTTCTACGAAATTCTTTGAAGTGAGAGAAGCTGTGAATTCGAAATTGGAAGAGGCAGCAAAAGCCAATAAACCTTTGACTAAGAAAGCAGAGAAAAAAGCTAAAGCTTTCAAAAAAGAGATTGAAAAAGAAGTTAAGAAAGCAAAAAAAGTAGTGAAGAAAGCAGTAGCAAAAGCTAAGCCTGTTGTTCAGAGTGTAAAAGTTGCCGCAATTGCTACAGAAGAAAAAGCCGCTGATGCTTTGGCTAAGCCTTTGAAAAAAGCAGCAGTAAAAGCTAAATCAGCTGCAAAAACAGCCGCAGAAAAAGTGGCCGTATTGAAGAATGAAGTAACTGAAGTTGTGAATAAGACAACTGCAACTCCTAAAACTCCAGGAACGAAACCAGCTGCAAAGACAAAACCTGCAACTACAAAACCAGTAGCCGCTAAAACGACTGCTGCAAAAACAGCTGCAACTAAACCTGCTGCTAAATCTACAGCGACCAAAACCCCTGTAAATAAAACTACAACTGCTAAATCGGCAACCAGTAATACTCCTGCAAAAGCTCCTGGCGTTAAAGCAAGTGTGGGCAGACCTGCAAAAAAAGCAAGTATTCCTGCGGTAGCTAAACCGGTAGAAAAAGTTGCTGAAGCAGAAAAAGTGAATACTGATGCGGCATCAGCTTTAGATAAAACTGCAACAACAGATTCAACAACTGTGTAACATGAGATAAAAGATAATAACGGGACGTTATTTTTTAATTCTTGAATTGGTGATAATTAACACTGATTTAACAATAGAATTTGCAGTTTTGAGCATCCCTGTTTTTTACAGGGATTTTTTTATTTATACATGACAAGAAAAAAGGCACCATTCCTAAACAGAGAGATCAGTTGGTTATATTTTAACGAGCGGGTTTTGCAGGAAGCGGCAGATGAAACTGTACCCTTGATAGAGCGGATTAAATTTCTTTCTATCTTCTCTTCCAATCTGGAGGAGTTTTATAGGGTAAGAGTTGCTACCATGAGCCGGTTGGCCAATTTAAATGAAAAAGCAAAGGCCTTACTAGGATTCAACCCTAAAAAGATCTTAAATGAAATAAAGAATATTGTGGTGAAACAGGAGCGGAAGTTCGAGCTGCTGTTTCAGGCTACCCTGATCAATGAATTGGCGCAAAACAGGATTTTTATCCTCAATGAGACGCAGCTCAACGTGGCTAGAGGAGAGTTTGTAAGGAACCATTTTAGGGATAAAATCCTTTCTAATCTGGTGCCCATCATGATAGATCTGGAAAAGCCATTTCCGGAATTAAAAGATCGGTATCTATATTTCTTTGTACGTCTTTCTAAGGCATCCTCTAAAACCAGTGCAAGGTACGCGCTGATAGAATTGCCACCAAACCTTCCAAGGTTTCTGGTGTTACCAGAAACTAATGGATTAAAGTTTATCATTTTGGCGGAGGATATCATTAAATATTGCCTCGATGATATTTTTTATGTGTTTAATTACGATGTAATTGATGCCTATTCTATACAATTGACCAGAGATGCAGAATTAGATATCGATAAAAGAGTCAGTGATAAATTTATTGAAGAATTAAAGAGCAGTCTGGATAAGCGTAAAAGAGGTAAACCTATGCGACTTTTGTACGATACGGAAATGCCTTTCGAGATGCTGACTGTATTGCTGAATAAAATGAAAATCGAAGCGGAAAGCCTGATTCCAGGAAATAGATACCACCGTTTTGGCGATTTTATTGCCTTCCCAAATGTTGGAGGAAAAGAGCTGGAATACCCACCAAATGTACCTTTGAAAGTTGCGGGCTTACACCGTACAGAAAGTATTTTCAATAAGCTTGCAGAAAAAGACTACCTGGTAAACCTGCCTTATCAATCTTATGATTATATCATTTTGTTTTTAAGGGAAGCAGCAATTGATCCAAAGGTTACAGAGATTAACATTACGTTGTATCGTCTTGCAGAAAACTCAAAGGTGGTCAATGCCTTGATCAATGCCGCTAAAAACGGTAAAAAGGTGAATTGCCTGGTAGAGTTGAAAGCAAGGTTTGACGAAAAAGCGAATATTTTCTGGAGCACCAGATTAAAAGAAGAAGGGGTGAATGTAAATTATGGTCTGACAGATTATAAAGTACATTCGAAAATCTGCCTGGTTAAAAGAATGGAGAAAGGGAAAGCAGTATATTATGCCAACCTGGCTACCGGTAATTTCAATGAAAAAACTGCAGGCATTTATTGCGATCATAGCATCTTTACTGCAAAAAGAGAGATTACACAAGATTTGGTAAAACTTTTTGATGGCTTGAATAAAAAGACGGTAGTTAGTGGATTTAAACATTTGATCGTTTCGCCGCTGGAAACACGAACCAAGTTTTATCAATTGATTGATCGGGAGATTAAGATTGCCAAATCGGGTAAACCTGCTTACATGATATTTAAGGTAAATAGTTTGGCGGATGAGGGGATGGTAGAGAAATTATACGAGGCGAGTAATGCAGGCGTGCAAATCAAGATGATTGTGAGAGGGATCTGTACCCTGGTGCCTGGGATTGTTGGTTTTAGTGAAAATATTACCGTCATCAGTATCATCGATAAGTTTCTGGAGCATGCCCGGGTTTTCATTTACGGGAATAATGGTAAAGAAGAAATGTTTCTTTCTTCGGCAGATTTAATGAGCAGGAACTTCGAGCATCGCGTAGAAGTAGGTTTTCCGGTGTTGGATAAAGAAGTGAAACAAGAAATCCGTGACATCATAGAATTCCAGCTTCAGGACAATGTAAAGGCCCGAGACATCACCAAATTGAACAACAATAAATACCATAAAAATAGAATCAAGACAAAGGTTAGAGCGCAGGTTCAGACTTATAATTACTTAAAAAATAAACACCAATAAAGCCAATGCTTAGATATGCTGCTATAGATATAGGATCCAATGCCGTCAGGTTGTTAATTGCTGACATCACTAAAACTGAGGAAGGATTCGGCTTTAAGAAAAATACATTAATCAGGGTTCCTTTGCGTTTGGGAGATGATGCTTTTCTAGATCATCGCATCTCCAAAAGAAAGACAGAGGATTTACTAAAAACCATGCTGGCATTTAAAAACCTGATGGATGTTTATCATGTCAGTAAATACCTGGCTTGTGCCACCTCAGCAATGCGTGAAGCAGAAAATGGAGGAGAAATCATCAAACAGGTGAAGGAAAAATGCGACCTGAATCTGGAAATTATCCATGGTCAAAGGGAAGCAAATATCATCTACGCAAATCATATAGAAGAGACTCTGGACAATAAAAAGAGTTACCTATATATTGATGTGGGTGGAGGAAGTACAGAACTTTCCGTGTTTGTGAATCGAATTCCAGTAGCTTCCAAGTCTTTTGACATTGGAACGATAAGAATTCTTGACAACCAGGATAGGGAAGAAACTTGGGAAGAGATGAAATTATGGGTAAAAGAAAACACGAAATCACTTAAAAATCTAGCAGCCATTGGTACTGGTGGAAACATCAATAAACTGTACCGCATGTCTGACGAGAAAGAAGGGATGCCAATGTCTTTTATCAAACTAAAAACGCTTTATAACAACTTGAACAGTCATTCTTTAAAAGAGAGAATTCAGGTTTTTGGATTAAATCCAGACCGTGCGGATGTAATTATTCCAGCTTGTGAGATTTATATCACGCTGTTGAAATGGACAGGGATTAAGCAGATTTATGTGCCTAAAGTTGGACTTGCGGATGGTATTATTAATCTTTTGATTGAAGAAAATTTAATAAAGTAAAGCTTACTTTAAGTAGGCTAATGCCAGGAATCGGCCATGGTGACTCACTGTGGCCGGATCGGTACTTCTATAGCTACAATCACCAGGGTTATAAGTACTGATATTTACTTTAATTGCTTGCATGGGATATTGCTCACTAACAACAGTGTGGATGAAATCCGTTGCCAGTATCGTCTGACTGAAGAAGGTGATGTTTTCACATTGTATGCTACCTGTCGCCAGTTCCTCTTTGATTTCCAATGTTTGGCAAATGAGCTTTAAAGGAGCAAATGCCCGCCAGTTTTTTCTTCTGGAATGGATCTTATAAGCAGCTTCTTTCATGCTCCACAACAACCAGATCATTTGGGTAGGCTTGCTGGTTCCTTCAATCCATAATTGCTCTGTTCTTGAAAATAGTTTGTCCAGATACCCTTTTCTGCGCCAGTTGCTTTCCAGCATCGCTTGTCGCAAATCAACAATATCATTGCCTATCATTTTTCTTTCAATTTGTCGGTAATGATTTCAAGTGCAGCACTTACATTTAACATCCGCTCCATGGATAAGTTGTCGATTTCGATGTCGAATTCTTCTTCTACATCGAGCACTACATCTACCAGATTTGCAGAATTGATTTTGAGGTCTTTGATGAAATCGGTGCTTTCCGTAAGGTATTCTAAAGCGTCTTTATCGTGACTGTAATTGGCGACAATGACTTTTAATTTGGAGAGTATTAAGGATCTGTCCATGTTTTCATTTTGAAATGGTATGGCTATCATTTTAAGGATCTTTATGGTGTTTCTAACAAACAGATTAATTGCTAATATGTTTTTTAAAAATGATACAAGCATTGACATCTCCAAAACCGAAACTGGCTTTGGCAAGTACCCGAATAGGGAAAGGTAATTGTTTTTGAGGGATTTTGGAGGGAGAAATCAGCGAAGTAATTTCTGGATTAAGATCTTCACAATTGAGGTTTGGGGCTATAAAGTCGTGTTGCATCTGCAATAGAGCAGCTACGCACTCTACACTGCCAGCGGCACTCAGGCAGTGGCCGACCATAGATTTTAAAGAATTGATATAAGGGAAGTTCTCGCCAGATCTTTGTAGCGCCTCGCACCAGTTCTGGATTTCTAAGCTATCTTTTGAGGTGGCGGTAAGGTGTCCGTTGATGAGGTCGATTTCGTTGGCTGTGATCCCTGAATTTTGAATTGCAGTGCGGATGCAGCGCTGTACAGCCATCGCATTTGGGGCAGTCATGGTTCCAGTTCCCCTTTGTCCCCCGGAATTGAGGTTTCCCCCAAGGATTTCTGCATAAATCCTGGCGCCTCTGGCCAATGCGGATTCCAGTGATTCTACAACAAAGGCCCCTGCACCACTTCCGGGAACAAATCCACTGGCACTGGCACTCATGGGCCTGGATCCGGATTCCGGTGCATCATTGTGTTTAAAAGTGCAAACTTTCATGGCGTCAAAGCCCGCCCAAATGTAAGGCCCACTGTCGCTGGTACTCCCGGCAAGTATTCTTGTTGCCAGACCAGATTTGATACGCTCATAGGCCATTAAAATGCTTTCTGTGCCTGTTGTGCAAGCGGATGAATTACTGCTTACCTGATTACCCAGTCCCAGTTTTCCGCCGATGTAAGCGCTGATCCCACTAGCCATGGTTTGTGAGACCACATTGCTGCCTAAGCGTCGGGTCTGTAAATCATCTATTTTGTAAATAGCCTCTCTGAATTTATCCACTCCTGTAGTACCACTACCAAATATTGTCCCGCTATCCCAGTCTGGTTCTCCGGACTGTTCAATAGTTAGTCCAGCATCTGCCCAGGCATCCATTGCTGCGATAACGCCATACAGGATGCCGGAACTGTTGAAGTTCCTCAATTCAAGCTCAGAGAAATAATTGGCGATTAAAGCATCCGATAGGACGGGTGTTCCGGCAATCTGGCAGGAAAACTGAAGTTTTTCTAATAACGGATGATGGGTGATGCCGGAACGACCGGTTCGAATAGCCTCAAGAAAAGGAGCTAAACCGACTCCATTTGGTGCGACCACACCCATACCCGTTATGACAACCCTGTTAGCCATTCATTTTATTGGTTACCATTCCTGAAATGGTTCCTTTACAAACTACTTCTCCGGCCTCATTGGTCATTTGTACATTACAATGCAGCTTTTTGAAACGGAAATATACTTTTTCGGTGGTCACCGTTACTTTTTCACCAGGGAAAACCGGTTTCATGAAATCGATGGCAGTAGAGGTTAACATCACATGTCCCGGAAGACCAGAAGCTGCGGTTGCAGTCAGGTAAATACCCAGGCAAACCAAGCCAATTTGTGCCATAGTTTCTGTTAAAATCACACCAGGAGTTACCGGATGGTCTTTGAAATGGCCTTTGTAAAAATCAAGATCTTTATCGTAAGTGTAGGTTCCAACAGAGCCATTCTCGTCGATCGACAATAGTTCGTCAACAAATAAAAACGGTTTGCTATAAGGTAAGTGGGTTAGGATTTCTTCTTTGTTCATGTTTATATCAATATATCTTTATCTCAATGATGTGGTAAAGTTACCACTTTAATAATATTCTCTGCGCAGAAAAACCAGGTCCAAAGCTCAGCATGAGTCCATGATCGCCATGAGCAGGGCTTTTATCCATGAAACGTTCCAGTACATATAACACAGTTGCACTAGACATGTTTCCATATAGTCGCAGTATTTCTTTGGTATCCAGAATGTTTTTCCCAGAAAGGCCGAAAAGTTCTTCGACCACCTGGATGATCTTTTTTCCACCCGGATGAAAGATCAAATGATCCATGTCTTTTAAGGATAAACCGTATTTTTTTAGAAAAGGATGGATAATATCTGGAAAATGAGTCGCTATGTTATCTGGAACATCCACATCTAACACCATTTTAAGACCGGTATTACTCAAATGAAACCCCATTAATTGTTCTGAATTGTAGAAATGATACATTTCTTCTCCAATGATTTCGGGGCCCTGGTCATTTTCATCAGAAGACAATAGAACACAAGCTGCACCATCACCAAAAATTGCGGCACTGACCATATTGGCCATCGAAAAATCATTCAGTTGAAGGGTCGCCGTTGGAGATTCTACCGCAACTACTGCTGCGCGTTTTCCCGGATTCGCTTTTAGGAAATTCTTAGCGTAAATGATACCAGAGATTCCTGCGGCACAGCCCATTTCTGTTACCGGAAGACGGACAATATCCTGCCGCAGGTTTAAAGCGTTAATCAGGTAGGCATCTAAGGAAGGAATCATGATGCCCGTACAACTTACGGTAATGATATAATCCAGGTGACTGGCTTGCCAATTTGCTTTTTCTAAGGCATTCCCCAAGCAGTTAATCCCTAATTTGATCCCTTCACGTATATAAATGTTATTTCGTTCTTCAAGAGAAGCTTTTCCAAAAACTTCTTCAGGAGACATGATGGAATACCTTTGGTCGACCATGGCGTTTTCAAAAACTTTCTTTACTTTTCTTTTGAAACGATCCTCTTGCCCAGACAACCAGGTGTCTAAGAATGGAATGATTTCCTCCGTAGTTCTGGAGTATTCTGGAAGGGATTTTGCGACCGTTATAATTTTTACACTCATATCGTAGGGATAATCCACTGGTACCGGAATGCCCATTTCCAACGGATAGTGGTGTTGATTAGTTTCAATTGATTGGAATATTGCTCCAGGTCTTTTCTTTTGAATCCCCTTAAAATGGAAATCAGGCCATCTTCTCTTGACATTTTATTGAGCCTGAATACAAAACACAAGGCGATAAAGAGGTAATAGGGGATTGCATGGCGTTGTAAGTCGTTAACAATGATGCCCAATCTGGCTTTTTCCCGGAATATGGAGAGTAGTTGTATAATTTCCTGGTCTTTAAAATGATGTAAGGTAAGGGTACATAATATGATATCGTAAGAATCAGATAAAGCTGATTCTTGAAAAATATCTACACATTCATAACTTATGTTTTCATAAGTGGATGATAAGTAATTGGCATGTAGAATAGTAAAAGCATTCGCATCTATTCCTTTAAGCTTAAAATTTAAATGATTTTTATTGGCATAATCTGCTAAAAACCGCAGCATATCCCCATTCCCACAGCCAACATCAAGGATACTGATTTCAGCTTTCTCGTTAATTTTGTCGATGTCCTGCGCTTTTACCGAATGATGCAGTGCTGCAGAATGGAGGAGTTCTTTTACCCCGGTAAGGGTTACTTTATTTCCCCCTAATAATTGGTTAATGCTGGCTATTTTATCGAGCGCGTCTTTTAATATTTCTCCTTCCATGGAAAAATTATCCATGATTTCTGGCAATTCGCTTCTGTAACGGGTATCTATCATAGTTTATACCTGATCTGTCATTATTGGATTTCCATGGGTTTTTTTGACCATCATTGACATTAAAAATGGATATTTTATTAATATACGCATGAATTTACTGGTCAGTTGTTTTTTTCTTAAAATTCCTGACATTACCTTTCCTGCGGTGATGCGACTCCCGAAATTTTGATTCCATAAACGCTGGTATCCTCGCTCTAATTGAGTTCTGGATGAAGATTCGCTGGTTAAATAATCGATCACCGCGGATGCGCAGAGTTTGGCGCTATGAATCGCCATTGCCATTCCGTTTCCGCAGAAAGGATGAATCAGGCCAGCGGTATCCCCGATCATGAGGACATGGTTTTCTACAATTGATTTCTTTTCAAAAGAGATCTGACCAATGGTAATCGGTTGATCAAACAGGGGGCTCATCTCCTCAAATATCTTTTTCAAATGAGGATTCTGATATAATACCTGCATGCGGTGCTCCGGAATACTTTTGTACTTCTTGAAGGAAGCATAGTCTACGAGGTAGCAAATGTTAATTTTGTTGTTTTCTACTTTTGATACGCCACAATAACCACCCTCAAAATTATGAAGTGCAACCAAATCATCCGGAAATGGACCTTCATAGTGTGCTTTTACAGCTAGCCAGGGAGATTTTTTTTGGATGAAATGGCGAGATAATTTCTGATCCAGTCCATCACGTTTACCATAAGCCCCAATCACAATTCTCGCTTTTATCAATTGTTGGCTGGCTAGCTTCAGGCTGAAGATATCTTCTTCAAAGCTAAGGTCTACCACCGTGTCATGGATCATTTGACAACCCCTGGCAATGGCCTCCTGGAAAAGATAATGATCCAGAGAATATCTGCTGATACCCATACCTCCTAAAGGCAAAGGGATTTGCAACAATTGACCGTCATTGGTAGAGAAATTAAATCGATGAATGGCCACAGGAGCTAGCGAGCTCAGGTTTAAGTCTAGCCAATCCAGATAGGGTAATACTTCATTTGATAAATACTCGCCACAGACTTTATGATGAGGGTAAGTGTTTTTTTCAACCAGCGTTACCGGGAAGCCTGATTTTAAAAAATGAAGGGCCGCTGTTAGACCCGCTAAGCCAGCTCCTATAATAAGTATTTCCACTTTAGATTCCATCATCTTTATCAATTATGCTAATAACAAGGATGTTAAAGATTTGGTTTTTAACTTATTTTATAATTTTCATCCTATTGATTTAAGAATTTCACCCCTCGATGAGCCTCTGGATTCCTACATTGGATCACCAAATATTAAATTCATGAACAGGTACTTTCCAGCAAAGTATCCGCCTGTATAGGAAATTTTCCATACAGATCTCCTGCGGTAATATTTGAGCAAAAGAAAAAACAACGCAAATCCCTTCTTTTTTAAAGGAGTTAAAACAGCTTAATCGCCATAAGAAATTATGGAGGTTGGATTGTATATCAGCGTAATTAACATTAAGAATCAAACCAATAACCAAAACCAAATATAATATGATGAAAAGAATCACACTTCTTATTGCTTTCCTGCAGTTCTGTTGCATGATCGTATTTGCGCAAACCGGACCGGTCACAGGAACCGTTAAAGATAAATCCAATAACCCAATTCCTGGAGTTTCTGTAAAAGTTAAAAGCTCAGGAGCCGGTACCTTAACCAATGGGGAAGGTAAATTTTCTATAACTGCTAAAAGTGGCGATGTACTGATCTTTACGAGTATAGGTTTTATCACTCAAAATTACACCTTAACTTCAGGCTCAGTAAACATTACGCTGGCTGAGGATAATACTGATTTAGATGAAGTTGTCGTGGTTGGCTATGGCACCCAGAAGAAAAAAGACCTGACGGGTGCGGTTTCTTCTATTACGGCGAAAAGTCTGGAGAATGTACCTATTACACGAGTTGATCAAATGATACAAGGGCGTGCAAGTGGGGTACAGGTGACTCAAACACAAGCGCAACCTGGTGGAACTGTAAGTTTGAGAATCCGCGGGACCAACTCTATCAATTCAAGTAATGAGCCTTTATTTGTGATCGATGGATTCCCGGGAGCAGGGAATTTAAGTTCGATAAACCCAAATGACATTCAATCTATTGACATCTTGAAAGATGCTTCTTCTATTGCGATTTATGGAAGTAGAGGGGCAAATGGGGTGGTTATCGTGACTACTAAAAAAGGTGCTGCTGGTCAGTCGTCTATTAATTTCGAAGCTTATTATGGCCTTCAAAAAGTAAGAAATCCATACAAGATGATGGATGCTACCCAATATGGAAACTACCTGAATGATGTTCAAAGGCTCACTAATATCGAAACTCCTGCTTCAGCTAAGGCCTTACCTTATACTGATGCGCAATTGGCAGCTTTAGGTAAAGGAACAGATTGGCAAAATGAAATTTTCAGAACTGCTCCAATCAGCAATTATCAGCTTAATTTTATCGGAGGAACGGCGGATACAAAGTATAACCTGAGTATGAATTACTTTGATCAGCAAGGGATCATTATCAATTCTGGTTATAAACGAGCATCAGTCAGGTTTAATCTGGATAAAAAAGTAGGAGAGAAATTGAACTTTGGTTTTACTTCTCAACTTACCGCCGGATTAGATAAACGTGCTTTGGTGAACACCAGTGGTGGTTCTAATGGTGGGGTTCTATTGGAAGCCCTAAGGATTAATCCAGCAGTACCTGTCTTTACAAATGGTGATTATACCGTTCAGAACGGTCCTACAGGCTATGTTTTTGCACTTGGAAATCCAGTTGCTTATGCCAATAAAACGACGAATCAATACAAAAACCTGCGTGGCCTGATGAATTTCTATGGAGAATATGAAATTATTAAGGGCTTGAAATGGAAATCTACATTTGGTACAGATTTCAATTTACAAACCAGAGACTTTTATGTGCCTTCGGATCTCTTTGTGGGGAGTAATACGCTTGGAACGGCAAGGAAAGAATATGCAGATAACGTCAGCTGGGTAAATGAAAATACCCTGACTTATGATAAACAAATCAATAAAAACAATGCGATAAATGTAATTGGCGGTTTTAGTATGCAGGAATTCTATAATACTGATTTCTTTGCTGCAAGTAATAATTTCTTCACCAATGTATTGGGGGTAGATAATATCGGAATCGGTGCGAATGTGCTGGTTCCAGGTTCGGGGAAAGTGAAAAATAATTTGGCTTCCTTTTTTGGCCGGGTTAATTATCGCTTGATGGATAAATACCTGGTTACTTTCACGATGCGTGCGGATGGTTCTTCGAAATTTGGTGCCAATAATAAATGGGGTTATTTTCCCTCGGGAGCGATTGCATGGCGTGTGATAGCAGAAGATTTTATGAAAACTTTGCCCTTTGTGAGCGATTTGAAATTGAGGGCCAGTTACGGGGTTTCTGGAAATCAAGAAATAGATCCCTATCAGTCTATTGCCCGTTACAGTGTTAATGGCGCAACATTGGGCGGTAATCGTGTGGTAGGGGTTTCCCCAAATAACATCCCGAATCCTAATCTTGCCTGGGAATCTACCGCTTCATTTGACCTCGGTTTAGATCTTGCTTTGTTCAATAACAGAATCTCTTTAACAGCGGATTATTACAGTAAAAAAACCAAAGATTTGTTGCTCAATGTTTCTATTCCCAGAACAGCTGGTTATAGTAGCATTTTATTAAATGCCGGAGGGGTATCAAATAAAGGGTTCGAGTTGGCGATCAACACAGAGAACATCAATGGAAAGAAATTCCAGTGGAGTACCAACCTGAATTTCTCCCTGAACAGAAATAAGGTGACTGACCTGGCCGGTGAAAAAGAACGTTTTGTAGGTGATGCGAGCAGTGCGCTATTTCCTTCTGGAAATGGCGGAACCAGCGTATTGAGAGTAGGGGAGTCTATAGGTTCCTTTTTCGGATATCGCTTTTTGGGTATCTGGCAAACTCAGGCAGAGATTGATGCGAGTGGCATAAAAGGGGTATTACCTGGAGATCCAAGATATGCAGACCTTACCGGAGATCAGGTGATTGATGCCAAAGACCGGGAAATTATCGGCCATGCGCAACCCGATTTCATTTATGGAATCACCAATAATTTTACTTTTGGCCGTTTAAATCTGAATATTTTTATTCAAGGTGTGCAGGGCGATGAGGTATTAAACCTCAACAGGTATGAAATGGAATCCGGGGACTTCACCACGAACAAGTTGGCCTCAGTAGTCAATAGGTGGACAGGTCCAAATACAAGCAATACCATTCCGAAAGCCAATAGTACCTTACGTAGAAGAACTGGGGTAACGAGTGACGTAGTCGAAAATGGCAGTTTCCTAAGGTTGAAAACAGTTTCTCTGGCTTACAATCTACCAATCAGTAAAGGATTGGGTAAAACAATTAAATCTGCGGGCATTTTTGCGACAGGGACGAACCTGCTGACTTTCACTAAATATAGTGGTTATGACCCTGAGGTAAATTCTTTCGGCCTCAGCAATGGTTTAAGTTTAAACACAGATTATAACGCTTATCCGACCGCCAGAACCTTTACTGCGGGAGTTAGATTGGGCTTTTAATTCACCTATTAAGAAAAGATAATGAAAAAGATAAATATACTAATCGCCATTGTGGTGTTGCTCAATATGTCGTCATGTAAGAAATTCCTTCAGGAGGATGCTTATGATTTTATTTCTCAGAATAAATTTTACAAAACAGAAGGAGATGCCAATGCGGCTTTAAATGGTGTGATCAGTGTGATGCAAACACAACAGTATTATGGACGAACGGTATGGGTGATCAATGACCTTACCGGAGATCAAATGAAAGTGGGACTACCTCAAACCAACCGACCAGAATTGTATAGTCAGACCTATACTTCCACCAATGGAGAGATCAGTAATTGGTGGAACAATTCTTATGTGCTGATTAACCGCGCAAATGATGTGATTCAAAACGTAGAAAATGGGCCGATTACACGTGCAACCAGGGATCAGATCGCTGGAAATGCCAAATTTTTACGTGCCCTTGCTTATTTCGATCTGGTGAGGAGCTTCGGGGACGTACCCTTGCTGATTAAGGCAACAGAAGGTGCTGATGATTTAAAACCTTCCAGAATGCCAATCAAGGCAGTATATGAACAGATTATTTCAGATTTGAAATTCGCAGAAATCAGCTGTCTAAAAGAAGACAAGATTCCTGCGGCAAGTAAAGGCCGTGTTTCTAGTGGTGCTGCGAGTGCTTTATTGGCCAAAGTATACCTGACCAGGGCAGCTACAGCTGCCGCAGAGTCTACAGATTATCAGGATGCTTTAACGGCTTGTAATAAGGTGATTGCAGTGAGCCCTGGAGTATACACTTTACTGCCTTTTGCTGATGTCTTTAATCCCGATAAAAAAGCATCAAATAAAGAAGAAATATTTGTCGTGCAATTTGGGTTAGCACCCAGTACAGGAACGATTACCCCAAGGATGCATTTACCTAAATCGGTATTTCCTAATGATGGAAATGAAGCTTTCTATGTGGAAAATGCATTTGCGTTATCTTATGCAAATAACGACTTAAGGAAAGCAGCAACAATTGCTGCGGTTCCAGGTACCGCGAACTTCTATTACCTAAAGTTTACTGATCCCGCCAGACAAGGGAATAGTGCTAGAAATAATTGGGTGATCTTGCGTTATGCTGATGTATTGCTGATGCAATCAGAGGCCATGAATCAGTTAAATAGCGCTGATCCTAATAAGTTTAATGGGATTAACGCAGTTAGAAATAGAGCCGGATTGTTGCCACTCAGCTTGGTTACCACACCAGGAAAAGAGGAATTCATCAGCGCATTGGTAGATGAAAGAGGTTGGGAGTTTGCTGCTGAAGGACAAAGAAGGTACGATTTGTTAAGACTTGGTAGAATGAAACAGCAACAATTGAAAATTCATAATATCACATTGGATGATAAATACCTACTGATGCCTGTTCCTGAAACAGAAAGGACATTAAATGAAAACCTGTCGCAAAACACCGGTTTCTAATCAGGTTAATCATTCATAAACCTACAAAATAAATCCGGCCGCTAAAACGGCCGGATTTTTAGGTAGTGTAGGGTCTTTAAAACAGAATGGATGTTAACGGATAATGGTTATAAATCCTTTGTAAACTTCCCAGGTATTATTGGCCATTTTCACCTTTATCAGGTAAAAATAGGTGCCTTCCGTAAGCTGAGAGCCATCCCAATCATTCTTGTATGGTTTTTTCTCCATTACTGCTGATCCCCAGCGATTGAAAATACTCAGTTCATTTTCAGGATATCTTTCTAATCCGGTAATGACAAAGGCATCATTTTTTCCATCACCATTTGGTGTGAATACGTTAGGAATAAATAAATCTGATACTGATTTACGGTTGGTAGAGGTGTTGTTTGCCAGATTAGGGTCGACTTCATTGGCTGTAACAGTCGCCGTGTTTTCTAAAACCCCTGGCTTTAATGGCTTGACTTTTATTCTTAGCATGGCAGATTCCCCATTCTCTAGTTTCGGAATTTGCCAAAGAACAGTTCTGGTACCCGCTGCATAATCGGCAAATCCGATACTCGGATGTAGGAGCTGTTCTAAAACCATATTCTCCGGAAGAATGTCTTGAACTTTAACACTATTTGCCACTCCAGCTCCATTGTTTTTTACCTGCAACTGGTATTCAAAGGCATCATTTACAGTGATAGATTTATTTTCTGAACTTTTGGTGATCATCACGTCTGCACTTAAAGTCAGTACGCTTCCACCGGTAAGTAGCAGTGGATCTGAGATGTGCGATGCACATCCGTTTGTATTGTAGGAAATTACGGTGTAAACACCGGGTAGGAAAGCAGCATATTCAATATTTACAGCATCAGGTATAACGACACCGTCTTTTAACCATTGATAACTGACTGCATTAACAGAAGCGGCCCTCAACTTTAAGGAAGCTCCAGCAGGAATAACTGCTGTTGCCTGGCCATTAGCTTGCGCAAAGCATGCCGTTGCACTAAGCAACAGCATACCTGACACGAAACCTGTTTTTCTGTTAAACATTAATTATGATATAATGATTATGGTGCAATTACGATAGTTGGAGTAGCTGGTTTAGGAGTTACAGTAATCGTTGGAGAGGCAGTTGATGTACCCACACAACCAGTGCCCGCATCACTTTTTAGCGTGCCACTAGCCACTTTATATTTAACAGTAGCGATGAACACGTAATCACCTTTGGTAGCACTGCTATTTAAAGTAAAAGTATTTACATTTACAGGGGTAGTTATCGCCCCGATTTCACCTATTGTGGTTACATTTCCTACCGCAGCAGCATTTTTTGTTGCTGTCCATGTAAATTCATAACTCACATCTGAAAGTACTGTTGCAAGTGACAATGCAGTTGCTGTAATTACCGCAGACCTTACCGCATTAGAATTCTCCTCACAAAAACTGGTTACAGGCGCAGTCAATGCAACTGTTGGTACCGGAAGTGAATAAATTTTGAAGGCTGGTGATACATCTCCAGAACAAGAGTTTGGGCTGGCCGAGATGACAAAAACTTTAAAATTATGAGCGCCAGTAGCTAAGGCCGGAAGTGGAAATGAAGGAGCCGTTGCATTTGTAGTTACGTTAACCTGGGTTACAGTACCTATTGGGGTATCACCAGCTGGATTCCATTCTTGCCAAACCAAGATGTCACCGGCTTTAAGTGTGGCCGTTACTGTGGCATCTGGAATCAGGCTGGCTGTTCCGGTACCACACAAATACAAGTCAAAGGAATCTGCAAGCGCATTGAAAGGCAGTGCGAATAAGGCGAATGCTACTGCAGCTAGTCTAAGGGGTTTGAAGTTCGTTTTCATAATTTTAGTTTTAAGAGTTTTATGTAGGTTAATTTAAAATGACATGCGGTGTTGGTGGTTTAGGTGTGACAGTGATCAGCACACTACTGTCGCTAAAACATCCATCTTTGGTATACCTCAGGTAGTAGGTGGTGGTGTTAAGTGGAGGACTAACTGTAGTTGAACTTAAAGCAGCTCCGCCTACGCTGGCAGACCATACATAAGTCCCACCGGTTGTTCCGTTCCCATCAGCAGGGTTTAAGGTGTTCAAGTCTATGGCCTGTCCGAGGCATAAATGATGTGCGCTGATTGCTGGGATGGACGGTTGTAGGTGGATAACAACGTTTGTGCTAACCATAGTGATGCAACCGTTAACATTGGTCACCGTGTAGTTAATGGTTGCTGTCCCGGCAGTAACTCCAGTAACCAAGCCGCTACTATTTACGGTGGCAATCGCAGGAGTAGCACTTGTCCATACACCTCCGGTAGTGGTATTGGATAGTGTTGTAGTTTTGCCCACACAAGCAGATAATGTTCCCGTAATGGCATTAACGGTTGGTAATGGATTTATCGTTACCGTTGCAGTTTGTGTGGCAACACAACCATTTCCATTGGTCAAACTATAAGAAATAGTAGTTGTGCCAGCCGAAATACCCGTTACTAATCCACTGCTATTTACAGTGGCAACGGCAGGACTTGTACTGCTCCATGTGCCTAAAGTAGTCGTGCTAGACAGCAGCGTTGTTTTACCTACACAGGTGGATAAAGTTCCTGTAATTGCATTTACTGTAGGGAGCGCATTGATGGTAACCGTAGTGGTGATGGTGCTCGGACAGCCATTCGGGTTAGGCACAGAATAGGTGATCAGGGAAGTTCCCGCAGTTACACCAGTCACTTGCCCGGTACTATTTACTGTAGCAATGGCTGGACTAGCACTAGTCCAGGATCCGCCTGCAGTCGTGTTGGCCAAGGAAGTCGTGTTGCCTACGCAGGTTGAGAACGTACCGGTAATCGCAGGAAGTACGGGGACAGGAAGTACTGTGACCAATACCGGGATTCTAACAGACTCTTCGGTACAGCCATTTTTAGCAATTGCAACATAATAAGTTGTGGTAGCCGTTAATACCGGTGTTGTAAAACTATTCCCCGTAGTCAACAAGTTCCCTGCAGTAGCAGCATCATACCATTTTGCAGTACTTAATGCAGAAGCGGTAACGGTTAATGTGGTGGTGGTATTGGCACAGATGGTAGGAGCCGGAACCGTTAATACCGGACTTGCAGCAGTGATTTGCACCTCATGCACACGTAATGAAAATAAGAGACTGAGTACGGCTGCACTATTAACCGTCAATCGGTCAAAGGCGACGCCGGGTTTAATGGATGTAGTCACGGGTGTTCCATTACCGAGTAAAGTTAGCAGGTCAAGGCTGAGTAGCGTTCCAAGGGTCTTAGTCCAGACAGCATTTGGATTACTCCCATTGAAGGCACTTACAGTAATCGTATTTGCCAAACCAAGCGTTAGCGGCATTGGTGGTACTGATAGGGTCACTTTAATTTCGTCAGTTGGATTTGATAGTGCAGAAAAGAAGAAATATTGGTCTACACTACTTAATAAGGCTGCGGGAGTGATGGTAGAGTAGGTAGTTAAATTACCATCTACTGCTTGCTGCATATTGTCTACTGTTCCATTTCCTCCTTTTGCAGTACCAATAGCAAGTCCGCAATCTAGGGGGGCAGAGGAGCCATTAGTATTGTAATAAGCATAATGTACATCTAAACCGACACTTTCTAAAGGAGGAAGACCTACTGCGCCACTTCCTGCTGCAGTTAGCGTGACGCGTATGGAGTTAAATGCAGCGGTTGCATAAATAGCCAGATATTGCGAGCCATCACCACCAGCAAGAAGATAAAAGTTAGAACCATTTGCCAGAGATCCGGAGGAATGATAGGCTGCCCCGGTGATGGTGCTTGACTGAGTGGCAGTAGGTCCACCTGTAACTTTGGCAAACACAATCGTGTTTGCTGGAACTGCAGCGTCAAATTGAAGATTTACAAAAGCCACACCTAATGAACCACCTAAAGCACCGAAAGATCCAGCAGCAGCTAAATGGGTATAGGGCGTTGCAGTTGGTTGATTGGCTGAGTTTCCAATTCCACTGACGCAATTGGCAACATTAGTTACTGAACTTGAGGGGCTGCCAGTAACTGTGGTACTAGCGGTACTTCGCGTCGCATACACCCTTTGCCCTTTCACATCAGCTCCCCAGATCACTATTAACGTTAGAGTTAACAGTAACAAAAAACAATTTCTAGTTATGTTTTTCAAACTGAACAGCGACATTTTTGAGAGGTTTTAACCATTTTATTGCCCTTATGGCCTGATAAAACAGTTTTTTATTTATGTTACCTCAAACTTAATAGAGAATATGGGTTTAATAGCCGTTCATTCTGTTCATTTGATTTTGATTATTCCTGCTATTTATTCCTATTAGAGGTAAATGAAGCTTCGTTATTCTCTTTTTTATTGTTTTTACGGAAAAATATTACTTTATTGGAGAAATAGTTGATTTGGGTTTGCTTCCTCATAAATGATCACAATTTCATCATCAGAGAATTTGAATTTTGGAACGTGATTTTTGCCTTAAAAGGTATGCTTATTGGCTGTTTTTGGGGAAGGGTGTACTCAAAACTCCACATACTAAATGAAGAAGAATACGATACGGTGGTTAATCTAAATCATCCATCGATCACATTGATACCGCAAGAGGAAATCATTGTAAAAAACAAAGGCCGGCAGCCATTTTATGACTACCGGCCTTTCCTTCCGTTTTGAAAAGATTCTTAATGATCTAGTAATGCTGCGGCAGCATCATCCAAGAACCAGGTCACGCTTCCGTCAACTGGGTTGATTAATTGTGTAGGATATAATTTTGGGTTTTTCTTTGGATCTTCAATCACATGTTTCACTGCTTCGGCTTTATTCTCGCCAAACACTAAAAACGCGATGTTCTTAGCTTTATTGATCAGTGGAGCGGTAAAGCTAATGCGATACGTAGAAAGTTTTTCAACGAACACAGAATCTACTTCAACTTCCTTACTATTCAGGATAGTTGTACCTGGAAATAGGGAAGCCGTATGAGCATCATCACCCATACCTAATAAAATTAAGTCAAAACAAAGGTCTGCACCATCGAAATGTGCATTAATTGCTTTCGTATATTCGATTGCAGCCTTTTCGGGAGCAAGCGTAGTATCCACATAGAAAATCTGATTTGCAGGAATCTCTAACAGGTCTAGCATGGCTCTTTTTGCCATTAATCCGTTATAGCTTTCATGATCAGGCATCACATTTCGTTCATCGCCGAAGAAGAAATATACTTTAGTCCAGTCGATTTTATCTTTATAGGTTGTAGCCAGTGAGTGGTACAATTCTTTTGGAGAGTTACCCCCGGTTAGTACAAAATTGAAATAGCCTTGTTCTTCAATCGCTTTATTGGCAATTGCAACAATATAATCTACTAAATCTTTTTGTAATTCTTCCTGGGTTTTATAAATCAATAAGTTCATTCGTAATTGTTTTATTAGCTAAAAGGCTAATCCTAAATCGGTGTGTAGACCGTATCAGGATTAGCCTCTTGAACAATGTTTATTTTATTTTGTTATTCGTCTTTCAATGGTAAAGTGAACCAGTGGAAGCCATCTCTGGCAATCAATGCTTCCGCATCTTCTGGTCCCCATGAGTCTGCCGCATAATTAGGGAAACTCAGGGATTTCTTATTCTCCCAGGCATTTACGATTGGCATCAATAATTCCCATGCGCTTTCTACCTGATCTGCACGCATAAACTGCGTTTGATCACCAGTCATCACATCTAATAATAAAGTCTCATAAGCTTCTGGTGCTTGAGCAGTATAAGTGCCTTTATAGTCGAACACCATGTCTACAGGGTTTAAAACCATATCTAAACCTGGTCTTTTTGCTTGTACCTGTAAACGGATACTCATTTCCGGTTGGATGCTAATGATCAACCTGTTTTGTTGCCAATGTTCTGTTACTGCTGAAGGGAATACCTGGTGAGGTACATCTTTAAACTGAATCGTAATTAACGAAGAAGTCTGGAATAAGCGTTTTCCTGTACGAACATAGAAAGGAATTCCTTGCCATCTCCAGTTGTCTACAAAGAACTTAATTGCGGCAAAAGTTTCGGTGTTAGAGTCTGCAGCAACACCAGTTTCATGTCTGTAACCAGGAACTTCTTTTCCTTCTACCCAACCTTTAGTATACTGTCCGCGGACGGTACTAAATCTGATGTCTTCCGGACTAAAAGGTCGCATTGCTTTCAATACATCTACTTTTTTATTTCTGATCTCGTCTGCGTCAAAGTTAATTGGCGTTTCCATTCCGATCAAACAAAGCAATTGCAACAGGTGATTCTGGATCATATCTCTCAATGCACCTGCGCTCTCATAGTAACCGCCTCTTTCGCCAACTCCCAATTGCTCTGTCACAGAAATCTGCACATGATCAATATAAGTACGGTTCCATAGTGGCTCTAAGAATGAGTTTGCAAAGCGGAAAGCCATGATATTTTGTACGGTTTCTTTACCTAGGTAATGATCAATACGATAAATCTGTTTTTCAGTAAAGATGCCGGTAAGAATGGCATTCAGTTCTCTTGCAGTTTCTAAATCTCTTCCAAAAGGTTTCTCAATTACAATTCTGCAATTGTCCTCATCACCAGCCAATCCGTAATCTGAAAGACATTTGGCAATTAATGGGAAAAGGTTAGGGGCTACTGCCAGGTAATAAAGCACCTGTGTAGTTGGGCCAAACTCCTCTTGAAACTTCTCGATATTAGCTTTTAAAACACCGAAAGTTTCTGGAGCTTCCACATCTACAGGACTATAAGAAATATGTTCTGCAAATTTACTCCATTTCTCTTCCTTCACCTTACCGGATCTGGAAAAGCTGTTTACACCGCCCATTAGTGTTTTTCTGAAGTCATCATCCGTAAGCTTCTTTCGGGCTGTACCAATAATCTCAAATTTTGCTGGCATGAAACCATCAGAATATAGATTGTAAAGTGCAGGCGCAAGTTTGCGCAAATTTAAATCACCGGTACCACCAAAAATGACGATTATGGTTGGATTGACGTTGATGCTTGTTTTCATTTGTGAAATTGTTGTATTAGTTCACTGGGTTATTTATATGTTATTCTCGTTCCAGTTCGCATGGAAAATACCTTCGCTGTCTGTACGTTCAAAAGTATGCGCACCAAAGAAATCTCTTTGTGCCTGTGTTAAATTCAACGGCGAATTAGCTGTTCTTAACGAGTCATAATAGGTTAGGGCAGAGGCAAAACAAGGCACCGCAATACCATGATTGATCGCTGTAACCACTACATTTCTAGTTCCCGGTAAAATATCTTTTAACTGTTTTTGGATACTTTCATCGGAGTATAAATGAGGAAGTTCAGGTTGTTTTTTATAAGCCTGATAAATGTCTTCTAACAATACCGCTCTGATGATACATCCACCGCGCCAGATCTGAGAGATCTCTTGTAGGTTCAGTTCGTATTTAAATTCTATAGAAGCTTGTGCTAATAAATGTAAGCCTTGCGCATAAGAAGTGATCATTGCAAAATAAAGCGCTTGCTCTAGATGAGCTTCGAATTCTTCAGTATGCTCTACTTTTTGTGATGGGTGAGGCAATGCAGCACCTAAGGCAACACGTAAAGTTTTGAATTTAGACAGATCTCTCGCACTCACCGATTCATTAATCGTTGGGATTGGTAATTGCAGGTCCATAGAAACCTGAGAAGTCCATTTTCCTGTACCTTTAGATTTCGCCTGATCTTTGATCACATCAATCAGGTAACCACCAGATTTCACATCTTTCACTTTGAAGATGTCTTTGGTCACTTCTAATAAAAACGACTTCAATCTGCCGTTGTTCCATTTGTCAAAAGTGGCATAAATCTGCTCATTGTTATAACCAAGGCTGTTTTTCAACAGGTCATAAGTTTCAGCAAGGATTTGCATTACACTGTACTCAATACCATTATGCACCATTTTCACGAAATGACCGGAAGCGCCAGGGCCGATATAAGCGACACAAGGATCACCATTTACTTTAGCAGAAACTGCTTCAAGGATAGGTTTAACCGCATTGTAAGCTTCTTTATCACCACCAGGCATCATACTCGGACCAAATCTGGCACCTTCTTCACCACCAGAAATACCCATACCGAAGAAATGGAATCCTTGTGCTGCAAGCTCTTCTGCTCTTCTGCTGGTATCCGTAAAATGAGAGTTTCCACTGTCAATGATCAAATCACCTTTATCCAATAATGGAACAAGCTCTTGAATTACACTGTCTACAATTGCACCTGCTGGTACCAAAAGAACAATTCTTCTTGGCAATTCCAGACTTTGGATAAAGTCTTCCAGTACGGCAAAACCTTTCAATTGATGTGCTTTTCCGTCCTCTTCCAGCTTCTTTAACATGTCAGGACTCTTGTCATAACCGGTTACAGAATAGCCATTGTCGGCCATGTTAAGCAATAAATTGCGGCCCATTGTGCCCAGGCCAATCATTCCTAAAGTGTACTTGTTCATTATTTGTTGTTGATTTTAGGGTGAGTAGTAAATACATGAAATTTTTCTTCCAGGTCCCATAATTTTGCACCACCCTTGATTCCGTCTTTATTGGAAGCCAGTTTGATGTTAGGATCTAAGGTAAAAGTAATCTCTTTTGAATTGCCACCACCAATATATAGGGTGTCGTAATTAAATACGGTTTTATAAATTTCTATAATGCGCTGCAAACGCTCATTCCAATCCTTCTTACCAACTTTATTAAAGGCCTTATTGCCGATATAATCGTCGTAGTCTTTGTTTTTGCTGATTGGAAGGTGCGCAAGTTCCAAATGAGGAAGTAGGTCGCCATCATATAACAAGGCGGTGCCAAAACCGGTGCCCACTGTAAACACAATCTCAAAGCCTTTTCCGGATACGATACCTAAAGCTTGTTGGTCGGCATCATTTACCATACGTACAGGTTTACCAAAGGTATCGCTTATCAGCTGAGCAAGATCTACATCTTTCCATTTGTTCTTTGCCAGATTGGGTGCGGTGAATACTACACCACATTTCACATAACCAGGAAAACCAATAGAAATTTTAACAAAAGACTGGTCTAATTTTGCAGCCAGCTCTTTAATGCATTTGATCACTACTTCTGGAGTAGCATTTTTTGGGGTAGGAACTTTGGTGTATTCAGAAAGGAGTTCACCTTTAACATCTAAAATACATGCCTTAATGCTGGTTCCACCAATATCGATGGATAAAATTTGACTGTTTTTCTCTGCTGCAGGCATGTGTAATTGATGTAAAAATAACCCGGGTGTATTATAAACACTCAAAATAACAAAAAATCGACCATTTAAAGATGCTAAACATCAATATAAAACAATAAAAAAACATTATGTCTGGTCTAAACCTTGTTTGATCTCTGCAAAAAGCAGGCCGCTTCCTCCCCCAAAGTGGTAGATTACAGGAGTTTCGGGATTGATTTTGTGCAAATCCCGTTCAAGTTCCTTTTCTGCCTCCGGAGCTAGTCCGGCACCCATCAAAACGAGGTCAAAAGCTCCGGTGCTAAAGCGGTTTAATACTTCCTCTGCAGTTGCAGCAGGAGTAGCTTTAAATTCTCCACTTTTTTCAATCAAGCGGATCAGGGTTTCCAGAATTCCGGGATGACAACACATCACCAATATTTCTTTCTTTTTCATGGATTTTTAATTCATCGGTACTTCAATCAACAAGACTTCAGCTTCCGTTAAGGTGTTTATCTCCAGGGCATCAATTTCCCATAATCCAAAACCATCGCGGTCCGCTAAATCCTGGCCATTTACTTGGATTGTTCCTTTGATCACAAAAACATAAATCCCGTTTTTTTTATGTTTTAAAGGGTGATTAATCTTTAATCCCGCTTCGAATTTGCCAAGGTGAAACCAGGCATCCTGATAAATCCATACCCCGGCATCATCAGGATTAGGGGATAAAATTTGTGTAAACTGATTAGGAAGTAAATTCTTGTCATAACGTTCCTGTTGATACCTGGGCGTTACATTTCTTTGATTTGGAAACAGCCAGATCTGTAAGAATTTAGCGGGAACCTGTTCATCATTATTGTACTCCTGATGGTAGATGCCAGTGCCGGCACTCATCACCTGAACTTCTCCAGGTTCAATTACGGCTACATTATGCATGCTGTCCTCGTGTTTTAATCCACCTTCCAATACAATGGAAATGATCTCCATGTTGTCGTGTGGATGTTCGCCAAATCCGGTGCCACCATCGATGTAATCGTCATTTAATACTCTTAATGCCCCAAATTGAATGCGTTCTGGATTATAATTTCCTCCAAAACTGAAGGTCTGGAAACTTTTTAACCAACCATGATCTGCAATGCTGCGGCTGTCGGCTTTATGTAATACGGTCTTTGCCATAATATGATGCTTAATTTGATTGAAAAACCAAGGTTCTGGCCAATTCAATCTCTGCTTTACTAATGGTGTGTGCTCTTCCTGGATAAATCTGAACGCTGACTTTGGCGTTCATTTCTTCCAGTATTTTTTTACTTTCATTTACTCTGGAAACCGGAACATGTGGGTCAGGATTTCCAGTAGTAATCAATATTGGTGTTTGGTCAAAATTTCCCTCGTAATTAGAAAGATCCAGTTCTTCTCCAATTAATCCACCTGTAAAGGCGACCACCCCAGCATATTTTCCAGCATTTCTGCTGATGTATTCTAAAGTGAGACAGGCACCTTGTGAAAACCCCACAAAGAAGATTTTGTTTTTGGGAATTCCTTGGGCCTCAATATTTTCAACTAGATCTTTGATTAGCAATAAGGCGCTATCCAATGCGGGTTGGTTTTCTGAAACCGGTGCCAGAAAACTATAAGGATACCAGCTGTGGTTTGTGGCTTGTGGTGCAAATAATGCGGCATTATTCATTTGTAGATGTTGGTTTAAAGAAATAATGTCTGTTGCAGATGCCCCTCTGCCATGTAAAAATATGATGGCATTTTCCGCCGAATCAATTGGCAATCCGGCGGTGATTATGTTTTTATGATGGGTATACATGTTAGTTTAATTTTGGTAGAATACCTTCAATGATGGTACGGTTACTTTCATATTGTGCAGGCAGCTTCAGGTGTGTACCCAATTCTTCCAAAGGCTCATCAATAGTGAAGCCCGGGTTGTCTGTTGCTATTTCAAAAAGTACCCCTCCTGGTTCACGGAAATACAGCGAATAGAAGTAATTACGGTCAATTTTTTCTGTAATATTCAGACCCAATTTTACAATCTGATCTCTGAAATACATTAAGGTAGCCTCATCTTTCACCCTAAATGCCACATGGTGAACAGAGCCTCCTGCTACGTGTCCGATAGACTCGCCTGGTGCTTCTACCAAATCGACAATTGCTGCATGAGCCACTGCATCAGTGATAAATCTGGATCTATTTACTTCCGTAGTCGATAGTTTATAACCCAATACTCCTGTTAAAATTGCTGCCGTAGCCTCCATTTTGTTGGTGGTAATGGTGATGTGGTGAAAACCATGTGTGGCATGCGCTTTGGTAACTTCTTTGGTTTCCCATTGCGGTCTGGAATCTGGTGTCTGTGCTTCTGTCAATTCGAATTTCAAACCATCAGGATCTAAAAACGTCAGGTACCTTTCTCCAAATTTTACTGCTGGTTTATTATAGATCACATTGTTTTCTTCTAATCTCTTTTGCCAGAAATCGAGGCTCCCTGCTGGAACGCTATAGCCTATCTCGGTCACTTGTTTTGTACCTCTTCGGCCTGCGCCAATTCCTTCCCAAGGAAAGAAGGTTAAAATGCTGCCTGGATTTCCATGTTCATCACCATAATAAAAGTGATACGTATTTGGATCATCGAAATTAACGGTCTTTTTAACCAACCTTAATCCCAATACCCTTGTGTAAAAATCATAATTTTTCTTTGCATTACCTGCAATTGCAGTAATGTGGTGAATACCTAAAATTTCATTTTTCATAGCTCAATTATTAATTACAATACAAATTTAAGGCTAAGCATTTCCCTGGATCTTACCATATCGTAAGAAATACTTTTTTTGCTATATTTAAGAAATGTAAAACATAAGCAAGACGCAAACTGTTAATTAATGTCATAAAAGTTTCATAACTCTTGAGCTGGATTCCTATTTTCAAGATTCCTCCCTAAGTTTGTCGCTTCCACAAAAGACAGCACGATACGATGAAAAAGAATTTTATATCCAATTCTCCCGAGTCAACACGAATGTTTAAGAGTCCACTATTAGAGGGTTTATCGAAAATTCCTTATTTCGTTCCACTAATTGTGTACGTTCCGGTAATTTTATATTTCTGCTGGCAAGCGGTTCAATTGAATTCGGTATTTACGGCGATTGGGCATGTCTTATTAGGACTTTTCATCTGGACTTTAACAGAATATGTATTGCACCGTTTTGTGTTTCATTTCTATCCGAAATCAGAATGGGGTAGAAGGATTCACTTCATCTTTCATGGCGTACACCATGATTACCCAAATGATGCCCAAAGGTTGGTGATGCCACCCTCTGCCAGTATTCCTTTGGCCGCAGCTTTTTACTTCTTGTTCCGTGCGATTTTTCCAGTAAATATGTTGGATGGCTTCTTTGCCGGATTTATCATGGGCTATCTGTTTTATGACATGACACATTATATGTTGCATCATGCAAAATTTAGTAACCCTTTCTGGAAAAAATTAAAACAGCACCATATGCTACACCATTATGATGATTCCACCAAAGGTTATGGTGTAACTTCAGATATTTGGGACAAAGTATTCGGTTCTGAGCTTACAAAACGTTCCTAAATCATCTCTTGCCAAAAAAGCTTAACGTTTTGGCAAATAACACAAACTTTTTGTTTTAAATTCCTGCGTTCTTTGAATTGGCCACCATCTTTTTTAATGGCTGAACCAATTTATAAACACACAAAATGAAAACAAAGGTTGTAAGGGGTAAAGCAATCCATAGCCTGATGGGCTTAGTTGCTTGTGGAATCCTTGCGGGTTTACCACAAAAAGGAACTGCACAAATTTTTACTGACAAGAACTATGTCAAGATCAGTCCAAGTGATACGGAAGCTGACATCATTAGGAAAGCCGCGAATGTGACGCCTTCTCCGAGGCAACTTCGATGGCAACAATTGGAGCTCACTGCTTTTATTCATTTTGGGATCAATACTTTTACCAATAAAGAATGGGGAGATGGTACCGAAGACCCTAAAATTTTTAATCCTGAAAAACTAGACACCCGTCAATGGGTCAAAGTATGTAAGGATGCGGGATTTAAGCAGGTGATCTTAACCGCAAAACACCACGATGGCTTTTGTTTATGGCCAAGTAAATTCACTGAACATTCGGTAAAAAAT
The DNA here is from genome assembly GCF_014172405.1 of Pedobacter gandavensis. Classification (GTDB taxonomy): domain Bacteria; phylum Bacteroidota; class Bacteroidia; order Sphingobacteriales; family Sphingobacteriaceae; genus Pedobacter; species Pedobacter gandavensis. The sequence continues at coordinate 13,584 of NZ_WNXC01000009.1, read as the reverse complement.
AGCCCTTGGAAAAATGGACAAGGTGATGTGGTAAAAGAAATGGCTGCTGCTTGTAAAGAGTTTGGCATTGGTTTCGGAATTTATCTGTCTCCATGGGATCGTAATTCTCCATATTTCGGAAGTATGGAGTATAATAATTATTTCATCAATCAGCTGACCGAATTACTGACCCAATATGGTCAGATTGATGAAGTATGGTTTGATGGCGCCAATGGAGAAGGACCAAGCGGAAAAAAACAAGTCTACGAATACAACAGGTGGTATAACCTGATTCGTAAATTACAACCTAAGGCAACAATCGCTGTTTCTGGGCCCGATGTAAGATGGGTGGGGACAGAAACAGGTTATGGAAGAGAAACCGAATGGAGCGTCGTTCCTGCTGATCAGATGATACCGGAAGCTATTGCTGCAAACTCTCAAAAAGCAGAAGACTTTGCACCAAGAGATATGATGGCGAACGATCTTGGTAGTAGAGCCGTGATTTCGAAAGCCAAAAGTTTGGTTTGGTATCCAGCTGAAATCGATGTATCTATCCGTCCGGGATGGTTTCACCATCCTGCAGAAAACAATAAAGTGAAAACTCCTGAAAAATTAATGGACATCTATTATAGTTCTGTTGGCCGCAATGGGGTGTTACTGTTGAATATTCCACCAGATAAAGAAGGGTTGATCAACGAAAGTGATGTCAATGCACTAAAAGGTTTCAAAAAACAATTGGATGAGACGTTTGCTCACAATTTATTGAAATCAGCAAAATTAAATGGAAGTAACCCTAAGAAAACTGCTGTTTTATTTGACGGGAGAGATGCCTCTTATTTGAAAATGACTGAAAAATCTGCACCATATGTGATGGACTTTAAAATGGATAAGCCTCAAAAATTTGATGTACTGTTGCTACAAGAAAACTTGCAGATGGGACAAAGGGTAGAATCTTTTGTACTGGAGTATAAAGATGGGGATACCTGGAAGAAAATTATAGATGGAACTACTATTGGTTATAAACGCTTGTTGCGTTTCCCTGCGGTAACCGCAGAAGAGGTTAGATTACGGATTCTTTCTTCCAGACTTCAACCTGCAATTGCAGAAGTAGGTTTGTATTTACGTCCATCTAATACAAAGTAATCGTATTTATTGGACGCAATATCTTCTTTGACTTTTTAAAGAGGATTGTATAAAACACACCATAAACCAAATATAAACCAAATGAAGAGAATTTTTATTTTAATGCTCCTTGCCATTTGTACGGTCAGACTTTCTGCCCAGTCTAAAATTTCCCTGGTTCCTTTGCCTGTCAAGATGGAAGAAAGAAAAGGGAGTTTTGTCCTGGATAAGCAGGTGTACATCAGTTATCCCAATGCGAAATTAAAAGATCTCGCTGTTTATTTGCAAGCCGCACTTGTAGAAACAGGGGCAAAAAAACCGGAACTACGCACTGGTATGTGGATGCAAAAAGGAGTAAAAACCATCAGCTTAAGAATTGATCCATCAGTAACAGCCAAAGAAGGATATAAACTTGAAGTAACACCAACCAAAATTAACCTGATTGCCGGTACAGAAAATGGGTTATTTTATGCCATTCAAACTTTACAGCAACTGGTGCCTGTGGATGGAACAAAAAAAATACCGGCAGTATATATTGAGGATGAACCGCGATTCAGCTGGAGAGGAATGATGTTCGATAATTGTCGCCATATGTTCTCGGTAGATTTCATTAAGAAGTTTATTGACCAGTTGGCTAAACATAAATTGAATAAATTCCATTGGCACCTCACCGAAGATCAGGGCTGGAGAATTGAGATTAAAAAATATCCACGCTTACAGGAAATTGCCGCTTATCGCAATGGAACTCAGATTGGGCCGGATCGTAAGAAAGATGTAGATAGCATCAGATACGGGGGCTACTATACCCAAGACCAGATCAAAGAAGTGGTGGCTTATGCGACCTCAAGATACGTAGAAGTAATTCCAGAAATTGAGATGCCAGGCCATTCAGTGGCCGCCATTACAGCTTATCCTTACCTGGCTTGTGGCGAGGTAAGCTTTGAAAATGGAAAACCTTTTGAAGTGAGAAAAGTATGGGGCGTATCTAAAGACTTATACTGTGCAGGTAATGAACAGGTATTTACCTTTTTAGAAGATGTGCTTTCTGAAGTGATGCCTTTATTCCCATCTCAATATATCCACATTGGAGGTGATGAAGCCCCTCATGATGCCTGGAAAACTTGTCCGAAATGTCAGGCAAGGATGAAAACAGAAGGACTAAAAGATGAGGCTGCTTTACAAAGCTGGTTCATTAGTAGAATGGAAAAATTTATCAATAAAAAAGGGAAGAAAATCATTGGCTGGGAAGAAATTATGCAAGGTGGATTGGCAGAAAATGCAACGGTTCATTCTTGGTTAGGTGTGGAAAGCGGATTGAAAGCGGCGAAAAGTGGCCATGACGCCATCATGTCGCCTTACTCTCATATGTATTTTGACGGTTATCAGGCAGATTCGAAAATAGAGCCGATGGCGATTGGCTACTGGGTGCCTTTAGATAGTGTATATGCGTTTGAGCCAGTACATCCGGCATTAAATGAAAATGAAGCAAAACATATTCTTGGAGCACAAGGTAATCTGTGGACAGAATTTATCGGAACGGAAGATTATTTCCAGTACATGGTATTCCCAAGAATGGCTGCTCTTTCTGAGATCGACTGGTCGCCAAAAGCAGCGAGGAACTTTGATAACTTTAAAGGGAGATTGGTGGATCAATACCAACGTTATGACCAGCAAGGGATACAGTTCAGAATTCCAGTCGCGAAAATTGAATTGGCCATCAACTCGGCAGATGGAAGTTCCAGCGTGAGCTTAATAGACCCTACTCAAAATAGTGTGATTCGTTACACCTTGGATGGAACTGAAGTTAGCAAATCATCTCCGCGTTATCAGCAGCCTGTAACACTTCAAAAAGACCAGGTGATTCGTTATGCTTTGTTCTTTAAAGATCAAAGGAAAGGCTCTACTGACAGTTATCCGAAAGTTAAAAAGCAAAAAAAATAAGATGAAAAGATTAATTTTTTCCGCTATAACAGTTTCAGCATTTTCGTTGATCATGTTTAATTCCACAGCTGTAAAAGCACAAAACGTTGGCCAGACCCTAAAGGTCTGGCCAACGTCAGTTAAAAGCAAAGCCTCAGTTAATCGTTCAGTAAAAAAAGATTGGTTGTTGGATAATTCGGCTTATCTAGCTAGAATATATGCCATCCCGGAAAAAAAAGAATTGGTGTTGGACAATGGCTTGCTGAAAAGAACATTCAGGATTAGTCCGGATGTGGCTTGTGTAGATTTCCTGAACCAAATCACCGGGCAGCAGTTACTCCGAGCCATAAAACCGGAAGCACGTTTGGTAATTGATGGACAGAATTATAATGTTGGGGGCCTGTATGGTCAGAAAGAGCATGCTTATTTGTTGCCTTCCTGGATTGATGATTTTAAAGCTGGCGACAGTAGTTTTCATTATGTTTCCCATCAAATCACGGAATTAACACCATTCCTGAACTGGAAAACAAAAATGTGGGCCGGAAATAAACAACAACCTGCTGGGAAAGTGCTTTCCTTTACTTATCAATCCGATTTGCCAGCATTGAAAAATATCCAGGTTCAAGTAAACTATGCCATTTATGACGGCCTTCCTTTAATCAGTAAATGGTTAACGCTAAAAAATAATTCTGGTAAAACAGTGCAGTTGGATCAGGTGGTAAATGAAGTTTTGGCTGTGGTAGAAGAGGAGAGTGCCGTTGTAGGAGCTGCTTCTTTGGATAATAAAACAGCCCGTGGAATGAAAGTTCCACAAGGGATTTATTTGGAAAGTAATTTTGCTTTTAACAATGCAATGCGTTATCCAATTAGCGACCAGAGTACGCATTGGAAAGTTGATAAAAGCTATACCTCGCAAGTAAATTATGATTATCAAACCCCATGTTTATTAGAAGTACACCCGACCAGAGATATTGGCATTCCGCTAAAGGATGGGGCTACATTTCAGTCTATCCGTACCAATGAATTACTAATGGACAGCTACGATAGGGAGAGACGGGGACTCGCGATTCGGAAAATGTATCGTACCACGATGCCTTGGACTACTGCAAACCCAATTTTTATGCACCTGGTGAGTAAAAACGATGATCAGGTGCGTACGGCAATTGATCAATGTGCGGTAACAGGTTATGAAGCATTGATTTTGAGCTTCGGTAGCCATTGCAATATGGAAGATACTACGGCTACCAATATTAATAAATGGAAAACACTAAGTGATTATGCCCATAGTAAAGGGATTTTTATAGGTAGTTATTCCTTGTTTAGCTCGCGCAAAATTAGCGATGCCGATGATGTGATTGATCCTAAAACCGGTAAACCAGGAGCTGCGTTTTTCGGAAATGCACCTTGCTTTGGGAGTAAATGGGGGCTAGGGTATTTGAAAAGTTTAAAGACTTTTATGAGTAAAACCGGTTTCGATATTTTTGAAAATGATGGCCCTTATCCAGGAGACGTTTGTGCTTCTACCACACACCCTGGTCATGAAGGACTGGAAGATTCTCAATGGAAACAGATGGAATTGCAGAAAAGCCTTTACCATTGGTGCAATGAACAAGGTATTTATGTGAATGCGCCAGATTGGTACTTCATGGATGGTATTAATAAAATTGGAATCGGTTACAGAGAGGTGAATTTTTCCCTATCTCGCGAGCAACAAATGATCCTGAATCGTCAGAATATTTTCGATGGTACCTGGGATGAGATTCCATCTATGGTATGGGGCTTTGTTCCCCTGACAAAATACCAGGGTGGGGGACCGGAGGCGGTGTTAGAGCCTCTTAAGGATCACCTCAAAGATTATGAACAATTGATGATGCAATATTATGGTGCGGGGATTCAGGCCTGTTACCGTGGACCAAGGTTGTATGATACCGATGAAACCAAAGAAACTGTTCAAAAAGTAATCAATTGGTATAAAGGTAATCGGGAGATTTTGAATGCTGATATCATTCATCTGAGGAGAGCTGACGGTAGAGATTGGGATGGACTGATGCATGTGAACCCAAGGCTCAAAAGCAAAGGGATGATCCTATTGTACAATCCGTTAAAAGAGGAGATTCGAAGAGTGATAAAAGTTCCGTTGTATTATACTGGATTGAAAACCACAGCGAGCTTAAGCGTGGAGAACGGAGTTCCGAAAAAATACACTCTGGATCGGGATTATAATATTTCTGTACCCCTAGTGATGAAACCTGAAAGCTATACCTGGATAAAGATCACGGAGTAAATCTAGCCGTATCCGGAAAAGGGGATATGCTTTTATTATGATAAAGCACTAAATATCAATTGGAATACTAATGTTAGTTTTCTTACGTTGTGCATTTTTGGTGATTTCGATACAAGATATTTATGGCAATATAAAAGCAATTTTAAAGTTGAGAAAAAATCTAAATCTCATGTTTTTGCTCATGATATGAAAGTCTTTTGATTAAAAAAGATAAACTATAATTAAACACCCTCCTTTGTCAATTTCCTATTGACACATCGCCCTGCATTTTGCAGGGCGATTTATAAGCAAAAGTCAAGAGATTAATCCATCAATTTAGACTTTTGTTCTTTTTAGTTCATTTAATTTTGCAATACCCATAAATAGGTAAAATCAAAAAAGACTGATATACAGTTGTTTATGTGATTTTATTGCAGTTTACATCAATTATTTTACTATAGTTACAATAATATTCCATTTATCTATATTAGCTTTGCTCCCAAACTGATTTTTTTTGTAACCTATTGACATTCCAATATGTACAAAAAAGCAAATGCCTTATTGTTCAATCTTGTCCTATTCGATATGTTTCCAGTAAAGAAAAGAGAACCGCGGTGCTATAAAAAAGACTATAGTCCAGAGGATACCATGCCACATTATTGGCTGGTTATTTTTGGTTACCCTTAAGGATATCTTACGAAGAAAAGAATGACTGAATGCCTGGGCCTATAGCGAGGTCCGACCGGGGTTAAAACCCTATTATATCACGATCTATTTTAACGATACCGTAATCTCATGAATAAAACAGTTAAGCAATACTCCATGCTTATTGGGTTGCTATTTGCATTTGGTGCAAAAGCTCAAGTAGGAATAGGCACTAATGCCCCAGATGCCAGTGCGCAACTAGAAGTACTTTCAACTTCAAAAGGTCTACTTATTCCAAGACTATCCCTTGTTCAACGTGAAGGGATCAATAACCCTGCCAATGGTTTGTTGATTTACCAAACAAATAATCTTCCTGGTTTCTATTATTTCAATAACGGGCAATGGCAACGTTTGGTAAATAGCTCAGAATTAGGTTCTGGTGGGACAGGCACAAGTGGAAACACCATTCTAAGTGGTACGACTGCGCCTTCGCCAACTATTGGTACAAATGGTGATTTTTACCTGCATTTGGGTAATAACAGCCTGTACGGACCAAAAACTTCAGGTAGCTGGCCTAATAATGGAATTTTGTTAGTTGGTCCAAAAGGAGACAAAGGTGATCCGGGGAATTCTTTGCCGGGTACGGGGAAAAACGTAACCTCGACTGGTACAATTGATATTGCCAACGGAACAGGAGCGGTGTTAACTGATCTTAAACTTGACTTGGCTGATAATGCAGTTACTTCTGCAAAGATTGCGGATGGCTCTATTTCGAATATTGATTTGGATAAAAAGAACATTCCTTTAAGTGGATTCGGCGCTGCTGCGAAAAATATTTCTATGGGTGGTTTCAAATTGACAAACCTGTTAGATCCAACCAATAATCAGGATGCTGCAACCAAAAAATATGTAGATGATAAATTAACGGCGGGAGGGATTTTACCTGTATTGAGCTTTGATAATATGTATAACCTGTCTATTAAGGGCAGTAACACCGTGAGTTTATCCGATTTAAATCAAAGTTTAAGTCTGGAAGGAACGGTGCTTTCTATTTCCGGCCCCAGACAAAGTAAGGTTGACTTAAGTGGATTAGTAGGCAGTGGAGGTGGTACAGGTGGTTCAGGAGGAACTGGTACTGTGAAATCTGTAGCTGTAGTTTCTGCAAACGGTTTAACAGGTTCAGTAACAAACCCTTCGATCTCTCCATCTATTACTTTAGGAACTTCTATTGCTGCTCCTGTATTAAAAGGGGAGAATGGCGCAATTGCAGCAGCAACAACCACTGGTGCAGGTGGAACTGTGGTGTTAAGCGATGGTCCAACTTTAAAAGATCCAATCATTAATGGTGTCATTACTGGTAACCTGAATGGTAACGCAACTAATGTAATTGGTGTTGTTGGTATTGCCAATGGTGGAACCGGTGCAACTACTGTTGCTGGTGCGATTAAAAACTTAGGTTTAGATGGAATTCTTTTTGGCAATACGCCCATCACAGGAGATACCAAAACAAAGATTACTTATGATGCTAAAGGCCTTGTTACTAAAGGAGAAGATGCAAGTACCGCAGACATTAAGGAATCTGTAGATAGAAAATATGTAACTGATGCACAGTTAAACGTCATAAAAAATACAACGAACATTAATTCTGGTGATCAAAGCGCAATCAATGTGCCTGTAACACCGAATGGTGGTTTATCCGCTAGTAATGTCCAGTCTGCATTGGAAGAATTACAGGCAAAAATCAGCACCTCTGCTGGAGGTGGTTTAACTGCGGTGAAACATGATGCGACCTTAACCGGTGATGGTAACGCCACCAATTTAGGTTTAGCAGATAAGGCAGTAAGCCTTGCTAAGATGGCAGACATGGCCAGCAATTCATTATTAGGTAGAACATCAGCTGGTGTAGGTAGCCCGGAAGTAATTACTATGGGCCCCGGACTTACACTAAATGGAGGTGTGATTTCAGCAGATAACCCAGATGCGACTACTACTGCTAAAGGTAAAGTTAAACTGGCAGGTGATTTAACAGGTACTGCAGATTTACCTCGCGTAGCTGATAATGCCATCACCTCTTCGAAGATCAAAGATGGTGCAGTATTGGATGATAAAATTGCCAGTGTGAGCGGTTCTAAAGTAACTGGGAATATCACTGGGAGTGCAGGAAATGTGACCGGAATTGTTGGTGTTGTAAATGGCGGTACGGGTGCAAATACACCAGATGGCGCTAAGAAAAACCTTGACCTGGATAAGGTAACCAATACCAGTGATGCTGATAAGCCGGTAAGCACGGCGACGGCAGCAGCACTGTCATTAAAAGAAGATAAAGCAAATAAAAGTACAGATGTATTAGCGGATCAGCTTTCTGATGAAAAATACCCTACTGTAAAAGCGACTAAGAAATATGTGGATGATAAAGTAGCAGATGCTGTAATTGGAGCAGGTGGAGTTCCTGATGCTTCAACTACCGTTCTAGGTAAAATTCAGCTTGCAGGTGATTTAACCGGTACAGCTACTAGTCCGACAATTGTAAACAATGCGATTGTTACTGCGAAAATTAAAGATGCAAACGTTACAGATCCTAAAATTGTTTCGGTAAGCGGATCTAAGGTAACAGGTGATATTTCTGGAAAAGCATCTAATGTAACAGGTGTGGTTGGTGTCGCTAATGGTGGTACTGGAGCAAGTACTGTAGCAGATGCGAAGATTGCTTTAGGGCTAGGTAATGTAGACAATACAAGTGATCTCAATAAACCATTAACTCAAGCGACGAAAGACGAACTAGCTAAAAAAATAAACCTCACTGAAAAAGCAACAGCAAACGGAGTGGCGACATTAGATGGAACAGGTAAAATTCCAAGCAGTCAGATTCCTGCGATGTCTTTTAGCTCAGTTGACGTAGTGGATACACAAGCAAAAATGTTGGCATTGAGTAGCGCTGTTGTAGGTAGTACCGTGATCAGAACAGATCAAAGTAAGAGTTATGTGTTAAGAACAACACCAGCTTCGGTACTTGGTAACTGGGTGGAAATTTTGACACCTTCTACTGCTCCGGTACAATCGGTAAACGGACAAACGGGAGTGGTTACAATAACCAAAGCGGATGTGTTATTGTCTAATGTAGACAATACCAGCGATGCCGGTAAACCAATTAGTACATTGACTGCTGCAGCTTTAGCAGGAAAAGAAGATATCTCGAATAGAAGTAATAATTTCAGTACGGATGGAACCTCAATCGTTAAATACCCATCAGTAAAAGCGGTAAAAGACTATGTAGACGGTGTAGTAAGTTCAGGTGCTCCTGCAGCAACAGCAACTAAACAAGGGTTAATTAAATTGGCTGGTGACTTAGGTGGTTCAGCTGATTTGCCAACCGTAGTGACAGTTGGTGGCGCAACAGCAGGAAATATCGCTTCGACAGTTACTACTGTAACTAATGCAAGTAGTGGTAGTGTTGCAAATACATTGGTAAAAAGAGATGCTTCAGGTAACTTCTCCGGGAATTTAACTGGAAATGTAACCGGAAATGCAACAACAGCAACTACTGCAGCTACCGCAACAAAATTGAGCCCGGGAAGAAGGATTAATACCGTTTTATTCGATGGCTCAGCAGATATTACGCTTCCTGTAACTCCAGATCCTTTAAAACAAGATAAAGATCAAAATCTTACTGCTCTGGCAGGTGTAGCTGGTAATGGGATTTTGGTGAAAACAGCAGCTGGTGCAGCAACTACGCGAACGATTACAGGTAATGGTTTAACCGTAGCGAATGGTGATGGTGTAAATGGTAATCCAACGATTTCATTACCAAACTCAGGTGTTGCTGCCGGAAATTATACTGCAGCAAATATTACAGTAGATGCACAAGGTAGAATCACTGCTGCGGCAGATGGTTCAGGTGGTGGTGCAGCTTATACTCTGCCAGTAGCTACTACCTCAGTTCTAGGTGGGGTTAAAGCAGGTGCCGGAGTTACTGTTGATGCGGCAGGTGTGATTGCTACTAAAACAGATCTTGGCTTTACCAGTGACGCTTCTTTCGGAACAATAAGCAGTTCAACAGGTGCCGCTGCAAAAATTCCTGTGGGATCAATATCTGCCTCATCTCTGATGCTTGCTACTGATAAAACGAAACTGAATACTTATCCTGCAATTACCAATGCTGATAAAGATAAAGTTCTTACAGTGAATGCAGCAGGAACGGGCGCGACATGGGCTACTCCCGCCGCTGGTGGTGGTACTGGTGGTGGAGGTACAATGCCTAAAATATACTTTCCACAAGGTGCTCCCTATGTAATGGTAAAATCCGTTGGTACATCAGAGGTTACAGTAACACAAAAAGACGGGCCAATATCGGGGGTAAAAAATTTATTTACCGTTACTATTCCGGACGGGGTGATTTTGCAAACCATTCGTTTTAATATTGACAATGTCTTATTAGGAAAAAACCCTTCAGATCCGCCACCTACAGTCGTATTTGATATTAAAGATTTAAGTGGTAAGGTCAATAACTCAATAAATGATATCTGGGCTCCTACATCTCAGACTACATTTGATAGAACATCAGGGGATTTTCCTTTTAGTGCAAAACCCAATGTGAGTAGAGTTCAATTTACACTTGAATCAGTAGGGGGTGGGGTTTTAAGTCTTAAATACCAGGGTGATACATTCAAAATTTACACGGTTGTACTTGGTTTTTAATTGAATTCATATGGTTATCGGATTGATTATGAGAATAAGTAAGTGCTTTTTTATTGCCTTGAGCTTGGTTTTTTTGACTCTAATTTGTCATGCACAAACACCGTTTGCTGGAAGGTTTTATTTGAGCGGAGCGTCGGATGTTGTTTCAACTTCAACTTCTGATTTTTCTATAGAAGGGAAATTTACGGATTTAAGTTATACTTACTCTGCATCAGATATTTTAATTGGAGATGTCATTGTTGATAATTTGGGGTTGACTTTTAGAATTGATAAAATTACTAGTTTAAAAGGTAGTCAGATTACTGCTGATGTTACTTATTTGCGCGGAGCATCAGCGGATTACTTGATTTACCCTACGATTTATAGTTATGGAGTCTTGATTCGTCCAACGTCCAAGGGTTATGCATTAGGCTTTTTAGATCAGGATTATGTGAATGCGACCCTACAGATGGCTATCCAAAACTCTGCAATTCAGGATATAGATAGAGATATTCGAGCTTTCAAATCAGGCACCGAGGCTGAGATCCCTAAAGACGCCAAATTCGGTGATATTTTTTACAATGTAACAGACAAAAAACTTTACGCTTTTACAGAAAAAGGTTGGATACCTTTAGGAGGAGGGGTCATTGCCAGCGGAACTAAATCTGAGTTCCCAAATCCGGCGAAAGCAGGGGAAATGTTTTTCAATAAAGATGATAACAATACCTATATCTATAACGGGGCGCTATGGTTTAAAATATCTACGAACGGCTCTACCCCAACAGGGAAATCTACTCCTGATCCTTTGATCGTAAAGGTAAGAGAAGGTGACTTGTTCTATAACGAAGCCGACCATAAACTTTATGTATTTAATAAAACCAGTTGGGTGTCTTTGGATAATCTATTAGAAGAAGCACATATTTTTGTCGGGAATGCTTCGAGTGAAGCGGTTTCTGTTCCTTTATCAGGAGATGCTGGCATTACCAGCGAAGGTAAATTGACCATTAACAAATTGGCCATTACCAATGAAAAACTGGACAAAACCAATATTCCATTGAGTGGTTTTGGTTTCCCAAACGCAGATATTCGCATGGGTAATGGATCAACCTCTTTTGCCATCAAAAACCTTAAAAGTCCTTCAGTAGCGACTGATGCGGCAACAAAAGGTTATATCGATGATTTATTTAAAGATCCAGCTTCTTTGGCACTGGAAAATAATAGTTTTTTCGTAGGTAATACTTCTAATGTCGCTATTTCAACTGCAAAAGGCTTAATTCCTATCTCTGGGTTTGGAAAAGCCATGGAGGATGTCCAAATGGGTGTAACAGGAGTTGGAGCCAAATATAGAATTATCAATATGGCTGATCCTACAGATCCACAGGACGCCGCCACTAAAAGCTATGTGGATAAGCCAATTAACGCAAATAAAATTCTCCTGACAAAAGGCAGTTTCTTAATCGGTGGCGACCTGAATGTGGCGACTCCCATCCTAAAAGGCGGGATTTCGATCACCGGATTTGGGGCACCTACTGCTGACTTATCAATGGCTGGTTTTAAAATTAGCAACTTGAAGGCGCCAGATCTTGATCTGGATGCAGCAACTAAAAAATATGTGGATGATAAGGTGATAGGACCTTCTAGTTTAACATTAACCACAGGCAACTTTTTTGTAGGTGATGCCAATGGAAAAGCAGCTGATGTATTAAAGAATACAATTCCATTAAGTGGATTCGCAGACCCCTTAACTAATGTTTCTTTTGGTGGGTTTTTACTGACTAACCTTTCCGATCCTAAGTTAGAGACTGACGCGGCAACAAAGAAATATGTGGATGGTCTTTTTAAAATGCCGGTGACAGTAATGACACTTCCTGAGGACAATATGTTTGTTGGAAATGATAAAGGGAAAGCAGCGGCAGTTCCTAAAATACAAATTCCTTTGAGTGGTTTCGCTCCGGCAGCAGAGCATATCGCAATGGGAGATGCCACTACACAGTTTCAGATCAATTTTATGGCTGATCCGAAGCAACCACAGGACGCAGCAACAAAAAACTATGTGGATACAAAAGTAGCTAATCCTTCCACAATGGTATTGGCTACCGATCATATTTTGGTAGGTAATGGGGTAAATAAAGCGGAAGCAGTAAGGAAATCAGCTATTCCATTGAGCGATTTTGCTACGCCAAAAAAAGATGTTTCCTTTGGTGATGGTACGACTAATTTTAAATTGATTAACCTTGCCGATCCAGAAGATGCACAAGAAGCGGCAACAAAAGCATACGTAGATTCAAAAACTACTGGTACTGGACTTCCTGCCTTGTCATTAGGTAACTTCTTTATTGGTGATATCAATGGTAAAGCTTCTGAAATCGCCAAAACTGCGATTCCATTAAGTGGATTCGCAAATGCAGCTAAGGATATCGAAATGGGTGGTTTTAAACTAACTGGTCTTGCTGATCCAGGGTTAGCACAAGATGCGGCCACTAAAGCCTATGTAGATTCTAAAACTTCTAAAACTCCACAACAGCCAACAGCACCAACAACAGCAGTTGCGGGAGATACTTATTACAATACCACAGACCAGCATTTATATGTGTACAATGGAACAGAATGGATTCCGATGGACAACAAACTGGATGATGGAAATCTATATTTAGGAAACGCAAAAGGCATTGCTACTTCAACACTTAAAACTGCAGTTCCATTAAGTGGATTCGGTGCAGCAGCAAAGGATGTAGAAATGGGAGGTTTTAAACTAACCGGTCTTTCGGATCCAGGGTTAGCACAAGATGCGGCCACTAAAGCCTATGTTGATTCTAAAACTTCGAAAACACCTCAACAGCCAACAGTACCAACAACAGCTGTTGCTGGTGATACTTATTACAATACCACAGATCAGCATTTATATGTTTACAATGGAACTGAATGGATTCCGATGGACAACAAACTAGATGATGGAAATCTATACGTCGGAAACGCAAAAG
>NZ_WNXC01000008.1 GCF_014172405.1 Pedobacter gandavensis | reverse complement strand
ACTAAGTATGGGTCTTAGTCAGCTATTCGAAAACACAAAAGACAAGGTCTTTGCGCTAGCCAATCTGGCCAAATGGCATGAGAAAGTAAGGCAAACAGGTTTCAAGTCCTTCAATACCATTGCAAAGTCGATACAGAACCATTACCAAACTATATTAAATTACTTTGATCGTAGATCTACGAATGCTTCAGCGGAATCTTTTAATGCAAAGATAAAGGCACTCAGATCGCAATTTAGAGGGGTAAAAAATATTGAATTCTTCCTTTTCAGGCTAACCCAGTTGTATGCATAAAATCGAAAAAAAGTATCAGTGCTCCACAAGTTTTGGGATTGATCCAGATCCACCTCAACTGTCTTCGAAATTTCGACATATTCACAAGGCCCTTACAGGATCGTTAGAAGGTCCCTGGGATATTGGAAGGATCATCCAACCATTATCCAACCACCTTCCAATCATTGTGAAAACCTATACTCAATACGACAGCACCTCGAGAGGAGCTCGAACACCGCAGCTCGCTCAATCTTAAAGAAAAACTAGCATTTTCTTCAGTTCATTGAAAAAAATAAACATAAATGTTGTAATTATCCGGTGTTTTCATAATTTCGCCAAAATTTTTAAACTGTGCTCCTCCCTTAAAATGGAGCTACAGAAGAAGGATAGTTAACGCTTTACAAATTACGCTTATCTCATTTACTTAATGCTCTCAAACTCATTTTGCCCACAGGAAGCCTTCGGGATTCTCCTTAATAGGTTATCCTATTTTTTCCAGAAAACACAACTACCCATTCTTAACCGCAGTATAAAAATTACCCTTTTCAACTTACCCTGAAACCATCTGCATAAGTTATTTTTCTTAACCTGAACACCGCAAACTATAGAATTAACTTCCTAAGGAAATCTATTGTTGCAGCTATTTTCGCAAAAAAATCACACCAATATTTAACACTAATTATTAAATCTTACCCAACACTTATCATGAATTGTAAATCAATTTTTTACTTATTAGCATTAACAGTAGTAACCTTCTCTTCCTGTGAGAAAAATGCAGACACCAAAGGAGATACCGGTGAACAAGGCATTGCAGGAGCTCCTGGAGCCAACGGTAGCGCTATTTTATCTGGAACAGGCATACCAGCAACAACTTTAGGAAAAGACGGAGACTACTACATCGACAAAACAACCAGTATTTTTTACGGTCCAAAAGCAGGTTCTGCCTGGAATACCTCTGTTAGTTTAAAAGGACAAACCGGAGCTAATGGATCAAATGGTACTAACGGATCAAACGGTGCCAACGGTGCAGATGGAACTAATGGATCAAATGGCGCTAACGGATCAAACGGCACCAATGGTTCTACCATTTTAAATGGAACAAATGCACCAGATCTATCTTTAGGAAACATCGGTGATTTCTACATCAACACCGCCACCGCAGATTTTTATGGACCTAAAACGGCTGGCACCTGGGGAAGATCTATAAGCCTTAGAGGCCCTCAAGGTGACTCTGGTAGCGGAAACAACTTCAATATTTCCTTTTACAGATTTCAAGGGTTTCCTGAAGTAATTATAGTTCCTGGTGTCAACCCTGGTCTTTTCCAATGGAACTGCAAATTAAGACTTACACCAGCCAATTACATCCTGGACAATGACTATGGACTTGTATTAGTTTACCTAAGAAATATTACTGACCCGCAAAGTAGCTGGTCCTCATATATTGATGAACCTGGCTTTGTGATTAACTCCAGCAACAAAAACGATCACATCCTAATTAAGGGTGAATTTGACAGCGCCGACCCTAATCACTTTATCTTTGTAATGGGTTACAGATTTGACGTTAAAGTAGTCACCATCCCTGCATCCTTAACAAAGTCTATGTCCGCCAATCACATCGATACAAAAAATATAAAGGCAGTGGAAAACTTCCTGAATCTAAATATTAAATAAATACCTTTTAAAAATTGTAAAAAACCCTTTCTCCAATACAATTGGAGAAAGGGTTTCATGCGTTAATAACAACTGTTTTTAATGTTAGTTAACATCCAAAACAGTTATCCACATTTCAGTGAAAACAAAAAAATCACTAACCACTATTAATCAATAAAATAAACCGAAAATATCGCTCGAAATCTATGTGGATAAGTATGTGCATAAGCCGTTAGTAAACTATTGATAACATGTTTATAAGCTAAGAAACTGCTGTTAATAAAGTAACTCAAACTCTTTTAGCACCTTTTCCACACCATTTACTATAATTGACAACTGCTGTATCCCAGGATAAAACTTCCTCGTAGTAATCAATTTAAAACTCTGCTTTCTGGACACCTTCACTTCTTCCTTAGCAGCATAACTTTTTTCACTGATTTTAAAAACCTTTTTAGACCAGCTGCCATTTTGCCTTTTGTAATACAGTCCATATTCCAATCTGATGGTTTGTGTTTCCTGAAG
This sequence comes from Pedobacter gandavensis, assembly GCF_014172405.1. GTDB lineage: Bacteria > Bacteroidota > Bacteroidia > Sphingobacteriales > Sphingobacteriaceae > Pedobacter > Pedobacter gandavensis. The sequence continues at coordinate 314,781 of NZ_WNXC01000008.1, read as the reverse complement.
TGCATTAAATAGATCAAATGAAAAATGCAGGTCTCCACCTATCTGCGTAACCGGTGTCGAGATTTGAAAATTACCCACATGAACATGTTCGCTGTCCAAACCATAGTGCTTTAAGATCTCGACATGACCTTGCTTTAATAAAGTCCGACAACCGTGTTTAATGATTGCATCAGTTTCCTTATGCTTTCCTTTCCACTGCTTTGCGATTTCAATTACCAATGCCGGATGATCCTTAGCAATATCATTAAGGTGATTTGCGACACTTCGCCTGACCCATTCTGAAGGATCATTTTTCAGATTTTCCAATAAAGGTAAAACTGGCCTGGGGTCTCTTTTTAATTCCGGTAATGCCATGGCCCAAGGCAATCTTGGTCTTGTTCCTTCCGTGGCAAGCCTCCTTACTTTATGATTTTCATGTAAAGACCATGCGGTCATCTGAGACAACATCCGTTCGCCATACTTCAACATAAAAGGCCTTACCGCAAATTCACAGCTCACAAACTGTGTTAAATAAACGATGGCTCTCATTGAGTTTTCAAAATCATCAATGCCATAAGTTTCAATATAGTCAGGAAGAAACATATAAGCCAGGCTATCTTCCCCTTGTCGGGCCACACGAAGTGCCTGAACAACTTCAACAAGCAGATCTACTCTTTCCCCATAATCTGCAGGGAGAAACTGATGAAGCACCTTTGCCGTATGCCTCATTCTTGCTTTCAGCTCTTTATTCTCAAAGTCCTCATCAAAGATTTCCATCATGAATTTCTTGTGATCAAAAGAAGGAAGGGTTTGTATCAGTACTTCCGACAGCCCTTGATAAAATACCGGAGAATATATGTTTTTAAGTAGACTACTCATAAAAGGCTATTTCAATTGATAAGCCATCACCGTCTTTTTGTAAAACGTAGGGATAAAAACGACCTTTTTTACCGGGTCATAGCCAATATCGGCCGTATTTTTCTTTTCTAAATGGGTATCCAACAAGACCTCACATTTTCCATCTGCAGTTACATAATAGACATATCCTCCCCAGCTAGAGCAAATAAAATCACCATTACCCACTGGTTCCAATCCATCACCTGGAGCAGGCAACAACGCAATTTGCGTTATCTTTTTGTTTGCGTCGGCCTTCAAAAATTGCTTACCAGCCAGAATATACAAGTCATTTTTAATTGCTTTTAATCCATTCACTCCAGACAGACTATCCAAATACAGCGTAGGAACATTATTCTCGATCTTAAAGATTTTTTTGATTCTGGTATCAGACACATATACAATCCCTTGATCACTCACAGTGATGTCATTCAAGAATTTTGTGTTTTCAATGGGAATTTTACGGATCACTTTCCCCTTAGCAATGTCTATCACAACTACCTCCGTCAAATCCGCAGCATACAATAAGTTGCCAAATTTTGCCAGGCCTTTGGGCGCGTTCAATCCAGTCACCCAGTCCAGGTTAATTACTTTTCCATTCGGTTGCATCTTCCCTATTCCTCCAATCCCATCTTTCTCATCCGGTCCATTCCCCATGATAGAAACAAACAAAATATTGGCCTTAGGATCGTGTAAAACTGATTCAGGCATATTAACAACGCTATCAGTTTCCCAGAGTTTCACCAACTGTTTCTGTGCTTTTAAAGAGATGGACAAAAAGGCCAAAGAGATTAGGAGGAAATATTTTTTCATGTTTATGTGTTGTTTAATGAATTGAACGACTGCAATTAAATAATTCAGGTATTAAAATTACTGTCTCAAGTTAGCAAATTAATAAACTATATGATCATAATTGATCGATTATCATCATAAACAGCTAAAAATAAGGTCATCAGGAAAAAGAGGCGTTTTTCAGAACTCGAATAAAAGTTAACTTTAAAATAGCGAGAGAAAGAAAAACTCAACCTGCAAAATTTCAATTCCGAACCAAACCAAAATAAACCACAGAAACACTATGCACAATCGCGTTTCCCCAGGCCGTTTAACCAGCCTTATCTTCTCGTTATTCTTTTGTGGGGCTACCAGCTTATATGCCCAATCCAAATCAGCCGATTTGAAAAACTGGCCTAAAGGCAGTTCTCCTAAGGAAATCGGCGGCAGGGTTGCCGCTCGGTTTGTAGCCATTCCACACACCAACTTCAATAAACCAGGGCCTCCAAAAGTAATCACCTACCCAGAGTCTGTTGCCTGGTATGGCGCATTAACTTTCGCAAAATCCATTGGAGACAAATCTTTGGTCAAGCAATTGGCAGATCGATTTGAGCCTTTTTTTGGAGCAGAGGCGAAAATGATTCCTGTGCCTGATCATGTGGATTATTGTGTATTTGGCGCCGTTCCTTTAGAATTATACAAACAGACAAAAGATAAGAAATACCTGGATATGGGGCTCTCCATTGCCGATAAGCAATGGGGACCACCAGAAGGACCAAGGGTAAAGCCGGAGTCCCATGACTTCTACAGCAAAGGATATACCTGGCAAACCAGACTTTGGATCGACGATATGTACATGATCACTGCCTTGCAAGCTCAAGCTTACCGCAGTACCGGAGATCAGAAATACATCGACCGCGCAGCCAAAGAAATGGTGTTTTATCTGGATGAACTTCAAAAAGCAAATGGCTTATTTTACCATGCGCCAGATGTTCCTTATTACTGGGGAAGAGGCGACGGCTGGATGGCGGCAGGTATGGCTGAATTACTAAGCTCTTTACCTAAACAGCATCCCAATAGAGCGAGAATCATGAAAGGATATCAAGACATGATGGCCTCCCTACTTAAATACCAAGGTAAAAATGGGATGTGGAATCAGTTGATTGATGATCCTGAAGCCTGGCCGGAAACTTCGGCAACAGGAATGTTTACTTTCGCTATGATTACAGGTGTTAAACACGGATGGCTAGATCAGGAAATCTATGGCCAGGCCGCTAGAAAGGGCTGGTTGGGATTGATCAGCTATATTAATTCCGATGCGGATGTTACGGATGTGTGTGAAGGAACCAACAAAAAGAACGACCGTCAATATTATCTGGACAGAAAACGAAACACCGGAGATCTGCATGGACAGGCACCTATTTTATGGTGCGCCACAGCATTACTCAGCAAATAAAACTTAGGAGCAAAAAGCTCAACAACGCTACTTTTTGACTTTATTAAAGATTTCATCAAAGAATTGGGGGTGTTTTCCTAAAAAAACACCCCCAAACCTCTCTTTTCATTAGAAAAACAGTTATCAAAAGAATAAATTAGAGTTAATTAGTTTTTTTTATATGTTTATTTGCAGTAATAAACCAACCTAAACCTAATTTACTTTGTTATACGGCAGGAGGCAGCTATTGCTTTTCCATATCGTATCATTTAAACTGACCATCCTTTGAAGAAGCAAATCGCCTATATTACCATCATGCGTCCGGCCAACTTGGTTGCCTCTGTTGCAGATGTACTTGCGGGGATTGCTATTTCAGGATACTTTTTAACCACTGCATTCGACTTCGAACACCTCCTCCCTATTTTGCTACTTTGCATTTCCACCCTCGGACTTTATAGCGGTGGTGTGATCTTTAATGATGTATTTGATGCAGAAAAAGACAAAAAAGAACGTCCAGGACGCCCGATACCAAGTGGTGCAATTGCACAAAAAGATGCTGCAGTATTTGGAGGGATCTGTTTTACAGTAGGCGTTGTTGCAGCAGCGGCAGTAAACCTGACTTCTCTTGTACTTGCCTTAATGATTCTGATTGCAGCTTTAACGTATGACAAATGGTCGAAACACTTCACCATTATAGGACCGATAAACATGGGCTTGTGCAGAGGCTTAAACCTGCTTTTAGGGGTAAGCATTTTTTCCAGAACTCCGGAAATATGGTGGCTGGTGATTGCCATTATCCCAATTGCTTACATTGCTTCTCTCACCATAATCAATAGAAGGAAAGGAAATGATAAAAGTAAAACCTCGTTGTATCTTGCGGCGTTTTTATATGCTTTCGTGATTGCCTGTATTCTGTTTATCGCGAATAGCAAAGGTTTTTTCCTAATGACCATTCTGTTTATCATTCCTTTTTACCTGATGATCTTCACGCCATTATTCAAAGCATTGGACAATCCTATTGGAGAGAATATCAACAAGTCAGTAAAGGCGGGAATAATTGCCCTGATCTTACTCAATGCTGCATGGGCCAGCGCTTTTGGCATCTGGTATATCGCATTGATCATCCTGCTATTACTCCCTTTATCCTTATGGCTGAATAAAAACTTTACCGTTAATTAACCGGTACTAGTTTGTAAATGATCCCCGGAGATTCTACAGCAATGTAGATATAACCATCTGGTGCCATTCTTACATCTCTTAATCTGCCGATATTTTTGAAAAGAATCTCTTCTTTAGTCACCTTATTATCTTTTAGCACACTTCTGTTTAGGTACTGAAAGCGCAAAGAACCAGTCAACAGGTCTCCTTCCCATCCTTTATAACGGTTTCCAGTAACGAAAGCCATTCCGCTTGGGCCGATAGAGGGAATCCAATAATGTACTGGTGGAGTGATCCCTTCTTTTTCAGAGACATCGCTAATCACTTTACCATTGTAATTGATACCGTAGGTGGCGATTGGCCAGCCATAGTTCTTACCTGGCTGCACGATATTAATCTCATCACCTCCTCTTGGCCCATGCTCATTTTCCCAAATTGCACCGGTTTGTGGGTGGATGGTCATTCCCTGTGGGTTTCTATTTCCATAAGTATAGATGGAAGTTGATGCAGCTTCAGTTTTCACAAAAGGATTATCCGATGGAATGCTGCCATCTGTTTTAATCCTGTGAATCTTACCCAAGTCATTTCCTTTGATCTCCTGAGGATTTTCCTTTTCATTTCCACGCTCTCCAACAGAGATATATAGATACCCATCTTTACCGAAAGCAAGTCTGGAGCCATAATGGTGCTGGGTGCGCGACCATGGTTTTGCTACAAAAATATCCGCTTGATCGGTCAGCTGATTGCCTTCCAATTTTGCTTTTAATACCGCTGTTGTTGCCAATACCACACCATTTTCTGTTTTAGGTTTAGAATAAGACAGGTAGATGGTTTTGTTTTTAGCGAAGTTCGGATCCAATACCACATCCATCAATCCACCTTGTCCTTTATTTAAAAGTGCAGGTACACCGTTGATGGCTTGCAAGGATTTATCTTTTCCGACGCGGTAAAGTTTGCCGGTACGATCGGTAACCAACAGCTCCTGGCCAGGCAAAAAGGCCATTCCCCAAGGCACATCCATTCCTTTTGCTACCGTATCCAGACGAATGGTCATGGTTTCTGTTTTAAAAATATTGCTGGTAGGCTTATCTGAAGCCGCGTAACGGTCCACATTTTTGATACCTTTTATAATATAATCGGCAAGTTCTTTAATCTCAACATCGTTAAATGCAGAATCGAAGGAAGGCATTCCTTCATTGGCATAACCATGTTTTATCGCCTTCACCAAGTCTTCTTTTTTGTTTCCGTGTTTCCATTGTCGGTCCACAAAGGCATCCATCTTCTCCCCATGGCAACCGCCACAAAAATTGCGATAGTTTAAGGCCGCCTTTTCTTCCATTAGACGATGATCGGCAAAGCTTGCTTTCTGTAATGCTTTTACCGGAGTCTTGAGCTGAGGCGTATCATCAAAGCTCATTAAGGTGGTCAACACGCCCCCAAGAACGAGTGCGCTGCCAAGATACTTTATCATATTAAAATTCGGTTTAGGGTGTTTGGACACGTAAAATACGTATAAATCCAGAGAAAACGGCAGTCAAAATGTGAAGCTTTTCTATAAAAATTGTTACGTTAAGGTTATCCTTTCCTGCTTTGTAACAACTTTAACTTCACGGTCGCCATTTTTGGTTTAGAAAATAAAATTTTAAGGTCAATGTTATTACATTTGGATACACACAAACCTACAACCAAATGAATTCCAGAAGATCATTTTTAAAGAACGCAGCTTTGTTATCCGGAGCTGCCGGACTCCCAAACGTACTCCCTATGTCGATCCAAAAAGCAATGGCCATCAGTGCCGACCCTGGATCAACATTTTATGATGCAGAACATGTGGTGTTCCTCATGCAGGAAAACCGATCATTCGACCATATGTTTGGAAAGCTGAAAGGGGTACGTGGATTTAATGATCCAAGGACGTTTACACTTCCCAATCAGGATAAAGTTTGGCTACAGCAAGATGCTGCCGGAAAAACTTATGCCCCTTTCCATGTAGACATCAATAAGACTAAAATCACCTGGCAAGGTGGATTACCGCATTCCTGGTCGGACCAACTGGCTGCGCGTAATGGGGGAAAATACAACAAATGGGTACCTGTAAAATCGCACCTGTGCCTCGGTTATTATGACCGGACTGATGTCCCATTTTATTATGCGATGGCAGATGCATTCACCATTTGCGACCATAATTTTTGTTCTTCTTTAACCGGTACCACCCCAAACAGGTTGTTTTTCTGGACGGGTACCATCAGGCCAGAACAAAATGGAACTTCCATTGCAGCAGTCAACAATTCCCAAGCGGAATCCCGTGAAAATGCTTTTGTAGACTGGGATACTTTTCCAGAATTGCTGGAGGATAATGGGGTCAGCTGGAAAATCTATCAGAATGAGATCTGGACTGCAGACCTTCCTGGCGATAACGTAGACGACTGGTTGGGAAATTACGGCGATAATGCCATTGAATATGTGAAACGGTATAATGTCAAACTCGCTGCTTACTTCAGAAAAAACGGTGATAAAACGGCCAAACCACCGCTAACTGCTGCAGAAGTAACCGATAAATACAATAAACTAAGCGATCGGGAGAAAAACCTGATCGATAAAGCTTTTGCCAGTAACATCCATGCTCCGGAAAACTACCTGGAACTCGCTCCTTTTACATTTACCAATGATCAGGGAAATCAAGAAACGGTAAACATTCCAAAGAACGACATCTTTCATCAGTTCCGATCTGATGTTGACCAAGGCAAATTGCCTACTGTTTCCTGGCTGGTGGCTCCGCAACGATTTTCTGACCATACCAGTTCTCCATTGTATGGCACCTGGTATGTATCTGAAGCCATAGATATCCTGACCAAAAACCCTGAGGTTTGGAAGAAAACGATTTTCATCCTGACTTATGATGAGAATGACGGTTACTTCGACCATATCCCACCATATGTGGTGCCGAAGCCCGGTGATAGCAGTACCGGAAAGGTTTCAGAAAAACTGGACATTGCGCCAGATTATGAATTGCAAAAAGGCAGTCCGATTGGACTGGGTTATCGCGTACCGATGCTGGTTGCTTCGCCATGGAGCAAGGGTGGCTACGTAAATTCCCAGGTATTCGACCATACTTCCAATTTGATGTTCCTGGAAAACTTCCTGAGTCAAAAGACTGGGAAAAAGATCAGAAGTAATAACATTAGCAGTTGGAGAAGGGCAATTTGCGGTGATTTAACCTCTGTTTTCAGACCTGCCAAATCAGACCATTCGAATCCTGTTATTGCTTTGAAAAAAGAAGCGGTGATTACCGGAATTCAAAATGCAAAGCATAAACCGGCACAGGTTAAGCCAGATGCCTTAACCGCCGCCGAAATCGCAAAAATCAATAGCCATTCCGCTTTTGATCCTGCTTCTCCATCGGTGATGCCGCAGCAGGAAAAAGGGACCAAACCGGCTTGTGCCCTACCCTACCAACTTTTTGCAGATGTGCATCTAGATCCGGCTAGTAAAACCATCCAGGTAGATTTCGAATCAGGAAAAGGAAACTTCGGACAAAAGTTAGTTCCAGTGGGCGCACCGTTTTTAATGTACAGTCGCGGGAAGTACCAGCAAGCTTCAGGTAAAACCTGGTCTTATGCAGTGGCTGCCGGTGATCAGATTAACGATCATTTGAAACTATCAGACTTTGAAAAAGAACATTATCATTTATGTATCACAGGCCCAAATGGTTTCTTCAGACAGTTTAAAGGGAATCATAAAGATCCGGCACTAAAAACCAGTTGCGATTATGAACGCAGTGGTTTACTGAGTAAAAAATTAACGGGAAATGTCCAGTTACTATTGGAAAATGAGGGTTCCAGCGTATTGAAAATTAAGATCAAAGACCTGACTTACCAGAAAGACAAAACCCAGGAGATTACTTTAGCCGCGAAAGGAAAAGCTAAAGTGATTGTAGATTTACAGAAAAGTAAGTCCTGGTATGACTTCTCTATTGAAGTGAGTGGCCACGATGGTTTTAGCAAACAGTATGCGGGCCATGTGGAAACCGGTGAAGCCGGGATTACCGATCCATTTATGGCTGGTGTAATTTAGAAAAGCAAAGCCCCCAAATCGTGTCTAACTTTTTGGGGGCAGACTAATACTATTGGGGGCTTTGCTTTTTTTCTTTATTGGCCGCCCTACTCCAGGGCTCCGTACAAATTACTTTGTCTCCGTTTCTTCTTGTTTTTCGACATCAAGTTCTACTTCCCCACGAACATCTTCTTTGGCCGTCCATAGCGGATATAAAAAAAGAATCGCAGCGCCCATAAAAAACACGCCTGCGATTTCGAGTGCATAAATACTACCTGGCTGATCGCTTGTCACCATGATGATATAGACAACCAATGCGATTACCCCGAGGATAATGGCCCATACCGCTTTCTGAAGTTTCATTACTTTGATCATAATAAGAGGTAATTAGTTTATCGTTTGTTATTAACAAAAACCAAACCAATGTTCAAAAAGAAATCCCGCTGTATGCCCGCGAGGAATAGATAAATCTATTTTTTTTCCTAATTTACGTCCTTAATAATAACAACCTTCGGTTTGTAAAGGCTTCCTGGCGTATTGCTATAGATAAAAACTACATTTTTAAATTCTAAAAACGTAACTTTGCAACCTTAATTTTTTGGAGATACTTGATTGATGTATAGGGAATTTAAACAGCTGGAACTAGCGAAAATAGGAAAAGATATACTTGAATTTTGGAAGGCGGAAAACATCTTTGAGAAGAGTATTTCTACGCGTTCAAAATCGAACCCATTCACGTTTTATGAAGGTCCGCCTTCGGCAAACGGGATGCCCGGGATTCACCATGTGATGGCACGTGCGATTAAAGATATTTTTTGCCGTTACAAAACATTAAAAGGCTTTCAGGTAAAGCGTAAAGGCGGATGGGATACCCATGGATTGCCTATTGAGCTTGCTGTAGAAAAGAAATTAGGCATTACTAAAGAAGATATCGGAAAGAAAATTTCCGTGGAAGAATACAATACTGCTTGTAAAGAGGAGGTGATGAAATACACGGATGTATGGAATGACCTGACGGAGAAAATGGGCTACTGGGTAGATCTTGAAAACCCGTATGTAACCTACGAAAGCGAATATATTGAGTCCTTATGGTCGATCTTAAAATCGTTCTACGACAAAGGTCTTTTATACAAAGGATATACAGTACAACCTTACTCTCCTGCTGCAGGAACTGGATTGAGCTCTCATGAGCTGAACCAACCGGGTACGTACAAGATGTTGAAAGACACTTCAATTACGGCTCAGTTTTTCCTTAAAAAAGACCAGAACCATCCATTGATGGCTGAGCTTTTTGAAAATGAAGCAGAAGAAACCGCAATTATTGCCTGGACCACTACCCCATGGACTTTACCTTCCAACTGTGCTTTGGCTGTTGGCGAGAAAATCACCTATGTGAAAGTGAAAACGTTTAACCCTTATACTTTCCTTCCGGTGAGTGTGATTCTTGCCAAAGATCTGGTAGGAAAACACTTTAAAGCGGATGCCGCAGCAATTGCGATGGAAGATTATAAAGCTGGTGATAAACTGATCCCATGGACGATTGCTAAAGAATTTATTGGTAAAGACCTGATTGGTTTACATTATCATCAATTGATGCCTTATGTGACTAATGAGGATTTGGAAGCGAATGCTTTCCGCGTAATCCCTGGTGATTTCGTGACTACAGAAGATGGTACAGGTATTGTACATACCGCTTCTATCTTTGGTGCGGACGATTTTCGTATCGCCAAAGAAGCTGGCGTTCCTTCTGTATTGATCAAAGACGAAAATGGTAATGATGCACCTTTAGTAAACAAACAAGGTAAGTTTGTGAATGAGGTATCTGATTTTGCCGGTCGTTATGTAAAAGAAGAATACTATTCGGACGAAGAACGTGCTGCTGCTGACTTCAAACCTACTGATGTGCTTATCGCCATCAAGTTAAAAGAAGACAACAAAGCTTTCGACGTTAAGAAATATGAACACAGTTACCCACATTGCTGGAGAACTGATAAGCCGATCCTTTATTATCCTTTAGACAGCTGGTTCATCAGAACTACTTCTGTAAAAGAGAAAATGGTGGCTTTAAATAAAACCATCAACTGGAAGCCTGAGGCTACCGGAACAGGCCGTTTTGGCAACTGGCTGGAAAACCTGGTAGACTGGAACCTATCGCGCTCGCGCTATTGGGGTACTCCACTTCCGATCTGGCGTACAGAAGATGGAAAGCATGAAAAATGTATCGGCTCTATCGAAGAACTGAATGCAGAAATCCAGAAATCCGTTGCCGCAGGGTATATGGAAGCTGGCTTCGAGCTTAAAGACATGCACCGTCCATATGTTGATGATGTGATTCTGACCGCTGATAACGGCGAAAGAATGGTACGTGAATTGGACCTGATTGATGTTTGGTTTGATAGTGGTGCCATGCCTTATGCACAATGGCATTTCCCTTTTGAAAACAAAGAAGAATTTGCGAATGCTTATCCTGCTGACTTCATCGCCGAAGGTGTGGATCAGACACGTGGTTGGTTCTTTACTTTACACGCGATTGCGGTGATGTTAAGTGAGTCTAGCGAGGAGATTAAAGCCATCAATGAGAAAGTAGGAAATCCAGGAGTAGCGTTTAAAAACGTAGTCTCTAATGGTTTGGTGCTGGATAAAAACGGTAATAAAATGTCTAAGCGATTGGGCAATGGTGTAGATCCATTTGCTACAATTGATACTTATAGTGCGGATGCCACACGTTGGTACATGATCAGCAATGCTTCACCTTGGGACAACCTTAAATTTAATACCGATGGTATCGATGAGGTTCGCCGTAAGTTTTTCGGAACCCTTTACAACACTTATTCCTTCTTCGCTTTATATGCGAACATTGATAAGTTTGTGATTGATGAGGAAAATCAAACGCCTATCGCAGAACGCAGTGAGTTAGACCGTTGGATTTTATCTTTATTGCAGACCTTAATTGCAGAAGTAGATGAGAGCTACAAGGGATACGAGCCAACTAAGGCTTCAAGAGCCATCCAAACTTTTGTGGATGAGCATTTGAGCAACTGGTACATCCGCTTATCTCGTCGCCGTTTCTGGAAAGGTGAGATGACTGCGGATAAAAAAGCAGCTTACGAAACCTTATATACTTGTTTAACGAGCATCGCACAGATCATGTCTCCGGTAGCTCCTTTCTTCTCTGATTGGTTGTTCCAGAATCTTTCTGTAACGGCTAAGGATGCTTCAGAATCGGTACACTTAACCTTGTGGAACGAGGCAGATCATTCCTTGATTGATACCGCGTTGAACGAGCGTATGGAACTGGCACAAAACATCTCTTCAATGGTGCTTTCTTTACGTAAAAAGAGCAGCATTAATGTTCGTCAGCCATTGGCGAAGATTTTAATTCCAGTATTGGATAAAAAATTCGCGGAGCAGGTAGAGTTGGTAAAAGAATTGATTTTATCGGAAACGAACATCAAATCGATTGAGTACATCACTGATGCTGCAGGATTCATTAAGAAAAAAATCAAGCCTAACTTTAAAGCTTTAGGGCCTAAAGTTGGTAAGGAAATGAAGTTAGTGGCAGACCTGATCAGTAACATGAGCCAGGAAGATCTTGCGGGCTTTGAGGCAACTGGCGAGTACCAGATTCCAAACACGGCTTACGTAGTTCAATTGTCTGATGTGGAGATCATTGCAGAAGACATTCCTGGATGGCAGGTGACAAATCTGGGTAACTTAACCGTTGCTTTAGATGTGACCATTACTCCGGAATTGAAGCAAGAAGGTTTATCGCGTGAGCTAATAAATAGAATCCAGAACTTAAGAAAAGAATTAAACTTTGAGGTTACAGATCGCATTACCGTGTCTTTACAGAACGATAATCTGATTGCCAATGCAGTAGCTGAAAATAAAACATACATTTGTTCAGAAATTTTAGCAGATAAAATTAATTTAATAGATAATTTAGAAGGTGGAAACAAAATCGTTATAGATGATGTTGAACTAGATATTTCGATCGCAAAACAATAATATTATGGAAAAAGCTACAAAAACACGGTATTCTGATAGTGAACTTCAAGAGTTTAAAGAACTTATTCAAGGAAAACTACGCATGGCGAGAGAAGAATTTCTTTCCCTGACCAGCTCATTAAGTAGCCCGAACTCTAACGGAACTGAAGATACTTCAGGAACTTATAAAACTTTAGAAGATGGCTCTGCAACTTTAGAGAAAGAACAATTGAATCAGCTGGCTGCACGTCAGAAAAAATTCATTGAGAATCTTGAAGCCGCATTAGTACGTATTGAGAACAAAACTTATGGCATTTGCCGCGAAACAGGTAAGCTGATTCAGAAGGAACGTCTACGTGCTGTTCCTCATGCTACGCTAAGTATGGAAGCTAAATTGAAGCAGAGCTAATGAAGGGATACACTAAACCTTTACTGATTATCTTTTTTGTTTTAATCGCCGATCAGCTGATTAAAACCTGGGTAAAGACTAATATGTACCTTGGACAAGAGTTCAAGATTATTGGAGATTGGTGTATTATTCACTTCACTGAAAACAATGGAATGGCCTTTGGCCTTGAATTTGGCGGTGAATTTGGAAAACTATCCCTTTCTCTATTTAGAATTGCTGCGGTAGCAGGAATTGGATATGGTTTACATTACCTGATCCAGAGAAAATACCACAGAGGATTAATTATGAATGTAGCCCTAATCTTTTCGGGCGCATTGGGCAATATCATTGACTCGGTGCTTTATGGAAAGATCTACGGATACGCAGGTTGGTTTCATGGAAGAGTAGTAGACATGTTCTACTTCCCGCTGGTAGAAGGCGTATTTCCAAAATGGGTACCGATCTGGGGTGGTGAAGATTATATCTTCTTCAGACCTGTATTTAACCTGGCAGATGCAGCGATCTCTATCGGTGTGATCCTGATCCTGATTTATCAGAAATCTTATTTCAAAGAGGAGATCAATGAGGAGATTGGCATCAACAATGAAATTGCAGAAGATTAAGACATCATAAAATCTGTTGAGCCCGTAAAGCAATTGTTTTACGGGCTTTTTTATTTTCCAGACCTTTCGAGACAAAGATTTTTAACAAAAAATACAACTCATTATGAATGAGTTAAGCGATATTTGAGAAATTGTATCTCTGGTTGATATGGAATTGGCCTGATATTTACATCTTCTTATCAAATACACAAAAAGAAAAACATCTATTATGAAAAAGTTATTTGCCCTTGCCTTTGTTGCCTTATTCAGTTTAAGTGCCATGGCTCAACAAGTAGACCTGAGAAAAAAAATTAGCGTTAGCGGATCTGCAGAAGCAGAAGTTACTCCGGATATCATTTACATCAGCATCTCCTTAAAAGAATATTTAAAAGACAACAATAGCAAGAAAAAAGTAGAGATCAGCACTTTAGAAAGCCAATTGTACAACGCAGTTCAAACTGCAGGCATTGCTAAAGAGAATTTAACGATCAACAATTTATCCGGCTATACCATCACGCAGAAAAAGAAAAACCCTGATTTTCTAGTGAGCAAACAATATCGTCTAAAAGTGAGTGATCTAAATAAATTCAATGAGATCATGGGTGATATCGATCCGAAAGGCATTGCTTATACCAATATCGACAGTTATGATTATTCGAAAATTGAAACGTTAAAAAAAGAATTGAAAATAAAAGCATTACAAGCTGCAAAAGCGAAAGCTACTTACCTGGTAGAAGCGATCGGAGATAAGTTAGCAGGTATAATTGATATTCAAGAATTGAACAATGAATCTTACCCTCAGCCAATGTACCGCAATGTGATGATGATGAAATCAGCAGAAAGTGCGGATATGGCTGGCGCAGCAGCTCCGGAGATTGACTTCAAAAAGATAAAATTAAATTACACCATGAATACCGTGTTTGAGATCAGATAAGCTGACCACAAGAACACACACTTCATTTCCTTTTTAAGGATGCGGAGGATTATAGCAAATTAAAATATAATTCTCTTTATGCCTCAGGCATACTAAAAACAACGTTTTTTTAAGCTGAAAATCTTTGATAAAAAACCTACCATTAATTTTTGGTAGGTTTTTTGTTTGTTATACCCTAGTAAGTCACAAAAACCCTAATCACATGAAAAAATTCATTTACTCGTTAGCCTTAATCTTTATGCTGGGCGTTAGCGCAAACACTGTTGTTGCTGCAGAAAAGTCTGAGAAAAATCCAACGGAAATGACCGCTGAACAACAGGTTCAATTGAGAAGAATTACAGAACGTGTAGAGGAAATCAAGACGATGGATAAATCTAATTTATCCAGAACAGAGAAAAAAGAACTGCGTAAAGAACTTAAAGAGTTAAAAAAACAATCTAAAGCTTTAGGTGGTGGTGTTTATCTTTCTGTTGGAGCGATTATCATTATCATTCTGTTATTAATCTTAATATTATAACTGTATCATCTACCGATGAATAAAAAAACCTTCCCCGTAATGGAGAAGGTTTTTTTTTGCCCGGCATCAGCTGAGCCAAATGATCAGTATTAATCAATATATTCGAAACCTGTATATTTTACCAACACCTCAGGAATTTTCACCCCTTTATCGGTCTGGTTGTTTTCCAGGATACAAGCCACAATACGTGGTAATGCCAATGCACTTCCATTTAAAGTATGCGCCAATTGTGTTTTACCGGCAGCACCTTTAAACCTTAATTTTAAACGTGTACTCTGGTAAGTTTCAAAGTTTGAAACAGAAGAAACCTCTAACCAGCGTTGTTGTGCAGCACTCCATACTTCCATATCATAAGTCATGGCAGCAGCAAAGCCCATATCACCACCACATAAGCGTAAAACGCGGAAGTGTAAGCCAAGGTCCTTCAACAGATCTTGTACATAAGCACTCATCTGCTCTAATGTTTCATAAGAGTTATCCGGGTGTACAACTTGTACCAATTCTACCTTATCAAACTGGTGTAAACGGTTTAAACCTCTTACATGCGCACCATAAGATCCAGCCTCGCGACGGAAACATGGCGTATAAGCCGTGTTTTTAATCGGAAGTTCTTCCTCTTTCAAAATCACATCACGGTATAAATTCGTTACCGGTACTTCGGCAGTAGGAATCAGGTAAAGGTTATCCACACCTGAATGGTACATTTGTCCTTCTTTATCCGGCAATTGTCCGGTACCAAAGCCTGAAGCTTCGTTCACCAATAATGGCACTTGCATTTCTCTGTATCCTGCTTCTACAGCTTTATCCAGGAAGTAATTGATCAGGGCTCTTTGTAAACGTGCACCTTTTCCTTTATATACCGGGAATCCAGCACCCGTAATTTTAGTACCCAGTTCAAAATCGATGATGTCATACCTGGTGGTCAATTCCCAATGTGGAACTGCATTTTCGCCCAATACTGCTGGCTCACCATGGATCAATATTTCTTCATTTTCTTCTGCAGTATTTCCTGTAGCCACAGATTCATGAGGTAGGTTAGGCAATTGTACCAACAATTGAAACAACTTCTCTTCTGCGGCAACCAATACTTCTGAAAGATTTTTGATTTGCTCTTTATTTGCTGTAGTCTCCGATTTTAATACTTCCGCTTCCTCTTTTTTTCCATTACGCATCAGCTCACCAATTTGTTTAGCACTGGCATTAGCAATTGCGGAAAGTGAATCTAAGGAGGTTTGAGCTTGTCTACGCTCTTCATCAATTTTAATAATTTCATCAACCAATTCTGGTTGTTTGAATTTACGTACACTCAGTCGTTCTAAAACTTTGTCTCTATTTTCGCGGATATAGTTAACTTGCAGCATTATTTTATATTTTAAACAAAGATAATAACTTAACTCGTCATTGCGAACCTCCAAAGCCATCTGTAGGATAATATCCTTGAACAGGAGCGCTATTTTGGCTGAGCTGATGAAAAAAATACTATGGAAGGCAAATTATTTCTTGTTCCCACGCCGATTGGCAACCTTGAGGATATGACCTTCAGGGCGATAAGGATTTTAAAAGAGGCAGATGTGATTCTGGCCGAAGATACGCGTACAAGTGCACCGATGCTGAAACATTTTGGGATCGACAAAAAAGCATATTCTCACCACCAGCACAATGAGCATCAGGCAACTTCTGAGATCATCAAATTTCTGAAAGAGGGAAAAAATGTGGCATTAATCTCTGATGCCGGAACTCCTGCGATTTCTGATCCCGGTTTTTTCCTGGTGAGAGAGGCCATTAAAAACGATCTTGCTGTAGAGTGTTTGCCAGGTGCAACGGCTTTCGTACCCGCATTGGTCAACTCTGGTCTGCCTGCTGACACCTTTATCTTTGAAGGTTTTTTACCCGTTAAAAAAGGCAGACAAACACGTTTCAAGAAGCTTGCAGAAGAAGATCGTACCATCATTTTATATGAAAGTCCGCATAGATTACTTAAAACACTGGAAGAATTTGCAGAATACTGCGGTGAAGACCGTCAGGCTTCGGTGAGCAGAGAGCTGACAAAAATGTACGAAGAAACCGTAAGAGGTACCCTGCTGGAAATCAAAGAACATTTTGAGAATAACATTCTGAAAGGTGAGTTTGTGATCTGTATTGCAGGAAAAGAACCGGTAAAGAAATCTAAGTATAATAAGGACGATTCTGAGGATTAAAGGATGATACTCCAGGAGTACGTAAGCACATTCCGGGAGTAAATAAGAACAATTCAGGTTCAATTTTTGATAGTATTATAAAAAGCATTTATATGATATTAATTGATAGATTTTTAAGTGACGAACAAGATCCTAAAGCTGTTGAAAAGGTAATAGGAAAGTTAAATGATATGCTCGGTGCGAATGAGGAACTGATTTATATGGCGGTACAAAAAAGACCTGCTGTAAACTTGCTCCCTACCTGCATTGTGGTGAGTAACAAACGTATTTTCTATTGCGAGCCTGGTAATTTTGGGATCACCATGAACTTCAAAGATATCTCCTGGAAAACCATTAAAGAGGTTTCTTTTAAAGAGGAGATTTTTGGTTCTAAATTTATATGTGTCCCTACTTATGGCGAGAATATCATCACGGAATATATTCCAAAAGTTCAAGCCCGTAAATTATACCAGGCAGCACATGAGCAACTGGAAGAATTTAAAGAGCAGCAAAGACAAATAGAGCTGGAGGAAAGACGTTCAACTACCTCTCCGGTAACGGTCAACACCGTTCCTAAACCATCTGTAGAAGAAGAGCCATTGGCTTTCATCCCTCCTGCTCCAGTAGCAGCCCCGTTTGTAGCCCCTGTTCTGGTAGAAGAACCTGAAGATGAGACGACGTTAAAGCTGAGAAAATTGAAAACCTTGTATGATAAACAATTGATTACACTGGAAGAATATGAAGCGAAAAAAGCAGACATTCTCGATAGTTTTTAACCCCCTCGCTTAGAAAATAAAAGCTGTTGGTAGCGCCAGCAGCTTCTTTAGCCCATTCCCATTACATCCCAATGAATTCAAAAAACACCACGCTACTTGCCTTGCTTAGCGCCTTTTTAATGTGGTTGGCCTGGCCGCCTATTCCATATACCACCCCACTTTTATTGGTTGGCCTGGTTCCTTTACTCCTCGCCATTTCGCAAATTCGCAATAGCAACGCTGTAAATACAAGTACGGGTAGCAAGGCGAAAAAAGGAAAACAAGTATTTTTAACTGCCGGACTAACTTTTCTCATTTGGAATACCGCCTGTATTTACTGGGTTTACAATGCAGTAAGCGCTTACAACCACCCTTTTGTGGCCTTCTTAGTTTCGCTGATTCCTTATGGTCTTGGCGCATTACTCCTGACTTTTGCTTTCTGGTTGTATTACCGCTTAAGCCAATACACGGGTAAATGGTTAGCATACACCGGATTGATCAGTTTCTGGATTGCGATGGAATACCTACAGCAAACCTGGGACCTTGCCTTTCCATGGATGACGCTTGGAAACGGCTTTGCTGCGAGTCACCAGTTGGTGCAATGGTATGAGCTGACCGGCGTTTATGGTGGTTCCTTATGGATCTTGTTGAGCAACATTCTTGCCTTTGAAGCTTATCAGGCCTGGAAAACTCAAAAAGGCTACCTTAAATTCAGGCCGATCATGATCTTGGCGGCAGTGATTGTACTTCCTATCGTAGCATCACTGATCCGGTACTCGACCTATACAGAAAAAACAATGCCGGTCAATGTGGTGACCGTTCAACCAAACATTGACCCCTACCTAAAGCTGGGTGGCATTTCTACAAGAGATCAATTGGGCATCCTTACCCACCTTTCTGATTCCGTAGGGCAAGTCAACACCGAATATTTCATCTGGCCAGAAACGGCAATTTCCAATTATAGTGATGAAGAAAGGATTAGAAGTAATCCCGATTTCATCCAACTTCAGGATTTTATTTCCAAGTATAAAAACGGAACATTGATCACCGGAATTGAAAGCATTAAGGTGTATAATGACAAACAAACGATCAGCTCCAAATTAGACCCAAACAGTGGCCTTTTTATCGATAATTTCAATGCAGCAATGCAGGTAGAAAACTCTGCGAATGTGCAATTCTACCACAAATCGAAATTGGTACCTGGCGTAGAAAAAATGCCATTTCCTAAAACCCTCGCCTTCCTGACTCCTGTTTTCGCCCAATTAGGCGGTACTGTTGGTGGCTGGGGATGGCAAGACAATCCAGGTGTATTCTATGCACAAAGTGGTGTAGGCGTAGCTCCGGTGATTTGTTATGAATCTTTATGGGGAGACTGGGTAGGACAATCTGTAAAGGATGGCGCTCAGTTCATCGCTATCATCACCAATGATGGTTGGTGGGGAAACACTTCCGGAAAAGACCAACACCTCTTATACGCGAAATTACGAGCAATTGAAACCAGACGCTGGGTAGTGCGTTCTGCAAATACTGGTATCTCCGGTTTTATTGATCAAAAAGGAGATATTATCAAACGAAGTAAATGGTGGACACGTACTGCATTAAAGGCAGACATCAACCTGAATAGCGACCTGACTTTTTACGTAAAAAACGGAGACCTGATTGCAAAACTGTTTTCTTTTGTCGCAGTCTTGCTCGCCTTGATCATTCCTTACCGTAAATGGGTTAAAAAATGATAGTTTAAACGAGAAAGCGCCTGATCATTTCATGATTCAGGCGCTTTCTCGTTTTAGAAAAATAGCTTTTCTAGGAAAGGTACTTTCCTACTATTGGCATCCTTCTGCCCATTCCAAATGCTTTAGGCGACACCCTTAAAATCGGTGGCGTCTGATAACGCTTAAATTCGGCATTATTCACCATCTTCAAAATCCTTCTCACCAAAGCTTCCTCATAACCCTGTGCAATAATTGCCGCAGAACTTTGTTTCAGTTCGATGTATTGGAAAAGTATTTTATCGAGGATATCGTAATCAGGTAAAGAATCTGAATCTTTCTGCCCTGGTCTCAGCTCTGCTGATGGGGGTTTAACGATTGAGTTCTCTGGTATTACGATTCCATCTTTATTGATATAATGAGCCAATTCATAGACCTGAATTTTGTAAACATCGCCAATCACGCCGATTGCACCACACATATCTCCATATAGCGTACCATAACCTACTGCACACTCACTTTTATTCGAAGTGTTCAATAAGATATAACCAAATTTATTGGACATGGCCATCAGGATGATTCCCCTACATCTGGCCTGAATATTTTCTTCTGTCAGGTTGAATGGCAATCCATGAAAAGCAGGTGCCATCATTTGATCAAAAGCATCCGCAGCTGCTGCAATGGGAATGATTTCATGTTTACAACCGATATTTTTCACCAAGGCAAGCGCATCATCAATCGAATGATCGGAAGAATATTTAGAAGGCATCAAGACGGCCATCACATTTTCTGGTCCTAATGCCTTGCAAGCTAAAGCGCAGACAATTGCGGAGTCTATTCCTCCGGAAAGTCCCAATACTGCTTTGCTGAACCCTGATTTATCGAAATAATCTTTGATCCCCAATACCAAAGCTTCATAAATCTGCTCAATATCAGGTGCCGCTTCATGTACAATTGGGCTATGGCCTTTGAAATGCCCCTTTTCCAATTCATAAAGGCGCAGCTCTTCCTGGAAATATGGCATCTCATCCACCAACTCTCCCTTTTTATCAAACACCATAGAACCGCCATCAAAAATGATCTCTGTCTGCGCGCCAACCTGGTTCACATACAGCAATGGCAGCTTGTATTTTTTTGCATTATCAGATAAAACAACAACCCTTTCATCATCATGACAATAAGAAAATGGCGATGCCGCAATATTGATCATCAAATCGGGCTTCTGACGAATCAGCTCGTCCATTGGTGAAGAGGCATATAAAGGGTTGTTGTTGATGTTCCATAAGTCTTCACAAATGGTCAGCGCAATCTTCTGCCCTTTAAAACGGATACATTCGAAATGATTGGCTGGTTCAAAATAACGGTATTCATCAAACACATCATAAGTAGGCAGTAAGGCTTTTTTTACGATGTTTTTGATCCGCCCATCTTCAATAAAATAAGCTGCATTATAAAGGTCTTTCCCCGCAAGAATATCGTTTTTCACTGGTAATCCGATGATACAGGCAATGCCATGACATTTGCTGGCAATTTCCTTTGCGGCATTTTCGCACAATTCAATAAACTCATCAAACTCTAAAAAATCCCTCGCAGGATAACCACAAACGGCCAGTTCTGCAAAGACAACCAGGTCGGCACCTTTTGCTTTTGCCTGTTCGATGTTTTCAATGATCTTTTTCGTGTTGTATTCAAAGTTCCCAATATGGTAATTGAGTTGTGCCAGTGCGATATTCATGTGTATATACTTAAAAATCTGATTCGTAATTCCTTAAAAGAAGACGCCTAAATTTAGGCCAACATAATGGTTTTTAGCCCTGCGATCACCATCCTTTACAATATTGGTTAAACCATTATTAAAGGTTAATCCAATGGCTACACTGGTACGGTCGTCCAGGTCATATTCACCACCTGCGGCAACCACCATACCTGCACGGTAGAATTTAGTATAGTCAGAAATATTTCTGTCATTCTCCACCTTCTTCCCTGCCATTTGTGCATTTTGTTTGGCACCAATGTTAAAATCATTAGAAATACCGAATTGTCCATACCACCTTAATGGGCCAATTTTATTGGTTTTCAATTTTATCGTTAGTGGCACTTCAATGTATTGTAGCCTGTATCTTAAATCATAAGCGACATTATTGCCATCCGCAGGATTATAATAAGGCCTTGCATTTACCTCTGTACTTTTACCGTTAATCGTGGTAATCGTTAATCCGGTGGCAAAAGAGTAGTTTTCCGCGAAATTAAAATCTCCCAATAAACCATAAGAAAAACCCAATGCCAGGCCTTCTGATTTTCCCACTTCCGGTTTCACCCAACCTAAAGTAGGGTGCGCGGTTAAGCCCAATCTGAAGCCATAATATGGAGATCCATTCTGCTGTGCAAAAAGTTGTCCTGTTAAAAGAAGTAAGAATAAAGTTAGGTATGTGTTTTTCATCATTTTCAATCAATATGTTTTGCAATTTTCCTCTGGGATGTCTATATATTTGCTATAAATGATATATAACGTAAAACCCAGCCAAATCTATCTATTTTTTCTCTCTATGCTCGCTTTTTTTTCATGTAAGCAGGCCAATAAGCCCGATGTAAGCAACATACAACTGGATATAAAAGTAGAACGTTTCGATCAGGACCTATTTCAAGGAAAGTCCAAAGACCTGCAACAGACGGATGAAATGCTACAAAAAAAATATGGTGCTTTTTACCAGGATTACATCCACAGAATGGTTGGCGATGCGAGTTACAGCAGTCCGGAAATTCTAGCTACCCTTTATAAAGACCAGGCCTATACCGACCTCAACAAAGAAGCCGACAGTGTTTTCAAAGATATGGGCAGTATTGAAAAAGACCTGACGCAAACTTTTAAATATGTAAAACATTATTATCCTGGAGCAAAAATTCCAAAGATGGTTTCATTTGTTTCCGGCTTTGCTGTACAAACACCCATTGGCGACGATTACATGGGCATTGGCCTGGACATGTTTCTTGGTAAAAACAGCAAATTTTATGGCGCAATTGTACAAAGTGTTCCTACTTATCTTTCCCGTCGTTTCAGTCCGGAGTACGTGGTTCCCAGGATAACGGAAACTTACGCGCGGGAGGATCTATTCCCTGCCCGTGATGAGGACAGAACCTTATTGTCGAAAATGATTCAAAATGGCAAGATCTTGTATTTTATGGACCAGGTATTGGCGGATAACGTCGCAGATTCTGTCAAAATTGGCTACACCAAAACACAAATAGATTGGTGTAAAACCTATGAAGTAGACATTTGGGCCTACTTATTGCAAAACAATTTATTGTTCGAAACCGACTATCAAAAGATCCAGGTGTTTTTAGGAGAAGGTCCTTTCACTCCCGGATTAGGTGAAAAGCAGGAATCAGCACCAAAATTAGGTGTATGGATGGGTTGGCAGATGGTGAGAAAATATATGGAGGAGAATAAAGAAGTCACGCTTCAACAGCTGATGGCAGAAAAAGATCCTCAAAAAATATTGAACTTATCAAAATATAAACCTAAATAGCAGTAGTAATTAGGTCAAAGAAAAATTATGGTCAAGGTAGGAATCGTATTGTCAGGTGGAGGGATCAGAGGAATCGCTCATCTGGGTGTCTTAAAAGCTTTAAAGAATGCAGGAATTAAGTTTCACCACATCAGTGGAACGAGTGCAGGTTCTATTGCAGGTGCATTTTATGCTTCGGGAATAGATCCTGAGGCCGGATTGGATATCTTTATTAAAGCAAAACTATTCCGTTTTATCAGACCCGCATTGGGTTCCTTGGGCTTGATCAATATTGAGCATGTGGAGGAGTTGTTAAAAGAGCACCTTCCGGTAGATCGTATGGAAAATCTGAAAATTCCATTAACCATTGCAGCCACCAATTTCAGTGAAGGAAAACTGGTTTATTTCACAGAGGGTCCACTCATCAGGGCTGTACTTGCTTCCAGTTGTATTCCTGGGATTTTCAGACCGATCATGATCGAAAACCAGATGTATGTAGATGGCGGGATTTTGAATAACTTCCCGGTAGAACCTTTAATGAGTAGTTGCGATTATATCATTGGCTCTTCCTGTAATCATTTGACGAAAATGGATAAGATCACCAATATCTCTACGCTCATGAAAAGAGCAGGTGTGATGTCAATAAATAAAGATACAGAGCAGAAAGCTGCTTTTTGCAATGCGATGATCGAGCCTACAGGTATGGGAGACATCAGCACTTTCGATATGAAAAAGGCAGAAACAATTTACTGGCTGGCCTATGAGCAGACATTAAAAACCATTCAAACCAATGAAAGTCTGCAGGAACTGATTCTTAATTTCAGACAGGATTCCATCGCGATATAAGCGCCTTAAGCGCCTACCTCTAATGCCACTAAACTATCCCCTATCAATACAGGAATAGTGGTACAGATGTTCAGCTGCAGACAGAATTTCACATCTTCTTCGATGTTCAGCTGCGCCAATCTATGGCTATGAGAAGATTTATGAAGGTAATTTCTCAGGTCATCTTTTGCCAAAGCATACAAATCTTCTGCGGCAACACTAGAATCGTCAAAATGCGTAAAGTCTTTACGCAATTCCCGCACTACAGCACCGGCAAACAAGGTATCTTCCAGATTGAATTTATCTTTCCAGCCTGCGCAAAGCAGCAATACCCCTTTATCTTGTACACGAAGGTAGTTACAAAGTGCCTCCAGGTTTAAAAACGAACCGATGACCACCTGATGTGCCCTATTTCTGGCCAGGTGTAATGCTTTCGTACCATTGGTGGTGGTCAGCACAATTGTTTTGCCATTCACTTTTTCGCGGGAGTAAGAAAATGGAGAATTGCCGAAGTCATAGCCTTCAACCACTTCTCCATTTCGCTCTGCAGCCAATAGAAAACCTTCATTTGCATAATTCAGACAATCTTCTACCTGTGCAACAGGGATGATTGCTGTAGCACCATTGTCAATTCCATAGACCATTGAAGAGGTCGCTCTCAGCACATCAATAACCACCACTACGCGGTCTTCTATTGAATAAAGATCTAATAATGCTGGCGTTAAACAAACTTCTATACTTTTCTGCATGGGTAATGGAATGGTGATAATGCTAAATGTTGATGTTTTCTATTGCTTTATGATACTTATTTAGTGAAAGGGAATTTTACCACTTTCGCTTTAATTTTATTATTACGGATATTGATAAAGATCTCAGTACCTTCTTTAGCCAAAGCTTTGTCAATATAACCCATACCGATTGCTTTTTGCAAAGATGGTGCTTGCGTACCGGAAGTTACTCTTCCAATCACGTTTCCTTCTGCATCCACAATCTCATAATCATGACGAGGAATACCTCTGTCGATCATTTCAAAACCGATCAATTTACGGGCAACACCAGCTTCTTTCTGTGCTTGTAAAGCCTCAGAGTTGGTGAATTTTTTGCTGAATTTAGTAATCCATCCCAATCCTGCTTCAATTGGAGAAGTAGTATCATCGATATCATTTCCATATAAGCAGAAACCCATCTCTAAACGCAAGGTATCACGGGCACCTAAACCAATTGGCTTAATACCGAATGCTGCACCAGCTTCGAAAATAGCATCCCAGATTGCCTCCGCATTTGCATTGTCGAAATAAATCTCAAAACCACCAGCACCAGTATAACCTGTAGCAGAAATGATCACATTTTCAATACCTGCAAAAGTTCCTTTTACGAAGTTATAGTACTCCATAGAAGCAAGATCTACGTCTGTTAAGCTCTGTAATGCTTCAGCAGCTTTAGGACCTTGAATCGCCAAAAGAGAAGTCTGATCAGAAATATTGTGCATTTCTACCCCTTTATCATTGAATTTCTGAATCCAATTCCAGTCTTTCTCAATGTTAGAAGCATTGACAACCAACATATAAGTAGCTTCATCGATTCTGTAAACCAATAAATCGTCTACAATACCACCATCTTCATTTGGCAGACAAGAATATTGTACTTTACCGTCATATAATTTTGAAGCATCATTGCTGGTTACGCTTTGGATAAGGTCCAATGCATTTTCACCTTTAATGATGAATTCACCCATGTGGCTTACGTCAAAAACGCCCACAGATCCTCGTACTGTTGCGTGTTCTGCATTGATACCTTCATACTGAACTGGCATATTGTAACCTGCGAAAGGCACCATTTTGGCACCTAATGAAATGTGTTTTTCTGTTAATGCGGTATTTTTCATTAGAATAATTTTGTTTTTTAACGGTTATGAAGCAGCCCAAAAAGATGGCATCTCCATTGGAATTATCTGATTGCTTCTTGTTTTTGGTTAATCACCCAGTATTTCAGCATTTAAAGGCCAAAAACGTGGGCAAAAGTACATAAAAATTAAACAGTAAGTAATTTTTGGTAGATATTCAGCATTCTTGGCGCAATGATTTTGATGTCATGGTCTCTTTCCACAGTTTTCCTTGCGTTTTCCCCAATTTCCCGCCACTTTTTAGGGTTCGTGATACATTGCAGGATCGCCCGATAAAACTCATCCGCGGTATCTGCAATGAGGATATCTTTCCCATTTTCGCAGCGAATACCTTCGGCTGCCATGCTCGTAGCAATGATACATTTGCTCATCGCCATCCCTTCAATAATTTTCACACGCATCCCACTTCCGGATAACAAAGGCACAATCATAATGGCTTTAGAATTGATAAATTCTACGGCATCAAAAACTTCTCCTTCTACGACGAGGTTATCGGAATCATATTCAAAAAATTGTTGTTGCATATTTTTTCCGGCAATATAAAAGCGGAGCTCAGAATTCAGCTTTTCAATATCGGGCCAAATTTCATCCAGAAACCATTCTAAACCTTCTCGATTTGGGCGCCAATCCATTGCTCCCAAATGGAACAAGGTAGGGAAGCTTGTTTTCGAAGGATCAGCCACATATTTCTCAAAGTCCAGCGCTACCGGAAAAACCTCCAGTGCCGTTGCCGAGCCGAATCTTAAAATGCTTTGCCTGTCTTGCTCAGAAATCGCGAAAACCTGATGAAATCGATTGATTTGTTCTGTTTCATAAACCTTCAAACGACGGGCAAGAAATTGAAGATAACTTCTCCTTGGCGTGAATTTCTCTGTCATCGCGATGCGTTCCCAGACATCGAACTCTATATTATGAGCACGGTAAATCACTTTCGCCTTGCTATTTTCTTTGACTACGTCCAAATAAGGAACCACAAAAAGTCCCTCAAACTGAATGATATCAAAATCATCTTCCTTCAATACCTCTGCAAGTAAACTGGCAGCACCCTCATCATAATAGCGGGAAACATTATAAGATTGATTGGAAAAGAGATTGAGTATCGCCCCATACACATTGACCCCGGTATCCAGATCAATGGAGTAAAATTTGATCTTTTGAAATAAAGGATCATAGATTTCCTCTACATCTACCTGATACTTTTTAGGGTTAATACTAAACAAAGTGATTTCAACCCCCAAATTTAACAACCCTTTTATGGTATTATAGACCACAATCGGATAGCCACTATTGGGCGGAAAGGGTATTCTGTTGGTGAGGATCAGTGCTTTCAAATTATGTGAAAATACGAATTATCCTTCGCTTTCAGAAAACAGTGCGAGTTGTGGCTTAGAAATACTGAAAGTTTTACGATGGTATGGTGATAAGCCATGTGTTAAAGCTGCGTTGCGATGCACGATAGTCGGATATCCTTTATTCTGTTTCCATTGATAAACCGGATATTCTTCCGCAATCTTTTCCATAAACTCATCACGATGAGTTTTCGCCAGAATAGAAGCAGCAGCAATGTTCAGGTACTTCCCATCCCCTTTCACAATACAGGCATGTGGAATTTCAGGATAGGTTTTAAAACGGTTACCATCGATCACCAGGTATTCTGGTTTAACGGATAACTTTTCTACTGCCCGATGCATGGCCAGGAAAGAAGCATTTAAAATATTGATCTTATCGATCTCCACATGGTCTACTTCTGCTACTGCCCAGGCAATCGCTTCCTTTTCAATGATGATCCTTAAGGCTTCACGCTGTTTATGGTTCAGTTTCTTAGAGTCGTTCAGTTGACCGGCAATAAAGTCTTTTGGCAAAATAACAGCGGCAGCAAAAACAGGGCCTGCAAGACAACCTCTACCTGCTTCATCGCAGCCGGCCTCTACTAATTCGTTCTGATAACAGTTTAACAGCATCCCACAAAGTTAAGCCAAGAACTGACGATTAAACAGAAATATTTTGAGATTTTACATCAAAAGCATCTCTCAGGCCGATGGCCAGCAGATTGAAAGCATAAACCGTGATCATGATGGCCAGGCCTGGTAAAATAGCCAGGTAAGCAGCATCCATAATGATATAGCCATAATGTTCCTTGATCATCCCTCCCCAACTGGGCATGGGCGGCTGTGCGCCAAAGCCAAGGAAGCTTAATCCCGATTCCAATAAAATTGCAGCAGCAAAATTTGCAGAGGCCAGCACCAGGATTGGGCCGGCAATATTGGGTAACATGTGTTTGATGATAATGCGAGGGGTAGAATAGCCAAGTGCTTTCGCGGCTTCCACAAATTCCACTTGTTTCAAGGCCATCACCTGCCCACGCACCAATCTGGCAACATCTACCCAGGTAGACAATCCAACGGCGATAAATATCTGCCAGAAACCTTTTCCCAGTGCAAAGGAAATGGCAATCACGAGTAACAAGGAAGGGAGTGACCAGATCACGTTCATGAACCAGCTAATGGCTGCATCAGTCTTCCGCGAAAAATAACCGGCTAAAGCACCTAAGCTAATGCCGATGAGCAGAGAAATGAGTACCGCCATGAGGCCAACGGATAAAGAAACACGGACGCCAATCATCAACCTACTCAACAAATCACGGCCATAGACATCTGTACCAAGCCAGAAAGTCTGACTGTACCTGTTCTTCCCTGCTACTAAAGGATAGATCGTTTCTTCTGCCTGCTCATCATCCCCAATGTACTCCTTTGCATGTACCTTATTCCCTACTTCCCGATAAGAAGTAATGGGAATACTTTTATAGTCTGCCTCCTGCCCGGAGAACATCTTCTGCAGGAAGTTCAGTTTTTTAACGTCTGAATTTCTGCTGATGATGAGAAAGTCAAAACTCCGACCAGGTTTTTTATTGCTCAGCTGCAAATGCATGGTATTGGCAAAAGGCGTTTGATCTGGTGTAATCAGGTAACCTAATATCCCGATCAACATTAAAAACAGAATAAATAATAGTCCGGAGAAAGCCATTTTGTTTTGCTTAAACCGCTTCCATACCTCCTTCGACGGACTATTGTTGTTTTCCATTATTTCACCATTCTACCTTTCCAATTGTACTTTCCTGAATTTCCTGCCACCCCAATATAAACGATATACAAGATGTGCATCAAATTGAGCAATGGCAATAACACCAATAGTGCTCTTCGTTTTGCGAAACCCGTAACCTGATATAAAAATATAAATTCTACCAGAATCTTAATCAGCAATTGTGCTAAAGCCAGTTTAAAATAGAATCCGATGAACAGGCCAATGGCAATATTTAACAAGATACTCACATTAAACAACCAGATTGCCACACCGAGTACAATGATCGCCTTGTTTTTATACCGGGTACTCTTCGAAGCCCAGCGTTTTCTTTGCTGAATAAACTCTCCAAGCGTTGCTTTAGCATGCGTATAAACCACTGCGTCCTCATTTTTCAGGAAACCAATGTTGTTGTCATAACGAGCAGCCATTTTATGCAATAGCAGTTCATCATCTCCCGAAGCCAGGTCATCGATCCCTTTGAAACCGCCAACTTCATAGAAAGCTGCCTTTTCATAAGCCAGATTGGCCCCATTACAGGTGGAAGGTTTTTTATTGCCAATAGTAGAAGCCCCCAGACCAATCAGGTATAGAAACTCTAATGCCTGTGCCCTTTCAAAGAAACTCTTTTCTTCAAAATAAGCCACTGGCGAGGAAATCATTTTATAGTCTTTCTCTTCATAAAAACCGATAATCGTTTTCAACCAATCCTTACCCATTCTGCAATCGGCATCAGTAGTAATAATGAGGTCACCGGTAGATTGACCGATGGCCGTTTGAATGGCTTTTTTCTTATAAGAATTCAGTGCGCGATCTTCATTCAAACGAATCAGCTTTACGCCTTTTGAGGCATAAGATTCAATGATTGCGGCAGTATCATCTGTAGAATGGTCGTCGATAAAGATGATTTCGGTAAGTGCTTTATCGTAGGATTGTGCGCAAAGATCATCCAGGGTCCTCCTGATATTTTCTGCTTCATTTCTGGCAGCTACCAAAATGGAGACTTTAGTTTTTAAAGCTGGCTTTTTCGGTTGATAATAGCTCAGCTTATGCCAGCCTCTGATAAAGCTGAACACGACGAACACATATAAGACCGTTAAAATAGAAGTGATATAACTAGCTACGCTGTGGATTTCCAAAAAAATTAAGTTTAAATACGAAATAAGTGCCTAATATAGCAGGAATAATAATATTTATCAGCCAGATACTGGCCGTACATGCAATCACTGCCACTTCCTGATCTGTAATCGAGCTAAAGAAATACGAGGCAGTTGCAGTTCTCACGCCAATATCAAATAAATCCAGCGAAGGAAGTGTAGACTGTACGAAGAACAGGATACTCACCATCATCAGGATCTCCATATAGTGAAGGTTGGGAATCAGCCAGAAAAACAGGATGAAATATTGGGTGCTAAAAACCAGGTATCTTAAAAAGCAAAGGGAAAGAATTTTCAGTAGTTCCTTCTTTTGATACCTCGCCAGGATGCTATAAAACTTTTTATATTTTCTGCTGAACTTCATAGACAGTAACAGTCCATTCAGCCATTTGATGTTAAAATAAAAGATCAGGAAGAACAAGCAAAAGATGAGTGCAAAGAACAGCAATGCATAAAACAGCAGGGGATCAATGTCGACAAACCTATAAACGAAAACACAAAATGCGATCGCACCAAAGACATTGGTCAGTACCATTTGTCCGATGTTACCAACAGCCATCGCTACTACGCCAATCACACGCCTTTTGGGCGAAAGGAAAAACACCCTCCCACCATATTCTCCAATCCGATTGGGCGTAAATACTGCCCAGGTTAGGCCACAAAAAACGGATGCTACCGCCTTCCAAAGGCTAATCCGTTCTACACTGGCAATCAATCGCTGCCATTTTATGGCTTCCAATCCCCAGTTTACCAGCATCAGAAAAAGGACGAATCCCATGACCGAAATAATTTCCCATTGCGGAAGTTTACTCAGCAGATTTTTGAAATCCTGAAGGTTCTTGTTTTCCGTTAATTTGTTATATACAAACCAAAATGCGAAAAGAACAATGCCGGCTTTAAGGAGATAAGAAACTATTTTTTTGTACTGTGATGTCAACTTTTTTGCTTTTACTCTGTGCAAATATGCTTAATATTGTTCTATGTTGGTGGAAAAAAAGGAAAGGGTGATCATGGGCATAGATCCGGGCACTTCGATTATGGGTTATGGGGTGATATTGGAAAAGGGAAGTAAGCTCGAATTGATTACCATGGGGATCGTTCGAATGGACCATATGGATGACCACTTTTTAAAACTTCAACGCATCTTTGAAAAGACGATTCACCTGATTGAGGAGTATAAACCAGATACGATGGCATTGGAGGCTCCCTTCTATGGAAAAAACATCCAGGTGATGCTAAAACTAGGTCGTGCGCAAGGTGTAGCCATGGCAGCAGCCTTATCCAGAAACATTCCGATCACGGAATATGCACCGCGTAAAATTAAACAATCCATTACCGGAAGCGGAAGTGCAGGAAAAGAACAGGTGGCAGCGATGCTACAAACCTTACTTAAGTTTAAAGAGACCCCACAATTCCTGGATGCAACCGATGGTCTGGCTGTTGCCGTTTGTCACTCCTTCCAAAGAGTGAGTACTTCCGGCTCAGGAAAATCTTATTCCGGATGGGAAGCCTTCGCAAAAGACAATAAAAAGCGTGTTAAATAACCAAAAAGTATAAATAGCAAAAATGCCCAACCTGGATTTCCGGATTGGGCATTTTTGCTATATAACAGGCTTCAGTAATACTTGATGAGTTAAAAAACTAAGCCTTTGCATTTCTTCTTTTACGGTACACGCTAAAAGCAAAAAAACCAGCTATGACCAGCAATATCAACATCCAAAGGTTTGCCAGCAACAATAGGAATTCCATAAAGATTACCCAGCCATTTTGGATATTTAATCCTAACCTTCTGAAAAATGAAGGACGGTAATCCGACAGGTTATCATTTCCAACCACCAATTTCTTCACCGTATTGTCCTGGTAAAAAGAAAGCGTGATGTCACTATATTTCACCCGCTCATTGATCCTCATGTTTTGAATCTTCTGATCTACATAATCGTCTTTTAACTCGAGCGCAGTCTCCACATTATTACTTTTCTTATTGGCGTTTTTATTCAATTGTTTAACCGCCTCTACCCTATTCTGGTTTTTCAATTGATTAGAGAGATAAGCAATGCTTTGATCATCAAACTTCATCGACTGCTGATCTACAAATACAGCCATACCTGCTACTCTATTTGTAAATTCGTCCAATTTATCGGCTGGTACTTTGGCCACGATGGAGCCTTCGGTACGGTAAGAAGTCAGTTCTAATAAGGAATCTGTGGAATAACGAACTTTCTCTGACTGGTATACATCACTATGAATAGAGAATTCGGCCAGGGTACCACCTTCCGCTTTGATCAGTTCGCCTAGTTTCACTTTAGTCTGCTGTACATTTTTGACGCGAAAGCGCATATCGGCAGTCTTGATAATTTTCTCTGATGAGCTACTATCCGCGATTTCCGCGAGGCTATCCACAGCATCCGAAGTTGGTTCCCTATGAGATTTATTTCCCTGATTACAGGCTACAAATAAGAGGGCGACGGCGCAATAAGCAAGATACTTTTTCATAAGCGTTAATAGTTAGGTTTCTTCTTAATACAACGCAGCTGATAAGGTAACCTAAGAATAAACAGTGTCCTAGAAATGTGACCACAAAAAAAAACCTCCACAACCGAAGTTGAGGAGGTTTTTCAGCAAGCTTTTAAAAAACTAAGATGCTAATATTTTGAATACGCCTTTACAAGCGATGAATGCACCGATAAATAAAATCGCCCATGATACCAAAGATAAAGTCATTGAATCGCCAGCAAAACGCAAATAAACGCCAATTACGGCAATTACAATTCCTACAGCCATTAATTTATAGATGGATGTCTCGTTAGCTCTTTTCATGCTAGGAGTATTATGAGGTTGTATCTGTTCCATAGTGTTTTCTATTAATGGCACAAAAATAATATTAATTAAACAAAAAGCAGTATAACAGCGTGATAAATTTCAATTTATAGAAAAACACCTCTGATCTAAATAAAAAAAGCCCTTATCCGTGTGGATAAGGGCTTTTAATACGATTCGGATGATTACCCGTTTAGTGCAGCTGCACCACTTACAATCTCTGTAAGCTCTGTAGTAATCGCAGCCTGACGTGCCTGGTTGTAAGAAAGCTTTAACGCTTTAATCAAATCACCAGCATTTTCAGTTGCTTTATCCATTGAAGTCATACGGGCACCATGCTCAGAAGCATGAGAATCCAATACTGCTTTATATACCTGAGTTTTGATCGACTTAGGGATCAACTGCGATACGATCTCCTCCTGAGAAGGCTCCATGATATAGTCTACTGCATGAGCAGTGTCTGCACCTTCGGCAATTTCAGTTTTAGGGAGAGGCAATAACTGCTCAGTCGTTAAGATCTGAACTGCCGCATTTTTAAACCTGTTGTATACTAACTCTACTTTATCAAATTCGCCTTTTTCAAAGCCTGCCATGATCGAATTGGTGATCTTGGTTACATTTTCAAAAGTAAGCGCAGCATATACTTCATTGTTATTTCCGATAACATTGTATCCACGTTTCTCATAGAAATCATGTGCTTTCTTACCGATAGCTACGATACTCACGTTACCTTTTTTGTATTGTTCGCTATATTTTTCCGAGATTAAATTGTTGGTTTCTTTAATCACATTCATGTTAAAGGCACCAGCTAAACCACGGTTAGAAGAAACCACTACAATCAATACCTTATTTGGTTCACGTTCCTGAATAAACGGAGACGATGATCCTTCTAAGCTCGCTGAAAGATTTCCTAGGATCTCTTTCAACTTTGTAGCATACGGACGTAGCTGAACAATCGCATTGGTCGCACGCTTCAACTTCGCAGCCGAAACCATTTTCATGGCCTTGGTGATCTGCTGTGTAGATTGCACCGATGATATACGAATTCTTACTTCTTTTAAATTAGCCATTCTTTTTTATTCTTCAGTCAAGAGTAATTTAGTATTTGCTGGAAAGCTCTTTTGCTACAGTTTCCAATACTCCGGTAATTGCATCATCAAATTTACCAGCTTTTAAAGCTTTCAAAGTATCTGGATGACGTAATTCCAATTGTTGTAAGTACTCAGCTTCAAATTCCTTTACTTTATTGATAGGAACTGAACGCATTAAGTTTTTAGTACCAATATAGATGATCGCTACTTGTTTCTCTACTGTTACTGGAGAGAACTGACCTTGTTTAAGGATTTCCACGTTACGTGAACCTTTATCAAGTACAGATTTAGTAGCTGCATCAAGGTCAGAACCGAATTTAGAGAAAGCCTCTAACTCACGGTATTGAGCCTGGTCTAATTTCAAAGTACCAGCAACCTTTTTCATTGATTTGATCTGCGCATTACCACCTACACGAGATACCGAGATACCTACGTTAATCGCTGGACGAATACCTGCGTTGAACAAGTTAGTTTCTAAGAAGATCTGTCCGTCAGTAATCGAAATTACGTTCGTAGGGATATAAGCAGAAACGTCACCAGCTTGAGTTTCGATAATTGGCAGTGCAGTTAATGAACCACCACCTTTAACGATACCTTTCAATGATTCAGGAAGGTCATTCATTGCTTGTGCGATCTCATCATTTGAGTTGATCTTAGCAGCACGCTCTAACAAACGACTGTGAAGGTAGAACACGTCACCAGGATAAGCCTCACGGCCCGGTGGACGACGAAGTAATAACGACACCTCACGGTAAGCTACAGCTTGTTTAGACAAATCATCATAAACAATTAATGCTGGTCTACCTGTATCACGGAAAAATTCACCGATCGCAGCACCAGAGAAAGGAGCGTAGAACTGCAATGGAGCAGGTTCAGCAGCCGAAGCAGCAACAACAACCGTGTATGGCATTGCACCGTTTTCTTCTAATGTACGTACGATATTTGCTACAGTACTTGCTTTTTGACCACAAGCTACATATATACAGTAAACAGGGTTACCTGCTTCATAAAATTCTTTTTGGTTGATGATAGTATCGATACAAACCGCAGTTTTACCAATCTGACGGTCACCAATAACCAACTCACGTTGACCACGACCGATTGGAATCATACCATCAATCGCTTTGATACCTGTTTGTAAAGGTTCAGTAACTGGCTGACGGTAGATTACACCTGGAGCTTTACGCTCGATAGGCATTTCATACGTCTGTCCAATGATTGGTCCTTTACCATCGATTGGCTCACCCATCGTGTTAACTACACGACCTAACATACCTTCACCAACTTTAATAGAGGCAATTTTCTTAGTACGTTTAATCGTATCACCTTCTTTGATCGTGTCAGATGGGCCTAATAAAACCACACCAACATTATCTTCTTCAAGGTTCAAAACAATACCTTGTAAGCCGTTTTCAAATTCAACTAACTCACCGGATTGAACTTTAGTTAAACCATAAACACGGGCAATACCATCACCCACCTGCAATACGGTACCAACTTCTTCAAGTTCTGCTTCTGATTTAAAGCCCGCCAATTGTTGCCTGATAATTGCCGATACTTCGTCTGGTCTTACCTCTACCATAATTTTATATTATTTCTTAGTATATGTTATCTTCTATTTTAAATACTCAAGTTAAACGATACCCTGAGCAAATTCTTTTTTAAGTTTATTCAAACCGTTGGCGATACTTGCATCAAATTGCTTATCTCCAACCTTCAAAATAAATCCGCCAATTAGTTTGTCATTAACTTTTTCTTTAATAACCACTTCATTAGCGCCTACTTCTTTTTTCACTAAAGCTACGATTTCTGTTCTGTTTGCATCAGTCAGCTCGATTGCCGAAGTTACTTCAGCAGTAACAATTCCTTTAATGGCATTGTATTGCTGAATGAAAGATTTTGCCATTCCGAATAAAATCGCTGAACGTCCTTTATTCACAATCAGCTTTAAGAAGGCTTTTGTTACCACATTTACTTTGGCACCAAATACATCTTCTAAAATCCCTGATTTTTTGTCCAAAGGAACGATAGGGTTATTAAGGATAGCTTCCAATTCTGGATTCTGATCAATCACCTGATCTAAAAGCACCATATCATTCTTGATTTCTTCCAAAGAGTTTTGCTCTTGAGCAAGGTCAATCATTGATTTGGCGTATCTCGATGCTGCTTTATTTTCTAACATTTTTATCTAATTTGGCTAAATAAACTACAGACTAGTTTAATTCAACGTCTTTTAAAAGATTAGCAACTAAATCCTGCTGAGTAGCTTTGTCTTGTAATTGATTACGTAATACACGTTCCGCGATATCTAATGATAAAGAAGAAACCTGGTGTTTCAATTCTGCTAAAGCAGCTTTCTTTGAATTTTCAATTTCGATCTTAGCTTTCTCAATTAATTTAGCACCTTCAGTCTGAGCAGAAGTTTTTGCTTCATTAATGATGCTATCTTTAAGCGTTTTTGCTTCTTTCAAGATCAAATCACGTTCAGCACGGGCAGATTTCATTAACTCTTCATTTTGAGAAGTTAAACGAGCCATCTCTTGTTTTGCTAATTCAGCTTTGCTTAATGCTTCATCAATCGATTTTTCGCGTTCTTTAATTGCTGCAAGAATTGGTTTCCAGGCAAATTTTGCCAATAAAAACATTAGCAATAAGAAAGCAATGGATTGAAAGATAACTAGGCCGAATTCAGGTAATAATAATTCCATCTGTATATGTATAAAATATTTTGTTCTTTTTTAACAATAAATGGCACCAGATATCGCTATCTGGCACCGTTTAATTTCTAGCCATTACCCATTAGGGCAACAACTACTGCGAAAAGCGCAACAGCTTCAACGAAGGCAGCAGCGATTAACATTGCAGTTTGAATTTTAGAGGCAGCTTCTGGTTGACGAGCAATACCGTCCATAGCTGAACCACCAATGCGTCCGATACCTAGACCAGCGCCAATCGCAGCTAATCCTGCACCAATTGCAGCAATACTTCCTGTAATCATGATTTTATATATTAATTGTTGTTAAAAAATAATTCTAATTAGTGGTGATCATCAATTGCCATTCCGATAAACAGGGCAGAAAGGATCGTAAAAATAAAGGCCTGGATAAATGCAACCAGTAATTCGATTCCGCCGATAAATACTGCAAAGGCGATAGAAATTGGTGCAATGTACAAGCTGTTGAATACGAACACCAAGCAGATCAATGACAACACCAAGATGTGTCCTGCAGTAATGTTAGCAAACAAACGAATCATTAGGGCGATAGGTTTGGTAAAGATACCGAACAATTCTACCGGAACCATAACGACATACATCCACCATGGTACATCAGGCATAAAGATGTGTTTCCAGTAATATTTATTACCGTTAAACACCGTTAGGCAGAATGTAGCCAATGCAAGGATCATCGTTACTGCGATGTTACCAGTTAAATTGGCACCACCAGGTAAGAATGGAACTAAGCCCAACATGTTATTAAACCAGATAAAGAAAAACACGGTTAATAAGTACGGCATAAAGCGCTCGTATTTATGACCTAAGTTTGGAATAGCAATGTCATCACGTACAAACAAGATGATTGGCTCCATCCAAGACTGGATTCCTTTTGGTGATTTACCTTTGTTGGTTCTATATCCTTTAGCAACGCTCAAGAACACCGCTAAGATGATGATGATAGATAAAAACAAGGTGACCACATTCTTTGTCATGGACAAGTCCAGCGGGCGTGCATTTGTGGCATGATGCTTCTCATCTAAAGTTACAAACTGACCGTGCTCATTCGCAACGTCAGACGCATAATAGATTTTCTCGTGCATCTTCACAAAGCGTTGTCCTTTTTGCTCTACTACTACTTTAGCTTCATCATCGCGAACAACTTTTCCGTCCTCCAGCGTGGTGAAATCAGCAGAACTGAAGTTTACAACACCAGCTTTGGTGTACAAAATTACCGGAAGGTCGATATAGGTATGTCCAATTACATGCCAACTATGCGAATCCGCAATGTGGTGTAGTGCAAACTTACCAATGTCAAACTTTTTCTCAGCTGCCGGCTGGGCATGAGAACCTTCTGTTACTTGTGCTGTGTCAACCTGTGCGAAAGCAGCAGGTGTAACAGAAAAAAACGCTAAAAAGAGCGTAAAAACAACAATTAACCTCTTCACTTTAAACTCAAAAACGTGGCTACAATCCATTTACTCGCAGATTTTTACTTTTTATTTTGGTGGCGCAAGTTACGTAACAAACAGTATATTTCAAAGAAGCTGAACAATAAATATAAAGAAAAAAAGTTCAGCACGAAAACAAAGCCGTTTTCCTTGCTTTTAAGGCTGTAAATCAGCACAAAAGCCATTGCGAAAATCATCTTCAGTGCAATTGATCCCATAATGGCCATCACGCCAACATCAGGATTGCGTTTTAATCCCAAATCTGCCACGCCATAAGCGATATAAGTAATGCCGGCTAAGAAGCCAAACACCAACCAGAATTTAGGTACTAAGATCAACTGATCAGGAAATATAGCAGGAAGGGCATAAGCGATGCCACCGAGAACGGCGCAAAACGCTAAATAATAAAGGGTAAACCGTGTTAAACTCAAATCAGTATCTATTTTTTTACAAAAGTAGGAATTTACAATGGTTTAAAATAATCAGTTTGAGTTTTTATTCAGTTGTTTTACAACCTGATACAAGGATACGACTACACCTAAAAGTCCTAAAATCGCGGCATAGATTGGCTGCTTACTGTGCTGATATTCATCAATTTTATAGCCTGCAAACGCAAAAACGCCAATTGTGGCCAACATTTGGAAACTGATTGAGGAATACCTCGCAAAATTATTAACGTTCTTTTTCTCTTCGTTCGGATCCATAGGAATAAAAATCTAATGCAAATAAAATCTAATTTGTTAAGAACTTAGTGTTGAATAAAATACTTTTGTATATATTTTGTTGTTTATAAGATTAACTCAACCTATTTTTTTTGGAAAATTACGCAATCAACTCTCTAAAGATAACCTTAGTTATCTTTTTTTCCTGCCTCTTGTATGCCTGTAGCTCCAACAAGGACACTGCCATGAGTAGGGCCATGCAAAACCTGACTTCCAGATATAACTATATATACAATGCCAATCTGATCCTGGATCAACATCAGACAGCGTTAACAGAGGCTTATGCGGACAACTATGATGAAGTCCTACCAGTTTACGTCAATCCTGAAGCCTATGATATTTTCAATGACCAGCCAGGTGGAAGTATGCCGGATATGGAGGAGATCATCAAAAAAGCAAGAGTGCTCCTATTAGAAAAAACATATGGCAACTACCAAGACGATGCCTACCTCCTGCTTGGAAAGGCTAACTTCTATAAAGGGAACTACTTTAATGCGGAAGAATATTTCGACTATACTGCCAAAACCTATCCCGGCAATACAAAAAGCCGCGTAATCGCACTGGACTGGAAAGCCAGAAGCTTAATGCAACTGGGTAAATACAGCGAAGCGGCAAAAGTACTGGATACCTTATCCAATACAATTTCCGGCACAAAAAGCCACAAAGCAGAGCCATTGGCCACCATTGCGCAAATTTATATTCATCAGCGAATGGCTTCAGATGCCATCGAATTGCTACAACAAGCCCAACAGGCGCATCCAAGCAAACAACAACGCATTCGCTGGAATTACATCCTGGCACAGTTGTATGAAAAACAAGAAAACTACAATGAAGCGCTACGTTACTATCGTAAAGTAGAAAAAAGTAGTGCCCCGTTTGAGATGTATTTTAATGCAAATCTTAACAGGATTAAGCTCAATGCCTTTATGAGCGGCTTAAAAATCAACAAGCAGCAAGAATTACTGGCCATGCTTAAAGACGATAAAAACGAGGATTACCACGACCAAATCTATTATCAAGTCGCGGAAAGCTATGCCAGAGATCAAAATTATCTGGAAGCCGATAAATATTATAAGTTATCCCTGCGCAACAGCACAAAAAACATGTACCAGAAAGGCCTTTCGTACTTAAAGATTGCCGACCTGAATTTCAAGCATTTCCATGATTATATCCATGCAAAGTTATATTATGACAGCACGGTAAACACGCTGCCAAAGACTTATCCAGGCTATGAATTGGTGGTAAAAAAGACGCAGAACCTGCAATACCTAACCGATCGCTACGAGCAGATTGCCTTTCAGGACACCCTGCAATCGTTGGCTAAACTACCTGAAGCGGAACGTTTAGCGAAGGTACGCTTATTGGTTAACCCGGTAATTGCAGCAACAAAAACAATAAATACCGTTAACAACATTCCGGCAAGCCCCTTCCCTACCGGCAATGATACCCGCCAAAAAGGTCCAGCGTCAAGTAACTTTTATTTTGCGAATCAGGCGGCCATCAGCACAGGTTTTAACGACTTTAAAAAGAAATGGGGCAACCGTAAATTGGAACTCAACTGGCGCCAGAGCATAAAATCTTCTGCACAAGAGACCAATCAGGGGATTACTAAAAACTATGCGACCAATAATGGGGTCGTAAATCCAGACCAGAAAAATACGGCCATGCCGGATTCTGCTTCGAAAATTAAAACATTACTTGCAGAAATCCCGACTACTGCTGCAGGCCTGGCCATATCTGACCAGAAAGAAATGGAAGCCTATTATGAGATCGCCAATTTCTACCTGCAAGAGCTAAACAGTCCAAAGGAAGCCGCAGAAGTATACGAAACCCTACTTAAACATTTCCCTAACAATGACCGATTGGCTTCGATCTACTATGGGCTCTTCTTAGCGAATAAAACCATAGATCCAGCGAAAGCAGAAGTCTATAAACAGAAAGTACTGAAAGATTTTGCCAGCTCATCTTACGCTAAAACCATACTTGACCCTGCTTTCTCGATGAAACAATCGGAAATGGAAATCGTGGTTAATAAGCAATACAATGACCTGTTCGACTTATACGAGAAAAAAGACTTTGCCAGTGTCATTCTGAAAGCGGATGAAGTGCTACAAGCCAGTCCAGATAATTATTTAGCGCCACAGTTTGCCTACTTAAAAGCCATTGCTATTGGTAGAACAGCTCATGTAGACCAGCTCATCACTGCTTTCGAAAAGATTAAGGTCAGCTACCCGAACGATCAGCTGATTGTACCATTGGTGAAAGAACACCTCAATTACATCAGTCAGCATTTGGAAGAATTTAAACAGAGAGCGATAGCCCTTGCTGATTTTGATGCCAATGAACCAAAGTTCTTTGCACAGCAATTCCCAGCAAAAGCCACAGATAAAGTCGCCTCTAAAACCAACAAGGACCAGGACGGCCCTCCGAAAGTAATTCCATTTGTACCGCAAATCCCGGTAGCGGAGATCCCTGTAAAAGAAAATCCTGCGGCTGAAAAACCAGTTGTACCAGCACCGGCAGTCAAGGCAGAAGGAATTTTTAATACCGCCCCTTCTAAACTATATTATTACGTGGTACACGTGGCTGACGCCTCTTTAACCCTCAGTTCTTCCCGTTTTGGCATCGGTCAATACAACCGCGGAAACTACGCTGAAAACAATCTCCGTCATCAATTGAAGGAATTTGACAATGATCAGCTTATATTTGTAGGAAACTTTGGTACTTTCGACGACGCAAAAACGTATGCTGATGGTATAAATCCTCAGTTAAAACAGATCATGAAAGTCCCTGCTAACTTGTACAAAAGCTTTATCATCAGCAAAGAAAACTTTGATAAGCTCAGCAGCAAGGACCTATTGAACAAGTACCTTGAATTTTATAAAAACAACTATTAACAATGAACAAACCACTTTCGCAAGAAGACATCAGAAAGTATAATTTCAACATCTGGAAGCTCTTAATTGCAGGAATCGTTTTATTCGCTCTATTTATCGTCGCTGTTGGTTTTGGGTTCTTTGGTGAACTCCCTTCTTTCAGAGACATCGAACATCCTAAAAGCAATCAAGCCTCAGAAGTCATCACAGAAGATGGCAAAATTCTGGGCACTTACTTTGTGCAAAACAGGTCTAATGTCACTTACGACCAGATCTCGCCGAATGTCAT
Organism: Pedobacter gandavensis; assembly: GCF_014172405.1. Classification (GTDB taxonomy): domain Bacteria; phylum Bacteroidota; class Bacteroidia; order Sphingobacteriales; family Sphingobacteriaceae; genus Pedobacter; species Pedobacter gandavensis. Next base: position 272,994 of record NZ_WNXC01000008.1, on the reverse strand, counting down.
CAATGCTTTAATTGCGACCGAAGACATTCGATTTAAAGAACACTCCGGGATCGACTTTAAACGTACGTTTACCATCTTTTTATATGCCATCATTGGTAAAAAACAAGGTGGAAGTACCATCACGCAACAGTTGGCTCTGAACCTTTTTTCTGAAGAAGGAAGACAGAAAAACTTTGCCAAGCGAATCTTACAGAAGTTCCAGGAATGGGTGATTGCAGTAAAACTAGAACGCAATTACACGAAAGAGGAAATCATTGTGATGTATTTAAATACGGTAGATTTCGGAAATCAAGCCTATGGAATTAAATCTGCGGCCAGGGTATATTTTAATACCACTCCTGATAAATTAACCGTTAGTCAGGCAGCCACATTGGTGGGGATCCTAAAAGGAATCTCCAGATATTCCCCAACCCGTAACCCGGAACGCGCATTGGCCCGTAGAAATACAATTATGGGATTAATGGTAAAAGCGGATTTCTTAACCGAGCAGGATTATGAAAAACAAATAGAAAAACCATTGGGTCTTCGCTTTAGTGCGGCTACTGTGAATGATGGTATTGCTCCTTATTTCAGGGCAGTTGTTAAAAATGATATTAAAAAACTCTTCCTGGAACGTTCGATCTTAAAATCAGACGGCACTCCATATGATCTGGATAGAGATGGTCTTAAGATTACCACCACCATCAATTATGAGATGCAGGTTTATGCAGAAGAAGCGCAAAAGGAATACATGAAAATCCTGCAAGCGTCGTTCTATGACAGTTGGAAAGGTAAAAATCCTTTTAAAGGAAAAGAAATGCAGATTGAGCAGGGCGTAAAAAGATCTGACCGATACAAAGCATTACAGCTGGAAGGAAAGAGTGACGAAGAGATTAAGGCAGACTTCAATACCCCTACCAGACTCAGCATATTTACCTGGAGAGGAAATATCGATACGCTGATGAAGCCAATCGACTCTGTAAGGTACTATAAATTACTATTGAGAAATGCCATGATGGCGATGGATCCGCAATCCGGATATGTGAAAGCATGGGTTGGCGGGATCAATTATGAGCATTTTAAATACGATCAGGTAAAAATGGGAACCAGACAAGTAGGTTCCACAGCGAAACCTTTCACCTATGCTGTTGCCATTGAAAATGGATACTCTCCATGTTTTAGCGTACTAAATGAGCCGGTAACGATTGAAACTCCGGGTAGTCCACCATGGACGCCAAGATCTTCTGGAACCGTTCCAGGCTACCTGACTTTACAAAAAGCATTGGCATTGTCACAAAATTATATTGCAGCTTACCTGATGAAACAAGTCGGCCCGGTTGCCGTGGCTACCCTGGCGAAAAAAATGGGGATTACCTCAGAAGTGCCAGCAGTCCCTTCTATTGCCTTAGGCTCTTTTGATGCCTCCGTATATGATATGGTGGGTGCTTACAGTGTTTTTGCCAATAAAGGTGTCTGGAAAAAACCGACGTACATCTTAAAAATTCAGGATAAAAACGGCGTCGTGCTTTACAATGACACGCCGATTCCAGTACCTGCATTGAATGAAGAAGTTGCTTATGTGATGACCAGAATGTTGCGCGGTGTAATTACCAATGGAACAGGATGGCGTTTGGCAGGAAAATTTGGTGTAACAGGGCCTATCGGTGGAAAAACCGGTACGACCAATGCCAACTCTGACGGATGGTTTATGGCCATTACTCCACAGCTTGCTGCAGGTGTATGGACGGGTTGTGAAGACCGTGCATTCCACTTTACCAGTACCAGACAGGGTGACGGTGCAACCACTGCCTTGCCTATTTATGCAGGATTTATGAAACGTGTGTACGCCAGTAAGACCCTAAATATGAGCAAAGCTGATTTTGAACCACCGAAAAATGGAACGACCATTACTTTCGACTGTAATCAATACCAACAGCAGGAGCAAGACACAGAACTGGACGAGAAGCTAGGTTTCTAGTCTTTGATTAAAATCGATTTCCATGAGTACTTTTGAATATAAAAAAGTATTGGCCGATATTCCCCATAAACCTGGTGTATACCAGTATTGGGATGCGGAGGATACTTTAATATATATCGGCAAGGCCAAAGACCTGAGAAACCGGGTGGGTTCCTATTTTATTTCGGACAAGCAGCTCAATGGGAAAACCAGGGTACTGGTGTCCAAAATCAGGAAGATCACCTTCACGATTGTAGATACCGAGATTGATGCCTGGCTGTTGGAAAACAGCCTGATTAAAAAGCATCAGCCCAGATATAACATCATGCTGAAGGATGATAAGACCTACCCATGGATCATCATCAAGAAAGAACCTTTTCCCAGGGTTTTCTGGACTCGGAATATGGTCAAAGATGGTTCTACCTATTTTGGGCCATACGCTTCGGTACACATGATGCACACCATTCTTGATGTCATCAAGGAAACTTATAGCTTACGTACTTGTAGTTTACCCCTGACGGAGAAAAACATCCATGATGGCAAATTCAAAGTTTGCCTGGAATACCAGATCGGGAACTGTAAAGGCCCTTGTCAGGCTTACCAGGACGCTGCTGACTATGATAGAAATATCGAAGAGATCAAAGACATTCTGAACGGAAAAATCGGAAGCGTGATCAAGGAGGTCAAACAAATTGTGAAAGATGCAGCTGCAGACCTGAACTTTGAACTGGCCCATCAATATCAAAAGAAACTACTGGTGCTCGAAAAATACCAGAGCAAGTCTACGGTAGTGAGTAGCTCTATCACCAATATTGATGTGGTGAGCATTGCTTCTGATGAGCGCTATGCCTTTGTGAATTACTTAAAAGTAATGAACGGCAGTATCATTCAGACCCAAACTATAGAGATTAAAAAGAAACTGGATGAAACCGATGAAGAGCTATTGACTTTGGCGATTACGGAATTCCGCACCAAATTCAACAGTACCTCCAAAGAGATTGTGATTCCTTTTGAAATCTCCTTAGAGGATAAAAACATCAAGTTTACCGTCCCTAAGCTAGGGGAAAAGAAAAATCTACTGGAGCTCTCTCAGAAAAACGTCTTGTTTTTCAAAAAGGAGAAATTGAACCAGTATGAAAAACTGAACCCGGATTTAAGAACAGACCGCATCCTGACGCAACTGCAAAAGGATCTTGGTTTAAGCGAATTGCCGAAGCATATTGAATGTTTTGACAACTCCAATTTCCAGGGTGCCTATCCGGTATCCGCTATTGTGGTGTTCAAAGATGCAAAACCATCGAAAAAAGACTACCGACATTTTAATGTGAAAACCGTGGAAGGTCCCAATGATTTTGCGACCATGGAGGAAGCTGTTTACAGGCGATATAAGCGCATGTTGGAAGAAGAAGGTACATTGCCGCAATTGATCATCATTGATGGTGGTAAGGGCCAGTTATCCTCTGCTGTGAGCAGTTTGAAAAAGCTAGGTATAGAACACAAGGTAGCCATCGTTGGTATTGCCAAGCGACTGGAAGAATTGTTCTTCCCTAACGACCCTTATCCTTTATACCTGGACAAGAAATCAGAAAGTTTAAAGCTGATCCAGCAACTCCGTGATGAAGCCCATAGGTTTGGGATTACTTTTCACCGCAAGAAACGTGACCAAGGCACTTTAAAAACAGAATTAGAAGACATTGAGGGGATTGGCAAGACGACGGCCGACAAGCTCTTACGTCATTTTAAATCCGTTAAAAAGATCCGGGAAGCAGATCCTACTGAATTGCAAAAAGTATTGAATAAAGCACAGGTAGTGGCCTTAACCAATTACTTCAAAAAAGATTCAAAACCAACATCAGCAGATTAAAAATACAGCGCATAAAAAAATCCGGTCTCTTTGAAAGACCGGATTTTTTTTATCCTTGAATCGGGGTTTTAATATTCCCAAAGACTTTGTTCAAAGTCCGCAATAGACTTTTTAATCTTTTCCGATTCATATAATTTCCTTGGATCTTTAGGATCAGTTAAGCCTAACATATCCACAATCGTTTTATTTCCAGGATTTGTTTCTTTCACTACATAACTAGAGAACAAACGTCTAACGAAGAAATCATCGAAAGTCAATACCGAAGCATCGTTACCCGGGTTCATCAGTTTTTTCTTAGTCAGCAGTTCTCTCACATCATCATAATAGATCCAGAAAACCGGTTGCCAATTGCCTTCTACCAATTTCATCGGTGCAATACCAACAATTCTAGGTTCAAAAACCGAGCGCTTGACATCTAAAATCCAATCCTCTTTAATTCTATATTTCATGAATTCATCAGGTCTGAACCTTTTCAATGTCGGCTCTGAAATCTTGCCGGTAGTGGCATCAGCTGAGCCCTCTGAAACACCGCGCATATTTTGTAAGGCCTGGGTTGAAGTCAGCGCAATCTTGAAAGAATCATTATCTTCCAGCAATTTCCCGGCAGTGGTATCTTTCGGAGAATATGCCGTCAGTTCCTCATTCGTTACTGCATCAAGTAAAACATCAATCAGTCTTGCACCTTCGGCTTTCAATACCGAGTTAATGGTATCTCTTAAATCGATTTCACGCCAAACTCTTTTGGAATAAAATACATCCTCTTCTCTCACATCGGCAAAAGGAACCATAATGGCACTATCCACATCTTTTCTGGCGGAAAAGCCATCTTTAGGTGGCGTCTTTATCTTTGCCTTTTTTACTGGAGATCCCTTCGTTGCCGGAGGTACAACATCCTGCGCAGAAACGGTAAGTCCGAATAAAAGTAATGCCGAAATACTTAAAATGTTTTTCATAATCAATCCTATTTTGCACTAAATGTGATGCCATCCAACACACGTTGACGGCCATCCGGGCCTTCACATACAATGTCTTTAAAGATCACTGTTGCCCCTGGTTTAATTGAATTTAAGGCACCTTTTACCTGACCATTAAATCCAGCACCACTATTTTGTATCGTTACGGCATCAGATCTCGGGTTGATAAATGTTGCACCGAATCTAATTACCTTATATTTTACGTCAAAAACAAAATCATCCAGTTGAGTATCCAACAGGCCGGCATTTTCCAACCATTCCAGGTCTACGCTACCTCCAGATTTACCTTTCACCAAAGCTTTAGGTGTTGGCAAAGCTTTTACACGGAAAGTCTGAGAACCCAGGTTTAAAGTTTTACCACCTGAATTTGCAGAAACATTGATGTTTACTTCTTTTCCTACCTGTGCACCGCTTACGTTGACCGTAAATTTACCACTACCACCAGAGATCGTTCCACCGTCAATGCTTGCTTTTACGCTCTCCATTGGAAAGCCTGCTGCAGAAACAGAGAAAGGATTTGGAATACCGGCATAGATCACGTTCATCTTGTCAGGAGATACTGTTGCAGAAGGTTTCGCGACCTGATAAGATTGCTCAGGCGTTCTATATTCTACGACTTTACCGTCTGTTTGTTTGACACGAATAGTACCTGACCATTTGAATACCCCTACACTACCCGTACTACCGGTATAGGTTGCTTTACCATCTTTTACAGAAAGCGGGCTTGAATTTACAGAGATTTCCGGGTTAGACTTCGAATCGCTGGCCGTTAAAAACACCTGCGCGGTATAAGGTTGTCCCTGGATAACATAAGAGCTAGGTGCAACTGCAACTGCATCAAACTGATCCAGATTTACTAAGGCCTTATCCATATCTCCGAATAATCGTTTCACCACTTCGGCTTCCGCATTTTTAACATCCGACTGAATTTTAGTCAATATGGTATTGGCAGCTGTTAATGGCGTACCCTCACCAAAATTAATGTCTGCCCAGTTTTTCTTTCCATTAACTGCTTTTTCGGCATTTTTAGCCTCCAAAGAGAAGGTCACATGTACTCTATCTTTTGCTGGAAGCAAAGCGATTAATTTTTCGCGGGTTTCATTGATTTTCTTTTGCAACTCATCACCCTTTTTCTGGTTGATCATAATGCCCTGAGCAATGTCCATATTGGAACGTTCCGTCAAATCACCAGTTTCCGGGTCAATTCCTTTCCCGGCTACCTTAAACTCTTCTTTCAGTTTATCAATATAGTTGTTCAATTCATCGGCATAAGCCTTTGCTTTATTGGCATTCTCCCAAATGGGCTGCGCCCTTGCAGGCTCTTCTTTAAGTTTTGTATTTTGAAATGCTGCGAACAATTGGTCAATGCTGCTGCTCACGTTATTTTTTGAAGTCAGCAAACTATCATTGATGTTCTTAAAAGCATTTAATATCGTATCTGATACGTTCAAGGCAAGCATAGCTAACAATACCAAATACATGATATTGATCATCTTCTGCCTCGTAGATTGTTTTCCCCCTGCCATTTTTAATTAAGTCTGATGATTAAATGAACACTAATTAAATACAGGTTAAACACGTGGCTGATTCATAGCCGACAACATGTTACCATAGATTGAATTTAAAGAACCTAAGTTTTTAGCCAGTTTCCCAACTTCTTCCTTAAATTGTTTAGAATCTTCCATAGAACCCTGGAAATTATCCATTGTGGTTGCGATGTTTTGATAGAATTTGCTCATTGATTTCAGGTGGGCATTAGAGTCCTGCAATTCCAATTCATAAACCGCGTTTAATGCAGATAGGTTTTTAGCCAATGCATTCACCTGCTCATGGTATGATTTAGAAGCACCAGCACTTTCGCCGATTTCAACCAACTGACTGGTTGCTTTAGAGAAAGCACCGTTCAGGGCGTCAAAGCTTACAGAGGCAGTTTTAACTTTTCCTGCAAATTCTGCCGTTGCGGTTGAAGCGTCTGCTACATTAGAAATAGTAGCCACTTTCTCACCAAAGGTACGTAGGCCATTGCCCAGGCTTTCGATCAATTCAGGGCCAATTTTTGCATCTGTCAACATTTTATCTAATGCTGCAGTAGAAGAGAATCCTGTCGCTTGTACAGTTTGTCTTGGAGGCGCCGTTGTTGGATCATAGTCGTCTCTCAATTCAGGGTAAACTCTTTCCCATGCTGGTTCTGGTTCTGGCTGGATAAATCCGGTTAAAGCAAATAGAATTGCTTCAACACCTAATCCAATTCCAATCATGTAATTACCCCATACGCCACCAAGGTGAAGGATTTTGAAAAGCGCGCCAAGAATAACCACGCTGGCGCCTAGCGATATTGCCAGGTGCATTTTATCGAATTTACGGTTTGCTACCATTTTTAAGGATGAGTTTGGTATATATTGTGTTTTTAGTTTCTATTTCTGATATCAGATCCTGGATAAGAGGAAATACATCTGAAGCCAATATAAGATCTGGCTTGATCCTGGTATTCGTAAGTACCTACAGAGTTTTGAAGGAAAAATCCGATGTCTTTCCATGAACCACCTCTAACTACTTTGCGTTTCAGGTATTTGCTATCTGTTGTTTTAGCAACGTAAGTAAAGTTAGGGTTGAAGTCGAGCAATAATGGAGCTGCCGACTGGTTATATGCGGTAACGGTCCATTCGGCAACGTTTCCAGCCATATTATACAAGCCATAATCATTCGGGAAATAAGACTTCACATTTACGGTATATAAACCGCCATCATCGGAATAATTTCCACGTCCCACTTTAAAGTTAGCTTGCATACATCCTTTGGTATTGCGGATATATGGTCCACCCCAAGGGTATTTTGTTTTCACATTACCACCTCTTGCCGCATATTCGAATTGCGCATCACTTGGCAATTGGTATTCTGGTCTTGAGTTTAGCGGTTGTTTTCTGGCTACAGCTACTGATTCATAAAAACGGGTACGCCATACACAGAATGCGGTAGCTTGCTCCCAGCTTACCCCTACTACTGGATAATCATCGTAAGAAGGGTGATTGAAATAGGTTTTCACCATAGGATCATTCTGAGAATAAGAATAATCTATTTTCCAAACCAGGGTATCCGGATAAACATTTACGGACGGAAATTGGTTTGGTTTCTCCGGATCAGGAAGATCCGTATAGGTCATGATAAAATCCTGTCTTTTTTTGCTTGGGTCTTTACGGCCTTCGGCTTCAAGATCGGTACTTTTATAGCTGTAAGCATATCTCAGCTTTCTAACATCAATTTCTGTTCTACCGGGTAGGGCATCAGCACCGCTATAGTACATGTCGGTTAATTTGGCGCCATAACCCCCATTTTTTCTACTCCATAACAGAGAGCCATTGCCAACTCTTCTCCAGTCGATGTAACGTTCAGAGGAAGAGGTAGGGCCTGCATTTGCGGGAACTGGTTTATAAAAATTAGCGGCAACTGTTGGACCAAGTGTGGTGACTGCAACAGAATCTCTTACCCAGTTCACAAACTGTCGGTATTCTGCATTAGAGATCTCCGTTTGATCCATAAAGAAAGCGCTAAAAGAGGTCATTCGACTTGGAGAAGTCTGGGAATTGTTAATGTCTTCATCAGACATTCCAATTAAGGTTCTTCCTGGCGGTACATACACCATTCCTAAAGGCACCCGATTATTTTTAAACTTCTTATTGTATACCCCAACCAATTCACCCTGGCCGCCTTTTCCGCAACTAGATAGAAGTATTGTAGCTATAAATCCCAAAAAGTAGATGTTTATCCTCATATATTCCCGCAATTTTATAGCAATTTTATATATTAAGATTCACATTAACAACTATTAAGCCATAAAAATACGAGGAAAGATAATAATGAACAGGAAAATCCGTTCCCTCCGGATCATCAATCCCCTGTCAGAAAGTGCTTTCTACTTCAAATTAAAAAACCCTAACCCTCAAAAAAAAGATAGAATAAATTGCGCGATAACGCGCAATTTACCGTGTAACGTTATTTATTAGATTTTTTGATGTAATTTTCGATGGCCATAATCATCGATGGAGCTTCCGGTGAAGGTGCTGCAATATCAACGATTAAACCAGCATCACTTATCGCTTTATGGGTGTTTAATCCAAATGCTGCAAAACGGGTATTGTTCTGCTTATAATCCGGGAAATTGGTAAAGAGCGACTGAATACTAGACGGACTAAAGAATCCGATTACATCATAGAAAACTTCGGCTAGATCAGATAGATCCGAAACCACAGTTCTAAACAATACAGCAGGCGTAAAGTCATAACCATTCTTCTGTAAGAAGTTCATGGTATCTTCAGTTGCCATATCAGAGCATGGGTATAGGAATTTATCGTTAGAATGTTTCTTTAATACTTCTGCTAAATCCGCAGCAGTTTGTTTACCAAAGAAAATCTTACGTTTCCTGTACTGGATATATTTTTGGAGGTACAAAGCGGTAGATTCTGAAATACAGAAATATTTCAAGTCAGCAGGCACATCGTATCTCATTTCTTCACAAATTCTGAAAAAATGATCCACTGCATTTCTGCTGGTAAACACTACTGCAGTAAAATCACTCAAAGTGATTTTGTCTTTTCTGAAATCTCTGGCTGGAATTCCTTCAACATGAATGAATGATCTAAAATCAATTTTCAGGTTGTACTTCTTTGCCAAATCAAAATAAGGAGACTTCTCTGTTTCCGGCTTTGGTAAGGTGATCAGTATACTTTTCACTTTACGTAACCTATCTTCTGTCTTTTCTTGCATTTTACCTAATTACCGCTTTAAAATCCTATTGCCTTGATTAATATTAATATAGGGCAAATTTCGAGGGCACAAAAGTACAAAAACAAATACACTTTAGAAAATCTATAATGAGATAAAATATTTACCCCTGCCCTAATAAACTGAAAAATAAAGATAATTGAGAGAAGTACAAAAGAAGCTACCACATAGTAAACTCCATACCTTAAAGGAGATAAGGCAAAAGCAATTACCAGGGGAATGAAAACAAGGGAAAGATTAAAGTAACTTAAATATAATATGGAAACATATTCATTTACGGCTTTTTGCACCTCAAAGAGATAACCTAAAAGACGTAAAATGAGAATTTTCACGACGTATAAAACGATAATTAAGACAGAAATACTGGCATAAAATTGAAAACCACTACTCACAAAAGCGAGGTGATAATACTGAGAAACCAGGTAAAAAAACATCCCTAAAGTGAATCCGAACTGTACAAACAACAGGAGAAAAGGCCATGAGGTAAACAAATTATCTTCCCTATTGAGGTTATTCAGCACCCGATTACTGAAGAATGACTGCACAATACTTTGCAATTGTTTGGAGAAAGAAATTTTTAAAGCAGCGAATATGGAAAGTAAAACGACCAATACGGCGAGCACCCAACGCTCTCCTTTTGGCAATGGTTTCCCGGTACGAAAGGCACTCACTTTCTTCAAATCTCCCATTTCCTGGTATCGGTGTAGCAAGTCTGCCCTACCGGTGGTATTTGCTTTGATGATACTGTCGATAATGATGTTTTTATCCAGCAGGGAATCGGGTAATATCCAGGTATGTGTGATGATGGAATCGGTCACAAACTGTTGCCTGGCATAGTATGCCGCATCCTTGACGATTCTCTTCGGATAGGCAGGTTGTACCTGCAACGTATCCGCAGCAACATCAGGTGTCTGAGCGTAACCTTTAAAAAAGCTAGCCATACAAAAAAACGAAAGCAACAGGATGATGCGATTTAAATTCATTGCTGCAAATTTAGGTTAAAAATGCATTAGTTTTTCAACGGTTTTCAGATCCTCTTTTCCGGCAAAAATCCGGGTAAAATCGAGCGAATTTAGCGTCGGAAAAAACGCAGCAAAGAATTCCAGGCAAAATCCGGGAAGCGACCAGGCTTGTGACCGGGTTGTGGTCGGGTACTGGTTTGCCTTCGAAAGGGGTATAGTAAGGGTACAGCAGCAGTTCGTCTTGAGTTGATGTAGGTTTTGGCATTCCAGACCCTAACCAAACGCTAGGGCAACTCCCTACAGGATCTGGACTCTTCCCGACCACAAGGGCTTGCTTATGCAAAGAAATATGACAGATTAAGATCGTGCAAATGATAAGAGTAGTTTGTAATTTCCATCATCTGCAGCTTTCAGTGCCTCCAGGTAGATCTTTCGATTTTCACTTTCTTTAGAAAGATTCCCTGCTCCCCAGCTAAATACAGGTATGTTGAATATTTTTTCAATAATAAGATCAGCCATCAACCGACTATGGCGCCCATTTCCATTTGAAAAACAGTGAATACTAACAATCCGATGTTTAAAACGCACTGCTATTTCATCAGGAGGAAAAATTTCATTGTCAATCCAAAACATGGCATCATCTAACAAAGATCTTAACTCAGCCGCTACCCTCCATCTATCAACACCGATGTTTTTATTTGTTTTCCGAAAACTTCCTGCCCAAGCCCAAACATTTCGATACATTCGTTTATGCACATCCTTGATGAAAACTTCTGTGCATAGGTTATGTAATTTAATTTTTCTTTCTAAAGTCCAGACTATCGCTTCTTCTATATTCTGCTGTTCAAATTCGTCCAACTCTTCCCTTGTAGCAATAGTAGATATGAGCAAACCTTCCTTTTCCTCTTCGTCCAACGGGGTTTGACCTTCAATATAAGCGATATCTAGTCCCATAAAATTTTAGGCATTTTATTTTTAATTTCCTCCGCTCTTTCTTGAATCGCTTTTTCTATTCTCTCTTTAGAATTTTCCTGGGCTTCTAATTTCATCGTATTAGATGTACGTAAAACAATTTTTGAAGCTAATTCCAAAGCCTTTTTTTCTACAAGAGCATCCAGTGATCCATCTTTCGGTACAAAACCATAAACTAATTCCATATCTAATACCCTACCCAGTTCTCTTAAGGATTTTAGGGTGATTGAACCATCCTTTTCTCTTTTTTCAATATCCTGAATACTTTGTTTGGTTACAGACAATTTGTTACCTAATTGTTGCATTGACATGCCCAAAGCAGTACGGATAGCTTTAATCCAACCATTCGGCGGCACAGCAACCTGTCTTAAGGAAGCAAAACTTAGCAACTTTTTATTTAGTTGCTGAATCATTAATGACTGTTTTCCCATATACGTAAAGTTTTAACTTGACAAACTACACCAAAAGTAAAGCTATAGCTTGACAAAAAAAAATAAAAGTAAAGCTATAGCTTGACAAAATTTTTATATCCACTTCAAAATATTGTACTCGATAACCGCTAAAGATGCTGGGGCTGGTTAAGTTGGCCCCTGCAGAGAAAGGATTTTCTGTAAGCCCTTTAAATTTATTTACTTTTGTCAGATGTCCGGTATTTATATCCATATTCCATTTTGCAAAAAGGCTTGTACTTATTGCGATTTCCATTTCAGCACCTCCTTAAAATACGTTGATGAGATGACTGATGCGATTTGCACAGAAATCATCAAAAAAAAGGACAGGGTTGCCGACCATCAGATAGGCAGCATTTACTTTGGCGGAGGCACACCATCCGTACTTCCTACCGCAGCATTTGAAAAGATTTTCAATACCCTGACCAAGCATTTTTCTATTGCTTCGGATGCAGAGATTACGATTGAAGCCAATCCAGATGACCTTGATGCTAAAAAGATCAAGGAATTGAGACAATTGCCAGTCAACCGTTTCAGTATTGGCATCCAGTCTTTCTTTGAGGAAGACCTGATCTGGATGAACCGTGCGCACAATGCACAGGAAGCGGAAGATTGTATCAAAAGAAGCCAGGATGCTGGATTTGAAAACCTAAGCATCGATTTAATTTATGGTTATCCCCTACTCACTGATCAAAAATGGTTGAGCAATATCAATAAAGCCATTGAGTTTCAAACCCCGCATATTTCCGCGTATTCTTTAACCGTTGAACCTCGGACGGCGCTTGCAAGTGCCATCAAAAGAGGCAAACAAACACCGGTAAATGAGGAACAAAGTGCAGCACAGTTCATCACGCTGATTGATAAATTAAAAGAAGGTGGTTTTGAACATTATGAGATTTCTAATTTTGCGAAGCCTGGTCATTATGCGGTTCACAATACCAATTATTGGCGCGGCATTCCATATATGGGCATCGGCCCTTCTGCACATGGCTTTGATGGCCAAACCCGTTACCTGAATGTGGCGAATAATGCCGCTTATTTAAGTGACATCAGAGAAGGCCGATTACCTGAAACCATAGAAACCTTAGACCTGTACGACAGGTTTAATGAATACATCATGACTTCCTTACGCACCATGTGGGGAACCAGTCTGGATAAAATAGCAGCCGATTTTGGCAAAGTATTCCTAGCGGATACGCTTAAAAGTATCCAACCATTTGTGGAAAGACAATGGTTAATAAACGAGCAGGATCATTTAACTTTAACCTTAGACGGGAAGTTATTTGCAGATCATATTGCCTCAGAATTGTTTTTAATACCAGAAGACCACCGTTAAAATAGCCTACAGAAATGAAAGATAAAGTGATATGGATCACCGGAGCCTCATCCGGCATAGGAGAAGCATTGGTTTATGCGTATAGTGATTTGGGCGCAAAATTGATCATTTCTTCCCGCAACCGGGATGAATTGTTCCGCGTAAAAGGCAATTGTAAAAATAAGATGCACGTCCATGTATTGTCGCTGGATCTGGAGAAAACGGACACCTTAGCAGAAAAAGCTACAGAAGCCATTCGAATTTTCGGGAAGATAGACCTGTTGATCAATAGTGGCGGAATTAGTCAGCGGGGATTGGCTTTAGAAACCGATCTGGCCGTAGAACAGCGTCTGATGAATGTTAATTTCTGGGGTACCGTTGCCTTAAGTAAAGCAGTACTGCCGGTGATGATTGCAAATGGCGGTGGTCATATTGTTTGTATCAGTAGTTTGGTAGGTAAATTTGGCACCAAGCTTCGCTCTGCTTATTCCGCATCTAAACATGCCTTACACGGCTATTTTGATTCCCTGAGATCGGAGTTATTTGATCAGGGAATTCACATTACCATTGTGTGTCCGGGTTTCATCAAGACTAAGGTTACCCTTAACGCTTTAACGCCTTCAGGAACTCCACAGGGAACCATGGATGAAGCACAGGAGCGCGGAATGTTGCCAGAAACTTGTGCGCAAATGATTGTAAATGCAGTTAAGTTAAACAAAGAAGAAGTCTACATCGGAGGAAAAGAAGTTAAAGGAGTTTGGTTGAAACGATTCTTTCCCCTAAAATTTTCTAAATATATCAGAACGGCAAAAGTCACTTAATCCAATCTTCATAAAATACGATGGGCTTCCAATTAACGGAAGCCCATCGTATTTTTGGATTGATTTTTGACCCATTGAGAATTCAAAAATAAAGCTATGAATTTTATCATCACTCTCTTAGTCAATGCCGGTATTTTACTAGGTATGACTTATGTTCTTCCTACTGTAAGAATTAAAAATTATGGCACAGCAATCGTAGTTGCCTTAGTAATTGGCTTATTGAATACAACTTTAGGTTGGGTACTAAGGGTACCGCTAAATGTGGTTACCTTAGGATTCTTATCCTTCTTTGTTCATTTGGTGGTAACTGCCGTGATGATCAAAATAGCAGACAAGCTGTTTGATGATTTCGAAGTTACTGGATTTGTACCCGCACTAATCATCGCTTTAGTGATGGCCATAGTTGGAGTGATCATACAACATTAAAAAGAGAGCTTGGTTGTAGCAGACGCAAACGTTTGCGCAATTATTTTTTAATGACCTAGAAAACATTCGGTTATAAAACAAAATCGCATAAAAAAGCGGCATTTGAATCTAGATTCAAATGCCGCTTTTGTTTTTTATTACTGTTGACTATTTAATTGGTTTGATCCAATAAGTATATTCATGTGCAGCAAAAGGAACTCTATATTCGCTCAATGGCATAGAACCCCAGCTATCAATTCCTTGTAAACCACTCTGAATCAAGTCAAGGTGCATATAAATGCGATCTCTCTTTACCAATTCACCTGAATGGTATTGTTTTTTGTTCACTTCAGGATCAAGGTCATCCACACTATAAGGCAGTGCAGAGAAGCTCAACAGGCTATCTGCCATACCGAAGCTTAATCCTTTTCCTTTTTTATCGGTGAAATTAACCCAACGTACTTCCGTTTTATTACCACTTTCCTGAGGACGTGCGTAAGGGAAATATTGCTCGTCTAAAGTCTGGCTGTATAGCCCTACAAAAGAAGCTGTTTTACGATCTGAATAGTTTTCACCTGGACCACGACCATAGTAATTGATCTTGTTCAATCCTGCGTTTAACTGTAAATCATTACCGATACGGAGCATTAAAGGATATTTCCCCTTATTCGCTGTGAAGCGGTTGTTTACTTTTAAAACACCGTCAGGTCTGATGGTAATCGTTTGTTCAACGGTAGCATCGCCATTCACCACATCTTTCTTAAACACTACAGTCACTTCTCCCGAAGCTGAAGTAGTCACTTCCGCAGCTTTCACTGTACCTTCTGCATAAGCGCTTCTCCACTTTCTAAGACTGCTATTGAAACCAGCACCGATATCATTGTCGGTTGGTGCACGCCAGAAGCCTGGTTGTGGACCTTCAGCTAACAGTTGATCACCTTTTACCGTGTAACCAGTCATCAATCCTTTGTCAAGATCTAACTCCACCTGGAAGTCTTTTCCTTTAACCAGTGTTTTTCCTGCTGCTTTTTCTACGCTTAATTTACCTGTTGCTGTTGCCTGATTTGCCACTTGTGGCGTACCATTCCATGCAAATTGTTCCGTTGCAATCGTGTATCCTACAGGAAGGAAAGGCTCAGCCGTTTTTAAGTCGTAATATACGTTAAGGAAGTACTCTGAACCTGCTTTAGCTTTCGTTTTGATCGGCAAGCTCAGTTCTTTTTCTGCTCTTGGCGCAATGCTAAGTACATTCTGAATCCCTTTTTCAACAACCTTACCATTCTCTAACAGCTCCCAGTTTAACTTCACATTGTCTAAACCTTTGAAGAAATAAGAGTTGTTGACACTGATGGTATTGTTGCCATTATATTTGGTTTTGATGTATTGATATACCTTCTTCACCTCTACTGCCATTGGAGTCATGCCACGATGATTCGTCACCACACCTTTAACACTAAAGTTGTTGTCGCTAAAGTTTTCATTTACCGGACCACTTAAAGGGAAATCACCACCATAAGCATTGATACGTTTTCCGTTTTTCACGGTATCAATTGCCTGATCAATCCATTCCCAGATGTATCCACCTTGCAGGTTTGGCTGACTTTCGATGACATCCCAGTACTCTTTGAAGTTACCAAGGCTATTTCCCATGATGTGTGCAAATTCGCTCATGATCAAAGCGCGGTCTGGCTTGCTGTTCGCATAGCTTTTCAACCAGGCAGGATCAGGATATTGAGGCACAATCATGTCTGTATTGAAATCTTCTTCTGCACGCTCGTATTGTACCGGGCGGCCATCATTAGCTTTCAACCAATCGTAACCTTCATAGAAGTTTCTTCCATTACCGGCTTCGTTTCCTAATGACCAGGTGATTACTGCAGCATGGTTTTTATCGCGCTCATACATTCTTGTAATGCGCTCCATATGTGGCATTCTCCATTCTTTATCATTTCCAAGCGTATAAGCAAGGTCATAATAACGACCGTGAGATTCAATATTTGCTTCATCAATAACGTACAATCCGTATTCATCGCAAAGCTCCATCCAATATGGATCCGGTGGATAATGAGAGTGTCTTACTGCATTTACATTCAGTTTCTTCATCATTTCCATATCCTTCAGCATGTCTGCTTTAGTTAAGGTATGTCCTTGTGTCGCATTGTGCTCATGACGGTTTACACCTTTAAAGAACACTCTTTTTCCATTAACCAGGAAGTTATTGTTGACCAACTCCACAGTACGGAAACCGATTCTCTGTGGAATGACTTCCAATACTTCACCTTTTTTATTTTTTAAGCTGATGAATAAGGTGTAAAGGTTTGGCGTCTCCGCAGTCCATGCCGCTACATTCGGGATTTCCGTTTGCAACTTTACATTGGTTTTATAGTTTCCAATGACCTTATTTACTCCTTTTGTTTCTTCTGTATAAACTGTTTTCCCTTTCGGATCTACCAGTTCTAAAGCTACAGAAAAAGTATCTGGAGTGCTGTGAAGCGTTCCTCTTTCAATTTTGTAGTTGTTGATCTCTGCATTAAAAGATAGCAGTCCGTTTTTGAAAGTCTTGTCTAAAGTAGCGATCGTCTTGAAGTCTCTAACATCTACTTTTGGCGTAGAATAAAGATAAACATCACGCTCTATACCAGAGATTCTCCACATATCCTGACATTCCAGGTAGCTACCATCACTCCAACGGTAGACTTGTAAAGCCACCAGATTTTCTCCTTTTTTCAGGTACTTGGTGATGTCGAATTCCGCAGCTAGCTTGCTATCTTCGCTATAACCAACTTTCTTACCATTCACCCAGATATAAAAAGCAGATTTTACGGCACCGAGGTGGATGAAAGTCTGACGACCATCCCAGTTCTCTGGAAGTGTAAACTTCTTTCTGTAAGATCCTACTGGGTTATTATCCTCAGGAATGTCAAATGGCGGGTTCATTCGCTCTCCCATCAATTTGCGACCTGCAAATTCATAAGGGTGATTTACGTAGATTGGCATACCATAACCATTGGTTTCCCAATTCGCAGGAACTTTAAAATTATCCCATTTGGTATCGTCGAAAGTGGTCTTAAAGAATTCTTGCGGACGTTGACGTGGGTCTTGTACCCAGTTAAATTTCCATTGTCCGTTTAAGGTTAAGAAGTAATTTGATTTCTCCTTTTCACGCTTTACAGCCAATGCTTTACTTTCATAAGCAAATGCCGAAGCACGCATGGGCATCCTGTTTACAGAAACCACCTCTGGAGTTTGCAACTCCGTGGGTAATTGCTGGCTCATTACTGCCGAAGAGGCCAATAATAAGGATAGTGTGGTAAAAATTGTTCTCATTTATGTGTTTAGATTGTATTGCTAAATCGAACGTAACGATATTTTAGCTAATTATGCCCTAAATGGGCAACGCAAACGTTTGACTGCTTTTAGATCCTTCTTTTATTGTCTCTTTTCCTAATTTCATCTTCGAAACCACACAAAACCAACGAAACACAACAATGAACATGAAGAAATTTACCTTTTTCCTTCTTGCTTTTCAGCTGCTGATTCTTCCGGTGACATTTGCCGGAAGCAGGGCTGAAATCGAGCCTGGAAGTATCACCATCCCTCTTGGAGGTAATGCCTATGTAGAAAAAGGCGGCGCTGCAAGGATAAAAGATCAAGGCCTAACCAATTGGAATAAAGCCTCAGATGTAATTGCCATTTACTTTAGAACAGAAGCCGCAGGAACAGCAAATTTATCGCTTAAAATGCGTATTCCAGAAGGAAACAGCAAAATCAGCCTGAGTGTGGCGGGGAAAACTTTCAGTAAAGAACTAAACAATGCAGAAATTCAGATCATCCCCTTAGGTAAGGTAGAGATCAAGACTCCAGGTTATGTAAAAGTCGAATTGAAAGGCATCAGTAAAACCGGACAAGTATTTGCCGAAGTTTCAGACTTATTAGTAAGTGGTAGCGCTTTGGAAAAAGGCGCTGTTTATGTAAAAAACAATGAAGGAGGTTATTTTCATTGGGGCAGAAGAGGTCCATCCGTGCATTTAAACTATGTGATCCCTGCGGAAGCAGCAAAAAAAGTAGAATGGTTCTATAATGAAATTATGGTCCCTACTGGTGAAGATAAACAAGGTACTTACTATATGGCCAACGGCTTTAGCGGTGGTTATTTTGGCATGCAGGTGAACTCGCCAACAGAGCGTAGGGTATT
Organism: Pedobacter gandavensis; assembly: GCF_014172405.1. Classification (GTDB taxonomy): domain Bacteria; phylum Bacteroidota; class Bacteroidia; order Sphingobacteriales; family Sphingobacteriaceae; genus Pedobacter; species Pedobacter gandavensis. Next base: position 254,322 of record NZ_WNXC01000008.1, on the reverse strand, counting down.
GTTCTCTATCTGGAGCCCATTTACAACGGATGATCCAAAATCTATTCCTGATAGCATGAAGATTGTGTTGTTGAAAAAAGGGAATACCACAAAAACCGGAGAGTTCGGTAATGAAGGTTCTGGCGGACAAAGCTATATGCTTTACCCATGGAGAGCAGGCAAGACCTATGCATTCCTGACACATGCTCAGCCTAATCCGGCAAAGAACACCACAACTTATACTGCCTATTTTAAGGATCTTGAAAAAGGCGATTGGCAATTGGTGGCTAGTTTTGATCGCCCACAATCGGCAGTATACCTAAACGGTATCTATTCATTCCTGGAAAATTTCTCTCCACCAACTGGTGATCAGTCCCGCAGAGGCGACTATAAAAACCAATGGGCAATTGATGCTTCCGGAAAATGGCATGAGGTAACTGATGTCGTATTCACTGCAGATGCAACAGCAAGAATCAACTACAGAAAAGATTATACCGGCGGTACCGATGGTACATCTTTCTACTTAAAAAATTGCGGTTTCTTTAATGATTTCACTCCCATTAAGACCCCATTTCATAGGAAATCTACAGGAAAAACACACCCTGAAATAGATTTCAATAAGCTGCCATAGGTAGGTAGCCTGCGATCAGGACTGGTTCAAGAATATCATATGGACACACACCGGAAGCCGGTATTCTCCAGTCCTGTATCCATCGAAGACTTCATTTTGGAAGTTACCCGATACCCTTTACAATACGAAGAATGACACATAAATGAACCTCCTCTGATGATTTTCTTAGGGATTCCAGGTTCTGCCGGATCATAACTATCTTTTGGTCCTTTTGGATTTGCAACGGTTCCCTTTTGCTGTTGATAGTAATCTTCGCGATACCAATCTGCGGTCCACTCCCAAACATTTCCCGCCATATCGTATAAACCATAGCCATTTGCAGCGAATGATTTTACAGGTGCAACACTTCCATAACCATCTGTTTTCTGATCTGAATACGGGAATTCCCCCTGCCAGGTATTGGCTTTCAGCTTTCCAGTAGCCAGATCTTCATCTCCCCAGGGATATTTTTTACCACTTAAACCACCCCTTGCTGCATATTCCCATTCGGCTTCTGTAGGCAAACGTTTCCCTGCCCATTTGGCATAAGCATTGGCGTCAAACCAGGATACTTGTGTAACAGGATGGTTTTCTTTACCTTTTATACTGCTTTTTGGTCCTTGTGGATGTTTCCAGCTGGCACCAGGAGTCCAGCTCCACCATTGTGAAACATCATTGATGTCTACACGTCCTTTAGGTGGGGAGAAAGTTAAAGAGGCGGGTTGTAATTGGTCTTCCGAAGGTTTCGGCGTTCCCGGAGGCAATTGTTTTTTGATTTCTTCCCAATCAGGCTTTTGCTCGGCTTGGGTGATATACCCTGTTGCTTTTACGAATGCTGCAAACTGGGCATTGGTGACTTCAGTTTCATCGATCCAAAAACCATCCATTTTCACCTCATGTGCCGGATATTCATCTCGACGTCCTTCCTTGTCTGAAGCACCCATTTTGAACGATCCTGCAGGAATAAATTTCATACCCGCATGGTCATGCAGTTCATTTTTTTGATCGTTGGAAAGTGTTTCCATTCCGCTAACAGCACCATATCGTTTTGGAAGGTTTGAGCTACAGCTGGCAGCATCGCTGAGATGGGAGCTCGTCATTCCTACACTGGCCATGCTATCTGTGGTATTTTCGGTAGTAGAAACTCCGCCTTTAGGCTCAGTCTTCTGATTGCAGGCTACCATAGCCGACGCTAAAAACAAATACAAAAACTCTTTCTTCATAAAAAACACAGGGAATACGATTCTGAAATCAGATTAATGAAGGCCAAATTAATGATAAAATATTAAAGTCCCAGCTCATTTAAGCTGATTATTACCGCATCACTCCGATTTTCTGCCCATCCCAATCTGGAAACAAGACTTTATCGTTGTGGAGGTTTAAGTGCCTGTCTGCCACTTCAGAAAATACGCTTCTAAAATCTGTAGTTACGGCGAGATCCCTCCCATCTTCAAGATTCTCGATGGCCATCGGTTGCACATTGCCATGCACCAATCCGCCATTAACCCCATTTCCTAGTATAAAATTGCAGGAAGCACGGCCATGATCTGTTCCGCCGGTACCATTCTGTTTCACGGTACGCCCAAACTCCGTCATGGTCATCACCGTAACATCATCCTGTAAAGTGCCCATATCTGCCCAAAAGGCCATCATACTATTACTTAGGTCATTCACATTTCTGGCAAAAACCCCGGTATCTGTCCCCTGATTAAAATGCGTATCCCAACCGCCAGATTCAGCAAAAGCAACTTCCATCCCCACATTCATCTTGATCAGCTGAGCGATTTGTTTTAAGGAATTACCCAATGCGGTATTCGGATAAACCGCATTATTAGCCGGTTTATAGTTTTTAGTATCAGTTTTTTGCAGCATTTTTATGGCTTCAAAGCTTTCCTTTCCTGTGTCTTTAAGCAAACCTGAGGAAGTTTGATCGTATAAATCTTCAAAGCTTTTGGCAGCCAGATTAGCCCCATTCAGATTCCCTCTCATTTGAATATTAAAATCCTGAAGGTTGCTGATGGCCAGTGCCGGATTTGCACCATAAAAAGATCTTGGCAAAGAAGACGTTAAGCTAACGCCCTGAAAAGGCGTTGCGCCATCATGACCCAGTAAACCTACCGCCCGGTTTAACCAGCCACTATCTGTCCCTTTTTTAAATGGAGTTCCTGACTCCATGTAGTCTTGGGCATCAAAATGAGATCTGGTATTGTTAGGAGAGCCGATACCATGCACGATTCCCATCCTTTTTTCCCGAAATACCTGCTCAAACACAGCCATGGAAGGATGAAGTCCAAAGCGCCCATCCAGATCTATCAAGGGTGTATTTTTACTTGCTTTAGCAGCACTCATAAATAAATTTGGCCGGGCTTGCTGCAGGTACTGATCTGTAAATGGCGTAACCGCCATTAGTCCATCCATCGCACCGCGCTGAAAAATACAAACCAGTATTTTCTTTCTGTTGAACAAACCTGGTGCCGAAGTTTTGGCTACTGCTTCTGCCAGAAAGCCCGGTATTCCACCCAGTCCAATGCCAAATAATGCCAGGCCACCTCCTTTAATAAATCCTCTTCTTGAAGTCATGGTTTTCTAAATTTATTTACGTTGAAATTCCGGTGACCCAATGATCACGCCAACTACTTGTGCCAACATCGCATGGTTATTCTTTTCCTTTGATCCCATTGGCAGTGCTTCTTTCTGACTACTGATCTGTTGTTCTTTTTCTGCTACACCTACCGTTTTATCTGCAGCATTCGCCACTTTATTCGTCAAGTCCTGATCATTCAACATTGGTTTCAGCCTTTTAAAAGTTTCCGTTAAATTGCGTTCAGGCATCATCATCTTTCCGTAGGTCTGCAATGCTGCTTCTCCACTTTCAGGTTCATGATAATCATTTAAGGCCGCCAGGTTCACCTTCACCCCAGGAATACGCTGGGCAGCAATGGCCAGTCCGAAGTTCATTCTATTCAATAAAGACCCGGTATTAATCCAATATTGCCCCTGATCAGGAAAACCGGTAGGCGCTTGATAATAGTACATTTTTTGCCCCATTTTATTGATCCAATTGAAAAGCTGATAGGGCTGTGTAATGTCCGCATCCAATGCTCTAACGGCACTAATGGTCAATTCAAAAGGAGATTTTGTTTTTTCGCGCACAGCAGGGCTACTCCAAAATTCCGGAGCCGAAACCATGGTCATCATGACTTGTCTGAGGTCTCCTTTTGATTTCGTAAAAGTCTTTGCCATCTTGTCGACCAGACTTTGTGGAGGATGATCATTTACGAACCTGGTGGCTATTTTTGTGCTGATAAATTTAGCGGTTGATGGATGATGCGCCAGCAAATCGAATAAGGCAATGCCTTCTTCATATCCCCCACCCGCAGGAAAATCCCTACCTAATACCGTTTTCTCTTCATTGTCATGACGGTTTGGAACAAATAGAAAATCGCCATCCTTTACGAAACCTCTCTTTTCTAAATTTTCCGTCCCTACCTGATCGATGATCTTTTTCATCGCGGCACCATAACCCTCCTCGCCCATTGGCGCGATAGTCCAGCCGGTTAAGACTCTTGCAGCCTGAGTTACATCAGACTGTGTATATCCGCCGTCCACACCCATGGTATGAAGTTCCATTACCTCCCTGGCGTAGTTTTCATTGAGACCGCCGGATTTTCTTTTTGGCTGGACCGGCTTAACGTTATCATTCATTACCTGCTGCTGATTTCTCATCTGCCGAACTTTCTTCAGCTGCTGTCCATTACCCATTACGGCAGTTCCGTTCAGACCGATGCCTTGTTGCCCATTATTGTTCTTCAACGGAGTTCCGGTACTGCTAAAATTATCCAGATAAACGAGCATTGCCGGAGATTTCGCGGTGGCAAGGAGTAAATCTTCAAACTTCCCCGTTACATTTGGGCGGATGACATCGCGCTCATAAGCAGGTACAAAAGATGCACATTGATTTTTTGTCAGCGATACATTGAAATGATTGAACCAGAAATCAGTTAACAATTCCCTCAACTGGTTATTCGTATAAGCTGTCCTCAATATCTTTTGATTGATAAATTGACGTAACAATTCCTGTTCTGGCTTCAGCCCTTTCTGTTCCATATAAGCGCGGATCTGTGCGCGATACGCCGGCTGATCTCCTTTATTGACGGAATCTTTATTGATAAAGCCATCTTGTATGGCTAGCTTCAATACCCGGTTTGCTCTGGGATATTTATTCTCAACTTCGGTATTACTCAAATTTCTATCTTCATACTTACTCAATAATGAATTTAGGGTATCATCTGGCATCGTGCCATCCAACTGCTGCTGAAACCATTTCTCTAAACCCATCTTCACAACGGCATCCAATTCTCCTTTCTTCGCCCCATAGGTAAATCTGCTCAATAAATGTGCTGCCGCCTGACGTTCGGTTAATCCGGCCTGCCGATAGGGAAAAGCCGGTTTATAAGCTTCCGATTTCCCATTCTTGAATGAACAGAAAATGATAGTGAAGAGTAGCACAGCTAAAAATGAATAAATAACCTTTAATGATGATTTCATAGAGGTGGTTGTTTGAGTTATGATACTTATGACCAATAGAATATAAAAAAGATTAACGCTTTTTTAAATATAACAAAAACCGACCCGAACAATTCCTCGTATCTGCCCATACAAAACCACTATCATGAAAAAAACATTCTTTACCGTAATTGCCCTAGTAGCTTTGGCATTCACGACTCAAGCACAAAAAAATCCAATGGTTGGAGGCGCAGCGATGTATGCCAATAAAGACATTGTTGATAATGCTGTAAATTCAAAAGACCATACCACCCTGGTTGCCGCAGTAAAAGCTGCCGGATTGGTAGAGACTTTAAAATCCGCAGGGCCATTCACTGTTTTTGCACCGACCAATGAAGCATTTGCAAAACTTCCCGCAGGAACTGTAGAAATGCTTTTAAAACCAGAAAATAAAGCCATGTTGGCTAAAATCCTAACTTACCATGTTGTTCCTGGAAAAATGACCTCTGCCGATATTGCAAAAGCAATCAAAGCAGGAAATGGCAAGGCAGAATTAACTACAGCCAGTGGTGGGAAATTATGGGCATGGATGAAAGGAAATAAATTAGTACTGAAAGATGAAAAAGGCGGAATGTCTACCGTAACCATCGCCAATGTGATGCAAAAAAACGGCGTTATCCATGTTGTTGATACGGTATTAATGCCTAAATAAAAAATGCAGTGCTAAGGGCTCTAAAAAGAAGCTATCAATCCTCAGTATCATCTACCTATGATCATCCATTGATGCTTAAAATTCAGAACCTTTATTATTAAACATGAAAATTGATCCTGTTCGAAGACCTTCAGATGTTTTCCCCTTTGGAAAAGATTTGAGTCCGAGAACAGGATTATTTTTTTCCAAATACAACGCAAGTTTGATGATTTCATGAATGCTAACTTTAAAGAAAAGTATAGGACATGGAAGGAAAGACTCCCCATTAAAAGAGCAGACAAGGCCCTTGCGAATCAGAAACCCGGATAAATTATTGCGGCAACGTTCCTAACTGGCAAAAATAATTATTCGGAGATGGATAAGTTTAAATTTTAATTTACACTTTTGTCCTTTAACCTTGATAATTATGAGCTTTATATTGAAGCCGGTAGATACCGTTGAAAACATTAGTCCTGAGGATTTCAAAAAGAATTATTTAGATCCCAGACGTCCTTTAATTATAAAAGGATTGACTAAATCATGGCCAGCCAGAGAGAAATGGACGACTGAATATTTAAAAGAAATTGCCGGCGACATCAATGTCAGCTTGATGGACAATTCTAAAGCCGATCCATCGAAGCCTATTAATGCTTCTGTAGCTAATATGCGTTTTGGCGACTACCTGGATTTGATCAAAAGAGAACCTACTGAACTTCGTATCTTCTTCTTTAACCTGTTTAAGCATGTGCCTAGCCTGATTAAAGACATTGTATTACCAAAAGATCTGATGGGTGGCTTCATTGAAAGTATGCCTGCTATGTTTTTTGGAGGCTCCAACTCGGTTACTTTTTTACATTATGACATTGATTTACCACACCTTTTCCATACCCATTTTGGTGGAAGAAAACACATCATTTTGTTCGATAACAAATGGAAGAAAAGGTTATACTGTATCCCTAATGCAACTTATGCACTAGAGGATTATGATGTAGCAAACCCAGATTTCGAAAAATTCCCAGCTTTAAAGGGTGTGGAAGGTTATGAAGTCTTCCTGGAACATGGTGACACCTTATTTATGCCTACAGGAATGTGGCACTGGATGAAATATCTGGATGGCTCTTTCTCTTTAAGCTTAAGGGCATGGGATGCTTCAATCACCAGAAAAGCACAAAGTGTATTCAATCTGGCTATAAAAGGCGGACTGGATAGTGTGTTGAAGATGGCATTTAAAGCGCCTTATGCTAAATACAGAGAAAAAGTTGCGATAAAAAGAGCCGAACGTGCGCTTGCAAATGGCTCTCCGAAATAGTTAAAAAGATAAAATCTTTTATATTCTTTTAAATTCAGGGCATTGCTGATGTGGTTCCCTGAATTTAAACTCCTAAGACCAGTAGCAAAAGCTACACCTTAAGCCCCATTTTTCCGACAAGGTATTTTTACAACTGGATAACATTACTCCCTTTTCAAACTTTTACCTTCGATATTCCGTTTATAACGAATATATGAGAGGTTTCCATTTTTCTAATTTCCAGCCAGATGACTTACCGAAAGGTGGTTTCGATGAAATGCTGAAGCTCTTCACCCAGCTGCTCAATTATACAGCCGGCGATGCTGGAGAAACATTGGCATGGATGAATGAACTGGACAAAAAATATAAGTTTACCAATAACGATTATGGGATGGGAAACTTTATTGATGACCTTAAAGAAAAGGGATATATAAAGGAAAATCCAGTAAATGGTGATATGCGTATTACCGCCAAAACGGAGCAAACCATCCGCCAGTCGGCCTTGGAAGAGATTTTTGGCAAGCTAAAAAAAGCAGGTAGAGGAAACCATAACACCAATATCTCCGGAATTGGCGAAGAGAAAAATGCCGATAGAAGGGAATATACTTTTGGAGATAGCCTCGATCAAATCGACATGACCGCCTCGATCCACAATGCACAAATCAACCATGGAATCGGTAATTTCACCTTGACAGAGCGCGATCTGGAAGTTGAAGAAAAGGATTTCAAAACCCTGACCTCTACCGTGCTCATGATTGATATTTCACATTCCATGATACTTTATGGAGAGGACCGGATCACTCCCGCAAAAAAAGTAGCCATGGCGCTGGCAGAACTCATCAGAACCAGGTATCCAAAGGACACTTTAGACATTGTCGTTTTTGGGAATGATGCCTGGCCGATCACCATCAAAGACCTGCCTTATTTACAAGTAGGCCCATATCACACCAATACTTTCGCCGGACTGGAACTTGCAGCAGATCTTCTAAGACGCCGTAAAACGCATAACAAGCAGATTTTCATGATCACCGATGGGAAACCTACCTGTCTGAAGGAAAATGGCACTTATTATAAAAACAGTATGGGGTTGGACAGAAAAGTGGTTAATAAGACCTTAAATATGGCTGCCCAATGTAAAAGACTAAATATTCCAATTACCACTTTTATGATTGCCCAAGACCCCTACTTACAACAGTTTGTCAGGGAATTTACCCAAATTAATGGCGGAAGGGCATTTTACAGTTCCCTCAACGGATTAGGGGAATACATCTTTGAAGATTATATTAAAAACAGAAGAAAAACAGTTCGATAGCACCTCCTCAACACGAAGACATCACATGGATCACATCACGATAAAAACCCTTGGCCAATTAAAGGCCTCAAATTATAAGTCGCTTGCCGTAAAAGACGAACTTCGCAAAAACCTAATCAGCCAGCTGCAAAGCAATGAGGCAGGATTCGAAGGGATTTTAGGCTATGATGAAACGGTTATTCCCGAGCTTCAAACGGCCATCCTTTCCAGACATAATATCCTATTGTTAGGTTTAAGAGGCCAGGCAAAGACAAGAATTGCCCGCCTGATGGTGAACCTATTGGATGAATATATTCCTTATGTTGCCGGAAGTGAGATTTTTGATGACCCCCTGAATCCGATTTCATGGTATGCAAAACATGAGATGAGCCTACACGGAGATGATACGCCAATCAGCTGGCAACACCGTAGCGAGCGCTACACGGAAAAGCTAGCCACCCCGGATGTTACTGTTGCCGATTTAATCGGAGATGTGGACCCAATCAAAGCTGCCACACTTAAATTGACCTATAATGATGAACGTGTAATTCACTTCGGACTGATTCCAAGGGCACACCGCAGTATTTTTGTAATCAATGAGCTACCAGATTTACAAGCCAGAATTCAGGTGGCTTTATTCAATATGCTCCAGGAAAAAGACATCCAAATCAGGGGATTTAAATTGAGATTGCCGCTAGATGTACAGTTTGTATTTACCGCTAACCCGGAAGATTATACCAATAGAGGCTCGATTGTAACGCCTTTAAAAGACCGTATCGAAAGTCAGATTCTTACACATTACCCAAAAACAATTGCCATTTCCAGAGAGATTACCGCTCAGGAAGCGAAAATAACCGTCGAACAAAAAGAGACTGTAGAAGCAGACGGACTGATAAAAGACCTGGTAGAACAAGTCGCTTTTGAAGCCAGAAAAAGTGAATTTATCGATCAGAAATCTGGTGTCTCCGCCAGATTAACAATCTCTGCTTATGAAAACCTGATCAGCACCGCAGAGCGAAGAATGCTCATCAATAAGGAAAAAAACACTTTTGTACGACTATCCGATTTAGTAGGAATTACCCCCGCCATTACCGGAAAAATCGAACTGGTATATGAAGGAGAATTGGAAGGTCCGGCAAAAGTAGCACATACATTAATCGGTAAAGCCATAAAATCGCTGTTCAACCGCTATTTTCCGGATCCGGAGAAAGCAAAAAAGAGCAAGTCTGCTAATCCGTACTTCCGCATCACAGAATGGTTTACGGAAGGAAATACGCTGGACATTTCAGATCAGCTGACCCTCGCTAAGTACAAAAAGGAATTGATGCAGGTAGATGGATTAAGCGAATTGGTGAAACAGTTTCATCCGAAACTGAGCGCTAATCAGAGCTTGTTGATGATGGAATTTACATTGCACGGGCTAGCGGAATACTCACAGCTCAATAAAAAATACCTGTTAAGTGGATTTGGATTTTCTGATATGTTCGACAGCCTGTTTAATACCAGTCCGGATGAGGAAGAAGATGACATGGACTTCAGGTAAAACAATTTTAATTACACAATAAATAACCCTTATAACAACCTAATGGGCCGATTACCCGTCTTTATATTTTTATCAGTCTTACTGTTGGCATTCGATTATTACTGTTTTCGTGCCATTCTTAGCGTTTTCAAAAAATGGAAACCAGGAACGCGAAAATTGTTTACCATCCTCTGGTGGGGCTATACCTTTGTACTGCTCATTGGTGTCTTCAGTACCTTTTATGCAAACCTGTTTTTAAGCCTTAAATCGGTAATTTTAGTCGCCTATTTCCTGACGGTTGCCTGTAAGTTAGTCCTACTTCCATTTTTGGTCATAGATGACTTGAGAAGGTTTATCATGAAGTTGTCGAGGCCTACAAAACCGAAAACAGGACAATTGATTGACCCGGCACTTCCAGAAACCATTACACAGCCATCACACGCTGAGCCCATCAGCCGCTCTTCTTTTCTAGTAAAAGCCGGACTGATTACAGCAGCCATCCCTTTAACCTCTTTAAGCTGGGGCATCGTTAAAGGGGCTTACGACTATAAGATTATCCGTCGCACACTGCTGCTCCCAAACCTTCCTGCTTCATTTGATGGCATGAAATTGGGACAGATCTCCGACATCCACTCCGGAAGTTTTTACGATCCAAGGGCCGTTTTGGGAGGCGTGGAAATGCTGATGGCAGAAAAACCAGATGTGGTATTTTTTACCGGAGATTTGGTAAATGACATGGCCACAGAGATGAGAGATTATCAGGATATCTTTAAAAAAGTGAAAGCACCGCTAGGGGTTTACTCTGTATTAGGTAACCACGATTATGGTGAGTATCGCTTTGGAAAGGAACCTTCTGCTATCAAAACTAAAAACCTGCAGGAGGTGATCAAAACTCATGAAAGAATGGGCTGGGACCTGTTAATGAATACACATCGACGCCTCAAAGTAAACGGAGAAGAAATCGGGATTCTGGGCATCGAAAACTGGGGTACCGGAAGATTTCCGAAATACGGAAGAATGGATCTGGCCACAAAAGATACAGACGACCTCCCTGTTAAGCTCCTGTTATCGCACGATCCTTCTCATTGGAGAGCAGAAGTATTGCCTAAATATCCGCAGATAGACGCCATGTTCAGCGGCCATACCCATGGAATGCAATTTGGTGTGAGAACAGAAGATTTTCAGTGGAGTCCGGTGCAATATATCTATAACGAATGGGCTGGTCTATACCAGGAAGCGCAACAGCAACTCTATGTGAATGTGGGATATGGCTTCCTTGGCTATCCTGGAAGGGTTGGAATTCTACCAGAAATCACGATATTTGAGTTGAAACGTGCCTAGCTAAGCTTCCAACCCATATGGTAAAAAAAGTACTGTTATCCAGTCTTGATTTTTTGCTGTTCAGCAATTTATTTATTGCCATTTGTGCAGTTGCCCAAGGCCTGGTTACTTATTATTTACTCGGAATTCAACCCGATAAATATATTCTTGCGATTATCTTTTTTGGGACCTTAGGACTGTACAATTTCAGCATGCTGCTGTCTAAACCAAAAGATCCTGCAAATTCTCCATTGATGAGGGTCCGTTGGATCTTTTCACACCATCGGTTAATTATTTCCATCACGCTGATCTCTGCGCTTTGCCTTATCCCACTAGGATTGCTTTATTTAAGTATTGAAGGGAAATTGTTGATGTTATTTACCGGGGCATTGGCCATCAGCTATAACCTTCCGTTTTTAACACTGGGAGGGCAAAAAATAGGTTTGAAAAACATTCCCCTGATTAAGCTCTTCCTGGTTGCTTTCATATGGTCAATAAGCTGTGTCCTTCTTCCTATTGTAGAGACCGAACACAATCATCTGCTCAATATCTCTACTGGTGAGACGCTACTCTTAGTCGCTATGCGCTTTTTATTTATTGCAGCAATCACTGTTCCTTTTGATGTTAGAGATCTATTTCAGAATAAAATTGTGATGCTGAAAACAATCCCTGCCCTATTAGGAGATAAAAAGGCTTTTCTATTTTGTCAATTTCTACTTGGAGGATACCTGCTGTTACTGGTCTTATTCCGGCAAACTGTCAACCTTGAGGTAATTTCGCTAACGGTTACCATCGGGTTAACAGGTTGGTTAATCTATAAATCAAATACGGAGAAAAATGAATACTATTATTTTCTGTATTTAGACGGGATGATGTTATTGCAGTACCTTTTATTGGTACTGCTACACCTATTTTTCTAAGCAGGATTGAAACGATACCCTACTCCTCTTACCGTCTGTAACAGCTGAGGATTATCAGGATTAAGTTCGATCTTTTTACGCAAACGTACGATATGCATGTCTAATGTTCTGGTATTGACATCTGAGTTATAACCCCAAACCACCAACATCAACTCGTCACGATTGATCACTTTATTCGGATTTCTTAAGAAATAAAGTAAAATCCTATTTTCTAGAATAGTCAGCTCTATTTTCTTTTCATTCCTGAACAAGGTGTGAATATTTGGATGATGTTCCATATTTCCAAAACGATGGATCTCTGAACGATCATTGTTCAATAAAAATTTCACTTTATTGTCCAACATAGCAACCAGTACATCCATATTAAAAGGTTTAGTGACATAGTCAGAAACACCAAAATTATAGGCATCAATCTTATCTACATCCTGTGCTTTAGCAGTCATCATGATGATCAGATTTTCAAAACCTTGTTTACGAACTGCTTCACAAACCTCAGATCCTTGTTTACCAGGCAACATCCAGTCTAATAAAACAATATCTGGTTTTTCTGCCAAAATCATCTTTTCTGCAGTCTCGCCATCGCCAGCCTCCAGAACTTCATATCCTTCTGCTTTTAAACGGTGGACCACTAAAAACCTTAGGTTCTCATCATCTTCAACTATTAATATTTTAATTCCCTTAGACATACTTTCTAATCGTTATATGGTAGTACAATTTTAAATTCTGTTCCTTTATTCACCCTGCTTTTCACCGTAATCTCACCCTTCATAAAATTAACAAGTTCCTTACAGAAAGCCAAGCCCAAGCCAACACTTCCATTCTGGTTGTACTGGTTCTGAATGCGGAAAAACTTCTTAAAGATATTATTAATTTCGGAGGAAGGAATGCCTATCCCATGATCGGTAAACCTAAACACCACCCTTCCTTTAATCAGACGGGCACTGATGTGTAGTTTTTTCCGTTCTGGCGGAGAATATTTATAAGCATTCTCTGCAAGGTTATCAAAAAGACTGCCTAAAAGTACAGGATCGGTCACAAATGTGCTAAATCCACTCACCTCGTAGGTAAAGTCGAAATCAGGATGCTTCAATTTATGCGACTCTACCGTACTTTCTATAAAATCCTCAATATAGATCTCATCCCGGTTGAGCTGAATTGCCTTATTTTCTATTTGCGTGAAAGCCAATAATTTATTCATTAAGCCATTCAGCTTATCGGCTTCTTCATCCAGTATTTTGCCATAGAGTTTCAACTCTCTATCCGTCAGCGAAGTCGCACTTTTGATATTATTCCCAGCTATTTTTATCACACTGACGGGCGTTTTAAACTCATGCGTCAGGTTGTTTACAAAATCATATTGCAATTTGAACATGCGCTGGTTTATATTCAGATTTCTGTAAATCAGGTAGGCAACCAGCACCACAATCCCGTAAAAGACTAATATAGCCGCGGCAATAGGTAAAAAATAACTGAGGATTTCACGGTCTACAAATGATTTTGAAGAAAGGAAGTAGAGCTTATAATCTGAAAAAGCACCTGGCAAGGTAATTTCCGTGCTCAAGTAGGTTTCAGAAGTATCTAAAGGATCATAAGTGGAGGGTTGAATCTTTATGTATTGGTACAATAGCGGCCTTGAATTGATGATTTTAAGCTTATAAGGATCCAGGTGAAAGGAGAGCATATCCTGTTGATATACGGGTTGTGGATTTAGTGTAGCCCTAAGCATCCGCTTATACATCTTCAGATCTTCTATTCTTGGGATATTTAAGTAGGTAATTTTATTGGAACGAACATTACTAAAGTTACTAAATAGTTCGTCCTGACTAGGGACTTTATTGGTATCCAAACTTTCGATATAAGAAGCCAACTTCAATGCCAATGCATTAAAATCATCACCCACAATAAAATTACGGGTATTAGCCCTAGAAAAAAGTCGTACAGAATCCGATGGAATCAGACTTCCAAACTGATAAATATCTTTAGGCCCAAAGGAAAATTTCCCAGTATTTAATCCATCGCTAACAGGTGTGTTTTTGACTTCAGAGTCGTAAAAAACGACCCTGGATACAAAAGGATATTCCAGTAATACCGTGTCTACAAAGCTAGCCGCAGTAGCGGAATCGAGGTAGCCATTGTAATAAGAAACTTCGGGTAGCTTCTTCTGAAAGAAATCATTATAAGGTTTAATTGTTTGCTCCAGGACATTCACTTTCTCAGACACAAACTCACCCTCTATGTATTTCTTACTAAAGTTGTAAGCGAGATACAAAGACAGCGAAAACAGTACAGACATCAGTACGATGAATGTAAGGATTAATGAAAAGTTCTTACGATAACCTGTTTTTTTTTCTGAGATCATGCGATCCGAATTTACCTGTTTTTAAGGTTGATTTCTAAAAATTGTTCAAGAGCAGTATAAAATTGGTGCCTGCTTTCCAGATTTTTAGTCGGAAATACAATCCCTTCATTCTCCAGGTAAGTCACATTCACATTTCTCTTTTTGAGGTTTTTCACAAATTGTAAAGTCTCAGCAGCATTTGCATTTGGATCTTTTACGTTCTGAGAGATAAATACAGGGGTATTGATCTTATCAGTCTGAAATAATGGAGAGGCCTTACGCATCTGATCAGCATCAGTTAACGGATCTCCTACAATCTCGTAATACATCTGTAAGCTGTTCTTCAGGAATGGCGGAATAGACTTTAAATAGGCAAAAAGATTGATGACACCAGAGTTCGAAGCGGCACAAGCATACATTCCGGGATTCAGATAGGCACTGTTCAGTGCAATGTTACCCCCAAATCCAGCCCCATAAATGCCAATGCGTTTCGGGTCCGCAATGTTTTTCTCAATTAGCCATTTTACACCATCATTGATATCGTCCTGAATTTTCCCACCCCATTGTTTAAATCCAGCGGCCATAAATGCTTTCCCATAACCGGAAGAGCCTCTATAATTGACCTGGAACACGGCATAACCCCTGTTCACCAGAAACTGAACTTCTGCATTGTATCCCCATAGATTCCGGTCTACCGGGCCATCATGAGGGAGAACCACCACGGGTAGGTGTTCTGGTTTCACATGGAGCGGCAAAGTCAGGTAGCCGTTTATTTTAAGGTTATCCCTCGACTGAAAACTAACTGGTTTCATCTCACTCATCTCCTCCTGTTTAATGGAAGGATTAAAATCGCTTAACTTTTTAAGTTTACGCTTGTTCGCAAAATAAAGGTAATAAGACCCCGGATTCCGATCGGTAAAAGTTCGTAAAACGAATACATTTTCAGCCTGATCACGGTCTAGAATTCTAGTTTCGGTTTTCGGCAAAAGTTTATCCAGATCTTCATAAAGGGATTTTATGGACTCATCCATATAATGCTTTTCCTTTTTCCAGGTTTCATAAATCACGAAAGATAACTGCTGCTTTTTTCTGGAATACTGCGCATCGGTAATGTTTAGAGAATCATTCCCAAAAAGAACTTTAAGCTCTTTCCCAGTATTACAATCTACCTCTACCAAAGCACTTTTATCTCTGTTTACACTAGAAATTGCGTAAATAATATTCGGACGATCGTGTTTAAAAGCAATAGGCCTGAATACAGTCGTAAAATTATTGGTCATGATCGGTTTAAAAGGCTGGCTCTCCTGTGCCCGGTACAACATCGTCGTATTTGCACCATCTGTACTTACCGCAAGTCTTAACTTACCCTCAGAATCTGTACGCCAATCGCTAATGTTTCCCGGATTTCTTGCCACCATTTCCATCCCACCATTCCGCACATTTAACCGGTAAACATCAAAAACCGTAGAATCTCTTTTATTAGAAGAAATCAGCAGGTACTTATCATCAATCAGCTGATCCTCGATCACACGCATCCTACTTTTTTCATTACTACTCAGCTGACGCTCATTCGCACCCTCCTTATTAATTATGAAAATATCTGAACGCCTTTTCGCAGCATCCACTTCTTTATAATAAATCAGTTCGTTATTACTCAGCCAAAAGTAAAACACAATATTTTTATCCTCCAGATGCGTAATCTTCGTCGCTTTTCCGGAAGCAATATCTTCTATGTAAAGGTTTAAACTTTGTCCCTCTAACTTCAAATAAGAAAGATTTAATCCATCCGGGGACACCCGATACGTCATCCTGTCCTGCGATTTAAAGAAATCATCCAGGGGAATAATTCGTTCCCCTTCCCCCTTCGGCTGACAAGCAAAAGCAAGAGATATTAAAAACAGGAAAAAGTATCTTTTATATCTCATCATATTATTTTATCGCTAACAAAGCTACGGAACCCAACCTGTCTATAGCAGATATACACCAATATTGTTACTATTACATTTCCGCAACTGATGAATATAAATACTTTTTCGGGCTATGAAAATATAAATTAGTAACATTTAAAATACCCCTGGGTATTAATCTTGTCACATGACATGCTACATTCTTATTTAAATCGTTATTTTTAGATTCCTGTTTGTTACTCCCTCCATGAAGAAATTAGTTTTAGTCTGTACCTTTTGCCTGCTCCGATTCTTATGTGCTGCACAAGATCATACTGATGATGCACTCGCTTACCAGTATTACCAACAAGGACAATTTCAGGAAGCCTCCATTCTATTCGAAAAGCTCTACAATAAGAACAAAAATGAAACTTATTTTGAACTGTATTTCAGCAGCCTTTTAAAAATCAAGAAATTTGAAGAAGCAGAAAAACTAGTCAGGAAGAACTTAAAGCAAAATCCTAAGAATCTGACCTATAGCATTGCACTTGGCCGGTTATTTCAGGAAAAAGGACAAGCCCAGGAAGCCAATAAACAGTACATGGAAGCCCTCAGTAATCTTCCTGCCGATGAGTTCAAAATCAGAGAAATTGCCACCCAATTTTACAACTTCCAAGCCTATGATCTTGCCATTACTGCTTTCCAGCAAGGAAGGAAACTTTTAAAAAGCAATAAGCCCTTCACTTTTGAGCTATTGAGTATCTATCGATATAAAAAAGACAAACAAATGCTCATTCAGGAATACCTGGATGCCTTACCCGAAATGCCACAACTCCTGCCACAAGCAGAAAGTGTTTTTTCTACCATATTTGAAGAAAACAGCGACTACCAACTACTACAAGGAGCGTTATTAAAGAAAATCCAAAAAGAACCACAAATAGAAATCTATACTAAATTGCTCATCTGGCAATACCTCCAGCAGCAGGAATATGAAATGGCATTGAGGCAATTGATTGCCCAGGATAAGCGAATCAAAGATGATGGAGGAATTCTTTACCAGGCTGCAAATACTTTTCTCAGCAATCAGGCCTATACAGTAGCAATTAAAGCTTATGAATACCTGTTACTAAAAGGAAAAGAAAACACCTATTACCTTCCTGCAAAGGTGGAACTCATTAATACCCGATATGAACTCTTAATTGCCGGGAAATATGATAAGAATGCGATTACAGAACTGGCAGCAGCCTACCAATCTATTCTTGATGAATATGGCAAAACGCCACTAACTGTTTTCGCCCTAAAAAAATGGATTAACCTACAGGCTTACTATCTAAATCAATTAGAAACCGCCGAAAAGGCACTAGAAGAAGCCATTAAAATCCCCGGCCTCTCGCTAACAGACCTTGGACAGCTTAAACTAGAACTCGGAGATCTTTATATCTTAACACAACAACCTTGGGAAGCTATTCTTATTTATGAACAGGTAGCGAAACAATTCGAAAACCAGGCGATCGGCAATGAAGCGCGATACCGTTCGGCCAGGTTATCCTACTATCAGGGTAATTTCGCTTATGCAAAATCACAAGCGGATGTCCTCAAAGCTTCCACTTCCCAGCTAATTGCCAATGATGCGCTCAACCTCAGCCTGCTCATCTCAGACAACTTACAGTCCCCAACAGACAGCAGTGCTTTAAAAATGTACGCAGATGCAGAAATGCTGCAGTTTAGAAACCTTTCCTCCCAGGCAATGGTCAAATTAGACAGCATCGAGATCACATTTCCAAACAATAGTTTACAGGACGACATATTGATGGCGAAATCTAAAATATGGATAAAGGACAACGAAATTAATAAGGCAATCGAAGTATTAAAACTCCTGACTGAAAAACATGGCACCAGTATCTGGGCAGACGATGCTTTGTTCATTCTTGGCGGTCTTTATGAAAATAACCTGAAAGATACCGAGCAAGCTAAAGCCGTCTATCAGAAGCTCATCAACGATTATCCTGGCAGTATGTACACCACAGAAGCACGCAAACGTTTTAGAAAACTTCGCGGGGATATTATTGGTACATAATATCCTATCTTTGCAAAATGTTAGTATACAATGTTACCTCAATAATTGAAGATGCAGCAGCAGATCGCTGGTTGCAATGGATGCAGGAATCACATATTCCAGCTGTAATGGCCACAGGGAAATTTGCTTCCCACCGTTTGCTTAAAGTAGTAGACTCTCCAAATGAAGGCGTTACTTATTGTGCGCAATATGCGGTAGATGACATGGACGCTTACCTGGATTATCAGGAAAACTTCGCACCAGCTTTACAGGCGGAAGTTACCCTAAGATTCGAAAATCAACTTGTTGCTTTTCGAACATTAATGGAAATCATCGATTAATCATATATGAATATTTTAGAAACCCCTATTGCTGATCTGCTGATCATAGAGCCTAAAGTCTGGAATGACAACCGTGGCTATTTCTATGAAAGTTTCAATGCAAAAACCCTTTCAGAAGCCGGCGTGAATGTCAACTTCGTTCAGGACAATCAATCTTTCTCTCAGAAGGGTACTTTACGTGGCCTACATGCCCAAAAAGCTCCTTTCGCCCAGGGAAAACTCGTACGAGTGATCCAGGGTAAAGTATTAGACGTCGCAGTAGACATCAGAAAAGACTCTGCTACTTACGGCCAACATTTTACCATAGAGTTAAGTGGAGAGAACCATAGACAACTTTGGGTACCACCAGGCTTTTTACATGGCTTCTTAACCTTAGAAGATCAGACGATTTTCACTTATAAAGTAAGTAATTACTACGATAAGGAATCAGAAATAGGCGTGATCTGGAATGATTCAGAATTAAACATCAATTGGAGTAAAGACATTCCCCTGGAAGATCTTTTACTTTCTGATAAAGACCTGGTATTACCTGCTTTCAAAGATTTTAGCAGCCCATTTTAAGAGAAAAAACTCTTTTTTAACAGAAGAAATTCCATAAAAACACAAAGCCCGTTAGGAGATCATCCTGACGGGCTTTGTGTTTTAAACACCTATATTATTGTTTAATCAGGTTATACAACTCATCCAATTTTGGAGAAAGTACGATTTCTATTCTACGGTTTCTACTTCTTCCATCCGCATTGGTATTTAATGCCAAGGGCTGAAACTCTCCTTTTCCAGTGGCTGTCATTCTTACCCCTTCTACTTTAGCGACCTCAGTCAGGTACCGGACGACAGAAGTTGACCTCAATACGCTCAAATCCCAGTTGTCCTTGATCTGCCCAAGGTTGCTGATCTTTTGAGAGTCTGTATGCCCTTCAACCGCAATATTAATCTCTGGTTGCTCCTTCAATACAGTTGCCAGTTGTGTCAATGCTTGTTTCCCTTTTTCATCAATCACAATACTACCAGAAGGAAACAATAATTTATCCATTAAGGACACATATACTTTTCCGTTTTTAATCTCTACCGTTAAACCGCTTTTTGTAAAGCCCAATAAAGCTTGTTGCAGCTTTTCTTTCAATTGATTGGTTGCTTCGTCACGTTTACGCAAAATCTCTTCCACTTCTTTCAGACGCTGCTCACGTTTTTTAAGGTCCTGAGACAGCTTATTGATCTCTGTAGAGCTATTATCCTTTAACTTGGCATAATTGTTATCGATTTCAGAATACTTCCCCCTCAGGTCATTTAATGAGGCACTAAGCCCGGTCGTATCCTTTTTTAATCTGGCGATCAAATCTTCCAGATATTCATTTTTCAATTGAGACTGATCTAAACCAGTACTCAACGAATCTTGTTTCGCCAATAAGGCCTTATATTTTTGTGGCGATAAAACCACACAGGCACTGAATGCGCAAGCAAACAATCCAACAAATAAAAACAAAGCAATTCTTCTCATCATAATTATTGCGCTACGGCATTTCTCAAAAATAATATAAACGGATATACACTTTCGAAGGCTGTTTTCAATTGGTCCACAATCCCCGGTTGTAAAAACGCCTTATCCGATAAAGGATAAACCGCAATAAAGCTCTTCAGTTTCAAAAATTCGATCTGAGGGTGATCGAGCTCATAACCCTTCGGCGCATTTTTCAAAGTATCTTCCGTACTTAGCTTAAACGTATTTTCAAAACTTTTAGCATGAATAATGTCCAAAAATTCCGAGCTATTGTAATCGATCTCTTCCCTGATCTTTTTTAGTACCTGAGCTTCTGGCATCCAGAAACCCGCACCTAAAAAGCATTCTCCAGGTTGAAGGTGAAGATAATATCCCGGGCCATGAATACCACTGCCCTTTATATTAAAGGAAATTCCGAAATTGTTCTTATAGGGATCTTTATTCTTACTGAACCGCACATCCCTGTAAATACGCAGCAAACATTTCTTTGCTGGGGTGTCTATAGAAAAATGAGGGTCTATTCCTGCCAGGACAGGAATTAATTGCGCTACAAAGGCCAATACATCTTCCTTTGCGCTTTCATATCTTGCTTTGTTCTCCCCAAACCATTCCCGATTGTTATTTCGGGCCACATCGGTGATAAAAGCAAATGTTTCTGGTTTAATCATGGTTTATCGTAGGCTGGTTTGTACTTTATTTTGGGGGATAGAAAATGTAATAACATCACACGCGAATAACGATAGTTAAAAGGTGCTAAAATTAAACACCCGGTAAAGATGACAGTAATATACATCCAGAAAGAATCGTAATCTAACCAACCGCCGGATAACACATAAGCTGCAACACCCAAACTGATCATTTCTGCACAATTCATTGCATAACTTACATACATAGCCGCATAAAAATATCCCGGTTCAATCTCAAATCGGAAACCACAATGGCTACAATTGGTGTTGGTTCGTTGAATATTAAAACCATACATGCTCCCACTGAAAATATCGCCTCTGCGACATTGTGGGCATTTACCATGCACAACTGCGTACAATTTTGATGTTTTCTTCATAAAGATCAGTAAATCGCAACAGGCGATGAGCGGGAATAATTTCGAAAATATTAAGCGACTTCTTCTGTATTTTTCTTACGAAACTTAACATACCAAAGAATGCCCATTCCAGTAATTAACAAATAAGGAATTGCCAATAGGTAAAGGATTCCTGAGTTCAGGCCATTTCCTTGTGTATTCCCGTTTTTCACACTTTGCTCTGCACTTACAGTACACATGGCACATTGTGCATTTGCTGCCGGCACAATAGAGATCAACAAGGTGACCATAAAAAGGAAGATAAAAACTATCTTTTTCATCCTACAAATATAGAGAAAGAACGCTAAGAATAAGGCAATTGCTATTGTAAAAAATATCACATAAAAAAGGTTGCTGAATTCGAATTCAGCAACCTTTTTTGTTATTTGTACAAGAGTTAATTGTAAATAACCCGACTAAAAATTGTAATAAGGAGAGATCATCAAATAAACAATAACCCCCGTTACTGCTACGTATAACCACACCGGGTAAGACCAGCGAACGATCTTCCTATGAAGTGCAACCTGCATCGTTAATCCCCTGTAAAAACTCACCAGGATTAAGGGCAATACCACCACTGCAAGGATAATATGCGTCGCTAAAATAAAGAAATAGATGTACCTGGTGCTTCCAACGGCTGCCAGTTCTGCAGCTGATAAAATACCATTATGGTCAATATCACCAAACTTAGTATCCTTCTCATACAAATGAAATAGAATATAGAAAATCAGGAATATAGCCGATAAAAGAAAGGTAACAATGTTCGTTATTTTGTGCGCTTTAATGTTCCCCTTTTTAATGAAGATCAAGGACACAATCAGTAAAACTGAACAAGTCGCATTGATGCCCCCAATAATATGAGGTAACAAATAAATGAAAGCAGGTTTATTACTTGGAGGTGGAACTAGTTTTAAAGCAATCACAACAGTTAGTACAACGGCCGTTACGATCCAAATTAGTCTTAGAAAAAACTTATCATTATTCATCTTAATTGGTATTTTGAAAGGTTTACCTTCCGTCTTTATTGTTTCTTAATTCTTCTGTGATCAATACCTTGATCTCATCATTCAGCTGAGAAAGTGCTTCCTGACTGCTGGCTGGATAATACCCACGAATGCGACGTTGAGGGTCAAGTAAAACGAACATATTACTATAAACGAATTTGCGATCTCCAGCAGCGATTTCCTGATGTGCATCGATAAATAGTCCCTTATTCAATAAACTATAAATCGTCGTACTATCACCTGTTAGTAAATCCCATTTCCCCGGCTTTGCATCCAGTGTCTGTGCATATTTTGACAGTACCTCAGGTGTATCCCGTGTAGGATCTATCGTAATCCCAACAAAGTTAACCGTCTTATTATGATCATAAGTGGTTTCGAAAGCCTTCATCGCCTTATTGGCAAAACTTACCGCTCCGGAATTTCCAGTGGTATAAAATAAATTTAATACCAGGATCTTTCCTTCGTAGTTTTTCCAGCTGATGCTATCGGCATTTTGATTGACTAACTTAAAGTCAGGAACAAGGTGGTAAATGGTGTCAGGAATTTGTTTACCCTTAACAGAATGAAAGGTAGATGCCACCTCTTTAGGGCCAAAAACAGGGAGTGGTTTATACCTGTTCTTTCCTTTTTCCTGTAGTAAATAATACAAAAATCCTGGTACCGCTAAAATGGTGACCAGGATTAATATTTTTTTTATTTGTGAACTACTCATTAAACAAGGGGCATATGAAGATGCAGATACCCGCCTTCAATTAGCATAAGTGTTGTAAAATAGAAAATAAAAATAAACGATACAGTTAATGCTAATTGCAACCCGAGTTTCTCATACTTTAAGTGCATGAAGTAAGCAACAATATAAAATGCTTTCAACAAAGTAAGCGCGATGTAAACGAAGTTACCGAATCCATGACTCATGTAACCATGTGGCAATACCCAAAGGGCAATAAAGAATTCAATTAATGTGATCAGTAAAAGAATACCGAATACTTGCCATATTTTTTTCTTGGATAAACCTTCGTGTTCTCCGTGTCCGTGCTCTGTGTGTGCGTGATCTGACATAATATTTTTTATTGAATGATTAAACTAAATAGAAGAATGTAAATACAAATACCCATACCAAATCAACGAAGTGCCAGTATAAACCAACTTTCTCCACCATTAGGTAATGTCCACGTTTTTCGAACGTACCATTAATGGTCATGATTAGGATGATGATATTGATAAGCACTCCAGTAAATACGTGAAATCCGTGGAATCCTGTAATCGTGAAAAATAGATTTGAAAACTGTAAAGCAGATACGGTAGAAACTTCTCCGTCAAACAAATGGTGAAGTGTTTCCATCGGAGGAATCTTACCCCAACCAAATCCTTCATGGAATAAGTGAGTCCACTCTAAAGCCTGACAGCCTAAGAACATGAAACCACCAATGATTGTAGCAACCATCCACCAGATTACTTCTTTCTTAGCACGTCTGTGACCAGCTTCTACAGCTAACACCATAGTAACCGAACTCATGATCAGGATAAAAGTCATAATACCTACGAACACTAATGGCGCGCCAGTATCTTTAATACCAGGGATTGATTGGAAAACCAAATCCGGATCTGGCCAGGTTAACTTAGTGAAACGTTGCGCTCCATAATAAACCAATAATGACGAGAATGTGAATGCATCAGATAGCAAGAAAAACCACATCATTAATTTACCGTACTCTACCGACCACGGCGAGCGTCCTCCGCTCCAAGGAGTAGTTTTTACCTGATCTAATTGTGATAATGAATTCATTTTATAAATTGTAATAGTTTGTTAACAAATCTAACTGTTCAAAAGTAAAAAAACATACAGATATATCCATAATATATCTATAAAATGCCAAAATATAGAGGCGATTTCCATTCTGTATTTCGCCCTAGGTACTGAAATCCCACCATAAGCACCGAATATACAATTCAATATGAAACAAAGTCCACCAAAAATGTGCAATAAGTGAAATCCAGAAACGATATAAATTAAAGATATCGCGGCATTATTGTTCACCAATGTTGCGCCTGTTTGATATAAAGTGCTCCAAGCATCTACCTGAAGATAGGCAAAAACGAGCGCCAATGCCATAGTTCCCCAAAGAAGAATTTTCTCAGAACCAATGTTTCCGGCTTTCAGAGCCTTAGCGGCAAGAAACAGACAGATGCTGCTCCCGATTAAAATCAATGTGCTGTACATAAAGGCATCCGGAAGTACTAATCCATGACCTTTACCTTTTGATGCTGCAAATACGATGTAAAAACTCGTAAAGCCCCCAAACATGATCGTAGAAGACACTACAAATAACCAAAGAATAAACTTCTTAGGCTTTGAGTTGACTACCTCATCATATTTTACATCCTGCTCTTTTAACGTATGTACCATATTTAAATTATTAAGCTATAAAATCAAACAATAAAACCAACTGAACAATGGGCAGGTAGAAGAAAGAACAAAACATGACCTTTCTCGCACTTACCAAGTCCAAATTCATCCACATTTTGAACGCCAGCGCAGCAAAAACAAGCCCGGCGAGGATAGATACTCCTGCAATATAATAACCACCAAAACCGTAAAACGTAGGCATTAAGCTTACCGGAATCAGAATCAGCGTACTTAAAAATGTTATAAAAGCACTCGTCTTATCCCTCTTTGTAGTAGGTAACAATCTAAATCCTGCTTTTTTATAATCATCATCCAATACCCAGGCAATAGCCCAAAAGTGTGGAAACTGCCAAACAAACTGAATTAAGAATAAGATAACTGCGATCTGATCAATTTTACCATGGGCTGCAACATAACCAATCAGCGGCGGCAAAGCGCCTGGAATGGCACCTACAAATACAGCAATCGGACTCTTCCTTTTCAAAGGAGTATAGGCAAAAGCATATAAGAAGATAGAAAACACGGATAGCAATCCAGTTTCTATATTTAGCTTACCCAATAACCAGGTACCCAATAATCCCATCACTAATCCAGAAACCAATCCTTGTCCTGTAGTCATATGACCAGCAGGCATCGGACGATCCTTAGTACGGGTCATCAGTTTATCCAGATCTACTTCAATCACTTCATTAAAGCAATTGGCAGCGGAAGTAACCAGAAATCCACCTACGATTAGGATCAACCAGTTTGTCCAGTTAATATCCTGACTAATGCCGTCGACAGGCACTTTAGAGCCAATTAAAAAAGTAACTGATGCGGAAAATACAACCAGAAAAGTTAGTCTGAATTTAATGAGCTTAGAAAAATCTGCTAAAAACTGTTTCAATTTATATAAAATTATTATTGATGGTAAGTATCTGTTCTATACACTAGCAGATACAGGTAATACTGTAAGGTGAATAATGCAGTAGAAAACAGAATGTGTAATGCCTGCGCATATGGCGGCAGCGCAAAGTTAGACAATAATAAGCCGGTAACAATCTGGATGATTAAAACTATGGCAATTCCATTACCAACTAATAGTGCTGTGGCTTTACCATTAAACTTATCTTTTACAATTTTATAAATCACGACATTAAGAATCAAAACAAGAATCGCTACGTCTCTATGATAAGAGAACACGTCCCCTACTTTACTGACCCAGCTGCCACGATCATTGTACATCATATTTTTTGAAATTGCATCTATCGCTTCCCTTACCTCTGTACCCAATACAACCTGAATGGTACTCAAGGCTACAGAACCTAAAGCCAATACTTTCAGCCAGGTAATGTTAGACATGATCACGACTTGTTGCTCATGTAACTGTTTAGCAAAATTATAGGTATAGACCAATATGGCCAGAATCACCAATGCCAGTAACATATGTACGGTAACAATCCAAGGCATCAAATTAGTAGAAACCACAATCGAACCTAACCAAGCCTGAAAACCAACGATGATCACGTTCAAAATACTCAATACCAGAATCCTTGTAGCTGTTTTACGATAAGAAAAGGAATAAACCAATAAGCCTACCAAGAAGAAACCGGTGATTGCCCCCATTAAACGGTTCAAATATTCAGTCCATGTTTTAGCAACATTAAAAGTTTCCGGTTGTAAAATGGATGCATCGTGACGGATACTATCCGCTAGATGTGCCTTTCCCATCCTTTCTAATGTTTTTGCAAAACGTTCATTTTTCGCGACACGTTCCGCAACATACTTGTCCTTATAATTGGCAGGTAATTGTGAGCTATGGGTTGGAGGAATATACTGGTCAAAACATTTTGGCCAATCCGGGCAGCCCATGCCTGAACCTGTACTTCGTACGATACCACCTGCCAGAATCAGCAGTAAGGTGATAACAATGGTGAGAAGGTTAAGCCTGATAAATCTCTTTTCAGCTTTGGAAACCATGGTTGGTGTTGGATTAAAAAAAATGGGGCATCTGTTGTAAGTATTTACCTACTGCAGATACCCCATTGTGTATTTTGAATACGATGTATGATCTATTTTTCTGCTATTGCAGGGTTTTTAGCTTCCCATTCTCTTTGGATACGCTCAGCTTCTGTATTACCTTCAAAATCATGAGGCATGTTAGAAGACATCGTCTGAGAGAAAGGAACGGTCTGAGGAATGAAATCCGTTTCAGAACCTGGCTTGCTATAATCATATGGCCAACGGTATACTGTTGGGATCTCTCCTGGCCAGTTACCATGAAGGTGTTCTACTGGTGTAGTCCACTCTAAAGTATTAGACTCCCAAGGATTTTGAGGTGCTTTCTTTCCTTTAAAGATCGAGTAGAAGAAGTTCCATAAGAAAGCTACTTGTGCCAATGCACCGATAATAGCTGCCCAAGTAACGAATACGTTCACGGTTAACCATTTCTGCATGAACTCAAACTCAGTAAATGCATAGTAACGACGAGGTACACCATCTAAACCTAAGAAGTGAAGTGGGAAGAATACTAAGTATGCTGAGATGAAAGTTAACCAGAAGTGAAGGTAACCTAATTTGCTGCTCATCATTCTACCGAACATCTTAGGATACCAGTGGTACACACCAGCAAGCATACCGAAGATCGCAGCAGAACCCATTACCAAGTGGAAGTGGGCAACAACGAAATAAGTATCATGCAAGTTAATGTCCAAAGAAGCATTACCTAAGAAAATACCAGTTAAACCACCAGAGATGAAGAATGACACTAACCCAATCGCAAATAACATTGCTGGAGTGAATCTGATGTTACCTCTCCATAAAGTAGCCAGGTAGTTGAAAGTTTTTACTGCAGAAGGAACCGCAATAATCAATGTGGTGATCATAAATACCCCACCTAATAACGGGTTCATACCCGTCACAAACATGTGGTGACCCCAAACGATAAATGATAATACCGTGATACCAATCAATGAATAAATCATCGCATGGTAACCGAAAATTGGTTTTCTTGAGTTTACTGAAATTACCTCTGAAGAGATACCTAAAGCTGGCATGATTACGATGTAAACCTCAGGGTGACCTAAGAACCAGAATAAGTGTTGCCAAAGGATTGGGGAACCACCTTCATTAGGTAATACCTGAGTACCCATAACAATATCAGAAAGGTAAAAACTAGTACCAAAACTACGGTCAAAGATTAAAAGTACCACACCCGCTACTAATACCGGGAAGGAAAGTACACCTAAGATCGCTGTTAAGAAGAATGCCCAGATCGTCAATGGCATTTTCCAAAGATCCATACCTTTAGTACGCATGTTCAATACGGTACTCACATAGTTGATACCACCCATAAGAGATGAAGCAACAAACATGATCATACTGATCAACCATAAAGTCATACCTAATGCAGAACCTTTAATCGCTGTTGGTAGAGCCGATAGTGGAGGATAAATTGTCCATCCCGCACTAGCTGGACCTGTTTGGATAAAGAATGAACTCATCATAATTACACATGCTCCAAAGAAGAACCAGTAAGATAACATGTTCAGGAATGGCGATGCCATATCCCTTGCCCCTATCTGAAGAGGAATCAATAAGTTACTAAATGTACCACTCAGACCGGCTGTCAATACAAAGAATACCATGATGGTACCATGTATTGTTACCAATGCCAGATAGAAATCCGGTTTAATTCGTCCGCCTTCTGCCCAAGTTCCTAAAAATGTTTCCAGGATAGGGAAGCTTTTCTCTGGCCATGCCAGTTGCAAACGAAACAGGATAGATAAGCCCATCGCAATAACAGCCATAATAATACCTGTTATCAGGAACTGCTTAGCGATCATTTTGTGATCCTGACTAAAGACATACTTCGTTAAGAAGGTCTCTTTGTGATGCCCATGATCATCATGGCTATCGTGGTTATGTGTATCGTGTAATGATATAGTTGACATAATGTGCTATTCCAGTATTATTATTTTTTTAAAGCTAATTGATTTGTTTTAACTGCAGCAGTGTCTTTTTTAACACTATCTGCGGGTGCAACTGCAGCTGGTGCTGCTGCTACTGGCAGGTTAAACTCTTTTCTCAAATCGTCAGTTAAATAAGTTCCCTGTTTTTTAACCCATGCCTCATACTCAGCTTGCGAAACCACTCTAACTTCTTTCTGCATTTTGTAGTGACCTTCACCACAAATTTTAGCACATAAGAATAAGAAAGCAAATTTAGGATCGTTAGTTTTCACTTTCATCTCTTCAGTAGTGATGGTTGGTGTAAACTCGAAGTAAGAAGTCATACCTGGTACTGTATTCAATTGAATTCTGAAGTGAGGCATATAGAAACTGTGCAATACATCCTTACTGGTCAAAATTAAACGAACTGGTTTGTTCACAGGAATCACCATCTCATCAGCAGTCTGATCATCTAAGGTGTTTTTGTCTTTAAAATCAATACCTAAAGCATTAATAGAGTTGATCAACTTGTAGTTTTTCACCCCAACAATACCATCAGCTCCAGGATAACGGATCGCCCATGCAAACTGAGATGAAGTAATCTCAATGTTCAATGGTTTGTTATTTGGATCTTCAATTTTGTAGAAAATCGATCTCCAGGTTAAGAAACCCATCAAAACCAATACGGTTAGAACCAATGCAGGAACGATTGTCCAGATACGCTCTAAAGCGTTGTTATGTGGATAGTAATATGCTTTCCTTTTTCCTGTGCTTCTATAGATATAAGCAAAAACAAATAGGATGATGTGCGTAGCGATAAATACGATAGTCGTAATGATCAAGGTGATGTTAAACATCTGATCAATTTTCTTACCATGTTCTGAAGCTGCTTCAGGAAGGATCATATTACCATGAACCGTATATTCCCAATAAACACCGTATAGACCTACGATCAGGAACAAGGCAAACAGAACTCCGTTTACTGTATTCCAATTGATACCTTTCGGTTGATCCTGAGCCTCACGGGTCAATTCATATACCTTTAATGCTTTTCCAATGATCGCTACAAATAAGCAAACCAGTAGAAATGCCATGGTATAAAATATAACCGTTTTATAAACCGGACCCATATCAACAGGTTTGGCAACGGTCTCAGCGGCAGCGCCGGCAGCTTGTGCAAATGCGCTTGTGCTTGCAAAAACAGTAAGAATCACTGCTAGTGCCGCTATTGTTTTGTTACTTATAAATTTTCTTAAACTCATTTCCTTAAAAGTAGTAACGCTGTACTTCTATTATACTATTAATTTATATACTCTATTAAGATCACCTATTACAAGTGATGATTCAAACTTTCTTGTAAGAACGGATGATTCTTTGCGATTAAAGGCTGCTTACTAAGTGCTCTTAAAACGGTAAAGGTAAACAATCCTACAAAACCTACAGCAGTTCCAATCTCAATAAAACCAAAACCATGGTGTTCTTCAACAGTTCCCGGCATAATCATTTGGTAATAATCAACCCAGTGACCACACAATACGATGATACAAACCGTTAACATGATGTTTTCTTGTCTCTTATTGTCTCTGTCCATTAATAATAAAACAGGCGCTAAGAAGTTCAATACTAGATTCAGGTAGAACCAGAATTGGTAGTGATCAAATCTTTTGTAGAAGTAAACAGTTTCTTCTGGCATGTTTGCATAGTAGATCAACATAAATTGAGCGAACCATACATAAGTCCAGAAAATAGAGAAACCGAAGATAAACTGACCTAAATTGTGTAGGTGACTATTGTTTACCCATTTCATGTAACCTGCTTTTTTCAACAAGATGATGATGATCGCCATCGTTGCTAAACTACTAACCCACATTGCTGCGAAGTTATACCAACCAAACATGGTAGAGAACCAATGTGCCTCAAGAGACATGATGGTATCAAAAGCAAAGATTGGTGTAGTAAAACCGTAGATTACTAAGAATATACAAGAGTACTTGAAACTTTTTCTGTAAGAATCCAAACCTCCTTTTAAATCTTCATTCACTGACAATTTAGCGAACCAAACTGCGAAGAAAGAATAAACACCTAAGAAGATCACCTGACGTGCCATAAAGAATGGAACGTTAAGGAAAGCTGACTTACCAGCGATTAGTTTATCATAATTAGGACTGCTTGGATCAGTTAAGCCCGGAGCATTCCAGTGATGATATAAGTTGTGTGTGTACAAACCAGCTGCCATTACTGCGATTAAAATAACAACCGCAATCGGCAAGGTTTTAGCCATCGCCTGTGGTACACGTAATATAGAAGCAGACCAACCAGCCTGTGCTACAAATTGAACAGCAAGAAAGAATGCACCTGACATGCAAACACATGCGAAGTAATAAGCCATCAGTAACAAGTTTGCAAAAGTACGCTCATGAAGCGCCTCCGCTGAAAAGCCATATCCTATAGCGAGTACCCCTAGGACAATAGCGATCAGACTTAAGGTTTTTGCTTTACCTGTAAACTCAAACTGCTCAGTTAAATTATAATTGTGAGTTCCCATTTATTTGTGCTTTTCTATTGTATTTTTTGTAATTGTTGAACATACATCACTACTTTCCATCTTTCATCAGGAGATAGTTGAGAGGCATGTGAACCCATGTTATTTAAACCATACTCAATCGTATGATAAATTTTTCCTGCAGAAAGGTCTTTCATCAAACCACCACGTGATGAAGCTGCATCACCATGATAAGCTGGAATACCACTGATCTTATCGATTTTTACCAAGTGACCTTGTCCATCTCCTTTTTCACCATGACATGGCGAGCAGAATACGGTGAAATAATGCTTTCCTGCGATTAGATTTTGTTCTGTTTCAGGAAGCGGATTAACCAGGTTAGCACCAGCAGCTTCATATCCCTCTTTAGTGTTAGGATAGTCGTCATACTTATTGAACCCTACCGGGGTAGTATGAGCTGGCGGCGTTTGCGCCGTTGATCCATTCTTAAAGTTTTTGTTTGGCTGATCTGGATTATAAGCAATCGGATCATACATGTTCCTTGCATATTCTAAACCGGTACTTTGCGGATCTTTACAAGCTGAAAAGACAACAGCACTGGCAAGAATACAAAATGAGGCTAAAACTACTTTATTCTTATTCATAGCTAATATACTTCCTTTCATTGTGCTTAATCTCTAAAGCACCTGCATCTTTTAATAAACCATCAATTTTATTATGATCGGTATTTTCTTTTGCATCCACAGCGATAATAAATCTATCGTCTGTAGCTCTTAAGTCCATTACTCTAGGTGCTCTTCCTGGGAACAAATGCGTTGAAGCATAGTAAGCGCCCACTAAACTGAATGCACAGAATAAAACCGTTACTTCAAACATAATCGGAATAAAATCCGGAAGTGCTAAAGCAGGTTTACCACCAATATTATGTTTCCAATCTACCACCGAGGTTAAGTAGATTAATGCGAATGCAGAAATGGTACCGGTTACCCCGCAAAAGAATGCAAGAATATCCAACCTAGATCTTTTGATCCCTAATTTAGCTTCGATGCCGTGAATAGGCATTGGTGTATAAACATCATGTACTTTAATGTTATTTGCCTGTAACTGGTCGATGCCATGCATCATTTCGTCAGGATCACCAAAACTGCCTAAAATATATTTGATATTACTCATTGTTATATTTTTGCGTATTCTTCTTGTTTAACACTATCAAATTTCTCTAAAGACTCTACGTATTCTTTCACGTGTTCTTTGTCCAAATGACCTTCTTTAATTTGTTCCATTTTAGATTGCTCACTTGCACTCTTCAGTAACAGCTTCACCTCTGCAATTGCAATAGAAGGTAATACTCTTAAGAATAAAAGGAACAAGGTAAAGAACACTCCGATTGAGCCTACAAATACACCCACATCTACCCATGTTGGATAGAACATCGCCCAACTTGAAGGGATATAATCACGGTGTAATGAAGTCACGATAATTACAAAACGTTCGAACCACATACCAATGTTTACAACGATAGATAAAATCCAGGTTGCTGCGATACTTGTACGGATCTTTTTGAACCAAAGTAACTGAGGAGAGATTACGTTACACGTCATCATCATCCAGTAAGCCCACCAGTATGGTCCGGTTGAACGGTTAATGAAAGCGTATTGCTCGTATTCTGAACCCGAGTACCAGGCAATGAAAAACTCTGTGATATAAGCCACACCTACAATAGATCCAGTTAGAATGATAATCTTATTCATCGATTCAATGTGGAACATCGTGATGTAGTTCTCAAGACCTAATACTTTACGTGCTACTAATAGTAATGTTAATACCATCGCAAATCCTGAGAAGATCGCCCCTGCTACGAAATATGGAGGGAAGATCGTGGTATGCCATCCTGGAATTACCGAGGTTGCAAAGTCCATAGATACAATCGTGTGTACCGAAAGTACCAGTGGCGTTGAAATACCGGCTAAGATGATACATACCGCCTCAAAACGTTGCCATGTTTTTACGTTACCAGACCATCCAAAAGAAAGGATAGAATAGATTCTACGTCTTGTTCCTATTGCACGGTCACGAATAGTCGCGATATCAGGCAATAAACCTGTATACCAGAATAATAGTGATACCGAGAAGTAAGTAGAAATGGCAAACATATCCCAAACTAATGGAGAGTTAAAGTTTACCCATAATGACCCGAATTGATTCGGTAATGGAAGTACCCAGTAAGCCAACCATGGTCTACCCATGTGGGACACTACATATGTCGCTGCACAGATTACGGCGAAAATTGTCATCGCCTCTGCAGAACGGTTAATGGAGTTCCTCCAGTTCTGTCGGAAGAGTAATAGTACCGCAGAGATCAGTGTTCCTGCGTGACCGATACCTACCCACCAAACGAATCCGGTGATGTCCCATGCCCATCCAACTGTTTTATTTAATCCCCATGCACCGATACCAAACCAGAAGGTATATCCAACGGATACTAACCAAAGTGTGGCGCCACAAAGTGCGAGTATAAATCCTATCCACCATGCCCTGTTAGGCTTGTTCTCAACTGGCATTAAAATATCATTCGTAATCTTTGCATACGTGATATCATTGCCGGTGATTAATGGCTCTCTTAATATTGATTCCTTATGTCCTGACATAATTTATTTTCTTTAATATCAGCTTACGCTTGTACTGTATCTGTGTTTCTAATTTTTGTCATATAACCTATACCCGGTTGTACGTTGATCTCTTCCAATACATAGTAAATACGCTCACTACGTAATGCTTTAGATACTTCCGACTCAGGATCATTGGCATCGCCAAAGATGATCGCATTTGCCGAACACGCTTGCTGACATGCCATTTTGATATCACCGTCTTTTAATGGACGTTTTTCCATCTTAGCAGTTAACTTACCAGCTTGGATACGTTGGATACACATAGAACATTTCTCCATAACACCTCTTGAACGGGCAGTTACATCAGGGTTAAGTACCAACTGCGTAAATTCATTGTTCAAGTAGTTATCAAAACGAGAATCATTCCAGTAGTTGAACCAGTTGAAACGACGTACTTTATACGGACAGTTGTTCGCACAGTAACGTGTACCTACACAACGGTTATAAGCCATGTGGTTTAAGCCGTCTGAAGAGTGTACTGTTGCCAATACCGGACAAACCGTCTCACATGGAGCATGGTCACAGTGTTGACAAAGCATTGGTTGGTGAACTACAGATACGTTATCAAGGTTATCTAAATGAGCAATTTCTTTCTCTTTAGTTACCGCATTGATACCAGTACCATGACTGCCATGTGCTTCTTCTGCATGCGCATCTCCTTCAACATTAAAGCTGTAATAACGGTCGATACGGATCCAGTGCATTTCTCTACGCTTACGAACCTCTTCTTTACCTACAACAGGAATGTTATTCTCTACGTTACAAGCAACAATACAAGAACCACAACCCGTACAAGCATTCAAATCGATTGCCATTACCCAGTTGTTACCTGGTTTCTCGTAAGCATCCCATAAATCATAAGTTTTATGTTTTGCATGGTCATTACCTGAACCTGCAGCTGGATTCTTTTTATATTCAGTGAAAGTCGCTTCACGAATGATGTTTCTTCCTTCGAATGAATGGTGCGTTTGTGTTTGCGCCAATTCCTCTCTACGGCCAGTTCCTGTCAATTGAACAGTAGTAGCATATTGAGAAGTACCATTGCTGAAGCTTACAAAAGGATAAGCATTTTTACCTACATTATTTCCAGCTTTACCAGTCATCGTTCTACCGAATCCTAAAGCGATAGAAGCAGTTCCCTGAGCTTGTCCTGGCTGAATCAACACAGGTAAGTCAATGGTATAACCGTTTGCAGCTTTTACAGATACAATATCGAATTCTTTATAACCTAATTTCTCAGCGAATTTAGGCGCAATAGCAATATAATTGTCCCAGGTTACTTTAGAAACCGGATCAGGTAATTCTAATAAGAAAGCATTGTTACCATGTCTACCATCACGCATTGATGCACTTTCGTAAACCTGTAACTCGATGTCTTTTGCTAATGATTTGCTATTATTTAAAATGGTAGGAATTACTGCTGCTAATGACAAGTTGAAGTTATAAGCTCCTGCTGGTTTAGCTGCTGCAATAAATACACCAGTTTGTAACACTTCTTTCCAGGTTTTACCGAATAAAGGAAGGATGTTTTTCTCCCAGTTATTACGTACATACTGGAAGTAATCTTTAACCGCATTATCAGACCAGATCAATAAACTCTCTTCTGCCTGACGGGTATTGAATACCGGATTAATTGTTGGTTGAATGATGGAGTAGTTACCTTCGTAAGCACTTGCATCACCCCATGACTCTAAATAGTTATGGTTAACTGCAATTACATCACATAAGCTCGAAGTCTCATCTTTACGATCAGCGAACGAAACTTTTAAAGCTACCTTAGCCAATGCATCAGCAAAAGCTTTAGTATTTGCTACATCATAACCAGGGTTTGCATTTAAGAAGAATACCGCAGCAACTTCTCCCCTGTTCATTTCATTGATAAACTCAGCAAACTCAGCATCATTACCTGCGTAACGCTTACAAGGATTGTCTAAGTCGATCGTTGTACCATAACTACCAATTGCAGCGTTGATCGCATTTACCAGAATCTGAGTAGACACGTCATTTGAACCTGAAACTACTAATGCTTTTCCTTTGTTTTGCAACAATTCTTTAGCCACCAACTTAATCGCTTTATCAGCAGTTACGTTATTTGGTAAAGCAGCACCAGCTAAGTTATTTCCAGTAATGGTATTATATAAAGTAATTAATGCAGGTCCCTCTTCTGATAGTTTAACCGGTACACGCGTATCAGCGTTAGTACCTGTTACACTCATACCAGCTTCGAACTGGAAGTGACGTGACATTTTACCAGCCTTTAAAGACTTGTGATTTCTGTTCGCAACATACTGGGAAGTGAATTCTTCACCGCTAATCCAGGTAGACAAAAAGTCTGCACCGAAACTTACGATCAGGTCAGCTTTGTCAAATCTATATTGTGGAACTACCGCTTTACCGAAGCTATTTTCATTTGCTTTGATAATACCGGTATAAGATACTGCATCGTATTGAACGTGCTTTGTATTCGGGTAAGCAGTAGTAAAGTCAGCGATTACTGCTTTAGTAGAAGGACTGTTTACTGAAGAAGAAACCAAACGGATCTTCTTACCTGATGCCTGTGCTTTGTTTAATTCGCCTTTTACAAACTCATCAATCTTAGCCCAAGTTACTTTTTCATCATCCTTTAAAACAGGACCATGTAATTTAGAAACATCATAAAGGTCTAAAACAGAAGCTTGCGCCTGTGCATCTGTACCTGTACTGAATACTCCTGAATTAGGGTTTGCGTCAATTTTAATTGGACGTCCCTCTCTGGTCTTCACCAATACACTTTGGCCATTGAAACTTGATACATAGTAGTTCGGGATACCCGGAACTACCTCTTCAGGTCTGATGACATAAGGAATTGATTTATGAACCGGAGCTGTCTGACAAGCTGCAAGCGTTACCGCTCCCAGGCCGAAACCTAGTGCTTTCAAAAAGTCCCGGCGCGGGGTTACCGTACTTAACCCTGCTTCATTTAAAACATCTTCTATTGGAAGGGGCTCAGCAAATTCGTTTTTGTTGTTTTCAACAAAATCGGGAGTGTTTTTATACTCCTCTAAGCCTTTCCAGTATTTTTTATTGCTTTCCATTTAAGCTATATTACTGTTTATCGAACGTTCTTATTAAACT
The DNA here is from genome assembly GCF_014172405.1 of Pedobacter gandavensis. Classification (GTDB taxonomy): domain Bacteria; phylum Bacteroidota; class Bacteroidia; order Sphingobacteriales; family Sphingobacteriaceae; genus Pedobacter; species Pedobacter gandavensis. The sequence continues at coordinate 217,369 of NZ_WNXC01000008.1, read as the reverse complement.
CTTATTAATAGTGGCACTTACCACACTCTAAACCACCCAATAATGCAGGAGTGATTTTTTCGCCTTTTTTGATTTTCTCATGGGCTTCAATCACTTTCGTATAGAAAGCGTTGTCTTTACCTGAAATCTCAGCGTCTTTATGGCAATTGATACACCATTTCATCGTTAGCGGAGAGAACTGATATACTTCTTCCATGGTATTCACCGGACCGTGACATGCAAAACATACCGGCTCATTTGGCTGAAGACCTTTTTGTTTTCTGATCGCTTCCTCACCTACGACTACGTGTTGAGAGTGGTTGAAATAAGCAAAATCAGGAAGGTTGTGTACACGAATCCATTCTACTGGTTTCTCTTTAGACTTGTCGTAAGTCAAAGTTGCAGGATCGTAACCGATCGCAGTGTAGATCTTTTGAATCTCCGGAGAAATCTCACCGTTATACTTCTCAGTAGCCTGTACCGATTTGTGACAGTTCATACAAACATTCACAGATGGAATAGAAGCATTTTTAGATTTAAATGCACCTGAGTGACAGTACTGACAGTCAATCTGATTCGTTCCAGCGTGTAATTCGTGAGAGAACTTAATCGGTTGTACCGGCTGATATCCAGTATGTACACCTGTATTCCACATCGACATCCATCCAAAGGTAGATAAAGCAGCTACCAAGCATAAGATAAAGAAAAATACAAATTTTTTGTTTTTGAACAATCTGCGAATACCAACAGTTAAAGGAACATCGTTCTCTTCGTTGATTTCAACACCTTGCTTCTTTAAGATTAAACGCTCTAACATTTTAATCGCACGTCCTAAAATCACCAATACCGCAATCGATATTAAGATAATAGCAACGATACCTGCGATAGAAAAATTAGATACACCTGTATCTACAGTTGCAGTTGCTGCAGCAGCATCGCCTTCTTTCTTAGGCTCGCCCGCTTTAGCGTAAGCGATAACGCTTTTAATTTGTTCGTCTGTTAACGTAGGAAACGTGGTCATCTCCGATGGAGAGAACTTCGCTGCCTCAATCGCTTGCTTGTCGCCCGCGTCAACTAAAGCTTTCCAGTTCCTTACCCATTTGATGGTAAAGGCTTCGTCTAGCTCGTTCATTTTGGCAGTTAAAGCCGGACCTGTACTGTTACGGTCTAATTGGTGACAAGAAGAACATTTATCTTTAAATATTTTTCTTCCCTCCACTACATCTTGCGCTTGTGTTGCAGAAACGATTAAAACAGATAAAGCCGTAAACATGAATGCCGACTTCCAAACTCTTCTAATGATCAATGAGATATCCCTCATAATGAGTATTTTATGCTATTTTTTAAAAAACTTGTAAACCGCCTTTGGCAATCGAACTTAGGTTCTACACCAAAACGTCCACAAAAGTAAAATTTATTAACTTACCAATGACAAATAAATGACAGTAAATACAATTTATAATCAATCTAAATAGTTTGTTTTTGGGGCTTTAAACGAAGAAAATCAGCAATTTTCGAAAAACTGCTGATTCTCCTCAGCCAACCTCACATTGACAATATTTGTAAATTCAATTTACATTTTTAATATCCATGCAAAGATCAGTGGTGCAACAATTGTTGCATCTGATTCTACAATAAACTTTGGCGTGTTGATATCTAATTTACCCCAAGTGATTTTTTCGTTCGGCACTGCACCTGAATAAGATCCATAAGAAGTAGTCGAATCAGAAATCTGACAGAAATAGCTCCAGAATGGAATATTCTCCATTTCCATGTCTTGATACAACATTGGAACCACACAAATTGGGAAATCACCCGCAATACCTCCACCAATCTGGAAGAATCCGATGCCTTTACCAGAACTGTTTTTGATGTACCAGTCTGCTAAATATCCCATATATTCAATACCACCTTTTACAGTAGTCGCTTTAACTTCACCTTTCATCACATAAGACGCAAAGATATTTCCCATCGTAGAATCTTCCCATCCTGGTACTACAATCGGCAAGTTCTTTTCTGCTGCTGCAAGCATCCATGAGTTCTTAGGATCAATCTCATAGTATTGCTCAAGATCACCACTCAATAACATCTTATACATAAACTCATGCGGGAAGAAACGCTCTCCAGCATCTTCTGCATCTTTCCAGATCTTATTGATGTGTTTCTGCAATCTACGGAAAGCCTCTTCTTCAGGAATACAAGTATCTGTAACCCTGTTGTAATGGTTCTCTAAAAGATCCCACTCATCCTGTGGACTTAAATCACGGTAGTTAGGCACTCGTTTGTAATGAGAATGCGCAACCAGATTCATAATGTCTTCTTCCAGATTCGCACCAGTACAAGAAATAATCGAAACTTTATCCTGACGGATCATTTCAGCTAAGGAGATGCCAAGCTCAGCAGTACTCATTGCGCCTGCTAGCGTAATCATCATCTTACCACCTTCATCCAAATGTGTTTCGTATCCTTTAGCCGCATCCATCATAGCTGCCGCATTAAAATGGAGATAATTTGTCTCCATGAATTGCGAGATAGGTCCTCTTTTCGTACTCATTTTTGATTAAATTTTGTTGTTAGCGCAAAAATAGGCAAATAATCGTAAAGGACTAATCCTAACCCCGCTTTAAAAATCAAACGAGATCAATTACTGGCGCTAATCTTGCTAAGGGATCGCCAGTAACCCAATTAATACAAATCTTTCCCTATTTTAGGCCAATGAAGAGAATTTCGCTTTGCATCACTATACTGATTATTACCCTCACAAACGCATCCGCACAAAAGAAATTTATTAAAAGATACTTATCAGAAAAAACAGATAGTTCCCGCAGAGCGAGCTTTATGCCCGTTCCCATCTTCCGGTACTCCCAGGAAATCGGAGCAGAATTCGGACTTGGCGCACTATACTCTACTTACCTGGATAGAAAAGACAGTACCAACCGCAGCTCCAATTTTTCAGGAGTCGCTTCCGTATCAACCAAAGGACAGTACAACTTCTCTTTAAAGAGTGACATCTGGACCAAAGGCAACGATTACCATTTTATTTCTGAATTCAGATTTAAAAGAATGCCCTTCGATTTTTTTGGAATTGGCAATGAAACCTTATTTGCAAATTCAGACCGTCTCGTACAGCGACAATCGAGGATCATGCTGGAAGCAGAGAAAAAAATGTTCCCACATGCTTATACCGGACTTTCCCTGGGATTTGAAAACTATAACTTTAAAAATGAAATACCAGGTGGAATATTCGACACCGACCCTGACCTCTTTCATCGGTCAGGAGGCAATGTAGCCTATGTAGGGGTGTCACAGAGCTACGACACCAGAAATTCGAACAACTACCCCACCAAAGGATTCCTCGGCCGTATTGCCTACCAATATGCACCTAAACTATGGGCAGGCGAAAGCTTCAGCGGAAGCGTCATCAAAGCGAACGTCAGAAACTTCTGGTCGCTCAGTCCTAAATTCGTATTGGGCGTAAATGCTTTATTCCATACGATACAAGGGAAAAAGATACCTTTCTATTTATTGCCACAGCTAGGTAATGATGAAATGATGAGGGGATATTATACCGGACGCTATCGGGATCAAAATTTATTGGCAGGCCAGGCGGAACTCCGTTACCGCTACAACAACCGATTCGGTGCAGTTGTATTTGCCGGAACCGGACAAGTTTTTGCCAATGGCGATTTTGCTGTCAAAAACTTCAAACCTTCTTATGGAGTTGGCGGAAGGTATTTCTTCGATCCGGAGAAAGGACTCAGTGTGCGCATGGATTATGCAATAGGAGAAAAGCGGATTCATGAGAAACGCCAGAGTGGTTTCTATTTCACCCTGGCCGAAGCATTTTAAAACTTAATCTTAAAATGCTCTTTTGCTTGTCCCTTTTTAAAATAGACCAAACCGATCCAAAACAAATCGATGGTTACCGTAACATCCGGATGGTTCTTGATCTCTTCCCAGGCTTCTTTCATTCCCTCGCTCCAATAAATATCATCAAAGATCAATAACGAACCCTCATGCACTTTTGGCAAACACCAGTTAAAGTAATTGAGGGTCGCATCCTTTCTATGATTTCCATCTACATAAACAAAATCCAATCGTTCAGCCTGTTCGATGAAGTCAGGAAGTAAGGCATCAAAGTTCCCTACCCTCAGCTCTACATTATCGAGCTCCAGATCCTGAAAGTTTTTATAAGCTGCTTTTGCCGTTTCCGGACATCCTTCAATGGTCACGATATCTGCTTCCGGACAAGCCTTAGAAAGATAAGAAGTAGTCAATCCCAGACAAGTACCCAATTCTAAAATGTGATCTGGCTGATTTTCTTTCGCAAGGCGATAAATTAACTGTGCCAACCTAGGGCTCTTCAACGCATTTTTTGCGATCTGTCGAACCTTTTTAGTCCGGTTTTTATTCAAATGAGAACCTGCACCCAGATCCGTAACCGTAATTAAAGAATCGTCATTTAAAAGTTTTTTTCTTTGCGCTTCAATGCTTTTGTAATCACTTTTAGCGTTAAAATCGTAAATTACCTCATCTGTGAGCTTATAAACGAAAGGAGAATGAGTACCATGTCTGCTTTTTGAAGTCAATCGGTGCTTTAGATAGTCGCTGATAAAATTGAAAACCATAGCTACAAAAATAAGCAATCACATGATTCTAAGTTGCATGTTTAATGGAAAATAGTAAAGAAATAAGTGCTTTAGTCAAATTGTTAGACGATCCCGATCCGGAGATCTTCCAACATATTGAAAAACGCCTGTTGGAGTATGGAGAAGAGGTGGTTCATTTTCTGGAAAATGCATGGGAACAATCCTTGGATGCGGTCTTGCAGGAGAGAATCGAGAATGTGGTTCATAAGATCCAATTCAACAGTGTTAAAGAAGACCTGAATCTTTGGTACCATAGTGGTGCTTTCGACCTGCTTCAAGGTGCATTGGTAATCAATAGGTATCAATACCCGGACCTCAACGAAGAAAAGATCCAGCTCCAGATGGAAGAAATCAAAAGAGAGGTTTGGCTGGGGCTACAATATGAAATGAGTTCCATTGAAAAAATCAAACTCATCAATCACGTATTCTATAATGTATATGGTTTCAGTGGAAACACGAAGAATCACCATGACCCTCAAAACTCTTACATCAATCAGGTCCTGGACAGTAAGAAAGGAAATCAAATTTCTTTAGCCATCATCTATTCGACCATTGCGCAAAAACTGGACATCCCGGTATATGGCGTCAATCTACCACAACACTTTATCCTGGGTTATATTGATGAAAGCAAAAGGGAAGACAAAGAGTTTGGCGTGCTCTTTTACATCAATGCTTTTAATAAAGGAGCGATTTTTGGCAAACATGACGTAGACCAGTTCCTTCGTCAATTAAATCTCGATCCTTTACCTGGCTTTTATGCACCCTGTAGCAATGTAGAAATCATCCGAAGAATCATCAGAAACCTCATCTCTTCTTATGAGAATCTTGGCTCAACAGATAAAGTAAAAGAATTGAAGGAATTGCAGGACATTCTCAATGATACCGACCTCTAGATGATCTTATTCGCTTTCATCCAGTTTACCAAACGGTCAAACCACTGATCCTGGGTTGTTTTATTGTTTAACCCAAAACCATGTCCACCGCCTTGATAAACATGTAGCTCGGCCTTGTTCCCTGCCTTCACCATCGCCTTGTTAAAAGACAGGCTATTTTCAACAGGAACAGATTTATCATCATTGGCATGAACTAAAAACGTAACCGGAGTTTCCGCATCCACATGGCGCTCGTTTGAAAAGTACTCCTTTTGCGAATACGTTGCATTTGGCCCGGTCAGATTTTTTGCGGAACCGGTATGGGGCGACTCTAAAAGAGAGATTACCGGGTAAATCAACATAGAAAAATCGGGACGAAGACTCAGTCCCTCTTTATTCTCAATTTTAACATCCTTATAATGGACGGTCAATGTAGCAGCAAGGTGGCCGCCAGCTGAGAAACCCATGATCCCTATTTTTGCAGGATCAATATGGTATTTCGCGGCATCCCTCCTCAACAAGTAAATCGCCTGCTCGGCATCCTGTAAAGGCCCGAAAGACTTATCCACCATGATCGCATCATCCGGCAAACGGTATTTCAAGACAAAAGCAGCAACGCCAATCTCATTGAAACGCTTTGCCACATTATCCCCCTCATGGTTAATTGCTAAAATGCCATAACCACCCCCTGGACAAATAATCACCGCTGCCCCGGTTGCCTTATCCTTCGCCGGCAAAAAAACTTTAAGCGTAGGTATAGATACCTTACTGACCCTGATGATCCCGTCTTTCCCGGTTTCAGAAAGCTCTTTAAAATCCGCAGGTGTTGGCTTCGATCCAGGAATTGCTCCTGGATAAATTAATATACTTTCCTGCGCCATCGCGCTATTTGTAGCAAAAAGACCGGTCATCAATAGTACAATAAGGTATCTCATATTTAAAACTCCATTAAGTAAGCTTTCAAAAATTCATTCAAATCCCCATCCAATACTGCTTGCGCATTAGAGGTCTCATAATTGGTACGTAAATCTTTTACCAATTTATAAGGATGCAACACATAATTCCTGATTTGCGATCCCCATTCAATTTTCTTTTTGGAGCCTTCGATTAGCGCAGTCGCTTCCATGCGCTTACGCATCTCCGCTTCATACAATTGCGATTTCAACAAGCGCATTGCATTTTCTTTATTCTGTAGCTGAGAACGCGACTCCTGGTTTTTAATCACAATACCGGAAGGTTTATGATACAACCTCACGGCTGTTTCCACTTTATTCACATTTTGTCCACCAGCACCACCAGAACGGAAAGTCTCAAATTCAATTTCTGAATCCTTTACCTCAATCTCAATCGTATCATCCACTAGAGGATAAACATATACAGAAGCAAAAGAAGTATGCCTGCGTGCATTGGAATCAAATGGTGAAATGCGCACCAAACGGTGAACTCCATTTTCTCCTTTCAGATAACCATAAGAGAAATCTCCGGCAAATTGAAGTGTAACCGATTTTATACCCGTTACCTCTCCTTCCTGAGAATCCTGTTCTGTCACCTTATAACCGTTCTTCTCGCCCCACATGATGTACATACGCATCAACATTGCGGCCCAATCGCAACTCTCCGTACCTCCAGCACCCGCTGTAATCTGCATGACTGCATGAAGCTGATCTTCCTTACTACTCAGCATGTTTTTCAGTTCCAGTTCTTCCACCATTTTCAAACAACGGTCGTACTGTTCCTGCATTTCTTCTGCGCTGGCATCACCAGACTGTAGAAACTCAAACATCACTTCTGTATCTTCCAGCTCTTTGCTTACGGCCTGCCAGGCATCAGTCCACACTTTCTTGGAATTGATTCCTGCCAAATGTTTTTCCGCCTTTTTGGGGTCATCCCAAAAGTCGGTTTGCAGGGTAAGCTCCTGCTCTATATAAATTTCTTCAAGTCGGGTTTCGACGTCAAAGATGCCTCCTCAGCGACGCTACTCTGTCCCTTAAATCCTGTATTTGTTCTTTTGTCATAATCACAAATATATAAAATACAAAGAGGTTCTGTCCCTGTTTTCAAAAACAAGCACAGAACCCCTTCAAACCCCTTCTTTTTACTAACTAAAAAGCCCTTTTAACTTGTCAACAATACCGCCTTCTCCTTCTTTTCCACCTTCAGTATTGCCACTAAACAAGTTCGTCAGGTCAGACAACTGAAACTTCCCGTCAGGACCAGAAATCTTCGTTAACATATCCTGAAGATTAAAAGAGCTGTCGTTCGGATCATTGGTCTTGCTCACCAACTTGCCCATCACTCCGGGAATGATAGAAGCCGCAATGGCTTTCGCCGAATCCAGATTAATACCCATTCCAGATAGCTTGTCAATAAAACCAGAGGAAGCATCCTTCACTACTGAAGAATTCGCTACATCTCCACCCTTAAAGGCATCCACCAGATTACCAATATTTCCGGACGACAATTGTTGTTTCAACGAGTCAAAAATGGAACCGGAAGCCGCTTGAATTGCTGCTTCATTTTGCTCATTAGGAATCTCGGAATTGTTCACAATTGCATCCTGAGCACTTTGTTTAACCAGTTCATTCAAATTTTCTAACATAAAATTGTTTTTCTAGGTGATGTACTAATATTAGTATCTTAAATATAATCAATTAAAATGATCCCTAATTCAAATTTCGGTCGTTATTTTTTCAAATTCATATAATCAAGTGCCAGGTTACTAAGCGCTTCCACTCCTAAGCCAAACCCACTCTCGTCAATAAAGAAATCCGGCGTATGGTGTGAAGGTGCCTTCAATGGATCTTGTCCTTTTGGCATCCCGCCGAGAAAAATAAACAAGCCAGGTACCTTTTCCTGATAAAAAGAAAAGTCTTCAGCTCCTGTTACCGGAGGTTTCAAGCGCACATGAGCCGCTCCCGCAGTAGCCTGCAAACTGGGCAACATCTTTTCCGTTAATACCACATCGTTAAAGGTAACCGGATAATGGTTGCTATACGGAATCTTTACCTCTGCCCGAGCACCACCCGCTTCAGCCGTTTTTGTGGCAATGGTTTTCACCCGCTCTATAAACATTGCTTCATCTTCCTTACTAAAATTCCTGATGGTGCCCAACATTTCCACTTTCTCCGGAATAATGTTGGAACGAATACCTCCATTAATGGCACCAATCGTCACCACCCCTGGATTTTCAGTCACATTCAGATTCCTACTCACAATCGTTTGCAGGTTATTCACAATTTGTGCAGAAATCACAATCGGATCAATGCTACTCCATGGATAAGCACCATGCGCCTGCTTACCAGTCACCGTAATCTTCAAATCATTAACGGCAGCCATGATTCCTCCAGGACGATAAGTAATCTCTCCAACTGGGGTCTGCGAATTGATGTGCAAGCCAAAAATCACCTCCACTTTCGGGTTTTCCAATACCCCTTCTTTCACCATCAATGCCGCACCTCCCTCTTCTCCTTCAGGTACCCCCTCTTCAGCCGGCTGAAAAATAAACTTTACCGTCCCAGGCAAGTCTTTTTTCATAGCAGCCAGAACTTCTGCCACGCCCATCAAAATTGCCACATGGCTATCATGACCACAAGCATGCATCACCCCAACTTCCTGCCCATTGTATACTGTTTTTACTTTTGAAGCAAAAGGTAAATCTACCCGCTCTGTGACTGGTAAACCATCCATATCTGCACGTAATGCCACAACCGGCCCAGGCCTTCCTCCTTTAAGGATTCCAACCACACCTGTTTTGGCCACACCCGTCTGCACTTCGATGCCCAATGACTTTAAATGTTTGGCAACAATGCCAGCGGTTCGTGTTTCCTGATTACCCAATTCCGGATGTTCATGTAAATCCCGACGCCAGTCTATCACCTGCTGCCGAATGCTTAATGCCTTTTTTGAAACCTCAGACCTCATATTTCGCTGTTGCGCAACCGCATTAAACCCACATAAAACCAAAAGTATAAAGTAAAATCTTTTCATAAACCTGTTTGTTATACGCTAAATATAAGATAATGAGCCGATATTCATTTCGGATAGAAATATTAAAAAGGTCATTTCAGCAAATAAAATAAACCCCTACATTTACAAAAACACTATATCATGCTACCAACGATAAACTTTACAGAAACTGCAGCTTATAAATACTTGACCGATCATTTTATCGGTATCAATGAAAAAAGCTTAAAGGATCTATTTACGGAAGATGCTTCCCGTTTTGAAAAATTCTCGCTACTATTTGAAGATATCCTTGTCGACTATTCAAAGAACAGAATTGACGATACTACCATGGCCTTGTTGATGCAACTGGCCAGAGAGTGTAAATTAGACGAGGCCATTAAGGCCATGTTTAATGGCGAGAAAATCAACCAGACTGAAGGCCGTCAGGTACTCCACATCGCTTTACGTAACCAGGGCAACAACCCGATTCTTGTAGATGGCAAAGATGTCATGGAAGAAGTGAATAAAGTATTGGAGAAAATGGATAAATTTAGTCAGGACATCATTTCCGGATCATGGAAAGGTTATACTGGTAAAGCCATCACAGATGTAGTAAACATTGGTATTGGTGGTTCTGATTTAGGCCCTGTTATGGTTACAGAAGCACTAAAAGCTTATAAAAACCACTTAAATATGCATTTCGTTTCCAATATCGATGGAACGCACATTGCAGAAACCTTAAAAAATGTAGATCCGGAAACTACCTTATTCCTGATCGCTTCCAAAACTTTTACCACACAGGAAACCATGACCAATGCCAATAGTGCAAAGGATTGGTTCTTAAATAGCGGTGCTGAACAAGGCGATGTAGCCAAGCATTTTGCAGCACTTTCTACCAATGCCAAGGATGTATCTGCTTTTGGTATTGACACCAACAACATGTTCGAATTCTGGGACTGGGTAGGTGGAAGATATTCATTATGGAGTGCCATCGGCCTGCCGATCGCATTAAGCATTGGTTTCGACAATTTCAAGCAACTACTTGCAGGTGCACATACTGCTGATACTCATTTTGAAAATACAGAATTTGAAAACAATGTACCGGTAATCCTGGCTTTGATCGGTATCTGGTACATCAACTTTTTTGATGCAGAAACACAAGCCATCTTACCATATGACCAATATATGCACCGATTTGCTGCCTATTTCCAACAAGGAGATATGGAAAGTAATGGTAAACATGTAGACCGTAATGGCAATGACGTAACTTATGAAACCGGACCTATCATCTGGGGAGAACCAGGAACAAATGGACAACACGCTTTCTATCAACTGATTCACCAAGGCACACGTTTAATCCCTTGCGATTTTATAGCCCCTGCACAAAGCTTAAATCCACTCGGCGAACACCACCCAATTTTATTGTCGAACTTCTTCGCTCAAACAGAAGCACTAATGAATGGCAAAACTAAAGCGCAGGTAATTGCAGAACTGGAAAAAGAAGGTAAAACCAGCGAAGAAATAGAGAAACTCGCACCATTCAAAGTCTTTGAAGGAAACAGGCCGACAAACTCTATTCTCTTGAAAAAAGTTACCCCTTTCAGCTTAGGTACACTGATCGCAATTTATGAACATAAAATCTTCGTTCAGGGTATCATCTGGAACATCTTCAGCTTCGACCAATGGGGGGTGGAATTGGGCAAGCAACTGGCCAAGAGCATTCTTCCGGAACTAGAAGGAGAGCAGGAGGTTCAATCGCATGACGCTTCCACAAATGGCCTGATCAACCAGTATAAAAACTGGAGATAAAAGAAAAAAATATAGCCCTTAAAATTAAACCTTTTAAGGGCTATATTGTTCTAATCAAATAAAGGATATGATCATGAGAACATTAAAAAAATTGTTAGCACTTCTTATTGTTTTTTCTACAGTGCAAGTCATGGCACAAACTGATAAAGCAACCACAACCAGATTGGTGGCTGACAAGCATCTTGTCTTTAACGCGACGGCTGCTATTCCCATGGCCAATGCTGATTTAAACAAAGTTTTGAGCAGAATGCCAGGTGGCACAGGTGGCGTGATTCAACTGAATGGATCTCAATATCAGCTTAAAATTGATAAAGACAGTGTAGAAGCCTTCCTACCTTACTACGGAAGAGCTTATACCGCTACCATGAACTCTGATGATGCAGGAATAAAGTTTAAATCTAAAAAGTTCGATTATAAAACCACCACAAAGAAAAAAGGCGGATGGATAATCGAAATTAAACCTAAAGACACGAAAGACGTACGTAGCCTGACTTTAAGCCTATCTCCTAGTGGTTATGCCAGCTTAAATGTAAATAGCACCAACAGACAGTCCATCACCTTTAATGGTGTCATCTCTGAGCCTGTTGTCAAAGAAGAATAATAATAAGATTCATAAAAAAAGCCGTTATATCCAGGATGTAACGGTTTTTTTTATGAAATACCAGAAAAGATAGCTATAAAATTAAACCTTTTATAGCTATCTTGTTATCACCAAATAACAAACAAAAGGTATGATCATGAGAACATTTAAAAAACTGTTAGCACTTCTTATTGTTTTTTCTGCGGTCCAAGCCATGGCCCAAACAGATAAGGAAACGACTAGTAAATTGGTGGCCGCCAAGCACCTTATCTTTAATGCAACGGCAGCCATCCCCATGCCCAATCCTGATTTAAACAGAGTATTGAGCATACTGCCTAACGGGAAGTCTAGCTTGATCCAACTGAATGGATCTCAATACCAGCTCATCATTAACAAAGACAGCGTAGAGGCTTTCCTTCCTTATTATGGTAAAGCTTATACCACAATGGGCAATGATGATGGAATAAAATTTAAGTCGAAAAATTTCGATTACAACGCCAGTCCTAATAAAAAAGGCAGATGGGTAATCGACATCAAACCTAAAGATGCGAAAGATGTACGCAGCATGACTTTAAGGATATCTCCTGATGGTTATGCCACTTTACATGTAAACAATACCAATAGACAATCGATCTCCTATAATGGGGTCATTTCTGAACCTGTAGTCATTGCAGAAAATAAGAAGAAGCATTAACGAAAAAAGCCGTTATATCCAGAATATAACGGCTTTTTTTAGGAACCAACGTGGAGATTAAGGCTTCGCAACCAGATTCACCTGGAACATATGAGGCCATTTCTTTCCGGTTACAAACAATCGTTTACCCGCTTTATCATAGGCAATGCCATTCAGTACATTATTCGCCTGATCTACCTCATCTTTATAATATCCAGCCGGCAACAAACCAGTAAAATCAATCTCTTTCTCTACCACACCCGTAGCCGGATCAATCACCACCACTACATTTTTTGTATAGACATTGGCATAAATCTTACCGTCAATATACTCCAGCTCATTCAGCTGAGGTACCGGACCATAATTGTTATAAACTTCAATAAAACCCTCTTCTTTATAATTGTCTTTATTCAGGAACCAGATCTTATTGGTGCCATCAGATTTATACAACCTTTGGCCATCAAAACATAAACCCCAGCCTTCCATGCTCGACTGGTACGGAAAAGTAGACTGCTGAGTTAAAGTCTTCGCGTCGAAAACTAAACCCAATCTGTTTTGCCAGGTTAGCATCACCACTTTATCACCCACCAGACTAGATCCCTCGCCGAAATATTGATCATCCAGTTTCGTTTGTTGTAATACCTTACCTGTAGGTACATCCACCCACCTCAAAGAAGAATGTTGTTCCTGACCGGTACTTTCTAAAAAGCGACCGTTATGGAATTCCAAGCCTTGTGTATACGCAGCTGTATCATGAGGAAAGGTCTTAATCACCTGATAACCGTATTGCGAAGGCACTACAGCCGACTTCAACTCAAAGTTGATCGTTAACGTATCTTTCTTCCCATCTTCCTCTATAATGGCTGTAATCAGCTTATAACCCAAGCTCAAGCCTTTTGTCGGTATAGCAACCGGATCAGCATTGTTTTTTGTCGCAACAGGCTTCCCGTCCAATGTATAAACAGCGGAAGTAATGTTACTCCCCGAAGGTACTTCCAATGCCACTTTTACATCCGTTCCCAGAGGAAAACTTTGCCCTTGTTCCGGAGCTTTGAAACTTACACCAGAACCTACTGTGGTATTATTTTTACAAGAAATCACAAACGAAACACTTAGTAATAAGCAAGCCGAAAGGACTAATTTAGATAAACTCATGATTTTTTTAACTTGGCCAGAATGCATCTTCAATATGATTAATTTTATAACTATTTATTTGCTCAAAAGTAATGGCAATAATATCAAAACGGATTTCCCCCTGATGTTGTTTCCATTCTATATAAGCCGAGGAAGCAAATTCCAATTGCTTTTCCTTTTTGCGGTCTACAAAATCTTCCGGCTCCCCATAATCGGTGGTTGTCCGTGTTTTCACTTCCACAAAAACCAGGGTTCCTCCCTGATCAGCTATAACGTCAACTTCTGCCCTGGCGTATCTCCAATTCACATTTAAAATGCGATATCCTGCATTTTCCAGATAGGCTCTGGCGATCTCCTCCCCACGTTTACCAAGCTCATTATGTTGCGCCATCTATTTTAAAATCACCGTTCCCAGGAACTTTGAAATCTCTCTTTCTACGGTTTTCATAAACATAAAACGCTGCATCAGAATTTCCAGATTTACAGAATCCTGTTCGGTTTTAATTTCTTTAGAAATGTCGGCTAACATCCGCGCTACCTTTCCCTTTTTAAGGTGGAAAATCCCACCAAGAATGGTCGCCTTTAAATTGACACTTTCATCTCTAACATAGATATTATGTTTGTTGTACCAGTTTTCACTCAGAGAATAGGGAGAAGTAGAAAGCGTAATCGCCAACTCCACAATTTTCCGATTCTCATTGTTGATAAACTGGCTGGCTACAGGCAAATGGCCATTTTCTATTTCTTCATTATAAGTATCAATAATACTTTTACAAGTCGGATCGGTAAAGCTCACATCTGCCAGATTCTGCATGATGAAGGAACCAATATACATGTTATCGATCTGATCCCAACTCACCAGCTCATGGCCATAAGCCAACAAAAGACGGACAACCTCCTGCTCCTGCAGCAGATCACTTTCTTCCGCTGCTGCCGCTTCAGCGGCCTCTGCTCCCGCACCTGGAACCTCAAAAAGATTGTCTGGTGGTCCATCAGGATAAGGCTGATATTGATTTTGCTGTTGAAAACCAGAGGAGCCAACACCAGAATTTCCTGCAGACGCATTACCGGAGCCAGATTTCCTGAATTTTGCCATCCTGATCTTATTCAGTTCAGAAAGCAGAATCCGTTCTTCTACCTGCAACAAGCTACTGCATTCCTTAATGAAAATCGAAGCCTTAATATCATCGGGAATCTTTGCAATACTCTCTACAATATCCCGGATGATTCCAGCCCTTTTAATTGGATCTGTACCTGCTTCTTTAAGCAGTATATTCGCCTTGTAAAGAATAAAATCTTTACGGTTGTTCTCAATGTATTTCTTAAACTCCCCAGAGCCTACATGATGCATGTAAGAATCGGGATCATGGCCATCTGGAAAGGAAACGACTTTTACATTCAATCCTTCCTCCAGGATCATATCTAATCCACGTAATGAGGCTTTAATCCCCGCAGCATCCCCATCGTAAAGAATGGTTACATTTTCCGTGAAACGACCGATCAAACGAATCTGTTCTGTCGTTAATGAGGTACCTGAGGAGGCCACCACATTTTCTATCCCTGCCTGATGCGCAGCAAGCACATCCGCATAACCTTCTACCAGATAACAGTTATCGGTATCTCGAATTGCTTTTTTAGCATGGAATAAACCATAAAGTACATTCGACTTATGGTAGATGTCACTTTCCGGAGAATTGACATATTTAGGGACATTCTTATCTGTTTTCAGCGTTCTACCACCAAAACCAATGATCCTACCTGTAAAATTATGGATCGGAAACATCACCCTACCCCTAAAACGATCATACAGCTTGCCTTTATCATTTCTGATTGCTAAGCCTGTTTTCTCCAGGTACTCTTCTTTATGTCCAGCTGAAATGGCGTTCTGAATCAAGGCATCCCAAACATCCGGGGAATAGCCCAATTGGAATTTCTTGACAATATCTTCCCTGAATCCGCGCTCTTTAAAATAGCTCAGACCAATGGCTCTGCCCTGATCCCCTGTCCACAGTTCATTAGCGAAAAATCCCGCCGCAAACTCCGAAACAATGTATAAGCTTTCCCGCGCATTCTGGGCCTCAATATTTTGTGGAGACTGTACCGTCTCCTCCACCTCAATATGGTATTTCTGAGCCAGAAACTTTAAGGCTTCCGGATAAGAATACTTCTCATGGTCCATGATAAAATGGACCGAATCACCACCTTTACCACAACCAAAACACTTGTAAATTCCTTTAGCCACAGAAACGTGGAAAGAAGGTGTTTTCTCATTGTGAAAAGGGCAATTCCCTATCAAACTGGTACCACGTTTTTTTAAAGACACAAAATCACCAACCACTTCCTCAATGCGGACGGTTTCCATGATTTTGCTGATGGTATCCTGATTAATCATTCTTTAATATTTTATATATCGCTTGCACTTATCTCCTTTATAATTCCATTGTATTTATTTTAACAGTGGGATCAATACTTCTGCCAGGGCTTGATTGCCTTTATCGTTCAAATGTACACCATCCGTCGTTAAAATCCCTTTGGCTACATCTGCGGTATTGTTTTTCTCCTCATAGGTTTTGAACAAAGTCCTTAGGTCACATAATGGCAATTTATTCTTCGTTGCCAATTCCCGGATTGCTCCTGAATATTTATCCAGGTCAGCATCCATCTCATTCGCAGCATTTTTCTTTTCTCCGATTACTGCAGGTGTACATAAAACCACTTGAGCACCTGTAGCCTGAATCTTGCGGATCAATGCCTGATAAAAGCCAATAAACTTATCATAATCCGTCCCGGTATGCATAGACTGTTTATGCCATACATCATTCACGCCGATATAGATCACCACCAGGTCAGGCTTTTTAGCCAGCACATCTTCCTCCATCCGTAAATAAAGATCATAAACCTTATTACCACCAATCCCTGATCCGATCACCTCATACTTCAATGGATCCAGTGATTTACGGATCAAGTCCACATAACCACCTGGTTTCACTCCCATCTCAGTGATGGAATCTCCAAAAATTATAATCTTTTTAGGCTTAACATTCATCGCAGTAAATAAAACAAACAGCACCAATGGTGCGAGCAACAGGCTTAATTTTTGAATATTTTTCATCACAATTATTTTTTAATGGTTCGACTAAAATCAAGGTCTTGAAAGTCATAACTGAAATCCGTTAAAGGGGATACCGCTTCCATTTTCATCCCGGCAGCTTTCCCTTCTTTATCTAAAGAGAAAATTGCAAAGGCATCGGCATGCATACTTCTATCTGTCCATTTCACCACAAAAGTATTCCCTTTGTAAGGCAGCATTTCACCACTAAGCTTTGGGGAATTCACAGACTGAAACCAAGGTTTTCCATTTTGCATTTTAATAATCACCTCACCAAACCAGGGGTCGGTAAAAGATCCTTCATAAATGCTCAGGTTAACTTTTTGAGTATTTTTTCGCTGTTCAGCAGTAATCGCAGCCCATATTTGATCCGTTACCTTTTTATCTTCTGCTTCACTGGCCATGACATTGCTTTTATAAGTAGCAATTCTATCTCTCCCTTTGTTATCAAAATAACCATCCAATATGGTGTTCGTAATGGAAGAAAAAGCCGCGCCACTCTCCTGATTGGTCAGCACAATAATTCCCAGTTTCATTTCTGGAATTAAAGTCACTTGCGTTACAATTCCACTTAAACCACCGGTATGTGAAACCTGCAATTTCCCTTTGGCTGAACTCAGAAACCATCCAAGTCCATAACTGTTAAAAGCACTGCCAGCGATAATCGTTTGTGGACTCCACATTTCCCGATGAACTTCTGCAGTAAACAATTCTTTATTTAGTCCCTCGCCATATTTCCCATTGTTCATCTGCATGATCGCCCATTTACTCAGCTCTGTCACGTTAGACCAGATCCCACCTGCAGCATTAGAAATCTCCGGAAAAGCTTTACTGATCACAGTTAACTTTCCATCAATCGAAGTATGCGCATCTATCGAATTCTTTTTATCTTTCAGTCGAGGATAATCAGCAGAACTCTGGCTCATTCCTATGGGGCGCATGATTCTGGTTTCGATAAAATCTTCCCAGCTCATTCCCGATACTTTTGCCAGTACCTCTCCAGCCACAATATACAGCAGGTTATCGTAATCAAATTTCGTCCTGAATCCAGAAACTGGCTTCAGGTAACGCATATTATGAATCAGCTCCGCTTTAGTTACCCGGTTAGAATCCGGAAATATCATCAGATCTCCCGCACCTAAGCCCAAGCCACTACGATGAGTCAATAAGTCTCTTACCGTAAACTCTTGCGTTACATAAGGGTTGTACAACTTAAATCCGGGAATCAAGTCTACCACCTTATCGTCCCATTTCAGCTTCCCTTCATCCACCAATATTCCCAATCCGGCAGCCGTAAAGGCCTTGCTGTTGGAAGCGATTCCAAAAAAAGTGTTTTCATTGACTGGCTCCTTTGTGCTTAAAGAACGAAGTCCGTATCCCTTGGCATGAATCACTTTTCCATCTTTTACAATGGCCACTGCAATACCGGGTACATTAAAAGTAGTCAAGGTCTTTTCTACCAGGCTATCTACCTGTTTATTGGTCAGCACCTGCGCATTTAAAGACAGTGTGACCCCAAAAAGTACAGAAACAATAACGCCGAGTCTAATTTTTTTCATAACAGAACAATTTTGCCTATCAAATATATTTTAAAATTCGGAATAAATAAACCTTATAAACAGCCGCTTGGCTATTTCGATTTTCCAATATTATAGTCCTTATGGACAATCAAGAAGCTCGCCCTTTCTTCCTTTTTAAAAGGGTAATCCCAATTCCCCTGATAAGTGATTTTTGTAGGCAATTTCTCCCCGCTAAAATAACTCATCTCGATGTTCATCTGGACATTAAAATCAAACAACATATTGCTGTATTTCATGTCCACATAACGGCCAAGGATCTCAAAACTACGCTGGTCAAAAATCGTGGTCAGCTCCTTAATCATCAGACCATCCTTAGTACCACTGCTCAGATCTGGCTTTACGGTAACCTTGAAACGGTATACTGGAATAGAATCCAGATAAGTTCCACTGGCATAGCTATAGTCATAATACTGCCGCATATTGGCCGTAAAGATTTGAGTTTTACTACCGATAAATGGCAAGCCTTTGATTGGCTTCCCTGGGGCAAAAATGAGGGTCTTCAGTTTATCCTTATAACTCTCATTACTTTCCCCGGATTTAGCGGTGGTCATCGGCTCTTCGGTTACAAATTCCGACTGATACGCATTCATAAAGATATAATCGAACATCTCTATGGTATACAGCTGGTATTTACCATTTTTCTTATATACCTTCCCGGTATCCTGTTTCACAAGATATTCCATCTTAACAGCCCCTGTAGGGTTATGCCTGATTTTTCGGTAAATTTTACCGTTTACTTTATTCTTTTTATCGTAGGTATAAATCCGGTTTTCAGCGATAAAGCCATACTTTTTCATATTCCGGAATGCCTGATAAAAGCTATTATCAGTGATGATGGCATTGATAAACGTTTCCACACCAAACTTCTGCGACCTGATATTAACCGCCGAATCCAGCTGGATCGTTTTGATTGTATCCGGGTTAAAGCGTGGAATCTCCTGACTGAATCCGTTCATAAACCAAAGTCCACAAACCGCCAATAAAAGTATTTTTTTCATCCGGCCTTTAATTACCCAATTGCTTTAACGCAATATAAGCCATTAAGCCTGTCGACAATTTCAACGCATCCTCATCAATATCAAAGTTCGGCGTATGCACGGAATAACAGGTATCTTTTGCCTTATTTCCAGTTCCTAACCTGTAAAAACAAGCATCAGTTACCTGAGAATAATAAGCAAAATCTTCCGCAGCCATCCAGATATCCAGTTCCAGTACATTCTCTTTCCCTAAATAATCTTCTGCAAAAGCACGTGCACGATCACTCAATACCGGCTCATTGATCAGGTAAGGATAACCATCCATGATGTTAAAATCACAGCTACCACCCATACTTTCGGCAATGCCTTCCGCCATTTTTTTCATTAGTTTTTTTGCATCCTTGCGCCAATCCTCATTCAGTGTCCTGAAAGTACCTTCCATTTTCACCTCATTCGGAATGATATTCGTTGCCCCATTTGCCTGTACCTTTCCAAAAGAAAGTACTGAGGGCAGACGTGGATCTGCGTTTCTGCTAACAATCTGCTGCAGTGCCACCACGATATGTGCGGCAATCAATACCGGATCAATGTTCTGATGCGGTTGTGCACCATGACCACCTTTACCATGTACAGTCACGTAAAGCTCGTCCGTAGAGGCCATATAAATACCTGAGCGGAAGCCAACCTTACCTGCATCAATCAATGGCATTACATGCTGTCCAAGGATCGCCTGTGGCTTAGGATTATCCAACACCCCTTCTTTTATCATGATGCTGGCACCGCCAGGCAACACTTCCTCTCCGGGCTGAAAGATCAATTTGATCGTTCCGGCAAATTCCTCCTTCATGCTGTTCAGGATATAGGCTGTTCCCAATAAAGAAGAACTGTGTACATCATGACCACAGGCATGCATCACACCAGGATTTTTTGAAACATAAGGCTTCTCATTTGCCTCTATAATTGGCAAAGCATCCATATCTGCACGCAAAGCGATGATCTTATCTGAAGGGATCCCACCAGTAATCAACCCAACTACACCTGTATTGGCCATCTCGGTATAAGGGATACCCCATTCTTCCAGGTGGCTTTTAATATAAGCTGAAGTTTCAAACTCCTTAAAAGAAAGTTCAGGATTGGCATGAATATGCTGACGGTAGCCGCGCACCTGATCAAAAATATCAAGCGCAAGGGTTTGGATCTTATCTTTCATTGTCATTGCTATAATCTAGGTTAGGTGCATTTATTTTCTCCCTAAAAATAAATAGGGTTGGAAACATTGGTTTCAGTTCATTGAGCAAACGCTGGGCTTCCAGACGCGTTCTAAAATCACCAACACGCAAATAATAATTGGGTTCTTTATAGGTAATATAGGTATTCAAATTTGAGTAAGTCGATTTAAACCGCGCTTGTTCTGCAAATACCTGGCGCCTGTCGGAGCCATAGAATACTTGCACGCGGTAACCCATCTGGCTTACAATTGCCGCTCCTGGTTTCAGCGGACTGGCTGCTGAAATACCGGACGATTTCGTATATAAAGCGATCCTTTTCGCAATCAGGCTATCAATCATGGGATCTTTAACCACAATCACTTCTCCTTTATGCTGTGCAAAAAGGACGATAGAGAAACAACAAAATATACTGGTAAATAATATCTTCATGAAAGGGCTTAAAAAAAAGAATGCCGAATTTTTTGTTACAAAAATCGGCATTCTAAATGTGTATTACAAATTACAATCCTGCGCCGTGGCAGTTTTTGAATTTCTTACCGCTTCCACAAGGGCACATATCATTTCTACCTACCGTAACTTCTTTACGGATTGGCTGCTGTGGAGCAGCTTCACGGGTATCTTCCATCGTCATTGGCTCATTGCCAACTGAAATTTCAAAATCCGCTTTTGTCGTTTTCAATTTGCTCGGAGCAGGTCTTGGTGCCTGAGCTTCTCTTACGTCATTAGGATCTGTTTCAATTGGGATACCACCTTTATATAGGAAACTCACCACTTCTTTATTTACGGCATTCAACATGTTTTTGAACAAGTTAAACGCTTCCATTTTGTAAATGATTAAAGGATCTTTTTGCTCATAAACGGCATTTTGAACCGATTGCTTCAACTCATCCATTTCACGCAAATGCTCTTTCCATGATTCATCGATCAAGGCCAGTACAATTGTTTTCTCGAATGATTTAGTCACTTCGCGTCCATGGTTATCGATTGCTTTTTTCAAGCCAACCGGCACCTGAATGCTACGGATACCATCAGTAAATGGAACAACGATTTGCTCAATGTGTTCTCCTCGCTCTTCAAATACCTGGTTCAATACCGGCATTGCCTGATTGATGATACCTTCAGATTTTCTAGCATAGAAAGCTGTCACCTCATCAAACAATTTATCCGTTAAATGATGTACGTTTCTTGCACTGAATTCTGCTTCATCGATTGAAGTATCTGCGGAGAAGTTTTTGATCACTTCCAGTTTGAAACCTTCGTAATTTCCTTCTTCTTTATATTCGGTAACGATATCTTCCGCCACGTCAAAAGTCATGTTGTTCATGTCCACGTCTAAACGCTCACCGAACAATGCATTTTTACGTTTCGCATAAATCACGGTACGTTGTGAGTTCATCACATCATCGTACTCCAATAAACGCTTACGGATACCAAAGTTATTTTCTTCTACTTTCTTCTGTGCACGCTCAATAGATTTGGTGATCATCGAATGTTGAATCACTTCTCCATCTTCGATACCCATTTTCACCATGATGTTAGAGATTCTTTCCGAACCAAATAACCTCATTAAGTTATCTTCCAGAGACACGAAGAACTGAGAAGAACCCGGATCACCCTGACGACCGGCACGACCGCGCAACTGTCTGTCTACACGACGAGACTCATGACGCTCTGTACCTACGATTGCCAAACCACCTGCTTCTTTAACACCAGCACCTAGTTTAATATCCGTACCACGACCTGCCATGTTGGTTGCAATCGTTACCTGTCCAGCCTGACCTGCTTCAGCTACGATATCTGCCTCTCTCTGGTGCATCTTCGCGTTCAACACATTGTGTTTAATACCACGAAGTTTTAACATTCTGCTCAATAACTCAGAAATCTCAACTGAGGTTGTACCTACCAATACCGGACGGCCTGCCTGAGTTAATTTCACGATCTCTTCTGCTACTGCATTGTATTTTTCACGAACTGTACGGTAAACGTAATCCTGGTGGTCAATTCTTGAGATCACTCTGTTTGTAGGGATTTCCACTACATCCAGTTTATAGATCGACCAAAACTCACCAGCTTCTGTAGTTGCTGTACCCGTCATACCACAAAGTTTATGGTACATACGGAAGAAGTTCTGAAGCGTAACTGTAGCATAAGTCTGTGAAGCATCTTCAACTTTCACATTTTCTTTTGCTTCAATCGCCTGGTGTAAACCATCAGAATAACGACGGCCATCCATAATACGACCAGTTTGCTCATCTACAATTTTGATCTTTCCTTCATCGATGATGTATTCCACATCCATCTCGAATAAAGTATACGCTTTCAACAATTGGTTTACCGAGTGAATTCTTTCTGCTTTGATGGAGTAATCGCGCATCAAGGCATCCTTCTGTGCAATCTTCTCTTCATTGCTCAAATTAGATTTTTCGATCTCAGCGATCTCTGTACCTACATCTGGTAACACGAAGAAATGCGCATCTTCACCAGATTTGGTGATCAACTCAATACCTTTTTCTGTTAGCTCTACCTGGTTGTTTTTCTCATCAATATAGAAGTACAATTCCGAATCTACTTTCGGCATGTTCTTCGACTGATCAGCCATGTAATGATTTTCAGTTTTCAATAAGGTTTGTTTTACACTACCCTCACTTAAAAACTTGATCAATGCTTTATTTTTAGGTAAACCACGGTGTGCACGTAAAAGTGCTAAACCACCTTCACCTTCTTCGGTTCCGGCTTTACCATCATTAATTAATTTCTTAGCTTCATTTAAAGCTTTGGTTACATATTCTCTTTGCGCAGCTACCAATCTTTCGATCCTTGGTTTTAACTCATGGAACTCATGTTGATCTCCAAAAGGAACCGGACCAGAAATGATCAATGGAGTACGGGCATCATCAATTAAAACTGAATCGACCTCATCCACCATCGCGAAATGCAATTTACGTTGCACCAACTGATCTGGCGTCTGCGACATATTGTCACGCAGGTAATCAAAACCAAATTCATTATTTGTACCATAAGTAATGTCTGCAAGGTAAGCATCACGACGCTCCTGAGAGTTTGGCTCATGCTTATCAATACAATCCACTTTAATACCATGGAATTCGAATAAAGGACCATTCCACTCCGAGTCACGTCGTGCCAGGTAATCATTCACAGTTACGATGTGAACCCCTTTTCCAGCAAGTGCATTCAGATAAGCTGGCAATGTACTTACCAAAGTCTTACCCTCACCCGTAGCCATCTCAGAGATTTTACCACTGTGCAATACCATACCACCGATCAACTGTACATCGTAATGTACCATGTTCCACTTCACCTGTGTACCGGCAGCATCCCATGTATTGGCCCAGAAAGCTTTATCACCTTCAATCACAACATTGCTTCTGCGCACTGCGTAATCTCTGTCATGCTGACTTGCAGTCACCTCTAAACGCTCATTTTCTGAGAAACGTCTCGAAGTTTCTTTAACCACAGCAAATGCCTGTGGAAGAATATTTAACAATACTACTTCTAATTCTTTATCACGTTCTTTAATCAGCTCATCGATCTGATCATATAAGGCCGTTTTTGCAGCCAATGACAAATCCTGACTTTCACCATCCGCTTTTAAGCCAGTGATCTTTCCGTCAATATCTGCTAAAGCCTGTGCAATAACATCTTTAAAATAAACCGTTTTGTTACGCAACTCATCATTGCTCAGTACAGAAAGCTTCGAATACTCTTCGTTAATCCTGATAACTATAGGCTGTAAAGCCTTAATATCTCTTTCCGATTTGCTTCCAAATACTTTGGTTAAAAATCCTAACATCTTTTATGTTTGTGTTTATTGTTTATTACTAATTGAAAAAGGTACAATTTACAACAACCAAGCCATTACAAACTATAAGTCAGAATGGCAGTCATCGGGCGCTAAAATTACAAAATATCCTGTACTTTGCTTTAGCATCGCGATTTTATTTAAAAATCTTTAACAAACCTGGGTACCTGAACATCAGAAAAGCTAAAATACTGGATCAGAATACTCTAGCTGAGTAACATTTGAAGATCGCTCCATGTTTCAGTCGAACTTACATTATTCTTGCTTTGCTGCTATTGCAGCCCCCCTCTTTTTTGAGTAAAAAAATCAAAAGGCACACCTTTTTTGTAGAGGCCCCACAAGCGGGCTTATTTGGCCTTCCTATCCTGCTCATATATTTTAATATTCAACTTAAACTGTGATAATTTAGCTAAAGCGGTATATTTGCCGATAAGAACCGGGTAGCTACCCGATCCACCTAACAATTCAAACAACAAATCATACATAGATGAATATCTTACTATTAGGTTCTGGCGGCAGAGAAAGTGCATTAGCCTGGAAAATGAGCCAATCTTCTCAATGTTCTCAACTGTTTATTGCACCAGGCAACGGTGGTACCGGTGCTTATGGAAAAAATATCAGCCTGAATCCTAATGATTTTGAAGCGGTAAAGGCTTTGGCATTAAAAGAAGCTATTGATCTTTTAGTTGTTGGCCCGGAAGAGCCTCTGGTAAATGGCATTCATGATTTCTTCGCGAAAGACGCACAATTGTCGCACATCCCGGTTATTGGTCCTAAAAAAGAAGGCGCAATTCTGGAAGGTAGTAAAGATTTTTCTAAGCAGTTCATGGCACGCCATGGCATCCCTACACCAGGATCAAAATCTTTCAGCAATGAGAGCCTGGCAGAAGGATTGGAATACCTGGCCTCACATGCGCTTCCAATTGTATTAAAAGCAGACGGATTAGCGGCAGGAAAAGGTGTATTAATCCTGGACAGTATCGAAGAAGCACAGGCAGAATTAAAACTGATGCTGGGTGGTAAATTCGGTAATGCTGGTAGCACTGTCGTTGTAGAAGAATTCCTTACCGGAATAGAGCTTTCCGTTTTTGTATTGACTGATGGCGAAAACTATGTGATCCTTCCAGAAGCGAAAGATTATAAACGCATCGGACAAGCAGATACTGGCCTGAACACTGGCGGAATGGGTTCGGTATCTCCGGTACCTTTCGCAGATGCAGCTTTCTTAAGTAAAGTAGAGCAAAAAATCATCATCCCTACCATTCAAGGTTTGAAGAAAGACAAAATTGATTATACCGGCTTTATCTTCTTTGGTTTATTCAAAGTAGGTGATGAGCCATTAATTATAGAATACAATTGCAGAATGGGCGATCCGGAAACGGAAAGTGTCATCCCACGTATCGAAAACGACCTGGTAGAACTGTTCATGGCAACTGCTAAAAAGAAATTAAAAGATTATAAATTAACCATCAGCCCTAAAAATGCAGCAACCGTAATGATCGTTGCGGGTGGCTACCCTGGTGATTACGAAAAAGGAAAAACCATCACCGGCATTGAAAACTTGCGCAATTCTCTTGTGTTCCATGCAGGAACAGCATTGGAAGGTGGTATCGTGAAAACAAATGGAGGAAGAGTACTTGCCGTTACGAGTTTACAAGACAGCCAGTTTGAAGCATTACAATGTGCTACAGGTGATGCTGCGCGCATCTACTTTGATGGTAAATATTTCAGAGAAGACATTGGTTTTGACTTGATGTAAATTCAATCCATTGAAATAAAAAAGGGCTTTATTCTAAGAATAAAGCCCTTTTTTATGCTTATTGATTAAAAACATCACAATAAGCAGTTTCATTAAAAAAAGATAGAATAGGTTTAAACTATTTTCTTTTTAAGGATCGACTCCCAGAAAGGTTATACCTTAGTCCAAAGGCTTGCTGACTATCCACTACGCCATCCACAAAATGGAAGGATAAAGCCAGTTTAGCCTCCAGGTTTTTATAGACAATCGGACGCCAGGTCAGGTCTGTTCTGTTGTAAGTTTTAGCAGTATAGAATTTATCTCCCATAATCAGGTGATGCCCTTCTCCTTTGTAAAAGGAATTGACGATACCGAACTTATGGTATTCCATATTCAGCTCCAACAGCATGCCTACAGGCGTCTTCCAGCCACCCACACTACGGATCCGCTCAAAGGACACCAATCCACCTGCACTCAGCGTTAAAGAATCCAGAAAAGTCTTTTTAGACAAGTCAAGACCTACCTTTACATTTGCAGCTCCATTGTCTTCTACATGGTCGTCTGGAATCGGAATCGCTGGTCCTGCGTTATGTAACATCATCGCATAATGTGAAACAAAGAATAAATCCTTTTTATAAGTACCAGAAAAACCAAAGATAAAATTCTCTCTTGCCGTTCCCGTTTGTCTACTGGTCCAGTCGATGAAGATCACTTCTCTCCAATTTTCATTTTCATATTTCACCAACATCCCTTCCACATTAGGACGGTAATAATTCAGGGTATCATTTAATATCGCACGCGGAAAATCAGAGATCAATCCCTGTCTCGGGAAAGCACCCAAATAAAAATCCCAGCCCTTTTTCATATACTGATAGTAAGCTACCGGCGCAATGTTATTAGTGAATTTTGGAGAACCAAATTCGTGAAGTGCATTAAAACCAATTCTGATTCTATGGGTACTATCCATAAGCAAACCTACTTCAGGAGAAATTCTCATCCCAAAAATAGTCTCTGAGAAACGCTTTGACCGCGCATACTCTCTGTTATCGGCAAATCCATGGAAGTTTAAATTCCCTTCCAATTCTTGGGCATAAATATTCGTAATGGCTGTAAATAGTACAGCAATTGTTAGTAGTAAGCGAATGCGCATAGGTTGTTTTTATGGTTCAAATCGTTAAAATAAAACGACAACCAAAATTAATATAATTATGCTACCCGGCAATTAAAATAAAGCAACACTCAGCCGCCTTTGGTTTCTCTACCTCGTCGTCTATTTTCTAAAACCAAAAACTCCCTTTCTAAACTTTTAAAGGCTTTGGGCTTGATCCTTTCTTCGGATTTTAATTCCATTTGCACTTTATATTGGATGCTCAGCTTTTCATATCTAGCCTTTTCAGACAAATCCCCCATCACTGCTTTTTTTGCTTTTTTTCCTTCTGCGCTGAGTTTTGGATTTTCGAACGTTCCATTCACATTGCCCAGATATATGGTATCAGAAACAGCATCATGGTTTGCAGCACTTAAGAATAGGTAAACTTCCATCGAAGCTTCGAGTTGCTCTTCATTTAAAGGTAAAAAAGCCATTCCCATCTCCCTTTTAGAAAAACTCGATCTTCTTTGTTCTGCTTTTTGGAAAATAAACGGCCAACTGCAAACAGTCATCATATTGCGAACCCGATCCAGATTCGTATAAAGGGTCCCAGCTAATCTGTAAACCGCCTTCCACTTTCTCCAGACGGATATTCCTCGGCTGCTGTAAACTTCCTTTACTGAGCTGTACTTTAGCATAATCGATGCTGATGTCTGGATACTCCCCTTTCAATGCATTTTTCTTATTGCAGGAAACAGCCAGATTGTGTTGGTTCCTGATCGTTCCACGGGCTTCCAGCTCGAATCCATTGCCTAGATAATCTTTAAAATGACCCAGAAACCGCGTGACAACCGCCATAGACTGATGGTTCGCTTTCTGTTTCAGACTAGGTTTCCCTTGCTTTCCGACGGTTCTATGCACCAACTGACCTCTTAGCATGTAAGACACCACATTCCCGAGCTTGCCGCTTGGCCAGCCATGCATCCCATTTCTTGAAACTGACATAATTTTAATTGTTTGTTCAAAGCAAGTTGCACATAATAAAAATGGTATTGCCACAGACAGTTTTAAATAAAAACCACAGACAGGCTAAATCGGAAAAAAAGCTGAATTCTTATGGAAGAACCCGAAGGTTAAAAAGCTTAGACTGCCTCAGAACAGGCCTTTCTAGGTCAAAAGGCCGGCAAAGGCCCCAGCAAAGCACTTGCAAAACCCGCTTAAAACCGAAATAAATTAAACCAGATGCAAAGCAGTATTACCAAAACACCGATTAAACAGAAATGGCTACCCAAGAGGTAGCCATTTCTATATATTCAAATAAGTGGTTCCGCGATTAGCGAATACTATTTAGATTTATTTCCACCTAAAATTTCTGCCAATTTAGTTTGCAACTCCTCTCCTCTGATGTTTTTAGCAATGATTTTTCCTGTTGGATCAATCAGGTAATTTGCAGGGATAGATTGGATGCCATAAGTTTTTGCTACTGCATTGTTCCAGAAATTTAAATCAGAAACATGAGTCCAAGTTAAATTATCTTTTTCAATTGCAGTTAACCAAGCTTGTTTCTGACCTGGGCGATCTAAAGAAACACCAAGAACAGTAAAGTTTTTGTCTTTAAATTTATTAAAAGCAGCAACTACGTTCGGGTTTTCCTGACGACAAGGTCCGCACCATGAAGCCCAGAAATCAAGCAATACATATTTACCTTTGAAATCAGATAATTTTACCGGCTTATCATTCACATCATTTTGAGTGAAGTCCATCGCCATTTGTCCTACTTGAGTATTTTTCGCAGAAGCAATCATACCAGCAATGTTTTTACCTAAATCCGTGTTTTTAACTGCGGTAGAGAATTTGTTGAATTGAGGTTCTACTACTGCCGGATCGATATCTGATAAACCGCTACGGAAAGCAACCAAGGCTACGTAAGAATCTGGGTTTGCGGCGATGAAAGAAGCATTGATCGCATCCAGTTCTTTTTGAATCGCTTCATCACGAGCATACACTGTTTTCATGTAAGCCTCATCTTTACGTTCTGTTTCTGATTTAGCACGGTATTCTGCCATTAAAGCTGCGCCTTTATCGCTAACAGATTTAGTCAGTGCTTTATATTTTGCATTCTCCTCATTTATTTTAGAACCTTTAACAGTTGCATGAATGATCGAATCTTTCGTAGAGATGATTTGAATTTCTTTTGGCTCTAAGTAAAAAGCCAAAACATCCGGAGCGGTACGTTTTGCAGGATCAACCACATTATCATTGTGCTTAATTCTGATTTGTGCCTGAGAGATACCCGCTATAGGGCCTTGAAAAGTAAATTTA
Organism: Pedobacter gandavensis; assembly: GCF_014172405.1. Taxonomy (GTDB): domain Bacteria; phylum Bacteroidota; class Bacteroidia; order Sphingobacteriales; family Sphingobacteriaceae; genus Pedobacter; species Pedobacter gandavensis. The sequence continues at coordinate 187,863 of NZ_WNXC01000008.1, read as the reverse complement.
CCGCCTACAATTGCAGTGGAATCCGTTTTTTGCTCTGCTCCTACTCTATAAGCGATATAAGCCTTAGCAGGTGCGTTTAAATTACCTACTTTACCTTGCACAGTAAATTTGCCTTGCGACATACCTGCAATTGGCAATAAGCAAATTGCAGCGATTAATGTTCTTTTCATTTAATATTGATTTTCGTTAGTTTAAATTTTCGTGCCCAAATTAAAAAGGGAATAAGCCAATTATTAGCTTGTACATTTCCATTAAAAGCGATCTATAATTCAAGTATAAGACTTCTGTATTTCAAATATAAGGAAGCCTAAAGACAATAACGCGAGAATTTATGTAAAATTACAATAGCTTTTGATAGGTTCTCCACCATAAGTCAGGCATTTCCCCATTTACGGCCATCGTATAATCGTCATAACGGCAAGGCACCAAATGGTAGCGTTCATTTTTAGTGATCCCTGTTGGATAAGGTACCTGCATCCACCACCTGTCGGATTTTTTACTTTTCACGAAAAGCATATCTCCAGAACCATCGTTTAAGCTGGCACGATAGATCAGGTATTGCGATTTCGGCGTTAATGGAAAATCCTTTTTACGGTTATAAAAGCCTTCTACAAAGTACCAGACCATTTGTGCGAGTAATAAAGCCGTTTGTCCGTTTTGATCAAAGGCGGGATTAAACTCATAAAAACCAATGGAAGTCAGCTTATCACTCATTCCCGCATACCGGGTAATCCGACAAGCCTGTTCACCATAAAAACCATTCGGTCCAGCATTGGCATTGGCAACAGCATCCGAAGATCTGATGGCACCAATATCAAAGCTGATCATATTCGCATTGCGAATAATCGGCTCCGTTAAGGTAATGTCATTGCTAAACTCTCCTAATCGATGGGCATCAAAATATAGCTTACTCATGACTTTCAGGCTGTCCTGATTCACGAAATAAGTCTGGTAACCTACATTACTGAAGTTGAAAAGGTAATTCGGTTGGTGTAATAATATTTTGTTGAGGTAAGTATCTGATTTTGCAGCTAATCCTTCCTGATCTTCTTCATCCAGGTCAAATTTACTGTCCACCACCACCAGATCTACCTTTTGCTCCAGGCTTTCATAAGCCAGGTATTGCGCATAAGTCAGATCTTGTCCGCCGCCAATAATGACCGGAATGATGTTCAGTTTGATCAATTCTCCAACCGCCATCTTTACCGCTACATAGGTATCAGAAATAGAAGCTCCAGGTTTAATGTTCCCCAAATCAATTATTTTGCTGTCAAAAGCACCCTCATGCAAAGCATAAAACTGTGCCCTGAAATAATCCGGTCCTAGTCCACAGCCCTCATTATTTACTGCAGCACGGTCATCCTGAACACCGAAAATGGCAATATCGTATGTATTTTCTCCCAGTTCCGGAAATTTATCTGTGTAGAAACCGGCCCTTAAACCTAACTGACTGGCATAGAATCCTTGTTTCGGTGCAAATTTATCGGGGTTGACTGGCGAGAAAAAATCTGATAATGACATATTGTATTATAAATGTATCTGTCAAATATCTATTTTTGAGATCATATTTTAATGAACATCCTAAAAATAATGAAATGATATTGGTTACCGGTGCTACTGGATTTTTAGGGGCAGAATTAATACATCAACTTACGGGACAAGGGATTACATTACGGGCTTTAAAGCGCGAGCATTCGGTGATTCCGAAAATCCTGAAAGACAATACCCTGATCAGCTGGGTGGTTGCAGACCTGAACGACTTTTCTACCCTGGAAAATGCTTTTGAAGGCATCACACAGGTGTATCATTGTGCCGCTATGGTTTCTTTTGATCCTAAAGACAAAGCGAAATTACTAAAAGTAAACATTGAGGGTACCAGTAATGTGGTCAACCTTTGTGTAGAAAATCAAGCCCGCCTTTTGCATGTGAGCTCTGTGGCAGCCTTGGGGAATGCAAAACCAGGCCTGCTCATCACTGAAAAAGACTTCTGGGAATACGATTCGAAAGCACATACTTATGCCATTTCCAAATATGAAGGAGAAATGGAAGTATGGCGTGGCATTGCTGAAGGATTGGATGCGGTGATCGTTAACCCCTCCGTGATTATTGGTGGCGGTGCCGGATTTGAGGGCAGTGGCGCAATTTTCAAACTTGTCAAGGAAGGTCTTTCCTATTATACCAAGGGCGCAACAGGCCTGGTGGATGTAGAAGATGTAGCCAAAAGTATGATCGCATTAATGAATAGCCCGATCAGCGAAGAACGTTTTACGATCTCTGCAGAAAATTATAATTACCAGCGCTTTTTTGGCGAGATCGCTAAAGGTTTTGGCGTTAAAGCACCCTCAAAAGAGGCAAAACCATGGATGCTGGGCATTGCCTGGAGGGCCGCAAAGCTAGCTTCCTTATTTACCGGAAAGCCTGCCGCCTTAACCAGTGATGCTGCAAGAAGCAGCCTGAATGAAAGTTTATACAGCAATAAAAAGATAATTGATACGATTGGAATAACCTTTAAGCCTTTGGATCAAAGCGTGGCAGAAACTTGCCTTGCCTTGAAAGAGGTTTCACTTCATTAAAATTATGAACCAGAAGAACATTTACATCATTGATTTCGACAGCACCTTTACACAGGTAGAGGCATTGGATGAGCTGGCCCGTATCTCCCTAAAAAAGCATCCGGAAAAGGAAGCCATCTTCAAAAAGATTGAGGACTACACCAACCTTGCTATGGAGGGAAAACTTTCCTTCGGCGAGAGCTTAGCGCAAAGGGTAAAATTATTGGAAGCTACAGAAGACCATTTGAAGCAACTGATTACCCGTTTAAAGAAAAAGGTATCTGCCTCTTTCTCTCGCAATGCAGACTTTTTCAAGAAGCATGCAGATGAGGTATTGATTGTTTCTGGTGGTTTTAAAGAGTTTATCACGCCTGTGGTGAGCCAATATCACATCAAAAAGGAAAACATTTACGCCAATACATTTGTCACCACCGGCGATGGCAAAATTATAGATTACGACCATTCCAATCCTTTAAGTGAGGAAGGTGGTAAAGTGAAGTTAATGCAGCAACTCAATCTGGAAGGCAACCTTTATGGCATCGGCGATGGTTATTCTGATTTCCAGCTGAGAGAAAGTGGCCTGATTAAAAAATTCTATGCCTTTACGGAAAACATTTCCAGAGAGAGCATTGTTAAAAAGGCGGACCATGTGACGCCGAGTTTCGACGAGTTCTTATACGTTAACAACCTACCAAGAGCAATTTCTTATCCTAAAAACAGGATTTTATGCCTGGTGATTGGAGAAGTAAATCCGGAGAGTATTGCTTTGCTGAAAAAGGATGGCTTTTCTATCCGTCACAAAACTTCATTTGAAGAGAAATATGTGGCCGATGTGCACATGTTACTATTGGCGGATGGCGAGAAACTGACGCTGGATCAATTGACCAGAGCAGTAAAATTGAAAACTATTGGTTACTTAGGCCAGTCGAAAAATAAGATCGATTTAAATGCCTGTACCAAACAAGGTGTAGTGGTATTTGACGATTTAAAATCTAATCCAAGAAACCTGACTTTCATTCCTAAGCGAATGATCGACTTTATGAATACGGGAACTACTCATTTGAGCAATAACTTCCCTAACCTACAATTGCCAAGAATTGAGAAATCACACCGTCTGATCCATATTCATCAGAATGTTCCGGGGATTATGGCGAAGATCAACACCGTATTTGCGAAACACGACATTAATATTGTCGGGCAGTTTTTGATGACCAATCCGGAGATCGGATATGCAATTACCGACATCAATTCTGAATACGACAAACAACTTTTTAAATCTCTGAAGAAAATCGAACATACCATTAAATTCAGGGTATTGTACTAGATTTCTAGAGGTAGCATTGGTACCTCATTTGAGGCATCAATGCATTTGTAATAGCGATTAAATCATGGAACTGACCCCACAAATTAAAGACAAACTGGACAAGCTGCAGGAAAAATATGCAGCGATGGGCCAGGACATGTCGGCTTATCTGGATGGCTTGCTGTATGCCGATTTCTTAACGTATTGGGATTACATTCATTTGGATACCCTGCTCAGTTTACAGCATCCAAAGACTTCCTTCCCCGACGAAGAAATTTTCATCATGTACCACCAAATTACAGAGTTATACTTTAAACTTTGTCTACATGAATTCAACCAAATTGCAGCGGCTAAAGAAACCTTGACCGCTACTTTCTTTACCGATCGTGTGAAAAGGATCAATGCTTATTTTACCGCCTTGGTTTCTTCTTTCGAGGTGATGGTAAATGGCATGGAAAAGGAACAGTTTCTTAAGTTCCGGATGTCACTGTTACCGGCAAGTGGTTTTCAGTCCGGCCAATACCGGATGATAGAAATCTGCGCGACAGATTTTATCCGCCTGGTAGAGAAGGATAAAAGAACGGCATTGAAAGACGCTTCGATTGAAGAACAATTTGAGCATATCTACTGGAAAGCCGGCGCTACAGAGCTGGCTACCGGCAAGCAAACGCTAACGTTAAAGCAGTTCATCCATAAATATGCCTCACAATTTTTACAATTGGTAAAAGACCGGAAAGAAAGTAATTTCTCTGCGCTTTACCATCAATTGAAAGCTCAGGGTGCAGACGTTAGCGCCTTAGCTGAAGAGCTGCAAAAGCTGGATCTTTTTGTAAATGTAGAATGGCCGCTCTCCCATTATAAGTCCGCGGTACGCTATCTGGAAAGAGATCCGGTAGACATTGCAGCAACGGGTGGCACGAACTGGCAGAAATATCTGCCTCCGCGTTTTCAAAAGAGAATCTTCTACCCTTTCCTCTGGACGGAGGAGCAAATGGAAGAATGGGGTAAAGGCTGGGTGGTCAATGTCCTAAAAGACCTGCATGGAACACACTAATGACCGAAAGGACTTAGTGTATGTTAAACACCAATAAAGCCCCTTTTTAAATACAAATAAAACTAATAAGCGTGGCATTTTTTATTAGATTTGCCTACAGAAATACGAATTGAAATGAACGAGACACTGGATATAACCATCACGAAAACTGAACAAAGCAGACTAACTGTAACAGATTTTTCAAAACTTCCCTTCGGAAAGGTGTTTTCCGATCACATGTTTATTGCCGAATATGAAGATGGCACCTGGAAAAACTTACAAGTTCTTCCTTATGGTCCAATTCCAATGAGCCCGGCAATCTCTGCCCTTCACTATGGACAGGCGATTTTTGAAGGTATGAAAGCTTACCGTCAGCCAAATGATACGGTTAGTGTTTTCAGAGCGGACAAAAATTTTGAGCGTTTTAACAAATCAGCAACACGTATGGCCATGCCATCGATTCCTGAAGATATTTTCATGCAAGGTATTGCAGCCTTGATTGACATTGACAAAAACTGGGTACCTAATCAAGATGGTTACTCTTTATACATCCGTCCGGTAATGTTCGCTACAGATCCTTACCTGGGTGTTAAAGCTTCAGATAAATATACTTTCTGTTTATTAACGACACCGACGGGTCCTTACTACAGCAAAGCTTTAAAAGTAAAAATTGAAACAGAATATACACGTGCAGATGAAGGTGGTGTAGGCTTTGCCAAAACTGCTGGTAACTATGCGCGTTCGTTGTTCCCTTTTGCGGAAGCGACAAAAGCTGGTTTTGATCAATTGATCTGGACTGATGCGGTATCACATGAGTTTATTGAAGAAGCAGGAACAGCGAATCTGATCTTTGTGATCGATGGTAAGTTGGTCACTCCTTCGGTAAGAAGCACCGTATTGGATGGCGTAACCCGCGATACCATTATCAAACTGGCAAAACACGCAGGTATTGAAGTTGAAGAAAGACGTGTCAGCGTCAAAGAAGTGATTGAAGGAATTGAAAACGGTCGTTTAACAGATGCTTTTGCAGCTGGTACCGCCGCTACAGTTACACCAATCGGCGAAATCGGCTACGAAGGTAAGTTATATACATTAACAGACCCTGCTACACGTACCGTTTCTGCTGGCATCGCAAAAACATTAAATGACATCCGTTACGGACTTGCTCCGGATGAATTCGGATGGAATTTTATCTTGTAAGTTTATAGCGCGTTGCTATAAATAATTTTTGTGAGGCGCCTTTGAACCAGGGCGCCTTTTTTTTATTAGGTTTAGTATCAACATTAACACACAATTATACAAAATGAAAAAAACAGTACTTCTCAGTTTAGCGGCATCGTTTTGCTTCAGCTATACGGTACAGGCACAATTGAAAAGATTGAGCCAACAACAAACCATGGGCAGAGAATTGTCGCTCAGCAAGCCAATGAATATGGTGAATGGCTGGTCTGATGACAACCACTATATTGAAATGGACGCTACCGATCGTAAGTTATACGCAGTAGATATAAAAACCGGTAACAAAACACCATATACCCCAGCGCCGAAAAGCAATGTGACTGTGAACATTAGAAACAACGATGTTTTTATTCAATATGGTAAAGAAGCCGCAAAACAACTGACCAATACTAAAGCAGAAGAAAAGAACCCTACCCTATCTCCGGATGGAAAATATATCGCTTTTACCCGCGATAATGACCTATACTCAGTAGATGTGGAAACTGGAAAAGAAACCAGATATACAACAGATGGTACAGATGTGATTTATAACGGTTGGTCTTCATGGGTATATTTTGAAGAAATCTTAGGTCGCGCTACCGAATACAAAGCATTCTGGTGGTCGCCAGACAGCAAGCACATTGCGTTTATGCACTTCGATGATATGAAAGTCCCAATGTTCCCAATTAATGGTTCAACAGGTCAACATGGTTATGTGGAGAAAACAAGATACCCTAAAGCTGGTGATCCGAATCCGGAAGTGAAAGTAGGTTTCGTTCCTGTTACAGGTGGTGCGATTACCTGGGCAGATTTCAATGAAAAAGACGATCAGTATTTTGGTACGCCATACTGGAGCTATGATGGCAGCAGCCTGATGGTGCAGTGGATGAACCGTGGTCAGGATAACCTGAAATTCTATTCAGTGAATCCAAATACCGGAACCAAAAAAGAGATCTATGATGAGAAACAAAGCTCATGGGTAGACCTGGATTATGATGGTCGTATTGAATATTTACAAGACAAAAAACACTATATCCTGAAAAGTGATAAAACTGGTTGGGCACATTTTTACCTATATACTTTAGACGGAAAATTGATCAATCCGATCACCTCTGGTAAATGGCAAGTAACCAGTTTGGTTCATGTAGATGAGAAAAACAAAGTGGTTTATTTCAATGCCCGCAAAGAGGCTTCTACACGTTCTGACTTTTACCGCGTAGATTACAACGGTAAAAACTTAAAAAGATTAACGTTTGGTGATTATACCCACCAGGTACAACTTTCGCCAAATGGCCGTTATTTCATTACCACTTACTCTAATGTAAGTACACCACCGAAAAGAACTTTATTAGACAATAATGGTAAAGTTGTGAAAGAATTGGGCAACAGTAAATCAGCAGATTTCGCACAGTATAACTTTGGTAAAACAGAAATGATCACCATTCCTACGGATGATGGCTACCAATTGCCAGCAGTAATTACTTACCCAACAGATTTTGATCCTAACAAAAGATATCCGGTTATTATGAGTATTTATGGTGGTCCAAATGCAGGTACAGTAACCAATACCTGGAAAGGCACTGCTCCTCAGTACTGGGCTAATGAAGGCATCATACAGATTGCAGTAGATCACCGTGCTTCCGGACAATTCGGTAAAGAGGGTGTCGCTTTAATGCACCGTAACCTGGGCAAATGGGAGATGAAAGATTACACAACCGCAGCAAGATGGTTAAAAGCTAAATCTTATGTAGACAACAAAAAACTATTGATCACGGGTCATAGTTATGGTGGCTACATGACTTGTATGGCCTTAACAATGGGTGCCAATGATTTCGATTTCGGAATTGCAGGCGCTCCGGTAACGAGCTGGGAATTGTACGACAGTCACTATACAGAACGTTTCATGGATACACCAAAGGAAAACCCTGAAGGTTATAAAAACGGTTCTGTGTTGACCTATGTGAACAACTACAAAGGATTATTGCGCATCATGCATGGCGACATGGATGATAACGTACATATGCAAAACACGATTCAGCTGATAGACAAATTACAGAATGCAAATAAACATTTTGAATTGATGATTTATCCTGGTGGTCGTCATGGTTGGGGTGGTGTAAAAACACCTCATGATAAAGCAGAAAGAATTCGTTTCTACTATGATCATTTATTGGAGAAACCAGTTCCTGCAGATTTGTTAAACTAAGCTTTACAGCTGCGCTTTTTAAGCGGAAATCTATAAAAAAAGCCCCTGAACTTTAAAACGTTCAGGGGCTTTTTTATGCTACACCAGCGCTTCCCAAAACAAGGTAAAATCAAGCGTATTTCTGCTGGTTCATTTCAATTGATTTAACAGTAGCTTAACATCAGGCCCGGTAATTTTAGGGTGTGAAACAACATACTACCTTAGCATTCCGCAACCTGATGGGCATCGCCTTATCTTTTGTATTACTTTACGCCCAACCTGCCTTTGCCATAAAGGGTCAGAAACCGAATTTCCTGTTGGTCGACACCCTAATTCATAAAGCACCAAATACCGCTTTCTTGCAGCTTAAACAGACCTTAAGGGAGGCCTTAAAAAAGGAAGATTTCCTGACTGTGGGCTTATGTTACCAACAAATCGGCGGCCTATTTTATGCTCAGGCTGCCTATGCCCAAGCCATCAATTATTATTACAAAGCAGATCAGGTATTCCGCCAGGAAAACGCGGGACTCCAACTTGCGGGCAACCTCAATAAAATTGGCGAAACTTATTACTATGCGCGACAATACCGCATAGCGCTCGAAAAATTTCAAGAAGCATTAAAGCTATATCAGCAATCCGGAAACACCAAGGGAGTAGCGGCTTCCTATGGCCTGATCGGACAGACTTATGAAAAAACACGCGACTATCTCAGTGCCATGAAATACCAACAGCTGGCCTTAGCTGCGTACCATAAAGAAAAGAATCAAACGGGCATTGCAAAGATCTATGAAAACATTGGGAGCATTTATGAGGATAAGCCCCATTTAGATTCCGCATTAAAATACTATACACTCGCTCTGGATGGAAATGCGAAGGAAAAAAACTACCATGGACAGATAGAGATCATCAACAACATTGGAGATGTATACCGTAAAACTGGCCGATATCCTGAGGCTTTAAAGTACACCCGGAAGGCGGAAAGCATGGCCAAGGACATGAATGACCAATATCAGCTCAGCAGTGCCTACCGTGACCTTTCCAAAACTTTTGACCTGATGAAGCAGTATGACAGTGCTTATCACTATAGCGAATTGGGCCGGGATATCTTTCTTAAAATATTTACGGAAGACAACAACAAACAACTCGCGCTCGTACAAACGTTGTTTGAAATTCAGCAGAAAGACGATGCCATTGCGCAATTTGAACAGGAGAAATCAGCGGATAGAATCTTACTGATCGCGACCATCCTCATCATCATCTTACTCCTTTGCCTCGCCGCCAGTGTCATCAGCAGACAGCGCCTGAAACTCAGAAATGAGCAACAGCTCAATGAACAAAATCAACGGTTATTTGAGACACAAAACGAGGCCATTAAAGATGCCCTGGAGTTAAAAAGCAAGGAACTCACCAGCACCACGCTTCACACCATTCAAAGCAATCAGTTCCTGGAAGAGCTGCGTAGCACCATTGAAACCTTATTAAAAGATGACAAAAGAGACCAAAAAAAAGCCCTGCAACAGCTGATGCAACGCATCAATCAGAACATCAATCAGGACCAGCACTGGAAAGATTTCAGTCGGATGTTTGAACAGATTCACCAAACTTTTTTTGACCACCTGAAAGCACATTGTGACGACCTCACCGCGAATGACATTCGCCTGGTGGCATTGATAAAAATGAACCTGAGTTCAAAAGACATGGCCATTCTTTTTGGCATTTCCCAAGACAGTTTACGCGTGGCCAGGTACCGCTTGAGGAAGAAATTGAACCTTCCTCAAGGAGAAAACCTGAGCACCTTTATTCAGACTTTATAGTGGATTTTAGAAATAAGCCCTTCATTAACAATTTGTTAACATTACGCTAATCAAATGGTAATGGCGTTTTTCGTTACACAAAACAACCTAGCTATCAACAAGTTAACCTATCCATGTTCACGCTGTATGCGTTTTGTTTCCCTGTTCGGTAACGCTGTATACATTTTGTTTACGGTCAGAATTTCCAGGCTCGCCGCTCAGTATTCACTTTTGGAGAAAGGAAATCACAACAGTAAAAAAAATAAAACAACAACAAATTAATCAGAAAATGAAGACACTATTATCCGTTCTTTTTTGCCTATTATTTAGCATTACTGTCGCACATGCTACCAGCCTGAAAGGTTATGTTTACGACCAGAAAACAGGTGAAGCAATGGTTGGCGCGGCTGTGCAACTGGAAAAAACAAAACTTGTTGTTTTAACCGGTCTTGACGGATCATTTGAGATCAAACATCCCGCTGCAGGTACTTATTCCTTAAAGGTATCCTACCTCATGTACAAGACCTTAGTTCAGCAGGTGGTCATCTTAAAAGAAGACAATCCGATATTGAAAATATTCCTCGCAGAAACCAGCGCCAATGCCTTAAGTGAGGTTTCGATCTCAGTCAAGGGAGATGGCGCTTCAGAAAAATCAGCCAGAAGGATTGAGCAAAAATCTATACAGCTTGTCAATGTGGTGTCCGGCAGAGCTATGGAAATTTCTCCGGATCTGACCGTAGCCAATGTAATACAACGCGTATCCGGTGTATCTGTAGAAAGAAGCAATAGTGGTGATGGCCAATATGCAATCCTTCGTGGTATGGATAAACGCTACAACTATACCCTGGTAAATGGCATCAAAATCCCTAGCCCGGATAACAAATACCGATATGTACCCTTAGATATTTTCCCTTCCGAATTACTGGAAAGACTAGAAGTTTCTAAAACCCTGACGCCAAATATGGAGGGAGATGCTATAGGTGGTGTGATCAATATGGTAATGAAAGATGCTCCAGATAAATTAAAAATCAATGCCAATCTGGCGACGGGCTATAGCCAGATGTTTATAGACCGTGGCTTTACTTCTTTTGACCATAGCGGAATCAACAGTAAATCTCCTTATGAACAACATGGAAAAAATTACCAGGCAACGCCACTGGATTTCCCAACAGGAACCCTGGATTATAAAACCAAACATCCGGCGCCAAATGTAGTTGGTGGTTTATCTATTGGGCAGCGTTTTATGAACAATAAGCTTGGTGTTTTACTAGCAGGAAGTTACCAAAACACCTACAGAGGTAGCAATAGTACTTTTTACAATTCTAGTGTGGTAGCTGCCGCAAATAAGGTTGGTACCATCATGAGTAAAGAGGAAAGACAATACTCTGAACAGCAGAAACGCTATGGTGCTCATGCAAAATTGGACTATACCTTTAATCCAAACCATAAATTGAGTTTATACAATGCTTATGTTGACTTAAATAGTTACCAACTTCGTGATGCTAAATTAACAGATTTTAGCAGTGAGTATGTCCCGGAAAAGGGAAATGCGAAGCTGAACTATTCGACCCGCTCCCGTTTTACGGAACAGCAAATCTACAATACGACTTTACAGGGTGACCATCAGCTGATCCCTGAAAGGCTAAAAGTACGCTGGTCGGCAGTATATTCTGCAGCAAAAAATGAGGTTCCCGACCAGAGTACCATCAATGTATTGGGCGTTCGTGAAAACTTTGTAGACCGCCGCACTTTTGTTCCTGCTATTGGCGATGCACTTACCCGCCGTTGGGAACGCAGCACGGAAGAAGATAAAGCCGGTTACCTGGACATCGATTATACGCAACCTATCGGAGGAATCGATGTATTATTTACTGTTGGAGGGATGTACCGCGATAAACAACGCAGCAGTTTTTTCAACCAATACACCTTAACCAACGCAAATCCAACTGCTCTTTTTGGCAAAGATTTCAACAACTATACAGAAATTGCATGGATCGTAAAAAACCCAACAGGATCGGTTGATAATGCCCTAACCTATGATGCCGCAGAAAAACTGGCAGCAGCTTATGGAATGTTCAACTTTACGGTGCAGGACTTACAGGTAATTGCTGGTTTGCGTATGGAACATACGGACCAAAGCTATATGATGTTATTTCCGGGTGCTCAACCTCGCCCGAATGGTAAACAAGTCTATACTGACCTGCTGCCGAGCATGAACTTAAAATATAAGCTGACTAGTCATCAAGCGCTTCGTGCTTCTTATTTCCGCTCTTTAAACCGACCGGGTTTTTATGAATTGGTTCCAGGAATCGGTGTGGTTCAGGACGACTATAAAGAGAGAGGAAATCCAGATCTGAAACGTGCTATGGCCGATAACTTTGACCTTCGTTACGAATTGTTTCCTAATGGTACAGACCAGCTATTGGTAGGTGCATTCTATAAAAACATCGAAAATCCAATAGAATATAGTTTCCAGCCGGATCCTATTCGTCCGCAGGATACCTACTACATGCCAGGAAACTTTGGTAATGCCAAAAACTATGGATTAGAGATCGACTACATCAAGTTTATCCACAAATTTGGGTTTAAAGCCAACTACACTTATACCCATTCTAAAATTACGACGCCTAAAACCTCCAGAATGCGTGATGAGCAAGGCGACTTACAACCAATTTTAGTGAACCAAAGCAGGCCTCTATTTGGGCAGTCGGCTCATATTGCCAATCTTTCCTTACTCTACAAGGACAGTAAAAGCGGTTGGGATGGACAATTGGCAGCTTCCTATACTGGCCCAAGAATCAACACCATCTCCCAATTCTTAGACAACGATCTATGGCAGCAAGGTTTTATCCAGATGGATGCTTCTGCGGAAAAAAAGTTTAAAAACAACCTGAGTGTATTCGTAAAGGCTGGAAACCTATTGAATACGCCAATGAAATTATTCATCAAAGGCACCAATACGGAAGCCAATGGAAGCACCGGAACGGAATATGACGGTAAAACGTTGATCCGAAACGACCAATACAAGCAGACCTATTTATTGGGTGTACGCTATAAATTATAACCTCATTTCATATCCTCATTTGACCATTTCATAAAAAGACAGACCAAGATGAAAGCAACAAAAATATTGATGGGCCTGACCGTATTATTAGTCGGATTCAGCAGCTGCAAAAAAGCAAATAGTGATGTAGATCCGGATACAGGAAACGGCTCTGCCATAGGCGAAGTTTCCGGCATCTGGAAAAGAGGAAGTACCCAAGTGATCAAAGGAGATATTATTATTCCTGAGGGGCAGTCTCTGACCATTGAAGAAGGCGTGACTGTCGTTATGGATACCCTGGCAAAGCCAGAAATCATTGTGAAAGGAAACCTATATGCGGAAGGTACTGCAGAATTTCCAATCCGGTTTACAATTCCTGAAGATTCCAGGACAGAAAAGAACAAATTTGGCAGGTTATGGGGCGGGATATTAGCCGCGCCAAGTTGCGCAGAGCTCCTGTTGAACCACACGATTATTGAATATGCAGGGTCTACGACTACCGCAGCTTCTACTTCCGTAAAGATGAGCCTTTATAAAGCGAAAAGTGGCGAAAATTTACCGGCCATCTGGTTTTCTAATGTTAACGGAAAGCTGGTAATCACGAATAGTACTTTCAGAAATCTACAGGAAGACTGTACTTATATTGAAGGTGGAAAGATCATTTTCTCCAACAATCTATTCTATACTACGGGATTAACTGGCGGAGAGGCCATCAACCTGAAATCAGGATGCTTGGCAGACGTCGCTTATAACCTTGTGTACAGCACCAATACCAATGCATTGAAACTTTCCAACAGTGGCGACAGAAACCCTCAGACCTTTGTTGTAGCCTACAACAACACTTTCATCAATACTGGCTGGCGTAGACCAACTGCTAAAGGCGGTTCTATCTGGGTAGAAGCGACGGTAAGGGTAAACCTGTTTAACAACCTTTTTGCGAATACGCGTTTTGGTATCAAACGAGATACGAAGAACCCGGAAGATGCGCGGTCTTTAATTGGAAACAACCTGTATTATGGCGAGAGTCAGACCACCACAAATCAGTTTCAACCTTCAGCCGACGTCATTGCTGGTGTTAATGATATCATTGGAAAAACAGCTGGATCAAACGATCCAAAGTTTTTGAATTATCCAGTTAGCAACCCGGTTGACAACCCGGTTTTCAATACTGCATGGAATTTCCATTTGACTGCAGGCTCCCCAGCAATTGGCAAAGGGAAGACCGATTTTTTCCGTCACCATGCCGCAGGATTAATCCTTAATGGAAACCTATACAGCTCACCAGCTCCTGCCAGCTACATTGGTGCATATGCCAGCAATTAATCAAACCCTCTATTTATAAATACGAATTGACCTTAAAATAATGAATAAACCGAATTTCATCCTTTCTATTTCCGCCTTACTCCTAACCCTCCATGTTTCCTGTTCTTCGGTGAAGAAAGATCCTACAGCAATAAAACCACTGTACACTTCTGATCCGGTACAATATGACTCTGATGATCCGGCCATTTGGGTAAACCCAACCGACCCCTCACAATCTTTGGTAATTGGTACCGATAAAGACGAAAATGGTGGCCTGTATGTATACGATTTACAAGGAAAAGTGATCAAAGACAAGGTCGTAAAAGGACTGAAAAGACCGAACAATGTCGATATTGCGTATGGATTAAATCTGGGGGGCAAAAAAGTAGACATCGCGGTGACTACAGAGAGAATGACACATAAACTCCGTGTATTCACTTTACCGGACATGAAACCTATTGACAATGGCGGTTTGGCCATGTTTGAAGGGGAGACAAAAGAAATGTACCGCGACCTGATGGGAATTGCCATGTACACCGATCCTCAAGGGCAAATTTATGCGGTTGTTGGCCGTAAAAATGGTCCTTCAGATGGATATTTATGGCAATATTTATTAGAAGATGATGGTACCGGAAAACTGAAAGCCAGTCTGAAGCGGAAGTTTGGGAAGTATAGCGGCAAGAAAGAAATTGAATCGATTGCGGTAGACAATGAGTTGGGCTATATTTATTATTCTGATGAACAGTTTGGCGTTAGAAAGTACTATGCGGATCCTGCAAAAGGCAATGAAGAGCTGGCATTATTTGCTAAAACTGGCTTTAAGGAAGATAATGAAGGCATCAGTATTTACAAGACATCTGATTCTACTGGTTACATTTTAGTATCAGATCAGGCGGCCAACCATTTCCAGGTTTTCAACCGGGAGGGCAAATCAGGTCCACATGACCACGTATTGCTAACCAGCATTCCGGTATCAACAAATAACAGTGATGGTTCAGATATCTATTCTGGTCCACTGAATAAAGATTTTCAACATGGTTTATTTGTGGCGATGAGTGATGATAAAACCTTTCAATATTACCGTTGGGAAGATCTTGCCCAAAAGCTATTAAAAGTAAACAAATAAGGTTAAATGTAAATTGGCGGCAGGCAATTCCCGGTCTGTCGTCTTTTTACATTTCCTATTTTAGGCTATCCCGAAGGTTTAATGGCTTTTTTTCATTTTAGCTCTTTCCCTTTGTAACCTCCGCTTTTCTCTTCTGGCTTGTCTGGCCTCCCGGTCATGTTTGATCTGTTCAAATTTCGCAATCTGTGACTTGATCTTCTGTTCCTTTTCTTCTGTTACACCTACACTATTCTTGATCCCCTGAAACAGAGACCTCCAGATAAAATGGAAAAAAGAACCATTCCTGGCACGTTCTTCATGGATTTTTGCGGTCACCAGTTTCCCTTCTTTGCTGGGGTTATTGGGATTTAAAATCATGGCATTGGCGAGAAAAGACATCCAACCTTGCCGCACCAGCCGGCTTTCTCCGGGTTCTTTCTTCAGTAAATTAACAGAGAGCTCATTGTATTCAAATTTCATAAAACCATTTGCCACACGATCGTTGGCATCCACCTGAAATTCCATTCGCTTCACTTCTCCACTTTTAATGGCGATCATTCCCAATGGTCTTGTGATCCGATTTAGTGCCCGGCCATCCATACTCCCCAGCACACCTGAATAAGAAAAGGCGCCATCTTTGGCTTCCAGGTTAAACTTAAATCCTACATCGAGCTTTCCTCTTCCCATCAGATAAGTGGTCAGGTTGGCGGTCATCCATGGATTTTTAGCCTTATCTTTTGCCATATTAGTCACATTTGTAAAGCTTCCTGAGGTGTTTTCAAAAGTAATCGTTCCCTTCTGCTGACTGTCGGTATCGTACTCCGAATAACTGATCCCAACATTACTCAGATTAAGCTTTTGAATACTCAGCTTTCCATTTACCCTTTGCAGCAGCTGATGTGGGAAGCGCCCAATCTTTTCTCTGATGAGCTTCGGCAGTTCTTTATTATTGAAAACCTTTATCGAACCATCGGCAATGGTCATTTCTTTGGCTTGTAATTCTTGTTTAAGAATATACAAGGGTAAATTAATCCCTTCGAGATTCAAATCACTCATCTGGATTTCATAGCGGTCTTTTGAATAGCCAAGCGTCTTTCCGAATTCCATTTCACTATATCGCGGAATTACCCCAAGACTTTTGATACTCAATTTACCGGAGGAAGCCGCAAAGTCTAACTGATTTAAACGGATATGATAAAGGCTATCAGGCGTTGCGAAGGTGTAATTATTTAATTTGATGACTACATCTTTCAACAGATACATCCTTCTTTTATCCTTGGAAGAATGCGCATCTATCAAGTAATCTTTCAGGGTAATGTTCAGATTTTTTACCGAATCAACTAGAGGTTTCGCCCCATTATTATTGATATATTTAAAGCTGATATTGTTAAAATTAACGGTACGGATGGCAAATTCTTTCAGATATTCTGAAATGTAATCAAAGGGAGAAGTGTTGGGCATTGGAGGTTTATCCTCATTAAAATCGAATTGTTGATTCACCATAACCACATCTGGATGATCGAGACGTAGCTCCGAAATATTCAACTTTCGATGGCGAAGGAAGGTGTACAGGTGGAAATTTCGGATTTCCATTTTTTCCAGCTCCAGGTGATAAATGTTATTTGGGGCTTTCTTAAGGGCGATTAACTTTTTGAAAATCCGAAGATCCGGAATCACTTTCACTCCGGTTAAAGAGGCATTTGCGCTCAGTAGATTCATTTTAATCCCGGAGAACTCGATATGGTACAGGCTGTCGGTAGACCTCAATACCAGCTCTTTGATCTGCGCTTTAACCAAGGGCTTAAACTTATAGGAAAGGTACCTTGAGGTCAGCCCCATGATCAATATCAAAACCAGCAAGCCAGTTCCTATTCTAATCAGTATTTTTTTATGCTTGCGTAGTTTTTCGATCATAGGCCGGGTACCTGTTTTCCTAAGATACTTTTTTTATGTCTTGTTTTTCCTTCGTTCCGCTCTTTTTTCCCTGCGGGCTTCTCTTTTCTCTTTACGTTCTTCTTTCTTATCCTTAATCACCTCCATTGCTTTTTCGGGAGTTTTAACCGGAACAATACCCAATCCGGCACATTCTCTCATTCCAATAAATATTCCTTTCCAAAGTAGATTGAAGAAAGAAGCTGCAGGAGAGCGCTCAAAGCTGACATTTGCCGTTCTTGGGGCTTCTCCTTTTAAAGGGTTTGCATCTATAATAAGTAGCTTATTGGCCAGAAATGATAACAATCCTTTTTTTGTCTGTGGCGCTCCATCCTCCCCTTCTTTGAGCAGTTTAACCTTCAGGTCGGTATAATAAAAATGAACTTTACCCTTTGAGCCATATTTATTGGCCTGAATATCGAAATCCACTTTTTGCATTTGTCCGGATTCAATCTCTATTAATCCCAATGGTTTGGAGATTACATTTAAATCGGTCAGATTCATTGATCCTACTGCTCCTGAATAGTGAAAACCACCTTTAGGATCCGTCAGGTTAAAATCAATCTTGATCTCCATCTTTGATTTCTTCATCACCATTGCCCCCAGGTTGGCGACTGCATGGTTGTTTTTTACCAGGCTAAGGGAATCATTGGTCAGATGGAGGATTTTACCCTGTAAATTCTGGAAGTATATTGTCCCTTTTTGCTGACTAATGGGATTATATTCGGTATAAGTCAAGTCAATATTGTCAATTTTTAGGGTATCCACAATTGTTGGGATTCCCAATCTTCTTAAAGCCAGCTGCGGAAAGTTTCTGCCTTTATCCAGATTTGGGGGAGCGGGCATTTCCCGGTTCAGGAAGATACCGGCCTTTGCCGGCCCTAATGTTATTTTTTTCACATGAAAGGTTCTTTCCTCATAAAAACCAGGAAAATCCAGTCCAGTTAAGCTAATTTGATCGAAGGCCAGGTTGTAACGGTCTTTGCCATACTTGAACATCCGGCTAAATGCCAGTTCAGGGTACCTTGGAATCAGCTTAAAACCCTTGATGAGTACCGCTCCTTTAGCCGCAGATCCAGAGATCGTGTCCACTTTTGTGAGGTACATTTTATCTTTGGACTGGTAGCCATTAAGCTCAAAGGAGATATCTTTTGTATAATAAAACCGTGTAGTATCAAATTGAGACAGGGAATCTATCAGGAGGTCTTTTACCTGGAGATTTAGTTTTTTTATACGGTGCAGTGGTTGTTTACTGGCGCCATCAATGTAATCAAAATCGGCATTTACCAGGCGAATGGCATCAATATCCAGTGACTTCAGGCTTTTTGCCAACAATTGATAAATGGTCTTAGTACCGGTATCTTTTCTCTTCTTTTTAGCGAAATGATAATGCATCATGTCTATAGAAGGCTGATCCAGCACAATACTATTGATGTGAATGGTTTTATGGAAATACGCTTTAACCAGACCAAGGTGATTGATCTGAAGCTTTTTCACTTTCAAATGAAACAAATGGATTGGAGCCTGCCCTATTGCTTTTAGCTGATTAAAAACTGTGGTATCAGGATCCACGCTGGCTTCATCCAGCGAAGCGGTTCCAGTAAATAGATTCAGGTGAATATCTTTAAAGTTCAGGGTATAAAGACCTCCGGATCCCTGCTGAATTCCTGTTTTTAATTTTTCAGAAATCAATGGCTTCCACCTGGCACTCAGGTAAAGTGCTGTTCCTCCAATTAACATAAAAATCAGGGCTAAGCTCCCCAGCAACCACTTCCATACTGTCTTTTTCCCAGATTTCTCCTGTTTCATACGCTCCGTGTTTCCAGGTATACTGCAATATCGAGGCCATAATTGATTACTTAGAGCTCACTGGCTTTATATCTTCCAGCAACCACGTCGACCGCATAGAAGTAGCCTTGTGTATTTCCACTCACATTTCCAGTTGCATTGACGGGCACTGCAGAAAACAACCCACTCCAATCTGTTTCCATAAACACATCATATAGATATTTGGCATAACGTTCAGAAAGGGAGAGTTTATAAATGGTGATGTAATCATCTTTACCCAAAACAAAGGTTCTTTTGAGGTTATTTAATGGGTACAAAGAATTGGGGGAGCCAAGGTAATGGGTGTAGCTGTAATACTTGGACTGGTCAAACTTTCCAGGATTCCATAAAGGAATATCCAGGTAAGAAATCAGCCATTTATTTGGGTTAAGATATCCAAAAGTATGTTTGGGTATGGTGCCACTATAAAGGCCATTTCCAAGAGACTTCGTAGATAGCGGTAAGAAATCATCTACAATATTAACCACTTGCCTCAGGGTATCTACTGCAGTATAAGTTTGTCCGTTGTAAACAATTTTCAGCGTATAGGCCCCATTATAATTGGGTTCATTCTTATTGGTTGCCGTATACACACCTGCAGTGGCTGATTCTTTAAAAATCATTTCTGCTTTACCATCATCAACGGTAACCACTGCTTTTGAGATAGGTGTAGGTTCTGCATCTAAGGTTAAAGCGGGTTTGGATAGCCGAATATACTGCGTAGCAACACGGGTATTGATCCCACCTTCCACGGAGAGGTCATATTGACGTTTAGGAGTCAAAAAACGATCGTCCAGTGTTTTTTTACAACTGGAAAAAACCATTAAAGCCAAGAGACCTATGATAATACAAGTTCCTTTCATCTTAAATTTTAAAGCTATAAGCGATCCATGGATAGCACCCCAGACTATATTCAACACTACTTCTTCTTGCTTCAAAAGAAGAAGAATTCAAATGATAATACAAAGGATTTTTACGGTTATAAAGGTTATAAACACCAACAGACAGGGTACTGGAAAGGAAACGTTGTCCAGGAATTCTGGTTCTAAACTGATACTGTGCAGAAAGGTCCATTCTGTTAAACACGGGAAATCTGGCGGTATTCCTTTCTTCAAAAATTGGCACATTCAAACCATCATGCTGGTAAAATCCGACCGGGAGTGTCAGCGGTCTGCCTGTTGAATAAATAAAGAAACCCTGGAAAGACAAGCGTTTATTCAACTCATATTTAGCGGTAACTTTCAACTCATGGGGAATGTCATAACTAGCCACAAATTCTTTCCCGAAATTGAGTTCTTCTACCTTTCGGAACACCCTGGAATAGCTATAAGCAAGGGTCCCTGAAAAGCGGCCTTCTGTTTTCGTCAATTCAAATTCCAGTCCATAAGCTCTTGCCCTTCCTGCTTTTAGTTGTTTTCTCACCTCTGGATTCTTGATGATCTGAGCATGATCAATCAGTTCCAGCTGGTGATCCATATATTTATAATAAGCATTTACGGACCAGATATACTGGTTAGGCACATATTTGTAACCCAGGGAGAAATAATCTGAATGTTGTGGTTTAATCGTTTTTGAGGCTGGAATCCAGGGCTCGAGAGAAGAGAAGGCTAAAGTACTATTTTGAATTAGCTGCAGATATTGATAATTACGGTTATAGGTAAAGAAATAGCGTTGATCTGCAGTTGGCACATAGCTAAAATTGATGCGCGGTTCTGGGTTTAGGAACACCTTAACCTCATGAGTTTTTATCCGGTTTCCTTGAAGATCAAACACATTATTCCGCACTTCATTATTTTTAAAAAAGCTTAACCGAAGACCATAATCCAGTTCAAAGTGTGGACTTAAGCTGAGGCTTTGCGCATAATACAGGGCGGCTTCCAGGCTCTGGTCTACCGGGGTATTAAACTCATCATTTGGAGATTGCTTTACAGCTCCCGGGTTAAACAAATGGTAGATTCCGGCGGCACCAAATTTAATCTGATTCTGTGGCCTGAGGTAATATGTATAATCTGCTTTTAGGCTAACATCCCGTACTTGGGTTTGCCATTGTGTCTTCTGCGACAAAGTATCTGCATTTAAGTCCAGCACATTATTATAATTGCTGTAGGTAAGTGCTATATTCTGAAAGATTGTAGCGTTAAAAATATGGTTCCATCTGAAGGTGGAAGTCAGGTTCCCCCAGTTGTTGGTATAGGTATTCTCAGAGAGCAGCTTGTCTTGCCCTGCATATACGGAATAGAAAATGGTATTGTTCTCATTGAGTTTATAGTTCGCCTTGGCATTGATATCGTAATAAACGGAAAAGGGATTAAACAACTTAAACTTGCTTCGAAAGACATCTAACAGGCTTCTTCTAAAGGCAAACATAAAAGAGCTTTTATCCTTTACAATTGGTCCTTCCGCGGCAATACGGGCTGCTAAAAAGTTGAGTCCTCCGGTTAAATGAAACTCCTTATTGTTTCCTTCTGTCATTCGGTTTATGACGACAGCAGAAAGGCGTCCACCAAAATTTGCGGGGATATAATCTTTATAAACCTGGATATTATTGACCACATCTGGATTAAAAACGGATACCAATCCATATAAGTGTGAGGGATTATATACGATCGCTTCATCAAGTAGAATCAGGTTCTGATCAAAATTTCCACCTCTCACGAACATTCCAGAACTACCTTCCGAAAGCGTTTTGATGCCATTCTGCATTTGTAATTTTTTTACCACGTCAGTTTCCCCGGCATAATAAACAGCATTATTCAACTGACTGGGACCAAAACTCTGCGCATTCAGCAAAATAGGATTTGGTGTAATGTTATTGGATTTGATTTCCACCTCCTCCAATCGATTGGTCTTTAAATTAAGTTCCAGATTAAGCTGAAGATCCTGATCCAGGCGAATCTGTTCTTCCCCTGTCTGAAAGCCGGTATTAGAGACCAGAAGTTGGTGAATACCCTCAGGAATAAACAAAGAAAAGAAACCATATTGATTGGTATTGATGCCCAATCCCAGCTCAGGAAGATAAACAGTAGCCCCGATCAACGCTTCTCCACTTGCCTGGTCACGAACATGTCCGCTAATCGTCCATTTAATTTCTTTTATAGGGCTGATTACGATATCATTGCCCACCAATTTAAAACCCAGGTTCGTTCCAAAAAGCACTTGACTTAAAACGACAGACAATGGTTTTTGGACAAAATTTACTGGACTTGTTCTTTTACTTCGCAATAAGTCCGGGTCAAAGGCAAAGCTACATTTTGCTTTATCCTCTAGTAAGTGTAATACCTTGATTAGGGAGTCTGCTGGCCTATTGATACTAACTGGCTGGTTTAATTTGTCTTTATTCTGGGCGCAGACCACTGTTGTTCCGGCCATGAATAAGAGGAGTAAGCAGCCAAAAATCCGCAAAGAAAAAATCATTATTTGGCAGATAAAACAAATTTACCATTGATTTGCGAAAGCTTACAATCTAAAGAAGCAGCGACTACAGCCAGGGCGCTATCCAGGTTTTGATATTGAAGTTTAGCAGTCAGTTTCCGGTCTTTCAGGGCCTGACCTTCAATCTCAATCTTAGTCTGGTAAATTTTCTCTAACTTTTCAACAACTTTCTGAACTGGAAATTCGGTAAAGACAAAACTTTTGTCTAGCCATGCTTTATAATTAACATCCGGGTTATCCAGGGCAATCAATGTTTTATTTGATAGGTCATAAACACCTAGTTTTCCAGCCGTCAGATTCACTTTTCTGGAAGTACCCGATTCCCGGAATTCCACTTCCCCCTCTTCAACGATCACTGAGGATTGCGTTTCATTCTTACTGATGTTAAAACGCGTGCCAATGTCTTTTGCTTCCATCGCTCCCATCTCTACTCTAAAGCGCGAAATCGGATTTGGGGCCACCTGAATAAAAGCTTCTCCCGCTACGAGCACCAGTTTGCGATCTTGCAGAAAGTTATTTTTGCTATATCTAATGGTTGTTCCGGCATTCAATTTCAGTGTTGTTCCATCTGGAAGCACCACATCGCTGAGTACTGCCATTCCGGTATTGATGACCACATCCTTATTTTTCCAAAAGAAATAGCCATAGCCGAGTGTTGATAAAATCAGCAACATGGCTGCCACTTTCATCCAGAAATAAGGCATGGTTTTGCCTTTTATGATGTTCAGGGGCTCCTCATTGTTACTGAGTTTCTGATCCAGTACATTCCAGGAATGTTCCGCATCAACTTCATGGCCTTCTACCAACAAATCCAGGTTAATCTGTACTTGTTGAAATTCCTGGTATATCTTTTCATTTTCTTCATCATCCTTACGCCATTGGTCGAGGATAATTTTATTTTCCACACTAATTGTTTCTTCCAGATCTTCTATGATCAGGGAAAAAATAAACGATTCATTAGTTTCAAAATTTTTCATAGCGAGGCGTTTTATCGTAACATCATTTTTATCATCAGAAATATTGACATCAGGATTGCTCCGGATTTCTGGAGTTGCGCTCTTAATTTCTGAAAACCATAAGTCAAATGATTTTTAACAGTTTTCAATGAAATGTTCAGCTGATCTGCAATTTCTTGTTGTTTTAATTTACCAAACCGGCTCAGGTACATGACCTCCTTGCATTTAGGTGGCAGCAAATCAAGTGCCTCCTCCAGGTTTCTCAACATTAACTCCTCCTCATTCCGGCGATCCTCTTCGGGATCTTCCCCATGTTGAAGGTGGATATAGCTCAATTGTCTTGCAGCATCCTGTTTTTCCTTTTTTAAGAAATTAAGAGAAGCATTCACAATAGACCTGAACAGATAGCTTTTCATGGCATGCTGAATATTTAGCTGGGCAGCTTTGTTCCAAATATTAATAAACAAATCATGTACAATTTCTTCTGCGGCTTCAGTTTGCCCTACATACCTAAAGGCGAGGGTGAACAGCTGCCGGTAATACTTTTTATAAAAGGCTTCAAAAACCTTTTTATCTTTATTTCTAATGGCATTCATTAATGCCAGATCATCATCCAGAGCGACGTTTATCGGTTTAATCTCCATGCTCCTACTTTAACTTTGTTTCAAAGTAAGAATCCCGGAGATATCCGGCGACCGTTCCAGCGTACTAATGGCCACAAACCAGTATCCCTTCAACAGGTATCGTTCTTGCAATGGCGTTAATACAATTGAACCTGACAAGGGAGCCGCTGTGCTGCTTCCTTTTGGCAGTTTTATTTCTTGTACGAAAGTCCCTTTTGAACCTTTCACACCAGTTCTCAAGCTAATTTCCGAGGGCACTAGTTTTTCATATTCCAAAGAATAGCTTAACAGCTTAGTTCCCTCATCATATTTCCCTTTCAACACAGCAGTACCTTCTGAATCTGTGTTTGCGCCTTTTTTATCAATTCTAGCGGTTACCACATAAGACCTTACCGGGGGCTTAATTCTCTGACTGCTTTCCGATTCCTTTTTACAGCCTCCGAACACAATCATCGTCCACAACACCCCTATTTTGAACCATGTAAATCCCTGATCTTTAAACCCCCACATATTAGTATTTTAATCGGCAACTAAAATACTAATTTATTGAAGATCCGTATGGCTACAATTTATTAATATATAAAACCATACTGAAAAGATCTTTTGGTATAGAAATTCTTATAATAACCGCGCAAAGAAAACACCAGATAACGGCGTAAAACATTCCTCACCCATTCAAATTCATCATTAATATGATAAGGAACCAGCCCCTCCACTGTGGTATTAATTTGATTTTCCGCAATAGAGAGTGCGTGTACATAAGGTTTATAAATATGTTTGATCTGATTTCTCCCCAGATGATATCCGGATGGGGCAATCATATAGCTATTGTTTGATGAATAGCTAAAGCCATGATAATGATAAAATACCAGATCAAATTCCTCATTACTGGATAAAACCTGTCCTTTTGATTTCCCAGATTTATGTTTAAAGACATACTGTTGAACATTCCAGGGTGCGATACCTGCACCTAAATGCTGGCAAACATGAACACAATTGAATCGCGTTGTCCAATCGTCCAGATACTTCTGATCACCAAATTTACCATCTTCCATCCTGGCATAGCACCATTCTAAGCAAGCCGAAACCCACCAATTCAAGACTTCCATTCCTTCTTGAGTATTTTTGAAAGTCATGAATTGCACACAGTAAATCCCACTTGTAGCAGACTGATCATAACAAGGCGTATATCTATGTTCGGTGATCAGCACAGATTTACTACCCATCTCGTCTATTAAAACCTGCGGGTTGCTAAAGAAAAGTAGATCCGCATCCACATAGGTGCAATGATCCAGGCTAAATTCCTCAATACAATGCTTAATTGTGTAGGAACCGGCAGTCCAGCAATATTCCTGCTCTGTACGCGTATGCTTTACTGACAATAACGCTTCATTTTCGAATTCCTGCAGGGAGATGATGGTTGCATGTGGAAGGGCCATATTTGACAATGCCTCATGGCAATGGCCATCAAACGCAAAGATATACAGGTGAAAATCCGGACAAAATTGTTCAAGAGAGCGATACATTGCCAGACCACGGGAAAAATAAGTGGTATTAAAAAGTGTGCAGAAGTTAAGCATATATTGATTTATTTTGAAAGTAAAAACCTTTGTCGTAACCTAGTTCCAGTCCATTGATCTGCATGGTTTCTTCTCCTTTTACGTAGGAGGTAAATTCAGCGACCAGTTGATAGTGATCCTGGAAATGGCTTAAAAAGCGGGGCTGATTGAAAAACCAGGAAGGATAAGAAGCCGCATAAATTTCCGGCGGCACAATTTGCAGCGTTAATCGATCTTGTTCACCATAATGAAAAGCAGTACGATCGAATAGTAAAAAAGGAAATTGATAACTGGCCAGCTGTTTCAGAAACTCATGAGGTTCTTCCAGGTATTGTGTAACAGAAGATAGGACAACCAGATCGATCTCTTTTTCTTTCTGGCAATCGGCTATACTATGGTAAAAATTAAGATGCTCATCTTCAAAATGCTCCTTTCCGGTATTCACATAGTGTTCCTGTTCAACCACATTCCAGCTGGCACAAATTTCGGGTGTTAAAAATTCTTTAATCTGGAAATAGGTACTACCGAGCGAACCTCCAAAATCAAGCACATGTAAGGGTCTTTTTTGTAGTGCAGCGCTGTGTAACAAAAAAGAGATTAAAGGAAATGGATATTGTTTCTCTGTAAATGTAACCGAGTCCCTTTCATATACTGCCTCGCCATTTTTTACTTTCAGAATGGCTGTTTTTGTTTTTTCAAGGATCACTCCTGCGTCATATCCGCTGGTTTCTGCGGCTACTTCCGCCCAGGAAGCGTAATCACCGAACCATCCATACAATTGCTTAGGACTTTTTGCGAAGAGGCTTTTAAACATATTTTAGTGGGATTTTGTTCAATTTTACCTCAAGGACAATCAATCCTTAAAAAAGTCCTATACGTTTCTGGGGTTATTTCATAAAATTTTCTTTCCGTTTAAGATCCTGCCACTTTGTCATTTCTAAAATTAATTGTGTATTTTTGGAACCCAGAAAAATGTTAACCATTTATGATTGATTTACAGCTTACCGATAAGACACACGATGAAGAGCGCCAGGGCGAGGCTTTAGTTATTGATGCACCAGAGGTCCATAATGGCCGCAAGTTGTACATTGAAAGCTATGGCTGTCAGATGAATTTCGCAGATAGTGAGATTGTGGCCTCGATTTTAAAAGACCAGGGTTTCGAAACCACTGGTGATTATCATGAAGCAGATGTAGTATTTATCAACACTTGCTCTATCCGTGAAAATGCGGAGCAGAGAGTCCGCAACCGACTGTCTCAGTTCAGTGCAGAGAAACGCAGAAACCCGAAATTAGTGGTTGGTGTTTTAGGGTGTATGGCAGAACGTTTAAAGTCAAAATTCCTGGAAGAAGAGAAATTGGTGGATATGGTAGTTGGTCCGGATGCGTACCGCGACCTTCCTCAACTGATCAATCAGGTGGAAGATGGACATAAGGCCATCAATGTATTGCTATCCCGTGAGGAAACTTATGCAGACATCAGTCCGGTGAGGTTAAATACCAATGGCATCACTGCATTTATCTCGATCATGCGCGGTTGCGATAATATGTGTTCTTTCTGTGTAGTTCCATTTACCAGAGGACGCGAGCGCAGTAGAGATCCTTACTCGATCCTTGCAGAAGCACAGGGTTTATTTGATAAAGGCTACAAAGAGGTGACCTTACTTGGTCAGAATGTAGATTCTTACAAATGGAAAGGTGCTGATGCGGAAGAAACTGCGGAAATCGAAGTGAATTTTGCACAATTACTGGAGAAAGTAGCTTTAATTAGTCCTGAGTTAAGGATCAGATTCTCTACTTCACATCCTAAAGACATTACTGACGAGGTATTATATACCATCGCCAAATACGATAACATCTGTAATTACATCCACTTGCCGATCCAATCCGGAAGCAGCAGGGTATTGGAATTAATGAACAGAACTTATACCAGAGAATGGTATATCAATAGAGTTGAGGCCATCAGAAGCATTATTCCAGGTTGCGCAATTTCCTCAGATATCATCGCTGGTTTCTGTACAGAAACAGAAGAAGAGCACCAGGAAACGTTGAGCATTATGGATTATGTGGGTTACGACTTTGCTTTTACCTTTTCTTATTCTGAAAGACCGGGTACACTTGCGGCAAGAAAATTGGCTGATGACATTCCAGAACCTGTTAAAAAACGCAGGTTAGCAGAGATATTATTGAAAGCACAGGAAACTTCTTTAATGCGCCTACAACAATTTGTTGGAAAAACTGTTAAAATTTTAGTGGAGGGTACTTCCAAAAAATCTGATCTAGACCTTTGTGGTAGAAATGACCAGAATGCGATGGTGGTTTTCCCTGCAACGCCAGGCGTTAAAGCGGGAACATACGTTAATGTTTACATTGACCGTTGTACTTCTGCGACCTTATTAGGAACCATTGCTGTTGAAGTACCTGAAATTGTTTAATCAATAAAGACAAATTACTTTGGACATACAAGACATTAAAAACCGGTTCGGCATCATCGGCGGCTCTCCGCTTTTGAACCGGGCAATAGATATTGCCAGACAAGTTGCGCCAACAGACATGTCTGTACTCATCACTGGAGAAAGTGGAAGTGGTAAAGAGGTTTTCTCTCATATCATCCACCAGATGAGTACCCGCAAGCATGGTGCTTTTATTGCCGTCAACTGTGGAGCCATTCCTGAAGGAACGATAGATTCAGAACTTTTCGGGCATGAGAAAGGCTCATTTACTGGTGCCCATGAGGCCCGTAAAGGTTATTTTGAAGTGGCCAATGGGGGAACTATATTCTTAGATGAGGTTGCTGAATTACCTTTGGGTACGCAAGCGCGTTTGTTGAGGATTCTGGAAAGTGGTGAATACCTACGTGTAGGTTCTTCTAAAGTACAAAAAACTGATGTCAGGATCATTGCAGCGACGAATGTTGACGTTTATAACCGCGTTAAATCGGGTAAATTCCGTGAGGATTTATATTATAGATTGAATACAGTGCCATTGCGTATTCCTGCCTTACACGAACGTAAGGAAGATATTTATCTTTTGTTCAGAAAATTCTCTGCTGATTTCAGTGATAAATATAGAAGTCCGGGGATACAGCTGGAACCAGATGCCATACAAATGCTAAGTAATTACAGCTGGCCAGGTAACGTAAGACAGCTGAAAAACATTGCCGAACAGATCTGCGTATTAGAGAAAGACCGGAATGTAACGGCGGCAGCCTTGCTGAACTATATTCCGAATGAAAGTGCCACCAATTTGCCTATGGCAATCAATGGCAGCAGTAAGGAAGATTATACGGAGCGTGACATTCTTTACAAAGTCTTGTTTGACATGAAAAAGGACATGATGGAATTGAAGAAATTGGTTGCAGAGATCATTCAAAGCGGCGGGAACACTTCCCATGTGATTGCAGACAATACACATTACATCAATCAGCTTTATCAGGAAGTGGACCAAACGGTAAATGAGCCTACTTTTACGATTAAAAAACCGGTTCAGAACGCTCCTTTAGATTATAATTATACGCAGGAAGCGGAAGAGGTGGAAGAGTCTTTATCACTGATTGATAAAGAGTCTGATCTCATTAAAAAAGCGCTGAAGAAACACAAAGGGAAACGCAAATTTGCGGCACAGGAGCTTGGAATTTCGGAGCGTACCTTATATAGAAAGATTAAAGAACTGAATTTAAACTAGAAGAATGAAAAAAATATCGTTGTTACTGCTGGTGGTAGTTCTTTTCAACTCATGCTCTATAAAATTTAATGGAACCTCTATTCCAACGGAGATGAAAACAGTGAACGTACTGTTTTTTGAGAACAATGCGACTTTAGTTGTTCCAAGTATGTCGATTAACCTGACAGAAGCGTTAAAGAACATAATCCGTAATCAGAGTCGCTTGAACATTACTACAAATGACCCGAATGCGGTATTTTCTGGTAACATTATCAATTATGACATCCGTCCCACGACAATTATCGATGCCAATAATGGCGGAATTGCGAATACTTCTCCAATGAACAGGATGACCATCCGTGTGAATGTAAAATATACCAACAACCTAGATCCTAAGGCAAGCTTTGAGGAGCCCATCGAACGTTTTATTGATTTCCCTACTTCAGGGGCGAATTTTGCGCAGCAAGAACCGGAACTGAATAGAAAAGTGATTGATTTAATTACGCAAGATATTTTTAAACGTGCGTTTGAAAATTCTTGGTAGAATTTGAAAATTCAATTGTTAACTTAGCAACGTGGAGCAGGAAATAGATATGAGACAAGAACTGGAAGTATTATTAGCGGAACCTGAAAAGGTAAGACCCGATCATGCGCCTATGCTCAAAGATCTGGTATCTAAATATCCGTATTTTCAGCCTTTACATCTTTTACTGGCGAAAGCGGGTTTAGCTGACGAATCGCAGCATGACCTTCTTGCTACCGCAGCTTTGTATACCAATGGGCAATTGCTTTATAATTTCATCAATGAACCGGAATATTTAGTAGATACTACTTTCCATGTTGTTTTCTCTCCTGCTTTTGACCAGTTGAGCACTCAGCCGGAAACATTGGATGAGATTGTCCTGGATGAAGTCCCTTCTGAATCAGAGGAAACAAATCCAGTGATGGAAGATTTAATGCCTGAACCGGATGATACCGATGATTTTGTCTTAGAAAACATCGTATCTACTGACTTTTTCGCTTTCCAGGATAACTTTAGTCCGGAGCCCGTTCCAGAAGCTGTTATACAGGAGGAAGAACGTTTGGCAGCTTTGCAAAAAGAAATTTCCCAGCAGGAAGATCCGGTGGTGGTCAGTAAATATGATGATGACCAACTCCCATTCACCTTTTTATGGTGGTTGCATAAAACAAGAAAAGAATACCAACAAATTTTTCAGCCCTATACCACACCAAAGGCATCCGTGGAAGTAGAACCGGGGAAATCCAATGAACCAGGCAAGGCTAATGAATTACAGCAACAGTATGTGGAGCACATCTTCCATTTACAGAGTCCGCTGGCCGACGAACCCGCAGCAGAATATGTTCCGGGGAATCTGCACCATAAAGGAACGGATATCATCGATAGCTTCCTTAAGAATGATCCGCAGATCAGTCCGCCGAAAGCTGAGCATCTCAATACGGAAAACAAGGCTAAAAAGAGTGCAGAGGACCATAATGACCTGGTATCTGAAACCTTGGCTAAGATCTACATCGAACAAATGCTTTACGACAAGGCCATAGAGACTTATGAAAAATTAAGTTTGAAGTTTCCAGAAAAAAGCCGTTACTTTGCCGACCTTATCCAATCCATAGAAAAGAAAATTTAACCATATAACCGATTATGCTATTTTTAATTATTTTACTAATCATTGTCTGCATTGCCTTAGCGCTATTTGTTTTGATACAAAACCCTAAAGGTGGTGGCCTTGCAACAGGTGGATCAGGCAGCAATATGTTTGGCGTTCAACGTACAGGTGATGTCCTTGAAAAAGGAACCTGGGTATTATTAGCATTAATCGTAGTGCTTACGTTGTCTATTACAACCATTGCAAAAACAGGTGGATCATCAGCGTCAGCTGTAGACTCTAAAATCCAGGAACATTTGGACAAAACGCCTACTCCATCACCACTTGGATCTGCACCAGCTAAAACAGCTCCTGCAACAACTCCAGCAGATACTACAAAGAAATAAGAGATTTCAAAAGATATCTAAAGTCCGGTAGGTATACCGGACTTTTTTTATGCCTTCATTTTTTTCTTATAAGTACACAATTCTGCCACTCTGACACAAAAATAGTTTCGTCTAATCTATTAGCTGACAATGCCGTGTAAATTTGGCAAGCAAAGCTGCTTGGCATAGAAACTGATATACCTGGTGCACGTAATACTTTTACATTAATTTTAAAATTAAAAACAAGAATAAGTTATGGCTTTAAACATTAAACCCATTGCAGATAGAGTAGTGATTGAAGCTGCTCCTGCCGAAGAAAAAACAGCTTCGGGTATCTATATCCCTGATACAGCTAAAGAAAAACCTCAGCAAGGAACAGTAGTTGCAGTAGGTCCTGGTAAATATGCCGAGGCTACAGGTAACTTAATCCCATTGAGCGTTAAAGCTGGTGACGTGGTATTATATGGTAAATACGGTGGTACTGAAATTACTTTTGAAGGTAAAGAGTATCTTATTATGCGTGAGTCTGACCTTTACGCAATTCTTTAGTCGTTGAATTAACCTATTCAACCTTATTACAATCAATCATTAATAACAATATTTTAAAATGGCAAAGCAAGTAAGATATAATGTAGAAGCCCGTGACGCCCTGAAAAGAGGCGTTGACATTTTGGCTAATGCGGTAAAAGTAACTCTAGGTCCAAAAGGACGTAACGTAATTATTGACAAGAAATTCGGTTCACCAGCGATTACTAAAGATGGTGTTACTGTAGCAAAAGAGATCGAATTAAAAGATCCTATTGAAAATATGGGTGCTCAAATGGTGAAAGAAGTTGCTTCTAAAACTGCGGATATCGCGGGTGATGGAACAACTACTGCAACTGTATTGGCACAAGCAATTGTAACTGCAGGTATTAAAAACGTTGCTGCTGGTGCAAATCCAATGGATTTGAAACGTGGTATTGACAAAGCGGTTACTGCAATCGTTGCTAACTTAAAAGCACAATCTCAAACAGTAGGTGAAGACAATAACAAAATCAAACAAGTTGCTTCTATTTCAGCAAACAATGATGAGGTTATCGGTTCACTAATTGCTGAGGCAATGGGCAAAGTAGGTAAAGATGGTGTAATCACTGTGGAAGAAGCTAAAGGTACTGAAACTGAAGTAAAAACAGTGGAAGGTATGCAGTTTGACCGTGGTTACTTATCTCCATACTTTGTAACTAACGCAGATAAAATGGAAGCGGAATTAGAAAACCCTTACATCTTAATCTACGACAAAAAAATCAGCAACATGAAAGAATTGTTGCCAATTTTAGAGAAACAAGTACAAACTGGTAAACCATTATTGATCATTGCTGAAGACTTAGATGGCGAAGCATTGGCTACATTAGTAGTGAATAAGATCCGTGGATCTCTGAAAGTTGTTGCGGTTAAAGCTCCAGGTTTCGGTGACCGTAGAAAAGCAATGTTAGAAGACATCGCTATCTTAACTGGTGGTACTGTAATTTCTGAAGAAAGAGGTTATAAATTAGAAAATGCTGACCTTACTTACCTAGGTACTGCTGAGAAAGTTCTTGTTGACAAAGACAATACAACGATCATCAATGGTGCTGGTAAATCTGAAGACATCAAAGCTCGCGTTAACCAGATCAAAGCTCAAATTGAGACGACTACATCTGATTATGACAAAGAGAAATTACAAGAGCGTTTGGCTAAATTAGCTGGCGGTGTTGCAGTTCTTTATGTTGGTGCAGCTTCTGAAGTTGAAATGAAAGAGAAAAAAGACCGTGTTGATGATGCTTTACATGCAACTCGTGCAGCTGTAGAAGAAGGTATCGTTGCAGGTGGTGGTGTTGCTTTCATCCGCGCTATTGAAGCTTTAGAAGGCATGAAAGGTGTGAATGATGATGAGACTACCGGTATTGCAATCGTTAAACGCGCAATCGAAGAGCCATTACGTCAAATCTGTCAGAATGCAGGTATTGAAGGTTCTATCGTCGTACAAAAAGTTAAAGAAGGTAAAGCTGACTTCGGTTACAATGCCCGTACTGATGTATATGAAAACTTAATCGCTGCCGGTGTTATCGATCCAACTAAAGTAGGTCGTGTAGCATTAGAAAATGCAGCTTCTATCGCAGCGATGTTGTTAACAACAGAATGCGTATTAGCTGATGATCCAGAAGATGCTCCTGCTGGTGCAGGTATGCCTCCAATGGGTGGTGGTGGTATGGGTGGAATGATGTAATTTCAATCCCAATAACCTTGAAAAGCCTCAGAATTTCGATTCTGAGGCTTTTTCTTTGCCCGCAACGTTAGTTCCTAATTTAAATTGTTAACATAAGCACAAAAAGTTTTAAATTTATCTAAATTTTATTTAGATGGCAAAACGCTCGCTATTTTTAACGGTTGTAATATTATTTACTACGTTCTTATATTCTTTTTCACAAATAACGACAGTAATAGTTGATCCGGGACCGTATTCCCCGGGATCTAGTATCGCAGCGACATTCAAAATAACAGATGGCAGCTGCCTCCGACCGGGCAACGCTTTTGAATTATATTTATCTGATGGTTCAGGAAGTTTTACCAATGCAGTAAGAATCGGAAGTTATACCGGCTTTTATTCCACCTTTGTGAATGGAACTATTCCAACAGGCACACCTGCTGGTACCGGTTATCAAGTCCAGATTCGAACAACTCAAGCACCTATTCTTACCTCCACTTCTGGTTCCTTTAGCATCAATGCTTCTTCCAGCGCCAGCATCCCAGATTTGAATTCTGTTTCTACGGTCACGAATAACCCTAAAACGTTTGGAAAATGCGATACTGAAGAAGGAACTGCACTTAGCCCATTTAGATTTACGAACGCATCAAACACCGCAGATGTAAAAGCAACCATTACGAATGAGCTAAATCCGGCTAAAGCAGTACCCGACCTTGTTTTCAACAGTATCGGCGGTGCTCCACAAACCATACAAGCAGAAAAAGCACACTATACCATTTTTGTCAGAGCCGTGATGCCAGATGGTTCTATAGGTACTAAAGCTTATTTCTTAATTAATAACTTAGCAGTTACCGCATTTTCTACCATAAGCAGTAATACAGTCTGTTATCCAATTGGCTCATTTGAGTACCTGGTTAACGTTACAGATGTAGGGGGTATAAAACTAAACTTTCCCGGGAACACTTATAAAATCGATTGGGGAGATGGCAGTAACAATGAATACACTTATTGTGATATAAAAAATAATCCACTTGGAGAAGGACGGGTACAGCATACTTTCACCCGGTCCTCCTGCGGGCTAACTTATACTTCAGGGACTACAACAACCTACAATGTATTTGGCATCAATGTAGGTGTATTTAGTCCATGGTGCAACGCCATAGGCACACCACTTTCCACTACTGCAAAAGTCATTTCAAGGCCAGAAAACAAATTTACCAGTCCAGATATCGCATGTGTTGGAACCTTGGTTACTTTCCTTAATGAATCCACGGCAGGTCAAAAACCAAGTTCTACCAGTGCATCATGTTCAGAAAACAATGTGGTCTATACCTGGTGGGTTGATGGTGTTGAAGTTGAATTTGATAAGCCTGAAAGCTTTAATTTCCAATATAGATTTTTAACAAAGAAAACCTATACCGTCCGGTTAACATCGATCAGTGATGGAAATTGCCAGGCAGATGTTTTTGAAAAAGTGATTTGCATACAAGATCCACCGGCACCAAAATTTGAATTGTCCAGCGATAAAATTTGCCTAACGTCCGGAACCATTACTACCACTGATCGTTCCACCGTAGATAACAGCTGTGGAACGACACCTACTTACACCTGGAATGTAAGCCCGGCAGCAGGGGTCTCTTTTATTGGGGCCAATGGAAGAAATAGTATAGCACCTCAAATTAAGTTCACACAAATTGGGGAATATGACATCTCCTTAACGATTAGAAATGGGGGTTGCGCAGAAACATCGCTTATACAAAAAGTGGTTGTAGATGACCTACCAATTGCCACTTTATCTCCCAATATCAGTCTATGTGCTAAAGGTTCTTATTCTTTTGATCCACTTGCAAGCAGTACAAAAACAATACTCAGCGGCACAGGAAAAGACCTCTCCGACACCTATACCTGGGAAGTATCAGGTGGTGCCTATTCGTTTGTAGCACCAAGCACTGCGAATAGTAAATACCCTGTGATAGATTTTCAAGACTTCGCTGCGTATACGGTGAAACTCAAACATAAAAACAACTGTAACACCGTTAATGTACAACAAGTCATCACTTTTATAGAGGCGCCGGCTGTCTCCATCAACATCAATCCAAATCCAATTTGTTATGGTGCTAATGCTGCGTTAGAAGGGATCATTTCCAACACAAATTATACAACTGTTAAATGGAGCGTGTTACCAGGCGGCGGAACTTTCAGCAGCGAGAACAACGAAACAACATCCTATACCCCTACTGCTGCGGAGCGTCTCCTTGGAAGAGCAACAGTAACTTTCACCGTAATGACAAATTTGACTGGGCAATGTCGCACTATCGCGGAATCTAAAGTGATTACAATCTACCCGAATAATACTGGTGCTAATGCCAATAAAACGATTTGTACAGGTACTGCTGTAGACTATTTATTGACCTCAAGTATAGGAGCCAGTACCTTTAGTTGGACTTCTCAACTTATTTCGGGAACTGCTACAGGATACAGCTTTGGTTCTGGCCCTACCATCAATGAAGTGATTACCAATAGTGATGAAATTAATCATGCTGTTATCGTTTATACGATTACGCCTAAAGCCAACGGCTGTGATGGGGAAACCTTTAAAATAACAGTAACAGTGGTCCCAAAACCTAAAATCACGGCCAGTCCAACCAATCCCCAAATATGTAGTGGCAGTGGTACGGGGATTACTTTAGGTACGAATTTACTTGCACCTACCATAACCACTTACAAATGGACTAGTGTCGCTTCTTCAACGGATATTACAGGAAATTCGGATCAAACAACGCCCATTCCATCCAATGTCATAAACCAAACATTAACAAACAATGGCACAACATCAGGTACGGTAACTTATACCATTACCCCCTATTCAGGAACAGACTGTCCGGGTGACGCCATTACGGTAATCGTTCGCGTGGATCCAAAGGTGACTAATGCAGCAGCGGGTCTAGATCAAGATATTTGTAATGTCCCAGATTATACGCTGACTGGGAACCCTGTTAAAACAGGTGAAACAGGTACCTGGACCCTGAGTTCAGGACCTAATCCCATTACTTTTGATGATGAACACTCCCCAACGACTATTGCACATGGACTAGGCATAGGAAAAACCTATGTATTCAAATGGACGATAACAGGACCTGGCACCTGCGATCCTACATCTGATGAAGTAAGCATCCATGTGAATGAACCTACTATTGCAGGAACCATCAATGGAGGGACTGTTAATGGTGGAACCACCGTTTGCTCAGGAACTAATACCGGTCAAATTAACCTAACTGGAAATACCGGCGCTGTAGTGGAATGGAGAAGCTCTATTGACAATGGTGCAACCTGGCAAAGTGCTACAGGAAACAATACCTCTGGTACTTTAACGTATAACAACCTGACTGTTGCGACCCAATACTATGCGGTGGTTCAAAATGGAAGTTGCCCAGCTGAAAACACCAATATCATCACCATTAATGTTGCGCCCCCAACCAGTCAGGCCAATGCTGGTCCAGATCAGGAATTATGTGAAGCGGTAGCGGCTAACCTAAGCGCAAATGGGGTAGCTAACGGAGAATCTGGTCGTTGGGTATATGTTAACGGTCCTGCAGCACCAACTATTGTCGACCCTACAGATCCATTAACCCGAGTAACAGATCTTCAAATTGGTGGAACTTATGAATTTAAATGGATTATCACAGGTAATGCCCCTTGTAATCCAACAGAAGATATAGTCATCATTAAAAGTCTAAAGCCAATTGACCAAAGCATCAGTAATCCAAGTCCGGTAGTTTGCTATGATCAGACCGTACACATCAGCGGAAGCCAACCTACAGGTGGAAATGGGATTTACACCTATGTTTGGGAAAGCAAAACACCTACTGGCTCCTGGACACCTATCCCTAACCAAACTGGTCCAGACCTTGAATTGGTGCTCCAGGCCAGTATCAGTTTCAGAAGGATTGTGACCAGTGGTTCTTGTACGAAAACCAGTAACGAAACTGACATTACCGTACAATATCCAATCCGTAATAATGCGATTTCCGCAAACCAAAGTATCTGTACCAACGTAGTTCCTGAAATCCTAACAGGATCAACCCCTACAGGCTCTGATGGCAACTTTTTTTACATTTGGGAGTCCAGTACAGATGGAGGAGCCACCTGGGTAGGCCTTAATGCTTTCGATTTGAATTATCAGCCTCTTGCCTTAACGACCACTACGATGTTTCGTCGGATCGCCTATACCAGCATCTGTGATGGTGCTCAAAAAAGCATCAGTGCAGCGGTTACGATTACGGTTAGGCCAGATCCGATTGCCTTCTTTACCGCGACCAATCAAACTGGTTGTGCGCCCTTCCTCATTAACGCAAGCAATGTAAGGGCTGCAGAACATCCTTTGATCAATGGCACCTATACCTGGTATATCAATGATCGGCTCCACAATACAGGTCCAATTTTCAGTGATTATACCATCACGGAAAATGGGCACCCCATCACCATCAAGTTAGTGGTGACGCCTAAGGTAGGTTGTAATACCAAGGAGTTTATGCTTGTTTTCAATACCAGGGCAGCAGTTCCGGCATCATTTACGCAAAGTGCTATGGAGATTTGCGGACCAGCTGGAGTACGGTTTGTCAACACTGCGATACAAAGTACTGGGGCTACCTTTTTCTGGGACTTTGGCAATGGACAAACTTCGAATCAGGCGAATCCAGCACCGGTAAATTTCAATCCAGATCCGGCAGGGAAAGACCTGACCTATACCATCAGCCTGACTTCTACCACCCCCTGCGGCAGCAATACCGTTACCTCTACCCTCTTGGTTAAAGCCGTACCTATTGCCGTGTTTTCTCCCAGTAAAACGGTAGGATGTTCGCCAATGCTGGTTAATTTCAGCAATACCTCGCCGGGAGGAACAAATACTTATACTTATGACTTTGGTGATGGAAGTCCGACGGTAACCACAACCAACAAATTACAGCCGATAAGCCATATCTATAACACCACGGTGACCACTACTTTTGTAGCGACCATGACGGCCGTAAACGACTGTGGAACCGACATCAAAAGGTACAACATTCAGGTTTCGCCACAAAACATCACCCCTGAACTGGTGGTTGATGCCAATGAGAAAAAAGGATGTGCACCATTAACCGTAAACTTCGACAATAACTCCATCGGGGCTACGTATTTCACTTTCGACTTTGGAGATGGCGGCACGATGAATACCACAACGCCAAGAAGGGTACAACATATCTTTACCAGACCTGGAAAATATACCATCACCATGACTGCCTTTAACAATTGTTCTGAAATTATCGAAACAGAAGAAGTTGAAGTATTGGAACAGCCACTTGCCGCTTTCAACGCAGACCTAACTCTTGGATGTGCCGGACTTGCTGTTCAATTTAAAAACACGACCCAAGATGGCTTTAGCTATATCTGGGACTTTGGAGATGGCACCACTTCCAACGAATTTGAACCCAAACATGTTTACAATGGGGACCAGGAATATTACACGGTTACCCTAACCGCAACCAATACCTTAGGCTGTAGCATCTCTATTAGCAAGAATCAATATATCCATATTGTTCCGCCACCAACAGCGGCCTTCCATGTGAATCCCTCTACCCTGATCAGCATCCCTGATTATACCTTCAAATTTGAAGATGAGAGCACGAATGGCCCGACCACCTGGGCCTGGGATTTTGGAGATGGAACTACTTCAGAGAAACAACATCCAATTCATACTTATCCTGACACCGGCACTTACAAAGTAACCTTAACCACTTTCAATCAGCAAGGTTGCTTTACCAGCACTTTTAAACACGTCACGATAAAAGGCGTTCCGGGATATCTATTTGTACCGAACTCCTTTATTCCTGGTAGTGAATACCCAGAGTTGAGAGTCTTTGCCGCCAAAGGATCGGGCATTGCGAGTTGGAAATTCAGTGTTTTCAACAAATGGGCAGAGCTGGTCTGGGAAACGACCAAATTAGATGAAGGCCGACCGGGGGAAGGTTGGGATGGCAATTATAAGGGTAGCCCGGCACCACAAGGCGTTTACTATTGGAAAATAGACGTAAAAATGATCAATGGAACGGAATGGAAAGGTATGACTTACGATAAGTCTGTACCAAAACGTACGGGAGCAATACATTTAATCAGATAACCATGAGGATAGGAAAGCAATTGACAATGGCCATCCTGATGATGGGAGCCAGTTTATACGTTCAGGCACAGGACCACATATATTCACAGTTTTTTAATGCACCAGTATACCTAAATCCGGCTTTAACCGGGCAATTTGAAGGAGATATCCGCATGAACCTGATTTATAGAAATCAATGGTCGGGACTTAGCGGAGATTTATCGTATATCTCTGCCTCGGCAGACCTTAACATTCCAAGTTTTGCAGGGGGAGTTGGTCTGATCTTCAACCGCAGCAGCGAAGGTACGGCGTATCTTGTTAAAAATAATGCGGCACTAACTTATGCCTATAGTGTTGGAAGTGATGATCTATTAGTTTCTTTTGGGGTACAGGCCGGCTTCACCAATCGCCAGATCAATTGGAATAAATTGGTGTTTTCTGATCAGATTGACCGGAGATTGGGCTATATTCCAGGAAGTGTATCTTCAGCACAGCCACCAGAAATTGACAATAAGTTTTTCTTTGATGCCGCAGCAGGTACCAATGTGATCATTCATAATTTTATGCTTGGCCTCGGGGTCCATCACCTGAATCAACCTGATGAGTCCTTTACCGGGACAGTGGCTAAACTACCTATGCGCATTACAGCCAATGCCAGTTATCGGCTTGCTTTAAGTCCATATAGCGGTTATGGCGATGATGACGGCGCCTACCTGATCCCTTCTGTTGTTTATTACAAACAGGATAAATCCAGTTCCTTGAGTATGGGTGCACAATTTAAATTTAAGAGTGTCAGCACAGGTCTTTGGTACCGAAGCAGCTCACAGAGCGGACCGGATGCCGTGGTATTTTCGCTCATCTTTGACCTGTTTAAAGGCAATCGAAATGGAGAAAAACTAAGGTTAGGGATTAGCCATGACGCCACTACTTCCCGTATCAATTATACCAACACCAGCGGAACAACCGAGGCAAGTATCGGTTATGAGAAGTATTTTCCAAATAGTGGCAGCTATAATAAATTTAATGGACTACGCTGTTATGACTTCTATTAACACCCATCTACTTCCGGGAAAATCTTTGTTATCTTTAGCTAAGAAATAAGCTATGAACAATATTTTAGAAAGCAACCACTTCCTCACGCAAACAGAAGTAAACAAGTTTTTATTGGCCACGCTTTTATGTGGTCTGATTGGCGCGGAACGAGAACTCAGGAGTAAACAAGCCGGCTTGAAGACGATGATCATGATTGGCTTAGGTTCTACCCTCTTCACCATTTTATCGATAAAAATCGGCTTAACCAGTCATGATCGGATTGCTTCAAATATTGTTACCGGTATCGGCTTTCTAGGGGCTGGGGTGATCTTTAAAGAAGAGAACCAGGTAAAAGGGCTGACTACAGCTTGCGTGATCTGGATTGTGGCCGCGATTGGTATGGCAACCGGAGCTGGCTATTACGAGCAGGCCACTGGCGTTACCTTTATTGTACTTGCTGCATTACTGGTTTTTCCTTATTTGGAGGAAATGGTAGAACAGCGTTTTACCAAGCGCGTATACCGCATTGTTAAAAAATATGAAGATGAAAGTCTTGAAAAATACGAAGAAGACCTTAAAGGCTCAGGGTTAAGGCTCAGCAGGGGGAAACAGGAGCTTGCCAATGGCACCATCAGTGGAAGCTGGGTGGCGATCGGGAGCCCTAAAAACCATAAAAAATTCGTAGACCAGATGTTGCAGGACAAAAAGATCATTGCTTTCGATTTTTAAGTCAAAAATGTCCCATAAAACATTTCCAAGCACAATAATTAGCCGAAACTGACTATTTAATAGCCGAAAATGTCCCGGAACTATCTTAGCTTTGTAATATGCAAAGGGAACAGATCTCAGTTTTTGATATTTTTAAGATAGGTGTTGGGCCTTCCAGCTCACATACATTAGGTCCATGGCGGGCTGCACAACAATTTACTGCCTTATTAAAACAGAAAGACCTACTGGAGCAAGTAGATCAGGTCAAGATTTTATTATATGGTTCCCTCGCTAAAACCGGAAAAGGTCATGGTACCGATGTGGCCATCCTATTGGGACTAATCGGCGCAGATCCGGTAACCTTTGATGTGAATTCTATTGATTCTACCGTAGAAGAGATCAAAACTTACAAAGTATTGAACTTAAACGGCGAAAAAAACATCCCTTTCAACTATGACGAAGACCTGGTTTTTCTATTCTTTGAAAGCCTTCCTTTCCACCCCAATGCAGTAACTTTCCAAGCCTTCTTAAATACTGGAAAAGCCATTTCTGAAACCTATTATTCTATAGGTGGTGGTTTTGTAGTAAAAGAAGGAGAAACTGGCAGTGATAAAGAACAGGTAGACCTTCCTTTCCCTGTGGAGAAAGCGGCAGACCTTTTACATTGGTGCCTGACTACTGGATTGAAAGTTTCTGAAGTAGTGATGGAGAATGAGCTGGCCTGGCGTTCTGAAGTGGAGACCAGAAAAGGCATCATGCAACATTTCAATGTGATGAAAGATTGTACTTACAGGGGCTGTCATACTGCGGGTTTCTTACCTGGAGGATTAAATGTTGCCAGAAGAGCCTGTGCATTGAATAAAAGACTTGTTGGCAATCATGCTTATACCAATTATGAAAGCTGGTTAATGGCCATCAGAGCTGGAGGAAATGGTTTCAACTATATCCTGGATTGGGTGAGCTGCTTTGCATTAGCCGTGAATGAAGAAAACGCTTCCTTTGGCCGCGTAGTTACTGCACCAACCAATGGCGCTGCGGGTGTAATCCCAGCAGTTTTACAATATTATATTGCCTTTTGTGATGGCTATACTGAAGAGAAAATCGTCCAATTTATTGCTTGTGCTTCAGAAATAGGCAGCATTTTCAAAAAAGGTGCTACGATCTCTGCCGCAATGGGTGGCTGTCAGGCAGAAATCGGGGTTTCTTCCGCGATGGCCGCAGCAGCATTAACAGAATGTCTGGGAGGTTCTCAACGTCAGGTTTTAATGGCTGCAGAAATCGCTATGGAGCACCATTTAGGATTAACCTGCGATCCGATCGGTGGCTTGGTACAAATTCCATGTATTGAAAGAAACACGATGGGGGCAATTAAAGCCATTACTGCGAGTCAGCTGGCCTTGCAAAGCAATCCTGATAAGGCAAAAGTAAGTTTAGATGCCGTTGTGAATACCATGTGGGAAACGGCATTGGATATGAACTCAAAATATAAAGAAACATCAGATGGTGGTTTGGCCACCAATATTCCAATCAGTTTACCGGAGTGTTAATCGAGTTATTAAAGGGTTTAATTTATTTTAAGCCCTTTAATATTTTTGGTTCCAGTTGAACCGCCCAATCGAAGTACATTTTCTCGGAGGGATGTAAGCCATCTTCGGCCAACAAAGATTCATCAGATTTTGCCAAACGTGAAGCTGGGGTAATGTCCGTATAACTGATTCCCTGCATTTGTGTTTCTTCCTTATTGATGGCATTAAAAGCATCAATTTCCGTTGCGATGCTTGCGATATCCCGACCACTTTCCCGACCGTACGGTGTGGCTCCCCAATCTGGGATGGAAATCACGAATACATGCGCTTTTTGACCTCCTGCGAATTTTATTGCGGTTTCCAATAACTTCTTAAACTCATTACGGTAGGCCGTTTTTGATTCCCCGCGGTATTGGTTGTTTACTCCGATGAGTAAGGTAACGATGTCAAATTTTTGCTGTACTGCAGCTGTTTTTATCCCTTCCTCTAATTCCGAGGTTGTCCAGCCTGTTTTAGCAATAATCAATGGTGCTTTTATATGGAGTCCTTTTGCTTGTAAGCGGTTACGCAATTGATGCGGGAAACTTCCGGACAAAGGAACAGCCTCCCCTATTGTATAAGAATCGCCAAGGGCTAAATAAGTTAAGGTATCAACAGACATCATGGTTTTTGCATTGTTTTTTTCGCAAGCCAATAATACCAATAATGATAGAGATAACAGGAACTTTATCAAAACAATTCCATTTGAAACAATTGAGCGATATGTCCTTTCAATTTTCCTTTAACTTCATCCATATCTAAAACCCTTCCGAGCTCCCGTTGCATGGAAGTCACGTCTTTATCATCGATGCCACAAGGGACAATATTTTTGAAGTAATTGAGGTCTGCATTGACATTGAAGGCAAAACCATGCATGGTTACCCATCTGCTACACCTCACCCCCATGGCACATATTTTACGTGCTTTATCGGTATCTGCATCTAACCAAACGCCGGTAAACCCAGGCGATCTCCCTGCTTCAATACCATAATCTTTTAACGTTAGTATGATGGCATCTTCGAGTGTACGCAGATAAAGATGAATATCTGTGAAAAAGTTATCCAAATCCAGGATTGGGTATCCTACAATTTGTCCGGGGCCATGGTAAGTAATGTCTCCGCCCCGATTAATTTTATAATAGGTAGCTTCTTTTTCTATCAATCCGGCTTCATCTAACAAGAGGTTTTCCGGATGACCACTTTTACCAAGCGTATACACATGGGGATGTTCTACGAAAACCAGGTAATTAGGTGTTTCCACTTGCGTACCATTATTCCTATTATTGGTTTTAACGGCAATCGTTTGAT
Organism: Pedobacter gandavensis; assembly: GCF_014172405.1. Lineage (GTDB taxonomy): Bacteria > Bacteroidota > Bacteroidia > Sphingobacteriales > Sphingobacteriaceae > Pedobacter > Pedobacter gandavensis. Next base: position 143,373 of record NZ_WNXC01000008.1, on the reverse strand, counting down.
TAAAAATCTGCTCCTGTTTGTCCCAGGCCTCCTGATAATCGGTCAGTCCCCAATCTATGAATTGTACTTTCTTATTCATCATTTGAAAATTAAGCAACTACATAACCCAGCATATAGCCGTCAGCGGTTTTAAGGTAATTCACCGTTAGTTCCTTCATTCCCTCGGGAAGTGTTACCAAGGCATTTAGACTTCCTTCGTTTTTCAACTTGAAAGGTTTGATGTATATGTCGCGTTTAAACTCGAGGCCTTTTCTACCATTCCATTTATAGATGGCTTCTTTGGCACACCAGCAAACGTACAGGCCATTGATGTTATCTCCAATTTGCTTTTGAGCAAGCTCGATATCGGAAAGGAACTTATTTCGGATACTTTTGATCTTATGTTTGATCAACTCGATATCTACGCCAACTTTCCTGTTTTTACCAATAATCACCGCTGCATAATCATAAGAATGACTCAGGGAAATGTGGTAATCAAGGTTGGGCAGGAAAGGTTTCCCATGCTCATCCATCTGGCAATCAATATATTCAGACGTATTGAGCATGGTTCTCAGCAACACACGGGTACTTAACCAGTGCAACAGCCTTTTCCCGTTGCTTAAAGAGGAAATAAAATCCAGCTCATGCTGTTTCAATTGTAGGCCGGAAAGCAACTGCTCTTCGGTCTCTTCGATTTTCCATACGGCAAGTATGGTATTCTCGTCAATATTTTTATTAAAAACTACGGGCATCTCTATTTTAGAAAACTATGCAAAAGTATCTTAAATTAATCATAATTTAGCCCAATACTTGATAAAATGATACTTTCCGACAAACGAATTCTCGAAGAAATTGAGAAGGGCACCATCATAATTGAACCTTTTAAACCCGAATGTCTGGGTACAAACTCCTACGACGTACATTTAGGCAAATACCTGGCTACTTATACCGATAGAGTCCTTGATGCAAAGGCGCACAATAAAATTGAAAACTTTGAAATTCCGAAAGACGGATTTGTGCTACAACCGGGTACACTTTACCTGGGTGTAACACTGGAATATACAGAAACACATGCACACGTTCCGTTTTTAGAAGGAAAATCCAGTACTGGACGACTGGGTATAGACATTCATGCAACGGCAGGAAAAGGTGATGTAGGTTTCTGCAATACCTGGACTCTGGAAATTTCCTGTGCACAACCGGTCAGAATTTATGCGGGAATGCCAATTGGTCAATTGATCTATTTTGGTGTAGACGGAGAAATTGAGACCATGTACAATAGTAAAGGTGACGCAAAATATAACAATAAGACCACTAAACCTGTGGAAAGCATGATGTGGAAGAACGAATTCTAATTCTGTAAATACGTTTCTTTAGAAGTTAATTAACACTTGGCAATTAAGCCTCAATATATGTATATTGAGGCTTAATTATTTTAATTAACGTAACACCTCATGCATCGTAAATTCCTTTATCCACTTTTAGGGCTTACCATTGCCCTTTTTGCCTTTTCCTCCGGCTTATTCAACGATCCATTTGACCTCATTATGAGCAGAATGGAGACTTTCAACAAGAAATATGCGCAGGAAAAAGTACACCTTCACCTCGACAAGCCCTATTATGCTGTGGGGGATAGCATTTGGTTTAAAGCTTATCTCTTCAATACGGCGACTCAGGAGCCCTCTGAAATTAGTAAATTGCTATATGTGGAGCTCATCAATGAAAAGAATGGCCTTGAGCAGCAACTGAAACTACCGGTACGAGCTGGGGTAACCTGGGGTAACTTTAGTCTGCCGGATTCTCTTATTGAAGGAAACTATAGGATTCGTGCTTATACCCAATGGATGAGGAATGCGGGACCAGATTTCTTCTTCGACAAAACCATTAAAATTGGTAGCAGCTGGAACAATTCTGTTTTCACAAATACGGCCTATACTTTTAGCAAAGAAAATACGGCCGAAAAAATCAAAGCTGAACTTACTTTTAGAGACAAAGATGGAAATCCATATAAAGGCACGGACGTCAGGTATGAAGTACAATTAGATGCGAAAAGTATACTTAAAGATAAGGCCAGCACCAATGAGCAAGGAGAAATATCGTTCAGCTTTCTCAACAATTCGCCTGAACTAAATGCTCAAACGAAGCTCCTCAAAAAAGGAAAAATAATCGCTACCATTACCCTACCTAATAAAAGAAAAGTAACGAAGGTGATCCCCATTCAGGCTACATCAACGGATGTAGATGTACAGTTCCTTCCGGAAAGTGGGAATCTAGTGGAGGGTATCCCCAATAAGATCGGCATAAAAGCAGTCAACAATTCAGGATTGGGTGAGCAAATTAGTGGGGACATTATAGACCAGGATGGATCGGTCATCAACCACTTTGAAACCAAACACCTGGGTATGGGGAACGTGATCATTACTCCAGAACCTGGAGTAAAATATACTGCCAGGCTGAAATTTGCTGATGGTTCAAAACAGCAGGTTCCCCTTCCAGCAGCACAACCCAGTGGTTATGTCATGAGTGTAACAAATATCGACAAGGAAAAACTGGTTGTAAAAATTATGAGAAGTGCTGACCTTAAGGGATCAGCAAAAATAAAAGTAGTTGGCCATCAAGGGGGGAATATTCTCTTTAGTCCAACAGTCAATATGAATGGGCAAATGGAAAGTCTCAGTATTTCCAAAAAAGAACTGACGGAAGGTATCCTTCACCTCAGCCTATTTACGGAAGAGAATAAACCCATTGCTGAACGGCTTGTCTTCATTTATAACCCTGGGGACCGTGTGACTGCAAAACTAAAAGGTGACAAAGCTACCTATGGCAAGAAAGAACAAGTAACCTTTAACCTAAATACCCTATTTGAAGGTAAACCAATTGCAGGAACATTTTCCGTGGCCGTCACCAATACCAATGCTATAACTCCTGACCCTGAAAATGAAAGTAATATTTTCAGCAACTTGCTATTGACTTCAGACCTCACCGGTTACGTTGAAAAACCCAACTATTATTTTAACAATGAAGGGCCGGAAGTCATTGAAAACATGGATAATCTGATGCTTACACAGGGATGGAGCAGAATTTTATGGAAAGATGTCATCCTGAATAATCCACCAGCCATCAAATTCCAACCGGAAGAATCATTGGCAATAAGTGGCGTGGTGACTGATTATTCAGGGAAACCATCTGTAAACAGTAAAGTCACTGTTATTGCCGCTAATGGCTCCATGAGTCTGGATACCCTGACTGACCAACAAGGAAAATTTAACATCGATAACATCTATTTTCTGGACACAAAGACTTTCACCGTAACGGCCAGAACCGACAAGGGCAAGAAAAGACTTAATATAAAAATGGATGTGGTACCCGGACAGGTGGTAACCAAAAGTAAAAACACCGGAGATATTGAGGTGAATGTGAACGAGGCCTTATCTGCCTACCTGAAACAAAGTACCCCGCGCTTCAATCAGCTCAACAAACTTGGTTTCCTGCAAAAGACGACCTTTCTGGATGAAGTGGAAATCAAAGACCAGAAGAAACCTGTGGTTAGGAACTCCAGCAATTTAAATGGAAATGGAAGGGCAGACATCATCATTACCGCCGAGCAAATACTGAATTGCAGCTGGCTCACCAGCTGCATACAAGCCCGGGTTCCGGGTGTGATGGTTAAAAATGGCAAATTTTACCTGATGCGCTTTGGAGGAAAAATACCCATGGCTGTGATCCATAATGGCATGCAATTGCCCGACAATGATATTAGCATGATCAATAAAGAGGATGTACAGACTATTGAAGTCCTAAATTCACTTGCAACCACCGGCATTTATGGCTCCGGAGCCGCAGGTGGCGTATTAATCATCACTACGAAAATCCGTGCCGGCAATTTCTCAGATGTTGCAGCAGCTCCTGGGTTAATTAAACACACTGCAGATGGATACAGCATGCCTCAGCTCTTTTACGCTCCTGTTTACGAACCTGACCAGGCCAATAATCCACCGGATTCCAGATCTACTGTCTATTGGGATTCCCAGGTATTTAGCAATGGGCAGGGGGAAACTGCTTTTAGCTTTTATAATACAAATGAACCCGGAACCTATAGAGTGGTTTTAGAAGGGATGGATCTGGCCGGGCACCTCGCAAGAACCGTTTACACCTATGAAGTAAAATAAACCATAACATCTCATACAGAGAGATTTAGTTTAAGCCTCAATATTTGTATATTGAGGCTTAATTATTTGTTAAGGCTCATAAATTATGAAACGAAAAGTCCTTTATCCGCTTTTGTTGATTACTGGCGTCTTCCTCGCTTTTGCGGGAAGCGTATTGGATGACAACTTTGATGTCCTTCTCGAGAGAATGAAGGAGTTAAATCAAAAGTATCCTCAGGAAAAAGTTCACCTACACCTCGACAAACCTTATTATGCGATAGGCGATAACATTTGGTTTAAGGCTTACCTCTACAACAGCACGACTCAGGAACCTTCCAACATCAGTAATATATTGTATGTAGAACTGATCAATGAAAGGGACTCTATAAAACAGAAACTGAGATTGCCCGTAATCGCGGGTAGCACTTGGGGGAATTTTATGCTCCCGGATACATTAACGGAGGGAAACTACAGAATTCGTGCTTATACCCAATGGATGAGAAATACCGGCCCGGAATTCTTCTTTGACAAGACCATCAAAATAGGATACTCCTGGACCAATCAGGTCAGTACGAATACCACCTATAACTACAGCAAAGAGAGCAACGGAGAAAAGGTGGAGGCGAACATTAGCTTTAAAGACAAAGACGGTAATCCTTATGTTGGAAATGAAGTCAGGTATGAAGTACAGCTAGACTTCAAAAGCTTCCTTAAGGGGAAAGCAACCACCAACAACCAGGGGGAAATTTCCCTTAGTTTCTTAAACAATCAACCCGATATTAATAAGAAAGGAAGGATTATTGCCACCATTAGCCTACCGGAAGACAAGAAAATAACCCGTGAGATTCCAATTAAAGCAACCTCCAGATCGGTTGATGTACAATTTTTCCCGGAAAGTGGGAATCTCATCTCCGGCCTGCCGACCAAAGTTGCCGTAAAATCTGTCAATTCATCCGGACGTGGTGAAAATATCAGCGGGATTATTCTCGATGAGAACGGACTGGAAATCAACAGATTTGAAACCAAGCATCTGGGAATGGGAAACTTCATCATTAACCCACAGGATGGGATTCGATACCGGGCAAAAGTCAAGTTTGCTGATGGTTCCGAGAAAGAGATCAACCTTCCGATTACCCAAAATTCCGGATATGGTATGACTGTGCTCAATACTGATCAAGAGAAGCTGACGATCAAAGTGATGAGAAGCGCAAACCTGACAGGACCTGTAAAGCTTCGACTTGTTGGACAGCACAATGGGAATGTACTCTTTAGCCCTATTGTAACCATCACGGATCAGCTTGCCACCATCCATATTCCTAAAAAGGATCTTCTGGAAGGCATCCTACAGCTCAGTCTATTTTCTGAAACTAACCAGCCTATTGCGGAACGTCTTGCTTTTATCTATAACCCATCAGATCGGGCAACCGTAAAACTGTCAACAGAAAAGACGGTTTATGCGAAAAGAGAGCAAGTAGCAGTCCAGCTTAACAGTACTTTTAACGGAAGTCCGGTATCCGGAATGTTCTCCGTCTCTGTGACCAACAACAATGCTGTTAAGCCAGAACCGGAAACCGAAAGTAATATTCTGAGCAACCTGTTACTCAGCCAAGACCTGATTGGTTATATTGAGCAACCTAATTATTACTTTATAGAGGAAGGGCCAGAAGTGGCCAAAAACATGGATAACCTGATGCTAACCCAAGGTTGGCGCAGGATATTATGGAAGAATGTGGTCAATGGTATCCCACCTATCATCCGGTTTCAACCGGAAAAATCACTGGGATTTAGTGGTGTGGTGACCAATTATTCAGGTAAGCCTGCACCTAATAGCAAGGTTACCTTACTTTCTACTGCAAGTGGATTTTTCTCTTTAGATACTTTAACTGATGCCCAGGGAAGATTTAACTTCGACCGGCTGGTTTTCTTGGATGACCCTAAGTTTATTATTCAGGCAAGAACCGATAAGGGTAAAAAAAGATTGGATATTAAAATGGATATTGTACCTGACCAAGTGGTGACCAAAAGCAAGAATACGGGGGATATAGAAATTAACGTTAATGAAGCGCTTTCAGGCTATCTGAAACAAAGCAATAACTATTTCGATGATCAGAGTAAGCGTGGCATCTTACAGAGAACATTGCAATTAAAGGAGGTAAAAATTACGCAGCAAAAGGAGCAGGCCAAGAATTCTCAAAACTTAAATGGCGCAGGACGAGCAGATGCTATCATTACTGCGGAACAGCTCAGCACCTGTACCACGCTTTCCATGTGTCTACAAGGGCGGGTTGCCGGACTCACCATTATGAATGGAAAGGCCTATCTGATGAGAAACGGAGGAAGGATACCAATGGCTATCGTACTTGATGGGATGCGTCTGGAAGATGCTGATCTGGATATTGTGAATGTGAATGACATTGAGACCGTTGAGGTCTTGAAATCTATTGGAAACACGGCCATTTATGGCAGTGGTGGCTCTGGAGGTGTATTGGTGATCACGACAAAACGTGGCGTTGGCGATTATTCAAGTACTATTACTCCGGGATTGATCGTTTTCAATCCTAAAGGCTATACCATTCCAAAGGAATTCTATTCGCCTAAATACGATACTGCGCAACCTAGCAACGGACCAGATTTTAGATCTACCGTATATTGGGGGCCACAGCTGCTCAGTGGTGCGGAAGGGAAAACAAATTTTACTTTCTTTAACACCGATGAGCCTGGAACTTATAGGGTTGTTTTGGAGGGAATGGACCTGATGGGCCACCTGGCAAGAACAGTTTATACTTATGAAGTAAAATAATTAAAATATGAATACGATAAAAGTCACTATAAAAGACCATTTAGCCCTAATTACTTTAGACCGTGGAAGATCGAATGCATTAAACCGGGAGATGATCACGGAACTGAATGACATGATGAACAGCATTTCTATGGATCCGAATATTGCAGGGGTCATCATCACTGGAAAAGAAAACTTTTTTTCTGCCGGATTGGACTTAATTGAGCTTTACGGATATTCGGAGGAGGAAGCGGAATCTTTCTGGCATCTTTTTCTTGACTTTACGGCTAACATCACGGCTTTCCGTAAACCGCTGGTTGCTGCAATTAATGGTCATAGTCCGGCTGGAGGTTGCGTAATTGCACTGGCGTGTGATTATAGAATTATGTCTGAAGGAAAGGCAATTATCGGACTCAATGAAGTTCCGGTAGGCATTATTGTTCCTGGTAGCATTTTCAGTCTGTATTCATTTTGGATTGGCACTGCACATGCAACGCGGAGCTTGCTGGAAGGAAAATTATTCAGTCCGGAAGAAGCCCTAAAAATCGGCCTTGTTGATGAATTGATCAATCCTGAAAGTATTCTGACGGCAGCGGAACGTAAGATTAGAAAATACATGGCTATGGAAAGAAATACCTGGGAGCAAAGCAAGCTGAACATCAGAAAAGACCTGATTGCCGCAACCCGAGCAAATCAAACAGAAGCGTTGGCCATTATGTTGAAACAATGGTGGGCACCAACCACCAGAAACATATTGAAAACCATCATTGATAACCTTCAAAAAAAATAGCTCATGTACAACCAACCTATGTTAAGAGATGATGCCTTAAAAGGAAAAACAATTGTCATCACCGGTGGCGGAACCGGCCTTGGAAAAGCGATGGGAACCTATTTTCTAACACTCGGGGCCAATCTGGTGATCACCAGTAGAAAAGCTGATGTCCTGGAAAAGACAGCTGCCGAAATGGAAAAAGAGACCGGAGGTAAGGTATTGGCCGTGGCTTGTGATGTCCGTGAATATGAACAAGTAGAACATGTGCTCGCCGAAACCTTGAAAACTTTTGGCCGTGTTGATGTACTATTGAATAACGCTGCTGGAAACTTCATCTCTCCTACGGAACGACTTTCAGCCAATGCTTTTTCTACAGTAATTGACATTGTATTGAAAGGTTCGGTGAACTGTACACTTGCCTTTGGCAAGCACTGGATTAAGGAAAAACAAAGTGCGAATGTATTAAACATTGTCACAACTTATGCCTTTACTGGCTCTGCTTATGTGGTTCCTTCTGCTTGTGCGAAGGGCGGTGTATTGGCTATGACACGATCCCTAGCCGTAGAATGGGGCAAATATGGCATTCGCACCAATGCCATTGCTCCAGGACCTTTTCCTACAAAAGGAGCTTGGGAACGCCTATTACCGGGGGATTTGGCAGAAAAATTCGACTTTAAAAACAGGGTACCTTTGAAACGTGTTGGAGAACATCAGGAATTGGCCAATCTGGCTGCCTTTCTAATTAGTGACTTCGCGGGATATATCAACGGAGAAGTCATCAGTATTGATGGTGGAGAATGGTTGCAAGGTGCTGGTCAGTTTAATGGCTTAGAAGCCATTCCTGATGACATGTGGGATATGTTTGCCCAAATGACAAAATCTGCTAAAGGAAGTTAATCCCTTAGCAGTATATTATAAATTACCATCTGATTAAAGCACTGGCCCAGGTAAAACCTGATCCAAAGGCGGCCAGGCATACCAGGTCGCCTTCTTTAATTTTCCCCGCCTCCCATGCTTCACACAAAGCAATCGGCACAGAAGCCGCGGTGGTATTCCCATATTTTTGAATGTTATTGAATACTTTATCGTCGCTCAGTCCCAATAACTGCTGTACATATTGACTGATCCTTAAATTTGCCTGATGAGGAATTAGCATATCCAGGTCTGCTGGTGTTAAATGGTTTGCCTCTAATGCTTCCTTAATCACTTCTGGAAACTTCACTACTGCCTTCTTAAATACTGCAGGGCCATCCATATAGGGAAGGGCAGCACCGCTTTCCAGCTGTTCAGTCGTCATAAATAAACCGCCGAGTTCTTGATCCGGGTATCCTGGTTTATCTTTCAGCCATTTGTTGGCACTGGCACCAGGGTAATACATCGCCAAAATTTCTGCATCTGCCCCATCACTATGTAAATGTGTACTCATAATCCCTTGACCGTCTTTTGTAGCAGGCTGTAGTACCACTGCTCCTGCGCCGTCACCAAAGATCACGGATACATTCCTACTGCGGGTTTCGAAATCCATGGCAAAGGAATGTTTTTCACTACCGACCACCAGAATATTCTTGTACATCCCAGTTTTGATGAATTGATCGGCGATGGAGAGGGCATAGACAAATCCCGAGCATTGATTTCTCACATCTAAAGCACCAATTTCCTTCATTTTCATTTCACGCTGCAGTAACACACCGCATCCCGGGAAATAATAATCTGGACTAAGCGTCGCGAAAATGACAAAGTCAATGTCTTGTGCAGTAGTTCCTGCGCGTTCGATGGCAATTTTCGCGGCTTCTACCCCCATTGTAGTGGTGGTTTCTTCCAGGCGATCTGCAAATCTACGTTCTTTTATTCCTGTCCGTTCCTGTATCCAGGTATCATTTGTATCCATGAAACGGGACAAATCATCATTGGTATAAACATTCTTAGGCACGTAATAACCTATTCCGGCGATTTTTGAACGATGCATGATATTTGGATTTAATACAAATTTTATGCAAAATAAACTTTAACTACAACATTATTTTGAAATTAGCTTATTTTTGTAAGATGTCAACAGAAACAAAAGAAGAAACCTTTACATTAGAAGAGATCCTAACCTCGTTAAAAACCGTGCATCGGTTAATCCTTTGGAATGATGATATCAACACATTCGACCATGTTATTTATTGCATGATGAAATACCTGGATTATTCAGAAAACCAGGCGGAAAAAATTGCATTGGAAGTGCACAACAAAGGAAAATGTGCGGTATTAGAAGGTTCCTTTACGGAAATGGAAGTTTACCGTAAGATCTTACAACAAGAAGGTTTAACCGTTACTGTCGACTAAACCTCCCTAATTTCTTCTTTTATAGATTGATTCCATCCATATTTTAAGGCTTATGGGAATCCATATTATTTAATCCAACTGTTGAATCAGGGCACTCAGCTCCTCTTGTGTGCTTTGCGTCTTATCTTTGGCATACCAGCCATGAAGTTGCTCTGCAATGAGCATCATATCTGTACTTTCTTTCTTCCACTCTGCCAAGAGGGATTGGAGGACTTTCGGTCGCGGTCCCCATTTATAAAGCACCTGTCCGGCCTCATCTAAAACCAACAATACGGGAATTGCACGGCCACCATTAGTGAGGTGTGCATCTATTAATGGTAAATTCTGATCTCTTAAAACAAATTTAAGGCTTATTTTTTCCGGGAAGGCGGTTGCCACCTTATTGAAAACCGGAACAATCTGTGCAGCATCGCCACACCATCCTTCAGAAATTACCAGAAAACGATATTGCTTTTTCAGATTTTTCAGACTTTCCAATAAATCAGGGTTTAACGTCACCGTTTTATCTACCCTATTCATTCTTTGCACATTCATCTTCGTATAATGCAACATGGCATCACTATGGTCTTCACCAGTTGTTTTCTTTTGCGACAGCAGTTCATTTACCAATTCGCGGTAATCAGCATAGCTGATTCCTTCATTATCAAAAATATTACTGTAATTCATCATGTTATAGCTGTAATAAAATAGTTACGACTCCTTTTTTAAACTTCCGCACCTTTTCTTTGTCCATCCTAAACAAAACCAAAACTAAGAGAGAAAGTTCAGATGAAGAATTCGTTACACAAAGTACTATTTTTAACCCTTGCCATTTGTATTACAACTGTAAAACTTAATGCCCAAACTACCGGAGACGGAAAGATCACTGCGAAAGTGGTCGATGCAAAGACCAATGAAACCATTCCATTTGCTACAGCCGTTATCCTCAACAGAAAAACTAAGGCCCTGGTTAAAGGAGCACAAACAGATATCAATGGGAATTTATCCCTGGTAAGCTTACCTAAAGGAGTTTACACTTTTAAGCTAAGCTATGTAGGTTACCAAACGATGGTCCGCGATTCCATCTCCATCAATGCGACCATCAAAGACATCAACCTGGGCACGATCAGGATGAATGCTTCTAAAGGAACTGCCTTGAATGAAGTGACCATTACTGCACCAAAAAGCACTATCCAACTGGGTGTCGATAAAAAGATTTTCGCTGTAGACCAAAGTTTAGTTAGTGAAGGTGGCTCGGCTGCAGATCTTTTACAAAATGTCCCTTCTGTACAGTCAGATATGGACGGAAATGTGAGCTTAAGAGGATCTACAGGGGTAAAAGTACTGATTGATGGAAAACCTTCCCTGATTGCTGGTGGAAACGTAGCACAAATCCTGCAATCTATTCCGGCGAGTTCCATTGAAAGCGTGGAGCTGATTACCAATCCATCTGCAAAATACGATGCGGAAGGCCAATCAGGTATTATCAACATTGTGTTAAAGAAAAACAAGAAACTAGGTCTAAACGGAAACCTGGCTTTAACTGCTGGAAACCGCGACAACTATAATGCGAGCACCAGTTTAAGTTTTCAAAATAGCAAGGTGAACGTTTACGCAAATTATAGCTATCGCTATGGCAACCGACTTGGTGGTGGTTTTAACAATATCAAATACCTGGACACTGCTTTCCGTACAGCCTTTGCCAATCAGAATACGAACTCTAAATCCTTAGATAAAGGACACAATGCGAAGGCAGGAATAGATTACACACTTACCGATAAAGATGTGATCAGTTTCACTGCGGGCTTTAACCTGAGAGACAATGACAGAAATGAGTTCCTAACCATCAACGAGTTAAACAAGCAATATCAGCCATTACAACTGAGCAGAAGAACAAATTCAAATCTTGGATCTGGCGGCAGTTATGATCTGAACCTTGATTTTAGCCACAAGTTTAAAAAACCAAAAGAAGAACTGACTTTTAATGTAAGTTTCTCTGAGGGAAATAATGACAATTTACAAATCTACAATACAGACATTTACAATATCGGTGGTACTCCGGTAGATCAACTTCCTGAACTGATTCATAACGATGGAAGTGGAATCAACAGAAATTACAACTTCCAAACAGATTACAGCCTTCCTGTTGGTAAAACCGGGAAATTGGAAGCTGGGTATCGCAGTCAGATCCGCATAGCGGAGAACAGTACTTTCTCTGAAATGTTCGACAATAACGCTGGGGAATACCGTCCAAATCTAGATCTAACCAATGATTTCAACAGTAACGATCAGGTTCATGCGCTTTATGCCAACTACCAGAATACCGTTAAAAACTTCGGTTATCAGGTAGGATTAAGAGCGGAAGATGCCACATTAGACACGCGTTTAGGTGTATTTAACAACGCTGGTCAGCTGAGTTATGTCCCTGGGAAAGTAGCCTATACACGATTATACCCAAGTGTATTCTTAACACAGAAGTTAGCAAAAGAACAACAGGTACAACTGAGTTATAGCAGAAGGGTAAACAGACCTAGAGGTTGGGATACCAATCCCTTCCTGGATGTTTCAGATCCTTTAAACTACCGTCAGGGAAACCCGAATCTTAAACCAGAGGATGTCCACGCCTTTGAATTGAGCTATAGTAAATTCTGGCCAAAGGTGACCTTTATTACAACTGCTTATCTGCGTCAGACGAATGATGTGATTCAGAGAATCAGAACTGAGCCTAATCAAGACGGAATTACCATCACTACACCAGAAAACTTATCTAAGGAAGTAGCCAGTGGATTAGAATTAATTGGCCGTGTGGATGTAGTTAAGGCCTGGAATTTTACGGCTAATGCCAATTTATACCAGAGTAAAGTATCCGGTGCTCCTTCATTTGGGATTATTGAGAATTCAGGATTCACTTGGAATGCCAATTTAACCAATAACTTCGTCTTACCTTACAAGGTTACCTTACAGGTAAAAGGAGATTACCGTGCGCGCCAGGTGATGGCTCAAGGTACCAGAAATGCCATGTATGGCGTGGATGCCGGTGCAAAATACGACCTGAGCAACAAGGCTTCTTTAAGTTTAAATGTAAGAGACCTTTTCAATACCCGTGCCTGGAGCATGACCACGAGTACCGCGAGCTCAGTGGTTGATTTCGAGCGTTTCATGCAAGGAAGAATGGGTAGTTTAACTTTCTCTTACCGATTTGGAAAAACAGATTTCAAGTCTAAGAAAACCAAAAAACCTGACCAATCGGAAATGCGTTCCGATGAAGAGTCATTTTAAGTATATTTGCGTCCATGGAAGAAAACAATCCCTGGACCATTCTGGAAAGCCGTAAGGTCTATGAAAATAACTGGATCGGATTAACAGAACACCAGGTGCTCAATCCATCAGGAGGCAAAGGAATATATGGCGAAGTACATTTTAAGAACTATGCCATAGGAATCCTTCCTTTAGATGAAGAATTGAACACCTGGCTTGTTGGCCAATATCGCTTTCCTATGAAAGCCTATAGCTGGGAAATTCCTGAAGGTGGAGGCCCACTGGATGCCGACCCCTTAGATAGCGCAAAACGTGAGCTGGCTGAAGAAACAGGCATCATTGCGACCGAGTGGGAGGAAATCCAGCGCATGCATTTATCGAACTCTGTGAGCGATGAGCTGGCCATCATCTATATTGCACGCGGACTGAGTATGGGTGAAGCAGAACCCGAAGAGACCGAGCAACTTCAGCTCCGAAAACTCCCTTTCAAAGCAGCCTATCAAATGGTTCTTAACGGTGAAATCACCGATAGCATGAGCGTCGCTGCCATCCTAAAAACCAATATCATACTTCAGGAAAACCAAATTTAAAGATACATCTAGCCCTCTATGAATAAATTCTTAGGATATATTTTCAGCCCGATATTTTATATACTATTTCTACTCAGTCTATTGGTGTTTCAACCCATACAATGGATCTGTTTCCATCTGTTTGGCTACAAAGCACATAAAGCATCAGTAGATGCGTTGAATTTCTGTCTCACCTATTGCGACCTTTTTATGGGCGCTTCGGTGACGTTTATCAACCACCAGGAGCTGCCAACTGATCGTCCAATTATTTTTATTGCGAATCACCAGAGTATGTATGACATCCCTGGTCTGATCTGGTTTTTAAGGAAACACCATGTCAAGTTTATCTCTAAGATTGAGCTAACCAAGGGCATCCCTTCGATCTCCTTTAACCTGAAGCATGGTGGTGGTGCTAATATCAACCGTAAAGACAGCAAACAAGCCGTTGGAGAAATCATTAAGCTGGGGCAGCGCATGAAGGAAAATAACTGGTCGGCCATGATCTTTCCAGAGGGCACACGTTCAAAGGATGGAAAGTTAAAACCCTTTCATGTCGGTGGTATTGCCACTTTGCTTAAAAAAGTACCCAATGCGCTGATTGTGCCTATTGCTATTGAAAATTCCTGGAAACTGGTACAATATGGAAGTTATCCATTAAGCTTTGGGGAAAAAATCCGATGGACGGTTTTGACACCGATTGATCCTGCTGGTAAAAATCCAGAGGAGGTGACTCAAGAAGCAGAAAAGGCCATTCGCCTAAAATTAGGCCAATAACCTTTCCTTATAATTTTAAATATTTTTATTGTCGATCCGCTTGAAAAATTCATCGCGATACGTATCTCCTATTGGGATTACCTTCCCGAAAATGGTGATCCTACTGCGTTCAATACTTTCAATTTTATCCAGAGAAATGATGTAAGATTTATGTACCCTGATGAACTGATTGTTAGGCAAGGTTTCTTCCATCTTCTTCATGTTTTGCAGTGTAATTACCCTTTCCGCCTTTGTATAGATGGAAATATAATCCTTTAAGCCCTCGATGTAAAGAATATCATCCAGCTGGATTTTCTGAATTTTATGCTCTGTTTTCACAAAGATAAAGTCCTGTACCGGATGCGCAGTTGGCGCTGCGGCCACAACTGGCGTTGCAACAACTGGTGCTGGAGGAATTTGCTCCAAGCTCTTCTGCTGCTGATTGTGCACCTTTTCAACGGCCTTATAGAACCTATCGAAGGCAATTGGTTTTAACAAGTAATCAGAAACATTGAGGTCATAACTTTCCAAAGCGTATTGAGAGTAAGCGGTAGTCAGGATATAATTAGATTTACCATTCGCAATTTTGAGGAACTGGATTCCTGTAAGCTCAGGCATTTGAATGTCAAGAAATACCAAATCGATCCCACCTGCCTGTACTAATTGTAAGGCCTCAATTGCATTTTCTGTTCTTTTTACCAATTCTAAGAATGGTACTTTTGACACATAATCTTCTATTATATCTAGCGCCAATGGTTCATCATCGACCGCAATACATCTTAATTTTGTCATAAATCTAGCATTAATTCACTCGTGTAATGGGTAGCCGAATTTACAATATTTAATTTATATCTGTCAGGATATAACAATTGTAACCTACGTTCTACATTGTTCAGGCCTACGCCTCCCACCTCATCTTTATTATGTTGGTTTTTCTTATTGGTGATACTGAAATGAAGGATCTTTTGATTGGCAATGATGTTGATTTTAATGGGATCTTTAGGGTCATTGGCGACACCATGCTTGAAGGCGTTCTCTACAAAAGAGATTAGAATAAGGGGGACAATCTGTTGATCATCAATCTCTCCATTGAGCTGAAATTGCACAGAAGCGCCATCCCTGAATCTCAGTTTCTGTAATTCTATATAACTGTGCAGGTATTCTATTTCTTTGCTTAGGGACACCCAACTATCATTACTTTCATAAATCATGTAGCGCATGATCTCGGAAAGTTTTAATATCGCATCTGCCGTTTTATCTGATTTCTGATAAGCCAGCGAATAAATGTTATTCAGGGAGTTGAATAGAAAATGTGGATTTAATTGTGACTTCAAGAATTGAAGTTCCATCTCTTTCTTCTCAGATTCCAGATCTCTTTGGATGCGTTCATTACCAAACCAGTCAATTCCGAATTTAAGCAAGGAGCTGACCACCACAAAGAAGCCAGAAGTAAAAATAGCACCCAATGCATATTTACCCAAGGCCATAAACTCCTTTTTACCATGATAGGTCATCATTAAAACAATATCCGCGTTTAAACTTGCGAGTACTGTTTTAATTGCACTCATCACTACAATGAGCAGTAAGATTGCGCCCATATAAAGGCCATACTTCCGTTGCTCTTTAACCAGTAAAGGAATCAACAGTGTATAATTGATATAAAAGATGGAGATATTGATTAATCCGGAATATCCATAATTAACGGCTACCGTATAGATGGTTTGAGGTTCTTTATTAAAAAGCACACCTAAAACGAGAAGGAACAAGATAAACGACCAAAAAATCAGGTGGACAATAAGAGGGCCTTTGTTTTTCATTGAAATATTTTTGTGATCTAAAGTATAAAGTCCGGTTCATTTCCTTCGTCCCGAATTTCCACAGGCCTTAACTTATAGGCCTAAAGTAAATTTTTCCAACTGTTTTAGGCATTGGCTTTCGACGAACGGGCATTTTTTTTCTACCAAATCGGGAAAAGGGGCAATCAATCACAAAACTAGCCTAAACAGGCGTTTATCTAGGATAATTTGTGCTTGGTCTAAAAGATTTTAGCAGCATTTTAAAAATTGTTCTATTTGTTTCATCAAAACGAAACGATTATGAAAACTGCATCTATAAATACAAACATCATGAAAAGATTAGCAAATGTATCACCGTTCTTATTGTTATTGGTACCTGTGTTCATGATGATGGTTTTGACTATTGCCACTAGCATCAGTCATGCACAAGATGAAGAAATTGCGACTAAAGCTAGTACTTCCGTAAAAGGAATTGCTCAAGTAAGCAGCATTTCTTTAAAATAAAGAATTTCCAAAGCTTTTCAAGGTGAGCTATGCCATAGCCCTTCTAGAGGAGAAAATATAGTTTTTAGTTTTAGTTAATAATTAGAGAATGGTGGTCTTGTACCGCCATTTCTATTTACAGGCCATTCCAAAGCTGCATCTCAGCGAGTCTTGGATTGAAATCCATAAACAGTCCCAAACTGCTTCCGTGTAATAATTTGGCGAAGATGCTACAAGCCATTCCCTTTTGCTGTAAATTCAGGTATTCATTGAAAAAGAACCAAATTAACTATATGAAAAAACTGACCTTAACCGCAATGGCCATCAGCCTGAGCATCTCCCTCTTTGCACAGGAAAAAGCAGATCAACCCACGCTTCAAAAGATTCGGCAGGAAGGCCTTGAAAATTCAAAAATCATGGACATTGCCTTTCAGATTACTGATGTGGCAGGACCAAGACTATCCAACTCACCTGGCTTAAAGCGCGCGCAAGACTGGGCAGTACAACAATTCACGTCTTGGGGGTTAAAAAATGTCCACCTGGAAGCCTGGGGAGAATTTGGAAGAGGCTGGCAAATCGATAAATATTATGCGGCCACCACCTTGCCTTATTACCATGCGATTATTGGTGCACCTAAAGCCTGGACACCGAGCACCAAAGGACCGATTAAGTCGGAAGTTATTTTGATCAAAGCGGATACGATTACTGACCTTGCTCCTTATAAAGGAAAACTAGCAGGCAAGATTGTGCTGTTTGATCAGGTCACTCTGCAACCATTAGCACCGTCCTACAAACCGGATGTAGTTCGCTATAGCGACTCCACCTTAAACAAAATGGCGGAAGCAGAAATACAACCTCAAGGGCAGCGTTCTCCGCGAGCCGGAGCCGCCAACAACATGATGGCCCAGATGATGAAAATGAGAGCCACACGAGCTGCTATGGCTAGTTTCATGAAAGATGAGCAAGTAGGCATGATCCTTTCTTATGCCAGAGGAAGCTATGGCACTTTCTTTACCAGTAATGGCGCTCCTTATGCGCTGAATGCAACACCTGTTTCGCCTGAACTGGAAATCTCCGCAGAAGATTACCTACACATATTACGCTTATTACGTGCCGGACAGAAAGTAGAAATGGAAGCGGATATCAGGACCTCATTTTACGATCAGGATCCACAAGGATATAACGTCATTGCAGAAATTCCAGGTACAGATAGAAAGCTAAAAGAAGAAGTAGTGATGATTGGTGGACACTATGATTCCTGGCATTCGGCAACTGGTGCTACTGATAATGCCGCTGGTGCCGCAGTGATGATGGAAGCCATGCGCATCTTAAAAACCATTGACTTCAAACCGAAACGCACCATCAGGATCGCACTATGGAGTTCTGAAGAACAAGGACTATTCGGATCCAGGGGATATGTAGCCAAACATTTTGGTGATCCCAAAACGATGGTACTTACAAAAGACCAGAAAAAGATCAGCGCTTATTATAACCTGGACAATGGAACCGGTGCTATCCGCGGAATTTATGCGCAGGGAAATACCGCAGCTGCCCCTATTTTTAAGGAATGGCTGAGTCCTTTCCAAGATCTGGGTGCAACCACAGTTACCCTTAGCAATACGGGAGGTACAGATCACCTTGCTTTTGATGCCCTAGGCATTCCAGGGTTCCAATTTATTCAGGACCCGATGGATTACAATACCCGAACTCATCACAGTAACCAGGACACCTTTGACCGCCTGGCTGAAGAAGATTTAAAAAGAGCAGCGACTATAGTCGCTACCTTTGTGGCCCATACTGCAGAGCGGAAAGACCAAATTCCAAGAAAAGAACTTCCTAAAGCACCGGAAGCTCCAAAAAAATAAATGCCTATAAACTACAAAGAAACCTCCATGATGGGGGTTTCTTTGTTTTACACGAAAAAAATACCTACAAACATTATGAAAACTAAAATATTAGTTTTAAGTTTATAATAAGGTTGTTAGATTAAAGTGTCTGTTGACGAGCAGACATGATCCTTCAACTCATTAAAACACCGGTAAAAAAACAAACACGATGGAGATTAAAGATTTAACAAAAGCAGAAGAACAGATTATGCAAATTCTGTGGCAGATTGAAAAGGGTTTCGTGAAAGAAGTAATGGACTTTTTGCCTGAGCCAAAGCCCGCCTATAACACCGTATCTACGATCATCCGGATTCTTGAGGTGAAAGGTTTTATTGGGCATGAGGCCTTCGGAAAATCACACCAATATTTTCCACTCATCAGTAGAGAGGACTACAAACGCCATGCAACAGAAAAGCTATTGGGAAACTACTTTGAAAATTCAGTGGAAAGCATGTTTTCTTTCTTTGTCAAAGAAGAGAAACTAGACTTAAGCGATGTGGACGAAATTCTTAAAATGATCAACAATATTAAAAACAGACCGAGATGAGTTGGGCACATTATATCCTGCAAGCCAATATCTATTTAGTGATATTCTTTGGCTTTTATAAACTGTTTCTAGCAAATGAGACTTACTTCAGCATGAACAGGGTTTACTTGATCCTGTCAGGGATCTTGTCACTAGCCATTCCTTTTTTACGAATTGAATGGTTCACTAAGCAACCTGTTGCCCAGCCTATTTATAGTGGGGTGGATCAGTTACAAGAATTGGTAACACAAGTGAGTGTCAGTCCAGATGCACCTGAAAGGTTCAGCACGGGGAATTTGCTGGTATTGGTTTATATCGCAGGTATAATGGTTTTTACCCTCCTATTTCTTTATAAATTGGCCACAGTATCGCGCTTATTAAAGCGTAAAACTACCGGAAATGCATTTTCTTTCTTAACTAAGAAAAGAATAGACCCTACGCTTCCGGATTTAGACACGATCAATCGACATGAGGAGATTCATATCCGCCAGCTACACAGTCTAGATATCTTGTTTTTTGAATTGCTGAGCATATTCACCTGGTTTAATCCCATCATTTATAGCTACAAATCCGCTATTAAAAACACCCATGAATACCTGGCAGATGAGGAAGCTGCCAAATTCCAGGGAGACAAAGAAGAATACGCGCTACTCTTGTTGAGCAAAGCATTCAAGATAGCACCGAATAATCTGACCAACACTTTTTTTAATAAATCACTGTTAAAAAAACGGATATTTATGTTACACAAACAACGGTCAACCAGAACGGCAATTTTGAAATATGGATTATTTCTCCCTCTTTTTGCCATCACACTGATGCTTTCTTCTGCGACCATACGCAGTAATGAAACCATCATTTCAGTCACCAAAGAGATTCCATTGAATGAGCCTCTGGCTGCTGTTGAAGAAGTGATTTCAATACCCTTAACGGCTAGTACGAACCTCAAAAAAACAACCATTGACCCAAAAGATCCGGCATGGCAAAAATTTTATAAGTTCTTCAGAATGAAGACACGTTATCCATACGAAGCACAAAAGGAAAATATTCAAGGGAACAACCTGATTAAATTTACCATAAAAGATGCTGAGATCAGCAACATCAGTATCCTAAATAAATTAGGTGCCATATGTGATGCTGAAGTGATGAGAGTACTGGTTTCCTATGAGGGCTATACTGCTGCTCAGGATGGTAATTACACCCTACCTGTACAATTCAGATTGGAAGGAAGTACCAGTCCTATAAAAAACTTAACATTAACTGCTGTTAAAGGCTATACCCGCTTAGCCCCTATTACCATCTACGGCTTTGGCACCGGTGGTGGCAAACAAGCAATGTCGCATCCGAGGAAAACAACTAACATGAGCAAAGTCGGCAACGACCCAAATGATACTAAAGTGTATGATTTTGTTTCCATTGATCAGCAGCCTAGCTTTCCTGGAAGCATGGAGGCTTTCTATCATTATTTAAGTTCAACGGTAAAATACCCTAAAGAAGCAGTGACCAATAACGTACAAGGTAAAGTTTTCCTTTCCTTTATCGTAGAAAAAGACGGTTCATTAGTTGACATTAAAGTGGAAAGAAAGCTTGGTAGTGGGACAGATGAGGAAGCGGTGAGAGTATTGAGAGAATCTCCAAAATGGATTCCGGGAATCCAGGACAACAAGGCAGTCCGAGTAAAGTACAATATTCCGATCAATTTCACACTATCGCCTCCTGCTCCAAAAACAGGCATGATAAAAGAAACCGATGTTAATGACCTTAGGTCGAATTTAGCGAAATTAGGTCTTGATTCTCAAAAACAACCCTTATTATATATTAACGGAAAAAGAAGTTATCAAAAACTAGCGGATCTCAATAAGAACAATATTGAGTCTCTGGTTATACTTAAAAACGATGCCTCCATTAAATTATATGGGCCAGAGGCTGTCAATGGTGTAATCCTGATCACCAACAAAAAAACTACAAAATTAGACTTCCAGACAAACACAGATTAATACCCGAGTATCCCCCCTTTTAAACACGAAAGCCCAGCTGTAATAGCCGGGCTTTCGTGTTAAATATCCTTGTCTCGTTATTTAAAGCTATTAAATAGATTCTTCAGATACAAATTTTGATGATAAAAAGTCTCTATTCATGCGTGCAATATTCTCTAAAGAAATTCCTTTAGGGCATTCCGCCTCACAAGCACCAGTATTGGTACAGTTACCGAAACCTTCTGCATCCATTTGTGCCACCATACTTTGCACCCTACGGTAACGTTCTGGCTGTCCCTGAGGTAATTGCGCCAACTGAGAGATCTTTGCAGAAACGAATAACATGGCAGAAGCATTTTTACAAGTTGCCACACAAGCACCACATCCGATACATGCTGCAGCTTCGAAAGCTGAATCCGCCTGTACTTTTGGAATCGGCAAGTTGTTTGCATCCTGTGCGTTCCCTGTATTCACTGAAATAAATCCACCGGCTGCGATAACGCGGTCAAATGCAGTACGATCTACCGTTAAATCTTTGATTACCGGAAAAGCCTTCGCTCTCCATGGTTCAACAACGATTGTATCTCCATCCTTAAATGAACGCATGTGCAACTGACAAGTTGTTACGCCTTCTTTTGGTCCGTGTGGACGGCCGTTGATGTACATCGAGCAGGCACCACAGATACCTTCTCTACAGTCGTGATCAAAAACAACTGGCTCATCACCTTTTGAAATCAATTCCTCGTTCAACACGTCAAACATTTCTAAGAAAGACATATCAGGAGAAATCTCTGACAACTTATAATCCACCAATTTACCATTGGTTTTGCTACTCTTCTGACGCCAGATTTTCAGCGTTAAATTCATATTTCCTGTACTCATGATATTGAGATTTTAGTACTTGCTATTTATAACTTCTTTGTGCAACCTTGATGTTTTCGAACTTCAATTCCTCTTTATGCAGGTTGAAAGTCACATCTCCTTTGTATTCCCATGCGGATACATAAGCATAGTTTTCATCATCACGGAGTGCTTCACCTTCTTCTGTCTGGTACTCTTCTCTGAAGTGACCACCACAAGATTCATTTCTGTTCAAGGCATCTATACACATCAACTCACCCAACTCGATAAAGTCGGCCACACGACCAGCTTTCTCTAATTCAGGATTGAATTCATTGGCTTCACCTGGAACACGTACATCTGACCAGAAGTCTTTACGTAACTGCTGAATCTCAGCAATTGCTTCCGTTAATCCTTTAGCATTACGGGCCATACCACATTTATCCCACATGATCTTTCCTAATTTTTTATGGAAATGATCTACAGATTTAGTCCCTTTAATTGCGAAAAACTTATCGACAATGCTTTTCACACTAGCCTCAGCTTCCACAAATGCAGGGTGATCCAATGGAATTGCTTTGGTCGCAATCTCTTTAGATAAGTAAGCACCAATAGTAAGCGGGATCACAAAGTAACCATCTGCAAGACCTTGCATCAATGCAGAAGCACCCAAACGGTTTGCACCATGAT
This sequence comes from Pedobacter gandavensis, assembly GCF_014172405.1. Lineage (GTDB taxonomy): Bacteria > Bacteroidota > Bacteroidia > Sphingobacteriales > Sphingobacteriaceae > Pedobacter > Pedobacter gandavensis. The sequence goes on along the minus strand of NZ_WNXC01000008.1, from coordinate 120,614 downwards.
CTGAGAAATTAGCTTCACCCATAGCATACAATCCTGGTACTGTAGTCATCAAGTTGTAATCTACCCATAGTCCACCCATAGTATAGTGAACAGCAGGATAAATACGCATTGGCAACTCATAAGGATCCTCTCCGGTGATTTGCTTGTACATATCAAACAGGTTACCATATTTTTCCTTGATCACCTCACGGCCTAAGCGCATGCAAGTTTCTTTATCAGGATTATGGATATTGTGTTTATTAGCTTCAATACGACCGTAACGCTCTGTATTTGCTTTGAAATCCAGATACACGGCCAATTTAGATTTACCTACACCATAACCTGCATCACAACGTTCTTTTGCAGCACGGGAGGCCACATCACGAGGTACAAGGTTACCGAAAGCAGGGTATCTACGCTCTAAATAATAATCTCTTTCTTCTTCTGGAATATCAATTGGAGAACGATCATCACCTTTTTTCTTAGGCACCCAGATTCTTCCATCATTACGTAATGACTCAGACATCAGGGTTAATTTACTTTGATGATCTCCTGAAACAGGGATACAAGTAGGGTGAATTTGTGTGTAGCAAGGGTTACCGAAGAATGCACCTTTTTTGTGTGCTTTCCAGGCTGCTGTAACGTTACTACCCATTGCATTTGTAGAAAGGTAGAATACGTTACCGTAACCACCACTACCTAGCAATACGGCATGACCGAAATGGCGTTCCAGTTCACCGGTGATTAAGTTACGGGCAATGATACCGCGTGCTTTACCATCGATCACTACAACATCCATCATTTCATGGCGGGTAAACATTTCCACTTTACCCATACCAATTTGACGCTCTAAAGCGCTATATGCTCCTAAAAGCAATTGCTGACCGGTTTGACCTGCAGCATAAAATGTTCTTTGAACCTGTGTACCACCAAAAGAACGGTTGTCTAAAAGACCACCATACTCTCTTGCTAAAGGCACACCTTGTGCCACACACTGATCTATAATATTTGCACTCACTTCTGCTAAACGATAAACGTTAGCTTCACGAGCACGGTAATCACCACCTTTAATGGTATCATAGAATAGACGGTAAGTACTGTCACCATCATTCTGATAGTTTTTTGCAGCATTGATACCACCTTGAGCAGCGATAGAGTGTGCTCTTCTTGGTGAATCCTGGAAGCAGAAACACTTCACTTTATAACCCATTTCAGCTAGAGTTGCTGCTGCAGAAGCACCCGCCAACCCAGAACCTACTACAATAACTTCTATGCTTCTTTTATTTGCCGGGTTAACTAATGGCATTGAGGACTTTAATTTCGTCCATTTCTCCATTAAATCGCCTTCCGGTATATTTGCATTTAATTCAGCCATTTTATTTAAGCTTTATATAAGTTCAAAAATTATTTAATAAAACCTGCGTAAATAGCAACAGGCATAATCGCAAATAGGATTGAGATGATAATTGAATACCATACCCCAAATGCTTTTATTAGCGGCGTGTATTTTTTATGGTTCCAACCTAAAGTCTGGAATGCTGAAGCAAATCCATGTAATAAGTGATAACATAGAGAAGCCATTGCCAATACGTATAAGATTACCACCCAAGGAGTTTGAAATCTTGCTACCATTACTGCAAAAAGGTTCTCATGGTCATTTGCATCTACTGTAGGAATTCCTGTAAAACGAGAAACTACCCAGAAATCAGATAAATGCACGATCAGGAAGATTAAAAGGATGGTTCCTAATAAACCCATTGATCTGGAATACCATTTACTGTTTGCTGCACCATCAACTACCGCATACTTTACCGGGCGAGCTGCCTGGTTCTGAAAAACCAAACGTAGACCCTGGATAATGTGTGCCAATAATCCTGCCATCAACACCACTTCCATCGCTCTGATGAACCAGTTGGTGGCCATGAAATGTGCCCCTAGATTGAAAGTTAACCCACCGTCATTCACAAAGATCAAAGCATTGATAAAGCAGTGAACCGCGAGAAATGAAATAAGAAACAGGCCGGTGATACCCATTATTAGTTTTTTTCCTATAGACGAGGAAAAAGCGTTTCCGAAACTAGCCATTTGATTGTATTTTAGTTCTATTCATGCAAAAGTATTTAATAAAAGAATTAATTGGTTAAGGATTGTCATAAAAAAACGACAATCGGCCTATTTAGAAACATTCTAACCTTTATTAACTAAAAACCCGCCTCAACTCCCCGAAAGGCATCCTGCAAAGCAAAAAAAAAAACGGGAAGCAGTAAAAACTGCTTCCCGTTAAAATCATTTATTAAAACTTATTTCTTAAAAAGTGAAGGAATAATTTTGACCATCGGCACCTACACCAGTGATGGTAGTCATTCCATTTTTTGAAGTAGGCAATGCTGCTTCTACATCTTTCGCTGAGTTTACTGGCCTACCGTTTATCCCAGTAATTAACAATCCTTTTGGAATCTCCAATGAATCGAATACTTTTCCTGGCTCAATGGCAGTCACCACTACTCCTGATTTAGCCCCTAATTTTGCTTTCAGCTGTGCTGGCGCTGGGGCAAAAGTAGCACCCAATTTACCGATTGTTGCACCTGTGGCTTTACCTGAAGCTGCAGTTTTAGGTGTACTTACAGTACTTTCCCCTTTTAAGGTAACATTAACATCTTTCAACGCGCCTTCTCTTAAAATGGTTAAGTTTATTTTATCACCAGGGCTCATACGGCCAATTTTTTCCTGTAAATCAGGAGAGTCAAAAATTGGCTGACCTTCCACCTTTTTAATGATATCACCTTCTTTAATACCCGCAGCGGCACCACCGCCATTTGCAATTACATCTTTCACATAAAGACCATTAATGTCTTTAACTTTCAACTGTTCTGCAACATCTGCATCTAATGGAACGAAAGAGACACCTATATAACCGCGTTTCACCGTACCATATTTTCTAAAGTCTTCCAGGATCTTTTTAGCAAGGTTCACTGGAATTGCAAAACCATAACCTTCATTGGTACCAGTTTGCGAAGCAATAGCAGCATTAATACCAATTAACTCTCCATTCGCATTGACTAAAGCACCACCACTGTTTCCAGGATTAATTGCGGCATCAGTCTGAATGAACGACTCAATACTTGTATTGGCACGTGAAGGTGCCTTACCAGTTCTACGGTATTCTTCATACTCTTGTTCAGTTAGCTGGTTTTGTTGTCTGGAAAGAATCCCAATACTTCTTGCTTTCGCACTTACAATACCTGCAGTAACAGTCGTTTGAAGATCTAATGGGAAGCCTACTGCCAATACCCATTCACCAATCTGCACATTATCTGAGTTACCCATTTTCACCACCGGAAGGCCGGTTTCTTCCACTTTAATTAAGGCAAGGTCAGTATTTGGATCTGTACCAATTACCTTCGCCACTACTTTACGGCGATCGGAAAGAATCACCTCAATTTTATCCGCATTTTCCACCACATGGTTATTTGTTACAATATACCCGTCTGGTGTTAAAATCACACCTGAACCTGAAGCTGCTCTAGGCGCACGTGGCATACTACGGCCGCCTCGTCCAAAGAATTCTTCGAACATATCTACTGGTGAACCAGCTGATTGATCAGAACTTTTCCCACCATAAGTAGTTTTAATATGCACTACACCTGGTGATACTGCCGCCGCTGCCTGTACAAAATCCACCGCACCCGTCGAAGAAATTTTTGCAGGGTTATTTGCAAAAAGTACATTTTGTTGCTCAGTGAATGATCTACCATCCTGATTACGTTCTAATAATTTATAGCCACCTAGTGCAGCCGCACCACCAAATAATGCGGCCAATGCTATCAATCCTATTCTTTTCATTTGTCTCCTATTTTTTTGTATGTTTTTAATTCACTCCATTCCTTCTGATTCAACCAATCTTCTCAATTGGGGAAAAGTCAGAAGGCATTGTTTTTTTACCTGCTAAGAACTTTTCTTTTCATTGGTTTAGTCAAATTTAATACCAGATCAACGATATTTGCATTAGTAACAGGCGATTAAAACTGTTAAAAAATGTTAAAACAACAACTATAAACCGTTTATGAAAACCAAGTTCTTCAAGTACCAGGGCGCAGGAAATGACTTTATTTTAATTGACAACCGGGATTTATCTTTTCAATATAAGGATAATAATGCGGTTTTAGACCTGTGTAACAGGCGTTTTGGCATCGGAGCTGACGGATTAATGTTGCTTCAGACCCATGAAACACATGATTTTGAAATGTTATACTTCAATGCAGACGGAAAGTTGGGCAGCATGTGTGGAAATGGAGGAAGATGCATCGTTGCATTTGCCAAGTACCTGGGCATCATCGACATAGAGACTGAATTTTTGGCAGTAGACGGACCACATTATGCCAAAATTTCCGCTGAAGGCGATTGGGTCAACTTACAAATGATCGACATTGACAACATTGAAAAAGATGGAGATGCCTATGTTTTAAATACTGGCTCACCACACTATGTATTACAAGTGACTGGCTTAAAGGACAAGGATGTCTTCACAGAAGGAAAAGCGATCCGCAATAGCGACACTTATAAAGTAGCTGGAATCAATGTAAACTTTGTAGAAAATCAGGGAGACCATTTCTTTGTACGTACTTTCGAAAGAGGTGTAGAAGATGAAACTTATGCCTGCGGAACCGGAGTAACAGCTGTGGCCTTATCGATGGCGCAACATTTGAAACAAGAGGGACATATTGAAACCCCAATCAAGGTATTAGGAGGCGATTTACGCATCCAATTTGATTATGACGGTTCAAAATTCCGCAATATATTTCTATGTGGTCCGGCGGTACAGGTATTTACAGGGGAAGTTATGGTATAATTACTCCCCTTCTGCAAGGTGTGCGGCCACACCAATTTTAATTTCACCAAACGTATAGTCCCTACCCAGATGTTCCCTAATTGGATTCATCTGGAGGGTCTTTAAGTCCTGAATCGCTTTAAGAATTTTATCCAGTTTCTTTTTGCCGATAATATCTTTGGCTGAAACCTCATGTTTAGCTACGTAGAAAGCCAGGTGCCCTTCGATGGTACCGATCACCATTTTACGTTCAGAAGCAATTTCTGCAAGCGTTTTTCCAGCTTTCAACATTTCTAAAGAAACTTCTTTAGTATCGATTTTAGGTTCTTTCTCCACTTTTGGAGCAGCAGTTTTCGATTTTATAGCCTTTCCTTTTTTGGCGGTAAAGTCCAGCTTACCTGGAACTGCGAACACTTTGGCCATGGTGGCAGCTCTTTCCGCCTGACTCATTAATGCGGTAACGTCCTTTTTAGTAAACTCCGTCCCATTAATGGTAGAATTCAACATCCCGGTTGCTTTTCTTATTTTCTTATATTGGTCATAAAACAAAGCTTCCATTTCCAAAAGCTCGGTTAAATAGGCGGTCACCTGTTTATCCAGTTTCACCAACTCCATACGCTCAAAAATGCGTTTAGAAAAGCCCACAACAATCGGGTTGAAATAATTTTCTGCTGCGATAGTTCTTTCCAGCAAAGCCTTTCTACCTTCGGGTGTATCCACCGCATACATTCTTTGAATCTGTGAAAGAAATTTATTGGCATTCCCCTTCACCTCAGTCAGATCTTTCAACAACTGACCAGCCCATTTCACATGTTTTTGCTTGGCAGATTTATTAATATCCTTGGTATAAGAATGCACGTGTTCGTACACATAATTATCCAGTGGAGTCAAGTCAAAACACTGCAACAAATAAGACCTCAGGAAAGCATCGCTCTCTGTTACGATCTGTTGATCCAGGCTCAGTTGACTTTCTTTAGTTTTTGAAAAGAAGGATACATTTTGATCTTGTCGGATACCGGAGCCTGAAATCTTAGAAGTCAGGATCAATCCATCAAGTGAACGAAGTCGAGAAAGCGCTACATAGATTTGTCCGGGAGCAAAAGCACTACCAATATCAATAATCGCTTTATCAAAAGTTAAGCCTTGACTTTTATGTACTGTAATTGCCCAGGCCAGCTTCAAAGGGTACTGTGTAAATGTACCTGCCAGCTCCTCGGTAATCTCACCAGTTACCTTATCAGTGGAGTATTTTATATTTTTCCAGGTGTATTTTTCAAGGATAATCTTTTCATTTGTTCCCTCCGCCTGCACCTCAATCATATCCGTTCTTAGCTCAGTCACTATGGCAATCTTTCCATTGAAAAATCGCTGTTCGCCAGTAGGGTCGTTTTTAATAAACATTACCTGCGCTCCTCTTTTAAGCTCTAGAATATGCTCTGCAGGGTAGGCGTACTCAGAAAAATCATTCTCAATTTTGGCTGTATACAGGTAGGAAGAAGCTTTTAATTCTTCCAGCCTTTCCTTGTTCAGGGTATCCGCTTTGTTATTATGAGTGGTAAGGGTAATGTATTTATCATTTACTGTTGGTTTGAAATCAGCCTTATAATATTTATCCAAAAGGGCGACATCCTCAGCAGTCACTTCATTGTTGCGCAGGTTATTGAGCAGGTTGATGAACAACTGATCTGCCTGTCTGTATATTTTTTCCAGCTCGATATAAATCGGTGGATTGTTCTGAAGCGCCAGTGCATCAAAAAAATAAGCACTGTTATAAAACTGCCCCATCAGGTTCCATTCAGATGATTTCACTACTGGTGGCAGCTGATGTAAATCACCTATAAACAAGACTTGAACTCCTCCAAAACTTGCTGTGTTGTTCCTTCTGATGTAACGCAACACCATATCTATGGCATCCAGCAAGTCGGCGCGAAGCATACTCACCTCATCGATAATCAGCAGCTCCATATCGATCAGCACCTTCCTTTTGGAGGAAGTCATGTTTAAATGGCGGACAATAGATTTGGGGGTATTGTACTGCTGATTGTAATGATCGCCATCTGCAGCCGGAGCTTTAGGCAGATACGTACCAAAAGGAAGCTGGAATAAAGAATGAATGGTCACCCCCGCAGCATTGATCGCTGCAATACCTGTTGGTGCCGCGATGACTGCCTTTTTATGGGTCAGTTCAATCAGGTTACGCAAAAAGGTAGTTTTACCAGTGCCGGCCTTTCCTGTTAGAAAGATGTGTTTGGAAGTATAGTTTACAAATTTAGCGGCAAGCTCGGCGGGGTTTTGTTCAGACATATTAAAGGCATCAATTAAAAATAAACCATCTTCAAATTGGTGTCCTCAAAGATAAGAAGAATGCTGTTAATTAATAAAGATTAAAAAACAATCGTCATAAGAAATAATTGTAAATAAAAAATTACCAGATATCAATCAAGGTCCGGAACACTAATTTTTTCAATAAGCATGAACCGCACAAGTAAAAAAGCCGGATTTCTGATTAGGAATCCGGCTTTTCATTTATTTTTTTGTTTTGACCTGCTCCAGGAGCGCGGCCATTTCTTTAACCCTTTCCGGATATTTATCGGCCAGGTTATTTTTTTCGCCCAGGTCATCTGTCAGGTGATACAACTGTGCGGTTGGCAGGTTCCCGGTTTCAATACCAACATCCTGCATAAAAGTACCGCCATTACTTGGACTGATGTATTTCCAGCCATCTTTCAAAAGAGAAAGCGCCCCCCCTTGTTCTACGAAGACGGACCTTCCTTTTTGGGATTTCCCCATTAAAGCATCCAGTAAATTCTCACTGTCGGTGGCATCACCACCAGGTATCGGCTGTTGGATTAATTTTGAAAATGAGGCGATTAAATCCATCTGGCTTACCAATGCTGGAGACACTTTTGGTTTCAGCTGGCCTGGCCAGTTTACAATGAAAGGCACTCTGGTACCACCTTCCAGCGCACTATATTTTCCTCCGCGTAACACCCCGGCAGGTTGATGCCCATTTTGCCTGGTCACAGCTTCATCCTGATATCCATCGTCTAACACCGGACCGTTATCACTGGTAAACACGATCATGGTATTTTTATCGATACCCAGCAATTTCAGCTGTTTCATGATTTCGCCAATCGTCCAATCTAACTGCAGGATCGCATCACCTCGTAATCCCAGTCCACTTTTTCCTTTAAACCTGGTAGCTGGCATACGCGGCACATGTGGCTCAGTTAAGGCGTAATATAAAAAGAAAGGTTGTTTTTGATGTTTCTCAATAAAGCCCTGAGCAACATTCAAGAAAGTCGTGGAAACCTCTTCATCTACCCATCTGGCCATCTTACCACCGCTCATATAACCGATTCGACCGATGCCATTTACGATGGTCTGGTTGTGCCCCTGTCCTGGGGAACTCTGCATTTTAAGCAATTCCGGATGTTCTTTCCCAATTGGATCATTGCCAACCTTTTTTGCATAGTCTACTTCAATAGGATCATTGGCCTCTAAAGCCAGTACTTTATGATTTTCCAGAAATACTGTTGGTACCCGATCTGCAGTAGCAGGAAAGATGAAGGAATAGTCAAACCCCACTTCATTCGGTCCTGGTTTCACCTCTCCATTCCAGTCTTTAGCTACTGCATCTCCCAAACCCAAATGCCATTTCCCTACAATCCCGGTTTGGTATCCTGCTTTCTTAAAAAGGTTAGGGAGGGTCGTTTTATTGGTGGGTATAATCAGTGCAGCATCACCAGGTAAAATACCTGTTCCTTTTTTCCGCCATGGGTATTCGCCTGTCATGAATGCATAACGGGAAGGCGTACAGGTTGCGGAAGTGGCATGGCCATCGGTAAATCTAATCCCTGTTGCCGCCAGACGGTCTAAGTTTGGGGTGTTAATTTTTGTTGCGCCATAACAACTCAAGTCACCATAACCTAGGTCATCTGCACAAATATAAATGACATTGGGTAGATTTTTAGCAGATTTCTTAGCAGGCTGGCCAAAGGCGATACCTGCCAATGCCATAAAAAAAAGGGTTAATAGGTTCTTATTCATGTGTGTAGTTTAAGGAATGCCAAGATAAACAACAATATTACAAATCCATAAAGCCCTTTTAAAGCACAATTAAAAAGGGTTTAGCACACTTTTCATTATAATTCCTGAACATTTTTTACTCTTTAACATAATTTAACAAAATTCCTTGTTTACAAATACGTATCACTAAATATTTAGTTATAACTTAGGTTAATCCAAACAACCAAAAATGAAACTTAAACTACTCTTACTATTTTTAGTCTGCTATTGCCCTTTTTTAGTGTTCTCGCAAAGTAATTATGAAGTCAGAGGTGTAGTTACCGACACCGCTGCGACTTATAAAATGGTGAACACTACGATCACCGTTTTAAATGCAAAAGATTCAACACTCGTCAAATTTGCCCGCACAGGCAGTGATGGGGCTTTTAAACTTCTTCCTTCGAAAGCCGGAAAATTCATCCTTCTCGTGAGTTATCCTGGCTACGCAGATTATGTCGAAAACTTCAGTTTAGACTCTCTTAAAAAGATGCATGATTTTGGCAAGTTAAATTTGGTACTTAAATCAACGCTCCTACAGGATGTGATCATCAAAGGAAATGTCAATGCCATCAAGATGAAAGGCGATACAACCGAATTTAATGCCGCAGCCTATGTCATTCAACCCAATGCAAAAGTTGAAGACTTGCTGAAGCAACTTCCAGGCATCACCATTGATAAAGATGGGAAGATTACCGCCCAAGGACAGGCCGTAAATAAAGTTCTGGTAGATGGAGAGGAGTTTTTCGGCGATGACCCTACCTTGGTTACCAAGAACCTACGTGGCGATATGGTAGATAAAGTACAGTTGTTCGATAAAACTAGTGATCAGGCTGCATTTACTGGTATTGACGATGGCCAAAAAGCTAAAACCATTAATATTAAACTTAAAGAAGACAAGAAACAGGGGTATTTCGGAAAAGTAGATGCCGGAGGTGGTACAGAAGATTTCTATTCCGGACAAGCGATGGTCAATGCATTCAAAGGCAAGAAGAAAGTTGCCGCTTATGGAACCATTGGAAACAACGGAAAAACTGGCTTATCCTGGAGCGACAATAACAAATTCGGGACCAGCAACTTCCAAATGAGCGATGATGGGATGTACATGTTCTCTTCAGGCGGCGGCGACGATGGTCTGGACTCCTATAATGGTCAATACAATGGCGAAGGTTTACCCAAAACGCTAAGCGGAGGAGGCCATTTCTCCAATAAATGGAACAAAGACAAAGAAAATATCAATACAAATTATAAAGTTGGCGCGATTGACGTAACTAGTAACAGCAGTACAAAGACGCAAAACAACTTGCCTGAAGGATCAGAAACTTCATTAATTAGGAGCAATGCGGCTGAACGCTCTACGAAGCACCTGTTCCGACAAAAATTAGACGCTACCTATACCATCAGTCTGGACTCCAATGCGACTATTAAAGTGGGTGTTGACGGATTATTAAAGAACAACAATTCAGATACACAAGGTAGCGGTAACAGTAAGCGTGCCGATAGCACGGCCATCAACAACAGCTTGAGTCACTCTGACAATAAGGGAGACCAAAGAGACCTAAATGCAAATGTACTTTATACACAAAAACTCAAGAAAAAAGGCCGTACGTTTTCATTAAACCTAAGACAGAGCAACACCGAAAAGAACAACAAAGGCAATGTTTATTCCTTAAATCAGTTTTTTGACATCAATGGTGAATTCACAAGAGAACAGGTGTTGGATCAATACAAAACCAGCCACAACGACATGGCCGCATTCAGCTCGAATGCTACTTATACGGAGCCAATTACTAAAACCTGGTCAGTAGTTCTTAACTACGGACTGAATATCAGTCAAGGGACTTCTGTAAGGAAATCGTACAACAAAAATGCGGCTGGACAGTACACCGACCTGGATATGGAATTCAGTAATGATTTCAAACTAAACCAAATTTCCAATCAGGGAGGGGCGGTCTTCAATTTTAAGAAAGACAAGACCACCATAAATTTCGGCACAAAGATATCTGATGTAAATTTCAAACAAAAAGATGGTTTGACTCAAGAGCGTTTTGACAGGAAATTCACTAACTGGAATCCTTCACTGAGTTACAAATATGCTTTCTCACAGATGAAATCACTTCGATTTGATTATTATGGAAATACTACACAGCCAAGCATCAATCAACTACAACCGGTAAAGGTAAACAATGATCCATTAAATATTTATGATGGAAACCCTGATTTAAGACCTTCGTATAACAGTCGGATTAATGCCAATTTTGGTTCTTATAAGGTGATGAGCGGCGAATCAATCTGGTTCAACGTTTACACCAGTTTTACCTCTAATGCGATTGCCAATCAAACCACGATCGATAACGAGGGTAAGAGTACCCATAAGCCGATCAATATTGATGGAAAAACACCAACAAATTTTGGTACTTATATTAATTACTACAGGAAGATTAAGGGCTTAGATATCGAAGCGGGCTTTAATGGAGGTTTAAACGGCGGTACCAGTTACAGTATGGTTAACCAAGATTTCAATACCACTAATAACATGAATTACAATGGTAGCATCAGTATTTCTAAACGCAAAGAGAAAAAATATGATGCTTACATTTCCGCGGGACCAACTTACACCATTAGCAATTCTTCTTTACAGAAAGAATTTAATGACAATGGATGGTCAGCCAATGGAAATGCTAATTTCACCGTTTACCTTCCTGGAAAAATTGAACTCGGCTCCGATGCGCAGTACGAATACAGAGCAAAAACAAAATCCTTTAATCAGTCATTTGAGCGTTTCATCTGGAATGCGAACATCAGCAAAAAATTCTTCAAAGCACAAGATTTAAAGCTATCGCTTGCTGCCAATGACTTATTAAATCAAAATACTGGTTTTGACAGAAGTGCCAGCAGCAATTTAATTACCCAAAGAAGATACAATACTATTGGAAGATACTTCATGGCATCACTGACCTGGGATTTCAATAAAATGGGCGGAGGAGCACCAAAACAATAACCACGTGAAATCATGCTAAGCGATTACTCAGCGCAATGATAACACTTAGCCTGATTTCATTAAAAAAACAAATATTATACTGATGAAAAAGACACTAATTACCCTTACTATATTACTTGGCTATCTGGGCAGCCGTGCACAGAATGCACGCTTCACCACTGACGGTGTGATTGAATTTGAAAGAAAGATGAACATGTATGCGACCCTAAAAAAACGCATCAATAAAGACAATGAAGCTTATATGCAACCTGCTTTTGATGCCTACAAGAAAAACCAACCGCAATTCAAAATCTTGAAAAGCACCCTGGTTTTTTCAAAGGATAAATCTTTATACACCCCAATAGAAGACACTCAAAAAGACGGGAATGGATTTTTTGGTAGTGATCCAAATGCCATGCAGATTAACACCATTTTTGGTGATTTCGCTACCGGTAGTGCCATTACACAGAAGAAGGTGTTTGAAGAAATATTCCTGGTGAAAGACAGCTTAAGAAAAATCAATTGGAAGCTCACTTCTGAGACGCGGGAAATTGCTGGATTTGAATGTAGAAGAGCCAATGCAGTGATGATGGACTCTATTTATGTGGTGGCATTTTATACGGATAAAATCCCTGTTTCCGGAGGTCCGGAATCTTTCAATGGCTTACCGGGGATGATTCTGGGCGTCGCTTTACCACATGAAAACATCAGTTGGTTTGCGACCGCAGTAAAAGACAGGCCAGTCACCGCAGCAGAATTAAAAGCTCCAGTGAAAGGCAAGGCAGTAAATAATAAAGGATTAAATGACACCCTAAAGGGGGTGGTAAAAGATTGGGGTACTTATGCTCAAACCATAATGAAGGCTCTCACGATCTAATTGACAAGTAATTTATAACCTTTTCCATGCACGTTGAGGATTTCTACCTTAGGGTCTTCCCTAAGGTACTTCCTTAACTTACTTAGGAATACATCCATACTCCGACCGTTAAAATAATTGTCGTCATGCCAGATGCTCAACAAGGCTTCTTCCCTGGTCAAAACCGCATTTTTCTTCAAACAAAGTAATTGTAGTAACTCCGCTTCTTTGGTACTTAGCTTTTGTTGCTGTCCTTTATAATGAATCAGCTGGGTGGTATAATCAAAGGTATAATCTCCAATCTGGAATTGCGTTTCTACTGGCGCCACATCAGCAGCCTCTTTAATCGTCACTCGTTTTAAAAGTGCATTAATACGTAGCAATAATTCTTCTATACGGAAAGGTTTGGTGATGTAATCGTCTCCACCCAGATCATATGCCGATGCTTTATCTTCCATCATGGCCTTTGCGGTAGCAAAAATAATAGGCACCTGCTGGTTGATCTTTCTGATCTCTTTTCCCAGCGTGAACCCATCCTTTTTAGGCATCATGACATCCAAAATACAAAGGTCAAATTCTTGTTTTGAAAAAGCCTTCAGGCCTTCTTCTCCATCCACACAGAGCACCACCTCAAATTTTCCTTTCAATTGCAGGTAATCTTGCAAAAGCAACCCCAAATTCGGATCATCTTCTACCAATAGAATTTTTTTCATTAGTTACGGTTTAGGGGTAAGATTATTTCAAATACAGTACCTTTGTCTTTTTCACTATGCACCTTGACGTGCCCTCCCATTTGTTCGATGATGTCCTGGACATAATTCAAGCCCAGGCCAAATCCTTTCACATCATGTAAATTTCCGGTAGGCACCCTATAGAATTGATCAAAAATACGTTTTGTTTCTTCTTTTGTCATGCCAATCCCCGCGTCACTGACTTCAATAATCAGGTGCTTTTGGGTATTTCGTGTAGCAATCGTAATTATCGGTGTTCCGATACTATATTTATTCGCGTTATCAATCAGGTTATAAATAACATTGGAAAGGTGTAGTTCATCAGCAAAGATTAAAGGCTGCTTGGCATCAAGATTCAACCGCAGGTCTGTTCCTTTCTTTTGCAGCTGTAAATCCATACTGTCTACCACTACGAGGATCAGTTCATTTACATTCACTTCTGTTTCTTCGAGCTTTAATTCTTTCTTCTCCAGACGGGCAATACTCAATACCCTTTCGATATGATTTCCCAATCTCACGTTCTCATCATAGATGATCCCTGCCAATCTTTTCACCCTGTTCTTGTCTTCTGTAATCTCCGGATCTTTTAGTGCCTCACTGGCAATCATAATGGTCGCTACAGGAGTTTTAAACTCATGGGTCATGTTGTTGATGAAATCCGTTTTCATCTCTGAGATTTTCTTTTGCTTTAAAATGGTATAGATGGTATAAGAGAAAATGAAAACAAGTACGAGTAATAAAGCAGCCGAGGAAGCCATGGTCGCGCTCAGGTTATTAAAGATTAAAGAGTTTTCTTTTGGGAAGGTGACAAATAACATCCCCGGATCTCTAAAGATGTCATCACTAAACAGCGTTACCTTATGCAGATTTGCCGGAGTCGGCACTGCACTTCCCTGAGAAACTTTACGGTAGACAACAGAATCTTTACTGGCCAGTTTCACCCAGAAATCGTAATCGAGTTTGATGTTCCTATTTAGGAGTTCCGTTCGGATCAAGGTATCCAGCACATCTCTAGGTACCCGCTCCGCTATTGGCACATTTTCCTGACGCATTTCCTTAGCTACGTCTTCGAGGTAGTTCAAGCTATTGGCTTTAATGATCACCGTGTCTTTTAAAAGATCTTTAAAGGCTCTTTTAAATTTCTGATTTTCGATCTCATCTTCGCTTTTAAACTTAGCGACCATATCCGGAGAAATCCTAGGCAATGTAATTAACAGCGGTTTTTTGCTAAATGGATTAAAGGCCAGGTAGCGGATGCTATCTGGAAGCTTATCGGTTGATACTTTAAAAGTTTGTGCTTTTTCTGGGATATAGACCTGATTAACATTGGCAGTAACGACGTTTCCGGACTTATCTACGCCAAAATTCATATCTACCTGCAGGGGCGATTTTTTATCGTCATCCAGGCTGGACATCGAGGCGTATTCCTTTTCAGTGACGATCATCGGCCTGAGGTAAGTAACTCGAATCACACTGTCCTGCATATTCAGATCAGCAATAATTTTCTTCTGTTGCTCCAGTTTCCGGCGTTCTTCCTTTGCCTTATGTTGTTCCTTAAATTCAACCAGGATCTGCGCTTTATCTCTCAGTTCTGCTTCTCGTTCTTCTTTCAGCTGACCTTCCTTCTTATACAAATGAGTAGCAGCGTAACGCTTCTGCACCTTGTTCACCACGGCATTTAAGGCCTGGCTCACGTCCTGTTCAAAAAGTTGAGATTTTAAAGCATAAGCCTCCCTAATGTAATACAACTGCATTACAAAGACCCCTAACAAAGCGACGGTCATTAGAGCGGTGATCAACCAAAGGCTTCTTTTCTTCATTCTATAACATCCAAAAATAGATAAGGTCTGGCAAAAACCTGCTTATTTAACACTTTTTAACACGCTGATTGCCCTTAAATTACCCGGATTAAACTAATCCTACTCCTTTTCATTCGAAATATGCTTTAAGAAAAATAATCGTTTTGGCAATCAAAACCAAACGTCACTAAACCTGAACTTGGGATATTACCTATTCAATGAAGGCTAGCTCCGGTATGGAAATGACAAAGGGAATAGTCCGATAAAAATAAAGCCTGTCCGAATAAATCGGACAGGCTCGTGGTCAATTTGTCTATCGTTTAAAAAAGATCTTTAGAAAGGAAGATCGTCTTCCTCACCTGGAGCATTGTTCAAATCTGCTGGTGGAGCATAAGCTGGCGTTGCTGCAGCTGCTCCTGGAGTTAAGGCATTGATACGCCATACCACCAAGCTATTGAAATATGATGTTTTTCCTGTTTTATCAGTCCATGGACGACCGCGTAAGTTAAAAGAAACTTCCACATCATCACCAGTTTTTAAGCTATCGAATAAAGCTGTTTTATCTTGTAAAGCTTCAAACCTGATGTATTCAGGATAAGTAGGATTTTCTGCGTATTCTATAATCAGGTCACGTTTCTTAAAAGTCTCACTCACCTGTTGTAATGCACCAATTTCATGCACTTTTCCTTTTATTTCCATAACAATTACTGTTTTATTCTCGTACAAAGTTCAAATCTCTATATTTTTATTGATAACTTCGCACAATATATTATGCAAGTTTTCCACACAAAAAGCAAGGTTATACTAACCTGCAACAAGCGATTATCGCCATACTTACAGGAAGAGGTTAAAGCCCTGGGCTACACTATTGTTAGGGACTTCCCTACGGGAGTGGAGTTGAATATAACCCTTACTGAGTGCATCAAGTTGAATTTAAACCTGAGGTGTGCCAGTCAGATTTTATATTGCTTAAAAAGCTTCAAAGCCAATAACCCGGAAGAATTATACCGGGAGCTGGTGGATATGGAGTGGGAATCACTGATTGATTTCTCGGGATACTTCTCCGTGACTTCAAATGTGGATAACCCAACCATCACGACGCCTCTTTTTGCCAATCTAAAAGTAAAAGACGCGATTGTAGACCGCATTAAAGACAAAAAAGGAATCCGTCCAAATTCAGGATCAGACGCCAATAAAGCAGTGGTACACCTTTACTGGAAGGACAGTGAGGCAGACATCTTTTTGGATACTTCCGGAGAAACCCTGGCCAAACATGGCTACCGTAAAATCCCTGGAAAAGCACCGATGTTAGAAGCATTGGCAGCGGGTGTAATCATGAGTACACAATGGGATCAAAAATCACCATTTGTTAACCCGATGTGTGGTTCAGGAACACTGGCAATTGAGGCCGCTTTACTGGCCACAAATCGTCGTCCCGGACTATTCCGTATGAATTACGGTTTTATGCACATTCTAGGTTATGATGAGGAGGTATTCTTTGCAGAGCGCCGTATTCTGAAAGAACAGGTGATTAAAAATATAGACCTAACAATTATTGCAACAGATCTTTCAGAAGATGCCGTTGAAGTGAGTCGCAAAAACGCGCAAACCGCTGGTGTTGATACATTAATCACTTTTGAAGTTTGTGACTTCGCAGAAACTAAAGTTCCTGAAGGCGGAAAAGGTGTTGTAGTTTTTAACCCGGAATATGGAGAGCGCTTAGGAGTACATTCCGTTCTAGAAGCAACTTACAAAAGAGTAGGTGATTTCATGAAACAAGAATGTAAAGGTTATTTCGGTTATATTTTTACCGGAAACCCAGACCTGGCAAAGAAAATCGGCCTTAAAGCCACCAAGAAGATCGAATTCTATAATGGCAAACTAGATTGTCGAATGCTCGAATATGAGTTATATGATGGTACCAGGAGAGCTGAACCAAAGGAGATTAAAGCGTAGATTAGAGAAAATGTGTTTTATTTTCTTTTTTTAAATCTATTCCTGTTTAGTTTACGTTTATACCTTTATACATCTAGAAATAGATAATAGAATAAACGTAAACTAAACTTCCCAAACTATGAATGACCAAATCGAGATTAACGTTAGAGAAATTCCTACAACGATCAAAAAGATCAGGAAAATCAAATCCTTAACACAGGAGTATCTTGCTGCAAAATTACACATCTCTCAAAATGCTTACAGTAAAATCGAGCTGGGTCACAGTAAGCTAACTGTAGAGCGATTATGCCAGATTGCCAACATTCTGGATGTCAAACCCAATCAATTACTTTATTTTAAACCTGCAGAATTCGTAGATGCCCTTAGGGTTTCCGGTTAATTCTCCACATCATTTTTTTATCGGATGATTTCAGATACTTTTGCAACAAAGCAGAATTATATGAATAGCATCCTGGAAAAAACCATCGCATTTGTTAAAAAAACATTAGCAGGGGCGGAAGCCGGGCATGATTGGTTTCACATTGAGCGTGTGTACAAGAATGCCCTGCATATCAATTTAACGGAGAAAGGTGACGAGCTTCTTGTAGCCTTGGCTGCGCTGTTGCATGATATTGCCGACCCTAAATTTAATAACGGTGATGAAGAAATTGGTCCAAAAATAGCCGGAGATTTCTTAAGCACACTAGGTCTCGATCCAGGACAAATACATCATGTTCAACAAATCATTAGGAATTTAAGCTATAAAGCCAGCTTAGGTACAGTTACCTTTAAATCTAAGGAACTGGATATTGTGCAGGATGCAGATCGCCTGGATGCCATTGGTGCCATTGGGATCGCCCGTGCATTTACGTATGGGGGTTATAAGAACCGAGTTTTATACGACCCAGAAATTGCGCCCAATCTCAATATGAGTAAGGAAGAATACAAAACTGCGACCACGCCTACCCTCAATCATTTTTATGAAAAGCTTTTGAAATTAAAAGACCTCATGAAAACAAATACCGGAAAAGAAATTGCAGCACAACGCCATGATTTTATGCTCGTTTACCTGGATCATTTCTATAAAGAATGGGAAGGAAAGATTTAACGTGGAATTTAAATCTAAATTGTAAATTGCCTGCATGAAGTTAAGCGTCCTCGTTCTAATTGCTGCATTTGCAGTAGGCCTATCGATTGGTTTGGTCAATTTCTATTTCCAACAAAGCTGGTATTTTATGGCGGTGTCTTTTGGGGTGGCTTTTATGACCAGTTTCATTGTATTTTATTATCTCTTGGAAAAATACATCTATTCTAAAATCGTGCTGATTTATAAACTGATTCACAATTTAAAATTAGGAAGAGACTTAAAAGATGCATTGGGAGAATATGTTAGCAGCGACCCCATCAATGACGTGGAACAAGAAGTGAAAGAATGGGCAGGTGCGAAAAAACGCGAAATTGATATCCTGAAAAAACAGGAGCAGTTTAGAAGAGAATTCCTGTCGAATGTATCTCATGAATTTAAAACTCCCTTATTTGCCATACAAGGATATATTGAGACTTTACAAGACTGCTTGACGGATGATCCGGAAATGGCAGTTAAGTTTCTGAAAAAAGCGGAGAACAATGTAGAACGCTTAAGCTATCTCATCAACGATCTGGATTCCATTTCAAAGTTAGAGACCGGAGAGATTCCGATAAACTATACAAAATTTGATTTTGTGTTGCTCGCTAAAGAGGTTATGGAAGGCCTTGAAGACAAGGCAAAAACAAAAAACATCACAATCTCCTTCAAGGATAAATACACACACCCGGCTTATGTAAATGCCGACAGGGAAAAAATTCGTCAGGTCATGATCAACCTGATTCAAAATTCCATCAAATATGGAAAGGAAAATGGTTCCACTGCCATTAAAATTTTCGAACTTCATGACCAATATCTGATTGAAGTGACCGATGATGGGATTGGAATTGAGGAAAAACACCTCCCTCGTTTATTCGAACGTTTCTACAGAATCGATTCTCACAGATCCAGACAAGAGGGTGGTACGGGACTAGGCCTGGCCATCGTAAAACACATCCTGGAGGCACACCAACAGATTATTTCGGTAAGAAGCACTTTACAAATTGGAACCACTTTTGCCTTCACTTTGCAAAAGATTGGTTAACAATGACAAAGCTTTTATAAAATAACTTAACACTTAACATTAACTTAACATTACACTCATACTTTTGTATCATATTTTATAAGTAGGATGGCCAGGGCATTATGCGGGTTTTCATCTAACAATTAAAACAAAATATAATATAACAGATGAATAGCATTTTTAAGTTCTTCACGCCAAAAGACAAAAAATTCCAGCCATTATTCGAGCAGGCAGGTAGTAATGTATTGAAAATTTCTGAAGCCCTATTGCTTGCCCTTAGTGCAACAGATCTGGAAAGAAGAAAAGAATACATTAAAGAAGTGGAACGTTTAGAGCATGTTGGTGACGACATTACCCATTCTATCTTCTTAGAATTAAGCAAAAACTTCATTACTCCATTCGACAGAGAAGATATCCATGCATTAGCGAGTGCCGTTGATGATATTGCGGATTATATTCATGCATCTGCGAGTAACATTGAGCTGTATAATATTGTTCATATTGGTGATGCGATGATCAAATTAGCAGAATTGCTGGTTGAGATGTGTACCGATTTGGATAAGGCAATTAAAGAATTGAGAAGTTTCAAAAACATCCGTGTGATTGCTGATGCTTGTGTGAGAATCAATAGCGGTGAGAATCAAGCTGACTATGTAACGAACCTTGCGATTGCTCGTTTATTTGAATTTGAGACTAATGCAATTGAATTAATCAAACAAAAAGAAGTACTGCAGACCTTAGAAATGGCTACAGATAAATGTGAAGATGCAGCAAATGTGTTGGAATCTATTTTGGTAAAGAACGCTTAATCCTTCAAAAAAATGGTAACTACCTTATTGGTCGTTGTAATTGTCCTGGCAATTGCCTTCGATTATATCAATGGCTTTCACGATGCAGCAAATTCTATTGCAACCATTGTATCAACGAAAGTATTATCGCCTTTTCAGGCAGTGTTATGGGCCGCTCTCTTTAATTTCGCTGCATATTTTTATTTCACTGACCATAAAGTAGCCAATACAATTGCGAAAACGGTAGTGGAAAACTTTATCACACTAGAAGTGATCCTGGCCGGCCTTTTAGCTGCCATCACCTGGAATCTTTTTACTTGGTGGTTCGGTATTCCTTCCAGTTCATCGCATACCCTGATTGGTGGTTTTGCTGGAGCTGGTATGGCGAAAGCAGCAACATTAGGAGTCGGCGTAATGTCGGCAATTAACCTTGCGCCAATTCTGAAAGTAGTGGCCTTTATTGTGCTTGCTCCGGTGATCGGTATGGTGATCTCCGTGATTATATCTATTATTATCCTACATATTTCCAAAAATGCACGCCCATCTGTTGCAGAGAAATGGTTCAAAAGACTTCAATTGATCTCTTCTGCTGCCCTAAGTTTTACGCATGGTGGTAACGATGCTCAAAAAGTAATGGGGATCATCTACGTAGCGATGGTTGCTGCAAATGTCCTTAAAACTGGTGACACCATGCCAGAATGGATTCCAATCTCTTGTTATGCGGCAATCGCATTAGGTACCATGAGTGGTGGTTGGAAAATTGTGAAAACAATGGGTTCTAAAATCACAAAAGTGAACGCCTTTGAAGGGGTAGCCGCAGAAACTGCTGGTGCCGTAACCTTAGGAATCACAGAACACTTTGGTATTCCAGTATCTACTACGCATACGATCACAGGATCTATCGTTGGGGTAGGTTTATTGAAAAGAGTATCCGCAGTACGTTGGGGAGTTACAGTAAGTTTACTATGGGCATGGGTACTGACTATTCCGGTATCAGCTACACTTGCAGCACTTGTTTACAGTGTAATCCACCTCTTCTTTTAATACGTCAAATTTGAATCGTTGCTGATCAAAAGCAGCTAGCAAAAATCATATTGGGAGTATCTCCCATAAAAAAACCGGAACACTTGTTCCGGTTTTTTTATGTCTATGAATTTCAGGACTGCTCCCTGACAGGAATTTGATCTTGATAAGATGCCAATTAAAATTTAACCCCTAACTGTACTCTTCCTTCTGGATTAAATGGCTGTTCCCATTTAGGTCCTTCTGAAATCAGCCTGATGGCTTCTTTATCATACTTCGCTCCAGGGGTTCTTAGTATTTTGAAATCATAAGGCTTACCATCTTTTCCAATCAGGAAGCTGACCTGTACTGTGGCACCAAGCGTATGCGCTTTCGTCAGGCGATTGTTCTGCTCCAGATACTGATTGTACTTATCCCAGCCACCCACCGGGATGAATGCTGCCCCAATCATCAGGTCCTTTTTTAAGGTCACACCAATCGGTTCATTTAATCTGGCAACTAATCTATTAGGCGCAAAACCAGGGTGACTTACCGCAAGGGTATAGTCTTTCATGATGCTATCTGCGGGTATTTTAAATTCACCGTTGGCATCTGTCATTGTTACATTTCCAGCTGTTCCTTGTACAATTTTCACCGCCGCACCAGCTACAGGTTTTCCATCTAGCTCAGAAACTACTTTCCCCGCTAACAATAGAGCTGGCACTGCCCTCATTCGTGCAGATTTTGCCATCGGACTGGCATAAGCACTTTGCGTTGCGGCCATGACTATAGCTGCGGTTTCTGTTTGTTCTGCTACGGGTATCGCAACTTCATTTAAATTAGCTGTTGCTTTTTTCTTTGTATTTGCGGCATAGCTATTGGTTTTTGCCTTCTGGAATGCTTTATCTACTATTTCCTTCTTGCGCTGGCCAGCTACTGATGATCCCGCAAATGCGCTAGCGGCGACTGAAGGATCATTATTCTTATTTTTCACCAATGCTTCCTTGGTTGTCGAAGCCGAAACAGCATCTGCTGAAGGAATTTCAACCGATGAACCTTCGGGCTTTATATTGACCTCAACTTCTTTTCCTTGTTTGGCCAATTGATTTTGTTGTGCCACTTCTTTCATCCAGAAGATAATACTCACTCCAATAAACAATACTGCTGCAGTTGCCGCAATACTCAACCGCTGCCAGGTAATTACTTTTGTTTTCTTAGCCACATGATGCTCGGCAACCCGTTCCTTCAACTGCTTTTGTAATAAAGAAATTGACGCCAATGACCGTTTAGGCGAGGCACTAAGTCCGGCCAAAGCTTCGGCTACAAAGGGATCTTCCAGTGCCTCACGCTCTACCCTATTCATCGCTTTTGCGTCAAGCTTACCGTCCAGATAATCCTCTAAGACTCCTATATCTAACCAATCGTTATTCACCACTATTTTTTTCTATACAAATTTTCAAGTTCCGCTTTCCATTTTGGATATAGCTCTTTACCTTCAACATATCATATCCGGTAAGATCTGCAACTTCTTTATAACACTTCTCTTCCAAATAGAACAATTGCACGCTGATGCGCTGTTCTTCTGGTAATTTCTCGATACACCGCTCCATCACCGTTAGTTGCTCTTCCTTTGTATCATCTATATCAAGATGCACAAATTCTGTGTTTTCCACAAAAGTCTCGTCCATAGAGACGGTTGTATGCTTGGAATTTTTACGGATGGCCATTAAACAGTAATTCCTGGATAACACATGAAGCCAGCTTTTGAAATTCTGCACTTCATGGATTTTTAATTTAACGACCAGTTCTTCGAAGATCTGCATGACTGCATCTTTACTTTGCTCTTCATCTTTCAGGTAATTGAGGCAAACCCCAAAAACCAAGTGCATGTATTTATTGTAAAGTTGGCCCAATGCCCCCAGGTCGCCACTGATTTTATATCGGGCAATCAAAGCAGCATCATCCTGCTCCTGGATTCTGGTATTGTTTTTAATAAATTTCAATTGGCGTCTGGAACATAATTCGATCAAGTATAAAAATATTTTCTGATAAAGGTGTGGAAATTCTTTAAAGCTTACATCATTCTGTAAATCAACGAAATTATGAAAAAGCTATTCTTCCCCATTTTCCTTGTGCTTATACTTCTTGGATTTAATGCTGCAGCATTAAAAAAAATAGAAGGCACAGTAACCGAGATTGGTCATAAAAAACCTATTACCGGTGTACGGGTCAGTAATATCTCTGGCAGTAAACAAGTATGGACCGATAAAGATGGTCATTATGTGATCCTTTTAGAAAATGGGGATCAGGAATTATGCTTTGATAAATCCGGCTATCTATCCCAACGACTCAGCATCGTTAAGAAAACCATATTGAATGTTCAAATGAGCTTAGGGATGGAGCAACACGAACCTATCATGAACGAAATCAGCATCATCAACCAGAGTGCACAGGCAAATGCTTCAAATATGGTCCTGACAAAAGGCCCACAAAAGACTATTATGATACGTGGCCTGGCCAGTCCTAATTACGGACAAAAAAAGTATGATAGTCACCTGGGAATGGGCATGAATATCATTGGCCATTATGGAAATACAGAAAGTTATGCGGCTATTGCGGAGAACACCTTTCTGGCGCCCAATAAAACGCCGCTTTCTACTTTTTCAATAGATGTAGATGGGGCGGCTTACAGCAATATACGCCGTTACTTGAACAACGGTGGATTGCCTCCCAAAGATGCGGTCAGGATTGAGGAAATGGTCAATTATTTTGATTACGACTATCCGCAACCAAGCGGAGCTGATCCGGTAAATATCCTGACCGAAATCGCCACGGCACCATGGAATCCCCAGCATAAACTGGTAAAAATCGCCTTACAGGCAAAGAAAATACAAACAAACCGCTTGCCGGCTGCCAATTTGGTATTCCTGATAGATGTATCAGGCTCAATGGCTCAACCTAATAAATTGCCTTTACTCGTTTCTTCTTTCAAATTATTGACAGATCAATTGCGTCCTGAAGACCGAGTGGCAATTGTGGTTTATGCCGGAAGATCGGCTTTGGTTCTTCCTTCAACACCTGGTTCTGCAACTACAACCATTAAAGATGCGCTGAACAAATTAGAGGCAGGAGGTGCCACTGCCGGCGGACAAGGTTTAGAAATGGCCTATAAAGTCGCAGCAGAAAATTTCATCAAAAAGGGGAACAATAGGGTCATCCTTGCCACGGATGGAGATTTCAACGTTGGCCTTTCCAGCGACAAGGAAATGGAAACACTAATTGAAGAAAAAAGAAAAAGCGGGATCTTCCTAACCGTATTGGGTTATGGAATGGGCAACATCAAGGACAGCAAAATGGAGACGCTTGCCAATAAAGGCAATGGCAACTATGCTTATATCGACAACATTACAGAGGCCAGAAAAGTATTGATCAATGAGTTTGGCGGCACTTTATTTACCGTCGCAAAGGATGTGAAATTACAGGTAGAATTTAACCCTTCGAAAGTTCAGACCTACCGATTAATCGGTTATGAAAACCGCTTGTTGGAAGACAAAGACTTTAATGACGACCGTAAAGATGCGGGTGAAATGGGTGCCGGACACACGGTCACTGCTTTTTATGAAATTATTCCTTATGGCGTTAAAAGTAGCTTTACTCCTTCTATTGATCCTTTAAAGTATCAGGAGAATAAAATATTAGGCAGCAACAGCAGCAGTCCGGAAATGTTAACCGTAAAACTTCGCTATAAACAACCTGATGGCGACAAAAGCAAGTTGCTGCAAAAAGCAGTGTTAGATACGTCCTTCCCATTTAGCGGTGCCAGTGATAATTTCCGATTTGCTGCCGCTGTGGCAGAGTTTGGCCTGTTATTACGCCAATCGGAGTTTAAACAAGGAGCTAATTTTGCGCAGGTGATTCGCCTTGCGCAGGATGCACAGGGTAAGGATACAGAAGGTTACCGTGCAGAGTTTATAAAATTAGTAAAGTCGACCGCCTTATTGGCCAAAGATTTGCTTAGTATTGAAAACACAAACAAATTCAATGAAAAAAAATAGCATCTATTTGATCGCCACTTGCTTAATTAGTCTTAGCAGTATCGAAGCTCAAAGTCAAACAAAACTTGGTAATATTTTAAAAAAAGTAACCGCAGCCACAAAACCGGCAACAAGCAATAAATCAAATACCCTGACCGGCACATCAGGCACTCCCAGCACTTCCGAAATCGGCCTTGGGATTAAAGAAGCTTTAGAGTTAGGGATCGGCAGAGGTGCAGATCTACTGTCCGCCAAAGACGGTTTTATGGGCAATGCTGCTGTAAAAATCCTGTTCCCACCAGAAGCAGAAAAGGTAGAAAAGACCTTACGTAGCATTGGCTTAGGTTCCTTAGCTGACAATGTGGTATTGAGTTTAAACAGAGCTGCGGAGGATGCCGCGAAAGAGGCAAAACCGATCTTTGTTTCGGCCATTAAGCAGATGACAATTGCCGATGCGACCAATATTTTATTGGGTCAGCAGGATGCTGCAACCAACTACTTCAAAAGAGTAACCACTTCGCAGTTGATGGAGAAATTCCAACCGGTCATCACCAGCAGCTTGAGCAAAGTTGGCGCGGCAAAATATTGGGGCGATGCCACCAAACAGTACAATAAAATCCCGATGGTTAAACCGGTAAACACCGACCTTTCCAATTATGTCGCTCAAAAAGCGATCGACGGGATGTTTATCCAGGTGGCACAGGAAGAGCTTAAAATCAGAGACAATCTTGGCGCAAGATCAACACCGATTTTACAAAAAGTATTTGGTTATGCCGACCAGAAAAAATAATACACATGGGCTTATAAATTAATAATCAAGCCCATGCAACTACTAAACCTTATAAAAAACATTAGACAACTAATGAATAAAAGGTTACTTTTATAGGATAATACTAACAACATAGAAGTATATTGGATTTCAAAGATTTTAATTTTAACCCTGATTTATTAGAGGGTTTATTAGCCATGGGTTTTCGCAATGCGACACCTATTCAAACAGCCGCTATTCCGCTAATTCTAGATAAAAAAGATTTAATTGCCTGCGCGCAAACAGGGACAGGAAAAACCGGCGCTTACCTTTTGCCGATCATGAATATGATCAGCATGACAGAAAACCGTCACAACAATACCTTAATATTGGCGCCTACACGTGAGCTTGCACAGCAAATAGATTTACAGGTAGAAGCACTTTCCTATTTCACGAACATCAGCTCCCTAACGGTTTATGGCGGTGGAGATGGGATAGCCTATGAGCAGCAAAAACGCTCTATGCGCGAAGGTGTTGATATCATCATTGCCACTCCAGGACGTTTAATCTCCCATCTTTCTTCAGGACTACTGAAACTAGATCAGTTGCAGCACCTGGTATTAGATGAGGCAGACAGGATGCTGGACATGGGCTTTTATGATGACATTATGCGCATCGTGAGCTTCCTTCCAAAGAAAAGACAAACGGTATTGTTCTCTGCAACGATGCCTCCAAAAATAAGAACCCTTGCGGGTAGATTACTTCATGAGCCTGAACAAATCAGTATTGCGATTTCTAAACCTGCAGCGGGAATTAACCAGCAAGCTTACCTTGTTCATGACTCTCAGAAAGTAAAATTACTGACCGAATTGATGAAAAATGTAGACTTCCCGAGTATTCTGATTTTTGCTTCTACGAAGGAAAAAGTGAAGAATCTGGGTAAGGTTTTCCGAGGACTAGGATTCAAAGCAGAGGCTTTTCATTCAGATCTGGGACAAAAAGAAAGGGAGGCGATTTTATCGGAATTCAAAAATAAACGTGTTCCGGTATTAATTGGAACTGATGTATTGTCTAGAGGAATTGATGTAGAAGGCATTAGTTTGGTCATCAATTATGACGTACCCCATGATCCGGAAGATTATATCCACAGGATTGGAAGAACGGCCAGAGCCGCAACTACCGGTACTGCCATCACCTTGGTGAATGAAAAAGACAAGCGTAAATTTGCGAATATTGAAAAGCTAATTGACAAGACTATAGACAGAATGCCACTTCCTGAACATTTAGGACCAGTTACGGCGGATGCAACCGATGGTCTATCTTCAGAAAAGAAATATGACCGTAAGAAGCCACAGCGTAAAGTTTGGGGCAAAAAACCTAAAGGAAAAGGTTCAGCAAATGCAGGTTCTAGTACAACTGTTTCAGGGAGATCAGAAAGTCCGTCTACTGCTCATTCGGTTGCTGCAGGCACGGAAACAGCGACACCTGCTCCTGCAAATGTTCTTGTTAAGGAAACTCCTGCTCCCATCAGTGTAAAAACAAAAACAACTCCTGCGCCCGGCACTGCAACCCCTGTTTCAGGCACAGCAGCTCCAACAAAAGAATAGGAATTAAATTTACTAATTATGCAAAACCTACCTCCTTTAGCAGAGCGTATGCGCCCTCAAAATCTGGATGAATATGTGGGTCAGCAGCACTTAGTAGGTCCTGATGCCGTATTGCGTAAAGCCATTCAAAGCGGGCAACTCCCATCAATGATTTTTTGGGGCCCGCCTGGTGTTGGGAAAACTACACTTGCTTATATTATATCCCAAACTTTAGACCGTCCCTTTTTTAATCTGAGCGCCATCAATTCCGGCGTGAAGGACATTAGGGATGTGATCGACCGGGCGGCAGCGCTCAAAAATAGTTTCATGGGTCTTCCGATTCTTTTTATCGATGAGATCCACCGTTTCAGCAAATCACAACAAGACAGCCTATTAGGTGCCGTAGAAAGAGGATTGGTTACGCTGATTGGAGCTACTACAGAAAATCCTTCTTTCGAAGTTATCTCCGCTTTACTATCGCGCTCACAGGTTTATATTTTAAAATCCCTAGATGAGGAAGAACTTTCCGGTTTATTACAAACTGCAATCAAACAGGATAGCGTTTTAAAAGACAAAAAGATCACGATTAAAGAACACGAGGCATTAATCCGCTTATCTGGCGGTGATGCCAGAAAGTTGTTAAATGTGTTGGAAATTGCTATTAATGGCATTGGTGGAGATTCGATTGTGCTCACTAATGAAAATGTTTTAAAACATGCCCAGCAGAACCTGGCTTTATACGACAAAGCTGGAGAACAGCATTATGACATCATCTCGGCTTTTATAAAAAGTATTCGGGGAAGTGATCCAAATGCAGCTGTGTATTGGCTGGCTAGGATGATTGAAGGTGGTGAGGATCCTTCTTTTATCGCGAGAAGGTTATTGATCCTGGCATCTGAGGACATCGGCAATGCCAATCCCAACGCACTTTTAATGGCCAATAATTGTTTTCAGGCAGTCAATGTAATCGGCTATCCTGAGTCAAGAATCATTCTTTCGCAAGCCGTAACTTATATGGCTTCCTCCCTGAAAAGCAACGCATCTTATGAGGCGATAAATAAAGCACAGGCTTTGGTGAAACAAACTGGCAATTTACCAGTCCCATTACATATTCGTAATGCGCCAACGAAGCTGATGAAAAATATTGGCTATGGTAAAGACTACCAATATGCACATGGATTTGAAGGAAATTTCTCAGAACAGGAGTATTTTCCTGAATCGTTAAGTGGCACTAAGTTATATGACCCAGGAAAGAACCCTGCGGAAGATAAGCTGAGGGAGAAACTAAGACAAAACTGGAAAAACAAATACAACTATTAATATGCTTTCAACCTTTCTGGACCATCAATGGAAAGCCTTTTGGCGTTCAAAAAATAAAGGTGGAACAATTGCTACGCAGTTGCTCATCGGATTTGTAGTCTTATATCTACTGGGGGTTGCAATTTTCCTGGGGATCGGATTGGAAGGTTTTATTACTCAGATCTTCCCAAAAAAAGATGTATTTGAAGTTTTTAACGGTTTAATTCTTTACTATTTCGCTATTGATTTCCTCATGAGGATACAGTTGCAGGATTTGCCCACCATGAGCATTGTCCCCTACCTTCATTTGAGAATCCCAAAAAGAAAGATTGTTAACTTTTTAAATGTAAGTGCGTTGTTTTCTGCGTTTAACGTATTACCATTATTTTTGTTTCTGCCATTCTGCGCAACAGCAATATCTGGAGTTTATGGTCCATTAACTGCATTAATGTATGTGATTGCCATCTTTTCGTTGATGATCTTTAACAACTATGCGGCATTATATGTTAAAAGACTGAGTATTCAAAACTTGAAACTAGTTCCAATTCTATTATTGTGTATTGTTGGACTCGGATTACTGGAGTATTTTAAAATATTTTCTATTGCCGCGATTTCAAACGAGGTCTTTAGCTTTATTGCCGATCATCCTTTCGCCGCATTGGGTTTTACCACATTTGCAGTCATGATGTTTGTAGGAAATGCCAGGTATCTGCGCAGCAACCTATATGTAGAGGAGCTGAGCAGTAGTAAAGAGAAGAAGTCCAGCACAGACTATCCTTTTTTGGATCGTTTTGGAAAGGTTGGTGCATTGGTTGCTCTCGAAATCAAGCTTATCCTAAGGAATAAAAGAAGTCGCTCTGCAGTAACTATGAGTCTACTTTTATTATTTTATGGCTTCTTGTTTTATAAAAAAGATGTGCTAGACAAAGACAAGCTTGCCTTTATTCTTTTTGCCGCAGTTTTTATGACAGGAAATACCATCAGCATGTACGGCCAATTTATGTTTGGCTGGCAGGCTGCACATTTCGACGGCCTGATGGCGAATAAAATTGACATCAAAGACTTCATCAGGGCTAAGTTCCTATTATTCACATTATTCTCCACATTCATCACACTGTTATCCTGTTTATATGGATTCATGAGCTGGAAAATACTAGTGGTTCACTGTGCCGCGTATTTTTATAATATCGGAATAGGAACCGTCATTGTCCTGTACTTTGCCACGCGAAATTTTAAAGCCATCGATATTAGTAAAGGTGCGGCTTTTAATTACCAAGGTGTAGGTGCTAGTCAGTGGGTATTGGGAATCCCCTATTTTTTATGTCCATACTTGATCTTCCTTCCTTTTTCACTAACTGGCCATCCTTACTGGGGGATACTGGCCTTAGGGTTATGCGGCCTTGCCGCCTTTCTGACCCGTGGGTTTTGGGTAGATTTTTTAGTTAAAGAGTTTAATAAGAGAAAATACAAAATTGCAGCTGGCTTTAGAGAAAAATCATGATTTTAGAAATTTCAAACTTAAAAAAGACTTACGGTGACAGAACCGTGGTCAATATTGAATCCCTACAGATCAATGCTGGGGAAACAGTGGGCATTGTAGGTAACAATGGCGCAGGAAAAACCACAATGTTTAGGATGGTATTGGACCTAATCCGACCTACTGCCGGAGAAATTCGCTCTAAAGGGGAACTAGTTGATCGACATGACCAATGGAAAAATTATACTGCTTCTTACCTTGACGAGGGTTTTCTGATTGATTACCTCACCTCAGAAGAATATTTCATGTTTATCGGTGGACTCCATGAGATGACCGCAGCGCATGTTTCCGATTACCTTCTACAATTTCAAGATTTCTTTAATGGAGAGATCTTGAATAAGGGCAAGTACATCAGAGACTTCTCGAAAGGAAATCAAAACAAGATAGGGATAGCCGCTTCCCTCATGCAAAATCCGGAATTGTTGATTTTGGATGAACCTTTTGCAAACCTGGACCCAACAACACAGATCCGCTTAAAAACACTAATCCGTTCGCTAAAAGAAGAACGTCAGATGTCGACACTGATATCCAGTCATGATTTGAACCATGTCACTGACGTGTGTGACAGGATCATCTTAATGGAAAAAGGACTGATTATTAAAGATATACACAAAACAGAAAATACATTAAGCGAATTGGAAGCTTATTTTGCAGAGTAAAGACTGGCATTGTACAGAATTATAGTCAGTATTTTTCTCTTTTTAGCCAGGTTTCCCTACCTGGCTTTGCTTTTTGATGACATTTGCCTGTTAAATTATTCCTATGACACAATAATTTTACAAAACACGAAAGTTGGCATTCCGTTTGATTAACGGTCTGAGTAAAATAAATTATAAAACTATGGTTACTTCAAAATTTAAAATAGCAGCATTTAGTATCGCATTAGCAATGGGTGCAATGACATTCCAAGGCTGTGATAGCTTAACTAAAACACAAAAGGGCGCAGGTATTGGTGCTACAGCAGGTGGTGTTCTAGGTGCTCTTATCGGAAAAAAAGCAGGTAATACTGCTGTTGGGGCTATCATTGGTGCTGCTGTTGGTGGTACTGCAGGTGGATTTATTGGAAAAAGAATGGATAAACAAGCTGCAGAGATTCAGAATGCGATCCCTAATGCTGAAGTAATTCGTGAAGGTGAAGGTATTATTGTGAAGTTTGATAGTGGTATCCTTTTTGGATTCGACAAATCTGATTTAACCCCTGCTGCTAAAACCAATGTACAATCACTAGCTGCTTCTCTTACTAAATATCCAGGAACGGATATTAAAGTAATTGGCCATACTGACAACGTAGGAAAAGAGGCTTATAATATGGCTCTTTCTGAGAGAAGAGCAGCAGCTGTTAAAGCTTATGCAGTATCTCAGGGTGTTCCAGCAGCACGTTTAATCACTATCGGAAAAGGTATGTCTGAGCCAATTGCTGACAACAGCACCGAAGCTGGAAGAGCTGCCAACCGTAGAGTTGAGGTAGTTATTGTTGCCAATGATCAGTTGAAACAACAAGCAACACAACAAGGCAAATAATTAGTACATCCACATCTACCTATAAAGTAAAAACCCGTCGTACTTCGTACTTCGGGTTTTTTTATGTGATTAGATTTTATTCTGCTTCTTGTTCTTCTGCAGTACCGTAGATATCTTCAAAATAAGATACTGTCAGCGATTTCAGTAGCAACTCCTGCTCCATCATCGCAAATGAGGGAACGGGTTTTAAGAGTTTCCAATGTGGCCATCCATCCTGGTCTAATCCTTCCAGTTCATAAAACCCCATTTCACTTAACAAACGGCAGGTTGCGATATGCATTAACTCTTCCTTTTGTCGTTTACTATACTTGCCAGGTCCTTTGCCTAACTCCTGCACACCGATTAAAAATAGCATCACCTTTAGGTCGGGTACATCAGAATCAAACTCCTGAGCTATCTTTTGTTGCAAAATTTTCCATTTTGCATGTATTTCTGCAGGTTTCATAAGGCAAAGATACAAATTAAGCGGCTGCGCTTTATTACAATAAAATTAAGGGTTTAGCCAGCGGTTTTATTACTTTAGCCTATATCAGCTGATCAGTTAAAAAAGAGATTTGTACCTATGGAAAAAAAAATAATAACAGGCCTTATGGCCTACGGAATGTCCGGCAAAGTATTTCATGCGCCTTTTGTGGATGCACACCCCGGATTTACACTTCATGCCGTAACTGAGAGAAATCAGAAAAATGCGGCCACAGATTATCCAGGAATCATCAGCTACAACACGATTGAAGATTTAATATCAGATGAGCAGATTGAGTTGATCATCATCAATACACCAAATTACACCCACTATGAGTATGTTAAGAAAGCATTAAAAGCGGGGAAACATATCCTAGTAGAAAAACCATTTACAGCAACTGCTGAAGAGGCAAAAGAGATTCTTGCATTGGCAAAAGAGCTGGATAAGAAAGTCCTTTTTTATCAAAACAGGAGGTGGGACAGTGATTTTACAGCCGTCCGCCAAGTGATAGAAAGTGGAAAACTCGGTAAATTAAGTGAAGTACATTTCCGCTACGACCGTTATCGTTCTACAATAGGTATAAAAAGCTTTAAAGAGGATCCGATTCCGGCATCTGGCCTGATGTACGACCTTGGCCCACATTTGCTAGACCAGGCTTTGAGTATTTTTGGTAAACCGGAATCATTCCATAAAATTCTGGGTAAAAACCGTGTAAATACACAGGTAGATGATTATTTCTCTATTCATTTGAGTTATCCGAATAGTGTCAATGTCTTCGTGCATTCCAATATGATGGTGGTAGAAGCCTTACCTGCTTTTGTGATCAATGGAACTAATGGCTCTTTGCATAAGGTGAGGGCAGATGCTCAGGAAGCTCAATTATTAGCAGGAATGAAGGTAAATGACCCTGCTTATGGGATTGAAGAGCCGGGAACCGAAGGCAAATTATATCTATTAGATGAAACCGGCCATAGGACGACACAAATTATCCCTGCTTTAAAAGGAAGCTATCTTCCACTTTTTGAATCAGTTTATCAGACCATTGTAAATGAAAAACCTTATCCGGTAACGGAAGAACAAGTGATTACACAACTGGAAATATTGGAGGCTTAACCGATGCAGGCATTTTTTATACTGATCCCAATTTTGCTTCTGGTCATCTATTTTATCTTTAGAAAAGACAACCGCCACAATTATGTAAGTTTAAGCGAGGCTGATAAGCAGCTATTATTCCAACACGTAACTTATTACCAACACCTCACCGTTGATGATCGCCTGCGGTTTGAGCAACGTATTTCTGCGTTTCTGGCAGAGGTGAAAATTGAAGGCGTAGGCACTCCGGTTACAGTTTTGGATAAATTATTAATCGCTTCAAGTGCAGTTATCCCTGTATTTGGCTTCGACGATTGGCATTACCGCAACCTGACGAATGTGCTCTTATATCCTGATACTTTTAATGAGGACTTCCAATATGAAGGCAGCTCCAGAAATATTCTAGGAATGGTCGGTTCTGGTTATATGAACGGTCAAATGATTTTATCCAGAGCAGCATTGATCAAAGGTTTTTCCAATGCCGCAGATAAAGAAAATACGGCCATCCATGAATTTGTTCATTTGCTGGATAAATCAGATGGCGCTACCGATGGTGTTCCTGAAAACCTGATCAAACATGAGTATGTGGTACCATGGGTTCGAATGATCCATGAAGAAATGAAAAGAATTGAAAGAGGAAAATCAGACATTAACCCCTATGCGATCACCAATGAAGCGGAGTTTTTTGCGGTAGTATCCGAGTATTTCTTTGAAAAGCCAGATCAGTTTAAATCGAAACACCCGGAACTTTACGAAAGCTTATCCGGGATATTCTCACAAGACCTGGCGGGCAAGTCTTTATAGACTACCCAATAATGCAACATTGAATTCTGTGGGTACTTCTATATGTGGAATGTGCCCACAGCCTTCAAACTCCACAATCTTAGCTCCCGGAATTTTAGCTGCCGTCTGCTTGCCTAAAAACCGATATTGTCCATGTAAAGCTTGCTGATCAGGACTTAACAATCCTTTTCCTACAATCGTTTTATCTTCTTTTCCAATGAAAAGCACTGTAGGAACACGAACGTTAACAAATTCCTGAACTACCGGTTGTTCATAAATCATGGTATAAGTCATGGCATTCACTCTAGCCAATCTTGGGAAATCTGCGCTTTTAGTCATACCAGCAGCAATGCGAACCAATTCGTCATATTCTGGTTTCCAAACAGTGAAATAAGAGCTTTGGTAGTATTTTTTAACGCTCTCTGCTGTCGCCTTTAATTCCGTTTGGTATTGTTGGTCGGTGCTAACATAAGGGACAAAATTGCGATAATCTTCCAAGCCAATCGGGTTTTCCAACAATAACTTCTCTGTATTTTCAGGATACATTAACGCGAAACGTGTAGCCAACATCCCACCCATCGAATGGCCAAGGATATTTGCTTTTTGGATGCCTAAAGTATCTAGCAACCGTTTATTCCAGCGTGCCAACTGATGAAAACTATAATGAATATATGGTTTGGAAGACCTGCCAAATCCAACCTGATCTGGCACCAATACTCTAAATCCACGATCGGTTAATGCTTTTATGGTACTGCCCCAATAGTATCCACCAAAGTTTTTACCATGTAACAAAACAACCGTTTTACCATTGGCTTTACCAACTGGTGCCACATCCATATAGGCCATATTTAAATCCTGACCTTCGGTATGGATAGAGAAATACTTGACCGGATAAGGGTATTTAACGTTTTCTAAGCTGATAGAGAGGGTATCTGCTTGTTGTGCCAAACACGCTGTGGCACTGAAAAATAAGCACAGATAGAGGGCTACTTTCTTATAAAACATAATGGTAATTTTAGGGAAAACAATATTAGGAACTGAAAGTTCTAAACTTAAGCATTATTTATATTTTTGGGGAAATATAAAATGTATGAGCAGTCACCAAATAGGTTTGGAGCGGTTAACTATGGATCAAATTTCCAGAGTCATCGCCGAAAAACAATTGCTACAATTATCCGATGCAGCCATCGCAAAAATAGAAGAATGCAGGAGCTATCTAGATGCCAAGTTAAAGCGCCATGAGGGCCCAATTTACGGTATAAACACCGGGTTTGGTTATTTACAGCATGTTGAAATCGAAGCAGAGAAGCTTTCTCAACTACAACACAACTTACTCTTATCTCATGCCTGTGGAACCGGTGAAGAGGTTGCTCCAGAGATCGTAAGATTGATGTTACTCTTAAAAATCCAATCACTGAGTTATGGACATTCTGCCATTGCTACGGCTACGGTCTCGCGCTTGGTCGACTTTTACAACCACGATATTTTACCAATCATTTATACACAGGGCTCCTTAGGTGCTTCTGGCGACTTGGCCCCTCTTGCACACCTGGCCTTACCACTCATCGGAGAAGGACAAGTCTGGTACCAGGGAGAGAAAATAACCACCAAAACACTATATGATAAATTAGGTTGGGAAGCTTTAAAACTACAATCTAAAGAGGGACTCGCCTTAATCAATGGAACCCAATTTATGAGTGCTTACGGAGTGTTTTGCTTATTGAAATCACAAAGCCTAATGAATTGGGCAGATACTATTGCCGCAATGTCCATAGATGGTTTTGATTGCAGACTCGATCCTTTTGAAACTTTTAGCCATGTGATTAGACCACATGCTGGACAGGTTCATACTGCAGCAAATATTTGCAAATGGCTTTCGGGAAGCGAGCTGATCAGCAGAGCTGGCAAGCAGACCCAAGATCCTTATTCCTTTCGCTGTGTGCCACAGGTCCATGGGGCAAGTAAGGACAGTATCAATTATATCCAATCGGTATTTGAAACAGAGATCAATTCTGTAACCGATAACCCCAATGTTTTTCCTGAGGAAGACCGCATTATTTCTGCAGGAAACTTTCATGGTCAGCCACTGGCTTTAACACTAGACTTCCTTTGCATCGCCCTTTCAGAGCTAGGTTCCATCTCTGAAAGGCGGACTTTTCAATTGATTTCCGGACAAAGAGGATTACCTCCCTTCCTGGTAAAAAATGCCGGGTTAAATTCTGGGTTAATGATCACCCAATATACCGCAGCATCTATTGCCAGTGAGAACAAACAACTGTGTACACCGGCATCAGTAGACAGCATTGTTTCCAGTAATGGCCAGGAAGACCATGTGAGCATGGGTGCAAATGCAGCAACAAAATGCCTAAGGGTGGTGAATAACCTGGAAAGAATTTTAGCGATAGAATTACTAACTGCAGCACAGGCTTTAGACCTCAGAAAACCTGCGCGTTCCTCTAAAGCTATAGAAAACTTATTATCCGCTTATAGGGAACTTGTTTCTTTTAATGAGGCCGATCGTTTATTGGCAGTTGATATCGCCGCCTCTGTAGCCTTTTTAAGGACAAAAGAGGTCCTATTGAATAGGGAGGAATAGCCTATTACATATTCATTACTCCATAAAAATGCCCCCAAAAATTTGGGGGCATTTTATGTTTATTTCTATCCTATATGATTCTTATAAGAATGGCACACTAATGCCAAATATTACATTACGTCCGGTATTGTAAATCCCTTCCATTTTGTACCGACTTAAGCTGTTAAAATATTTCTTATCCAAAAGATTTTGTCCGGTTACCCAAACATTCAATTTCCCTTTTTTAGTATTGATGGTAGTTCCGATTCCTGCATCTAATAGCGTATAACCTTCCGTTTCGGTTTCAAAGCTATCAAAACGCGATTGCTTCAACACGTTGGTTAGGCCAACTTTCATATAAGTTCCCGAAAGTCCTTTTACCGTTGGTTCAAAACGCAATTCATTATTAATGGATGCTGCAGGGATAAAAGGCAGAGGTTGATCGTCTGCACGATTCGTTCCTTTCACATAAGCAAAAGAGTTTTCAAAATGTAGTGATTTTATCAAATGGAAATCCAAAGATGCTTCTCCTCCAATCAGGTCTGCATTAGTTTGTACAAAACGGTAGACGGGCAATGTTTCTGTCATCCCATTTCCATCGCTAACACCTGTAGTTTCATTATTGAAATTCCCTGCGTAGATGTAATTATAAATGCGATTGGCATAAGCGTTTAGTCCGAAAGTAACAGAATTAGCAGTGTATTCCAATCCAAGGTCAAATTGTAAGCTGGTTTCTTGTTTTAGCTTTGAATTTCCGATTTCATACCTAAATGTACCTTCATGGCGGCCGTTGGCAGCCAATTCCGCAATATTTGGTGCGCGAAATCCTGACCCTGCATTTCCTTTAAGCACCAGATTTTTTGCCACCTCATAGGCAAAGCCTACTGATCCCGAAACGTTCGAAAACTGGTTATCGAAAGCCGTAAATAAAGGTTCCCCAGCTACATCTAGTCCTTTTCCATTCACCTTCTTGTAGTCATAACGTGCACCGATGTTGATGGCTCCTTTTTCGAAATTACGTTTCAGGTATACAAAAGCACCAATATTGTTGCTATTATAATCAGGAATTAAAAACTCGTCGCCTTTGTTCACATTGTTCTGGTACATACCTTGAACACCAATTGCTGGTTCCCATTTCCCTGCATTTGGAAAGTAGTATTTTACATCATAGGTATAAGAGTTCAGGTTCAAATTTAGTCCTGGTTCTGTTGTACTTTCTTCAAACTCCTTTCTCATATTACGCTGAAAAGCAAAAGTTGTTTTCAACTGTCCATTACCCAGAATAAAATTACTGTTTAATGCTGCTCGATAATGATTAATATTCTGGAAAGGTAATCCAATTCTACGCTCCTGGGCTTCTGCTTTACTAATCACTTCACCTTCATCATTTACATACTGGCCCTGCTCGTTGGGCCCGTGCTCTACCAAACCTATATTAGTATGGAAGCGAGAGAATGTCAAATGAGAATATCCCCAGCTTTTATTTAAGCCCACCATCCCGTTCAAATTAAATTCGTTAAAACCCGAATTTGGAACTACAGCATCTTTATAGGCAAAACCATAAGCATTTTTATAAGAAGCACGACCCCGATACACAAAACCATTGTCATTTCCCTGCAGCATCAATGAGGAGGCAGACAGTCCATTATTTGTTGCATAAGAAGTTGTAAAATCGCCGTTAAACGTTCCCGGAGGAGGGACAAGGTCATCAATAATATTAATCACTCCACCCAATGCATCAGAACCGTAAAGTAAACTTGCAGGGCCTTTTAATATTTCCACCCTGGCGGCAGAGAATTGATCCACTTCGATACCGTGCTCATCTCCCCATTGCTGCGCTTCTTCCCTTGCACCATCTACCATAGTCAATACACGGTTATAGCCTAAGCCGCGAATGGTTGGTTTGGAAATTGCACCTCCAGTGCTGACTTGCGAGATGCCGGGAACCTTTGAAATGGCATCTACCAAATTTGTTCCACCCGCTTGTGCCAGCTTATCTTTCCCTATCGAGACTACGGATAAGCTGTTGGTTTTATTATTTGAGCTAAAGGGTGATCCAGTGATAACAACTTCTGCACTTTCTATCGCAGAAGGTTGAAGTGTGATATTCAGCTTATTCAGCGTGCTCAGGTCTACCATTTGCGAAAAGGTCTTATAGCCAACGAAGCGGACTTCCAATAGGAACCTTCCTTTTGTAGGGATATTTTTTAAAGTAAATTCCCCCTTTGCATTGGTACTGGTAACCGCTTTTAAGTCACTGATATAAACAGTTGCACCAACCAGCGGCTCTTGGTTGTCGGCATCAGTTACTTTACCTTTAAATTCCGCCAGTCCAGTCTTAAACCCTATCCCTCCAAAGGGATTTTTTGTCCATCCCGAGGCAAATACGGGAACCGAGAATAACGTATATAGTAAGACCATTAATACTAGATGTATCTTTTTCATGTGTTTCGAGTGTATCATGTTTTGTTAAAAAAGTGCAAAACATCACGTTAACCGAGGTCAACGATTTTATAAATAACAAATGTTAATTGGAAAATGATTTTAGTCCCTTCGATCAGTATCACAGTTTTGAAATTAGGGCCGCATACAAGAGTTCAGACAAACCGCTGAACCAATTGAAAAGCAAATAAAAATCCTAATAAAACAATGTATACGCGCATTACCAATCGCTATTGACCATTATTTGATCAAATAACAAGGTAATATCCTTAAGGGCAAAGAAAATGACTATACGGCAGGGGGTCCTCGAAGTGAGGTGCTAATGAGTTCGGTATAAGATCCCGTTAACAAAGCATAATGCTTGATGACAGGTATGGTTTCCAGGTAAACCTGAAATTGAGTTTGTTCCTGAAGGTAGTTTTTTTCAAAATGTGCGGCACAAACCAGGCAGGTTTCCACATGACTACCCACATGTAATTTATGGGTACAAACTTTTTCATTTTGGCATTGTACTTCTTCCTCATGATGATGGAAGGCACTAAATGGCGTCAAAGCTATCGCAAACACCCAAAGCAAGGCTATGGATATTATTTTATGGATATGTTGCCGACGCTGTTTCAATTTCGAAGCTAAAATACGCAATCTCACATAATTACATACATTTGTTTTATAACATTGCCCTTACATGACCGCATAATGGATTTAAGTTTAGATTTAAGTAAAAGACAAACCCCAACCGGAAATACATTGACTTGTAAAGGATGGGTACAGGAAGCTGCTTTACGTATGCTCCTGAACAACCTTGACCCTGATGTAGCCGAGCGCCCTGAAGACCTAATCGTCTACGGAGGCCGTGGAAAAGCTGCCAGAAACAAGGAAGCTTTAGCATTAATCATTAAAGCTCTTCAAAATTTAGAAGATACGGAGACTTTATTGATCCAATCTGGGAAACCTGTCGGCGTCTTACCGACGCATAAAGATGCCCCAAGAGTATTAATTTCCAACTCACAACTGGTTCCCAAATGGGCTACGCAAAAACATTTTGATGAGCTAGAAGATAAAGGACTGATGATGTATGGTCAGATGACCGCAGGGTCCTGGATTTACATTGGCTCGCAAGGAATCGTTCAGGGAACGTATGAGACTTACGCTGCACTCGCCAGAAAACATTTCAACAGCAATCTGAAAGGCACATTAAATGTAACTGCAGGATTGGGTGGTATGGGTGGGGCGCAACCTTTGGCGATTACCATGAATCAGGGCGTTTGCCTCGCTGCAGATGTGGAAGAATGGCGCATTCAAAAGCGCCTGGAAACCCGTTATATTGACGAAATTGAGCATGACATCGATGCGGCTATTGATAAAGCCCTACACTATAAAAAAGAAGGGAAAGCATTGTCGATTGGTGTCGTTTGCAACGCAGTAGACCTACTTCAACGGTTAATCGACCGCAACATTACCCCGGATACGCTGACAGATCAAACCTCTGCGCATGATCCATTAATTGGTTATTTCCCAGAAGGATTAACCGTATCAGAGGCCAATGAATTGCGCAAATCAGATCCGGAAGACTATGTAAAAAAGAGTTACGAAACGATGGCTAAACATGTTCGCCAGATGTTAACGTTGCAAAGTCGTGGCGCCATTACCTTTGATTATGGCAATAACCTACGCGGAAGAGCACTGGAAGCAGGCGTAAACAATGCCTTTGACTTTCCCGGTTTTGTTCCTGCCTATATCCGTCCATTATTTTGCGAAGGAAAAGGACCTTTCCGTTGGGCAGCACTTAGCGGTGATCCACAAGATATTTATGAAACAGATAAACTAATTCTGGAACTTTTCCCAGAGAATGAGAGTTTGAAACAATGGATTACAATGGCGCAGGAACGCATCGCTTTCCAGGGTTTGCCGGCAAGAATCTGTTGGCTCGGACAAGGTGAAAGAGAGAAAGCTGGACTGGCTTTTAATAAACTCGTGGCTGATGGCAAGGTGAAAGCACCATTGGTAATTGGTAGAGACCACTTAGATACAGGATCTGTAGCTTCTCCAAATCGGGAAACGGAAGCTATGTTAGATGGTTCTGATGCGGTAGCTGACTGGCCAATCTTAAACGCACTGATCAATACTGCTGGTGGTGCCAGCTGGGTGTCCTTACACCATGGTGGTGGCGTCGGCATCGGGTATTCTATACATGCTGGAATGGTGATCGTTGCCGATGGTACTGAAGATGCCGCAATCCGAATCAAACGTGTATTGCATAATGATCCTGCCATGGGTGTGATCAGACATGCCGATGCAGGTTATGATATTGCAAAAGATACTTTAAGAAAGCATAGACTAGGCTTATAACCCTTGTGTTTTCTTAATTCATTTTATTTCTTTTTATCGCCCTACGTTTTTATTACAAAACCGTGATCGAATAATAAGCTAAATTGAGCGGTCTGCGAAACTAAGCAGACCGCTTTAACGTTTATTAAATAAAAAGAAATGGCAACTGCTCAGCAAATCAAAAACGGGTACATTGATTATGTGCTCCTAAACGGTGAACAACCAGCATCCGTTTACAGCTTCGTCAAGAAACTAAAAATTGCGGAGACTGACTTTTATGATTTCTACCCCTCTTTCGAAAGTATTGAGAAGAACTTATGGGTAGAGCTTACACTCGAGACCATTACTGCAATTGAATCGCAGGAGGTCTGGAACCAATACTCCTCAAGAGAGAAAATCCTTTCCTTCTTTTACAGTTACGTAGAAGTTTTAAGAAAGCATAGGAGTTTCATCATTTATAGCTTAAAAAAACACCAGAATAAGTTTGGCACACCAGAAGTTTTATCTGGCGTTAAACCTATTTTTGAGAATTTTTCAGAAGGCGTCATCAATGAAGGATTAGAAAGTGGAGAATTGGCCAACCGAAAATTTTTAAGTAAGCGATATAAAGATGCAGTATGGGTACAATTTGGCTTTATCATTAACTTTTGGACCACAGATGACAGTGCCGGATTCGAAAAAACTGATGAAGTCATTGAAAAAGGAGTGAATGTAACTTTCGACCTTTTTGAGCGCTCTCCGCTAGACAATCTCCTGGAATATGGGAAATTTCTTTCCAGAAATGGAAACTTTAAAGAAAAGGTGGGACTATAAAATTCATGAAAGAACAAGAGCGTATTCCGGTAACGAAAGGACAGAGATCAGCGAAATTTGTAAAAACAGGAATCCAGATTGGCGGTAATTATATTAAGCATTATTCCAAAAAACTTTTCAACCCTGAT
Organism: Pedobacter gandavensis; assembly: GCF_014172405.1. GTDB lineage: Bacteria > Bacteroidota > Bacteroidia > Sphingobacteriales > Sphingobacteriaceae > Pedobacter > Pedobacter gandavensis. The sequence goes on along the minus strand of NZ_WNXC01000008.1, from coordinate 78,155 downwards.
CTGAGCAGAGATGAGCTAAATGAGGATAATGCAACCGACATTTATAAATCGCTGAGTGAACTCAAGGGCAGCGCTTTGAAAGTTGCCCAGATGCTGAGCATGGATAAAAATATCCTTCCAAAATCCTATATCGACAAGTTTACACAGTCCCAATACAATGCACCTCCCCTTTCCGGACCACTCATTGTTCGAACGTTCAGTAAATACTTTGGAAAGACTCCCGAGCAGATTTACGATAAATTCAACCTTCATTCCAGCAATGCGGCCTCCATTGGGCAAGTACATCAAGCGGAACTCAATGGAAAGAATTTAGCCGTTAAAATTCAATACCCAGGTGTTGGAGACAGCATTTCTTCGGACCTGAAATTGGTAAAACCTTTTGCCTTTCGTTTATTGGGAATGAATGAAAAAGAGCTCAATATTTACATCAAAGAAGTAGAAGAAAGATTACTGGAAGAAACAGATTATGAACTTGAAGTGCGCAGGTCTATCGAATTTTCTGAAGCATGCAGTCACCTCCAAAATGTGGTCTTCCCAAAATATTACCCGGAACTTTCCAAAAAACGAATCATCACCATGGACTGGATTCAGGGCTTACACCTCAAAGAGTTCTTGAAAACTAATCCTTCCCAAGCCCTAAGAAATAAAATCGGACAAGCATTATGGGATTTTTACAACTTCCAGCAACATGAGCTGAGAGCAGTGCACGCTGATCCGCATCCAGGAAACTTCATGATTACCCCAGATGAGAAATTAGGGGTGATTGATTTTGGCTGTATCAAAGAAATGCCAGATGATTTTTACTATCCGTTTTTCTCCTTAATTTCAAGTGATGTGCTCCAGGACAAAGCGAAAACAATTGCAGCCTTCCGTCAATTGGAGATGATCCATCCTGAGGATACAGAAAATCAGGTCGAATTTTATTATAAAGCATACCGTGAAATGATTGAGTTATTTGCCAGACCTTATACGAGCAAAACCTTCGATTTTAGTAAGCCTGAATTCTTTGAACAACTGTATAAATATGCTGAGAAAGTAGCCACAATGCCTGAATTTAAACAGGCCAGAGGAGTGAAACATTTCATCTATGTAAACCGAACCAATTTTGGCCTATACACCATCCTGCAGGAACTAAAATCAGTAGTACATACGGATACTTTTCAACCCCATACGCTAAAATGAAAATCCTGTTGACAGGTGCTAATGGTTATATCGGTACCCGATTACTCCCTGTTCTTCTAGCAGCAGGCCATGAAGTAGTCTGTATGGTGCGAGATAAAAGGCGATTTTCGGAGGCTTCTGATTTTGGTGATCAGGTACAAATCATCACCGGAGATCTGCTAAATCCTGAAACACTGCGCGCTGTTCCAACCGATATTCATGTGGCCTATTACCTGGTACACTCGATGTCTGCCAAAGAACATGGATTCTCCGAATTGGAAACTACATCCGCGCAAAATTTTGTAAATGCCCTCAAAACGACTTCATGTAAACAGGTGATTTACCTTACGGGAATTGTCAATGATCCCGGACTATCGGAACATTTAAGTTCCAGATTGGCTGTAGAAGAAGTATTAAAGCAATCTGGAACTCCCTTTACTATATTAAGAGCTGCGATCATTATCGGTTCTGGAAGTGCCTCATTTGAGATTATCAGAGACCTGACGGAGAAACTGCCTGTCATGGTAGCTCCAAAATGGATCAAAACAAAATGCCAACCAATTGGAATCCGAGATGTACTCCGTTATTTAAGTGGTGTATTGTTAAATAAAAATGCCATCCAGCAGACTTTTGACATTGGCGGACCCGACATTCTGAGTTATAGAGAAATGATGTTGCAATACGCAGAAGTTCGCCATTTAAAACGGTTCATCATCACCTTACCCTTACTTACTCCCCGTTTATCTTCCCTATGGTTGAACATGGTTACTTCAGTGCCGTATACCTTAGCAAGAAGCCTGGTAGACAGCATGAAAAATGAGGTCATATGCAAAGAAAATAATATCCATAGCGTTGTTCCCGGTCATTGTTTGCCTTACCAAGAAAACCTCCGACTTGCTTTCGAGAAAATTGAGCAAAATTCTATTGTTTCCAGCTGGAAAGACGCCTTAAACCGCGGTTATCTCGACACTAGCTTTATGGATCAGGTCAAAGTTCCACAAAATGGCACCTTAGAATATAAAGTTAAAATGCCTTTTGAACGAAATCCACAGGAGGTCTTTGAAAACATCTGGAGCATTGGAGGAGACAGGGGTTGGTATTACGCCAACTGGCTTTGGAATTTAAGGGGCTTTTTCGATAAATTAATGGGCGGTGTAGGTACTTCCAGGGGAAGAACAAGTAACACTTCACTAAAAGCTGGCGATGTACTCGATTTCTGGCGCGTTCTACTGGCAGATCAGCAGCACAAGCGTTTATTACTCTTTGCAGAAATGAAAGTCCCAGGAGAAGCTTGGCTAGAGTTTAAAGTTGTTGAATTCCATGGGCATTATTTTCTATCTCAGATTGCCACCTTTCGGCCTTCAGGATTGTGGGGAAGAATTTACTGGTATGCTATGTTTCCATTTCACATTTTCCTTTTCAATGGTATGGCCAAAGAAATTACCCAATTCAAAGGACAATAAAAAAGGCACAATCGCCACAATTGCACCTTCTCTAAAAACCTAAAACTTAATACTAAGACACAGAAAAGTACAAAAGGTTTCATTAAGGGTTGTTTTTTTGCTACAATAAAGCAATATTTCTTACTTTATTCCGGACAACGCCCCTCATTGCAGTCTATTGCCTATAGCTAAAGATTTTTACCAAAATCTGTTGATAAAAACCAAGAAATTTGTAAACAAATCAATCCTGTTAAATATATTTGTATTACATCCAACCCCCTCGATTTTGGCAAAAAGCTCTAAAATTTACAAAAACATACTCGTCGTTGAAGACAATCATGCCATTCTTGATGTCATCACTCTGATTTTACAAAGCGAAGCGTATAAAGTAACTGGCCTGAATAAAAGCATCAACATGATGACGCATATCCAACAATCCAGACCAGACCTTGTCATTATGGACATTATGCTCCCTGATGGGGACGGCAGAGAGCTACTAACGCAACTCAGATCTGATGCCAGTACTGCTGAAATTCCAGTGCTCATGATTTCCGCCAGGTATACCGAATCCAATATTCAACATGGTGCTTTTAAACCAAATGGATTCCTGGCTAAACCTTTTGACATCGACGATTTACTGGATAGAATTGAGGGCATCCTCGCAGGAAAAGTTTACTAAATCTTAAAACAATGAACGCCAATCAGGAACTGATCACCAAATTCTATACGGCCTTTCAAAATAAAGATATTACTGGAATGCAGGAATGTTACAGTGATCAGGCAACTTTCAGTGACCCTGTATTTACCAACCTGAATGCAAAAGAGCTCCGTTCGATGTGGGCGATGCTGATTCAAAGCGGAAAAGATATGCGTATTGAATTCAGCGCAGTTGAGTCTATAGAAAATGGGGCCAGGGCACATTGGGATGCGTATTATACCTTTTCGGCAACGGGGAATAAAGTTTTAAATCAGGTTGATGCACATTTTGTCATCGAAAACGGAAAAATCATCCAACACCAGGACCAGTTCGACTTCTATAAATGGTCGAAGCAGGCGCTTGGGCTTACAGGAATGTTATTGGGTTGGACGTCCTTCCTCAGAAATAAGGTAAGAAAGCAGGCCAGTGCTAAACTGGCCGCTTATATATCCAGAAAAAATCCGGGGATTAATCTTTAATTTTTTCAACAATTTCGGCCAGGGATAGCTTCTCCTGTACACCACTGTGCATGTCTTTTAGTGTTAAAAGGCCACTTTCCAACTCATCACTACCAATTAATATCACAAAAGGGATATTTTTATCATCTGCATAACTCATTTGCTTTTTCAGCTTTGCAGCAGTAGGGTAAAGTTCGGCAGCAATATTGGCATTTCTCAGTTGCTGTACGATCGGCAGCGCATATAATTCTGCTGCTTCATCAAAATTACTGATCAAAACTTTTGTTCCCGCGGCAACAGATTCAGGAAAGAGATTCAGTTCCAATAAAACATCATAGATGCGATCTGCACCAAAAGAAATCCCAACACCTGTTAAGTTCTTTAAACCAAACATCCCGGTCAAATCATCATAACGACCACCACCACCAATACTACCCATTGCAGCTTCATTGGTTTTCACTTCAAAGATACAGCCGGTATAGTAGTTTAAACCACGAGCCAAAGTTATATCCAGCTCGAGATCAGGACGAAGTTCTGGAGTTGTTTGCAACAATCCTTTTAAATATTTAAATACCGTTTCGATCTCGGCAATCCCATTCATTCCCGTTGGCGAATCCGCCAATACCGTACGCAGACTTTCCAGTTTCTCTTCGTTGCTTCCTTGCAATAAAATTACTGGTTTTAATTTTTCCAGATCCCCTTCAGTAAATCCGCGTTCTAACAGCTCTTTACTTACGCCATCCAGGCCAATTTTATCCAATTTATCAATGGCTACCGTCATGTCGATGATCAATTCCGGTTTACCTATAATTTCTGCAATTCCTGAAAGGATTTTGCGGTTATTTAATTTAATTGTGAAATCCTTTAGTCCCAGGTTGCACAATGCTTCCTGGTATATCAATACGAATTCTGCTTCGTTCAATAAGCTATCTGATCCTACCACATCCACATCGCACTGATAGAACTCTCTGTAGCGACCTTTCTGCGGTCGGTCAGCTCTCCATACCGGTTGAATCTGAAAGCGCTTAAATGGCAAGGAAATGTCATTCTGATGCATCACAACGTAACGGGCAAAGGGCACCGTTAAATCATACCTCAATGCTTTTTCAGAGATCGAGGAAATCATGGCATTTGAGTTGGCTGTTGCCAATAGTTCTGGTTTAACTTTAGAAAGGTAATCCCCACTATTTAGCACCTTAAAGATCAGTTTATCACCCTCATCTCCATACTTACCTGTTAAAGTACTCAGGTTTTCCATCGTTGGGGTTTGTATTTCGGCATAGCCATATTTTTTAAATACCGTTTTTATGGTATCAAAAATATGATTGCGTTTGACCATTTCCTGGGGTGAAAAATCACGGGTTCCTTTAACTAGAGAAGGTTTAATATTCGACATAAGGACAAAAGTACAAAAAGTAACAGGCATAAAAAAAGCTGCCGAAGCAGCTTTTAAGATTATTTTAATTATTCGTTAAACCAATAGTCTTACTGGTTCTTCTAACAACGCTTTTAGTGTTTGTAAGAAAGCTGAACCAGTTGCACCATCCACTACGCGGTGGTCACAACTTAAAGTAACTTTCATTACGTTTCCTGGAACCACGGCACCATTTTTAACCACAGGAACCTGAGAGATTCCGCCGATTGCAAGAATACATGCATCAGGTGGGTTAATAATCGCTGTGAACTCATCAATTCCAAACATTCCTAAGTTAGAAATGGTGAAAGTTGATCCTTCCCAATCCGATGGTTGTAATTTTTTAGCTTTAGCGCGTTGTGCAAAGTCTTTCACTTCCGCAGAGATATGCGACAATGATTTGCCATCAGCAAAACGAACTACAGGAACCAATAGACCATCTTCAACAGCTACAGCCACACCAATGTTCACATGCTCATTGTAACGAATTTTATCGCCTAACCAAGAAGAGTTTACATTAGGGTGTTGTTTTAAAGCAATCGCAACTGCTTTTAACACCATATCATTGAAAGAGATTTTTACCGGTGCATATTCATTGATTTTGGTACGTGCAGCAATTGCACCATCCATATCAATTGACATAGTTAAGTAGAAATGAGGAGCAGTAAACAAGCTTTCAGATAAACGCTTAGCGATTACTTTACGCATTTGAGTAACTGGTTTCTCTGTATATTTCTCTTCACCAACAAACACTGGAATACTTACCGAAGCTGATTTCTCAGCAGGTGCTGCAGTTGCTGCTACCTGAGGCGCCGCTGCTACTGCTGGTTTAAAGTTCTCAATGTCTTTTTTGATGATGCGTCCGCCATCAGCACTACCTGCAACTTTAGCAAGGTCAATACCTTTGTCTTTCGCAATTCTTTTTGCAAGAGGAGATGCTTTTACGCGATCAGAACCTTCAGCAGGAGCTGCTGTAGTTTCTGCTGCTGGAACACCTTCAGCTACAGGAGCATCTGCTTTTTTATCGGCAGCAGGTTTTACAGGTGCATCACCTTGTTTAAGGAATTCGCTAATGTCTGTTCCTTCCGGACCAACAATTGCCATAATGCCATTCACTTTCGCGGCAGCACCTTTTTCCACACCAATATGCAATAAAGTTCCATCTGCATAACCCATTACTTCCATAGTTGCCTTATCAGTTTCTACATCAGCAAGGATATCATCATTTTTAACTTTATCACCAACTTTTTTATGCCATTCAGCGATAACGCCTTCAGTCATGGTATCACTTAGCAAAGGCATTCTGATTACTGTTACACCGATCTTTTCAAGATCAGCGTCAGTAATTCCTGCTGTTGCTTCTTTTTTATCTTCAACCGGAGCAGCTGTTGCAGCAGGCGCCGCTTCAGTTTTAGGAGCCGCAGCACCTTCTTCTGCCGCTAATGCCGCTTTATAGTCTTCTCCTTCTTTACCTATTACAGCGATAACTGCATCCACAGGAACAGATTGACCTGCTTCTACACCAATGTATAAAACGGTACCATCCCAATAAGATTCCAGATCCATGGTTGCCTTATCGGTTTCCACTTCGGCCATTACATCGCCACTTTTAACTTTATCGCCAACTTTTTTATGCCACTTAGCCATCACACCTTCGGTCATGGTATCGCTCATTTTGGGCATTCTAACTATTTCAGCCATTCTATATTATTAAATGAAATGCGTTCTAAATTAATCTTGTACGTATGGATAGTCTGTTTGTACGTATACATCAGTAAACAATTCTGATGCTTCCGGCCATGGAGACTCTTCCGCAAATTTAACAGAATCATCTACGATTTGTTTCACTTTTGCTTCGATCTCTTCGATCCATGCTTGATCAGCATATTTTTCTTTAAGAATAGTTTCTCTTACCTGCTCAATTGGATCTTTCGATTTGTAAGCTTCCAATTCGTCTTTAGAACGGTATTTAGCTGGGTCAGACATAGAGTGACCACGGTAACGGTAAGTTCTGATTTCAAGGAATGTTGGTCCATCACCATTTCTAGCACGTTGAGCTGCTTCATCCATTGCAGTGTGAACTGCTACAGGATCCATTCCATCAACAGGAGCACATGGCATATCAAAACCTAAACCTATTTTATATATATCAGTCATGTTTGTAGTACGTTCTACAGAAGTACCCATTGCATAACCATTATTCTCACAAACAAAAATAACTGGCAATTTCCACAACATCGCCATATTAAAAGCTTCGTGTAAAGCGCCCTGACGAACAGCTCCATCACCCATGTAACAAACGTTTACATTCTTTGTGCCTTTATATTTCTCAGCAAAAGCGATACCTGCTCCCAATGGAACCTGCCCACCAACGATACCGTGTCCACCGTAAAAGTTATGCTCCTTGCTAAACATGTGCATAGAACCACCTTTACCTTTTGAACATCCTGTTGCTTTACCGTACATCTCAGCCATGATGCTGTTTGCACTCACACCTTTTGCAAGGGCATGTGCATGATCGCGGTATGCGGTGATCATAGAATCTTCTGGTCTTAACGCTGAAATAGCACCTGCTACGACAGCTTCCTGACCAATGTATAGATGACAAAAACCACGGATTTTTTGTTGTCCGTATAGTTGACCTGTTTTTTCTTCGAACTTGCGCATCAGCAACATCGACTCAAACCACTTCAGATAGGTATCTTTATTAATTTCTACTGCACTCATTTTTGGGTATTGGTTTTTATTTACAAGAGCAAATCTACTTTTTTATTGCAACATATAGAAGAAATACCTGTAAAATGAACACTAAGGTTACAAAAAATGTGGATAACTTTTACTTTTAAACCATTTACATTTGGATAACATTTGTAAAATACATAGTTTTGGCACCGGACAATAAGCCTTAGTGGTGTACGTTTAAGTGTAAGTGTCTAATACCCAAACTTAAGAGTATGATAAAAAAATTTTTGTTTTCTACCCTAATTGTCGCGTGCAGCCTCTCGGCCGTCCATGCACAGACAAAATCAAAAGAAACCAATAAATTAGAAGATCCTGATAATTTAGCTTCCCAATATTTTTCTCAGGTAATGGGTGTTGCAGTAGATGCAACTTCTAACATCAAACTTTACAAATTCATTTACGAATGGATAGGTACTCCATACCGATTCGGTGGAAATACCAAAAAAGGAATTGATTGTTCTGCTTTCACAAAAGCGATTTACGATAAAGTTTTCAACACTACTATACTCCGCAATTCTCGTGACATCTTTAGCATGGTAGATCCATTGCCAAAAGACGAACTAAAAGAAGGAGACTTGGTATTCTTTAAGATCAAAAGCCGTAGCATTACGCACATTGGTATTTTTCTTGGCGACAACCGCTTCGCTCACGCCTCTTCGAGTCGTGGGGTGGTGATTAGTAATTTAAACGATCCATACTATTCAAGGTATTTTTACAAGGGTGGCCGAATTTTGGACCCGGTAAAGAATGACCTGATGGAGGAATAATCCTTCACAAACGAAAAGACATTGAGTCCTCCCATCATACCGGGAGGACTTTTTTTATGAAAAAAATAAACGCTTACTCATGAAACCACTAAACACGCTTGCCTTACTCTTTTTATCCACTTTATGGTTATTTAGTTGCGAAGGAAACCGAGCGAGTGTACCAAGCACCACCCTACTTCACACGGATACTATCCCTAAGGTTATAAAAGACACGATCAGCATAACTGCCGTCGGCGATATCATGCTGGGTTCTGCCTACCCTACCAAAGCAAACCTTCCGGCAGACGATGCAATAAACAGCTTCCAGGCGGTATCTCCTTATTTAAAAGGAGACCTGATCTTTGGCAATCTCGAAGGTTGCTTTTTGAACAATGGAAAATCTACCAAATGTAAAGACACTGTAAGTAACAGCTGTTTTGCTTTCAGAATGCCCGAGCGTTATGCTGGAATCATTAAAGAAGCAGGATTTAATGTCCTGAGTATTGCCAACAACCATGTTGGTGATTTTGGCAGCAAAGGCCGGACAACCACCATGAAGATCCTGGATTCCTTACAAATTAATTATGCAGGGTTACAATCCCACCCTTTCCAGATCTTCGAAATAGATAGTGTAAAATACGCGATATGTGCTTTTGCACCAAATGAAAATACCGTTTCGATAAACAACCTAGCGGCAGCAAAAGAATTAGTATCCCGTTTAAAACAACAGGTAAACATTGTTGTTGTTTCTTTTCATGGCGGAGCGGAAGGTGCAAAATTTGAGCATGTTCCAAGAGCAAATGAAATTTTCTACCAGGAAAACCGGGGCGATGTATATCGCTTTGCCCATGGCGTGATTGATGCAGGTGCTGATATCGTATTGGGTCATGGTCCACACGTCACCAGAGCAGTAGAATTGTATAAAAATAAATTCATCGCTTACAGTTTGGGTAACTTCTGTACTTATGGAATGTTCAGCCTGAAAGGGCCTAATGGCATTGCACCACTCCTCCAAATTAAGTTAAACGGGAAGGGTGATTTTCTGTCTGCGGAGGTCGTATCTGTAAAACAGGACAAGATCAATCGCCTGAGGCTGGATGATCAGGATGCGGCATTTTATAAAATAAAAACGCTTACCGATACCGATTTTCCTGATCACCAGCTAGACTTCTCTGAAAATGGTAAAATCGGGCGCAAAAAATAGTTTAAGCTTCGTCTTTGGTATTTTTCACTAATCCAATACCGGATACAAAAAAGATCAGCCCAATAATTCCAGTGACGATCAGCTCTCTGCTTTGCAGACTATGCTTCACGAAACCATAACCTGCATAAATAAGGCCTGCAATACCCAATATGGTCAATATTGTTCCGAAAGTACGTTTTACATTCATAAGGTTTGTGTTATTTATAATGATAAGGCAAAATCTATGCCTCAACTCCTTACACAGTCCTCCTATATTGCGAGTATAACTCCATATGACTTGAAAATCAGAATTCTTCGTACCTTGAAGCCAATATATACATCAAATACGCTTCATTATGAATCCTACACCTTACATTATAGTGTTTATCGCACTAGTTATTTTAATCAGCTCCTTCGTGACGGTAAAACAGGGTACCATTGCTGTAGTTACTATTTTTGGAAAATACAGGAGGTTACTAAGACCGGGTTTAAGTTTCAAAATCCCATTATTTGAAAACATTCAATCGAGAATTTCCATACAGAATCGCTCTGTAGAGCTCTCCTTCCAGGCCGTTACCCAGGATCAGGCCAATGTATACTTTAAGGCCATGCTGCTATATTCTGTGCTTAACCACGACGAAGAGACCATCAAGAACGTAGCCTTTAAGTTTGTGGATGCCACTAACCTTATGCAGGCATTGATCCGGACCATTGAGGGATCGATCAGAGCCTATGTTGCTACACAACGACAAGCCAATGTGTTGGCGCAGCGTAATGAAATTGTGGACCATGTAAAACACCAGATCGACCAGGTTTTGGAAAGTTGGGGATATCATTTGCAGGATCTTCAGTTGAATGACATTACCTTCGATGAAGAAATTATGCGTTCGATGAGTAGAGTTGTGGCTTCAAACAACTTAAAAGCAGCTGCAGAGAATGAAGGTCAGGCTTTATTGATTACGAAGACCAAAGGCGCAGAAGCAGATGGTAACGCTATCAAAATTGCCGCAGCGGCAGAAAGAGAGGCTGCTCAGTTACGTGGACAAGGTATCGCTTTATTCCGTGCAGAAGTTGCACATGGAATGACCAAAGCAGCCCAGGAAATGGAAGAGGCGAACCTGGACATCTCTGTGATTCTATTTACCATGTGGACAGAATCCATCAAACATTTCGCAGAGAACTCTGAAGGCAATGTGGTATTCCTGGATGGTTCAACAGAAGGCATGAATAAAACCATGAAAGAAATGATGGCCATGCAAATCCAGAAAAACAAGGACGACAAACAATTGTAATTCCTCATTTTAATAAAAAAAGGGATGCCAGTAATGACATCCCTTTTTTTATAAGCTATTATTTGATTAGAAAGCTGCTGGTTGTCTATTCACCAACTCCGCTTTCTTTGGGTCAGTTAACTTGATCAAGTCGGCCATGATCTGTAAACTTTCATCTTCAATAAAGTCAACGTTCTCTTCTTTCTTCACCTTATCTCCTTTTTTAACTGGAGCCAAGCCTCTTGAAGCTCTTAACTTATTGATTCTATCTAAAGATTTTGCTTCCAGACTATCACGTTCTGCTTTAAGTTTGCTTTCATTTAAAGTGATAGAGATTTCACCATCACGTTTTTTCATGTCTGCAATATCTTGTTCCAAGGTTTTATAATCCAAAGATTTCGCCATTCTTTCTTCATGCAACTTTACCAGTTCCGGTTTCAAAGGAGTCAGATCAGCTACAGGTTTAAAGTTTGATTTAGGCACTTCATCCCAAGGCAGTGCTGAAGGTTCCGTATCTTCACCGATTTTATTCAAAGGATAAAGAGAAGGAAACTGAACGTCTGGCATTACCCCTTTGTGTTGCGTACTGCTACCATTTACACGGTAGAACTTAGCCATGGTTAAGTTGATTTGCCCCAATTGAATTGGTGCACCGTCTTTGGTGGTCAGCGTTGTTTTAGCGTCCTTATTTACCAAGGCGGCAATTCTTTGCAATATAGAAGGATTAACCAACCTGTTTAGGTCAATGGACGACTGGACAGTACCCTTACCATAAGTTTGCGTACCCATGATTACTCCTCTTCCATAGTCCTGTATTGCACCGGCAAAGATTTCAGAAGCAGAGGCACTCAGTCGGTCTACCATTACACCCAGAGGCCCATTCCAGACTACACCAGGATTACTATCTTCATTTACTTCAATTTCATTCTTTGTATTTTTAACTTGTACTACCGGACCTTTATCAATAAACAGGCCGGTCAAATCAATTGCTTCTACCAATGAACCGCCACCGTTGGCGCGTAAGTCCATCACAATAGCATCCACTTTATCTTTGTTTTTCAGCGTATCAATCAACAATTTCACATCACGGGTAGTACTTTTATAATTCGGATCACCTGCATTTGCGGCTTTAAAATCTGCATAGAAAGCAGGAACTCTAATGATCCCGATTTTATAAGGTTTACCATCAGACATAACCGTTTTCACTGTTTTCTTAGCCGATTGATCTTCCATCACAATACGTTCTCTCATTAATTCAATAATGACCGGCTTAGAAGAAAGTTCACGTCCTGCAGGAATAATTTTCAATCTTACTTTAGTTCCCTTAGGGCCTTTAATTTTAGAAACTGAATTGTCAATTCTCCAGCCGATAATGTCTTCAAATTCACCATCACCTTGTGCAACCCCCACAATACGATCGCCAGCACTTAGCAATTTACTTTTGAAAGCCGGGCCTCCAGGAATCACTTCATCAATTTTCAGAATGTCATTTTCCAGTTTAAGTCTGGCACCAATTCCTTCGAAAGAGCGCGCCATATCCTCATTGAACTGTTGAGCATTTGCCGGATTAAAATAATTGGTGTGTGGATCAATCGTTTCTGTAAACGCATCCATTACAATTTGAAACACATCCTGATTGTTTACCTTATTCGTCTGAGACCTCAGGTTTTCATATCTTTTTGTCAGTGTTTCTATATTTTTCGCTGGCGGAGTGCCTGCAATTTTCAGGTTCACCAAATCATATTTCACTTTTTTCTTCCAGATGTCTTGTAAACCCGCTACACTGGTTTCCCAAGGCATCTTTTCCCGATCAAATACATAAGCATCATTTTCATCGAAGTTGTATTTACCTTTTACCTGAGCAAGTGTATAAGTCAACCATTCATTATATCTTTTCAAATAAACGTTGAAGATGTAGAATGGTGCACTTAGATCGCCATTTCTGAAATCATCGTCTAAGGAATATCTAAACTGTTCGAATTCCTTAATGTCGGAAGCCAGAAAATAATATCTATACGGATCCAGATCCTTGATATATTTATCAAGAATCAAAGAGGAAATAGAATCATTGAGCTTTATCTTTTTGTAGTTATAGTTTTCAATCAAGCTCACAACCTCTCTAACTACAAGCGCCTGACGTTCATCAGGAACAATATTACTTACGCCCTGAACTAATGGTTGTGGCTTAGGGGAAGCTTGGCATGCCAATACAGCAGCAGTAAAGATGACCAGTAATGTTCTTTTTAACATTTCTTTGAATAATTTAAAATCCATTTTATAATCCACAACTAATATGATACCAATATCACGAATAAACAGAAAAGAGACAGTATTATTACCGTCTCTTTTCTGTAAACTTACCAAAAGTAATTAAAATACTTATACAAAAACCCAAGCCTGATGATAATTTTTCAGGTTTGAACTATGACTTCTTAGCGATTGATTTTGAAGGAATTAAAGCTTTCGCTTCCTTAATTCTGCTTTTTAACTGTCCATTATTTATTGATTTTAACAGCAGCTCTGCCCTATTCAGGTCAGTTAAAGCGAGATTATATTCTTTTTTCTTGATTTTCACCTGAGCGATGCCTATAACAGACTCTATATAAGCAGTATTGTTATTGATCTGTTTGGCGAGGATCCCCTGCTGGGTATAGAACCAAAGTGATTGTGTCAATTTATTAGCGGCAAAATAAATTCTGCCCAATTGGTAGTAAGCTTCCATCTGACCGGTTTTACTGCCAATTTTGGAATAGTTTTTCAGGGCTACATTTAGAATGACCTGTTCCGCTTCGGTATAATGGTTCATCATAAGGTGAACATTTCCCAATTTCAGCAATGCTTCTCCGTAACGAACAAAAAGTTTGGCGGTATTGAATTCAAATGCGGCTTTAGCATATAAATTCAGGGCATCATTCAGATCACCTCTTCTCTCATTCTTCAGGGCTTCAGCAAAATAAGTATTGCCATCTGCCTCTTCCAAATTAGAGGTCACAATATTAATGGCTCCGCTCGTTACTGGTGGTTCTTGAAGAATTAAAGTATTGGTTTGTGTCATTGCCCTTCCTGAAAAGAGTAGGAAAAGAATAACTAAACAAAGTTTGTTCATCTTACAAAGATATAACAAATTTAGTTAAACACCTGTAAACTACCGTCAAATGAAGCCCAAACCATATAGGGATGAGAATCGGTATGGTACATTTCTCCAGAGGAACTAATACCAATCACTCCAGCAAAACCCTCAAATGTCTTCAGCTCTACAAAAGATTTATCGCAGGCCTCCTTCAATGTAAAGCCGTCAGTTACACGGGTCACAATTTTAGCCGCCAGTGCAGCACTGACAATATCTTCCCCAACACCAGTACAAGAGATGCCTGCATATTCATTGGCAAAATTCCCTGCTACAGTGGCAGAATCACTTACGCGACAAGGGATTTCAAATCCTTTTCCTCCGGTAGATGTTGCCGCAGCGAGGTTCCCCTCTGTGTCTAAAGCCACACATCCTACAGTACCCAATCTGGAAGATTGCTTTAATTTATCCTCATACTCCTGTCTTCTCTGGGGAATCACCGGATCAAAGAAATCAAATCCCTGCGTCCTGGCAAAATCCAATGCACCCACACCACTCAGCACACGATCGTCATAACTGAGTAGCTTTTCAGAAACCTTAATCGGATTTTTCACATTTTGGATATTGATGACTCCAGAAAACTTCTGGCTTTTACCATCCATTAAGGAAGCACTCAACCGCAGCTCACCATCGCTTTGAATCTGTGATCCCAACCCGGCATTGAAAAGCGGGTTGTCCTCTAACAAACTTACCGCATACACCACTGTTTCCAATGCCGTATGGGTATTTAAGTAGGTATATGATTGACTTACGATGTCAGATAAAGCTTGTTGCTTTGCTATTTTAGTTTCCTGGTTAGTTCCAGACTCGCTGAAAAATCCGCCATGAATAATAATTTTCATCTTAATGATTTAGAGATATGTACGGATCTTAATCTACGGGAACAACTTTGGGATGATGAATGGTTAGTTTATGTTCATGAAGGTCATAAATATCGCCATCACACATCACATGAACCGTCATATTACTAATAGAAACAGGCTGCCCCATTTCTACATCAGTCAGGTTAGTATCTGTCATATTTCGACCGTCCACAAGGATGACCATGCCAGAGCCAATGGCCTCCATCACATTCCCATCTGAAATAAAAAGCCCGGTATCTTCCCCTAAGCCAATTCCAAGAATCCCTGGACTACTTGCTGTTGCATATAATAACCTGCCAATCCTACCCCTCTGTACGAAATGGGTATCTACAATCACCCCATCAATAAAACCAAGTCCACCAGTAATCTTAACCTCACCTTTCAGCAAAGCATCCTTACTACTTCCTTGATAAATCATATTTTTAGAACTTGCAGCAGCGCCGGCGGAAGTCCCTGCAATCACCACGGCTTCGTCCTGATACTTGTCCAGCAAAATCTGATGGATGGCCGTACCTCCAAAAATAGAAGATAAGCGCAATTGATCACCACCCGTAAAAATGATCACATCGGCAGCTTTAACCCTGGCACAATTCTCTTCAGAATTGGCCTGCTCCCTGCTGATAATATTTAATACGCCAACATCCTGAACATCCAGTTGCGCAAAAGCTTTAATATACTCCTCTCCCACTTTTTCAGGAATTAAGGATGCCGTAGTCATGATTTCAAAACGAGATGCAGTACCTTTTATTGATTCCGTCGTAATTTTCTTTAGAATTCCTCTTTCAAAGAAATTCATATTCTCTGGCAATCCAAAAGTTGTTTCAGTGAAACTTCCAGTGTTGATTGCACCACCTATAATTATTAGTTTACCCTTCGGAGTCATTATAAATCTTTTCGTTTCTAAAAATCTCAAATATATAGGGTAATGCCCAATATCAATGAATTATTTATCAATATTTTCCCTATCCAACATTTCGATTTAGCACAATAATCCGTCCGTTATTTCGCCTAAAATTTATTCCCAGGATTTAACCCCGTTGATAGTTATTTTTTCCGAAAATATTCTTACTTTAATGTCTCCGTTCGACCCTATCCAAGAAACTGATAACTTCCCCGTAATATGGTCACTACCAACACAAAATAACAAATCTACAATGAAAATACTAGGCATACAGGTGCTACGCGGACCGAACATATGGTCTATCAAAAGAAAAAAATTAATTCAAATGCGACTGGATCTGGAGGAGATGGAACAGTATCCTACCAATTTGATTGACGGATTTGGTGAAAGAATCGAAAAACTAATACCTACCCTGTATACACATCGTTGTTCAAAAGGCGAACCCGGAGGCTTGCTCATGAGGATTGAAGAAGGGACCTGGATGGGCCATGTGATTGAACATATCGCCTTAGAAATTCAGACACTTGCCGGAATGGACACCGGATTTGGCAGAACACGTCAAACAAAAACTGAGGGAATTTACAATGTTGTATTCAGCTATTTAGAAGAAAAAGCAGGTCTTTATGCCGCAGAAGCTGCTGTAAAAATTGCGGAAGCACTGATTGCTGGTACAGATTACGATCTGGAACATGACATTCAAAAAATGCGTGAACTTAGGGAATTGGAACGTCTGGGTCCTAGTACGGGATCCATCGTTGATGAGGCCATTTCCAGAGACATTCCATGGATCAGATTAAATAAAAGTTCATTGGTACAATTGGGTTACGGAAAAAATCAAGTCCGTTTCCGTGCAACGATGACCGAAAGAACAAACTCTATCGCCGTAGACATTGCCTGCAATAAAGATGAGACCAAACGTTTACTTCAGGATTCAGCAATTCCCGTTGCCAAAGGAGTTACAATTTGGGATCCGGAAGATCTTGACAATGCCATCTTGGCTGTGGGTTATCCGATGGTATTTAAACCTTTGGATGGAAACCACGGGAAAGGTGCAACCATTAACGTAAAAACTGATGAAGAGGCGAGAGCCGCTTTTGAATACGCACAAAACTATTCAAGGAAAGTCATCATTGAAAAGTTCATCACAGGTTATGATTTCAGGATCCTCGTGATCGACCATCAAATGGTGGCCGCAGCATTGCGCGTTCCTGCACATGTAACCGGGAACGGACAGCTGACTATCCAGGAGCTGATCGACAAAGAAAACCTTGATCCAAGAAGAGGTTATGGACATGAGAATGTACTAACCGAAATCACAGTAGACCGGGATACCCTGGATTTACTGGCTAAAAAAGAATATACACTGGAAACCGTTCCTCCTCAGGGAGAAATTGTATACCTGAAGTCTACAGCCAACTTAAGTACAGGCGGCACTTCAATTGACGTAACAGATCTTGTTCACCCTCAAAATGTATTCATCTCTGAGCGCATTTCCAGGGTCATTGGACTTGACATTTGTGGTATCGATATCATGGCAGAAAACTTAACACAGCCGCTTACAGAAAATGGCGGCGTAGTGCTGGAAGTTAATGCTGCACCAGGATTCAGAATGCACCTTGCCCCTAGTGAGGGTTTGCCAAGAAATGTAGCTGCACCGGTGATTGATATGTTATACCCTCCAGGAAAATCTACACGAATTCCAATTATTGCCGTGACTGGGACTAATGGTAAAACCACCACCACCAGGTTAATCGCACATATTGTAAAAAGCAATGGTACCAGAGTAGGTTTTACCACCTCTGATGGAATCTATGTACAAAACACGATGCTGATGAAAGGTGACACCACAGGACCGGTAAGTGCGGAGTTTATTCTTAGAGATCCAACTGTAGAATTTGCCGTGCTGGAAACTGCAAGAGGAGGAATCCTTAGAGCAGGATTGGGCTTCAACCATTGTGATATCGGCGTCATCACCAATATCCAGGAAGATCACCTTGGCATTTCCGACATTCATACCCTGGACGACCTTGCAAGAGTGAAATCCGTGATCATAGGATCTGTGAAAAGAAGTGGCTGGGGTGTATTAAATGCAGATAATAAATATTGTATTAAAATTGCCAATGCTGCCGATTGTAACATTGCCTATTTCAGTATGGATGAGAAGAACCCAGTGATTGTAGAACATTGTAAAGCAGGTGGCATTGCTGCCATTTACGAAAACGGCTACATTACCGTTAAAAAAGGAGACTGGAAAATCAGGGTAGAAAAGGTAACTCATGTGCCATTGACCTTTGGCGGTAGCGTCGACTTTATGATTCAAAATGTTTTGGCTGCAACACTGGCGACCTTCCTTTGGGGATATAAAATTGAGGACATCAGAATGTCATTAGAAACGTTCATCCCTTCTGCTGCACAAACACCAGGCAGGATGAATACGTTCAAATTCAAAGAGTTCAAAATCATGGTAGATTTTGCTCATAATCCAGATGGTTTTAATGGCATTAAATCTTACTTGAAAACGGTTGACGCCACAGAACATATCGGTGTAATTTCAGCCACAGGTGACCGAAGAGATTCTGACAACCTGGAAATTGCGAAAATTTCTGCTCAGATGTTTGATAAAATCATCATTTGTCAGGAGAAATATCTACGTGGCAGACCTCCACAAGAACTGATCGACTTATTGATTACAGGAATTCGTGAAGTGAAACCAGATATGGACATCATCATTAATAACAATGGGGATGACTGTCTGAAATATATGATGGCAACTGCCCGTTCTGGCTCATTCTTCACTATTTTAAGTGATACAATTGACGATGCGATTGTTAAAGTAACAGATTACCTGGATAAAGAATTTGGGGTGTAAAAACCTTAGAGTTTAAAACGGGGATTTCTCTTTTCAACCTCGAATCTTTGCGAAAACGCAAACATTCATCGGTCTTCAAAGAAGAATCCCCGTTTTGTATTTAATTCAATTCTATAAAATTGTGACTTGCTTCTTAAAGTCTGCTCAGTTTAAAATACCCAAGGTGTATTTCATCCTCCAATAGCCCTTCCTCTGAGGTGATTTTCAACTCGTAGTTATTTTTAAGTGATTCGGGAAGCACATCAACCACCTCAAAAGCATCATCTACATCTACGCCGTATTTGTCGTCGATATGAGAAGTTGCACCTTCAAAACCGGTATGTTTATAAAACGCAGTTTGTTTTGCCTGCTGAATGGCGTTAGCCAGATCAGGAGCAACGATAAGCATCTTATAATGGGGTTCATCAAACACGTTAGGTTTATAACCACCAAGGTTCATAAAAAACAGCTTATGCTGTTGTTCTTGCTCCTTGAGCGCAGCCGTAGGTACTACTTCAATCTTGTACCCATCTACTGTATTTACTTCACGCCAGGCATCCACATGAATCTTCTCTCCTCCCTCAGGCCAAAAGTCAAGGATTTCTTGTTTCAGATCCTTTAAGGCGGTCCCGATAGAGAAAAGCATATCATGTTGTTCAATCCGACGTGCTGCCGGTTTACAACCTAACATTAACATAAACAGTTTGGGTGATTCCATGGCGTAATGAGTTATATGGATTCTTTTTTGATTTCCTCAATAATCTGTCTGCAGCGTTCTTCAATTTGCAGAAACACTGGCTCAAACAGTTTATCATCGAAATAGGGGTCTGTAACTTCGAGGTTGTCTGGTAAAAAGAGCATCACTTTTTCACGATGGTGTAGGTGATCCGCCTGTTTCAGCACATCTTTTTCATTTTGTTGATCCATCACTAAAATTTTATCAAATGCTTCAAAATGATCCGGATTAAAGTGTCTGGCTCTTTGCTTAGAGATGTCATAGCCATACTTTTTAGCAATGGCGATGCCTCTTTTATCGGCAGGTTCATTGATATGCCAGTCACCGGTTCCAGCAGATGCAATCTCCCAGTCCAAACCTTGTTCTTCCACTAAATGGCGCATTACGCCCTCCGCTAAGGGAGAACGACAGATATTGCCCAGACAAACCATCAATATTTTCATATTTCTTAGCTATAAATTTCGTTCAGGATATTGGCTAAACAAATTCCACCTTTCAACAACTGCGTATCCAGCAAACCTGCAAAATCATAATTGTATTTGTAGCTCAACTTAGCTTCTGGCTTAGTCTCAGCATAAATTTTATTGCAAGCTTCATAAGAACCATACACGAAGTCTTTTAACGAATTACTTTTCCAAGCAGTCAGCTGTTCTTTAGAAGGATGGTTAATTGCAGCTGCATATTCTGTGTAGCTCAATTGTTGGTAACCAATCAGTGCTTCATCCCAAACCCTGTGCAGGTTAGATTTCTCACCAAACCAGGTCACATATACTTTATTACCCCCTAGATCTTCTTTACGTGCAGTGTGCATTGGCTGATTGAGATCACCTACCATGTGAACCAACATACGCATCGCCAATAATTTTTGAGCAGCAGTACTTTCGTGATTTTTCAGGATAACAGTCATTTCAATCACCTTATTGTATACATTAGCATCATGGTCTGTATCCAGGAAGTTAAATACACCTTGTTTATCCAGTCCACCCGGAAGGTTTACGAAGTGCCAGTTGTACAAATAATTGTAAGCGGTATCCGATTTGATGAAATCTCCCCAATTGCTAGCCATAGCCAGACTTTCTGAGCCCAATATTCCTCTTACGCCTTTAAGCGCTTTCTTACTAAGATGCGCTTCAGCAACTTGTCCAACAATACGGTGGCCAAGCATTCCCCATGCATTCGCATTTAAAGGTAGGTAAGCCATAACCGCTACGGTTAAGGCCACTTTCAATGATCTTTTGATCGACTTTGTGTTCATTAGAATTAATATTTTTAGAGGGCGTTTTTTATTAAACTTACAATGCTTTAGGCTCGCAAACAATCTTCTCTTTCAAGATTAGGTTACATTCCCTTTGATCACTGGCATTCACCAGAGACAATTTATTTGATTCAAAGGATTTGACAATAAAGCTCCTCACATATCTTCCAATCTGATAGCAGCCTGTCACCTTTTGTTTATAATTGGCTTTTGTATAGGTGCCTTCCAGAATCAGGCTGTCATTGCGGACCTCATAAACTCCTTTGGCATATTCTTTCCAAACGCCATTGTTAAAACAAGAATCAGCATAGTAATTCACCTTAGAGTGGGTGGTTAAATCTACATAGAACGAGTCGCAGGTAAATTTAAACTTATGCTGCGTATAGTTCAGCAATTGCTCCTTATGGGCTATACTATCCTGATTCCAAACACCCTGCAAAAAAGCTTCACCTTTCCCCTGAACATTCGGTAGTCTGCTGCAAGCAGCAAACACAGCTGAAGTCAGTAAAAGGGATAACATCAATCTCCACATATCCGGGTATTTTTATAAATTATTTTAAACTACCAACCATATCTTCCGGGCGCACCCATTCGTCGAATTGCTCGGCAGTAAGTAAGCCCAGCTCTACTGCTGCTGAACGCAAAGTTTTGTTTTCTTTATGCGCTTTCTTAGCAATTTTAGCAGCATTTTCATAGCCTACGTGAGGATTTAACGCCGTAACCAACATTAGAGAATTCTCGAGGTGTTTTTTAATTTCCGGTAGATTTGGTAAAATACCTTCCGCACATTTATCATTGAATGAAACGCAGGCATCACCAATCAGACGTCCAGATTGTAATACATTGGCTGCAATCACCGGCTTGAACACATTCAATTCAAAATGACCGTTGCTACCACCAATACCTACCGTCACATCATTACCCATTACCTGTGCACAAACCATAGTCAAAGCTTCTGGTTGCGTAGGATTTACTTTTCCCGGCATGATAGACGATCCTGGCTCATTATCAGGGATAATGATCTCACCAATACCACAACGTGGACCAGAGCTCAACATTCTGATGTCGTTAGCAATTTTCATTAGCGCAACCGCTGTACGTTTGTAAGCTGCAGACAATTCCACCATGGCGTCATGAGCTGCCAATGCTTCAAATTTATTTGGAGCCGTTACAAAAGGAAGTCCGGTTAGGTCTGCAATTTTCGCAGCTACCAATACATCATATCCTTTAGGTGTATTCAGTCCTGTACCCACAGCAGTACCACCAAGCGCAAGCTCAGAGATCATTACTAAAGCATTTTTAATCGCTCTAACACTGTTGTCAATTTGTTGAACGTAGCCTGAGAATTCTTGCCCCAGTGTCAATGGTGTAGCATCCATAAAATGGGTACGACCAGTTTTTACAATGTCACTGAATTCAGCAACTTTCACACTTAAAGTATGTCGTAATTTTTCTAACCCTGGAATGGTAATTTCTACTGCTTGTTTGTAAGCAGCAATATGCATTGCCGTCGGATAAGTATCATTTGAAGACTGTGATTTATTCACATCATCATTTGGGTGCAGAACTTTCGTTGCATCTGCAAGCGTACCGCCATTCAGTACATGTGCACGATTGGCAATTACCTCATTTGCGTTCATATTACTTTGCGTTCCAGAACCTGTTTGCCAGATTACTAAAGGAAATTGCTCATCTAAAGCACCTGCAATCACTTCATCACAAGCTGTAGCAATTAACGCTGCTTTTTCCGCTGTCAACACGCCTAACTCTGTATTTGCTAATGCTGCTGCTTTCTTCAAATAGCCAAAAGCATGTATGATTTCTTTTGGCATCGAAGCCTCAGGACCTATTTTAAAATTATTACGTGAACGTTCAGTTTGAGCCCCCCAATATTTATCGGCAGGTACCTGCACTTCACCCATGGTATCGTGTTCAGTTCTAAAATTCATAGTGTTTTTTTTGTGATGACAAATTTAGTTTTTTATAATTTAATGGTAGCGCTATTCTCCAATGTCCTTCCGCTGTAAAGAAAAATTTACCTGATAGCAACAGTGAAGGAATCTTTTTCAATTTTGGAATCGGCAAAAATTCTTTATAAAACGCTCATTTGAACAAATGTATACAATTTCGTAAGCTAAATAATAGCTGCTGATAATGTTTAAAACTCTTTTACGTTTAAAAGGTTAATATTCCTTATTTTTCGGGCGTTTAAAGCACCATCATTATTCATGACTTATCGTAATATTCTAGCCGTAGCTTCAGTAGCCACTTTATTATTCTTTTCTTGTTCAAATTCTAAAAAACCCGCTGTGCTTGCTGAGCCTAGTAAAGAGCGGACAGTAGAAGATGACAAGGCCGACAGCTTGCTATTGGTTTACAACCCTGCCAAGGGCGATAAATGGATTGCCGACTTTGTACAAAATTTACATAAAAAATATGGGTTCAATGGCAATATGTTGGTTGCAAAAGACGGCAAGATTTTATATGAAAAAGCAATCGGATGGGCTGATTACTTACACCGCGACAGCTTAAAAATCAATTCTGAGTTTGAACTGGCTTCCATCACTAAAACATTTACCGGAACGGCGATTTTGCAATTGATTGAACAGGGGAAATTAAAACTGACAGATGATGTCAAGAAATTTTATCCGAACTTCCCATATGAGGGGATCAATGTTAAATTGCTCCTTACCCACCGCAGCGGAATGATGAACTATGTTTACTTTACCGATGGCATCTGGAAGGACAAGAAAAAACCAATGAGCAACAATGATGTGATGAATCTGATTGCCGAATATAAGCCTAACCGCTATACCAAGCCAGACACTCGTTTTCATTACAACAACTCCAACTATATGGTATTGGCTGCCATCATCGAAAAGGTGACCGGCAAACCTTACGCGGACTATATGATGGAACATATTTTCAAACCCGCAGGAATGAAAAATACACATGTTTACTCCACCACTGTTTATCCTAAAATCCCTGTTGATGTGGTAGGTCATGATCGTACCTGGAAGTATTCTGTTGTACAGAACTTTCTGGATGGACCAGTTGGCGACAAAGGAATTTACAGCACGCTACATGATTTAGTATTGTACGACAAAGCCTTGAAAAACGGGCGCTTACTTACAAAACCGAGCTTGGATTCTGCATATCAAGGACATAACAAACCAATCAATGGCCATTTCAATTACGGTTACGGATGGAGAATGTTTGATGGTGAGCAAGGAAGAAAAGTAGTTTACCATACTGGATGGTGGCACGGTTTCAGACACATCTATGTACGTGATGTGCAAAAAAACATTGTGGTTATCTTCCTGGGCAACCTAACCAATGGCAGTTTAATGCACTTAGACGAACTTTATAAACATCTTGGTATGCCAATTATTAGAAAAGGAGCCTACTCGGGTACAGGATCACTACCTGGCAGTGACGAAGATTAAATGCTGAATTAAGAAATTTTATCTAAAGCAATGCCTCGGCTTCTTTTGGCGAGGTATGTTTTTAAAAGACTATTTTCCGGGAGCTCCAACTGTGGATCTCCCGCGAGGATATCAATTACAGTAGATCTTGCCTCCTGTAAAATCAATTGATCTGTTGCCAGATTGGCCAATTTCAATTCCAATACACCACTTTGCTGCGTACCAGTAAGGTCTCCTGGACCGCGCAATTGCAAATCAATCTCAGAAATTTCAAAGCCATTATTGGTCTTCACCATCGTATCTAATCGAAGACGACCATCTGCACCTAGCTTATTGCCGGACATCAGAATGCAAAAAGACTGTTCTGCACCCCTGCCCACACGTCCACGTAACTGGTGGAGTTGCGACAAACCAAAACGTTCCGCATTTTCTATAATCATGATCGATGCATTTGGCACATTTACGCCTACTTCAATCACGGTAGTTGCGACCATGATTTGACTTTTACCGTCAATAAACTGTTGCATCTCGAACTGCTTCTCCGCATTCTTCATCTGCCCATGAACAATACTTATTTGAAAATCCGGTCGGGGAAATTGATAGCTCATTTGCTCTATTCCTGCTTCCAAATTCAGAAGATCCAGTTTCTCACTTTCCTTGATCAACGGATATACCACATATACCTGGCGGCCTTTAGCGATCTCCTCCCGCATAAAACCAAACATCCGTAACCGTTGACCTTCCACAAAATGACGGGTTTCAATTGGCTTTCTTCCTACCGGCAATTCATCTATTGAAGAAACATCAAGATCTCCATATAAAGTCATGGCCAATGTGCGTGGAATAGGTGTTGCCGTCATCACCAGAATATGAGGGGGAATGGCATTTTTACGCCAAAGTTTGGCCCTTTGTTCCACCCCAAAACGATGTTGCTCATCAATCACCACTAAAGCCAAATTTTTAAACACCACCTTATCTTCAATCAGCGCATGTGTCCCTACCAGAATATCAATCTCTCCGGCTTCCAGTTCTTCATGCAATTTTGTACGTTGCTTTTTGGTGGTACTCCCAGTAAGGATTCCTATTTTGGCCAGGCGGCCATCTAAAAGCGAAGTGATAGATTCATAATGCTGACGTGCCAGAATCTCTGTAGGCGCCATCATACAGGCTTGGAACCCATTGTCCTTAGCCAACAACATGCTCATCAGCGCGACCACTGTTTTCCCACTTCCTACATCACCTTGTACGAGGCGGTTCATCTGAACACCACGTTGCGTATCCGTCCTGATTTCTTTAATTACCCGCTTCTGAGCCCCTGTTAATTCGAACGGCAAGATTTCCTTATAAAAGGTATTTACACTCTCTCCTACAGTGTTAAACGGATGCCCTTTAAACTTCCACTCTCTGATTTGTTTATTGTGCAACAGCTGAAGTTGTATATAAAAAAGCTCTTCGAATTTCAATCTGCGTTCCGCGCCTTTTAACGCTTTGACATCCCTTGGAAAATGGATACTCAGAATCGCTTCTTTTTTAGTCACCATTTGATACTTATCCAGAATATAGGCTGGCAGACTTTCCTTCACCTCGGCGAGGTTCTGCTCGATCACCAGGGTCTGGAGTTTCTGAATTCCTTTACTATCCAGGAAGAATTTTTTTAGCTTTTCTGTAGAGTTGTATACCGGCTGTAGCCTAAGGTTTCCGGTGATGGTGGCTGGCCTTGGGTAATTTTCCAATTCCGGATGGGAGATGCTAAAACCTCCATTAAAAGCGGTTGGCTTCCCGAAAACGATATATACTTTACCACGTTGCACATTCTCGTCTACATATTTCAGACTTTGAAACCAGACCAGCTCAATAGAACCTGTTTCATCGGTAAGACGGGCAACAATTCTCTTTTTATGCTTCTCTCCAATCTGTTCTTTACCAGTAATCCGACCCAATACCTGTACGTAGGGCAATTCGCTATTCAGCTCATTTACCTTATAGAAGCGGGTTCGGTCGATGTAACGGAAAGGAAAATAATTCAGCAAGTGATCGTAGGTGAAAATACGCAGCTCCTTTTGCAGGAGTTCCGCACGTTTCGGCCCTACGCCTTTAAGATATTCTATGGTGGTATCTAAACTGGAAGCAAACAAAGGTTAAATATTTTTTTTCCTAAAGGTAAGGATATCTTTAATGATGCTCCAATTAAATACGATAACAGAGACCAGCAGTAGAAAATAAGCCAATAGTTTATTGGAATCTACTTGTTCATTAAAATAGAAGATCGCGACGTTAAAAGCGATAATTGGGTTCACATAAATGATGATCCCTAAGGTGGAAGAAGGAATTCCGATCAGCGCATACAGGCTGAGGAAAAGAGGGATGATGGTAAAGAATACTGCGACCACAATGATATTACCCCAGAACCAGGCAGAATCAGGAACCCCGCCATGTTGAAAAAGATAAAAAGGCAGCATCAGGATTACGGCAAGGCCAATCTGTGTGGCCAATACATTGAGCTTATCCAGGTTTTGCATTTTCCGCTGAATGATCAGGTAGAAAGCATAGAGCGAGGCAATGCTCACAGACCACATGACTTCCACAAATGAGCCCTTGGCCAGCAGGATGATACTCCCTAAAGCAATGGCCAGGGAGATCAGTTTTAACCGCGATAAATGTTCTTTAAGGAGCACAAATCCGCCAAACGCAGTAATCAATGGGCAAACCATATAAGCAAAGGCTGCCGATTGAAGACTGACATTATTTACTGCATAAATATAAGTGTACCAGTTTGAGGTGAGCAGGACGGTCGAGGCTGCGATTTGCAAGGCTACCGTACGTTTGTCCTTTCTGCTTAAACCGGACAGGTAATCCAGGTCTTTTTTAATTTGCTTTTTCCTAAAAACCAATATCGCGATCCATAGAAAAACCAGGGAGGTAAAGATCCTGTAATAAAGAATTTCCTGCGAAGGGAAAGCCTTTAAGTTTCTCAAAGGAATGGAGAAAAAACCCCAGATAGCGAAAGATAGGATGCCAGCAAAGAAGAACCTGAGATTAGATTTCCCCAAAACTTATCCTTTAGAAGCGATGATAGAAATTTCTACGTTAACGCCTTTAGGCAAGCCTTTCACGGCAACAGTTTCACGTGCTGGAAAGTTGCTTTTGCTATCAAAATAAGAACCATATACTTCGTTCACTTCATTAAACAAAGCCATATCGGTTAAGAATATAGTGGTTTTAATGACATCACCGAATGTATAAGATGCTTCCAATAATACGGCCTTAATATTTCTCATCACCTGGTGAGTTTCTTCAGCGATCGAAGTCATGGTTAATTCACCATTTTGTGGATTGATTGCGATCTGGCCTGATAAGAATAAGAACCCATTTGCTTTTACAGCCTGGCTGTAAGGTCCAATTGGAGCTGGTGCATCGTCAGTATTGAATATTTGCTTCATAATTATATAGGTTTATTTTGTTCTAAAAAAGCCAGCTGATCAGCTTATAGAGCAGTCCAGCTACAAAAACAGCAATTGCAACGGCGTTAATGACGTGCATGATTTTAAGGTTGATATTGGTTGGTCGATTCGGATCTTTTTTTCTAAATAGATACATACGTCCACAAATGTAGGCATAAAAAAAAGAGAGCTTCAAAAATGAAGCCCTCTTTTTTTTAATATTTACTTGGAGATAATTAGTCTCTAGCAGTTTCTACACGACGGTTTTGGATACGACCTTCTTCAGTATCGTTAGAAGCGATTGGATTTGCTTCACCATGACCTTTAGTAACAACTTGTTTAGCACTAACACCAGAGTTAACTAAGTAAGTTTTTACAGAGTTAGCTCTATCTTTAGATAATTTTAAGTTGTAAGCAGCAGTACCTTCGCTTGAAGCATAACCGTTAACAGTTACTTTACCACCACCATCACGCAATACAGAAGATAATTTATCTAAAGTAGGGTATGAATCAGTTTTAAGAACTGAAGAGTTAAATTCAAATTGGATTCTTTCGAAACCAGTTACATTGCTAGCATCAACTACAGCAACTTCTACTTTAGGTAGAGGACAGCCTGAACCGTCAACTGCAACTCCTGCTGGAGTACCTGGACATTTATCGAATTGATCAGCAACACCGTCACCATCAGAATCTTTTTTCAAATCTTCAACAGATTTTTCAACGTTAGATACACGAGTTTTTAAAGCTTCAACTTCTTGACGTAATGAAGGATCTTTCAATTCATCATACATTAACGCTAATGGGTTAACCCAGTCAAGGTTTGGTTTAGATTTAGAACCTAGAGAGAATTCTAGACCTGCATATCCGTAAGAGAATTTATCTTTAGTAGTTGCTTTAGCATATACTCCGTCAAAATTATCACCATCGATGAAGTGCATAGTGTAACCTAAGTTAAATGACACACGGTCAGATACTTTAAATTTAACACCAGCTCCAACTGGGATATAAGCTTCTTTTACGAAGTCTTTATCACCGTCTTTACCGAATTTACCTTTGTTGTCTTGACCGTCAACGATTGGGTTGTAAGCAACTAAACCGTAACCAGCAGTTACGAAGAAGTTTACTGAGTTCTCACGACGTAAGAAATCTACAGTTGCAACGTTAACAACACCTCTTAAGTCAACAGCATATTGCATTTCAGTTTCGAAACCTTTGATGTTCGAAGGTAAAGCACCTGCAACTTGTTTGTTTGTACCAGAAACTTTTCCGCGGAAAATGTTACCTTCTAAACCGAATGCATGACCTAGTTGTTTTCTTACAGATAAACCGTAACCTAAGTTTACATCAGCACGGTTAAAATCATTAGTACCACCGATAGCTAAGAATGGAGATAAAACACCACCGTTAACACCAATAGACCATGATCTGTACTGAGATCTTCCACCAAATACCTTGGCTGAAGAAGAAGTAGCTGGAGCATCTTGTGCATTAGCAAGAGTCGTCGCTCCCATTAATGCTACGAAAGAGACTGCAACACCCTTTTTTAAAGTAGAATAATTCATAATTTTCTTTTTTAAGGTTAAACAAATTAATTGTATAATTTTTTGCGTAGCAAAACTAAACAATTTTTTAAATTCCCACAATAGATATACAAACTCCGTTCCAAAGTTTCCAGACATGACTAATCGGGTAAATCTAAAGCTGCTATAACCTGATGTTTTTCCAAATAAGAATATACAAATGAGCAGATCGTTTTGTTTTAAAAAAATTAAACACGCTGTAAAACAACGAAATAAACAACTTTAACCACACAAAAAACGTCTTTATCCCTAAAAATAAGGACAAAGTGTAAAAAACACACCACTTTAAAATTAATGGCATAAAACGCTCCAGTTTTGACAAAAACTGTCCTGTCCCTACTTGCTGTCCAAGTCCTTTTTTCAATACAATTCCCTACATTTGCTTTTCAAAGCAAAACCAGCTGTCCAACCCTCATCCAGCAAATTCATGGCAATTCCGAAAATTATACATCAAACCTTCAAATCTTCAAAATTACCGCTATTAACCCGATGGCATATTGCAAGATTTAGAAAGAAGAACCCTGAATATCTTTATGAGTTCTATGATGATCAAAGAATAGAAAACTTCCTTTTGAAGGAGTTTGGGCAGGATCTACTTCAGAAGTATCATCGATTAAATATAGGTGCTGCTAAGGCAGACTTCTTTCGATATGCGGTTTTATTAAAAAAAGGCGGGGTCTATATAGACATCGACAGCGCCATCAATGGAAAGCTGGATGATTTTATCAAACCTGATGACGCTGCCATCATTTCGCGCGAAAAGAATCCCTCACTATATGTACAATGGGCATTAATATTTGAACCAGGCCATCCCTTCCTTCAAAAAACCATTGACCTCGTTTGCGAAAACATTGATCATGATACTTATCCTCATGATGTACATCAGATGACTGGCCCTACTGTATATACAAAAGCCATTATTGAATCATTAAAAGAAGACCCCACCATAAAGTACAGAACACTTGGTGTAGACTATGATGGTCATCTGAAATTTAAATATCTGTTTAGTAAATTCTCCTTATATAAGGATGGAGAACATTGGAAAAAAATGCAGTTAACGAAGCCCGTTCTTCGCCCGAAACAGGGTTAAATTCCTGAAAACACCTTCCCAGGAATTATATTACCTTTGTCCTATTAGAAGATCATAAAAGAAACTATGAAAGTTGCCGGTTTTACATTTATTAGAAATGCAGTGATTAATGACTATACAATAGTAGAAGCCATTAACTCAATCCTTCCTATTTGCGATGAATTTGTTGTTGCCGTTGGGAACTGTGAAGACGGTACAAGAAGGCTCATAGAAGAAATAAAATCTCCAAAAATAAAAATCATCGATACCGTCTGGGACGACAACCTGAGGGCGGGTGGACGCGTTTTCGCCTTAGAAACTGACAAAGCATTCGCAGCCATCTCTAAGGATGTAGATTGGGCATTTTACATTCAGGGTGACGAATGTGTCCATGAGGATGATTTACCCCTGATCCGGAAAGAAATGGAAGACAATCTGCAAAACAAACAGATAGAAGGTCTTTTATTTAATTACCGCCACTTTTATGGGTCATATGATTACATCGCAGAATCCAGAAGATGGTATAGAAGAGAAGTTCGGATTGTCAGAAGAAATCTCTCAGTACAATCTTATAGAGATGCACAGGGATTTCGCATTGATGGAAGGAAGATAAAAGTCAAACTAATAGATGCCTACATCAATCATTATGGCTGGGTAAAACCACCTTTTGGCCTGCTGAGAAAAAAACAGAATTTCAATACTTTCTATGATGAAAATGCAACAACAGAAGTGATTCCGGAAACCGCTTCTTTTGATTATGGAAATGCAGATCGATTAATTCATTTCACAGGCACACACCCTGCGGTTATGCAGAACCGCATAAATACGGTCAACTGGAAATTTGATTTTGACCCTACTAAAGCACATAAAAAACTTAGTCTCCGCAGGAGAGTTCTAGAAAAGATATACTTGCTAACCGGCCTCCGCCTAATGGAATACAAAAACTATAAAAGGATCAAATAATCCGAGTTAATCATATTGGCTAACAAACCGATACAAATTGAAGTCATCTGAACTAAAAGCTTCAGCGATTCTTTGCTGAAGTTCAACCTTTCCTACATTCCGCATTCTATGCTCCTGAATCAGCCTGAAAGCCTTTTCTGTATATAGAAATATTTTCCTGGAATGATCTCCCTGTCCGGCCGCATTTATCCAACTTAAGAGCTCATCAATCCCTTCAGCTTTATCTGCTACAGTCTTAAATACAGGAATAACAGGTTTACGCTGACGCAGCATTTTCGTTAGATTATTAGCAAAACCTGAAGCACCTTCCCGATCCGCTTTATTGACCACAAAGGCATCTCCGATTTCCATCAAGCCTGATTTTATGTGCTGGATTTCATCTCCGGCCTCTGGCACTAAAACAACAATTGTTAAATCAGCTAACCCAGCTATTTCTATTTCAGACTGGCCAACGCCAACCGTCTCCACAATTACGTAGTCAAAATCCGAAGCCCTCAAAACATCCACCATCTCAATAATCCTGGCAGACAAGCCACCCACAGAGCCCCGCGTTGCTACTGATCGTATAAAAACACCTGGCTTATTAAAATGAGCGGACATCCTGATCCTATCACCTAACAATGAGCCTAAATTAAAAGGGGAAGTTGGATCTACTGCTAATACCGCGACTTTCTTCCCTTGAAGGACAAGCTTATCGATTAAAGCATTTACCAAAGTGCTTTTCCCTGCACCAGGAGGTCCGGTGATGCCCAAGACAGGTGTGCTCACATTACTTTGAATGATGCTCAACAATTCCTTACTTCCCTCAAGATCATTTTCCACCATGGTTAATACCCGGGCTAAAGAAAGGAAATCGCCCTTCTTAATCCCAGATAAGAATTGGCTTATGGTTTTCATTTGTTATTTTTTTGATGCAAATAAGCAGAATATTAATTCCTTAACAAAAGATTACATGAAATTAAATCTCCCTTAGGACTGCTTTCCAACAACCATAAATCAGGAGCATCCTGCCAAATAAAAACTTTTATATTAAACAATTAAATCATGTATTTTTGCAGATTAGTTATAGAATCAATATTTGAATGCAAAATAAATCCATATCCGTTGCTTTATTAATTTCTACTTATAACTGGCCGGAAGCACTGGAACTGGTTTTGGCCAGTGTAGTCAGACAAACAAGAATGCCAGATGAGATCATTATCGCTGACGACGGATCTAAAGAAGAAACCAGACAACTCATAGAAAAGTTCAAAACCAGTTTCAATCTTCCAATCAAGCATATTTGGCATGAAGATAAAGGATTCAGAAAAAGCTTGATTTTAAATAAATCTGTTAAAAACATCGATTCAGAGTACATTATAGAAATTGACGGAGATATCATTATTCATCCTAAATTTATTGAAGACCACCTGAAAGCTGCGCAGCCGGGATATTTTGTTCAGGGCAGCAGGGCTATGATTACAGAAGAAAAATCTCAGGAGATCTTAGCGAGCAAAGACATCAACTTTTCGATATTCTCCTCTGGGTTATACAGCAAATTCAATGCTTTAAGATTTCCCCTTCTAAGTGGCATCTTTGTATTAGATCCATCAAATCCATTTCATATTAAAGGGTGTAATCTAGCCTTCTGGAAAAAAGATTATATTGCTGTTAATGGTTATTATAACAGTTTCGAAGGCTGGGGAGGTGAAGACTATGAGTTTGGAGCACGTTTATTACACGCAGGAATCAAAAGAAAGCGTTTGAAAATGGCAGCCCTTGCTTTCCATATATTTCACAAAATAAATTCCAGAGCCAATACCGTTCCCAATGATATTATTTACCGAAAAACACTAGCTGAAAAATCAACCACTAACAATGACGGCTATGCGCAAGTATAATGTTGATTACACCTTTTATTTAAATTTATAAATGAAGACTTACTTTAGATTACTGTCATTTGCGAAACCTATAGAAAAGTTCGCCATCCCATATGTTATTGCTACACTACTGGCTATATTTTTTAACACCTTTAACTTCACCCTCCTAGCCCCACTGCTAGACACGCTTTTTTTTGACAAGAATGCCTCTACAGGAGTTATGAAGGTTGCAGGACAATGGGACTTGCTTGCGCAATTTAAAAATTACATCAACCAAACCGTCATCACTCTTGGAAAGCCGGAAGCTTTAAAAATCGTATGTGCCGTAATTTTTGTCTCCGTGGTACTTGCCAATTTCTTCAGGTATTTGTCCCAGCGTTTCATGGAAGACCTTAGGGTTCATACTTTACTGAATCTCCGAAGAACGGTATTCAGCAATGTGATGAACCTTCATATCGGTTTTTTCAACAACGAGAAAAAGGGGGATATTATCTCAAAGGTTTCTTCGGATGTCCAAGTGGTCCAATTCACGGTTACCAATACCTTGCAGGTTGTTTTTAAAGAACCGGTACAATTACTTTTCTACGTTTTTGTGTTATTTAGCATATCGGTTAAACTAACTTTATTTTCATTGCTGGTGATCCCTGTATCAGGCTTTATTATCAGTAGAATTGTTAAACGTCTTAAAGAACAGGCTACTGCTGCGCATGAGTCATTCGCAAAAATGATCGGTTTCCTTGATGAGGCTTTAAGCGGAATCAAAATCATAAAAGCTTTTAACTCAACTGAAAGAATCAAAGATAAATTCGATGCTGAAAATCAATTCTATTCTAACCTGAATAGAAAAATGGTTAGAAGGCAACAGCTCGCCTCACCTGTCTCCCAAACGCTTGGAATTATGGTCGTGGTCATTATCGTATTATATGGTGGCGGATTGGTCATTAGTGGAAGTAAGGAGTTTACCGCTTCAGATTTCATCATGTATATCGCCGTGTTTTCACAGGTTATGCAGCCGGTAAAAGCCATCAGTGATTCCTTTAGCGGAATTCATTCCGGGATTTCTGCTGGAGAAAGAGTATTGGCCCTGATTGATACCAAACCAGAAATGGTTAATAAACCAGGCGCTATTGAACTAAAAGAATTCAATCATTCAGTTTCTTTTGAAAGGGTAAGCTTTAGTTACAAAGAGACGCCGGTATTAAAAGACATTACTTTAGAAATTCCTAAAGGAAAGACTGTTGCTCTGGTAGGACCTTCCGGAGGTGGAAAAAGTACCTTGATGGATCTGATTCCAAGATTTCATGACCCCAAATCCGGTGTAATCAAAATAGATGGGATAAACTATACTGACCTGACTGTGGAGAGCATTCGCGCTAAAATGGGTATAGTTAATCAGGAATCCTTTCTCTTTAATGATACCATATTTAATAACATCGCTTTTGCAAATCCGGAGGCTTCAGAGGCTGAAGTAGTTCATGCGGCTAAAATTGCTAATGCACATGAGTTCATCGTCCAAACAGCAGATGGTTACCAGACCTTTGTTGGAGATAGAGGTGGCCGTCTTTCTGGTGGACAGCGACAACGTATTTGTATTGCCAGAGCCGTATTGGCAAATCCACCAATCATGTTATTGGACGAGGCAACTTCTGCACTGGATACCGAATCCGAAAGACTGGTTCAGGATGCGCTCAACAAACTACTGAAAAATAGAACATCTATCGTCATTGCACACAGATTGAGTACCATTCAGAATGCTGATCTTATTGTTGTGATTGACAAAGGCGCTATTGTTGAACGCGGTAGTCATCAGGAATTAATACAACAAAAAGGTCTTTATAATAAACTGATCGAGTTACAAACATTTAATGATTAAGAATAAAAAAATGTCTCATTTGAAACCCATTGCCATATATCTTCCACAGTACCACACCATCCCGGAAAACGATGAGTGGTGGCAAAAAGGATTTACAGAATGGACCAATGTAAAAAAATCTAAGTCTTATTTCGCAGGGCATTATCAGCCACATGTCCCTGTAAATAAAGATTATTATGACTTGAGCGATAATAGCGTTTTGGAAAAACAAGCGGAGTTGGCCAAGTCCTATGGAATTGAGGGATTCTGCTTTTATCATTACTGGTTTAGCGGGCACTTGTTACTGGAGAAGCCCTTACATAATATGTTAGCTGCAGGTAAACCTGATATGCCATTCTGCTTATGTTGGGCTAATGAAAACTGGACTCGTACTTGGGATGGGCAGGACAAACAAGTATTAATTGAACAGCATTATTCTATTGAAGACGATAAAAAGCATATAGATTATCTCATGCCATTCTTCAAAGATGAGCGATATATTAAAATAGACAATAAACCTGTTTTTCTAATGTACCGCACAGAGCTTCATCCAGATATTAAGGCTGCGACAAAACTATGGCGTGATGAAGCTAAAAAAGCTGGCTTTGATGATCTTTATCTCATCAGGGTAGAAAACCATTTAAAAAATATTGACCCTGCAGAACATGGATTTGATGCCGCAATGGAGTTCGCTCCGGACTCAGGATTTAAAGGAAAGAAAGTTCAAAAGAACAACTACCCTAAATACCTGCTGCATAAGTTAATGCACAAAACAGGGATCAAGAAATCTGTTCATCATGAAAACGGCATTTATTCTTATGCCTCCATGGTAAATAGTTTGATCAATAAAGCAGAGAGACCATATAAATACTTTAGATGTGCTTTTCCTTCCTGGGATAACTCAGCAAGAAGAAAAATCCATGCAACAATTTACCTGGGCTCCGAACCAAAGCTTTTTGAAAAATGGATCAGGCACCTGGCAAAACATACCCGGGAAAAATTTCCTGAACAGGAGCAGTTGCTATTTATAAATGCCTGGAATGAGTGGGGAGAAGGTTGCCATTTGGAACCCGATGAAGAGTGGGGAACTCAATACCTTGAAGCCTTAAAAAAAGGAATAGAAGAATAAAACCATTTAATGCGGCTTCTTAAACCGCTGATACCAATATATCCTAAACGATAGGATCGACATACCAATCTGGAAACGTTTAAAAAAGCGTTTCCAGGTTTTTTTTAGCTCCTTTGTACTAGATCCCAGATCCTCATCAAATAGCTTTTCACGAAAATAACTTACAATATTTAACCATTTCTCTCGGTTGAAAACTACATCTGGAACCACCGTACTCATCCCTCCACTGTTAAAATAGGCAATAGTAACCGGGACGTACTGGATTGGATACCTGGATGCACAAAAAAGATTAAGGTCATAGTCTGCACAAATCCGATAATTTAGATCATAACCGATCTTTCGATCCACAAAAACCTTTTTTGCATAAAAAATAGCCTGGTGGCAAATATTAGCATCAAATAGGCCTGGCAAAGTTGTTTCTCCCTTATACAAAGTTCCATCTTTTGCCCATGGGGTATCCCCAACCATTTTTACATCCCCATAAACAAAAGCTGCATCAGTAACCATTAAATGATTCTTCACTTTTTCAAGGACCTCGGCATCAAACAAAAGATCGTCGCTGCCCAAAAACAACAACCAATCTCCTTTCGCTCTTTCTATGGACTTATTCATCGCATCATAAATACCAGCATCTGGTTCTGAAAAAGTCTTGATCCTGTCATCATTAAAATTCCGGGCAATAGCTAAAGTGGAATCGGTAGAAAGCCCATCACTAATAATAATCTCAAAATCTTGACATCCTTGGTTAATAATACTGGATAAACAAGCACTTAGTGTTTTTTCAGAATTAAAGGTAGGAACAATAATACTATAAGTCATTTCCAACAAATTATTTTAAAATTTTTCTAATCCAGGTCTTAATCTTTTGGAACAAAGAAGGATTTTGTATTTTATTCCAGGCTCTAATTTCTTTCCAATCCTCACCAAAAGGAGCCTCATTTTCATCAATTCTTTCGCCTATGAACCGATAACCTTCCCTTCTGGAGGGAAAAGGTTTTTTATCAAAAAATTCATCGTGCACGGTCATGGAATACTGAAATTCTTTATAAAGGTTCTCTAAAAAAGATTGGTCAATACCATATTGATCTGGCCTTTCCTTACAGAATTCATGGATTGCCTTTGTCATTTCCACAACTCCACTTTTTATCCCCCACATTCCTCCGAGAATTGACAACTTTTCAGCACCAAATGGAACATCATGAACCGGATGATCTCTCATCACATGAATGAGATCGTTATTACTCATCCATTCCTCCACCGCCAATTTTTCGCGCAAGGATAAACGAGAATCCGTATCCCTGAATATCACGTGTCCGCTATCTGATATATCTGCAGCCAAAAATCTCCAGAACAACCCATAAATACCCGAATGAGTCATATCCATCAAAATTACACCCAGATCATTCAATTTCTGAATAATCATTGCAGGGACCGTATCATCATAATAGACAATGACCCTCCAACCTGGATAAATTTCCCTGGCTAATGCTGCATTTCTTACCGCTCCTACAGTATAAATTTCCTTATCGCCCCATAAACTAAAGGAGATATAATTATATTTCATGATAAAAATGTTGCACTAGTAAAATAAAATCCATATCCAGGTTCCACTATTTATTAGTAGCTAGAAATGAATGCTGCAAAATTAGGAAAATTGTTAGGTAGTTAAGCGATTTATATCCATCCAGCGCTTTAAGAACGATAAAAAACCGACATTAAATAATGTAACTGTATATTTGATTCCAAATGTATCTGGTATAATTAGTAATACAATATCATGACTCCTAAGATAACCGTTTTCATGGCTGCCTTTAATGCGGCTGACTATATAAGCGATTCCATACAAAGCATTCTTGACCAAACATTTAATGACTTTGAGTTATTAATTGTAAATGATGGATCCACAGACCGGACCATTGAGGTCATAGAAACATTCCATGATGATCGGATCAGATTGGTTCACAACGATAAAAACAGGGGCCTGACTTATACACGAAATGTGGCCCTGACCGAGGCTCGTGGTGAATTTATTGCCATATTAGACAGTGATGATATTGCAGCAAAGAACCGTCTGGAGCTTCAATATGACTTCTTTCAACAAAACCCACAATACGCTTTATGTGGCAGCCATGGCACCGTCATCAACAATAAGGGTAAAGCAGTCGAAAATAATGAGCTGAGGGTACCTATCGGAGCCGATAAAATTAAAATGACTTTGTTATTCGAAAATACCTTCATCAATTCTTCCGTCATGTATAAAACATCAGTCTTAAAAGAACTGGGTGGTTATCAGGAATACGCTCCTGCAGAAGATTATGAACTGTTTGTGCGAATGGCTGAAAAATACCCGGTTGGAAACCTGGACGAGGTTCTTGTTAAATATAGAATACATGAAAACAACATCTCAGGACTTAAAGCTGAAACTGCAAAATTAAAACTGAAAGAAATTAAAAGAAATCAATTATCCTACCTGAATATCCCTGATCATCAGCACATGGGAGACCTTCTTTTCAGCATTTTAATGTGCGAATTCCAGCGTTATGACCTAGCTGACTATCGAAAATTTTTCCAACTATTAAAGTCTACAAATCGTAAACTTGAAAAATACCCGCTGATCGATTTTGAAAAAATGCTGTTTGAAAAATGGTTTGATGTCATTTATTTAAAGAAAGCTAAAATGAATGCTTTTCCCTTGCTATTCGACAAAAACCTCTTCAAATGGTCTTATGTAAATGGCCGGCAACTTCGAAAAATATTCAAGCTCACAATTAAAGGCATAGGTAGGTTCTCATCGTAAAATTACGCTTCTATTAACTTATCCTATTACAAATAAACCATACGATCATCAATGAAAATCATTCGTTTTTTAGGGGGCCTCGGTAACCAAATGTTTCAATATGCACTATACAAGGCAATGGAAAAAAGATTTCCGGATGTTCGCGCTGATCTGACGGGATTTAAGGATTATGCCCTGCATAATGGCCTGGAGCTAGAACGTATTTTTGATATCCAACTGACCAGATTTACACCGGTTATCAATGACCTTTATAATACAGACAATAGAAACTGGGTACTGAGAAAACTACGGAGGCTATTGAACTTAAAAAATGCGTATAAAAGAGATGACCTTCCATTTTCATTTGATCCCGAGGTCTTTCAAAATTCAGGATTTTTATATTATTGGGGCTATTGGCAAAATCAGGGCTACTTCATCGATATTGCGGAAGAAATAAAAACAGCCTTTACTTTTAAGTTACCACTAAACAAAGAAAATGAACAGGTACTCCAACAAATAAAGGATGCAAATAGTATTGCAGTACACATCAGAAGAGGAGATTATCTGAAAGACCCCCTTCTGGGAGGCTGCTGTGGAAAGGAATACTATCAACAAGCCATTGCACTCATGCAAAAAAAAACTCTCAGCCCCCGATTTTTCATCTTTTCAGATGACATCAGCTGGTGTAAGGAAAATTTAGAGCTTACTGATGCTACCTTTATTTCCTGGAATAAAGGACAAGATAGCTATATAGATATGCAGCTAATGAGTCAGTGTAAACATCATATTATTGCAAACAGCAGTTTCAGCTGGTGGGCTGCCTGGCTTAACCAGAACCCGGATAAGATAATTATAGGTCCGAAAAAATGGGTAAGTGATCCACAATATGCAGGAAACAGCATACTGCCCCCCAACTGGATTCAGCTATAAACTGACTAGTTTAATTGCTCGGATTTTAAAATCCCCATTAATTCTTGCTTTACACAGCTTGGTGAAAAATTATCAATGGCATACTTTTTCACCTGCCTGCTCAGTTCAGCAAATTCAAGATCTTTCAGTTCCAATACCCTATTGATGGTATTCTCCAAAGCAACAGCTGATAAATCCTCCATTTCAAAAATGAATTTTTCCGATGCAAAACCGCAATGTTTACTTACAATTGGAATCAATCCCGCAGACATGGGCTCAATAGTACCTCCTGGAAGCCCATCTACATAACTCGGAGCAATCGAATAGCTACAAGCCGCTAATATATCTTTAATCTGTTCAGAATCCATCCTAAGGCGCTCAAACAAGCGGACATTGGAGCCTTCCTCCAAAAGATCCAGATAATGATCCCGTAAATCAGCATCTATTGAAGGGACTACTACATAAAATTTCAAATCCTTGCGTGTACGTGCCACCTCCATCAAAAGATGAAGTCCCTTCGTAATTTGCCTTCCCCCACTTAAAAATAGAAAACTTGAGGTTCTGGATTCGACTGTTTTAGGCGCCAGAGTACTAAATACACCCAGAATATTATTATTTAGCGGATATAATTTATTCACAAATCGCGCATTACAATCCTCAAAAATGGTTCCTCTTGCCAGAATAATAGCTGCATCAGCGTTAAACATCGCATAGTAATTACAAGTTGGCTGAACATTTGCCTCCCTGGTTAACCATAAGCCAGATAGCTCATAAAAATCTTTCACACTCTTTAAGCTCATCGCATTATGAAAATCATCATGGGCACCCGTAATCAGATGGATTCTGCGAATAGACCTTGCAGGATGATAAAATGAACGCTCAAAATTTTCGCCCATACCAAAGATCACCGCATAATTCTCATAAGCTATATTCAGTCCCTTGGCAGAATATTCTACAATATCCACATCGTAACCTAGCTCTGAAAAACTTTCCGCTACAATATGTGAAGTAATGTAGTTTTGATGCATGAATCCATTTGCGCCTAAAAATGGACCAATGATATAGGAAATCAACACGCGCCTCTCATAATTAGTTTGATAAAGGTTAATCAGGTATCCGTTATCTCCGGCAGAACGCTTTCTGAAGAGTTTTTTTAAGCTTCTTTTGATATTCATGATGAAATTTGCCCCTAAAATTTCTACCTAAGTTAAGACTAAAATCTATTTTCTTGTAAACAAAAAAAGGTGCTATCCATAAGCGGACAGCACCTTTTTATATTAAATTTCAGGATTATAATTTCCTTTTTACTTCAACTTGTTCGTAAGCTTCAACGATATCGCCTACTTCGATGTTGTTAAAGTTCTGGATGTTCAATCCACACTCGTAGCCTCTTGATACTTCTTTCACGTCATCTTTATAACGTTTCAATGAAGCCAGCTCACCTGTGTAAATTACTACACCATCTCTAACGATACGGATCTTACTGTTACGAGTGATCGTACCATCCAATACCATACATCCTGCAATTGTACCCACTTTAGTGATTTTGAAGGTATCTCTGATCTCCACGTTAGCGGTGATTTTCTCTTCAAATTCTGGAGCCAACATACCTTCCATCGCTGCTTTAATCTCATTGATTGCATCGTAGATGATCGAGTAAAGTCTGATGTCGATTTGTTCTGCCTCAGCAAGCTTACGCGCTCCTGGGGAAGGACGAACCTGGAAACCGATGATGATCGCATCAGAAGCAGAAGCTAACAATACATCAGATTCAGAAATCTGACCTACCGCTTTACTAATGATATTGATTTGAATCTCTTCTGTAGATAGTTTCAATAATGAGTCAGATAATGCCTCGATTGATCCATCCACGTCACCTTTAACAATCAGGTTCAGCTCTTTAAAGTTACCGATAGCCAAACGACGACCGATCTCATCCAAGGTAATGTGTTTCTGAGTACGAAGACCCTGCTCACGCATTAACTGCAGACGTTTGTTAGCGATTTCTCTTGCTTCAACTTCGCTTTCTAATGCATTGAATTTATCACCAGCAGTAGGCGCTCCTTGCATACCCAATACCTGTACTGGTACTGATGGGCCTGCTTTATCAACTTTCTGACCACGTTCGTTAAACAACGCTTTCACACGTCCGCTATAACTACCCGCTAAGATCGGATCACCGATTTTCAAAGTACCTGCCTGAACAAGAACCGTAGTTACAATACCACGACCTTTATCTAAGGTTGCTTCAATTACACTACCTGTAGCACGTTTGTTAGGGTTGGCTTTAAGATCCAGCATTTCTGCTTCTAATAATACCTTTTCTAATAACAGGTCTACGTTTAGTCCGCTCTTACCTGAAATCTCCTGAGATTGGAAACTACCTCCCCAATCCTCTACAAGGATATTCATTGTTGATAATTGCTCGCGTATTTTTTCTGAGTTTGCACCCGGTTTATCAATTTTGGTAAAGGCAAATACCAATGGTACGCCTGCTGCCTGAGCATGTTGGATTGCTTCTTTAGTCTGAGGCATTACTGCATCATCCGCTGCAACCACAATGATGGCAATATCGGCAACTTTCGCACCACGTGCACGCATCGCTGTAAAGGCTTCGTGACCCGGAGTATCTAAGAAAGTTACTTG
Source organism: Pedobacter gandavensis (assembly GCF_014172405.1). GTDB lineage: Bacteria > Bacteroidota > Bacteroidia > Sphingobacteriales > Sphingobacteriaceae > Pedobacter > Pedobacter gandavensis. The sequence continues at coordinate 35,663 of NZ_WNXC01000008.1, read as the reverse complement.
TTTACCTGTAGGTGTGGTTACCATATAAGCACCAATGTGCTGTGTAATACCACCGGCTTCACCAGCCACTACGTTTGCTTTACGAATATAATCCAGCAAGGAAGTCTTACCGTGATCGACGTGACCCATGATCGTCACCACCGGTGCTCTTGGGACCAAATCTTCTTCGTTATCTTCTTCTTCGATTAGAATATCGCTTTCATCATCCGGTTTCACGAATTGAATTTCGTAACCGAATTCATCCGCAACAATAGTTAATGTTTCAGCATCCAAACGTTGGTTAATGGATACGAACATACCTAGACTCATACAAGTTCCGATAATTTTTGTTACCGGCACATCCATCATCGTAGCCAACTCATTTGCCGTAACAAATTCCGTCACCCTTAATACTTTGGATTGTGATTCTAATTCCATCGCAGCTTCGTCTGCAGAAAGTGCCACATCATCACGTTTTTGACGACGTAATTTAGCACGTTGTGCGAACTTACCAGATTTACCTGCTCCACTTAAACGTGCAAGTGTTGCTTTAATCTGATCCTGGATTTCTTTTTCCGTAGGTTCTTCTTTAGGACCATTACCAGGAGATCCCGGTTTGTTGTTCCTGAAGTTTGGCCTGTTGGCAGTGTTATTCGTATTGTTCCTGAAATCAGGTCTGTTGGTAAAAGTAGGTGCTGGTTTAGGCGCTGTAGTGCCTGTACCTGCAGCTCCAGGTGCCGCTTGATTTCCACTGGAAGTATGACCTCCCTGGCCAGGATGGCCTGGAGTCTTTTTACGCTTACGCTTTCTCTTTGCATCATTGCTGTCTGCCGATGAGGCTACAGGTGATGATTTACGATCAGGTGTTACCGGCAATACAATTTTACCGATGATGTTTGGTCCTGATAGTTTTACAGAACGTGCCTTGATTACTTCCACACCATCAGTTTTCTCAACTTTTGGGGCTTCCGCTACTTTAGGCGTTTCAATTATTTTTGGTGCTTCCACTGGTTTTGGAGTTTCTTTTACTTCTGGCTCTATTTTAGCAACAGGTTGCTCAACAGGCTTTGGAGTCTCTTCCACCTTAGGTTGTTCCACAGGTTTAACCACTTCCACTTTTGGAGCTTCTACTGGTTTCTCAACTGCTTTCTCTTCTACAAGTGCTTTCTCCGCTGGAGCAGGTGCTGGTGTTGGTTCCGCAACTTTAGGTACTTCAGCCACTGGCTGAGGCACTTCTGGTGCTTCGTCTTTCTTTACCGGACGGGTTTTAGTGTTTAAATCATCTAAATTGATTTTCCCTACTATTTTCACACCCGGCAATGCTCCCTCTTCAGGTTTCTCTTCTGTTTTTTCCACTACAGGAGCCACCGGTTTTGCCGGAGTTTCTTCTTTAGCTTTCTCTACAGGAGGAGTATACGAATGAAGGTTCTTAATTAAGATGCCTTCATTTTCGAATTCTACATTTTTTCTAGGTGCTTCTGCAGCTTTTTCAGCTGCTTCCGGCTCATCACGACGAATTTTACCAATAACAATCTGATTGGCTTCTTCTTTTACGATCTTATCGCCCTGAAACTCTTTCAACAGCGCATTATACATGTCGCGGGAGAGCTTAGTAGTGGGTTTATTCTCAACAGAAAAGCCTTTCTTTTCTAAAAACTCAACGGCCGTAGCGATGCCTACGTTAAGTTCCTTAACTGCTTTAAATAAAATTATTGGTTTGTCGTCTGACATTGATATCCTATTTTTTCTTTAATTCTTATACAAAAGTAACGTTTATTCTTGTTTATTTCATGGGTATGTGATTTGTTTTTAATGGCCACATAATTTTGACTGTTCAAGTTAACGTTTTATTCAAACTCTGATTTTAATATACTCATCACTTCTTTGACGGTTTCTTCTTCAAGGTCGGTACGTTTTACCAACTCGTCAATGGAAAGTGAAAGCACACTTTTTGCGGTATCACAACCGATTGATTTCAATTCATCAATGATCCAGCTGTCGATTTCGTCTGAGAATTCTTCAATATCCACATCCTCATCTTCTTCGCCTGCTTCACGATAAACATCGATCTCATAACCGGTTAATTTACCAGCTAATTTAATATTATGACCACCTCTACCGATTGCCAAAGAAACCTGATCTGGTTTCAAATATACCGAAGCATGTTTCGTTTCATCATCTAACTTAATAGAAGTGATTTTTGCCGGGCTCAATGCTCTGGTAATATATAATGAAACGTTGTTGGTGAAGTTAATCACATCAATGTTTTCATTTTTCAGTTCTCTAACGATACCATGTATCCTTGAACCTTTCATACCCACACATGCACCAACAGGATCAATTCTGTCGTCATAAGACTCTACTGCAACTTTCGCTCTTTCTCCTGGCTCACGCACAATTTTCTTGATGGTAATTAAGCCGTCAAAAATCTCAGGAACCTCAATTTCAAACAAACGTTGTAAGAATTCAGGGGCAATCCTTGAAATGATAATTTTTGGAGTTGCATTGATCATATCTACTTTAAGGATTACCGCGCGAACAGTATCCCCTTTTTTGAAATAATCAGCCGGGATTTGTTCCGTTTTTGGCATCATCAACTCGTTGCCTTCATCATCCAGCACCAATGTTTCTTTTTTCCAAACCTGATAAACTTCTCCGGTTACAATCTCACCAACTCTATCTTTATATTTTTTGAAGATCTCGTCTTTCTCTAATTCTAATACTTTAGACACCAACGTCTGGCGTGCAGCTAAAATTGCTCTACGTCCAAAGCTCTCTAAGGTGATTTGCTCAATGTAATCGTCGCCAACTTCCATATCAGGATCTAAGCGCTTTACTTCAGCAAGTTCGATCTCCAGGTCATCATCTTCAGAAAAACCATCCTCCATCACCTTTCTAGTACGCCAGATTTCCAAATCCCCGTTGTCCGGGTTAACGATGACGTCACAATTCTCATCTGTACCGTATTTTTTACGCAACATACTGCGAAATACCTCTTCCAGCACACTAATCACTGTAGGACGGTCGATGTTCTTGAATTCTTTGAATTCCTGAAATGAATCGATTAAATTAATATTGCTCATTTTTATTTAAATGAAATTAAAACCTTTGTTTCTGTTATACTACTAAAGTCGATACTGGTTTCTTCCAGCGTCGCCTTTTTACCTTTTTCTTTAACCTTCGCTTCGATGGTTATGCCGTTATCTTCAACAGAAAGCAACTTGCCTTCTTTAATCTCTCCACCATTTAGCTTCACACTTAAATCTCTGCCAATATTTTTCACATATTGTCTTTTAAGTTTTAGTGGTTCACCAACACCCGGTGAGGATACTTCTAAATTATAAGCTTTATCGATGGTATTTTCTTCTTCCAAATGAAAACCTACATGTCTGCTGATCGCTGCACAATCCTGGATACTAATCCCTTCATCGCCATCAACATGAATAATAAGCTTATTGTTTGGAAGCATTTTAACTTCTACCAAAAACAACTCCGGCCTATCCGAAATCTTCTCTTCAACTAACTCTGTTACTCTTTTTTCTGCTTGCATAACCAATTTGCTAATAAAAGAAAAGAGGGGACTCCTGTCCCCTCTTGCCCTCTATTACAGTGCAAAGGTATGAAATATTTTCACATAATAAAAATGGAAATGATGTTAAGTGTAAGGTATGTGCAACTTTTTCAGCAAGATACGAGAGCGAAACCAAGGGCAACAAGGCAGTCTATTACCTATTCAACACCTTTTGTTGTGGCTTAATGGTATAGCTTAATTTTCCTTTGACAATTTCTTCCGGCTTAGCGAATTGAATATTCAAATGGGTAATGACCAGATATTCGCGTCCTTTTACAAAAGGCTGTATCGGACTGAACACAAGACTGCTGTCACTCAGCATGAACTTTCCAGGGATTGCTTGTTCCCGGATAAGCGAATCTTTTTCTGAAGGGGTTTGCAAGACCGAAACTAAGTCCGCCAAAACGGAATCCCGGTTTTTCAGCTCATTCAACTCCAATAAGCCCCGGGGATCAATGTTGGAAAATACAATCGTTGAACTGTCTCTAGAGAAATCTATAGAAAGTGGCTTATTATTTGCATCGGAACATCCGGCAAAGAAAAGACTGGCACAGCCCAGCATGATTGGCCTGACAAAGTATTTAAACATCTTACTAAATTAAGCATTATGAAGGTTATTGTAGAAATTTTATTATTGGGACTCGCAGTATTTCTGGGCGCAAAAATTATTCCGGGTGTACATGTAGATAGCTTTTGGACTGCCGTCCTCGCTGCAGTGTTGATTTCTTTGGCCAATGCCACCATTGGAACCATATTAAGGATCTTCACCCTTCCTATTAATATTTTAACCCTCGGACTGGTTTCCTTCATCATCACCGTTCTTATGATTTTGCTGGTAGACAACATGATGACCACCTTTAATACCAGTGGATTCTGGGCGGCAGCATTATTGGCCATTGTGGTGGCGGTAGTTAAGGGAGTACTGGGCAGCATACTTGGAACCAAGGACAATTAATTCGGGTAAAAACACTTAGATGATATCCTGGTTGTGGTTGGGAAGCGCGCGCATCTATCAGGGCCTATCGAAAGGGTTCCGATAGACTTGACGTACCAATCCCCCTAAGCAAGGCCGGACATGTTCCCTGTGAACTCTTACTGAACCCTATCCGAAACCCGACCAGTACCAAACCACTACCCGGCCTTTTCCAGAGTAGCAACCAGGCAACAGCCTGGTAGCAGGAAAAACAGTTTTAATGAAAAAGGACAGCCCATCATGGCCGTCCTTTTTCTATTTTAATCGGAAAAATTTTATCTCAAAATCTCCCTGGAGATCACCATTTTCTGAATTTCAGTAGTCCCCTCATAGATTTGGGTAATTTTAGCATCCCGCATCATGCGCTCCACATGATATTCTTTCACAAAGCCATAGCCTCCATGAATCTGAACAGCTTCAACGGTAACGTCCATTGCTACTTTCGAAGCATAGACCTTAGCCATAGAACCCGCCAGGGTATAAGACTGACCCTGATCTTTCAACCATGCCGCTTTATACACCAACATCCTTGCCGCTTCGATACTGGTCGCCATGTCTGCCAATTTAAAGGCTATTGCCTGATGCTCTGCAATCGCTTTACCAAAAGATTTACGTTCCTTGGAATAAGCTAAAGCAAGTTCATAGGCACCTGCAGCAATCCCTAAGGCTTGTGCAGCGATACCAATACGCCCGCCTTCCAGGGTTTTCATCGCGAAAGTAAAACCGAATCCATTCTCGCCAATCCTGTTTTCTTTAGGCACTTTAACATCATTGAACATGAGTGAATGCGTATCAGAACCACGAATTCCCATTTTATTTTCTTTCGGACCAACAGTAAAGCCTTCCATCCCTTTTTCCACAATAAAAGCATTGATTCCTTTGTGTTTTAAAGCGCGGTCGGTTTGCGCAATCACCAGGTAGGTAGAAGCGGTATTCCCGTTCGTGATCCAGTTTTTCGTACCGTTTAACAAGTAATAATCGCCCATATCGACAGCAGTGGTTTGCTGTGAGGTGGCATCTGACCCGGCCTCCGGCTCTGATAAACAGAAAGCGCCGATTTTTTCACCTGAAGCCAAAGGTTTCAGGTATTTCTCTTTTTGAAATTCAGAACCGTAAGACTCCAGTCCATAACAAACCAGGGAATTATTTACGGAAACAACCACGGAGGCAGAAGCATCAACTTTCGACAATTCTTCCATCACCAGGACATAAGATAGCGCGTCTAGCCCGCTGCCATTATATTTTTCTGAAACCATCATTCCAAGAAATCCAAGTTCGCCTAGTTTTTTTACTTGCTCGGCAGGGAATTTCTGGTGCTCATCTCTTTCGATAACTCCGGGCTTAAGCTCATTCTGTGCGAAATCCCTTGCAGCCTGTTGAATCATCAATTGTTCTTCACTTAATTGAAATAGCATAATTATATAGATAAAAATATACGTACTGCCAAATTTAGTATTTCTAGATCAGATTACTATGGCTGCATAGTATTATTTTACACGATATACTTTCCTGCTATTTTAAAAGGCGATTATTGTCGTCTGGAAAAACAAGAACAGGATGGTATTTCTTCGCTTCTTCGATCGGCAGAGAGCCAAAAGACATAATGATAAGAATATCGCCGACCTGCACTTTTCTGGCCACGGCTCCATTTAAGCAAACAATACCCGTTCCGCGTTCGCCCTTAATTACATAAGTTTCAAAACGTTCTCCGTTATTATTGTTAACAATTTGCACCTTTTCATTGGCAATAATCTGAGCAGCATCCATCAGATCCTGATCGATGGTAATGCTACCTACATAATTCAATTCTGCCTGTGTTACTTTAACACGGTGTATTTTCGATTTTAATATCTCGATAATCATAATACAAAGTTACAAAATGTTGTGGATACTGTATAGTAATGGATTGTCAATTGAGCAGCATATTATCTATAAGCCGCGTCTGACCTACTTTTGCGGCCACTAACGCCACTAAATCCGGTTGATTTTTATCGGTTTCTGGAAGCAGGGTTTTCCCGTTTGCAATGGTAAAATAATCCAACTCCACTCCTGGAATCGCTGAGATCATGTCTTTAGCATTTTCTAGCAATACCGGAATACTCAGGTCATTAAAATGATCTTTTACATAGTTCAATGCTGCGCTCAACACTAAAGCATGTTCACGATCTTCCGCCGTCAAATGAATGTTTCTCGAACTCATCGCCAAGCCATCATCTTCTCTAATAATCGGGCAGGAAATGATTTGAACCGGAAGCTTAAAATAAGCCACCATATTTTCAATCATCAACACCTGCTGAAAATCTTTTTGTCCGAAGAAAGCAACATCAGGATTTACCGCATTAAACAGCTTGTTCACAATTTGAGTGACTCCCTGATAATGACCTCTTCTGAATTCCCCTTCGAGTAAAAACTCTGCCGGGCCCAGGTCAATGTGCCATTCCTCTTGCTCAGGATACATTTCCTTTACAGAAGGCATAAATACGACATCGCATCCTGCAGCTAAAAGCATTTGCATGTCGTGTTCTAAGGGGCGGGGATATTTCTCCAGATCCTTTGGATCGGTGAACTGAGTTGGATTTACAAAAATGCTGCAAACTACTACATCAGCGTGTTGCTGTGCAATCTTGATTAAAGACACATGTCCCTTGTGCAAAGCACCCATAGTAGGCACTAAAGCAATTTTCTGTTGACCCAATTTTATTGGTTCAAGCAACGACTTTAACGCTGCGATGGTGTTTATAACTTTCAAACTAGCCTATAAAATTTCAAAGGGCAAAGTTGGTTAATTATCCATTCCAAACAAAACATCTTGCCTATATAATTGATAAATGTTATTATTTTGCTTACCTTTGCCCCTTGATAATCTTTTCTTTAACATAATTATTTATTTACAGAATATGGAGATGGCCAAAACGAAGCTACTGATTGTTACACACGAGATGTCGCCTTTCCTTGAACTCACTAAAATTTCAGAAATTACCCGTCAACTACCACAGGCGATGCAAGATAAAGGATTTGAGATCCGCATTTTGATGCCTAGATTCGGGAACATTAATGAAAGAAGGAACAGATTGCACGAAGTGATACGCCTTTCAGGAATGAACATTATCATTGATGATAATGACAACCCGTTAATTATTAAAGTTGCCTCTATTCCAGCTGCTCGTATGCAGGTGTATTTCCTGGATAATGAAGATTATTTCCAACGCAAATACGTTTTCAGAGACAAAGAAGAAAAATTCTATGCGGACAATGACGAGAGAACAATCTTCTTTTGCAAAGGCGCATTGGAAACTGTTAAGAAACTAGGTTGGGCACCAGACATCGTTCATTGTCATGGTTGGATGACTTCATTAGTCCCTGCTTACATCAAGACTTCTTACAAGAATGACCCTACTTTCAAAAATGCTAAAGTAGTCTACTCTATCTATGAGAACTGCTTTACAGAAAAGCTTCATGCTGATTTACATAAGAAAGCAGTAATGAATGCGATGACACTTGAGGACACGAAAATGTTCGAAAATGCAGATTGTAACACCTTACATATTGGCGCCATTACTTACTCAGACGCAGTGGTATTAGCACATGATAAGATTGATGCAAATGTGTTAAAATTTGTTAAAGATTCTAATAAACCAACTTTAGCCTTTAATTTAACCGAGGATTTCGAAAACTTCTATTCATTATATGAAGAGATATCGGATGAAGAATTGGTTTCTATAGCATAAACTCAGGTATTATTAATTTAAATATGAAATTTACAAAACAAGACTTATTAACCATGTTGATAGGTCTTTTTCTTTTTTCTTCGTGTAAAGATAACAACACGATTGGTCTGTCACCAGATGGCTCAACCATTACCGGAGATTTGTACGAGAATACCTCCCTAACTTCTCAAACAGTTGTAGACGATCCTGTTTCCGGCGTTGGTCTAAGTAGATTTCCAATAGGCCTCATGAATGATCCTGTTTTTGGAAAAACTGAAGCTGGTACGGCCATGACAGTAAACATTCCTTCGACAGGTTATCGCTTTGGAATAGGAGTAGAAGTAGATTCGGCTGTTTTGGTATTGCCTTATTCCAAAAATTTTTACGGAGATTCTACGCAGAGTTTCACTTTTACAGTGAAACAAATGGACGTGGATCTAAGCTTGCAAAGCAGCTTTCTAACCTCTGTAGACTGGGGAGCAAAAACAATTACCGGCGCCAATGGCCTTCTAGGAGAAAGTATCAATCATCAGCAACGCCCAACAACTCCCTTTAAAGTAACCAATATCGTTACCGGCAAGCCGGATACAGCAGCAACAGTAGCCCCTCAATTGAGGATCAGGTTAGATGCTCAAAAGATTCAAAATAGAATTGTCAACCTGGACACCAGTGCTTACTCCAGAAATGACTTATTCGTGCGTAACTTTAATGGCTTATATGTAAATGTAACCAGTGCATCGGGATCAGGAGCCATGTCTTTTTTCAATCTTGCCGCTCCTTCAGATGGAAACGCAGACAATGGGGCTAAACTTCAGATCTATTACAGAAAAGCTGGGACTGTTGCTTTAACGAGAGACACTGTTTCTGCCATTTTCCCGATTAATTCTACCACAGCTCCAATTGCAGCTTCTGTAAAGCATGATTATTCAAATGCAACAGCAATTAAAACACAACTCGATAACCCTTCAGCCACAGCATACTCAAAAACATATGTTCAAGGTTTAACCGGTTTAAAAAACAAGATTTCTTTTGATTTTAGTGGCTTTAAGGCTTTACTTGGCGGCTCAAAGGTTTCCATCAACAAAGCAGAACTCGTTATTGATGTTACTCCAGAAGATGACACCTACTTTAAACCTGCACCAAGATTAAGGCTAGCTAGATTAAATGCTGCAGGACTATTGGTAAATGTTCCTGACAATGACCGTTCGGTAACAAACTCAAGTCCAGCCTATTATGGCGACCTAAGAGCGCTTCAATCTCCAATCTTATTTGGCGGGTATTTTGATTCTGTCAACAGACGCTATATTTTTAGCATCACGGCTTACATACAGGATTTAGTAGATGGAAAAACCCAGGATTATGGCACTTTCATCTCACCAGCCTCAAATTTAGATGCTGATTTTTCTGTAAGCCCTTTCGCTACCACCGCAGAACGCTCCATCCTACTCAGCCCAATAAAAGATGCAGCATCCGGAACAAAACGAATGAAGCTTAATATCTTCTATACCAAATTAAAATAATTTAACAACAACCATATTCATATCCCCCGAGATTCGTTAATTTCGGGGGATTTATTTTTTAAAACATAATTTTTATGTGTGGAATTGTTGGTTATATTGGTCATCGGGAAGCCTGGCCAATCGTCCTAAAAGGACTGAAAAGATTAGAGTATCGTGGTTATGATAGTGCAGGAATTGCACTCATCAATGAAACCGGGTTAAATATTTATAAAAAAGCTGGAAAGGTCCAGGAACTGGAAAATTTCTCCGTAGGGAAAGATCTTTCCGGAACTATCGGTATCGGACATACCAGATGGGCAACACATGGCGCCCCTTCTGATCGTAATTCTCACCCCCATACTTCTAACAGCGGGAAATTATCAATTATCCATAACGGGATCATAGAAAACTATGCCACCTTAAAGGAAGAATTGATTCATAGAGGACATATATTTAAAAGTGATACAGATACAGAAGTACTCGTACACTTGATCGAAGAGATTTACAAGAATGAAAACACGGATCTTTTTGAAGCAGTAAGACTTGCCTTAAATGAGGTTACTGGTGCTTATGCCATTGTTTTAATGGACGAGGATCAGCCAGATCAATTGATTACAGCAAGAAAAGGTAGTCCGCTGGTAATTGGTGTAGGCACGGATGAATATTTTGTCGCCTCTGATGCAACGCCAATCATTGAGTATACTAAAAACGTGATTTACCTGAATGACAATGAAGTTGCGCTCATTAAACGCGACGAATTGTTGATCAAAAGACTGGACAATGTGATCCAAACGCCTTACATCCAGGCATTGGAACTGAAGCTGGAGATGCTGGAAAAAGGTGGATACGAGCATTTTATGCTCAAAGAAATCTTTGAACAATCCCGCTCTATCCGTGATTGTATGCGCGGTAGGATCTATCCAAATGAAGGTATTGTACAACTAGGAGGAATTAAAGAATATGCCGATAAGCTGAAAAATATCGACCGTATTATCATTGTGGCCTGTGGCACGTCATGGCATGCCGGTCTGGTTGCAGAATATCTGATTGAAGAGTATGCAAGGATCCCGGTGGAAGTAGAGTATGCCTCTGAATTCCGCTATAGAAATCCAATCATCACCGAAAAAGATATCGTAATTGCCATTTCTCAATCTGGTGAAACGGCAGATACCATGGCCGCAATTGAAATGGCAAAAGAAAAAGGCGCAACCATTTTTGGCGTTTGTAATGTGGTAGGCTCGTCTATCCCAAGGTTAACACATGCAGGTGTGTATACTCACGCCGGACCAGAAATCGGGGTAGCTTCGACCAAAGCTTTTACTGCTCAGGTAACTGTACTGACCTTAATGGCTTTCTACATGGCACAACAAAAAGGCACCATCACCCATTCTCAATTGGTGGAACTTTTAACAGAACTTGATTGCATTCCTGATAAAATTCAAAAAGCACTAGAATCCAATGATTTAATCAAGGAAATTGCTGCGAAATTCAAAGATTCAAGAAACTGCCTATTCCTTGGAAGAGGTAGTGGTTTTCCTGTGGCTCTAGAAGGCGCTTTAAAGCTTAAGGAGATCTCTTATATTCATGCCGAAGGTTATCCTGCTGCTGAGATGAAACACGGTCCTATCGCCTTAATTGACGAAGAAATGCCTGTAGTCGTGATTGCGACTAAAAATTCTTCCTATGAGAAGGTCATCAGCAATATTCAGGAGGTAAAAGCAAGAAAAGGAATTGTTCTTGCAATTGTTACCGAAGGAGATACAGAAGTAAGGAAGATGGCAGATTATTGCATTGAGATTCCGGACTCTAGCGAGGCTTTCTTACCTTTATTAGCGACAATACCATTGCAGTTGTTGTCGTACCACATCGCTTTAATGCGTGGCTGTAATGTTGATCAACCAAGAAACCTGGCGAAATCAGTAACCGTAGAATAAATTAAGCCACGAATAGCAAATGGCTGGATGCTTCCTTTATTTAGGAAAGCGTCCAGCCATTTTTTATAAGATACCCAATCGGATTTTAAGCTTTTCAATTTGTCGGATATGCTGTAACACCTGTAAAATGGCGGCTCCAGCGCCATATGCTGCGCTTCGTCGGAAAGGCATTCAATCACCTGACGCAATTCTTGAATTGCATCTTCATAAACATCCAGTATTGCCCTTTTTGCGCCTAACCGGTTAAGCGCGCCATTTAAAATGGCAGATCTCCTGATACCTCATTCGGATCAAGATATTCTGTTTCACTCTTTGGCGTAGTGTTTTCGGTGGTCACTGGCGTATGCTCAAAATCACTCTTTCTCCCCAAAATAGTGAAGTTTTCCGCCACCACTTCAGTCACGTATTTTTTTACCTTTTCACGGTCTTCAAAAGAACGCGTACGTAGTTTTCCTTCAATATAGACCAATTTCCCTTTTTGTAAATATTTAGAGGCTACTTCTGCCAGCCCCCTCCATAAAACAATGTTATGCCATTCCGTTTGCTCAATACGCTTACCGTCTTTGTTATAGGTCTCTGATGTTGCCAATGGAAAACTAGCTACAGTTACCCCTCCTTCTAAATGTCTAACTTCAGGATCTTTGCCTAAATGTCCGACTAAAATAACTTTGTTAATACCTGACATGGAATCTATTTTTACTGTTTAATTGAATTGGAATTCATAAAATTTGCAATTACTTTAGGTTGAGGCAGCTCCTCAAATTCTGCCAGGGAAACCCATTTTATTTCTGCATTCTTATTAAAGTTAATGATATAATTGTCTAAACCAAAAAATTGAACATATATAGTTTGGTGAGTCAATAAATGCTTTTGTTCTGATATTGGAGTAATTAAACAGTCCGGGCCAAAGTTATTTTTTAATTCCGGCAGAAAACTTTCTTGGGTTTTAAGGTAATTTTTTTCCGTTTCTATTAAGGGGAAATCATATAATTCCTGCCATACATCTCCAGCTATCCGTTTTTTCACCAGTAGATTTTCGCCTTCCTGACACACAAAATAATTGAAATAACGGATTCTCTTTTTCAACGTTTTCAACTTCAGCGGCAATACATTTACGCGAGCGTTCGCCCTCGCATAGCAACCGGACTGTACCGGGCAATTCAGGCAGTCCGGAGATTTCGGCTTACATTGAAGTGCACCGAATTCCATGATGGCCTGGTTGTATATAGCAGGATTCTGATCGATGATTAAAGCATTAGCCAGCGCTGTAAACTCCTTTTTCCCATCCGTACTATTGATGGCAGTCTCGATGCCGAAATACCTGGACAATACGCGAAAAACATTGCCATCCAAAACCGCTCTGGATTCATTGGCGGAAAAGGACGAAATCGCAGCTGCGGTATACTCGCCTACACCTTTTAATAGAATCAGTTCCTCATATTTTGTTGGGAAAACACCAGCATAATTTTCTTGAATCAACCTTGCTGTAAACAGCATGTTTCTGCCTCTGGAATAGTACCCCAATCCCTGCCATAGCTTAAGCACCTGAGCCTCTGTAGCATTGGCAAAATCATTAACCGTAGGATAGTTTTGTAAAAACCGCTGAAAATAAGGGAGCCCCTGCTCTACGCGCGTTTGCTGCAAAATAATTTCAGACAGCCAAATCACATAAGCATCGGTAGTGTCTCTCCAGGGAAGTTCCCTTTTATTGATGGTATACCATTTAACGATTTCTCTCTGAAAACTCATAACCACAAAAATACACCCTAAATATTTATTTTTACTAAAACTTGCAATTCAGTGATACGATCGGCTGCAAATAAATCATCTTTTATTTTCCTATCTCATTAAAAAGCAATACTTTTGCAACCCCAAAACACTTATAAAGTATATAACACACTATAAATTAATAACAGAGAATATGACTAAGGCAGATATTATTTCAGAAATATCAACGAAAACAGGAATTGAAAAGGTAGATGTACAAGAAACCGTTGAGGCATTTTTCAAGGTCATCAAAAACAGCATGATTGGTGGAGAAAATGTATATGTTAGGGGTTTTGGTAGTTTTGTTGTTAAAAAAAGAGCACAAAAAACTGCAAGGAATATTTCTAAAAACACTGCAATTATTATCCCGGAACACTTCGTTCCAAGCTTTAAACCAGCAAAAGTATTTGTTGATAAAGTGAAAAATAATTCAAAAATAGTTAGCGTAGAAGCTTAATTCATTATGATAAAAAATATCCGAACTAAACAAGCCATATTGATAGGAGCAGTTGTACTGCTTGTAGCGTTTTTGTTTACAAGGGATATTAAAGGCTTAGTAAAACCAAAGGAAGAAACCAACAGTAAAGCTGCAGGTGGACCAATGGCTTCACAAGCCCCGGCAACAGCAGAAATCAATCTTAAAGAGGTCTCAACTGTCGCTAAAAACACCATCAATGCGAGTTTAGCCGCTGAAATCGTTACCCTTGAAAATGCATATACCAGCGCTTCTGAAGATAAAAAAGCTGCAGAGGCAAAATTGTTAGCAAAGAAATGGGATGATTTAGAGCAAACGGTTCCAAGTGCCTTATATTTGGAAATTGTTGCGAGCAAAGAACCCACATTAAATAATTGGTTGACTGCCGGAGATACATTTATGAAGGCATTTGACAATACCCGTGACAGTGTATTATTACCTGCCTTATTGCAAAAAGCGAATTTCGCTTATACCAATGCGGTAAAAATAGACTCGAACAGTAATGATGCTAAAACAGGTCTTGGAATTACCATCGTTAATGGAATGGGCGCTCCAATGTCAGGAATAGCAATGTTAATGGACGTTGTAAAGAAAGACCCTAAGAACTTAAAAGCAAATATGAGCTTAGGTACTTTTGCGATGAAGTCGGGACAATTTGATAAAGCAATAACGAGGTTCCAAAACATTATTGCCATGAAACCTTCCCCAGAAGCTTACTTCTATTTGGGAACGGCCTATGAAAACCTTGGAAAAAACACGGAAGCTATTGAAGCTTACGAAAAGAGTAAAAAATTAGCTGCAAACGCGACATTGTCAAAATTTATCGATGATAAAGTGAATGCGTTAAAGAATAAAAAATAATAAACAGATTTACGAAAATATTTAAAACCCAAAAATTATGCCAAGCGGTAAGAAAAGAAAGAGACATAAAATGGCTACTCACAAACGCAAAAAACGTTTAAGAAAAAACAGACATAAGAAAAAATAATTTTTCTTCATGTTTTGCTCAACAACTAAGGCTAGGATTTGATCGTAGCCTTAATTGTTGGTAGCAATATTTTTTTTATTGTCCATGTGTTAATAAGGCGAATAGCCTTAAAATCTGTAGCTTTTGGTAAAGGAACTCATTATAGATTCATCTCCCTCGGGAGTAACCATAGCTTTAGTTGAAGACAAACAGCTTGTAGAACTTCATAAGGAACACATCAATAACAACTACGCCGTAGGTGATATTTATTTGGGCCGCATAAAGAAAATTATGCCCGGTCTAAATGCTGCGTTCGTTGATGTGGGTTACGAAAAAGATGCTTTTTTGCATTATTTCGACCTTGGTCCACAAGTACAATCTTTAATTAAGCTTACTAAAATCAAGCGTAATGGCTCTGTTAGCGGAACTTTATTAGATAATTTCAAGCTAGAAGGAGACATTAACAAAGCTGGAAAGATCTCTGAAGTGGTCAGCAAGAATCTTGTCTTACCAGTTCAAATCGCCAAAGAACCTATTTCAACAAAGGGGCCACGTTTAAGTTCAGACTTATCTATAGCAGGACGCTATATTGTGCTGGTTCCCTTCTCTAATGTCATCTCGATTTCCAAAAAGATTAAAAGCAATACGGAACGTAATCGCCTGAAAAAGATTATTGAAAGTATCAAGCCGAAAAACTTTGGAGTGATTATTAGAACGGTTTCTGAAGGTAAAGGCGTTGCCGAACTTCAAAAAGACCTTTTGGACTCTGTTACTAAATGGGAGAACTTCATTAAGAAGCTGCCCGATGCAGAGCCTTCAAAACGTGTTTGGGGAGAGATGGACCGTACTTCCACGCTTATCCGTGACATTTTAAGTACCGACTTCACTAACGTTTATGTGAATGACAGTAACTTGTTTGAAGACATTCGCTCCTATGTGCATGAAATCTCTCCGGAGATGGAGAAGATCGTTAAGATCTACAAGCATAAAGAACCAATATTTGAACATTTCGGTATTGAAAAGCAAATTAAAAATGCTTTCGGAAAAACAGTAAACCTGGCGGGTGGTGCCTACCTTGTGGTAGAACACACCGAAGCATTGCATGTTGTTGACGTGAATAGCGGTAACAGAACTGCAAGCAAAGAAAACCAGGAAGAAAATGCCCTTCAGGTAAATAAAGAAGCGGCAAAAGAAATTGCGAGACAATTACGCTTACGTGACATGGGTGGTATTGTAGTGATCGATTTTATCGACATGCACAAGCCTGCTAACCGTAAGATGTTGTTTGACTACCTTAAGGAACTAATGCTCCTGGATCGTGCGAAACATACCATTCTTCCTCCAAGTAAGTTTGGCCTTGTTCAAATCACACGTCAGCGCGTTAGACCGGAGATGAACATCGTAACCAGTGAAAAATGCCCAACCTGTGACGGTACGGGTGAAATTAAGGCAAGTATTGTATTGATGGATGACATCGAGAACAATCTGACCTATATTTTGCAGGAGCAAAACGAAAAAAATATTACACTTTGTGTACACCCTTATATTGAGGCTTACATCAAAAAAGGGTTCATATCTTTACAATGGAAATGGTTCTTTAAATTCGGACAAAGAATCAAAATCAAAGCGGTTCCTTCTTATAACCTCACTGAATTCCATTTTATCTCGTCTAAAGACGAAGAGATTAAATTATAATCACGGTTAAATTTCTTTAAACAGGCCTGCTCCTCTTGGAACAGGCCTGTTTGCTTTAAAGGGATTTTTAAACCCAATTTATACTGAATTATCCTAAATTCGTACCTCATTAAAACTCCAATCAATTGGCTAAAACTAAATCAGCATATTTCTGTCAGAATTGCGGACATGAAGCCGCAAAATGGCTCGGTAAATGTCCATCATGTAATCAATGGAATACCTTTGTAGAAGAAGTAATCGAAAAGGCCAGTTCTAAAGTACCGGCCTGGAAAACATCTACAACCAGTACAAGAGTCAACAAACCGAACAAAGTAGATCATATTATTTCCATCAGCGAGGAACGGATTTTAACCGGTGATCAGGAGTTGGATCGAGTATTGGGTGGTGGTTTAGTCGCCGGTTCCGTAATTCTAATCGGCGGAGAACCAGGGATCGGAAAATCGACATTGATGCTCCAACTGGCACTAAATATCCCGGGTAAAAAGATTCTTTACATCTCTGGAGAGGAAAGTGAACAACAGATTAAAATGAGATCGGAAAGGATCACTTCCAATCCTACTTCAGACTGCTATATCCTTACAGAAACTTCTACCCAAAATATTTTCAAACAGATTGAAGAACTCGAACCAGACCTGCTCATTGTAGATTCTATTCAAACCCTGCATTCCGCAAATATTGAAGCGACGCCAGGAAGCGTGTCCCAGGTACGGGAGTGTACCTCCGAACTGCTAAGATTTGCTAAAGAAACTGATACCCCAGTATTTTTAATTGGTCACATCACAAAAGATGGTGCAATTGCGGGCCCTAAAATACTGGAGCACATGGTCGATACCGTCCTACAATTTGAAGGTGATCGTAACCATGTATACCGCATTCTACGCTCTATTAAAAACCGATTTGGCGCAGCTGCAGAATTAGGCATTTATGCCATGCACAGCACCGGGCTAAGGCAAGTTTCCAATCCTTCAGAGATCTTATTATCACAAAGGGATGAGGAGCTGAGTGGAATTGCAATTTCTGCCACTTTAGAAGGCGCCAGGCCAATGTTAATCGAAACCCAGGCCTTAGTGAGTGCCGCGGCTTATGGAACGCCTCAGCGCTCATCTAATGGATTTGACACCAAGCGGATGAATATGCTTCTTGCAGTATTGGAAAAAAGATGTGGATTCCGATTAAGCACCAGAGATGTATTTTTAAATATCGCGGGTGGAATTAAAGTGGAAGACCCTGCAATTGACCTCGCAATTTTAGTGGCAATCATCTCCTCTCATGAAGACATCTTTATCTCTTCCAAAATTTGCTTTGCCGCTGAAGTTGGACTTTCCGGCGAAATCAGAGCCGTTAACAGGATAGAGCAACGGATATCCGAGGCAGAAAAATTAGGATTTGAAAGAATTTTCATCTCTAATTACAATATGAAAGGTCTGATCACCGAAAGGTATAAAATTGAATTAAGCCCGGTAAGCAAAATTGAGGATGTATTTTCTTTGCTATTTGGATAAACAAATCTTGCAGATAGGCCATATATTCCCGGCTCATAAATTTTCCAAACATGGATAAATTTCCCCAATATGTAGAAAACATCGGTACTTTTTCTACATATTGGGGATTTTATTCCTCACCTACGATTGGTAGAAAAAACAAAGATCAATTATAATTATACTGATTTTCAGACAGTTAACCAGATAGGTGCGGTTTTTAAAAATTCGGCCTATAAGTTGTCTAATATAAAATGTTAATCATTTATGATTTAACAACAATAGGGATGATTATCCTCGTTATCGATAGATAACGAGGATTTTTTTGTTTTGAATCTTTCTGAATCATTTCCATTCCAAATAAAATTTGATATTTTTACGGTTAACCAATAGAATTTCAATACTTTAATCTTACCTCATGAAAAAAATACTTTTAAGCCTGGGCTTTTGTGCGTTGTCCTTTTGGGCAATAGCACAGGACACAGCAGGAATCCCCGGCAAATCATTTGGCACGGGTGTGACCACTGGAAATTTACTACCCGTTTCGAAAATAGATGCAGCTATGGGTGATCAAAAAACAGCAGAAATGAAAATCACAGGAGAGGTGGTGGAAGTTTGTAAAAAGAAAGGCTGCTGGATGACACTAAAAACTCCTACAGGTGAGGCCATGCGCATTACCTTCAAAGATTATGGATTCTTTATGCCAATGGACATCGTAGGAAAAAAAGTAGCTCTTGATGGAATTGCAAAAAAACAAACAATTTCAGTGGAAACCTTACGCCACTATGCAGAAGATGCGCATAAATCTGCTGCAGAGGTTGCTAAAATTACCGCGCCTAAAAAAGAATTGGCTTTTGAAGCTAAAGGGGTGGTCATATTGGAGTAGATTATTGCTTAGCTCTTATTTCCAATACCTTATTTAATATGAAGACAAGCCCTGCTCCTATAAGAGCAGGGCTTGTCTTTTTTATCCTCTTTAAAATTGAAATTAGGGATACTTAAGGGAAAATTTATATCTTCCATTCTTATTCAACCTCTTAACTTTGTTTTATGATCATTGCGCTTATCATTTTTGTTGTCATCGCAATTACTTGCATCTCGATCTACAATTCGCTTATCGTCAAAAAGAATCAAACAGACAATGCCTTTTCGGCAATTGATGTGATGCTAAAAAAGCGTTTTGACCTGCTCCCAAACCTCGTTGAAACTGTGAAAAAATATATGCAATACGAGGGCGATATACTGACCAAAATTGTGTCCCTACGTAGCCGCATCAGCAATCCTGGCTTAAGTAAAGAAGAAAAATTCAACATAGATCAGGAACTCAGCCATGAAATAAAAGGGCTAATGGTTAATGTTGAAAATTACCCTAATTTGAAAGCAGACCAGAGCTTTTCAAACCTACAAATTACCTGGAGAGAGAGCGAGGAACAAATTGCGGCTGCCAGAAGGAGTTATAATGCATCGATTACAGATTACAACAATTCAATTACGATGTTCCCCGGTAGCATCATTGCAGGAATGATGAACTATACTGCCAAACCATTGCTATCTATTTCAGAAACCGAACGTAATAACGTTAACGCAAAAGATCTCTTTAATAGCTAATGGAGAATATATCGCACCTAGATTCCGCTACAATGGAGGTGCTGACTGCTTTAGAAGCGACCAGAATAAACTTACGTAAGAAAAGAGTGATTCATCTCGCAATTTGCCTTACCGGCATACCGATCGCTATACTCGGCTTTACGTTTACGATACTCCCCCTTATCGCTATTGGCATCATTTGTTTTTTTGCTGGTTTCATAGCAATATCGGTAAATTCGGGAGCAGTAGATCAATATCGCCTGGATTTTAAACAAAAGTTAGTCGCACAGGCGATAAAAATGATAGACCAAAGCCTGGAAATAGACCCTAAAAGAGGATTGTCTGAAGATGAATTTTTCGGTTCTTTATTGTTCAAGAAAAGGCCTGATAAGTATAGGAGTGAAGACCGGGTATCTGGTAATTCTGGAAAAACGAGATTTAGCTTTTCGGAAGTACACGCGCAGTATAAAGAACTCACAATCACTAAAAAAGGTACGACCCAAGAAACCTGGCATGAACTTTTTTGCGGCGTGATCTTTCAAGCCGATTTTAACAAGAACTTTAAAGAGCTAACAGTGGTTCAATCCAAAGCCTTTGGAAGTGATGTTGCGGAATGGTTTGGGAGCAATACTCCGTTTTTTTCAGGCGC
This sequence comes from Pedobacter gandavensis, assembly GCF_014172405.1. Classification (GTDB taxonomy): domain Bacteria; phylum Bacteroidota; class Bacteroidia; order Sphingobacteriales; family Sphingobacteriaceae; genus Pedobacter; species Pedobacter gandavensis. The sequence goes on along the minus strand of NZ_WNXC01000008.1, from coordinate 15,382 downwards.
AAAAGAGCGTGTTAGATTAGAAAATCCCGAATTTGAAAAGCATTTTGCTACCTATTCTTCGGATCAGATAGAAGCGAGGTACATTCTGACACCGTTGATGATGGAATCTATATCCCTGCTAAATGACAGGTGTGAAGATAGCATCAGCCTTTCCTTTGTCGGAAATGTAATAACCATCGCCTTTCCTTTATCCAGGAATTATTTCGAAGCCCCATTATTTGAAAGCTTGATGACCGAAGGCTTGATGAAGGAAGACCTGGACTTGGTACGCCATATCTACAAGGTTATTGAAACTTTAGATTTGAATACCCGAATCTGGGGGAGAGATTAACATGATTTTTAAAGTAAGGCAATCAAAGTATCTTACCTTAAAAATCATGTAAAATAAAAAAGTCCCTTTCGGGACTTTTTTATTTTATTTCGATAAGTACATCGATTTGTCTTTAACTAACTTTCTGAAGTAAGGATCTTCCAGGTCTTTGATAAACCTGATTGCTTCTCCTGTTGATTTCATCTCCGGACCTAATTCCTTCACCACCTCAGGGAATTTGTCAAAAGAGAATACAGGTTCTTTGATCGCATAACCTTTCAGTTTTCTTTCAATCGTAAAGTCTTTCAATTTGTTTACACCTAACATCACTTTAGCAGCGATATTGATATAAGGAACATCATAAGCTTTTGCAATGAAAGGAACTGTTCTTGAAGCTCTTGGATTCGCTTCGATCACATAAACTTTCTCATCTTTTACTGCAAACTGAATGTTAAGTAAACCGATTACATTAAGTGCTTTCGCGATTTTTTTAGAGTAAGTTTCCATATCGTTCATTACCTTTTCTGATAAGCTGAATGGAGGTAATACTGCACTAGAATCACCAGAGTGAATACCTGCAGGCTCAATATGCTCCATCAAACCGATGATATGCACATCTTCACCATCACAGATGGAATCTGACTCTGTTTCTTCTGCTCTATCTAAGAAATGATCGATCAATACGCGGTTTCCAGGGAGATCACCAAGTAATTTAACTACAGCTTTCTCCAGGTCTTCGTCATTGATCACGATACTCATTCCTTGTCCACCCAACACGTAACTTGGTCTTACCAATACTGGGTATCCAACTTCCTGAGCAACAATAATCGCCTCTTCTGCGTTTTCAGCAACACCGTATCTTGGATAAGGAATCTCTAATTCTTTAAGCAAATCTGAGAAACGACCTCTATCTTCCGCAACATCCATGTCATTGTAAGAGGTACCGATAATTTTAATGCCGTTTTCATGAAGCTTTTCAGCCATTTTCAAAGCTGTCTGGCCACCCAACTGAACGATCACCCCAACCGGGTTCTCCAATTCGATGATCTCACGAACATGTTCCCAGAATACCGGCTCAAAGTACAACTTATCAGCCATATTAAAGTCAGTAGAAACTGTCTCAGGGTTACAGTTGATCATGATCGCTTCAAAACCGCTTTCTTTAGCAGCTAGTAAACCATGCACGCATGAGTAGTCAAATTCAATCCCTTGACCGATACGGTTAGGTCCTGAACCCAATACAACTACTTTCTTTTTATCTGTTGGGATCGATTCGTTTTCCTCTTCAAATGTTGAGTAATAATATGGTGTTTGCGCTGCGAATTCTGCTGCACAAGTATCAACCATCTTATATACACGTTTGATGCCTAAAGATTTTCTGCGGTCATATACCTCATCTTCCGTCACATTACCTAATAGGTAAGCGATCTGGATATCAGAGAATCCTTTTTGTTTCAACGTGAAGAAGAAATCTTTAGGAATGTTATTCAGAGAATATCTTTTTAGCTCTACTTCAAGGTGTACTAATTCCTGAATTTGCGAAAGGAACCATTTATCGATTTTTGTTACCTTACGAATAGATTCCAAAGGAACACCCATAGTCATCGCATCTTTAATTAAGAACAAGCGATTCCAGCTTGGATGCTCCAAACCGTGCATGATCTCTTCGATGCTTCTGTTATGTTTACCGTCTGCACCTAGTCCAGCTCTGCCAATTTCTAAACTCTGACAAGCTTTTTGTAGTGCTTCGATGAAGGTACGTCCGATAGACATTACCTCTCCTACTGATTTCATTTGTAATCCCAGTTCCATGTTCGCACCTTTGAATTTATCAAAGTTCCAACGAGGTACTTTCACGATTACATAATCCAATGTAGGCTCGAAATATGCGGAAGTTGTTTTTGTAATTTGGTTTTCGATCTCATCTAAGTTATAACCAATGGCTAATTTAGAAGCGATTTTTGCGATCGGATATCCTGTTGCCTTACTAGCCAATGCCGAAGAGCGTGATACCCTTGGATTGATTTCGATCGCAATAATATCATCATTATCAGGATTTACAGAGAACTGAACGTTACAGCCACCAGCGAAAGTACCAATGGCACGCATCATTTTAATGGCCTGGTTACGCATGTCCTGATAGCAACGGTCAGATAAAGTCATTGCTGGTGCTACTGTGATCGAGTCTCCGGTATGGATTCCCATTGGATCAAAGTTTTCAATAGAACAAATAATGATCACATTGTCATTGCTATCTCTAAGCAATTCCAATTCATATTCTTTCCATCCGATTACCGCTTTCTCTACCAATACTTCGTGCGTTGGAGAAGCTTCTAATCCACGTTGTAGAGCATGGTCGAATTCTTCTTTCTTGTGCACGAAACCACCACCTGAACCCCCTAATGTATAAGAAGGACGAATTACCAGTGGATAACCGATTTCCTGAGCTGCTTCTTTACCTTCTAGGAAGGAGTTTGCAATTTTAGACGGAGCAACACCGACACCTATGTCAATCATTAACTGACGGAAGGCTTCTCTGTTTTCAGTTTTCTCAATCGCGGCAACATCTACCCCGATTACTCTAACACCATATTTTTCCCAGACACCACGCTCTTCTGCTTCTTTACAAAGGTTCAAAGCGGTTTGTCCACCCATGGTAGGCAAAACTGCATCGATTTTTCTCTCGATCAGTATCTGCTCAATGGAGTCTACCGTTAAAGGCCAAAGGTACACATGGTCCCCAATCACCTTGTCGGTCATGATGGTTGCAGGATTAGAGTTGATGATCGAAACTTCAATCCCCTCTTCCTTTAAGGATAAGGCAGCTTGAGATCCTGAATAATCAAATTCACAGGCTTGACCAATGATAATAGGTCCCGATCCGATAATTAATACTGAGCGTATGGAGGTGTCTTTAGGCATAAGGCTTTAAAAAGTCTAAAGTTATATAAGTGAAATTGGTAAAAATTGCATTCTAAAAGACCAGAATAGTCTAGAGATTTTCTCTGCTGTATGAGGGGAATATCCCGACTCTTCCGTCGGGATGCAAAGTTACGTTTTTACTCCTTAAAATTATGCTGTTTTTAAAAAAACAGTTCAAATAAAAAAGGGTCTTAGAAATTAGCCTAAAGCCCCTTTAATCATTTACTTATAAATTACTGCAGCAATTTGATCTCTCCAACATCTGTTGTAGCACTATCCACCACTGCAACATTCTCCACAGAAGTGTCTTTATAAGGTGGATTTGCCTTTACCATTATGGTGTAAGTTTGTGGTTTAACCCTACTAAAAATAAAACTTCCATTATTAACTGTTGCGCGCAAAGTATCTCTCCCCGCAATGGCCAATACCTGAGAAGCTCCTTCAGCAGGACTTACTTTCCCCTGAATGCCGCCTTCTCTGATGGCGTTGAATGCCAGTAAACCAAATGAAAGTCCTGCTAATACGATAAAATTCAATTTAAGCCTCTTCATTATGATCAATTTTAGATTTAAAATATATAGATTTTACTTTTATACTATGATAACTACAAGTGGTACAGAATTATGTTTTAATCCGCCAAGAGCTGAATGAATTTTCTGGATTAACATGTCATTATAGTAGTTTAAATACTAAACTAATAATTCCCCCATTTATTTTAAACGGTTTATCCTTATTTTAGTGTATGTTCTCATGAAATAAACAGCGGTCTATGATAAACTTCGACAATCAATAGTCACTATTCTATTCTTATTTGGAGCCATAAAATGCCCTGTCTCGCAATTTGGAACAACATTTGCCGTTCCTATCTGAAATATGCCATATCAAATGAGAACAATGTATAATCCAATGAAAAAATTATTCCCTGTAGTAGTCGCAGCAGTTGTCATGCTTTCCAGCTGTGCTACAGTACAATCCCTGATAAAATCTTCGTTCCCTTATAATGCAACGGTAGTTATTCCAGCAGGCACAAAAAGCAATTCAACGATCTCTACAAGCTCTGCCGCAACGAGCTTCGACCAGGTTTTTGGAAATCAAAACGGCACAAATTATGTAAAAGAGATCAGAATCGCCTCTGCAAAAATGGAAGCGAGTAATCCTGCCAGCAAAAGTTTAGGCATGTTCAAATCTGTGAAACTTTATGTAGCCAATGAAAAAGGCGAAGAAGTAATGGTTGCCTCCAGGACTGATGTACAACAAAATATTGGTACAGGTTTGGTTTTGGATATTGACAATTCCCGTTTCCTGGATAATTATGTGAAAGGAACTAATCTGAGTATCAGAATGGAGTATGTATTAAGAGAAAAAACGACAACCGATGTTAGCGTTCGTGTGTCTTTGAGCTTTAACACTTCTCCAAAAACAAACAATTAACGGCATTCCTGTACAGCTTTTATGATGCAAATAATTTTAGGATAACTACTTTTGGTTCATGTTACTTCTTGAGTCTTCGTTTTTTCAGCTAATTGCTGATCAATTTATTCATACCACCTGGCTGGAATGGCTTGGGGTAGTATCCGGATTTATTTGCATCTACCTAGCCACAAAAGAAAATGTCCTGAGCTGGCCTATTTCGATCATCAGTGTCATCGCTTATGCCTGGGTATTCTTAGACGCGAAGATGTATGGTGACATGGCCTTACAGTTCTACTTCCTTTTTACCGCCTTCTATGGCTGGTATTTCTGGATCAGAAAAAAGCAGGTTCATGATAAGCCCGTAACCAAGCTATCGAAAAAAGGTTGGTGGCTGGCCATTGGATCCGTGATCATTTTATCTTTTGCGCTCGGACTGTTTCTGAACCATTTTACAGATACCAATGTGCCTTACGAAGATGGATTTTGTACCGCACTAAGCTTTGTCGCACAACTAATGCTGACCAGAAAAATCCTGCAAAACTGGATTCTTTGGATTGTCGTCGATCTTTGCTATATCCCATTATACATTTACAAAAATCTAAATTTAAGTGCCATATTTTATGCTTTCCTGGTCGTCATTGCCATCAAAGGATATATAGACTGGAGGAAAACGTACCGTGAACAAACAAATTAAAAAAATCGCCATCGTTGGCCCGGAAAGCACAGGAAAATCAACTATTGCACAACAACTTGCCAAACATTACCAGACGCTTTGGGTACCCGAATATGCACGTTATTATTGTGCTGCTTTAACGAACCCCTGCAACTTACAGGATGAAGTAAATATGTATCACGGACAATTAGCTCTGGAAGAATCCATACTCGCCATCGCAGAAAAAGACCTGATCTTTTGTGACACTACTTTTATTACGGTAAAAGTCTGGAGTGATGAGGTATTTGGAAACACGCCGGAAATAGTGCTAAATGCACTGCCCCTTCATACCTATGATTTATATCTTCTTATGGACATTGACCTGCCCTGGCAAGAAGATCCACTTCGTGATTTCCCCCATAAACGGGAACATTTCATGCAGGTATGGCATCAGGAACTACAAAACTTAACTGCAAATTATGTCGTGATTAATGGAACAGAGGAAAGATTAAGCAATGCCATTGCCGCTGTGGCGTCTTTTTTAAAAGAACAGTAGATCTTTTCTAAAAGGTAGCTGAATCTTTCTAGAGCCATTTCAAAAGAGAACTTTTCATTTATGTGGACTGTAATTTTCATTATGCTATCATTTGTTTTTCAGTCCTCTGCCTCTTACTTCCCAACCCAGTCAGATTGCCATAATTAACCCTTCTTTCAGCAAAAATCCAGGATAAAAATCCGTAACAAGTCTTCCACTATAAGAGATTCAATTTTTATCAATACCTTTGCCTCATCAAAAAGGGGTGCCTTGTTTTGTAAAAAACACAAAAACAGGCTGAGAGCATACCCATTATATCGAAAAACCGATATATGCACCTGATCCGGATAATGCCGGCGGAGGGATTGGAGTTATGGAGTTTAACTGGGCTGTAAGTGCCCCTACTTACAGTGGTTTAACTAAAAAAACAAAAAATTGAAAAAATTATTGACCATAGCGCTAGCTATGTTGTTGTTGCCTGTTTTAACAAAGGCACAGTTTACGATTTCGGGAGTTGTGTCCGAAACAAACCATCAGGCATTACCGGGTGCAACCATCCGACTTAAAGGAAAATCTTTTGGGGTCACCGCAAACGGTCAGGGAAAATACCAGCTAAAAAATCTTAAAGCAGGAAGTTATACGCTGTTGGTAAGTTTTATTGGTTATCAGACGACCGAGAAAAACCTGGAACTAAAATCTGATATGCTGGAAAACATCGGCCTTAAACCCGCTGCTTTTCTTGCAGATGAAGTGATCGTTACCGCCACGCGTGCCAACGATAAATCTGCCACTACTTATAAAAACATCAGCAAAGCTGAAATTCAAGAGAACAACTTTGGACAAGATCTGCCGTTTATTTTAAACAATACCCCCGGAGTAGTGGTAACCTCCGATGCCGGTGCCGGTGTAGGCTATACTGGCATCAGAATTCGAGGTAGTGATGCCAGCAGAATCAATGTGACTATTAATGGGATTCCTTACAATGACAGTGAAAGTCAGGGCATATTCTGGGTAAATATGCCGGATTTTGCTTCTTCTATCGAAAATGTACAAATCCAGCGTGGTGTAGGTACTTCTACAAATGGTGCCGGAGCTTTTGGTGGAAGCTTAAATATTCAGACCAGCGCTCCCTCAGAAGTCGCTTACACAGAATTAAACAATACATACGGTTCATTCAATACGCTAAAAAATACCGTAAAGTTGGGAACAGGACTGATTGACAATAAATGGAGTTTCGATGGCCGCCTTTCCAGAATCATATCTGATGGGTTTATTGACCGTGCAGCCTCAAATTTAAAATCTTACTACCTTTCCGGTGCTTACTATGGTAAAAATGAATTACTTCGCCTGAACGTTTTCTCCGGAATAGAAAAGACTTACCAGGCCTGGGATGGTATTCCTGAAGCTCGATTAAAAGGTGATGTACAGGGAATGCTCGACTTCAGCAATCGCCAGGGATTTAATGAAATACAAAAACAGAATCTATTAAATTCCGGAAACAGAACCTACAACTCGTTCACCTATAAAGATCAGACCGATAACTACGCTCAAAATCATTATCAGGCACTTTATGCCAAACAGATTAACGAACAGTTCTCATTCAATGCAGCCCTACATTATACCGATGGGAAAGGTTATTTTGAAGAGTTTAAATTCGATCAAAAACTAAGTAAATACGGTTTACCCCCGATGAATGCAGATGGAGCGCTTCAAAAAAGAACGGATTTGATTCGCCGCCGTTGGTTAGATAATGATTTCTATGGCGCTACTTATGCATTCAGCTATAAGCCACAAGCTAACTTGAATTTCACGCTTGGAGGAGCCTATAATGAATATAGAGGAAAACATTTCGGAGAAGTAATATGGGCGAAATATCCTTCCACCAGCAACAATACCGACCACTATTATGATGGTAAAGGAAACAAAAATGATTTTAACACCTTTGGTAAAGTCAGCTATAGCCCAATTGATCAATTGAGTCTTTTTGCCGACCTCCAATACCGGACTGTCGACTATAAAATCACTGGAAAAGATAAAAACTTGAGAGAACTTGATTTCAACAATACCTACCATTTTTTCAACCCTAAAGTAGGGGCTACTTATTTCTTAAATGAGAAAAGCAATGTTTACACTTCCTTTAGTGTGGCAAATAAAGAACCTAATCGTGATGATTTCACCAACTTAAAAGTAGGTTTACCTTCGCCAAAATCAGAACGCCTTCATGATCTCGAGGTAGGTTACCGTTATAAAGAAAACAGGCTTAACCTGGGCCTGAATGCATATGGGATGTTCTATAAAGATCAATTGATCTTTACAGGAGAGATCAATGAATTTGCAGATGCTTACCGTCAGAATGTAGATAAAAGTTACCGTACAGGGGTTGAATTAGATGCTTCTTACATCCTAAGCTCAAAATTTGCCATCAATGCCAATGCCGCATTTAGCAGGAATAAAATCCAGAACTATATTAATTATGTAACCCAATATGAAGATGATGGTTCAGAAACCCTGATCACTTCCAACTACAAAAACACAGATATCTCTTTCTCTCCAAAATCTGTCATTGCAGGAGAGCTGGTTTATAAACCATTTAAAGGTTTTGCGGCCGCTTTACAAAGCAAATTTGTGGGTAAACAATACCTGGACAATACGCAGAATGAAAGTAGAAAACTAGATGCCTATTGGGTAAACAATGCAAGAATAGGTTATGATTTCCAGCTTAAAGGCATTAAAAACATCAATATTGGGCTACTGGTGAACAACATCTTCAATGAAAAATACGAAAGTAATGGTTATACCTATAGCAGTGCTTACCAAGGTAATATCACTACAGAGAATTTTTATTACGCCCAGGCCGGAACTAATTTTTTACTTTCGCTAAATTTCAAATTTTAACACCTTATGAAGAAATTCATCGAAAAGCTACAATTCATAACTCACGATATCCATCAGCATAGCCATATTGAGCAGGCAAATATTGCCTGCAGCGCCGGGGCAAAATGGATTCAGTACCGTTGTCTAACTAAAAACGATGAGGAACTTTTAAACGATATAAATGCAATTGCAGCAATTTGTGATGATTGGGGGGCTACCCTGATCGTTACAGATCATATTCATCTAAATGGAAAAGCAGACATTCAAGGTTTTCACATAGAAGATATGGATGCTGATTTTGTGAAGATTCGTAAGCAATTGGGAGAAGCGATCACTATTGGTGGATCATCTAACACACTAGAAGGTTTAATCAGATTAGCTTCAGAAGGGGTTGATTATGCCGGATTCGGACCATTTTTCACAACCACAACAAAACCGAACAATGCTCCATTATTAGGAGTTTCAGGATATGAAAAGGCAATAAAAGCGCTAAAAGCGAAAGAAATTGATCTACCTGTACTTGCTGTTGGCGGAGTCACCTTAAGTGATATAGATCCATTAATGCTGACTGGCATTTTTGGAATAGCGGCATCTTCTGCGATCAATCAAGCAGAAGATATGCGCGCTGCCTACAGCGCATTTTATGACAGTATCATGTAATATTTTTTTGGCAAGTGTATGTTATTGAAACATCATAACATACATTTGTTAAAAAAACCTTCTTGGAAGCTCATAAACCCTTAGAAAAACCAGATCCATACGCCGCACTCCGATACAGGGAGTTTCGATCTTACCTCGGAATGCGTTTCTTTTTTACGTTTGCATATCAAATGCAAGCTGTCATCATTGGATTTCATATTTATCACCTAACCAAAGATCCATTGGCCCTCGGTCTAGTCGGCCTTTGTGAAGCCATCCCTGCAATAGGAATTGCTCTTTACGGTGGTTATGTAGCCGATAAATCTGAGAAAAGAGGGATATTACTAAAAATATTTAGCTGCGTATTTCTCTGCTCACTGATTATGCTGGTCGTGACCACCAATCGGATGCATCCTTATGTCCCAGTAGACTATATCGTGCCCATTATGTATTTGATGGTATTTGGAATTGGTATTGCCAGAGGGTTTTTCAGTCCGGCAACCTTCTCACTGATGGCACAAATCGTCCCTAAAAAACTCTACCCAAATTCCAGTACCTGGAACAGCTCCAGCTGGCAGGCCGCATCCATTTTAGGCCCAGCCGTAGGTGGTTTGATCTATGGATTCTATGGCATTACTGCGACATACTGTGTTATACTTACTTTAATCGGCATTGCCCTTATCTGCATCTTTTTCTTAAGACCTCATCATCCTACCTATATCCCTAAAGAGAGCATCGTGAAAAGTCTAACTGAGGGCGTTCACTTTGTTTTTAAAAATAAAATGATGTTGGGCGCGATGAGCTTAGATCTCTTCTCCGTTTTCTTCGGCGGAGCAGTGGCTTTACTTCCTGTATTTGCCAATGACATTTTGAATGTTGGTTCCGAAGGACTGGGCTTTATGCGTGCAGCTGCGTCCAGTGGTGCAGTGATCACTATGTTGGCCATGACCCGTTTCTCTCCAATGAACAAACCCTGGAGAAACCTACTGATTGCAGTAACTGGATTTGGAACAAGTATTATCTGCTATGGCTTATCAAAAAATTTCTACCTTACCCTTGTGTTTTTATTCATGGAAGGTGCTTTCGACAGCATCAGTGTTATTATTCGCTCTACAATTATGCAATTACTCACCCCTGATGAAATGCGCGGTAGGGTATCCGCAGTAAACAGTATGTTTATTGGCTCTTCTAATGAGATTGGAGCGTTTGAATCAGGTCTAACAGCGAAGCTTATGAGAACTGTCCCTGCAGTTGTGTTCGGAGGAAGCATGACCATCTTAGTAGCCGGAATCACCTACATGAAAACCAAAGGAATGATGAAGTTAACTTTACAGGAGATAAATGACCAACAAAATTAACCACATCCCTTTCTAAGCTTATGGATATTCCATGAAGCTAGTATTCTACCCTTTCACCAACTTGTTGTCTCCACATGGCATAATACAACCCTGTTTCGGCCAATAAGTCTTCATGTTTACCCTGCTCAATAATATGTCCACGTTCCAAAACAAAAATTCGGTCTGCATGGCGAATCGTAGAAAGTCTGTGGGCGATTAAAATCGTAATATGATTCGTTTGTAACGAAATATCACGAATCGTTGCGGTAATCTCTTCCTCTGTTAAAGAATCTAGAGAAGAGGTCGCTTCATCGAAAACCAGAATATCTGGTCTTCGCAATAATGCTCTGGCAATAGATAACCTTTGTTTTTCTCCTCCGGAAACCTTCACCCCACCTTCACCAATCACGGTATCCAAACCTTTATCTGCACGTGCCAACAAGTTATTACAGGCAGCCTGTTTCATCACCCTCAAGCAATCTTCATCAGTTGCCTCGGGTCTCACAAACTGTAGGTTTTCACGAATTGTTCCAGAAAACAATTGAGTATCCTGAGTTACAAAACCGATCTTTTCTCTCAGCATATCCAAATCAATTGCTTTGCTGGAGGTATCATTATACAAAACATCACCCTCTATTGGCTGGTAAAGACCAACCAATAGCTTAACCAAGGTAGTTTTTCCAGATCCAGACGGTCCCACAAATGCAATTGTCTCCCCATTATGGGTACGGAAATTAATATCATTCAAGGCATTATGCTTACCTGTTAGGTGTCTAAAGTTTACATCTTTAAACTCAAGACTGGTAATTTTCCCTAATTGAACTGGATTTATGGGTTTTTCATCTATTGGTGTACTTAAAATTTTCTTAAAATTTCCAAGAGAAACCTCTGCTTCCCTCCAGGAAAGAATTACATTTCCAAGTTCCTGTAAAGGCCCAAAGAGAAAGAAAGAATAGAATAAGAAAGAAAAATATTGCCCTGCAGAAATTGTATTTTCAAAGATAAGAATCAATAAAACCACGACCATAGTACTACGGACAAAATTGACCGTTGTCCCCTGCACAAAGCTCATGCTTCTTACATATTTAACCTTTCTTAATTCCAATCCCAAAATCTTATAAGTCGTTCTATTCAACCGCTCTATCTCCTGGTTGGCAAGGCCGAGACTTTTCACCAGTTCTATATTCCTCAAAGATTCTGTGGTTGAACCTGCCAAGGCAGTTGTTTCAGCAACAATAGTCTTTTGAATAGTTTTGATTTTTCTACTTAAGTACCAACTCACGAAACTGATGATTGGAATTGCAGAGAAATAGACTAGTGTCACCTTATAACTTACTGTAACCGAATAAACGATTACAAATACCATCCCAATCAGACTGACGAAGAGAATGCTAATAAACGCTGTAATAAATTTTTCAGAATCAAGCCTTACCTTTTGTAAGATCCCAAGTGTTTCTCCACTTCGCTGATCTTCGAATACCTGATAAGGCAATTCAAGAGAGTGTTTAAGTCCATCGGCATACATACTTGCGCCAACTTTTTGTACAACAATACTAGTAAAGTAATCCTGAAAATTTTTGGCGATTCTCGACACCATAGCTGCACCTACACTTAGGCCAACTAATCCGAGTACTCCCCAAACGAACTCACTTCTATTCAGCACATCCTTCTTTTGAATAAACTCATCCACTATTCTTCCTGTGATGTAGGGGTCTAGTAAGGAAAAGCCAATATTGATTGCAGCCAATAAAAGCGCTAATGCAACCACCCATTTATGGCCATGTAAATATTCAAGTAGTAATTTCATTTATTTAAATCTAGCCAAAAATAAATAAAGGGAGTGAAGCATTCGCCCCATTCCCTTTAAATTACAAGTAAATTATAAATCTGGTCTTAAACCGTCATGATATCTTTTTCTTTTGCTTCTGCATGTTTATCAACTTTGATTATGTATGCATCGGTTATTTTCTGTACTTCACCTTCTCCAGTTTTGATTTCATCATCAGAGACGCTTTCACCTTTTAGTTTCTTAATTTTCTCGTTGGCATCTTTCCGGATATTACGTATAGTAATTTTCCCGCGTTCCGCTTCTTCTTTTACCTTTTTAACAAGATCTCTTCTACGTTCTTCCGTTAGTGGAGGAACAACCAGACGGATCACTACACCATCATTCTGAGGATTAATTCCAATGTTTGCTTCCATGATGGCGCGCTCAATAGGAACTAACATGTTTTTTTCCCAAGGCTGAACGAGAATAGTACGTGCATCTGGCGTGTTGATACTTGCCACTTGAGATAAGCCAGTAGCACTACCATAGTAATCTACAAATATGCCGTCTAACATCCCTGCGGAGGCTTTTCCAGCACGGATTTTTGTCAATTCAGCTTCACAATGGTCAATAGCCTTGTCCATGTTTGCCTGAGCATCTTGTAGTTGTTTCTTTATGAGGTCATTCATGTTTTGTAAAATTTAACCAAAAATATAAAATTTATTAGAATCAGACCTTAACAAGTGTACCAATCTCTTCACCCTTGGCAATTTTCATAAAATTACCTGTCTTATTCATATCAAAAACGATAATTGGAAGTTCATTTTCTTCACACAGGGTGAAGGCTGTCATATCCATTACATTTAATCCTTTATCGTAAACTTCTTTGAAAGAAATCTTTTCATATTTAGTAGCTGTTGGATCTTTTTCAGGGTCAGCAGTATAAATACCATCAACGCGTGTTCCTTTCAAGACTACATCTGCCTTAATCTCGATTGCTCTTAAAGCTGCCGCAGAATCTGTTGTGAAATAAGGGTTACCAGTTCCAGCACCAAAGATTACTACACGGCCTTTTTCAAGGTGACGCACTGCTCTTCTACGGATAAATGGCTCGCAAATTTGTTCCATTTTAATTGCGGTAAGCAGGCGGGTTTTAAGCCCCACTTTTTCTAATGCATCTTGAAGTGCCATACTATTGATTACAGTCGCCAACATTCCCATATAATCAGCTTGTGCACGGTCCATGCCGGATTTTTCGGCACTTAAACCTCTAAAAATATTACCACCTCCAATAACTATTGCTATTTCAAGGCCTTCATCATGTACTGCTTTAATGTCTTCAGCGTACTGTCTAACCCGCTCATTGTCAATGCCATATTGTTTATCGCCCATCAGCGACTCGCCACTTAATTTCAGGAGAATCCGTTTATACTTCATGAGTCCAAAAATAACTATTTGTTTTAATTAATCAGGGTTCAAATGTGCAATCCCTTTACAAAAACTTTATTTAGGTCAAGCTCGCTAGATAAAAACAGCAAATCAGCATCGCTACCTACATCTAATGTCCCTTTTTCTGTTAAAATACCCATTAATAGTGCCGGATTTTTTGAAGCGAGCTTAAAGGCTTCTCCTGCTGGAATATCGCAATGTTTGACACAGTTCTGAACCGCTTGTAAGAGCGTGATATTTGAGCCGGACAGAGTCCCATCAGCGGTAACGAATTTATCTCCTCTCAATTCATGTTGATAAGGTCCAATTCCACATGCCGTTACTGCATCTGTAATTAGAAACAAACGATCTTTCATAGCCTTATAAGTCATCTTCACCACCTCCAGGTCAACATGACAGCCATCGGCTATAATACTAGCCATTGCAGTTGGGTGATTCATCACCGCTACAGGCAAATTAGGAGCCCTATGATGAATTGAAGGCATTGCATTAAACAAATGTGTAGTTGTCTTAAATCCGCTGTTATAAGCCGCTGTAGCCTGCTTAAAATCAGCGTCACTGTGCCCTAATGACAAAATGATTCCCTGATCCACTAAATAATTAATTACCTCGTTATCTTGTAACTCAGCCGCTATGGTCATCATTTTAACCGTACCATCAGCATAGTCCAACAATTCCTTTACTTCTTCCAAAGTCGCTTTGTAAATATACTTTTCAATATGTGCTCCTCTACGTTTAGGATTAATGTAAGGTCCTTCCAGATGGAGTCCTAAGAAGCCCTTAGCCTCATTACGGTAAGCTTTTGCTGCATCTAAGCATTGATAAACTACTTCCGGACTATTTGTTGCGACACAGGCCAAAAAACTGGTTGTTCCTTTAGACAAAAGGTCTTCGTCCATCTGTCTTAAAGTTTCTGCTGTGGGATAAGCGGAAAAGAGATTTCCACCACTCCCATAAATCTGAAGGTCAATAAACGCAGGACAGACATAATTCATAGAGGCATCTATAATTTGATAGCTTTCTGGTATGATCTCATCTGAAATCCGACTAATCTTTCCATTCTCAATAAAAATGGTTTGACCTTTTATGAGGAGATCGTCACTAAAAAACTGACTATTGGTTATTGCAATCATAATTGGATGTATTTAGGATTACCAAAGATAAGCGCTGACTTTAGATATCAATAGAATTGAAACAAGAAAAAAGGAATGAGCTAAAAAGCACTATCTGAGATATGCTGGAACACCCGACTGGAATCAGCTAATTCAAAGGCTAACAGATTATCGAATAAAACAGCCGGGAACTAAACCGATAGAAAAAAGGTTATATACAAGAAAAGCCTGTAGTTTCCTACAGGCTTACTTTAAGATTTGGCACCGACCTACTCTCCCACGTGTTACCGCAGTACCATCGGCTCTGGCGGGCTTGACTTCTCTGTTCGGAATGGGAAGAGGTAGACACCGCCGATATAGGCACCTAAATA
>NZ_WNXC01000007.1 GCF_014172405.1 Pedobacter gandavensis | reverse complement strand
TATTTAGGTGCCTATATCGGCGGTGTCTACCTCTTCCCATTCCGAACAGAGAAGTCAAGCCCGCCAGAGCCGATGGTACTGCGGTAACACGTGGGAGAGTAGGTCGGTGCCAAATCTTAAAAGTAAGCCTGTAGGAAACTACAGGCTTTTCTTGTATATAACCTTTTTTCTATCGGTTTAGTTCCCGGCTGTTTTATTCGATAATCTGTTAGCCTTTGAATTGGATATTTGTTGGGTTAAATTAGCTGATTCCAGTACTTCGGTTTTAAAAATGTTGAGTATACATTATAAGATCATCTCCAATGGTTGGTTGAACTTTTATATTGTATAAGTATTTCAGTCTATAATATAGACTTTCAGATGGTACTAACTATATTTCTTGTGCAAGAATATATTCTTCAATCCATAGGATGCTTGAATACATATTTATCGAAATTTTTTGATACGTCTTTATTGAAAACTTATTCTTTTGTATGCTGTTATACTGTAATATGACCAAATTAAATGTCGGAATACTAGGTTTTTTAGGGGACTTAATTGCGAATAAAATAATTGTCTGACGAGAAAATCTGTAATTTTTGGTTATCTTTGAAACTAATTTAAAACATAAAAAAACAATGAGTTTTTTCGCAGAAAAAAGACGAGAAGTGATGCTACACATCGAAGGCTATATGCTTGAGGTGATGGATACTTACTTGAAACCGATTGACACTAATTGGCAACCTTCTGATTTCTTGCCGGATTCAACTAGTGATACATTTTTTCAGGATATAAAACAATTACGTGAGAATGCAGATGGGTTATCTTATGACCTTGTTGCTGTCTTAATTGGCGATACCATTACAGAAGAGGCTTTGCCTACTTATGAATCATGGTTGACTATGGTAGATGATATTACTAAGAATGAACAAGGGGGCTGGATGAAATGGGTTCGTCATTGGACTGCTGAGGAGAACAGGCACGGAGACTTACTAAATAAATACCTTTACCTTTCTGGACGTGTTGATATGCGTCAGATGGAAATTTCTACTCAGTATCTGATAGCTGATGGATTTGATATAGGTACTGGGCATGATCCATACAGAAACTTCGTATATACCAGCTTCCAGGAATTGGCTACCAATATTTCGCACAGAAGAGTAGCCTCTATGGCTAAGAAAGATGGAGATGTTTTACTTTCCAGGATGTGCGGTGTAATTGCTTCTGATGAAGCTCGTCATGCGAAAGCATACAAAGACTTCATGGCTAAAATATTTGAAGTGGATCCAAATGAAGCAATGGTTGCTTTTGAAGATATGATGCGTAAGAAGATCGTTATGCCTGCTCATTTTCTTCGTGAAATGGGCCTTAAAATTGGACAAACCTTCGGTCACTTTACGGATGCGGCACAACGTTTAGGAGTTTATACTGCAGTAGATTATGTTGAGATTATGCAACAGCTGATTGAAGAATGGAAATTAGATAGCATGCGCGATTTAAATGAAACAGGTGAAAAGGCGCGTGATTACATTATGGCCTTACCAAATAGATTATTACGTGTAGCAGATAGAATGAAAAATCCTACTATGGATTATAAGTTTAGTTGGATACATTCTTAATATAGCAATAAGCACAAACAAGAAAGCCTGAATAATAACTATTCAGGCTTTCTTGTTTGTGCTCTATTTTCAGATTGTATCAGGCTTCTATTTTACATATTCCTTCTGTATTGTCCGCCAACTTCATAAAGGGCATTTGAAATTTGTCCCAACGAGCAAATCTTGCAGACTTCCATAAGTTCTTCAAAGATATTTTTGCCTGCTATAGCGGACTGTTGTAGTTTTTTGAGGGCTAAGGCTGTATGTGATGCGTTTCTTTCTTGAAACGTCTTTAATGCAGTAATCTGGTATTGTTTTTCTTCTTCAGTGGCTCGAATTATTTCGCCTGGCACTACTGTTGGAGAACCATTTTTGTTTAAGAAGGTATTTACGCCCACAATCGGGTATTCTCCATTATGCTTCAAGGTCTCATAATAAAGACTTTCTTCCTGGATTTTTCCTCTTTGATACATCGTTTCCATCGCTCCTAAAACCCCACCTCTATCATTAATACGTTTGAACTCCTGTAATACTGCCTCTTCTACTAAATCAGTTAGGTCTTCAATAATAAATGCACCCTGTAATGGGTTCTCATTTTTTGCCAAACCTAATTCGCGGTTAATGATGAGTTGAATAGCCATCGCTCTACGAACTGATTCCTCAGTGGGTGTGGTGATTGCTTCATCGTAGGCATTCGTATGTAGGGAATTACAGTTGTCATAGATTGCATATAATGCTTGCAATGTAGTTCGGATATCATTAAAATCAATTTCCTGTGCATGTAATGACCTGCCAGAAGTCTGAATGTGATATTTCAACTTTTGAGAACGGTCATTTCCTTTGTATTTATTCTTAATAGCTTTGGCCCAGATTCGTCTGGCTACTCTTCCAATTACTGAATACTCTGGATCAATTCCATTGGAGAAGAAAAAGGATAGGTTAGGTGCGAAATCATCAATGTTCATTCCTCTGCTGAGGTAATATTCTACAAAAGTAAAGCCGTTGCTTAAAGTAAAGGCTAGTTGTGATATTGGATTAGCACCAGCTTCAGCAATATGGTAACCTGAAATAGATACAGAATAGAAATTACGTACTTTTTCAGTTATGAAATAACTTTGGATGTCACCCATCATTCTAAGGGCGAACTCTGTGGAGAAGATACAGGTGTTTTGAGCCTGATCCTCTTTAAGTATATCTGCCTGCACGGTTCCTCTCACAGTACTAATAGCATGAGCTCTGATCTTCGCATAAACTTCTTCCGGTAATACTTCATCACCAGTTACACCAAGTAGCATCAGTCCTAAGCCATTGTTACCTTCTGGTAGTAAACCACTATAACTTGGCCTCTGGATTCCTTTTGATTTGTATAGGGTATTTATTTTAGCCTCTACTTCTTGCTGAAGCCCTTGTTCTAAGATATATTTTTCGCATTGTTGATCTATGGCGGCATTCATAAAGAAACCAAGCAACATCGGAGCCGGGCCATTAATTGTCATAGATACAGAGGTAGATGGAGCACACAGATCAAATCCAGAGTAAAGTTTTTTTGCATCATCTAAGGTAGCAATACTCACTCCAGAATTACCAATTTTGCCATAAATGTCTGGTCTGATATGTGGATCTTCGCCGTACAATGTTACGGAATCGAATGCAGTAGAAAGACGGTGTGCAGGTTGTCCTAAGGATACATAGTGGAATCTTTTATTGGTTCGTTCTGGCCCACCCTCACCAGCAAACATGCGGGTAGGGTCTTCTCCATCACGTTTGAGTGGAAAAACTCCTGCAGCATATGGAAACTCTCCTGGTACATTTTCAGTAAGTAACCAACGTAAAATATCTCCCCAATCTTCATAGCGGGGTAATGAAACTTTTGGGATTTTTAACTTGGATAGGGATTCATAAAATAAAGGTTGCTTGATTTCTTTCTCTCTTACTTTATAAACGAAAAACTCTTGCTTGTATTTGATTTTGGTATCTGGCCATTGGCGGAGCAGTTTTTTACATTCACCATCCAATTGTTCTTCCAAATGTTGGTAAACATCTTGTAAAGCATGGGAGATGTTTACGGTGCCTGGAAGCTCTTTATTTAATTTCTCTTCCTTGGAAAGTTGTAGTACACCTTGTAATTGATACAATTTTCTAGCAATAGTACTTTGCTTTTCCACCCATTCATTATAAGTTTGACTGGCCTCAGCAATTTCTGCGAGATACCTGATTCGGTCAGGAGGAATAATGTATATTTTTTCAGACTGTGCAGAACTGAGTTCGATATGTGCGTTAAAGTCAACCTTTGTTTTCTCTTTAATTTTGGCCATAAGCGCGGAGAAAAGATTATTCATTCCTGGATCATTGAATTGGGAAGCCATGGTGCCAAAAACTGGGATATCTTCATCTTTTGCATCGAAAAGGTTGTGGTTGCGTTTGTACTGTTTACGTACATCACGTAGCGCATCCAAAGCACCACGTTTATCAAATTTATTGATTGCTACCAAATCGGCAAAATCGAGCATGTCAATTTTTTCCAATTGGGTGGCCGCACCAAATTCTGGTGTCATGACATAAAGGGAAACATCACAATGTTCGGTTATTTCCGTATCTGATTGACCAATTCCAGAGGTTTCTACTATTATAAGGTCATACCCGGCGGCTTTACAGATGTCAATGCTCTCTTGAACATTTTTTGATAGCGCTAAATTGGCTTGTCTGGTGGCTAGAGAACGCATATAAATCCTTGGGTTATTGATGGCGTTCATACGAATCCTATCTCCAAGTAATGCACCACCGGTTTTTCGTTTTGAAGGATCTACGGAGATAATTGCCATGGTTTTGTCTTGAACTTCCATTAGGAAGCGCCTAACTAATTCATCTACCAACGAAGATTTTCCTGATCCACCAGTTCCTGTAATGCCCAGTACCGGCGCCTGGTTTTTTAAGGTGAGTTTCTTTAGTTCATCTACAAAGGATTGTGCGCCCTCTGGATCATTTTCAGCAACGGTAATTGCTGAAGCTATACTTTTAATATTTTTTTGTGGGATAGATTTAAGTTCCCCGTTCAGACTGGTTACTGTTATATAGTCTGTCTGCTCAAGCATATTATTGATCATTCCCTGAAGGCCCATTTTACGACCATCATCAGGGGAATAAATTCTGGTAATTCCATATTCCTGTAATTCTGCAATTTCCGAAGGGAGAATTACACCACCACCACCAGCAAAAATTTTGATGTGGGAAGAACCACGTTCCTGTAATAGATCATACATGTATTTGAAATATTCAATATGACCACCCTGATAAGAGGTCATGGCAATTCCTTGTACATCTTCTTGAATCGCGCAGTTTACTACTTCTTCCACAGAACGGTTGTGTCCAAGGTGGATGACTTCTGCTCCTGAAGATTGCAAAATTCGACGCATAATGTTAATCGTAGCATCATGTCCGTCAAATAAAGCTGCTGCAGTTACAAAACGTATTTTATTTTTAGGTTTATAGATCTCGATTTTCTCCATAGAATGGTTTTATAGTTGGTAAACAAATGTAACAAAATCTAGCCTTAGGTGGTGAGCATAGCTAAATCAATACAAATGTGAAGCTCATAAAAAAGACCGTCAGGAAATTAACCCTGGCGGTCTTTTAAATCTATGGATTTTAAGTAGTCAACACCCTTTTAGTTCGAGGGGAATTGCTATTGAATTTTATTGGTGAGTAAGCTCCGTGATAGGTTCTCCAACACAACCGCTAGGCATTTGTATGTGTAACATAGCCGCTAATGTAGCAGCGATGTCTGTCATGTAATGTGTTTTATTTGTTTTCCCTGGTTTTACATTCCAACCCATAAATACACATGGGATGTGGGAGTCGTAGGGATTCCATGAACCATGAGTTGTTCCTGTTTTACTGTTGCTATCGAAATAATTTGATTGCAGGATAAAATAAATATCTCCACTTCTTCTCGCATTGTAACCGTTAGTTATTCGTGTTTTAATCGGTTCAGGTAATGTACTTGCTCCAACTTTATCTAAATCTACAGCATTCATGAAGCCTGTTTGAGTTTTTAAAAATTCAATGCTGAAAGCTTTAATGGCATCAAAATCTGCTTTCGCATTGTTGATCAATTTATGGTCAAAATAGATTTGATTGTTCATCGATTTAATGATGGCCTTTTTAAGTCCAAATTTTGCTTCTAATTGTCCATTTAATTCTTTCATTACTGGACCGTCGTCAACAGTACCACCTGGCAATTTATTTTCAGCCATAAAACCTGGTACATGTGCTGCACCATGGTCTGCAGATAAGAAAAATAAGTAATTTCCTTTACCTACTTTACTATCCAGGTACTCAAAAAAATCTGCAAGGTCTTTGTCTAATCTTAAGTACGTATCTTCTGCTTCGATGGAGTTCGGACCATATTGGTGACCAACATAATCTGTAGAAGAGCAACTCACAGCAAGAAAGTCGGTGGTGTTATCTTGTCCAAGGTCTTCAGAGAGAATGGCTAATTTAGCGAGATCTAAAGTCATGGTATTTCCATAAGGTGTACTTTTGATCATCTCATAGTTTTTTCCCATGTACAATTTTAAAGGATGAGGAAATGTTGGGCTCTGTTCTCCTCTCGCTTTTCCTTCATAGTTTTTATCGTCTGCTGTGCTTTGGGTATAGGTTTCAATTGGGTATAAAGTTGGCCAGTTTTTCTCATAAAACTTATTAACTAGCTTAATTTTATTGTAGTCCTGCATCCATGTTGGGAGTGAAGACATATAATAAGTGCTGGTAATCCAGTCGCCGGTTTGTCCATCAAACCAATAGGCTGCATTCGCTGAATGTCCAGCTGGCAGGATAGATCCACGATCTTTTAATGAGATACCAATTACTTTTCCCTTGAAATTTGTTGCCAGACGAAGTTCGTCAGTAATGGTTGTAGTCAACATGTTTTTTGGAGACATCATACCAGCCATTGTGGTACTTCCAACACTTGTTACGCTGGTGTCTTCTGCACAATAAACATTACGTCCAATTTGTTGATCATACCAATCATTACCGATGATTCCGTTGATTGCGGGAACAGATCCTGTATAGATACTTGCATGACCACATGCGGTATAAGTAGGGGTATAAGGGATAAAAGTATTCTCTGCAGAGAAACCTTCATTGATTAGTCTTTTGAAACCTCCGGCAGAATATCTGCTATAATAACGGTAAAGATAATCCCATCTCATTTGATCGATAACGAGACCAACAACCAACTTCGGTCTGTCAACTGATGCCGGAAAATCTTTTTTAGAAACAGTAGCTGTTTTCTTTTGTGCCATTGATACACTACAGGTAATAAGTAGTGCAGAAAATAACAGGTAAACTTTTTTCATTCTGTATTATTTTAAAAGCAAAGATTCGTTTATCATTAAATAAACGAATCATATTTTTGTGTTAAGGAATTTTTAAAGGTACTGAATCGAAGTAGGTTTTGATATTACTATTATGTAAAGATTTTATAGTACTTCAGCGACTACAAAAGTACTTCCTCCTATGAATACTAGGTCGTTAGCATTAGCGTTGTCCTTTGCAGCATGAAACGCCAATTGAACATTAAGAAATACATCGCCTATTAAATTATAATTTTTAGCCTGTTCTGCTAACTCTGTAGCAGGTAATGCTCTTTCTAATTCAGGTTGACAAAAATAATAATGTGCATCTTTTGGTAGTAGCTGTAAAACACCACTGATGTCTTTATCTTTAACCATCCCAATGACGATGTGTAACTGGTCGTGCGGAGTATCATTGATGTTTTTCATGACTTCTGTGATGCCTGCAATATTATGCCCGGTATCACAGATCACTAAAGGGTTTTCGCTTAACATTTGCCACCTTCCTTGTAATCCGGTTATTCCTTTTACATTCTTTAAAGCTGTATAAACGGCCTCGTTGTCAATTTGAAAACCTAGTTGTTTTAAGATTTGAATAGCTTCAACTACAGTTAGTATATTTTTACGCTGATAGCTACCATTGAGGTCTAATTCCAAATGCGGATATAATGTGGTAGTTCCATTGGAAATGGCCACATTTAGGTGTTTACCTGTGTTTTGAAGTAGCTGAAGTTGTAATTCCTGATCTGCAAAATAGATAGGACTATTGGTTTCAGTCGCTTTTTTTATAAATATGTCCTTGGTTTCCGGTTGTGTTTCTCCGATGACTATAGGTACATTTTTTTTAATAATTCCAGCTTTTTCTGTTGCAATTTCCGGCAGGGTAGTCCCTAGAATATTGGTATGGTCAAGGCTGATATTGGTAATTACCGAAAGTTCCGGATTAATAATATTAGTAGAATCTATTCTCCCCCCTAGGCCAACTTCGATGATCGCAATATCTACCTTCTCCTTTTCAAAATGGGAAAAAGCCATGGCTACAGTAACCTCAAAAAAAGAAGGTTGAAGTTTTTCCATTAAACTCTGCTGATCTTTGACAAAATCAATAACAAAGTTTTCAGGGATCATTTCACCATTAATTCTAATGCGTTCTCTGAAATCTTTGAGGTGAGGAGAGGTGTACAATCCTGTCTTGTATCCTGCCTGTTGAAGGATGGCCGCAAGCATATGTGAAGTGGAACCTTTGCCATTGGTTCCACCTACATGTATGGTTTTAAATTTGTCCTGCGGATTTCCCAGTTGTTCGCACATAGCGATGGTGTTGTGTAGGTCTTTTCTATAGGCTATTGCGCCAACACGAGTAAACATTGGTAGTTTACTGTACAAGTAATCAAGGGTTTGTTTATAGTTCATTTTGGAGTTCTGAAAAGAATACCAGGTTTTTATTTTACCTTAAAATTGAATACGACCACACCGATCTGAACATCAGGGGCATTATCAGCCTGCGTTAAACGGGCTCCCATCACAGCTTCTCTGCATTTTTGCCATAATTCTCTATCGTTAAGGGTAGTTCCTTTTACTCCGGGAGTTGCATCGATAACGATACCACTTTTATTGATCTTAATCCTTACTGCAATTTTTCCGGTTTTCTGACCATCATCTTGCGGTGTCACTAAATTGGTGAACTTTCTAAGTGCAATAGGGGTTTCACCGAATCCAGATCCACCTTCGCCATAATTGTTGGCCAGTGGATCACCGTCTTTGTCGCCTTGATTTCCAGGAGTTGTTCCTGTTCCATCACCGCCACCAGTACCTTTATTTGCTTTGCCTTTATAAAGGGCATTTTGGTTGATGACTGGCTTAGCGGGTTTACTTTCCACTGTTGCAGTAGGAGCGGCATTCTTAGGACTACTTTTTGTATTCACACTCACAGCATCTTCAGTACTTTGAGTGACAATTTCCTTTGTGCTATTTTGCTGAGTGGGGGTCTCCTTGGTGGGTTCCACTGGAACCACTTTATCTGGTGCCTTTTGATTGGCATTAGGATCCGCAGAGGGCTCCTCAATACTGGTATAATCGGTTCCCATTCCGGTTACGGAGGTTCCGTAGTTGACCACCATCCCACCCATTCCTGCTTCCACAGGAGGTTGGAATGAACCAATCACAATGAAGAAACTCAATGCGATGAGGGCAATCATAATACCAGTAGAGATGGCTACTGCTTTAGGATAATTATTTTCTTCCTTTGGGTACGTCATTATTTCTTAGGCTCTACAGCGAGTACAACTTTAAGTTTTAATTTGTTAGCTACATCAAATACTAACATGGTATTTTCGATGGAAACTCCTCTGGCTACATAAAGTACAATGGTTAGATCTGGAGATGCTTTTTGGTAGGCCTCAATTGCAGGAAGAATCCCCTCAAGTGTGGTACGTTCTTTATCTACATAATAATTCAACTTTTCATCTATGGATACGGTAACGGTTTTCTGTGCAGCAGATTGTTGTCCGGATTCTGACCTTGGTAATAACAATTTCACCACTTGGGGATTCACTGCAGCCGAAGCAAGCAGGAAAAACAACATGAGGAAGAACATGATATCATTCAGTGCGGAAGTATGAACCTCTACAGTTCCTTTATTTCTTTTACGTAGATTCATTATTTTCCTGGCTCCTCTAATAGATCGATGAACTCAATAGCGTCAGTTTCCATTCTTAAGATGATACGTTCTACCATCATATTTAGGATGTGATACAATACATAAGCGATGATACCGATGATCAAACCTGTTGCAGAAGTGATCATTTTGGTATAAAGACCACCAGAGATGGTTCCAATTTCGATTGCTCCTTTAATGGATACATCATGGAAAATGGTGATTACTCCAATAATTGTACCTACGAAACCAAGCATCGGTGCAATACCGGCAATAATTCCAAGGATACCAATGTTTTTCTCTAATTTGGATACCTCCAATTTACCATTATTTTCAATTGCAGCTTCAATGTCTTTGATTGGACGACCAATTCTTTTCAATCCTTTCTCCAGCATTCTGGCTAATGGAGAGCTATTGTTTCTACATAAAGTGATGGCATTATCCAATCTACCTTCATGAATATATTGTTTAATATGAAGCATCAGATTTGACTCTGTTTTAGAGGCTTTTCTGATGGTCAGGTATCTTTCAACAAAAATAACCAATCCAGCAAATGCAAGGAAGGCTAGGGGGATCATTACCCATCCACCTTTAAACAGTAGGTCGATGAAATGTAGTTCGGGAGCTGCTGCAGTTACGGCTTGACTGGCGTTATTAGCGGTATCAACAATTTTGTTAAGGCTATCATTAGCACCCTGTATTAATGCGATCATAATTTATAATGGTTTGTTTGTGTGTATGTATAAATCTTTAATGCCTAATTTTTTCTCCAGTACAGGTCTTTCTGCATCTGCGCTGTTATAGTCATTAAACGTTCCAATGCTAATTTTTATTTTCTTTTTCCCAGGAATAGGGGGAATAGCCTTTGCATTTAAGCCCAGAGATTTCATTTGGGAAATAAAACGATCTGCCTCTTTTTGATTGGCTACTGAAGCACCAATAATTTCAAAAGTCGTGGCGGTTTGTGTTGCAGAGGTATTAGTCTGCACAGCTTTAGAGTCGCTGGCCTGTGTTGTGTTTGTTGGCGTGGCCGTTATAGCTGTATCTTTTTTTACTGAGTCTTTTAGTGCTAAAGTATTTTTTATACTATCTGCATAAGCAAGAGAATCTGTGATTTGCTGTGCAGCTTCTGTGCTATTTCTGACTGTTACCGGAACAACGATAGGATCTTTACCTACTTTTAAAATGGGGTCAAATAGGTCAGGTCGGATAAAATATCCTGCTACCAATCCAATAAGCACTAGTAAAAGTGCAATTAAGATTTTCAGATAAAGTGGAATGCCAGACCTTTCCTCAGGCTCATCATTTGAGTTGTAGAAACCGGCATTGTCGACTGCTTTAACATCTACTGGTATTGGAGTGATAACTGGAATTGGCGCCTCAGCAGTTTTGTTGGCCTGAGCATAGCTATCATTAATACTTGGACGAGCAGAGGATGCTTCAAATATGGCCTCTGGTTGCTCTTCTATATTTCCAATGCTTTCAATTTCTGGTTGTGGTACTGGCTGTGTTGTATATTGCTTCGGTGTTTCAACTTCTGCTATTTCTTCAAAAATAGGTTGTTCATCTGGCTCAGGAATTAATTCTTTTTCTTGTATTGAAGAATTTTCTGGAGATTCAGCTATTGGCTCTTCGGCGATTTCTTCTATTGTTTCGTTCGAAGACGGTGATTCTTCGTAGCTTACTTCTTTTTCAAATACAGCTTCAGTTACCACTGGAGCTGATTCATCCCGAAGGTCTGCATTACTATTTTCAAGATCCAATTGTTCTTCTCTCAATTGATGTTCCTTCTCCTGCTGTCCAGTTTCTGAAGTTATTACTTCTTGAGCAACAGCCTCTGTGACAGATGGCGCTGAAAGCTCATCTCTGACAGGTGGTAAACCATAAAAATCAAAACCGAAGTTTTGATCATTTAAGGGCTTAAAGCTCAGTGTTCCTGAAGATTGATGTAATGTGCCTAGAGGCGCTAAACTGGATTCCTGATGTTCAGTGAGTTGTTTTTTAATTTCATCAACAAACTGATCTACAAAATAACTGGCGGAGTCTGGAGATATATGTCTTTCTTTACAGATGTGATCAATAAGCAATGTTTGCTCCAGCACTTCCGGATCGAAATCCAGCACAAAGCTGGGTGGCAAAAAGGAATGTGTTGCTGTATCATACCTTCCAGGTGATTTCTTTTTATAGATCGTTCCTAGTCCGGGGATCCCAACCTCTTTACGGGTTTTGATAAGCACTGTAAGGTATGATAACATGTCCATTCTGGTAAAATTAAATTTTAATTCTATATCCACCAATTATTAAATCGAAAACCGCTTAGAAGGAATATGTTAATCCTCCAAAGATATTGGTTCCGATAGTTGGGTAGTATAAGTATCTGCTGTAAGAAGAGTTGAACAGGTTATTTGCTCTTGCAAAAGCAGAAAACTTGTTGTTGATCTTATAGGTGGCACCAACGCCAAGGTCTACAAAACCTTTAACACTTACAATAGTCTCAATAGATGGATCAGGAATTACATAAGGACTAGCTGGGGCAGCAGTGTAAACTTTTGCTTTACTAGCGTCCTGAATAGCTACTGAGGCATTTAATCCAATTTTATCAGTCACATTAAATAATAAATCAGAGCTGATTCTCATTTGAGGCTTGTACCAGCTAGCTGATTCTTGTGCCGGTTGATAGTCTTCGAAATTTAATTTACCAGTCCATTTCAACGAATTACTAACCTGAATAGAGATTTCACCTTCTAAACCTGTCATGGAGGTATTTCCAAAATCATAGATTACATCGAAGCGGGTAGGGTTTGCGAAATTGTTTACAAACAAGGCCATATCAGAGATCTTCTTGTGGTATACTCTTGCTTTGTAGCCAAATCCCGGACCGCCTGTACCTTTGATACCTGCGCTGAACGACAATTTTTCTACCGAGTTTTTGATGTCGATATTAGCATTCAGGAATGGGTTTTCATCACTGAACTGTTTTAGTGAATTACGGTTTACATCACCCTTTACTTCGGCAAATAATTGCAGGTAATCAGGAATCAGGGTTAGGTCTGCGGTAACAGCAGGGAAGATTCTGCTTTTCGAGAAAGCACCAAACTCCTGTACAAAGTTAATCCCTGCATTGATTTTTACACCATTGGCTTCTAACCTGATGTAAGGATTTAATTTTAAAAGGTTATTGCTTACGTTGGTCAAAGCATCCTTCGTGTTTCCAAATTCTGTTGAAGCAGCAAGACCTAAATTAAAGCTGCTGATTCTTTTGTTGACATAACCATTTAAAATAACAGAGTTTTCTTTAGCCGCATACTTATCATTCCATAAGTAACCGTTTAATTTAACGGCATAGCTCAGTGCATCCGGATCATCAGTAAACTTGTTTACAATTTCACCTTCTGCTTCAATAAAGTTTAGCGTTTGTTTTTCTGGATTTAAGTTTAACTCCGGTTTTTCCGGGTTATAGCCATAGAAGAATAAGCCATTTCTTTGGTAATTGATGCGACCACTCAAAGTAAATTCATCACCAATACTTCTTCCAAAAACGCTCAATTGTTGTTGGTTTACCTCTTGTCCTGGTAATTTACCTTTTTGACCAAAATGCTTAAAGAAAGCGCCGGCTTGTAAAGCCTCATCTCTGCCCAGGTTGATATAAGCTTCACCGAGAACTGTAGTGCGGATGCCGAAGCCACCTTTCACGTAGTTATTGATCAACTCTGTTTCTTTTTCTTTAGCTACTTGTTGTGCTTGTAGTTTATTGATGTCAGAATTCAGCCCCAGTTTCCTGTCAGTCAGACTATAGTTGAATTTAGCTTTATAGGTCTTAACCGTGTTTAAATCCGGACTTCTTCTCAATTTTACGGCTTCAGCCAGTACTGGTTTATAAGGTCTTACAACTTCAATTTCTTCCGTTACGGCTTTTTCTTCAGTTTTCTTATCAGTAGTTTTTGTATCCTGTGCCAATGCGCTTAGAGATCCGGCAGTCACAAAAAGTAGGGTGCTATATATTAATTTCGTCAATCTCATCGTGCTTGTCTTATTTAATTTTCTTTAATTTTTCCTTAGCAGTCGGTACAATATCATCTTTACCGTCGTAGTTGTCTATGAGGCTTAGAAGTGTACTTTTAGCTTGTAAATTATCTTTTAATGCGACATAGTTGTCTGCCAAGAGGATGAAAGCTTTCGCCACCCAGTAATCATAAGAAGACATATTATTGATCAGGTCAAAACAGGTTTTTGTAGAAGTTTTGTATTCTCTTTTTGCATATTGAATGGCAGCAAGATTATATTTTGCTTCGGCAGCGGCCAGTGTTTTAGTTTTCTCAATCACATTGTTGAACGCTTTTATGGCTTGAGTTGTATCTGCTCTCACTAAATAAGCCTTTCCTGCATACAGGTCAGAACTGCTTTTTTCTTCTTGTGAAGATTTATCAGATTCTTTGATGATGGCTACATACTTGATCACATCATCGGGCATATTCAATGCGCTGTAAGCTTTTAAGAGGTTGTTGATGGCATAAGTATAATGCACTTTATAATCAGCAGTTGTTTCCAATCTTTTCAGGTAAACAATGGCTTCATTATATTTCTGTTGATCGAGGAATAACTTTGATATACTCACTAGTGAGCGTTCTGTATAATCACTGGTCCAATCGTTCAGAATATACTCATAGTCAGGGATAGCCTCATCTGGTCTGCCTAATTTCACCAATGATTCGGCTCTGATAAATTTGGCTTCTTTATCGTGAATTGCTTTCGGGAACTTGTCAAAATAAGCGTTTACAGCTTCAAAAGCACCTTTAGCATCACCCTTTAAATAGCGGTTATTGGCACCCTGGAAGACAATATTATCTTGTTCAGCAATTGAGAAATCGCCGATAGGTGTAGTTTTGGCATAGCCGATGAAACCTTCTGAATCACCTTTATCCACATAGATATTTTTTATAGACTCCAATGCTTGTTTGGCTTCTTCACTGCTGGCATAATCAGCAATTACCTTTTTAAAGGTTGTCAATGCCGCATCATCCTGATCCTGATTGTATTGAACTAATCCGATAGTGACTAATGCACGAGGCACATAACTACTGTGTGGGTACTGGCTGATTAATGCAATGAGGTCAGTTTTGGACTTGTCAAGATCTCCTTTGTTGAAATAAGTATAAGCAGTTTCAAATCCGGCGTCATCTGCATAGTTCGAATTCGGGAATAACTTCAACAAACTCTGCATTGTATTGATCTTTGCATCATTCTGACTTTCCAGACCTTGAATCATTCCGCGTTGAAACAGTGCGTAATCTTCTCCAGTTGCTTTGGAAGCAATGATTTTATTGTAGTTGACTAAAGCATTACCATAACTCTTATTTACAAAATATGAATCTGCCAGTCTGATGGTCGCGTCATTTACAGTTTTTGCGTCCTTATCATTCCCTTTCAGGAAGCGTTCAAAATAAGCTGCTGCTTTTCCGTAGCGCTCATCTTCGAAGGCGGCATAAGCCAAAGCGTAATTTGCAAAGTTATAAACTTCGGTTTTATCGGCTCCCGGCATTTCCAGGAACTTCTCAAAAGTCTGCACAGCTTCTCCGAATTTTCTCAATTCGTAACTAGCTTCAGCTTTCCAGTAGGTATTCAAGGCATGAATTTCCTGATCTTCAGGGAACTTTTCTGAGCGCAAGAACATAGACAATGCATTTGGGAATGCGCGTTCATTGTAGAACTCTAAACCTCTGAAATAAGTTACTTTTTGATAAGCTTCTTTAGCTTCAGGTGATTTGTCTGGAATAGGCTCCAGAATGTCAATGGCTGCCTGGTAGTTCTTACTGGTTAATAGAATCTCTCCCAATAAAGTTTTCGCTTCATTCGCTTTGCGCGATTTTGGAAATTGCTTTAAGAAGCTCTGTGTAGATTCTAGTGCCTGTTGATTAAAATCAAGCTCATAACTTAAGCGGGCATAATTAATCCAAGCTTCTTCTTGTATGAACTTATCAAAGTCAAGTCTCGAAGATCTAAAGAAAGCACTGCGTGCTTTTTCTTTATTTTTCAATTGGATGAAAGAGCGACCCAGTGTATACATACCACTTTGCAGGTACACATCGTCTGTATCTAGTTTTTCTAGAATTGCTACAGCCTCCTGGTATCTTTTCAATTGGAATAAAGAATACCCATATTGATAGATAAACAGGTTGTTTTTAACTTCTGATTTACTTTTTGCATAGTATTCCTTGAAATACTTCTCTGAATTGGTATAATCATCTTTAGCGAAATAGGACGCTGCAATCAGACTAAGCATTTCTGCTTCATACTGTTGTTTTGTAGTCTTTAAAATAGGCACAGCATAATTGATCACATCATCGTAGCGTTCATCCAGATAGTACATCGAAGTGATATAATAAGGATAACTCGCTTCGTAAGTAGGCGAACCTTTCAATTTCTCAAAGTTGGCCAATGCTGTTTTATATTCTTTGTTCAGGTAATTGATATAGGCGAAATAGTAAGTCGCGCTTTCCTGATATGGAGATTTTTCTTTTTTTACTGCTTCAAATAAAGGCTCTGCTTTTTCGATATCTTTCAACATGAAATAGGCGTAACCTTGTTTGAATTGATACTCCAAACGTTGTTTCTGTGAAAGGGTAGAAGGATCAGTTTTTTCAAACCAATCTAAAGCTTTTTGATAGTTTTCCTGAGCGAAATACGATTTACCAACATGAAAATAAGCAAGTTTCGTATTTGCATTTAAGGGATAATCTTTAATAAATTTCTGGAAAAGACTTTCTGCATCATTGTTTCCCAGTTCCAGCGCACAAACGGCAGCATAGAACTTTGCGTTTTCTTTAAGCAAAGACAATTCAGAATTACTCTCTTGTTGGGCATCTGCTTTTTGTCTGGCTTTGCCTACCAACCTAAATTGTTCTGCTGCTGCAACGTATTTTTCATTGTCCAGTAACTCCAGACCTGTTCGATAATTTTCATTGAGGTGAACTAGTATGCTGGACTGCGCATAGCTAGCTGTAAAGCTACCTGCTAAGAATAGCGGAATAAAAAGGTATTTTTTCTGCATCTGATTTCAAATATGGTTGCTACGAATATAAAAATAGTATTAGGTCTTGTCAGCATAAGAAACTAACAACTGTTGATAACACTGGTTTTAACGAAAAGAAAACAAGAATGTTATATAAAACTTCGCGAAGTTTTAATCTCTTTGAGAAGCAAGGAGATAAAGTACAGCCATTCTTACGGCAACACCATTTTCAACTTGTTCCAGGATGATGGACTGTTTGCTATCTGCTACATCACTGGTGATTTCTACGCCACGGTTAATTGGGCCAGGGTGCATCACTATGATCTCTTTATTCAGGTTGTCCAGGATTTGTTTGTTTAAGCCATACATCATGGCATATTCTCTTTGGGAAGGGAAGTATTTGATGTCTTGTCTTTCGAGCTGAATGCGCAGCATATTGGCTACATCGCACCAGTTTAAAGCTTTGATCAGGTTATGTTCTACTTTTACACCTAAACTTTCAATGTGTTTTGGAATTAGTGTAGTTGGACCGCATACCATTACTTCTGCGCCGAGTTTTTGCAGGCATAGGATGTTGGATATGGCTACCCTTGAGTGTAATATATCCCCAACAATCACTACTTTTTTGCCTTCCACATCACCTAGTTTCTGGCGGATAGAGAAAGCATCTAAAAGTGCTTGAGTAGGATGTTCATGCGCGCCGTCTCCAGCGTTCACGATTTGTGCATTGACATGTTTGCTTAGGAACTGACCTGCTCCTGCGTAAGGGTGTCTCATTACAACCAGGTCCACTTTCATGGCCAGGATGTTATTTACGGTGTCAATCAGCGTTTCTCCTTTACTTACTGAGGAAGAAGAAGCCGCAAAATTGATCGTATCAGCAGAAAGTCTCTTTTCTGCCAACTCAAAAGAGAGTTTGGTACGTGTGGAGTTTTCAAAGAAAATATTCGCAATCGTGATGTCTCTCAAAGCAGGTACCTTTTTGATCGGCCTGTTGATTACATCTTTAAAATTATCTGCAGTTTGTAAGATCAATTCGATATCATTTCGGTTAATATCTTTGATACCTAAAAGATGTCGGGTTGATAATTTTTCTTCTGCCATGTTATTTATTGCTTTCTGATATTAAGATTACTTTGTCTTCTCCTTCTGTTTCTTTCCAACTTACCTTCACGTGTTGTGAATTTAAGCTGTCTACCTGTTGACCGATATAATCGGGTTCAATCGGTAGGTGCCTTGAAAAACGCCTGTCGATCAAGACCATGAGTTCTACTCTTTCTGGTCGGCCGTAAGCCAATAATGCATCCATGGCAGAACGTATGGTACGTCCGGTCCACAATACATCATCGATCAGGATTACGTTCATCCCTTCAATAATAAAATCTATGGTGTTGGCATTGGCGGCAAGAAGGCCGTCCTTCCTTCTAAAATCATCACGGAAAAAGGTAATGTCAAGATTGCCTTTCTTTATTGTGGTTTTCTTAAGGATTTGGGACAGTTCATTTTGCACTCTATCGGCAAAATAACTGCCTCTTGGCTGAATGCCAATTAAAACAGTATTTGAAAAATCGTTATGGTTCTCAATTAATTGATGACAAAGTCTCTTAATTGTGATCTGGAATTTCTGACCGTCTAGCAGGGTTCTTTTTTGCATTGACTAAAGGATTGGTCAAATATAGTAAAATGTTCCAACTCTGTAAACTTGAAAAGGAATTTTTGCGTCAGATTTTTGGAAATTTAAAGCTTTCTAAGCCTAAAATCCTTTAAGTGTCTAATTTATAAAACTATAGGATTTGCCCCGGATTTAAAATATATCTTTGTCTAATTTCAGTATTGAAACAGGAACTGAATATTGAGATACTTTAAAGGAAAAGCAGACAAATGAATGAGAATGGAGCACATGGATTGATATTTTTTGATGGGATTTGTAATCTATGTAATCATACTGTTCAATTTATTATCCATAGAGATCAGCATGATTATTTTCGTTTCGCAGCATTGCAAAGTGAGGCCGCAAGAGATCAATTGGTTTTTCTAAACCCAGCAAACAACCGTACAGCTTTAAAGGAAAATCAAGAAGAATTGAATACCATTATATTGTTGGAGAACGGAAAAGTCTATTCTCGTTCTACAGCCGCATTACGCATCGTCAGAAGGCTCGGCGGACTTTGGCCATTGTTATATAGTTTGATCATCATTCCGCCTTTTATCAGAGATTTTTTCTATCATCTGATCTCCAAAAACAGGTATCGAATCTGGGGTAAGCAGGAAAGCTGTATGATCCCATCCCCCGAGCTTAAATCCAAGTTTTTATAAGGTGTACCTTTTACTATACTTGATTCCCATCATATCATATCTCCGAAACTGCTGCTTCAGTCTTTCCTGGAAATCTACAAAATTGCGCTTTGACTTAGGACTCCACAATACTTCAGTTAAGGCATCTAATCTCGGAAAAAGCATATATTCAACTTTAGCTGGATTCGTGATGTATTCCGTCCATAGGTTGCCTTGTGCACCCCAAATGTATTTGGCTTCAGCAGGTGTCAACACAGCAGGTACAGGCTCATAATTGTAGACATCTGCCAATGGTAAATATCTGGCTGCTGTTAAGGAATCATCCTTTAAAAACTGGGAGTGGTTAAAATACATGAAATTCTCTGGTGTCATGATCACCTTATGTTTTTGTTTTGCAGCAGCGATGCCACCTTTTTCCCCACGCCAGCTCATCACGATTGCATTCGGAGCAAGGCCACCGTCTAAAATCTCATCCCAACCAATAATCGTTTTTCCCTTACTATTCACAAACTTTTCGATCCTGTGAATGAAATAGCTTTGTAAGCCGTTCTCATCTTTTAAGCTTTTTTCTTTAATCAGTTGCTGAGAAAACGCAGATTGCTTCCACCAGATTTTCGAACACTCATCTCCACCGATATGTACATAAGGGGAAGGGAAAAGCGCCATAACTTCTGTAAGTACTTCTTCTAGAAAATTGAAGGTTTGCTCAGAAGGAAGTAAAACATTATTGAATTTATTGAAGATGCCCCAGGTTTCTGCTACTTTCTTCGGTTGATTTGGTGTAGTACTCAATTCCGGGTAAGCGGCAAGGACAGCCATGCTGTGGCCAGGCATTTCTATTTCGGGAATAATGGTAATGTATCGGTCTGCAGCATATTTGATTACCTCCTTTATTTCGGCTTGTGTGTAATAACCACCATGCCTAATGTTATCATTTCCTTTTCCTGGATAGAGACCAATAATAGAACCATCTCTCGAGGCACCAACAGTAGTTAGGCGAGGATGTTTTTTAATTTCGATTCGCCATCCATGGTCGTCTGTCAAATGCCAATGGAAATAGTTTAACTTATGCATGGCCAGGTAATCGATGTATTTTTTAACAAAATTGACATCGAAAAAGTGCCTGCTTACATCCAGATGCATTCCACGGTAGGCGAAGCGGGGATAGTCGGTGATGTTCACTGCCTTTACCTGCAAAGGAAATGGTTTTGCGGAAGGGGGGAGAAGTTGAATCAAGGTTTGAATTCCATAAAACACGCCAGCTGCTGAAGTGGAACGAATGGTTACAGACTGACTTTTAACATCCAACTTATACTGCTCTGGATTTTCCAAGTTAATCTTAGCTGTAGGGGCTCCTGGTTTTATCAAAGCGGGTGTTTTCTGTATATTTTGTTGAGCTACAGCAGTTTTAATGATACTTTCTTGCTCTGGCCTCTCCCTGATCAGGTTGATGACATGCTTGCTGTTGGCATCAGCTATAGTGGTTAGGGTGATATCCAATAAGTAATATTTCTTAATAAAGTTGATTAAGAATTCAGCGGAAGGTCTCAAACTACTGTCGCTGATAAAAACCTGCGTACTATGGTTTGCAATTGTAAAGTTATCCGTGGTTTTTCCAAGTTTCATTTCCACAGGTTGTGGGATTAAAGCAGGGGCAGGGTATTGTGCAAAACTACTCAGCTGAAGGCAAAGCAATACGCTCAGCATAGAAATAAAAATTTTCATAAAATGATGGGTACTAAAGACGGGTATTGATATTAACCTTGGCAAAATAGCAAAAAAAAAGGCATCCCGGATTGGGATGCCTTTTATATATTAGCTTAAAAGATTATTTAGCTTTGTTTTTGCTTTCTTCACCTTCCATTTGCTCTTTTAATTGAGCAAGTACGCCTAGATCGCCAAGAGTTGATTTCTCAACTGAATCTTTAACTTTCTTAACTGCAGTGTTTGAAGCTTTAGCTTCTTTTTTCTTAGTAGCTCTTTCTTCAGCAACAGCTTCAGCTTTAGCCTCTTCCCAGATACGGGCATGAGAAACAACGATACGTTTAGCATCTTTGTTAAACTCAATGATTTTGAAATCATTAGTTTCTTCAGCTTTGATAGTTGTTCCGTCTTCTTTAGCCATGTGTTTAGTTGGTACGAAACCTTCTACACCATATGGTAAAGCAATAACAGCACCTTTATCAGTTACTTTAACAACAGTACCTTGGTGAATTGAATCTAACGTGAAGATAGTTTCAAAAGTATCCCATGGGTTTTCTTCTAGTTGTTTGTGACCTAAGCTCAATTTACGGCTTTCAACATCTAATTCAAGAACAACTACGTCTAATGTATCACCTACTTTAGTGAATTCGTTAGGGTGGTTAACTTTTTTAGACCAAGAAAGATCAGAGATATGGATTAAACCATCAATACCTTCTTCAATTTCTACGAATACACCGAAGTTAGTCATGTTTTTAACTACAGCAGTATGTTTGCTTCCGATAGGATATCTTTCAGCAACATTTTGCCAAGGATCTTGAGTTAATTGCTTAATACCTAAGCTCATTTTGCGTTCGTCTCTGTCTAAAGTTAATACTTCAGCTTCGATTTCATCGCCAACTTTCAAGAATTCTTGTGGGCTACGTAGGTTTTGTGACCAAGACATTTCTGATACGTGGATTAAACCTTCAACACCAGGAATGATTTCTAAGAAAGCACCGTAATCAGCAACAGTAACAATTTTACCTTTAACCTTAGAACCAACAGCTAAGTTAGTATCTAAAGATTCCCAAGGGTGTGGAGTCAATTGTTTTAAACCTAATGCAATACGTTTTTTCTCATCATCAAAGTCAAGAACAACAACGTTGATTTTCTCATCTAAGCTTAATACTTCTTTTGGATGCTCTATGCGGCCCCAAGAAATATCAGTGATGTGAAGTAAACCATCAACACCACCTAAATCGATGAATACACCAAAGTCAGTAATGTTTTTAACAGTTCCTTCTAATACCTGTCCTTTTTCAAGTTTAGATACGATTTCAACTTTTTGGCTTTCTAAATCGTCTTCGATTAAGATTTTATGAGAAACTACTACGTTTTTAAACTCATGGTTGATCTTAACAACTTTGAATTCCATTGTTTTACCCACGTATACATCGTAATCGCGGATAGGTTTGATGTCAATTTGTGAACCAGGTAAGAATGCTTCAACACCCATGATGTCAACGATAAGACCACCTTTAGTACGGCTTTTAACAAATCCGTTGATGATTCTGTCATTGTCAAGAGCCTCATTAATAGACTCCCATGATCTTTGTGTTTTAGCTCTTTTACGAGATAAAATTAATTGACCGTTTGCGTCTTCTGGAGCTTCCACGAATACGTCAACGGTATCACCAATTTTCAAATCAGGTGTATCACGGAACTCAGAAGTAGATACTAATCCGTCAGATTTAAATCCTACGTTTAATACTACGTCTTTATTGTTGATAGACACAACAATACCGCTGATGATTTCACCTTGGTTGATTTGATTGAAAGTATCGGTATACATGTCTTCAAACTTTTTACGGTCTTCATCAGAGTATTTTCCGAAAACTTTGTCATCTGCATCCCAGTCAAAATCTTGATCAGGTGTTGCTAATGATGATTTGATCTGTTCGATCGACACTGAATCAGCTTCTGATTCAATGGTTTCTTTCTCAGTGAGACGAGCGTCTGCACCTTGTAATTCGGCTTTTTTAGCCTCTAGTTCTTTTTCTGCTACTTGTTTTTTAGCCATTAAAATTTAATCTCCTTTTCCCGTGAGGGACTACAAAGGTATAAATAAAATAATTTAAAGAAAAGAATTTCTTGATAAATGTTGTTGATTTAGAAGAGATTGGACGAAAAACGAGTGTTTTATACTATGTAGTGAACAAAACCAGACAGATTTCCGGATCAAAAAGTAGTACAAACATCTTAATCTTATGGGGTAGGTAGCCAAAGTATTTTTTGAAGGCACTGGTGAAATGAGTCGCGTGTTTATACCCCATCTTTTCTGAGACCTCAGAGATCCTCGAATCTCCTTGAAGCAACATAGCTTTAGCCTGTTCCATCTTATATTGGTTCAGATATCCATAAACCGTATTCCCGTAAACTGCCTTGAATTGCTTTTTTAAGTTAAACTCATTGGTGCCTACCATATGCGCCAAAGTCCGTAATGAAAATGGACGGTCAATGTTCTGGATTAGAATTTCTCGTGCTTCCTGCATTTTATCCAGCTCTTCTTGCTTTAGACGGGGGCTGGGTTGCTGTTGTAGTAATTCCAATTGTGAAATTTTGATCGCCAGTAATTCGATCACCTTAGATTCTAAAAACAAGCGTTCACAAAAACCCGTATGTGGAGAGTTCTCAATTCCATTTAAAATCGCATTGATTTCGGGGGTGATGTGTAGGTGCTGCGAGGAGAATAAAATAACCGGGTTAGTGGTAGCTTCCTGTTCTGATTGCAAATGAATTGCTGCCGGATGATCATCTGGTAAATACCTGGACAAAAAATCTGGACTGATCTCCACAAAAACAATCTCATTTGATTCATCGGCTAAGCCTTTCGGAAAAGCAGATTTTCCTGAGCTCCACAATAAATTATACTGTTGACTTTCCAGCAGTGGTAAGGTTGATGCTTGCCCATCCTCATCAAAAGATAATTTTCCTTTGAGTACGAATATCATTTGATAACCACGATGATTCACTTGTTCCTGAAGCAAGATAGCTCCTTGCTCTGCGCTTAAGGCCGTGTTTTTCTTAGAATAACCAATAGCAAGATCCCTGGATCCGTAAAATGGACGGTCTTTTATTTCTCCTTTTGGCGTCATCTGTTCTCCCTTTTGCGTCATCGGCTACTGATATCTTTGCGGCGAAGTTAAAGTTATTAAGATTAAATCTTAATAAAATATCAAAATAATATTTACATGAACAAAAAAGCTACCCTAATTATTTTCCTGTTAATGATCTCCACAGGTCTTCTTGCTCAGGTAAGGAAGATCACTGGGAAAGTGATAGATCAAAAGACTGGAGTAACCCTTCCAGGCGCAACCGTTATCCGCAAATCAACAAATGAGATCGTAAGTACTGATGGAGCAGGTAAATATTCCATCGACGCAGCAACCGGAGACTTGCTGATCTATTCTTATACGGGCTACGTTACTGTAGAACACAAAGTAACTGCGGATAAAAATATCATCAACGCTTACCTGGAGGACTCCGTAAACCAACTATCAGAAGTAATGGTGACTGGTGCCTTAGGTATCAAACGCCAGGCAAGAGAACTGGGAACTTCAGCAACGCTGATTAGTAATGAGGTCTTGAATCAAGGAAAAGTGGTAAACCCTTTACAGGGACTTGCCAGTAAAGTTGCCGGATTGAGAATCAATATGAACGATGCCACAACAGGTAAGACAGATCAATTGGTACAAATCAGGCTTCGTGGTTCCCGTTCATTCAATGACGCTAAAAATAATCCTATTTATGTAGTAGATGGGGTACCAGTTCCAGACATTGGACGCCTCAATCCAAATGATATAGAAAATATTACGGTGTTAAAAGGTGCAAATGCAGCTGCTTTATACGGTTCAGAAGGCGTAAACGGTGCCTTAATGATCACCACAAAAAAAGGAACCAGAGGCAGAGGTCTGGTTAGTTTCTCTAATACAACGACTTTCTCAGACGTTTATCTATTGCCACCTGCGCAAAAACAATTCGGACAGGGTCAGAACGGGGTGTATTCTCCAACAGAATATGAATCATGGGGACCAGCTTTTGATGGCAGCATCAGAGACCTGGGCTTAAAACTACCAAATGGGCTGCAACCTACCGCATTATATGCTGCTCCCTCCAAAGACAACCGTCTGGATATGTTCCAAACCGGCAGAACTTTACAGAATGACCTTTCCTTCTCCGGTGGTGATGAAAAATCTACCTACTATTTCTCGGTTCAGAATGTAAATATCAAGGGGGTAATTCCTGGAGATAAAAGTTCCAGAACAGGAGCAAGGTTTAATGGTTCTAGAACTTTTGGGAAATTGAATACTTCTTATAATGTCAATTATATTGCTGCAAGTAGAAATACCACACCAGATGGACCATGGTACAGCACCTATGTACAACCGGCAAATCTGGACCTGAATACCTTAAAAAATTGGAGAGATCCAAATTCAGCAGCTAATCCTCTAAACTATTATACAGACGCTACTGCTGCAAAAAATCCATTTTTCTTAATGGACAACAATAGAAATACTTCAAATCAGCAAACTGTTAATGGTAAGATTGAACTGGACTATGAATTTACACCATGGTTTTCTGCAATCTACCGCATTGGACTGTACAGTACTTCAGAGGAAAGCAGAGCGACTACCAATAAATTGGCTGCTCCTTCAGGAAATAGAAATGTGAACGGCTCAGTAAATGACGGTAGCAATGATTTCCGTAGGGTAAACAGTGATTTGATCTTGAACTTTAAAAAGGATTTTGGAAAGTTCACAACCAGATTGCTAGTCGGACAAAACATCCGTATGGATGATTCTAAAATGATTTCAATAGGGAGTCCAAATCTTTTATTCCCAGACTTGTTCAACCCTGGAAGCCGTGCAGGGGAGCTGGAAGGTGCTGCAACAATTACTAAATACAGAGCGTTAGGTACCTACGGAGAATTTACTGCCGGATACAACAACTATTTGTTCTTAACCTTAACCGGAAGAAATGATATCGTTTCGGTATTGAGCAAAGAAAATCGTTCTTATTTCTATCCTGGTGTAAGTACTTCCTTTGTATTTACTGAAGGGATTAACGCTTTAAAAGACAGTAAAGTGCTTTCTTTCGGAAAGATCTTTGCCTCTTATAACAGAACGGGTAATGTTACTTTAGACCCCTACAGCTTAAATAATGCGTATTCGCAGATCAATGGTTTTCCTTTTGGCGGATTAGTAGGGTTTACACCTAGCTTAACCAGTCCAAACAGAGATATTAAACCAGAATTTGTGACCTCTTATGAAGTAGGTACTCAGTTGGGCTTCTTCCAAGACCGCTTAAACCTGGAAGCTGCTTATGTGTATTCAGATTCAGACGGACAGATTTTTGATGCACCAATTTCCAGCGCTACCGGTTATAACAGTACCATTGTTAACGCAGGGCGATTGACCAATAAAATCATTGAATTGACGCTAAGTGGAGATGTGATCCGCAAAGATGACTTCAGGTGGAACATTGGTTTTAACTTTACACATATTAATAATAAGGTGAAAACTATTTTCGGCGGGCAGGAAGAATTCAGAATGTTCAGACAAGCTTATGCAGTAGTAGGACAAACTTATCCTTTATTAAAGGTGAGTGATTACTTAAGAGATGAACAGGGAAGAGTAATTGTGGATGCTAAAGGAAACACTACTACCGTAGCAGATAGCGCACCTCTTGGTACCATGGTTCCTCCTTATCAAATGGGCTTAAGCACGATGATCAACTTTAAAGGAATCAGTATCGGTGCTCAGTTTGACGCTCGTCTTGGCGGTTGGTTGTATTCTGAAGTGGTGCCTAGAATGTACACTGCAGGTACACACCCAGCAACTGCTGCTTACAATCGCGAACCTTTTATTTTCCCTAACTCGGTTATCAATACCGGTACTGCAGCTCAGCCTGTATATGTAGAAAATACCTCGGTTTTCTCTAAAGGGGATAAAGCGTTCTGGGATGGACAAGGGAAAGTGCAGAGAAACACGGCTGCAAAATCAGACTTCTTTAAGTTAAGGGAGTTGAACATCAGTTATGCGCTTCCGAAAGCATTGTTAGCTAAACAAAAAGTGATTCGTGAAGCCAGCTTTGGCTTGGTAGGGACCAATTTATTTATTGTCAGACATAAGAGCAATACGTATGGAGATCCAGAATCATTGTATAATCAAACCGATG
The DNA here is from genome assembly GCF_014172405.1 of Pedobacter gandavensis. Taxonomy (GTDB): domain Bacteria; phylum Bacteroidota; class Bacteroidia; order Sphingobacteriales; family Sphingobacteriaceae; genus Pedobacter; species Pedobacter gandavensis. Next base: position 324,223 of record NZ_WNXC01000007.1, on the reverse strand, counting down.
GTTACCTGAGTTTCAGACAAATTCCGCCAACCAGAATGTTTGGGTTTAACCTGAATGTTACTTTCTAATTTATTTAAGATATACACGCTGAAGAATAACATAACATGAAGAAAAGTATAAAAATATTCGTTTTCGCTGCCAGCTTATTCAGTCTGACTTCTTGTGAGAAGTTCCTGGATGTGAATGACAATCCGAATGGTCCGACAGAGCAATATCTGATTTTAAGTGCCCGCTTACCGGGTGCGCTAATCAGCACTGTAAATCAAGAAACCGTGCAAATTAATCAATTGGCGGCTTTCTGGGCTGGATATTGGGGTACAACGAGCGAAGCTACCAATCAGTTTTATAAAGAGAAGACGTATAACGGAGTGGCCATTCGTGGAACCAGAGATGGGATTCAAATTTGGGAAGGGACTTTTAATACTTTATTGTATTATCAATTGATCAAAGAGCAGGCGCAAAAGGAAAGCGCTCCTTTTTATTCGGGAATTGCTAAGATTATGCAAGGATGGCACTTTTTACACTTGGTAGATATTTATAACAATGTGCCATTTGATGAGGCTTTAAATAGAACACAATATTTGCAACCAAAGTATGAAGACGGAAGGATTGTCTATGAAAAGTCTGTTCAACTGATTACCGAAGGTATAAATGAGATTAAAGCTGCTGGTGTGGATCAAAATCCAGGCAAAGCGGACATCATCTTTGGCGGCGATAAGCAATTGTGGGCTAAATTTGGAAATACGTTAAAATTAAGAGCGCTGATCCGTCAGTCGGAAGCAAACAACGAGGCTTATATTAAGGCGGAGATCAATAAGATTAATCAAGAAGGAAGCGGGTTCTTAGGTCTAGGACAAAATGTAGCGACCAAACCAGGTTATATCAATTCAAAAGGCAAGATGAATCCTTTTTGGGAAACAAATTATAGAGGAGTAAATGCATCGGCAATCAACCATGTGAGTTTGCGTCCAACGGAATACATCATCAGTACCTACAGTGCACTGAAAGACCCACGTCTGTCGAGTTTATATACCAGTATTGGCGGTACTTTTAAAGGGGTGCTTTTTGGAAATCCTGTCGTAGATGCGCAATATGCAGCCAATAAGACCTCTGCTTTTAAAGGCCCAAATGAAAACAATGGAAAAGCTACAGGTTTATTTAAAAGCTTTGATCAGGCTTCAATTTTGATGGGCGCTTTCGAAAGTTTATTCCTACAGGCTGAAGCGGCTAACAGAGGCTGGATTTCAGGATCTGACCAGACATTCTATGAACAAGGCATTGCCGAGTCATTTAAATATATGGAGGTAGATGCCGGATTATTTGACGCCTACAACGATCAGACTACCGTGAAATTAAGTTCAGTAGCGGGAGATCAACGTTTAAAAAGAATTATTGAACAGAAATGGTTGGCTTTAAACAGCATCAGCAGTTTGGAAGCATGGAGTGATTACAGAAGACTGGGAATACCTAATATTCCTAATTCCTTATTGGCTCCTACACCAACCGCAAGACCATTAAGATTAATGTATCCAGAGTCGGAGCGCCAGACTAATGCTGCAGAAGCTGGTAAACAAGGTAATGACGAAGTTACCGTTGGAAAAATCTGGTGGAATAAATAAAGTCCTCAAAAAAATAGCATTAAACAATTGAATAGTAACAAATCCGCAATTATTAAGACTTAGTCTAAATAATTGCGGATTTGTTTTATATTTGTAAAAAATAGCCTAAATGAAACCAACTACACCTAAAAGCGCCTGGCAAAAAATACGTAAACTTTTTACCGATATCCATTTATGGATCGGACTAGCAAGCGGAATCATCGTGATTCTGGTTTGTTTAAGTGGAACTCTGTATGTGTTTAATACAGAATTGAAGGAGATGGCGAATCCTGAATTGTATAAAGTAACTGCCCCGGCAGCTGCAAAGCCAATGCCGATTGAATCGCTGATTAAGCAAGTCAAGGAAAGTACGGGTGGTAAAGTTGTTTCCATAAAAATTCCTGCTGATCCGAATAGAACTTATCAATTTATGGTGAGGATGAAGGAAGGCGAGAAAGATGGAAAAGGTAAAAAAGAAGGTATGCTAGCTACTGCAGGAGTAGGAAATGAGCAAGCCGGAAGAGGAAAAGAAAATAGCCAGGGAGAAGGAAAAGAGGGTAAAAGAAAAGGCGGAAAAGAAAAAGAAGGAAAAGGCGGAAAACCTGAGGAGGGGAAACGTCCTTCAGCTTTTGCGGTAAATCAGTATACCGGTGAGGTAATTGGCAACATATCTGAAGTGAAAGGTGCAACGGCTTCCTTCATGAAAACCATGTTCAGTCTACATAGATGGTTATTATTGGATAGAATCGAAAAACCGATTTTCGGTGAACTCGAGAACAGAAAACTAGGTAGTTACATTAGTGGTGCTGCCACCATTCTATTTACACTTGGGGTGATCACAGGAATGGTGATTTGGTTTCCTCAAAGGATTAAATCCTGGAAGCAAGGATTAAAGGTTAAATGGTCCGGTAGCTGGAAAAGAACGAACCACGATTTACACAATAGTCTGGGTTTTTATGCTTGCATATTTTTATTCTTAATGGGGATTACTGGTCCGCAATGGTCTTTCCCATGGTATAGAGAAGCTTTAAGAAAAACCTTGGGTACTTATCAGCCTGAGGGATTTGAGCCGCCCAAGGATCCTGTTTCGACAGTTGTTGCGGGTGCTGCTCCTTTAAACTTAAGCGATTACCTTAAGAAAGCAGATGCCGCTTTACCATATAAAGGCGATTATAGCATTAGCTTACCTAAAGACTCTGCTTCGGCCATTACCATCCTAAAAAATAAAACTGGGTTTTTCGCACCTGCTGCAGGTGATAAAGTACTTCTAGATCAATATACGGGTAACGTACTTAAAACGGAGGTGTTTAAAGATAAGCCTTTCAACGAGCGTATTTCCGGTTCTATTAAAGCACTGCATTTGGGCGATGTTTATGGCATGTTTACCAAGATCATTTATTTTCTGGCCTGTCTGATTGCAACCAGTCTGCCGATAACAGGAACACTGATCTGGTTAAATAAGCTTAAAAAGAAAAGAAAGAAAAAGGTAAGAAAAGTACCTGCTATGCAGCTTTCGGCTTAAACTTATCCCGATAATCTTTAGGTGTCATTCCGGAGTTTTTCTTGAAAAGCTGTCTGAACGTTTTCAGATCATTATAGCCGGAATCTAACATAACTTCCAGAATACTGAGGTTGGTTTGCTCTAAAAGCTTTTTAGCCGCCTCAATTCTGGTTTTTTGTAAATACTCGATGAGGGTATTTCCGGTAGCCTGTTTAAACCGACGCACAATATTCCTCCTGCTGGATGGGATAGTTTGCAGGATATCTTCAATGGTTACCGCTTCTTTATAGGCATTCTCAATGCATAGCTGTGTTTTGGAAACCAGCTCATCCCCATGGTCCCTTACCGGATGGAAGCTGCCAAAATAACTTTGCTGTTCCCGGTTCATGTCAATAGAAAATATTTTTGCGATATGAATCGCCGTATCTCGGTTGCAGTAATTGTGGATCAGCATCAACATCAAATGAAAGCTACTGGTTGCCCCGCCACTGGTATAAATTCCCTGATCTACGGTAACCACTTTTTCGGGTTTAAAATAGACATCAGGAAAACAGATAGAAAAGGCATTACTGGCATTTACATGTGTGGTGGCACTTTTTCCATTGAGTAAACCTGTTGCACCCAATAAAAAGGCACCTGTGCAAAAACTAGCCAGTTCTGCCCCTTTTTTATATTGTTGTTGCAACCAGGGTAGGAACTCCAGATTCTGCTGGATGGCCATACTAAGGTCTGGATGGTCAAATGCAGGGATTAATATTAGGTTTTGTTGTCCGGATTCTGCTAAGGAAAGCGCATTGTATTTTTCAAAAAGATTACCTTCAGGGGAGCGCGTAGCATTACGGATTAGATTAATCTGAAAGAGCGGTGTACAACCAATTTCTTGATAATGTTGGTTCACGGTATCAAACACATCCAGTATTGCTGCGACGCTGAGTAACCGGTATTTATTAGGGAGTAATAAAGCTACCTGTATCATGTGGTTTACGTTTTAGGGTTAGCAAATTAATAAAATACATCTAATTATCAATGAGGTAATTGAAGCGCAGAATTTCAGAAAAAATGCAATAGAAGTTTAAAGCGCTAGTGCGCTGCTTAGGCTCTGAGAGGAAATAGCGGGAGTAATGTGCCTGCAGTCAGAATCCCAGAACAGAATAATAACAGTTTGTGGCTGAAAAAGGTTTAGTTTGGTAAAATGCTTCCTTTAAATTTTGTAGCTGGTATCTCTTTTTTCTTCTGATAAGACCAGAAAGCTCTGTACACTACCCACATTAGGTAGTTTTGACAATTGTCCGCGTAGAAAATCATTGTATCCTTTCATATCCGGGGATACAATTTTGAGGATAAAATCGAAGTTCCCAGTGATATAATAACACTCTCTTACGTCTTCAAATTGTACCACTTCTTTTTGAAAAGCACTCAGTGCTTCCTCAGAATGGTCATTCATCTGGATATGGGTAAAAGAAATAATGCTATTACTACTTTTTTGCAAGTCTACCAGAGCCGTATAGCCTTTGATATAGCCATTTTGTTCCAACCATTTTACCCTTTCAAAAATAGGGGATACACTTTTCCTTAACCTTCTGGCCAGTTCTTTATGCGTCATTCGGGCATCTTCCTGTAGGAGGCGCAAAATTCCAAGATGGGTGGGATCTAATTTAGACATTTTTCAGAAGATAGATTTCTAGCTTAGTGTAGGTGTTTTCAATGATAATAAAGGTCAAATATAGTATTATTTATTTTTTATGAAACATTTATGGCCTTTCTGATAAAGCATAGTGTATAACTTACCTTAACCCCTTAAAAAATAGGAAAGTAGGGAAATTATATTTTGCAATACTACTGCCTTAGAATTGCTACCCAAAAATTGTATGGTATAAATCACTCTAAACAGAAAAATTTGCTGAATGTAATCGGAAAATGAGATATCTGTTTTGACCTTCCGAACTTTGGAGCTATCAACCATAACCTATAACATAATGATCAAACATAATTTCGGTGCCGGACCGTGTATCTTGCCAGCTATAGTTTTAGATCAGGCAGCAGATGCTGTCAGGGATTTTAATGGCATTGGCCTTAGTATTCTGGAGATTTCCCACCGTACGCCAGAGTTCGAAGCAGTCATCAATGAAACACAGGGTTTGGTGAGAGAATTACTAAATGTTCCCGCAGATTACAGTATACTATTTTTACAAGGTGGTGCCAGCACACAGTTTTCTATGTTGGCGATGAACTTTCTACATCAGGGCAAAAAAGCGGCTTATCTGGATACGGGATTTTTTTCTCTGAAAGCCATTAAAGAAGCGTTGTTTTTTGGTGAGGTAGATATCGTAGCTTCATCAAAGGATAAAAATTACTACTATGTTCCTGTTGGTTATCAAATTCCAGCAACGGCAGCTTATTTTCATTATTGCTCAAATAATACGATAGAAGGTACTGAAATGTTTAGTCACCCAGCCAGTAGTGTTCCGGTGATATGCGACATGTCCTCTGATATTTTTAGCAGGCCTATTCAGGTCGCTGATTTTGACTTGATTTATGCAGGTGCACAAAAAAATATGGGCCCTGCCGGGATGACACTTGTGGTTGTTAAAAACAACTTGTTAGAGAAGATCACAGCTGAAGTGGCTTCGATGTCCGACTACCGAATTTTTAGAGATAACAATTCTATGTTTAATACCCCACCCGTATTTTCTATTTATGTGGCCATGTTAAATTTAAGATGGTTAAAAGAAAAGGGGGGAGTGACTCAGCAGGAAGTTGAAAACATTGCCAAATCAGATTTGTTATACACTGAAATTGATAGAAATACCTTGTTTTATGGACTGGCTGATCCTAAGGATAGGTCCAGAATGAATGTGACTTTTAAAATGCATGATCCAGGTTTGGAAGCCGAATTTTTAGACTTTGCAAGTCAGAAAGGTATTGTGGGGATTAAAGGTTACCCATCCGCAGGTGGTTTTAGAGTCTCTCTATACAATGCGTTACCGATATCAAGTGTGGAAGTTCTTGTGAAATGTATGCAGGATTTTGAAGCTAAAAATTTAAATCAAAAAGTATCATTAGAAAATAAAGTTACGGTATGAGACAACTGAAAATTGCACCTTCCATCACCAACCGGGATTCTGAATCTATAGATAAATACCTAACCGATATTGGTAGAATCGACCTGGTGAATGTGGATGAAGAGTTGAATTTGGCCAGGAGAATAAAAAAAGGCGATAAAGCAGCACTGGATAAACTGGTGAAGACCAATTTGCGCTTTGTGGTTTCTGTGGCCAAAAAATATCAAAACAGAGGACTCCAGTTAGCGGATCTGATCAGTGAAGGAAACCTCGGATTAATTAAAGCCGCAGAGCGATTTGACGATACGAAAGGTTTCAAATTTATATCTTTTGCAGTTTGGTGGATTCGCCAGAGCATCATGCAGGCATTGGCCGATCAAAAGAGAATGATTCGCCTTCCTGGAAATCAGGTACTGGGCATTATCAAAATTAATAAAGCAACAGATTTACTGGAACAACAACTGGAAAGGTTGCCTACTTATGAAGAGATTTCTGTGGCAACCGAGCTTTCAGAAGACAAAGTTTCCGATTATTTATCAAGTGCACCATTGTCATTTTCATTGGATATGACCACCAATGAAGAAAGTGGCTATAGCTTATTGGATAGTCTGGCCAATACCAATGTCCCGAATACGGATGCACTCATGATGACAGAATCTTTAACTGAGGATTTACAACGCACCTTAGGGGTGCTTCCGGAAAGAGAAAAATGGATCATCACGCTATTTTTTGGGCTGGACAACCATACTGCCTTAACCTTAGATGATATGGTCGAAGTTTTTAACCTGAGCAAGGAACGCATCAGACAATTAAAAGATAGGGCCCTGAAAACTTTAAGGCAAAATTGCAGGACCCCATATTTGGCAGAATATTTTTAAACGTAACAGGATAAATGATTATTCAAGAAAAACCAAGCGTTAATTACGCTTGGTTTTTCTTTTTAAAGCAGATAAGTCTTTCAGTTCAACCTTGCGGAAATCAATGGGCTGGCCTTCACTTTGCAGGGCAATAAAACCGCTGCTCAATAGCTTGCCATCGATTTTTATCTTTGGATCATAGCCGTTGGCAGTGCCACCACCGATTTGTGGTTTAGAATATTGAAGCACTGTGTCTCCATTAATGATGTGTGTGATTAGCGAGTCGCCTAAAACGATCAGTTCTGCACGTACCCATTGGTCGCCATGATAAGTTTTTGAGGTCGAATTGAGACAATGGGAAGCCGCAATTTTACCTTGGTAAACCACATTTGTTCCCGGAGAACACATGTTTCCGGTAGGCCTTGGTTTACCATCGCCCAAACCGCCTAAAAACTGCATCTCCACGGAAATCGGCCAATCTTGTTCCTTAGGCATCGTTCTTGGATCCTGGGAATGGAACATCACGCCACTGTTTCTTAAGGTATAATCAGGTGCCCCTTTCTGTAATTCACCAACAAATCGGTATTCTACTACCAGGTGGTAATAGGAGTAGGGAACTTTATAGTATAAATGTCCAAACTGGTCGTTAAAGTCGCCATATTGGTCATATCTTACTTTTACCATACCGTCTTCCACGCGGAAAGTATTGCCGTAATTTTCGCCAACCTCATGATGCGCAATTTTCACAAACCAATCGTTGATGTCTTTTTTATTGAATAAGGAGATCCAGCCGTCTTTATGTGCTGGTGGGTTAATTGCTTGTTGTTTCGAAGATCTATTTGAAATTGGATGCTTTTCCTCGGGATCTGAACTGGGTTTCTTTACCGGACTAAAGCTTAAAAAAATCGCGGCGCAGGCGAGGGGAACAAGGAAAAATTTTCTCATAATTTGGTTCAATAGTTGTGTGGTTGACACCAAAGTACAAAAAAAAAGAGATATCCATTTCTGGATACCCCCTTAGGCTATAGTTCTTAACGAGGTGGTTAAGACTTATTTTTGTTTTGCTACAGGTTTAACAGCTGCTTTTGCCGCAGTTACTGGTGCAGATTTAGCAACTTCAGTTTTAGTCGCAACTGTTTTAGTCGCAACTGTTTTAGCAGCTACTGCTTTTGCATGTGCTTTTACTGGTTTAGTAGTTGCAGCAGGAGTTTGTGCGAATGCGCCGAAAGTTGTTGCAACTAATGCAAGCGCTAAAATTGTTCTTTTCATGTTTTTAATTGTTTTATGTGATTTGTTAGATCAAAGTTGCTCATCAAACATGAAGATTTTATGAAGATTGATAAAACCCGATTATTTTTTTGGAAAAATAATAGAGACCCTTGTTCCTTGACCAATTTCTGACTCAATTTCAAGATCAAGCTCATGGAAAGCAGCAATACTCTTTACAATAGAAAGTCCTAGTCCATAGCTGTCTTCTTTCTCCGACTGGAACTTTTCAAATCGCTGAAAAGCATGGGAAACCTGGCTTACTTCCATCCCCTGGCCTGTATCTTCGATGATCAGGGTGTAATTGGCATCGATAAAAGTATCATAGATACTGACGCTACCGGCAGGACGATTGTATTTGATGGCGTTATTGACAATATTCATCAATAAGGTATGAAACAAAGATTTGTTTCCTTTGAAAACATAGGACGCTGATAAATTGATGGTAAAAGTTAAATTCATCATCACCAAGCGATGCTCCAGTTCTTCATAAACTTCTTGAATCATTTCTTTCAGCACAATGTTATCCGGTTTCTTGTATTGATTGTTCTCCACTTTAGAAATCAACAATAAGCTATTGATGATTGATTTCAGGCGGTTGAGTGTTTTTAAGCAGGCAAAGATTTTATTTTCGCCCTCTACACTTAACTTTTCATCATTGAGCAGGTTTTCCAGTCTGGTATTTAGAATAGAGATGGGGGTTAGGAGTTCATGAGAAACATTGGCAATGAACTCTTTCTCAGTTAGGAAAAGATCTGCGATCTTGTTCATCAGTGTGCTGATACTTTGGTCTAAGATTCGGAAATCGTCTGTTGTGGTTTTTATGGGCTCATAATTGAAACTAATCGGGTCGTTAACCTTGTTGAGTTTCTGATCGATGATCTGATAAAATGGCGCCAGTAGAAACTTACTAAAGGCAAGATCGGTGAGCAGGGTAAGTACCACTGCGGCAAGTAAGATAAAAAAGGTAAAAACAGAAATGGTATGTTCCAATTGTCCCACGGTGGACATGGTTTGTCCGAGCTCTAAAAGGTATCTTTTTCCATGATATTTAAATTCGGCACTCAGGATTTGGTACTCTTCCTGGCTGCCTTCAATTTCTCTGGTTTCCTGACTGAAATGTTGTTTAAGCTTCTCCTTATGGTTGTTTTTTACCTCTTTTAGAATGATGTATTCTTCTTTTAGTAAGTTATAATCGGTAAATATTTTTTGTTGTGTCAGCAAGTCATTTATCGCGGCACTGGATAGGTTGGTCACCAGTTTATTCTTTTTCTGAATGAGTCGCTGGCGCATGTGGTTTACCGAAATCCTGTTGATCGATACCAGGATCAAAATTCCCATAAAAGTGATGATAGCCACCTTTGTAAGGGTATTGTATAAAGCAAGTTTGAGCTGCAGCTTCATCTTTATGAGGTCGAATTGATTCGGTAACCAATGCTCCTTACCGTTTCAAACCAGTCAATCGGAGCATGTGCAGAAAGCTTTTTTCTTAAATTTTTAACATGTACATCCACAAAGTTCGAATCGGAGTTGATCTCCAGAATGTCACCCCATACATGTTCCGTCAGATTGATTCTCGAAATTACTCTATTTTTATTCAATACCAGATAATTAAAAATCTCAAACTCTTTTCCTGTCAGGTTGATCTTTTGTCCTTCGAAACTCAGTTTGTGATTTTTAATGTCGAGGATAAAGTGATGAATATTCACCTCATTCATTTCCAATTTGTGCTTTCTTCTGATGATGGCATGCATTCTGGCCAATAGCTCCGTCAGGGAAAATGGCTTAGGCAGGTAGTCATCTGCTCCGGATTCCAAACCTTTAACACGGTCTTCCACATCACCTCTGGCAGTTAAAATAATCACCGCATCCTCCCGGTTTTTTAATTGTTTAAACTCCTGAAGTAATTCAAAACCATCTCCATCAGGAAGACCGAGATCCAGCAGAATAAAGTCATAAGTATTCACAAATATTTTTTCTGCAGCAGAGGATTTCTTCCAGGCATGCTCTATTGTATAACCTTCTTTTCCTAGAAAAGTTGCCATTTCCAGTGCCAGGTTTTTTTCATCTTCCACAATCAGGATATTCATACGGCCAATATTACGTAAAAAAACAATTATTATCAGGCATTTGATTTTCTTGAAAATTAGCCAAATTCAGGTCAATTAAATCCGTATTCAAATTTTTCATGGCTCTCAAACAATATTGATACATAGGTTGTTGTCAAATTATAAAGGTCCGGGAAATCAGTAATAATAATTGAAATTTTATGATCAAGACTTCGACAATTTTCATTGAGAACCTTCCTTCATCAGGTTATATCAGCTATATCAAATGAGCAATATCTAACTACTTCATTTTCTACCTATGAAACTACATAAACCGATTTTAACGTTTCTCCTGATCCTACCGGTTACCTGGTGCTCAGTGGCATATGGACAAACGGAACGGAACATTAAAGAACTGAAAAATGCAACGCTTCCGGACCTGATCGGTTATGCGCTCCTCAATCAACCGGGGGTAAAACAATCGCTGATAGATGAAGAAATTGGGGAACGGGATATCAAATCAGCAATTTCAGGCTGGTTTCCTCAAATAAATGGTACAGGAACTTATAATAACAACCTTAAACAGCAAGTTAGTGTGCTGACAATGGGTGGGGTGAGCCAGCAGCTCGTACTTGGCACACGACATACCTCCGCATTTACTTTACAGGCTGACCAGCAGTTTCTAAACGCTGGATTAATTCAGGCCTCCAAGGCCTCTAAATATTACAGGCAACAGTATAAGCAAAATACAGAAAACACCAAAATTAATACAGTAGTTAGCGTAAGTAAGGCCTATTTTGATGTACTGACCAGCAAAGAGCAGTTAAAGATTATTTATGAAAACATTGCGCGATTGGAGAAACAACTCAAAGATGCAAAGGCGCAATATGATAATGGATTGGTCGATAAAACTGATTATCAACGTGCACAGATCAGTCTGAGCAATTCCCAAGCAGATAAAAAGCGCGCAGAGGAGTTGATTAAATATAAATATGTCTACCTAAAAGAATTGATTGGTTATGGCGGTGATCAAGATTTTAGCCTGAACTTTGACGCGGTAAAGATGGAGAATGAAATTCTGATTGATACCAATCTAAAAGAAACCTATGAGAATAGAGTGGAGTATCGCTTACTACAAACACAACGGGAATTGCAGCATTTGAATACCAACTATAATAAATGGTCTTTCCTTCCCAATATCTCTGGATTCATCAATTATAACTGGAATTACCTCAATAACAATTTCGGGGATCTTTATGATAAAAATTACCCGAGTTCACTGTTTGGCTTAAAGTTGTCCCTACCTATTTTTCAGGGAACCAAGAGAATTCAGGAGCTTAAAAAGTCACAGTTGCAAGAGCAAAGGATAGACCTCGATCTCGTTAATGTTAAAAATCAGATTAAGAGTCAATATGTTCAGGCTATGGCTACGTATAAGGCCAATCTGAATGATTGGAAAACAGCGGGTGCTAATGTTGAAATTTCCCGGCAGGTTTATCAAACCATCAAATTGCAATACGACGAAGGAATAAAAGCTTATCTGGATCTGATGACTTCGGAAACAGACCTGCGCACCGCTCAACTCAATTATTTAAACGCTTTGTATAGTCTTCTTGCTTCCAAATTAGACGTACAACAAGCATTAGGCATAATTACCGTAAACCAATAAGTACTCAAATGAAGACGATTAATCACGTAAAACTAGGCATTGTTATTTTGGGGTCCATTTCTTTAGCGGCCTGCGGTAATGGAAATAAAGCTGCACAGCAGCAGGCGGGGCCACCTGCGGCAACGCCGGTATCGGTTTATAAGGTAGCTGCTATGCCGGTCACCACAGTAGATTCTTATCCTGGGGTAGTAGTGGCCCTTAATGAGGTGGAAATCCGGGCACAGGTTGGTGGTTTTATCACCGCTATCTATGTGCGAGACGGACAAAAAGTAATGAAAGGGCAAAAGCTCTATGAAATTGATCGGACAAAATACCTGGCCGCCTATAATTCTGCGAAAGCAAATGTACAGATGGCTCAAGCCAATCGTGATAAGGCCAAAAAGGACGCAGAACGCTATAAGAATCTGGCGGCACAGGATGCGATCGCAAAGCAACGTGTGGATTATGCCTTAACGGATCTTGCCAATGCAGAATCGCAGGTAGCTGCGGCAAAAGCAACACTTTCTGCAGCAAACAACGACCTTCAAAATGCGTTAATTGTATCCCCGTTAACCGGAACCATCGGGATTTCCCAGGTCAAACCAGGTGCCTTAGTAGCGCCCTCTTCTACGCTTTTAAATACAGTCTCTACAGGTAACCCGATTGCTGTAGATATCACCGTAAATCAGGGGGATATTCCTCATTTTCTCAAAATGAAAAATAACCCTCAGGCAGTAAAAGACTCTCTTTTTACCGTACAGCTGCAAGATGGGACTTTATATAAGCGCCAAGGTAAGATTATTACGATAGACAGAGCGGTAGATCCGGCAACAGGAACCATAAGGGTAAGAATAGGATATCCCAATGAGGATGGTCGCTTGATTGCTGGAATGACCGTAAACATGAAAGTATTGAACAAGTCCACGGAAAATGAATTGGTGATTCCTTATAAAGCAGTCACAGAGCAGTTGGGCGCATTTAATGTGTATGTAGTCGCAGATAGCAATAAGGCGGAGCAACGCATCATCCAGCTGGGTAAACAATTCGATAAAAGTGTAGTCGTCAAAGATGGGTTGAAAGCAGGTGAATTGATCGTTTCGGAAGGTGCACAAAATGTAAGGCCTGGTGCAGTGGTAAAATTTTAAAAGAATTTCAAGCTTATGATCTCAGAAGTATTTATCAAGCGCCCAGTCACGGCCATCGTCATCTCCATTTTAATTGTACTGATTGGAATTATTGTCATCACTACCTTGCCCATTAGTCAGTATCCAAGTATTGCACCGCCAACGGTTACAGTTTCTGCAACTTATACCGGAGCCGATGCACAAACAGTGGAGCAAACAGTGACCACCCCAATAGAAAGTCAGATCAATGGTACGCCTGGGATGAAGTATTTATCCTCAAACAGTACCTCCGATGGGCGTTCCTCTATTACTGTCACCTTTGATGTAGGTACCAATATTGATATCGCGGCATTAGATGTACAGAATAGGGTAGGTATCGCAGAACCTTCCTTGCCAGAGGCCGTTACCCGCTTAGGGGTCACCACCAAAAAAGCAAATAATGATATTTTAATGGTGGTGGGTTTGTACTCTCCAAATGGAACTTATGATGATAAATTTATTTCCAATTATGTCAACCTCTATGTAAAAGATGCGTTATTGCGTGTTAAGGGGGTTGGTGATGTGCAGGCTTTTGGTCAGCCATTTAGTATGCGGATCTGGTTGGATGCCAATAAACTGGCCAACTACGGCTTAACACCGGCAGCAGTTTCTGCAGCTGTACAGGAGCAAAATACCCGGATTCCCGGTGGAAGTGTAGGGGCTCCACCACAACATGATGCACAGACATTCGAGTTTTCTGTGATCCTTGATGGTGACCTGAACACCGTAGATCAGTTTAATAACATTGTGATCAAAACCGGAGCTGATGGTTCCGTAGTTTTTTTGAAAGATGTAGCAAGAGTGGAATTAGGAGCCTTTAATTATGCCATCAACTCTAAAGTGAATGGAAAAGTGGCCTCTCTAATGATGATCAATCAAACCCCTGGAGGAAATGCAGTGCAAACCGCTGAGGGTATTCAAAATGCCCTGAAGGAATTAAAGAAATCCTTCCCGAAAGATTTGGATTATACGGTTCCTTACGAAACAGTTACCGTAGTAAAGTTGTCCATTGAGGGAGTGGTACACACTTTGATTGAAGCACTCGTGTTGGTGACCCTGGTGGTATTTTTCTTCCTGCAAAGCTGGAGAGCAACACTAATCCCGGTGTTGGCCATCCCGGTTTCTGTTATCGGTACGTTTATCTTTTTTACTTTCTTTGGCTTCTCTATCAACGTATTGACGATGTTTGGATTTGTTCTCGCGATTGGAATTGTGGTAGATGATGCGATTGTTGTGGTTGAGGCTGTACAGCATTATATGGATCATGACGGCTTGTCTGCGCCAGAAGCCACTAGAAGAGCGATGAGCGACATTACCGCGCCCGTAATCGCCATCGCCTTAATTTTAGCAGCCGTATTTATCCCCGTAGGATTTATTCCGGGCATGGTTGGATTGCTGTATCAGCAATTTGCGATCACCATTGCGGTTTCGGTATTGATTTCTGCATTTATCGCACTTTCTCTTACTCCTGCATTGTGCTCGATTTTATTGACACCAATGAATTTAAATAAAGACTCAAAAGGACTGAATAAATTCTTCTTTAAGTTCAATAAATGGTTTGCCGGTGTGACCCATAATTATTCTATGGGTGTTAAAAAAGCATTAAAGGCGATTCCCTTAGTCATGATTATCCTGGTTTGTATTTACCTTGGAACAGGGGGCCTATTTATGAAAAAGCCTACAGGTTTTATCCCCAATGAGGATGCCGGTATCTTTTTAGTAGGTGCAACATTACCTGAAGGGGCTTCTTCTGTACGTACAGATGCGTTTATTAAGCGGATAACAGACAGTGTTCGGAATAATAATCCTGAGGTAGAGAACATCACCTCTATCAGTGGAATCAATATCTTGAATAGGTCTTTTAAATCTAATGCCGGTACTTTCTTTGTACAGCTTAAAAATTGGGGTGATCGGAAAAAGGATGTGAGCACGATTATGGCGGGTTTAAGCAAATCCTTTGGTGGTGATAAAGACGGAAGTATCCTGGTTGTTTCTCCACCGGCAATCCCGGGATTGGGGATCAGTGGTGGGTTTACGCTGCAGATTCAAGAGAAGCAAAGTGGAGACATCAAAGAGTTTGAAGCAAATGTGGGCAAATTCCTTGCTGCTGCAAATCAACGCCCGGAAATTGGTATGGCTTACACCTTGTTCAATTCAAGAACACCAAATTATAAGGTGCATGTAGATCGGGATCAGGCAAAGAAAATGGGCGTTTCTATTGGCGCAGTTTACAGTACGATATCAGCTTATCTAGGTAGTAGTTATATTAATGATTTCACTAAGTATGGAAGGAATTTCCGTGTAGTGAGTCAGGCAGATACAAATTATCGGGCAAACATTGAAAATATGAAACACTTGAGGGTCATGAATGCGCAGGGTGTTTCCGTGCCACTGAGTTCATTGGTTTCTTATCAGGTGATAGAAAATGCTTCTATTATTAATCACTACAACCTTTTCAGATCAGTAGAGATCGGTGGGGCTGCAAAACCAGGTAGCAGTTCCGGAGATGCTTTAAAGGCATTACAGGAAGTCGCTGCCCAAACATTACCCGCCAATTATGCATATGATTTCTCCGGACTGAGTCTGGAAGAAACAGAAGCTGGAAATAGTACGACACTTATTTTTACTTTGATCATTGTCTTTGTGTTTCTACTCCTTGCAGCCTTGTATGAAAGCTGGTCTGTTCCTTTTTCGATTTTGCTATCAGTACCGCTGGGTCTTTTTGGTGCGATCCTGGCTTTAAGCTTCCTGCCAAAACTCGATAATAATATTTATGCCCAGGTCGGATTGATTACGCTGATCGGTTTATCTGCAAAGAATGCGATTCTGATTGTAGAATTTGCAAAGGAAAGGGTAGACTGGGGGATGGAGTTGATCGCTGCAACAATTGAAGCGGTTAGATTAAGGCTCAGACCAATCATTATGACCTCGCTGGCATTCATCTTAGGGGTAATTCCTCTGATTTTGTCTGCAGGTGCTGGTGCGGTTTCTCGTCAAACGATTGGCTGGACGGTAGCTGCCGGGATGTTGTCAGCAACATTACTCGCATTGTTTATCGTACCTGTATTGTTCGTGTTGATTACCAGGTTGGCCTATGGCAAGAAAAAACTCGCCGAATTGCAGGCATCCTATAAACCAGAAGATCATAAAAACACCTTACACGCGGAAGATGATTAACCCAAATAAGATTCATTTATACTAAAAATGCCCCCAAAAATATGGGGGCATTTTAATGAATTGACCTTTTCTTTGATAAGAAGAGGAGGAGTTAATACTGGTTATTTCCAGCCACCACCTAATGCTCTGTATAGATTCACTACAGATTGAAGTTTTTGCAAGCGATCATTAACACCACTCAATTGTGCTGCAAGTAAGCTTTGCTCTGAAGTCAACACATCTGTATAGTTTGTTGCTGAACTGTATCTCAATAATTCCTGAGTATATTCTACTGCTTTTTGTAAAGCAGCAATTTGTTTTGCACGGGCATCTTCTTTTTCAACCGCAGTCTGGTAAGTGTATAAAGCATCAGATACTTCTTTTCCTGCTACCAAAAGTGTCTTCTGGAAGCTGTTGACAGCTTGCTCCTGAGCGGATTTTGCAGTGATTAATCGGGCTTTGTTCAAACCTTTATTGAAGATTGGTTGTGTTAATCCACCTACTAAATTGTAAAAGACAGATTTGTCGAAGAAGTCTTTAAGGTCCAAACTTGACAATCCACCAGTAGCCGTAATGGTCAAGGAAGGATAGAAATAAGTACGGGCAAGATTCGTATTCTCGAATGCAGATCTGAAAGCAAATTCAGCACTTTGTACATCCGGTCTGTTTTCCAACAATTGCGTAGGTACACCAATTTTTAAGTCGTTGGTCGGATTCTGATTGCTCAGCTTACCGCGGCCAATTGGTCCTGGCGCTCTTGCCAATAGGATATTTAAGGCATTTTCTGTCTCTCTGATCGTTCTTTTTAAATCTGGAATCGTTACTTCTGTGGCATATCTGCTAGCCTCACTTTGCACAACTGCAGCACCATTAACTACGGCACCCTCTTTTAGATGCTTCATGGTTTCTACACCAGTGATTCTGCTTTTCAAAGTTTGTTGGGTAATTTCCAACT
The DNA here is from genome assembly GCF_014172405.1 of Pedobacter gandavensis. GTDB lineage: Bacteria > Bacteroidota > Bacteroidia > Sphingobacteriales > Sphingobacteriaceae > Pedobacter > Pedobacter gandavensis. The sequence goes on along the minus strand of NZ_WNXC01000007.1, from coordinate 306,969 downwards.
GGCTGTCTAATGCAAGTAATGAATAGTAGTTATTGGCAATATCAGCAATCAGTTGTGTTTGTATTGCTCTTTTTGCCGCATCCGTTTGGAAATAAGCCGCTAATGCCGCTCTTTTTGTGCTGCTCAGTTTACCCCAGATATCGGCTTCCCAACTGGTGCTCAATTGCGCTTTAAAAGAATTGGTTAGCGTATTGATATTGATTCCCGGAGGAAAGTTCAATCCAGCCTGCGACTGCTTATTTCTGGATGCGTTTACATCAGCAGTAAGCGTAGGGAAGAAGGCTGCCTTACTTTGTTGTAAGGTTGCTTTCGACTGTACAATATTCTGAACCGCATTTTTCAAGTCCAGATTTTGATCCAGGCCTTCCTGGATCAATCCCGACAATTGAGGATCAGCAAAAACACTTTGCCATGGCGTATTCGCCATGGTTGTGCTGTCTGTTGACGTTTGCTCACGAAACAATCCCATCGTTTTTAACTCCGGACGTTCGTAAGGTTTAGTCACCCTGCAGGAGGCAAAAACGGTAGCCGCTAGTGCAAGGGTTAACATCTGTTTTTTATAGGATAAAATCATCGTTTCTCTTTAATAAATGAATTAATGCTGCGGTGCTTTTTTAGCTTTAGTCGGATCAATGGCATCTTCGTCATCATCGTCATAAGTCTTTAAATGTAATGGACCGCTGATTTTTTCCTGTAAACTTTGGAAAATGATGAACAATACCGGAATCACAAATACCCCTAATATTGTTCCGATAAGCATACCACCTACAGCACCTGTACCAATAGACTTATTACCTACGGCACCTGCACCGGTAGAGAACATCAATGGAACCAATCCAAAGATGAAGGCAAATGAAGTCATCAAGATCGGTCTGAAACGTGCCACAGCACCTTGAATCGCCGATTGTACGATGTCCAGTCCTTGACGTCTTCTTTCCAGCGCAAACTCCACAATCAAAATACCATTCTTGGCCAATAGACCAATCAGCATGATGAGAGAGATTTGAAGGTAAATACTACTGTTTAATTTAAAGACGATTGAGAATAAATAAGCACCCGCCAAACCAAATGGAATGGATAGGATTACCGCAAATGGAAGGATATAACTTTCATATTGCGCACTCAATAGGAAGTAAACAAATACCAGACATAGAATAAAGATAAATACCGTCTGACTTCCAGAAGCCAACTCCTCACGGGTAAGTCCAGAGAAATCATAACCATAACCTGCTGGCAGTGATTCTTTTGCAACTTCCTGAATCGCTTTAATCGCATCTCCAGAACTGTAGCCTGCATTTGGTGCACCAGTAACCGCAATAGAGCTGAAAAGGTTGAACCTCGAAATCGATTCCGGACCATATACTCTGGTCATGGTGATGAATTCCGTGATTGGCGCCATTTCCCCTTTGCTATTTCTAACAAATACTTTGTTCAATCCTTCCGGATTTTTACGGTAATTGGCATCTGCCTGAATCATGACGCGGTATTGCTTACCAAACTGGTTAAAGTTTGAAGCATACAAACCACCATAATAGCCTTGTAAGGTGTTCAACACAGAGTTAACCGTAATTCCTGCTTCTTTACATTTTTCCAGATTTACATCCAACATATATTGTGGGAAGTTCGGGTTAAATGAAGTGGTTGCATATTGAATTTCCGGACGTTTAGCCAGATTGGCAAGGAAATCAGAGTTTACCTTGAATAATTCCTGAACCGTATGTCCACCTTTATCCTGTACCTGGAACTCAAATCCACCACTCTGTCCAAATCCCTGGATCGTAGGAGGGGAGATGAAGAAGATACTCGCATCTCTGATACCTGCTGTTTTTGCGAAAAGTTCGCCAATAATTTCTTGAATACCACGGTCACGTTCGCTCCATGTTTTCAATTTCAAAATTACCATACTGTAAGCACTACCCTGACCAGCAGTAAAGTTTTGTCCCACAATACGCAAGGTGTTTTTTACTTCCGGAATGGTGTGTGCCAGACTGTCTACTTGCTTCGCGATGATCGTTGAGCGTTCCATAGATGCCGATGGCGGTAAGCTGATATTGGCAAAAATGGTTCCCTGATCTTCTGAAGGAACAAAGGCAGACGGTGTGGTTTTCATCATGAAGACCAAGGCTCCAGCGGATAATACAATAGCAGCTAATACAATCCATTTTTTAACAGAAAGGAATTGGATAGACTTTTTGTATTTGTTGGTTACATTGTCAAATGATACGTTGAACGCCGTATAGAAACGCTGGATAAAGCTTTGATGCTTATGGTCATCTGCATGTGGTTTCAGTAATAAAGCACACAATGCCGGACTTAAAGTCAATGCATTCACCGCAGATAAGATGATCGATATGGCAAGTGTAATACCGAATTGTTTATAGAATACTCCTGTAGAACCTGTAATAAAGGTTACTGGAATAAATACAGCCGCCATCACCAGGGTAATCGAAATGATCGCTCCTGAAATCTCACTCATCGCATCAATCGTCGCTTTTCTGGCTGATTTATAGCCATGATCTAATTTGGCATGGACGGCCTCTACCACCACAATCGCATCATCCACCACAATACCAATGGCGAGGACGAGGGCAAACAGGGTTAGTAAGTTGATCGTAAAACCAAACAAGTTTAAGAAGAAGAAGGTACCCACAATCGCTACCGGTACTGCAATTGCAGGAATTAAGGTAGAGCGGAAATCCTGTAAGAAGATAAATACGACGATAAATACCAGGATAAAGGCTTCAATAAGGGTATGTACTACCTTCTCAATGGAAGCATCCAGATTTTCATTCACATCCACCAGGTAGGTGTAATTTACCCCTTTAGGGAAGTCTTTAGCCGCTAAATCAATGATCTTTTTAGATTCATTAATTACGTCTCTTGCATTGGATCCCGGAGTCTGGCTAATTGCCATACCTACGGATGGTTTACCATTGGTGGTAATGTTAGAGCTATAGCTTAAAGAACCAAGTTCAACTCTTGCTACATCTTTTAGGCGCAACAACTGACCATTGCCCGCTGATTTAACCACGATGTTTTCAAATTCAGTGGCCTTCGTTAACCTACCTTTGTATTTGATTACATATTGAAAAGCCTCATCTCCGTTCTCTCCAAATTTACCTGGTGCTGCTTCAATATTTTGCTCTGCTAATGCAGCCGAAATATCTGCAGGAACCAAGCTGTATTGTGCCATCATATCTGGTTTCAACCAAATACGCATCGAATAATCTTTTGATCCGAAAATTGTCGCATTACCTACACCGGTTACCCTTTGAATAGCTGGTACCAGGTTGATCTTTGCATAATTTTGTAAGAAGGTCTGGTCGTATGCTGGATTATCACTGTAAAGTGAGAAAATCAATAAATTACTACTCTGACTCTTGGTTACAGTAACCCCAGCCTGTGTTACCTCTTGAGGTAATAAACTGGTGGCTCTGGAAACCCTGTTCTGCACGTTTACGGCAGCTAAATCGGGATCTGTTCCTACCTTAAAGAAAATGTTAATACTTGCAGAACCATCATTTGTGGCAGTAGAAGTCATGTAAGTCATGTTTTCCACACCATTGATCTGCTCTTCCAGAGGTATGATTACGCTTTTAAGTACTACATCGGCATTGGCACCTGTATAGGATGCAGATACCTGCACAGTAGGAGGGGCAATGTCGGGGTATTGTGAAATGGGCAGTGCAAGCAGCCCTAATAGTCCCAGGATCACAATGATCACAGAGATCACTGTGGAGAGCACCGGGCGCTGTATGAATATCTTAAACATATATGGATCTTATTTTAAATCTGCGTAAACAACTTCTTCACTTGTTGGAGCTACTTTAATCTGAGTGTCGTCTTTTAAAGTGGCAACGCCTTCTAATACGATTCTATCGCCTGCTTTTAGACCATCTTTCACAACAAAGAAGGTTCCTGCTGTATTTTTCATGACCGTGATTGGCGTGCTTTTCGTTTTACCATCTTTATCTACTACCACTGCAAAACGCTTGTCCTGTAGTTCAAAAGTTGCACTTTGCGGAACCAGAATCGCATCTTTAATGGCATCAGGAATTCTTACTGTTGCACTGCTACCGCTGCGGATCAATCCTTTAGGATTTGGGAAACTCGCACGTACATTTGCAGAACCTGTAGTGGTGTTGATTTGTCCGGTGATGGTTTGAATACGTCCTTTTTGGTCATACAATGTACCATCAGATAAAATCAAAGAAACTTCAGGAAGTTTTGCCAGCTTTTGAGCAAGCGTCAATCCTTTATCGTCTTTAAAGAAGTCAAGCAACAGTTTTTCATTAAATGCAAAATAAGCATAAACGTTTCCAGTACTCGATACGGTAGTTAGCGGTTCGGCATTGTTACCGCTCACCAAACTTCCCAAACGGAAGGGGATTGCACCTACTACACCGTCAACCGGACTGGTTACCATAGTGTAACCTAAATTGGTTTTTGCATTAGATAAGGCTGCTTTTGCTTGTGCCAGTGCAGCTAATTTCGCCTGGTAAGTATATTGTGCCGACTCTAATTCGTATTTACTTACGATGTCCTTTTCTACTAATGGTTTTACTTTATTTACCGCCATATTTGCAGCACTAACGTCAGCTTCTGCAGCTTTGATGCTGGCTGTAGCCGTACGTACTTCCTGCTCAAATTGTGGGGCATTGATTTTGAACAATGGCTGTCCTTTTCTAACAATAGAACCTTCATCTACAAAAATCTTCTCCACATACCCATCTACTCTAGGTCTGATTTCTATATTTTGCTGGCCCTGGATACTTGCAGGATAATCGGTGTTTAACGTTGCGCTACGTGGCTGCAACGCTAATACTTTGTATTCTTTGATCTGAGGAGCTGCCCCTGCCGGGCCGCCTGGTTTTGATCCGCTGTTTCCGCATGAACTGATGATCATCAATGCAGGAAGCAATAATAGTGATTGAATTGTGTATCTCATTTTTATGGGTATTGTTCTTTTTTGTTTTTTAAGCTGAAATAATATGTTTGTGTTGTTTAAGGGAAAATGGTTTCGTAGATCAGTTGTTTACGGTCCTCCATCAAAGTCGCGTACTCTTCATCATTCATGCCAAATAACACTTTATGGAGTGGTGCAGTAAGGAATGGATGTGCCATTAAAGAAAATAAATTTAGCATAAACTGTCTTGGGTCCATTTTCTTTAAGGTTCCTTTGTTCATTTCATCCTCCACTTCCTCCATAAAAAGCTTTACTTTTTTATGTCTGGATTTCTTGCCATGGATATCGACATTTCTGTTCATTTCTGTAATGATGAACAATTGACGAAAAGGGTATTGGGCCGTTTCTTTAATGAATACCGAAATTAGATTTCTGATCTTTTCTTTAAAAGGCATTTTGGATTCAAATACTTCGTCCAGTGTGCAGACAAAGCCTTCCTGCGCTTCTGTGAACACCTGATCAAAGAGGATGTCGCGAGAGCGAAAGTAATAATTTACGAGTGTGCGGTTGACTCCTGCAGCGTCGGCAATTTCCTGTGTAGTGGCATGTAATTTACCCTCCGCAAAAAATAAGTGCTTGGCTGTATCTTTAATTAATTGTTCCGTACCAGTGTCGCGAGTTGACATATACTTTTAGTTTGACAAATTTGTTAAACAAAAGTATTAAACCTTCTTTTGAGTTAAAACATGGAATTGTAATGTTTAGGTTAAGAAAGAGTTTGTAACTGATTATTGACAAAAAAAAGGGCTAAAAGCCCTTCTGTATTGGTGATAATTACCTTCGTCAATTAAAATAAATAGGTTATTCTGGTCATTTTTACTGATCCCGATTTTTGCTTTGCCGGATTCAGAATAGCTATTCCCTTATTCCGGGAAATGAAGTTTTACCTGTTCCAAGGCAAATTCCAGTTGCTGCGCTTCGGTGATTTCTGTATTGTCAAGAATCACTGCATCTTCTGCACGAGTCAATGGACTTTCTACGCGGGTAGTATCCGCATAATCACGGTGTGCAAGATTTTCAAATACTTCTTCTAAACTGGTAGAAGTATCCCCTTTACTTTGCATCTCTTTAAAACGACGCTCTGCTCTGATTTTTGGATCAGCAGTCATGAAGAATTTTACCTGCGCATCCGGGAAAACAGTGGTGCCAATATCGCGGCCATCCATCACAATGTTTTTGGACTTTCCCATACGCTGCTGTTGTTTTACCATGTCTTTGCGAACAAATTTATTCGCAGAGACTTCACTTACAGCTTCGGAAACCGGCATCTGCCTGATTTCTTCTGATACTTCTTCTCCGTTTAAGGTAATGTGCGACTGGTAATCTCTCGAATGAAAGTTCAGTTCTATATGTTGTAAGGCGTCTTTTACAGCTTCAGGGTCATTAATATCTACGTGATTGCGAATAAAATAAAGCGTTACCGCCCGATACATCGCTCCGCTATCAATATAAATGAAACCTAGTTTCTTTGCCAATGCTTTCGCTAATGTACTTTTTCCACATGATGAGTAGCCATCAATAGCTACAACCAGATTTTTCCTCATATCCGGCAAAGTTAGTATTTTAAGGAATTGTTGGTTCAATTTTTTTAAAATGGCTGATTTTCTTTAGCTACTTTTACCGGTATGTTACCCAATAAAGAAGATATCCTTAAAGCAGTCACCTTTAAAACCTCACGAAGCGGAGGTAAAGGCGGACAAAATGTAAACAAGGTTTCCAGTAAAGTTGAGCTTATTCTACACATTCCTTCCGCCGTTTTTTTTACCGAAGAAGAGCAATCGTTATTAATGGAAAGATTAGCCAATCGCCTCGATCAGGATGGAAACCTCCACGTCGTTTCACAGGAAGATAGAAGTCAGCTGATGAATAAAGAAAGAACCATCCTGAAACTGATCGCCCTGCTGAAATCTGCGCTGCACATTCAAAAGAAAAGAAAGCCTACCAAAACACCAAAATCGGTGATCAGGAAAAGGCTACAGGACAAACAGAGCGTTTCCACAAAGAAAACCTGGAGGAAACGTCCTGCCCTGGACTAGTCGAATCTGTAAAAAATACTGATACTGCCATATTGATGCGCCCTCGCTGTGCTTTTTACTTCCTTGGTTTTGAAGATCATCCCAAAGTCAAAGGTAAACCGCTGACTGCTATAATTAAATCCCAATTGCTGTGCAAAAACAACCGGTTTAACCCCGAAAGTAACCGGGCTGTTGTTGTTGAACATACTCCCTTGTATGGTCGCATCATAAGCCACAAAATTAAGCTGCGGTTTGGCATAGAAAAACAGTTCAGACTTCACTAAGTTTTTTGTTTTGGACTGATTCCCGATGAGGGCATTGGTATAAGCAGCATTGAAAAGCTGATTAATCCGACCTGCACGGAATAAAATACCCGCTCCGGCACCACTAAATGTGGTTCCAACATTGGCATAGCCCTCAAAAGAGAAGTCAGCAGCCTGATCTTTAAAACGATGTAAAAGCTGGGTATACTGTGCAGATAAGTTCAGTTGCATCTCCTCTTTAATCTGATAATCCCAACCTTTCAGTTCATAGAAACCAACGGTCTTATGTAGCAACTCCTGACCTTTCTCCGCCAGGGAAGCCGGACCCGTTACGCCAACCTGTACACTGGTTTTTAAAATGCGCTCATTTTTATAAAACCAGTTCAATCCACCTTCCGCATATAAGTAGCCCGCAAATGGGCGGTCTTGTTTTGCAGGATCCGGTGCATCACCAGAATAGGGGTTGTACATTTTTTGGCCTATAGCGATTTCATAAGTTTTCTTTTCCAGCTTTTCAGGAAGCCCAGTTTGATCTAAAGCATGGCGGAAATTTATAAACAAGCCATTGGTATAATAGCGGTCAGAACCTTGCATCAGGTAAGAGTCGTTGTCGCTTTTGAAACCAAACTCATTTTTGAAGCTTTGTGCCGAAACCGGATTCACTGCTAATAAATAGATCAGAGATAGTGGGAGCAGTGCTCTGCGGATTACTTTCATGATGATTATCTAAAAAAAAACTCCGGCGAATTTGCCGGAGTTGAATATCGTATTTTTTATGTTAAAAAGTATAGCCTAGACTCAGACCGCCATAATAGGGTAGGAAGAAGTCTCTGCTAAAGACCGGACTTAAGCCAATTCTGAAAGCAAAACCACTATCTTCCGGTTGTACCCGGTAGAAGAAACTCATGGTTCCAATTACATTACTTTCATTTTTATTGAAAAGCACCTCTGCATGACCACTTGTTGATATATAACTCGCACCCAGACCAAGTTCAAAGTACTTCCCATCCTTTCCAAGGAGGTAATTCAATGATAAAGGAACCGTAGTTACTTTATCGCCATCTACAGAAAAGTATCCAATACCCGCACGGCCACCTAAACCATCTCTCTTATTGAAGAACCTGGAGTCATAGTTTGCTGTAAAAGTTAAACCCTGACCACCCAGTTCAATAAATATGTTTTGTGCCCTCGTAGTGCTGGCTGTACTCGTAGGAGTACTTGTATTGGTATTATTGTTTTCCTGAGCAAATAGCTTAGGGATACTGATGACGGATAAAAATAAGGTAACTGTTAATGTTAATCTTTTCATTGTGGTTTGTTTGGTGGCGCAATATTAAGCAAAAACAGCCTAGTTCGCAATCGGCTTGGTTTTTATGCTTAAATCTTGTGCATCCTTTACCTTTTCTTTCATTAACGCCAGCTCAATCACTTCTTTCATCTCCGACACATAATGGAAGTTTAAGTCCTTAATATAGCTCTCCTTGATTTCCAAAATGTCTTTTCTATTCGATTTACATAGGATAATATCCTTGATATTGGCACGTTTTGCCGCAAGGATTTTCTCCTTGATTCCGCCAACAGGTAATACTTTTCCACGTAAGGTGATCTCACCAGTCATCGCCAGATTAGACTTCACCTTACGCTGCGTAAATGCAGAAGTTAAGGCAGTCAACATGGTAATACCTGCAGATGGACCATCTTTTGGTGTTGCACCAGCAGGAACGTGTACATGGATATCCCAGTTGTCGAATAAAGCATAGTCAATTCCGAAAATAGCGGCATGAGAACGTAAATAAGCCAATGCAATCACAGCGGATTCTTTCATCACCTCGCCCAGGTTCCCGGTTAAGGTTAATTTTCCTTTACCCGGACTTAAACTAGCCTCAATAAATAAAATGTCTCCACCAACTTGTGTCCAGGCTAAACCGGTAACTACTCCGGCAACTTCATTGCCTTCATAAAGGTCTTTATCGTAGATAGGGGCACCTAAAATGCGCTCCACATCTTCTATAGTTAGATTTGGTTCATACGTTTCTTCCATCGCGATTTTAGTCGCGACACCACGTACCAATGAACCTATCTTTTTCTCCAGTCCACGAACACCAGATTCCCTGGTATAGTCTTCAATCACTTTTTCAATCAGACTGTTCTTCAGTGCGATGTCTTTTGTTTTGATACCATGTTGCTCTTTTTGCTTAGGCAATAAGTATTTTTTTGCAATTTCAATCTTCTCTTCAATCGTATAACCATTTACTTCGATGATTTCCATACGATCCAGTAAAGCAGGTTGAATACTGCTTAATGAATTGGCAGTTGCAATAAACAACACATTGGAAAGGTCATAATCAGCCTCTACATAATGATCATTGAAAGCAGCGTTTTGCTCAGGATCTAATACTTCTAATAATGCAGAAGAAGGATCGCCTCTGAAATCAGCGCCAACTTTATCAATTTCATCCAATACAAATACCGGATTTGCAGCACCGGCTTTCTTAATCGATTGAATAATTCTTCCCGGCATCGCACCGATGTATGTTTTTCTATGGCCACGGATTTCGGCTTCATCTCTGATGCCTCCCAAGGCCATACGTACATATTTCCTGTTCAATGCTTTCGCAATTGATTTTCCTAAAGAGGTTTTACCAACTCCCGGAGGGCCTACCAAACAAATGATCGGGGCTTTCATGTCGCGTTTAAGCTTCAAGACTGCCAGGTATTCTATAATACGTTGTTTTACCTTTTCTAAACCAAAGTGATCTTTGTCCAGGACACGCTGTGCACGTTTAAGGTCAAAGTTATCTTTGGTGAAATCATTCCATGGCAGGTCTAATAAAAGCTCCAGGTAATTGATTTGTATAGAATAATCAGGTGCTGCAGGGTTCATTCGTCCCAGTTTATCCAGCTCCTTGGTAAAATGTTCTTTTATTGGTAAATCCCATTTCTTCTTCTTTGCACGTATTTGCAAAGCCTCATATTCGAGGTCAGATGAAGAGCCACCCAACTCTTCCTGAATGGTCTTTAATTGTTGATTTAGAAAATAATCCCTTTGCTGTTTGTCCAGGTCTATACGTACCTTAGATTGAATCTGGTTTTTCAACTCCAACATTTGAAGTTCCAGTGTCAATAGCTCCATCACCATCATGGCACGTTCACGCAAATTGCCCATTTCCAGCATCTTTTGCTTATCAGCAACATCTGCATTCATATTTGAAGAGATGAAATTGATTAGGAAAGAAGTGCTTTCAATGTTTTTTAAGGCAATACCAGCTTCACTTGGAATGTTCGGCGACAACTGAATGATCTGCGAAGACATCTCCTTTATAGAGGCTACCATCGCCTTAAATTCTTTGTCACTCTTGTGCTTGGACTCCTCGAACTTACTGATCGTTACTTTAATGTATGGCTCAGATTGAACTTCTTCAATCAGTCGGAAACGTTGTTTACCCTGAATAATCACGGTAGTATTTCCGTCTGGCATTTGCAGCATCTTAATGATCTGCGCCACGGTTCCTACACTGTTCAGTTGCTCAAAAGTTGGATCTTCTATAGAAACATCCCGTTGGGAAACAACTCCGATGATTCGGTTACCTTTATAAGCTTCTTTGATCAGCTTAATAGATTTATCCCTGCCAACAGTAATTGGAATGACAACTCCTGGAAATAGTACGGTATTCCTTAAAGGAAGGATTGCCAATATCTCCGGGGTCTCTTCATTGTTCATCTCGTCTTCGTCTTGTTGGGACATTAACGGGAAAAACTCTGTATCTTCATTTATAATGGGTAGTGCGTTGCTAAAATCAAAATGATCTTGTTTACTCATTTATTAAGTCTTTCTAAAATAAAAACGACATTCTGACAGGATGCCGTCTACGAAATTATTAATTATATTGTATTATCTATATTTTCAACTCCTGTGCCAAAAGAATGTTACTTCCTTTTCCCTGTTAAAAAGTCAGGAATTTCGCTGGATTAGGGAAAACAAGATGCGTAATTGTCTGACCTTTTTTGAAAAAAAATCAGAATAATTCTTCGGCTCATCATATTTTCATTTATTTAGCGTTTAAGAGAGATATTTGTAAATGGTATGATAGTTGCCTTCAAATACCTTTAAATTCCCAGAACCTAAAAATGTATGTACTTTTAATTAGGAGTAGGGAATCAAATCTAAATATATTTAATATTTTTAAATAAAACTTAATGAACTATTTCAAGCAAACCATCCTGTTATTATTTGTCTTTTCTGCTCAAGTCGGCTATGCACAAAACAGCGGCTACGATAAATTAGGCATTCAAGCCATGATGAAGGGGGATTATAAAGGTGCAGTTGGACAATTAGAGAAGGCGGATACTAAAACCCCTAACAATGCGAATGTGTTAAAAATGCTGGGATATTCTTACTTTCAATGTGGAGATTTCGAAAATTCAATCGCTACTTATAGCCGATTGCTGGTTTTGAAGCCTTCAGATTATTCTGCCTACTATTATAGAGGTAAAGCCAGATTGAATATTGCAAATGACCCAAAAGAGTCCCTGAGTCAAATGAGAGATAACTTTTATCTATCCGCAATCAAAGATTTCACGAAGGCTATAGAGATAAATGGGGAAGAAGATATACAATTGATGCAAAATAGGGGATTGGCTTATAAAGATTATGCCATCTATAAGTCTTATAAAGTGAAGAAAGCTGCGGAGAAAGCAGCAGTAGTAGCTTTATTTAACAACTCTATCGCTGATTTTCAAAAAGTATTGGTCGTACAGCCGCTTCGTAAAGACATTATCGGTTTAATAGACTATGTTAAAGCACAAGTTACCAGTCTAAAATAAGGGCACATCAGCGCAAAAAGATGCGCTTTAAAAGCGCTCATGCCTGCTATTGTAACCGCAATAGCAGGCATTTTTTTTATACGACTGCCCCGTCAAAAATTTCTAAAAATTTAGAACGGCTCAATGGCTTTGTCAAAAAATCGGTGACTACAGGGATGCTTTGAGAGCGCTCCAACTCTGATGGAGAAATCGATGAAGAAACGATATAGATCTCTATTTTTTTACTCATCTTTGACTCCAATAATGAATATTCTTCCAGGAAACCCCAACCATCCAATACCGGCATGTTTAAGTCCAGAAAGATAACATCAGGTAATAAATCCGGCTGATCTGCACTCAACTCCAAATCTAATAAAGCTTTTTTTCCATCATCAAAGACGGTTAGGTCGGTACTTAGATTGGCGACCTGTAACGTCTTTCTTGTTAAAAAAACGAAAATGGTGTCGTCATCTATCAGATAAAATTTTTTCATTGGATTATATTTATTCGTTGGTTATTATTCTGTTTATTGGGTTTTTACAGCATCAATCTTATGGCTGCTCATTCTGGTTCCGGGGGTAAGACCTGGTTGCCTTCTGCCTGGTTCACAATCGAAGCAATCGCCTCATTCAATTGGGTGGTAGAGTCTTTTAACATTTGAAGTATATCGATGTGGTCAGCATGCGGTTGTTGTAACATCATTTCTGTTAGGCTCATGATATTCGTTAATGGTGCCCTTACTTTATGGCTTTGAATCCAAGCAATGTCTTTCAGGTCCTGATTTTGCTTTTCAATCATCCTGACATAATTCATTCTTTTTGAAACGTCAGTTGCCAGTACAAGCCTGGCATCAATACCGTCTATGTTCACTATCGTCGTGTCAATTTCTACCGGAAAAAGCTTCCCATTCTTATCTATATGGGTCAGAATACCCGAATATTCCCTGGTTTTGATGCTGCTGAAGATGTCCATTAATTTACTGATTTCAGAAGCAGGTCTAATCTTGGTGATGTTCATAGACAGAAATTCCTCCTGAGAATAACCATATTTTTTAACAGCAGCGTCGTTCACTTTCAGAAAATTGCCGGTGGTTAACTCGAAAATATACATGGGAACCGGATTTGCATCGAAAAGATTCCGGTAATAACGTTCTGAAGCATCTAATTTTTTTACCAATATCGCTTCCTTGAGTCTGGTCTTTTCAAAGCCATTGAGGACGGTATGGATCATAAACACGCTCACAAAGCTGACAAAAATGAAGTTCCAGGAGTAGGCAATCCACAAAGTCAGGTCATAGGTTTCTGATAAAGCATTTGGAAAAGGCTTAAAATGAATGATGAACCCAATCAGCAGACAAATGGCAATATTCACGACCAACGGGATGAACGTTGCTCTCGTGGGAAAAATCATTGCCGTGAAAAAGGTAATGATCAATAAGTATAGCGCACCGGGACCATCAGAACCTACAAATAGGAGATAAGTTACGGCAATCAGATACAATAGGGCAACTACAATGACCATCCTGTAATCCAATTTAATTTTTCTATTTACTACAAAGCCCATAAGAGAAATGATAACCACCACCATAAATATCGGAAAGAATACTTTTCCATTGACGAGCGCATTGATTAAAAACAAAAGCACACCAATCATCCCTAACGGAAGACAATACATAATCGTATCTCTAAATAAATTCAGTTTCCAGGGACTAATGCTGAAAAGCCTGAATTCATGATCAGCTGGAATAACATATAGAAATGTTCTCCTGTATTTTTTCAAGTACGATTGTATTGTTGCCATTTTTCAAGGGATCAATATCTTAACTGAATTTATACCGCTGATATGAATACATTAAATGAGGAATTTATTTCCCGAAATCTGACGTAGCAGTTATCAGGTTGTATATAAACCATTTAGTTGTAAGTCATAAAAGAGACGCTCTTGCTTCTATTAGGCGTTTTGCTCGAAAAACTCCATATATCTACAAGGAGAATATTCCTATTATCATGCCAATATTGTCAAACATTCAGGTATACGAAATTCTCCTCCGGAAAGATGCCGAAGGAGGATTTGTATTCTTTAATAATTTAGAATGAAGCCAATAGGAGCGGTGCTATTTGAACTTACCAATGATGTGGTAATTCTTTTCTGCAAGCAACCTGATGTGCTGGTTCTTTTTTACCTCATATAAACTATCCGGGAAATAATTCAAGGTATCTGAAGAAGTGTATAAAGTATTGGAATTGCTAATCAACAGATGAAGCCCGTAAACCTGACCATTTCTTTTGATCACTTTCAATTCTTTCACTGGAACCTTCTGATTATTGGAGGTATAAATCTCCATGGTATCTGTTTTTTTTACCTGAAACAGTCCTTTCCAGGCTGATTTATTCAGGTCGGCATCAGCAAATATGCTCAATTCCTTTTTCCAGTCCTGGATCTGCAGGTTTTTGCTTTCTGCGGAGTCATTGACCACCACAGTTTTATGAATTTTAGGCTTTCTGAGATTTAATCTCGTCGCTTCGCCCTCAAAGTACCCCTTAAGATCAAAATAAGGATGCAGCTCCTTTTGTTGGGTAGAGGCAGTGTCTCCACAGCCAAAACACAACAAAAGAAAAGCACATAATAACAAATGGTTTCTCATTATACCAGGCAATTACCGGTCATGATCGCTGGTTTCTCAATACCCATGATCTTTAAGATCGTAGGGGCGATGTCTCCAAGTTTTCCATCAGCGATGGTTTTATAATCTTTGTCAATTAAAATACAAGGAACAAGATTAGTGGTATGAGCAGTGTTCACTGATCCATCCGCATTACGCATATATTCCGAGTTTCCGTGATCCGCAAGAATGATGAAGGAATAACCATTTTCTATTCCTGTTTTCACCACTTGCGCTGCACAGCTATCTGCAGTTTCTACCGCTTTAATTACGGCTTCAAAAACGCCGGTATGACCCACCATATCCGGGTTGGCAAAATTCAGACAAACAAAATCAGGCCATCCGGATTCCAGCTCTTTGTTGATCGCTTCCGTAATTCCTGCAGCACTCATTTCTGGTTGCAGGTCATAGGTAGCCACCTTTGGCGATGGAATAAGTATTCTCTTTTCATTTTCAAATTCCAATTCTCTGCCGCCAGAGAAAAAGAAAGTAACGTGAGGGTATTTTTCTGTTTCCGCAATACGGATTTGATTTTTATGGTTTTTCTCCAATACTTCCCCTAAAGTTTCCGAAAGATCATCTTTAGTGAAAACGACTTTTACATTTTCAAAGTTTTCATCATAAGTAGTCATCGTCACATAGTACAATGGCAATTTATGCATTCCAAAATCAGGATAATCATGCTGAGTCAATACGGAAGTGATTTCTCTGCCTCTGTCTGTTCTGTAATTGAAACAGATGACCACGTCACCAGGTTGTATGGTCGCTACCGGATTGCCATCAGGCTGTGTCACTACAATAGGTTTGGTAAACTCATCTGTAATCCCTTCACTATAAGATTGCTCAATAGCCATTACCGGGTTGTTGCTTGCTTGACCAACACCTTTGGTCATCAAATCATAGGCAAGTTTTACCCTTTCCCAACGTGAATCTCTATCCATTGCATAATAACGACCAATTAAGCTGGCAATTTTACCCGTAGAACTTTCCAGGTGATGTTCGAGGTCTTTAATGAAGTTCAATCCAGAATTTGGATCGGTATCTCTGCCATCTAAGAAAGCATGTACAAATACATCGCTCAATCCTTGTTCGCCTGCAGCATCGCATAAAGCTTTTAAGTGATTGATATGGGCATGTACCCCTCCATCAGAAACCAATCCGATGAAATGAACTGCCTTATTATTTTGTTTAGCATAGTTAAAGGCATCCAATAACACCGGGTTTTGGTGTAGTGATTTGTCTTCAATTGCTTTATTAATCCTGCCTAATTCCTGATAAACCACTCTGCCCGCACCTAAATTCATGTGTCCAACTTCCGAGTTTCCCATTTGTCCGGCCGGTAATCCTACCGCTACACCCGAAGCTTCCAACTTAGAATTAGGATAATTTTTCAATAAAGAGTCAAAGAAAGGAGTGTTAGCTGCGTAAGCCGCATCGGAACTGTCTTGGTTCCCGTAGCCCCAGCCGTCAAGAATAAGTAGAACTAATTTTTTATTATTCATCTTGAATTAATTTAATATTTGTCGCACGATTGTCTATCAATCTAACAAATATAAGCGTATTGTGTGTTTTTTTTGAGCCTAATTGTAATTCAACTGTAGTATCTTTGTTTTCGTTGCTGCGGTTAATAATGGCATAATTTATGTAACATTGGCCAGTTAGCCATATAGAGAATATGAAGCCCTTACTTTTTTTTACGATTCTGTTTACCTCTTTTTCTTCTGCTATTGCTATTCAAAGCGATATTATAGACAATCTTTCTGGTTATTTTAAAGCCGGCAACGCGAAAGATGTAGCCCAAAATTTTTCTTCTTCTGTAGAGCTCATCATCATCGATGAAGAAGATGTCTACTCTAAAGCACAGGCAGAGCAGATCCTAAGGAACTTTTTTACCAAATATCCACCGGTAAAATCATCGGTTACACATACCATTAATGCCAACCCGAACTTTAGATTCGGCATCCTTTCCCTCCAGACCAAGAATGGGAAATTTCGTGTTTCGATCACGATGAAAAAATCTAATAATGCTTTTTTTATTACGGAATTGAGAATAGAGCCAGATAAATAATAGTAAAAATGCTATTTTTGGATTTAATTTTAAGTTTTGGATAAGCAAATCATAGATCAATTCATAAAAAACGCTGTTGCCGAAGATTTAGGTGATGGGGATCATACTTCACTTTCTACCATTCCGGCAAACGCACAAGGCAAAGCAAAATTGCTGATTAAAGAGGATGGCATCATTGCAGGTGTAGAGCTTGCAGTAGCGATTTTCAACTATATAGATGATCAGTTAGCAGTCACAGTGAATATTACAGATGGATCAGCAGTTAAATATGGAGATATTGCACTGACGGTTTCTGGTAGTACCCATTCTATCTTGCTTGCTGAGCGACTGGTTTTAAACTGTATGCAAAGGATGAGTGGTATTGCCACAAAAACCAATCATATCGTAGGCTTGTTGGCTGCATATCCTACAAAACTGTTGGATACCCGTAAAACCACACCTGGATTGAGGTACCTGGAAAAATGGGCTGTAGTTATTGGCGGAGGAGTAAATCACCGGATTGGTTTATATGATATGATCCTAATCAAGGACAATCATGTAGATTATGCTGGTGGAATCGCGAACGCGATCAAAGCTGCCAATCAATATTTGGAAGATCAGCAAAAGGATTTACAGATAGAGATAGAAGTGAGAAACCTTTCGGAGTTAAATGATGTTTTAACAACCAGAGGTGTAGATAGAATTATGTTGGATAATTTTAGCTTTCCGGACTTAAGGGAAGCCGTAAAAGTAATCGATGGCAGATTTGTAACAGAGGCATCAGGTGGCATCACCGAAGAAAATGTAGCGGAATATGCGGCTTGTGGAGTAGATTTTATATCTATGGGCGCTTTAACCCACTCTGTTAAAAGTTTAGACATGAGTTTAAAAGCATGTTAAATAACCTAATTCATCAGAATTTGATTCTGTTTTTTTACTATAATTGTAGTTAATGATTTCGGTCTATTCTATATCAGCAGTACTTTTAGCATATCTATTCGGGTCTATACCAACTGCGGTATGGCTCGGACAAGCATTTTACGGTGTCGACGTACGGGAGTATGGTAGTGGAAATGCAGGTGCAACCAATACTTTCAGGGTATTGGGGAAACGTGCAGGACTCGCCGTAATGACGATAGATATCGCCAAAGGGTATACCGCAACCAAACTTGCCTATTTTATAGGGCTATCGGTTACCGGACCACAAAACTCTTCCCAATTTATCAATTATGAGCTTGCACTCGGAGTAACCGCTGTAATGGGACATTTGTTCCCAATATTTGCTGGTTTTAGGGGTGGAAAGGGGGTTGCCACACTTTTTGGAATGATTTTGGCAGTTAACTTTCCGGCAGCAATGCTTTGTGTTCTTGTTTTTGTAGTCGTGCTCTTAACTACCAAATACGTGTCTTTAAGCTCTATATGTGCTGGTTTTACCTTCCCATTGAGCATTATATTCATCCTTCATTCTTCCATTAAATCGGAAGTGTTGTACGGAATGTGTGTTTGTATATTGATTCTGGTTACACATCAGAAGAATCTTGAGCGACTCCTCATGGGCAAAGAATCCAAAGTATACCTGTTTAAAAAGAAAACAACCTAAAACAGAAAATTCATGAAAGCTTTAAATTTAATGGTCATTGCTGCGGCGATGCTTTCCATATCGTCTTGCTCTACTGTGCCAATAACCGGACGTAGCAGAGTGAATATTGTGAGCGAAAGCGAAATGCAGAATGTGGCCGCTCAAAGCTATACTTCGCTGTTGAGAGATCCTAAAACGAAGGTGCTCAACAATGCAGATGCAACAAGAGTGAAAAGAGTAGGGCAGAAGATTCAGGCTGCCGTTACAAAATATATGAATGCCAATGGTTATGCCGAACAGATTCAAGGCTTTAACTGGGAATTTAACCTGATTGATAGTAAAGAAGTGAATGCCTGGTGTATGCCAGGAGGTAAAGTAGCTGTTTATAGCGGTATCTTGCCTATTGCTAAGGATGATGCAGGATTGGCCACCATTATGGGGCATGAAATTGCACATGCGATCGCACAACACTCTTCTGAAAGAGCTTCTCAGGCTGCTTTAGCGGAAATGGGAGGTAGTCTTTTAGGCGCAGCAACCTCTGGTAAATCTCAGATGGCGCAATCGATTCTTAATCAGGCTTATGGTATTGGTGCACAAGGTTTTGTTTTGTTGCCGAACTCTAGAAAGCAAGAGCTGGAAGCAGATAAATTAGGATTGATCTTTATGTCGATGGCCGGATATGATCCTTCCAGTGCGATTTCCTTCTGGCAACGCATGTCTGCAGCGAGTGCAGGTGCTCAAAAACCTTCTGAGTTTTTAAGTACTCACCCTTCTGATGCAACGCGTATCGCGCAAATTCAAAGACTCTTACCGGAAGCACAAAGATATTATAACTCTGCTACAGGAAAACCGATCAGGTAATTCTAAATTGAAAATATAATTGTCAGGCTGTTACCTTCCAGGTAATGGCCTTTTTTGTAAGCAAAAAATTATTAAAGGGATAAGGTTTGGATAATGGCGGATGCCTTTAACATACATTCTTCATATTCATCATTTGCGTTCGCCGCGTAAGTGATGGCGCCACCAACCTGGAAAGACAAGTGTTTATTGCTTTCCTGATAAAGGATGCTGCGGATGATCACATTGAAATCGAACTCCCCCTCCGGACTGATATAGCCGAAAGAGCCAGAATAAGCTCCTCTTTTACTTAATTCATACTTTTCTATCAGTTCCATTGCCCGGATCTTTGGCGCACCTGTCATAGAGCCCATCGGAAAGGTGTTCTTGATGGCGGCGATAAAATGTAAGTCCGGGTCGAGCTCACAGCTGATGGTAGAAATCATCTGATGTACCTGTGGAAAGCTATAAATGCCGAAAAGTTCCTCCACTTTTACACTTCCTTTCAAGGCGCTTTTTGTGAGGTCATTGCGAACCAGGTCCACAATCATTACATTCTCCGCTTGTTCTTTTATATTTTCACTGAGTGCCTGTTTGATCTGTTCATCGGCCAGAGCCTCTTTACTGCGTTTGGCAGTCCCTTTAATCGGCTGAGAGATCAACTTGTTGCTTCGTTTGCAAAGAAACCTTTCCGGACTGGCAGAAAGGATGTATTGATCGTTAATTTTGAAATATCCTGCAAATGGGGTAGGGGACAGCAAATTGAGCTGTTCAAATACATGTAAGGGGTCAATCTCTGCGTTTTCAGCAAAGAACTCCTGGCAATAAGTAACTTCGTAAATATCGCCCCTGCTGATGTGCTGATGCAGCTGTTTGATCTTTTCTAAATAGCTGTTTTTATCCATGGAAGCCTGGATATTCAAAGGAGCACAGGTTTTTGCCACTGGAACATCAAAATTCGCTATTTCTTCGAGGATTTCTGGATCTCCGAGGATGACTTGTGCCTGACCATCTTTCCAGGCGATCAAATATTGAGGGACAAAGAAAAATAAGGCAGGGAATTGATGGAAGTCCGCATGATTGGATTGCAGCTGCTCATGTTCGTTCTTCAGGTCATAGCTGAATAAACCGAACATCCAGGTTTTATGCGTTTCATAGAAAGCTTGCAAAGCCTCAAAAGCACCACCAATTTCCTTAGAAAGCACCTGTGTGGCACCTGCAGCAATGACAAAATCAAATTTCCCGTAAGGGTCTGTATAATTGTTGGAGTCTAAACAGCAGCAGATGTCAAAAGTATTGGCCCAGTGCAAGGCTTTACTTTTAAATAACGATAATTCCAGATGGCTCATTTCGTTGCAAAGGTAACGGAAAACAGCCTATAAAAAAAGGCGGCCAATGGCCGCCTTCCCTATAATAGAAAATAATTTCTAGATCAATTCTAACGTTTGAACTCTATCTGGTCCAACAGAAAGATATTTTACTGGTACTTCCAATTCTTTCTCCAGGAAAGTAATGTAAGCTGCAAGGTTTGCAGGAATTTCTTCTACTTTATTAATTTTGGTTACATCAGTTTTCCAACCTGCGATCGCTTTTAAAACTGGCGTAGGTTTTACAGAAATGATGTCGTATGGCATATAATCAATAGTTTCACCATTGTGCTCATAATGAGTACAAGCGTAAATGGTATCAAAACCATCCAATACGTCTGCTTTCATCATGATCAATTCAGTAACGCCATTTAGCATGATTGCATATTTTAATGCAGGGATATCAATCCATCCGCAACGACGGGCACGGCCTGTTGTTGCACCGAATTCATGACCCACCTGACGAAGGTTTTCACCAACTTCGTCATCCAGTTCTGTTGGGAATGGACCACCACCAACACGTGTACAGTAAGCTTTGAAGATACCGTATACATTGCCGATTTTGTTAGGTGCAATACCTAAACCAGTACAAGCACCAGCAGTAGTTGTGTTAGAAGAAGTTACAAATGGATAAGAACCGAAGTCGATGTCCAATAATGTACCTTGTGCACCTTCTGCCAATACTTTCTTTCCTGCTTTAAGGAAGCCATTTACATAATGCTCACTATCTACATGAGGAATGCTTTTGATAAACTCAATTGCTTCAAAGAATGCAGCTTCTTTTTCAGTTAGATCGTATTCGAATTCATAATGAGAAAGAATCTCTTTATGTTTCTCTACCAATTTGTTGTAACGTTCCTTGAAATCAGGAAGGGTAGTATCACCTACTCTTAATCCATTACGACCGGTTTTGTCCATATAAGTTGGACCAATACCTTTTAGTGTAGAACCGATTTTGTCCTTACCCATTCTTTGCTCATTTGCAGCATCCAATAATTGGTGCGTTGGCAAAATCAAATGCGCTTTACGGGCAATAACCAATTTCCCTGTTGCAATCGGATCATGTCCGGCAGCTCTAAGGTTGTCTAACTCTCTTTTTAGAATGATCGGGTCAATAACCACACCATTACCAATAAGATTCATTGTTTTTTCGTTGAAAATACCTGATGGAATGGTATTTAAAACGAACTTTTTGCCATCAAACTCTAAAGTATGTCCGGCATTCGGACCGCCTTGAAAACGAGCTATCAAATCATATTGAGGACTTAATACATCAACAATTTTTCCCTTGCCTTCATCGCCCCATTGCAGGCCCAGAAGCACGTCTACTTGCGTCATTATTTAAATTTGAATATTATAAATTGGATATGTTAACTTGCATGTTTTATTTCGCTATTCTGATTGTTCATCGCATTTTTTGCAGTGCAATCGAAACAAACGCCATAAAGATTCAGTGAGTGGTGTTTAATTTCAAACTTCAGCAGTTCACCAACCATACTTTGGATTTGATGAATGCGCGGATCGCAAAATTCTACTACTTTCCCGCAGTCAATACAAATGATATGGTCATGCTGATGGTAGCCGTAAGATTTCTCAAACTGCGCCATGTTTTTACCAAACTGATGTTTAGTCACCAAGTCACAGGAAACCAATAACTCTAAAGTGTTGTATACAGTAGCTCTGCTAACACGATATTTTTGGTTTTTCATGTGGATATAGAGGGTCTCTACATCGAAATGGTCATCTCTGGAATATATTTCTTCTAAGATGGCAAAACGTTCCGGTGTTTTTCTCAGACTCTTATTTTCGAGGTAAGCTTCGAATATTTTTCTTACTAACTCGCTGTTGTGGTTTGTAGACATAGTTTTTAAACTCCTTTCAAAGGTACCAATTTTTATATAAACCTGTATGTTTTATTCGTTTTTTTAGGCATCGAAACGGGTAACAGCTGTTACACCTTTTACTTCCAATAGATTTTTAATCAGGTTGTCTAAGTGTTCTTTATCATTTACATAGACCATAATTGAGCCATCAAAGATGCCATTATCTGTGTCGACAGTAATAGAACGCATGTTTACCTTGAAATCTCCGGAAATTACCTTGGTGATATTATTGATCAAACCTACGTCATCGATTCCAATAATATGTAATCCGGTTAAGAATGTGAGTTCCTGCTGACGGTTCCATTTGGCTTTGATGATTCGGTACCCATAATTGGCCATCAGCTGTGCAGCATTCGGGCAATTGGTCCGGTGGATTTTGATCCCCTCATTCACGGTTACAAAACCAAAAACGTCATCACCAGGAATCGGATTACAACAAGCAGCAAGCGTGTAGTCGATCTTTTGCAGGTCTTCACCAATTAAAAGAATATCAGACTCCGGTCCCTTTACTTTGTTGAGTAATGCTTCAATCTTTTGATTGTCGCTTTTCTCAGAAGAACCTCTGTTTTCAATCTCTTTTTCACTGGCCAGGTAATCTTTCAGGTCTTTCAACTCAATTTTCCCTTTGGCAACAGCAATGAAAAGCTCCTGTGTAGAAGGAAGTTTAAAGAAGTAAGTCAGCTTGTTCAGGTTGTCCGTATTGTAGGTGATTTTTAACGATTTCAACTTACGCTCCAAAGTTTCCTTACCCTGATCAGCAATTTTCCTTTTTTCCTCTTTTAGCGAAGACTTGATTTTAGATTTAGCCTTTGCCGTCACCACAATGTTCAGCCAATCTTCTTTTGGCGTCTGTTTGCTCGAGGTGATGATCTCTACCTGGTCTCCATTCTGTAATTTATAAGACAAAGGAACCAGTTTGTGGTTCACTTTTGCCCCAATACATTTGGCACCAACATCGGTATGGATTTCGAAGGCAAAGTCTAATGCAGTGGCACCTAATGGCAATTGAAGCAAAGCTCCTTTTGGCGTGAAAATGAAAATCTCATCCGAGAAGAGGTTCATTTTGAAATCATCCAGGAAGTCTAAAGCATTCGCTTCCGGGTTGTTCAACATTTCCCTTACCTTCATGATCCATTGGTCAAGCCCATTGTCATTGCTGGATTCTTTATACTTCCAGTGTGCTGCAAATCCTTTTTCCGCAATCTCATTCATCCGTTGTGTACGGATCTGAACTTCCACCCATTGGCCTTTAGGGCCCATTACGGTGGTATGCAGGGATTCATAACCGTTTCCTTTAGGGGAAGAAACCCAGTCGCGCAGACGGTCTGGATTTGGACGGTATAAATCGGTTACAATCGAATAAGCTTTCCAGCAATCTGCTTTTTCATTTTCCGGCGCACTGTCCAGAATGATCCTGATGGCGAAAAGGTCGTACACTTCCTCAAAAGGAATGTTTTTACTTTTCATCTTGTTCCAGATGGAATGGATGGATTTCGGGCGACCATAAATATCGGCCGTCAATCCTTGTTCCGCCAGAATTTCATTGATCGGCTCCACAAATCTTTTGATAAATAAAGTCCTTTCGGCCTTTTTCTCATTCAATTGGGTAGCTATGTATTTATAAGTGTCTGGCTCCAGATATTTCATGGAAAGATCTTCCAGCTCAGATTTTATGGCATATAATCCCAGACGGTGAGCCAGGGGGGCGTAAAGGTAAATGGTTTCTGAGGCGATTTTCAACTGCTTATGTCTGGGCATAAAGTCCATCGTACGCATGTTGTGTAAACGATCGGCCAATTTGATCAGAATTACCCGAACGTCATCCGCCAGTGTCAACAACATCTTGCGGAAATTCTCCGCCTGTAAAGAGCTGTTGTAATCAAAAACACCAGATATTTTGGTCAGACCATCAATGATTTTGGCGGTTTTTTTGCCAAATTCACGTTCAATATCTTCCAGTGTGATGTCTGTATCTTCTACTACATCATGCAATAATGCGCATACAATCGAAGTGGTTCCTAATCCGATCTCTTCTGCTGCAATCTGCGCAACAGCAATAGGGTGGTAAATATAAGGCTCACCAGATTTCCTACGCATGTTTTTATGACTTTCTAAGGCCATATCAAATGCTTTTCTGATTTCTTTTTTATCCCCCCTTTGAAGTGTTGGCTTACAGGCACGCAAAAGCGCACGGTATCGCTTCAATATCTCTTGCTTCTCTGCTTCTAAATCAATCACTAGTGTGTTCTTCATCAATCTCTCGTTTGTTTTTCGGTAATGTTATCGGTTATGGATCGCGCTTCTCATGGCAAATGAACCTAAAATTTTACTAAAATGCTAGTTTATTACCCCTATACTTTCGTTAATATAAGCTTTTTGTAAAGATCCTATTGACATACACAATAATTCATCCAATTTTAAGTTTCTCTTAGCGTTATTTCTTTTTCGTTCTTAACCGGTCATTTTTGTGGAATGATCCTTGGCATTTCATTTGCATAATTTACGTCAGGATGATAAGCTTTATTCTTGAAAACTTTATCTTAGATTGTAATCAAAGTAATATATTAAATTAGCCTTTACTGAAGAGGTATAAATTTATGAAATTTTATAGGTTGTTTTTTCTGTCAATTGTCATGATTACAGCTGGTTCTGCGAAAGCGCAGACGAGCGGTGGAGGCGTGATATATCCGGTATTGGGAAAAAATGACACCATCCGTGTAGCGGGTACAAATGATAACGGGGTCATGATTCCATGGATTTCACTTCAGGAAGTCGTGATTTCTGCGACGCGCCTGTTTAAGAGTCCTGAAGATCGTGCAGCCTATAACCGATTGCGTTATAATGTGATGAAGGTAATGCCTTATGCGCTTTTTGCAAAACGCAGATATGAGCAACTGGAAAAAGACCTGGCATTGGCAACCGATAAAAAATCACAAAAAATTCTCGTTAAACAGTGTGATCAAGAGATTAAAGACATGTTTAATCGCGAGATTAAAGAGTTGACAATTTCACAGGGACAGATTTTAACAAAGCTGATCGACCGTGAAGTAGGACGTACCACTTATGAAATTGTAAAAGAAACCAAAGGAGGTGTCACCGCCTTTTTATATCAATCAGTAGCCAGAGTAGTTGGCCATAACCTAAAAAGTAAATACAACCCATCGGAAGAACGGGACATTGAAGCCATCATTCTTTCTTCCGGGTTTTACCAATAAAATATGTCGGATCAACCAAAAAGTATACACCAGTTTAAGGTAAAATTGATCAATGGAACAGAAAAGAACCTTTCCGATTATAAAGATAAAAACTTATTAATTGTCAACATTGCTTCGGCTTGTGGTTTTGCACCTCAGCTCAAGGAATTACAGGAGTTAAGGGAAGAGCTGAAAGCGCAGGATTTTGAGGTGCTGGCCTTTCCTTCCAATGATTTCGGCAGACAAGAGCCTTTAGAAGGTGCCGGAATTCAGGAGTTCTGTGAGCTAAATTATGGGGTAGAATTTCCTGTTTTTGAGAAGACGATGGTCAGGGGGGAACATGCCCATCCACTGTTTAAATTTCTTGGGGATAAAAAACTCAATGGACAGGTGTCCTCTACGCCAAGATGGAACTTCCACAAATATTTAATCAATAAACAGGGAGAAGTGGTCGACTATTTCTATCCTTTTACCAAACCATTATCCAACAAAATAAAGAAGAAGATCCAGCGACTGGGATAATAGGCGCAACAATTTTAAACGTATGAAATTAGATATATTAGTCCTTGCCGTTCACCCGGACGATGCAGAATTAGGCTGTTCGGGAACAATTGCAAAACACATTGCCCTCGGTAAAAAAGTAGGAATTATTGATTTTACCCGAGGAGAGCTGGGCACCCGTGGCTCCGCAGAAATCAGAGATGAGGAAGCTGCAGATTCCGCTAAAATATTAGGAATCCATGCCCGCGAGAATCTTCGTTTCAGAGACGGTTTCTTTACCAATGATGAAGAACATCGCCTGGCTATCATCAAAATGATCCGTAAATATCAACCGGAAATTATTTTAACGAATGCCTTGCATGATAGACACCCTGATCATGGGCGTGCAGGAGATTTGAGTAATGACGCCTGCTTCTTATCTGGCCTACCTAAAATTCATACTGAAATCGATGGGGTAGCACAGGAAGCATGGAGACCAAGGTTGATCCTGCAGTATATTCAGGATCGATACATTGAACCTGATATCATTATTGACATTACCCCTTTCATTCAGACGAAAATAGACTCGATCAAAGCATTTAAAACACAGTTTTTTAATCCTGATCATGAGGAACAGGAAACTTATATCTCCTCACCGGAGTTCTTCGATAGCGTAATTGGTCGGGCTCGCGAGTTCGGTAAATCTATTGGAGCCACTTATGGGGAAGGCTTTACTTCCCGTAAATTGCTGGGCGTAAATGACCTTTTCAATTTAAGCTAATATTTTCAGGCAAGAGGTCTTTCCTTTCAATGTCAAAGGTCCTTTCCTTTTTATGGAAGGGACTTTTTTGCTTTCCGGTATCCAGTGATTTCCGCTTCAAAATGTCGTTTTCATCCGCTTCTAAAAGTTGGATCTTCCTCCATAACTAACAAAATCAACTTTTTGCTGTTTTTAAAAGAAAACGCAAAATATGTCGAATATATTTTCTTCCCTTAAAAATGCCTATACACTATTCAAAAGTGTAGACTTCCAAAAGCTGGAGTCCCTTTCTAAAAAGGTAGACCTGACTAAAATTGTAGATTCGGTATCCAATCTTGATGAAACGCAATTGCAAGGGCTCATGAAAATGATTGGAACACCACATAAACATCGGGAGCTTCCAGCTATTGAAGGTGATTTTTACCACCTTGGTGAGGAGGCGTTAAAAGAAGAAGACCGGGCTTTACAGCTTAAAGTCCGCGATTTCCTGGAAAGAGAAGTGAAGCCGGTAGTCAATAAATATTGGCTGAAAGCAGAGTTTCCTTTTGAGCTGATTCCAGGTATTGCAGCGCTCAATATCTGCGGCCTGACCTACAAGGGCTACGGCTGTCCCAATAAATCAAATTTAATGGAAGGGATACTGGCGATGGAAATGGCCAGAGTAGATACTTCTATGTCCACCTTTTTTGGGGTGCAAAGTGGCTTGGCCATGGGCTCTATCTATTTGCTCGGTTCTGAAGCACAGAAAGAAGAATGGTTGCCGGGAATGCAGCAGATGAAAACTATTGGCGCTTTCGGCTTAACGGAGCCGGAAGTTGGTTCTGGGGTTGCTGGAGGTTTAACCACTACCGCAAAACGTCAGGGTAACAAATGGATTTTAAATGGGCAGAAGAAATGGATCGGCAATGCGACTTTTTCTGATGTCACCATTATCTGGGCCAGAGACCTGGACGACCAGGAAGTAAAAGGCTTTTTGGTTAGGAAAGGGACGAAAGGTTTTGCGGTAGAGAAGATGATGGATAAAATGGCGCTTAGAATTGTGCAAAACGGATTGATCACCTTGACCAATTGTGAGGTAGCGGAAGAAGATCGCCTTCAAAATGCGAATTCCTTTAAAGACACAGCCAAGGTGCTGAAGATGACCAGGGCAGGAGTGGCCTGGCAGGCGGTAGGCTGTGCCAGGGGAGCTTATGAAAGTGCCTTACATTATACCCGCACCAGGAAACAGTTCGGTAAACCGATTGCTTCTTTTCAATTGATTCAGAACCACTTGGTGGAAATGCTGTCTAATCTGACGGCCATGCAGACACTTTGTTTCCGCTTGTCGCAGCTTCAGGATCAAAACCTGTTAACCGACGAGCATGCTTCTTTAGCGAAAGTGTTTTGTTCGATGCGAACCAGAGATGTGGTGAGCAGGGCAAGGGAAGTGATGGGCGGAAATGGGATTTTATTAGAGTATGATGTGGCGCGTTTCGTTGCAGATGCGGAAGCAATTTATTCTTATGAAGGGACCAAAGAGATCAACACTTTAATTGTAGGCAGAGCCATCACTGGTTTTTCTGCCTTTGTATAATAGGATAGGAAAGCCCTTTTTTCTATTTAAAAGGGTATTTGGTTAAGCTTGTATTGCCCATCGCAGTTTTTTCGTAAAGGGCAATACAAGCACCATTATAAGTAGGGTCAAAGTTTACTTTTCCCGGGCTCAGTTGATTTGGGACAGTTGAGCCTTTCATGAAGAAGTAAACCTTGGTATTTCCCCCTTTATGGTGGGGTTTGAAATTACCATAAGTCTCCATTTCAGACCATAACGTGTCTTTTACCGTCACCGTAAATACGTATTGTATCGGGCCGGTATTGTTTTCGTTCCGGTAATGTGCCACCTCGGTAAACTCTCCCTTCAGATCGTCAATCCCCGGTTGGGTAAAGGTGCCCTTCATCATCCATCCTACTAACACTAAAATCACTACACTCAGAAAAATATTAAACTTTTTATTACGCATTATAAAGTTGGTAAAATTTTATGCATCACCTCCATTCCTTCATCGATATGCTTTTTTTCTATGCAGAGTGATGGTCTGAAACGGATGGTTTGGTTTCCACAACCTAAAAACATCACATTGTTTTCCATTCCTTTTTGGATGAAAGCATTGCGCATCTCTTTGCTTGGGAAGTCAAAAGCACAAAGTAAGCCTTTTCCCCTTACATTGGTTACCTTATCATATTTTTGGGCAAATTGTGCCAGGTTTTCTTTCAGATATTGACCTACAACTGTGGCATTATTGCAAAGCTGATCTTCCTCAAGGATCTGTAAAATCTGTGTAGAACGCACCATGTCTACCAGGTTACCGCCCCAGGTGGAATTGATTCTTGAAGGAACATGGAACACATTAGATTCTATTTGATCCACTTTATCACCCACCAGAATTCCGCAAATCTGCATCTTTTTCCCGAAGGCAAGAATATCCGGACGTGCTTTTTCACTGTAATGCTGATGACACCAGAATTTACCCGTTAAGCCTACACCAGTTTGCACCTCATCATAAATCAAAAAAGCTTCGTTTTCATCGGCAAGGGTTTTCAACTGAATCAGAAACTCCTCCCGCAAATGATTATCACCGCCTTCTGATTGAATCGGCTCCACAATGATCGCACAGATCTCATCTTTATTTTCTGCAAAAGCCTGCTTAATCTGTACAATGGAAGCTTCTTCCGTCGAAATTGCATTTTTTAGGTTTTCGTCCTGCAGCGGGAATTTAACTGTTGGCACAGATACTCTTGGCCAGTCGAACTTAGCGAACCATTTGGTTTTATCTGGCAAGGTATTCGTTAAACTGAGTGTATAACCCGATCGGCCATGGAAGGCTTTCTCAAAATGAAGTACTTTAAAACCTTTCTCTTCCTTGTATCCCCTGGCAAAGTTCTTTTGAACTTTCCAGTCCATCGCTACTTTAATCGCATTTTCTACCGCTAAGGCTCCACCGGCAATGAAAAAGGCATGCGGAAGGTAGGAAGGAATCCCGACATTTGAAAATGTAGCTACAAATTGGGCATACTGCTGCGTGTATACATCAGAATTGGAAGGGTTGGACAATGCAGCCAACAATAAGTTCTTCTTGAATGCTTCATCATTGATCATTTTAGGATGGTTATATCCCAAGGGAACAGATGCAAAACAAGTGAAGAAATCCAGTAAATTTCGTTTGTATTTTGAATCGTAGATGTAAGCACCCTGGCTTTTTTCTATATCATAGGTGAGGTCGAAGCCATCCGCTAAAATATGTTTGCTTAAAGTCTCATTTACCTGATCCGGACCTACAGTTAGTTGATACATAGTGCTTTATTTTGGTTTAATCAAATGTAATGAAATGTGCCAAAGAAACAAATGCAGGCGGTTTTTGGAGAAAAAAGGTAAAATCATACTTTAAATCGTTTAAAGTATGATTTTGGTATAGATCGACTTTTGGTCTATTAGATTCTGTTGTTTTTTTTAAAAAGATTCCGTCTTTTTTTTATTGGTTTTGAATTCAGAAGCCTATTTAATAGTTTTTAGAATTTCATCTTTTAAGCCCTTTAGGTGGATGGTTCGCATGGCGCAGGGCGGGGAAGGAATAGAAAAAATTATATGTCCAACAAGTCTTGATAAGTAAGTGTGAACATATTAATCAGGTTTCTTTCTTTTTTATCAATATTACCGGAGTTTCTGTTGATCAATAAATAACCGCTAATGTCTGCATACTCTATGTGTTCAAAGGTTTTTGGACCTATTTTATAAGGTACTACTTCTTTATAAACCCGGAAACGTTGGGTGTTTTTATAATCCTCTACTGTTTTTGAGGCAAAATCAATGGTTCTGGCACCAATGAATCCAAATGAGGAATCCGGATAATCCTTAAGTATGATGGGGATCACATTCAGGCAACTAATAAGTATATTTCCTACATCACCTTTATTTGTTATTTTGGAATATTTATGCTCACTTTTTTTATGACAGGATGCATAGAATTTAATACCGAAAATATCGTGTTCATGATAATCCGCCCGTAATATATATTTGAGCTTTGTGATGGGAGAATAGAACTTATAAATGAGGGTAAATAAATGCGCTGAGGCATCTCTGCAAGGTTGTTTTTGAATAAAGACTAACGGATAACCAGGATATTGGAAGGTCAAGGGATAAGTAAATTTCCGTTAGAATTGTTATTTTGGATTCTCTCAGCTGTCTTTTCAATAAATTGACCTGACCCTGAATACCTTGTCACAAATTTACCATTCGAAGAAGACCGGGTCCCGCGGATAGCATCAGAAGATAGCTTAACAGATGTAGCTTCTTTTAATGAAGCCCATTTTAATCTCACTCCTTTAGGAACTTGTTTACTACTGTTTACCTTTGCCATGCTACAAAAATAACAAATATTATTCAATGAATGTATGAGTTAAGTCTCTTTATGCTTTACAGTTGTCTTTTTCTAATTGTTTTTAAATTCAGTAGCCTATTTAATAGTTTTTAGAATTTCATCTTTTAAACCCTTTCCATTAAGAATCTGTGGGATACATTTCTCCACCCTTGATTCCCTGGTTTTGGATTGTTTTGGGGCAGCAAAATGAAGTAAGTAAGCGCGTTGCCGTCCTGGTGTCAAGGCTTCGAATGCAATTTTTAGTGCTGGTATCTCTTTCAGTTTATGTTCAAACTCAGCGGCAATAGGGAATGCGGTGGTCTTTTTTAAATCCACTTTTAAGCCTGCTTTCTCTACTTCAATCGCTTCATAGATATAAGCTTTCAATATGGCTTTCTGTTCTAAGATTTCCATTACATTTCTGAAGCGAACCTGACGAGCAGCCTGTACATTTTCCGTTTGCTGGATTAAAATGCCATTGGCATCACTTAATAAGGCGCCTTTGAAAAATAGAAACGCACAATATTCCTTAAAATCATGGATTAAAACGATGTTTTTGCCATGTAAACTATAGCAAGGAACACCCCATTTCAATTCTTCATGAAGCCCGGAATCTAGCGCAATCCCCCTCAACTGTTCCAGTTCTTGCTGCCAATTTCTGGCTTCAGTAAAATAAAAATCTACTTTGGGATTTCTTTGGTCAGTTGTCATAAATTTTAGCTTTTTTGAAAATTTAAACCCTTAACGAACCACGGAATCCCCTGGCAGCATAGTAAGATTCCGCGCCATTGTGATATTTGAAAATATGATCGTAGCGGCGATCCCCAAATATGGCACCGCCTAGTGCCCTGATCTCTGCAGGTGTTTTCAGCCAGCTCGAGGTTTTCAAATCGAATTTACCCATTTTTTGTAAATCCCGGTAATCTGTTTCTGTTAAAATCTCGATCCCCATTGCAGTAGCCACATCTATTGCATTATTTTTCGGCTTATGTTCTTTCCTGGATGCTAAAGCTTCATAGTCATAGCAAAGACTCCGGCGACCTTTAGGACTTTCCGCTGCGCAATCATAGAAAATGTATTCAGCTGTATTATTGTCGTAACCAACCACATCCGGTTCACCACCAGAAAGCTCCATTTCATCGAGCGACCAGAGTTTTTCCGGATTAGTTTCCAACTTTGCTAGTACTTCAGCCCATGTTATACCTTTGTGACGATTCTTGTTTTTCTCAAACCGCTCTTTTAAGGTGTTCAGCAACTCTTCACGATTTGCGGCCGACAATTCTTTTTTATTGCTATTCTTTTCCATGCTATTTATTTTAATTTGCTGACGATGTCCTGCAAGCGGTTGTGTGCCATATTCAGGCCTGGCGCAAAGCCCATTTTCATCATTTGATTTCTTAGCTCAACCGTTTTGTAAAGGATTTGTATCCTAAGCTGGCTGCTGCTTTCTGTGAGTTTTTCAAAGGTTAAGAATTCGAGCTGAACTTCAAAAGGAGCGTTTTCCATTTCGAAAGTCCTGGTGATTTTTTGGTTCGGAATACAGCTATGAATTACCCCATTGGCTTGAAATACTACTTTACCTGTGGCATCGCTGGTCTCAAAACGGTAATTGCCGTGATTTTTACTTGCCAGTTCAACCACTTTCGTTCCCATCCATTGTGCGACTATTTCCGGATCTACATAAGC
Organism: Pedobacter gandavensis; assembly: GCF_014172405.1. Taxonomy (GTDB): domain Bacteria; phylum Bacteroidota; class Bacteroidia; order Sphingobacteriales; family Sphingobacteriaceae; genus Pedobacter; species Pedobacter gandavensis. Next base: position 274,033 of record NZ_WNXC01000007.1, on the reverse strand, counting down.
TTTGAAAAGTAATTCCAGTGGTAAATCAAATTCCCTGGTGATCACTAATTCTTGTTTGCCCTCTTCGGCATGAATTTTCGTTTTCTGTTCCATGTTATTCGCTTTTATAGGCTTTCATGATGTTTTCTAATTTGTTGAAACGTTCTTCCCACATTTTGCGGAAAGGCTCAATATAATCGGCCACCTCTTTCATCTTTTCTGGATTGATATGATAGTGAATTTCCCTTCCGGTTTGCTCTTGTTTCAGTAACTCACATTCCGTAAGTATTTGTAAATGTTTTGAAACCGTTGGTCTGGCAGAATCAAAATTGGCAGCTATGGCACCGGCACTCATCGACTGTGAAGCCAGTAAAACCAATATCGCTCTCCTTGTTGGGTCTGCTATGGCTTGAAATACATCTCGTCTTAAATTCATTATGTAGTTATTTGACTACTAATTTAAATGAAGTTATTCGACTACGCAAATATTTTTGTCTTTTTTTATTCTTTAATTTTATGTATTGGGTTGTAGGTCAGTAGGATGGTTGTTTTTGGAAATTTGAATTTTGGAGAAACTATTCTCTGTTATACTTGTTTTTAATGGCTAAGGAATAGCATAAACTCGAAGGGATTTGACGTTGAATCCCAGTAATTTGAATCAATTAATAATATTTAAAGATCCGATTAAAGAAAAATGTCTTTAACTCAACTCAATAATTATGCAAATTGAAGTAAAAGAACCTGGAACAGGTGTATTGTTACGCCTGCACGCCAAAGCTGAGCATTATCAGGGAAAGCATGGAATGCGGATTAAATATCCAAACGGTGCAAATTTTTTTATCATTGCTGAATCTGGGGCCTGGCGTTCTGCCGATCATCACCATGTGGCTCCAAGGTTTTTAATAAACATCGGTATGGCTTTAGAAGGAAGGAAACTGAGTGAGCAGGTGGTGGACCAATCGAATATTTAAATTTTAAAAGCAATCATGGATGGGGCTTAGGGAATATCAGCAGAAACGATCCTTTAAAGAGACGCCTGAACCTAAAGGAGGGAAAGGTAGCGGAAAGACCCTACGCTTTGTCGTTCAAAAACATGCTGCCTCCCACCTTCATTATGATTTTCGTTTAGAAATGGAGGGTGTCCTGAAAAGTTGGGCCGTTCCAAAAGGTCCGTCTACGGATCCTGAAATCAAGCGACTGGCGATGATGGTGGAAGATCATCCCTATGACTATCGGAATTTTGAAGGTGTAATCCCTAAAGGCCAGTATGGAGGGGGGACTGTAATCGTATGGGATGAAGGAACGTATACGCCCTTTGAGCCGGAATCTGCTGATTTTAAAGCGCAGGAAAAACAAATGCTACATCAATTACAAAATGGAAAGCTCCATTTTGTACTCAATGGAAAGAAATTGAAAGGTGCTTTTGCCTTAGTAAAAGCCTATGGCAAAGGAGATAATTCCTGGTTATTGATGAAGCTGGACGATAAGTATGCGAAAACAACAGATATCCTTTTAAAAGATAAATCGGTGATCTCCGGGAAAAGCATCCTGCAAATGGAAAAGCAGCCGGATCGGGTTTATGGAAAGACCAAAAGGCCAAAGGATAAAGCAGCGGAGCCTGATGTTGAGAAAATTGGTAAAGCCTTAAAAAATCAAAGTAGCAATATCGAACCGGCTGGGGAAAAGCTCCAGAGGTTACTTGAAAAAGCAATGAAAGCTCTTTTTTTTGAGCAGGTTGAGCCCATGTTGGCTACCTTGGTTGACGAACCTTTTGATCAAAGCGGATGGCTCTATGAAGTTAAATGGGACGGTTATCGTGCCCTGGCTTTTCTTGATCAATCTAAGGTTGAATTAAAATCCCGCAATGATAAATCCTATAATGAGAAATTTTATCCCATCTATCAGGCACTGAAAGCATGGAAGATAAGCGCCATTCTGGACGGTGAAGTGGTGGTTTTAAATGAAAAGGGCAGTGCTGATTTTGGGGCCTTACAGCATTGGCGTAGCGAAGCAGATGGTGATTTAAGCTATTATGTTTTTGACCTACTTTGGTATGATGGTTACGACCTCAGGGGATTATCGCTCCTGGATCGGAAAGCAATTCTTGCAGCAGTACTGCCTTCCAGTTCAGTCATTTTATTAAGTAAGGATTTCGAAACCTCAGGCATTGCTTTTTTGGATGCGGCGAAGCGAGCCGGTTTGGAGGGAATCATGGCCAAGCGAATGGACAGCAAGTATCATCCTGGAGATCGGACGCAGGATTGGTTGAAGATTAAGGCGAATCAGCGTCAGGAGGTAGTAATTGCTGGTTTTACGAAAAATGAAGGGAGCACCAGGCCATTTAGTTCCTTACTGGTAGGCGTATTTGAGAAAGGAAAATTAAAGTATACCGGAAAGATCGGAACGGGCTTTAGTCTTAAAACCCAAAAAGAACTGCTGCTGCAATTTCAGCCCTTGATCATCGCAGCGCCGATGTTTGCAGAGGAACCAGATGTGAATAAGCGGAGTCCTTTCCAGTATCAGCCTCCAAATGCTGTAGCCACCTGGTTAAAGCCGGAATTGGTTTGTGAGGTTAGTTTTACAGAAATGACAGCTGATGGGGTCATGAGGCATCCTTCTTTTGAAGGAATGAGAGGCGATAAGGGACCTGAAGAAGTACTCCTGGAAAATCCAGTAGCTATAAATCAAGTGATTCATCATCCTATTATGGAAGCAGAAAAAAAGAAATCCGGGAAAAAAGGACTTGCGGAAGATTTGCTGAACCCTGAGGAAGAAACACAGCTGAAGCAAATCAATGGACACTCCTTGAAGTTTAGTAATCTAAATAAAATATTCTGGCCGCTGGAGAAAGTCAGCAAGCGTGATGTGATCAATTATTACCATCAGATGGCTCCTTTTATATTGCCATACCTGAAAGATCGGCCACAGTCTTTAAATCGCTATCCCAATGGAATTACAGGCAAAAGTTTTTACCAGAAAGACGTAACAGATAAAGTGCCCGACTGGACCAAGACTTATCTGTACCATGCGGAAGGTGATGATACGGATAAACACTTTCTTTTGGGTAATGATGAAGCTACCTTGCTTTATATGGCTGGTCTGGGTTGTATTGAGTTGCATCCCTGGAGTAGCACCATTCAAAAACCCGATCACCCAACCTGGTGTATCATTGATCTTGATCCCGGTAAAAGTTCTTTTGAGCAAGTGATTGAGGCTGCAGTGGTGACTAAGGCCGTTTTGGAGGGGATGGGTGTGCCATCGTATTGCAAAACCAGCGGCTCCACAGGTTTACATATTTATATCCCCATGGGTAATAAATATACTTATGAGCAGAGCAGGGAGTTTGCCAGGATCATCGTAACGCTTGTCAATCGCGAAATACCAAAGTTTACCAGTCTGGAGCGGGTAGTGGCCAACCGGAAAGGTAAAATGTACCTCGATTTCCTGCAAAACAGATCGCATGCGACCATCGCGGCCCCTTATTCACTCCGTCCTAAACCCGGTGCTACCGTGTCTATGCCTTTACACTGGGAGGAAGTAAAGAAAGGTTTGCAAATGAAAGATTTTACAATTTTCAATGCGCTGGCCAGAGTAAATGAAATGGGGGATATTTTTAAACCGGTTCTGGGCAAAGGAATCGACCTGATGACCGTTATTAAAAACAATAAAAACGAGGAAGTGTTATTGAAACAGGATCATTCCTGATTTTTAAAATAAAAGATAATGCGATGGGAAAGATAGAAGAACCCTGGGAGCCATTCGATATTCAGGTGCTAATTGAAGGACAATGGGAAAGGTTATTAGTGATTCCCGATCGGGAAGAGCCAAAATACGCGTTGTTTGACCAGGAGAATTCGATTGGCCTGGTATGGACGGAGGAGGCTGCACAAGGTCGGGTTTGGTGTGCAGAAGGTTTAATCGCCAAAGAATTGGTTGATCAGGTTGGAGAACAGATTGACCAGTATTATTTAAATAAACCTGAATAAGAGGACCTTTAAATTTTATATATGAGATCGATCTGGAAAGGCGCTATTGGTTTTGGTTTAGTAAATATCCCCGTGAAACTGTTCTCAGGAGTGCAAAGTAGTGCGCTGGATTTGGATATGTTGGATGAAAGGGATCATGCCAATATCAAATTTAAAAGGGTAAACGAGAAAACACAACAAGAGGTGCCTTTTGACCATATTGTTAAAGGTTACTTATTGAATGATCAATATATTGTGTTGGATGATCATGATTTTGAGGAGGTTAAGCCTGAAAAGACAAAAGTCATAGAAATTGAGAATTTCGTTGATCTCGCGGAAATAAACCCCGTCTATTATGAAACTTCTTATTATGTCCAGCCTGAAATGCAAGGGAAAAAAGCATATGCCTTGCTATTAGAGGCTTTGGTTAAGTCGAAAAAGGCTGGCGTAGCACGTTTTGTATTGCGTAATCATGAAAATCTATGTGTCATTCATCCGATGAATGGAATTATTGTGGTGACCAAGATTCGGTTTCAGGAAGAAATACGTGATACTCAGGAGCTGAAACCGAAAGATGAGGTCAGTATTAAGCCAAAGGAATTGTCGGTAGGTATGGCCTTAATCAAGCAATATACGGCGCCATTTAACATCGAAAGTTTTAAAAATGACTATTCAAACGAATTGTTAAAGATCATTAAAGCGAAAGCCCAGGGGAAAAGGGCCACCGTTAAAAAGATCAAACCTAAAAAAGCAACCAGCGATGACTTGTACGAGCAATTGCTGGAAAGTTTGAAGCGGGCATAGTAAAACACGCTAATCATCTAAATCTAAAATCTGATCTTTTACCCTTCAAAATGACCTGCTGTTTAAGTTAAACGGATCGGGATGGGTTAACTTAATCTTAAATTTTATTTTCCCTGTTTTTTAACAGGTTTCCTCCCTTGTTCGGTGCTGGCAGCATCCTGATTTATTCGCTATTTGTTTTGCTATTGTTTTGCTACTGTTTTGCTTTTCTTTTGCTCTTATATTACCGGAGCAAAAGAAAAGCAAAACAATAGCAGTATAAATTCAATTTTATAATTGAATTATATATCAATTTGTAGTTAATTATGTTTAATTTTAAGTAGTTATTAATCATTTAATTTTATCGTTATGGGAAGTGTAACAGGGGGTGCCTTTGGCACCTTTGTAGGAAAAGTAGGAAATGTTGTCGGCTATATCAGGTTGGGTAAACCTTGTGTTCGTAATGCACCTAAAAAATCAACAAAACCAAGGTCATCCGGACAGTTGAGTGTCAATAAGAAATTTCAAATGGGCAGAAAATTGATTTCCCATACGAAAGAATTCATTAATGTAGGTTTTAGGACTGCGGCATTGGGAACAGGTCAGACCGCACAAAATGTGGCCAGTTCCTGGAATATTAAAGAGGCAATTACTGGAGTAAAACCGAATTTCCTGCTGGATTATAGTAAGGTGCTGCTGAGTAAAGGTGATTTGCCGGTCGCAAACCAGCCAGTAGTGGAATACGTTTACCCAAACTTGAAATTTCAATGGAGGGTAGCCTCAGATCTGGAAGCAAAATATGAAAGAGATCAGGTGATGCTGCTGGCTTACCATCCTAAATGGGAGCGGAGTTTTAGTGTTTTAAGTGGAAACAGAAGAAATGTTGGGGAAGAGGAACTCTACCTGATACCTATGGCTGAATCCCTGAATAGGAATATCAGTCCCGAAGATGATTTTGTAGAAACTTATATCTCCTTTATTTCTGACGATAGAAATGAAATTTCCGATAGCGTTTATCTGGGAAGGGTATACCTTAGCTCAGGTACTCAGGATTAAAAGAATTTGTCTTTCATACCAAGGATTCCCATCAGGCCACCGGTGTGAAGGGCAACTATTTTCTCCTCTTTTTTAAAATAATCTTTCTTAGAGAGGTCTTGGATGGCGTACATCATTTTTGCGGTGTATACCGGATCAATTAATATCCCCTGACTGCTGATGAAATTTTTCATGAAATCAATTAATTCAGGTTTGGTTTTCGCGTAACCACCAAAATGATAATCTGTATGTAAGCTCAATTGATGAGTATGGCCGAGGTATTTGAAAATTTCTTCAGCAATGAAATCACCGCCTTTTAATGCGGGTACCACGTGTAAGGTAGTTTTTAAGCCCAGGTCATGGATTCCTTTTAATAATCCTGCTGCGGTAGTCCCTGTCCCTGCAGCACAAAAAATATGGTCAATGTCGGTAGGTAATTCGTTAATGATCTCTGCACAGCCAGTAACAGCTTCCATGCTTGCACCACCTTCATCAATAAAGAAAGCATTTGGATCATCGCCAAAATGCAGTTGGAACAAGCTTGTTTTATCTTTATAGCTTTCTCTGTCGACAAAGATCAATGTCATTCCAAAAAGTTGGCAAAGCATTAACATTTCATTTTTCACAGTTTCTCCGCGGACAAATGCCGTAGATTTTAATCCTGCTCTGGAGGATGCCGCTGCGGTAGCCAATAAGTGGTTGGAATAAGCGCCACCAAAAGTAACCAGGTGCTGCTTATTTTCGGCTCCTGCTTTTGATAATAAATATTTTAGTTTACGCCATTTGTTCCCCGAAATATAGGGGTCAATCAAATCATCTCTTTTGATCCATAATTGGGAAAGATGCGGATGCTTTAATTGCTGAATGGGGCTGTAGATATCTGTAAACATGTTTGCAAATATATAAGCCTTTTTTTTAGCTAATGATTAAGGTTTAAAATAGATGATTTTTAATAAATAAGGAAAGAAGTTTAGAATGATCTTAATGTTTTGAGTAAAGTTTTTCATAATCCTGGAATTAATTTAACTAACCTGGTTCATAGCAAGTTTATAAGCGGTTTTCTGGGCTCAAGCACAAATAAAACGTTAAAAAGTTGCGGTTGGTAATTGCTATGCCTGTTATCAAAAAGCAGACCAAATTATTTTTTTTCAATTATGTAATTGTTAAAGATTAGTTTTGCAGAATGGAACCATTGTTATAGATGGCTTTCCTAATCACATACAGACATAGATTTCATGGAAAATAGCAGCGAGGTGCAGGAGTTAGAAGAGCAGGATTTATACGAACATTTTAATATTGTTGTTGATAAAGGACAGTCTTTATTAAGGGTAGATAAATTTTTAATGGGGCGTCTGGAAAATGCTTCCCGTAACCGCATTCAGAACGCTATTGAGGCTGGAAATGTGTTGGTTAACAAGGCCACGATTAAAGCCAGTTACAAAGTGAAACCAGATGATGAGATCTCTATTGTGTTCCCACATCCTCCAAGAGATACGGAAGTTTATCCGGAAAATATCCCATTGGATATTGTTTATGAAGACAACGATTTGTTAGTCGTAAATAAGCCTGCAGGAATGGTCGTACATCCAGGATTTAACAATTACACCGGAACATTGGTGAATGCCTTAGCCTACCATTTTGAAAATTTACCACAATTACCGGGAAATGAGGGAAGACCAGGCTTGGTTCACCGCATCGATAAGGATACTTCAGGCTTGTTGTTGATCAGTAAAAACGAAATCACCATGACTAAATTGGCGAAACAGTTTTTTGACCACAGCATTACGCGTAAATACATCGCTTTGGCTTGGGGTGATATTGAGGAAAATGGTACCGTTACGGGATATATTGGTCGCAGTTTGAAGAATAGAATTGTGATGGATGTGTATGATGAGGAAGAAAAAGGTAAGTGGTCAGTAACACATTATTCTGTTTTGGAGCGTTTAGGTTATGTAACCCTAATCAGTTGTCAGCTGGAAACGGGTCGTACACACCAAATCAGAGCACATATGCAACACATCGGACATCCCTTGTTTAATGACGCCAATTATGGTGGTGATAAAATTATCAAAGGAACAACTTTTAATAAATACAAACAGTTTGTACAGAATTGCTTTAACATGATTCCTCGTCAGGCTTTACACGCGCAAACTTTAGGTTTCATCCACCCTACAACGAAGGAATATATGGAATTTGAGGCGCCTCTGCCAGCTGATTTTGATTCAGCATTGAACAAATGGAGAAACTATATTGTGGAGCCTTCGTAAATGCAACAAGAATATATTTTACATAATGACGAGTTCGTAGCGGCAAACCACCCTGTTTTTGGGGTGGAAAACCGGGCGTTTAGATATGGTGATGGCCTGTTTGAATCTATGCGTATGAACAACGGGACACTCAAATTTGCAGAACTTCATGCGGATCGCCTAAAGGCAGGCATGAAGGCTTTGAAGATGGATGGTGCGGAGTTGATGGACGAGTATTTCTTAAAACAGAAAACAGCTGAACTCTGTAAAAGAAATAAACTGAAAGATAATGTGCGCTTCCGCTTGTCCGTTTATAGAGCTGGTGCAGGTTTATATACGCCAGATACCAACAAGTCCGGTTATGTGTTGGAAGCAACTGCGCTTCCTCAAAGCAGCTATGATCTGAACAAAAAAGGACTAATCATTGATGTCTATGATGACATCACTAAACCTATCAATAAGCTTTCTAATTATAAAACCACCAATTCCTTGCTGTTTGTAATGGCTGGTTTGTATAAGAAGCAATATAACCTGGATGAGGCTTTTATTTTAAATCAACAAGGTTTTCTGTGTGAAAGTATCAGCTCCAACATTTTTGTGGTCTATGATAAGCAGATTTATACGCCTGCATTGTCGGAAGGTTGTATTGCCGGGGTGATGAGAAATGTGGTGATGGGGATGGCTAAAAGCCATAATATCCCATTAACCGAAGCTCAGATTAACCCGGAAGTGTTGAATGCGGCTGAAGAGGTCTTCATCACGAACGCAACCGGAGGGATCAGGTGGGTAATGGGATATGGCAGGAAACGCTATTTCAATGAAATCTCAAAATACCTGAGTGCAAGATTAAATGAAATGTAAGAAAAGAGTATAAAGGGGTTTACAAACGCATTCCCCTTAAAAATTCTGCTACAGTCATTCGTTTTTTACCTTCATACTGAAGATCCGTTAATTTGATATAGCCGTCTTTGGCAGCGAATTTCAGATAAGTCTTTCCGTCTGATAAGAATTTCCCTGCTTCAATGTCTGGTATTTCATTTTCCAGTTCCGCTTTGAATACTTTCAATGTTTTTTCAGCAAGTTTGGTATAGGCGGTCGGATATGGGCTTAATCCGCGGATTAAATTATAAACTGTCTTCGCTGGTTGATCCCAGTTAATCAGGCAATGTTCTTTAAAAATTTTGGGCGCATGCTTCAGTGAATCACTTTGAATTTGTGCCTGTTCAGTGTAATTACCTTCTTCAATTGCTTTTACAGTCTTCACCAATAGGCCTGCGCCTACGTTCATGAGCTGATCGTGTAGTTCTCCTGCAGTTTCATCGTCACCGATCGCAACGCGCTCAGAGAAGATGACATCTCCTGTGTCGATTTCATGCTTCAGGAAAAAGGTAGTCACGCCACTCTCTTTTTCACCATTGATGATGGCATGATTGATCGGTGCAGCTCCACGATATTGTGGCAATAGAGAAGCATGAAGGTTGATCGTTCCTTTGGCAGGCATATTCCATACCATTTCTGGTAACATGCGAAAAGCAACCACCACTTGTAAATCTGCTTTTAAATCTTTCAATTCCTGAATAAATTCAGGGTCTTTCAATTTTAAAGGTTGTAATACTTTTAATCCTTTGGCTACAGCATATTGTTTTACGGCACTTTCCTGAAGTTTCTGTCCCCTTCCGGCAGGTTTGTCGGCGGCAGTAACCACCCCGACTACATTAAATCCTGCTTCTACTAAAGCATTTAAAGAAGCTACGGCAAAATCGGGCGTACCCATAAAAACTACTCTCATTGTCCATTGTTTTAGCCGACAAAAATAACAATTATTATTGCGCTTATTTTATCCAATTGCAGGGTAGAGACCCTGGGAACAAATAAATCTTTGTTATGGATATAATAAATATTTCTTGCGCATTGTTTTATAGCGTGTTAAACCTGGTTCCCAGCTCGCACGAATTTCCTTTTCTGATTTTCCGGCAATGATTTGTAGTCTCAAGCTGGAATCGCCAGCCAGTTTATCAAAATTATTCATCTGATTGCTGAGTTTGTAGTTGAAGAAATCAGCTTTGTTAGGGGAGGCCTGATACAATTCGATCAGCCAGTTTAAGTTCAAGGCTTTGCTGCTGCGGATTTTTTCGGTATCGTAGTCTCTTAAGTCTATTCCGTAGCAAACTTTATTGACGAATATTGGCGTTTCCGCCATTCCTTTGATGCTTTTTGGTGTAAAACTGAAGCTGTATTTCCCTTTCAGTGCAGGTGCCCCAATTACGGTGAATGGGTACATGGTACCACGGCCATGGTTTAAATAAGTACCCTCAAACAAGCAAGTGGTTGGGTATACCAAAATCGATTGTGCCGTATTTAGGTTCGGTGATGGTTTTACCGGGAGCTCATAAGGGAGGTCGTGGTTGTAATTGGCCACTTTAATGATCTTGATTTTGCACTTCAGCTTATTTTTTAGCCATCCTTCTCCATTTAACATTTGTGCATATTCGCCAACGGTAAGTCCGTGGACAATAGGGATGGGCTGTAAGCCAATTCCGGAAACTAATTTCGGGTCAAGGATAGGGCCGTCAATATAGAAACCATTTGGGTTTGGACGATCCAGAATGAGCACTTCTTTATTTTGAGCAGCACAGGCTTCCATGACGTGTTGTAGTGTATTGATGTACGTGTAAAAACGCACGCCCACATCTTGAATGTCAAAAATCATGACATCTACGTCTGCAAGATCTTCTTTGCTTGGTGTAGCATGTTTGCCATATAAAGAGACCGCTTTGATTCCTGTTTTGGTATCTACCGCGTCGTTTACATGGATTCCTGCGCTTGCATCACCTCTAAACCCGTGTTCCGGTCCAAATATTTTCACAATGTTTACGCCTAGTTTCAATAAACTATCAACGGTTGTTTCTTTACCAATGATTGAGGTAGGATTGACCACCATTCCAACACGTTTTCCTTGCAGATAGGGCAGGTATTTTTCCGTTTGTTCCGCTCCGGTACGAATGTCATGCTCTTGAACCTTAGCTTTAGCCAGCGGTTTTTCTTGGGCTTTCTTTTCTATTGCTTTCGTTGTCGCCGTACTTGTTGGGCTGGTACGGTGGCCCGCCGCACAGGCTGCTAAATTCAAACTCAGGCCGGCAAGTAAAAGTATGGAGGAACGGGATGTTTTCATGGAGGAAATTGTTTATTGATCGCTTGTTATAGAATGATAAAGATAAGAAAATTGAGATATGATCTAAAAGGAGTAGATGTAAAGAGGTGTAGATGTCTTAAGGATCTAGATATTTAGATATCCTTTTTATAAAGATAGGAAGATATCATAACCATAAAGACGTAAAGATGTTTAGATGTGAAGATGTTTTTATATATAGATATCTTTTTGTCTTGTATGTGCCTTGGCTTGCTTGAAATTGGATATGTTGATTTGTTTATATCAAGATATCTGTCTTGTTGAGGTTTCCATTACCATGGTTTTTAGGTCTGATTTTGGAGTATAGATATCAAGATGTCAGCCGATTTATGGCTTTGAAACTTATTGGTGAATTCGTCTGTTGGGCATGGTTGGAGCGCATAGACAAGGATAGAAAAAGCAGTATCGTATTTATAGCTAGAGCGACCTGATATTTAAAGTAGTGAAATTCACATAATATTCGCAACTTTATCGCTGTAAAAATGCAGTAGGCGTATTTTTGCTAAGTCACTATTTATAGCAAAAGTTTGAACATAGAATATTTCATAGCAAGGCGTATAGCCATCAAATCTGAGCGTACTTTTTCTAAACTGATCGTTCGCATTGCGATTGCAGGCGTAATGCTCAGTTTGGCGGTCATGATGCTTTCTGTAGCCATTATTAAAGGGTTTAAAACGGAGATTCAGGAAAAGGTGAGGGGCTACATCGGGGATGTACGCATTTTCAAATTCGACCTGAACAATTCCTTTGAACAGACACCATTTGTTCCTGGAGGGGAAACGTTACAACATTTAAAGACAAACCCTAATGTGGCCTATTATCAGCCATATGCTACAAAACCGGCCATCATAGCGGTCAACGATGAGGTGGAAGGGATAAATTTCAAAGGCATCGATAAAAGTTTCAACTGGGATTATATTAAAAACCATTTGGTCGATGGTAGGGTGATCAATTTCGCCGATAGTGCACAGGCGATGAAAGAGATCATGATTTCTCAGTTTACGGCAAACCGGTTGAAGCTGAAAACCGGCGATGATTTTATCATGTACTTTGTTCAGGACCCACCAAGGAAGCGGCCGTTTAAGATTGTAGGAATTTATGCAGTTGGTGTAGAAGAAATTGATAAGGGATTTGTGTTGGGCGATATGAATGTGATTCGCCGACTGAACAATTGGGGCCCCAATGAGATTGGTGGGTTAGAGATCCGCATCAAAGACTTTTCGAAATTAAAGGAAGTCTCCACCGGGATTTATGAAAATCTGGAGGTAAACCTCAGGTCCGAATCGGTAGCCGAATTTTTTCCAGCCATTTTTACCTGGCTTTCCTTACTGGATGTCAATACCCGTGTTTTACTGATTCTGATGATGATTGTAGGCGTGATAAATATGATTACCGCATTGCTGATCATGATTTTGGAACGCACCAATATGATTGGAATGCTGAAAGCTTTTGGGATGACAGATTATAGTGTCATCAAAATCTTCTTGTACAATGCGGTGTACCTGGTAGGGATCGGCTTGTTATTGGGGAATATCCTCGGACTAGGACTGGGTTTTATACAAAAATACACCCATGTTTTTAAATTGGATCAAGGTTCATATTACTTGTCTTATGTGCCGGTAGAACTCCATTTTGTAGATGTTTTGGTCTTGAATATAGGAATCGTAGTGATTTGTTTCGTGGTGCTGATCCTTCCTTCTTTACTAGTGAGTAAAATTTCGCCACTAAAAGCGATCAGATTTAAGTAAGTAGTTTGAACAGGTTTGTTAACTTGTTTTAATGTACAGTACATTTGTATACTGTAAAAATATAGCGTTATGAGGTTATCTAAACCTTGTAAATAGAGAAAATTGAAATATGAAAGCAACAGTAAAAGAGAAAAAATCTAGTGTTTTTAGTCTGCTGAAGCCTTATCGTGGAATGATCTATTTATTGATCTTCCTGGCATTGCTGAGTAATGGGGTCAACTTACTGTTGCCTAAATTGATTGCCAATGGCATAGATGCTTATACCGCCGGTCATTTCCTGATTAAGCCAGTATTGATTGAGTTTTCTGGGGCGATTTTGCTGATCTTCATCTTTACTTATTTGCAGAGTGTGGTGCAGACCTATGCTTCGGAACGGGTGGCCAGAGATCTTAGAAGGCAGCTTTCCGATCAGATTTCTCGTCAGAGCCATGCTTATATAGAACAGGCAAATCCTTCAAAATTATTAACCAATTTAACGGCCGACGTAGATGCGATCAAGTCTTTTGTATCGCAGGCGATCGTTTCTATAGCCTCTTCAATATTCCTGATTGTCGGTGCAAGTATTTTGTTGCTGGGCTTAAACTGGCGACTGGCTTTAGCCGTAATTTCTATTGTGCCGATCATTGGAACAGCTTTTTACCTGGTGCTCAGTAAGGTAAAGCCTTTGTTCAAAAAGAGTAGAGAGGTGATTGATTGGCTCAATAAAGTGATCAATGAAAGTATTTTGGGCGCCGCATTGATTCGCGTAATCAATTCCCAACAATTGGAATACAGTAAATTTTTATCTGCCAATGCACAGGCAAGAGACCTTGGATTGGCGATTTTGAAATTGTTTGCGGGCTTAATCCCGCTGATTATTTTTGTGGCCAATCTGGCGGGTCTAACTATTCTTGCTCTCGGTGGTCATTTTGTAATCCAGGGCACGATGTCTCTGGGAGAGTTTGCCGCCTTTAACAGCTACCTGAGTTTACTGATTTTTCCAATTTTGGTGATCGGTTTCATGAGTAACGTGATTGCTCAGGCCACAACTTCGTATAAACGGATTGAGGGCGTATTGAATATCAAAGAAAGTCCGGCAGAAGGGAAAATTACCCAACTGTTACAAGGCGCGATTGAATTAAAAGACGTTTCTGTCTCTTATGGGCAGAAACCAGCATTAAAAAATGTCTCTTTCAGCCTGGAAGCTGGCTCTAAGACCGCCATTATCGGTCCCACAGCAGCAGGGAAGTCTCAATTACTATATATCCTTACCGGATTGATTCCCCCAGACACAGGGGAAGTGCGTTTCGATGGTCATGATATTAAGGAGTATAATCCTGAAGCTTTTCATCAGCAGGTCGGTTTTGTATTCCAGGACAGCATCATCTTTAACATGAGTATCCGTGAAAATATTGCGTTTAGTGATACGGTAACGGATCAATCTTTAGAAAAAGCGATTGCAACTGCTGAATTGCAGGATTTTATAACGGGATTACCAGAGCAGCTGAATACGATCGTTTCTGAAAGAGGTTCTAACCTTTCCGGCGGACAAAAGCAGCGCATCATGTTGGCAAGGGCATTGGCCGTAAATCCTAAGGTCTTGTTATTAGATGATTTTACCTCTCGCGTAGATCACCATACCGAAAAGAGAATATTAGAAAACGTGCAACAGAATTATCCTGGCATCACTTTATTATCTGTGACGCAGAAGATTGCCGCAGTAGCACATTATGATAAAGTGATTGTATTGATGCAAGGCGAGATCGTAGCACAAGGTAAACATGAGGATCTGCTGAAAACCAGTCCGGAATACGTTCAAATTTTTAACTCACAACAGAGTACAAGCAATTATGAATTACAATCTTAACCAGAATAGTGGCCAGGAAGAAAAACAGTCGACTTTTCAGGCTTTAAAAAAACTAATTCAATTAATTTCTGAAGAAAAGAGAAACCTGTGGATTGCCTCGGGAATTATTCTCTTGAATTCTTGTTTGCTGTTGACGGGGCCATTATTGATCGGACATACCATTGATGCTTATATCCGGACCAAAGATTATCATGGCGTTCTGGTTTTTAGCGGGATTATACTGTCGATGTATTTGCTGGCTTTCTTTACGGGGTATTTTCAGACAAAATTGATGGGTGGCGTGGGGCAACGCATGTTGTACACGCTTAGGAATGCGGTTTTCAATAAGCTTCAGGAGCTTCCTGTAGCCTTTTTTAATGAGAATAAAGCAGGAGATCTGATTTCCAGAGTGAACAACGACACCGATAAGATTAACCAGTTTTTCTCCCAGTCGCTGATGCAGTTTATTGGCAGTATTGTGACGATGACAGGTGCCGGTATTTTCTTATTGATGATCAATTTTGAGCTGGGGGCTGCGGCATTGGTTCCTGCAGTGTTGATTTTGATTTTCACTGCGCTGGTTTCCCCTTGGGTGAAAAGGAGAAATGCTTCCAACCTGAAAAGTGTTGGTGGGATGAGTGCAGAGATTCAGGAAAGTCTGAATAACTTCAAGGTGATCATCGCCTTTAATAGAAGAGATTATTTCCGAAAGAGATTTGATGAAGCGAACCGCCATAATTATAAAACTGCGATTGGTGCCGGCTTAGCAAATAATATTTTAATGCCAGTCTATGGTTTATTCTCGAGTATGGCGCAGTTGATCGTCCTGCTGTTTGGTATTTACCTGATTTCTCAAGGGCAGTTTAGTATCGGACTCCTGGTGAGTTATTTTTCTTATGCCACTAATTTCTACAATCCTTTAAGACAGCTGGCCGCCTTGTGGGCAAATTTCCAGGTAGCGATGGCGGGATGGGATAGGATCTCACAGATTTTATCCATGAAAAACGACCTGCAACAGCTGGAAGGAAATACTTTAACCTCTACTGCTTTGCTGGAGTTTAAACATGTCCATTTTTCTTATACCGCAGGAAAGGAGATTTTGCATGACATCAGCTTTAGCCTGGAAAAAGGGAAAACTTATGCACTGATTGGTCCTACAGGAGGTGGTAAAACAACTACAGCATCCCTGATCGCACGTTTATACGATGCTACAGAAGGGACTGTTTTACTGAGTGGAAAGGATATACGCGCTTATAGTCATGAGGAACGTGCAGCTAAGATTGGTTTTATTCTACAAGAACCGTTTTTGTTTACCGGGACAGTGAGGGATAATATTTTATATGGCAATAGTAAGTATAAAGATTATACCAACGCACAGTTAGAAGAGGTGATCAGGGAGGCTAATCTGGATGCTTTACTGGCCATTTTTGAAGATGGACTGGATACAGCCGTTACCTCTGGCTCTGATAACATTAGTTTGGGGCAAAAACAGCTGATTGCTTTTATGAGGGCGGTATTAAGGAATCCAGAATTACTGATTCTGGATGAGGCGACTGCTAATATTGATACCATTACTGAACAGTTACTGAGTGCTATTCTTAAAAAATTACCTAAAGAAACCACCCTGGTGATTATTGCACACCGTTTAAATACGATTGAGAATGCCGATGAGATTTTCTTTGTGAACTCTGGTGAGGTGACTCGTGCAGGTACACTTGATCATGCGATGGATCTTTTACTGAAAGGTAAGCGTAAAAGCTAAACGGGCATTTCTGCCCGTTTTTTCTGTTAAACGATCAAGATTGATCAGCCGCTCAATTGGGAATTTAGTACTAATACCCTTTTTCCTGCATTTTTTTTGCCAGTTGTTCGCCTAATTTCATTCCCCATTGTTGTCCTGCCTCCATGGAATCACGCAAGATAAAAGGAGTTTTCTCTGCAAACTTTTTTCCGGTTGGTGTGCTGTAGAATTTGGTAATATCTTTCAATTCCTTTTCAGTAATGTGTTTTTCATAGATTGGAAGCAATAGGTCAAATAGGTCTTCCTGTGCAGATTTGCTAAAAGTTTCTTCAAATTCTAGCCAAAAAGATTCAGGAACGTTGCTCTTTTGAGTTTTCAGCATTTTTATGGTTTGCGCAATCGCTACTTTGTAGGATTCCGTGGATCCCGAAACATTCATCATTTCTTTTAAACTTGCTTTATAGGAATTGTTATCCTGTCCAAAAGAAAACATCGTAGTACTGATTAGTAGTGCAAGTACAAGGAGTGGTTTTTTTATCGTATTTATGTTGTTTTTCATCCTTCAAATTAAAGGCTATTATCTGATATTTCTACTATTATGTTTCCTGAATTATAAAAGGCTACAGACCTCAATTAAATATTACGTAAATTTGCAGAATAATAATATTAATAGAGAAACTGTGTCATTAGAGAAATTAAAACTAAGCAAGCAACTGGTAACGTCAATGACTGATGCCGGATATATATCTGCGAAAGAGATTCAGGCAAAAACAATGTCAAGAATTCTTGGCGGACAGGATATCATCGCTGTTGGTCCTGAAGGTTCAGGTAAAACTACGAACTATGTGCTTGGGGTTCTAATGCGCCTGAAATACAGCACAGATGAAGCGCCAAAAGTGCTGATCCTTGTTCCTTCTAAGGAAAAGGTATTAGAGGTGATTGAAGAATTTGAGAAGCTAAATAAAAATAAAAACCTCCGTATTATGGGTTTATACGGAAACGGAGGAACTGAGCAGGATGTACTGGATCTGGTAGATGGTGTGGATATCGTGGTGGCTTTGCCAACAAGAGCACGTGCGATTTATCTGAAACTAGGTTTAAATCTGAGCAAGCTGCAAATGTTCATCGTAGATGATGCAGAAGTGATTGTGAAACAAGGGATGCAACTTCCGGTATGTGAGTTGGCAAGAAGC
Source organism: Pedobacter gandavensis (assembly GCF_014172405.1). Taxonomy (GTDB): domain Bacteria; phylum Bacteroidota; class Bacteroidia; order Sphingobacteriales; family Sphingobacteriaceae; genus Pedobacter; species Pedobacter gandavensis. The sequence continues at coordinate 256,328 of NZ_WNXC01000007.1, read as the reverse complement.
GCTGGTAAATGTCAACACCTGATCTTTACCACTGTTGTTCATGAAAAATTGAACAATATGATCGATCAGTTCCTACATTTCCCAACTACTTTGGAAGTGGAAGACCTTGGTGAGAGCGAGGCAAATACGCATGAATTGATTTTATATCCAGTTCCTAATCATAAAACCAAAGTGAATTTACTCAATATGTTGTTGAGAGATGATGAGGTGTTTGATAAGGTAGTCGTTTTTGTAAATACACGTTTAACTGCACAAAAACTAGGTAAAACTCTGCATTCTGCAAAACCAGGAGAGGTTTCTGTCTTGAATCCTTTGTTTTTTGATGAGGATGGATTCGATCATATCGAAGATTTTAAGGAAATTCCTGAAGCCAGAATATTAATCGTTGCCAATGAAGGTTCAGGTAGCCTTGACCTTTCTGGTATCCCTTTTATCTTCCATTTTGAAGTTCCTGAGCAAAAGGAAACTTTCTTAAGCAGAGTGCTTAAAACTGGAGACGAAGATGTAGTCGCCATTACTTTTGCTACAGATATGGAATTGGTAGAAGTGAAAAAGATAGAGCAATCTGTCGGTAAAAAGCTAACAGTTATGGATTTACCAGAAGGATTGGTGATTGATAAAGTAGCAAAAACCGGTGGTATCGATAAAAGTAGAATTGTTAAAGAGAAGAATGTGAGCCCGGCTGGTGGTGGCGCTTTCCATGACAAGAAAGAGAGTAATACAAAAGATTATAATTATGGTATCGGCCAGAAGGCTAAGATGACCATGAAAAAGAAACACGGCTAATCCGATTGCCTGTTACCATGAAAAAAGCCCTGAGCTCAAATTTGATTTGAACTCAGGGCTTTTTCATTTATGGAAAAGATAAAAATAGCGTTAAACCTTTTTGGCTTCATTCCAATAGACATCCATTTCAGCAAGGGTCATATCTTGTAAAGCTTTGCCGTTTTCTTTCGCTTTACTTTCCAAATATTGGAACCTCTTGATGAATTTTTTATTGGTCTTTTCCAGTGCATTTTCTGGATTGATATTGATGAAACGGGCATAATTGATCAGTGAGAATAGCAGATCTCCAAATTCTTCTTCCGCCTTTTCTACATCTATCGCCTCATGGTCTTTGGTATTGTATTCGTCTTTAAACTCCTGAAGTTCTTCTTCTACTTTCTCCCAAACCTGAGTTTTATCGTCCCAGTCGAAACCTACACCTCTGGCTTTTTCCTGAATTCTACTGGCTTTAACCAGGGAAGGCAAGCCTGCTGGAACACCTGCCAACACAGATTTATTGCCTTCTTTTAGTTTGATTTGTTCCCAATTGCGTTTCACATCGTGTTCATCTTTGACCTCCACATCACCATAAATGTGTGGGTGACGGTTGATGAGTTTATCACAAACGCTATTCAAGACATCAACAATGGTAAAATCGTTGGTTTCAGAAGCAATTCTAGCATAAAATACCAGGTGCATCATCACATCACCAAGTTCTTTTTTCACTTCTTCCAGATCTCCTTCAAGTATGGCGTCCGACAATTCGTAGGTTTCCTCTATGGTTAAATGGCGAAGGGTTTCCATGGTTTGTTTTTTATCCCATGGGCAGTCGGTACGAAGCGTATCTAATACAGTTAATAATCTCTGAAATGCGGTTGCTGGATCTGCAGCGGTTAATGGGGCGATATGATTGGGCATTGTGTTGTGTTTTATTGAATGACGTTAAAGGTAATCATCATTGTGGTTAAAAAAAGAACCAGCAAGCCAGATAAGAAGATAATGTCCGCCACTTTTTCCAGGCGCTGACTGTTACCCAATGGTTTTCCCATAGAGATAAAAGAAAGGATACAGCTGGTCATAAACAGGAGAATGGCCAATGCGGTGGTCTCGTCAATCAAGGTAACGTCCTGCATTTTGGATACCTTAATGGAGGTCAGTACAATAAAGCAAAGTCCTAAAAGATTGGCAGAGGTATTTAAAATATGCGGTGAACGGTTCTCTTTCATAAGCTCGGATCCTACACTATAGATTTATTCTTGTTCTTCTAATTTGATGTTCTTGCTGAGGCGGTAAACCTTTCTTTTCTTTTCCGGTTTCTCATCGCCACCAAGTAGAATTCCCCATGGTTTTAGCGAGTCTATACGATCAAATATGATCTTCAACATCGCCAGGTAGGGGATACATAAAAACATACCCGAAATACCCCAGACCATTTCTCCGATTACGATGCCAATAAAAGCGAACAAGGCATTGATTTTCACTTTAGAGCCAACCACTAATGGCATCAAGATATTCCCGTCTAAAGTATGAACTGCAATAAAGGCGATGATGACCAGCAGTACTTTCGCTGCACCAGCAGTGGCAAAGGTGATCAGGATACTGATTACTAATGCTGTAAATATTCCAATGTAGGGGATGATGTTAAAAATCCCGGTAATTAAGCCCAGTAGAACCGCATATTTTACGCCCAACACCCAAAGGACCAACATCATTAAGCTGGTTACAATGAACATTTGAAGGAATAATCCAGTGATGTATTTCTTGATGATGTATTGAATTTGTCTTACAATCTCACTCACTTTTTCCGTGTGTTGTTCTTCAAATACAGAGGTCAAAAAGCTGAACAAGACCTTTCTGTAATTGAGTAGGAAAAAAGTAAACAGCAGCAGGAAAAATAAGAACAATAAAGAGGTGGAGAGGGTGAGCAAGGTTGTGCCAACCACTACAGCGCTGGTAGATAATGCTTTCGAAGCACCCTCTTTTACAAATTCTATTTGTTTTTGGGCATTCACGCCAAAGTTAGCGGAAATCCAGTGTTGGAGCTCATGGAAAGAGGTTTCCCCTTGTTGTTTCAATAAAGGCCAGTCTTGCCAAAGATCCGTCAGTTGGTTGATCAGAAAAAACAGAATACTGCTGATCACGGCAATCATCAGGACAACCGAAATGATGGAAGCCATACTCCTTTTCAGTCGGCATTTCTGCTCTAGAAAATTAGCCATAGGTAAGAGTAAAATGGCTAATAAAAATGACGTAAGTAAGGGTGCAAGTAAGGTTTGTCCTAAAATGGCCAAATATCCTAAAGAAATAATAGAGAACAAGACTATCGCTAATTTTGCATTAAATGGTTGAGTGCTGGTGTTCTTCATGTTCTATAGCTGTTCTTTAGATGCGTAATTTAGTAATTTACACATAAAGACAAACGCCTTGCCAAATTTTCTTTAGCAAGGCGTTTACAGTGATGTCTTATTATTTTTACAAGTATCCAGGCGTTATTTCCAGCTACTTGCTTCGTCCAGAATTGCGATATCTTCTGTGTTTAATTTTAACAGCGCAGCTTTTTTAAGGTCTTCTAATTGCGAAAGGTTCGTCACACTGGCAATTGGTGCCGTTATAGAGGGACGGGAAATCAACCAGGCCAAAGATACACTTGCCGGCGTAGCATTGTATTGCTCGGATACTTCATCTAATGCTTTCAGTATTTTAAAACCACGGTCGTTCATGTATTTTTGAATGCCGCCACCACGCTGACTTTTATTTAAGTCGGCCGCTGAGCGATATTTACCAGTTAAAAAACCACTAGCTAGCGCATAGTAATTGATTACACCAAGTTTATAATCTATCGCTACCTGCTCCAGCTCTTTTTCATATGCTTCCCTGGCATACAAATTATATTCCGGTTGGAAAGTCTGGTATTTAGGGAGACTTAATTTCTGAGCAGTTTCCATAGCTTCTTTTAAGCGTGCTGCGGAGTAGTTTGAAGCCCCAATCCAACGGATTTTTCCTGCCTTGATCAGCTCATCATAAGCTTCCAGGGTTTCAGCGATAGGTGTATTTGGATCGTCGTAATGACTCTGGTAAAGGTCTATGTAATCTGTTTTTAGCCTTTTCAGGGAAGCATCTACGCCTTCCAGGATGGTCTTTTTAGATAAAGATTTCCCGGCGCCCATATCTGCACCTACTTTAGTGGCAATGATGACTTCATTACGGTTTTTTCGCTGCTCCATCCAGTTACCGATAATGGTTTCAGATTCTCCACCAGCGTTCCCTGGATTCCATCTGGAATACACATCTGCAGTATCTATGAAGTTGAAACCGGCTTCGGTAAAGCCATCTAATATCTCAAATGATTTAGCTTCGTCAATGGTCCAGCCAAAAACATTCCCACCAAAAGTGACGGGGTATACAAATAAATCGGAGTTGCCTAATTTTCTTTTTTCCATTACCAGCTATCTGTTGTTATCATTGTTCGTTGAATGCCCTTAAGTATTTTAAGGGTGTATCTATTTAACAATAAAAAAGAATGAATTGTTGTATTCTCTACCATTAGCAATGGAAAATGACATGATTTACAACTTCGTTCCTCGTAGCATTTCCCTTTTTCCAGGTGCACCAGGCAGCTTTTCAATGGTAAAACCATTACTTTTTAAGGCACGTTTTAATTTTCCGGTGATGGCATAGGTAACGAATGTTCCACCGGGTTTTAGGAAACTACAGGTATGGGCAATGATTTCATCTGACCACATTTCCGGTTGATGTTGTACGGAAAAGGCATCATAGTAAACCAAGTCGAACGTAGCCGGGCTTTGATATTGATCTAGTGTAATGTGCGGGATAGATAACTCCTGACCAGGTAAAAGGGTTACCGGTGCTTTTAATGCATTTAAATAATTGTTTTCTAAACTGTTCCAAATGTTTTCTGGAACATATTGCTGATAACCAGTAGATTTTAAGGCTTCCATTTCTAATGGAAAGGCTTCTAATCCGGTGTATTTAACCTCCAGATTTTGTGCTACGGCATATTCCAATGTCATTAAGAAGTTGAGACCTGTACCAAATCCGATTTCCAGAATGGAGATTTCGCGTTGGTTTGCAGCTACATGTTTTAATCCAGCTTCAATAAAAACATGTTTACTTTCTTGTAAAGCACCATGTTTAGAATGGTAATGTTCGCCAATCGTTTCGTTAAATAAGGTGTTGGAGCCGTCGGCAGTTAGCGTGATGATGTTCATTTTTTATAGTAAGCCATAAGTTTACAGCTGAGCCGCAAGATAACAAAAAAGCGCGGCCTTCCTTAAATAGGAGACCGCGCTTTACTTTAAATGCAGTTTGGATTACCACATCCTGATTCTGTCTTCTGGTTTTTTGTATAATTTATCACCAGGTTTCACATCAAAAGCTTTATACCAGGCATCCATATTTACCGGAGCGCCGATTGTTCTAAATGGACCAGGAGCGTGTGGGTCTGTTTTGATCAGCTGTGCTGCGGTTTCATCCAGGATATTTCCTCTCCACACCTGAGCCCAGGATAAGAAGAAGCGTTGATCAGGCGTAAAACCATCAATTTTATCTTCCGACTGCCCTTGTTTTGTCATTTTGAACGCAGTATATGCCGCATTTAAACCACCAAGGTCACCGATGTTTTCTCCCATAGTTAGTTTCCCGATCACGTGAATGGTATCAAGAACGGTGTATGCGTCAAACTGCTCGCCCAGGGCTTTCGTTTTTGCTTCAAATTTAGCCTTGTCTTCCGGACTCCACCAGTTGCGTAAGTTTCCGTCTTTGTCATACTGACTTCCGGAATCATCAAATCCATGGGACATTTCGTGACCGATAACGGCACCGATACCACCATAATTTACTGCATCATCAGCATTAGGATCGAAGAAAGGAAACTGAAGAATCCCGGCAGGGAACACAATCTCGTTCATTGTTGGACTGTAATACGCGTTTACAGTAGGAGGAGTCATGCCGAAACGGGTACGATCTACTGGTTTACCCAACTGGGTAACCATTTCATTGTATCCCCATGCACCAGCATTGCGTAAGTTTTGGAAATAAGTAGTCCGGGTAATGGTTAGGCCTTCATAGTTTTTCCATTTGTCTGGGTAGCCGATTTTAGGAACAAAAGCATTTAATTTTTCCAGTGCTTTTCCTTTAGTATCATTGCTCATCCAGTCCAGATTATTAATTCTGATCTCAAATGCTTTTCTAAGGTTTGAAATTAGTTCTGTCATGCGGACTTTAGCATCTGGCTTGAAATATTTTGCCACATACAATTGTCCCAGCAATTCACCAATGGTACCATCGGTAAGTTGCGACATGCGTTGCCATCTTGGGGTCTGTATTTTCTGGCCAGTCTGTGCTTGTGTAAAGGCAAAGGAGGCATTTACAAAAGGACTGCTCAGGTTAGAAGCGGATGATTTTAGTACATTCCACTCCAGGTAAGTTTTCCAATCGGCCACAGGAACAGTTTTTAATAAACCATCCAGGCTGACAAAGAATTTTGGAGAAGAAACCAAAATGGTATCCTGACCTGTCACCTTAAATTTAGGAAGCATCGTTGCCCAGTTCAGTTGAGGTGTGGTTTTACTAAAGGCGGCAACTGTAAATTTATTATAAGTTTTATGTGGGTCACGCATTTCCACTCTTGCCATTTGCGCTTCTGCCAGTTGTTTTTCAATGGCCATTACGGTAGCAGCTTTTTTCTTTGCTTCCGCAGGACTGTTACCGGTTAGGGTAAACAAAGTGGTCATGTACTTATCGTAAGCTTCTCTGATTTTTACACTTCTGCTGTCGTCTTTCAAATAATAATCACGGTCAGGTAAGGAAGTTCCTCCCTGCCCAAGTTGCGCCATATATTTGTTGACGTTCTTTCTGTCTTGTCCAACATAAAAACTGAACATTGGTGAAGCCAGACCAGTGGTTCTCAGGTAAGCAGCATGGTCAAGAATTCCTTGAAGGTCTTTGATTTGCTTGATCTTTTCCAGGTCAGCTTTAATCGGTGTATAGCCTAATTTTTCAATCGTCACACTGTCCATCGCTGCAGCATAAAAATCGCCAACGCGTCTTTTTACAGAACCAGCAGGAGCGGATTTATCAGCCGCTGCGTTTTGCACCAATCCTTTTACAGCATTGATGTTGAAGTCGCGGAGCGCATTGAAGCTTCCCCATCGGGTTTCTTTAGCAGGAACAGGATTGTTTTTGATCCAGGTGCCGCTGGCATATTGATAGAAGTCATCACCTGGTTTAACGGTAAGATCCATATTTGCAGGATCAATAAATTTCATCTGCGATTGTGCATTTGCAGTGTAGCTGGCTGCCAGCATCCCCAATGCAGCAAAATAGCTTTTCAGTTTAGTAGTCATAAATTTAAGTTAGTAGAGAGCCAGATTTATCCCCTTATCCCTCAAAAGATGAATGTAGGAAATCGTTGGAAACAAACCATATATCTATTAAAAATATTACTTGTTGAACCAGTAATAGAGTTTGGTTAATCCTAGCCTTCTGAATATGACACCCGTAAATAGAACTATCTTTATCGCTTTCATTGCCTTGGGTTTTATATCTATTTAACATATTTTAACACAATTTATTGTGTGATACTATGAAAATTATGATATGAGAACCAGGGAGTTGTTTCTTTATTTGGCTTTTTTCATACGTTGTCGCTGGCCGATATACAGACCTAAGACCACGAGAAAGGTGCCACAAATGGTATACCAGGTGATGGGTTCATTCATTAGCCACCAGGCATAAGAAAAACCGAATAAAGGGCATAGAAACAGCCATAACGAGGCTTTTACGGTGTCAAGTTTCAATAGATAGAACCAGCAGATCAGCCCGATTACGGAAACAGCAAGACTCAGCCACAATACCGAATACCAAAAGGTGGCGTCGGGCCGGAAAGCGGGGATATCGCCAAAAATGGCGGTCACCGGGAGTAAGAAAAGCCCACCGAGGCTAACTTGCCATCCATTGATCAGCAGGTTTGGTAAAGTCCAGGTTACCCTGGCATAGTACACGCTGGCAAAAGAAACCACCACCATACTGAGCATGAGTAGTCCTATTCCCATTAAACTGGTACTTTGATTTCCTAATAATGGATAGGTGGCGAAAGCGATGCCGGCCATCCCAAGAATGATACTTAATATTTCTGCTGCGGAAGGTTTTCTACCCATCAGCCAGGATGAAAAAAGCACGATGAGTAGGGGATTGGTGGACACCGCCAGACTGCCGATCCCTGCTGCAGTGAATTTCATCGCATAGACATACAGTCCGAGGTACACGGCGGTATTGAGGAAGCCGAAAATGGCCAGCTGTTTCCATTCTGTAGCAGTAGGAAGGCGGTAAATTTTATCTTTACTGATGCCGTAACAATAGCCGAGCAGGACAATCCCTGCCAGGAAAAAACGAAGATTGGCCAGGATCAGTGGTGGTGCCGATCGTACGCCGAATTTAGTAGCTACAGAGGCAGATGCCCAAAGCATTGAAAATAATACTCCAATCCCAACCGTCTTTATTGTCCCTTTTGTCATTTGGTCTTAAACCTAAGAAATTTGCTGATTTTTTGGAAGCTTTAAATCTTAATAAAGCGATAAAAGGGGCTATTAACTGTTTTCCTGCACAAGAACTTAATGAAAACTTAACGGTTATGGTGCCTGCTCTCTTTTTCTATTCCTTTACTTTTGTAATTAAATTTATATATTGGATCACCAAATAAATCAACCTAAGAACCCTTTTTATTGAAACAGCTTACAGACTTGGCTTTGCTGGCCTTACTAAGAGAAGACAACGATGACGCGTTTAATGAGATTTATTCGCGTTATTGGGATGTTGTGTATGCGATTGCCTGTAAAAAACTGAATAATAGGGAAGAAGCAAAGGATGTCGTTCATGATTTATTTATGGTGATCTGGCTGAAACGCCACTCTTTAAAAATTACCACCACTTTTATTGGATTCATCTATACCATTTTAAAGAATAAGCTGACGGACCTCAATCGTAGGCAGACCTTACGCGTTAAGCACGATGTAGAATTTCTAAAGGTTACCGATGAGCTGGACCATTCTCTTTTTGAGCAATACACGACTAAGGAAATGGCTGGTCATTTGAGATTAGAAATCCAGAATATGCCCGCAGGAATGAGAAAGGTATTTCAAATGAGCAGAGAAGAAGAACTTTCTGTGAATGAGATTGCCGGAAGGCTTTCCATTTCTTCTCAAACGGTAAAAAATCAAATTACCAGCGCGCTGAAAAGATTGCGCATAAAATGCCAATTGTATTAAAATTGGATAAAATAGTATTTATTTCCAGTACTCCTTTTGTTTAAGTTAGTTATGTACTTAGTATACGACAAGACAACAAATAAAGCGCTTTAAAGGAGAGCTGTTTTCGGATGGTTTCCCAATTGATGTCAAATTAATTATTTAATTCAATGCAAGTCAATAATGACTTGTAATAACTGAACTCAAATTAAATGAATTATGAGGTGCAACAACCTACAATTGACTTTTCTGGCCATACTAACGCTCGCCATTGCCGGAGGCTGTAAAAAGAAACCGATTGATGATCTGGTTTCAGTATCTCAAAAACTAAAAGCGAATACTTTAGCAAAGCCAGGAAAGTGCCAAATGGTTTAATGGATGGAATTACAATACCAGCTCCAATGACTTCGCCAGGTATATGGCCGGATTCGCGAAATCTTATCAGAATGAAGGGGTGAATTTTTATGCAATATCTCCTTCCAATGAGCCAGAGAACGTGTTTTCTGACTGTGATGCTTCTTATTGGACTTCAGCACATCTGGGGCAATTTGTAACCAATAATTTAAGGCCTGCCTTAAACCAGCAAGGTTTAAATACCATGAAAATCCTTTCCTCAGAGAATGCGGCATGGGGTACTGCCAATACTTTTTTGGCTGGGATGGATAGAAGTAATGTGGATATTCTTGCCGGCCATGGTTATGTCGAAGTTGGAGAGTTGATCGGAGGAAAACGGGGTTTAAACCAGAATCCGGTAACCTGGAATTATGCCACAGGGAATAAGCCAGTTTGGATGACAGAGACTTCTGATGATAGTGGAAGTTATGACAATACCATGGTAGGCGGATTAAAATTGGCCACTAGTATGCATAAGTTTCTGGCAGAATGTAATGTCAATGCTTTTGTTTACTGGCTTGGTATGTTAGCCATTCGTAATAATGAATCGCTGATCTGTACCAATAGTGATGGCACCTTGGATTTTCCAAAAACTTACGATGTGATGGGGCAGTTTTCGCGGTATATCCAGGCTGGCTATTATAGGTTTGGTGCTAGCGTACAAAACAATTCCGTTCTAAAAGTTTCTGCTTATAAAGATCCGAATACTGGTAAATTCACATTGGTAGCCATTAATCCTGGCACAGATGCCATTAGCTGTACACTTCGTTTACAAGGCTTTTCTGCAGGAACATTGATGAATTATCAGACATCTGGAGGTAATAGTGCACATTGGCAACAAGGGAGTGCTTTAAGCCCGGGTACAGATGGTAGTTTTATTGTAACGGTACCAGGTCAGAGTGTAACCACATTTACCGGGCTTAAAAATTAAGTCCAGATTCCATTTGTTTTAACTTTTCTTTCTCCTGTTGATGATTTTGACATCAAACAGCGGAGGAATTTAACCTCCTGAAGTATGAATCTTCAGGAGGTTTTTTAAAAATATAAATTTCCCATAGTACCTCTGCTTACCTCGTTCGTTATGTATTTAGTATATGAACGAAAAAGAAAAAAACGAGCTGTATAAAAAATTCGGGATTCATGACCCTGCCGGTTTTTTTGTGGACGAACAAGAGAAAGAAAGCTTGAGTCAGGAAATTCTGGAACGCATCCATGCGACCAAACAAATCCAGCAAGGACAAGCTCAACGGAAAAGTCTCAAACTAAAAAGAAAAAAACAGCTGCTGACGATGGCCGCGGCTATTGGTTTCTTGTTGCTTTCAACAGGTATGTTGTTTTACCATTCCATGAGCGGCGACTACATCACCATTACGGTTGCAAAAGGCGAAACGAAGCAATTGGTGTTGCCAGATGGTTCTACAGTATGGCTAAATTCTGCCAGTACCTTTAAATATCCAAAGAAATTCGGGAAGAAAAGAATGGTCTATTTATTGGATGGTGAGGGCTTTTTTGATATTGTTCATGATGAGAAAGTTCCTTTTGTAGTAGAAGCTTCAGGAATTAAGACCAATGTATTGGGAACGTCTTTCGTAGTGAAGTCTTATCAGGCATTGTCTACCATGAGCGTCGCCGTAGTATCAGGGAAAGTTGCGGTAAGCGATGACCATCAGCAGACCAGTGTACTGTTGAAAAATGAAGAAGTGGTATACAATAAAGATCACCGGAAGCCGAAAGTCTTAAAAATTAAAGCCGCAGAGCGCAAGGCTTGGAATGATGGCAATGTGATCATGAATGCGGCCTATTTTGAAGATCTCGTCCTCGCTGTAGAAAATGCCTATCAGGTGAAAATCAAATATGATCATCAGAAATTTAAAAATTGTCAGAATAGCATTCACTTCAATACCAAGCAAAGCTTAACCGAGGTTTTAAACCTCATCAGAGAAATACAAGGAATTACTTACCAGATTAACGAAGAAAAGGAGGTGCTTATAACAGGGAGCGGATGTAATTAATCGTCATTAATATTAAAAAAGAAGATCAGTATCTGCGCGAACAGATACTGATCAGAATGTACAGCATTGGGAAACTCTTCGAAAAATTCTCCAGATGGCTGTGCTATGTTTCAACGAATTTTAAAACGAATAAAAATATGAAAAAAAACATTACTACACTAATTCTTAAGATGATGAGAGTAGGATTAATAGTGTTTGCCACATTGCTGACCTCCGCCGGAACCTTATTTGCGGAAACGGCCTTTAGTCAGCGGCTTAAAAATGTTAGGGTGAGTATTCACCTGAAGGGCGAATCTTTAGAAAAAGCAATAGAAAAAATCAGCAAGACCAGTAAGCTTGATTTTTCTTACAACAACAATGAACTGAGAAAGGTAAAAGGGATTGAAATGGAGGTTTCCGGCAAACCTCTAAATGAAGTGCTGTATCAACTGTTGAATGGCACTCCTTTCTCTTACCGGGAATCCGATAATAATGTCGTAATCTTTAGGAAACGTGATCAGGATGCCCTGCCTACTTTGTCCTGGATCAATGAAGCGATTTTAATCAAGGGGATGGTGACAGACGAAAAAGGAGCACCTATTCCAGGTGTTTCGGTTCGTGTGATGGGAACGCCGAAAGCTGCTACTACCGATGGAAATGGTAATTACCAGATTGAAGCAGGTTCGCCAGCAGATGTATTGGTATTTAGCTATGTTGGATTGAGCGAGCAAAAGGTGGTCATTGGTACCCGCAAACAGATCAATGTGGTTCTAAAAGATGACGACAAGTTCCTGAATGAAGTGGTGGTGGTAGGCTACGGTACGCAGAAAAAAGTAAACCTGAGTGGTGCTGTGGACGGTGTTTCCGGTAAGGAAATCGAAAACAGACCGATTACCAGTGTTGGTGCAGGTTTGCAAGGATTGATTCCCAACCTCAATATTACCATTTCCAGCGGACAAGTGAACAAAGCACCTAAGTTTAATATCCGTGGGTTTACCTCTTTAAATGGTGGTTCTCCCTATATTTTAGTGGATAATGTGCCTTTTACCAGTGAGGAATTACTGGCCTTAAATCCAGCAGATATCGAAAATGTAACGGTGTTGAAAGATGCCGCTTCGGCAGCGATTTATGGTGCAAGAGGTGCTTTTGGTGTGGTGCTCATTACCACGAAATCAGCCACAAGTTCAGATTTGAAGATTAATGCGAATACCTATTATGCAATCAGACAATTGGGAAAGGTACCAGATATCGTAACTGATCCTTTAACTGTAATGGAATATAAACATGACGCCGCTTATCCTTTGTATGACTTGTATCCGGAAAATATTCGGGACTATGCCAGAAAGCGTTCTGCGGATCCTAGTTTACCAGCAGTGATTGTTTCTCCATCTGATCCAAATGCATGGATGTATTATGGGACTACCAATTGGATGGACGAAGTCTATAAATCTTCTGCGCCAACTTATAATGCCAATTTGAACATCTCCAAAAAAGATGATAAACTGAGTTATTATTTGTCGACCGAGTATTTTAGAAACGAGGGGATGTTTAATTACGGTAATGATAAGTATGATCGTTACAACCTTCGCGCTAAAGCCGATTACAATTTGTCAAAATGGTTGACTGTAGGAACCAACACTTTCTTTATGACGAGTACTTATGATGAGCCTTCCTATAACGGAGAGGGGTTCTTTCATAATGTAAACAGACAGAGTTCTCTGGATGTGCCTACCAACCCAGATGGAAGCTGGACTTCTACCGGAGCCGCTTTACTGGGGAAAATGCAAAGTGGTGGCCGCAGATTAACCAGAACGAATAACTTCCAGACCACTTTTACCGCAAAAGCTTCCCTGGTTAAAGACATCTGGGATTTAAAAGCAGATGCAACGGTGCGGAAAATTGATACTACAGGAAGGTCTTTTGATATTGCAATTCCTTATAGAACAGGACCAAATTCCGCCATTAGTTATAGCGGTGATGTAGCCGGTTCTGCAACGAACTCGGAACGTCACCTCAGACAGAATATCTACAACATCTACACTGATTTCCATAAAACTTTCAACGAGAAACACTACCTGCAAGTGCTTGCCGGTTTTAACCAGGAAACGAGGAACTGGAGTTATGGTTATGTAAGTCGTGCAAATTTAATCAGTACGACCTTGCCTTCTCTAAACCTGGCTACCGGTGCAATTACTGCTGGAGAGCGGATGGAAGATTGGGCAGTTAGAGGTTGGTTCTATCGTTTCAACTATATTTTCGACAATAAATATATCTTGGAACTGAATGGTCGTTATGACGGTACTTCCCGCTTCCCTTCTGATGACAGATGGGGCTTCTTCCCTTCAGCTTCCGTAGCATGGGTGATTAGCAATGAAAATTTCTTTAAGCCAGTAGCAGAAAAACTGAAAATTAACCTGTTGAAATTCCGTGCCTCTTATGGTGCATTGGGTAACCAGGATGTAGGCGCTTATTATTATATCCCAACCATGAATGCCGGACAAATCGGACAGATTCTAGAAGGTAATAAGCCTACAGCCGTGTATCCTCCGGGAGCAGTGGCCAATAGTTTAACCTGGGAGCGGATTTCTACTTTGAACTTTGGTGGTGACATCAGCATGTTGAAAAACAGATTAGACTTAAGTTTTGATGCCTATACCAGGTATACGAAAGGAATGTTGACCCGAGGAAAGACACTTCCTGGACCTTTTGGTGTGTTAGAACCGAAGGTAAATGCCGCCGATTTGAAAACTAAAGGATGGGAATTGAGAATCGGGTGGAAAGATGGTTTTATGGTTAACAACAGTCAGTTGTACTATAATGTTGGTTTTAATATGGGAGATAGCCGTAGCTTTATCACCAAATTCGATAACCCAAATGGTTTAATCAATGACTATTATGTAGGAAAGGAAATTGGTGAAATCTGGGGCTTGGAAACAGAAGGTTTCTTCCAGTCGAAAGAAGAATTGGCCAGTCATGCCAACCAAACAGCTGTAGGTTCTGATGATGCCGGATACAAGTTTGACGTTGGTGATTTAAAGTTTAAAGACCTGAATAACGATGGAAAAATCGATAAAGGAAAAAACACTTTAGCTGACCATGGAGATCAGAAAATCATCGGAAATAGTGCTGCGAGATACCAGTATGGAATCGATCTTGGTGCTGGATGGAAAGGTTTTGATATTCGTGTTTTCTTCCAGGGAGTTGGTAAAAGAGATTGGTATCCAGGACCTAGTAACCATTATTTCTGGGGTGTTTATGCACAACCATGGACCAATGTTCAGGCACATAACCTGGATCGTTGGACGCCGGAAACGCCAAATGCTTATTTCCCACGTGTGAAAGCCTATATCGCTGAGGATGCAACAGAATTGGGAAATCCACAAACGAGATACCTTCAAGATGCTTCTTACCTGAGGTTGAAAAATCTTACCCTGGGTTATACACTTCCAAAATCTTTAACCAGCAAGATGAAGATGGATAAACTTAGAATTTACTTCAGTGCAGAAAACATTCTTGACGTGTCACACATTAAAGCCAGGTTGGACCCTGAAGGATTGGATGGAACAATCTATCCTTTCCAAAAGACCTATTCTGTTGGTTTAAACCTTAATTTTTAACGCAAGAAGCATCATGAAACTAAAAACAACATATATCCTTACATTAGGATTGATGACCATAGGGATGACGGCCTGCAAGAAAGATTTCCTGCAGAGGAACCCAAAAACTGAAATTACTGAAGGTGCATTTTTTCAATCACCAGCAGATCTGGAAACTTATAGCAATGGCTTTTATGGGCAGATTGGTCCCAGTTATTCTGATCTAAATTCGGACAATATCTCCAATTATAACGGAGATGGAGAGGTAGATGTATTGCTGAGAGGCGGGGTGTCAGCTTCCAATGCAAGTGGTTGGGGGAAATCTGATTGGGAAGCTTTAAGAAGAGTAAACTTTATGCTGGATCACATCGGACAGGTGAAAGGTGATCCAACTCAGATCAAACACTATGTAGGGATCGCTAAATTTTTCCGCGCTAATTTTTACTTTGAGAAAATCAAGAAATACAGTAATGTACCCTGGTATGGCCATGTCATGTCAGATAATGATCCGGATTTGTATAAAGGGCAGGATCCGAGAGCTTTGGTGGTAGATTCTGTATTGAGTGATCTGAATTATGCAGTAGCAAACATTAAAGATGATGCAAAGACAAATGCGGGTAGAACGAGAGTCACCAAATGGGCAGCCTTAGCCTTATTATCGCGCTTTGCTTTACATGAAGGTACTTTCAGAAAATATCATGATGAACTCGGATTGACCGCTGATTACCAGCGTTTCCTGAATGCAGCAGTTACAGCTTCAGATAAGATCATGAAAGATGGTGGTTTTGCTTTAGTGAATACTGGAAATGGTGCATTAGATTATAGATCCTTATTTTCAAGTCCTAGTCTGGCGAATAATAAGGAAATGATCATGTGGGCAGATTATAATAAAGAACTGGCGGTAGGAAATAATACCCATACGGTGCTGGATTATACCTGGTCATTGAGTAGAAGTTTGGCGGATACTTATCTGAAAAAAGATGGTACGCCTTTTACATCTACTCCGGGGTATAATACCAAAGTGTATACAGAGGTTTTCACAGATCGTGATCCAAGAATGACGGAAACCATTATTAATCCGGCTTTTAGAGGAGCGAGTACCATTGATGAGCCTTATAGAATCAAAGCTACCTTAGGTGGATACAATCAAATTAAGTTTTATCCTCGTGATCCTGCATTAAGACAAGGTTGGATGTTGAATTATACCGGCCTGCCAATTTTCAGATACGCGGAGATTTTGTTGATCAATGCGGAAGCTAAAGCGGAATTGGGGAATATCAATCAGGGAGATCTTGATCAGTCGATTAACTTATTACGGAACAGGGTACAGATGCCTGCGTTGCAGATGGGGGTCGTTTTAGATCCTGTTTTGGCCGCTACTTATCCAAATGCGAGTGGTGCGGTGTTGCTGGAAATACGTCGCGAAAGAAGGGTAGAAACCGCTTGTGAAGGTTTCCGTTTTAATGATTTAATGCGTTGGAAATCGGGTAATTTATTTCAGGATAGTCAGCAAGGGATGTATGTTCCTGCTTTGGGTGGTCTGGATGTGACCGGCGATGGTAAACCTGATATTGCGATTCTACCTTCTCCTGATGATGAATCTTCTATTGCCAATATTCCAGCTGCAGAAAGAGATAAGTTGTCTAAGTTTTACCTGAAAGATAAAACAGGAAAAGATCAGAATTTCTACTTAACCAATGGTACTTCAGGCTTTATCGCCTTTACCAGAGATAGAGATCAGCCAAGGAATTTTATTACACCTAAATATTATTACCGACCGATTCCTATTGGAGAAACTGTAGTTAATCCTCAGTTGAAACAGGTTTTTGGCTGGTAAGCTAACAAAGAAAAAATCAATTTGCCTTAATTTAATGCCCTCTTCAGCAGCAGGTTTAATTACCTGCTGCTTTTTGATAGGATCAAATGATTTACAGGAATGACACCCCCATTAACATAAATGAAACCTTAATGAGACTAATATTTACAGTAGTTTTTGCTTTTCTGGCTTCGGCTGCGGGAGCGCAATATAAAGGAAAAGTTTTCCTCGATGTGAACAAGAATAAAACCTGGGATGCAGGTGAAAAAGGAATGAAAGGCGTTTTGGTATCCGACGGACTAAATGTACTAAAAACGGATGCGAATGGTAATTTCACTTTACCTGGGCATGCAAAAAACCGATTTGTATTTGTGACTGTTCCGGCGGGCTATAAGTTGGCTGCAAAGCATTACCTCAAAATTGAAGATCAGGTACAGGCTTATAACTTCGGGCTGCTTCCTGATCCTACCAGTGCAGGATCTTCAGTGAAGATGTTGCAGATTACCGATACCGAAACCGACAAATACAAGGATTGGATTACCAATCTGAAGAACTTTTCTAAAAACCAAGAGGTCAGCTTTATCGTGCATACCGGAGATATTTGCTATGAAAAAGGGCTTAATTTTCATGCGAATCAAGTGACTTCAGAGGCATTGGGAAAACAGGTGTTTTATTGCATTGGAAATCATGACCTGGTAAAAGGCGCTTATGGAGAGGAACTTTTTGAAAACCTTTTTGGCCCGGTATACTATTCATTTGATGCCGGACCTGCGCATTTTATTGTAACACCAATGCGTTCTGGTGATGTACAGCCTTCCTATACGGTGGATGAGGTGATTCGATGGATGAAAAATGACCTTGCTGCCACCGATAAAAATAAACCGGTGATCATTTTTAACCACGACCTGTTGACTTATAGCGATCAGTTTGTGTTGAAAGGAAAAAATGATTCCATCAATCTCAATGAAAACAATTTGAAAGCCTGGGTTTATGGTCATTGGCACAACAACTTTGTCAGGAAAAGTGATAAAACAGGGATTCAGTATATTTCTTCTGCTTCACCAAGTATGGGAGGAATCGACAATTCTGCCGGACAATTTTTGTCTATAGAGATCGATCAGAATGGCGTAAAAGAGATCAAACCTCATTATACTTATTTACATGATCATTTGGTGGTCAACAGCCCAAGTGGTTCCGATATGGTACTGGTAAAAGATGGAAGTCTGATGATTAGTGCTAACATTTACGATACGGAAAACGCACCAAAATCAGCAAAGAGTATCATCTATGATGAAAAAGGAAACCAGATTGCTATAGCTGCTCTAGCTGCCAATACAGATTGGAGCTGGTACGGAAAAGTGCCGGTCAATAAAATGAGTAAAGGGAAAGCCTATACTATTCAGACAGAAGTAATTTACCAGGATGGGAGGGAGTATATTCAAAAACAAGCCTTTACTTTACCTTTAAATACTCAAAACGTGGCTAATCCAGGTGTAGGCTCCGTTAATAAATCTAGCAAATCTAAAAATGCAAACGATGAGCAGGTAGGTTCTCTAAGCTTAAAATGGATAAATAACGTTAAAGGAAGCGTATGGAAAGGGAGTCCGATCCTCGCTGAAGGTAAATTATTTGTCGCCACCATTGATGATGCCAATAATCTGCAGTGTGGAATTAGTGCCTTAGACCCTTCAACTGGTAAAATTCTTTGGCATTATAAAACACGTAACTCCATCAAACATGCACTTTCTTATGATGGCGGGACTATTTTAGGTACAGATATGGAAGGTTTTACCTATGCCTTAAAGGCCAGCAATGGGACTTTGATCTGGAAAAAAGACCTGGGAATGAAAAGTCTTCCGGGATATGTTTCCGGTGGCATTGTCGAAAAAGGCATCTATTATACCGGTTACGGATCTTATTTACAAGCGCTAGAAGTGGCCACAGGAAAGACGATATGGATCAATAAAGATTGGAATGGCGGAGAGGGAACACCTGAGAAAATGACGATTGCCGGAGAGGTTTTGATCACCGGGAGTAACTGGCAGAGCTTATTTGGTCATGACCGTAAAACAGGGAAATTACTCTGGAAAAGAAGTGATGAAGGGTTGCGTTTTAGAAGCAGTACCGGAATTTATGCTGCTGGTAAATTGTATATCACGGGGTTAAATTCCATATTTATCCTGGATCCTTTAACCGGAAAGAACATCGATAAAATTGATGGTACTTACGATTTTAAAGTAATGGCAAGCCCATTAATTACGGATAAATATCTGATTATGCCGACTTCCACTGATGGGGTAGTGGCCTACGATTTGAAAACATTAAAAGAAGTTTGGAACAGACCTACGGGCGATGCTTTGGTGTATTCAGCTCCTTATACAGGTCCAGGGGCGGGCACAGTTGAAAGTACTGTTGTTAAGTATGCTAATCAGTTGTTATTTGCTGCTTCTGATGGTCATTTGTATGTGATCCATGAAGATTCAGGAGAAGTATTGCAAAAACTAAACCTTGGAGCACCTGTTTTTGCAGATCCTACAATCCATGGAAAGCAGTTCTTCCTGGCAGATTTTGCCGGTAATGTGTATGGCTTTGATATAAAATAGGTTATGTTGCAATGTTGTTGCAGTCTACCATGGATCCCTGGTTAATTGCTACATTTGGGCCATCAATTATAAAACAATGAAGAAATTTATCTTACTATGTCAGTTGGTGGCCCTCTCATTTTATGGGATTGCCCAGAATAAAATGCTGACGATGCAGGATGCAATGAGTAATGCACGTACTACTCTTGCCCCTGAAAACTTGTCACAATTACAATTCCTTTACGGAACGGAAAACTATGTATATGCTAAACGTCAGGCCAATGGCCCGGTATGGATGTCAGGAAGTTTCAAAGGAAAAGAAGAACATGCACTTCTTTCTTTAGCACAGTTAAACCAAAAGCTTAAAGCAGCTCAGCAAGATACTTTAAAATCTATGCCGATGATTCAGTTTAACCAAGGCGCAGATTGGATTATGAATGTAAAAGGGGCTAAAATGGCTTTTAATCCAGCTAACAACACTTTCAAAACGTTATTAAGCGCAGAACTTGCAGCTAAAACAAATGTGGAAGAGAGTAAATCTGGTTATGTAGCTTACCTGGATAAGTTCAATCTTTTTGTTTCCACTGGAAAGACTGCAGAACAGGTAACTACTGACGGTAGCGCAAATATCGTGTATGCTTCTTCTGTTCACAGAGAGGAATTTGGGATTTCAAAAGGGATTTTCTGGAGCAATAACGGAAAATTGTTGGCCTTCTACAGAATGGATCAAAGTATGGTTAGCGATTATCCAATCTCAGATTGGACTACCCGCCCTGTAAAGAATGTGAATATCAAGTATCCGATGGCTGGAGATAAAAGCCATCAGGTAACAGTAGGCGTATATAATCCTGCAACAAAAGCTTTGGTATACCTGAAAACTGGCGTGCCAGCAGAACAATACCTGACTAATATCGCGTGGAGTCCCGATGATAAATATGTGTTTATCGCGGTATTGAATCGTGAGCAAAATCACATGAAACTAAATCAATATGACGCAGTAACAGGTGATTTCGTTAAAACCATTTTCGAAGAAAAAGATGAAAAGTATGTAGAGCCATTGGTGCCTATGTTATTCCTTAAAACTGATCCTTCGAAATTTATCTGGCAAAGTAACCGTGATGGCTGGAATCATTTATACCTATATGATATAAAAGGAAAAGTTCTGAAGCAATTGACGAAAGGCAATTGGGAAGTGACAGAAGTAAAAGGTTTCAATCCTAAGGGTGATCAGCTGTTTTATGTGTCTACCGCAGAATCTCCGATCACAAGAAACCTATATTTATTGGATATAAAATCTGCCAAATCTAAACGTATTACTGCAGGTTTTGCTGTACATAACACACAAATCAGCAGCAGTGGAAATACAGTGATTGATAACTACAGCAGTCCAGAGTTACCTAAAGTAATTCAGTTGGTAGAAGTGTCGACAGCAAAAACCAAGGTATTATTGAAATCAGCAAATCCACTTGCCGATTATGCAACTGTAAATTCTTCCATCTTCACCATCAAAAGTGATACTGGTGATGACCTTTATTGCAGCCTTTATAAACCTGTAAATTTCGACAGCACAAAGAAATATCCGGTAATTGTTTACTGGTACGGTGGTCCGCATGCACAATTAATTAACAATAGCTGGAATGCTGGCGCCGGTGATTACTGGTTCAGATACATGGCGCAACAAGGATTTGTGGTCCTAACCATGGATACCCGTGGTAGCGACAACAGAGGTAAAGCTTTTGAGCAATCTATGTTTAGACATGCTGGCGCTGTTCAGTTGGAAGACATGAAGAAAGCTGTAGGCTACCTGAAATCACTACCTTATGTGGATTCAAATAATATGGGCTTATTTGGCTGGAGCTTCGGCGGTTTTAGTACCGTAAATGTGATGTTGAAAGCACCAGGTATGTTTAAAGCTGCGGTTGCAGGTGGTCCGGTTATCAACTGGAACTTCTACGAGGTGATGTACACAGAGCGTTATATGGATACGCCTCAGGAGAATCCTGAAGGTTATGCAGAAACGAACTTGTCTGATCATGTGGGCAGCCTGAAAGGTAAATTGTTATTGATTCATGGGGTTCAAGATCCTGTAGTTTTACAACAACATACTGTCGACTTCATTAAACATGCAGTAGATAAAAATATTCAGTTAGATTATATGATTTACCCAGGACATGAGCACAATGTAATTGGCAAGGATCGTGTTCACCTTTATCAGAAGGTTACAGATTATTTTATGCAGAACTTGAAATAAGAAGTAGTAGGGAAATAAATACTGCAAAAAAGCGGGTGTACTTTTCGGTCTCAAAATCTTTTGAAAGAAAGATTTTATAGGCCCTTAAAGCACAACCCGCTTTTTTTTGTAACTAAGGTTCCTGGAGGAGGAGTAAATTGCAGGATGTCCAGAAATAAACGAATGCAATGAAAATCTATTCCTTTTGAAGGAGAGGGTTTTGAATTATAGCATTTGAATGATTGTCTTTAAATGAGGTGTTAAGGCTTTATTGTTTCTCCCTTTTAACGCCATGAGGGGCCGCTTAACTAAAAATGAGGGAATGCTATGAGGCGACCTATAAAGATTTTGCCCTTCAGCAAAAGATTTGAGGCGACGAGTAGTAACCCGAATTTTTCTCTTTCTGAATTAAAAAGCTATTTTTGCATCTCAACAGATACTTTTTCGTAATAATGAGCATTTCCACAAAATACGACCCAGCAGCGACCGAAGATAAATGGTACAGCTACTGGATGTCAAAGAACTTTTTCCATTCTGAACCGGATGAGCGCGAGCCCTATACAATTGTAATTCCTCCACCTAATGTCACCGGTGTCTTACACATGGGACATATGTTGAACAATACGATTCAGGATGTCTTGATTCGTAAGGCGAGGATGCAGGGTAAGAATGCATGTTGGGTACCTGGTACTGACCATGCTTCTATTGCAACAGAAGCTAAGGTTGTGGCGATGTTAAAAGAGCGCGGTATTGACAAGAAGGACCTGACAAGGGAAGAATTCTTAAAATATGCCTGGGAATGGAAAGAAAAATACGGCGGTATTATTCTGGATCAATTGAAGAAATTGGGGGCTAGTTGCGACTGGGAGCGTACCCGTTTCACGATGGAAGACGACATGTCTGAAGCGGTAATTGACAGTTTCATTCATTTATATAAAAAAGGCCGAATTTACCGTGGGGTAAGAATGGTAAACTGGGATCCGGCAGGAAAAACTTCTGTTTCTGATGAGGAAGTGATCCGTAAAGAAGTAAATCAAAAACTATATTATATCAAATATACGGTTTCGGGAAGTAACGATCAGGAGTTCCTGACTATCGCAACTACCCGTCCGGAAACCATCATGGCTGATGCAGCAATCTGTGTTAATCCAAATGATGAGCGCTATGCGCACCTGAAAGGGAAGAAAGTATTTGTTCCATTAATCAACCGTGAGATTCCTGTTATTCAGGATGATTATGTGACGATGGATTTTGGAACAGGTTGTTTAAAAGTTACTCCAGCGCATGATTTGAACGATTATGAGTTGGGATTGAGACATAAATTGCCAGTAATCGACATCTTGAATGATGATGGTACATTAAATGAGTTGGCACAGATTCTTGTTGGTGAAGACCGTTTTATCGCCAGAAAGAAGATTGCTAAATTACTGGATGAAGCCGGACACCTGGATAAAGTAGAAGACTACAAATCACAAGTGGGTTTCTCTGAGCGTACAGATGCAGCGATTGAGCCAAAACTATCTATGCAATGGTTTTGTAAAATGGACGAAATGGCTAAGCCAGCATTGGATGATGTGTTGAATGGTGATGTGAAGCTGATTCCGGAGAAATTCCAGAATACTTACCGCCATTGGATGGAAAATATCCGTGACTGGAACATCAGTCGCCAGTTATGGTGGGGACAACAAATCCCTGCATGGTACGATAACCAAGGTAACTGGGTAGTTGCAAAAACTAAAGAGGAAGCTTTAACAGAGTTTTTGAAGTTAAAAGATGCCGATGGTGAGTTTACTGCCGAAGAAGCGAATGGTTTCAAAAATCAGTTGGCACCGTTTGTAAATCAGGATCCTGATGTAATGGATACTTGGTTCTCTTCTTGGTTATGGCCTATTTCTGTATTTGACGGATTTAAAGACCCTGACAATAAAGAGATCAATTATTATTATCCGACCAATGATTTGGTAACGGCTCCGGAGATTTTATTCTTCTGGGTAGCGAGAATGATCATGGCTGGACATGAGTTCCGTGGCCAGAAGCCATTTACAAATGTCTATTTAACGGGTATCGTTAGAGATAAATTAGGACGTAAAATGTCTAAATCATTGGGGAATTCTCCTGACCCAATTGGCCTGATTGAAAAATATGGTGCTGATGGGGTTCGTGTAGGTATGCTATTGTGCTCTCCTGCAGGTAATGACCTGATGTTTGATGAAAGTTACTGCGAACAAGGAAGGAATTTTGCCAATAAAATTTGGAATGCTTTCCGTTTGGTAAAAGGATGGGAAATTGATTATTCACTACCAAACCCGAATCAACAAGCGATTTCATGGTTTGAAAGTCGTTTCAATGAAGCATTGGTAGAGATCGAAGATAATTTTAAACAATACCGCTTATCGGAAGCCTTAATGACTTCCTATAAATTGGTATGGGATGATTTCTGTGCATGGTACCTGGAAATGGTGAAGCCAGCTTATCAGCATCCAATCGATGCAGAAACGCTGAAGTTTACCATCGGTTTCTTTGAGAAGATTTTGACACTTTTACACCCATATATGCCTTTCTTAACGGAGGAGCTATGGCATGATGAATTGTTCGGTGCGAAAGAAGAAATGGACTGCTGTATTGTGGCTTCATATCCTGTTGCAGGTTCAATTGATTCCGTATTATTGAAAGATGTAGAAAGCGTTAAAGGACTGATTGCAGAGGTAAGAAATGTACGTAATACCAAGCAAATTTCTCCTAAAGACGCCTTGCCATTGAGCATTAAAGTGAATACCGGAATAGATTATGAAAAATGGTTGAACGTTATTGCTAAGGTGGTAAATATCTCTGAAGTGACGTTTGTATCTGATAAAATTGCTGGTGCGCTGAGCTTCATGGTCGGAAAGGATGAGTTCTTTATGACGCTGAATGAAACCATTGATGTGGAAGCAGAGAAGGTACGCTTAAATGCAGAATTGGTTTATTTGCAAGGCTTCTTAAAGTCAGTAGATGCGAAGTTGAGCAATGAGCGTTTTGTTCAAAATGCGAAACCAGAGATCATTCAGAATGAACGTAGTAAGAAAGCAGATGCGGAAGCTAAAATCAGTACAATTTTAGGACAGATTGAATCTTTAAGGTAATTCTTATTTAGAATTACCGCTTTAAAATATGATCAAATAAAAAAGACAACCTGATGAGGGTTGTCTTTTTTATTTTCAGCTATAGGATACAAAAATCATATAGCTTTCCACTTTGAACCTTAATTCAAGAATCTTTATAATTTTTATTATTCTTCTGCGTGCTCTTGTTCCTGTTCTACCATTTCTTTGATTTTCATCAGGCGGTCGTAAAAACATTCGTAGGGTCTTACATTGCCATATATCTTTAACACATTGAGATGTGTTTCTACGCAATGAGGGACATCATTCAATACTGTTCCTGGATAGAGTTCCAGGGTTTGCGGTAAATTGATACCAGAAAAGTAGTCTTCTAAATCGGAAACGGTCATGAGACAAAGGTAATACTAATATGATTTACTCCCCGGATTTTTCGAGGGAATTGGTTTTAAAAAAAATCAATTTTTTTCAGGAAGGTATTCTTTTATAGCTGTGGGTATTCCGGTAATTCCTCGATAAATTGGAATCTTTCTGCCAGATGGTCAATCATTGCATAACAATGTTTAAGCCCATTGGTCACCACGAGCCACTTGGCCTTGTGAACAGAATTGTAGCGCGAGGCTTGATCAAAAACTGCCTGTGTAATCTTAATCGCTGGGGCTTTACATTCAATCACCATAATCCGCTCTCCCGAAGTGTTAAATATGACAATGTCACTTCTTTTCCGGAGTTGGTTCAGGCTTAATCCTCCTTCAATCTGAATCAGTGTTTTTGGGAATTTTTTGATTAGAATAAGATACTGAATGAAGTGTTGTCTTACCCATTCCTCTGGCGTTAGAACCAGGTGTTTCTTACGGACTTCGTCGAAAATAAAGTGCTTGTTATCCTTCAGTGTAATCTTAAAAGGATACTGCGGAAGGTTCAGCGCTGTAGGGTTAAATGCCATTTGTGCAAAAATAACCTTTAATAATTAGTTTTTAGCCGTTACATTTGGATAAATATATGAGTGTTGCCAATATAATCAAAGACATTAAAGCCAGAAAGTTTAAGCCTGTTTACCTTTTGCATGGTGAAGAGCCTTATTATATCGATCAGATTATCCACTATATGGAGGAAAATGTGCTGAGTGATATGGAAAAAGGCTTCAACCAAACCGTTTTATACGGAAAGGATACAGACATGGCTACGATCATGAATGCGGCCAAACGTTATCCGATGATGTCAGACTATCAATTGATCGTTGTGAAGGAAGCACAGGACCTTAAATGGGCTAAGGAAGCGGAAGGAAGTAGCAAAGAGGCAGAGTTTGTGCAAAGCTATTTTGAGAAACCACTGGCAAGTACCATTCTTGTGCTGGGATACAAATACGCCAATTTTGATAAACGAAAGAAAATTTATAAGTCGATCGATAAAAACGGGGTTATCTTTCAATCGGATCCGGTGCGTGATTATAAATTAGCGGCCTGGATTGAGGATTTCGTAAAGGAGAAAGGATATAAAATAGCGCCACAGGCTTCTGCACTGATGGCAGAGTATTTGGGTGCTGATCTTTCCAAAATTGCCAATGAAGTAGAAAAATTAATGTTGAATATTGGCAAGGAAGTGACCATAGACACGGACTTGATTCAACGAAATATAGGGATCAGTAAAGAATATAATGTATTTGAGTTACAAAAGGCACTGGCAGTAAGAAATGCGCTGAAATGTAATCAGATCATTAATTATTTCGCAGATAATCCTAAAGCAAACCCAATGGTGATGGTGATGGCCAACCTCAATGCTTATTTTTCGAAAATTCTCAAGTATCACTACTTACCAAATAAAGCGGAAGCGGCAAAAGAGCTGGGGGTAAATCCTTACTTTATTAAGGATTATGAAACCGCAGCAAGGAGTTATAGCCTCAATAAAACCTTCGATATCATTAGCTTGCTGAGAGAATATGACCTTAAAAGTAAAGGTGTGGATAGTACTGGTAATATCAGCGATGGTGAATTACTAAAGGAACTACTGTTTAAAATGCTGCATTAAGTAAATAATCAAAGAAAAAAGATGGCCAATCAGCCATCTTTTTTTCCTTGATTATCATTTCCTGATCTTTGATCAGATAGGTTTTATTCCAATCGGATATTGATATGCTGATCAATTATTTTCAGATCAACTGCTTTTTAATGATTAGTGAGAAGAAACGGCTTTTAATCCGATGATAGAGCAGATCAATGTTGTGATGAACACAATGCGCCAAAAGGTAGCAGGTTCATTGAACACAAAAATCCCTACCAATACAGTTCCAACAGCTCCAATACCAGTCCATACGGCATAAGCCGTCCCAATCGGAAGCGTCTGGGTTGCTTTTAACAATAAGCCCATACTGATGGTCAGACAGACTAAGAAACCTACACCCCACATGATGGTGGCGTTTCCGGTAGTTTCTTTCATTTTTCCAAGGCAGGAAGCGAAGGCGATTTCAAAAAGACCGCCAAGAATTAAAAATATCCAGTTCATTTTTTTGTTATTTTATTGCCGGCTACTGTAATTTCAGGCTTCGGTAAATGTGAAGGCAAATTTCCACATTTGGAGGTGAAAACCGACTAAACAAATGATAAGAAATTAGCTGTGGTCAAGAAATTATTTAATTTCTGCTCTGATTCTACTCAAAGAAACGGGGGTAATACCCAAGTAAGAAGCAATATAATTTAATTGTACACGCTGGAGGAGTTCCGGGTTGTGGTTCATCAGGTTTTTATAACGTTCGCTGGCATTAAGCAGAAGCCTGGAAATCAAGCGTTCTTCTACCAGAATGATTTCCTTTTCTATGAGTTTCCTTCCCCAATTCGCGATAATGATATCTGTTGCGTACAGTGTCTCCAGCTGATGATAATCTATACGGTAAAGTGTGCTGTCTTCCAGTAGTGCGACACTTTCATATCCTGGAGTTTGATTGATATAGCTGTTATAGGAGAATACGGAGTTTCCCTCCTTACCAAACCAAAAAGTTACATCAGATTCTTCGGTGCGATAATAGGCCCTGGCTATACCTGATTTTATAAAATAGACGGTACAGTCTACCTCATGCTGGCGAAACAATAAATGACCTTTAGGGTAATTAATTTCCTCAAAAAGGCTGGCTAGCTTTTCTAAAGACGGTTCAGCAATAGGGCTAATACTGTTGATGATCTGTTTTATGGTTTCCATTTTTAGCGGATGTGGTTTCCCGGAAGGTATTTTATTTTGTACAAATATAGAATTTGAAATGCTCGTGCTTTTGTTTTTTTAATACTTATTGTGGAGGATTATCGCTAAATTGTTCATTATAAAGCTGTTTTATATCCTAATTGGGTTTAAAGCACCTTTAAAAGACAATACTCACAAAATAATAAACGAAATAAATGGAGGAAGGTATTATTTTCTCGGAGAAACAAAGGTTTAGGCAGTGGTGGTTGTGGTTGATATTGTTTGTGCTGAATGGCGTATTCCTGAACGGTGCTTTTAAGCAAATTTTTGAAGGTAAACAGTTTGGTGATCAGCCAATGAGTAACACAGCGCTACTCATTTCTGTATTTGTTCTATTGTTGATTACGTTTTTGTTTGTTATACTCCGACTAGAAACCCGGATCAACAATAATGGGGTTTATGTTCGGTTTTATCCTTTTCACCTGTCTTTTAGATATTTTCCTTGGGAAAGTATTAATCTAGCTAAGGTCAGGAAATACAGTCCGATTATGGAGTTTGGTGGTTGGGGAATCCGTTTTGGACTGATCACTAAGGGGCGTGCCCTGAATGTTTCTGGAAACCAGGGTTTACAACTCGAGTTTAATAATTATCAAAAATTATTAATTGGTACCCATAAACCTGAGGAATTAAAGCAGGCACTTCATATTTTGGGAAAGGATCAAGAGTAAAAAATGGAGGTACTGTTCGATCTTTGGTCTAAAACAGTACCCAGGTAATTATTTCAAGCTATCTAATTGAGTTTTTATTTGAGTTTCCAGGTTTTTAAGATCTCCGGTTACCGATTGCATACTATCTTGTACTGCTTTCAGATCTATTATTACTTTTGAAACTGTATCATTAACCATGATAATCATTTTGTTATCCTTAGGGTAAACCCACCATTCTGCAATCAGGATTGGCATTTTTTGTTCTGGTTCGCCAACGAGTTCAGCTACTTTAGTGGTACTCATACCTGATTTAATAGATTCAAAAGGCTTTTTTTTTGCGCAGGCTACTAAGCCTAATAATGCGAGAGAGATTAAGAGCGTTTTTTTCATAACGTAAATATATTATATTTCATGAAAATCAGTTAGTGTTGAATCAGCTGAATATGTTTAATGAGTCCTGATGAAGCGACTATATTTCCTAATTCATTCCTATTTGTTAGTTTTGGCATTAGAATAAGACAAAACAGACAGGAAGACTGTCATTAAAATAATTATACCATGAATCATTGGCTAGTAAAAAGTGAACCGTTTAAATACAGTTGGGATCAGTTTAATAAAGACGGACGTACCTTTTGGGATGGCGTAAGAAACTACCAGGCGCGTAACAATCTAAAAGCCATGAAAGAAGGCGATTTAGTGTTGTTTTACCATAGTAATGAAGGTAAAAATGTAGTTGGGATTGCCAAAGTGGTTAAAGAATTTTACCAGGATCCGACTACTGACGACATCAAATGGGTGGTTGTAGACTTAGCACCGGTAGAAGCTTTAAAATCACCAGTATCCTTAGAGCAAATCAAAGCTGAAGAAAGTTTACAAGACATTTCTTTAGTCAGACAAGGACGTTTATCGGTGATGCCATTGAAAGCGGAAGAGTTTGATAAGATCCTGGAAATGGGCTCCGTTTAGTGCGCTGATTCTTCAGGAAGATGGATCACTTTCTTCGCGGATAGTAATCCAATACTCATAATCAGGCTGGATCCAAGGACTACCAGGAACAGAAAAGCCGTGCCTACCTCTGGTATTTTTAATGCAGGAGGTAGGTTAAAATACAGTAAAATACTGATCAAGCCTCTTGGGGCAATAAAACTTTCTGAGCCACTGTTTTCCTTTCTAAAAATCTTCAGATAAACGAAACGAATGATAAAGATCGTAGCTAAAATGATCAATCCATTGGCGATCACGGGGCCATCATTTAAGGCATAGATATTCATCGTAAAGCCAAAAATCACAAAGAAGAATGTACGAATGATAAAAGCACTTTCAGCAGAAAGCTGATATAGCTGCGTTAAATCATTTGATAAGTTCTTATAAATAAAAATACTTCTGAAGTAGGCATGTTTGATCGTATCTGCATTGTTGAGGAATAAGCCAAAAGCAAGAATCAGCACTAATGAAGATAAATGATAAGATTGTCCGATGGCATACACCAGGATCAAGATAGAAATAATCAGGAAGAACTTGATGTGGTGTGATATCCTACCCATCAAATACAACAAGGTGATGCAAGAAATCGCCGATAGGATAATAATCAATAAGGTATTCAGTCCCAACCCTGCAAAGGAAGACATGGAGATATGAGGGTTAGTAATCGCAAAATTGAAAAGAATGATGCTTAAGATATCCGAAAAAGAAGATTCATAAATGATGAACTCTTTGCTTTTCTTACTTAGTGCTGCGGCAGAAGGTATAGCTATCGCTGAACTGATGACACTAAAAGGGATGGCATTCGTAAAACAGACGTACAACTCTTTTCCTGTAATCTGATAAATGATAAAGGTGATGACTGATACGGTGGCTAGCAGTACAAAAAAGGCAGACATAAATGCTCCTTTGATGATCTTATTCTTTCCTTTTTCATATTTAAGTTCGAGGGAGCCTTCAAATACGATTAGAATTAAACCTACAGTACCTAGAGTAGGTAAGACGGTAAGGAAATTGAAGGTATGTAATTGAAGATTGTCTACCAATACACGTAAGCCAATGCCGAGTAGTAGGAGCAGTAGAACGGAAGGAAGTTTGGTTTTACTGGCAACAAGATCAAATAGATACGAAAATATGACGAGTCCGCTTAGAATAATTAATGTGGTGTATGTCGTCATATTTTCTGTTTAGTATCTATCTTATTCTATTTATAAACGGCTTTACTCTTCGAAGAACAAGGCTCTAAGTTCTTTCGCATCATTGGCTTTCATCTTACCGCTAAGGATTAAGCGAAGTTGTCTTCTTCTTAATGCGCCTGCAAATAATTCAGTCTCATCTTCCGTTTCAGGTAATATTTCAGGAACAGGAATCGTTCTGCCACTTTGATCGATGGCTACAAAAGTATAATAAGCTTCATTTGATTTTACGCGGGCTCCGGAAGGAATATTTTCTGCCCATACATCGAGTCTGACTTCTACTGAAGTATTGAATGCACGTGTTACTTTTGCCTCGATGGTAATTACATCACCCAATTTGATCGGTTGTTTGAAGGAAACATTGTCTACCGATGCGGTAACAACGATTCTATTGCAGTGTTTTTGCGCAGAAATAGCAGCAGCGATGTCCATCCAGTGGAGCAATCGGCCTCCCATTAAATTGTTCAATGTATTGGTATCATTGGGTAATACCAACTCATTCATAATGGTAAATGACTCTTTCGGGCTTTTTATCTTTGTACTCATAATCTCTGCAAAAGTAAGTAAAAATGAACATAAATCGTGAGAATTGAATGGAAATGGCACTAGTATCGCGATTTTGTAGGAGAAGAACTAGGGGAGGCCACCATCTTTTTTAGTGGATTGATCACCCCGTTTTCTTAAACAAATGACTGGGAACGATGTTATCCTAACACATGGATAATCAAACCTTAGTACAGTACTTCCACTGGTATTATAATGAAGCCGACAAGTTATGGATAAAAGCAGGGAAGGAGGCAGAAAAGCTTGCTCAAATGGGCATCACAGGAATCTGGTTACCGCCGGCTTATAAAGCCAATTCTGGCGCTTCTTCTGTAGGCTATGATCCTTATGACCTCTATGACCTTGGCGAGTTTGATCATAAGAATACGGTAGCCACCAAATATGGGACAAAGGAAGAATACCGAAATGCTATTGAAATCCTACAGAAAAACGGCATTGAGGTGATTGCAGATATTGTTTTTAACCATAAAGCAGGAGGTGATGAGCTGGAAAAGGTAACCGTAAGAACTGTAAATCCGGAAGATAGAGAGGAGGTTACCTCCGAACCTTTCGAAATTGAAGCCTGGACAAAGTTCAATTTTAAAGGTAGAAATGGTCAATATTCTCAGTTTATCTGGGATAAAGACTGTTTTAGTGGAATAGATTGGGCAGAAGATTTAAAGGAAACAGGGATTTATTCCATCCAGAACATATATGGGGAAGGTTGGGAAGACGTTCCCTCTAAAGAACTTGGTAATTACGATTACCTGATGTATAACGACATTGAGTTTAGAAATCCTGCTGTGCGGGAGGAATTGAAAAGATGGGGTGAATGGTATGTTAACAGCTGCGGAATGAAGGGATTTCGCCTGGATGCGGTCAAACACATTGCGACGGATTTTCTGATTGAATGGCTGGATTATATGAATGAAACGTTCAATACACAGTTTTTTGTAGTCGCAGAAAATTGGAATATTGACAAGGTCGCCGATCTAGAGCAATATATTGAGATCACCAATGGAAGAATGCAATTGTTCGACTCCATACTTCACCAACATCTTTTCCTGGCGGGGGAAGAAAAAGAGCAGTATGATTTGTCCAAAATCTTTGATGGTACCTTGGTACAGTTGCAGCCCATGTACACGGTTACTTTTGTAGATAATCACGATTCTCAACCTTTGCAAGCACTGGAATCTTATGTGGATTTTTGGTTTCGACCATTAGCCTATGCTTTGATTTTATTAAGAGAAGCTGGAATTCCATGTATATTCTACGCTGATTTGTATGGGGCCAGCTACAAAGATGAAGACAAAGAAGAAGATTTAGTGGACGTAAACTTGGTTGCATTAGCCGAATTGTCGGAAATGACTAGGATCCGAACAGATCTTTCTTATGGTCTACAGCGTGATTATCTGGATTTCCCAAATTGTATC
Source organism: Pedobacter gandavensis (assembly GCF_014172405.1). Taxonomy (GTDB): domain Bacteria; phylum Bacteroidota; class Bacteroidia; order Sphingobacteriales; family Sphingobacteriaceae; genus Pedobacter; species Pedobacter gandavensis. The sequence goes on along the minus strand of NZ_WNXC01000007.1, from coordinate 223,562 downwards.
GGCTGGACCAGAGCTGGTATCCCTGAAAAAATAAACTCGGGGATAGCGGTGGTCATGAGTAATGGAGCTGAAGGTTATAAAGAAATGGAGATGGGCCTTGAAAACGTTGGGAAAACAATGACTGATGCCCTTGGTCATAGAAAAGAAAGGGTCACAGTAGATGAAAAAGGTTGGGCAGAGTTTTTTTGTAATGCCGAAAGTGTGTCGGTATGGACTATCGTTTAGTCGTGTTTACATTTACAAAACCGATCAGCTCTTCCCAGCGGGAACCTGGCTTGCGGTAATAAACATATACCTGATAGGTGTTTTCCGTTTCAAAGAAAGAACCTTCAAAAACGGTTAGGTCTGTTTTATCGGCTTGCTTGTCCAGCCAAACATATTTATAATCATAAAGCCCCTGCTTTAATTGGATGCTGGTATGAAAGCGTTTAGTTGCAGCATCATAAACAAGCTTGCTCGCTTCATTAGGGATATAATTGTTGAAACGCCCCAATACATAAGCATCACCTGCTGTGTTCGGGACTGCAGAATTTAGCGTAAAGTAAACACGAGCATAGTCACTGTCTGTGTTTGGATCACGGCCTTCTGAATTTCTAATGAAAAAGCTGCCATTTTCATCAAATTGATTCGTAAACTTAGCTGCGTTTCCATTCAGATCAGTAAATAAAATTACTTTATTGATGGTGTCTCTGATGATTTCTTTCACATTTTCCGCTTTATAACGGAAGCTACGCATGTCAAACTTCCTAAACTCATTGCCACCAGGAAAATCATTATTATTTACATCATTATAAACCAATGAACCAGGTCTGATAAATGTTGGTGTCTTATTCCAGGAAGCGGTTTGAGGAATACCATTCTGCATCACCACTGCCTTTAAATCTAAGGTAGGATTCTGAATAGGGTTGCTGTGAGAGATGGTGAAATCAACTTTTTGATGTGTTCTACGTAAGTTTACTTGTGGGCTTGCAGTAATATTTACGCCAATAGTTACCTGTTTATCTACCACATAAAACCGTTGAGAAACTACAGGCTTCTGAGGATTCCCATTTTCATATACTTTCAATAAGTAATTGCCGGAAATCTTAGGTTTAATCTGTTGATTGGGTAAAGTAAGGGAGTAATTGGTATATTGTTGCAAGGTGCCAAAAGAATATTTATACGCCGTAATACGGTCTTCGGACATCCCTTGCAGGTAATCTAAAGGAGAAAGACGGGAAGGTTTCCAGTCGGACGTGCATTGTTCTATGGTGTAAGAATAGATTTTGCTACCCCCATTAAGATTGTCAAAAGAAAAGTATAAAAGTTCATTGGAATTCAGTGCAATGACTGGGAGCGATTGTTCTTTTTGTGTGTTATAACATTGTACCGTCCGGATTTCCGGTAAGTACACTTTGTTATCGTATACAAATTGCTGGTCCTGAGCCACAGCAATTTGTACACTAAATAACAGCACGAAAAAAAATCCGCTTAGTTTTATCATTATCCTTCTAATTCCATAATATCGGAAGCCAGTTCTTCCCATTTATTTTGGGCATTATCCAGCTTATGCTTTGCATCAGTATAGCTCTTATTGACCTCAGCTAGTTTTACTGCATTCGAATATACAGTTTCGTCAGCAATTTGTGCTTCAATAGCTTTCACACTTTCTTCAAATTCAGCGATTTCTGCTTCAATCTTTTTCAATTGCTCGTTCAGCTTTTTAAGTTGCTGTTGCGTATTTGGAGCAGATTTCTCTACTACTGCAGCTTTAGGTTTCACCTCTTTATCAGGTCTAACTGGAATGCTTGATGGCGGAGAAGGAACTCTTTTTGAATTCCACTCTTCGTATTCTGCATAAGTACCTGGGTATTCTTTAATATCTTGATCTTCGATAAACCAGATCTTATTCGCTACGTTATCTAAGAAATACCTATCGTGAGATACCGCAATAAAAGTACCTTCATATTGTGTTAAAGCTTGAATCAGAATATTCACTGATTGAATGTCCAAGTGATTCGTAGGCTCATCCAGAATCAGGAAGTTAGAATCTGTAGTTAAAGATTTAGCCAATGCTACCCTGGATTTTTCTCCTCCGGATAACACACGGATTTTCTTGAATACATCATCACCAGTGAAAAGGAAACAGCCTAAAATTCCACGTAGTTCTGTATCAGTATGCTTAGGAGCGAATGCCTGAAGCTCTTCCAGGATTGTATTGTCCAGGTGTAAAGATTCTAACTGATGCTGCGCAAAGAAAGTAGTCGTTACATTATGACCAATTTCACACTTACCATCAAATTCTTCTGCACCAGCAATGATACGTAGCAAGGTAGATTTACCTTTACCATTGGCACCGATTAATGCGATTTTATCACCTTTCTCAATCAAGCCATCCGCATTGTTTAAGATATCGATGTTTGGATAGCTTTTGTAAGCTTCCTCAATACGGATTACGTGACGGCCAGAAGGTTTAGAGAACTTGAACTGGAAGTTTACGGTTGGATTGTCATCATCAACATCTTCCACACGCTCCATTTTATCCAGGGCTTTCATCCTCGACTGTGCCATTTTCGCTTTAGAAGCTTTGGCACGGAAACGCTCGATTAAACGCTCTTCCTGCTTGATTTTTGCCTGTTGATTTTTAAATTCTCCCTTTTGGATCTCTCCGCGAAGGGATTTTTCTTCCAAATAGAAAGTATAGTTACCAGCATAAGGAGTTAATTTTCCTTTGCGGGATTCCACAATACGGTTTACTACTTTATCTAAGAAATACCTATCGTGAGAAACGATCACAATGGCACCTTCAAAGCTCAATAAATAAGTCTCTAACCATTTGATGGACGGTAAATCCATGTGGTTGGTAGGCTCATCCAGTAAAAGGATGTCTGGAGTTTGCAAAAGAATCTTTGCCAGCATCACCCTCATTCTCCATCCTCCGGAGAAGGTATTCAATGGTCTGTGTTGATCTTCAGTGCTGAAACCAAGACCTGCAAGGATCTCATTTGCTCTGTATTCTATGCTATAACCATCTAAAGCTTCAAACTCCTGTTGCTTATCGCTCAGTTTGTTCAATACTTCTTCAGAGTAGTCTGTTTCTATCTTTTTTAAGAGTTCTTCGATTTCGTCATGTAATTGATTTTGGCGCTCAAAGGCCTCCATCGCTACGTGTAAAATGCTATGGTGTGAATCGTAAGAAAGTAAATCCTGGTTCAGGTAGCCTATTTTCAGGTCTTTCGACATGGAAATACTGCCTGAAGAAGGGCCATACTCACCAACTATTATTTTTAGAAGTGTAGATTTACCGGTTCCGTTGGCTCCGATTAATCCAATTCTTTCGCCTGGTTTAATGTGCCAGTTTGCCTCGTCGTATAAAGCTCTGGAGCCTATCAGGAATGTTAAGTCGTTTATTGAAATCATTTGCCTGCAAAAATACGATTTTGTTTGCTTTCAATTTGCATATAATGTGCGGGTATTGTAATTTATTTTTGGTAGATACCAGAGGGTAAATGCGTGTTCTGAGGGTATTTACGCGTTTTTGGGAATGGGATTGTAAAATGGTCAGTTTTGAGTGTAATGAATTTTATAGGTATTGTTACTGCATTGTTAACATTACTATGTATTTTTGCGTTTTTGGGAGGGAAGATATTGTATCTCAGGATACCATAGTCTGAAGCCCTTTGTCCTATATCAAAACGTTTCTATATTCGTTACATGTACCGTCTAATTAAGCCTTTATTCTTCCAGTTTGAACCAGAAAAAGTACACCATTTCGTGGTGAAACAATTAAAATGGTTCAATGATCACTTCCCAATGGGGAAAACAATTTTACGCAGCAGCTTTGATGTCAATATCAAAGGACTGGAACGCGAAGTCTTTGGAATTAAGTTTAGAAATCCTGTTGGACTTGCTGCCGGCTTTGATAAGAACGGAGAATATGTAGAAGCATTGAGTAATCTCGGTTTCGGTTTCATAGAAGTGGGTACTGTAACTCCCTTGCCTCAGCCTGGAAATGAAGAGCCTCGTATGTTCCGTTTACAGGAAGATTCTGCGATCATCAACCGCATGGGCTTCAATAATAAAGGGGTGGATACGCTAGCAGAGCGTTTAAGACTATTGAAAGCTAAAGATAAGAGCATCGTGATTGGCGGTAATATTGGCAAGAATAAGAATACACCAAATGAAGATGCGGTAAGTGATTATATCAAATGTTTCGATCGTCTATTTGATGTGGTGGATTACTTTGTCGTCAATGTAAGTTCTCCAAATACTCCTGGATTAAGAGAGCTGCAGGAGAAAGCACCACTTATGAATTTGTTAAACACATTACAACAAAGAAACCTAACGCATCAGGTAAGTAGGCCAATCTTGTTAAAGATTGCTCCTGATCTTACCAATGAGCAATTGGATGATATTGTGGAGATCGTTTTAGAAACGGGTATCGCTGGTGTTATTGCAACCAATACGACCATAGACAAAAGCGGATTGAATAGTCCGGCAACATTGACTGGCGAAGCAGGAGGATTGAGCGGAAAACCATTGACCACACGTTCAACAGAAGTAATTAGGTATATCTCTACGAAATCAAATAAAGCATTCCCTATTATTGGTGTCGGAGGAATTCACTCTCCTCAGGATGCTAAAGATAAGTTAGCAGCTGGTGCTTCATTAGTACAGCTTTATACCGGCTTCATTTATGAAGGTCCGGGCATAGTGAAAAGAATATGTAAAGAACTCGTTTAAACGCGTTATCCAGGCTTTAAAAGAAGTCTGTAAAATAAAAAACCAGCAATGAGCTTTTCATTGCTGGTTTTTTTATGCCTATACCTTATAAACCCTGTATTTTATAAGCCCGATATTAAAGGAATGTCGTTATTAAGGCGGGTTGTATTTAAGGAATCTGCAAGGTAAGGCCTTTAGGAAGTAATTCTTGAATCTGTGAGAAGGCCTAAGGAAGCTTTGCCTTCTTCCGGGCAAAGTATTCCAGCCTTCGATAGATTTAAGGATTGTGGACAACAGCGGGGCTAAAAAATCAAAGCACAAAAAAAAGACCTTAGGAATATCCTAAAGTCTTTTTTTATTTCTTGGAAGAGTAAATTATGCTCTTGTAAGTGCGTCTAGAACAGCATTGTTTTTAGCCAATTGATCTGTAGTAGACTGTTTAGAACGGCTACCTAATTCAATGTTAGTAGCTAATTTTAAGTTTTTCACATCTAATTTAGCGAAAGTCTTATTTCTTCTGTCTTTTCTTTTTAATCTAGTAACTGCCATGGTGTAACCCTTTATTTTTTTATTTATTGTAAATCTGAGGTCGAGAGCGGATTCGAACCGCTGTAGGAGGTTTTGCAGACCTCTGCCTAGCCACTCGGCCACTCGACCTTTCTAAAAATTTAGAATGCAAAAGTAGCAATTAAATATTAGTATGCAATTTATTTTTGAAAATTTCTGCTGATATCTGCGCATAGTATTGCAGCACAAACAGCTACGTTTAAAGATTCTGCTCCGCCAATCCTGGGAATGGTGACAGGTACGGTGATTAAATCCATGATTTCTGGTGAAATTCCTTGTCCTTCGTTTCCTAAAATGACCAATCCTTCGGTTCCCCAATCTACATCATACATGCTTTTCCCATTTAATACTGCTCCAAATACCGGAACAGGAGGGACTGAAAGTAATGGCGCCAGGTCTTGATAGTAAATTTCCATCCTACTTAAAGAGCCCATTGTGGCTTGTACAGTCTTCGGGTTATAAACTTCTACTGTATTTAGTGAGCAAATGATCTGCTTAAAGCCAAACCAATCTGCCGTGCGGATGATTGTTCCCAGATTTCCCGGATCTTGTATCCCATCAAGAACTAAAGAAAAGTTGTTTTTGAGCTGTTTTGTATCCAGTATTGGGTTTTTAGGCAAATGAACCAAGGCTAAGATCCCTTGTGGCGTTTGTAAAGTACTAATCTTATCCAGTTCCGTGCTGTTTACTTCAAATAACTTTATATTTGCGGGTAATTCAGGGAGTAGAGACTGATATTGAGCCAGATAATAGATGCTGTGAACCTGGTAAGAAGATTGAATAAATTCTGCAATAGATTTTATACCTTCAATAATAAATATCCCATTTTCTTTACGGTACTTTTTTTGATGTAACGATTTTATAAAACCTATTTGAGATTTTGAAAGCATACTATAATTATAAGAAGAATGTCGAGTTTCTTGCAATATTACTACTTATTATTGTTTTTGTGGCAGGATGTTCTTCAACAAAATACATCGAACCCTACCAATCTATTGTTAAGAAAGTAAAAATCGACAGCATAAATAAAGCTTTTGAAGAGGAGGCTTATAACTATATACAAAAGGATATTCGCCCTACTTCTAAGTTAGGAATCAATGTGTTGCTTTATAATATGTTCAATACCAAGGATGGCCGATATAAGACAAGTAATATCAAACCTTTGGGAAGCCCGCCGCCAATTCTGGATAGTGCAATAGTAGATATTTCCCGAAATCAAATTGAAAAATACCTGATCAGTAAAGGTTTTTTCAATGCCAAGGTAAAGTCGGATATCAAGGTAAAGGACCAGAAAGCGGAGGTTACTTTTGTGGCAAATGCAGGGCCTGAGTTTAAAATTTCAAAATTTACTTATCAGATTCCAGACTCGGCTGTGAAGCAACTTTACCTTTCCCGGAGGGATATGTTTACCCACATTAAAGATGGAATGCGCTTTGATGATGATTCATTGTCTTTTGAAAGAGATAAGATTTATCAGCTCATGAAAGAGAATGGTTATTTTGATTTTGCCAAGCCTTATGTACGGTTTGTTGTCGATTCAAACAGCCATGATAGCAAGGCAAAAGTGACGCTATTGATCGATAATCCACTGGATAAAGCTAAACATGAAAAGTATAAGATAGGGGAGATAAATATTGTGATTGCCCCAAATTCTGATGGTTATCCAGATTCTGTAGTCCTAAATAAACGGATATTTAACGGCATTAGATATACCGATCTTTCCAAGAAGTTCAGAAGAAACCCGATTGTGCGGTACAATTTTCTCCGCGAAGGGGAAAAGTATGATGTCAGAAATGAGAATGTTACTTTCGATAGGTTGTATGAGCTGAATACTTTTAAAAATGTTAAAATAGACTATCAAAAAGCCAAAGACAGCTCATTGAGGGTAAACCCATTTGTTCAGCTGATCCCTCAGAAGATCATGAGTAATAGGGTGGAAGGAGAGGTGCCTTTTAATGGAGGAACCGTTGGTTTTAACTTGAGTAATACCTATACTAATAACAATTTGTTTAGAGGTACAGAGCGTTTCGAATTTCAAATTAAAGGTGGATTGCAATCCAGAGTGGGGCAGGGAGGCTCTATTTTTAGTGACATTTACCAGCGTGATTTTTCGGTAAGTTCGAGTCTTACTGTTCCGCGTTTGATGATGCCTTTCTTCTCCAAATACGTTACAGGGAAGGGTGGAATGCCACATACCATCTTTTCTACCAGTTATGTATTTGCTTTACAAAAGGATTTCTTCACGAGAAGGGTGTTCTTAAATTCCCTGACGTATGAATTTATAGAGACAAAATCTAAAGTTCATTCGGTTACCCCATTAAACTTTGAGTATAGATATGGTGATATACTTTTCAATGAGAATGATACTGCACAATACATTAAGGATCTGGTTACTAATAATGCGTATACCCTCACATTACTGAAGAGAAAGAGCATAACTTTAGGTATTAAATATGCTTACTCGCTGAATGCAGATAAATTGCTGACGGGTAATGATTTTATTTATTTCCGTGGCAATATTGACCTCGCAGGAAATATGCTTCAGGCCATAACCAGTATTACAGGGTCCAAAACTAATCCCGCTAAAGGAGATTTTGGCAAGATTTTGAATGTTCCCTTTAACCAATATGTACGTCCTGAGGTTGATGTCAGGTGGTACAAAGGGCTTGGACTTGATAAGCAATTCGTAGCCAGGTTAAACCTTGGCGTTGGTTATGCCTATGGCAATTCAAGAGATATGCCATTTGAGAAATTATTCTTTGCCGGGGGTTCTTCAGGAATTAGAGCATGGCAGGCAAGAACCCTTGGACCTGGTGGCTATAATCGGGGCGATGCCATTACAACGGAAGAAGCACGTAGAACACTCTATGGTTTGGATCAACTTGGTGACATGCACATGGAAGCAAACCTAGAGTATCGTTTCAAATTGGTCAACAAGTTCTTCGGTGGTAAATTAAAGGGAGCTATGTTTGTCGATATGGGGAATGTATGGAACATTTCTAACAATGCAGCAGATAGCACCCAGCTGACTGTTTTTAAGCTAAAAAATCTAGCTAAACAGATTGCAATAGGTACAGGTATGGGATTCCGTTACGATGTACAGTATTTTGTGTTCCGTTTTGACGTAGGTCTTAAGCTTAAAGATCCGCAATTTACAGGCTCAGATCAATGGGTAATCAGTAAGTTTTTAAGCGGCGGTAAGGCTTTTAGGGAAGCCTATGACGCGCGTAATAAACCAGACCGATACCGTTTCGTACAGTACAATTTTGGTATCGGAATGCCTTTCTAAAGGCTAAAACATTTTCTTTAACCCGTCAAAAATAGTCTCAAAGAAAGTCGCGGCACTAAGGCCATTGCTATGGTTGAAATAAAAGAAAACCAGCAATAGAATCACCGCTATGATGATGAATTTCCGGAAAGCAAAGGCAAGAAATACCAGGATTAAGGGGAATAAAACCAACCATAAACTGCTGATTGTATAAGGATTTAAAGTGCCGTCTTTTTTATATACGTACAGTAATTTACTGTGTGTACCTTTATCATTTTGATGTTTTAGGTACACAAAAGCAGACCTTTCCAATTGCAAGGGCAACACAGCGACACCATCATTAAAGGTAATCGGTTGTGTAAAACCACTCACTGTAAAAGTATATACCCCATTGATTTTCTCTATTGGATTATCCAGAGAATCTGCCGCAATAATGGCCAGTTTGCTGTTTTTCAATAAGCTTTCTTTTACGATAAAATTATTGATGTCTGCATGTTGTGCGAAGACAGCAGTACAGGCCATAAGTAGCAAGAGCACTAAGGATATTCTTTTCATTACGCTAAAAATCATTGATGATATTAATTCTTTCAAATGTAGTAAAAGCGGATATGTTTTTATAGCTCCGCTCATAATTTAACCATTCAGTGAGAAAATGCTGTAAGTAAGTACGGTTGCAAAACATACCCATAGAAAATAAGGAATGAATAGTAAGCCCGCAGTCTTGTCAACTTTGTAAAACATGGTGGCATTAATGACAATAACAATCAGTAGGAAGACAATTTCAAATAAAGCAGCACCTAAAGATTTCGCGTAAAAAAACAGAAATGACCACATCAGGTTTAAGACCAATTGAATCGCATACACGGCTACCGTACGTGGAAAATGCGCAATCTGTGCTCTCTTTTGCCATACTAAATAGGCAGAAATTCCCATTAGAATGAAGATACAGGTCCATACCGGTGGGAAAATTGAATCTGGTGGGTTGAAAGCAGGTTTAGCCAGGGTAGGGTACCATGTTTTTACGGAAGTTAGGGTAAGCACACTTCCCAAGGCACCGACTGCCAAAGGAATCGCCAGGTTAATCACAAAGGCAATAGGATTAAATTTCATCGTTTTATGTTTTGAATATTAATGGCCATAATCAGGGCTTTTTACCCTAAATATGATGGTTTTTATCAGTGTGAACAAGCACAAGCATAAAAGCTTAGGATATTGTTGTTTAAATGACCTGAGTTCTGTTGACGAAGATAAATGAAATATAACAATTACTTAACCTAAACTTTGTTTAGTATTAATGAACAAAGTTTAGTATTGCAGAACATATAAATGTACAAAGATGTCTGTAAAATTAGTAGTATTCGACATGGCAGGGACCACCGTAAGCGACAAGAATTACGTCGGACTAGCCTTTCAACAAGCTATGAAAGCTCATGGTTATGAGGTTAGCATAGAAGAGATCAACCCAATGATGGGCTATGAAAAGCCTTTAGCAATCAAAATGATGCTGGAAAAACAGGGTAATGGACTCGAAGAAATCACGGAAACGTTGATATCCACTATTCACGATGATTTCGTCGCCGCTATGGTTCATTTTTACCAAACTTCCTCCGCAGTAGTTCCGCTTCCAAATGTGGAAGCTACTTTTTTGCAATTGAAAGAAAAAGGAATTAAGATTGGTTTAGATACTGGTTTTTCAAGAAAGATCGCTGAAATTATTGTTGATAGATTGAACTGGTCTGGACTGATTGATATTCTGGTTGCAAGTGACGATGTGCCACGTGGCAGACCTTTTCCTGATATGATCCGTAAGATGATGGAAGAATTGGGTATCCACGATGCTCAGGAAGTTGTCAAAGTTGGAGATACCGAAGTAGATATAAACGAAGGCTTGAATACCGGCTGTTTATACAGTATCGGCATTACCACCGGTGCATTTACGCGTGAAGAACTGTTGAAGTATCAGCCGAGCCATGTGATCGATGATATCTCTGAAGTATTGACGATCATCAACCAGTAAAGTCCCGATGAACCTGTTCATATACTGCCGCAACAAGGTTGCCGGTTGGTCATACCTGTATATTTCGATAATGGCAGGTTTAGCGGCTTTTGGCTGTTACACGAGTATGTATGCTTTTAGAAAAGCATTTACAGCAGGTACTTTTGATGGGCATGAATATTTGGGGGTTGATTATAAAGTATGGCTGGTAATTGCCCAGGTGATGGGCTATACATTTAGTAAGTTTTATGGCATTCGGTTCATCTCGGAGTCTTCCGGAAAAAACAGAGGAAAGAGCATCATCAAGCTGATTGGTATTTCCTGGGCTGCATTATTGGGCTTCGCAGTAGTTCCTGCACCATGGAATATTGCCTTTCTTTTTATCAATGGCTTTCCTCTAGGAATGATCTGGGGCTTGGTTTTTAGCTATCTGGAAGGACGGAGAAATACCGAATTTATGGGCGCAGTGATGTCGGTCAGTCTCATTTTTGCCTCTGGGTTTATTAAAACGGTGGCCAGGACAGTCATGGATTTGCTACCGGTTAATGAATATTGGATGCCTTTTTGCACGGGCTTATTGTTTGTGATTCCCATGCTTTTGTTTGTCGCATTGCTGGAAATGGTGCCCCCGCCAACAGCAGAAGACCAGCGGCTAAGGACCAAACGTTTGCCAATGAACGGCAGTCAAAGGAAGAAATTCCTGTTGAATTTTCTTCCAGGGGTAATTCTAACCATTGTCATTTATGTGGTGCTTACGGTGATCCGTGATCTTAGAGATAATTTTGAAGTAGAGATCTGGCATGACCTCGGTGTTACCGATAACCATATCTATGCGAAAATTGATGGCTTTATCGCATTGGTTGTCTTAACCATGGTTGGCTTCCTGATCCTGGTCAGGAATAACCTAAAAGCCTTTGTGATTATTCACTGGATGATTATCGGTGGATGTGCCTTAACAGGAATGGCAACTTTATTGTTTGATGCACATTATATCAGTCCGATTACCTGGATGTGTATGGTAGGAATGGGGCTTTACATGGCTTATATCCCCTACAATGCCATCTTTTTTGAGCGAATGATTGCCACTTTTCATTACAAGAGCAATATTGGCTTTATCATGTATGTTTCCGATGCAATCGGATATCTGGGAAGTGTGAGCATTTTACTCTTCAAGGAATTTGGGTTTGCAGACATCAGTTGGGGCAACTTCTTCCGACAAAGTGCTGTTGTTGCGGCAGTTGTAGGGGTAAGTTGTAGCATGGTTTCTCTGCTCTATTTCCATCAGAAAAGTTTAAAGAATAAGAAAAAAGAAAGTAATATTACGCTCCCTGCATTGGCATTAGATGTAGAGGGAGGTACAAAATAGAATTTTTGACCCATAAAAATATTTGAAATGAATACAAAGCATTATGACCTGATTGTAATTGGTGGTGGGATTTTAGGAACCTTCCACGCCTACCATGCTTTAAAGCTGGGTAAAAAGGTTTTGCAATTGGAAAAGGATAATTATCCGGTAGGTGCAACGGTACGTAACTTCGGGCAGGTGGTCCCTTCAGGAATGTCCGGTGTCTGGTTTGACTATGGGGTTCGCGGATTAGAAATTTATCAGGAAATTCAACAGCAGTTTGACATTTCGGTACGTAATAATGGAAGTGTTTACATTGCTTCTGATGCGGAAGAACAAAATTTGATTCATGAACTGAAAGCACATTACGATACTTTAGGTTATGGCCAGGAGCTTTTAGGAAAAGAAGCGATTTTAGCTAAATATCCTGCAATCAGGGAGAGCTATGCTAAAGAAGCACTGTTTTTTAAACAGGAGATTAGCGTCGAGCCTGCCTTGATGATTTACCGCCTACAGGAGTTTATGCAGTCGAAATTTGAAGGGTATACCTTGCTAAGTAACTCCCCTGTCATAGATTGCAGTCCAACTGGAACCGGTGTGGAGGTTCGGGTAACCGGCAACCGTACTTATCAGGCAGATAAAGCGATACTTTGTAATGGCTATGAGTTTAAACTATTGTTTCCTGAATTGTTCGCGCAAAGCGGACAGGTGATCAGTAAACTTCAAATGATGCGTACAGTACCTATGCCGAAAGTACCATTAGCCGGAAATATATTAACTGGATTGACCATCAGAAGATATGAAAGTTTTGAAGAATATTGTCCTTCATTTAAAAACCTGAGTAGTCCTGATCATTATAAAGAATTGCAGGAATGGGGAATTCATTTGCTGTTTAAGAAGGCGGTAGATGGTAGTTTTATCATCGGTGATTCTCATGAATATGCGGATGTTGCTCATTTTGATGACCTTGGATTCCAAGTGAAACAACATATCAATGAGTTGATGTTGAAAGAAGGAGAGCGTATTGTGAATTTCAACCTTCGTGATATGGGAACTACCTGGGCAGGATTTTATCCGCAACATCCTACAGAACGTATTTTGGAATATAATATTGAAGATTGTATTCATATTCGTACCTGTATCGGTGGTAAAGGGATGACCGCCAGCGCTGGGTATACCGAAGCGAGTTTGAAAGGGATCTTGGGAGTTTAATTTTGGTGTGAGAATTGTAGTTACCCGAGGGTGTCGAAATTAGACACAGGTAAAATATCAATTTTAATACACGCAAAATGCTAAGAAGTATCATTACAAAAAAAGGAATTCTGTCACTACTCATCGTTTTTGGTAGTGTGGCCAGCGCAATGGCTGCGGATGTGATCAGGTTGATGGTGAAGGAAGACCGTGCCTCCTGTACAGGAGTTGCGCCAATGAATTGTTTACAGGTAAAATACGAAAACAGTAAGAACTGGGAACTTTTCTATAGCGAAATTGAAGGGTTTAAACACCAGGAAGGTTATCGTTATACGCTTTCAGTAATCAGGACAAAAAGAAAAAATGTCCCTGCTGATGCGTCTGCTTATACCTACAAATTGAAAAAAGTAATCAAGAAAGAAAAGATTTCGACGAAGCCAACCAATACTAAAGATCTATTAGCTGCAATTGCGCAGCAGAAATGGACGCTGACCAGAATCAATGGCCAGACAGTAAATAGCGATCGGGTTTTTATTACGCTGGATGAAAAAGGGAATAAGTTTAATGGATCCGGAGGCTGTAACAGCATTTTTGGAAGCTTTACTTTCAATGCAAAAAGCCAAAGTCTGACCATTGGAAATGTTGCTTCAACAATGATGGCTTGCGCAGATGAAAAAGTGAATAAACTAGAGTCTGAGTTTACAAAGGAGATCGGGAATCAGACGTTTAGAGTGGAAACAAGCGGAACTACATTGACTTTTTATAAAGGAAAGAATAAAGCTTTAGAATTTAGAACAGCAGCGAATAATACCAATGACATCTGGAATTATATTGGTAAAAACCGATGGAAATTGATTCAGATGGAAGGCGTAACGCAACAGAATTCACCAATAACGATTTCTTTTAATCTTAAAGATCACCGTTTTAGTGGTAACTCTGGTTGCAATAATTACTTCGGTACCTATGATGCAGGAAGTACGACCATTGCTTTTGGAGCAGCAGCAAGTACCCGTCGTGCTTGTATGGATAAGACCTTGAATGAATTGGAACGTAAATTCCTGAACATTTTAGGTAGCAAAAACTTTAAGTTTGATGTGGCCGACCAGACTTTGAATCTATATCAGAATGACCGTTTGGTGCTGATGTTTGGAGTCACTAAATAATGCATTTTTATAATCCGATGAGGTAATTAAATCATTTTCGGAAACAAAAAACGGGATAGCTTAAGCTATCCCGTTTTTTGTTTCCGCTGTTTTATGCTGTAACCGATTGTTTGTTGTATTTATTTCGGTACTCTATGGGTGTTAAGCCTGTAATCTTCTTAAAAACATCCCGAAAGGCTTTCGTATCCGTATAACCAACATCGTACATCACCTCGGTGATATTCTTCCTGCTGCTCTCAAAACTTCTTTTAGCAGCTTCAATTTTCACTCTTTGAATGTATTCTACCACGGTATTGTTCGTAGCCTTTCTAAATCTTCTTTCAAAACTTCTTCTGCCAAGCGCTGACAATTGAGCGAGCCCGTCCACAGTGATTTTATCCTGGTAATTACTTTCAATAAAATCCTGAGCTTTCTTGATCTCCAGATCCTGATGGTCCTTTTGTCCCTGGAACATCATAAATGCCGCCTGACTTTCTCTGTCGATATCTATGGCAAAAAATTTAGAGGCAAGGATGGCGGTATCCCTATCGGTGTATTTCTCCACCAGATATAAAAGCAGGTTCCAGTAAGAATTTGCGCCGCCACTAGAGTATAACCGCTGCTCTTCAGTAATGATGCTGCCGTCTACCAATTCTACATCTGGAAACATTTCACGAAAGGCTGTGGCATGTAACCAATGCGTAGAACATTGTTTTCCTTTGAGGAGCCCTGTGGAAGCCAGTAAAAACGCGCCAATACATAAAGAAGCAACTTCCGCTCCTTTGTGATAATGATCCACAATCCATGGTAAAAAGTCTTTGTTTAAAGCCAATGAAGACTTTAATGAACCACTCAATGCAGGAATAAAAATGAGATCTGTCTGTTTTACTTCTGCCAAAATCCGATCAGGATGCACAGAAAATAAACTATTGTTCAGCTTGACTTCTTTCGTTAAACCGACCAGTTGAATCTGAAATAAAGCTGGCTTTCCTGATGATTCAAGGAATTCATTGACCATTCTGAACAAGTAACCAGGATCAGCAATGGATTCTATAACTGCAGTTTCAGGAACTAAAATTGAAATGTGTTTCATCGATCGATTTGGTTGATATCAAGGTAAGGATTCCTAATCAAATATATTAGGTTTTGTTGTCGCATACAACCCCTGTAATTGTCGTTTTTACACAAGATAAATATAGCAGATGCTCCCTAAATTTGAGGGTAATCTCTATAATTAGGACCAATTAAATAATCATGATCACAATTAGCCCTTACTTCACATTCAGTGGGAATTGTCGCGAAGCAATGACCTTTTATCAAGATTGTTTCGGCGGAGTGCTTAATTTTCAGTGTGTCGCTGATGCTCCATTGTCTGATGAGCTTCCTCAACCTATGAAAGATTGTATTTTACAAGCGAGCTTAGTAAAGGATAACCTGGTCTTAATGGCGACTGATATGGTGGCTGAAGAAGGTTTAACCCATGGGAATTCGATCTCCATGATGGTCAGTTTTAGTAACGAGGATGCCATTAGGCAATGTTACCAGAAACTTTCCGCGGGAGGGCAGCGTAGCCGTCCTTTGGAATTGAGTTTCTGGGGTGGTTTATTTGGTTGTGTAAAAGATAAATATGGAAACGACTGGTTGTTGAGTCTTCCACAAGCTCAGTAAGCTCAGTTTTTTTAGTTCATTTTACTCAGGTTATTCATACTTTAAAGCATCAACAGCATTTGCTTTCGCTACTTTGAAGGTCTGCATACTTACGGTTAATATGGATATGATTAACGAAATGATCGCTGCAATGAAGAAAGGCCAGATCGAGATCTCAATTTTATAATCATATTTAGTCAGCCAGTTTTTAGCAATAATATAGGCGAGCGGAAAAGCAATCATATTTGAAATGATCACCAGTTTCATGAAATCCTTGTTTAAAAGGAATAGGATATTCCGGAGGTCAGCACCCAATACTTTTCTGATGCTGATTTCTTTACTCCTTTGCTCAGCCATGTATAAGGCTAAACCTAAGAGCCCCAGACAGGAGATGAAAATGGCAAAACCACCAAATATATTAGACAATACGCTTAGCAGCTGTTCACTTTTCAATTGGTTTTCCATTCCTTGACTAGAGAATTTTAGATGCATAGGAAATGCAGGATTCATTTGATTACCGAGCTTATTGATTAATCCTACAGATTCATTCAGCGGTAATGCTGGATTCAAATGAAGCAACAATACTTTGCTCTTTGCTACATTATAATAGAACATCGTTGGTCTTGCTTTAGAGCCAATAGATTCATTATAGTAATCTTTCACCACGCCAACAATGGTAAGCGGAGGGTTGTCACCCCAGGTAATTTGCGTTCCAACTGGATTTTTAAGTCCCATCGTTTGAACTGCAGTTTCATTGAGGAGTACTGAAGTAGCTGTATCCGACACGAACTTCGGACTGAAATCTCTGCCGGCAATTAGCTTGGCGCCTACAGTGTTCGTAAAATCGTATCCTGTACTTCTATAATCAATGACCGAATTGTCGTTTGCAGCTTTCCCTGGCCAGCCGATATTGCCTGTGATCGTGCCGTTTTCTGTAAAGGTATTGGCAAATTCGGTTGCAGAAACAATTGCGCCGGATTTTTTAAGTTCGTCTTTAAAACGCTGTAAAACCTCGGGTTTTGTCCATTCTCCTTCAAGATCCAGTTGCGTAAGGTTATTGCTGTCAAATCCCAATGGCTTATTTTTCATGAATTGAATTTGAGTATAGATCACAATAGCGCAAATGATCATGCAAACAGATAAGCTAAATTGTACAATCACCAGAATTTTGCGAATGGACAAGGAGTTTGCGCCATTTCCTTTAAAGCCCTTTAGTACTTTGATCGGATTGAAGGAAGATAAATAGAAAGCAGGGTAGCTGCCAGCCAATAAGCCGGTAAATAAGGCCAAGGCAATTAATGTAGTCCAGAATAGGTAAGAATAGTAATCAATTTGAACCTGAATGTCCAGTAAGTTGTTAAAATAAGGTAAGCTCAGCTCCAGCAAGACAAAAGCAAGTAACAGGGCTAGAAAGGACAATAATAGGGATTCTAAGATAAATTGGCCCATGATGTTGAATCGGCTGGAACCCATAGCCTTTCTGATCCCAACTTCCCTTGCGCGTTTCTCAGAACGTGCAGTGGAAAGGTTCATATAATTGATGCTCGCAATGAGTAATACACAAAAAGCGAGGAACAGAAAGAGCTTCACCTGGTCAATTTTGCCACCTACAGATTTTCCATTTTCAAAGTCATTGTAAAGATGGGACTTCGCATAAGGGAATAGAAAAGCTTCCAGGTCTGTATCTTTGTCATGGTTCGCAATCAGCTTTCTCATGGCAGCATCTGCTGCTGCAAAATTTTGAGGGTCCTTAAGTTTGATGAATGAGATACAAGTAATGGCGCCCCAATGGCCTTCTTTTTCCTCAGGATTCTCCTGCTCAAATAGTGCCCAGCTTTGAAGTGCATCAAATTGAAAACTTTGGTTCTTTGGAAGGTCCTCAATAACTGCAGCAACCTTTAAAAATTTACGGTTATCCCATTTTACCGGTTGTCCTAGAGGATTCTCATTTCCAAATAAGCGTTTAGCAGTGCTTGCGGTGATTAAGATAGAATTGGGGTCGCTGAGTGCCTGATTCACATCTCCATAAATGTATTTATAATCGAAGATCTTCAATAAAGATGGGTCAACAAAGAGACTGTTGAGCTTAAATTTATTTTCCTTGTTACTGAACAATTTATCCCGTGTGCCCATGGCAACTCTGGCTGCTTGTTCTACTCCTGGTACGGTTTGTATCGATGTTTCGGCCAGTTTGTTTGGGCTGGCATTGGTTGTAATCAGCTTTTCGTTGATTTTTAAATTTATCTTCGTGATGTAAATCCGATCAATATCTTTCAGCTGCTTGTCATAACTCCATTCGTAGTTTACATAAAGCAATAGCATCAGGCAGCAAGACAAACCAATTGCTAATCCACCTACATTGATCAGGGTAAAACCTTTGTTTTTCCAGAGATTTCTTAATGCGATTTTTAAGTTTGTCTTGAACATCATGCAATTTTATTTTTCTGGGATAGACCAATAGCATGCCATTTTTATTTATGGGTTAAAAACCTTGTTTTTGGTCGTTTTGACGGTTTTTGTGTTCGTTAACGAACAGTGTGGTTGTGCGTAATCGCACAGCGCTTTAGCAATAGATTGCTAAAAACAGAAGCTGAATTTTTGGTTTATTTGGAATCAAAGGGCTACGAATCCAAAACATATCTTAAAATTTAAAAGAAATTTATGCTCAATATGACGTAAAATCTAGCCTAAAGACTTTAGTAGCTATATGGTGCTACTATTAAATAAAAATACAGTACTTTAGGTGGAAACTCATCGGAAGGTGGGGTGCTTTAGCTTCCACCTATGGGTGCTATTTGTCTATATGGAGCTCAAGTAGCTCTTGATAGGCAGCAGCTTATAATCAATTCCAAGATTGCATGGGTAATCCACCAACAGCAAGTTAAAAATCTAAAATAAACAGCATGGCAGATAAATATTTTTTATTAGTGGCATTTTTAATTGGGTTTTCTTTTTTTTTCTTTAGGTATTCATTTTATCTAACGAAGGGAAAACAAGCAATTAAAAAGTATGTAATTGCATTAAGTATTGTAGTGATTGGCTTGTTAGGGTACTCTTGCTACCTTTATTTCTATTTACCATAGAAAACGGGACCATATCAAGGTTATTTCAACTGATGATCTGTGTTTTGAATCTCATGAGTTGAATAAATTTCATTTTAATAAAAAACCCTGTTTAAAATTAATTAAACAGGGTTTTCTGTGTTCCCGAAGGGATTCGAACCCATATCTGTTGAACCGGAATCAACAATTCTATCCATTGAACTACGGAAACATTTTGGCAAATATATCAATTAGATTGGTTATTCCTTAATACTCTTTAAATTTCCAACTTTTCCAGATTCTGTAAGTAGAAAATCCCACCTGTAGGTGAAAAAAGACCCTTTCAGCAGAAAAATCACCCTTTACCCTCAAATAAATAAATCAAATCCACCATCAAGTCTGTTCTCTTAAAACCTGATAATGAATGGGATAGTGTCTTGTCTGATTTTAAAAATAACAGGTTCATTTAAAAGACAATAATAATCCGGTATAAAGGCTATTTTTCGAAAATAAAAAGGCACTTTTGCAAAAATGATAAATGTCATAATTAAGGGATTGCTGAGTTATAAACGCATCCTAAGGACTTAGGCATTAAAAGAATACATTAATGAAAATCATGTAAAGAAGGGGCGTATGGAAGAAATGATTGTTGAAGAGATCGAAAAGCTCTTAGAGCAGGAAGACAATACACAATTAAAGGAATATTTAGACAATCTGAATATTTCGGATGTTGAACACTTAATTGACGAACTTCCCCAGCACGCAGTCACATTTATAGATACCCTGTCCATCAAAAGGGCGGTTAACGTTTTCAGAATCCTCGACTTTCCGACTCAGGAAAGGATCATTAAAAAACTTCCCGGTAATAAACTCGCAGAGTTAATCAACCTGTTGCCTCCCGACGACCGTACTTCTTTATTTTCTGAGCTCAGTGGTGAAGCCGTAAAAAAGCTGATCATACTTTTACCAGCAAAAGATAGGGTAGAAGCACTTTCTCTTTTAGGCTATGAAGAAGACAGTGTAGGAAGGTTGATGACGCCAGATTATGTGGCGGTAAAAAAGGACTGGACGGTAACCAGGGTGTTGGAACACATCAGACGCTACGGAAAAAACTCGGAAACTATTGATGTCATTTATGTCATCGATAGCGATGGAACCTTACTGGATGACATCAGGATCAGGGAAATTCTCCTGGCAGATCCAGAGGCTAGAATTGGAAATTTAACCGATCACCGCCTGATCGCTTTAAAAGCAAACGACCATCAGGAAGAGGCCATTAATATATTTAGAATGAATAACCGCGTCGCTTTACCTGTGGTAGACGACCATAATGTGCTACTAGGCATCGTAACTGTTGATGATATTCTTTGGATTGCAAATGAAGAATATACCGAAGATATGCAGAAAATAGGGGGTACCCAGGCCCTGGATGAACCCTATTTAGACATGCCGATTCTGGGTTTATTTAAACGAAGAATTGGTTGGTTGGTCGTGCTTTTCCTTGGAGAAATGCTAACCGCCAGTGCAATGGGGCATTTTGAAGCAGACATTGCCAAAGCAGTGATTTTAGCCATGTTTGTTCCCCTGATCATTTCCAGTGGTGGAAATAGTGGGTCTCAAGCCTCTACGTTGATTATTCAGGCGATGGCATTGGGAGAAATTACTGTGGGAGATTGGTGGAGAGTCATGCGACGAGAAATCATTTCCGGATTGATGCTCGGTGTGGTATTGGGTTGCATTGGCTTCTTAAGAATATTTGCTTGGACGTTCTTTACAGATATGTATGGCCCGCATTGGATGTTAATTGGCGTTACCGTTGGTGTTTCCTTGGTCGGTGTCGTTTTATGGGGCTCATTGGCAGGCTCTATGCTGCCTTTAATCCTGAAAAAGCTGGGTGCAGACCCTGCAACCTCTTCCGCGCCCTTTGTAGCGACTTTGGTGGATGTAACTGGTCTGATCATTTACTTCTCAGTAGCGGTGATGTTCCTGACAGGGGTACTCCTCTAAATAACTCCTAAACATAAACCGGAAAGTATACCGGCATAAAAAAACCGGATGCTTCGTTAAAACGAGCCATCCGGTTTTTTCTTTTAACCTTCTTTACGCGTCAACAAACGCTTGAGAATATTTATACGTTAAAACGGAAGTGCATGATGTCTCCATCTTCCACAACATACGTTTTTCCTTCTACGGCTAATTTACCAGCTTCTTTACAAGCAGCTTCAGAACCTAAAGTAACGAAGTCATTATATTTGATCACCTCTGCACGAATGAAACCTTTTTCAAAGTCAGTGTGGATGACACCAGCAGCTTGAGGCGCAGTAAATCCTTTAGTAATTGTCCATGCACGTACTTCCTGAACACCAGCGGTGAAGTAAGTATATAAATCTAATAGACGGTAAGCAGCAACAATCAGCTTGTTTACACCAGATTCTGTTAAGCCAAGATCAGCTAAAAACTCCTGACGCTCTTCATAACTTTCCAATTCTGCAATTTCTGATTCGATTTTAGCAGAGATCACCAATACTTCAGCTTTCTCATCTTTTACCGCTTCCTTAACGCGATCTACATACGCATTGCCATTGATCACAGAGTTCTCATCAACATTACAAACGTACATCACTGGTTTCTGAGTTAATAAACCCATGTCCAGAATAAATTCAAAATCTTCTGGAGCTACTGCTGCAGAACGTACAGATTGTCCGGATTCTACATGAGTCTTGATCACGCTTAAAATATCGAAAGTTCTTTTGGCATCCTTATCGGTTTTAGCCATTTTTTCTACTTTCTGAATGCGTTTTGTAATGGTATCAAGATCTTTAAGTTGTAACTCTGTATCTATAATTTCTTTATCGCGAATCGGATCAACTGAACCGTCAACGTGAATCACGTTTCCGTCGTCAAAGCAACGCAAAACATGGATAATGGCACTTGTAGCCCTGATGTTACCCAAAAATTGATTGCCTAGTCCTTCACCTTTGGAAGCACCTTTCACTAAACCTGCGATATCAACAATCTCAATTGTATTGGGAACAATACGGTTTGGCTGTACCAATTCGGCCAATTTAGTTAACCTTTCATCTGGAACGGTGATTACACCGATGTTAGGTTCAATTGTACAGAAAGGGAAATTAGCCGCTTGAGCTTTTGCGTTAGATAAACAGTTAAATAAGGTAGATTTTCCAACATTTGGTAAACCAACTATACCACATTGTAATGCCATGAATGATTTTTTCTAGTTTTGCCGCAAAGCTACCAAATTTTTAAAAATATTCTTTATGTTTAGGGTATCTAATCACTAATTAACGTTTAAGTACAGCTACATGGAAGAATTCGAAGAAACAAAACCAGATCACGCAGAGGTTGAAACACTTATTATTACGGAAGACATCCGTAGCCACATCTATGAAACGGCCAAATGGGCGAAATTTCTATCCATTGTAGGATTTGTATTTAGTGTTTTGATCGTTATAGCCGCTTTATGTCTACCAGCAATCCTGGCTGCGATGAGCGCAATGGGCACAAATCCAGTTGTAGGTGTAGCTACCGGCGCACTTTCAGCAGTGTATATCTTTTTTGCACTTCTTTATTTTTATCCTAGTTTCATGCTGTTTAAATACGCAAATACCGCCAAAAAAGCAGTCTTATTTATGGATCAGGAGAGTTTAGGAGAAGCGATGAGCAAGATGAAATCTTTCTTCAAATTCTGGGGTATATTAACCATTACCATTATTGCCCTATATGCTGTTGTGTTTTTAATCACCATTGTGGCAACAATCGGCGCTGCAACCTAGTCTTCAGCCGATTATATATCGCAAAGGCCTGTATCATCTAAATGGTACAGGCCTTTGTTTTATCATTAGAAAGCTAAGTCATAGAGCTCAGGTGTAAACCGGAGTTTTGTTCTCGATAGTATGCTTAAAACTTTTCATTTCCTTTTTCAGTAAAATTTCCAAATAGGGGTTTACCAGTTTCGAAAGACCAATTCCTACACCTCCGCCAACCGGACGATAAGACAATACCACTTTCAAAAATGTCTCTTTTCCATCTTCAGAAGGCGTAAATTCTACCCTGCCCACATGCTGAAGCAATGAACCCCTGGCAGATTTCCAACCGATTAAGCGACCCGGTTCCTCTTTTACAATTTCTGCCTCCCAGTTTATGGAAAATAAATTCCCGATTACATTGGATTTCCAGGTCGACAAATGCTCGTCAATGACCTTCACATCCAAAAGATGTTGAATACTGCCCGGAAGATTATTCAGGTTACGCCAATATAAAAATACCTCATGTACAGGTTTCTCAATCACAAACTCTCCACGAATATTAACGGATCTCGGTTTTCTGGCATCAATTCCCAATTGCTCATAAAATAAACAACGGCCAGTTGCCGCACGGTAAGCCATGTAGGCACCATAAAGAAATTTATTCGTGGACGGTCTTCGCAAACCCCAACTAATCAATGCTCCACCAAGAAACATCGATACCATGCGTTCAGTCCATCCAATATTCTCGTACTGGTGTTTCTCAATATAAAATCTACCGGATCTTAACTTTAAAGGTGTACTCATGATTTCTGACGCTGATTAATTTCTCTGCCAATGGCATCTATCATCCAATGGTCTAGTACTCCCCATATTTGTTCCCACTCGCCATCCAGTTCTTCCCGCAATTGCGTGATCCGATCTGGACCGATATAACAGACATAATAAAGGCCACCATCGCTGGTTTCCTCTGGTTTTACGGTAATGATGGTATCTGCGCCATCTATATCGAGATGAATGTCAAACTCGTCAGGACGTGATTCATAGTCTTTCATGTCTAAGTGTTTAATTTGCTTTTGTATAACACCTAAACGCGATTAGTGTTTGCAGAACTCTGTGAATCAGGCCAAAATCATTTAATTTAATGGCAAAAAAAATGAACTTACAGCCGCTTATATATTGCAATTTACGGGTCAGTTACTAACCATAAATGAATTTTACCGTATGAATAAGTCTTCTTTTTTTTTCTTATGCTCTTTTTTACTGAGCAGCAGTGCTGCTTTTGCACAAAAAGCACCGGCTCCTTATGGCGCTGTCCCAAATAAAAACCAACTGGCATGGCAGGATATGGAATATTATATGTTCATCCATTTCGGGCCAAATACCTTTACAGATAAGGAATGGGGACATGGTGATGAAGACCCTAAGGTTTTCAATCCAACCAAGCTGGATGCCCGTCAATGGGCGCGTACCGCGAAAGCTGCAGGTATGAAAGCGATCATCATCACCGCAAAACACCACGATGGTTTTTGCCTGTTTCCAAGTAAATACAGCACACATACCGTAAGAGAAAGTGCCTGGAAGAATGGTAAAGGTGATGTGCTGAAAGAACTTTCTGAGGCTTGTAAAGAATACGGATTGAAATTCGGCGTGTACTTATCACCATGGGATCGTAACCACCCTAAGTATGGAACTCCAGAATACAACGATATCTTTGCCAAGACCTTAAATGAGGTACATACCCAATATGGACCTGTTTTTGAACAATGGTTTGACGGTGCAAAAGGAGAAAAAGAGAAAAATCAAGAGTACGATTTTAAGCTGTTCAACAGCATTGTTAGAAAGCACAATCCACAAGCAGCGATTTTTAGTGACATCGGTCCTGAT
Source organism: Pedobacter gandavensis (assembly GCF_014172405.1). GTDB lineage: Bacteria > Bacteroidota > Bacteroidia > Sphingobacteriales > Sphingobacteriaceae > Pedobacter > Pedobacter gandavensis. The sequence goes on along the minus strand of NZ_WNXC01000007.1, from coordinate 199,013 downwards.
GCACGCTGGATGGGCAATGAAAGAGGCGTTGCCGGTACCACCAACTGGTCTACTTTAAATACTGATGGTTTTGGAGTAGGAGCGGCAGCACCTGCAGCAACGGTCTTGAATACAGGAAATGAAAATGGTAAATACTGGATTCCTGCAGAAGTAGATGTTTCCATCAGACCAGGATGGTTCTACAGTCCTAAAACTGATGATAAAGTGAAAACTTTAAAAGAACTGGTTTCTATTTATGAAACCTCAATAGGACGTAATGGTAACCTTTTATTGAATGTTCCGGTAAACCGGGAAGGGCTAATTCACCCTAATGATTCTACCCGTTTGATGGAGTTTAGAAGAAATATTGATGCGAGTTATAAAACAAACCTGGCCAAGGGAAAGAAAGTAACCGCAAGCAATACCAGAAAAGGTGCGCAATTTACAGCGTCAAACCTTACTGATGGAAATCCAGCTACGTATTGGGCTACAGAGGACCAGCTGAAAACCGCCAGCATCACCATAGATTTAGGGAAAGCAACGGAACTTAACCGGGTGGTTTTACAAGAATATATTGCCCTCGGACAACGTGTCAAATCATTTTCTGTAGCGTATCTGACGCCAGACAATACCTATAAAACCATTGACCTGGAGACTACGATTGGTCATAAACGAATTCTTTCCTTTCCGACTGTAAAAACGAGTAAAATCCGTATTGATATTTTGGAATCAAATGCCTGCCCGGTGCTCTCAGAGATAGCAGTATATAAAGCACCGGACTTATAGGCATTAAGATTGGAACAGGGCCTTGAATATTATTAATGTAAATGATTCACCTTTTTCTGGTATGCCCAATAGAACACTATTGGGTATACAAAAAGGTTAAATAGGGTATTGGTAATTAAACCGCCAATCACTACGATTGCCAAAGGTTTTGAAGCTTCAGAACCTATTCCCGTAGACAATGCTGCGGGCATCAGGCCGATTGCCGCCATCATGGCGGTCATGATCACCGGACGCATTCTACTCGCTACCCCATCTTTAATCGCATCCGCGAAAGTCCAGTCTGGACGGTGCTTTAACTCTATGATATTTTGCTTAAATCGGGTGATCAGGATTACCCCATTCTGCACACATATGCCAAATAAGGCAATAAAACCAATCCCCGCAGAGATGTTGAAATTGATTCCGGTAGCCAGAATGGCCAGAATACCACCAACCATTGCAAAAGGTACATTGTTCAAGACCAATAGCGAGTCTTTGATATTGCCAAACAGCACGAATAAAATGAAAAAGATAAGCAATAAACTAATCGGAACGGCTTGCGATAACCTGCTCGTTGCCCTTTGTTGGTTCTCAAAATCTCCAGCCCATTCCAGCTTATACTCTTTAGGAAGCTTGATTTTTTCATTTACCTTGGCTTGCGCCTCCGCAATGACACTCCCCATATCCCTTCCTCTGATGGAAAACTTAATGGCGCCATAGCGTTGGTGTTTGTCGCGGTAAATAATGCTTGGACCCGTGATTTTTCTAATGCTGGCAATCTCTCCTAAAGGTACTTTTGCCCCTGAAATGGTAGGAATCCGCAATTTTGCAATGTCGCTTTCGTCTTTTCTAAAATCTTCCGGATAACGGATGATCAGGTCAAATTTTCTTTCCCCTTCATAAATCTGTGTTGCCGCTTTTCCGCCGATAGCCATCTCAATGACCGCATTGGCATCTGCAGTACTCACCCCATATAAGGCCATCTTCTTTTGATCCAGATTGATCTGTAATTCCGGCTGTCCAAGGTTTCTTAAAATACCTAAATCTTCAATTCCCTCCACCGTTTTCAAAATGTTTTCAATCTTCTCTTCTTCTTTCTCCATAAACTGGAAATCATTGCCAAATAGCTTGACTACAATAGAGCCTTTTACTCCTGAAACGGCTTCTTCTACGTTGTCAGAGATCGGTTGAGAGAAATTGAGGCTAATCCCAGGGAAACTCTTCAGCTTCTCCTGCATCCGCTCAATCAGCTGTTCTTTCGTCTGCTTTCGCTTCCATTCTTTCTTCGGAAAAATGTCTACATGGAACTCCATGTTGTAAAAACCGGTTGCATCAGTTCCATCATTCGGTCTGCCGGTTTGAGACATCACCTGCTTTACTTCCTCAAAGCTTAAAAAGATTTTTCTAAGCTCATTAGAGAGCTTTTTTGTTTCATCCAGCGAGATGCTGAGCGGCCCCGTGGCTCGCACATAAATAGAACCCTCATCCAAGGTAGGCAAGAATTCTGTGCCCATAAACCGGTAACTGAATATGCCCATAACCAGGATCGCCATAGCTATTCCGAAAGCTAGCTTTCTGAATTTAAAGCACTTGTCAAAGAAAATGATTACATATTTAGTAAGAAACTCTAAAAATATGTTGTGTTTCTCCCGTACGTTTTTCTTCAATAAAACACTGGCCAGCGCCGGAACCAAGGTGAAAGTAAGCAGGAGTGCACCTAGTAAAGCAAAACTTAAGGTCCAGGCCAATGGAGAGAACATTTTTCCTTCTACCTTTTCAAAAGTAAAGATGGGTAGTAAACCAGTAATGATGATCAGCTTAGCAAAGAAAATTCCTTTTCCGTTCTCCAAGCAAGCTTTTTTTATCAATCCCAACTTACTGAGTCCATTGAATTTAGCCATACCTACTTTTTTAGCTTTATGGTCGAGGGCCACAAAGATACCCTCAACCATGACCACAGCACCATCAATGATGATTCCGAAGTCGATTGCCCCCATAGATAATAAATTGGCCGACATGCCCTTCATTTTTAAGCAAATGAAGGCAAATAGCAAGGCCAAAGGAATAATGATAGACACAATTAATGTGGTCCGCCAATCTGCCATAAACAGGAATACAATCAGGGTTACAAAAATAATCCCTTCCATCATATTACCCATTACCGTATGCGTGGCATAGTTTACCAGGTCTTCCCGGTCGTAGAAAGGACTGATCTTTACATCTCCCGGCAAAAGGTTTTCATTGATGTCTTTAATCTTTTCTTTCAGTTTGCTGATGACCTCGCTTGGATTCTCTCCTTTGCGCATAACCACGATCCCTTCAACCACGTCGGGATCCTGGTCCCGGCCTACCTGCCCTAAGCGTGGTAATGCCGATTCTGCGACTTCTGCGATTGTCTTAACGTAGACCGGAGTCCCGTTAAAGTTATCAACCACCACATTTTTTATCTCTTCAATATTGTTCAGTATCCCAATTCCACGAACTACATAAGCTTGTCCAGCCTGAACGATGACATCTCCACCAACATTGACGTTGCTTTTGGAAACCGCATCGAATAATTCCGTTGCACTTACGCCATATTGTATCGCTTTTTGGGGATCTACGGTAATCTGGTAGGTCTTTACTTCTCCACCAAAACTCACCACATCGGCGATGCCTGGAACGGATAGTAATTCCCGTTGAATGACCCAATCCTGTAAGGTTTTCAATTCCCTGACTGACTTTTTATCACTCGTCAATGTATAGCGAAAAATCTCTCCGGTAGGCCCATATGGAGGTTGTACCTCGGGTTTCAATCCCTCCGGTAAATCGGCCTCTTCAATATGGTTGTTCACCTGAACTCTTGCTGCGGCATAATCTACATCGTCTTCAAAAGTGATTTTAACGATGGATAGTCCAAAAAGAGAGGAGGACCTGATGCTTGTCCTTTTTTCGGTGGGGTTCATGGCGATTTCCAGTGGTCTGCTCACAAACTTCTCTACCTCTTCCGCACTTCGCCCAGGCCACTGCGTAATGATGGTAATATTGGTATTGGTGACATCGGGGAAAGCTTCAATCGTCGTGTGTTTGAAACTAAGGTATCCTGCCAGAATCAAAATGAATGTGGCAAAGAATATAAAGTATTTGTTTTTTAACGAAAAGCCAATGACGGTCTTAATGAATTTATTCATTACAGCTGTTTTTTGTGGTGATGAATAGATTAGTTTTTCAGGCTCTCAAATAAGAAGACCTGTTTGGACGCTACCACACGGTCGCCTGCCTTCAAACCTTTACTGATATAGGCTTTGTCTGCTGTTTTACGGCCAATTTCTATTTCCTGAATGCGGATCTTATTTCCAGGGTCCACCACCAATGCATAATTTTTGTTCTCATCGAAGATGATACCTCTGGTATTAACAACAGGTAAATCGATTCCGGATTTCGCGGAAATCAGCACCGTAGCCATCATGCCTGGTTTTAATAGATATCCTGGATTGGGAATGGTCACCCTGGCATTCATCACTTTACTTTCATTATCAATCATGTTGTAGATCTTATCAATCTTCCCTTTGAAAGTTTTTTCCGGATAGGAGAGGATAGAAAGGTTTACCTCATCGCCTTCTTTGATTCTGGAGATGTCCGATTCATAAATATTGACCATCGCCCATACCGTAGAAAGATCGGCTACTGTAAACAGGTTTTTATCGTTATCCGGACGTAACTGCATATTTGCATTCACATTTTTCTCAATGATAAATCCCGATAATGGGGATTTAATGGTGTAATTACCACTGCTATTCCCTCCATTTAATTTAAGTGTGGAAACCGCACGCTTATTTTCTGCCTGTTTAATTAGGAAGTCATTCTTGGCCTCTTCAAATTCTCTGGCAGAGGATAAGCCACTTTTATATAATTCTTCTGCCTGTTTTACCTGTCTTTCGGCATTCCTTAATTCTGCAGCAGCACTGATCACCTCTTTATCAAATCCGGCCATTTCCGAACTGCCCATGGTAGCCAATACTTGTCCAGCGCTTACTTTATCACCCAGTCTTACAGGGACACTACGCACTACGCCACTCACCATAGGGAAGATTTCTGCTTTACGCTCCTCATCTGCAGTGATTTTTGCGGAGAAACTCAGGTCAGTTTTACTATTGGCTTGTTGTACTGTATCAATTAATAACTTGTTGATGAGCGAGTCGGTCACCGCAAATTTCTCCGATACCGGGGCTTCTTTGGAGCTGGTACAGCCCTGATTGGCGATAACCAATACAATCAAAGAGAGTTTGCTGATGTTTTTTATAAAGATTTGCATGAGGGGTAAAAATTTAAAATGGGTATAGCTTATTTGAAAATGGTAGATCCGGTAACGTAATTGATTTCTTCTTTGGCATTCATCCGCTCATATTTCAGCTGATTCAAGTGCAGTGTATTTTCTTTATAGGAGTCATAGAAGTCGAGAAATTCGATCAGGCTGATGTTCCTGCTGCGGTAGTTTTTAGTGACTTCCTGAATGAGCTTCGTGAAATCAGTACTGAAGTTATGATCCAGACTCTGATACAGACTTTCTGTTCTTAAAGCCGATTTATAGCTGTTGTAAACTTCGTTTTCCAGGGCATTCTCCTTTTGTTTGACATTCAAATTCCCGGCTTCAATCGCAATTTTTGCTTTTTTGATCTCTCCCTGATTTCTATTGAAAAGTGGTAAAGGAATTTTAACCCCTAATCCGGTGTATTTCTCCGGATAATTACCCTTCAGGTCGTAGCTTAAAGAAAGCTCTACATCGGGAACGGCATTGGCTTTTTGTAGCTTAAGGTTGTTTTCTGCGTAGTTGACTGTTGTTTTTGCCAATTGTAAGTCTGCACGATTGGCTTTAGCACTTTCCAGTAGTTCCAGATAAGGTTGTTTTTCTAAGGAATAGTCCTGTTCATCTGCTACAGGTACTGTAAGTTGTAAGGCAACATCGGCTTTGATGTTGGTCATCTGTTTGATGGAAGTCTCCATATCTTCAATATCATTCAGCAAATTCGTGTGCTCCGCTTTTAGGGTGTAAACCAAGGATTTAATTCTGATGAGGTCTTTTAATGCAATGTTCCCGAGTTTCAGCTGTTGCTCGGAAGCTTGTAATAATTGTGCTAAGGAATTCAGTTGCTGCTGATAAATTGCTGCGGATTGTTGCGCGTAATAGGCTTTGTAAAAGTCGCTGCGCAGTTGATAACGAAGACTGCGCATCAGGTCGAAATATTCATATTCAGCCATTTTTACCCCGCTATTGGCGACTTGGATATTCTTATTTCTTTTTCCGGCCAGCTTGATCAGTTGGGAGATTTGTGCGCTATATTGCCCGGTAGCCATAGAGGTTTCCAGAAATCTTTTGGTTTCATGGTTGTAAAAAAGATTCTCATAGCTCAGCTCTGGATTGTCGAAAAGTTTAGCAGTAATGATTTCTGCTTTTGCTTGTTCCGTTTGGTAATTTTGAGCAATTAACTGATAGTTGTTTTTGATAAATAGTTGCTCGGCTTCCCGAAGACTAAGTTTTAGGCTGTCTTGAGCCATTCCTACTGCGCTAAATGCCAGAAAGAGCAGGCTGCTTAGAATTAGTTTTCTTTTCATCTCCAACAAAGCTATCTGGAGGGAATTAAACTCTAATTAAATAGAAATTAAAAGGAGATTAAAAATTTCGAAAAGAATAAACTGGTTTTCAGCTGTAGATTAGTATTTGGGAAATTGCAGGATGAAAGTTGCCCCATCGCCCATTTTAGAGCTAAGGGTTAATGTTCCATTAAACAGGTTGATGATTTTATGTGCCATATATAAACCCATTCCATTGCCTTCATGTCCGGTTTCCGCACTAAAGCTGTAAAATGGTTTAAAAATCTCCGCTTGGATGTTTTCCGGAATTCCTGGTCCTTTATCTTTAATGGAAATGACTGTTTTATGCTCTTGAATGTCCAGCAAGCAATGTACATCCTGGTTATCGGAGAACTTAAAAGCGTTGGCAATGATGTTACTCAAAGCAATGGTCAATAGGGTAGGGTTTGCCTTGACCAGCAATTTAGCAGGATCTTCTGGCATGTTTTTAATGTCTACGATGAGCTTACCTGTGCCTTTGTTGTTCCATTCTGCAGACAATTCCCATAAGCATTCATCAATTCTGATGTCCTGTAATTCTGGTGCGCCAAATTCCAGATCGGCCTGTGCAAGATTAAGTAAGCCCGTAATGATGTTGTCCATCTTTTCGGAATCTTCCATCACCGATAGCAAGGCTTTTTTATAATCTTCGATTTGCCTTTCTTGTGATAATGTGATTTCTGCAGCAATCATCATTCTGGTAATTGGTGTTCTCAGCTCATGAGATGCATTGGCGATAAAAGTTTTTTGCAAGACAAAAGCTTGTTCCAAATGCTCCATCAGGTTGTTGAAATTTTGAGCAAGCAGGTTGATTTCATCTTTATTATTGCCTTCCTGAACCCTAAAATGAAGGTTGTTAGATTTGATTTGCTTGACATCCTCTATAAAACGATCCAGGGGTCTTAATATTTTCTTGGCAATCCACCTTCCCGAAAGCAGGAGCCCAATGAAGATGAAGACAAAAATCATGACCATGATCTTTTGTAATTTCTCTATTCTAAGGTGTGTGCTTTGGTCTATTCCGGAGGCAAGGATGACGAAATCGCCCTGATTGTCTTTGTAGAAAATGCCGACAACTTGTCTGTCGCCATCAATAAATTGAATTTTCTTGTTTTTTCTAACTTTCTCTATCGTTTCATGACTCCAGTATTGCTGATCATCACCAATAAAAGTAGCACTGTTTTTCGCATTATAGATCCGGATCACCTCGCCGTTTAAGGTCTTTAGATACTGATTTCTAACGGTATTTAAGGAGTCCGCAGAAATTTCATCGGCTTCCAGGTAAAGCTTGGCGGTTACCATGGTCCGATCCGTCAGGCGGTCAAAGAAATCCGCTTCCAAAAATTTGATGAAGGTGAAATATACCGCACACAACACCGCCAGCATGGTTAAAGTGCTGATCAGGGTGAAATATAAAGAAAGGCGGTTTTTCAGTTTCATGAACAAATGCTTATTTCAGGATGTAGCCCATGCCGATTTTAGTGTGAATCAGCTTTCTGGCGAAACCTTTTTCGATTTTTTTACGGAGGAAATTGATGTATACGTCAATTACATTTGTCCCGGTATCAAAACTAATGTCCCAGGCATTTTCTGCAATGTATTGTCGGGAAAGGAGGCGATTTGGATTGCGCAAGAACAATTCAAGCAGTGTATATTCTTTAGCAGTCAATTCAATCAATGTTCCTGCTCTTTTTACTTCTTTGCTGTAAGTATTCAAACTGATGTCGTCGAAACTTAAAAGATGCTCTTCAGGATGTGGGAGTGATGCCCCATGTTGCCTGCGCAATAAGGCCTCGATTCTAGCAAGTAACTCCTTGAAATGGAATGGTTTGACTAGATAATCATCAGCGCCTGAATTTAATCCTGTCACCTTATCGTCAATTGTTCCCAAAGCAGTGAGCATGAGAATCGGGAGATTTTTGTCGGTATGCCGCAATGCTTTACACACGGCAATGCCATTTAATCCAGGCATCATAATGTCAAGAATTACCAGGTGAAAGTCTTGATCCTTAAATGTTTTAAGGGCCTGTTCTCCATTAGATTCAATGGTAACCAGGTATCCTTGCTCTTCTAATCCGGTTTTTATCAATCCGGCTATTTTGAGGTCATCTTCTGCTAATCCGATTTTAAACATACCTGAAAAATGGTTTTTGTTGAAGGTACAAATGTATATTAAAAATAGTCATCCTGATTATTTCTTGCTATCTCTCAGGGTATCAATTGATTTGTTAATGTGATCTTACTCTTTATTTAACATAAAAAAGCATATCTTTGCAAAATATTGTTTAAACGGAGCAGGTTAACCTTAAAAAACAGGTTACTTTTCAAAGACAATAATTGCCATTAAAAATATTTATGAAGAAGATTGTTGACTACAGAAAACTATTAGGTGTACAAAAGGATGCCGAATTAAAAGAATTGAAGACCATTTACAGGAATTTGATGAAAGATTGGCACCCGGATAAATTCCAGGATAGTGAAGAAGCTAAAGTGGAAGCGGAATCTAAAAGCAAGGAAATCATTGAAGCATATCATTTCTTAGTAAGTATTGCTCCGGAAACATTAGAGCTTTCTATTGAAGAATATACGCAAACTACTGCAAATTGCGGTATTGCTGATTATACTTGGGCAGGTTTAGTATTAACGGTTCATTTCCTGGATGGTAGCGCTTATGAGTACTTCGGTGTTCCTAAAGCTATCTACGTGAAATTGGTTAATGCAGATTCTCCAGGTAGATTCGCACGTCGTCATATCTTCAATTCATTCCCATACAGAAATATAGCTAAACTTCAAACTGCATAAGCGCAGTTTTTAGTGACATTATATATTTAATTTCCTTAAAAGGGGTTACAGGCAGGGTGCTTTGTAACCCCTTTTTTTATGCGTAATAACGACCCGTATTTTTCAGCTGAAAATACTATAAAAACGCAAAACAAAGTTAGCCAACTTATGTTTATTGAATATTGTTGTCATATAGATCGATACCTTTTTTTTTATAAAATCATCGTTGTATGCAAGAATTTCTACTGAATTTTTTACCAAAAATTACAACTATGAAAAAACTATTTACTTTAATTTTAGTCGTGTTCAGCTATTGTTCCGCGTTCTCTCAAGGGCATTATAACGGCTCTTCCTTTAACCCGGGAGATTATTTTGCACCACATGCCGGATTCATCATCCCCGTTTGGTATGGTTTTGCTGACATGAATTATTACAACGCTGAGGGGAAACAATCTGATCGCCTGATCAACCCGGCACCCGGAAATCCAACTACACTCGATATCAAACAAAATGTAAAAACGCATTCCTTTATCCTGATGGCTATTTATGGTGGTAAAGGAAAAATATTAGGTGCGAACTGGGGAATTATGGCAATTCCAATGGTAAATAGCCCGACAGCAAACATTGCCCTTGATTATTATTCAAGTCAGACCGGATCAGGATCTTATACTTTTAAGAATAAAACCATGGGTTTTGGAGATATGTATGTACAGCCGGTATGGCTTTCCTGGACAAAAGAGAAGTTCAGCTATGCCTTTAATTATGGTTTCTGGGCGCCTACAGGTAAATTCAAACCACATGGTTTAGATAATCAAGGTTTAGGATATTGGTCACACAATATCAGAGGTGCAGTGCGGTATAAGCCAACTAAAAAAGTTGGGGTAACGGTAGCGACTACTTTTGAAATTAACCAATGGCAAAAGGACATTGATTTTAAAGAAGGTAGTCACCTGACCATCGATATGGGTGGTACTTATTTATTAGATAATAGAGGGGATGAAGTGGGATTATTTGCAAATCATCAGACTCAGATCAGCGACGATAAAGGTACGAACGGTGGTTTTGCATCTGATCGTATCTATGGTATCGGAGGTTTTGGCTCTTACTGGATCACCCCGAAAAAAATTGGTGTGATGGCAAGGATAACTCAAAACTTTGCTGCTAAAAACAGATTCTCAGGGACTGCGGTTCAGGTGGGTGTAAATATCCTGATTCCAACAGATCACTAGCCTATTTTATCCGGGCCTTGGTTGAGGCCAGGGTGTCTACTTACCGTTTTGTAAAAAATGGCTTTCACATTTGACCTGCTTTCCAGATCAAATGTGAAAGCCATTTTTTTTTGCCTGCAAAAGGAAAAGCGATTGTTATTGCTTGGTTTTAATTAGGAGTTAATTTCTTGCCTGCGATATATTGGGGTCGTTTATTTACCGGTTACGCTTTTGCTATTGTTTTGCTTTCCTTTTGCTCAGGCAAAACAGGAGCAAAAGAAAAGCAAAAGAAGAGCAAAACAATAGCAAAACAAATAGCGGTTTTAACCAGGAAAATAAGCAGCGAAATCAGGGGGGATGAAGCAGCTTGAGCGGGCCCAATTCTTTTTATCAGGCTAACTTCCTTGATTTTTTTTAGGTTTTTTACGTGATTTTCGTTGGAAATATTTATTTCTTATTGGTTTTATTATTATCTTTATTAAATCGAATTTCGATAGCTCATTTTTTTGCATTGTTGAAAAAGACCGGAGAAAACCAATGAGAAATTATCAGAATATAATTTTTGAAGGGCTTGATGGATGGGAATATTCCAGTATTTTTATTTTTCTGGAAGGATTGAATCTTTGCAGAAAATGACGAGTTTTCCTTTTTGAAAGCGCTTTTTATTTTTTTGAATAAAAAACAAGCGCAATAAATGAGTAACATGAACCAAATTAGCATTAGAGAACATCAGGCCACAGATAGAGAACGCATCATCACTTTGCTAAGATTAAATACACCAGCCTATTTTTCTCCGGCAGAAGAGGAAGACCTGATCGATTATTTGGATCATTTTGCAGACAATTATTATGTGCTGGAAGTAAATGGAGAGGTTCTCGGTTGCGGAGGTTTTAATTTATCTCAAGATGGAGAAATTGGCAAAATATCCTGGGATATATTCCATCCCGATAGTCAGGGGAAAGGCCTGGGCACTGCATTAACCAGGTTTAGAATCGAGAAAATTAAAGAAATAGCCGGAGTAAAAACCATTTCCGTTCGAACTTCCCAACTGGTTTATAAATTCTATGAGAAATTTGGACTGGAACTCAGGGAAGTAGTGAAGGATTATTGGGACATCGGCTTTGATTTATATAGACTGGACAGAGATATTGATTTTTTTAATTTAAAATAACCAACCATGAAGCTTTTCACCCTGATACTTGTATTTACCCTAGCTTGCCATCCTTTCCAGGATAGCATTGCCCAAACCTCACAAAAGATGACTCCTGCACTATTAAATCATATCGCTGTATACGTAACCGATCTGGAAAAGTCTACCGATTTCTATAAAAATACATTTGGGTTTAACCAAATTCCTGAACCTTTTCATGATGGTAAACATACTTGGTTTAGTCTGGGAGCTGCCGGACAACTGCATTTAATCAAAGGTGCAAAAGGGAAGGGGAGCTTCGATAAAAATGAACACCTCTGTTTTAGTGTGGCTTCCATAGATCCCTTTATTGAAAGGCTAAAAAAACAAAATATCGCTTATGAAAACTGGGCAGGCATGGCTCAAAGTGTCACCCTAAGGGTAGATGGAATCAAACAGATTTATTTTCAGGACCCAGATGGGCATTGGCTGGAAGTAAATGATGATCAAAAATAAAATCCTTAGGCAAATAATGGGTTGCTAAGGAACCTACAACCAAACACAACACACAAAATGAAAAAAGTAACTGTAATGCTCGCCCTGCTTTTAACCGCAGGGAGGGTGTCTGCTCAGGTAGAATCTAAACCCTATGAAGGGGTGCCAGGTTGGGCAGAAACAAAAGATCAACGCATGAAGTGGTTCAATGACGCCCGCTTCGGGATGTTTATTCACTGGGGATTATATAGCGCCGCAGGAGGTTCCTGGAAGGGTAAGCAGTATCCTCAACATTATGCGGAATGGATTCAAACCTGGGCTCAGGCTCCGAGCAAGGAATATGCAGAAGAATTGAAACCGAAGTTTACCGCCTCCAAATTTAATGCATCCGATTGGGCTAATTTGGCCAAAGAAGCTGGGATGAAGTATATGGTGATCACTTCCAGACACCATGAAGGCTTTAGCATCTTTAACAGTAAACAGCCTTATTCCTTAAACAATAACATTACCGGTGGCACCAATATCTCCCCAAAAGGAAGAGATTTATATGGTGAAACGGTGGCTGCTTTTAAAAAAGCAGGGCTAAAAACCGGCGCTTATTATTCCTTGTTAGACTGGCAACACCCGGATTCATACGACAAGTTTGCGACCAACCCTCCTAAGGAAAATCCCAATCATGAGGCCTATAAAGATTACCTGTACGGACAGATTAAAGAGCTGGCCAATAACTACGGTAAAATGGACATCCTGTGGTTAGATTATAGTTCTAAAGATAGACAGGGAGAAACCTGGGGTACCAAACGCATCCTGACCGACCTGATCAAATGGCAACCAGGCATCCTGGTGAATAACCGTTTTTGGGATGGATTGGAGAATAAGAATGGGGATATGGGAACACCTGAAAAATATGTTCCACCAACAGGATTGCCAGGAATGAATTGGGAGGTGAGTCATACCACAAATGAGAGTTATGGCTACAGTGCGCATGATAAAAACTGGAAATCTTATGATAAGATGATGCGCTTGTTTATCGAAACAGTGAGTAAAGGCGGTAACTTCTTGCTAAATGTAGGTCCAGATGCAGAAGGGGTGATTCCTGAGCCTGCAGTAGCTATTTTAAAGCAAATCGGAACCTGGATGAAAGTCAATAATGAAGCGATTTATGGAACTACTGCAAGCCCCTTCCAACCTTTAGATTGGGGCTATGCCACACAAAAACCAGGAAAACTTTATCTGGAAGTATTTGATGCGCCAAAAGACGGTGCTTTGGAAGTACCATTGTCTAACGCGGTTTCTAAAGCTTATGTTCTGGGCGCTAAAGGGAAATCTTTAGTGGTAAAAACAACGGCCAAAGGGAAAGTGGTTCAATTGCCAACTGATTTCTCCGGACCTCAGCCAATGGTGGTTGTTTTAGCGATCAATGGAACGCCAAAAGTATTAAATAACCGCGTGAGCTCGCTTGCCGATGGTCGGATGGTATTGACGGCAAACCAAGCAAAACTGATTGGAAATGCTGGAATAAAACTGAAAGGGGCATCAACTCATGATCCGAACAGACCAAATACGATCGCCTTCTGGAACAATAAATCCGATGCCGCCTATTGGGATATGAAAGTTCAACGTCCTGGTAAGTATAAAGTGATGATCAATTATTTCGCAAATGCGAATACTGGTGGAGAATTGAGCATTTCTCTGGAAAAGAATACCTTAAATTGTGTGATTCCTGCAGCAGAAAGCCCAGGTTTTAAAACGGTAGAAGCCGGTGTAATGGATATTTCGCAACAGGCAATAGGTGCTGAATCTTTAAGGTTACAGCTAAAGTTATTGAATGTAAAGGGCCAATCAATGGCGGAAATTAGCAGCATTACGCTAATCCCAGGCTAAGCTACTTTCTTTATATAGAAATTGCGAAGAAGGCTGGAAATCTAATGATTTCCGGCCTTTTTATGTTTGCTGTCATTGCTAAAATAAGTTAACACCTAAATCAATTGATTTTAGGAATGACAGGGACTTTGTTCAACCCATAGAAAAGTAATTGACCAGCAGCGACTGGCTGTCCACCAATGGCCATTTTAAGTAGCTGAATTTTCTGGATGGAATGGGATTTTACTGGCTTTTAATTACTAATATAATTAGTAAAATTATGAAATTGTCAAATATTTTAGCATAACTTTGTGCTTATCTAAAAAATATTTCATGACTTCAAATAAACACATCATCCACATGGATCAGGATGCCTTTTTCGTGTCTGTGGAAGTTCGAAAAGACTCCAGTTTAATTGGAAAACCGGTTATTATTGGCGGGATTTCCGATCGTGGAGTGGTGGCGTCCTGTAGTTACGAAGCCAGAAAGTTTGGGGTACATGCCGCGATGAGTTCCAGAATGGCAAAAATGCTTTGCCCTCATGCGATATTTGTGAAAGGGAATATGGATGCTTATTCTGAAGCCTCTTTTGAAATTACGGAAATATTAAAGAGTCGCGTTCCTTTAATAGAAAAAGCAAGTATAGATGAGCATTATATTGACATGACGGGAATGGACCGCTTTCATGGAACCCTTCAATATGCCCATGAGCTGCGTCAAACGGTGATTAAAGAAACCGGATTACCCATTTCTTTTGGATTGTCAGTCAATAAAACGGTCTCTAAAATGGCCACCAATGAGTGTAAGCCAAATGGAGAATTGAATGTGGAACAGTTTGAAGTGCAGGATTTCTTAAACCCTTTATCTATTCGGAAGATTCCCGGACTCGGAGAAAAAACTTTTGTGAAACTCAGCGATATGGGGATTAAGAAGATTCATACGCTGACCCAGATCCACCCGGATCAAATGAATAGTATTTTAGGAAAAAATGGATTGTCGCTTTTGCAAAAAGCAAAAGGAATCGATAATTCGCCGGTAATCCCTTATCAGGAGCAAAAAAGTATTGGCACACAGTGTACGTTTAAAGCGGATACTATTGATGTGGATACGATCAATAACCTGATCACCTCCATGGTGATGGACCTGGCTTTCGACCTGCGTCAAAAGAAAAAACTAACCGCCTGTATTACAGTCACCATTCGCTATGCAAATTTCGAAGATGTAACCAAACAAGCGACCATTTCTTATACTTCCCTGGATAGCGTACTGATCCTTAAAGCAAAGGAATTGTTTCGTCAGGTCTATCAGAAACGGATGTTGCTTCGCTTAGTAGGCGTGCGGCTTTCTAATTTGGTGACTGGCCATGAACAGATCGATTTATATAGCGAATCTCAGGAACAATATAGCTTGTATCAGGCATTAGATAAGATTCGGAACCGATTTGGAGATAAAGCCATTAAATTGGCTTCTACCCTGAACATAGATTTATAGGCCATGTATTTGAATGTCCATTCTCAATATAGCCTGCGCTACGGGACGATGTCTATTCCTAAATTAATAGAGGAGGCGCTGTCATTGGGTATCACACAACTGGTCCTTACAGACATTAATAATTCTACCGGCATCATGGAATTCATGCGTGCCTGCCATGATAAAGGCATTAAGCCCATTGGAGGAATAGAATTCCGAAGGAATAAAAAACTGCTTTATATCGGTATTGCCAAAAATAAAGAAGGGATGAAGGAGCTGAATGATTTTCTGACGGAGCATAACCTGGAGCAAAAAGTGCTACCGGATACAGCTCCGGATATGGAACATGCCTATGTCATTTATCCTTTTGGTTATGCCGAACCGCTAAAAATCAGGGAATATCTGGGCATTCATTTTGAAGAACTTTCGCTGCTGTACCAGAAAGATTTGTCGGCGATAAAAGATAAACTATTGGCCCTACAGCCCGTATTTGTAGCTGATAAGTTAGGCTACCGTTTACATGAATATCTCCGCGGAATAGACTTGAATGCATTATTGACGATGGTGGAGCCGGATGATAAATGTAGAAATACGGATATGTTCCTCCCTCCGGGAGAACTGGAAAGCCGCTTTAATAAATATGCTTTTATCCTGGATAATACCCGGAACCTGATGAATACCTGTGTTATGGATTACCCAAAAGGGCGTGTTAACCTGAACAGGAGAACTTTTACCGGAAAGAAAGAAGACGATAAAGCCTTGCTTTATAAGTTGGCCATGGAAGGACTGGTATTCCGCTATGGTAAAAATAACCGCGCAGCACTAAATAAAGTGAAAGAAGAACTCAAAGTAATTGATGACCTGGATTTTTGCGCTTATTTTTTAATCACCTGGGACATCATCCGCTATTCCATGACGAAGGGCTATTACCATGTAGGGCGCGGTTCTGGTGCCAATAGTACGGTGGCTTACTGTCTGCAAATTACAGATGTAGACCCCATTGAACTGGATCTTTATTTTGAACGCTTTCTCAATGCGCAACGGACTTCCCCTCCGGATTTTGATATTGATTATTCCTGGGATGAAAGGGAAGATGTGCAGGATTACATCTTTAAACGGTATGGGAAGGCACATACGGCACTTCTAGGTACGATGTCTACTTTCAAAGATCGAAGTGTGATCAGGGAGATCGGAAAGGTGATGGGCTTGCCAAAGGCGGAAATCGATAGTTTTACCGATCGCACACTGCTAACCGCGAATCAGGATCACCCAACTTTTAAAAAGATCATGGCCGCTTATGCGATGATGGCAGATATGCCAAATCAGCGTTCTATTCATGCGGGAGGGGTATTGATTTCAGAGGAGGCAATTACTTATTATACTGCCCTGGATTTACCGCCAAAAGGGATGCCTACCGTACAATGGGATATGTATGAAGCAGAGAAAATCGGCTTTGATAAATATGATATTCTGAGTCAGCGTGGAATTGGACACATTAAGGAAGCTGTTCGTTTGGTGGAGGAGAATTTGCAACACAAAATAAATATACACGATGTGAAGACCTTTATGAAAGATCCAAAATTGAATGCCCGTTTGCAGACCGGCAATACCATTGGTTGTTTTTATATTGAGTCGCCGGCAATGCGGCAACTGCTGAGCAAATTGCGCTGTGAAAACTACCTGACACTGGTGGCGGCAAGCTCAATCATCCGTCCCGGTGTGGCACAATCCGGAATGATGAAAACGTATATCCAAAGTTATCATGATCCTAAAAATGTGAAATACCTGCATCCGGTTATGGAGAAGACCCTTGGTGATACTTTCGGTGTAATGGTATATCAGGAAGATGTGATTAAGATCTGTATTCATTATGCCGGAATGGATGGTACTGATGCCGATATTCTGAGAAGAGGAATGAGTGGGAAGTATCGATCCAGAACGGAATTTGATAAGTTGATTGAGAAGTTTTTTGAAGGTTCAAAGGCTTTGGGAAGACCAGAAGAGGTCACAAAAGAGGTCTGGCGACAAGTATCGTCTTTTGCCGGCTATAGTTTTTCTAAAGCGCATTCTGCAAGCTTTGCCGTAGAAAGTTACCAGAGTCTATTCCTGAAAACATATTTCCCCAGAGAGTTTATGGTTGGTGTGCTCAACAATTATGGTGGATTTTATTCCAGGTGGCTGTATGTGCATGAACTGAAGAAAGCTGGTGCAGAAATTCATTTGCCCTGTGTGAATCATAGTCTGGAAGTGGTTTCTATTAAAGGGATGGAAAGCTACCTTGGCTTTATTGGTATTCAAGGCCTGGAAACGAAATTCATCGCCCTGATTCCTGAAGAAAGAAAACGGAATGGGGATTACCTCGGATTGGAGGATTTTGTGAAACGTACAGGGATAGGATTGGAACAGGTCATTATTCTGATTCGGGTGGGGGCCTTGCGCTTTACCCATAAGAGTAAGAAAGTATTGCTTTGGGAGGTGCATTCTTTGCTGGGCGCAAAGACCAGACCGGTTCAGGGCGCAGAATTATTTGAGGTCCAGGCGAAACATTATGAGCTTCCCGAATTGCTCAATACACAATTGGAAGATGCTTATCATGAACTGGAATTGTTGGGCTTTCCGCTGAGCCTGTCTATGTTTGATTTATTGCAGACCAGTTATCGTGGGGATCTTTGTGCCGCAGACCTGAATCGTCAGCTCGGGAAAACAGTGAAAATGCTGGGGCAATATGTCTGTGAGAAAACAGTACACATGAAAAATAATAAGAAGATGTGGTTCGGGACTTTTCTGGATTCCGCAGGAAATTTCTTTGATACGACGCATTTTCCAACAACAACTCCTGTTTATCCTTTCAGAGGGACAGGTTGTTATCTGATTCTTGGAAAGGTGGTTTCAGATTTTGGTTTTCCAAGTGTGGAAGTGATCAGATTTGCAAAATTACCTATTGTTGGGAATCCCGTAATGACCTAAAAAATGTAGATTTGGGCTTACCCTAATTAAAACTACCTATGATTAATGATGTGAAGATCCTGGAAACAGAAGTGCTTTCCGATAACTGGTACACCCTGCGAAAAATAACTTATGAATACCTGAAAAAAGATGGTAGCAAGCAGGTGCAAAGCAGAGAAGCCTATGATAGGGGAAATGGTGCCGTGATCTTGCTTTACAATACCGAGCTCCGCAAGGTGATCCTCACCAGACAATTTCGCCTGCCTACTTTTTTAAATGGCAATGCATCGGGATTGTTAATCGAAGCCTGTGCAGGATTGCTGGATACCGATAATCCAGAAGATTGTATCAAAAGAGAAACAGAAGAAGAAACCGGTTACCAGATTACGGAAGTAAAAAAGGTTTTTGAAGCGTATATGTCGCCAGGCTCTGTGACAGAAATTCTATACTTTTTCGTGGCAGAATATAATCAGTCGATGAAAGTAAATGAAGGCGGCGGACTGGAGCATGAAGAGGAAAATATTGAAGTGTTGGAATTGGATATAGAAGAAGCCATGCAAATGATGGAAAGTGGAGAGATTAAAGACGCGAAAACCATTATGCTATTGCAATATGTGAGGTTACATCAATTGCTGTAAGCACGTTAGAATTGAATTGAGGTTTTTAAATTTTAGCCCACACACAGAACTGGAAGAATGAAGAAACTAATTATTGCAGGATTAGCCCTTGCAAGCATGCTGAGTTTAGAGCCAGTCAGGGCACAGCAATCAATGCCAAAAGAGAAAATTTTGCTGGCACATGGTGCGCATAGGGAAGGAAAACGTACCGATGCAGTCATGGAGAAATGGCGTGGTTATGGCTTGGGACAGTTTATTCACTGGGGGCTTTATGCCATCCCAGGGGGAGAATGGAATGGAAAACAGTACAATGGTGCTGCGGAATGGATTCGTTCCTGGAATGGGATTCCAAATGCTACCTATGATTCCCTGATTTATAAATTTAATCCGACCGCATTTGATGCCACAGCATGGGCGAAATCAGCGAAACAAATGGGCGCGCGATATGTCACCTTTACCACCAAACATCATGATGGTTTTTGTATGTGGCCAAGCAAGTATAGTAAATATACAGTAGCAGCCTCTCCCTATAAAAAGGACATCGTTAAGGCTGTGGTAGATGCCTATGATAAAGAAGGAATAGATGTGATTTTGTACTTTTCAGTTATGGATTGGAGTCATCCGGATTGGCGATATGAGATCAAAACAAAGGAAGACAGTGTCGCTTTTGAACGTTTTAAAAAGTTTACCAGAAATCAATTGATCGAGTTGCTGACCAATTATCCAAAAGCAAAAGGATTGTGGTTTGATGGTACCTGGGATAAATCCTGGGTTAAACAAGCTGCTTTTGCAGATGACCTGGAAACAGAAATGCGTAAACTTCGTCCGGGATTGATTATAGGCAGCCGTTTCAGAGCAGATGAAAATGGAAAACGTCATTTTGATTCCAATGGCGTGTTAATGGGAGATTATGAACAAGGATGGGAACGCAAAATCCCCAATAAAATTGAAGAGGTACACGGAAATGACTGGGATTGTGTGATGACCGTTCCTGAAAACCAATGGGGTTATAATAAAGCCTGGAATGGCCATATCAAATCAGCGAATGAACTTTTAGAGATGACCGCCAAATGTGTTTCTTTAGGTGGGAACTTTGTGCTCAATTTTGGTCCGCAAGGGGATGGTGCTATTCGTCAGGAAGAATTAAACCTGGCTACAAAAATCGGTGACTGGATGAAACTAAACCAGGAAGCGATTTATAACTGCGGTTATGCGGGTTATGAAAAGCAAGATTGGGGCTATTTTACAAAAAAAACAGGTTCAGATCAGGTGTATATGGTGGTTTTTAATGTACCTGTTTCCGGTGCTTTAAGGCTGAAAATGCCCGCAAAAACGAAGATCAGCAAGGCTTATATGTTGGCAGATCGGGAAGAGAAAATCCTTCCAGAGGAGATCAATAGCAATGAATATTTCTTAAAGTTGAAAAAGAAAGACCATCAGGAACCATTTGTCATCGTATTGGAAACTGGTAAGAACGCAGAAAATAAGGAGAGTATTTATGAGAAAGCTAAAACTTAAAAGTCAGGAGAAAAGCTTTGACAAGTATATTGGCAAACTATCAGCAGTTTTGATTGTTTTAATCCCAATACCTATATTTTCATAATTTGAACTCTTTATTATGCCAGAATTACCAGACTTAGAAGTATTCAGTGCCAATCTTAACGAAACCTTTGCAGGTAAAAAGTTAAGTACGGTGCAGGTACCAAATGATAAAAAGCTGAATGTAACTGCAGAAGAGCTGCGGGAGGTGCTGACTGGGCAGGTGTTAAAGTCGGTAAGCCGTTCCGGGAAGGAACTTCATTTCAATTTTGAAAAAGATGTGTTGGCCTTACACCTGATGTTACGTGGACAATTGCATTTCTTTGAAGAAATTCATGCCATTAAATATCCCGTAATAGAGTTGTACTTTGAAGGTGACGTCGGACTGGTGATGTCTGATCCGCAAAAGATCGCGACGCCAACTCTGAATCCAGGGGAGGCAGAAGCGCCGGATGCTTTGGATAAAAAAGTGACTGTGGCATTTTTAGCGGATCTTTTAAGAGGTAAAAAGTCTGCAATTAAAGGGATTCTCTTAGACCAGCATAAAATTCGTGGAATAGGAAATGCGTATGCCGATGAGATTCTATGGAAAGCCAGGATCTCTCCTTATGCTATCGCAGGAAAGATTCCCGAGAAAAAGGTAAAAGATTTACATGATGCCATAAATGGGGTATTGATCAATGCTGTAGAAGAGATTAGAAAAGTACATCCGGGGAGCATCACCGGAGAGTTTCGTGATTTTTTTAAAATACATACACAGCAACAGGAGAAAAGCCCAACCGGAGGGAAAATCCTCATTAAAAAAAGCGGCGCAAGAAAAACTTATTATACAGAAGAGCAGGAGCTTTTTAAATGATGTACGGAGATCACGTTAACCTGCTTCCCATTCCGGGAGAAGCATTATTCCTTCCCGGTTTTTTTACTGAAGAAGAAAGTAAGACCTTTTTTGAAGAACTGACCACTGGGGTGGCTTGGAAACAAGAACCCATTCAGATTTTTGGCAGAACGGTTCTGCAACCCAGGTTTACTGCTTTTTATGGAGATCCCGGCCTGAGCTATAGCTATTCTGGAATCACCATGAACGCCTTAGCCTGGACGGATGCGCTACTCGCCATTAAAAATAAGATCGAAACGCATTATCAAGTGAAATTCAATGTGTGTTTACTCAATCATTATCGGGATGGGAATGACAGCATGGGTTGGCATAGAGACAATGAAAAGAGCCTGGGTAAATACCCTTTCATCGCTTCAGTAAGTTTTGGTGCCCACCGGATTTTTCAATTCAGAAGGTATAAAGAAAAACTGCCGATCATTTCTATAGACCTGAGCCAGGGTAGTGTGTTGATTATGAAAGGGGAAACACAACATTATTGGGAACATCGATTGCCAAAAACAGTTAAGGTGACGGAACCCAGGATTAATTTGACTTTCAGGCTGATATTGGATCATGTTACTAAACCTTAAGTGGATTTCTTAATTGTTGTTATTAAGTCAGAATAGCGGAAAGAGTTTTTTAAATATAATTTACCCATTACTTTTGTTAACGGTGTTAATAAAAGTATATATGATATGGGAATTGCAGAGCGTAAGATAAGACAGAGGGAAGAATTCAGAACGAGTATTTTGGAAGCAGCATGGCAACAAGTGATTTCTGATGGCTGGCAGTCCTTATCGATCCGAAAAATTGCGGATGCGATAGAATATAGCATCCCTGTAATTTATAATCACTTTGAAAATAAAGAAGCCATTCTCTTAGAGTTTACGAAAGAAGGTTTTCAGAAATTGGCGGATACCCTTCAATCTGTTAAAGCTCAATATACCGTGCCCTCAGAGCAGCTGGAGGCAATGGCGCATGCTTACTGGGACTTCGCATTTGATCATAAAGAATATTACCAACTGATGTTTGGTTTGGGAATTCCTGCTTGCGATCGTGTGAATGAAATTGAAGAGCTGAAATGTGCCACCAGCATCATGATTTCTACCATTAAAGCAGCAATTGAAGGAAGTAGCCATCCCGAAACAGATTATTTCTTAAAATACCATACCTATTTGTCTATTCTTCATGGTTTGGTTTCCATTCAAATGATTCAGAAGGAAGGAAAACCTGATGCAGCAAAAAAAATGATCCTCCAGGATGCAATTTCTGGCTTTATCATCTCCATAAATAGGAAGTAATTCCTAATTTTAACGTACATCAAAATTTAAACCTATAAAAAAACAAGACCTGCGCTAATGAAAAAACTCTTCAACACGAATTTTAATCTGGAAGGAATGCACTTTATGTTGCTGGTACTTCGTGTGGCCATTGCTGCCTTTATGCTGGTTCATGGTTATCCAAAACTTCAAAATTTAATTTCAGGAGAACCGATACAATTTGTCGATTTTTTCGGAATAGGTGCAACTGCTTCATTGGCACTGGCCGTTTTTGCTGAATTCTTCTGTTCTTTATTGCTCCTGTTCGGATTGGGAACCAGGCTTGCTGTGCTTCCTTTAATCGTGACGATGTTGGTTGCCATATTTATGGTGCATGCGGCGGATGCTTTCGATAAGAAAGAATTGGCTTGTCATTATTTACTGGTTTATGTATTCTTACTGGTTTCCGGAAGTGGAAAGTATAGTGTAGATCATCTGATTAGTCGTAACCAGATCAGAAGAAGACGTTAAGGGCATTGTTTTTGTATCCGATGCTTTATATCAATCGGCAGAATAATCCGTTATAGTCAGATCACACAGAAAGAAAAACAGTATATCATGAAAAAGATCATTATCCTTTGCCTAACGGCGATTATTATCCAAAGCTGTAGTGTCAGCAAACAACAAATAAAGGCATTGGAGAAATGCACTTATAAAGTAGTTTCTGCTGATCAGATCTCGTTTGGGGGGACGGATGTGAAGCGCCTGATGAGCGGTCAGGACCTTAATTTAGCCAGCCTTCCAGGTTTAGCACTGGGATTACTAAGAAAGGATGTTCCTCTAAAAGCACGTTTGAATCTTGAAATCACCAATCCTACGTCCAATACTGCCGCCATTAATGAATTTGAATACAAAATCCTCATCAATAAAGCGGAAATAGCTTCTGGTTTTGTAAATCAGGAAGTTAGGGTAGAAGGTGGTAAATCGACTATTGTGCCAGTAGATATGGTTGCGAATATTTATCCTTTTGTAACAAATGGCAAAGTGATGAATGAGATTACAGAATTTATCAAAGGAAATAAAGGTGGTGGAGAGAAAAAGGGAATTCTTACTTTAAAGATCAGACCGAGCATTAAAGTGGGCGGTGCACTGGTAAAGTACCCTGGATTTATCACAATTAATAAAGAGGTGAGTAGCAAAATTTTGCTTTAAGATCCTCCTTCTTTTACAAGGGTATTACAAATATTGACGAAATTAAGTTTCAGATTGAGGATGTTTTATTTACATTCGGATATTAAGATCTGTTTATGAACCTTCGTCAATATTTGTTTTTAATACCATTTGTTCTTCCATTTTATTTAAAAGCACAACCTGCTTCACAGCTTAACGCTGCTGAAATCAAGCAAGGTCTGGAAGGATTAAATGTGACTGGCAGTGTTTTATACATTGCAGCGCATCCTGATGATGAAAATACCCGCTTACTGGCTTATCTGGCAAAAGAAAAGAAAGTAAGAACGGGCTATCTTTCCTTAACCAGGGGAGACGGCGGACAAAACCTGATTGGTAATGAGCAGGGCGAGCTTCTTGGCCTGATCCGTACGCAGGAATTACTGGCCGCCAGAAGAACGGACGGCGCGGAACAGTTCTTTACCAGAGCCAATGATTTTGGTTTCTCTAAAACCCCGGAAGAAAGTTTCAAGATCTGGGATAAAGCAAAAATTCTTGCCGATGTGGTATGGGTGATTCGAAAGTTTCAACCTGACGTGATCATTACCCGTTTTCCGGAGGATGGACGCGCCGGCCATGGGCATCATTCTGGTTCTGCAATTCTGGCACGTGAGGCTTTTGTTGCTGCGGCAGATCCAAAACAATTCCCGGAGCAATTGGCTTTTGTAAAGCCATGGCAGGCCAAAAGAATCGTTTGGAACACTTTTAACTTTGGTGGATTGAACACCACAGCTGATGATCAACTGAAGATTGATGTCGGTTTATACAACGCCTTATTGGGAAAAAGTTACGGGGAAATCGCAGCAGATAGCAGGTCTAACCACAAAAGTCAAGGCTTCGGCTCTGCAAAACAACGGGGTTCCTCTATAGAATATTTTACCGCTATTGCCGGAGATCCGGCAAAGAAAGACTTGTTCGAAGGTCTGGATTTTACGCTCAACAGATATCCTGGAACCAAAGAAATTCAACAATTGGTTGCTGCAATTAATAGAGAATATCAAGTCTCCAATCCCGGAGCCTCTGTGCCAAAATTGTTAAAATTAAGGCAAATGGTGAAGGATAAGTACTTTAAACACGATTTGCTGGATCAGCTGATCCTCGCTTGTTCTGGAATATGGTTGGAGGCCGCAGCATTAAGTCCTGCTTATGCACTTAATGATTCCATTCCAGTGAAAATACAGGCAATTGCCAGAGCTGGAAATGATTTTCCTTATCCTGTTTTAGTGGAAGAAGAAAGAACCGGAGCCAGCATGGCATTGGTGCCAAATCAACTGGTGGTATTAGATCGTAAAGTATTTGGGAGTGCATCCCAGATAACCCAACCTTATTGGCTGGAAAAGAAACATGACCAGGGAAGCTATAACGTAGATGATTTATCCTTAATCGGACTTCCAGAAAATCCAGCGATCGTAAATGCTGTATTTCGTGTTAAAATTGGCGATCAGGTGATCGCGAGAAAAACACCTGTCATTTATAAATTTACAGATCCGGTAAGAGGAGAGATATATCAGCCATTAGTCATTGCACCGCCAGTGACGGCTAACTTCCAGGAAAATGCCTTCCTTTTTAATGGGAAAGAAAGTAAAACGATTACGGTAGCACTGAAAAGTTTTCAAGATGGGGTTTCAGGTACGTTGACCGCTGATTTACCATCAGGCTGGGTAATGAGCCCAGAACAATTGGACTTTAAATTCAGTAAAAAAGGAGCACAAGAAATGCTGACTTTTAAATTGAGCCCCGGCGCTCATGCCAAGCCAGGAGATATCGTTTTAAATGTGAATGTCAACGGTAAAACTTTTCATCAGGGTTTACGGGTGTTGAGCTATGACCATATTCCTTTGCAGACCTTATTTCCATTGGCTTCTGCAAAAATTGACGAAACAGATTTAAAGTTTGCCGGTAAAAAGATCGGTTATATTGCGGGTGCTGGTGATCTGATTCCAGAGTCATTGAAACAAATTGGTTTTGAGGTTACCCAACTTTCAGCACAAGAGGTCTTAAATTCAAACCTTTCCGGTTTTGACGCCATTGTAACTGGTGTTCGTTTGTACAACATCAGTAATCAGATCAATGAAATGCAGCCAAAACTGCTGAAATATGTAGAAAATGGTGGTGTTTTATTGCTGCAGTATAATGTTAACTCGCCATTAAAGCTGAGTAATATCGGCCCTTACCCTTTCCGTTTAGCAAATGAGCGGGTAACAGAGGAAGATGCTGATGTTGACCTGTTGGCACCTAATCATCCGTCATTAAACTACCCAAATAAGATCAGTCAGAAAGATTTTGAAGGCTGGGTGCAGGAAAGAGGTTTGTACTTTGCTGTCGATGCAGATCCTAAATATACACCGATACTAGGTATGCACGATACCGGTGATACAGAACGGACAGGTTCATTGTTGGTTGCCAACTACGGTAAAGGGAAATATGTTTACACTTCTTTATCCTTTTTCAGGCAGTTACCTGCAGGGGTTACAGGAGCATACCGATTGTTTATCAACTTGCTTTCAAATAAAAAATAATGGATAATTACCGGGGATTTTATAGGTTTTTAATCGGCTGGCTTATCTTCTTAATCTTGATATTTTATGCGTTTACTAAATATTTCCAATGAGTAAAGTAGATTGGGCAGTATTGATTTTCACCTTGGTTGCAATTGTAGTTTATGGTGTTTACAAAAGTCGGGGCGCAAAAAATATCCAGGGTTTCTTATTGGGTAACCGGAGTTTACCATGGTACCAGGTTTGCCTTTCGGTCATGGCCACCCAAGCCAGTGCAATTACCTTTTTATCGGCACCAGGTTTGGCTTATTCTTCTGGAATGAGCTTCGTGCAGTTTTATTTTGGTTTGCCACTGGCGATGATTGTCTTGTGCATCACCTTTGTTCCCATTTACCATAGGCTAAAGGTGTATACTGCTTATGAATTTCTGGAACAACGATTTGACTTAAACACAAGGGCGTTGACTGCCTTTTTATTCTTGATTCAGCGGGGATTATCTACAGGGATCACCATTTATGCACCCTCTATTATTCTATCTACGATATTAGATATCAATACGACATATACGACGCTATTTATTGGGAGTTTGGTTGTCTTTTATACCGTTTATGGCGGCACAAAAGCAGTATCTTATACCCAAATGCTCCAAATGAGTATTATTTTTTGCGGATTGTTTGCTGCGGGAATTATGGTTGTTCATTTATTGCCAGGAGATATTGGTTTCGGAAAGGCACTGAGTATTGCCGGGAAAATGGGACGTACCAATGCCATTGATTTTACTTTCGATTTTAACAATCCTTATACGGTTTGGTCCGGTTTGATTGGCGGATTCTTTCTGCAACTTTCCTATTTCGGAACGGATCAAAGTCAGGTGGGAAGGTATTTGTCTGGCGCCTCAGTGAATGAAAGCCGATTGGGATTGTTGATGAATGGGCTGGTTAAAATCCCGATGCAGTTTCTAATTCTTTTAATTGGGGTACTCGTATTTACCTTTTATCAGTACAATCGGCCACCTATTTTCTTTAACAGCTTTGAGCTGAATAAGCTGGAAAAAAGCCAGTATCAGCCGGAACTGAATAAATTGAAAACTGCCTATGATGAGGCATTTGAAGAGAAACAAAAGGTGGTGGATCAGATGAACCAAGCCCTAGATCAGGATAATAAAGCGAAAATAGACCTTTACAGGACTGCTTTACAGCAAGCTGATGAAAAAGGTAAATCAATCAGGAAAGAAGTCACCACACTGATGACCAAAAATGATGAACGGGCTGATATCAATGATAACAATTATATTTTTCTGAGTTTTGTGACGCAATACCTGCCTAAAGGCTTAATTGGATTGTTGATCGCGATTATCTTCTTAGCTTCAATGGGTTCTACCGCAAGTGCATTGAATTCTTTAGCCTCCACCACAGTGATCGACATCTATAAGCGACTGATCCGTAAAAATGGATCGGATCACGAATACCTGCAGGCCTCCAGATGGGCAACTGTGTTTTGGGGGGTAGTCTGTATCATCATGGCCTTATATGCGAGTAAAATTGGAAATTTACTGGAAGCAGTGAATATCTTGGGCTCTTATATTTATGGAACCATTCTGGGGGTATTTCTGGTAGCTTTTTATATCAAACATGTCAATGGAAGAGCTGTATTTCTCGCTGCGATTATGGCTGAAATTGCCGTTGTGTTAATCGGGCAACAAAAGTGGGTGGCTTATCTGTGGCTCAACGTGATTGGTTGCCTGTTGGTTGTCGCACTGGCAATTATTATTCAGCAACTGATTAAAGGGGATAAGGTGCCAGAAAAGGTAGTTTAGCCCGTGGGATTTTTATTGGACTGAGTATATTTTAAAATCAGAAAAGGTTCCTGTGATCACACCGGAACCTTTTCGCTTTTGAACAACGCTTCTATTGTAGCGGTTGTTTTCCCTTAAAGGGATATTATTTTTTTGCTTCAGCAAGCAAAGCACTATTTAGCCTCACATATTCATCAACTTTCGCTTCAGTAGCTAGTTTTATTCCAGCCTCTGCAGAAGCAATTGCTCCGGCTTTATCACCCATTTTCAATTGAATACGGCCTTTCCATAACCTTACCCATGGCGCTTTAGAATCAGCAGCTTCAGCAGCATTTGCCCATTCTAATGCTTTTTTTAGGTCTTTACCATTTTCGTAGTAGTATTGTGCAGCAGCTAAATAAGGTTTTTTCTCTCCTTTCATGGCTTCCTCAATGCTGGCCATCACCTGAGCATCAATTTCCGTGCTCAGGTCAATGTTTAATCCTGTGTTTTCCCAAGATAGTTGCAATTGAGCAGTAGTTGGGTATACATTAGCAAACTGGATGCTGAAGGTTTCTACTTTTTCTTTTAGTTTCACTGGTTTTACTTTGATGCGCAATACATCTTCAGCTTCCTTATATTCATAAGCACCCCATTGTTTCGAATCTTTATTAAAAATTACGGTCCACTCTGTTTTACCTGGAATGGTAAATAAACCATAGGTACCAGCTGCGAGTTGCTGTCCGCCAATTTTTACGGGTTCACTAAAGGTGATCGCTGTGGCTGAATTAGCCCCAGTGCGCCAAACTTTGTCGAATGGTTCCATAACGCCAAAGACTTTACGGCCTTTCAGGTTTGGGCGGGAATAAGAAACCTTGATTGTACCCAACCCAAAACTTTGAGTAATGGTTTGAGCAGAACTCGCCTGCGGTATTTTTATACCCTGTGCCTGAAGTTCTGTGTTTAATGAAACTGCAAGTGCAAGGATCATTAAGGTCTTTAATGTTGTCTTCATTTGATTAAGTTTTTTTGTTACTAATTTACACTAAAGAATGATTATTTTCTATAAATCAATTATAGAAGCGCTTCCTGCTGAAATATATGACGCACATATTAGAGAATCAATTCCTAAATTAGCCAAATGCTTAATGTACGTCCTGTTTTTCCAGTATTTGCTTTTATTTTTCCAGTGCTTGCTGCTGTTTTCTTATCCTGTGCAACGGTAAAACCCTTACCTGATCCAGGTGTTGAAACCGGGGTTTCCCGCAGTCTCGCAAATTATAGAAAGGCAAATATTTCTGAAGTACAATACCTGATGGAGCTGGATATCCCAGCAGAAAAGGTTCAGAAGATTGGAGGCTTAGCGGAGATTTCTTTTCAGCTGAAGGCTACAAAATATCCCTTGCAGCTTGACTTTAAAGAAGACCAAAGCCGGATTAAAAAGCTTTCCGTAAATAGTGTTTCCGTTGGAATTAATCTACAAAAAGAGCATTTACTGGTAGATCAGCAATACTTGAAAGTAGGAAGAAATGTGGTCAATATAGAATTTTGGGCCGGGGACGGAGCTTTGAACCGAAATGCAGATTATTTATATACTTTGTTTGTGCCAGATCGGGCAAGGACTGTTTTTCCTTGTTTTGATCAGCCAGACCTGAAAGCAGTTTATACGTTGACCTTAAAAGTACCCGAGGACTGGAAAGCGATTGCAAATGCAAAATTGAAGGATTCTATGGTTGTAAATGCCCGTAAAACGTATCGATTTCAACCCTCTGACACAATTAGCACCTATCTTTTTTCTTTTTCTGCAGGGAAATTTGAAGAGATAACAGGCCAAATGGATCATTTAAAGGCAAATTTCTTATACCGTGAAACAGATACCGCTAAGCTAAACCACAGCTTAAACGAGATATTCAAGATTCATGGAAATTCCTTGAAATTCATGGAAAACTGGACTGGGATTGCTTATCCATTTCAGAAGTTTGATTTCGTTTCTATCCCCGATTTTCAGTTTGGGGGAATGGAGCATGTTGGGGCAATTCAATATAAAGAATCGTCTTTGTTTTTAGATGGCGGTGCAACGAAAGACCAATTGAACTCGAGAGTCAATTTGATTGCCCACGAAACTGCGCACATGTGGTTTGGAGATCTGGTTACGATGGATTGGTTTACTGATGTCTGGATGAAAGAAGTATTTGCCAATTTTATGGCAGATAAAAGTACAGAGGGACTTACAGGTAAAGCCGATTTTGATTTGAAGTTCTTAGTGGATCATTTTCCAGCAGCTTATGGGGTTGATCGTAGTATTGGCGCAAACCCGATTCGTCAGGATCTTGGTAATTTAAAAGATGCGGGAACACTTTATGGTAACATTATTTATCATAAAGCGCCAATCATGATGCGGCAGTTAGAGCGTCTGATGGGAAAAGAGAAATTTCAACAAGGAGTTTCTGAATACCTTAAGAAGTTTGCCAATGGCAATGCTTCCTGGCCTGATTTGATTGCTATTCTGGATAAATATGCAGCCGAAGATTTACAAAAATGGAATAAAGTATGGGTAAATGATAGCGGCAGGCCTGTCATAGATTACCAGTTGGAAAAGAAGGATGGTAAAATTACCAGCTTTAAAGTCCAGCAAAAACCGGAATACGGCAATAGAAACGGCAGAAACAATAACGCTATAAACAATAATGTTGGAAATGAAAGCGCTGAAAAGGGAAAAATCTGGCCACAACTTTTTGAACTCAGCTTATATTACCCGGATGGCGTTAAAGAGCTGACCGTAAATTTAAATGCAAAAGAAGTGGAGGTAAAGGAGGCCATAGGAATGGATTTACCCTTATTCCTGCAGTTTAATTCCTCCGGACAAGGTTACGGCGTATGGCCGGTAGATCCTGCGATGTATGCGGCACAAGATCAATTTTCAGTATTTGCTGAAATGAAAGCGCCTTTAAATCGTGCTTCTGCTTATATTTCCCTTTATGAAAACATGCTGAATGGCAGGTCAATAAAACCGGCAGTATTGCTGGATTTGTTGATGAGCAGGCTTGTTTCCGAAAAGGATGAACTTAACCTGAAACTAATTACCGGTTATATTGGTGTGATCTTCTGGGAATTTAGCAGTACGGAAGAAAGGTTGGCTATTCAGGAAAAACTAGAAAGAACACTTTGGAATGCCATGGTAAATGAACCATTGGCAAACCATAAAAAATTACTTTTTAAGGCTTATCAAGATGTTTTTCTATCAAAAACGGCAGCAGATCGATTGTTGCAGATTTGGAAGAATCAACAAGCACCACAGGGCTTAATACTATCAGAAGATGATTATACGGCGCTTACTTTTGCTTTGGCGCTAAGAATGAACGATAATGCTGATCTGCTTCAATCACAATTGGACAGAATTAAGAATGTTGACCGCAGAAAACGTTTTGAATTCATTAAACCTGCTGTTTCTTCTGAACTATCTGATCGGAATGCTTTTTTTAAACGCCTGGAATTAAAAGCCAACAGGGAAAAAGAAGCCAACGTTGGTGTTGCATTGTATTATTTGCACCATCCACTTAGGCAATCCACTTCTATTGCGTACCTGCCTAAGAGTCTGGAAATGCTTGCTGAAATCCAGACCACTGGTGATATCTTTTTCCCTCAAAGTTGGTTGCAATCGACCTTTAGTTATTACCAAACTGAGCAAGCGGTTCAGGTAGTTACAGATTTCCTGAATGCAAACCCGGATTATAATCCTAAGCTGAAGGCAAAAATACTTCAGGCTACAGATTACTTATATCGGGCATCCCGTTTAAAGAAAAACATGAGCATGGAGGAGTAGAAGGACCAATTATTTAGGTTTAATGGTTTTATAGGTTATTTTCATCGTTTCAATAGCATTTCCCTGTTTTCTTGAAAGGCTGGATGGGTAGTTGTTGGTGTTGTATTCATAAGTATAAACACTTCCAACTACAGCTGTGGGCAGATAATCGATCTGCAAAGGATTACTTTTAGAAAAAATCATGCTGGACTGCTGTTGTGTTAAAAGGAACAATTGAAGGTAGGGGATGTGCTGATAGATTCCCGCTCTGTCGTCGTAAGTACTACTCCTCGTCGTCGTTTTACCATTATTGGTTACCGCAATACTATTCGCATTTCCTAAACTATCATAGCCGATCTTTTCTTCTTCAAAAATTTTGCTGTTGACGCCATATTTTTTGACTTCTGAGATCTGGCCCTCCTCATTGTAAATAATGGAATAATATCCTGATGAAGTTGATTTACCATCAAATAAAGAGATCTTGTAAATCTGCCCCTCCTTATTTAGGAAATAATCAAGATACTGTTGGAGTTTATTGTCCTTATAGTATTCATACGTTAGCGGAGTACCATCCGGCCGGTAAAAGAATTTGGTGATCCTGCCATCGGATTGTGTAATTTCTGTCAGTCTGCTGGTTTCCCCCTCATACTTAAATTCGGTACGGAGATTGGTGGTCGTGATTCCAGAAGGAACCATGACTGGTTTGGCTGGAATCGGTTTTTCTGGTTCTTTAGGTTTTTCTTTGTCCTTAGTGGGAGCTAAAACTGATTCTTCATTCTTCTGGCAACCATAGCCTAGTAAAATGAAGCATAACACGACTAAAAAAAGTGGTAGTAAAAGTGTGCCAATTGGGAAAATGATCTTTCTGTTCATAAAATTGGGATTGATGAAGGTCTAATTTATATTTAATTATCTTTAAACGGTGAGTGTTGTGATTAATAGTTAAATGTATTGGGCTTGTTTTTTACTTAGTTATGTTTAATTAATTTGCGAAAAGTATGTTCTACACGCATTAAGCAGTAACTTAGCAAGCAAAGATTCCTTTATCCATTACCGTTTATTTTAAATTAATATGGACGATTTTTTAGCAGCCCGCCTTCAGATGGCCTTCTCCCTCGGCTTTCACATTGTTTTCGCTTGTATAGGAATGGTCATGCCATTTTTCATGTCTTTAGCACATTTTTATTGGCTCAAAACGAAGAAAACAGTTTTTCGGGATGTTACTAAGGCTTGGAGTGCAGGTGTTGCCATTTTCTTTGCCACTGGAGCGGTTTCCGGAACGGTATTGTCCTTTGAACTTGGCCTGCTCTGGCCGAAATTTATGGAACATGCAGGACCAATATTCGGGATGCCTTTCTCTTTAGAGGGAACGGCATTTTTTATTGAGGCGATTGCGCTTGGCTTTTACCTCTATGGCTGGAATAAGCTTAACCCTTGGTTTCACTGGGCAACAGGCGTAGTGGTGGGGATTAGTGGCCTGCTATCCGGAATTTTGGTGGTTGCTGCTAATGCTTGGATGAACAGTCCGGCTGGATTTGATTATATAGATGGAAAATACCTGAACATAGACCCCGTAAAAGCAATGTTCAATGAGGCCTGGTTTTCTCAATCCCTGCATATGACAGTCGCCGCTTTTGTATCCACAGGATTTGCGGTGGCAGGAGTCCATGCGCTTATGATTCTGAAGGGAAAAAACGTAGCTTTTCACAGTACTGCATTTAAGATTGCAGCTATATTTGCTACGGTTGCAGCCTGTTTACAACCGATAAGCGGAGATATCTCCGCAAAAGATGTAGCCAAGCGTCAGCCGGCAAAACTCGCCGCAATGGAGGCTCATTTTCATACGGAAAGGAATGCGCCACTGATTATTGGTGGGATTCCAGACACTGCGCGGAAAACGGTAGATTATGCCATTCGGATTCCTGGTTTGCTCAGTTTCATGACTACGGGTGACTTTAATGGTGAAGTAAAAGGCTTAGATAGCATTCCAAAGGAGGATCAACCACCAGTTGCGGTAACCCATTATGCTTTTCAGATTATGGTAGGACTGGGTATGGCGATGGTTGGATTGGCACTGCTATACTTCCTGGCTTTATGGAAAAAAGGCAACTGGCTGAAAAGTAGTTGGCTGCTCAAATTATTTGTGCTGGCCACGCCAATGGGATTTATCGCATTGGAAGCTGGATGGACAGTGACGGAAGTTGGACGCCAACCATGGATTATTCATGGGGTGATGCGTACTGCTGATGCTGTGACTCCAATGCCTGGAATAGCCTATTCTTTTTATCTGTTTACCGGAGTATACATTTCTCTGGCAGTCATCGTGATTCTGTTATTGTACCGTCAGATTACCATGGTCGGTAAAATTTACGATTCATCATCCAAAGTTCCTAAAAGCTAATATTATGATATACGTTGTGATTACTTTTCTCTGGACCGCAATTCTACTTTATATTTTATTAGGCGGAGCCGATTTTGGCGCAGGTATTATCGAGCTGTTTACCTCTGAAAAGAATAAAGACAGAACGAGAAAAACCATGTATGAAGCGATTGGCCCGATTTGGGAAGCCAATCACATGTGGTTGATTATTGCTGTGGTGATACTTTTTGTTGGTTTTCCTAAAATATACACCACCGTATCCATATACCTGCATATACCACTGGTAGGCATGCTCCTGGGGATTATCGCCAGAGGCACCGCTTTTGTGTTTCGAAATTATGATGCTGTTGAAGATGATATGCAGAAAGTGTATACGCCAATCTTTGTGTATTCCAGCTTGATTACGCCCTTCTTTCTGGGGATTATTGCGGCGAGTGCGGTATCGGGAAGAATCGATCCGCAGGCAAATGATTTCTTGTCAGCTTTTGTGTTTAGCTGGCTGAATTGGTTCTCCGTTGCCGTTGGTATTTTCACAGTCAGCATTTGCGGCTTTTTAGCAACTATTTTTATCATTGGCCAAACCAGGGAGGAAAGTGATCGGCTTCATTTCATCAGAAAAGCAAGAAGAACAATTTTTATCGTTATGTTTTGTGGGGCATTGGTTTTCCTTGCCGCTTATTTTGAACAAATACCATTATTCAGCTGGATTTTCGGGGATACACCAGGGTTAATCGCCATCATTGCTGCGAGTATTTCTTTGGTTGTCATGTTTTTCGTGCTAGACAAAGACAAACCTATACTTTTAAGATTGTTGGCAGGTTTCCAGGTGACCATGATTTTATTTGCGGCTACCTATAGCCATTTCCCTGATATCCTCCTACTGAAAGATGGCGAAAACCTTTCTTTGTTAACGCATCAGGGACAAGTTAAAACCATAGACTCTTTGGGTTATGCTTTATTGATTGGCAGTATTTTTATCTTACCGGCTTTAGTATACCTGATTTATATTTTTCAAAAGAAAAAGGAAGTGCCGGTCGATCATTGAGGAAAGAAGGGGATTTTGCAATTAACCTTTTGGCTTCACAATAAATGCCCTGATGATTAAAAAAACGATGATCAATCCCATTAGCATAATCATGATTTCTGACATTCCTACTTTTACTCCTTGTATATTCATGGTTTCAATTTTTTTTAAGGTATAAAATAAAACAACTAAAAACCCTGTTTTTAATTTACATCAAACAATTAGGCTGTTCATTAGCTTTTAAAGAGGAGAATTCTTTAAAATAGAAAATTATGGACAGGTTGATCATGGAATCCGTATTATCGGATGTAAGCAGTTTTAATTTAACAAAAGATAGCCGCGATGGATTCAGTGGAGCACTGGTGATGGGCTTTACAGAAGATCGTATTGCGCAGGTTAACCACGCTTTTTCTGAATTAAAAAAAATGGTTCAGGAGGAGGGCATACAGCTACTGATCTGTAAAACGATGGTGGATGGTATTTATGATCTGGAAATTTGTACGGATGTTCTGGATGAACCGGTTCGGATTAATAATAAGGCAATCAGCCATGATATGATCCTGGAAATAGCGCGGCATGCTGGCGCTGATCCTAAAGTATTACTCGGTGCAGATGGTTTGTCTGTAGAAAATTGGCTAGGAATTGGTCAGTTAGCCATCAAAAATTGCGAGGGATAGTTTTTAATTTAAAATTCTGTATGTAACAAATTAAGATAAGTATTCTATTCAGGATATATTTTATGTTTAATTCGCGTTGATTTTTGCACACCTTAAAGTTTTGTATTTAGGGAGCCGGATGTGTAATTGTTTGGTTATGAGTTTGGTTGGTTGTTTTATTAGTGCAGCAAGCGAATAATCAGGTACTTAAGACAGCCGGGTACGAAAAGCAAATAAAACAACGGGAAAATGATGGGCTGGGAAATTTAATATATTGATTAAACCTAAACCTTTTTCCAAAGTCTCAAACATATCAACTGATTATACGACCTCTTTAATTTGAACCATTATGAAAATGAAACTCTCCAAACTAAGCCTTTCTTCCTTATTACTCCTCGCATTCAGTTCTGCTGGATATGCTCAAAAACTTCCAGATGTTCAGTCTAAGGGTGTATATGCACCTGCAGGAATAAGAGCAGATGGAAAGAACACGGAGTGGAATGATAGTTTTCAGGCGCTAAATAAGAGCACAAATATTTATTATACGATGGCTAACGACGAGAATAACTTGTATGTAGCCATTAAATCAACAGATGCAGCCAATAATACAAAGATACTGGCGGGGGGCATCACGCTTTCCATCAACCCTGATGGTAAGAAAAAAGAAAAAGAAAGCATCACTTTAACCTATCCTGTGGTGAACAGAGCTGGGATGAGGAATGGCGGAGGTGCTGGAGGAGTTCGTAGAACGGTAACCATGGGTGCTGGTGGTTCGATGACTGTTATGGGGGGTGCTTCAGGGCCTCAAATGACTAAATTGCAAAGAGATTCCATGATGGCCGAAATGCAAAAGAAGCAATTGGCACAGGTTAAGGAGATTAAAATAAGTGGTTTTAAAAACACTACAGATACCTTGATATCTATATATAATGAATACAGCATTAAAGCAGTCGCCAGTATTACCAAAGAGAATGCTTTCTTCTACGAAATTGCCATTCCTTTAACAGCATTGGGTATCACAGCTGATAGCAATAAAGAATTTGCTTATAATATCAAACTGAATGGTTTACAGATGCAAGGCTTTGATGGCGGCGGCGGCGGTGGCGGTGGCAATGTGTCGGTTAGAGTTAGTGGCGGAGGCGGTACCTTTGGTTCACGCGGTGGCGGAGGCGGTAACTTCGACTTTCAGGCCCTAATCAGTCCAACAGATTTTTGGGGTAAGTATACCTTAGTTAAAAAATAAACCCAGGATTCCCGGAGCATTTTCAGCCTTATACACAGACACACAACCAATACAACCTCATGAACCATTTCTACACGGTTACAGCCTTAAGGCTGCAGCAAATTCAGCGCATCCGATATTCTTCTGCAGCGTTAAAAAAAACACTGCTATTATTTAGCTTTCTTTTAAGTTCTGTATATGGCTTTGCTCAAAATCAAGGTAAACAAAATCCACCGCCACCACTTCCTACCAGGGAAATTAGTGGGATGGTAAGAGATTCCACCGATCTAGGTGTAATTGGTGCTACGGTAACACTGACTTCAGCTAAGGATACTTTGAAAACCAGTACAAATTCGGATGGGATTTTTGTCTTCAAAAATGTAAAGTCGGCAACATATACGCTAATGGTTCAAAGTCTTGGTTATAATCCGACCAAACCTGTTCGCTACAAACAGAATGATGCCATACCCAGAATTGTAATGGATCCAATTACCTTAAAAGAAGAGAAAAATCTGCTGAATGAAGTCGTGATCAGCGGAACACCTTCCATTACTTATAAAACTGATACGGTAGAGTATAAGGCCAGTGATTATATCGTCCGGAAGAATGCAACAGTTGATGAGTTGTTGAAGAAAATGGAAGGTATGGAAGTGGGTACAGATGGAAGTTTAGTCCACCAAGGCCAGGCAGTAACCAAGGCTAAGCTGAATGGTAAAGAATATCTTGGCGGAGATATCGCAAATGCGATTAAAAACCTGCCCGCAGAAATCGTCGATAAAATACAGGTCGTAGATGATTATGGAGATCAGGCTGCAAGAACCGGTGTGAAAGACGGAGACCCGGAAAAGATTTTAAACATCACCACCAGAACAGATAAATCAGTGGGAAACATGGTGAATGCCAATGTCGCTGCTGGAAGTAATAAGCGGTTTGAAAGCGGAGTTTTCGGTACGAGAATTAACGGGAATCAAATTCTTGGTGTCAACGGAAGTTTCAATAATACCATTAATGGGGTAGCTTCCAGCGGAGACAACGGCGCTAGCACTAATACCGGCGGCGGTGGAGGCAGAGGTGGGAATACTATGAATACTGGTAGTGCAGGAAGTACCGGCGGTAGTGGCGGAACAACGCAGGTGGGGAATGGTTCATTTAGCTACCGCGACAAAGTGAGTAAGAAAGTTTCTGTGAACCTAAACTATGGTTTCACCTCCACAGATGTGAATTCCCTGACTAGAAGTACAGCACAGAGATTTGCTGTAATTGATACCAATGTACAGAAGGGGGTCATTGATAATAGGACGGATGAAGTGGCAAGAAGTATGGCGGATAACCTGAATCAAGGGCACAATGTTCGATTGGAAGTGGAAGCTGAGCTGGATAGTAGTAACTTTTTAAGAATCATTCCTACCCTTAGGTACAGCTCTTCTACAAGTAACAGATTGGATTCGATCTTCCAGACAGGTTATAACCATAGAAATGAATTTACCCGGAATTATAGTAAAACCACCAAGCCACAGATAGGTACATCGATTTTCTATCAGCATGTTTTCAAAAAGCCTAGAAGAAATGTTTCCATGCAGGTAGACCTGAACAGTAATAATCAGGATGCGGAGCAGATTCAAGATGGTAGGTATGTGTTTTTTAATCCTGATCCAACGAAAGATCCTACAGATTCCCTCGTGAATCGGATCATTGCCCGCAAAAATTTGCAGGATAATTATAGAGGTAGCTTGACTTATGTGGAACCTTTAACAAACAATACTCAATTGGAATTTAATGCGCAGGTGAATTATAATGGTTACGACAATACCGCCACCACCAGAAATATTGGTCCGGATGGATATTTGGCTGTGATTGATTCCCTAAGCAATATTTACGATTACTCTTTTACCCAAGGGCGTATCGCGATGAATTACCGTTATGGTCTGGATAGGATGTCAAAAGTGAGGTTCTCAGTCGGACTAACAGGTGTTCCTGCAGTATTATCCGGAACTAAAGCAAGTTTAGGAACCAGCACACATAGAAACAGTTTTAACCTGATTCCAATCGCAAGATTCGAATATATGTGGTCAAGACAGCATAGAATTCAAATCAACTATGCAGGAAATGCAGTTGAACCTACATTTGATCAGATTCAACCAGTTAGAGATGTAACTAATCCACAAAATCCTGTGATCGGTAACCCAGATCTGCTCGCTTCTTTTACGCATAGCCTGAATGCCAATTACAATAATTATATCGCCAATTCTAAACTGAACTATTCCTTGAATGTGAGGGCTACAATGACAGACAATGCAGTCATCAGAAACGTAGTACAGGTCAGAACGGTGCTTCCTAGTGGTGCTTTTAATACGATCAATGAAACCAGATATTTAAATACCAATGGGGTGTATAATGTAAGTGGTAACTATTCCATAAATAAACAACTGAACGATAGAAAATATAATCTGGCTTTTAGTGGTTCATTTAGCTATGACCACCGGATATCTATGACCAATAACCTTAAAAATAGTGCAAACGTTTTGACCATGATGGAACGTTTTGGTCCAAGGATAAATCCTACGGAATGGTTCGAAATCAATCCAAACGTTTCTTATACCAATACGCGCTCAACAAATAGTCTGGTAACCGCGGCAAATAATGATTATAATACCCTGGCATTAAACGTAGATGGTCGGGTGTATTTTTTGGAAAGCTATTTGTTCGGCTATAACGCCAGTAAAAATTATGTAAGAGGTCTTGCTTCTAACATCACAGCAAATCCTTTTGTAGTCAATATGTATGTAGAGAAGGAGTTTTTTGAACGTAGAGGGAAAGTTACTTTACAAGCTTTTGATATACTAAATCAGAACCATTTCGTGTCAAGGGATATTGTAGGAACTGATATCATCAATACGAATACGAATGCGTTGAGCCGGTATTTTATGGTGAGATTGACGATGAGATTGCAGAAATGGTCTGGCGCGCAAGGGAAAAATGGACGAGGAGTGATGAGAAGAGGGGATGGAAGTTTCATGTAAGACAAAATAAGTGAATCTGTTCGAAGGCTGGAATATTTGCCCGAAGTGGGCAAACCTTCCTAGGCCTTCTCACAGACACTGATTTTGTTGGGAAAAATAGAGGGAGAGGAAGAGGGAGAGGAAGAGGAAGAGGAAGAGGAAGAGGAAGAGGAAGAGGAAGAGGAAGAGGAAGAGGAAGAGGAAGAAGGAGAAGAAGAAGGAGAAGGAGAGGAAAAATTATATAGCCCCTGAGCAGGATTGGAACTAGATTTCAGCTTGCTCAGGGGTTTTTCATTTTCCGGGATACCTTAGCTCTTTAGGGTTGGGGATGGTATTTAAGTGATAATTCTTATATTCGCCTGGGGGATACAATGAAATGCTTAATTATGAAACAATATCGGACAACGAGCTTGCCGAGTTGTTAAGATCTGGGGATAGGGGAGCATTCACAGAAATTTACAACAGGTATAAGTGGTTATTGCATAGCCATGCCTATAAGTGGATGCAAGATCGGGAGGAGGCCAAGGATATTGTTCATGAGCTTTTTGTAGCGTTATGGACAAAAAGAGAAAGTCTGTCTTTTCCGGATAATCTATCCGCTTATCTCTATACTGCAGTTCGAAATCGCATTTTCAATGTCATCTCTCATCAAAAAGTAGCTTCCCAATATCTGAATTCCCTACAGGCTTTTATAGATGAAGAACAAGGTGCTACAGATCACCTGGTACGGGAAAAACAAATGACCTTATTGATTGAAAAAGAAATTGCTGCCCTGCCTGTTAAAATGAGGGAAGTTTTCGAACTCAGTAGAAAAGAACAGTTGAGTCATAAGGAAATTGCAATACAGCTTACCCTTTCTGAGCAAACAGTTAGGAAACATGTACAACATGCACTAAAAATTCTAAGGGCAAAACTTGGCCTTATGGCATTTTTATTCCTGATTTCACATTGATATTTAGCTACTTCGCTATTTAGTTTAACTTTTTTCATTTTTATTTACCCCCTACGGTCTGGTTGCCTGTCTGTTGTTTTGATAAGGATAAACAGCACTCCTTCAAGCTATGGCGAAACTAGACGCAAAAGAGTTATTGATCAAATATCTTTCCGGAGAATGTACGGAAGAGGAGCAAGCGCTATTGGCGCAATGGCACCTGGATAGTACTGCGGAAATGGAGGGTCAAATGACCGGTCTTGAGCTAACAGATCAGGAGCGTAGTGATGATTTGGACGAAATTTGGGGAAGACTTCAGTTAGCAGAAGAAAAATCAGCACCGGAAGTGAGAAAACCATCACGTGTTGTTTTATGGCCTTCAATTGCCGCTGCAGCAGGAATTGCTGTCGCGTTAACCGCGGGAATACTTTTCTATAATGCCAAGTCTGCGAAAGAGAATAAATCCATTCTGGCAAAATCAGCAATCCAGCTGCCATTACCTGCCGGAGGAAACAATGCAGTACTCACGCTAAATGATGGAACGCAGATTTCTTTGTCGGATGCTAAAAAAGGAACGCTGGTTAACGAGTCTGGAATTAGTATTTCTAAAACCAAAGAAGGACAGCTGGTCTACCACCTTTCTAACGTAAATAAACCGAATTCATACAACACGATTAGTACCCCTAATGGTGGCCAATATCAGGTGGTGCTGCCAGACGGCACCAAGGTATGGCTCAATGCAGCTTCTTCCTTAAGATTCCCGCTAACTTTTGATCATTTGACTGAACGTAAAGTGGAATTAAAAGGGGAGGCTTATTTTGAAGTAGCCAAACAACTGAATAAAGAGAAAGGGGAAAGGGTTCCTTTTATTGTACTGACCGACAAGCAACAGGTAGAAGTATTGGGGACTCATTTCGATATCAACGCCTATAGTGATGAGCCAACAGTAAAAACCACCTTGATGGAAGGTAGTGTTAAAGTTGCAG
This sequence comes from Pedobacter gandavensis, assembly GCF_014172405.1. Lineage (GTDB taxonomy): Bacteria > Bacteroidota > Bacteroidia > Sphingobacteriales > Sphingobacteriaceae > Pedobacter > Pedobacter gandavensis. Next base: position 156,979 of record NZ_WNXC01000007.1, on the reverse strand, counting down.
GCCAGAAAAGTTCTTTGTTGCTTAAACCGGGAGAGCAGGCAACTGTTAGCAATGATAAATTTAGCTTATCGAAGGTAAACACCGAAGAGGTGATCGGCTGGAAAGACGGTTATTTCCGTTTCAATAAGACCGATTTAAAAACGATCATGCGCCAGGCTTCACGTTGGTATAATGTGGACGTCGTTTATGAAGGATCTATTCCTCCTGAATTATTTACGGGAGAAGTGAGCCGACAAGTCGATGCCAACGCATTTTTGGAAATGCTGAAATTCATGAATGTCAAATTTAAAATAGAAAAGCAAACCAACGCCAGAAGTAAAATTTTGGTCTCGCTCTAATCAACAAATCATAAACCATAAACTAAAAAAAAGATGAAGAAACATTTACTAACCAAAGAATAGGAGCAGAGAGAAATTAACCTACAAATAACCGGGAAAGTGTTGAAGCACTTCCCCGGTCGAAGATCCTGATTGATACTCGGGATCAATGTCCGGTTAATCCATTTTTCTGTTTGTCCCGATCGTAATCGGGACGGAAAAAAACGCAGCAATAGATCCAACTATTTTTAACCCAACCTTACAAATGTATGTATTTATTTAATACTTCAAAAGGTATGGACAGGGCTCGCCTTGTGCCATATTTTAAACCATTTCAGGCTGTTTATGCAAGGGTTTCCAGCATAGATGCCTTAACCAGAAAACGAATTATGATGCGGATTAATTTGATCACCATAATGATCACTATGACCCTGGTACAAGCTGCGGCGAGCACCTTTGGTCAGAGGGTTACCCTGCGGGAAAAGAATGCCAGTTTACAACAGGTACTCTTGTCCATCAAGAAACAAACTAATTACACCTTTCTTTACAACAGTGAGTTGGTTAACGGTGCAAAGAGAGTGAGCTTAAACCTGGAGAATGTGAAATTGGAACAGGCCTTGGACGCTTGTTTTCAAGGGCAGGATCTGAGCTTTAAGATCATTGAAAATACGGTGGTGATCAAGAAAAAGGATTTCACGGTATTGGATCAGCTAAAAAGCACTTTCAAATTCGTAGAAGTAAAAGGAAAAGTACTGGATGAAAAAGGACTGCCTTTACCTGGAGCAACCGTTCAGGTCAAAGACACGAAGAAAACTGTCATGACCAATGGTAATGGAGATTTTGTACTCCCTGCAGTAGATGAAAAAGCAATGCTGATCGTCTCATTTATCGGTTATAAATCAAAAGAAGTTCCGGTAAGTCAGGGCAACCCTTTGACGATTACTTTAGACGTTAATCCTGGGCAGCTGTCGGAGATCTCCATTGTCTCTACTGGCTACCAGGACATCCCTAAAGAGCGTGCTGCAGGGGCTATCACCACAATTAATGCAGACAAGGATCTGAAGGGCAAATTGCAAACCAATATCTTGGATAGAATTGAAGGGATGTCTGCTGGTTTAACGAGTTATAAAACAGGTGGTCAAACGACTTACCAAATTCGTGGTGTTTCTTCTTTAAATGCAGAGGTGAAACCACTTATTGTAGTTGATGGAGCACCTTTTGAAGGCGATATTCAAGCTATTAATCCTGCAGATGTAGAATCTGTTAATATCTTAAAAGATGCTACAGCAGCCTCAATTTATGGGGCAAGATCCGCCAATGGTGTGATCGTAATTAATTTGCGCAAAGGAAAAAAAGGACCAGTAAGGATTAATTATGCCGGAACTGCGAAACTTACTCCAATTCCTAATCGTGATTATGCCAATAAAATGAGCAGCTCGGAATTGGTTGATTTTCAAAGAGATATGTTTAACCTCAGGTCAGGTTCTTATGAAGGAATAGATCCGCGTAAGTCTATGAATGATATTTATAGATTATTATATGATGCCAAACAAAAAGAAAAGGTAAATGGAAAATGGGATCAGTCGGATGAAAATCTACTGCAGTCTGATTTGAATTTCTACAGAAACAATGATAGATACGATCAGGTTCTTGATCAGTTTATTCGTAAAACAGCCATAGTACAACAACACAATTTGTCAATGTCTGGTGGTTCAGATTTTTATACCTATAACCTGAGCGGAAACTACATGTCGAACAGTCCTTATGAAAGGGAGCAAAATAACAGCCGTGTTGGTTTTAACTTGAATAATACTTTCAATTTTACCAAATGGCTGAAATTAAATGTGGGGGTATTGACCAGTTCTTTTAAAGAAGATTATGACAATGGTATCAGCGGTTTTGGCTTGTTGAATGCAGGTAAAGCTTCTTATTATATGTTAAGAGATAACAGTGGAAATCCGGTAAACTGGTACAATTCAAAATCGCAGTTTGAAATAGACCGATTAAATGCACTGGGTTTACAAGATGAAAACTATGCGCCTGTGAATGAAATGAGCAGGAAACACTATAACAATAGCAGTAATTATCTGAACCTGAATTTCAATGCAAATATCAAAATAATGGAGGGATTGTCCTTAAATCTACTTTATCAGAAGGAGAAGACAGACAATTATACGAAACAATACCTGAGCAAAAATGCGTATGAAGTGAAGACGATGATTAATGATGCGACGAGAATCACCGCTGCTACAGGTGCAAGAGAATTCCTGATTCCAAATGGAGGACAAGTAGATGAAATTCGTGGTGATGTCAACTCACATACTTTACGTGCGCAATTAAATTACAATAAATCATTCGGAGAGAAACACCGAATAGATTTTATTGGGGGGGCTGAGCAGCGTAGCATACTAAGCACGAGAACCAGGTTGTATAGATATGGATACAATGACAATAGTCTTTCTTTTGGTTTTATCAACGAAGGGCTTTTGGCTGTTTTACAACCAAACACGGAGGCTGTTTTTGGTAGTTTCTCTTATAAAAGACCAGATCAGAAATTCATCAATAAAGAGGATAGGTTTGTTTCTTTCTACGGGAATGGCTCTTATACCTTTGACCGTAAGTTGACCGCAACTGCAAGTATTCGTATGGATCAATCGAACTTATTTGGTACAGATCCTAAATACCAATATAAGCCACTTTGGTCTACTGGCTTATTGTATGTTGTTTCAGAAAATGATAATGATTGGTTGGATCGTCTTGCAGTACGTACTACTTATGGTATCAATGGAAACATCTCAAAAATAGGTGGACCATATATGATCAGTGTAGATTATAGCAGTCCTAATCCTTATACTTTGGAGGCACAAGCCTATATCGACACACCTCCTAATTCTGGCTTGCGTTGGGAAAAAACCAAAGTAACTAATCTTGGGCTTGACTATAGCTTATTAAAGGGTAAATTTTCCGGAAGCATAGATTTTTATAATAAAAACACGACCGACCTATTGGGTCCCTTAAATACAGATCCAACTATTGGCTGGAGTTCAGTGATTATGAACTATGGAAGTATGCGAAATCGTGGTGTTGATTTTTCATTCAGTAGCAATAATATAGCTAACACTAATTTTAAATGGAATACTACCCTAAACTTCAACTACAATAAAAACGTAATCACTAAAGTTGAAAATCCAGGTAATACCATTTACAGTTATGTTAATGGGGTAAATAATAGAGTAGGCAAACCAATGAACGCATTGTATAGCATCCGTTATAAAGGATTAGATGAGACCGGTAAGCCTATTGCTTTAACCAAGGATGGCAGAGAGGTGAAAATGACTACAGGTTTAACGGTGGATGATTTGATTTATGAAGGAACAACCACTCCTCCTTATTCGGCTTCATTAATGAATACTTTCAGCTATAAAGATTTTGATTTGTTCTTTATGTTCATCTATTATGGTGGCCATAAAATGCGTGATGTCATTAGTACCTATCTGACGAAGTTACCAGAGCTGAATTATACCGTCAATATGGATAGAGCGAGCTTAAATTATTGGAAAAAACCTGGAGATGAAAATATTCCAGGAATGGGGCCCGGCTATTATTCTAATGCTGCGGATGCTTATACGCAAATCTGGTCGGCTGGAAATCAGGGAATTCAAAGGGCAGATTACATCAAATTAAGAGACGTAACGCTGAGCTATTCACTGGCAAATGAATTTTTGAAAAAGAATTATATCCAAAAATTACGTCTGAGCTTCCAGGTACAAAATGCATGGAGATGGTCTGCAAACAAGCAGAACCTGGATCCTGAAGTTTGGAATGGAACCAATTTGACACCATCGAGAGGGAATTTTATTCCAGCAACCTACACTTTTGGTTTGTCGGCTAATTTTTAATCCATAAAATATATACAAATGAAAAAGATATTTATTGCTTTATTGCTTACTACAGGCCTTTGTACCGGATGTAAAGATTATCTGGACATTAAGCCTAAAGGGTATACCATTCCTGAATCTTTTGAGGATTACAAGAAACTACTGAATGATCAGAGCCTGTATAGGGTTTCCTCAGGTTATCCGAATTACCTGACGGATGATGCACAAGCAGGAGAGTTGAAGGATGTGAATAGTAGTGCTGATTATACTTTATATTCTTTGTTTAAGCGTAATCTGTATAGTTTTCAACCCGGTGCTGTTTTCCAGCCAGGTGAAGGCGATTTCTTTTATGAGCCGGCTTATTCGCATATCTTCACCTATAATGTTGTAATTAACAATATAGAAAAGACACCTGAAGGTGCAGTTGCTGAAAAAAAGCAATTAAAAGCAGAAGCTTTAGTTGGTAGAGCCATGGAATATTTTAATCTGGTCAATGGTTATGCTGTACATTATGATGCTGCAACTGCGAGTACCGATTTAGGTGTTCCTTTGATCTTAACGGAAGATATCAATAAAAAATACACCAGAAATTCAGTTGCTGAAGTGTATTCAATGATTTTGAAAGATCTAACTGAAGCTCAGCCTAACTTGTCTTCTAAAGCTGATCATAAATTTCGCCCGACAAAAGCGGCTGCTTATGCCTTTTTGAGTAAGGTGTATCTTTATATGGGTAGATATACAGAGGCATTACAAAATGCCAATGAGGCCCTAAAGTTAAATAAAAATTTAATCGACTACAGTAAGTATACCACACAGAAAGGTACCTGGGGGAGAGTCTGTGAAATTAAGGATGTAATGGTTCCTTTTCCACAAGTAGATAAGAGTATAGAAACGGTTTGGGCGCGCCAAACAGCATCTAGTAGTGGTACGGTGATGACAGAACTCTATGCTAGCGCTGATTTACTAAATGTTTATGCTAAAGATTTACCTGCCACTGCGGTTGATCAACGTTTTAATCTTTTCTTTTGTACCGGACAGGCACAATTCGGAACGAGTATTATCAAATTCCCTGGAAGATCTATCTGGGCACCATATATCGAGTTTAATATGGCTTTTAGTACAGGAGAGTTGATGTTAATCGCTGCAGAGTGCGAAGCTAGAATAGGTGACCAAGGGATTGCTTTGCAACATTTGAATACCCTTAGAAATGCGAGAATTGTTGGTAATAAGCCATTAACAGCCACTACAAGAGAAGAAGTCTTGAGGATGAGCCTGGAAGAAAGAAGAAGAGAAATGCCTTTTCTTGGAATTAACCGTTTGGTTGATTTGAAACGTCTCAATAAGGATCCTCGTTTCGCAAAAACGATAACCCATACCTTCGGAACGCAAACCTTTACTTTGCCAGCAAATGATAAACGTTACGTGTTGCCAATTCCACCGAAAGTGTTGGAAAGAAATCCTTCCATTCCAGTTTTGGATCGCTAGTAATGTACTTATTTCATTCTGTTTTTCTTTGGCATTTAATGCTTCGGAAAAACAGGATGAAAAATAAACCACTGAGTTTTCATAAATCCGTAGAATCACCCAAATAAAATAGAACATATGAAATACCTTAACCTATTCCTGTTGTTGTTGATCGCCACTGGCCTGAAAGCGCAAGAAGGAATCAAATTTAATAAAACGACCACCTGGGCGGCAACAACTGCAAAATCTGCCGAAGAAGGAAAACTGATCTTTATCGATTGCTATACTTCTTGGTGTGCACCCTGCAAATGGATGGATCAAAATGTATTTACTGATCCGGTAGTTGCTGATTTTTTCAATAGCCATTTTATTAATGCTAAAATTGATATGGAAAAGGGAGAAGGTGTTGAGCTTCGTAAAAAATATAATGTGCAGTCTTTCCCAACCTTCCTTTTTGTAAATGACAAAGGAGAAGTGATCCACAGAACGGCTTCAAGAATGACTGTTGCCGAATTTCTGGAAGAAGGAAAAATGGCTACAGATCCAAAAAGAAACCTTTCTTTCTTAAGCCAGAAGTATGAATCCGGACAAAGGGATATTCCTTTTGTACTGGATTACTTCCTGGCATTGCAGAAAACAAACCGCAATATTGGAGATCCTATCGGAAAAGACATTACCGAAAGAATCAGCCTGCAAGAATTGAATTCTGCATTGGGATGGAAAGCGATTAAAGCTTTGGCCAGAACAGAAAGCGATCGCTTAGGCGCGCATTTCATGGCAAATCAAACTACTTATGCTGCCTTTGCAACTGAAGTAGAAAGAGAGAAACTAAAAGATCGTTTGATCACGAGCACCATGTATGGGTATATGTACAGCAAGAATGAAAAGGCTTTCATGGACCGTCTTTCTTATTTCAAGAACTCGGATAACTTAGATCGTAGAAAGCAAGGTATCATGCTGGAAGCAGACTTCTATCTGGACAATAACAGGGAAGCTGATTATATTAAAATCACGAATGCGGCCTTAAAGGGGGATCTAAAAAGTGATGCGGAAAAGTTGAGCTTTTTAGCGAGAAGAGCAGATGGTAAAAGCGGTTCAAATGATAGAGGTACTGATAATGCGAAAGTGCTTGCTAATCCTAAGATTTTAAAACAAGCCTATAAATTGGCTAAACAAGCAGCAGTCCTGGAACCGGAAGATTACTCTACGCAAAGCACTTTCGCTAAAGTATGTTTAACATTAAAAAAGAAAGATGAAGCACTGGTAGCTGCAAAAAAATCTAGAGTTCTTGCTGATGCAGAAACTTCTAAAATTCAAAAGTTAGCGCAAGAGCTGATCGATAAAATTGAGTTGTTATAAGGCAGTAAAATATTAAGCAAAGGACCATCAATTTAAACAACATCATATAAACACATATAATGAACAAAATATTTAAGATTTCAACGCTGTCACTAGGTTTAGTGGCCCTGTTGAATGTGGCAGGAGCAAATGCTCAACAAGCAAAAGGTTTTACCCTGACAGGTGAATTAACCGGCGTAAAGGACGGAGATAAGATTTTATTAATCCGTAGTACCGATCAGAATACTTCAGACACACTTTCACAAACAGTAAAAGGAGGGAAGTTTGTATTAAAGGGGGTCATAAAGAATGGAGCTGAGTTTTTCAGCATCAGAATGGAAAATAAGCGTCTGAGATACAATGCGTTTCTAGACAATTCCAATATGACATTAAAAGCGAATGCGGATGATTTTACCGAGTCGGTAATTACCGGATCGATTGCACATGAAGATCATTTGAAATATTCGGCAGCTGTGGCTCCTTTGATGAGTACCATGAGGGCTTTGAACAAAGAATATAGCGATGCTAAGAAAGCTGGTAATACAGAGAAACTGGCTGCGATCAGTAAGCAATTTGATGAGCTGGAAGGCGAACAAACAAAGCTAACAGATAATTTTATAAAGAATAATCCACAGTCTTATTATACCCCATACCTGATCTTTAAAGGTGATGTAGAACCAACTACTACTTTGCCACTTTACAATGCCTTATCCGCAGCTGTAAAAAAGAGTACTTATGGTCTACAGCTTAAAGCTCGTTTAGATGCCTTAGCAAAGGTTGCAATAGGTGTTAAAGCACCTAATTTTAGTGCGCAAACACCAGAAGGATTAACACTTTCCTTAGATGAAGTTGTCGCTAAAGGTAAATATACACTGATTGATTTCTGGGCATCCTGGTGTAGCCCATGCAGACAAGAGAACCCAAATTTGGTGGCTGCTTTTGAGAAGTTCCACGATAAAGGACTAAATGTATTGGGGGTTTCTCTGGATAAGCCAACCGCTGCTTCGGCATGGAAGAAAGCGATAGCTGATGACAAATTAACCTGGTACCAGATTTCTGACCTTCAATACTGGCAAAGTCCGATGGTGAAACTATACGCAGTAAGAGGTATCCCTCATTCTGTTTTAGTGGATGCTAAGGGCATTATTGTAGCAAAAGACCTTAGAGGTAAAGCGCTTCATGATAAGCTTGCAGAGCTGATGAAATAAGCGGTCAGCGCTTTTGCAAAGTGCATAAATTTGATATAACCAGAAAAGGCTTATTGAACTGAAACAACACAGTTCAATAAGCCTTTTATATTTTGTATGCATTTTCTTGCGGTCTCAGATTTTAGGGCATAAAAAAAGTCCCTGGTTGATGAGGGACTTTTAATTTCTTCTTTATGATATTAGTAAGGAAATTCGTCGTTACTTTTAGTCGTTACGCCTTCGTGGTTCTCGGAGTATTCGTAACGTTTTTCAACCACATCCTGGTGGTTTTTAATGTAATCAACAGTCTCATTTAATCCTTCTGCAAATTTCTCAAAGTCTTCTTTGTATAGGAAGATTTTATGCTTTACAAACACACCGTCTTCTAGTCTTTTCTTACTTTCAGTTAAAGTTAGGTAATAGTCCCCTGATCTTGTCGCTTTTACGTCGAAAAAGTACGTTCTTTTACCGGCCCTTACTTTCTTCGAAAAAACCTCTTCTCTCTCTTTGTTGTCAAATTCTCCCATGTTGGTATTAATCTTGGTTTTGGTTCGGGTAAATATAAAGCAATAATTATTAAACTTCAAAATAGAAAATTACACAAAAGAACTTTCATTTATCTAAATCGGAGGGAAAAACAGGGTTTTAGGATTTTAATAATTGTTATATCGCAGAACTGCTGTTAGTTTCCTCTTCCAACAATTGATTTTGATACATTTCCGCATAAGCACCATTAAATTGAAGTAATTCGGCATGTGTACCCTGTTCAATGATCTTTCCGCCATCTAAAACCAGGATCTTATTGGCATTTTTGATGGTGGATATCCGGTGGGCAATCAGGATACTGGTTTTTCCTTTCATGACACGTCCGAGATTGTTCAGAATCTCCTCTTCTGTACGCGTATCTACTGCGGAAAGACAATCGTCAAAGATCAAGACTTTAGGCTCTTTGATCAGGGCTCGTGCAATGGATACCCGCTGCTTTTGTCCGCCAGAAAGGGTGATGCCCCGCTCACCAAGCATGGTATCAAATTGATGCTCGAAATTGATGATGTTTTGATAGACGGCCGCATTTTTAGCAGCCTGTATCACCTCAGCTTCATTAACCTCGTCTAAACCAAAGGCGATGTTGTTTTGTATCGTATCGGAAAACAAAAAGACTTCTTGTGGTACAAAGCCAAACTGACTTCTGTAATGTTGTAAGTGGAGGGTGTTGATCGGCTTTCCGTCCATTTTGATATGGCCTTCATCTACATCATACATGCGCATCATCAGATTGGCAAGTGTGGATTTTCCAGAACCTGTGCGGCCAATAATGGCTACAAACTGACCCTGTTCGATTTCAAAACTGATATTCTTCAGGGCCTGAATTCCGGTATCAGGATAGGTGAAAGTCACATTTTCGAACTTGATGTTTCCGTTAATTGGACCGATCTCCGCAGATCCGGAAATAATCTCTGGTTTCAAATGGAGAAACTCATTGATCCTTTTCTGAGATGCTGAAGCGCGTTGAATCAGGGTGGTTACCCAACCCAACATGGATACCGGGAAAGTAAGTTGGTTGACATATACAATAAACTCGGCAATATTTCCTGGCGTGATGGCTCCTTCAATCACCTGTTTTCCGCCAATATAAACGGTTAAGATCGTACTCAGTCCAACCAATAATAACATGGTAGGGTAAAAGAGCGCTTGAACTTTTACTAAGCCCATTGCGTTGTTCTTATAACCCTGGCTTTCTTCTGCGAAGACAGCTTTGGTATGGTCCTCCCTAACATAGGACTTGAGTACACGGATGCCGGAAAAGCGCTCTTGTACAAAACTACTCAGTCGGGAAAGCTGTTCCTGAATCTGCTCACTTTTCTTGTTAATTACTGTATTGACAAAATAAATGATCAATACGAGTACGGGAAGCGGGAGTAAAGAGAACAGTGCGAGGGTGCTATTGACTGAGAACATCGCATAAATGACCAATATAAATAACACACCAGTATTGATGGCATACATAATTGCAGGGCCAACATACATACGTACCCGGTTTACATCTTCCGTAGCGCGGTTCATTAAATCACCGGTATTGTTTCTACGGTAAAAACCAAGGCTCAGTTCCTGGTAATGTGCGTAAATTTCATTCTTCATGTCATACTCAATGTGTCTGGACATCAGAATAATGGTTTGACGCATGAAAAACAAGAATATTCCCCTTAATAGATACAGAACAAGTACCAGGAGTCCAAAATAGAACAGACTTTGACTGAAAATATCATAGATGATGCTGCGGCGTTCAAAACCTTCGAATAAGCCATAGATCTGTATGTTTTCTGTAATTAAATTGAAAGCATGGCCGATGACCTGTGCAGGTATCACAGCGAAAATATTCGAGATGATCACGAAAAACACCCCCGGAATTATCCACCATTTATATTTATAGAAATATTTGTTTAAAAATTTGAGGTGTTTCATGAATAAGCAAAGTTAGCCAAATGAAGGTAATTTTTTTAAAGACTTTGGTTAAAACTGTGTAAATAATGTTTTTTTATGCTAGTTTTGCGACATATCTGATAAACAAAATTATATGCCTGATAATAGTTCTCTTGTGAATTCAGTTTTAGATCAATTAAGCGCCGCTGGGCATAAAAAGGTAGTTTTTTGCAATGATCCCGATACCGGTTTAAAAGCCATTATCGCTGTTCATGATACAACATTAGGTCCTGCTTTAGGCGGAACAAGAATGTGGAGTTATGTGACAGAGGCGGAAGCATTGGAAGATGTACTGAGATTATCCAGAGGAATGACCTATAAAGCAGCCATCACCGGCTTAAATATTGGCGGTGGTAAAGCCGTGATTATTGGGGATTCCCGAAAAGGAAAGTCTGAAGCCATGATGCGCAGCTACGGTAGATTTATCAGAAACATGAATGGAGAATTCATTACGGCAGAGGATTTGGGTACCACAACTAAAGATATGGAGTACATCCGTATGGAAACCGAGCATGTAACCGGTGTTCCAGAATCTTTAGGAGGAGCAGGTGACCCAGCACCACATACTGCAAAAGGCGTATTCTTAGGAATAAAGGCCTGCGTAAAAGAGGTGTTTGGAACAGATATGCTGGCAGGGCGTTCAGTAGTAGTGCAAGGGATTGGTAATGTAGGAGAACACCTGGTAGAGCTGTTAAGAGCAGAAAATGTAGAAGTATACATCAGTGATATCAACGAAGAACGTTTGCAACATGTTGCACGTACTTATAAAGCCAAACCTATTGCTGCCGATAAAATATTTGGAATAGATGCCGATATTTATGCGCCATGTGCCCTGGGAGCTACGGTGAATGATAGAACGATTCCTAAAATGAAGTTCGCCATTATTGCTGGTTCTGCAAACAATCAGTTGGCAGATGAGCAGGTACATGGTAAACTCCTGTTGGAAAAGGGCATATTATTTGCGCCGGATTATCTGATCAATGCCGGTGGTTTGATCAGTTGTTATTCCGAATTGACTGGTTACGGAAAGAAACGTACCATTCAGCTCACAGAAAACATTTACAATGCCACGCGCGACGTAATTAGAATGTCTAAAAAAGACAACATCCCAACGATTTGGGCTGCTAATCGCATTGCTGAACAAAGGATAATTGATATCAAGAAAATAAAATCATCATTTTAGTACACAAATCACAAATTAAATAACCCGGTAATTTACCACTCGTTCTTACAAATTCATGTTAAACAGAAGGCACTTAAGAATTAAAGCTTTGCAAAATATTTTTGCATGGCAAATGACAGACAAAAGAGATTTAGCTTCTTCAAAAAAGGCGCTATTGGAAAGTATTGACAGCGTGTACGAGATGTACATCTGGATGCTATCGCTCCTTGTTGAAGTCACAGAATACACTAGCATCGATGCTATTGAAAGGTCAAATAAACATTTGCCTACACCAGAGGATTTAAATCCTAACATGAAACTGCTCCACAATAAATTTGCGGTAACTCTAAAAGAGAACCCAGACTTTAAGGACAATGTCAACAAATATCAGATCAACTGGATGTCTGATCCTGAATTTGTAAAAGGTATCTTCAATGCCTTAAAAGTTACCCCTGAATATATCGCTTACCTTGCCGATGAGGACAATAGTTTAGAGGAATCAAAAGTGATCATCAAATTTATCTTCAGAAAGATTATTTTGAAAAGTCACAACATCATTCAAGCATTTGAGGATAAATTTATCAACTGGTCTGTAGATAAAGAAGTGATGCAAGGAATGGTTGCGAAAACGCTAAAGAACTTTACTTCTGAAGACCCACGCAAAAACAAGCTGACTCCAATTAGTCAGGATTGGGAAGAAGATAAGAAATTCGTAGAAGATCTTTTCATTTACACCCTGAAAAACAACAAAGAATACCAGGAACTTATTGCGGAACGTACCAAAAACTGGGAGTCTGAAAGGATTGCATTAATGGATACCATTTTGATGAAAATGGCGATTTGTGAATTGTTGAATTTCCCTTCTATTCCTGTTAAAGTGACGATTAACGAGTATCTTGATCTATCAAAAGATTACAGTACTCCGAAAAGTAATTCGTTTATTAACGGTATCTTGGACAAAATTTTAGGTGATCTGAAAAGAACGGATAGCATCCACAAATTGGGTCGCGGATTAATCGAAGAATAAGTAAAAAGAATATGAAACGAATCTTGTTAATTGCAATTGCAGCAATGACATTTGCTTCCTGCCAAAATACCACAAAAACAGCTGGTGGAAATACTAAATCGGGGACAACATCTGTCGCTGAAGGTACTGATCCTGTTGCTGCAGCCGATGCCGCAGTGATGACTTTTGATAATGAAAACTATAATTTCGGTAAGATTGCTCCGGGAGAAAAAGTTCATTACAGTTATAACTTTAAGAACACTGGGAAAAGCCCTTTAATCATTACCAATGCGACTGCAACTTGTGGTTGTACGGTTCCTGAGATTCCTAAAGAGCCGATTCTTCCAGGTGCATCAGGTAGCATTAAAGTGGTATTTGACAGTAACGGCAAATTTGGAATGCAGGATAAAGTGATTACGGTTACTTCAAATGCAAATCCAACCGTAGCTGAACTGCATTTAACAGGAGAAATTAAAGAAAAGTAAAAACGAATAAAATCTTATATATAATCATATGATGTCAACAGTAATCTTACAAGCAACAGGTGGTAGCAGCATGCTAGGTACCCTGGTACCAATGGTTTTAATCATGGTGGTATTTTATTTTTTCATGATCAGACCGCAGGTTAAAAAAGCTAAGGATCATAAAAAATTGGTTGAAGACTTGAAAAAAGGAGATAAAATTGTTACTACTGCCGGTATTCACGGTAAAATTGTAGATATGAACGATACGACTTTCTTAATTGAAGTAGAAGGTGGTACTAAAATCCGTTTTGATAAAACTGCGATCTCTTTAGATGCAACGAAAGCTGCAGCTCCTAAAGTTGATCTTGCAAAAACTGATGCTCCAAAAGCATAGGTTTTACAGCTATACTGGTAAAAGCCGCATCCTTCTTTGGTGCGGCTTTTGCATTTCAGTATATTTGTTTACTTTGTCCATATGCCGATCATCAAACTCACAAAAGTAGAGCAAAAGCGTTTCTTGGCGCTGGTCACCTGTCTGTTCCTGGCTGTTGGGGCATGGTTATTCATGGCATTAAACAATAAGTATGTTTATACCGCCAAGACGGTACTCGATTATAAAAACTTCCCTCAAAAGAAGGCTTTTCATCCGCTGCAGTCAGATACGGTAGATTTACAGGTGGAAGGAACAGGCTGGCAGCTTTTATTTGCACGTTTGAGAATCAAACCGCAGTCGATCTCAATCAACCTGGAGAAACTCAATAACAGAAACTATGTGTTGTTTTCTGAACAGCTTTTCAATGTCAATCGTCAGCTGGAATCTTCTCAAAAGATCATTTCGGTGAAACCGGATACGTTGTATTTTGATTTCTCTGAAAGGAGAGTGAAAAGAGTTCCTGTCAAATTGGTTTCGAATCTGAGCTTTGTACCGCAGTACGGGATTTCCAATGCGATTAAAGTGAACCCAGATTATGTGACGATTTCTGGTCCGGAAGAAGAGATCACAAAGATTAAGGAATGGAATACAGATACACTGAAGCTCGAAGATATTCAAAATTCTACCGTAGCTCGAGTAGCTATGGTACAGAATAAGATGAAAAATGTCAATATTTTTCCGACCAGTGTAGACGTGAAATTACCGGTAGATGAGTTTACGGAAAAAGTGATCGAAGTTCCATTAAAGGTGATCAATAATAAAGAGTATTACAATGTCAAGTTATACCCTAAAAAAGTCAAAATCACTTTAATGGTGGCTTTGTCGAAGTATACCCAGGTGAATGAAGAGTTTATCGAGGCAGTAGTGGATATGAACGAGTGGAAAGTTTTTCAGCACAATCAATTGAGTGTACGCTTGAATCGTTTTCCAGAATATTGTAAACTGGTGAAGATTAAACCTGCCAAAGTTGATTTTATTATAGAAAAATAATGTTAAAAATAGGAATAACAGGGGGGATTGGAAGTGGGAAAACCACGGTATGTCGGGTTTTTGAAACCCTGGGCATTCCAGTGTTTTACGCAGACACCGTTGCCAAACAAATTATGGTGACAGATCCCATCCTGATTCAAGGCGTAAAAGATGCCTTTGGAAGCGAAAGTTACAGTGATTCAGGGTTGTTAAATAATAAACATATTGCTGGAATCGTATTTAATCAAGCTTCGGCATTGGAAAAGTTAAATCAGTTGGTTCATCCGGCGGTATTTCGAGCCTTTGACCAATGGGTGGCTCAGGTATCTCCAAATGCTCCGTATATCCTCAAAGAAGCAGCTTTGCTTTTTGAAAGTGGTTCGTATCAAATGTGCGACCGAAATGTGCTGGTGATTGCGCCTTTGGAAACTAAATTGCAGCGCGTCATGCAGCGCGATGGGGTCACCGAAGCGCAAGTGAAGGCACGCATGGATAAACAGCTCTCCGATGAGGAGAAAGCCAAAATGGCGGATATGCTGGTCCATAACAATGAAACAGATTCTTTAATTATACAAGTGATGGCTTTACACCATCAATTCTTAAATACAAAACCTTAATGATATTAGATGATTTTATAGTTGCTACAAAAACTGGTTTATTTTGTAGATATGGTGATTTTTATCTGGATCCAAAGGAAATCGTAAAAGACGCAGTCATCTCCCATGCCCATGGAGACCATGCCATTGGTGGCAATCTCAATGTTTACTGTACGGAAACAACCTCGTTGTTTATGAAACACCGTTACAAGAAATTTGCTGCTGGCGAGTTTCATTTGAAAGGATACCACGAGCATTTCACACTAAATGGTGTTAAAATCAGTTTTATTCCCGCCGGACATATCCTGGGTTCTGCCATGATTTTGATGGAATATCAAGGAGTAAAATACCTGTACACGGGAGATTATAAGTTGCAGCCAGATAAGACCTGCGAGCCAATTGAATTCGTACAAGCAGATGTCCTGATTACTGAGACTACTTTTGCCGATCCGAACACGCGCCATCCTGTGGCAGAAGAAGAGATTTTGAAACTGAATGGTACGCAAAGTAATATTATGCTAGGTGCTTATGCATTGGGTAAATGTCAGCGACTGATTAGTTTGATGAATGACCATTGTCCGGAAAAAAGGATACTGGTACATCATAGTATGATGCCTTTTGTGAAAATTTATGAGCAGAATGGCATAAATATGGGAAAATATGAAATGTACGATCGTAAGGTGATGAAGAATACCCCAGCTAATATGGTGTATATGGTTCCACCAATGGTATTCAGAAGTTATTTTAGAGCGATTAACGTGATTAGAGTGTTTGCTACGGGCTGGAAGCACTTACAGAATAATAGTGAAATTCAATTGTATGTTTCTGACCATGCAGATTGGAATGACATCATTTATACTATTGATCAGGTGAAACCTACTGAGGTCTGGACCAATCATGGCGATGGAAAGCAGCTGAAGGAACATTTTGCGAATAGTTTGGTCGTTAAATTGCTTACATAGTATGATAGAGGGGATAGACTATTATTTGAATGAGGATGGGTTGATGGTTTTCACCGAAGCCTATCACCTCAAAAGGGGCTATTGCTGTAAGAATAAATGTAAACATTGCCCTTGGGGATTTGGTAAGAAAAGAACCAACGACAAAGATGGGGATCAGAATTAATGGAATGACTGAGATGCAGTTGGAGAAAGAAATAAAAGCGACGAAATTTAAAGATATATACCAACAGGTAATTGCCAATCTGGTATTTAGCAATAGCTGGTGTAATGACTATTTTAAACAAGTCATAGCGCCCTATGAGATTACCCCTCAGCAGTTCAATATTTTAAGGATATTAAGAGGGCAGTATCCTGCACCTTCCAAGATTAATCTGTTAAAGTCAAGAATGTTGGATAAAATGTGTGATGCTTCCCGCATTACAGAACGTCTGGTGCAAAAGAAATTAGTGGCCAAAAGTGTAAATGCTCATGATAAACGTGCGGTAGACATTCTGATTACGGATAAAGGATTAAAATTGCTCCTAAAGATGGATGAAGAAGTTGACCTATCTGCTTTGGCCGCAAAGAATTTGTCGCAAGAAGAAGCCAGCTTACTAAATGAACTGCTGGATAAAATGAGAGGTTAGTTCCAATGAGACTAACCTCTCATTTATTAATTGTATGATTTTATAGGCTTAGTGCTGATGCGTGTGCCCGGTCATGAAATAACCGATTAAGGCAATTCCTACACCACAAAGTACCGCGATCATCTTTCTTTTACTCACCTTATGGTCTACACTGGATTCAAATAGAATGGTGGTAGAGATGTGTAAGAAGATACCAATTACGATGCCCATAATCTTATTAAAGTAGTCTTCCACGCCACCAATGGCTCCGGTACTTAGTCCATAGCTTACATAAAAGCCTAATGGCGCCATAATTGCGAAGATACTGATGTAGAATAACACACTGTTTCGATTGAATTTACTTTGCATCAGGATACTTGCTAAAGCAAAAGCTGCTGGAATATGGTGTAAGGAGATTCCGAAAATCAAGGCATTGTGCTGATCTTTAGCTAATGGCATTCCTTCCAGAAAAGCATGCAGACAGAGACTAATCATGATGCCGTAAGGAAAGGCTTTAGAATCGCCGTGTTTATGGATGTGGCCATGTTCTACGCCTTCTGAGAACTGTTCTAAAAGAATCTGAAACAGAAAACCGATCAGGATAAAGATACCAATTTCCGCATGGTCTGGTCCGCTATAGGCCTCTGGAATCAAGTGTAATACAGTGATCGCAAACAAATAAGCCCCACTAAAGGAAAGGATTAGCTTCAGCAGCTGAGATTTATCGCTCTTTACCATGAAGATGGCAGAGCCTCCCAAAAAAGCACTAAAGAATAAAATGAGCAACTTCCAGATTTCCATTATACTTGTGGTTGTATTTTTTTGTAGATGATTGAAGTCGTGAAACCAATTAGACTGCCGAGTAAGGCACCAACCAAGGTATCAATTGGGTAGTGTACCCCGACATAAATTTGTGAGAAAGAAATGAGGAATGCCCAGGCAAGTCCGATTGGCAAAATAGGCTTCCATTTATCATAGAATACGAAAATCAGGAAAACAGCCATGGCAAAATGATTGGTGGCGTGGGCAGAAGGGAAACTATAACCGCTGCCACATGGGACACGGCGAACCAGCTCGCCAACCAGATCCAGGTTATTACAAGGTCTGAGGCGTCCTGCCAGTGGTTTGATCACTCTGGAAGCGATTAAATCGCCCATAGCAACAGTAAAAGCAAGCATTCCAATGATATACCATCCTCTTTTTTTGTATTCTTTAACACAAAAGATAATGATAAATAAATATAATGGCGCCCAGAAATAACGGTTGCGCATCAAAGGAAGCAGCCAATCGAAAAATGGATTGCCCATGTCCCGGTTTACTTTCAGAAACAATTCTACGTCAATCTGATGCAGGCTTTCTAGCATACTTTTTTACAAATTAAAATCAAACGGTCGGATTTAATCTCATCAAATGGCTCTAAGGCATAGTTTCCAAAGGTTTCAGTGACTTGTAAGCCGCTTTTTAGTAGCATTCTTTCAAAATCTTCTTTGCTGAAGGCTTGAACGCGCTCTTCAAAAGCGAAAGATTTATTCCGGTGTTCAAAATTGATATGTTTGATGATTTTGCCATCGGCAACAAACTTATGGAGATGAAATTCAATGCCATCCATTGTTTTTGTTTCCTGCTGCGTCAAATTTTTAATGATCTTCTGTGTGTTGAAATAATCAATAACTAAGGTTCCATCAGGCTTTAAGCTTTTTCTGAAAGCGGTTAATGCACTCACATGTTCTTTTTCAGTTTCAAAATAACCAAAACTGGTAAACAGGTTTAAAGCCAGGTCAAAGTAATTGATGAACGACAGTTTGCGCATGTCATGCACGAAGAAATGCAGGTTCTTTTGTTCAAATTGCTGCGCATACTTGATGCTTTGCTCGGAAAGGTCTATCCCTGTAACATCGTAACCTTTTTTGTTCAGGTAAATCGCATGTCTCCCGCGA
This sequence comes from Pedobacter gandavensis, assembly GCF_014172405.1. GTDB lineage: Bacteria > Bacteroidota > Bacteroidia > Sphingobacteriales > Sphingobacteriaceae > Pedobacter > Pedobacter gandavensis. Next base: position 138,180 of record NZ_WNXC01000007.1, on the reverse strand, counting down.
CCACAAGCGATGTCCAGAATTTTGGAATCTGAAGCAGGCTTTAGATGGGCAGATAGATTATCAATTAAGAATTCTGCCTCAGCGTCATTACGTTGACTGTATAAAATATGATAATAGGGAGAGTTGAACCAATATTGAAACCACTTGCGCTGCATAAAGCCCGTTTTTGTTGATGTTTATGAAAAACACAAATATAGTATTTTCAAATGCAACAATGAGGATTATTTGAGCTTGCTCTGAGATTTTAATGATGTTAATTTTACGATTCGAGACCGTATAAATCAGTCTTTATGTTGTTTTTTTGCTATTTTTGAAAAAAAAACCGAATAACTTGACACTAATAAAATCTATCTCTGGAATAAGAGGAACCATCGGAGGAATTGCCGGTAATGGTTTAACTCCTATTGATATCGTTAAATTTACTGCAGCTTATGGCTCATGGATTATCAATAAAACGAATATTAAGAAAATTGTTGTTGGACGTGATGCCAGGATTTCTGGTCAAATGGTGAACAACCTGGTCATTGGAACACTTCAAGGTCTGGGCATTGAAGTCATTGACCTTGGTTTATCAACCACTCCAACAGTGGAGATCGCTGTACCTCTTGAAAAAGCTGGTGGAGGGATCATCTTAACCGCAAGTCATAATCCAAAACAATGGAATGCCTTGAAATTATTGAATGAAAAGGGTGAGTTTATCAGTGATGCGGATGGAAAGGAACTTTTAGAGATCGCTGAGAAAGCAGAATTTAGCTTTGCTGAGGTAGATGATCTAGGGACAGTAACTCAGGATGACAGCTATTTGCAAAAGCATATTGATGCTGTTTTAGCTTTGCCATTGGTAGACGTTGCAGCCATTAAAGCGGCAAACTTCAAAATTGCGATCGACTGTGTGAACTCCACAGGAGGGATCTTTGTACCCGCTTTATTGAAAGCCTTAGGTGTAGAAACAGTGTATGAATTGTACTGTACTCCTGATGGTCATTTCCCACATAACCCAGAGCCTTTACCAGAAAACTTAACGGAGATCGCTAAAGTGGTAAAAGCTAAAAATGCTGATTTAGGAATTGTTGTAGATCCTGATGTGGACCGTTTATGTTTTGTATGTGAAGATGGTGCAATGTTTGGAGAAGAATATACCTTAGTTGCAGTAGCAGACTACGTACTTAAAAACACTCCTGGAAACACGGTTTCTAACCTTTCTTCGACCAGAGCATTGAGAGATGTGACGGAAAGAGCGGGTATGGAATACCATGCATCAGCTGTTGGAGAGGTGAACGTAGTGAATCAAATGAAAGCAAATCATGCGATCATCGGTGGAGAAGGAAATGGTGGTATCATCTATCCTGAATCTCATTACGGTCGGGATGCTTTAGTAGGTATCGGCTTATTCTTAACGCATTTGGCTAAGTTTGGCAAATCGATTTCTCTTTTGAGAAGTAGCTACCCTGCATATTACATCTCTAAGAATAAAATTACACTAACACCTGAAATGGACATCGATGCTTTGTTGCTGAAAGTTCAGGAGAAATATAAAAACCAGCCTACCAGTACAATTGATGGGTTGAAAATCGAATTTGATAAAGAATGGGTGCATTTACGTAGGTCTAACACGGAGCCAATCATTCGTATTTATAGCGAAGCAGGTAGCGAAACTGTAGCTGAAAACCTGGCTTCAAAGATCATTTCAGATATTAAAGAAATTTTAAAATTGAACTAATGAAGGTAAACAGGATCTATTTAGACAATGCGGCAACAACACCTTTGGACCCAGAGGTGATTTCGGAAATGGTAAACGTAATGACTAATTTTTACGGAAATCCATCTGCAATTCATGCTCAGGGTAGAGAGGTGCGAACGCTGGTTGAAAAAGCAAGGAAAACTGTTGCCAGTCTCTTAAATGCGACTCCTGCAGAGATCTTTTTTACCTCTGGGGGTACTGAAGCGGACAATACTGCCATTCGTTGCGGAATTGCTGCTTTTAATATCAAACATGCCATTACTTCGAAGATTGAACACCACGCGGTAGAGCATACTTTAGGTATGTTATTGAAACAAGGCGTAATTGAGAAGTTAAGCTTCGTGAACATTGATACGAAAGGAAATATTGATTATGACCATCTTGAGGAGCTGTTAAAAGAAAACGGACGCTCTTTTGTTTCTTTGATGCATGCCAATAATGAATTGGGTACCCTGACAGACATTGAACGTGTAGGAGAGATTTGTGAGCAATATGATGCCATTTATCACTGTGATACGGTGCAAACCATGGGTCATTACAAACATGATGTTAGAAAACTGAAAGCACATTTTATTGTGTGTTCAGCGCATAAATTACATGGTCCAAAAGGGGTAGGTTTTCTTTTTGTAAATCACAATGTGAAAATCGCTCCGATGATTTATGGTGGTGCACAGGAACGCAATATGCGCGGTGGTACAGAAAATGTATACGGCATTATTGGCTTGGCTAAAGCTTTGGAAATGGCTTATTCGGAAATGGAAAGTCACCAAAACCATATTCAGGGATTGAAAGATTACCTAAAAAACAGATTGAGTACTGAGATTGCTGACATTAGCTTTAACGGGGAAACGGATGCCGATAAGAGTTTGTATACGGTATTGAACGTTTCTTTCCCGGCCATGGATATGTCAGATATGCTATTGTTTAACCTGGATATTAACGGTATTTCTGCTTCTGGCGGTAGTGCTTGTTCTTCAGGATCTAGTATTGGATCCCATGTGTTAACCGGTATTCATGCAGACCCAAACAGACCCTCTGTAAGGTTCTCTTTCAGCAAGTATAACACCAAAGAAGAGTTAGATATTGTAGTGGATAAAGTCAAACAAATCGTAAGTCAGAACGTTACAGCTTAAAGATTTTCTTTATGCAGTTTCATCGAATTACAACAGCCAGCGATCCCTCGCTGACTTTCATTAAAAAATTATATGAGGATGCCTTCCCTCCGCATGAGCGGAGGGATTGGGATTCCTTGCTGAAGCGAATTTCCACAGACGAGGAAATGCACCTTGATCTCATTCATACCGACGACGGACACATTGGTTTTATCATTTGGTGGGAGATTTCCGGCAGTTATTTCGTGGAACATTTTGCAATTGATGCTGAGTTGAGGGGTAAGAACTATGGTGCTGCCGTGCTCAATTATTATAAAAAACTGCTGCCCGGCAGAATTTTACTGGAAGTAGAGCCTCCTGAGGATGAATATTCGACCCGCAGAATTGGTTTCTACGAACGTCTGGGCTTCCAGGTGTTGAATTTCAGCTATAGACAACCTTCTTATACCGATCCATTGGAATCCTATCCGATGTTATTGATGGCAACCTCCGATTTTGAGGAAAGCGAGTTGACTATATTAGCAAAGCTGATCAAGGAAAGAATCTACGCTCCAAGATCTTTTTAGCATTATTTTTTTTAATATTTTTATATAAAACATAACAGTTTTAGCGTTGTTAAGTAATCAGCTTCGGTATACTTCAATAAATCATAATGTTATGAAAAAGCCGGTAAACAACAATGAAAGACACAGTCATCGGAAAACGGTGTACAAAGAGACAGAAGATTTTGGAAACAACAAGCCAGATACTGGCGATACCTCTTCTGCCGGAGATTTTAGTCGGACAGATTTTCTAAAGAAACCCCGCAGGAGCAATAAGCCCATGGGTTCCAGTCATGAACCAGGAACCTTCCCAGGAAGGTAGCCCTTCGTCATCCGATTTAAAGTAACAATTACAGCTACATTGCTAATGAAGGCGCCATATTTAAATATAGCGCCTTTTTTTATTTAAATAATTGAGAAAAATCTATTACTTTAGGACAATGCTAAAACGTTTTTAGCGTGAAATGTGCCGTTGTTTGCAGAAATGTTCAATTGCGGCATTTGAGGCCAGATTTTAAACCAAATATTATAATTTATTTATCCAATATCATGATGATGAAGCGATACTTAACCGCATTACTGATTGCAGGTTCTTCCGCAGCTTTTGCGCAGACCGTTGGTAAACTGAGCGATCCGGTAGAATGGATCAACCCATTAATGGGAACGGCAAGCAAGCCCTCAATGTCTAACGGAAATACTTATCCGACAATTGCCCTGCCTTGGGGCATGAATTTCTGGACGCCACAAACCGGTAAAATGGGGGATGGATGGGCCTATACCTACGATGCCGATAAAATTCGTGGTTTCAAACAAACGCATCAGCCATCACCATGGATGAATGATTACGGACAGTTTTCGATCATGCCGGTAACTGGTAAGAAACGTTTTGACCAAGAAGAGCGCGCCAGCTGGTATTCTCATAAAGCAGAAGTAGTGAAGCCATATTATTATAGTGTTTATCTGGCGGATGCAGACGTGACAACAGAAATTACGCCTACGGAGCGTGCGGCGCAGTTCAGATTCACCTTTCCTAAATCAGACAGTTCTTTCGTTGTGATTGATGCTTTCGATAAAGGGTCTTACATTAAGATTTTCCCTAAGGAAAGAAAAGTGATCGGTTATACCACCAGACATAGTCATAAAATGACTCCTGAAAACTTTAAGAATTACTTTGTAGCTTATTTCGATAAAGATTTCGTGTCTGCGAATGCCTGGAAAGGTAAAGAGCTGTTGAAGGATGAACTGGAAATTAAAGCAGATCATTCCGGTGCTATTGTAGGTTTTAAAACTAAAAAAGGCGAGCAGGTAGGAATGAAAGTTGCTTCGTCTTTCATCAGCTTTGATCAGGCAGAACTTAATTTAAAAAGAGAACTGGCCAATGATACTTTCGATGCAACCAAAACAAAGGCTAAAGATGTTTGGAATAAAACGTTAAGCAGGGTAGCTGTAGAGGGTGGAACAGTAGACCAGACCCGTACTTTTTACTCGAGTTTTTACCGTACTTTATTCTTCCCGAATAAACTATATGAATTGGACGCGAGCAATAAGATTGTACATTGGAGTCCATACAACGGTAAAATCTTACCTGGCTATATGTTCGCCGGAACAGGATTTTGGGATACTTTCAGAGCATTATACCCTTTCTTGAATTTGGTTTATCCATCGATCAACAAAGAAATGCAGGAAGGATTGATTAACGATTACAAAGAAGGCGGATGGTTGCCAGAATGGTCTAGTCCAGGTTATGCAAACGTCATGGTTGGAAACAACTCCGCTTCGGTAGTCGCAGATGCTTACATTAAAGGCCTTCGTGGTTATGACATCAATACTTTGTATGATGCTTTGGTGCATGGCGCAAATAATGAAGGACCTTTGGATGCAGTAGGAAGAGCAGGGGTGAAGTACTATAACGAATTGGGTTATGTTCCTTATGATGTGAAAATCAATGAAAATGCTGCGCGTACTTTAGAATATGCTTATGATGATTTTACAATTTACCAATTGGGTAAAGCGTTGAAAAAACCAAAAGCAGAAACGGATATCTATGCAAAACGTAGTATGAATTATAAAAATCTTTTTGATCCTTCTAGTGGATTGATGAGAGGTAAGAATAAGGACGGACAGTTCCAAACGCCATTTAACCCTTTTAAATGGGGTGATGCGTTTACGGAGGGTAACAGCTGGCATTATTCCTGGTCAGTATTCCAAGATATTGATGGTCTTGCCAAATTAATGGGTGGTAAGGAAAAGTTTGTACAAAAACTAGATTCTGTATTTACATTGCCTCCAATCTTCGACGACAGCTATTACGGTAGTGTGATTCATGAAATTCGGGAAATGCAGGTGGCCAATATGGGGCAATATGCGCATGGTAACCAACCGATTCAACACATGATTTACCTGTATAATTACGGCGGTGCGCCATGGAAAACTCAATACTGGGTACGTGAAACGATGAACCGTATGTATAAGCCAACTCCAGATGGTTATTGCGGAGATGAAGATAATGGACAGACTTCTGCCTGGTACGTGTTTTCAGCAATGGGCTTTTACCCGGTAACACCTGCTACTGACCAATATGTTTTAGGTGCACCTTTGTTTAAGAAGGTAACTTTAAATCTGGAGAACGGTAAAAAAGTAGTGATCAATGCGGCTAATAATAGCGATGATAACAGATATGTGCAAGGTCTGAAATACAATGGTGCTGCTTATCCTAAGAATTGGTTGAGTCATTCTGAACTGACCAAGGGTGCAACACTTGATTTCAATATGTCTGCTACGCCGAATAAGCAGCGTGGAACGAAAGAAACAGATTTCCCTTACTCATTCTCCACTGATCCTAATAAATAGGCTTAGGAACGAATAATTGGCGAAATTTGCGCTGATCTAGATTTCTAAATAAGGAAATGTAAAAGAGAAAAATATAGCGCATAAAAAAACTGGGAGATTTAAAAACTCCCAGTTTTTTATGCTTAAACTAAAACTAAAGATTCAATTTTAGTATAATGATTAAGCCCCATCAACGTAGATTTTACTGTTGATGGGGCTTTAAATATTTGTTTCGATTGAAATTAGTTGTTTAACATTCTAATGAAAGCTGCAATTTTAGCTTTCATCGCTCTGCGGTCTACAATAAAGTCAAGGAAACCATGTTCCTGTACAAACTCTGCAGTTTGAAATCCTTTTGGAAGGTCTTTTTTAATCGTTTCTTTAATTACCCTCGGACCTGCGAAACCGATTAAGGCTCCTGGTTCTGCGATATTGATGTCACCAAGCATCGCATAGGATGCCGTTACTCCACCTGTCGTAGGATCGGTCAATAAAGAGATGTAAGGGATTTTTGCCTGGCTCAACAAAGCTAATTTAGCCGATGTTTTTGCCATTTGCATTAGCGAGAACGCTGCTTCCATCATTCTGGCACCACCAGATTTAGAAATCATCAGGAATGGAATTTTATGTTTGATGCTATAGTCAATAGAGCGGGCAATTTTTTCACCTACTACTGATCCCATAGAACCACCAATAAAGTTGAAGTCCATACAGGCAATCACCAGATCCTGACCTTCAATTTTACCTACACCTGCTCTGATTGCGTCTTTTAAGCCAGTTTTAGCCTGACTTTCTACCAAACGATCTACATAAGGTTTGCTATCTGTGAAGTTTAACGGGTCACCTGAGGTTAGATTTGCAAATAACTCTGTGAACTCATTATTGTCAAATAATACTTGAAAATATTCCTTTGATCCCACCCTTAAATGGTAGTCGCAATATTGGCAAACGTATTTATTTTCAACCAGATCGGCACTGTGGAGTGCTTTCTTACAATTTGGACACTTGTTCCATAAACCGTCTGGCGCTTCTTTTTTTTCTTCTGTTCGTGTACTGATACCTTTTTTTTCTCTCTTAAACCAAGCCATGTTATTTGTTGAAAAATGCGAGTACAAAGAAACAAAAAAAAATTAGAACAGTTTAAGGTAGTTTTTAGTTAAAAATAATAGGCCTTAGATTTGGCCGGAGGGATATTTTTCCTAACTTCGGCATATATAAAATTATAAAAAATGAGTTTAAAAGGCTATAAAGGCGTAATTTACGGAGATGCCGTTCAGGAATTATTTGAACAGGCTAAAAAACATCAGTTTGCATTACCTGCAGTTAACGTTACCGGTACTAATACAGTAAATGCGGTAATGGAAACAGCTAAGGCAGTTAATTCACCTGTTATGATTCAGCTTTCCAATGGCGGTGCCCAATTTTACGCTGGAAAAACATTGAATAATGACAATTTGAATGCATGTGTATTAGGCGCAGTTTCTGCAGCTAAACATGTTCATTTATTAGCTGAGCATTACGGTGTTGCAGTAGTTTTGCATACTGACCACGCAGCAAAGAAACTATTACCATGGATCGACGGTTTATTAGACCATGGCGAGAAATTCTTCGCAGAGCATGGTAAACCATTGTTTTCTTCACATATGTTAGATTTGTCAGAAGAATCTATCGAAGAAAATATTGAGATTTCTGCTAAATACCTGGAGCGTATGGCTAAAATGGGTATGACTATCGAAATCGAACTAGGTGTAACTGGTGGAGAAGAAGATGGTGTAGATAACAGTGATGTAGATAGCTCAAAACTATATACTCAACCTTCAGAAGTAGCTTATGCTTACGAAGAATTGAGCAAAGTGAGTGATAAATTTACGATTGCAGCAGCTTTCGGTAATGTTCACGGAGTTTACAAACCAGGTAATGTGAAATTACAACCAATAATTCTTAAGAATTCTCAGGATTTCATCAGAGAAAAATTCGGAGTTACTGCTGAGAAACCAATCAACTTTGTATTCCATGGTGGTTCTGGTTCTACTCAAGAAGAAATCAGAGAAGCAATTTCTTACGGAGCAATCAAAATGAACATCGATACCGATATGCAATGGGCATTATGGGAAGGCGTTTTGGATTATTATAAAGCAAATGAAGCTTATCTTCAAGCGCAAATTGGTAACCCTGATGGCGATGATAAACCAAATAAAAAATATTATGATCCTCGCGTTTGGTTACGTAAAGGTGAAGAAGCTTTTGTTAAACGTTTAACTCAGGCTTTTGACGACCTTAACTGTAGAGACGCTAGCGATAAACTATAGTTTTTCGTTAAGATCAGGCGTTTTAATACGCTAAAACAAACAGCGGCTGCATCATATCATGGTGCAGCCGCTGTTTGTTTTAAATAAAACATCAATAAATCATAATCCCTATTTTTATCATATTTGTATAAATATCAGCAAGCAATGGAAACACTATTTGTAAATAAGGTCAGCGGAAAAGAAACATTGGATCAAGTACATGAGATCCGTAGAATCGTCTTTGTAGAGGAGCAAAATTGTCCGCCGGAATTGGAATGGGAACATGAAGAGGAATCTATTCACTTTCTTGCCACGATGGACAATCAGCCATGTGGTGCTTGTAGATGGAGAAAGACAGAGCAAGGCTATAAGCTGGAAAGGTTTGCAGTGTTAAAAGCATATAGAGGGAAACGAATAGGACAGGCCCTGGTAGCGGCAGCCCTGGCGGATTTACCTGCAGATGCAACTTATATTTACCTGAATGCACAGTTGGAAGCTATGCCTTTATACGCTAAATTTGGTTTTGTGGCAGAAGGACCACAATTTGAAGAAGCAGGAATTCAGCATTTTAAAATGGTGAAGAGAGCATAATTCCTGATCAACAAAAGATGAGATTCATTCATTAACTTAAGAATATCTGAGGGGAGAGCTGTACAGCAGCTTTCCATTTCTCCATATTCAGGCCTAAAGTTTCTCCCTTAGTTTCCAAAAACCAGATCAGATCTTCTGTTGCCAAATTACCAGTTAGTTCGTCTGTCGCCATAGGGCAACCTCCGAAGCCTTTTAAGGCACTATCGAAACGATAGCACCCAGAATCATAAGCGGCCTCTATTTTTTCGATACGAGTGTCCGCTGTGCTGTGTAGATGAACACCAATCTCTACCTGATTAAAATTCCTGATCATTCCTGGCAAAATTGCTTTTATTCTTTCAGGAGAGGACACTCCGATAGTATCAGATAAAGAAATGATTTTGACACCTAAGCCAGCCAGTACGTCTGTCCAGTGTAATACGATCTCTTCATTCCATAAATCTCCATAAGGATTTCCGAATCCCATAGAAAGATAAACCACTGCTGTTTTATCATGGCGATTACAAAGTTCCAGCATTTGTTTCACCGTATCCAGTGAAGCTGCAATGGTGGAATTGGTATTGCGCATTTGGAACGTTTCAGAGATTGAGAAAGGAAAACCGAGCTGATGGATTTCCGGGTGTTGAACAGCGGCTTCTACACCCCTTAAATTGGCTACTATCGCCAATAACTTAGACTTTGTAGTACTCAGGTCAAGTTTTGCCAGGACTTCTGCGGTGTCTTTTAGTTGAGGAATGGCTTTCGGACTCACAAAACTGCCAAAATCGATGGTATCAAAACCCACTTGCAGCAGCAGATTAATATAAGCTGCTTTGAGATCCGTGTCTATGAAATGATGGATCCCTTGCATGGCATCCCTTGGGCATTCTATAAGTTTAATCGACTTTTGCTGGTTCATGCGGTACTTTCTTATGGTAAGGTCGTATAATCAATCTTGTTCCACGATCGTAGCTGAAATAACTCCAAACCCAGTTTACAAAAACTACAAGTTTATTTCTAAAGCCAACGAGTGTCATCAAATGTACAAACATCCAGGTAAACCACGCGAATACTCCTTGAAATCTAATGTTGTGTAAATCAACGACTGCGCGGTTTCTACCTACTGTGGCCATGGCGCCCTTATCTTTGTATTTAAAATTTGACGTTGGTTTGTGTTCAATGATGTTCAACAAGTTTTCAGCCAATTGCCTGCCTTGTTGAATAGCTGCCGGAGCGACTCCCGGGTGGCCATTAGGAAACTCTTCAGTGATCATAGCGGCTACATCACCTATGGCGTAGATATTCTCATACCCATCCACTCTATTGACCTCATTTACCTTTAACCGATTCCCTCTAACCACGTCTTCTGGATTTAAGCCATCTAAGACCACACCTTTTACTCCTGCAGACCAGATCACATTTGCAGAAGCGATTTGTTGCCCATCACCGAGAGAAAGCATGTTGCCATCAAAGGACTGCACCCTGGCCTCAGTCATGATTTTTACGCCTAGTTCTGTTAAAAATAAATGGGCTTTTTTGGATGCCTGTGGGGACATAGCGCCAAGTAGTCTTGGAGAACCTTCAATCAGATAGATCAATACTTTGTCGATATCTAGCTCTGGGTAATCACTTTTTAACACATGTTTTTTAAGCTCGGCAATGGCACCTGCGGTTTCTACCCCGGTAGGACCGCCACCCACCACTACAAAAGTCAATAGTTCATTTGCCCTTTCCGGATCGGGAGCAATCTGTGCAGCTTCTAAATTCTGAAGAATCAAGCTCCGCAGATTTAGGGCCTCAGGAATAGATTTCATGGGCATCGCATTTTCCTGGATCTGATCTTGTCCGAAGAAATTGCTGGTCGAGCCAGTGGCAATCACCAAATGGTCGTAATCAATACTGCCAATACTCGTCTGAATGCAATTGTTTAAAGGTTGTACAGCGTTTACTTCAGCAACGCGGAAAGTCAGGTTTTTCTGCCCTTTAAAAATTTTACGGAGGGGGAAGGCAATGGAATCTGCTTCTAGTCCGCCAGTAGCCACCTGATACAGCAGGGGCTGAAAAGTATGGTAGTTGTGTTTATCTACCATGATCACTTCAATCTCTTTATCTCTTAGTTTCTTCGCTAATTCTATCCCACCAAATCCGCCACCTACGATGACTATTCTGGTTTTGTTGCCCTTCGGGAAGTGTTGCTCCATAATAATTGAATTTCTTAAATTATAGCTATAACAAAAAAGGCACCCAAAAAGGGTGCCTTTAATTATTAAATATTAAGATTTCTTATTTGTTCTTACCTAAATCGATAACGATAGGGGTAGAGATACACAATGATGAGTACGTACCGATGATACGACCAATCAATAGTGCGAAGATAAATCCGCGGATACTTGCGCCACCGAAGATGAAGATCACAAGTAATACGAAGAATACAGTTAATGAAGTCAAAATAGTACGACTCAATGTGCTGTTTAGTGCAAAGTTGATCAGTTTATTACGTTCTTCACCATGTAGGTCTTCTTTTCCGGTTTCCGCTAATTTCTCACGGATACGGTCAAATACAACTACAGTTTCCGTCATGGTGTAACCCATTACCGTTAAGATCGCTGCGATGAAATCCTGGCCAATCTCTAATGAGAATGGAAGTACACCGTCTAAGATCGTGTAGAAAGATAATACCAGTAACACATCATGGAATAATGCGATTACCGCACCTAAACCATAGTTCAGTTTCTTGAACCTTACTACGATATAGATAAACATCACTAAACAAGAGAACAAGATTGCTCCGTAAGCTCCGTAAACAATGTCACTTGCAATGATCGGACCTACCTTCTCATTACTTTCAATTTTATAAGAAACACCAGTTTTAGATAAACCATCATGAAGGGCTTTTTCTACTAACTTATCCGCGCCATTGTCTTGATCAGTGATGTGGTAAGTAGTGGTGATTTTTAATTCGTTGCTTGCGCCAGCAGTTTTAACTACAGTTTCCGACTCAGGGAATACTGCGGCTAATTTCGCTTTTACATCTTCCGTTTCCATTCCTTTATCGAAGTGAACGATATACGTTCTACCACCTTTAAAGTCGATACCTAAGTTCAATCCACCATTTTTGAAGTAGAAGATGAAACCTAATACGATGATCGCAGTAGAGATGCTGTAATAGATTTTTCTATGTCCAACGAAGTTAAAGGCCATGTTTTTGAAAGCATGGATCGTGTATTTATTACCGAAAGTAATGTTTGCTTTTTTCTCTAATAACCAGTCGAACACTAAACGTGAGATCAATACCGCACAGAATAATGAAGAAAGGATACCAATACAAAGTGTAGTTGCAAAACCTTGAACCGGACCAGTACCGAAAATGTAAAGAATTGCTCCTAATACAAATACGGTAACGTTTGAGTCAATGATAGAAGACATTGCATGTTTGAAACCTTCTTTGATTGCAACCGGAGTTGGTTTACCTAAGTTCAGTTCTTCTCTTACACGTTCGAAGATCAGGATGTTCGCATCTACGGATAACCCGATTACCAATACGATACCTGCGATACCTGGCAAGGTCAATACAGCACCCAGTGAAACCAGGATACCCATGATGAAGAATAAGTTGATCACCAAGGCAAGGTTAGCTACCCATCCTGCTTTATTGTAATATAAAGCCATGAATACTAAGATCACCACGAAGGCAAGTACGAAAGAGATTAAACCATCATGAATTGCCACTTCACCTAAAGAAGGACCAACCACGAACTCACCAACGATTCTTGCTGGAGCTGGAAGCTTACCTGCTTTTAAGATGTTGGCTAAATCTTGTGTATCATTAACGGTGAAGTTACCAGTGATAGAAGAGATACCGTTAGGAATTTCGTTCTGTACAGTTGGTGCAGAGTAAACCGTATTGTCTAATACAATTGCAATAGATTTTTTGTTGTTTGGATCTGCTGCTGCTTCTGCAGTAATTTTTTTCCATTTCGTAGCGCCATCGCCAGTCATGTACATTGTTACTTCTGGTCTGCCTTTCTGATCGTAATCATGACGGGCATCGCTGATTGCATCACCACCTAAATCTGGTTTGCCATCCATTGAAGTCGCTTTGATTGCATATAATTCAAAAATCTTAGCACCACCAGTAGTCGAAACGTCCATTGGTTTAACGCTCCACATGAACTTGAAGCTCTGAGGAATGATAGAAGCTACTTCAGGTCTTTTGAAGTATTCATTTACTTTCGCAGTATCTTTTTGAGCTACCCAACCAACAACAGGACCCGGACGCAATGAAGTTTGTCCGTTTTCAGCTTGATAAGTAGGTACGTTTAATACAGAGAATAATGGATTAGATTTTGCAACATCTTTGTTTTTCAAAGCTGTTGAATCTTTGGTGTCTTTATTTTTAGCAAGACCAGCCAACTTACTTTCTGATTTCGCAGCGGTAGTATCTGTACCTGCTGTAACTACTTCAGTAGTTTTTAAAGTGGAAGCTAATGTCTTGTTGATGTTTTCCAATACTGGATACACTTCCTCATTGTTGTATACCTGCCAGAATTGTAATTCTGCAGATCCTTGCAATAATTTGTGAACCCTTTCTTTATCCTGAACACCTGGCATCTCAATCAGGATACGGTTAGTACCTTCTTGTTTTTGCATGTTAGGACTTACCACACCGAAACCATCGATACGGCTTCTGATGATGACGAAAGAACGGTCAATCGCACTTGTTGCTTCTTTAGACAAATAGTTTTTAACCTCTGAATTGCTGGCGTTAGCTTTTAGCAATTTAGCGTTGTCTTGATTTGAAAAGAAGTCAGCCAATTTCACATTCGGAGAAAGTTTCTCAAACTCATCCACAAATAATGCGATGAAATCTTTTCCACCTGCATTAAGTTTTTCTTGCGCAATTGCCAATGCTTTGTTGAAATTAGCATCATCAGGATTACCAGCTAATGACTTAACCAGTTCAGATAACGAGATCTCCATCGTTACGTTCATCCCACCTTTAAGGTCTAGCCCAAGGTTAATTTCTTTTCCTTTACAAAACTGGTAGTTAAATCCAAAAACAGGATAAACCGGCACTGTGGCCATAGAATCTAAATAAGCTTTTTCCTTATTCAAGTCTCCTTTGGCATAAGCCTTTGCGTCTTTTTCAACTTTCGAAGTGACAAAGTTGAATGAGAGAGAATACACACAGACAATACCTAGTAGTATTGCCATAAATTTAATAAAACCTTTACCCTGCATTTGTTTGTAATTATTAGTCTATATAAGCTATATATTTTTTTAACAAGTCGGCAAATCTAATTATTTTTTTAAATAATAGGCTACCTTCTTAATTTTTTATTATGGGAGCTTAACTATTTGCGTTCAAGCGTTGAAAACGTATAAGCTACCTTGTTTTTTTCATCAGGAAGATGATTTTCTGTACTGAGTTCCTTCCATGCTGCAGGATCAATTTCTGGGAAGAAAGTGTCTGCTTCATAGGATTGGTGTACTCTGGTTAGGTAAATCTTGTTGCTGAGTGCTAAAGCGTGCTTGTAAATTTCTGCACCACCAATGATGAAAACCTCCTCTGTACCTTCGCAAAGTGCGAGGGCCTCGTCTAAGCTATTGGTGATTTCTGTCCCCGGAAGTTCCAGCTCGTGGTTTCTGGTAATCACAATATTACGCCTGTTGGGAAGTGGTCTGCCAATGGAATCGTAGGTTTTTCTGCCCATGATGATGGTGTGTCCACTGGTAATGTCCTTGAAATGTTTTAAGTCTGCTGGCAGATGCCATAACAATTGGTTGTCTTTACCGATGGCATTATTTTCGGCAATGGCGACTACAATGGAAACGATCATACGGCAACAGCTCCTTTAATGTGAGGATGTGGTTCGTAACCCTCAAGGTTAAAATCTTCAAATTTAAAATCCATCAGGTCTTTGACCTCTGGGTTAATTTTCATGAGCGGTAATTTTTTTGGCTCCCTGCTCAATTGCAGTCTGGCCTGGTCTATATGGTTATTGTATAAATGGGCATCACCAAGCGTATGAATGAAATCTCCGTATTCGAGTCCACATACCTGGGCAACCATCATGGTCAATAAGGCGTAAGATGCGATATTAAACGGAACTCCCAAAAAGATATCTGCACTTCTTTGGTACAATTGACAGCTTAGTTTACCATCTGCGACATAAAATTGGAAAAAGGCATGGCAAGGAGGTAATGCCATATCTTCGATATCGGCTACATTCCAGGCAGACACAATAATCCTTCTCGAGTCTGGATTGTTCTTTATGGTATGGATGATTTGGCTGATCTGATCAATTTTACGGCCGTCAGGCGTTGGCCATGAACGCCATTGGGAACCATATACTGGTCCAAGGTTTCCAGCTGCATCTGCCCATTCGTCCCAGATTTTTACGCCATTATCTTTTAGATACTTAATGTTGGTGTCTCCACTTAAGAACCAGATCAGTTCATGGATAATGGATTTGAGGTGTAATTTTTTTGTGGTCACCATTGGAAATCCTTCCTGAAGGTTAAATCTCATTTGATAACCGAACACGCTAATGGTTCCTGTTCCGGTACGGTCATGTTTCTGTGTGCCATGATCGAGCACGTGCTGCATTAAATCTAAATATTGTTTCATGTATTGGCAAGCTTCTTTTGTCTGCAAAAAAGACTTGTGCAAGATAGTATTTTTTAAGAGTTAGCTGTGACCAGCCGCTGCAAAAGTAATAAATAAAATAATCCCGGAAGAGTAGGGGGGCGGGTAGAGTGGCCTATTCGAATTGGGTATAGAAAGAGTCCTGGTAGGACTTTAATGCCTGCAGGTGGTTTGTTCTGGTTGTTTTTTGAATTTTCAAGTGTTTTTCTGAATTTTTAATTAATGCAACAAAGGGAAAATTTGAATTAGTAAGTTTGCGATACAAAATCATAATGGATGCTTGCCTTTGCTAACGCTAAAATTAATCTTGGTTTACAGATAACCGGAAAACGTGCGGATGGATACCATAATATTGAAACCGTTTTTTATCCGGTGAAGCTTTACGACGTTGTTGAAAGCCTGGATGCCGATGTATTAAGTTGTACTGTTGAAGGAATTGAGGTTCCAGGAGCGGCAGCAGATAACATCTGTTTGAAAGCTTATCAACTGTTGAAACAAGACTTTGACCTTCCTCCTCAACACCTTTGTTTGTTGAAAAACATCCCGGTAGGGGCTGGCTTGGGGGGCGGTTCTGCTGATGCTGCTTTTATCATTAAGCTCCTGAACGATAAGTTTAAACTCGGTCTTTCTATCCCTAAAATGGAAGATTATGCCAGGCAACTTGGTGCAGATTGTGCCTTTTTTATCAGGAATGAACCTCGGTATGCGGAAGGAAAAGGGGATGAGTTTACCGAAATTCAGGTAGATCTCTCGTCCTATTTTCTGGTATTGGTAAAACCAGTATTCCACGTTTCTACGGCGGAGGCTTATGCAGGAATAATGATCGCAGACACTGGTACATCGGTAAAAGATTTAATACATTTGCCTTTGAGGGAATGGAAAGCGAATCTGAAGAATGATTTCGAGACTTCTGTGTTTTTGAAGTACCCTGAAATTGCAGCGGTCAAAGCGCATCTTTACCAGCAGGGAGCAATTTACGCAGCAATGAGTGGGAGCGGATCGGCGGTATATGCCATTTTTGAAAAACCAGTGCAACTTCTTGAACTCGAAAGAACCAATAAAGTATTTTATAACGTTTAGTGAATTATGGAAATCAACCTGATAAGAAAAAACGATAAATTTAATTTTGAAGCAGAAAATTCTAGCGGTTTTAAGGTAGAACTAGATGCAAAGCAGGAAATAGGCGGCGAAGGAAAAGGTTTCCGCCCAATGGAGATGCTGCTGATTGGCCTAGGCGGATGCAGTGGAATCGACATGGTAAATGTCCTGACGAAACAAAAAGAACCACTGGATGATGTGAAGATCAAAATCAAAGCCAGCAGAAAAACGGAAGAAATGCCGCCTATATTTGACGTCATCAACATTCATTTTGACTTGTATGGCGCTTTAAACGTTCAAAAAGTAGAACGTGCATTAGCCCTTACCTTCGATAAATACTGCTCGGTATCCAATATTTTGGGACGCTCAGCAACCATTAACTTTACATATACCATTCATCAATAATAAAATGCAAGAAGAGAACCAAGAAGAGAATTTCGAAACCCTGGCCATACGCTTACAAGCCGAGAGAACCCATTTTAAAGAGCATTCGGTGCCTTTATACCTGACTTCAAGTTATAAATTTGACGATTCGGAAGAAATGCGCGCTTTGTTTGCAAATGAAAAGGAAGGCAACGTTTACAGCCGTTATGCCAATCCGAATACTTCTGAATTAATTGATAAGATGGCCGTTTTAGAAGGCGCAGAATCAGGATGGGTAACGGCAACCGGTATGGCTGCGATCTTTACCACTTTTGCTGCTTTTTTAAAGTCTGGTGATCATGTATTGGCTAGCAGATCTGTTTTTGGATCTACACACCAGTTATTAAATAATATTTTCCCAAAATGGGGGATTTCCTATACTTATGCGGATCTGGATAAACCAGAACAAATGGAGCAAGGAATCCAGCCAAATACAAAAATCATTTTTGTTGAAACGCCTTCCAACCCTGGGATCGATATTATCGACCTGGAGTGGCTGGCGAAACTGGCAAAAAAACATGGGGTATTGTTAGTGGTAGACAATTGCTTTGCCACACCATACCTGCAACAGCCTATTAAATTGGGTGCAGATATTTCTATCCACTCGGCTACTAAGTTTATCGACGGACAAGGTCGTACCTTAGGTGGTGTGATTTTAGGTTCAAACAAATTGATTCTGGAAATCGAAGCCTTTGCTAGGCATAGTGGGCCGGCAATGTCGCCTTTCAATGCCTGGTTGTTATCGAAAAGTTTAGAGACTTTAGCCGTTCGTATGGACAGACATTGTGAGAATGCAATGAAAGTAGCCGAATTTTTAGAAAGTCATCCCCGCATTAAAAAAGTTAGGTATCCTTTCTTACCTTCTCACCCTCAGTATGAAATTGCTAAAAAGCAAATGAAACAGGGTGGTGGTATTGTAACCTTAGTGATTGAAGGTGGAGCTGCTGCAGCCAGCAAATTCATGGATAAGTTGAAAATGTTCTCCATTTCTGCAAATCTTGGGGATACGAGATCAATTGCTACTCATCCTGCAACCAGTACTCATTCCAAATTAACGGAAGAGCAAAGGTTAGAGGTTGGTATTGAACAAGGATCTGTTCGTTTGTCAATTGGTTTAGAGCACATCAATGATATCCTTGCTGATATCAAACAGGCATTAAGCTAACTAATTAATATAATCGCGATCTTCATCGCTGATCGATTTCTTAACGTCCTCAGGTTTTTCCTGGGGATGTTCTTTATCATAGGTACTGATGGTAACTTTTGGTCGCCCGGCCATATAACCCAGTATGAACCCAATAAAAGTACAGACTCCAATCACTAAAAGCTTAGAAACATCTGCTTTTGCAAAAATGAAATCAAAACTTACCTGATCAGTATTGATCATTAAAAAGACAGTAATGAGGACGGTAAAGACGATGATGAAAATGGTTTTGGCGCGCATGTGTTAAAAACTATAATTTAAAATTAGTTCTAAGATAGGATTTTGATGATAAAATTTGTTTACAAAAACCATTCTAGCCCCTATATCCACTACAGGTTGGTAGCGAAGTAAGTTCATACTACTACGTAATTCGAAGCCAAAAGTTTTAGGCTGACTCAGATTTGTGTCCTCCCCAAGGTTTTCATAATGACAAAATAATCCTCCCCGAAGGTTACGGACGTACGCCAATGCGCCTACTTCTGCATCTGGAAAAGCAATTGGGAAACGGTAGTTTAGCAATAGCGTGTTTTTAAGAATATTGATCGCTGGAATGTTATTGTACCCGTAAACCGTATTTATTTGCTGATCGAATGTTCTAATTCCTGAGCTGTGTTGAAAGCTGAAATTGGCGAGAAAAGAGTGGTTTCTGGCTATACCAGGGAAGTAAAAAAAGGTTTCTGCAGCAAAAAGATCACCGGTAAGTTGTTTGTCAAACGGCTGATGCAGATAGGTTAACCTTAAAATTTGAGCCCATTTTGGAGCAACATCTCTTTCCGATTGTCTGATGCTATGGGTAAAGCTAAAGCTATACTCCAAGGGGAACTTCAGGGTGTTAATGTAATTTTTTGGCATATTCTCCGGGTGGTACCTTTTCGTGTAGCTGGTCGTGGTACTGAAAGAGAAATTGTAATTGTCGTTTAAGGCGTTCAGACTGAAGGGTAAGGTGGCCGCTAAGCGAATGTCGTTTTCTCGCCAATCGCCCTGCTGTACTCCTTTTGAGCTATTGTAGAACGCACGTCTTGGTCTGTTGCGATAGGTGACGCCCAATACCGGATAAAAACCTTTATAGGTAAATCCTGCATTGTATTCAAAGCGTCCCAGATCCCGGAAGTAATTGACGCCCGCAAAAACATTCATGGTATTCAATAGGTTGTCGGAGTTAATTTGCAAGCCGCCACGGTACTCATCTTCAATAACGGGATTAACACTGTGTACCCGGAACAAGTTTTTTAATCCACCATAGGTCTTTGAAGTATAACTGCTGTCCGGAATGTGGTTAAACACATTACCCGTGTTTTCTTGTTTTGCTGCCGCTGCGCCAAGAAAGACAAAGTGACTTTCTCCAGGAGCTTTTGCTTGAATACTAGTTTCTGTAATTTCATAACCATCAATTCCATAGTTATTGAAAATCATGGTTTGCTCATCAGCAGAAAAGGCTGGGTTAAATGCACCGTATTTGGCTGCACTAAGCGCGCTTATTTTTTTTGAGGCGATGTCTAAATAGTAAATGTTGTCAATTCCATTGTAATGCGCATTAAAAGCAATGCCTTTGGAAAAGTAAATAGGTCTGCTGAGCTGCTGTTGGCTGAAGGGGATTAATACCTCTGTTTTTCCATTGCGATCTAATTGCCGAAGCTCCTTCCCTTGCTCAGTCACAGCAATAAATGCGATGGCTGTACCATCCGGATTGAAGGATGGGGTTTGAAGAATCAGATTATTCGGATTCGGATAGGTGTGAAGGGTTGCTCCGGTTTTAGCATCCAGTTCTACCAAATTGGCCTGATTACTCAGGTCATACCTTACCGCGATTATCTTGCTGCCATCCGAAGATAGGGAAGGGGAGAATAATCTGCTTCTGGAACTGAGTTTATGTACACGTCCACTTTTTAAATCATACCTATTAATGACGCTGAAGCTTTGCTGTTTAAACCTCGGGTCGTACCTGACCTCATCCCAGACCAATACCCCCTTTGCATAGCTGAACCAAGGTTGTTCCTGTAAGCCAATAGCGCGTAGTTTTTTCTCTTTTTTATCCGGTCCTATTCGCACAAAATGCGGGGTTTCTCCCTTGCTTTGTTTTAACGCAATAATCTGTTGGTCGTTGATTTTAACCGGCAGAAAATAACTAGTGGCATAATCTGCTTTTTTATTCAGTACCGGATAGTCCTTTGAAGGTGTTTTATGGGCTTGTTCAGTCCATTCTGCACGTAGCTTTTCTGTATTGGTACGGAACCATTCTGTAGTTCCTTTGCCACTAAACTTTTTTAGACTTTTAGAAAAAGGGTAAAGACGGGCAGGATGGTGTCTAATATCGGTAAGTACGCTATCAAACACATATTTTCCGGAAGCTTCCCGAATTCTGGAGGCCAGGGTATAGCCGAGTTGGTAATAACCAGGAGTAAGGTCTTTCTCCGAATCGAAATTAGATTTGGTATAAGAATATTTTTTTCCTTCCAGGAGTTGGGTTCTATAGGGCATGATCCAGCTCGGGATTCTTCCTCGACCGGCATTGGTTAATGAGGTTTCTGTGCTGACAGCATCTCCTTCAAAATACCAGAGCGGAATACTAACGCCGAGCCAGGCAAAATAAACGGTTTCCGGAAATGGCTGCGCTTTTTCTCCGGTGAGTTTATCGAATTGTGCCACATGGCGAAGTTCATGAACGGCCAGGTTATTGAGCCAATCCTGACTATCGAATTGTTGTGGAGGGGTAGTGTAAAATTCCGATTTCTTTGGTGCAAGCTGAACAAAGCCATTTGCAATGACACCCCGATTTTGAAGAATAATGGGGATGATGGTTTTTAATTCACCTAAACTTGCACCTACATAAGGGTAAATGTGCGTAATCGTGTTCGACATCCGTTGTGCTTCTTTCTCCAACTCTGTCGGGTAAATGATCCTGAATCCTGAAGCATTAATTTGTCTCCATTTTACACCAGGAGGGTTTTGTTCGGAGTTGAAAATCTGGGCAAAGCTACTTGGCCCGGTTAGACTTATTGTTAATGAAGCTATAATGGCAATGATTAGCCGACTATTAACTGAGTATATCGCCATTATTCTGGTTACTGATGGTTCGGACTTGAATGTTTTTTATGCTTTACAGGTTGATCTTATTCCCGGGTTCATTAAAAAAATGGAAGAGGAAAACAAGTACCAGGGCTGAAATATAAGTATTTTTTCGGAGATGAAAACAGGTGTTTTGAGCGGGAAGGAAGAAGGTAATGAGGTTATTCCCTGTACTTAACTAATTTAGACTCTTGCGTTTTTGATAAACCGGATATAGGAAAACGGCTCCAATGATCAGGAGAGCTCCTGCATAAAAACCGACCGACATGGTTTCTTTTGTCCCAAAGAAAAGGAAGGCCAAAATGATGCCATATACGGGTTCGAGATTGGTGATGAGTGCCACCCGAAAAGCAGATAGCGTACGCATGACAGATACACCTGCTACATAGGCTAGTGCCGTGCAAATGGTGCCCAGTAACAAGAGATAAGACCAGTCTGAAAAGCTTAGGTCAAATTGTTCGCTTAGTAAGGAATGGTCAAATAAACGGTAAAGCGTGATCCAAAATAAGGCACCTGCCATTTCATAAAAACCAATGATTTTTGGATCGCTTTTCTGTACCAATGTAGAGTTGATGGTGGAGAATAAGCTGGAAGCCAGTGCAGAAGATAGGCCCATAATAATGCCTAAAGTATAGCCTGACTCGAATTTAAAGATCAGGTAGATGCCCAAAATAATGATTAGTCCGATGATCACATCTGGAACCAGAATTGGCTTTTTCTTAATCAGTGGTTCTAAAATCGCGGTAAAAAGCGTAAATGAGGATAGGCAAACGAGTGTAACCGAGACCGTGGAAACCTTAATGGCATAAAAAAATAGAATCCAATGTAGTGCTACAATACTTCCGGTAAAGAAGAATTGAAGGAATTGTTTCCTGGAAACCTTTAAGCTCGTCTTAGAACAGAGAAAATAGATAAACAAAGTCAGACTGGCAATCAATACACGATACCAAACCAACTGTACCGCATTAACCGAAATTACTGCACCAAGGATACCGGTAAAACCCCAAATAAAGACGGTAGCGTGTAAAATTAACAGGTTTCTTTTCGTAGAAATTTGAACCGGCGCTGTCACTTATTTTGGTGCTTTTCGGAGTAAATAATAGCCCAGTAAGCCGAAAATTATAGTGGGCACCATTACCGCTAGTAGCGGCGAAATCCCTCCCTTTAAGGAGAACATCTTGGCAAACTGGTTCAGGACAATATAGCCGAAGCTTAAAATAATCCCTATTCCCAGTGGTAATCCCACACCACCACGAACTTTTCTGGAGGATAATGCGACCCCAATGAGGGTAAGTACGAATGCGGATAAAGGTTGTAGATATCGTTTGTAGCGTTCAAATAAAAGGTCGTTCATGATACCAGAACCACGGATTTCTTCTTTTTTTATCTTTTCAGAAAGATCCTTATTAGATAGGTTTTCATAGATATTGTCATAGGCGGAGAAATCATCAGGACGCATATCCAAGACCGTATCTTTCGTTTTATTGCTACCATTAATCATGGTTTCTTTTAAGCCATCGATGTTTCTGATAGAATAATTGCTGAGCTTCCAGGAACGTTTCAAGGAATCCCATTTGATTTCGTCAGCTACAATTTTCTTGGTCATCACATCTCCTTTAAAGTTGTCTAAAGAGAACTGTACCCCGGTTTTAGTCTTATTGTCAAAGCTCCTCATGTAGATGTAAGTCTTCGCATCCAGCTTCATGTGAATGTCTGATTTGCTCGTCGGATCATTCTTTTTAATAAAGGTGTTTTCGAAGTTGTTCTTAATCTGGTTCGTATAAGGAAGGATGTACAGATTTGAGCCCAGGTTGAACGCAAAAATGATAAATGCCGAGATAAAATAAGGAAGGAGGAAGCGGTTAAAGCTTACTCCTCCACTTAAAATAGGAACAATTTCCGTCTGATCGGCCATCTTTGCTGTAAAAAAGATTACCGCAATAAAATTGATCAGCGGAGAAAGCATGTTGACATAGAATGGGATAGACCCTGCATAATACAGGGAAACCACTTGCCAAAAGGTCAGGTTGTTACCGAGAAAGTCATCGAGTTTCTCTGAAAGGTCAAAGATGACAATGATGACTACAAAAAGCGTTAGGGTATAAAGGAATGTACCCAAATACTTACTGATAATGTACCAGTCGATGATTTTAATCCTGCCTTTTAAAAAGCTCATTTATAATTTATTACCTAATATGGTCACCATTTTATTTTTCCAGGCATAAAACTCCCCACTAATGATTTTTTCTCTGGCAGTATTTACTAGCCACAGGTAAAAATGCAGGTTGTGTAAAGTAGCAATTTGTGCACCTAACATCTCTTTAGAGTGCATTAAGTGTCTTAAATAAGCCTTCGAGTATACTTGATCGGCGTATAAATCACTTTCTGCATCAATAGGAGAGAAATCATCTGCCCATTTCTTGTTACCGATGTTAATGATTCCATTTCTGGTGAATAACATTCCATTTCTTGCATTTCTGGTCGGCATTACACAGTCGAACATATCAACACCTAAGGCGATATTTTCCAAAATGTTGATTGGTGTACCTACGCCCATTAAATAACGTGGCTTCTCATAAGGTAAAATGTCACACACCACTTCGGTCATGCCGTACATTTCTTCTGCAGGTTCTCCAACAGATAAACCGCCAATTGCATTTCCCTCGCGGTCCATACTGGCTATAAATTCTGCAGATTTCTTTCTTAAATCTTTATATACAGATCCTTGTACAATTGGGAATAAGGTTTGATTGAAACCGTACTTTGGTTCTGTCGTATCAAAGCGCTTACAGCAACGTTTTAACCAACGGTGCGTCATATTGATCGAGTTCGCCGCATATTTATAATCACATGGGTATGGCGTACATTCGTCAAATGCCATGATGATATCCGCCCCGATAGTACGTTGGATGTCCATCGCATATTCTGGCGTAAATAAGTGTTTTGAACCGTCAATATGAGAACGGAAAGTTACCCCTTCCTCTCTAATCTTATTTACTTTACTCAAAGAATAGACCTGGTAACCTCCACTATCCGTTAAAATCGGACGGTCCCAGCCAATGAATTTATGCAATCCACCGCTTCTTTCAATAATGTCTAAACCTGGTCTCAGGTATAGGTGATAGGTATTTCCAAGAATAATCTTGGCGTCAATATCCTCTTTAAGTTCTCGTTGATGAACTGCTTTAACAGTCCCGGCAGTGCCTACAGGCATGAAAATAGGGGTTTGTATATCCCCATGATCTGTTGTTACTGTTCCTGCTCTTGCCTTTGAATGTGTATCTTTTGCCTGTAAGGTAAATTTCATAAATCTGTATGCTCCACTAAAATCTGCCAAAAATAGCAAAAATAACGCTATAAATGGCCCTAAATTTTTATCCACATAAAGGAATTTACAGATTAAAAACCTGAAATTTGGAGGCTACAAAAATACGACGTGGAATTAACCTTACTAGAGACCTGCCTGCTGGGCGCATTCATCTTCTGTTTCCTAATACAACTATACTTTAGCCTGTTTGTTCATCTGAAACTTGCATTTTATCCCGTAGAGCCTATCCCTGAAACGGCAAAAAAACCTTTAAGTGTGGTCATTTGTGCCCGCAATGAAGTCGAAAACCTGACCGCTTATTTACCCTCAGTATTGGCGCAAAATTACCCTGATTTTGAGGTGATTGTAGTGAACGATCGCTCCTGGGATGGTACAAGACAGTTACTGGAGAACTTTGCCGCACAACATAGACGATTAAAAATTGTAACCATTGGAGAGGGCGAGAAGTTCATCGCCGGAAAGAAATTTGCCGTAACGATGGGGATTAAAGCCGCGACTAATGATTGGTTGGTATTTACAGATGCGGATTGTCTTCCCGCTTCAGAAAACTGGTTGATGGGCATGCAACAAAGTGAAGATCCAGAGGTGGATATCGTTTTGGGCTATTCTCCATACTTGAGGAAACGAGGAATATTGAATGCCTTAATTCGTTTTGAAACCTTTTTTACCGCAGTTAATTACTTATCCTACGCCATTAAAGGCATGCCTTATATGGGAGTAGGTAGAAACATGGCCTATAAAAAGACACTTTTCTTTAAGAATAAGGGTTTTGCTGCTCACATGCATATTCCTTCCGGAGATGATGATTTGTTCGTCAATGCAAATGCAACTGCAGCCAATACAGAAATTCGGATCAATAAGGATGCCCAGGTATGGTCTGAACCAAATACAAGTTTTGGAGCCTACCTGCGACAAAAAAAGCGCCACTTCGGTGCTGGAAAGTTCTATAAAGGCAAGCATAAATTCATTCTTTCTTGTCAGATTATCTTTCAATTCCTCTTTTATGCATTCTTTACGGCATTGTTGTTCTTTAAAGCTACTTTATACCCGGCATTGGGTATCCTTGGCCTGAGCATTCTGATCCGTTGTTTTATCTATCCCCGCATTTTAAAGCGGCTTAATTATAGTGATTTAAGATGGTGTTTTCCGATTCTGGACATTCTCTTATTCATTTTCCTCGTGTTTAATGGCATTCTGTCTATATTTGTAAAAAAGGTAAAGTGGAAATAAGATCAACGCTAATACAAGAATATTTTAAGGATCTGACTGAAGAGCAAATTGCTCAATTCGATCAGTTATATGATTTATACAGTTTCTGGAATGCCCAGATCAATGTGATCTCCAGAAAAGATATTGAAGAACTTTATGTTCGTCATATCCTTCATTCTTTGGGAATTGCTAAGTTTTGTACATTCAAACCTGGTACAAAGGTGCTTGATGTGGGTACGGGTGGTGGTTTCCCTGGAATTCCGCTGGCTATTATGTTCCCGGAAACGCAGTTTCACCTGGTAGATTCTATAGGTAAAAAAATCAAAGTAGTCACAGAAGTTGCTGCTGGTTTAGGTTTGAAGAATGTGAAAGCGAGTCACCTCAGAGCAGAACAGGTGACTGATAAATACGATTTTGTAGTATCAAGAGCCGTGACACGCCTGATTGACTTCTATCCTTGGGTACAAGGTAAATTCAATAAAGAATCCAAAAATGCAATAGCAAACGGAATTCTTTACCTGAAAGGTGGTGATTTGAATGAAGAGATTAAAGAATCAAGATTGAAAGCAGAACTTTATCCTTTGGCAGATTACTTTAAAGAAGACTTCTTTGAAACGAAGTTTGTGGTGTATATTCCTCAATAATAGTAATTCTTCTCTTTGAGACGTACCATAAAAAAAGCAGTGACTCTTTTCATCCCCGAATATTTGCTGAAGGGCAAATCTTCGAATGTCTTCAAAGAGCAACTGCTTTTTTTCCAGGAGACCCTACATGCGGTTCATCGCTGGGAAAAGGGAAGGTCTGCCAGACTGCTTCAATCTAAAAGCAGTAATTAACCAATACTCCTTCATAATAAGCTTCCTAATCTGGAGCGCTACCTTAATCTTATTTCAATTCGATATTGCGTCCCGTTTAGTTATTGTGTCTTTACTGAGGTATTGTTCTCCTTATTAATCATTGCTCTTTTTTGTTTCATCCTACCATGGACTGCCGTGATCTTCATCATTGACCCCAGGTCTGTTTGGTTAACCAGACTTTTAAAATCGTAGTATTTAAAGGTAAAAAGAGGTTTTGCAAAAAACGATCTAGGAAATTTTGTGCTTTTTTAGCGCAAAAGATTCCAGTCGTTGTTGCTGAAACCTCTTTTTACAACGCATAATATCAGGATTTCAAAAGTATTTGATAATCCAACAGATAACACATAAGTTAGCCTATGAGCTTAATTTATAAAATTGCCCTAAGCATGATCCAAAATGTAGGGCACATCACAGCAAAACATCTGTTAAACCATTTTATTACACCAGAAGCGATATTTAAAGCGAGTAAGCAAGCATTAATGCGGGTTCCTGGGGTAGGCGTGATCACTGCGCAACATATTCTAGGGAAGGAAGCGCTGGAAAAAGCCAGGGAGCAGTTGAAGTTTATAGAGAAGTATCAAGTACAGGTATTGTTTTATACCGATGATAATTATCCTTATCGCTTGAAAAATTGCGAGGATGCGCCGATCTTATTGTACTATAGAGGAACGGCCAACCTGAATCATCCACGAGTCATAAGTATCGTTGGTACGCGCATGGCTACCAGTTATGGTAAGCTGCTCTGTAAGCAGCTTGCAGAAGTACTGGCTCCTTATGAGGTCTTAATTGTCAGCGGACTCGCCTATGGCATCGATGTAAACGCTCATCAGGAAAGCTTAACCCATGGAATTCCAACGATTGGGGTATTGGCGCATGGTTTGGATCGGATGTATCCACAGGTACATGGAGCTATTGCAAAAAAAATGGCATTGAATGGGGGACTATTGACAGAATTTCCTTCTTTTACGAATCCCGATAAGGAAAACTTCCCAAAGCGAAACCGCATTATTGCGGGAATTTCTGATGTGACGATTGTGGTGGAAGCGGCATCAAAAGGAGGGGCGCTTATCACTGCTGACATTGCAAATTCTTACCACAGGGACGTTTATGCTTTCCCGGGAAGGACTACAGATGTTTACTCTGAAGGCTGTAATGTTTTAATTAAGACCAATAGAGCTGGATTGATTAATCATGCTAAGGATCTTCCTGATTTTTTGGGTTGGGAGGAACCTTTGAAAAAGCTGGTCACGATAGCAGAAGTGTCGCCATTAACACTTGATGAAGTGGAACTGAGGATACTAAAAGTGCTAAAAGTTTCAGATTTAAACATTGATGAGCTATCCCGGCAATTAAAACTTCCGCAAAGTAGGCTATCCTTGCATTTATTGAACCTGGAAATGGAGGGCTTGCTGATTTCTTTACCGGGCAAGCGCTATCAACGCTGTTAAGATATTCTTTCTTCACCTATATAATAGATGGTAAATAAGTCTATTGGACTAGTAGATTAAAATATAATTCCGTTTATTTAGTATTTGTAATATTAAATAATGAATTATGATTTGTAAATAGAATTCTAAGGACCAATTCGTATTTTTGTATCATGTGGTACAATAATATTTTGGAAACCATTGGTAATACGCCATTGGTAAGATTGAATACAATTACGAAGGAAATTCCGGCTACGGTATTGGCTAAAATTGAAACCACTAACCCTGGGAATTCGATTAAAGACCGTATGGCACTTAAAATGATTGAAGACGCGGAGAAGAGCGGTAAGCTGAAGCCGGGTGGAACCATTATAGAAGGAACATCTGGAAATACCGGAATGGGGCTGGCTATGGCGGCAATTATTAAAGGCTATAAATGTATTTTCACAACTACAGATAAGCAGTCTAAGGAGAAAGTAGATGCTTTACGTGCTTTTGGTGCGGAAGTAATCGTTTGTCCGACAAACGTAGAACCTGAAGATCCAAGGTCTTATTATTCAGTTTCTTCGCGGTTAGAACGTGAAGTTCCGAATTCATGGAAGCCAAATCAATATGATAATCTGGCGAACTCTCAGGCACATTATGAGCAGACTGGACCAGAAATCTGGGCACAAACCGAAGGAAAGATTACTCATTTAGTGGTAGGAGTAGGGACTGGTGGTACAATTTCCGGTACAGGAAGGTACTTGAAAGAGCAGAATCCTAACATTAAAGTATGGGGAATAGATACTTATGGTTCTGTATTTAAGAAATATAAAGAAACAGGAATTTTAGATAAAAATGAGATCTATCCTTACATTACTGAAGGGATTGGGGAAGATTTCCTGCCAAAGAATGTAGACTTTGACGTCATTGATCTTTTTGAGAAAGTGACGGATAAAGATGCAGCCTTAATGACCCGTGAGATTGCACGTAAAGAAGGAATCTTTGTTGGTAATTCAGCAGGATCAGCTATTGCTGGATTACTGCAGTTGAAAGATAAACTGAAACCTGAAGATGTGGTTGTCGTGATTTTCCATGATCATGGAAGCCGTTATATGGGTAAAATGTACAATGAAGATTGGTTGAGAGAACGCGGTTTCCTTAAGGATGAGAAGCTGACTGCAAGGTCAATTCTTGCTAAGAAAGAAGCTACGGAAATCATTACAATTGATTGCGAGAAAAGCATTTTGGAAGCCATTAACAATATGAATACTTTAAATATCTCTCAGATTCCAGTTACCCAACAAGGAATGGTGGTAGGTAAATTAGCCGAGAGTGATATCTTGAAAGCACTTTTAGAGAATCCTTCTTTAAAATCTGCTCCGGTAAAAGAAATCATGTCGACCACTTTCCCTTTTGTAGATATGAATACTTCAATTGATAAGATCTCAGCATTGATCAATAAAGAAAACTCTGCGGTTTTGGTGGAAGACGAGCAAGGTAAGATTGAAATTATCACTCAGTATGACATCATCAACGCAATTTCTGGCTAGGACAGATTTGCATTGAAAACATATTTATTAGACATAAAAAAATCCCTGATTTTCAGGGATTTTTTTATGTCTTGTTATTTTGGGAGGGTCAACGTGGTTAACCCTTTTCTTGTATCCTAGTGACTTGGTGCCGAAGCATCGATACGTTTAATCTGCGCACCAAGGGCACGTAGACGCGTATCAATATCTTGGTAACCACGTTCAATTTGCTCAATATTGAATATCGTTGATTTTCCTTCAGCAGATAAAGCAGCGATCAACAGTGATACTCCCGCACGGATATCCGGAGAAGTCATGCTGATACCTCTTAGTTTATATTGCTTGTTGATGCCGTTAACCGTTGCTCTGTGTGGATCACAAAGTATGATTTGCGCACCCATGTCGATCAATTTATCGACAAAGAACAGACGGCTTTCGAACATTTTCTGGTGAATCAATACTGATCCTTTAGCCTGAGTAGCTACTACCAATACAATGCTCAATAAGTCAGGAGTAAATCCTGGCCATGGGGAATCTGCAATGGTTAACATTGATCCATCGATAAATGACTCAATGACATAGTGTTTCTGAGAAGGGATGAAAATATCATCACCTTTAAGTTCAAATTTAATACCCAGTTTTCTGAAAACTTCAGGGATAATTCCCAGTTCAGCATAGCAAACATCTTTGATGGTAATTTCTGATTCTGTCATTGCCGCAAGGCCAATGAAAGAACCGATTTCAATCATGTCAGGTAACATACGGTGTTCAGTACCACCCAATTTGGTCACACCTTCAATGGTCAGTAAGTTAGAGCCTACCCCAGTGATTTTTGCACCCATTCGATTCAGCATTTTACACAGTTGCTGTAAGTAAGGCTCACAGGCAGCATTGTAAATTGTAGTAATTCCTTTAGCCATTACTGCCGTCATCACAATATTTGCAGTACCGGTTACAGAAGCTTCATCCATTAGGATGTAAGCACCTTTAAGGGCAGTTGCATCTACGTTGAAGAACTCTTTTTTCGAGTCATACACGAATTTTGCACCCAGTTTCTCGAAACCTAAGAAATGCGTATCTAGCCTTCTACGACCGATTTTATCACCACCTGGTTTAGGGATTGCTGCTTTACCAAAACGAGCCAAAAGTGGTCCGACGATCATAATTGATCCTCTCAAACTACCACCTTTAGATTTAAATATATCTGATTGGAAGAAATCCAGATTGATGTTCTTTGCCTCAAAAGTATAAGTGTCTTTTGAAAGGCGTTCTACGGTTACACCAAGGTCTCCTAAAAGTTCAATTAATTTGTTGACATCTTTAATGTCAGGGATATTGCTGATCGTTATTTTTTCTTCAGTTAATAAAACTGCAGAGATAATTTGTAGGGCTTCATTCTTTGCCCCTTGAGGTGTGATCTCACCTTTTAACTTTTGTCCACCAATTATTTCGAATGCATTCATGTTGTAGTAAGCTTGTATAGTATTGTAAATTGGTAAGAACTAGTGACGTGGTTTTGGATTATTATTGTTACGCTGTGGGCGGTTGTTGTTACTATTGCTAGCGTTGTTTTGTCTGCCTTTACCGTTGTTGTTATTGTTTTGTCTGCCGCGGTTATTGTTGTTTGTTGGTCTGGCTACTGCAGGCTTAAATTCAACCTTTGCCAGGTTTACATTCTCGTCTAATTGTAGTTGTCCACCCGATAGCTCGCGTAAATTTTTAAGGATAGTTTCATCAGCTACACTATCTTTATTCCAGGTTACGTAAGCCATTTTCATGAAATTCGCGATGCCCTGTACCATTGCAGCTCTGCGCTCAGGATCGTCCACTGCCTTGGCTTTTTCGATCATGGTTTCTACAGTTTTACCGTAATGTTTATAGGTGATTTTTTGCTGAGGATAACCGATATGTTTTGGTTTTACCAATGCATCTTCTGGTGTAGGCTTAGGATATGGACAGTCTACATCGATTTTGTAACCTGAGATGATGTGTAAATGATCCCATAGTTTATGCTTAAAGTCAGCAACATCACGCAAATGGGGGTTCAAGAATCCCATAAGATCTATCACCGCCTGAGCGTATTTATTACGTTCTTCAAGCTCGGGTAATTCAATAATGTACTTCACCATGTTCTGTACATTACGGCCGTATTCGGCGAGGATTAGCTCGTTTCTTGTGGTATTATAATCGAAATTCATCTGTATAATTATACTTTATTATTTTTATGTGCGACCGGTTTTGCAGACCGGCCGGCCCTATTGGGCGTATTAAATCTTCTTGAGTAGGCTAAATCTGCTAAAGGCCGATCGTATCAGGTGATAACGAGATAAAGCCATTATTTGTATAATCGTTATTTAAATTAGTAATCAGGGCTTTATAAACTCATCCAGATTCTGTAAAGATATATTTTATTTAACAATTCGCAATTTAGCAAATTTTAATAATAACTGTTTATTACCCAGACCTTGAAAAAATACCGTTGCTTTTATATCTGGTAGACTACCTTCCAGACTCACAATCTTACCGAAACCGAACTTCTCATGTTCTACTTCCATTCCATTTTGGAATAGATTGGCCGCATCAGGGGCGAAGCCTGGCGTAGGAACGTGAGCTTTAGGTAAGACAGAAGTTTTTGGTCTGGAGGCCGTAGAGGTACCTGTGGTAGTAGTTGAACTGGCCGGTTTAGGCTTACTAAAACTATCTCTTTGTTGCGTCCAGCTTCTGCGTTCTGAAGAGAAACTGTCATCGCCAGTAACAGGTTTAGCTGCTTTTGGCACTTCTATCTCCAGGTAACGAGGGTTGATCTCTTCGATAAAACGACTAGGTTCACAATTGGTTAGTGTACCCCATCTGTATCTTGAAGTAGAATAAGTAAGGGTAAGTTTCTTTTCTGCACGGGTAACCGCCACATAGAACAACCTGCGTTCTTCTTCTAAGTCAGATCTTGAGTTCAATGACATTTGTGAAGGGAAAAGATTTTCCTCTAAACCAACTACAAAGACGTTTTTAAATTCCAGACCTTTTGAAGAGTGGATGGTCATTAAAGAAACCGTATCCACATTTTTGTCATTTGATTTATCATCGTTCGTCAACAAGGCGATATCCTGCATAAATACTTCCAGACTACGGTCTTCAATATCTTCGCGTTCTCCAAATTCTTTGATCCCGTTTAATAATTCCTGTATATTTTCATGTCTTCCACGACCTTCATCAGTCATGTCCGAATGTAGTTCTTTTAGAATTCCAGAGTGTTGTGCAATGTATAATGCAGCTTCATAGGCGTCCAATTTCTTGGCTTCCACAGTAAAGCTTTTGATCATCATGGCAAAATCATTCAATTGATTGGCGATTCTTCCTGCGATATATTGTTGCGGGTTACAAACTACCTCCCACATGGTGGTGTTGTGCTCATCTGCAGCAACCAATAGTTTTTCTACAGTAGTATCTCCAAGTCCTCTTTTTGGGTAGTTGATGACCCTTTTAATGGCCTCCTCATCACTTGGATTAAAGGTTAATCGGAAATAGGCGATTAAATCTTTGATCTCTTTACGTTGGTAGAATGATAGTCCGCCATAGATCTTATAAGGAACATTGAGTTTTCTTAAACCTTCCTCCATTGCTCTGGATTGCGCATTGGTACGGTATAAGATGGCAAAATCATTGTAGTTATAGCCTTTAGAACTGCGTTCCTGAATAATGGCCTCCGCTACAATTTTACCTTCCTCATTGTCAGTAAATGCACGCTGAACCCTGATCCTGTCGCCAGACTCATTGTCGGAGAATACATTTTTTTCCAATTGGTTTTTATTGTTGGCGATGATGCTGTTTGCAACTTCTACAATATTCTGGGTAGAGCGGTAATTCTGCTCTAATTTATAAACTTTTAAATCTGGGTAATCGCGTTCAAAATTTAGGATATTCTGAATGTTGGCCCCCCTGAAGGCGTAGATACTTTGCGCATCATCACCTACCACACAAATGTTCTGGTAAGCCGCCGCAAGCTTTTTGACAATTGTGTACTGGGAAAAGTTAGTATCCTGGTACTCATCTACCATCAGGTACTTAAATTTCTGTTGGTACTTGTTTAATACATCAGGATGGTTTTTTAACAATACATTGGTTTTGAACAATAAATCGTCAAAATCCATTGCTCCTGATTTGAAACAACGTTTGGTGTACGTTTCATAGATCGCTCCAATTAAGGGGCGTTTATTGCTAATGTCTTCTGCCTGAATTTCTGCATTCTCCTGGTATTCAATATGGGAAACCAGGTTGTTTTTTGCAGAAGAGATTCTGTTATAGACGAAATTCGCATTGTAAAGCTTGTCGTCCAGCTGCATCTCGCGTAAGATCGCTCTGATCAGACTTTTACTGTCGTCTGTATCATAGATGGTGAAGCTGGAAGGATAGCCGATTTTTTCTGCTTCTACTCGTAATATTTTCGCAAATACAGAGTGAAAAGTTCCCATCCAAATGTTTTTTGCTTCTGCGCCAATCACTTTCATGATTCTTTCGCGCATATCTTTCGATGCTTTATTCGTAAAAGTAAGCACCAAAATATTGAATGGATCAACTCCTTTTTCAATCAGGTGAGCTACTCTATAAGTAATGACACGTGTTTTTCCGGAGCCGGCACCTGCGACAATCATTGCTGGTCCCTGGGTGTTTTCTACTGCTGCGCGTTGTTGGGGGTTTAATCCTGCTAAATAATCCAAAATGCTATCCTGTTTCTGCTTTTTAAAGGTATTGTTTAAACCATGTATCGTTGTCGGCTTCCCCTGAGGTTGGCCCTGCTACATTCGGACAAAAATAAGAAAACTATGTCTCTTATTGGAGTTACATCCAATCTTTTTTGCCCGACTCTACTTTATATAACCAATAGTTTACCATACGATGAATATCGGCATACTTTCCATACTTAAAATGTAAGGTGCCAGCAGCAGTATGTAGGATTAAATGTCCAAT
Source organism: Pedobacter gandavensis (assembly GCF_014172405.1). Lineage (GTDB taxonomy): Bacteria > Bacteroidota > Bacteroidia > Sphingobacteriales > Sphingobacteriaceae > Pedobacter > Pedobacter gandavensis. The sequence goes on along the minus strand of NZ_WNXC01000007.1, from coordinate 103,358 downwards.
ATCTGCTTTTTTATGCCAGAAATATTGTTTTGTGGTTATCTTTTGAATTTTATGTGGCTCTAGCGTTTGGTACTCTATGTCCCAGATGCCGCTTTTTTTGATGATGAATTCTTCCGATACATAAAGGCGATGATGGGCATACTCAAAGTATAGCCCAATCCCTACCAAAATGGCGTAAGGAATAATCCAATATAAGTACTCCCGCAATGGAGGGTAGGATGTAGCTATGCCTGAAAAAACAAGTGCTGGAATCACGATTCGCAACATTACCATGAGGAATAAAAACCTATAGTTCGGAATAAAAAGCTTTCCCTGAACCGGAAGCTGGTTGTAGATCATTTTAAGGATTTCATTTCTTTCCTTTTCATCACATCCAGGAATCTCGATATCGTGCTTTTTATTGTCTTGATCGGCTTCCGCGGCTGTGCTGAAAGCCGCCTGTTTGAATCTTAAATTGATGAGATTTAGTTTCTTTTGAAAGTAATTCTGACTATAACTGCTGATTTGTACGCGTGCAGGCTTCAATAAGGTATGTTTCTTGTCAAAAAGTCCAGAGTTGATAGATAAGAAGTTTTTTTCTCTCCTGATCTCGAAGTCGAAGTATTTAACGAAGGTTCTGATCAGGTTAGTACCCAAAACAATCAATAAAGCAATAACCAGAAGTATACACAGCGAAATTAAACCCAATCCTTTGGTTGATAACTGGCTGATGGGATTTTGCTCTAGTTGAAAAGCTTCAGTATAATTTCTTGTAGCCTCGATGATGGCAAAGATAAAACCGGTCAATAGTGCAATGCTTGCTCCATAATTGGAGGTTAAGCCTATTTTTAATAGGCTGGAACTACTTAGTTTTAATAATGGCTGAATATTTCTACTTTGCGAAACTGGCTCATTTACATCGGCACCGATATGATCAGGTTCCGAAAGATTAGACTGCTCTGTATGGGAATGACCATTCGCTGTCTGATAGGTTCTAGCCAGTAGTTTTTCCCGTAGTATGGTGGCAGACTGATGGTCTATGGCCTTGATGCTGGCTTCTTTTTTATCGCTCCCCGCGGTATCAATTTCCAGGCTATAAACCCCAACAATTCTTTGGATAAGCGACTGATTGATGTTTACTTGTTGGATTTTATCAAGCCTGATGATCAGGTTTTCCCTATTAAAAATACCCTTCTGGATGATAAACTCTTGTTTCTCTTCATCGAGGAAAAAAGTAAATTTTAAGTAGCTGAGGTATGAATAAATGGCAAGAGTGATCAGGAAAAGCAAAATTCCGAATAGGATGTAGCCCTGAGTAATGCTTTTAGATTTAATAACGAGCACCAGGATCGGAATGATCAGGGCCCGAATACTATGTTGCAGGTGACTAAGGAACATAATGAGAACGCCCATCGCTGATTGCCTTTTCGGTGCGGAGAAATTAGTTTCCATCATGATCCTTGCTTAACTCTTGATGATCATTATTTTTCTGCGACTTTTCTAAACTGTGTTCTTTTGAATTTTGATGGGGGGTGGGGGTATCTTGATGGTTAACTTGTTTGGTCAGTTCTTCTTTAATAGATTTGGCGAGTTCAATATCCAATCCAGGGATCACAATGTTTCCTGAAATGCCGCCAGCAGTGTAAATGTGTAAAGCTGCCAAGTTAAACATTCTGGAAAATATACCTTCATTGAGGGTAATGTGTTGGATCCTGCTGAAAGGAATAACGGATGTCGAAATGGAAACAATACCACTTTTATAAATCAGGTCTTTTTCCCGGATCGCATAGCCTCTTTTCTTTATACTGATGGCATAAAACATCACCAGGAGGATCCCAAACAGGAGATATCCACCAATAAATAGATAGGGCTCAGGATTTGATGATTTTAACAAGAAAAACAGTAAGTAGCTGGCCAGCCCTAAAAAGAGCATAAAGACAGCGATGTTTAACAAGATGACCTTCCAATAGTTCTTATGAAGCTCACTAAGCGTCACGGTCTCATATTTTGGTAGTCGGCTTAGGTCTAAATTCTCGTTCGTAAAATCTTGCATTTTGTTTTAAAATAGCGTTCGAAACGAAGTTAATAAATTATTCTTATGGCAGGGCTCAGGTGGATTTGTGTTTATTTTCATATTTTTATAAAAAATTTTTTATGAAGTTAGAAATTGAAGTAGATGTTATAGGTGTTCATTTGGCTGATTTTGAGGGAAAGATAGTAGCACCTGCTTTTATTGATAGTGTGGATGGTGGTGTTAAATTGACGTTTTTGGGTATTGATTCCCTAAAAGAATATAAGTCAGAACTGATGAAGGAAGATGCGGAAGCTGTATCCGGACCAGAAACAGAAATAAAAGAGAAAATTAATAAGGGACTGAAAAAAGCGATTTCTGATCACATTAATGTGATGGAGTCCATTCGAGTTTACTCTGAAGCTTTATTCACTTTTATATATAGCACGGACGCGCATAGAGAAGATAAGAAATATATCTTCAATGAACTTATTGAAGGTTTGCGTATTGCAGAAAACGATGGCGAGTTGGATACCGCAATTAAGGACAGTACTTATGAAATGGGAGAATTTACAATCGGGTATAAAATGGCCTTCAGAAAGTATTCTTGTGATTTCGTAAACTATGATTTCCTTGCACTTAGAGATCAGTTGGTCACTGACTTGGTTGGCTTGCAAAAGAGTTTGTAAGGGAATTTTCCTTTATCTAACCCTTATTAATGATATTAATAAGGGTTTTTTTATGCGCTTTTCAGAATAAATTTTTCTAGTTTTATCGACTCAAATTATAGCGTTAAATAACCATTTGTTATGCAAGAGATTAAAAAATATGTAGAAGACAACAAACAACGTTTTTTAGACGAATTGTTTGAACTGTTACGTTTTCCATCAGTAAGTGCAGATCCTAAATATAAAGGTGATGTATTGAAGACAGCTGATTTTGTAGCTGAGAAACTGAAAGAAGCTGGTGCGGATAATGTTGAAATCTGTGAAACAGCAGGCTATCCTATTGTATATGGTGAGAAAATCATTGATGCAAAATTGCCTACCGTTTTAATTTATGGTCATTATGACGTGCAACCAGCAGATCCTTTGGAGCTTTGGAAAACGCCTCCTTTTGAGCCAACAGTACGTGATGGTAAGATCTATGCACGTGGTGCCTGTGATGATAAAGGTCAGTTCTACATGCATGTAAAGGCTTTTGAGCTGATGATGAAAACCAATACTTTGGCTTGTAACGTGAAGTTCATGATCGAAGGAGAGGAAGAAGTAGGTTCTGCAAATTTAGGTGTGTTTGTAAAAGCAAATACCGAGCGCTTAAAAGCAGATGTGGTATTGATTTCTGATACTTCTATGATCAGCATGGAAAACCCTTCTATTGAAACCGGACTTCGTGGTTTGGCTTATATGGAAGTGGAGGTTGTTGGTCCTAACCGTGATTTACACTCAGGTGTATATGGTGGTGCTGTGGCTAACCCGGCAACAATCCTATGTAAACTGATTGCCTCTCTGCATGATGAAAATAACCACATTACAATTCCTGCATTTTATGATAAGGTAGTAGAATTGACTGAGGCAGAAAAAGCGGCTTTAAATTCAGCACCATTCGACTTGAATGAATATAAAGAAGACTTGGAGATCGGTGCAGAATGGGGTGAAAAAGGTTATTCTACCCTGGAACGTACTGGAACAAGACCAACTTTAGAAGTAAACGGTATCTGGAGCGGTTACACAGGTGAAGGTGCCAAAACAGTATTGCCTTCTAAAGCCAATGCTAAGATCTCTATGCGTTTAGTTCCTAATCAGACTTCTGAGGAGATCTCTGAAATTTTTGCAAAACATTTTGAAAGCATTGCTCCTGATTATGTGAAGGTAAAAGTTACCGCACATCATGGTGGTGAACCGGTAGTAACCCCAACAGATAGCGTTGCTTATCGCGCAGCTGAACAGGCGATCCTGGATTCATTTGGTAAAAAACCAATCCCTACAAGAGGTGGTGGTAGTATTCCAATTGTAGCTTTGTTTGAAAGCGCTTTAGGGATTAAATCAGTATTGTTAGGATTCGGACTAGATAGCGATGCTTTGCACTCTCCAAATGAGAAATATGACATCTTTAATTATTACAAAGGAATTGAGACATTGCCTTTATTCCATAAATATTTCGCGGAGTTGAGTAAATAAACGCTTGATTCTAAATCGAATAAATAGTTATTCAAAAAAGGGCAGCCAAATCGGCTGCCCTTTTGTATTTTTACACCATGCCTTTAGTACCCCCAAATTCTCCTTTACTAAAAAAAACACCTGTTGCAAGAAAGCCGGCTGCACCTAGAAAGAAGCCTGCCGTAAAGCGTAAAGTCGTAAAGAAGAAAAAGCCATTGGCTTTGGAGTGGAAGTTTGCTATCGTTGGGCTTATGTTGATTCTATTGTCGCCATTTTATTATGGTTATATCATTAAAGGGTTTAGTTCTACCTGGCGCTGGGTGAAGGACTGGGGACAGGATCCGAATTACCGTACCTATAGCAGTTTTGATATTAAAATTCCCAAAATGCACTCGATTCATGGTATTGATGTTTCTTATTATCAGGGGAAGATCGATTGGCGCAAGGTAAAAGCAATGAAAGAGGATGAGGTACAGGTGAAATTTGCTTTTATTAAGGCTACAGAAGGGATTTTAAGCGTAGACCCATATTTTCAACGCAACTGGAGAGAAGCGGCAAAGGCAGGCGTTATTTGTGGAGCCTATCATTTTTTTAGAGCACAGAAGTCGGGAGAATGGCAAGCCAAATTTTTTCTGCAAACCGTGAAGTTTGAAGAAGGGGATTTACCCCCGGTTGTAGATATTGAGCAGTTGAATGGTGTAGATCCTGCAGATATGCGTAAGGAACTAAAAGAATTTATCAGTTATGTAGAGAAAAAGACTAAAGTAAAACCGATTATTTATTCGGGCCTTACTTTTTATAGAGATTACCTGAAAGGGCATTTTGATGAATATCCGCTATGGATTGCACACTATCACCAGGCAAAGTTGAAAGTAAGCAAGGATACCAATTGGTTCTTCTGGCAACATTCTGATAAGGCCAGAATTACCGGGATCAATCATGTGGTAGATTTCAATGCGTTTAATGGGGATAGTACTGCGTTTGAGCGACTGAGGATTCCTAAAATCCTCAGTTACTAAGTCGTTATTTTACTAGCCATGGGTGCCACCCATCAGATGGCATTGATGTAATTTTTCATGGAAGTGAATCATCTTTTCCATAGTTTCAGTCATCATTTCCAATTGCTTTTTTCCAATCAACTTTTCATATTTACTGGTGAGTAAACTTGCTTGTTGCGCCACTTGTAGATAGAAATTACGTCCATCTTCAGTCAGTTGAAGCAGATTGGAACGGGCATCGGTTCTACTTTTTTCTACTTTAATAAGCCCGTTCTGTTCTAGCTCCTTCATAATCTTACCGGTAGCTTGTCTGCTCACTTTAAGTGCTGCTGCAATTGCACTGCTTGACCTACCTTCTAGTCCAACAGCCATAAAAAAGGGCATAAAGGCCATGTTGAAGTGTGGCTGGTGCAGAGGGCATATATTTTTCTCGCCCCAGTCGTCTGTTAATTTTTTGAGGACGTATAGCTGTTGAAATAACACAGCTTGTTTATGGTAGTCTATCATCAATGTGGTGGTGTTTGTAAACTAAGTTTACCAAATTAATGAAATTGATTAAAAATATCAAGAGGTGTTTATACGGGAATTATTGAATTTTATTCTGGTAAAAATTAGGTATTAATGTAAAATGGCAGGAATGGTCTTGGTGTAGCGCTATTTGGATGGTTATATCAAGAAGCGTTCGCAGGTTTTTAAAAACGCTGGGTCTGCATCCGCACCGATACCGGGACTTTCCGGAACTTCTAAAAAGTAGCCATCATAAGTTAGTCCGCCAATTACCGGGTCAATCAGGTGTCCAAGTAAGCAGGTATCCAGGTCATAGAAGATTATATTCGGACAGGATAAAGCAAAATGAAGATTTGCAGTAGCCGCAATCCTGCTTTCCAACATCCCGCCAATCATACATTTCGTGCCAGTTTGAAGGGCAATTTCATGAATCTTTTGCGCCTCCAGGATGCCCCCTGATTTGGCGAATTTTATATTCAGATAGTCACAGGACTTACTATTGATGAGTTTACGTGCATCATGGTGGTTGTAACAGCTTTCATCGGCCATGATCTTAACGGGAGAGTTCAGGTTTAACTCCGGTAAGTAATCGTCATACCAGGTACGCATGGGTTGTTCACAGAATTCTATGTTGTATTCCTCAAGCTTGCCCAAGCCAAAAAGTGCATCGTCAAAATTCCATCCCTGATTTGCATCCAGACGGATTTTCATATTTTCTCCAACACCCTCCCGAATCTGTTTAATCCGTTCGATATCTTCTTTGATGTTTTTGCCAAGTTTGATTTTTAAAATATTGCAGCCTTGTTGCTGGTACTTTATTGCTGCTTTGGCCATAATTTCCGGCTCGTCAATACCAATAGTCATGTCGGTTTCGACTATCCTCTTTTGTCCGCCAAGAAATTGATATAAGGGTTGTTTGGCTTCTTTTGCGGAAATATCAAATAGGGCCATGTCAAAGGCACTTTTAATGGTTCCATTTTGTGCATAACCCATGAGATCATTCATTCTCTCCGGAATGTCAAGCGGATCTTTTCCAACCAGTATTTTAGCAAATACTTTTGCCACCGCCAGACAGGTTTCCTGGCTCTCTCCAACAATCATTGGAAAGGCAGAGCATTCTCCAACACCGTAAATTCCAGTATCAGTATGTATTCTGATCAATACATTCTGCGCGAAATCCATCGTTCCGGTTGCAATTACAAAAGGAACCATAGGAATGCTAAAGCGATAGATTTCTATATGTGTGATCTTCATGGCAATCAGGGTTTTCTTAAAAGTACTGATTTTGTGCCATTTGTCCTTGTCTTATTGAGGCAATAAACGGGAGGAGTATTATTTTTTAATCGTAATGGTTCTACCGGTGACCAAATGGAAGTTATAGATCCTATATAAGCCGTCGTCCGTAGTTTCAATCTCTTCTACCAGACCAGTTTTGCTAAATGTATCGGTCACTAAATCACCTTTTTTCACTTCCTGTAATACTTCTGATGGGGTGTCCTTATTTAATCTGATCATTTGTGATGTTTTATCTGCCTTGAATTTATGGTTAAAGATAGGGGCATCTATGGCTATTTTTGTCATGAATTGGAATATAAATACCAATGGACCTCAGGAGGAATCTCGAATAATGTAATCTCTGCATCAAATTCAACCACTCATGAGCAATAATGCTATGTAATTCAAGTGATTACTAATTGATGTATAATTGGAAACTAGCGCGTACTAATTTTTGGAGGTAGCGCACTCAAATTTTCTAGTTTAGAGCCATTATTTAGCATCTGATTTATTGCTTTAAAATCACCACTATGGAATAGAACCATACCTATATCACGACTTAAATATTCATCCCAATTATTTTTAATAGTTGTATACATTTTGGAATAAATGTTGGAGTCAGAGAATTTCATTTCGATTTCCTCTCCATTATCATTGGGGCATATGAAATAATCGGTCCATTCAACTTCTGGAAAAGTTAACCGACAAAATATATGAGGAATAAATAAAAACAACATCATTTCCTCTTGGTCAGATTTAGCTATCTTTTTAATTTCAGCTTTAATTTTACCGGGCTCTTGGTAATAAGTGAAAAAAATATCTACAGATTGCGCTATTGTTTTTGAAAATAAATCTACTTCATTTTTTTTCTTACCAAAGATCTTGTGAAATAATTGCATAGAGGTTCGTTAATCTATTTTTTTGTCGAATATACTAAACTAATAATATTAAATTTTATGCCTTTGAATTTCTTATTGAATAGCATGTTTCTCAGTAAACGAACAGATGTAATGAACAATAGTTACCACATTAATGGTTGGGATTTTAAGACTTATTGGTTGCTAACAGGGGGAATAGGTCGATATAAATAATAGGTTTTAATGAACAATGAAGCCTGTTTTTCTGTTGGATTATAAAATAGCTAATATTCCCAACGATTAAATAAAGGGGTTTATTTAAATCTGGCTATATTTGCCGAAAATAATTGTGCCAGTTGCCAGTAATTACTGTTGAGGAAGCATTGAAATTGATAACTAAAATAACATCATAATGAGTATTAAACCCAACACAGTAGTATCATTAACGTACGAATTGCATACGACTAATGAAGAAGGACAACAAGTTTTTGTAGAGAAAGCAGATGAGCAAAATGCGCTTGTGTTTTTATATGGTACAGGAATGATGTTACCTAAGTTCGAAGAGCATTTAGCAGGATTAAATGTTGGTGATGAGTATAGCTTCGAGCTTACTGCTGCTGACGGTTACGGTGATTTAGATCCGGGAGCGTTTGCTGACTTGCCTATTGAAATGTTCAAAGATGCTGGTTTACCTGCTGTAGGTGATGTAATTCCTTTGCAAGATAACCAAGGTAACCATTTCAGAGCTGGTGTTACTGCAATCCATGAAACAACTGTTTCTGTAGATTTGAATCACCCAATGGCTGGTAAAAACCTAATTTTTGCAGGTAAAATCCTTTCAGTACGTGAAGCAACTGAAGAAGAATTAAGTCATGGCCATGCACACGGTGCAGATGGTCACCAAGGTCACTAGTAGATCAGATCTTAATTGACATTAAAGAGGGCATCCTAAGGATTGCCCTCTTTTTTTTTGTTGCATAATTTTTGCAATACCGACTTGTGGTTCTGCCGATTTCGTTTTCATCATTGAGGGATTGTCACCAGTTTTAGCGGCGGGTTATAAGTTTGTGCGAAAAACATTTGCAAATAATATGCAGTTTAGGTAAAACAATTTTATATTTGATTTCCTGCCCGGCCTTTAAGTCAGCCGGCGCTTCTGTTGCCTATTTTGGTTTCAGTAAATAAAAAATATTTTAACACCAAATTTTAGCACCATGAATTTATCAGCCCAAGAAGCATTTTTGAAATTAGACCTTGTATTGCCACCTGCACCAAAACCACTTGGAATTTACAAGCCGTTTTTAGTAGATGGCAAATATTTATATTTATCAGGACATGGGCCTGTACAGCCAGATCAATCGTTGATTATTGGACGTATTGGTGAGGATATGGATCCTGAGGCAGGTAAGCTTGCAGCCAGACAGGTAGGCCTGACGATGCTATCTACTATTGTTACTAATTTCGGGAGTCTCAATGTGGTGAAAAGGGTGATTAAAGTCCTGGGAATGGTCAACTGTTCCGCTGATTTTGAAAAACATCCTTTTATCATCAATGGTTGTAGTGAGTTATTTGCTGCTGTATGGGGACAAGAGCATGGAATTGGGGTAAGAAGTGCAGTAGGGATGGGTTCTTTACCCGATAATATTCCAGTAGAAGTAGAAGCTGTTTTCGAATTATTCTAACCCTTAGAACCTATGTTTATAATTGATGCTCACCTGGACCTTAGCATGAATGCCATGGAATGGAACAGGGATTTGAGGTTGCCGGTAAGTACGATCCGAACCCTAGAAAAAGGAATGACGGATAAACCCGATAGAGAGAAGTCTACGGTATCTTTTCCAGAATTGAGGAAAGGGAATATTGGGATTGTGGTGGCCACGCAGATTGCTCGATATGTAAAACCTGATAGTTTAATTCCTGGTTGGAATTCTCCAGAACAGGCCTGGGCACAAACTCAGGGCCAGCTGGCCTGGTATAAAGCAATGGAAGAGGTTGGAGAGCTACAGCAGCTCAGGAATGCCGAGCAATTGAAAAGTCATTACGAGTTGTGGAATGACGGAAGTCCCAATGATAAGAAGCCAATTGGTTATATCCTGAGTTTGGAAGGTGCGGATTCTATTGTCGACATTTCTTATCTGGAACGTGCACATCAATATGGCCTGAGAGCAATTGGTCCGGCACATTATGGCCCTGGTCGATATGCGAACGGAACAGATGCCACTGGAAAGATGGGGAAAATGGGTTTGGACTTATTGAAAGAAATGGAGCGGTTAAACTTTATTCTGGATGCAACCCATCTTTGTGATGACGCTTTTTGGCAAGCATTGGATCATTTTTCCGGCCCGGTTTGGGCCAGTCACAACAATTGCCGGGCATTAGTAAATCACAACAGGCAATACAGCGACGAGCAGATTTTGGCTTTAATCAATAGGGGAGCGGTCATTGGTGGTGCTTTAGATGCCTGGATGTTGGTTCCAGATTGGCAAAGAGGGCTTTCTACACCAAAAGGCACAAACTGTGGCTTGCAAAAAGTTGTAGAGCATGCAGATCATATTTGCCAGCTGGCAGGTAATGCCAGGCACATTGGTATCGGATCTGATCTGGATGGTGCATTTGGTACCGAGCAGTCGCCGTACGACCTTGATACGATTTCCGATTTGCAAAAAATGCTGGGAATGTTTAGTGCGAAAGGTTATTCGGAAGCAGAGCTAGAACTTATCTTTCACAAGAACTGGCTCAATTTCTTGTATAAAGCATGGGCTTAGTCGATAAACCTAAAATAAAAAAAGCCGTTCGCAATCATTGATGCGAACGGCTTTTTTGTGAATGGGTATTATGCAGAAATTGGGACCTGGGCATTGCATTTTTCGCAAGTGCCATAGGCCGTCGTATTGACAGTCTTCGCAGTGAATCCATTCGGCATTTTAATTTTTGGTACGGTTACTTCAAGACAGTAGATTTTACCACAGGTCGTGCAGTTAAAATGTACATGTTCATCGTGATGGTGGTCTTCAGTGCAGGCAGAGGAGCATAAAGCATAGTTTGCAGTGCCATTCAGGTCCATAATACGGTGAACAATTCCCTTTTCTTCGTAAGTATTGAGGATTCTGTAAAGTGTTACACGATCGATCTCTTTACCCAGTTTTTTTTCTAATTCTGGCTGTGAGATCGCCACCGTATCCAAAGCAATTTCTTCCAGAACACGTACCCTTTGTTTGGTGTGTTTAAGCTCGTGTTCTTTTAAAATATTTACAGGATCTAATTTCATGGTTATAATGTTTTTGCGTTGACCAGGGAAATTGGTGGATTATCCATTGCATTTCCAGCGTTTAATTTCAACGTGCCTTTTACGACAATTGTTTTATAAGTGAATTTTATCGGTTCTGTCATTTCCACCAACACCATAATTGGAACGCCATTTTTACCACAGTAAAAGCATTGATTGATAGGTAAAGTAGAAAGCATAAACTTCGTTTGTTTCATACCATCTTTAATTGGAACAATATAGCCTTCCAATTCAAATGTTTTGTTGGCATGTTTCTTAATTTCAGGTGTATAGACTGCATACATTTCTGAGTCTTTAACAATTTTAAAGTCAACACCACCTACAACATCCCAGTTGTCAGACAGGATTTGATCATCAGGATTGTGCTGTGCTTTTACCGCAAATCCGGTAAAGAGTAAAATAGCGAGTAGGAATCGTTTCATTTCTTTTGTATTTGTGTTAGTTTTTAGACAATATCTTAGAAATATTGGACCTGTAAGCCTGTATTGCTGGGATGATAGCGGCAAATATACCAATCGCCAGGCCAGCAACAAATAAATATATTTCCTCCTTTAGGAAAATCATTCCGCTGAGACGGGCTTGGTTGCTCTCTTGGTAATGGCCAATAAATTGTAGGGCAAAATGGCCTAGTGCTAGGCCAATGATGGTACCAATAAGGGTAAGAATGATCCCTTCAATGATGACAATCAGAAAGAGTTTCCCTCTTGAAGCACCCAGTGTACGCATGATGGCCAGGTCATATTTACGTTCTTTTAAGGAATTGTAAAGGTTTACGAATACACTGATTGCTGCAATAAGCATGATTAAAACGGCAAACCATTGCAAGGTTTCTACACCAACACCAATTAAAGAAAATAACCTGGTGCTTTCCTGTGCAGGAGAGGCAGCTTGCATATTGGTGGTCTCGTTAACCATTCTAGGAAAGATCGCAACAGACATTGGGGAGCGGTATTGAATGAGTAAAGAAGTGAGTTCTTTATGGTCTTCTTCTCCGTCATGCTCATGATCATCATGTTTTTTGTTATCCTCCTCATGGTCGTCATGCATTTTCCAAACACTGGCGATATTGGTTAAAATCAGGTTGTCCGTGACATTTCCTTGTGATTCTAAAACTCCGGTTACCTTATAAGGGTGGCTTTTATGTACATCGCTGCTACTGCTTAATCCATGTGCGCCATAAAAAGTATCTCCAACTTTTAGCTGCTGACTTTCTGCTACACCAGCTCCGATAGTAGCTTCAAAATCACTGTTCCAAAACTTTCCTTGCGTTAGTTTCAAATGATATAGGGCTACGAAGTTGCTGTCTGTTCCAACAATTCGTGTTCCATTGTAATTGTCGCCTAAAGCCAATGGAACTGCCCTTTTTACAAATGGGCTGCGGGATAGCTCCTTAGCTGCTTTGAGTGGGATGTTTCCGGTTGGGAAATCTATATAATAAATGCTGCTTAGAATCAATTGCAGTGGACTTCCTTTGGCTCCTACAACCAAGTCAATATCTTTGGAGTTATTGTCTAGTTTTTGAGAGATCTGGTTAGATGCCAATAACAATATGGTCAATATTCCAGTACCAAAGGCGATGAGCATCATGTTTAATGCGGAAGAAAGTGGCTTCGACCATAAGCTCTTCCAGCTGATTTTTATAGGGCTCATGATAGTTCGTAAGTATGTTTAAAGGCGTCTTTTACTCTTTTGTCGTGGGTAGCTACCAGTAATGTAGCTTGGTTGGCTCCCGATTGTTGCATCAATAAATCAAGTACAACGGCTGCATTATTGTCGTCCAGACTCGAAGTTGGCTCATCAGCAATCAGTAATGCAGGCTTGTTAATTACTGCTCTGGCAATAGATACCCGTTGTAGCTGTCCTTGGCTCAATTGATCTGGATAGGCATTTTTCTTATGTGAAATACCTAAAGCATCCAATACCTCGTTCACCCGTTTCAGATCAGTAGGTAATTTTGCAAAACTTTGTGCAATTACTAAGTTCTCTGATATACTCAGGCTTTTAATCAGGTGTGGTCGTTGAAAAACGATCCCGATATTCCTTCCCCTGAACTGATCAAGTTCTTTGGAGGACAGGTCATAAATTGAGGTTCCTTTGATGCTAACACTTCCTTGTGTAGGCTTTAAAATACCTGTCAGGATGTGAAGTAAGGTTGATTTTCCACTTCCTGATGCCCCAAGGAGGAGCCATTGTGATCCGGCATCAATTTGCCAGTCCTCAAAACGGATGTCTTGTTGCTGGTCATATCGATGAGCCACAGATTTTAATGAAATCATAGATGTTTGGTATTTATTACACGGCTTTTTAAATATTTTAGGTACAGCTTTTTGCCATCTGGATGTTGGTGTGTGCAACCCGGATTAACCATGCTTACAAAAAGTAAAAATACACCGAATATCAGTTTGTTGTTCATGTTGTGTGCAATTACAAAAGTAGTGAATGCCATAAGATTGCAAGTGCTTTTGTTGTAAAGTATTTGCTACTGCCTTAATTTTAAAAATGATGCGCACAGTTCCGCGCATATTTCCAATTGAGCAGGTGTGCGAGCGCAATGGTAAAGCCACCTAATGGAATCAGTATCGCTTCTAAAGAATGTAGACCATAATGGCCGGTTCCAATTAGCATAAATCCGAGAATAAGTGTAAGAATGGGGATGATGCGTTTGTGTTTGGGGTAAGATGTGGCCAAAGACCAGGTTCCTATAAGCAGCGATAGGCCGATCATGCTAAACTCTACCCAGGGATTTGCGAGAAAACTCATGCCCCAGAGTGGCAGTAAAGTGATGAGGAAAGGTAATGCAGCACAATGGATGGCACAGGCTATAGAAGCGGTGATTCCAAACTGGTCTAAACGACCTGATTTTAATAAAGTTTTTTTGTTAGTGGCTTTTATCATAATGTAAAGATTCAGGTTACAAAGATAAAAGCAATAGTGTTGCGTTTGTTATATTATTTGCAACTTAATTGCAATAATATAAAGGGAGATGGTTATTCAGGATTCCTGAGCTGTCAAAAGAACAAGCTCAACCACTAGGGCATAAAAAAAAGGGGCCTCATGGCCCCTTTTTTTTATTTATACATTTCTGCTCTTAGTAGCGCAACATCTGGACTTGTAATGTAATCGTCGTAAGTCATCATTTTATCAATCACCCCTTTTGGCGTCAATTCAATAATTCTTGTCGCAACTGATTCCGTTAATGCATGATCTCGTGAAGTAAACAAAGCGGTACCTCTGAAATCTTTTAATCCATTATTTAGTGCCGTGATCGACTCTAAGTCCAAGTGATTCGTAGGCTCATCTAATAACAATAAATTCGCATGTTTTAACATCATTTGAGAGAACATACAACGCATTTTCTCACCACCTGACAATACTTTCACGTTTTTCAAAACCTCTTCACCTGAGAATAACATTCTACCTAGGAAGCTTCTTACAAACTGCTCATCCATCTCAGTACCTGAATACTCACGTAACCAATCTACCAGATTCTCATCTTTTCCTTCGAAATAAGGAGTATTGTCGTTAGGGATATCTGCCATACTAATGGTGATACCAAATTTAAACTCACCTGTATAGTTCTGCTCACGAGCAGTTAATACATTGTAAAAAGCAGTGGTCGCTAAGCTATTCTGAGACAGAATAGCTACTTTATCTCCTTTATTTACCATGAAGTTGACGTTTTTAAACATCACATCTCCATTTAAAGTACAAGAAAGATTTTCTACCTGTAGAATCTGGTCACCAGCTTCTCTACCCAGGTTGTTGAATAAAATTGCAGGGTATTTTCTGCTGGAAGCTTTAATTTCTGAGATGTCAATTTTATCTAAAGCTTTCTTACGGGAAGTTGCTTGTTTCGACTTCGAAGCATTTGCACTAAAGCGCTGAATAAATTCCTGAAGCTCTTTAACTTTCTCTTCCAGTTTCTTATTTTGATCACCACGTTGTTTCAACGCAAGTTGACTCGACTCATACCAGAAGGTATAGTTACCCGAGTAAATGCTCATTTTGCTGAAATCAATATCAACGATATGCGTACATACCGCATCTAAAAAGTGTCTATCGTGTGATACTACCAATACGATAGTCTGGTAATCAGCAAGGAAGTTCTCTAACCAGGCGATTGTTTCAATGTCCAAATCGTTGGTAGGCTCATCCAGTAGCAAAACGTCAGGATTACCAAATAAAGCTTGTGCCAATAACACACGTACTTTTTGGGTACCATCAAGTTCTTTTAACTGCTTGTAGTGGTATTCTTCTTTAATTCCTAAATTACTCAACATGGTGGCAGCATTGCTTTCCATGTTCCAGCCATCCATTTCTGCAAATCTATTTTCCAGCTCACCAGCACGCTCACCATCTTTGTCGGTAAAATCTTCCTTCAAATAGATGGCGTCTTTTTCCTTCATGATGTCATACAATTCCTTGTGACCCATCATCACCGTTTCAATCACCGGAAATTCATCAAACTCATAGTGATTTTGTTTTAAAACGGCCATACGTTCACCAGGAGTAAAAGCCACACTACCTGAAGTTTGGTTTACTTCTCCTGAAAGAATTTTAAGGAAGGTGGATTTACCTGCGCCGTTCGCCCCAATTACACCATAGCAGTTGCCATGAGTGAATTTTAGGTTCACATCTTCAAATAAGGTACGTTTTCCGTAACGGAGGGATAAGTTAGAAACTGAAATCATATTGCTGATAAAATAAGCCGCAAAGGTAGTCATAATTTATAAAATGATTTGAATAGGGATTGATTAGTTTTGTTATTCTAAAATTCAATAATGTGACCAAGGATGAATTAACAACCCGATTGGGTGCCCCTATGGAGGCTAAAATGGTAAAGGTGCTTTCAGAAATTGCAGACAAAAGGAATTTTTACAATAAATCTGAAGAATACTTTACAGTTAAAGATGTCATTGAATTGACCTTTCACTCCCGGAAAGAGCTGGCTTTCAGGGCGGCATGGATGCTGGAATATATTTTTCTGAACTACTATTGTTTGGGAGATCATCTGGAAGACTTTCTCAGTCGATTTCCAGCGAGAAAACAACATGGTCCAATGCGGCATTACGGTAAAATCCTTGCCTTTCTGACCAGTAAAAAAGCAAAAGGTTTGCATCCCGGACAACTGGAAAGGATAGATTTTGAACCCTTAATCGCTTTGATGTTCGATTGGTTGATTGACGAGGAGGTCTTGGTGGCTGCCAAAGTACATGCGATGCAAGTGCTCGCGAATCTTGCGCCAAGGTACCCATGGATCAAAGATGAATTACTGGAAACTATTGGCCATCTGGAAGATATGGAAAGTGTAGCCTTTTTTATGAGAGCAAAACAGGTCAGAAAGCAGCTTGAAAAAGTCAAGTCGGAAAACAATGACCATTTTAAACAAAAGGAAAGCTGATATTGTTACTTTTGCCAATAGTTATATCACAGTAGAAAGATCCATGGAAAAAGAAATAGATATATTAAGTCGCATTATTCAACGTCGCCGCAGTGTTTTCCCGATTAGCTATACGGAGCAAGAGATTCCTGTAGCATTGATTAAGCAGGTGTTGGAAAGTGCAAATTATGCACCTACTCATAAACTGACGGAGCCATGGCGTTTCACCGTTTTCAGAAATGAAGGTAAACTGAAGCTGGGAGCAGAGCTAGCCAGGTTATACAAAGAAACAACTCCGGAGCATCAGTTCCTGCAAAAAAAATACGATAGTATTCTGGAAAAAGCAGGACAAGCAAATTGTATCATTACCTTAAATGTGGCTTTACACAGCGATAAAATCCCGGAATGGGAAGAACTTGCTGCGCTCGCCTGTGCAGTACAAAACATGGCACTAACCGCTGAAGCCCTAAATATAGGTGCCTATTGGAGCTCTCCAGGAATGATTGAATCACTTGGTAGTTTTCTTGATCTTGAAGCGCATGAAAAATGTTTTGGCCTTTTCTATATGGGCTACCACAATGAAGCGCCTAGAACAGCAAAAAGAGGTCCGATCGCAGATAAAGTAAAATGGGTAGAATCATAATGATGAAGGATATTAAAGAAAAGCTATATCACCTGTGTTTGAACTTTATTGAACAGCGGATTCAGACTGCAGAAACAGCTTTAGAGCAATCTCGTGAAGCGAGTAATGACGATACGAAGAGTAGTGCAGGTGATAAATTCGAAACTACAAGAGAAATGATGCAACAAGACATCAGCAGGAACAAAAGACTGTTAATGGATGCGCAACAAAATTTACAGTTGCTAAATTCGATCAAAGATACGCCTTCAAATGAGAAGGTGAGAAATGGAAACCTGGTATATACTTCTGAGGGTGTTTTTTACATTAGCATAAGTGCCGGACAATTGAAATTGGATGACGAAAATATCTTTGCCATCTCTGCGGCTTCACCAATTGGCAACCTATTGATTGGGAAAGAAAAAGGCGCAGCATTTGATTTCAATGGTAAGCATTATGTGATCAAAGAAATAATTTAATCTGAAGCTAGATTTCCTTGCCTAAAAAAAAGAGGGATGATTTACTAATTATAGTAATTCATCCCTCTTTTTTTGACGCCAAAGCTATTATTTGAAGCTTTTATTGATGCTATTGTATAGATTTTTGGCAGTATAAGTTCCAGGGTCTATAATTCGGCGAATCGTAAACAATGGATATTCAAGATCGCGCTTTGTAGATAAGATAAAAGCAGCTTTGAAGCCATGTTCTTCTAACTTATGCAAACTAGCAGCTTTGGAAACACCGTAAGGGTAGGCGAAATATTCGACTTTCTTACCTGTAATTGCTTCCAATGTTTTAGTCGGCTTGTCGATCTGAACTTCCCAATCTTCATCAGTAAATTGCGCAAAGTTTTTATGGTTCCATGTATGACTGGCAATGACATGCCCTTCATCGGAAAGCTCCTTGATTTGCGCTTTACTCATGTACCTCGGTCGGCCAATTGAAACAGTCATGATAAAGAAAACGCCTTTAAAGCCATATTTTTTTAACTCCTTAGCACCTACCGTATATTGATCAAGGTCAGTATCGTCAAACGTGATCATGATTGGTTTTTCAGGAAGCGGTTTGTCATAGTTCAGGTAATCATACAACTCATCCGGTAAAATGGTATGGTAACCACTGTCAGCCAGCATTTTTATATGCTGACTAAAATTTGCCGGTGGAATGATGTCATCATGCGCACGCTTTGAATCACTGGCCTTCCAATCTCTGATCTGATGGTAGCAAAGTACTGGTACCTCTTTTTTTGCGAGTACTTCTGCTGAGCTTGCTTTTTTTCCAACCAAAGCAGAATCTGCTGTGGTTGGATCATTAGCACTTATTTTAGACTGATCTTTCATCCCTGATGCGATAGTACTCTCTTTTTCAGCCTTACTATTTTCCACACATGAAGAAAAAAACAGGACCGAGAGCGCGGCCAGTGTGAACAGTGTATTTCTCATTTTTTTTATTAAAAGCTATTTTTTATGCTGTTGTTTAAGGTTTTTGAAGTCCAGTAACCGCTGGCAATAATCCTTCTGATGGTATACAATGGATCGTTTTCATCGCGCTTTGTCGCCAAAATAAATGCAGATTTCATACCTCTTTTTTTAAGTTCTGGAATGGCTTCAGGGTTCCATAATCCGAATGGATAAGCGAAATGTTGAATTTTTTTGCCAGTAATTTCTTCCAGGGTTTTGGTTGGTTTCTCAATTTGTGTTACCCAATCCTGTCCTTGGTATTTTTTTACATTGTGGTGATCCCAAGTATGAGAACCGATCACATGACCCATATCTGAAAGTTGTTTTACCTGGTCTCTACTCATGTAATTTGGTCTGCCCAGGGAAACTGTCATCACGAAAAACACACCTTTGAAACCATATTTTTTCATTTCTGGAGCTGCAATTGTAAACTGATCTAAATCGGTATCATCAAAAGTCAGCATGATCGGTTTAGAAGGTAATGCAGTACCATTGTTTAAATAATCATACAACTGATCTGGCAAGATGGTGTGGTAACCACTATCTGCCAACATTTTCATGTGGTCTTTGAAAGTCGCAATAGGAATGATATAATCTTTAGCTGCTTTAGAGTCTTTTTCCCTCCAGTCGCGCACCTGGTGATAACATAAAATCGGAACTTGCTTACGTGCAAGGATGGTTTTAGCATCTGCCACTTTGATTTTGGAGATATCCGTGGTTGGCGCCGGGCTTTGCTCTGTTGCCGAAGTACCTTCCGAAGTTGTAGTGGTTAATGAATCTTTAGGGTGGTCAGTAGCACCAGTGGTTTGTGATTTTGACTGGCATCCTGCAGTAAATATTACCGCAGCTGCTAGAATAGGGAGGAAGGTATGTTTCATAATTCAGTATTTCATACAAAACTAAAAAATCAATCCTGATTTACTCATTATATTTACAATGTCTAATGACATTGTTATCCGGATTTGTCCAGTTTCAAAATCATCTTCTTGAAATCGTTAAAACTATCGCTTTTATTACAAAAGAAAACCTTTTCCTACCACCTTTTATCAATAATTTAGGCGGTTTATTTAAAACCACTAATGAAGAAACTTTACACCCCTCTTTTACTCTCGCTTTGTATGGGTTATGGAGCTTTGGCGCAAACCAAAACTTTCACCATTACTGAGTCGACAGTACCTGCTCCGAAGGCCAATTACCAATTGGCTTCTAGGTTCTCACCAGCCAAGATTAAAAAATTGGTTTATTCTACGGCAGTGGATCCACATTGGCTAAAACTGAGCAACCGATTCTGGTATGAATATGAAACACCGGCAGGAAAGGAATGGTATCTGGTAGATCCATCAGCGAAAACTAAAAAGAAGATCTTTGACAATGCGAAATTGGCGGCAGAAATCACGACGATTATGCGCGATCCTTTTGATGCACAGCACCTACCTCTGGAGAACCTAAAGTTCTCTGCGGATGAAAAGGCGGTTACCTTTGAGCTGAAAAGCACAGTTGATGAGCTAAAGAAAGATAGAAAAGATAAAAAAGCGGCAGACTCGCTACAGAAAAAGATCTACTTTTTCAATTATGTACTGGCGACAGCAAAGTTGACAGAAGTACCTAATTATACCAAACCTAAGGCTAAACCTAGCTGGGGTGCTGTGGCTCCGGATTCTTCAGCCATCATTTTTACCAGAAATTACAATCTGTATTGGATGGATAAAGAAAACTATAAGAAAGCGGTTAAAAATGAAGAAGATAGCACTATTGTAGAGAACCAGCTGACGAAAGACGGAGAGAAGTTCTATGCTTACGGTAGTAATGGGGATGGTGAGAATAATGAAGAGAATGAAAAGAACAATAAAAAAAGAAGAAGAGCTTATGTATTGTGGTCACCAGACGCGAAGCATTTTGTGCTGAATAGGTCTGATAGCCGCAAGGTAAAGGATCTTTGGGTCATCAATAATGTTTCCGCAGGAAGACCAACCCTGGAAACTTATAAATACCAGATGCCCGGTGAAGCTGAAGCACCTATCGATGAGATGTTGTTGTTTAACTTCGCCGCTAAGACTTATAAAAAGCTAAATACACATGCTTTTAAAGATCAGAATTTGTCCGTATGGCAGTCGCCAAACCTAAACAAGGATAGAGATAATGAGTTCCGCCCATCTATCTGGTTGGGAACAAATAATAAGATCTATTTTGGTCGTACCAGTAGAGATTTGAAGCGTGTGGATGTATGTGCCGTAGATATTCAATCCGGATCAGTTACGCCATTAATCGAAGAACGCTTTAACACTTACTTGGAATTAAATCGCCCTGGACTGGTGAATGATGGTAAAGAAATGATTCATTGGTCGGAGCGTGATGGATGGGGACATTTTTACCTGTTCGACGCTACAGGGAAACTGAAAAATCAAATTACTAAAGGTGCTTTTCATTGCGAAGAGATCGTAAATGTAGATCAAAAAAACAGAGTACTTTACTTCACGGCCAATGGTAAAGAGAGTAAGGAAGATCCTTATTATGTACACTTGTACCGCATCAATTTTGATGGTTCAGGTATGAAATTGTTAAATCCAGGCGATTTTGATCATGCGATTAGCATGAGCGATGAAGCTAAGTTCTTTGTAGACAATTTCTCGAGAGTAAATACAGCGCCTAAAGCCGTAGTGATGGACAATAGCGGGAAGGTGGTGATGAACCTGGAAACTACTGATTTGTCCTTGTTAATGGCTACAGGATACAAATTCCCAGAACCTTTTAAAGTAAAAGCGGATGATGGAATCACCGATATCTATGGGGTGATGTACAAACCTTTTGATTTTGACCCGAATAAAAAGTACCCGATCATCGAGTATGTTTACCCTGGTCCTCAAACAGAAGCCGTAAACAAATCTTTCAGTAAAAGCATGGACAGAACAGAGCGATTGGCGCAATTTGGCTATATCGTGATCACTGTAGGTAACCGAGGTGGAAACCCTGCCCGTTCTAAATGGTACCATACTTTCGGTTATGGTAACCTGCGCGATTATGGATTGGCTGATAAGAAAGCTGCTGTAGAGCAACTGGCGGATAAAAACAAGTTTATCGATGCAACTAAAGTAGGGATCACGGGACATTCCGGAGGTGGATTTATGTCTACTGCCGCGATGTTAGTCTATCCTGATTTCTTTAAGGCTGCGGTATCAAATGCCGGTAATCATGACAACAGCATTTATAACCGTTGGTGGAGTGAAAAACACCATGGTGTAAAAGAAGTGATTTCTGCCAAAGGGGATACTACTTTCAAATATAGTATAGATAAAAATCCTGATCTGGCGAAAAACCTAAAGGGTCATTTGATGTTGATGACTGGTGATATTGACAACAATGTTCACCCGGCAAATACGATTAGAGTTGCTAATGCATTGATGAAAGCTGGTAAGAGATTCGAATTTGTAATCGTTCCTGGACAGCGTCATGGATTTGGCGATTTAACAGAATATACTTTCTGGAAGCTTGCAGATCATTTCAATAAATACCTGATCGGTGATTTCTCCCAAACGGGAGAGGTTGATGTGACCGGGATGGAATTGGAACCGAAGAAGTAAGTTCTATTTTTTAAAATAGCCAGGACGCTTTTCGAACTTGAATCTTTATAGGAAAGATTTGCAGGTACGTAAAGCCTCCTGGCTTTTTTATGCACAAATCCCAGGGGTAAAAAATATTGGGTATACCCTGAAGCCAGTAGGATTGTATGTTAATGCGTTTTGATATTTAGATATCAGTACATCATGATATAGATGGGTATTGCGCAGTTAGGTGTCAGTATATCATGATATCTAGGTGTAAAGATGTTGATGTATATGTTTGAACGTAAAGGTAGTCAGGTTGTTAAAAACAAAAGGCCTGTGTTCTTTCTTTCGCGCCAACCTTTAAGCTAAAGATTTGGTAACGAAAAGAGCACAGGCCTTTTCTTAAATTTAAAAATTACGACTAAAAATGATTCAGAATTAGAGACCTAATTTCTTTTTCAATTTTGAGGGTAAAGCTGCCTTCGGTACCACTAAACTCACGGTGTTGATGGCGAAATAAGGCTCGGAAACTTCAATGTAACCTTTGAACGGGCCTACCTCACCCCAAGAGTTCTTCACCTTAAAGAAGTACTTGCCATCACTGGATTGCTCCAAACCAACCAGGTGCATCAAATGATCATCTTGAGTTGTTAGGTCCTCATATAATTGCTGACGCAACTCCGGAGAGTATGCTTTTTCTTTTGCATTAGGATTTAAAGTCTCCGCTTTCACATCTGCATCATCAGCAAATAACATCGCGTACCCTTTTTTCTGCTGGAAATTTTTGCTGCTCACATCAGCATCCCACATTACTGTGTATCCTTTTTCAACAGCACTCTTGGTCAGACTGATCATTTCATCAAGTGGCAGGTTATAGAATGAACCATTGGCAAAATTATCCGGAGCTTCCAGTACGAAAGAAGAGTAGTAAGGATGGTGCGTAAAAGAAGAGATGTTGACATAGTCATCAGGATTGAACTTTAACACTTCTTTAGCAAAAGTTTTTGGCGTGTAGTTTTTTCCTTTATAGTCAAAATTAGCTGGTGGCGTACCTAGTTTTTGATTCAGGATTTGCTCATAACCAACAAGCCAGTTGGCTGCAACAGGGCGTTTTTTCAGGACACTGTCCAGGTAACCTTTAAGTGATTGCTCCAGGCCACTATGGTTTGGAATTTCTCCGGTTGCCCCTTGAAAAACTTCTTGTGGCATGGCGCCATACAGTGCCGTTGCTCTGATCAGGTCATGACCCAGTCCACCTTCTCCAAATTGCGCTTTCCCTTGTCTAAGGATATAGTTTTTCGCCTTTTCTATATAGATATTTCTGGCAGGAAACATTTCTGAAAGGTTAAAATCACCCTTTCCTTTGCGTATTTCTTCTGATTCGATCAGTGAAGTGGTAGAGTAATTCCAGCAGGTACCAGTCTGACCTTGGTTTTTTACGACTGTCGCCGCATTGTCTTTAATCGTTTTTAATGGTGCTTCCTGCGCATAGCCGGATAAACCAAAGCCAATACCGCAGGCAATTAAAAATATCTTTTTCATAAAAGAGTAATAAGTTAGGTTAGTTATGGATTAAATCCACAGCTAAATTAACTAAAATCAGTAAAATATAAAACCCGTAAAATGCAAATGCCCGAAGAAGCACTTCGGGCATTTGTAAAAAAAATAGATTAAGTAGAGTGCCTAGAAATGGAACTGAACACCAAGTTTTGGAGAGAAGAAGTTAGCACCGAAGCTAAATTCATCATAACCTGCACCTTTTACTTTATCGCCATTCATATCTTCTTTACGAAGTGTATTGTAGTTTAATCCGTTTAATGCGAATTCAATACCGATTTTCTTAGTTGGGTAGAAAGCAAAACCTGGAGATAAAGCCACACCGATTTCAGTAGTAGTTCCTGTTTTTGCACCAGTATGACCGTCTGCATCTACTGCTTTGTCTTTACCAAAAGCCATTGGAACCGACAATTGTCCGAAGAATTTGAAAGATTCAGAAAGGTTGGCATAATAACGGCCAAATGGATTTACTACAAATGAGGTGTTTTTATTACCCAACTCAGTTAAGGTGCCGTTCGTTTTACTGTAACCATAACCAACACCTGTACCTACTGCGATGTTATCAGAAACAAAGTAACCTACACTTGGTACAATTTGGAAATTGGTATTTGATTTTGCACCAGCAGCATCACTTTTCTTGGTATCAAATGCAACATTACCACCTATAATAATTTTACCTTTTTCTGTTTGCGCCTGAGCGGCAATTGTGAATGCAGAAACTGCAACTAATGATAATAGTAATTTTTTCATTTTCTTGTTTTTTAATGATTAATCTGGTCGTTTTTAATTTTTATTTCTGACCATTTACGTTCTATAGTCAACACTGGTGCCAGTCGATTCCACGTGGATGGATCCAGATATCCATAATTTAGGTAACTTGTTAATTGATAATTAGATAGATTTTTTATAGAAAATTCATTATTATTTTAGGCTGACAATCCGCTGAGTATTGTCATTTTAGCGTCTGATGAACTCACTGTCATCCTGACTAAATTTGTATAATTGTCAGGATTAATTGTATCCTTTTCCAGACAATTACTGACAAATGGCAGGTTTCATGCTGGCACTAATTTTTTCAATTCTATGCCCGGCTCTCTTATAATTCCATAGTGCATATTATTTATTTTAAAAAATGTATAAATTCATAAACCTTTTTGCCCTTATGAAACGTTATTAAGACATGAGATTATCTGTAGAACGAAAACCGGTTAAAGTATATCCTGATCCAAAAAGAGTAATTGCACGCTTTTTCTTCAATGGAGAAGAGCGGGCTGTGGAGGTGGTAAAACATGTATTGGCACTTTCTGAAAAGGAGGTATTTGGTATCATCTCCCCATTGCTGCAGGAATATTCAAAAAGACATAGGAACATTACAAAGATCCTAACCAGGCATTGTAAGAAGGTGGGTAATGCCATTAGAGAATCAGGACATGATCCTGAATCCCTGGGTAAATATCAGCGTTTATTGATTGGGTCCTATTTTACCCATGAGTACTCTATAGAGTCTGCCGCTTTTTTTAACCCCTCTATTGTAGAAGATCCTGACCAATCGGAATTGGTAGAAGGTGAAAAACGAGTGATCATTAGTTTTAGGGCAGTAGGAGAGGGACACATCTCCTCAGTTGTGTTTAGAAGGGCGCTGATTGATAAAGATAATAACATCACCGTAATCCCTGCTGGTAACTATATTGATGAAGCAGAGGTGATTAAAAATGCAGTGTACAACAAGAAACTGTTTCTTAAGAAAGCTGCAGATTCTAAAATTGATATTGAAATCCTGGATGAACTGGGCCATAAGTTAGAAGAGAAGTTCGATTATGCCACGTTGAGGCGCATTATACTCGATACTAAAAGCCTGCAGGAAGATGATTTAAGGAAATTAGAATACGATAAAATACTCTGGCTTTCTGATACTTATCATGAAATTAGTTTTTCAAGAGATACCGATATTTCGGATCGTGTGATCTTTCCGATCTCCGAATTTGAAAGAAAAGGAATTGAAGATGCCAGATTTGTACGTTTCGTGAAATCAGATGGTTCAGTCATTTTCTACGCTACCTATACTGCTTTTGATGGGGCGATGATTATGCCTAAGTTACTCCAAACGACTGATTTCTATGATTTTAAGGTTAGTCCTTTACACGGTATTGGTGCCCAGAATAAAAATCTGGCTTTGTTTCCAAGAAAAATAAATGGGAAATATGTGATGATGTCCAGGATTGACGGATGGAACAATTACCTGATGTATTCCGATAGACTCACCGTTTGGGATAATCCAGTGAAACTTCAATCGCCAAAGTTCCCTTGGGAATTTATACAAATTGGGAATTGCGGATCTCCGATTGAAACAAAAGACGGCTGGCTAGTGATCACCCATGGGGTAGGCCCAATGCGTCGATACTGTCTAGGAGCCAGTTTGTTTGATCTGGAAGATCCTTCCATAGAGATTGGCAGACTAAATGAGCCTTTGGTAATTCCGAATACAGATGAGCGCGAGGGCTATGTTCCCAATGTGCTTTATTCTTGTGGGTCGATCATTCATAACGGAGAATTGATCATTCCTTACGGCTTATCGGATTATTGTTCTTCTTTTGCTTCGGTTAAAATAGAGTTGGTGCTAGACCGCTTAAAGAGTTCTGAATGTTTAATCAAAATGGCGGAACAGAGAGAGGCTCAGGGAGATGTTATGCTTCAGGAGGAAGACGCGGCACTAACAGGAGAGAAAACAGCAGCTCCTTCAGCAGTGGAACAAGGGAAAGAGGATCCGGATCCACAGCATAAGCATTAAATGGTCAAGATATGGTGGTAAAGACTAATGTAGTCTTTTACCATTGTTTCTTGTGAAAAACGACCTAATGCCCATTCCCTACATGTTTTTCTGTCAATCATATCAATTTTTTCCAGCGCTGCTACCGCTTCATCCACATTGCTTACTAAAAACCCCGTTTCCTGATCTTTAATTAATTCTGGCATAGCACCTCTGTTAAACGCGACTACCGGAGTCCCACAGATCATTGCTTCGGCTACACTTAATCCAAAAGGCTCTTCGAAACTGATCGGGTGTAATAAGGCTAATGCTTGTTTTAACAATTGGCTTCTTGCTGCCGGCCCGGCAGCCCCTACAAATTCAATGTCTGCATTTAAGAAAGGAGCAACCCTGGAGTTGAAATATTCCTGATCCTGAATTATACCTGCAATAACTAACCTTTTGTTACTTTGAATGGCAATTTGTATCGCCTCCGCAGTCCCCTTGTCCGGGTGAATCCGCCCAAAAAATAAAAGATAATCTTCAGGTGTCTCCTTAAATTCAAAGCCGGAAGGATCTATTCCGTTGTAGATAGTTTTAAGGTATTGTAGGGAAGGATGACGGTCTGAATCACTAATAGAGACATAATGACCGCGCGAATTATATTTCTGATATACTGGAATGATCTTTTCTGAAGAAAAACCATGGATCGTGGTGATCATCGGTGTTTTGATGAGTCCAGTATAACTAAGCGGCAGAAAGTCATAATGGTTATGTATGAGGTCAAATGATCCCGCTTTTTCCATCAGGTTACTGATGTGCAAGCATTCTACTACCTTTGCGTCCTGGTTCCTGTTTTCCTCATATCCCTGCGCGATTACGGCATCTAGTTTTCCCGAAGTCAGCGAATCACCAGTAGCGAAAAGTGTGACTTCTAATCCTGCTTCAACCAGACCTTCTGTTAAATTCGAAGCCATTTGTTCCCATGGCCCGTAGTGTCTTGGAGGAGTTCTCCAGGCTACGGGCGCCAATACTGCGATTTTCATACTTAAATTAAACGCTTGTTGTCTTCTTTCTGGATGGTAAATAATTCTCCGCTCTGGATGTATTCGTACTCCGATTCTAATGCACGTAAGACAATTAAATGGGAGATCCAATAAGCCAATGTACTTTCAGCGCCTTGATTTCTGTTTACGCCATGGGGCTGTAAACCATCGCCACACCCTTTAGTCTCGTGGTCATACAGGGGTAACTTCAGACTGTTTTCGCCTAAGAACCATTGGTAACACAAGTACATTTGCTTCACGTAGCTCAGGTCAAGGGTGATCTCATAAGCTTTGAAATACATCAGCACCATAGCCATCGTTTCAATGGCCTGCTGGTCATAAAGCGCCATTTGTCCAGTGTCTTTAAAGAGCCATCCGTCATTGCCCACTGGATTTAAATAGCCATCAGAAATGGTGTGTTCGGATAAGAATTGCATGCTTTCCAAGGCCATACTTAAAGAATCCTCATCTTTAGTCACCTGGTAATGACAAAGTAAGGCTAGTGGAAGAATCCCATTATCGTACGTCATTTTATCTTCAAACCAATGCCAGCTATCGCTGCGGTTTAGGTTGTAGGCTGCTTTTAAAGGGACAATCAGCAGATTCATTTGTTCTTTAATGTGTCCATCATAGGGGTGTGCTTCCAGGTATTTCCCCAAACCAATTACGGTGTTTGCAATCCCTCTAAGGTGCCTTAGCTTGCTGAAATGAGGCGCAGATTTTAGGAAAAGATCTTTAGCAAATTCCCTGTAAGAATTATTTGGGGCATTGCTGATCAGGTACCCTAATGCCCATACGGTGCGTCCAAAAGAGTCTTCAGAGCCAACTTCATCCAGGTATTCCCGTTTAAAGCTGAGGAAATTTCTGAAATTTCCATTGTCACATTGCATGTATTGAATGAAACTTAAATAGATGGGTAATAGCTCTAAAGCGGCCTTGCTTTTGTTTTGTTGATAGGCCAGAATCGCCAGGATGAGCGCCCTGGAATTGTCGTCCAGGCAATAGCCTTCTTTAAGGTTTGGAATCCCATATTTTGCATGTTGTACAATACCGGTGTCATCAGTTAAGCGCTGTACGTGCGCCAGACTAAAAGCAGGCATCATGTCTGGATCTATGATTTGCTTGCCACCTTTCTCCATTTCGGAGAGGTATTTGGAAACCGCCTCATCGAGCACATCAATAAATACCTGGCCGGTACTTGGCCAGCGTAAATGTAAACCATACTCATAAGCATTGGAACGTAGTTTTTCCAATTTACCCTGATCTTTAAATAATTCATTTACAATATTTGCCAGTCCATCAGCATCTCTGAAATCAAATAAACGGCCCCTATTGTCGGCAAGTAACTCCTGTGCATGCCAATACGGGGTAGAGATCACTGCTGAACCAGCACCTACAGCATAGGATAAAGTACCACTGGTAATCTGTGCTTCATTCAGGTAGGGGGTAATGTACATATCCGCCGCGCTGAGGTAATCAAACAACTCCTCCTCTGAAACAAATTTGTTAATGAAGGTCAGGTTGTCGGATACATCCAGCTTTTTTGCCAGTTTTTTCAAGCTATCGCGGTATTCTTCTCCGGAATTTTTGATTACTCCCGGGTGGGTAGTTCCCAGAATCACATACATGACGTCTGGATTTTGTGCTACAATTTCAGGTAAAGCCTGAATCACTGTTTCGAGTCCCTTGTTCCTGCTGATCAGGCCAAAAGTGAACAGGACCTTTTTATTTTTAAAAGCAAGGGATTGCTTTACTGGGTTTTCAATTTTCGCTTCCAGATCCGGAACACCATGTTCAATCAGTTGAATCTTGGAGAATGGAATTCCGTAGATACCGGTTAGAAAGCCTACAGCGCGGTGACTCATCACCACCACTCTGGAAGAGTGTTTTGCAATTTCTCTGATAATCGTCAATTGCAGGTAATTGGGATCTTTTAAAATCGTATGGAAAATAGTGATGAGTGGCTTTTGCAACCTTGCAATTAAGGGAAGGATATAAATTCCGCTTTCACCACCGTAAATTCCAAATTCATGTTGGAGAATACAGGCGTCAGCCAAACTGGTATTGATGTAATCCGCTGCACGGATATAGTCTTTTTGGTTTTCCTGCCGGATGATGTACTTTACTTCTTTAGGGTATTCATATGTGGCTAAATGTTCTGAATCATTCATGGCCACCACAAAGCTGTCATTGGATACAGAAACCTTATCATGTCCTATTGCCCTAAGCAAATTATGGTTAAACGTAGCGATGCCACACTCACGAGGTGGGTAGGACGAAATATAAGCGATTTTCATGATAACATATATTTTAAACGATTAACAATAGGGAGTACTCCAAGGTTTGGAGTTCATTATTAACAACATATCTGAAAGAGGATTGTTTTTTTATACCTTTGAGCTTAATAAAATCTCCATATGAATTCTGCTCCTTCTACGGGGAAAATGGTAGAAAATACTGTATTCCCTATTCTTTTCGCAATCAGTTTCTCGCATTTGCTAAATGATACCATTCAATCGTTGATTCCTGCCATTTATCCAGTAATAAAAGAGAGCTATAAGCTTAGTTTTTCTCAGATTGGTTTAATTACATTGATGTTTCAGATGTCAGCTTCTATATTTCAGCCTTTTGTGGGCATGTATACCGATAAAAAGCCACAACCATACTCTCTGGCGATAGGAATGGGCTTTACTTTGATCGGATTGATCACTTTATCGCTCTCCAATGGATTTTACATGATGTTATTGTCAGTAGCATTGATTGGTACAGGTTCTTCAATTTTTCACCCGGAAGCATCCCGAATGGCACATGCTGCTTCGGGAGGTAGAAGAGGCTTGGCACAGTCCATTTTCCAACTGGGAGGAAATGCTGGAAGTTCCTTGGGGCCATTACTCGCTGCCTGGATTATCGTTCCACAAGGACAATTCAGTGTGATTTGGTTCTCTTTAATTGCATTATTGGCAATTCTGATATTAAGTAGGGTAGGTAGATGGTACCGTGGACACATGTTAAATAAAGCAAAACAGCATGCTCAGGTAGAGGTGGTTGCCAGCAAGTTCTCCAGAAAGAAGGTGATTTTTGCGGTTTCCATTTTATTGATCCTGATTTTCTCTAAATATTTTTACATGGCCAGTCTGACTAGTTATTTCACTTTTTATGTGATTGAAAAATTTCATGTTTCTGTACAGACCTCGCAGTTATACCTGTTTGTATTCTTATTCTCTGTGGCCGCAGGAACACTGATTGGTGGCCCTGTTGGTGATCGTGTTGGTCGTAAATACGTGATCTGGTTTTCTATTCTGGGTACCGCGCCATTTGCTTTAATGCTTCCTTATGCCAACTTATTCTGGACCGGTGTATTGATTGTGCCAATAGGGGTGATTTTGGCTTCTGCATTTTCTGCGATTCTTGTTTATGCACAGGAGTTGATTCCTGGTAAAGTAGGTTTGGTATCTGGACTGTTCTTCGGTTTCGCCTTTGGAATGGGAGGAATCGGCTCTGCGTTATTGGGGAACCTGGCAGACAGTACCAGTATCGCTTATGTGTTTCACATCTGTTCTTTCTTACCCTTAATTGGACTACTTACCGGCTTCCTGCCGAATATTGAAGGGAGTAAAAAGAAAGTTTAATAAACATTATAATATTGAAAAGCCCTGATTAAGTTCAAACTTAATCAGGGCTTTTCAATTTAAGGCGATTTCTTAGAAATGGTAATTTATTCCAATTCTAGGACTCGAGGTGGTTAAGCCAAAATTAAAGAAATCATTAGTGGTTTTTCTTTGATCAAAAGATCCAACCGGATTACTAACATTTCTAAAGTAACCTAATAGTGGGAATGACATTTCTACTGCCCATTTCTTAGTCGGGAAGAATGCCAATCCTGGTCTTAATTCTGCACCATAGGAATGAACCCTGGTGTATTGTTCTACCGCAATTTCTGGATTTTGAAAACCTTTGTATTTTTCAGTGATCCAGTTAAGTTCGAATTCAGAAAAGAATCTGAACCGATCAGTGATCCTGATGTAATGACGTGCAAAAGGAGCAGCTCCAAAAGAAAGGCGGGAACTGTTGTTGATTGTCGTGTTTTCCTGCCTGGATTTAGTATAGCCAAGAGTCAATTTGGTTCCGATAGCAAAATTATCACCAACGAAATAGCCTGCTTTTGGAGATAACTCATAGGTGTAAGTTCTGTAGTCGTTCCCGAATTGAGTGTTGTTTGTGTTAAATCGAAACCCTCCCCCAATCAATTTTGTGCCTTTTTCTGTTTGAGCCTGGAGGGTAAATGTACTGATAGCTAATATGATTATGGAAATTGCGATTTTTTTCATGGATGTATTTGGTAAGGAACTTTGATTATAAATGGTAATTGACACCAATAGATGGACTGATCGTGTTTAATCCAAAATTAAAATAATTGGATCCGACATATCGGTTGTTTTCCGCGTCAGGGTTTGTGCTTTTGACTTGACTGTTCGTGTAATTAATCAGGTTAAAACGAAGGTCAACAGACCATTTTTTAGCGGGTAGAAAAGCCAGTCCTGGAGCGAGCGCAGCACTGTACTCCTTACGCTTATTTTTATAGATAAAGCCATTGCTAACTTCGTCTGATTTTCCTAAGCTCGCACCCATCATAAATTCAGCGAAGAATTTGAAATCAGAAGAGATATTTAAGTAATAACGGATAAAAGGATTTACACCATACAACGATTCTTTTCGGAAGTAAGAGGTGCTGTTGCTTTTTCTGTTTGTGTAGCTAATATTTGTACCTATAGCGAGGTTGTCATTAATGAAATAACCTGCTGTTGGAGAAATTGCAAAGGCATTCGATTTGAAGGTGTTGGTGGAGATAGCGGCATTTGAGGGGCCTTCATTGGAATTCCTACTGTAGCCTACATTCCCACCGACCATCAGCCTTCCTTTTTCAAGTTGTGCAGATGCAGCAATGCTTACCGCGCATAGCGCAGCCATCATGATAATTTTCTTGTTCATACGTTGGTTTCATTTGTGTAACGTAATATTAATAAAAACATATGATTATTGTTGTGTTGATTGAACTTAAATTTCTTAATCATAAAAAAAAGCCTTCAGAGTAATTCTGAAGGCATTTAATTTAACAATGGTTGCAATTAATTAAGCAAGGATGTTTATTTGTTGTTCAAAAACACGAATTTATGATCGAACGTATCTAGTTTTATCTTACTGTCTTTATCAATTTTTCCAGCAAGAATTTCTTTAGACAATTCATTTAAAATTCGCTTCTGGATGACACGTTTCAGTGGCCTTGCTCCAAATTGAGGATCGTATCCCAATTCCGCTAACCAGTCTAATGCTTCTGGTGTGGCTTCGATATCGATACCCATCTCAGCCAGCGTCTCTTTCACATGGTTGAACTGTAAGTCCACAATGTTTCTGATCTCGCTGCGGTTCAATGGGGTAAACATGATCAGCTCATCAATCCTGTTTAAGAATTCCGGTCTGATGGTTTGCTTTAAGATTTCGAACAACTCGCTTTTCGTCTTCGCAACTACCTCTTCACGGTTTTCGTCATTCAGGTCTTTGAAATTCTCCTGAATCATGTGTGCTCCAATATTAGAGGTCATGATGATAATGGTGTTTTTAAAGTTCACCACACGGCCTTTATTGTCGGTTAGACGGCCATCATCCAGTACCTGTAATAAGATGTTGAACACATCAGGATGCGCTTTCTCAATCTCATCGAGCAGTACAACCGAATAAGGTTTCCTGCGAACGGCTTCCGTTAACTGTCCACCTTCATCATAACCTACGTATCCTGGAGGCGCTCCGATCAATCTGGATACCGCATGACGTTCCTGATATTCACTCATATCAATCCTGGTCATGGCATTCTCATCGTTAAATAAGAACTCTGCCAATGCTTTTGCCAGCTCGGTTTTACCAACTCCGGTAGTACCCAGGAAGATGAATGAACCAATTGGCTTGCGTTTATCCTGTAATCCGGCTCTTGACCTGCGAATCGCATCAGAAATGGCTTCAATTGCTTCATCCTGACCAGCCACACGTTTGTGTAACTCTTCTTCCAGATGGAGTAATTTTTCCCTTTCACTAGAGAGCAGCTTGGTTACCGGAATACCAGTCCAACGGCCAACAACCCCTGCAATATCATCTGCAGTTACCTCTTCTTTCAGCATTCTACTTTCCGACTGCTGAGCTTCGAGTTTGGTTTTCAGTTGTTCCATTTTGTCCTGAGATTCCTTAATTTTTCCATAACGGATCTCGGCTACTTTACCATAATCTCCAGCACGTTCCGCCTGGTCTGCTTCCAGTTTATAGCGTTCTATTTGCTCACCTTCCGCATTAATAGCGTCTACCAGGTCTTTTTCACCTTGCCATTTGGCTTTTAGCTGATCGCGTTCCGCAGAGATATTGGCGATTTCCTCTCCAAGAGATTGTACTTTTTTATCGTCATTCTCTCTTTTGATCGCTTCACGCTCAATTTCCAACTGCATGATCTTACGATTCAGTTCATCCACTTCTTCCGGAACGCTATCCATTTCTAAACGTAATTTAGAAGCAGCCTCGTCCATCAAGTCGATGGCTTTATCTGGTAAGAAACGATCGGATATGTAGCGCTGCGACAGTTCTACTGCGGCAATGATCGCCTCATCTAAAATCCTCACCTTATGGTGAGTTTCATATCTTTCTTTCAGTCCTCGCAGAATGGAAATCGCATCCTGAGTATCAGGTTCGCCTACCAATACCTTTTGGAAACGGCGTTCTAAGGCTTTATCTTTTTCAATATATTTTTGATACTCATCTAAGGTAGTCGCTCCGATTGCGCGAAGTTCACCTCTGGCCAATGCAGGTTTTAAGATGTTGGCTGCATCCATAGCACCCTCACCACCACCGGCACCCACCAAAGTGTGGATCTCATCAATGAATAGAATGATGTCTCCATCGCTTTGAGTTACCTCCTTAACCACTGCTTTTAAGCGTTCCTCAAACTCTCCTTTGTACTTAGCGCCTGCAATCAGGGCCCCCATATCTAAAGAGAATACTGTTTTTGTCTTTAGATTGGTTGGAACATCTCCCTGGATAATCCGATGGGCAATACCTTCGGCGATGGCTGTTTTACCAACACCAGGTTCACCGATCAGAATCGGGTTGTTCTTGGTACGTCTGGAAAGAATCTGGATCACTCTTCTGATCTCTTCATCGCGACCAATTACAGGGTCAAGCTTTCCTGATTCTGCATATTCATTTAGGTTCTTTGCATATTTATTTAAAGCATTAAAAGTTGCCTCGGCATTTTGGTCGGTTACATGATTGTCTCCTCTCAAAGCCAAAATCGCTTTTTTAAGGTCTTTCTCCGTAACACCTTGATCCTTTAATAGCTTTGAAGTATTGTCGTTCACAGAAAGTAAGCCTAATAAAAGGTGCTCTACTGAAACGAATTCATCTTTGAACTCTTTCAAATAAGTTTGTGCCTTTTGTAAAGCGGCGTTACTTCCTGAAGTTAAATACGGACTACTTCCGCTAACTTTAGGGAACTTTGCTATCTGGCTATCTAAATGTTGATTTAAGACATTTAGATTTACATTTAATTTCTTTAAAACATAAGAAACCACATTTTCATCAACAGTGAGCAGGCCTTTAAGTATGTGCGCTGTCTCAATAGCTTGTTGCTGGTTGCCTTGAGCTATTTCAGAAGCCTGTTGAATCGCTTCCTGTGCTTTTATAGTGAAATTGTTGAAGTTCATATAATTTGGTAAACAAAGTAAATGCCATATTGTTCTTAAAGGAAATTTCGGAAAATATGTCCGATTCTATGAGATTGGTGTGACAAATTGACTGCTTTGTGCCTCTGTTTAGCGGAAAGCCTGTCTGATGGAAAGCAGGGCTCTGCTAAAAAATGAAAATTGTTAGAATCTGCAACAACAAAACAAGAAATGGATGCCCATTTCATGGTCGAAAAGGCAATATTCTTCTTAAATTCGCAAACCTGCAGGTCATCTTATTGGATGATTTTTTTTTTGGATTTCCCCCAGCATGTTTTATTTAAAATACCCCTCGGGTATAATTTGTATAAACTCGATTTGGAAAATCCGGCAGCTTAGCGTTTAAAATAAAGGAGAGAGATGAAGGAGTTTTTACGATTATATTTAGATGCCTATCGTGGGCTATCCACACCGGCCTGGATGCTGGCACTGGTGATGCTGATCAATAGGAGTGGTGCCATGGTGATCCCTTTTTTGGGGATTTACATGATCAATCATTTGAGTTTCTCTTTAGAGGATACGGGGATGGTTTTGAGTTGCTTTGGTGTGGGCGCTGTGACGGGTTCTTTCATTGGTGGCTGGTTAACGGATAAAGTAGGACATTTTAAAGTGCAGCTTTTCAGCTTAATCTTTACCGTACCCATGTTTTTTCTGCTTCCAGAGTTGAATACTGTCGTTAAACTGGCTCTAGGTGTATTTGTATTGAGTGTGATTTCTGAAACCTTCAGACCTGCAAACTCTGTGTCAATAGCCTACTATTCAAAACCTGATAACATTATCCGTTCTTTCTCTTTAAACCGGATGGCGATGAACCTCGGTTTTTCTATAGGACCAGCATTGGGAGGTTTCTTAGCGGCGATCTCTTATACCTTTTTGTTTTATGGTAATGCGATAGCGGCTTTCTGCTCCGCGATTCTGTTTTTCATTTATTTTAGAAATAGAAAAGGGAATGAGAAGCAAGAACAGGAGGTGGCATCACATGAGCTTAAGGAAACAGCAGATCCCAAAAAATCTCCTTATAAAGATGTTTTGTTTATGTTGTTCAGCTTGTTTTGTAGCATTTTTACGATTTGCTTTCTTCAATTACTCAGTACACTGCCTTTATATTACAGGGAAGTCTATCAAATGACAGAAGCGAATATCGGGGTAATCCTGGCCTTTAGTGGTATTGTCGTTTTTCTTTTGGAAATGCTCCTGGTACATATTGCGGAGAAACGTTTTACGCCAAGAGATATCATGGTGATGGGGACTTTGCTATGTGGTTTTTCTTTTCTGATCTTAAATCTTGCCCATGGTACATGGGTACTCTATATGGCAATGTTTGTCCTTTGTCTGGCGGAAATTCTAGCCATGCCCTTTATGGCGACCATCACTTTACAGCGTTCTTCTGTTCAAACGAGAGGAGCTTACATGGGTGTTAACGCACTTTGTGTTTCTGCTGCGCATGTGTTTTCCCCTTTCTTGGGTACGCGTGTGGCTGCGATTTATGGCTTCAACGTATTGTGGTGGGGCACGGTAGTAGTGTTATTACTGACCTCCATCGGCTTTTTCTTTGTGATGAAAAAAATGAAATTAAACACGATTAACTAAATATCTTTTGAGAAATTCCCTTTTGTGGATGCGCCGGAATGCGCTCCTGATGCTGTTTGCGCTTTGTTTTTTTACTGCCTCCGGGCAAAATGTCCGTGTAGGTTCCTGGAATCTTAAAGATTTTGGCCAGTCCAAAACGGAGGAAAATATACTTTTTATTGCCAATGTGGTCAAAAGTTTTGATGTGATTGCCATTCAGGAAGTGGTAGCCGGTTACGGTGGTCCAAAGGCGGTGATCAGGCTTGCCGAAGCTTTAAATAAAACAGGAGAAGTTTGGGAATATTCATTTAGCCATGGAACTTCCAGTGATAGATATAGTAAAGAACGCTATGCCTTTATGTGGAAGAGTAAAAAGCTAAAGAAGGTAGGAGAGCCTTGGCTGGAGAATAAGTACCAGTTAGAGGTAGAACGGGAGCCTTATTTTGGTAAGTTCCAGTTGGGAAAGAAAACATTTACCTTGGTTTCTTTTCATGCGAAGCCCAAAGCAAAACAGCCGGAAACGGAGATTAAATACCTGAAGTTCCTGCCGGACCTCCACCCAAAAGAAACTTTGATTTTTTGTGGGGACTTTAACCTTCCTCAGTCTCATTCCGTATTTAATCCATTAAGGAATATGGGTTATGTTTCCGCGATGGTCAATCAGAAAACTTCTCTTAAACAAAAGGTGGTGAAAGGGGAATATCTGGCCTCAGAATATGATAATTTCTTTTTTCATGGGGATAAGCTGAAGGTGGTCAGCACTGGCATTGTTCCTTTTTATACGCAGTTTGAGGACTTGAAGGAGGCGCGTAGGATTTCCGACCATGTTCCGGTTTATCTGGAGTTCTCTTTAAATTAGACCTGCAAAAAAAACAGCCCTCCATTAATGATAGGGCTGTTTTGATATATCGATCTCTTTTAGAGAATGGAATGATAAACTAATTTAATATTTCTGCTAGTTTTTGAGTCTGGTGGTCAGCTAGTTTTTGTAGCGGTCCGGCAGCAAGCATTTTCATCATCATGTTCAGGTCTGCAGAGATGATCAATGTAGCGGTAGTTCCACCATTACCATTGTCTGCTACAGTCCATTTCAACTCTAGATCAAAGGGAGGTTTCTCAGTCGGTATAGCCGTTAATTCCTGGTTTTCTACACGATTAGAAATCTTTATGGCCAATTTAGCCATGTTTTGAATGGTAAAACTGGCTTCATCAGTTGTGGACGACCAATTGTAAATGTTTTCCGGCATCAATTGCTGATGATTGTTCATATCAGCTAAAAATGCATAAACGTTGGCTACAGGCTGGTTGATGTCAGTAGTGCTCTCAATAACTGTCATTATGATTTTAGGTTAGTTGTTCTAATTCTTTTCCCCATTCTGATGGGTTTCTGCGCCATTTGGTCAATAGATCTACATCGTTTTGAGCAATGAAGCTATGTTCAGCAGCATATTCAATTAATGTATTGTAATTAGAAAGTGTGGCGAAACGACATTTTGCCGCTTTAAAGTTTTCTTCAGCCTGGTCAAAACCATAGGTGAAGATAGACACTAAACCTGCTACAGATAATCCCGCATTTCTCAATGCTTCTACTGCCTGTAAGCTGCTTTTGCCGGTAGAGATTAAGTCTTCTACCACAACTACACGTTGTCCTTCTACTATTTCTCCTTCAATCAGACTTCCAGTACCATGTTCTTTAGCTTTCGCTCTTACATAAGCAAATGGTAATCCCAATTCCTGGGCAACCAATACACCTTGAGGAATACCAGCAGTTGCTACTCCTGCAATCAAGTCCACAGAACCAAATTCTTCCTGGATCAATTGCGTCAGTTTTTGTCTGATGTATGTTCTTACTGAGGGGTGGGAAAGTGTAACTCTATTATCGCAATAAATTGGAGATTTCCAACCTGATGCCCATGTAAACGGGTTATTCGGTTGTAACTTTATTGCTTTTATTTGTAATAAAAATTCAGCTACCTTTAATTCAATATCACTTTTATTATACATGCTCCAAAATTACAGAATTCCTTACATTTGTCCTAGCACTAATTCAAACAATGTTTTTTAGCGTGCTGTAGAAAATTGTAGAAACTCAATTGTTTAACTGATTAAGTTTTGCCTCATCATAAATAATCTCAATAATGGTGCTGGGGATCTTCTTCGATATGCTGATCCTTTTTTAATTTAGCTTCAATTAAAACCAGTATTTGATAAAGGTCATCATCACCATTTTCCTTTGCAATGATCATTTCCAGCTGTAGCTGTTCAATCATTTCCTGTTTGGTTTGTTGTTTGTCTTCCATGATAATTTTAGCTCATTAAATGAATTAATCATAGATGAAAAACAACAGGATGAGTTGTGTTTGAGATTTACAACAAATTGGTGGTGTAAAGGTTTTGGCAACTTCCGGGGAGCTGTGTTCCAATATTAAAGTATGCCTTCCATCATTTTTATGCGCTAATAATCATCTTTTAAACCTTTTTAATTATTGATATTTTTAGGACTAGCCCGACTATCGTAAGAATAAATATTGTTTAACCAAGCTGTGCTGGATAAGTACACTCCTCCATCATTACTATAAAATATCACTAAAGTAATCCTTCGGATTTTGGGAAGTAAGAAAGTAAGTTTAAATTAATATTTAAATCTTTAATGGTGCTGTATAACCAAATCAGGAAAATAAATCTTCAACTTAAAGTTTTTTTAGGAATTAAATAAACGAAGTTCAAAGTTAAATCAGTAGAATTATTTTTTTTTAAATCCCTAAGCTTCAATTGATTTAAGGGTAAAATAGGCTAAGGTTCAAAGGAAACTATAGTGTAAAGACTATCCGTTGTACCAAATAAGCTTTTCCAAAATTATTCGGATCATGCGTCACAGTTGCCAGAATAGATTTCCATTTCGGAGCAATATATTTTTGTTCTTTCTTCTCGCGTTCGCGTATTTCTAAAGCATGTTGCCAGATTTCTTCCAATTGATCCTTCACCGTTTGATTGGCATAACTGAGCTGTAATTTCTCCTGAATGTACTGATATTGCGCTCCATCCTTTGTCAGGTAAATTATTGGACCACCTGGTACAAAAGACTTGATCATGCTGATGTTAAAGGGCTCGGCACCCA
This sequence comes from Pedobacter gandavensis, assembly GCF_014172405.1. Taxonomy (GTDB): domain Bacteria; phylum Bacteroidota; class Bacteroidia; order Sphingobacteriales; family Sphingobacteriaceae; genus Pedobacter; species Pedobacter gandavensis. The sequence goes on along the minus strand of NZ_WNXC01000007.1, from coordinate 63,492 downwards.
TGTACTTTTGCTCGCTGATCACTTTTGAGAACTCAAACCATCTGTCTGAGGCATCCTGAAGCGGCTCTTTTTCTATATGAAAACGCGCTTTGACACGATAGGTATAGCCGGGCTTTCGGTCCATAAATCCTTGTAAGGAGAATTCTGCCGGTTCATTCTTCGGCATCATCAGTAAAGTCTCGCCAACCGCTGCATAGCGGTGATCCACGGATAATTCAACTTCCTGGCCATTTTTTAATTTTAAAGGGCCATTTACCTTGTCTTTTGAACAGGCAGAAAGGAAAATCACTAAAAAGAGTAAAGGAGAATATTTCATAGCGTTTTAAAGTTAAGTGGTTTAGGGTAAAAACGGAACGCTTTCCCTAAACGCTACACCTGATCGAAAATATCGAAACCTTCCTTCTTTTTGATGTCATTTATTGGATAAATATTTATAATTTTAAAAACTCAAATATCCAGGTGAATTTGTGAAAATTTCGAAGAAAACCCCTTTAGAATGCAATTCAAAGGGGTCTGTTTTTTGTAAGGAATTTTTACGGCCTGTAATAAAAAGCATTTTAAGCGCCAAGCATGAAAAAATACAGCATTTATATCAACGACAATACCCTGTTTATTGCAGATTCCATCCCTGTTCAGGAAAAGGAAATCCAGCAATTGGATGTTGCCGGTTTTGATTTCAAATTGTTCTACAAAAATTTACCAGCAAACACTGCTAAGGATTATTTACTATTGGTAACGGATCCTAAGGCGACTTTTAAGCAGATTAAAAACAACCTTACTTTAATTAAAGCTGCTGGTGGACTGGTTAAAAGTGCTAAAGGCAATTACCTGTTTATCTTCAGGAATAAAAAATGGGACCTGCCAAAAGGAAAGGTAGAAAAAGGAGAAGGAATGAGAGAAGCTGGTTTAAGGGAAGTAGAAGAGGAATGCGGTGTTACGATTTACAGCAACGATGAGAAGCTTTGTAAAACTTACCATGTTTATCCGATGGGCTCTAAATTGGTATTGAAGAAAACCAAGTGGTACAGCATGACTGTTAAAGGAGAACCAAAATTGATTCCCCAAAAAGAAGAAGGCATTACGAAAGCCAAATGGTTAAGTAAAGCAGATTTGGCACCTATCCTTGTAAACACTTATCCCTCCATCATCCAGGTATTGGAAGTTGGTTCCTTACTTGAGGAACGGGATAGCGTTTTGAGGTAAAAACTGGCTCACATCTCCGTGATTTCTAAGGATGTCACGGACGATGGTAGAGCTGATCGCCGAATATTCCGGCTTACTCAATATAAAAATGGTCTCCATTTCCGGCATCATGGTCTGGTTGATCTGAGCAATCGCACGCTCATATTCGAAATCACCAACAGAGCGGATCCCACGAACCATATATTGCGCATTAATTTTCCTGCAAAAATCAACCGTTAGCCCTTCATAAAGCTGAACGTCCACTTTAGCTTCCGATTCAAATACTGTTTTTACAATCTCTTCCCGCATTTCCGCAGAAAGGTAGCTTTGTTTCGAGCTGTTTAATCCAATACCCACCACCACTTTATCAAATAAGGGCAAGGCACGTTTCAGGATGTCTACATGGGCAATGGTAATGGGGTCAAATGAACCAGGGAACAGGGCGATTTTCATCTTCTATATTTTAAAAAAGCACCACATTTATAAATATGGCGCTAATAGATTATTATTTTACTTTCTCAAAGAAGCTAAAGGAAGAATTCCCATATCTTCTGGTTTCTTTAAAACCTGGTTGGGCATTCATTTTCAATAAAGAAGGATGCTCAACAATCAATAAACCATTATCCGTAAGTAAGTTGTTGTTGATCACCAATTCCGGAATTTTGGGAATCGTAGGCAAATCATAAGGAGGATCAGCAAAAATAATCTGATATGATTTCTTATGCGTCTCTAAAAACTTGAATACATCAGCTTTCTGCACATCAATCACATCGAGATGATGTTTAGCAATCACTGATTTCACCCAAAACACACATCCTGAATGTTTATCTACTGCCGTAACGCTTTTAGCGCCTCTGGAAGCAAACTCAAAACTGATGTTTCCTGTGCCACAGAAAAGATCCAGCACATCACAGCTGTCAAAATCGTAGGTATTGTAAAGAATGTTAAAAAGAGCTTCTTTGGCCATATCTGTAGTGGGCCTTACCGGTAAGCTTTCCGGGGCATTGAAACGAATGCCTTTTAATGTACCGCCAATTATTCGCATATATCCAGTGCTAGCAAGCTGCTGTAATAATGAGCAGGCATGTCTTCTAAAATTTTGTGATCTACCTGATCACTTAAGGGATTGTTAAATTCTATTTTCTGGAAATATTTCTCCAGACATTGATAGTAAGTATCATTCTCATGAATGATACCACTCAAGCGTACCTCCGTATCTTTGTGGTCTATTTTAATCTGATTGATGATCAATAGCAGGTAATAATTAAACTCCTCCGCATTTTCAATTTCGTAACAATTGCGGAAAATCAGTTTTTCCCCTTCGGTAAATACTGCGGTGAAAGAGGCCGCAGTGAAATCCAATACCAAAGTTTTTTGAGCACCATCGGGAACCATGGCCAACACTGGGGCCAGCTGATCAAATAACTTACAGCTCAATAAAGCATCTGCCAGTGTCTCATCCATGAAACGCTGAAGCGTAAAAATGGAGGTGAAACCGTAATTTGCAAATGGCCTGACATAGAGCTTGTCTGACTGCTCTTCTGTGAAGAATTTCGCGTATTGATTTAAGTTTTTAGCATCAAAGAATTCCGTCGGAATGGAAATAGAGTTTTCGCTATACACAGCTACCTTAATGTCTTTAAAAGCCAAGTTCAGGTAACTGTCGTTTTTTAATTTTGTAGCAAGATCTTGTGGAATATTCTTAGATTCCTGCTGGTCATAAACCGCTTTTAATTGGTTGCTGGTTTTGTCAATAATGGCATAGGAGAAGCTATCTGCGGTAATTTTTAACAATAAATTGCAGTCGGGCGCAGTACTAGGATCAAATTCAGGATCAACTAATAAAATGCTGTTTTTATGGCTCATCTGTATCAAATTATTTAAGATCAAAATTAATCCTTTTTTCTATAACATCACCATTGCATCTTTGTTAAATGGATAAAGCATCAATTATAGCCCAGTCTTATGCCTTTACACCAACGGCAGAACAGCTTGTTTTTTGCCAGGAAATGGCGGCTTTTTTAAGCCAAGGCTTAGATGATCAGTGTTTTATATTGAGGGGTTATGCCGGTACGGGAAAAACCACTTCTGTTGGCGCCTTAGTTAAAGCATTACCGAAATTTGGCTTTAAAGCGGTGTTGATGGCGCCTACAGGGCGCGCGGCCAAGGTGATGAGCAACTATACCGGGCGTAAAGCCCTCACAATTCATAAGCGGATTTATAGGAAAAAATCTGCAGTATCTACAGATCTGTCTTTTCAGATTGCCCCAAATCTGGCAGAACATACGGTGTTCATCATTGATGAGGCTTCTATGATTGCCGACGAATGGAATACCCAAACAGGTTCTTCCTTTTTGAGGGATTTGATGCAATATGTATACAACCAAAAAAACTGTGCGGCAATTTTTGTCGGAGATACGGCACAGTTGCCACCAGTAGGAAGTATGGATAGCCCAGCGCTAAATAAGGAATATGTAGCGGGTAATTTTGGGATGTCAGTACGCGCCGTAGAGCTTCAGGAGGTTGTGCGACAAGAGAAGGAATCCGGAATTCTCGCCAATGCCACCATGCTGCGGAGACTGATCAATGAAGGCTCCTCAGAAGAGGCGGATGAGATTGAGCTGCCTAAATTTATGACGACAGGTTATAAGGATATTTTTAGAATGACCGGTCTTAAGCTGGTTGAGGGATTAGAATACGCCTATAGCAAATTTGGTATGGAGAATACGTTAGTGGTCTGTCGGTCTAATAAATCAGCAAATGTATACAATCAGCAGATCCGTGCAAGAATACTTTATCGCGAAGAAGAGCTCACCGGGGGTGACCAGATCATGGTGGTTAAGAACAATTATTTCTGGCTTCCAGACAATGAATCTGCGGCATTTATCGCCAATGGTGATATGGCCAAAATTGTAAGGGTGAGGGGCACAGAAGAACGTTTCGGCTTCCGCTTCGCAGAAGTAGCACTCGAGTTTCTGGATTTCCCGGACGCCGGACAAATATCCTGTAAAGTCATGCTCGATACTTTAACCGCAGAAACACCCAATCTTTCTTATGAACTCGGAAATAAGCTTTTTGAAGCTTTAAATGTCGAATATGAACACCTGACCAATAAAAGAGAACGTTTCAATGCGATTAAAGCAGATCCATATTACAATGCCCTACAAATTAAATTTGCCTATGCAGTAACTTGTCACAAGGCGCAAGGTGGGCAATGGGAAGCTGTATTCGTCGATCAGGGGTATTTAACAGAAGAAATGATTGACCTGGATTTTTTACGATGGTTGTATACTGGTGTAACCAGGGCAAAAAGAGAATTATTTTTAGTAAATTTTGCTCCAAACCTTTTTGCTTCCCCTATAGAAGATTAACTTAACGCTAAATACCTAAACGATATGAAAGTTGCCTATTCTTTAAAACAGAAAATGAAAATCGCTACCTTTCTGTTTGCGATTATGGCCTGTATGATTCTGATCAGAATTTTGGAAGATAAGAGTGTGAAAAGCATGAATGAATCTTTCGTGTCCATGTATAATGATCGTTTAATCCCTGCAACAGACCTATTTTACATTGCAGAAAACATCTTTGCAAAGAAATATACCCTGGATAGTTTCCTATATTCCGGGAATCCGGAGCAGAAGGATATCGGTTTGCTAAAAAGTCAGTTTCAGAACTTCAATTCCACGATTGATTCACTGATGAAAAAATATGAAAAGACCTTTCTTGTGAAGCAGGAAAAGGAGCAATTGAAAGAATTGAAAGTTAGATTGATCAATTCTATAGCGGCAGAACAACATGTGATTTCTTTAAGTGACAGTCATAGCATCGAAGATGGACGAAAACTTTATGAGACTGTAGGAAGAGCGACTTCTAGAAAAACGCTGCAGCAGCTCACGGAATTGATGATCATCCAGACGCAGGTAGGGAAGGAGCTGATTCAGAGCTCTGAATCTATGGTGTCCAGAAGTAAGCTTTATTCGACCTTGCAGATTGCCCTGGCAGTTTTGATCGGAATTCTGGTCGTCGGGATTATTTCTGCATCCAATGTGGTGCAAGTGAGAAATGATAAGTTCAATATGAACTAGGTAAAGCGCAGATCCCAGCTAAATAAAGGAACGGGTACCGGAAAAACTGTCTCTAAACTCTTTAGGTGTACAGTTTTTCTTCTTTTTAAAAATGCGGTTAAAGTTAGAAATGTTGTTGAATCCACACTTGTAAGCGATTTCTGAAATTGTCTGTGTGCTGGAAATTAGCATTTTTGTGGCATGTCCCAAGCGGATCTCATTTAGACTGTCAATAAAAGTACTCCCCGTTCTCTTCTTAATAAACCTACTGAAGGATACTTCTGGCATGCTTGCCGCTTTGGCTACCTCCTCCAGGGAAACCCCTCTATTGTAATTCGCATTCATATAATCAAAGGCTTTTTCTATCCTGCGACTGTTGTAATTGAACTGTTCATTGTTGAAACTAGAGTTTGATAGCGTGCGTATATTCCTGGAAATAGAGAGGTCGTGTAAGATGGAAAATAACTCTAAAACAGAATCAAAACCTTTCTTCTGACTTAAAGAAAGAATTCTAGGAACCAATCGCTCAATTGTATCCGCCGAGAATAAAATCCCTTTTTGGGAACGGTCAAACATATTGGCAATGAAGCTTAACTGGTTTCTTTTGAGTAAACGATCATCAAACAGGTCTTTGTGAAATTGAATGGTAATCTCCAGAATTTCTTCACTTTTACATTGATGGGTAAACCAGGCATGGTACAGATTCGGACCTATAAAAACCAATTCCGCATCTTCTATGGTCTCAATATGATCTCCGACGATCCTTTTAGCCCCTTTCGCATGTAAAATCAAATTCAATTCATACTCTTCGTGGTAATGTAAAGGAAAGTCAAAATCCTTTTTTGTCCTGGAAAAAATCGTAAAGCAATCGCTCTGCGTTAAAGGGGTGATTTCCCTGACTATGTTATTGCCCATCATATAAATATAACAATTGTACGGTAATGAATTAGGTTTGTGTTAAAATAGTACTAATCGAAAGTAGTATTAATGACGTGTTAATGAGTCTTTTTGTTCTGTGAATACAATTAATTGTTAAAAAAGTATTGAAGCTATATGCGAAAATAGTATAGTTTTGATTTTATGAAGTTTCAACTCATAGATGTCCTCATCATCGTCACCTATCTGATCAGTACGATCATTATTGGCTTTTGGTATCGTAAAAAGGCGAAAGAAAATAACCAGAGTTATATCATGGGAGGCAAATCATTGCCTTGGTATAAGCTGGGGTTGAGTGATGCCTCGGATATGTTTGACATTAGTGGTACCATGTGGATGGTGAGTCTCTGCTTTGTCTATGGGATGAAAAGCATCTGGATTCCATGGCTATGGCCGGTATTTAATCAGGTTTTTCTGATGATGTATTTGTCGAAATGGTTGCGGCGCTCTAATGCCACTACGGGTGCAGAATGGCTTTCTACCAGATTTGGATTGAAAGGACGCGGAGTGGGCGCTTCTCATAAAGTGGTAGTTGCCTTTGCGCTGCTGAGTTGCCTGGGCTTTCTGGCCTATGGTTTCATCGGGCTCGGTAAATTTGTAGAGATTTTTATTCCCTGGGATTTTGTAAAAGCCTATGTGCCTTTTGAAGTTTCCCCGCATTATGTGCCTCATTTTTATGGTATTATATTCACGCTTTTTGCCATGTTTTATTCTATTCTGGGAGGAATGCATGGGATCGTGTTTGGCGACATGATCAAGTACGCCATCATGACGGTTGTTTGCATTTCCATTGCCGTAATTGCGATGGTTAACCTGAACGGTCAGCATCTAAATGTGCCAAAAGGCTGGGATAGTCCTTTCTTCGGAACGCATTTGGAGCTCGACTGGACGGGTATCATCAATGATGTCAATAAAAAAATAGAAAGCGATGGCTATTCATTGTTCAGCATTTTCTTTATGATGATGCTGTTTAAAGGGGTGTTTGCTTCCTTAGCCGGGCCGCCACCAAACTATGATATGCAAAAAATCTTGTCCACCAGATCTCCTAAAGAAGCAAGTAAAATGAGTGGGTTTGTCTCTATTGTATTGCTGCCAATCCGTTATTCACTTATTGTGGGTCTAACGGTTTTGGGGATTCTTTACTATGACCAAATGAACTTAAAAGGATTGGATGGCGCGATAGATTATGAAAGGATTTTGCCGGCAAGTATCCATAGTTTTGTACCGGTTGGCTTATTCGGATTAGTGCTTACAGGTCTTCTAGGGGCTTTTATGGGGACTTTTAGTGGAACATTGAATGCAGCTCAAGCCTATATTGTGAATGATGTTTATCTCAAATACATCAACCCTGAAGCCTCAAATAAAAAGATCATTTCTATGAATTATTTATCAGGGGTATTGGTGGTTGTAGTTGGAATAACCTTAGGCTTCTTTGCCAGGGATGTGAATAGTGTATTGCAGTGGATCGTATCTGCTTTGTATGGTGGATATATTGCTGCAAATGTCTTGAAATGGCATTGGTGGAGGTTCAATTCCAACGGTTTTTTCTGGGGAATGTTTACCGGAATCATCGCCGCCCTGGTATTTACCAGGTTCTTTTCAGGAGTAGAATTCCTGTATTATTTCCCATTGCTATTCCTGCTTTCCCTGGCAGGTTCAGTAATTGGAACCTATATGGCTCCGCCCACAGACGAAGAGACGCTTAAAAGTTTTTACCGAACTGTTCGGCCCTGGGGATTTTGGAAACCTGTTCATCAACTGGTTTTAAAAGAGGATCCATCCTTTCAGGCGAATAAAAATTTTGGCAGGGATATGTTCAATGTGGTACTGGGCATTATTGCACAGCTTTGCCTCACCCTGCTGCCAATGTACCTGATTTTAATGATGAAAATGCCCTTGATGATTACAATAGCCATACTGGCAGTCATTGTATTCATCCTGAAAAGAACCTGGTGGAATAAACTCGAAGATTAATAGAACTATATGATGGATTACGACAAAAGACTGGAGGAGCTCTCCCTAGCCCATCAGTCTTTACTTACGCGCAGAAACAAATCTGAAAACTTAGGAAATGGTATTTTTAACCGATATGAAAATCCGGTTTTAACCGCTGCACATACTCCGCTTTATTGGCGTTATAATTTGAACAGAGAAAGTAACCCTTTCCTGATGGAACGAATTGGTATCAACTCGGTGTTTAATGCCGGTGCGATTAAGTGGAATAACAAATACCTCCTGATGGCCAGAGTGGAGGCGAGTGACAGGAAGTCTTTTTTTGCCATTGCGGAAAGCGACAATGGTATTGATCAGTTTAAATTCTGGGAATACCCCGTCGTCATTCCTGAAACAGATTTGCCGGATACCAATGTGTATGATGTGCGGCTAACCGCTCATGAAGATGGCTGGGTTTATGGCCTGTTTTGTACGGAAAGGAGAGATCCTTCGGCATCCCCAGGAGATCAATCAGCGGCCTTGGCACAGTGTGGAATTATCCGCAGTAAAGATTTGTTAACCTGGGAGCGCCTGGCAGATTTGAAAACGAGCTCTCAACAGCAGCGAAATGTGGTGCTTCATCCAGAGTTTGTCTCCGGTAAATATGCATTTTACACGCGGCCGCAAGATTCTTTTATCGAAGCAGGAAATGGTGGTGGAATTGCTTTTGGCCTTTCTGAATCTATAGAAAATGCAGAGATTCCTGAAGAGTTGCTGATCGATAAAAAGGAATATCATACGGTTTACGAAGCCAAAAATGGTCAGGGACCTGCGCCTATTAAAACGAAATATGGTTGGTTGCACCTCGCTCATGGGGTTAGAAATACAGCTGCGGGATTAAGGTATGTGCTGTATGTGTTCATGACAGACCTCAATGACCTGAGCCGGGTAATCCATAAACCCGCGGGATATTTTATTGCACCAGAAGGAGCGGAAAGAATTGGTGATGTGTCTAATGTGGTGTTTAGCAATGGTTGGATCGCGGATGAGGATGGCAGGGTGTTTATTTATTATGCGGCCTCAGATTCCAGGATTCATGTGGCCACAAGTACGATAGATCAATTGTTGGATTATGTGTTGCATACGCAGGAAGATGGTTTGAGATCTGCGGAAACAGTACAACGTATTCATCATTTAATTGATCAGAATAAAGAAAACGAGAGATTGTAATCGGTTTCCTCCTTAGGAGGAGTTAGGGTTGTGGTCGGGAAGAAGTGCAGGTTGGAATAGGGTATAGTAGGAGGATGGTAAGAGTTGCGCTTGGGTTGATGTAGCATTTTGCCTATTGGACTCCTTCGGAACTCCTACTCAACTGCTACTGGAGTTAACCTTCTTCCCGACCAAACCAGAATCTTTCATAAATGAAATTAATATGTACTTTTGCGGCACGTACAGATTTCTATTGCTATGATGAACCTTGCCCTGATTGAATTTAACCAGACCTTATTGTATAAGTTTATCAGATTTGGTGTGGTTGGGTTTTCTGGTCTGGCTATTGATTTTGGCATTACTTATGTCTGTAAGGAAAAGCTTAAAATCCATAAATACGTATCGAGTTCATTGGGTTTCACGGTCGCTACGGCCTCCAATTATACACTTAATCGCAACTGGACTTTTGAAGACCATGCAGCAGCCAGCATCACGCAGTTTAGTAAGTTTTTTATGATTGCGTTGGTGGGTTTATTCCTCAGTAATATCCTCATTTATCTGCTTCATGATAAATTGAAATGGAACTTTTATGTGGCCAAAGCCTGTGCCATTGTGGTGATCTCCCTGTGGAACTTTTTCGCCAATTACCTATATACTTTCTCTAGCTAAAACCAACGCTTCATGCTGCAAACAAAAAAAAGTCCTGAACAAATATTGTTTATTTTCTTAGGCATCTGGACGATATTAAACATCATTCAGGCCAGTGTTGTAGAGGTTCATCCTGATGAAGCTTATTATTGGATGTACTCCAGGTTCTTAGATTGGGGTTATTTTGACCATCCACCGATGGTCGCATTATTTATTAAAATTGGAGATTTCCTGTGGCCTTCCACTTTGGGGATGCGTTTCCTAACCGTGATCAGCAGCTCTCTTTCCGTATTTTTTCTCTGGAAAATTGTGAAGCCTTATGGCGAAAATATCAAGCTCTTTATCTTGTTGTTCAGTGCTGTGCTGCTATTCCATGTTTATGGGTTCATTACCACTCCTGATGCGCCTTTATTCTTTTTTACCATCTTATTTTTCTATGTCTATCAGAAATACCTGGCTTCAGATCAGTTGAAATGGGCTTTGCTGTTGGCATTGGTGATTGCTTGCTTGTTGTACAGTAAATACCATGGGATTTTAGTCTTGTTATTTACGATTCTTTCTAACCTGAGCCTGCTGAAAAGACCTTCTTTCTGGCTGATTGTAGGGGTAGCCACCTTGGCTTTCTTTCCCCATATTTATTGGCAAATGGAAAACAATTACCCTTCATTTTATTATCATGTGATAGATCGTTCTGCAGCTTTTTATAAATTGAAGTTTACAACGGAATATTTGCTGGCTCAGTTGGCATTAGCAGGCCCATTGGTGGGTTGGTTTTTGTATCGCGCTGCAGTGGTATTGAAAACCCCGGATACGTTTATCAGGGCGATTAAAGTTAACTTTTTTGGGATATTCATCTTTTTCTTCTTCAGTACTTTTAAAGGTAGGGTAGAGGCACATTGGACTTTACCAGGCATGATTTGCCTGTTTATTCTAGCCTATCTTTATTTGTCAAACAGAACCGTTCCTAAATGGTTTGAAAGGCTGGCACTTGCCAATATCGCCTTGATATTGATCGCCAGATTGGTCTTGTTGATTCCTATTCCTTTCTTGATGAAGAATAAAAGTGTGGCTTATTATTTTGGCAATGAAACCTGGGCAAAACAAATTCAGGAAAAGGCAGGAGATGCACCGGTGATCTTTATGGATAGTTTTCAAGAGCCATCAAAGTACAATTATTACAACCGTACCACAAAAGGCTTTAGTTATAATTCCCGTAATTACCGCAAAAATCAATACGATATCTGGTCGTTGGAGGACAGTTTAAGAAATAAGCGAGTGTATTGGGTTGGACGAGATAGCAAAGGTTTAGCTGGTCAGGATACGTTGGAGACCTCAAAAGGTCTGTATTATGGCAATTGGATTGATTCGGTAAGGCTATATCAAAAGGTCTCAGTTAATCCGGTAGAAAAGTCAGTACTACTTGGGAAAAATCAGCCTAGAGTATTAAAGCTCCGGATCACCAATCCTTATGATGAGGATATTTACTTAGGGAATGATGCTGGCGAAAAATGGCCTTGTGTTTTGGAGTATGGCTATAAAAATGGCCCGGATCTCTCTGAGTTCAGATTGGTCAAAGCAGCCAACTTGCAAAAACTGAGGATTCCTGCAAAACAATCGGTAGTGCTGAACGCTGAAATCCTGGGGCCTAAAGAAGGAGGTATGTATAAACTGATCTTTTCTTTAAGAACAGACCCTTTTTCGGGAGCCAGGAATAGCAATATGATTAAGGCAGAAGTTCATTAAATGACAGCAGTAGCGGTTAAATAGAAAGTTGCTTTAATAAGGTCATTTGATCGATCGTACCGGAATGTCTCCAAACGATTTCACCGTTTTTAAAGACCATGAATGTCGGTACTGACCTGACATTGTATTTGTTAGCTGCGGCCGGATTCTTATCAATGTCAATTTTGATAACCCGGGCGTTGCCTTTGGTAATTCTTGCAATTTCCTGAACGATTGGATTCATGGTTTTGCAGGGGCCGCACCAATCTGCATGAAAATCAACGAGTATTGGCGTACCTGATTGAATCAATTCTTGAAATGCACTCATAGCTGTTTGTTTAAGGGCTTGATGTTTTTAAAGGAAAGCATTTATAGGGTATTCCGGAGAAAAACAGCCCAGCAGGGATTTTGGTTTTCTCCGGTTAAGGATTTTATGGTGTAGTAATTTTGTAATGCAATTGACCAGCCACCATTAAAAATTAATGTGCGTCATAAATGATTACTTTTTCAAAAAGACCACGGAATTCATCCAAAAATGCTTTGTGCAATTCATGAACCTGATAAACATCGTGTCCGGCAAGGTCTGAAAAGAACAATACTAAGGAGAAAGTATAAGTGGTGTCTACTACTGCACGGTCAATCGGAGCAGGAGTACCGATATGGAAAGCTTCTACCGTTTCGATTGCTTCTAATTTTTCAAGGCCATCTCTGAAAGCGGCTTTTTGTTCTTCGGTCGTGTCGGCTTTTAGCCAGAATAAAACGTGATGAGCTAACATATAATAAGGTTTTTTGGTAAATATAGGGAATTGTATGCTGCCAGCGTATTGGATTTGAATATTCCCCCGCTACAAGAAGCCTGAAGATGGGAAAAGGAACCGGAGAAAGGTATGGGACCTTCCTCCGGTAACTTAATCTAGCGTGCAATTATAGAAACGGGAAGGAAGGTCTAAACGCTACAGTCAAATTAAATATTTCTCCAAGATTTAATAAGCGCAGAATTTTGAGCTTGTATTCCATGAATTGTTAATTTCAAAACATTGAGGTTACATTGATTTAATTTTGATAATTTAGTTTCGGGGATTTCCAAATGCCAACAAAACAGACCATTTCCGACCAAGAGCTTCAAGCCAAATTAATGGCAGGGGAGGAGTCTGCTTTTTCGGAACTCTATGACCGTTATAGTAGGGTGATCTCTACCTATATCAAAAGATTTGTAAATTCTTCAGACCTGGCTGAAGACCTGACTCAAGAAGTTTTTATAAAAATTTGGCAGCATAAATCCAAACTTTCTGAGGTTCGCTCGATCAAAGCTTACCTATTAATTATGGCAAGAAATCATACCTTAAACAGCCTTAAAAAAGCAATGCGTTCTGATGTTGCTATGGCCGAAGTGATCAATTGCTTTGTAGAACAAAGGAATGATACTGAAGAAGAACTGTTGAGTAAAGAATATCTGCATTACCTGGAAAAAGCATTGTCAGAATTGCCATTAAGAACAAGAGAGATATTTAGACTTTGTCGGCAGGAAGGAAAAAGCTATGATGAGGTAGCTTTCGCCTTGGGGATTTCTAGAAATGCAGTCAAAAACCACATGGTTGGCTCCATGAAAATATTAAGTGCCTCCGTAAAAAAAGACCTTGGGATATCGCTCAGCATCCTTTTAACCGTCTTCCTCAAATAGTTTAAAAATAAATAATTTTCAGCTACCCTATAGCCCCCTCCATATTGTCTTAATGTTTGAAGGGACATCCTATGGAAGAAAGCGATTTTTACGAAACTTTGGTGCAGCGTTACCTAAAAAAACAACTGAACGATCAGGAGCTGGAACTTTTTGCCGAATTGGTGAAAACCGGTGAACTGGACGATCACTTGTTAATGGCATGGAATGAGGATTTGGAAATCACGGAAGAAGATGAATTGGATTTTAATCGTGCGCAGAAGGTCAGGTTCTTATGGCCTAAGGCTGTGGCAGCAGCAGCCATTTTAGTGATGCTCTCTTTTGGTGGATATTTTTATTTTCAAAAATACGCCGCTGTAAATACCAATGATTTAAGGGCCAGTCTGAATGATGTGGATCCCGGTGGCAATAAGGCTACGCTGACTTTAGCCGACGGCTCAAAAATTTCCCTTACAGACGCGGATAATGGCGAACTCGCCAAGCAAAGTGGGGTAAGGATTTCAAAAAGTAAAAACGGAGAATTGGTCTATAGTGTGATCGCATCCGATACGAAACAGCCTGTTTTTAATACCATCAGTACCCCAAGAGGTGGGGTATACCAGGTGAATCTTCCTGATGGCACCAGGGTATGGCTCAATGCGGCATCTTCTCTAAGATTCCCAACCACATTTACTCAGTTAAAAGAACGTAAAGTGGAGCTGGAAGGAGAGGCCTATTTTGAAGTTGCAAAGAATAAGAAACTTCCTTTTATTGTTTCCACAGGTGCCCAGCAAGTGCAGGTTTTAGGGACACACTTTAACATCAATTCTTACCAGGATGAGGAGGAAGTGAAAACAACCTTATTGGAAGGTAGTGTGAAAGTTTTTGCAGCAAATATGATGGTATTGAAACCAGGAGAGCAAGCCAATGTAACTAAAAATGGTGCAGGGAATGTGAAAGTTAGTCAGGCAAATATTGAGCAAGTGATGGCCTGGAAAAATGGCTTCTTCCATTTCGAAAAAGATAACCTTCATGCCGTAATGCGACAATTGTCGCGCTGGTATGATGTAGACATTGTATATGAAGTAGACCGACCTGACGACGAGTTTATGGGGGATATCCCAAGAGGGATCAAATTATCCGAAGTCCTTAAAATGTTGTCTTTTGAAGGGACACAGTTTAAGATTGATGGCCATAAACTCATCGTTAAAAAGTAAAATAAATGATCATCCTATAACCGAATTGTTAACCCAATCCCATTCGCTTATGAAAAGATAAATACTCAATAGCAACACTGTGATGAAGGAATAAACAGGACCCTGCTCGCAACAGGGCCCTGTTAGCGCCCATCCGATCATCTCAGATAGGAACACTGTTCCGGTTGACCTCAAAAAAAACTTATTGGATAATTAATGAATAAACCAAAACATACCAAAAATATGAAATTAAACTCATGTAGTAAAGCCCCTCTTTTGAGGCGGCTATGCTCAACTCAGACCATATTGGCCATGAAACTCACCGTAATTTTAATCTTCTTTTGCTGCCTTCAGGTATCAGCTGATGGGTTCTCACAAAAAATTACACTTTCGAAAAGAAACAGCACATTCAACGCAGTTTTTGAAAGCATAAAACAACAAAGTGGTTATACTTTCTTCTACAATAATAAAATGATTAAGCAAGAAGGCTTGATCAGTATTGAACTGGCTGATGCTAGCCTGGAAGATGCATTAAGCAAAATTTTCAAAAACCGCCCGTACTCTTATATGATCCTCAATAAAACAGTGGTGATTAAAAAGAAAACCTTGGAGAGTATGGCTGCTGAACCTTTAACCATGAATTCAATGGTTGCCATGATGCAGATCAAAGGGAAAATAGTGGATACCGAAGGTAATCCTTTGCCAGGAGCTTCAATCATTGTTAAAGGCACAAAAGACGGTGCTTCTTCGAGTACATCCGGGGATTTTGTGATCAATGCAAAAACAGGAGATGTACTTGTGATCAGGTACCTGGGCTATGCCACAAAAGAAGTTACCGTGAGTTCAAGTACTACGGTAATGACGATTGTGTTGGAGGCGCAAAAACAAGACCTTAGTGAGGTAGTTGTAACTGCTTTAGGGGTGAAACGTTCTGAGAAATCATTGGGGTATGCCGTTCAGAAGATTGCCGGTGATAAGGTGCAGACCGTGAAAGGTGTCGATCTTGGTACTTCCTTAACAGGACAGGTTGCCGGATTGGTGGTGAAGAATTCTACGGAATTTAATGCTAAGCCAGCTTTGGAACTTAGAGGTGAAGGCGTGCTATTGGTTATTGATGGAGTGCCTTATGGTAACATGACACTTCGTGATGTTCCTGCGGATGATATTGAAAGCATGGACCTGTTAAAAGGATCTACGGCTTCTGCTTTGTACGGCTCACGTGCTGGTGGAGGTGTGTTATTGATTACCACGAAAAAAGGAGCTGCTGGTAAAGGATTTGCTGTTGATATCAATAGCAACACCATGTTTCAGTTGGGCTATCTGGCTGTTCCGGAAGTGCAGAGTTCTTATGGACGTGGACAAAATGGGGTGATCGACAATGACTATGTTTGGGGTCCAAAATTAGACGCAGGTAATACCGCCAGAGATTGGAATCCGGCTACCAAGCAGTTCGAAGACAATCGTCCTTTGGTTTCTGTAGGAAAAGACAACCTGAAGAACTTCATGAATACGGGTATCATCACCAATAATAATGTTTCTATCGCTCAGACTGGTGAAAATGGAAGTTTCAGAATCGGATTAAACCATATTTATAATAAAGGACAGTTTCCAAATCAGAAGCTGAACATGCTGAATTTTACTTCCGGTGGAGAAATTAGAATCAATGATAAATTTAAAATTGAAAGTCATTTTGGTTTGAGTAGACGCGATGCACCGCAAGTATGGGGTGGTGGCTATGACAACCAGGGTTACCTTTATCAATTGGTGATGTGGACTGGTACCGAATATGATATCCGTGATTATAAAGATTACTGGGTAATTCCTAATAAAACTCAAAACTGGATGTATACCAACTGGTATGACAACCCTTATTTGATTGCAAATGAGAAATTAAATGGCAAAACGGAGAATACCGTTAATGCAAACGTAACGGCAAATTATAAGTTTAATGACGACTTTAACCTGATGTTGCGTTTGGGTTATGACAACTATAACAACTCAGAAACGATGCGTAACCCTACGGCAAATATCTTCTCTACCAGAGGGGGATGGAATGCAAGGGGAATGTATAGTATCAATAACACCACTGGGTACAGTACCAATGATGACTTGATTTTAACCTATAAAAAGAAATTGAATAAATGGTCATTTGACGCGCTTGCCGGTGGAACTATTTATTATTATGCAGATCAGGGTTTAAGGTCTACGACTAAAAACGGATTGATTTCTCCAACCTTCTTTTCATTGGCAGGTTCTATCGAGCCACCAACTGTTACGCCATACCATAAAGCCAGACAAATCAATAGTTTGTACGGACGTGCTTCCATTGGTTGGAATGACGCTGTATTCTTAGATGTGACCGGAAGAAATGATTGGAATTCCGCACAGCCGAAATCGTCAAGAGATTATTTTTATCCTTCTATCGGTTCCAGTGTCGTGATCTCCGAATTGGTGAAATTCCCGGAAGTAGTAGATATGTTTAAAGTTCGTGGTTCCTGGACCATCTTTAAAAATGCATTTGATCCTTATGCCATCAATAGTGTATATAGCACAACTACAGCCGCATGGAATACACTAAACTCTGGTAGTTATCCTAATTACCTGTTGGGTGATGGCTTATTGCCAAGTTCGCAGCGCACCTGGGAAATCGGTGCAGTAGGTTACCTGTTTAAGAAACGCCTTCATTTCGATGTTGCCTATTTTAACAAGTATTATTACAACAGACAAACAGATTTGTCAGGGGGTAGTAATACGGCATTTTTACCTAATTCAAGTGGCTTCAGTATGGCAATTGTCAATACTAAAGAAACTTATGAACGTCGTGGTATTGAGATTACAGTAGATGGATCGGTGATTAAAGGCAGGGATTTCGAATGGTATGCAACCATGAACTGGGCACAACAACACCGCTATTATGTTGATTTAGATCCTTTATATTCTCCAGATGATTTGTGGACTAAAAAAGGAGAAAGATTGGATACTTATAAAGCGAATTATTGGTTGAGAGATCCTCAAGGTAATATCATTTTCAATAACGGTTCTCCGGTTAACAGTGATTACAATAAAAAATATGGCTATGGTGAACCTGATTTTAGTTTTGGTTTCATCAATAGTTTCCGGTACAAAAACTGGAACCTGAATGTAAATGTTGATGGTCGTATTGGTGGTCTGATGTACAATTACATGTATGATAAGATGTGGGATACCGGAACAAATCCTGATTCTGATAACCAGTATCGTTATGATCAGGTCGTAAACGGCAAGAATAATTTCGTGGGTCAAGGGGTTAAAGTGACTTCAGGAGCAGTAGTTTTTGATAAATATGGTCAGGTAGTGAGTGATACCCGTGTGTATGCACCAAATGATGTACAAGTAGGTTATCAGGACTATGCACAGAAATTTAGAGGTGGCGATAAAGGGATTCAGAATGAGTCTTTTGTGAAACTTCGTGAGTTGTCGCTGGGCTATAGTTTCTCACCAAAATTCATTAACAAATTAGGGTTAAAAAGAGCTTCCTTCTCTGTGACGGGACAGAACTTATGGATGTGGACCAATTTTAAATACTCAGATCCGGATGTAGATACGGAGAACCTGAATTCACCATCACAACGGATGTTGGGTTTCAATTTTAAAGTAGGCTTCTAACCATTAAATAAAAATATACTCATATGAAAACTAGAGTTTTAAAATATATATCGATTCTGCCAGTGTTGGCAATGATGGGTACTGGTTGCCAGAAGTTTGAAGACATCAATTCAAACCCGGACAGAACCACAGAAGTAAGTTCTTCGATCCTGGCAACAGGTATGATTCTGAATATTACCAGAAATGAAATTGGTACTCAGAAAGCATTTATGCAGCCTTTTCTTTTAGGGAAGTACATCACCTGGGGGGAAGGTCAGGAAAATTTACAATACAATAAACTGGGTAGAGCAGATTTTGGACGTCTGACTTTGTTGCGTAATATTCCGCCAATGGAAAAATATGCGACCACGGAAGGTTTGAGGAAATCTTATCAGGCCCTGGGTCATTTTATCAGAGCATGGCAGTTTTTTCAAGCGAGTATGCAAGTTGGAGATATCCCTTATACTGATGCGATTAAAGGAGAAAGTGAAAAGGTGTTACAGCCAAAGTATGATACGCAAAAGACGGTCTTTTTAGGGATTTTAAATGAGCTGGATCAAGCGAATCAGTTGTTTTCCGAAGGTGCGAATTTTGACGGTGATCCAATTTATGCCGGTAAAGTAGACAGCTGGAGAAGGTTAACCAATAGTTTTGAACTTCATGTGCTGATGAATTTGTATAAGAAAACAGCTGATGCAGATTTAAAAGTGATCGAGCGCTTTAAAGATATCGTTGCCAACCGCCCATTAATGCGTGATTATAAAGATAATTTTGCTTTGGCTTACAACAATGTTGCCGGACAGAATTATCCATGGTCTGATGTGCCGGCAGGTTCTGGAAATTCATTCGTGAAGTCTAATTATACGATGCTTTCCAATACTTTATTGGCACCAATGAAGGCCAATAAGGATCAACGTTTATTCTATTATGCGAAACCTTCCCCAGTGAAAATTACTGCCGGACTTTTGGCTTCAGATTACAATGCTTATCCAGGTGTAGAACCTTCAGATGCTTTCTCTAGCTTGCAGACACGTAGAGTGGGAAAAGATTATGCAGATTTGAATAACCGTTATGTGCAATTGGTAAATGCAGAAGCAGTGAGTTTGTTCAGTTATTGGGACCAACAATTTATCCTGGCTGAAGCTAATGTAAGGGGATGGATTACGGGTACCTCAGCACAGACTTACTATGCTGCGGGTATCAGTAGCTCGATGAATTTTGTTGCGATCAGTACTCCGGATGTGGTAGACTACAACCACAATATGAAAATGGAAGCTGCTTATATTGATGCTTTTCCTGCTTCTGCCGGTGTAGCGCTTGCAGGAGCACCTGCACAGCAAATTGAACAGATCATTACCCAAAAATATCTCGCTAATTTCTTACAAGGTGGAAAGTTTAGCGCATGGATGGAAAACAGAAGAACTGGTTACCCAGTGTTTACGTTAAACAGCAACACCAATTTAAACACACCAACTACCAATTTCCCATTACGTTGGTTGTACCCTGGAAATGAACTGGATTATAACTCAGCAAACGTATCTGCAGCTGTTCAAAGCCAGTATGGTGGAAATGATGATGTGAATCAAATCATGTGGATCTTAAAGTAAGATTTTATGTTATATTTATAATACAGTAATTTCATGTAAAACGCTAAAATGTAAACGCCTATGACGCCAAGTAAGGGTTTAAAGAAAACACTGACTCCTTTTATGTTGTGGGGTCTTGGCGTAGGATATGTGATCTCCGGGATGTATTTCGGATGGAATCTCGGCCTTGAAAAAGGAGGGACAGGCGGGATGGCAATTGCCACGCTTGCCATCATGTTGATGTACATTACTTTTACATTTAGTTACGCAGAATTGGCTTGCGCAATTCCTAAAGCAGGAGGAGTATTCGATTATGCAAACAAAGCAATGGGGCAAAATATCGGTTTTATAGCCGGTATTGCCCAAATTGTTGAATTTATATTGGCACCGCCGGCAATCGCATTTGCCATCGGTGCCTATTTTAATGCTTTCTTTCCCCAGGTACCCATTCTCACGAGTGCCATCTCTATCTATTTTATCTTTACCGCACTCAATGTTTATGGTGTAAAAGCTGCCGCATCTTTTGAGGTCATCATCACCGTTTTTGCAGTTGGAGAGTTGCTGTTGTTTTCAGGAATCGCCCTCCCAAAATTTGAAATGGCAAACCTGACACACCATGCTTTACCAAATGGTTGGAGCGGTGTATTTGCTGCGCTTCCTTTTGCCATCTGGTTTTTTCTGGGAATTGAAGGGATTGCCAATGTCGCTGAAGAGACAAAAAATCCACAAAGAGACATCAGCAGAGGTTTTGGCTGGGCAATTTTTACCTTAGCAATTTTGTGTGTCCTGGTTTTTATTGCCGCAACAGGAATTGCCGGTTGGGAAGCGATCGTTTATAAGAATGGCGTAAGTGGAGAGACTTCCGATTCACCGCTGCCCCTGGCATTGGCTAAAATCACTGGGAGTAATCATCTGATGTATCATTTGCTGATAACGGTTGGCTTATTTGGATTGGTTGCTTCTTTTCATGGCTTGATTCTGGCAGCGGGACGCTCTACCTATGAGATGGGACGGGTGCATCATATCCCTTCTTTTTTAGGGAAAATCTCTCCCCGATTTCATACTCCTGCAAATGCATTGATTGGTAATATGCTGATCGGTATTCTAGCTTTGCTCTCCGGAAAAACCTCAGAAATCATCATTGTTTCCGTATTTGGCGCCTTAACACTTTACATCCTTTCCATGATTTCCATCATGATTTTAAGGAAAAGAGAACCGGATTTGCCAAGGCCTTTCCGATTGCGGTTTTATCCCTTGTTTCCAATCATTGCTTTAGTTATTGCCAGTATATCCATCATTGCCATGTTTATTTTTAACCCTAAACTTGGACTAATTTACTTCTCCATTTTAGCGGTTGCTTTTTTATTATACAGGACTTTTAAATCTGCAGATCAATGACAACAGAAGAAATTTTAGCTTATGTAAAACAACATCCCTCCGGGAAAGTAAAAGTAGCCGTTGCAGATATTGATGGGGTATTGAGAGGAAAGTACATTTCAATAGAGAAATTTCTGTCTATCCTGGATGGGAGAATGGGCTTTTGCGATGTAACCTTTGGCTGGGATATGGGTGATGCGGCTTATGATAATGTCAAGTTTACCGGATGGCATACTGGTTATCCGGATGCACAGGTGAAATTAGACTTACAGAGCTTTCGTAAGATTCCCTGGGAAAATGAACTGCCGTTTTTTCTAGGTGATTTCGTTGATGAACATGATCAGGCATTGTATACTTGTCCACGGCAATTGCTCCATAAGATTCGTGCTGAAGCCGAAGAATTAGGCTTTAAGCCTTATTTTTCTCAGGAGTTTGAATGGTTCAATTTTGCAGAGACACCAGCATCTGCCCATCAGAAGAATTTCCAGCACCTGGAACCCCTAACACCTGGAATGTTCGGCTATTCTATCCTGCGTGGCAGTCTTAAAAATAGCTATATGTCAGATCTGTTTGAACTCCTCAGCAAATTTGGGGTTCCTATTGAAGGATTACACACCGAAACAGGCCCTGGGGTTTATGAGGCCGCGATTAAATATGCGGGCGTAATGGAAGCGGCAGATCAGGCGGTTTTATTTAAAACCGCAGTAAAAGAAATTGCTTATCAGCATGGGATAATGGCCACTTTTATGGCAAAGATCAATGAAAATCTGCCAGGTTGTAGTGGGCATGTACACCAGAGTTTATGGGATAAAGAAGGTAAGCATAACCTGTTTTATGAAGACAAGGATATTGATAAAATGTCTGAGCTGATGAAGGCTTACATTGCCGGACAATTATATTGTCTGCCTTATATTTTACCCATGCTTGCACCCACCATTAACAGCTATAAAAGATTGGTGGAAGGAGCCTGGGCACCAACCACATTGACCTGGGGAATTGACAATAGAACAGTAGCCTTAAGAGCCTTACCGGGTCATTCAAAGACGACTCGTTTGGAAACCAGGGTGGTGGGCTCAGATACCAATCCTTACCTCGCGCTTTCGGCCTGTTTGGCCGCAGGATTGTATGGGATCAAAAACAACCTGGTATTAACTAAGGCCGCTACAGAAGGGAATGGATATTTGGATATTTCCAATGGTGTACTTCCAGGTAGCCTACAGGAGGCTACGAAGAAAATGAAGGAATCACCTTTGGCAGTCAGTTTATTCGGTGCTGAATTCGTAGCGCATTTCACGCAGACCAGAGCATGGGAATGCAAGCAGTATGCGAAGGCAGTGACCGATTGGGAAATGAAAAGATATTTTGAAATAATTTAAAACGCCAGCCATGATTTTTGATAAAATCCATCAGTTTAATTTCCCGACTACCATTCGTTTTGGTGCAGGTGCAATTAGAGAATTGCCCGCTTATTTGAAAGCCAATGGCTTGAGTCGTCCTTTAGTGGTGACCGATCCGATTGTGGCAAGCTTACCCTTTTTTAACACGATTGTCGAAGATCTAAAAGCAAAAGGTTTTTCGGTAACGGTTTTTTCTGATATTCATAAGAACCCTGTTAAAAGTGATGTTTATAAAGGAACCGAAGTTTGGGATGGGGACTCCAGAGATAGTGTGATTGGAATCGGTGGTGGTGCGGCGTTGGATGTGGCCAGAGCTATTGTTTTGCGGGTAAACCATCGCGAAGATTTATTTAAATACGATGATTTGATCGGTGGCGATGTGTTTGTAACCAATGAGGTGCCTCATTTTATAACCGTTCCTACTACTTCCGGTACAGGGAGTGAGGTAGGTAGGAGTGCGATCATTTCTGATGATGAAACGCATCAAAAGAAGATCTTATTCTCTCCAAAACTGATGGCTAAAATTGTGTTTGCAGATCCCTTGTTGACGATGGATCTTCCGCCACACATTACCGCAGCCACCGGAATGGATGCCCTCACCCATAATATGGAAGCCTTCCTCGCTAAAAATTACCATCCTTTATGCGATGGGATTGCCATAGAAGGAATGGGCCTAATTAAAGATGCATTGGTCAATGCTACCCACCACCCGGATGTAGAAAGTCGGAGTAAAATGCTGTTGGCATCGATGATGGGGGCCATTGCTTTTCAAAAGGGTTTAGGCGTAGTACATTCTCTTGCACACCCGCTTTCTTCTTTGTTAGATACCCATCATGGCTTGGCAAATGCCGTAAATCTTCCTTATGGAATGGAGTTTAATATTGCAGGTTTTGAAGATAGATTTATCCGAATCGCTAAAGCCTTAGGTTTGAAAGATGAAAACGGAGCAGGGGTAGTCAGGTATCTTTCCGGGCTCAACTCTACTTTGGGAATCCCACATCATTTGAGAGAGATTGGGGTGAAAATGGAACATATAGATACCCTGGCTGATCTCGCTTTTGCTGATTTTGCACATCCGAATAATCCTAAACCAGTGAGCAGGGAAGATTTTAAAGCCTTGTATTTAAAGGCCTATTAAGTTTTAATATGATAAATAATGATTTGATCCATGCGGAAAAAGATAGGAATTAGCTTTACAGAAGCGGGTTTTCAGAATTATTGGAATTGGTTTACTGCTACTGAATTAGCAGAAGATCTGGAATTGCTGGAACTTTCTTTTGAAAAGGGAAATACGGAGGACATCGAAAAATGCGATGGTTTTGTGTTGACTGGAGGGATCGATGTGACCCCTGCCATTTCCGGTGGGGTGGAAGACTACCCTTACAGACCAGCATTATTCTCGCCAGAAAGAGATGAGTTTGAACGTAAGCTTTATGAGTTTGCGAAAAGGGAAAAATTACCATTACTGGGAATTTGCAGAGGGATGCAGTACATCAATATTTTGGAGGGAGGAGCTGTTTTTGATGACATTGGAGAACCCGAAAATGCAGTACACAAGAAAGGTGAATTGGATAAAGTTCATGAGTTAAAGGTGCTGGAGGGGACTTTATTGGCAGAAATTGCAGGGGAAACACAGGGTATGGTCAACAGTGCACACCATCAGGCAGTGAATCCAGATCGCCTTGGGGAAAACTTAATGATCAATGCGTATGCTGTTTCTGGAAGTGGTATGGTGGAAGGATTGGAGTATAAGGACAAGGAAAACCATGGTTTTATGCTTGCTGTGCAATGGCATCCGGAAAGAATGAAGGATAAGGAAATTGAGCCTTTCTCTCAAAAGATTAAAGAACAATTTATTCAGGAAGTAAGAAATCATCAAAAATGAATATCATAAATCCAGCTACCGAAGAAATAATAAAGACCGTTCAGGAAGACAGCCTGGCCATTTTGCAGGAGAAGTATGATTTACTCCACCTGGCACAGAAAAAATGGGCAAAGAAAAGTTTAGGGGAACGACTGAGTGTCGTACAGCGTTTTTATGACTTGTTGGATTTAGAAATGGAGGCATTGGCGGGCGTATTGACTGCCGAGGTCGGAAAACCAATTCAGCAGTCCAGGAATGAGATTAAGGGCGCAAGAACCCGGGTTTTATGGATGATCACGCATGCGGAAAGGTATCTATCGGAGGAATGGATCACCGATACCCCGGAGCTTCAGGAAAAGATTTCTTATGAGCCTTTAGGGGTGATCTGTAATATTTCCGCCTGGAATTATCCTTACCTGGTTGGTGTAAATGTATTCGTTCCGGCATTAATTGCTGGAAATGCAGTACTCTATAAGCCTTCTGAATATGCAACCTTAACAGGGTTCGAAATTGAACGGCTTTGGACAAAAGCGGGATTACCCGATGGTATTTTTAAATTGGCGATCGGTGCTAAAGAAACAGGGGAGGCTTTGCTAAACCTTGATTTTGATGGTTACTTTTTTACAGGTTCCTACCGCACTGGAAAATATATTTATGAAAAGGTGGCTGCTAAAATGGTGCCTTGTCAGCTGGAACTAGGAGGGAAGGATCCTTTATATGTGGCCAATGATGTACCGGATGTGGCTGCAGTAGCCATAGGGACGGCAGATGGGGCCTTTTATAACAATGGGCAGAGTTGCTGTGCGGTGGAGCGTATTTATGTTCATGAGGATGTTTATGAGGATTATGAAGCTGCATTTTTGAAAGAAGTAGCGTCCTGGAAAATTGGTGCGCCAACAGAAGAGGTGGTTTATATTGCTGCTTTAACGAGGAAGGAGCAGTTAAAGGTTTTAGAGGATCAGGTGGCGGATGCTTTATCAAAAGGAGCAATATTGCTGTGTGGGGGGAAAAGAAGGCCTGGGAAAGGCCATTATTTCGAGCCAACGGTACTGACCAATGTGACCAATGAGATGAAAGTGATGCGGGAAGAAAGTTTTGGCCCTATTATCGGCATCATGAAAGTGAAAGACGATGAGGAAGCGATCGCCCTGATGAAAGACACGGAGTATGGATTAACTGCTGCGGTGTATTCAGCTGATGGTGATCGTGCGCAGCGAATTCTTGCTAGTATCGATAGCGGATCTGGGTATTGGAACTGTTGCGATCGGGTAAGCGCAGGTTTACCATGGTCTGGGAGGAAACATTCCGGGTTTGGCGCTACGCTTTCTCACCAGGGATTGAGGGCTTTTACGAAACCAAAGGCCTGGCACCTGAGGAAATAAAAATACCTGTCAGTTATCATGGCTGGTATGGGGTAATTAAGTTGCCTATCGGTTTTGAAGGCAACTTAATGTTTTTTTTAGCCATTAAACATCTCCTGTTTAAAGCTGATTTTGTGTTTCTTTTCTGATGACTGGGGCAATCTCAGTACCTAATAATTCAATGGTTTTCAGCACCTGTTTATGGGAAATAGATCCGGTAACCAGTTGTGCCAGGAATCTGGTGTTTTTGAAAAGTTCATACTGGTGCATGATTTTATCAATTGCTTCTTGTGGACTACCAACTACCAATGGCCCGGCAGTTCGTAAATAATCGAATTGCTGTCTGCTCATCGGCGACCAACCTCTGTCTTTACCAACCCGATTCATCAATTGCTCGTAAGAAGGGTAGAATTCATCTGCCGCTTGTTGTGAATTTTCTGCTACGTAAAACTGTGAACTGATGGCCAGTTGAAGTTTAGTAGGATCGTGGCCTGCTTCTGCTGCTGATTTACGATAAAGGTTGATAAAAGGAACAAATTGTTCTGGTGGGCTTCCTAGAATCGCTACTGCCATAGGAAGGTTCATTCTTCCAGCGCGCTGCGCAGAGGCAGGGGTGCCACCTACGCCGATCCAAACCGGAATAGCAGGTTGAATTGGACGTGGATATACACCTCTTTTTACAATAGAAGCCCGGTGTTTTCCTTGCCAGGTGATGATTTCCTCTTCATTGAGTTGCAATAGTAAACCCAGTTTTTCCGTAAAAAGCTCATCATAGTCGTTCAGATTATAACCGAATAAAGGGAATGATTCTGTGAATGATCCTCTCCCTGCGATAATTTCTGCCCTCCCATTAGAGATGAGATCTACCGTAGCGAAGTTTTGAAAAGTCCGGACAGGATCTGCTGAACTCAATACAGTAACAGAGCTGGATAATTTGATGTTTTTAGTGATTGCTGCGGCTGCAGCCATCATGATCTCAGGCGAAGAAATCACAAAATCGGCACGGTGGTGCTCTCCGAATGCATAAACGTCCAGACCTACTTCATCCGCAAGTTTTACTTCTTCTAATAATTCTTGAACTCTTTTATGCGCGTTAACGGCTTTTCCTGCTACGCCGTCAGGTTGTAGTTCTCCAAATGTGCTGATCCCAATTTCCATGTGTAATTTTTATTGCTTTGCTTTTATGCCCCTCAATGGGCTCCTGTAAAGAAGATAACCCTGTATAGGTATTTAAGTTTTAATTTATGCCTGGTTTTTCTAGTTTGTAATCTTATCGGAATTCATTCTCAATACTTGTTCTTAAATCATAAAGCAACCATTGTTGTTGGTTGATGGTCGCTTTCTCTGTAACCAAAAGCTTGATGAAGTCCTTAACACCAATAGGCTCGTTTCCATTTCCATGGATCAACACAAGGCTTCCAGCATGGCTCTGCTGACCTTTTGCAAGCCAGGCATCACTTCCAATTGGGATAAGGCCGTAGCTGGTTACTTGGTCGACTAACTTCTGATCTGATACCAATCCTGGAAATCTAAAGAAAACCGAAGGTAATAATCCCCGTTCAATCATGGCTTTTTCCAATCCTAGTATTTCGAAGTTAAGGTCTGTTCCTGGTTCCATTAAAAAGTTGATTGCCAATGGGGCTTTCGGATTATAATGGTGGTTAAAAGTATGGTTAGTCCAGGTAATGTTTAAATCTCCCGACTTTTGAAGCCCCAATAACCAGTTGATGTCATCGCTATGGTTCAGCATAAATTTACCCGTAATTGATAAAGCGACAGGCACTGGTCGCTCGTGTTTTTGAAATGCAGCAATTAATGAGCTGAAAATGGTTCTGTCTAGAGGCTTATGGGAAGGACATAGGTCTATGGTCAGGGTAATCCCTTTTTCTTTGGGAAAGCCATGTGTAATTCCTGCATCCTGAAGAAGGAGTGACTGTTGTTGTGCCGTTTGAAGGGCGCTAAAATAGGGTGTGTTTTTGAGGTATGTTCCAAACTCCTGAAACCTGATCGGTTTTACCGAAACTTGCTTGCTGTTTATAATCTGTGTTTCCAAGGTCTGTGGATTCACAATCAGATAGGATTGCTGTGCTTCTTGCTCAAATTGGCGTAAAACAAGTATGTTTTTTCCGTTATAACTGCCAGTTGCAAAGTAAGCTTTATAGTGTTGTATTTCTTTTTGAGCCTTCGCAAAAAGACTGCAAAATACAAGCGTTAATATGGTGTGTAATTTTATCATCTGTAGCTGGTCTGGAGTCCAAAAATCAAGATTAATATAGCTTTTTATGTTTAGAATTTAATCGTATGGTTGTTAGATGATCGTCCTTTTTGAAGTATAAAGATATATATTCCGATATTTGTAGTAGATCAACAATTGATCTTTTACCAATCAATTCAACAAAAAGACAACATACAATGACGGAAAATCAATATTTAGATTATTGCAAGGCTCAGGTTAACGGTCCACTTAAAGAGGAAGATTTGATCTTAATGTTGACCGCCTGGGGACACATTAAGTATTCCATAGGATACAATCAGGCATTAAAGGATAATGGTATCGAGCCTAAACAACCTTCAGCTGGGACTGAGGAGTTAGAGAACTAAGGTTTGTTTTTTTGCCGACTTAGTATTTAGAATTAGCCCTCCATTAGCTGAAGGGCTAATTTATTTAATCATTATTGATTAATTCTTCATCAAACAGTTCAAAAAACAGATTTTGTAATTTATGAACATGTTGTAGCGTTTTAAAATCTCCGGTTTCGTCATTTGCTGGAACTTGCTTATAGCAATCATAGTAATCATCTTCTTCCACATAAAATAAGAAGAAATTGAAATCCTCGTGTTGGAAATATCCGCCGCCATTGTCTTTGAAACCGAATCTGTTTACCAACCAGTCTGCATTTATAGAGATCGGCTTAACCTGATCATGACTGCATTCTTTTACTTGATCCGAAGCTTTATCGTTTAACTGGTAGGCTATGTTTTTGTTTGGGAGGATACCTATGACTTCGCAAGGACTGCCCACCTCATTTACGATCTCACCATCTGGGAATACATAGTTGCCAATTCTTAGCTCGCTTACGTTCATATTTATTTGTAATTATAGATATTTCGCTAATTTAATTAAAAGAACGACAGGCGAGTAATTTTAGCTCATGTACCCATCCATGAACAGCTGGCAAATCAGAAGAATTTATTCTTACGCATTATTTGCTCAGCTAAGATTGAATGTGAAATTGGAAAGAATTGTTCGCTATAAAAAAAAACAGAAATGGTGAAAAGATTTGAACTCAGGATTAGGTTAGCTGTAATTTTATTTTGTGACATTTTTTAATATCTTTAAAAATGCTCTCTAAATTTAATAAAGTGTTATTCTTATCGTTGTTTTATTTCCTAATAGCTATTGATTCTATAGCGCAAAATTACACCTCTATTAGATTAGATTCTTCTAAAAACTCTATTATCACAGTTCATCCCCCAAATGGAGGCAATGAGATAGAAAGGAATAACTATACAAATGCAATTTATTACATAAAGAACTTTAAAACGAAATTAAAAATTAGTACGAGAAAAAATGTAATAATTGATTTAAGAAGAAGCCAAAAGTACCAATGGATTTTTATTATTCTGGAAAAGGTAGACAGTCTTACAATCTTAGGTAATGGAGAAACTAATATTTCCTTAAATATTCCAAAAATTGGGGCAAATAAAAGTCAACGAATTGTTAATGCTATTAAAGTAAGCAATTGCGTAATTAATGAACTTAACCTGCCAGAGACGAAGGTGAATTCGGTAGAGCTTAACAATTCTTCAATCAATTATTTGAATTTTAAAGATGGAGCAATTTACAATCGTTTTATTATACATACTTCAAATGTAGACAGTTCCAACTTTTATCATACCTATCTTCCTGAGATTATGTATTTATCAAAAGTAGATTTGGCTAGAAATGGATCGCTAAATTTTGACAACCTAATAAGACTTGAAAATACAAATGATCAGCCTGCCTTAGAATTAGAGCGAACAATAAATTTGCGGGAAATTGATTTAGAGAGAATTACACTTCCCTATGATAGATTTAGTTTTCATGTTGATTCTTCACAAAGTGATCAGCATAGGATTTGGATTTATCAAAAGCTTCTTAGACGCTTGAACAATGAAGGTCTCACGGCCCAACACCAAAAGTATAATACTGATTACACTGAATTAGTAGACAAAATAAACAGACGGGAATTTACTAATTGGATTAGTAAGGTATGGTGGAATAAAGGACGTAACAAGGGAAGAGTTATTTATTGGGGCATTGGCTGTTTTGTTTTTTTTCTACTGTTTAATTTTATCCTAGTAAAAAGCATGCCTTCTGTTTATTATCCAAACACTTTTAAAGTCTATTTTGAATTAAAAAGCCGTAGATATCGACAAGGTTGCAATGGAAATATAATTAATTGGAGATTTACTAGTGCCTTCTGTTTAGGATGGTACTATTTATGGGGGGTATTTTGGTATACAACATTTATTTTCTGGGGACTTAGACTCAATTTAGATATTTTGAAATTCAAAAGTTTATGGTTGGTGTCCTATATCATTACGCAATACACTCTAGGGCTAATATTTGTTGCTTATATTGTTAGTTTTGTAATTATTAGGCTTTAGCATAGGTTGATAACGAAATCGATAATTCAAAGGATACAGTCACTATAATCATAAAAAATGATAAGTGTTTTTTCTACATAGAGAATATATCTACATCTCTGGCTAGCTT
This sequence comes from Pedobacter gandavensis, assembly GCF_014172405.1. Lineage (GTDB taxonomy): Bacteria > Bacteroidota > Bacteroidia > Sphingobacteriales > Sphingobacteriaceae > Pedobacter > Pedobacter gandavensis. The sequence continues at coordinate 32,978 of NZ_WNXC01000007.1, read as the reverse complement.
TTCTAATTTTTTTATCAATTCTGAGTTTTAATGACACCCCGAAGATATCTAAGAGTTAAAAGCGTTGAGAGGAATTTCTCAGCAATTGGCAGAATATTATGTAAGCCCGAATGTTATTCCTAACTTTTAATAAATTAAGACATGAATCCAGATATAATTAAAAAATATGGTATAGAATTTGAAAATAAACTCATTGAAGAATGGGGAGTAGAAAAAATTCCTCATACAAATTTAGACGCCTTAACATTTTTTTTACATGGATGGAATGCGGATGAATTAGATGAAATCTTATTGCCTGATATTAACAATGCATTAGGGCTGGTCGATAGCGAAATCGAGAATGCAAATGATTTCGTCACCATAATAATAAATAATTATAAAGTTTTTTTCTATTGGGAGAATAAACCTACGTCTTCTATTCCAACTATTGATTTTAAACAAATAGTAGAAGGGTGGCGAGCTTTTCTACTATCACCTCCTTTAAACCGGAGCAAATAATTGTAAAATTTTTCAAGGAATTTTCACTTGAAAGTTGGATTAACAAGTTAGCTATGGAAAAAGAACATTTAATCCTTTCAAAATACCAGGACAGGCTGCTAAAGGCGTAGAAGCAGCAATGGACTCGGGGCAGGTGGAACGAAGAAGTAAATCTTCATGAAAGCAGTTTCGACTCATTTAAACAAACAGCTTTCCTTGGTTGAATATCCATCAGAAGGGGAATTGCTCCTTAAAATGCCTGCCATCAGAACCCACCAGGATCAGGAAATATTTGAGGTCAAGAAATGGAAAAATAACATCTGCACATCCTGATTTTACTAAAATCTAAGAATCTGTTACTATTTTAACCAAAAAGAATATGAATCAAGATATAATCAAAAAATACGGAATAGACTTTAAAAATAAGAATATCAACAATAAAATAGATAAAGTTCCCCATACTAATTTTCCAGATTTAACCATATTTCTTTATGGTTGGGGAGCTTCTGAATTAAATGAAGATCTGCTTCAACAGATTAATGAAGTCTTGAATGAACCAGGAAAGGAGTTTGAAAGTCAGAATGAAATGATTTTAATCGAAGTTAATAAAGATGATGTATGTTTTTATTCGGATGAAATCGATGAATTTCATATGCCTACAATTGAATTCAAACAAATTGTTGAAGGCTGGCGTGATTTTCTATTATCTCCCCCTTTAAACGGATCCAAACCATAATAATAAAATTTTCTAAGGAATTTCTATAGGTATGTTCCAAAGTATGTTTAGATAAAACGATTGAAGGAATTATTTATATGATTAGAGTTAATCACACAAATTTTTTTATCAATTCTGAGTTTTAATGACATAAAGATGTATGTTCTCTAATATTTTGTAATTTCGTCGAGGGGATTTATTAAGCATGCATGAGTATAATGTAATTTCAGACGATAAACTTGTGGAATTGATCCGCATAGAGGATCATGTCGCCTTTCAAACACTTTATCAGCGGCATTGGTCAAAACTTTACCAAAGTGCTTTTAATGTTTGCAAAGACCGTGAAATCTGTATGGATATCTGCCAGGAGGTATTTATTTGGTTTTGGGAGCACCGAACATCAGCAAGTTTAATCAGTTCGGTTCAGGGTTATTTACTCGCTGCTGTAAAGTATAAGATGATTAGTCACCTCAGAAAAGGGAAGGTAAAGGATAATTTTATTGTCAATACTAAGAGCTTGTCTGAAACCTATACCATAGAAGGTAATATTGAGGTAAAAGAACTTCAATCCATTATTCGCGAGTTTGTCGAATCACTTCCCGAAAAATGTGCGGAAATCTTTAAAATGAGCCGCAACGAATACCTTAGTAATAAAGAAATTGCCGGCAAATTAGGTATTTCAGAGAAGACAGTAGAGAATCAAATTACTATTGCACTTAGAAAACTGAAAGGTGCTTTGGGTAATCTCAGCTGTTGGTTCCCTCTTATTTAAGAAAAAGTTTTTTTTATTTTCCTTTGGGGGCTAGGCTACTCTAAAACGCCTTACTCTATATAGCCCTATACTATGGAAAAGGAAAAATTGTTTAAACTTCTGGAAAAGATTGAATCTGGTGCAGCTTCGACTGACGAAATTGCTCAGTACAACCAGTTTTTTATGCATTTTCAAAAATCCGAAGACTGGGATACTAAGGAGATGGGAGAAAAACAGGAGATTGGAGATGAGATGTATAAAAATATCTCCACTGCAATCAAAGGCTCCACAAAAAAAACTAAATCTTATTCATTCATTAGATATGCGGCTGCCGCAGTTCTATTTATTGCAGTTTCGGTAGGGTACTATTTCCATAAGGAGAACAACTTAGTAACACCAAATGATCATAACAGAAATTTGATTAGTAAAAATGATATTGCACCAGGTGGAAACAAGGCAACACTAACGCTTGGAAATGGAACTAAAATATCCCTTACTGATGCAGCCAATGGAGATCTCATTAAGAAATCTGGTCTATCGATTACCAAAACCGTTGAGGGGCAATTGGTTTATAAAGTTTCTGCAAGTCAAAATAGTGGAAAATCTTCAGCAGAATATAACACCATTAGCACCCCAAAAGGTGGACAATATCAAATATTACTCCCTGATGGATCAAAAGTATGGCTTAATGCGGCCTCTTCTTTAAAATTTCCTACCCTGTTTGCCGGAACAGATCGTAATGTAGAATTAACTGGTGAGGCCTATTTTGAGGTCGCAAAAAATAAGAATAAGCCTTTTACCGTGAATGCCAATGGTACTAAAGTACTGGTACTGGGAACACATTTTAATGTGATGGCTTACGAAGATGAAAAAGAGCTGAAAACTACACTGCTAGAAGGTGCTGTGAAACTAATCCATGCAAATGCGGTAACTTCTCTTAAACCAGGCCAACAAGGTTCAATAACCCAAAATGGTCGAGAATATAAAGTTTGTGAGGCGGATCTAGCTTCTGTGATGGCCTGGAAAAACGGATATTTCTTGTTTGATAATGCAAGCTTACCGCAACTCATGCGTCAAATATCAAGATGGTATGATGTAGAGGTGATTTATGCTCCGGGACTTAAAGACCATGAGTTTGTAGGTGAGGTAAGCCGTGGATATAGCTTAAGGAAGATTTTACGCATCCTTGAATTAAGTGATGTCACATTTAAACTAGAGGGAAGAACATTAACAGTTAAATAAACCAAATACTTAAACTAAACCAAAAATGAACATGGAAAAATAGCTACTAGAGTGATGAGACAAAAAACCAGATCCCGATTGCCGTCGGAACCTGGAAAAGTCAGGAATAATTTTAAAATTCTTGTTGACAGAAATCTAAACCATTAACCTAACCGTATAAAAGTATGAAATTAAACCAATATGGTAAAATTCCGCCTACATGGAACTTACTATTGAACAAAACTACCAGGGTTATGAAACTAACCGTAATTTTATTAACCATTACCTGTTTACATTTATCTGCCAAAGTATACTCCCAAAGGATAAATCTTAATGAAAAAAATGCTGCCTTTTCTACCATACTAAAATCAATCGAGAAGCAGAGTGACTATAGATTTTTTTACGACAATAAGCTGATCAACCCCCAGATCAGGATTACTGTTTCTCTAAAGAATGCATCACTTGAGCAAGCTCTTGAGCAGATACTCGATGGCAAATCTCTGGTTTATACAATTGTTGACCAGACTGTAATACTAAAACATGCTGACCCAAAAGTTTCGGTACTTGCTTTTGACCGCGTTAGCGGAAGGGTGGTTGATGAGAAAAATCTTCCTCTTCCGGGTGTTAGTGTTAAAATTAAAGACAATTCAAGTGGAGCAATTACCAATAATGATGGTAGGTTCCAGATCGCTGCAAAAAAGGGCGACATTCTTGTTTTTAGCTTTATTGGTTACAGCAACAAAGAAGTTGTTTACACTGGGCAAGCAAATATTGAAGTTTCACTTAGTGCTGCAAACATTGATATGGCTGAGGTTGTGGTAGTTGGATACGGACAACAAAAGAAAATCAATTTAACCGGTGCGATAGGAACGGTTTCTTCAAAAGACTTGGAAAACAGGCCTGTTACCAACGTTACCAATGCCATTCAAGGAAAAGTTGCCGGAGTGAGTATTACCACTACTAACGGACAACCGGGAAGGGATGCAGGTACGATCAGAATCAGAGGTATCGGATCTGGACTTGGTTCTGGTGGTGCCAGCGCTGGTCCTGCAATTATTATTGACGGGGTACCTGGTGCATTGGGAGATGTAAATCCAAATGATATTGAGAGTATTTCCGTTCTTAAAGATGCGGCCTCTGCTTCCATTTATGGTGCCAGAGCTTCAAATGGTGTAATTTTGGTCACCACAAAAAAAGGAAAAAAAGGGGACTTACAAATGCGTTACGATATGTACGTCGGCCCTCAGCAAGTGATCAAAAAGCCAGATTTTTTACCGTCCTGGCAACAGGCTTTGTTGTATAACGAAGCAAGAGCTAATGAAGGAGCTGCCACTAGATGGACTGATAAAGATATCCAACTGTTCAAGGATGGTACCGATAAAACAGGTGCACATCCGAATACCGATTGGTTAGCGTTATTGTATTCGAAACCAGGTTGGCAACAAAACCACAATATCAGTGTGAATGGTGGTGATCAAAAAACCAATTACATGGTTTCTTTAGGCTATTTCGACCAACAAGGAAATGTAGAAAAAACGAGATATCAAAAATATAATGCACTCTTTAACGTCAGCTCTCAATTAACGCCAAAATTGGGGGTGACTGCAAAATTAGGTTTCTTATATGCGCCATTTGAAGAGCCGGTAAGTACTTATGCAACCAGCTTTTCGCAAATCATTCGCATGTCCAACCGCATTTCTAATACCGTGCCTAATAGATGGGAGAATGGCGCATTAGGGTATGTGTCAGATGGTAGTCCGACTGCCTGGTTAGAATCCGGATCATTTAACAGATGGCAAAATTATACGGTTACCGGTAACATCGCTGGAGATTGGTCACCATTGAAAGGTCTACATTTCAAACCTTCCTTTGGCTATAGATTAGGACTGGGCCAACAACAACAATATGTTTCGGAAATACAGTATTATAAAGGTGGCCCGGCGGGTACTCCACTTACACCTACAAAATTTGAAGGACCAAACAACTTAACCAATTCAACCGATAGAACCACTTATAGTCTGGTACAGGCTGTGGCAGATTATGAGAAAAGTATTGAAAACCATAATTTCAAAATTTTGGTTGGTGCTTCACAAGAGTATTCGATTTACAATACTTTTAGCGCACAGCGTCAAAATTTCCTGAACAATGAATTAACACAAATTAATGCTGCTCCTGCTCTTGGTCAGACTACATCAGGATATGCTAATGATTGGGGGTTGAAATCGGCTTTTGCCAGATTTAACTATAATTTTAGTGAAAAGTATCTGTTAGAGGCTAATTTTCGCTTCGATGGATCTTCGCGTTTTGCGCCTGGTCACCGATGGGGTAGATTCCCTGCACTTTCTGCAGGATGGGTGATGTCAAAAGAAGATTTCTTTAGTAACCTCCTAAACACCATTAACTCCTTAAAAGTTCGTGGCTCATGGGGTAAATTAGGTAACCAGCAAATTGCCAATAACTATGCTTATTTTGAGTCAATTGCAAGTGGGAAAACCTATTCGTTTAACCAAACACTGGTAACCGGTCTATCACCAAACGCCGGAGCTAATCCATTGTTGCAGTGGGAGAAAACACAATCTATAGGAGCTGGTATCGATGCTACATTTCTGGAGAACAAGCTAGATGTATCGCTGGATTATTTCGAAAGAAAAACTTCAAACCCTTTAATGATTACACAGGCAAGCGCCATTTATGCCTTCACTCCTCCATACGTAAATGTTGATGGTGAGATGATGAATAAAGGTTTTGAATTCAGTGCAGGATATAAAGCTAAAGCAGGTGAGTTTAACTATAATATCAATGGTAATTTCTCCTACATAGAAAATAAGGTGACCAAGTTAACCGGCGGTAAAGTAATTAATGACAATACCTTTTATGATGTAGGTACACCATTTTATTCGCTTTATGGTTACCAGGCTTTAGGGATTTATAAAACCGAGGCAGATGTAACAGGAACAGCGGTGTTGAATAACAAGGTGTCTGCGGGCGATATCCAATATAAAGACCAAAATAATGACGGAAAAATAGATGCTGATGATAAGGTTTATTTGGGTAATTATTACCCGAAAATTACTTTCGGTCTCTCTTTCTCCTCTAGCTGGAAAAATTTCGAATTATCGTTGTTCCTGCAAGGTGCCGCAGCTGTAAAAGCAATGGGTGGGAACCTGATTGGACAAATTGGTCCAGATGTACAGAAACCTACCACTGTGTTTTTAGACAGATGGACACCATCAAATACCAATGCAGACTTTCCAAGGTTATGGTATAGCTATAAGCAGAATGATCCAGGTAGTACGCCTTCGTCTTTCTGGGTTAAAGATGCCTCTTATCTACGCCTAAAAAACGTAACATTTGCATACAATCTGCCTAAAAATGTGATGAAGAAAGTGGGCTTAAATAACGTTAAAGTTTACTATAGCGGTCAAAACCTCCTAACGTTTACCAAGTTCTATAAATGGATAGACCCGGAACTAGGATCAGCAGGAAGCATTAACAATTACCCTCAGGTAATGGTAAATACACTTGGCCTTAATGTTACATTTTAAAAACAGAAACAGATGAAAAAGAAATTAATCTATATACTGCTTACCACAACTGTATTGATGGGGTGTAAGAAAGATATTTTAAATACAAAACCATTAGATCAATACAGTAATGAGACCTTATGGTCATCAAAAGCAGATGCCAATGCTGCGCTAACAGGATGTTATAGTGGTTGGGAAACTGGCGATAACGTGATATATGATGACTGCCTGTCGGATAATGGCATTGATCAGTTTCCATGGGAAAATTATGAAACTTTTGCCTCTGGACTTGCTACAGCTTCCGATTCACAGCCAGGGGTGAATAAATATTCTTATTTAACCATCCAAAGATGTAATTGGTTTTTGGACAATGTGGATAAGGTTCCATCTGCCTCACTTGACAATACGCTTAAAGAAAGAATGAAAAGTGAAGCCAGATTTTTAAGAGCCTACAGGTATGCCATTTTAACTCAGATGTATGGTGACGTGCCATTTACATTACATAACCTGACAACCGATGAAGCCAATAAAACACAGCGTAGCCCAAAAGCTCAAGTCGTTGATTTTGTCCTTCAAGAGCTGGCTAGTATTGCCCCTTCATTACCAGTTAGCTATTCCGGTAGTGATATAGGCCGCATTACCCGCGGAGCTGCATTGGCTTTGAAAGCAAGGGTAGAATTGTTTAATGCAAAATACACCGATTGTATTACCACCACCCAACAGCTGATGACAGGACCTTTCAACTACAGCCTGTATCCGGATTATGAGGGAATATTCCGTCCGCAAAATTCTAATAACCAAGAGGTGATTTTAGATGTACAGTACCTGCAGAACGACAATTCTGAATGGGTATTGGGGGCTGCGCTTCCTAATTCTCATGGTGGATGGAGCTCAATGGCACCAACACAAGCATTGGTAGATGCCTATGAAACCACAAATGGGAAAACAATTCAAGAAGATGGCAGCTATAATGCACTGCAACCTTATACCAATAGAGATCCGCGTTTAGATGCTGCTGTTATCCATCCAGGTTTGCTGTATATGGGTTCTTACTTCGATCCCTTAAGTGCCGGATCCAGCGATTTAGTTGGAAATAACAATGCATCACCAACAGGGTATAACTTTAAAAAATACCTCGCTAATATCGACGATTATAACAATACTGCTTACGGGACAGACGTGTGGAATACCGGAGGAAGTATTATCGTGATCCGCTATGCAGAAGTTTTGCTGACTTATGCAGAGGCAAAAATTGAAGCGAACCAGATAGATCCTTCCGTTTATGATGCAATTAATAAGGTAAGACAGCGCCCAACAGTAAATATGCCTGCGGTAACCGCTGCTTTGTATCCTGATCAAGCTTCGTTACGTGTGCTTATCCGTCGCGAAAGAAGAGCAGAGTTAGCTGGTGAAGGTCTACGTTGGTACGATATACAACGTTGGAAAATTGGAGCAGATGTATTAAATGGAGATGTAAAAGGTAGCTTAAAAGGATCGGTAAACCCATCTAATGGGGTCTTAACTTTAACACCTAATTCCAATTTTGTGGCTGGATCGAGAACGTTTGATAATAAAAACTACTTATGGCCAATTCCGCAAAAAGAATTCGACATTAATCCTTCGTTGAAACAAAATCCGGGATATTAATAGGCCAATTTTACAATAGGATTTTTCTAAAACAACTGATAAAGGGGTATTTAATTACCCCTTTATTTTGATAGGTCGTTGTAGATCTAGCATATCTAATTCAAGCAAACTTTATCTCTTTCAGCAATATGAATAAAAAAATATGCTCCCGAAAACTAATGTTACTCTTTGCAATATCCCTTTGTTCGCTGACCTTATTTTTACAAACGAAAATCGGAAGTAAAAAGTGGGTTGCCTGGTCGGCAAAACCGGCCCTTGACTGGCAAGATGCATTTGTAACCGGGAATGGCAGGCATGGCACGATGGCTACCGGAAAGCCCGGTGAGGAAAGGGTAATCTGTGTGGATGAGGAGCTTTTCATCCGGACCTGGGATCGACATAAAATAGCAGTTCCGAATGTGGCAGGCTTATTACCCGAGGTAAGGGCCTTAGCCGACTCTGGTAAATTTGATAAAGCGGCAGCCTTAGGTACCGATGAAGCAAGACGGAAAGCCGGTAAAAACGATATTTGCACATTTGTATATGGAACTAAGGTTAAAACCTTAAAACTGGTGGTTGGCAGAAAGTATGTGATAGATGGACAGTTTAATTAACAAAATATTTAGCCGAATGAAGATGATTAGAAGTAAGGAACTATGGCTTTCTACATACCTCGTTATCATAGGCTGTATACAATTTGTACAAGCTCAAAAGAGGGATGTAAATCATAAAGAATACCATGTATCCGGGCATGGAAATGATGCGAATATTGGTAGTATAACCAAGCCTTTTAAAACGATTGCTGCCGGAGCCAAAGTCGCAATGCCCGGAGATATCATTACGGTACATGCTGGCGTTTATCGGGAGCAAGTTGCTCCGCCCCGGGGTGGTAGCTCCGAGAATGAACGGATTTGGTATCGGGCTGCAAAAGGGGATAAAGTGGAGTGGAAAGGTTCCGAGGTTATTAAAGGATGGCAAAAGTTGGGCAGCTCGATATGGATGGTTAAAATACCTAATGGTTTCTTCGGCGCATTTAATCCATATACAGATACCCTACACGGAGACTGGCTGGAAAAAGGGAAGTGGTGCCATACAGGAGAGGTGTATTTGAATGGAAACCAGCTAACAGAGACCAATCAGTTCAATCGATTAGATTCTGCTCATGCCAATTCACCTTTGTGGTTTTGTAAGGTGGATGAAACTCACACGACCATCTGGGCTAATTTTTTTGCCGTTAATCCCAATGAACAGTTAACCGAGATAAATGTTCGGCAAGCAGTATTCTATCCTTCAAAACCTGGTATTAATTATATTGGTGTAAAGGGATTTGTAATGAGTCATGCGGCCAGTCCCTGGGCGCCACCTACTGCTGAGCAAATTGGCTTAATTGGCACCCATTGGAGCAAAGGATGGATCATCGAAAATAACGAAATCAGTTATTCGAAATGTACAGGAATTACACTCGGAAAATATGGGGATGAATGGGATAATAAATCAGAATCAGTGGAAGGATTTATTAAAACTACAGAACGAGCATATAAAAACGGCTGGAACAAAGCGCAGGTAGGTAGTCACCTGGTTCGCAACAATCATATCAGTCATTGCGGACAGGCTGGTATTGCTGGCAGTCTTGGAGCCATATTCAGTACAATTTCAGGCAATACGATCACCAAGATCAGTAAACAACAATTATTTTGGGGATATGAATTGGCAGGAATTAAGCTACATGGGGCTGTTGACGTAGAAATTAGTAAAAATCATATTTATGATACTGAGGGAGGAATATGGCTCGATTGGATGGCTCAGGGCACCCGGGTAACGAAAAACTTCCTCCATGACAATAGGGTGCAAGATTTTTCATTGGAAGTGAATCATGGGCCTGTCTTGGTAGACAATAACCTGTTTCTTTCTCCGCAGTTGGCACAGGTAAGGCTTTCTCAAGGGGTAGCATTTGTTCATAATATGATTGCCTGGGATCTTTGGAAAACAGACAATATTGATGCTCGTGAAACGCCTTTCCTTAAACCACATTCAACAGAGATAGCAGGATTTCGCAATAACCCCTGTGGTGATACTCGTTTTTACAATAATATATTTGTAGGCAGAACTCAGCTGTCGCCTTACAACGAATCGATATTACCTGTGCAAATGGAAGGTAATGTATATTTGGGGGATTCCAAGCCTGCTAAACAGGAGCTTCAGCCAATAATAAAACCGGATTACAATCCCGGAGTGGAACTGGAAGAAAAGCATGATGGCTGGTACCTTACTATTAATCTTGAAAATCCCTGGGCAAAAGAGGAGAAACAGCTGCTGATCACTAGCAAGAAATTGGGAAATGCGATAATCCCTCAACAGCCATTTACAGATCGGAGCGGGAATGCAATTACAATTGATACCGATTTTTCAAATGTCAAGCGAAATAAAACCAAGCCCTCTGCCGGGCCTTTTGAGATCAAAAGAAGCGGAAGATTGCAATTTAAAGTTTGGTAATAACTAAGTAGAATAAACCTTTTAAATATATTATGATAAAAAAAACATTGCTTTTATTTCTTGTTTTCTTTTGCAAGGAATCAATACCTCTGCATGCTCAATCTGCCAAGTCGGAAAATGTGTGGACGGCAGATAATAAAAACGGTACATTTAAAAACCCATTGCTTTGGGGCGATTGGCCCGATCCTGATGTCATTCGCGTAGATGATACTTTCTATTTCATTTCTACAAGTATGCACTATGTGCCTGGTTGCCCTATCTTAAAATCGAAAGATCTGGTGAACTGGGAAATGGCAGGGTATGCCGTAGATAAATATAATGAAGATCCCCGCTATAATTTTCAGGGTGGAGATAGATACCTCAGGGGCTCCTGGGCGGCAACCATACGGCATCATAAGGGATTGTTTTATGTCGGCTTTTGCACGCCAAATTGGGATAAAGAAAAAGGAAATTTCTCAATTTGCACATCAAAAGATATAAATGGTCCCTGGAAGAGAACTATTTTTCCGGAGTACTTGTATGACCCGGGTTTGTTTTTTGATGATGATGGGAAAGTGTATGTCGCTCATGGTCAGCAAAAACTCTATATCACCGAATTAAATGCCGATGCTTTATCGGTGAAAACACCACAAAAGGAGATTTACAACAATCGTGATTACCCTTATCTGGAGGGCTCCCATGTATACAAAATCAAAGGGAAATATTATATTTTGGGTTCTACAGGTGGTACACAAGGAAGGCAGGTTTGTTTGCGATCTGATAATATTTATGGGCCTTATGAATCGAAGGTGATCATCAATGACGATCATACTTATCCAGGCAATGGGCTGCACCAGGGCGGAATGCTGCAACTAAAAGATGGCTCCTGGTGGTTTATCATTATGCAGGATCGCGGAGCAATAGGGAGAACCCCTAATTTGGAACCTGTGACCTGGGTTGATGGCTGGCCGATGTTGGGGATAAATGGAAAAGGAGTAGAAACACATAAAAAGCCGGATGTGGGTAAAGTCTATCCGGTCACTGTTCCGGCTACTTCCGATGAGTTCAATACCTCAACACTTGGTTTACAATGGCAGTGGAACCACAATCCTGCTGAGGATAAATGGTCGCTAAAAGAGAGAAAGGGATACCTGCGTTTGCATGCCTTGCCTGCAAAAGAGTTGACAACGGCAGTGAATACACTGAGTCAACGGGTGCAGGGTCCTGCATCAGAAGGTACCGTAGAGATGGAAGTGTCGGGGCTGAAAGATGGCAATATAGCTGGTTTCGGTATTTTTCAATCCCCTTATGCTTATATCGCAATTCGGAAAAAAGGGAATAAAAAAACTTTGCTGATGGTAAACAACGGTAAAGTGATCGACAGTATTCCTAATTTTTTACCCAATAAACTATGGTTAAAAGCAAATGCCACGCACATTGGTTTTATTGCTTCTTTCTCCTACAGTGTGGATGGAAAGAAATTTATTCCATTTGGGAATCAGCTTAATATGGGCCTAGGTTTAGATTGGACTGCCAACCGATTTGCCCTATTCAATTACAGCACCAAAAATACAGGGGCTGGTGGTTATGCCGATTTTAATTGGTTCCGTTTCAAGGGAGAGAACCCTATTCCAAATAATCAAAAGGTAACTTATGATGGCAATAGTCTTAAAATTGACGGTAAAGAAACCTTTGTGTATAGCGCCGCATTTCATTATTTCAGGTGCCCCAAAGAATTATGGCGGGACCGTTTTAAGAAAATAAAAGCTGCAGGGTTTAATACCGTTGAAACTTATATACCCTGGAACTGGCATGAAAGAAACATGCCAAAGAATATCAATGATTACTCCCAGATAGATTTCTCTGATTTGCAGGAATGGCTACAAATGGCTCAAAATGAGTTTGGATTGTATACCATCGTTCGCCCCGGTCCGTTTATTTGTGCAGAATGGGCTGGAGGTGGTTATCCGCGTTGGCTTGCAAAATTCAGACCAGAAGGCCTAAAAGATTTTTGGCTCAGAAGCAATGATCCCGAGCATGTGAAATGGAGTCTACATTGGTATAAAGCCGTGAATAATTTTATCGCCAATGAACAAATTAGCCACAAGAAAAAAGGGGAAAAAGGAATTATTCTGGTTCAAATAGAAAATGAATATGACTCGGATGAAAGCAAGGATAAGACTGCGTTTTTACAATCCTTATATCGTTCCGTTAAGGATGCAGGCATTACGGTACCTATATTTACCTGCCTAACCGAGCAATGCAGAGGAAGCAAGGACAGCTTATTGTCGGACGTTTTTGACTGCGATAATTATTATGTAGGATTAAATGATGCGATTAGCTGTGCCAAACGCATGAGTGATTTAAAACACAAACAGCCCAATGCACCTGGTTTTGTTACCGAATTGCAGGGCGGCTGGTTTTCTACTGTAGCCGGGCGTCTAGGTGAAGACCACGAGTCCGATCATAGACATTTCTATGCGATCGGGATGATGTCTATTTTGGGTGGTGCTACCGGCTTGAATGATTATATGTTTTATGGGGGGACTCACTTTGACGGATGGGGTGCAAGAGGGCAAACTACCTCATACGACTATAATGCGGCCATCAGAGAAAATGGATCGCTATCGAAAAAATATATTGCTGCCCGCAACATTGGGTCATTCATCAAAAAATATGAACAGCAGTTGATTCATGCTAAAGGTGGGATTTGTGCTTTTGAAAATGTGCCGGATGAGTTAAAAGGTGGTGTCCGAATTGCTTCGGATGGGACCAAATTTGTTTTTCTTCATAACAGTTCGGCAAAAAAGAAATTGTCAGGCACTGCATTGGTTAAGCCCGGAGTAGATGCTGACATGGCGAAACCCATTTACAATGTAAATCAAAATGAAGAAAAAGTGCTGATCACGACGGCAGCTAATGTGAAAAATGAATTGTCATCGGAGGCTTCATTTGAAGTGGAGTATACCTTGGATTCTTTGGAAACGAAGGTGCTGGTTATCCCTCCAAAAGCTGGGGCCAATAAAGGTTTTTGGTGGAGTATGCAGGAAGATCTAAACAAGCAGGTGGTTGTACAACAGCCTAAAATCCATATTCCAATAAAGGAAGTGCAGACCATCAATGAAGATTTTAATGCAGATTGGAAAGTATTAAGCCCGAATGTTTCATTGCCCGAGATGGGAGTGAATGATTCCCGATATGTGCTTTATCGTTCGCAAGATTCATTAACACAAAAAGAAGCAAAGCGCTTTGTGAAATTGTTGTTCAACACTTATTCAAGAGATGTCTTGAATGTTCAGGTAAACGGCAAATTGGCAACACGTCTGTATCCTACGGATAAATATGCTGCGGTTGTAACGAGAAATGTCAACAAATCTTTTGAAAGGATCAAAGACAATGAATATGATAATATTTTTGATGTCGCCGGATTACTACATGCAGGAGAGAATGAAATCACTGTGGTGTATGAAAATATAGGTCATGAACACGGTTATTATCCAATGGAAGAATTGAGTGGGATTAAAACTGCCGGGCTGTCTGATACAACGACAATGATACAAAAGGTGCTGAAATGGAAAGTAGCAACCAACCTGGCAGGTATAGATCATGGTTTTGTGAAGCCTGAATTCGCCGCCGACAAATGGAATAAAATGCAATTAGATACTGCCTTCTCCATCCCAAGAAAAGGAAATGGGATACAGCCGCAGGGAAAACAAACCGCTTTATTTACCTGGTATAGGGCAGAATTTGAGTTGCCTGCAAATGCTGATCCAGCTACCACCTGGCGAATGCTTATTAACGCTTCAGGTAATGGATATATGTACCTCAATGGACATAATATTGGAAGACACTGGGAGGCTGGCCCACAACGCGAATTTTATCTGCCCGAATGTTGGTTGAATTTTGGAAAGGATAAAAAGAACGTGATCACTTTTGGGCTGCGTCAAACCATGAATGGAGCTGTAATTAAAGGAATGGAGATAACGGAGTATTAATCAGAAATAATTATGACCAGTAGACTAATTTTCTTTGTTTTAAGCATATGCAGCCTACAAAGTGCTTTTTGCCAAAACAAGGGGAGAAATGTTAAGGGAACAACAGCTAGAATAGCTCAAAATCAATCGGATCCTACAAGGAAAGTTTTTAATTTGAATACAAATTGGGCCTTTTTCAGAGGAGATGTTAAAGGAGCCGAGTCGCTTAAGTTTAATGACGACAAGTGGTTTTCCGTTGCGGTACCACATAGTATGCGGCTGGAGAAAAAACACAATGGTGGTGCTCAAATTTACCAGGGTGTTGGCTGGTACCGTAGGTATTTCAAAGTTGATCAGTGGGCCAGTAGAAAGCGGATTACATTGAATTTTGAAGGGGTACAGAAGAATTGTGAGGTGTTTCTGAATGGGGAAAAGGTAGCCACACATTATGGCGGATATTTGGGTTTTGTGGTGGATATAACAGCCGTAGTTAAGTTTGATCGTACCAATGTTTTGGCCCTGCGGGTTGTAAATACCAACGATCCCCTTACCCCTCCGGGGAAAGAACTGGATAGACTGGATTTTAATTATTATGGTGGCATTTATCGTGATGTATCTTTAATAATAACCAACAAACTCTATATTTCTGATCCTCTTGAAGCCAATAAAATTGCCGGAGGAGGTTTGTTTATTACCTATCCAAAAGTGCAAAAGGAGAAAGCGGAAATAAATATCAAGACACACCTGGTAAACGGAATAGGAATAAGTGACTCCGTTACGCTGGTTAGCAGCATAAGAGATCGCAATGAAAAGGAGGTTGCCCGTTCTGTAACCAAGGGTTTAGTTAAAGCTGAAATGGAATTTGATCAAAACCTGGTTGTTCTGCAGCCAAAGTTGTGGCATCCCGATCATCCTTACCAATACCATGTGGTATCCCAGGTATATAAAGGCAAAAAACTGTCAGATGAAAAAATAACTTTAATGGGAATCCGCAGCATTGCTTTCAGATCTCCTGAAGGGAAGTCAGATGGTTTTTACATGAATGGAGAGAAGTTATATCTGAGAGGTGCCAACAGGCACCAGAATTACCAGTTTATTGGTGATGCAGCCGCTAATTCTATGCAATACAGAGATGCCATGCAATTGAAGAAGGGTGGTTTCAATGCGGTGAGAGCCGCACATTATCCACAGTCTCCAGCTTTTTTAGATGCTTGTGATAAAATCGGTTTGTTGGTGATAGAATGTGAGCCTGGATGGCAATTATTTAATAAAGATTCTGTATTCATTAAAAGAACCTACCAGCAGGTACGGGAAATGATTCGGCGTGATCGAAATCGTCCTTCTGTTTTCTTATGGGAAACCTCGTTAAACGAATCACCCACACCGGATTCATGGGCAAAAGAAGTCGTAAGGATAGCCCATGAAGAAATGCCCAACAACCAGATGTTTACAGCAGATGATTTCTTTGCTAAAGGAAGAAAGTATTATGATGTAAGTTATAAGGTGATTAATGAAGATGGTACCGACCCTAACCCTGAGATGCCTTCCCTTACGAGAGAATGGGGCGATACCTGGATGGCCGATCCGCAAAAGGAAAATGGCTTGAGGGCATCAAGAATGTATACGGCTAAAGGTCTCTTAGCACAATGTGTTTTAAGACAAAATGCATTGAATGGAACTATGTTGGAGGAAGAAGGTGGATACTGGGATCATGCAAAACTGGATGCCAACAAAAGAATTGGTGGATATTTTTTGTGGAGTTATAATGACTATACCCGGGGTTCAGATGTAATTACTGCTTTCAGTGGCGTAGTGGATATCGACCGTTATGAGAAGTTTGGGTACTATCAGTTACAGGCGATGCAAGATGCACGAAATCCTGTATATGGACCAATGGTTTTTATAGCGAGTTATAACAGCCGACCAGATTTGGATTCAACAATTACTGTTTTTTCGAATTGCGACCAGGTGAAATTATACCGAAACAATCAACTGATTGGCGATATGACCAGAAAGGACAATGCGGTTACTGCTCCTTTTGTAGCTGCAAAAGGAGGAAGTCCATATTATACATTTAAGACGAGTGGTTACGAACCAGGCGAATTGAAAGCCGAAGGTATAATGGATGGTAAAGTGGTTGCAAAATCTGTTGTTAAAACACCAGGAAAGCCAGACCACCTGGAAATTGAAATTGCTGACTGGGGTATAAAACCAGTTGCAGACGGATCGGATATGATACCGGTATATATTAAAGTATGTGATAAGGATGGAACGGTCATTACAAATACAAAAGCGCTGCAGTCGTTTAAAATCAATCTGCAGGTAACTGGGGAAGGAGCCTTGATAGGAGCGGCTATTCCAAGAATTGAAGCAGCTGTTCAGTATACCGAAGGAGGTATCGGATATGGTATCATCCAAACTTCTGAAAAGGCAGGAAATATTATAATCACAGCAGGTAGTTCCGGATTAAAATCAGCCAGTACAACGATGAGTACAATTCCTTATGCTGGGAGATTTTTACAAGATGGGATTCATGCAAAATGGAAGTTTGAAAAAGAAACAGAGGATAGTTCTGTATTGCCAACCGATGCTGTCGATGTGTTGCCTCCTCCAATTAAAGTTACTCCTGAAATGATCAGGGAACCACTGGGAGGGCTGCCAACTAAAATTGAAAATTTGATTGACGATAATCTTTCTACGATCTGGATGCCAGGGAAAAATCAACTGCCGACTGAATTAGTGATCAACCTTGGGGATAGCTATACACTCAAAGGCAGCCGGATCATTTGGGGGAAAGATAGTGATTGGTATACCTATTCCATTGCCCTTTCCACAAATGGGATCAATTGGCAAAATGTAATCACCAATAAAAAGGTTTCGGGTCAAGAGTACAAGCCCTTATCTTACAATTATGAAAATGTGAGACAAATCAAAATAACCATTTCTGAGGTGCAACCGGAAAAGAGTAAGGTGGCCATTAAAGATCTGCAGTTTTATGGGGTAAAGACCAATGAGAAACGCTAAGGCATTTTAGTCTGTAAAAAAAGAGGGGAATCATGAATGATTCCCCTCTGGGTGGAGCCGAAGGGGTTCGAACCCTTGTCCAGTTGTGTGATAAGTTATGCCTTCTACATGCTTGTTTTCCATTTTATTGTCGGGAGCAGACGGGCCGGAAACCTACCTTGTCTTTTTCCTTAGGTACTTTATCTCGCCGCTAATCCGTACCTATTAGCAGCCAGCATTGTTATTTCGATGCCCCATATTCTAACCTAACGATGCAGCAGTCAGAGGGACAAAAGCTAGCGTAATTCTAAATTAGGCAGCTAAGGCGTAGTTATTTTCGCCAATTATAGTGTGAACGTTCTCTTTTAAGTGCTCGCCGTACAACGCACTGCATGCTAACATACGTAGCGCCACCCTGTCAAATCCAAAACGGCCCCATGTGTTAGTAACACAAATGTATGAATTTTATGCCATAGTTCTACCAGGATATTGTTTTAATGCAATTTCCAGACAATCCATAGCTTGGTTAATGTCATCAGTATTTAAGACATAAGCCATTCTAACTTCATTTTTTCCAGAACCAGGAGTAGAGTAGAATCCTGTAGCAGGAGCCATCATAACTGTTTGATTGTTATGCTCAAAGCTTTCCAGCATCCACTGACAAAATACGTCAGCATCATCAATTGGAAACTTCGCAACCACGTAAAATGCACCACCTGGATTCGGACAAAAAACACCTTCAATCGCATTCAATCTTTTTACAATTGTATCTCTACGAAGCGTATATTCTTTATTAACGGCCTCAAAATAGCTGTCTGGAGTATCCACTGCTGCGGTACCTGCAATTTGTTCAACCATACCCGGACTAAGTCTTGCTTGTGCAAACTTTAACCCAGATTGGATCACTTCCTTGTTTTTCGTAATCAAACAACCTAATCTTGCACCACAAGCACTGTATCTTTTTGATACCGTATCCATGATTACCACATTTTCATCAAGACCATCTAAATGCATTGGAGAGATGAACTCTTTTCCATCGTAGCAGAACTCACGGTAAGCCTCATCAGAAAATAAGAATAAGTCGTATTTCAGACAAAGTTCCTTAAGTGCTTCTAATTCTTCTTTAGAATATAAATAACCAGTTGGGTTATTCGGGTTACAAATGATGATTGCTTTAGTACGAGGCGTGATTAACTTCTCAAATTCCGCAATAGGAGGAAGGGCAAAGCCATTCTCAATATGTGATAAGATTGGTTTTACAACCACATTACTCATACAAGCAAATCCATTGTAATTCGCATAGAAAGGCTCTGGAATGATGATTTCATCACCTTCATTTACGCAGGTTTGCATGGCAATAGTGATCGCCTCAGATCCACCAACGGTAACTAAAATATCCGCAGGAGTGATGTTGTACCCTAATTTATTATAGTATTCCGCTAATTTGGTTCTGTAAGATAGCGTTCCTTCTGATGGGGTATAAGCCCAAACATCAAAATCTATATTCTTGATGGCATTCAGCATGCCTTCTGGTGTCGCTATATCTGGTTGTCCAATGTTTAAATGAAAAACTTTTTTGCCATCTTTTTTTGCTTGGTCAGCAAATGGAGTTAGCTTTCTGATTGGTGATGCGGGCATTTGGAACCCTTTTTCTGAAATGTTAGGCATATCGCAAAAATAAAAGACCTCGTTATAGAACGAGGTCTTAATAAAAATATCGTTTTAAAAATTACTTAGTAGGAGCTGCTACAGTTTCACCTTTGATGTATAAAACTTTAGTAGTGGTTTTAGCATTTGAAGTGATGGTAATCGCTTTGCTAAATGGCATTGCAGCACCAGTTGGGTTATAAGTCACTTTAATGGTACCACCTTCTCCTTTTTTCACAGGAACTTGAGTGTATTCAGGTACTGTACAACCACAAGTAGTCTCTACTTTTGAAATAATCAATGGTTGATCTCCAGTGTTAACGAATTTAAACTCAATGGTTGCAGCTTTGTTTACAGGGATTTTACCAAAATCGTTCAGCTCCTTATCAAATTTGAACTCAGCTGGTTTTGTTTGAGCGTTAGTAGCAACACTTACTCCTAAAATTAATGTAAATAATAGTAATAACTTTTTCATGATTATGGTGATTTAAAGCAAATTTAAACTTTTGATTCATAAATCAAAAAGTATTCCAATATATAAATTACAGAACAGCCATAAGTCATACTTTAGATTTTATGTATCTTTGTGCCCTAACTAATATTGCTTATGATGCCTGATATTACACCTACTACCAATCCTATTGATGCTTCAGAGTTAAGTTTTGAGGACTTTAAGACTATTGTGGTAAACGACTATAAAATTGCTTTCGAGAGTCGACAAGCCAGTTTATTGGGTCGTAAGGAGGTGTTAACGGG
The DNA here is from genome assembly GCF_014172405.1 of Pedobacter gandavensis. GTDB lineage: Bacteria > Bacteroidota > Bacteroidia > Sphingobacteriales > Sphingobacteriaceae > Pedobacter > Pedobacter gandavensis. Next base: position 12,812 of record NZ_WNXC01000007.1, on the reverse strand, counting down.
TAAGGCGAAGTTTGGTATTTTTGGTGATGGAAAGGAAGTTCCTCAGATTGCCATGGCCAAAGCCTTTAAGAATGGAGACTGGCGCTCTGGCTATTACAGAGATCAGACTTTTGCATTTGCTACAGGCATTTGTACCATCAAAGAATTTTTTGCCCAATTATACGCCAACCCTAGTGTTGAAGCTGAACCTGCATCCGCAGGCAGACAAATGAACTGTCACTTTGCAAGCCGTTCTATCGATGAAGATGGAAATTGGAAAGACCAGACAGCCATGAAAAACTGTTCTTCAGATATTGCTCCTACAGGTGGACAAATGGCAAGATTAGTCGGACTGGCTTATGCTTCCAAATTGTTCAGACAAAATCCAGAGTTAGAATACCTGAAAAACTTTTCTGTGGAAGGAAATGAAGTAGCCTTTGGAACAATTGGTAATGCTTCTACCTCTGAAGGGATCTTTTTCGAGTCGATCAATGCCGCAGGAGTTTTACAAATTCCGATGGCCATCTCTATTTGGGATGATGGATATGGAATTTCTGTTCCTGCAAAGTATCAAACTACTAAAGAAGATATTTCTGAGATTCTCAAAGGTTTCCAAAGGGATGAAAATGCCGATGGATATGAGATCTATAAAGTAAAAGGTTGGGATTACCCGGCTTTATGTGAAACCTACCAAAAAGCGATCGATGTATGCCGTACAGAACATGTTCCGGTAATGATCCACGTTACAGAGGTTACACAGCCACAAGGACATTCTACTTCTGGTTCCCACGAACGCTATAAAGATAAAGCGCGCTTAGAATGGGAAAAAGAGTTCGATTGTATCGTTCAGATGCGTAAATGGATGATTGAATCAGCCATTATCTCTGAAGAAGAATTGGTGGAAATGGAAGATACGGCCAAGAAAATGGTTCGTGATACCCAAAAAGAAGCCTGGAATGAGTTCCTTGCTTCAATTAAAATTGAAAAAGATCAGGTCATTGAATTGATCAATAAGGTGGCTAACGGAAATCCTGCCATCACTAAAATTACAGCTCAATTGGCCAGCACGCCAGATGCCATGCGTAAAGAGGTGATTTCCTCTGCCAGAAAAGCTTTGCGCCTAACTGTTCAAGAGCTTTCCAGCGAAAGAACAGCACTGCTAGAATGGTATAATGAACAAACTGAGCTGAATGCAGAAAGATACAACTCGAAGTTATTTACCGATGGAAAAGATAGCCCTTTCTTAATTGATGTGCTGCCTGCTGAATACAGCGATTCCAGCAAAATGGTAGATGGTCGTGAATTGTTAAATGCTTGTTTCGATGCGAACTTTGGTCGCGATCCAAGATTAGTTGCTTTTGGAGAGGATTTAGGTGCTATTGGTGATGTAAATCAAGGTTTTGCAGGTTTGCAGGCTAAATATGGCGACCTCAGAATTACCGATACAGGAATCAGAGAAATGACGATTGTTGGCCAAGGAATTGGATTGGCAATGAGAGGCCTTAGGCCAATTGCGGAGATTCAATACCTGGATTACCTGTTGTTTGCTTTGAATGTATTAAGTGATGATTTGGCAAGTTTATCTTACCGTACTAAAGCCGGACAAAAAGCACCAGTAATTATCAGAACCCGCGGACATAGACTGGAAGGGGTATGGCATTCCGGATCTCCTATGGGAATGATCCTTGGTTCTTTACGTGGATTGCATATTTGTGTGCCTCGTAATATGACTCAAGCTGCTGGTATGTACAATACTTTGTTCAGATCTGATGAGCCAGCTTTAGTAATTGAATGTCTGAATGGCTATAGATTAAAAGAAAAACTTCCTGAAAATGTTGGCGACTTTACCGTTCCTTTAGGTAAAGCCGAAGTGATTAAAGAAGGTGCTGATATCACGATTGTTTCTTACGGATCAACACTGAGAGTGGTAGAGGAAGCAGCAGAAGAACTGGCTCAATTTGGTATTTCTGTAGAGATCATTGATCCCCAGACTTTACTTCCTTTTGATACCGATCATGTATGTGCCCAGTCTTTAACGAAAACCAATAAATTATTGGTCGTAGATGAAGATGTGCCAGGTGGTGGCTCTGCTTTTATCTTACAACAGATTTTAGAAGAACAAAAAGGGTATTATAGCCTGGATGGACAGCCAAAAACAATTAGTGCAAAAGCACATCGTCCTCCTTATGGTTCTGATGGTGATTATTTCACTAAACCTTCGGTAGATGATATTATCGAGGCTGTTTACCAAATGATGCATGAACATAATGCGACTAAATTTCCCGCTATATTTTAATACCAAGGAAAGATCATTCGTCTTTTAGAAATTATATATAAAAAAAGGTGTTCTGTTGAGGAACACCTTTTTTATTGACCAGCTTTAACAGACTGAGCTGCTAAATCATTGGATTAATCCAGTTTACTGCTCTTATTTCTAAGTAATTGATCTGCTAACACCAAAGCTGCCATGGCTTCCACAATGACCACTGCGCGTGGCACCACACATGGATCATGACGACCTTTTCCTTTAATTTCTGCAGCTTCACCAGCTGCATTAATGGTTTGTTGGTTGTGCATAATCGTTGCTACAGGCTTAAATGCAACTGTAAAGTCGATTTCCATGCCATTAGCAATCCCTCCCTGAATTCCTCCGGAGAAATTGGTTAATGTTTTTGGCTGGTCCTCCCCAACAAGGAAGATATCATTGTGTTCCGATCCTCTCATTTCGCTTCCGCTAAATCCTGAACCGTATTCAAAACCATGTACCGCATTGATGCTCAACATCGCTTTTCCAAGATCAGCATGTAGTTTATCAAAAACAGGTTCGCCTAAGCCAACCGGGCAGTTTCTGATGATACAGCTTACTTTTCCACCAATCGTATCTCCATCTTTTCTAATGCCATCAATACATTCGATCATTTCCTTTGCCGTAGCCGGATCTGCGCAACGTACGATGTTCTCCTCCCTGATCTCCAAAAGCTGATCTATCGTTAAAGAAGAGTCCAGATTCGGTGCATTAATCTTGCCTACTGCCGATACATGCGCAAAGATTTCAATGCCATGGTGCTTTAAAAACAACTTGGCAATAGCACCAGCAGCAACGCGAGCAGCAGTCTCTCTTGCAGAGGAACGGCCACCACCACGGTGATCGCGGATGCCATATTTTGCATCATAAGTGTAATCGGCATGAGAAGGACGGTAAACGTCTGTATTGTGACTGTAATCTTTACTCCGTTGATCTTCATTCGGAATCAGCATCGCAATAGGAGTACCGGTACTTTTACCTTCAAATACACCAGAAAGAATTTGAACGGTGTCGCTTTCTTTCCTTTGGGTGGTGATTTTCGATTGTCCGGGTCTGCGCTTGTCCAGTTCCGACTGAATAAATTCCAGATCAATGGGCAATTGTGCCGGACAGCCATCTAAAATAACACCAATAGCTGCACCATGTGATTCGCCAAAAGTGCTGATGCGAAATAATTGTCCGAATGTATTACCTGCCATTTTTTGTTTTTTTATGGGTTAATTTAAATCACTGTAACTGTAAATCCTGCTTTTTCCAGGTCTTTCCAAAAGTCTGGGTATGATTTTTCAACCACATCCATTTCTTCCAATACCACTTCTTTGATCAATAAACTCAGCGGGGCAAAAGCCATCGCCATGCGGTGATCTTCATAAGTACCGAAAATAACGCGCTCAGGGAAATGAAGATTTTCGCAGTTTAAAGTATAAATAAGGTTGTCCTCATTTAAAGTTACACCAATTTTTGCAAGTTCATTTTGTAGCGCTTTAACACGGTCAGTTTCCTTAATTTTTAAGGTCTCCAATCCAGTGAAAGCAAGGTTTTGCTTCAAAGCTGCCGCACATACAATAATGGTTTGTGCTAAATCCGGACAATCTTTAAGGTCTAAAACCTCTTCGTCGAAATTTTTATCAGTAGAGGAAAGGGTAATTCCTTCAGCTGTAGTCGCTGTTTTTACGCCGAAGGCAGTCATGATTGACCTGATTCGGCTATCACCTTGTAAGCTTTTTTCCTTTAAATAAGGTAGAGAGATTTCTGCTTTTGAGGCCAGACAAGCAATGCTATACCAGTAAGAGGCTGCGCTCCAATCCGGTTCTACTACTAATGTTGCTGGTTTAAAAGGTTGTGGTTTGATGCTGATGTTTTGGCCATCCCAGGAATGACTGATACCAGCTTCTTCCAGCATATTCAAGGTCATATTTACATAGGGAAGAGAGGTTAATTCCCCTTCAATCTGTAAAGTCAGGCCCTGCTCCAAGCTAGGGGCAATCATTAACAAGGCAGAAATATACTGACTGCTAATGTCTCCTTTGATTTTTACAGTTGCCGCTGTTTGTTTTAGTGGACCCTGAATGTTCAATGGCGGGAAGCCTTCTTTTTCAGCATAACTAATGTCGGCGCCTACTGCTTTTAAAGCTTCTGTCAGAATACCGATCGGACGTTGTTTCATTCTTTCGGTACCAGTCAGCAAAAACTGACCCGGAAGGGTAGGAAGGTAAGCCGTTAAAAAGCGCATGGCAGTACCCGCAGGTCCCACATCAACGGTTTGTTGATGTGGAGTTGCGGTTGAAATCTGATTTAAGATGCGTTCAAGGGTGACAGAATCGGCAGCAATAGACATATTCTCTACTTTTACCGCTCCTTTACTTGAAGCACTAATGATTAATGCCCTGTTGCACTCGCTTTTTGAACCCGTAAGGGTGATCTCTGTATGGATTTCTGTGTTTCCGGTAAAAGAAACAAGTGCATGCTTACTCATTCTTAAGATTTAACTTCTGTATGTGTTTCTGCTGCAATGCCTTTTTCTACTTTGCCAGCATTCATGATTTCTGTTTGTTTGCGGATAGACTCACCGTGAACCAACTCTAAGAATTTCTCTGTAAAGTTCAGATCTAATTTCAATGCTTTTGCAAATGAAATTCCTTTGTTCATGATTGCATCCCAACGGTTAACTTGTAAGATCGTTACTTGGTTGTCGCGTTTGAACTCGCCAATTTTACCTACGATCGCCATACGCTCACCTAGTTTTTGTAACAATTGATCATCGATTTTGTCGATTTGCTTACGTAAATCCGCCAATTGATCTACAAATACTTCGTTTTTAGACTCTGGCTCACGAACGGTTAAACGCTCAACTAATTCGCTTAAAGCTGCAGGAGTTACTTGTTGTTTTGCATCTGTCCAAGCTACTGATGGGTCAACATGTGACTCAATCATTAGACCTTGCATGTCTAAATCAAGTGCTTTTTGTGAGATGTAAGGGATTAATTCGCGGTTACCGCAGATATGACTTGGGTCGTTGATGATCGGAAGATCAGGACATAAAGTTTTCAATTGAATCGCAAGTTCCCACATTGGTTCGTTACGGAACGAGCTTTTCTCGAATGAAGAGAAACCACGGTGAATCGCACCTAATTTAGTGATACCAGCACCATTGATACGCTCTAATGCACCAATCCATAACTGAAGATCTGGATTTACTGGGTTTTTAACCAATACTGGAACGTCAACACCTCTTAAAGCGTCAGCAATTTCCTGAACACAAAATGGGTTTACAGTTGAACGTGCACCAATCCAAAGGATGTCTACACCAGCTGCTAAAGCTTCTTCCACATGTTTTGCGTTGGCAACTTCTACTGCTGTAGGTAAGCCTGTTTCTGCTTTTGCTCTTTTCAACCACTCTAATCCAATGCTTCCGATACCTTCGAATTCTCCCGGACGGGTACGTGGCTTCCAGATACCAGCTCTAAGTACAGATACTTTACCTGTAGCAGCTAGTAAATGTGCGGTAGTTAGCAATTGTTCTTCAGTTTCTGCACTGCATGGTCCTGAAATGATTAGTGGTTCGTTGTTGGTGTTCAACCAAGTACTGATTGGCTGGATGTTCAATTGTAATTTCATCTTTTTTGGGGTTTAATTTTTGTATGTTTTATGAAGGGTTTGATATTGGGGTTCTGTTTATTATACTTTATCGTTTCTCATGTATTCTCCCATAATGTTGAAGTTTACCGTGTATTTTAGCGTTTGACGAATGGCTTTGTCGTATTGCTCGTTGTTGGTCCATTCCATGTCTACGTAGAAATAGTATTCATTTCTTTTTCCTAGAACCGGCATACTTTGGATTTTAGTTAAGTTTACATCTTGCTCAGCGAAGATGTTGAGTACTTTAGATAAGGCACCAACATGGTTGCCTACCTGGAAGCAGATAGATGCTTTATTGATTTCCGGCAGATCGTCTGTTTTATCTTTTTTTAACACAAGGAAACGGGTATAGTTCTTTTTGTTGGACTCGATTCTTCTTTCAATGATATTTAGTCCGTATAATTCTGCTGCTAGCGTATTCGCAATGGCTACAGTGTCAGTTAATTGCTCTTCTTTAATGCGTTTTGCACAAGCTGCAGTATCGTTGCTTTCAATCACCTGAATGTGAGGGAAATCATCGAAGAAATCTACACACTGACGAATCGCAATCGGGTGGGAGGTCGCAAATTTAATGTCTTCAAATTTAACACCTGGCAAAGCCATTAGGTGCAATTGAATCGGTAAGTAAACCTCTCCAACGATCGCAAAATTGTATTCGCGGATCAGGGTGTAGTTTGGTAAAAGGCTTCCCGCAATGGAGTTTTCAATAGCCATGATCACAAAATCAGACTGCTTGTTTTCCAGGCTTTCACAAGTCTGTTTAAAAGAATTACATTCTATGGTTTCAATGTCTTTTCCGAAGAACTTGAATGCGGCCTCTTCATGAAATGATGCCTTAATACCTTGAATTGCTACTCTTGTTTTTTTCTGTTTCATTTTGCCTGATTGAATTTTCTTGTGGTTCTTACGCTTGCGAAAGGTTTTTGACCTCCTGCGGGCTTTAAATTTTTTGGTTAAAAAAAAAAGTCCCGGCTTTAGGCCGGGACTTTTCATATACACTCTTATCTTATGATTTATGTTGCATATCAGTCCCGGCTCTTACTAAAGTAGTAAAAGTAACCAAACCAATATGTAGTAACATTTTTCATCTCGATTGTTTTTTCGTTTTTGTTTTTCCAAATGTAACAACAAAATTTAATTTGTCAATACTTTCTTAAAAAAAATTATTTATCGTGTGTACTGTGTTATTCGTTGTGTGACAAAACATTAGCTGTTTTAGCCCCGGTTCTCTCTATATTTATTTTTTGAAAAACGCAGCTAAAAATAGTTTCAGACCTTATTTAGCCTGATTATTATAGTAAGCTAAAGCTTCCAAAATATCCTTTTCTGTAACGATGCAATTGTAATCACAAGCACCTGTTTTACTTAGTAAAGAAAACATAATTTGTCCATGTTCATTCTTTTTATCGCTCTGCATGAAACCTAAAAGATCAGTAAAGCTTTCTTTTTTGATGTGATATGCAGGGTAAATGCTTAGGATATATTGGGTAATGTCTGCTAATTCTTCTGGACTCAGCGTATTGTTCGTGCTAGATAAATAGGCCTCCGCAACCATTCCGATAGCGATGGCCTCCCCATGGGTCAGTGGCGCTTTATCGTTGATTAGGGCATAGCTTTCTACCGCATGACCAATGGTATGACCAAAGTTTAATATTTTACGGCGACCTTTTTCCTGAGGATCTTCAGTAACCACTTCATTCTTGATTTCTACTGAACGGTGAACCTCAATAGGAGCGATATCTTTATAGTCAGCAGCTTTTAAGCGTTGGTAGTAAGCTGCATCTACAATCAAACCGTGTTTGATCATTTCTGCAAATCCTGATAGTAATTCTCTTTCCGGTAGTGTTTTCAAGAAGGATGTTTCAATAAATACAGCTTGTGGAAGGGCAAAAGTACCCACCATATTCTTTACATTGTCGATGTCGATCCCGGTTTTTCCACCCACAGAAGCATCTACTTGTGCCAATAAGGTAGTTGGGATGTTGATGAAATCAATTCCTCTTTTATAGGTTGATGCAATGAAACCACCCATATCTGTAATCACACCTCCACCGAGATTGATCATTAGACATTTACGATCTGCTTCAAAATCTAATAAGGTCTTCCAAATACCAATACAAAAATCAATGTTCTTGTTTTCTTCTCCAGGATCTGTTTCAATCAGGTCGAAGTTGGTATAATCGTCCAGCATTCCCTGTAACAAAGGCAGACAAAATTCCGAAGTATTCCTGTCTACGAAGATAAATACCTTACTGTAGTTACCCTCTTCTATGATTTGTGCTAATGGCGCAAGTTCCGTTTCAAAATGGATGTTATGGCCTGAGCTTTCTATAACGTTCATTAAATTACGGTTATTTTTTGACCCATAAAGCTAATTACATCGCCTACGCGAACTTTTAACCGCTTGCGGAAGTCTACTTTGCCATTATATTTTACCAAACCGTCTTCTACAACTGTTTGTGCTTCGCCACCACTTTGTACTAGTGAAGTTGCTTTTAGCAACTGAATGAGTGGAATAAACTCACCTTCTAATTTGAATTCTATCATTATACCTGCAAATTTACAATTATTTATAAAGGGTTGTAGCATGGTTAGCCGTGGAATTTATACTTTTGCATGCAATATGACTAACCATACGACTTAAATGGAAATTTTCCCCAAAAAAACATTAAATTTTGACAACACTGAGGTTGCTTTTCGTAACAAATCAAATTCAGAATTAAACGCTGGATATTGGCTTTTCAAAGTAATCAGCAGTAATTTCTTAACAAAAGTTGGTCCTCCAATTACCAATTTTTTTCTAAACATAGGCTTGCCTATAAAATCAATCATCAAGGCTACTATTTTTAAACATTTTTGTGGCGGCGAAACGATTGCGGAGTGTGAACACACCATTGCACAGCTGGCTATCGGAAATGTAGGTACGATTCTGGATTATTCAGTAGAAGGAGAAGAGGAAGAATCAGTATTTGATTTTACTTGCGAAGAGATCATCAGAACGATAGAAAGAGCTGCAGGAGATCCACGTCTTCCAATCTCTGTATTTAAAGTGACTGGTATTGGCCGTTTTGCCCTGCTGGAAAAGTTAGATGCAAAACAAACTTTAACAGCTGCTGAAGAAGCGGAATATGCTAAAGTGAAAGCCAGATGCGAAAAGATCTGTAGCGTAGCTTATGATAAAAACGTACCAATCATGGTGGATGCAGAAGAAACCTGGATCCAGGATACCATTGATGAGTTGGCTGTAGATATGATGCGTTTGTTCAATAGAGAGCGTATTATTGTGTACAATACTTATCAAATGTACCGTCATGATAAACTAGCTGACATGAAAGCAGATCATTTGATCGCCAAAGCAGCCGGTTATATTCTTGGTGTGAAAATGGTAAGAGGTGCTTATATGGAGAAAGAGCGTAGAAGAGCGGAAGAAATGGGCTATTTATCGCCGATTCAACCTAATAAAGCGGCTTCCGACAGAGATTATGACGAATCTTTAAACTATTGCATGGCCCATATTAATGAAATTGCAATTGTTTGTGGTACGCATAACGAAGACAGCTGTAGAGTGCTTGCAAACCTGTTGGATAAGCACAAAGTAGACCATAACCACCCTCATGTGTATTTTGCCCAATTGTTGGGAATGAGTGATAACTTGAGCTTCAATCTATCTGATGCTGGTTATAATGTAGCTAAATATGTTCCTTACGGGCCGATTAAAGCCGTTATGCCATATCTTTTCAGAAGAGCGCAGGAAAATACTTCAATTGCAGGACAAACCAGCAGAGAGCTTGGTTTGATCATGAAAGAGAAAGAACGCAGAAAATTGTAATCTGATTATAAATGAAAATCCCCGCCTGATTCAGGCGGGGATTTTTTATTGGAGCCTTGTCCCGTTTAGCGGGTTCTTGCTTGTTTTATCATTTGATTAGTGCTTTTGTCCCATAGCCTGATCCACATCAACACCCAAGCCTTTCGCAACCGCCATACCCAATTGAATATCTGCTCTAAAGAAATGGCACAATTGTAAATTGATGATTTGTGCTTTTTTAGGACCGGTAATGCCACTCATGGCGCCAACAATATTGTTTACCAGATTTGTACGGTCTGCCGGGCTCATTACCTTGCGGTAAAGGTCGCCGGGTTGTGTATAATGATCGTTATCACCTGGACCTTCATTTCTATCGTACCAATCGGCAACATTAGAATCTAATTCCCATGCTGGTTCTTTATAACTTTCATCAGGAATGACATCCCCAAAGCTGTTCGGGTAGTAGTTTGGATCATCATTTCCATTATCGTCAATGCGCATTTGTCCATCACGATGGTAATTGTTCACCATAAAAGGGCAAGTGTTTACCGGGATTTGCTCGTAGTTTACGCCTAATCGATAGCGATGTGCATCCGCGTAAGATAATATACGTCCCTGAAGCATTTTATCAGGCGAATATCCAATACCGTCAACAGTATTTGAAGGCGCAAAAGCAGCTTGCTCTACATGAGCAAAGTAATTTCTTGGAATTTGATTGAGTTCGAGTACTCCTACATCTAAGAGTGGGAATTCTCCATGTGGCCATACCTTAGTCAAATCAAAAGGATTCCATCTAAATGTTTTGGCTTCAGCTTCTGTCATGACCTGAATTTTTAGGTCCCATTTTGGGAAATCTCCACGGTCAATTGCATCCACTAAATCACGCTGAGCATGGTCCATATCCTGAGTACGCATCGCATCTGCTTCAGGTCCGGTAAAGTTTTTAATGCCTTGCTGAGTTTTAAAGTGGAATTTTACCCAGGTGCGTTCATTGTTTTTATTGATGAAGGAGTAGGTATGGCTACCAAAGCCATCCATGTTACGTAGGGAGTAGGGGGTACCACGATCAGACATCAAGATCACTACCTGGTGAAGACTTTCTGGATTTAACGACCAGAAATCCCACATCATGGTAGGGCTTTTTAAATTTGTTCTTGGATCTCTCTTTTGAGTATGAATGAAATCACTGAATTTCTTTGGGTCCTTGACAAAGAATACCGGGGTATTGTTCCCAACAAGATCCCAGTTTCCGTCTTCCGTGTAAAATTTTATGGCAAAACCACGTGGATCCCTTTCAGAATCGGCACTACCTTTTTCACCACCAACGGTAGAGAACCTTAAGAATATTTTACATTCATTACCAATTGCTCCGAAGATTTTGGCTTTTGTATAGGGAGTGATGTCATGTGTTACCTTAAATGTACCATAAGCACCGGTTCCTTTTGCGTGAACTACACGTTCAGGAATCCTTTCCCGGTTAAAGTGGGCCATCTTTTCATGGAGAATAAAATCCTGTAGCAGTAGCGGTCCGCGACTTCCTACAGATTGAGTATTTTCATGTTCAGCATAAGGTCTACCAGATGCAGTAGTAAGTTTGCGTTTGTTCGTATTGTTATTTTCCATAAACGGTGATTTATTGTTTATGATAAAATTATGGTTAATAACGATCGGTAGCAAACTGTAAATATCTATACTGATATAGAGTATTTCTATGCTGGTAATCAGCTTATACTAGCTCACTTTGAAGTCCTGATTTCCGGTCAGTAATTCCCAGAACAATATAAAGTCGCTGGCAAGACTGAACATCGGATATTTGAAGGTGGAAGGTTTGTTCTTCTCAAAAAAGAAATGGCCAATCCAGGCAAAACCGTATCCCAGGAATGGCGTCGCTAAAATGAAACGCCATTCGTGAAATAGGATTCCTGTAAATACAGAAAGAATTACGAGGCCTGTTCCTATAAAATGTAACACCCGACTGGTTAAATTTTTATGCTCTGTCAAATAATATGGATAGAATTCTTTCAGAGTTTTAAATTTTTGTTCAGCCATTGTGTCTTATTTTTATTTAGGCCCGCAATTTACGTTTTTTTTAGGAGGCATTAAAGGATATGGTGCTCCTTTAATACTTCTTCGAGGTATTTTGGGTGCTTTGTCATCAACAAGGTCTGCATACCTGCTGTTTTTGCGCCTACAAGGTGCTGTGGACTGTCGTCGATAAACAAAGTCTCTTCCGGGATGAGGTTGTTCTCCTTCAAAACCTTCTCAAATATTTCTACATGTGGTTTTCTCAATAACATTTGCTGAGAATAGTATGCTTTTTCAAATAACCCGCTATTGTCTAACATGTCAAATTCCCTTTTCAAATAATCTACGATCCAATTGTAATGGATCTCGTTGTTGTTACTCAGTAAAAATGTGCGGTATTTTTCCTTCACTTTTAACAAAACTTCATGCACATTTTCTGGAACTCCGATCAATAAACTGTTCCAAGCAGCATCAATTTGTTCATCTGTGATGTCTTTATTTGTCGATTCCTGACGAATTCCTGCCCTAAATTCGGCTGGACTGATCGATCCGGTCTCAAAATCATTAAAAATATTGTGGTGGTTTTTATGCGCAAAAAACTCTTCAATGTTCTCTATACCGAGTTGTATTAGAGCTTTTTGAGCGCGTTTAAAGTCTATTTCAAAGATGACATTGCCGTAATCGAAGATGATATTTTTTATTTTTTTCATAGAAACTGTTTCGAAAATTCGATTCAAATATGTAACATTGCATTCGCAAAATCAATAAGATTTTTCAGGGCCATTAGCTCAGCTGGTTAGAGTAGAAGACTCATAATCTTTTGGTCGATGGTTCGAGCCCATCATGGCCCACTGCTTAAAAAGCCGTTTTTCTGAAAAGAAGAACGGCTTTTTTCGTTTTATAATTTTGACTAGATGAAATTACTAATAAATCATGGATCAATCCCAAAACTTGTGGAGCACTGATACTTTTTTTCGATTTTATGCATACAACTGGGTTAGCCTGAAAAGGAAGAATTCAATATTTTTTACCCCTCTAAATTGCGATCTGAATGCC
>NZ_WNXC01000006.1 GCF_014172405.1 Pedobacter gandavensis | reverse complement strand
ACTGAATGGATTCCGATGGACAACAAACTAGATGATGGAAATCTATACGTCGGAAACGCAAAAGGGATTGCTACTTCCACACTTAAAACCGCAGTTCCATTGAGTGGATTCGGTGCAGCAGCAAAGGATGTAGAAATGGGTGGTTTCAAACTAACCGGTCTTTCGGATCCAGGGTTAGCACAAGATGCGGCGACTAAAGCCTATGTTGATTCTAAAACTTCGAAAACACCTCAACAGCCAACAGTACCAACAACAGCAGTTGCTGGTGATACTTATTACAATACCACAGATCAGCATTTATATGTTTACAATGGAACTGAATGGATTCCGATGGACAACAAACTAGATGATGGAAATCTATACGTCGGAAACGCAAAAGGGATTGCTACTTCCACACTTAAAACCGCAGTTCCATTGAGTGGATTCGGTGCAGCAGTAAAAGATGTAGAAATGGGAGGGTTCAAATTAACCGGTCTTTCGGATCCAGGATTAGCGCAAGATGCGGCCACTAAAGCTTATGTAGATTCCAAAACAGTTAAAACACCTCAACAGCCAACAGCACCAACAACAGCTGTTGCCGGTGATACTTATTACAATACCACAGACCAGCATTTGTACGTGTACAATGGCACCGAATGGATTCCGATGGACAATAAACTGGATGAGGGAAATCTATATGTAGGAAACGCAAAAGGAATTGCCACTTCAACCCTTAAAACAGCAGTACCATTAAGTGGATTTGCAGCCGCAGTAAAGGATGTCGAAATGGGCGGTTTTAAAATTACCAACCTTGCTGATCCACAGAATGAATCCGATGCGGTCAATAAAAAAGCACTTGATGCAGGCTTAGCCGCTGCTTCAGCTGCTGCAAAAGATAACCTGGGTAACCATACTGCCGTGGAGAATATCAAGCTTGGTGCTTATGCAATTAGTGCAGATGGTGGAGCAGGCAAAGGATTAACTGTTGAAGCAGACGGAAGTGTGATTTTTGCGCAAAGCGCGACCATACGTCAGAACTTTTACACCCCATCAGACCGCAGGTTAAAAGACCATATCGAAACGTTAAGCTCAACACTTCAAAAGATCGATCAGATCAGGGGAGTAAGGTTCGAATATAAAGACCAGACTAAATACGCAACAGGTCCGAAGATCGGAGTTATCGCTCAGGAATTACAAAAGGTATATCCTGAAATGGTGACGCAAGGAAAAGATGGTTTTCTAAAAGTAGACTACACTCAACTTACTGGAATCCTGATTCAGGCCATAAAAGAACAACAAGTAGAAATTGAGGAATTGAAAATGCGAATGAATAAACAACAAGAGCAGATCGATCAAATCCTTAAAAAATTAAAATAATTGATGATGACCATAAATCCACTTAAAAACGTACTTCTGATCACTGCCTTATCGGGCATGATGACTTTAGCTACACAGGCCCAGGATGTCAGTTTAAAGATACATTTGTCTGGGGTGGCTAAAAGCAAGATCAGTCTACTTTCTTTAACCGGTCCTTCCATTAAAACGGTAGTAGAGCATCCTTCAATTAACAAAGGAGAAACAGCAACATTGACCATTCCTAAAGCACTGTTGCCAGCAGAATTTGTATTGCGTTTTGATTTCCAGGAGCAGGAAAGTAGCAATCCTTATCCTTCAGAAAAACACATTTTTATTAATGATCAGAACCTGGAACTCTGGGCGAAACCGAAAGCGCTAACCAATCCAGATAGCACTTATTTCCAAAAGGACGAAAAGGAAAATACCTTGATGACCCGCTTCGCCATGGAGAACTTCAAGAAAAGAGAACAGTTGGGTTTATTACAAAATTTTCTGATGAATTATGATCAGCCAACGTCTAAGTTTTTCCAAATGGGAACTACAGAATATGATGGCCGACGCGAGCAATACAATAAATGGATTGCCGGGCAAACTGAACAATATAAGAGCAGTTTTGTCAGCAATACTTTCGTCTTCCAACACATCCCACCAATCGTTTGGAACGGCACAGAAAAAGACCGCTTGAACTCTGTGATTGCACATTATTTTGATGGGATGAACTTTAAAAATCCAGCCATCATCAAAACGAATGAGATCAAGGAATGGATGAATAAATACGTGAACATCTATGGCTCGATGTCGACCACAATGGAACTCCGTGATTCGCTATTTACACTTGCCGGAAAACGAGCGATTGAAAAAGCAAAACTGGGAAACCCTCAGGTTTACGGTTGGATGGTTGATTATTTCTATAACGGATTTGAAAGTTTCAACATGACTGCCGGCATTAAAATGCTGGAGCCTTACCTGAATGATCCATTGTGCCAGACGAGCAAAAGAAAAGCAATTGAGCAGCGTCTGAAAGGGATAGAGACACTAACAGTGGGTTCAGTGGCGCCTAACTTCAATTGGAAATTAGCTTCCGGTAAAAGCGTGCCTTTCCATGATTTTAAAACAGAAGCAAAATACAAGCTTGTGCTGTTTTGGTCGGCCGACTGC
Source organism: Pedobacter gandavensis (assembly GCF_014172405.1). Classification (GTDB taxonomy): domain Bacteria; phylum Bacteroidota; class Bacteroidia; order Sphingobacteriales; family Sphingobacteriaceae; genus Pedobacter; species Pedobacter gandavensis. The sequence continues at coordinate 349,926 of NZ_WNXC01000006.1, read as the reverse complement.
CAGCATTGTAAGGAGCTCATGGAGAAATTACACCCTTGGTACCAAGACCCTGTGAAAACTGAAATGATGGACGTATTTGCCATCAGTCTGGATGAAACAGAAACAGAAATCCCGGCATGGGAAAAAGCAAAACTGAAACTGAGCGCTTTCAAACATAAAAGAGCGGAACAAGGAATTAGAAGCCCGGAAGCTGCAGCCTATTTTGTGCTGTCTACGCCAACGATGGTATTGGTAGATGCCAAAACTAACAAAATTGTGGGCTTGCCGGAAACTGTAGCGCAGTTGGAAGCAGAAATGAAATAATACCGTATTACACGGATAAATCAAAAAATAATGATGAAAATAATCGCATCACTGGCTATCGGATTTCTGCTCTTAACAACTGCAGTATCGAAAGCACAATTAAAGGTGAATTCGGAAGGTCTTTTTATTCAAAATGGTACCGTATTCAGCACGGAAGGATTAACACTGGTACCAACCAACGACTGGTTTCTGAACAACCTAACCGTTAGCAAACAGCCCAATGTGGTGATTTTTCCAAAATTCAATAGCATTCAAAGGATGTACAGATTCAGCAGAGCGGTCAGCTTTGAAGGGGAGCTGGCACTTGGTTATGAAGATGTGGAACTGAATGGCAATGAAGGCAAAAATTTAGTGCTGACCTATTCGCCGATAACCAGTAACAATGCCAAAGATTTTATCCAGGTTAATGAAAGTGTGGTGAATCCGGAACAGCGGTATATCGGTCAGTTGTTTGCCAAAGCAATCCTGCTTTCAGACCTCACCGCAGTAAGTATGGCCGCTTCGGTAGCTAAACCTTATGCAGACCTGGAAGCGAACAATATGATCACCCCCAATGGGGATGGCAAAAACGATACCTGGATCGTTAAAAATATCCAGCTCTATCCAAACAATGAGTTGAGGATTTTTGACCGCGAGGGGAGAGTGGTATTTACCATGATTGGATACGACAATTCCTGGGATGGGATGTTTAACGGGATTCCCCTACAAGAGGATACCTATTATTATATCCTGACCATAGATTCCGGGAAATCTAAAAAAACAGGGTTTATTTCAATAGTAAGAGACAAATAATCATATAAAATTGATCATGATGAAATTAGTAATGCGGAGGATTTTAGTAGGTGGAGGTATAATGATGGGGCTATTTACTACAGGGCAAAATGCACTGGCTCAGATCAGACCATTGGGTACCCAGTATTATGAAAATCAATACCTCAGTAACCCGGCATTTGCTGGGATGACGGAAGGCTTAAATGTGAACATGAGTTACCGCAATCAATGGAGATCCATTCCAGGGTCGCCAGTAACTATGGCCGTAACCGGTGATTACCGCTATGAAAAAGTTGGACTAGGTCTTTCTGTTTACAATGACAATGCCGGACTTATCGGACGTACCCGCGTAATGGGAACTTATGCCTATCACCTGTCTTTAAATGGTGATAACAGAAGCCTGCATTTTGGAGTTTCTCTTGGGGTGATGAAAGAAAAACTGGACAACAATAACATTATTGCTGCACCAGATGATATTTCTGCCCAGAACTTCAATCAGCGTAAACCATTTATTGATGGTGATTTCGGAATTGCCTTTACCAACGAAAGGTTCACCCTGCAAGGTGCTTTACCCAACCTTAAAAAATTCATGCAAAAGGACGATCAGAATACCGTAGATGGTTCTACTTATTTTGTTGCCGCTTCTTATAAAATCGGTACCAGTCTGGATGTCGTTTCTATTGAACCAAAGATCAGTTTTAGAGGCGCAAAAGACATTGATAATATCTGGGACCTGGGTACAAATGTGAAGTTGGAAAACAATATTCTTTCCTTTTTAGGGATGTACCATAGCGATAAGAGCTCTACGTTTGGCGTAGGGGTAGCTTACGACAGGTACATTATTCAAGGTTATTATACCAGTCAGCTGGCTGGAGAACGCCAACGTACCGGTGGCGATTTTGAGATCAATATCAAGATTAAACTGTTTAACGAAGGAAAAAAATAAATCAAATCTATAGTATAAAAATTACCACTCATCCTATTGAAAAAGTTCCTTTATCCTGTATTGTTATTTTTACTTTTTCTTGGAAATGAGGTCTTTGCTCAACAATATTTTAGCGTTTTAAACGGAATTCCGCAGTTGGCCGTACTGGATCAAACCACCATCCAACAGCCGAAAACAGGAATGCTGGTTTACAGTAGTATTCAGCGGAAGCCCTTAATTTATAATGGTACAAATTGGGAAAATCTGTGTACCAATACCATGCAAACGGTAAGTGCCGAAGATTATTTCATGGTGAAGGAGGGGATTCCCTATTTGCCTGTGCTCAACAAAGACCCGGCAAATAGCAATAAACAAGGCACCATTTATTTTTCTTCCATCCATAAAGCAGCGATGATCTATAATGGCAATGCCTGGATAAAGATTCAAGACCTGAGTAAAAGTATATTTACACCAAGTAGTGGTTTTGAGTCAGGAACAGCAGCTCAAACTTTTAAACTCCCGATTCTACTTTCAGACCCAGCCATTATTACCATCCATACCGGTGCTTTTTACCTCAATGCCAGTTCGAAATCGATAAGGTATTTTGATGGGCTGATCTGGCAAGACTTAAAATGCGTGGCTGAAGTTTCCACCCTTGCCGTTACCGATATTAAAGGAACTACTGCTCTAGGGCATGGAGAAGTGATGAGTAATGGTGGTGCAGACATGAGCATAAGAGGCTTTTGTTGGAGCACCAATCCAAATCCAGACATCAGTTTAAATACTAAAACTGTAAGCCTGGTGACAGATGGCGGATTAGGTGATTTTACAGGAACGTTAAGCAATTTACTTCAAAACACCACCTATCATGTGCGCGCCTATGCTACCAATAGCCAGGGAACGGTATATGGTGAAGATAGAATTTTCACGACGCTTTACGACCTGCCAACTATTATTACCTTACCTGTAAATGCCATCACGAGTATCGATGCCATTAGTGGTGGGGAGATTACTGATGATGGAGGTAGCCCGGTCTCCTCCCGTGGTATCCGATGGAGCATCAAAGGAGATCCTGCCGATGATAAAGATGCAATCATGACTAACGATGGTTCAGGAGTAGGTGTTTTCCCAAGTTCCTTGGTGGGCTTATTAGGGAATACCACCTATTATGTACGGGCATATGCAGTCAATGTGATGGGTACTGCTTATGGCAATTTACTGAGCTTTACTACGCCGCCACCCGTGCCGCCAGTACTGAGCTCGGCAACGGTAACGATGACAAATATCACCGATCATTCTGCTACAGGAAAAGTCAATATCTTAAATAATGGTGGGGCAGTTATTTCTGAACGTGGGTTTTTATGGAGTACTGACCAGATCAATTGGACACATCAGGCTTCGGAAACGATTAACCCTTCAGATATCGGGATCTTTGTGTCAAACCTAAGCAACCTGCTTCCCGGAACTACCTATTATGCGAAAGGCTATGCCAGCAATAGTGCCGGGACATCCTATACTTCGGAGACCAGTTTTATTACCAATGGAAAAGCATTGATTATTACCAGTAAACCGAATGGAATAACTGGGGTATCCGCTTACAGTGGCGGTTTAATCAGCACCAATGGTGGAGCACAAATTACTGCAAGAGGGGTTTGCTGGAGTACGAATCCAATGCCAACCATAGACCTAAGCACAAAAACAGAGCAGTCGGTTGTTGGCGATGGTACCGGAAGTTTTACCAGTATGATTAAGGATTTAAGCCCGCTCAGTACTTATTACGTACGCGCCTATGCAGTAAACGATGTAGGCGTTGCTTATGGTAACGAAGAGGTATTCCAAACACCTGGTTACCCAACAGTAAACACACTTACCGTAGGTTCTTTCTTTAACAATACCGCTAAAGGTAGCGGCCAGGTTCTTACAGACGGAGGTGCAGTAGTACTTTCCCGTGGACTGGTTTGGAGTACCGCAGAAAACCCTACACTAGGCAATGCTGCAAGTAGTAACAGCGGTAGTGGTTTAGGGGTGTTTACTAGTATGGTCAGCGGTTTGGAACCGAATACGGTGTATCATTTACGGGCATACGCGACTAACGTAGTTGGCACTGTTTATGGCGCCGATAAGACTTTCACGCTCCTTCCAGGAATCCCTGAATTGAGTACACAAGCAATTTCTGCAATCACCAACAGAACGGCAACAGGAGGTGGGATTATCACCAGCAATGGCGATGCCGACATCACCGCCAGAGGGGTATATTGGAGCCAAATAGGCGATCCAGGCGATCCACAAAATCAACAGACCAGCACAACTATCAAAGATGGGTTGGGCACAGGTACTTATCAAAGTTTCCTGAGCAACCTCATGGGAAATACCCTTTACTATGTGCGTGCTTACGCAGAAAATAGGTTTGGAAAGGCTTATGGCGATCTGCTTACTTTTATTTCAGGACCGGTACAACCTCCGGTTTTAACAAACAATACCATCGCAGTAAAGGACATTGCCGATACCAAAGCAATGGTTCAGGTTTGGATTCAGGACAATGGGGGTGCTCCAATCATCTCCAAAGGAATTGCCTTCAGTACAGATCGGCTGAATTATCAACACCAGGAATCGGCGATAACTAATCCCGACGATATTGGGGAGTTTAATGTGCAACTGGCAGGGTTATTACCAGGCACAGTTTACTATGTGAAAGGTTATGCAAGCAATAGCGCCGGGACTACTTATAGCAAAGAACTGAGTTTCACTACCCCACTTTACATCAGCTTAAACACTTCAGAAATTACGGAGCTGACTAGTGTTAGTGCCAGCACAGGAGGTAAAATTGTAAACCCTGGTAGTTCAGCAATCACCTTCAGAGGTGTTGCCTGGGGGACAGGACCAAACCCAACTATTGCAGATCAGGTGATCCCAAATGAAGGCAATGAACTAAGTTTTGTCAGTTACCTGAAGGGCTTAACCGGTAGTACCACTTATTATGTTCGTGCATATGCAGGAAATGCAGGAGCAATAGTTTACGGAAATCAAGAAATTTTTAGAACCGCTCCGGCAATATTACCGGAAATCAAGACGCTGAAAATAGAAAATATTGGCGGAGTAACCGCTACGAGCATTGCGGAAGTGATCAATGATGGTGGAAGCCCTGTCACTTCAAGAGGGATTTGCTGGAACACCACTGGTGATCCGGAAATCACAGATGAAGCCCAAGAAAGCGGTCAGGGGACAGGGGTTTTTTCTACGCAAATTAAAAACTTAAGTCCTTTAACAAAATACTATGTCCGTGCTTATGCCATCAATGATATCGGTGTGGTTTATGGAAATGAATTGAGCTTTACCACTGCTACTATCGCTACTTTAAGCACTTTGCCAGCCAGTTTAATTACCGCCAATACGGCAAGTAGTGGTGGTCATATCAGTGCCGATGGTGGAACACCAGTACTTCAAAGCGGTATTTGTTGGAGCACCACAGGGATGCCAACTACGGCAGATGCACATACGGATGGTGGTTTGGGAATCGGAAGCTTTGTTCATGGTTTAACCGATTTACTGGGAAATACAACTTATTATATCCGCGCATACGCGATGAATAGCGCGGGGATTGCCTATGGCGATGTGCAACAGTTTGTAACGTCACCGCCAGTATTGGCTACCCTGAGCACAACAATTGCAAGCAGCGGATCTAAAGGAATTACCGGAACCAGTGGTGGTAAGATCTCCAGCAATGGTGGCGCAGTGATTAGCGATCGTGGTTTGGTATGGAGCACCATTAAAGGTTTTGATCCGGAAGCTTCAACCACCAATAGAATAAATTCATCTGGAGCGGGTAATTTCTCAATGACCATGACTGCCTTATTGCCAGGTACGATATATTATGTGAGGGCATTTGCCTCCAATAGTGCCGGTACTGCTTATGCGGTAAATGAATTACAATTTACCACTTTCGATGTGCCTGAGTTGAGCACCAATGCCATCGCATTAAATAGCATTACCAGCATGATGGCTATCGGCGGCGGAACAATGATCAACAATGGAGGTACTGAGGTAACCAGCAGCGGAATTTGTTGGAGTACTTCGCCACAGCCAACCATTAATGAACAACATAGCAGTAACAACGCAGGAACCGGAGTTTTCAGCCTTGCGATCAATGGCCTTTTAGGCAATACCACTTATCAGGTAAGGGCGTATGCGATCAATAGTGTCGGTATTGCTTATGGTGCAGTGCAAACCTTTAAAACACAGCCCGCTATTTTGGCCACATTGAGTACCAATCCGGCGATTTTGACTTCGGCAAGTACCGCCACTGTTGGTGGTACGATTTTAAGCAATGGTGGAGCCTTAGTGACCACAAGAGGGTTTGTTTGGAGCACTGATGCGAACTTTAATCCCGATACCATCACCGAGAATAAAACCATTGAAACAGGTGATTTTACCGGCAGCTTTAGTACCAAATTAACCGGATTAGCAGAACATAGTGTCTATTATGTACGCGCTTATATAGTGAATAGTGCAGGTACTACCTATGGCAATATCGTTAGTTTTATTACCCCTCAGAAACCAGTACTGACCACCACTTATGCCATCGCTACCGGAAGTACAGTTGCAAAGGCTGGGGCAGAAATTAACAATGACGGAGGTTCAGCTATTGCTGCCCGGGGGATGGTCTGGAGTTTAAATCCAGTGTTCAATGCAGATACGATTACGGTTAATAAAACATATCATGGCGGCGGTAATGGTGCTTTTGAAAGTAACCTTAACCAGCTAAAAGCAAATACTACTTATTACGTTCAGGCTTACGCCACAAATGCTGCGGGCACCAGTTATGGTAACCTATTGAGCTTTAAAACTGACCCACCCGTATTGGCTACGCTAAGTACAAAAGCAACAACTGGAACTACCGGGTTTTCGACAATTACCGGAGGGAATATTTCAAATGATGGTGGTGCAGAAACCACTACCAGAGGTATGGTATGGAGTACCCAGGCTGGGTTCAGACCGGATACCATAAGTCAGCAAAAAACAGTTCAACCAGGTGTTGGCATAGGAGGTTTCTCTAGTGTCATTACCGGTTTGAAAGCAGGAACCACTTATTATATACGCGCTTATGTAAACAACAGTGTCGGTACCGCTTATGGAAATGAACTGAGCTTTATTACACCGATTCGCCCAACATTGACCACGATTCCTGTTGCAGTTTCTTCTGCCGGAATTACTGCTGTTGGTGGTGGTACCATAATTTCTGATGGGGCAGCAACGATCATCAACCAAGGAGTGGTATGGAGTACCCTGCCGAACCCGATGCTGGGCACAGCTAATGAAACCAGTTATGATATGGGTAATGGGAGTACGTTTAGAAGTACGCTGATTAAATTAGAACCGACTACCCTTTATTATGTACGTGCTTATGCGAGCAATAGTGAGGGTACAGCTTATGGAAATGAGTTGACCTTTACCACCCCGGCAGTTTTACCGACGATAACAACCAGTTACATTACGCCTTCTTCTAAAACCAGCGCAACTACAGGTGGCCAGATCACTAAGGATGGCGGGGCTGCAATCACTAACCGCGGAGTTGTATGGAGTACCGACAAGAACTTTAATCCAGATACGGAATTGTTAAACAGAACCAATGATGGCCAGGGAATAGGCAGTTTTAACAGTGAAGTTACCGGTTTAAAAATGAGTATCGCTTACTATGTTCGTGCCTATGCCCAGAATGCTGCGGGAACCGCTTATGGCAACCAGGTAAAGGTTACTTTATTCCCAACAGCACCAGTTTTAAATACCGAAGAAGTGACCTCATTGGGTGGTTTTTCTGCCACAAGTGGTGGAACAATTACCAGTGATGGCGGTGCCGATGTGATCCAGAAAGGATTGGTTTGGAGCATAAAAACAAACCCAACCATTTATGATAACATCTCTTACCATTGGTATGGTATGGATCCATTTATCTCCACCATGACTGGTTTAACGCCAAACATCTTGTACTATGTTCGTGCTTATGCACAGAACAATATCGGTGTTGCTTATGGCGTGGAACGCAGCTTCCTGACCAATGCTTTTCCTACTTTATCAGTGACCACAGCGGTTACCAATATCAATGCCACAACGGCGACTAGTGGTGGTGACATTACTGACGATGGTAGGACACCAATCCTGGCAAGAGGCTTAACCTGGAATACAACCGGTAATCCGACTTTGGAATCTAGTGCTAAAACTGTCGACAATACCACTGTCGGAATCGGGAAATTCACTTCACATATTAGCGGACTTATCGATAATACTACGTATTATATTCGTGCTTATGCGACCAATGCGGTAGGAACAACTTACGGTAGTCAGGTTTCCGCAACCACCTTACCGGTGACTTTACCAACCATCCAGACCAGCAGCGCTACAGAAATCAAGAGTAGCTCTGCAGTTTCCGGAGGTCACATTACAGACGATGGTGGCATGTCGGTTACGGAACGTGGAATTTGCTGGAGTACCAACCCTGATCCAACTACAGCCTTGATCACGAAATTGAAAGATACGAACGCTGGTACCGGTGGTTTTGCCATAAAATTTGACGGATTAACCAGCGGTACAACTTATTATGTACGTGCTTATGCCGTCAATATAAAGGGCACTGCTTACGGAGATCAGCAACAATTTACAACCGCCATGTTGCTTCCAGTGATCAGTAAAGTTCAAATTGATGAAATGACCAGCACTACGGCGAAGGTAAGTGCAGAAATTATTTCGGACGGTGGTGATGTCATTTCTGCAAGTGGATTGGTATGGAATACTACTGGCAATCCGGAGGTCGGAATCGATCAAATGATCCCTGGAGAGCTTAAAAAAGGAACTTTCAGCAGGGTAGTAGCAGGATTGGAAGAAGGTCCGGTTTATTATATCCGTGCATTTGCAATCAATAGTGTTGGGACCGTTTATAGCGATGAGGTCAATACTTTTAAGGTGTGTCCGCCTAGCTTTACCGTCATGCACGTTGCAGGGTTAAATGGAGCGCCAGTAACCAAAACGGTCACTTATAACGTGGTGAGCAGCAACCTTTCCGGCTCCGCAAAATGTTGGATTACTCAAAATCTAGGTGCCGATCAACCAGCCAATGCCGCTAATGATGGAAGAGAATCTTCTTCCGGTTGGTATTGGCAGTTCGATAATATGCAAGGCTATAAGAATAAGGCTGCAGTAAGAACACCTGCTACCGTATGGCAAATAGGAAAACGTGATGCCGCAGATTGGCAGGCAATTAATGACCCATGTCGACTGCTTTTAGGATCAGGTTGGCGTTTGCCTACCGGCACAGAATGGAGCAAAACGGGGGACGGTCCAAAAAAATGGATCGGTCTGAATGATGCTTACCAATCAGAATTGAAGCTTCATGGCGCAGGGGTAATTATGATAAATTCGGGAGGGATGGATCGCTTTGGAAGAGAACATTATTTCTGGAGTAGCAGTGCCGAAGGCGCAACTTATGGGAATAGCCGATATGCTACAGTAGGTATCTCAGGTATGCTTGCCATTGATAAAGGTTATGGTGCTTCGGTACGCTGTCTGCTGGAAACGCCAACGCAGCAAAGCCCTTCAGTAAGTAATGTAGTCATCTCTGCAATGACCAATAATCAAACGGACGCCACAGCAGGTGTAACCTTAGATGGTGGAAGTCCGGTAACAGACAGAGGTTTGGTTTGGAATACGACAGGTATGCCAACTTTCTCAGATCATGTGATCCCTTCTGGCCAGGGTGTTGGTTCTTTCAAAAGTACCTTATCCAGTTTGTCGGAAGGTGTCGATTACTTTGTTCGTGCTTATGCAACCAATAAAATAGGAACAACTTATAGCCTGGTGGAGACCAAGTTTAGGTTATGCCCACCTAGTTTTACAGTCGCGCATATTGCAGGTGTAAATGGTGCACCAGTATCAAAAACAGTCACTTATAACGTGGTGAGTAGCGACCTCTCTGGAGGGCCAAGATGTTGGATTACTCAAAATCTGGGTGCCGATCAGCCTGCAAATTCTGCAACGGATGCCAGAGAATCTTCTTCAGGCTGGTATTTCCAATTCGATAAAATTCAAGGTTATAAATCAGATGGTGCAGTAAGAACCCCTGCTACTTGGGAAATAGGGAAACGAGATGCGGCGGATTGGCAAGCAGTAAATGACCCTTGTCGACTACTATTAGGCTCAGGCTGGCGTTTGCCAACCGGTACAGAATGGTCTAATGTTGGGGAGGGTACGAAAAAATGGCTTGGCTTGAACGAAGCTTACCAATCAGAATTGAAGCTTCATGCCGCAGGTGCAATTCTAACGACCACACAAAGTTTAGATCGCTTTGGAAGAGAATACTATTTCTGGAGTAGCAGTGCAGCAGGTGCAACACTTGGTAATTCCCGCTATGCTACGGTAAACCTTTCGGGCATGATTGTCCTGGATAAAGGTTTTGGTTTCTCGGTACGCTGCCTAATGGAAGCGCCAATTTTGGAAGCCCCTTCAATAAGTAATGTAGTGATCTCTGCGATGACCACCAATCAAGCGGACGCCACATCAGTGATTACCTTAGATGGTGGTACCCCGGTAACGGCCAGAGGCTTGGTTTGGAATACGACAGGTATGCCAACATTCGCAGATCATGTGATTCCTTCTGGCCAAGGGGTTGGTTCTTTCAAGAATACCTTATCCGGTTTGTCTGAAGGTGTCGATTACTTTGTTCGTGCCTATGCAACCAATAAACTAGGGACAACTTATAGCCCGATGGAGACCAAATTTAGGTTATGCCCAGCTAGTTTTACAGTCGCGCATATTGCGGGTTTAAATGGTGCTCCAGTTACAAAAACAGTGACCTATAATGTGGTGAGCAGCGACCTCTCTGGAGCGTCAAGATGCTGGATTACTCAAAATCTGGGTGCAGATCAACCTGCAAGTTCTCCTACTGATGCCAGAGAATCATCTTCAGGCTGGTATTTTCAATTCGATAGAATTCAAGGATATAAATCAGATGGTCTGGTAAGAACACCTGCTACTACTTGGGAAACAGGGAAACGAGATGCTGCAGATTGGCAAGCCGTCAACGATCCATGTCGATTACTATTAGGCTCAGGCTGGCGTTTGCCAACCGGTACAGAATGGACTAATGCTGGAGATGTTATGGCAAAATGGCTTGGCTTTAAGGATGCCTACCAATCAGAATTAAAATTGCATGCCGCAGGTGTAATTATGATTACCACCCTTAGTTTAGATCGCTTTGGAAGCGAATACTATTTCTGGAGTAGCACTGCTGCAGGTGCAACACTTGGTAATGGCCGCTATGCTACGGTAAATCGTTCTGGCATGATTGCCTTGGATAAAGGTTATGGTAATTCGGTGCGTTGTATAATGGAAAACCCAATTATATCTAGCCCTACAATAAGTAATGCATTGGTTGTTTCCATGGCAACTAGCCAGGCAGAGGTAACTGCAGGAGTTGCATTAGATGGCGGAAGCCCGGTAACCGCCAGAGGTTTGGTTTGGAATACGACTGGAATGCCAACATTGGCAGATCAAGTGGTGGCTTCCGGAACGGGAGTAGGTGCTTTTAAGCAGACGCTAACCGGATTATCCGAAAACCTCACTTATTTTGTTCGTGCTTATGCAACCAATGAATTAGGTACAGTATACAGTGGCAGTCATACTGTTCTCAGGTTATGCCCTTCTTTTACCATTCAACATATTGCAGGAATCAATGGTGCTCCGGTCACTAAAACGGTTACTTATAATGCCTTAAGTACAGATTTGTCTGGCGAAAGAAAATGCTGGATTACACAAAATCTTGGAGCTGATAGAGCTGCTATAAGTGCAACAGACGATACCGAAAGTTCAGCAGGTTGGTATTGGCAGTTCAATAGACTTCAAGGGTATCAATCAGCGGCGAATGGAAGAACGCCAAACACGACATGGAATACGAGTATTACAGAGAATGCCGACTGGACTTCAGCCAATGACCCTTGTGTGCAGCAATTAGGTTCAGGATGGAGAATGCCAACCATGACTGAATGGACGAATGCCAAAATAAAAACCAATTGGAAAAACGTTTATGATGCTTATAATTCTGATTTGAAATTACACGCAGCGGGCTTCTTGCATTATCAGAACGGGGGAATTAATCGTCGTGGAACAGAGGGCTATTTCTGGGCCACTACACAAAGTACGCCTTCATTGGGAGGGAACATTTACTTTGCCGGCACTGTGAGTGATGTTGCCTATTTCGATAAAATTTATGCCTGGTCAGTAAGGTGCCTTAGAGGAGCAGTAGTAAACTCAGTGCCAACGGTAAGTAAGGTGGTGATTCCGGCAGCAATGGTACTTCAAGGTAATGCGCAGAGTAAAGGCGTGATCATGAATGATGGTGGGATGCCTTTAAAAGCAAAAGGTTTTGTTTGGAACAGTACAGGTAACCCGGATTTGAAAGATCAAGTGATTGCTGTAAATGATGCCAGCTATGATATGACGGCTAGTTTAACTGGATTGAAGGAAGGAACTACGTATTATGTACGCGCTTTTGCGACCAATGATTTAGGTACGGCTTATAGTCCGGAAGTGACCAGTTTTGAAATTTGTCCAACTACATTTACCGCATTTCATGAGGCAGGGATAAACGGTGCACCAACAAGTAAAACCATTATTTACCCAATTGTCAACAGCGACGCTTCGGGAACCGCAAAATGCTGGATCGGCCAGAATCTTGGCGCTACAAAACAGGCCACTGGCTTAACGGATGGAACAGAAGCCGCTTTTGGTTGGTACTGGCAGTTTAACCGATCACAGGGCTTTGAATATAATGGCGGACGAACGCCGGCGAGCACATGGAATGCTATAAATACAGAAAACAGCGACTGGACTGTAGGAAATGATCCTTGTAGCTTATTGCTTGGTGCCGGTTGGCGGATGCCTACCCAAACGGAATGGGCAAATACGACTTCTGGAACTCAGAACTGGAAGACCGATGCAGATGCTTATAATTCTAGTTTAAAATTACATAAGACCGGGTTTTTGGCAGACTTAAACGGAACATCTGGCGGACGTGGGGTTTCCGGTTTTTACTGGAGTAGTACCCAAAATAAAACTGCGAATAGTACCGCTTGGTATCTGGCCCTGGAAAATAATAAAACAGAAACTATAGGTAGTGGAACTAAGCCTTCGGCACTGCCAGTTCGGTGCTTGAGAGATCAAATTATAGAATCCATACCCAGCGTTAATAAGGTGTCTTTTTCTAGTCTGAGCACAAGTTCTGTGGAGGTAAAAGCAATTGCATTATCGGATGGAACGCTCCAAATTACAGACCGTGGTTTTGTTTGGAATACAACTGGAAAACCAACGATGAACGACCATCTAGTTAGCAATGGAAATGGCATCGGCCCATTCAATAACACGATTTCCGGATGGCTAAAAGACCAGGATTATTACTTACGTGCATATGCCACTAATGCTAAAGGAACAGCCTATAGTGAGGTAGATACTAAAATTAACCTGGGCTGTGTTCCAATCACCATTAGCCATCAGGCAGGGGTAAATGGAGCCCCGGTTAGTAAAACGGTGACTTATAAAACCTGGGAAGACCTTGACGGATCTGCTAAATGTTGGTTAAGTCAAAATCTGGGTGCGGATCAGCAAGCAACCGGATTAACAGATGTAACAGAAACGAATGTTGGTTGGTATTGGGCATTTAACCGGTCCCAGGCTTTTCAGCATACTGCCGGTCTGAGAACACCCGCAAGCCAATGGGTATCTGTAAATGCTGAAAACAGCGATTGGTTGCCAGCCAATGATCCTTGCACCATGATGCTTGGCGTAGTATGGCGTATGCCCACCGCAACGGAGTGGAGCATAGTAGCTCCTAGGTTCTTACAATTGAAATTAAATCAAGCCGGCTTTTTAGCCGATGCAAATGGTAACTCTGGTGGACGCGGCGTTTCGGCCTTTTACTGGAGTAGTACACAAAATACTGCAAATACAGCAATAGGGCTTTATATGTCGGCTGCCGCTGGTTCGGCGCAAGTCTTATCCGCTGGTACTAAACCTTCAGGTTTGCCAATCCGCTGTTTAAAAAATTAGATTAAAATGAAGAAAGATAATTAGAAGTAATACTACTTTAAGCGCATGATATTCTATGGAGTCATTTATGAAGCCCTTGCGTGATTTACCTTTTTTTGTTGCGGTTAATACTTTATTTAATAAGAAAATTACGTGTTTTTAGGGTTATTGTCTGTTATAGTGATTTTGGAAGATGGACTTTACTAATTCCTTATTAAATTTAGTAAAGATCAAAAAATATGAAACTCGGAAACGCCCTAAGAATTCAAAGAGTTATGAAAGGCTATACGCAGGAGTACATGGCAGAAATGCTTAATATTTCTCAAAATTCTTACTCTAAGTTAGAAAGAGGGCATACCATGCTGACCGTAAAGCGACTTTATGAAGTGGCTGAAATTTTGGGGATTTCTATTCAGGACATCCTGCCGGAGGAAAAATCTGATCGTTCAGAAAAGATTTAGTTCAGTTCATTTTAGCAAATGATAAAATTGATCTGCTAAAATGAACTTGGCTATTTTATAAGGTCATTTGCCAATAGCTGACATCTATCCATTTATTGAATTTGTAGCCAATTTGGCTTAAGTGTGCCACCTTACTGAAGCCAAGGCGTTCATGCATTCTCGTGCTTTTTTCATTGGGCATCAGGATACCGGCTACAATAGAATGAATTTTTAACTCGCGCAGTTCCTCAATCAATTTCTTGTAGAGAGCGGTACCTGTTCCTTTATCAATGGCTTCCGGATCTAAGTAAATCGCACTACTCACAGTAAAGCGATAAGCAGGGTTTTCTTTCCATGCCGTAGCGTAAGTGAAGCCCAGGACTTTTCCTTCTTTCTCATACACAAGGCATGGGAATTTGGAAAGAACAGGCGCTAATTTATCCGCAAATTCTTGCGCAGTCAAGGCTACTTCGTCAAAAGTAAGTAGCGTATTTTCCACATAGTGATTGTAGATCTCCCTCATCGGGTTAAGATCTGATGGTTTAAACTGCCGGATCATTTTAAGGAAATTGTTGGTTTGATGCTGGGATCAAAGGTACATAATTTATTTTACTGCGGCCGCCTCATTGATCTGATGAATGATAAGGTCCAGGTTGATAGCGCTTTGTCTAAGGTATTTTATCAATTCCTGTTGTTCCATTGCATTCTTTTCTTCCATTAGCAATTCAGATAAGGCGAGAATAGAGGCCACTGGCTTTCGTATTTCATGGGAATTAAACCAGGAAACAGCCTTCAATTTCCGATGCTGCTGAACAATCAGGTCTTCCCGATGCTTACTGTCGTCGATGTTATTCTCTACGGAAAGGAAGCCTTCCAGTCCGCCCTCAACATTGAACATCGGGGAAATATTAAATTGCGACCAATACGCTTTTCCTCCTTTCGCATAATTGATCAGCTGTCCACTAAAGAACTCTTTATTTTCAAGGGCTGTTGTCAATTTATTTACGATTTCCAGGTCAGTTTTTGGACCATACAAAAGGTCAGCATGAGTTTTTCCCAAAGCTTCCTGCATGGTATATCCGGTAATGTTCACAAAGGCACGGTTTACCCAGGTAATATTTCCGGAAGGGTCAGACATGATGATCAGATTATTCATCTTATCGACGATCTCCGCCATCCTTTTTTTATCCGCTTCCGCAATTCTGACTCTTTCCTTCTTGATCAGGTAATGTAACAGAAATCCGGTGGCCATAATGTAAACGATTCCCTTTAGGGAAGCTGTAAAGTTGCTTACCCGCGGGCTAAAATTTGAAGTCAAGGAAGCCAGGAGGTAGTCGCTAGACGTGATCCATAAAACACCAACTACGATATAAATGATAGGAATTCTATAGTTTCTTGTCTTCAAACTGCTGATGTTGCTTTAGAATAAATTAGGATAACCCACTCAGCTGCAAATGTATTAAAAAAATGAAACTCGAGTTAAAATTATGATAATCTTATTTAATAATAGAAAGTAAAACCGCTCGTCAACATGGAATAGCCACTGGTCAATAATATTTCTGCATCGCTGGAATCCTGACGTTCTTCGCCGAATAATATTATTAATCATTGATACAGAAAAACATGATGAGATTTTTTAATTACGGACTTTTACTATTTATGCTATTGATCAGTATGGAAAGCCAAGCCCAGGAAATGTCAGGACTAAGGTTGAAAGCAGAATACATTCCTATGTCCAGGTATATACCTAAAGATGGTGCAGAGAAAACGGAGCAGAAAAGCGACATGAGGAGATTGGAAGGAGCTATTGGCATTCCTTTATCGGTAAAAGTAGATTCCCTGGGAAGACCCAAAGTTTGGGCAGTCACGCTTGGAGGCTCCTATGCGAAGATTAAAAACCAGAATTATGAAGTGCAGTTGTTTCCGGATGAGTTGCTGAATGCAAGTGTTGGCCTGATGCACCTTCGTCCATTGAGCAAAAGCTGGAACATGTTGTTTATGGCATCGGCCGGCGTTTATACGGATACGAAAGGGATCTCTTCCCAGGATATTCTGATCATGGGTGGCGTGATTTTTATCAAGCAGTTTAATCCCAATCTGGCATTGGGTGTAGGGCCGGTAGTATCCAATACTTTTGGAGTGCCCATGGTGCTTCCTGCCATCTTCCTAAACTGGAAAACCAATGGTAAATTCCAGGTGATGATCAACTTCCCGGAGAAGGTAGAGCTGGCCTTTAAAGCCAATGAAGGGATTAAACTGAAAGCGGTGGCAGAAGTGAGTTCTATGACTGCAGATGTAGGTCGAAAAGACAAAGCATTTTTATCTTACCTGCAAGTGATTTCCGGATTCCAACCAGAATTCAAATTAAACAAATCATTGAGTTTACAACTTACGGCAGGGGCCTCCTTGTACCGTTCTATGGACTTTACCAGTAGGAAATTAAAAGATTTTTTCAAGGAGAAGCAGGACGAAAATCCACCACATTTTGAGACCACAGCTTATGGAGCTATTGGCCTCAAATGGAATTTTGGAAAACGTTAACGGCTGATGAGTTTATTGTAAACGACCTCTTTTAATAAATCCTCCCTCCGGTGTCGGGAAATTGGTAGCTCATGGTCGCCAATGAAAATTCTTCCTCCCGACACTACATCAATTTTAGAGATATTGACCAGATAAGATTTATGGATCCTGAAAAAATGATCACTGGGCAATATCTCTTCTAAAGAGACTAAAGTTTGATGAATGATCAGCTCCTGATCTTTAAATTTTAGTCTTGCATAATTCTGCATTCCCTCCACATACAAAATATCCGCCCATTGGATCTTTTTGAAACTATCTTTCTGACGTACAAATAAATATGGATCCATGGCTTGTGGCTGCTTTTGTTGGTGCTGGAATTGATGCATTTGCCTGGCTTTAGTAGCGGCCTGATGGAATCGCTGAAAGGTGATGGGCTTGAGTAGGTAATCTACAATTTGTAAGCGATACCCTTCCAGGGCATGCTCGGAATAGGCTGTTGTAAATATGGTTAGAGGTGGATTTTCCATGGATTCTAACAACTCTAAGCCTGATAAATAAGGCATATTGATATCCAGAAATAACAGGTCTACCTGGTTTTTATGAATGAAATCAGAAGCTTCCATGGCCGTTCCGCAAGAACCTGCAAGTTGCAGGAAATCTACCTGATCTATAAAATCTATGATTCCCGTGCGGGCAATGGGCTCGTCGTCCACGACCAAGCATTGCAATGGCAATTCCGTGATGTGCTTAGTAACCGACATAATTTACTTTTTGGTCTAAATGAATAACTAAAACAACTTTAAAATGGGTATCGCTTCGCGTGACCTGTAGGTCATGCTGACCCGGATAAAGAATCTGTAAACGTTGTTTAACATTTTCCAGGCCAAGACCACTACTTTCGTTTTTTCTTGCAGGTTTTGGAGAGTTTGAATTCTCAATACTAAAAGTTAACAACTCATTTTCCTGGTTTAAAGACAAGCGGACGAATCCTTTTTCCGAAGGTAAACGGGAAACGTGTTTAAAGGCGTTCTCTACAAACGGAACGAGCAAAAGCGGGACAATGTCCCGCTTTCCATTCGTAATACTCCATATACAATCTACCTGCAGTTCATCTCCCCATCGGATTTTCTCTACAGCAACCAGGTTCTTTAAATAGGTAACTTCTTTTTCCAGTGTGATGGTTTCCCGGTTACACTCGTACAACTGATAGCGGAGGATTTCTGAGAATTTAACCAGTAAGGTTGAGGCCAGATCCACATCTTTTTTCATAAGTATATGTAGGTGATTCAGCACATTAAACATCAAATGCGGATTAATCTGATCCTGTAAAATTCTCAGCTGTGCTTCCAGGTGCGCCTGCTGTAACAAAGTATGCTTTTGTGCCATTTTATAGTGCTCCTGGTAAAATTGAAAACCACAGGTGGAGCCAATAATGAGTAAAGCAGAAGGTATGGTCCTTAAAAATACAACCAGGAAATCTTTGTTCTGCTCTAGCTGCGTTTCATTATCATATGGGGTTCCATGGATGGTAAGCCAATAAGTACCATAGAATACTGCAGCAATTGCTGCAGTTAAAACCGTGGTTGCCGCAAAACTTTGCAGTACAAAAACCTGCATAGTCCCTTTCTTCAAAGCAATAGGCAAAAGCACATTACTTAAGGTATGCGCAATGATTGCAGCGCATAAAACGATCAGTGCAGGTGGGCCAATAACATTGAGGGACGGGTAATCCGTTCTCAATTGAGACCATAAGGTGACGCCCAACATGATCCAAAAGGCAGAGATGAAAACAAGTGGTTTATTTAAATGGAATTTTTTCATTACGAGGAGGATATAAAAAGGGGAGGATTAAAAAATCAGAAATCCTACGCTCGCCTGAAAGGACTGAGGACGGGATTTAAAGGTTTTGTCAATATCCGTTAAAGCCCCTTCATAACGCAGGTCAAAAGTAAGCTTTCCTAAATCAATTCCTGCACCAGCCTGATAACCTACGTTCGATTTGTTAAATTGTTTGAATGCCGGATTGATTTGCTTGAAGATAGACGTTTTATCATTTAGCGTATAGCTGTAAACCGCACCACCAAATAACCTTAAGTTCATTTGATCGGTATTTAGAATTTTGTAACCGACTACTAATGGAACGTCAATACTTGACCATTTTGCTTTTTGATCGTTTACCGCATTCCCTTCCAGTTTCCCAGATTTCTTGCTGTATAGTAATTCTCCCTGTACATAAGCACGGCCAAGGTCTACCCTGGTTAAGGCACCAGCAGAAAAGCCTGTTGCATATTTACCCGAAATTCCCGGAGCGGAAAGAGAAAGCTTGCTGTAATTGGCACCGGCTTTTAAACCCACATGAATTGGACTGTTGTCTTGAGATTTTGCAGTGTTCGCTAGTAATAGGATCGCAATAGCTGGCAATAAAAAGTGTTTTTTCATTTTTGATTGATAAAAAGTTTTTAAGGATTGAACTTTCCTGAATGGTAGCCTTCCTTTGGTACAAAAAGGGGGATAAATAAAAAGAGAAAGAAAACAATTTGATGAAGGGTAAAGGAGCGTTGACGAGCGGTACGAATTGTCTGTTCTAAATTTATTTTAGGGTAAAGAATTAGAATAGTAGATTGCAGTCTCAATTTTAAGAAGCGCTGAACCATGGCTGTGATCAATGAAAATCAAATGCTGAAAAGTCGCGAGGAAAAAATGGCCCTTTCACAGGATGGACAAGAACTGCAAAATCCAGTCTTATTGCCTAAAATACGTTTTTTTGCCCGCGTAGGGTATGCAGCAGCAGCGGCCGTATTGTTGGTGATGGGGGGCGCTTTATTCCAATATTACCAGAAAGTAGCGCAAGTGGATTTGGCTTTTAAGCAAGAACAAGCACAATATCAGGTTTATAAATCTCCATTCGGACAAAGGATGACCATCACGTTGGCGGATCATTCTAAAGTGATCCTTAATGCCAACAGTACACTTAAAGTACCACATGGTTACAATAAGGACAGCAGAAAGGTAGTTTTATTGGGTGCAGCTTATTTTGATATCAGCCCAAATGCAGAACTTCCATTTATGTTGGAATCTTCAGATATGGAGGTCACGGTATTGGGAACAAGTTTTTATATGCGTGCTTATCCGCATGAATCCGGACAGCAGCTGGAACTCCTTAGCGGAAAATTAAAGGTTCAGAAAGCCTATATCTCTGAACTTGACAATAAACCAGAAATTCTCCTTCCCGGAGACATGGTGATGTTGAATAGGACCGTAGACCTAATGGAGAAGGAAACTTTCGATGTTCAGGAACGCGAATCCTGGATTAAAGCTGAACTTAAATTTAAGAATAACAGTTTTAGAGCGGTAGTTGCCGCTTTAGAAGATTGGTATGGTGTACCAATTGAAATCCGGGGTCAGCAGAAGTCATCAGGCAAATTTTCCGGAACCTACGAAAATGAATCTTTAGAACGGATCCTCAACATGTTCTGTTTTGCGACCGATTGCAATTTCAAAATAGAGAAAGAGAAGGTTATTCTTCGCTTCAACTAAATCAAAATACGATGAAATTCTATGGTATGGCTGTGGCCTTGCTATTACCTACATCGTCGCAGCTTCAATGTCGGGTATTTCAACCTCCTTAACCAGGGAGTACTCTTTGTCTTCATAATTCCATTCCAAAGTAACTTTCCATTTCCCTTTTGTCATTCCATCCAGGGAAATTTCCAGAATTCCGTCTACATCACTTCTCAGGTATCTGATGATGGGGTCCTTAGTGATCTGGTCTTTGTTCAAAAAGAAGACCTTTACTGCTACCTGATGCTCAAAACACATGTTAATCTTTGCCATGGTATCCGCCTTTGTACTTAAATATTTATTCTATTAAAGCTTCATTAAGAACGTTTTACATCAGGAAATGTTTTGTGAGTAGTCTCATAGGAGTGTAATGATCGGATTCCCTGGGTAAATCTGTAAACAGAGCAGCTATGGATATTATATAAATCTTTCCCGAAATCTTATAAAACTCTTCCTGTCTGATTGAGGTACCTTTGTATTAGAAATAAAGAAGATCCCTCATGAAAGAAAATATAGAAACTCTTACCCTTCCTGTTCTAGGAATGACTTGTGCTTCCTGTGCGAGCAGTGTCGAATCAATGGTTGGCGCACAGGAAGGAGTAGATCATGCAGAGGTGAACTATGCCACTCAATCGGTAAAAGTGACCTTTGATAAAGATAAAATCCAGGTTTTGGATATGCAAAAAGCACTACAATCTGTTGGTTATGACTTGATTTTGGAGCAAGAAGGTGCTAAAGAAAAGCAAGAAGCGGTACAACAAAATAATTACCAGCAATTAAAGAAGCGGATGATTGCTTCTTCAATTCTAGCCTTGCCAGTAGTGATTATTGGCATGTTTTTCATGCATATGCCCAATGGCAACTATTACATGATGGCCTTAACGGCACCAATTCTTTTCATCTTCGGAAAAAGCTTTTTTGTCAATGCTTGGAAGCAAGCCCAACATGGTCGCGCCAATATGGATACCCTGGTGGCCTTAAGTACTGGTATTGCGTTTCTTTTTAGTGTTTTTAATACATTTTACCCGGAATTTTGGTACTCAAGAGGCTTAGAACCGCATGTTTATTTTGAAGCAGCAGCGGTAGTTATTGTTTTCATTATGTTGGGGAAATTATTGGAAGAAAAAGCGAAATCAAATACTTCTTCAGCCATTAAAAAATTAATGGGATTGCAGCCGAAAACGGTTTTACTGGTTACCGAGCAAGGAGAAAAGGAAATTCCAATTGCAGAGGTCAGTATTGGCGACCAGCTGATGGTACGTTCAGGAGAGAAAATTCCTGTAGATGGTGTGGTGTATCAAGGCAATTCTTATGTAGATGAAAGTATGATTACCGGGGAGCCGGTAGCTGTAGCCAAAGCAGAAGGAGATCAGGTGTTTGCAGGAACCATCAACCAAAAAGGAACATTCCGTTTTAAAGCGGAAAAAGTTGGGGGAGCAACGATGCTTGCCCAGATCATTAAATTGGTGCAGGATGCACAAGGATCAAAAGCACCAGTACAAAAATTGGTGGATAAGATTGCCGGTATTTTTGTGCCCTTGGTGATGTTGATCGCAGTCCTGACTTTGGGCGCCTGGCTGCTACTTGGTGGGGAGCATGCTTTTACACATGGGCTTTTGGCAATGGTTACCGTATTGGTAATTGCTTGTCCATGTGCTTTGGGTTTGGCTACGCCAACAGCAATTATGGTTGGTATTGGTAAAGGTGCTGAAACTGGTGTTTTAATTAAAAACGCAGAAGCACTGGAACTGGGTTACAAAGTAAATGCGGTGATCCTGGATAAAACAGGAACAATTACGGAAGGGAAACCTGCAGTGACTACATTGGAATGGGCCACAGATCTTCCTAAATCAAAAGAAGCGCTCGCAAAAGTATTGATGGCATTGGAATATGCCTCAGAGCATCCATTGGCAGAAGCGATTGTCCGCCATTTAAAAGAAGAAGGTGCTGGCACGGTAGCACTGAGCCAATTTGAAAGTCTGACTGGAAAAGGCGTGGAAGGTGTCGTTGATGGGGTTAAATACTGGGCAGGAAGTCATAAGGTCTTAAAAGATCAAAATATCCCGGTGTCCGCTTCGCTGGCAAGTAAAGTGTTGAGCTTACAAGAAAAAGCGCAAACGGTGATTTATCTGGCGGATGCCACACAGGTACTGGCAATAGTAGCGATTGCGGATCAGGTGAAATCAGGCTCTGCAAAAGCAGTTGCCGCCTTAAAAGCACAGGGAATAGCGGTTTATATGCTTACGGGTGATAACCAACATACTGCAGCTTCGGTAGCGTTACAGGCAGGTATCGACCATTATAAAGCGGATGTTTTACCTTCCGATAAAGCGGATTTCGTCAAAGAATTACAAAAGCAGGGAAAAGTAGTGGCCATGGTTGGTGACGGCATCAACGATAGCCAGGCCTTGGCCCAGGCAGATGTGTCTATTGCGATGGGTAAAGGTTCTGATATTGCCATCGATGTGGCCAGTATCACGCTCGTTTCTTCCGATTTGCAACAAGTGCCGAGAGCTTTGAAACTTTCTAAACAGACGGTGCGTACCATTCGTCAGAATTTGTTCTGGGCATTTATTTACAACCTGATTGGAATTCCAATTGCCGCCGGACTGTTATACCCTTTCAATGGTTTCTTATTGAATCCGATGATCGCCGGAGCAGCAATGGCCTTGAGTTCGGTATCTGTTGTGGGAAATAGTTTAAGGTTAAAACTCTCCAATTTAAGCTAATAAATAGTATATCATTCAATTTTTATATCAATCATTTTTAATTATAACATCAAATGGAAACTTTAAAATTCAAAACGAATATCAAATGTGGCGGTTGTATTGCAACAGTTACTCCACACCTGGACGGTCTTGCAGAAGTATTTAAATGGGAAGTAAATACGGATACTCCGGATAAAATTCTAACCGTTGAAACGGCTTCTGCAGCTGATGCTGAATTGATTCAAGAGACCGTAAAAAAGGCGGGATTTCAGGTGGAAAAAGTTTAGGTTCTTTACTTTCAGGCCTTAAATCGTATATTTGCAGGCGGAAACCAATGAAAAAGGTTTCCGCCTTTATTGATACTATGAAAAAAATCGGAGCTTTAAGTTTTGCTACATTCTACCTGATGATCACCACAGGGATGTTTGTGTGCTTGCTTCATTGTTCCATGGGATCTATGTTAACACTGGGCTCTCAAGAGGTTCATGTCGAAGCAAAATCGGCTCCTATGCAGGCTGCGGTGGTTTCTGAGGCAGACTGTGCCTGCTGTGAACACCATGGCGAATATGCCGTAAAGGAGAATGTGAAAACGGCTGCTACTACTGGATTAAAGGCCAGATATGTATTGTCGGCTGCCAGTCAAAACGCATTTTCTTACCTCATTAGATCTTTAAGTGTTGAAAGTACTGGGGATTGGACCGATCATAACAGTGCTCCTGCCTTTAAAAAAACACCCATTTACCTTTCCAACAGGGTACTCATCATTTGATCAAGCGGAGGATGTTCTATCCTCAATTGTCTTTTATTTATCGCCCAGCTGAAATCCGCTTGGGTTTTACTAGTCATTTAGCTTGAATACACATGTTGTTACACATAAAAAATATGGTTTGTGAACGTTGCATTACCGCCGTTCGCCATCAAATGGAAAATATGAATTTCCTGGTTGTTGATATTACTTTAGGAACAGTACAAATCCAGCCTGAACCAGAAGACCGTCAGTTGCAAAATATTGCCTCATCCCTTAGAATCCTTGGTTTTGAACTGATGGATAAGGAGAAGGACCAGTTGGTAGAGCGCATAAAAACAGTGATCATTGAAATTGTTCATTATTCAGACCTGGCAAATTTAAACCAGAGCCTGATCAGTACAATCGCCATGCGCGTAAACCGTGATTATACTTTTTTAAGTCGCCTGTTCTCGGATTCTGAAGGCTTAACCATTGAAAAGTTTATCATCCATCAGAAAATTGAAAAGGTGAAAGAGCTGATTGAATATGGAGAGCTTAACTTGAATGAGATATCCATGAAAATGGGTTATAGCAGCAATGCACATCTTTCTGCTCAGTTTAAAGCAATCACTGGTCTGGCACCGAGCAAATATAAAGCAGAAGGGAAATCTTTAAGAACCCCTATTGATAAGATTAAAAATTAAGTATCTTTAACATAACCAGAAGTATTTCCGGGAATAGCCGTTTAATTTTATAAAAGAATCTCAGAATTATATAAAATTAAACCGGCTAAAATTGGCAACTTTGAACCTGATGAAGAGAATACTCCTGACCATAATTGCAATGTTCTACCTGGGAATTTCCAGTGGATCAACGCTGCACTTCCATTATTGTATGGGAGAGCTGGTGAGCTGGGGTATGGAAAAGCAAAGTACTGAACTTTGTGAGCTTTGTGGGATGCCGAAAGGTAGTTCGAAAGATAAATCATGCTGCAAGGATGAAAAACAGGATACCAAAGTAGACCAAAGCCAAACGGCCAGTCAGACGGTATATCAGTTTAATCCTCCCTTCCAGGCCATCCTTCCTGTGGCATTATTTCTGGATTATGCGGTAGAAATCCCCGTTAGAATTACCAGAGAGGCATGGAGTAATGCACCTCCTGACGGACAGAAAGTGCCCGTCTTCCTGAAAAACTGTACCTACAGAATTTAATACCCTTCTTTTTATTTTCCGACACATTCGTGTCCTGGATATGGCTTTGCCGTAGCCCACTCTTATTAAACCATTTTTTTACAATTATATAATTACTATGAAATCATTGAGATTTGCTATGGTGGTCGGTTTGACCTTCCTTGGTGGTGCAGTATTCGCACAATCAAAAACTGAAAGTATCAAAGTATTGGGCAACTGTTCTATGTGCAAGAAAACGATTGAAACCTCTTTAAAGGTTCCTGGCGTGACTGCTGCAAGCTGGAATACAGAAACGAAAATGCTTAAAGTAAGCTACGACAGTACTAAAATCACCAACGATGAAGTACAGAAAAAAGTAGCGGCTGTGGGTTATGATACTCCGAAATACAAAGCCAAAGATGAGGTTTACGAGGCATTACATGGCTGTTGCCAGTATGACCGTGAAGCCGGCGATAAATTGCCAAAAGCACCTAAGAAACACTAATTATTAACCAGGAAAATCTGTAAAGGCAAAGTCTGAGGGGGCGAATGCTTTTACAGGTATCCTTCCTGGCTGATGTAATTTTTCATTGGTTCAACATCATTATAATTTATAACAAAAAATGGTACATAAAATTATAGAATGGTCCATGCACAACCGGTTTATTGTGCTGGTATTGTCTTTGGGCTTATTCGTTTGGGGCATTTATGCCGTCAAGAAAAACCCGATAGATGCGATACCGGACCTGTCCGAAAACCAGGTGATCGTCTTTACAGAATGGATGGGCCGCTCACCGCAACTGATCGAAGATCAGGTAACCTATCCGCTGGTCACCAATTTGCAGGGAATCCCTAAGATTAAATACGTTCGTGGATCGTCCATGTTCGGAATGAGCTTTATCTATGTCATCTTTGAGGATGATGTGGATGTATACTGGGCGAGAGAGCGTGTACTGGAACGCATCAGTACCATTTCAAAAACGCTGCCGGAAGGAGTGGCGCCACAGCTAGGCCCTGATGGAACAGGAGTAGGCCATGTTTTATGGTATACACTGGATGCGCCTGACATGGATTTAGGAGAGCAGCGTGCGATCCAGGATTGGTATGTGAAGTTTGCCCTGCAAACCGTACCTGGCGTAAGTGAGATTGCCTCTTTTGGAGGTTTTCAGAAACAATATCAGATTTCTATAGACCCCAATAAATTACTTTATTATAAACTAACTGCCCCGGAGGTGATTGCGGCGGTGCGTGCCAACAATAATGAATCCGGAGGCAGAAAGTTTGAAATGAGTGATATGGGGTACATCATAAAGACCTCAGGATACCTGAAGTCCATCAAAGAGATTGCGGACATCCCGGTGAAAAACCAAAACGGTACGCCAATTCGGGTGTCGGATCTGGCCACAGTACAGATGACTGGGGAAACGCGATTGGGCATATTTGATCAAGATGGTGAAGGGGAGCGTGCAGGAGGAATTGTGGTGATGCGCTACGGCGAGAATGCTGCTGAGGTGATTGATAACGTAAAAGCCAAAATGAAAGAAGTTTCAAAAGGTCTGCCTAAGGGTGTCAAATTCGACATTGTGTATGACCGTGGCGAGTTGATCAAAGAGTCTGTAGATTCAATCACCCATACGCTGATTGAAGAGATGATTGTGGTTTCGATTATCGTCATCATTTTCCTTTTTCACTGGCGTAGTGCAGTGAGTATCATTATTCAGATTCCCATCACCATTGCCGCCAGTTTTATTCTACTGAATGCTTTTGATATCTCCTCCAACATCATGTCGCTCACCGGGATTGCCCTGGCCATCGGTGTGATTGTCGACAATGGAATTATCATGAGTGAAAATGCTTACAAACACCTTTCAGAGCGCTATCTGATCTGGGAGAAAGAACAACAAAAAACAACTGAATCATGATCAAGTGGTTAAAAAATAGATTCCGTAAATCCCCGGATTGGATTACGGAAGAGGAGCGCCTGGCGATCATCACTAAATCCAGTAAACAGGTTTCAAGAGGTGTTTTCTTTGCAACCATCATCATTATCACTTCCTTCCTGCCAGTATTTATGTTGACAGGTCAGGAAGGGAAATTGTTCCATCCACTAGCCTTCACAAAGACTTTCATTATGATCGTTGATGCTTTGCTCGTGATTACTTTAGCACCGGTATTGATCTCTTTCTTTATGAAAGGGAAATTCAGACCCGATAGCGCCAATCCGGTAAACCGGGTGTTGGAGAAGGTATATGAACCCGTGATCAGAACGGTGTTGAACTGGAGGAAAACGACATTAGCGATTAACATCATTGCCTTGCTGATTACGATTCCTTTATTGAAAAACCTCGGGACGGAATTTATTCCGCCATTGGATGAGCAGAGTATTCTGTTTATGCCGGTTACCTTACCGGACGTGTCCAATGCCGAAGCAAAAAGAATTTTACAGGTGCAGGACAAGATTATTAAGTCGGTGCCAGAGGTAGACAAGGTATTGGGAAAAGCAGGTAGGGCCAACACGGCAACCGATAATTCTCCAATTAGCATGATCGAAACGATCATTACGCTGAAACCGAAAAGCCAATGGAGGGAAGGCGTAACGAAGAAAGACATCATCACCGAACTGGATGCAAAACTGCAGATTCCAGGTGTGGTGAATGGCTGGACTCAACCCATCATCAACAGGATCAATATGTTGGCAACGGGAATTCGTACCGATGTAGGGATCAAGGTTTTCGGACAAAATCTGGATACGATTGCCTCCGTTTCCGAGCGTGTAAAAGCGGCATTGGAAGGTACAGATGGTGTCAGTGATCTTTTTGTAGAGCCGATCACAGGGGGTAAATACCTTTCTATCGATGTGAAACGTGAAGAAATGGCCCGTTATGGCTTAAATGTAGATGATGTAAACCAGATTGTAGAAACAGCATTGGGTGGGGCAACCATCGGGAATACCATTGAAGGGCGTCAGCGCTTTTCCATCAGTGTGCGTCTGGCACAGGAATATAGAAATAGTGTAGAACAGATCAAACGGATCCCAATTCAATCCAAAGGATTTGGCGAAGTGCCTTTGTCGGCCGTTGCAGATATTAAGTTTGAAGATGGTCCGCCAATGATTAGTTCTGACAATGCAATCCTTCGTGGCGCAGTCATGTTTAACGTAAGAGACCGGGATTTAGGAAGTACTGTTCAGGAAGCGATGGAGAAATTGAATAAAGAGAAAGGGATGCTTCCTGAAGGATATTTCCTGGAATGGAGTGGTCAATATGAAAACCTGATCCGTGGTAAACAAACCCTGATGTGGATTGCACCAGTGGTACTGTTGATCATTTTCTTCTCTTTATACTTCGCGTTTAAATCGATCAGAGAAGCTTTCCTGAGTTTGATTACGGTGCCTTTCGCATTAATTGGGGGTGCTTATATGATCTATTTCTGGGGCGTAAATCTTTCAGTCGGTGTTGCCGTTGGTTTTATCGCTTTGTTTGGAATTGCCGTGGAAACAGGAATTGTGATGGTGATTTACCTGAATGATGCAATGGCACAGCTGATCAAATTGAAAGGAAATTCCAGTGAAACGATCACTAAAGAAGATTTAAGAGCGTACGTGATTTTTGGTGCCGCCAGAAGGCTAAGACCAAAACTGATGACCGTTAGTGTATCGCTGTTTGGTCTGGTACCGGTACTATGGGCTACAGGAGTTGGAGTGGACGTGATGCAGCCGATTGTCTTGCCGATGATCGGTGGTGTGTTGACTTCTTCTACGCACATTTTACTGGTGACACCACTGATCTTTTTGATGTCAAAAGAATACGAATTGAGAAAATATGGAAAACTGGAGGTTCACGATGTACAACATTAAAAGAATAGCAGCATTGGTATGCATGTTACCTTTTGCTGCGGTCGCATTTGCGCAGGAGAAACCAGTGCTTTCACTGGATACCATTCTGCAAAAA
The DNA here is from genome assembly GCF_014172405.1 of Pedobacter gandavensis. GTDB lineage: Bacteria > Bacteroidota > Bacteroidia > Sphingobacteriales > Sphingobacteriaceae > Pedobacter > Pedobacter gandavensis. The sequence continues at coordinate 320,785 of NZ_WNXC01000006.1, read as the reverse complement.
ATTGATAAGAATAACTTACTGCTACAGTCTTACGGACTGAGAGCGGAAAGCTTTAAACATACAGCCAACGCGGCTACGGCCTGGATGGCGCCTATGATTGGGGTCGGAACATTTATGACGCCATACCCTGGTCAGATGATCATGGATGAGGGTGATAAAGGATCGATCATGGTACAGCTGGAGCAGGATATTCCCAACCCTGCAAAGATAAAAGCCAACAAAAAGTTCATTGAATCGAAAGCAAAGGTCGAAAATGCGACCAGAGGGGTGACACTCAATGAATATAAAGCACAGGCCAAGCGATTGTATTTTGGCTGGTTGGTTTCGATGCAAAGAATCGCGGTATTGAAAGAGAATGAAAAGATCATGCAAACCATGAAAAAGGTGGAAGAGATCAGGTACCCTTTTAACCAATCAAAGCTCAGCAGTGTTTATCGGGCTACGGCAAAAATCGAGGAGAATAGAAATATGATCCGCATGATGGAAGGGGATATGGCCAAATCTAAAGCTTGGTTAAACAGCTTAATGAACAATCCCGGCAATATGGATTTTGCAATAGATTCGACCTACCAGCCTACTTATGTGCCTGCTTCGGCAATTGACACCGGGAGTTTGGCAATGGTAAGAAAGGATATTGAGAAAATGGATTTCAGCATTCAATCGATGAAATTGAACATTGAAGCCATGCAGAAACAAGCTAAGCCAGATTTCAAACTGCGTTTCGACCACATGTCGCCATTAACGAAAATGATGCCCAAAGCCTTTAGTGTGATGGGAATGGTCAGTATCCCAATTGCACCATGGTCTTCGAAAATGTATAAATCTGAAGCCAAAGGAATGGGCTATGAAGTGTTGGCGATGGAAAAAGAAAAGGCAGCCATGCTTCAGGAAACACAAGGGATGTTGTATGGGATGCAATTTGAAATTCAATCGATGCAGAAACGTATTGATGCGATGGAAAAGACCATCATTCCAACTTTGAAAAAGACGATGGATGTGAGTATGCTCAACTACCGTGAAAATAAAATGGAATTGCCGGAAGTGATTGGTACCTGGGAAGCCTTGACCATGATGCAAGCCAATGTATTGGATGAGAAACTGAAACTTTATTTAATGATCGTAGATTATGAGAAAGAATTATATCGTTAAGCCCGGCACAAATAAGCGTGTTTTCCTGGGACTGGCGGCGATCAGTATACTTTGGTTGAGCGCTTGTAAAGAGAAAAAGAAATTTGATGCCCACCATGATCCGGCAACGGTAAATGTAGACAGCAACCTTTCCCATTTGTTGAAACCTTCAAATGAGCAGGTCGTGTCTTCGCTACCAGTGATAAAAGCGGAATATGGGTCGAAGATATTTACGGAAGAAGTGCAGGGGATCATTAACTATGATACCAGAAATCAACACAATATTTCGAGTAAAATCGGCGGAAGAATTGAGCGGTTGTGGATTAAATACAATTACCAACCGGTAAAAAAAGGGCAGCTGATTATGGAGATTTATTCACCTGATCTGGCAGCAGCTCAACAGGAATTATTGTTCATTTACCGTTCTGGTCATGATCCGGTGATGTTAGAAAAAGGAAAGCAACGTTTGCTGTTACTGGGAATGACATCGGATGGTATTCGTACTTTGTTGAAGCGTGGAACACCGAGTTACCGCATTCCAGTGTACAGTAATGTTTCTGGATTTATTCTGGAAAAATCTGTAGCAGCTGCTGTAGCAAGTCCATCAGGTTCTTCGACTGCCGCCCCGGCAGGTGGCGATGGCATGGGCAGTATGAGTGGTGATGCGGCAACTGCGGCAACGCCAACCAGTCCGGCAGCACCGGTAAATTCTCCGGTTTTATTAAGAGAAGGACAATATGTAGGCGCGGGTTCTTCGCTGTTTACCGTATATAGCTCGGATCAACTCGTAGCTGAGTTTTCTTTAAAATCGGCATTGGCTGCCCATTTAAAGGTTGGCAGCAAGTTCGTTTTTTATAAGACTTCAGATAAAACAGGAAGTCAGACCGCAAGAATTGGATTGATTCAGCCAACTTTTAAAAATGGAGAGAATTTTACAATCGCCAGAGCTTACCTGAACAACCCAAAGATTAAAGTCGGACAATTGGTAACGGCAAGAATTCCGGTGCAATTGTCGGCATCCTGGTGGTTGCCCGAAGAAGCAGTGGTATCGGTTGGAAATAAACGGATCGTCTTTAAAAAAGAAGGAAATGTATTTGTCCCGAAAGGGGTAGATGCAGGAATCAGTATCGCTGGAAAAGTACAGATTAAGGAGGACATCAGCAGCTGGGATGTCAGTAAAAATGCAGCTTATCTGGTAGACAGTGAGAGTTTTATTAAAATGACAGCAAACAAGGAGCTTTAAAATATGGAACGGAAATTATTTATAAAACAGATGGCTATGATTGCACTGGTTCCATCAGTATTTGTAGCTGCTTGTACCAGTGATGTGAAAGAGAAAAAAGATGGGGTGGTGGCAAAAACACAAACTTATACTTGTCCGATGCACCCTCAGGTGATCAAGGAAGAGATGGGAACTTGTCCGATTTGCGGTATGGATCTGGTGCCTTTTGAAAAGAATAGCAATGAAAAGGCTTTGAAAGTGGATGAGAAAAGGCAGATTTTGGCCAACATTACCACCGTCATGATTGGTTCAAACCACATTTCAGGAAGCAAACAGTTGAATGGCAGGTTAACAGTTGACCCGCAACAAAGTAGTTATATCTCTAGTCGAATTGCAGGTAGAATTGAGCAATTGTATGTAAGAGAAACCGGTGTTCGTGTGAAAAAAGGACAACCTTTATACCAGCTGTATTCGGAGCAGCTTGCTGCCCTGCAACAGGAGTACCTGATGGCAGTGGCGCAACAAAAGCAATTCCCCGGGGATAAGATTGAACAGCAGTTGGTGGAATCTGCCAAGCAGAAACTATTGCTTTATGGCCAGTCTGCCGCACAAATAAAAGCTTTGCTGGCTACTCAGAAGAAGAATCCATATGTGACTTTCTTTGCACCTGAGGGTGGGGTGGTTGCAGAAATTTCAGTTACTCCTGGTCAGTATGTGGCTGAGGGTGGATCTATTATGAGGCTGGAAGGTTATGGAGAATTATGGGTAGAAGCTGATGTTTATCCGAATGAAGTTGGTGGTATCAAAGAAGGTCAAAAAGTGAAAGTAGTGATCCCCGGCTGGGAAGATCAGCCGCAGGAAATGACCATTAGTTTTATCACACCTTCTTTACTTGCCGGTACACAGCTCACGCAAATCAGGGGTAGTATTCCTAACCCGAATCAGCAATGGCAACCTGGTGCACAAGCCAATGTGTTTGTTCCCACAGGAAATCAAAAAAGTGCGGCGCTGACTTTGCCTGTGGATGCCGTGATCAGAGATGGTAAAGGGATGCACGTTTGGGTAAAAAAAGGAAAGGACAGTTTTGAGCCCAAACGCGTGACCACAGGTCAGGAGAACGATAACCAAGTGGAAATTACCGCAGGTTTAGTAGCCGGGGAGCAGGTGGTGGTGACTGGCGCTTACCTGTTATACAGTGAATATATTTTGAAAAAAGGAAAGAACCCTATAGACGGTTTAAAATTAAAATAAGAACAATTAAATAAAAATAACATGAAAACAATCACAAGTTTAGCCATTACATTCGCTACAGTCACTTTATTAGCGGCCTGTGGAAATACGCAGAAACCTGCAGAAGAATCTCATGAGGGTCATAACCACGCTGCAGAAACAAAACCAGCAGTAGCTGCGGAAACGAGTCATGTGAGTTTAAAAGACGATAAACTGAATGCGGTTTATCCTCATTATATTCATTTGACAACCGCATTAACCAATGGTGATGTTGCAGAAGCAAAGGTTGCAGCTCAGGCGATTGAACTTGGTGCAAAAGACTTAACAAACCCTGCGGCAATATTGGCATTGACAGCAAAAATTGGCGATGCCACAGATATTGAAGTACAAAGAGTTGCTTACGCAGCATTGAGTGATGATTTCATTCAACGTGCAAAAGCATCAGGTGTTACCGGTGGTGAGCTCTATGTAGAATATTGCCCAATGGCAATGAATGATAAAGGCGCTTCTTGGTTGAGCAATCAAAAAGACATTAAAAACCCGTACTACGGAGAATCCATGTTGACTTGCGGAGAAGTTAAGGAAACAATCAAATAAGTATCTGGCATAAGAGCTGAGCCCTTTATGTGGGTCAGCTCTTATACTTTTCTCCCCATTTTTCCAGACTGCGAATCACTGGCTCCAGGCTATTTCCTTTTGCCGATAAGTGATAAACAGGCAGGTTGTTTTTCTCCCTTGTCTGAATTTTTTCAATTAATCCATCCAGTTCCAGCTTTTTCAATTGTAAAGCTAATATCCGCTCTGTGATTTCTGGAAGCATGAGCTTTAATGCACTAAATCTTAAATCCTGCGCCATCAACTGGACGAGTATGCTGAGTTTCCACCTGCCACTCAGTACAGATAGTGTAAATGCAGCATCGCAAAATTCATGTAATACTTGCTCGTTCTCGTAATTTGTGGAAGTCGTTTTTCTCATGGGCTTACAACTTTGTAAGTGTCGTCTTTTCTGATTTATCCGCTGTAAATTTGGATAAAATATTTTTCCATCAGCCATACCTGGACACTCCCAGAATTTAACATCAGGCAGGCGGCCATGTTGAAATCATGGGATGGACAGACTTTTATTGAAGTTTTTGATGCAGAAGCTGCCGTACCCATGCAGGGAGAAGCCGCAAAGCTTACTGAACAGGTGAAAACAGGCGCGCTATTACACCTGGCGATGCGCGTTGAAAATGCCGAAGCCGCATATACCCGTTGTCTGCTTGCAGGAGCAAGTCCATGTATTGAACCCATGAGCCTTTTATTAGGGAATCCTGCCTTGCCTGTACGCAATGCTTTAGTTTATAGCCCGAATGGAGAGGTGATTGAGTTCTTGGAAGGGCAGCCATTCTAATTCTTTCCATGAAGATTTCTTCATGTTATTTTTCTGGATAAGCCGTATCTTTAGATAAGACCGATACGGATTATCCAAATAAAATAATGAAGCGACTCAAATTCTTTGTGCCCTTTTTACGGGAGAATGGTAAAATTATATCCAGTTATATGTTTAGCCTTTTTTTTATCGGCTTGGCTATCTGGTTTATAAAGCAGCAACGAGGGGAAATTCGACAAGTAGAACATTTGCTAACCACTGCCAAATGGGTGTGGGTTGCTATCGGAATCGCCTTGAGTGTTGCCTATGTTTTTGTTCATGGGATGATGTATCGATCCTCCTTTGCCGCAGTTTCCAGTAAGATTTCCATCGCAGATGGTACTTTACTTTTTCTAAAACGTAACTTTATTAGTGTTTTTTTACCTGCTGGAGGAGTTTCTTCTCTTGCTTTTTTTAGCAGCCAGATTGAGCAAAAGGGGGTCAGTAAATCGCAGATTAATTTCGCCTCTTCTATCTATGGTTTTGTAGGGATTTTATCTGTTCTGGTAATTGCCATCCCAGTATTTATTTATGCCATAATCGAAGGAAGCATCGGCTCCGGTGAGTGGTTTGGATTAATTGCCGCCATCTTGTTAATGGTCGGTATTTACTATTTATACCGTTCGGTCATCAAGAAAGGAAGTATCTATCGGTTTATAGTGAAGTATATTCCCGTGATCGAAGTTTATGCTGCTGAATTTCGGAACAACCAAATAGAACGCAAACATTTCATCGCTACTTTTTTATACAGCAGTCTGATTGAAATTGTCGGGATTGTCCACATTTATATCGCTATGTTGGCATTGGACCTTCCGGCATCCTGGACGATTTCGGTAATTAGTTATATTGTTGCAGTGGTTTTCCTGATCATTTCTCCGTTTTTAAGAGGCTTGGGTGCAGTAGAAGCTTCCATGACTTTTATCCTGATTCGCTTAGGTTACACTGCGCCACAAGCAGTATCAATTACTTTTCTATACCGCTTCATGGAATTCTGGATTCCAATGTTGATTGGAGCCATGAGTTTCCTTTTTAAGATCAATAAACTCCTGATGCGGGTCGTTCCAGCGCTGTTTTTACTCCTTCTCGGCGTCATCAATATTATATCAGTACTAACTCCAGCCATTCATTCCAGGTTGAAGTTTGTAAAAGATTTCATCCCTATGGAAGCGATCACTGCTTCCAACTATTTTGTGCTTGTTGCCGGCTTGTTTTTATTGGTCACCGCGGCATTCATGCTGAAAGGCTTGAGGATGGCTTGGTATTTTGCGATGGCCTTATGTTTACTTTCCCTCGTCGGAAACTTAACCAAGGCAGTGGATTATGAGGAAGCTGGTTTTTCGGTATTGGTTATGGTTATTTTGATGGCTTCCAGAAAGGAATACTATGTTAAAAATAATGCAAAGCTCAGGTCTTTCGGGATTCAAACCACCTTGCTTACCATTTTAGGCATCATGATTTATGGAAGTATTGGTTTTTATTTCCTCGATAAAAAACACTTTAATATTGATTTTGGTTGGTGGCAATCGATCCGTTATACCTTAGAGAATTTCATTCTGATTGGCAATGATGATCTGCAACCGATGGATCACTTTGCCCGTGGATTTTTATACTCGATCAATATCAGTGGCTTTTTATCTATCGGCTTTTTGATCTATACCCTCATCAGGCCTTACATTTCCAGTGATGAAACGGATGATGCAGAATTTGAAAGAGCCAATCAACTCCTCGAAAAATATGGCAATTCCGGAATCGACTATTTTAAAACCTATAAAGACAAGCTGATCTATTTCTCTACATCGCTGGAAGGATTTGTGGCCTACCGTATCTCTGGGAATTTTGCCGTGGTACTGGAATGTCCGGTTACCGCAGTAGAAAACAGGAAGGCTTTCATCAAGGATTTCGATAAGTATTGTTTTGAAAATGGAATGAAAAGTCTGTATTATCGGGTTCCGGAAGAAAGCCTGGAAGATTTCTTGTCGCTGGGCAAAAAACGCCTGTTTTTAGGGCAGGAGGGGATTGTGGATTTGACGAACTTCTCTTTAGAAGGTGGCCATAAAAAATCCATTCGTAACGCCTTGAAAAAAGTGTCCGATCAGGGCTACCATACAAAGATTTACCTGCCTCCAATAAAAGATGGCCTGTTACAAAAGATACAGTCGGTTTCTGACAGCTGGTTGGAAGATATGGACCGGGAGGAGCTGGTCTTTTCTCAAGGGATGTTCAACTGGGAGGAATTAAAAGGCCATACGATCATTACGGTAGAAAATGCAGAGGAGAAGATTGTTGCTTTTATCAATATTATCCCTGATTATGCACCTGGAGAAGGGACCTATGACCTGATCCGAAAAACCGCAGATGCGCCCAATGGGATTATTGACTTCATCATGGTGGCCCTGTTTAACCATTTGAAAGCGGAAGGCTATACGAAAGTAAATCTCGGTTTTGCACCAATGTCAGGATTAGTTGACCCGCATAATTTTCCCGAGCGATCTATGAAGTTTGCCTATGAAAAGATTCGTTCATTTTCTCATTATAAAGGCCTCCGTGCAGCAAAAGAGAAGTTTGCACCGGAATGGCAAAACAGATACCTGATCTATGATCATGATTACGATTTATTGCAAGTGCCTACAGTATTAGCCAAAGTGATTAAACCCTAAGCTTATGAAACCGGTATTGGTCTTGATGTTTTTATTTTTGCTTTTTAACAAAAATTCCGCAGAATTGATGGACGTACAGCCGCCGATGGCGCTGATAGTAGAAAGGGGGCAGCCTTATACCGGAGACCTGCCCTTAAAGTTAATACCTGCTAACCAGAAAAATAAATTGCCGCTGGTCTTTATGATATCTGGCGATGGGGGCTGGAGCCGTTTTGACCAGGCACTGGCAGAAGAGCTGGCCTCCAAAGGGCTTTCTGTTCTTGGATTAGATGCACAGAAATATTTTTGGAAAGCAAAAACGCCTGATCAGGCCAGCAAAGACATCAATTTGGCATTAAGCCATTATCTTGGCAGTTTAGGGAAAGAAAGTCTGGTCTTGGGAGGCTATTCTTTTGGCGCTTCTATTGTCCCTTTCATCGCCAATAGGTTGCCCGCTAATTTGAGAGCTCAACTTAAAGCAGTCATTTCACTTTCTCCGGATGTTAGCACAGATTTTGAAATCCATTTGATAGATCTGCTAAATTTTAACAGTACCAAGAATAAATACAATGTCGTTGCAGAAATGAAAAAGTTGATGCCGCTAGTTCCGGTCTCTATTTTTGGCTCCGATGAAGGGGATAAGATCAAAAGTACTTTCCTCAAAGAAGGATTGAAAGTCATCACTATGGAAGGGGACCATCATTTTGATAAAGACTATGGTAAGATTGCTGCAGTATTTGTAAAGCAAATCCCGTTGTAAATATTTTTTAATTGCTAAAATGATTGAATAGCTAGCTAATAATAATATCCGTTAAAAGCTGGGAAATGTTCAACTTGCCTCAATAATCTGTAGGTCAATGAACATCAATTTAATAAAAATTAGTACTGTTTTGCTGATTTGGGGAACTGCCTTCTCTTTCAGTGTTGCGCAAACAGCTACTCAAACTACTCTTCCAACCGCTTCCCAAGCCGGGCAGCAGTTCAAGTTGGAAACCAAAAACTCCTTATTGGTTTTTACGATTGGCAATAACGGAAAGCTTTATCAAAGTTACCTTGGACAACCAATGAATCACCCGGAAGATCAGGCTTTATTGCAAGCGGTTAAACATGAGGCTTATATTGGAGCAGGGATGGGCGACCTTTTTGAACCGGCCATCAGGATCCTGCATGCGGATGGTAATCCTTCTTTAGACCTGGTTTATGCAGGCGCTAAAACAGATAAAGCTAATGAATCAGTTACCCATACCGCCATTACCCTTAAAGACCCGAAGTATCCGGTAACCGTAATTTTGCATTTTGAAGCTTATTATAACGAGGATGTACTCAAAACCTGGACAGAGATTAGACATCAGGAAAAGAAACCGGTATTACTCAGTAATTATGCCTCATCAATGCTTCATTTTGATGCGTCAAAATATTGGTTGAGTCAGTTTGACGGCGATTATATGACGGAAATGAGGATGAAAGAAACACAGCTGACTTCCGGGATTAAAATTCTGGATAGTAAACTGGGAACCCGTGCGCATATGTACCGTGCCCCCGCATTCTTTTTATCCTTAAACAAAATAGCAGAAGAAAATACCGGTGAACTGATTGCCGGTACCTTGGCCTGGTCTGGGAATTTTCAATGTTCCTTCGAAATCGATCAGCAAAATTCATTAAGAATGATCAATGGGATGAATCCTTATGCCTCAGCGTATAAGCTGATGCCAAATAAAACCTTTGAAACCCCAGCATTTATATTTACCTATACAAATAAAGGGAAAGGACAAGCCAGCAGAAATCTGCACCGATGGGCGAGGAAATATAACATACCCGATGGAGATCAGCCTCGCTTAACGTTATTGAACAATTGGGAAGCTACCCATATGGATTTCAATCAGGAGGTGCTGGTGGATTTATTCGATGGTGCAAAGAAGTTGGGCGTAGATTTATTCCTGTTAGATGATGGCTGGTTTGGCAATAAATACCCTCGTGATGCGGATAAAACGGCATTGGGCGATTGGCAAGTAGATAAAAAGAAACTGCCTGGAGGTATTGGTCACCTGGTAAAAGAGGCGGGTAGCCGCGGCCTGAAATTTGGCATCTGGCTGGAACCGGAAATGGTGAGTCCAAAGAGTGAGTTGTATGAACAACATCCGGATTGGATTCTGAAACTGCCAAATCGGGAAGAAGCACTTTCCAGAAATCAATTGGTATTGGACCTGGTTAATCCGAAAGTGCAGGATTTTGTATTCCATACCGTAGATGACCTCATTAGTCAAAATCCAGGGATTGCCTTTGTGAAATGGGACTGCAATAGAATGTTGACCAATACTTTTTCTCCGTTCTTAAAGGAAAATCAAGGGAATCTGTTTATTGATTATACCAAAAGCCTGTATGAGGTGATGGAACGGTTAAGGAAAAAGCACCCCCATTTGCCCATCATGCTTTGTGCAGGTGGTGGCGGCCGTGTCGATTATGGCGGATTAAAGTACTTTACAGAGTTCTGGCCTAGCGACAATACCGATGGTTTAGAACGCGTATTTATCCAATGGGGATACCTTAATTTCTTTCCATCTCTTACCGTTTCCAGTCACGTGACCTCTATGGGTAAACAGTCTTTAAAATTCCGTACAGATGTGGCCATGATGGGGAAAATGGGCTATGATATTCGGGTGAATGCTTTGACACCGGCTGAAATTCAATTCAGTAAGGCAGCTGTAGAAAATTACAACCGCATCAGCAAGGTGATTTGGTTTGGTGATTTATACAGATTGGTTTCTCCTTATGAAGAAAACAGGGCAGTGTTGATGTATGTAGACGAGGCAAAAAATAAAGCCGTTTTGTTCAATTACCTGCTGAACTTTAGAAGAAAGGAATTTATGGGTAGGGTCTTATTGTCTGGCCTGGATCCTGAAAAAAGATACCAACTGAAAGAAATTAACCGCTTAGCAGATACTCCTGCCGGACATCCAGACGATGGAAAGGTTTACACTGGGGATTACCTGATGAAAGTAGGTTTGAATCTTTCTCCAGGAAAAATTACGCCCCTAAGTAGCTCAGTTTTTGAGCTTAACGCTCAGTAGTTTAATGATAATTAGAATGATAATCTGGCCAAATTGAGATATAAAAATTTGAGTATTTCTTTATCAATTAGAGGTAATCAAATATAAACCAGACAAATATCTTTTAATTATGATGAATCGAACAATAGCACTTCATGGCTGCCTGATGGCATTCCTGTGGTGTAGTAGTAGCCTGGGGGTGCTGGCTTTGCCGAATGCTGCCGATCCCCTCAGCCGCTCGCTAAATCAAGCCAATTTTATAGTAAAAGGAAAGGTTCGTGATGCGGTTGGCAAGTTGCCAGGAATCATGGTAAAGCTCAAAGGGACAAATACGGCCTCCATTACCGATGACAATGGGAATTATGCAATCACCATCCCCGATGGCAGCGGGACATTGGTATTTAGCTCCATCGGCTACACCACTCAGGAGGTCCCGGTAAATCAACGAAACCTAATCAACGTGACCTTGATCGCGGAAGATAAAACCTTAACTGAGGTGGTTGTGGTAGGCTATGGCAAGCAAAGGAAATCAGACATCACTGGCTCTATTGTATCAATCAATGAAAAAGCGTTAAAAGATGTGCCAGTAGCCAACCTTTCCCAGGCCTTACAGGGAAAAGGTGCAGGTATCGACGTTCAAAAAGCTGGCGGAAATAGTAAGCCAGGAAGCGCTCCAGTCATTAGAATCAGGGGCGTAAGGTCTATCAGTGCCGATAACGGGCCTTTGTTCGTTGTCGATGGGATTCCCTATAATGGCAATATTAACGATTTGAATCCTGATGATGTAATTTCTGTAGAGGTGCTTAAAGATGCGTCTTCTACCGCGATTTATGGCTCCAGAGGTGCCAATGGTGTGATTCTGGTCAGTACCAAAAGAGGGAAGTCTGGCGAGCCAGTGGTTACCTATAGTGGTTATGCTGGCTTTACGAAACCTCTGGGACAGATCAATGTGATGGATGGGCCACAGTTTGCAGCATTGAAAAAATGGGCGGTAGTGAATGGGAACTTTGTTGGCGGTAAACCCAAATATTCAGGAATTAATGACCCTACTTTATTAACGGATGGGATTTTCTCTGCGGAAGAGCTCGAAGGGATAAAGATTGGGAGGAGCACCAACTGGCAGGATCTAATCTATAGAACCGGGCTCAATACCGATCACTAGGTTGGTGTTTCCGGAGGTTCGGAGAAAACACAGTATGCCATATCCACAGGATATCACAATGAAAGCGGTATTTATCCCGGACAGTCTTTCGAACGTTTTACCATGAAAGCCAGTTTTGATCAGCAACTTGGAAAGGCAGTAAAAGTAGGCTTAAGCACATTAAACAACTATTCCAATACACAAGGTGAGGGAGCAAATCCAATGGGACAAGTGTTAAGAGCCAGTCCTTTATCCAGTCCTTATACTGCCGATGGTGAGCTGGTTGGTTTCGTTCCCGGAAGTGCAAACCAGGTTTGGAATCCTTTGGGTGATTTTGTGGAAGGTGCGAAAGTTGAAGACAGGAAGCGATTTGGAACCTTTACAACCTTATATACGGAACTGAAAATTTCTGAAGCCTTGAAATATAAATTCAATGCAGGTGCCGAGATCAAGTCGGACAATTATGGGAATTTTTACGCCAGCAGAACTTCGAATAACCTGGGTGGACTTTCTACTTCCAGCAATAGAAGTAGCTTTAGGAGCAATTATACCTTGGAAAACATCCTGACTTATGATAAAGTAATTGCGGAAAAACATCGGATTAATTTTACTGGATTATTTAGTTTTCAGGAGTCCTATGCACAGTCAAACCGATTCAATAACAATGATATCGCCGCTGAGTTACAATATTTCAACCCTGCTTTTGGATCCAATTTAACGGGTTCCGGGGAATATGAGAAATGGGCCATCGTATCTTATATGGGCCGTCTAAACTATGCCTTTAAGAACAAATACCTGATGACGTTAACGATGCGTTCTGATGGATCCTCACGTCTGGCACCAGGGAGTAAATACCAGGTTTTCCCTTCAGCAGCACTGGCCTGGAATGTGATGGAAGAATCTTTCATGCAAAATCTGAAAGCCATTAACAATTTGAAATTGCGGGGAAGTTATGGGCTGGTCGGAAACACCTCAATTGATGCATACCAGACTTTAGGGAGTTTAGGTGCTTCCGTGTATAATTACGGAGATCAAACTACCACAGGTGTGTTCCTGGCAAATGTGGTCAATAAGAAGCTTAAATGGGAATCTACCACCACCGCAAATATAGGATTAGACTTTGCCTTATTTGACAACAGGTTATCTGGAACAATTGAAGCTTATAAATCCTGGACCAAAGACTTGTTGCTGCCTCAAAATTTACCAGCGACTTCGGGAATCCCAAATTCCATTCTTCGAAATGTTGGAAAAACAGAGAATAAAGGCTTGGAATTTCAAATCAGCACCGTTAATTTTAAGGGTGATGGCAAAAAGGAGTTTTCCTGGAGTACCGATTTAAACGTTTTCCTCAATAGAGGAAAGATCACGGCACTACAGGATGGGGTCATCAATGACATTACGAACAGTAGATTTGTAGGCCAGCCAATCGGGACCATTTATGATTACCGCAGGTTGGGAATCTGGCAGAATACGCCAGCAGATTCTGCACTTGCCAAAAGCCTGGGTTTATCCTTGTCTGGAACAGGTTCAGTTATTGGAAATATCAAAGTAGACAATGCGAATCAAACACCAACCGCTGCGGGTGATCAAAGGATCAATGCAGACGACCGTGTGTTTATCGGTTCTAGCCAGCCGAAATGGTCTGGTGGGATCACCAATCGCTTTGCCTATAAAAATCTGGACTTTACCGTAGTCGCTTTTGGTCGCTTTGGAAGCACGATTATAAGTAGGGTGCACAATAGTGGTTTTGCTAATACTTTTCAGGGGAATTACAACAACCTGAATGTGCATTACTGGACGCCAGAAAATGGAGAAAACTATTGGCCTAAACCGAATGCTGCTGCCGGAAATACCCCAAACAATTCTACTTTGGGCTACTTTGACGGAACCTTTGTGAAGATCCGAAGCTTATCGCTAGGCTACCTATTGCCTGCGCCGATACTAAGTAAGATCGGTGTAAAATCACTACGCGTATTTGCCACAGCCAATGATGCCTTTATCCTGTTCTCCAAATACAGAAATAAATACAGTGGGATAGATCCGGAAGCAATTGGCGGCGACAATAATCGTGGGGAGGTAAATGTAGATACCCCGGCCACTTACTCGATCATTTTTGGACTAAATCTGACCCTTTAAAATTAAAGACCATGAAAAAGATTTCTATATTCCTCCTGGCATGCCTGTTGGTTGCAGTCGTTCCAGGATGTAAAAAAGCCCTGACTGAAGAACCTCATTCTATTCTGACTCCCGATTTTTTTAGAACCACTCAAGGATTTAAAAAAGGATTGGATGCCGCTTATGCGGGTACAAGGATGTTGTGGGGTACACAAAACCTGTTTACCATGACCGTTGTTGGTACCGATGAGTTCTTTACCGGGAAAGACGGAAACAATGACATCAATAAATACAATAGCAATTACATCACCTCCAATGGGACGGTAGCCGCGATATGGAAAGAATGCTATACCAATATCAATACCTGTAATGGCATCATTGAAAATGCACCTGTGGTGACTGGCATTGATGAGCAGACCAAAAGCAGGATGGTCGCAGAGGCAAAATTCCTTCGCGCTAATTTATATTTTCTGCTGGTACAATTCTGGGGAGATGTGACCTTAAATAAGGGATTTCAGACCGAAGCCATCACCTCAGCAACGAGAACGCCATTGGCCGAAGTGTACGATTTTATCATCGCAGACCTGAAGGACGCCATTGCCACAACAAGTTTTTATGCCAGCCCTAAAACCGCTGGTGTACGTCCAGGGCAAGCCAACAAAGCAGCTTCTCAGCATGTATTGGCCAAAGTGTATCTGGCAAGGGCAGGTTCTGCTGCTAAAAAATCAACGGATTATACCGATGCTTATACCAGCGCAATGGAGGTCATTAATAACAGCGGACTTTCTTTATTGCCTGATTTTGCTCAGGTCTATGCCGAAGGTAATGAAGGTAGTAATGAGGTGTTGTGGACGGTTCAGCATACGCCAAATATTGCCTACAATGGTCCAAATAACAGTGGTGGGGCAGATAATGTGTTGAACCACATGTGGGTTCCTCAGTATGAGTTGCAACCAGGAATGCAAAGGGATGTGTTTTATGGCAGACCCTATATCCGCTGTGTACCCACGCCTTGGTTAACCGGAACTGCTTTTGCAGAAAGGGTAAATGATACCCGTTACCAGAAGACATTCCAAACCGTTTGGTATTGTAACAATGCAGCCTCTATTCCAGTTTGGCCAGCTCCGCTTCCTCCGGGAGCTCCGGCAAATGCAGTTTCCGGTCAACCTAAATATAAGTTAGGGGATACGGCGATTTATATGCCAGGTGTGGATGTGAGCAATGCCAAAATTGCGGCTTCCAGATACCTGCTGATACCACCCCGTAACTATACAATCAGTTTATCCCCATATATGCAGAAATACAATGATTCCAAACGTGCAGATTTGAATTACCCTTCTATTCGTCCGGTGATCGTCTACCGTTTGGCTGAAACCTATCTGATTGCAGCGGAAGCTGCCTTTATGGGCGGAGCAAGTATAACTGAAGCCTTGAATAATCTAAATATGGTTCGTAGAAGAGCCGCTTCTCCAAAGGTAAACCCACAGGTGATGGAAGTAAGCAACATTCCTTCGCTAGATTTCATTCTGGATGAACGTTCCAGGGAACTGTGTGGGGAACTGACGCGTTGGTTGGATTTAGTGAGAACCAATAAACTGGAGTCGAGGTTGAAATTGTACAATGATGAGGCTAAAGGAAATATTAAACCTTTCCATACTTTACGTCCAATCCCTCAATCGCAAATAGATGCGACAACCACTGGTCCGGCTTATCCTCAAAATCCAGGCTGGTTTTAACTCAGAAAGGATTGGTTCATTTTGCAGCTTTTACCGTTTGGGATAAAAGCTGCAAAATTTGAAGCACATAGGTCTTCTTTTATTTTTGATGATATAGGATTAATCTAAAGCTGGCATTCCCATGCTTTCCCATTCTTCTTTCGAAGGGCCATATATGCCGGGTACTGTCAAGCCAAGCATTCTCATGATCACAGTCATCTGACTTCTATGATGGCTTTCATGCGCGATTAAAATAGAAAGGACTTTGCCCTTTTTCCATTGTTCACCGTACATATTTACCTGGTCATCCAGGTTGGAATCTGTCCATTTTAACCGCACCGTACGCATCAATAAGGTGTTGTAATTAAGGTACGTTTCAATCAATTCTGGAAGTGTAGCAGGGATTGGAAGCTCATGTAAAAGATCAGTTTCAAACAAGCCGGCATTTTTACCCATCTCTGTGAGGGTCTGGGTGATGTGCCATGCCAGGCGCTCCAGGGAACGTACGTTTTCATGAATTTTCACCGATTTAGTTTCCTCGGTGAGGTTGGAAAATAGTTTGACGGTATTTGACTCTTCTTCTTTGCGCTCAGTCAGGAAATCTTCAATACTACGGTACATAATTCTCAGGTTTTTGTGTCCACGAAGGTGCAAAGATTTCCTCAATTGCTCAAATAAGAATTCAATTCTTCTCCTGATTTTGAAAATCAGTTGAAGAAATTGTAATAGATGAGAATGGCCAGGACTGGCGTTTCGGGATGGGCCTTCCGCTATTTGTTTAAGAGTAAGCTTTCTACAAGATCTAACTGCGGCTGCAGTTCTGCAAGTGGAAAATCTCCTCTATTGCCATAGGTGAGAAGTCTGAGGTACTCTCCAAGGATCAGGCTTTGCCCGTATTTGGTTTTAAACCAATGTTCCCGGTTTATCGGATATTCTACGCGATCGGATGGCAGTGAAAAAGGAAGACAATAGATTTTCTTATCTGGGAAGAAACCGGCTAAGGACAAGGCCGCTCTTTTACTGGCATAGGCATGGGAAATGAAGATAATGGTTTTTACATGGCTGAAGTTATGAAGTTTTTGCGCTTCTATAATGTTCTCGACCATATTCCTGGAACAGGTCTCTAATAAGATACTTCGATGGTTTCTATACTTTTCTGGAAGGTAAGCATGGATGGCCTCGGATTCCGGTATGTTCTGATGAAAGGAGTTTCCGAAATTTGCAATCCCACCAGTAATGATGACCTGATCCACCATTTTTTTGTCGATCATCTGAGTAATCAACCCCGCAATTTCAGCGTGTTTCACATTGGATCCAAAAATAAATAATAAATCTGATGCGGTCATTTCTTCCTGCTTAAAACATAAATCAGTTAAAACATTAACCAGCTTCTCGTCCATAACCGGACAGGGAGGATAAAGCATAATGTCTGTTTGTGATTGTCGTTGTTCCATGTCCAAATACTTAAGGTGTAGCGCAAAACAATTTGTACAAATTGTGGTTTTCTATTATATTAAATATCGGTAGATTCAATGAACGCCGCTTTATTTTTTTTGTTCATTATTGTTTTATTTCTTAACACAGATCAAGAGTCGGTAGGTATTTTAAAGGATACCTTTATTTATCGTTAATAACGATTATAAAAAGGGAGGAAATATAGATGATGAAATGGATGATTGCAATTTGGATTTCAAGACATTTTAAAAAAATGTAGTATTATTTAAAGGGGAAATGGGGAAACGTTTACTTTTTTCTATGTTGCTATTTACGGGGTTTTGTAGCCATGCTCAGGATTCCATAAAAGTGAGCATTTATCCGAAATATGATCAGGTAGGGAAATTTCACCGCTTTCTGTTTGGAGAGAATTACCGGAAAGAATATGCCGATTCAACCAGGGTACCCCTGATTCGCTTATCACAGATTAAAGGTGGACTGACGCCAATTAAAAGAGGCGGAGGCAATCAAACCCATTCCTTACGCATGGTAGATAAACAAGGAAAAGAATGGGTGTTGCGATCTGTAGAAAAATACCCCGAAGTCCTATTGCCCCTGGAGTTACAAGCAACATTTGCTAAAGATATCGTAAAAGATAATATGTCTGCTCAACACCCTTTTTCTGCCTTGGTGGTTCCTGTCTTTGCCTATGCCGCAGGAATTCCACACAGCAATCCGATGATTGGTTGGGTGGTTCCAGACACTGCACTTGGGGAGTTTGCCCCGGTTTTCGAAAATAGTCTTTGTTTACTGGAAGAAAGAGAGCCTGAAGGAGACACAGACAACACGGAAAAAATGTTGAGAAAGCTAAATGACAACAATGAAAATTCCGTGGATGCGCCACTGTTGCTAAAAGCTAAAGCCTTAGATTATCTGTTGGGAGATTGGGATCGACATGAGGATCAATGGCGCTGGATTCCTGAAAAAACGGCTCTTGGCATTCGTTATGTTGTGGTTCCCCGAGATCGTGACATGGTGTATTATCTTTCTGAAGGTTTGATCCCCCGCTTTGCCCAGGTTTCCTGGTTGCTGCCCATGATCCAAGGTTATGAGCGTAACGTGAAAAATATCAATTGGTTTTTTTGGGAAGGTAGGAGTCTATATGGCCGGATCCTTGGTACGATAGGGGAAGAAGAATGGGATCGTATTGTTCAGGAATTTTCTGACGCCATGACGGATGAGGTTTTTGAACATGCCTTAAAGCGTTTGCCAGAACCAAGCTATTCCCTTCGTCATGATCAATTGCTGGCACAACTGAAAGAACGAAGGAAAGCCCTGCCGGAAACGATGAAAACCTATTATCGGTTTATGAATCGGATTGTTGACGTCCAGGGAAGTAATAAGAATGAATTGCTTGAGATCAGGGATCATGGCAATTCCGGTTTAAACGTCAGTCTAAAAAAACTAGATAAGTATGGTCAGGTAGGGGAGCAGATTTTTAACCGCAATTACGATCCTTCAGTAACCAAAGAGATTCGCTTGTATGTGAGAGATGGGAATGACCGGGTGATACTCCAAAATAAAAACTCCAATATACGCCTGCGCATGGTCAATGGGGAAGGGGATAAACATTATGAGGTGTTGGAGGCAAAACGTAAGGTGCCGTTTTATGGAATGGAAAAAGACATTACTTATTCTGGAGCAGCTTCCCGCTTGATTAAACACCTGGATAATGACACCAGTAATACGCATTACGTGCCTACAGATTTATATTCGAGGAATATGACCTTGCTCAATGCAGGTTTTAATGCCGATGATGGCCTTTCTATGGGTTTATCCTACAAAATAATGAGCCCAGGCTTCCGGAAACTGCCATTCGGAAACATTCATTCTTTTTCTTTTCTACATTCTTTTAAAACCAATGCTTTTAGCTTCAACTATTCCAGCGAATGGTTTCAGGCCTTGGGAAAGGCAGATATCGTTTTGCAGGCAAGTGCATTTGCACCAGAGAATTCACAGAATTTCTTTGGTCTAGGTAATGAAACACCTTATGCTAAGGTTGGCGACTATATACTATACTATAGGGCCAGGTTTGGTTTGTATGATTTTGACCCTGCGCTAAGGTGGCGTAGTCATCAAAATACCTGGACTGTTGGACCAACCTTTCAATACTATCATTTTAGTAAGGATGATAATAACGATCGGTTCATCAGCCAGACATCAATGTTGCATTCTCCAGATAGTGCTACGATTGATCAGGATAAATGGTATACCGGATTGAAGGTTGGTTTTAATCGAAATACCAGAAACAATGAAGTGTTGCCTTCTTCTGGAAGTTACTTAGACGCCAAGCTGCGGTTTTATGCGGGGCTAAATCGGGCTGCGGAATCGTCGGTACAGGTGCTGGCCAGCTATACTTTTTACCAAAGGATAGGGAATTCTAAGCGATTTGTGCTGGCGAATCGGACCGGCGGAGGGCTTACTTTTGGAAATCAGGCATTTTATCAGTCAAATTATATCGGCGGACAAGGAAATTTATTGGGCTTCCGCTCTTTCCGCTTTGGCGGGCAACATAGTTTGTATAATAACCTGGAACTTCGCACAAAACTAGCCAATGTTGGCGGATACATTTTACCCGGACAATTTGGAATAACGGCCTTCTTTGATACTGGGAGGGTGTGGACCAAGGATGATCAGTCAGAAACATGGCATTATAGCTATGGAGGGGGACTATATTATGCTCCGGCAGTTTTAACCGTGATCCAGGCACAATTGGCACATTCCAAAGAGGGTTATTACCCCTATATCACGATGAAATTCAGGTATTAATAAAATTATATTCCATGAAATAACTGAATTGCAATTATTTATACCTACATTTGTCCTATTAATTATAATAAAAAATACAATGCAAGAAGGAGTAGTAAAATTTTTTAATGAAACTAAAGGTTTCGGATTCATCGTTCCAAACTCGGGCGAAAGTGAAATCTTTGTTCATTCAACTGGCTTATTAGCCGACATCCGTGAGAACGATAAAGTTTCTTATGATGTTGAAGAAGGTCGTAAAGGTCTTAATGCAGTAAATGTTAAGGTGATTTAAATTTCCTCAATATAAATTGTGAAAACTGCCCCTCAAGGGCAGTTTTTTTTTTGCCCCTGTTTTTTTGATTCATAAGGTTGTAAAAAACAATAGTGTTAACCTAAGGAATTATTTGGCAGCGAGGAATAACTGTTCCGCCATGGTCTGATCATGACCATAGATGTCATCTCTAAAGTTCAATCGGCCATCTTGATCTACCCAGGCAGTGAAATAAGTAATGAACACAGGAACCGGAGTTTTTAAAGTCACCCAAATTTCCTTGTTGCTTTTCATGGCTTTCGCAATCCTTTCAGGCGTCCAGCTTGGTTGATCAGCCAATAAATAATCTGCTAATTTAACGGGCTGTTCCAACCGGATGCAACCATGACTAAAAGCTCTTTTCTCCTCTGAAAACAGTGATTTTGCAGGAGTGTCATGGAAATAGATGTCGTAACTATTAGGGAAAAGGAACTTCACCCGACCCAATGAATTGTTGTCGCCAGGCTTTTGACGGATCACCGGAAGGCCATTACTGGTTCCGATTTGCTCCATATTCGTACTCGCCAGATAATTGCGGTTTCGACTCATCGCGGGCAGGATTTCTTTGCGCACGATACTTGCCGGGACGTTCCAATAAGGACTAAAGACAATATTTCTAAGCTTATTACTGAAGATTACGGTTTTGTTGGCTGCTTTACCGACCACAATACCCATGCTGAATACCTGCTTATGGTCTTCAAAGACGTGAAGTTGGTATTCTGGAATATTGGCTAGAATGGATTTAACAGGCATGATCGGCATCCAGCGCATCCGCTCCAGATTAATCAGTAACTGCTCAATGCGTTTTTGGATCGGAACGTTTAAGGCCTTCAGCAAGGAAGCATCAATTGTTCCGGTAGGATTAAAGCCATATTGCTGTTGTGTACTCTTGACTGCCGTTTTCAAGGCTTGGTCAAATTCAGGTAGGGTGTCAAGGATCAGACTGTCTCCCAATGCCTGTAAACGTTTTTTCACAAGGCTCACCGTGACTCCGGTATCACCCAATTGGTGTTTTTTCTTCGCAGTAATTGGAATAGGAGCCCATTTTCCCGATTTCTGTAAGCTATAATAGCGTTCAAGTTCTTTTTTTAACAGCCGGTATTGCTGATTTACAGGCTCCCAATTCTCTGGATTTGGGTTCTTATGGGCCATTAATGAGTCCAATAAGACCACCGCGCTGATTTTTTTCCTAGGAATATGCCATTGAATCACCTCAGGGTTAACTTTCCCCTCATAAGCAGTGCTCACATAGTTGAAGAAATGACTTGTTAACTTCAGTTCCAGATTACTGAGCGTGCTATCTGATTTTTTGAAAGTCGTATCTTCTTTCATCAGAAGCTCCATTTTCTTGTCCAGCGCAACATCTAACAAGGAGCTATCACGGAAATTATCTACATAATCTTTATTCAACTGATAAAATACACGCGCCTGCTCCGTTAAGCCTTTTTCACCAACCCAGGCATACTGAAAGTTCCTGCTGTTGTAAAAGTTTCTTAAATATTGCGCAGCACTATCTGTCAGTTTTTGCGTTTGAATATACTGCTCCATTTGCAGGCTGTCTACAGCCAACCTGGTGACAGAGTTAACAGGTGTAATACTAATGTCTCTCTCTATTTTAACTATTTTATTCCGGTTACAAGCTATAAATACAACAGGAAGAAGGAAGCATATCAAGAGCCATTTTCTCATACTACAGTAGTTTTTCTAATTGTTTTTCTGTTTGTTTATCGAGTGTCAGCAAAAACTCTTCTATCCTGATCTTCAACAATCGGGTCATCGTCGTATTTGGCATCCTCGTCAGGACCATTTTTGCTTTATCACTGCTGTTTAGTAAAGTCCCTTCTACTTCATTAAAAGAAAAAGTTCCTTGTTTAAAAACACGTTCTTGACCTAAAGGTTCATCCTTCATGGAAATAAATTGCAATGGGTAGATTCTATGGGTCTTTTTTTCGTAGAGAATCCAGAAAAACACTTTGGAAGGATCACTTTCTGAATCAAAATTGCGTCGTTTAATCTCGACCAGAGAATTGAAAGGGGTATTGAAGAAATATAAAATTTCAAATGCTTCGGACATATTTCAGGGAAATAGCTTTAATGTAAATAGTTTGTACGCGAATATAGCTTTAAATATTGTTAACCCTAAAGTCATAAGGACAGGTTATGGCTTAAAATCAGTTATCTCCTCTTTTTATTTGTAATAATTTTCATTCCTTTACAATTTCAAACAAAACAGTAATAAAATCTAAGATGAGCGAAGAATTTTATCTTCATATTTTTAATAAACAAAACCATGTAGAAGCAGTGCCTTCAAATGAAGTTATTGCCTCCTGGGCCACCAACCTGATGAATATGGTGTATCCGGAGCGCTCTACATTTCCGAAATATACACTGCAAGAAATTCAGCATCAGTTTGCTTCCTTAGAATTAGAACTGACTGCATTATTAAATGCAACCAAAGCCTGTAAAAACTGTAATAATGAACTGATCTCTAAAAGCTTTTTTAAAGAATTGCCGGAGTTGTATCGCAAGATGAATACCGATATTTCGGCTATTTTAACAGGCGACCCGGCAGCAAAAAGCGAGTTTGAGATCATTCGGAGTTACCCAGGATTTATGGCGATTTCGATGTATCGCATTGCACATGCTTTATTGATGGCAGATGTACCATTGATCCCAAGAATCCTGACCGAATTCGCACATTCTCAAACAGGTATTGACATTCACCCTGGTGCTAAAATCGGAGAATACTTATATATTGACCACGGAACAGGTATTGTAATCGGAGAAACCACCGTGATTGGTAACCATGTGAAATTATACCAAGGGGTAACTTTGGGTGCATTGAGTGTAGAGAAGTACATGGCGAACATTAAACGTCACCCAACAATTGAAGATCATGTGATCATTTATTCTGGCGCAACGATCTTAGGTGGAGAAACCCTTATCGGTGAATATTCAATCATCGGTGGTAATGTTTGGTTAACCAAAACGGTGCCTTCACATTCCACAGTTTACCACCAATCGTCCATTAAAGTTATTGATACCAAACAAAAAGACTAAACATCATGGGAAACATCATAGAATTTGTAGGAAATACGCCTTTAGTTGAAATCCAGAAATTGCACAACAATCCAAATGTGAAGATTTTCGCGAAACTAGAGGGAAATAACCCTGGTGGAAGTGTAAAAGACAGGGCTGCTTTGAACATGATTCGCTCAGCTATAGAACGCGGAGACATCAAGAAAGGAACAAAACTGATTGAAGCAACGAGTGGCAATACCGGAATCGCTTTGGCCATGATTGCGAGCATTTATGAGATCGAAATTGAATTGGTGATGCCCTTGAATTCTACCAGAGAGCGCACCTTGACCATGGAAGCTTATGGTGCAAAGGTGACCTTGTTGGAATCGATCGAAATTTGCCGGGATTATGCAGAAGAAAAAGGTGCTCAGGATGGTTATTACCTATTGAATCAGTTTGCAAACCCAGACAATTATTTGGCACATTATAAAACAACGGGCCCGGAAATCTGGAGAGATACCAAGCAACAGATCACGCATTTTGTGAGTTCTATGGGAACTACAGGCAGTATTATGGGGAATTCTATGTTCTTAAAAGAACAAAATCCAGCGATACAAATTGTGGGTTGTCAGCCAACAGAAGAATCTTCTATTCCAGGGATTCGCAGGTGGCCGGCAGCGTATTTACCAGCGATATTTGACGCTTCCAGAGTAGACAGAGTGATGGACGTTTCCCAGGTAGAAGCCACAGAAATGACCAGAAAACTGGCTAAAGTAGAAGGGATTTTTGCAGGTATGAGTAGTGGTGGTGCTTTGGCTTGCGCATTGAGACTGGCAGAAGAACTGGAATCAGGTGTGATCGTGTTTATTGCCTGCGATCGTGGTGACCGCTATTTAAGTTCTGAGCTTTTTGGCTAATCAACGAAATGCTGAAAAACCATTAAACGCAACACATGAGCCCTGATTTATTGAATACACTAAAGCCTATAGTACACTATAGCTTGCATTTTCTAATGCCAGGGTTAATTGCGTATACGTTTTTTAGAAAGGAATGGCAGAAAGCATGGTTGATCATGATCGCCACCATGCTGGTTGATGCAGATCATTTGCTGGCCACACCAATTTTTGACCCTTCAAGGTGTAGTGTGGGTTATCATCCTTTACATTCTTACTATGCCATTGCTGTTTATTTCATACTGCTGTTCTTTCCCAAAACCAGAATCATTGGCGTGGGACTGATCTTCCATATGTTCACCGATTGGCAGGATTGCCAGTGGTTGTTAATGTTTGGTTCCTAAGTTATTTATATACATTGAGTTGTGAATAATTCAGCAGATTCTATAATTATTCTTCTATTTTAGGCGGTATGAAGCGTATCATCCTTTTTCTTTTCTTACTGTTGACAACAACTCAGCTCTTAAAAGCACAAACTGCACTCAAAATCATTTCTTATAACGTATACAATTACTTTGAAGCTGAGGCAGACCGTAAAGCACGTTTTGTGACCTGGGCAAAAAGCCAGGAGGCTGATGTGATCGCTTATCAAGAGCTAGTCAATATTACTGCATCTGAACTGAAATCTTTAGGAGAAGCGATTGGCCACCCTTATACTGCATTGGCTAAAGAAACGGGATATTCCGTGGGAATTTCTTCTAAGCATCCGATTACAGAGGTGAAAAAAGTAATCGCAGGGATGCACCATGGTTTTATGACTGCGAAAATTGAAGGTTTGAACTTCGTGGTGGTACATTTATCGCCTTTTTCTCATGAGAAAAGGAGGGAAGAAGTGACTACAATTACCGATAGCCTGGAACGTTGGTCTATTTCCAAAAAAATCCTGATTATGGGAGATCTAAATAGCCTTGCGGCAACGGATAGCATGGCCTATAACCGTCATGACCGATTAACGCCGATGTTGCGCAGCGATAGCAGCAGCAAGATCAGCAATGCAAATCATGGATTACTGGATTACGGAATTCCTGCTTATTTTATCCAGAAGGGCTTTTTAGACACCTGGACAATGAAAGTAAAAGGTTTCAATTTTAGTTACCCGACCATGGTTTTTGGCCCGGTTCCTGATTCCGCTAAAGAAAGAATCGATTATATTTTTGTATCCCCTGATTTACTGAAAAATGCAACGAAACCCATTATCGTAAAAGATGCCATGACCGACCAGCTCTCGGATCATTATCCGATCAGTATTTTACTGGTCCCACCACACTCTTGAGCTGAGCACATCACCTCCAGGTAGGCGGGCAACGGCCGCCTTATAGTTTTCTGTGTTGTTCAATATTTCCGTAGATAGGTAAATCATTCTTCTCGGGATGCTGCCATTGGTTACATTTCCAGGGTAATTGATCGGTTTAAGAACCGGGTAACCAGATCTTTTCCAATTGAACCAGGCCTCAATAAAGTTAAACATCGTGCCTGTACTGATCCAATATTGGGTATTGATCATTTCTAATGCTTTCTCCTTGGTGCTTTCATCTAATGGTTGGGCCTTTAAGTAGCTATCTATATCAACGGTAGGTATGTTTGCCAGAGGATCAAGCTGTGCAGTGGCTTGTAAAGCGCCTTTTAAACCATTCTGATAATGAGTAGCGGCAGTTCCATTGACCGCCCAACCCCTCAAAGCAGCCTCCGAAAGTAGCAATTCGGTTTCTGCATAAGTCAGGATAAAAATGGGACCGCCAAGCTTCAGGTAAACAGCGGTTCTTGGCCTGGAATACTTCCCTAAAGGCGCAAAATCATTTTCATTTCCAGTGCCCCCCGGATATTCCGGAGCAAACTGAATATCTGTTTTTCCACCGCTGAGGTCATATCCGTTTGGCAATCCACGCTGTAGCTCAGGATTGCTGTTTCCAGCAAGATTCTGATTGTTGTTATTGGCAAAGCCAGCAGCAGGAATCTCCGCTATCACACTTAAACGCGGGTCATTTGTTCTTTTAAGCTGGTCAATCAGGGTTTTGCTCCAACGAACCTCCCGGTAATCGGAGAGGGTACGCAGGGCGAGGGAGATCCCATTCTGACTGCTGTAATTGGAAGCATCCATGCTGATGAAGGCATTGTCGGAAATATCTGCAAAGGTGCCTCCAGCAGCTGCTTTTTCCGTCCATAATCTGGCTTTCTCCGGATCCACTTTACTAAGCCTCATCGCTACACGAAGCATCAGGCTATAGCCAAATTTGCGCCATTTCTTTAAGTCGCCTTTGTAAAAAAGATCGGCAGTAGGGCTGGGAAGTTCGGGGTTGAGTTGTTTAATGGCGAGCTCAATGTCGCTTAACATGGCACTGTAAATCTCTTCCTGGCGGTCATAAACCGGATATTTGATCCCCAAGCGTCCCTTCCCGGCGTCCTGATAAGGGACATCACCATACATATCTGTAATTCTTTGTAAGAAGAGGACAAACATAAGGTCGCCGATGGCCACCAGATTAGTGTATTGAACGGGATCCTTGTCTTTAGCGAGTCTTTGCATTTCACGAATGCCGGAAGCTTCCGCATAGCCTTCATCAAATACCCTTCCCTGGTAATCGGTGAAATTGGCCACATTGATGTATTTATCGCCGTTATTGTAGTAATAGTAAGTCGAAGCCAAGAGCTGCATCATGGTGCTGGGATAGAGCAACTGATAATAACCTTTATTTGCAAACCTGAGCTGGGCAGCAGAAAGCAGGTAATTGGGGTCAAAATTCTCCTCCGTAGATTTGGTAGGATCGGTATCGATTTTATCTAATTCTGCCTTGCTACAGCTAAAATGAATGCTGAGTAAAAAAGCGAGGGAAAGGAGTAGCTGCTTTTTCATATCTTATTTCAGTTTAAAGTTCAGGTTGATGCCAAAAGTTCTGGTTGCCGGTAAGGAAGCACCTTCAATTCCGGCATAGTTAAGGCTGGAGGAGAATTCCGATTCCGGATCTATGTTTTTCGTGTATTTGAGTAAAGTCCACAAGTTTCTGCCCACAAAGTCGATGCTAATGTTGCGGAAAGGGGTGTTTCTGATGCTCCGCTGAGGGATGGTATACCCAAAGATCAGCTGCCTGAACTTGATGAAACTTCCGTTTAACACGGAAAGCGCAGAGATATTGGTGGCAAGTTGAGGATAGTAATTGTACGCTGGAACGTTAATCGTGTTGGTGCTGCCATCCGCCTGAACGCCATCGGCAATGACACCGTTTGCTCTTCCAATCAGCGTAGCTTGATTAAAGCCATTCACATAGGAATAGTTCTCCGTAGCAGATAAGATCTTTTGCCCAAACTTAAAATCTATCAGGAAAGAAAGACTGAAGTTTTTATAGGAAAAGCTATTGATAAATCCACCGTAAAAGTTAGGTAGGGTGCTGCCCATTGGCTTTAATTCGCCACGTTTGGGAACGCCATCCGTACCAATAATCACTTTTCCATCGGCTGTTCTTTGATAGTCGTAAGCCATAATCTGCGTAATCGATTTTCCCACTACCATTGCCGTATTCGCATTGAGTGGGCGGTAAGTGCCAGTTAAGGAATACTGACTGCTGCCATCTATGGAGCGCAATATGTTGTAAATATGGCTAAAATTGAATCCGGTTTTCCAGCTGAACCGCTCAGATTGAATAGGGATACCCTGGATATTGATCTCCGTGCCTATATTTTGTGTTTTTCCCAGGTTCACATAAGCAGAAGTGAAGCCGGTGGTGACCGATTGTGCAGCGCTGACAATCTCATTGTGGGTGGTCCGATGAAACCAGGTCAGGTCTAAATCCAGTCTGCTATTGAAGAACCTCAGGTTTATTCCAGTTTCAAATTCATCTAAAGTAAAAGGCTTTAAGCTATAATTTGGTAAGGCCCTTAAATAATTACCTACAGGTATTCCATTGATCAGGTTGTCCGTATTGTAATAGGTTTGGGTAATATAGGGTTGCGCAGGCTCCCCACTTGTTTTGGCAAAGCTGGCCCTGATCTTTCCGTAGTTCAAGGATTTGGAATGCAGGAGGTCGGAGAAGATGAAACTCCCCGAGATGCCAGGTACAAAAATCCCTCTGTTGTTACTGGGAAGGGTAGAATAGACATCATACCTGCCGGTAGCCGAGAAGTTCAGTAGTTTCTTGTAGTTTAAGTCGAGGGTATAATAAGCAGATTGCGTCACTATTTTTGCCTGCGAATGGATGTCTTCCTTGGTCACCAGATTGCCGGGCGTATAGAGATAGGGGATGATAAATTGGTTTCCCCGGGCATCAGAAAGTTCTCCTTGTCTGTTGCGGTAATTGGCGCCTATGGAAACATCCAGATTGAGGTCTTTTAATATATTTTTGTTAGCAGCCAGCAAAAGGTCACTGTTCAGCTCTGAAATCTGCGTTCGTTTATAGGAGTTCAGTCCACCTTCTCCGTTGATGGAAAAGCCGGCGCCATAAGGGATGATGCTGATGATTTTGTCGGTGCTGATATCGTAACCAAATCTCCCCTGAAGATACAGCCAATCCGTAAATTTATATTTGATCGCACTGGAACTGATGAAGCGGTGACGGGTGCTGAGGTCTGCCTGTTTGTTGAGCATAAAATAAGGATTCGTTTTGTACTCATCATTATTCCAGCTGCTTTCCCTTCCGGTTATCGGGTCAAAACCCGGAGAAAGTGCGATTTGGTTGACCGAGCTGGCGAGACTCGCAATTCCATAGTTCGGGTTTAAGGTACCATCACTCAGGTAAGACCTGTTTTTATTTTGCTCATAAATATAGTTTCCATTAAAAGTAATGCTGAGCTGCTTGTTGAGCTCGTAAGCCGTATACAAGTTGATGGTTTTTCTATTGAGTTTCCCATTTTTCAGGAGCGACTGATGGTCCAGATTGGCTGCAGAGAGTCTAAACATGCGCTTTTCATCTCCTCCACTGAAAGAAATGGTATTGGTAAAGGCAGTGGCTTTTCTGTAAAAGGCCTGGATATTATCTTTTACCGGACTGTAAGGATAAATTTTTCCATCAAACTGCAGGAATGGGAGGCCATCCATGGGGTCTCCCCAACTGGAAGCACCAGAGGCAATAGCAGCGGAGAGGTTTGTTGGCCGACGGTTTTGCGTGCCTTGTCCGTAGACATATTGAAAATCTGTATTGTTGATGGGGCTATCAAAAGAAAGGTTGGTATTGTATTCAATAGCAGTATCATTTTTTGTACCTCTTTTGATGGTAATGATGATGACACCATTGGCTGCCCGGGCTCCATACAATGCGGATGCAGCAGAACCTTTCAATACGGTAATACTTTCTATATCATCCGGGTTGATGTTGCTGATGCCGTCACCATAATCTGCACCTCCATATTCGGTGGCACTGCCTCGCTGGGTATTGTCTATCGGAACTCCGTTAACCACAAATAATGGGCTTCCGGCATTCATACTGGCTGCGCCCCGAAGCAGGATTTTGGCAGAAGAGGAGGCGCCCCCAAATACACCATTGATATTGAGTCCTGATACCTGACCTTCTAAAGCGAGGATAACGTTAGAGGTTCTGGCTTTACTGATGGATTCACCGGAAATAGTAGATATAGAATAACCGATCTTCCTTTCTTCTTTTTTAATGTCTAAGGCCGTAACCACCACTTCCTCCAACTCATTGGTTTTCGGAACCATATTAAGGAGGACTTGATCGCTTTCTTTTACCGGAAGCTCTGCTTTTTGATAGCCGACCTGAGTGGCCTGTAGGATAGATTTCCTAAATACTGGAATCGAGAATTCTCCTTTACCATCAGTCATGGTTGCATAGTTGGTTCCTTTTACCTTCACTGCAGCGCCAGCCAAAGGCTGTCCGGCTTCATTGCGCACTTTCCCAGTAATCATCCGGAGCTGGTTTTCTTCCTCGTTTCTACGGATAACGATCAGTTGATTTGGCAGCAATTGATAGGTATAGTCGGATTCCGCAAAAATCTGATCCAATACCTTTAACACCGGTGTATCCCGGACGTTAATGCTGATCTTTTTAACTGGGATTTTGCGCTCGCTAAACACAAAATGATATTTAGTTTGCTGCTCAATGGCAGTGATCACTTTCTTGAAACTTACTGATTTTAGCGCTAAGCTGACGTTGCCTGGGGCGTCTTGCGCATAGCTGTCCATAACAACAACTATGGTCAAAAAAAAGACAAACCACCCTGGTAATTTCATGCGCTATTTATATTTGGTATTTCTGATTTCGCCCCTATTCGTAAATCAGTAGGAAAATTAACCTGACGGATTGCCAGATGATACTCCGGCGGCCAAATTAATAAATATAAACAGTTTTGTTTGCTATTTTATATTGAAAGGATTCAATCAATTGCAATACTTTTAAGGCCTCATTCAAATTCTCTTTTTCGAAAAGCCCGGTAAATTTGACATCTTTTAACTTCTCGTTTTTAAAGATAATCTGAACACCATACCACCTGGATAGGTTATTGGCCAGCACTTCGAAGGGTTCTTCCTTAAATCTCAACTGATGATTCAACCAGGAGGTTTCCATAAAGGCAGTAGCGGGATTTTCCCCAGCTTCCAGCAAACTTAAAGTACTGATGGAATAAGCCAGTGTATCTGCCCCTGGATTAGCCTTGTTTTGAAGACTGAACTTTTCAGAAGGCTTCAAGAGGATTTGCTTTTTAGTAGCTTTCAGTTGGATCTGAATGGCACCGCTGAGCAAGCTGGTGCTGTAATCACGGTCGTTTTTATACGCTTTAACATCAAAAGAAGTACCCAATACTTTGATGCTCATTTTATCGGTATGAATCACAAATGGATGTTCTGCATCTTTCTTCACGTCAAAAAAAGCTTCCCCAGTCAGGTATACTTCCCGACTAGCTCCGCTAAATTCAGCAGGGTACTTAAGTTGGGTTTCGGAGTTTAAAGTGACCGTGGTCCCATCTGCCAGGACCAATTTTTCTGTAAGGCGGCTCGGGGTGTTTAGCGTTTTCCAATTCAAGGCCAATAGCGAAGCATCGGATTTGCTTTTGATCAAGAATTGGTAAGCGGCAAAGGAACAAATTCCCAGGGCTAAAATCCCAGCAATGCGATACCAGGTTCCAAAACTAGATTTTTTAAGTAAAACAGCCTCCTGATGGTCTTCTGGTTTTTCCCTTGGATTGGACTCCGGTATTTCAATTTTTCCTTTGATCTTTTCAAAAAGAAGCGCCATATCCGGTTTTACAGCTGCAACCTCCTCTTCTGGTTCAAAATAATGGGTTAAAGATCTATATTCTTGCTGATAAGCGGCATTACCCTCCAGCATGGACATAAATTCTTTATGTTCATCGAGGGAAATTTCATCCGCGAGCATTTTACTCAGCAATGTTGTAAATCTTTGATCGTTCATTTTCTTTTACCGTGTTATTAATAAGGTTCCCATATTTTCTAAAATTGCCTACAAAAGATGAAAATATAGTTCATTAGTGCTAAAATTAAGATTAAACCGATCGCATGGTCAGGAAGATTACTTTTCTGATCTATCTCGCGATAAGCACTAAGCACAACTCTAAGCTTGGCAATGGCCCTAAAAAGTTGTGTTTGTACTGTTCTTGGAGATATTTCCAGGATTTCGGCCACTTCTTTATATTTCATCCCATTCTCCTTAATCAGTTTAAAAACCAATCTGGCCTGAGGAGGTAGTGTATCAATGGCCTCATCGAGTTTGCGTTGTAATTCTTTCCGCTCCAGTTCTTTTTGAGGGTTGCTCTCTGCTACAAATAATTGTTCATGTTGATCGTCTATCTCTACCAAATGAATTTGCTGATGCTTCCTCAGGTATTTTAAAGACTGATTTCTGATGGCGGCAAATAAATAGGTTTCCGGATTGAGCACATGCATGCTTGCTTTCCGGTTTTCCCAACATTTCACAAATACCTCAGAAACAATTTCTTCAGCAACCTCTTTGCTGGAAACATAATAGATGGAGAAGCGAAGTAATCTGCTGCCAAGTAAATGGTATAAAGCCTCGAAAGATGAGATGTCATCTTCGGTACAAATCTTTGTCCACAGACTGGATAAGTCAGGCTTAACGATTTTCAAGGGCTTGTGGTTAGCAGTATTTAGAGGCGCAAGATAGGGATTAAAAATAATCTTCAAAATAAATGAATTCCTTGTAGGCAATTTCTAAGGGGAATGGGTCTTTACAGATATCGCCTTTATCATGCTAATGGTAAAACGGTATAGCTAACCAAATAAAAAACTTAACCGTATCAATGGAAATGAGAAAACCATTACAACTGACGTGTTTATTGCTTTACGCTTCTGCAAATCTATTTGCAACAGTAAAGACTGAAAAATTCGGGGCAATTCCCGCCCTCAGACCAGTTTCTTCAGGGCTCAACAAGCCTTATTTTCTGGAAACCATCAAAGGAACTGTAAAAGACAACAAAGGTGGAACGCTACCTGGCGTGTCTGTTAAAGTGAAAAGTTCCGGACAGACCACACAAACCAATGCCAGTGGACAATACAGCATCAATGCCAAAGCTGGCGATGTGCTTGTGTTTTCTTATGTAGGCTACCAAAGTAAGGAAGTTACTGTTTCCTCGCAAGGTACAATTGACGTAGTCTTAGCCGAAGATGCTCAAAATCTGGAAGGGGTAGTCGTTACCGCTTTAGGTATCAAGAAATCTACGAAATCTTTAACCTATAATGTACAGACTTTAAGCTCCAAAGAGGTAAACGAAGTTAAAGACCCAAGTTTTGTGAACAGTTTAACCGGTAAAGTATCTGGTTTAACGCTAACCCACTCTTCTGCTCCTGGAGGATCTACCAAAGCAGTACTTCGTGGAAATAAATCCATTAGCGGAAACAACAATGCACTATATGTAGTAGACGGGGTACCTTTGCCAAGCCTAAGCGGAGCAGGGACTACCGATGGTTTTCAAATCAGCGATGGCGGCGACGGGATCTCTAATTTAAACCCGGAAGACATCGAAGAAGTAAGTGTCTTGAGCGGTGCCTCAGCTTCGGCACTTTACGGCGGACAAGCTTCAAACGGGGTGATCTTAATCACCACAAAAAAAGGTAAAGCAGGTAAAACGGCAGTGAATTTCAATTCCAGCACTACTTTTGACAACCCATTTATTCTGCCTAAAACGCAAAATACCTACGGCACGCCAGCACCTGCAACAGCGGGAGGAACACCTGCCTATAATGGATGGGGTCCTAAAGCTGCAACACCAGGAAGCTATAGCCCGGAAGATTTCTTCCAAACTGGAAAAACCTATACCAATGCGCTTTCCATCTCCGGAGGTACAGAGAAAAACCAGAGTTTATTCTCGGCAGCTGCCACAAATGCAGAAGGAATTATCCCAAACAATAAACTAGATCGTTACAACTTCTCTTTCAGAAATACCTCTTCTTATTTTGACAATAAGCTGAACCTGGATGCCAGAGCAGAATATATCTACCAGAAAACGCAGAACATGCCAGGTCAAGGTCAGTATTATAACCCTTTGACCTCAGTATACCTGTTTCCTGGTGCTTCAGAAAACTTCAATAACGTGAAGAACTATGAAGTATTCGATCCTATCCGTAAGATTAATACCCAAAATTGGGCCTATGGTGATGGTGGTATAAATATGCAAAACCCTTATTGGATTACCAACCGCAACCTATTCCAGGTGCAAAGAGCCAGAGTGGTAGGTTCCTTTACCGCCAAATATAACTTTACAGATTACCTGAATCTGCAAGGACGTGTGAGAATGGATAGAAGTACAGATCAGGGAGAAACTAAAATCTATGCAACTACCCTAGGTAATTTATCAGGAAATAGTCCAAACGGTAACTATACGAGCCTTGACAATTTAAACAGTCAGACTTACGCAGATTTACTATTGAACTTCAACAAGACTTTCGGTGATTTCAGTCTGAATGCGACCGCTGGTGCCAGTTTACAAAATCTAACCATCAAAGGTTTAACCATTGGTGGCCCATTAGATCCTTATAAAGTGCCAAACTTTTTTAGTTTGCTAAATGTGACTCAGGCAAACCTGAAACCGGTTCCTAATGCTTATCGTGAGCAAAATCAAGCGGCATTTATGACCGCTACTTTTGGCTATAAAAATTACTTGTTTTTGGATGTAACCGGCCGTAACGACTGGAACTCTACTTTGCCAAAGCCTTTCTTTTATCCTTCAGTAGGTTTAAGTGCAGTAGTATCAGAGATGGCCAAACTGCCTGAATTTATCTCTTTTGCGAAACTAAGGTTGTCTTATGCAGAAGTAGGAAATGCAATTCCACAAGCCTATGCTTATGCCACAAACCCTACTTACCCAATCAATGGTGGTGCAATTGTTCCTTTTACAGGAAAACCTTTCAGCACCCTGAAGCCAGAACGTAGTAAATCTTTTGAAATTGGAACAGATTTACGTTTTATGGATAACAAGTTGAGCTTAAATGCAACCTATTATAAAACGCATACCGTGAACCAGTTTTTCCGTGTAAACGTTTCTGAAACGGTAGGTTACAAAACTTACGATCTAAACGCAGGTGATGTACAGAATCAAGGTTTAGAAATGAGTTTAGGTTATCGTGCGCAATTTGGAGAACTGAGCTGGACGCCAAATATTAACTTCTCTTTCAACCGCAACAAAATTATTGACCTATACAGCTATAATGACCCGGCAACTGGTCAGTTTATTGATGTAAAACAGATTCAATTGGGTGGTTCTTCTGTGATCAGAAAAGGTGGTGCTTATGGGGAAATTCAAGTGAAAGACTTCCAGAGAGATGCCAATGGTGGACTTGTTTTAGATGATAAAGGTTTACCTCAATATTCCAATAATTTAATCACTGCAGGGAATGTGAACCCTAGATATATGTTGAGTATGAACAATGGTTTTAAGTATAAAAACTTTAACCTGAATTTCTTAGTCGACAGTAGAATTGGTGGAGAAGTGATCTCTAATACAGAACGAACACTGGATAAATTTGGAATGTCTCAAAGAACTGCCGACAGCCGTAATGCGGGGGGTATCATCGCCAATGGGGTAGATGCAACTCAACAATATTATGGTAGAATCTCTTCAGAACTGACTCCATATGTCTATAGCGCTACAAACGTTCGTTTGCGTGAGCTTTCTTTAGGCTACACTTTCCCTGCACAAGTATTTAACAACAAAATACAAAAGATTCAGGTGTCTGTGATCGGAAGAAACTTATGGATGATTTATAAGAAAGCACCGTTTGATCCGGATGTAATCACCTTAACCGGAAACGCCTACCAAGGCTTTGATGATTTCGCAATGCCAAGTTTAAGAAGCATTGGTTTCAACGTTAATTTCACATTTTAAGCACCAAGATTCATTTAATATGAAAACTTTAATTAAAAAAACCGGGCTTGGCGCCTTAGTTGCGTTATCGCTTGTCATGACTCAAAGTTCTTGTACAAAAAACTATGATGTATATAACACCAATCCAAACGGATTAACAGAAGAAGATTTGCAGAAAGACAATATTTCAGCAGGGATATTCCTTCCTGAAATGCAAGTGAACGTCTTCTATTGTAAAACAAATGACGATTACACTTATCAGCTTCAGCAAAACTTAAACGCCGATATTTTCTCGGGTTACTTTGCGCCTCCGGGTGATTTTGGTGGGCCTAACAACTCCACCTACGCTTTAAAAACCGGATGGAACTTATGGCCATTTAAAGTAGGCTTCAGCGGAATTATGAACAGCTGGAGAGAAGTTCATAAACGTGCCACAGCGAATCCTCAATATATTGCTATTGCTGATATTCTAAGAGTAGAAGGGATGCACCGCGTAACAGATGTTTATGGCCCAATTCCTTATACCAAATTCGGAACCGGAGTGTTGAGTACTCCGTATGATGATCAGAAAACCGTGTACACTGCTTTCTTTGCGGAACTGGATGGCGCCATTAAAACGCTTTCAGAGTTTATGGTTAAAAATCCAACAGATAATTCCCTAAGTCGATTTGACCTGGTATATGATGGAAATATCAAACAATGGATCAAGTTTGCCAACTCCCTGAAATTGAGATTGGCATTGCGCATCTCTTACGCAGATCCAGCTTTAGCAAAAACTAAAGCAGAAGAAGCCGTAAATGATGGTAATGGTCTTTTATTGACCAATAGCGATAATGCTTTGGTGGTTGCCGGTAAAGGTGTACCTACCAGAAATGGACTTTGGGTAGATGATATCTCTTACAATGATACGCGTATGAATGCTTCAGCAGAGTCTATTTTAAAGGGCTTTGACGATCCTCGATTGAGTAAGTATTTTCTGCTTTCTAAAGTTGTTCCAGGTGATTATAAAGGGGTACGTAATGGGATTGCTTTTAGTGGTAAACCTGATGGCTACTTCAATTCTTCTTCTTCCAGCTTAAAAGAAAGTACTCCGGTTCAATATATGTGTGCTGCAGAGGTATCTTTCCTTCGTGCGGAAGGCGCGTTAAAAGGATGGAACATGGGTGGTACTGCTAAATCTTTCTATGAAGCAGGGGTGAAGCTATCTTTTGAACAGGTGAATGCAAGTGGACTTGATGTTTATCTGGCCAATAATACAGGTACGCAAGCGCCTTATACTGACCCAATCAATGCAGCTAATAATGTGCCTGCCAACTCTCCTTTATTAAGTAAAACTACTGTGAAATGGGATGAGGCAGCAAGTGCAGAGCAGAAATTAGAACGCATCATCACGCAGAAATGGATCGCTATTTTCCCTGATGGGATGGAGGCATGGTCAGAATTCAGACGTACTGGATATCCGAAAATCTTCCCGGTAGTGACCAATCAAAGTGGTGGAACGATCAATACAGACCTGCAAATCCGCAGGTTACCTTTCTCAGATGATG
Organism: Pedobacter gandavensis; assembly: GCF_014172405.1. GTDB lineage: Bacteria > Bacteroidota > Bacteroidia > Sphingobacteriales > Sphingobacteriaceae > Pedobacter > Pedobacter gandavensis. The sequence goes on along the minus strand of NZ_WNXC01000006.1, from coordinate 283,790 downwards.
AGTATAAAAACAACAGGGAAGAGGTAACTAAAGCCATTTCATTGCTTGGTGGTGGTCCCGATAACGGAGGTACTAAGTTATGGTGGGATAAGAAAAATTAAATTGTTTGTCTTGCAGCAGCAATATCTGGAATGGATTTCTGTTCCGGATACTGCTGCAGGACAAATATTTGTAACTTCGGCGCCAATATTCACTATATACTAACGAATTGATGAAGCGTAAATACCTTTTATTTCTGGGCATCCTGCTTTCTGTGGGGCAGGTTTTTGCTCAAAACGGACTCACTAAATACGTAGATCCACATATTGGCTCTGCGGCCCATGGCCACGTATTTGTTGGCGCTAACGTCCCTTTCGGGGCTGTTCAGCTGGGACCGACTAATGTTTTTGGAGGCTGGGACTGGTGCAGTGGTTACAATTATGCCAGTAACACCATTATTGGATTCTCTCATACCCATTTGAGTGGTACCGGAATCGGCGACCTGAATGATATTCTGGTGATGCCGGCTACAGGGCCCTCACAACAAAACTATGTATCTACTTTCTCTCATGATCATGAGGTTGCGAAAGCAGGATATTACAGCGTGATGCTGGATAAATATAAAATCAAAGCAGAATTGACCAGTTCTGAAAGAGTAGGTTTCCACAAATACACCTTTGGACAAGGTCAGGATCAGCCCCATGTGATGATCGACTTGAAAGCAGGTTTAGGATGGGATACTCCAGTAGAAACTTTTGTGAAACAATTAGATGCCACCACATTGGTCGGTTATCGTTTTTCTAAAGGATGGGCCAATGACCAACGCCTGTACTTTGCCGTTAAAATTTCTCAACCATTGAAAAGCTTAGCACTTTCTGACAGCAGTAGCATGATGAAAAGTGGTCAGGAATTGAAAGGTAAAGGCGTAAAAGCGGTCTTACATTTCGATGCCATTAACCAAGCTGTGCTGAAGCTTAAAGTTGGACTTTCTCCAGTGAGTTACGAAAATGCTTTAGCCAATATCGCTGCCGAAATTCCAGGATGGGATTTTGATCAAGTACATCAGCAAGCGGATAACAAATGGGAAAAGGAGTTCTCAAAATTGAAAATCACCGCAGATGAAGAGACTAAAAAGACTTTCTACACTGCGTTATATCATACGATGATCGCACCATCCATATTTGATGATATGAATGGAGATTACAGAGGAACCGATAAAAAGGTATACCATAAACCTGGATTCACCAATTATACTACTTTCTCTCTTTGGGATACTTACCGTGCTTACCATCCCTTATTTACCATTTTACACCAGGATAAAGTATCCGATGTGATCAATTCTTTCCTGGCCATTTATAAGCAACAAGGTAAACTTCCGGTATGGCACCTGATGGGAAATGAAACAAATACGATGATTGGTTACCATGCGGTTCCGATTATTGTAGATGCTTATTTAAAAGGTTTCAAAGGTTTTGATGTGAACCTGGCTTACGAAGCCATTAAGCATTCAGCCATGCAAAAAGTAGAAGGAATTGATTACGCAGCAAAACTGGAATACATTCCTTCGGAGCGTGTCATTGAATCTGTGGCCAAAGGATTGGAATATGCCATTGACGATTGGTGCATCGCCCAGATGGCAAAAGCAATGGGGAAAAGTGATGACTATAAATACTTCTCTGAGCGCGCCAAATTGTACAACAAGTATTTCGATACCAAAACTAATTTTATGCGTGGTAAACTGGAAAATGGAGCATGGCGTACGCCATTCAATCCGGTTTCTTCGAAACACCGTGAAGACGATTATACCGAAGGTAATGCTTGGCAATATACCTGGTTGGTTCCACAGGATCCAGAAGGATTGATCGCCTTATTTGGTGGAGATCGCCCTTTTACCAATAAACTAGATACTTTGTTTAGCATGAGCTCTGAAATGGGAGAAGGCAGTTCACCTGATATCACCGGATTGATCGGTCAATATGCACAAGGAAATGAGCCCAATCACCACATCCCTTATCTATATGCTTTTGCAGGCCAGCCATGGAAAACGGCAGATCTTGTCCGCCAGATTACAGATTCTTTATATACCAATAAGCCAGATGGTCTTTGTGGTAATGAAGATCTAGGTCAGATGTCTGCCTGGTACGTGTTTTCTGCAATGGGCTTTTATCCGGTTAACCCGGCCAATGGCACTTATGTATTCGGTTCTCCACTGGTAAACGAAGCCGTAATTGCTTTGCCAGGAAACAAAAAGTTTCAATTGAAAACAGTAAACAACAGCAAAACGAACAAGTACATTCAAAAAGCCATGCTGAATGGCAAACCTTATAAAAAGTCTTATTTATCACACAAGGACCTGGTTTCAGGCAGTACGTTAACCCTATTCATGGGAAGCAAGCCTTCTGCTACCTGGGGTGTAAACCCGGCAGACCGTCCTAAATCGATCACCTTAAAATAAAAGCGCTCGCTGAAGCAGCATTTTTTGCCTAAAGGCTTGAAAGCAAAAACACCCTGTAACTATAATAAGTTACAGGGTGTTTTTTTATACGTAAAAACGAGGTGATTTATTCAGAATCGTCTTCGGTTTCTTCTAGCTTTGCGTCTTTGTTTCTTTTGAGTGCAACTTTAGGTTTATCCTGGGTTCCGGTAACACTCAATGGAATGCCAATCAATCCGAAAGGAGGGAGCCCCAATCTGCCGCTTAAATTTAACCTTCCATCAAAGCTCACCTGACCTTCAAATCGAGGTCTGAATCCTGCAACACGCATTTTGAACCTTTCAATAGTAATGATGTTGTTGTTGATGGTCGTTTTAATGTTGACTTCAGATAGGTCAGGATTACTTAAACTATCTCGTTTGGTCGCTTTACCTACCGCATTCATCAGCTTAAATCCGCTCATGCTGATTTTCTTTAGGGAAAGCACACCTCCACCTTTCAAGGAAGGGAAAACGGGGAACATATCCTGATTCAGTTTTCCAGAAAGCTGGTAATCTAAACCGATCATGCCTTTCATTTTTCCAGCAGAAGTTGCCATTTCACGGAACAATTTGATCTCTTTATAGGCCTTCGCAATGTCGAATTCTTTGGCTGTCAAATGATAATCGAAAGTAGCCGATTTGGGGGTTAAACTTTTATAGGTAGCATCCATCAATACCGGCGCATCGATCATGTTAAAACTAGCCTGCTTTAAAGACATGGTTCCGTTGTTGAGTGCCAGCGTACCTTTTGCATCTTTAATTTTCAGGTCGTTGTAATATACGGTACCCGCATTCGCGTTAACTTCTACATTGAGGTTGTTTGGAATGATGATGACCCCATTGCTGGCGATCGGCTTGCCTGATGCTTCAACCGGAACGCCATTGTAAGCCATAAACTCATCGGCATACAGCGCTTTGGTATCCATGGTAAAGTTACCGGTTAGTTTGGCTTTATCAGAAAGTGCATAATTGATGATATTGCCCAGGTAACCTTTCATGTTGATGTTAGATTTACCATAACTGGCCTGGAAGTTCTCAAACTTCATCTTATCCTGCGCAAAAGAGAATACACCGTTCCTGATCAGGAATGTTTTTGGGAACATATCCGACTCCAGGTTTAGTGATTTGATCACCACACGACCACGGTTATTCAATTTATGGTATCGACCATTCATCGCATCGCTCTGCAATCCTTTAAAAGAAACATTCGTGAAAATAGAACCTTTAACCTGGTATCCTTTTACGGCAAAAAACTGGTACATCTTGCCAATGTCAATCGTTCCTTTAGAGCTGACATTGTAAGCCACATTCTCAAAATTCTTAACATCTGCTTTCAACATAAAAGGTTGTCCAGCCATCTGGAAAGAGATCGGTTTGATGTTCAATTGGGTACCTTTTAGCTTACCATCGTTATTGACCAGGGTAGCGTCAATGACGATTTTCTCTAAAGGCTGGTCGAAATGTGCCGTTTTAATTCTTCCGTTTGCCAGTTGAATAGCTGCGGTAGTTACAGGGAATAGCTTTTTAAGCTTATTGTAGCCACCCTTACTTTGTAGGTCTACATGAAGTTCTCCATTCAATTCTAAGTCTTTCAAAGGGTAGAAACTCTTGATTTCTGCAAAGTTGACCATAGATTTGAGTTGCACATCAACCGGCATGGTTTCCGCAGTTTGCAGTTTAGCTGAGCCTCTGATGTAACTGCTCAATGCCTGGATATCGATGTTGCTGATGTCCAGCTTGGTGTTTTTATAATTACCATCCGGGTTATTTCCATTGATGCTGAAATTGATCTTATCGATCGCCGCCGGCAAAGAAGCAAATTTGAAATAACCCTTGCTTACGGTTGAGGTCAATTTGAACTTAGGAATGGTCGCGATAACGGTATCCACTTTTCTAATGCCAGTTCTAACCACTTTTTTGGTGTATTTTCCATCGGCATGTAAGTCGAAATCATAATGACCTCTGATCAGGTCTACACTGAAAATTTTCCCCCATTTCTCTAAATCTATCGAGGCATGCGTTTTAATGTAGATTTCTGGAGTCACCAAGCCGTTTAATTTGACCACAGAACTCACATAGTCTTTGCCCATATTGAAATACAGACTGTCCATATTGATTTTCAAGCTATCCATATTTAAGCTCGGTAATTTGGTTTGTAAGTTCAGGTACAATTTACTGATGGATTCTGGTGCCTTGGGATTGGAAATTTGTCCGTCGCGAATTTTCATGTTGAAAGTCGCAGTGGGCATGGTGTTGCTCTTTGCCAGGTATTTTCCAATTAAGGAAGCTTCAATCTCTGCATACCCTTTGATATTGGTTTTCTCTACGCGATCGGCTATCGCAGCAGGTAATGCTGAAAATATATTGTGAAGATCAGTCTCTTTTGCTTTGGTTTTAAAGTTGATGTCATAACCATCTTTAATGAAAGAGAAACGACCTACAAAATGAATAGGTAAGGAATTGATTTGTAAATCATTTTCATCAAACATCAAATCCAGGGAATTCGTGTTGATTTTAGTGAGCAGTTTGGCATTGATCTTTTTACCAAGTAGGTAAGGAGATCCGGCATACACCACATCCAGGCTGTCTATATTCGCCTGACTTTTCAAATCAAAGATTGCCTTGCTGAAATCTCCCTGTCCGGTGTAATTCAATCCTTTTGCACTGATCAACATCGGTACAGATTGATCATTATAAGTCAGATTACTCTTTTTAATGTAGATCCCCTCGATTTTGATGGCTGTATTGCCGCTTTCTGTCGTTTTTTGTGTGGTATCCGGCTTGCTTTCATACACATTGTAATTGGCATTTCCTTTTTCATCCACTTTCACATTGATGTCGGCCTCATTGATATATACCTGATCAATTTTGATCTGATCTGAGAAAATAGTGCTTAAATCTACCCGGAATGCAAGTTCTTTGGTATGCAGTAAAGTGTCCTGCTGAAATGGGGCAGAGCCTTTTAAGGTAAAATTATGAAGGCTAAAAGTTAAGGAAGGAAAGTGTCTGAAAAAAGACAAACTGCTGTCTTCAAATTTAACTTCGCCTTTGATGTTACCGTTTACCCATTTTTCCACCGCTCGGGAAATGGTTTTTGGCATCAGGTATGGGGTAATCAATAAGAGCAATACGATAGCGGAGAGTGCGATCCCCGTAATTTTAAGAACTTTTTTCAAACTTGTGTGTATGTTAAGGTATTAAGCGGTCAAAGGTAATTCTTTATAGCTTAAAAACATATCGGTAAATTGTTTGTATTTAAGAGATCCGGCTGAAATTACATAGAGAATATTAGCTGGAGAATGGGATTCCCCAAAAAAAAGCCGAATATTGTATTTGTAACGGCATTCTGTGATGCCTGAAAATTTAAAGATAAGATTATGAGTGAAGAAGTAAAGGGTGCAGCCCCAGAGCTTTCTACCGAGGTAGCGGACGAGATTCTAAAGCTTTCAGAAAGTGGAAATGAATATATTGATGAGGATGATTTTGATAGTGCTATCGGAGCATGGGAAGAAGCTTTAGCTTTAATTCCAGCACCTCAAAATGATTATATACAAAGTGTTTGGTTGAATGCTTCTATTGGAGATGCTTACTTCCTTCAAGATGATTTCAAAACGGCATTGCGCTTTTTCGAAATTGCGAAAAGCAATACCGCAGAGGATGTGCATGACAATCCTTTCATCATGTTGCGTTTAGGAGAGTGCTACCTGGAGCAAGGCGATAAAGAAAAAGCTAAAGAATATCTTTTGAAAGCTTATTTATTGGAACCAGATGGTATTTTCTATGGTGAAGAAGATAAGTATTTTGACTTCTTAAAAGCCAATGCAGATCTAAAAGCATAAGCCGGGAATTTTAGTTTTTTGAGTAACAACAATTTGATAGAGAAAATTTTAGGGATGGCCTGAATTTTGTGTTTCCTAAATCAAATCTCACCTTAAAAATAAAACTGTTATGAATCAAAAAGAAATAAACGACGAGTATGTTAATGCAGTAAACAAGATTGAAACTATTCTAAAGTTCGATAAATCGGTCTATCCTAACGCTACGGCCTTTATCCATCAGTTATTAAAGTTATCAAAAGATAATCACTTTCAAGTATTGACCAAGGATGGTTCCAGCCTTGCTGATGCCATTGAGGGATAAGAAATAGTAAAAAAAGATACATTTTCTGTATCTAAAAAACATCAACCCGGCCCCTATAGGCCGGGTTTTTTATGGCCTTAAAAATATATTATTCAATTCTTTTCATAACTAAATGAATATTCATTTATATTTGCGACTCAATCAGAATGACATGAGAATCAGAGATGTAAATAAAATTGAGTTGGTTAAAGAGAAGGCTGTAGAATTACTGGTAAAAGTCGGTTTTGAAGGCTTTACCATGTCTAAGCTGGCGAAATTATGCAACATTTCCGTAGCCACTTTATACATCTATTATAAGGATAAGGATGATTTAATCCTGCAAATAGGCCTTGAAGAAACCCAGAAACTAAGCGCCATGATGCTGGAAGGTTTTGATCCGAACTTCACTTTTGAAGATGGATTAAGACATCAGTGGAAACACCGGGCAAAGAGTATGTTGGAAAACCCATTGTCTTGTCAGGTGATTGAACAATTACGGACCTCTACTTATCAGGAAAAGATCTTTGAATCGATGACAGAGACTTTTAAGCAGACCCTCGGTGTCTTTATGGATAGGGCGGTAGCCAAAGGAGAAATTGATTTGATGCCGATGGAAACGTATTGGTCGGTCGCTTTTGGTCCCTTATATGCCCTGGTTCGTTTTCATAACGAAGGACGCAGCATTGGTGGCAGACCATTCATCCTGACCGATGAAATCCTTTGGGCCTCTTTTAATTTAGTATTGAAAGCTTTTAAAAAATAAACCACCAACATGGAAATTAATGGATTAAGCGTGTTGCTATTTAAAACGAATATCCGCACTGCAACTGACAAACAATTTATGACTGAGCTGATGCAACAGCATGAAATTAACCAATGGACCGTAGACCAGGAAGATGTGGATTGTGTGCTGAGGATCGTTTCAAATGAGGTACAACAAGCCGATGTCATTGCGCTGTTGAGCCTGCATGGCTACAATTGTGAAGAACTAACTTAAATAACAAATTCATATAACCTCCAAATTTTAATGGACGAAACTATACCCAGCCAGATTGCTCCGCCTTTTACTGGTTATCAAAAACTAGTCATTGCCTTATTGGCTTTACTACAATTTACGATCGTATTGGATTTCATGGTATTGGCCCCACTGGGCGATTTCCTGATGAAATCCTTATCAATTACGCCAAAAGGTTTCGGCCTTGTGGTTTCTTCCTATGCTTTTAGTGCCGGGGCATCTGGTATTCTGGCGGCAGGTTTTGCGGATAAATTCGACCGTAAAAAGCTGTTGCTGTTTTTTTATACCGGCTTTATTGTAGGTACATTATGCTGCGCGATGTCTACCACTTATGAAATGTTGCTGGGAGCCAGAATCGTGACCGGGCTTTTTGGAGGGGTAATTGGCGCCATCTCGATGACGATCATCACCGATCTTTTTGCGGTTCATCAACGTGGAAGAGTGATGGGATTTGTGCAGATGGCCCTGGCCGCCAGTCAGATTTTAGGGATCCCTATTGGCCTTTATCTGGCTAACATCTGGGGTTGGCATGCGGCTTTTTACATGATTGTAATTGTGGCTATCGGTATTGCGATCACCATCATTTTCAAAGTAAAACCAATCGATCAGCATCTGGCAGTACAATCGGATAAAAATGCTTTTCTACACCTTTGGCATGCCGTTTCTAACCCTTCCTATCAAACCGGATTTCTAGCCACTGCTTTTTTAAGCGTCGGAGGTTTCATGTTGATGCCTTTTGGAAGTGCCTTCCTGATTAATAACATCAATATCAGTCAGGCAGAACTGCCGATGGTGTTCATGTTTACCGGAATGGGTTCTATTGTCATGATGCCCCTGATCGGTAAGCTGAGTGATAAAATGGATAAGTTTTTGATCTTTTCTGCAGGCTCTTTGCTTGCTGTGGTTATGATTCTGATTTATACCAACCTGACTCCAATTCCTTTATGGCAGGTGGTGGTCTTGAACATGGTTCTCTTTATGGGGATGATGAGTCGGATGATCCCTGCAACCACCTTAACCATGAGTATCCCTGATCAGAAAGATAGGGGTGCATTTATGAGCGTCAATTCCTCCCTACAACAAGTAGCAGGAGGTATCGCGGCACTTTGCGCCGGCTTAATCGTGACTCAGGAGACTAAGAGTAGCCCACTTCAACATTACAATACCTTAGGTATCGTGGTTTCTGTGCTGGTTATATTTTGTGGTTTCTTCGTGTACCGTGTCAATGTCATGGTGAAAAAGAAAGGACAAGCTTAATCAGCAGATCAATTCGCAAATGGAATAAGTATTAGAACAACTGCATGGTGGTGGCATTTTGTGCCGCCCCAGGGCTGTTCATTTTCTTTTTCAATAATTCCTGAATCTTCTTCATCAGCTCATGTTGATTTTCCCAGTTCGCGGCTTTGCCGGCGATCTCTGTAGCTGCCCGTATTTTGAAAATCTTATGGTCGGCAACTAAACGGTGTTGGGTAAACAAGGCCACTAGTTTCTGATCTGATTTGTTTTTCGGTTTGGTACGAATGTGTTTATTCAAAAGATTGATCACTTGCAAGGTGAGTTCTTTCGCAAAGTAATTGTATGCCGCATCCATTCTTGTGTGAATGGACATCGGGTCTTTTAGACCGTGTTCTTTTTGCAACTGTCTAAGTTGAGATTGGAATTTTATGGAAACGCCCTGAAGCGCTTCAATTGATCTGCTTAGGTTACCAATCATGGAGCGGAACTCCGGATCAGTTGATTTCATGACCTCATGGTCTGCACTTAGCTTTTCAAATGAATCTGTGAGTTCATTAAAAGAGAAAGTGCTGCTGAATAAATGAATAATATATCTTTCCTGAGCAGCGGCAAGAAAATCTGTTAAGGAATCTACATTGCCCAGTTTCATGTAATTGAGTACTTCGATATTGGAGCGCAGACTCTCTTTATTGATTTTGGAACGGAGAATCAAACCGTTTAAGGTTCTTACCCTACTTAAAGCCACATAAACCTGACCAGAGACAAAAGAATTTCCGGCATCGATGATGGCACTATCAAATGTTAAACCCTGACTTTTATGAATGGTTACTGCCCAGGCTAATTTGATCGGGAATTGAAAAAACTCACCTACCTGTTGCTGTACAATGGCATTGTTTTCATTCGCTTTGTATTCAAATGATTGCCAGGATGATCTTTCCAGCAATAGATCTTCTTCCTCATCCGGAAAAGAGATGTAGATTTCTTCTCCAAGGATGGATTTCACTTTTCCAATTTTACCATTGTAGAATTTCCTGTCGTCACCGGTATCATTTTTAATAAACATCACCTGAGCGCCAATTTTCAGGCGCAAGGATTGTTCTACTGGCAATACCTGCGGACTAAAGGTCCCTTCCACCTGTCCTTCAAAAACAAAGTCTTCCCCTTCCAGCTCATCTGCTTTTTCATTGTTGATGGTATTGGCTTCCGCATTGTGAGAAGTAATGATGATGTGGTTAGAGCCTTCTGCCTGTTTAAATAAAGGATCAAAACGTTGGTTTAAGATCGCCAGGCGTTCCTCACCAATCTGATTGTTCCTGATGTCATTCAGGATGTCTACAAATTCAGGTTCCGTTTGGCGGAATACCTGTTTAAGCTCCACTTGTAATAAAGGGTTTTGCTTCACCACTGTGGCCTCAAAGAAATAGGGGGAAGGATAGATCTTACTCAACAACTCCCAATCTTCTCTTTTGGTTACCGGAGGCAATTGAAAAAGATCACCGATCAATAAGAGCTGTACGCCGCCGAAGGGGGCGTCATTTTTTCTGACCATCCTAAGTATCGCATCCACCGCATCGATCACATCACAGCGCACCATAGACACCTCATCAATGATCATGAGCTCCAGCTCCATCAATAATGTTTTTCTTTCTTTCGAATAGTTGATTTCTGTAAGCAGGCTTTTGATAGAAACAACACCAGCTCTTAAACTGGCTAAGTTCACATCCCCAGGAAAGAAAGATCCCGGAGGCAGTTGAAACAGAGAATTGATGGTTACGCCTTTGGCATTCATCGCGGCAACACCTGTTGGTGCAACGATCACCGTTTTTTTCGCAGTGGTCTCTTTTATTTTCCGAAGTAAAGTCGTTTTTCCGGTTCCGGCTTTCCCGGTGAGGAAAATACTCTGATTGGTATATTCGATAAAGGAGATGACATTGTCAAAAATTTCATTGGCGGAATCCACAGTACTCATGCCTGCAAATTTAGCCTAATTTTCGTAAATCTTCCCGATTAAAGGGGAGATCATTTGAATAGCAGTGACCAGAATTGGCTGAGGTGCTGACAATCAAATGAGTATTTCTTCTAAGGCTTTATCTAGATATCATTATATCTTGAAATCAAGGTGTCTTGATCGGTATCCCCGAAACAATCGTTTGGGTGGCGGTTGAATCATAACTATGTGTTCCTGGCACTAGGATCAGTTTAAAGTTTTTAAGGCTAAGGTCTTTGAGTGCTTTCGGGTTTTCCGCTTCACCATAATAACAAAGAATGGGAATCTGGACTTTCTCCACTTCCGAAATCACCTTATAGGGTTTGTCGTCTCCACCAATATTGAGCAGGTCTATGGTACGTACTTTAAAGTCGCTGGTGGCAAAAGGGGAGCAGAGTTGAATTGCCATAATCCTTCTTTTTGCACGCAATGGAAATCGGTTATAAGCAAAGGGGATGATGTCTGCTCCGAAGGAGTATCCACAGAGGTAGATTTCATTCGCATTATACTTGATCCGGTAGGTTCTTAACAGGAGTAACAAGTGTTTAGAAAACTCTTCCGGGTTCCGCTGTTCCCAGAAATAGTTTCGGGTGTTGAAACCCACCACCTGAAAGCCCTTTTTTGAAAACTGCTGGGCAAGGTCATCTTCAAAGTCCAGCCAGCCTCCATCTCCCGAAAAGACGAAGATCATTTTCCTGGACTCTGGGACATTGCTCGGGTAAAGTATCACAGGTAAGTCATAATCATACTTCTCGATGCCTGCATGGTTGGTTTTTCGATTCCGCAAAAATAATCCACAGCCAGAAAGTAGGAGGAAAGTGAAGAGGAGGAGACAGATTCTAAATGATCCATAGTTCATTTTATTCTTTATGATTTTCATGGAGCGGATCTCATTTTAATAATGTAATTTAGAGAAAAATTCCTCCTGACGCTCAAATGTGGAAATCTTTATTTGTGGATATCTCGTAGTTATCCACAACCAGATTAAGTTATCCCCTCCGTATAAAATTACTAATGAGCGAGTTACAAAAAAGGTGAAATTTTCCACTTCAATGTTAGTAAAATTTATGATCTTCGCACTCCCAAAACAACGGATCCATTCGCTGTTTTAAAGTTTAAAACCGTAAAATTAAAGAGAACCTATGCAAAACACTTGTACCCAAGTATGGAATAACTGTCTCCAAATCATAAAGGATAATATCCCGGCCCAGAGCTTCAAGACCTGGTTCGAACCGATATCAGCCCTTAAGCTAGAAGGCAGCGTTTTAACTGTACAAGTACCTAGTTTGTTCTTCTACGAGTGGCTGGAAGAGCATTACGTGGCATTATTACGTAAAACGGTTAAACAACAACTTGGCGCGGAAGGACGTTTAGAGTATAATATAGTGGTAGACAAGTCTACAAATGGAGCACTACCTTATACAACTAATATGCCTTCAAACGGAAGCATGTCTTCTACCAACAGGAAACAATCTATGCCGGTTCCTGTAAATGTGAACAGAGACATTAAGAATCCATTTGTGATTCCTGGATTGAAAAAGATGAATGTAGATCCGCAACTGAACTCAAACTATACGTTTGATACTTTTGTGGAAGGGGATTGTAACCGTCTTGCCCGTTCGGCTGGACATGCGGTAGCTGCAAAACCTGGTGCAACTTCATTCAACCCATTAATGATCTATGGTGCTTCGGGTTTGGGAAAAACCCACTTGGCACAGGCGATTGGAAATGAAATCAGACAAAACCTTCCTGATAAGTTAGTGATCTACTTATCATGTGAAAAATTCTGTCAGCAGTTCGTAGAATCATTGAAAAACAATACGATCAATGATTTCGTAAACTTCTATCAGGCAATGGACGTGATCATCATGGATGATATTCACAACTTTGCCGGAAAAGAAAAAACTCAGGATATCTTCTTCCACATCTTCAACCATTTACACCAATCAGGCAAGCAGATCATTATCACTTCAGATAAGTCTCCAAAAGACCTTACCGGTTTAGAGGAACGCTTATTGAGTCGTTTCAAATGGGGCCTTTCAGCAGATCTTCAGATCCCTGAACTGGAAACCAGAATTGCGATCTTAAGAAAGAAAATGTATGCGGATGGAATTGATCTTCCTGATGAAGTAGTAGAATACGTAGCACACAACATCGACAACAACGTTCGTGAGCTGGAAGGCGCAATGGTATCGCTATTGGCACAATCCACCATGAACAAGAAAGAAATTGATTTGCAACTGGCTAAATCAATGTTGAAGAACTTTATCAAAAACACCACAAAAGAGGTTTCTATGGATTACATCCAGAAATTGGTTTGTGACTACTTTGAGGTTCCGGTACATTTATTAAAAGCGCCTACCCGTAAAAGGGAAATCGTTCAGGCTCGTCAGATCTCTATGTATTTATCAAAAGGAATGACGAAGTCTTCTTTGAAAACTATCGGCGCCTTCTTTGGTGGCAGGGATCACTCTACTGTAATTTATGCTTGTCAGACGGTAGAAGATTTGATTCAAACAGATAAGACTTTCAGAGCTTATGTGAATGACATTGAGAAAAAACTGAAAATGAGCTAGTCGCAAAGCATCTCAAAATATATTAAAAGGCCGGGAATAAGGATCGTTACAGATTTTCATTCCCGGCCTTTTTGTGTGTATAATCTTTATCTTTAGGGATGAGCACTTTTGCAGAAAGAATCATCAGCTTTAATCAAAACCTGGAGTATACCGGTTCCCTGCCCGAAGGCATCCGGATCATGAATCCATTTCAAGAAAGTCCACTTGCACTGGCAGCTTCTTCTGAGTTTTACCGGAAATATTATAGCGATAACCAACCGAGACACCTGATTCTTGGCATCAATCCCGGACGATTCGGCTCCGGACAAACCGGAATTTCTTTTACCGACCCCAAAAGATTACAGGCCAATTGTCATATTGACTATGCCGGGCCGATGACGCATGAGCCTTCTTCGGCGTATATTTATGAAATGATTGCCGCTTTTGGTGGAGAAGAAAAATTCTATCAGCAGTTTTATATCCATTCAATCTGCCCTTTGGGTTTTACCAAAACGGGGGAGAACGGCAAGGAAACCAATTACAATTACTACGATAATCCGGCTTTGTTGAAATCAGTTTATTCTTTTATTGTAGCGAATATCCGGAAACAAATAGATATAGGCTTTGAAATTGACTGCTGCTTTTGCTTTGGAACCGGGAAAAACGAGACTTTCTTTAGAAAACTAAATGATGCACATCAATTCTTTAAGCAGATTGTGGCGCTGGAACACCCCAGATACATCATGCAGTATAAGTCAAAAGAGAAGTCCTTTTATATTGATAAATACCTGTCTGCGTTTAGCGAATTTTAAGGGTTTTATTGCTGTAGCTAGAGATTTCTGCCAACATTTTGATATTGGTAATGGTGATTTTACGGCCTTCAGTGAACAGGAGGCCGAGGTTTTTGAACTCTTTCAGGATTCTGACCAGGTTTTCTTTGGCAATACCTGCCATATTGGATAAATCACTGCGGGAAATGTTGATCGTATCCTCATTGGATTCTTCGTTCTTGTACTTTTCTCTCAGTACAATGAGGGTAATCGCCACTCTTTCTCTTGCGGTACGCTGCGTGAAAACAGAGATGTTATTGGTGAGCACTGCATATTCATGACTCATGTTTTTTAGCAAACGCTGAGATAGAATCGCCGAACTGTGCAGGACTTCCAGGAAATCTTCTTTGGGAATAAAGGCAATGACACAGTCTTCAATTGCAGAAGCTGAGTCTGGATAACGCTCCTCAGAAAGGATGGCATGATAGCCAATCAGCTCGCCGCTTCCTGCTACATACATGATCTGTTCCCGGCCATCCCGATCTACTTTATACTTCTTTACAATCCCTTTCTGGATGAAAAATATCCCCGAAGGAACTGCTCCTTCTTTGAAAATCACATCCCCTTTGTGGTAACTTTCTACCGTCATGTTCGCATAAAGACGGTCGTGGTCTTCTTCAGGAATGCTCTTCAGGATAGATTGGGACTTGAAATTCCATTGATCAATTGGGAAAATACCGGCTAAACTCATAATGCTCGTTCTCTATTCTTTGTAGTTGGATCCTTTTTGACACCACAAAGTTACTTCTAATTTTTCTGCAATCGGGTTATATTAAAGGTCATGTTGACGTAATAACTTTTCAGGAAATTGATATTTATCAGTTTTTCGATTGACAAGTTTTCGTGTTTTTTCTAATTCATGAGCTTAAATTTGTAGCCGTAAACTTAACAAGAGTGATGGCGAAATTTCAGATTATAAGAGACCTTGATAACAAGTTCCATTTTAACCTAAAGCTAAAATCAGGCGATATCGTATTGCGCAGTGCAGATAAAACTGCTGCAAAGATTTCCTGCGAAAAGCAAGTAGAATTGGTAAGAGCCAATTCAAAATTTGCACAGCGTTTCAGTAGACAAACGGAAGAGCAGGGTTCTTTTTTTATATTAAAGGACGCAGACAACCAAGTGCTTGCCCGTAGTGGCTATTATGAGTACTGGTTGGACATGGAGCGTAGTATTGCAGCAGTACGCAGCCATACTCATGACGCAGAAGTGGAAGACTTAAGCGCAACTGCGCAAAGTGCAAACAAATCAACGGCCTTAGATTTAGTAGCTGAATAGTCAGGTCTAAAGCATTAAATTCCCTATTAAGCAACACTTCGGCGGAGAGCAGGAGGGTTGCTTTTTTTTTGAACATGAAATAAATATTCGCCATATCCTCAGGTTAGTCAGATTTTAATATAGAAGTTCGTGTAACTAAATGGAAAATATGGAACTCATTAACGAAAGACTTACTAGAGTAGAAGGAAGCCTACTGCTTGTGTTAAATCATGTAGAAGGTACTTACGCAATGCTGGAAGCATTAGGAAGGAGGCTTGAAGAGGGATTTATTAAGATTGAGGCGAGGTTGGATAAAATCGAAGCGAGGTTGGATCAAGTGGAATTGAGGTTAGATAGCATTGAAGCGAGGTTGGATCATGTAGAATTGAGGTTAGATAAAATCGAGAAGAGATTGGATAACGTTGAGCTCAGGTTAGATAGGGTAGAGATAAGGATGGATAAAACAGAAAGATGGCAGGTTAATGTTGAAGGGAAGTTGGTTAAGATGGACATCAGTATAAATGAACTGGACAATTCAGTTCAGATTATACTCGATGCAATCAAGATAATTCAAGATCAACTGATCATTATTCAGGCCGAAATCATTAAAATAGGTGCTGCGACCAGATCTGAACAATACCATATAGATCAAAAGAAGTTTGGTCTGAAAAATTAGAGCCGGATGTGCTTTCTAATATTTTTTATAGTATTATTGAGACTATGAAAACGCTGAATCTCTTTCTTTCCGGTCTGCTCTGTCTTCAGGTAGCTGACCTTTCTGCACAAACCATTTATCCGGATAGTGCTGGATTAGCCCTAAAACAGCTTTCAAAAGAAAAGCAGGCCATTATGCAGCATTTCTCCAATGCAGGTAACAAGACGGAAAGCATAGAGAAAATGCTGAGTTTGGGATTGTGGAAAGAAGCCGCATTGGCAATATCAGCTAATAAGCAACCTTCTACCGCTTATAAATTGCTTTCTGCAGATTACCTGATCTTGAATAATGATTTTAAACAGGCAGAAGTTCTGGTAGATCAGTTGAGAAAGGTAGAACCAAAAAATGAAAAAGCCATACTGTTAAAAGCCTATTTGGAAATCCAAGCCTGGAGGTTACCAGCAGCTGCGGCACTTTGCGAGCAGGCTTTGAAAGGTCAAAGTTTGGGAAATGATGTAGGTTCGGTTAAAAAACAATCGGTTGAAAAGGACCAGTCCATTGAGAAACTCTGGTTAATGCTCGGGAGAACCCGCTTGCTTCAGAAAAACTACGGCGAAGCGTTAGACATCGCTAAAAAAGTGATTGCGCATAACCCAAACAGCGCAGCAGCGTACTTGTTGGAGGCAGATGTTTATTTCTGGAACCAACAACCAGACCTGGCTGAGGCACCACTTAAAAAATCACTTCGCTTAGATCCCTATAATGCTGATGCTCGATTTAGCTATGGTTATGCCATCTGGCGAAGAGTAGATGCGACACAACTCAATGCCATGGCAGCACAATGGGAGTTGGCACTAGCGATCAATCCCCTTCATTTTCAAACCAATTGGCATTGGGGAAATGGGCATACCAACCTGACTTATGCCGATTATGTAGAAAAAGATGATGAGGTCATTAGAACTGCTTTGAAAAAAGCAGATGATGAGGTTAGTCAGCAACAAATTTCTGCTGCCATTGAAACGACGAGGACTATCGAAAAACAATATCCGGCTTCTGTTCTTCCTGGAATGCACCGTGCCTCCATTTATTACATTGCTTTCGATATGGATCGTAAAACAAGGCTGGATTCTGCAGAAAATATCTTTAGAAATATCTTGCTTAGGAAAAAGCACTACGGTCCGGCACACAATGGTTTATCTGCGGTAATTAAATCTAAAAGAATTCCTTATTTAGCCGTGTACGACTCGATTTCTAATACCTTGAATACCACCAAGATTAGCGATATGGCTAATTTTCAAAAGGTATTCCCTGACGTCAACTATTACCCGGGCGAAACGGTGAAAGCGATGGCCTGGAATCAATTGTTTACCGCAGTGGTCTATTTTCCCTTCCTTTCTAAACAAGGAGAGTCATTTCGAATTCCACCTTTGCATAAAGACCTGGCAGTAACGATGAACGCGCCATATTTCCGCTACATGACTACTTTCGACAATAGGCAATGGATGGATATCCGTGGGGTAGGGAGTGGTGCTGCAGCGATAGAATATGTAGAACGTGGTGCCTTCTTAGAAAGAAACGTCATCCTTCATGAATACGTTCACCTTTTCCACGGGCGGGTGTTAACCGATGCGGAAAACCGTAAAATCAGGGCTTTGTATTATCAGGCCATGAAAGAGAAAAGAACATTGGATTATTATTCTCAGAACAATGAAAGCGAGTATTTTGCGCAGACTTATCCAGCTTATTTTGAACCGGTAAAAGTGCATCCTTTGGATTTTAAATCCATGAATACGACTTCAGATTTGAAAACAAAAGATCCAGACATGTATGAGTTCCTGGATCAGTTGGTGAAAAAGGAAAAGGCTTACCTTGCTGGTGACCAGCAGGTAATGGCTAGCAACTGGGCTGAAGTTTACCTGAATATGAGTAAGGATAGCAGAAGGAATAACCTGAGACTGACCACAAGCTATTTGGATACGGCCTTGGTTTATGACCCTTTATATCTGCCTGCTTATCTTTATGCTGCGCAATTGAAAACCGAAAAGAAAGATTTTAAGGGGGCAGAAGCCTGGATTAAAAAGGCGGAAGCAGTAAATGCTAAGTATGCGCCAATTTATACGGCTTATGCCAATTTATATGCTGCCAGGTTTGCTGCGGCTGAAATTGACCAGCAAACCGCAGTTCAGCAGCAAGCGTTTTACCTGAATAAAGCCTTCCGTCTGGAAGATGATTATCAGGAGCTTGCGGCGATCAACTTATCATTGGCAGAGATGTATAAGAAAAACGGTATGATTGCAGAGGCTATTTCCACTGCTGCTGAATACGGGAAAACAGGTGCAACGGTATCTACCTACCTGAGAGATCGGAGGGATGATGCAGTTGCTTATGCCGCTGTTCTGAGATCCGGATTGGGTTATGCAGCTGAGCCTGTGGCTATCCTTAAAGGATTGGTGGAACAGAAACCACAGAATTTTGAATATAGAAACAAGTATGCCGACGCATTGGCGATGAACCAGCAATACGAAACCGCGATTTTCACTTTGAAAGAAGCTCAAGCTATTTTGGTTGCATCCGGCAATGCAAGAACAGATTATAACCTTAGGATAGCGGATTTTTATGCAGAAAAAGGGGATAGAGAGAAGGCAGAGGAATATCTTGAGCCATTCCTAAAAGGTACACAAGTGGTAAGAAATACAGATCTGCTGAGGTATAGTTTGTTATTGATCAAGATGGGACATGGAGCACAGGCTGCAGCGGTGTTTAAAACTGCATACAGCAATGGGAATCCCTTTTATATGGCCGATTATCATTTTACCCATGGCAAGCTTTTGTCAGCCACAGGTAAGGATAAGACAGCAGTGATCAGTTTGTATGAAAAAGCCATTGCGGCAAACCCATACCTGTTTCCAGCCTATGCGGAGTTGATCAATAGTTATCAGGCAGCCGGACAAAAGGAAAAACTGAAAACACTCAAAGGATCATTGGCTAAATTAAAAATCGTACCTGGTCCGGATTTTAAGCAGGTACTGAGCAATGTTGCTCCTTAATAAATCTGGGATGATCCGAACCTTTTATCTTCTTCTTTTGCTAATTCCTTTTTGTTTAAAAGCTCAACGGGGGAATACGAAACCCGAGCTGGTAACAGCTAAAAAGCTTTACCAACAAGCGCAGCAAGAATTTGTCTCCTTTGAAAAACAGCATGGTGGTTTTATACACACTAAAAATGTGAAACTGCATTACCTAACCTGGGGGAAACCTTCGGGTATACCCTTAATCTGGTCTCACGGGAGTTTTACGAATGGTTATGAACTGATAAAAGTAGCAGATGATCTGGTAACAGCGGGTTATTACCTGATTGCGATCGACTATTATGGACATGGCCAAACCGATATTCCTAGTCATCCTGTTTCTTTATACCATGTTGCTGATGACATTAAGACGCTGATGGATCAGCTTAAAATTAAAAAGGCAGTAATTGGTGGTTGGTCCAGGGGAGGGGCGGTCAGTACCGCATTTTATGATGCATATCCAGAACGGGTCCTGGGTTTGATTTTGGAAGATGGTGGATCTGTGGCTACAAATACGCATTACCATAAAATGGAGGCTTCCCAATTGGCGAACACGATCAATGCTATTGTAGCGCATCCACCAAAAGATACGGTCTATACCAGTGTTTTTGATGCTTACTATGATATTTATGATCCTGAAGAAGCTGGGACACAGTTTTCATCATTGGCCTGGATTAAAAAAGTTGGCGAACGAGAATGGGCAATTTGTCCGGGGGTAATGGAATTGTTCCAAATGAATATTGCTCAACAATGGTCTGATCTTATTTTGAGACCCTCAAAAGTTGGGCTTTTTGGTGCATCTTTTTCCCTATTGGCACCTCAAATCATCTTTAGAAATTTGGATGTTCCCATGTTGATCCTGGACCCGGTAAGTAAGGATGATTTTATGCCTTTCGAAAAAGAAAACGCTGCACTACAAGCAGCACATCCAGAATTTATCGTTCATAAAATCTATGAAAATACAGGTCATAATATTCATTATGAACAACCAAGGCGATTTGTTCAGGATCTAAGCGATTTTCTGAAAAGGGTTAAGGCTTCTCGTTAAATAATTGTAATTTGTGGTATATCTTTTTCATAAACCAGAATGAATTATAGGTCTTTACGTCTCTTGTTGACTTTTTACTCCAGCTTTTTCGCGGCCACATTCGTGACTTCCATCGCTTGTGCTGCCATGTTTGGTTATCTTGGCTTACCCGCGCTGACGATTATCATCTGGTTTAAGATCGCTACCCTCGGTATCGTCGCCTATTACATCAGCAAATACAAACAGAAAGAATTTTTATACTATCAGAATTTGGGCATTTCAAAGCGCTTTTTATGGTCGGGAACCATGTTTCTGGAGTTTGTTATGTTTATGCTACTCTTCATTTTATCAGGAAAATATAGCGGTATAAGTATAGACTTTTTTAATCTTTTCAACTAAGAATATGGTACATCAATTAGAAGTAGATAGTGTACAATTACAGTTTGGGAAGAGAGAAATCTTATCAGATGTCTACCTGAAATGTGAAACAGGCAGGATTACAGGTTTATTAGGTCGGAATGGTACGGGAAAGTCGAGTTTGATGAACATCATTTTCGGAAGCCTGGTACCCGAGAATAAATCAGTTCGTTTTGACGGACAATCGGTACCTAAAGCTTATAAACACCACGAATTACTGTCTTATCTTCCTCAATATAATTTCATTCCTGCCCATTTAACTTTAAGCCGGGTGTTCTCAGACTTTAACCTGGAATTTGGCCCATTTGAAAAGTACTTTCCGGAGTTCAGCCAAAAACATGTCAGCAAAATCATACAGCTGTCCGGCGGACAAAGGCGCTTGGTAGAGACCTATGTGTTGATCAAATCTAAGTCGGAGTTTGTGATGTTGGATGAGCCATTTTCTCATTTGAGTCCATTGATGATTGCTTCGGTAAAGGAATTGATCAAGGAAGAGCAACCTAATAAAGGTTTTTTAATCACGGATCACATGTACCGGGAGGTGGTAGATCTTGCAAATGACCTCTATGTTTTAGCAGAGGAACAGGTGTATTTAGTCAATGGAATCGAAGATTTAGAACGCTTAGGTTATGCGAGGTTAAATCAAATAGATAAGTCTTGATCAATTGATAAAATCCCATCAGTTTAAAGTATGGATGCTCGTTGGTGAACCTCATTACTTAAGGTTTGTAGGTTCCGAATGGCATCTCCAGCCGTGTTGTTAAAATAAACAAATACCGTTTTTCCTTCATTTATCCATTCCTGGATATAGCTCGCATACTCCGTTAAGAAATCTGCTTCATAACTTCCTTTGTAGTCTCCATTTGGACCATGAAAGCGTAGGTAGATAAAATTTGCTTCCTGTGTAATCATTGGAGTTATAGCCCTAGGTTTATCATGGATTACAAGACCAGCTTTAAATTCGTTCATCAAGTGGTAAGTGCTTTCCTGATACCAGGCAGCATCGCGGAATTCCAATGCTAAATTCCAGTCATGCGTTGGATCAGCTTCCCGAATTGTATTTAATAACAAGGTCAATTGAGGGAAATAACGCGTTCCCATGCTCGGGGGAAACTGAACCAGTAAACAACCTTTTTTAGTACCCACCTGATTGATGGTTTCTATAAAATGCTGTACTTGTTCCGGATCAAATGAAAAGCCTTTGATATGGGTGATTTCTCGCCAAAGCTTAAATGTAAATTTGAAATCTTCCGGAACACTTTCTGCCCATTTTTTTACGGTTGCCTGCATGGGAATTTTATAAAAGGAACTGTTGATCTCTATGCTGTTGAATAAAGAACCATAATAATTGAGCCTGCTTTTATCACGGAATTCGCTCGGGTAATACTGCTTATTAGGAACCGGAAGTATCAAACCACTGGTTCCGGAATAAAAGGCTTTTTCCATATCTAGTATAACAAAAGCAGCCCTCCTTGGTTTTTTAACCAGGATCCTATTTTCTTAGGCAAGTCATGCTGTGAATTATAAATAAAATCGGATTTTTGACAACATGATCATAAGAAAGAATGAACATTGGTTTAAAATGCTGTTTATATGGAAAGGATCTGTTTTACCACAGTTACTTCCCAGGTTATTGCTCCTGTTTCTAATTTCTGTTTGCATTGTCTATCTTAAGGGGAAACTCTTCGATTTTAAGATTCCTTTAAATCCCGCACCATTTACTTTATTTGGGATTGCCTTGGCTTTGTTTTTAGGTTTTCGGAACAATGCCAGTTATGATCGTTTCTGGGAGGCCAGAAAGATATGGGGTGCTTTATTGAATGATACCCGATCGCTAGCCAGACAGGCCCTTACCATGAGTGGTTACCCTCCGGAAGGCAAGGAAGTAGATACCTTTATCCATTACCTGATTGCCTTTACTTATGCGCTAAAACACCAGTTAAGGGGTACTGATGCCAGTAAGGATCTGGATAAAAGATTGAGCCCTGAACTCAGTGAACGACTAAAACCAGCCATTTATAAGCCCATTCTGCTCTTAAAGGAAATGGGATTCTGGGTACAGAAAGCAAAAGCAGATGGGAAAATAGATTCCATCATTCAAGCCTCATTTGATCAGAACCTGGATAAGTTGTCAGACATTGTAGGAGGCTGTGAAAGAATTGCTTCTACACCCATTCCTTACACTTACCGCATCTTATTACACCGTACCGTTTATATCTATTGCTTTTTACTGCCTTTTGGCTTTGTGGATAGCCTCAGCTGGTTAACGCCATTTATCGTGATCTTTATCGCTTACACTTTTGTGGCTTTGGAAGCGATTGCCGATGAAATAGAAGAGCCTTTTGGAACAGAACCAAACGACCTGGCTTTAAATGCAATGACCACCATGATTGAAACCACCTTATTGGAAATGGGAGGGAAGCCGCTTCCTGTGGCGACTCAAAATCCAGAAGGTATTTTGAACTAAGCAGCAATCTAGTCTTCCGAAGGTTGAATGATGATGAATTTCATAAATTTAAACTCCTTTCTGATGGTTTCCTTAATCCGACTAATGGTATCTGTAATGTCTTCGGTATCGATGTCCGGTTTAAAAACCGCGATGATCACCAGTAAAACTTCTTCCGGAGCCTGGTAGGTAGAAATGATGTTGGAAATTCTAATTACAGAAGGATCTTTTTCTACCAGTAATTTGATCTTTTCTTTGGTTTCAGGCGAAAGGCCTTCTCCCATGAGCAGGCTTCTGCTTTCTCTGGCTAAAATCGCTGAGACAAAAACCAGCAATAAACCCACCAATACGGAGGCCAGACCATCCATATAATCCAGGCCGAAGTTATGGCCAATCAGCATAAAAATGAATACGATAAATAGGCCGAGCACTGCGGCGCCATCTTCAAAAAGGACCAGGAAGCTGGAGGGGTCTTTACTTTTTACAATGGCTTTCCACCAGGTATGTCCTTTTCGCTGCTTGTCAAATTCCTTAATGGCAATGCGGAGTGACCAGCCTTCGAAGAGCATACATAAAACCAATACCGCATAATTGACCAATGGGTTTATTACTGGTTCTGGCTTGATGATGTGTTGGATTCCCTGGTAAATGGAGATCCCGCCGCCCAGTCCGAAGATTAAAATAGCCACGATAAAAGACCAGAAATACAGTTCCTTACCATAGCCAAAAGGTCTCATTTGATCGGGTTCTTTTCTGCTTTTATTCAGTCCGTACAATAGTAATATCTGGTTGATACTGTCTACCATAGAGTGGATCCCTTCTGAAATCATGGAAGAGCTATTGGTGAACGCACCGGCTATAAATTTGGTGATGGCAATGAGTACATTAGCGACCAGGGCACTGTAAATAGATTTATTGTCTTTTATCATAGCGGCGTTGTAGGGGAGTAACAAAAAAACTTTTTAATAGTTTACCTTTAAAGCGATTTAATTGTGCCATAGCTTTGAGGATAGCCAGGGTTTCAAGATGACTATACGTTGAAATTGAATTAAGATTATGAAATGGAATAGATACTTGTTGTTGATTTTGATCGCTTTCCCAGTCCTGGGTTTTAGTCAGGATAGTTTCAAAGGAGGATCAAAAGAGAAGTTTGAAGAATCAAAGCAAAAGATATCGGCTGGACTGGATGCGGCTGAAAAGGAAAAACTAGAGGTTGCCTTAAGGGTCCTTGCTTTGGCTGCCATATATGATAAAGATCATCAACCGGCATTAAAAAAGCAGAGCTTTGATGAGCTGGTGTGGAAGCGCCTGAATGGGAAAACCTTAGCGGAGACTTACGAGTTGGCCAACCAATATATTAAAGCGGATCATCAGCGGAAAATAGAAAAGCTGGAAAAGGAGATGTCAGTTTTGGAAGTTAAAAAACGGAAATCGGATGCTTTAAAAGCGAAGTTGAGCGTGTTAAAAGCAAAACCATTGCGCGTAGACTCCATAAATGGACAGTTCGTTATCTTCTGTGCTTTTACCAATGAAAGTGATCAGGTACTGAATACTTATGAAACCGTGATTGGTTATGGTTCTACGGAAGACCTCAATGATGGTTGGAGTTGCATCAAAGCCCCGGTAGATTCGGCTGTTTTTGCCCCTAAAGAAACGAAAGTGCTGAGTTGTAGTTTCTCTTTTGCTTCGGTCAAAGAAAACTCTAATGTCATCAAATGGAAGGAAATCAAATATCCGCTCACTGATTTTAGCGCTTATAAACTGGCGATGGATTGTTATACCAGTATGTTGGTTTTAAATGGGGTAAAGTACGAATTGAAAAATGAAGAACGCCTGAGTCAGCAAGAGGAGCAGGACTTGTCAAAATACAGCGCCAACCTGGATGGATTGAAAGCTAACATCCCGGTATTGGAAGATCTGATTGTAAAAAAGCCTTAAACCAGAAAGACCAGTATCAAATATCCATAAAGGAAGTTTTGGTACTGGTCTTTCGAGACCCGAAGGTCATATATCTTGGATAAAGAGTTATGCTTCGATAACTGCTTTTCTAGCTGTCATTTTCAAGTTCTTGAATTGGTATTCAGAAGTGATGTGTTTCTTTTCGCTAACCTGAGTAAATTCGAATTGGTTTTCTTCGGTTACCGCAAGGTAAGCTTCTTTAGCTTTTAGGAAGGAACATCTGTAAAGTTCGCCACCGTTTTGTAGTTTACCACTTTTTTCACTTTGGTAAGCTGCTTTGTATTCTGCAAGTTTATCCGTGATCAAACGTTCAACTCTTCCAAGTGTTGGTGTTTTTGCGCTGAAAAGTAATTCCCAGTCGTCATAACCGCCATCTCTTGCAGTAGATAAATTTAAGGTAAGTGTCTTACTTTTTCCTTCGTTTGTTGAACCGATTTTAATTAATCCTCCTCTTTTGGACCCTGAGAAGTAAATGTAACCTGGTTTAAGTTCCCTTAAAGCAGCAGCAATTTTAGTCGTATCGCATTGTGGACAAAAACCTCCAATCGTTCTTAACGTATGGGTGTCATTCTCCGTGCATGGCGCGGTGTTGCAAGCAATCACCTTGTCAGCTTCAGTCATACTTTTCTGCAAATTTTCTGATATGTCCTCTCCTTGGGCATCGAATATTAATTCGGATGAGATTTTGTGCTTTTTTAAAAAAGTTTCCTGTTCCTTTGTTATTAGGTGCTTCATTGTCATTTCCAAAATTAGTCATATTAATTGGCTTTAAACTGATTTAGCGCAATCAGGACGTAATTGTCCAATTAATATTTAATTAATATTTTGATTATCTTTCCATAATACCTCAAATAATTAGAGGTTAACGCTATTAATCATAGCGCAAAGTATTCCTGGAGAAAAATTGACTTAAACAGTGAAAATGTCAATTCTGACCTGCATTTTAACGGGGATCTTAACCTAAGAATAGCAATATCCGTTCCACATTTCGATTTTTTGTACCAATGTTTTAGAAATGTGACGTCTTTTTTGAAAGAATTTTAAGATTGGTTTAGAAGCCTAACCAGATGAAGGATTTAAGCGCGATTTTGCTTTGTATTTTTTATATAGAATAAGCGGGTAATCCCCCCTGAATACTGTAAATTGCACTAAACGTTTAGCATATTTTGTAAAAATAACCAGAAAGATTATGGCTATTAACCTAAGAAAAGGACAGCGGGAGAACATCAATGCTCCAAAATTTACAGTAGGATTGGGATGGGATACGAACAGTTCCACGGGAAGTGATTTTGATTTAGACGCTTCGGTGTTTATGCTTGGCGAGAACAAGCGTTTGGTAACAGATGATCACTTTGTTTTTTATAATAACCTGCATTCTCCGGACGGCGCCATTGAGCATACCGGTGATAACTTAACCGGAGAAGGCGATGGGGATGATGAAAGCATCAAAGTAGACCTTTCGAAAGTAGATTCGAGGGTTTCGGAGCTTTGTATTGTAGTGACCATTCATGAGGCGGCAAACCGTCGTCAGAACTTTGGTCAGGTGAGGAACTCTTTTGTGCGCATCGTGGATCAAAACGGAGTGGAACTAATGAAGTATGAGCTCGAAGAAGACTTTTCTATTGAAACTGCAGTGGAGTTCGGAAGAATTTACCGTAGAAATGGAGAGTGGAAATTTGAAGCAGTAGGCGCTGGTATGAATGGTGGCTTACAGGACTACCTGAATAAATATCAATAGTATAAAAAACTGGTTGTCTGTTCGATAAGCTGACAGACAACCGGTTTTCTTTTTTATACTTTGAGTCCGCCGAACATACTGAAGAGGATGATGAGCAGTACGATCAAAGTGATGACGATGTAAAGTCGGTCTTTTTCCTGGATAAAAGAGATCAATGAAAACACAATTCGGAGGATTGGGGTCGCAATCAAAATCACAACGCCCAGTTGAATAATCTCCTTGGCACTTCCATTTTTTAATCCTTCAATAATTCCCGTCAGACTGGTGTATCCGGCAGGTTCTCCATGGAATTCTGTATAATGAGGTGTTCCTTGTCCGTTTTGGAATAAGTACCAGACTCCACCTATAATGGCGACAATCCCAGCCGTAAGCACCCCGTATCTTAAAACCTGACCAATCAATTGTTCCATGTCATAGTCGGTCACTTTTTTAATCTTTCCCATTTGATTAGAATTTATGGTTGATGCCGTTGTAAATCATGTTTATTGCAATCAGGGTGATGGCGATGGAGAAAATCAGTTTCAACGATTTTACATTGATGCGCATCAGGAGTTTTGAACCGGTAAAGGCTCCGGCAAGCACACCGATGATCACCGGAAAAGCAATTCCTGGATCAATGTAGCCTCTTTGTAAGTAGACCACCGCACTTGCTGCCGCAGTAACGCCCACCATAAAATTACTGGTGGTGGTGCTCACTCTAAAAGGTACACGCATGGCGGTATCCATGGCCAGGACTTTTAAGGCGCCAGAACCAATGCCCAATAATCCGGAGAGTACGCCTGCAACGGTCATGAGGGAAAAGCCTCCACCAACATTCTTTAATTTATATTCTACGATACCGTCTTTGGTTGGGTAGTTGCCGTTTAATTTTAAAGCGTAAGAAAGTTTGCTGCCTTCCTGTAAAGCATCTTCATGTTTTTTTCTTAAGGTCATTGCTGCGGAAAAGATTAGCATCACGCCAAAGAGAATGGCTACCAGGTTTACTGGGGTATAGATGGCGAGGATGGCACCCATTACTGCACCCGCTGTGGTGGCAATTTCTAGGAACATTCCCAATCGTACGTTGGTGATTCCTTCTTTTACGTAGGCACTTGCAGAACCGGAAGAAGTGGCAATGGAGGCTACTAATGCGGCGCCAATGGCATATCGAATGTCTACGTGAAAGCCTAAAGTAAGGAGTGGAATGATGACCACGCCGCCGCCTAGTCCGGTTAAGGAGCCTGCGAGACCGGCCAGGTAGGCCCCCAATAATAGAATGAGGGTAAAGAGTAAAATATTCATATTGTTAATAGTTGTTTGCTAAGATGTTGATGGTGAGTTGTTCGGCTTCGTTTGGGTCTTGTTTTTTGATGGCTTCGAATAAAGCTTCATGTAAATGCTGACTGTTACTAAAGTGTTTGATGTCTGCCGCGTCTCTGAGTTCGAAGAAATTGCGCATGACTGAACTGAAATTTTCATAGAGGTCGGACAGGACTTGATTGCCCGAAGCTTTCGCAATGCTGATGTGGAAGGCGATGTCTGCTTCTGCACATTTTTTCTGCTGCTGTTCTTCTATTGCTTTTTTCCTTTGCTGGAGGAGGTTCTCCATGGTGGTCAGATCTGTTTCGCTGCGGTGTTTGCTGGCGAGTTTGACGATTTCTTTTTCCAGTAGCGCACGGACGGTGTTGATCTCTTCAAAATCTGCTCTTTTTAAGCGTTGTGAAAGGGTTTCATCTTTGATTTTGGAGACTACAAAAGTTCCTGATCCTTGTTGCACTTTTAAGATGCCGGAAATGGCGAGTGTTTTGATTGCTTCGCGGATGGTAGAACGGCCAACAGCGTAATGTCCCATCAATTCTGGCTCTGCAGGGATCTTTTCGCCTTTTTTTAATTTGCCAGAGGCGATGTCTTTCTTGATCTCAATAATGACCTTGTCGGACAGTTTTATCGTTTTCTTCATGTTTAAACGTCTGATGTTTCAAAGGTAAGTCTGGATTTAAACATCAGATGTTTTAATTTGTTTTATGACGGAAAATAGACGCAATAGAAGGTTATGGGCTGGCTAGATTTTAATGTTTTGCAACATTTAAAAAGACAAGCGGAATAGTTTTTCCTGAGAATTTAGCTTAGAACTTGGTGTTTTGATCAGGAAGGAGGGGCGTAAAAGGTGTAATTATAAAGAGGTGTTGTAGAATTGAATTGAGTGCTGCTCCACTGGAAAGATTTATGCTGCTGGGTTGGTTTTTTGGGAGTTGGGGCCTGTGTTTTTACTGTTGCAGTTATTGCTACCGCGGTTTTTGGTTTTTCTTGAACAACAGCTGGTTTTTTCAGTTTTTCTGGCGCGGCTTTTTGTTGGTTTTCTATATCATTATGGTTTAAAGAACCTGCATGTACACTGTCTGAAATCTCGGTTGCTTCTTCATCTATAAAGGAAATATAGGCCTCCATGCGGCTTCCTGTAAGGTTTGGGTCGATTGCTACGACCTCCTGGCCTACATGTCTTCTAGATCCGCTCAATATATAAGTAGATACGCCTGCATCTGGAAAGTAGATCAATAACATGGCACGGTCGTTTCTGTTTCTCCAAGGTAGATCTGCTGGCACTTCCCATTTAAATTCTATACCCTCTGGATGCTTAGAAATTGTGGTTGTACCTGCTTTTAACAGACTTCCCATGCTAACCATGGCTTTAGTATAATCCATGATGATGTTTGGATATTCCCCTTGTACTGCATGTTTTTTATTATAAGAAACGGCTGCATTGTAAAAATTTTTATCCGTTCCGGCAGTGATTAACCTAAAACCGACCCTGATAAAGGTCATTATTGGCCGTAGAAAGGTGTTTATGACCGTCATTTCTTCGCAATTTGCTTTCCTTGCCGGGGTTAAGGGCTTGGTGCTATGGCCAATTGTTCTGATCACTGACTTGCCGTTTAGCGTGTAACCGACCAGATTGCCTACCCGGCCGTTAAATCCTCCAAATAATCCGTTGTTTAAGCTGCCCATGGTTGTGGTTTTAGGTTGATTTACAATAACTTGTAAGTGTAATGTACGGAATTCTTTTGAGATAAGTTCGAAATGAAA
Organism: Pedobacter gandavensis; assembly: GCF_014172405.1. Classification (GTDB taxonomy): domain Bacteria; phylum Bacteroidota; class Bacteroidia; order Sphingobacteriales; family Sphingobacteriaceae; genus Pedobacter; species Pedobacter gandavensis. Next base: position 253,964 of record NZ_WNXC01000006.1, on the reverse strand, counting down.
ATTTATTAAATTAATAGTACAAAGGATTTTAAATAGGCTTTGTTAGGTCAATTTGACGTAATAAGGACCTATCAACCACTTATTGATGATTAAGGAAAGACCTGAAGAATTAAATCACATATTACGCCTATCCTGAAAGGAAGCGGAGGAAAAGAACAATTATAACCTGTATTATTCAACAGAGGGATCTAAGAATCAGCAGGTATCCCAAGTTCATAGTTGTATAAATGATTTGTTTAGGAATTTTACCATTAATTAAATGATGTACAATCTGAAAAATTGCATAACCAGAATTTTCTATTTGTTATTAATTTGTATCTTTTTTATATTAACTCATTTGTATATAGTTGGTTTTGGATTTTGTATCGGAGAATGGAGTATAAAAATTCGGTGAAATCTTAAATTCTAATTAAAATTTCACCTCTTCCTTCTAACACTTCATCAATCTAGTGGAGCATTTATTTTGTTTTCTTACTTGTTTAGGCAACCCAATCCTGTATTTCAAACTTTTCACGACGTGGTTCTAGCCATTCCTTGGCTTTTTCATCAATTCGATTTGGAATCTTCTCTAGTTCTTTGAATCTGGGGTGTCCGCTTTCACGATGTTTGAACCTTTTAATATAATCAAATGTCAGTTTCAGTCGCACCGATTCTGTTTTAGATAATTCTGCCACTTCATCAGCCAATTTATCCATTACCTCTGGAGGTAATGATGGTTTATCTTTAAATTCCAGTAGAACGGGGAGTATTTTCCCATCTAAAGGGCAGTGTATAAAAACCAGGTCGAAGAAATCCTTATTGAAGAATTTAAACAGATCCATAGGTTCATATTTCTGAATGGCTTCGATCGCCAGGGCGACTTTAGTTGCTAGTTTAGATTGTTGGTCTCCAGGATGTGAAGCGATTAGAATCTCCCAAAGTGCAGTGCAAGAAGGAATTGAAGGGTTAGAGTTTGCCGTTTCTAAAATAAGCTGATCACTCAGTCTACTTATCAGGTTATCCTTGCTACACATCTCTTTCCATATATCCTGATAATCGTCTTTCCACTCTATGGCTGGGCCGTTAATTACGTGCAGAATGAATTCTTTCAAGCATAACTCGAAACCGGGATTATGCCCATTGACGAGGATATACTTTACAATTTCATGCCATTTCAGGTTTCTGGAATAGGAAATACCTAGTTCGCTTATGAGGTTAGACTGACCAGTGTAGACTTCCAGCGCATCCTTGAGTGTTTCCGGCCCAATGATCTTGATTATCTCTTCCGAACTTAGGGTAAACAGGTCCGCCTTACCATATATGAGCTGTAGTATTTCTGTAGGTGGGTCCGTCCTTGTTATTGCTGTTGCAATGACCCAGCGTTTATCTTTCCTGTCGGTACTACATAAGTCTAAGATAATCTGTTGTTCTTGTTCCCCTAGCTCAGGCCAGCTATTGATTGCCCAAGACATGGAATAGAGTAACAAACTGCTTTTTGGATACTGGAATATCTTTTGAAATAGTGGTAAACGTGCTTCAGGATCACTTGATATTTCTAGAAGGTAAGAAATGACACCTAGTTCATAAGTGTCAGGCATTAATCCATTGGAAATCCTAGCATCAACCCACCGAAAAAATGATTCAGCAACCTTTAGACCTGAAGTAGTATTTTTCAAGTATTCGATAGACGCATCCATGGTTTGGCCAAATTTTCCTGAATTATAAATGCTTACTGAGATAGGCATGTTTTCAAGAAAGACTGGAAACAACATTCCCCATAGATTCCACATTGGCATTTTGTCAGATTCTTTAATCAGATCCCATTCAATATGATCCTGTCCATAGTCAATTCCAAAACAACTCAGAAGTGTTCTGATCCTAGCGATGACAAAACCATTCGCAAGTGCTTTTTGAAGTTTTGGGAGTATGTCCTTTCGCTCCAACTTACTGTAGTTAGGATAACCGATAATAGCGCCCCTTATTGCCTCGACTACGACCCATGGATTGGTATCGTTGAAGATCCGATCTAAGATCTTTTGATCTACAGATGGCATCCTATTGAGGATGATATACGCCATTTTTGACCTAATGAATGTTTCCTCCGCATTCAGGATGTGATTAATACCTTGCTCATCAGGGAAGTTGGATAAATCAAAGTCGGGAGTGGAGAGCAAATTGACCATCGACCATAGTTTTAGCGCTGAAATTTCATTTGCGGGACTGAATTCGGAAATGGCTTTCATAACAGTTTTTTCATCAATTTCGTCTTCGTCGAATAAGTCACGATCAAAATTGCTATAGAAGGGCTGGTCGTCTTCCCAAAAAATATCCGAGGCTGACATGTCCGTATCAATAAGCCGGAAAGCTCCATCCTGCATTTGCTCATTCATGTCGGATAGGAATTCCAATAGAAATTTAAGTAGCCAATCACGGACTGAGGGGAATATGGAATGATTTGCCAGTTCATAGATCATCTCCAGGATGCCCGTTTTCAGACCTGCTTGGTTTACGCCTTTATAAATGAATGAGAGATTTCGCGCAAGATAAGCGGAATTCCGGGTGTTCAGGCAACTCAGTGCGCGTCTTATTTTTTCGAGGACTATTTCGACTTCAAAAACCGTTGTTTCTAGCAACAAGTATTTTGCTGCATCCTGATACGTCGGATGTTTGAAATAGATTTGACCTTGGGTGATCTCTAGATAGCCACGTTTTTCAAAAAACATTATCTCCATTTGGTCTCCCATATTCAATGCATAAAGTTCGTCATATACCGGAAAACTGACCTCGGTTGCGCGTTTTGAGGAATATGACTTATAGATATCGTTTTCTAAAAAACCAGGGAAAGAATCGCTGTCAGAGAGTATATAGGCGAGGTCATCCATTTTTACGCCTTGAGTCGTACTTGCGACAAGTCCTAAGACTGTGTAGAGACGAGAAGATAAAAGACTTCGGTTTTTGATTTCCAGTGACAATTGACGTGCATCTGCTTTTGCCATGTGTATAAGCTCTAGCAGTGATTTTCCACTAAGCATTTCTGGAGGAAGCCTGGAAAGGTGAGCCATTTGCCCGACCTGGAGTAGATTACTTTCCGTGTCTTCTTTTAGATGAGTTTCGATCTGTATTTTGCAGTCATGAGGAAGGTAGACTGCCATTATTGTCCAGGTATTAATAAGGAAATCTCTGTCTCTGATTGTCAACTCAGTCCATGAATGGCCATCCATTGAACAGTTCAGTATACTGCTTGCCTGATTTGCGCTCAACAAGACCTCTGATCTGGACGTCACAATAAGTTTATTTCCCGGGACGAGATTCCTAATCAGCTCCTCAACTTTACGTAGGTTGCGCTGGTTTTCAGATTCAATGTTATGGCCAAAAGGATCTTCCAGTAAGTAGATATGTTTGCCGTTCTGTTTTCTTAAAAAACGGTCTGCTTCTGATACTTCAGTACCGCTGGCATATCGGTATCCCTCCAGAACCAATTCCTCTGCAATTTTTTTTGCAAGTTGAGATTTTCCGCAGAAAGATACTCCACTCAGCAACAGCACATGTTTATTCTTTAAGATTTTATTCAGCGCATTTTCTTCGGGTGAGACTACATAGTCTACGGTAATAACAGGGTGCTCTGATGCAGCATGGGTATTGCTCAGATCACTAATCTTTGAATCGATAGATGAAATATCTCGTTGAACTTCACTTAATTGTGTGCTGAGCAAGTTTACCGAATTGGATATTTCAAAAATTTCAGCCTGGTAGTTCTCTTCAATGAACATTTTTTTTAACTTGGAATTCGACTTTACTTTTTGGTAGAAGCACTCGAAAAACAGTTTGACCTCATTATATTGGGGCGACTGGACATTGGGGTTTTGAGCAAGTAAATCAATAACTCGCTGTAAGGCTATATCTTTGAATATGACATGGTCCATTAATGCCTGGAAAACCTCAGGGGAATGGTAAAAGGGTATTTTACCAGAATGCTTGTTCTGGTCAATTCTTTCAAAATCGTCTAGAACTTCCATAATCAAATCTCTGAGGATGTTGATGTATTTACCTTTGGGAAAGATTAACTGTTTAAGGCTACCATAGCCTTCGTCCTTAATGTACTGGTCCAAGCATTTTGTAGCCACATAGAGGACTGCGACAGATATCGTGATCATTATTGTATTAGATTTAATATTTGGTTAATCCAACTGTGGAAACGAAGATATCAATCTACTTTCGTTAAAAGAATTAATTATCTGATTTCGGTGATATAATTAATTTGATTGTTCTCATTACTTAGGCTGGCTGGCTCTCCAAAAATGCTTTGAGATCTAATCCACAATTTTAGGCATGTTCAGCGATGGTAGCTTTAAAAGAGACATGTTAATGCATATTGAAAATGACAAGGTTAATTTTATAAATAATGAATATAAAAGCACCTATTATGCAAAACCTATTACTCAGAATATATGGGTAGATAGGGGCAGAGGTTTTACCGCTCAGCAGTCAGCCAATCTAATCCAGGGAAGATCGGTGTATAGGGATGATTTAGTGAAGTATACTACTGGCGAACCCTATAAAGCTTGGGTGAAACTCGATTTGGAAAAAGGAAAAGATGAGAAAGGAGATTTTCAGATGCAGCAGTTTATGGATCCACAGTACGGATATGACCTCAAACATGTATTAAATGAATACCGGATCAAAGAACTGGATGACCCTGCAAAAAGGGAAAAATTGGAAGCTGAACTGAAGAATGGTAACCGGGCTTTAATCACAACGGTTAAAGAAGGGAAGGAGGTCAAGTTGCAACTGGAGGCGTTGCCACGTTATGGAAACCTTAATTTTTTCACAATGGAAGGAAAAATAGAAAGGCGTGATCAGTTTGAAAAAGTTCAGGCCAAAGAAAATATCTTCGAAATGAAAACCGGGCAGTCTAAAGACAAAGAACTTTCAACTGGTCAGGAGCTGTCTAGATAGGTCGCTTTTGGTTTAAAAATTCATCATTCATTTAAATAAATACTTAATCATCATGGAAAAGTTTAATCAAATTAAAACGCTTATCTCTCAAATTGAGGCTGATGCGCATAAGTTTTATGACAAAGGAAATAGCGCAGCCGGTACCAGATTAAGAAAAGGAATGCTAGCTTTGAAATTACTCGCTACTGAAGTGCGTAAAGATGTCACAGCGAGAAAGCATGCCAAGTAATTAATAATAGGGGAAAGGAAATACATCGATCTAGTGTAATCTCACATTACCAGGATTATCAAATGTATAACTGATTCATATCGAAGGATATGGCTTTTTAAGTTGAGGTGTTATTTTAAATGGAGACTGTTTATATTAAGGTTTAAAATTTGGTTTCATAATATTTTTTGAAGAATAAATTATTCAGCGAAGGTCACCTTCCGCTGAACACAAGGGGTCGCTACGCCAAAGTAGTATGCTAAAAATGGGTATCCCTTCGGGAGCCTCCACATTTTTAGCATCTCCACTTTGCCCTTGATGTCACCGGCCGGTGCAGCAGGCACCATAATTAATTTTTCAATAAATCAGAAATTATGGAAATCCTGCAAATTCAAAACGATCTATCAAACATCTCAGAAATTAAAATCAGTTACCTTCCTAAATTTAAAGCATCTCAACGACCACAAATTACCTGCGCTGAAGATGCATATCAAATTATGTACAATTGCTGGAATAAGGATACAATTGCCTTTCAGGAGGAGTTTAAGATTTTGTTACTCAATTATAGTAAGAGAGTCTTGGGATTTTACCATGTTGCAACAGGAGGAATGTCTGGGGTAATTGTAGACGCTAAACTGATATTCGGTGCTGCTCTAAAAGCATGTGCAAGTTCAATTATTTTGTTTCATAACCATCCTTATGGAAATCTTAAAGCAAGTATAGAAGATGTAAGAGTTACTAATAGGTTTATTGAAGCTGGAAAAATGTTGGAGCTACCAATTTTGGATCATATTATTTTGGCACCTGAAGGTGGTTATTACTCTTTTGGAGATGAGGGGTTGATGTAGGTCAATTTTATAAATGATATAAATACAACTGGTATTAATACTTTTAGTGATTTTACTCGACGATTGGTAAGATTAATCGCTAAAATATAAAAATACTTAATTTGAACTGAATCCAGTTGTGTTGGATAAAAGGATATATTTCAAATTATCGCTGGTTATGGCATATTGATTCCTTGTATATGTCTAGTAACTAGTTAATTTGTTTATAAGTTAATGAGTGTGAATTTGTTATTTTCGGTATCAATTTAGATAATAATTCCTTCTAATTATAAATATATGTTCCGATGTAATTATTTTAGCATATAAATTAGTTCAATAGTAAAAATGAGAAAGTCATTTCACCAAATTTCAGGCTATTATCTTCCATCTTTTTTCTTTATGGAAATAGATACACTACAAGATCTCGAGAATCTAGATTTCTAGATGACGAAAGCATGATGGTTCTTTTCCACGAATATGTCCATTTCATGCAGGATATCACAACTGTATACGGGCTTATGAATATCATCAATATTGTAGATCATCAGCAGTTTGCCAACTATCAGGTTCTTACTGACGGTTCACCAACCTTTTCGCTTCCTGTTGTAGTTGATCCAGAAAGTACTGTTGCTACTAATATAGATCTTGCCAATTTTTATTATGGCCAAGATGAAAGTGTGACATTCGGGATTGATATTAAATCTATTAGCTTGGAACCTAATGGTTACATAAATGGCTATGAGGGTATTCCTGCTGTAATTGTCCACTACAAAGATGAAACAGGGAAGTTTGGAACATTTTGCTTTGGCGCTACATGTGTGATGGAAGGGATGGCCTATGGTATTCAGGAATTAATTTGTGATCATATTGAAGTGGATTTCTTTCCTTATCATGTAGCCGAAGCTGTGTGTGCTTTTTTGAATCCTGAGTTAGCCAAGGACAAACTTACGGTGATCTTGCTTTGTGATATCGCTTTAAATACATCTCACCCAGGGAAGTTTTTTTATGATATTTTGACGGATATGAACAATGAAAAATTTGTTCCTGTAAATTATTTAGATTTTTATGATTATCTAGAAAAATACAAATTTACAGATTCACAGGGTATTGTACATTCCTTTTATGATATGTATAAACAAAAAGCTGAAATAGCAATTAGACAGCTCAATGATTACTTTAAAATTCCATTATATGATGAACTTTGTAAGTGGTTTAAAGAAATTATAGAATTGGGTATTGATTTCAGAATGAAAAAACCTGGTTTCTGGATTGATGTTTTAAGTCCATTGGACAAAGAAGAACGCAAAAATAATTTTAGATACCTGACAAATTATTTTGGTTTTCCTTTAATGACCAATCGCAAAAAGCATTATTTCTTTTCACATCCGAACATTAAGACAAATGAAATAATAGTTCTAAAAGCTATCCAGGAGATACATGAGGTCATGTTCTATGAACAAAAAGGTTGTAATATGAAAGAGTTTTGTAAGCAACCTGAAGATATAACTTCTGAACTTTGCAATCAGCCATGGAAGCGAGCGACAGGAGAAAATCTTTGTCCCTTTGGTCAAATATGGAAGATGTGGGGTTTGGATAAAAAGGAAGTAATCGGCTAATTGCTACCCAGAGTAAGTTTTTTACCTTTTACATGTTTATTCAATTCCTGAACCGTTGCCTGTACTGAAGGAATTTATGAGTCACTTATCCGTTTCTCTTAAAAAGGAAACTGAGTGGTTATAATTAAAGCTTGTAACCAGCATTTGTCTGAAATTTAGCTAATTAAAAGATGATTTTAGGCTTTCTTATTTACGACGTTGATAGGCGTCTATTTAATTGTTAACTTGCGATATTTAAATAATTCCAAAACAGATTATCTGATGTCACAAACGCAATTTTTAGCAAATTTTACTTGCTCCCAAGATGAAAATATAAACTCTTGTATATATTTCTTAATATGTTCTAATTAATGAAATTACAATTTAAAGAACAAGATTTTCAGGTTCAAGCTATTGACGCTGTTGTAAAATGTTTCGAAGGGCAGACCTTAAAAACCAATCATTTTACTTTAGAAAAAAGTCGTGACATCATTCGTAAAACTAAACAAATTGCATCAGGTGGATATCAGGGCGCTTTAGGTAGTGAATTGCTCGAAGATATTGGCTATAGAAATAGTGCTATACAAATTACGGACCGCCAAGTTCTTGAAAATATTATTGCTGTACAACGTGAACATTATCTAATTGAAAATAGAAATTTAGATATTCTCTTAGGTGCAAACCTTGGTTATAATTTAACAATCGAAATGGAAACTGGTACAGGTAAAACTTATACCTATATCCGAACAATGTATGAGTTGCAAAAACATTATGGATGGAGCAAATTTATCATCATTGTGCCAAGTATTGCAATTAGAGAAGGCGTGTACAAAAGTTTTGAAATCACACAAGACCACTTCCAAGAATTATACGGACATAAAATAACTCCATTTATATATAATTCTACCAGGCCCCAGGATATAGAAACTTTTGCATCTGACAGTCGCATTAGTGTGATGATTATTAATACGCAGGCTTTTGCATCTAGAGGTGCTGATGCTAAGAGAATTTACCAAGAATTGGATCAGTTTGGAACACGTAAGCCAATAGATGTTTTGGCGCAAACAAATCCGATATTAATCATTGATGAACCACAGTCTGTGGGAAAGCAAGGTTCTGTGACACTTAAAAGCATGGAGGATTTTAGGCCTTTGTTAACTTTAAGGTATTCAGCCACACATGCTGAAGAATATAATAAAATTTATCGCCTTGATGCTTTAGATGCTTACAATAAAAAGCTCGTTAAGAAGATTCAAGTAAAGGGTATCAATTTGAAAGGTTCTACTGGAACCACAGGTTATCTATACTTGGAGCATATTAGTTTAAGTGCTTCCAAACCTCCAATAGCAGTTTTAGAATACGAAAAAAGAAGTGGAAATGGTGTAAAGAGAGTCCGGGAGAAATTGGAAGAGCGTGCTGACCTCTTTGAATTATCGGGACACCTACCTGCATATAAAAATCATACGATCTCTGAAGTTAATGGTTATCTAAATAAAGTAGTTATTGGCGGACAAGAAATTTTCCCTGGCGATATTATAAATGACAAGGATGAAATGTCTTTCCGCAGAATTCAAATTCGCGAAACCATTCTTTCTCACTTACAAAAGGAGAGGGCGTTGTTTGAAAAAGGAATTAAAGTTCTTTCCTTGTTTTTTATCGATTCTGTAGAGAAATATCGTGTATATAACGAATTAGGAGAAGAAGAGTTGGGCGATTATGCACGCATTTTTGAAGAAGAATACGATAACGTAGTTAATGAGTTTATAGATTTATTCCACCAAGATTATACTGATTTTATTGTAGCTACAGATGCGCAAAAGGTGCATAAAGATTATATGCCAGGCAATTATCTGGAATATTTGAAAAGGGATGATGCAGATCGTGTACACAATGGATATTTTGCCATTGATAAAAAAGGAAAACCTGTAGACCCCTCCATAAAAAGAGGAAGTGAAGATTCTGATGATGTTTCTGCGTATGATCTAATTATGAAAGATAAAGAGCGATTATTGAGCTTTACTGAACCAACACGTTTTATCTTTTCACACTCGGCTTTAAAAGAAGGATGGGATAATCCTAACGTATTCCAAATCTGTGCATTAAAAAATGTAGACAGTGGAAGCCAAACAAGAAGAAGACAAGAGGTTGGACGTGGTATGCGTTTGTGTGTTGATAGTCGTGGGATTAGACAGGACTTTGAACTAATTGGCGAGCAAGTACATGAGATTAATAAACTTACGGTGATTGCTTCTGAAAGTTATGAATCATTTGCAAAAGGTTTACAAACTGAGATTGCAAATTCATTAAAACATCGCCCGCAGAAAGCAGATGCTAAATATTTTATAGGTAAGGTGCTTACTAACGAAAAAGAAGAAAGTATTCGCCTAACTGAGGAGGATGCCAAAAAGTTGAATAAGTTTTTGTACAAACACGATATCCTAGATGAAGATGATAAAATAACACCTGAAGGCAAAGAGCGAATAGAAAAAATGGATATTCCATTACCTGAAAATTTACAACCTTTTGTTGAAGCCGTGAGCAGATTATTGCAGTCGATTTATAACTGTGAAACCATTAAACCTGAAGATGAACGTGAAGTTGTAGTTCTACAAACCAATTCAAATTTTGCTAAAAAGGAATTTCAAGAACTTTGGAAGAGAATTAGCTTAAAAACAATTTATGAGGTAAAATTTGACACCGATAGTTTGATTGAACATGCTAGAAACCGTATTAATGCAGATTTGCATATCTCTAGTAGAAGCTATGAGGTTAAAATTGGTGAAATGGACACTGCCTCAAAAGAAGAACTTAAAGAAGGTACAGCAATTAACGTTACCAAAACCGAGCAGTTAAAACTGAAGGCAGATTTATACACAAATACAGCTTATGACATTGTTGGCGAAATGGAGGTTTTAACCAACTTAAAAAGGAGCACCATCGTAGCTATCTTAAAAACTATAAAACCAGAAAAATTTTATTTGCTTAGACAAAATCCAGAAGAGTTTATTGCTAAATGTGCCAAATTGATTAATGAAACCAAGGCATCACTAATTATTAACAATATAGTCTATCATAAAACTAATCAAAGTTTTGATTCAAAAACTGTGTTTACCAATGATAAAAATGTATTGCGCAATAGTGACGTGCTTAAAAAACACATTTACGATTTTATGAATACCGACTCTACCGTAGAAAAAGATTTTGCAAAAAACTTAGAGGAAGCGGTAGAGGTTGTCGTTTATGCCAAATTACCTAAGAATTTTTATATCCCAACACCAGTTGCAAATTACAGCCCAGATTGGGCCATAGTGTTAGACAAAGAAAAGGTGCGCCACATTTATTTCGTAGCCGAAACCAAAGGAACTGAAGATGGGATTGAACTCAGAGCAATTGAAAGTTTAAAAATTCATTGTGCAAAAGAACATTTTAAGACCATTAGCGGTGGCGAAGTTAAGTTTGATGTCATCAAAACATACAGTAAACTATTAGATATTGCCCAATTAAATTAACAGCAATGAACGATAAATTAGATATGCAAACGCCTAATTGGGCAAATATTAATACAGAAAAATTAGCTAAGTTATTTCCCAACTGTGTAACTGAAACAACAGATGGCTTAAAACTTGACTTTGATTTATTAAAACAAGAACTTACTACTGATATTGTTGATGGGACGAAGGAACGTTATCGTTTAGAGTGGCCTGGAAAGCGGGAAGCTATCGTAACCGCCAACCTACCAACCACAAAAACTTTACGGCCTATCTTAGAAGATTCGGTAGATTTTGATAATACTGAAAATATATACATAGAAGGTGATAATTTAGAAGTGCTCAAGCTTCTGCAGGAAAGTTATTTGGGTAAAATCAAGATGATTTATATAGACCCTCCTTATAATACTGGAAAAGATTTTGTTTATAAGGATAACTATTCGAGGGACAGTAAGGAAGAGTTTGAAGAAAGCGGACAAAAAGATGAATATAATCAACGTTTAATATCTAATCCTGAAACATCTGGTCGTTATCACTCTAATTGGCTTACAATGATGTTTCCTAGGTTAAAATTGGGTAGAAATTTATTAACAGAGGACGGAGTAATCTTTATTTCCATAGATGATAATGAAGTGCATAATTTAAAAAAGTTATGTGATGAGATATTTGGAGAGATGAATTTTGAAGGTCATATACATTGGAGAAGACGACATAATCAACCTAATGATAAGTCGAAATTGATTGGTTTAGTTGCAGAACATATCCTTGTATATGCCAAATCCTCTGATAAATTAAAATTATCAGGCGTAGGAAAACTTCCCCTAACAGGTACATTCACGAATCCAGACAATGATGTTAGAGGGGATTGGGCAAGTAAGCCATGGAAAGTTGGTTCTGATCAAAACGGAAGTAAATATAAAATAACTACCCCTACTGGTAAAATTCTCGATGAAGAGTGGATGGGTGATGAAACCAATTATAAAAATCTTTTGGCTGATAAAAGAATTGTATTTCCTAATAATGGTGACGGTAGTCCAAGAAAGAAATATTTCAAGTTTGAACGAGAAGAAGAAGGTCAGTGCGCTACAAATTGGTGGTCTCATGAATTATTTGGACATAACCAAGAAGGAAACTCCGAGATGACAGAACTCTTTGACGGAAGGAAAAATTTATTTTCTAATCCTAAAAACACCCGTCTTTTGAATTCAATTATTCAATTAGCAAATGTTAAAGATGGGGACACTGTATTAGATTTTTTTTCTGGATCAGCCTCAACAGCTCATGCAATTTTTAATGTAAATGCTGAAAATAAGAGTAAGGTTTCATTTATTTTAGTCCAAATACCAGAAAATTTAGAGGAATCAAAAAAAGGAGTTGATTCGAAAACAAAAAAACAATTAGAAGATTGTATTGAATTTTTAGATTCTATTAACAAACCTAGTTATTTATCAGAATTAGGTAAAGAGCGTATTCGTCGTTCTGGAAAAAAAATAAAAGAAGAAAAATTAGAACATGCTAAGAAAGAAGGCATTTTTGCTGATTTTAGTGATGATCAAGATTACGGGTTTCGAGTGTATAAGCTAGATGAAAGTAATATGCAAGATGTATATTATAAACCACAGGATTATTCGCAAACTACTTTAGATATTTTTGCAGACAACGTAAAAGATGGCCGTAGCTCAGAAGACTTATTAGCGCAAGTAATGTTAGATTGGGGTTTGCCACTTTCTCTAAAAATAGAGCATAAAAAAATAACCGAAAAAGAAGTTTTTGCTGTAGCAGGAGATTCGCTTTATGCTTGTTTTGATAAAGGTATAGATGAAACTTTTGCGAAAGAATTAGCAAAAGATAAACCGCTTAGAATTGTATTTCGTGATAAAGGTTTTAAAGATGATACGGCTAAAGAAAATGTCAAACAATTGCTAAAACAATTAAGTCCTGAAACTGAAATGAAGGTATTGTAGCTAATTTTAGGTTCTCAAATATGTTAGAAAACATTCTCCAAAGCATTAGGGATACAGCTAAACTAATTGATGGTCACTTAGATTATCCAACATGTCCGGGAATTTATGCTTTTATGCTGAAGGATAATGCGAGTTTAAAAGAATTCGGAACGCAACATCAAATTATATATGTTGGAATTGCAAAAGAAAGCTTGAAGAAAAGAGATTTAGGAAATCATTTTAAAAGTTCAAGCACTGGAAGTTCAACCTTAAGGCGTTCTATTGGAGCGATTTTGAAAGAAGAGTTGAGTCTAATAGCCTTTTCACGAAATGGAACAAATAATAAACGCGAAATTTTAAATTACACATTTAATGACGCAGGAAATAATACATTAACTAAATGGATGCTTAAAAACCTAATTATTGGTTATTGGAAAGATGGGCATTCTATTCCCTATTCGAAATTAAGGAGTTTAGAAGAGGATGTAATAAAAATTTTAAAGCCGACACTTGATTTAGATGCTCGCACAAAGAAGTATAATGTTCTTGCGAATCATTTGGATAATTTAAGAAAGGTTTGCAGGGAAGAAGCATTAAAAGACTTAAAAAAATGAACTGTATAGTTTAATATAAAAATCAACACTCTCAATTGGAAAAAGTTAGCCCTCAAAAATGACAGAAGCAGAATTAGAAAGAGAAAAATTAAGAGAAGACAGTGAAGCTCGTGACATTATACACGATGTAAATAGTTTAACAAACAAAGACGAATTACAAAAAACAAGGTGGGTTTGGGAATTTCTCCAAAACGCAAAAGATACTGATGAAGGTCTAGGTGTAGATATAATTTTCCAACTAGATGATGATAAAATTACGATTAGTCACAATGGGGCACCTTTTGAAACCAAGCATCTAATTGCAATCTTACATAAAAAGTCAACAAAATCACTTGGCGGTGATGACGGTACTACAGGTAAATATGGTACTGGTTTCGTAACAACACATATTCTTAGTAAAAAACTTTCAATTTCTGGTGTTCATCAAAATACTACTGGAGAAAGAAAGTTCGAAATTGAAGTTGATAGAACTTCGGCTTCTTTAGAAGAAACAGAGGCTCTAAAACAAATGAAGTTGTCTATCAAAACGACTTTCGATGAAATTAATAAAATAGGTAATTTACCTATCGAAATATTTGATAACTATAGCCATACATTTACCTATTATTTAAATGATGCTGCAAAGCACTATGCAGAAAAAGGGCTTGATGAGCTAGAAAAAAATGTAATATTCACTTTGTTAATTAATAAAGGTGATAATGATCGAAAGAGAATAAAATCAATTACAATAATTCGAGATGGTATTTCAAGCAGCTATGAAATTGAACCAAAACCAAGCAAGATAGGTGGTTTGAACTATCTAAGTGCTGGAGAGAAAAATGGTTTACTTTATAAAGAAACTCCAAGCTTAATTTTGGGAATACCTGTTGAAGAAATTGGAGAAAGTTATGCCTTAAAAAGCTTAGAAAACCAAGCTGTGTTATTTAAAGAGTTTCCCTTAATAGGTACTGAGAATTTCAATTTGCCAGTTTTCATTCAACACAACAACTTCAGACCAACCGAACCAAGGGATGGTATCGTAACTAAAAAAGAAGATGAAAACACAAAAGAATTTACCCCTGATTCAAATAGAACTTCTTTGCTGGAGTTTAAAGATGAATATCTTTTGTTTTTAAATACAATCGTTAATGCAAAAATTCAGAATTTACACCTTTTGGCTTTATCTGGCCTACCATTAGAATTAAAAAATTATACAGGTCGAGACTGGTACATTAATGATATACAAAAACCGATCAGAGACTTCTTAATCACACAGGAACTTGTAGCTACAGTTTCAGGAGGGCTAATAAAAATGGGGGAAGCTAAATTTCCAGTACTTAATTTAGCTGATGATAATTCTTTTTACAAAATCTTAGCTGGGCTTATGCCTGATGTGGTGCCAAATAATGAAAGCATAGGTTTCTGGGATAAAGTAGTTAATCAAGAAACTTCAAATTGGCCTGATATATTTTCTATTACTTTGGAGCAATTGCTTGGAAGCTTGCCAGGTTTAATTAATGTAGACGAAGGTATACCATATGATAGCTTAAAAAATGTCTATCAATATTTACAATCAATTAATTCTACTTTGGGAGAAACTTATCCTATTTATCTAAATGAAAAAAAAGAATTCAAAGTTAGAGATGGAGTTAAATTGTATCCACCTATAGATGATGAAATAAAATTTGTTTCTGAGAAATTAGGTAGAAATTTAGATTTAGAGTTTCTTAATAAGGGATTTGGAAATGATGTTCCTGGCATCGCATTTTTTGATTTAGAGCAATTTTATAAAGATTTAAATAATGATGTTATAAGTAAAATTCCAATAGAGGCAGCGAAAGAGGAACAAATATCTGCAATACTACATATCAATACTTTATTCAAAACAGACAGAGCCTCTAAAAGAGAAACTTGGCTTGGTATGGTAAAAGAACTCTTACAAGATAAGCTTGGTGAAAAAAAATACGTAACAATTGATTACGAAAATTACTATCAGCCGGCAGAATTGTGGACAGCTAAATATATTTGTTATTTGATTCAGAAAGAGACAACCATAAGTCAGTTCGCACAGTTGTATTTTGATGAGAATTTAGAAACCGCATACAATTGGTTGAATAGATTTTTAACATATATAAATGAATCAAGAGAAGATATTAAAGGGTTTTTAACAAAATACCATATAATACCAACTCAACAGAATAAAACTCTTGTTCAAGAGAAGGATATTGAAATTCAGCATCACGGAGTTTTCAAGGCCTATACCGAAGACTTGTTCAAAGAAGATAATTCACGATATTTTGACGAGGATTTGAAGATAATAGCTCTAGAAAAGTGCAATTACAATCCAAAAGAATATTTAATAGCAAATAAAATCACCGTAACTGATTTTAGAACCACAGATGTTAATTTTGTTACCAAACATATCGATAGACTGTTTGAAGATGATAAAATTGCAGGCAAGGTTGGACTAACTGGTGAACTCCACGATGTTTTTAATACAGTAAATTCTTGGTTTGATAAGCATTCAGATGCCGCAAGCTACCTTAAAACATTCGCTGCGAAAAGAAATTTTCTATACGTAATCTCTTTAGGGGATGGATTCAGCAAGCATATAAAAGCGCTGAAAGATTCTGGAAAGTCTATGGAAGATATTTCAAAACTTGCGGAAATCAATTTATCAGTCGATCATATGAAACGGCTTGAAGCGGTTGCAAATGAATTAGGACCAGATGCTCTCATTTTAAAAGCGCAAGAAATGATCGCAATTAGAGAGCAAAGGTTGAGATGGCAAAAGATAGGTAAATCTGCAGAAGACGCATTTAGGAAAGTTTTTGAAGGCATTGATATGGAGATGGAATTGTTTAATCCAGATCTAGGCAAAGATTTTGAAATTATATTAAAAACCAAAGGTTACTCAATAGAAATAAAAAATGTTATACGTGGAAAAGAAAATGTAAGAATGTCAATTCTTCAAGGAAGGACAGCAGTTGTAGAAAAAGATCAATATGCTTTATGTGTGTTAACAAGGCCTGACGATGAATATCAAATTGACGAAAAGTATTTTACTGAAAATGCAAATTTTGTAACTGATATTGGCTACAAAATTGGTGATAAAATTAAAAATTGGGATAGTGGCCTGGTAAATTTGTCTCTATTAGATGATATTAAAGTAAATTTAGATAACAAAACGGAGTCCGTTTATGTAAATAGACCAATTTGGAGAGATGCTAAACCATTTTCAGAATTCATTACAGATTTGAAAAATTACTTTGCGAATGAAACTCATTGATAATGTAAATAGCCGTTTAATAGACGACTTGCAGTTAAGTATCAAAAAGAAAGACAAACTTTCTATTGCTGCTTCTTCATTTTCTATATATGCCTTTGAAGCTTTACGAAAAGAACTTCAAGGCATTGATGAACTAAGGTTTATTTTTACTTCCCCAACTTTTCTTCAGGAAAACTTAAAAAAAGAAGTTCCTAAATTTTTCATTCCTCATCTTTTTAAAGAGGCAGATTTATGTGGTGGTGAGTTTGAATTAAAGTTGCGCAACCAACTAACGCAAAGAGCTATTGCACAAGAATGCTCTAAATGGGTAAAAGCCAAAGTAACGTTCAAATCAAATAAGCAACATGGATTTCCTTTAAACGGAATGATCCATACGCAAAATTCTGATGACACTGCTCATGCATGGTCAAATGTTAATAGTTTTACGACTGCTGATTTAGGTGTAACCCCAAAAAAAGGTTTCCCTACCTTAATACAAAAATCTGATTTCCCTAATAGCCAAGATTTCCTTAATTGGTTTAACCAGGTTTGGGAAAACGAAGAACACTTGGAAATTGTAACGGATAAAGTTCAACAATATTTCGAAAAGGCTTTTCAAGAAAATAGTCCAGATTTTATTTATTTCATCACGCTGTATAACATCTTTAATGATTTTCTAGATGATTTGAGCTTAGATAATTTACCTGATGATAAAGTAGGTTTTAAGGATACAATAGTTTGGAATAAGTTATTCAATTTTCAAAAGGATGCTGTAATTGGCGCTATCAATAAGCTGGAAAAATATAAAGGATGTATTTTGGCTGATAGTGTTGGTCTAGGTAAAACCTTTTCAGCATTGGGCGTAATCAAGTATTATGAAATGCGTAATAAGGACGTTTTAGTGCTCTGTCCGAAAAAGTTAGAAGCCAATTGGAATACTTATCGCCACAACGATAAAAATAACATTCTGTCTAAAGACCGTTTCCGTTATGATGTATTATTCCATACTGATTTATCAAGAGAAGGGGGAATGAGCAATGGGCGCAACTTGGCGAATGTGAATTGGGGAAATTACGGGTTAGTTGTAATAGATGAATCACACAATTTTAGAAATAGCGGTTTAACTTATTCGGAGAAAGAAAATCGTTATCAGAAACTATTGCGAAGGGTGATGCGAGATGGAATAGAAACGAAGGTGCTAATGTTATCCGCAACTCCAGTAAATAATCGATTTAATGACCTTAAAAATCAATTGGCTATAGCTTATGAGGGTGATGCTGAATTAATGGATAATAAGTTAGGCACCACCTCAGGAATTGACTTGGTTTTCAAAAAAGCGCAATCGGCTTTTAATATATGGTCTAAAATGGATTTGTCACAAAGGACCGCAGATCAATTATTAGAAATGTTGGATTTTGATTTCTTTGAGGTACTGGATTCTTTAACTATTGCCCGTTCTAGAAAGCATATCACTACGTATTACGATACTACAGATATCGGTAAATTTCCAACAAGAAATAAACCTGAATCTATTGAATGTGCACTTACAAAAAATAGTGATTTAACCTATGTGGAAATAGCCGAACAGTTAAGAAAGCTTAATTTTTCTGTGTATTCGCCACTAAAATATTTACTACCAAGCAAGATTGAAAAATACGCGCAACTGTATGACAAAACCGTTAAAACAGGACGTTTAACACAAATGGATCGTGAGCGTAGTTTGAAAGTTTTGATGCATATTAATTTATTAAAACGATTAGAAAGTTCTGTAGATTCTTTTCGAATTACTGCATCTGGTATCTTAAATCAAATAGAAAACACTTTACGAGCAATTGAAAGGGGTGACGATGAATCTTTAACAAGCGTACTGATAGATACTGATGATGAAAACTTTGATTGGGACTCTAATTGGGGCGATGAAGAAAATGTTATTGGTAAAAAAGTAAAGGTTCATTTAGCAGATGTGGATCGACTGCAATGGAAAGAAGATTTACAGGAAGATTTTATTGTATTAGATCTTCTGCTCCAAAAAGCATTAGCAATTAATCCTCAAGGTGATTGCAAGCTACAAACTTTGATAGAAAGGATTGAGAAAAAAATTCAAAAACCATTTAACAAGGATAATCAAAAAGTTATCATATTTACTGCTTTCGCTGATACTGCAAATTACTTATATCATAACTTGAGTGGATATTTTAAAGATAAATATCATCTTAACTCTGCTTTGATTTCTGGTTCTAAGAAAATCTGTAGTAGTAAAATTATTCCAACTGAGGTAAATACATTACTTGCGTGCTTTTCGCCACTGTCGAAAGATAAAGCATTGCTTTTTCCTCATATTACTGAGGAAGTAGATATTTTGATCGCCACTGATTGTATATCCGAAGGTCAAAATTTGCAGGACTGTGATTATTTAATCAACTACGATATACACTGGAATCCTGTGCGTATTATCCAAAGATTCGGGCGTATTGACCGTATTGGTTCCAAAAATGAAAGCATAACGTTAGTTAACTTTTGGCCAGATATTACTTTAGATGCCTATATCAATTTAAAACAAAGAGTTGAAGATAGAATGATGATTTCTGATATGGCCAGTACTGCAGATGACAATATTCTTAAAGAAAACCAAAAAGATCTAGAATACCGAAAAATTCAACTAAGGAAACTACAAGATGAGGTTACTGATTTAGAAGACCTTCGTGAAGGTGTAGATATTACTGATTTAGGCTTAAATGATTTTCGAATTGATTTATCTAATTACATAAAGAAATATGGAGAACTAACAGATATTCCAGAAGGCATTCACGCGGTTGTTCAATCAACAGAAATGTTAAAGCCAGGCGTAATCTATGTTTTGAAAAATGTGAACTCTGATGTAAATATTAATAAACTCAATCGCTTACATCCATTTTATTTGGTTTATATAGATCTTACTGGAAAATTGTTTTTTAATCATATCGACTCCAAAAAAATATTAGATGCGGTGAGGATGCTGTGCAAGGAAATTGATGAGCCAATAGTTTCACTTTGTGAACAATTGAATATTGAAACTAACGAATATCATGATATGTCATCATACTCTGATTTATTGCGAAAGGCTATTGGCAGTATTTTAAATACAGAGGAAGAAAAGGAAGTTTTAAGTTTATTTAAGGCAGGAGGAACTGTTGCTTTAAAAGATAAATTTAAGGGTATTGAGGATTTCAAATTAATATCGTTTCTTATTGTGAAGTAACAAGATTATGTTCAAGCTACCTGAAACCACTAAACTAAATAAGATTATTCCAAAAAATGCATTTGATTCGTATACGAATTCAAGACAAAAAAAAGAATTTGCAGATAATGTTTCAAGAATAACTTGGTCAAATAAGTTATCGGTCGACACTACGAACCTGCAATCAAAAGAAATATTGGAAATTCAGATTTTTAGTATTGAGCTTAAAGAAAAGGTTCAAATTAAAAGCATTTTAAACATCATTGACAAAGCAATCCCATACCCAATTATATTTATAATTAGAAATGTAAATTCTGTTTACCTCTCCACTTCTCCAAAACATAACAATCCAAAAAATGAAGATTTAGCGGTAATCGATTACACTTATTCAACTGATTGGTTGACTGAGAATGAAAACGAGTTTCAAATTGAACTTAAAAATGATATTGATTGGGTTTACAAAACTTTTTGTGAACAATTTAATAAGTCATATGCCAAAGTAAAGAATCTAACAGAATTAGTTTCAACTCAAAAGGAACTTGGGCGCTTGAACAAAGAGATAGAAAAAGTGAAGTTGGCTATTGCTAAAAGTAAACAGTTTAATAAGAAGGTAGAGTTGAATATGAGGTTGAAAGAGTTATTGGTTAAATTAGGTTCATGAATGGGTTAGGTATTAGCGCAGATTTGTCTTATTAATTTTAACCATACCACATTAATTCTGCGGTGCAAACAATGAAATTTGGGTTATGAATGTTAGTCTTTACAAGATTTATTCTTTTATAAGGGAAGCTGTATTAATTATTAATTTTTTGATATTGAAATTTGACCTCCCCCCGAAAAACCAGACTACTGAAAATTCGAAAAAATCCGGGCAATTACGTAATTTAAACATACAGTAATTGTTATGAAAAAAAGCAAGTTTACAGAAGCGCAGATTGCCTTTGCGTTACAACAGGCGGAGACAGGTGTCTCTGTGGAGGAAGTATGCCGGAAGATGGGAATTCATCAGGCGACGTTTTATAATTGGAAGAAGAAATTCGGTGGTTTGGGGGTCACTGAACTACGGCGTCTACGGCAGCTGGAGGATGAGAATACTAAACTCAAACAGCTGGTTGCGGATTTAAGTCTGGACAAACACATGCTTCAGGATGTACTTAAAAAAAAGCTTTAAGGCCAGCCCAATTGAAGGGGCTGGCCGAAGCTTTAGTAGTCAATTACAAAGTTTCTGTACATCGTGCTTGTGCTGTTACGCAGTTTTGTCGCTCGATGTGGTATTACAAAAAGATAGGCCGTGACGACAAAGTAATCAGAATGCGGATGAAAGAAATTGCAGAAACCCGGGTTAGATATGGTAGTGAAAGGATCTTTATCTTACTTCGCCGAGAGGGTTTTAAAGACAGTTATAACCGAGTTTACAGGCTCTATAAGCTAGAAGGATTAAATCTGCGCAGTAAAAAACCTAGAAGAAATCGAGCGGGCGCACATCGTTTGGAAAGAGTACAGCCCTCGCATTTACATGAATGCTGGAGTATGGACTTTGTATCCGATCAGCTATTTGACGGGCGAAAATTTAGATCCTTAACTATAGTAGATAATTATACCAGATTTTGCCTTGATATTTATCCAGAACAAGGTATTAAGGGGGAACAAGTAGTAACAGTATTGGAAAGATTGAAGGAGGAATGCAAATCTATTCCAAAAAAGATTAGAGTCGATAATGGCAGTGAGTTTATTTCCAAAGCATTGGATAAATGGGCTTATGAAAATCAGGTCATACTTGATTTCTCCCGTCCAGGAAAACCCACAGATAATGCGTATATTGAGTCTTTTAATGGAAGTTTCCGCGATGAATGTCTAAATACTAACTGGTTCTTATCAATGGAGGACGTCATAGAAAAAGTTGAAGTATGGAGAACAGAATATAATACCTTTAGACCACATAGTTCCTTGGGAGGTTTAACCCCTCAGGAGATGTGGGAAAAAAGCCAGTTAACGCCCTGATTTTCGAATTTAGCATGTCTTAAAATTGGGGGGAGGTCACTCACAAAATGAGAAAAGTGCACAGGTTGATTGAATGGAAGGAGAATAAGTAGGGTTAAAGCGCAGGGTTGATGAATGCCAGGTGGTTTTTTAGAGGCGTTTTTTATTGGTATATTATTATCGTGGATGCAATTGTTTGTTGTATCTTGAATTGGGGATTTTACTAAAAGTATGCAATGATTCTCATTTATTGTAAAATCCGTCCTATTGTATAAGGTTTAATTCTTTGTCGTTATATTTGGTATATGATCGATGTAATTGATTTCAAACAGTCTGTAATTGATGTTCAGGTGCCACCTGAATTGCCTTCCTATATGCAGGCCTTATGGTACGATGGAATTGGCGATTGGAAAACTGCCCATGATTTAATTGATCAATTAACAGATCAGCGCTCTGCCCATATCCATGCCTATCTTCACCGTAAAGAAGGTGACATTTGGAACGCAGACTATTGGTATAAAAGGGCAGGGAAGACCAGACCCCAGGTTTCGTTAGCAGAAGAATGGGAAATGCTGGTAAAGGAATATTGCCGATGAATTTGATCATCATCAAAATAAACCCCAATGAATAAAGACATACAGTCTTATATCGATTCGCAATCAGCTACAGATAAAGAAATCTGTAATACATTAGCAGCTGAAATCAACCGTAATCTAAATGAAGCGGAAAGCAAAATCTGGCATAAGCACCCTGTTTGGTTTATAGACGGGAACCCAATTGTTGGCTATAGTAAACTTAAAGCGGGTATTCGTTTGATGTTTTGGAGTGGTGCTGATTTTGAGGAAGCCGAGCTAAAGATCAACACAGGGAAATTTAAGGATGCATCTATCACCTATACAGCCGTTGAACAGATTAATACAGATGATCTTGCACGCTGGATGGAGAAGTCGAAGAAAATACAGTGGGACTACAAAAACATCGTCAAAAGAAAAGGTGTTTTATTACGTTTGACTCCTTAAATCCTGTGCTTCAAATACTGGCTCTTTTTAAAAGTGTTGGAAGCATTATCTTTCCTCATTCCCTAACGAAGCTTTATCCTTTATTTGTCTAAAAGGAAATAAGCAATCTCGATGTTAAATTTAAATGTTCATTAATTTTTTGTGATAATTAATTATATTTTTATATTGCATTGTTAATATTACATGCTACTGTTAATTAAATAACGCTCAAAATGAAATTATCTCTCTATCGATTGACTCCTGGTGGTCTCCTTAAATTTTCTTGTAGTAAAATTTTACTTTGATTAATGCTGTGTTTCTTTTAATCAATACAAGGTTCCAAGCTTGTATTGAATTAGCATGCCCAAATTTTTAAATTAATTAAAATTTATATGTTTCAAAATCCATTCTCTTTTGAGGGTCGTATTCGTAGAACTGAATATGGCATTAGTTCCATTATTTTTATAGTTATATTTTTTATAATCAGGGTATCTTACGCTTCAGATGGCTCTGAGGGCATTGGTCTTATTGGCTTCGCTATTCTTATTCCTTTGTATTGGTTTTTTTGGGCACAAGGAGCTAAAAGATGTCATGATTTGGATAAAAGTGGCTGGTGGCAAATTATTCCATTTTATGCGTTATGGTTGCTTTTTCAAGATGGCCTGCCAGGTGAAAATGGATATGGTAGTAATCCAAAAGGACTTACATTTCCATTTACAGAGAAATACGCTGCAGTAAATCCGATACAATTTAATCAGGATGCCGCTAATGGTAATAAATCTGGTTATGATGGAGAACAACGTAATTCTAACTCAGAAAATGAAGGTCAAAATATCTAAGGAATTTAATGTGATTCTTTAGGTAATCCGGAATCCAAATTTCCTTAGACATAAAAATAGCGGTTGTTCCATAAGAACAACCGCTATTTAGTAAAGAGTGGTTTATACTATTAATTACCAGCGTCTTTTTTAGTTTCAATACTATTCTGTACGTCTAGAGGTAATGCTGAAAGCAGATTATAACCTGTAGCTTTCTCAATGTCTCTCACGGTCACAATATATTTCTTCCAATCTTTATCAATTGTATTCACGTTTGGCGTATTCAGTGCAATTACTCTGGTTGAGTTACTTACTCTGCTTGCATCACCATCACCATTAGGCATAATCAATGCGATTTTCCATACATTGCTAGGAACGGTTACTTTTCCATTATCGATGGTAGTACTTACAGATCCCAATTTACCAATACCACCTGAACCATAACTTCCCATAATGATATAGACTTCATTTCCAGAAACTACCTGAGCGCGTAAATAGTTTTCAAAATCTGCCCATGGACCTTGGTTGTTACTTGGTGCTTGTGGGATCATGTTGGTCATCAGGAAGGTTGCGCCGTTAGCAGCTGTTGAGCTGGTACGATCAGCAGAAGGGCAGTTGTGACCTCTGTCGAAACCTGAATTGTAATAACTGTTGTTACCTACCTGGTAGAAATTAAGCGGTAAACCTGAGAAACCAGCAAAATTGTCTAGTCTTTTAGTGACTTGAGTAATGGTTTTTGGATCTAAATGCCAGCTTACCCAGTTTGGTGTACCACGTGTGCTGCTATAAGATTGAACATAATAACGCATGTCTAACAAGTAATTGTCGGCGCTTAAGCTATTTGCAGCAGAAGGGTTGCCAAAAAGTGCATTACTGTCGTCTCCTGATAGCGGTTGAGCATCTGCAGCTACGATAAGGTCCCTAGATGGCGTAGAAACTGGAGGTGTTGAGGTATCTTCACCTGGATCTGTATCTGGCGTACCAACTACAATTCCTGATTCTCCGATTCCTTTGAAAACGATGTCATCAATATTGACGCGACTACCAGAGTCGGCTAGGTTTTTGATTTGGAAGCGTACTTTTACTTTAGCATCAATCTTAAAAGAGTCGGTAACCAAGGAAGTGCTTTTTTCCAGAATATCTTTTCCTAACTGGGTAAAGGTTGTTCCTCCATCCTCTGACATAAATAATTGCCAGGTGAAATCTTTATCTTTTCCGTATTTTCCATGAGAGATGTATAAAGTTTTTAGACCTGCAACATCGAAATTCATCGTGATTTTACCTTTTCTAAGACGAACACTTTTTTGTCCATTTTTAAGATCGGCAGGTAGATTGCCAACTAAAGCATCGTCAAAATTCCAGGAGCCGGTGGAAATATTAATATCCGCTGCAGCGTAGGCAGTTTTAGTAACATTCTCAAAGTTTTCAGTGATTTTGTAGGTAACGGGTGCATTTTCTATCGGAGCTTCGATTGCTTCCGATACGGTTTGTTTTGAACATCCGGCTAAACTTAAGATAACCAGGGAACTGTAAATAAGTAGATGTTTTATTCTCATAATCTTGATTTGGGTCGCAAAGTAATGAGTTTAATATTAAAGAAACGTTAAGTTATCTACGTTTTTTCTGTTGTTTAATCTTAGTTAGGAATAAGATTTTAGATTGGTAATCTCCCTCTTGATTTTAAGCATAATGCATCAAATCTTTATCAAGAGGGAGCATTGGAGCTAGTCAAGAAGTTCAGGGTAGTAGCTGTTAATGTAAGGAAGGGCTTTGGTTTCATAAACCACCGAAATAGATTCTAATACTTTTTCCAGATAGGATAGAATCTCAATGATCAAGTGGCCATATTGCTCCTGCTGTGTAAAGCTAGTTTCCTGTTTAGAATGGATAAATAGCAGATCGAGAATCTTGTACCACTGGTCTAAAGTCATAAACTCGAACAAATCTTCAAAGAATGTTTTAACATCATTGATTTCGTCACCTACCAGGTTTCTGTAATATAAATCCGGACAGCTGAGCGTTTGTTTATTCTCGGCATGCCATGCGAAACAATCGTTGTGAAGGCGATAAATAGGATGATAGTTGTGAATTCTAAGGTCGATATCATCATGGTTTAATAAATAGGCGATTTCCAAAAGTTTAGTGCAATGCTGATGGATGACGGCAAATTGATCCGGGTCTCCAAACTGATCGTTGGAAAGGGAACAGGCTGTTTTTACCCAGTTGTGGATGTCGATGCGAAGTTCTTCTATGTATACTTGTTTGGTAAAAAAATAGCCGATGCAATGCAGCGGGTTGTCAATTTCATCATTGTTTAGGTAACTGAAATCGAATTCTTGTGTAGTGTTTGCTGTTTTCATGTCTTTGATTTTTAAATGAATGGTTTGTTAATTCTTCCCTAATGGATGAGACGAATAACTATATAGCTGAGATTCTAAACCATGCATTTGTTTGTTCTATTTAAGTTATTGCTTAATTTGTAATTTACTGGTTATTGTTTTGTTCTTTGTTGTTTATTTAAGTTTTATTATTTAACTTGTATTTAAACTTAAAGGCGTTATTATGAAAGATTCAAGAAACAATCAATTAAAAGTTCATCAGGGTAAAAATGTTAAACGGTTTAGAGAAATGTTAGGGCTAAGACAAGAAGGATTGGCGGAAGTAATGGGTGCCGAATGGAATCAAAAGAGGATTTCATTGGTAGAAGCGAAAGAAGTTGTAGAGCAACAGGTGTTGATCTTAGTGGCCACTGCTTTAAAGATACCGGTGGAGGTGTTGGAGAATTTTACTGAAGAAGCAGCGATTAATTACTTTAATACATTTATTGATAGTGCAAACGGAACTATACAAGGGGATTACGGTTTAAGTGTAGTTAACAATAATACGAATCCTGAAAGGTATAATTTAGTGGATCAGTTGATTGAAGCGATGGAGAACCTCAAAATGCTTTATAGTAAAAACACAAATCTTTACGAAAGGTTGCTGTCTGTTGAAAAGGAAAAGAACGAAATTCTTTCCGCTAAGCTGGGATAAGCACATTTTTTTCTGTCTTTGTTTAAATAAGCCGTTTGAAATCTTGCTGTTCTATTTTGGAATAGCAAGATAAAGCTGTTGAGGTATCTAGGAAATATTCTCCGCCTATTCCTGTGCCAAAATCACTGAATAAATTGGCAATTTCATCAAAGATGTGTATTGAAAATCAGCTTTCTTTGATAAACTAACGAAACGGTATCGATGGTTAAAAAACTTATCATTAAAAAGACCTTTTATTGATAAAGATTTAAATTTCAAAAGGAATGGATTTAAAATTGAACAAGACTTTAAAATGCGCGATGATGGTACTGCTGTTCTCGCTACCTGGATTTTTATTTGCGGTTGATTTGAAAACCTATCAAACGAAGGTCAGTATCGACGAGAAGGGATTTTACAAGTCGATCCTAGTTTCAGGGAAAGAAATCCTATCTGATGGACAATATCCAATATTATCCGCGGCTAAAAATGGTTTGCTGGTCTTGCCCAAATCCTTGCAGGTAAACGGAGATAAATTTTCATTGACGATGGAAGATGGTGAGAAAATAATACTTAAGGTAAGTCAAACGCCGGTAGCCATAGTCTATGAAATTGTATCCATTAATAAATCCTATCAAGCGGTTGTTTTTGGACCTTTGAAAGTCAATATCAATGAGGTAGTTGGAGAAATAGTTGGCGTTGCACAACAGAATGATATTGCATTTGGAGTACAGTCTTTACATATTAAAACCAATGGTGGAATTCCTCAGGAATTAGCGGAAAAATACAGCAAAGCCTTTAATTATAGAGGTGATAATACAGACTTGTCTGTGGCCAGTATACCCTTTTATAATTTAGCTGCAGTAGATGCCAAAACCGGAACCGTATTTCAATTGTCAGCCAGGAATAGGGAAAATCAGGAATTTAGGAAAGTGCAACAAATCAAAAATTCGCTAACCTTACCGATTAAAGGTCCTGATGCCAAAATTGAGGGTGCGAAGATTGCATTGTTTGGAGATCTAAGAAGTGATATTCTAAAAAGAATCGGCAAAATAGAGTTGGAACAAGGACTTCCTCACCCTATGATTAATGGAGAATGGGATAAAATTTCCAGGGCAGCAATGGGCTCTTATTTGATATCAGATTTTTCAGAAGACGATTTTGACTTTGTGCTGGAGAAAACGAAAATGGCGGGGTTTAAAAATATATACCATACAGATCCATTCGCAACCTGGGGGCATTTTAACTGGAAACCTTCCTTTGTAAAAAATGGTGATGAAGGCGTTAAACAACTAGTTGACCGGGCAAAAGCAAAGGGCATACATGTGGGTATTCATACCTTAACAAATTTTCTAACCACTACTGATGCCTATGTTACGCCTATTCCCAGTAAAAAGTTATTGAAACAAGGGGTGTTAACATTGGTTAACGATTTAGATAGCAACCGAACTGATATAGAGATTTTAAAATCTGATCTTTTTGAAATGCCACTTTCCTTGAATGCGCTGCAAATAGAGGATGAGCTCATCACTTTTGGAAAATATGAAGTAGTTGGTGACAAGATTTTATTAACGAAATGTACTCGTGGAGCATTTGGAACGCGTAAGGCGGTACATTCAAAACAAAACCCATTGTATAAACTATGGGATTATCCCTATAAAACCTTGTTTCCAGATTTAGAATTACAAGACGAATTTGCACAGCGACTAGCGGAGATTTTTAATAAAACTGGAATCAAACAGATCTCATTTGATGGCCTGGAAGGAAGTATGTATACCGGTCACGATTATTATGCGACCGCTAAATTTATCACGGAATACTATAATAACCTTAAAGATAAGTCGGATTTAATAAATGACGCCAGTCGCCTGGACCACTATTTATGGCATATCCATACCCGAATGAATTGGGGGGAACCTTGGGGGGAAGCAATGAGACAAGGTCAGGTGGAGAATAGGATCAAAAATCAGGAGTATTTTAAAAGAAACCTGTTTCCGAGGATGCTGGGATGGTTTTTGGTGAGAACGGCAGAGCGTAAGTTTGAAGCCACTACCTTAGAAGATTTGGAGTGGGCGCTGTCTGAATCAGCAGGTTTTGATGCTGGATATGCGATGACCATCAATATGAAAACCTTGCGTAATCATGGCCAGATTGACAAACTATTGGAGGCCATGAAAAATTGGGATGAGCTAAGAGCTGTGAAAGCATTTTCTGCAAATCAAATGGAACGGCTAAAGGATCCGTCAACAGAATGGCATCTTCAAAAGGTAGACGAAAAGAATTATTTATTACACCCACTTTATATATCAAAGCCATTTACCTGTGATTTAGCGGGAATGCAACCGGGACAACCAGGAGGAGCCGATTGGTCCTGGTATTCGCCAAAGGAAAGTACATTCAGCATTCGTCTTAAAGTGGAAGGGGATGGTGCGATCTCTAACCCTTCATTTACTACACCAAAAGGGGTGATAAAAATTGAAGGAACCATTGCATCAGGTCAATACCTATTGTTAGATCATGAGGGCAATGCGACACTGACAGATAAGAATTATAAGGTTTTAAAGACCTTGAGTACGGAGGGGAAAGCGGTGTTGCCTCAG
Organism: Pedobacter gandavensis; assembly: GCF_014172405.1. GTDB lineage: Bacteria > Bacteroidota > Bacteroidia > Sphingobacteriales > Sphingobacteriaceae > Pedobacter > Pedobacter gandavensis. The sequence goes on along the minus strand of NZ_WNXC01000006.1, from coordinate 224,485 downwards.
GGTGAATCTGCGATAGCGTTTGCTTGTGATTCGACTTCGGATGAAACCCCTGCCGTTATCATTCGATACATCACTAGGATGGAAGCAGAGAAAGTTAAATTATAGTAATGAAGAGATTTATATGCTTAGTGTTGTTGTCGATTCTGGTGCAGTCGTTTACTTTCGATGTTTATGCACAAAAGGATCAGGATAATTATCGTGTTATTTTCGATACGCCATCTATAAATGAAACAGGGAATGTTCCGATTGGTAATGGGAGTTTGGGCTGATAAAAAGGGTTGGACCGCGATGCTCTCTACGATTCCAGGCTTGCCGAAAAAGAAGGACAGCCTTGGGAATATCATGGTGGACAATGCCGCTCCGGAAAGTAGAAGAAAGGATATCAGCGTTTCTCCATAAAGATTCTGTCCTTATTTGCACCTTGCCAGAACACGCTGACCGTAACCGGTTTTTCTGATTTTGAGGTCTAACATCTCGTACATTTCCTTATAGTCTTCTTTTTTAAGTGCATCTTCTAAAATGCAAAAATTAGGAAGCAATGCGCCAATAGTAGTTTTAGCATTTGCTTTGACGTATTGCTTTAATAAAGGAACCCTTTTTTTTAAGAGTACAGCATTTAGTTCAATGCCTATTTTCTTTTTGTTGATCAGGTCCTTTTTTGCTACTGCATGATCATACGAGATCTTTAGCGCTTCCCAGTGGTTTTTAAGTTTCTCGTCTTCCAGTAAGTATTTTTTTAAAACCTCATCGCTCTTTGAACCGGAAACTTTCATGTGCTCAAAAGAACTGGCATCACCTGTTATTTGCATGACTCCAGGTTCCACCATGAACTCAATAACCTTGCCTTCGGTGGAGTTTGTACCGGGTTTAAGTTTAAGAATCTGGATGAAATAAGGTTCGGCTACACTGTCAGTATACTCGAACTTACCCTGAGTAACTGATATCTTTGCGCCGGATAAATTTGAACCATTGTATTTGAGTATAAAAAGACTGTCGGATTGAAGGTTTTTTACGTCCCCCTTTAGTGTATAGGTTTGTGCATATGAGGTAGAAGTAATTAATAATATCAATAACGTTAGGGAGAGGTTTTTCATATTGAATATATGTTCGATTTAATTCTAAAGTTATCGATTAGGTTTGAATTACCAATATTATACACATTCGTTAATGCCATTATCATATGATTCAGTAAATATTATTCGTTAAAGTTTTAAAATCCTTAGGTTTTGCTAAGTAATTTATTATATTTATTTTAATAGTATTAATTGGTGTTTTATTAGCTTTTTAGTATCGTAATTGTTTGCTTTAATGTCTTTTTTGAGGTATTCTAGCGAAACGATTTTTGCTATTTGGGGGGATTTCTATTCTTTTAACATTTAACACAAGCAAATGATCAGGTACCTCAATCCGAAGTAAGCGCTAATGCGCATTTAAAAAATCATCTATCTTCCTAATCAACCCTATTTATTAACTATGGAGGCCATTTTTATAGGCATGGCGACAGCTATGTTCAATTTTGCCTCTTTTAAATCCCAACCATTATGAAAATGACACTAATAAGGATTGAACGGATCTTGAATAAGTTACTCCTATTGAAAGAGAAAGCTTATTTGAGACAAGAGCCGGAGCTTAAAGAGGAAGAAGTATGGCTGGACAATCAGGGTGTCATGAATTTATTGAAAATTAGTCCCAGCAGTTTTTACAGGAAAGTAAAGGAGTGTGCCTGGAAGAAAAAGAAGATTGTTGGGCGGACTTTTTATCTAAAGTCCTCAATTCTTGAACCTTCAGACTCCTAAATTAAACCAAGTTATCCCAATGAATCCCAGTTTGTGCCACAATGCGCTGTGTGTTAGGTTTTTAGTTTCCTGATCCATACGTTTGAATTGTAATGTTTAAAGCGATTTCCGTGGCGCCGCGGAAAAAGCGGCTTGCAAGCAACTTACGATTCAACAGATCAGTAAAACTTAAAATTAACCAAAAATGGGAAAATTATTTGCAGGCCCATGGAGCGACTTCCAGGGCAAAGTAGGAAATAACGTAGGACGTTATGTTAACGGTGAAAACATCCTTGCTGTTAAACCACATAAATCTAATAAACCGGCAACAGCCTTCCAGCTCAATCAGCAGGATATATTCGGAAGAATGAACAGTATCGTTACCCATTGGAATGAACCCATAGAAGAGGGATTTAGAAAACGTTCTTACAGACAGACGGCCAGGAGTGCTGCGGTAGAATACAATTTGAAATTTGCAGTAACCGGAGTTTCTCCGAATAGAGAAATCGACTATACGAAATTGACTTTTAGTCGTGGGAAGCTGGCAGGTGCTCAAAATATGAAGGTAATTAATTCAATTGCTGATCCAAATTTTCTAACCTTCTCCTGGATCAAAGATGTGAATAATAAGGAGGCAAAGGATACTGATTTTGTGAGTTTCCTGATTTATTGTCCTGCTTTGGATCGTCATACAGGATTGCTAAAAGCCTTTGAGAGATCTGAACTGACCTGTGATTTCGCAATTCCTTACATTTTTAATGGCCAGGAGATTGAATGCTACGCATACTTTACCAGTGCAGATGGCTTACTGGTTTCTGACTCGCAGTATGCAGGTAATCTTTTAAAAGCCTAAATCATTGCTGCACCCACCGGTCAGAAAGCTGGTGGGTGTTCTTTCAAGAATATCATTAAATAATTGGACAATTAAATCATAAAACGATGAAACAGTCGAGTATATATATGCCTGAATTGATGTTAGGCACAGGCTTCAGAATGGGATTACTACTAGTTCTATTGCTATTGTTATGGCCAATGGGACAACGGTTAATCATGATTTTGGATGTGAATGCGGGTTATATAGATCCGGGGATTTGGCTACTGCTCTTACTCAGTGTGATCGCCTTTTTAATAATGGTTGGAATGAGTTTTTTGCTTCTTCAATGGTTGTGGAATGGCTTAGGACTTCCAAAAATAGACATCATTGTTTTACAGTTTAAAAAAATGGAATTATGGCAACAGCTAGGTTTATTATGGGCATGCTTTGTATCCTTGCTTTTTGCGGGAATCGGCTGCCTGATCGCCATCTGCTAAGTACAGCGATCAATGTCAATCAGGAGGAGACCGTCTTAAGGAAAAGGATTGTTGCGATTGCAATGGGGGAATTGGGCGTTCGTGAGTTAACGGGAAAGAATGATGGGGTTAGGGTGGAGGCTTATTTAAAGGTTATCCAGTTGGGAAAGGGCCATGCCTGGTGTGGCGCATTTGTAAGTTGGGTTTATAGTAAAGCCGGGCTTGCTCAACCTCGCCTGGGTTGGACGCCTTCTTTGTTTCCTTTCCGGCGTTTAACCAAATTGCCGCTTCCGGGAGATGTGTTTGGGATTTATTTCCCGGCTTTAAAGCGGATAGCTCATGCGGGTTTGGTGGAGCAGCTGAGTTCAGATTGGGTGATCACGCTGGAAGGCAATACGAATTTAAAGGGGAGCAGGGAAGGTGATGGGGTGTTTAGAAAGAGAAGGCATAAGCGTACGGTTGCCAGGTTTGCAAATTGGATTAAACAAGAGAACAAGTCATGAGGCGCGCGTATTTTATACTGTTGTTTATCCTGGTGTTTTATGGCTGTGGCATATTCCAAAATACAGAGACCGGTACGCTTAGGTCTGCGTTGAAATCTGAAGAGGAATCTGTTAAAAATGCAGAATTGAATGCAAGTCATCAAAGTGTTGGTTGGTCTATGTCGCTAAGCGATGATTCTTTAAATTCCTCCTCAACGGTTGTCATCTGGCCTAAGGGGGAGTTTACTTATTCTCCATCTACTGGTTTTTGGGGAACTGCAGAAAAGGTAGTCCTGACAGAAACGTCGAAATCTGGACGTAAGATTTTGGAAGAACAGGTGAAGCTGGAAGAAGTAAATAAGAGGGTGTTAGTCCATGAACAGCAAGTAAAAACAGTATCAGCTGATCAAAAGGAGCGGGTAAGGGTTACCAAATCGCAATGGTGGATTCTGTTGCTTATCCCGGTGTTGTTACTGTTGTTTTGGGGCCTAAGGAATGTTTGGAAATTAAGGGTCTATGTGTAGATAAATGATATCCGATGTAAAACCGGCCTTTTTCAATTCATCGGATATCAATTTTCCGTCCCAAATGGGTATAGCTGAACCCTAATTTCAGTTACTTTATTCTTGACTTTGTCGATTGGTATGATCACTCTGCCAAAGCCAATTCTGCCGACTACAATTGTTCTAACGGCGTCATCGTAAACCATAATAAAAACCTTTCCATCTTTATTAGCTAGTGTGCCGCTTAAACCTTTTTGGTTCACATTATTTAATTGTATTACGGCATTTAGCGGGTTGTTGCAGGCTCAGTGAAGCTGAGTGCATGACAATTTTACCCCTTTTTTCCAACAATGATGGAGCCATTAAACTCCCTGTCGGGCAATTCTTTTCTGTGTATTGAAAAAACAATTAAAGCAAGCCTGCTAAATTAATAGCGGCTTGCTTTAAATATTCTAGAACTTAATTTTTTGAAATTATATCAATGATAACCGTTCAGTCGTAAAGTGACTAAGGTTGAATAACTGTGCTGGCGTTTAAAGTAACGGCAGTTTGTGCCAATAACCTGCCCGTAACTTTTGCTCCTGTATTTAAAGAGATAAGTGTTTTGCTCAGAATGATCCCACTAAAATCAGTATTAGTTCCAAGTGTAGCTTGTCCACTAACCACCCAGAATATATTCTTGGCCTGGGCCCCGCCTAACAAAGTGATCTTAGCACTATTATTAACTGTAAGGTCTTGCGCAATCTGGAATACCCAGGTATCATTAGGCCCGCCTGTTAAGGTTACGCCTGCATTTGATATCAATACACCGGTGGACCATTTGTAAAGCCCTGGAGTTAATATCCTGCCACTAACATCGCCGGCATATAAGTTTACGATAGGCGCTGGGGTAACTAAACCATTAGCAGTTGTAAATGCGGTTTCCATATTACTGACCGCTGTTGTCATATTAGCAGGAGTTGGGACGGCATAATCAGATGCATATACCTTGCCGGTTACAATTGGCGTATGAGATGATTGCCCATTGGTATCCATAATTAACCCAAAGCCTGTAATTGCCGTTGCCGACGCCGGGCTCACACCTATATTACCCGTAACTGATGTAGTACCAGTGGTAGATATACCTGATTTTGTCAATATTGCAAAATCGCCTGCAGTCCCCAGGTTTATAACACTTGTCCCAATCGGGATTATGGCCTTGTAATTCGCAACTAGGTTCCTGTTTCCAGTAATTGTGAACTGGTATGTTGAGCTTGCAGATACTGGGTTACCATTTTCTGTCCAGTTTACAAAAGAATATCCTGCATTGGCAGCCGCAACTACTTTAACAGAAGTACCAATAAGAAAAGCGCCGGAACCAGTGGTTGTACCACCTGCAGCGTTACTGGATGATAAGTTGACTGCAAAGTTACCCGGAGGGATCGCCATAAAGTTTGCAACTAATTTCCTGTTCTTTGTAATGGTAAACTGGTAAGCCGAACTAGTAGAAATTACTTCGCCATTCTCTGTCCAGCTGGAAAATGTATACCCTGTATTAGGTACTGCGGTAATCGCAACGGATGAGTCCAGTGCAAATGCACCTGCTCCTGTAAGCACACCACCAATAGCAGGGCTAGCCGTTAGGCTCACTGTAGGGATGATTGTTGAATCATCTTTTTTACAGGCACCAATAAAAGTGAAAAGCATTAAAGCGCCCAAAAATAACATTTGATACATTTTTGAGTGGCGTGGGAGCTTGCGCAGGGAATTGCTCCCCTGGATTTGAGTAAAATTGGTTTTCATAATTGTTCGATAAACTTGGATAATCTTCCAACGGTTTGGTAATTTGAAAAAATAGGAGGAGATGATTAGTCTTCAAGTACCGCCGCACTTGCAAAGGAAGTGCCTGTGATTTTTCTGAAATAACTAATCCTGGGTACTTTCACTAAATCCGCCGACAATAAGAAATAACGTTACGCAGCTAGCGTGCTTTTCCAATTAACGTTCCCTAAGAGAGATTAAATTAGCTAATTATGTAAATCGTCAATTATTTATAAATTAGAATAATTCAATTGTAAAATAATTTGATGATCTGTTTGTAGGACAGTTATGAGTAAAGTAGCTTAGATTGTACTTAACACTGCCAGTAATTAAAAGCCATTTGAAAAAGACTATGCTGAGTATTTCTGTAGAACGTAGTTCGGAAGATGGTGTTCAGGAGCGTAATTATAATAAACGGGAGTTCAGCTACAGCTCGTTTGTGCGTTCTTTCACGCTGCCTGATGCTGCCGATGCGAATGGCATTGAGGCGAAGTATGTGGATGGGGTATTGTGCGTCGATATCGCTAAACGTGAAGAGGCTAAAATGCAAAGCCGCCAGATTGAAATCAAGTAATACGTTTTTGATTTAGACCAATACCATGAGCTGCCTTCGGCTCTTTTATTTCATTTTGTTTATGGTTATGGAAACGAGTTATGAAATATCTCTGAACATGAAAACACTTAAAGGCATCGAAACTTATGGTTGTTTTCATCTTGGTCATGACGAGGCTTTTGCCCGGAGACTTTACACTTCCCTGTTTGCAGACGAGGAGGTCTCTGTAGATTCGGTGATTACTATAGATTTGGTAAAGCGGGAGAATGGTGTTCCTTTTCCTCAGGGACTGCGGCATTGCAGTTATGAACAGCTTTCAACGAATGTACGGCTGGTCACCAAAGAAGTCTTTAAACGGCTGAATCTGGAGATTTAGGTATGAATTTGATCTCAAAAAAATATTTCGCTTCATAATTATCTGGTAAAATATAATTCTATTTTTTTTTATTATTTTGAAATAAAATTTTATATTTTGAATATAATTAATATATAATATAATGCAACAAGGAACAGTAAAATTTTTCAATGAGACAAAAGGTTTTGGATTTATCGTGCCAGCTAATGGTGATAGCGAAATCTTTGTTCATTCTTCTGGTTTAATGGACAATATTCGTGAGAATGATTCAGTAAGCTATGACATCGAGCAAGGTAAAAAAGGCTTGAACGCAATTAATGTTAAAATCAGCTAATTAGATTTCCTTCATAATTGATGAATCACCTGCTTTTTGTGGGTGTTTTTTTTTGCCCTGTTTTTTGCCTGTGATTCCGGATGAGCTGTATGGGAATAAACATTTTAGTTAGGAAGGGGAAAGGACTGGTTTGCATGAGGACTGCTTAGGGTCAAGAGCTTGATGTTTTTGATTTTTACGGAAGATATAGATTCTCAGAGTGTATTGATTTTATTTTCGGGTTTTTATTGTTCAAATCCAGGCCGTGCTAAAGTTTAAAGTTCAACTCTTTGTCGTTATATTTGGTATATGATCGATGTAATTGATTTCAAACAATCTGTAATTGATGTTCAGTTGACCCCCGGATTGCCTTCTTATATGCAGGCCTTATGGTATGATGGAACTGGTGATTGGAAAACTGCCTATGATTTAATTGATCAATTAACTGATCAGCGCTCTGCCCATATCCATGCCTATCTTCACCGTAAAGAAGGCGACATTTGGAACGCAGACTATTGGTATAAAAGGGCAGGGAAGACCAAATCCCAGGTTTCGTTAGCAGAAGAATGGGAAATGCTGGTAAAGGAATATTGCCGATGAATTTGATCATCATCAAAATAAACCCCAATGAATATAGACATACAGTCTTATAACGATTTGCAATCAGTTACAGATAAAGAAATTTGTAATATGTTGGTTGCCGAAATCAACAGTAACCTAAATGAAGCCGAAAGACTGAGAAAATTACAGTCTTTATCATATCAACATCCAATTTGTTTCCCGTTTTTTGATAAGCGTTACATTTATACCTAAATGTATCGATTCAAGTTGAAACTAACAATCTGGAAGGTAAGGAGCTCATCAAAACACAACCTATCTGTTTTGTTACATTAAGACAAACGCTTGCGTAACAAACCTGATACGATGCAGGTTTCGCTGTCTTTCCTAAATGGCTAACTTAGAGTTATGAAGCACCTATTTTTTATTTGTCTATCCCTTTTGTGTTTAAACATCAAGGCCCAGGACGTAAGCTTAGCTTTGCAAAAAAAGCCATTGTTAAGCAAGGAAATTATCGATCAGGAATGGGCTAAAGTACCCAATGGATTGAATGTAAGTTTTGCATCCTCAAATACACGGTTTGCAAGAGAATTACCACCGAAAGTTAGCATAGAAAAGACCTGGCAAGCAAAAGCCTGGAAAGGTGAGAAAATCCATACACAAATACTGTTATGGGCAAATAAAGATTTGAAGGATATTCGTGTAGAACTTGTTGATTTGAAAGACAACAAGGGCAATTCCATTAAAAAGGAAAATATGGCAACTGGTTTTCTGGAATATGTCATGACCGATGAGTTTAAGGATGGATGTGGTCACAGAAAAGCAGCAGATTTCGATTCTTCGTATGTAGCCGATATGATCGATACAGATGCTAAATCTGCTTCAATAGCAAAAAATAATACCAAACCAGTTTGGTTGAGCATTAAAGTGCCAGCTGATACAAAGCCTGGAAATTATCAAGGCACAGTTAAGATCAAAGGAGATCAGGATTATTCCTTACCTATAACCATTCAGGTATTAGACAAAACATTGCCTAGTCCTAATAAATGGCACTATGATTTAGATTTATGGCAACATCCAGCAGCCATTGCCCGCGTGCACAATGTGCCACTTTGGAGTGCTGAGCATTATGCACACATGAAAAAGTATTACGAGATGTTAGCCAATGCAGGTCAAAAAACCATTACTGCAAGTATTGTAGACGAGCCATGGGGACATCAGACTTATGATGATTATCCGAGTCTGATTAAATGGACTAAGAAAAAGGATGGAAGTTGGAAATATGATTACAGCTTATTTGATAAATATATCGCCTTTGTGATGGACTGTGGCATTACGGAACGCATCAACTGTTACAGTATGGTGCCTTGGAAAATCGCTTTTACTTATTATGATGAAGCTTCACAAAAAGAAGCGGTTTTTAAAGATGCGATTGGTACACCGGCTTATAATGCTTTCTGGAAAACGATGCTTGTCGACTTTGCCAAACATTTGAAACAAAAAGGATGGTTTAGCAAAACTTACATTGCCATGGACGAGAGACCGATGGATGCGATGAAATCGGTGATCAAACTATTAAAGGAAACCAATAAAGACTGGAAGATTGCTTTAGCTGGAGATTACCATCCAGAAATAGAGCAGGATATTGATGTTTATTGCATCGCTTCAAGATTGGATTTTCCAGCAGCCACTTTAGCAAAACGTCAGCAAAAAGGGCAAACCAGCACTTGGTACACTTGCTGCACGGAGCCTTATCCAAATGGCTTTACGTTCTCTTCTCCAGCAGAAGGGGTTTGGATGGGCTGGTATACGGCAAATAAAAACTTAGATGGTTATTTACGATGGGCTTATAACAGCTGGACAAAAAATCCAATTGCAGACAGCCGTTTCACCACATGGCCAGCTGGCGATACTTATCAGGTTTACCCTGGTCCGCTGAGTTCTATGAGGTTTGAAAAACTGGTTGAAGGTGGACAGGATTTTGAGAAAATCAAGTACTTAAGAGCATTGTACACTAAAAACAAGCAGACTGATAAGTTGAATGAGCTAAATAAGGCTTTGGCTACTTTCGACATTAAATCTTTGGCGAATACGACCGCTGATGAGATGTTGATCAAAGTAAAACCACTGCTTAATCCGTAATTATTAATAAAATATTAAAAAGGACCTGCTGAGATTTAATAATCAGCAGGTTTTTTTATGGGAAATATTTTAATGACTACAATTTAAAATCGTTTAAAGGGTGGCTACCGTCTAATGCCAAAAGTTACTTTTATAAGGTATTGCCCTGGAACAGCATCCAGGATGCAATTGGCTACAGAAGAGGATGGTTTAATTTGGTATGAATCCAAAACGGGAAAACTGATCATTGTTGTTAGGCCCGTAAAACTGGACAAGGGTTCGAACCCTTCGACTCCACTTATAGGGAATCAGAAATGATTCCCCTTTTTGTTTCACAAAGAAACAACATTTCACAATTCATTTTCAGTAAGTTAAAATCGAACATTGGTAGGATAGAAGGTGGCTGATAGATATGCAATTTTATCTACCTGAAAATCTATTTTATAAAGATCAACTATGTTTTTATCCATTTTCATTTATTTCAACCAATTTACACATTGCTTGAATTACGGTGGTAATTACTTGAAGAATTTTATAATTGTTTGGTCCGGTTTAAAGGAGCTGAGAGTAGAAAAGCTCGCCACCCCTCTACTATTTGTTTAAAATCAATGGTTGGGATGGAAGACGTAGGTTTATTCTCCCAATAGAAAAAAACTTTATGATTATTTATAATTATGGTGACGAAATCATTTGCACTCTCGATTTCGCTATCGACCAGCCCTAATGCATTGTTAATACAAGGCAATAAGATTTCGTCTAATTCATCCGCATTCCATCCATGTAAAAAAAATGTTAATACATCTAAATTTGTATGAGGAATTTTTTCTACTCCCCATTCTTTAATGAGTTTATTTTCAAATTCTATGCTGTATTTTTTAATTAGATCTGGATTCATAATTCCTTATAAACAATCGGATCATCTAAATAATTTGTAGATTTTACTTTCATCACATATTTTAATTAGAATTATATCTAGTTCTTGCAATTATTCACCTACAATTTTCGAAATTAACTCTCCATCCGGATTAAATTCAAAATGTCTTATAAGGATGCCATCCTCAGTCCACAATCTAAAACTACCATAAAAATGATTATACTTTTCATAATATTCTTCTTCAATTTGACCGTTTTCAAAATACATGGTCTGTAAACCATAGGTATATCCATTTCTGCATTCTGTTTCAGCAATCAAGTTGCCATTTTCGTAAAACTCCTCCAAGATTCCAGTAAACGGTTCATTCTGATAATTCCACATACTACCACCTCCTGCATCGATTCCCGTATATTCTACTTCCGCATCATTAATATTTACTCTTTTCATAGTATTGTATTTTACAAAAGTCACCATATCCCTAAGGACTTTACAATAGTATTTGAGACTTATTAAAACCATCCCATAATCCATTTATCTTTAATTGATTTGGAAAATCTGAACAATGCTCATCAATGTAATTTAAAAACTCATCTTCAAGTGATGGCAATAAAATTGGGCTCTTGGAAGAAAGGTAGGCATCAAAGCTATCTATTATAAAATGGCCTTCAGAAACAAAAATCGCTCCGCCTCGGGATAACAATTTGCAAACTGGCTCATAAGGTGAGAGCAAATCAGCATGAGACTGAATTTCTGATCTGGATTTGAAAAGTTGCCAGTTTATAACCATCGACATAAAAAAAGCTTCATAAAACCTTCCTGAATTTAAACCTTTTACGCCAATTTCTTGTAGGTCTTTGATAGCCATCTCCTCAGAAATGAAGCCATCTACTTCATTTAGATTCAAATCAATAAATAAATTACTAAACTCTTTCCTACGAAGAAACTGTACCGTCTCCTGATGAAGCCTAGTTTTCCAAGTCATCAATCTAGATTGGTATTCTCTAAACAAAAGAATACTTGAGGGTCTAATGTTACCATTAAATTTCTTATAACCCGAGAACTTGCTTAATTCTTTTTCATACCTATTTATCACAATTCTAATGTATTAAAATTTAAAACCTCCGTAAATTGGAACCCAACAATTCCAGTCATGTTAGTCTTGTTTTCAAAACAAATTATCCACCTACAATTTTCGAAATTAATTCTCCATCCTGATCATATTCAAAATGGCCTGTAAGGATACCGTCTTCATTCCAGATTTTAAAAGCATCATAAAAATGATTAAACTTCTTATAATATTCTTTTTCAATTTGACCATTTTCAAAATACAGTCTCTGTAAACCATAGGTATATCCATTTCTGCATTCTAATTCAGCAATCAAGTTACCATTTTCGTAAAACTCCTCCAAGATTCCAGTAAACGGTTCATTCTGATAGTTCCACATATTACCACCGCCTGCATCGATTCCCATATATTCTACTTCCGCATCATTAATATTTACTCTTTTCATAGTATTGTATAAAATTCACCAAATAAAGGAGATATCGCTAAGGACATTATAGCCGTATTCTAGACAGATTAAAACCATCCCATAATCCATTTATCTTTAATTGATTTGGAACATCAGAACAATGCTCATCAATATAATTCAAAAACTCATCTTCCATAGATGGCAATACAATAGGACTTTTAGAACGAAGATAAGTCATGAAACTATCTATTACAAATGTGTTTTCAGCATAAAAAATCGATCCATCTCGCAATAACAATTTGCAAATTGGCTCATAAGGCGGGAGCAAATCAGCATGAGACTGAATTTCTGCTCGGAATTTAAAAAGTTCCCAGTTTATAGCCATAGACATAAAGAAACCTTCATAAAGCCTAATTGATAACATCACATCTTTCACGCCCATTTTTTCTAGGTCTTCAATAACCATTTTTTCATGAACAAAGCCATCTACTTCATTTAGATTAAGATCAATAAATAAATTATTAAATTTTCTCCCAGGAATAAACCACAACTCTTCATCGTTTAGCCTTCTTTTCCAACTCATCAATCTAGATTGGTATTCTCTAAACAAAAGAATACTTGAGGGTCTAGCTTTACCCTCAAAGCTCTTATAACAAGAGAACTTGCTTAATTCATTTTCATAATTACTGATCATAACTCTAATGTATTAAAATTTTAAATCTTCCCTAAAGGATAGATATATCGTAAAGCTTAAGTGTTCGACAAGTGACACAGGAAAACTCTTTAAATTTTCAATTCCTATTAATTTTGGTAGTAGATTTCGCCACCAATAAAAATAATAACACAAACATCTGTTGAGGAATACGTTAACATCAGAACCTCAGCTTTTTAAAGTATATTAAAACCAGCAATAACTGTTTGTCTGTAACCCCTTCTGCTCCACAATTATTTTTATTCGATTTCCCAACATATTCCCGAATTCATATGTTTATTGCATATGAGCTGCCTAATATTTATATTATATATTTAAATCCACTTTATAAGTTTTTAAAGGCCGCAACACCTCCTGCCGAGGCGATGGTAATATTTTAAAAAACCTTTATTAAGAAAATGAAACATATTAAATATAAAAATTATGAAAGCAATTAATCCCTGGATCAACTTCAATGGAAATGCTGAAGAAGCATTTAATTTTTACAAATCAGTTTTTGGCGGAGAATTCGCAAAAGTTGTTCGTTTCAAGGACTTAGCAAGTGCTGAATTTCCAGTGTCAGAACATGAGGCTGATAAAATAATGCACATTTCCCTGCCTATAGGGAAAAACAATGTATTAAGAGCTAATGACGTTCCGGAAATAATGGGACGAACAAACGAAAATGAGAACAGATCAAAAATAGCAGTGAGTGCAGAAAGTCGTGAAGAAGCGGATAAAGTATTTAATGCCTTGTCCCTGGGTGGCGATGTTGAAGGTCCGATTGGAGATAGTCCCTGGGGTTCATATGGCGGAATGTTTAGAGATAAATATGGCATTGAATGGATCGTAGAATTTGATCCAAATGACAATGACTAGATTTAACAGAACAAAAAAATATAGCGATGACTGGTACCAATTCTAACCTCATTGAATAAAGCCAGCCATTTTTGTTCAGAAGGATTTAATCTAGAATAGGGACATACTAAAACTAAGATTATTTTATATGTAAGTATACCCACTTGGGACAAAGATTTGTTTTAAGCATTGTATTTTTAATTAATAATAAATTTGGTTTGTGGTATTTTGGTGTGGCCTTACGGCACAAAAACTTGCCAGTTGGTTTCCTGAGCGGATGCTATTAGATTTGAACTAAAATAAACAAGGCAGTAACTCTTATGAATCACCGGCCCAGACACAGTTTATTTTACAGAACCCAAAATTACTCCAAATAGAGGAATAGCGATAAAGCTTCTGACGATCAATCAGAAGCTTTATTATTAAGGTAAATTAAATACCTGTTTTGCTATAAACATCCCAATCATCACCACCTAATTCTACTGGTTTACCATTAACATCAATTAAAAAAGTTTCATTATCGGTGTCAATGCTGTAAACTTCTTTATTCTTACCTTCATATTTTATATAGTCTCCGACCTGTGGCGCTTGTGGAAATGCTTTCTTTTTCATAAAAATTCTTTTTTTTACAAGTGAGTGAAAATTTTACAAACGAAAAAATTTAGTATTAAATAACAGATGTCCACTAATTGATTCATCTGTGTTTATGTAAACCCAGATCTTAAGGATTTTCCTTTTAGTTTTTTGAGTGAATCTCTAGATAAGAAGTTCGGAGGATTAACAAGTATGGTTGAAATTACGGGAAAGAATATGCAGACGAAAATCGAACATAAATATATGGGTAAGCTAACGCAGGAAGAGCGGACACTTGTCGAGAATTTCATTGCCGCAATTCCTAAACCTGTTAAGCCTAAATACAACCTCGGACCCGATTCAGAAGTGAAAAAAGAACGGAAAATCTTAAAGCTGTAACCTATCTTTTCCTGCTGTTCGGAAATCTTCATCAAACATCCAAATTTACACACCTAGGGTATTATTACCGGTTTTAATCGGTTTTTTTGCTTTTCTTTTTCGCGGAAATTAAGCTCTTGATCTTAATTATCACCCCGTTCGTCTCAATTAACATTTCTTAACATGTTATTTCTCAAAATTCGCAAGAACAAAAAGAAAGAACAAACTAAATTTTAAGAAATGATGAAGAAATCTACGAAAACAATCGGTAATAGATTGACAAATGTGACCCTATGGGGGATGTTGGGTTTATTTATCCAGTTGTCCACAGCCTGCATGAAGTCAGATACCACCACAACCAACACCGCAAATTTAAGTATTATCAATACTTCTCCTGGTCTGGGAACATTCAATGTTTACCTAAATGGGACACAGGTGAACTCAGGAGCGCTAGCTTTTGGAGGGGTATTAAATTATGTTCAATACAGCGCCGGGGACTTTATCACGAAATTTACCACAGCAAGCAGTACGGATGCCTTACTCAGCAAAACGATTACGCTAACCGGAAATAATGTGTATTCCTATTTTGTAATTGACAAAGGAGAAAAGATGGATGGGCTTTTGATTACCGATGTGATGAATGTAGCCTCAACAGAGAAAGCTTTTATCAGGTTCATACATTTGTCGCCAGACACAAAAGCCTTAGATTTTGCAATAGCAGAAAAAGGGAACATCATCAGCAACAAATCCTATAAGGAAGCGAGTGAATTTACAGCGGTAGATGCTGGGACATATAACCTACAACTTAAAGATCATGATTCTCAGGAGTTGAAAACTAGCCTGGAGGCCAGCACCCTAACCGCAGGGAAATACTACACCATTATCTCCAGAGGTTTGCAAAATGCAATTGTTAGTAGCGAGCAGTCTTTTAGCGCCCAATTGATGACGAATTTATAATGGTGGGACGTAGAATTTTATGGGTCATTCCGCTAGCGGCTTTCCTCTGCTTTAAAGCGAATGCACAACGTCCATTGACCACCAAAGCGACAATATCGGGGTTTTATACCGGCTCATTGAGCAGCATGTTGGACGTGATGATGCAGAAATCAGGAATCAGGATTGTGTATGATCCGGAAATGATTGCGGAATACAATGTGGTGGATCATTATAACAATGAAAATGTAAAAGACCTGCTTTTAGAATTGTGTAAGCGTAATCGGCTGCGCTATTGGATCGATGCAGATCAAATTGTGTATATCATCAGAACATCAGAAGACGTAGACCGTTTGAAAAAAATAGGGAGGCAGCAGCTGATCGCAAAGGAAAAAATTGTACCAGTCAGGCCTGTCCTTTCTATAGAAGATTTGAAGGAGGAAGGACCGGAAAAGAAAGGGCCATTTAACATTACTGGCAAAATTCTGGACAATGCAAATGGAGAGTCTCTGCCGGCTACTGTGGTGACAGTGAGGAATACGAATATCAGAACTAAAAGTAATGCTGACGGTTATTTTACCCTGCTAAATGTGCCTTCGGATACTTGTATTCTGGATGTCCATTATGTAGGGTATCAGCCAGAAGTTTTCTTTTTGAATCAGAAGAATATCAAGGAAGAACTGGTGATTAAGCTGTTTGTAGCCGTTAGGGCACTGAATGAGGTGACCATTAGTGATAAGAAAGGTGACGGCTTGATGTCTACGGACAAAAGAAGGGTGAGTATACTGCAAATTTCTCCTGCCAAGCTAGACGAATTGCCCAACATTGGAGAGAAAGATATTTTAAGGTCTTTTCAATTGATGCCTGGAATTTCCGGAAGTAATGAATCTTCTTCTGGTGCTTATGTAAGGGGTGGAACTCCTGATCAGAATTTGGTGTTATTTGACGGCTTTACAGTTTATCAGGTAGACCATTTATATGGTTTTTTTAGCGCTTTTAATAGTAATGCGGTGAAGGATGTGACCCTTTATAAAGGTGGGTTTTCTGCAAAATATGGGGGCCGCCTTTCCAGTGTAATCGATATTGTAGGGAAGGAAGGGAATATCAAAGAAGCCAATATTACCGCTGATTTGAGTTTGTTGAGTGCCAATGTTTTTCTGGAGAGCCCATTGGGGAGTAAATCGAGTTTGTTATTGGCTTACCGTCATTCTTACCAGGGGCCTTTATACGATAAGATTTTCGAAAAATTTAATGCGAGTAGTACAACTGCCAGCGGATCTGGCGGAGGTCCGGGGCTGGGAATGGGTCGACCGGGGGGCGGCGGAGGTGGTTTTGGAGGCGGTGCTGAGGTCACTGTTTCCACTCCATTCTCCTATTTCTACGATTTAAATGCGAAATACACGTATACACCCGATCAGAATAATAAAATTTCCTGGAGTATTTATCAAGGGAATGATAACCTGGACAATACAAGAACGATTTCTTTACCAAGTTCAATTGCTGGTGGAACAGCTGGGGGGATTGGCATGACCGATAAAACGACTTACGGGAATTTAGGTTCCAGTTTAAAGTGGTCTACCCGTTGGTCGCCTAAATTATACGCGAATACTTTGGTCAGTTATTCCAAATACCATAGCGACAGGGACAATACCAGTACGATAAACATTACAGATACCACAGGTGTAAGTCAGGAGATCAGGACGGGAACGCTAGAAAAGAATAGTCTCGAGGATTTTAGTCTGAAATCGGATTGGGAATACCAGGCTACAGGAAAGTTGAAGTTAAATTATGGTGGTTTCGCCTCAAACCAGCGGGTATATTATGAAAATAGTCAGAATGATACCAGTAAGTTGATTGATCAGGATACAAAGGCGATTACTGCAGGTGGGTATGTGGAACTGGAAACTGACTTGGGTGATCATTTACAATTAAAAGGAGGACTTCGAGGTACTTATTATGATCAAACAAGAAAGTTCTATGCAGAACCTCGTTTTTCTGCTACTTATACTTTGACGGATCGGATTACATTGAAGGCGGCTACGGGTCAGTTTTACCAGTTTGCCAATCGTGTGATCAGAGAAGATGTTCTTTCTGGAAGCCGGGATTTCTGGGTGCTGTCCAATAACACAGCAATCCCCGTGAGTTCTTCCAAGCATTTTATTGCCGGAGCAAGCTATGAGGCCAAAAATTATTTGATCGATGTGGAGGCTTACTATAAAAAGCTGGATAACTTATCAGAGTATTCTCAAAGGATGACTGGCGGCGGTAGAAGAGGGGAGCAACAGAATTTAGAAGAGCATTTTTATACCGGTTCCGGATATAGTAAAGGTGTAGAGGTATTGTTGCAAAAGACAAGGGGGAAATACACCGGATGGCTCAGTTATACATTGGCAGAGGCGACGAATAATTTTGATGTTTATGGGGGCGAATTTGCAGCCAGTCAGGATACACGCCATGAATTAAAGCTGGTGAATCTTTACCATTTAGGACGTTGGGCGTTTTCGGCCACCTGGACTTTTGCTACCGGAAAACCATATACGGCACCTTTAACCAGTTACACGGTTGATGATTATACCGGGCAGAGTCATTCCTACCTGACGATTAGCGATAAAAACACCCTGAGAATGGCACCATATCATAGGATGGATGTGGCTGTTACTTATGATTTGCTTAAAGTGGATAGCCGTAAGACAGGCAGTATCGGTTTCTCTCTATTTAATGTGTACAATCGATCCAATATCTGGTACAAACAATATACAATCGTTAACAACCAGGTGATCACTTCTAATGTAAATTACCTCGGACTTACCCCTAATCTAACGCTCAGTTTAAGATGGAAATAAAAAATATAATGCGGCTGATGTACCTTAGTTTGATACTCTTCTGCTGTTACTCCTGTACAAAATCAAAGGATGTGGAAGCTGGTTATTACGACCGGCCGGTTGTTCAGGCTTTTCTCATTCCTGGGGTTCCGATTCAGGTGAAAGTTTATGATCAGAAATTTATGGAGGATACCATCACACATGGTTATCCGGTAACTGGTTTGCTGTTGAAAATCAGTAATGGAACACAGCAGGTGCTACTTTCTGAAACCAGTCCGGGAGTTTATGAATATGCTGATGCAGGTTTTGTGAAAGACCTACAGCATTATGCGCTGAGTTTCGAGTACTTGGGGAAAACGATTACCGCGGCGACGACTGTTCCCGGAAAACCAACTGGATTTAGGGCGACGAGTACCAGCCAGGTTCTTCCTGAGTTTTCATTTGGTGCCACACCCGCTGATTTTGTGCCTGTGGTTTATAACTGGAACAATGTCACTAATGAACACTTTATGATGGTTTTTAAAAATACGGATTTGTATAAAACCCCGGCGGATTCCAGGTTTACACGTACTTATAGGGATATGGAATCTATCCTGGGTACGGTTTCGACTTATCAAACACAGCAGATGACCTTTAATTTTCTGGGGAATTATCAGGTGTTACTTTTTCATATTAATGAAGAATATAGCAAAGCCATTACGAGTACCAGTTCCAATTCGCTAAACCTGACGCCACAATATACCAATGTGCAGAATGGCCTGGGAATATTTACGGCAATGCGTGCAGATACGTTAAATGTTGTGGTTACGCATTAAAGCAGTGTTTTTATACCGGGGAATCTTACATTTGACGATGAAACGAGGGTAAACCATTAAAGGAAAGGATGATCAATGCGTTGTCATCAGCCAAGAAAAACAATACATTTCAATGGAAAAAACGAAATACAGGAAGGTTTTCAATGCTTTGATTCCTCTTTTTATTGGACTGCCTTTAATAGGTCTTCCATTTTTACTGAGGGGTAACGATTTACCGCCCGAAATGAGGGAGGGGATGTTAAAGCATGAAGTGCTCTTTAACGCCTTGCTGATCTTGATCTTTTATGTGCATTATTACCTGATTTATCCTTTAAAGGATCGGAAGCATGGGGCTTGGATTTATAGCGGTTTATTGCTGGTTTGCTTGTTGGTTTTCATCGGATTGAATAGTTTGATTATGCCGCTGAGGCCACAGTTTAAAGATCGGCCTTTTGTAGAACGAGATTTGAAGCTGGAGAGAAGAGGGCCCAGGCCTGGTGGTAGTCCGAGATTCTGGATTTCCATTATCCCTTTTGCATTTGTCATCACGGTAGGTTTTTGTTACCGGCTCTATAATGATAAAGTGGTTCGGGAGGAATTGATCAAAGAATTGGAAAATGTAAATCTGAAAACGGAATTGGCTTTTTTGTCTTCGCAAATTAGTCCGCATTTTATGTTTAATGTATTGAATACTTTAGTTTCTATGGCAAGGAAGAAGTCTGAACTCCTGGAGCCGTCGTTAATCAGTTTGTCGCAATTGATGCGCTATATGTTGTACGACCATGATGGTTCCAGGATCAGTCTTTCCAATGAAATAGAATACCTGAAAAGTTATGTCAATTTGCAGTTGTTGAGGTTTGGTGATGATATTCAGGTGAATTTGTACCTGTCTGGTGCTTTTGAGCGCTATACCATTGCACCAATGTTGCTGATCCCTTTTGTAGAAAATGCTTTTAAACATGGGATAGGTACCCTTACTGATCCAATTATTGACATCTTTGTGAAGATGGAGGAAGGAGAGGGACGTTTGCATTTAATGGTGATTAATGGCATTTCGGATGGCATACCTTCCTTAGAGAAAGACTCGGGAATTGGCTTGCCTAATGTATGCAGGCGACTGGAGTTACTCTATCCTGATCAACATCAGATTGTAATTGAAAATAATCATAAAACGTTTACGGTGAAGCTCCAAATAGATTTATAATATGAATTGTTTACTCCTTGATGACGAGAAACCAGCTTTGGATTTGTTGGAAGACAATGTACGTCAGATTCCGTTTTTGAACGTTGTGGCTTGTTGTCGGAAGCCTTTGGAGGTGTTGGAAATCCTTAAAAAAGAACAGGTAGATCTGATCTTTATGGATATACAAATGCCTGGTCTGAATGGATTGGAATTAATCAGGTCCATGGAACACCCACCAATGGTCATTTTGGTAACCGCCTATGGAGAGCATGCCCTGGATGGTTTTGAGCTGGACGTAGTAGACTATTTGATTAAACCGGTTCCATTTCATAGGTTTTTGAAAGCGGTACAAAAGGCCCAGGCTTTGTATCAAAGTAAGCGTTTGCAAAATAGGGTGGTTCTGGATGAAAACGATCATTTTTTCGTCAATGCCAACTACGCCCTGGTGAAGGTGAAGCTACAGGAAATCACTTTTATTGAAGGCATGAAAGATTATGTTAAAATCAATAATGTAGAAGGAAAGCCGGTAACCACAAGAATGGGCCTCAAAGTTGTTGAAGAACGGTTAAATCCAGTGCATTTTATGCGCGTGCATCGCTCGTATATTGTGGCATTGAATAAAATCGAATCGATTCAGAAATCGCAACTGACCATTGCCGGAGTGGAGATTCCGATTGGGGAAGCGTACCGCCAACAGTTACAAAATTACATCGCGCAAAAGAATTTTTAATATCAGTAAGCAAAAAAAAGGAGGTGTGAACACCTCCTTTTCATAATCTATTGATCACTTGATCACCCAGTAACCAAGTGCCAGCCATAGCAAACCTTTGATGAGGAAGAATAAAAATCCCCAGATACCAAACTTTTTTACCCATTTTAAAATGGCGGCTTTTTTTTCTGATGTGGGTGTATTTGTCATTTTAAAGCGATTCTTTCAGGACTTCACGCCAGCTCTCTAATTCAGGAATTCCAGGCTTACGTTTACCAAAAAATTGAACAATCATTTCTCCGTTTTTGTCAAACAATTCGATAGAGTTGACATCGCCATCGGTAGAAGGTTTTACCACCTGCCATACGCTACGAACTTCATCCTCACGAAGGTGCAAATTAAATTCTGGATCTAAAACATTAAACCATGGACCCATATCTACGAGCTTTGTGATATTTCCGCTGTGAATCTGGATACAACCTGAATTTCCTGTGAAAACCATTACTGGAACCTGTTTTTCTGAACAAGCCGACATCGCTTTTCTAAAACCTTCAACCGTAGTTTCTTTTGCTCTTCCTGCTGGTGCAAGGCGCAACGCTTGACTTCTGGTTACTTTGAACTTTCTCAACAACATGAAAAACTCATGGCTATCGCCCATTTTGTTCCAGGCCTCCTGAAAACCAGCAACATCAATTTCTGAATCCGGGAGTTCCGAAGCCGGAGCAGCTTCCGGAGCAGGTTCAATCAACACTGCTTGCTGTTCCGCTTTGCGGAATTTGGCAACTAAAGCTTCATAGGCTTCCACATTGCTGCGGTCGGTCAGGTAAATTTTATGTAACGCAGTACCATAAGCATCAAAAAACTGTAAACTCTGACGGTCATTTTCTGCTACGGCGAAACCATGTTTCCACTGACGTAAGAACAAACGTAAGTCGATGTCTGCACCTAAAACAAGACCTGCATGTGGCGTAAAGGAGATGTCTTCATAAACACCTTTTCTTTCGTTCACACAATATTCATTGCGGGTTAAGGCCATCACATAACCTAATGAGGTGACAGATTCCAGGATTTTCTCGAAGTCAGGCTCCAGAAAGGTGACGGTGGTTCCCAATCCGGTCATTAGTAATTCGGCTTCACTTACCTGTAATTCCTGCGCCGCTTCTCTGATGCGTTTTTTTGGATTTGCAATTTTATAGGCTTCGTATTTTTCTTTAAGGGTGTTGGTTGCGGTGATCATAAAGGTGTTGGGTTAAAGGTTGAAAATAATCCTTCTTGCGTTGCTAACATATTGGTAAATGTAAGCATATTTGCTTACTATTTAGAATGATTAAAAATAATTAAAGAAAAACAATTGTCTTTTTTAACGCTGGAAAGAATGACTTATTACGCGTATTGGGCTTCCAATCCAATGGTAAACAACCAAAACGGGCAGAAAATAGAGCGTAACCTTAAATTTAAATATAGAATCGCATGTGCAAAACAAGAGTGTTAAGTACCAAAGGAGATACGGTGATCAGTAGCTGCGTTGGGTGTAAGATGTATTATCTGTGGCATAATAATTTGTTGCTGAATTTCAGTATGGATGCTTTTGCAGCATTTAGAGGGGTGGTTTTTAGCCTTCCTTTTCAAAAAAACAGTCTGCCCTTTCCGGATGAAGTAGAGCGAATTATTTTACATACTCCAAATGACGACATCTGCTTTGCCTTTTGTTATGAGGAGTTTGAAAACTTTAAGCTGGCAATAGAGGAGTCCATCTATATGAATGAAGTCTACCAGCTCATGGCTAAGTAACTACTGGCAACGCAATCCAGGCATCGCATAGAGAACCGGAAGCTTCACTTAGCTTGCCTAAACCAAGAAAATTTGCGTAATCGCAGCGTTAAACTTTTGCTGTACTGTATAATTATAGATGGAAACTGCCCGGTTAATGCTCAATTCCGTTATATTTGTCTATCTAATACATCGAAAATCAAGTTTTAACCTTTGCTTATAAATGAGTACGAATACAGCAGTTTCTCCATCAGAATTTGAATTGGTATCTGGTTTAGAAATCCACGTACAGCTAAATACAAAATCAAAAATCTTCTCTTCAGATAGTGCTTCTTTTGGGGCTAAACCCAATGAACACATTTCTGCAGTCTCCCTTGCCTTACCCGGTGCTTTACCAAAACTCAATAAAGAGGTGGTGGCTAAAGCCGTTAGAATGGGTTTGGCTTTGAATTGTACCATTAATGAACTGAATTATTTTGACCGTAAAAATTATTTCTATGCGGATCTTCCAAAAGGATACCAGATTACGCAAGACAATAAGCCGATCTGTCAGAATGGTTTTCTTAATGTGACTTTGTCAAATGGAGAGGAAAAAAGAATCGGTATCAACAGAATTCACCTGGAAGAGGATGCAGGAAAGAGCTTACACGATCAGGATGATCGTTACTCTTTTGTAGACTTGAACAGGGCAGGAGTTCCCCTGATTGAAATTGTGACCGAGCCTGATATCCGTTCTGCGGAAGAAGCGGCTGCCTTATTGTTAGAAATCAGGAAACTGGTGCGTCACCTGGATGTGAGCGATGGTAATATGGAAGAAGGTAGCTTGCGTTGCGATGCAAACATTTCAATCCGTAAATTCGGAACTACGGAATTCGGTACACGCTGTGAGGTGAAAAACCTGAACTCTATTCGTAATGTGCGCAGAGCGATGGAATTTGAATTCAACCGTCAACAGGAAGTAATTTCTGCAGGAGGTAGAATCATCCAAAGTACCCTGAATTTCGACGCTGATCAAGGCACAACTGCCCCGATGAGAACCAAGGAAGAGGCCAATGATTACCGTTATTTCCCTGATCCTGACCTTCCTCCGATACACATCTCTGCCGAATGGCTGGCGCAAATTAAGTTTGATATGCCCGCATTACCCGCAGAAATCTCTAAGCAATTAGTTGCAGATTTTGGCGTTAATGCTTCCGAGGCGGCAATGCTTTCTGAAGACCGCGATTTGTTAGCCTATTTTAATAGCGCTTTATCTACCGTTGGCAACAAGAAAAGCCTGGTCAACTGGCTTACCGGTTCTATCAGAGCCTTGCTAAATGAGCAGGAGCTCAGTATTGCTGAGTTTAAACTGGCCCCCGAACAACTGGCTCAATTGATCAACCTCGTAGATGATAAGAAGATTACGCAGCAAATTGCTTTACAACAATTGCTTCCGGAATTGATTAAACATCCCGAAGCAGAAGCAATGACGATAGCTGCTTCCCTGAATCTATTGATTGTAGAGAATAGCGATGAATTATCTGGTTTTGTAGACGAAGTACTGGCGAAATTTGATGCCCAGGTACAGGCTTACAAAAAAGGTAAAAAAGGCGTGCTTGGACTGTTTGTTGGTGAAGTGATGAAACTGGCCAAAGGAAAAGCAGACGCCCAGAAAATAAACGAATTGTTACAAGAAAAATTAAAGTAAAAGAATACAAATGAACCATCATCAGCTGATAAGCTTTAGGAATGTGCTGATGATAGCTTCATAACCGTTAAAAACAAATATATACAAATGAAAAAACTCGGATATCTGTTATTGATCTGTTTTGCATTTACTGCATGTAAAGATAAAAGTAAGTTTACCATCACCGGAGAATTTAAAAATGCAACGCCTCAAAGTAAAGTTTACTTATATGGTTTACAAAAAGAAAATGTACTTCCTTTGGATTCAACCGTGTTTTCTGAAAAAGGAGAGTTTAAATTCTCACACAGCACACCAGGCGTAGATTTCTTTAGAATCTCTGCTGGCCAGAAAGAATATATGATCATTGCCAAGAATGGAGACGACATTAAAATCGCTGCTGATTTACAAGACAAAAACTTAGGATATACTACATCTGGTGCGGAAGAAGCGGATAAGTTACAAGAACTGAATACGGTTAAAAACCAATATATGCAGAAGCTTGGCGCTATCCAATCTCAATTTGAAGAAGCTTCAGCTGCACAGCCTGCTAAAAGAGAGGCGATCATGGAGCAATTCAAACCTAAATACATGGAAGAAATCAATGGATTAAATAAGGCAGTATTGAAATTTGCTCAGGAAAACAGCAATTCATTGGCTGGTTTTTATGCGATCAACTTGCTAAATCCTGCTGAATTTGAGAAGGAAATGGTGGATTACTCAGATAAAATCAAAAGCAATTTCAGTGACAACCCTGCAGTAGCGGAGTTTGTAAGCAAAATGTCTAAGCTAAAATCTTTGTCAGTAGGACAACAAGCACCAGACTTTACCATTGCCGGTATTGATGGTAAACCAGTGAAATTGTCAGACTTTAAAGGTAAATATGTGCTGATTGATTTCTGGGCTTCCTGGTGCAGACCTTGTCGCGAGGAGAATCCAAACCTGGTAAAAGCTTACAATACTTACAAAGATAAGAACTTTACAGTGCTTGGAATTTCATTGGATAAAGACGCTGCTGCCTGGAAAGGTGCCATTGATGCAGATCATTTAACATGGACTCATGCTGGTGAATTGAAAGATTTTGACGGTCCGGTAGTGAGAATGTATGAGATCGAAGCGATCCCAAGTTCCTTTTTATTAGACCCTAACGGAAAAATCATTGCGAAGAATCTACGTGGGGAAGAGTTGGATGCTTTCTTAAATAAAACCTTAAAATAATCCTAAATCCGTGTTAACACACTGGAGTTACTTAACAATTTGTTAACTTGGGTTTAACGGTATATTATAATTGATTACCTAATTTCGTAACAAATATTTAAAGCTATGAGCACCGTAAAACAAAAGATACTAATTGTTGATGATGAACCTGATATCCTTGAATTGATCGAGTACAACTTGAAAAAAGAAGGATATCAGGTTTTTTTGGCTAGTAATGGCCAAGAAGGAATTACGGTAGCAAAGAAGGTTCATCCTGATTTGATCATCCTTGACATCATGATGCCTAAAATGGATGGGATAGAGGCTTGCAGGTTAATGCGTGCCATTCCAGAGTTTAAAAATACCTTCATGGTGTTCCTAACCGCCAGAAGTGAAGAGTACTCAGAGATTGCCGGATTTAATGTTGGTGCGGATGATTATATCGCCAAACCGATTAAACCACGTGCCTTAGTGAGTAGAATTAATGCCATATTAAGAAGAAATTCAAGCGCAGATGAGGTTTCTGATAATAAAGTAGAAATCGGCGATCTGGTAATTGACAGAGAAGCTTACCTGGTATTTCAGGGCGGACAAAAAGTGGTCTTAGCCAAAAAAGAATTCGAATTATTGTACCTATTGGCCTCTAAACCGGGAAAAGTATACACGAGAGAGTCCATCCTTAAAAACATTTGGGAAGATTCAGTGGTGGTTACCAACCGTACAATTGACGTGCATATCCGTAAACTTCGTGAGAAATTAGGCGAGACTTATGTGGCAACTGTAAAGGGTGTAGGCTATAAATTCGAACTTTCTTAGTATTTTTGTGCAGTATTAAATCCACTGTATTGAAATATCCTTCTTTTAAAGATCTTATCCTATTCGAAAACGATGATTATATCGTCGTAAATAAACCTCCATTTGTAGCCTCGCTGGATGAGCGCGGCGGATCAGGCGAGGTCAATATATTACGTTTGGCAAAGCAGTATTCTGCTGATGCACAGGTATGTCATCGTTTAGACAAAGAAACCTCAGGCGCGATTATCATCGCAAAAACTCCTGATGCTTATCGCAACGTTGCGATGCAATTTGAAAAACGTAAAGTAAACAAAGTATACCATGCTGTGGTAGACGGACAGTTTACTTTTAACGAGCTGTTTATCGACCTTCCCATCCTTAACGACGGGAATAAGAGCGTTACCATCGACAGAAAAGAGGGTAAACGTGCAGAAACCATTTTTAATTCCATAAAAAATTACCGCCATTATACCCTGGTAGAATGTAAGCCAATTACTGGCCGCATGCACCAGATCAGGATCCATTTGGCTACTCAGCGCGCAGCAATCGCCGGTGATGATATGTACCGTGGAAAACCGGTCTTCTTATCGACCATGAAAAAAGGTTACCGCATTGCTAAAGATGATGAAGAGCTTCCGATCATGAAACGTTTTGCTTTACATGCCAGACATTTGGTGTTTAAAGGATTAGACGGTAATGATATCGTAATTGATGCACCATATCCTAAGGATTTTGCAACCCTGATCAAACTACTTGATAAATTTGACGCTTAAACAGTAAGATATGTATGTACGGATGGTAAATTATGTAGACAGAATTAACCAATACCGGAAGACTAAAATCTCAAACAGGAACTTTTTGGTAATTGCAGCATTGATTGTTGGGGTCCTTGCCGGACTTGCAGCTTCTTTGCTGAAAGCCATTACGCACCATATTGAGGATTTCCTGCAAACAGGGTTTCATTGGCAATACAAGTATTACCTCTTCTTCTTTTTCCCCTTTATCGGGATCTTATTGTCGGTCATGTATGTCAGACGATTCATTAGAAGAGGGAAATTTGAAACCGGATTAACCCCTTTGCTGTACACCATCTCCAGAAAATCAAGTAAGGTAGAACCGCATAATATTTATTCTCAAATCATCACTGCCGCCTTAACGGTAGGCTTTGGTGGTTCTACAGGCCTGGAAGCGCCCATTGTAACCAGTGGCGCAGGAATCGGATCTGTTGTTGGCCGTTTCCTGGGCTTGTCCTACAAGGAAACGACCATGCTTTTGGCTTGTGGAGCTGCTGCGGGGATCGCAGGAGCGTTTAATAGTCCAATTGCGGGGATTGTGTTCGCTGTAGAGATTCTGCTCCCAGAATTCAGTATTCCTGCCTTTATTCCCTTGTTGCTGGCTTCGGCCACAGCAGCGGTAGTGGCCAGGTTGTTTTACAATGAACAGCTGTTCTTCTTAGTGACCGAAGGCTGGAAAATGGATGCCCTGATTTACTATGTGATTCTTGCCGTGTTCATCGGCTTCTTTTCCATCTATTTTACCAAAGTAAGCGCTTTTATAAAGCGCTCGTTTTATAAGATTCAACATCCTTATAAGAAGGTGGTTCTAGGTGGATTAATGTTGGGTTTACTGGTGTTTTTATTCCCTACCTTATATGGAGAGGGATACATCACGATTAAAAATCTGTTGGGTGGAAACTATTCTGTAGTAGTTAGCAACAGTATCTTTTCTGAGTATAGCCACCTGCCATGGTTGGTGTTGATCTTTACTTTAGCCACGCTTTTTGCCAAATCTGCAGCAACGCTGATTACTTTAAGTGCTGGTGGAAACGGTGGAATCTTTGCACCTAGCTTAATTATGGGGGGGCTGATGGGTTTTATGCTCGCCTTTGCTGTGAATACGCTAGGTATTGCGCAACTCAATGTGGCCAATTTTATCGTGGCCGGCATGGCTGGTTCTTTAAGTGCCATTATGCACGCACCGCTGACCGGGATCTTCCTGATCGCAGAAATTACTGGTGGTTATGTATTAATGGTGCCTTTAATGATTGTTTCTGCGATTTCTTACCTGATCAATCGCAGTAAGCATAAATACTCGATCTATACGAAACCATTGGCGGAAAAAGGGGAGTTGTTGTCTTATGAAGACAAAGATTCCACGGTGTTGAACATGATGAAGTTGAGATATCTGGTAGAAAAAGATTACCTGATTTTAAATCAGGATGATTTGATTACTGACCGCCTAACGGAGATTCTGCAATCTAAAAGAAGTGTTTTTCCAGTAGTTGCTCAGGAAGACCAGAGTTTTAAAGGCTTGATCTATTTGGAAGAATTGCTGAAAAAAGGAATCAACCATGTGGATCATTTGGAAGTAACAGCCAATGATTTAATCGAGGAGGCTCCAGATACGGTTCATATCAATGATCCAATGAGGTTAGTGATGCAGAAGATGGAAAAAGAGAATGTCTGGGCCTTGCCCGTGCTGACAGAAGAAGACCGCTATCTTGGCTTCGTCTCAAAGACTACCATCTTTAATAAATATCGAAGATTATTAGCCCGACAGGCTGATTATATGGAATAAAAAACAGCCAGCTCCTGATGAAGGTCGCTGGCTGTTTATAAAACTTATTCTGCGGTTCTTTTTAGTCCGAATTTCTCAATCTTACTGTAAAGATGACTACGTTGAATGTCAATGTCGTCAGCGGTCTTAGACACGTTCCAGTTGTTCTTCTCTAGTTTGAATTTGATGAATTCCTTTTCAGCATGATCTTTATAATCCTGGAAATTATTAAAGCTGTCATAGTTCTGACTTAAACTGCGTGCAGCTTGCTGACCGACAGCAGTAGCATGCGCAGCACCGATATTTGTGCCCCCACCAGGGTTTGCAAAAGCGGCTACATCTTGTTCTGTAATGGCTTTATCACTCAGGATAATTAAACGTTCGATCATGTTGTGTAACTCGCGCACGTTTCCAGTCCAGGGTAAGGCTTGTAACGCTAGCATAGCTGCATCACCGATCTTTTTAACCGGCATGCCATATTCTTTACAGATTTCTTCCAGGAAGTGCTGTGCGATCTCCGGAATGTCTTCAATACGCTCTGTTAAATGAGGAACGTGGATGTTGATTACGTTTAAGCGGTGGTATAAATCCATACGGAAATTACCATCCTCTATTTCTTTCAAAAGATCTTTATTGGTCGCTGCAAGTACCCTTACGTTTACTTCCAGTTCCTTTTCGCCACCCACACGACTGATTTTGTGCTCTTGTAAGGCACGCAATACTTTAGCCTGAGCAGAAAGACTCATATCGCCAATCTCATCCAGGAATAAGGTACCACCATTTGCCAGCTCGAATTTACCAATGCGTTGTTTTACAGCAGAAGTAAAAGATCCTTTTTCATGTCCAAATAATTCACTTTCGATCAGTTCAGAAGGGATTGCAGCACAGTTAACTTCAATTAAAGGGCTATCTGCACGGTTAGACTTTTCGTGTAACCAGCGTGCGACAAGTTCTTTACCACTACCATTGGCACCAGTAATCAGTACTCTGGCATCAGTAGGGGCAACGCGTTCAATCGTTTCTTTGATTTTTCCAATACTTTCGGAACTACCTAATATATCTCTTGTTTTGCTGGCTTTTCTTTTCAGGACTTTAGTTTCTGTCACCAAAGTGCCCCTGTCCAGCGCATTTCTTACTGTAATTAATAATCTGTTTAAATCAGGTGGTTTAGAGATAAAATCAAAGGCTCCTTTTTTGCTGGCTTCAATCGCTGTTTCCACGGTTCCGTGGCCAGAGATCATGATGAAAGGAAGGTCCGGGCTATAAGCTTGTGCCTGTTCCAGCACTTCCATTCCGTCCATTTTGTTCATCTTAATGTCGCATAAAACCAGATCAAATTTCTTTTTCTTAATCAGATCTAAACCATCAACACCATTATCAATATCTTCTACATCATAATTTTCATACTCTAGGATTTCACGAAGTGTGCTCCTTATTGCGCGTTCATCATCAATTATTAATAATTTTGCCATAGATATTGCTCATCAATTTTATTAGGAATACGAATATATTATTTTCATTTGAATAAAAACACTTTTAACGCTTACGATGCAGCTGTACTTGTTTTATTTCATAGGATTTAGCTTGTTTTGTCATCCAGGATAAAGGTTCGTTTTTTATCCTTTTCAAGCCAGGGGAGTAAACAAAAAAATGCAAGCCTATAAGCCGGGTTCTGTAAACTGATTGCTCAGAGTTTCTACCATTAATCCAGTATAAATGTCACCATTTATCTCTAACGACCTACCCACTAACATCGGACGAGCAGCCCTACATGCGTTAGCCTATTTGGTCTTTCAACTCCCGGGGTTTACCAGCAATCCGGTTGCCCGGAATACTCGTGAGCTCTTACCTCACGTTTTCAACCTTACCTGTGCTTAAAAGCCATCGGCGGTATGTTTTCTGCGGCACTTTCCATAACTCAGGTATTCATTCCTAAGCCTCTTCCCGTTAGGAAGCGGGATGCTCTGTGTTGCCCGGACTTTCCTCTCCGATAAATCGCAGCGATAGAACAGCTTGCATTTTTTGTGCGACAAAGATATAAAAAAACGGCGTTTATTTGGTATAAGGGATTCCTTTAGCAATCAGTTCGTTAAAAGTGTGTAGGTATTTACACTATATGTTTTCTTATAATAACGCCATAAAAGATTACCAGGGGACTTGGACGACACAACGGTTTCAGGTGGTGTAAAACCATAGTCGGTATAATTTCTAATTCCGGTCCTCTTGCTTGAACAGCATCACTTTAGGTTGTGTTTAGTTGAGAGATAAAAAAGATACTTAAGGGAAATAAATGTTGCCCGCTGGATTTGACTGATTTTTGGAAATCAGGAGGTTAGTGTGTCCGCTTGATTTTAAAAAGAAAGAAAATCAATGAAATTATACCTTGATTTGACCGTAATTCCAGGCCTTTAAATCCGCTATCTGTTTTGCTTTTGTTTTGCTCTTCTTTTGCTATTGTTTTGCTCTGATGTTGCTTGAGCAAAACAATAGCAAAACAGTAGTAAGTGTATAGCTGGAAAATTTGCTTGCCAATTTAGGGTAAGAGTAGGTTAATTACTGGTTAATAAGCGTATTGATGGAAGAGCGTTGAACAGGATGTTCTTGTTTTTTATGGATTAATCTCTTATTAGGAGTAAATGTGTGTTTTTTTATTAAAAATACATATATTCGATTAGCGGTGTTGCTTCGGTTTCATCGAACCTAGGTGATGAAATCTTCTCGCCTGAAAATAAGTTTTATGCGGACGCAATCGCGTTAAATTGATTCCCTTTCTGATCGCATTTTAATCCCCCCCCAAAAAAAAAAAACAATTGAGCTTCATTAATACCTAAATGATGGTTTTGAAACCATACCGCCCATTTCTTGTGTCATAAAAACCTAAACACTATGATTGAGAAAGAAATTAATGCTGTCCCAGGGAAGTTGAAAACCTTTTTAAATTTCCTCCTCTTACTTTTTATTGCCCTGCAGGGTTTTGGTCAAACCAGTGTTCAAACGGAGGTTTATGGCCAATACAAGGAAGTGACTAATCCATCTTTGTACAACAGTATAGCCTATACAAGATACCTTCCTGAAGGTATTTACGAGGCAAAACATCCATTTTTTATAGATCCACATTGTAAAGTCGGAACCTTAGTATACAATGGCAGAATGTATCAGGATGTCTCGATTAAATACGACCTCATACTTGATGAAGTCATCATCTTGTACCTCGACTTAGCATCCGAAGTCTTAATGAGGAAATCCCAACTGACGGAATTTTCAATCGGCAATTATAATTTTATCAATATGCCGATAGGGAAAAATATCCAGGCTGGTTATTACCAAGTCATACACAAAGGCAAAACCAGGGTCCTTTGCAGACATAAAAAAATATACAACTCCGACGTGGTGCAGGGCAACTCCTTATTCCATATGATTGAAGAGAAATCTCCGAGATATTATATTGAAAATAATAACGAATTCTATCCCGTTAAAAATGAAAAGTCTTTATATAAGATATTCCCGGAGCAGAAAAACGAAATAAAAAAGTTCATATCCAGCAATGCGCTGCTCATCAAAGCGTCCCCCGCCTCAGCACTTCCACTGATTGCCGAATTTATAAACAAGTAAAAAGATGGATATGAAATACCTATTGACCTTAATGGTCTTTCTCGCCCCGCTTAAGGGGATAGCTCAAGAAAAGCTATTGGACAAGAAAATCACTTTATCACTGGATAGCGCAAGTATCCAACAGTTTGTTCAGGCTATTGAACAGCAGACAAATTGCTTCTTTTACTTTGATGAACAAAAAATTGATAGTTTCTATGTCACGATGAACGTTAAAAATGAAACACTTGCAAAAGTTTTGGAGGAAGTGTTTCAAAATACGGGCATTTACTATAGTATTGATGAGCATCATATTTACCTGAGTAGCAGTGCCATTATTTCTTTTGCCCTCGGCGAAAAGTCAACATTTACAGCTGCAAAAAATGATATTTTTCCTCGAAAAGTTAGGGCTAAACCAGTCCGCAATGTGGCAGGCATTTCATCGCTTCAATCGAGTTATGAGGAGCATAAAATATATGATATTGGGATTAAAACAAACACCTTTGGTGCAGGTAATGCCACTGTGGCTGGCTATGTAAAACATCATAAAACCGGAGAAGGCATCAGTGGGGTATCCATTTCCATGCTGGGTGTTAAAATACGCGCCATCACCGATCAATACGGATATTTCTCGATCACTTTACCAAAAGGAAAGCAAATACTTCAGTTCAAATATATTGGACTCACAGATACCAAACGACAATTGAACTTGTATGCTGATGGCAAGATAAATATTTATATGACCGATTATATCATGGCATTGAACGTGGTAAATATTGCTGGTGAAAAATCTTCAAATGTTCGATCAACGGTTGTTGGTATGCAAAAACTGAACATTAAGACGGTGAAGCAATTACCGGCTTTACTTGGTGAAGCAGATATTATCAGGGTGATCTTAAACCTGCCGGGAGTAACCAGCGTTGGGGAAGGAAGTACTGGTCTTAATGTTAGAGGTGGCGCGGTAGATCAAAACCTGGTACTATATGATGGGGCTACCATTTTTAATCCTTCTCATTTCTTTGGGTTCTTTTCTGGATTCAATCCCGATGTGGTAAAAGACGCAGAGTTGTATAAAAGTAGCATTCCGGTAAAGTATGGAGGCCGGCTTTCCTCCGTACTAGAAGTCGTAACGCGGGAAGGCAATCACAACAAATTTTCAGGCTCCGGCGGTATTGGCCCGTTGAGTGGGCACCTGACCTTTGAAGGGCCAATAGGGAAGAAAACTACTTTCATCGCTGGTGGTCGTAGTACCTATTCAAATTGGGTGCTTAATTTATTGGATGATGAAAAATATAAGCGTAGCAAAGGTGGTTTTTATGATCTAAATCTGAGGATAAGCCATGATGCGAATGAGAAAAACAGTCTTTATTTTTCTGGTTATTTAAGCGCGGATCGTTTTAAATTAGATGGGGATACGCTGTATAAATATGGCAATGCAAATGCCGTGATGAAGTGGAAACACATCTTCCATAACCGTCTTTATAGCATATTCACTGCCGGATACGACAGTTACAACTTTTCTTTGGAAAGTAATAATAATCATATCAATGACTACAAGTTTAAATTTGATGTCCTTCAGTATCATGGGAAAGTAGATTTTACTTATCTGCCCAATGAAAAGCACAAATTCGAAGCCGGTCTTTCTGCGATCTCCTATCATTTAAATCCGGGTGATTTTTTTCCAGTGGGTAAAGGGCAGGTCATACCAAAAAGGGTGGAACAGGAGCAGGGTTTGGAAAGCGCTGCTTACCTAAGCGATACCTATACCATGACCTCCAATTTATCATTGAATGTGGGCATACGTTTGAGTGTATTTAATTATAATGGCCCCCAGACCATTTACGAATACATTCCTGAGGCACCAAGAAGTATAACGACCCTAACAGATAGTATTTTAAAAACAGGAAATATCAAAACCTACATAGGCTTAGAGCCAAGGTTATCTCTGCGGTATACTTTATCCTCAGACGCGAGTATCAAATTGGCTTACAATAGAACAAGGCAAAATATCCATATGCTGAGTAATACGACCGCCATTAGTCCAATGGATACCTGGAAGCTCAGCGATAACTATATACGGCCGCAAATTGGGGATCAATATGCGATTGGTATTTATAAAAATTTCCGCGATAACAGTATTGAAACTTCTGTAGAAGCCTACTATAAGCGTATTCAAAATGCGATCACTTATAAGAATGGCGCTGAGTTGCTATTAAATGCACACCTGGAAACAGACATCGCAAATGCCAGAGGCAAAGCTTATGGTGTGGAGTTGTTAATCAAAAAAACAGCAGGAAAATTAACGGGTTGGATGAGTTATACCTATTCCAGAACGTTCTTGAAAATGGATGATCCATTGGTTCCATTACCTGTAAATAATGGGAATTATTTTCCGGCAGATTATGACAAGCCACATGTGCTCAACTTCATTAGCAATTATAAATTCTCACATCGTTTCAGTATCTCCTTAACCTCAAATTATAGTACAGGAAGGCCCATTACTTACCCAATAGCCCGCTATTACTATGGTGGTTCTTACCGGATGTTATATACAGATAGAAATGCCTATCGCATACCTGATTATTTTAGGACAGATATCTCTATGAACATTGAAGGCAATCACAAAGTGAAAAAACTAGCACACAGTAGTTTTACGCTTGGAATCTATAACCTAACCGGGCGAAGAAATCCCTATTCCGTCTACTTTGTAGCTGAAGATGGTAAAGTAAATGGTTACAAACTTTCCATTTTTGGTGCCGCTATTCCCTTTGCTACCTATAATTTTAAATTCTAAATCATGCAAAAAAATCTATACTTTCTGATCTCAGCAATGCTTTGCAGCTTATTTTTTTGCAAGTGTAAAGATAAATTCAGCCCTCATATTGAAGGAGGCAACGTAAACTTCCTGGTGGTAGATGGCATTATTGTGCCCGGTGCAGGCAATACCACCCATATGATGCTTTCACGAACGTTCGGCCTTTCTGAAACTGCAAAACCCATCCTCGAAACTGGCGCATTGGTCACTGTGGAACTAGAAAATGGGGCTAGTTTTTCTTTTGTAGAAGATCAACCAGGAAATTATTACGCAAAGGACATCGTCGTTCCAACAGGAGGAATGTGCAGGTTAAAAATAAGCACGAAGAATAAATCGGAATATGCTTCTAGCTTTATTCCGCTGAGCATAGCTCCTGCAATCGACCGTATTGGTTACTATACCAATGATTTTGGCCTGCAGATCTACGTAAATACACACGATCCTGCAAACAAAACACGGTATTACCGTTGGATATATGACAGTACTTATGAGTACAATTCTCAATTCAGGGCATTTCTGAAATATAATCCCGTGGATTCAACCCTAGTTCCTAATGATTATGAGGATTGGATAAAAATGTATCGATGTTGGCAAAAAGACCAGAACACAGCCATTTTAATCGCCAGTACAGCTAAACTTGGGATCGATGAAATAAATCAGTTTCCTTTAAGATCCCTGTCCTACGGAAGTATTGAGCTGGGTATTGGTTATAGCTTTTATTTAAAACAATACGCATTAACCAAAGAAGCCTATGATTATTACTTCAATCTGAAAAAAGTGACCGAACAATTGGGAGGGATTTTTAGCCCTTTACCTACGGAAATAAAAGGTAATATTTTCTGTATCAATAATCCTGATGAACCGGTGATTGGATTTATCTCCGCATCCACAGAAAGTACAAAAAGACAGTTCATTGAACGCCCGCTTAGTTGGCAATATCAGGACAATTGTAGTTTGGCAGATACCATCCGGAATTACTCAAAAGCTGGATTTGCAAAGATTTTTGGTCAGGAAGGGGCGTATCCGGTCTACCATGAAGATAATGAAATGAGAGGTCTTGGGTATTTGACAAACAAGAATTGTATCGAATGTACCACCCGTGGTGGCTCAAATCAAAAACCGGCTTTTTGGCCATATTAATCAGTATTCTTAAAATTTGTACACATGAAAAAGCAATTGTTTGCCTCCTGGGTTTTTATGCTGATTGTGGGTTATGTTCATGCGCAGCAAGCCCTAAATATTCAACAATCACTCCGGGATTATTTGAGCCGTGATTACCAGCCCCGGTTATTGATCCAGACCGATAGGGAGCTTTACCTCGCCGGAGAAACGATCTGGATACAGCTACTTCCAGCAATGGTAGTGCAGGCTGATATTCAGGATCTAAGTAAAATCGTTTATGTTGAAATTTTGGATGCCCATCATAAACCCGTTTTTCAAGAAAAGATAGGTATGAAAAACGGAACAGCAGCGGGTTATCTACAGTTGCCGACAGATTTACCTACCGGTAATTACACCATTTGTGCTTACACAAATTGGATGAAAAATTTCGGGGAAGACTGCTTTTTTAGGAAGCAAATCGTATTGATCAATTCATATCAACCGCTTCCGGCCATTTCAAAAACTCTTGATCCACTGAAAGTCTTTCGTTTTGTGCCAAATCATAATGAGCTGGTTGTTGGTCTGGAAACAACCCTGGCCTATGGTGTGAATGGGGATTTATGGCAAAGTCCGCTTTTTAAAGGATACATTTTATCCGATAAAAACGATACCATTGCAATATTGAAACCCAATTCATACGGAATAAACGCTTTTAAGTTTACACCCGAGAAAAATAGGAAGTATTTCGCCAGGATCACTTATCCTTTGGATTCCGTGATTCCATTGCCTCCGGTAAAGGATCATGGAAATGTGTTTCATTTGAAAAAAGACAGTTCGATTTTAACCGCTACTTTGCTAAGTGTGGATGCGCTGCCAATTTTAGATTATCACCTGGTTCTGGTGAATAATGGAGCGCTGCTTCTTTCTCAAAGCAACAAACCGATCGGCAATAAGCTTGATTTTCAGATTCAACATCAGGAACTCCATCCTGGCGTAAATGAGCTAACCATCCTCGATAAAGATTTTAAGGTGGTTAATCAGCAATTCTATTATGTTCAACCTGAACGCAATGCTGCAGAAATATCCGCCAAACTAACCAAAACCGTTTTTCATAAACGGGAAAAGGTTGCTGTCAATCTGGAAACGAAAGATACTTCATCCAGTAACTTCATGGTCACAGCGATAAAAACCGACAAACTTTCGGGATGGGATAGGAGCAGTTCCACACTGCTTCAGTCTCATTTTAACGCTGAGGCACCTATTCTATGGAATAGGAATTTATCAGGGGCTTCAGTTTCCGATATGAACACCATGCTGGCGCTCTATGGTAAAGCAACCATTCCCTGGGAAAAGGTCTTCGAAAAGAATACGGCATCGTTCAAGTTTCCGCCGGAAATTAATGGGCCCTTGATCAAAGGTAAAGTGCTGAGCAAGGCCGGAGAACCGATCCCAAACGTCCCCATATTTATAACAATTCCTGGCAAACATGTTCGGCTTTATACACTGGAAAGTGATCAGGATGGAAACATTGATTTGGAAATCCCTTTGTTAAGTGGAAATATGGATTTAATCGTTCAGCCTTCAGTCCAGGATAGTACGCTGAAAATAGAGATTTATAGCCCATTCTATGCACATCAGGTGGCGGATCAAGAAAGTATTCCAAAGCTGCGCATTGATCCTGATTTAATGGCGGATATCAGACAACGTCATAAAACCTTGCAGTTGCAGGAGGCCTATTACCTGGACAGTTTAAATCAGGATCTTGATGTTGCGCCAATCGATACGATCCCATTTTTCGGAAAGGCTGAAGATCAGTTTAATCTGGATGATTATACCCGGTTTACGACGATGGAGGAAGTATTCAGGGAATATGTGCCCCATGTGATGGTTCGTAAACAACAGGATGGACTTCATCTTTTTACGCTGAATAAAGGCCTGATCGTTCCAAAGTTTTTCGAAGTTGATCCCTTCGTTATGCTCGATGGGGTACCTGTTTTTAACTTCAACAAGTTCTTTAATTTCGATCCTTTAAAGGTTAAAAAAGGAGCTGTAGTGGCGCGTAATTATTTTTATAACCAGCTCAAAGTTAGCGGGATTGTGAGTTTGCAGACTTACAAAGGTGATTTGGATGGATATCCGCTTGAATCTTATGTCAGCGTACATGCTTTCCATGGCATACAGCTTTCACGTGTTCCATTCTCGCCACAGCAAGCCATTAACCGGAGATTGCCGGACCAAAGGAGCCTGATTTATTATGCACCCAACGTTTCGTTGAACAAGGGGCTTGGTACCCTGGATTTTTATACCAGTGATGTGCCTGGTTATTATAAAATATCAATTCAAAATTTAAATCCGGGAAACCCAGTGAATACCACCTTGGAAATAAAGGTAGAATAGGTAAATGCAAAAAGGCTGAATCCTCTAAATGAAAATTAGAAGATTCGGCCTGATTTTCTATTTACATTTCTTAAGATCTTCGGCAGCCTGCTCTGCAGTATACATGCCTTGTTTATTGCCAAAAGAGTTGGTGATATATACCACAATCCTCGCAATGTCTATGTTAGCCAAAGTCTGGAAGTCAGGCATTTTCTCCTGGTATTTCTTTCCATGAATGGTTATAGGTTCGCTCATTCCATTTTTGATGAAACAAACCAGCTTATTTCTATTCTCTTTAAGGAATACCGTATCCGTAAGTGGGGGAGCAAGGGAACCTAATCCTTCGCCTTTCGCGCCATGACAGTTCTGGCAATACTTGATGTAATAATCCCTTCCATTGGTATAATACATGTCCTGTTTTACCTGATCTGCACTTTGGCAGGAGTAAATCATCATCATGAAGGTGAAGAGTACTGGAATTGCGATGAGTAGTTTGCGCATGGTTATTTTTTATCTTCAGCAAGTAAAATGGCCACATCTTTCTTAAGCTGTGCTACCTGTTTGTCGTCAGTACCATCATAAGCACCACGCAAACGTTTATTTTTGTCGATCAACATCAACCATCCCTGGTGAATGTAACCATCTCTATTGGTGCTGTCTTCCATTACGGCTACCAAATAGTCTTTTTCTGCAATTTTATAGACACTATCTTTTGATCCGTGTACAAATTGCCATTTCGGACCGTCAACACCTAGCTTTTGAGCATATTTCTTTAAGACAGAAGGCGTATCATATTTGAAGTCGATGGTATGTGATAAAAACATCACTTCCGGATTGTCTTTATATTCCTCAAAAATCGTTTTCATATTTCTGTGCATCGTCGGACAAATCGTAGTACAGGATGTAAAGAAGAAATCAGCAATATAGATCTTGTCTTTGAAGGTATCATTCGTAACCAAAACGCTATCCTGATTTAGGAAACTAAAAGCGGGAATGGTTTTATAAACCGTATCCACACCCATTGATCCATCCGAATTTTTTACCGTTACGGCTTCTCTAGGCCCGAGAATGGGTAGTTTTTTACTGTCTTGACAGGAAGAAACGAAGAGAGCGAGCGCAAAGAGAAACGAAGTGGGAAGGGAAAAGTTTAGCTTCATAATTTTTAAAAATTGAATTTTGGTAAAGGTAACTAAAATGAAATTAACCCTTTCATTTTGGTAAGGTCTACAATTGTAACAACAACGTCATGAAATTAATATTGCCGTCTTAATCAACGATAAAACCCAGTTTCGTTGGTTTTTCTGACTTAGGCATCGGCTTTGAACAGGGCTTCGGTAAAATTAGAATACTAATGGAAAATCCAATGATCTTTGTGCGTATTGCTACCATAAATGATATAAAATACGTAGACGAAATAATTCAGGAAACAGCATCTTCAGCGATTGCCCGCGGATCGGGTATTTCAAAAAGAACGCCAGAATCTCTTGCGCAGAAAATGAGGGACGAAAAAGCGGTAATTGCAGTCACCAGTAGCGGAGAATGGGTAGGATTTGGCTATTTTGAAACCTGGGAAAATGACCAGTTTATTTCTAACTCCGGACTGATTGTTGCTCCAAAATTCAGAAAATCTGGCGTCGCCAGAGCCATTAAGGACAGGGTGTTCAGAATCTCCAGAAGAAAATACCCAAATGCAAAAGTATTTAGCATTACTTCCGGAATGGCCATCATGAAGATGAATACACAACTGGGCTTTGAGCCAGTCACTTTTGCAGAGATTACCCATGATCCAAATTTCTGGGAAGGTTGCAAAAGCTGCGTCAATTACGACGTGTTAGAAGGTAAGAAGAAATGTAATTGCCTGTGTACGGCCATGTTGTTCGATCCTGAAAAACTAAATCATATTGCAGAATTACAGCTCCCTGTGGAATCTTATCAGCGATATTTCTCTAAAACAAAGCTCTCCTCTTAATTCAAATTGTCCCTATAAAAAACGGTTGTTTAATTACAATTATCGATTATGAAATTAACTATGAATGCCCATTCAGAAACCAGTTCAGGTAAAATGCCTGACCTTTATACTTTAAGTGAAGATCCGCTGGACTTGTTAAAAAAAATGATTGCCACACCTTCTTTCAGTGGCGAAGAAAATGATACTGCAGACCTGATTGAAGCTTTCCTGCAGCAACATCATGTTTTTACGTTTCGTAAGCGCAATAACATCTGGTGTTATAATAAGTACTTCGATCCTGCAAAGCCGACCTTGTTGTTGAATTCTCACCACGATACGGTAAGGCCAACCAAAGCGTATCATTTCAATCCTTTTCTTCCTTTTATCCAGGAAGGAAAACTTTATGGATTGGGGAGTAACGATGCCGGCGGATGTTTGGTGTCATTGATCGCTACATTCCTGCATTTTCATGAATTTGAAAATATGCCGTATAATTTGTGTCTGGCTGCAACAGCAGAAGAAGAGACTTCTGGGGAGTATGGTCTGAAAAGTGTGCTGCCAGAGCTCCATAACATTGCTTTTGCTATTGTAGGGGAACCTACACAAATGGAAATGGCCGTAGCAGAGAAAGGATCTATGGTGTTGGACTGTACCAGTTTCGGTAAACCTGGCCATGCGGCAAGGGAAGAAGGGGACAATGCCATTTATAAGGCACTGCTGGACATTCAATGGTTTTCAGATTTTATCTTTCCCATCGAAGGCGATTTGGCCAGTCCGGTGAAAATGACCGTGACCGAAGTCCATGCTGGTTTGCAGCACAATATTGTGCCTGGAGAATGTGACTTTACGGTAGACATCAGGTTTAACCATAGCTATACCCCAAAAGAAATATTAACAACGATTCAGAACCATACCAACTGCCAGATTAAAGTCAGGCCAAACCTCATGAAACCTTCTTTTATTGACGGCTATCATCCTTTAGTGATGGCAGGTAAAAAAATTGGAAAAACGACCTATTGCTCTCCAACAAGTTCCGATCAGGGCTGGCTGGAAGTCCCTTCCCTAAAAATGGGTCCCGGCGACTCTGCCAGATCCCATACGGCTGATGAATACATTTATGTAGAAGAAATCAGATCTGGAATTGTAACTTACATCTGGATGCTGGAAAATTTATTTAGCAACCACGGTCAGAAGAAAACCCTAGTTGTGTCAGATAATTATTATAATTGTTGAAATTAACGATATGCAAGACACCGTCCTAATCATAGATGACGAGAAAAAAATCTGTAGCCTTCTGGCAAGGATTATAGAGCTGGAAGGATTTAAGGTGTTTCAAGCCAATACTGGAAAGGAAGGGTTGAAAACCCTCAGCATGCAGGATGTAAATGTCGTGATCAGCGATGTGAAACTTCCCGATTTCAATGGTGTGGAACTGGTAAAAGAAATCAAAAAGATCAAGCCTTACGTAGAAGTCATCAACCTGACCGCCTTTGGAACCATCTCCGATGGGGTCATGGCCATGAGAAATGGTGCGTTTGATTACATCACTAAGGGTGATGATAATGATAAGATCATTCCATTGGTTTATAAGGCCATGGATAAAGTGAAACTTCAGCGCAGGGTATTTGAACTGGAAAATAAAATCAGCAAAAAATATAGCTTTAGCTCCATCCTGGGGCAGTCGAAAGCCATGAAAGAGGCACTAGATCTGGCACAAAAGGTGGCCGGTACGGATACCACTGTACTTTTACTCGGAGAAACAGGTACAGGGAAGGAGGTTTTTGCCCAGGCCATTCATTATGAAAGTCCCAGGAAAAACAAACCTTTTGTGGCCCTGAACTGTAGCGGTTTTAACCCGGAACTGCTGGAAAGTGAGCTGTTTGGTTACAAACAAGGTGCGTTTACCGGTGCCAGCAAAGATAAACGAGGTTTACTGGAAGAGGCCCATGAGGGAACGCTGTTCCTGGATGAAATCGGGGAAATGAACCTGGATTTACAAGCCAAGCTTTTGCGGGTCCTGGAAAATCAAACTTTCATCAAGTTAGGGGATACCCAAACGAGTAAAGTGAATGTCAGGATCATTGCGGCCACCAACAGAGGTCTTAAAGAAGAGGCCGATGCAGGTAGGTTTAGGCTGGATCTTTACTATCGACTTTCCGTATTTTCTATTGAATTGCCAAATCTCGCGCAGCGGAAAACGGATATTATAATGATTGCAAAACACTACCTGAAGGAGTTTTCGGCAAAAGTGAATAAGCCCGACTTTACCATGGACGAAAGTTTTACGGAGCTGCTGCTAAAGCATGTT
Source organism: Pedobacter gandavensis (assembly GCF_014172405.1). Taxonomy (GTDB): domain Bacteria; phylum Bacteroidota; class Bacteroidia; order Sphingobacteriales; family Sphingobacteriaceae; genus Pedobacter; species Pedobacter gandavensis. The sequence goes on along the minus strand of NZ_WNXC01000006.1, from coordinate 181,331 downwards.
TGGAAAGGAAACATCCGGGAACTTAAAAACGTGATGGAGCGTGTGGTGATTCTCGCAGATGGGAATGTCGCTACCGCCAACCTCTTGCCATATGAGTTTCATTCCGAAGTGCAGGAAGAGGATTCTATGAAAATGCAGGTGATGGAAAAGCAGCACATCAATAAGGTAATCAAGCATACCAGAGGTAATAAAACGGAAGCCGCCAGGCTGCTTGGGATTGGTTTAACCACCCTATACCGTAAAATGGAAGAGTATAAGCTCAGCTAAACTCTGAAAATACGATCCATTCATTATGATAAAGAACCCTTCCAAAATGGAAGGTTTTTTTTATGCCCATTATTTAATGTAAAATAATATAGTTAAATTAACTATTGATTTTCAGTTGTTTAGAAGGTTTTCTGGTTTTTTGGTATGTCGATTGGCAATAGGCATTTAAATAAATAAAATTATGTTAACAATCGTTCTTCTGCTCGCCCTGCTCCTCATGGTTTGGGTATTCTACAAATCAATCGACTGGTTCGAAAAAATCTAAAAATTATGATCGCATTATTCATTATCGCAATCGCAGTATTTATCTACATGGTATACGTGCTGATTAAACCCGAAAAATTTTAATTAACTGTTATGAACACTGAATTACTAGGTATTATTGCCACCTACGCCATTACTTTGCTAATCGGAATACCTTTGGGTATTTATCTGGCAAAAATGTTTGCAGGTGAGAAGGTCTGGACTGACTTTCTAAAACCCCTTGAAAAAGGAATCTATAAATTGTCCGGAATTAACCCAGAGGAATCCATGAATTGGAAGCAGCACATGAAAGCGCTGTTGATGATCAATATGGTGTGGTTAGTTTACGGTTTTTTCGCCTTACTCTACCAGGATAAACTGCCATTAAATCCAGATGGTAACCTCGGCCAATCACCAGATCTTGCTTTCAACAGCATCATTAGTTTTGTGGTCAACTGTAACCTGCAACATTATTCAGGGGAAACCGGAGCAACCTATTTCACACAACACTTTGTGTTTATGTTCTTGCAATTTGTAAGTGCTGCAACAGGTATTGCCGCTGCAGTAGTCTTATTTAAGGCATTCAGAGATAAAACAACCACTAATTTAGGTAACTTCTGGGTATTCTTTACCTGCTCAATTACCCGCTTATTATTGCCACTTTCTATTGTTGTTGCTACGATCCTAGCTTTCAACGGAACGCCTACAAGTTATGAAGGTAAAGATCAGTTTATCTCGCTTCAAGGAGATACGGTGCAGGTGTCCCGTGGTCCGGCAGCAGGTTTCGTCGCCATTAAACATCTAGGTACTAACGGTGGTGGCTGGTTTGGAGCCAATGGCGCGCATCCATTGGAAAATCCAAACTACCTCAGCAATATGGTAGAAGTGATTTCACAAGTGATCATTCCTATCGCCATGGTTTTCGCTTTTGGATATTTTATCCGCAGAAAGAAAATGGCATGGGTAATCTTCGGAATCATGACCTTGGGGATGATGCTCTTGCTCGTTCCAACGGTGATCTCCGAAACCGGAGGCAGTCCGAATATTGCCAAAATGGGCGTCAGTCAGCTCACAGGAGCCATGGAAGGGAAGGAGGTCCGGTTTGGAGCTACCGCAACCGCCTATTGGAGTACCGTAACCACGATCATCTCTACGGGGTCAATTAACTCGATGCACGATAGTGCAATGCCTTTAACCGGGATGTATCAATTGATCGCCATGATGATGAACTGCTTCTATGGAGGTTGTGGGGTCGGGATATTGAACTACTTTATCTTTATCATTATTGCGGTGTTTATTTCCGGATTGATGGTGGGTAGAACACCGGAATTCCTCGGACATAAAGTTGAAGCCCGGGAGGTTAAAATTGCTTCCATCATCGCGCTTTTACACCCCTTCATTATCCTGGTAGGAACTGCCCTTGCCGCCTATACGGTAACCAACTTCCCGGATGCGGATTGGTTGGTGAAACCGGCAAGCTGGTTAAATAATCCTGGTTTCCATGGCTTCTCTGAAATGTTGTATGAAACCACTTCAGCAGCAGCAAATAACGGATCTGGATTCGAAGGTTTAGGTGATAATAACATGTTCTGGAACGTAATGACCGGTTTTGTATTGCTGCTCGGACGTTTCCTTCCGATCATCGGTCCCGTGGCTATCGCTGGTTTACTGGCTTCGAAGAAATACATTCCTGAATCCGCAGGTACTTTGAAAACAGATACTTTAACCTTTGGTGTCATGACATTTGTAGTGATCGTAATTATTGCTGCCCTTGCCTTTTTCCCAGCATTAACACTTGGTCCTTTAGCGGAACATTTCAGCATGATCAAGTAGGAATAGCATTAGGTAATCCATAAAATAAAAATTTGTAATGCGGGTGATGGTTTCATCAGCATGGAAAACAATTTGATGTTAAGAAACCATCAACGATAGCTTCATTACCATTGAAAAACAATAAGATCCCAATGAAAAATAAATCTAATATATTATTTGAACCTGCTTTAGTGAATACTGCATTAAGGCAATCATTTATCAAACTTGATCCGCGTTTGATGATTCGCAATCCGGTAATGTTTACCGTGGAGATTGGAACATTTGTAATGCTGGTAGTCACCATCTATTCCATCAGTAATTCCAGTCAGGGTTCTTTCGGATATAACTTTGTCGTATTTCTCGTACTCCTTTTAACCGTGTTATTCGCCAACTTTGCAGAGGCGATTGCCGAAGCAAGGGGTAAGGCTCAGGCAGATAGTTTGCGTAAAACCAGGGAAGAAACACCTGCAAAAGTAGTGTTGAGCGATGGTACTATTGAAATTCGCTCTTCTAATCAATTGAAAAAAGGAGATGTGTTTTTCTGCGAAACCGGAGATACGATCCCGACAGATGGAGAGATCATTTCAGGTATTGCCACCATCGATGAGTCAGCAATTACTGGTGAGTCTGCTCCTGTAATCAGAGAATCAGGTGGCGATAAATCATCGGTAACCGGAGGTACAAAAGTCCTTTCCGATCGGATTAAAGTACAAGTGAGTACCGCCCCAGGTGAAAGTTTTCTGGATAAAATGATCGCTTTGGTGGAAGGTGCTTCCCGTCAGAAAACGCCTAATGAGATTGCATTGACGATCTTGCTAGCCGGTTTTACCCTGGTATTCATCATTGTCTGTATCACTTTAAAACCATTCGCTGATTATTCGAATACACCAATCACCATTGCTTCTTTTATCGCACTTTTTGTGTGTCTGATTCCAACCACCATTGGTGGTTTATTATCGGCTATCGGTATCGCGGGAATGGATAGGGCTTTAAGAGCGAATGTGATCACTAAATCAGGTAAAGCGGTAGAAACTGCTGGTGATATTGATGTGTTGCTGTTGGATAAAACAGGAACGATCACGATTGGTAACCGTAAGGCAACTAATTTCTACCCAACTGCAGGGATCATCATTAAAAGTTTTACGGATGCTTGCGTATTGAGCTCTTTGGCTGATGAAACTCCGGAAGGAAAGTCGATCATTGAACTGGCGGCAGCTCAAGATTCTAAATTAATTACTTCTCCTCCTGAAGGTTCTAAATTCATCAAATTTACAGCAGAAACCAGGTCTAGTGGTCTGGATACTCCCGATGGTAGGCGCATCAGAAAAGGTGCTTTCGATTCGATCAGAAATATCGTGCTTGCTGCGGGAAATCCTTTCCCAATGGACATCGAAGAGCAGGTGAAAAGAATCGCCAGTAATGGGGGTACGCCACTGGTCGTTTCAGAAAATGAACAGGCATTAGGAGTGATTGAATTGCAGGATATCATTAAACCAGGCATCAGCGAGCGTTTCGAACGTCTGCGTAAGATGGGTGTAAAAACGGTAATGGTGACCGGTGATAATCCATTAACAGCCAAGTTTATTGCGGAAAAAGCAGGGGTAGATGATTTTATTGCGGAGGCGAAGCCTGAGGATAAAATGAACTATATCAAAGAAGAACAAGCCTTGGGTAAATTGGTGGCGATGATGGGTGATGGTACCAATGATGCACCGGCGCTGGCACAAGCAGACGTGGGTGTAGCCATGAACAGTGGTACTCAGGCGGCAAAAGAAGCGGGTAACATGGTAGATCTGGACAATGATCCGACCAAATTGATTGAGATCGTTGAAATTGGAAAGCAATTGCTGATCACCAGAGGAACGCTAACCACCTTCTCTATCGCCAATGACGTGGCAAAATATTTCGCCATCGTACCGGCATTATTCATCGTGTCTATCCCTGCTTTACGCAGCTTGAACATCATGAATTTGCACAGCCCGGAAACGGCCATCCTATCTGCCGTGATCTTCAATGCGATTGTGATTCCTTTGTTGATTCCAGTTGCTTTACGTGGGGTTTCTTACAAACCAATTGGGGCTAGTGCCTTGTTGCGTCGCAACTTGTTGATTTACGGAATAGGAGGAGTAATCGCTCCATTTATCGGAATAAAATTAATTGATATGGTGATTTCCTTGATGGCTTAATACTGAGCCGCATTTTAAAAGATCGCTACATAAAATATTAAAATATAAATTGTCATGAAAAAATACATCATACAATCACTAAGATTAACCGGAGTACTGATGGTACTACTTTGTATCATTTATCCAGTTGCCATTGCTTATATCGGGAAATTAAGTCCGGGAGCAGGAAGTGGTGAGAAAGTCCTTAAAAACGGGAAAGTGGTTGGTTATGCACGCATCGGTCAGTCCTTCACTAAACCAGAATATTTCTGGGGCCGCCCTTCTGCAGTAGGTTACAATGCGGCAGGTTCTGGAGGTTCCAATAAAGGACCAACCAATGCCGATTACTTAAAACAGGTGTCAGAAAGAATTGATACGCTGTTAAAATACCACCCTTATTTGAAAAAATCGGATATCCCTGCGGATATGGTGACCGCTTCTGGAAGTGGTTTAGATCCTGATATTTCAGAAACTGCCGCCATCATGCAGATCAAAAGAGTTGCGGCCTACCGTAAACTCAGCGACAGAACTGTGGCGGAATTGGTGCTGAAAAACACAGAAGGCCCATTGTTCGGTCTCTTCGGTCCATCAAAAGTAAACGTGCTCAAATTAAATGTTGCCCTCGATGAGCTAAAGAAATAAGTATCCCTCCCAATTGTGCTGCCTAAACTAAACGCGTTTGCCAAACCATCAGGTTTGGCAGCCCGATGGGAAAACTATGCTTAAAAAAAGGCGGAAGGGAGCCTGGTAAATCCCTTTAAAACACAAATTCAATTCAAATGAAAAGCAGCATCAGCATACAAATTTCAAACCTCATGAATAGGCTGATGATCGCTTCAAATAGATAAAAAACAAAAATATTTCAATGAAAAAATTATTAGCATTATCAGCTGTTTTAGGTACAGCACTTTGTTCATACGGTCAGGAAGAATCAAAAATTAAAGTATCGGGTTATGTAGAAACTTCTTATGGTTATGATTTCAATAAACCATCAGATCACAACAGACCGGGTTTTATTTATTCTCATAACCGTAGCAATGAAGTGAACCTGAATTTAGGGTTTATTAAAGCAAATTACGACAATGGTAGCGTCCGCGCTAATATGGCCATCATGGCTGGTTCTTATGCCAATGCTAACCTTGCTGCTGAGCCAGGGGTGTTGAAAAATATTTATGAGGCAAATGCAGGAATTAAACTCTCTAAAACTCAAAACTTATGGATCGATGCAGGGGTGTTTTCTTCACATATCGGTTTTGAAAGTGCCATATCAAAAGACTGTTGGGTGCTGACGAGGAATATCTCTTCAGAGAATACGCCATATTTTGAGACCGGTGCGAAGATCAGTTACGGAACTGCAGATGGAAAGTTCAGTGCCGCTGTACTTTATTTGAATGGATGGCAAAGAATCACCCGTCAGCATGAAAATACTCAGCCTGCCGGGGGTCTGCAATTAACCTGGAAACCTACCGATAAAATTACGGTAAACTACAGTAATTATTTAGGAACAGAAGGTGCGGACTCCATACGTGTTCGTCGTTTTTACCACAATGTGTACGGGATTTTCCAAGTAACGGATCATTTTGGTTTAACCCTGGGTTTAGACTATGGCACACAGCAAAAAGAAAAAGGGAAATCTGCGAAAAATGAAGTCCTTTCGCCAGTAGCCATTGCACAGTATCGTTTCAATCCAAATTGGGCGGTAGCAGGACGTGTAGAATATTATGAGGATAAAAACGGGGTGTTAATCGCTACCGGAACAACCAATGGATTTAAAACTACGGGTTATTCTTTAAATATTGATTATGCACCGGTAACGAATGCAGTAGTTAGATTGGAAGGAAAACTTTATGATAGCAAAGACAAGATATTTATGCGTCAGGCAGCAGCGGTGAATTACAATGCCGCAGTTACTGCAAGTATAGCGGTTGCCTTCTAATCGCAAGTTGATTTGTTGAAGAATGCGTTCCTCATTTTGTTTCCCTAAAAGCTTAGAATTCCCCCTGTTCCGAGATTTATGGTGATTTCAGAATGATGAACGTATTTGTAGAAAAACAGCACAAAAATATAATGAAATTTAATACGGATCTTCATGAAGAAAAGAAATTATAATACCCGCTCAGTTAAACTTATTCCGCTGTTAAGTGTTGGCTTATTGCTGGTGATGATATTGTGGTATTTGATAGATCAAGCGTACGTGATTGTTAAATGGTAAGCAAGATGGACGATAATAAGTCAAGCGCAGTAAAAGATTTTATAGACCTCGTTAAACGCTCCCGAAGGGGTAAGTTCAAGGTCTATATCGGCATGAGTGCTGGTGTAGGAAAAACCTATCGGATGCTACAAGAAGCTCATGCTTTGTTGAAGAATGGGATCGATCTGCACATTGGTTATATCGAAACGCATAACCGGGCAGAAACTCATGCGCTCCTGGAAGGTATTCCCATCATTCCCAGGCGTAAAATATTTTATAAAGGAAAAGAACTGGAAGAGATGGACCTTCAGTCGATCTTAAATATTCATCCTGAAGTTGTCATTGTGGATGAACTGGCGCATACCAATGTAGAAGGAAGTAAAAACACGAAACGCTGGCAGGATGTGATTGATATTTTGGAAGCGGGAATCAGTGTGATTTCTGCGGTAAATATCCAGCATCTGGAAAGTATGAATGGTGAAATTGAAAAGATTACTGGAATTGCCATTACCGAACGGATTCCAGATAAAATATTAGAGTTTGCAGATGAAGTGGTCAATATAGACCTGACTGCAGACGAACTCATTGACCGTTTAAAAGCGGGGAAAATATACGATGAGAGCAAAATTTCCAGAGCATTGGGGAACTTCTTCCAGTCGGAGAAGATCCTGCAACTTCGGGAAATGGCATTGAAAGAGGTGGCACATCGACTGGAAAGGAAAATAAGCCTCGAAATCCCTAAGCAAATCAAATTAAGACCGGAGCGTTTTTTGGCCTGTATCTCCAGTAACCCTGAGACAGCGAAAACGGTGATTCGGAAAACGGCAAGACTCGCTTCTTACTATAATTCCCCCTGGATTGTACTGTATGTGCAGAATAGTAGTGAGGGCGGTAATAGAATTAAGTTAGATTTGCAGCGGCATCTGATCAACAACCTGAAGCTGGCCACAGAGCTGGGCGCCGAAGTGATCAAGGTGAAAAGTGATCACATTACGGAAACCATTATGAGAATTTCTGATGAAAAAGAAATAACAACGATCTGTATCGGAAAACCGCATTTGAATATTTTTCAAATCGTCTGGAGAACGGCGGTTTTTAACCAACTTTTGAAACACATCTCCACCACAGAAACTGATCTTGTGATTTTGTCTTAAGGGCGGGGAGCGCCTCCAATTTCAAACCATCAGCCCAATAAAAAATAGAACAACCATTTAACCAGAACACAATCTTTAATAACAAAATACAGTCATGAAAATAAAAACCAAACTTCGCCTCGGATTCGGATTCCTATTCTTAGTGGTGATCTTTTTTGGCGCGATTTCTTTGTTTTACATGAATCAGATTTCATTGAGCTCAAAGGTGATCCTGAAGGATAATTATGAAACACTCAGCTATACGAGTAATATGCGTGCGGTATTGGATGAACACCCCTTGCCACTTTCCGCCGATGCGAAGCAACAGTTTGAGCGCTATATGGCTATGGAGGGTAAGAATGTGACGGAAAAAGGGGAAGGTCTTGCATTTTCTGGTCTGCGTAAAGCCTATGAGGCGATGTCAGTTCCGGGGGCGACGGAAGATCAGGTGTATCAGGCTGTTACTCGGATACGTGCCGAATTGAGGAATATTGATCAACTGAACATGGCAGCAATTGTTCGTAAAAATGAGGTTGCACAAAAGGCGATAGAGAAAGCCGCGATGTATGTGATTTTTGCTGCTTCTATTTGTTTTCTCATCCTGTTTTCTTTCATTGTAAATTTCCCTGGATTTGTGGCCAATCCATTGCGGGAATTCTCCGAAGCCATCCGGGAAATTAGTCGCAAGAACTACAAACAGCGGCTGGAATTTAATGGTACGGATGAGTTTGCTGAACTCGCGATTTCCTTCAATACGATGGCCCAGGAATTGAATCAATGGGAAAATAGTAACCTCTCCAAAATTCAGTCTGAAAAACGAAGAATCGAGGCCATTATTGAACAGATGCAGGATGCAATTATTGGGTTAAATGAGAAAAAAGAAATCCTGTTTTTCAATAAGGTGGCTGCAGAGCTTTTAAACTTAAATGACGAGGAAGTAATTGGTCAGAATGTGCAGGAACTGATGAAAAGAAATGACTTGCTGACCCGTATTCTTGAGGACAAACCAACGGCAAAACCGATGAAGATTTATGCCGATCAGAAAGAGTCTTATTTTCAGCTGGAGAAAAGAGAAATTACGGTTCCCGCTTATGGTGCGGAAGCTGAGGTTGCCATGGCACAAACCGCAAAAGCAGCAGGGGAAGTGTATATTTTGAAAAATATTACCCAGTTTAAAGAATTGGATGAGGCAAAAACAAACTTTATTGCGACAGTATCTCATGAGCTGAAAACACCAATATCTTCTATTAAAATGAGCTTAAAACTCATGGATGATGAGCGGGTAGGGCCAATGAATGTGGAGCAAAAAGAATTGGTGCAGCATATTAAAGAAGATTGTGGACGGTTACTGAAAATTACTTCTGAACTCCTGGATCTGGCGCAGGTGGAAACGGGAAATCTGCAATTGAATTTCGTGAAATCGGATCCCCGGAAGATTGCCATCTATGCGATGGATTCTGTGCGCTTCCAGGCGGAACAGAAATCTATTGAGCTGGAGCTCGTTAGCCGGAATGACCTGTCTAAAATCTATGTAGATGTAGAAAAAACGGCTTGGGTATTGGTGAATTTCCTTTCTAATGCACTTCGTTATAGCCCTGAAAAGTCTAAGGTGATCATTCAGGTTATAGAAAATGCAGATCATATCGAGTTTTCAGTCCGCGATTTTGGAAAAGGAATTGAAGAGGTTTACCAAAAAAGGTTGTTCGAGAAATATTTTCAGGTGCCTACAGATGGGAATAATAAATCCGGATCTGGTTTAGGACTAGCGATTTCCAAAGATTTTATCGAAGCGGAAAGCGGAAAGATTTGGGTGGAAAGTGCCCTTGGGGAAGGTAGTAAATTCTGTTTTTCATTACCTATTGCCATATAACAGCTACCAGATAGAGATTTTTCGCTACATTTGTTTTTAATAAGTTCTTTAATTTTTTCAATCATCAACCGGAAGAGGTTTTACTTAGCTGTAGATTAATAGGGAATCGTGTGCAAATCACGAGCTGTCGCGCAACTGTAAGTAACACAAAAAGGTTTTTACCCACGAGTATCCACTGTTCCAGAAATGGAATGGGAAGGATGGTAAAAATGTTACAAGTCAGGAGACCTGCCTTTACCGAATTGACAATGCTTTCGCGAGATGAAGCATGGGTCAGGTAGGTGTATATCCCATACATGCCTTTATGGTATGGCTGTGCCTATGCATTTATTTTCCATATTTCTTCTTTTCGTCAGCATTGTGATTTCAGCACAAGAACTTTTAACTGATCTTTTCATCAATTAAAAAGCAAGACAATGCTAACAAACAATCTAGGCTACCCGCGAATAGGTAGTAACAGAGAACTCAAAAAAGCCTGCGAGCAATTTTGGGCAGGGAAGAGTACGCTTCAAAATCTCGTACAAGTAGGCAGAGACATCCGCCAGCAGAACTGGGAACTGCAAAAAGGACAGGGAATTGACCTGATTCCTTCCAATGATTTTTCCTTTTATGATCAGGTATTGGACCTGTCGCTAACCGTAGGTGCAATTCCTAAGCGTTACCATCAGGTGATTCTAAACCCCGCAAACTCAGAATTGGATTTGTATTTCGCCATGGCCAGAGGTTATCAAAAAGATGACCTGGACATTACGGCCATGGAAATGACCAAATGGTTTGATACCAATTACCATTACATTGTTCCTGAATTCACGAGAGATCAGCAGTTCAAGCTCTTCTCTACTAAAATATTAGATGAGTATAATGAGAGTAAAAGACTGGGGATTAAAACCAAACCGGTGATCATCGGTCCGGTAACTTATTTGCTGCTCGGAAAAGAAAAAGAAAGTGGTTTTGAAAGAATCGACCTGATTAAAAACCTGCTGCCAGTTTACCTAGAATTGCTTAAAAAACTGGAGGAACAACATGTAGAATGGGTACAGTTTGATGAGCCATTCTTATCCTTAGACCTAACAGAAAAAGATAAAGCTGCTTTTAAATATGTCTACACAGAGATTAAAAGAGCTTTCCCTAAACTGAAGACTTTACTGACTACCTATTTCGAAGCTTTAAAAGACAATACTGAACTGGCCCTATCGCTACCTGTGCATGCCTTACATATTGACCTGGTGAGGAATCCTGAGCAATTGGAAAGTATGCTGACTGCCATTCCTACTTCACTTAAACTGTCTTTAGGCGTAGTAGATGGTCGTAACATCTGGAAAAATGATTTCCGCGCTTCACTAAAATTGATTGCGCTGGCAAAAGAGAAGCTGGGTGCCAACAGGTTGTTGATTAGCCCTTCTTGTTCGCTAATCCATTCGCCATGCGATCTGGATCTGGAAACTAATGATGCGGTTTTAACACCAGAAATCAAGCAATGGTTGTCATTTGCGAAACAGAAAGTGGAAGAGCTGGTGACCTTGAAGAAATTGGCCGAAAATGACCCTGAAGCATTGCCTAAATTGGAACTTAACATCCAGGCACAGGAGAACCGTAAAACTTCTGCGCTAATTCATAATCCTGCGGTTAAACAAAGGGTCGCTGGGATTACCAAAAAAGACGAACACCGTTCACAGCCTTATGCACTAAGAAGTGTGGCGCAGAAAGCAGCTTTAAAACTTCCTTTTTTCCCAACTACAACGATTGGTTCCTTTCCACAAACGCCAGAGGTAAGAAGCTGGAGAGCGAAGTATAAAAAAGGATTGCTGAGCCAGCAGGAATATGATGCGTTGATCGCCGAAGAAACGAAGGAAACCATTTTATTCCAGGAAAAAACAGGAATAGATGTGTTGGTTCATGGTGAATTTGAACGCAATGACATGGTCGAATATTTTGGAGAGCAACTGGCTGGATTTGCTTTCAGTAAAAACGGTTGGGTTCAAAGTTATGGCAGCAGGTGTGTGAAGCCGCCAATCATTTATGGGGATGTATACCGTCCGGAACCGATGACGGTAAAATGGTCCGCCTATGCACAGTCGCTCACCGAGAAATGGGTGAAAGGAATGTTGACCGGTCCGGTAACGATTTTACAGTGGTCCTTTGTCCGCAATGATCAGCCACGCTCAGAAACCTGTACACAAATTGCCTTGGCGATCAGAGACGAGGTGGTAGATTTAGAGCGCGCAGGTATAAAAATTATCCAGATTGATGAGCCTGCAATTCGCGAAGGATTGCCGCTTCGGAAGGCAGATTGGCAGGATTATTTGCAATGGGCGGTACGCGCTTTCCGTATTTCGGCCAGTGGTGTCGAAAATGAGACACAAATTCATACACACATGTGTTATTCTGAATTTAATGACATCATTCAAAACATTGCTGATATGGATGCCGATGTCATCACCATTGAATGTTCGCGTTCTCAGATGGAATTATTGGATGCTTTTGCAGACTTTAAGTACCCAAATGAAATAGGACCAGGGGTTTATGATATTCATTCGCCAAGAGTTCCTTCCAAAGAAGAGATGGTTTTTCTGCTTGAAAAAGCCCGCGCAGTGATCCCTGCTGCCCAACTTTGGGTAAATCCGGATTGTGGTTTGAAGACCAGACATTGGGAGGAAACAAAAAAAGCACTAATAGAAATGGTCGCTGCTGCAAAAGTACTGCGGGAATATGTTGAAGAAGCTGTAACTTTGTAAAAAAAATATAACAGGCAAGTGGCATGCTTGCCTGTTTCAATAGATACAGCACACAGAATGAGAATACGTAAAAATGCGGTGATAACCGGAGTTGGTGGTTATGTTCCGGAAACTGTTTTAAGCAACCATGACCTGGAAAAAATGGTAGATACCAACGAAGAGTGGATCGTGTCCAGAACCGGGATCAAGGAGCGAAGAATAGCAAACGATGTGAATATGGCCACTTCGGATATGGCTACAAAAGCCTTGTTGAGGTTAATGGAAAATGGGAATGTAAATCCGGATGAAATAGACTGTGTGATTGTATCGACATCAACTCCAGACTATGTGATGGTTTCTACAGGGAGTATCGTGTGTGAAAAAGCAGGCCTGAAAAATGCCTGGGGTATTGATACCAATGCCGCTTGTAGTGGTTTCCTTTATGCATTGACTTTAGGGGCAAGTATGATTGAAAGTGGCCGTTGCAAACGCGTTGTGGTTATTGGTGCCGATAAAAACAGTTCGATCATTAACTATAAAGACCGCAATACCTGCATTCTTTTTGGTGATGGTGCCGGAGCAGTTTTATTAGAACAAACAGAAGAAGAAGTTGGATTAATTGATAGTTTTTTCAGAACTGATGGAAGCGGTAAGGAAAACCTGATTGTAACTGCCGGTGGCTCTAAATATCCTGCAACTCAGGAAACATTAGACCAGAAATTGCATTATGTGCGCCAGGATGGTCGTGTGGTGTTTAAAGCAGCAATTCAGGGCATGACAGATACCTGCGGAGAAATCTTAAGAGCAAATGATCTGGACATCAAACAAATCAATTACCTGATTCCTCACCAAGCTAATTTAAGGATCATTCAAGCCGTAGGAGAACAGCTGGGCTTAACGGAATCGCAGGTAAAAGTGAATATCGAGCGTTACGGAAATACCACTGCTGCAACTATTCCATTGGTTTTATGGGATTTTAAAGACGATTTCAAATACGGCGATAAACTACTGCTAACCGCATTTGGCGCTGGATTCTCCTGGGGTGCTACCTATTTAAAATGGGGCAAACTGAGAGGGAAATAGTATTTCTCCCGAAGGGAAACGATTAAAGAAAAAAAATGATAGTAGAAGATAGCATTAAAGAAAGCATTACTGTAGAAGACAGAATTAAGGCTTCTGAGACACGGATTTTTAAAGCTGTGTTTCCTAATACAACCAACCACTACGACACTTTATTTGGCGGAACAGCCATGCACATGATGGACGAGGTAGCTTTTATCACCGCTACACGTTTCAGCAGACAGATCATGGTGACTGTAAGCAGCGACAGGATTGACTTTAAAAGGCCTATTCCTGCCGGAACCATTGTTGAGCTTATCGGTACCGTCACGCATATCGGGAATACCAGTTTGAAGGTGAGAGTCGAAATATATGTGGAACAGATGTACTCCGAAGACCGTGAGAAAGCGGTAACCGGAGAGTTTTCATTTGTAGCCATCGATGAACACAAGAAACCGATTAAAATATTAAAATAATCAATTGAAAAGCAGGCTCTGGCCTGCTTTTTTTATGCTTTTCTTGGTAAGATCCCCGTATTTGTTCCTTATCTTTGCGCCAGATGTTAATCAAACCAACAGCCATATTGCTTTTGCTCAGTTTACTTACCGTAAATTTCGCCAATGCGTTTGTATTTGCTGGTTTTGAAATGAATCAGCGCTATATCGCCGCTGAACTCTGTGTCAATAAAGACAAACCCCAATTGCAATGTAACGGGAAGTGCTATTTAATGAAAAAATTAAAACAAGCACAAGACAAGGAACAAAAGCAAGAAAGACAAGCACAGAAAACACAAATTCAAGATGCATTGGTGGTGACGCCATTCGTGTTTAATCAATATCCCTTTTCGGAAATTACCCTACACGTTCCTGTTTCTACAGGAATGCCGCAGGCCATTCGTAATTCCATTTTTCACCCGCCTCAGTTTATCGGATAATCTTTAAAGAATGCGCTATAAATGCGAAAACTGAAGCTTGAAATGAGCTTCTGATTTTCCTGGTATGCGCTGTTTTTTGACCTACCTACCTGTATTTATTAAAATAATAAGATGAAAAAATTAGTTGGAGCAATGCTACTGGCCATCACTGCTATGGCCTGCACGCAAACTGTAGATTATAAGAAAGAACGCGATGAAGTTATGAAATTTCATGACCTGGTGATGGGCGACCATAGTATGATTGTAAACTATCAAATGAAATTAGATACGTTACAGCAGCATATGGCGGCTTTGAAAACAAAGTTCCCTGAAATTGATACGCTAAAAGAAAAGGAAAATATCAAGGGACTTTTGAAAGATCTCTCTACTGCTGAGGATAGTATGAACGATTGGATGCACAAATTTGAACCGGATATTACCGGTAAATCAAATGAAGAAGCTGTCCGGTATTTTCAAAAAGAAAAAGCAAAGATTGTGGCGGTCGACAGCCTCTATAAAAAAGAGATTAAATCATCGGAGGCCTACTTCAATAAATTCAAAAAATAATGAGGTTAATTTTAGCTGGCCTGAGTCTCTCCACCTTGTTCCTTTTTAGTTGTAAAGAACAACCAAAAAGACTTCCTTTTCTACAATTGGAACAAATAGAAAGGGTGGTTGATGGCAAAACGGTAATAGATAGCGTTTTTAGGACGATTCCGGCCTTTAAACTCTTTAATCAGGATAGTACGGTGGTAACGGAGAAAGACTTCGATGGAGCGATCTATGTGGCCGATTTCTTTTTCACCTCCTGTCCCACGATCTGCCCAACCATGCACCGCAACCTGATGAAGGTATACGAAAAGTATAAAGGTAATCCGGAAGTGAAATTCGCCTCCCATACCATTGATGTGAAATATGATACGCCTTCCCGAATGAAAGCTTACGCTGAAAAACTGGGTGTTAAAGGTACCCAATGGGAGTATTTATGGGGGAGTAGGGATGAAATTTATGCCCTTGCAGAACGCAATTATCTGGTTTCCGCGCAAGAAGATCAGAAGGCACCTGGTGGTTTTATACACCAAGGGTACCTGGTGTTGGTAGACAAAGAGAAACGCATCAGAGGTGCCTATGATGGTACGCTGGATACCGAAGTGAAACAACTGATGACCGATATGGACGTCCTGTTAAAGGAGTATGAAAAATAAATAGGAAACCCATGCTCAAGCGCTTTACCGCAGTCTTATTATTGATCACCTTGCTACTGGCTCAGTTCAGCAGGGTGTTCGTATATGCTGGTTTTGAGCTCAATGAGCGGTATATTGCGACGGTGCTTTGTGAAAATAAAGACAAGCCAGCCATGCATTGCAACGGTAAATGTTACCTGGCTAAAAAGCTGAAACAGGCAGAAGAAAAAGAAAAGAAACAGGAAAGAGATGCGCAAAAGAAAAATGCGCAAGATGTTTTCTTTGTCAGGTCTGCCGCTTTGCCTATTCTGCCTTTAATTGTTCAGCAAACTGAATTTCCTATGGAAGCTTCTTTTGAGCTACCAGTGCACAATAACGAGATCCCCCATCCGCCACCCAGCTCAATTTTCATTTTTTCTTAGCAGCGTAGCGTTGTTCTTTTGATCAAAAAATTCCTACAACGCTAAATTTCTTCAATTATCAATTAATCATAAAATGCCGCTCTTTCGGCTTAACGGAAGAGTTATGGCCCAGCCATTTCAAATAAAATGAAAAGAATACTTACTTCAATAATCTTAATTTCAGTGCTTTGTATCGGTCTTGTTGGATGTTCTAAAAAGGATAATCCTGTACCCGAATTTCAGGAAACAAACCTGGCGCCTTTATCCATTGAGTTCGACAATATTGTGGGCGCCCGGACTTTCACATTAAACAATACCGGAAGTCCCTATAAAAATGCCGCAGGAGAGGAGTTTACCATTTCTTTTCTCCAATACTTTATCAGCAATATTAAAGTAGAAACTGCTGCAGGAAAAAGTTATACTGTAAACCCGGATAGCAGTTATTTTCTGATTAAAGGGGCAGATAAAGACAGTCGCTTTGCAAAGGTAAGGGTGCCCGAAGGAGATTATGCCAAACTGACTTTTACGTTGGGGGTAGACAGTCTGCGGAGTACCATGCCAATCGATAAACGCACTGGTGTCTTAGATCCGGCTGCGGGCGCTGACCACGAAAATGGTGGCATGTATTGGGGCTGGAATAGCGGCTATATTTTCTTTAAATATGAAGGCAATTCGAAGGTGATTTCTGATGATGCCAATGGAGATCCTACCGGTAAGAAACAATTCAAATATCACATTGGATTTTTTGGCGGTTATTCAGTGCCTACCATCAACAACATTAAAGTGATTACCATGGATTTAAATGCCGCAGGGATCGCCAAAGTGAGGAAAGACAGACAAAGCAATGTGCATCTTTTTGTGGACCTGATGAAGGTTTTTAATGGAAAAACTCCTTTTAGTATTGCAGCGCATCCAAACGTGATGTTCAATGATTTTAGCAGTACCGTAGCAGGGAATTACGTAGAAATGTTTAAGCACGACCATACTGAAAATTAATTCCTGATGACTAAGAAACATTGGATGGTTTTACTGGTTTTTGGCCTGTTTGTACTGGCTTGTAAAAAGGACCATCCCATTAAAGAAGAAATAGAAAAATTTTTGGGCTTTCAGAAGCCCTCAAATTTTCCGGAACCGGTGTATAATTTCGCCAATAACCCGCTGACAAAAGAAGGTTTTGAGCTGGGAAGGGCCTTGTTTTATGAACCGAGACTTTCCCGTAACAATACCATCAGCTGTGGCTCCTGCCACATTCAATCATCCGCATTTACACAACATGGGCATGATGTGAGTCATGGAATTGACGACCGCTTAGGGACGCGAAATTCTCCAGCCATTATGAACCTGGCTTGGAGTAAGGCTTTCATGTGGGGAGGTGGGGTTTATGATTTAGATCTTCAACCGATCACACCGATTACGACCCATGAAGAGATGGATGAAAACCTGGAAAATGTATTGAAAAAAATCAGTGTGCTGCCGAAGTACAGGGCTTTATTTAAACAGGCATTTGGGACTGAAGAACTGAGCACTGCAAGATTTATGAAAGCACTTTCGCAGTTTATGCTGATGTGTGTGAGTAGCCATTCAAAATATGATCAGGTGATGCGAAAAGAAGGCGCAGTCTTTACCGCTGAAGAACAGGAAGGTTATGTGCTATTCCAAGAGAAATGTGCTTCCTGCCACTCAGAGCCGCTGTTTACAGATGGTTCCTTCCGGAACAATGGTCTGGGAGTTAGTGCTGTTAATGATCAAGGTTTATATGCGGTTACGCTGATTGAAACCGATCGTTACAAGTTTAAAGTGCCTTCACTAAGGAATTTGAAGTATACGGCTCCTTATACCCATGATGGTCGTTTCCTAACACTGGACGGCATGCTGGAACATTATAATTCCGAAGTAAAAGATACGCCAAATCTGGACCCTCTACTTCGTAAAAATGGCAGATTGGGCATCGAATTATCAGGTACAGATAAACAAAAATTAGCAGCCTTTCTAGGGACCTTAAATGATGAAGCATTTATCAATGATAAACGCTTTTCAGAACAATAATAAAACAAAAGAATACACGATGCAGTCCAGCGGACGACTGCTTAATAGCGAGATGAAAATGAGAAATAAAGTAATATTGGTAACTGTATTGATGCTTTTTGTAGTCATTGCAAGTCGGGCCTGTGACATTTGTGGATGTGGGGTAGGGAGTTATTACCTGGGGATTTTACCGGAATACAATAAGCGTTTTATCGGCTTGAGGTATCAGCATAAAAGCTTACAGACCCACCTTGGCCCATTGGGAGAAAGAACGCCAATTACTGCGGATGAAACTTACCAAAGCATGGAGCTTTGGGGAGGCTGGAATTTCGGCTCTAAATTCAGGGTATTGGCTTTCCTTCCTTACAACTTTAACGATCGGGTAAGTCAGACCGGAAATGGTACAAAAACAGGTTTAGGAGACATCGCATTGATGGGGTACTATAAACTGCTGGACCAAACCGGAACGCTTGGCGATCGTTTATTGGTACAGTCGGTCTGGATTGGTGGAGGGGTCAAAGTACCTACCGGAAAATATGAACCAACCGAGCGTTTAGCCGTTAGCGAATCTCCAAATAACTTTCAATTGGGAACAGCCAGTACAGATTTTACGTTAAATGCTGCTTATGATATCCGTTACAATGACCTGGGCTTAAATGCCAATGTCAATTATAAAATGAACACGGAAAATAAATATGATTATCGGTATGGTAACAAGCTAACTGCAAATGTCTTGGTCTATTATAAGTTGAGGGTCGCAGAGAAAGTAACACTGGCGCCAAATGCCGGGGTATTGTATGAAACCGCTCAAAAAGATGTAGAAAACAACAAGTATGACGTACAGGTATCTGGTGGTTATTCGCTCTCCGCAGTGGCAGGGGTAGAGGTGGCCTTGAAGGGTTTGTCATTTGGTGCAAACTATCAAAATGTACGTTCACAGAACCTGGCAGATGGTAGAGCAAAAGCAGGGAATCGGATGATGGTTCATGTTTCTCTTCCTTTTTAACACCAGGAGAAATTGATTTGAGCAGCGCAAATTGTCCCGCTGTTTAAAAATAAAATACAGGATTGTAATGATTATTATTTCCAGTATATTTAATAAAGGAGCGGCATTGCCGCTCTTTTATTACCGTTAAATTGAACCCTAACCTTTATTTGATGAACCAAATACAACGTTTTTTATCTCTGGATGTATTTCGGGGGATGACTGTCTGTTTTATGATCATTGTGAACACGCCCGGAAGCGGAGCACAGCCTTTCTCTATGTTGGAACATGCTGCCTGGCATGGATTTACACCCACAGATCTGGTCTTCCCTTCTTTCCTATTTGCTGTAGGGAATGCGATGAGCTTTTCTATGAAAAAGTTTGCGCTGATGAAGGATAGCGAAGTGCTTTTCAAAATATTTAAACGAACACTTCTGATCTTTCTGATTGGTTATCTGATGTACTGGTTCCCGTTTTTTCACTATAATGAAGCCGGCGGAATCAGTTTTGCGCCAATCGGTAATACGAGAATTATGGGGGTATTACAGCGGATTGGCCTATGTTATGGAATCGTTTCTTTAATGATTCATTATTTGTCTACCAAATGGCTAGCCTTACTTAGTGCCTTGTTTTTAATCGGTTACTGGGGGGTGTTGCTGTACGTTGGGGATTCAACGGATCCTTTAAGCATGACTGGAAACGCTGGACATCACCTGGATCAGTTTTTACTGGGAAATGCACACCTGTACCATGGCGAAGGTATTCCTTTTGATCCTGAAGGGATTTTAAGTACCATTCCATCCTGCGTAAATGTGTTGATTGGCTATTTTGCCGGTAAGTTTATCCAAGAGAAAGGTAAAGGCTTTGAAAGTATTGCCAAGCTGTTACTGGTAGGGGTCGTATTGGTATTTCTTGCCTGGTGCTGGAATTTTGCCTTCCCGATCAATAAGAAACTTTGGAGTAGTTCTTTTGTATTGATTACTTGTGGGCTGGATTTAATCATTATCGCTGCCTTGATCTATCTGATTGAACTGAAATCTTATGTGCGCTGGACCGGATTCTTCACCGTTTTTGGTAAAAATCCACTGTTTATATACATTGTAGCAGATCTTTTGTTGGTGATTGTCAACACGATATTCCCAAATTCAGATTTTAATGTTTGGATCAATACCGTGCTTTTTCAGGCAATTGCCCCCGGACCTGTTGGCTCCCTATTATTTGCCATCAGCTTTATGCTGGTGTGTTGGGTAATCGGTTATATTTTGGATAAGAAGAAAATATACATCCGTGTTTAATTAAGGCCATTAACGAATTGCTAGTGATTTTAAATAAAAAAAACAGGGATGAATCGGAGAGATCTATCCCTGTTTTAATAATGGCTGACCCACCACAGATCAACCTAAACCAAACAAACTAATCCTATAACGGATGGGATCATTAAAAAGTTTTAAGGTTGAAAAATAAAAACAATTTAATGACAAAATCGCCTTATTCCTTTTCGTCATATAAAAATTCCATCCCTTCAGGAGTGATAGAAGCAGCGTGTTGAACACGGTGACGGTTGATTTGGATGTACCCTAGTTTTTCTAGTTCTTCATACTGCTCTTCCATTCCTCCTAAAATCGAAGAACTAACTTGCTGGTCAATGATGCCCAGTAATGATTTCATAGCTTCTTTTTCCATGGTATTTTTGATTATGGTATCGAAATTCCTTTTATCTAATATAGTAAAAAAATGTACTTCATAAAAGCCAGAGAAAGGCTATAGGTCATAAACACATTAAGGGGTATTTTTGTGGTATTTATTTGATTAATCCAAACTTTTTTCTGCGATGAGTAATTGTTTTAACATTTCTTCAACGGATAAACTGTCCTGGAATTTTAACTCCGGAATGAGCGCACGATAATAAGCGATACCATCCAACAATTGCATTTTAAACTTGTGGAAGTATTTGTCTTTTTTAGCGGTTATTTCTTCCAGTTGATTGGCGATGTCTTTCTTCAGATAGTCGACATATAAATTGAGTTCATTGACGAATAAGTTAGGACGGGAAACATTCGCAAGTAGGTTCTCGCGACCGTATATATGATTGATCATCTCTTTTAGCGAGTATTTTCCTTGAAAAAAGGCCAGGTTTGGCCCCGGACATATGCTCACTGCTTTATTTTCCCTCGGTTTTAAAATGCCAACTTTCATATAGGTAGAGGCACATAGACCTTCACATAAACATACTTTTTCTGTAATGGCTTCAAATTGGCGTTTGTAATTATCCTCCTCAAGCTGCTGCGCCTGGAGTTGTTTTATTTTCAGATTTTGATATGCTCTGGATGCAGTACAAATAGGTTCTGTCGTAAATTCTGTATTGGTACATAAGAATTTCTTGGTGCAGGGGCTTCCCGGGCGCCCTTTTTCGATGCGTTGTAGCCGTTGTTCCTCCGCAGTGCTCTTTTTGAAATTATTGAAAAGCACCCCCAAAGGAGAAGAATTGCTCAGGTAATAATCATCGGACGCTGCAGTAGCCAGATGATTCAAGGTTTCTTCATCCACATTGGTAGCTTCTGGTACCAATAGAAATGGGCTACCCCATCCAGCGGCATCCAGCTCATAATAATTGAGCAGAAATTGATGCTCTTCAGCAGTTCCAATTCCACCTTGTGCGGTAATGCGTTGCTCCGGTAAAGCGATTTCCTCCATTTCTTTCCCTTTCAGGGCGTTAACATACATTTGGTAGAGTTCTTCTGCCAGTTCCTTCCTTTTTTGTTTAAAATCTTCCAGAATAGGTCCCAATAAAAACCCTTCTGTGGCAAAGGCATGTCCACCACAATTTAATCCGGATTCTACCCGGAATTCTGTGACCCACAATCCTTTTTTTGCCAGCATCTTTGCCTGAATTAATGCGGAGCGGAAATCACTTACCTTAAGGATTATTTTCTTTGCAAATGTGCCGTTTTGATCTGGATAAAAAGCGCTGCATTTTTCCATGTAGGCATACAGACGGGGGTTCAATCCGGCAGAAATAATGACTGAAGAATTCAAAGTGCTGTTTGTAAAACCTCGCATCGCTGCCAATGCATCTGTAAAATCATCTCCTTTACTTTCGTGATTATCGTTGTAGTTTACCTTGTCCACTTTAGACATAATGTTCACGTCAATTGCCCCTGGGCTCATGGCCAGCAGCAATTCAGCCTGAGCTGCGGTTTTCTCCGGTCCTGCTGATAAACTTTTCATTTCCTGGTGCCTTTGCTTCAATGGCGAGTGTTCAGGTAACAGCTCGAAATAGTGATTCAGGTCTGTTCCTTCCTCAAATGACGTGGCTTTTAATGCCCTAAACTGATCCTTTACCTGGGTATCGAGTAAGTTGAGATAAGCTGTAATCCTTCTGGCTCTGCTATCTGCTGCTTTTTTATCAATCCATGTAAATGTTCCTGCGGTTTGTTCCTCATGGTATTTTCTCATGCGCTCCGTCAGTTCGTCATCAACGATGGAAACAACAGAAGAAATGCCATATCTGGCCACTTTTAAAGGGGTGTCAATTGAATAGCCTAAGCCTAAGACTGGGATGTGAAAAGTATGGTTCATTGGGTCAGATAAATTGTACTTGAATCGCAAATGAACAGACTATTTAATTTTAAAAACATGATATTAGTCACACTTTTGCATGATTGAGGTTATTAGCCCTGTGCAATCGTATTATTATATTTGTAAAAAGTACAACATGGAAGAGGCGAGGTTATTAAAGGCCATTATTGAAACTGCAATTGATGGGATTATTACCATTGATGACAGAGGTAGAATTGAAAGTCTTAATCCGGCAGCATTGCGATTATTTGGATATTCTTTTGAGGAGGTACAAGGAAAGAACATCTCTTTTCTAATGCCGGAACCAGATCGCAGTGGTCATGATGGCTATATTCACCGTTATCAATCCACTGGTGAAAAGAGAATCATTGGAAAAGGCAGAGAGGTGAAAGGGCTGAAAAAAGACCGGAGTACTTTTCCTTTTCGCTTGGCTGTAAGTGAAGTACAATATGAAAACCGCATCATTTACACTGGGTTTATCCATGACCTTTCTAAAGAAAAGGAAGCAGAAGAACGCTTGAAAGAGTACGCTGCAGAATTAGAAGAATTGGTGGAAGAGCGGACAAAATCACTTAAAAAAACCGTGACGGCTTTAAGTGAAGCTAAGGAAGAGGTCAGTCTTTCTCTTGAAAAAGAAAAAGAACTGAATCAATTGAAAAGTAGGTTCGTATCTATGGCCTCCCATGAGTTTAGAACACCGTTAAGTTCGGTGCAGCTTTCCGCATCACTGATCGATAAATACGCAGAGCCTTACGACAATAAAAACATCAGTAAGCATGTCAGTAAGATAAAAAATGCAGTGAGCAACCTGACCACGATCCTGAATGATTTCCTATCGCTGGAACGACTGGAAGCCGGAAAAGTGGAACCTACCTTTGTCCCTTTTAATTTGGTTAAACTCTCCGAAGAGATCACCGAAGAAATGCAGATGATGGCCAAGCAAAATCAAAATATCATTTATCAGCATACCGGACTGGAAAGTACGGTAATGTTGGATCCCAATCTGCTGAAAAACTGTATGATCAATCTGATCTCCAATGCGATCAAATATTCCGGAGAAAATACCTTTATTGAATTCAATACAGAAATTACAGCTGCGCAATGTGTAGTCACCATAAATGACAATGGAATTGGGATTCCTGAGTCCGATCATAAGCATTTGTTCCAGCCATTTTTCCGTGCCCACAATACCGGGAATATTCCCGGAACCGGATTAGGATTGAATATCGTACTCCGTTACGCAACTTTAATGAAAGGCGAACTGTATTTTGAAAGCACGCTCCATACCGGGACTAAATTTGTTTTGTCCTTTAATAAATAAATACACAAATGAAGAAGACACTGATACTCATTATAGAAGATAACGATGACATCCGGGAGAGTACCGCTGAGATCCTAGAACTGGCAAATTATGAAGTTCTACAGGCCATCAACGGCCGGACTGGGGTAGATTTGGCCATCAGTCATCTACCGGATGTGATTTTATGTGACATCATGATGCCAGAGTTGGATGGCTATGGCGTGCTTTATTTGCTTCATAAAAATGAACAAACCGCCACCATTCCGTTTATTTTCCTGACGGCAAAAGCCGAACGCCTGGACATGCGTAAAGGGATGGAAATGGGCGCGGATGATTACCTGACAAAACCTTTTGATGATGTAGAATTGCTGAATGCGATAGAAAGCAGACTCAGCAAAAGAGATAAACAACAGATTTTTTATAGCCAATCGTTGGAAAAACTGAGTGTTTTATTTAGTAATACCTCCGGTTTACAAGAACTGGAGAAAATCATCGCCGCAAGAAAAGTCCGTGCCATTAAGAAGAAACAAGTGGTGTACTATGAAAGCGATAATGTTTCTGGCGTTTACCTGGTGATGAATGGAAAAGTGAAAACTTTTAAACTCAGTGAGGATGGAAGGGAACTGCTCACCGGAATGTATGGCCCTGAAGACTATTTTGGGATCACTTCCTTATTGCTGAATGCGCCTTATAAAGAAACTGCAGAGGCATTGGAAGACAGTACAGTATGTATGTTGCCAAAGGATTTAATGGATGATTTACTCAGCCGCTATCCGGATGTAGCCCGACAGTTTATTCAATTGATTTCTAATAACCTGCAGGATAAAGAAGAGCAGTTGCTGCAACTCGCGTATCATTCTGTTCGGAAAAGAATGGCCGAAGTATTAGCCAGGCTATGTAAACAAGAAGAACAAGGCCTGGAAATGATCTTAAGAGTATCCAGGGATAACCTGGCTGCAATGGCTGGAATGGCTACGGAAACGGTAAGCCGCATCCTTAGCGATTTTAAAGATGAGGGTATTATAGAAAGAAAAGGCAGTCAGATCATTGTGCTTGATCAAATGAAATTGCAACATATGAAAAACTGACGAAGATCACCTTTTCAACTGACCAAACTCATTCCCCCTGCTACCGCTTCCTGCTAACTTTGATTATTAATAAATCGAACCAGCATGAGAGTTGTCGCATATAGTATAAAGTCTTTTGAAAAAGAACCACTGGCCATCGCCAATAATAAAAAACATGATATTACACTGATATCCAATTCTTTGGGTTCTGAGACAGCTTCTTATGCCGCAGGTAAAGAAGCTGTAATTGTATTTAGTGAAGACGATGTTTCTGCTCAGGTAATCAACAGGTTAGCTGATCTTGGGGTGAAATTTATTGCGACACGCTCTACCGCTACACGTCATATCGATCAGGAAGCAGCCAACCTAAGAAATATCAAGATTGCCAATGTTCCTATGGAAGCGTTATCAACGCTTTCCGAAAAGGAATTACCCATGGCATTGGCTGTAGAAACGATTGTCAACCTCGATAAATGGCAGCAAAAGAAGTGCTTGGGGAATGCCTGTGTGTGTTCCAGATCCTGCGATCAGGTACATCCGGCATTAAATCCAAATGGCAAACCTCAACATCATTAATATGAATCAGCTGATCTCAAAATATCATGTTGCCGCCCCACGTTATACCAGTTATCCTACTGTCCCTTATTGGAATACAGCAGATTTTACGGTGAACGACTGGGAAAAAGCTGTTGTCCAATCTTTCAGAGAAAGTAATGACAAGGAGGGGATTAGCATTTACATCCATCTTCCTTTTTGTGAAAGTCTGTGTACTTATTGTGGATGTAATACCAGAATCACTAAAAACCACAAAGTAGAATCACCTTACATTGAAGCTTTATTGAAGGAATGGCAGTTGTACCTAAATCTTTTTGTGACGCGGCCCTTAATTAAGGAGCTGCATTTAGGTGGTGGCACACCAACTTTCTTTAGTGCAGCGAACCTGAAGCTGTTGATGGAGGGGATTTTAAAGTATGCGGACCTCCATGAAGCCGCAGAATTTAGCTTCGAAGCGCATCCAGGAAATACAAGTGACGCACATTTGGTGATTTTGAACCAGTTGGGTTTTAAAAGATTAAGTTTAGGTATTCAGGATTTTGATCCGCAGGTGCAATTGGTGATCAACCGGATGCAAACCTATGAAGAAGTGGAGCAGGTGACCGCCAAAGCAAGAGCTCTGGGATATACTTCTATTAATTATGACCTGATTTATGGCCTTCCTCAGCAACGAATCCAAGGACTTTCGGACACCCTGGATGCTGTTTTAGCGTTGAGACCAGACCGCATTGCCTTTTATAGCTATGCGCATGTACCATGGGTCAAACCCGGACAAAGAAGGTATACAGAAGCAGATCTTCCTTCCCAAAGTTTAAAGCAGGAACTGTACGAACTGGGCTGTAAAAGACTGAAGGATGGTGGATACCTGGATGTTGGTATGGATCATTTTACACTCAAATCAGATAGTCTATACGAAGCTGAAGTCACAGGGAAACTGCACCGAAATTTCATGGGTTATACCCATCAGTACAGTAAGTTAATGGTTGGATTGGGAGTGTCTTCGATCAGTGATACCTGGACTGCATTTGCACAGAATGTGAAAACAGTAGAAGCGTATTTGAAGATCGTTAACGAAGGCAAACTACCGGTAGTCAAAGGACATTTGTTAAACGAACAGGACATGATCACCAGAAAGCATATTTTGAACATCATGTGTAAAGGCTATACCAGTTGGACAGCGCAGGAAGCAAGTGCTCCGGAGTTTTCAGCCGCATTGATGCGGATGCGTTGGTTGGCCCAGGATGGATTGGTATTCTTGTCTGAGGACAATCTAAGGGTGACAACATTAGGCAAAAGATTCTTAAGAAATATCTGTATGGCATTTGATTATAGGTATTGGGCAGATCAGCCGAAAACAGAGCTGTTTAGCCTTACCGGATAAAGATTTTAGTTTTACGTCTCAAATGTGAATTTTGGTGACCGCAACAAGCGGTCGCCAATTTTTTTTTATAAGCCAGTAGTATTTGTAGCCTGTTTGATCTTGTATTGCATTAACTGCCCGATGGAAGAGGCTCTGGAGATCGCCTGGTCTGCAACCGGCCCTTCAAAATGAGTCCTGATCGTCTCTTCCCAGATTTTCATCCAGCGTTCAAAGTGTTCGCCTTTTAGGGGTACTTCTTGGTTTAAAGCAATGTGCTTGAGCATCGGGTTTCCTTTATACGTGACTACATCCAATAAGATCGTTTCCCAGAACTTGACCATCACTGGAATGTGCGCTTCTAAAGAGAAGTTAGCTGCTTTGAATACCGGCCCGATAACCAGATCTGCTAAGGCCTGATTGTAAAATTCGATCACCAGAAAACGAATGTCTTCCTGATCTTTAATATCTCTTTTAATTAGGTGAGTTGTCATTTTGGTACTAATTTACGATGATTTCTGGAGATTACCTGCATTCTGCTACGCCCTGAGTGGTACTTGCCGGACTTAAATAGGGGATGTTCAGTTCCATTCCTCTAAGGATAAACCAGATTCCCAGAAAGAGCATGAAGTAAGGAATCACACGGTTGATTTTCTTGCGGACTAAAGCGCCGGTAAAACCAATACCGACTGTGGCGATGAACATCAGGGGTAAGGTCCCCATGCCAAACCAGAACATATAGATAGCCGAATTACTGACGCTGCCAGTATTTAAAGCGCCCGCCATGGCCAGGTAAACGAAACCACAAGGTAAAAAGCCATTGATGATCCCAATGATCAAATGATTGGCTTTATGCTTTAAGGCATAGCCAAACAACTTGTTAAAGGGTTTGAGGAAGGCAGCAGGGGTGTTTTTAAGCATTTGAATTTTGAACAGCCTGGAACATGCCGCCATCACAATGAGGATACCGCTAAATATGCTGATGACTTGTTGTAACCCAGCCATCCACAACTGTTGTCCGATTAAACCGATAATCAGGCCTAAAAAGCAATAAGAAACAATCCTTCCCAATTGGTACAGCAATTTGTCCAATACCAGAAAAACCCATCCTTGTTTTAAGGATGGGACGGCAAAGGCAAGGGGACCGCACATGCCAATGCAATGCACGCTCCCTAGCAATCCGATCATGAAGGCGAGTTTTTCGTTGCTCATTCTACCATGACCTCCTGCTCATCCAAATAGGATTTACCTGCACTAGTCCAGTTGATGATGAGCTTCCAACGGCCTTTTGCAATTCCTGTTAAAGGAATTGCCACCCGATTTTGCGCATCTGTTTTGATGGGAATGACTTTGTCCATTCGTTTGTCCGCGCTGCGGACCAGGTTTATTTTGCCCTCAGCAGGAGCTTTAAAAGTCAGGATGATCCCTACAGTGCTGACCTGTACATCAGGTTGGGCATGGTCGGTTTTCACCTGTTCTTTAAGCTGATATTCTTTGTCGTAATCCAATCCTTTTTCGTAATAATCATTGTCTACCAGCGCATCAGGGCTGCTGTTAAACATTTTTATGGCAAGGATGATGATAAAGCTCATAAAGCAAACCATCCCGATCACTAATTTAGTCCCCCAGTTCCATTTCATTTCTTTAATCATTAAGCGGTGCGATGAAGGTCGTTTCAAAGGTGTCTACGACTTTTCCATCCGACACCAGTTTAAAACCAATATCTGACTTGTATTTCTTTAATTTTCCTTGCGGCATGATCACAAAAAAAGTAAGTTTTGCTACACCACCATATGCGATGGTATCTTGTTTTTGAATGTATTGAATCTTCACTTGTGGATCATCTGGTACAATTTCAAATTTAAGGCTTTTACTGGTCTTATTGATCAGTTCCGCGTTAAACAAGTTGCTCACTGCCTGTTCTTTAGCTCTCAATTGATACAGGGTGCCACTCGCACGTAAGATGGTCGTTTTAACCTCCGTTCTGGTAATCAATAAGTAGGAGAGAACTGAAATTAGCACTAGTAAAACAGCAGAATAAGCATAAACTCTTTTGTTCAGTTTAAAAGGCTGCTTTGTTTTGATCTCATCTTCAGATTTGAAGCCAATCAGACGGGTTGGGCGTTGAATTTTCTCCATCACCATATCACAGGCATCAATACAGGCCGTACAGTTCACGCATTCCATTTGCGTACCATTCCGGATGTCTATTCCTGTCGGACAAACCTGCACGCAGAGTTTACAATCAATACAGTCTCCACCAGAGTTTTCAACTCCTTTTACCCGTTTTTCACGCGGTTCTCCCCGCTCATAATCGTAAGCAACAATGATGCTTTGGTTGTCTAGTAAAACCCCTTGCAGGCGTCCGTAAGGGCAAACTACAGTACAAACCAATTCTCTCATTCTGGAGAATACCAGATAGAAAACCAGGGTAAATACACAGATGGAAATGAAGCCTGTCCAATGTAAAGCTATAGGTTCCGTCATGATGCTGATCAGGGTAGCCGAGCCAATTAAATAGGAGAGGAAGATGTTCGCGATTAAAAAGGATATCAATAGGTAAATCGCATGTTTAATCCCTTTTTTGAAGAATTTCTCGCTGGTTAGCGGCCCTTCATCCAACTTTTTACGCTTAGTCGGTTCTCCTTCTATCCAGATTTCTATTTTACGGAAAACCATTTCCAGGAAAATGGTTTGTGGACAGGCCCATCCGCAGAAGACCCGTCCAAAAACCACGGTAAACAATACAATAAAGACCATAAAGGTCAGCAAAGCCAATACAAACAGGTAGAAGTCCTGAGGCCAGAAAATCACCCCAAAAAACACAAACTTCCGCTCTAAAACATTAAGTAACACCAGTTGCTCCCCATTTAGTTTAATAAATGGGGCAACAAATAGTAGGGTCAGAAAAAAATAGCTGACCACCGAGCGATACTGATATAACTTTCCTTTAATCACTTTCGGATACAGCCATTTACGGCGCTGTCCGTCGTCTGTTAAAGTAGAGATCTGGTCCCTGAAATGACTTGGGCTTTGTGATGACATATTAATCTTTTTTGCCCTGTGGAGCTTTCGCACCCGCAGGATTACTTCCTTGAATAGAAAGAATATAATTGGTAATGTCTGAGATTTGCTGGGCATTCATAGATTTCTCCCATGCCACCATCCCTTTGTCAGGAACACCATATTTGATGGTCTTGAAGATGTTTTTTGGCGCACCGCCATGCAGCCAATACTCATCCGTTAAATTGGGGCCAACGGCACCTTCTGCATGTTCCCCATGACAAGGGGTACAAGCCGTTTTGAATAGTGCGGCGCCTTTTTGGATCATCGCTGGATCATCGCTTTTCTCAAAGTTATTCTCGTTGATCTTAGGACCGCCAGAGCCAGGTTTTTGAAGGAACGCAATGCGGTCTGCTTCTGCCTGACGGAGCTCTACAGCATACTCTTCTTCCTGTAACTTACCCCAACCAAATACATGGTAGTTGAGCATATAGCCGATGGCAAAAATGATGGTTCCATAGAATAAGACCATAAACCAGGCAGGAGTAGGGTTGTCCAGCTCCGCAATGCCATCAAATTTATGTTCCATCATGATGTCTTTCTCCTCAGAAATAGGTCTTAATCCCATTAACTTCGTCCAGAAAGATGGCTGCTCCGCTTTTTCCGCTGCCAGTTGCTCTTGTGCTTCCCAGTATTTTTCCCTTTCTGCTTCAGAAGCGAATTTGGTAGGATGAAGTGTTTCCTTGACGTAGACTTTGATGACCCTCAATACCAGTATGGAAACTACAAGTATGAGTACTGCAGTGAATAGCAGGGCCCAAATTAATAAATCTGTCATTGTACATCGTCTTTTAAAGGTAATTCACTCATATATTTAATTTCTTCTTTTTTCATGGTCAGCAAGAGAATGCCGACCAGGATAAAAAAGAGCAGGAATATGCCAAGGGAGGTGATTAAATACACCTGGCTTCCATCTACTTGATCTAAAAATTGCTTAAACATAGCGTTGTTGTTTAGGTTTTATTGGGCTTTAATGTCTACTCCTAAGCGTTGCAAATAGGCAATCAGCGCAATGATTTCTTTGTCATCTTTCACTTTGATGTTGTTCTGTCTAAGGTCTGCAGCAATGGCCTTGGCCTGTTTATCCAGGTCGCGGTTTGCTTTGTGTTCATAACCTTCTTCATAAGGAACACCCAGGGTACGCATCGCATTGATTTTGCTGATGGTGGTGCTGGTGTCCAGTTTCTGCGTAATCAGCCATTCATAAGGAGGCATGATACTTCCAGGCGACATCGTTTGTGGGTCTAACATGTGGTTGTAATGCCATGCGTTACCATATTTACCGCCTTCACGTTGTAAATCCGGACCGGTGCGTTTAGAACCCCATAAATGTGGATGGTCATACACAAATTCTCCGGCTTTACTGTATTCGCCATATCGTTCTGTTTC
Organism: Pedobacter gandavensis; assembly: GCF_014172405.1. GTDB lineage: Bacteria > Bacteroidota > Bacteroidia > Sphingobacteriales > Sphingobacteriaceae > Pedobacter > Pedobacter gandavensis. The sequence goes on along the minus strand of NZ_WNXC01000006.1, from coordinate 150,059 downwards.
TGAACGGAATGGACGAATCATTTGAGAGTGACAACTCACACAACCTTCTCGGATGTACAAATCACGCCCTTGTAACTCTAAGGGACTATAAGGATGTACACTGGCAATCGTTGGAATGTTCGACTTGATGGTGAACGTTGGCATCATTTCAATCATACCACCAATCAGGATGACAATTAAAGAAAGTACCATGAAAACCATTGGTTTACGTTCCAATACCCTGTGGAATTTTTTCTCAGATCCCTGAGGAACGTAGTCTGCCGGTAATGGCATTGCTTCTGCTGGTTCATCGGCTAGTAGTTTACCTAAACGAACGGTTCTGATCAGGTTATAAGTCATCACGATTACACCGATCAGATATAATGCACCACCTATAGCTCTAAGCACGTACATAGGAAGAATTTGAATCACGGTTTCCAGGAAGTTAGGGTAACGTAGCATGCCATCTTCCGTGAACTCTTTCCACATCAATCCTTGAGTGAAACCAGCGAAATATAAAGGTACCGCATAGAAAATGATACCTAGTGTTCCAATCCAAAAATGGAAAGAAACCAGTTTTTTAGAGTACAATTCTGTTCTGTAGATTCTTGGAATCAACCAATATAAAATACCGAAGGTTAAAAACCCATTCCAGCCAAGCGCGCCAACATGTACGTGTGCAACGATCCAGTCGGTATAGTGTGCAATCGCATTGATCTGTTTTAAGGCAAGCATTGGGCCTTCAAAAGTGGCCATACCATAAGCGGTAATCCCAACCACCATAAATTTAAGCCTGGAATCTTCTCGTACTTTGTCCCATGCACCACGGAGTGTCAGCAATCCATTGATCATACCGCCCCAACTTGGTGCGATCAGCATGATAGAGAAGGCTACACCTAATGATTGTGCCCAGCTTGGTAAAGAGGTATATAGTAAATGGTGTGGTCCTGCCCAGATGTAAATGAAAATTAATGACCAGAAATGGAGAATACTCAGTTTATAAGAATAAACAGGGCGATTGGCCATTTTTGGAAGGAAATAATACATCATTCCCAAATAAGGAGTGGTTAAAAAGAAGGCCACTGCATTGTGTCCATACCACCACTGTACCAAGGCATCCTGTACACCAGCATATAAATAATAACTTTTAAAAGCAGATATTGGAAGCTGAAAAGAATTTACAATGTGTAATACGGCAACGGTAACGAAAGTAGCAATGTAAAACCAAATGGCTACATACATGTGTTTCTCTCTTCTTTTGATGATGGTACCAAACATATTGACCCCAAAAACAACCCATATCAGCGTAATGGCAATGTCTATCGGCCATTCCAGCTCCGCATATTCATGGGAAGAGCTAAATCCCAGAGGAAGGGTGATCACAGCGGAAATAATAATCAGTTGCCATCCCCAGAAGTGTATTTTACTGAGTACATCACTGAACATCCTCGCCTTGAGGAGTCGTTGCAGGGAGTAGTAAACACCCATAAAAATTGCGTTCCCTACAAAGGCAAAGATCACTGCATTGGTGTGTAACGGCCTGATCCGGCCGAAAGTTGTGTACTGGGAGCCCATGTTTAATGCAGGTTTGAAGAGCTGCATTGCAATGAGCAATCCGACCGTCATTCCGATGATGCCCCAAATGATGGTGGCTACTGCGAAGTTCCTGACGATCTTGTTGTCGTAGTAAAATTTTTCAGTCATGTTAAAAATTGGATTGCTTGTTTATGGATGTAAAATTAGGTCGGTGCGTTTAGGTACAGAATGACATCAATTGTGGCTATACATGATCTTCGTCACTTTTTATGTCCTCAATTTTCTCCTGAACCTCATCATCAAAGAGCATCCTGACCGCAGGGGTATAGGTGTCGTCATTTTGGCCGCTCTTACTGGCCCAGAAAAAAGCGGCAAGAAAGATCAATGCCAATAAAATGCTAAAGCCAATCAGGAGGTAGAGGATGTTCATAGGAGCTGGTTTTTCTTGGCATACAGTCTTACTGCGATGCTGGTGAATAGGATGATGGTGATGGTACTAATCGGCATCAATACCGCGGCAATGAGCGGAGAAAGCATGCCTTGTACGGCAAAATATAAGCCGATAGCATTATAGGTTAAAGAGATCCCAAAGCTGATGTGAATCACTTTTACGGCATCTTTTGCCTGTTTGATAAACATAGGAATCTTTTGAAAACTTGCACCGTCCAGAATGGCATCGCAGCCGGGAGAGAAATTGTTGATGTTATCGGTTACTGCAATACCTAAATCGCTTTGTTTTAAAGCTCCGGCATCATTCAGTCCATCGCCAAACATGAGTACTTTTCTTCCGGACTGTTGCAGGTTGTGGATGTAATCCAGTTTGTTTTGCGGACTTTGGGCAAAATGCATTTGTTGTGCTCTTGGAAAGAAGGGGATCAGCGTTTGTTTGTCCTGATCCTGATCACCGGATAACAGGTGTAAATCAGCATCTTTACCCAGTTTGAAAATCAGGTCTTTAAATCCGGATCTCCATTGCTGTTTCGAACAGAAAAAGCCGAGATACCTGTTGTTGATGATGATATGAACTGCGGCCCCCTGTGTAGGAGACTTCATTTTCAGGCCAAGGAAAGAGGCGCTACCCAGTTTCAGCTCATTCCCATTAATCATTCCTGAGATTCCGCGGCCCACCTTCTCCATGTATTTTACCGCAGTATATTTAGCAGGTCGGTTCAGCCATTTCACCAATTCCCTGCTTAAAGGGTGCCCGGAGTTTCTGGCCAGGTCATTTACCCATTGCTTTTCTTCTGCTGTAATGTGTCCTTCAAAGGTGAAACCCGTGTTTTCTGGATTGGTAATGGTGCCTGTTTTATCGAATACAAAGGTGTTGATGCGGGCGAGTTCTTCAACTACAGCCGTATTTTTAAGGTAAAATTTGTTTTTATCGAAGATGCTCAACACTGCAGAAAGCGTAAATGGTGAGCTTAAAGCCAAGGCACATGGGCAGGCGATAATCAGCACTGCAGTAAAAGAGGCCACCGCTTTACTGGGGTCGTCATGCAGCATCCAATAGGCAGCAGCACCCATGGCGATGCTCAGTAAAACAATGCTGAAGTACTTGCTGGCCCTATCGGCGAAGGTCCTGATCATGGTTTTATCACCAAAAAACGCCTCATTGTTCCAGAGTTGAGTGAGGTAACTTTGAGACACTGGCTTGACCACCTCCAACTCTATTGCGCCCTTCAATTGCCTTCCACCTGCATAAACGACTTCTCCCAATACTTTTTTAACGGGTAAGGATTCCCCGGTGACAAAACTGAAGTCCATTTCTGCCTCTCCTTTTAACAGGATTGCATCAGCCGGAATGATTTCATTGCTGCGGATGAGGATCCTGTTGCCAACTTTTAATTCATTTAAAGGTAATGGTCTTTCTTTTTCTCCTTCGATCAAAGTGACTGCAACCGGGAAATAGGAACGGTAGTCTCTTTCAAATGATAGGTGGTGGTAGGTATGTTGTTGCATCCATTTCCCGATCAACAGGAAGAAAACAAGTCCACATAGTGTATCTACAAAACCGGCTCCGGTATTGCCCACAATTTCCACGATAGAGCGTATAAACATGACAGCAATCCCTAAAGCCAAGGGGAAATCAAGGTTTAAAATGCCATTTTTAAGGTTATTCCAGGCAGAAATGAAATAGTCACGGCCACTGTAAAACACCACAGGAAGGGCAAAGGCAAGGTTTAACCAGCCAAAGAAGGTTCTGAATTCCTGTTCCAGAGCACTCAATCCGAAGTAATCCGGAAAGCTGAGCAACATGACATTTCCGAAGCAAAATCCTGCTACCGCAATTTTGCGGATCAGATGGCCTTCTGAATGATCGGACTTTTGCTTTTTAACCACATCCTGAAGGCTGATCAGTGGTTCATAACCAATAGAAGCGAGGATTTCTATAAGTTTCCGCAAGGATAATTCCTGGTTTTTGAAGGTGATGACCACCTGTTTCTTTAGAAAATCAATCCTGGACTGTATTACTGCTGGGTTAATCTGGTGTAAGTGTTCCAGCAACCAAATGCAGGAGCTACAGTGAATAGCGGGGATGTAAAGCGTGATGACACTCACTTTTTCATCGGTATAATCCACTAAATTTGCGGCAATTGCTGCTTCATCCAGGTATTCAAAATGGGAAGCTTTGTTTTTTTGTGTTTGTCCGGGTACATCGTTGTACGCGTAGTAATTTCCCAGGTTATGATTGGAAAGTAATTGATAGACACCTTTACAGCCAAGACAGCAGAAAGACTTGCTGTCCACCATATAAGGCGTATTTGGAAGGTCATCACCACAATGATAACATTGGGTTTCCTGGGCTATGTTTTTTTCTATAATCATAGGGGCAAATTGATGTGGTCAAAGTTCTACCTTCCCCTTAATTATAAATATGACGCTCATCACTTTCGGCCCTGATAGAAATCAGAAAAACTCTCGTAATGACATCTTTTAAACTTTCTATTAGATATAAAAATTAAAACCCTCATATTTATATCATCAACCAAAAATGAAACAGACTGTTTTAGGAATGAGAAACAAAAAGATACCGCATGAATTATAGGGAGATATTAGATCAGTTAAGGTTACATGTTGCAAACGTATTTCAGGCTCAAAGCGATTCCAGACTGATCTACCATAATTTAAATCACACGGAGCAAGTGGTGGAAAATGCAGTGAAAATTGCCAACCATTACCAGCTTTCCGATGAAGATTTCTTTGTGGTAACTGCAGCGAGCTGGTTCCATGATCTGGGCTATTTCTTTGATTGTGCCCATCATGAGGCAAGCGGAGCAGGTTTAGCTGGGGATTTTTTAAAGGAAAAAGGGCTCAGTGAAGAAGTTACGATGAAAATTGTGAAGTGTATTCTGGCCACTAAAATGCCTCAACAGCCGGAGAGCCTACTGGAGCAAATTGTGTGTGATGCCGATTTGTACCATTTAGGAAGCGATAGTTTCAAAGAAAGAAATAAACTGATGCGTAAGGAAGCAGAAGCTTTCTGTGCTAAAGCATTGGATAAGGATGAGTGGAGGCTGAAAACCATTCAGTTGTTTAAAACGCACCATTACCATACCGCTTATTGTCAGCAGTTACTGAATGGAAAAAAAGCGGAAAACCTGGCCGAATTGGAAAATAAAGCCGAAGAAGCAAGGGCTAATTCAAGCGTGTTAACTGCCAGTAATCCCCCAATCTTAACAGAGAAAAATAACCCTTTGGAAATAAAAAAAGATAAAAAGAAAAAGAGCGATCGCCCGGACAAAGGAATTGAAACCATGTTCAGGATCACTTCCGGGAATCATCAACGACTGAGTGATATGGCTGATAATAAGGCGCATATCATGATTTCTACCAATTCCATTATATTGTCAGTGATTCTGAGTATCCTATTGCGGAAACTGGAAGATAATCCCCATTTGATCATTCCAACCTTGATCTTATTGATCATTTGTGTGGTGACCATGGTATTCTCTATTCTGGCCACCCGCCCATCCATTCCAAAAGGGGTCTTTACGCCTGAAGATATCGCTCAAAAGAGAGTAAATCTCTTGTTTTTTGGGAATTTCTATAGAATGTCCCTTCCGGAATATGAAGGGGGGATGCTTAAAATGATGGAAGACCGGGAATTTCTTTATGGCAGTCTGATCAGAGATTTATATGCCCAGGGTGTGGTATTGGGTCGTAAATACCGACTTTTAAGGATCGCTTATAATGTGTTTATGTTCGGGATTATTGCGGCTGTTCTGGCCTTTATTACCGCTTCAGTTTTAGTGACTTTATAATTAAGCTGATATGGGCTCCGATGTTTATTTTAACCGGGATATTAGCTGGCTGAGCTTTAATGAGCGCGTGCTCATGGAGGCAGGAAGGGCAGGTGTACCCATTTTGGAGAGCATCCGATTTTTAGCCATCTATTCCTCTAATCTTGATGAGTTTTACCGGGTAAGAATGCCGGTCATGATGTGGGATTATGAGCTGGCAAAAGCGAAAATCGACCAGCAGCAACAACGCTACGGAGAGATTATCGGTACGCAAATTTTGCCTGCATTGGAAGCCCAAAATATCTATTGGCTGTATAATAAGCCAATTCCATCGGCTATCTCCGGACAGGTAATCGAGCTCTTTTTCAATGAAGTTCTGGCTTATATTCATGCAGAATGCATTGATCAGGGATTGGCAGATTTCTTTGCGGAAAATAACAAACTCTATCAGGTCGTTGTGCTGCGGAATTCAGAAGGGAAGGAACGGATGGAGCTCATCAGTATTCCTTCTGAAGATTTACAACGTTTATATGCGATTCCAATAGATGGCAAACAATATGTGGTCTTTCTGGAGGATATCATCAAATATAACCTGGCTTATCTATTTCCTAATGATGAAATCCAGGGTGCTTACAACCTTAAAATTACCCGAAATGCAGCGTTAAAAATAGGACAGGATTATTCCGAAGACATCACGATTGCCCTGGAAAAGGAATTGGAAGCGCGAGACTATGGTTTTGCTACCCGTTTTCTTTTTGAGCCGGGTATCCCTTTAAGGAATCTTTATCGGATGATCTACGCCTTAAACCTGCAAAAAGCAGCAGTAGTACAAGGAGGAACCTATCATAACCTGAAAGACCTCAGTGCCTTTCCTTTAGATGAAAGGCTTTTTGGTTATCCCAAATGGCCGGCAGCAAAGGCAGTGAATATTGCAGAAAAGGAGACTTTATTCGAGCATATGCTTCGGAAGGATATCTTGGTCAATGTTCCATACCAGAATTATGATGCGGTATTGCGCTTCTTCAATGAAGCTTCCAATGACCATCATGTCAGCGAAATTTATGTGACGTTGTATCGCGTAGCCCGCAATTCAAGGATTGTAAATGCACTCATGACCGCCGCCAAAAATGGTAAAAAGGTGGTTGTACTGGTTGAGCTGAAAGCCAGATTTGATGAAGCAAATAACATCAAATGGGCCAAGCAAATGAAATCTGCAGGGGTAAAGATCATTTATAGTAGTATTGACCTTAAAGTCCATGCTAAAGTAGCCCTTGTAAAAAGGATGATCAAAGGAGAAAATCAGTACCTGGGCCTGATGGCTACAGGAAACTTGAATGAAAGTACAGCTAAGTTTTATACAGATCATATCTTATTGACTGCACATCAACCGATGCTGCAAGAATTGGAGTTGTTGTTCGACTTTCTAAGTAGAAAGGATAAGACTACTGTGGTTGCGGAACCCATCGAGTTTAAACACTTGCTCGTTGCGCAGTTTAACCTGCATACCCGCTTTCTCGAACTGATTCAGCGGGAGATAGACCATGCTAAAAATGGCTTGCCTGCCGCTATTACCATTAAAATGAATAACCTGGAAGAGCAGGTTTTGATCGCCAAGTTGTATGAGGCTTCAGCAGCAGGAGTGAAGATACAGCTCATCATCCGTGGTATCTGCTGCTTAATACCAGGAAAAACAGGACTCAGCGAAAATATTACCGTAAGAAGAATTGTAGATCGTTTCCTGGAACACGGAAGGATCTTTATCTTTGAGAATAATGGCCAGGAAGAAATGTATATGGGCTCTGCGGATTGGATGAACCGTAATATTTACAGCAGAATTGAAGTTTGCTTCCCTTTATATGACGCAGATTTGAAACGTCTAATCCAGGAATTTATTACCTTGCAGCTTCAAGATAATATTCAGGCAGTAAATATGACCGAACAACTGCAGAATCAAGAAATCAATGGTTCGCCTGCAATACGTTCTCAGGAAGCTATTTATCATTTGTTACAAGTGTTTAATAAGGAGTAAATGGACCTATTTTTATGAAAAAAATCTCTACTAAATTATTATACATCATGCCCGTTGTGGCATTAATCGCATTTTATGCCTGTAAACCGATTGCCTCTAAGTTTAGCAGTCCTGTAGGTTACGATCTGGAACATCCAGAGAAATTCAATATGCCGGAAAGCTTGCTGGAAATCTCAGGGATCGCCTTTTATAAGGGGATGCCAGATACCATTTATTCTATACAAGATGAAGAAGGTAGCGTTTTCCGACAAAAATGGGATGTGAAGACGCAGAAGAATGTTCGCTTTGCAGGTAAGGGAGATTATGAGGATATCGCGATTTTCAATGAAAAGGTGTTCGTTCTAAAAAGTAATGGCCACCTGTATTCGTTTCCTTTCTCGGAAACGGTAAAAGAAAAGGCGGAAAACGTGAAAGAGCGCAAAAAATTGGTTCCAAAAGGGGAGTATGAGAGTCTATATGCCGATCCAGAGACCAATAAAGTCTATGTATTGTGTAAGTCATGCCCGGTAGATAAGAAAAAGAAAACTTCAACGGGTTATGTGTTAAACTACGATTTAAAACTGGATAGTTTGATTCCTGAAAGTAGCTTTAGCATTGATCTGGAGCAGATAAAAGCACTAAATCCTAAGTTGAAAGCAAGTCTGAGCCCTTCTGCACTGACCAAAAATCCAAAGACAAAAGAATGGTATATCCTGGCATCCGCCAATAAGTTATTAGTCATCGCAGATGAAAATTGGAAAGTAAAAGAAGTACACCGTCTCAACTCTTCTATCTATAACCAACCAGAAGGCATAGCTTTTGATAAAGATATGAACTTGTACATCTCCAATGAAGGAGATGAATTGACCAATGGAAATATCCTGAGGTTTAAATACTCGACATCGGTAAAAAAGTAAAACAATAAACAGTACGAAAAATGCAAGCTATCACGCTGGATTTGAACAATAGTATTAATGGCTTAAAAGAGCGTTCCCCTTTGGGAGCAGAGATTAAGTTGTCTTTGCAGCCGTTTATCACTTTTGTGGAAGAGAAGGCAAATACTGAAAAGACCGCGAAAATTAACTTCTACCGCTACATTCTTGAACAATTTAAACAGTATCCTGAACTGAAGGACCCCATTCCAATGGAGAATGTCCATAAGTATAATACCCTGTTTGAATTGATTTATACTGCTTTATCGCCAATTATTAACGAAGAGAAAGAACATTTTTGGGCGATTAGCACCCCATTGGCTGCTTGTTTTCATTATGGTACCAATGCGTTTTACAATGTTTTGCTGGAGCCTTCTACCTGCACCCTGAAAGCAGACCTCTCGCTTCCTTCAAAATCAGAAATGAAGAAAAGCGTGCTGTCTGCGTTTTATAATATGGTGCTGCATCGTTTTTATAATTTTTCATTAACAGCCAATGAGTTTACGGTAAATTCAATTGTTGATCCGGAAACAAAACTGCCTAAATATTACCGCTTAAATGTAGACACACGGTTTCTTACCATTACCGCAAATGTGGAATTGCCGGAATATGACCTGAACATCGTGAAGGATTATATTCAGGATGAGACCAATACACTGGATATACTGACTAAGCTAATCCCACCTGAAATTTTTACGGTTGAGGGTATTTCCATTGTCACCTTAACCGATGTCACAGGGGAGTATGCGCTGGAGTCGATTAAGAATGTGATGATTGATCATCACGAATCAAAGAATGTAAACTATGGTAAGGAGATTAGCAATGCCCTAAAAGCATTGGCCGGATCTGATCATCTCGAATTCGGTCTGCTGCCTTATCTGAAGTTAAATAATAAGCTTTTAATCAATGAAAAGTCTGGTTTTCATAGCATCCTGATTAAGCTGGCTGAAGAGGCCGGATGGAAGGATGAGGAAGAATTTGACCTGATAGAGGATTATCTAAAGCATCCAAGAACGTTGATTTTTCCTGAAATCACAGAGGAAGAACAGGAGAAGTATCCGATACTTCGTTTGTTATGGGCAAAAGGAATCAAGTCCTACGCCTTGTTTCCATTATATTATAATGCGAAACTGGTGGGTTGCCTGGAATTGCACACCAAGGAATCCAGTCATTTTAATGGCAATGCCCTCACCAAACTAGATCTTGCTTTTCCTTTATTAGCACAGTTATATCAAAATATTATCACTGATTTTAATCAGGAAGTTGCAGAAATTGTGACAGATAAGTTCACTGCTTTACAGCCCTCGGTACAATGGCGCTTCAATGAAGCAGCTTACCATTACCTCAGATCTGGTGGGAAAAAGCGCAATCTCCCTGTAGAACAGGTGTTCTTTAAGAATGTACACCCATTTTATGGTGCTGTAGACATCAGGAATTCCAGCATATTGAGAAATATGGCGGTTCGTAAAGACCTGAGTGTGCATTTTGAAATGCTGCAGAAGACCTTGGACATCATCAAAAAGAAGGTCTGCGAGTCATTGGAAAATGACCTGCCTAAGAAGTACGAAATATGGAGTAAATCCAGGTTTGAAGACCTGACCGACCGCGAAATTCTCAAAACAGAAGATTACCTGCAAAGGCAGATTCCTGCGGCTTTAGTGCACCTGAAAGATACGCATCCAGAGCTTAAACCCATCATCGACGAATACTTTGTCTGGACTGCTGTGGATGGAAAAAGCTATGAGCACCGCGATCGGTACGAAAAAAGTTTACAGATGATCAATCTGGCAGTGACCAGGCATCTGGATGTGTTTAACAGAGAAATTCAAGAGATTTTCCCTTGTTATTTTGAAAAATTTCGTACCGATGGGGTGGAATTCGATATCTATTTAGGGCCTTCCATTGCCCCTGATGCTGATTTTTCAGAGGAAATCTTATATCAATTCCGCTTGAAACAGTTAAAAGTCCTGGCAGAAGTAGCGCAAACCAGTCATAGTTTAGCACCTTATTTCTCTTTACCATTGGAAACTACGCAGTTGATCTTCGTCTATGAGAAGCTGATCGATATCAGTTTCAGGATTGATGAGCAACGCTTTGATGTAGAAGGGAGTTATAATATCCGCTACCAGATGGTGAAGAAACGGATTGATAAAGCCCATGTAAAAGATACTACAGAGCGGATTACCCAACCTGGAAAGATCGCTATTGTCTATTTCAATAGCTGGGAAGCCAGAGAATATCTTGGATATATCAAAACGCTTCAGGAGATTGGTCTGTTAAACGATGACCTGGAGTATCTGGATATTGAGGAATTGCAAGGAGTGGAGGGATTAAAAGCCCTCAGAATAGGAGTAACGCTTAAATAAATTCAACATGCGTTTTAAAAAGGAGCTGCAAGCGGCACTAATCATAAATATGGCGCTTGGAGCCATCCCCGCTGTGGGTTTCGCACAACACGCAGTAAAATCAGACTCTATTACGGTGGCAATCGCTCCGGAATACGATAAAGTAAGTAGCTTTCACCGATTTTGGTTAGGGGAAAGTTACCGTAAGCTATGGGCAACGCCGGTAACCTTGCGGATCATCGACCTTCAGAAAGAAAAAGGCGGATTAAAAATCATAAAATTAGGCGGTGGTATGCAGACCCGTTCCCTACGTTTGGTAGATCCAACAGGAAAGGAATGGGTATTGAGGACCGTTCAGAAATATGCAGATCGGAGCTTGCCGGAAAACCTCAGGGCTACGATTGCCAAAGACATTACACAGGATCAGGTCTCTACAAATCATCCTTTTGCCTCCTTAATTGTGCCGCCATTGGCTGAAGCACTGGAGTTGCCGCATGCGAAACCGGAAATGGTGTATGTGGGTGATGATCCAGGTTTAGGGGAATACCGTAAGGAATTTGCCAATGCAGCCTATATCTTCGAGGAAAGATCCCCTTCGGAGGAGAAAACCGACAATACAGAGAAGGTACAAAGGAAAATTCAAAAGGATAATGATACGAAGGCAGACCAGAAAATGACGCTTAGGGCGCGTTTGCTGGACTTCCTACTAGGAGATTGGGACAGACATGAGGACAATTGGCGTTGGGCGGCGGATAAAACAGTAGATGGTACAACCTATACGCCGGTACCAAGAGATCGCGATAAGGTTTTCTATAAAACTTCCGGGGTATTCCCTTGGATATTGAGTCACCAATGGCTTAAATCACATTTGCAGCCCTATTCTCCAACAATTAGAGATGTGGAGCACTGGAATTTTAATGAAAGGTACTTCGATCGGTATTTCTTAAATGAGCTGAACGAAGCGGATTGGAAAGAGGCGGTGAAGCTGGTGCAAGGAAAAATGACGGATGAATTGATTGTTAAAGCATTCAGGGAAATGCCGGATCCGATTTTTAAGCAGTGTGGTGATCAGTTGATTGCTGATTTTACTTCCAGAAGAAACCAATTGGAACAACTGGCTTTGAAATACTACCGCTTCCTGTCGATTAATGTAGATATTCCAGCTTCCGATAAGCCGGAACTCTTCGATGTAAAACAGGAAGAAGGCGGGAAAGTAAGGGTGCATGTCTTCAATATTAAGAAGGATGGCAGCAAGGGACGCCGCTTTTTTAGCCGTACTTTCGATCCTCAAGTGACCAAAGAAATCCGTTTATTCGGACTTGGTGGTAAGGATGTGTTTGAGGTACATGGCAAAAATGAATCGCCAATAAAGCTGAGAATGATTGGTGGGGAAGAAGTGGACGACTTTAAAATAGCTGAAAATGTCCCTAATAAGTCGGGTTTGTTCATTTATGACCGTTCCGATGAAACCAATGTGCTTCCAGCAAAAGGATTTGCTAAACTCAGATTGGCAAAAGATTCAGCAGTAAATCAATTCAATAAAAATGGCTTCTTATACGATAGAAAAGGAATTCTTTTTGATGCAAATTACAATATAGATCAGGGAATCCAGATTGGATTGGGCTATATCTTAGAGAAACAAGGTTTTAGAAAATCCCCTTATGCTTCTAAACAAGAGATCTGGGCGCATTATTCTACTGGACGAAAGTCCTTTATTCTGGATTACACCGGAGATTTTAAGAAGGCAATAGGTAATAATGACCTGAATGTCGCGATAAATATGTTGGGTCCCAATAACCTGAGCAATTTCTTCGGATTGGGAAACAATACAGTGTATGAAAAGGGTGATCATGATGATTTACCCGGGGCTCATGATCGCGAAGATGGGATCGCTTATTACCGAAACCGATACAATTACCTGAATGCTAATGTGAGGTTAAGAAGAGCCTTGGATAAGGCCTGGACTGTAGAAGGTGGCGTGTTATTGTCCTATTATGCCAGTAACCGCAAGGAAAATGAAGAACGCTTTTTGTCTGATTATGATTTGCAGTTCCCTGAGCAAGGCGTGTTTGATAATCGCATCTATGCTGGTTTAACAGCTGGATGGGCTTATGATACCCGCAATAATATCGCAATTCCTACAAAAGGTGTTTTCTGGAAAACGACTATTTCTGCGCAACAACGGGTTAACGGAGGGGATCAACGGTATGGTGTGCTGAATACAGAATTCCGCTTTTACCTAAATCCCGGGAAATCAGGTTTTGTGATTGCCAATAGAATTGGTGGGGGAACAACAGTTGGAGATCCGGCATTCTTTCAACAGATTCAGTTGGGTGGCGTAAATAGCCTCAGAGGCTTTAACAGCAGACGTTTTACAGGTCGTACGGGCTTGTATCATAACCTGGATCTGAGGATGAAGTTGTTTAATTTTACCTCGTATCTGGTGCCTGGAACAGTGGGTATGATTGCCTTTAATGATGTAGGTAGGGTATGGGTGCCAGGAGAATCCAGCGGCAAATGGCATCAGGGCTATGGCGGTGGCTTGTACGTAATGCCAGGAGATCAGTTCCTGATTCAAGGAACATTGGGCTTCTCTAAAGAAGCAACAATGCCATATTTCTCTGTGGGTTTTAATTTTTAAGCAGCTGATTTAGCATCATATAAAAACAAAAAGGCCGGTTATTTCTAGAAATAACCGGCCTTTTTTATACGTTATACTTAAGGTATTAATCTGCTTCTTCGTCCACGAATAACTTAATTTCGTGATCAGAGATGGTGATTAAACGGTCTCTGTAAAGACCACCAATTACCTTTTTGAAAGCACTTTTGCTGATTTTAAAACGGTCGTAGATGTCGTCTGGTGCACTTTTATCACCCAAATGAACCACACCACCACAAGCTTTAAGTTCATCCAGGATCACGTCTTTGTTCTCCAGAATGTGACCATAACCCATTGGTTGCAGGCTTAAATCTATTTTACCTTCTACACGAATCTTTTTGATCCATCCCTTTCTGATTTCACCTGGACTTAACTGATCAAACAGCTCATTAGTGTACAATAGGCCAATGTATTTGTTGTCTACAATAGCGTTGTAACCTAAATCAGAGCGGTCAATGATCAATAAACTAACCTCGTCACCTTCTTCAAGGTCGATGTCTTGATCTTCCACGTAGTTGGTTAGGCGGGAAGAGGCCACCATACGGTCATTGCTCTCATCCAGGTACACATAAACCACATGGTTGTCACCTTTAAACATCGGGCGTTTTTGCTCACGTTGAGGAACATAGATGTCTTTGTCGATACCAAGATTCATGAAAACACCATCTTCACCATCGTCAACAACGGTTAAGTAAGCGAAATCACCTACACAGGCAAATGGTCTTTTGGTGGTACCCATCAATCTTCCGTCCTTGTGCATATACACGAAAACATTGATATTCTCCCCAATTTCGACGTTTTTAGGGACATCTACATAAGGTAACAATACCTCTTTATCACCTTCGGTTAAGATGAGGCCGTTTTCGGTTTTATTTATAATTCTTAGATCGTTATATCTTCCTATTTCTATCATGTTCTTGCAGGCATTTTTGCAAAGGTAGCGATATAGCAAGTAACATATCCATCATAGCCGCATCTAAATGTAAAAAATAAACGAAATTGATCAGACTCGCGTTACATCAGATTGATAAAAAGTACGGGAATCATGCGATATTTTCTTTTGAGAACTGGCAGTTGGATCATGGTATTTACTGGCTTAAAGGGGGAAATGGTACCGGTAAGACAACGCTGTTTAAAATGATCGCCGGGCAAACGCCTTTCGAGGGTTCGCTGATTTTAAATGACATTAGTCTTAAAAATCAACCGGTTAACTATCGGTCAATGATCAGTTATGCGGAAGCGGAACCACAATATCCAGCATTTATCACTGGAAATGAGCTGCTGAAATACTATTTAGATGTTCGTCAAGCCAAATCTGAGGACTCCAGATCCTTGGTTGAAGCTTTGGGGATGGCTAATTTTATGGATCAAAAAGTTGGAAGTTATTCCAGTGGGATGCTTAAAAAACTATCTTTAATCTGCGCATTTGTAGGTGATGTCCAGCTTTTTGTACTGGATGAGCCTTTGATTACGATCGATACCGCTGCGGCGCAAGTGCTTTATCAGGTGATCAATGCCCGCCATGCGCAGGGTTCTTCCTTTTTACTTTCTTCTCATCAGGAGTTGGAAATGAATCATTTACCGATCAAACAGGTGTTTCAAATTGTAGAACGACAGATTCAGCCATGCTAAAGCTGATTTTAAAAACCTTAAGTAAAGAGTTTTATGGAGCCCATGCCGGTCTCTTTCTATTTGGTTTTTACCTCGCTTTTGGTGTAGTAGAAGGCGGTCAACTGTTGAGTTACCATAAAACATTGATGTTGATGGTGTACGCTTCTCCGCTAATTCTGGGAGCAGTGTATTGTTTTTGGGCACTATACTTGCTTAAATGTTTTTTGTTCATTAGAAAACAATTGAAAATGAGGGGATATCATTTCGTGTTTCTTTTGGGCGCTACCACGCGGAAAGATCAATTCAAGCTGTGGTTTAAGACGTATCTCGTATTGTTCTTACCGATTTTAGGCTATATCATTCCCTTTTGTTATGTCGGGTTAACCGAAGGATATTACATCGGGGTGTTGACAAGTGTCAGCTTTGTATTTATTGTTTTAAGTCTCGTGTCCGGTTATATGTACCGGATTATTAATTATAGCCATGTTCCAGTAAAGGTTTATTTTTCCTTCCCTTGCCCCCAATTGAAGAAACCTTACTGGACATGGCCTTTGTATTCCTTGGTGATGGAACAAACACTCATGCTGTTTTTGAGTAAAATCCTTTCTTTTTCTTTGTTTTCTATAGTGATGTGGGTGTTTGCTGATGTCCCAAATGACGGGAGAGTAGCCTTAATCGGGATACTGGCCGCAGTGCTTGCTCATAGTATGGTGATCCAGGTTTTGTTGAAGCAGGAAAGGGATCAGCTTGCTTTTAATAAGAGCTTGCCCATAAAATTAACCACCAGAATGGGGCAGACCCTGCTTGTTTTTCTGATGCTTTTTCTGCCTGAAATTCTATTTTACTTACGCAGTGTAGCAGGGGATGTCCAGTCTTTTTTTGTTGGATTCCTGTTTGGTCTGGCTGGATTGATGGGCCTGAGGATGGTGCTGTATTGGATTAAACTGGATCTGGATCGTTACTTCAAATGGTTGCTGGGTTTCTTCTTTATCAGCATGTTTGTGATCCTGAGCGGTTACGCCATCAGCTTTAGTTTGTTGATGTTGACTGCTTATTTTCTTTACTTTTACTGCTTCTATTACCGGATAGATCTTCAGGAAGTGTAAAAGGGTTTTAGTTTAACTTTAAGATTAGGTTTGTTGATTTAATAGGCTGATAATAAATAGTTTTTCTGTTCTTTTTGTGCCGACGATTTTGGTGGCCATTCTACTTTTTCCACCGGATGTACAGCAAAAAACGAGGCGATGTTGAAAGGGCAACTCGTCGATTTTCTCCCCAAGTTCATACAAGGAAATGTGAATTCCGCCAATGTTTTGCATTTCAAACTCATGGGCTTCCCGAACATCTATCAAACAAAATGGCAGCTTATTTGCCTCCCATTCCAGAAGTTCTTCCGGGTAAACTTCCTCATAGGCGATCGCTTTTTTGAGCAAGGGTTTACTGTTTTGATCAGCGTGCTCAGTTTCCTGCCGCTGCGGTTCAGTTTTTTGATCTGAATTTCCGGATTTAAGATCCTGGTGTTCTTCTGGTTGAATGTTAAAGAGCTGCATATCGTAGTTTAGTGCATTGAAGATAAGGAGTTTTCCGGAAAGACAATCACCAAAACCGCAGATAACTTTGATCGCTTCATTCGCCATCATGCTGCCGATAATCCCTGGTAATGGTCCTATGACGCCAGCTTCAGCACAGTTGGGGATGTCATGACCAGCTGGTGGCTCAGGGTAACAATTGCGGTAATTCGGGCCGCCCTGATAATTAAAGACCGAAACTTGCCCTTCAAACCGGAAAATGGATCCAAATACCAGTGGTTTTTTAAGGGATACGCAAGTGTCATTGACGAGATAGCGCGTTGGAAAATTGTCCGATCCATCGATGATGAGCTCATATCCCTGAATCAAGTCAGCAGCATTTTCTGAGGAGATATGGAAAGGATATGCTTGTAAGTCAAGACTTGGATTGAGGAGTTTTAGCCGTTCTATAGCCTTTAAAGCCTTATTTTTACCCAGGTCTTCTTGTTGGAAAAGGATCTGCCTGTGCAAATTGCTTTCGTCAACGGTATCGCCATCAACGACTCCGATTTTACCTATTCCTGCTCCGGCGAGGTAAAATAGGAGGGGGCAACCCAGTCCGCCAGATCCAATAACCAAGACCGCTGCTTTCTGTAGTTTTTCTTGCCCTGCTGTCCCAAGCTCTTCCAGTAAAATCTGCCTGTTGTATCTTTTAAGTGCTTCTTTTTCCATGTGTTTATTTCATTAAGCTCAAGTCCCAATCCTTCCATACGGGTTCATATCCTTGTTTTTGAATCATTTCTGCGATTTCAAGGGCTGTTCTTTCGTCAGATATTTCGAATTGTTCCAGGGATTGTGGCTCCACTGCATAACCTCCCGGATTGGTTTTCGAACCGGCGCTGATGGAGGTAATGCCCAATTTGATGATGTGATCACGGAAAATAACGGATTCTCTCGTAGAAATCGACAATTCTACTTCTTCATTAAAAAGGCGGTAGGCGCAGATGAGTTGTACCAATTCGCGGTCGTTCATGGCTACTTTTGGCTCTAAGCCTCCACTAAAGGGCCTTAATCTTGGAAAGGAGATGCTGTATTTGCTTTGCCAGTACTTCTTTTCCAGGTAATCCAGGTGCATTGCAGTGAAAAAGGAGTCCGTTCTCCAGTCTTCCAGTCCAATCAACACACCCAATCCCATTTTATGAATTCCGGCTTCTCCCAGACGATCTGGGGTATCTAAACGGTATTGGAAGTTGGACTTTTTACCTTTTGGGTGATGTTTTTTATAGTCTTCCTCATGATAAGTTTCCTGATAAACCAAGACGGTATTTAGCCCATAGGGGGTCAATTCCTGATAGTCGGCCAGGTCTAATGGTTGCACTTCCATGGAAATATGGGCAAAATGTGGCCTGATTAGGTCTAAAACCTTTTTAAAGTAATCTGTGTGTACGGTTTGATTGGCCTCACCAGTCACCAGCAACACATGATGATACCCCATTTCTTTGATCACGGCCACTTCTTCCATGATTTCCAGCGCTGAAAGTGTTTTACGCTTCACTTTGTTGTCGTAGCTGAAACCACAATAGGTGCAGATATTGTTACATTCATTACTTAGATAAAGCGGCACATACATTTGTATCGTTTTCCCGAATCGCTTCAAAGTAAGCTCCTGGCTCAATTTAGCCATGCTTTCCAGGTAAGGAGCCGCCGCAGGTGAAATCAGGGCTTTAAAGTCCTCCAATGTTCTTTTGGGCGTATTTAAAGCCTGTTCTACATCCTTAGCTGTCTTTGCATAGATACTTTTACTGGTTTCTTCCCAGGATTGGTTTTCAAAAAATTCGTTAAATCTCATCTTCAAGAAAAGCGGTTAATGGGCTGCTGGCTACAGCTAGTGAATTGATGGTGCCCAATCGGGCAAGGTAGGCCATTCTGCCTGCTTCAACGGCTATTTTAAAGGCTTCGGCCATGAGCACGGGGTTTCCTGAAACGGCAATAGCAGTATTTACCAATACCGCATCCGCACCGATTTCCATGGCCTTTGCAGCATCAGAAGGAGCGCCAATTCCGGCGTCAATGATTACAGGAACCCGACTTTGGCTAATGATGATTTCCAGAAAATCAATGGTTTTTAACCCTTTATTGCTGCCAATAGGTGATCCTAATGGCATTACTGCGGCGGTACCTACATCCTCCAGGCGCTTACAAAGTACCGGATCTGCATGGATATAAGGAAGGACTACAAAGCCTAGTTTGGCCAGTTCCTCTGTCGCTTTTAAGGTCTCAATAGGGTCTGGCATCAGGTATTTCGGATCTGGATGGATTTCCAGCTTAATCCAATTGGTTTCCAGCGCTTCTCTGGCCATTTGGGCGGCAAATACCGCTTCTTTGGCATTTCTTACCCCGGAGGTATTCGGAAGTAGGTTTAAATGAGGGTGGTTGAGGTGTTTCAACAGCTCATCAGGCTGCTGGTTTGCACTGGGATTTAAGTCCACACGCTTTAGTGCAACAGTGACCAGCTCGGAAGCGGAAGCCAGTAAAGCGGCTTCCATAATGCTGCTGGAACTGAATTTTCCAGTGCCCGTAAACAGGCGGGAATGGAAGGTTTTATCTGCTATTTTTAACATGATTTCATCGGGGTTTAAGAGGTTGGGAATGGGTGGTTTTGTAGCTCCTGATAGAGCTGTTTGATGAGCAGGTTAGTGCCGTTTTTATTCGTGAGAATACCTGAAAGCGCCAGTCCGTAAACACCCGTTTTCAGGAGCTCTGGAAGGTCCTCTGGAGTAAGGCCGCCAATGGCGATCACGGGGATGTTGATGTTCGCGTTTCTGACCTGATCCATGATCTTTTTGTAACCTTCCAAGCCTAGAATAGGACTTAAGTTCTTCTTAGTGCTGGTAAAGCGGTAGGGGCCCAATCCAACATAATTTGCACCTTCTTCAACTCTTTTTTGTAAGTCTGCAAAAGTGTTTGCGGTTCCGCCAATAATTTTATTATTACCTACTATTAATCTGGCATTTACGATATTTATATCATTTGATCCTAGATGTGTTCCGTCTGCTTCAATTGCCTTCGTTACCCTTGGAAAATCATTGATGATTAATTTGCTTGCAAATTTTTTGCAAAGGTCATTTGCAGCTTTAGCGAGGCTTAAAACCTCATTTTCCGGTTGGTCTTTGACACGAAGCTGAATCCATTTTCCGCCGGCCTGAAGTACCTGCTCGATGGCTTCCAAATGACCGATTTCGGCATTGGATTGGGAGATGTAATGTAGTCTGTCAATCATGAGTTGTGAAAGCCTAAAAGGCTGTTGTTGCTGTTTAAAAATTTCTCGATATACTGCTTGCCTAAAAAGCAGGATTTTGGGAGGGAATTGCCCAAGGCCAGTTGGGCGGTAATGGCAGAAGATAGGACACATCCGGAACCATGTTTTTGGAAGACAGTTGTACTGCCGGATTTGAATTCTTGTTGTTCGTTTTTCTCGAACAACACATCGGTGCCAAGCTTGTCAGGGTGGTGCCCACCCTTGAGTAACACTGCGCAATCTGCCGACCAAATTTGACACACCTGGTCAATTTCCAGGTTATGCTCCAAATCATGCCCTTTCAACTCCTGGAGCTCCAGATAATTTGGTGTAATCAAAAACAGCCGTTTTAAGACCTTATTGAAAATACTTGACGTTCTATTCCACTCATGGAACTTATATCCAGCACTGGCCTTTAAAATAGGGTCTAGCACGATTTTAATCTTGGGATCAAATGAGATTAAAAATTCGCAAACCGCCAATAAGGTATCCAGATCTTTGATCAAACCAATCTTGACCGCCTGTATCGGGAATTTTTCAAGCAATGGTTTCAACTGCTCCATGACCTGTTCCTTTTCTAACCAATCAATTTTTAGGAATGCGGTATCGGTCTGGACCGTCAATGCCGTACAGACTCCGAATCCATAAACCCGATGTGCTTCGAAACATTTCAGATCGGAGAGGAGTCCGGCTCCGGCACTGGGATCCAGGCCGGCAATGCTGATCACATAGGGCCTGTCCTTTGGTCCCTTTTCTAGGTTGTAATTTGACATGCTTTCTGTAACGCTTTAAAGTTTTTTAAGGCCAGTTCCGGCGCATTCCATATGGCCCCTAAAACGGCTGCCCCATCAAAATTCATTTGCTGAAGTAGCTGGATTTTTGAAGCAGTGATTCCGCCCAATGCGATCACTTTTGTACCGCCGAAATGTTTCAATTGAAAATCCAGGGGAAAGGTCCCAGGATAGTTTTCTTTTGATATGCTCTGGAAAATTGGTCCTAAAAAAGTATATTTAAAATGATGTAAATCAATTATTTTATTGATTGAATGTATAGAAGTGCTTAAGGTTATGGAGCGATTGTCAATGAAAGGGGACTGTTTGGACGCCATGCGTTCCAGCTCTTTGAAATGTAACCTTTGGATGTCAAACTTAAGAGCCAGTTCATGAAACTGATGCAAGGCAATGCGATCCCGGTACCGGGCATCAATATCACCTAAAAGCTGCTCGTAAGCTGGCCTGTTATCAGTTGCTTTTCTCAGGTGAAAGCGCTGCATGCCCATGTCAAATAATGAGTTGATCAGCTGCGCTTCCCCTTTAAAAAAGCTGGGTTGTGAAATGACAATCAGTTCCAATTACAAATAAATTTCACTTCCTTTTTCTGCAAACTCTTTAGACTTCTCAGCCATCCCCTGATTTAATGCTTTCGTTTCTTCGAGGCCTTGCTTAGCAGCATAGTCTCTCACATCCTGCGTAATTTTCATCGAACAGAAGTTCGGCCCGCACATCGAACAGAAGTGTGCAATTTTAGCACCGTCTGCAGGAAGGGTTTCATCATGAAACTCTTTTGCAGTATCAGGATCTAGAGAAAGGTTGAACTGATCTTCCCATCTAAATTCAAATCTCGCCTTGCTCAAAGCATTGTCGCGGTATTGCGCACCCGGATGTCCTTTGGCCAAATCTGCCGCATGTGCTGCAATTTTGTAAGTGATCACCCCATCTTTTACATCTTTTTTGTTTGGTAGTCCGAGGTGTTCTTTTGGCGTCACATAGCAAAGCATCGCCGTACCGAACCAACCGATCATTGCTGCACCAATAGCAGAAGTGATGTGGTCATAGCCAGGAGCAATATCTGTAGTCAAGGGGCCCAAAGTATAAAATGGCGCTTCCGAACAATGTTCCAGCTGTTTCTCCATGTTTTCTTTGATCAGATGCATCGGCACATGACCAGGACCTTCGATGATGGTTTGGATGTCGTGCTTCCAGGCAATTTTCGTCAACTCTCCTAAAGTTTCTAATTCTGAAAACTGTGCCTTGTCATTTGCATCGGCAATACAGCCTGGACGTAAACCATCTCCAAGCGAAAAGGCCACATCATAAGCTTTCATAATTTCACAGATTTCTTCGAAATGGGTATATAGGAAGCTTTCTCTGTGGTGCGCCAGGCACCATTTTGCCATGATCGAGCCACCACGGGAAACAATTCCGGTCACTCTCTTTGCCGTTAGTGGGATGTACCTGAGCAATACCCCGGCATGGATGGTGAAATAATCTACGCCCTGTTCTGCCTGCTCAATCAAAGTATCCCGGAAAATCTCCCAGGTCAGGTCTTCGGCTTTACCGTTTACTTTTTCTAAAGCCTGGTAAATCGGAACCGTACCAATCGGAACAGGGGAGTTGCGGATGATCCATTCTCTGGTTTCATGAATATTCTTTCCGGTACTCAGGTCCATGATCGTATCTGCGCCCCATCTGCAAGCCCACACGGCCTTTTCTACTTCTTCCTCAATGGAAGAGGTCACTGCAGAGTTTCCGATGTTAGCGTTGATCTTAACGAGGAAATTTCGGCCAATGATCATCGGCTCTAATTCCGGGTGGTTGATGTTACAAGGAATGACTGCCCTGCCGGAAGCCACTTCTGATCGTACAAATTCAGGTGTGATGTATCCTTTTGGTGTATTTGCCCCAAAGCTATGGCCTTGGTGCTGGTGTGCCATTACGCCATATTGCGCACCCAGTTGTTCGTTCAAAAGGTCAATCCTTTGATTCTCTCTGATGGCGATGTATTCCATTTCTGCGGTAATGATTCCTTTTTTTGCATAATGCATCTGGGAAACATTCATGCCTGGTTTTGCCCTATATGGCTTGTTCAGGTGAGCAAAGCGGAGGCTGTCCAACTTTTCGTCCGCCAATCGCTCCTGACCGTAATCAGAAGAAATCTGATCCAGCTGATCTACATCTGCTCTTCCGGTAACCCAGCTTTCTCTTAATCTGGGTAAACCTTTTTCGACATCGATCTCCGCATTCGGATCGGTATATGGACCACTTGTGTCGTAAATTGTTACCGGTGGATTGACTTCTGTGGCGCCAAAGCCGTTATGGATTTTAGTCTCCGATAAAGTGATTTCACGCATCGCTACCTGGATGTCATGAATTTGTCCAGGTACAAATATCTTTTTTGAAGCTGGAAATGGAGTACGACTGATGACTTGTTCGTTGGGAGTCTTTTCTTGTTTCATATGGTCGGTTTCTTATTGAAGAAAATGAATAGGTGTGTTTGTGGGAAATGAATTTATCCGCCTTGAGTGGCTTTAATGAGGGTGAGGCGATCACCATCCTGCAACAGCCTTTTTGGCCATTCCGCTTTTGAAATGATGGTTTGATTGATGGCTACAGCAATGCCCTCTGCAGGGATTTTTAGCACTTCTTCGAGCAAATGTGCGATGGAACACGTTTCGCTAATTGGATAGGTTTGTTGATTTACAGTTATTTCCATTTTTTTAATAAATAGGAAAAACTATAGGCATGACCTTTTTACAGGCATGAAAAGACGGCAAACGGATTTGCTTCTACTTTTCCCTTCGGCAGTACTAACTGCATCAGGTTCAAAGGGTATTTCTCAGCGCAAGGCACCCCTAAAGTTTTTTTGTAAAACTAGGCTATTTTTTTGAAAAACAAAATCTGCAGAAAAAAAACGGGGAAACTAAAGCGGGTTTTGCCCAATAAAAGAGGGGCTTGGAGCACTGGATACAATCAAAACCCCATATTTTTTATTATTTATACGAAAGTTTCTGATCAGGTCTCTTTTACTAAGAATTTTAATGGTCTTAAAAGTATCGTCTTTAATGGAAGCAAGGTCTCCTTCAAAATCACGCTTCAGTATTTTGCCATTCAGTATGTACTGAATACTGTTATCCTCATTCACTTTTGGAATTAAATTGGAATAAGCGATAGATTTACTTTTAAAATAATTCCAATACCTTTTCTTCGCGAAGCCTTTTGTTTCCATATAGACCACGCCATTTTTCGCTTTTTCTCCCAACAATTCAACCGCAAACTGTCCTTTCAACATACTGATGACCGCAATGTCATCTGGATCAAAATTGATTAAGTCTATCTGGTCAATAAGCACACTGTCCAGAAAAAACAAAGGGATAGGTTTATGTTTTTTAAGCGGCTCTTCAGGAAACTGGCCAAAACTCAGCAGGACAATGAAATTGAAAGCAAGCAGGAGGAGTATCTTTTTCATGAGCAGAGTGATTACCTAACTCAATGTAGTCATATTTATGTCACAAAACAATAGCTCATACGGTTTTAAAAATAAAAGTTCAAAGATAAGCTCATAGAAAAGCGCTGGTTGCCCGGATGGGCTAACAGCTCCCTGTCTAAACGTTTAAACTGAATCGCCTCGTTATAAGTTAGCCCCAGTTTGATACCAGTTTGAATTTGTTTATAGCTCGGAAAATTATAGTCCGCCTGGAAAGAACCACTGAAATAGTCAGCCGTATTGTACAGGTAATCATGGTATATGACGGTTTTTGTAAAGGTGCCTTGAGAAATAACCGGCACTATAAATTGATCGTCAATGTTCTTGGAAAAGATTCCTTTCACATTTACTCCGAAACTCTGGTTTCCTGGAAGCTGTTTGCTGAAACCAAAGCCCAATCCAGGTTTAATGGCATTGTAAGCTACCAGATTTCCCCGCAGGCCATCCTGACGTTCTTCTCCATCTTTTTTCAGCTCTATCACGTAATTGAAACTTGTTTTTCCTGCCTTACTCAGCACCGCTTTTATTCCCCATTGCTCGCGATTATAGAGGTAATTGTTAGCCATAACCGCATAGCTAAAGTCCTGGCCGTCTAAATTATCATAGTTAGCCAATAGCAACAGCTGGTAGGTGTCTAATTTTTTCTTCCAGACCAGCTCAAAATGATAAGTAGTCAAATCATAGTCGTTGTAAAATTGCCCGTTTTTTTTGTCTGGAAATCTGTTAATGAAATTCTGAGTTTCCTGGAGGTAAGTTCCTGACCAGGCTAAGGTCCCAAAACGAGGACTTTCATAAGTCAGGTAGGCATCCATACCCTTACGCGATTGTTCGTTTCTAAAAACCCGATTGATTTCTATCGGTATCGGATCTCCATAGCCATTGATGATGTGGGTAATGTAATCCATTTGCGTTGTATTGTTTTCATTTTGCTTGTTTTTATAAGCCACATCTGTTCCCTCTTCCCCATAACCATATCTAGCACCCAGGCCTAAGGTTAGCCCTTTAGAAAGGCGGTAACCAAGACTTGCCTGCATGTTAAACTGATAATCACCGAGTTTTGCTCTGGGGTCATTGGTAGAGAAATGATCTCCAATTCGGTAATCAATTCCAAGTGCAAGAGGTAGGTTGTTCCCCATCATGTTTCGCTGTGCCATCGCATTAAATTGATAGATAGCACGTTCATAATTCACATTTCTGCCAGAACCAAAGTACATGGGAGCAGTCGGGTTATTCCTGGTTTGATGTGCCCATCGGGTACTATCCTCCTTTATTTTATGATAAGCTAAGGAGCCCCACAATGCAACACCAGAAAGGGTCGTTTTCCCTTCGGTGGCAAACTGCGTGTCATTCGTCTTGCTACTTTCCTGGTAAGGCATGAACCTCCCTTTAGTCAATTGATGTCCAATACTCAGCGTATTGAAACCATCAGGCATGGTAGCCGTGAAAAAACTCTTGTTTTTCGCAAAGTTGTAGAATGTGTAAGCCGCAGAATCAGTAACAAATAACCTGGATTGTAGCATTGATGTCGAATCTATCTTTTGAGCATAGACCGCAAGCGTACAACATTGCAGGAGTACAATACTATATATTTTTTTCATCGGAGAATCAGAATGTTTAACGGTTATGAAGCTGATGATCATCAACTCATAACCGTTATTTAGTAGATCAGCACACTGCTGTTTTTTTTGAATACGCTGTTTTTATTTGAAACCTCTTGGCTGTGCCCTGTCCAGGTAATCGAAATCCTGGCTGGAATTGTTGGTGTCTTTTAATATTCTTCTGCCATTTACAGTTTTCTCTGTTTTCCTAACCACCGACTGAGAACTGTAATTTCCTGCAGGAACAAACGTAAATCCGGCATCAATACCAGGGTTTAGTTTCTTTGGGTAACGGCTCGCAGGAAGATTGGGTTGGATTTCAACGCCATCAATCAGGTGTTTTATTGGAATCTGGAAGTATTTTTTTGCAGTTGCTGATGGTGCAGTCTTTAGTGGTTCAGGGTATTGAGGCCATTCTCTCACTTTTTGCGTACGGTCAACTTTAAAAATTACATAGCCATCTCTTCCATTAGCATCCAGAATCATATCATTTCCTGATGGGGCAATGATTTCAATATTAGGAACCTGTGGGTTGTCTACGTCGGAAGCAAATGGTTTTCCACCAGAGATGTCTCCATAATAAGCTTCGAAATCTGCAGTGCTAAGGTCGATTGTCAATTCAGGGTTTCTTACCGAGATCACTTTACCATCATTTCCAGTGAAAGGGGATTTGTGGTTTATTGCAGTTTGTGCCACAATAATACTTGCGCCTGGTTGTACAGGGTATTGTTTTCCTGTACCCGGGATCATGTACAAGCTTTTAGCATAGACATAATCACTGTTGGCATTCACACCAGGATCCATATTCAATGATTTGCTCCAATCCATCTGTCCCGTGGAGGTGTAATTCATATTTGCCGATACACTGGATACCCTGCCGTAGATCTGAGCGAAATAAAGACTATCAGCATATAAAACCTGATTGGTGTTATTGGAGAATTCTAAAAACTGATCTCTAAATACCGCACCATTTGTGTTGTCAGAACCGGCATAATAAATCTGTTTGATCAACCAGTCTCCTGATTTTCCTACAATTAAACGCAGATCTAATACGCCATTAAGTGTGGCATCAATTTGTTTTCCTTTTTCAGAGGCATTAAAAGTAACTGGATTCTCTGTTGGAATCCCTGTAATTCTGGTGTATTCTATTGCAGAGATCGTTACAACGGCGTCAATGTCATATAAGCCAGAAGGAATAGACTTAAAAGCCACTTTTCCTGCGGTATCAGTTGCTAACTCCTGACTGGCGTTGGTGTGCGTATTTGTGATTTTAACAATGATCTTTTCAATGGGTAACTTATAAGTTGCGATTTCATAAGAAAGCTTAACATCCACATCTATGGGTTGAATTCCAGGAGTTTTGTCTTTTTTACATGCCAGTAAGCTGGCCACTAAACATAGGCTAAGTACTAGTTTTTTCATGGTATTTATATTAGAGTTTTAATGATAATTCTGCACCGAAAGAAGGAGCGGGGTTAGGGTATACTAAAGTCCCCGCGGAAGTTGTGTAAGTGGGTTGATAGTTGAAAACATTGTAAACATTGAAGGAGAATTTGAACCTTTTCTTAATTTCCTTTCCAATGCTCATGTGGTAATTTGGGAGGATTCTAGGCAGGTTTCCTTCTTCATAAGCGCTCTTAGGGACTAGTAAATGGCCATACAAAGGATCTTTTGGATTGAAATCTGTAATGGTCACATAATCAAGGTTATTGTTGAGGTAGGCGACAGGAACCCCGGCATCCGCTGAAACTATAGTTTTTTGAAGTAAGGCGAATTCTGCTGTAAACTGCGCAATAAGGCTAATTTTTGGAATGTGTGTAGTGGCAGAAATCCGGGCATTGCTTTGATAAGTAATGGGTGTACCTCGCTTGTAATAACCTACCCGGGCATAATCTGGGTTGGTGTTGTTGTTTTCAAGCGGGTTGTTTCTGATGATCGATTGGTCCTTTGTTGCCGTTCTGAAAATTCCGCTGCTCAGGTTAAAGGAAGTAGAGATCGCTTTAATAGCCGGTGTACTCATCATGAACTCAATCCCGGAACTGTTGGATTTTAAAATGTTTTCAAAGGAGTAATACGATAGTAATTGTCTTTTCGTACCTACTTGTGTGACCGTTGGCTGCTGCCCTGGGACAAAAGTCGCAGTGTAATCAGGTAAGGAAACTACCCGCAATTGTTCTACAGTATTGATGCCATTACGGGCAATTTTATGGAAAGCTGACATGGAGAGGTTAAAATCATTCAGTTTCAATTGCGAAGTAAACTCCATCGTTTGATTTTGTGATGATTTCAGGTTTTTGTTGGTTGGGTCGTATCGATCCAGGTATAAGAGGTATATACTCTCCTTTACATTTCCGTTATAACTAACTAAAAGTGGTACTTCCATATACGTCGGACCAGGAAAGCGTTGTGCCAAGCCAGGCGCTTTGAACCCTATCCCATAAGCCAGACCTAACTTGAAATTCTTACTCAGCTCATAGTTGACATTTGTTCTCGGTGCAACAGAAGCGAAGCCATTCTGGATATCTAACCTCACACCGCTACGTACATTCAGTGCTCTATCCGCTACTTTTAGTTTGAATACATCTTCTAAATATAAACCAAGATCCTGTTGTGCTAGGGCCAATCTGAAATCATAATACCTTTCGGATCCCGTGGATTTAAAAAGGGAAGCTCCTCCTGGTTTCATGGCGGCATCAGGGCGAGGTCTGGTAGGATCTGCCATGCGACCTTCACCTTTGTTGGCGCTGTAGTTAAAATTTGTTCCAAAAGAAAGGTAATGAATGGTGCTGCCTGTGCTGAGCTCCGCGTTGAGATCCAGCAATGCCGAAAAGTTTATCGGCCGGCCATCTACTTGTGAAATGGCATTGTAAATCCCTGAATCAAACTTGCCCTCAGTAATGCCGGTCTGAGTCGCTTCAGAATACATTACAAAAGCCACATTCCTCAATTCTTCAGTGTAAGTTTGCTGATGTCCTTCACTGTACTTCAGATTTAGGCCAATATTTTTCAAGAAATCTGTTTTTAATCGGTAATTCATCCGGTTTCCAATGCTTAGATTCCAGCTGTCAAATCTGGTTTTAGTGGCTTTGGGATTATCTGGGTCTTGTTTAATCCCATCTAAATTCCTTCCGTAATCAAAACTGAAAGTGTTTTTTAATTGCTTTTCTCTGCCAAAGGAATTCGTCCACATGGTATTGGCGTTGATTCTTTGGTAAGCCTTCATCTTTTCTCTGTTGTCAGAAAATGAATTGACATAATTTAGACCTACGTTTAAAGCGCCCAGATCATGATCCAACTTCAGTCCCTTTGAAAATCCATATGAAGTGGCATTATTTCTAAGTTGCATGCGGAGATAGGTTGGCCCAACCCCAGCTTGGCGTTCTATGATGACCGCTCCATCAGAAAGATCCCCATACTTTGCAGAAGGAACTCCCGCTATAACTTCTATGTTTTCAATGTTATCCGCAGGAATCTGACGAAGGTCAATGCCTCCAAAAGCATAATCTCCAGAATACTCCGCATTCCTTCCTCCGCTTAGACCCCAACTTGAGCCACTTTTGATGGTGGAGCCTGATAAGCCGGCTAATCCAGGGTTATAGCTCTGCATATTGGCGTTGTTGCTAATTGCTTGTCCATCTAAAATAATGGCTACCCCGAAAGAATTATTCAGCGTAAAAGCATCTCTGCCATTGTTACGGTCTGGATAAGCGGCCCTTAACGTTAGATTCTGTACATTTTGCAAAGAAGGCGGACTGGTTGTTCTATTGGGAATCAGGTTGAGTAAATCATTTAAACTCAATGCCGGAGTTTGTTCAATCATATCCCGGTCAATGAGCAAGGAAGAGTTGGAGCTTCCTTCACCGTTCCTTTTGGCGCTAATCGAGATTTCCTTTAAGCTCAGGTCAAGTGTTTTTAAGCGGATCACACCCAAATCAATTTTCTCCTTGTCGACTAAAACTTGTTTTGTCAGTTTTTTAAAACCAATGTAACTGAACTCCAAAGTGATCTGTTGATCGTTTACTTCAGACACCTGAATCGTAAAAGTTCCGTCCTTTTTAGTGATGGTATACTGATTGGTTTCCACCATTTTGATGTTGACCAAATCAAGTGGTTGTAGATTTTCATCTTTAACCTTTCCGGTAATAATCGCTTTTTTTTGTGCGTAAATAGCCGTTGAGGCTAGTATTAGCAATGTGGTGTATAGTAATTTCAATTTAGACTTATTCTAATCTTCGCCGCAAAAGTGTATTTTTTACACTAATAAAACAAGCTATTTAGAATAATTCTATACAATTGATTTTAAAATCCTAATGTTGTCTGGGAAAATAGAGGAAATGGTCCAAAATGAATGCTTACTTTTGTAAAATAATTCTTGCATCTAATGATTTCTAAGCAAAAACATCGTTTCTATTTAAGTCTTTTCTTTTTCATGTCTGGTTTTAGTTTCGCGACTTGGGCATCAAGGATTCCAACGATAAAGATGGCGTTCGACCTAAATGAAGCGGAGTTGGGGAGTGTTTTGCTAGCCTTGCCCATAGGATCATTACTTGGCTTGCCGATCTCTGGATGGTTGATTTCCAGGTTCAATAGCAAGGTGCCATTGGCGGGTGGATATGCATTAAATGCCTTTTCGCTAGCGTTGATTGGTTTTGCTCACAACATCTATAGCTTGGTGGGCGCAGTCATTTTATTTGCTTTTACCACCAGGATCTTTAATATTTCCGTGAACACACAAGCCTTGACTTTACAGAAGCAATTTGATAAAAAGATCATTGGATCCTTTCATGGCTATTGGAGCATTGGTGGAATCGCGGGAATTGCCCTGTCTACTTTTTTACTGGCAATTAACGTTTCTATTCAACTTCATTTTACCATCGTAGCAGTGGCCATGTTGGCAATTACGATGTATTCTTACCAGTTCTTATTAAGTGGCGACCGAGCTAAGACCGGTAACAAATTAATTTTGAGTAAACCTGACCCTTACATTTTTTACCTCGGGATAGTCGTATTTTTATGTGCTATTTGTGAAGGAGGGATGTTTGACTGGAGTGGTATTTATTTCCAGGAAGTGATTAAAGTGGAAATTTTCACCTATGGCTACCTGATTTTCATGACCTTCATGGCAGCATCAAGATTCTTATCTGACATTATCATCGGTAAAATCGGAATGCCAAAAACCTATATCATGAGTGCCGCATTTATTGTTTCAGGGATTAGTCTGGCGATTATCTTTCCGGTTTTCTGGCCAGCAATGATTGGTTTTTCTTTGGTTGGTTTCGGAACAGCATCGATTATTCCCATGTCTTATGCTTTAGCCGGTGCCTCAAAAAAATACTCGCCAGGAATGGCGATCTCAATTATTGCCACTTACTCAATCACAGGGATGCTTTTAGGTCCACCATTGATCGGTTACCTGGCTCATGCTTTTAACCTGAGGGTTTCTTTTATCATCTTTGCCTTATGTGGATTGATGTTGATTCCGATCACCAGAATGTTTTTCAACCATCAGAAAATCGCAAACCAAGAGCCGGAGTAAATACAAAGATTTGAATTGCCCTGGTGATTCAATCTTATTTAGACCTTTAACCATAGACTTACGAAACCATTCCAATGAGAAGATTTTTATTAGTTCTTATATTCCTTTTTCCATTTTTAATAAGTAATGCGCAGAAGATTACTGCAGCTAATTTTGTGCTTTCTAAGCAAGGAAAGGGCTTTCGTACCATCCAGTTGCTGTTAGATGATAAAATAGAAATAGTGATTACCGGAGCGGGAAGAATCAAGTATATCGGAACGACTGATGGTTATCCCATTGAAAATCTGGATCAAATGGGACCACGTGTGGAGTACTATACTGATTTTGATATCCATGATGTAAAAGGAAAGCTGAAATCTATAGGTAATTTGGTGTTTAAATATAACAACACCTTTGATATACATGATGTTAAAGGTACACTGAAATCGGTTGGAGATATCAACATCACTTATTACAACACCTTCGATATTCATGATCCACAAGGTCATGTGAAATCTGTTGGCAATGTTCAAGTTAAATATTACAATAAATTTGACATTAATGACAGGTTTGGTGAAATCAAATCGATCACTGGAAATACTGATGAGCTATCCGTTACCACCAGACCAATTTTGTTTCGTCAATAATCCCATTTTTCATTTGTTGATCTTGCAAGTTACCAGGCTCAATATGTGTTTATATTGTTACCGTATTGTGCTTAAGTTTTCTTAATCTCTGATAGGAGGTTGATAGGTCTCTAATAGGACCTTAGTAGGTCTAAATGACCTATCAACGATGGTATAAGAACCTGTTAAATATGGAGAAAAGACCTGCGCAATTGGGAATTATCCCGAGCTCAGGTCGAAGACTGGGTTTCTGCTGCGGGTCAAAGCCGAAAAATAGCAAAAGCCTATTCGATTACACCGTAAGGAATAGGCTTTTGCAGATGGATAACAATAAGTTGGAAGGGGGGGATTAGCTATTCAGGACTTTTTCTGCAGTAGCTTTTGCATCAGATTCCAGACCTTTTGCTTTAGACTTTAATTGATCTACAATCCCTTCGGCAGCATTTAATGCCTCTTTTGATTTTGTTTTTGCTTTGTCAATAGCCTCATCTTTAAGCTCCGCCAATTGATCTGCTTCTGACAACACTTTGCGCTTTGCAAGATGTAGTTTGTCTTTCGCAGTATCAGTAAGATCTTTCGCCTTGTCAGCTATTTTTGTTCGGATATCTGCCCCTCTTTGTGGTGCGAATAGGACACCTATTACTGCGCCAATCGCTAGTCCGGCTAATAATGCCACTACCGGCAAGGTTGAATCAGTTTTTTGAGCGGTTAATGAAGAAAGTGCATTTCGATAATTATTGTATTTCATGGGAATAGGTTTTGTGGCTTCATCTAATTGGATGATAACCTGTGTGATATAGCAACAAGTGCGATTCCAAAGTGTTTGAAAAAAAACAAATTAACCGGATTCTATTTGACAGAATGAAGACTTAAAAAAGCAAATGATTTAGTTAATTTTGCAGTGTGTATAAATTACACTAACTTAATTGATCATGAAGAAAAGCTTACTTACTTTAACCCTTGGTGGACTTGGAATTGGCATTACAGAGTTTGTAATGATGGGCCTGTTGCCTGATATTGCCAAAGATTTAGCCATTACTATTCCACAAGCGGGTCACTTGATCTCTGCTTATGCCTTAGGGGTTGTGGTAGGTGCACCAGTGTTGGTGGCAATTGCAGGTAGTTATCCTCCAAAAAAGATCTTAATAGCATTAATGGTGATGTTCACTGCATTTAACGCGTTATCTGCTTTTTCTCCAGATTATACCATGATGCTTGCCGCACGTTTTCTTGCCGGGCTTCCTCATGGTGCTTTCTTTGGGGTAGGATCCGTAGTAGCGAGTCGAATTGCAGGTAAAGGGAAAGAAGCACAGGCGGTTTCCTTGATGTTTGCCGGTTTAACAATCGCAAATGTTATTGGGGTTCCTCTTGGAACCTATATAGGTCACCATTATTCCTGGAGATATACCTTTGTCATCATCGTTGTTGTTGGTTTAATTACGCTTTTGAGCTTGAAATTGTGGATGCCTAACCTTTCTGCAACTAAAGATAGAGACCTGAAAAAAGAATTGGCCTTTTTCAAACTTCCGGAAGCCTGGTTGATCATCTTAATGATTGCCATTGGTACCGGTGGATTGTTCTCTTGGTACAGCTATATTGCGCCTTTGTTAACCGATGTTTCTGGGTTTTCAGCTGATTCCATCACTTATATCCTGATACTTGCAGGTTTAGGGATGTTGGTGGGTAACTTTATCGGCGGTAAATTGGCCGATCGATTCTCTCCGGCTAAAGCTTCAGTTTCTCTTTTGATTGCGATGGCGATTTCTTTATTTATCGTCCATTATGTTTCCTATAACCAGACGCTTTCCTTAGTAATGACCTTCATTACCGGTGCAATTGCTTTCGCAGTAGCTGCCCCAATACAGATGTTGATGATCAATACCGCTAAAGGTTCTGAGATGATTGCCGCCTCAGTGAGTCAGGCTAGTTTCAACATCGGAAATGCTTTAGGTGCCTTTTTAGGAGGATTACCATTGGCCGCAGGTTATGATTATACTTCACCGGTATGGGTAGGAACGGTGATGGCCTTAACAGGGGCTGTGTTTGCCTGGTTGCTGATTTCAAGGACTAAAAGATTGGCTGTAGCACAGTAATTTAAAATGCTTTCATTTGTATCGTAATATTAATATTTCATTGTATTTTTATTTGATGATGGAAGCATATCTTAAAAGCGTTCAGCATCAGCTGGCATATTATAAAAAAATAGGGGAGCAAGCGATGGCGCAACTTTCTGATGCGGAATTGTTTTGGCAGTATAACACAGAAAGCAATAGTATCGCCATCATCGTGAAGCACCTATCAGGGAATATGATATCCCGGTGGACTGATTTTTTTACCAGTGATGGAGAAAAAGAAAACAGGCACCGGGATATTGAATTTATACCCGATTTTTCTTCCAGAGCTGAGGTTTTAGCTTGTTGGGATCAGGGATGGAATTGTTTCTTGGGCGTAATCAATGCTTTAAAAGAAGAAGACCTAAGTAAAGAAGTTACCATTAGGCAGGAAAAACATACTGTAATTGCCGCAATAAACCGTCAATTGGCTCATTATCCTTACCATATTG
The DNA here is from genome assembly GCF_014172405.1 of Pedobacter gandavensis. Classification (GTDB taxonomy): domain Bacteria; phylum Bacteroidota; class Bacteroidia; order Sphingobacteriales; family Sphingobacteriaceae; genus Pedobacter; species Pedobacter gandavensis. The sequence continues at coordinate 115,377 of NZ_WNXC01000006.1, read as the reverse complement.
GTCAAATCGTGTTTATCGGTAAAATGCTCCGCGCTACAGATTGGCAATCATTATCCATCCCAAAAGGGAAATCAGCTGATTATAATGCAAAGACCATCACTAAAAACCAATCCTGAAAACTGTCCGGTTATGGACATTCTGCTGTTCGGTTATGGACAAGGTTTCAGAAAAATCTGCTGTTTTAGGGCTTGAGGTGCTATTTAAAGATATGGCATATAGATTGGCCTGAAGAGGGAAAATAACTACTTATGTTTCAACATCACCTGCTCCTGATTTATCGGAATTTCAAAAGATATAAAAGTTCGTTTTTAATCAACCTATTAGGGCTTACTGCCGGTCTTTGTTGCGCATTAATGATTTACCTCTGGGTAATGGATGAAATGCATATGGATAAGTTTCATGCCCATAATGATCAGCTGTATCAGGTGATGGAAAATGAAATTACCGCTACAGGAATCAACACCAGAGATGCTACCGCAGGCCTGCTCGGGGAATCACTGGCTAAAGATATGCCGGAAGTTGAAGCGGCAGTAACCACCTCGCCAACTTACTGGTTGAAGGAAAGTAAAGTGAATACGGGAAATAATCCCGGGTTAAAAGCCGCAGGGAAATTCGTTGGGCCAGATTTCTTAAAAATCTTTTCCTATCCATTACTTGCTGGGAATGCAACACAGATGCTGACTGGTAAAAATAACATTGCTATTTCTGAAGGTTTAGCAAAAAAACTCTTCCACAGTACCGATGTGGTTGGAAAAGAGATGATCTGGAGTAACGCTGAATTGAAGGGGGAAAGGCATGTGCTCATTACAGGTGTTTTTAAGGATATGCCTGCTAATTCTTCTGATCGTTTTGATTTTCTAATTCCCCTGGAAGTCCTTTTAAAAGAATCAAATTATACGCAATGGAGTAATCTTGGTCCAAATACCTTTCTTTTGTTGAAAAAGGGTACAGATCCTCGGAGTTTTAGTGCCAAAATCGAAGATTTTATGGCTAAAAAAGGCCATCCTTACCGACGTTTGTTTATCAGACCTGCTTCGGATGCTTACCTGTATGGAAAGTATGAAAACGGAGTGCTTACTGGCGGAAGAATTGACTATGTGAAGTTGTTTTCTCTGATTGCAGTTTTTATTCTGGTCATTGCCTGCATTAATTTCATGAATTTATCTACCGCAAAAGCCGCTAGAAGAATGAAGGAAGTAGGGATTAAAAAAGTGATGGGCGCCAGCCGTAAATCATTAATCTTCCAGTATATGTCAGAATCTGTGATGTTAACATTATTGTCATTATTCCTGGCCTTGTTGTGCTTAGAGTTGTTTTTGCCTCAATTTAATAGCATTACTGATAAAAATTTAACTCTTCATTTTGACCTGCAGATGGTTGGAGTCTTGTTGTTGATTACCTTGTTTACAGGTTTGTTTGCTGGAAGTTATCCAGCACTGTACTTGTCTGGCTTTAACCCGGCAGCAGCGTTGAAAGGGAAATTAGGAAATACGATGGCCGAATTGTGGACCAGAAAAGGTTTAGTCGTTTTTCAGTTCACACTTTCTGTGATACTTATCGTTTCAGTTTTTGTGATCTATAAGCAAATAGAGTTTGTGCAGACCCAAAATCCAGGATATAAAAAGGATAATGTGATGTATTTTGAAACAGAAGGAAGGTTAAAAGATAACATCGGTTCTTTCCTTACAGAACTTAGAAAAGTACCAGGAGTAGTTAAAGCTGCTGGTATGGATCGCGACTTTTTAGGGGACCTCAGCACTACCACTGGTGATTTCAACTGGGAAGGTAGAAATCAAAAAGACGTCATTAAATTCCAGAAAGGAAGAATTAGTGCGGATATGGTGGAGACTTTGGGTATGAAAATGGCTTCAGGAAGAAGTTTTTCAGGTCAATATGGAGCTGATAGCTCCAAAGTTTTAGTTAACGAAGCCGCAATAAAAGTAATGGGTCTTAAAAATCCGGTGGGTAAAATATTTGGCATCTGGGGGAAGGATTATCAGATTGCAGGTGTGATCAAAGATTTTAATTATGAATCGATGCACCAGGAGGTGAAACCTATGTTTTTCACATTCGCAAACAAAGACCTAACACGGGTAATGATCAAGATCAAAGCTGGATCAGAAAAAGAAACGATTTCCGGGATTCTGGACTTCTATAAGAAATTCAACCCAGGCTTTATGCTGGATTATAAATTCCTGGATCAGGATTTTCAGGATCAGTATGTTGCTGAGCGTAGGGTAGCGGTATTGTCCAGATATTTCTCTGCTCTAGCAGTGATCATTTCCTGTCTGGGTTTATTTGGTCTGGCCACTTTTACTGCAGAGCGGAGATTGAAGGAAATCGGAATCAGAAAGGTATTAGGTGCTTCAGAGGCTAGCCTCATCATGATATTATCAAAAGATTTCACAAAACCAGTGATCGCTGCCATTCTAATCGCTTTGCCTATAAGTTATATCATGACCCAATATTGGTTAAATACCTTTGCTTATCGAATAGAATTGCAACTCTGGTATTTTGTAGCCGCAGGGTTGTTGGCGCTACTGATCTCTTGGCTAACCGTAGGTATTCAGGCCATTAAAGCGGCGTCAGTAAATCCAATTCAATGTCTAAAAGCAGACTAAATCTGCTTATATTTGAATGCTATGGTATTTCATGAGCCATAGCATTCAAAATATGCCAGAAATACTCCTGATTTGTGTCTTGTTAATTCCTCAGACTGTAGCCGGTGTCCTCGCTAAGAGCATGGGTAAAAGCTTCTGGTTTTGGTTTTTCATTTCCTTTCTCATTCCGATCATTTCATTGATCGTATTGTTGTTTATGGACGAAAAGGAAACGGAATCTACTGGTTATGAACTCGCGGATCATGTTCGGAAAAACGCAGCGGAGCAGAAAAATTAAGGACCTCATCCAGTATAGTTTTCATTTCTGCTATTTCCTCTTTTGCCAATGGTTTCAATGGACCTCTGAGCTGCCCTGCATCTTCTCCCATTAATTCCAGTCCGGCTTTGATAGACCTTGGGAGTCCTTTCTCGACTAAGAATCTTAAAAGATCTAACTGTTTATAAAATAGAATCTGTGCCGCTTTTAAGTCGTTTTTTACAATGGCTTCATACAATCCAATATTGAGTTCTGGAATCAGGTTACTCGCTGCGGTGCACCAACCTGTGGCGCCTGCTGAAAATGCCCCCAAGGCTAATGGATTGGAACCATTAAAAAATGCAACCTCTTCTCCCAGATCCTTACGTAAGGTATGCATGCGTTGGAGATCTCCGGAACTTTCTTTGATCATCGTCACATTTGGAATTTCCAATAGCTTTTTTAGTAGTGTAGGCGACATGTCTACACCTCCGGTGGCTGGGTTGTTATAAGCCATTATAGGAATAGAAATGGCTTTTGCTACGGCCTCATAATGGGCGAAAATCTCTTTGTCGTTGAGCTTCCAATAACTCATAGGTAAGATCATCACCGCATCCGAACCTGTTTTTTCAGCGAATTTAGCATGGTAAATGGTTCTTTCAGTGGTGAGGTTGGACACTCCGGTGAGGACTGGAACCCTTCCGGCAACCTGTGCGATCGTGGCTTCAGTAAGGGCTTCTTTTTCCTCGTCATTCAGGTAGGGCATAACTCCGGTACTGCCCAATGGGGCGATACCATGCGTGCCTGCAAGAATCATCCGTTCTAATAGTCTTTTGAAAAGTGGAATGTCGATTTGCTCCTGGTCGTTAAATGGGGTGATCGGGTAGGCGATGATGCCTCTAAATATGGATTTGTTCATGTTTTTATAATTTTTATGGGTTAAAAAATGTATTAGTCTCGGCCTTCTTCTTCCCGAAGGGCTACACCTAAATGCTGGAGTTGTGGCGCATTTTCGCAAGCGATATATTTTGCTGGATGTTCATCACTCGTGTTTTGATGCCTATGCCATGCCCAAACAGGAATGTAAACAGCATCTCCTGCTTGCCAGGCTACTTTTTCGCCTTCAATTTCCGTATAACCAGCTCCTTCAATCACGAATAAAACGGTTTCGTAGGTGTGGCGGTGTTTATTGGTCAGTTGGCCCGGTAAAAGCCCTCCAATGGTCATGCTTACGTTTTTTGTAGGCAGGTCTACAAAAAATACAGGATGTTTTCTTTCTGATGAAAACTGATCGTGAACACCTGCCTGCTCTACATTTTTATGGATGAACTTCTCCGGACGTTGGTAATTTGGTCGTGCAAAAGTTTGATGAAAATCTTTTGACGATAATTGGGTGTTGTTTTCTGTTTTAGTACTCATGATCTTTGGGTTTATTATTAATTATTTTAACAGTTCATTCGTTTTGACGCTGCAAAATTTGCTTATTTTTGGCGGACTAAAATCATCCAGTTTTTACTAAAACTAATGGGCCAGATGTTAAGACCTTGGAAAACCGTGTTGAATATTGAATTGGGATCGAATAAGTCTGTTTTCCAGCAGATTGCTGACGGTTTGATTGCAGAAATTATGAAAGGTCGATTGAAACCTGGCATGTCCTTGCCAGGAAGTAGAATTCTGGCCGAAGATATAGGTGTCAATAGAAAAACAGTGGTTCTTGCCTATGAACAGCTAATTGCAGAAGGCTGGTTGGAAGCTTTTTATAAAAAGGGAACCTTCATTTCTGAGAAGCTCCCTAAACAAAAGACCAGGCGTAACCCAAGAAATGAAGCCAGTATTTCTGCTTTAAAAAACTTCTCTTTTACCGCATATCATCCAGGGATTCCTAAGGATATCCCCACAGATATTCCTTTAATTGTCTTTAATGATGGTTTACCAGATGTTAAACTGGCACCTTTAGATGAGCTGGCCAGAGCTTATAAAAGGATTTTTCAGCAGAAGGCAAGATGGCGGATGTTGGGTTATGCAAATGAAAGAGGAGAGGAGCGTCTCCGCCTGGCAGTTGCGAGGATGTTGGGTATGGATCGGGCATTAAATTTTAATGTCAACCAGATCTGTATTACAAGAGGAAGCCAAATGGCGCTTTATTTAACTGCACAGGTTCTAGTGAAGCCAGGGGATTTTGTAGCCATTGAAAACCCAGGATATAGACCAGCGTATGATGTTTTCAAACATGCCGGTGCGGTGATGCTACCTGTTGGATTGGATGAACATGGAATTGATGTAGAAAAGCTGGAGCAATTGTGTAAGTTGCAACCCATAAAAGCGGTTTATGTGACGCCTCAACATCAATTTCCAAGCACCAGGAGCATGAAGGCAGATCGAAGATTGCAATTACTGAATCTTTCTAATCAATACGGTTTTGCAATTGTAGAAGACGATTATGACCATGATTATCATTTCGGATTGCGGAGTTTACAACCATTGGCAAGCTATGAAACAGCGCATAATGTAATTTATATCAGTTCTTTAAGTAAATTAATTGCGCCTGCGGTAAGGATAGGTTATGTGGCCGGTCCGGAAGATTTTATCGATTCTTTAGCCGCATTAAGGATGACCATAGACCGACAGGGAGATCCGGTAATGGAGCATGCCGTAGCCGAATTAATGGAAGAAGGCTTGGTCAATAAACACGCGAAAAGGGCTCTGGCCGTCTATAGAGCGCGAAGGGCTTTGATGGCAAAGTACTTGGATCTCTATATGAAAGACCTCGCAAATTATGAACTTCCGGAAGGTGGACTCGCATTTTGGCTGGTCTTTAAAAAGCCACAGAATACCAACCAGCTTGCAGAACAGTTGTTGAAAAATGGCGTACAAGTGATTTCTACAGAAAGATTTTCTTTTGATGAGCAACCGCTGAATGCGCTAAGACTAGGGTATGCATCTTTGGAAGCCGAAGAAATGGAACGCGGCATCCGGTTGATTGCCGCTTTATTAGGTTAATGTTTGCTTCTAAATGGTATAGCTGCCTTATTTTCCGCAAGACATTAGTGGAATTGATAAGCTAAAGAGCGAAATCAAAAGACACAATGGAATATAAGTTCTGGTGTCCTCTTTTGAAAAACCAGTTCCTTTAACGCTCTTCATCATACCGATGTATTTGAAATCGCCAATGGCACGTAAAGAAAAGATACCAGCAATGAAATAAGTGGCAATATGAACGTAATTCATCGGAATAAAGGTTCCAATGATTCCTGTATTTGCCACCGTAATGAAGGCAAAAATAGCCAGTCCAACAGCGACCATTAAAGTGCCTGTTTTTCCAGGTTGTAAGGCTTTTTCTCCACTAGAACTTACAGGTAGTGCATTTTCCAATGCCCAGGTACCGCCAAAAGCCCAGTAGATATGTAAAAAAGACAGGAAAAGAAAAATCATTGCATTAATTGCAACCAGGAAAAACATCATCATAGTTATAGATAAAAGGGTCGCAATATCGCAATACTTTCCGTTTCCATACTATATAGGGAAGAAAAATATTGTCAATTATTTTTTTGGCTTTCAAAAACAGTCATTTTCATTAAATCTGGAAGGTGACTTTATTTCCTTATACTTGTTTTATATCTTGTCGCACAAATTAGGTGTTGAAGTGTTAAATCAATTGATACTAAGGGTTTAAATAGCTCAATTATGGAAAATAAATGGAATGAAGATGAATTGAAAGCAGTCGGCAGTCAATTAAGTTCACCAAAAGGTGAGGAAGGGAAGAAAACCGGAGAACGTATGGCTGTTTCAAATGAGAATATGATCAAGAGGACGATTGATGCGATGAAACTTGCCAATAAACAGGAGGTACTCGAAATTGGACCAGGAAATGGAAGCCACCTTGCTTTGCTCATGGCACAGGCAAAAGGGTTGCATTATACTGGAATCGATATTTCCGATACGATGATTGAAGAGGCGAACAGAATTAATCAGGAATTTGTAGCTGCAGGTCAAGCCATTTTCTCTTTGTCGGATGGTGTTCATATCGATTTTCCTCCCCATACTTTTCATAAGATTTTCACGGTGAATACCTTGTATTTCTGGAAAGACCCTAAAGCTTATGCAACAGAAATTTATAAGGCCTTAAAACCAGGCGGCTATTTTTGTATTGGGTTTGCCGACAAAACTTTCATGGAACAGTTACCTTTTACCAAATGGGATTTTGAGTTGTACCATACGCAGATGGTGAGAGATCTATTGGAAGAGGTGGGCTTTGACGTTATAAAAGTGTGGGAAGAGAAAGAGCAGATCACCAATAATCTGGGGATGGATGTAAAAAGAGACATCATTGTCATTACTGCAGGAAAATAAATTACTGCTATTGTCATTTTTAAATAAGTTCGTACTTACTCAGGATATTCAATCGTACCGAATGTATACATTTGCATTTTTTACGACCATGGAAAACAGAACAAATACGACACTAGAAAAAATTCAACACCATATTGAGCCATTAAGACAGGAGATTATTCAGCATAAAGTTTATGGAGTGATTAATGACCTGACAGATTTAAGGATCTTTATGGAATACCATATTTATGCAGTTTGGGATTTCATGTCCCTCCTGAAAGCTTTGCAAATCAATTTAACCTGCACCAGTATTCCTTGGTTTCCGGTAGGCTCTGGAAATACCCGTTCCCTAATTAATGAAATTGTAGCAGGGGAAGAATCTGATGTAGATGCGCAAGGTAATAAGAAAAGTCATTTTGAGATGTACCTGGATGCGATGCAGCAGTGCGGCGCAGATACCAGTGCTTTTGCTAAATTTATGGACGCTTTAAAGTCTGGAGAAACAAGGAATGCAGCATATGAAGCAGCAGGAACTCCGGTGGAGGCCAGAGATTTTGTTGATTTCACTTTCCAGGTAATTGATGGGAAACAAACGCACATACAAGCGAGTACTTTTACTTTTGGTAGAGAAGATTTGATACCTAATATGTTTTTAACGATGGTTAACGACTTAAATCAGAAGTTTCCTGACCAAATTTCTATGTTTAAATATTACCTGGACAGACACATAGAAGTGGATGGAGATCACCATAGCCACCTCGCATTGGAAATGACTGCAGAACTTTGCGGGAATAATGAAGCGCATTGGTTAGCAGCTGAAGAAATGAGCCTGGAATCATTAAGGAAAAGAATAGGACTTTGGGATGGTGCTTATCATGCCATCATGAGCCGTAAAAATAACGGATAATTACAATTAATTTATTTCTATATACGGGCGGAGAACTATGGTTTTTCGCCCTTTTTTTTGCGCCTGTTTTTATTAGCTGCTGTTAAAGCTTTGTTTAATAGGTTGTTTTACGCCTGTTTTTTCGATTATAGCTTTATTCTATAAAAATAATAATCCTAAGTATTGTTTCGTACGAAAACTTTCCTACCTTTAGATTATGGAAGTGCATAATTCTAAAAACCCAAAGCAAATAGAGCCAACAAAAGCAGAATTGGAAATTCTACAGGTATTATGGGAGAAAGGTCCAACTACCGTACGTTTGGTAAATGATAAATTAAACGAATTTCGGGAGGTCAATTACACCTCTACTTTAAAGTTGATGCAAATTATGGCGGAAAAGGGAATCTTAACCCGTGATGAAAGTCAAATGAAACATATTTATCACGTAGCAGAAAAAGAGCAGACGACCAAGGATTTTCTATTAGACAAGTTTATTGATACCATGTACAATGGCTCAGCGGGCCGGTTGATGATGCAGTTAATGGGGAACAAGAAAACTTCAAAAGAAGATCTTGAAGCCATCAAAACCTTACTAAGTCAATTGGAAAAGGAGAAGTCTTAGCTTAAACAGTAACAGATATTCGAAATAAATGGGGGCTTTCAAAAAGCACCTAATACAAAGAAATAGCACATCCTTAAAGAACCACAGGTATGGAAAGCATCATTTTTAAAACTTTATTACACTCACTATGGCAAGGCTTGATCCTTGCCTTGCTCACAGCGGCAGTGATTATTTTTACCAGCAGATCTAGCGCCAGGTTAAGATATAATCTTTTGATTTCTTGTTTCATCTTGTTCTCAATAGGTGTTTTTGCCAGCTTTATATATGAATGGAAGTTTGCCGATGAAACTGCTTTTTTTGGTGTAAATGGCAATACTGAAGTAAATAACGGGTTTCTGCCTGGCATAACATCATCAGGTCTGAATAGTCCGGGGAATACTTCTATCGCTATCGTACAGCAGCCCTGGATTTGGATTCAAAGTGTATGGTCTTATTTTAATTCCTATGCGACTACGATTGTGTTACTGTGGCTGTTAGTCATTGCTGCGAAGAGCGTTCAGTTGTTTGCTGGACTGTACAGTATCAAAAGAATCCGGAACACAAAAATCACGGACGCCGGAGTGTTTTGGAAAAATAGGGTTCAGGAATTGGCTGTGCAATTTGGTATTCATAAGGTAGTGGCTATTGTGCAGTCTGGATTGGTAAATGTCCCAATGGTAGTAGGTTATTTTAAACCATTGATTTTGGTTCCAATTGGTTTGCTCAATAACCTTTCAAAAGAAGAGGTAGAGGCGATCATTTGCCATGAGCTGGCACATGTAAAACGAAGAGATTATCTGGTGAATATCTTGCAGAGCTTTATGGAATTGCTGTTTTTCTTTAATCCAGCGGTTTTATGGATTAGTGGTTTGATCAGGGAAGAAAGAGAAAGTTGCTGCGATGATCTGGCTGTTTTGAATACGAATAATAAAGTCGGTTATATCAGTGCTTTGGTTTCTTGTGAGGAGTTTCAAATGAATAAACCTCAGTATGCCATGGCCATTGCTGAAGATCCTGGTCAACTGGTGAAACGCGTGAAAAGGATCGTTTCTAATGATCACCCTACACTAACGAAAATGGAACAGCGGATTATGGCGGTCGCCTTGTTGACGGTCCTGACTTTAAGTATGGCGTTTTCGTCTGTGATGAAACAACCGGCCAAACAGCCGAACAAAAAATCTGTTCAAAAAATTCTGCAAGCCAAGGAACCAAAAGCATTTGAAAAGGGAGTTTCAAAAGTTGTGCAACAACCTTCAGACCTTGAGCAAAAAGCTGCAGACATTGCAGGGAAATCTGCAGACGTTAAGCAAAAAGCAGCAGCGGTTGAACAACAAGCTTCAAGCGTTGAAAAGAATAGGTCAATAGTTGATCAGCTAGTTGCTGCTACAGAAAGGGTCCTGGTGAAAGCTGGAAATAAAATTTTTGGATCAGGTAAAACGAAGACGATAACAGAACGGTCAGAATCGGAGACTGCAAAATCTACCATTACTAAGAAGTTTGTGGCAGATGATGAAAATGCACAACGCTATAATGAGAAAATCCAGGACAATATCTTGGAAGATTTGATAAAAGATCACTTGGTGGCTGGAAAAGAAAACCTTTCTTTCGAAATGGATAAGGATCAGTTTGTTTTAAATGACCAGAAACTTCCGGAAGACATTCGAAAAAAATACGCCAAAAAATACATAAAAAGTGTGGATTGGATCATCTCTTATCAACAAGAATTTGAATCTAAATAAAACATCGTAAATATTCATTTAATATACCCTAGCCTGCTGTTGAGCAGCATTTCTTCAAATTAATTATTAAAATAAATGAAAGTATTGATAGTGGCAATTTTAGTCGCCTGGCTGAGTACAGCCCAAATTTTAGCTTTTGGTCAAGCCTCGGTGGAGATCAAACCAGCTCCAGTTTCCAATAAAGTAATCGGAACAGGGCGTATTTCAGGGAAAGTCGTAAAGGATTCTAAACAACCTTTCGATCTGGCAACCGTAGCGCTATTCAAGGTGAGCGATAGCAATCTTTTGAAAAGCACTTTTACGGCTGAAGATGGGAAGTTTTCTTTTGAACAACTGACTGAAGGAAGTTATCAATTGAGAATTTCTGCGATGGGCTATCAAAATCTCCAGTCAGCAGTGATCCTGTTGAAAGCGGGAGCTTCCAGCATTTTGCTTCCGGATTTGACTTTGCGCGCGACAACAAAAGACTTAAAAGAAGTCGCTATTACAGGAAAAAAAGCCTTTATTGAGCGTAAAATTGATCGTACAGTAGTTAATGTTGACGCATTGATTGCAAATTCAGGCACAACAGCAATGGATGTTTTGGAGAAATCTCCAGGGGTAATTGTAGATCAGAATGGAGCGATTAGTCTGAAAGGAAAACAAGGGGTTGCGATATTTATTGATGGTAAGCCGAGTTATTTGTCCGGTACGGACCTGGAAAATTACTTGAGGTCATTGCCATCTTCTGCCTTGGATCAGATCGAATTGATGACCAATCCTCCTGCAAAGTATGATGCGGCCGGAAATGGGGGAGTGATCAACATTAAAACCCATAAAAATGACCAACGTGGGTGGAATGGCGGACTAAATCTGGGCTATGTTCAGGGGCAATTGGCTAGAACGAACAACAGCTTCAACATGAATTACCGAAAAAATAAACTGAACTTTTTCACCAACCTCGGCTATAGTCATCAAAATAATTTCACCGATCTGGATTTATTTAGACGGTATAAAAATGAGGATGGCAGTACTCAATCTTTTTTCGAACAGAATAGCTATATCCGAAGAAAAGGTAATATGCTGAATGGTAAAATCGGAATGGATTACTACCAATCAGAGAAAAGTACCTGGGGCTTGGTCTTAACAGGCATGGACAGATCTGGGAATCAAACGACCGATAATGTTAGTCAGCTTTTAAATGCGGGAAGGGAGTTGGATTCTGTAGTTAAAGCACTAAGTAAAGACAGACAAAGCTTTAAAAATCTCGGCGTGAATCTGAATTATCGCCACGACTTTGATAAGTCAGGACAGCAGCTTGCATTGGATGCCGATTACCTGGTTTATAAAACCAATACCCGCCAACAGATTCTTAATTCTTCCTATTTGCCCGATCAAAGTTTGAAATCTGAAGATATTCTCCATGGTGAATTACCTGCTAATATTAAAATTTATTCATTTAAAGCAGATTACACCAAGCCTTTTAAGAACAATTGGAAGGTAGATGCCGGTGTAAAATCAAGTTATACCAAGACAGATAATGTGGGCGCATATAGCTATACAATTGGCGAGGTCACCAAGCCGGATTATCAAAAGAGTAATCATTTCATTTATAAAGAGAACATCAATTCCGGTTATTTAAACCTCAGCAGGGAATCTGGGAAATGGTCGATACAATTGGGGTTACGTGCAGAAAACACGAATTCTGACGGTCATCAACTTGGTAATCCTGTGAAACCTGACTCTGCTTTCAATAGAAACTATACCAGTTTGTTTCCTACGGCATATGTATCTTATAAACTGGATACTTTAGGTAATCATCAGATTGGTTTAAATTATGGCAGAAGGGTAGATCGTCCTTATTTCCAGGACCTGAATCCTTTTGTTTCCCCACTGGATAAGTTTACTTATTATGAAGGAAATCCTTTCTTAAACCCTTCTTTTACCAATAGTATTGAGCTTTCTCATACTTATAAGAATAAGATTACGACCACATTGAGTTATAGTGATACTAAAGATGAGGTGAACGAGACTATTGAAATTCGCGATGGGATCTATTATAGCAGGCCGGGAAATATTGGAAGAAAGGTAGTGAAAAGCCTTAGTGTAAATGCAGGATTGGATCTGTTTTCATGGCTGACCTGGCAGTTTTATGGGGAGGTAACCAATATTGATGCAAAAAGTGCTGATTTTTATAGTGGAGCCTTACATACTAAGGGAACTTTCTTTTCTACCAACAATAGTTTTCAATTTAAATTGAGCGAAAGCTGGACTGCGGAAGGTAGTGGCTCTTATCGCTCTAAAATTACGGATGTACAGTTTACTATAGGACGGATGTATGGATTTAATGCGGGGGTCCAAAAGAAACTTTCTCCAAGTTCGACGATAAGAATAAATGGTAATGATCTCTTTTATACCAGGATTACGAATGGAAAGATCAACAATTTGGCTGGAACAACAGCAGGCTGGCGCAATCGGGCAGATTCTAGAAATGTAGTCTTAAGTTATAGCTATCGCTTTGGAAAGACCTTTTCGGGGGTTAGAAAACACAAAAATACCGGAGCAGAAGATGAGCAAAATAGAGTGAAAAATTAATATTTTCACCATCTTAGCAGTTCAACAAACAAGACGAAGCTAATTTTTTATGAGTTCAGTATCATTTTTTAAAAGACAAGAAGAAGAAGCCATCCGCCTTTCCAGGATGGACTCAAATATGGCCATCTCTAACCAGGATGTTGCAGGAGTAGCCAAATATTGGATGGATGATATCATTGTGATCTCCGGAGAAGGTGGACAGTATTCAGGTAAAGCGAAATTATTGAAAACATGGAAAGAGATGTTTGCTGGTAAACCACCTTTATTTGAACGCATTCCTTCATCTATTGTCATTGGGGATAGTGGGATTTTAGCCTGGGAAACTGGCGCCTGGAATTATAAAACAGAAGCGTTTAGAGGTAATTATTCAGCCATGTGGCGCAAAATTGATGGTGTGTGGTTAACACAATCAGAGTTGTTCGTTTCATTGGATTAATCATAGAACATTCCTTGAATTTAAATCCGCTTATTGACTATCCATTTGTATAGATCAATAAGCGGATTTTCACTTTAATAATTGTGGGTATTCCATATAGTTAAAGTGTAATTAATTAAAATTGAGCTACTTTAGCTGGCTATGAACGGTCCTTTTCGAATATAAGTAGGATCAGTCAGTTGTTGAATAACAAAGTTTGCCAAGTCAGTAGTGCCGATCTTTCCCCCAAGGCAGTCCCGCAGACTTACTTTTAGGTCGCAGGTTTCATCTCTTTCTTCAATCCAGGGCAACCTGACCATTGTCCATTCGATATCGCTTTCCAGTAAATATTGTACTGCTTTTTCTTTATCTGACGTGACTACTGGAAAAGTTTCTTTCATCCATTTAGAACCCTGTAAGTTAGCTTCGCTCTTTTGATCGCCAGGCATATCAATGCTTAATCCGGCAAGAAATACATATCGGCTAATCCGCTTTTGATGCATCACCTGAATCAGATTTGCTGCTGCAAGACTAGAAACGAGTGGTTCATCTTTTGGTTGACCAATTGCACTAATTACCGTATGACAACTGTCCAGTAAATGATCGGTTGTATCCAAATCCTTAATGTCACCACTTACAATTTCCAAATTTGGGTGGCTGATGGTAAAGGATTCAGGTTTTCTAAGGAGTGCTTTTACCTGATAACCTTGGTTTAATAATTCTTTAAGCAGGTATTTTCCTGCTTTTCCTGTTGCGCCAATAAGGGCAACTTTTATGGCAATATTCATATTGTTCTTAATCAAAAATGATAAATTGAAGGGTATTATTTATACATAAACATCTTGTTAGACATGGGAAAGGCCGTTGAGGCATTCCTGTCTAGCAGATCGGATTTTTGGAAATCCTGTTTAGATATGGATTAAGAATTAATATAGAACCAAGATAGCCATAAAAAAATTATCTTCGGCTATGATTGATGTTTGTTGTGCAATTATCGTGAATGAAGCGGGGCTGGTATTGGTTACGCAACGCAGTGCCACCATGTCTATGCCTTTGAAGATGGAATTCCCTGGAGGTAAAATGGAACCTGGCGAAAGTCCGGAAGATTGTCTGATCAGGGAAATCAAAGAAGAGTTGGATGTTGAAGTGGAAATTGTTGCCGCGATACCGGCCTCTTCGTATCATTATCCAACGTTCTCAATTCTCCTCATTCCTTTTGTATGTCGCATTGTTGCCGGGGAAATTCTGCTGAAAGAGCATGCGGCTTATGCTTGGATGGAGCCTTCAGATTTACTAAATTGCGATTGGGCGGAAGCAGATATTCCTGTTGTTCATGAGTATCTGAATCCTGCAAACCATACCTCAATAAAAGAATAAATAGAATTTATGAAAAACTCAGGCAAAGGGTTAATCTTTCTCGCCGTTATGCTTCCATTCGTTGCGGAAGCCCAGCTGAGTAATACCCCAAAAAAAACTATGACTTACCCTGAAACAAAAAAAGAAAACGTAACAGATACTTACTTCGGTACTACTGTAGCAGATCCTTATCGTTGGTTGGAAGATGACCGTTCGGAAGAGACCAAATTATGGGTACAGGCACAGAATGCGGTAACTCATGCCTATCTCGCACAAATTCCTTATAGAAATGACATCAAGGAGCGTTTGAAAAAACTATTGAACTATGAAAAGTATTCTCAGCCTTTTAAAGAAGGTGGATATACTTATTATTACAAGAATACAGGTTTGCAAAACCAAAGCGTCCTTTATCGTCAGAAAGAGGCTGGGGAACCTGAGGTTTTTCTTGATCCAAATACCTTTTCAAAAGATGCAACCAGTTCTTTGGCTGGAATAAGCTTTTCAAAAGATGGAAGTATGGTGGCTTATCAGGTTTCTGAAGGTGGTTCGGACTGGACTAAGGTGATCATATTGAAGGCTAGTGATAAATCTGTAGTTGGTGAAACATTAACAGATGTGAAATTTTCAGGGATCGCCTGGCAAGGAAATACTGGTTTCTACTACAGTAGCTACGATAAACCAGCTGAAGGAAGCCAATTGTCCGGACTGACTCAATATCACAAACTTTTTTTTCATCAACTTGGGACTGATCAAAAGGATGATCAATTGATTTTTGGCGGGGAGAAAACCCCAAGACGTTATATTGGTGCAGGTTTAACAGAAGATGAGCATTATTTGATTATTTCTGCAGCAAACTCCACTTCTGGTAATGAATTGTATATTAAAGATTTGACCGCCAAAGATGGGAAGATTGTTCCTGTGGTTGCTAATTTTGATAAGAACCATAGTATCATCGATAATATTGGAACAAAATTGTACATCTATACCAATCTGAATGCGCCTAACGGTCGGGTGGTGACGGTAGATGCTGCTCATCCAGGCGTTGAAAACTGGAAGGAACTGATCAAAGAGACTAATCATGTGCTGAGTCCTTCTACAGGTGGGGGTAAATTATTTGCCAATTATATCAAAGATGCGGTATCCATGGTTTTGCAATACGATATGAATGGCAAAATGGAGCATGAAATTAGGCTTCCAGGAATCGGCACAGCTGGTGGATTTGGAAGTAAAAAAGAAGATAAAGAATTGTATTATACCTTCACTTCTTATGTATATCCTTCAACGATCTTCAAGTATAACGTAGACAATGGCAAATCTGAAGTGTATAAGAAGTCCGGAGTAGATTTCGATCCTTCGAATTATGAGTCTAAGCAGGTGTTTTACACTTCAAAAGATGGCACAAAAGTACCAATGATCATTACCTACAAAAAGGGCATCGTCCTTAATGGTAAAAATCCGACTGTTTTATATGGTTATGGAGGTTTTGATGTTAGTCTGACTCCTTCGTTCAGCACTGCTAACATTGTATTGATGGAGCAAGGCGGTGTTTATGCGGTAGCCAATTTGCGAGGTGGTGGAGAATATGGGGAGAAATGGCATTTGGCAGGAACGAAGTTACAAAAGCAAAATGTGTTTGATGATTTTATTGCTGCTGGAGAGTTCCTGATCGCTCATAAATACACCTCTAAAGATTACCTGGCCAGTATGGGTGGTTCAAATGGGGGCTTACTGGTTGGCGCTACTTTGGCACAACGTCCTGATTTGTTTAAGGTAGCTTTCCCTGCGGTGGGGGTAATGGATATGCTTCGTTACCATAAGTTTACCGCTGGCGCTGGGTGGAGTTACGATTATGGTACTTCAGAAGATTCCAAAGAGATGTTTGAATACTTGTATAAATATTCACCTGTTCATGCTTTAAAACCAGGTGTTAAGTATCCTGCTACATTGATTACAACAGCTGATCATGATGATCGTGTGGTGCCTGCTCATTCTTTTAAGTTTGCAGCAACCTTGCAAAGAGATCAGGCTGGTGATGCACCTGTTTTAATTAGCATACAGACGAATGCGGGGCATGGGGCAGGGAAACCAACCGATAAAGCCATAGAAGAAATTGCCGATAGATGGGCTTTCCTCTTTTATAATATGGGCGTTAATTATAAAAAATAATCCTTAAAAACAGCCAAATGAAAATGCCAATTGAATATTCAATTGGCATTTTCATTTGGCTTGAAATCTTCAACTAAGCAAGAAATTTGTCAGTTGAGGCAGAGATGTGTTTGAATTCCTTATTTCATTAGATTGAGGAATTTGGGCACATCTTTTTCATTACTAGAGAATAGGATCAATTTTTTATCTGGTCCGTAAAGGTATAATGAAGGATATTGTTTCGGATGAAATAAAGGAATGAAAACGTAGTCCTTGTCTTGTAAGGTGGTTACGTTTTTCATGGTTTTTAATGGTTTAGCAAAAGTATCCACGAAATAGTTGATCGAACGAAATACATCTTGCGAGACTAAGTACATATTAACGCTTGATAGTTCCTTGGTGCTTTTACTAAGGTTTCCGGCTACCTTCTGACAATGTTCGCAGGTGGCATCAAAAAACATAATCAGTGATTTTTTTCCTTTAGGAATCTGGTCTGTAGAAAATTTAGCTCCATTTTCTTTATAAAAAACAGCGTTTGGTACCGCTGTTCCTGGTGCCAGCCCCTGTGCAAAGGCACCAATTGAAAATGCAGTGAATAGAAGGGAAAAGAAAAGTGATTTCATAAGTTCTTTTTATTGATTAATATTGGCAATATCGCGTTCTCATTTGAAGAATGTGTCATTTGAATTAAAAAATACAATACCAATATTTATCAATTGAGGTGCCAAAATGGAAAAAAGTAAATTTAGTGGTCTGGCGGGGAAGGTGTTGATCTTAGTAATTATATTGCTGAACGTAGGTTGTGATCAAATTAGTAAATCTATTGTCAGGGATCATGTCGCTTATTATGAAAATATAAAGCTGATTAGTGATTATGTTACGCTGACTAAAGTTGAAAACTCAGGGGCCTTTTTGAGTATGGGTGATTCTCTACATTCAGGGATTAAATTTGTCCTGCTGCTGTTGCTGCCGGTAGGGGTATTGGCATTGGGTCTTTATTTCGTGATGAGCAGGAAGGACCTCAGTTTAGCGATGGTTTTAGGAGTTTGCTGTGTGATCGGTGGAGGGATCGGTAATTTGTATGATCGGATACTATACGGATCAGTTACAGATTTTCTTCACATTGATTTTATCTTGTTTCAAACCGGGGTATTTAATGCGGCTGATATGTCTATTATGGGTGGAATGTTGTTAATCATTCTCGATTCATTCCATAAGAAAAAAGAAGCACAAAATTAAAATAATTAAGTTTAAATGGCTGTTTTTGCATTAAATAGCGGTATTGTCTTGCTTAATTTGATGTGCGGATAAATTTAGGCGCTTTCTTTGTGGTATGGCTAGATAACAAAAATCATTTACCATGAAAAAAAGATTATTATTGGCAGTAGCACTGCTGTTCTCCGGTCTAACTTATGCGCAGGATATTCCTGCCAAAGACGTTCCTTTAGAGGTGCGAAATTCCTTTAAGAAAGCATTCCCAAATGCAACTAAAGTAGAATGGGAATTGAAAGGTGATTTATATAACGCTGATTTCGATATTGGCAGACGTGATCATGAAGTATGGTTTACCAGTAAAGGAGCTATAGTTAAGCACAAAAAAGAGATCAGAGCGAAAGAGCTACCGGTAGCCGTGGCAAATGTGATCAAGAAAGACTATAGTGGTTATAGAATTGATGATGTAGATCATTTTGAAGAAGGAAAAACAGTCCTTTACAAAGTGGAGTTGAAAAAAGTTGGAGAAGAAAAGAAAGTAGTTTTTGACGCGAAAGGAAACGTAGTCAACAGAATATTATAGGAATCTTTTTTATAGGGACTAACACAAACACCGAACGTCATCATGATTTTATTCAAGATGACGTTTGGTGTTTATGGAAGAATTTCAATCTCAGGTTTTGCTTCTTTTTGCTTTTCTGGTGTTGGCGCTTTATCTCGTGTTACAATTGGCGGTGGAAATTTGACCACTCCTTTCTTCTTCGTCTTGTTTGTTTTCTTAGCTGGTTTTCCGTCCCATTTTACAATTGGTGGTGGAAACTTCACCTGATCTACTTTTTTTGATGGTGCTTGAGGTTCTTGGGGTGGAGGAGGAGGAGCTATACGGGGTTCAGCGGGTGGGGGAGGTGGTGCCACTGGAGCTGGTTTTGGAGCTCTTGGTATAGTACTTTTCTTATCCGTTTTTTTGCTTTCTTTTTTAACGGGTTCTTGGAATGTAAGACTGTTTGTGGATTTTTCCGGATATAGATCTACCAGACTATAGTCTTTGGTAAAAGCCATAGTGGATGTGCCTAACATTGCGGCGGCAATTGGCAATGCGAACAGGAGCTTGAGCCTTGCTCTTCCTGTTGATTTTTCCTTGTTTAACATGTTGATTCTCTGTTTTAGTATGGATTGATTAAAGATGTGATTACTCAAAGGGTTGGCCTCCATTCCAAAAGAATTCTTAATCAGAAATAATGCATAATCATATTTTCCGATTTCTTTTAAAGTGGTTTGTTCATCTGCAATGTATTCATGTAATAATTTAATGTCTTTTTTTAGGAGGTAAGTGATGGGATTAAACCAGTTCAGGATCTGAATGATTTCAAAAAAGATGATATCCAGGCTATGTCTTTGGCGAATGTGTACCAATTCGTGTTTCAGGATGGTTTCTTTTCCTTGAATGTCAGGCTGGATAAATAGTAAATTGAAAAAGGAGAAAGCTACGTTGTGCTGATTTAAGCTAACATAGGTGATTTTGTCTTTATGGTATCTATCAGACTTTCTAGAAAGCATCAAAATTTGATACAAATCTATAATCAGTTTTAAACTGAAGGCTAGCGCTACTCCGAGATAAAGGAAATAGATGGCGACCTCAAGGAACTGAAATTGGGCTTCATTACTACTGGTTTCGACTAAAATATTGTTTACATTTTGCTCAATTCCCCTTCCAAAAAGTTCGTTCAGGTATCCTATCTGCAATACCGGCAGACTGAATGCCATTAAAGTGCTAAGGATTAGAAAAAACCTGTTGGCAGAATAAAAGGTTTCTTTATGCAACAGCAGACGGTAAATTCCGTAAAAAACGGCAAGGTATAAGTTAGCCTCCAGGAGATAATAGAACCAGTTCATCATTTCTTGTTTTTAAGTTTTTCTGCCATTTGTATCAATTCATCAAGGGCCTCCATATCCATGTTTTTCTCTTTTACCAGAAAGGAGACCAGACTCTCATAAGAGTTTTCGAAGTAATTGTTCATTACTTTGTCAAATGCGAAGTGTTTGTACTGGTCTTCAGTGATGACTGGAAAATAGATGTGTGTATTGCCAACTGCCTTATGGTCAATAAAACCTTTGCCTTCTAATACCCTAATCACAGTAGATACGGTATTGTAAGCTGGTTTCGGTGGATCCATTTTTTCAATCACATCTTTTGTTAAGCCTTCCTTTATCTCCCATAAAATCAACATCACCTGTTCTTCTGCCTTTGTAAGTTCTCTCATTTTATTCCTTGATTGTTTTGTTACATAAAGATACTACTATTTTTATAGTTTCAAAACTATTTATGTAGTTCGGAAACTATTTACATAGTTCAATAGTTTAATTGACTGTTTATCAGTATATTAATTTTAACTTGTTGTCCCGTTGTTTCAGTTGGTTGTAAGGGAAATACTGAGGTGTATGCTTTATAGCCTTAGAATGACGCTAAAAGTATTGCTTGGTCCAATGGAATAAGAATTTGTTTTATTTAGCAGGGAAGATTAAAGTAAAAGTGGTGCCTTCCTTTACTTTTGAGCTCACCAGGATCTCAATGTCATGGTATTGCGCAATACTTTTTACGATAGAAAGGCCTAGGCCGTAACCTACATTCTCTGAAAGGTTTGCTTTTCTAAACCGGTCAAAGATGAAATCCAGGTCTTCTTCAGCAATCCCAATTCCGGTATCCTGAATCATGATGGAATAACCATTTTCGGGAGTATGGCTATCTGTAATGAGAATGCTTCCCTGATAAACATTGTATTTTATGGCGTTGTTGATCAGGTTGTAAAACAATTGGAATAATAAGTCCTGATTTACATTGACCAACATCTGGTCTGTTTTTAAATCTACTTTAAGTTCAATTTCCTGATCCAGCAGCCGGTGGTTAATCTCTTCCAATACTTCATTGATGAGTACAGAAGGCTTAACATGAGCAGATTTTACGAATTGCTGGTTTTCAATTCTCGAGATCAATAGGAGTGCGTTGGAGATTTTCTTGAGACGGCTCAATGTTTTCATCATCTCAATAATTTTTAATACGACACTTTCCGGAAGATTTTCATCTCCTAACAAGTTTTCCATCTTATTTTGAAGGATACTGATTGGAGTCATGAGTTCATGAGAAGCATTAGCTGTAAATTCTCGTTCTTTCTCAAAAGCTTCGTTGATTTGATCCATCAAAAGAATCAAGGATTCATCCAGGTATTTAAAGTCCTGCGTGGAGGTGGGGACAGGAGGAGAATAATCTTTGAAAGGAAATTTTCTATTGATCAGTTTACTTTTTATGATCTTACCTAAGGGTTTGATGAGGATTCGGGTAAAGATAAGGTCAATCAGGAGGGTAAGGGCGATGAGGCCCATCAATACGTATAAGGCCGTCTTTTGTAAAGTTTTGTTGTACTGATTGATGCTGGAAATGCTTTTTCCAATTTCTAAAAGATAGTTTTTTTGATCGTAATTGAAGGTGTGGATGAGTATTCTGTAGGTTAAAGTATCACGTTCTACAATACGTTGAGCCGTTTTTATAGTGTCAATGTGTTTATTCTTCGCAGCTGGTTCGAGTGCAATGTATTCTTCTTTAAGCATCGTGTAGCTTCCATAACTGTCATCTCCTTGCAAGTAGTGTTGGATACCATTTTTCTGCACCACATTAATTACCTTGTCTTGTTGACTTCTAAGGGAATAATTCGTGTATTCAGAAACGATCTGACTGACTAAAAAAGGCAATGAAAATACAAATAACAGGACAACCACCAATTTGGAGCTGGTGATAAACAGGATGAGCTTTGATGATAATTTCATTTATTTTCTGATTCTGTATCCTACGCCACGTACGGTTTCCAGGAAATCGGCTGGTGCCCAGACATTCAATTTTTTTCTGATATTTTTGATGTGGGCATCAATATAGTTGGAATCATAATCGTCGTCTGCAAAGGTGCCCCAAATGTGTTCACTAAGTTGCATTCTGGTCAGCACGCGGTTATTGTGCAGAAATAGATAACTCAACAGATCAAATTCTTTTCTGGACAATTCTATTTGATTTTCCTGGAATAGGATCAGTCTCTTTTGGAGGTCGACTTGAAAATCGCCTAATGGCAACAACTCTTCTTTTACGTTGAATTTCCTACGGGCAATGGCTTGCATCCTGGATTGTAGTTCTAATAAAGAAAAGGGTTTAGGGAGATAATCATCGGCACCAAGATCTAATCCGGCAATGCGGTCTTCCAGGTTTCCTCTGGCAGTTAAGATGATGTATGCGGCATCTGGATTGTGTTTTTTCGCTTTTGGTAGTAGGCTAAGTCCATCACCATCAGGAAGCCCAAGGTCCAGTAAGATAAAGTCATAGCTGTTGCTTTCCATCTTCTCCAAACCATCTTTAATGGTATGAGCCAGGTCACAAATATAGAAGGCTTTTTTCAGGAAGTCCTCCATTTCATAAGCCAGCGTTTTTTCATCTTCAACAATCAGGACTTTCATGCGGGTTCTTTAGTCTTTTCTTCTTCTATCATCCCTTGAAGGACGTTCTCTTTTTTCAGATTCTCTTCTTCCTGGTTTTACTTCACCCGGTTTCTCTTGTCTTCTGGATTGGGGTACTTCTTTGACATCTGGTTTTTTCCTTTCCTTGCCACGTTCCTGTCTTTTATCTCTATTGTCCTGATAAAAGTGCTCATTTGAAATCATGATGTCCTCTTTGGAAAACAGAGGGATAGCCGGTTTGTCGCTGGCAAAAGAGCCAAAGGGAAGTCCTACGAAAAGTAAGGCTGCGGTATATGAACGTAAGAATTTATTAGTGCTCATGATGTAAATATATGGAAAGTTTGCCTCTTCCGAGGCAAACTAGCCCTCCCTCATTAAAACATTGTGTGTTTGTTTTATTATCTGCGCCACTTGTATTGAATGATACGAAGGTGCAGCTTGAACATGAAATTAAGATGAAAAAAGAAATTTATTAATAATTTCAAAAATTCATGTTCATTTCATGTTCGCTATAGACATTTGAATCAACAAACACACAAATGAAATTTTAAATAGCGGGTTATGAAAAAGTTATTAGTATTAGGGCTACTCGGCGTAATTGGATGGATGCCATTTAAGGCTTCGGCACAAATCAGTGTCAGTTTGAATATTGGTTCTCAGCCATTATGGGGACCGGTTGGCTATGACCATGTAGATAATTATTATTTACCGGATATAGAGTGTTATTACAATGTTCCAAGACGTCAGTTTATTTATATGGATGGTGGTCGTTGGATTTACGCTTCGAATTTACCATCAAGATATAGAGGATATGATTTATATAGTGGTTATAAGGTAGTGATCAATTCCAGAGACCCTTACCGTGATTTTGACAACCATCGTATGAGTTATGCGAGATATAGAAATATCAGAACTCAACAAGTGATCAGACATAGTCATGATTCTAGATATTATGTGGTAAAAGGACACCCATATTATGGTGGAGGTGGCCGACCTGTTTTTAGAGACAATGACAGAGGGCACGATAATTGGAAAGGGAATAAGAAGTACGACCGTGATCGTGGCGACCGCTTTGAGCGAAGAGAAAACGGACGCGGTGATAGAGGATATGACCGCGGAGACAGAGGAAATGATCGTGGTGGCGACAGAGGACATGATCGCGGTGATCGGGGACATGGAAGAGGTAGAGGTTAATCAATTGATGTAAAAAACAATTAGGATGAAAAAGCTAATCATTTTGAGTTTGCTCGGAGTAATGGGGATTTTACCCTTCCGTGCAGCTGCACAAATCAGTTTAAATATAAACATTGGATCACAACCTTTATGGGGTCCAGTAGGTTACGATCATGTAGAGTATTATTATCTGCCAGATATCGAGAGCTATTATTATGTTCCAAAGCAGCAGTTTGTCTACCTGGACCGGGGAAAATGGATTTTCTCTAGAAACCTGCCTTCAAGATACAGGAATTTTGACTTGTATAATGGCTACAAAGTGGTGGTAAATTCCAGAGATCCTTACCGAAATTTTGACAATGATCGCCGCCAATATGCGAGGTACAAAAATGTACGTACGCAACAGGTAATCAGAAATAGTAACGACAAAAGGTACTATGTTGTGAAAGGGCATCCTCATGGAATGCCTCCAGGACAAGCAAAGAAATATCCTTCGAGAGAATCGAGGCCACAAGCTAGCGATAATCGTGGAAATGAAAGGAATAATCGTCCAAACGAAAGAGAGCAACGAGGAAACGATCAGGGTAAGAAAGGAAATGAGCATGGACGTGGTCATTAAAAATGAAATTAAGTACACACACAAATAAGTATTCATGGATCTAGGGGTAGATCCAAAAAAAACAGGCCTTTCCTGATGGAAAGGCCTGTTTTTTTTGTCGTTTTTTTTATTAATTGTTAACCAGCTTTGCAGTCGCTTTTTGCTCTTGCCCTGTTGGAGTAACCATTCCAATGCTTAGAATGGTATAAATGCTGCCCGCTTTGAACTCTGTATCAACCAATTCTGAAATCACTAGCCCTGTTCCTTTTTCTTTGATTTGGAGGGTCAGTTTTTTAGCCTCCACGTCAATAAAGTCACTATTTTCTTTATAAGCTTTATCACCGATTAAAGTTGCGCCTTCTTTGATGCCCAGCTCTAATGAAGTTGCATCTGGTGTAAGGTTAATGAAACGGATCATCGCTTTGTCTACAGGCATCTTCGTTATTAGATCATTGATGACCAAATAATCCAGTTTGTCTTCTTTTCCAATTAGAAAAAGAGAATAAGCCTTATTATTTTCCAGGGTTATTTTTTTTGTGATCAAGCTTTCTGAGCTACTTGCTGTGGTAAATTTAATGGACTGTTCGCCGGTATTGAGCTTTAAATAAGACATGGCACCACCAAATGGTAATGCTCCCGGGCTGGCCAGTCCATTATTTACATAAACATTATAAGTAGCTGGGGTAGGCGAGGTGTTCACAAACATCATGGAGGATGATTCTGGAACTGGTGTTTCTTTGGTGGAGCAGGCTGTAAGGAATAAAGTGCTCATGGTTAGTAAAGCGCCGGTCATCATCTTGTTAAAGTTTCCGGTAATTTTGATCGTAGAAAGATTCATATGGAATGTGTTTAGCATGTTATTTGTTAAAACGAGGGCAGCTGTTAAAACGCTACAAGAGCTCTAAGAAATTGCCAGGCTGGTTGAATTGGGAATGAAATTTGCGTGTCTTCCGATATGAGAGTTATTCTAGGGGCGGACCATGCGGGGTTCCCATATAAAACGATATTAGCTTCAATGTTAAAAGAGGCCGGTTATGAGGTACTTGATCTTGGTACGCATACCGTGACACCGAGCGACTATCCTGATTATGCAGCGGCAGTAGCGGAGGCTATCATCAATAAAGAAGGTGAGCGTGGGATTTTAATTTGTGGAAGTGCGGTAGGGGTGAGTATTGCGGCGAATAAATTTAAAGGCATTCGTGCGGGAGTATGTCATGATACTTATTCTGCACATCAGTCTGTAGAGCATGATGATGTGAATATCCTATGTTTAGGGGCGCGTGTAATCGGCTTGGAGTTGGCAAAAGATATTGTTTATACGTTTTTAAAAGCAGAATTTTCCGGAGAAGAACGTCATGTAAAACGTTTAGAAAAAATCTCGGCTATAGAAGCAGGCTGGGGTTCAAAATGACCCGGTCTTGTTGTTGGTAAAATGTGCAAAACCTGTTAATAACACGTTTATAACTTGTGGATTTCGTATTAAAAATATATTGTAAATGTCTTTGCATTAGTCAATTATAGTTTGTAAATTAGATGTATCAAAAAGGAAGTATTTTAGCCGTTTGAAAGAAAGACTTCAAAAAGAATATGTGCCGTAGGGCCAAAGATTCTGAAGATTTCAATGGATTAGTAAAAGATCAAATTCAAAGGAAACAGAGAAAATGATGCTTAAAATACCTTCGTTGTTATTGAAGGTATACTCACTAAATTCGGGACAAACATTAGACCTAAACATTATTCTAAGGAACGATGGAAAAGTAGATTTCAGAGGGATCAAAGTTGAAACATACTAAGAGAACCAAAGGAGGTTAGAATGACAGAGCATTTGATGCTTTTTCAATGCTACGGCAAAGGAAAGGTGGAAACGGAGAACCAAATCGCTAGAAGAGGGACTCCGTTTTCTTTTTGCCCGGAATTTTCTAACAAACCTAAAGGTATGCCGGAATCTGCTGTGAGGGTTCCTTTAATCAGCCTTATTATTAACTAAAAGATTTCTTAACGTTAAGGGAATATGACTGCGGTAGATTTGGAGAAATTACCAAGGGGACAATCAAATGATATCAGAGACTGAATTGCTTTCAATGCTACAGCACGGAGCACATAAGGCTATGGAAGATATTTACCTGCGCTATTGGGAAGATGTTTTGGATGCTGCTTATAAACGGGTACGTGATGAGGAAATTGCACAGGATATTTGTCAGGAGATTTTTATCTCCCTATGGGAAAACCGCGCTAATATTCAGCTGAAGGGGCCATTGATTGCTTATTTTCTTGGCGCGGTAAAGTACCGTGTGATTAATTATTTTCGTTCTTCACAGCTTAAAGAAAAACACAAGGAAGACTTGCGTCTTTTGATTTGTGGGGAGACTGAATTGTCGGCGGCTCAGGGTTTGATACTTAAAGAGCTTCATCAAGAGGTGGAGGAGGCAATTCAGGAGTTGCCAGAAAAAATGAGGATTATATTCTCTATGAGTAGGCAAGAGGAGAAGTCCATCAGAGAAATTTCTGAAGAGTTGGACCTCTCTGCCCAAACGGTTAAAAATCAAATTTCATCGGCATTAAAAGTCATGAAGAAAAGGCTGTCTTATCTCCTGCTATTATTCATTTTCATCTTGTTCATCTAAACTTAACCTAAGCGTAACAACCTTGGTTAGTACCTTCTTTTGTTTCATTTGACTTAGGTGTAGATGACAAAGGAAGAACAGGCGCAATTGCTGCTCAGTAAATATTTAAAAGGAGAAACCAGTCCGGCGGAAGCGGAACAGGTAGAACAATGGTATCAATCTTATGAAGGCCAGGAAACTTTAGTAAAAAATAGAAAATCGGAAATATCCGCAGAAATACGTTTGAAGCTTCAGTCTCAAATGGAGCAAAAGGGCGGAGCTAAAGCCTACCGGGTTTTTGCGCTTCATCCATTTGCTAAGGTTGCAGCAACACTATTTTTGATCATGGCCACTGCAATTGGCTATTGGTCGGTTTACAAAACTGAAGCGGTTAAAGCGCGGTTCTTTACCCTGAATACAAGTTCTGGAGAGCAGAAGACTGTATTGCTTAGTGATGGCTCAAAGATTGTGATGGGACCGCTTTCAGTGTTGGTGTACCCACAAAACTTCGGAAAACACAATAGGATCATTTCGCTCAGTGAAGGGGAAGCCTTCTTTAGCGTTGCTCATGAGGAGAAACGCCCTTTTATCGTGAAAACAAGTAATCGCCTATATACCAAAGTGCTGGGGACTTCCTTTCGCATAAAATCTTTTAAAAAGCAAGACCATATTACCATTCAGGTAGCTACAGGAAAAGTGGCAGTGGGGAACCCGAATCAACTATTTGGTACGCTGGTAAAAGGACAAGAAATTTCTTATGATAAAGTAAATCAGCGTGCTGAAATCAAGGAAAGCGCGGTTATACCAGTTGACCTTAAATTTGAAGGCATTGCCCTGGAAGAATTAATACATAAACTGGAATATGTCTACAATATCCAGATCTCCTTGAGCAGCCCTGCTTTGGGGAGATTAAAATGTACCGGAATCTTTAATACCAAGCAAAGTCCAGCAGAAATTTTGGAGATCATTTGCAGTCTCCATCAATTGAAATTCAGGACAACCGAAAATCATAAAACTTTTAATGTGTATAGAAAATGAGGGTTTAAATCAGATCAATAAACCGGAACTGATTAGATCAGTCCCGGTCAATACTAAAACCGGCTTCCTAACGACAATTACAAAGCCGGAATATTTTAAAACAA
Organism: Pedobacter gandavensis; assembly: GCF_014172405.1. Taxonomy (GTDB): domain Bacteria; phylum Bacteroidota; class Bacteroidia; order Sphingobacteriales; family Sphingobacteriaceae; genus Pedobacter; species Pedobacter gandavensis. The sequence continues at coordinate 87,254 of NZ_WNXC01000006.1, read as the reverse complement.
AATCAAGGTTATAAAACAATTAAAAATATGAAAAAATCCTCACTAAAGAGGTCACCAGCTCTTTTTAAAGTCATGAAATACTCATTGTTAACTTTTTCTATACTCTGTACCTTTTGCGGAGCATTGTTTGCCTCGTCTACAATGGCTCAGGTACTGGAGAAAAGTAGGGTGACGATTAAAGTCGGCCCAAATCGTGCTACCGTCTCTATGCTCAAAGAAATTGAGGCCAGCACCGGATTACATTTTGTATACAACCCTGATGCAGTACACAGCCACCAGATTCAGGAAAATATTTCTTTTAAAAACGAACGTGTTGCTGCGTTATTGACCCTGATGGGCTTCAATTTCAAGGAGCAGGCTGGACATGTTATCCTCAGAAAAATACCTGTTCCAGCGGCAAAACCAGACCGGAATATTTCAGGAAAGGTAACAGATTCTTTAGGTATGGCGATGCCTGGGGTTTCTGTGAAGGCCTTGGGGACGGCAAAGGCAACTACCACTGATGTTAATGGTAAATTCATGATTTCAGTTCCTGAAAATGGGACTTTATCGTTTTCCATGGTGGGTTATAAAACAAAACAAGTTAATGTTGGGGATCAGCAGGAGCTCAATGTCGTATTGATGGAAGATAAATCACTGTTATCGGAAGTTGTTGTAGTTGGTTATGGTACTCAGAAGAAAGCTACGCTTTCCGGAGCTGTAAGTACGGTTTCTTTAGATAAAGTGTCTTCGAGATCAGTGAATAGTATTGGGGAGGTATTGGCTGGAAAAGCACCTGGAGTAATTGTAACCAACGAGGGTGGTGACCCTACTTCTGGCCCAAGGGTGAATATTCGTGGTTCCGGTGGGATTAATGGGGAGAGTGTACTTTATGTTGTTGATGGTTCAATTTTTCCTGGAACACCAGTGCTTAATCCCAATGATATTGAATCTATTTCTGTGTTAAAAGATGGTGCTGCAGCTATTTACGGTGCCAGAGCCTCAGGAGGCGTAGTTTTAATCAGCACAAAAAAAGGAAAGACCGGTAAGATGGAAGTTAGCTTTGATGCCAAAGCCGGTGCCCAAAGTGCCTGGAAAAAGTTAACACCATTGAATGCTGAACAAAGAGCTATAGTGGCTGAAACCGCCGCGAAAAATGGTAAAACGGCCTTGCTTCCTGCTTTTGATGCCACGAAATATCCGGAAGGAAGAATTACACGTACCAATTGGATGGACGAGGTATTCAGAACAGGGAAAACTCAGGATTATAACCTTGCTGTGTCTGGTGGGTCAGAAAAATCAACTGCATATTTAAGTTTCAATTACCGCAAAGCGGAGGGGATTGTCTTGAATACGGAGGTAGAACGTTACAATTTCAGAATCAATTCAGATCATAAATTGAACTCCTGGTTGAAAATCGGAGAGAATCTTTCCTTTAGCAGTACAAATGGACGTGGTGCAAATACGAGTAGTGATTATACAGGCGCATTATTGTCGGCCGTTTATTATCCTGCGAATGGAACGCCATACAATCCGGACGGCAGTTTTGCCGGTTTACCAGGGGGTGCCTTTGCCGGCGACTATGGGGATATTATAAACCCGGTAGCAGAATTAAAACGCATCGACATCCACAGACCAGAAAATGTGCTGTTGATCAACCCTTATATGATTTTAGACCTGGCTAAAGGCTTAACCTTTAAATCTAATTTTAGCCTGACCAAAGAGTTCAACAACAGGAAAATCTTTACTCCAAAACGTCCGGAAGTTGGAAAACCTGTACTGATCAATTCCTTAGAAGAAGGTTCGGCGAGGAAAAATGACTTGTTGGCAGAACAGATTTTGAACTATAAAACAGTGATTGGAAGTCATCAGTTAGATTTCACCGGAGGTTTCTCCTTTCAGAAAACAAGGTATGATGAGTTTTATGTAGTTGGGAAAGGTTTTGATGATGAATCCCCATCAAAGCGGTATCTGGTGAATGCTACGGTATTTGAACCCGCAGTAAGCAGGGTACAAAAAACGGCCATGTCATCTTTGTTTTTGAGAGCGAATTATAATTACCAGGAAAAATACCTGTTGTCATTAATTGGTCGTCGCGATGGGACTTCTATGATGCCTAAATCGGCAAATAAATATGCCAATTATTATTCTGCTTCCGCAGGATGGGTATTGACGAAAGAGAATTTTCTGAAAGAAAGTACCTGGTTAAACGAGTTGAAATTGAGAACCAGTTATGGTGTTTTGGGTAATCTGGCAAGTTTATCACCTCAAGATGTAAGCCCTTTATTGAGTAGCACCTTGTCGTATTTTGGACAAACTCCACTGATTAATAATGGCTATGTGTCTACGGTGTTGGAGAATCCAAACCTGACCTGGGCGGAATCTAAACAAACCAATGTTGGATTGGATTTAGGGCTGATGAAAAATACATTCACCTTAACTGCAGATTATTTTATCAAGAATACCGATAAAATGATTTTTACAAAACAGCTTCCTGGAACCGCTGGTTTGGAAACGCAAACGATTAATGCAGGATTAATCAGGGATAATGGGATTGAATTGGGCATCAATTATAACAGTGACCAGCAAAAAGAATTTAGCTATTCTATTGGTGCAACACTCACGAAAGTGAATAATAAAGTGATTAGTCTAGCTCCGGGTTCAACAGGTTTTCCAGTAGATAAGAACTTTAGAAATGAATTGGCGCCATTGTTCGTCAAAGTAGGAGAACCACTGTACAGTTATTATGTATTGAAAACGCAGGGGATTTTCCAGACTCAGGCCGAGGTAGATAGTTACACCAATGATAAAGGAGAGAAGATTCAGCCTAAAGCAAAACCTGGAGATTTTAAGTTTGCCGATTTAGACCATAGTGGCTCTATTGATGGTGGAGATCGCTATTTTGCAGGTAGTGCTTACCCTGATTTTTCTTATGGCTTTAGCTTTAACGCTGCTTATAAGAACTTTGACCTGAATATATTCGCTCAAGGTGTTTCTGGAAATAAGTTGTTTAATGCCGTGAAAAGAACGACTTATAGCGCTAGCGGTCCTTCTTATAATAAGCTAACGGGTATCCTGGATGCCTGGTCGCCAGAAAATCCTGCTGGAAAAGTTCCAATCATTTCTACTTCTGATGACAATGGAAACTTTAATGCCTCAGATTTTTATATTGAAAACGGCTCGTATTTACGTATTCGCAATGTGACCTTGGGCTATACCCTCCCTAAATTATTCACTAATAAGTTGAAAACAGGTGCTATTCGTGTGTACGGTACTGCAAATAACTTGTTTACCATCACCAAGTACTCCGGTTTTGATCCCGAAATCGGAATGGATAACTACGGTATGGATGTAGGTAGGTACCCTCAGGCAAGAAGCTTCCTCTTAGGTCTTAGTGTGAATTTATAATTTTTAAAAGAAAGAAAAATGAAACAAAATATAAAGTATCTGGCCATTGCAGCATTGGCAATTTTAAGCGCATGTAAAGATCAGCTGAACATTATTCCGGAAGGGGCACCTTCCGCGCAGAATTTCTGGAAAACATCAGAAGACGCTGTTAAAGCAGAAAATGGTTTATATGAGAAGTATAATGATGAGAATTTTTATGGGAGAGGGATGTTTTGGTTTATCAATGCCAGCGATGATATGGTGACTGGAAGGAATAAACCAGAGGCTGATAACATTAAAAACTTTAATAAAACTTATGTGGGTGGTGGATATACGGAAACACAGTGGTCGATGCGTTATGCCGTGATTAAACGTGCCAATGATATCATTAAGAATGTTCCAGGAATCCAAATGGATGAAAAGCTGAAGAAACAGGTGATTGGGGACGCTTATTTTAATGCCGCATTGGTGTATTTTCAATTGGCTGCCAATTACGGAAATGAGAAAGCAGGGGTGCCGATTGTAAGTTTAGATACGGATCCTTCAAAGGCGATTCCTAGGGCTAAAAATGTGAATGAAAACTATGATTATATCATTCAGTTGTTTTTGAAAGCTGCAGACCAATTGCCTTTGTTTTCTGAGATGAAAGCCGCAGATTATGGGAAAGCACATAAAACTGCTGCCTGGGCATATTTGTCGAAAGTTTACCTGTATAAAAAGGATTATGCCAATGCCGCGAAATATGCAGATATGGTGATCAATTCTGGTCAGCATGATCTGATCATGACTAAGTTTTCCGATGTTTTCAAGGCCTCAAACAATTGGTCAAAAGAATACATCTGGTCAGTGGTGTGTACCCCTAGTGGTGGTGGTACAGGTTGGGGAAGTAAACTACCTGGGGTTATGCTCACCAATAAAGGATGGGGGATTTACAATGGATGGGGATATTACCTGCCAACTAAAGAGTTGTATGATGCTTATGAAGCAAATGACCAACGTAGAGAAGCCACTATTTTGAAAACCGGTGATAAGTTCTTTTACTTTGGCCAGGAACGTAGTTTTACTAAAGACGGTGGGGCGACTTCTGATTATCAGTTTAAAAAATATATGGAGCCTTTCTCCTATGAGAACCCAATTCCTTCGCATGTTAACCCTAATGGCGATAATGGGACTACAGATTTGAACGTGCCATTGATGCGTTTTGCAGAGGTATTGTTGATCAAGGCCGAAGCGGCTATTATGTTGACCGGTGCCGGAGCTGCTGATACTGAACTCAACAAGATCAGGCTTCGTGCAGGACTATTGGCGAAATCGGGAATGAACCTGGCCGATCTAAAACGCGAACGTCGCAGTGAGTTGGCCGGAGAATGGGCAGACCGCCACAGAGATCTAGTGAGATGGGGCGATGCACAGGCAACCTACGCTTTGCCTTTACATGATTCACAGGGCAATGTGATTTGGCCATCCAGAGCATTTAACCCTCAGGTTCATGATGTTTGGGCGGTTCCGCAACGAGAAATTGACAACAGTGCCGGGGTGATTACTCAAAACCCAGGCTGGTAAACAGCAAGGGTTTTTACCTGGAAGTTTAAGTATCACCTTTTTGGTTTAAGACCAGATTGGTGATACTTTTCATTTTATAAGATCTTTTAGATCAAATCATTTTTAAAACAATTTTATTCTTTTGATTCGAAATAGGTTCATCCTGGTCATCATTTGAATGAGCTAAGATTCAAAACAAAATATGGACTTAAAAAATATCATTCATGCAGCAGTTTTTGCCGGAGTCTTACTGGCAATGGACGCCAGCGCGCAACATACTTTAAGCTTTAATTCCGGTCATAGTCACAACGATTATCACCAAAACATTCCATTGTTAACCGCCTATTATGCGGGGATGGGTGCAATTGAAGCCGATGTTTTCTTGAAAAACGGCGTGTTGTATGTTGCCCATGATCCCTCAGAAATTAAAGCAGATGCCACATTAAAAGCGCTTTACCTGGAACCCCTCGCTAAATTTCACAAGCAGAATGGCAATAAACCTTATGCAGACCCCAAAATGAAACTGCAGTTGGTGATTGATATCAAGGAGAATTATCCAATGGTATTGGCACAATTGATCAAAGACCTTTCTGCTTATCCGGGCGTTTTTAACGATCAAATGAGCCCTGATGCCATTCGGATTGTGATTAGTGGAGATGTTCCTAAACCTCAGAATTTTGAAAATTATCCGGCTTATTTATCATTTGATGGCAGGCCAAATGTCAATTATACACCTGATCAATTGAAAAGAATAGCGATGATCAGCGATGATTTGAAAAATTACACTTCCTGGAATGGGAAAGGAAATCCAACGCCAACTGACCTTGCGGTATTGAAAAAATTGATTGATGCAGCACACTCACAGCATAAGCCCTTTAGATTTTGGGCAACACAAGACAGCCCAAATACCTGGATCGTGCTGGAACGGTTGGGTGCAGATTGGATCAATACCGATCAACCAGGAAAACTAAAAGATTTCTATGTTCATAAGGATAAACTGACCTATACTAATCCAGTCGCCTATCCGGTATATACCCCGGAATATAAAGTAGATGGCATTGATAAACCGGTTAAAAATGTAATTCTGTTGATCGGTGACGGGATGGGCCTTGCACAGATTCATGCCGGATATATTGCCAACCATGGACAGCTAAATATCAGCAAGGTCCATAATATTGGTTTTTCTCAAACGGCTGCTGCTGATGCTGGAAATACAGATTCTGCTGCGGGTGCTTCTGCAATGGCCATTGGTGAGAAAACAAACAATCGTTATATCGGGCTTGGACCTGATGGAAGAAAACTCACCAATTTGGTAGATACACTGGCAGATTATGGGATTAAAAGTGGGATTATCAGTGTTGGAGACCTCACGGATGCCACTCCGGCAGCATTTTATGCCCACCAAATAGATCGTGCCATGTCGGAAGAGATTGCAGCGGATTTATTGCAAAGTAAAGCGGAGATCTTAATCGGTTCCAATCAAAAGAGTTTCTTGAAAAACAAGGATGGCAATTTGATCAGCAAACTGAAAAAACAAGGTTTTCAATGGAGTACTGAGGCTGCAGATTTTTTTAAACAAACGCAAGGTAAGCATTTAGTGGTATTGCCGGATAGCGCCACGAGACCTGTAAAGAATGGGCGAGGTGATTTATTGAAGGCAAGCTTGCAACATACGTTGAAAATATTATCAGCGAATAATAATGGGTTCTTTATCATGGCTGAAGGTGCACAGATAGACTACGGAGGTCATGTGAACGATTTACCTTATATCGTGACGGAACTTCACGATTTTGACCGGGCTGTTGCTGCTGCATTACAATTTGCAGATCAAAATAAAGAAACATTGGTACTCATTACTGCCGACCATGAAACCGGTGGATTGACCTTATTAGATGCTTCTGCCGAAAACGGGATGGTGACGGGGTCATTCAGTACCAACGACCACACGAATATCATGGTTCCTGTATTTGCTTATGGTCCGGGATCAGCTGCGTTTAAAGGAACTTATCAAAATCAGGAGTTGTTCCATAAATTGCTTAAAGTGATGGATTTGAAGAAAAGAAAGAAGCTGAAGTAATGCGGAAAGATTTCGAGAAATTCGTTAATTTTAGGTACCATGACTAAAACCTACTTAAAGCGTAATTCTGCGAAAAAAAAAATCTTTGTATTGGACACTTCGGTGATCCTCTATGATCATAATGCCTTTAATAATTTTCAGGAACATGATGTTGCAATTCCGATACAGGTTTTGGAAGAATTAGACAACATGAAAAATGGGAATGAGACGCGGAACGCAGAAGCCAGAAGTTTTATTCGTTTGATGGATCAGGCCTCTGGAGAGAAAATGATGAGCCAATGGATTCCATTGAAGGGGGCTAAGCAGGGACATTTTAAGGTGGTCATGGATAAGAAGCCGAATGTGTTTGATGCGATCGCCATATTTGGGGAAGGGAAATTTGACCACCGGATTTTAAATGCAGCGTTGAGCTTACAGGAGGAGTTTCCGGAAAAGAAAGTGGTTTTGGTTTCGAAAGACATTTGCTTGCGGTTAAAGGCGAAATCCATGGATCTTCATGCGGAGGATTATGAAACGGGGAAAGTCAAAAATGTAGATGCGCTTTATACCGGGAAAACGATGCTTCCAAATGTGGATGCTCCAGTTTTTGAGGTCTTAAAAAATGAAGGAATTATTTCAGCCAGCTCACTGGGGCTAGCGACGGAGGCCGGAAATCATTTTTATATCCTGAAAAGTAAACGAAAAATGCTGACTGCTTTTTATGATGTGCAAACAGATCAGCTTATCCGGCTGAAACCGCACAAAGTTTTCAATATTTCTCCTAGAAATGAGGAACAAAGCATGGCAATCAATGCCCTAATGAATCCTGCCATTAAGCTCGTCACCATTCAGGGGAAAGCAGGTACAGGGAAAACATTACTGGCGATTGCAAGTGCTTTGGAAATGCGTAAAGAATACCGTCAAATTTATGTGACCAGGCCAATTGTGGCTTTAAGCAATAAGGATATCGGTTTTTTGCCCGGAGATGCGAAATCAAAGATTGACCCCTATATGGCGCCGATATGGGACAACCTGAGGTTCATAAAAGAGCAATACCAACATGATCCTAAAACTCAGGCGAGGATTGAAGAGTTTGTGCAAACGGAGAAAATTTTGATTGCTCCTTTGGCCTATATCAGGGGGCGCACGCTGACAAAAATATTTTTTATCGTAGATGAAGCTCAAAATCTGACTCCTCATGAAATCAAAACAATCATTTCTCGTGCAGGGGAAGATACCAAGATTGTATTTACTGGAGATATTTACCAGATCGATACTCCTTATTTGGATGCAGAAAGTAATGGCTTGTCTTACTTAATTGAAAGTGCTAAAAATCATCCGCTATACGCACACATTACGCTGGACAAAGGAGAGCGAAGTGAATTGGCTAATTTGGCCAATGACCTATTGTAGTCGCGTTTTCCTTTATAAATTATAGGATTTAAATAAAAAAAACCGCTCTTCTTTAGAACGGTTTTTTCGTTTTGTAACCTCATGTTAAGGTTACCTATCAGGGCTTCGGCTATTTTTAATCCTTTACAGGACGATCATTTTTTTGATGGTGTTGGAGGAAGTGACTCCTGCTTACAATTTTGCAATGATAAAATCTGATTGGTTAAGTTTAGAAACATCATTTCTAACCAGGTTGTGTTCAGTTGTTGAGCCACTTAATTTTAAATCAGATTTTCCATTCATCTGTGTGTACAGGCTACCAATAGTTGCATTCACGTTTGCTTTAGCATTGTCTTTTAGGAAAATTTGAAGTACAGCCAAGTCAAATGAGCCACGGGTTCTTACGCTTGCAGTTTCTGCAGCATCAATTCTCTGTAGGTCTTTTACATGTACATAAATGGTGCTTTTGTCGGTTGAGTTAATGTATAAAGTGTATCCTTTTTGTTGAACAGTAGTGTTGCTGCTTTGAACTTCTTCAGTGCTGTTGATGCTTTCTGTATTTCCCTGTATCAGGATCACTTTTGCATTTCCGGTTACCACTACTTTATTGAATTTTACGGTTGCGCTGTTGCTGGCTGGTGATTTCTCTTTAGCGAAAGTATGGAAAGCTGAAGAAGTTAAAATGATAGCTGTTAAAGCAGAAGCGAATAGCGTTTTGATGGAAGTTTTCATGTCTTTATGTTTTAAGTTTTTTAAGGTTTTTTGTAGATAAGACCTGCTCAAAACAGAAAGGTTACGCCGTTTTCTGGTGCTTTAGACCATACTAAAAGAACGGTCGACGAATAGCCGTAACTTCTCGACCAATCGACGAAATTATTTTCGTCGATGTTATTCAGCCTTTCGTCATCTTTTTAATGCTTTATGATTAGTTACCATAGGTCAACAATCCGGGGGAGAATAAACTGGAAATTTGTCTCATCATAAATAATAAATGACATGGGACATCTCCTCAGAAAAAAATCATTAAATGTAAATGAAATCCTAAATCGGGTAAATACTGAAAAAACATACTTTGTGTATACGGATAAGGCAGTTCGTATGGTTAAAATTGGGGTATTTTTATTGTTGGCTTTTGTGATTGGTAATCGATTTTATCAAGCCGATGCAGCCGTGATGCAGGTACGTCCTGTGGAGATGGTGGCTGGTAAAACTCTTTTTGGAGCAGCCTTAAAAGATGTAGACGTCATTGACCTGTCTGCTATAAAGTCTTTTATGAAAAATAGAACAACAGCGGAATTGAAAATTAAAGGGTTGGTATCGGGCTTGACTGATCAGGGGCAATTAGAAATGATCCTGGAAGATGGCAGTTTGCTTACAGTGAACCATCAATTGAAAATAGAAGTGGCTAGAAGCTTGTTGTCTAAAAAAGTGGTGATGGACGGAAAGCTGTATAAAACAGCTGAAAAAGCAAGCTTGATCTATGATGCGGATAGTTTAACCGTCTTATAATAACTTCAATAATTGTTTTAGGAATTTTCTAACTTGTCCTTCATAAATTTGATTTTATGAAGGATTACTTTTTAAAACTCCTGGCATTTGACCACTGGACAAATGTTAGGCTAGTTCAGTCCATGCAAACGGCGACAACTGTTCCGCAACGGGCAAAAGATCTTTTTAATCATCTGCTGGCAACCACAAGGGTATGGCGGAGTCGCATGGTTGGAGAAATGCAGGATGTGGAAGTTTGGGAGAATTTTGAAGCGCAGGACTGGCCGCAATTGCTGGATCAGAATTATCAGTTGATGGTTGGTTTTTTGGAACAACTGGAGGCAGCAGACTTTCAACGTCAAGTACAGTATTACAACACCAAAGGTGTTTCTTATGAGACCCTCATATCGGATATCTTAACCCATCTTATTGTTCATTCAGGATATCATCAGGGACAAATTGTGAGCCTGATCAAGCCTTTCCTCAGTACTCCTCCAGATTTAATGTACATCACTTATACCCGCGAAAAGAAATGATTTTAGAAGTAGCCATATTAGACGTTATTCCACAACACAGCCTTTCTTTTGAGAAGGATTTTGAAAAAGCATCCAGCATCATCAGTAGCATGAAAGGATATCTTGGACATCAGTTACAACGCTGTTTAGAGCTGTCAAGCCGTTATATCTTATTGGTCAACTGGGATCAACTGGAAGACCATACCATTGGTTTCAGGCAATCACCGGCGTATCAGGACTGGAAAGCACTGCTCCATAAATATTATAATCCTTTCCCAACGGTGGAACATTATGAAGTAGTGTTCCAATCAAAATATAGGTAAAACCTAAACAAAACCTTAAATTTGAATTTCAAACTCCAATCAGCTCATCATGGCCAATAATGTAAACATCACTTCCACGGGGATTAAAAAGGTTTTGCGTCTCTACAATGAAAAACAAGCGCTTGCAGAATACATCTGGAATGGTTTTGATGCTAAAGCGGACACGATTTCGATTGATTATACTGCGAATGCACTAGGTACCATAGAAAGTTTAAGTGTTGCTGATAACGGCTATGGGATCAATTTTTCTTTATTGAAAGATAAGTTTAATCCTTTTTATGAATCTGAAAAAGCGTTGGAGCAACGAATTCATTTACATAAGTCGACGATGCATGGTAAGAATGGTGTAGGTAGACTAACTTTTTTCACTTTCGCCCATTCAGCGGAATGGAACACCACTTATGAAGAAAATGGTCTTTTCAAAAATGGAAGTATTCAGGTAGCCGTTGGAGAATTGAATCACTATGAAGCGAAGCTGTTAAACGAAGATGTAAAGGGAAAAGCTACCGGAACTAAGGTTTCATTTTCAAACGTACAGTTTTCAGAACAATCGATGGAATTGAGCATCATTCCTTATTTACAAGCTGAGTTTTGCTGGTTTTTGGAACTACATAAAAACAGGGGTTTCTCTATTTTCATTAATGGCGAACCTTTAGCTTATCAAGATAATATCATCGATCAGGAAGATGGACTGGTTTTTAGATATCCAGAAAGCAATACCATATTTAAGGTGAAATTCATCCAATGGAAGGAATCGCTGCACAAAGAATTGTCGAAGAACTACTTTGTGAACCATAAGGGGCAGGAAGTTTATAAAGACTACACCACACTGAATAAAAAGGCTGATGAATATTATCATAGTGTTTTCATCGAGAGTGAATTCTTTGATGAATTTGATTTTAGCAGTACTGATTATGAGGCCCAGGTAAAGTTGTATGCCCGTACGAAATCTTCTCCGGAGTATAAGTTTCTGATTAAAAAAGTGAACGAGTTATTGAGGGCTAAAAGGAAGCCTTTCCTGAAAGAATTCTCGAATAAACTGATGGAGAAGTACGCCTTAGAAGGTGTCTTGCCTGATTTTCAGGAATCCGAAGCTGCGCAAAGAACCGATCTTGTTGAAACTTTGAAATTAATGTATGAGCTGCAACCTAAACTATTTAGTGGTTTAAGTATCGATCAAAAGAAAGCTTTCGTGAGGTTAACTCATGTGCTACTTAACTCCAATGAAAGGAGCCAACTGTTCCAGGTGATCGAAGGGATCGTAGAATTGGAAGCAGAAGAAAAAGAGGAGTTATCTAGCTTTTTAGCAGGATAAATCCTTTATAAGACCTCTTTTTTAGAAGTCAGGGTTGCTCCAGCACTCGCAATCACTACCAAAGCAACTGCAAGGTATTCCAGCAGGGAAAGGTGTTCATGTAAGAATACGATTCCAGCTAAAGAAGCCACAGCAGGCTCCATACTCATCAGAATACTGAAAGTACGAGCTGGCATTTGCCCCAGGGCACTCATTTCTAAGGTGAAGGGAATGGCACTTGATAAAAGAGCTAATGCGGCACCCAGGAGTAAAAAAGTGGGCGTAATTTGACTAAATCCTCCACCAATAAATCCAAAAGGAACGACTAGTAAGGTGGCGAAGATCATTCCTACAGAAACGGCATCACCGCCTTTCATAATTTTAGAAATCCGGCTACCAAGAACAATATAAGTTGCCCAGAACCCCCCGGCCAATAGAGCCAGTAGTACACCGATTAAATCCAAGCCTTGGTTAGACCACGGCGCAATTAAGGCTATTCCCGCTGCCGCAAGCAATACCCATAGGTAATCCAAGCCGCGTTTAGAGTTAAATACCGCCAATAATAAGGGGCCAATAAACTCAAGAGTAACGCCCAACCCTAGAGGGATCCGTTTGATGGCCATGTAAAAAATCACGTTCATCGCACCCAATGCCAAACCATAAGGAATTACCGCTTTCCATTGTTGTTTCGTTAACTTAAATAAGTTTGGACGATTCACAACCAATAGAATAACTGCAGATAGTCCGATTCTTAAAGAAGCGGTAGCAGTTGGGCCAATAGCTGGGAAAAGTCCTTTTGCAATTGCTGCACCTGCCTGCACACTAATGATGGCCAATAACACTGCGGGTAATGGTGGAATGTTAAGCAGGCTATGTTTTTTCATCATTGGAGGGATTAAATGGTAGGTAAATCAAACATTTAGTTGCTTGATTGAAATATTGTCCCGAATTGGGAGCGCAAAATTACGAAAAGCATACGACAATATTTTATCGATCTTTCTATATCTTAGACAGCAATGAAAAAACTTATTTTATTTGTCGGGATGCTCATTCAATTTTCCCTCATATTGATCCCGCATGATGGTTGCTTGGCGCAAAAAAAACCAAATGTCATTTACATTTATGCCGATGACCTTGGCTATGCAGAAATCGGCGCTTATGGGCAACAGAAAATCAAGACCCCAAATCTGGACAGGATGGCAAAAGAGGGGATGAAGTTTACAGATCATTATACAGGTACACCAGTTTGTGCACCGGCCAGAGCGATGTTGATGACCGGTAAACATGCTGGGCATGCCTATATTCGCGGTAATTATGAACTGGGTGGTTTTCCAGATAGCGAAGAACGCGGCCAAATGCCCTTGAAAGAAGGTACTTTTACCCTTGGTCATTTGATGCAGCAAGCTGGTTATAAAACTGCGCTTGTTGGAAAATGGGGACTTGGTATGAACGGGACTTCCGGTTCGCCTTTGAAACAAGGATTCGATTATTATTACGGATTACTGGATCAAAAACAAGCACATAGTTTCTACCCGACACACTTATGGGAAAATGACCAAAAGGATACGCTGGACAATACTTATATCTACGTTCATCAGACCTTAGACCCTAAAAAAGCGACAGCTAAAGATTTTGATCGTTTTAAAGGAAAGGTGTATGCGCCAGAAAAGATGACCGAAAAAGCCTTGTCATTTATCGATCAAAATAAAGAAAACCCTTTCTTTTTATACCTCCCATATCCATTGCCCCACGTTTCTTTACAAGCACCAGATGCTTTTGTGAAACCTTATATCGGGAAATTTGAAGAGCAGCCATATTATGGACAACAAGGATACGCCCCAAACCAGTATCCTTATTCGACCTATGCCGCAATGATCACCTTTTTAGATGCACAGGTGGGGATCATTCTCAAAAGAATAAAAGATTTGGGGTTGGATGAAAATACCATCATTATGTTTTCCAGTGATAATGGAACGACTTTCAACGGAGGGGTAAATGCTGAATATTTTCACAGTGTGGCTGGCATGAGGGGACTGAAAACGGATGTATATGAGGGAGGGATTAGAGAACCATTTTTAGCAAGATGGCCTGGGAAAATCAAGCCAGGATCTACCAGTAACCTGATCTCTGCACAATATGATCTTTTGGCTACGTTGGGGGAACTGACAGGGCAAAAGGTGGCAAATACCGATGGAACCTCCTTTTTACCTACTTTATTGGGTAAAACTAAAGCGCAAGTCAAGCATCCATACCTATATTTTGAATTTCCTGAAAAAGGAGGGCAGGTTGCGATTCGTATGGGAGATTGGAAAGGTGTCCGTACCAATGTGAAGAAAGATCCAAATAGTCCATGGCAGGTGTATCATTTGAAAACCGATCGCAACGAAACTAAAGACCTGGCAGCGAGTCATCCAGATTTGGTTGCCCAATTTCAAGCCATTGTGAAAAAAGAGCATGAGGATTCCCATGCGAAGGATTGGAACTTTTTGTAACCCAAATGTCATTAAGATGTAATCCTGTAAATTATTTGATTTTCATAACTATTGGTTTGAAAGTAATACTTTGATTTTAGAGTCAGCAGATAAATTTGTGGTGTAATATATACACCATGCCTAAACCTTTATTGTTTATGGTCGTAATTACCGGGTTTTTAATCCTGAGTACGACTAGTACCTATGCACAAACGCTCTATTTAAAAGATGCGATCAATACCGCCTTGAGTAATTACGGGAGTATTAAGGCCAAAAAGAACTATGTAAGTGCTTCAGAAGAAGGTCTTCAACAGAGCAAGAAGGATTACCTGCCCAACCTTAGTTTATCTGCACAACAGGACTATGGAACGATTAACGGACAGAATGGACCTTCTTATGGTCTTGGTGGACTGGGGGTCGCTTCGAGTGGTCCAGCCTTTGATCAGCAAAATTGGAATGCTGCTTTTGGTGCCCTGTATCTTGCCAACATCAACTGGGATTTCTTCAGTTTTGGAAAGATTAAAGAACGGGTAAAAGTATCCGAGGGAATCCTTAAACGGGATCAACAAGATCTGGTTCAAGAGCAGTTTCAACAGGAAATCCGTGTTTCTGCCGCATACCTTAATTTATTGGCCGCACAAAGATTGCGGAAGTCGCAGGAAAACAACCTTCAAAGAGCCATAACCTTTAAAAATACGGCTGTGATCCGGGCAAGCAATGGCTTAATTGCTGGTGTAGATTCATCTTTGGCTAAAGCCGAGTTATCCAGCGCAAAGATTGCTTTAACGAAAGCAAAAGATCTGGAGCAGGAACAAGCCAATAGATTGGGCGTGTTGATGGGGGTAACGGTAACGAGTCTGGAACTGGATACCGCTTCAATTACCCGAATTCCTTTGCATTTATATGCAGATAGTATTCTTCAACAAAAATCACATCCTTTATTGCAATTTTACCGTAGCAAAGTAGACCTGAGCAATGAACAAGCCCGATTGTTTCGAAAATCGTATTACCCAACGTTCTCTATGTTTGGCGTGATGCAGGGCAGGGGGTCCGGATTTAGTTCAGCTTATGCGCAGCAACAGACTGCATTTACCAGAAATTATGTGGACGGGATTAATCCGGTACGCGGAAATTACCTGCTTGGCGTTGGTATGGTATGGAATCTGACCACGATCCTGAAAACACATCCCCAGGTCAGGGCACAGGAATTCCTTTCTAAAGGACTTCAAAACGAGTATGATCTTGCCGAACAGCAATTACAAGCACAGGTGGCTATCGCCGATACGAAATTGAAAAATGCGATCGACAATTATAAAGAAGCACCGATCCAGGTTAAAGCTGCTGCAGATGCTTATTTACAAAAGAGCACTTTATATAAAAATGGACTCAGCACTATTGTAGACCTTACCCAGGCACTATTTGTCCTCAATAGGGCGGAGACCGACCGAGACATTGCCTATAACAATGTCTGGCAAGCCCTTTTGTTAAAATCAGCTGCCCTTGGGAATTTTGACCTGTTTATCAACGAATTTTAATTAACGACCTCCATGAATTTAATACGTTTTGCACTTCGTAAACCAATCTCAATCCTGGTGCTTGTTGCCGGATTGTTTTTCTTTGGAATCGGTGCCATCAAAGATATCAAGGTAGATATTCTACCGAAAATGAACCTTCCTGTGATCTATATTGCACATCCTTTTGGGGGGTATACACCTTCTCAAATGGAAGCCTATTTTGGAAAACAGTACATCAATATCCTGCTTTTTGCCAATGGAATTAAAACCATAGAAACAAAGAATGTGCAGGGGCTGATGCTCATGAAGCTGACTTATTATGAAGGAACGAATATGGCGCAGGCTGCTGCAGAGCTCAGCTCGCTTTCCAATAGGGCACAAGCGATTTTTCCACCAGGCTCACAACCGCCGTTCATCATTCGTTTTGACGCGTCCTCGTTGCCTGTCGGACAATTGGTGTTGAGTAGTCCTATCCGCAGTAATAATGAGTTGCAGGATTTTGCGAATACCTATGTACGGGCATCTTTTACGGCTATTCCAGGTTTATTAGCTCCTGCTCCATTCGGTGGGAGTGTGCGGACCATTGAGATCAACGTAGACCCCGAATTGCTGCGTGCACATCAGCTGACGGTAGACCAGGTGGTAGAGGCGATTAAAGTTAACAACCAGACCGCACCTTCAGGAAACGTCAGAGTTGGTGATAAAAATTACCTGACACCTACGAATTACACGATAAAAAAGGTAAAAGAATTTGAAAACATTCCGTTGTTTAAAGGAGGGGTACAGAACCTTTACCTCCGTGATGTAGCGGTGGTTAAGGATGGGGCAGATGCGACTGCTGGATATGCATTGATCAATGGAAAACGATCGGTTTATTTGAGTATTGCCAAGTCTGGAGATGCCTCTACCTGGGATGTGGTGAGTAAACTGAAGGAGAACCTGCCGATGATTCAAAATACACTGCCGGAAGATGTGAAACTTTCTTATGAGTTTGACCAATCGGTATACGTAATCAATGCGGTAAAAAGTTTGATCAGTGAAGGGGTAATCGGGGCCTTATTAACGGGCTTAATGGTGTTGTTATTCCTTGGGGATAAACGTGCAGCGTTGATCGTAATCCTGACGATTCCTACTTCCATTATAGCAGGTGTATTGTTTCTAAAACTTTTCGGACAAACGATCAATATTATGTCCTTGAGCGGATTGGCACTGGCAATTGGAATTTTAGTAGATGAGTCGACAGTAACGATTGAAAATATTCACCAGCATTTTGACATGGGGAAACCCAAGGCTTTAGCCATCTGGGATGCCTGTAAAGAGATTGCCTTTCCGAAATTATTGATCTTGTTTTGTATCCTGGCCGTATTCGCTCCTGCATTCACGATGACAGGCATTCCCGGAGCATTGTTTTTACCACTGGCACTAGCCATTGGCTTCTCTATGATTGTGTCTTTCTTTTTATCTCAAACTTTTGTGCCCATTATGGCCAACTGGCTGATGGTTGCGCATCCAAAGAAAGCAAAACCACATGCAGATAATATCACTGATGATGAAGCCATCTTTCTGGAAACAGGACTAAGTTTGGAATCAGAAAAGGACACCCTGAATCAAAAGAAAATTTTAGTAGAAAGGGAAGATTTTGACAATGATGGTAAACTGGGGTTATTTGAGCGTTTCCGAAACCGGTTTATGCGTTTTCTGGATCGGATTATGCCTTATCGGAAACCGGTAGTATTGGGTTATCTGGTCGTCATAATTGCTATTGCGGCAATTTTATTGGCCAATATCGGAAGAGACGTATTGCCAAAAGTGAATTCCAGCCAGTTTCAATTGAGAATGCGGGCACCTGATGGAACCCGCCTGGAACGTACTGAAGAGAAAGTGCAGGTGATATTGGCAGAGTTAAAGAAAATGGTAGGAGCGGAACACCTCGCCATTACTTCAGTGTATGTCGGCCAGCATCCAGCTTTGTTTTCTGTGAACCCGATATATTTGTTTATGGCAGGTCCTCATGAAGCGGTTTTCCAGGTGGGATTGAAAGATTACCATGTAGACATGGAAGAGTTTAAAGATTTACTCAGGGCCCGCGTGAAAGCATTGGAACCTGATGTTAAATTGTCATTTGAACCGATAGAACTTACCGATAAAGTTTTGAGTCAAGGCTCCTCTACTCCAGTGGAGGTCCGCATCGCAGGAAAAAACAAAAAAGAAAATGAGGTTTACGCGAAGAAGATCATGAAAGCGTTGAATGGTATTCCTTATTTGAGAGATGTGCAGATTGCGCAGCCCATTAAGTATCCTTCGCTTAACATCAACATTGATCGGGTTAAAGCGGCACAGCTGGGCGTCGATTTAAATGATGTGTCAAGATCTTTGGTGGCTTCCACATCTTCTTCCCGATACACAGATAAAAATGTCTGGGTGGATGAAAAGATTGGTCTTGCTTATGGTGTTCAGGTACAGGTTCCGTTCAATAAAATGAGTAGTAAGGAAAACCTGGGAGAAATTCCTCTTTTGAGAAATTCTAACCGTCCGATATTGAGTGATGTAGCCAGTATCAGCACGGATACTACTTATGGAGAGAATGACAATGTGGGGGCGACGCCTTATCTATCAGTCACAGCCAATCTAAATAAAAAAGACCTTGGAACTGCATCGAAGGATGTCACTCAAGCAATTAAAGCATTGGGCGAATTGCCAAGAGGGCTTGTGGTGCAACCAGTAGGTATGATTAAGGTGCTGGACGATACACTGAGCAGTCTGCAATCCGGACTTTTAGTGGCTATTGTAGTGATCTTTTTGATGTTATCCGCTAACTTTCAATCTTTCAAAGTTCCATTAGTCATTTTAGCAACCGTACCGGCGGTCGTATTGGGTGCATTATTGTTATTGATGTTAACGGGTTCTACCTTAAATTTACAATCCTATATGGGGATTATTATGTCGGTTGGGGTGTCTATTGCCAATGCCGTACTGTTAATCACCAATGCGGAACATCTGCGTAAACACAATGGAAATGCGCTGGAATCGGCGAGAGAGGCGGCAGCTTTAAGGATTCGCCCAATCATCATGACCACGGTGGCTATGATTGCGGGGATGTTGCCTATGGCGATCGGACATGGAGAAGGTGGTGATCAGGTTTCTCCATTGGGAAGAGCGGTAATCGGAGGTTTAATTGCCTCTACTTTCGCCGTATTGGTTATCTTACCATTGGTGTTTGCCTGGGTACAGGGAAAGGTTTCTACGGAATCGATTTCTCTTGATCCTGAGGATGAAGAAAGCAAACATTACATCAAAGGATTGTCCGAATAATTGAAAGATAATCCCCATTTTAAGATCAGACATTAAGTTATAAAACATACAGAGATGAAAAAATATATATTACCATACACCATTTATATCACTGGGGGGATGGCACTTTTAACCTTGCTGAATGGCTGCACAGCTACCGCAAAAAAAGATACCGTTGCCACTGAAAAAGCTGCTCCGATTGCTACGTTTAAGCTTCAGAAGGAAAAACTTTCGACAGCTTTACAGCTTCCTGGTGAGCTCAGCGCTTTTCAGCAGGTGGATTTGTACGCAAAGGTGAGCAGTTTCGTGAAAACTTTAAATGTAGATATCGGTTCAGAGGTGAAGAAAGGTCAATTGTTGATGACGCTGGAAGCTCCGGAAACCAATGCGCAACTGGCAGCAGCAAAGAGCAGGTTGAAGTCTCAGGAAGCATTGTATATGGCCAGTAAAGCACATTACGACCGCCTCTATGAAACCAGTAAAACTCCAGGTACCATTTCTAAAAATGATTTGGATCAGGCTGTTGCTCGTAAAAATTCTGATTTGGCACAATTTGAAGCGGCAAAAGCGTCCTATCAGGAAGTGGGATCGCTAAGAGATTACCTGGAAATTCGTGCGCCTTTTAATGGAAAAATCACGGCAAGGAATGTGAATTTAGGGGCTTATGTAGGTCCTTCTGGGAAAGGTTCGGAATTTCCATTATTCACCTTACAGGAGCAAAAGAACCTCCGTCTGGCCATTGCTATTCCAGAAGTGTATACCGGGTACCTGAAAGCAGGGGATGAAGTGAGTTTTACAGTAAGGTCATTGCCAGAGCAAGTGTTTATTGCAAAAGTAAAGCGTTTGTCTGGAGCATTGGATTTACGTTTACGTTCAGAAAAGGTAGAAATGGATGTCCCAAATGAGAATAAACAGCTGTTGCCAGGAATGGTCGCAGAAGTTCATATCCCACTTCCTGCGAATGCCAGCACTTTTATTGTCCCTAGAAAAGCAATTATTGAAACCGCAGAAGGTACCTATGTATGGAAGGTGGTAGGAAATAAAGCGGAAAAAGTAAACGTAAAGAAAGGTAGAGAAACCGAGGATCAGACGGAAATTTTCGGAACACTGACCATTGGTGATGAACTTGTTACAAGTCCATCAGAAGAATTGCGTGCAGGAACGCCAATCAAATCCTAAATTTGCCTTAACATTGATTGTATGTTGTTCAAAAATCAAGACCTCTATCAAGTGAATAAAAGCGAAAGCTTAAAGGATTACTATGATCTTCTAAAGACGCATCGCCCGGAAATTACTGTTCCAAGCTTTGAGATGGTCAGTGATATCGGACATTTCGGTATTTTCAAAAGATCTGCTTATTGTCACGTGAACCCAACTCCTTATAACCGGAGAGATTTTTATAAAATATCTTTGATTATTGGTCATGGCGTGCTTCATTATCCAAATGAAAAGATTGAAGTGAATGGAAGAGCTTTGTTGTTTACCAATCCGAATATACCCTATGCCTGGGAGTCGACTTCAGCCTCACAATCGGGTTATTTTTGCCTTTTTACAGAGAATTTTATTCATAAGAGAAATGAAAGCCTGCGGGAGTCTTTGTTGTGGCGGATACAGGATTGCCCGGTAATCCTGATTACCGAGGAACAGGAAGAGACGTTCAAAAAAATCATGCTGAAAATGATGGAAGAGATGGAGGGGGAGTATGTCCATAAATATGACTTACTGCGGAATTATATTCATTTGATTGTACATGAGGCGCTGAAAGTCAGGCCAGCCAGTACTATTTTCAAAGAAAATAATGCCTCTGTCAGACTCACGTCATTGTTTTTAGAGTTATTGGAACGTCAATTCCCAATCGGTTCTTCAGATCATGTTTTGGAACTCAGGACGGCTCATGATTTTGCACATAAACTCTCTGTACACGTGAACCATTTGAACCATAGTGTGAAAGAGGTCACCGGGAGAACGACTTCTGATCATGTATCTAGAAGAATTGCAACGGAAGCAGTTGCTTTGTTGAAGCATACCGAATGGAATGTAGCGCAAATTGCTTATTGTCTTGGCTTTGAATACCCGGCCAACTTTAATATCTTCTTCAAAAAACACATGCAGTGTACACCTAAATCCTTCCGATAGAATTTTTGCTTTTTATTGTAACTTTAGACAAATTTAAACGATTATGAAAAAGTTTATTACCCTTATGTTTTTTGCCTTTCTGGCTATTGGCGTTCAGGCGCAGCAAAAAACAAAAAAAGAACCAGCTATTGATTTTAAAACACCACATATCGTAGAAACGGCTTGTGGAGAGTGTAAATTTGGCCTGAAAGGAAAAGAATGTGACCTTGCGGTAAGAATTGATGGCCATGCTTATTTTGTGGATGGAACTGATATCGATGACCATGGTGATGCACATGCTAAAGATGGTTTCTGCAATAAAATCAGAAAAGCAGAGGTGACTGGTAAAGTGGTAAACGGTAGATTTAAAGCCAGTTTTTTTAACCTATTGAAAGACGATCCAGCGCAACCAAACACTAAAATATAATATGGGATTATTTTCTGCCCTTATGGGCAACGCAGGTATCGTAAATAACGATCAGTTGAATAAGGATTTTCATAAACTCCTAACCCAAGGAGAGGAAATTGAATTGGGATTCAAACTGCTCAGAGATACTTTTATCTTTACTTCAAAACGTCTTATTCTGGTAGATATTCAGGGAATTACAGGTAGCAAAACAGAATATTTGTCTATTTCTTACAAAAGCATTTCGCGCTTTAGTGTAGAAACTGCGGGTACTTTTGACCTTGATGCGGAGCTGAAAATCTGGATATCCGGAGAAGCTCAACCCAGCATCAGGAAGAAATTTAACAAGTCGGTCAATGTATTTGATGTACAGAACGTATTGGCTTTTCACGTGTTGAAATAAACATCTTTAAGGAGGCTATCTCATTCGAGATAGCCTTTTAACTTAGCGTTGAATTCCTCGACGCTGAATTCCTGATTATTTAAAAGGGGATTTTCCGACTCATTATTTCCTGGAAAAATGTAGAATACTTGTGGTTAAGCGCTAACTTTGAAATTAGTTAAAAACCATAAAATATGTTTCATAAAGACGAATATATAGCAAGAAGAAAACAACTCTCCCAACAATTCAAATCGGGGATTTTGCTTTTCTTGGGAAATGAAGAAAGTCCCATGAACTTCTTAGATAATGCCTACCATTTCAGACAAGACAGCACCTTTTTATATTACTTTGGGATTCCGGAACCTCAGCTTGCTGCGGTAATTGACCTGGATGAAAATCAAGTGACCCTGTTTGGAGATGAGATGAGCATTGATGCGATTGTTTGGATGGGTAGACAAAAAACATTAGCCGAGAAAGCAAATGAAGCAGGTCTTACTCAGCTTGCACCTTTAAATCAACTGGATCAATATCTTGCTAAAGCAAAAACTCAGGGAAGGACCATACATTTCCTTCCTCCATATCGCGCAGAACATAAAATTAAATTGGCAGAATTGCTGGGGATCACGCCTGCAGCAGTAAAGGAGCAGGCATCAGTTCTGTTTATCAAAGCTGTAGTCGCACAACGTTCTGTGAAATCAGCACTGGAATTGATCGAATTAGATAAGGCATCGGTGATTTCTGCAGATATGCATTTGAAAGCGATGCAACTTGCCAGACCAGGAATGACGGAAAATGAATTGGCAGCAGCTGTTCATCAGGTAGCCTTAACTGCTGGCGGACAACTTTCCTACCCGATTATTTTAACCGTAAACGGACAGATCTTACACAATCATTATCATGGTAATACCTTAAAAGAAGGAGATATGGTATTGAATGATTCCGGTGCAGAAACGCCAATGGGTTATGCCGGCGACCTTACCCGTACTTTTCCTGCCGGTAAAAAATTCCTGCCAGCTCAGAAAGATGCGTATAACATCGTACTTCATGCTTATCAGGAGGCTGTTCAGGCATTAAAACCTGGTGTTAGGTATATAGACGTACATTATCAGTCTTGCTTAAGTCTTGCGGAAGGCTTAAAAGAATTGGGATTGATGAAAGGAAATCTGGAAGATGCGGTGAGCAGGGGGGCACATGCCTTGTTTTTTCAATGTGGTACCGGACACATGATGGGACTGGATGTTCATGATATGGAAAATCTTGGTGAACAATATGTTGGATATACAGATGACCTGCAGAAAAACACCAGCCAGTTTGGTCTGAAATCACTTAGATTGGGGAAAGAATTGGCAGAAGGATATGTCGTGACAGTAGAACCAGGGCTTTATTTCATTCCTGAACTGATTGACCAATGGCAGCAAAGTAATGAGTTTTCAGAATATATCAACTACGATAAAGTTCAGGCTTATAGGGATTTTGGTGGTATCAGAGTAGAAGATGATTATGTGATCACCTCTGATGGCTTTAGAAAACTAGGTAAAGACCTGGCGATTTCCGTAGAAGAGGTAGAAGAAATCAGAAGTAATGCCTTTTAGGTAACAATTGAATTAAATCGGAAGTTTTATACAAACGTTTGTATAAAACTATTGTTATAAGTATTAATTGTTTTCTTCCTGACTAAGAATTATCTGAAATTATAATTTTCTTAGTCAGGATTACAAAAAATAAACAGGATAACGCTGGAAATTTATGGGGATTAAAGTAACAGGGCACTGGAATGAAATAGAAGAACTGACAAAGTTGAAAGCAGGAGATGAAGCTGCCTTCGGGAAAATTTATGTGTTCTACAGTGAAAAGATATATGGGCAACTGCTACACCTCTTAAAAGATCAGAATTTAGTAGATAAATTGGTTCAGGATTTGTTCTTAACCGTATGGGATAATAGGAACAGTATTTCTTTAAAAACAGCTTTCAAAGTTCAACTGAATACCATGGCAGAAAACCTGGTGTTTGATTATTTTAGGAAGTTTGTTAGCGATGAAGAAACGGAGCTGCTGATGGCACATTTCGGAACACTTTCTCAAAAAGAATTGCGTTTATTGATTCGTAAAGCTTTAGCAGATGAACTTCCTTCAAATTTTATCGATATACGCTTAAAAAAACATATTGCCGACCTTTACCCCTTATTGAGTTCGGTGATTAAATCCATGGATCATAAGATAAAACTCATTCCATTTTATAAGCAAAGGTCTTTCGCTTACCTCGCAATAGCCTGCCTGGCCTTATTGACCACAGGTGTTATGTCCATATTTTATCGGGAATTCAGGGCTTCAAAATTCGATGATCCGATTACTGGTTCGGCTTCTTATGGTATTGTACCAGGCAGTAACAAGGCTGCGCTTTTATTGCCAGATGGCCAAGTCATTAATTTAAGCGAGGTGAAAAGTGGATTGCTGATCACAGAATCAGGAATCACCTATAACGATGGTACCGAACTTTCCGTGTCTGCCTATGGGCAGGATTTGACGCTTAAAACCCCTAACGGTGGTCAGTATATGATTACGCTATCTGATGGGACCAAGGTATGGGTAAATGCAGCATCTTCCCTTAAATTTCCAGGTGTATTTTCCGCCGAGAAGATTCGTAAAGTAACGCTCAGTGGTGAGGCTTATTTTGAGGTTGCTACCGCCGCCGCAAGTCCTTTTGTGGTCAAGTCGGCCAAACAGGAAGTTAAAGTCTTGGGGACGCATTTTCAAGTGAGCAGTTATCCAGATGATGAGGTGGTCAGCACCGTTTTATTGGATGGAAAGATATTGGTTGATCACCCTTCAATTGGAAATAAGGAAACTTACCTGAAACCTGGACAGCAGCTGTTATTGACGGATACAACGGCTAAAGTAGAAAATGTTAATGTAGCTGAATTGCTGGCCTGGAAAAATGGGGAGTTTGTATTTAAGTCCGAGCCATTGGGAAGTATTATGAAGAAGATCAGTCGTTGGTACAATGTGCCTGTGGTATATGAGGAGGATAATCAAGACCTGCTACTGACGGCGAAAATTTCTAGGTTTGACGAACTTTCTAAGGTTCTGAGTCAATTAGAACTATCAGGAAAGGTTCATTTTAAGCTGGAAGCGGAACGTATAGTAGTATTAAAGGAAGCTCAGTTGAATACAAATTAAGTTGATGGCTTTGAATTGAAAAATCAAAGCCATCAAATACATGCTTTATATACTGCTAGCTAAATTTTCTACGATACATTCGTTAGGGATGAAATCCTGTGGGCTACAGCCGAATTCTATAGCTATTTTATTGAGTTGGTCGTAAGTGTACATGGCTG
The DNA here is from genome assembly GCF_014172405.1 of Pedobacter gandavensis. Taxonomy (GTDB): domain Bacteria; phylum Bacteroidota; class Bacteroidia; order Sphingobacteriales; family Sphingobacteriaceae; genus Pedobacter; species Pedobacter gandavensis. The sequence continues at coordinate 61,764 of NZ_WNXC01000006.1, read as the reverse complement.
GCCATCTTTCTCCCTCAATTTGTCCTATATAGCCGTCAGAAACCTTAAGAACCATGGCAATATACGTTTGCCCTTTGTTTCTCTCTTTTCTGATCGTTCGTACTTTACGGACAATTTCCAGTTCAAATTTCGATTTTGTATTCATAATGAGCGCATTTAAAAAGACGGGTACATTACAGATTCTATTAAGAATTTAATATTGTATTTGCCTTTTTTGTTGGTTTTGGTGGTTAATTTGGTTGATTGTATTCGTTTTTTGTGTTGTGGTGGTGCTTATCTGTTTCTTATAGTTTAGGATTTATTGTGCTCTATTCTGTTTCAATTCAAAACTAAAGTTAACCAATTAAATAAATTATTGCACAAGAAATACAATATTATTCATTGCGTTTTGTGTTTTTTAAGAAATCAGGCGAATTATGCTGAGAACTAAGCATCTTGGTCGCTTTTTCTTAAAGAAAAGGTCTCTACAATCTGGTTTAACCTTTCTTCACGTTGACTGCATTTAACCCTTTTTTACCATGAGCTACTTCGTAATGCACAGTGTCATTGTCGCGGATAGGTTCTAATAGCCCTGAAGAGTGCACGAATATTTCTGCAGACCCATCATCAGGGAGTATAAACCCAAACCCTTTGGTTACATTGAAAAATTTTACTATTCCTTTTTGCATGATTTAAAATTTATGGTTTCTATTTACGATTTTGTTTACCTCAGCGGAACAAGCAAGGTCTGGAAATGTTTATGATTTTAATTTGTTTTGCTGTTTAGTGATTGATTTCAGGTACTTTACGGTCGATCTCTGCGTGTTTTTTCTATGAGGTACAGCGTATAAATACGATGCTTTAGGAGGAGAGATCGCTTATAATAACTTTAAATATATTTGCTTCTTTAAAATACAATTTCTTGATTTGTTTTCATTGAAAAACACTTTGAGCATTGGCTTGTTATTTAAATTGATTTTATGTTTCTTCCTTTTTTATGATCAGTATTTCCCAAGAAAAATACGCGGATTTATTCAAAAATTCCGGTGCCGAATATATTCTAAATCTAATTGATGTAGCCTGTTTGCAGCTAAATACCGATCATGTGGTCTTGTACGCAAACAAAAAAGCAGGATTACTTTTTCAGCTTAATGTTACCGGAATTATTGGTGTAAATGCTTGGGAATTATTTGATAAGAACAATAGTCAGGAAGCTTGTCAAGCCATTCAGAAAGCAGTATTTGAAAATGAAGCAAGTATCACCGAGTATTTTTGCAGACGTAATCAAAATTGGGTCTCTCTTCATGCTATCCCCTCCGAAAATGGGGTGGTTTTAATGTTTACGGAGATTACTGAGATCACGAATGCTAAGTTCCAGCTACTGGAGGAGCAACGGCGCTTAAAATTGGCTCAGGAATTGGCTAATGTTGGTTATTTCGAGGGCGCAATAGGACTGGAATCTCTTTATTTAAGTGACGAATTATATCGTATTTATGGTTATTCCCCGCAAGAAAAACCCTTTAGCTTTGAGCTTCTTTTTTCTTATTTCCATCCGGAAGATCAAGCGTTAGCACGCAGAACTTTTGAGCATCAGCTACGGGAAAAATGTGCTTTTGAGGACAGCTATCGAATTGTGACAGCACAGCAGGACATCAAGATAGTTAAATTAAGAATGGAGTTTGCCTGGGATGAGATCACTGGCCTGACACGCTTTTACGGGGTAATACAGGATGTGACCATACACCATCACACGAAAGTAGAGCTGAAAGAGAGCAAGGAACTGATCGCATTCGTTTTTAATGCAAGTTTGGTGGGGGTATCTTTGTTAAAGCCGATCAGAAACCCTTCCGGAGAAATCATAGATTTTAGGGTTGAAATGACTAGTCGTGAATTCGAAAAGGAAGCAGGTCGAGGTGATTTGGTTGGTAAATTGTTTTTAGCGGAATTTCCAGGGTTAAAGGCATCAGGTTTATTTGATTTGATGTTAAATGTCATGGAAACATCGGTCTCACAACAAATGGAGGTTCATTATCATTATGATGGTTATAATGGGTGGTTTTCGAATATGTTTGTGAAAATGGAGGACGCTTTAATGCTCACCACGATGAACATCAGCAATCGTAAGTTTGCCGAGCAGGAGCAATTGAAAAATCTAATGATCTTGCAACAATCTGAAGAACTGGCAAAAATTGGTAGTTGGGAATATGACCTGACTTCGGAATCCTTTAGCTGGTCAGAAGGAATGTATCGCCTTTTTAATCTTCCTAAAGAGGTATTACCAGAACCGGAAATTTACCTGCAATTTGCTACTGCACGCTGTGTACCTATTGCCGAAAAAATAGTAAAGTTCCTTAAAACCGGTGAGAAAGGCTTCGAAGAAACCATGGAGATTTTGGTGGATGAGAAACTTAAGGTTTTAAAATTAAGGGCTTCAATTCATCGGGATGAAAATGGAAAAGCATTAAAGGTATTAGGCGTTGATATAGACATGACCCTCCAAGTTGCGCTTTTCAGAAAGAATGAATTGCTCAAAATGGAGATTTTTAAGACGGTTCTGGAAACGCAACAGGCAGAACGTAAGCGTATCGCCGAAAATCTACATAACGGACTCGGACAGCTACTCTATGGTGTAAAACTCAATTTATCGAAAAACATGCTCAATCAGGCGAAGTTATCCGCTGCTGAAAATCTAAAGGAGTTACAAGAAACAGATGGCTTATTGGCAGATGCAATTAGAGAAAGCCGGAGACTTTCGCATGAATTGATGCCTGCCATATTGGAAGATTTTGGCCTAAGAGCAGCGTTAGATGATATTTGTAATCAATTCCAACTCGCAATACTTATCCGTTCCATCTACACCGGATTGGAAAATCAAAGGGATAAATCTATTGAAGTTGCTATATATAGGGTGGTTCAGGAATTGATCATTAATGTGGTTAAACATGCAGAAGCTAACACAGTTATCTTAACGATTAATGCCAATGAGGAGGTGATTCATATCCAGGTTCATGATGATGGAAAAGGCTTTGATCAAGATCAGGTATTAAATAATGGAATTGGTCTGAAAGCAATTAGAAATAAGACTAACCTCTTAAACGGATCTCTGGCTATCAATTCTGAAATTGGAAAAGGGACGGTAATTTCAGTCATTATTCCCAATCTTCCTTCATTGATCCAATGAGGTTAAATTCATCAGTAACGCTTATTTGTAAATAAAGACTGGTCGATGAGAAGGATTTCAGAATCACATGATGTTCCTAAATAGCTGATTGTATGCTGTAAGGTTAATTTGAGGCATTTTCTTCAGAGAATAGATTTTTATCAAACTATTTTAAGCTTACATTAGCTATAAATATGGATATAGAGAAAAATAGTTTCATGCAGCTAAGAGAAGAAGCTGATTCTTCCGAACCTGCTGAAGAATTGGAAAAAAGCAAACAAAAGAAGTTTTTTTCAATTATAGGTATGGGAGGTTCTGCAGGTTCTTTTCATGCATTTGAAGCTTTTTTTAGGCATACTCCCATGGATACCGGTTTTGCTTTTGTGATCATCATGCACTTGGATCCGGATCAAAATATTGGACTTCCTGAACTGATTCAAAAATCGACTGCTATGCCAGTTGTCGAAGCATTAGATGGATTGAAGTTATCTCCTAACCATATCTATGTAATTCCTCCGGCACGGGATATGGGCATTCATAATGGTCATTTACTGTTGTTTAATGAATCCAGGTCAAAAGGGGCACACATGTGTATCGATTATTTCTTTCAAAGTTTAGCTGAAGATCAATGGAATTATGCTGTAGGCATTGTCTTTTCAGGGATGGGAGCTGATGGAGAAATGGGATTGAGAATGATTAAAGAAAAGCTGGGAATGGCAATGGTTCAACTTCCGGAATCAGCTGAATATACCAGTATGCCTGATGCAGCTATAAAGACTGGAATGGTTGATTACATCTTGCCTCCAGAAGAGATGCCAGCTAAATTGATTCAATACTTGAACCATCCGGCACTCAAAACAGTTGGAACAGACGACTTGTTAAAAGAAAGAAATAATCATACCCACCTCAATAAGATTTTGATGATGCTGCGTTCGCATACAGGTCATGATTTTACACTGTACAAGAAAAATACCATCACCAGACGCGTAGAAAGGAGAATTGCTTTTCACCAACTCCCGGATTATATTAATTATGTTAATTTTCTTAGAGAAAACCCCTTGGAGATCGATATCCTTTTTAAGGAATTATTGATTGGAGTAACCAAGTTTTTCAGGGATACTCCTGCCTTTGAGCAATTGAAAGAACACTTGTATAGCAGACTGGTTAAGAAAAAAGTAGAGGAGCCAATTCGCATCTGGATCGCAGGTTGCTCTACCGGAGAGGAGGCCTATTCTGTGGCGATTTATGTGATGGAATTTTTAAGTGCAATGAAGTTCGGACCTCAACCTAAAGTGCAAATTTTTGCCACGGATTTAGATCCGAATGCAATTGATCATGCCAGGGCTGGTTTTTATTTTTCTAACATCACTTCTGAAATTTCTGCCGAATATCTTGAACGGTATTTTGTGAAGAAGAACAATGGTTATGTAGTGAAAAAGGAAGTTAGGGAGCTTATTGTTTTTGCACAACACAACCTGATTAAAGATGCTCCTTTTACCAGGCTTGACTTATTATGTTGTCGAAATGTGATGATTTACCTGACCGCAGATTTGCAGAAGAAACTCATGCCAATATTTCATTACTCCCTCAATATCGGTGGAATCCTATTTCTAGGACCCGCGGAGTCTGTAGGGGTTTTTAATGATGCATTTAATGTGCTTGATTCCAAATGGAGGCTATATGAGCGTAAGGATGGAGTTTCAGTTGCGGGAAAAATGATTGATTTCCCATTTAATATCACCAATCAATTGGATAAAAATATGAAAGGACTACAGGAAAAACCAGTAGCCAAAAATTTATTGGCTGAGCGTTTTCATAAAGTGCTCTTAGAGGCCTATACACCTTCCTCACTGCTTGTAGACGATAAAGGAGAGATTCTGTATATCAATGGTAAGGTAGATAAATACCTCAAATTTCATTCTGGAGAGGCCTCCATGAATATCCATAAAATTGTAGTGGAAGAGTTGAGGTATGCATTGGGAAATGCCATCCATCAGTCGATTTTGGAAAAAGCTAAAGTAGAATTTACTGAGCTAAAGATTAACTTTAATGGGGTTCCTCAATGGGTTGATTTTAGCGTGGATCGTCTCGATGATACACAGTTGCAAAATCTTTTTGTAGTGGTTTTTATAGACAGAGGACCAGTAAAAAAGAAAGCCGGAGCAATTGGGAAACGGAATGCAATGCAAGGTGCTGCAGTAGAGGGTCTGGAAAAGGAACTGACTTATACGAAACAGCAGTTACATACCACGATCGAACAAATGGAGACTTCTTTAGAAGAATTGAAATCCACCAATGAAGAGCTCCAAAGTACCAATGAAGAATTGCAAAGTACCAATGAAGAGGCATTGACGACTAAGGAAGAGATGCAATCTTTAAATGAGGAGCTCATGACCATTAACCTTCAATATCAGAATAAAGCGGAAGAGTTAACCCGTATGAATAATGATATGAAAAACTTGCTGGACAATACGGATATTGGAACTATATTTTTAGACAATAACCTCAATATACTGCGATTTACTCCTCAGGTAAATAAGCTATTTAATCTGATCAATTCTGACGTGGGCCGTTCAATCACACATATCGCTTCTAACTTTGATTACCCCTCAATTGAAACTGCCATTTTTGAAGTCATAGAAAAACTAAATGGTAGGGAATTGGAAGTGAAAACAAAGACCAACGAATGGTACAACCTAAGAATAATGCCTTACCGGACTATGGATAATTTCATCAATGGTGCAGTGCTTACCTTTACGAAAATTACCCCTGTTAAGGCTTTAGAAAGAAAGTTTTCGATGCTACTTTCTTACATTCAGGCAACTGTTGACCATTTACGGCACGCAGCAGTTATCCTGGATAAGGACGGTAAAGTGATGGTTGTAAATAGCTTCTTTTTACAGATGTTTCAAATGAGAGAATTAGAGGTTAAAGAACAATTTTTTATGGAAATTGTTCATAACAGATGGAGCACAAATAAATTAGACGCCTTATTCTTATCTGAAGATAAACATCCTAAACTATACCTTCAGCACGATTTTCCTAGTGTAGGTATGAAAAAGTTAATGATACATTTAGAATATGTTCCTGAAGCAAAACAGGAAGAATACACGGTGAGTATTGTAAATTTCATTGAAAAAGAAAGTGAGTAAAAAAAGCAACAGAGAGAAAGTTATTTCCTTGCTGCGTGCAAGGATCGGGAGATCATATGACCCATCCTTGTCCTTAAATAAACAAATCTCAGACCATGAACTGGAAGTTCTCCTGGAAGAACTGCAGATTTTTCAATTGGAACTGGAAATGCAAAATGATGAACTCTCTAATTCCTACGAATTGTTGGAATTGGAACGGACCAAGTTTGTAGACTTTTTTAACCTTGCACCGGTGGGCTATTTTATCATAGATCATGCTGGTTTGGTGCAAGAAGCCAATCAGACAGGCGCGGATATGCTGGCGACCCTAAAATTGAATATCATTGATAAGAAATTCCAGGACTTTATTCCTTCACAGGAAAGGGATAAGCTATATGCTTTTTTGCACCAAATGAATTCAGCAAAAACGAAGCATAATTGTGAGCTTAAGCTCTTGATGGCTGGTGGTCATGAATGTGATACTCGGATGGAAGGAATAGCGATCGTTGATCCCGCTACAAACAATAATAAATATTATATTACAGTCATTGACATCTCAGAAAGTAAGTTTGCCCAAAGGGAACTTTTGAAAACCACGCAAAGATTGGAAATGACATTAAATGCTTCTGGTACTGGTACATGGTGGCTGGATCTGGATGGTGATAAATTATTTCTTGATGAATTTAGTTACTCCGTACTCGAATTGATGAAGTGGGAATTCGACGGCACAATTACTGGCCTGGTTTCATTAGTTCATCCAGATGATAAAGAACGGGTTACTGAAGTGTTATTACAGACGCTTAATAGCTTTGATGATATGGATCTGGAATTTCGGATCATCACGAAAAATGGAGAGATCAAGAATATTGTAGCAAAAGGACATGAGGTGGTGACTGAAATTGTTCCCCGTTATTTTGCAGGAATTCTGATGAATGTTACAGCGCAAAAAAAGTTAGCCAAAGAGGCAGCTGAATTGCAGGAACTCCAAAAAAGGTTGGTGTTATCTACGGCTTTTAATGCTCAGGAAAAAGAAAGATACAGAATTAGCAGTGCCTTGCATGATAGTGTTTGCCAGATTTTATACGGTATTCGCTTAAACCTTCAAAATATACAACTCAGCAAAAATCTAAGAGGTGAGTTTGTGAATGTCAATAAGTTATTGGACCAGGCAATTGGGGAAACCAGAGAGCTTTCCTATGAACTGACGCCCTCAGTATTGAGGGATTTCGGCTTTGTTTCTGGCGTTAAAGAGATGGCTCAACGGTTAAGTACGCCAAAATTCGAAATAAAAATAGTTATAAAAGAGGTGATTTTGCCAATCAATGAAGAAGTCCAGCTGTATGTGTTTAGGATGATTCAGGAATTGATAAATAACTGTATCAAACATGCGCATGCAACAGAAGCAAAGATCATCATCAGCCCCGCTGGCGAAAATGTAAATATAGTCTTCAGTGATAACGGTCGGGGATTTGAAAAAGAAGTGAAGGATTCCTTGTTTCTGGGATCTGGAATTCGTGCAATCCAGAACCGTATTTTTCTTCTAAATGGGAAGATGCATATCAATACCGGGAAAACGGGGACAACGATCAGTATTCAGTTTAATCGGGGTTCAGAATTAACAAAAAACGCAGGGACTTTATCCTAAGGTGATGTCTAAAAGGGAGGTGAAGAATATTATTGTTGTTGGAGCCTCCGCTGGAGGGATTAACGCGGTATCAAAACTCGTTGCAGGATTTGATGAGAATTTTGACGCTGCAATATTTGTAGTGATTCATATTTCCAGAAATTCTTTAACAGAGGTTATTCTCAACCAGATCCAAAAACAAACCATTTTAAAATGTGTCATCCCCAGAGATGGTACTAAAATTAGTAATAAGGTAATTTATCTGGCACCAGCAGATCATCACATGATGATTGAAAAGAAGAAAATTCTAATCAGAAAGGGTGCATATGATAACTATTGGAGACCTTCTATTGATGTGCTATTTCGTTCCGCTGCCGTTGCTTATAACTCCGCTGTGACCGGGATTGTGCTCACGGGTTTACTGGACGATGGTACCTCAGGTATGTCTGCGATTAAAAGAAGTGGTGGCCGATGTATAGTGCAGGATCCTCAGGAGGCCGATTTCCCAGATATGCCAAATAATGTGCTTCACAGCCTGGAAGTTGATTATGTGGTGCCTATTAATGAAATGGGATATATCTTATCTGACCTGTTTTCCAGAAATCATACTGAACTTGGTACAGTTCCAACCGACGTGAAGATAGAGGCTGAAATTACAATGAGAATGAGTAGCAATGTCGCAGATTTACAAAAAATAGGACCTTTAACTCCTTTTACGTGCCCATCTTGTGGTGGTTTACTTGCGAAAGTGCAAGATGATCAGGTCCCCCGGTACCGCTGTTATACAGGGCATACCTTTACAGAGAAAACACTGGAAGCTGAAAAGATAAAGGGAATAGAAGAATCTTTATGGGTTGCCATTAGGATGATGGAAGAAAGAAAAAATCTACTGGAAGCCATGGGAAACCATCATAGTTGGAACAAAACAGAGCGGGTGGAACAGATGAAAATCCATATCAATCGTTTAAAGGAGATGTTGATGGATTTAAATGAAAATCTGGATAAGAGGGACAAAGATTTATAATCAAATATTAAATTAAGTAAGATGTTACAAGTATTATTAGCAGAGGATCATAATATAGTTCGAAATGGCATTAAGATGCTGTTAGAAACTGATAAAGATATAAATGTTGTTGCAGAGGCCGTAAATGGGCTGGAAGCGCTAGCCTACTTAGCCACCGGAGCAAAGGTGGATATTGTACTTGCGGACATCAATATGCCAGAACTAGATGGAATGATGTTGTTGAAGGAGATTAAAACCCAATATCCTTCAACGCTGATGGTGATGCTATCGATGCATGACAATGAAAAATATGTTACACAAGCTTTCTCGGAAGGAGCTGTTGGGTATTTATTAAAGAGTGTAGGGGCGGAGGAATTGATCTTTGCATTAAAACATGTCAATTCTGGTGGGAAATACCTGTGTTCAGAGCTCTCTATGAGATTGTTGGAAAAATGTAGTCAAAATGCGACACGTATTGCTAATAATGATGAAGTCGTACATGATTTTTCGGCTCGGGAGATTGAAATTCTAGGATTAATCTCAGAAGGACTCACCAATATTCAAATATCTGAACGCTTATTTATTAGTAAAAGAACAGTGGAAGGCCACCGTCAGACCTTGATAGAAAAAACAGGTTCGAGAAATACAGCCGCATTAATACACTATGCGATCTTGAAAGGGCTAATTCAATAAAAATGCTTAGAGGTTTTTAAGTTTTAAAGGAAATGATTTGCGTTAAATACTTAATATTAATGTGATTACCTGTTTTTAGGGCGATATATACGGTATCTTAAATCTAAGCTGGCAAGGGCATAGCGTTTGATGTTTTCAGGGCATACCAATAAAATAATCCCATGAATACTACCACAATCGATTTTAATTTTCAATTATGGAGCTATAAGGATAACTTAAGGTCTTTTGCTCTGGCATTTACACAAAACGATGATGATGCTGATGATTTGGTTCAGGATACGATGCTGAAAGCAATTCGTTACGAAAAGAACTTTAAGCAAGGGACAAATCTTAAAGGATGGTTATACATGATTCTGCGGAATACTTTTATCAATAGCTACAGACGCAGAAATCTGGCGAAAACGTTCATGAATTATGGAATAGACATTACCACTACAGGAGCAGCTTTAGGAGCATCTCATAATGCAGGCTTAGGAAAGTGTATTATGAACGACATTCATAGTGCATTGGGAAAACTACAGCCTCAATACTATATACCTTTCGTGAAGTACTTTGAAGGGTACAAATACCACGAAATTGCAAAGGAATTAGAAATTCCAATAGGGACTGTGAAAACAAGAATTCATGTCGCCAGAGGTCTTTTGAAAAATGAATTGAAATCTTATCAGAATCAGTTTTTTAACAATGGAAATCCATTGTAATTACAAGAAATTTTCTACAAAAGCAAAGGCTCCCATTCATGTGAATGGGAGCCTTTGCTTTTAACCTAGGTTTATTTGGCTTTTACTGAACTGACTTCAATAAGTAAAGGGCCATTTTCTAAGGGGTATCCTGGAACCTTTGTTCCAACAAGCTTCACCTCTTTGTTTTCAAACTTATTGAGGTCAATAGTTTTACTCCTTAAAGCGTAAGTATGGTCGCTTGTGGTAATGGTATGTGTACCGTATTGATAGGTTGTCATTCCCATTTTTTCAATTTTGCCTTTTAAATAAAATGTCAGCGTATCTTTTGGTGATTTCATACTGCTACACCCTGCAAAACCGAAGCCTAAGGCCATTAGAAGAATTAATTTTTTCATAGATTCTATTTTAGAATGCGTTTAACTTATAGTTCTCTAATCCAGATATTACGGAAGCTTAATGGCTCACTTTTATCTCCATGCGATTGAAGTTTTATTGGTGATGGGCCATGTGCTTTACCATAAGAAGGTTGTCCGACATATTGTGTAGGGCCCTTTAACTCAAAATTGTTCTGAACAACCACACCATTGAAAAGCACAGTTACTTTTGCCGGGCTTTTCAAACTACCGTCGGTTTCAAATACGGGTGCGGTCCAAAGCACATCATAGGTTTGCCATTCCCCAGGTTTTTTAGAAGGATTCACTAATGGGGTTGTCTGTTTGTAAATACTTCCCGCCATGCCATTGGTATAAGTTGGATTATTGTAGGCATCCAGAATTTGCAATTCATAACCCAGGTCTCCTTTTCCAATAGATGCCAGGAAGAGCCCGCTATTGCCACGTGCTTGCCCTTGACCGGTGATGTTGGCAGGGACTTTCCATTCCAGGTGCAACTGGTAGTTGTTAAAAGCTTGTTTGGTCTCAATATTTCCGGTTTTCTTATCTACTGTAAACTCCCCTTTATTTACTTTCCATTTCGCAGGCTGAGACCTGTCATCGGTCATCACCCATTGGTCTAAATTTTTACCGTCAAACAGAATGATGGCGTCAGATGGGGCATTGCCAAATGTTTTTGCAGGAGTAACTACAGGAGGAACAGGAGTGTAAAATTCGGTGTCTTCATGTTTGGCTTCCTGTGCGTTGGCGAAACCTATAGTCCCCAGAATTAAAGTAGTGGTTAGGATGGCTTTATTCAAATTCATAGCTAATGATTAACGTGATAATTTTTTCTAATATACTATTATCTGATAGAGTTTTAATTGAAAAATTCTTCCATAAGGTTTTGTCGCTCATTTGTTGCAAGATTGATCAGCTCAAAGCGTTTAGCAGAGGTAAAAGAGCCCATGTCGGTGTCGCTGTTGATGTGAATTGTGCCGAGTAAAATCACATATTTACAAGTGTATTTTGTTTGGTTTATCAATTCATTGATACGAGCATCAATCGCTTCATAAATGACCTCGGTAGTCTCTTTTAAAGGATGAACTGCAGATAGGATTCTATCCTTTTCCTTCAGTATAATCTGCTCAATGGTATTCATTTGATAATCTATGTCCTCCAGATGCCCCAAAGCAATCGTATTGGCGTGTAGCTTTTTTAAGGCACCCTTGGCAGCCCCACAGCAATCAGTGCTATTTTGCTGTCCGAAACGGTGAATTTCACCCAAGACACCTTCTTTTGAAATGCCAATGTGCGGTCCATAATATACTAAAACGGCACCATCATCAGGGACATGGCTGGCAAAAGCACCCATGCCACTTAAGCCAGCGAAAGGAAAGCCGTCTAAACCACCCAATTTAAAAGGACCTAGAAATTCATTGGATCTGACCGGAAACTGTATACTATTGACATCATCACTACAAATACTATCGGCCATCATAATCTGAGCAGGCTCCAGGTCTAGTTGCGCCTCTACAAAATCAATTAACTTGTTGATGCTGTCGATGGTAGAAATGGCATTCGGATAATGTTGACGGATGATCGCCAGTTTTTCTCTTTTCTTCATAAAGCTTTTAATACATGATCTTTTAGAATTGCGCTAAAGATCTTTTGATGGACAACAATCATCAGACCAATGTCATCTCTTTTAGTTTAATAGGGATATCGGAAAAAGTCGATATACCTTTGTAGTATGAAACAGTTAGAAATATTTAAAGCGCTTTCCAATAAGACTAGGTTGGAAATCCTTTTGTGGCTAAAAGACCCGGCCGCGAGTTTTCCTGAACAGGTACATGCTGGCTTTGAAGTTGGTGTATGTGTAGGAGAAATTCAAAAAAAGGCAGGATTAACACAATCTACTGTTTCTGAGTATTTGTCCATTCTTCAACGTGCTGGTTTAGTTTCTTCCACAAGAGTAGGGCAGTGGACATATTATAAAAGAAATGAAGAAACATTTATTGAATTGAGTAAAATTATTGAATCCGATATATAAATAAGATAATTATGAATACAGATAGCTTGTTCAGGCCTTTTAGTCTGAAATCTTTAAATATAAAAAATAGAATAGTGATGGCGCCAATGACGAGATCTTTCTCGCCAAATGGGATTCCAGGAGCAGATGTGGCCGCTTATTACAGCAAACGAGCTGCTGGAGAGGTTGGTTTGATTCTTTCCGAAGGAACAGTCATCGATCGCCCGGCTTCTTCTAATGATGCAAATGTTCCCCATTTCCATGGGACGGAAGCATTGGCGGGTTGGCAACAGGTAATCAATGAGGTACATGCGAATGGTGCTGCAATGGGCCCTCAAATTTGGCACATGGGAATCATGGACAACCACCATTCTGGATGGCTGCCGTCAACACCATTTGAAGGACCTTCAGGACTAAACAGACCTGGATTCAACAATGGAAATACGATGACTGAAGCAGACATCGAAGCCGCAATTATGGCTTATGGAGCAGCAGCAGCAGCAGCAAAAAGGATGGGGTTTGATACCGTTGAGATTCATGGTGCTCATGGTTACCTGATCGACCAGTTCTTCTGGGAAGGCACAAACTTACGTACAGACATTTATGGTGGTAAAACTTTGCCAGAACGTAGCCGTTTTGCAATGGAAGTTGTTAAGGAAGTACGCAGACAAGTAGGTCCGGATTTTGCCATTATCCTTCGTTTATCTCAGTGGAAGCCTGCTGATTATGACTTCCAGTTGGCTAAAACCCCGCAGGAGATGGAAGCTTGGTTAAATCCTTTGGCAGATGCAGGAGTGGATATTTTCCATTGCTCACAACGTAGATTCTGGGAGCCTGAATTCGAAGGTTCTGATCTGAATTTTGCAGGTTGGGCTAAAAAAATAACAGGAAAAGCAACGATTACTGTTGGATCTGTAGGCTTAACTGGAGAGTTTTTGAAAGCTTTTGCAGGTGAGAGTTCGGAGCCTAGTTCATTAGATGAATTAATCCGTCGCATGGATAGAGGTGATTTTGACCTCGTTGCAGTAGGTAGACCTTTGTTGTCTGATCCAAATTGGGTGACGAAAATTAAGGAAAATCGTGTAGAGGAATTAATAGGCTTTAGCAAAGATGCATTAGGAAAACTAGTGATGGACTAAGCAATCCTGAAATAATAATTAATTGCCGCATTAAATCAATTGATGCGGCAATTTTTTTATAAGCTATTGGAGCAACTGTCTTTATTTGCCTATCCAGGTATGGCTTGCGCTTTTAGATAAGTATCAATTTGTTGACCAACCTGATCTACTACCTCTTGTGGATGTTCGGCTTCGTTTCCGCCCGATTCATACCAGCCATTCTCATCCTTAATCAGGTAAAGATAAAAATCTGAACCACCCGATTGGCTTTTGAAATAATAGGTTTTGTCATCTGAAGTGGTTACCGGCCCCTTTACCATTCTACCTCCCGGCAATTTCACTTCCGCGTCTAATAAATGCTTTTTTACACCCATGTTTTTTTACGAACATAGGCAATATAACTTGCATCCGGGTTTTTATTTAATCAAACAGCCTGATAATAATCAACGAACAACGCTTTCTTTAAATAATTGTTTTTATTTTAGCCAAACACGAAGAAAACTAATTTTAAAATGCGTATTTACTTTCTTTTGCTGGCTGTAATGTGTCTTTTTAGCACTTTAGCTATAGCTCAGACTTCAAACCAAAGCACGGGTTGGTTATTCCTGATGAATAACAATAAACTCAGCAAAAAATGGGGAACCCACCTCGATGTTCAATTGAGAACAGGGGATCAGTTTAGTCATTTGAGAAACGTTATGTTCAGACCCGGCCTAACTTATTTTATCAATGATAAAAGCGATGTTACCCTGGGCTATTTATGGAACCAAACTTATATTCCAGTAGCCAACGCAAGTGACATTCAGCTTACAGAGCACCGCATATGGCAACAGTATATCTATAAACATAAAATTAATGTATTCAACCTAAGCCACCGATTTAGGTTGGAACAACGTTTTATCGAGCAACAACAGGGAGATGATTTATTCGCGCAACGCCTGAGGTATTTTGCCAGGGTGATGCTGCCCTTAGCAAAAGGTCAAACTAATTTTCAAAAAGGGGCTTTTGCGGCTTTACAGAATGAGTTGATGTTTAATGTGCAGCATAAAGGAAATATAAACGGTCATTTTTTTGACCAAAACCGGGCTTACCTGGCAGGAGGATACCGCTTTAGCAAAAAGCTTGACCTGGAAGCAGGTTATCTGAACCAGTTTCAAAAAATGCGCAACGGTCAATCGATCAATCATGTCATTCAATTGGCTTTATATACCCGATTTTAATTCAAATGACTATTGGCCGTTGCAAGGATCTTTGAATGAACTACCCTTGTAAAGATCAATGATTTATCTTTTGATTAGTCTGTTTTCTTTTGAAGGAGTAAGCGAAGCTGCCTGCGTTTTGAGCTTTTCATTTGAGTATCCATAGGGAGATATATAAGCTGTTTTAAATTAAGTGCCGAGGGCTGCTCATGTTCAGGTTTTATTGGAGCCAATTTGATCAGACTAGAAGCTTTTGCCGTAGCATCAAAACCATGCTTACGGAGCTCCCGGATCATTCCATCGGGATCATCGCATTCAATGGGCAACACCCAATAGCTGTGGTTTTTGTTTAAAAAACCAATCTTTTGGGCTTCAGGAAGTCCGGAGAGTAAGTCCTCAGCCAGTTGTTTTCTATCCTCAATCCTAGATGGGGAGAAATGATTCCACTTTCTTTCCAATAGCCAATGATTGGCCAAACAGGGTCTAAACCTTATTTTTTTTAAGGGATCATTACCTGGGAAGCCACGGGTAAAACCAGTAAGTACCTCATCAAAATCTTTTCCTAAGCCTGTGATTAAATGATAAAATAGGGTATAACAGCTGTTGATCGTCAATACCTTCATAAATAGAACTTTGAAAAGCTTTTTTAGATATACACTTGTTTTTTGTCTGCTTAGGCCATCATTTAGCTGCTTGATTTTTATATAAAGATCCGGGTCTTTTATTTTAATCAGGGCTCCGCTTATTGCTGTATTGGTTTTGATGAGTCCAAAACTATACAATAGGGCGTCTGTTTCGGGGTGTCCCGGATGGGCAGTATCCCAGCTTGGAAAATGGTCCGGGCAATCGCCCATAAAAGCCTGAGCGGCATCTTCTATGACCATCAGCTGGTGTTTTTTTGCAATTCCAATAATCGCCTCCATATCCATAATGCCGCCAAAAAGGGGACTCAATAGTAACAGCTTGCTGGCCGGATTAATCGCCGATTCAAGTTCCTCCAGATCAATTGATAAAGAGTCTCTAGAGACAGACAATGGAATCGGAACCAATTGATGCGCCCGGATGATGTTAAACATATCCGGAATATTGATGTTGCTTACCAGAACCTCTGTTCCTGGAGGATAGTTTAAGGCCGTCAGGAGCAGATCCAGGGCAGTACGTACAGAGAGTGTAACCAGCTGGTCGCGTTTTTTTGGAAATACCGGCTGCTTGTTTCCCCCAGGAAACAGGTCAGCAAGGCAATAGCCAATACCCACAAAAATATCTTGAAAATTAAGGTCTAATTTGCCTCTCGGGATCATTTGCTTATTTTCTTCCGAAGATAAGTTTAAAAAAATAAAATGTAGATTTACACCATGATTAGCAGGAAAAGCATATTTATCAAATACATTCTCCTATTTCAATTGATGGTTGTTCTTGCCATCCCAATGCAAGTACTTGGCCAACATAAACTACAACAGTTGGATGATCAAATTCTGATTGACCTTTCTGAAAGAAGAACACCGGAAAAGACCAGTTTTTTTTTGTTTTTGTCTAAATATAATGACGTAGTCAATGTTGGTGTTCCAGTCGGACTGTTGGCAGCAGGTGTAATTTCAAATGATAAACAGATGCGCCAGAATGCCTTGTATGTTGCCAGTAGTTCTGCGGTAAATGTGGTCGCTACATTACTCATCAAAAAACTAGTAAAACGTCCCAGACCTTTTAATGGATTGGTGAAAATTAATGCCGTTTATCAACCTTCTCATTATTCTTTCCCCTCTGGACATACTTCTACAGCTTTCACTACAGCAACTGCTTTATCAAATAGTTATCGGAAATGGTATGTGATTGCGCCAGCCTACCTTTGGGCAGGTTCGGTCAGCTTCTCGCGCTTATATCTTGGCGTACATTATCCTACTGATGTGGCCGCAGGAGCAGTTTTAGGAACAGGATCAGCACTATCTATGGGCTTTCTGAGGGGAGATAAGTAAAGCACTTCTTTTAATGCATAATAATATTTATATTTGCTAATATTTGTAGTATTTCTATTCTGCAGAAAGATGACCTGTAGACCATAGATAGGATCCTAGATTGAATAAGCGTATGACCATAACCGTACTTCCAATTATAGAACCGGATATTAAACCGGCCGACCCTTTAGTAAAAGTGATGAATGATCAACTGGTGATACTGGCCAGAGAACTCCAGGACTTGCACCTGAAAGAGGTGGAACTGATGGAGCCATTGTTTGATGATATCGTCATTTATATCAGCTACAACAACAAACAAGGAATTCGTTGGAAGATTGTTAACGATGTCCCTGAATCAGCCATTAATGAAGTCGCAACTCAATGTGATAAACTAGGTTATGTGAGGTGGAAAACAGCAACGCTCAATGCCTTCAATAGAGGTTAATTCTTTTTTGTTTTTACTTTACTTCTCATGAAGTAGGAAACTTTTTTGTGGCTCAGTACGTATTTATGCTAAAGGCTTCAAATGAAAATTCTAAGCGTCATGTTATTGAGCTGTGCCTTAAGTTTAGGAACAGTAATGGCTCAAAATCAACAGGAGATAAATAACGACTTTATTCAGCTTTACAAAGAGAATGCTGAGCTTTCTTACCTCTCTCCGAAAGGAGAATTGGGAGCGCCAGGCAAGTATGTGATCAACGGAAGACTGACCACTAGTTATTTTCTACTCGCTACGGAAAAACTACCCATCGCTTTTGCAGTAGTCCCTGATTTTACGGTAAGAGTTAGAGAAGAGCGCTCGGCAGGGGTTAGGACACCGAGTTTCAGACTTGGCGGAACATTGTTTGTTCGACTAGACAGGTCGCTCCCCAATTATAAATATGCCACTTTATCTTATACCCACCATTCAAATGGGCAAGATGGCGAAGCCTTAAATCCCGATGGGAGTATCAACACCATCAATGGTAATTTTACGACGAATTATTTAACCGCATCTTACCATTTTGGAACGGATGTCAATAAGCAAAAGGCAAAAGGTTATTATGCTTTGAATCATGAAGCTGGCTTTGAATGGCACAAATGGTTTAGTTATGAAAAGGCCTTAAAACATGATTATGGCTTCAGCAGATTTATCTACAAATTTTCATTACGGAATTACCAACCCGCAAAAGAACAATGGCGTTTAAATGCAGAGATCAGTTACGCGGTAAATCCCATGACGGAATATGAGTTGGCTGCCATCAAAAAAAGACTCAACGCAGAGCTTTCCTATCATTATAGTTTCCCTTTTATGAACAATGCCTACCTGATGGTTGCTGCGGGATATTATGGCGAAGATCCTTATAATATATATTACAGGGATAAGTACAGCTATGTTCGGTTTGGTGTTTCCAGTGGAATTTTAAGGGGAAAAAAGTAGCATGCCCCGGTTTGTTCCAATAAATCCCTGATTATTATCCTCCTTTTGTTGCGGTTAACACTATAATCGTAACTAATTCGTTTTATTCCTTAATCATTGGATAATAATTTTTATTTTTAACAAACACAAAAACATAAATGAAAATTCTAAGAACACGTACACTAATCGTTGCGATTGGGTTGCTAACCCTTTCGATGCAAGCTTGTAAGACTAAGAAAATAGTCGCTAAACCAGTTACACCAACAGAAAGAAAAGCACCTGTTGCGGAAGAAAAACCAGCTCCTGCACCAGTTGAAGAAGAAAAATCACCTGCAGTGGAAGAAGTTCCTAACTTTAAATTCACTAATGTTCAATTTGAATTTAATTCCGATGTATTGAAAACTGCTTCATTTGCAGTTTTGGATGAAGTTGTCGCTCAAATGAAAAAATCACCGAACGCACAACTGACTATTAATGGTAATTCATCAACTGAAGGTTCTGCAGCACACAACATGTCTCTATCCGTAGATCGTGCAAATGCGGTAAAGTCCTATCTGGTAAATGCCGGTCTTGATGGCAAAAAGTTGAATGTTAAGGGATATGGTGCAACAAATCCAGTAGCTCCAAATACCACTGAAGCTGGTAAAGCTTTAAACCGTCGCGTAGAGTTTAAAGTAAAATAAAAAGCAATAATAAGGGTTGGAGTGTGGGTTAATTACTTAGGGGTAAGCTGAAATGAAAAGTTGAGCCAATCCCAATCTCACTCTCCACCCATATTTTACCACCATGATGTTCCAGTATCTCTGAACAGAGGTACAATCCAATGCCAAAGCCGGAAATGTTTTCCGTATGTTTAGTTTCCACCCGAAAGAAACGTTCAAATAGTTTTTCCAGCGACTGTGGCTTAATTCCCATTCCTTCATCTTTAATACTGATTTGCGCAGCTAAAGGGCTAACCTGGCAGTTCACGTTTATTTGCTTTCCTTTGGGCGAATACTTGACCGCATTACTCAATAAGTTGGAAACTACCGACCCGATTTTGTCACGATCGGCATGAATGGTAACCGCCTCACAGGGACCTAATGTGATGGTATGCTGATGTAGGGTAGGGTTGTATTCTTCAATCATTTCTTTTACCAATTGACTCAGGTCAAAATACTCCATATTGAGGTGGATTTTTCCGGATTCCAGTCTGGAGAGATTTAAAAAACCATTGATCATATTACTCATTTTTTTGACCTGTACATTCGCTTTATTTAAACAGGCCGCAATAAAATGATCATTCGGTGCCTCTCTTTTGAGCATCATCAATTGAAGATATCCATTTAAAGAAGTCAGGGGAGTTTTTAACTCATGGCTCACCATGCCAATGAAATCATTTTTTCGGATTTCATCCTGTTTTTGCTCTGTGATGTCAAGAATCATCCCTGAGAAATGAGCCGGATGTCCAACTCCCAAGGGATAAAGTCGGCCTAAGGCCCTTAACCAACGGGTATTCTGATGATCGCGACTAATAATAGGGTGCTCTACACTAAAATCTTTTCCGGTTTCTATCGATTTAATAATGGCGTCCGCAACTTGTTGACGGTAATCCTCCTGAACCTGATCCAGTGCGTCATTGAGGGAAACCTCTTCTTTAGGATCATATCCAAACATTTCTTTCATCCTCGGAGAGGCAAAGAAAGCATTGGTTTCAATGTCTAATCTCCAAGTGCCTACATTTGCAGATTCAATAGATAAACGAAGCATTTCTTCAGCTTGTTCTACCTTTTTTCTGGCAACTACCTGTTCTGTAATTACATTAGCTACCATTAAGACGCTTTTGGTTTTTCCATGGTCATCTTTCATTGGCTGATAAACGAAATTGGCGTAAAACTCTTCCAGTTTATCTTTTTGTTTCAATAAGCCCCTCACCTCATTTCCGTAATAAGGTTCGCCACTCGCCAAAACTTGGTCCAATAATTTAAAAAATGGCTGCCCAATTAATTCCGGGAAGGCCACTGACAATGGCAAACCGATTACTTCCTCTCCTTTATCCCATTCCCGCATCGTTTGTTTGTTCGCAGATTCAATAATGAAATCAGGACCCGTAAATAGCGCTATGGAGACTG
This sequence comes from Pedobacter gandavensis, assembly GCF_014172405.1. Lineage (GTDB taxonomy): Bacteria > Bacteroidota > Bacteroidia > Sphingobacteriales > Sphingobacteriaceae > Pedobacter > Pedobacter gandavensis. The sequence continues at coordinate 41,309 of NZ_WNXC01000006.1, read as the reverse complement.
GAGCATCGTCCAATATATCCCTAATCTTAGATTCACTTTTGGCCAGTTCCGCCAATGCCTTTTCTATTTTTCGACCAGCTAGGACCTTCTCTGTAGTTTCAGAGCAGATCACCAATACCCCACCAATTTGTCCCGGTACATCTTTTACATTGCTAAAACTAAGGGTCCAGTAAACTTCTTCCAGCTGGTTGTTTCTGAAAATAGGAAGCAATTCATCTTCTCCCCAACTGGCCTCTCCACCATTTAGCGCCTGATTAATCTTGGGATGAACAGTTTCCCAGATTTCTGGCCAGCAATCTTCCCCGCGCTGTCCGAGGGCATTAGGATGCTTCCCCTCATCTCCAAGACTTTTGCGGTAAGCATCATTGTAGAATTGTATCAATTCAGTTCCCCACCATAGAAACATTGGGAATCGAGAAGAGATGATAATGCTAATCGTCGTCAGTAAACTTTGCGACCATTGTTCCGGGGATCCAATGGCTGTTTTTGACCAATCATAATCCCGAATCAGCTGTCCCATTTCTCCTCCTCCTTCTAAATAATGGTGATAGCTTGGTTTCTGGGCCTGATCTGGAAGCATATAAATAGTATTAATAGGTCTGATAAAACTTAAATATATATAATTTGAATCCGCTTATGCTATTAAATTATACAAAAAAACACTTTATTAAAACTTTTTTGACTAATAATTTCATATTTGGATATTGGAAAGAGGAATCCTTTTTGGTGTAAAAAGAAAAACTGGCAGGTGGGGGTCTGCCAGTTGTAAAAAATCAAATAGTAGTTTAAGATTATTTGATTACGATAAAGCGTAATGATTTTTTTGTGGGAGATCAGATACACTAAATAGTTTCTTTGATGGTGTAGTTGCAAATAATATACTAGATACAGTCGCATTCCTCACGTACTTGTTAATATCACTATGGTAATGATAATTGCAAATTCCAGTGGTATACTCTGTATTCATCTCTAAATTCAAAAATAAACAAGGGTTTTGTTCGGTATCCATGAGCTTATGGCCTTTAAGTTGTATACATACATTTGCATGCTGTGATTGAGTTTGGTAACTTCCAACCACTTTAAAGCTTAAATTTAGGGGGCCTGTAAGTTCTTTTATCGTGATGATGGCTGTGCCGAAGATCATGCCTGAGGCCTGGGGCTGCAAACTTAAATGGAGCACCGGTTGGAATAAACCATCGCAAAGGATGCGGAGGTTTATAGGTTCGTTGTGTATAGGTTCAGTTATCATTGGAGGTTGATATTTCTATGCCTCTAAATTAGGGTTACTGGACAGCTGTATTAAGCGTGAAAATACCCTAATAAAAAAACAGGTAGAAATACCCCCTTTTCCTTGGAGATGGAGGTGTAAATCCAGGTTTTTTAAACAATTAATCATTTTTTTGGTTCTAACTAAATATCTTCTACTATGAAAAAAACACTACCTCTTCCTTTGTGGACCATTGCCGTTCCTATTCTAGCTTGGATTGCTTATTTCGGAATGTCCTTAGATCTGGGAAGCCTATATTCTTTTGTACTTGCTGCGGTGTTAATCGGTAGTGTGCTGGCAGCAGTACACCATGCTGAAGTTGTTGCCCATCGGGTAGGTGAACCTTATGGAACTTTATTGTTGGCATTGGCCATTACGGTGATAGAAGTCGCTTTAATTGTTTCATTGATGCTCACCGGCGGTCCGGAGACCACAGCATTGGCTCGTGATACAGTACTTGCCGCAGTAATGATCATTTTAACTGGAATGATCGGTCTCTGTTTACTTGTTGGGGGTGCCCGGTTTAAAGAACAAGTATTTAGTTTACAGGGGGTAAGTGCGGCCCTGGTTACGCTTACCGCGATTCTGGTGCTCACCTTAGTTCTTCCAAATTATACGACAAGTAAGGCTGGACCGGTATACACCACTGCACAATTGGCTTTTGTAGCCGTGGTTTCTCTGGTCTTGTATGGGACCTTTGTGTTGGTGCAAACGGTGAGACATCGCGACTTTTTCCTTCCTCCGGAAGCCGATGGCAATGAAGATGCGCATGCTGAACCACCAGCTAAAAATGTTGCCCTTTGGAGTGCACTATTGTTATTGGTCTGTTTAGGAGTAGTGGTGCTTCTTGCCAAAGCTCTTGCGCCTGATATTGAGCTTGCAGTTGTAAATGCCGGAGCACCGAAATCTTTAGTAGGGGTGATCATTGCTGCAGTTGTATTGTTGCCAGAAGGCTTAGCTGCTTATCGTGCCGCAAAAAAGAATCGATTACAAACCAGTCTTAATCTGGCAATGGGCTCCGCATTAGCGAGTATTGGATTAACCATTCCTGCAGTAGCAATCGTCTCCATGGTAACCGGAATGACCGTTACCCTGGGTATCGATATGAAATCTACAGTGCTGTTGTTGCTGTCTCTGTTCACAATTATGCTGTCATTGGCTACAGGTAAAACGAATATTTTACAAGGAGTGGTCCTATTGGTCATCTTTGCCGTTTACTTATTTACCATTATCGCACCTTAATTCAGTGGAATGGGGAATTTCTGAGCGGAAGACAATTAGAATCCCTAGATTTACGCCTATGAAAAAGGTAAGCATAGAAGGTTATGTAGAGTTCGATGCCAATATCCTAAAGGATTGGATCGAAAATGGAGTTAATTATGTGAAAATTGTTAACCTTAATTTAAGCGGAAGTATCGAAGCTTTTGAATTAATCCCAAATTCTGAGATTCCAGAAACCGGAGACTTGATCCATCATATTCTTTCAGAAGACATCGAAGACTTACTAGAAACCATGGAAAAAGTGAAATTCTTAGTCCATGAAATCTATTTAGAAGAAGACGAAGAAGAAACCGAATAGTTTCAAAATAGAATATTGTCATTTCCACATCAGCTATACCTCGAAGCATACCACTCGAAGTATAGCTTTTTTTGTGAGGTTATTTCTTTCCATCATGAAGTTATTTTTCTCAATAATCTTTATACGAATGGATTACAGAACAATCCCTATTAAGTGTAATCATTTTTGTTGTTTTTTCAGTATCTCATCTGTCATAAAATGCAGTTGTTTTTCCACCGAATGTTGATAACCGTTTAGAGTCTTTCTAGATAATATTTGCCATTTTTGAAATCCATCACCAGCCCTGCATGAGGGCTGTTTTATTAAAAAATCCTACGAAATGAGTACTAAAAGAATCATCAAATTCGAAAAAGAAGATTGTAGCCCATGTAATATGGTCTCTGAATATCTGGATAGAAAAGGAATGGTATACGAAACTATCAATCCTTTTAATGACCCTGAACTGGCCATGCAATTCAGAGTACGTTCTGTACCAACGGTGATTCTAATGGAAGCAGAACAGGAACTGGCAAGAGTGATCGGATATAAGCCGGAAGAATTAGCCGCATTGGCAGTAGTTTAACCGGCTTTCGTTGATGACCTGCATTTATTATGACAGTAAAACCGGTAACGTAGAGCGTTTTGTAAACCGCTTAAAGTTGCAGCGCGACTGGAATATTCAAAAGATTGATCAAGTGTCTGCACCAGTACAGGAAGGACACCTGATTACTTATACCACAGGTTTTGGCGAAGTTCCTCCCTCAACTTTACGTTTCCTCGAAGAAAATAGCAGCTCGATTATATCGATCACTTCCAGTGGAAATAAAAACTGGGGCCCTAATTATGCACTCGCTGCGAAAAAAATCTCTGCCCTGTTTCAGCTGCCCATTTTGATGCAGTTTGAACTTTCAGGTACCGCAGATGATATTCAAAAATTTATAGACAATATAGAAGGCTAAAGATATGGTGACTAAAAAATGGATCTTGTTGAACAACGAGATCATGGTTAAAAAAGATGACGAATTCAGCCTTAACAAAGATAAGGAAGCAGTTCGTTCTTACTTTTTGGACTATGTAAATAAAAACACGGTTTTCTTTTATACGCTAAAAGAGAAAATCGATTATCTGATCGAACAGGAGTATTACATTGATTTCTATCAGTGGTATACTTTTGAACAGATGGAAGAGGTATACGACCTGGTTTATGCCAAGAAATTCAGATTCCAATCCTTCATGAGCGCATTCAAATTTTTTCAAAGTTATGCCCTTAGAGACGATAGCGGAGAGAAATTTTTGGAACGTTATGAAGATCGTGTAGTTGCAGTTTCTCTATTCCTGGCCAGAGGTGATGTGCCTCAAGCCAAACAATACGCAGAGTTGCTGATCAATCAGGAATATCAACCGGCAACACCAACTTTCCTAAACTCAGGAAAAAAACGCTCTGGTGAATTGGTTTCCTGCTTCTTGGATGAAATCGGTGATAACCTGAATGGTATTGGATACGCAATCGACTCTGCAATGAAACTTTCTTCTATCGGAGGCGGTGTTTCTTTTAACATCTCTAAAGTGCGTGCAAGAGGAGAGGCCATCAAAGATGTCGAAGGACGTGCAGGTGGGGTATTGCCTATCATGAAAATTCTGGAAGATACTTTCTCTTATGCCAACCAACTGGGGCAACGTCCTGGTGCCGGTGCAGTTTACCTAAACATCTTCCACACAGATATTGAAGAGTTCTTAGATTGTAAAAAGATCAATGTGGATGAGAAAGTCCGCATAAAATCTCTTTCTATTGGGGTCATTGTACCCGATAAGTTCATGGAGCTTGCAGAAAATGATGAAGCCTGCTACCTGTTCTATCCACATACCGTATATAAACAGTATGGTAAATACCTGGATGAATTGGATATGAATGAGATGTATGAAGAATTGGTGACCAATCCTTTAGTGAAAAAGAAAAAGATCAATGCCCGTCATTTGATGGTGAAAATTGCTCAAACACAGAAAGAAAGTGGTTATCCTTACCTGTTTTTCAAAGGAAATGCCAATAGAGGTCACGCACTAAAAGAACTTGGAAATGTGAAATTCTCTAACCTTTGTACAGAAATTATGCAAATCTCCGAGGTTTCAGACATCGAAATCTATGGTAAAGAAGATACCATCCGCTACGGAATTTCTTGTAACCTGGGTTCTTTGAACATTGCTACAGTGATGGAAAACAAAAGGATAAAAGAAGCCGTATCTACCGCAATGCGCTCTTTAACTGTGGTTTCCGACCTAACCAATATCGCAATGGTGCCTTCCGTACAGAAAGCAAATAAAGAATTGCACAGTGTAGGTCTTGGTGCAATGAATTTACATGGCTTCCTGACGAAAAACTTTATCATGTATGAAAGTGCAGCAGCGCTTGACTTCTGTAATGTGTTCTTTATGATGGTCAATTTCTACTCCATCCAAAGTTCAATGGAAATTGCCAAAGAGAAAAAAGAAACTTTTGTAGGCTTTGAGCAATCAGAATATGCAAACGGCAATTATTTCCAACCTTACCTGATCAAAGATATTGCTCCGGTAAGTGATAAAATAGCTGCTTTATTCGAAGGTATGGCCATTCCTACTGTTGCCGATTGGACTGAATTGAGGAACGAAGTGAAAACTCATGGTCTTTATCATGCGTATCGTTTAGCAATCGCACCAAATCAATCCACTTCTTACATCATGAATGCAACCGCTTCCGTAATGCCAGTGGTAGATGTGATTGAGGTGAGAGAATATGGAGATAGTACCACGTATTATCCTATGCCTTACCTGGATAACGACAACTATTTCTTCTATAAATCTGCTTATGATATGGATCAGAAGAACGTGTTGCGCCTGATATCTGTCATTCAAAAACATGTAGATCAAGGGATTTCAACGATTTTACATACCAATACGAAAGACAGTACACGTGATATCGCCAAATACTATATATATGCGCATAAAATGGGCCTAAAATCCCTGTATTATACCCGGACGCGTAAAGCTTCCATTGACGAATGTGTTTCCTGCTCGGTATAAGTCCCGGCAGCAATTAATTACCTTATTAAATTATATAAATGAGTTCATATAAAGCAGTAAACTGGAATACACCTGAAAATGATTACGCAGGAATGTTCTGGGAGCAAAATCTTCGTCAGTTTTGGGTGGATACCGAGTATATTCCTTCTAAAGATATCGATAGCTGGAAGTCTTTGAGCCCGGAAATCCAGGAAGCTTATAAAAAAGCATTGGGTGGCCTTACTTTATTAGATACCCTGCAAAGCCATACCGGAATGCCTAAATTGTTAGACCATATTGACGGACTGCAAAATAAAGCGGTATTGTCGTTTATGTGTATGATGGAAGCAATTCACGCCAAGTCTTATTCTACCATTTTTACTACGGTAAATAGTACCGCAGAAATCAATGAGCTGTTTGAATGGGTGGAAAATAATAAGCTGTTACAACATAAAGCAAGTACGATTGATAAGTACTATAGAAACCTGGACGCACAGCAGGTAAGTGACGAAACTTTGTTCATGGGCCTTGCAGCCTCTGTATTGTTAGAATCTTTCTTATTCTATAGCGGATTCTTTATGCCACTGTGGTTGGCCGGACAAGGACAAATGGTAGCTAGTGCTGACATCATTAAAAAGATTGTTGCGGATGAGTCTATTCACGGCGTATTTGTAGGCCTATTGGCCCAGGATCTTTATAAAAAACTACCAGATCCAGAAAAAAGTAAGCAAGAGCTGATTGATCTTTTGATGGAGCTTTATGAAAATGAATTGAAGTATACAGATGAATTGTATACGGAAGTTGGTTTAACTGCGGATGTAAAAGAATACGTAAGATATAATGCCAATAAAGCAATGATGAACCTTGGTTTTGAAGAGCTTTTTGAAGTGAAATCGGTTAATTCTATCGTGTTGAATGGCCTAAACGGAGAAACAACGCAACATGATTTCTTCTCTAAGAAGTCAACAAACTATGAAAAAAGCATGGAAGTGGTACACCTGAGAGATGAAGATTTCCAGGTTGCTGCAGAACCGGTTTTCTAAAAAAGAACGCTTGCGTTTTTTAGGATTCAAGCTTTTTAAAATAAAAATATCCTGTCTTTGTTGGCTTTAAACGGTCAAATGAAGACAGGATGTTTTTTTTTAAAACAAATGGGTTCATAATCAGTGTTTAATATGATATATATCATGTTTCTTTAATTTAGGATTGTTGACCTTAGTTATAGATCAATTAAAACGCAGCAGATGAAAACTATCTTAATTCCTACCGATTTTTCTCCTAACGCAGACCACGCCGCATTTTATGCTTTGGAACTGGGTAAAAAAATGAAAGCCAAACTTAAACTTTGTAATGCCATTATGGTGCCCGCAGCAGCCCAGATGTCTCCACAAATCGCCTGGCCATTGATGGATTTGGGAACTTTGAGAAAAGATGCCAATCACCAGCTAAAGAAACTTTCTGAAAAGTTGAAAAAGAGCAGTCATGATGCCGACATCTCCATAGAAGAACATCCTCCAATAGAGGTTAAGGCAGAAATTGGCACTGTCCCTGAAGTGTTAAAGATGTTGGTGGAAAAGGAAAAAATCAACCTGGTTGTGATGGGTACCTCTGGAGTAGGAGGCTTAAACCGGTTTTTTCTGGGAAGCACCAGTCGGGATTTAATAGATAATGCCAGTTTTCCAATATTACTGGTTCCACCAGGAACAGATTTTAAGCCAATAAAGAGAATTGCATTTGCAACCGATCTAAGTAACGGGGACCTTGAATTAATTCACTCACTGGCGCTTTTTGCCAGACCTTTTAATGCCGAAATCCTTATTGTACACATTACTCCTGATGATTTTGATCCAGAAATTCATCAAAAGAAAGTTGACGACTTTTTAAATGAGGTAACCTGCAAAGTGCATTACCATAAGGTCTACTACCGTCATGTTAAAGATATGCGGGTTAATGAAGGTCTATCCTGGTTAACCGATCATGTAGATATCGATATGCTGGCTATGGTTCATCGAAGACATCCTTTTATCAAAAGATTATTCGAGGGTAGTCATACACAAAAAATGGCCGTTCATGTGAAGCTGCCTTTGCTGGTGTTTCCTCCGGAAACGCATACTGTGCTTTAAGGTTGTTGAAATTTAACTGGGTGTTCTAAATTTGCTTTTTATTGCCTATAAATTCAGCTCAAATTGTAAATTTGAGCGCTTATGGGAATATTAAAGGAGGTTGAAGTGTACATGACGGATGGTTCTCAAGAACGACTGGTGCCATTGTTAATGGCTTACCAGGAAGCAGTAGATACCAGTATAATTTCTTCTATCACAGATGTAAAGGGGACAATTATTCATGTAAACCAACGTTTTTGTGAGGTCTCAAAATTCAGCAGACAGGAGTTGCTGGGCCAGGATCACCGAATTGTTAATTCTGGTTTTCATCCAAAAGATTTCCTTAAAAAGATGTGGAAGACGATTGGAAAGGGAGGAGTCTGGCATGGCGAAATTAAAAATCAAGCCAAAGATGGATCCTATTACTGGGTGGATAGTGTGATTGTTCCAATCAAAGACTTATCCGGTAAACCTGTACAATACCTTTCCCTTAGAACACTCATTTCTGAACGTAAAGAAAAAGAAGAAAGAGATAGAGAAGATCAAGTCAACGCAATGGAAGAAATGCTGTTTAAAATTTCTCATGAACTTAGGCAACCAGTAGTGAAAATCCTGGGGCTATCCGATTTGATTGACCATTCCCTGAGTTCTCCAAAAGACCTGAAAATTATCATTGATGGGATTAAAGAATCTGCGGTTATGCTGGACAACCATACCAGGGAGCTTGCTAAATTTGTACATAAGATCCGTAATGAGCAGGATTTAGAAGGTGGCGCTTAAACTGATGCGCTGCTGCCAGATATCGAACGAAGATTTTATTAAATTGTACAAAGTTTTCAGCTAATAGTACAACTTTGACCGCAGTTGAAATGTGATCTTTGTTGCTGTTGACCCCGACAGACTTATTAACCAGAATCCTTCCAATGAAAATAGCGATTATCAGTGATATTCATGCCAACTTACCCGCTCTAAATGCAGTTTTAGCCGATATCTCCTCATTTAACCCTGATCGAATTTATTGCCTGGGGGATTTAACTGATGCTGCGCCATGGCCTAATGAAGTGATTGGACTGATTAAAGAAAGGAACATTCCCACCATCATGGGGAATCATGATGAACGGATCGCTTTTGATCATCCGGTTCTTCCACTGATTAAACACAGTTTAAGCGAACAAGAAGCACGTTTAGAAGCCATCAATGATACGAAAAATAGCATTACCGCGGAAAACAAAGCCTTTCTCGCAACTTTACCCGCTACTTTACATATCGAAACTGAAGGAATCTCCATTTTATTGGTTCATGGAAGCCCTGATAGTAATGAAGCGTATCTGTATGAAGATACGGAAGAGCGCAGGCTTTCTGAAATGTTCCAGAAAGCACAAGTAGAAGTGATCATTGCTGGACATACCCACCTTTCTTTTATACGATATTTACCAGGATCCGGTATTGAAGCAACCGCTAAATCCACTATAGATAGTTTGTCAAGCTCAACTGCACAAAGGAGAAATCTTTTGATTAATGTAGGCTCAGTTGGTCGATCAAAAGAGAAAGACCGCAAAGCCTGCTATTTGCAATTGGAAATTCTTAGCGCCAGCCAGGCCATTGGACTCGAGCGCCTGAAGCCCGTCCTTAGAAAAGTGGATTATCCCATAACAGAAACCATTGCTGGAATTAGAAACAGCGCAGTACCTGATTTTTATGCGGATTTCCTGGAAAATGGAACGGCCTAAAATTCCCATCTTCCTTAAAATAAATAAAATTTATAGCCCTGTAATTTAATTCCCTAAAGAATTAGTTATAACTTTAAGCATGAGTTTAACGCTTATTAATTCATCAATATGGAAATTAAGGACCTGACAAAGGCAGAAGAACAACTCATGCAATTACTGTGGAAGTTGGAAAAAGCATTTGTAAAAGAACTGATTGCGGAGTTACCAGAACCTAAGCCGGCCTATAATACGGCGTCCACCATCATTAGAATCCTGGAAACGAAGGGTTTTATTGGGTATGAAGCATTCGGCAGAACACATCGGTATTATCCATTGATTAGTAAGGTCGACTATACTCGCCATCAGGCTCAGAAACTCCTGACAGATTATTTTGAGAATTCTATCCAGGACCTTTTCTCTTTCTTTATGAAAGAGAAGAATATGAACCTAAAAGAAACAGATGAAATTTTAAGAATCATAGACAATATAAAAGATTAACGCAATGGGTTTATTTAGCTTCCTCCTTCAAGTCAATGTGGCACTGCTTGTTTTCTATTCTTTTTATAGACTGTTTCTTCAAAAGGAAACTTTCTTTATGTGGAATCGGGTTTATCTGATGACTGCAGTGTGTTTTTCTTTTGCCCTTCCAATTTTGCGTTTTGAATGGTTGAATAGGAGCGCTGTCAGTCAGGAGATGGAATTGAAAATCGCGGATATATTAGTCACTGAGACGGGGACACCAAATACAAATGTCGACTGGATGCAGTTGGCCACCACATTGTATTTTGTCGGTCTGGCTTTGGCCACCTTGCTATTGACTTATAAGTTGTGGACCCTGCGCGCTAAGCTGCGCAGTCCGCTTAAAGGAACTGCTTTTTCTTTTTTCAGGTTCAAAAGGGTAGATCCAAACCTCTCTGATTTTGAAACAATCAACAGGCATGAAGAGGTTCATATTCAGCAATTTCATAGCGTAGATATATTGTTGATGGAGCTTGCCGGACTGATTGTCTGGTTCAATCCAGTAATTTATCTATATAAATCAAGTATCAAAAGTATTCATGAATACCTGGCTGATGAGGCTGCGGCTGAATTTGAAGGGAGTAAAAGAAATTATGCTTTGCTGCTGCTTAGTAAAGCCTTGGGGGTAAATCCGGAATTAACCAACTCCTTTGTTCGCCAGTCAGAAGTTAAAAAGAGAATCCTTATGCTGCAAAAAGAAAGGTCTGATCAACGGTCATTGTGGAAATATCTCTGGTTGATTCCACTGCTTTCCACGCTGTTATTACTTTCTTCCGCTGTAAACGGAAGTAAGGCAATAGGGGACACTGGAGCTACTCATGGGTTGGTTGCGCAGGCCAATGGTCTTAATAGAAATGTAAATGATACCTATGGAGCAACATTTCCAGGTGGGCTCAATAATTTTATAACCTATCTTAAAGAAGCAACTAAATACCCGGAAAAAGATTTGAAGAAAGGATTGGAAGGGAAGGTAGTTGTCACTTTTGTCATCGATAAAGATGGTTCGGTGACTGATGCCGCTGTAAAAGAAAGCGTAAGCCCGGATATAGATAAAGAAGCATTACGGGTCATCAGAAATTCGCCAAAATGGATTCCTGGTAAGGGAAACGGCGCTCCGGTTAGAATCAGGTATGATATCGGGGTAGATTTTAAGCATAAGAAATAAACTTAAAAACTAGTATAAGACTCTTTTAACTGTGTTTTTAGGTCTACAACTAATTTTTAAGTAATAAAACTAAGAAATTAGTTGTATAACTAATTTCTTAGGCTTAAGTTTGTTTTATAAATCTTTATGGAACAAACTTATGCTTATGCAATACTCATTAAGAACCACCATCAGCAGCGTCGCTGTCTTGCTTTTTTTGGCAATCAGCCTTTCAATATCCGCTCAGAACACCTTCTCAGGTACGATTAAAGGAAGGGTGCTGGATGAGCATAAAGCCACTTTGCCCTTTGCTTCAATTTTTCTTAAACTTGAAAATGATTCAGTCATCTATAAGAGCCAGATCGGAGCGGAGAATGGCGATTTCTCTTTTACGCAAGTAAAAGCAGGAAAATATCTCCTGGAAATTAAAGTCATGGGATATGGCGACTTTAAAAAAAGCGGCCTGATGATGAGTCAAAACTCGCCTTTGACTGATCTGGGGATGATTCAGCTCTTTCCAAACTCAAAAGTACTCACAGGCGTCACCATTACAGGTCGGATTCCCCTGTTCGAAAGGAGAGCGGATAAGATGATCATTAACCTGGATCAAAACCTCCAATCCAGCCCCTCCATGATGGAGGTCATGAATAAACTTCCCGGTGTACAGGTGAATCCTGTGGATGATCAAATCAGTCTGAATGGCAGAGGTGTTCAAATTTATATCGACGGCAAGGCAACCCCTTTGTCCTCAGATGCACTTGCAGGCCTACTCAAGGGTATGTCACCCTCTGGTATTCAAAAGATAGAACTGATCGCCAATCCCTCTGCTAAATACGATGCAGCAGGCGGAGCTGGGATCATCAATATCATTAGAAAGAGAAATTATAAAGGAGGTTTAAATGGGAATGTTTTTGCCAACATCGGACAAGGAACCTATGGCAAGCAAGTTGGAGGATTGAACCTGAATTACAAAGGTGATGGCTTCAATGTATTGTTGAACACCAATTACAATTACAATAAATACAACTTTGATACGAAGGTGATGACTGACTTCTTCGACCAAAATGGCTTCTTGACCGCGCAAACTGGCTCGGATATTAAAAGTGTCAGAAGTACACGGATTTATACCCCTACACTTGGATTGGATTTCTACCTTTCCAAGAAAACAACACTCTCTTTTACGACCGTTCAAAACATTCAACGCTTTCATAAAGATGCCAGATCTTCTCCCTTAATAGCGGATCAAACTGAAGAGAAAGACTTATTTTTGAATCTGGTGAAAGCAAAAACCTTGAATTCGTCCTATAGCATGCATTTTCTACGACAAATTGATACTTTAGGAAAAGAGCTGACCGCAGATCTGGACTTCTATAATTATGACAACCAGACGGGCAATGACAATACCAGCCTGAGCGCCCAAGAAGAAGTGAGTGCTTTAAAGAGTTTCCTGGATCAAGGACGTAAATACAAAGTTTATGCCGCTAAAATAGATTATACGCAGCCATTAGGATCAAAACGCAGGATAGAACTAGGATTGAAAACCAGCTTCGTCAGGTCTGATAATGAGAACAGATTTTTTATAACTCAAACTGGGTTGCAAATACTAGATCCTAGTCAAAGTGATCGTTTTAAGTATACGGAAATGATCAATGCCATCTACACTACTTTTAGTAAAGATGGAACGCATTTTTCTTATCAGATTGGACTTCGTGGGGAGCATACCCTAGGAAAAGGACTCCTCTTTGAAACCAGCGAGCATAACAACCGCCGGTATTTCCAGTTGTTCCCATCCTTATATTTTGATTATAAATTCAATGAAAAGCATAGCCTGAACCTAAATTTAAATAAGAACATCAACAGGCCTACCTATGAAAACCTGAACCCCTTAATCAGAATTTTAGATGCGAACAACTTCTTACAGGGAAATCCCGAGCTGAAACCAGGGATCGTTTATAATGCCGCATTGACCTACAATCTTAAAAATGCTTTTTTTGCCACGGTTGCTTATGGCTATACTAAAAATGATTTCACGTCATTCTCCAGGAAATTTGAAAATACGGAGATCACCAGCACCAAACCAGAGAACAATAAGTACACACAATATTTTTCTTCACATGTGGCCTATAATAAACAAGTCAACTCTTGGTGGTACACTTCAACCGGTATCAATTATAACCAGCGGACTTACAAAAGCGTTTTTGATGGATATGAACTGCAGAGTTCTGGGATTCCAGGGTTTGGAGCTTCCTCATACGATGCTTTTTCGGTGACCAAGAAGTTTTCATTCTTAGTTTTACTGCGCTATACCGGGAAATTCCAAGAACGCAATCTGATCTATGATCCTTCTTTTACTTTCACTGCAGGGGTAAGTCAGAAGCTGTTTAAAAACAAAGGGACACTGGCACTCAATGTGACAGATATCTTTGAGACTTATAAATCCCGATACACGCAAAATTCAGGTGCCATAAATCAAGTATGGGAGAATAAGCTGGAAACCAGAATTGGAAGACTGTCATTTAGCTACAATTTTGGAGGCGCAATAAAAAGCAGGGCCACGAAGAATGCTGCCGAAGAGGAGAGCCAACGTACCAAATCGGCTGAAAATTAAGGCAATAGTGCGGCAGCTATACTTAATTTCTCTACTCATAAAAATTCCCCCAAAAAGTGTCTAACTTTTTGGGGGAATTGCAATCCTGCTCTTTCTAATGGGTGGTTTATTTACTGAAACTATCGCTAACCGCTTTACCTCTCCAGCTTTGTGGGGTTTTCAAGCCCATAATCCAGGCCAGCGTTGCTGCGGTGTCGTAAGTAATGATCACATCCTGAATCTTGTGGTTTTTCTTAACACCAGGGCCATTGATCACCCATGGAATCTGTACCTCGTCCAGGCTTTTTCCACCATGTCCTTTACCCGTTCCACCATGGTCTGCAGAAACAATAATGATGGTTTCTTTTTCAATTCCCGCATCTTTAACTGCTTGTACAACTTTTCCGATTCTTTCGTCGACCTTTTTCAATTGCTCATAATAAGCAGGGGTACGGTGACCAATCTCATGACCAGTATGGTCTGGTTCATCAAAATGGACGAAAGTGAAATATGGTTTCTGTTTTTTGATAATCGTTGCAGTGGTATCTGCACAGAAATCATCTTTGTCATTTCCTGGAACCACAATGCTAATTGCATCTTTTTCTACCAATGGTCCAATTCCCGGCCAGCTGTAAATAACCGCAGTTTTCGCATTTGGTTTTTGCTCCCTGATCACACTAAAAATAGAAGGGAAGGTGCCGTACTTTGTTTTCGTAACAGAAGGGATTTCAGGTGTTTTACTTCCCCATTCTGTATACCCATGTTCCGTTGGGCCAGCACCCATTAACATGGATGCCCAGTTTACTGCACTGGAAGAAGGAAGTACCGATCGGGCTTCCAGACTAGAAGCACCTGTTTCCATTAATTTTTTAAGGTTAGGCATTTGTGCATCTGGAATCGCATAGGCGCCAAGTCCGTCGCAGCCAATAAGGACTACGTGTTTTACATTTTTCACTTGTGCATTTACCCCTAAACCTGCGCATAGCAGGCAAAATGCAATAATTGATTTTTTCATTTGTGTGGTTTATTGTTGGTTAATCGTATTGAAAAGTTAAATATATGTGTTAGTCTGTTTAGTTTCATTAAACAAATGTGATTTTTTGTTAGCGACCCAGCAGAACAGCTAAAGGATACCCGGTTTTTTGGCCATAAAAAAGCCCCCAAAATTCAGACAAATTTTGGGGGCATTGCAAAACAGTTTAGGATTACCAGCCTTTAATGGCGCCTCCTTTAAAGGCCTCTTGTGCTGCTTTTTCTACTTCGGCACTTTGGTAAGCTTTGACAAATTTTAATACTTTTTCTTCATTCTTGTTGTCTTCTCTGGCTACGATAGAATTCACGTATGGAGAATCTTTTGATTCCACAAATAAGCCGTCTTTCTCAGGACTTAAGCCGATCGGAGCAGCGAAGGTATTGTTGATGATTGCAATCGTTACATTTTGGTCATCCAGTGCTCTTGGTAGTTGTGGAGCCTCCAGTTCCAGAATTTTGAGCTTTTTAGGGTTCCCTACGATGTCATTTACCGTCGGCAACAAGCCAACACCATCTTTTAGTTTAATCAGGTCAAATTTTTCCATGAGCAACAAAGCTCTTCCACCATTAGTGGCGTCATTAGGAATAATAACGGTACTTCCGTCTTTAAGTTCTGATAAAGATTTGATCTTTTTTGAGTAACCAGCAAGTGGGAATACAAAAGTATTGCCTACGATGGCAAACTTATAACCACGTTGCTTAGTCTGTACATCCAGATATGGTTTGTTTTGAAAAACATTGACATCGATATCTCCTTGTTGCAAAGCCTCATTCGGCATCACATAATCGTTAAATTGTACCAGGTCTACTTGTAGGCCATATTTTTCTTTGGCAACTTTCTTCGCTGCTTCTGCTAAGCTATACTCCGGACCGGATTCTACACCTACCTGAATGTAGTTTGGATCGGTGTTTTTTGTAGATCGACTACAGCTAAATAAGGCTACTGAACTTGTTAAAATGGCTATTGCCGCGATAAATTTGATTTTTGTATTCATTAGTTTTTCATATTAAAATTACCTGTGGTCTACTCTTTTAGCGATAAAATCACCCAAAAACTGGATGATAAATACCAATGCAATTAACAAAATTAGTACCGTATTCATCACAAATACGTCGTAACCTACATAACCATACTGATAGCCTATCTGGCCCAATCCTCCAGCGCCAACGGCACCACCCATGGCCGAATAACCAACCAAGGTGATCAGCGTAACAGAAGCGCTGTTGATGATGGAAGGTAAGGCTTCTGGCAACAATACTTTGTAAACAATCTGGAAAGGAGTGGCCCCCATTGCTCTTGCGGCTTCGATTAATCCACCAGGAACCTCAATCAAGCTGTTCTCGATCAATCTTGCGATAAAAGGAGCAGCACCAATACTCAAAGGAACAATTGCCGCTTCAACGCCAATAGAAGTACCCACGAGCGCTCTGGTGAAAGGGATCATCCAAACGATCAAAATGATGAAAGGAATGGACCGGAAGATGTTTACGATAATGGAAATGGTATGGTTGAAGGTTTTATGTTCTAAAACCTGCCCTTTTCTAGTCATAAATAAAAGCACACCAGTAGGTAAGCCGATTAAGAAACCGAAAAAGCCGGAAACAAAAGTCATGACGATGGTTTCCCAGGCTCCTTTAGCAAGGAGCAAAATCATTGAATCAGACATAACCTATTACTTCTACTTTAATGTTCTTACTTTTATAAAATTCTATCGCCTGAAGGCTGTTTTCTTGTGTCCCGAACACTTCAATCAGCATGACGCCAAATTTAACACCACCTGCGTAATCCATTCTTGCACTGATCACATTGCTGTCAATCTGGAAATGACGGGCAACTTCCGACAATACCGGGTCATCCACCGATTGACCGGTAAATTCAAGCTTTAACAAGGGACGTTTGCCTGCCATAGGCTCAGCAACCAGTCGCTCTTGATAGTCCGATGGGATGTCAAGGCTCAAAGCAGAGGCAATAAATGCTTTTGCTAAGGCAGTTTTTGGATGAGAAAAGATCTCACTCACCGCGCCTTGTTCAATTAATTGTCCTTCACTAATCACCGCAACCTCATCACAAATGTCTTTTACCACTTCCATTTCATGGGTAATGAGTAGGATGGTGATGTTTAATCGCTTATTGATGTCTTTCAACAAAGCGAGAATAGATTTTGTAGTTGCAGGGTCTAAAGCACTAGTTGCTTCATCACAAAGCAATACTTTGGGGTTACTAGCCAGTGTTCTTGCAATCGCTACCCTTTGTTTTTGCCCCCCGGATAAGCTCACCGGATAGTCATGCTGTTTCCCTTCTAAGCCTACTAAAGCAAGTAATTCAGTCACTCTTTTCTCAATCTCAGCCTTCGGAGTATAGTCTAACTCCAGAGAAAAGGCCACATTTTCAAATACTGTTCTGGAAGATAACAAGTTGAAATGCTGGAAAATCATTCCTATATGTCTTCTGGCTTTTGCCAGTTCTTTTGGAGATAGATCCATCAGGTTTTGGCCATCAACAATCACTTCTCCCGAAGTTGGTTTTTCAAGCAGATTTACGCAGCGGATCAGTGTGCTTTTGCCGGCTCCTGAACTCCCTATTACCCCGAAAATTTTACCTTCAGGCACAGTTAAGGAAACCTCCGATAGGGCAGTGATCGCTCTTGTCTTCTGGAAAAACTTCTTCGTTATATTTCTTAATTCAATCATTAACCGGAAGTTTTTTTGACAAAGATAACGTTTCAGTGCATTAGAATGCGATTAATTCTATAAAACTAGTATACAATTAAATTCAAGATTATGAAATCAACGAAAACTGTTATATTGGTAACAGATATCAAACAGACCAAATAATGGACGAATTTAAGAATTTTGACTTTGAAAGACCTCCGGTTTTAGAGTCTGACCGATTGTTACTTCGAGAGCTAACCCAGGTAGATGCGCCGGCTTTATTTAAATTGAGAAGCAATGAGGAGGTCATGAAGTATGTGCCCAGGCCAAAACCAGCAAACATAGAAGAGGTACATACGTTTATTAATGAGATTCATCATGGTTTCTTGAAAGGGAAGAACCTCGGCTGGGCCGTCACCATTAAGGAAGGTCCAGATGTTTTGATCGGATTTATCGGTTTTCCTCATTTTGATTTTAACAATTTCCGAGCGGAAGTAGGTTATATGATTGCCCCGGGATTCTGGGGAAAAGGAATCGCTGGAGAGGCTCTGGCCCTGATGCATAATTTTGGTTTTGAAAAGCTGGGTTTGCATTCTGTTTTTGCAGTGATTGACCCCAATAATGTAGCTTCAGCTAAAGTGTTACTTAAACAAGGTTATGTTAAAGAAGCTTACTTTAAGGAAGATTTCTACTATAACGGTGAGTTCCTGGACAGCGAAATTTATAGTTTATTGAACTCAAATTGATCATCTTATTAATAGTACTATGGAAAATATATTGCTTTCAGGAAATGTAAAATGGAGCACAGCAGCGGAAGTGCTCCATAGAAATACCATTGATCAGGTTGGTGTTCATTTTTCTGGAGTAGGCCCTTTTCATTGCCATTCCGGCCAAATCACTTTAACAGAAAAGGCCATTTACCTTTCAGGTGATGTGGACCTCTCTTTTGATCTCGGGGATTTAGAGCAACTGTACATTGGTTTTGATGACGTTTTTCCAAGAACACTGGTTAAAAACTTCGGTATGACCGCACAGCCCTTGCGTTTCCAGGTTGGCGCCGGTATTGGCGCCCTCTATCTTTTTATAGATTACAATATGATGGCTTTTACCAATAACACGCTGTGGTTCAATTCGATCAAATCCATGTTGGAGCAAGTCGACTAGTTGTCATATTGTTTGCTGAAATTGGGAATACGACAATATTTTCGTTTGTTTTGCCCTACAATTTGCATTTAAGCCCCGATTTCAATAGTTTTAGAATCGCTTTGCTAATTTAACACACTGGCAGGGCTGCGATATTTAGCTATTTATTACACACAATGAAGCTCCAGAAATTATTCTTAACCATCATATTTACGGCGATTACTTCCCTTGTTTTTGCGCAAACCAGCGCAGAATTGAAAAGGAATAAAGAAGCCATCCAAAGGGAAATTGAATTGCTGCAAAGGAACCTAAATGAAACTTCCAGCAATAAGCGATTGACTTTAGGCCAGATCAGGGCCGTGAACGCAAAGATTCGCCTGATGCAGAACAAAATTGCAGTCATCAATTCAGAAGTGAAGAACCTGGACAATCAGATTCATGAGAATAGCAATGAAGTTCGTACGCTAAAAGGGCAATTGGGACAGTTAAAGAAGGAATATGCGAGCATGATTCGCTTTGCACAAAGGAATCAGAATGCTTATGAAAAGATGATGTTCGTCTTTGCTGCTGATAATTTTAACCAGGCTTATAAAAGAATTAAATACCTGCAGCAATTTGGTCAGTACCGCAAGAAACAAGCGGATTACCTACAGGGAACCCAGAAGAATATAGAATACAAAATCGGTGTGCTGGATAAGAATTTGAGAGAGAAAAGCACATTGTTGACAGAACAGGAACACGAAAAGGTGAAGCTGAGCAAGAACAAATCCGAGCAATCAGTAATGTTAAACCAGATCAGCCGACAAGAAAAGCAATTCAAACAAGACCTGGCAGCTAGAAAAAGAAAACAAGCGGACATTGACCGGGCCATCAGAAATGCCATTCAGAAAGAAATAGAACTTGCCAGAAGAAAAGCGGAAGAAGAAGAACGTTTGGCCAATCAAAAAGCCATTGCCGAAGGCCGCCCTGTGGCTGCAGTTAAAGAAAAAACCAATTCCAGCTACCTTACTGCTTCTCCGGAAGCGGCAAAGCTTTCTGCGGGCTTTGAAAATAATAGAGGTCGTTTACCCTGGCCAGTAGCTCAATATTCTATTGTAGAGCGCTTTGGTGCCCACACCGAAGGTCAGGCCAGCTATAATAACGATGGGATCAATATCCTGACCGAGAACGGTGCCGCTGTAAAAGCAGTTTTTGAAGGCAAAGTGCTCTTCGTTAGAGAGTTGTATGGAACTTATATCGTCGCTTTAATTCACGGAGATTATTTCACCATTTATCAAAACCTGAAAACTGTAAGTGTAGCCAAAGGCGATAAAGTGGAAACGAAACAAACCCTTGGTATAGTGGCTTCAAAAGAAGACGGACCAGTGCTCCATTTTGAAATTATGAGAGGCCAGAATAAACTTAACCCAGAGGCCTGGATCGCTAAATAAAGCCTTAACTTTTTCGGAATTTTCATTTAGATGTCATAACATTTACCTTTGACCTTCATGCTGACCAAAACAGTATAGATAGTCAGATGTTAGCTATATATTTGTGCCCTTTCAAATAAGTTAACTGACATCGTGCACATACTATACTCATTTTCAACAGGTTCTAAATCTTATGCCTTGACCTTGAAAACCCCGGTTTTAGCTCAAAAGAGCATAATTGAGGTTTTTTTGAAACCAATCAGTCTCTTGGTTTTGTTGTTAAGCCTATTCTTTGCTAACGCCGCACATGCACAGCAAACGATACTAACTGGTACCGTTACCGATGGAACAACGAAAGAAACCCTTCCTTATGTTTCTTATGTGATTGTGGGGACTACCCTTGGTGGAAAAACAGATGCCGACGGTAAATTCAACATCAGCTTAAAAGGGGAGGGTAATGTCTTGAAGTTTAGTTATGTCGGCTATAAAGCGCAAACAAAAACCATCAAGCCAGGAACGAATCAGGTGATCAATGTGCAGCTGATGCCAGACGCGATGCTGATGAATGAAGTGGTGATCTCCGGAGGTAAAAAGCCGAAATATAGAAATAAAGAGAACCCGGCAGTGGAGTTGATCAGGAAAGTGATCGCCAACAAGGCTAAAAATAAAATGGAAAACTACAACTTCGTAGAATACCAGAAATATGAACTGATGAAGTTCTCTTTAAGTAACCTTTCAGATAAGTTCAAAAGCAAAAAGATTTTCCGCAATTACCAGTTTTTATTCCAGGAACAAGATTCTACAAAGATCGGTGGAAAGAATTTCCTACCGGTGTTTCAGGAGGAAAAGCTGAGCGATGTCTATTTCAAAAAGAATCCTGAAAAGACAAAAACAGTACTCATTGCCGATAAAAGAGTCAATTTCGATGAAAGCTTTGTCGACAACAAGGGTCTAACGGCCTATTTTGACCGCATGTATCAGGATATCAATATCTATGATAACAATATCTCCGTAGTGAGTAATCAATTGTTAAGTCCCATCTCAGATAGTGCGCCAACTTTCTATAAGTTTTTCATTACAGATACGATTAAAAACCACAACCCTCAGTTGATCGAACTTGCTTTTACGCCACGTAACAAAGCCGATTTGCTGTTCGAGGGAAAGCTATACGTCACCTTGGACGGTAATTATGCCATTCAAAATGCATACCTGACTGTAAACAAGGATATTAACCTGAATTTCGTTCGTGCCTTGGAAGTGAAGCTTGATTTTGAAAAGAATCCAGACCAACGCTATCATTTGAGTAAAAGTAACCTGATTGTTGATTTTGGACTGAGCAAAAAGAGTGGGGGAGGTTTCACAGGAGAAAGAACAGTTGCTTTTAAGGATTTTAAAATCAATGTGCCGCGCCCGGATACGGTTTACAAGGCTGCAGGGCAACCAGTGGTGCTGGCTGATGCCAGCAAGAAGTCGGAGGAGTTTTGGACAAATAACCGCCCGGAACCGCTTAGTACAGCAGGTGTGAAGGTGTATGGCAATATTGATAGCCTGCAAACCATCCCGTCTTTTAAGCGGACCATGGATATTGTGACCCTGTTCTTTGCGGGTTATAAAGATTTTGGTCCATTTGAAATGGGGCCGGTCAATACTTTCTATAGCTTTAATGGGGTAGAAGGTTTCCGTCTTCGCTTGGGAGGTAGGACAACTCCTGCCTTAAGTAAGCGCTATTATTTTGAAACCTATGCCGCTTATGGCTTTAAAGATGAGAAATGGAAGTACTTCCTGAGTGGAACCTATTCTTTAAATAATAAATCTATCTATTCTTTCCCTCAGAACTATATCAGGGCAAGTTTTCAAAGAGATACTAAGATCCCCGGACAAGAGCTACAATTTGTACAGGAAGATAATTTCTTGCTTTCTTTCAAAAGAGGAGAGAACAATATGATGCTGTACAATGATTTCTACCGGTTAGATTATGTACATGAGTTCGAAAATCACTTTTCCTATACCTTAGGGCTGCGCAAATGGAAGCAGAGTCCTGCAGGGTCACTGTACTTCAATAACCTCAACAGCGATGGTTTAATTAGCCGTACGGATCAAATCAATACCACGGAGATCAGTGTGGGCTTAAGGTATGCGCCAAATGAGAAGTTTTACCAGAGTAAAATCTACCGTACCCCATTTGTCGGGCCTAATCCTGTTTTCAATTTCCGTTATACCGGAGGATTTAAAGGGGTGTTAGGTGGCGAATACAATTACCATAATTTTATGGGAAGTATTGATAAACGTGTTTACCTGAGCCAGCTGGGTTATACCGATGTGACGCTGGAAGGTGCCTACATCATTGGTAAGGTTCCTTTTCCATTGCTGGCGATTCACAGGGCCAATCAGACTTATGCTTATCAGTTGAATTCTTATAACCTGATGAACTTCTTAGAGTTTGTAAGTGACCACTATGCAAGCGTTAACCTGGACCATAACTTTAATGGTTTCTTCTTTAATAAAATTCCTCTGCTGAAGAAGCTGAAACTAAGAGAGGTGATGTCTTTTAAAGTCTTATATGGTGGTTTAAGAGATGAAAATAACCCGGATAAGAACCCAGAAGCAATGCAGTTTGTGCGCAATGCCGATGGTCAATCCATCACCAATTCCCTGAACAAAGAGCCTTATATGGAAGGAAGTGTAGGGGTAGGGAATATATTTAAAGTACTCAGAGTAGATGCAGTTAAAAGGTTCAATTACCTGGATAATCCGGACGTTTCCAGCTGGGGCATCCGTGCCAGAGTGAAGTTTGACTTCTAATCTCCGGATAGGATATTTAAAAAACGCGATTGGTGTAAAACCAGATCGCGTTTTTTTTTGGATTGAACAGCCAGAAGATTTCAGTTAATCATTTGATTAACCTGAGGGATGATTCTTTATCTTTGTGAGGCGTAAATCACCATACGCCTGGAATCATATGGCAGAGCAAGAAACAACAGCACTAACTACCGAAGAAAAGATAAAAGAGGCTGCAACCAAGATATTTATAGAGAAAGGCTTTTCAGCAACAAGGACAAGAGATATTGCAATGGAAGCGGGAATTAACCTGGCCTTACTCAACTACTATTTCAGAAGTAAAGAGAAGTTGTTTGAGGTGGTCATGACAGAAAGCTTACAGCTGTTTTTAGTCGGATTGGAAGAGATTCTGAATGATGTAAACACCGTGCTTAAAGATAAAATTGCAGGGATTGCAATCCATTATGTGGACCTGCTAAAAAAGTATCCGGACCTGCCTTTGTTCATTCTCAGCGAAGTCAAAGCCAACCCTTCCTGGCTGGAAGCCAACTCAAACGTAAGGGAAATGCTGACCCAATCTAACTTTTATAAACAACTCGAAGCAACCACTCAGAAGAAAGTAGAACCCCTGCATTTCCTGATGAACCTGCTCGGTGTGCTTGTTTTTCCTTTCGTTGCAAGTCCGGTTTTAACGGGCACTGAGGCTGCTGATAAAGCGGAGTTTAACCAGCTGATGGAAGAACGTAAATATTGGATTCCAATTTGGATGGAAGCAATGCTAAAGACCTTATCTGCATAGAAAATAGGGTTAATCATTTGATTAAAACAAATTATTAACTATGATATATTACATTTTAATTCAGTTAGTTATGTATTGTATATTTATGTGATTGTTTATATATGTTATGGGAGATGCTTGATTTTGTTTCAGCCGCAAATCACCCGGAAGATGCCCTTGTTTTTTTATAAAAAAATGCGATTCAATCCATTATTTTGACAATCATCTGGATAAGTTGTTTTTGGAAATTTCTAGCTTTGCAATACCTTATTCCCGCCAGACTTAATAACAGGTCTGCTTAATGGAATAAAATAACCATTAAAATGACTTCTATGATTTTTACTAAAATAAGCCGCAGTTGTTTAGCTGTGTTTATTTTTCTCTGTACATTTTTAACAGTAAATGCACAGACCGCAGACCGGAGTAATCCTTCTCCATTAAAGTTCCCTACTCCGAAAGGAATTAAGAACCAGATGTTCTATTTACAAAGAGATCCGAATACCAATACGATCATTTACGAACTCAATGTGAATGCCAATGGTGAAGTCAATAGAGCGGAGCCAATGCTGGTATATTGGTTGCGTTATGACGACAATGGCGAGAAGAAAGATTTAAACTATATCCAAAGGAAATTCGCCTATGGCATTCAAACCAAGGAGATCGGAAAAGACCAATATGAAATTCGTTTTGTATCTCATAAGAAGATCCCAATGTATTTAATGCCTTCCAAAGAGGACCAGAAGTTTCATGTCTATGTAACGGTAAATAATAAGAGAATCGAACTCTCTAAGATCTTTGTAAGGATCGAAGGAGGTTCTTTCTGGTTGCCTAACGTGAAGTATGTGGAACTTACCGGAATCAATACCGCAACCAATACACCGGTTGTAGAAAGAATAAAGGTTTAAACAACCTACCATCTACCGATGTTTTTCCCCCTTTTACCGATGGTAATCGGGGGTACAACACGGATCGCTTGATCAGCATTGCCCAGCGCCATAAATTTGAAGAAAAAAGATTATGGAAACGCAAAGCAAATCACAAAAAATTAACTTTCATGTTGTTGCCGGAGTAAGCATTCTGGCCATTGGATTAATCATGATCCTGGATAATTTAGGCTTGGAACTCCCATCCTGGTTATTCTCCTGGAGTACCATCTTACTTGGAATAGGTTTATGGATGGGCTATCGTAAAGATTTTAAGGTGGCAGGCTGGGTAGTCCTGGTGATCATCGGAGCAGTTTATACTTTGGGCGACTTCCCATTTGTAGACCTCTCAGGAGCTAAAGGTGCCTTGGTTTTAATCGGACTAGGAGTTTATATGCTGGTTAAACCTAAAAGCAACCCTACCTGTGGCGAGTTCAATGCTAAGAAACCAATTCAGTTCTAATCATCCGTTCTGCGCTGAAACCCCTTGGTTGTGGGAGTTAAATCCTAGTAAAACAGGTATTTACTGTAAGAATAATACGTATAAAAACGGGTGATTTCGGAAAGTTAATGTTGTAAATTTATTGGAAAATGATGCTCATGGTAAATTTGCAATATCAAGATAGTCCGGAAAGGTATCCTGTTTTACAAATCCGGTCGCCCAGAATAGTGATTGTCGACAATGATAAAATTCATGCGAAGCAACTCTCTAACGTTTTTGATAAATTAGGTTTTAACCATCGGGTTTATCATCAGCTGGGTAATATTATACCTTTAGTGGATGAATTTGCACCCGATTTGGTACTCATGGAATACCTGCTGCCCTGGTTAAAAGGAGGTGAACTCTGTTCGCAACTGAGGTCAAAGCCGCATACCTGCCACCTGCCGGTGATCATGTATTCCAGCTTTTCTAAGGCTCATTTATTTTCCTACAAGTGTGGCGGTGATGCCTTTCTACAGAAACCTTTTTCTATAAAGATTCTGTTGAGTACGATGAACTCCTTTTTGAAGGAACGTAAACTGTTGCGGAAATCGCATCCGATTTCCCCATCTTTTGATCAGAACTGACTGGGTGGTTAATCGGTTCTGCGGCTTTCTACCACATAAGTAAAGCTGTCGGCCTTGTAATAACCTAAGTTGTATTCCAATGGGCGTTCAGATTGATCATAAACGAATCGCTTTCTCAGTAAGATCGGAGATCCAGGTTCTGCTTCTAATTTTGTTGCCGTAAATTTGTCTGCAGCAATGGCCGAAATCTCTTCCTTGGATAGCTCCGCTATGGTATGGTAGTCCTGTTCCAGGATTTCATAAAGCGGTCTTTTGAAGTCCTCTTCTCCCGTCAATCCAATTCTAGGATGAAAATAAGAAATGAAATAAACAAAAGGATCATTCACCTTTCCGCGTAAACGCTCCATCTTCAGGATCTTCTTGTCGGTCTTGATGTCGAAGAAATTAGCAATATACTGATCCGGATATACCCAGCTGATGTGTAACTCGAAGTTTTTAACCGGAATACCTCTTGCTGTCATCTCCTGCGAAAAGCTCAGCCAGTTTTTAGATTTCGAGCTGAATTTACCAGTCGACACCTTGGTTCCTACTCCTTTTTTGCGGACCAATAGTTCCTCATAAACCAATTTATTAATGGCCAAACGCAATGTAGTGCGGGAAATAGCCAGAACTTTTGCTAAATCCACCTCATTGGGCAGCATTTTTCCTTCCTGATATTCGGGCTCTTTAATGAGCGCTCTCAATAACTGCTCTGCCTGAATATGAAGCGGAATAGGGCTTTTGTGGTCTATTTTATAACTCATGTACATAGGTATCTGGACTGCCATACAAACTTAGAAAAAAAATGCAATTATGTATGTACATAAAGTAGTGATTTTCTTATTCCTTATTTTTCTATTACTTTTGCCAGTCTACCGGAATATGGTATCCATAAAAAGATCAAATCAAACCCTTAAATATGAACTACATCACAATTGGCGCACTAATTCTCATCACGCTCATCGCTCTGCCTTATCTTTTTAGCTCCTTCAAAAAGTTAAATAAGTATAACATGCCTTTTTTAAAGGCTTTCAACCCGGCTTGCAACCTGGAAAGGTACGAAGCTGAAGTGCTGAGAAAGAGCTTTAGCCCGATTACTTTAGAAATGGAAACCAAGCAAATCGCAGGTTTTATCAACCACTGGACCGCTAAATTCGAGAATAAACAATTGAATAGCGCAGATGTAGTCCTGCTAAATGAGCAGTTGGCCGTTGGAAATACGCAACAGGTAAACGGGATTCTTGCGCTGCACCCTGATGCTTTAAACCAATATAATGAAATTAATAAAGCGCTAACGGCGATAGAAAACGAGAAAATAGCTGCTCAAACGCAGGCTTCAGTCGAGGCGGCAACAGCAGAAACAGGTAAAAGCAATTCTGTTTACTAGTCTTTTCCGTATTCATTCGGCCTTTTAGTTTGTTTTTCAACTAAGGGTGGGTATATTTGCGCTCTGGAATTTATAGCGTCCAGAACTGCACGGACATAAAATCTTATGCTTAAACCCTCAGAATTTTTCATACAGCACATCGGACAGGAGATGAGCACTTCTTTATCACCTGTATTGAATTGGTTAAAACCAACGCTGCTCGCTGTAGAAAAAGGAAAGCTGGTATTGCAACATAAGGTGAGGAAAGAAATGACCAATCCAATGGGAATCTTGCATGGCGGAATTACTGCTGCCATTATTGATGATGCCATCGGCGCAACATTGTTTGCTTATGATGAACCCCATTATTATGTAACGATCAATTTAGTGGTGGATTATTTCGCATCGGCGAAAGAAGACCACCTGATCATTGCAGAAACAATTATGGTGAAGAAAGGCCGGCAAATTGTCAATGTAAGCTGTGAGGTCTGGAATGAAAACAGAACCCGGCTCATTGCCAAAGGCTATAGTAATCTGTTGCGGACGGAAAGAAGAAAACCAGAAGAAAGCACAGGCGGTTAAAACATAGAAGATACAATGGCTGCTTTAAGCCAGTAACAATATTAAATAAAAAACAAATAGGATGAAAAGAGTAGTCGTAACCGGAATGGGTGTTGTTAGTCCATTAGGAAATTCTGTAGATGAATTGTGGAAGAATATCCTGGCAGGTAAAAGTGGAGTAGGACCAATCACAAAATTTGATTCTACCAAATTTAAAACTCATTTTGCCTGTGAAGTCAAAGACTTTAATGCAGAAGATTACGTGGAGAAAAAGGAAGTCAGAAAGTATGACGTCTATACTCAATATGCCATTGCAGCAAGTGACCAGGCCATTCAAGCGGCAGGACTTGATTTCTCAACCATGTCTGAGGAAGACCGTTGTGAGGTAGGTGTGATCTGGGCAACAGGAAATGGTGGAATCGGTACTTTTGAACAACAATTGAAAGAATATCACCTGGGTGATGGTACTCCAAGATTCAGCCCTTATTTTATTCCAAAAATGATTGTAGATATTGCTGCTGGAGTAATCTCCATCCGTAACAGTCTGCATGGTCCAAACTATTGTACAGTTTCTGCTTGTGCGTCTTCAAACACAGCGATTATCAGTGCGTTTGATACCATTAGATTAGGTAAAGCGAATATCATGATCGCTGGTGGTTCTGAAGCAGCAATCACAGATTCTTCTGTGGGAGGATTTAATGCTGCTCAGGCATTGTCGAAAAGAAATGACGATCCGGAAAGAGCTTCGCGCCCATTCGATAAAGATAGAGATGGTTTTGTGATTGCAGAAGGTGCTGCGGCATTAATCCTGGAAGATTACGATTACGCCATCGCCAGAGGTGCTACTATTTATGGTGAGATGGTTGGTGGTGGTATGGCTGCTGATGCTTATCACTTGACAGGTACACATCCTCAGGGATTAGGTGCTGTGCAAGGAATGAAAAAAGCATTGAAAGATGCCGGAATTCAACCAGAACAAATTGACTACATCAATGCACATGCGACTTCAACAGGTCTTGGTGATTTAAGTGAATTGCTAGGTATTAAAAAAGTATTCAATGATGCTCCGGTATTGATTAGCGGAACAAAATCTATGACTGGCCACTTATTAGGTGCAGCAGGCGCCCTTGAAGCAGTGATCAGTGTGCTATCTGCACAACACGATATGGTTCCCGGTACGACAAATACAGAGACTTTAGATGAGTCTATTCCTGAAGGTTTACACATCGTTCTAGGAAAGTCAGTAGCTAAGAAAATCAATTATGTAATGAACAATACCTTTGGTTTTGGTGGGCATACTGCCACATCAATCTTCAAAAAATACGAAGGTAAATAATATAAAAACACCTAAAAAAAACGAGCGTATCCAAAAGGTACGCTCGTTTTTTTTTTAAAGAAGTTTTGATTACTTCGTCGGGAACTTCGTTTGTGTCTCCGTACCCGTAATCACATGGACTTCACGTTGCGGAGCTGGAATTCCAATACTGTTTTTATCCAGCTCTTCTTTGATCAATTGAAAGTTTCTGTGATAAACCGGCCAGAACTCGGTGTTCTTTGCCCAGGCACGGATCGTCAGGCTAATAGAGCTGTCTGCTAAAGCCGTTACCAATACCTTAGGCTCCGGATCTTTCAGGATCTGTGGATCTGCCGCCAGAACTTTCGTAATCACGTTTCTCGCCACATTCACATCGGAGTCGTAAGATACACCAATCACATATTCCAGCATTCTGGTGTCGTTGTCGGTTAAGTTGTTGATCACCGCATTGGCTAAAGGACCGTTTGGCGCATATAACGTCGTGCCATTTCCCGCTTTTAGCGTTGTATATAAAATGTCAATTTTAAGCACAGTGCCACTCACCCCATTATTTGTGGATATGGCATGACCCACCCGGAAGGGTTTAAACAACAGGATCAACACGCCACCTGCAAAATTAGAAAGACTGCCCTGTAAGGCTAAACCTACAGCCAAACCAGCGGCACCCAACACGGCAACGAAAGAAGTGGTTTGAATGCCCAATGTAGAGGCCACTGTCAGTATCAACAGTACATAAAGTATAACTTTGATGACGCTCAATAGAAAGCTCGACAATGAAATGTCAATTCTTCCTTTTGTAAAGCGGTTGGTTAAAAAGCGGAGCAGGAACTTAATCAGATATAAACCTACCAATAGCGTGATGATCGCAGCGATTAAGGAAGGAATACGACCGAGCAGGCCATCTACAAGCTGATTTAGGGTGATTTCAATTTTGGACATATAATTTAATTTTTGTGTATTCGGCTTCAACAACATTTATGATGCCATCAATGTGCCTGATTTTTGTAGTTCTGAAAATAAAGCCCTAAATTAACGGTTTAACCCCACAGAATTGCTACAGAATTGATCGGTAGTTTTGAAAAAGAACTGTATAAAGATGTTGAGATTGAAGTGTAGCCTGTTGTTGCTATTGTGTTTTTCCTTGATTACCAAAGGCCAACGTGCCGATTCTACAAATAACAATAAAGTTAAAATCGCCCCTTTTATTATCCCTGCGGTATTTATTGGCTATGGATTAATGGCAAAAGGAGATAACTTTATCAGAGATCTGGATAGAACTACCCAGGCGGAACTTCAGGAAGACCATCCGTTTTTTTCTAAACACGCAGATGATTTTATGCGGTATGTACCTGCATTGGCCGTTTATGGTCTTAACCTGGCAGGCGTAAAGGGCAGAAATAGCTATCTTGATGCAACCGGTAATTATGTGGTGTCTATGGGGATTATGACCGGAATGGTGGCCATCGCTAAAAAACAATCCCACAGACTTCGCCCAGATGGGAGTGGGTACGACTCTTTCCCCTCTGGCCATAGTGCCGCCTCTTTTGTCGCCGCTGAATTCCTAAAACAAGAATATAAAGACGTTTCTCCCTGGATTGGTTACGCAGGTTATGCGGTAGCAACCACCACCGGGGTTTTCAGACTTTACAACAATAAACATTGGGTTAGTGATGTCGTGGCAGGTGCCGGAGTAGGGATCCTCTCCGCTAAATTGGGCTATTTAGTTTATCCACAGCTAAAAAAACTCATCATGGGCAGAAAGCAAACGAATTTTAACCTGGTGCCAGCTTACCAGCAGGGCGCAGTTGGCTTCTCCATGTCAGGAACTTTTTAAATACGAGAACCACTACAGAATTACTACAATTTTAATGGTTAGCTTTAGTTTAAAATTCGGATAATGAAAAAGCTTAGCTGTCTCTTAATGGCATTTTGTCTGCCAGTATTTTTGTATGCCCAGGTTCAATCTGTGGATTCTCTAGCGATAAAGAACACCAGCCAAAACCCCTTACATCTGAAAGCTTTGATCGTTCCTGCGGTATTTATAACCTATGGTGCATTGTCTTTTGGGAATAATCCAATCAGCGACTTAGACCGGACTACAAAAAATGAACTTCAGGAAGATCATCCATTATTTGCCGCACATCTGGACAACTATATGCAGTTTGCCCCAGCCGCCGCAGTTTATGCGTTGAACTTAGCCGGGATAAAAGGAAAGCATAGCCTGGTAGATGCCACCGGAATTTATGTGTTGTCTACCGCCATCATGGGTGGAAGTGTATTCCTTTTAAAGAAAGAGTCACATCGTTTAAGACCCGATGGAAGTGGTTATAATTCCTTTCCTTCCGGACACACAGCGACGGCTTTTGCAGCAGCAGAATTCCTAAAACAAGAATATAAAGATGTTTCTCCATGGTATGGTGTAGCCGGTTATGCGGTAGCAACAGCCACAGGAACATTGAGAATGTACAACAACAAACATTGGTTGAGTGATGTGGTAGCTGGTGCCGGAATAGGGATTCTCTCCACTAAAGTGGCCTATTATTTATATCCACATGTAAAGAAATTACTGATCGGTAAGCAAACGCTGAGTTACAGTATGGTACCGGTGTATCAGGATAAATCTGTCGGCCTTTCTTTCCATGGGACGTTTTAAAAATAGCATTTATGGCCTGGTTGTATTGGTCCTGATCTCGGTTTCCGGGAAAGGACAAATTACATCCGACAGAGACCTTGATTTTTTCCTAAAGCAGGGCGTAAATGCAAGTCCGCTCTTAAATGACTATAAAAACCAGCAGCGCAATAATCAGCTGGATAGCCTGAGGTGGAGGGCAGGTTATTTACCGCAGGTTACCGCAAGTTCAACAGGCATGTATGCACCGGTGATCAAAGGTTATGGTTATGATCAGGCACTCAGTAATGGACAGTCGCTGGATGCTTTACTGACCTTGAACTATAGGCTGCTGGGGAAAGGTGTCATCAGTCAACAAATGGAACAGTTCAAAATCCATAAAGATTCCCTTACCTATGCCGCCAATTGGTCCGTACTGGATTTAAAGAAAAACATTACCGATCAATACTTAAATGCTTATGCCAGTCAGGAGCAAATGGATTTTAATGCGGAAGTTTATGACCTGCTGAAAAAAGAAGAGCTGATCCTCAAAAAGCTGACCCGTGCAAATACTTATAAGCAGTCCGAATACCTGACTTTCTTAGTTACCTTTCAGCAACAGCAGTTAACCTGGAAACAAGCTGAACTGCAGTTTAAGAATGATTATGCATTGCTAAACTATCTGTGTGGGATTAACGATACGACGGTAAAGGTTTTAAAAGCACCGGATATGGCTCCCGCTACCCCGGTAGCTTACGAGTTTTTCACCACCCGCTTTAAACTGGACAGCCTGAAAAATGAAAACGATAAAAAAGGTGTCGCGCTTAACTATAGACCTAAAGTCAGTGTGTATGTAAATGGAGGATACAATTCTTCTTTTTTACTGCAACCCTATAAGAATTTCGGAACGAGTGCCGGCTTTACACTTTCCATCCCAATTTATGATGGGCATCAAAAGGCATTGCAACTGCGTCAGCTGGATATTCAACAAGAAACCGGAACGGCCTATAAGGAGTTTTTTGTCCGCCAACATCAACAGCAGATAAATCTATTGTTGCAGCAGATTCGGGAGAACCAACAGTTGTATCCGCAGATCAACGAACAGATCCGCTTTGCGAAAAGCCTGATGGAAGTAGATAGTCAGCTTTTGCGTAACGGTGACCTTCGGATCGCAGATTACATCCTTGCGATTAATAATTATCTGACGGCAAAGAATTTACTGCGCCAAACACATATCAATGGCTTTAAGCTGATCAATCAATTCAATTATTGGAACAGGTAATATGAAGAACTGGAAAAATAAGCTAGCGGTCTCCATGCTCGGACTCTTGTTGTCGGCTTGCGGGAATACACCAAAAGAATCGGCTCAGGAGGCTCCGGATCTGCAAACACCAGTGCAGGTTACTTTGGCTGGACATCATGACATGGCGTCTTATATAGATTTAAATGCCAGTGCAACCTATCTGGAGAAAAGTAATATAAAAGCAAGTATCAATGGATACCTGCGTGATATGAAGGTAAAAATGGGGGATGTTGTCAATAGTGGCCAGGTGTTATTTAGCTTGGTCACTAAAGAAGCTCAGGCGATTGGGAATTCCATCAATCGACTGGATCCTGGATTTAAGTTTTCCGGAACATCAAATATCAGGGCTGCACAAGCGGGCTTTATCACCATGGTCAATCATCAGAAAGGGGATTATGTGACGGAAGGGGAGACGCTGGCAGTATTGAGTAACAAAAGTAGTCTGGTATTTTTATTGGATGTTCCTTACGCCATGCGACAAAATTTGGTAAATAATGCAGTGGTCATGCTGACTTTACCAGATGGTGAAAAGTTGAAGGGGACGATTGCGGCACCTTTGGCGACAGTAGATTCTATCGCGCAAACGCAGCGTTTTATCATTCGGGTAAACCCGGTTCATGCGATTCCAGAAAATCTGGTGGCCGTAGCGCGGGTGATCAATGTGGCACACCCTAATGCTTTAACATTGCCAAAATCTGCCCTGCTGAGTAATGAAACGGAAGATGAGTTTTGGGTCATGAAGTTGATTAATGATTCTACGGCAGTCAAGGTCATTGTGAAAAAGGGGATCGATGATGGGAAACAGATAGAAATCTTGTCGCCAGCCTTTTCTTCAAATGAGCGGTTTGTGCTGACCGGGAATTATGGCCTTGCAGATACGGCGAAAGTTAAAATCAAGCCATAGCCATGAATAACTTTTTCATTTCTCATAAGAAACCGCTGATCGCAGTGTTGCTGCTGATTCTTTTAGGTGGTGTTTTTTCTTATACCAAGATCAAAACGGCACTATTTCCGGAGATCACTTTTCCGAAGATCAAGATCATTGCAGAGGGGGAGTTGCAACCGGTTAATCAAATGATGTTAACAGTGACCAAGCCCCTGGAGAATGTGGTGAAGCAGGTGCCTGATTTAAAACTGATCCGCAGTGTGACCAGTAGGGGCAGCTGCGAAATCTCTGCATACATGAACTGGAATGCAGACATCGACCTGAGCCAGCAAAGAATTGAATCGCAAATTGCTAAAATTAAAACCAGTCTGCCGCCAGGATTAAGCCTCAGTATTGAGAAGATGAATCCTGCAATTCTTCCAGTGAGCGGCTATACCCTGGAAAGTGCCACAAAATCCCCAATTGAACTCAAGCAATTGGCTGACCTGACCATTAAGCCATTTCTATTGCAGGTACAAGGGGTCTCAGAAATCCGAATCATCGGGGGTAAAACGAAAGAATTCCGGGTAAAGCTAAATGCTTCGAATATGACCGCTTTGGCGATCACACCAGAACAGATTGCGAATGCTATGGCGCAAACCAATTTTGTGAAATCCAATGGTTATGTAGCCAATTTCAACTATTTATATTTATCGGTTACCGATGTAACCTTGAAAACTAAGGAAGATCTTGGAAATCTGATCGTCAGTAAAAAGAATAATAGGACAGTGAGGTTGAAAGAGCTGGCAGACTTAAGTTCAGAAGAAGCCATTGAGTATACACGGGTAAATGCGAATGGTAAAGAAGGGATTTTGATTGCCGTAATCAAGCAGCCCAACGCCAATCTGATTGATTTATCCAGCCAAATGGAACAAAAGGTTGCCGATTTGAGGAAGATCCTACCTCAGGGGGTAACCATAAAACCCTATTATCTGCAAGCAGATTTTGTGGACCGTGCAGTAAAAAGCGTAACCGATAGCCTGTGGGTAGGACTGCTGCTGGCCATTGTAGTAGCCATCTTCTTTCTGCGGTCCTTAAAACCAAGTCTGACTATTCTGCTGACCATTCCGGTTACGCTGGGTTTAACCCTGATTTCTTTGTATGCCGTCGGTTATTCTTTTAACATCATGACTTTAGGGGCTATCGCAGCAGCTATAGGTCTGATCATCGATGATGCAATTGTGGTGGTAGAGCAGATTCACCGTACCCATGAAGAGCATCCGGATGAGCCAACTTCCGTATTGTTGCAAAAAGCAATCGCCTACCTTTTTCCTGCCATGTTGGGCTCTTCCATTAGTACCATTGTGATCTTTATTCCCTTTGCACTGATGACGGGGGTTGCGGGTTCTTATTTTCAAGTGATGACCAACACGATGGTGATCACCTTGCTTTGCTCTTTTTTTGTAACCTGGATCGGTTTACCAGTGATTTACCTGCTGTTATCAAAAAAACAAAAGGAATCAGAAAAGGTGCTTCCTGGAAATGAAATGTTCGAGTCCGGACAAGCCGCTTCGAAAACAGCAGCCGGTTCCTCGAAAAATAGTGCCTGGATCAGTTATTTTATTCGGAGAGCTTATCTGAGTTTCGGATTTATAGTGTTACTGTTATTCATTATGGTGCTTTTATTTCCGCGTTTAGAAACCGGTTTCTTGCCAGAAATGGATGAAGGCAGTATTGTGCTCGATTATAAAACACCGGCAGGTACCTCCCTCCAGGAGACAGATCGGATACTGACTGAAGTGGAGAAAATGATTGTCAAAATTCCGGAGGTAGAAGCTTATTCCAGACGTACAGGTACACAAATGGGCTTTTTCATTACCGCACCAAATACCGGAGATTATCTGATTCAGTTGAAGCAAAACAGAAGCAGGAGTACTGACGAGGTGATTGCTGAGATCAGGCATAAGATCGAGCAATCCCAGCCTGCATTAACGGTTGATTTTGGACAGGTGATCGGCGATATGCTCGGTGATTTGATGAGTGCTACGCAGCCTATTGAGCTTAAAATATTCGGAACCAATCAGCAGGAGCTTCAACAACTTTCAAAAAGTGTGGCCGATGTGGTTTCAAAGGTGAAGGGTACCGCCGATGTGTTTGATGGAATTGTGATCGCCGGCCCCTCCGTAGATATTGTTCCGGATTATGCTGCTTTAGCACAGTATGGGATTTCGCCAGCTTCATTTCAGTTGCAGGTTCAGGGCGCTATTGAAGGTAATGTGATCGGGAATGTTTATAGTTTACAGCAGCTGTTTCCAATCAGAATGGTGTCTTTCCAAGGGGATGCGCCCAATATGGAGGCGCTAAGTAAAATGGGTATATTCCTGGACAATGGAAAAATGATTCCAATTCAGATGCTGGCCAAGGTTCAGATTAAAACCGGAGAAGCCGAGGTGGAAAGGGAAAACCTACAGTCGATTGGTTTAATTTCCGCAAGATTGGATCAACGGGATTTAGGAAGTGTTATCGCGGATATTCAAAAGCAGATTTCCGCAAAAGTTCAGCTTCCTAATGGCTATTACATCGAATATGGTGGTGCTTACGCGGAACAGCAACAGTCTTTTAAAGAGCTTTTTATGATTTTAGTGCTCTCTAGCTTATTGGTTTTCAGTGTGATCCTGTTCGTTTTTAAAGAGTTTAAAATTGCATTTATCATTTTATTGATCGCCATTCTTGGGGTTTCAGGAAGTTGCCTGGCCTTATTTTTAACCAATACGCCATTGAATGTTGGTAGTTATACAGGAATGATTATGATGGTGGGGATCGTGGCAGAAAATGCCATTTTTACTTTCTTACAGTTTAGGGAGTCTTTGGTTGCCAAAGGATTGGATGATGCGCTGGTCTATGCGATTTCCACGAGGTTAAGGCCTAAACTGATGACTGCTTTAGGGGCAATCCTTGCTTTAAGTCCATTGGCATTGGGTATCGGAGCTGGTTCACAACTACATCAGCCTTTAGCAATTGCAATTATTGGTGGTTTTTTGATGGCAATGCCCTTATTGTTAATCGTATTGCCCAGTTTGATCAGGAAGTTCTATAAATAGGAGGGAGAAATTTAAGGGGCCGAACTTCCCGGAACGGGCCCCTTTTTTTCGACATCCATCGAATAGAATAAATTATATAGCCAAATATATATCCCTGTCAAAACAAAAAAAATGATCTTCATCACAATTTTTGATTTTCTTAATAAATCACTGATAATATTTACTGATATCCAGTTGGTTGTAGGTGTTCTTTTGTGTTCGGATTGAAGCTTTCAGCTTATCGCTGATTCCTGGCTTGGTTAGCGCATGGTTAGCTAATGTTTTACGCTGATTTTCTTGTGTAGTTGTTTTATAAATTATCATTTTGATATTTTTAAGACCTTTTCTTTCTCTTTTAGAATTTTATTTTTCCTATGTTTTTTCTTGTTTGCCGGATTTTTTGTTGAAACTGGATTTTATTCCTGTTTATGGTCATGTATTTAGATGCTGAATGTGTGTGGCATGGTGATTACATTATTTTATGTGTGTATTTAATTCCCCAAATAGGGGAATTGCTTACTTCTTTGTCTACTTTTTTCGACAATTATTTTTGATTGTTTTGTCTTCTATGGTTAATTTATCTACTCCCTGTAGTTTAAATATAGTTTTATGATTAGTTGTTTTTTTTGGCTCGGTTTTTATTAAAAAAGGCAATTTTTCATACGCTCTATGGGAATATTATAAAAATTCTAATTAATTTGGTAGTGATAATCTGAGTTAACCTTTAAGAAAATTCAAGATGGCTCATCACCAATTTCCTTAAAGGCCATACATTTTTGTCATTAGGTATGATGCTAAAAACGCTCCGACATCTGGCTTTTTTACTAACGAACAAATTATACTGCTTGGTGGTATTTTGTGTACTACTGAGTTTTTCGGTTGCCTATGCCGAAGGGAGCAAAGACTTGTATCCTGCAGGTGCAACAGGGAACCGCGCATTTTTATATTGTAATTCTAACAACACCGCATCTGAATCATGGCCATTTAAGACCGCAGGAACCCATTATGTGTATGCAAATGCCGGAGAAGTTATTGCCGTAGCCTCAAGTGCACATGGTTATGGGAAAGGTAAGATCGCGGTGACTTCTCCATTGGGTGTCACCAGCTATTCCAATACCGCGCTGACCGCTGGAAGAATCCCTAACCGTAAAGGAGAAATTGCCGGACCCAAAAAAGGCAAGAACGATAATGCCAATGCCTATACGCCTTTTACTGTAGACGTAACAGAAGCCACAAAAGGGATCTGGAAAATTGAATTTCTTCCACCTTCAGGACTGGATGGAACTGATAAATTGGATGTTCCGGATATTCTTGCGAATGATGACTGGACTCAATCTGGATCCAATGGTAGTGGAACCAATGGTAACCTGGATGAAATTGCCGCATGGGATGTTTCAGTTATGAAAAAAGGCGGAGATGAATGGTTTACCGGAAGGGTGTATGCAAACGTCCTCAACCTTCACCTCGCGGCCAGTTTTACTCCAGAAAAAGCGTATTATGCCACGCATTATGTGCTCACCAAGGATGGACGCGCTTACCGGGTGAAAACCAATGGTAGTAATGGGGTAGGTTTTACCTTTTTCTCTAATAGCAATGGCTTTGCTGTTAACTCGGTTCCAACCTACAAAAGCTTAGATAAATCCACGCTGGTGGATATTCTTAATTATACGCATAATCCAATTTCTGCAGACAACGGGACGAATACCACCCATAAAATATTCTACAATAAGCCTAATCCTGATTTACCTGCTAAAGCAGCAATTGCAACCACTCCGGTTTCAGAAACCTGGTTGAAAAACGATGCCGTGCTTCCTAAAATTACCAACCTTAAGATTGTTGGTGCAGAAGGGAGTCCCGGACTTGCAGGAAGGAATGGTGCCCATATTAAATTCGAATCCAGTACCATCGGAACTTACCGGATTACCATTCCGGTAGTAACCGCTGCGGGTGCTATCGCAAATCGGATCATCATCGGTGTAGCAAATGCAGGGGAAAATAGTGTTTTTTGGGATGGGAAGGATGCCAATGGAAATTACTTGTTGCCCGCTTCTGTAGTGAGTACCTTGAAAACCAAATTGCAATCTGCGGAAGTTCATTTCCCTTACATAGATATGGAAATTAATCCTTTAGGGTTAATTATCGAACTGACCGTAAACAATACAACGTATGATCTTGATGTCAATAACAAAGATGAATCCGTATACAGTGACAGAACGTATTGGGATGATAGCGATGTCACTGGAGCCGGCTCTTTCCCGGAAAGTTCCAACCCTTTTTTAAATGCGATAAATGGCCTTCCAAGTAGAACAAATGGCCATAAATGGGGCGCCTATGCCCCTAGTAATGCCAAAGCACCTGCAGTTCCAAATTCTGGCAGCGGAAGCTATAGTTTCGGAAATCAGAAGTCCATGGATACCTGGGCTTACATCCAGGGAAGTGAGATCGACAATCCAATTGACCTGACTATAAAAGTTGCAGATCTTAAAGTGCTCAGCATCACCCCAGACCTCAGTACTTTCCTTTCCGATCAGCAGGTAGTTTATAAGGTGAAATTGAAGAATAGTGGCCCTAGTGATGTGCAAGGCGCTCTTTTTACTTTCTTAAGTCCGAAGGGATTCCAAATAAGCGCGGTTAATCCAACCTCCACGATTACAAATGGTGTTGGAACAGTGAAGAACGCATTGACCGGAGTTGGCAAGTTTACCGCTACACTGGATATGAATAATAATTGTGAGATCGAGTTTACCATTGTTGGAAAACTGACGGTTTCGCCTTCAATTCCGGTCATGACTGCCGAGGCTAGTATTCTTCGTCCGGCAGACGTAACAGACCCTGATGCAACCAATCCTAACCTGAATCCAGATGGTAGCGCGCCCTCAGATCCACATTTGGAATGTAAAAATGGAACCGCTGTAGAAGACTGTAACAACATAAAGTATCATCACCTTCAGATTTATGACCTTTGCGCAGGATCTGCTATTCCTACGATCTCCTACCAGGGAAATAATGATATCGTATCCCTGATTGGAAATGTTCCTGCACTTGATTTTAAGCGAGATGATGTCAATAAGTCCATGGAGGTTACTGGAGCGCCATCGGCTACCGGATCTTTCACCTTAGGAACGGAGAGAAATGATCAGCATAAAACCACTTATTTGATTCATGTAGCAGCCCTACCAGTGGTGACGCTTCCAAACGTATTAGCGGTTTGTAATGGAAAAAGTATTGCGATCACCGCAACAGCCTCAGGAGAAAATAACACCTATAAGTGGCAGTTCAAAAATGGCAGCAATGGCTGGCAGGATTTCGCCGAAGGAACGGATGTGAAAGGATCAAATACAAGTATCCTTACGCTTAGTAATGTGCCTTTGAATCTCGATGGACAAGGAATTAGGGTGTTGGTACGCTCTTCTTTTGGTTGTGATGCGGAAGCTATCGGGACATTAAAAGTGGCGGAAAATCCAATAACAGTAACGATCACTTCCAATAAAACGGAACTCTGTGATGGTGATGGTACTACATTGACTTCTTCTATTGATAAAGGGAATCAATGGTACCTGGAAGGGGTGTTGATTCCAGGCGCAATCAATAAGAAATTAATGGTTTTCGAAGCAGGGACTTATTCTCTTGTCGTAACTAACGAAGCCGGCTGTTCTACCCCAGGAAGTAATACAGTAGAAATAACCATTATTCCTCCGCCTGAAATATCAACCATCACTGTGGAAGGTAATGTGGTTTCTTGTAGCGGTGAAGCGGTGAAGCTCTCTGTAACCAGCAATAACACGAACCTTACTTATCAATGGGTAGATAATAATGGTGACATAGCCGGAGCGACCAGTAGCTTTTTTATGGTCACTAAGACTGGCAAGTACCTGGTTAAAGTTAGAAACTCAAATGGTTGTGAGGTGATGTCTGCTGGTGTGGATATTACCATTAAAAATAGAGCACTTGCCACAGATGTAACGGTTACAAATCAGACGATTTGTGCAGGTAATAAAGTCATGCTAACTGCGGAAAGTACGCTTTTGGGTGCAGTGTTTACCTGGTATAGCGACTCACAGTTAACGAATAAAATTAAAGAAGGGGCTACTTTGGAAGTGGAGCCAGGCAGTACTACCGATTATTTTGTAACGGTGAGGAATGCAGATATTTGTGACAATGCGGTGGGTAATGCTAAAAAAGCAACAGTGACGGTAAACCCAATTCCAGATGCTGCGGTGATTACCGCAGAAGGGCAAACAACTTTCTGTGCAGGGGGAACCGTGGTGTTAAAGACAACGACCGTTGCCGATAGCTACCAATGGTACAAAGGACTAAACCTGATCACAGGGGCAACTCAGCAGACGTATACGGCAACTGAAAGCGGAAGCTACAGCGTAAAAATCACTTTGATTTCTTGTGAAAGTCCTGCTTCAAATGCCTTGGAGGTTGTTGTAAACCCAATTCCGGATGCCGCGGTGATTACCGCAGAAGGTCAGACGACTTTTTGTGCAGGCGGAGCCGTAGTGTTAAAGACCACAACTGTAGCCG
>NZ_WNXC01000005.1 GCF_014172405.1 Pedobacter gandavensis | reverse complement strand
AAGGCTACTTTCTGACCACGAATTGGAAAGTCCTGGATGCCAACTTCTGGGAAGAATCCT
The DNA here is from genome assembly GCF_014172405.1 of Pedobacter gandavensis. Lineage (GTDB taxonomy): Bacteria > Bacteroidota > Bacteroidia > Sphingobacteriales > Sphingobacteriaceae > Pedobacter > Pedobacter gandavensis. The sequence goes on along the minus strand of NZ_WNXC01000005.1, from coordinate 362,332 downwards.
TTGGATTCAAGATCTTTTTTATCATAGCCTTCCGGGGCTATATTCTTCTCTTCAAGGTAGAAGTTCAGTATCTTAGCTTCTTTCTCTACTTTGGTTAACTCAAAATAATCAAGGATACCTTCTGGTAATAATAAACTGATAAGGGTTTCTGCAGCGTCACTCAAAATGAAAATTCTCGGTTGGTTTATAAATGCAAAAGAAAGAATTTATTTCATTCCCCCAAGAATTCCGCTTGATCCCAAGAATTCCGCTTGATCCCTTATTTTAGGATGTAAAAAAAAGCCGTAAATCAAAAAAGCCACTCGTTGGAGTGGCTTTTTGCGGACCGGACGGGACTCGAACCCGCGACCTCCGCCGTGACAGGGCGGCATTCTAACCAGCTGAACTACCGGTCCGTGTTTCCCTTACGGGTGGATTTTATAGTAGATCCTCTACTTAACAACTTCAAGTTCTCGACTGAGTAACTTTTGCGGACCGGACGGGACTCGAACCCGCGACCTCCGCCGTGACAGGGCGGCATTCTAACCAGCTGAACTACCGGTCCGTTGTTCCCTTTCGGGATTGCAAATATAGAGTCTTTATTTATATTTACAAACTATTTTTTGAAATAATCGTAACTGATTAAGCCACAGAGCCTTCTTTCATCTTTTCAGCATTCTCTGCAAACTGTAACGCATCGATCAATTCCTGAACACCACCATCCATCACATGATTTAGGTTATAAAGTGTCAATCCGATACGGTGATCTGTTACTCTACCCTGTGGATAGTTGTATGTTCTGATCTTCGCAGAGCGGTCACCAGTAGACACCATCGTCTTACGTCTCGCAGCAATGTCGCCATTTTTCTTCTGCAATTCGATATCATATAACTTACTACGTAGCATCTCCATGGCAATAATTCTGTTTCCAAGCTGAGAACGCTCCTGCTGACAAACCACAACCAGTCCCGAAGGTCTGTGGGTCAATTGCACTTTCGTCTCTACCTTGTTCACATTCTGACCACCGGCTCCACCTGAACGGGAAGTTTGTAAGTCAATATCTGCTGGATTAAGGTATAAATCGATCTCTTCCGCTTCCGGTAATACGGCAACAGAAGCTGCTGAAGTATGCACACGACCTTGAGTTTCTGTATCTGGTACACGTTGTACACGGTGTACACCCGATTCATATTTCAATTGTCCGTAAACATCTTCTCCGCTTACTTTCAGGATCACCTCTTTATAACCACCAGCAGTACCTTCAGTTACATCAACAGTTTCTACCTTCCAGCCTTTTTGCTCAAAGAAACGGCTATACATACGGTATAAATCACCAGCAAATAAAGCTGCTTCATCACCACCAGTACCACCACGAATCTCAAATACTGCATTTTTAGCATCTTCAGGATCTACAGGAATCAGCATCAAACGTACTTTCTCTTCCAGTTCTTCCTGCTGCTTTAACAACAGATCCAATTCTTCTTTAGCCATTTCGCGCATCTCGGCATCCTTCTCCGTAGATAAGATCTCCTTGTTTGCTTCGATATTGCTCATTACATTCTTGTAAACTTTATATTGGTCTACAATCTTGCCTAAATCTTTATACTCTTTATTTAAAGCAGCAAAACGCTTCATATCCTGCATCGTATCAGGATTACTCAACTGTTCTTCAACGTCTTCCCAGCGTAACTTAATTGCTTCTAATTTCTCTAACATATTCTTTTTTCAGAAAATTAAAACTTGTTGCCCTTTCCATTCAGATCCGTCCTGCGGACCCGGTCCTGGCAATTGATTTATTTTGGGAAGCAAAAATACGGCTTTTTCAGTTAATTGACACTAAAAATTTATTGCTTACCGGATTCTTGTACCCCTATTGATTACTTTTCGAAATACTTCAGTGTTAATTCTTTGCCATCAAATACCGCATAAGAATTAAAATTAATCCATTCCCCGAGGTTCACATACTTGCTTTTGCCGTTCAGATCGATCTCTAAGGGCAAGTGACGGTGTCCAAAAACGAAATAATCATAATGGGCCTGCTGCAATTGTTCTTTTGCATAAATCGCCAACCATTCGAATTCTTCCCCATGAAATGCTTCCTCCGTTTTATTCGCCACTCTACTACTTCCAGACCACCAATTGGCAATTCCTAAGCCAATGCGCGGCGGTACAATAGAAAATAACCACTGGCAAATTGGGTTTCTGAATATCTTTCTTAAGATTTTATATTTCTCATCACCAGGCCCCAGTCCATCACCGTGATGCAGGTAAAAACTTTTGCCATTACGCTCCATGATCAGCTCATCACTAATCACTTCAATCCCCATCTCTGTGGTAAAATAATCTTTCACCCACATGTCATGGTTGCCCTTGAAAAAATAAATTTTAATTCCTGCGTCAGTCATAGCTGCCAGCTTTCCCTGCAGACGAACGAAACCTTTTGGTATCACTTCCCGGTATTCAAACCAGAAATCAAAGATATCGCCCATCAAAAAAAGCTCAGCACAACTGCTCTCTATAGCATTTAACCAACGAATGATCCGATCTTCGCGCTTTCTACTTTCCTGATGATTGGGAGAACCCAGATGGAAATCAGAAGCAAAATATATGTTTTTTGTCATCAGTATGAACAAAGATAAGTAAAAAAAATATCGCAACTTTGTCATAAGTTCTACCAATTATCTAGAATATATCTAAACAACCACCATTATTAAAACAAAAGTTCGTAAATTCGCACAAAATTTAAACACATGATTTCTACAGATATAGCCATTATTGGCGCCGGACCCGTTGGTTTATTTGCAATTTTTGAAGCAGGACTCCTTAAAATGCGTTGTCATTTGATCGATTACTTACCTCAGGTAGGTGGTCAATTGTCCGAAATATATCCTAAGAAACCTATTTATGATATCCCAGGCTACCCAACAGTACTTGCTCAGGAATTGATTGACAACCTCATGGAACAAGGGAAACCTTTCCACCCTGGCTTTACTTTAGGAGAGCGTATTGAAGGTCTGGAGAAACGTGGCGAAGGAGATTTTGTATTGACCACTAACATGGGCACGATCATCGAAGCTAAAGTAGTGGTAATTGCTGGCGGATTAGGTTGTTTTGAACCCCGTAAACCAGCAGTAGAAGGACTAGAGCAATTTGAAAATGGTAAAGGGGTGAATTATATGATCCTTGATCCTGAAAAATACCGCGGTCAGAAAATGGTTATCGCCGGTGGTGGTGACTCTGCTTTAGACTGGACGATTTTCCTTGCAGATATCGTAGACGAATTGACCTTAGTTCACCGTAGCGAAAGCTTCCGTGGCGCACCGGATTCTGTAAATAAAGTAATGGCTTTAGCAGAAAGCGGAAAGATTAACCTGGTATTAAACAGCAACCTAAGCTCTGTTCATGGAAACGGAAAATTGGAAACTGTTGAATTGGTTCACAACCGCAGTTTAGAAAAAAGCACGATCCAGGCAGATCATTTAATTCCTCTTTTCGGATTGAGCCCTAAATTAGGCCCGATTGAGCAATGGAACTTAAACATCAACAAAAGTGCAATTGAAGTAAATACGGATGATTACTCGACTAATATACCGGGTATCTACGCTATTGGCGACATCAATACTTACACCAACAAATTGAAATTAATCCTTTGCGGTTTCCACGAAGCAGCATTAATGAGTCATAGTGCTTACCAGTACATGAATCCAGGAGTAAAATATACCATGAAATACACTACCGTTAACGGCGTTGCCGAATTCTAAGCATGGAAGAAAATAACATTACCCTGCACGTTCAAAATCCGGACGGCAGTAGAACAACACTAGAGGCACCAGTAGATATGGGCCTAAGCTTAATGGAATACCTAAAAGCTTGTGAATACGATATTCTTGCCACCTGTGGTGGAATGGCACTTTGTGCAACTTGTTGCGTAGACGTGTTGGAAGGAGAAGAAAAACTGAATGAGATGACCGATGACGAATATGCCATGCTGGATACCTTACCAGATTTACTTCCAAACTCAAGGTTAGCTTGTCAGCTTCAGTTGAGTCCTGCAATGGACGGACTGGTTGTTAAGCTACACTAACTAATTTTCTATAGGAGCAGCCGCAATTGTCTTGATTGGGCTGCCTATAGTTTTATATTCGCCCTCCCCTTTCAATATAGCCAACATCTTTGACGCATTGCCCAACACTGCTTTCGCTGCTGTCAGCTCTTTATCATATTGAAAAGCTTGAATCACCTTTCCTTTTTCATAATAATACCTGCTTACGATCTGGGTTTCCAATACTCTTTTGATCTCTGGTTTAAAGGTGGTCAGGTCCGTTTTCTTAGCCCCCAACATTTTCGTTTTAAGGTCTTCAAGATCAGCCTTTACTGCCGGCAGTTTGTTCTCTTTTTCAGCCTCCGTACGTAAATCAGCCAATAGACGCTCCGTTTTAGAGACATAGGCATAATCCTTTCCGTCAAGGGAACTTAAGAAAGCCGTATAATCCTGATCTGTCAATTGAAAACCTTCCGCAGGAGCAATGGTTTTATGGTCCTTTTTATACGCATTTGCATAATCGAAAAACAAGCTTTTATTGAGCAAAGATATGGTGATTGGGCTTAATTTTGCCGTTTCCACCAGGATATCCGGATAAATACCATTGCCATCATAAACACTTCTGCCGATACGGGTACTGAATTTATTCATCAATGAGTCCGCTACTTTAGGCGTTTTTCCGTTGACATCTTTATGTGCGTAGTCCATCGCTTGGATACATCTGCCAGAAGGTGTGAAATATTTAGCTACAGTTACTTTTACCAAGCTGTTATAAGGCAGGGGAAAGGTTTGCTGAACCAGACCTTTTCCGTAACTACGTTGTCCAACAATGATGGCCCGATCTAAATCCTGTAGTGCGCCTGCCACGATTTCTGAAGCTGAGGCTGAATTGCCACCCACTAAAATCACCAATGGGATTTGTGGGAGTAACGGATCTGCTAAGGTCTTATAAGTAATGGTTTTCTGCGGGTTTCTACCTTTTTGGGTCACCACTAAAATGTCTTTATTCACAAAGATATTCACAATTTTAACGGCCTCCTGTAAGATTCCACCACCATTATAGCGCAAGTCCAGGATCATTCCTTTAGGCTGTTGTTTGTTGAGGTTGATGGCAGCGTCTTTGACTTCTTGTGCGGCATTTTCCAGAAATTTATCCAAACGGATATAGGCAAAATGATCATCCGTCATACCTGAATAAAGTACATTCGGTTGCTTGATCTCATCGCGATTGAGGTTTTTGGTGATGAGTGCCCCGTTTCTGATGATCAACAAGGTCAACGCTGAACCTCTGGGACCTCGCAACAACTGACTAACCTGTGCACGTTCTTTTCCTTTTACCGCTACATCGTTGATCTTCACAATCTGATCGCCAGGTTTCAAGTCTTGTTTATCCGCAGGATACCCTTCTGAAACCTCATTTACAAATAGCTTTCCTTCAATAAAAAGCGTACTTGCCCCGATGCCCCCGTATTGGGTACTTACATATTTTAGTTTATAGTCTTCAACTTCAGACTCCGGAATGTATTCTGTATAGGGATCTAATCCATCGAGCATGGCATCAATACTGCTGCGCATGAGGTCGGATGGATTCGTTTCGTCTACATAATTGATGTTAATCTCTTTATATAAAGACGCGAAAATATCCAGGTTTTTGGAAACCTGAAAAAGATCTTCCTTAAAAGACCAGCTTAAAGAAGCAAAAGCGATCAGTGAAAAGGCGGCTACAAGTCTGATTTTTTTCATTTTACCCATCTGTTGAAAGGTAAATTTACAAAAAAGGCTTGGAACTCAATAGGCTATTGGGAATTATAGCCTGTTACCTGTAGGATCAGCCAATGCTTTCTTAATGGTAAATTCCACATAGGTCCGGTCTCTTTTCACTAAAGCCATCAATTGCTCTACCAACTGATCTTCTTGTCCAGGCACAAAAGTGAGGTTCTCTTTCGCTAAGTCACGGTATTTTCTAAGAAACTTAATTTTAACCTTTGTCCAGGTCTCAGGAGTAAGTGTAAAACTTGCCATAATATATTATAGTTTGGCTGCAAAAATAGGAAAATTTATGAGAGGAGCAGCTAGATTCCGTATTCTCCCTTTAATCTGGCAAACAGATTTTTCCCATACGAATGGAAGGCACACCCTCCCGATCTCCGAAATTGGTTTTTTCCCCTACTAAAGTCTCATTAGCAAGAACGGCAAAAAGCACTGCCTCCTTCGCATCCGGATTGATCTCCAAGTCATCGGTAGTCCTGAATTGTGCATTGGGCAGGCCTGATTTCAACAGCTCCACCAACAGTGGATTGTGCATTCCTCCACCACTCATATATATATAAGGTGTTGCCCCAGTGCCAAAACATTTCAGTATCGCAGTTAGGATGACCTTTGCCGAACAAGCGCATAGCGTCGCCAGCACATCTTCTTTTCGCAGATTTAAGGTATCTGAACGTTGTTGTGCCGCAGATAAATAGTGGAGATTGAAAAGCTCAGGTCCGGTTGTTTTCGGAAAATCTGCATCCAGGAATTCATTTGTTAACAAAGCTGTTAATAAGTCCCCATTCACCTGTCCTTTACTTGCTATCGCTCCATTTTCATCGTAATACAATCCTGGGTACTGCTGCTGAATGTATTGATCCATCATGGTATTCCCAGGACCAACATCTGTAGAAAAAACTTTGGAGGCATCCTGATCTGCGGGCAAATAGGTGAAATTCGCAATCCCACCGATATTGAGCATGATGCGGTCTTCTCCAGCTTTTGAAAAGAGCAGATAATCTCCGTAAACTGCCAATGGGGCACCCTCTCCTCCTGCCGCCAGGTGCTTCTGCCGAAAATCAGCAATCGTGATGATCCCTGTTTTTACCGCGATATGGTCGCCATCTCCAATTTGAAGGGTGCCGTTGGGATAATCCTTCAGATCGTGCAATGACGCCGGTGCATGAAAAATTGTTTGCCCGTGACTTGCGATCACATCAATTTCCGAAGGACTTCTTCCCCAGCCCTTCAAGGTTTCCAAAATCAAGGCGGCATGCTGCAGGCCAATCTTTTCATTCATCAAACACACCATCTGAAGATCAGCATCTCTTCTGGAAAAAACAGATTTTACTTCACGCTTAAACTCCTCAGCATAAGGAACCGTCGTAAATTCCAACACCTTTAGCTTTGTGGCTGGCCCACTGCCCTTTACCGAACAAAGTGCAATATCCAGACCATCTAATGAAGTGCCGGACATCAATCCTATAATCAGACGTTCCTGTTTTTGCAGTATTTCGAAGAGTTGTTTCCAGTTTGAATTCATGATGCCTTTTTCTTGGACACTAAAATAAGCTAAAATCAATTCCCCCAAGGGATTTCATAAAAAATCCGCCGGAATCCTTAAAAAAACTAACAATTTCACAATAAACACCCAATAAGATTACCAATTTCAAACAAAAACAAGGACGGAGTTAAAAATTTGGATTAAGTCCACAGAGTCCCTATATTTACTGCTCCGTACAAAATTTAAGAACAATTAAATGGCAAGATTAAATCTTCTGGAAGAAACGCGTTTTGAAAAACTGCCCGTTTCTGTCTTTGAAAATCCTACAGCAGCATCTTTAAGTGTTGCTCACCGCATCGGGGACCTTATTAAAGAAAAACAAAAGAACAATTCCAAGGCTGTCTTAGGCCTAGCTACCGGAGCTACACCAATTGGGGTGTACGCGGAATTAGTTAGAATGCATAAGGAAGAAGGTTTGAGCTTTAAAAATGTAATCACATTCAACCTTGATGAATACTACCCTATGCAGCCTGATGCTGCACAGAGCTATGTATCCTTCATGAATGATCATTTATTTGATCATATTGACATTGAAAAAGAAAACGTAAACATTCCTGATGGGACCTTAAAACTAGAAGACATTCCTGCTTTCTGTTTAGCTTACGAGAAAAAAATCACTGAAGTTGGTGGTTTAGACATCCAGATTCTGGGTATCGGTCGTACTGGTCACATTGGTTTCAATGAGCCTGGTTCTGCGCCAAACTCAGGAACCCGTTTAGTTACACTTGACGACTTAACCAGAAGAGATGCTGCGCGCGACTTTGGTGGTAAAACTTTTGTGCCTACAAAAGCAATCACCATGGGTATCGGTACCATTTTCAAAGCCCGTGAGATCATTCTTATGGCCTGGAATCAAAAGAAAGCTTCCATCATTAAAAAAGCAGTAGAAGGTGAAATTTCAAGTGAAGTTCCTGCTACTTACCTGCAATTATCTGATCATGTAGAATTTATTCTCGATAAAGATGCAGCTTCTTTATTGACACGTTTTGATACACCTTGGTTGGTAAAAGATTGCATCTGGGACGAAGTTCTGACCAGAAAAGCAGTAATCTGGTTGGCAAATACTTTAAGTAAGCCAATTTTAAAACTGACTGAAGACGACTATAACAACCACGGTATGGCTCAGCTTGCAGTGGAACAAGGTCCGGTTTATAACATCAACATTCATATTTTCAATAAATTACAACACACCATCACTGGATGGCCAGGTGGTAAACCAAACGCGGATGATTCTCAAAGACCAGAACGTGCGGAGCCAGCTAACAAACGTGTAATTATTTTCTCACCACATCCTGATGATGATGTGATCTCTATGGGAGGTACCTTCATTCGTCTGGTAGATCAGAAACATGATGTACATGTGGCTTACCAAACTTCAGGTAACACTGCCGTTTGGGATGATGATGCCCTTCGTTTCGTAGAATTCAACATCGATTTCTCAGAAAAAATGGGAATGCCTCAGCAAGGAATGAAAGATATTTACCAAAATATCCGCAGCTTTATTGAGACCAAACAACCCAACCAGGTAGATACTCCAGAATTGCAATCTGTTAAAGGATTGATCAGAAAAGGAGAAGCAATTGCTGGCGCAAGATTCTGCGGTTTAGATGATGATCATATTCATTTCATGGCGCTTCCTTTCTACGAAAGTGGAAAAACTAAGAAGAACCCGGTAACAGAAAGAGACATCGAACTAACGATGGAGCTTTTACAAAAAGTAAAACCAGAGCAAGTATTTGCTGCAGGAGATTTTGAAGATCCACATGGTACACACATCGTATGTTTCAATATCATTTTATCAGCATTACAAAGACTGGCCAAAACTGAAAGCTGGGTTAAAGACTGCTGGTTATGGTTATACCGTGGTGCATGGTTAGAGTTTGATACTTTTGAAATCGAAATGGCTGTACCATTAAGCCCACAAGAAGTAGAGAAAAAGAAATTCGCTATTTTCAAACACCAATCACAAAAAGACCGCGCAGTATTCCCTGGTGATGACGCCAGAGAATTCTGGGTGAGAGCTGAAGATAGAAATAGAGAAACTGCAGAGGCTTATGACAAGCTTGGATTAGCAGAATACGAAGCAATGGAAGCATTTGTTCGTTACCATTTCTAGTCTGTTTATCCCAATACTTACAGAACCGCTAAGCTTTATGGCTTAGCGGTTTTTTTTTTGCTAAATTCTCCCTGCCTGGATGCCGCTATCCCGATCACCTAACCTACTTAGCTGGTGTTAATTCCTATTAAAATTCTTTCCTGAAGTTTAACAAAAAACCATTATAAAACTATAATTTAGTCTAACTTATCAACAAACTACATGAAGAAGAACATTTATATCCTTGCGATAGGACTTGTCGCACAACTGGTGATCTATAGCCCCGGCTATGCCCAGAAAAAGACAACCGCCGCAAAAACCAATAGCTCCAGTCCCGCAAAGAAATCAACAGGACAGGCTATTCCCAATGACCCAAACGTAAAAATTGGTAAGCTTCCCAACGGACTGACCTATTATATAAGAAAGAATACAGAACCCAAAAACAGGGCAGAATTGTATCTGGCAACCCGGATTGGTTCTTTGATGGAAAATGATGATCAGCAAGGACTGGCACATTTTACAGAACACATGGCCTTTAATGGCTCCAAAGATTTCCCCAAAAATGAGATGATCAATTACCTGCAAAAAGCAGGTGTTCGTTTCGGTGCTGACTTAAATGCCTATACCGGCTTTAACCAAACGGTTTATCAATTGCCAATCCCTACAGATAGTGCTGCTGTATTCAAATCAGGCTTTAAAATCCTGGCGAACTGGGCAGGAAAAATCAGTATGGAGGGAGAGGAAATCGACAAAGAACGTGGGGTCATCATAGAAGAAGATCGTCAGCGTGGAAAAAATGCACAGGAAAGAATGCAAAAGCAAATGTTGCCTTTGATCCTGAAAGGCTCTCGCTATGAAAACCGCCTGCCAATTGGTAAAGTGGATTTGCTACAAACTTTTACACACGATAAAATCCGCAATTTCTATAAAGATTGGTACCGTCCGGAACTACAGGCCGTGATCGCTGTAGGTGATTTTGAGGTGAATGAAGTGGAGCAGCTGATCAAACAGAACTTCTCAGACCTGAAGAACCCAGCCAATCCAAGACCACGTTTAACCTATGATCTTCCAGATAACAAGGAGCCTTTAGTAAAAATCATTACAGATCCTGAGCAACCTTACAATATTGCTCAAATCATGTACAAACAACGTGGTGGTGTGGTCAAAACTACGGCAGACTTTAAAAAAAGTCTGATGTACTCCATGATCAACAGCATGATCGCGGCACGTTTGCAAGAAATCCTTCAAAAAGGGAATGCCCCATTTTTATTCGCACAATCTAACTTTGGACCTTTCCAGGGGGGCTTGGTACCGAACATTAATGCTTTTCAAACCGTAGTGGTTGCCAACTCAGGTGCCACCTTAGAAAAAGCCCTCACCGCAGGTTTAGCAGAAAATGAACGCCTGAGTAAATTCGGATTTCTACCCTCAGAACTGGAGATTGCGAAAAAAAATATCAGTGCCGCTAATGAAAAACGCCTGAAAGAAAAAGACAAAACCCCTTCTGCCAGTTTTGTTCAGAAATACCTGAATAATTTTCTGGAAGGCAGCAGCATTGCCTCCACAGAATTCGGTTACGAACTGACTAAAAAGACATTGGAAGAGGTTAGCCTTGCCGAAATCAATGCCTTGGCGAAAACCTTAATTACGAAAGACAACCAGATCATACTGGTTCAGGCACCTGAAAAAGACAAGGCGACATTGCCTACGGAAGCACAATTATTGGCTACTTTGAAAAATGCAGGAAATGGAGTAACTCCTTACGTAGACAACTCGATCAACAAGCCGCTACTGGACAAAAAACCTACAGCCGGAAAAGTTGTTGCTGAAAAGAAAATTGATGCCATAGGCGTCACCGAATTGACCTTAAGCAATGGCATCAAAGTGTTACTGAAGCCTACAGATTTTAAAAATGATCAAATTGTTTTCAGTTCTTTCGGTAAAGGTGGAACTTCCCTGGCCAGTAATGGAGATTTCCGCTCTGCCGAGATGGTGAGCCTGATTCCTGAAAGTGGTGTTGGAGAATTTAACCCTTCTAATCTGAATAAATTGCTTGCTGGAAATACCGGAAGTGCCGACGCTTATGTGAGCGAACTTTACCAGGGTTTTACGGGCAACGCTTCGCCGAAAGACTTGGAAACTGCGTTCCAATTGGTTTATGCTTATGCCACTAAACCGAGAAAGGACGTAGATATTTTCAATAAAAACATGAGCGATTACAAAGTGATACTCGGCAATAAAAATGCGAATCCGAACAGTGTTTTCGCAGATACCGTTCAGGCAGTATTGTCCTCTTATCATGAGCGTGGAATGCCAATCAACTTAAAAGACCTGGATAAAATCTCCCTGGATAAAGCTTTCGGGTTCTATAAAGAACGCTTTGCAGATCTTGGAGACCAAACATTTGTGATTGTAGGCGCTTTTGATGTGAATACCATTAAACCACTAATCGAAACTTACCTGGCCAGCTTGCCGGCAGCAGGAAAACCACAAAACTTTGCAGACAATGGCGTAAGACCTCCGGTAGGAAAAATCAGCAAAACGGTCTATAAAGGATTGGAAGATAAAGCTGCTGTTCAGTTATATCTGCATGGAGATTACGATTACTCCTCAGAAAACAACGTTCAGTTAGACGCCCTAAACGAAGCCTTAAAGATCAAAATTCTAGAGCGCTTGAGAGAGAAAGAAAGTGGCGTATACAGCCCGAATGTAAGCTTAAGCACCAGCAAATATCCGAACGCTCACTATTATTTCACCATTTCATTTAGCTGCGCACCTGCAAATGTGGAAAAGCTGATCGCGGCATCCTTAGATGAAGTGAATAATATCAAGAAAAGTGGGGCATCAGCAGATGACCTGGCGAAATTTAAATCCGAAGAACAACGTCAGATGGAACTGAGCCTTAGAAACAATGGTTTCTGGGTAGGCTACCTTGCTGGAGTCATTAAAAATGGAGAGCCACTTGATTTAGTGTTACAGCAACCAAAATTACTGGAAAAAGTAACAGTAGAAAGTACTAAAGCTGCAGCAAGCAAGTACCTGAACGAAAACAATTACCTGCGTTTCGTCCTGCTTCCACAAAAATAAACGGGTATTGCTGGAGTTATCCGCAATCCTGAAAACAAAAAATGGCCTGATGCTTAAAACATCAGGCCATTTTTTATGTATTGCGATGCGCTTATTCCCCTAGTTTAACCAAGGTAGGCGTTTCAATGCCAACAGGGCTAGTTGGATCACTTTCATTTTTAAGGCGATCTAGCGCAGTAACAAGGTAAGTATACCTTTTTCCCTTCTCCACATTGGTGTCAATAAAAGAAGTGTAATTTTCGAAGCTGATTTTAAGGATATTTCTAGCATCCAAAACATCTACTTTTACGCCTTCATTAAAGCGATAAATCACATATCCCGAAGCCGTTTCTCCATCACTTGCAATCGTCGGTTTCTCCCATTTCAGGTGAACCCCATCGTGTTTTACTTCCGCGCTTAGTTCCTGTGGTGCATTGGGCTCTACATCATCCAACCAGGGCATTTGAGGTGGCAGTGCCGGATATCTGTACAGGTCGTTCTTCAAGGAATCTCCAACGGCACGTGCAACGGTTGAAAATGATTTAGAGCTAAAAAATACACTCCCCTGAACGCGGTTATTTTCGCGGATATACCTGATTTGGTCTGGCACTTGCTCAGGCAATCGCCATGCGGCTTCCATCTTTTGATTCACCAGATATGCCCCCTGACCGATATAAAGGTGTCGGCCATAAGTATTGTTGCTCCACCAATCTACCAGGGTAGCAAAAGGTGCCACTTTACGGGTAAAGCTGAAATAGATTTGCGGATTGATGTAATCGACCCATCCTTCTTTTATCCATTTTCTAGAATCTGCAAATAATTCATGGAAGTTTGATAATCCGCGGGTAGCAGAACCCAAGGCATCTTCATTGTCGTTTTTCCAGATTCCAAAAGGACTAACGCCGAATTTAACGTACTTTTTATGGTAATGGATGCTATCGTCCAATTGTTCAATCAGTAAATCTACATTATTCCTTCTCCAATCGTTGATATTGGTAAAACCATTCGGATACTTACTAAATGTAGCCTCATCATTGATCTTTTGTCCGGCGATTTTATAAGGATAGAAATAATCGTCGAAATGGATTCCATCCACATCATATCCTTTCACCACATCCAGAATCACCTGAACAATATATTCTCTTACTGCTGGAATTCCAGGATCAAACTGCTTCTTACCTCCGTAAGTAAAGAACCACTCAGGACGTTTTCTGGTCATGTGACCCTCACTCACTACCGTACTTGGACTTGTTGTGGCGCGATATGGATTGAACCAGGCATGAAGTTCCATGCCACGCTGATGTGCTTCTTTAATCGCAAAGGCCAAAGGATCATAATCAAGCCCCGGAGAAAGCCCTTGTTTTCCCGTTAACCATTGGCTCCATGGCTCCCTTGATTTGGCATAGAAAGCATCGGCTGCAGGCCTTACCTGTAACATGATTGCATTCATTCCATTTGCCTTGTGCATTTCTAAAAGACCGATCAACTCCTGCTTCTGCTGATCCATACTTAAGCCTGGTTTAGAGGGCCAGTCAATATTTGCTACCGTTGCCACCCAGACCCCGCGAAACTCTCTTTTTGGAGCAATTTTTGATGTGCTCTGTGCGAGAGATAGAAATGGAGTTATTGTGATGAGGGACAATAGCGCATAGATGGTATTTTTAAACATTTTATATAATTTGTACTTAATAAATCTTTTCTTTTGTGTACTCTGGGATACGTTACCAACCTGAGATCTTAGCAAGTAAACGATTTTTTTTAAAGTCTCATACAAATAGCCTGTTTTTTTTACTATTTCCTATATTTTTATATTATGTTCGCGTTTTAAACACCTTTAGAGAAGAATTCAAGAAATGTCAGACCAAAATGAGATGGTAAATAAGGGAGACCGCAATAAGATTTATTTTCTAATTGTCGTTATTCTAGCCCTTCTAGGCACAAATGCATACCTATACTTAAAAGACCGACATCAAAGCGAACGCTTTGTAACCGTGAACACAGAAAAGGACAGACTAAAGCTTGAAGTGGAAAAGATAGAAGCGGAGCTGGACAAGGTAAATGCCCTCAATGTAACCTTAACATCCAAACTCCAGGACGAACAAAAACTGGCGAGGGTAAAGATTGCAGAACTAAAACTAGCCCTTCAGAATGACAAACTAACACAAGGCGACCTCAGCACTGCCCAGAAAGAAGTCAAAGAATTACGGGAGTTTGTTAAAAACTACAGTGAAGAAATTGTCCGCTTAGAGAAAGAAAATGCCTACCTACGCACACAGCGAGACAGCCTAAAGGAATTCGCTTATAGCGCGACTCAAAAAGCCGAAAACCTCGAAAAAAAGAATACTGAGCTGATCGAAAAAGTAAAAACCGGTGCCGCCTTGAAAGCCGGAAACGTAACCATTGTGGCTTATAAGGTTAAAAACAACGGCAAAAACATAGAAGTTACCCGTGCAAGCACCGCTAAAAAGTTAAGCATCAGCTTCAACATTGCGCCTAATCCTTTGGCATTAAAAGATTACCATAAAATATATTTGCGCGTATTTGATCCCGCAGGCAACCTGATCGCCAATGGGGAGAACCTGTTTGAAGCAGATGGCGAACAAATGCAATATACCTCTTCCACTTCCATTTCTTACAACGAAGACGACACGGTTTATAAAATGGATTGGATCAACCCTAACCCCTTCATTAAAGGTATTTATTCTGTTATTCTATATGCAGATGGCTTTACCATGGGCAAAGCAGCAATTGACTTAAGATAGCGGGAAACTCAGATAAAAGGTTGTCCCTACATCTGTAAAAGACTTAAAGGAAACGGTTCCTCCTGCATTCTCTACGGCTTGCTTCACAAAAGCCAGACCTAAACCTGTTCCGGATGATTTAGTCGTGAAGTTGGGCACGAAAATCTTATCCTGTTGCTCCGGATCAATCCCCTTACCATTGTCCTCTACCTCTACAAATACATTTTCCTCATCATTCATCAAATTGATTTTGATGACACATCGCGCTTCTGCACTAGCCGCTTCAATGGCATTTTTAAGCAGGTTATTAAACGTACGCAATAACTGATCCTTATCCCCAAGAATCATCACTTCTATGGTGGTATGGTTAAATATGTAGATCTCTACATTTTGTGTATTCGTAAAAACGTCCCTTGCCTGTTGAATAATCGGCAATAAACGTAGTTTTTCCAGTTTGGTGTCCGGCATTTTTGCAAAGTTCGAAAACTCTGAAGCAATGGAAGCCAGACTGTCAATTTGTTCAATAAACGATTTGTTAAAGCGTTCGAATTTCTTTTCAAAATTAGGATCTTGCTCTTTCCATGATTTCTCCAACAACTGCACACCAAGTTTTAATGGCGTCAATGGGTTTTTAATCTCATGCGCCACTTGTTTCGCCATCTCCCGCCAGGCAATTTCCCTTTCAGATCGCGCGAGCTTAGCTGCACTCTCTTCCAAGGCAGCGATCATTTTATTGTACTCCCGAATCAGGGAACCAATCTCATCATGCCTGGACCACTGAATGGGCTGATTCTTCTGACCGAGCTTGGTTTTTCGGATACTCTCCTGAATAAAAGTAAGCGGGCTTGTGATCTGATTGGCCAAAAACACGGCAAGAATACCGATAGCCACAAATACCAGGGCATAAATATTAATTAAAGTATTGATGTAAAGGCCAATTTTCCGTTGATAATCCGCTTCATTCGCATAATAAGGCAGTCCGATATAGGCAACCGTTTCATTCATCGCATTGCGAATCGGCGCATAGGCAGAAGAATAACTGAAATCGCCAATCTGTTCATCTGGATTGATGTACTCTGATCGTTGCATTTGATTGAGGTAAACATAGGCCTTGGCCCCCATTTTTCGCCCTATTATCCCAAAATCATATATCCTGGGTAAAGAAGTAAATAACAGATTTCCATTGGCATCAAAAAGGCTCAGGTAAGCGCCATTTACATCTGCAAATTCATTGAAAAAGCGAACTGACTCCTCATTAGAAGCTGGCAAGCCACTGGAAAAAATCCGTTTCTCATAAGAAAACTGCACTTTTCTAATCTTATCCTGGATATAATCTTCCTGCTGTCTACGGTACTCATCCCGGATGTAGAAATAGGTCGTCCAGCCCACAATGACCAAAGTAGCCACCACAGAAAGGACAATAGAAAACTGAATCCTCGTTTTATAAAGGATCTTATTGGCATTAATCATCAATGACCGGTTGATGTTGAACCAACCACCCCAGCTCTCATCAATATTCTTCAATACCCAGATTAAGGCGTACAGTGTGACTGAAAAAATAATGAATACTAAAAAGAAGAAGGATAAGGTAGCCAAACGCGCCACATAGGACACCTTTTCCTTGCTTACAACAATCATTTTAGAGGCGATGGGCATGTACACCACATGTGTGTATCCGAGGCTGTCTGTGATCGTTTGAGGCTTTCTGGGTTCTGCTTTAAAATCATGCCCGGAAAGTTTATAGGTATATGGACCAGATTGGATGGCCAGTTTACCATAGCTATAAAAAGCAAAAGAGTAATTGCTATAATCATCTTCACTCTTATTTTTACGGTCGATCAGAATATCAGGAAGCTGACTATTGTAATTGTATTGCTGAGATTTCAGCTCAATTACGAGTGTTCCCAAGATATGGTTGCCTTCAAAAATGGGAATGATGCCGAAATAATTTTGATACCCAAAAGTATCATTCAGACGGTAGAAGAAATTCGATTCAGAGGCTTTTACTGAGCCCGACTGCACTAGTTTCTTGTAATAATTCAGCGAAACGTTCTGTCCGTTTAAGGAAGAATCCCTGCTGTCGTATTCATAAATATTATATTCAAACTTGGAAAGGTATCCCCCTAAAAACTGCTTATTGATGTGTTTTTGTAAAAGATCAGAGCGTCTTACACTGGGCTGCTTAAAATAATCCGCAACGAAGCTGTCGGTATAAATACCCACTTCCAAACTCTCAATGGCACTAATGATCTTGGGGTCATCTGTGGATTCCAGTTTCTGTGCAATCGTAAGCCGTTTATTTCTTTCCTTGATGTCGATAAACTTCAGGTACTTGATAGAAGACATGAAGGCCAGACAGAAAAATATGGTCGTAAAAATTCCTATCGAAAATTTATTGTCCCTAAGAAATACATTCCAGCCTATGACCAGGATAAATACCGCATAGACGATAAAAAAGATGCTGAAATCAGTACTGAGTCGATAAGCCAAATAACCCAAAAAGGCAAACAGAAATAAGATTAACCGCTCTTTATTCGTCACATTCAAGGTTTTACTCAGCTCAAACAGTACCGTGATACCCAGGTAAATATTAAACCATACCAAACATAGGATGATAATACTCACCCAGCTGATCCAGCCCAGATTAATGATATTGGTGATGTCAAAATTAATCTTTGAATTGATGATCAACCCGAAGAAAACCTGATCACTGATCAGGGCCAGCAAGCCAAAGAAACCTAGTAAAATCAGATAAAAAACCCACCCTGCCACTTTATTCTGGTTCAACCAGGAAGGCAAATGGTATTCATCCCTGTGTTTATAAATAAAATAGACGACCCAGGTAATGGCAAATACATTGAGTAGAAAATCGCCTAAAGAGGGCAAGAAGAAACTTTCTCCGTAAATCGTCGGACTAAATATCAAGAGGTCAAACTGTTGATTGAACCATCCGTATTCCAGATCGGTGATCCTTAATATCGCAAAAAACAGGATCAAAAGTCCGGTAGCAGGGAGTAATCGTCCTTTTTTTGCCATCCAGACGCAAAAGGAATTGAAGAAAAGACAGATGCTAAACAGCCCAATCGCCCAAAGCCAAACCTCTATCTTCGCATAAATGCTCTTGGTATAGTCGGGTTTCAGCTTTACTTCAAAGAGAATTTTACCTTCAAAATTATTAATTCCATAGACATCGGTATCCGTAAAAGCGGCCAGCGACAAGGAATTTGAAGGCAATAGGAAGGGCGAGATGTCGTTTCTCAGATACTGGTTCTGAATATTGTATTGGTTGATCACCTCGATGAGGAAGACCAGCGCATAGTTTCCGGTTGTTTTCCGAACCACTTCATACCAGCCATTGGGGAGCTGGACAAAGGAAGAGCCCTCCGCAATCACCTCCAAACTGGAAGGGAAGGCACTAAAAGAGCTCCAAAATTTTAGGTTGTTTTTTTCATAGACCAACAGGTTGATCCCCTGTTTGGTATAGAGATTAATGAAGTCTAAGGCATACTTTTCATTGAGGTCAAATTGCTTGGCCTGCTCAACCCTGGTTGGATCGGAAAGGAAGTCGTAAACAATACTTTCTTTGTCACTCAGGTTTTCCTGAAGGTCTGCCGCCTCATGGGTAAGCAGATCTTTCTTGCTGATCGTATTTTTTAAAGATAGGGCCGTACCAATACAGCAGGCCCCAAGTATCAACAATAAAAATCTGATTTTACCCGCGATGCTCACGTTAAACCTTAGCTGTGATCGTTGCAGAACTTGTTGGGAAAGCTCTATTCACTTTCTTAACCAGGCCTTGTAATACATTACCAGGACCTACTTCTACAAATTCACTGGCACCATCAGCGATCATACGCTCAAGGGTTTGCGTCCATTTTACCGCACCGGTCAACTGTGTAATTAAGTTTGCTTTGATCTTAGCAGGATCCGTATTTGGAACCGGGTCCACATTTTGGTAAATCGGACATACCGGCGAAAGTACCGTTACATTTTCAATCGCTTCCTGTAGCTCTACTCTTGCTGGCTCCATTAACGGAGAGTGAAAAGCGCCACCAACATTTAGCTTCAAAGCACGTTTAGCGCCTGCTTCAGTTAACTTCTGACAAGCGATATCTACGCCTTCAATGCTACCAGAGATCACGATTTGTCCTGGGCAATTGTAATTTGCAGCCACAACCACTTCATCAATCTCTTCACAGATTTTCTCTACCACTTCATCAGCAAGGCCTAAAATAGCCGCCATGGTAGAAGGTTGTAATTCACAAGCTTTCTGCATGGCATTTGCTCTGGCAATCACCAATCTTAAACCATCTTCAAAAGATAGTGCATTTGCCGCTACCAATGCCGAGAACTCTCCAAGGGAGTGTCCTGCAACCATATCCGGTTGAAAATCGGCTCCTAATGTTTTTGCCAAAATCACAGAGTGAAGAAAAATCGCTGGCTGAGTTACTTTAGTTTCCTTTAATTCTTCATCTGTTCCAGAGAACATGATGTCACTAATGCGGAAACCGATAATTTCATTTGCCTTTTCAAACAGTTCTTTGGCGATTTCATTTTCGTACAATTCTTTACCCATGCCCGAAAACTGAGCGCCTTGTCCTGGAAATATATATGCTTTCATTTTATGCTTAATGTGATGTTTAGTGTAAGTTGGCAGTGATTAACCTCAAAAACTCTGCCCTAGTTGTGTCTTTTGCAAATTCTCCTGTAAAAGCAGAAGTGGTGGTTACAGAATTTTGCTTCTGAATACCGCGCATTGCCATACATAAATGCTTGCATTCAATCACAACTGCTACGCCCAAAGGGTTTAACGTTTCCTGAATACAATCTCTAATTTCATTTGTTAAACGCTCTTGCACCTGTAAACGGCGAGAAAAAGCATCCACAATTCTTGGAATCTTGCTCAATCCAACGATGTGACCGTTCGGAATATAGGCCACATGGGCTTTTCCAAAGAAAGGAAGCATGTGGTGTTCGCACATAGAAAACACTTCAATATCTTTCACGACCACCATTTGGCTGTAGTCCTCTTTGAACATTGCTCCTTTAAGGATCGCTGCCGGATCAAGGTCGTAACCATGAGTCAGGTACTGCAAAGCTTTCGCTACACGTTCTGGTGTTTTTACCAGTCCCTCACGAGTCGGATCTTCGCCTAACTGGCTTAAAATATCCGTATAATGATTCGCTACTGCCGAGATTTTTCCCTCGTTATAACGGTCTATTTTGATGTAACCGTCTTCCGTTTCATCTAAATGATCTAAATGATTGTTCATATCTGATGGATTAGCCGAAGTACTCGACAAAGTTATTTTCAGTTTCGTAAATTTTGATGCAATGAAGTTCCGCGCCAGATTCTTTAATAAAAGGCAGCAGTTCTTCCCAAATAGCGATGGCCAGATTCTCCGTTGAAGCCAACTTACCCTTCATAAAATCTACATCAAGATTCAAGTTTCTGTGGTCAATCTTATCGACTACCTGAGTATTGGTGATGTCCTTCAACCATTTCAGATCTACAAGGAAACCTGTTTCCGGGTTAATCTCCCCTTTAACAGTCACATACAACTGATAGTTGTGTCCATGCCAATTTGGATTGGCACATTTTCCGTAAACTTCTGTGTTTTTATCTTCAGACCAATCTGGTCTCGACAATTTATGCGCAGCGTTAAATGATGCTTTTCTGGTTATGTATATCATTCTCTGTTATATTGTTGACAAATATACGCAGAAAGCTTAAAGTAGAAAGGTTTAATCTCTAACTTAGGCTTATGAAGATTCTTTTAGTAGCGGCAACAAATGCGGAAATCTCTTTATTAACCGAGCACTTCCGGTTATCCGGGGAAGCATTTGTAAAAACAGAAAAATTCGACTTGCTGATTACCGGCGTTGGCATGACAGCTACCGCTTTTGCACTGGGGAAACATTTATCAAATCGCTATCAGTTGGTGATCAATCTGGGAATTGCAGGTTCCTTTGACCGCAATATCGCCTTAGGATCCGTGCTCAATGTAGTAGAAGACGATTTTTCTGAGCTAGGTGCAGAAGACCATGGACAATTCCTTCCTGTTGAGGAACTGGGCTTTGGAAAAAGCAGCTACCATGCCTATAATAACCTGCTCCACCCCTCCTTATCTGCGCTTAAAAAGGTAAAAGGGATCACCGTAAACACGGTTCATGGTAGGAAAGAAAGCATTGAAGCTGTTAAAAACAGGCTTCAACCCATTACTGAAAGTATGGAAGGTGCTGCTGTACTTTACAGTTGTGAGGAAGCCGGTATCCCTTGTCTGCAAATCCGCAGCATCTCTAATTATGTGGAACCCAGGAACCGCGAAAGTTGGGAAATCGGGCTTGCCATTAAAAATTTGAATGAATGGGCCATCGGATTTTTGACAAATAGCTAACGATCTTCCCTTTCGATTTTCATTACCTTTGACAGAAAAAATTATACTGCCATGACCCTAAGCCTTGGATTTTCCCCCTGTCCGAATGATACATTTATCTTTGATGCCCTGATTCACCATAAAATTGATACGGAAGGACTGGATTTCAAAGTCTCATTTGACGATGTGGAAACCTTGAATCAAAAGGCCATGAAAGGGGAGCTAGACATCAGCAAGCTGAGCTTTCATGCTTTTGCCTATGTCTATGAGCAGTATGCCCTGTTAGATGCTGGCAGTGCATTAGGGTTTGGCGTTGGCCCATTGCTGATCTCTAAAAATGAGTACCTGGCCAATCACCCTGACCACATCGATGCGACACTTCGCGTGGGCATCCCTGGAAAGTACACCACAGCTAACTTCTTGTTGGGCATTGCTTTCCCCCATTTAGTACAAAAACAGGAAATGGTTTTCTCAGCGATTGAAACCGCGCTGTTAAACGAGGAGATTGACCTCGGATTAATTATCCATGAGAACCGATTTACTTACATGGACAAAGGCTTGCACAAAGTCATGGATCTGGGGAATTACTGGGAACAGCAAACTGGTTGCGCCATCCCATTGGGAGGAATTGTGATCAATAGAAAACTGGATCAGGAAACTAAAGAAAAGGTAAACAGGGTATTGCGTAAATCTGTGGAATTTGCTTTTGCGAATCCTAAATCCGGAATTGAGTTCATCAAACAATACGCCCAGGAAATGAGTGAAGAAGTGATGTACAAGCACATCGACCTATATGTCAACAAATATTCTATTGATCTGGGTACTGAAGGCCGTAAAGCAATTGATGTCTTATTCCAGATGGCACAGGAAAGAGGTTTAATTAAACCCATCAAGAAAGACCTTTACCTGATTCCTTATTAAGCTCCCCCTAATTCCGATAGGTTAATTGTTCTAAAACGGGCTTCTGCTTTAATTACAAGGCCCGTCAGGAATTTCTTTCGTGATCTTCAATAATTTTGTCACCACCATGGTAGAATCAAAATCTGCGGCAATGATTAAGCTGTCCGATTTGATGATATGGCATTCTACTTCAATATAAACCGGTTCATACGGTTTCTCGAAGTTGAAATTATTGTAGGCCAGCTCCAGGGTCTTCGCACTATCAGCTACCCAATATTCATTTCCCTCTTCGCAGTCCGTAAAAGATTTGATCTCCGGACCATAGCTATACAAGCCTTTAATCACCCTGATATTCTTCTTTTCAACAGATACCGGCTTGGTGTTACAGGCCAGAATAACAATTGAGCAGAGCATTAATAAGGGTAATGATTTGATAGATATATTCATGATGTTAGAGATCTTGATTTAAATGATCAATTTTTTTGACACTTAGATTAGACGACAAAGCTGATGCCATAAAAGAGAACACGGTTACTGTTAAAAATACTAATAAAAAATCCACCCATTTCAAGCCAATAGGATAGGCATTGGAAATCATGGGGTTGTCTTGAGACATCTTAATCATCCCAAATTTCTGCTGTACCAGACAGAAGATTAATCCCACCAACAGTCCGAGGATACACCCCGTCATGGTAATCATCATACCTTCCAGCAAAAATATCCGCTTGATCAGCTTTTTCCCCGCCCCCAGGCTACTTAAAACGGAAATATCCTGCAATTTGTCGATCACCAACATGGTTAGTGACCCAATAATATTAAAGATAGCGATAATTAATACAAAAGTAAGGATGATATATACCGCCCATTTTTCACTTCCAAGGATGCTATGAAGTGCCGAATTTTGCTCAATACGGTCTTTTACAACGAAATCAGATCCGATTTTCTCTTCTATAGCTGCTTTAAACTTTTCCGCATCCACATTCGGATCCAACAGCAGTTCAATAGAAGAAATCTTACTCGGTTCTGCCAAAAGCTGACGGGCAAAGTCTAAAGGTACAATTGCCACATTATCAAAATCCTGCTGAACTTCGAAAACGCCAGAAACTGGGATCGTCAATACCGTGAAATTATCCCCGGGATTGATGGAGTTTGCCTGCTTCCCTTTCTTAGGGGAATATACCTGTAATGGATTAAAAGGATCAGTGGTATTGACCACCAGAAAATTTTGAATGGCGGAGCCGATCACCGCATAATGACCACTCGGATTGTCGAGCACAAAATGCCCGTCAATAATGGTGCTATCCAGGCTTTTATTCTTTAAATACGCCGGACTTACCCCTTTGATCAAGCCTACACTCTGCTTGTCATTATACTTAAGTAAAGCATTTTCCGACAAGACTTCCACATAGGAATAAATCCCATCTGCCTTTTTCAATTGATTGAAATAAGCGGTATTGGGTTCAAAAGTTTTTCCTTTAACCGGCATAATGACCAGCTGAGGCGTCATCGTATTGAACATTTTCAATACCATCTCTCCAAGACCATTGAAGGCTGATAAAATGATGATCAATGCAGCACTTCCCACAAACACCCCAACCACGGAAATCGCGGAGATGATGTTGATCGCATTGGTAGATTTTTTAGCAAAAAGATACCTGCGGGCTATGTAAAAGGCTGTATTCAAGTATTTATGAAATTACGATTGTAAAAATGGATTGTGTTGCTTTTCGAAACCAATGGTCGTAAACTGACCGTGGCCAGGATAAACCTTGCAATCATTTGGCAATATAAACAAGTTATTCTTTATGCTATTGATTAATTGCGCATGGTTTCCCCCAGGAAGGTCGGTACGACCGATACTCGTATAAAACAGCACATCACCACCAATTAAAAAGTTATCCGCAGCAGCGTAGAAACACAAATGTGCCGGCGAATGGCCTGGCGCAAATATCAGTTCCAGCTGACTGTTTCCAAACTTAACCGTTCCCGTTTCGCCCAAAAACACTTCCGGCTCCGGAGAAAGCTCATAGTCGAAGCCCATTTGAGGAGCATATCCAGGAATTGCCTGTAAAATAGGTAACTCTCCAGCATGAAACTGCGGCTTCAGGCTCCAGTTATCGTACACAAATTTATTGCCCAATACATGGTCAATATGGCAATGTGTATTTAACAGTAATACCGGTTTCAGCTTATTTTCTTTAATGAACTGAACCAGTTGATTTTGCTCATTCGCATCAGACATTCCGGGATCAATGATCACACATTCCGAAGACTCATCAAATAAAACGTAAGTGTTTTCGCGATATGGGTTAAAAGCAAATTGCTGAATACTAATCATAGGAGTTAAAATAGATATTAATTTTTCCATTTGAAGGTACTGATCATTTGATCAATATCCTTCTTTATAAAATTCACTACCGGTTGAATGGAGTCATATTGCGGGCGCTCATTGAAATACAATGCAGCACGGAAATAATGTTTTGCACTGTCGGTCAAAAAGAACTGCACAGAAGAAGCGGTGTTCCCTTCTATCGCATAATAAACACCATAAACTTTCTTTTCCGGGTAATTGATCAGCTTTTGATCAATGGCATTGGCCTTCACCGTATGTTTAAAAGCGAAAGTCCGGGCATCTTCTACCAGGCCTTCATATTCTTTTTTGGAAGAGACATCATAATAAGTGAGGTGCAGACGCCCATTGAACTGCGGAAAAGATAAGTTATACCAGCAAGGCTGGGTATCTCTGCCGCTGTCGGGGATCATTTTTGCATACACCGGGTATTCAAAAGAAAAAGGACAACCTTCGTTGAAAGTCTGATAGGCCTTTTTTGGAAAATCGATGTGAAAATACCCCCTTGGCTTCGGCGCATAGTTGTTATTTTGGTTACAGGCACTAAAAGCCAGTACCAGAATAAGGAGGCCGAATGGGAAAAATCTCTTCATATCAGGAATTCCAGATGTGCCAGGAACGTTCTGCCTGAAGGTACAACATTTCCAGACCGTTTTTAGTGGCTGCACCGGATGCAGCACTGCGTTCCAGGAATTTGGTAACCTCCGGATTGTAAACCAGATCGTAAGCCAGATGCTTTTCCGTGATGGATTCATAAGGAATCTCCGGACAACTTTCTACATTTGGCGACATTCCCAGTGGTGTCGTATTGATCAGCAAAGTATACTCCTCCATCATTTTCGCATCCACAGCTTCGTATAAAATAGTACCTGCTGCTGGTTTCCTCGTGACTACCAGGAAAGAGATCCCTAGTTTATTCAAGACATACTTAACGGCTTTTGCGGCACCGCCATCACCAAAAACCAAGGCTTTAGTATGATGCGCTTTCAGAAAAGGGCGTAAAGAAGCTTCAAATCCATAGGCATCGGTATTGTATCCTTTCAGGACAGTTTTGCCGTTTTCCCTGCGAATGTCAACACAGTTGACTGCACCAATTTCTGCTGCTGCTTCATCCAGGTGATTTAAGTAAGCCATCACCCCCAATTTATGAGGAATGGTCACATTAATCCCCCGGATTTCCTCATCTGCAATAATCAACTCCGGAAAGGAGCTGATATTTTCAATGGGATAGAGTTCATATTCGCAATCGCTGATCTGCTCTTTTGCGAATTTCTCTGAAAAGTGTTTTTTTGAAAAGGAATGTGATAAGGGATACCCAATGAGGCCAAATTTCTTCATTTGTATAAATGTAGGATTACAATTTATCCAGGTTTAGAAAATGGTCAAAAGTATCACCTCTTAAACCTAAACGAATAGTTTCCAATGGAATAGTTTCCGCAGGAGCGATATTTCCAAGGTTTACATTCGCACCTAAGAGCTTAATAAACCAAACTTGTTGTTCTTTTTGTGGTGCTTCCCAGATGATGGTTTCTTCAGGAATCTGAGTCAGGATTTCATCAACTAATCCTTCTCTAACTTCTCCGGAACCACGGTAAATGCCAACGTTTCCACCTTCACGGGCTTCAGCAATGACTTTCCAGGAACCTGCCTGCAACTCTGCATTCATCAATTTGATCCATTTATATGGGGCAAAAATCTTGGCAGCATCTTTAGAACCTACCTCAGAAATTACAGTTACCTGTTTTGATAATTTCTGAATGAATTCACATTTAAGATCGTGTTCAATGGTAATAGAGCCATCAGATACTTCAGCATATTCCATCTGATATTTATCCAGCACTCTACAGTAGTCGTCAAACTGATTACGGATTGCAAAAGCTTCGAATAATGTCCCTCCAAAATAGGTAGGAATTCCTGCATCTCTGTAAATGGCCAGCTTCTCTTTTAGATTAGGAGTCACAAACGAAGTTGCCCAGCCTAATTTTACGATATCAGTATGTACTCCGGCAACTTCGATAAAATCTTCCGTTTGCCTTAAGCTTAGTCCTTTATCCATGACCATTGTAATTCCTTTATTGCGCGGCTTTACTGATCTTTCGGGTATATTATTTAATGGGTAGTTCATATTGCTCACAAAGGTGAAAAAAAAATGGACAGTTTTTATCAGGTATATCTAATAAAAAACGGTACCATTATTTAACATAACGGTTAATGACTTCGATTATTGAGCCATTATCTTGTAATTGCGGCAAATATTCGAACAAAATATAATGTTTATCAGGGTCGGTTACTAAAGCGGTTTCCAAATATACCAAGGCATCATTTTTCTCTCCAAGCGCAAATAAATAGGCCACCATTCGGTAATATAATTCTGCTGCATCGGGGTTATTTTTTATCCCATCTAAAATCGTTTCTGAAGCTTCCAATAGCCTTCCCTGCTCATAGAGCACTGTAGAAAAGTCCAACCAGGCCTCAATATCCACTGGATTAAATTCCAAAACTTTATAGTAAGCTTCGATAGATTCTTCAATCTGACCGAGTTTATAAAAAGCATCTGCCATAGCAAACCAGAAATCAGGATTTTCGTCATCCAGCTCTAAAGCCTTACGGTAAAAATGCAGGGATTCAAAATAGCGTTCCTCAAAGTTGAGGGTTACGCCGATTCCAAACCAGGCATCGGCCATTTTAGGATCCATTTTAACGGATTTCTTATAATAAGCACGCGCTTCATCCATCAAATCCAGCTTTTCATAGCACTCTCCAATAGCGCAATACGTATCCGCATTAGGTGGTTCGTATTCAAAAGTCTGTTTATACACTTCGATGGCTTCCGCAAAACGGTCTAACTGCACCAACGCATTTCCCTTATTATAGTAAGCCGAAGCAAAGTTATCCTTAATTAAAATCGCATAATCATAGGCATCAATCGCTTTCTCGAAGAGGTCTAGTTTATGGTAAGAATTGGCGAGGTTGTACCATGCCGCATAAGAATAAGGGTCATTATCTATATATTCCTGATAAAACTTAATGCTTTCCTCTTGTTTATCCAGGATATCATAGCAAAATGCCAGCTCATATAAGCCGTCTTTGTTTTCCATATCCTGCTCCAAACTACGTTTGATGTAAACAATTGCTTGTTCATAATCCAACATATTCTGATAGACATAGGCAATTTGTAAAAGGATCTCATCGGTCGTCTCAGCAAAAGCCAGCGCGATCTGAAAATTCTCCAATGCTTCCTGGTAGCGTTCCAGACTATTGTAAATATTTCCCCTTAAGATGTAAATCTCTGCTTCTGAAGCTTCCAGTAACTCTGCTTTTTGCAAAGCTAGAAAAGCCCTTTCAATCTGATCGGTTACAAAATACAACTGTGCCTGTTTTACCAGGAATACAGCAGCATAAGGATGTTGATTTACTGCGTAATCGGTCACTTGAAGTGCCTTTACAGGGTCACTTTTCTCTATATAATAATCAATGATATTCTCAAAAGCCTGCGCATCAAAAAAATATTGATCCTGATTGCGTATCATCTCTTCATAACGCTCTACTGAACGTTGCGCATCATCACTAAACTCAAATAAAAATTCCTCTTCCATGTTGCGAATAATTAAAGAACAGAACCAATTTTTAAAAACACAATATAAGTTTACAAATTAAATATTTGCATAAACTAATTAATTTTCAACATCTACACACCCGAAACCCTAAATGACTGATAGTATTATTTTTAGCAAAAGGCTCGGGGGAAATGAGTTGATTGCTTTTTCAATTGGATTATGATCAGAATTATTTTACAAAATAACATAACTTTAAACGAAAACCTGTAAAATTCAGGTCAGAAAAGAAACCAAATATTTAAAAAACGGTAATATAAGGCTACCTTATCCCCTGAGGATTAAGCTATATCACTGTTTATAAACCGTAAAACGAATGAAAAAAAACATCAGTTCTGTTTTAAAAAACCTAGGGATTCAGGAGCTCAATCCTGCCTACAGCACCGGTAAACACTGGTCAGGAGCAACAGATGCCAAAACTATCGATAGCTTTTCGCCGGTAGATGGCCAAAAGATTGCCAGCATCCAGGTGGCTACTGCTGAAGATTATGAAAGCGTGATGAAAACAGCCGAAAGTGCTTTTCAATTCTGGCGCAGTTTACCCGCACCAAAACGTGGCGACATGGTGCGTCAGTTTGGAGATGCCTTAAGGGCTGCCAAGGAAGATCTGGGCACGCTGGTTTCTTATGAAATGGGGAAAAGTTTACAGGAAGGATTTGGAGAAGTGCAGGAAATGATTGACATCTGCGATTTTGCAGTCGGACTTTCCCGCCAATTGTATGGCTTAACCATGCATTCTGAAAGACCAAACCACCGAATGTACGAACAATGGCATCCCATGGGAATTGTGGGTGTTATTTCAGCTTTCAATTTCCCTGTTGCGGTATGGAGCTGGAACACCGCCCTGGCCCTGGTTTGCGGCAACGTTTGTGTCTGGAAACCTTCTTCAAAAACCCCATTATGTGCTGTTGCATGTCAACACATCCTATCGAAAGTGCTGGCAGACAATGAAATGCCGGAAGGAATCAGCAACCTGCTGATTGGCAATGCCGTAGGCGACATGATCAATAACGACAAACGGATCCCACTGGTTTCATTTACCGGATCTACCCGCATCGGCCGTACCGTTTCTACGGCAGTAGCCAGTAGATTTGGCAGAAGCATTCTTGAACTTGGAGGAAATAACGCCATTATCATTTCTAAGGATGCAGATTTAGACATGTCCATCATCGGTGCCGTATTTGGTGCAGTAGGTACTGCCGGTCAACGCTGTACCTCTACCCGCAGGCTCATCATTCAGGAAGACATCTACGAAGAATTTAAAAATAGACTAGTAAAAGCTTATGGGCAATTAAGGATTGGAGATCCGCTAGACCAACACCACCATGTAGGACCACTCATC
The DNA here is from genome assembly GCF_014172405.1 of Pedobacter gandavensis. GTDB lineage: Bacteria > Bacteroidota > Bacteroidia > Sphingobacteriales > Sphingobacteriaceae > Pedobacter > Pedobacter gandavensis. Next base: position 332,513 of record NZ_WNXC01000005.1, on the reverse strand, counting down.
GATACCGCAGCCGTAGACATGTACAGCAAAGCCATCGAAAAGGGAATTCAGGAAGGTGCAGATTTTGTGGTGGAAGGCGGCGTTCTTAGCGGTCCAAACTATAGTTCCGGCTGCTATGTGAAACCCTGTGTTGCTGCCGTAGAAAACCACTATGAAATTGTGCAGGAAGAGACTTTTGCCCCTATCCTTTACCTGATTAAATACAAAACGCTGGAGGAAGCCATTGCCTTACAAAACGGGGTTCCACAAGGATTATCATCAGCCATCATGACGCTCAACCTGAGAGAAGCGGAGCAGTTTTTATCCTCCTCAGGTTCTGATTGTGGCATCGCAAATGTAAATATTGGCACCTCTGGTGCCGAAATCGGCGGTGCTTTTGGTGGAGAAAAAGAAACTGGCGGTGGCAGAGAAAGTGGCTCTGACGCCTGGAAAGGGTATATGCGCAGACAGACGAATACCATCAACTACGCCAATACTTTGCCCCTGGCACAGGGCATCAAGTTCGACTTATAAACCGAGCCAAAATAAAAAGCGCGGTGGGAATTTATTCCCGCCGCGCTTTAGAGCTAAGTAAATCTTTCTTTTCTATTTCACCAAAGTCGTTTTCGTGTTTACAGCAATTCCGTTTTCAAGGAAGGTGCTTTCTGTTTTCAAGGCTGCAAAATCCGTTGTATTTAATACAGACATTTTGTTTTTCACCAAAATATGTTCGTCAGCAGTTCCACGTAATTTCAAATCTGAATTGCCATTCGTTACCGTGTATAAGCTTTTGATATTTCCTTTTAATACGGCCTTAGCATCGTCGTTTAAGTATACCTGTAATACATTCAGGTTCAATTTCCCAGAGGTAGTTACTTTAGCTCCATTTGAAGCCACAATTCTTTGTAAGTCGTTCACATAAACCACTACATCTAAGGTTTCATCTGCTGTAGAGTTGATGATCAAAGTATTTCCTTTCTGTTGAAAAGAAACTGGTTTTCCTTCGGCTTCGCTATTCAGTTCAATTCTTTCCTTTTTGCTTTGAATTAAGGTAACCTTCACATTTCCACTTACTTCAATCCAACTGAAAGGTTTTTCAGTACTGGTATGCATGGGTGTTACTGCTGCCATCGATGCGTTGGTAAACGCAGAGGTAGATAAAACAATTGCTGTTAGCGTTAGTGCGATTAATGATTTTACAGAGGTTTTCATAATATTTTGATTTTAAAGATTTCTTAAGGTTTTGTAGATAAGACGCCTCCATTTCAGAAACGTTTCAGCAACTTTCTCCGTTTTAGACCATAATGAAAGAATCACCGACCAAAGGCCTATATTTTTCGACGAACGGGCAGAAAAAAAATGGCTAATTCTCCTGTTTTATTTGAAAGAAGTTCAATTTGCTGTATGTTTAAAGATTTTTAAATGCTTATCCTCCCTTTGTTTTAACCTTTAGCTAATGTTACGAGTAGATAGTTCTAAACCCTGTAAAATTGTTTATTCATTGTGTAAACATGAGTTTTTCGGTTATTTGATAGAGCCTCATATTGTCCAGCTGAACCCTCAGGGAGACTTTTCATTAACCTACCAGCGTGTGTTTTCTCATACTGCTTCTGAATTCGCTGCACACCTGACAGAAAAAGACTTTAAACTGATCAAAATTCTGGATGAGACTGAACAGGATTTCATCATCAAGAAATACCATAAAAAGCCCATTCGTCCGGTTGAGTTTTTCAGCAAATTTTTCAATGAAAAATTTTATGAGAACGTGCGTCCCAAGATTGAAAAGAAACTGGCAGAGGCCTTAGAACTCATCAAAAAGGATGGTGCATTGTACATGATGGACAGTGATGGCTGGCCTGCAGAGCGAAAAATCGAACTTGCTGCCGAACCGGCTACGGTATTGTTTCATTTTAGGCGAAATGCTATGGAAACCAGATACTTTCCAACGATCAAATACCAGGGCATGCGCATCGACTTCATGTTTCAGGAAGCCCAGGTGGTGAGTAACCAACCCGCATGGCTGCTGTTAAATGACGTTTTATACTTCTTTGAACAAGACATTGAAGGAAAAAAACTGATGCCATTTTTAAACAAACGCTACATCACGATTCCGAAATCTGCAGAAGGCGCATATTTTGAAAAATTTGTCGCTCCACTCATTGAGAAATACCATGTTTATGCGGAAGGTTTTGACATCAAAACGGAAAAACATGAACCTACACCGGTGATCAAGGTGATTTATGTTGATGCCGGCATCTCTCAACTGCAATTGTACTTTAGGTATGATACCCATGCTTTTGCAATGGGTAATGAGAAAAAAATTACGGTACACATCGAGAAAGAAGAAGACAACTATATTTTCACCCGCATCAAAAGAGATGCCACATGGGAGAAGCAGAAATTTAACTTTCTGACTTCCCTTGGACTCAAGAAAGTGAATCCGCTGGACCATAACCTGGAATTACCTGCCCATGCAGAGGAGAACCAAAGTTATGCCGTACTCAACTGGGTTAATGAGCATATTGAGCAGCTGAAAGCTGAAGGTTTTGAGATTGAGCAAGACCAAAGTGCTAAAAAGTTCCAGTTTGCCAGCAATAAAATTGATTTTGAAATCAAAGAAGACAATGATTGGTTTGACATCAATGCGATCGTTTATTTCGGTTCGCATCCCATTCCTTTTATTGCGCTAAAACAACATATCCTTCATAAAAAAAGGGAGTTTACCCTTCCTGATGGTTCCATTGCGATCATTCCTGAAAAATGGTTTAGTCAATATGGAAGTTTATTCAGCCTTTCCGATGGCGGGAAGGAATTGAAGTTAAAAAAACACCATATCGGACTGATCAATGAACTGGCAGAAGATGGCATTGCCAGCGTCACCTTAAGTAGGAAGCTACAAAGGCTAAACGATTTTGAGAACATTGAAGACACCAAAATGCCGGTACACTTTAAAGGAGACCTCCGCAGCTATCAGAAAGCGGGATACAACTGGTTCAGCTTTTTAAGGGAGTATAATTTTGGCGGCTGTCTGGCAGATGACATGGGTTTGGGTAAAACCATACAAACCCTGGCGATGCTCCAAAAAATTAAAGAAGAGGATGAAGAGCAGTCGACGAAAAGCACCTCACTGATCATTATGCCAACTTCCCTGATCTACAACTGGCTCAATGAGGCTAAGAAATTCACCCCAAAACTGAAGATCCATGCCCATACCGGAAGCTCCAGGAACAAAGACATCAGTCAGTTTGCGAAATACGACATCATCATCACCACCTATGGCATTACCCGCGTAGACATCGATTTGCTGAAAGATTATTATTTCAACTACATCATCCTCGATGAGAGTCAGAACATCAAAAATCCATCTTCAAAATCATTCAAAGCGGTAAAAGCACTTAAATCCAGACATAAATTGATTTTGAGTGGTACGCCGGTTGAAAACTCTGTGAGTGATCTATGGACACAGCTTACTTTTTTAAATCCGGGTTTATTGGGTACACAGACCTTCTTCAATGAAGAGTATGTACAGGCGATCGAGAAGCGAAAGGATGAAGAAAAAGCCAGAAAACTACAAGCCATCATCAAACCATTTGTTTTACGAAGAACCAAGGAACAGGTGGCTTCTGAGCTCCCTGCAAAAACAGAGCAGGTGATTTACTGCGACATGTCTGAAGATCAGGCGGCTTACTATGAGAAGACAAAATCTGCTTATCGGAACGACTTGTTGAGCAGCATGGACGATGGTACTTATGCGAAAAAACAAGTCCAGCTCTTGCAGGGATTAACCGCATTGAGGCAGTTGGCGAATCATCCGGTTATGATCGATGAAACGTATACTTCGGATTCCGGAAAATTTGAAAACGTGATCCATACCTTGGATAATGTGTTAAAAGGAGGACATAAAATTTTGATTTTCTCGCAGTTTGTGAAGCACCTCAATATTTTCAAACAGTATTTTGAGAAAGAAGAAATCCCTTTCTCTTACTTGGATGGCGCAACAAAAAACAGAGGGGAAATCGTGGCAGAATTCCAGGAAAACACGGAACTGAAAGTCTTTTTAATTTCCATTAAAGCGGGTGGCGTAGGCTTAAACCTTACCCAGGCAGATTATGTATTTATCCTAGACCCTTGGTGGAATCCGGCAGTAGAACAACAAGCCATTGACCGTACCCACCGCATCGGACAAGAGAAGAAAGTTTTCATTTATAAATTTATCGCTAAAGATACGGTAGAAGAAAAAATTCTTGCGCTGCAAAATCGCAAAAAGAGATTGGCGAGCTCATTGATTACAACGGAAGAAAGCTTCTTCAAATCATTGAGTAAAGAAGACATTAAAGAGATCCTGAACTAGTCGTTAACCCATAATTCCCTGGCTCATCGCGCTGGATTCGTTTTTATCTGGCGCGATTTGGCGTTTATCCTATCGTTTCATTGAGGCTGCAGCAAATCATAATATTCCTCCCGGCTGATCATCACCGCCCCCAGGCTCAACAAATGATCATTTGGAAGCTGACAGTCAATCAAGTCAAAGTTTTTTTCCTGGCACAACCAGATCAAAGCTGCTTTAGAAGCATTACTGACCAGGCTGAACATGCTTTCGCCACAAAATACAGCACCGATTTCCAGGCCATATAGCCCGCCACACAATACCCCATCCTTCCATACTTCTACACTTTTTGCATAGCCGTACTCATGCAATGCGATATAGGCTTCCTGCATTTCTTCCGTAATCCATGTTCCCGGCTGGTCCTTACGCCCAACTTTTGCACAATTCCTGATCACTTCCGGAAATGCTTGATTGTAGGTGATTTTGAAAACCTCATCTTTTAAAACTTTTGCCATGCTCTTACTAATCTTCACCTGATCCGGGAAGATTACGCAACGCTCATGAGGCGAATACCAACAAATGGGATCATCTTCACTAAACCAGGGGAAAATTCCATGATGATAGGCTAAAAGCAGTCTGTTCACACTTAAATCTCCTCCTACTGCTAATAATCCGTCCGGATCAGCCAATGCCGGATCTGGAAAGCTAATCTCCTTTTCATCGAGTCTAAAAACCATGCTGCAATAATAAAAACAATAATTTAATGTAACGAAGTCTTCCTTATCGTATCTTAATTGAAAAACAAGGCATGAATTTAATAGGCAATATCATTTGGATCGTTTTCGGCGGCATTTTCATCTTTATCGAATACATCATCGGTGGGCTAATTTTATGCCTCACCATCATAGGTATTCCTTTTGGACTGCAATGTTTCAAATTCGCATTCGTAGGATTGGCGCCATTTGGAGTAAAAATCACGGATACTTCTTCCAATACCGGTTGTTTATCTACCATTATGAACATCATCTGGTTAGTTTTTGGAGGTTTCTGGATTGCCTTGACTCATTTATTTTTTGGCTTGTTATTCTGTATTACCATTATCGGAATCCCATTCGGCAGGCAACATTTCAAATTGATGAACCTGGCCTTTACGCCTTTTGGAAAATCGATCAGCTAATTTCAATAAGGCCAATTTTCTGTGCGTAGGAAAAGGCATCTTTACTGTCTTTAAACAAACAGGTACTGACACCTGCAGCTTCCATTTTAGCTAATATTTTGGTGGTTTCTATGACTTTCTCTTTACGGACATTTCTAATGAATACTGCGGCTACATTTTGCGGGAACTTCTCTGCAATAGTTGCATAAATAGCCGGGTCTTTCTGGGAGTTATCACCAAAAAATACGAACTTTTGATTGGGAAAAACGTCCATGATCCTCCGCAAACGAATCAACTTCCCTTCATGCCCTGTTTTTCCGGTTTTGATTAAGCTGGTCCAGCGTTTCAGCTGGTTGAGCAAAAAAGCCCCTTCGGGTAACCTGTTAAAGCGAAAAGTCTCCACCAGGTAATCGTAAAGATTCCATTCTGTACTGGAAACATAGAAAAATGGATTGGGTTGATCGGCAGTGGTATGCGATAACGCAAGTAACCGGTAAAGTTCGGCGATGCCAGGAAAGGTTTTTCGGGTTCTTGGGTTCTTGATGAACAGCTCTCTTAACCTCCGGCCAATGGTGGCAGAATGAGAAACCATCACGGTATCATCTACATCAGAAATAATTCCATATTGCGTAATGTGAGGTACATATACCTTCCCTAATGATTCTCCCAATACGGTCCCATCTTTGGCGAAGGCTTTTACCTTTACGCCATGCCAACCTGCGGCAACATCTTCCAGCGCCTCCCACTCAAACTTAAAAAAACCATCATAAGCTGTTTTTTGCGTGATGATCTGCCCATTAAAATTCAGCTGAACCTTGGTAAAAGGGGCTGGTTTCACCATAAAAAGTTTCAAAAGATGGGCAATATTTACAAACAAATTATTGCTGTAGATCTGTTTGGTCTGGGCTTTAAAACTGAATACATGGCCATAAATAACCAGGTTATGGGTATGTCCATAGCCATGATATACTTTAACATTGCAGGATTTAATCATTGCTAATTAAAACAGAGTAAGCCGGAAGTTGTTTGTCCTATTAAACAATATCAATGGGAGCAGGCAATTCGAGCGCAAAATTACTTTTTATCGTTAATCCAGGTTCCGGAAATCATCAAATTAACTATTCCGAAGCCATCACGCTTCATTTTAAGGCAGAATCCCAGGAAATTGAAATATTTGAACTCCCTAAGGACTGTAGTTTAGAAAACCTGAAACAGACCATTGATCAGTCAAAAGCAGATCGTGTGATTGCTGTGGGTGGTGATGGGACGTTAAAGCTCGTTGCCGAATGCCTGGCTGGAACAAACATCCCCATCGGAATTATTCCGGCAGGTTCTGCCAATGGTATGGCCAAAGAACTTGGCATCCCATTGGAATTAGAAGCTGCCTTGAAAGTAGCGGCCAGCGGTCAGCTAAAGAAAATCCATGCCATCAAGGTAAATGGCGAATTCTGCATCCATCTTGCCGATATCGGCTTTAACGCCTATATCATCAAACGTTTCGATCACCTGCCGCAACGTGGCATGATCGGCTATGCAAAAGCCGCATGGCAAGCCTTATGGAGCCATCATAAAATGGAGGTAGACCTGGAAATTAAAGGAAAGCAGATTCAGACTCAGGCAGCGATGGTGGTGATTGCGAACGCCACCAGCTATGGTACAGGAGTTAAAATCAACCCGGAAGGCGACCTGACAGATGATCTTTTTGAAGTGATTTTAGTCAAGAAATATACGGTCCTAGAGATATTGAAGGTGAAATTTACCGAACTTCCTTTTAATCGGGAAAAGATTGAACTTTTTCATACCAAGGACCTTTGCATCAAAACAAGACATAAAGTCCATTTCCAGGTAGATGGAGAGTATCAAGGAAAAGTAAATCAGGTGGAAGCCAGAATTTTGCCGGCAGCCATAACGATCATCATTCCTTAATTTCGACAGTATTGTGCGATCAGCTGATCCGCTAAATTTGAGCCCATGTTCTTAACGAACATAAAATCTTCACAGGCACCCTGGAAATCTTTCTGTTTCAGCTTACGCTTACCATCTTTTATCCTTTCTCCAAAATAGGCTTCATCATAGCCCAGCTCTTCTTTTAACCGTGCAAACCTCGCTTCATCTTCTGGTTTATAGCCTACTGTTCCTCTGTTCTTATAGAAATTCAGGATGACATCCGTTAGTGCGGTGTTGGAAATATAATTGGCGATTGCCAGGTTGATTTCTGTTTTAGTTTTCCCTTCGCAGCCATATCCGGTAAGTTCAAACACCATCGGCGCAATTAAGACCAAGGTCGAATCATGCCCTGGAGGAACTTCCCATTTGCCACTACTCAGGCGAATCAAGCGCAATGCCTCCTGATCCAAATCTGTGCCTACGCCAGAACGAACTGCGGAATAGAATACCTCTCCCCGATCGTTCAGTTTGAATTCGATATTCACTACCCCCTGAATGCAATTGTGTAGGGAATATGGTGGATAGACCTTATTGCTCATCACAAAGGATTCCAGGCCACCTTTTAATCTGGGTTGCGAAGCTGCAGAAAAACCGAGCAGCAGAAAGCATAAAAATAGCCATCTGTTCATACCCTAATTTACGGAAATTAAATCAATCCGCCTTTAAATGTATGTTTTAAAATAACAGCGGGATCGGGAGAATTCAGGAGAAATCCTGATTTTTTAGAAAACTGACAAACGCCTGGGTAATCGCCTTTGGCGGTATACAGGTTAAAAATCAATTGAAAATGAAGGTGCGGAGGCCAGTGGCCATTTTCTTCGGGGATACCGAAAGTGGCGAAAGCCTTCCCTTTGGCCATCTTTTGTCCTACCTGTAAACCAGTCAGTGAAGCTAAGCTCAAGTGTCCGTACAAGGCATGAAACACCTGCCCTTTGACCACATATTTCAGGATAATGGTTGCTCCATAATCCCCATAATGGTCATTGAATTTAAAACTGTGAACCACTGCATCGTAAAAGTTATAAACTTTAGTTCCTGCAGGCCCCCAGATATCTACCCCTAAATGTAACCTTCGGGGTTCTTCTTCTGAATCAAAATGATGACTCCGGGCATAGATTGTCCGGTGTTCATCATATCCGCCAATCCCATAACGGGCATTGGCGTTGGCCAGATGGCCGGAAATCCAGTCGCTAAAAACAGCCGTATCGGCCAATACTTCCGGACTCAGCTCCGTATTGCTTGCGGTCAGGTTAAAAGGATACAATTGATCCGAAGCCGCATCAAAATCTACCACTTTTCCAATCTCAACGCCTTCCAGATTTAACGGATGCTTTACGGTTGCTGTTTCCTGCATATCTTATCTTCAGCGCTAAATATTAATCCGCTTGTTCTTCAGTATCCTCTTGTCTTGGCTCCTTTGCGATCTTATCAAAGATCTTGTCCATGCGCTCAACGTACTCGTTGGTATCGTCAAGGAAGAACGTTAAGGTAGGAACAACCCTTGCCTGATGGCGAATTCTTGCACCCAATTTATACCTGATCTCACTAGAATGCGCATTCACTTCTGCCACAGATAAAGTGGTATTGTTGGTATTTAAAAAGCTTAAATAAACCTTTGCTACCGCTAAATCCGGAGAAACGCGGACTTTAGTAATGGTCACCAGGGTATTTGGTAAATATGCTGCTCCTTCACGTTGAAATATACTTGCTAATTCCTCTTGCAGGACTCCGGCAAATTTCTGCTGACGTTTACTTTCCATAATTATTGCAATCTTAAATATTAATATAACAGCTTATCGTAAGGATAGCGCTCTGTATGTAAAGCTTTAACTTTATCGTACAATAGCTGTTTAAATTCTTCTAAATTCTCTTTATGCAGGGCAGAGATAAACATCGCAGGGGCATTATTAGTGGCCATCCAGCTGCGTTCAAAATCTTCCAGGGTCAAAGTAGATTTCTCTCCATTTTCCAAATCCACTTCCGGGCTCACATACGCATCAATTTTATTGAACAGCATGATCGTGGGTTTGTCTCTGGCACCCAATTCTTTTAAAGTTTCATTGACCACATTGATCTGATCTTCAAAATTAGGATGAGAAATATCCACTACATGGATCAATACATTTGCTTCACGTACTTCATCTAGTGTCGATTTGAAACATTCGATCAAATGGTGAGGCAGTTTGCGGATAAATCCAACTGTATCTGACAAAAGGAAAGGAACGTTTTCGATCACCACCTTACGCACGGTCGTGTCCAGCGTAGCGAACAATTTATTTTCCGCAAATACTTCTGATTTTGACAACATGTTCATGATGGTTGATTTACCAACGTTGGTATAACCTACCAAAGCCACACGAATCAGTTCAGAACGGTTTTTTCTTTGTGTCTCATTTTGCTTATCGATCAGTTTCAGGCGTTCTTTCAAAAGAGAGATCTTCTCCAGAATCATCCTTCTATCACTTTCGATCTGAGTTTCACCAGGTCCTCTCATCCCGATACCCCCTTTTTGGCGCTCCAAGTGGGTCCATAAACGGGTTAATCGTGGCAATAAGTATTGTAATTGAGCCAACTCCACCTGCGTTCTCGCCTGTGCCGTTTGTGCTCTGCCTGCAAAGATATCCAGGATCAGGTTACTCCTGTCCAGCACTTTAACCTGCAATTCACGCTCAATATTTCTCAGTTGTGAGGGTGACAATTCATCATCAAACACCACTAAATCTATTTCTTCCGACTTCACATAAGCCGCTATTTCTTCTAATTTTCCGGTACCTACAAAAGTACCACGGTCCGGTTTCTCCATTTTTTGAGTGAAGATGTGCGTGACTACACCTCCGGCAGTATCTACCAAAAATGCCAGCTCATCCAAATACTCTTTGGTTTCTTCCGGTTTTTCACCTTGTCTTATTACGCCAACAAGAACAGCACGTTCAGGTTTAAGCGCGGTATCAAAATATTTTTGCTTTCCCATGTAGCCTACAAAGATACAAAAGTTATACCGAGATCAGCTGACTGACAAAGTCGGCCATTGACGCTCCTGGATTTTGAGTTTTCATAAAGTTTTCACCAATCAGGAAACCGTCAAATCCGGCTGCTCTCAGTTCATTAATGGTAATTGGGTCACTGATGGCACTTTCAGAAATTTTCAAAAAGTCGTCAGGGATCTCCTCTACCAGGTCAAAAGAAGTCTGGATATTGACAGAAAAATCAGCCAGATTACGGTTATTTACACCGATGGCATCCAATTCAGGGATCACGCTTCTCTGCAACTCATCCAGATTGTGAACCTCAAGTAAAACATTCAATCCTAAGCTTTTAGCAAAAACAGCCAGATCTTCAATCTCATCAGGTGTTAAGATCGCGGCAATCAATAGGATAATGTCTGCGCCTAATGCTTTGGCTTCCAAAATCTGATATTCATCGATCATGAAATCTTTCCTCAGAATGGGAATATTATTGACAGCTCTGGCCGCCAATAGGTCGTTGGTATGCCCACCGAAGAAATCCACATCTGTCAACACAGAAAGTGCAGAAGCACCAGCTGCAGCATAGGCAGTAGTCACCTCTTCTACAGTCACTTTGTCATTAATAATGCCTTTAGAAGGAGAACGGCGTTTAAATTCGGCAATGATTCCCGAGCGCTTTTCATCCAGCAGAAACTCCTCAAATGAATAAGGGGTTCTGTTGAAATGTATTGCCGATTCCAGCATTTTTATAGAAACCAATTCTTTGGCCAAGGCCACTTCTTCACGCTTGCGAAGTACAATTTTATCTAAAATATTCATCTTTTAAGCTTCTAACCAGTTTTTCATCATTTCCTTACCGTATTCTGTCAGCACACTTTCCGGGTGAAACTGAACACCTCTAACATCATATTCTTTATGCCTTAGCGCCATAATCTCCTGGTCTTTATCCGTTGCTGTGATGGTTAAGCAATCCGGAAAGCCTTCGCTATTTACCACCCAAGAATGGTAACGACCCACATTGATTACCTCCGGACAATTTTTGAAAAGCACTTCTTCTTTGTCCAGCACCTGTATTGGCGTCGCAATGCCGTGCATTGGCCTGCCTAAGTTCAACAAGGTACCACCAAATGCCTGTGCAATGGCTTGTTGCCCTAAACACACCCCAAAGATACTCTTCGTAGCCGCATATTCTTTAATCACATCCAATAACAAACCTGCTTCTTCCGGAATTCCAGGACCCGGTGAAAGGATAATTTTATCGTATTGCGCTACCGCAGACAATTCGAATTTATCATTCCTCCAGACTTCCACTTCTCTTCCTAACTCGTTTACCAGGTGGACCAAATTGTAAGTGAATGAATCGTAATTGTCAATTACCAATACTTTCTTCTGCATCTCTTTATCGTTTGTCATGTTATATGCCTGTGGCCATTTCTACAGCTCTGCGAAGGGCTGCAATTTTGTTATTTACTTCCTGCATTTCATTTTCAGGGATAGAATCGGCCACAATACCCGCTCCTGCTCTATAATGCAATTCATTGTTTTTACTCATAAAAGTACGGATCATGATGGCATGGTTAAATGTATCGTTAAACCCCATATACCCAATTGCGCCTGCATAAAAATTACGACCCAGGCCTTCATACTCATCGATAAGCTGCATGGCGCGATATTTTGGCGCACCACTCAATGTTCCTGCCGGATAAGTATCTGCGACTACTTTAAAAGAGGAAACATCTTTTTGAAGGTTTCCGCTTACTTTAGACACCAGGTGGATCAAATGAGAATAATATTGTACTTCTTTGAAAGATTTCACGGCTACCCCATTGCAATGTCTGCTCAGGTCGTTTCTTGCCAAATCTACCAGCATCACGTGTTCTGCGCTTTCTTTGGGGTCCTGCTCCAGCTTTCTGGCTAGTTCCGCATCTTCTTCATCATTTCCAGTACGCTTAAAGGTACCCGCAATTGGGAAGATATTGGCCACATTATTCTTGATGGTGATCTGTGCTTCCGGAGAAGAACCGAATAGCTTAAAGTTTCCATAATCAAAATAGAAAAGATATGGAGAAGGGTTGATGGAGCGCAAGCAACGGTATACGTTAAACTCATCCCCTAAAAACCCTTGTTTAAATGCTCTTGATGGTACAATCTGAAAAACATCACCTCTTAAAATGTGTTTTTTCATTTTGTCTACAATATCCATAAAGCCCTGATCGGTCAGGTTAGAGCTTTCCTCGCCAATCGTTTTAAAGCTATATTCCGGGAAGTTCTTATTCTGAACCAGGTATTCCATTTTCTCCAGGTCATCATCTTCATCCCCGTTAAATGTATTTTTAAACAAGGTCACTTCATTCTTAAAGTGGTCGATGGCAATGATATACCGATAAATATGGTATTGCATCAAAGGGATATCCTCTCCTTCAGGAGAAGTTGACTGAAAAGAGATGTCTTCAAAATGTTGAATGGCATTCCAGGTGAAATAGCCAAACAAACCATTGGAGATATAGCGCGTTTCGTTCACTACGCCAGGCTCGAATTGCTGCTTAAAAGCATCAATTTCTTCTGTGAGCACAAAATCCTCTTTTTCTACTTTTTTTCCATCAGGAAAATAAGTGGATAAGATGCCATTTTTCAATACGATCCCTGCCACTGGCTGGGCACACACGTAACTCACCGAGTTCTCGCGACTGTGGTAATCGGAACTTTCCAATAGAATGGTATTCGGAAATACATCCCTCAACCTCAGGTAAATACTTACCGGAGTAGTGGTATCCGCAAGACGCTTCTTGTAAGTGGTGTTAATGATATAATTCTTCATCTTAAATCTTTGTTTTCATCAGTGTGCAATTGCTTTTCATCTCCGCCGTAAAAAAAATTTTATAACAAAAAACCCGACGTGTGGTTACGTCGGGTTATAAGTGTGGTTTGGTTTAGGTTGATAAACTATAATGTACACGAAGCTACGACGAAACTCTTTTCAGAATTACTGCGCCATTGCCAAGTATGTATATTGTTAATCATGTGCAACAAAAATATAAATAAATCTTACAACACCAAATTAAATTGTGAAATTTTATGACACTCCCCAGAATGTCCTTGTAGGATCAAGTTGTACCATTTGAATAATGGAAGCAACGATAACGATCAGCGCAAGGCCAAAATAAAGGGCAATAGTGCGGTGTTTACTAGCTGCATCCTCACTGCGTTTCGATCTGGCATTTCCAACAGTCACTAAAATAGCCGCAAAAATCATCATTCCGATATGCTCCATTTTCCAATATCTAATCCCTGCTTGTACCAGTGGACTTAGAAAGTATAAACCCAATCCAAATAAAATTTGGACGTGCACAAAGATCAATGTGAAAACATTGAACTTTCTATTTCCTTCTGTATATGGTTTTTTTCCTAACCATCCAGCCAATGCCTGAACGATTGCCAATACCAACATTATTAAAACCAGGTAACGCCATCCTGAATGCGCACTTTTCAAAATATGATAAATCTTATCCATAACGAATTTTTCTTTCAAACTTAGCTAATAAAAAACAGTTTAAAAAAAGGGAAAAATAGTAATCGATATTTAAAATCATTATAAACTAAATAATGATGCTCCATTACACATTTGTTGACAAACCTTTGCCAAATTGTGGACAAAGCCAAGTTTCAATTGGTAAAAAATAGGTTATAAACAGATGCTCCCAGTTTTTTAGGTTAGATTTAGCTACTAAAACTAAATTTTTTATGAAGAAAATTCTACTCTCGCTTGCGTTGGTTTTTTCTGGTACCCTGGTATTTGCTCAGCAGACCTACCCGGTAAACGGGTCTTATGACATCAGACCGGGAAATTACGCCTTTACCAATGCAAACATCGTGGTAAATGCGAACCAGACCATCTCCAATGGAACCCTATTAATCAAAGGCCAAACCATCCAATCGGTGGGTACCGGCACAGCCATACCGAAAGGTTATGTGGTGATCGACCTAAAAGGAAAATACATTTACCCTTCTTTGGTAGATGCTTTTTCTGCTTATGGCGTCCCTGAAAACAGCCGAACTTTTAGTGGAGGATCCCGTCAATCCATATTCACCTCTACAAAAAAAGGGGCATATGGCTGGAATGAAGCCATCCGCCCGGAAACACAGGTCAACACTATTTTTACCATAGACACTAAAAAAGCAGATGAATTGCGCAAAGCGGGATTCGGTAGTGTGAATGTGATCAGCAGAGATGGTATTTCCCGTGGTACCTCCGCCGTAGTTACTTTAAGCGATGAAAGAGAAAATACCACCATGCTCAAACCGGAAGCATCCGCCAATTACTCTTTCAACAAAGGAAGTTCACAAAACGACTACCCAACCTCATTGATGGGCGCTATTGCCCTATTGCGTCAGACCTATTATGATGCACAGTGGTATGGCAAACAAAAGGAAGAATATAACATCTCTCTGGAAGCCTTTAACAAACAGCAAAATATCCCACAAATTTTTGAAGCTGACGGCTGGCAAAACATTTTGCGTGCGGATAAAATCGGAAAAGAATTTGGCAAACAGTATATTATCAAATCTAATGGTGACGAATACCAGCGCATTGATGCGGTTAAAGGAACTGGCGCCAGCTTAATTATTCCCATCAATTTTGTCAAAGCATACGATGTGGAAGACCCTTCAGAGGCGAGAAATGTAACGTTAACGCAAATGAAAGGCTGGGAAATGGCCCCTACGAATCCAGGAGTTTTGGAAAAAGCAGGAATCAAATTCTCTTTAACCAGCTATGGCCTGGATAAAGCGGCGGACTTCTGGACGAATATCCGTACTGCGATTGACAATGGCTTAACCCAAAAACAAGCACTTTTATCTGTTACAGAGATCCCAGCCGCTATGATTGGTGTTTCCGATAAGGTAGGGACACTGGAAAAAGGTAAACTGGCCAATTTCATTATCACTTCAGATAGTCTCTTTAAAAAGAACAACATCGTCCTGGAAAACTGGGTACAGGGCAAACGATTCCTGACCGGAAAAAAGGATGAAAAAGATACGGTAGCGAAAACACTGGCGAAAAAAGAGGTAGAAAAACCGGTCCTCAATGCAGGTACCCTGATCTATCCATTTACCGCTTTTGGTCTTCCAAGCCCATTAAAACAAGAAACCGTATTGTTAAAAAACGCAACGGTATGGACGAATGAAAAAGAAGGAATCCTTCAAAATGCAGACGTCTTGCTGGAAAACGGTAAAATCAAGGCCGTAGGGAAAAACCTAAGTGCAGGCAATGCAAAAGTTATTGATGCTACAGGAAAACACATTACGGCAGGACTGATCGATGAACATTCTCATATCGCTGGAACAGGTGGCATCAATGAAGGTGCTCAATCTTCTTCTGCGGAAGTAAGAATTGCGGACATCATCAATTCAGAAGATGTGAACATCTACCGTCAGCTGGCAGGTGGAGTAACGACTTCTCATATCCTTCATGGTTCAGCAAATCCGGTTGGCGGACAAGCGCAGCTGATTAAACTCCGTTGGGGAAAGTTACCTGAGGAATTGAAGTTCGCAGGTGCTGATGGCTTTATCAAATTCGCTCTTGGTGAAAATGTGAAGCAAAGTAATTTTGGTACGGGTGCACGTTTTCCGGTAACCAGAATGGGTGTAGAGCAATCTTTTGTTGACGAATTTACCCGCGCAAAAGAGTATAAAACAGCACTGGCTGTTAAAGGAAACCATGTGCGCAAAGATCTGGAGCTCGATGCAATTGTTGAGATTTTAGACAACAAGCGCTTCATTACTTGTCATTCTTACGTGCAATCTGAGATCAATATGCTGATGAACGTTGCTGATAGTCTTGGCTTCAAGATCAACACCTTTACTCATATTCTGGAAGGCTACAAGCTGGCGGATAAAATGAAAGCACGCGGAATTAATGCCTCGACTTTTTCCGATTGGTGGGCCTATAAAATGGAAGTTGCAGAGGCGATCCCTTACAATGGAAAGATCATGCACAACGTAGGCATCACTACAGCCTTCAATTCTGATGATGCTGAAATGGCGCGCAGACTAAACCAGGAAGCTGGTAAAGCCGTCTTATACGGTGGCGTACCAGAAGAGGATGCCTTGAAGTTTGTGACCTTAAACCCAGCTAAAATGCTCCACATCGACAACAAAGTGGGCAGTATCAAAGCAGGCAAAGATGCAGATGTGGTGATTTGGTCTGCAAACCCGCTATCTATTTATGCTAAAGCGGAAAGAACGTTTGTAGATGGAATTGCTTACTGGGACATCGAACGTGATGAGCAGCTGAGAAAAGATCAGCAGCTGGAACGTGCAAGAATCATTAAAAAAATGCAGGAAAGCAAAGGTAAAGGCGGAAAGACGCAGCGTCCGGTTGCTGAAAGCCCGCGGATGTACCATTGCGAAACCCTGGAAGATTATGCTATGGAACTAAATGAATTAGAAAGGACACATGCTCATGAATAAATATATTTTAACTGTATTCCTTACCGCAGCGGCAACGGTTTCAGCTTTCGCACAGGCGAATATCTCTCCTGCCCCTGCACAAAGTAAACTGACTTACGTTTTAGGCGCCAAACTACATTTAGGCAATGGCAAGGTGATTGAAAATGGCTACCTGATTTTTGATAAAGGAAAGATTACTGGAATTGGTGATGCCACAGTGGTTCGACTGGACATGAGCAAAGGAAACCTGATTCAGGCAAATGGCAAACATGTGTATCCTGGCTTTATTGCTCCGGTTACGAACTTAGGACTGGCAGAATTTGAGTCGATAAAAGCTACGCTGGATTTTGCCGAGATTGGCAATATCAACCCACATATCCGATCTATCATCGCTTACAATACAGATTCTAAAGTTCCAGCCACATTGAGAAGCAATGGCATTTTAATGGCACAAGTGACGCCACAAGGTGGAATGGTTGCCGGAAGTTCTGCTGTAGTTCAACTGGATGCCTGGAATTGGGAAGATGCAGCGATTAAAAAGGATGACGCGATGCACATCACCTGGCCAATCGTTCCTAAAGGACGAGGCGGATTTCGCAGTCCGACAGTTACCCCTGAGCTGTTAAAAGAACGGGCACAAAATGCGATCAACGAGCTGGACCAACTTTTTACAGAGTCCAAAGCTTATGCAGAAGGTCCAAAGCCAGCCACAACGAATGCGCGCTTAGCGGCAATGAGAAACCTATTTAATGGCAGTCAGCGCTTATTTATCAATGTAGACCAGGAAAAAGACATCATTGCTGCAGTGAATTTCGCAAAAAAATATCAGATTACCCCTGTGATTGTTGGTGGCGATGATGCCTACCTGATCACCGATTTTCTGAAGAAAAACAATGTGGCTGTGGTCGTAAAACAACCGCATGCCTTACCTAATTCTATAGATGACGATGTGAATATGCCTTATAAAAATGCGGCGGTATTGGCCAATGCAGGCGTAGATGTCGTGGTTAGTATCGATGGTTACTGGCAACAAAGGAATCTTCCTTTTATGGCAGGAACGGTTTCAGCATGGGGACTGGATCCTGAAAAGGCATTGCAGACCATTACTTTGAATACCGCAAAAGTGTTGGGTATCGACAAAACCACCGGAAGTTTAGAAATGGGTAAAGACGCAACGTTTTTTATCTCCTCAGGAGATGCCTTAGACATGAAGAGCAACCATGTAGAACAGGCCTTTATTCAAGGAAGAGACATCAACCTGGATAACCTCCATAAACAACTGGATAAAAAATTCAGTGAAAAGTATCAATTGAAACCTTAATTTTTCGTTGGTGGATCTGGCGGCTGTTTTGAAAAAAACAGCCGCTTTTTTATGGCCTGAAAATCCGGGATCCTGGCCAATGCAAGGGAATACTGATGAGCTGGGTTTGAATGTGGGAAAGATCGCTGATTGGTCGGGAAGAACCCTGATCCTGGTAAGGGTTGAGCAGGAGTTCAGGTAGTATTCAAAATGTAAAAACCTACAGCAACTGGTCGGCAACTTCATCCAGACGCTTACCATACCCTACGCCAACCTGCATCTCTTCCCGACTACAACCCGGGTACAATCACCATTCGTTTTATTTTTTCAAAATACAAAACTGAGGCCTTGAATACAGCTATAAACGGCTATAAATGAATTGGAATTTTAAAGAAATGGAAGGTATAAAGTTTAATAAAAAAGGAATTGGTGTTCGTTGGAAGGGCGTTAAAAAGAAAGTGACCTCATCCAAGGTCACTTTTTTTTAACTAACTTATTATTCATAAAAAAACTGGCTGTTGGGGAAGGAGTCGAACCTTCAAGGGGTAGTTAGCTATAGTTCAAAATCAATTGTGGTCAACCCATAAACTACGTTTATCCCATTAATCCCCACCACCGAGACAAGGAGGCGTGTCTGCCAATTTCACCACCCAACAAAATAAATAAAGTACAATCTTCTGAGTTTTAAGCGTTAAGTCGTAAATTTCCAAATGCACCTATATTAGAACTGAAAAACTTACCACTCAAAAACTCATTGCTGTAGGGGAAGGAGTCGAACCTTCAAGGAGTAGTTAGCCCTTACGGGTTTTCCATATTCTCCACCACCGAGACAAGGAGGTGCGTCTGCCAGTTTCACCACCCTACAGAGTATAAGCAAATGTTAAAGAACTAATATTTTTTGTTACTTGCTTGATACAAATGTAACAACAACCCGTTTATGTTACAAATATTTTAATCATATTATTTTATTATTACCATATTAATAATTATATTTGAATATCGTTAACAAATATCAAAATCATGCTTAAAAAAGAAAGCCAAAATTTAGAAATTGATAACCTGGATATTGACATTTTAAAACAGTTAATGCAGGATGCGACGAAACCTTATACGGAAATCGCTAAAGATCTGATCGTTTCTGGGGGAACGATCCATGTAAGAATGAAAAAATTACAGGAGATGGGCATTATTAAAGGTTCCCATTTGATGATTGATCCGCAAAAAGCAGGGTATGACATCTGTGCTTTTCTAGGTATCTATTTAGAAAAAGGGATACAATATAAAGATGCCGTAGCACAGCTGAGCAAAATTAAGGAGGTCGTAGAATTACATTATACGACTGGTGCTTATAGTATGTTCGCTAAAATCATCTGTAGAGACACGAATCATTTGAGACATGTATTGAATGAGGAGATACAGGCAGTAGAAGGCATTCAACGCACGGAAACACTGATTTCACTGGAAGAAAGTATCAGAAGACAGATTGAATTGTAATTCAATCTGTCTTTTAAATATCATTAAACACCTTAAGTCAATGATCATTCGATTAAAGGAGCAACTATTAAATAGTCAAAGAAAATGCAGGTGACATTAATTCTTGCTCAACTTTAGAAATTCCAATTTTATTAGCAACAGATCTCCAGGTCCTTACGACAAGGATAACCTCTTGAAGAATCTTATCCATTTGTTCGTCTTTCAATTGAAAATACATACCAACACTTCTTGCAAGTTCAAAATCAAGGCTGTTGTGGTGACTATCTACATTTATAGCTAATCCATCCTTCTCAGTAGAAGGATTAATATCATAAGCTGGCGAAAGCCGCCAGCCATCCTGATCTAAAAGAAAACCATGATTACGAAGGTGATCATCAGTATTGGAGATAGCCATGTTAAATACAATTCTTCTCCAGAGCTGATGCAAATCTTTTTCAAGATGTGCCGTTCCAGAATACTGTATAAATTCTGCAATGTCCAGATAACTTGGTATTGAATCCCGAATAAGTTCCTCATTATTTCCAGTCATTGTCATGGCCGAGGCAAAATGAACTCTTTCTCCCCCAACGCGATCAAATCGTTTGGACAAAAAGGTCCGATAGGGTCCATGTACTTTCACCAATTGACACTCTGGCATATCTAGTCCTGCATCACAACCTAAAGTATAGGCAAGATACTCCCATGCGGCTTTATCTGTAGTATCACTTTTAGAAGGAAACTTTGCAATAAATAAATTACCATCAGCATCCAGAATATTCGCTTTCGGTCGGGCTCCACCAAGCGATGAACCTGGTGCAATTAACATTTGCATCCATTTATCACTTTGTTTCCCATCCACATCTTCCTCATACAACCTGGCACTCTCCTGTAAAGCTCTGATATGCGCCATTAGCGGAGCAGGGTTTTCATTATTGTCATCCAAAAATAGTCCATCAGGATCTTTTTTAAATCGCAATGCACCCATACGAGTAAAATCATGAACCCCAAGCAAAAAATCTAGTTCATACAAAGTTGAAACCACAGTACCTTGAGCCAAGGCATTTTGAGCAGCTCTTCGTTGCATCAGCCTCCTTCCCCAAGTATCCGGCATAGAATCCATAAACACTCCAAAGTTCTCCTTACCACCTGGGAATTGGGAGCCATGGTACCATTGAATATCTGGATCTAGCAGGAATCTTGTCTTAGATTTCAGCCACTCTTTATCATAATCAAAGCTAAAGACCTTTCTACCTTTACTCTGGTGACCTGATAAAACACCAATACACTCAGGACTTTTCATCCCTTGCCAGTGGGCGTACACCCAAATATCTGTTTTGTCAGTTGCCATTATTTAAGTAAATCGAGATCTTGTAATTTCTTACCTAATTCGTCATCTGCAGCAAGCTTAAGAAAGTCTTCATGTAGATTAAGCGACCTCAACACATTAAAATATGAACCCATTGCTACACTAGGACTTCCCTTCTCAATGGATCTAAGCGTCACCCTATCTATACCTGAACGTTCAGCAAGCTGAACAGCTGTTAGTTTTCGACGTTTACGCGCCAATTTTATATGCTCTCCCAATAAATCCAGAATTTTCTGTTGTTTGGGAAATATCACAATCTTCTTTGACTTCATAATGGTGAATATTTTCACCAAAAATAACTAAAAAGGAGGAAATATTCACCATTTTATTTTTTACACGAGTAATAACAAGTAAATTTGATAATCAAAAAAGGTTCGGCTAAATGCCGAACCTTCTCCTTTTGACTCAGATCAATTGATTTGGATTGTTTATTTAAACATATTCTTTAAAGCTTCCAATTTCACCTGTAAATCACCTTCTGGTTGAGCTTTCCCTTTCTGATCCGATTTATGAGCAGGTTTCGGTTTATTGCCGGTAGGCTTGTGATTACCCGATTTATGGAAAGCTTTTCCTTGCTCTTCAGGTTTTCCTGCTGTTTTCATTTTAGGCTTCGCTTCCCCTGTTTTCATGGATAAGGAAATGCGTTTTCTTGCCGCATCCACTTCTACTACGGTCACTTCTACTTTTTGGTGTACTTTGACCACATCATTAGGGTTGGCTACAAAACGATCTGCCAGCTGACTGGTGTGCACCAATCCGTCCTGATGAACACCTATATCTACAAAAGCACCGAAATTGGTAATGTTGGTGACAATTCCCGGAAGTTTCATTCCGATTCTTAAATCAGCGATCTCATTTACGCCATCTGTAAAACTGAATGCTTCGAATTGTTCCCTTGGATCTCTCCCTGGTTTTGCCAATTCGTTCATGATATCGTTTAAAGTTGGCAAGCCGATCTCATCCGTTACATATTGTTGCAACTTGATTTGTTTTCTCAATTCCGCATCTTTAACCAGCTGTGCTACGCTACAGTTCAAGTCTCTGGCCATTTTATTCACCAAATTATATCGCTCCGGGTGAACACCACTAGCATCTAATACCTGTTCTGCATCTCTGATTCTCAAGAAACCCGCAGCCTGTTCAAATGCTTTATCGCCTAAACGAGGTACCTTTTTCAGGCTTTCTCTATTTTTAAACGCACCGTTTTCATTTCTATAGGTCACGATATTCTGTGCCAATTGCGGGCCTAAACCAGAAACATAGGCCAATACCTGCTTAGAAGCTGTATTTAACTCTACGCCTACTGCATTCACGCAACTCATTACGGTATCATCCAGTGATTGTTGTAATTTACTCTGATCCACATCGTGTTGATATTGTCCGACACCAATAGATTTAGGGTCAATTTTCACCAACTCTGCCAATGGATCCATCAATCTTCTACCGATAGAAACTGCTCCACGAACGGTAATATCTTGTGTAGGGAACTCTTCACGTGCCACTTCCGAAGCAGAATAAATAGAGGCACCGTTTTCATTGACCATCACAATAGTCACCTCAGGAATTTGTAAACTGCGGACAAACACTTCTGTTTCTCTTCCGGCAGTACCATTACCAATGGCAATGGCTTCAACCTGGTGCTTTTTACAAAGCTCTATAATTTTATCTGCTGCGTTTTTCACATTCCCTTGTCCGGTATGTGGGTAAATCGCTGTGTTCTCTAATAATTTTCCTTGTCGGTCTAAACAGACCACCTTACATCCGGTACGGAATCCAGGATCGATCGCCAATACGTTTTTCTGTCCCATTGGCGCGGCCAATAACAATTGTCTGGCATTTTCTGCAAATACACGGATGGCTTCTACATCGGCTTTCTCTTTTGAGAAAGAACGAATTTCGGTTTCCATCGCTGGTCCTAGAAGACGCTTATAAGAGTCTTGAATGGCCATCTGTACCTGTTTCGCCGCAGCAGAGCTCCCTTTGATGAATTGCCTTTCGATGATGGAAATTGCACCTTCTTCTTCTGGCATCGTTTCCAGTTTCAGAATGGCTTCATTTTCCCCTCTTCTCATCGCCAACACACGGTGTGATGGTGCTGCTTTCAGTGGCTCTTCCCATTCAAAATAATCTTTATACTTGATCCCCTCTTCTTCTTTACCTTTCATCACTGAAGATTTGAAAGAAGATTTTTGCTGAAAATACTGGCGCATTGCGGTTCTGACTTCCACATGCTCATTCACAATCTCAGCAATGATATCTCTTGCACCTGCCAAAGCTTCTTCAATGGAATTTACGCCCAGCTCCTCGTTTAAGAAAGCCTTAGCCTCCGAATCCGGAGTTCCCTTGCCCTGCTCCAAAAGCGTTAACGCCAATGGCTCCAGACCTTTCTTACGCGCTTCAGAAGCTCTCGTTTTACGTTTAGGTTTGTATGGAAGGTAGATGTCTTCAATTGCGGCAATATTTGTTGCCTCATTGATCTGACGCTCCAGTTCCGGGCTCAGTTTATCCAATGCGGCCAGTGCTTTTAGGATGGCTTCTCTACGTTTATCAAGTTCGCGAAGTTGTTGAAATCTGTCTCGGATTAACGCGACTTGCACTTCATCCAGACTGCCTGTCATTTCCTTACGATAGCGGGAAATAAAGGGTACAGTTGCACCGGCATCTAACAGTTCGATGGTTGCAACAACCTGTTTTTCAGCTACCCCAAGCTCGGCAGCAATTATTTTAGAATGATGACTCATTTAATGATCTTTTGTTATGCTAACGTACAATTGCGGCCAAAATTAAGGCTAACAATCGATATCCTCAAATAAATAATTTGTTAATGAATTGTTGCCCTTCGGTTAGGATGGGTTAAAAAAAATCCCGTTGGTAAATACCAACGGGATCCTATATTAACGATGTAATTTATAACTTATTTTGCTACGTACATCACTTCTTTTACTGCTTTAATCACTTTTTCAGCGTTAGGCAAGCTAGCCGCGATAAGCGTTGGTGCATATGGAAGTGGAACGTCAGCGCAAGTGATACGTAAGATTGGTGCATCTAAATAATCAAAAGCATTCTTTTGAACATTAAACGCGATCTCAGAAGAGATAGAAGCCAATGGCCATGCCTCTTCAACTACCACTAAACGGTTTGTTTTCTTAACAGATTCAATGATGGTTGCATAGTCGATAGGACGTACAGTACGTAAATCGATTACTTCTACACTGATTCCTTCTTTAGTCAACTCTTCAACTGCAGGGTTTACCACACGTGTTAACATTTTACCGAAAGTAACGATGGTTACATCAGTACCTTCTTTAACCACGTTTGCTTTACCGATAGGCAGGTAATATTCTTCTTCAGGAACTTCACCTTTATCACCATACATCACCTCAGATTCCATGAAAATAACTGGATCTGGATCAAGGATAGCTTGTTTTAATAAACCTTTAGCTTCATAAGGAGTAGATGGAACTACTACTTTTAAACCCGGGCAGTTTGCAAACCAGTTCTCAAAGTTTTGAGAGTGCTGAGCACCTAGCTGACCTGCATTTCCGGTTGGGCCACGGAATACGATCGGAATAGAGAATTGACCTCCACTCATTGAAAGCATTTTGGCTGCACCGTTAATAATCTGATCAATGGCAACCAATGAGAAATTGAAAGTCATAAATTCTATGACCGGAACTAATCCATTCATTGCTGCGCCAATACCAATACCGGTAAAGCCCATTTCGGCAATAGGAGTATCAATCACGCGTTTGTCGCCAAACTCGTCTAACATACCCTGACTTACTTTATAAGCACCATTGTATTGCGCTACTTCTTCACCCATCAAAAAAATGTTCTCGTTTTTACGCATTTCTTCACTTAGGGCTTCACGTAACGCTTCTCTAAATTGAATTTCTCTCATTGTATATTCAAATATTAACTGATGGCAAATATAACCATTGTAAATTAATTATAAAGTAGTGTTTTAATTACACTGTATTTTCCCTTTAATTGTCTTCATTTTCGGAGGGCTCTCCGAAATGAATAATATTACCACTATTGTCCAAAATTGAGAACTGATGCATTCCCCAGGGCATTTCAGACAGCTTTCCGTTCGGATGAACGATCCCATGGGCCTCATATTCCTGATACAATTGTGCCACATTATTTACATTAATATAACAGCCTGTATGCTTTGGAATGGCCGGATCTTCGGTAAACCAGAGGTGAATAGAGACCTGTTCCCTACTGAAAATCAGGTAACCATCCCATTCAGAATGGAAGGTAAAGCCCAATTTTTCGGTATAAAAAGCAATGGTTTCTGCTGGATTGTTGTAAGCCAGAATAGGGACTGCTGAAAGTAACATAGGCGCTATTTTTTTTATTTATTTTCCGCAAAGGGTAAGATAAGGACAATAAGTACAATTTTCCGCAACAGTAGTGTGTTTAAAAGGAAGTTCCGGATTGAACAATTCTTCCAGTTTTTCGCGCAGAAGCGTCGTAAAACTTCCTTTTAATTCCTCCAGATGTTCCGCTTGTAAAAGTACTCTCTTTCTATTTTCTTTCAGATAGAACAAGGTACCTTCTTCGCGCATCTTACGCACGATATACAGGTTGGGTTCTACGCCAGAAATTCCCTTTGCTTGCTCATAAACATAGGTATAGAACAACGTTTGCACCAGGGCTTTATTTTGCTTATTACTCTCGCTATCAAACAGTTCATCAATAGAAGAAAAACCAACTTCATCCCTTCCGGTTTTATAATCCACAATCCTGGTGACGCCATTACGCTGATCCACCCGATCGATAATACCGAATAAAGTCAGTTTCCGTTCTGCTCCTTTGACCTTAATCGGGAAGGTAATTACATAATCTTTATCATTTTCCAATTCTACGAGTGAGAATGGTGCCTGTTGTTCATCATGATCCAGGATCACATTGGCATATTCGGCAACAATGGCCAGCATCACCTGCTGCATGCCATTGTATTCCAGTAAACTTTCTTCTTTATCAAACATCACCTTGGAAAAGGCAAGCTTGCACATCTCTGTAAGCTGTTTTCTGTTTTCGGTAATGCGTTCTTTGGTGATATAAGGGCTTTCATCCTTTAATTTCTGATAAAAATTCTCCAGAACAAGGTGTAAGGTAGAACCAATGCTGTTGGCTTCCAGGTTCTCTGCAAGCGCTTCCGGTTCTTCTACTTTGGCAATATACTTATAGAAAAACTGTACCGGGCAGTTGAGGTAAGTGGTGAGTCTGGTGGCGGATAACCTAACCGGATCTTGCTCCTGATTGTCTAAATAAGTATGTAAACGCCTCAGCACCTCCCCTTCTTTTTTAATCTCAAATTCTACTTTCGGCTCAATAGCAAGGGATTGTGACTGATCGAAATATTTAAAAGTATAGCCGCTTTCAAATTCCAGTTGCTTTAAAAAGCGACTGGGTTCACCGGTATTACTGTCGTCCGCCTGGCCGTTATACACCAGACTTACCTTATTAGAACGCTGCAATAAACGGTAAAACATATAGGCAGAAATCGCGTCCTGGTTTTCTATCACAGGTAATCCATAGGCCCTGCGGATACTATCAGGGATGAAACTTGGAGAAACGTTGATCTGTGGAAGAATACCCTCCGTTACCCCAAGCACATACACATGCTCAAAATCCAGGCTCCTGCTTTCCAGCAATCCCATCACCTGTACTCCTTGTAGAGGTTCTCCACTTAAAGGAACTGCGATTCCCTGCACTGCTTTTTGCATCAAAGAGAGCACAAAAGAAAGGGGTAGATGTGCCGCATAATCGGCTAAAGTATCGTGTAATCTGTTCAGTTCTTTCAGCGTGGCGCCAAATAAATCGGCTTCCGTTTGTTTTAAAGTCTGCTCTTCCAGTTGTCTTTCCAGTATCAATTTGAAGACCTGCTGCAGGTGATCGATGGCCATTAAGCCTTTGTCTACTTTGGTGAAAAACAAGGTAGACAAGCTATCTTTTTGTAAGGTTTGCACCGGAACATCAATCAATTGATCTTTCAAAATTTCCTGTTGTATGGCATCTCTTAATGCGGGTAAAACGCCCGTTAAAGGATGAGAGAGGAAGGCTTCTACTTCTCTATAATAAATGGTGTCTTTTTTTCCTTCAGTCAATTGTGCCTGTACGCTCAACCATAAATCAGCAAGGCCGAAAATGGAGGTGGCCAATAGTGGATATCCCATCGTGACGTTCAATTCAATATTGGAAATCCCGGCTGCGTGTTGATATTTGGTGGGAATCGTTTGTAAAACAGGCAATAGCAAGCTCTCATCGGCAAGAATCAGTGCTATTTTTCCGGCATTGTCTGCGACATCCAACAATGGATAATCCTGCAACAATTCTTGATGAAGAATCTTTGCTTGTGCGGTCTGTCCTTGTGTTTTATAAACGTTAATCTCTTTCTGTTGATTTCGAATCAGGTCTCTTGCCTCGCCCAAAGCATTTGGAAGTCCTAATTTTTGAATGTTTTTTCTCAGGAAAAGTCCTGCTTCCTGAGTTTCATCATCCATATAGTATTTGTCGACATCAAAATAGAACAAAGCTTTTTCTTCTTTATTCCATTTTTTGAAAATCACGGCTTCCGCATTGCTGAGTGCATTAAAGCCAGCCAGGACAATTTTCCCTGCTTTAAAAGCGTCGATAAATTGTGGTAAATCTGCATTTCCTTCTGCCAGCTGACGATAAATATAGGCCATGGTGGTATAGCCTTTATCTCTTAGTGCCGCATGGAATGCGCGATACAGTTTTGGCATACGTCTCCACATGCGGATAAACTGTTCCTGATGGTATTGTTGCTTTCCGGAAGAAAACGAGGACCAGAACTGCTCTAAGAACTGTTGCTGTTCTTCGGTCAGGTGTTGAAAATCCTTTTCAATCACCGCAATATCTTCCAGTTCCTGAAACAGCTGATCTGCATTCACCAGATCATTGTCTATTTGTGAGAAATCACTCAGAATGATCCTGGCAATCGGGTAAAAAACATCAGGATTGAGTGGTTTTCCACCTTCTTCAATAATGAGCTTATTGTATTCTTTTAACAGGGTAAAGAACTGGGTAAAACCGTCGGCTACCTGCAGATGCGTAGATAGGGCAAAAAACTCCTGAATGGTGAAAAACGAGGGGGCCCAAAAAGGCTTCTTCAGCGTATCTGCCAAATGGTTTTGCAGGTAAGGCACCGGTCTTTTATTGTTAAAAACTATTGCGGCATGGTGCAGATCCGAACCCAATCTTTTTACTAAATCTTCTGCAACTTCTTTTAAAAACGCCTTCATCTTTACACTGATTTTAAGGTTGCACTATGTGCATAAAACAAATAGGTTTTTACCTTCTGGTAGCCCATTGCCAATAACAAGTCGCGGTATCCGTACACTTGTTTAATATGTGAGTCGCTCTCTTTAAGCGTAAATTTATAATCAATCACGATGACCTCATTTCCAGAGATCAGCACTTTATCCGGACGGTACATTTTTCCGCGGACATCAATAATGCTCTTTTCGTTAATGGTCTCTTTACTGGTTTTCAATAAGGCCTGTAGCTCTTCATGTGCCAACACATTCCCCGCTTGCCTGCGGAGAGAGGGCAACTCATCTACTTTAAAGAACCCTTCATTGAGCATACTGCTCAAGGCAGTTTCCATCTCTTGAAGATTAGCTGATCTGGCCAATATCTCGTGTAAAATCGTCCCTTCCCGACCAGCATTTGTGCCGGTTAACATTTCCAGTTCTTTTCTTTTGAGCTTATTATTGAAAACTTCTGAAAGCCTTTCTGAAGTTGGATATTCCTGCAAATTGATCAACGCGGGTCCATTTTCTTCGGCCGGCTTTGATTTACTCTTTTTAACTACAGGCACATCCACAAAAAAGCGACCTTCTTCATCCAATTGATCTTGTAAAGTCATCGCCAACACATCGCCGATCGTACTTACCGTGTCCGTCTTTTTACCCAGGCAGGTGATGTACAGGTACTCTTTTGTTCTGGTGGTTGCAACATATAACATGTTTAGCGCATCCATATTGTTGTAAAGTAATTCCTCATAATAAGGAATGGCAACTGCCGATTGTCCGAGTTCTTTATTGTATTTCAAAGGAATACTTTGCAGCTGATGGTAAGCGGTATCTGCTGTAGGCACCCAAAAAATCCCATTGGGTTTTCCATTGATTTCCCAGTTACAGAATGGTACCATCACCACTTTAAAAGCTAATCCTTTAGATTTATGAATGGTAATCACCTGTACCGCATCTGTACTTTCTGAAGAGGGCAAGGTTTTTCTTTTTCCTTCTTCATCCCAATAGGTCAGAAAAGCGGTGATCCCTTTTTCCCCTTGTCTGGCGAAATTCCCGGCAAGATCTCTTAATGCAAAGAGGTAAGGTAAATGCGCAGCATGTCTGGCTTGATTCAGTCCATAAGCATGGATTAATTTTTCCAATAGCTCTGGCAAAGGTTGCTGCATCCAGCTCTTCCAATTTTCACAAAGTTCCTGTGGGAGAATCTCGATCAAGTGTTCCAGACCTTTAATTTTCAGGTTGAACAATTGATCTGGCAGAACCTCAACGCCTCTTAACTGCGCATGTAAACTGATGATATTCGCTTTATACAAAGCTGTATTTCCAGGGATTCCGGCCATCACTTTTAAGGTGTTGATCAGAATTTTTACCGAGACATTGTTCTCAATCAACAAGGCTTCACCGGAGATCACATTAATGTTGTTCTCCATTAGCGCATCTACCACGGCAATTGCTTCTGAATTGGAGCGCACCAAAACACAGGCATCACCTGCTTTATAGCGTTGTTCTTCCACAATCAGGCGCTTTAAGGTCTCTACCATACGCCTTAATGCTTCAGGTTTGAAGCCTGTTCTGCCCAGGCTGGCACCATCCGCATCTGTTTTCAAAACAGAAAAATCAATGGCACCACCTTCCGCTGTTTTTGGAGTAATCTTCTGTTCTACTTCGGCATAAACGTCAGTCATGATGTGACTGAAGCCCATTTCTTCCCACCAATTGGCTAATTTCTCATTGGCAGCTTGTTCTCCAATCGTTTCATTTAACCGGCGCTGCATGAGGATTGGCAATGCTTTAAAAAGCGTATTGTTGAAAGAAATGATATTTTCTGTACTTCGGTAATTCTCTTCCAGGTTTGCGGCAACCACGTAAGTTTCACCAATATCTTTCTTTGCTTGTTGGTGGAGGATATTCCAATCTCCATTCCTCCAGCGATAAATAGATTGCTTGACATCACCTACAATCAAATGATCAATCAATTTTCCATTGGCTTCCGCCATCGCATTTTTCAACAGGGGTTTAAAGTTTCCCCACTGATTTGCAGAGGTATCCTGAAACTCATCAAACAGAAAATGTCGGTATCGACTCCCGGTTTTTTCCCAGATAAAGGCAGGGTTGTCATCGTCTTCTCCGGTAATTCCTTTCAGCAGATTTTGCGCATCACTGATGAGTAGATTGCCACTTTCTTGTCGGTAAGTTTTCAACAAAACCGCCATTTCCTGCATTAAGCGCAGGTAGTATAAATTTTTATTGAAGGCCTGGGCAAGAATATATTCCGGCAGGCCATGGATATAATGTTGGTATAATTTATCGAGGATAGGGTTCAACGTATAGTAAAGACTATCGTCGGCACCTGGTTTAAACCATTCTTCCGGTTCATTAATGACTCTGGCAATCGTTTCGAGCTTGGAGAAATCTCCATCAGAAATTTTCGCTATTGCCAGCAAAGGAGACCTGGATTTTCCTTTGAGCTGATCCGTAGGAACATTCGCACCTTCAAAAAGATTGGTTGCGCGCAATGCCAGCTCTTTAAGATCGCGCTCAAACAGATTAATTTGTTGCTTAGTTGTTTTACTATACTCCCCAAACATGGCATTGAGGTCGTTGTGCTCAATTAATTCCTGAATAGCATTGTCGAATGGCTGATAACGTTCTTTGAAAATCTCACCAGCAAGGTCGGTCAGCTCATTTCTATAGTTCCAGCTTACATTGTTGCTGATCCGGTCTAAGGCAAGGTCAATAATCCACTGCAAGAGGTTTGGATTGTGGTCCATTTGCTCATCCAGCTTGTCTGCAAGTTCGTTCTTTACCTTCTCAAAATTCATCTCTAAGGCATAGCCGGAATCTAAACCCAATTCAAAGGCAAAGCCTCTGATCACTTTTTGAACGAATCCATCAATTGTACTAACAGAAAAACGGCTATAATCATGAAGGATTCTTTTATAGATCCGCTCCGATCTTTGCTGAAGCAGCGATTTATTTAAATCGGGATGCGCTTTTAAAACCAATACCCGATAGTCTTCCACATCTTCCTGCCCGAGTGCAAAGCCTTTCAACACCTCCATGATCCTGGTTTTCATCTCTTCGGTTGCCTTATTGGTAAAGGTTACGGCAAGAATTTCCCGATATTTCGTTTCTCCGGATAATAATAGGGTCAAATAATGGGCTGTAAGACTGAATGTTTTACCAGATCCTGCGGAAGCTTGTAGTATTTTTAACGGCTGTTGAGGCATTAGGTAAAGCTAAAGGATTCTTCCGAAGTTTCCACAAAATAGTAGACTACCAAATTAGTAGATTAATTTTATACTCAGATTACAAAAAGATCTGAATAGTTTTCTATTTTTGGATTAAGCAAATTTATTGGGTTGAAATCCTCTTAAATCTTAATATTTTATCAGAAATTGTATCAACCTAAAAATCAAAAAGAATACTCATGAAAAAACTGGCATTACTACTTTTCGCTTTCCTTACTATCTCTGCCAGCAGCTTTGCGCAGGATACCAAAGAGGCGGTTAAAATTTATAATCCTGCTGCGAATGCACAGGCCGATCTTAAAGCTGCCATTGCAAAGGCTAAAAAAGAAGGTAAACACGTATTTGTACAGGTTGGTGGGAACTGGTGTTCTTGGTGTATCGCCTTTCACAATCTGGTAGACAACACCCCGGAGCTTAAAAAATTGTTGAATGACAATTATGAAACCGTATTGATCAACTATAGCAAAGAGAACAAAAATGAAGCGGTATTGGCGAAATTGCAATATCCAGGACGTTTCGGATTTCCTGTATTTCTAATCCTTGATGGCAATGGGAAACTATTACACACCCAAAACTCGGCTTACCTGGAAGAAGGAAAAGGCCACAGTGTGAAAAAGGTATCTGAATTTTTGAAGGGCTGGACTGCTGCTGCATTAAAACCTGAAAACAACAAATCATAAATTAAGGGATCATACCCACAGGTGCGAACAAATAGTTTTAAATTCCCAGCTATAATTGTTTGCATACCCATAAAAAAAGCCACCAAAAAGCTAGATACTTTTTGGTGGCTTTATATTTAGTGAAAATTTCTTTTACAACCCATCACCATACTTAAAGCTCTGATTCACGGTAACTGGCAATTTACCAGAAGGTATCAATTGATTTTTAAGCACTGATGCCGCTGCACGCTGCATAAAGTCTTCCTTTTGATACGCGACAATCAGTGCCTTACTGTTCTCTAAACCTGGCAAAGCGGCAATATTATATGGATTCGCAAACAAGGCAAACACGGCATTCTGATCTGACATATCTTTAATAAATTTCTTCAGGTCTGCGCTTAAGACCATTCCATTTCCCGGGCGATTGCGTGTATCATGAATCCCGATAATCACCTGATCAAAATTGCCAATTTCCTTTAAAATTTTAGCAATGGCGGCGGCATTTGCAGTCTTATCAAGGGTATAAAAAATAGAATTCTTGTAATATTTACCCAAATCCGTCTGGAAGATTGTCACCTGAGGTGTACCAATACTAATGATTGCTGTTCTCTTTTCAGCAGCAAGTGTTTTTAGGTACTGTTTTCCCCTGAGCAAAGTCATGGAAGCATCTGCAAGCTGTTGTAACAATACTTTACTTTCTGGTCGGTTAACTTCCGCATAAACATGCTGTTCATTAACCGTGTCTTTTACATTTAAGCCGGCCCAGTATTTAGCAGTTAGAATCTTTTTTACGCTCTGATTGATGCGCTCCATTGGAATTCGTCCTTCTCGAACTGCTTTTCTAACGAGTTTAATCGCGCGGGCGCTATTTTCCGAGAGCTCTAGAATGTCATTTCCAGCAATAATTCCCATCACATCAGCCTCACCATCCTTGAAGTACTTCACTACACCTTTCATACCCATCGCATCTGAAATGATGATTCCTTTAAAGCCCAGCTCTTCCTTTAAGATCCCGGTAACAATAGGTTTTGATAAGGTGGAAGGCATATTTGGCGTATTGTCTAATGCCGGAATATTCATATGTGCGATCATCACTCCCGCTGCTCCTTCCTTAATGAGTTCGCGAAAAGGATAGATTTCCAGGCTGTCCAGTCTCTCTTTTGAAAAAGGCAGTTTAGGCAGATCGTAATGAGAATCTACGTCGGTGTCCCCATGTCCGGGGAAATGTTTTAAGCTAACCAATAGTCCGCCATCCTGCATTCCCTTCATATAAGCGGAAGCTTTAGCGGTCACATTGTATTTATTTTCGCCAAATGACCTATAATTGATCACTGGATTTTTAGGATTGTTGTTGACATCTACATCTGGCGCCAGGTTCATGTGCATCCCAATGCGTTTGTAGTCTTTGGCTACCTCTTGTCCCATTTTATAGATTAATCCTTTGTCCTGAACAGCACCTAGTGCCATTTGGTAAGGATAAGAAATCGTGCTGTCTAAACGCATTCCGAGTCCCCATTCTCCATCCGAAGTGATCAATAAAGGTACACGTGCGAGTGCCTGATATTTATTCGTTAAGATTGCTTGGCGGCCGGGACCTCCTTGAAAAAACACAAGACCGCCGATTCGTTCTTTTTTAACCACCTTGGCAATCGAATCTTCGAAAACTTTGCCCATATCTGTGTGTGCTCTCACGAAAAACAGCTGTGCAATTCGCTGACGCTTATTTAACTTCTTAAATACAGAATCAACCCATGGGTTAGGCACCGACAACGTTTCTATATAGCTTTTCCGTTGCACTTGTTGTGACTGTTGCTGTGTTTGGTTTTCTGTTTGCTGTGCCTGAGCTGTAGAAAGGCCTGTTAAGGAACAAAAGAAAGCAAGGATGGGGTATTTAAATTTCATGGAGCTGGGATTCGGTTAAATCTCAAAGGTAGATAAAAAAACAAGGAGCTAAAAAGCCCGTATCAATTGAATGACACGGGCTTTTTACAATAATCTAAATTTAAATTTCTAGCGAATTTCTAAAAAATCAGGTTCTAAAAAGTATATCCTAAGGATAAGGCGAAACCTTTATTTTTCAATTTATCCTGGTTTAAATCATCATTAAATGATTTTTGAAAGTCCATCGCATATCTTCCATTCACATTGATATTAGGGGTAATGTTATACCCAAGACCTACAACTCCACCTGCGATAGATTTTTTATAATCCTTTTTGTTAGTAAAGCTATCTCCTACTTGTTCCCCATTCACCTTAAATGAAGATTCCTGAGAAAGCAGGAAAGATGCCTGAGGACCTGCAAAAATCGTCAATTCTGGAGTTGGTCTGTAACCGATCAGAATTGGCACATCTAGATAACCTACTTTAGAATCAAATTCTGAGGTATTTCCTGCAAAAGTCTCTTTAAACTTACCCCCTTTTTGGGAGTACATTACCTCCGGCAAGAAAGCAAAGCCACCACCTAAAGGTAGGTCTGCATATACACCAGCCTGAAATCCTACTTTTGAATCTGTGGAATAATTTTGATCAGCAATAGAGATCTTACCCATGTTCATCAGATTGGCTCCAGCTCTAATACCAAACCTGATCTGATCGTTTGCTGCACTTTGTGATTGTTGTGCTTTTGCCGTATAGGCCATACTGCTCATCGTTAGACCTAATCCTATAATGAATAATTTTTTCATAGTTATCGATTTTAATTATTTTAAAATTCAAGGAGGTTAATGTAATAACCATGCCAAACACTTGGTTACAATGGCAAGAAAAGGCGATTACAAGAGCCAAACTCCACTGACTATCAGTTAAATAAAGTCAATCAACAGCTGTTCATAATTTTCCAGGCAAAGCGCATAAATTGTCTGAAATTCAACACAGCTGAGAAATCTCAGCTTAGAATTTCATACCCAGTCCAACTGAGAATACCTGGTTTTTGTATTCTGGAGTTCTTTTCGTTCCATCCTCATTATTTTTCTGGAAATCCAATGCATAACGTCCATGAAGGTCAAATTTGTCATTAATATCATATCTAAAACCAATTACCCCTCCCAAAAGACTCTTTTTAAACTTATCAGAATCTTCTCTGTATTCCTCTTCTATAGTTGGACCAAAATCGCTTGAATATTTATTTTTGGTAGAGGTTAAGAAAGAAACCTGAGGCCCTACAACCAGGTTTAAACCAGAACCGCCCACATTAATGGTAGCCAAAATTGGTATATCGACGAAATGGGTTGTTTGTTTGAACTCACCCAGTGGTGTTTCCAATTTATATCCTTTGGTGGAATACAATAGCTCTGGAGTGAATGCCAGACCTTTAATCAGCATAATATCCAAAGTAATACCTGCATTAAACCCAGGGTTTACTTTTGTTTTATAATCGTTATTTCCGTCTCCTTTGATGATGTTAGGGACGTTTAGTCCGCCCTTAATCCCAAACCTAATTGGACTTTGTGCATTTACAGCACCAGCGGTGAATAGGCAAATTGCCAAAATGATGATCTTTTTCATAATGTGTTATTTTATTTGAGGGGGCTTAGAAAGAAATGTGCCACAATGCCTTGGGGGAAGAAAATCAGCTTATTGAAATCCTTGCTGAATGGCTCATTTGAAGTGTTTTAACCCTCCAAAAAGAAAAATATCTCAAGACAAGACCGAGGATATTAAAGCCAGCCCTTATTGTATCAAATTTGATACAATAAGGGCTGGCCACACTCATTTCCAAGAAACGTTGTTTGTATGCTAAGCCATTTTAAGCAACCGGAATGCAAAGGCTAAAGGCATCTGGTTGATTAAATTTTCCAATTGGCTTTCTATTTTTTCGAAACGGTTTGTTTATACTTACGTATAATTGCGCTTAGTTCATTAAAAAACTTAAATCTATAGAAATGTCGGAATTTTCAGCCGAGGTCATCGGTACTATGTTAATGATACTTTTGGGAAATGGGGTGGTTGCAAATGTGGTCTTATCCGGTACCAAAGGAAACAATGGTGGTTGGATCGTCATCACAACTGCCTGGGCACTCGCCGTATTTGTGGGCGTAGTTGTGGCCGGGCCTTATAGCGGAGCACACCTGAATCCTGCTGTTTCTATTGGCCTCGCCATTGCCGGAAAATTTAGCTGGGCTAAAGTTCCACTATATGTTGCAGCGCAATTTATTGGCGCATTTTTAGGCGCTTTTCTAGTTTGGTTAACTTATAAAGACCATTATAAACCAACTGAAAGTCAAGCTGCAAAACAGGCTACTTTCTGTACCGCTCCGGCGATCAAAAACAAATGGTCTAACCTGATCTCAGAGATCATAGGCACATTTGTCCTGATTTTTGTCATTCTTCATTTTACTGATGCAGCTTTAGGTACGGAAAAAACAGCCATAGGACTAGGTTCATTAGGCGCAATACCAGTTGCATTTCTGGTTTGGGTGATTGGATTGTCGCTTGGAGGAACCACTGGTTATGCCATCAATCCGGCAAGAGATTTAGTTCCAAGAATTATGCACGCCATATTACCTGTTCATGGAAAAGGTGATAGTGGCTGGGGATATGCCTGGATCCCTGTTGTTGGTCCACTAATTGGCGCTTCAGCTGCTGCCCTACTTAACTTGTACCTACATCAGGCATAAAATTAATGGTCCATATTTTAGTATAACCTTTATTGATTGATACAAGCTTATAAAAGGCAATATCTCAAAAAATAAATGCCTGTTCAACAAGGATGAACAGGCATTTATTTTTTCCCTCATTTACGAAGAAATGAACACGAATAATTTTACTTTGTTTCCGCCAATGAGCTAGCTAAAAGCGTTGCTAACTTTTTCTCCAGTTCTTCACCGCTTAGGTTTCTTGCAATAATTACTCCATTAGGATCGATCAATACATTTGCAGGGATCGCTCTTACGCCATACAACTTTGCCCCGGCGCTGTTCCAAAAGGTCAGGTCTGAAACATGAGTCCAGCTCAGGTTGTCATCTTTAATTCCTTTTAACCAGGCCTCTTTTGATTTATCTAAAGACACCGCGAAGATGTCAAATCCTTTTTCATGATATTTTTGATAGGCTTTTACCAGATTTGGATTTTCTCTTCTGCATGGTCCGCACCAAGAAGCCCAAAAATCAAGCAACAGATATTTCCCAAAATGATCGGAAAGTTTAATCGTTTTTCCTTCCGGCGTATTTCCTTCAAAATCCGGTGCTTTTTTTCCAATACTTACCGAGTTCAACACGTTCACCAAATCTTTCAATACCGCAACATATGGTGTGTTTTGCAAAGAAGGATCCAGTAATTGCAAGTTTTGGCTGATTTCTTCTGGAGTCAATCTGTAGGAGAAATCTCTGTATAATACATAAGCAGCCACTAAAGAGTTTGGATTCTTTTTGATGAATTCGTCAATTTTAACGTCTTTTTCTTTCTTATAATCGGTAAACAGATCATTGGAAACAGAGCCAGTCACCACCGAATTTCTATAATATTTCTCTGGATCAAGTGTTACATTAACCTGGCCTTTCTCCAGGAAAACATACAATGGACTTTCCTCTTTATCAAGAGTTAGACCATACAATTCAGGCAATTTAAGGCTTTTATTGAACTTAAATGTCCCGTTTTTTACTTCTGCTGAATCCAGCGTCCTAAACATTTTATTATCAAATTTCTGAAGGTATACTTTCCCTGATGTTGCCCCTTTAACTGTTCCGGTAATGGCAACTTTACTATTATCTTGTGCAAAAACGGTAGTACTGCTCAGCAGTAATCCAAAAATGGCAAACTTAAATATGTTCATGTTATTGAGCTGGTTTAATCCTTTAATGGCACAAAGATAATTAAATAAACTACAAATTCCATAGACTTTTATACTACAGCAAACCTTATTGAAATACAATTAGTTACCGCTAATTAAAACTACCTTCACCAGATAAGGGCAATTATGCCCTGATCGCGCCGCACCTTTCCATTGGAAAAAATATTTAATACGCTAATTGACAGCTTTATAAACAATAAGGTTGGCATAGCAGACCTCTTTTTAAATGATCAGTTATCCAGTCATTTAAAAACCAACCTAACACGGCTTTACCAGGGAAACCTGCTTTTATCCGCAGGAACAGGCAACGATACTGTTGTCGTCCAGGACAAATTATTTCGAAGTGATCGGATTTACTGGCTGGACAGGGCGCACAATGACCCCCATGAAAATGCCTTTTTTGACCTCATGGATAGTTTTGTGAGCCACCTGAACAGCACCTGCTACACGGGAATTACAGGATATGAATTCCATTATACCTTATATGAGACAGGCAGTTTCTACAAGAAACACCTGGATCAATTTCGAACGAATGTAAGCAGGCAATACTCCATGATTATGTACCTCAATACAGATTGGCAACTTGCTGATGGAGGGGAACTGTGCATTCATCATGCAGACACCCTACAGCATATTTCGCCGATGAACGGGAAGAGTGTTTTCTTTAAAAGCAGCGAATTGGAGCATGAAGTTTTGATGACTAATAAGCCCAGAATGAGCATTACCGGCTGGTTAAAAATCGGATAAATGAGCCTTATTTAATTTAAATCAACAAAATAGGATACGCGCTAATGTCGCGAATTCCCCCTCAGATTGTCGCTACTACCCACAGAAAATAAATACAATAGCATTAACTTTGATTCATCAACCAATTAAAGAAACGAAAATGACGACACAAGATCAAAACGTAATTACGGTAACAGCTACTGTAAATGCACCAATTGAAACTGTTTGGAAAGCCTGGAGCACGCCATCAGACATTATTAAATGGAATTCAGCTTCCGAAGACTGGCATACGCCAACTGCGGAAAATGATTTACGACCAGGTGGGAAATTCAGCTCAAGAATGGAAGCCAGAGATGGTAGTTTTGGTTTTGACTTTGGCGGGGTTTATGATGAAGTGGTTCCTTATGAATTGATTAGCTATACCCTCGGGGATGACAGAAAGGTAAAAATCAACTTTGAAAAAAATATCGATGGAGTAAAAATCACAGAGCGTTTCGATGCAGAAAGCACGAATTCAAAAGAAATGCAAAGAGATGGCTGGCAAGCAATTCTAAATAATTTTAAAAAATATGTAGAAGCTTCCGGCAACTAATCGCATGGCTCAGGTGAATAGAATTACAGACCTGTAACGTCTTTTACAGAGATCACAGGTCTGCAATTCCTATATTTGCCCGCAGATTCTATCAATATCCTGCCTATTTTCCCCTATGATGAAGTTCCCTGTATTTATTTTATCCCTATTTTTAGCTGTTAATACCGTTTTCACCTCAAATGCGCAAAGTAAACTGATCTTTGAACAAGATTTTAAAAAGAATCAGCTTCAAAAAA
Organism: Pedobacter gandavensis; assembly: GCF_014172405.1. Classification (GTDB taxonomy): domain Bacteria; phylum Bacteroidota; class Bacteroidia; order Sphingobacteriales; family Sphingobacteriaceae; genus Pedobacter; species Pedobacter gandavensis. The sequence continues at coordinate 293,011 of NZ_WNXC01000005.1, read as the reverse complement.
AATGGCTGACAGTTAATGGAAGTTGGGAAATTAAGGATGCGGAGCTTCATGCAAGCAAGGATATCAACTGGGCGATTTTACTCGCGAACAAACCTTTACCAGAAGACTATATTTTAACGTTTTCTGCCATTGCAGAACCAAAAACCTACCTTTTTGAAGTCATGCTGAACTTAAATGGTTCAAAATTTCTTGGAATTCTTCTCAATCAATTGGAAAACAGGGTCGCTATTGAAGACCGATCATTATTTGCAAACTTAGAAAACAGGGGTTCATTTATCCACAGCAGCGGTCATATTGGTACGATGCCTAAGGTAAAAAGAACCACACAACATGATTGGCAAGACTGGAAAATACAAAGATCAGGAAATCAATTTTTCATCTGGATCAACCAGGAAGCCGTAATCTCCTTTAAAGACAGTACTGGTTTTGTAAAGCCTAAAGGACAGTTTGGATTCGCTTTTAACGGCAAAGGAGCCATTAAGAACCTCAAGTTATGGAAACTAAAAGGAGAAAGCGCCCTACCTCCTCAAAACTTTAAAAACCTTCCACTAATAAAACCTTTTTTCGTTTTCGAGTAAGCGATCGCATATACCCAGAGACCCATCTCTTCTTCCTGTCTCATTGGATGAAAAAGGAAGAACAGACAAATCAGCAATGGTATTTAAGAAAAGAAGCTGTGATTTCTTAAGCTTTAAAGGTCGCTTTAAAGGCTTCTCTGCAATCCAAATCAACTTCTATTGGCATACCATCTTTAATATAAAGTTGGGTTAATCCTTCGTGATTTTGGAAGTAACGGAAATAGTTTTGAATTCTATCCGGCTTGTCACCTGTATCTTTATTGGTATGCCCGCTAAACCAACGATCATATTTTAGAGCAATTTGTTTAAGCTTTTCCTCAAACTCTAGTCTCTTCTTCTCATCTGCACCTTGGTGCAACTCTTTTGTAATATCGCTCATAATCAGGTAAAAGCGCAATGTACGGTTAATAAATTGCTTATTTTTAGAAAGGGGTTTTAAAGGCACTTAAAGGGCTATTAAAAAATTGACGTTTTAGAAAAAACACCTGTAAATCCCTGAATCACAAAATAAAAGTAAAATTCCAAGAGTAGCTAAAGCTCCTTTTTTTCGGCAGCATCGCCTGGAGGGTTTTCCTTAGGCTGGATCTCAACAGCGGGTTGCATAAAAGGTTTCAAGAGGTCAATAGGAACGGGAAAAATGGTTGTAGAATTATTTTCCGTAGCAATCTCCCGCAGCGTTTGCAAATAGCGCAAGGTCAGGGCACTTGGTTGTTCACTCAATATTTTTGCGGCATCAGACAAGCGTTGCGAAGCTTGATACTCCCCTTCGGCAGAAATCACTTTTGAACGTCTTTCCCGTTCTGCTTCCGCCTGTTTGGCCATAGCACGTTGCATTTCCTGAGGAAGATCTATTTGTTTTACCTCTACCGCGGTTACCTTTATTCCCCATGGCTCCGTTTTCAGATCGATGATTTGTTGTAAGTGGAGGTTAATTTTATCGCGTTGAGAAAGGAGATCATCCAACTCAGACTGGCCAAGCACACTTCGTAATGTCGTCTGTGAAAATTGAGACGTTGCCGTTAAATAGTTTTCCACCTCCACCACCGCACGCTGAGGGTCAATTACCCTAAAATAGATGACCGCATTGACCTTTATAGAGACATTATCCCTGGTGATGACGTCTTGTGGCGGTACATCCATCACCACAATACGCAATGAAATCCGGACCATTTTATCAATAAAAGGAATCAGAATGACCAGTCCCGGCCCCTTTGCTCCCTTATCAAGGACACGACCCAAACGAAAAATAACACCCCGCTCATATTCACGGAGAATTCGGATTGCACCGGCAAGTACAATAATGGCAAAAAAAACGAGTACCATTGACAATACATTGTAAAACATAAACACCTCCTTTTATTTAAAAAATATTGATCAGGCCTGCCCAACTGGCTCTACAAATAGTGTAAGTCCCTTAATCCTGACCACCTTTACCCGCTCAGATATGCTAATTTTTCCAGTCAGGGATTCAGCAATCCACACTTCTCCGTTTATCTCTACTTGTCCATAAGGATCTAGCTGACTTAGCACTTCTCCAGTTTTTCCCAGTAATAACTGAATGCCAGTTACCGTTTTTAGCCGCTGTGCCTTTATACCCAGACCAATCACACAGAGAAAGAAAACTGTAAAAACTAAGGTCACGGACGTTATAATTCCACTGGAAATTTTAATCATGTCCAAAGAAGAGCTTGATTTGAACAGCATCATAGAGCCCAGAAGAAGAGAGGCGACCCCACCAGTTGCAAGAAAGCCATGACTGGTTATTTTAATTTCTAATAGGAATAGCAGCAGTGCAAAGGCGATTAATAGCAAACCAGCATAATTAACGGGTAAGGTGTTCATCGCATAAAATGCAAGAATCAAACTAATTACACCCACGATACCCGGCAAAATTGCCCCTGGATTGAATAGCTCAAAACAGATTCCAATCATACCCAGCATCAGTAAAAGGTAAGCAACATCAGGAATACTGATGAAATCCAGCAGTTTTTCGGCCACAGACATTTTCACATATTGAATGGTTGCACCCTTGGTATGCAAAGTTACCTGACCCGTATTTAACTCCACCATCCTGCCATCTATCTGGTTGAGCAGAGCCCTTTCGTTCCATGCAATATCATCGATCACTTTCAATTTCAGGGCTTCATTTTCCGTAATAGCCAGGCTGTTTCTAACTGCATCTTCGGGCCATTTCAAATTCCGTTTTCGTTTTTCTGCGATGCTTCGAATAAATGCAGCGGCATCATTGGTTGCTTTTACATTCATCACTGAATCTGTTTGGCCGACCAGACTGATGGGGTGTGCTGCGCCAATATTAGTTCCAGGCGCCATCGCAGCAATATGAGCAGCAAGCGTAATAAAAACGCCTGCTGAGCCAGCATGGGCACCAGAAGGCGCCACATAAACCACTACTGGAAGCGGTGCTACCAGAATATCACTAACAATACTACGGGTGGACTGTAGTAATCCTCCTGGTGTATTCAGCTTAATCACCAGACACACTGCCCTATCCTTAGCTGCTTTTTCAATCTCATCATGAATAAAAGAAGCAGATACTGGATTAATTGCCCCATCAATTTTGACCACAACTACCTTTTGTGCGGACAGGAACAGGGGAAGACCACCTAGAAAAACCAAGAAGAAAAAAATCTTACTTTTCATACTCATTGCAGTTTTATCAGCTATAAGTTTTTCAAAATCACAGAAAGAAAACCAAGGGGACGGTTATTTTAACCAATATCAGGATTACCAAATACTGGGCGGAAAGGCAATTATAAAAAAGAAACACTACTCCTGAAACAGGCTGTAAATCAATAACAAACAATTGAAACATTTGATTTACAAATTGAAAAATTAACTGCATTATGTACTCTTTTTATTAAAATAAGCCTTAACTTTAATACACCCAACCCTATTGAATCATTGTACACCAAATCTGTCATAGAAAGGAGTTCAATTATGGGAAAAGTTAGAAATATCTTACAAGGCAAAACCCATCCCAACGTCTATTTAAGTCCAGAGACCACAGTCTTTGAAGCACTAGAGTTAATGTTTGAAAAAAACATAGGATCCATTCTGGTCATGGATCAGGAAAAGTTTAAGGGGATTTTCACGGAACGAGATTACGCAAGAAAGGTCATTCTAAAAGGAAAATCTTCCAAAAATATTCCAGTTAGTGAAATCATGACTAAAAATCCACTTACAGTATCTTCAGACAACACGATCGAAGAATGTATGTGGCTGATGACCAACAAATTTGTCCGACACCTTCCCGTCATAGATCATGGTAAACTGAGCGGAATCATTTCCATTGGTGACGTAGTAAAATACATCATTGAAGAGCAAAAATTCATTATCGGAAACCTGGAACATTACATTACAGGTAGCGTATAGCCTATTTTTTTTTGTGTTTTTATCTTAAAAGTAAGTCATGAGCTCATCGAATACTCCTATTGCCCCAATTTGGCCATTCCTTATATGTGGCGCTTTTGTATTGACCTTAAATCGGGGAGATGGGTGGATATAAAAAAAGGGTTATTCCTTATGGAATAACCCTTTTCTACTTTTTAAGGTACAATCTTAACAGCGGAGAGAGAGGGATTCGAACCCTCGATACCCTTTTGAGGTACACACGCTTTCCAAGCGTGCTCCTTCAGCCACTCGGACATCTCTCCTTTTTTGCGGATTGCAAAAGTAGAAAAAATTTTGATTGCTACAAGAGATTAATCAATTACCGTAATTTTCAACATATTGGTTTTCCCTTTTTTCTCCATTGGGATTGCCGCTGTGTTGATGATTACATCACCTTTTTTAATCATTTTGTATTCTTTTAGCAAGTTATTTACGTCCTGAATGGTATCATCAGTACTGTCAAACTTATCGTAGTAGAAGCCTTGAACACCCCATAATAAGCTTAAAGTATTTAGTAGAGATACATTGCTGGTGAAGATATAAGTTAATGCTTTTGGTCTGTGACTTGAAATTTCGAAGGCAGTATAACCACTTACAGTCATAGAAACGATACCAACAGCGTTTGTTTGTTTTGATAAGAAACAAGCAGTATCGCAAATTGCATCGCTTAGGAAGCTTTCAGATTTCGGTTTAAGGAACTTTTCCGGGTGGAATGGATAGTTGTTAACCTCGATGTTCTGAATGATTTTCTGCATAGTTTCGATAACAATCAGTGGAAATTCACCTACTGAAGTCTCTCCGCTAAGCATTACAGCATCTGCACCATCAAGTACTGAGTTAGCCACGTCATTCACCTCTGCACGTGTTGGCCTTGGTGTAGTGATCATGCTTTCCAGCATTTGCGTAGCAATAATTACAGGTTTAGAAGCTGCTCTACACTTCTGAACGATCATTTTTTGCAACAACGGTACTTCTTCCATTGGCATTTCAACACCCAGGTCACCACGGGCCACCATGATACCATCTGAAACAGCAATGATTTCATCAATATTAGCAATTGCTTCCGGTTTTTCAATCTTCGCAATTACACGGGCAGTTTTACCTCTTTGTTTGATAATTTCTTTTAATTCTACGATGTCTGCAGCGTTACGAACAAAAGAAAGTCCGATCCATTCTACATCATTTTCCAATACAAACTCTAAGTTTTTACGATCTTCTACCGTTAGAGAAGGGATAGAAACTTTAGTATTTGGAAGGTTTACCCCTTTTCTTGAAGTCAGGATACCACCATGAACGATCTCACACACTACCTCATCAACAAGGTTAGTTTCGATCACTCTCATTTGAAGTTTACCATCATCTAACAAGATGATCTCACCTGGTTTAACGTCTTGAGGGAAGGTGTTATACGTGATGTAGATACGCTCTTCGTTACCGATACATTCTTTGGTCGTGATGACCGTCTTGTTACCATTAACTAAGTGAATACCACCATCTTTTACCATTCCAATTCTAATCTTAGGACCCTGTAAATCTGCCAGAATACCTACGTTATAATTGTGTTTTTTATTAAGACTGCGGATGGTATTTAGAACTTCCTGGTGATCTGCCTGAGAACCGTGTGAGAAGTTTAATCTGCATACGTCAAGTCCGGCATTAAACATGCTAAATAAAACTTCTGGTTTAGCTGAAGCAGGACCGAGCGTCGCTACGATTTTTGTTCTGGAATGAAATGGTTTCATTTTGGTTACTTAAATTTATATGGACCAACAAAATGAAGGTTCTGATGTCGAAAACCGATGTTGGCCTGGTTATTAATATTTTATTTCTGAATCTTATAAAATCAAATATAGTGTATTTAATACACCTTCAATATAAAATTTACATTACCAAATTTTCCCGGGACTTTAGTTTTTTTGGATCTATTTGCGCAGCTACCTGAATATCAGCCAGTTTGTTCAGCCCGGTTAAAATAAAATTTAGGTCTTCTTTGTCAATATACTGATGAATTATCATAAAAAAGTCAACTTTATTCATTTCTGGAATTAAAAATCCTTCTGCGTTGCGATTATTGATGATATAGTACTCGATTTCGCCCTGTTCTACAAAAAAATAATACTTCGAAAAAGCCAGGGGATTCTCATCCACATTGAAGTAAACCTCGTGATCTTCAATCTTTTCGAAGTCGAAATTTAAGCTGGTATTGACCTTATGACAGAGCATATAATCCTTCAACGAGGCTGTAATGGCGATTAAAACAAAATCAAGATCTAAGGACAGTTTTAAATAAGTTTTGTTCAAAACACACTTTTTTACGGGAATTACAAAATTATAAAACTAATTTTACATTAATGTTCAAAATAAAAACATTAAAATTGGAAGAGAAATAAAAACATTTGAAATGTGTAATTATTTATTTTTCTTTGCACTGAATTATTTAACCATTAAATTATAAACATTATGTCTGATATTGCTTCAAGAGTTAAGGCTATTATCGTTGAAAAATTAGGTGTGGATGAAAACGAAGTTACACCAGAAGCTTCTTTCACTAACGACTTAGGTGCTGATTCTTTAGATACAGTAGAGCTTATTATGGAGTTCGAAAAAGAATTCAATGTAGCGATTCCTGATGATCAGGCTGAAACTATTGGTACTGTTGGTCAAGCAATTGCTTACTTAGAGAAAAACGTTAAGTAAAAATACGGTCTCCGTATAATCCGTATAAATGGAATTAAAAAGAGTAGTAGTTACAGGGTTGGGTGCGCTCACTCCAATTGGCAATACGATCCCAGAATTCTGGGATGGTTTGCTGAATGGCGTGAGCGGCGCTGGCCCTATTACAGGTTTTGACACATCAAAGTTCAAGACGAAGTTTGCATGTGAACTTAAAAACTTCAACCCTGAAGATTTTTTGGACAAAAAAGAAGCCCGCAAGTTAGATCCATTTGTTCAATACGCTTTAGTATCAACAGATGAGGCTGTTAAGGATGGTAATTTTGATTTTTCACAATTAGATTGCAATCGTATAGGCGTTATCTGGGGATCAGGTATTGGCGGTTTTAAAACATTTCAGGACGAAATGAAGAACTTCTTTTTAGGCGATGGTACACCTCGTATAAATCCGTTCTTCATCCCTAAGGTAATTATTGACATCGTTCCGGGCCATATTTCCATAAAATATGGGTTACGCGGACCGAATTTTGCCACTGTTTCAGCCTGTGCTTCATCCACTAACGCCATGATTGATGCTTACAACTATATTCGTTTGAATATGTGTGACGTGATCATTAGCGGAGGTTCTGAAGCCATCATTAATGAGGCTGGAATCGGAGGATTCAATGCAATGCATGCGCTATCTACTAGAAATGATGATCCAAAAACAGCTTCAAGGCCGTTTGACAAAGACAGAGATGGATTTGTTGCCGGTGAAGGTGCAGGAACGATCATTCTTGAAGAACTGGAACATGCAAAAAAACGCGGTGCGAAAATCTATGCTGAATTAGTAGGCGGAGGAATGAGCGCGGATGCGAATCACATTACCGCACCTCATCCTCAAGGACTTGGCGCGAGAATGGTAATGTCAAATGCTTTAAAAGATGCAGGTTTAACTACCGCAGATATTGATTATATCAATGTCCATGGTACGTCTACCCCATTGGGAGATATCTCCGAAAGCAGGGCTATTGTTGATCTATTTGGAGAGGATGCTTACAAACTAAACATCAGTTCGACAAAATCAATGACAGGCCATTTACTAGGTGCTGCAGGTGCTATTGAAGCTATTGCTGCAATCCTTGCTGTCCAGAATGATATAGTACCACCAACGATCAATCACTTTACTGATGATCCGGAATGTGATCCTAAATTAAACTTCACGTTCAACAAGGCTCAAAAACGCACCATTCGTGCTGCACAAAGCAACACTTTTGGCTTCGGTGGTCATAATGCATCTGTGATATTCAAAAAGTACGAAGAATAATAATTAGTCTCTGTAAAAGGAGACTATTCACAAATATGATCCATAATTTTTGTAACAATTAATGCCGTTATTCGACCTATACAAGCTTTATTTTTCAACAGATAAGGTCTTTATAAAAAAGCTAAAAAATATTTTAGGCTTTGTTCCTGGAAATACTGTTTTATACAAAATGGCATTCAGGCACAGGTCTGTAGCAAAAGTTCTGAAGAACGGAAGCAGAAGCAGTAATGAACGTCTTGAGTTTCTTGGAGACGCGATTTTAGGTTCTGTTATCGCAGAAGTACTTTTCAAAGCCTATCCTTACAAAGAAGAAGGCTTTTTAACGGAAATGCGTTCGAAAATCGTGAACAGGGCTAATCTAAATCAGCTCGCACGTAAAATGGGTTTTGACCAGCTCATGGTCTTTGATCAGAAAGCGGTAAACATTCAGACTAAACATCACTCCATGCTTGGAGATGCTTTTGAGGCTTTAGTTGGTGCAGTTTATTTGGATAAAGGATATAATTATACCAAAGATTTCTTATTAAAAAGAATCATTAAGCCTTACATCGACATCCATACTCTGGAACTTACAGAAACGAACTTCAAGAGCAAATTGATTGAATGGTGCCAGCGTCATGGAAAAGATATTACTTTTGACATGATTCAAAACACAGAAGGAGATAGCGCTAAACTATTTACAATCAGCGCTGTTGTAGAGGGCGAAAGTTATGGGGTTGGCCGTGATTACAATAAGAAAAACGCGGAGAAGCTTGCGGCAGAAAAAGCATGTGAAGCCCTTTCTATTTAATTTAGGGATTCTTTTTTAAGGAATCCTTGTATTTTTTATACGAATCACGAATGTATTTTATGGCATCGTATTCCGCCCAGTTTTGAGTTTTTTCATATTCAGGCCTGTAATTGAGCATAAAATCTTCCAGTTCCTTCCCTTTAAGGTCCGTATGGCTCTGAATCAATGCTTCATTAAAAACACCGTCTACCTGACTTTGCTTAATTTCATTGTCGTAGTACCTTCCAAATCTTCTGGCGTTCTTAGGGGTACGTCCAAAAAGCTCATACATTGCTGTTAAGGGTTGAAAAATATACGCCAAAAGCGGCGGCTTCCCTTGGTAAAAAGACCCCTTATTTCTAAATTCCCGCTTGATATCATTCAGCTCCTGCTTTTTTGTTTGTCCAACAATTTTCACCTCCTCTAAGGTTGCTCCTCTATTTAGATAAATTGTCAGGTCTGCAGTTGTAAATACGCCAGCTTCTCCATCGGAATAGTCCTTTTTAATCACCAATAAGCTATCTCCTACCGCTGATTTCAATTGAAAAAGCCCCAAATCACTGGTAAATACGGTATATCCATTGCGTTTATTAATCACCTGGGCATTTTGTATTCTTGTGTTTGTTCCCCGCTCTTTCACCACTCCACGCAGCAAAAACTCTTGTTGAGAGAATGCTGACGGCGTCGCCGCAAAGAAAAACAGGCCAAATGACCATGTTAGGAGATGTAGAAACTTCATTTTGTATAGTTTTTTTGTAAACTTAACTATTGTTTTTCAACCGAATGCGTTAAAAAAAGTTAAAATAACCATTAATGACGTTATTTTAACCATATACACGGCTTGGTATCTGTTGTATTTTTAACAAAAAAAAGAGAAAAAGGTTAGATACCAATGAGATCTCAGCGTCATTAAGTAACATAGGTTTAATCATTTTAACAATAAATTATATCTTTGCACATGATAAAATCAATGACGGGCTTTGGCCTGGCCTCTACTGATCATGAAAACATCAAGTTTGCAGTAGAGATTAAGTCTTTAAACAGTAAGTTTTTAGAACTCAACTTAAAACTTCCCAGAGCTTTTTCCGAAAAGGAGTTGTTATTGCGTAACGTTTGCAGTAAAGAGATTGAGCGCGGAAAAGTAAGTGTTTCTATTAACATCGACCGTGGTGAAGAAAGTCTGAAAGGTGCAACAATCAATGCTGCGTTATTGAGCAAATATTATAAGCAACTGGAAGCCATTAATGTGGATCTGGGTGCAAATTCTACCAATCTCTTACAAGCCGTTTTAACCTTTCCTGAGGTCATCAGCTACCAGGAAGAGGAAATCAATGAAGGTGATTGGGATATCTTATACAGTACATTCAATAAAGCTTTAGACAGCTTTAATCAGTTCAGACTTACTGAAGGAAACGTGTTAAAGACGGATCTAGAACTGAGAATCAAAAATATCTTACAGTTTTTTGCGCAGGTGGAAGAATTAGAACCCCTAAGGATTCCGCAGATCAGGGCTAGATTGAACCAGTTTTTAGAAGAAAACGTAGGTAAGATCAACGTTGATCAGAACCGTTTAGAGCAAGAATTGATCTATTACATTGACAAATTAGACATTACCGAAGAAAAAACACGCCTGAAAAGCCATTGTGATTATTTTACACAGACTTTAAAAAGCAAGGACGCAAACGGTAAAAAATTAGGATTCATCTCCCAAGAAATTGGTAGAGAAATCAATACTATGGGTGCTAAAGCAAATGACGCACAGATACAACAGTTAGTAGTAGGGATGAAAGAAGAGCTGGAGAAAATTAAAGAACAACTATTAAACGTTTTATAAGTAAGCATGACACAAGGTAAACTCATTATATTTTCTGCACCATCTGGCGCAGGCAAAACCACTATCGTAAAACACCTATTACAGAAATTTCCTTCTTTAAGCTTTTCTATTTCAGCCACTACACGTCCGGCAAGGGGAGATGAGGAACATGAAAAGGATTATTATTTTATCTCTCAAGAGAGCTTTCTCCATAAAGTAGCGCATCAGGAGTTTGTAGAATTCGAAGAAGTATACAATGGCACTTTTTATGGCACATTGAGGTCTGAGATAGAGCGTATCTGGAATACCGGCAAACATGTAATTTTTGACATTGACGTGGAAGGTGGCTTGCGCCTTAAACGTAAATACGAAAATGATGCTTTGGCTATATTTGTTCAGCCACCCTCTTTAGAGATCTTAAAAGAGCGTTTAACCGGAAGAGGAACTGATAGTCCGGAAAAACTTCAGGAACGCTTTACAAAGGCGGAAAAAGAATTGGCCTATGCTGATAAATTTGATGTCATTTTGAAAAATTATGATCTGGAAACTGCTTGTAAAGAAGCGGAAAAGCTAGTGGGTGACTTTATCAATAAAAAATAGATGAAAACAGGGTTATTTTTTGGTTCATTTAATCCCATCCATATCGGGCACCTGATCATCGCCAATTACATGGCGTGTTTTACAGGGCTTAAGGAGGTATGGTTGGTGGTTTCACCACATAATCCCCTGAAAAATAAAAACGGACTTACAAATATGTACGACCGCCTGGAAATGGCTAAACTAGCTACAGAAGGTGCAGATCACATTAAAGTGAGTGACATTGAATTTGGCCTTCCTCAACCCTCATATACCATTGATACCTTGGCTTACCTTCAGGAAAAATATCCTGGAAAGGAGTTCGTGCTGATCATGGGTGCAGACAACCTCAGTTCACTTAAAAAGTGGAAGAATTATGAAACACTGCTCAAAAATTATGAGATTTATGTCTACCCAAGACCAGGTGTAGACGTAAAAGAGTGGGAAAATCATCCTTCAATTACCATAACAGATACCCCACAAATGGACATTTCTTCTACCTTTATTCGCAAAGCGTTAAAAGATGGAAGAAATGTTCAATTTTTTGTTCCGGATAATGTCTTGTCCTTCATGGATAATAAAAACATGTACCGCTAGGCCTAATTGCCTCGGTTATGCTGGTTTATACAGCAAAAAGATCGTTGGCTTTTTATGAAGGTCGATACGTTCCTTCTTCCAAAATGTCACCGATAATGTTTTAATGTATTCTTCCTCCCCATTGATATTGGAAGCCACACATAACATTGCATGTGCAGAAGCATTTTTCAATACATCTTCAAACAAATGGTTATTTCTGAAAGGAGTCTCCATAAAAATCTGCGTTTGCTTGTTTTTTGTCGACTGTAACTCGATTTCTTTTATTTTTTTTGCTCTTTCAACTTTATCAATTGGTAGGTATCCATGGAACGTAAAACTTTGTCCGTTAAATCCTGAAGCCATTAAAGCCTGCAGAATAGAACTTGGGCCTACCAAAGGAACTACTTTAATCCCTCTTCTATGTGCTTCAGCAACGATTTCAGCACCTGGATCTGCTACACCCGGGCATCCGGCTTCACTCATTAGACCTACATCTTTTCCAGCGGTTAATTCTTTGAAATAAGGCGCTAAAGAGGCATTACGCTGATGTTTGCCATAATCATGAACCACCAGCTCACTCTGTGGCATTTTCAATCCAGCCTCTTTCAAAAATTTTCTGGCGGATTTCTCATTCTCCACAATATAAGTACTGATGGAATTAATGGTATCACCTAGAAAAGGAGTAAAAGATTTCTGAGCAGCATTTTCTGCCAGAGGTACAGGTATCAAAAATAAAGTGCCTTTTTGCATAAGTTGTGTTTTGTTTACAAAAGAAGAAAATATATTCTTGGAAAGAGCAAGACCTGGGATTTAATATTACAATCTGACCGTATTTTAACGATGATAAAAAATATTTTTCACTAATTTGGCGATAAAATCAGACCTATCCAGCGAATTAAATGTTCGCATAAACCTTCAAAAAGCCAATATTGTTAGGTAAATCTTCCTAATCCTAATGTAATATTTCTTTCGAGCTTTAAACTTTTCTTAGGATTTGGAACTCAAATTGATATATCAATACCGTTAGGTAAATTAAACACACACACAAATGAAAAAGTTAATCAAATTACCGACAATTGTGCTGGGGCTTTTGCTCCTCCTCACCGGTTTCACGCAGCGCGCTATGGCGCAAGATGATGAGGTATCGCTCCAATCATTTTATGATGAGCTTTCTCCCTATGGCACTTGGATACAGGATCCGCAATACGGATACGTATGGAGGCCAGATGTTGACGACCAGGATTTTAGACCTTATTATAGCAATGGCCGATGGGCAATGACAGAATATGGTAATACTTGGGTCTCAGATTATGATTGGGGATGGGCACCATTTCACTACGGAAGATGGGTCTATAACCGTTACGGACAGTGGTTATGGATTCCTGATACCGTTTGGGGGCCTGCATGGGTAACCTGGAGAAGCGGCGGTGGATATTATGGATGGGCACCTTTAAGCCCTGGCCTAAATATCAACATCAATATAGGCATTCCGGATAACTGGTGGGTATTTATCCCTCAGGCAAACATTTATTACAATAGATTTCCAAGGTATTATTCTCGTAGAAATGTGACTATTATTCACAATACGACAATCATTAATAATACTTATGTAAGAGGTAGAAGAACATATTACACTGGTCCGAGGGTAGATGATGTGAGGCGTGCCACCAGAGGGGATGTACCTATATATCGTGTAAACAGAACGGATAGAGCGGGAAGAAGTGAAATCAGGGGCAATGAACTGGACATCTACAATCCTAGAGTTTCGAGAACAAATCGGGGATCAGTGGAAGCACCAAGAAACGCAATTAAAGGTGACGCCAACTTAACCAGAGGTGATCGTACTTCTCCGGCAAACTCTTCTACCATTGGTCGTCCATCCAGAAATGAAGCGACGGCTGGAAATGGAAATCCAGGCGCAGACCGAACAGGAAGAGGAGATCGGGGAAATGCAAATGTAAACCCACCTACGAATAACACAACTGAGCGAGATAATACCGGCAACAACAGGCCTTCTAGAGATAACAACAGACCTGCAACCTTACCGAACAGAAACCCTGATGTAAATCAGTCGCAACCTGACCGGACTTATTCTGGAAGGGAAAACCGTCCCTCTAGAATGCCGAATGCGCCTCAAAATGTTCCGCAACAGCAAACAGCACCACAACAGCAGGTGCCACAGCCTCAAGCCAGACCACAGCGTGAACAAAGGGCAGAAAGGCCAATGCCACAGCAACAGCCGCAACAACAACGCCAGCCAGAGCCACAAAGACAACCTCAGGCACAACCGCAAAGAATGGAAAGGCAGGAACGTCAAAGTGCGCCTCCCCGTTCAGAAGGTCGCAGCAGCGAAGGCAGATCTGAAGGCGAAAGAAGATCCGGAAGAGGATAATTTTTGAAAATCATTAAAAACCGGTCAGCGATGGCCGGTTTTTTAGTGTTCAGCCCTGCTGATCCGAAGCACTATAGGAAGCGATACGATTTCTTTTATATATTATATTTATCTTTGCAGCCTCATCAAGCACAACAGGCTTAATTCTTTATGATTCACCCAGAAATAGAAAAACGAAAAACATTCGCTATTATCAGTCACCCCGATGCCGGTAAAACTACCCTTACAGAGAAGTTTTTACTCTTTGGAGGTGCAATTAATACAGCCGGAGCGGTTAAACGTAACAAGGCCAACCAAAGCAATACTTCCGATTTTATGGAAATTGAGAAACAGCGTGGAATTTCCGTAGCGACCTCTGTAATGGGCTTTGAATATAGTGGAAAACGCATTAATATATTAGATACACCAGGTCACAAGGACTTCGCGGAAGACACTTACCGTACTTTATCTGCTGTAGATAGTGTTATTTTGGTGGTCGACTGTGTAAAAGGTGTGGAAGAGCAGACCGAAAAATTGATGGCAGTTTGCCGCATGCGGAATACCCCAGTGATCATCTTTGTGAATAAGATGGACCGTGAGGGTAAAGATGCTTTCGATCTGTTAGACGAAATTGAGAATAAATTGAACATCAGTCTTTGTCCTTTGTCATGGCCAATTGGTCAAGGCCATACCTTCAAAGGGGTGTATAGCATCTATAATAATCACCTGAATCTTTTTGAGGCTGATAAAACTAAAATCAGTGAATCTGTTGTGGAGGTAAATGATCTGAATGATCCTAACCTAAGTAATTTCCTGAAACCAAAAGAACTTGATGGCCTGAAAGGTGACCTGGAATTGGTAGATGGTGTTTATGGTCAGCTAGACAAAAGTATGTACACGGAAGGCCTACTTGCCCCTGTGTTTTTTGGTAGTGCAATCAATAACTTCGGGATTAAAGAATTGTTAGATACTTTCGTTCAGATTGCACCTAGCCCTAGAAGCAGAGAGGCAGAAGAGCGTGAAGTGAAAGTAGATGAAAAGAACTTTAGTGGTTTTGTATTTAAAATTCATGCCAACTTAGACCCAAAACACCGTGACCGTATCGCCTTTTTAAGGGTTTGCTCTGGAAAATTTGAGCGAAACAAATTCTATTACCATACGCGTCAGGGTAAAAAATTGAAATTCTCGAACCCAATGGATTTCATGGCCAATGAGAAGAGTATTGTAGAAGAAGCATGGCCTGGAGATGTTGTTGGATTATACGACAGTGGAAACTTTAAAATTGGAGACACCTTAACTGAAGGCGAACAGTTGAAATTTAAGGGCATTCCTAGCTTCTCTCCTGAGATATTTAAAGAAGTAGAGAATAGAGATCCATTACGTACAAAACAGCTGGAAAAAGGCATCCAGCAGCTTACTGAGGAAGGTGTTGCACAATTATTTATTGCACAACCGGGTAACCGTAAGATTATTGGTGCAGTTGGTGAGCTTCAGTTTGAGGTAATTGCTTTCCGTCTGGAGCATGAGTATGGTGCTAAAGCGCATTTCCGTACCTTGAGTTATGGCCGTTCGAATTGGGTTACCTCGAAAGACAAGAAAAAATTAGAAGAATTCCTGAAAAGGAAACAGCAACATATTGGTGAAGATAAGGATGGCAATCCAGTATTCCTTGCGGATAATGATTTCATGATCAATATGACCATGCGTGATTATCCGGATATTGAATTCCACAAAACGTCGGAGTTTAAATAAGCTGATGAAATACTCCGAATGGAGTTAAACATAAAATGCCCCCAAAATTTGGGGGCATTTCTTTTATCAGCAAGTTTTCATTTAAGCAATTGCGACCGCTAGGTTATTAGCACTAAACAAAGCTTTTCACTTTACAAGCTTTATTACTTCAGTTTACTCAAAGCGGCTTTGATTCTTGGAATCATATTTTCAATATCACTCAAAGAGCAACCTCCAACAGAAGCACGGAACCAGTTTACGGTTTCATCTGTTCCAAACGCAGAGAAAGGAACTAAAGCCACCTGAGCTTCTTTAATCAGGTAGAAGTTTACATCTGCACTGTTTTTCAACACTTCACCTTCGGGCGTCGTTTTACCGATATAGTCGATTTTTAGCGTCAGGTAGATTGCGCCCATAGGAATCACTGCATCTACAGCAAATCCTTCTGTTTTCAATTGCTGAAAACCATTGTAAAGAGCATCAAGGCTGTTTTGAACTTGTTTTTTGAATGAGCTCAGGTATTGATCTACCAGGTTTGCATTTTTAAAATATTTTGCAACGGCCACCTGCTCTGCTTTAGGTGCCCATGCTCCGATATGACCTAGGATTGATTTCATTTTACCAATGATTTTTTCTGGTCCAAAACCCCATCCTACACGAACTCCTGTCGCAGATAAACATTTAGAAATCCCATCAATATAAATTACATAATCTTTCAATTCCGGTCGTAAGCTCACTGGATTTATATGCTCCTTACCAAAAGTCAATAGAGAATAAATCTGGTCATACATGATATATAAAGGCTTTTCATCAGGTGATCTGCTATCATTCTCTGCAATTACCACATCGCAAATCTCTTCCAACTGCGCTTTGGTAAACATCGTCCCGGTAGGATTCAGCGGAGAACATAAAGCCAATAGCGTTGCTCCTTTCAAATGAGGCTTTAACTGTGCCGCGGTAGGCATAAAGTTATTTTCAACTGTGGTTTCCACAGCAATTCCTTTTGCCGAAGAAAGGTGACAATAGTGGTTATTATTCCATGATGGTGCCGGATAAATCACTTTATCTCCAGGATCGATTAACGCCAGATAAGTTGCATAAATTAGAGGGCGTGAACCGCCTGCAACCAGAATATCCTGAGTCGTATAGCTTAACGCATACCGATCTTTTAAAACTCCAACCACGGTTTCACGCAAGGGCAAGATCCCATCAGCAGGAGGGTAATTGGTTTGATTGTGGTGATAAGCATCAATAATCTCCTCTTTCAGTTCAGCTGGAATTGGAAAAATAGAAGGGTCGAAATCACCGATAGTCAGGTTTGCAATCTCTGCACCCTTTCGCTTCATTTCATTTACTTCGTTTCCAATTTTAATGATTTCTGAACCGATAAGCGTGTTGGCTAATACTGATACTTTCATTGTATTTTATTTATATATGAATAATTAAGCCAGCAATTTCTCAATTGCGGCAGTCGTTTTCTCAAATTTAAACTGGGAGAGCACTTCATTCATCATGTCCTTAATTTCAGGATTGCAAAGATTCCCAATACTACCTTCATGAGTATGATTCAACTGCGTAGATGGTGAAAATGTACCATTCTCAATCGATTCCCCGACAATTTTGTAAGCCTCTCTAAAAGGCACACCTTGTAAAGCCAGTTCATTTACTACTTCAACGCTGAACAGGTAAGCATATTTTTTATCTGCAAGGATTTCCTCTTTAATACGAATATGTTGCAGCATATAAGTGGTCATTTCCAGGCACTCATTCAAGGAAGTGATGGCCGGGAAAAGGTTCTCTTTCAGCAACTGCAGATCACGGTGGTAACCTGAAGGCAAATTGGTGGTCATCAATGCAATTTCATTTGGCAATGCCTGAATTTTATTACATCTGGAACGAATAAGTTCAAAAACATCCGGGTTCTTTTTGTGAGGCATGATGCTCGATCCGGTAGTCAATTCATCAGGGAAACTAATGAATCCGAAATTTTGGTTGATAAACAAACAAACATCCATCGCCATTTTAGCTAAGGAAGCGGCTACAGAAGACATCGCCTGTGCCAATACACGTTCTGTTTTCCCCCTCCCCATCTGTGCGTAAACCACATTATAATTGAGTCTTTCGAAGCCCAATAGTTCTGTAGTCATAGTTCTATTTAAAGGAAAGGATGAGCCATAACCTGCTGCAGATCCCAACGGATTCTTGTTACAGATTTTATAAGCGGCCAGCATCAATTCCATGTCATCTACCAGACTTTCTGCATAAGCACCGAACCATAAACCGAAAGAAGAAGGCATGGCGATTTGTAAATGCGTATATCCTGGAAGCAATTTATCTTTATGGGTATTACTCAGTTCTATTAGTTGTTCAAAAAGAACCGTGGTATTGCCCACCATCTCTTCAATACAGCTTCTGAAATAAAGTTTTAAATCTACCAGAACCTGGTCATTACGAGAGCGTCCGCTATGAATTTTCTTCCCTGCTTCCCCTATGCGTTGTGTCAGCAACCATTCTACCTGCGAGTGCACATCTTCTACGGTATCATCGATAGTGAATTTCCCTGCGGCGATATCCGAGTAGATATGTTTGAGTTCTTTTTGTATATCTAAAAGCTCCGATGCGGTTAGTAATCCAATACTTTCCAGCATTTCCACATGGGCTAAAGAGCCTAACACATCAAAAGCAGCCATTTGCAAATCCAGTTCCCTGTCTTTACCTACGGTAAAAGTTTCAATATCTTTATTTACGTCTACGTTTTTTTGCCAAATCTTCATTGATCAATCTATAGTTTAGGTTCTTTAAAGGCTAAAGGTATTTTGCAAAAATACAATAATTACGCTATAAAGGAGGAGTGTACAATATTCTTGTCACATTGGAATATTGTTAAACTAAAACAATAATTTAGTAGAAACCTTAACCATAATGAACAGAATCAAGTATTCACTCTTACTGTTGATCCTGCCCTTCGCAACAAGCGTTCTTGCACAACAGAAACCAGCACTGAGTTGGAAAGAAGTCTCCAAATGGAATTCCATCAGAAGCAATACCTATAGCCTCTCTCCTAACGGACAGTGGTTATCTTGGGCAAAAGGCCCTACTGAAGGGGATCTTCAAACCGTCATCCGAAAAATATCAGACACCAGTAATTTCAGTTACCCGATTGGCGCAACAGCTTCGCCTGTGGTCTATTCTAAAGACTCGAAATATGCTGCATTTAAAGTTTCGGCGAAAGATACAGAGGTCAAAGCCGCAAAGAAAACAATGAAACCACTTTACGATCAATTGGTATTGGTTTCCTTACCGGGCAATCAAAAGACAACTTTTGAAAAAGTAAAGAATTTCAACTTCTCTGCGGATAATCCGGAATGGCTGGCGATCCATTTTACCGCAGCGGAGAATGCATCAAAAGATAAAGATGCACCGAAAGGAACCGATCTTTTGCTTTATCAAATGAATACAAAAAAGAGCTTCAATCTGGGCAATGTATCCGAATACTCTTTCAATAAAGCGGGTACCGTCCTGGCTTACATCATTGATGCCAATGGACAAAATGGGAATGGAATTTTCATTAGAGATATGAAAACCGGACTCATTACAGCTTTAGAAAATGACAAGGCAAATTACAAGAGCATCAACTGGAATGAGAATGGAGATGCATTCGCCCTACTCAAGTCCAACAAAAATGACAAATTCAAAGACGCTGTTTTTTCGGTGATCGGCATTCATAAAATTGCTGGAGAATTGAGCCATAAAATCACTTTCAGTGGACTAAGTCTGAAGAACTTCCCTACGGACATGGGAATCAGTGGAAATGGGCTACCTGCCTGGTCAGAGGATCAGAGCACATTATTCTTCGGCATCACTACTCAGGAAAAGAAAACAGATAGTACCAATAAAGATAAATCCGGGGAGAAATTGAAAGATAAAACCAAGGCAGATACTACCGGAAAGTCTAAAATGGACAACAAAGCTTTGGCAAAAGCCGATATTGAAAAGCCAGATATGATCATTTGGAACTGGCAGGATAAACGCCTTCAATCGGCGCAACAAACACAGGAAACCAGAGACAAAAACTACAGTTACCTGAGTTCCTATCGCATTGCGGATCAAAAATTCAGTCAATTGGCAGATAGCACGTTAAAAACCGTATTTGTGGGCCCCAAAAACCTATATGCCATCGGCTATGACAATTCTAATTATGAGTTGATGGGCAATTTGGACGGGCAAGGTTATACGGACATCTATGTCATTGACTTAAAGACAGGTTCAAAAAAACGTATTTTCGAAAAATTCTATACCGCAGGAAGAGGACTGTTGAGCATGGCTCCGAATGGAAAATGGGCTAGTTTCAGCAAAGATGGCGCCTTTTACAGTATCAATTTAGAAAGTGGGCAACAATACAACTTGACCAAAAACATCAAGGCTTCCTTTGTAGATGAATTAGACGATCACAATGTCTTGAAACCATCTACGTCGAACTTTGGCTGGTCTGCGGACTCCAAGTATGCCTTGATCAAAGACAACTATGATCTCTGGCGTATTTCGGCGGATGGAAAAACTGCAATTTCCCTTTCTGAAAACTGGAAAAGTAAAAAACAGGAAGTCCAGGGAAAATCCTTCAATTACCCAAAAGAAAAGGGAATAGACTTAAGTAAAGATCAGTATTTTACAATTTTCAATAACCAGAATAAAAAATCAGGAATTGGCCTCTTAGAGGCTGGTAAAAACAGCATCAAACCACTTTTCTTAGATGATCATATTTATAACGGAGTAAGCAAAGCAACAGATGGAAATGTTTTCATTTACATGAAACAGGACAATGAGAATTCACCAGAAGTTTATGCAACTAACTCGGCTAACCTGACCAGCGCAAAACAGGTTACCCGAAACACACCAGATCAAGCAAAGTACGCCTGGTCTAAAGGTGTTAAGCTCATCAACTATCTGAGTGCAAACGGTGATTCTTTGCAGGCAGTATTATACCTCCCTGCCAATTATCAGGAAGGAAAAAGTTATCCAACCATCACCTATATCTACGAGCGCTTAACAGATCAAATGAATACTTACGCCATGCCTGTTTTTCCTGGTGGAGGTTTCAACCGCGCAATGTATACCAGCAATGGCTATGCAGTTTTAATGCCGGATATTAAATATAAACTAAATGATCCGGGAATGTCGGCTGTTGCATGCGTAGTTCCAGCAGTAAAAGCTGCAATTGCTACAGGCGTCGTTGATGAAAAAAGAGTAGCCATCCATGGTCATTCCTGGGGAGGTTATCAGACTTCATTTTTGATCACTCAAACCAACATTTTCAAGGCAGCGGCAGCAGGTGCTCCCTTAACCAATATGATCAGTATGTATAGTTTGATATATTGGAACAGCGGAGGCACAAACCAGGCTATTTTTGAAGCAAGTCAGGGTAGATTAACGCCAGGATACTGGGACAATTGGGATGCCTTTACGCGCAACTCTCCTATATATCACATCAAAAAAGTACAAACGCCCTTATTACTACTGCATAACGACAAAGACGGCGCTGTGGATTACACACAAGGTATTGAATATTATAACGGACTAAGAAGGTTAAATAAACCGGTTGTTATGATCACTTATCGTGGAGAGAACCATGGGATTGCTAAATTACCGAACCGTAAAGATTACGCCGTTCGCATGATGGAATATTTCGATTATATGCTAAAAGATAAACCTGCCCCAGATTGGTGGGCAAAAGGAATCAACCGCTCGGATATGGAAAAACACCTGGAAGCCAGAGCATTTGAAAATGAATAATAATAATAATAATAACGAAACAGGCCGCAACACTTCACTGGTGTTGCGGCCTGTTGATTATAAAAAAGAGACTATGACACTATTCGATAAGGTTTGTTAGTTATGGAGAACCAGACTTTATTTTCCGTTAATCACTGGTTTTAACATTTCTATATAAAGTTTAATGCCTTCTTCTACCTCCTTTACAAACACATATTCGTCTGCCATATGTGAGCGTGCAGAATCACCAGGCCCAACTTTCAAAGAAGGGATGCTCAATAGCGCTTGATCGGAAGTTGTTGGCGAGCCATAAGTTGTTCTTCCCAAAGCAATTCCTGAAAGCACAATTGGATGTTGTTTATCAATCGAAGAAGGCTTCAGGCGAATTGATCTTGGCGTAACGCTACAATCCACATTTGTTCTAATAATTTTCAACACCTCTTCATTGGTATAGGCATCAGAAACCCGCACATCTACTGTAAAAGTACAGGTTGCAGGCACCACATTGTGTTGAGAACCTGCATTGATAATGGTAACCGACATTTTCAAAGGACCAAACATTTCCGACACCTTAGAAAAACGATAACTGCGGAACCATTCAATATCCTTCAAAGCTTTATAAATCGCATTGTCACCTTCCTCTCGGGCAGCATGACCTGCTTTTCCGGTCGAAACACAATCTAAAACGAGCAAACCACGTTCTGCAACTGCTAAATTCATTAGCGTAGGCTCACCCACAATTGCAAATTCTAATGCTCCAAGATCTGGGAGGACACATTCCAGGCCGTTATTTCCAGAGATTTCCTCCTCCGCAGTGGCTGCCAGACACACATTATAGCTCAATCCCTCTTGCTCATAGAAGTAAAGGAAGGTTGCTATAAGCGAAACGAGGCATCCTCCTGCATCATTACTCCCCAATCCATATAATTTACCATCTTCAACAGTTGGCGCGAAAGGATCGCGTGTATAGCCAGAATTTGGCTTCACCGTATCATGGTGTGAGTTTAAAAGCATGGTCGGCTTTGTCGGATCAAAATGCTTGTTATAAGCCCACACATTATTCAATTTGCGCTGAGTTTTTACCTCGCGCGTCTGCAAAAACTGTTCAATTACATCAGCGGTTTGATCTTCTTCTTTAGAAAAAGAAGAGATGCTAATCAATTGTTTCAACAGTTCTAAACTATCTTTTTGCAGTTGTTCTATCATAATTTTTATTCTTTGGTATATAAAGCGCCGGCTTTTTGTGCCGACAACTTGATGCCTTTAATTAAAGAAGAGCTAAAGCCGTTATGCTCCATCTCATTTAATCCGGCAATGGTACAGCCTTTCGGCGAAGTTACTTTATCTATTTCCTGTTCCGGGTGCGACTGCATCTGTAACAGCAAGTCTGCGGCTCCTTTTGCGGTCTGAACCGCCATTTTTAGCGCTTCATCTGCATGGAACCCAATTTCTACCCCGCCCTGCGAAGCTGCTCTGATCCCTCTTAGAAAGAAAGCAATGCCACAGGCACAAAGGGCTGTCGCGGCTGTCATCAGATCTTCATTTATTTTCACTACCGCACCTACTGTTTCAAACATACGGGTCACCTCTTCCATATATTCTGCTGAAGCCTGATCCGTTGCAATGCAGGTCATGGATTGCCCGATGGCAATGGCCGTATTTGGCATTGCCCGCACCACCTGTGCTTCAGCTCCCAATTTATTCCTGATGTCTGCACAGCTGACACCGGAGGCTACCGAGATAAAAAGATGTTTTTTCAAATCTATTGCAGGGCGAATCTGATCCATCAACTGGTTTAACTGCTGGGGTAAAACCGCCAGTACAACAACATCTGCAGTAGCAACAACTGCTGCATTATCGCCACTAACCACAAAGCCTTGTTCGGCAAAGGGGCTTAGATGATCTACATTTCTCCTGGTTAAACTAATCTGACCGGGCTTTGCATAATTTGCTTTTACTAGTCCCTTGGCCAGAGAAATGCCAATATTTCCGCTTCCTAAAATGGCGATGTTGCCGTTAAACTGTTTCATCTTATTATCGTTTGGTTGGTGATTGATCTAGATTCAAAATAGTTAAATGGTTAATCGGGTTCCGAAACCCTGTTCATTTAACTGAGGAAGCTCATCTGCTTTGCCAATATAAACCGCAGCCACTCCTTTTTTTATCGCTTCAAAAGCGTTATGTAGTTTCGGAATCATTCCACCGGATACGACCCCTTCTGCTTTTAATCCCTCAAATTCCTCCATCCTGATCACAGGAACTAAGGAATTATCATCTTCAATATCGCGCATAACGCCTCTTTTTTCAAAGCAATATACCAATACCGTATCGTACAAATCGGACATGGCCACGGCTACGGCAGAGGCAATCGTATCCGCATTGGTATTTAACAACTGACTTTCGCCATCATGCGTAATCGCACATAAAACGGGTACTAATCCAGCTTTCATCAAACTATCTAAAGTCCCTGAAGCCACAGAATGCTCATCCAGATCTCCTACAAAGCCATAGTCAATATCTTTAACAGGACGTTTAACAGCCTTGATGATGTTTCCATCGGCACCAGTCATCCCGATTGCATTACAACCTTTTGCCTGCAATTGTGCCACCATATTTTTGTTGATCAATCCGGCATATACCATCGTCACGACTCTCAGCGTTTCAATGTCGGTAATGCGGCGACCTTCTACCATTTTCGCTTCTACCCCTAAGGAGAGCCCGAGTTCAGTCGCTATTTTCCCACCTCCATGAATTAAAATCTTATCTCCGGGAACTGCTTTAAAGTCCAGCAAGAACTGATGCAGTTTCTCCGAGTTGTCAATTACATTTCCGCCGATTTTAATTACACTTAGTTTCTTCATTTCTATTCAATATTTTTTCAATGTTCCTGGCCTTGATTTCGATATTAGTCCTATTTAATAAGACCATACCATTTTCCAGAAAATCAATAGGTATAAAAAAAGGATGTTGGATTTATTCCAACATCCCTATGGTATTTATAATGTTTCCAGGACTGCTTTCAGGACTGCTTGCGCGGCCCATAAACGATTCCCTGCTTCTTGTATCACTAAAGAATTTGGTCCGTCCAGTACTTCTGAGGACAACTCTAAATCCCGGCGCACAGGCAAACAATGCATTACTTTCGCATCATTTGTCACTTTAAGCCGTTCATTTGTAATCATCCAACCTTCTGGAAATGGCAATACCTTTCCGTATTGCTTATAACTTGACCAGTTTTTCACATAAATATAATCTGCATCTGCCAGTGCCTCATCAATATTATGGCTAATATTTGCTCCTGATGTAAAGTCCGTCGACAGCTCATAGCCTACTGGCTGCACGATAGTGAAATCCAGAATCCCTTCTTCTTGAGCTTGACACATCCATTCTGAAAAAGAATTCGGCACTGCTTGTGGCAAAGCTTTAATGTGAGGAGCCCAGGCTAAAACTACCTTCGGTTTTTTACTGCCTTTCCAGGTTTCTTTGATCGTTACCAGATCCGCCAAACTTTGTAAAGGGTGACGGGTAGCACTCTCCAGACTCACAACTGGAACACCGCAAAAGCTAATGAATTTATTAAAAAACTCTTCATTATAATCTTCTTCCCTGTTGACTAACTTCGGAAAAGAACGCAATCCCAACACATCACAATACTGCCCCATCACTGCGGCAGCTTCCCTAATATGTTCTACAGTAGTACCATTCATCACCACACCATCACGTGTTTCCAATGCCCAGCCTTCCTTGTCCATATTCATCACCATCACATTCATCCCCAAGTTCAGTGCTGCTTTTTGCGTGCTTAAGCGGGTGCGCAGACTAGGGTTTAAAAAAACCAGTCCTAAAGTCTTGTTTTTTCCAAGTTCCTGATGCGCGTAAGGGCTTTTTTTCAAAGCCAATGCCGCTTCTACTAACTCTTTGATGTCTTCAACATCATTTACTGAAGTGAATTGTTTCATCTTATGATCCTGTTAAAGCGGTTTTGAAATGAGTTAAAAAGTGATCTGCCTGTGCTTTTGTTAAGTTCAATGCGGGCAATAGTCTAATCACATTTGGCTTGGCCTCACCGGTAAAGATATGGTGCTTGAACAACAAATCTTTCTTTACGTTTGCCAGGCTTTCCGGAAGCTCAATACCGATCATCAAACCACGACCACGAACCTCTTTTACGCCCTCAACTTTCTGAAGTTCCGAGATCAGGTAGGTTCCAATTTCTTCCGCATTTTTCATCAGCTGATCCTGATCCATAATCTCCAAAACGGATAAGGCAGCGGCACAAGCCAGGTGATTACCTCCGAAAGTTGTACCTAACATCCCATGCCAAGGCTTAAATTTCGGAGCGATCGAGATTCCTGCTACTGGAAAACCATTACCCATTCCTTTTGCCATGGTATACACATCAGCGTCAACACCGGCATAATCATGAGAATAGAATTTTCCTGTTCTCCCATAGCCACATTGCACGCTATCGGCGATGTAAAGGGCATCATATTGATCACAAAGCGAACGAATCTTTTGAAGGAAACTCACTGAAGCCTCTTTAATCCCTCCAACACCCTGAATACCTTCAATGATTACCGCGCAAACCTCGTTTCCGAAGGATGCAAACGCAGCTTCTAAAGCCGCTTCATCATTATGAGGAAGGAAAACAACATTTTCCGTTTCATTAACTGGTGCAATAATTTTTGGGTTATCAGTAGCAGCAACTGCCAATGAAGTTCTTCCGTGGAAGGCGCCTTTAAAGGCAATAATTTTTTTACGTCCGTTGTAGAAAGAAGCTAATTTCAATGCATTTTCATTTGCTTCTGCACCTGAATTACATAGGAAAAGCTGGTAATCTACCTTTCCAGATACTTTCCCCAGCTTTTCAGCCAGTTCCACCTGCAAAGGGATTTTAACGGAATTAGAATAAAAGCCCACTTTGTTCAACTGATCGGTCAGTCTTTTCACATAGTGAGGGTGTGTATGACCGATAGAAATCACGGCATGGCCGCCATAAAGGTCTAAATATTCCTGGCCATCAGCATCCCAAACGGTGCTTCCTGCGGCTTTTACGATTTCAATATTGTTTAACGGATATACGTCAAATAAGTTCATTTTTTAAGGTTTGAATAGGTGATTAAAAGATTAAACGGTTCCTGAACAAGGTTCAGTACAGCGGGTTTTATTAAAACCCTGCTGCTTTAAGCGCCAGACCTTGCCGCTCTTCCAGTCCAAAAATCAAATTCATATTCTGCACTGCTTGTCCGCTTGCCCCTTTCAATAAATTATCAATGATACTGATCACAAACAGTTTATTACCATGTTTTTCTACATGTACCAATGCTTTGTTTGTGTTCACTACCTGCTTCAAATCTATATTTTTCTTACTCACATGCGTAAAAGGATGTGCCGCATAATACGCTTCATATAAAGCTTGCGCTTCCTCGGCCGTGAGGTCGCTTTCCACGTACATGGAAGCCAAAATTCCTCTTGGAAAATCTCCACGTTGTGGGATGAAATTCAGGACACCATCAAAATCAGGATTCATCTGTATCAGGCTTTCGCCGATTTCATTCAGGTGTTGGTGTTCAAAAGCTTTATAAATCGACAGGTTATTGTTGCGCCAGCTGAAATGGGAAGTAGCCGAAAGACTTTGTCCCGCGCCGGTAGAACCGGTTGTCGCGTTCACATGAACTTCTCCTTTTAATAAGCCCTTCGCTGCCAGTGGTAATAATCCCAATTGGATACAAGTGGCAAAGCAACCTGGATTTGCAATATAATTCGCATTTTTAATACGCTCACGATTCATTTCTGGCAAACCATAAACCCAATCCTCGCCAGCTGCAGCTTTCAATCTAAAATCCTGACTCAGGTCAATGATTTTGATGCCTTCAGCAACAGGATTGGCAGCTAAGAACTTTTTTGCATCGCCATGACCTACACATAAAAACAGGACATCAATATCCGAAGATAATTCGCCTGTAAAACGCAGGTCTGTATCTCCGAAAAGATCCGTATGCACATCAGAGATCAGGTTTCCTGCATTGCTTTTGCTATTCACAAAAGCAATGTCCACCGAAGGATGGTTGATCAGCAAGCGCAGCATCTCTCCACCGGTATAACCGGCACCGCCAACGATCCCGGCTCTAACTCTCATCACCGTTCACTTTGTGCCAGATCATCACCTGGTTACCAAAAATCTTAGAGAAACCTTTTACATCTTCACCACTCCATGCGTTGTTCATTTCGCCGTAGCTACCGAATTTATTGCTCATTAAATCATGTGCCGACTCGATACCAATAATCTGGAAACGGTATGGCAACAATTCTACGAATACCTTTCCGCTCACCATTTTCTGGGTATCAGTCAGGAAGGCTTCAATATTGCGCATAATTGGATCGTGGAACTGACCTTCATGTAAATAGTTTCCATAAAAAGAACCCAATTGCTCTTTCCATGACAACTGCCATTTCGTTAAGGTATGTTTTTCTAAAGTATGGTGTGCTTTGATGATCACCATTGGTGCCGCAGCTTCAAAACCCACACGACCTTTGATTCCGATAATGGTATCACCCACGTGAATATCTCTTCCGATACCGTAAGGTTGTGCTATTGCTTGTAATTTTTGGATGGCTGCAACCGGAGCTAAAGTTTCTCCGTCGATACCTACCAGCTCCCCTTTTTCGAAAGTCAGCTCCAATTTACGTGGTTCCGTTACTGAAACCTGTGTTGGCCAAGCTTCTTCAGGTAGAGTTTCATTCGAAGTCAAAGTTTCTTTTCCTCCTACTGAAGTACCCCATAAGCCTTTATTGATAGAGTATCTTGCTTTTTCTGCACTGTACGCTACGCCATGATTGGCTAAATATTCTATTTCCGCTTCGCGGGATAATTTCAAATCTCTGATTGGTGTGATGATTTCTACATTTGGAATGATGATATTGAAAATCATATCGAAACGTACCTGATCATTTCCTGCACCGGTGCTACCGTGAGCCACATAATCAGCACCAATTTTTTTCACATAGTTTGCAATGGCCGTTGCCTGACTTACACGTTCTGCACTTACAGAAAGTGGGTAAGTCGCATTTTTCAACACATTACCGAACACTAAATATTTAATACAGCCATCATAATAATTGGCAGTTTCATCCACTACCGCATGAGAAGCTACTCCTAAGGCATAAGCACGTTTCTCGATCTCCTGAAGTTCTTCCTCAGAAAAACCACCAGTATTAACAATCACAGAATGTACTTCCAGTCCACGGTCCTGCGCCAAATAAATACAACAAAACGAAGTATCTAAACCTCCGCTAAAAGCTAAAACAACTTTTTTCTTCATCTTAAAATAACAGCTATTTAAATAAAAAGGTAAACAATAATAACAGGGCTTTAATTCCCCCTTTTCCCGAAGGCTTAGGCTTTAACACCAATCGTTGTTTAATGCGCATAAAGCGTTCATACAATTTTGGCTTTCGCGCTAATTCTTCTGCAAATTTCTTTGCCACATCGTGCTTTTGAGTTGCCGGATCGTAAAGCATTGCGGTACACATGCAATTCTTACGTTCCTTCATCGTCAGGATTTCAAAGTTCACGCAACTTTGACACCCTTTCCAGAAATCTTCATCCTGGGTAAGTTCTGAGTAGGTAACCGGCTCATAGCCAAGGTCAGAATTGATCTTCATCACTGCCAAACCAGTGGTTAGACCGAAAATTTTAGCTTTCGGGTATTTCTGTCTGGAAAGTTCGAAGATTTTTTCTTTGATGGCATGGGCAAGCCCGGCCTTTCGGAATTTAGGACTTACGATGAGGCCAGAATTGGCCACAAATTGTCCATGACTCCAGGTTTCGATATAACAGAAACCTGCCCAACTTCCATCTTTATGGAAGGCGATGACAGATTTTCCATCCGAAATTTTACCTGCAACGTACTCCGGAGAGCGTTTAGCGATACCTGTACCACGTGCTTTGGCCGATTCGGCCATTTCTTCGCAAATTTCTTCGGCAAAGACACGATGTTCAGGAAGTGCAACTTGCACTATAAAATCGTTTGTATTCATTAATAGGTTAACGAAAAAAATAAATGTTCTGATTAATTGTTTTTTAAGAGGCAATCCTCTATGGAAATGTACTGAGGGTTACTCAGAAATGATTCAAATCCGGGGCGTGAAATTTTGCCGATTAGTGGTAACAGAAAATATGGGTCGCAAACGGACAATAAACAGACTTTTGGAAGCAATGTTCTTTGCTTCTACAATAGAAAGTTTATGTATAATTTGCTTAATCATTTCTTGTGTCTGATACTTCTTTAAAATAGTTGAGGCGCAAAGGTTTAAATAAATATTGAGTTGTGCAATACGTTTTTAATTTTTTTACATTTTTACGTGAAAAAAGATTAATTTAAAAACGGAGTTCCCTGCTCTCCTTTTGCCGCTATAATTAATCAAAAATCAAGCCCCTTTTTCAAGCTTTCTGTTTTTACTCCCCCTTTCTTTTTTTTACCCAATAAAAACGCCATAATATGACCGTTTTCTTAAAAACCTGAGCGAGCCCCTTTTAACTTATCGTTCAAAAATAAGCTAATAGCTAAAACTACGATCCCTTTAAGCATTAAGTTTTCATTAATTCTTCAAAATCAGAAAACACATAAATGACTTAAAAACAACAGATTATCTTCCGAATCTAAAATAGTGTGACAATAAGCCAGGTGTCCCTCTCATCATCTCTGGAATGATATCCATTCCTGCTATAGAAAAAGTAATGCCATTCCCCCCGAAGCCCAACACAAAATAGCTATTAGGAAACTTCGGGTGTGCTCCGATATAAGGTAATCCGTCTTTAGTTTCCCCAAAAGTACCACACCAGCAGAAGTCGTCAATAAACTGATGATCTGGCAGATACTGCTTCAAAGTCTTTAGAAGTTTAGCTCTTTTTCGTCCGAGGAGTGCATCTCTTAATCCAGGATTTTTAAAATTCTCATCTTCACCGCCAACCAATAACCTTCCATCTGTGGTCGTTCGCATATACAGATATGGGGTGTCCGTATTCCAAAATAGGGTGGTTTCCAGTTCTGGTGATAAAGTATGGTCTTTCTCACTCACCATGGCATAAGTGCTTTTCAGGGAGACAATCTTTTCCGGCAGCATCGCTTGTGTTTCATAGCCGGTACAATAAATCACCTTGCCCGCAGTAATCTGGATTCCCGACTCCAATTCTACCTGCACACTATCCTTCCTATATTTTATTCTTTTTAACGCAGTCTTATCAAATACCCTCAGGCCTTTTTTCGCATTGTAGTGCAACAGGTCGTGTGTCAGGCAAAATGCATCCACGCTTCCGCCATCTTCTGATAAAATCCCTCCCTCTGCTGCAATACCATAGCGCTCTTTAATTTCCTTCTTCTCTAACCATTCGACACCAAAACCTGCTGTTTTACGGGCATCAAACTCCGCTTTCAACCAGGATATGTCTTTACGTCTGCCCGCAAAATAAAGCGAGTCTTTCCGCTCAAATCCACAAGAAGATTCGATTTCGTCTACCAATTCTTTCAACTTGTAGATGGCATCCTTGCAGGCTCTATAACTGGCGATTGCACCTTGTGCCCCGATCATTTCTGTGAGTTCAACTAAAGAGACATCAATCTCGTACTGCAGCATGGAAGTAGTGGCTGAGCTACTGCCATGAGCGATTTCTCTTTTGTCTATCAATACCGTATCGTATCCCTGCTTGATCATGGAATGCGCCATCAGCGCGCCAGTAATCCCAGCTCCTACAATCAAGACTTCACAAATGGTGTTCTCCCTCAGGGAAGGATAAGTATATAACAGTCCATTTTTCACTAACCAGAAGGGTTCATTTGATCTAATGTTCATATTTTGAGGGCTTAGCTTTTGTCAGGATTCAGGCATTAAATTCAAATTCAGAACCGAAAAGTTCCTAAATAGATAAAGATTCCAATTCAAGCAATAACAATACTTTTAGCCATCTGTTTTGATCCCCTATAGCTTTAAATCCCTTATATTCGTTTTCAAACGCTACAAATCCATGAAAAAGTATCTTTTTATACTGCTGTTTTTAGTTACAAAATCAACTTTTGGACAGGATTTGAAACTGGCAAGAAAAGTAATTGATACACTAACATCTCCGGAGATGTGGGGCCGTGGTTATACCAGGGATGGCATGGGGAAAGCAGCGAACTATATCAGTGCAACATTTGCGAGTTATGGATTGATTCCTATGGATGGAAAAGACTTCAAACAAGCATTTACCTATCCTGCGAATACCTTTCCCGGAGAAATGAAATTAGTTCTGAATGGAAAGCCACTAGTTCCGGGGAAAGACTTTTTATTGAGTCCGGAAAGCATGGGACAGCAGATGGAAGGAGGATTGACGCAAAAAGACAGTGTCACCTTTATTAATCCGGAACACCGCCTACTTTTACTGTTAAAAGATAAACTCACCTGGTCTGCAGCCCCTACTGTAGCAGATTACACAGTAATTGAAGTAGACCATAAAGCCATATCTGACACTCCTGAAAACATCGAGATCAATTTAGAGAATAAGTTCATTCCTGCATTTCCAGCAGCCAATATCTGTGCGATGGTAAAAGGCACCAGGAATCCAGATTCTATCTTATTAATTACCGCACATTATGACCATTTAGGAAGTCTGGGTAAGGACAGTTACTTTCCTGGCGCAAATGATAATGCCAGCGGCATTGCTTTATTACTAAACCTTGCAAAATATTACGCCATGCATCCACAGCCTTATACCATGGCATTCATTTGCTTTGCTGGGGAAGAAATCGGCTTACTAGGCTCAAAATATTTTACGGAACATCCTTTAATTGAATTGAACAAAATCAGGTTTTTAATCAATGTAGACATGGTGGGCACTGGAGAAAATGGCATTACTGTAGTCAACGCCACCCTTCATCCCAAAGAATTCGCCATCTTCCAGCAGATTAACCAAGAGAAACAATACTTACCTAAAATTAATTCCAGAGGGAAAGCCGCAAACAGTGATCATTTCTTTTTCACGGAAAAAGGTGTTCCGGCATTTTTCATCTATACTCAGGGAGGAACTGCTGCTTACCATGACCTAAACGATCAGCCCAAAACCTTGCCACTGACCTCATTTGAAAATCTTTTCCGGTTGTTTGTAGATTTCAACACTGACTTAATGAAATAAGCGACAAACTTAATCTGCTAGCCCATACACAATGGGATAATGGATTTTCCATAAATTCTGTTATCGAGTAAAAATCCATTTAATAATAAACTGACGAAAGTACTATTTACAGCAATTCTATACAGGGGATAGGTCTTAACTCCAACAGAAAGACAAGTTTTACACCCCATAATAGAGTTAAAACCAACAAAACCAGGCTAAGTTTTTTTCCGTAGGTACTTGCAACCTACTATTAAAACGCCTACCTATGAAAAACTATACCTTACAAGGGACGCTCCTAAGGAGATCCCTACTCTTACTCATGCTCTTTACCGCAACGATAACGGCATGCAAGAAAGACAAAAATCCAATCATTGAACCGCCAACGCTACCAGTCTCAGGACCCGATCAGGTTTTTTATGCCTTATCCAATAACAACCTACATAAATTCAATGCAAAAGACATTGGGACTGCATTATCCACTGTAGCGATTACCGGGCTTGCGACTGCAGAAAAAATCCTGAGTATTGACTTCCGCCCTGCTACCGGGGAGCTTTACGGCGTCAGCAATACCAATAAACTATTTGTAATCCGGTTAAACGGAGTGGCCAGAGCGATCGGAACAGGCCTTAACCCTGCAATTAACGGTACGGCGGTGAGTTTGGATTTTAACCCAACTGTAGACCGGATTCGTCTGATCACCAATACGGGGCAAAACTTAAGATTACATCCCGAAACAGGCGCAGTGGCTGCTGTAGACGGGAATATCAACGGTGTGACGAATCCGAATATCTCTGGTGCAGCTTATACCAACAGTAAAGCCGGAGCGGCAACGACCATTCTTTATGACATCGATCTGACCAGCAAAAAGCTCTATAAACAAGATCCACCGAACGATGGAAAACTTCTGGAAGTTGGTGCTTTAGGAGTAGAAATCGGTACCAACGCCGCCTTTGACATTTCTCCAGACAACACTAAAGCACTTGCTTCAGGAACCATTTCTGGCGCATCCAGCCTATATACGATCAATCTTGAAACAGGAAAAGCGACCCTTGCAGGAAAATTTCCGGCAACCAGTCCAATTGAAGGTTTAGCCATTCCAACAGATCCTGTAGCGTACGCGGTAGACAATGCCAACAACTTTCTCATCTTTAACCCGATGAATCCGGCGGCAATGGTCTCTAAACCGATCACAGGTTTGGCGCCATTAGAAACGGTTCTTGGCATCGATTTCAGACCTGTTAACGGTCAGATTTACGCCTTAGGAAGCTCCAGTAGGTTGTATACCGTAAATGCCGCAACGGGTGCCTTCAGTCAAGTGGGTTCAGGAGTCCTGACTACCTTGTTAACCGGCACCAGCTATGGCTTTGACTTTAATCCCACAGTGGACCGCATCCGTGTGGTTGGCAACAACGGTCAGAATTTACGTTTACACCCTGAAACAGGCGCTGTAGCTGCTGTAGATGGGGTGTTGAAACCAGGAACACCGTCTGTTAGTGCCGCAGCATATACCAATAATTTTGCTGGAGCCACAGAAACAGTGCTCTTCGATATTGACTATGTAACCGATAAACTTTATAAACAAAGTCCACCAAATGATGGGGTTTTAGTGGAAGTTGGTAGCTTGGGTATCAATGTAGAAAGCAGCAATGGTTTTGACATTGGTAGCGCCTCCGGAACCGCATATGCCATGCTAACGGTTGGCACAGTCAACAAAATATATACGATTAACCTAACCAGCGGGGTCGCCACACCAATTGCTGATTTCCCAAAAACGGTCAGCGGAATGACCCTTGGCTTAGGCATGTAACCTGCTTCTATCTACCTACGAAACAGCTGTATCTCTTCAGATATGGCTGTTTTTTTTTAAACCGACTCAGGAAATCTTTACACAAAATGATTTCTTTAAACCAATTTCCCTTAATTTCGTTGTTATAATAAAATAAACAAGCTTATGTTCGAAAAATTAATGGCTGCTCAAAAGCAAGCCGAAGAAATAAAAAAGAGATTAGACACGGTTTCTGTTTTTGGTGAGGTAGAAGGTGGTGCCATTCGCATTACTGCAACCGCAAATAAAGCGATTACCGCTGTAGAAATCGAAGAAGAATTTTACAAACAAGCAGATAAAGAAGAATTAGAAGAACTGTTATTGACTGCCATCAACAAGGCTTTAGCGCAAGCTGAGCAAGTAAGCTCGCATGAAATGCAAGCGGCTACACAATCGATGATGGGTGGTCTTGGCGGTATGTTTGGTCAATAGTCGTTTTTAACTTTAATTTCTTAGCCACATGAAGTATACTTATTACGGTCAATCCTGCTTTTTAATAGAAGCAGCTGGCAAAAAATTTCTTTTTGATCCATTCATTAGTCCAAATGGGCTGGCAAAACACATTGACACCAGCAAAATTGAAGCAGATTACATTCTGGTGAGTCATGGACATGGGGACCACGTGGCAGATTTAGTCAGTCTCGCAAAACAAACCAATGCGAAAGTGATTGCAATGCCGGAAGTCATCGCCTGGGCAAAGGCTCAAGGCGTAACCAATACCCATGACATGAATTACGGGGCTCAGAAATTTGACTTTGGTAAATTAAGAATGGTATGGGCGGCACATTCCAGCTCTATGCCGGATGGTAGTTATGGTGGGAATCCTGCTGGATTTGTACTTGAGACTGGAGGAAAAGCGATTTATTTTGCCGGAGATACCTCATTGACCGTAGAAATGAAATTACTTGCTGAGCTTTACAATTTAGATTATGCGATTTTACCGATTGGTGGAAATTACACCATGGATGTAGATGATGCGTTGATCTCTACCAGATATTTTGACTGTGATAAAGTGATTGGGGTACATTACAATACCTTTCCAGTGATCGCGATTGACACAGAGGCAGCGATTGCAAAGTTTAACAGAGAAAATAAAGTTTTATTGTTGCCAGCGATTGGCGAAACGATAGATTTATAACAGGACCTTCAT
This sequence comes from Pedobacter gandavensis, assembly GCF_014172405.1. GTDB lineage: Bacteria > Bacteroidota > Bacteroidia > Sphingobacteriales > Sphingobacteriaceae > Pedobacter > Pedobacter gandavensis. The sequence goes on along the minus strand of NZ_WNXC01000005.1, from coordinate 257,311 downwards.
TCGGAACCTTATATAAAAAAGGAGGTATGTCGTCGATTCTGGAATCTTTTACCCTGAAGAAGGGCAAAATTTCCTGGGAATCTCCTGACATATCTCCTTTTTTTATTTATTAATGTGCTTCTAACCAGTTGTTCCCCTCACCGATTTCTATTTCAATCGGTACTGTGGTTTTAATGGCAGTTTTCATGCGATGTGTAATGATCTTTTTCATGGCTTCCACTTCCGTTTTCAACACGTCAAAGACCAACTCATCATGTACTTGCATGGTCATTTTTGATTGTAAGCCTTGATCTTCGATGTCTTTATGAATGTTCAACATCGCTACTTTAATCATATCCGCAGCTGATCCCTGAATTGGGGCATTAATCGCATTTCGCTCTGCAAAACCACGTACGGTTTGATTGGCAGAGTTGATGTCTCTTAAGTACCTTCTTCTTCCTAAAATCGTTTCTACAAAGCCATTTTCTCTGGCGAAATTCATCGTATCAGCCATGTAGCGCTGAATACCAGGATATTGCTCGAAATATTGTTCAATGATGGCAGCAGCTTCTTTTCTTGGAATGCCCAGGTTCTGAGACAAACCAAAAGCCGACTGGCCATAGATAATTCCAAAGTTTACCGCTTTCGCATTGCGACGTTGATCTGAAGTTACTTCTTCAATAGCGATTCCATAAACACGCGCAGCAGTAGCCGTGTGGATGTCTATGCCATTGTTAAAAGCATCCAGCATGTTTTCCTCTTTACTGATTTCAGCAATGATTCTAAGCTCTATTTGCGAATAATCCGCAGAAAGCAAGACATGGTTTTCATCTCTGGGAATAAAGGCTTTACGCACCTCTCTACCACGATCGCTACGAATAGGAATGTTTTGTAGGTTTGGATTGTTTGAACTTAACCTTCCTGTTGCCGCTACCGCCTGATTATAGCTGGTATGCACTCTTCCCGTCTTCGGATTTACCAACAATGGCAAGGCGTCAACATAGGTAGATTTCAGCTTTTGTAACTGGCGGAAATCAAGGATATCCTGCACAATGTCACTTTTATTAGCAAGTGCCAATAACACGTCCTCTCCGGTCTGATATTGTCCTGTTTTAGTTTTTTTTGCTTTAGGGTCTAATTGTAATTTATCGAAAAGTACTTCCCCAAGTTGTTTTGGCGAAGCCAGGTTAAAAGTAACGCCACACTTTTCGAAAACATTCTGCTCAAATTTCCTGATGTCGATTTCCAGTTCTTTTGAATAGTTGTTTAGCGTATCTACATCAATCTTTACCCCTTCTTTTTCAATCGCCGCAAGCACATAAACCAAAGGATTTTCTACTTCCCTGGCCAGTTCTTCCACATTCAGTTCTTTCAACATTGGTCTGAAAACCTCTGCCAGCTGCAGGGTTACGTCTGCATCTTCGGCCGCATAATCAACTACCTGTTCTACAGGAACATCTCTCATATTCCCCTGATTTTTCCCTTTTGCACCGATCAGTTTAGTGATAGAAATTGGGGTATAACCCAGGTAATTTTCCGCCAGTACATCCATGTTGTGTCTGGTATCCGGATCAATCAGATAATGGGCAAGCATGGTATCAAAAAGTTTTCCTTTGATAAAAATGCCATACCACTTCATGATCAGGATATCATACTTAATGTTCTGTCCGATTTTTCCAATGTTTTCATTTTCCAACACCCCTCTGAACTCTTCAAGGATCGCCAGAACCTCTTCCCTATCCGCAGACAAAGGCACATAATAGCCTTCGCCAGGTTTGGTACTGAAAGACATCCCTACTAAATCTGCAAGGTTGGCATCCGTGCCTGTCGTTTCCGTATCGAAGCAAATGCTTTCTTGTGTTTCTAACTGCGCGATCAATGATTTACGCAATTCAGGAGTATCCACCAATTGATAATTGTGGGCCGTATTTTCTATTGTTTTTGAAGCTGGTGTTTCTTCGCTGAAGGTTGGAGCTGACACAAATGTGCCCGTCTTTGCTGCAGGTTGATCCACCGGGCTGCCAAATAAATCTATTTGTTGGGAGGCCGCAGGAGCTTTCGCCTCATTCACATTAAATTCTTCGCCAAAAACACGTTTACCAATGGTTCTAAATTCTAATTCTGCAAATAACGGCTCTAATAATTCTCTACTTGGAGATTCTAATACCAGTTCATCGGCCTTAAATTCTACTGGAACATCCAGAATGATGGTAGCCAGTTTTTTTGACAATAAACCTTGTTCTGCATAGGTCTCCACGTTTTCACGTTGTTTTCCTTTTAGCTCATGGGCATTGGCGATGATATTTTCCATTGAGCCATATTTCTGGATCAATGATTTCGCTGTTTTTTCTCCGATGCCAGGGATGCCAGGGATATTATCCACTGCATCACCCCATAAACCAAGGATATCAATGACCTGCTTCACATCTTCAATTTCCCATTTCGCTTTTACCTCATCAACGCCCATAATTTCCATTTCATTGCCCATACGTGCAGGCTTGTAAATGAAAATATTTTCAGACACCAATTGTGCGAAATCTTTATCAGGAGTCATACAGTATACTGTAAAACCTTGCTTTTCACCTTCCTTAGCTAAAGTTCCAATAATATCATCTGCTTCAAAGCCGTCTTTGGTGATCACCGGAATTTTAAAGCCTTCAATCAGCTTAAACACATAAGGTAATGCTGCGGAAAGATCTTCCGGCATCGCCTGTCTATGGGCCTTATAAGCCTCATAATCTGTATGTCTTTCTGTAGGAGCCGCAGTGTCAAAAACCACGGCAATATGACTTGGTTTTTCCTTTTTCAGTACCTCCATTAAGGTGTTTGCAAAACCCATCACTGCCGATGTATTGATCCCTGTGGATGTAAATCGGGGGTTTTTACTCAATGCAAAATGCGCTCTGTAAATGAGCGCCATGCCGTCAAGAAGAAAAAGTTTTTTCATCAGTATGTCGTTTTTTTATGGATTAACCGTATCGGATAAAGGTACTAATACTTAAATAATTGTTTGTCATTATCCATAACAACAGCAAATAATTTCCGTTATTTGATCATGATGAAAGCGATAAAGACCCTCGGCCTGCTAGTTTCACTAACGATTGCAGGTATTGGCGCAATGGCGCAGGATATTGTAGTGATCAAACCAGGAGACTTCCTTAGGGGAACCATCAAGGGAACCGACTATTCAACCGTAATCTTCAGCAAAGAAGATGAATCTGTGGTGCAATTTAAGGCGACAGACATTCAGGAATTTGTGTGGAATGGGGAAACTTATGTGAGTAAACCAGTTGTAGTCAACAAAAAAACGCAATACAAGTTTTTCAAAATCATTGAACATGGTGCCATATACCTGTATTCCAGAGGTGGAAATGCCCTTGTAGATGCCCCGGAGCCAAAAAAAACGCGGATTATCCCAAGTATAGGCATTGGAGCTGGCACCGGGAGCTTCGGTAGTGGTGTAGGCATTGGCGGAGGAATCACCATTCTGGGTGGCCGCAGACAAGAGCCGGCGGCAAAGAAAATGATGCCTGCTACTTTTTTTATGGAGAAACCTGGCACTGGCCGATTGATGGAAATGCCTGTTGAAGGAGCCGGTTCAGTTGAAAAGAACCAACAGATCAAAAAAGTATTGCTAGAACAACTAGGCGATGACGCGGATCTGGCAGAAAGAATAAAAGCGACAGAAAACTTTGATTCAAAGTTAATTATCGCTTTTGTGACGGCTTATAACGAAGCGCATAAATAGCTTTGTTTAATCCGGAATTTATTTAAGATACTACTTACTTGCTGATACAGCCGGTTATATGGTCGTTGACCATACCGGTAGCCTGCATGTGCGCATAACAGATCGTTGTTCCAAAGAATTTAAAGCCGCGTTTTTTCATGTCTTTACTAATGGCATCCGATATTTCTGTGCGCGCAGGAACATCACTCAATGAATTTACTACGTTTACAATCGGCTTTTTTCCTGGAATAAATCCCCAGATAAAATCGGAAAACGAGCCAAATTCTTTCTGAATTTCTATAAAAAGACGGGCATTGGTGATGGCCGCTTTGACCTTTAACCGGTTTCTGATAATGCCGGCATCGTTCATTAAACGTTCCTCATCGGCCTCCGTAAAAGCAGCTACTTTCTGCACTTCGAAATCTGCAAAAGCAGCTTTATAGCCCGCTCTGCGCTTCAAGATCGTGATCCAGCTAAGCCCTGCCTGAGCACCTTCCAGAATTAAAAATTCGAATAATCTCTGGTCATCATAAACTGGCTTGCCCCATTCTTCATCGTGGTATTTTACATATAAAGGATCGGTACCACACCATCCGCATCTGATAATTTCTGACATTACACTAAGTTTAAAATTCCGTATGCTAAAACGTGCTATCAGCTAGCTACGATTGACTAAGTTCGTCCCAGTATTCTACTGCTCTCCTGTAATGAGGAATTACAATAGAGCCCCCTACCAGATTGGCAATCATGAAAACCTCATTGATCTCTTCATTGCTGACACCTTCATTAAAACATTTTTCCAGGTGATATTTGATGCAATCATCACAACGTAACACCATTGAAGCCACTAAACCCAACATTTCCTTCGTTTTCACATTCAATGCACCATCTGCATAAGTGGTGGTATCTAAGGCAAAAAACCGTTTGATATTCGTGTTGGCGGTCTCCATAATTCTATCGTTCATTTTAGAACGGTAGTCGTTAAATTCTTCTACTAATTTTCCCATAATAAGCTGATGTTATCAATTTTCTAGGTTTCTCTTTTATTTTTCCTACAGTTCCAGCAAAGGATTCCAAAGCAAAGCTTTAAAATTCTGCACTTTATCGTTTTTCACCACAACTCCTTCTGCTTCCAACAGTTCCTGCATCATTTCCGGCGTTTTAAAATGGAATTTACCCGTCAGCAGCCCTGAACTATTCACTACCCGATGGGCGGGAACAGCAGGATGTGCGGCACCAGCAGCGCTCATGGCATAACCTACCATGCGAGCGGACCCGCCAGCGCCTAAACTTTTCGCAATTGCGCCATAAGAAGACACCCTTCCTTTAGGAATCAGTCTTACCAATTCAAAAACCTGGTCATAAAATGATTGCTCCATTAACGATTTTTTAAGGTTCGCTTCTTAATATGGCAAAAACTCAAAAGCAAGCCTTATTCAAAAGAGAACTGTATGTAATTGATGTTTTTATCGTGTTTCAAATAAATTCGTTCGTAATGCGTTTTAATTTTTAAAACGTCATCGTAATATTCAGAAGTATATAAATGATCTGTTTTCTTATGACAGATCAGTCCTAATTCTGCTACTTTCTCCACAGTATAGGCATATAAACCATCGTTATCGGTTTTCAGGTTTACTCTACCACCCGGTTTAAGTAAGCTCTTGTACATATCAAGAAAGCGATCATAAGTTAACCTTTTCTTTTCTCTACTGTCCTGAGGCTGCGGATCGGGGAACGTAATCCAGATCTCATCAATTTCTCCTTTTGCGAAGTATTCCGTCAAGTCTTCAATCTGAATTCTTAGGAAAGCCAGGTTTTCAATGTTTTCATCTACACCTGTTCTTGCACCTCTCCAGATGCGATTTCCCTTTAAATCAATCCCGATGAAGTTTTTCTCCGGGAAGAATTTCGCCATGTTTACCGAGTATTCTCCTTTACCACAAGCCAGCTCCAATACGATTGGCTGATCATTTTTGAAATGCTCTGAAACCCATTTACCTTGTAAAGGTTTTCCTTCTTCCATCTGATATACATTGGAAAAAGTATCTATCTCTGCAAATTTTCTTAATTTATCTTTACCCACTACTAAAATATTTTTGTGCAAAAATACAATTAAATCAGTCTCTTAAAGATGATGCGAACTATTTCGTAGTTTTGCCCCCATAATCGAATTTTAATTGGAAAAGAACGCAAAAATATATGTAGCTGGCCATCGCGGTATGGTAGGCTCAGCAATCTATCGTAAGCTGGTTAAGGAAGGATATACCCAACTGATCACCAGAACCTCATCGGAGCTTGATTTACGCAATCAGCAGGATGTGGCCGACTTCTTTGCAGCGGAAAAACCGGAATATGTTTTTCTTGCCGCAGCAAAAGTGGGTGGCATTATCGCCAACAATACTTACAGAGCAGACTTTTTATATGAAAATCTTTGCATTCAGAACAATGTGATTCATGAGGCTTACAAAACTGGTGTGACGAAACTGATGTTCTTAGGATCGAGCTGTATTTATCCAAAACTGGCTCCGCAGCCACTGAAAGAAGAATACCTGTTAACCGGTCTTTTGGAAGAAACCAATGAGCCTTATGCGATTGCCAAAATTGCGGGAATCAAGATGTGTGAAGCTTATAGAGCGCAGTACAATTGCAACTTTATCTCGGTCATGCCCACCAATTTATACGGTTATAACGACAATTATCACCCACAAAACTCTCATGTGCTCCCTGCATTGATCCGTAAGTTTCATGAAGCAAAGGTAAATGGCACAGCAGAAGTAAACATCTGGGGTTCAGGATCACCAATGCGCGAGTTTCTTTTTGCAGACGATCTGGCAGAAGCCTGTTACTTCTTAATGCAAAACTATAATGAAGCCGGCTTTGTCAACATTGGAACCGGAGTAGATCTGAGCATCAAAGACCTTGCGCTATTGATCAAAAAAGTGATTGGTTTTGAAGGAGAATTAACCTTCGACAGCAGCAAACCGGATGGAACACCACGTAAATTAATGGATGTTTCTAAACTCCATGAACTAGGCTGGAAACATAAAATAGAATTGGAAGAAGGCATTAAGCTTGCTTACATGGACTTTTTAGCAAAACATATTTAGGTCATACCTTCACAATACCGAAGTTGTATAGTTTAAATTGATATCTTTGTTAAACAAGATAAATTTAAACTATATGACTTTAGTTCAACTGGAATATATTGTTGCCGTAGACACCTACAGAAGCTTTGTTGGCGCCGCAGAGAAATGTTTTGTGACGCAGCCGACCTTAAGTATGCAGGTACAAAAGCTGGAAGAAATGCTGAATGTCAAAATCTTTGACCGCAGCAAGCAACCGGTAGTTCCTACAGAAATCGGCGCCCAGATAATTGAACAAGCCAGACTGGTCCTACAGGAAAGCCAAAAGATCAAAGAAATCATCAGCAGTCAGCAGCAAGATGTTGTTGGAGAACTAAAAGTAGGGATTATTCCTACTGTAGCGCCTTACTTATTACCGAGAGTGATCTCTGGTATGATGGAAAAGTTTCCGGATCTTAAACTCCTGATCTGGGAATATACGACAGAAGATATCATTCACCACTTAAAAACAGGTGTATTGGATTGCGGCATTCTGGCCACACCCCTTGCCGACAACCACATCAATGAGCTTCCGCTCTATTATGAAAACTTTGTGACCTATATCAGCAAGAATAGTAAGCTCTATAAAAAGAAAACAATTGATGCCACTGACCTGGAAGAAGAAAACATTTGGTTATTAAATGAAGGGCATTGTATGCGTTCACAGGTGTTGAACATTTGTCGCTCTACCAAAGACAACCGTCTGGCTGGATTAACCTATAACACCGGAAGCGTAGAAACGCTGATTCGGATGGTGGATGTGAACAATGGCGCCACTTTACTTCCTGAGCTGGCCTTGACAGACCTGAACAGTAAGCAGTTGAGCAAAGTGCGCCATTTTAAGTCGCCTGAGCCAGTTAGAGAGATCAGTTTGATCACACATAAAAACTTCATTAAGAAACGGATGCTGAATGCTTTAAAAGAAGAAATTCTGGCCGTTATTCCTAAGACCATGAAACAGAAAAAAAGAAAAGATGTAGTTGGAATTTAGCAATTCAGGAGGGACATCACCAGGGATCAAAAGAAAATAAAAAAGAAAAGCCTGTAAGGAATCCCTACAGGCTTTTCTTTTGAAAAACGCGTTGATTAAGCTTTTTTGAAGCGGTTAGCAACTGCATCCCAGTTTACTACATTCCAGAAAGCTGAAATATAATCAGGACGTCTGTTTTGATATTTTAAGTAGTAAGCATGTTCCCATACGTCCATACCCAATAGTGGCGTACCTTTTACTTCAGCGATATCCATTAATGGATTATCTTGGTTTGGCGTAGAGCATACTGCTAATTTTTTCTCAGGAGTAACGATTAACCAAGCCCATCCAGAACCAAAACGAGTAGCACCAGCTTCTGCGAATTTAGTTTTGAAATCTGCGAAAGAACCGAAAGCAGCATTGATAGCTTCTGCCAATTCTCCTTTAGGTTCGCCACCTTTATTTGGGCCTAAAATTTCCCAGAATAAAGAGTGATTATAGTGACCACCACCATTATTTCTTACTGCTGCAGGAAACTTAGAGATGTTTTTAACGATTTCGTCGATGCTTTGATTCGCTTCTGGTTTACCTTCTAAAGCTTTGTTTAAGTTGGTAACGTATGCTTGGTGATGCTTACCATGGTGAATTTCCATTGTAAGTTTATCAATATGCGGTTCTAGTGCATCTGTTGCGTAAGGTAACGCAGGTAATTCAAAAGCCATATTATTATATTTTAAGGTTAAATATTATTTCTTGTACAAATATAACATTCAAACGTTAGTTTTTGTTCAATAGTTTGTCAAGTTAGCCTCTTTTGTTGGCGAAAAAACGCGTCATCAATGACCCGCATTCTTCGGCAAGCACGCCAGCTTTCAATTCTGTTTTCGGATGCAGGAGATTGGCATTTTTAGAACTGAAACCACGTTTAGGTTCTGTTGCACCATACACGAGGCGTCCAATTTGCGTCCAGTAACTCGCACCAGCACACATCACACAAGGCTCAATCGTAACATACAACGTGCAATCTTTTAGGTATTTACCGCCTAAAGTCTGTGCTGCGGCAGTGAAAGCCTGCATTTCTGCATGTGCAGTGACATCATTCAGCTGTTCGGTCAGGTTATAACCCCGCCCAACAATCCTTCCTTTACACACGATAATCGCCCCAATCGGGATCTCTTCTGCATCATACGCTTTTTGTGCTTCCTGCAAAGCAAGACGCATATAATGTTCATCTTCGGCAGCAGGCCCCTCTTCTTCTGAAAAATTATAATAGCTCATTTACATCATTTTACTGCCATTCGGCACGGTACCATTTAACGTTGTCAACACAATATCTCCATGCTCATCTGCAAAACCTGTCACCAGGAATTCAGACATAAATTTACCGATCTGTTTTTTGGGAAAATTGACAACACCTACAATTTGTTGACCGATCAGTTCTTCTTTTGAATAATGCTTCGTTACCTGTGCACTGCTCATTTTAATCCCAAGATCGCCGAAATCTACTTTCAATTTGTAAGCGGGCTTTCTGGCCTCTGGAAAGTCAAATACCCCCAGAACCGTCCCTGCACGAAGTTCGACTTTTTCAAAATCATTCCAGGTTATTTCTTCCATGCGCTAAAATTACAACTTATTGCCAAAACCTAAAGACCTATAATCAAAGGAGATTGTTCCAGAGCGATTGAGCGCAGGTAAAAAGGAAACAGCTAAAAAGTACAAAAGCGGCAAATTTTAATCAAAATACCCATGGAAACAGGAGGGTTGTAGTTGGGATGAGTTCAGGTATGGGTAAGGGTTGACTAGGAGTTGCGCAGGAGAACGGAAGGCTAAAACCCACAGCAACCCACCGGCAACTGCTTCTATCCCCTTACCATACCCCTTTCCAACCCAAACCACTACCCGACTACAACCCGGCTACTTCCAGTACTTATCCAAAAAAACCGGCCATGGTCAATCGGTCCGAAAACCTAATTATTTTACTAATTTTGCCTCAGCCGGAACACGATGGTACCTATTCAAGAACTTACTTATTTTGCCTTAGCTGCTTTAGTGCTGGTTCTAAGTCCAGGGCCGAATATGGTGTACCTGATCTCCCGGTCTATCACACAAGGCCGTAATGCCGGACTGGTTTCTTTAGCCGGATTAATGTGCGGTTTCCTTTTCCATATTTTCATGGTGGCTTTTGGCCTGACTGCCGTCTTATTTGCCCTTCCTCATGCTTTTACCCTGATTAAAGTTATAGGAGCGATTTACTTATTATATCTGGCTTACCAATCGGTTAGACCCAATGGAAGGCCATTGTTTGAAGCGAATACGACATTGGCGCATGATCCACCAGCCAGACTTTTCAAAATTGGCGTAATTACCACCATACTCAACCCCAAAGTCGCCGTTTTTTACTTGTCTTTGTTCCCCTATTTCATCAAACCAGCCTATGGCTCTGTGTTCTGGCAAAGCATACAACTTGGGCTTACTCAGGTCAGTATCAGTGCATCAATTAATTTTCTAATCGTGTTGACGGCTGCACAGGTTGCGCGTTTCTTTGCGAATAACCCAACCTGGGTAAAGGTTCAAAAATGGCTGATGGCAAGCGTCTTGGTTGGTATGGCTATAAAAATGGCATTAAGCGTTGCCGAATAAACTATTTTCCATTTCTATTGCCGCTCTTTCTTTTGCTATTTCCTCCTGTAATTGTTGCTCCGTTGGCAGATATGTCTTGTATTTCGATGCAAAGATGTTTTTGTTATCATTCAAAAGACTGTATTTCGCTACCGCCTTATTCTTATCTGCACAAAGGATTAGCCCAATAGTTGGGTTATCACTTTCCTGACGTACTTTCTCTTCAAAGATCCTAACGTACATATCCATTTGTCCAACATCCTGATGGCTAAGCTTACCTGTTTTTAAATCAATGAGCAGAAAGCATTTTAGAATGTAGTTGTAGAAAACCAGGTCGATAAAGAAGTGCTCCCCCTCCAAACTTATCCGATGTTGTCTGCTTACAAATGAAAAACCTTTGCCCAGTTCTAATAGAAACTCCTGCAGCTTATCAATAATCGCTTGTTCATTCCCTGTTCGTAAAAATTGGTATTGGGTTTCAGATCCAAAAAATCAAGCACATAAGGATCTTTGATCATATCCCTTGCTTCCATCAGTTCTTTGTGGCCTTCCGCTTCTGCTTTAACCGATTTCCGCCCTCCATCCTGGGTTAAAATCATCCTTTCGAAATACAGACTGTTCATCTGCCTTTCCAGCGTTCTCGTGCTCCAACTACCATCAATGGCTTCCTGCATATAAAACAACCTGGCATCTTCTCTTTCTGCTTTTAACAACAATCGGTAATGTGTCCAGCTCAATTCTGCACGCAGTGCGTGCAGAATTGGCAAAGCCAAATAGAACTGCTTCATATACCACAAATTCCTTTCATTAAACCCCTTTCCTGAAGATTTCATCAACCTAAAAGAAAGATTTTTAATCAGCTCCCTCCCATATTCTGCGCGATGCTTACCGGACAGCTCATCTTCTACAATCAGCCTTCCAATATTCCAGTAGGATTCTACCATCGCAAAATTAGCACTATAATAGGCCTGATTTCTTCCTTGCTCTATAGTTCGTTTTATACTATAATAAAGCTCATCTATAACAGATTCACTTAGGTTTGTTTGTTCTTTTGCCATTAATCAAGGAGCTTATGCGTAACCCACATCAGTTACTGGTCTAATATATTCCCTTTAGCTATAAAGTGGTTATTTATTCGACCAAATCCTTCAAACTAAAAAGAGCATTGTTTTTCCTAACTTTGCAGCATGATTGATGTAATACTTAAAAAAGGAAAAGAAAAAGCGGCAATGCTTCACCACCCCTGGATTTTTTCAGGAGCAATTGATAAAATTAAGGGGAAGCCAGAAAATGGTGAAATCGTTAAAGTTTGTTCTGGAGCGTCAGAATTTCTTGCCTATGCGTATTACAATGCCGAATCCAGGGTAGCATTGAGGTTGATGGAATGGAATGAAAGCAAAACCATTGACAAATCATGGTACCAATTAAAACTTCGCGATGCAATTGCTTCCAGACAGCATTTGTTAAACGAAAACACAAATACATGCAGATTAGTATTCAGTGAAGCCGATTTCCTTCCTGGATTAATCGTAGATAAATACGCAGATTTCCTTTCGCTTCAAATCCTGAGTTCAGGAATGGAAAATGCGAAACAGGAGCTGATTGAAATCCTAATCGAGGAACTAAACCCAAGAGGAATTTTCGATAAAAGTGATGCTGGTGCACGTAAACATGAAAACCTGGAAGCGACTCAAGGTTTACTTTGGGGTGAAACGCCACCAGAATTCATTGAAGTTAAAGAAAACGGGATTACTTATCACATCAATATTGCCGACGGACAAAAATCAGGTTTTTACTGCGATCAGCGTGATAACCGCGACATTCTTGCCGCTTATAGCAAAGATAAAAACGTATTGGACTGCTTCTGCTACAGCGGTGGTTTCACATTAAACAGCTTAAAACAAGGTGCAGCGCATGTAACCAGTGTAGACAGCTCGGCATTGGCCATTGAAACTTTAAAACATAACCTGGAGCTTAACGGACTGGAAGCTTCCCGTCAGGAAAGCATTCAATCGGATGTCAACAAACAACTGCGTGTTTTCAAAGAAGAAGGCAAAAAGTTCGACGTTATCGTATTAGATCCACCTAAATATGCACCTTCACGTTCTGCATTGGACAGAGCTGCAAGAGCTTATAAAGATTTAAATAGATTGGGAATGCTGTTACTTGAAAAAGGTGGCATCTTAGCTACTTTCTCTTGCTCGGGCGCGGTAGACATGGAGACATTCAAGCAAATCATTGCCTGGGCCGCTTTAGACGCAGGAAGAGAAGTGCAAATTCTAAAACAATTCCACCAACCAGAAGACCATCCAGTAAGAGTTTCTTTCCCGGAAGGTGAGTACCTGAAAGGTTTGTTGTTAAGAGTACTTTAGTCGGCGGGTTCTTCAGAACCTTCAGACAGTTGATCATATTCCCCTTTCAGCGCATAATAGCCGAATATCACAAGGCCTGCGCTGATTGGGATAAAAATGAATAAGATAATCCCCCATTGTAAGGCTGTATTGGTCTTTTGCACCCCTTCTGCTGCCAAGCCTACTTTTTCATAAGCCTGCAAGAACAAAAACAGGATAGATACAGGTCCCAATATCATCCAAAACAATCCTAATCCTTTTTTTAATGCGTTCATCATCGTGTTTTTTAGGGGTTTAATCTGCAGTTTCTGCTTCTACAGGTTTTTTATTAGACAGGTAAATCGCGCCGATCACAAAGCTGAGACTGGCAATGCCAATTGGGTACCAAAGGCCGGATAAAGGCGTAGAACCAGAGAAACTGGCAATTAGTGTAGCGATAAAGGGCACCAGACCACCAAACACGCCATTTCCAACATGGTAAGGCAGCGACATAGAGGTATACCTGATTTTTGTTGGAAATAGTTCCACTAAAAATGCGGCGATAGGCCCATACACCATCGTGACCAGTAAGATCTGGAAAAAAATAAGCCCCACAAATTTCCAAAATACCGGAGTAGAGAGTTTTTTATCTTTTATCAGCTCCGGATGAACTTCCAGCGGTTTCTCCGCAGCTGTTCCATCCATGCTGGCTCCAAATTTTGTATGAGATTGTACTTTCTGATAGCTGCTGCCGTCTACCAATGTCACCATGGCCGAGGTGGTAATCAAGCTATCCACTCCCCCATTGATTGCAAGCTTGGTAACTACCGGGTTCGCGACAGAGAAAATATCCTCTTGTGTCACATCACTGAAATCCGTATCGTCCAGAAAGACCTGATAGATAGGCCGGTAAAATATGATCCCCAACAACATCCCTGTCAGCATAATCCACTTCCGGCCTACCCTGTCGCTCCAGGAGCCAAAAATCACAAAGAAAGGGGTTGCAAAGGCAATTCCCCAAAGCAAGATATACCTGGAATCATTAAAATCGACCTTACAAGTATTTTCAATAAAGGATTGCGCATAAAACTGTCCGGTGTACCAGATTACCCCTTGCCCCATCGTAGCACCAAAAAGCGCCAGTAATACCATTTTAAAGTTCGCTTTATGGTTAAAACTCTCCTTTAATGGGTTTTTCGAAATCTTTCCTTCTGTTTTCAATTTCGTAAACATTGGAGATTCGTGCATTTTCATTCGGATATAGATCGACACGCCTACCAGCAGGATCGACAATAAAAATGGAATCCGCCAACCCCAGGCGGCAAAATCTTCTGCCCCTAACCAATTTTTAGTCAAGACGATCACACCCAGCGACAAAAACAAGCCCCCTGTAGCGGTTGTCTGAATCCAGCTCGTAAAAAAACCTCGTTTATTGGCTGGGGCATGTTCTGCTACATAAGTTGCCGCGCCACCATATTCACCACCCAAGGCCAAGCCTTGAACCAGGCGCAAGATCAGCACTAAAATTGGTGCCGCATATCCAATACTGGAATAAGAAGGGATTAGACCGATTAAAAAAGTGGAGCCGCCCATCAAGACCAAAGTGAGCAGGAACGTGTATTTACGCCCGATTAAATCGCCAAGGCGACCAAATACCAAAGCACCAAAGGGCCGCACAATAAAACCTGCCGCGAAAATTGCTAAAGTATTGATCAGTGCGGAAGCCCCTGCATCTGCAGGAAAAAGCTGTGCGCCGATAATCGTAGCCAGGCTACCAAAAATGTAAAAATCATACCATTCGATCAATGTCCCCAAAGAAGAGGCACCGATGACTTTGAAAATACTGTTCTTCTGTAGTTCCGGGTTCATACGTTAAGGAAAAATTTGGCTTCTAAAATAAAGCTACTATTAATTCTCAACTATTAACTGTCAATAAAAGGTATTTGCAAAAAAAGAACCAAACCATTTATGAGGCTAAACGATTTGGTTCTTTTGGGTATAAATTGAAAAAAAAGATTTATTATTCTTCTTCTCTGAAATACACTTTATAATAGTTCATCGACTTATCATCATCGTATCCCTTCTCAATCAAATCTTTATCTCCGTGGATATAGATATGGAAATTCTTATCCAACTTCAATACGCTCTTATAAGCTCTGCTTTGTTTTTTTACCGCAGCACCGGAAATATCAAAAGTATCAGCAATTGGCGCATCAAACTCTTCCTCATAACTCTTTTTATAGTTCTTGAAAGACTCAATCCCTTCGGCATTACCAATCACTTCATTGGAGAACTCATCCAGGTCAAAACTCTCCTTTTCCTTGAAATATTTTATGGATTTATTCAGCAAATCGATCTTGTCCGCTTTAGAAATGTCAAATTCCTGATCCAGTTTCTCCGTTACAAAGTTCTTAACCACTCCCAACACGCTATTGGTCTGGTTAAAATTGTCATTTCTGACTTTCAATTTCAAAAACTCGTCTTTCCAGTAAACTGCTTCTGCACTTTTATTGGTCTGATCGATCACTGCTACACGGAAACCTTCTTCTTTGTCGGTGTTAAAGATTAAACAGCCTTTATCCAGCTTGTTGATATTGATTGCTTCCTCTTCGTAGCCCAAACCAAATCCACCTTCTTCCGGATACACCTTTAAAAATGATTCTTTAGTTTCTGATTTAAAGATTCCTATCGCATCATGAAGCTCGCCTTCAATCTGCACATTTTCAAAATAAGCAACATACAACTCTCCTGGTTTGATTTTCGGATGTCCGGAAACATCATATAGGTATTTTGCCAGCTCCTTACTATTTTCATGAAAAGTAGTGCCATCCTCAAAAATCTTATCAGCGAAATGATACACCTCGTTCAGGTTTAAATCAACATTCGGGTGCGTAAAATGATAAATTTCGTTCACCTTCGCAAAGGGGCCTAAGAAATACTGCTGGAGCAAATTGCTCAGCATATTGTCTTTTACAGGAATAGACTTTTCAGACAATACATAAAACTCGTCCTGCGCCTTGTTTCCAATGCGATGTATAGATAATTCGGCCAATGCGGCTTCAAAAAATGAAATCATGCGGTAAAATTACTGGTTTTCGTGTGGTGTATTTCTAAGTTCGACAGGTTTATTGCTTTTCTTCATTTTCAGATTCAGCATCTCTACCAATACGGAGAATGCCATAGCAAAATAGATATAGCCTTTAGGAATGTGTTGATCTAATCCTTCTGCAAGGAGGGAAACCCCGATCAACAGCAAGAATGATAAAGCCAACATCTTCACTGTTGGGTGTTTATTAACGAAGTTACTAATGGCTGATGCCGAAACCAACATAATCAATACGGCAATTACAACCGCCGCAATCATAATTTCAATATGATCTGCCATACCCACTGCGGTAATTACAGAATCCAGAGAGAATACAACGTCTAAAATTAAGATTTGGATGATAATCCCCAGGAAAGAATGAACTTTTCCTTTGATCCCTCCTTCTTCTTCACCTTCCAGCTTTTGATGGATCTCATGCGTGCTTTTATAAATCAGGAATAATCCACCGATGATCAGGATCAAGTCTCTTCCTGAAATCGCCAGTTTTTCTAACCATTCTGCATTACTAATGCCAATCCAATCACCCACATTAAACAATGGTGCAGTTAATTTCATCACCCATGTCAGAGACAATAGCAGTAATACTCGAGTGATCATCGCAAGACCTAAACCAACCTGACGTGCTTTTTTCTGTTGATCAGCAGGCAGTTTTCCTGCCAAAATTGAAATAAATACAATGTTATCAATCCCCAGTACAATCTCCAAAATGGTTAAAGTAATGAGTGATATCCAAGCTTCCGGGCTACTAAAAATTTCCATATGAAATAAAATAAATCAAGCCACTAAGATATAAAAAAAGCCTGCTGAATTTATCAACAGGCTCTTGCTTAAGATTGCTATGCGCTATGCTTACCCCAACTTAATTCAAGGAAACATTACCGTAATTTGCGCGTATATTTATATTTCCGGTTCCACCGTTTCCGATTTTACCACCATAAGTTTTGCTATTTCCATGCTCAGTTAACAGTTTAGAATTCACATTATTTCCGGGATTGAAATTACCATAATTGGTTCCTACCTCAAAATCAGCGCTATAATTGTTGGCAAAGCCGAGGGTAACTCCTGCATAGTTCGAATTTACGGTTAGATTTTTACAGCCTGGAAGCACATTATCAATCGTTAGTTTATTATATCCAAGATTGAAGTTCCCATCTCCCTTTAGGCTGCCCACCTTAACAGTGGTATAATCGCCATTCACCTTAAGTTTATTCACCGAGCCAATGCTAAGGCTGTTGTATTGTTGCTTGATGGTCGCGTTTCCATTAATTGTAGTCAGATTCACATTGGTATATTGCGCGTCTAAGTCCAGGTTCCTTACGGAGCCAATGGACAATCCCTTTCCGTATTGCTGATTGATCACCGCATCTCCTTTAATTGTATTGATCACAACCCCGGTATACTGAGCATCCAGTTCCAATGTACCAATAGTTCCCAATACTAATCCTGCCCCATATTGTTGTTTGACAACCCCTTTATTCATGTTTTGAATCTGCGCTTTTCCGTATTGCACATCCACATAGTTGTTGGTGCTCGCCAGATTTTCGGCTGTAAAAGAACCATATTGGACCTTTGCGTATAATGCGCCTGAAAGCTCCCCGATAGACACACCTCCATATTGATTTCTTACTGTTAAAGGTGTATTTGCAGGCATAAAGACCACGTAATTGATCTTCACTTCTCTACGCCAAAACTTCCCTTTCCGCATCCCGCTTCCATAATTGCCATCCTTAGACGAAAAAGCGGTCTTGAAAGTGATCTGGTCCCCGCTTTTACCCGATTCAATACCCACTTCATCCAGCAAACGCTGCGCATCCTCGTCACTTTTGCTGTAAGCTTTGATATCAACCTCCACCTTTACTTCCTTCTTATCCCAGGTTTGGATGGTAATGCCGCCATACTGATTACTCAAGCTCAGTTTATCATTCGCATTTACGGGAAATGATTTAGAAAAAATTTTAGACTTCATCGGGTCATCGGAATCTTCCTGTAGGTTATTTACGCCTAAATTGACTGATGACAAAGCGCCCATTGCCGGGGATGGTGGTAATGTGGTTAGCGTTGAACTAAGCGAGGTTTGCACTTCCGTAGAAAGCGTCTTCAAGTGCGTTTGAACCGCAAGTTTTGTGGCCTCATTCAGTTCTTTAACCACCGACTGTGCGCCGGCCGGATTTGTAGCCAACAACAGGCCACACATTCCCCAAATTAACTTTTTCATATTTGATTCTCCTCTTTGTATTGATTTACTTCATTGATGATCGACAATTGTTGATTGATCACCTGCAGCTGTAATTCCAGATTTTTCACCATTGCCCTGACCACCACCTCTTGATTCGGGCTGCGTTGCAATTCTTTCTTCATCTTTTCATAATCCTCGCCCAGCTGGTTCAAATCTGCGCTGAACTTCGCATACAACACTGGGTTTTTCTTCGCATATACCTGCAAACTGTCTTTTTTCTCTTCAATCAGGCTGGCAAACTTCATTTCTTTCTTCCCATATACCGGGCTGATGTCAGCAATTTGCAACTCCTGTACGGGCTTACGAGAGGTATAGATAAAAGTAACCGTCATGATCAGCATCAGCGATGCAGCTATACCGAACCAGAATGGCATCACCGATTTTTTTTTTACTTTCTCTTTATCCAATCCCGCATCTATTCTTGCCCATAACTGGTCGGATGGCGTTTTAAAATCAAACTCCTTTTTGTTCTCTTTAATGTATTCTTCAATACTCCTCTTATTCATCTCTATACCCCTCTCTTTACTAATAATCCATTTAATTTCAATTTCGCACGCATGTACTGTGTTCTGGAAGTGCTTTCAGATATCTTCAAAATATGAGCAATCTCCTCATGGTCATACCCTTCAAAAAGGTATAAAGTCAGTACCACGCGATACCGATCTGGCAATGCCGCAATGGCCGTTCTCACTTCCTCTACCCGCCACTCCAGATCTTCCTCTTCCATCGCATCCAAGGGCTCTGCCACATCCACAGCCTCCATACTCACAAACTCCACTTTTCGCTTCCGGAGATAATTGATCGATTTATTGATCACGATCTGCTTCAGCCAAAGGCCGAAGGTAGTTTCCCCTCTAAAACTCTCTATCCGCGTAAAAGCGTCAAGAAATGCCTCTTGCAAAACATCTTCTGCTTCATCATCGAAATTCACGATCCTAAGGGCCACGTTATACATAGCCTTAGCATACAATTTGTAAATTTCAAATTGTGCTTTCCGGTTTCCTTGCCGGCACTCCTGAACGAGTGTTACGTGTTTATCGATGTATACAGTTTCCAATGTTTTTCAATTCGATTATAGGACAGCTGATTTTTTGAAACGTTGCATCTCAGACAAAAATATTTTCAATATACTAAGCTAAATTCAATGAGGGTTGAAATATCCCATTCAAAATCAATATTTTTGGGACTTAATACTTTTAATAATGTTAAGAACAACTACTTGCGGAGCTCTAACTATTGAGAATTTAGGTGAAAATGTAATCTTATGTGGCTGGGTACAAAAATCCAGGGATTTAGGAGGGATGACTTTTATTGACATCCGTGACAGATACGGGATTACCCAACTTGTTTTCAATATGGACGACAACCGGGAATTATGCGAGGCAGCACGTAGCCTGGGCAGGGAATTTGTAATTAAAGCAAGCGGCCTTGTCGTAGAACGCTCTAACAAAAACCTGAAAATGCCTACAGGTGAAGTTGAGATAAAAATCACTGCATTAGAAATACTAAACGCAGCAAAATTACCTCCATTCATGATCGATGATGAAACTGATGGTGGTGATGACTTGCGCATGAAATATCGTTACCTGGATTTACGTAGAAATCCGATCCGTAACAACATGGTATTGCGTCATAAAATGGCACAAGCTGTTCGTCGTTACTTAGATAATCTAGACTTTATTGAAGTAGAAACACCAGTATTGATCAAATCTACACCTGAAGGTGCGAGAGATTTTGTGGTGCCAAGCAGAATGAACGAAGGACAGTTCTACGCCCTTCCACAGTCGCCACAAACGTTCAAACAGTTGTTAATGGTGTCTGGATTTGACCGCTATTTCCAAATCGTTAAATGTTTCAGAGATGAGGATTTACGTGCGGACAGACAGCCTGAGTTCACTCAAATTGACTGCGAAATGTCTTTCATCGAACAAGAAGATATTCTAAATACTTTCGAAGGACTGATCCGTACCTTATTCAAAGACTTGAAAGACTTTGATTTGCCGGAAGTTCCAAGAATGCAGTACTCAGATGCCATGAAGTTCTATGGTTCTGACAAACCGGATACCCGTTTTGAAATGCAATTTGTTGAATTGACAGACCTGGTTAAAGGAAAAGATTTCCCGGTTTTTGACAGTGCAGAAATGATCATCGGAATCAATGCAACTGGTTGCGCAAGCTATACCAGAAAGCAGATGGACGAATTGACTGAATTCGTGAAACGTCAGCAAATTGGAGCTACAGGTCTGATTTACATGCGTCATAACGAAGATGGTTCTCTAAAATCTTCAGTAGATAAGTTTTATAATGAGGAAGAACTGAAAAAATGGTCGGCAGCAATGAATACCCAACCGGGCGATTTAGTGTTGATCATGTCAGGTCTAACCGATAAAGTACGCAAGCAATTGAGCGAATTACGCCTTGAAATGGGTACTCGCTTAGGTTTACGTGATAAAAACAAATTTAGTGCACTTTGGGTATTGGACTTCCCACTCTTAGAATGGGATGAAGAATCTGAACGTTACCATGCGATGCACCACCCTTTTACTTCTCCAAAACCAGAAGATATTGCCTTACTAGATACCGATCCGGGAAATGTGAGAGCAAATGCTTATGACATGGTGGTAAATGGTACTGAAATCGGCGGTGGCTCTATCCGTATCCACGACAGAGCACTTCAAGCATTAATGTTCAAGCATTTAGGCTTCTCTCCTGAAGATGCGCAGCAACAATTTGGCTTCCTGATGGATGCTTTCGAATTTGGTGCACCTCCACATGGTGGAATTGCTTTCGGATTTGACAGGTTGTGTTCTATTTTCGCAGGCTTGGATAGCATCCGCGATGTAATCGCATTCCCAAAAAACAATTCTGGAAGAGATGTGATGATTGATAGTCCTTCAACTATTGATGAGAAACAGATGAAAGAATTGAAAATCCAAACGACCGTTTAGTCATTTTTTAAGAAACGAACGTTTGTTGTTGAGTAGCAACAAACGTTCAATAAAAAAAGGAAGCTTTAGGGCTTCCTTTTTTGTATATCTAAACTAATAAGTTTCAGAATCTGGTGGGATGCCATAATCGACTTCCAGTGCTTGTTTTTCTTTTGTTTTCTTTGGCTTGTTAAACCAGCTTGTCACAGAGTTAAATATCGCAGACAAATGCTCCGCATCAAGCGACTTTCCTAGCTTGCCCGAAGCCAAGCCAACCAAAGCCTTAGTAACTAAACCAGAGCCTTTAAAAAAGGTGCTGTTCATCACTAAAGGAAGGGCCATAGAAAGCACCTTGCTGCTGATGTTAAATTTATCATCAATTTTAAGGAAGGCTGATGGAGTGGCATATTTTTTTATAAAGCCATTTAAAGTAAACTGATGCAGGTATTTTTTAGAATCCCCTGCCAATGCGTCTCCTTTGGCCGTATATTCCGATTTCAACAACCGCACTTGCAGGTGTAGATCTTCGAGGTTGTTGATGTTATATTTTCTCTTCATCTTCCTCCTCCTTGTCCGCGAGCTTATTAAAATAGCGTCTGATGGTAAAATTAATGATGGCTTTTTCAATGTATTTTTCTTTCGCAAAATAAACGATTAAAGCCAACAGTAGGTAGATTAAGGCTACACAGCCAAACCCTCTGGTATAACTACCGAGTACATCAGATAAAAACAGGGCTAAAGTGAAGGTCCCAAACAGGAAAGCCAGCAAAAAGCAAATGGCAACCGCCGCATTGGTGACCACATCGGCGAACATTTTGGAGCCCCGCTCAATCAGGTATAAACGGGTATATTCCAATCGCGTATTCACATACTCCTTGGCGTCTCCTACCAGTTCCTCCAGATCTTTCTCTTTATTTTCCTGCATTACAATGTAATTTTACGATTATCTATGCGTGTTCTAAATCATCTTCAAACTCTTCTTCTTCCTTACGAAGTTTCTCTTTCACAGTACCTACAACCTTATCTTTTAAGCTCGCCAGTTGATTAATTTCATCTGCGGCTCTATCTCTAATGGTATCTCCAAGGTCTTTTAATGACTGGCTCAATTTATCTCTGGTTTCACTGCCTTTTTCCGGAGCAAAAAGTAATCCCAATGCCGCACCCGCAGCTAAACCGGCTAATAGCCCAATTAATACTTTTGAATTATCATTCATGACATTTACATTTTGTGTTGAATATTTATATTGTTGATGCTGGAATATAGTAATTATAACGATTCCTCTTCAGAAATTGTTTTAATTCTTTCCAATCTTTCCGCCGCCAATGCGCTGTTTTCGTATATTTTGATCAATAAAACGAAGTATGACAATAACAACGGACCGAAGACCAGGCCTAATATTCCAAATAAGGGTACACCAATAACTACGCCAATTACGGTGATAATGGGATGAATATTTCCAACTTTTTTAGCGATGATGAAACGCAGTACATTATCGATATTGATAATCACCACAAATCCAAAGATCAGCATCGCCCAGCCGGCAAAATTGTTCCCATCTGCCAACTGCAATAATGCGGCAGGCACAAAAACTACCGGCGGGCCTAATATGGGCACGAAAGAAATGAACATGGTAATCACCCCCCAGAATAAGGGGTCGGAATACCCCAGTACATAAAATGCCAAACTCAGCAAAGAGCCTTGTACAATGGTAATTAAGCCCTGTCCCAATACATTGGAATAGGTGGTATTGCGCATTTCTTCCGCAAATCGATAGGCGTTTTGCTCCCTGAAGGGCGCATATTTGATCATGGAAGCTTCAAACTTCTCCCTTTCCACCAGCATGAAATACAACAAAAAATACATGATGATCAGGCCCAGGATAATATTAAAAGCACCAGAAATTAAGGATGGAAAGAGCTCTGTAGCCCATGTTCCTGCCTTTTTCAGCCCTTCTTCTACCAGATTCTGAATATCACTATTCAGCGGAATCAAGTGTTTAAATTTGAAAATCAGATTTTTGAAATAGATATGATCGCTTTGCAGTTCTGCAATTTTCTGGATTACCATCGTGCTGAGCGCATAAAAAGGAAGGATCAGCACGATCACAGAGGCAAATAAAAGTAGCAGGGCAGTAGGCCGTTTATGCCATTTTCTCCCTTCTACCAGATAAATATAAAGGGGTCTTAAAATCGTAAACAACACCAGGGTACTTAAAATAGATCCGAAAATCCCCTGTATAGAATAAGCAATTAAACAACCAAGGGCAATGATAATCACCAGGTTGATGTTATTCCGTTGTTTATGATTGAATAAAGACATGTTTCAGGTTTAACTCTCCAAATTGATGGCTCTCATTTTATTGTAAAGCGTCTTCCTGTCGATATTCAAGATTTTCGCTGCTTTAGTTTTGTTAAAATTCACTTCTCTCAATACTTTCAAAATTGCTTCATACTCTGCTTCTAAAGCGGCATTTTTAAGGTCTCGAGGTTTCTCAGTCCGCGCAATGGAAGTTTCCATAGCGGAAGCTTTGGCATAGGTAGAGATCTCCAATGGCAGTGCTTTCAATTGAATTTCTTGTGTTTCTGTGAGTAAAGAGGCTCTTCTCACTACATTTTTCAATTCTCTAACATTCCCTGGCCAGTTGTAAGTCATGATACACTCTTCCACTTCTTCTGAAAAGCCATGGATCTTACGATTCAGCTCCTGATTTGCTCCTTTTAAGAAAGTATGTGCGAACAACATGATGTCACTACCGCGCTGCCTTAATGGCGGCAAGCTCAAAGAAAACTCGTTAAACCTATGGTATAAATCTTCCCTGAACCTTCCTTTTTGTATGGCATCTGACAAGTTTTCATTGGTGGCCACGATGATTCGTACATCCAGTTCAATTTCCTTGGTACTCCCAATTCTTTTGATCTTACGTTCCTGTACTGTTCTCAATAAGGCTGCCTGGATTTCATAAGAAAGGTTTCCTACTTCATCTAAGAACAAAGTACCTCCATTGGCCATTTCAAAATGACCAATTTTTGTATAAAGTGCGCCCGTAAATGATCCTTTTTCGTGACCGAAAAATTCACTTCCTGCAAGCTCCTTGGTTAGGGAACCACAGTCCATGGCTACAAATGGTTGATCCCTGCGTGGGCTATTCAAGTGAATGGCCATCGCTACAGATTCTTTACCAGTTCCACTTTCGCCGGTTAGAATCACACTATAAGTGGTAGGCGCAACCAGTTGTATCTGCCTTAAAAGCTCCTTTGAAGCAGCACTTGTACCGTTCACAAAGTTATCGGTTTGGCTACTACTTGGTTTTGAGCCCTTTTGCTTCGGTGCTTCAGCCGGAATCTCCAACCTGTTTACATTCAAAGCCATTTGGGTATCAATCGCCTTATTGATGGTATTTAAAATCTCATCAGGGTATAAAGGTTTGGTGATATAGTCGTAGGCGCCCAGCTTAATGAGTTCTACAGCCAATTTAATATCTGAATATCCTGTAATAATGATTACTCCAGTGCCCGGATAGCTTTCTTTGATCTTGATCAACATCTCTTTTCCATCCGTATCTTCCAGACGGTAATCACATAAGACCAGATCATAGCTTTCCTTTGCCAGATATTCCATCGCTGAAACACCACTTGTAGCTGTTGAGACGCTAAATGAATTTCGGGTTAAAAACTTCGAAAGTAATAAACCGATGTTTATTTCGTCGTCAACAATCAATATTTTTCTCATAGGGAAATTAAATAGTTTAGTCCATTATAACCAGATAAATATAAATACTTTTTTTGTATGGGAAAAATTTTCTACACTTTTAAATCTGCTGCCCTTTAAAAAGGGCAGTTTTAATCCAATAAAAAAGCCCATTGGAAAGAATCAAATGGGCCTTAAATATGATTTAAACGAAATTATTTGCCTAAAAACACTGCTTTTCTTTTTTCTAAAAATGCAGAAGTACCTTCTTTAAAGTCTTCTGTATCAAAACACTTACCAAACTCTTTAATTTCAGTTTCAAAGCCATTTTCGTCATAGCGAATAGCGGCATTGACGGCAGAAATTGCACTGGCAATGGCCAGTGGCGCCCGAAGCTTAATTTTTGACAGAATTTCTTCCGCTTTTGGAAGTAATTCTTCCGCAGGAACGACATGATTCACCAGGCCAATTTTCTCGGCTTCCACAGCAGAAATCATATCGGCAGTTGTGATCATTTCTATCGCTTTTCCTTTCCCTACCAACTGCGTCAGACGTTGTGTCCCTCCATAACCAGGAATCAAGCCTAAAGTCACTTCCGGCAAGCCTAATTTTGCATTTTCTGAAGCAATGCGAATATGGCAGGCCATAGCCAGTTCCAATCCCCCTCCTAAAGCAAAACCGTTAATGGCTGCAACCACAGGTTTCGGGCAATTTTCAATCGCATCAAACACCTGGTTTTGTCCATTTTTCGCTAAGGCCT
The DNA here is from genome assembly GCF_014172405.1 of Pedobacter gandavensis. Taxonomy (GTDB): domain Bacteria; phylum Bacteroidota; class Bacteroidia; order Sphingobacteriales; family Sphingobacteriaceae; genus Pedobacter; species Pedobacter gandavensis. The sequence continues at coordinate 231,847 of NZ_WNXC01000005.1, read as the reverse complement.
CTCCTTCTGCGCCGGAGTAATCGGCAAATTCGGAGATATCCGCTCCGGCTACGAAAGCTTTAGGTCCGGCACCGGTTAGCAAAACTGCACGGACTTCCTCGTTCTTTGCTGCAAAAGCAATCACATCAGCAAGTTCAGCTAAGGTCGCTTTATTGAGCGCATTTAGCTTCTGCTCCCTGTTGATGGTCACATATAATACGGATTCCCTAATTTCTGATAAAAGATTTTGATACGCCATATGGTTCGGTTAAGAATTTTAAAGGTTAGAAGTTTCTGTTTTCAGATACCCAGTCTTTGATGTAATTGGTGATGGTTTCCATGGTTGTTCCCGGAGCAAATAACTCCCCAACGCCAATGGCTTTAAGTTTCTCCATATCATTTTCCGGAATGATGCCACCACCGGTAAGCAGCACATCAGTTAGCCCTTTCTGTTTCATGATTTCTACTATTTTAGGGAAGACGGTCATGTGAGCTCCTGACAAAATTGAGACACCAATTGCGTCGACATCTTCCTGTAAGGCGGTGTTAACCACCATCTCCGGCGTTTGTCGGAGGCCGGTATAAATCACTTCCATCCCAGCATCCCGCAAAGAAGTAGCAATAATTTTTGCCCCCCTATCGTGCCCATCCAATCCAACTTTAGCCACTAAAACCCGAATGGGTCTGTTTAATGTGTTGCTCATAAAATATACGAATAGTAGGTTGTAAATGTAAGTAAATTAGCGGTTTTATGTTAACTTTGAAGACTAAATTTACAGTTTTTATGAGTGAGGAAAGATCATTGAACTTTATTGAAGAGATCATTGAAAACGATTTGAGCAGTGGAAAATACGAGACCCTAGTTACTCGTTTTCCGCCTGAACCCAATGGTTATTTACACATCGGACACGCAAAGGCCATTTGCCTGAACTTCGGTCTGACTAAAAAATATGGTGGCTATACAAACCTTAGGTTTGATGATACCAATCCAGTAACTGAGAAAACCGAATACGTAGACAGTCAACAGGAAGATATTAAATGGCTTGGTTTTGAGTGGAAAAATGAACTGTATACTTCAGATTACTTTGATACTTTATACGATTTCGCGGTAAAACTAATTGAAAAAGGCCTGGCTTATATCGACGACAGTACTGCGGAAGAAATTGCAGCACTGAAAGGTACTCCTACGGAGCCTGGAATAGACAGCCCATTCCGTTCCCGCAGTATTGCGGAAAACCTCGACTTGTTTGCCCGTATGAAAGCTGGCGAATTCCCTGATGGTGCATGTATTTTAAGAGCGAAGGCAGATATGTCCAGCCCGAATATGATCATGCGCGATCCGATTATTTACCGTATCAAACATGCAGAACACCACCGTACTGGTAACAAATGGTGTATTTATCCGATGTACGATTTTGCACACGGACAAAGTGATAGCATTGAGCAAATCACGCACTCGATCTGTACTTTAGAGTATGTATCACACCGTGAGCTATACGATTGGTTCATTGAACACCTGGAAATTTTCCCTTCTAAACAGTATGAATTTGCCCGTCTAAACCTTTCTTATACGGTGATGAGCAAAAGAAAATTGCTTCAACTGGTCAATGAAGGGGTGGTAACCGGATGGAATGATCCACGCATGCCTACCATCAGTGGTTTGAGAAGAAGAGGATATACACCAGATAGTATCCGTGAATTCTGTGAAAGAATCGGGATTGCCAAAAGAGAAAATCTAATCGAGCTTAGCTTATTGGAATTCTGTGTACGTGAGCACCTGAATAAAATTGCCAATAGAGTAATGGCGGTATTAGATCCGATTAAGCTGATCATTACCAATTATCCTGAAGGACAAGAAGAAACCTTAAATGGCGAAAATAATCCTGAAGCAGAAGATAAAGGCGGAATCAGAGCCATTCCTTTCAGCAATGAATTGTGGATTGAACGCGAAGATTTCATGGAAGAACCTGCTAAAAAATGGTTCAGACTAGCACCTGGTGCAACTGTAAGATTGAAACACGCTTACATTGTACAGTGCGAAAACTTCGTTAAAGATGCAGCAGGTAATGTAACTGAGGTTCATTGTACCTATATCCCTGAATCGAAAAGTGGCGAAGATACCAGCGGTATCAACGTAAAAGGAACAATCCACTGGGTAAGTACAAAACATGCAAAAAAAGCGGAAATCAGGACTTACGACCGCTTATTTACGGTAGAATCTCCGGATTCTGAAGAAGGTGATTTCAAAGATTACCTGAACCCGGAAAGCGTGCACGTGATTAAAGAAGCTTATATCGAGCCTTATTTAGCCAATGCAGACCTGGATTCAAGGTACCAGTTCATTCGTAAAGGATATTACTGTGTAGATCAGGATTCTACTCCAGATCATTTGATTTTTAACCGTACGGTTGGATTGAAGGATGCCTGGGCAAAAGCAAAAAAATAATTCTAAAACGGCCAGATCTACGAAAATTCGTTAATCTGGCCGTTTTTTTATGCTTAAAGGTATTTCGTATATAAGTTGTAAAGAATCAGCTTATCAGCAGGGGTCAAAACCGGAGTAATATCCGTTTGTACGAAATGTATTTTGAAGGCCACAATCGCCGCACTGACATTACTCACATTGTATCCAATCGCCTTCAATGCCAATTCTGCATTAAAATCTACTGGCGGCATTTTTAACAGGTCATCATACCAGAATCCGAATCCTTTTTTTGCTAAAACCTTCCATGGGAAATTCAAAGGATCTATTTTACGTCTTGGTGCGATATCTGAATGGCCAATAAAGTTGGCTGCAGGGATGTTATACTTTTTCTTCAAGGCTCCTAAAAGTGTCACCAGGCTTCTGATCTGTGCATCTGCAAAAAGCTCCTTACCATTGTTATCCAATTCTATCCCAATTGAAGAAGAGTTCAAATCGGTATCATTACCCCATTTTCCTACCCCTGCATGGTTAGATCGCAAGTATTCATTCACCATTTGAAGCACTTTACCGTCTCTTCCGATCACATAATGTGCACTTACCTCCGCTTTTTTATTGAGAAATGTTTTCACAGTTTGATTTAGCGAATCTTGTGCCGTATGGTGTATAATTACAAAATTCGGGCGGCGCATTCCAAAATTCACGGAGCCGATCCATTCTTGCATGGTTGGATCGAGGGTCTCTTTAGCCTGTTTTATTGGTGGTGTAGATTGGATGATTTCGGCAAAACCCTTAGCTTGCTCTTTATAGATTTTATTGGTTGCGGCATATTTATTTGAAGAACAGGATGCCATAAATAATAAGGAGCATATCAATAAGCTTGCGCTTTTAATTTGGAGACTTTGTATCATAGTGGAGGGTATAGAAGTGGTAAAATTACTATTTTTTACTAATTTAGTTGTCATCTTATACTCAGATCAATGCAGGATCGTGACAGAAATACCCGCATTTGATGTAACTTTGCTACCGATAAAAAAACAAGTATCCATATGAAGAACTTAAGCAAATTAACGCTTATTATTGCCGGATGTGCCATCGCTACAGGGATTTCATCTTGTAGTAATCCTCAGGGAAATACCAATACCCATGCCAAAGAAATCAGCTCTAGTGAAGACAGCCTACAACATTACGTAGACGAACGCATTGGCATCTATGAAAAGGTGAAATTGAGTACTAACCTGAACGATTTATCCGCGACAGACCGTAAGATCTTGCCTTTATTGATTCAGGCTGCACAGATTATGGATGAATTGTTCTGGAAACAGGCTTATCCTCAACGTGACAGCTTATTGAGTACCATAAAAGACGAAAAAACCAAAGCATTTGTATGGATCAATTATGGCCCATGGGATCGTTTAAACGGTGATAAACCATTTATTGCAGGCATCGGGGCAAAACCTGAGGGTGCAACGTTCTACCCTGCAGGAATGACTAAAGAACAGCTGGAAAAATCAGATTTAAAAAATAAATTCAACCAGTATTCTGTCATCCAAAAAGACAGTACTGGAAAACTTGTGGAGATCCCTTACCATGTATTATTCGCTTCTGAATTGCAAAATGCTTCTTCATTGCTAAAACAAGCGGCCTTGCTAACAGAAGACGCCGGATTTAAAAAATACCTGAACCTTCGTGCGGATGCTTTGACCTCGGATGATTTCACGGCGAGTGATTATGCCTGGTTGGACATGAAAACGAACAATCTGGACATCATTATTGGTCCGATTGAAAATTATGAAGATAAGTTATTCAATGCCAGAGCTTCCTACGAGTCTTATGTATTGGTAAAAGATAAGGTATGGAGTAAACGACTGGCCAAATATGTAGCCATGTTGCCTCAATTACAAGAAGGATTACCAGTTGCAGCGAAGTATAAGAAAGAAAAACCTGGAATCGATTCTGAGCTGAATGCTTACGATGTAGTTTATTATGCCGGGGATTGTAATGCGGGATCAAAAACCATTGCGGTAAACCTACCAAATGATGAAATCATCCAGCAGAAAAAAGGCACAAGACGTTCACAATTGAAAAACGCCATGAAAGCCAAGTTTGACAAGATTCTGGTTCCAATTGCTAAGGAACTGATTGACAAGGATCAGCAACAATACATTAATTTTGACGCTTTCTTTGCCAATGTGATGTTCCATGAGGTTGCTCATGGTTTGGGAATCAAACAAACAGTAACTGGAAAAGGCTTTGTGAAAGAAGCTTTACAGGAACAATATTCCTGGTTAGAAGAAGGTAAAGCTGATGTTTTGGGCCTTTACATGGTGACTGGCTTACTTAAAAAAGGGGAATTAGAAGGTGATCTCAAAACCTTTTACACCACTTATATGGCTGGAATCCTTCGTTCAGTAAGATTTGGTGCGGCGAGTGCACATGGTAAAGCCAATATGCAGTGTTTCAATTTCTTCAAAGAAAACGGGGCTTTCGTCAGAAATCCGAATGGAACCTACAAAGTAGATTTTACGAAGTTTGAAACGGCGATGAATAAGCTGAGTAGTCTGATCATTACCCTTCAGGGAAATGGCGATAAAGCAGCCGTTGCGAAAGTACAAAAAGAGAATGCCGTGATTAGTCCGGAGTTACAGAAAGACTTAGACAAACTGACTCAAAAAGGCATTCCTGTCGATATTATATTTGAACAAGGTGTTGATGTGCTTGGCGTAAAATAAGCTCGTTTAGTACCAGAATTTATGATATCATAAAAAAGGCAGCGATCAGATCATGGTTGCTGCCTTTTTCGATTAAAAGCTTGTTTAATTTTTCAAATGTCTTTCAATGATATTTTCCAGTTCCTGAATATCGAAGGGTTTTGACAGGTAACCATCTGCTCCTGCTTGCTCTGCTAACGATTTCACGTCGTTATTAGCCGTAAAGTAAATCACAGGAATATTTTTTAAGCGTTCATCTCCTTTCAGTTCTCTTGTGGCATCAATTCCACCTACATCTGGTAACCAATTGTCCATAAAGATGATATCTGGCATATAGGCCAAAACCTGATCGATGATCTGGTTCGAAGTTGCGGAAGTCTTAATCTCATAACCGGCATCTTCCAGGATGATGGTACACAATTCCAGGATATCAGCATTATCATCAAACACAAAAACCTTTTTCAAATTCCTCATTATTATTATCGTTGTTTCTAGCTAAGTAAATTTATATAATCTGCCACTTCATCAATGCGTAATATACGGTCTATATCCATACTTTTTCTTGCCTGGTCAGGCATATAAGCTACCTGTGCCGTTTCCGGGTCCTGGATTGCGACCGTTCCAGCCCAGCTTTTTACAGTCAGCAGTCCTTTAACGCCATCCGAATTAGAGCCGGAAAGGAGTAAACAAACCAAGCCCTCTCTATAAGCTTCCGCAGCGGTTTGGAAGGTGACATCTATTGCTGGCCTGGAATAATTCACCTTTTCTGAATAGTCTAAAGAAAAACTACCGTCCATTTCAATGAGCAAATGATAGTCTGAGGGCGCGATATAAATCGTTCCCGGAACCATCATTTCCTTCTCATCGGCCTCCTTGACTGGCATCTTTGTTCTGGAAGATAGCAGTCCGGGCAACAATGAATCTGCGCCATGCTTGCGATGTATTACAATAACAATCGGAAAAGAAAGCTCCGGATTGACAGCTGGCAAGACCTTTAACAGGACTTCCAGGCTCCCCGCTGAGCCACCGATTATAAATGCTTTACACTTTTTCATTAGCGTTGTTTCCTCCAGATTTTATTTCCAGGTAATCGTTTATATTGTTTGTGAATATCCGAAAATTCGATGGTTTCTTTAGTACCCAGGGCAAGATACCCCAGTTCATCCAGGCTATCATTAAAAAGTTCGAGCACCTTATTCTGTAAATCCCGGTCAAAATAGATCAGGACATTGCGGCAAAGAATCAGCTGAAATTCATTGAAAGAATGGTCTGAAACCAGGTTATGCGTAGAAAAAATGATTTTCTTTTTCAGCTCATCATCAAATTTAGCAAGGGAATAATTTGCGCTATAGTAACTGGAAAAATCCTGCTTACCTCCGGCGGCGATATAATTCTCCGAGTATTGTTTCATTTGAGCTAAAGCAAACATCCCCTGAGCCGCCTTTTCGAGCACTGTGGGGTTTAAGTCTGTGGCATAAATCAATGATTTATGCAATAAGTTCAATTCCTTTAATACAATGGAGATGGAATAGGCTTCTTCTCCGGTGGAGCATCCGGCAAGCCAGATCCGAATAAAAGGATAGGTCCCTAGTTGAGGCAAGACCTCTTCTCTCAATGTTTTAAAGAACTCTGGATCACGGAACATCTCCGTTACATTTACGGTAATTTGTTCTACAAACCGCTTAAAATAGATCGGATCATTATTTACTTTATACCGGAATTCGGCAAAACTCAAAGACTTATCCAGGCTATATAATCTATTGATCCTTCGTTTTAGAGAGGCTTTAGAATAGCCGGTAAAATCATATCCATATTGCTCCAGAAGATCTGAGAGCAGGACTTCAATCTGATCATCATTAACAGCGGAAAGTTCCAAAATTTTTAGATATAAAGCTTCAACAAATCGGTTAATTCATCCACATTGATGGGTTTCGAAACATAGCCAACAGCACCTGCATCCAGACACCGTTCCCTATCGCCCAACATTGCCTGTGCGGTAACGGCAATCACCGGAATACCTTTTAGCTCCGGGTGATTACTCATTTGCGCCATGGCCTGATATCCATCCATTCCAGGCATCATCATGTCCATTAAGACGACAGCGATTCCCTTTTCTTTTTTCAACAAGTCTAGTCCTTCTTCTCCCCCTGTTGCGGAAACACATCGAAAACCTTTTGATTTCAATACTGCCGAGAGGGCGAATATATTCCTGTTGTCGTCATCTACAATTAGTATTTTATTTTCTGCCATATATCAAAACAATTGTGCGTTCATTTTATACCTGTCAGGTTGGTTACACTTTATCATAAAGCCATACCCTGAGCAAGGAAATGAGTTGATCGATATCAACCGGTTTTGAGATGTAATCAGAAGCACCTGCTGCAATACACTTTTCCCGGTCGCCCATCATTGCTTTCGCAGTAACAGCCAGGATGGGCAATTGTTTGTATGCAGGCATCTTTCTAATCTCTCTTGTACTCTCATATCCGTCCATTTCCGGCATCATCATGTCCATTAGGACAACATCTACCGACGGGTTCTCTTTAAGCAGTTGTAGCGCTTCTTTTCCATCTGTAGCGGCCAAAACTTTCATTTTATGTTGTTCCAGTGCTTTGGTTAGGGAGAAGATATTTCTGACATCATCATCGGCAATTAAAACCGTCTTATTGTTGAGTACTTCATACAATCCGCCAAGTTGTTCCGATACCGGTTTTTTATTTTTTCCTTCGATCTCTTTTTCTTCCACCAGATGAAGAAACAGACCTGCTTCATCCAGAATTCTTTGGTAAGAATGCGCCGTTTTCACAACGATAGAGTCTGCATACTGTTTTATCCTGATTTCCTCCCCTTTTGACAGGTTTTTACCAGTAAAGATGATGATCGGTAGGTTTTCTAATCCCTGGCTCTTTTTGATGGTTTCCAAGGTTTCATAGGCATTTTTATCAGGAACACCCATATCCAGAATCACGCAGTCGACTTCCTTTTTATGTAGCGCCCCAATACTTTCACCAACATTGTTGACCACTTCTGTCTGAATGTTATAGTTGCTTAAGAAAAAGCTTAATGCTTCTGCATGTTGTTTATTTTCTTCTACAATGAGTACCTTCTTTGGAGATCGGCTAAAGGCGTCTTCCAGTTTCTGGAAGATCTCTTTCATGTGTTCCAGGGCTACCGGTTTATTGATAAAATCAACGGCACCTTTGAGCAGGCTTTCTTTTTTCACTTCCAGAGAAGACATGATGTGTACCGGAATTGGCTTAGTTACCGGATTAGATTTCAACTCTTCCATTACCTCCCAACCGTCTTTTACCGGCAACTGAATGTCCAGCAGGATGGCCAGGGGTTTATACTGGTTCGCCAGTTCAATGCCCACATCACCTCTTACGGCCACAATTCCTTTATACCCTCTTTTCCTGGTGAATTGCAACAGGGTTTTCGCAAAATTGGTATCATCTTCAACAATCAGGATGACTTTATCACCCGGGAGAATATCATCCCTGTCATCTGCAATCTCCTGAGGGATTTTTTGCACCGTGAAACGCGCAATAGGGGCTTCCACGAATGCCTCTTCGAAGAAAGGTTTAGAGACTGGTCTGGGTTCGATCTCTCCGAAACCGGTAACAATAGCATCGGCCTGTTTAATCGGCAATAGCAATGTAAACTCACTCCCTACTTGCTCCTGGCTACTCAATTGAATTTCACCACCCAATAATTTCGCCAACTCGCGACTTATCGAAAGTCCGAGTCCGGTACCCCCAAAATTGCGTCTGGTGGAACCATCTGCCTGTTGAAATGCTTCAAAAATCATGGCTTGTTTATTCGCAGGAATTCCGATTCCGGTATCCTTCACTTTAAACATCAGGAATTTACCGGTGCTATCTTTTTTAATATCCAGGCTCACTTTACCATTGTTCGTAAACTTAATGGCATTGGAAAGCAGGTTTTTCAATACTTGCTCCAAACGCATCTTATCCGTTTCCACCAGTGGGAGTTCATTTTCAATGTTCAGTTCCAGCTCCAGTTTTTTATCTGCAGCTAAAGGCGTAAATAAAGCGCGCATATCGGTTGCTACTTCGGTCATCGAGACCTCCGAGAACTCCAATTTCATCTTTCCGGCCTCAATTTTAGAGAGGTCAAGGATTTCATCAATCAGCGCCAACAAACCTTGTCCGGAGCTCTGGATCACTTCTGCATATTCAATATACTCTTCGTCCAGCTCTTTATTGTCCGACATTAATTTGGAAAGCAGCAAGATGGAATTCAATGGTGTTCTCAATTCATGAGACATATTGGCCAAGAATTCTGATTTGTATTTGGTACTTTGTTCCAGCTGTTCGGCCTTATGCTGAATGTCCAGGTTGCGTTCCTGAATCTGTTGATTTTTTTCTTCCAGCAGACTGGTTCTTTCTTCGAGCTCCTGATTACTTTGTAAAAGCTCTTCTTGTTGCACCCTCAATTCCTCTTCTGAGGTTTGTATTTTCTGTGTTTGCGCCTCTAGTTCCGCATTTAGGCCTTCCAGTTCGCTGTGTTGTGCTTGTAATTCTTCTGCTTGTGCCTGAGTTTCTTCCAGGAATTCCTGGAGTTTTTTACGATTCTGAGACACATGAATGGCGATGCCAATATTGGTGGAGATTGTATTTAAAAATTCCAGTTGTAAAGGCGTAAAAATATTTAGAGAGCCTATTTCAAGCACGCCTACCAACTCTTCATGGCGGAAAACAGGAACTGCCACCACATTGCGCGGTTTAGTATTTCCGGCAGCATAACTGATGGTCAGCTCTTCCGCAGGAATATCATTGATTAAGATTTGCTTTGCAGATTTCCAGGCTTGTCCGGCCAGACCTTCACCTAATCTTAACGTTTGTTTCTTTTCTCTTTCCAGAAGGGCATAACCGGCGATCAATTCCAAATGAGATTCCTCTTCCAGTAAATAAAAGGCTGCCACATGGCTATGGGTATGCCCGATGATACTTTCCAGGATGTCATTTGCCAATTCAGGCACACTCTTCTCACCCACCATCTGATCGTTTAAGCTGGCAATTCCCGATTGGTGCCATTCCTTATCGGCCAGTAGCGAGAAAGAATATTTTAAAGACTCTGCCATGGCATTGAGTGATACGGCAACGCTCCCCAATCCGTCTTCTCCTGCTACATCCGCTCTTACTTCGTAATCTCCATTAGAGATCTTTGAAGCAATTTCTCGAATCACTTCAATTCTGCGCTCCGTATCTTCGTTTTGTTTTTTCAGTTCCTCTTCCAGTTTCAATCGTTCATTGAAATCAAAGATGACTTTACGGTAAAAGAAAATGGTAATCAGGATGGCCAGGAACGCTGCAACCATAATGAGTATGGGCGTAAATTTGGATAACTTATCCATGTCTGCTGTACGTTCTTCCAGCAGTCGCTTTTCTTCCTTTTCCATGCTGGAGATCACCGCACGGGCGATATCCATATGGGTTTTACCATTAAGCAGTTCAGTAACTGTGGCGCTTCCACCTCTCTTTTTGACGTCAATTGACTTTTGAAGGATGTTCAGTCGCTCGGTGATGATCTCATCCAATTTAACAATCTGTTTCTGTTGTAATGGATTGTCCCTGGTCAGGAAGCCTACATTTTGAAGTAACGTGACTGCACGTTCTTTTGCGCCATCATATGGATCTAAAAAAATATTTTCACCGGTTAAGAGATAACCACGCTGTCCGGTTTCCGCATCTTTTAGCGTAGAAATAATTTCTTCCAGGCCGGTAATCACCTCATTACTATGGTGTACCAATTCTGCACTGCGAATCAGGCTGGTAATGCTTTTATAGGAAGCCAGAGAACTGATAAATAAAATCAGTAAGGATAACCCTAGTCCAATGCGTAGTTTTCCTCTTAAAGATCTTTGCTTATTTTGCATATAAATAGAATTTCTTGTTAATCCTTCTCGGATGTAGCATTAAATGGAATACTAAAATAAAATTCAGAACCCTCTCCAGGGGTACTTTTCACCCCAACTTCACCGCCATGTCTTCTGATTATTTCGGCGGAAATGTAGAGGCCAATACCGAGCCCTTGGAAATGAATGGCCGTTTCTTCTACTCTATAGAACTTTTCAAAGACGTTTTTTTGCAGGTCTTTATCGATACCAATTCCAAAATCTCTAACACCAACATACACATTGTGGCCACGGTCTTCGACATGGATGTGCACCTCAGAGGTACCTGGTGCGTATTTTATGGCATTGGTTAAAAAGTTAATGATCACTTGTTCGATGCGCATTTCATCGCCACAAATTTCCCGGCTAACAGATCCGGTTTTCAACAGTTTAAATTCAGGATTGGATTGGTGAATAATCTCGATCACACTATTCAGCAAATCATCTATAAGGAAGGGTTGTTTGTTGAACTTGAGTTTACCGCTTTCAATTTTGGAGATGTCGAGGAGGTCCGTGATGAGTTCATTTAACTTCTCCAGTTGCACTTGTGCTTTCGCCAAATGCTTCTTTAAAGTAGGCACATCGCCTTTATCTATGCTTCTATCGAGAAGCTGAACATATCCTTTAACACTGGTTAGCGGAGTTTTTAACTCATGACTGGCGATACTAATGAATTCATCTTTCTTGCGTTCAGCTTGTTTTCTAAACTCAATTTCATCCAATAAAGCCTTTTGAATTTCTATCAGTTTGCGACTTTGCTCATAAATTCGGTAGAAAGTTTTCACTTTGAGCAGGAGGATATCCATATCTACCGGCTTGGTGATGTAATCCAATCCACCGGAAGAGTAGCCTTTAGTAATGAACTTAGTTTCTGTATTGGCTGCAGATAAGAAGATAATAGCGGTTTCTTTCGCTTTGCTATAGCCTGAAATGGCTTCAGCAACTTCGAAACCATCCATTCCGGGCATTTGCACATCAAGGATAATCAGGACATATTCATTTTTAAGAACTTTCTTTAGTGCTTCTTCTCCCGATGATGCAGTATCTACTTCAAAATTATGTTTCTCCAGAACCTTTTTTAATGAGATCAGGTTCTCGGGGGTATCATCTACAATTAGTATCATTATTAAATAAATAAGGCTACTGAATGTTCAGCTGCCAATGCATAATTGTGCAATTCGTCTTTTGCTAATTTATGTAAGTTTGAAGAATAAAGTATGTTTAGACATGCTTTATATCAAAAAACTTGCAGGAAGCCTTAAAGCTGTGAGGAGTTAAAGGTGTCTCCCTGGCGAAAATCACCGGTATCGAAGCCTTTTTTAAACCAATACATTCTTTGGGCTGAGGTACCGTGAGTGAAGGCGTCGGGTACAACTTCTCCCTGTGCCTGTTTCTGCAATTTATCGTCTCCGATTGCATTGGCAGCGGTAATGGCTTCCTCAAGGTCGCCTGCCTCTAATCTGAAATCTTTTAACCCTTGCGCATGATTTGCCCATAATCCGGCAAAAAAATCTGCCTGCAATTCCAGTTTTACGGAAAGTTTGTTGTATTCTTTTTCGCTGAGTTGAGCTCTGGCGCGTTGTACTTTTTCTGAAATTCCCAAAAGGTTTTGAACGTGGTGTCCTACTTCATGAGCAATGACATAGGCTTGGGCAAAATCCCCACCTGCACCGAAACGGTTTTGCAATTCCTGATAGAAACTCAGGTCGATGTATACTTTATGGTCACTAGGGCAGTAAAACGGGCCTACCGCGGCACTGGCATTTCCGCAAGCGGATTGTACATTATTGGTAAATAAGACTAGATAAGGTTCTTCGTAGGTTTTTCCCATTTCCTGGAATTGCTTTTCCCAAACCTGATTGGTAGATGCAAGCACCCCATCTACAAATTTTGCTTCTTTATCTGTGGGGTCGCCTGTTTTAGGGGTTCCCTGGGTAATTTCGCCGAGAGGCAACTGACTCACCAGCCCTGTTAAGTCTTGTCCGAAGAACAATCCGAGGATCACCACGATGATTCCTAAACTACCGCCGATGGCGCCACCGCTCATCCCTCGTCTGTCTTCAATCTTCCCACTTCCTTTACCGAACCATTGCATATAAATTCCGTTTAAATTGGTTTACAAAAATCAGGGACAATTGTTATACCAATTTAAACGAAAAGTTTATTTTTATGCGAAGGCAGTTAAAGCCGTCTGTATTCTTTGGATAGTTTCTGTCGCGCCTAGTGCTACTGCGATGTCAAATACACCAGGACCAAATTTACCACCTACCAGCATCACACGGAAAGGCAACATCAGCTCTCCAGGTTTGAAACTATGCGTTGAAGCAAGCTCTTTGAACTTTTCTTCTAATTCCTGTGCGGTTAAACCATCAGTAATGACTGCTGCATAAGCATTAAAAAACGCTGCTTTTTCCGCTGACCATTTTGGTTGTACAGCCGGAAGATCAAATTCAACTGGTGCTACAAAAAAGTAAACACTTTGAGGAACGAAATCCGTTAGCAGGTTACAACGATCTTTAATCAGGTCAATTACTTTTGCTAAATAAACGTCATCATTAATTGCTGTTCCTTGCGCAGCAAAAGCTTGTTTAACGGTTGGCATCAGTGTTTCTGCCGTACTATTTTTAATCCATTCGTGGTTGTACCACTTTGCCTTTTCAAAGTCGAATTTTGCACCTGCTTTGCTGATGCGTTCGATAGAGAACTTTTCAACCAGCTCAGCCATAGAGAAAATCTCTTGTTCTGTACCGTCATTCCAGCCTAACATCGCCAGCAAATTCACAAAAGCTTCCGGCATAAAGCCTAGCTCTTTGAATCCCTGAGTTAAATCTCCGGTTTTAGGATCTGTCCAGTTTTGCGCATAAACAGGGAAGCCCAAGCGGTCTCCATCACGTTTGCTCAACTTTCCATTGCCATCAGGTTTCAGGATTAAAGGTAAATGTACCCATTGTGGCATTTCATCACCCCAGCCCAGGTATCTCCAAAGGAGCACATGAATTGGTGCTGAAGGTAACCACTCTTCACCTCTAAAAATATGACTGATTTCCATGGCCTTATCATCTGCCACTACAGCTAAATGGTAAGTCGGCATGCCATCCGCTTTTAACAATACCTTATCGTCTACTAAGTTGGTATCGAAACTCACATGACCTCTGATTAAATCCGTAAAAGAAACGGTTTCATCAGCAGGCATTTTTATCCGTACTACATGAGGCGTATTTGCCGCCAAAAGTGCGTTTACTTCTTCATCAGCCAAGGTTAACGAGTTTCTCATGTCGCCACGAGTAGACAAGCCATAAGTGAAATTAGGAATTTCCTTACGTTTAGCATCTAGCTCTTCCGGGGTATCGAAAGCGTAGTAAGCAAAGCCGTCAGCAATCAGCTGATCTGCATATTGTTTGTAAGTAGATTTACGTTCGCTCTGGCGGTATGGCGCAAATGGGCCACCAACCTCAGGGCTCTCATCCGGCTTCATGCCGCACCATTCCAGGCAGGAAGCAATATAAGCCTCTGCACCAGCAACAAAACGTGTCTGATCGGTGTCTTCTACCCTAAGGACGAAGGTTCCGTTGTGTTTCTTTGCAAACAAATAATTAAACAAAGCGGTGCGTACACCACCCAAATGCAACCCGCCTGTTGGGCTAGGGGCAAATCTTACTCTTACTTTCTTTTCCATCATACGAATTACAAAGATATATTTTTTACCGCGTTACCTTTCTATTCATCAATTTTTGAATCGTAATTTGTAATTTGCCAGGATAAATATGAATCCATACGAAAAAAAGCGCCGCTGGAAATTCTTCTTACTGTTTTTTGCCATCGTGATCGGTACTGCTTCTGTGTTGTACAGTGATTTCTTTGTTAAAAAGATGGAACGTGAAGAACGGATGCAGTTTCAGCTCTATGTGAAAGTGACCGAAAAAGCACTGGCCATGTATGACGATGAAAATACGACTGACCTGATTGACATCATCAGAACGAATACCAAATTACCCATCATGATCATCAATAGCGAGGGAACCATCCTTTCCTATAATGGCCTGGATTCTACGAAAACCAATTATGACTTCCAGAAAAATGACGGGAAAACTTATGATCCCAATTATTTTCTCCGGGAGTTGAATATCATGAAAAAGCAGCATCCGCCAACACCCATTATTGGCCTTGACGATACCCGCTGGTATATTTACTACAAAGACTCCCCTACTTTAACCCAGTTGCGGTATTTTCCATACATTCAATTGGCTGTAATTGGATTGTTCCTGCTCACTGCTTATGTGGCCTTTAGTTCGGCAAGGAAAGCCGAACAGGATCAGGTTTGGGTAGGTATGGCCAAGGAAACTGCGCATCAATTAGGCACACCAATTTCTTCCCTTATGGCCTGGGTAGAGTTGATGAAATCCCGCTTCAATGCGGAGGACGATCCGCTGATTGCCGAAATGGAAAACGACATCAAAAGATTAGAGGTCATTACCGACAGGTTTTCTAAGATCGGCTCTAAACCCATTGTGGAGGACCATGTGGTTTATACTGTGATCTATAATTTCGTCGCCTATTTTAAACTGCGAACTTCGGATAAGATCATTTTTAAAATTACTGGTGATGACCAGGTTCGGGCTTTGCTGAACGTCCCCTTGTTTGATTGGGTAATTGAAAATTTATTGAAAAATGCTGCCAATGCGATTGAAAATGAAGGTACCATCACGATCAACATCATTGAAAACTTAGCTAAAGAAGAGGTATTTATCGATGTAACAGATACCGGAAGAGGTATCGCCAGATCGAAATTCGACGCGGTATTCCAGCCCGGTTATACCACTCGGAAACGCGGTTGGGGTCTTGGTTTATCCCTCACTAAAAGAATAATAGAGAACTATCATAACGGACAGATTTTTGTGAAAGAATCAGAGCTGGAAAAAGGGACCACTTTTCGAATCATTTTAAAAAGCAGTATAACTTATGAACCGACCTCAAGCACATGAGTATCCCGCCTGGGCGGAGACTTACATCAGCAAAATTTCAGGTGATGATATCCTGGATATTTTAGAAAAACAGGCAACTGATTTCCCTGATTACCTCAATAATTTAGTAGAGAAGGCAGATTATGCCTATGCTCCTGGAAAATGGACCATCAAAGAGATGGCAGGACATATTGTAGATACAGAACGAATTCTGGTTTATCGTTTAACTTGTTTTGCCCGTGCTGAACAACATGCTTTACCCGGGTTTGATGAAGATGATTATGTGAGCAATGCCCATTTTTCAGACCGCAGCCTATTGAGTCTATCTGAAGAATTTGCCTTATTAAGAAAAGCTAACATGTACTTATTCAACTCTTTAAATGAGCATGAACTAGACCGCAGTGGCACCGCTTCAGAGCGTCAAATCACCGTTAGAGCATTATTATTTGTCATTGCCGGACATCTGGTGCACCACATCGGTATTATTGAAGAAAGGTATTTATAATGTGGTTTTCAGAATTTACACCCGAGGGTTTAAATGATCGCCCAAAAAATCATTTAGGAGCATTACTGGACATTCAGTTTACGGAAGTTGGGACTGATTTTTTAGCGGCCACTATGCCGGTAGATGAGCGCACGCATCAGCCAGCAGGAATTCTGCATGGCGGTGCTTCTGTGGTTCTTGCAGAAACCTTGGGCAGCATTGCCTCTTATATGTGTATCAATCCGGAAAAACACATACCTGTAGGCCTTGAAATCAACGCCAATCATTTAAGACCAGTCAAAAGTGGATTGGTGACTGGCATTTGTAAGCCCTTACACATCGGTGCAAAGACCCATGTTTGGGAAATCAAAATATACAATGATAAGGGTAAGATGAACTGTGTTAGCCGTTTAACCGTAGCCATAATCCCAAAACCTCAGTTGTAAAGTCGGAATGTTCCGGCTTTACACTTTTTACCCCATTAATCCTTTCTTTCAAGGTATATATCTTTCATCTCCTCTTTTTTTTCATTCGACTGTAACCTCTTTCATTTTCATGTGGTCATAGCTTACAGAACAGAATATTAACAATTAAATTTAAATAAAATGGGACCAGAGATTTTAGTACCTATCACGCTTTTCATTTGTACCACCGCCCTTGTTTTTGGCTTGAGGTATATGTCTAATAAAGAAAAAATGGCTATGATTGAGCGTGGCATGGAGCCAGGCCTGGCCAGACCAAGAACTAGTGCACCAACACCTTTTCTAAGTTTAAAATTCGGTTTATTATTAGTTGGATTAGGAATAGGATTATTGGTTGCCTTGTTTACCGTAAGAGCTACAGGTATTGATGATGAAGAGGGTGTAGCCGTTTACTTTGGCTGTCTGAGTATTTTTGGAGGATTAGGCCTGATTATTTCTTATGCTGTCGAGAAGAACTGGTTAGATAAGCAAAAAGACCTGATTTAACCTCAAAGAACCTAATTACCTCTTAAACTCTCTAAAAAAGACGCGCGTCTACAAAAATATGCAGCATAAGCAATCGGATATCGATTTAATTACTGAAGTCCTGTCGGGCAATACCGCGGTTTATTCCGAACTGGTAAAACGTCATCAGCGCTTTGTATTTACATTGGCCATGCGCTTTTCCAAAAGCAGGGAAGATGCAGAAGAGATTGCACAGGATTGTTTCGTAAAAGCATATAAGGCTCTGGGTACCTATAAACAGACGGCAAAGTTTTCCACCTGGCTATATACCATTACCTATACCACTTCTATGAGCTTTTTACGTAAAAAGCGACTGGATGTACAGTCCATCGACGACGAAGGCAGTATCCTTCAACTGGAAAATCACAGTTCTGATTTCAATGCAGATCTGATAGAAAAAAAATCCGGTTATGTATACCTGAACCAGGCCATCGCGTTATTATCTGCGGATGATGCCAGTATCATCACCTTATTTTATCAGGCTGAACAAAGCCTGGAGGAGATCGGAAAGACCCTCAATATGGAAAGCAATACGGTGAAAGTAAAATTACACCGGGCAAGAATTCGATTAAAAGAGAAATTACAATATTTGTTAAAAGACGAAGTAAAGGAGTTATTATGATCACTATAGAAGAAGAAATCTGGGATTATATTGATGGCAACAGCGATGCTGACCAGCGACTGATTGTGGAAGCTAAGATTGCCGCTGATCCGGTTTACCGTTCCTTATATGAGGAGCTACTGGAAATCAATGCAGAGATGAGCGGGATGGATCTGGAAGAACCGTCAATGTCTTTTACGCGGAATGTGATGGAGCAGGTGAAACTAGAAATTGCCCCTGTATCGCTGAAGACCAGGACTGACAAGCGAATTATTTATAGTATTTCGGCCTTTTTTATCCTTGCCATGCTAGGTATTGTAGGCTATGTTGTGGCCAATAGCAATTTTAACCTTCAGCCTTTCAAGTTAGACAACTTCTTGTCAAGCGGACAACTGAACTTTACTAAATATGTGACACCAACCTTTATCAAGGTATTCCTTTTCGTAGATTTATTATTGGCTTTTGCTTATCTGGATAGCTTTCTTAGAAGAAAAAGACTCCATATTAAGGAAAGTTAATAGAACCTGGTCGGTTTAAGTCTGGCCTATCAAAAATCGTTAAACAAAAAATGCCCGATCAAATGATGATCCGGCATTTTCGTATATAATAGCTTGTTTATTTGAATATAATCGGCAATTCAACGGCCGTCTTATCCCAGGCAACAACCAGATTAGCACCTTCAGGCTGCGGAACAAAAGTCATAGATAAAGTCTCGATGGGCTTTTCCATGAGCTTAACTGGTACTTCTATCCGAAGAACATCTTGTGCTTCGTTATAGGTATAGGCACCCCAGCGATCCGTTTGCTTATTGAGAATCATGGTCCATTTATCCTTTTCAGGAATCGCAAATAAACTATAACTTCCTTTTTTTATCTTTTTACCGTCAATCACCACGTTCTTAAAGAACTTAATTTCTGTCGCTTCATTGGCTCCCAATCGCCAAACCTTACCAAACTGTTCAAGCACACCGAAAATATCGCGTCCTTTTTTACCGGGTCTGGAATACACCACCTTTACCACCGGACTTGCATCATCTTTAGCTTTGGCCACATTTAAGGGATAGTAAAGAATATCCGCCGGACTAGGGTCTAGTGCTGGCAATTTATATTCCTGTGCTTGAGAAAATGTAGCGTAGAGTGCTAACATTGCAATAAAGCCGATTCTTTTCATAGGAAATAAAAAGTATTAAAATTCTAGTATTCGCGGCCTTTAACCAATCCGTTTAGGAATATTGCTGAGAAAATGAAACCGATGATTCCACCTAAAACAGACCATAAGAATGCGCCTGAAATTATTGCTGCAGTTAAAGTCCCGAAAAACAGGCCTAAAACATAATATACCCAATCAAAACTGTTGTTATTTTCTTCGTTAGTCATTTTTAATATACTTAGGCCCCAAAGATATTGATTTATTTCAAAATAGGAAGTAGCATTGATAGAAGTATGGGTCTCCTATCTAGGTAAAAATTGTCATTGATTTGTCAATTAAGGTTGCGGTTCGACTTTGCATCTACAACTAATCAATCGATTGATTAATTTTGATGCGTCAAATTTACAAATGGAAAAAGCAGATAAAAAGGCTGACATTCTGGACGCCGCGGAGCGATTGTTTACAGAATTGGGTTATGAAGGTACTTCTACCCGTCAAATCGCTAAAGAATCAGGGGCAAACATGTCCATGATCAACTATTACTTTGGCTCCAAAGAAGGGGTTTTTATGGAAATCATGTCCCAAAGGATCTTCGGTTTCAATGATCAACTGCTAAGCATCAGTCAGGATAAACTCTCAAACATGGAAAAATTACTGAAAGTAGTTGAGAACTATGCGACACGGATTCTATGCAACCCGGGTTTACATAAAATGATGCACCGGGAGCTGACGCTTTCCCAACGTCCGGAAATGTTTTTGAAAGTCAAAAACTCTATGGCAAACAATTTGATCGTGATCGAAAAGATCATCGAAGCTGGTATTGACGAAGGCAGTTTCCGCCCTGTAGATGTCAGGATGCTCATCGCAACGGTAATGGGTACCATTAGTAATGTGGCCATCTCCCCTGCAAAAATCACCTATGGCACCACCCTTGACATTAACAACGAGGAAGACAAAGCTGTGATTACTGAGCGTCTGATCAACCATCTAAAAGACCTACTCACCATGTATTTAACTCCCAATAATGATAAATAGAATCAAGTTCAGCGTCATCGCATTGCTCCTGCCCGGAATGCTTTACGCGCAAAACACCAAAAACCTGAGCTTATCGGAGGCCATACAGCTCGGCATTGAAAACAGCAAGAACCTCAAGCGCTCGCAAAATAAGATCGATGCGGCCATCAATCAGCTGAGTATTGCGAAGGATGCAAAACTTCCTTCTGCACAGGCTTCTTTTCTGTACACTCATGCAGAAATCCCTACCAATCAACTGGTTATTGGCGGTGCTGATCCAATTAATCTGCCAAAACGTGCAGATGCATTTGTAGGAACAGCCAGCATTAAAGAGTTGATTTATGGCGGTGGAAAGCTGAAGTATGCGGAAGAATCCACTCGTCTGTTGACGCAAGTGGCCACCTTAGATGCGGATAAAGATAAGGAGGAGATCAGCTATGCGGTGATTAACACTTATTTTTCGCTTTACAAAATCATCCAAAGTAAAAAGGTGGTTGCGCAAAATCTGGAGTCCATTGCTGGCCAGCTGAAACAAGCAGAAAGGTTTTTTAGCCAGGGTATCGTCACCAAAAATGATGTGCTCAGGTTCCAGTTGCAACAAGCCAACGTCACTTTAACAGAGATGGAGATTGAAAACAACCGAAAAATTTTAAACTACAACCTGGACGTACTGTTAGGGATCAACGAGGACACTGAGCTATTGCCAGCGGATCCCAATGAGCACCTGGAAGGCCTGCCTTC
The DNA here is from genome assembly GCF_014172405.1 of Pedobacter gandavensis. Classification (GTDB taxonomy): domain Bacteria; phylum Bacteroidota; class Bacteroidia; order Sphingobacteriales; family Sphingobacteriaceae; genus Pedobacter; species Pedobacter gandavensis. The sequence continues at coordinate 210,882 of NZ_WNXC01000005.1, read as the reverse complement.
GTTAAACAGTTATATGGATGCTGCTTTCGCGAACCGTCAGGAACTGAAACAGTTTGACATCAGGAATAAGGTAGCTGATGTGAACATTAAATCTGTAAAAGCGAATACTTTACCTACGGTAGGTATCGGTGCAGATTTGTATTATATCAACCCAGGGGGCTCCTTTATCCCAGCGAGTCATCAGTTTTTAGTTCCTATGACTTTAGGGGCGAATGTTTCCTGGAATATCGGCACACTTTGGACAAATAAGCACAAAGTAACCGACGCTAGAATTCAGCAAAAAGACATTGAGCTTCAAAAAGACATTTTTTCTGATCAGGTAAAAACAGAAGTAAACAGAAACTATCAAAATTACCAGTTGTCGGTGAATAAGATTAAGGTCTTAGAAACCTCTATCGCACAGGCTACAGAAAACGACAAATTACTGGCTTCAAAATACAAGAACAACGTCGCTTCTGCCATTGATAGAATTGATGCAGAAACACTTTTATACCAGGCAAAAATCAATCTTGAATTGGCAAAGGCAGATGCCGGACTAGCCTATTACACTTTATTAAAATCAACAGGGAAAATCTCCCAATAAAAACCTTTTATACAAATTCCAATGGAAACTGAAAAGAAAAAAAAGAATATCGTAATCCCGATCATATTGGCAGTATTGATCATCATAGGCGGGATTTTTGGCGTAAAAGAATTTATCTATTACAGTAAACATGTAGATACTGATGATGCGCAGATAGATGGCGATATCAGTCCGGTGGTAGCACGTGTGGGTGGTTACGTAAAAGATATCAATTTTGAAGAAAACACCCATGTCAAAGAAGGTGATGTTTTGGTTAAACTTGACGACAGCGATTACAAAGTGAAGCTGGAACAAGCAACGGCAGGTCAGCTGGGAGCTAGTGCAGGTGTAGGTGTATCTCAGGCTCAGATTGCCGCTACCGCAGCAAATACCAGCACTGCAAAAGCAAATATCGAAGCGGCCAGGGTAAAATTATCCTTAGCACAAAAAGATTACGCGCGTTATGCGAATCTGGTAAAAGATGGTTCAATTACTCAACAGCAATTTGACCAGGCAAAAGCCCAGAAAGAATCTGCTGAAGCTGCTTTTGCAGCTGCAAACGACCAATATGCGGCAGCGGTTAAACAGGTGGGCACAACAGAATCTCAATTGGCAGTAAGTCATACTGGGGTAACGCAACGCCAATCTGACGTAGACTTCGCGAAATTACAACTGTCTTATACTGAAATCAAAGCACCTGCAACTGGAATCGTTTCTAAAAAGAATGTTCAAAAAGGGCAATTGGTTCAGGCTGGACAATCTTTGTTTTCTATCGTGAATGACAGCAGCATTTATGTAACGGCAAACTTCAAAGAAACGCAATTACAAGACATTAAACCGGGCTTAAAAGTAAAAGTGGAGGTAGATGCATATCCAAATGCAGAGGTGGAAGGTGAAGTGTATAATTTCGCCCCAATTACGGGTGCTAAAGGTTCTCTTCTTCCTCCGGATAATGCCACAGGAAACTTCGTAAAAGTAGTACAACGTATTCCGGTAAAAATCAAAATTACCAACGCTCCGAAAGAAATCCTGGCCAAACTTCGTCCTGGAATGAGTGTAAAAGTTTCCGTTTCTATAAAAGACTAACAAGATGGCCGAGAAAGGTTTAAAAAAGTGGGTGATCACGTTCACGGTAATCACAGCCTCCTTATTGGAGCTGATTGATACGACCATTGTGAACGTTGCCATCCCTCAGATACAGGGTAACCTGGGCGCAACCCTTGAGGATGTCGCCTGGTTATCTACCGGTTATGCGGTAGCGAATGTGATCGTGCTGCCTATGTCGGGCTGGCTGGGCAGTCGTTTCGGACGCAAGAATTATTTCCTTTTTTCCATTGTACTCTTTACCATCGCATCTTTCCTTTGTGGAAATGCGACTAATCTGGAAGAACTCATCGCCTTTCGTATCCTTCAGGGACTTGCAGGTGGTGGATTGATTTCTACTGCACAAGCGATCTTAATTGAAACCTGGCCTAGAGAAGATATCGGTATTGCCACCGCCTTATTTGGGCTTGGTGCCGTAGTAGGCCCTACTGTTGGTCCAACTATCGGTGGTTATTTACTGGAAGTGAGCTCCTGGCCATTGATTTTTTACGTGAACATTCCCGTCGGGATCTTGGCGGCCTATTGTACCTACACCTTTGTCAGGGAAACACCAAAAGAAGGAAAAGGAATGCCAGTAGATTGGTGGGGAATTGTATTGCTAGCAGTAGCAGTGGGTAGTTTACAAACGGTATTAGAAAAAGGAGAAAGTGAAGATTGGTTTGCTACCCCTTACATTACCGCTTTGGCGGTGGCTTCCGTATTGGGTTTATTACTATTCATCTGGAGAGAATTAAGTACGGATCACCCGATTGTGAACTTTAAAATCATGAGGCACCGCAGTTTTTCTGTCGGCATGTTTACCTCCTTCATTTTAGGGTTTGGATTATATGGTTCCGTATTCGTATTCCCCGTATTTTGTCAGAATCTGTTGGGCTTTTCGCCACTTCAGACAGGAGAGTTACTATTCCCAGGTGGGCTATGTACGATTGTGATGATGCCTTTTGTTGGGATTATGCTCAAGAAGAACATACCTGCACAGTTTATGGCTACCATTGGAATGTTCCTTTTCTTCGTTTTCTGTTCCATGTTGAGCAATTCGACCTTACAATCGGGAACCGGAGATTTCTTCCTACCGCTGATCATTAGAGGAGTGGGTATGGCCTTATTATTTGTACCGCTTACTACATTGGCTATTCAGGACCTAAAAGGTGCTGAAATCGGACAGGGATCAGGATTGAACAACATGATGAGACAATTGGGTGGATCTTTCGGTATTGCCGCTTTAACGACCTTAATTCACGTTCGTCAAGGCTTTCACCGCAGCAATTTGCTGGTTAATGTGAACGAGCATAATCCTGCATTTACAGAGCGGTTCAATGGCTATATTCAAAGTTTTATAGCCAAAGGCTACAATTACCTGGATGCAAAAACACTGGCCTTAAAAGCTATTGAAGGCACGGTTACGAAGCAAAGTTTATTGCTGACTTATAGTGACGCCTATTGGGTGGCAGGATTGGTGCTTTTATGCTCCATCCCACTACTATATCTTCAGAAATTCAAAAAGAATGTTGCCATTCCGGCAGATTTACACTAAAACAAAACAGCCGTTAAGAATATCTTAACGGCTGTTTTATCCCAAAAAATTAACAATTAATTTCGCTTCGATCAGGCGCATACGCCCAAATTCAGCAATTCTTTAAAAGGAATTTGTATAACCTCTATAAATCTAAGTTAAGCAATTCCGGGTACAACCGCAATTAAATTAATTTACCTACAGTTCTGCATTTCCAAATCATTTTTACTAGCTTAAGCGCGAAAAAATGAACCATAAAGATGATGCAGAAACAACGCGCGAAAGGCCAGAGAGAGTCCGTATTCAACAATGAAGTTGTCTCCAGATTTGAACTTTATAACAGCCTTTTCCTAACCCTTCCCTTCTACCGAGTAAAAGATACCGGAACTTTACTTCCGCTCTTCATTAAGTATTGCGAAGATGGTGTCAAGAACCACGAAACGCCAGCAGGAATCATTAATGCATTTTTTGAAAAGTACACCCAAAATAATTCTAAGAAAGACATTATCGATCTACTTTTCCGCTTCATTCAATACATCGAACGTCAGGTGGTATTGTTTGATGCTGTTGAAGATGCCTCCTTCAATAAACTAAATGCAGATGAAGAACACAGTGCTTTACTCGTTTATCTGAAGAAGGGGGTCGACAACCCGGCCTTAACCGAAAAAATTGAAAAACTAATTGAAGACTTTTCCCTGAGATTGGTGCTGACTGCCCACCCTACGCAGTTTTATCCTGGAAGTGTGCTTTCTATCATTACCGACCTAACCACAGCCATCAAAACCAACGACATTTCTACCATCAACCAATTGCTACAGCAACTGGGTAAAACGCCTTTCTTTAATAAGAAGTCGCCGACTCCGGTTGATGAAGCGTTGAGCCTGGCCTGGTACCTTGAAAACGTGTTCTATTTTGCTGCGGCCAACATCCAATCGGAAATTGATAAAAGCTTAAATGATTATAATCTGGAATCCAAAAAGATCATCGAACTGGGTTTCTGGCCAGGTGGCGATCGTGACGGAAATCCAAATGTGCATACCGATTCCACCATTCAGGTGTCAAAAATGCTGCGCCAGATCCTTTACAGATGCTATTACAGGGACTTTAGAAACTTGAAACGTCGCATTACCTTTAGGGGTGTTGAGGAAAATATTGCGAAAGTTCAGGATACTTTGTATCAACAGGCATTTAGTCCAAATATTGCAACCGAAGACATTTCAGGCTGTGTAATTGAAAGTCTGAATAAGATTAAAACTACGCTTAATGAAGACCATGATGGCTTATTTTCCGACCTGGTTTCCGACCTGATCCGTAAAATGGAGTTGTATGGCAGTCATTTTGCCTCTCTGGACATCAGACAGGACAGCAGAGTGCTCAGGGATGTGCATACATATTGCCGCCAGAGCAAACCGCTAACCACCCTGTATCCGGAAAATTATGAAGCGCTAAATGAGCAGGAAAAGATCAATGCAATGATCTTTAAAAGCGCCAAGGTAAACTATACAGAAGCGCCGAACGCTTTGACAGAAGATACACTGCAAACCATTGCTGAGATTAAACAAATACAGCAAATAAATGGTGCATTGGCCTGCCACAGGTTTATCATTAGTAATTGTCAACAAGCAAGTGATATTTTACAACTGATAGAGCTGTTCCTTTACAATGGCTGGACAGAAGATGAGCTGACGATAGATTTTGTGCCGCTTTTCGAAACCGTTCATGACTTAGCAGACGCAGCAAGCATTATGGAGACGCTTTATAGTCATCCGTTTTACAAAAAACACTTACAAAAGAGAGGTGGCAAACAGCACATCATGCTGGGCTTCTCCGACAGTACTAAAGACGGTGGTTATTTAATGGCCAATTGGTCTATTTTCAATGCGAAAGTAGCCCTTACTACTACTGCCGATAAGCATAACATACAGCTGGCCTTTTTTGATGGCAGAGGCGGGCCTCCTTCCAGAGGGGGGGGTAAAACACACCGTTTCTATGCCTCAATGGGGAAAGAGATTGCAAATAAAAACATTCAACTTACCGTTCAGGGGCAAAGTATCAGTTCTCAATACGGTTCTATTGACAGTGCAGAATTCAATATGGAGCAACTGATCAATGCCGGCATTTCTGCAGGTATGAAGGAAAAGCACAACATCCTTCTGGATCCATTACATAAAAACCTATTGGATGAAATGGCCACAGAAAGCTTTGATGCCTTCGTTGCTTTACGTAAACACCCTTTATTCTTAAGCTACCTGGAGAAGTTCTCACCGCTTACGTTATTGTCTAAGATCACCATCAGCAGCAGACCGGTAAAGAGAAATTCTGGAGAAGCATTGAAATTAGAGGATTTGAGGGCCATTAGCTTTGTCACATCCTGGAGCCAGTTGAAACAAAACATTCCAGGTTTTTACGGTATCGGAACAGCATTAAAAAGCCAGTTAGACCTTGGAAATTGGGATAAAGTGGTAAAAACGTATCAGGAATCAGGTTATTTTAAAACAATCGTAGACAATTGCATGATGTCTATGAGCAAGACAGATTTCGCGATTACGGCCTACTTTGCCAATGATAAGACTTATGGTGCATTCTGGACGATGCTTTACAACGAATTTAAGCTCTCTAAGGAACTCTTATTGAAACTTTCAGGACATGAGAGCCTGATGGAGAATTACCCGGTAGAGAAGCGCTCTATTTCCGTTAGGGAGAAGATTGTACTGCCATTGGTATTGATTCAGCACTATGCTTTAGAACAATTGCAACATGACCTTACTGAGGAAGAACAACAATCTTTAGAAAAACTGGCGATTAGGACTGTTTACGGTATCGTAAACGCGGGTAGGAACCTGGCTTAATTTCCTTAATAAGCAGAACTAAAATTTCATCCCCGAATATTTGATGAAAAGCAAAGATTCGGGGATGTCTAGAAAGCATTAGTTCTGCTTTTATATATTCGCATCATACTCCTACCAATTTATCGCTGTTCAAGGTTTAGCAATTTCCTTTTTCAAATTTCAATGTATTTCCAGATTTCGGCTCCAAGTAGGCTTTACAATACGCTGGCTTGGGCTACATTCCGAACCTTTATTGCATAAAAAAAGAAGCTTTGCTAGGAAGCGGCTTTGAAATTTTTGCGCTGTTTAGCGCAAAAGGTTTCAGCCGATGAGTAGTCAAGCTTCTTTTTTAACAATTCTTCAAGTGTAATCTAATACCCCCGAAGCACAAACGGAATTAGTAAATTACTTTACCTGCAGAAGTAACGATTGAAGCGATACGTACCGCATCAAATACTCTTTCTTCTGTAGCGCCTAAAGCAAGTATCGAGTGTTCATGTGCATTTACACACATTTCACAGCCATTAACGGCAGAAACGGCAATACTCATTAGCTCAAAAAACTCTTTACCAGTAACCGGGCTGCTCATAATTTGCATGCGTACACGGGCAGGAATTTGAGTATATTTTTCTTTTCCTGTGAAGTGACGGAAACGGTAAAAAACGTTATTTAGGGCCAATAGAGAGGCACAACCAACTGCTTCTGCAATCTCTTCTGCAGTTGCTTCTTTAGCGATCGCCAATTTCTCAAAGAAATCGGTCAATACTTTATTGTTGTTATTTACAGCAATGCTCAATGCGATTAATGCGCATTCTTTGTCGCTCAGGTGATTTGAGGTAAAAGTGCTGCTTAAGTTTAATTTTAAATCACGTACGTATCTTGAATTACCTTTTTCTAAAAGCGTTAGGCTCTCATTTCTATAATCTGGTTCAAGACCTACTACGGCTAATAATTCCTGAATGGTTTCTGTTGCTGCTGTCATGATAAATAAATTTTTGGGTAAAAGAAATCCCTGCAAAAATGCATTTTACAGGGATTCTTAGGATTAAACAGTAAAATTATACAGTTAAAGTCTCTTGACCTTTTTCCCAGTTACATGGGCAAAGTTCGTCAGTTTGCAAAGCATCTAGTACTCTGATCACTTCTTTAACGTTACGACCAACGCTTAAATCATTTACACTTGCCCAACGAACGATACCTTGAGGATCGATGATGAAAGTAGCACGGTAAGCGATTTTTTCGTTTGGCTCTAAAATATCTAAAGCTTCAGCTAAAGATTTAGAAGTATCTGCTAACATTGGGAATTTCAAATCACGTAAATCATCGTGATGAGTTCTCCATGCAGCGTGAACGAATTCTGAATCCGTAGATGCACCGATTAAGGTAGTATCACGGTCACGGAATTCATTGAAGTTGTTGTTAAATTCAGCAATTTCTGTTGGGCAAACAAAAGTAAAATCTTTTGGCCACCAGAACATACAAGTCCACTGGTTGTTTTCGTTGATTAAAGAATCTGAAGTAATTGTTTCGAATTCTTTACCTTTTTCGATACTAACTACAGCAGTTTTTGAGAATGATGGGAATTGTTGACCTATATTAATCATAGTTTTTTATTTTTTAATTTCGTGATACAAAGGTAAGGCTATATCCCCTGAAATGCAACCAAATTCAAGAGATAACAGATACTTAATACTGATACACATATAGAGAAAAACTATACATATGAATTAAGTATTAGTTTTCCTCTATTTACTTTTTCAAAGTCGTCTCGAACAATTTAAAGATCCTTTTATACTCATCCGTCCAACTGGAAGGTTCCACAAATCCATGATCTTCAACCGGATAAACAGCGAGTTCCCAATTGTCTTTCCCCAATTCAATGAACCGTTGCGAGAGCCGAACGATATCCTGGAACTGCACATTCTCGTCTACCATGCCATGACACATCAATAAATTACCTTTTAAACCCTTTGCAAAATTGATTGGAGAGCTACGTTTATAAGCAAGTTCATCATTAAATGGTTCATTTAGGATATTTGAAGTATAGCCATGGTTGTAATGTGCCCAATCGGTAACCGACCTTAAAGCGGCTCCACTGGCAAAAACATCCGATTCGTTGAATAAGGCCATTAGGGTAATAAAACCGCCGTAGGAGCCTCCGTATAGCCCTACATGCTTGGGATCTACGTTGTATTTCTCTACCAACAATTTTACACCATCTACCTGATCTGTTAAATCTTTTCCGCCCATATGTCTGTATATACCCGTTCTATGGTCTCTTCCGTAACCAGAACTTGCGGTATAATCGATATCAATCACCGTATACCCATTGTCTGACAGCATATTATTGAACATATACTCTCTTGAATACTGGCTCCACCAGTAATGCACATTTTGCAAATAACCAGCACCATGTACAAAGACAACTGCTGGACGGTTAGGATGTGGGTTCTTAGCCGGATAAATTCTGGCGTATACATCAGATCCGTAACGGTTTTTAAAAGAGACCAGGTCTGGCTCCCTCCATGGATAAGCTTTGAACTCTTCAGAGCTGGAACTGGTCACCTGAATGGCTTTTGCACCTGGTTTATTTGGCTGAATATATAGCTCCCATGGTTTATTCATGTAAGAATAATTGATGGCCAGCCATTTTTCATCCGGAGAAAGCGTCACTTCATTCCCGCCCTTCATACTGGTTAATTGTATCAATGGGCCTCCATTTACATCCAGTTTATAGAAATGAGTGATGCCAGGATGGTCTTTATTTGCGGTGATATAGAAGGTTTTCTTGTCTTTTGAAAGTTGCAATCCTTGCACTTCCCATTTACCGGAGGTCAGTTCTTGCTTGGCACCGGTCGCAATATTTGCCAGGTACAAATGACTGTATCCAGAAGCCTCACTTTGAAAATAAAAGCGATTTTGATCTACCCAGCCTACATTTCCCCAGCCAATACCAGGGCCACCTATCCAGGCCTCATCTCTTTGTCGGTCGATAAGGCTCAGGTTTCCCGTTGCTGCATCCAGTTTAAGAAACCAAAGGTCTTTATTATCTTGTGCATCGGCGATCATGAATGCTGCCGTTCCTGATGCATTCCAATAGGGGCCGCTGAGATTTACCTGACGATCTTCGTTTTTCTTTTGACGCTCTGCCAGTTGTTTAGGGTAGTCCTTTACATAGTCAGGGAGGTCTTTTATCCCTGGGATTTGATCCGTATGCACACTATAAACAGTATCACGTTGCTGGTCGTAGATATAATTCTGATAAGTTGGCAATGGCTCCCCAACTTTAGTTCTCCCGGCGATATCTTCCGTATAACCGGAAGCCGTGATGTAATTGGGAACGATTGTATTTACTGCACCTACAGCCGGGCTGATCAGCTTATAGCTCACATATCTGGCATCCGGACTGACCACTAATCCGCTCAAAAATTTCTCTTCCAGGTAAATCGGCCTTAATGTTTTCTCCCCTTTGTCAGGAGTTGCCATAGCAAACCTGTTTCTTGTTGGCTTTCCTTCTTTATTTCTTTTCTTAATGATGTCAAAAAGATCTGTCTGTTCATCTTTTAACCAGGTATTCTGAATCGTAGGCTTGCTTTTATCCCCGCTACTCCCTGCTTTTCCCCGTACAAAGTTGGTCAGTTGACTAACTTCATTGTTCTTCAAATTAAGGGCAAAAAGATTGTCGCCACGTTGAAAAACGACAGTTCCATCCTTCAGAAAACGAGGATTAATTTCTCTTTCTGTGGTTCGGGTTAATCTTTGCTCCTGTTTTGTTTTTGGATGATACAGGTAAAGATCGCCTGCTTTCTCAACGATTCCCATCGAATGATCGTCCGTGTAAATATAGTTAGTGCCTATAGCCAGCGTTTTCGCTTTCTCATCAGACTTTTCTCTTTTCAAAGACGCTACTTGTACCTGGTAACCTTCTGATTTTTCTTTATTTTCAGGGTTCCAATCAAAGAACAGGCTTTTACTGTCGGCTGACCAGCGGAAGTTTGTAGGCGCCACACCGATCCATTTCTGATCGCGCATGATTTTCTCTACACTAAGTGTCGGATTTTGTTGTGCCTGAGCGACAGTTCCAGCAAGCAACAAGAGGGTAAATAATCTTTTCATTTTGTTTGTTTTGGTAATTCAGACCGGGATTACCTAATTACCCGGCAAGTTGGCTCAATATTTACGTTAGATCCCTCCACAATATTTATCTCCTTGCAAAGCAACATTGAGCATAAGATCGTTTCATTTTGTATATTTAGTAACCTCAAATGAGGTCCTTTTTATTAGCATAACCTACCTGGCACTTATGATACAAACTATTAACTCCGTTTTTAAAGCACAGCAGGCGCATAAATATACGCTTAGAAACAGCAATGCAACGCAACGAATTAATAAATTAAGTGCTTTAAAGAGTAGTATCCAAGCGCATGAAAAAGAAATTTATGCGGCTTTACAAAGTGACTTAAGGAAAAGCGAGTTCGAGTCGGCGATCACTGAAATTATTTTTATTTACGCGGAAATAGATTTTGCGATCAAGAATTTAAGTGACTGGATGCGTCCGGTAAAAGTAGGAAAAACGATTACAGCACTGACGGCAAAAAACAGGATTTATTATGAGCCAAAGGGAGTTTGCCTGATTATTTCGCCATGGAACTACCCTTTTCAGCTCCTGATGGCGCCACTAATTTCAGCCATCGCCGCGGGGAATTGCGCCATATTAAAACCTTCAGAACTGAGTTCTGAAACCAGCTCCATCATCTGCCGGATCATAGAAAAATGCTTTGAGGAATCCGAAGTTTCCTGTTTTGAAGGGGATGCCGAGCTCTCCACTTACCTCTTGAGCCTGCCCTTTGATCACATCTTTTTTACAGGAAGTACAGCTGTTGGAAAGATCGTTATGGAAGCTGCGGCAAAAAACCTAACTTCCTTAACACTAGAGCTAGGTGGAAAATCGCCAACACTGATTGATGAAACAGCCAACCTGGATACTGCTGCTTCAAAAATTGCCTGGGGAAAGCTGACAAATGCTGGTCAAACCTGCATTGCTCCCGATTACATCTTAATTCATGAATCCCTTGAGCAGGCTTTTATCGAAAAATATAAATCCGCTGTCCATCAGATGTTTTACACTAAAAGCGGGGAGCTCAACCTGGATAGTTATGCGAAAATCATCAATAAAAAACATTTCAACCGTATTGAAGCATTGATTAGTGATGCCGTCGACAAAGGTGCCAAAATTCCTTTTGGCGGAAATGGCGATGATGCTACACAAACCATTACACCTACAATTTTGACCGCTTTACCGGAAAATGCAAACATCATGAAGGAAGAGATTTTTGGCCCGGTATTGCCCATTATCACCTTTAAAAAAATAGAAGAGGCCATTTCTTTAATCAACAAAATGGATAAACCTTTAGCGCTTTACATTTTTAGTCAGGATAAAAAACGGATTCAGCAAGTGATCAAAAACACCAGCGCCGGAGGAACCTGTGTAAACGATGTCTTGATCCACATCAGTAATCCTAAATTGCCTTTTGGGGGTGTAAATAGAAGCGGATTAGGCAGCTGCCACGGCCAATATGGATTTAAAACCTTTTCTCATGAAAGAGCCATTGTTTTTCAATCCAAACTGGAGATGAGTAACCTGATTTATCCCCCCTATGAAAAAAAAGGGTGGGTCCTCAAGTGGTTAAAAAAACTAATGTAAACCCAAAATAATTACCTGCTGAAGATTTATAAAAAGGCTAACCAATCCTGACTGATGTCATGGTTAAAGAACCCGCAACAGCTTTATCATTGAAAAGTGAAACTGATTCCTGCTCGTTTTTCAGGCCCAAAGTGTACATCAATGGTAAGTAATGCTCGGGTGTAGGAATGGCCAGCATTGCAGCCTTTCCAAGCGTCTGGTAAGCCTGCAATGGCTGATGCTCATTGTTTAAAATCAGACGCTTAAATTCATCATTAATCTCTAAAGCCCAATCATAGCCTCCACCATTGATCATTTCCCAACTCATCATCCTCAGGTTATGCACCATATTTCCGCTACCAAGAATAAGCACGCCTTTTTTTCGCAGCTCATAAAGCTCTTTTGCAAGGTCATAGTGGAACCGGGCATCCTTGGAATAATCAATACTCAATTGTACCACAGGTACATTTGCTGCTGGATACATGTGCCTCAAAACGGTCCATGCCCCATGGTCTAAGCCCCAATCGTGGTCTAGACCAACTTCTACACTATGGATCAGCTTTTTGGCTGCAATAGCCAGTTCTGGGCTCCCTGGACTGGGGTAATCCACATCAAATAGAGCCTGAGGGAAGCCCCCAAAATCATGAATGGTGCGGGGAAAGTCCATGGCGGTAAGGTGTGTCCCTTTGGTAAACCAATGTGCGGAAACCACAATTACAGCTGTTGGAACAGGAATATCCTGCGCCATTTCAGTCCACTTTGCGCTGAATTCATTGTCTTCGATCCCGTTCATTGGAGAGCCATGCCCCATAAATAAAACGGGCATTAAATAGTCCTGAACAGGTAAATGTTGACTGAAAGTTCGGAATTGAGATAAGTTTGTCATGATGATAAATGAAAAAACAGAGCCCCTAACAAAGGAGGAGGGCTAAAGAATATAGGTAGGGTTTCAAAAATCGGGTTCCCTGATGAAGCCCTACCTATTAAAGAATGATCAACTGATGATTATAAATGTCCTTATTTTGCCTGAACAAGCTCCAGATTTAAAGAAATGTTAACGTCTTTAGCAACTCCCATTCCTGTCGGATCAAATTTAATGTTATAATCTAAACGGTTAATCGTTGTATTTGCAGCGAAACCTGCTTTCGTTGTTCCTTTTGGATCAGTAATCGTCCCCCCAAAAACCACATTAAACTTTACGTCCTTAGTGATGTCACGAATGGTTAATTTGCCTGCCAGCTCGTAATTTTTTCCAGTTAATTTTTTGAAAGAGGTACTTTCGAAAGTCATCGTTGGATACTTCTCCGCATTAAAGAAATCATCTGTTTTCAAATGTTTATTACGCGATTCTACGCGAGTATCTATGCTATTTACATCTACTGTAAATTTAACTTTAGCATCCACAAAATCTGGTTTAGCAGATTCCACAGTTCCCTCAAATTTATTAAATGAGCCGTCTACAAATGAAATTCCCATGTGGCCTATAGAGAAGTTCACAAAAGAGTGCATTGGATCGACGGTCCATTTCGTTTGTGCGAAAGACGCAACGCTGATAGAAAGTACAACCAGCAATAAAAATACCTTTTTCATAATTTTATATTTAAGTGATTCACAAATATATAACTATTAAAAAGTCATATTCTTGATCTATGATAATAAATAGATTTCGGAACTTATTTTAGTACATTGTAAAAGTTAAACTCCGCCCTGATCATGTACATGTTCTTATTATAACGATTGGCAATATTCCCTGCTACTTCAAATCTATAGCCAAGATCTATACGTGTTCTACTGTTGATGATCATTTGAACTGCCGGCGCCAGATCCACATAAGAACTCCCATTTTCAGGGTTAGTCTTGCCCAATACTTCAAAATAAAGGTTCAGGTTTGGCTGATTATAATTCTTATAAACGAAAGGCAATAACAGATAACCTGAAGAAAGGCTGTAACCCAGCATTTGATTTGGTTTATTGAACATGTCTTCAGCCTGATTGTCAAAAGCTTTGGTATAACTCAAGGTGCTCGACAAAGCCAGTTTATGTAGTAACTGAGTGAAAATTACTCCCCCTTGAATCCCGGAATTATCCCCTTCCAAATTAATATCTTGCGAATGCCCATGTCTATTGCTGGTACTTATCCTTCCAAATGCCGCAGCGCGAAAATGTCGCTTCATATCATCTATTGACAGGAATCTGTATTTGGCGTACAGACTTGCTCCTTCAGCCTTATAACGACCATCCATGTTGGACAAAAATCCCTGCGCATGCACCATTAGGTTCTTGTTGAAGCCAAACATAAGCTCTGGCGTTGTCCTAATGGTGAAATCAGGCTTAACCCGACCTTCGTTGGTTAATCTAAACCCTACTGACTTTGCTGGCATATTGCTGGCAGGCTCCGAAAACACATATAATTCCTGCGCCTGAGTAGAGGTACCCATCGCAAGAACGATCGGTAACCATAAAAATTTAAGAAATCTCATGCGCCGCGATTAAATGCTTAAGTGATAAATACGTGTTTTTTTACCGTTAATTAAGCCTGAGCCACTGGCATAAGAATCCGATTTAACCTGTGCTGATTTTTTCTTAAAGGCTGTACCAGAAATAAAGTTCTTATCGACTACTGTTGCTGTTACAGGACCATTTAACGTCTGACTTTTTTGATTTAAAAACTGATAAACATTAGTTCCGGCAGTTGCCAATCCTTTATCGTCTACTTTAGTATTGTTAAAATTGAAAACCGCAGTTAAGTTTCCTACAGAGAACCCAGCATCTTCCACTTTTTTCCTGATCTGATCAATATTAACTGCTTTATCTTTTTTGAAAGTAATCGCAAATAGGTTTTTATTCAAATCCGGCTCAATTGCATCTACAAAATCCAGTGTTTTCAAAGATTTTTCCGTGGCCTGAGAGCACATGGAGCAAGTTAAACCGGTAACTTGTAGTTCGGCAGTAGTGATTTGTTGAGCAGATGCATTACCTGCGATTAAAACGATAGAGAGTATGATTAGATTTTTAATAGTATTCATGGGATATAATTTATGTGTTAATAATGAACTCGTTGACGGCGAAATGTTAGCGCGTCAAAGCCCTCACAGCAAGCTTGCCGTAAGGAAAATAAATTATTCCTGATCTAATTTCTGAATACGCAATGGTAAGCGTGAAGGGAAAGAATGGAAGAAAGCGGCGGCGCCTTGTTTTCTATGCGACTAAATAGCATGGGCATCAATTGGCGGAAAACTTCCGAAATCATCGGGCTAAACAACATTTCCAGACTGAAATCCGTAGGTAATTTTACTTTAGCCCCGACCTGATGACTGTCTTTAATTTTCGCTTCAATTGATTTATCCTTGCAACAATCACCGGATTCCTGCTTCTTTGCTGAGGATTTACATGCGCTGCAACTTGCATTTTCTATCCAACGCACTTCAGAAAGCTTGCCCCCACAAAAGTGCATATTCAATGCAAACCCGATCATCGTGATCAGGTAAAATGCACATAGGCCTAAGGTAAGTTTTTGTTGCAGCTTCATGTTTTCCCAAAATTAGTCATAATTGTGAGAGAAAACGACTGGCCCTTTTAATAAAGCAGATTTACTTTAACTTAGCCCTAAATTTGACTATATAATGAAAAAATTCTGCGTACTTATCCTGTGCTTATGTTTCAGCACAGCCTTTGCAGCCAAACCAAAACATCAATTTGTAAGGTTAAAAACTGACCTGGGAGAATGTATTATCATGCTCTATAATGAAACCCCATTACACAGAGATAACTTTGTGAAACTAACCAAGAAAGGTGTTTTTAACGGCACTTTATTTCATAGGGTGATTAAAGGATTCATGATTCAGGGCGGAGATCCAGATTCAAAAAATGCAAAGCCAGGCCAAATGTTAGGTGAGGGTAGTGTTGGCTATAATGTTCCTGCAGAATTCCGCGACAGCTTATTTCATAAGAAAGGTGTTTTGGCCGCTGCCCGCGACAACAATCCAGAGAAATCCTCTAGTGGGAGTCAGTTTTACCTCGTTCAAGGTAAAAAGTTTAACGATGAGGACCTTGATCGTTTAGAAACCACTCGGTTAAAAGCAAAAATTCCAACATATCAGCGTGAAGTATATAAGACCATTGGTGGCGTACCTCACCTGGATCGCAATTATACCGTTTATGGTGAAGTGGTGAAAGGTATAGACCTGATTGATATGGTTGCAGCCGTAGCAACCGACAAAAATGATCGCCCTGAAACTGATGTAAAAATGACCATCACCTTATTGAAGCGTCGTGAAGCGAAGAAACTCGAGAAAGAGATGAAACTTCAGGCACAACAACCTCTTCCTTCTGCGTCTTAAACTGATCCTACGAAAACAACGCTGAGCCAATCATTTCAGCATAAAAACAAAGCAATTCTGATGAAAATCATTTCTTATAACGTCAATGGCATACGTTCTGCCACTACAAAAAACTTCATTGGCTGGTTACAGAGCACAGATGCAGACATGGTCTGCTTACAAGAAGTTAAAGCATTGCCAATTCAAATCCCTGAAATCCTGGCCTTAATAGAGCAGCTTGGATACCACCATTACTGGTTTCCGGCAGAGAAAAAAGGATACAGTGGCGTGGCCATTTTAACACGCATCAAACCTAACCATGTAGCCTATGGCTGCGGAGAGGAATGGATCGACAAAGAAGGACGCATCATTAGAGCCGATTTCGACACGTTCTCCTTAATGAGCGTATATTTGCCATCCGGATCAAGTGGTGATGAAAGACAGGTTAAAAAGTATGAATTCATGCGTTTTTTCGACAATTACATTGGCGAACTTCGCAAGGAGCATCCAAATCTGATCATTTCCGGGGATTACAATATCTGCCATACGGCTATCGACATCCACAATCCGAAATCTAACGCGAACTCCTCGGGATTTTTACCAGAGGAAAGAGAATGGATGGAAATGTTCCTGACAAACGGTTTTATTGACACCTTCAGACATTTCAACAAAGATCCTCACCATTATACCTGGTGGAGTTTCAGAGCTGGTTCCCGAGGAAAGAACCTGGGTTGGCGTATCGATTATCACCTGGCCAGTAAACCGATGTTGGAAAGACTAAAAAACGTGACTATTTTAGCAGATGCCGTTCACTCTGACCATTGTCCGGTGATGTTAGAATTAACCACTTAAATACATAAACCATGGCTTCCTTACTCATCACCCATATTGGCACCCTTGTTGGCTTACATCCTAAAGAGCAACTTATGCTCAGAGGACCAGAAATGAGCCACCTTCCAACACTGGAAGATGCCTGGCTCCTTTGTGAAAACGGACTGATTAGTGATTTTGGAACCATGGATGCGCTTCCAGGAAAATTACCAAACGACCTGGAAACGCTTTCTGCTGAAGGTGGCTATGTGCTCCCTTCCTGGTGTGACTCGCATTCTCATATCGTCTTTGCCGCCCCAAGGGAGGAAGAATTCGTGATGAAAATTGCAGGGAAAAGCTATGAGGAGATTGCTGCTGCAGGAGGTGGTATTTTAAACTCTGCCGCAAAAATGCAACAAGCTACAGAAGAGGCTTTATTTGAAACTGCAGCAATACGCTTAAACGACATGATCCAGCAGGGCACCGCTGCCTTGGAGATCAAAAGCGGTTATGGATTATCGGTCGGTAGTGAATTGAAAATGCTGCGGGTGATACGCAGGCTAAAAGAAAGCTTTCCAATACCCATAAAAGCGAGTTTTCTAGCCGCCCATGCCTTTCCTATCGCTTATAAAAACAACCATCAGGGATATATTTCTCAGATTATCGACGAGATGTTACCTCAAATCTCAGCCGAGGGGCTGGCCGATTATATGGACGTATTTTGTGAGACAGGTTTCTTCTCTGTGGAGGAAACCGATCAATTACTAACTGCAGCGGCCAAATATGGCCTCAAACCAAAGATCCATGCCAATCAGCTTTCCGTATCCGGAGGCGTTCAAATTGGCGTAAAACACCAAGCTATTTCTGTTGACCATTTAGAAGCGACAGATGAAGCAGCAATTGCCGCATTATCGAATGGCAATACCATCGCCACCTTATTGCCCTCCTGCTCATTTTATCTAGGTATTCCTTTTGCCAATGCTCGCGCCTTAATCCAGGCAAACGCCCCGGTGGCACTAGCCAGTGATTATAATCCCGGCTCCACCCCTTCTGGCAATATGAATTTCGTCCTGTCCTTGGGTTGTATAAAATTGAAAATGCTACCCGAAGAGGCGATAAATGCTTGTACCTTAAACGGCGCAGCAGCCATGGAGTTAAGCAGGGAAACCGGCAGCATCACAAAAGGGAAAAAAGCCAATCTAATCATCACCAGACCTATCTCTTCCTTGGCTTTCCTACCTTATAGTTTCGGACAATCACAAATAAAAACGATCATTATTAACGGTAAAATCCGATAATGGAGGCCTTAAAAATATACGGAAAAGCAGAAATATCTACACTGATTCATCAGCGAGAAGGAGAAGTCAAACTTGGAACACAGGTACAGATTTTCAGTAGCTGGAAGGAATTGAGAGACAGTCCAGCCACTTTTGTCCTGCTGGGAATTCCGGAAGATATTGGCGTACGTGCCAATCATGGCATCGCTGGCACCGCAACAGCATGGGCACCAGCACTTAAAGCTTTATTAAACCTCCAAAGCACTGATTTTTTACCGGGCAATGAATTAATGGTTTTGGGCCATTTTGACTTTGAAGATCCAGCAAAAAATCAAATCCAGAACCTGGAAAATGCAGTGACACAAATTGACGAACAAGTGTATCCGGTGATTCAAAAGATCATTGAAGCAGGGAAAACGCCTATTGTCATTGGTGGCGGTCATAATAATGCCTATCCGATTCTGAAAGGATGTGCCAAAGGCCTTAAGAAAGCAATGGATGTATTGAATATTGATGCGCATGCAGACTTGCGACCTACCCACGGCAGACACAGTGGCAATGGCTTCAGCTATGCCATACAACAAGGTTTCTTAGAACATTACGCCATTTTTGGTTTACACCAGAACTATAACAACAGGGCTATTTTAGTTGAAATCGAAAACAACCCAAAGATAAATACGGTATTTTTTGACGACCTGTTAAAGCAGGAAATAACCCACCAGGAGGCCCTATCTCCATTACTTGCAGGCTTAAATAATGAACCCGGATTGGAAATAGACCTGGACTGCATTGAAAATGTCCTTTCCAGCGCATTTACGCCCTCAGGATTCCAGATCAATGACATCAGAAGGATCATCCTTCAATCCAGAAAGAAGTTCGCTTACATGCACGTTTGTGAAGGCGCCAGTCAAATGGCAGATGGCAGAGCAAGTGCCGCTACTGCAAAAACGATCGCATACCTGGTCAGCGACTTTATTAAAGCACAAAGGGAAATCAAAAAATAGCCTAACAATTGGGAGAATTAACCACTGACGGGAAAAACGTATATTTTTTCTGGTGTGATACATTGATCCAGCTTCACATCATGAGCGTTGACATTGTCGATCTCCAGCAATTCATCCAGGAGTGACAAACCGATCTTTTTTGCTGCTATCCCTTGTAAAAACCGATCATAGAATCCTTTCCCGTAGCCCACACGGTAACCATTCTTATCAAATGCAATCAAAGGAACGATGACCATATCGATTTTTCCAGTATGAATTTTTGCTTTTGCAGGTTCGGGAATATGATACGCGTTTATTTCCAGATCTTCCAGCCCCTCAAAATAGTGATGGGTCATTAAAGATGTTTCAAAATCAGCTCTAGGCACTACAATCTGAATGCCTGGATGGTGTTTCTTCAACCAATCAATGATCAAAAAAGTATCCGGTTCATTCTGGGATTTAATTGGTAGAAAAATATGGAGGGTTTTCAGTTTAGAAAGGTCGAGCTGTTTAAACTGTTCGAGTAACTTTTCGCTAAGCTGATGTACAATTTCTGGGGAGAGCCCCTTTCGAATGGGCAAAATTCTTTTTCTGATGCTGGCTTTATCCATGTTTTGATTATAATCCTGAATATTTCAGAAATGATGCTCAGGAATCCTCAAGCTAAGAAAAAAAAACGGGTAAAAAAAGATGGCTTCGGGAACCACTCCGAAGCCACAATCAACCTAAACCTAAAACTAAACTATGAAAATTCTTATTTTATTCTCTTTATATATAACCTCCTTGCGGAGTAATATTTTACATTTTTATTTGAACTAACACCTGACCACCAGGCCGTTATTTCGTTCTGCAAAGGTAAGTACTATTTATGAATCCCACAATAGTATTTTAAAAAAATATTTTTTTATGCGCTTTTCTTCGTTTAAACGCCATTAAAGGCCGAAAAAAAATAGAAACATGACATTATTTATAGTCAGTAACTTGGATTAAATGCTCGCAAAATGAATACTCGACCTCCTGATTTGACCCTACTATGACTAATCTTTGGTCGGTAAAGTTCGCAATTAAGTCCAGATACCAGTCCACACCCTGCTGATCAAGATTAGAAGTTGGCTCATCTAAAAGTAAGATTGGGGTATCGGTACAGAAGGCCAGCACGAGTTTAGTACGCTGTTTCATTCCCGAAGAGAAGTATTTTAAGGCCTTATCCTGCGATTTCTCTAGTCCAAGCAACTCCAACACTCCCGCTTTAGTCATGTCTTTGTACAGCCCTTTAAATTTGAAATGAAAATCTATCGTCTCTTCCAGCGTGAATTCTTCGATCAAATCGAGGTAAGGTGCTGCGAAACTCAGGTGTTGATAGATATTTTCTACGGGGACAATTTTGTCCTTCTGATAGCTGATTTTGCCCTCAGAAGGAGATAAATTGCCTAGAATCATGCTTAATAAGGTCGATTTTCCTGAACCATTGGGTCCAAGGATGGCATAAGTACCCGGGCTTTTAAATTCATAATCTACATTACGAAAAATCCACTCCTGGTTAAATCTTCTACCGGCCTTATTTAAGCTGATTTTCATTAATAATATTAGCTACCAGAACCAAAGCCTTTCATCACTCCTCTATTCGAGTTTCTGATGAATTCTAAGATTTCGTCTCTGATTTCCGTTGGTGCAAATTCTGCTTCAATCATATCTAATGCTTTACTTACATTGTTATGCTTCACAAATAATACACGGTAGATTTCCTGAATTTCATTGATTTGTTCTGAAGAAAAACCTCTTCTTCTCAAACCAACTGAGTTGATTCCTGCATAAGAAAGTGGCTCACGCGCAGCTTTCACATATGGAGGAACATCTTTTCTCACCAATGAACCACCAGTGACAAAAGCATGAGAACCTACTTTCACAAACTGATGAATCGCTACCAAGCCCGCAAGAACCACATAATCACCGATGGTGATATGTCCTGCAAGCGTAGTGCTGTTAGAGAAAATACAGTGATCCCCAACCTCACAATCGTGAGCGATGTGAGAATACGCCTGAATCAAACAGTTGCTGCCAATCACAGTTTTCCATTTATCTTTCGTTCCTCTATTGATGGTTACACACTCTCTGATCGTGGTATTATCGCCAATCTCCGCAGTGGTTACTTCCCCTGCAAACTTCAAATCCTGAGGTACACCTGAGATCACAGATCCAGGGAATACCCGACAATTTTTACCAATTCTAGCGCCATCCATGATGACCACATTTGAACCGATCCAGGTTCCTTCCCCAATTTCTACATCCTTGTGTATCACTGCAAAAGGCTCAATTACTACATTATCGGCAATTTTTGCCTGCGGATGTATATACGCTAAGGGTTGTATCATGATACGGTTTCGCTTTCTTTTACTTTAACAATTTGGGCCATCATTTCTGCTTCCACCACTACTTTACCTCCGACCATGCCGACACCCTTCATTTGAGCGATTCCTCTTCTGATAGGCTCCATTAAGTCACACCTGAATACGATGGTATCACCAGGTAACACCTGAGCTCTAAAACGTACATTGTCAATTTTCAAAAACAACGTCAGGTAATTTCTTGGATCTTCAACGGTACTTAACACTAAAATACCACCGGTTTGTGCCATTGCTTCGATCTGAATAACACCAGGAAATACTGGTGCTCCCGGGAAGTGCCCTTTAAAGAACTCTTCGTTCATCGTCACATTTTTAACACCAACAACATGTGTTTTAGACAATTCCAAAATCTTATCTATAAACAGAAATGGCTGTCTGTGTGGCAGAATATCCATAATCTGAACCACATCATATAGTGGTTTTACAGATGGATCATAGATGTGCTGTACTTTTTTATTTTTCTCTTTTTTAATGGCTGCTTTGATTTTCTTCGCAAAAGCCACATTGGCAGCATGTCCAGGACGTGCAGCCATGATATGACCTTTTAAGTGTACCCCTACCAAAGCAAGGTCACCGATCATATCTAACAATTTATGTCTTGCTGGCTCATTCTGGTACCGCAATTCCATATTATTTAAGATGCCTTGAGGAGCTACTTCTATTGCGCTTCTGTTGAAGATTTTCGCAAGGTGATCTAGCTCTTCTTTAGTCACTTCCTTATCTACAATCACGATGGCATTATTCAAATCCCCCCCTTTAATCAGGTTGTTTTGAAGTTGGTATTCCAATTCGTGCAGGAAACAGAAAGTTCTACAAGAAGCAATTTCTTTTTTAAATTCTGCAATGCTGGAAATTCCGGCATGCTGGCTCCCCAATACAGGAGAATTATAGTCGATCATACAAGTAAACCTGTAATCATCTAATGGCATGGCCACGATTTCGACTTTTCTGTCCGGTTCTGTATAAGTAATGTTATGCGGAATCGAGAAATATTCACGATCAACGCTTTGGATCTGTGCACCAACACTTTCCAGTGCTTCAAGGAACATAATTGCGCTCCCATCCATGATAGGCGTTTCAGGGCCATCCAACTTAATCAACACGTTATCCAGGTCCATCCCAACAAGAGAAGCCATTACGTGTTCTACTGTACTGATACTTGCACCGTTTTGAGAAATTGTAGTTCCTCTTGCAGTGTCCGTAACGTTGTCACAATCAGCATCCACAATCGGGCTACCCGGTAAATCAATTCTTTGAAATTTAAATCCGTGATTTTCTGGTGCCGGACAAAAAGTAAGCGTCACATTTGCTCCGGTATGCAGGCCTACGCCCGATACAGAAACTTCGCCTTTTATGGTTTTTTGCTTCACATTCATTATTTTGCTATTGTGCTGTTTTGTTCAATTAATGCTTTGAGTTCTGAGATAGTATTTTCTAATGCCACAATTCGTTTTTCAACGGTTGGCAGTTGTTTAAAGATCACTGAAGCCCTCATCCAGTCTCTTAAAGGCTGTGCAGGGCTACCATGCCATTGTTTAAACTCGGTAGTGGTATTGAAGTTGATTCCTGCCTGAGCACCAATCTGAGTTCCTTTTGCAAGGCTCAGGTGACCAGCAATACCAACTTGTCCTCCAATCACGGAATTTTCTCCGACTTTTGTACTTCCAGAGATACCCGTTTGCGCTGCAACTACCGTGTGGGCGCCCATATCTACATTGTGTGCAATTTGGATCAGGTTATCTAGTTTCACTCCTTTTCTAATGAAAGTAGAGCCCATTGTAGCGCGGTCTATAGCAGTGTTTGCGCCAATCTCTACATCGTCTTCAATCACCACATTTCCGATCTGTGCAATCTTCGAATACGTACCATCCGGTTGTGGCGCAAAGCCAAAACCATCACTACCAATTACGGTATTTGCGTGAATGACAATGTTATTTCCAAGAACTGAACGGTTGTATATTTTTACGCCAGGAAAAATCTGACAGTTATTCCCAATTAGGGTATCTGCGCCTACGAAAACTTGCGCCTGAATCTTGGTATCATCACCTATGACTACGTTTTCGCTGATATAACTAAATGCTGCAATAAAAACATTATTACCGATTTTAGCGGAAGGGTGGATAAAACAAGGTTGCTCAATACCTGATTGTGCATTCAACTGATTCATTACCTCATTGTACTTCTCCAGCAAAACTGAGAACGCGCTATAAGGATCAGCCACCTTAATTAAGGTGCTTTCAATTGGCTGAGATGGAAAAAAATCATTCCCTACGATGACTACAGAGGCCTTCGTTGAGTATAAATAGTTTTCATATTTAGGATTAGACAAAAAACATAAAGACCCAGCAGTACCATTTTCTATCTTAGAAAGTTCTGTTACCTTAGCATTTTCATCGCCTTCAATGGTGCCATCTATAAATTCGCTTATCTGCTTGGCAGTAAATTGCATCGTACAAAGTTAAGTGTTAAATTGATATGAACAAATAAACCTAATTAGGTTATCACTTGGTCAATCTAAAAACGGGATTAAAAATTAATTATTTTGTTAAAAAATGCTAAATCATTCTAGGATAGCATAGTATATGTTTGGTTACCGTTTTATCTAAAGATTTTAAATTAGATAAATCCGATGCTTTTGCAATGTCAATGATGGTATTGTTCTTAAACAGAATATTGATATTTCCACTTCCGGCGTTATATGCGCGGTTTTCTATCTGGTCTGTAAAAACAAAATAATTAACTTCCTGTTCGTTAAGTTGTAAAAGTGCAGCTGTTTTCGCTTGTAGCTCCTGAACGCGTTTTGGATCTGGTGCATCTGAGCTGATCTCTACTTTATATAGATTACGGCTGATGAACATGTCGCACAATTTTGATAAAATTGGGTCAGCATGTTCCCTCCAAACTTTTACTGAAGCCACAATATCCTGGTCGTCCAGCTTGAAAAATGCTTGCAAATGACTATCATCCTGGAAGAAATCGGCTTTATTGACGTCATTCTTCAAGAAATGCTGTAGTGCTGGTGTTGCAAAGAGTGTATCGCCTCTGCTGGCAAGTTCTTTTGCACGTTCCAATATTTTAACCAGCAAATATTCTCCGGCAACCACCGTTTTATGGAGATATACCTGCCAATACATCAGTCTTCTCGCAATCAGGAAGTTTTCGATAGAATAGATGCCTTTCTCTTCAATCACCAATTCCCCATCCAATACATTGAACATCTTGATGATGCGATCAAAACTGATCACTCCTTCGCTTACCCCAGTAAAGAAGCTATCGCGATTGAGGTAATCCATGCGATCCAGATCCAGTTGCCCGGAAACCAGTTGTGGTAGGAATTTTTTTGGATAATCACCTTTGAAGATGTTTATTGCCATTGTTAACCGGCCTTCAAACTCCACATTTAACTTTTCCATGATCAACATAGAAATGGCTTCATGATGAATCCCGTTGACTAGCGTATGCTCCAGCGCATGAGAAAAAGGCCCATGTCCGATGTCATGTAAAAGTATGGCAATTGACGCCGCTTCTTCCTCTTCCTTGCTGATCTCCTGTCCTTTACTTTTAAGAATTTCCAAAGCGAGACTCATTAAATGCATTGCGCCTAGCGCATGATGAAACCTGGTGTGCAGGGCTCCTGGATACACCAAATGGGTCATCCCCAATTGCTTAATATATCGTAACCGCTGAAAATAAGGGTGCGAGATCAAATCAAACACGATTTCAGAGGGGATATTTATGAAGCCATATACGGGGTCATTTATGATTTTCTTTTTGTTCAATCCTTACAAATAAAATTATACGGTACAAAAATTGCTATTTTTATCCATACTAAGAAAGAGAAATTCTTTTTTGAAAGATTTAATTTTATTTTATATAAGTACAGCAATGCAGGAAACCAAAATTTTATGGGCCGACGATGAGATTAACTTATTAAAACCACATATACTATTACTAAACGAAAAAGGATACCATGTTACTACTTTCACCAATGGCAACGACGCATTAGAAGCCTTTGGTAAAGAGCACTTTGACTTGGTTTTTTTAGATGAAAATATGCCGGGACTAACCGGATTGGAAACCCTTACTGCCATCAAAAACATTAGAAATGATGTACCGGTTGTATTGATCACCAAAAGTGAAGAAGAAAACTTAATGGAGGATGCGATTGGTTCTAAAATCGATGACTATTTGATTAAGCCAGTGAACCCAAAACAAGTGTTATTGACCATTAAAAAGATCATTGACAATAAGCGTTTAGTCAGCGAAAAGACATCTATGGCCTATCAGCAAGATTTCCGTAGGCTAGGTATGACCTTGAATGATAAACTCAGTTATGAAGAATGGGTAGAAGTCTATAAAAAGTTAGTTTTCTGGGAATTAGAGCTTGAAAAACTGGATGACCCACAAATGCATGAGATCCTGACAATGCAAAAATCGGAAGCCAATGCACAATTCTCTAAATTTATTGAAGACCACTATTTGGGTTGGGTAAATGGCAAAGAAAAAGCGCCTTTACTTTCAAATGAGCTTTTGAAAAAGAAAGCTTTTCCTCTTATCAACGACAATAATATCCCCGTATTTTTCATTCTCATAGACAATTTACGTTATGACCAATGGAAAATCATCAACCCGCTAATTACCGAACATTTCCGCCTGGAAGAAGAAGATACGTATTCTAGTATTCTTCCAACTGCAACACAATATGCAAGAAATTCGATTTTCTCTGGACTGATGCCTTTAGAGATGGAAAAACGATTCCCTAAACTATGGCAAAATGACGATGATGAAGGTGGGAAGAACTTACATGAAAGCACTTTCCTCACTGAGAATATCAAAAGAACATTTAGAAAAGACTGCAAGCATAGTTACCATAAAATTCTGACTTATGATGACGGTAAGGCTTTAAACGAACAGGTCAACAATCTACTTCAAAACGACTTTAATGCCATCGTATATAACTTTGTAGACATGTTATCTCATGCCCGTACGGACATGCAAATGATTCGTGAGCTGGCCAATGATGACGCTGCATACCGTTCCCTTACGCTTTCCTGGTTTGAGCATTCTCCATTGATGGAGCTATTGAAAAAATTGTCTCAGAAAAAGGTGAAACTGGTGATCACAACAGATCACGGAACAATCCGTGTAAAACATGCAAGTAAGGTGATTGGAGATAGAAATACGAACACAAACTTACGCTACAAACAAGGTAGAAACCTAAATTACAATGCAAAAGAGGTGTTTTTAATTAAAAATCCACATGAAGCACAGTTGCCTAAAATCAACATCAGCTCCAACTATATCTTTGCCAAGGAAGACCGTTATTTCGTTTATCAGAATAACTATAATCAATTTGTGAACTATTATAATGAAACCTTTCAACATGGTGGGATCTCCTTGGAAGAAATGATCATTCCAGTAGCTACTTATAGCTCCAAGTAAATAGGTTTCACCTATATTATACCTCCTGGCCAGACTATACAAAAATTCGTATAGTCTGGCTATTGTATACTATACCCTTTCTATGGTCATTCTCTAGCAATCAGAATCTGGTTATAATAAATTGATTATTTTTGATTCGTAAAAAAACCAATCGGATTCAAATGAACATTGAAGTTAAAAATTTAGCAGGCCTGGATCAGGCGGCGCAAGAAGTGCTTGAATTTGCTCAAAATGAGAATTTTTTCATCTTTGAGGGGGAAATGGGCGCCGGAAAAACAACTTTCATTAAAGCCTTGGCTAAGGCATTAGGTGTCACAGAGGTCGTTTCTAGTCCTACTTTTTCTATTGTAAATGAATATGAAGGAAATGGCCGAATTATTTATCATTTTGATTTTTACAGGATTAAAAACTTACAAGAAGCTTATGATATTGGTTATGAAGAATATTTTTATTCGGACCATATCTGCCTGATCGAATGGCCGGAAAAAGTAGCAGAACTCCTACCAGAACATTATATTAAAATTGAAATCTCCGCAAGCTCAGAAACGGAAAGATTACTATCAATTTCCAGAATATAAATTCTAAATACACTTATTTTCAGGTATTTTGCTTAATTTCAGATTAAATATCTATAAATAAAATGGCTACAGGATTACGGGAAGGAATGGCCTCTATTGCTCAAAAAGGGCTACTACAGCCCAAAGAGACCATGTCGGAAATTAATAAAAAAACCAACAGTCTCTATATTGGCATTCCAAAAGAAATTTCATTTCAGGAGAACAGGATCGCACTGACCCCATTATCTGTTGCCCTTTTGATCAATAATGGGCATCGGGTCATTATAGAGAGTGGCGCAGGAGTTGGAGCTAATTTTTCAGACAACGACTATAGTGAGCAAGGCGCTACTATTTCTTTTCATAAGAAAAGTGTTTTTGAGGCAGATATACTGGTCAAAATAGCACCGCCCACGATAGAAGAGATTGCGATGATGCATAAAGGGCAAACGCTGATCTCTGCGCTTCAAATGGGCGGGCTGAAAGAAAACTACCTAAAAGCTTTATTAAATAAAAAGATCAACGCGCTCTGTTTTGAAAACCTTCGGGATGAAGGTGGGATTTTAAGCGTGGTACGGGCCATGAGCGAAATTGTTGGCGCAACCTCAATTTTTATCGCGGCCGAATATTTAAGCTCGGCAACAGGTGGGAAAGGATTGATGCTCGGCGGCTTCACAGGCGTCCCGCCAACTGAAGTTGTCATTTTAGGGGCAGGAACGGTCGGAGAATACGCCGCGCGTACGGCACTATCTCTAGGTGCGGAAGTAAAAGTGTTCGATAGCTCCCTCTATCGCCTCAGAAGGCTTCAAAATAACTTAGGGAGCAGGGTCTTCACTTCGGTGATGCAACCGATCGTTTTAAGCAAGGCAATTACCACTTGTGATGTTGTGATCGGCGCAATTCGTGCAAATCATGGCAGAAGCCCTTGTATCGTGATGGAAGAAATGGTGATGAGGATGAAACCGAATTCGGTAGTGATTGATGTGAGCATTGATCAAGGCGGTTGCTTCGAAACCTCTGAAGTAACCAACCACAGCAATCCCGTGTTTAGAAAACATGACGTGATTCATTACTGTGTTCCAAATATTGCTTCGCGCGTTCCAAGAACAGCCTCTTATGCACTAACCAATATCTTTGCGCCAATCTTACTAGACATTGGGGATCTCGGTGGCTTAACCGGAGTAATTTGGAGTAAGCCTGGAATCAGAGAAGCATTATATATATATCAGGGTCACCTCACGAATAAAGACCTGGCCAATATGTTTAACCTCCCTTATAAGGATATTGAACTTTTAGTCGTTTCCAATCAATAATAGATGATTCAAACCATTTCCCTTTTTCTGTTAACCGCCTTTTTTTTCCAGAACCCCGGTGCTGTAAAAAAAAACAGCCCCAAACCTTTAAAAGTTGTCAGCAGTTTTACTGCCTATCAACAAGCCTACCAAGACAACTCAAATCAGAAACTCCTGGAACTTAAAAAAGAAATTCCGGGCATTGTGCTAGACATTCGCTATGCCACAAGCAATAATTTCATGAAGCTTGCAGTCTATAAACAAGCTCGTGCTTTTGCCCGACAGCCGGTGGTCATGCAATTGAAAAAAGTACAGGCTGTGCTTGCCAAAAAAGGTTATGCGCTAAAGATCTACGATGCCTATCGCCCTTATACAGCGACAAAAACACTCTACATAAAGGCGAGTAATAAGAATTTTGTGGCCAATCCCAAAGTAGGCTCCCGTCACAATAGAGGTTGCGCAATAGACCTTACTCTGGTCAACCTGAAGACAGGAAAAGAATTGGAAATGCCCACCGCTTACGACAGTTTTTCTCCTATGGCAGCAGCGAATTATAGCGCGCTCCCTACTCCTGTGCAGAAAAACCGTAACC
This sequence comes from Pedobacter gandavensis, assembly GCF_014172405.1. GTDB lineage: Bacteria > Bacteroidota > Bacteroidia > Sphingobacteriales > Sphingobacteriaceae > Pedobacter > Pedobacter gandavensis. The sequence goes on along the minus strand of NZ_WNXC01000005.1, from coordinate 181,518 downwards.
TTCTGATCCAGGTTATGCAATCCCATGGCTTTCGCGTGATGTCAAATGAATGGTGGCATTTTGACTTCCAGGGATGGAGAAATTATGACCTTTTGGACATTCCTTTTGAAAAGCTATAATTTACCATACGTCCTTTCTTTGAGCTTCACCCGATCTCCTACAATTTCTATCAGAAAAATGTGGTTGTATTCATCCTCAGAAATCTCTTTCAAGGTACTTGTGGCTTTAAATGCCGCTATTATCCCCAAAAGACGGTTTGAATGACCACAAATAACAATGTTTTTCCCCTTATAGTTGTTCAGGATCGTATCGGCAAGCGCTTGGTAAGCGGTAGATTTATACAACTGTAAAGGTAATTTTTGTACAGCGGCTAGTGGCGCTAAAGTTCCTCTAGTTCGCTTATAGTCTGTACTGAATAAGGCGGCCATTTTTTTTCCTTTCAAGTATTTGGCCAAGGCCATAGCCCGCTCTTCACCAGCCGGGCTTAATGCAGGATCCTTATCTGCCGGATTTTCTAGGTTTTTTTCTCCATGTCTGACTACCCAGATTCTTGTGGTTTGGGCATTCAGATGGTAACTAACTGCTAAAAGCAGGAATAATAATAAGAAGCGTTTCATTTTATAATCATATTAATGGTTGAAATCCAATTTTCAGGTAACCTCCGCTATACCTGACAACAATTGTAATCGGAAAAATAAAATTTACATTTATCCTTAACTCTAATCATCCTATGTACTAATTTATTAAATTAGATCAATGAAACGGTCCGTCTGTGCGATAAATTTGATCTGGCTAAAAACTCTCCTGCTGTTCTTGGTCATCGCTATGACCATAAAAACCGGTTACGCCCAAAATTTTGAATTTCCAAATAACCGAAAAAAAGACGCAATCAATTTCATTCTGATGAAAAATCTGGTTATTATTCCCGTTTTTATCAATGAAAAAGGACCTTTTAACTTCATTTTAGACACGGGTGTTGGACCAATGATCATCTCAGACCCGCGCATCTCCGACAGCTTAAAGATTAAAGACTTACGGACTATCAAAATCTCCGGCTTGGGTAAAGGCAATGAAATTGAAGCTTTTGTATCCAGTTCGGTCAACGCACGCATTGGAAAAGCAACCCTAAGCCATATTCCCACAGCCATACTAAAAGAAGACTTATTTCGCTTATCGAGCTACCTGGGAATACCTATTCATGGGCTATTGGGCTATCATTTCTTCAAAAGTTTCATTGTAGAGCTTAAATACTCTACTAAAAGAATTGTTTTCTATCTACCTTCATATGGCCGAAAAATCAAAGGGGAACGGATTCCTTTGGAATTAATCAATGATAAGCCATATGCAAAAATAGAGGTGGAATCACCGGAACTTGGTGCCTTAACCTTGAAAATGTTGATCGATAATGGCGCGAGTCATGCAGTCTCCTTGGAAATTCTTAATAAAAAACCTTTTCCTTTGCCGCCGATTTCCATCTTAGCCAACTTGGGAATTGGACTTGGTGGTCCCATCAGTGGAAATATCGGTAGATTACCTGTGGTAAAAATCGGAACTTTTCAATTGAACAATGTACTGACGGCTTATCCAAAATATGAGGAGGTTGCTGCAAAGGTATTGCTCAATGATCGAAATGGGAACCTTGGGGCTGATATATTGAGCCGATTCGACATCACTTTTGACTACGCAGACAATTCTATGTACTTGCGGAAGAACGGAAATTTTAAGCGCCCCTTTCAACACGATATGGCTGGAATGGAGGTCTATTCAGAGGATACCCAGCTTAAACGTTATTTTATTGGCAGAATAGAACCCGATTCCCCCGCAGAACAAGCAGGATTATTGGCAGAAGACGAAATCTTATACTTGAATTTTATTCCTTCTACCAGCTACACCTTAACAGAGGTCAACAAGCTCTTCCGGGATGGCGATCATAAAACAGTCATTGTAACCGTCTTGAGGAAAGGTGAAATCCGCATTCGGATCATAAAACTAAAACAAAGAATATAAAATCTGCCGATTCTTATACCTTTGTCTTCAGTTTTAACCCATACCATTATTTTCTTTGCATGTCCAAAAAGCTCATTTATATCTTATTAGCCGTCGTTAGTGTTTTTCTGAGTTGTAACTCCGAATCCAATGAAGAAAGAAGAAATAAAACAAGAGAACTATCTTTTGACACGATAAAAGGCATTAAATACCATGAGGTAAAGCGCCGTTTCAGTACTGGTTTATCTTTTAATGAAATGGGATTCCAACAAGAACCCAGCTGGATCATTCAGTTTAAGTCTAACGACTCGATCATGGCTTATAGTCCACAGAAAAAGAGAATGCAGACTTTTTTCTTACAATATGATCATGGTGATGTCTATAACTTCGCAAAAGAGTGGTTCAGGATAAAGAAAATTAGCAAGGATAGTTTACAAATGCAGCGCTTGCAAGTCAACAAGAAGGAGATCGCGAAAGACATCCGTTCGGATGTAAATATCACCTATTACTCGGATGATTATATTAAAAATGTACTCAAAACAACGCCAGAAAATTTGCAAAAACCATCGAAAGCAGATACGTTATATATCCAAAAATTAGCGAAAGCGAGTAATCAAAAGCCCGCTGACCTGAAGCTGGCATTCGCCGGTCGTCAGCCCGTGGTTTTTCAACCAATGAGTGATATGATCCGAGTGAAAAAGCTAGAAGTCGTGGACCGGATCAACGGCAAAACGGAGGCTTATGACTACCTGTTTCCGAAATATAGAATAGACATTTCTCGGGCTTATGAAGACTTCGGTTATGAGTTCAGTGCATTGGTAGATGCAAAAGGCAAAATGTACTTAGGAAACTTCCGGACTTCAGACCCGGAAAACTACGAACCCAGGAAAAAAACACTGGAAGCGATCATCCATGTATACCTGCAAAATTTGTTAAAAATTCAACCAGGTACGACCCTTGGTATCCCACATTCCAGTGAAATTAACCTGATTGTGGTGGGTAAAAAATAAGTGCGATAAAGCCTCAAAAACGCAATTTATCAAAAAATTGAGCCCCTGTGTATTATTAAAAATATTCCGTATCTTGCACACTTAATTTATTAATAAATAATACAATGCAAGAAGGAACAGTAAAATTTTTTAATGTAACTAAAGGTTTCGGATTCATCATTCCAGCTAACGGAGATAGCGAAATTTTTGTACATTCAACAGGCCTTATCGATGAAATTCGTGAAAACGACAAAGTTGAATACGATGTTGAAAGCGGTAAAAAAGGGTTGAATGCGATTAATGTTAAAGTAATCTAGATTATTAAAAACATAATTGTACAGCATCGCGAGCAATCGCGATGCTTTTTTGTTTTAAAAGGAGGCTATTTCCTATTTTGAAGCAGCTCAAACAGGAGCTCTGGCTCATTGGTGGTAATGAATTCGATATCCTGATCTAACAGCCAGGTCATATCTGCAGCTGTGTTAACAGTCCAGGCATTTAAGGTTAGTCCGAGTGCTTTTGATTTGGTAAACCAATCGCCATTTTTATAGACCGAAAAATGATAATCCGCACCATAAAATCCTGAGAATATTAATTTTTCTAAAGTCGCATCCCCATTCAGGTAAGCCACCTTCGCCCCGGGTTGTAAAGCCAGCACTTCTTCCCCCATCGCATAACTGAAACTGATGTAATCTACCCATGCCCCGGCCCCCAGCTGCTGCACCATCGCGACTGCCTTTCTCGTCATTTGAAGATCCCTTTCGCCGCTGACTTTAGCCGGTTTCAGTTCCAATATCAATTTTGTTCCTTTTTGCTTCTTCCCTGCTTTTAAATAGGCTTCCAAGGTAGGGATATGTTCTCCATTACTCAGTTTTTTCTCCAACAACTGAGCGTAGGTCGAGGTCGCTATTGGTATTCCGAGGAAATCTGCATCATGATTGACTACCAAAATACTGTCAGAGGTCATCTGTACATCAAACTCTGATCCATAACAGCCCAACTTAATCGCTTCTTTTAACGAAGCAATGGAGTTCTCAGGTAGTCCCTTCTTTTTCCAGGCGCCACGATGTGCAATGACTTGATTTTTTTTCCAGGTTAAGGTGTTTTCCATCACAGGGGCTTTTAATCCGATTGTTGTAAATAAAGCTGCCATTGCCAGGCCATAAATTGAATTGGTCATTTTGCTATTGAATTATAAATCACGATACTTAATTATACCACATACACGTTCCTGCACGAACAATACAAAAAACGGCATCCCTACGTTAATTTAATGCTATTATATCTTTAATTTTATCAAAACCAATATTCATTCTCTACCTTTAAGCATCATAAAGCTAATTAATGAACAGCAATTACGAACTTTTAATTTCAAAGGTTAATGAATTTACGCAAAAGTTTTACTTGAATAAACTCTTGCGGGGTAGCATTTATGCCGCCACTTTCCTCCTGGCCTTATACTTAGTGCTGTTCCTCCTGGTTTATTATACTCAACCAGGAGTCTCTATTAAAACCTTTTTGTTTTTTAGCTCGATTGCCCTTTCAATTCTTGTTATCGTGTTCTGGGTTGTTAAACCAGCCCTTTCCTATTTTAAGCTGAGTAAAAATCTAAGTATAGAACAGGCTGCAACGCTCATTGGAGATCATTTCTTCAATGTAAAAGACAAGTTGTTAAATACTTTGCAACTCAAGGCACTTGCAGATCAAAATCCAGCGCATAATCTGCTGATCATGGCAGGTATCGATCAAAAGATCAATGAGCTGAAGCCCATTCCATTTAGCAGTGCTATCCGCCTCAATGAAAATAAAAAATACCTGCGATATTCCCTATTCCCATTGAGCATCATCGTTTTGATTGCCATTATTGCCCCTGCAATATTGAAAGAAGGTACCAGTAGTTTTGTACAGTACAATAAACAGATTTTGCAAAAAGCCCCCTTTAATTTTAAGTTGCTCAATGAAAAACTAGTTTGTGCGCAAGGAGATGACTTGACCTTGAACCTTAAAATCACGGGAAATGAGATCCCACAAGAGGTTTATATATCTGATGGATTGAATACCTATAAACTCGAAAAGAAGGACGCAACGACCTTTCAATATACTTTCAAAAACCTTCAAAAGAATAAGGAAATCCACTTTGCTGCAGCTGGGTTCAACTCGCTACCTTATGTGATTGAAGTGAAGCCACGTCCATCAATTGTAGCCATGACAGCCGAACTTCATTATCCTGCATATCTGGGTAAAAAGGCGGAGACCGTTTCCAATGCAGGTGATCTGTTGTTGCCAGATGGCACCGCTGTCACATGGAAATTAACCACGGCAAACAGCGATGAGTTGGTTTTTATATTGGATAAGAAAGCACAAGTGCTGCGTTCTAAAAACAATATTTTTACAGTTAAAAGCACTTTACGAAAGAGTGGAGAATACCACCTGAGTCCAAAAAATAGCATTTTTGCTGGAGGAACTGATTCCCTGGTACATCAAATTGGCATCATAGCAGATGAATACCCAAATATCGCGGTGTCTGAATCGCCGGATTCTATAAGTAGTAAAGCGCTATATTTTTCTGGAAAAATAACTGATGACCATGGCTTTAGCTCATTAAAATTCAGCTATATCGTCACTGAAAATGGAAAAGTAACAAACAAGGTAAGCCAATCCATTCCAGTGAAAAAAGCACAACTGGAGAACGCATTTTTCTTCTACTGGGACCTCAGTCAGGCCGCAATCAAGCCTGGTCAGCAGTTGGAATATTACTTTGAAGTAGCAGATAATGATGGTGTAAACGGGCCTAAAACTGCCAAATCTGCGATAAAAACCTATGAGCTCCCAACAGCACAACAGGTCGCAGAAAAAATAAATCAAGGTAGTCAGGCAGTCAAACAGAAAATGGATCAGGCCATCAAACTAGCTGGCACAGTAGAAAAAGAAAGTAAAAAGCTGGGTGCTGCGCTACTGGATAAAAAAACGCTGACCTTCGACGATAAAAAGCAAATCCAGCAGTTAGTGGACAAGCAAAAGCAGTTGGAAGAAACGGTTAAATCACTCAAACAGCTGAATGATAAGAACAATTTTGAAAAAGAAGAGCATGCTGCAGTAAAGGATGAGCTGCTGGAAAAACAAAAGCAAATCGATGAGCTTTTTAAAAACGTGTTAGACGATAAAACCAAGGCATTACTGGAAAAGCTGCAAAATTTGATGGATCAAAACAACAAAGACCAGACGCAGCAAGAACTTTCCAAGATGCAAGTCGATAATAAATCTCTAAAAAATGAGCTCGATCGTATCCTGGAGCTTTACAAGCAATTGGAATTTGAACAAAATCTGCAAAACAACATTGATCGGCTAAAGGAACTCGCCAAAGCTCAGAAATCCCTTTCTCAGCAAAGCAAAGATCAAAAAAAACCAACTGGCGACTTGAAACAACAGCAAGAGGAGCAACGTAGGACTTTTGAAGATGTTCAAAAAGAATTGAAAAGTCTTCAAGAAAAAAATGAGCAGCTAGAACGACCAAATCCATTCGAAAACCCTGAAAAGGAGCGTAAAAACATTCAACAGCAGCAAAAAGAGAGTAAAGACAACCTGGATAAAAACGACCGTAAGAAGGCCGCTGAAAACCAACAGAATGCAGCAGATCAGCTAGAGAAGATGGCCAAAAAGATGGACGAAATGCAACAACAATCTGCGGAAATGGAGAATAACCTGAACGTTCAAGAGCTGCGGCAATTACTGGAAAATCTGCTGAGAACTTCATTTGATCAGGAAAAGGTAATGCTGAGTTTGAAGAAACTAAGTAGTAATGACCCGCTTTACACCGCCAATGTACAAGAACAAAGGGCGATCAAAGACAATATGAAGACCATTGCGGATAGCTTGTCTTCTCTAAGCAAAAGAGTTCCACAGATTGAAAGCACAGTAACTGACGAGCTTCAAAAGATCAACTTTAATATGGATAAAAGCTTGGATAACCTTGGCGAAAGAAATACTGCTGCTGCAAACAAGAACCAGCAATACACCATGACCTCCATCAATAATTTATCACTAATGCTCAATGAAGCACTCGAACAACTCCAAAAGATGATGAAAAACTCCAGTGGTGGTGGTAAAGGGAAAAAACAAAGCATGAAGCAGTTGCAACAAATGCAACAGCAACTCAATAACAGCATGCAAAAAGCGAAAGATCAACTGCAAAAATCAGGGAATAAAGGCACTGTTCCAAAGGGTCAGATGTCTGAAGAATTTGCTAAAATGGCTCAGCAGCAGCAAATGATTCGAGAAGCCTTGCAAAAAATCAATAGCGAGGAAAATAAAGATGGTAAGTCCGGATTGGGTAACCTGAATCAAATGATCAAGGACATGAAGGCCACAGAGACCGACCTGGTGAATAAGCGCCTGGAACAAGAAACGCTGAACCGCCAGAAAGACTTGTTAACGAAACTGCTGGATGCAAATGATGCCAAACGAGAGCAGGACCAGGATTCAAAAAGAGAAAGTAAAGCTGGTAAAGACCTACCTCCTTCTTATCAGCAGATGCTGGAAAAATTCCGTAAAAATCAAAAGAATGAGTCCGAATGGATTCAAAAATTACCGCCCAGCCTGAACTACTATTATAAAAATAAAATTGCGGAATATTTTAAATTGCTAAATTTGACCCAATAATTCTATATACAAATGGCAAAAGCAGCAGTTCATTTTTTCACCGAAGACCTTAGTTATACCCTTAAAAAGAAAACCTTGCTAAAGGCCTGGATTAAGGCGATCATTGAAAAAGAAGGTTATTCGTTACAGGAATTGAACTTTATTTTGTGCTCAGACGAATATTTACTGCGTATAAACCAAGAATACCTTGATCATGACACCTATACTGATGTGATAACTTTTGATAACTCAGAGGAGCTTAAAATGATTGTTGGTGACATTTTTATCAGCTTGGAGCGAATTCAGGAAAACGCAAAAATATTTAAGCATACCGTAGCAGACGAATTATACCGCGTCATGGCTCATGGCACCTTACACCTTTTGGGTTATAAAGATAAAGGTAAAGCGGCTAAAACATTGATGACTGCCAAAGAAGATGAGTCTCTTTCCTTATTTAAAGTGATGGAATCCACGCTATAGTCATTTTATAATCTCTAATGCAATTTTAGTACAAACTGTTGATAGGTAATTTACGACTGTTCGTCGAAATTTAAACACAGATGGTCTAATGAACGTCAATTTATTGAAACGTTTCTTAGGCAATTACGTCTTATCTCTGAAAGATTTTACGAACGCCTAAAACCAGGAAATCATGAATAATGTGCTTAAAAAATTACTGATCGGCTCCGTAGCCATCGTGATCCTTACCGGAACCAAATTTGGAATGAAGCCTGTCGAAAAAAGCGTGACTTTAACACATACCAGAAAATAGGCTGCCTAATCTCCCGTTTTTAGCGCTAAAAACAAGACATTACCCGTCATCGTTTACTACTGACTTACCTGTAACCCTACTTCTTAAATACCCAATTTCCAAATGGAGCCAGTCCAAGGGACTCCCCTTTTCTTAAGCTTTCTGGATGTCCCTAAGCAAAAAGCCATACCGTAATCAGCGCCATATCCGGAATCCTTTAAGCCCAATCCGTTGATTTTTAAAGGAGCAAATCATTACATCTTCAATAGGCTCAACTATATACCTAAGAATTATTGCTTACTTTTGCACTAATTTCATACATAAAATATCGTTAAACACAGACTTTGAGTACACTAATTGCAGCCGAAAACTTAGGCCATGCTTACCATGATGAATGGCTATTTAAAAATTTGACCCTGGGGATTCAACCTGGACAGCGCGTAGCGTTGGTTGGTATAAACGGTGCCGGAAAAAGCACCCTACTGAAATTACTTGCCGAAAGGTTTAATCCTTTGGAAGGTAAAATCGTAAAGAATAAATCTGTTAAAATAGGCTTCCTGGATCAGGAACCTTCTTTTCCAGACGGTCACTCTATTAGTGATTTCATTTTCTCTACGGAAAACAAACAGCAGCAACTGATCAAAGAATATGAGGAACTGATTGAAGATCCAAACCCAGATGAAAAAACACTGAATCGCTTATATGAGGAATTAAGCGAACACAATGCCTGGGAATATGAGCATGAAATTAAAACGATTTTAAGCCGTATGGGAATCACTCATTTGCAACAACAGATCTCTACCCTATCTGGTGGGCAGAAAAAGCGTCTCGCGCTTGCAAAACTCCTGATAGAAGACCCTGAAATCTATGTGTTAGATGAGCCAACCAATCATTTGGACATTGACACCATCGAATGGCTGGAGAAACTATTGACTTCCGGAAACAAAACTATATTATTAGTTACACACGACAGGTACTTTTTAGACAACGTCTGTAATACAATCGTAGAGTTGGACAGAGGAAAAATCTATAATTATAACGGCAATTATGCTTACTTCTTAGAGAAGAAATCTGAGCGTGAAATGGCTGATGAGAGTACTTTTCAGAAAAACAAGAACCTTTTAAAAAAGGAACTGGAATGGATGAGAAGAATGCCTGCTGCGCGTACTACAAAGTCTCAATCCCGTATTGATGCTTTTTATGACCTGGAAAGTAAAACTAAACAAAGATCTGATAATCAAAGTGTTACTTTGAATGTTAAAATGGCACGTCAAGGGAATAAAATCCTGGAACTGGACCATATCGGCCAGTCTTTTGATGATAAACCAATCATTAATGACTTCAGCTATACCTTTAAGCGTGCAGACCGTATCGGACTTGCAGGTAAGAATGGTACCGGAAAATCTACTTTATTGAATATCATTACCGGCCACTTAACGCCTGAAAAAGGAAAAGTGAGTACCGGTGAGACGACTGTTTATGGTTACTATAAACAAGGCGGCTTGGCTTTCAATGAGAAAGAAAGAGTAATTGATATCGTAAAATCAGATGCTGAATATATCAAAATGGCCGACGGTCAAACGATCTCTGCTTCGCAACTATTGACCCTGTTCCTCTTCCCTCCTAAGAAACAACATGGCATGGTGGAGAAGTTAAGTGGTGGTGAAAAGAAGCGATTACACCTGATGAAAGTATTGATGCAAAATCCTAATTTCTTAATCCTGGATGAGCCTACAAACGACCTTGATATTGATACTTTAAATGTATTGGAAGAGTTCTTAGAGAACTTCCCTGGTGTGTTAATTCTGGTATCACACGATAGGTATCTGCTAGACAAAATGAGTGAGCAATTGTTCATCATGGAAGGCAATGGAGAAGTTGGAATTTACAATGGTAATTACTCTGAATATAGAATCAGTTTAGAGACCCCTAAAGAAAAAACACCAGCAAAAGCAAAGGAGCAGCCTGTTCAAAATACGGCAGCAATACCTGCTAAAAAATTGTCTTTTAAAGAGCAAAAAGAACTGGAAGATTCGGAACTGAAGATTGCTGAACTAGAAGCAAAAATCCAGGAATTGAGTAACTCTTTATTGACTATAGATAGTGCAGATTACAACAAAATACAGGATGTTTCTAAAACTATTGAAGGCTTAAATCAGGAATTAGAAAAAGTTACTGAACGCTGGTTAACATTATCCGAGCTATAAGCAATACCAATTATCCCCGCCTGATCTTATAAAGATTTAGGTGGGGACAGATTGATCAGCCACTCCTTTCAGGAGGAAAAATTCTCAACAAACAGTATACAATTGAGAATTATAAATAAGAAATTCATCAGGTTTGATTGCCATAAGCCCTCCCTCCTGATACTTTCAAAAAACAACAAAATGTTCTTTCTCATTTTTAATAGCTAAATAACAACGGTGATTTTACCTTTCGGTTGTGACTAGAAATAAAAGAATAAAAGCTTTATTTCTCGATTTAAAGGAATGATAATTTCATGAGCTACACATTTGAATCCGGAATTTTTCTGCTATTGGATATCGCGACAAATCAGATCCGTTTCTTTTACAATAGCAATATTGATATTAATAACAGCAATAAAGACCTGTAATTTGAAACCTGAATCCGACAAACAATTGAAAATTCCAGCTCCTATTTTGCCACAAAATTGGTAACAATTAAAATGAAAATAGAATGGAATTAGGTGCTCATTACAGTTCATGATGCAAAAAACTAAGCCTTGGAATTGCCGATCAGCAAAAGCTTTCTTCTAAAAAAATAAAGAATAGCAAGCTAAAAACAAATGCTTGAGCTGGCTAAAGACAGAATCCAAAGTCAGGGATTCCAAAGTTCTAAAGTTAAAAAAGCAAGAACTAAGGTGTCAACAGAAACAAAAAAAATCGTTTGCATAATCGAGGTTTTGTAATCAGTAGTGTAATATATGTGGCGTACAAAACTAAATCACCGATGAAGAAACAACCAGAATCAGGCTTAGATATTTCGATGAAATTCCTTAAAATATTAGCCGTAAACTAAGATGTATCACAGATGGCCCTTCCTTGTTTCACAGATTTACAGCAATCAAATACCCCCGAAAAAAAGGAATAAAAGCCAAGATCTTTGAGCCAAGAACCTTTTGATAAATAGGAAAAAGACCTTCGCCCAATCTAAAAAAAGAATATTTGGATACCCAGTAAACTCCAGGATTAGCCCAGAAATTGCTGATTCCATCTTTAAAAATATACCGTGGAACCTAGCGTTCTACATTAAAATAAAAACAACAAAGTAGGCATCATTTAAAGTGATGCTTTAAATTGAATACTGATTTTAGATAAAGGCTGCTCTGGTTTGAATACCAAGTGTTTTATAGCTATTGAATAAATAAAATCCGCCCCCTATTAATAAGGAAGGCTGCTCTTCCTTCAATAGATAAATGAAGCTGAGCAAAAAAAGAAACAATAAAAAGGAGCATGAATTAGCGTGTCTCCACTATTAAATGATTAATTTTAACCTATTGTTTCACGTGAAACATCCGAGCTTAACAGCGGGCATTTACTGCGTTCCACGTGAAACAAAATTTAAGCGATATAAAAACAACAGGTAATGTTTAAAGAATACGATGTTATAGTAGTTGGTGCCGGACATGCCGGTTGTGAAGCCGCTGCTGCTGCTGCCAATCTGGGATCTTCAGTCTTACTGATCACCATGAATATGGAAACCATTGCACAGATGAGTTGCAACCCTGCTATGGGTGGTGTGGCAAAAGGCCAGATCGTAAGAGAGATCGATGCGATGGGTGGCTACTCTGGAATCATCAGTGACAAGACCACACTACAATTTAGAATGCTGAATCTTTCTAAAGGTCCCGCGATGTGGAGTCCAAGAGCACAAAATGACAGGAAGAGATTTGCTGAAGAATGGAGACTAGCCTTAGAGCGCACGCCTAATGTGGATTTCTGGCAGGATATGGTGAGCAGCTTACTCCTAAAAAACAATACTGTTGTTGGAGTTAAAACTTCTTTAGGAATTGAGATCAAAGGAAAGTCGGTGGTTTTAACAAATGGAACTTTCCTAAATGGATTGATTCATATTGGAGAAAAGAAATTTGGTGGTGGTAGAACTGCGGAGAGATCGGCAACAGGCCTAACCGAACAATTAGTAGAGTTAGGTTTTGAAGCGGGTAGAATGAAAACTGGTACCCCACCCCGAGTGGATGGAAGGTCTTTAAATTATCCTGTCATGGAAGAACAATGGGGCGATGAAAATCCCGGTCGTTTTTCCTACACCAATGTGGAGCGTCCTACAGAACAACGTTGCTGCTGGATTACCTATACCAATGCAGAAGTTCATGAAACCTTAAAAGAAGGATTCGAAAAATCTCCGATGTTTACCGGAAGAATTAAAGGCTTAGGTCCGAGGTATTGCCCTTCTATCGAAGACAAGATTAATCGCTTTGCAGAAAGAGAAAGACATCAAATATTTGTGGAACCAGAAGGTTTACATACCTGTGAAATTTATGTAAATGGTTTCTCAACTTCTTTACCAGAGGATGTACAATATAGAGCGCTCACTAAAATCCCTGGATTTGAAAACGCTAAAATGTTCCGCCCAGGTTATGCGATCGAATACGACTATTTTCCACCTACTCAACTTTCTCTAACCTTAGAAACGAAAATGATCAGCAACCTATTCTTCGCTGGTCAAATCAACGGAACTACCGGTTATGAAGAAGCCGCCAGTCAGGGCTTTATTGCAGGTATCAATGCACATCAAAAAGTGAATGATTTACATGAATTAATCATGAAGCGTTCTGAATCTTATATAGGGGTATTGATTGATGATTTGGTGACCAAAGGAACAGACGAACCTTACCGTATGTTTACTTCAAGAGCAGAGCATAGGTTACTACTTCGCCAAGACAATGCAGACATCCGTCTCTCTCCTATCGGCCATCAGTTGGGATTGATTAGTGACGAACGTTTGGACCTCGTTAAACAGAAAGTTGCCAACTCTGATGCCATCGTTGCCTTTGCTAAAAAGCAAAGTATTGACATGGCCGAAGCCAATGCAAAACTGGAAGAACTAGGTACAAGCACGCTAACTCAAAATGTAAAAATAGTGAGTTTACTGGGCAGACCTCAGGTCGGCATTGAAGACATACGTGAGATCAGTACACCATTTAAAGATTACCTTGCTGCATTTGATAAAGAGACAATAGAACAGGCGGAAATCAAAATTAAATATGAAAGCTATTTTGAGAAGGAACAAGAAATTGTAAATAAAATGCAGAAGATGGAAGACAAAGACATCAATCCAGATTTTGATTATGCTCAACTTGGATCCTTATCAAAAGAAGCGAGAGAGAAGCTATTGAAGATCAAACCCCGCACATTAGGCCAGGCTTCAAGAATTTCAGGAGTTTCTCCTTCTGATATCTCCGTTTTAATGGTGCACATGAGTAAATAAAACACAACTAATTGATAACGAGCTAGTTACATTTACATTCTGATGAAATCTAGCTGGCTCGTTTAAATGAGTTTTAAGCGACTTTTAAAATTCTTTAATGATATCTATTAAAAAGAGTAATAAACTTAACACAGCGCATATAAATGGCCAATAATAGCATTATACCGAACTTCAGGCTTTTTGCATCCCTCCTATTGCTAACTTCATTAATATATAGCTGTGCGAGCATACAACAACCACAAGGAGGTCCCCGAGATACGGAGCCGCCTAAGGTGTTGAGTATGGAGCCTAAAAATCTTACGACAAATTTCAAGGCCAAGAAAATCACCATTGAATTTGATGAATACTTCAAGCTACAAAATGAGTCTAAAGAATTTTCTATCTCTCCAGAATTAAAGGTTGCACCTTTGTTAAAAGTGAAAAAGAAATTACTGGAGATTTCGTTCCCAGACACTTTGGAAAAAAACACAACCTATACCATGAACTTCGGGAAGTTGATCGCGGATATCAACGAAAACAACATCCTAAAGAATTTCTCTTATGTATTTTCAACAGGTCCAAAACTCGATTCCTTAAGCATCAAAGGCAAGGTCACAAATGCCGTAACCGGTGAACCAGAAATTGAAGCAGTAGCATTTATCCTCCCCTTGGAAAAAGATACGATCTTTGGAAAAGCAAGACCATCCATTTATTCATTAACTGATAGCAGTGGTCACTACAGTCTGAATAATTTAAGAGAAGGAACCTACAAAATCTATGCATTAAAAGAAAAAGGCGGAGACAAAATTTATCAGCAGAGTACAGATGAAATTGGTTTTATTAAAGAGCCGATCGTCCTAAAAAAAACTATGGACTCCGTAAATATTAAAGTCTTCAAAGAAGAAGCAACAGTCTTCCGAATTTTAGATAAACGCATCAATGCTGATGGAAGTATCAGTTTTGCTTTTAATCAAAAACTACAAAAACCAGAAGTGAATGTAGTGGAACCTGCAGCCTTAGATGCAAAAAAATATATCAAGTTCAGTAAAAACAACGACTCTTTGAAAATGTGGTTGACAGACATGAGCTTCGATTCAACAAAAATCAGCCTCAAAGAAAACGGAAAATTATTGCAAACCACAACATTACTCAGGGGGAAAAAAGAAACCTATACTAGAGTTTTGAACGCAACGGATAACTTCGAAAGTGGTGTACTAAATCCTAACAAACCATTAAAATTAACTTTCAATTTTCCTATTTTAAGTACTGATATCGCTAAGATCCAATTGCTGGAAGATTCCGTAAAAAGAACCAACTTTACCTTGGAAAAAGATAGCACCGACTTTCTATCCTACTATGTAAAGTACCCTTGGCGAGTTAAAAAATCCTATGAAATGAAGTTTGAAGCAGGTACTTTTAATGCTATCTTCAACACAAAAAATAAGGAATTTACCAAGGATTTCAAATTAGGTAATAAGGATGATTATGGAACTTTAATTCTAAAACTGATCGTTCCTGAGCAGAATAAAAGTTACATCGTAGAAGTAATTGATGAGAATAAGAATCCGGTAAATACGATAGTGGTTACCAAAGATACCACCGTCAAATTTAACAATTATAAAGCTGGTAAATACTTTACAAGGATTACCTACGACAATAACAAAAACAAAAAATGGGATACTGGAAGTGTGACTGATGGGCGTCAACCCGAGAAAATTTGGAACGAACCCAAAGAACTCTCCATTAGAGCCCTTTGGGAACGAAATGAAACCATTAAAATTCCAAAAGAATAAGTCTTTAAAACTATTTATTTAAACCAGTCAGCATACATAATATAGTTATCTGGTAATTTATTCAATAAAGCCCGTTGCTCTTCAGTAATGGGCTTTATTTTTTTTGCAGGTGTACCAGCATAGATATAGCCTGACTCACAGTGTGTATGCTCTAATACAACTGCGCCTGCGGCAATAATACAATAATCTTCTACGATTGCATTATCCATCACAATTGCGCCCATACCGATCAGTATATGGTCTTTTAAAACACAGCCATGAACAATCGCATTGTGTCCAACAGAAACTCTATTTCCAATCACTGTTGCCGCTTTTAAATACGTCGCATGAATCACAGCCCCATCTTGAATATTGCTATCGTTACCAATTGTAATGCGATTAACATCACCACGGATCACAGCATTAAACCAGACAGAACAGTTACTGCCCATGGATACTTCGCCAACAATCGTCGCATTTGGCGCTATAAAACAATTTTCACCCCATTGAGGGTGCTTATCTTTCACTGGTAATATAACTGGCATAATCTAAAAAATTGTATCTGTTAATTCTTCTGCGTGTACTGGATAATCAGTTGTATAGTGTAATCCCCTACTCTCTTTTCTTGCTTTTGCAGACTTAATAATCAAGAAAGCTACCTGGATCACATTCCGCAATTCACACAATTTCACGGAAACTTTATTGGCTTTATAAAAGGCTTCGGTCTCTTCATGAAGCAAAAACAATCGCCTCATTGCACGATCCAATCTAAAATCGGAACGAACAATTCCAACATAATCGCTCATTAATTTCTGAGTTTCCCTTAAATTATGTGTGACTAAAATATCCTCATCAGATTGTTTCACCCCATCGTCGTTCCATTCTGGGATGTCATCAGGGATCACCGTATTTTCGAAAGTAGCTATAGCATCTTCATATATACGATGTGCAAACACTGGCGCTTCTAACAAGGAATTTGAAGCCAAACGATTGGCGCCATGTAAACCTGTTGAAGAACATTCACCACAAGCATATAAATTTTTTATAGAAGATCGCCCGTATTCATCTACCAAAATTCCACCGCACATATAATGAGCTGCAGGCGTAACCGGTATTAAATCCTTCGTCATGTCTATACCTATAGATAGACACTTGGCGTAAATGTTCGGGAAATGAGCTAAAATATCACTCTTTTTTCGATTGGTGATGTCAAGGTAGACAAAGTCCTCCCCAGATTTTTTCATTTCAGAATCTATCGCACGAGCCACAATATCCCTGGAAGCCAAAGATCCCCTGGCATCATATTCATACATGAATTCTTCTCCATTCTTTCTTTTGAGCACTCCGCCATAACCACGAACGGCCTCAGAGATCAGAAATGCCGGATATTCTCCTGGGTGATACAATGCGGTAGGATGAAACTGAATAAATTCCATATTTCTAACTTTCCCTTTTGCCCGGTATACCATTGCCATTCCGTCGCCCGTGGCAATTATTGGATTTGTTGTACTGCTATACACATGCCCTGCGCCTCCCGAGGCTAAGATAGTCACACTAGCTAGTATCTTTTCCACATCATTACGCTCTGTGTTAAAGGCATATATGCCGTAACAGTGGATATCTTCTGAACTCTTATCCACATGAACACCCAAATGATGCTGAGTAATTAACTCCAAACAGAAGTAATGTGTTAATATCTCTATGTTTTCGTTCTCATGAATCTGCTTTAATAAAACACTTTCAATTTCGTATCCGGTGACATCTTTATAGTGTAAAACACGATTTTCTGAGTGCCCACCTTCTTTCGCTAAATCGTAAACTCCGGTTTGATTTTTATCAAAATTGATCCCATAATCTATAATTTCTTGAATTCGCTGAGGCCCTTCTTTGACAACTAT
This sequence comes from Pedobacter gandavensis, assembly GCF_014172405.1. Classification (GTDB taxonomy): domain Bacteria; phylum Bacteroidota; class Bacteroidia; order Sphingobacteriales; family Sphingobacteriaceae; genus Pedobacter; species Pedobacter gandavensis. Next base: position 164,036 of record NZ_WNXC01000005.1, on the reverse strand, counting down.
TTCTACTATCTCTCTGTCACACAGCCCATCTCCAGCAATTAATGTATCTTCAATATGTTTTTCAAACGAATCATCTTTATCCACAACAACTGCTACTCCACCCTGCGCATATTTTGTATTTGACTCATCTTCATTTGATTTTGTAACAATTAAAACTTTACCATGCTGAGCTGCTTTTAATGCAAAGCTTAAACCCGCTATACCCGACCCTATTACTAAAAAATCTACTTTTCTCATTGAAATTAAGCTACTTCCCTTACTTTGTTAACAACGTTGATATAATTGTTAATTTCTTGTCTAAACATATAGAACAAATAAATTTGAATGTTTAAAGCTAAGCTAAAAAGGGAATTTGCCACAATATTTTCAGTTATTTTTGAGCAACTTTGCAGAGGTTATCCACTTTTTACACACAAACTAACAATACACATATTACTATGGATAAGTTTTGAGAGAGAAAAATAAAATACTGTGAATCAGCGGATTTTTGTTTAAAAAAATCAACTTAATTGTGGATAACTTATGAATAACTCAAATAATCGCCTAAAAAAAAATAATTTACAAACGTTATTAACACACTAATAAACAATAGAAGTCTATCTATATTAAATAATTATAATTTATTGAACTGTTGAAAATGGATACATTTGAGGAATTAAATAGAAAAGGTTTTGTCGAAGAAAAGATTGATCCTACACTTGATCTTTTCGTGGAAATCGAAAAACTAAAAAAAGAGAAAAATGCAATAGTGCTGGCGCACTACTACCAAGAGCCTGATATTCAGGATATTGCTGATTATATTGGGGACAGTTTAGGACTTTCACAAGAAGCGGCAAGAACTGATGCTGAGGTGATTGTGTTTGCAGGAGTGCATTTTATGGCAGAAACGGCAAAGATTCTTTCTCCGGATAAAAAAGTTTTGTTGCCGGATTTGAAAGCAGGATGTTCGTTGGCTGATAGTTGTCCGCCACACCTGTTTAAAAAATTCAAAGAAAAGTACCCTGATCATGTGGTGATTACCTATGTGAATTGTACCGCCGAATTGAAGGCTTTGAGCGATATTGTTTGTACCTCCACGAATGCGGTACAGATTGTAGAAAGTCTTCCAAAGGATACGAAGATCATTTTTGGTCCAGACAAAAATTTAGGTGCTTGGGTGGCTAAAAAAACAGGTCGCGATTTAGTGCTTTGGAACGGTGCCTGTATGGTCCATGAGATTTTTTCGAGAGAAAAAATTACGAAATTGAAAGCTCGTCATCCGAATGCAAAGTTTATTGCCCACCCGGAATGTGAAGAGGCAGTTTTGGAAATGGCAGATTACATTGGATCGACCACCGGATTATTGAAATATAGTACGAATAGTGATGCTCAGGAATTTATTGTCGCTACGGAAAGTGGGATTATTCACCAGATGGAGAAAGCAAATCCGACAAAAACTTTTATTCCTGCACCACCAAATAATAACTGTGCCTGTAATGATTGTCCTTATATGAAAAGAAATACTTTAGAAAAACTCTATTTATGCTTAAAAAATGGAAGCCCTGAAGTGACTGTTCCTGCGGATATTATAGTACAAGCACGTAAACCAATTGAAAGAATGCTGGAGATTTCCGCAGCATTGGGTTTATAAATTTCATATAGTGGATTTTTCTGGAGATTTCCGGAGAATTTTAAAGAAAATCAACAAGTATTAAAAGTTAAAACTCAATAGAAATAAAATATATGTTTGAGAATAAAGAGCGTACCGACATCGGAGAACTTGGAGAATTTGGTCTGATAAAACACCTGACTGATAATTTCAAGATCAGACATGAAAGCAGTATTAAAGGGGTTGGGGATGATGCCGCAGTACTGAATTTCCCAGATAAAGAAGTATTAATTTCTACAGATTTATTGCTGGAAGGCATTCATTTTGACCTGGCTTATGTGCCCTTAATGCACTTGGGTTTTAAAGCGGTTCAAGTGAATTTGAGTGACATTTATGCCATGAATGGTATCGCTACTCAGATTACAGTTTCTATCGGAATTTCTAGTAAATTTCCATTGGAAGCCGTAGAAGAAATATACAAAGGCATTGAATTGGCCTGTAATAAATTCAATATTGACCTGATTGGTGGGGATAGTTCTTCCAGCAAACAGGGTTTGGTGATCAGTGTAACCAGTATTGGCTATGCAGATAAAAAAGATGTGGTGTACAGAAGTGGTGCCCAGGAGGGTGATCTTTTATGTGTTTCCGGAGATTTAGGTGGTGCTTATGTAGGTTTGCAAATTCTAGAAAGAGAAAAACAGATATTTTTAGAAAACCCTAATATTCAGCCTGATCTGGAAGGAAAGGATTATATTATTGAACGTCAGCTGAAGCCAGAAGGAAGAAGAGATATCATTGATTTGCTGGCACAAATGGAAATTATTCCAACCTCAATGATTGATGTTTCTGATGGCCTTGCTTCAGAGATTATGCACATCTGTCAGCAGTCTGAAAAAGGCTGTACTTTGTACGAAGAAAAGATTCCGATTGACCCGATGACCTATGAAACGGCACGTGAGCTGGGCTTAGATCCAACTGTTTGTGCATTGAATGGTGGGGAAGATTACGAATTACTTTTTACCATAAAACAAGCAGATTATACCAAGCTAAAAAATGATGTAGACATCAGTATTATTGGACATATTACCGATAAAAACTCAGGTTGTAAAATGATTTCTAAATCCAATGTGGTTCATGAATTGAAAGCACAGGGATGGAACGCTTTTAAATTATAAGCGCTCCTCTTCTACAACTAAAGGATCTAAAAATTTGGTGTCAATTTGCTTCGTTGCTTTGGCACCTAATTTTTTGATTTTCTCTGAAGTATTTGCGAGGTTTCCAGCTCCTGTGGAAAGCTTGTTTAAGGCTTTATCATAAGCATCTTGACTTTGTCTGATGTTTCTCCCGATGTTCTCCATATCTGTTAAAAACCCAACAAACTTATCATACATACTGCCACTCAATCTGGCAATTTCCAATACATTTCTGTTTTGTCTTTCCTGTTTCCATATGCTGGCTATAGTGCGCAAAGTTGCAAGCAAAGTGGAAGGACTCACCAGGACTACTTTTCTGTCCCATGCATAGTTGAATAATTCTGCATCTTGCTGTACTGCAATACCAAAGGATGATTCTATAGGAATAAAAAGCAGTACAAAATCAGGTGAATTGATCTGGTAGAGGTCATGGTAATTTTTGTCAGATAATCCCTGAATATGGTTTTTAATGGAAAGAATATGTTGTTTCAAATGGGTCTCTCTTTCTAAATCAGTCTCTGCAGTAACCAATCGCTCGTAAGCCACCAGGGAGACCTTAGAATCGACTACGACATGTTTATCGTCTGGAAGGTCAATGATCACATCTGGTTGCATCCTGTTCCCTTCCGCAGCGCTTAAATTGGCTTGTATCCTATACTCTCTATCTTTGATCAATCCAGAACGTTCCAATACCCTTTCGAGAATGACTTCACCCCAATTTCCCTGTTTTTTAGAATCCCCTTTGAGGGCCTTGGTCAGGTTATTCGCATCTTCCTGAATCTGTTTACTCTGATCCATTAGCTGTGAAATTACCCCTTTAAGAATATTGCGTTCGTCAGATTCCGATTTATAAACCTTTTCTACTTTCTCTTCAAAAGCTTTGATGTTTTCTTTGAATGGATTCAGGATGAGATCGAGATTTGTCCGGTTCTGCTCCGTAAATCTTGCTGTTTTCTCTTCCAGTACTTTATTGGCAATGTTTTCAAATTCTAATTTGAAACGTGTTTGAAGATCAGCAATGTACAACTCCTGTTCTGCCTGTTTTTCCCGCTGTGCAACCAGGCTTTCTTCGGATTTGATGACTTTACTACGTTCTAACAGGAAATTATTACGTAGGTCATTCAGCTCATCTTCCAGTCTTAATTTCTCTTCTTTTAACCAGTTTAATGATTTTTGATGCTCTTCCTCTTTTAAAGCCAAGAGTGCAATATGCTGGTTTCCAGCAAGAGGTTTCTTTAAGAACAATACGATAACTACTACTAAAATTATGATCAATAAGGCGATTATTGCTGCTTCCATACTAATATTTTTATCAAAAATGAAGAAATAAAAAGGAACCTGCAAGTCTGAATGTTAAATAATGTGATCAGGCTTTTTAAATTTTTTTTTAGGTGTACGAATTTAGGCTCGTTTTTTGATTTGAATTAATTGAAAAACATACACTACGGAAATGGGAACTTATTTATTTTTAATAATCCCGATATTACTGATTAGCATGTACGTCCAATGGAAATTTAGAAGTAAATTTTCAAAGTACACGGAAATGCGTTTAACTTCGGGATTTTCGGGAAAAGAGGTGGCGGAGAAGATGCTTCACGACAGTGGAATATATGATGTGAGGGTGATGAGTGCCGATGGGCAACTCAGTGATCATTATAATCCTGCTGAAAAAACCGTGAATCTAAGTACAGATGTTTATCATGGACGTAGTGTTGCAGCAGCAGCAGTTGCAGCCCATGAATGTGGACACGCAGTACAACATGCCACTGCCTATCATTGGTTACAACTGAGGACAAGTATGGTGCCTTTAGTGAGCATTTCTTCTACCTTATTACAATGGGTATTAATTCTTGGGGTTTTATTAATAGGTTTTACCGGAAATCCTTTTGTATTGAGCATTGGGGTCATCGGATTAGCACTACTGACTATATTTAGCATCATCACCTTACCTGTAGAGATTGATGCCAGTAAAAGAGCATTGGCGTGGTTAAGAAATACCCATGGCGTAATGATTACGCCAGAAGAAAATGTACAGGCCAAAGATGCGCTTTTCTGGGCAGCAATGACCTATCTAGTAGCGGCATTAGGCTCATTAGCCAATTTGATCTATTATGCTTCTATGTTATTTGGAAGAAATAAGTACTAATTGAGGCGGTAAGGCACAACTAGATTGAATTCCGGAATATCTACTGTAAAATCAGTTTGATCAACAAGTCGGTGCATGAGGTAATTACCTTTCATGGATCCCATATCCGTATTCAAATGACTACCAGAAACATAGCTGTAGCTTGTTCCAGGTTCAATTACCGGTTGGATTCCAACTACACCTTCCCCTTCAACTTCTCGCTCTGTACCGTTAGAATCAAAAATAAACCACTGCCTTCTCATCAATTGGATGGCATAATCAGATAAGTTCTCAATAGTAATTCGGTAAGCAAACATAAAGTGGTCATTACCAGGATTTGAAAATTCATCCTGGTACATGGTTTCTACTGAAATTTTAACGCCCTGTGTGATCGCTGTAACCATTTTTAAAATATTGTTTAAGAAATGTTTTTCAAAAATCAAGCCATTTCCCTATCCGGGTGAATGTGATGATATTTATCTGCCACTTCGTCTAAAATGCTATGAATTATTTCAATGTTTTCTTCTTTGACTAATAACATTCTGTAAGGTTTGAAATCAGGCAAACCTTTGAAGTAATTGGCATAATGTCTCCTCATTTCAAAAACACCTACTCTTGGACCTTTCCAGGCAATAGATTTTTCAAAATGAGTTCTGCATACATTGACACGTTCTTCTACTGTTGGACCGGCAAGAATTTCACCAGTTTTGAAAAAGTGTCTGATTTCCCTGAAAATCCATGGATATCCAATGGCTGCTCTACCGATCATGATGCCATCTACCTCATATTCCAGGCGCCAATCTGCTGCCTTTTGAATGCTATCTACATCACCATTTCCAAAAATTGGAATTTTAATCCTCGGATTTCTTTTGATTTCGCGGATTAATGTCCAATCGGCCGCGCCTTTGTATAACTGTGCGCGTGTTCTTCCATGAATAGTTAAAGCTTGAATTCCAATATCTTGTAAACGTTCGGCAACTTCTTCTACATTTTTAGTGGTGTCATCCCATCCCAAACGAGTTTTAACAGTAACTGGCAGATGTGTTGCTTTCACCACAGCCTCTGTCATTTTTACCATTTTGTCAATATCTTGTAATAAAGCAGATCCCGCTCCGCGACAAGCTACATTTTTAACCGGACAGCCATAATTGATGTCCATTAAGTCTGGTCCAGCAAGGGTGGCGATCTCTGTTGCTTCGCGCATATGATCAATTTCACTGCCAAAAATCTGGATGCCAATTGGACGTTCATATTCGAAAATATCCAATTTAGCCCTACTCTTCGCGGCATCTCTAATTAGCCCCTCAGAAGAGATAAACTCAGTGTACATCATGTCCACGCCGCTTTGTTTACATACAAAACGGAACGGAGGGTCACTTACATCTTCCATCGGTGCAAGCAAAAGTGGGAACTCTCCCAGATCAATATTTCCTATCTTTACAGACATTTCTCTATCTTCAAACCTAAAATCAAAGGACAAAGGTACAAATTATACAAATAATGAATTTTATAGAAAACGAAAGACCTGAAAAAAGTCCTTATGTACAATTACTTACCTTGGCCTTATATGCGATTGCTGGCTTGGTACTCACATATGTTGTTGCCCTTTCCGGATTGTATTTCTGGTATGGTGAAATGATAGATCCCAGTTGGTTAAGTCCGGGAAATCCAAAATTTATCATCGTTTCCAGAACCTTGATTTCCTTACAGCAATTCGGTCTTTTTTTGTTTCCAGCTTTATTAATGGCCTGGGGAGAGCGACAAAAAATTCCTCAATTCTATCATTTTAAGAAAATAAGGATAGAACTGCTCCTACTCGTGATCTTGATCATGGTGTTATCCATGCCCACATTGGAATGGGTTACTCAGCTTAATCAACAAATGGTGCTGCCGGAATTTTTAAAACCAATAGAACAATGGATGAAAACCCAGGAAGATTCAGCCATGGCTACTACTTTGGAACTGTTAAAGATGAACCGTATTGGTGACTACCTGATAAATATTGCCTTGATTGCCTTATTGCCAGCTATTGCGGAAGAATTCATGTTTAGGGGTGCAATTCAGCGTGCATTAGGCAGAATGTTCCAAAATCCGCATTTCGTCATTTGGCTTACCGCCTTTATTTTTAGTGCGATTCATGTACAGTTTTATGGGTTTTTACCGCGTTTACTACTGGGGGCAGCTTTCGGCTATATTTACTTCTGGACTAAAAGTCTTTGGTATTCCATATTCGCCCATTTTTTAAATAATGCTTATGCAGTAACCGCAGCATGGTATATGCAAAAAAACAATATACCTTTGTCCGAATCAGATAAAACCACCTATTTTCAATGGTACGGTTATCTAATCAGTGCGGTTTTAACTTTTTTAGTATTCAAATATTTTAAAAATAAATCAAGAACAGATGGAAAACAATTGGACAAAAGTATTTAGTACAGAAGATCCCTTTACTGCTGAAATATTGAAGCAAGGGCTATTGGAGCAAGATATTCCCGCAGTAGTGATGAACCAACAAGACTCTTCCTACAAGGTTTTTGGTGTCATCCATATCCTGGTACACCCAGAAAATTTAGAAAAAGCGATGGCTTATATTAAAGATAACGAGATCGCATAAACCAATACAATTACACACGTATACGCATGAAAACAAGAGCTATAACTGCTTTCTTTTTTACTATAGTGATGTTAGGCTCTATGTTTTTAGGCCCTTATGTCTATTCTGCTTTTTATTTATTACTGAGTTTAGCAGCCTTATGGGAGTTTTTTAAACTGATCAAAACGGCAGGTATCAGGCCTCATCGGAATATTGCCATGGTTGCGGCGGCTCTGATCTTTTTCATGACTGCAGGATATCATTTTCTGCAATTTGAAACGAAATACCTACTGCTGTTGGTACCACTGATCTTCTCTGTATTTCTCTCAGAGCTTTACAAAAAAGATAAAATACCTTTCGCCAATATCTCTTACACTTTTGTTGGTTTCATGTATGTGACAGTACCTTTCTGTTTCTTTTATTCCCTGGGGTTCATTGGTCATATCCCCGATTATAGCTTTCATTTGCCATTATCCTTTATGTTGATGCTTTGGGCAAATGATACTGGTGCTTATCTTTTTGGCTCCAAATTTGGCAAAACACGACTATTTGAACGCCATTCTCCAAAAAAATCCTGGGAAGGCTTTTTTGGTGGAGTATTCACCAGTGTATTAGTTGCTTTTATTCTGTCTATTTACTTCACAGAACTTTCTTTTCCGATCTTAGGAGGTATGGCAGTTTTAATTTCTAGTTTCGGAACATTAGGTGACCTGGTAGAATCTATGCTGAAAAGAAGCTTGAATGTTAAAGATTCCGGAGATATTCTTCCTGGTCACGGTGGACTCTTAGACCGATTTGACGGTTTATTGATGTCTGCACCCGTTGTTTATGTGTATCTGTATCTTATTCTAAATTAAGCAGACAAAATATAAATTATTGACCTGTTTATAAATCTTGCAGGCCGATTGAATGAACTATAAAAAAAGCAGCAGATATTACTCTGCTGCTTTTTTTATAGCCTTTTTACATAAAATAAGGGCTTTTAAGCCATTTCTCCCTAAATAGATACAAATTAACCTAGCGTCTTCTTAAAGGCTGTAATAAGTATTCTAAACCATTCAATCTGATTTCATATAAAGTGGCCAGCATCTCCCCTAGTTTTCCAGGAGGAAAGCCTTTATTGTGAAACCAGATCAGGTAAGATTCCGGAAGGTCACACATGGTTTTACCCTGATACTTGCCAAAAGGCATTTTCATGGTCACCAGGTCGTTTAATATTTGCGGATTCATAGTATATCGGGTTAATTAGCAACCATATTGAGCATTTCTACGGCTTCATCCACTGATTTCAGGCCTTCAAAAGCAATCCGTAAAGAATTTTTCACTTCTTTTAAATTACAGATTCTTGGGTGCATCTGTGCAAAATGCAGGATCTGGTTAAACATTGTAGAATCGAAGAAATTACTCTGCTTATCGGCGATGAAATATCCGCGCAATACTCCTTTTTTAAAGCTCAGCTTTTCAAAAGCCAATTTCTTAGCCACCCATTGTAAGCGCAATACATTAAGCATTGTTTTTACCGGTTTAGGAACAGGGCCAAAACGGTCTTTCAGTGCAGTTTCAAAAGCTTTCAGCTGTGTTTCATTTTCCAATTTAGAAAGCTCCGTATAGAGGTTATATCTTTCTGTAATATTTGTTACATAATCATCTGGAATGAACATCTCCAGATCAGTATCCACTTGGGTATAAGTCACAAAAGGACGAGCGGGTTCATTCTTAAATAAATCCTTGAATTCATCACCTTTTAACTCTTGAATGGCCTCATCTAAGATTTTATGGTACATTTCGAAGCCAATTTCAGCGATAAAACCACTTTGCTCCGCTCCTAGTAGATTTCCACTGCCTCTAATGTCTAAATCCCGCATGGCGATGTTGAAACCACTACCCAGGTCTGAAAACTCTTCTATGGCACTCAGTCTTTTTCTTGCTTCAGATGTCAATGTAGACAATGGTGGACTCAGTAAGTAACAAAATGCTTTTTTATTGGAACGCCCTACTCTGCCTCGCATCTGGTGTAAATCGCTCAAACCGAACATGTGAGCATGATTAATGATGATGGTATTGGCATTTGGAATGTCCAAACCAGCCTCTATGATTGTGGTGGCAACCAATACATCCTTTTCTCCGTTGATGAAATCAAGCATCACATCTTCAAGTGCATCACCATCCAACTGACCATGTGCAATTCCAATCCTTGCTTTAGGCACCAGTCTTTGGATCATACCTCCCAATTGTGGTAAATCATTGACCCTATTGTGGATGAAAAATACCTGTCCGCCTCTATCCAGTTCGAACTGAATGGCTTCCTGGATCAATTTATCGTTGAATACATGAAGTTCTGTGTTTACAGCCTGACGGTTTGGTGGTGGCGTACTCATGATCGAAAGATCTCTTGCCCCCATCAGCGAGAAATGTAAAGTCCGTGGAATAGGTGTTGCCGTCAAGGTCAGTGTATCCACATTTGCCCTCAGCACCCTGAGCTTTTCTTTGGAGGTTACCCCAAATTTCTGCTCTTCATCAATGATCATGATGCCTAAATCCTTGAATTTAACATCTTTACTCAATAACCTGTGGGTTCCAATAACGATATCGACCTTCCCTTCAGCTAATTTAACCAGGGTTTCCTTAATCTGTTTATTGGTCTTGAAACGGTTGATATAATCCACCGTACAAGGGAAATCCTTCAAACGGGCAGAAAAAGTTTTAAAATGTTGAAGTGCAAGAATGGTAGTTGGTACCAATACAGCCGCCTGTTTTCCATTGGCAACGGCTTTAAAAGCAGCCCTGATCGCGATTTCGGTCTTACCAAAACCTACATCACCACAAATTAGTCGATCCATTGGATGTGGTGCTTCCATGTCTTTTTTAACGTCCATGGTGGCCTTTTCCTGATCTGGCGTATCTTCATAAATGAAGGAAGCCTCCAATTCTGTTTCCAGATAGCCATCAGGAGCAAAAGCTGTACCTACCTGGGTTTTCCTTATAGCATAAAGCTTGATCAGGTCCCGGGCAATGTCTTTAACTTTTTTTTTAGTATTCTTTTTAAGCTTATCCCAGGCCTCTGTGCCCAGTTTATTCATTTTCGGTGGAGTTCCATCCTTGCCGCTGTATTTTGCAATTCGGTTTAAGGAATTGATGTTTACATAGAGCAAATCATTGTCTGCATAAACCAGACGGATCATTTCCTGAGTCTTACCGCTTACCTCAACTTTTTCCAAACCGGCATATTTTCCGATACCATGGTCAATATGGGTCACAAAATCTCCAGGTTTGAGGTCTCTTAATTCCTTCAGCGTAATTGCCTGACTCCGTTGGTATCCCCTTTTAAGCTTGTATTTGTAGAAACGGTCAAAAATCTGATGGTCGGTATAAAAAGCCACATTTTGATGTGGATCTAAAAAACCTTCCCTTAATGGAATATTAACCGGTGTAAATTTTGCTGTTTTATCAATATCTTCTAAAATCGCATACAAACGCTCGGTTTGTTTCGGAGAGGAACTGAAAATATAATTGTGAATCCCCTGTTTCTCATTCTCTTTTAGGTTGTGAATGAGCAGGTTGAAGTCTTTATTGAAGGAAGGTTGAGGTTTGGTATCAAAAGAAAAGACATGTTCCGTTTTATAGAAAAACTGCTTGCCAAATTCCAGTAAAGCAAAATCATGAACCATATCAGCCATCATTTTCTCATCTGTAAAAGCAAACTTTGGATCAATCCAATCCTGATTTTCCGCTTTCTCCTTTGCAGGTAAAGCCAGCCAGAGTTCTTTCGCTTTCTTATAGCCAGCTTTAATGATGTCCAGACTAAATTCTACGTCTTTAAACCAAAGCAACGTATCTTTTTCTATATAATCTAACAGGTTAATATTGCTTTCTGTCAGGTATTTAGATTGTACGTTAGGAATGATGGTAAAGCTTTTTACATCTTCCACGGAAAGCTGACTTTCAATTTCAAAAGTCCGGATGCTTTCTACGACATCACCAAAAAACTCAATCCGGTAAGGCAAATCATGTGAGAAAGAGAAAATATCTACAATCCCTCCACGTATAGAAAACTGCCCGGGCTCATAAACGAACTCAGTCCGTTCAAAATCATAATCGAATAGGAATTCATTGATAAAATCAATGCCTAGTTTAGTTTGAACGGCAATTTCCAGTGTATTTTTTTCCAGCACACTTCTATTGATTACCTTTTCAGCCAAAGCTTCGGGGTAAGTCACCACAATCTTACCGTATTCTGAATGGTGATTCAGTTCATTGAGTACTTCTGCCCTGGCCAATACATTTGCAGTATCTACCTGGGTGAATTCAAATGGTTTACGGAAGGAAGAAGGAAAAAGTAAGACCTCTTTATCGAGGATACTCTCCAGATCGGCCATGAAATAGGAGGCCTCTTCCCGATCAGGAAGCACAAATAACATAGGTTTGTGCAGAAGAAAATAAATAGCAGTGGCTATTGTTGCATCGGCAGACCCCACTAAACCTTTTAGTTGAAGTTTATTACCTTTGCCCGCGTTGAGGGCTTTTGCCAATGCGACAATGCGTTCGTCTGTTTTATAGGTATTAATCAGGTCACGGATGTTCACTATGCAAAGGTAAGATTTATGATGAGCTTAAATGTAACAAAGTCTCTAATAATCAATCTAAAATAAAAACGATATTGGGAGAACTGATTTCGGGGATTGATTAAAGCTCATTGATGAAAATGCTACGCCGTATACCTGTAGAACTGATCTTTTGGATTACAGCTTTGGTGCTGCTTGCTATAGCAGAACCAATAAAGCATGGGCATATTCATCATTTTACGCTTTGTCCACTGGCAAATATGGGGATAGAATGGTGTCCGGGATGTGGAATTGGAAGAGCAATAACGCAACTTTTCCACGGAAATATCAGGGAAAGTCTGGCACATCACTGGTTTGGAATTCCCGCGGTGATGATCATTGTTCACCGGATTATTGAATTGATTAACAGGAAAATAGATAACAATAGAAAATTAAAGTACAAGGAGGAGAGATATGTTTGATTCACCATTTATGACGCTGCCGGGTATCACACCCCAGGAATATTCTTACTTGCAGACTGCAACTACAGGATTTAGTGAACAACAATTAAGAGGTTTTTTAATGATTTACGGGAGTAAAAGAAGGAATCCAGATGATATGGTATTGTACTGCATCTTAGGTTTCTTTGTTCCTGGATTGCCAAGGTTCTTGGTGAACCAAATCGGAATGGGTGTGCTTTACTTCTTTACCTTGGGATTATGCTTCATAGGCACAATCATCGACTTGGTAAATCATAAAACTTTAGCCATGGAATACAACCAACGCATGGTTTTTGAAAGCTTGCAAATGGTGAAAATGGGAAATATCCAATAAGACCTCAATAAATAGGAGAGCCGGTTCAAATTTTGAACCGGCTTTTTTGTTTTTCAAATGCTTGGAAGCCTAAAAATGATTAAGTTTATTTTCTGAGGTTCAAATCGTAAATTTACAGCTTATGAGATTATCCGTTTTAATAGCACACCTGGAAGCATTTTCACCGCTCAATTATCAGGAAGATTACGACAACTCTGGACTGCTGGTTGGTCAGCCTGAAATGGAGGTACATGGGGCACTAGTTGCCTTAGATTGTACGGAAGCGATTGTAGAAGAGGCGATTGCCCAAAATTGCAACCTGATTATTACCCATCATCCCATTGTTTTTAAAGGACTGAAAAAGATCACCGGAAAAACTTATGTGGAAAGGGTAGTACTGAAAGCCATTCAAAATAACATTGCCTTATATGCCATCCATACCAATCTGGATCATGTAAAATATGGCGTCAATGGCGTAATCGCGAAAAGACTCGGATTAAAAAATGCCAAGATTCTCAGCCCTAAAGGCTCATTACTGAAAAAATTGGTTACTTTTTGCCCAATTGAACAGGCAGAAGAACTAAAAGATGCACTATTTGCTGCCGGAGCAGGAAACATTAGCGATTATAGTGAATGCAGTTTTAATGTCACTGGTACCGGAACCTTCAAAGGAAATGAACATACCGACCCTTTTGTTGGAGAACCGGGTATCCGCCACCATGAGCCAGAAATCAGGATTGAAACCGTATTTATCGCACAAAATGAACGTAAAATATTACTTGCCCTATTGGAAAACCATCCTTATGAAGAGGTTGCTTACGACATATACCCCCTCGAAAACAAACTAGATACAGTAGGAGCAGGTATGATCGGCTGGCTGGAAGAAGCTATAGAAGGCCGGGCATTCCTCAATCTGGTTAAAGATAAGATGGATGCTGTAGTGATCAGACACACAAAATTATTGCCAAAAAGAATCAGAAAGGTCGCAGTATGTGGTGGTTCCGGTAGTTTTCTGCTAAAAGAAGCAATTGCTGCGGGTGCCGATGCTTTTGTAACCGCTGATTTTAAATACCATGAGTTTTTTGATGCCGATGAAAAATTAGTCATCGCAGATATCGGACACTTTGAGAGTGAACAATTTACATCTGATTTGTTGATAGATATTATTCAAGAAAAATTTCCTAACTTTGCAATCCGTTTAACGGAGCATAACACAAACCCCATAAATTATTTCATTTAATGGAACAAACTGTAGAGCAAAAGCTAAAAGCTTTATACGAATTACAAACCCTGCATACTAAGATCGATAAAATACGTCAAATCCGTGGTGAATTACCAATGGAAGTAGCTGATTTAGAAGATGAAGTTGCTGGCCTGGAAACACGTATACAAAAATTCAAAGGCGAATTGGATGATACTGAAGATGCCATTGTAACGCGTAAAAACATGATCAAAGAAGCTCAAAACTTGATCAAGAAATATGAGACCCAGTTAAAAGATGTTAAAAACAACCGTGAGTATGATGCCTTAACTAAAGAGGTAGAAATACAAACGCTTGAAATTCAGGTTTGTGAGAAGAAGATCAGAGAGTACGGATTTGACATCACAACGAAAAATGAGGTTTATGAAAAAGCATTAGCTGATTTAGAGTCAAGAAAAAAAGATCTTGAAATTAAAAAAGGCGAATTGCAAACCATTACTGCTGAAACGGAAAAAGAAGAGCAATCACTTGCTAAAAAATCTGAAAAAGCAGAAACTCAAATCGAGGAAAGACTTTTAACCGCTTATAACAGGTTAAGAAGCAATGCAAATAACGGATTGGCAGTGGTGACTATTGATCGCGATTCATGTTCAGGTTGTTTCAACCAGATCCCGCCTCAACGTCAGCTTGACATTCGTCAACGTAAGAAAATTATCGTGTGCGAGCACTGTGGAAGAATCCTTGTGGATGAAGCCCTAACACAAGAAGTAGCTCCAGTATAACCACAGATTATCGAATAATAAAAAGGCCGGAATTAAAATCCGGCCTTTTTTCGTTGATCCTGTTTTTTATCTTTGAAACATTGTTGCTGTATTGCTGTTAATCTTTTTCAATTCTTTACCATACAATGGATTCCATAATGTCGAGAGTAAAATATATCATTGCTAGATTATTCCTTTTTATACTGCTTTTAACAGCTCCAAACGCTCTTTTTGCCAACTTTGATTTCAATGCCAACTGTTTGAGGGCGTATCAGAATATATTTGAATTGAAATTGAATACTGCAAAAGCACTGATCGCAAATGAGAAAAAAGTAAATCCCAATAACGCTATAATTCCACTACTGGAAAATTATATCGATTACTTTCATCTACTGACTACAGAAAGCAAAAGCGATTTTGATCAACTGAAAGATAACAAATCAAAGAGACTGGATCAGATCGAAGGTGACGATAAAAGCTCTCCGTATTACTTATATGCACAGGCAGAAATCAATCTCCAATGGGCCTTGATCAGAGGACGTTACGGCGAATATTTTACAGCGGCCAGGGAGATTAAAAAAGCAAATGGCTTGCTGCAGGAAAACACCAAAAAGTTCCCCGGTTTCCACCTCAATTCAAAAGGATTAGGGGTAATTAATGCTTTCCTTGGAAACCTGCCTGATGGGATGTTGAAAAGTACGCTGGCCACATTTGGCGTCAAGGGGAATCTTCAGGCGGGTATGAATATGCTCGATAATCTGGCCGAAAACCTACCTAAATCCACCTATGAGCCTTTTTATGAAGAGGTTGTTTTTTACTACGTATTCGTCCTTAACGATATTGCGCATAGCCCGAGCGCTTACCAGAAAACTATGAAATATACCTCAAGGATGGCCGATAGTAGTTTGTTGAAAGCTTACCTGCAAGCCTCCGTGTGTGCAAAAACCGGACACAATGCCGAAGCTATTCAGATTTTACAAAACCGACCTTCCGGGAATTACTATACCGCTTTCCCATATTTAGACCTCTTGTTAGGCACCGCCATGCTCAATAAGCTCGATGTTTCCTCTGCCAGCTATTTTAATAAGTTTCTACAGCAAAATAAAGGCGTTAACTACATTAAAGATGCTAACCTGCACTTGGCTTGGGTTTCTCTATTAAAAGGCGACACAGGAGCTTATTCGGCTTTTGTGAGCAAAGTAAAGAACAATGGGTATTTGTATCAGGAAAAAGACAAGCAGGCGCTTAATGAAGCGAACGCCCCAGTCCCCGATGTGACCTTATTAAAAGCACGCTTACTCTTTGATGGAGGGTATGATGCGAAAGGTCTTGCCATTTTATCAGGGCAGAAAGCAGAAGATTTTACCGTGGGGAGAGATCGTACGGAATATTATTACCGTCTTGGCCGCTTAAATGATGACCTGGGTAAAGATGATGCTGCTTTAAGCAACTATCAATTGGCCATCAGCAATGGAAAACAATTGAAGTACTATTTTGCCGCCAATGCTGCATTACAAATGGGGAAGGTTTATGAAAGACAAAAGAACATTGCTAAAGCAAAAGAAAGTTTCAATACTGCCATCCAAATGAAAAATCATGAATACGAAAGCAGTATTGAAACGCAGGCAAAAGCTGGATTGAACCGAATAAAATAATAGTTTAATTTATTTTGATACTGGCAAGCTAGATTCAGCTGCAGCACCAACCATTACAATCGCACCAATAGCGACACCTGTCATCGTTTTTCCGTAGCCTGTACTTTCTGAGTTATAGAAAATATTACCTGGCTTCTGTTCCACGGAAGTCATTGATTTTGGGTTTACAAAAGACTTTACCAGCGTTGATAGGTAGAAATCCTGAACCAAAGAGAAATTTTTTCTTTTATCCTCCTGCTCCGTAAAAATAGTCAGGTAGCTTTTAAAGGATAAAGGACTGTTCTGTGGACTGAATGTCGCGGCTTTGGCCCAAATACCAGGTCTGTCATTCAGTGAAATGAAAGATTTCTTATAAACCGAGTCTGGTAAGGACTTGTAATTATGTGCCTCTGCAAGCTTTAAAAGAGTCCTTGAAATTCTTGATTTCGGTGGAATGAAACTGATCACTTCTGGCAGCTCTGCTGAGCCTTTGAGCGCCGAATCATGAAATCTCAGGTCATTAAATGCCTTTTCATTGCTGAAATTCATTGAATAGCCAGAGATATCGGCTTTTATGGATACTTCCCTTCCCAAGAAACTGACCGCTTTGTCTCCTTTTATTAAAGCTGATTTTTGCCAGTCAATATATAGAGGCTCGTTGAGCTTGTTATACATTTCAATACTGACCGGGGCATTTTTTCCGTTAAAATTGTAGGTTACCGCAAGCGTGTCATTTTCAAAGGTAAAAACGCCTGTTTCTTCAGATTTTCTGGCAGTAGAACTCTCCAGGGTGCTCACATAATACCTGGAGCAGGAGCTCAACAGTAATGTCGCACTAAATAGCATCATTATTTTTTTCATGTTAGGTTGATTTGTGGTTAACCAAACTTAATTAAAAATAACGATGCTTTTTTGTAATATTTTTAGGGGATATTTTTATTTCAAAGAAAGATAAATGAAACTTAAAAACGATAAACAAAGGCATTGATGTGCATGCCTGCTCCAACGGAAGCAAATACCGCATAATCGCCTTTATTGATTTGATAACCTTCCACATTGCCTTTCCAGACTAAATCCAGTAGGGTGGGAACTGTAGCGACTGAGCTATTTCCAAGCCAGCAAATAGACATTGGAACCAGGTTTTCCGGAACAGTATCAATATCGTACAATTTAAAGAGTCGCTTCATGATGGCGCTGTCCATTTTTCCATTTGCCTGATGAATAAACACAATTTTAATTGCAGTAATGTCAATCCCTGCCTTATCAATTGCCTTTTTCACAACCTGTGGAACATTGGTTACCGCAAACTCATATAGCTTACGACCATTCATCTTTAAATAAGCATTGCCATTGTCTTCCTCTGGATTGTTACTTTTACCCATTTGAAGCAATGAACCAAAATTAACGGCATAAGTCTGTGTTTTATGCGCAATAATACCCAGATCCTCTGTGGTAGACTGGCTTTCAAAAACGACTGCAGCAGCACCATCAGAAAAAATCATGGAATCCCTGTCATGTGGATCAGTAATTCTGGACAAAGTTTCCGCACCAATGACCAATACCCTTTTAGCATCGCCACTTTGAATCAGATAATTTGCCTGAATAGCGCCCTGTACCCAGCCCGGACAACCAAAGATAAGGTCATATGCCACACAGTTAGGATTATTGATTTCGAGCGCTTGTTTCACCTTTGCTGCAAGAGCAGGTAAAATGTCCATTCGGTTACTGCCTAGCTTTACATCGCCAAAATTGTGGCAGAAGATAATGTGATCCAGACTCTCTTTGTCAATCCCAGCATGGTCGATTGCACGTTGCGCAGCAACTGTTCCCATATCACTATTCACCAAATGATCGTCTATATAACGTCTTTCTTTGATCTCTGTGATCTCGCTAAACTTATGAATGATTTCATGAATATCCTTCTCCAGAAGCACGCCATTGTCGTAAAATGTAGAATTCAAAAAGGCGTCACCTGAGATGATATTTTCTGGAATATAACTACCAGTACCTATAATAACTGAATGTATGTTTGTTTTTTCGCCCATTTTGAACCGGATACTGATTTGGTGTACAGTATAAAATTAGGATTAATTAATTGAAATCTGAAACGATTAGCTAAAATCGTCAATTAAAATTACAAATAATTCTTTAGGTCCATGTGCACCAAGTACCAGAGTTTTTTCAATATCAGCAGTTCTGCTCGGACCGGTAATCGTGCTGATCATCGAAGGAAGTTGATCAGCATATTTGTTTTTAATGAGCTTAAATGCATCTTTTAAATCCAGTACCAGTTGACCGGTTCTGGCAATAACAATATGGTGATGGGGGAAAATACTCAGCCTTCTGCCAGCTGCATTTTCATTAGAAACCATCACTGAACCATTACGTGCAATTAAAGCTTCGCAAAGGGTTATGCCTACTTCCGCCAGTTCAAAATCCTTGTCGGTCTGATAAAAGGGGAATTCATATTCTGATAAAAGGTTTTGTAATTCAGGTTCCCAGCAATAGATCTTTCTCCAGTTGAATTTCTCTGCCAATTGCAGCATATTTTCAATGAAATCCATGCCATTTTCGCAATAAATAAAGTTCCCGGAAACCGCAGTCAGCTCTTCAGCGAACATAATTTCCAAAAATTCATCGCTCTTAGGATACAATGGGGTATCTTCCAGATTCGGATAAGGATTGTCCCGCTTTTCTAGAAGCGCCTTCCTTATCTTTTTTAGTATGAGTTCTTTAGAAGATCGGTTTTCTTGCATAAAAAAAAGGAGAAACCGCCAGCACAAAATCGTACTGGCGGTTCCTCATAAATGTGTTTAAGATTCTGTTTGAGAAGGGCTGGTAGGAGCCGATACATCGGTTGCCTCACCAACACCATGGTGCAATAGACCCTCAGCAGCCGGCTTTTGATCACCTGTACCATTTACAAATTCATCATAAGTAGTACGGTTGTCAAAAGGACGTTTACCTAAAATCTCTTCCAGATCTGCCTGGAATAAAATCTCTTTTTCTAAAAGTTTCTGAGCCAGTTTCTCTAGACCTTCTCTTTTGTCTGTTAAAAGTTGTTTAGTTCTGTTATAAACCTCTTCTACCAATTTACGCACTTCCACATCAATTAATTCTGATGTTTTCTCTGAGTAAGGTTTGTTGAAGTTATATTCATTCTGTGGATCATGGAAGGAAACATTACCGATTACGCTGTTCATACCATAAATGGTAATCATCGCATAAGCTAATTTAGTAATGCGTTCTAAGTCATTCTGTGCACCGGTAGAAATCTTACCAAAAGTAAGGTCTTCCGCAACACGACCTCCCATTGTCATACACATACCATCGGTTAACTGCTCTGTAGTATACAGGAACTGCTCTTTTGGCAGGTATTGCGCATAGCCAAGGGCTGCAACACCACGGGGAACAATAGATACTTTTACCAATGGATCGGCATGTTCCAGGAACCATCCTGCAATCGCATGACCAGCCTCATGGTAAGCAACTATTCTTTTCTCTTCAGGAGAGATGATCTTATTTTTCTTCTCTAATCCACCAATTACACGGTCAATTGCATCTTGGAAATCTTGCATATCTACAAATTTCTTATTGCGACGGGCAGCGATTAATGCAGCCTCATTACAAACATTCGCAATTTCCGCCCCGGCAAATCCAGGAGTCTGTGCAGAAAGCTTTTTAGCATCTACCACTTCATCCGTTTTAATCGGCTTCAGGTGAACCTTGAAAATCTGCTCACGACCTACTAAATCTGGTTTGTCAATAGAGATCTGACGGTCAAAACGACCTGGTCTAAGTAAGGCAGAATCCAATACATCCGGACGGTTAGTTGCAGCAAGGATGATAATTCCTGAATCTGTACCGAAACCATCCATCTCTACCAGAAGTTGATTTAACGTATTTTCACGCTCATCATTTCCGCCCATCATACTGTTTTTTCCTCTTGCACGACCGATTGCATCCACCTCATCAATAAAGATGATACATGGTGCTTTATCTTTCGCCTGCTTGAACAAATCACGTACCCTTGAAGCACCAACTCCTACAAACATCTCTACGAAGTCGGAACCCGATAGCGAGAAGAAAGGAACCTGAGCTTCACCAGCTACTGCTTTGGCCAATAAAGTTTTACCAGTACCAGGAGAACCTACCAATAGTGCACCTTTAGGGATTTTACCTCCTAAATTCGTGTATTTTTGAGGGTTTTTCAGGAAATCAACGATCTCCATCACCTCTTGTTTAGCTTCTTCCAGACCTGCAACATCGTTAAATGTTACGTTAACCTGGCTTTCTTTATCAAATAGCGTTGCTTTAGATTTCCCAATGTTGAAAATCTGTCCACCACCACCACCTGCGCCACCGCCCATGCGACGCATAATGAAAATCCAGAACCCGATAAATAACAATACCGGAATAATTACAGTAAAGAACCAAGAGTTAAAAGTGCTTTGTCTCGTCTCTTTCTCCGCCAAAATCTGTTGATCCGGAGGAATATTTTTCTGAGCTTCTTTTAACTGAGTGTCCAGGGCATCCATAGATCCAGCGGTGAAATACACCAATGGGCCATTCTGTGTGCCGAAATTATTTTTACTGATGTACTTTTTATACTTCTCCTCGCCAAGTTTGTCTTTCTTTATATACACTTCAACCTTTACCAGGTCTTCATGTTTATAGGCAACTAATCTATCAACGTCGCCAGGTAAGAGCATTTGAGTTTCGAAAGTACGGTAAGTAACGTCCTTGATCGTATCTGCACTAAATAAAAACTGCAGTAAAAACAGACCTAAAATAATTGCCCCATAAACCCAAATAATATTGAATTTAGAGCCTTTTTGAGGCTTTTTAGGAATATTCGGTAACTTCTTAATTAACTTAGGGTTTGTATTCGGGTTCTCTTTCATCTTGAGTCAAAAATGTTTTTGTGTAAATGATTAAGCGCTTTGATAGCTAGTCGATTGGGCATCACCCCATAGATCTTCTATGCCATAAAACTCGCGCTTGTCAGTCTTAAATATGTGAACTACCACATCGAAATAATCCAAAACAATCCAGTCTCCGCTAGCTTGTCCTTCTTTCTGCCAAGGATCTGTCTTTGTGTTTTTGTAAATTTCATCTTCTACACTATCCGCAATTGCCTTCACGTGGGTAGCTGAATCTGCATGGCAGATGATGAAATAGTCAGAAACAGAACTCTTAAGTTCACGTAGGTCTAAACGCACAATATCTTTCCCTTTTTTTTCCTGCATGCCGTTCACGGCTATCTCTGAGAGTAATGTAGAAAGGTTTACATTTTTCTTTTTTACCATTAAAATTTTTTAGTTTTGATAAACAAATATACAATCAACACTTGCAAAATAACACTTTTTCAACATTATTTGTTGGTCAAAATCTTATCAAATTATTAGAGGTTGATTCTACCAATAACTTTATAAAAGACTTGGTGTCAAATTCCGAGCCATTAACGGAAGGAACTGTTATTATGGCAGACCATCAATTTGCTGGTAGAGGACAGCAAAGCAATGTATGGCGTACCGAGCCCGGATTAAACCTCACTTTTAGCCTTTATCTCAAACCCGCTTTTTTAGCAATACCTCAACAATTCCTGCTTAATATGGCTGTAAGCATTGGTATTCGGAATGCTTTGCAAATTTTCATCAAAGAAGGAGTGAAGATCAAATGGCCCAATGATATCTACCATAACGACCGTAAAATGGGCGGTGTGCTGATCGAAAATATGCTGGCTGGAAGCACTTTCAAAGCCAGTATTATCGGTATTGGCCTCAATGTGAACCAGTGTATTTTTGCTCCGGAGCTTGCTGATCGCGCAACTTCAATGAAGGTAATTTTACAAGAGGATGTTAATTTAATTCGTGTTTTAGCAGAAATTTGTAGCAATATTGAAAAACAGTACCTTCGTTTAAAGTCAGGAAATTACAAGGAACTGTTGAATGATTATGTCAGCGGACTGTATAAATTCGATACGCTTGCTAGCTACCGCCAAAATGGCGAGATTATTGAAGGCAAGATTGTATCAGTGACCGAAGCTGGGATGCTTGTCCTCTTGATCAATGGAGAAAAAAAAGAGTATAATTTTAAAGAAATAGAATTTTTAAACCACACAATATGAAAAAAATCAGTCTGATGATTGCGTTCGTACTATTTGCAGTAATCGGTGCTTCTGCGCAAATAGAAAAACCGGTAACCTGGTCGTATGCCGCAAAAAAAATAAGTAAAACCGAAGCGGTAGTGTATATCAAGGCAACAATGGAAAGTGGATGGCACATTTATTCGCAAACCCTGAAATCAGGTGGGCCTCAGCCAACAAGTTTCAGTTTTGCAGCTTCTAAAGATTATACTTTAGTAGGAAAGACTACTGAACCTAAAGCAACCACTTATTTTGATGAAAATTTTAAGATGAATGTGAGCTATTTTGGCAATAGTGTGGTATTCCAACAAAAAATAAAATTGAATAAACCAACCGCAACTGTAAAAGGGAAAGTGGAATTTATGGTTTGTAACGATAGCAAGTGTTTGCCTCCGGAAGAGGTTAGCTTCAGCATTTCTGTGAAATAAGCAGGAAGAAAGCAGGATAATGAGCGCGATGGGATTTTCCCCATCGCTTTTTTTATGCCCATTCATTCAGCAAGTTATCGGGGCAACGTAAAATTATAGCCCATCCATCCATATTGAAACCCTTAAATAAAAAATTATAACTAATTTCACGCCCTTATCATAAAGAGAATTGCCGTTTAGATAGATTTTCCCTATTTATGGTGAGCCTTTAAGTAAAAAAACACACAAGAATGAAGAGATTATTTTTAATGCTGAGTTTAATGCTGCTGTTTACCGTAGCCTTAACCTCTAATGGCTTTGCTTCCATACAAAAACCTGATAGTGCCGCTGCCGAAGAAGAATTAGTTTTTACTGAAGTCGGTTCCGCTCAAGATAGCATCGCAAATAACATCGTTAAAGACACGGTAAAGAAAGAAACTGCAGTATTGAAATCTACAGCAGTAGAAACTCCAACCAGTACGGCAATTCCGGCAGAAGTAGATAAAACACTTTGGGAGACGTTTATTGCAGGTTTATTAGGTGGATTTATCGCTTTTCTGATGCCTTGTATCTTTCCAATGGTACCCCTTACTGTCAGCTACTTTATTAAAAGAGCGGGAAGTAAGCAGGGTGGAATAGGACAAGCATTGATCTATGGAGTTTCCATTATTGTCATTTATGTCGCTTTAGGATTATTGATTACCTTGCTTTTTGGCTCTGCAAAACTCAATGAATTGAGCTCTAGCGGTTATTTCAACTTCTTTTTCTTTATCCTGTTAGTGGTCTTCGCCATCTCTTTCTTTGGCGCTTTCGAGATCACATTGCCAAGTTCGTTTGTCAATAAAATCGACCAAAAAGCAGACAATAGCAAAGGATTAGGAGGGATATTTTTTATGGCGGCCTCTCTGGCGCTGGTTTCCTTCTCTTGTACAGGACCAATTATTGGGACGATTCTGGTTCAGGCGAGTTCTAAAGGTGATATTCTTGCCCCTGCAATCGGGATGTTTGGTTTCGCATTGGCACTGGCATTGCCTTTCACGCTATCGGCAATCTTCCCTGGATTTTTAAGCTCTATGCCTAAATCTGGTGGTTGGTTGAACAGTGTAAAAGTGTGTTTGGGATTCCTGGAACTGGCATTGGCACTAAAATTCCTCTCTGCTGCCGACCTGGTTTGGCATTGGGAATGGTTCGACCGTGAGTTGTTCCTCGCTTTATGGATCATCATCTTTATCCTGATGGGAATCTATTTGTTAGGTAAGATCAAATTCTCGCACGATAGTGACGTTCCTTACGTTTCTGTACCGCGATTATTTTTCGCCATCTTCTCTTTATCATTTGCAGTATACCTGGTTCCAGGCCTATGGGGCGCTCCGGTAAATATCCTGAGCGGTATTGCACCACCAATGAACACCCAGGACTTTATCTTGAGTGGCAATGGTTCAGCTGCATCATCAACAGCTTCCAATGGTTTCCCTGCAACGGTAAAATACAATGAAACCCTTAAACCACCAGTAGGATTCAATGCCTTTTTTGACCTGGATGAAGGTTTAGCCTATGCGAAAAGCGTAAACAAACCAGTTTTAATCGATTTTACAGGTCATGCCTGTGTGAACTGTCGTAAGATGGAAGATAAAGTCTGGATTGATAAAGAAGTTGGTAGGTTGATTAAAGATGAGTATGTGCTGATCCAGCTTTATGTGGATGAGAGAAATATCAAAATGCCTAAAGATAAAATCCACTATTCGGAAATATTAAGAACCACAACCGATGACCTGGGAAGATGGAACGGTGATTTTCAAGCCACTAAATATGGCTCAAATTCACAGCCTTATTATGTTTTGGCAGGCCATGACCTGAACCCTTTGGTAAAACCACAGGGCGCAATTTTTGACGCAAAGGAGTACGCTGCATATTTACAAAGTGGTTTAGATAAATTTAAAAACGCTGAAAAACCAAATGAATAAAATTAGAAATATAGGAGTATTAACTTCCGGTGGCGATGCCCCGGGAATGAATGCTGCCATTAGGGCAGTGGTAAGAGCGGCAATCTATTATGATTTGAAAGTTACCGGTATATTACGGGGCTATGAAGGTCTGATTCATGGTGATTTCTTCGATATGGACCGTAAATCCGTAGCCAATATTATTCAACGCGGCGGCACAATTTTGAAAACCGCCAGAAGCGATGCCTTCCGTACCAAAGAAGGTAGAGATGCAGCTTACAAGCAATTAAAAGAACACGATATTGATGCCCTGATTGTAATTGGTGGTGATGGTACTTTTACCGGCGCCCATTTATTAACAACAGAATATAACTTTCCGGTAGTAGGCTTGCCTGGTACTATAGACAATGACCTGGAGGGAACGGATTTCACTATCGGGTATGATACTGCAATCAATACGGTAATCAATGCCGTAGATAAGATTCGCGATACTGCAGAATCTCATGACCGTCTGTTTATCGTAGAGGTAATGGGACGTGACTCTGGGCTGATTGCTTTAAGAAGCGGAATTGGTGTAGGTGCAGAAGCAATCATGATTCCTGAAGCCAATATGGGCGTAGAAGGATTGGTGACCAGATTGGCCTCCGGAAGAAAGGATAAATCTTCAAAAATTATTATCGTTGCCGAAGGTGATGAAGTTGGAGGTGCATTTAATGTGGGCGAAGTCTTGAAAGAGAAATTTCCACAGTATGACATCAGGGTTTCTGTTTTAGGACACATTCAGCGCGGTGGTAAACCGAGCTGCATGGACCGTGTATTGGCCAGTAGCCTCGGCGTAGCAGCTGTTGAAGGGCTAATCGCAGGGCAGTCTGGCGTCATGGTTGGACAAGTAAACAGAGAAATCATTTTTACACCTTTTGACCATGCTATTAAACATATCGATGCAAAAGAGATCACACCTGCCTGGTTAAAACTGGTAGAAATTCTTTCCTTGTAATCGAGTGAAACTCATGATATCATAAAAAAACAGCCCTTTCTTTTAGAGGGCTGTTTTTTTATGAATGAAAATTTAGCTGCTTAGCGCCATGATCAATTGATGTCCTGCAAGGTGCTTTACGGAAAGATTCGGGTATTGCCTAACTACTAGAGGAAATAGAAGGTCGTCTATTAAAGGCTCGTGAGTGCTTATCATGGGATCAGGTTCGGTCTTTGCCCCTTTAAATGCGGAGCATGGCCCTAGAAGGGCCCTAGCAAAGCCCTAGAAGATCAAAGCACATTTAGTTACTTTCCAAAGCAGTACGGTGATTCTTTTAGCGCTATCCTATTGAGCAACAATTGCTGAAGCTTGGTTCTGGGACATCAGTACTTAAATATAATTAAAAATAATGCATCTTGCTAATCAATAGGATTTTACTTACTTTTGCAGTCCCGCAAGCGCGTTGCTCCGGGAACTATGTTGAATACATAAACAAAATAAGAAATGTCGACTAAAATCAGATTACAAAGATTCGGTAAAAAAGGTAAGCCTTTTTTCCACGTAGTGGTAGCGGATTCTCGTTCACCAAGAGATGGTAAATTCATTGAGCGTTTAGGTTCATACAACCCAAACACCAATCCTGCAACCATCGAAATCAATTTCGATAAAACTTTAGACTGGGTTAACAAAGGTGCTGAGCCTACGGATACTTGTCGTGCTATCCTTTCATACAAAGGTGTTTTATACAAAAAACATTTACAAGGTGGTGTTAAAAAAGGCGCTTTAACTGAAGAACAAGCAGAAGCTAAATTTGCTGCATGGTTAACAGGAAAAGACGGTCAAATTGAAGGCAAAAAAGAAAACTTGACTAAATCTAAAGAAGAAGTTAAGAAAACTGCTTTAGCTGCTGAAGCTAAGAAAAATGCAGACCGTGCAGCTGCTTTAGCAATCAAAAATGCTCCAGTAGCAGAAGAAGTTGTTGAAGAAGAAGTAGCATCTGAAGACGTAGCTGAGGAAACTCCTGCAACTGAAGAAGCTCCTGCAACTGAAGAAAACAAAGAAGAACAAGCATAATATTTTTGTTATTCTGAACAATAGCGAAGAATCTTCCTCTGGAATGTATTCTTCGCTATTTTCATTTAAGCCATTTTTTACGGCAGCCTGAAAGGGCAAGATTTTAAGGATAAAGTGGAAACACTAAGGATACGATTATGAAAATTGAAGAAGCATTTTACATTGGTTACATCACCAAAACAAAAGGATTAAAAGGAGAGGTACAGGTATTTTTTGAATATGATGAACCTGAGTTGCTGGAACTGGATGTTATTTTTGCCGATTTTAATGGAAAATTAGTGCCTTACTTCGTGTCTACCTATAAACTACAAACCAATAATACGGCAAATATTTATTTTGATGACATAGATCATATTGATAAAGCACAACCTTTATTAAGGAAAAAAATCTATCTGCCATTAACCAAAATGCCAGACCGCTCTAATGATGAATTTCATTATGATGACCTGAAAGGGTACCTGGTTACCGATGTAAATCATGGTGAACTCGGAGAAATTATTGAAGTGAATGAATATCCGCAACAGTTTGTCGCTACCGTACTTTATCAGGAAAAAGAAGTCATGTTTCCACTTAATGATGACATGATCGTAGAAATTGATGAAGAAGAAAGTATCCTTCGCGTACACCTTCCTGACGGTTTGTTAGACATTTACCTGGAAAATTAAATTATCTTTGCCGCATGCGTTTTGACATCATATCTGTATTACCCGCTTTATTGGACAGCCCTTTTGCACACTCTATTTTACAACGTGCCCAGACCAAGGGAATTGCCGAAATTGTAGTTCATAACTTAAGGGATTATTCTACCAATAAGCAAAAGAGCGTAGACGATTATCCTTATGGCGGTGGCAGCGGGATGGTGATGTCTCTTCCGCCCTTTGCACGCTGTATTGAAGCCTTAAAAGCGGAAAGAACCTATGATGAGATTATCTTTATGAGCCCGGATGGCGTTACTTTTAACCAGACAATCGCTAATGAATTGTCAGGGAAAGAGAACATCATGATTTTATGTGGCCATTATAAGGGGATAGACCAACGTATAAGAGATTTATATGTAACCAGAGAGATATCCATCGGCGATTATGTATTGTCTGGTGGAGAGCTGCCTGCGGCCGTTCTCGTGGATGCCATTGTCAGGTTGATTCCTGGGGTATTAAATGATGAAACCTCAGCCTTATCAGATAGTTTTCAAGGGGAACTATTAGATGCTCCGGTATATACTCGCCCAGCGGATTGGAATGGACATAAAGTTCCGGATATCTTATTGAGTGGTCATGAGCAAAAAATCAATGAATGGCGCCATGAACAAGCGGTACTGCGCACGCAACAACGTAGACCAGACTTACTGGCCGACTAGCTATTTAACTCGCTCAGGACCCTTCTTTACTGATCAGGGCAATAATCTTGTCTTTGTCTTTTATTTGATCTTTTAAGGCTGCATTTAGTTCTTTGCAGCTCTTTAATGCCTGCTTTAGCTCGCCCTGTTCTAAGGTAACACGGTCGTTTGCACTTTTTCCCGGTAATTCAGCGGCGGCGGTAGGCCTGCTAAAAAAGACCATAGGTGAAACCTCCAGTATGTTAGTCATTAATACAATATCTCTGTATTTGATGGAGCGATTGTTCAGACTCAATTTAAAGCCATCAAAGGTCATCCCCATCTGATCTGCTAACCAGCTAAACGGGCGCTTCTTCTTCTTTAAAATTTCGTCAATGATACTTTTTAGTTCCATAAAAAATTAGGGATATTGTGTGTTATTACTAAAAATAATAAGTATTTTAGTTCTAGTAAATTATATGTTTACAACCATAATTCTGACAATAATACACTTTAAATATTATTTTTTTAAAAAAGATATGACCGAAGCCCCTAGAAAGTATAAAATCAACGATTACCTCTATCAGCTTAACGTAAAAGACTATAGAAGAGCCATACAAACACTACCTAAAATTTTGGGAATTTCGTTAAATACTTTCCATAATTACCGAAATATTTTGGGAAATGAAATTCAGGATGTTCCTTATGAAAAAGTTGTGATGATGGAGCAGCTTTTTGGTATGGACCCAGGTAGTTTAAGGGCACAGCCAATTGATATGGGGGACCTTGTTGATTTTCTCAACCCGAACGGGAAAAGTCAATCTGAAAGGACTAATCCCTGACCTCCCTAAACGAGATGATGCAGCTGTTTTAAATTCTTTTGGTGACAATAAGTACGCTATGTAGAAATAAATTATGTAGAGTCGTTGCTTATTTATATAATTGCAATGTGAAAATTGTTTAATTCGAAATAAACTGTATTTATTATCAAGAAATATCCAATTCCACTTGTTAACCGCAAAACCAAAAAAATATGGAAGAACCAAAGAAGTACAAAATTGAAGAAGAGATGAACAAGTTGAATCTTAAGAATTATAAAGCTGCGAGCAGGTTAATTCCTAAATACTTGAATATAGCCTTTAATACCTTTCACAATTATAGAAAGCTACCCTTAAATGGGAAGGCTGATATTCCTTATGCTACAGTCGTTTTGTTGGAAGGTATTTTTGGGCTGGAGCATGGTCAACTTGCGAATTACCCTTTAGAAATGAAAAGTCTACAGTGCCTTATTTATGAAGAAGCTGGGCAGGAGGAAAATGCCTGAATTTAAATGACCAACATTGCTGGTAGTCAAAACGCTAAAAAAAAAATTTTAGGCTAAAAAGGGCTTTGCAGTATGTTTAATTGTAGAAATGCCAAAGAATGAAATGTGGAAATGTTAAAGAATGTGGAAAAAAACAGAAATCACTTTCATTTATAAAAAATAATTCCTAATATTGCAGTCCGATTTTAAACAACAAAAAGTCGGCTTAATAGCTTAAAATCATGGATTTAGTAAAATTTGTTGAAGAGCAGGTAATCGCAAAAAATGAGTTTCCTGCATTCAAATCAGGAGATACAGTGAGTGTTCACTATAAAATTCGCGAAGGTAATAAAGAACGTATTCAAATTTACCAAGGTGTAGTATTACAACGTAATAGTGTAGGTGCTAATGAAACGTTTACTGTTCGTAAAATGTCTAATGGTGTTGGTGTGGAACGTATATTCCCGATCAACTCGCCTAATATCGCTAAAATAGAGGTTAACAGCCACGGTAAGGTTCGCAGAGCGAAATTATTCTATCTACGTGAATTAACTGGTAAAGCAGCTCGTATCAAATCTAGAAGAGTTTAATCTCTCTAGTCAAAAAGCATAATAGCCTTCCCGATCCCGATCGGGGAGGTTTTTTTGTTCTCCTCTTGAAGGAGGTGGTTTCTGTAGGCAGACATTTACAATGTACGTCTTTAATGGCTTTTTTTGGCAATTATAAGATGCTACAAGTAGTTTTTGTCTGTACAAGAAGTTCCTGTTCCAGGAAGGATACGATTACGGAAAGTAAAATACCCTCTGAAGGGTAATCAATGGCCATTCCCTGGCCGGAGAAAATGAGCGGATCATTCAGATCGGCCAGCCGCGTTTTGACGCCTAAAAATTATTCAAAAAAGCCATGAGGTTTAACGCTGAATATAAATTCGGCATCTGCTGATCAAGAAATCTCTTGGTTATGTAGAAATAAAGCTAGAATCGATTTCTAAGGGCTACAGTAGCGTCAAATGAATTGAGCCACCTTTACAGGCCTGAATCTATTATAGCCGTTACAAACGAGCTATAAGCTTCTCCTCCCCAGTTTAACAATGTAGAACTACTCAGAAAAATCTGCTATCCGCTGACCTCCCCTTAAATTCTATTAAAAACAAAAACGGCGTCCTGTAACAGAACGCCGTCTAAATAAATAGCTGATAAACTTCTAGCTCAATTCCGCTAAAACGGTAATTCCACCTTTTACAACCTGGTCGAGTTCAAGATTAACCTTAGTACCTAGTGGTAAGAAGATATCTACTCTAGAACCAAATTTGATAAAGCCAAATTCCTGAGATTGTTTAACCTGGTCTCCTTCTTTAACATACCATACGATACGTCTGGCAAGGGCGCCGGCAATCTGTCTGAATAATACGGGTGTTCCATTAGCATGCTCTACAACAACTGTAGTACGTTCGTTTTCGGTAGAAGACTTAGGGTTCCATGCGGCAAGGTATTTCCCTGGATGGTATTTAAAAAACTTCACTACACCAGAAATTGGATTTCTGTTGATGTGTACGTTTACTGGCGACATAAAGATAGAGACCTGAAGTCTTTTATCTTTGAAATATTCACCTTCTTCAGTCTCTTCAATTACGACAACTTTACCATCCGCCGGACAAATCACTTTGTTGTCGGCAGTAACAAATTGTCTACTTGGGTTCCTGAAAAATTGCAATACAATAATAAATAATGCAAATGAGAATATATATACTAACCAGGTTAACCAGGTAATGTCTGCAAATTTATAGTCGATAAAAGCGTTCAATACAAAAATGAACAGCAATGATATGGCAATGGTAGTGTAACCTTCTTTGTGTATGGTCATTGGTGATTTGGAGTATTAGTTTCTGCAAAAGTGATAAAAAAATATAACATTAAGGTATAGGGTCTGCAACAGTTTTAACCGTATAGATATGGTTAAGGTTTCTGCCATGCCCGTTATAATCCAGACCATAGCCTACAACGAACTCATTGGCAATCTCAAAGCCTACATATTCCAACTCTTCAATGGGCACTTTTAGCGCATCTGGTTTCAGTAAAAGGGAGCAGACACTAACTGAAGCTGGTGATTGTTTATAAATCTCTTTAAGGATATAACTCAGGGTAAAGCCAGTATCTACAATATCTTCAACCAGGATAATATCGCGGTTTTCCAGATTTTCCGGAAGACCAAATACTTCCTTAATTTCGCCGGTACTTTCGGTGTCCTTATAAGAGGAGACACGAATAAAGGTCATTTCGCAGGGAATGGTGATTTCTTTAACCAAATCTGCCATAAACAAAAAGCTACCATTTAATACCCCGATAAATAGGGGGCAGCGCTTTTCATAATCTAAATTCATCTGTATGCCAATCAGGCGGGTACGTTTCTGAATGTTGTCATTTTCTAGTAGGATATTGAACTCCTTATCCAGCACTTTAATCGTATTCATATCTTTTCTTTAGGAGCGTTAACCCTTTTCTTTGGACTGCTCCATTTGTTTTTCTAAATCTTTTTCCTTCTTCTTCTGCTCTCTTTTTTCTTGTCTCAACTGTTTCTTGGTCTTTTGCAAGCTGTCCGTTTTTATAGCAGGCCTGGAAGTCGTGTCTTTTTTGCTGCCACCAAAGATCCGGTCGAATAAGCTTTTAGACTCATCATGTGTTTCTATGGCCGGAAGTAGATCGTCACTATCAAAGGCAGCAGAATCTACCGCTGTGGTATCAGGCAATAGATGTTGCCTCAATGCTGGTCTCAATTGTACATTATAGAAGCCATAGGCGCTGCTATCTCTAGGCGTCAAGCCACGATTGGCCATGATATTACCAATATATTTAAAGTAAGGATGTAGGTAATCTTTCAGGCCACCATCTGGTTTAAACTTAAATAGGGCAATCTTTGGACGAGGGACGATATTGGCGAGGAAGATTCCTTCTCCGATATTCAGGTCAGAAGGTCTTTTACCGAAATAGTAGCGGGTAGCCTCACCGATTCCGTAAACATTTTGTCCCATTTCGATGATGTTGAAATAAACTTCAAGCATTCTGTTCTTACTGATCAGGCGGTTATTTTCAATCAGCCATACAATCAGAATCTCTTCTGCCTTTCTGGCCAGCGTTTTTTGTCTGCTGAGGAATATATTCTTAACCAGCTGCATAGAGATTGTACTACCCCCTCTCACGAATTTCTTTTCTTTGAAATTCACCGCAAGAGACTTGCGAAAGGATTCTTGTACAAAGCCTTTGTGGGTAAAGAATGAAGGATCTTCAGAAGTCAAAATGGCATTCTTAAAATTGCTGGACACTTCCGAAAGCGGTGTGAAATTCGGGTTGGAAGGACCGATCATGATGTCTCTCATCGGCTTTCCGCGCTCATAGGGCGTATAAATAAAGTCGCTATTGATCTTTTGGAGATTTGTTTTTCCCCATTTCAGGATCTTAAAATTGACTGGTGTAAGACCTGAATCAAATTTTACACTGTCTGGGATCGAGCTGTCGAGGTAAAAGTTGAGTGCATATTTTACCTTTCCACTTACCTGCAGGCCGTCCAGTGATTCGAACAGTCCTTGTGGGAACGCATTTAATATATCCTGGGCATCCTGCTCTGGAGCCTGGATTTTTACTTCATAAATTTTATTCGGAGATAGGGTATATTTTAGGTAAGGATGAAGTGTTGCTTTTTTCAGATATACAGTGGATGAGCTGTCCAGAGCAATATAATTTGCACCGATGCGCATATCGGCATCAATCTTGGCATCTTCAATTACAATAT
The DNA here is from genome assembly GCF_014172405.1 of Pedobacter gandavensis. GTDB lineage: Bacteria > Bacteroidota > Bacteroidia > Sphingobacteriales > Sphingobacteriaceae > Pedobacter > Pedobacter gandavensis. Next base: position 130,635 of record NZ_WNXC01000005.1, on the reverse strand, counting down.
CGTTGGAAGCGACTTTCGGATGGTTCAGTAATAGATTTTTTACGGCCCATGAGCCCTTGATTTTGAAATCATCGCCACTATAATCTGCGCTTTTCATTTCGGTTCTTACCGTATCAAAACTGAACTTGGTTTTGAATCTCTTTTCCAGGTAAGGAAGGTCAACCTTTTTTTTGTCGGCAAAAAGCATGACATCCAGTTGTTTTCTACCTGGATATACCGAGCCATTCACATGCCAGGTTGCATAATTATCATTCACTTTAATGGTCGATAATAGATCTCCGTCACTAATGGTGGCTGTGGTGGTTAAAAAGCTCAGTTTTGCCGTATCATTGTCATTGATTCGGAGCATCAGATCTTTCAGCTCCATATGGTCAGGGATTTTATATAAAACCTGGTTCAAAAGATTATGTGCAAGGTCAGCAAGATCTGATTTTTTCGTACTCACTGTGTCTTTCTTTTTGCGTTTCAATAAGAAATCCAGGTTACTCAGTGAATCTTTAAACACCACATTTAGCGTTCCTTTATTGAGGATAATTTCCGACAACTTCACATTTCCAAAGATCAGTGGGAATAGCTTTACACCAACAGTAAAATCATTAATATTGGCCAATGTATCGCGATCCTTTGGCACTACGGTAATATTAGTGAGGTGAACGGTACTCAAACCGCTGAAACCATAGCTCCCGATTTTCAAATCCAGATCATAGTCCGTGTCGGCTTTAGCGACGGCTTTCGCCATCATTTTTTGTAACAAAGCTTCCCGCTTACTATAGGCAATGCCGCCCAGAATAACCGAGATCAATAGAAAAACTCCAAACACCCAGGCACCAATTTTTATATATTTTTTGGGGATGTTAATTTTGGGAAGTTGCATACGGTAAAGTAGATATAATTGCTAAACGTTAAACGCGAATGTTTATTTCGTGTTAAAATTACACTTAAAAAGCCTAAAGTCAATTAATTGTGGCCGTCTTTTGTTAATTTTGGCTAATGATGATTAGTCCAGAACAAGTTCTAGCCGCTCTGAGAAATGTTGAAGACCCTGATCTTAAAAAAGATCTGGTGACTTTGAACATGATCAAGGATTTGAAAATAGAAGATAAGAAGGTGAGTTTCACGTTGGAATTAACCACTCCTGCATGTCCAATGAAAGATATGCTGAAAAATGCATGTTTAAATGCAGTGAAACATTTTGTAAGTCAGGAAGCTGAAGTCGAAATTAATATCACTTCGAGGGTAACCAAGCCAATGGACACCACTCAATTGAAAGCTATCCGCAATATTTTGCTGGTATCTTCAGGAAAAGGTGGAGTTGGGAAATCTACGGTTGCAAGTAACCTTGCTGTGGCTCTGGCTGCTGATGGCGCAAAAGTAGGATTGATTGATGCCGATATTTACGGCCCATCGGTACCTACGATGTTTGATCTGGTAGGTGCAAAACCTAGTGCCAGAGAAACTGAAGATGGAAAAACGTTGATTCTTCCTATTGAAAAATATGGCATCAAGCTATTGTCATTGGGATTTTTTGCAGATCCGGATCAGCCTGTACCATGGCGTGGACCAATGGCCTCCAATGCAATCAAGCAATTGTTTAATGATGCCGATTGGGGTGAATTGGATTACCTGATTGTAGATCTACCTCCAGGAACCGGCGACATTCACATCACGATCACCCAAAGCTTCCCAATTGCAGGCGCTGTCATTGTGACGACTCCTCAACAGGTTGCGCTTGCAGATACCAGGAAAGGATTGGCCATGTTTAAAATGCCAAGCATTAATATCCCGGTATTAGGCGTAATCGAAAATATGGCTTACTTTACACCCGAAGAATTACCAGAGAACAAATATTATATCTTTGGTAAAGATGGAGGTAAGGAGCTGGCAAAATCATTTGAAGTACCATTTTTAGGGGAAATACCAATCGTTCAAGGGATTACAGCTGCTGGTGATCAAGGGGCGCCAATTGCACTAGACCTGTCTAGTCAAATGTCAGCTGTCTTTGCGGATATTGCTGGAAAGGTGGCACAACAGGTAGCTATTAACAATGCACTGACCGTTAATTGCTAAAAAATTACTATTTTTATACTTTAATAAATTAATAAAATGGATTTAACACAACAAGTAGAGCAGGCACTAGACACGATCAGACCATATTTAATTGCTGATGGTGGGGATGTGGCTATAGAAGAGATTACGGCGGATAATGTAGTTAAATTAAAATTATTAGGTAACTGTGGATCTTGCAAAATGAGCTTTATGACCATGAAAGCAGGTATTGAACAAGCCATCATGAAAGCAGTGCCACAAATCACTGCTGTTGTGGCTGTTAACCTGGCAGAACCGGTATAATCGTTTTAACACTATTTAACTAGCCGTTTTAATTAATACAGCTATTTTTGTATATGAAGTATTCACTCACCTTATTATTACTTCTTTTCATTTCTACGGCTTTTGCACAAGAAAGCCCGGGTGGAAAGAAGTTGATTCAGTTTAGCGGGATTATCACCGATGTAGACAGTAATACAGTGGTGCCTTATGTAACGGTGACCAATTTAACAAATAAAGGCCAGCGCTATGCGGCGAATTATAAAGGATATTTCTCCTTTATCGCACATCCTGGCGATACCATTTTATATACTGCGATAGGCTATAAGGATTTGCTACAGGCAATACCTACACAGATAGACGACAGTAAATATACAGCGATGGTGAAGCTAAAAGCAGAGATTGTCAATCTACCTACCGTTCGGGTTTATCCATGGGCTACTGTAGAGGATTTCACCAGAGACTTTATGGCTATGAAGATTGCTGATGATGATTTTTCAATCGCCATCAGGAATCTTTCTCAGGAGAGTATCACTGAAAGGATACAAACCCTGCCAAGAGACGCTTCAGAGATCTCCGGAATTAACTTCCGATTGAATCACGATAGGTCTTTAAATAAGAATATGGTGCAAACCAACCCGCTTTTAAACCCATTCGCATGGGGTAAGTTGATGCAATCCATATTCAAAGGTGATAAAAGCAGGAGCGAAGGTAATTAACGCCTTCTGCTCTGCTGTGGGAAACGCATTTTATAATCTACTCTCACATTCCCTTTAGAAATCGCATCTAGTTTGCTTTTCAGCATTCTTTTACGCAATAAACTTAAAGTTTCTGTGAACAGTTTGCCTTCAATGTGATCGTATTCATGTTGAATTACGCGGGCCAGGATGCCATTGATTTCTTTTTCCTGCAAATCCCAGTTTTCATCATAGTACCTGATGCGGATGTTTGGCTTACGCATCACATCTTCTCTAATGTCTGGAATGCTTAAACAGCCTTCGTTGAAAGCCCAGGGCTCGCCTGTTTCTTCCAGGATCTCTGCATTGATGAAAGCACTTTTGAAGCCTTGCTTCTCCTCTTCATCTACTCCCGTATCAACAATAAATAACCTGATCGGTAAGCCAATCTGAGGGGCAGCTAAACCAATTCCATGAGCATTATACATGGTGTCAAACATGTTGCTGATCAATTGTTTTAAATCCGGATAAGTCTCGTCTATAGGAGCGCAAACTTTCTTAAGTACCGGATCGCCGTATGCTACAATGGGTAATTTCATAATGCAAAAATACAAATATTACGCTAAAGGGTAAAAGGTTAAGGCGCTAAGATTACTTTCATCTAATATTTCATGCGTAATATTAGCCATATCGGTGGTGGTTACGGCCTCAATTCTATTAAAAACAGTTTGTAAATCGTCAATCTTATTGTAGTCGATCAGACTCTTAGCCATAGAAATGATCAGTCCTATTCTGTTTTCTTCACCTAAAGCAATTTGTCCAATAAACTTATTCTTCGCTTTTTGAAGTTGAACTTCTGTGAGCGGATGGTCTTTCAGCTTTTTAAACTCTTTAAAAATCAGTGATAAGGCGCGGTCTACTTTTTCTTTGTCTGTCCCAAAGTATAAGGTAAAGATACCAGTATCACTCAAAGGACTATAGCCTGTTTCAATGGTATAAGCGATGCCGTATTTCTCGCGGATCTGTAAGTTTAAAATCGAACTCATTCCTGTGCCACCAATTAAATTGTTCAGTAACAATAATCCTGTTTTGTAGGGATGGTGTAAAGAATAAGCCTGGGAGCCTAACATCACATGAGCCTGCATAATCGGTTTCTCGAGAATCACCTTCGCCAATGGCGCTTTTTCTGGCGCAACTCTGGTGTTTTTATGTAGGTTTTCCGGAATCTCTGAATAATATTTAGCACCGGTTTTGATTAGTTTGTTCAGGCTGTAATTTCCTAAAACTGCAACAATAATTTTATCGGTATGGTAGTTTTCCTTGATGAACTGATGGATGTCTGCTTGATTGATATTGTTGACCGTCTCCGGGCTACCCAGGATATTCCTACCCAGTGGATGCCCTGCAAAAACAAGGTCTTCGAAGTCGTCGTAAATTGCCTCTTCCGGTTGATCCAGGTAAGAAGTAATCTCATCCAGAATGACACTTTTTTCTTTGTCCATCTCGTCTTCTGGAAAAGTGGAATGGAAAACGATGTCATGGAAAAGTTCTAAAGTCCTGTCCAGATATGGATTTAGAAAGGAAGCATGAATACAAGTATATTCTTTGGTTGTGTAGGCATTTAGATCAGCACCCACGCTTTCCAGTCGGTTTAGGATCTGGTTTGTCGTTCTTTTTTCTGTGCGCTTAAAGATTAAGTGCTCAATAAAGTGAGCCAAACCTGCTTTTTCGTCCTGCTCATCTCTTGACCCACTATTTACAATAATGCAAGCATGGGAAATGGTTGAGGGAGAAGGGACATGAAGTAATCGGATGCCATTTGGCAAAGTGTGAACATTGTATTCCATCAGGGCACAAAGATACATAAGAAATAACCGTACGCAGGATAATATTTATGTAGCATTCCGGTCATTTCTGTATCTATGTTAAGGGTTTAGCAAAAGCTAAGGGCGAGTTTGCAGCAATTATAAATGGTTTGAATAATCGTTAAAAATGAACGGAGACTTATTTCAATAGGGCATATTTAAAGGTGTAAAAACCGGTATCATTGTAGTCTTGCTCATCGAAGTAATAGCTCAATACCTGAATTTTATACTGTTTCCCTGTCGCAGTACGAATTAGAATAATCTTTCCGTCAATTGGGGTTAATGCATGACTGGCCATGTCATAGTTGTACCAGCCTTTTCCTGATCCGGTTGGGATTACACTTGTGCTTTGAGTGTCTTCTTTGTATCCGTTTTCGGGAGCCTTTGATACTTTATCAAAGCTGGTGTTGCTTAACATTTGTCCGGCAACTTTATGCTTACTGTTCAGCTTGATGGTGGTGGTGTTGAAGGCTAGATCCCAGTTTTCAGCTTCTTTTACTGTTTTCCCATCGGTCAGACTGTAAAACGTGGTTTTAGATTTGGCATCCAGATTTTTCTCTGTTTTTGCCGTTTGCGCTAAAACAGCTTGTCCGGCAAAAAGGAAAATCGAGAGTATAGATAAGGTCTTGAGGTTGAAATCCATGTGTTTCTTTTTTCACAAAGAAACAAACTATTTATAATTATTCTAAATAATATTAAAGAAATTTTTCTGCCTCAGAATCGCCCCCGGCAATCTAATCAGGAGTTCGGTTTCTAGCTTAAAAATCACTTGAGGCGCCGCCTCCGCCAAAACTACCACCGCCCATGCGGCTTCCTTCGGCTGCAGTAGTGCCATCACCAAAGGTTCCACTTACGATTAGCGATTCTACTTTTAGATTATCTAAAATATGGTCACTATCAAGCTCGGCTACTGTAAAGCCGTATTTTGGTGTTTTCAGGTAGCGGATTAGCCCATAAGAGGTAGCCAGTAATAAGGCCCCTGAACTTACCAGTATCCATTCTATTGAAGCAATGTGGTGATAATTTCTAAGGGTAAAACAGGCTGCGGCAATTAAAATTAACCCGGTACGTATGAGTACAATGTCTTTTCTTTTTAAGCCCATTGCGATATACACGAAAGGAATACAAAAGGTCCATAGCCAGAAAAACCAAGCGTAAGGAATGTCCTGATCTGGCAATAGAACGACATGATTCATGGAACTGCCAAGCTCTCTGACCACAAAGTAATTTCCAGCAGCATAGCCTGTCAGCAGGCTGATAAATTGCAACATCCCGAGGCAATCCTGATAAATCCAGTATTTTTTAACGAGCTGTAGCGCGAAGAAATAGATCATCGTTGCCATGATGATGAGGAGGAAAGGCATGGTGCTAAGGGTGTAAAAACCGTAACTATTCCAGGCAAAGAAGATAAAAGCGATGAAGGCACAAAAGCTAAGCAGGGCCATAGCCATATGCGCAAAACGGAGGGTAAAATAAGTACTCAGCAGGAATACCAATCCAGAAATCAACAGTTCGTCAACATAACCTTTGAAGCTAAAAGCACTTTTATCCAGAAAAATATAAAGTGCGGTTAACAGGAGGCTGCCCGAGGTCCAGATCAGGGCATCATCTACGCCTGATTTATAATGGTGATATACACGAACCGCAACTTCTAGAGCGACATAACTTAAAATTCCAAGGAAAGCAAAATAGCCCGGAGACTCCACAATATGGCTATTGCTCAGCAGGAGGCTCAGTAAGCCAAAGGCAAAAGAAGTAAGGGTGGTGGTAACCAAAAATAACCCAATCCGCAAAAACAGATTAGAGCTGTAGAAACCTACCGGATATTTATGCTGGATCGCCTGTAATTCTTCTGCAGAAAGTTGATTTGCCCGATGTGCTTTTTTCATTTGATCCTGGATGATCAGGTGCTTTAACCAGGTCGTATTGTAAATGATCATGAGGCTTTAATTTGTTTGTTTAAGCGAATGATGCGCAGTATTAACACTGCCGCAGAAATGATGAAGTATAAGCATAGCATATATATACTATCCGTATTGCTCATTCCATCCAATAGTCGGAAAACAAGAATACTGGTCGCTACATAACTATACAGGATCACCAGAAGCATAAAATAGAATGATTTATGGCGCATGGCATCAACATAAAGGTAGTACCCCAGGCCGAATAAGATCAGTAACCATAAAATGGCCGTTGCTGAATCGTAATGATTAAAGTAAGCGAATAACAAGGCGATAAAGCTGATGTGAATTCCAAAATGAAGGTAGCTGAAACGGAAGTGCTTTTTGAAATTGAATCGTTCAGAAAAGAAACCGACAAGCAGCAGGATCAATCCTAAAAGTAAATACGTATAAATTAAGGTTTGGTTGTCGAAATTGGCATTGGAAAGTAGACTGGATGGCGTCACCGATACCCCCATCCAGACCGCGAGGTTGGCAATGGCCATGCTGAGCACGCCTAAATGGTCAAACTCATAAGCCACATAAAATAAAACCAGCATCGGAATAAATGTGGCCATGCCGTAATGAGTACCAAAAATCTGGTATTGATACTGAAGGTAACCTGTGAAGGTTAGAAAACTAAGACAGCCCAACAAAACTACATAGTCAAAAAGTACACCTGGAGATTTTAGCAATTCTCGGCTAAATGGATTTTTATGTCGGAAGCAATAGTAAAAACATCCGCCACAAATGGCTGCAATACCCGCCAATATTGCTTGATGGCCTATGCTATCTATATTTTTATAAATCAGGATACCGAGTCCGCCGCTCAGCAAGACTACGCCCAGGTATAACAAGGTTTTGAGCTCCCAATGCAAGGAGAACAATGAACTCTGCTGTTTTTCAGTTAATTTATCAAAAGATTCGGCGGAGATCGTACCGTTATCTTTTAGTGTTTTATAGAGATCAGTCGGTATCATGAAGCGATAATAAATTCATAGGATATTCAAGTATACAGAAAATTTAGGGAATGAGTTGGCATTTATACCTTGTTGGATACTGTCAATTTGACAAGATTTTTGAATTGGAATAGCCATTGATAGGTTGGCTATGTACTTAAAAATGAGTTAACATATGAGCATAGAAGAAAAAGGAACCATATCCATTCACACGGAGAATATTTTCCCGATCATCAAAAAATTCCTGTATTCAGACAATGAGATATTCCTGCGCGAGCTGGTATCCAATGCAGTAGATGCGGTACAAAAGATTAAACGTCTTGCTGCATTAGGACAATACAACGGAGAGCTGGGTAACCCATTGGTAGAAGTAGCGGTTGATGCAGATAAAAAAACCATTACCATTACTGATAATGGTTTAGGTATGACTGCTGAGGAGATCAAGAAATACATCAATCAGGTGGCTTTCTCCGGAGCAAGCGAGTTTGTAGAGAAGTTTAAAGACGCAAAAGACGCGAACGAAATCATAGGTAAATTCGGTTTAGGCTTTTATTCAGCCTTTATGGTATCGGATTTAGTAGAAATTCAAACGCTATCTTACCAGGATGGTGCAGAACCTGCACGTTGGGTATGTGATGGCAGTACTTCATTCGAAATTTCTGCTGGTAACAGAACCACTCGTGGAACAGAAATCACCTTGCACATCAATGCCGAATCAGAAGAGTTTTTGAGCAAAAATAAACTGGAAGAAATTCTAGAGAAATACGGTAAGTTCTTACCGGTACCGATTAAGTTTGGTACAAGAACAGAGCATGTTGCTGACGGTGAAGATGAAGAAGGAAAACCAAAAACAGTAGCTGTTGAGGTAGGTAATATCATCAATACGACCAACCCAATCTGGACAAAAGCACCTGCAGATTTGTCAGATGAGGAATACCTTGCGTTTTACAAGCAATTGTATCCATACGCAGAGGATCCTTTATTCTGGATTCACCTGAATGTAGATTATCCTTTCAACCTAACAGGCGTATTGTACTTCCCTAAAGTGAAGAATGATTTTGACATGCAACGCAACAAAATCAAGTTGTTTTCCCGTCAGGTATTCATCACCGATGAGGTAAAAGACATCGTTCCTGAATTCTTAATGTTGTTACATGGGGTGATCGATTCACCGGATATTCCTTTGAATGTTTCCAGAAGTTTCCTTCAGGCAGACAGCAATGTGAAAAAAATCAATAGCTATATCACGAAAAAAGTAGCAGATAAACTTCAAGAACTTTTCAATAAAGACCGTAAAGGTTATGAAGAGAAATGGGGTGATATCGGTTTATTCGTGAAATATGGTTTGGTAAGCGAAGAGAAATTCTACGATAAAGCGAAGGATTTTGCCTTGCTAACCAATACTAAAAATGAGAATTATACTTTAGGAGAATACCATGATAAGGTAAAAGATTTTCAGACCGATAAAAATGGTCAGGTAGTTTATATCTATTCAACGGATCCTGCTAAACAAGATACCTTTATCCAGTCGGCCAATAAAAAGGATTATGATGTATTGTTGATGAACTCAGCAATTGATAACCATTTTATCAGCTTCCTGGAAAATAAACTTGAGAAAACATTATTGAAACGCGTAGATTCTAGCGTTGCCGATAAATTGATCGAAAAAGATGAGGCTATCGAATCTGTATTAACAGAAGAACAAGCGAAAAAGGTAACTGATATCTTTACTAAAGCCATTACCAAACCGGGAATGCAAGTAGAGGTGGTTGGGCTAAACCCGGAAGAGTTGCCAGTAACGGTAACGATGGATGAGTTTATGCGCCGCATGAAAGAAATGGCACAAATGGGTGGTGGTATGGGCTTATATGGCGGCATGCCGGATAGCTATAAAGTAGCCATCAATGGAAACCATAAGCTAATCGGTAAGATTCTTTTGACTGACAATGAAGAAGAACAAGGATTATTGGCGAAACAAGCCATTGATCTTGCTTTATTGGCGCAAGGAATGTTAACTGGTGCGGAATTAACTGCTTTTGTAAGTAGAAGTGTAAATCTGATCTAGTCTTTTTTTAGTAAAACAAAAAACCCTGCTACAGCAATGTAGTAGGGTTTTTTGTTTTATTTGCTTGGTGGTTGTAGCGTTTTTAAATGGGGCCCCGTTTAATAAAGAAAAGGCAAAAGGCCAAGATTTAACCATTTATATATTAAACAATTGATTATGAAAATTTCAAACCATTTTAAAACGATAACGAAGACGTTTGTTGCTGTCGCTGCTGTTTCTGTAGTTTTTTCTGCCTGTAAAAAAAAGTACAATGATATAGAGCCAATTGAACTGGCTGGGTTAACTATTGTAAATGCTAGTCCGGATATTAAAGAATACGACTTTATTATTGGTAACCAAAAGGCAAATTCTAAAGAAGTTTTTAAGTATGGTGTGAAAATCGGCTACCTGGGATTGTATCCTGGCACCAGCGGAATTGGTCTTGTTGAGGTAGGAAAGACAAACTTCCTTTTAACAAAAAATGAATTGTACCAATCAGGTAAATTCTATAGTACATTTTTAGTAGATACAGGTAGTAAAAGAGCCTTCTTTACCATTAATGATAAGTTGGATAGCATCAAGGTAAATGAGAAAGCGAAAGTTCGTTTCATCAATTTAAGCCCTAATGCAGATGCGTTGGATTTAGCAATCACTGGTTCAGCAACAGAAATTGCAACCAACAAAGTATTTAAACAATTCAGTGTATTTACAGATGTAGAACCAGGAGAAAGCGTAGCCCTGGAATTAAAAGACAATGCAACCAAAGTGGTTAAAGCGACACTTCCTCCGATGAAATTGGAAAAAGGTAAGTTCTATACCGTTTGGGCAAAAGGATTTAAGGATAAAGCAGTAACGGATTCCTTGAGTCTTAAAGCAGCCATTTATACTGCAAAATAAAAATACCATAAAGCAGCTGGCTCTTCAATAGAGCCAGCCTCTAAAACCGTTAATTTGGAAATGTGTAAATTAGCCTTTCCTAGGTAAACCCTGTTTTAGAAGATGTTAATTTAAAAAAGCCTTAATGGTGTTAGAAAAGAATGCTCAAGTTTGAGGACGTTTTAGCTGGATGTTTGAAAAATGACAATAAATGCAAGGAGGTGGTTTACAAATCATTTTATGGGTATTTAATGGGCGTTATTTTAAGGTATATCAACGATCGTAATGATGCAGAAGAGCTGATTAACGATTGCTTTATTAAGGTTTTTAAAGGATTAGGGCAGTTTGGGGCACCTAAAGATCCGGAACAATTACAAAAAGCATTTAAAGGATGGATGGCCAAAATTTCATCCCGAACAGCAATTGATTTTTTACGTAGTAAAAAGACATTTTTATATGTGGAGGATATGGAGGAGCCGCCGCAACCAATCACAGAATTAAATGCCATCTCTCAACTCCATGTTCAAGACATTATGAAGTTATTGAATCAATTGCCGGAAATGCATAAGTTGATTTTCAATATGTATGAATTAGAGGGTTTTTCGCATGAGGAGATTTCGAAGTTATTGAGCATACCAGTAAGTTCTAGCAGGGTTTACCTGACCAGAGCAAAGAATAAGTTAAGGATATTGTATTCAAAATCATTGATTACTGATTTTGAACCAAATTAAAAGGCGCGCGAAAAAGGAGTACTAGGGGATGAATGGGGGAAATGATAAATATAAAAAGATAAAGATGAAACCGAATGAACATATAAAGTTACCTGATGATGAGCTAATCGCTCATATCAAGGGGCAATTAATGGCTCATGAGGAAGACTATGCTCCTGGAGCATGGGAAAATTTCAACGCTGATAAGTCAGCAAAAAAAAGGGGGATGTTTTTTTGGTTGGGTAGTCTGAGTACTGCAGCTGCTTTAGTGCTGATCGGCTTTGCTATATTCTTTGTAAATAATAAAAAAGAAGGGCTTAAGCCCTCCATATTGACTGGGACAAGCGCTTCAAATCAAACGATAAAATTGCCGGTAGAGGTAAAAGAAAAAGCCTTGAAAGCAGAGGAATTGATAAAAGAGGTAAAGCCTGCAGAATTGGCTTCTACCCCTGAACCCGCTAATGCTAATTTAATTGGGGCAGGTAAATCGGGCAACCCTGTTGGGGTTTTGGGCGACTTGGCGCAAGTTTCCGGCAGCAAATCCAGAAATCAAATTCCTGCTGGCCATACAACAGCCACGAGTACGCAAGTACATCAACCTTCAAATGTACAGGAAACAACTTTTAATCATTCAGTAATCGCAAATAGTACTTCAAATACGGTTCATCCTTCTACAACAGTAGCTGTAACTCAGCAGCGCCAGGAAGCAGTTTTAAAGGATGCTGCAGCAGAAGTAAAAACACAAAGTCTGGAAGAATTCTTAGCACAAGAATCTAAAAATGGCAATGCCAGAGGAAGAAAAAATCAGGCTAAAGTTGCCAGATTACCTATGGAAGACAAGTGGGAAATGGGTGTAATGGTAGCTCCTTCTGTTGGCAGCAGTAAGAAATTAAATATGGGCTATGGCCTGAGCATGGGCTATGCTTTAAGTAAAAGGGTTTCCATTAATTCGGGGATCTCCTACAATGAAATGGGGGCATCCAGAACGGCGTCTCCAGCTTCAGACGGCGCGTATTCTAGTCCGGCAACGACAACAATGGGATTGGCTAGCAACAGCAAAGAGCTGAAAGCGGTAGACGCGAACATTCGGGGGATAGATATTCCTTTGGAAATCCGGTACAGACTGACGAACAGCTTATATGCCAATGTCGGAATCTCGGCCTTTGCCGTACTCAATCAAAAACAAAAAAATACTTTTCTGGAAAGCCAGGTACAGAGCAGCCTTGCTGATCCTGGAAGTACTGCTTCGGCAACCTTTAAAGCCAATGTACTCAGCACAACAGTGATAGAAGAGCGCAAAAATTCTGAGCTTAAAACAGATCCTTACCTTGGATTCTATAACTTCTCCCTGGGCTATAAACAACAAATTTCCCGCGGGAAATCAGTTTCTTTGGAGCCATTTGTGAAGCTCCCAATAAAAGAGTTTACACAGGAAAATCTCTACCTGATTGGAACAGGATTAAGATTGAAATTTGATTTTTAATTCCTAAAAACAGGAGCTATCACTGTTTAAATCCTTATTTTTTTAATATTGTTGCAACAATGATACTTTTAAAAAAGCGGATCAGCCGCTTTAAGATTATCTTTGTGAGGGCCTGGCTTGCCGGGCTTTTGTGGTAGATTAATAAATTTTATTAAAGAATGAACTTAAAAAAAGGAATCTCTTCTATGCTTTTAGTTTGCGGTATGCTTCTGGTAACTGATAAAACGGTAATGGGACAAAGTACAAATCCATTTATGGAAACATATAACACTCCATATGGGGTGCCTCCATTTAACAAAATTACCAATGCTCACTTTGTGCCGGCCTTTCAGGAAGGAATGAAGCAACAACAGCAAGCGGTTGCTGCAATTTATAAACAACGCTCGGTACCAACTTTTGTAAATACGGTAGTGGCTTTAGAGGAAAGCGGTAGATTATTGTCGAAAGTAAGTACCGTATTCTTTAACCTGAGTTCTGCAAATACTTCTCCTGAGTTGGAAAAAATTGCTCAGCAAATGGCTCCGGAGTTGTCAAAACATAGTGATGATATCTACTTGAATTCCGAACTATTCAAAAGAGTAAAAACGGTATACGATAAACGTAATTCTTCGAAATTGAACGCGGAACAACAGCGTTTGTTAGAGAAAACTTATAAGTCTTTTGTAAGAAGTGGAGCGAATTTGAATGCGGCACAGCAACAACAAATGAGAGCCATTAATAAAGAGTTTTCTTTGCTGACCCTAAATTTTGGGCAACATTTGCTTGCTGAAGTTAACGCATATGAATTGTTAATTGACAAGCCCGCTGACCTTGCCGGTTTGCCGGAATCGGTAAAAGCTGCTGCGGCAGCTTCTGCAAAACAGGCCGGAAAAGATGGGAAATGGAGGTTTACGCTTCATACACCGAGTGTAACGCCTTTCCTTCAGTATTCGGAAAACCGTGCCCTGCGTGAAAAAATGTATAATGCGTATATCAATCGCGCCAATCATGACGATGAGAATGACAACAAAAAAATCATTTCTCGTATTGTCGCATTACGTGCAGAAAAAGCAGCACTTTTAGGTTATAACAGTCATGCTGATTTTGTACTGGAAGAAAGTATGGCCAAATCGCCAAAAGAGGCTTATGACTTGTTAAATGGCCTTTGGGATGCCGCATTGCCAGTTGCAAAACAGGAGGCGGTGGAAATGCAGAAAGTGATGGACAAGGAAGGGCGCAATGAAAAGTTGGAAGCCTGGGATTGGGCACACTATGCAGATAAGGTACGCAAAGAAAGATACAATTATGATGCGGAAGCATTACGCCCATATTTTCATATCGACAATGTAAGAGAAGGATTCTTTAAAGTGGTGAACAAGCTTTATGGCATTACTTTTACGCTTCTTCCAGAGGTTCCGGTATACCATAAAGATGTTTCTGCTTATCAGGTTAAAGAAGCTGATGGAACTCATATTGGGGTGATCTATATGGATTTCTTTACCCGAAGCTCTAAACGTGGAGGTGCATGGATGACCTCATACGCTACGCAATCTTATGAAAATGGGAAGCGCGTTGCTCCGGTAGTCTCTATCGTTTGTAATTTCTCCGGACCTAATGGTGATGAACCGGCTTTATTTACAGCTGATGAAGTGACCACTTTTTACCATGAAATGGGACATGCCTTGCATGGCTTATTGTCGAATGTAAAATATAGAAGTTTGGCTGGAACCTCAGTTCCCCGCGACTTTGTAGAGCTGCCTTCTCAGGTGATGGAACACTTTGCTTTTGAGCCTGAAGTACTCCAATTTTATGCAAAACATTACAAAACAGGAGCGATTGTTCCTCAGGAATTGATCGATCGCATGAAGAATGCTTCTAAATTTAACCAGGGCTTTGAAACCGTTGAATATCTTGCGGCTTCTTTGCTTGATATGGGCTTCCATACTGTACCCGCAGGAAAAGAAGTGAATGCTACGGAATTTGAAAGTTCAGAAATGAATAAATACGGATTGATCAAGCAAATTGCCCCACGTTACAGAAGTACTTATTTCCAACATATCTTCGCTTCAGGATACTCTGCAGGGTACTACAGTTATATCTGGTCGGCGGTATTGGATAGCGATGCTTTCGCTGCTTTCAAGGAAAGCGGAAATATCTTTAATCCTGAAGTTGCCAATTCCTTCCGTAAAAATGTATTGGAAAAAGGCGGAACTGTAGAGCCAATGGACTTATATAAAGCCTTTAGAGGTAAAGAGCCAAACATGAAGTACTTGCTAAAAGACAGAGGGCTGGATAAAGCACTTTAACCATAGATTTATTTTTTTGTAACCAGGATCTGGTTTGCGCCTGAATCAATTCATTAAAAATGACCAATATCTTCAAACTTGAAGATATTGGTCATTTTTTTTATCCCCTTCGTTTTTCTCAAAAATCCAGATACCAGCGCTTGGTGGTGGTTTGAAATTCAAATTATTAAGAGCTGTTCGAACTTCAGTTAACTTATTCTAACTTATTGATTTAGCTATCCAATTTTTTACTAAGACTGGCGGTAATTTTATTGTGAAGCAAACTTTATTTTATAGCTTTGCTACTGGGTTGATTTTGTTATTTAAACCATCAATAAATCAATATTCATTTGGTCATTTTTATGAGTGATTTCTTAAAAATGCCATTTAACAAAATTTTCTTTCTTTGGTGGAAAGCGAACAAAACATATTGCCCTATACATACTGAATCTTAATTTTTTCAAGAAGAAATCCCTTCATCAAATTATGCGTACCTCCCTTTTTAAGGCCATTGCTTTTTCTGTTTTTTTCTTTTCTGCTCTCCAAATTTCCGCTCAAACTAAAATTTATGTAAACGCCACTGCAACGGGATCAAATACCGGTGCAGATTGGAGCAATGCTTATACAGATTTGCTCAATGCCATTACCAAGTCTGTTGCCGGAAATGAAATCTGGGTGGCTAAAGGGACTTACAGCCCAGGTGCAACGGCAGCGTCCACATTTACGCTAAAATCAGGCGTTAAAATGTATGGAGGTTTCGCGGGAACAGAAACGCTATTGACGCAGCGCGTTGCCGATGCAAATGGCTTGTATACTGTCAATCAAAGTATTTTGACAGGTAGCAATGTCAACAATCACGTGGTGACCAATCTCGTTAATGTCCCTAAAGAAACAGTTTTAGATGGATTTACCATTAGTGGAGGACGCACAGTAAATGCGAACAATTCAGCTGCAGTGGCGAATAGGGCTGCAGGAATTTATAACAATGCTGGTTCTGCAACTTTTCAAAACCTCTGGATTAAGGACAATATCGCCAGTCATTATGGCGCTGGATTTTTTAATGCAGGTCCAGCTACTTTGATCAATCTTGTACTGGAAAATAATAGTTTTTACAACGGGACATTTGCTTTTAGTTATGGAGGCGGAATGTATAATTCGGGAGCAGTGACGCTTAGCCGCGTTTCATTTATCAATAATACTGGCGCAAGCTCCGGAGGGGGCTTGTATAATACGGCGTCAGTAACCCTGGAGGATAATGTATTTAAAAATAATAGTTCTGTTTCCTACGGGGGAGGATTAAGCAGTACCGGTCTCCTGAATTTAGACCGGGTAAGCTTTATCCAAAACATAACCGGTTTGCAAGGAGGAGCCATTGCCTCAGCGGCTGGGATGACGGTTCGCAATTCTATTTTTAGTAGGAATAAGGTAACCGGAACGACTGCAAGTAACATTGGAGGCGCGATATATGGTACTACTACAGCGATGAACATCTTCAACTGTAGCTTCAGCAATAACAGTATTGGCTATACTGTGGCCGATAATAATACTTACGGTGGCGCTTTAAATACTACTATTGCATCCAACGTGTACAATAGTATTTTCTGGGGAAATAAAAGAGGAAACAATGTGGATGATCAGATTGCTGGGGTTAAGATCACCATGGAAAATAGTCTGGTTCAGAATAATTACATCTATGGCCTAAACAATATGATTGGGAATCCTGATTTTGTTAATGCAGACTTAGATGATCTTAGGTTGAAAAATGGGTCTATAGCCATTGATGCCGGAGACAATTCTAAACAAAATGGAACAATAGATCTGGTTGGAAATGCAAGATTAGTTGGCGCAAACATCGACCTGGGCGCATTAGAAAGCCCCTCAGGAATGACGGCCACATTAGACATTCTTCCAGCTACCATTAGTGTTCAGCAACGCGGACTGCCTTATAGCCAGTCGCTCAGCATAAAAGGAGGTACTGCTACCAATTGGCAAGTGACCTTTGGCGCATTGCCCCCAGGAATCAGCTTAAATACCCAAAGTGGTCAGCTGACGGGTGTTCCAACCGTTGCTGGAAATTATTCAGTCGTGATCAAAGCGTCCAGCGGAAGTTTGACCGGAAGCAAGCAATATAATTATTCCATCAATCCGGGGGCAACTAGATTATATGTTAACCTGGCAGCAATAGGTGCAAACAATGGTATTGATTGGACAAACGGTTATACCAAGTTACAAACCGCACTGGCTATTGCTAAAGATGGGGACGAAATCTGGGTAGCAAAAGGCAAGTATAGCCCGTTTTTACATGCAGATTCTGCCTTTTCTATGGTTTCAGGGGTTAAAATGTATGGTGGCTTTGCAGGTAATGAGACAATTTTGACTCAGCGACAAGCGGATGTATCTGGGAAGTTCACAGCCAATGAGACCATTCTAAGTGGTAACGGCATCAATAAACACGTGGTATATAACATCGCAGTTCTCTCTCTAAATACCTTAATGGACGGGTTTACCATTTCAGAAGGGTATGCAAATGGAACTTCAACAAGTGGACATGGAGCAGGGATATATAATGGACCTTCGGTAGGGAATGCGATATTCAACAACCTGATCATTAAAAATAACAAAGCCAATATCTTTGGTGGAGGGGTGTATAATGCGGCTACCGGATTAAAACTAAACAATGTTCTTTTTGAAAGTAATGAAGTAATTAGTGGAACCAGATTTGGTGGTGGACTGTACAATACCGCGGCTAATGCCAGTTTAAATCAGGTCGTTTTCCGGAATAATAAAGCATTGAATGGTGGCGGTATTCACAATACCGCATCAGGCACAAAAGTAACGCTAACGGAAAGTACTTTCGAAGGAAATATCAGTGATGGAATAGGTGGAGGAATTACCAATGTCGGGGAGCTTAGCCTAACCGATGCAGTCTTTAAAAATAATACTGCGAAAACTTATGGTGGTGGGTTCTACAGTTCGATAATTGGAAACCTGGATCGGGTGTCCTTTTTGGACAATATAGCCGAACAAAGAGGTGGTGGTGTTTATTCTTTTGGGACCATTACCCTGAGAAATGTAATCCTCAGTAAAAATAGTGTAACCGGTGTCGTAGCGGGTTACAATGGTGGAGGTATGTATGTAGAAAGTGGAACAGCAAACATTCAGAACAGTACATTTAGCAACAATACCATAGCCTCAACTGCTTCCCTGGGAACTTTTGTTGGAGGTGGTTTATGGGCTGGCTCAACTGCGGTAAATATTCACAACAGTATTTTTTGGGGCAATAAAAGGGCTGGCGATGTTGAGGACCAGATTGGCGGAAGCATACTTAAGGATATGGCCAATAACATTGTCCAGAATAATTATAGCTCAGGCACAAACAACTTGATTGGTAATCCTGATTTCGAAAACCCTGATCAACATGACTTGAGGTTAAAAAACGGGTCTATTGCCATTGATATGGGTAATAATTTAAAGGTTTTTACGGATAGCGACTATGCTGGAAATACCAGGATTATAAATGGAACAGTCGATATCGGCGCATTGGAAAATCCTCTGGGTTTAGCGGGCTCGTTAACGATCATGCCTACAGAGATAACCGCACAGATTCGTGGAGCTAATTTTGCCCAGGATCTGACGCTTAGCGGCGGTTCTGGCGTTCAGGACTGGTTCTTGCTAACGGGTAGTTTACCTTATGGACTTAGTCTGAATCCGAAAACAGGGAGGTTAACGGGTATCCCAACGGTTGCTGGTACTTATGTTTTTGTTGTTCGTGTACTGCAGGGAAATAAAGTGGGCACACGTCAATATACGGTTGTCATTAATGCAGGACCAACAAGACTGCATGTCAATGCATCGGCAACCGGAGACAATAATGGGATCGATTGGCGCAATGGCTTTAACAATCTACAGAATGCATTATCCATCGCACAAGATGGAGATGAAATCTGGGTAGCAAAAGGGAAATATAGCCCGTTTTTACATGCTGATTCTACCTTTTCTATGGTTTCAGGAGTTAAAATGTATGGTGGCTTTGCCGGTACTGAGACGGTTTTGACTCAGCGACAAGCGGATGTATCTGGGAAGTTCAGGGCCAATGAGACCATTCTAAGTGGTAACGGCATCAATAAACACGTGGTATATAACATCGCAGCTCTCTCTCTAAACACCTTAATGGACGGATTTACCATTTCAGAAGGGTATGCAAATGGAACTTCAACAAGTGGACATGGAGCAGGGATATATAATGGACCTTCCGTAGGGAATGCGATATTCAACAACCTGATCATTAAAAATAACAAAGCCAATATCTTTGGTGGGGGGATGTATAATGCGGCTATTGGATTAAAACTAAGTAATGTTCTTTTTGAAAGTAATGAAGTAATTAATGGAAGCCGATTTGGCGGTGGACTGTACAATATAGGGCCTAATGCCAGTTTAAATCAGGTCGTTTTCCGGAATAATAAAGCATTGAATGGGGGCGGTATTCACAATACCGTATCAGGGGTAAAAGTAACGCTAACGGAAAGTACTTTCGAAGGAAATATCAGTGATGGATTAGGTGGAGGAATTACCAATGTCGGGGAGCTTAGCTTAACCGATGTTGTCTTTAAAAATAATATTGCGAAAACTTATGGTGGAGGTTTTTACAGTACGATCATTGGAAACCTGGATCGGGTGTCCTTTTTGGACAATATAGCCGAACAAAGAGGTGGTGGTATTTATTCTTTTGGGACGATTACCCTGAGAAATGTAATCCTCAGTAAAAATAGTGTAACCGGTGTCGTAGCGGGTTATAATGGTGGAGGGATGTATGTTGAAAGTGGTACGGCAAATATTCAGAACACTACATTTAGCAACAATACCATAGCCTCAACGGCTTCCCCAGGAACTTTTGTTGGAGGTGGTTTATGGGCTGGCTCAACTGCAGTAAATATTTACAACAGTATTTTCTGGGGCAATAAACGTGGCGCTAATGTAGAAGATCAGATTGGTGGTTCAGTGCTTAAAAATATGTCGAACAACCTGGTTCAGAACAATTACAGTTCTGGTACCAATAACCTGATCGGTAATCCTGATTTTGAGAATCCTGAACAACATGACCTGCGTTTAAAAAATGGATCTGTTGCTATTGATGCGGGAGACAATCAACAAGTTTTTACAGCAACAGATCTTGCTGGGAAGACCAGGATTGTCAATGGAAAGGTTGACCTCGGCGCAGTGGAAAATCCATTGGGTATGTCTGCTTCTTTAATGATCCTTCCGGAGTCCTTAACACCGCTAACTCGTGGGGCAGTGACTGAATTAACATTTAGTCTGAGCAATAGACCGGCTCCGGCAACCTGGTCAGTATTTACCGGAGTACTACCATTAGGACTTACTTTAAATAGCCAGACGGGAATTATTACCGGGATTCCAATAATTGCTGGAAGTTACACTTTTGTGCTTCGCGCCTTGCAAGGAAGCTTGGTAGGAACCAGACAATATACAGTGGTTGTAAATCCTGGAGCAGCGCGCTTACATGTTAATATCGCTGCTAAAGGTATTAACAATGGGGTGGATTGGAACAACGGATTTGTTAAGCTGCAAAGTGCTTTGACCTTGGCAAAAGACGGCGATGAGATCTGGGTGGCTAAAGGGAAATACATTCCTGTAGCGGAGCTGGATTCTGCATTTTATATGGTTTCTGGTGTAAAGATGTACGGCGGATTTGCAGGTACAGAAACGAATTTAAGTCAGCGTGTAGCAGAGACCAATGGCAGGTTTACTGCCAATGAAACGATATTAAGCGGGAATGATTATAACCGCCATGTCATCACCAATGCTACAGTTTTAGGACTGGAAACATTACTGGATGGTTTTACTATTGCTGATGGAAATTCGAACCATTCCGGTGGAGGTATTAACCACTTGGCTGCTGCGGTAAATGGTACTTTTAAAAACCTGATCATCAAAAATAATAAAAGCTATCATTATGGGGCTGGCTTATTAAATCAGGCCATAGCAGTAAAAATAGACAATGTCCTTTTTGAAGCCAATGTGCTTATCGGTGGGAATCGTTATGGCGCTGCGCTCCATAATACTGGGAACAATCTAATAATTAATAAGGCGGTTTTCAGAGGCAATCAGGCAGTACAAGGTGGAGGGATTTACAACACTGCAACGGGTGTTTCCATTAATAATTCGGTATTTGAAAGCAATCTGGCAACTAGTATAGGTGGGGCCTTGGTGAATAATTCTGTGGGCATGACCATCAGTAACTCAGAATTCAATAAAAACCGATCAGACGCGCATTCCGGTGCAATATATAACGCGGGTAACCTGATTATAACCGATGTTGTTTTCAGGGAAAATGCAGCTTTAACTTATGGTGGAGCAATAAACAATGTCAATATCATCGATCTGGACAGGGTGTCTTTCCTGGGCAATACCGCGGTACAAAATGGGGGTGCTTATTATAGTACAGTCACAAGTAACCTGAACAATGTGGTGTTTAGCCGCAATAAGGTAACAGGTCCAACCTATAATGGTGGAGCTGTATATTTTCAAAGTGGTACTTTAAACATCAGCAATGCAACCTTTAGCAATAACAGTGTTGCAGTTGCAACCCTGAATGCTGGCGGGGCTATGTTCAGAAATGCTGGAACGGCAAAAGTTTATAACAGTATTTTCTGGGGTAATACCAGGGGTGCCGGCATTTCAGATCAAGTGAATGCAGGTGTTACGATCATGAGTAGTACGGTGGAAGATGGCTATTCTGCAGGAACAGCGGTTCTGGTTGGGGATCCCTTATTTACAAATGCAGCAACAGACGACTTGAGTTTGAAAAGCGGATCTCTGGCCATTGATAAAGGAAATAATAGTTATTCTACAACAACAAAAGACATTGAAGGAAATCCTCGATTTTACAATACCATCGTAGATCAAGGTGCTTATGAAAATCAAGGTGGTGCTTCTTTAAAAATTACCCCAGCATCTCTTGCTGTCATGACACGTGGAGAGGAGCAGAACGTTCAACTGCAAGCTAGCGGTGGCAGCGCTGCCTATACCTGGAGCTTATTATCAGGAGACCTTCCAACCGGACTTTTCCTATCTCCGCAAGGGAAGATCTTTGGTCGTCCGATGATTTCTGTAATTGGTGGTTATACATTTGTTGTTGCGGTTACTGATGGAACGCTGATTGGATCTAAACAATATACAATAGAAGTGCAACAAGCGGCAACGCGAATCTATGTGCGTGAAGCAGCAACTGGAGCAAAGAATGGGGTTGACTGGAATCATGCCATCACTGATTTACAGCTCGCCTTGGCTCAGGCCGGAACAGGTGATGAAATTTGGGTGGCCAAAGGAAACTACCTTCCAGGAACGGATGTCAGTTCAACTTTTACCTTGAAGGAAGGTGTTAAGATGTACGGTGGATTTGCCGGGACAGAGGATGCATTATCGCAACGTGTAGCAGATGTAAATACTTTGTATGGAACTCATGAATCGATCTTAAACGGAAACGGGAAAAGTTATCACGTAGTGACCAATACATTGGCATTAACTGCTGCAACAGTATTGGACGGATTTAGTATTAGTGGAGGAAGAACGGCAGTAGGAAGCACTTCTATCGGTTACAGTGCCGCAGGGATTTATAATAATGCTGGAACGGTAGTCTTCAGAAACCTTTGGGTGAAGAATAACAACGCTTATTATGTTGGCGCCGGGATTTATAACAACGGTCCGGCAACATTCGAAAATATCCGGATGGAAAAAAACATCGTGTCTGGAGGAGTCGGATATGGTGGTGGATTCTATAACCTGAATGCCCAGGCTAATTTTAGAAAACTGACTTTTATTGAAAATGAAGGTGTTCTTGGTGGCGGGATGTACAATTACCTTGGAGAGGCCAGATTAGAGGATGTACAGTTTATCCGCAATAAGGCCAGTTCAGGTGGTGGTGCAGGTTTGTACCATAGAACAGGACTGCTAACCATCAGAAAAGGAAATTTTGAAGGTAATATTTCAGGGGCAACCGGTGGTGGAATTTTAAATGCGGGGGTCATAGATGGAGAAGATCTAACGTTTAAGGGCAATACTACCAGTACTACTGGTGCTGGAGTACACAATACCGGTACCTTTACGCTGAATCGGGGTTCTTTTATTGCTAATATCAGCGCACAATATGGTGCCGGAATTTACAATACTTCAATCATCAGGTTGGACAATGTCATCTTTAGTAGAAATAGTGCAACCAATCCAAATACCACTGGATATGGTGCCGGAATATATCATGCTTCAGGAACCTCTACGCTTTCCAATACTTCATTTAGCAACAATACTACCGCATATACTCATGCAACAACAGCAACTGGTGCAGGATTTTTCAAGGCTGCATCAGGAACGGCAGCGATTTACAACAGTATTTTCTGGGGCAATAAACGAGGCGGAAATGTGGCTGATCAGGTAACAGGTACAGGCTTAACCATCGCCAGCTCAATCGTAGAAGGAGGTTTTGTTACAGGCACCAATATCTCCATCGGAAACCCATCGTTTACAGATGCTGCAAATGATAACTTAAGGGTTAAAGCGGGCTCCGCAGCGATTGATGCCGGAGACAATGCTGCAACAGGGACGTCCAGAGATTTGGACCTCAACGAAAGGCTGGTGAATGGTCAGGTAGATATGGGTGCTTATGAAAACCAAGGCGGATCAAGCCTGAGTATCATCCCAGCAACGCTGACTGCGGGAACCAGAGGTGTCATCTTAAACCAACAGTTTACGGCAACCGGTGGCGAAGGGAAATTAAGCTGGACGGTATCTTCAGGAGCTTTGCCTCCAGGACTTTCCTTAAGTTCCGGAGGATGGTTAACGGGGAGGGCGATGTTTGCAGGCAGCTATACCTTTGTCCTTGCGGTAACAGATGGCCAGTTTATCGGCAGCAAACAATACACTTACATCATCAATGCCGCTAGTACTCATTTATTCACCAACGAAAAAGCAACAGGTAGAAAAGACGGTAGCGATTGGGAAAATGGATTTACAGACCTACAGTTGGCCATTACTCAGGCAACTGCAGGAGATGAAATCTGGGTGGCTAAAGGGAACTATAGTCCGGGCTTACTTGCCACCTCAACTTTCAATTTAAAAGAGGGTTTGAAAATATACGGAGGCTTCGCCGGAACAGAAGCAAATTTAGCATCACGTAAAATAGCAGAGGTTAATACCACTCATCAAAGTATCCTGGACGGTAGTCAGGGAGTAGCCAGTTACCATGTTGTATTCAATAGTGTTGCCTTAAGTAATGCTACTCTATTGGACGGATTTACCATCAGCGGGGGTAGAACACTGACCTCCAATAGCAGCTCTCTGGGCGCAAATTATTATGGGGCTGGGATCTATACGAGTCTTGGAAACCCGGTCTTCAACAACCTCATCATTACTGGTAACAATGCCGTTTACGGTGGGGGTATGATGGTTCTCGGGGGAACGGCTACGATCACAAATACTAAATTTATCGCGAATACGACTACCGGAAGTTATGGTAGAGCAGCCGGTTTATACATCAATTCCGGAACAACAGTAAATATGGACAGTGTCACTTTTGAAAGCAATGTGGTAGCAACGGGTAGTAACACCTATGCTGGTGCGGTGATAAATTATGGACTTTCAAATATTAGCCATACTGTTTTCAAAAATAATAGGGTAGAAGGAACTGCTTATGCCCAAGGGGGTGCGTTTTACCATGCTGCGGGAGGGACCTCAAAAATATCAAATACGACCTTTATTGAAAATACTGCTTTTAGCGGAGGAGCTGCTTACCTGAGCTCAGGAGTCGTTGAGCTTAAAGACGTTACCTTTATTGGAAATAAATCTGCAAGTATTGGTGGAGCCATAAATAGCATCGGTACTCCAGTATTGGATCGCGTTTCTTTTATTGCGAATGAATCGGTACAACATGGGGGTGCCTTTTATTCTGGAGGAACGGCAAAGCTGGACAACGTAATCTTTAGCAGGAATAAGGTAACCTCTACGGGTGCCTTTTATGGCGGAGGGATGTTTGCTGCTGGCAATGCCAGCTTAATCAACGTGACCTTTAGTAACAACAGTATTGCGAGAGCTGCTGCAGCTGGTGGAGGATTATTCCGCAGTAGCGGAACGGTAGCGATTTACAATAGCATTTTCTGGGGGAATACTTATGGTGCAAACTTGCCGGATCAAATTTCTGGTGTGGTGACAATTGACCAGAGTATTGTACAGGGTAATTATTCAGGAGGTACAAATATTGTGATTGGGAATCCTCTATTTGTGAACGCTGAGCAGGATAACCTTCGACTAAAAGGAGGCTCCCCAGCAATAGACATGGGGAATAATGCTAAAATATCTACCACTAAAGATCTGGATGGTAATCCGCGTTTAGTGAATGAAACGGTAGATATGGGTGCTTATGAGAATCAAGGCACAGCAAGTCTGATTATTGCGCCAACGAGTTTAACGACTTATAATCGCGGAGATCTATTTGAAGTTCCATTAACCGTAACCGGTACCATAAATCCATTAACCTGGAAAGTTACTTCAGGAAACCTACCATCGGGGGTTGTGCTTAAACCTAATGGCGAATTCTCTGGCAGACCAATGGTTGCCGGCACCTATATTTTTGTGATTGGGGTAACCGACGGTGAATTGGTTGGGAGTAAGCAATACACTTTACTTGTGAATCCTGCCAGCACAATTTTATATGCTAATGTGGCCGCTGCTACTGGTAACAATGACGGTAGCAGTTGGGAGCATGGATTTACAGATCTAAAGAACGCCTGGAACAAGTCCATTGCTGGAGATCAGATCTGGGTGGCAAAAGGGAATTATAGCCCGGGACCATTAGCTACAGACTGGTTTACCATGAAAGAAAATGTAAAAGTTTATGGAGGTTTCGCCGGAACAGAAAAAACACTTGAAGCACGATCAACCGATAAAATCCACAACGAAAACCAGACTGTTTTAGATGGTAGCCAGGGAGTGGCCAGCAGACACGTTGTATTTAACAACCTGGCCTTAACCAACGCGACGGTATTAGATGGATTTACGGTTAGTGGCGGACAAGCACTATCCGCTGGGGATACAGATAACCATCGAGGTGGGGGTATTTACAACTACGCATCGGTAAAAGCAATATTCAATAATCTTCAAATTCTAAATAACAAAGCAGATCGCGGAGCGGGAATTTACAATCAAGGTCCCGCAGTATTTACACGACTGCTTTTACAAAATAATGAGGCCTATGCTTATGGTGGTGGGATGTACAACTTAAATGTTGGAATCACCCTAAGTAATGCCACTTTCAAGCAAAATACCGCTAGACTTTACGCCGGTGGATTGGCGCATAATGGAGGTGTATTGAACCTCTTCAACAGCTCATTTTTCAATAATACTGCCGGCCAACAAGCAGGTGGTATGTATCACCTCGGAGGAACAGCGAACCTGGAAAACGTGGTGTTCAGCAGAAACGCGGTAACCACAGCAGGTAATTATTATGGTGGCGGTTTATTCGTTGCGTCAGCTGCAACATTGAACAACGTGACCTTTAGTGGCAATAAGATTGCCTTCACAAATGCAGCTACTGTTGGTGGCGCCGGCTTATTTCGTAGTGCAGGGGTCGTCAATGTCAACAACAGTATTTTCTGGGGCAATAAACGAGGTAATGATATTCCGGATCAACTCAATCCTGGCTCGGTATTGTACCAATCATTAGTGGAAGGAGGATATGCAACAGGAACAAACGTACTGATTGGTGATCCTTTATTCCAACAGGCAGAGGCAGATAACCTACAGCTAAAGGGCGGTTCTCCAGGGATTGATGCCGGGGACAATGCAAAAAATAACAGTACTACAGACCTATTAGGAAATGCTAGGGTAATCAATGATCAGATCGACCTTGGTGCTTATGAAAATCAAGGGGGATCAGGGTTGAAAATCTTACCAGCTTCTCTTAGCCCTTTCTTAAGGGGGGTAAATCCAGCGATTCAAATGACCGCTACAGGTGGCTCAGGAAACTACACTTGGGTGATCCAATCGGGAAGTTTGCCGGTAGGATTAATTTTAACACCTGAAGGCCTCATTACTGGAATGCCTACCTTAATCGGTAGCTATACTTTCGTCGCTGCGGCAACAGATGGTCAGCTGATTGGAAGCAAGCAATACACAGTTACCGTAACGGGTGGTGCTGCGCGTTTATATGTAAGTCAGGGTGCAACCGGCGGAAACAATGGGAGCAATTGGGCAAACGCATTTACCGATTTGCAACCTGCATTAGCGCAATCTTCAGCGGGTGATGAAATCTGGGTAGCCAAAGGAAGTTACAGTGCCGGAGCGACTACAACTTCTTACTTCATCTTAAAAGAAGGGCTGAAAATGTATGGTGGTTTTGCAGGAACTGAAGCTTTATTGACAGATAGAGACAGCATCGCGGTTAGAGGTATCAATGAGACGATTCTTGATGGAAGTAAGGGTGTGGCCAGTTACCATGTGGTGTACAATACCGCAGCTTTAACGGAAGCAACAGTATTAGATGGCTTTAGTATTCAGGGAGGAAAATCAGCAACCACCTATTCCACTTCTACCAATGCCAATTATTATGGCGGTGGGATTTACAATACCGCAGGATCAGTGACCTTCCGGAACCTTTGGATTAAAAATAACATTGCCACTTATGGGGCAGGGTTATTCCATCAGGGGACCGCAAGTTATACCAATATCACCTTCAGCAACAATGAATCGAAAGGATATTACGCGAGGGGATCTGCGGTTTACAATGGCGGCGGATTTAAGCTTCAGAATGGAGTTTTTGAAAACAATAAGATCACAGAATCGACCAGTTATACCGGATATGGTGCTGGGATTTTTAATGCGGGAACTTTAGAGCTGAATGCAGTTAAATTTATCAACAACACCATTAACAGCGGACAAGGAGGGGCAATTTACTCGAGTTCTTCTGCCATTATAAAAATTAAGGAAGCGGAATTTACCGGGAATAAGTCGACCACAGGAGGGGCTTTATTTATTGCAAACGGAACACTTGACCTAAGCTTGGGAAATTTTAAAGACAATGCAGCTACAGGAACAGGCGGAGCGATATATACTGCTGGCAGTATGGGATTAAACCGGATTACATTTATTGGCAACACCGCGGTTCAGCATGGAGCAGCCATCTGGTCGAGTGGAACCCTAAAAGTTGACAACAGTATTTTCAGCAGAAATAAAGTGACTTCTACTTCCGGATATTTTGGAGGTGCCATCTATATTGGTTCAGGAACGACAAACCTGGTCAATGTAAGTTTCAGCGGCAATAGCATCAACTATGTCAATCCAAGTGCAACCTTAAGTTACGGAGGCGCGTTATACCGCAGCTCGGGAACAGTAAACGTTCATAACAGTATCTTCTGGAACAATAAGCGAGGAAATAATGTTGCAGATCAATTGAATGCAGGGATCGTAATCGGTAGTTCTATTGTTCAAAATAATTATGCGACAGGTACAGACATTAAGATTGGAGATCCAATGTTTGAAGACGCTTTATCCGATAACCTAAAGCTCAAAGGAGGTTCTTTGGCTATCAATGTTGGAGAGAATAACTGGCAAAGTTTTGATCTGGATCTGGCGGGAAACCCACGATTGGTTAATGAGGTGATAGATTTGGGTGCTTACGAGCATGATGGTGCCGGACAACTGATGATCAGTCCGGGATTAATTCCAGAGCTCAGCAGAGGGACCTATCTGGATCTTCAATTTACGCCAACCGGAACGACATTGCCGGTTACCTGGAGCTTTCAGGGAGGGAAATTACCCACCGGATTAGTGTTCTTGCCAGATGGTAAATTAAGAGGAACACCAACCTTAGTCGGCAGCTATACCTTCGTGATCGGGGCCACAGATGGAACAATCGCAGGAAATAAACAATACACCGTAAACGTAAAAGAAGGATCAGTTCGGTTATTTGTACATCAGACCGCAACCGGAGATAACAACGGAAGCAATTGGGAGCATGCCTTTACAGATCTGCAAGTAGCAATGGCCCAGGTTAAAGCAGGGGATGAAATCTGGGTAGGAAAAGGAACTTATTCCCCAGGCTTATTAACCAGCAGCTATTTCACGCTAAAAGAAGGAGTGAAAATGTATGGTGGTTTTGCAGGAACAGAAACCTTGCTCACCGCAAGGACACTAAATGAGATCTCCACCGTCAATGAAACTATTCTTGATGGTAGCAAAGGGGTAGCGAGTTACCACGTCGTTTACAATACCGCAGCCTTAACTTCAGCAACAGTGTTGGATGGTTTCAGTATCCAGGGTGGAAATGCCGCGACCACCTATTCTTCTTCTTCCAATGCCAACTATTATGGAGGCGGGATTTACAATACAGCTGGAACGGCCATCTTCCGAAACCTATGGATTAAGAACAATGTAGCCACTTATGGCGCCGGATTGTACCATGCCGGAGATGCCGAATACAGTAATATTAGATTTACAGGAAATACGGCAAAAGGTTCTTATGCACGTGGAGCAGCAGTGTACAATACAAGAGGCTTTGCGCTAACGAAAGGTAGCTTTGAAGACAATAAAATCGCGGAATCTGCCAGTTATACTGGCTACGGAGCCGCGATTTTTAATACCGGTTTACTGGAACTGGAGGAGGTTAAATTTGTAAACAATACAATTGCCAATGGACAGGGAGGTGCGATTTATAGCAACTCTGGGGCAGGCATAAAGCTCAATAAATCGGAGTTTACAGCGAACAAAGCAACGACCGGTGGAGCCTTGTTTATCGCGAATGGCTACCCGGAAATCACAGATGCTGTTTTCCAAGGCAATGCAAGTACAGGTATGGGTGGTGCAATTTATGCCGCCGGAACACCAGTGCTAAATCGCGTTTCATTTATTGAAAATACCGCGGGCCAACACGGTGGAGCCATTTGGTCCAATGGAAGCCTAAGAATAGACAACAGTATATTTAGTCGAAATAAGGTAAGCGCAACAGCCGGTTATTTTGGTGGGGCAATGTATGTCAACTCTGGAGAAGCTTTAATCAATAACGTCACTTTTAGCAACAACAGCATTAATTACATCAATGCCAGTGCCACCTTAAGTTACGGTGGTGCCTTGTACCGCAGTTCTGGTGTGGTTACGCTTCATAATAGTATTCTTTGGGGTAATAAACGAGGAAACAATGTCATGGACCAGCTCAATGCAGGTATTGTTGCGGGGAGTACTTTAATCCAAAACAGCTATGCTACGGGAGAAGACATCAAGTTTGGAGACCCGATGTTTGAAAACGCAGCAGGGGATAATTTGAAACTAAAAGGAGGATCTCTAGCAATTGATGCCGGGAAAAATAGCTGGCAGGGATTTGATAAAGATCTTGCCGGAAATCCGCGTGTGATTAACGATCTGATTGACCTGGGTGCTTATGAAAACGAAGGCGGAGAAAGTTTAATCCTGAATCCTGTAACGATTGCTCCTTTAAAAAGAGGTGCTTATGCAGAAATCCAACTGACGGCAAAAGGAACAATGTTACCGGTTACCTGGTCTCTACAGGGAGGTAAACTGCCAACTGGATTGGTATTCCTGGCGGACGGAACCTTACGAGGTACGCCAACAGTAGTGGGAAGTTATACTTTCGTGATTGGTGCTACAGATGGCACGATGGGTGGAAACAGACAGTATACGGTCAACATATTGAACGGTTCAGGTAGGTTGTTTGTACACCAGTCGGCAACCGGAGATAACAATGGAAGTAACTGGCCAAATGCCTTTAATGATTTACAAGTTGCCTTGGGACAAACTTCTGCAGGTGATGAAATCTGGGTGGCTAAAGGGACTTACAGTCCGGGCTTGCTGATTAGTTCTTACTTCACTTTAAAAGAGGGAGTGAAGATCTATGGTGGTTTTGCAGGAACAGAAACCTTACTAACCGATAGAGACAGTACAGCCGTTCGTGGCGCCAATGAAACCATCCTGGATGGTGGTCAGGGCAAGCCGAGTTATCACGTGGTTTACAATGCCGCTGCTTTAACAAATGCAACGGTACTGGATGGTTTTTCTATTCAAGGAGGAAATGCAGGAACCAGCTATAACGGTTACTATTACAATGGTAATTATTATGGCGCAGGGATTTACAATTCAGCCGGTGCTGCAGTTTTCAATCATCTATGGATTAAGAATAACATCGCCAGTTATGGTGCAGGGATTTACCATAGTGGCAATGCCGCTTACAGCAACATCATCTTTAGCAATAACCGGACAACCGGACAATATGCAAGAGGATCTGCGGTATACAATGCTGGTGGCTTTAAGCTTAAAGGAGGTGTTTTTGAAAACAATAAGATCATTGAATCGGCCAGTTATCCGGGCTACGGATCGGCCTTGTTCAATGCAGGGCTGGCAGAGCTGACGGATGTCCGGTTCGAGAACAATACAATCACCAACGGACAAGGAGGCGCGATTTATAGCAATTCCGGAGCAGCTTTAACGATAACCAATGCCAGTTTTACCGCCAATAAATCCACTACCGGAGGGGCAGTTTTTATCGCCAATGGTACACCAGTATTTACGAATGTGTCCTTTAAAGATAACATCGCTACCGGAAGTGGAGGGGCAATTTATGCCAGCGGAACATTAACTTTAAACAGAACCTCATTTACCAATAACACCGCTGCGTTACACGGTGGGGCAATTTGGTCGAACAGTGTGTTTAAACTTGACAACAGTACTTTCAGTAGGAATAGCGTGACCTCAACTGCTGCTAATTACGGAGGTGCAATCTATATTTACTCCGGAACGGCAGTTTTAACGAACAATACTTTTAGCAATAACAGCATTAATTATTTCAAAGCAGGAACGGTTAATTACGGAGGAGCCATTTATAGAAATGCTGGAACAGTCACACTAAATAACAGTGTGCTTTGGGGCAATACAAGAGGCTCTGCTACGCCAGATCAGCTCAACCTGAATATCAAAGCAAACAATTCCTTGATTCAAGGAGGATATGCAGTTGGGGGAGCAAATATCATTGATGCGGAACCGATGTTTGTAAATGCAGCAACAGATAATCTAGCCCTTACCGGATGTTCGCCAGCATTGAATACCGGAGAGAATAACCTCATCCTTGCTGGAACCAAAGACCTTTTAGGAGCGGATAGGATTAAGTCGGAATGGGTAGATATGGGTGCATTAGAATACCAACAGGAGGTGATTGAAGTAAAACCTGCTGCAATGCCTCAGGGGAACCGCGGGCAAGCTGTTAGTGTCCAATTACAAGGCATATCCGGAGCTGGAGGGACCACAGGCAACTACAGTTACGAGGTGATTTCAGGAAAACTTCCAGACGGACTTTCGATGACGCCAACAGGTTTGATTAGTGGTAATCCTATCGTGATCGGCAAATATACTTTTGTGGTCAAAGCTACGGATGGTAACCTCTGCGGCTACCGGATGTACAACATGGAAATTGTAGCAGGAACAGGGGTAGTTCGCATCCTGGTAAATCAGGCCGCAGTTGCTGGACATAACAATGGAAGTACTTGGGAAAATGCTTACCTCGATCTGCAAAACGCATTGAAAGTAGCTATTGCAGGAGATGAAATCTGGGTGGCGAAAGGGACCTATAGTCCGGGGCCACTCATCACCTCTACCTTCCAAATGAAAGAAGGTGTTAAATTATACGGTGGTTTTGCCGCCACAGAAAACTTGCTATCTGAAAGAGATAGCCTAAACACAAGAACACTAAATCAAACTATTTTAGACGGTAAAAACATCAACAGACACGTCGTTTTCAATAATAAAGTCCTGACTAAAGCAACGGTTTTGGATGGTTTTACAATCACAGCCGGCCGCTCAGTTATAGGAAATAGTGGAGGTGAGCCTTACATTGGTGCGGGTATTTATAACGCTTCAGGGGCAATGATCTTTAACGACCTCTGGATTAAAAATAACAACTCCAGTAATTATGGTGGTGGTATGTATAATACTGCAGCATCAGTATTAACAAAGATCACTTTTGAAAATAATACAGTCAGCACAGGAAGCTACTCTTTTGGTGGTGGACTCTACAATTCCGGAGCAGTTAAAATGAATCGCGTGGAATTCCTGAACAATAGTGCAAACTCCGGTGGAGGATTGTACCATGTAACAGCTGCATTGAATATGACAAGCGTTGTTTTTAAAGAGAACAAGGCAACGTTAACCGGAGGTGGTTTTTATGCTTACACTGGTAACATCATGATGGACGGGGCTAAGTTTATCGGGAACACTTCGGTACAGCATGGCGCAGGTTTATATCAGTATGTTTCTGTGTTAACGCTGAATAATGCCGTGTTCAGCAGAAATAAAGTGACCGGTACAGGGGCTTATTTTGGGGCTGGTATGTATCAGTACACCTCAACATCCAACCTCAATAACGTTACTTTTAGTAACAACAGTATCGCTTATGTGAATGCTGCACTGACCAAATATGGGGGTGGTATTTATCGCAATGCAGGAACACTAAATTTAAAAAACAGCATTCTTTGGGGCAATACAAGAGGTAATAATGTAGCGGATGAGCTGAACCTGAATGTAACGGTGAGTAATGCCCTGATCCGGGGTGGATACCTTACCGGGAAAACAGTGATTGATGCGAATCCGATGTTCAACCTCAGCAATCCAGACGACCTTTCCTTATCGGATTGTTCCCCAGCCATCAATATGGGTGATAATGTGTTTGCTGCGGGAATAACAAAAGACATTAGCGGAAAAACCAGGATCATGGCAGATGCCGTAGATCTGGGTGCTTATGAAAATCAGCAGAGCAGAATTATGGTAGGCCCTGCGGCATTGCCGGAAGGTATCCGCGGACAACGTTACAATCAACAGATGAGCGCAACCGGTGGTAATGGCACTTATACCTATGCCATCAGTTATGGTAAGTTGCCGGACGGATTGCTGATGAATACTTCAGGTGCCATCACCGGTCGTCCGATCAATAGCGGAGTTTACACGTTTAATGTAACGGCAAATGATGGGACACTTTGTGGGAATAGGTTGTATACGGTTGATGTGAGAGCAGGTGTCGGTGGTGTGCGGATTTATGTGAATCAAGCAGCTACCGGAATGAACAATGGTGCCGACTGGACCAATGGTTTCCTTGACCTTCAAAAAGGGATGAGTTCTGCCTTGGCAGGAGATACGGTCTGGGTCGCGAAAGGAAAATATAGCCCCGGACCAAAAGTAACAGACTACTATACCCTTAAAGAAAATGTAAAGCTCTTTGGTGGTTTCGCAGGAACAGAAAATGAACTTGCAGACCGGAATCCAGAAACCATTGCGACTACAAATGAGACGATTTTAAGCGGAGAAAATAGAAGTTACCATGTCCTTTATAACCGCGTTGCCTTAACAAACGCAACCATCGTGGATGGATTTAGTATTGTTGGAGGGAAGACTGCAGTAGGTTCTAACTCCAGTAGCGAGGTATATTATGGTGCCGGTATTTACAATGCTTTAGGTAAGATCATCTTCAGAAACCTTTGGGTTAAAGACAATGTGGCCTATAATTATGGGGGTGGTATTTTCAATAGCGGCGCTGCTGAATTTACCAATATCACCCTGGAAAATAACACGGCTAGTATAGGTGGTTATGCTTATGGTGGTGGGATATATAACTCGGCCGCAGCGATTTTTAAGGACGTTAAGTTTATCAAAAATAAAGCGAGCTATGGTGCAGGACTATTCAACATCAGTTCCGCAATCACCATGGATAAAGTGGATTTCAAAGACAATGCTGCGGCCATTTCCGGAGGTGCATTGTACAATTCTACGAACGGAAAACCAACCATCACCAATGCTAGATTTATTGGAAATACGGCAGTACAACATGGTGGGGCAGTGTACCAATATTCGGGAACTTTAGACATCCGAAATGCGGTGTTCAGCAGGAACAGGGTGACCAGTACTGGCGGTTATTATGGTGGTGCTTTGTACCATTATAATGGGGTCACTAACCTGATCAATAACTCCATGGCCAATAACAGCATCGCTTATGCGAACACTTCTGCTGCCAATCAATACGGCGGTGCAGTATATCGTTATACAGGAACGCTGAATATTTACAATACCATTTTATGGGGTAACAAACGTGGAAATAAAGTAGCAGACCAGCTGACAACAGGAATTGTTGTGGCCAATAGCACCATTGAAAATGGCTATAAAACCGGTACGCTAATTCTTACGAAAGACCCACAGTTCAACAATCCTGAAGGAGATGAATTGTCGCTTTCCCCATGCTCTCCTTCCATCAATATGGGGGATAACAGTAAGGTAAGCGGGCTAGGTCTGGATCTTGCTGGAGCAGTCAGGATTCAACACAATACGGTAGATATCGGGGCTTACGAGTTCCAGGGACTATATCTTGAAAATGCAGCGCAACAACTTCCGGATGCAGATCAATGGAGTCCATATACGCAGCAGGTTACTTTGGCTACTGCAGGGAATTATACGTTTACCTTGTCTCAAGGCTTGTTACCGGATGGTATGACGTTAAGTCCGGCAGGACTAATTTCCGGGGAAGCAACGGAATCTGGTGAATACGAATTTACACTTGCAGTTGCCGGAGATAATGTGTGCGGGTCCCTAAAAATCAAGTTGAAGGTGAATCCAAGAGAACCTTATATCATCGAGGTCTTGAAGCCTTATCCGCTACCAGTTAAGATTGATACCGGAACGCCATTCGACCAGTTAACCTTGGTATCGCAGGTGGAGGTGGTAATGAGTGATCAGAGCCATGCGAAATTCCCGGTGATCTGGCTACCTGGAGATTACAACGGGAATGTCGAAGGGTTGTATACGTTGATCGGAAATATTAAAGTACCTAAACCGGAGATGAATAGGAACAACCTGACGGCGACCGCAAAAGTAGC
Source organism: Pedobacter gandavensis (assembly GCF_014172405.1). Lineage (GTDB taxonomy): Bacteria > Bacteroidota > Bacteroidia > Sphingobacteriales > Sphingobacteriaceae > Pedobacter > Pedobacter gandavensis. Next base: position 94,571 of record NZ_WNXC01000005.1, on the reverse strand, counting down.
CGTTTTAGATCCTGTTTATCCTTATATCATTGCGCTGGAAGAACTGCCTCCGGTATATGTTTTGTCGGGCACACTGTTCTCAGAAGTTCTGCCGCTATTACCAAAACAGGTTAGGGTAACTTACGATGACCGCATCACTACAGATATGCTAACCTTAATCTGGAAACAAGGTGGATATGACTTGAAATCGGGAGTATATCGACTTTATGCAGATTTGGTATTGAAAGAAGAGCATGCCAATCCAGCCGGATTTGAAGCCAGTGTTGATGTGTATGCACAACATGACATCATCGCTGTAGAGCCCTTAGCAGACATTACTGTGCCTTTAAATACGCCAGCAGCAAATCTGCCATTGCAGTCATCGATTAGGGTAACTTACCATGATCAGACTACGGGCTTCCTGAGCGTGATTTGGGATAAATCTATTTACACCCCAAATAAAGGAGATGAATATGATTTAAAAGGTGATTTACAGTTGAAACCACTGATTTCAAATAGCAAACGCTTGTTTGGAGAACAGAAGGTGATTATCCGTAAAAACATTGTTTCTGTACTTCCGGTTGCTCCGGCAAGTACGCCATATGGCACTTTGTTTGACGATGTGGAACTCCCACAAACGATCAAAGCTAAGTTTGACGATGGAACAACAGACACAGTAGGCGTAGAATGGAAACCAGGAAAATACAATGCCATGGTATCCGCAGACTATAATTTATCAGGGAAATTACTGCACAATGCAAGTATCGATAACAGTAGCAACCTGGAAGCAAAGATGGTCTTAACCGTCCTTCCAAAACCTAAAGACATCGTTTCTATCAGTAAACCAGATTCAGTACATGTATCTTTTGGTACGAAGATCAATGCGATTGAAGCCTTGAAGCTTGCAGTGCCTGTTACTTATGATGATGGTAGTACTGGGAGTTTAAATATGACTTGGGACACGGAAGATTATGACCCATTAAAGCCAGATGTGTATACTTTTGATGGTGACCCGATCTTGATTCCTGGAGTCGCAAACAAAGATCTCCGTCGCACAACCATTACTGTTGTTCTGGGTAAAAGAGAAATCGTTTCGGTAACCAATCCTACTTTAATTAATGTAAAATATGGTACAGAAACAGATGAGATTGGTTTGCCAGATGAGGTAAATGTGACTTATAATGACCTGTCAAAAGGAACAGAGGGCGTCCTTTGGAGTTCAACTACGTACAACCGTTTACAGGAAGGTAGTTATACTTTTAAAGGAGAAATCGTGATTAACGATCAGATTGAAAACCCAAATCTGCACTATGCAGAGGTGATTGTGAAGGTGGGTCCAAAGCCTTTAAAGGTCGTAACTGCAGTAGCTGATTCCCTAAACATTCCTTATGGAACAGCCTTCAGTGCAGCGAAGTTATTGTTCCCGAAAAAGACCACGGTAACCTATGACAATGGAAGTCAGGGCAGCTTAAATGTGACTTGGTTAGAAGGAGACTATTTAGCTGATGAACCGGGCGCTTTCCACCTTGTTGGGGAACTGGAAACACCAGATGGATTCGTGAATCCAGATAGTGTAAAAGCAGATTTAAAAGTGATTATTGGAAAACGCATCATCAAATCTTACCTGACTCCTGATCCATTAACGGTGTTTTTTGGAACAGATGCAGCGGCCTTAATTTTACCTGATGCTTTAATGACAACGCTTGAAGATGGCGGAATGCAAGACCTTGGTGTGACCTGGGATTTAACAAACTATAAAGGAAACCTGGAAGGGAAATATTCAATTAACGGTGTGTTTATCCTGCCGGATGATATTGAAAACTCCAAAGGAATTCTCCCTAAAATAGAAATCAATGTATTGCCTAGAGCCAAAGAAATTGTCTCTTTAGGGGCAGATACCATGAAGGTGGTTTATGGTACAAAACAGATAAACCTGTCTTTCCCGACGAACCGCAAGGCGAAATTGGATGATGGAACAGTGCTGGATATTCCAGTGATGAACCCATCATTTGAAAGTCTGGATTATGATGAAACAACTTCTGGAGTTTATCTTTTTGAAGGAGATTTGGTCTTGCCTCAAGGGGTACAAAACCCAAATAATTTACCTGCCCAGGTTTGGGTAAGCGTAGGAAGAAAAGCGATTGAGACGATTGCACCAGTGGCCGCACTAGAGGTGCCTTATAACACTGGGTTTGACGCGCTAACTTTACCGGAATCAGTGAAGGTGACGTACAATGACCAGTCGGAAGATTTATTGTCGATAGATTGGACAAAAGGGGATTACAATGAAAAGTTAGCAGGTACTTATATCCTTCCGGGAACGATGGTGATTCCAGCTGATATTGATAATCCTAAATCCCTGCAACCAACGATCAGTATAACTGTAGCAGAGAAAATCAGAACTCTGGTAAAGATTGCTTCAGATTCCTTAATGGTTGCTAATGGAACCGCATTAAACGCACTTGGCTTACCAGCCAAAGTATCGGGTGTATTTGATGATGGTTCTACAGAAATGTTAAGTATTCTGAATTGGGAAAATACAGATTACAACCCATTGGAAACAGGAGCATATGAATTCATCGGAACCCTGACTATGCCAGTGAATACAGAAAATCCAAATGATTTATCTGCCTTGCTGGAAGTTAAAGTAGCTCCAAGGTTTGTGATTTCTGTGGCAGCATTACCAGATATGACTGTGCCTCATGGGACTTTATTTACCAACCTGGCCCTACCTGCTATGGTCAATGTGACCTATAATAATCAGCAAGTGGAGCCCCTGTCTGTCCTATGGGAGCCAGGAACGTTCGATGGAAATACTGCCGGAAATTACCTGTTAAATGGGGTTCTGCTACCGGATAGCCCGGAAGAAAACAAGGATAATAAATCGGCAGGGATCAAGATAACTGTGCAGATTCCATTATTGCAGATCAATGCGGTGACGGTAAACACGCCAGTTCATTTTCCTTTAGGAACCAGCAAAGAAACGGTAATGAAACAGCTGGGTACTACATTGCCGGTAACTTATACCGTAGGTACAACAGGGATAGCAGGAGTAGATTGGCAATCGTTAGATTTCAGAGAAAACGAAGTGGGTAGCTTTAACTTTATCGGAATATTAGACCCCGCAGATGGCGCTTCAAATCCGACAGATCTAACGGCGAAAGTTGAAGTGATCATTGATCAGAAAAACATCATTTCAGTAGAAGAATCAACTGCATTGGTAGATGTGTATGGCAAGTTATTTAGCGCATTAGAATTGCCATTGGCGGTGAAGGTGACTTATGACGATCAGTCAACAGAAGAGTTACCGGTACTTTGGGAAGAAAGTGATTATCAAAGTAATTTGTTGCAACAACAAACGGTGACCGGAGTGGTACAGCTGACAAATGAGATTAGAAATACCTTAGATCTGAAAGCGAAAATCAAGATTACACTACAGAAGGATATTGACTCAGTGGCGGTAATTGCACCAATAACGGTGGCTTATGGTACACCATTCTCAGGATTGGGATTACCTGCTAAGGTACAAGTGACCTATAATGATGGTTCAACAGAAGACTTGACGGTAAGTTGGGATGCTGCAGCTTATGCCGCTGCGCCAATTGGCGACCTGCTCCTGGTTGGCGATTTAACATTGGCTCCAAATACCTTCAATACGATGTTAAAAACTGCATTAGCGACCATTCATATTCAGAAAGGGACACAGCTGATCAATTTCAGCGCCATTCCAAACAAGCAATATGGTGATGATGCTTTCCAGTTACAGGCAACGGCTTCTTCAGGTTTGCCGGTTACTTTTGAATTGTTAGATGGTCAGCTTGATCTGAATGGCAATCTGGCAACCATAGAAGGGGCAGGAGCGGTAGTGATTAGGGCGGTTCAGGCAGGAAATGCCTTTTATGAAAAAGCGGAGGCAGAACAAAGGTTTGTCATCAGCAAGGCTCTACTGACTGTTCATGGGGATACTTTGAAACGCTTCTTCGCACATGAAAACCCATCATTTACTTATCAAATGAAAGGCTTTAAATATGGAGAAACAGAGTCGAGCGTACGGGCCTCGGCCAAGCTTCAAGGGGAACCAGAGCTTAGCACAACGGCTACTTTGGCAAGTTTACCAGGGGCATATCCAGTGTTGCTGAGCATTGGCACTTTACAAGCAGACAATTACGATTTTGCTTTTGTGAATGGATCATTAGAGATTTCCAGATCTTATCATACAGTCACTTGGGAAAGCAATGGCGGAACTGTGGTCGCAGCGCAGGTGGTAGAAGATCAGACTTTGATTACGCCAGCGGTCAGCACGAAGGATGGAGCTGTTTTTTATGCCTGGTATAGTGACCAGAATATGGAAACTGTTTTTAATTTTGGCCTCCCAATCACAGAAAGCGTGACGCTTTATGCAGATTGGAAATTGAATCCATTGCCAAGTTCCGGTGGGATCAGCATGAAGGTGGTGGCAGATTATATGCTTGCCATCGGTGAACTAAATGATACGGAGAGAAAAGCACCGTTTTCATTGGCAGGATTAAATGCGAAAAGTCACCTGGAGGATAAGCAGCCTCCCTTTAAATTGACGGAATGGTACGGTTATGCACCAGTCAAAAAGCCAATGTTAAAGACGGTTGCTGTGGTTTCGAAAAGTACAACTGAAGTGATCACGGGCATGGCTTTAACAGCGGATGGCGGATCGGAAATTATTGAATCTGGAATCTGCTGGAGTACGGTGCCAAACCCGACACTGGCAGATGCTAAAGTACTTGCGGGTGCGGATGCATCAGTAATCAATCTCGAAGGCTTGAGCACAGGAATTCCATATTATGTGAAGGCTTATGCGATAAATAAATCAGGATTGGCTTACGGAAATGAAGTGGCTTTCCTAATAAATGAAAAAGGTTTAATAGAAATTGTAAAGAAATAAAGGATATGCAAATCAAACAAAAACGAAGAGATTATTGGATCAGATGTGCGATGGTTGCAATGGGTTTTGTGCTTTTTGCCCCGAAACAGGGAGCGGCACAATTTGTAGGCAATCCACTGATTCCGGTTCCGGGATCAGTGATCATTTACACCAATGACGCGAAGGGTGGACATCATCAGGTGGCAACCCTAGCAGATCGGGATAAGCTGAGCCCTTTAAGGCGGCAGCCGGGGATGCTGTGTACCGTTATGGATGATGGTACCGGGAAAACAAAAACCTATCAATTGATTTGTGCAGATGTGCCAGTTGAACTGGAGAATAATGCCAATTGGGTGTTGTTTTCTGCTGGAGCGGGGGCTGCGGGGAATAACCTGATTTATGGTGCTGGCTTACCCATGGCAGCAACAGGGAAAACGGGAGATTTCTATGTGAATACGACAGATCAAACACTTTTTGGTCCGAAGAAAGAAGATGCTACATGGCCAGCGCTTTTGTTACAGGGAAGTCCTAACGGCGCTGCCGGAGGTGCTTTGACAGGAACTTATCCGAATCCTTCGATAGCGGAAAAAGCAATTACAGTAGCGCATATAAAATCTGATGCCGCAGATCAGGTGATGGTCAGTGGCGCAGATGGTACGGTAACCTGGGTGGATAAAGCAACATTAGGTGGTGGCGGTGGTAGTGTTGGCGCGTTTAACGGAAACAGACCAATTACCGGTGACTTTTATAAGGATGTAAATCCTGGAACTAATGATCTTGCTAAATGGATTGAAGCGGTGTTTTATCCATCTTTAGGACCTTCAGCCAGTTTAACGAGTAACCCATCCGGTACCAAAGAAATGGGCCCGGCAGGTAATACTCCCGTTGTCCTGAACTGGACTGCAGGAAGAGCAAAAGAAACGGCAGAAATCACCAGTATTATTGTGGAAGGACAGGAAGTTTTTAGTGCTTCTCCAACTCCGGGTGGAACCGTTACAGGAACGGTAAATGTATCGGTTAGTGTGGCTGGAACCGCCAATCAATCCAAGTCATTTAAGCTGACAGTAAAAACAGCCGATAACAAAACAGCTGAAGCAACGGCCGCTTTAAACTTCCAATGGAAGCGCTATTATGGCTTTGCTACCGGTGGAGAGGATGGGGAGAGCTTTGTGCCAACTGATGCACAAATCTTGTCGCTGGCCCATAACGAATTTGGTAGCGGAGCGGCAGTTTCTAATAAAGCAGCAAGTCCTTCAGGGCGTCAAAAGCTAGTGATTGCCTACCCTTCAAGTTGGGGTGGATCTAAAATCGTAGTGGGCATTCTGGATTCTACCGGTGCTTTTGAAAGGACAACCAGGTCCTTTAGGAATGCCCTGGGCGGAGTCATAGATTATGTGATTTATGTGCAAAGAGACAATACTGCAGCGCCTTTAACTTTTACCATTCAATAAGCATCATTCCATATTTAGAACAGCAATGAAGAATTTTGAAAAAGCAAAGAAAAGATTTGAAAACTATATCCCAATGAAAGCGATTTATACATTTTGCGGACTCCTGTGTCTGGCCTCATTTTCGGCTGTCGGGCAAGTGAAAGTGATTGGTGCCCTAGAACCGAATGACCTGACGGATAAATATTCTACCCATAGCGATATCTATGGAAAAGGAGGTTTCCGCTCGGTAGCCAGCAATAAAGAAAGAGATGAGATTACTCCTGCGAGAAGGTCGGTAGGAATGTTGGTTTATTCCATCCAGGAAGAAAAATTCTTCCAGTTAAAAGGCGGATTAGCCAATAGCAATTGGGTAGAAAGTCAGATGGGTGGTGGTAATGATGGCGGTGGTAATACCGGGATCCTTACCCTCGAGAAAGGTGGAACGGGAGCAGCAACAGCTGAGGAAGCAAGAGTAAACTTAGGATTGGGTACGCTTGCCATTCAGAATAAAGATGCAGTGGAAATCACAAAAGGAGCAATTGATGGTACGCTGATTGGTAATTCTACCCCTGCACAGGGAAAGTTTACTACGCTGGATGTGAATTCCGAATTAACGGTAACGGGGCAGGTGATCGTGAACGGTGATATTAAGGCTTCCGGTGATGTAACGGCTAATTCTGATATCCGCTTGAAGAAGAATATTGTCACACTTCCTCCGGTTTCAGAACAGTTGAGGAGGCTCCATGCGGTATCATACGACCGTCGTGATATGGATCTGCACCAGATCGGGTTTATTGCACAAAATGTGCAGGAGTTCTTCCCTTCTTTGGTAAAAGTTGATAGTGACCCAAAGAAAACCCTTTCTTTAAATTATCAATCGATGACTGTTCCTTTATTGAAAGGATGGCAGGAACATGATGAGGAAATTGCAATTCAGCAAAGGGAATTGAAAAGCCTGAAATCTGAAGTAGAAGAATTGAAAAAGGCGGTTGCGGAGTTAAAAGAACTATTGAAGGCAAAGAAATAACCGCAAGCTTAAAGTTCCTGGAAAATCGCAGGAAAAGAATAATCATACTAAAAGGCCGTTTCCCTTGCTCTTGAATGTTTCCTAAAGCTAGCGCTTTATGGGGAAATTCGAGTTAAACAGTAGAAACGGCCTTTGTTTTTAGCGATTTATTTATTGATCCCTTCCAGGGCAAATAAGAACGAATAATTTAGCGCAATATCTTTTAAGTAATCGAATCTGCCGGATGCTCCCCCATGACCAAAGTCCATATCTGTTTTTAGCAGGAGTACATTCTTATCTGTTTTGGTCGCCCGGAGTTTCGCCACCCATTTAGCAGGCTCAAAATACTGTACCTGACTGTCATGGAGGCCAGTGGTGACCAACATATTCGGGTAAGCTTTTTTCTCAATGTTTTCATAAGGAGAATAGCTTTTCATGTAATCGTAAGCGGCTTTTTGTTTCGGATTTCCCCATTCATCAAACTCATTGGTGGTTAGCGGAATACTTTCATCCAACATCGTGTTGATCACGTCAACAAATGGAACCTGGGCAATAATCCCATGCCACATATCCGGTGCCATGTTGATTACTGCACCCATTAATAAGCCCCCTGCACTACCGCCTTGCGCATATAGATGACCTTTGCTGGTAAACTTCTGATCAATCAGGTATTGCCCGCAATCAATGAAATCGGTAAAAGTGTTTTTCTTTTTCATCAATTTACCATCCTCATACCATTGTCGGCCCATTTCCTGACCTCCACGAATGTGTGCAATGGCGTATACAAAACCCCTATCCAGCAAACTTAATCTGCTGCTATTGAAAGTGGCATCCATACTGGCGCCATAAGAGCCATAAGCATACAACAACAAAGGAGCATTGCCATCCTTGTTCAATCCTTTTTTATAAACCAGAGAAATGGGAACCTTGGTGCCATCTTTAGCTTTCGCATAAAGGCGTTCCGAAACATAATCTGTTTTATCATAACCACCCACTACTTCCTGCTGTTTCATTAGCTGCTGTGTCTTCGTGTCTGTGTTATAATCAAAAGTAGAAGTTGGTGTAGTTAGTGAAGAATAGATATAACGAAGCTTGTTACTTTGATAATCCGGGTTTGCACCTACTTGTGCCATATAAGTTGGCTCTTCAAAAGCAATGTGATAGGCCGTACCTTTTAGCGGGCGAACCTCTAAAGCGGTCAACCCATTTTTACGTTCAGTAACCACGATATGCGTCTTAAACTCATCCACTCCTTCCAGTAAAACATCTTTGCGATGTGGTATCACTTCTTTCCAGTTTTCTCTACCGGGTTTATCCAATGGACATTCCATCAGACGGAAGTTTTTCGCCTCCCAGTTGGTCAGAATTAAGAATTTATCATCTAATGGAATGACATCATACAATACCTCTTTTATCCTTGGCTGGAAAACCTTGAATGCCTCATTCGGTTTATCCGCATCCAATATTCTCATCTCATTGGATAATGTAGCTTGTGAATAAATGAAAATATACTTCCCGGATTTTGACTTGCCTACACCTATATAATTGGACTTATCTTTTTCTTCATAGACCGTCTCATCCAGTTTAGCATCTGTATTCAACAGGTGTTTTTTTATCTTTTCACTCAGTAGGGTTTCCGGGTTTTTTGCCGTATAGAAAATAGTTTTATTGTCTGCAGCCCAGGTGGCATCACCTTGTGTATTTGGAATGGCATCCTTAAACACTTCTCCGGTTTCCAGGTTTTTCACATGGATCACATATTGGCGTCTGGAGACTTTATCTACGCCGAAAGCCAACATTTTATTGTCCGGGCTAATTGCAAAACCAGTAGCGGAATAATACGGGAGACCTTCTGCCAATTGATCTACATCGAGTAAGATCTCCTCTTTGGCTTCCAGGCTTCCTTTTTTCCTGCAGTATTTATAATATTGTTTGCCTTCTTCACTTCTGGTATAATAGAAATAACCATTTTTAAAGACCGGAACTGACTCATCTTTTTCCTTAATTCGACCTTTCAACTCTTTAAAAAGATCTGCCTGGAGTTGTTTCGTTCCAGACATCATGGTATCCAGGTATTTGTTTTCTGCGCTGAGGTAATCGACTACTTCAGTACTGTCTTTACCTTTTTTAAAATAGTCAATCATCCAATAATAATTGTCTACCACCGTATCACCATGAATTGTTCTGATATGAGGTTTAACTTCCGCTACCGGTGGAGTAGCATTTGGCCATTTATAGGGTTCCATTTTCTGCGCTTTGTTTGTACAGGACAAAGCTACGCTGAGTAACAGTAATCCTGGAAGAGTTTTTTTTATCATAAGTTAGTAAAGGTTGAGGCATATTCTATACAAAATAGATTAATTTCTCTAATTTGGGATAATTTCAATTAAAGCTTTATCTAAATGAGAAAGATCTTCAATAAGAGTAATGTGATCAATGGGCTGTTGGGTGTGCTGATCTTGGTGGTTCTTTTTGTGCCATCGGCAAAAGCGTTGATGATTCAAGGACTGATGAAAGTAGGTTTGTTTGCACCAGACACTAGCATTGAGCATAGAAAGGCTACGGAAACCGAGCAGAGCGTAAATTTGGAGGGAATAAAGTTCAAAGATGCTGCTGGAAAAACAGTGGATTTAGGGGATTTAAAAGGAAAAGTGATCTTCCTTAACTTCTGGGCAACCTGGTGTCCTCCTTGTTTAGCAGAAATGCCATCGGTAAATAAACTATATGAGCAATTTAAATCTGATGAGGGTGTAGTTTTCATTATGGTGGATGCAGATAGCGATTTTCCAAAAGCAAAGAAATATATGGATAGAAAAGGGTACCAGATGCCGGTTTATGCGGTAGCAAGTCGCATTCCTCAGCAGCTGTTTGCAGGTTCATTGCCTACAACAGTAGTCTTGGATAAGCATGGCCGTATTTCTTATCATGAAGTTGGCGCTGCGGATTATGGGAATAAGAAGTTTGTCGACTTTATAAAACAGTTGAAAGCGGATTAAACCCTTAAAATTAACATTTTTTAACGTTGAAATGGCCGTTCAAAACGGTACCATGATTACCTTTGTATAGCCACATGATTGGCATAAATGTTGACATATTCTTCATTCAGATAAAAACATAAAAAGATGAAACGAAATTTGATATTTATCTTAACCTGCATCAGCAGTTTTGTTTATTCTACCATGAGTTATGCGCAAAAAACAGGACTCGTTCATGACCAAAATCCTAGGTATCTGGAAAGCCGCGCCAGATATATGGGCCTTGCTGATTCTCTGAATTTAACGCAGGGGAGTACGGTTCAAAACACTTATAAAGCTTACGATTGGTATACTGCCAGAGAAGAGCGTCGCCAGTTGCGTCGAGAAAGAAACAATAGCGACTGGTATAGTCCTTACGATTATAGTGGTGGGTATTATTACCCATCGTTTAATTATTATCCTAGATTTGGCTATTCTTTAGGTCTGGGATATGGTCATTATGGACGTAATGGAGGCTTTAATATTGGCTTTAACAGACATTGGGGCCGCTGGTAACCTACAACAATAGCACATTTATTTTTTAATTATATGCAATTCAAAAAGATAATAACCTTAGTGGCGATTGCTGCTTCTGGAATCATGATCAGTTCTTGCTCCAGACAAGTTACACGTGTAAATCCTGATCAAACGATCGATATCAGCGGTAATTGGAACAATACAGACTCCCGGTTAGTTGCCCAGGAGATGACTCAAAGCATTTTGGGAAGTAAATGGTTGCCGGAGTTTTTAGAAGCTAAAGGGGGCAAGAAACCAGTAGTTGTCGTAGGCGTGGTGACTAACAAGAGTCATGAGCACATTGATGCCGAGACTTTCGTGAAAGATGTAGAGCAGGCTTTTATCCAGAGTGGACGTGTAAGATTGGTTCAGGGTGGTAAAAAGAGAGAAGAGCTGCGTGCCGAAAAAGCAGATCAGCAGGATAATGCTTCCGTATCTACGATGAAGAAATTCGGATTGGAAAATGGTGCAGATTACATCCTTCAGGGTTCAATCAATTCTATTGTTGATTCGCACAAAAGACAAAAGGTGGTTTACTACCAGGTGAATCTTGAATTGACCAATATTCAGACCAATGAAGTGGTGTGGATAGGCGATAAGAAAATCACTAAATACGTTAAAAATTAGTCTGGCTTAACAGGCTAAATGTAACATGGTTAATATCAAAAATTATACTTTTAGAGCATCACTCCTTATCGGGTTGATGCTCTTTCTTTTTAGCTGTTCCAGCTATAATGAGATGATTACGCCATATTATAAGCAAGTGGCTAGCGGGAATTATACCGCGGCAATGAAGGAATTGGAAAAGAACAAACTTCTGCAAAAGCCGAGGAATAAATTGCTTTTTCTCCTGGAAAAAGGGAAAACCACTCATCTGATGGGAGACTATGAAAATAGCAACCGCTACTTCAATGAGGCTGATCAGCTGTTGGAAAATGGACTGGGAGGCACCATGGATGCTGTGGTTGGGACTTTGCTGAACCCAATGAACCAGGTGTATAAAGGAGAAGACTTTGAGAAGTTCATGATCCATTATTATAAGGCTTTGAATTATGTGTATCTGGCTAAGCCGGAAGATGCAATTGTGGAGGCCCGACGTATCGGATTACAGTCGCAGGAACAAGGTGATAAGTTCAATAATAAGGACAACCGCTATGCGAAAGATGCATTTTCTTTAATGCTCCAGGGCTTGATTTATGAGTATGATGGTGATATGAACAACGCTTTTATCGCTTATCGTAATGCGGCGGAGGTTTATCTGAGCAGCAAAGATCAGACTTATTATGGAACACCAATGCCGGAAACGCTGAAACAGGATGTTCTGAGAACGGCTGCGGCAATGGGTTTTACCGCGGAATTAAACCGCTTTGAGGAGCTTTTCCACCTCAAATACACACCAGAAAAGGCACCGGAAGGTGGCGAGCTGGTTTTCTTTTGGGAAAATGGACTTGCACCAGTAAAAGCACAGGAAGAGTTTTTCTTCTCCTTGGTAAAAGGGGAAGATGGCAATTTGTTCTTTACCAATGTTGGCGGAACAATCATCATTCCTTTCGGTGATGGTTATGGCAGCGGAGAGAATTTTAACGTCAATGCCATCCAGAGTTTAAGGGCTACTTATCCGAAATATGTGAGTAGGCCTCCATTTTTTAGTACTGCAACCTTAACAGATGGAAAGACAATCTTCGGCTTTCAGCAAGCAGAAGATATTAACGAATTGGCATATAAAACCTTACAGCAACGTTTTCTAAAGGAAATGACTAAGCTTTTAACCCGTCTCGCGGTGAAAAAGAGTGCGGAATATGTATTGAAGGAAAGCTCGAAAGGAACTGGAAAGAATGGGAAAGACAACACTTTACTGGAAGGCCTTGGTTTTGGCGTTCAATTGTATAGCCTACTTTCTGAGAAAGCAGATACCAGAAACTGGCAGTCTTTACCGGCTACCATCAGTTATGCACGTATTCCTTTACAAAAAGGGAAAAATACCATTTCGCTGAATTTAAAAGCATCGAATGGGACAGAAGAAACAAAAACAATAGAAGTGATGGGCACAGGGAGGTTGCAGTTTTTCAACTACTCCACCTTACGCTAGTCGCAGTGATCAGATCAATAAATTAGAATAAAAATTATGCAAGAGCCTTTTGATATTGAAATAGGAGATGTGAGTTACGCGGTTTTTCCAGAAGGAAATGATACCTATGTAATTTTTAAAGAAGGGAAAGAATATGCCCATATTCAAAAAGATACTGACCTTCAGTGGTTGAAATTGGATGAAGAAACAGCCCTTCCTTTATTTGAGTTCGATGAAGAAATCAATAATATCGGTAGAGAGATTTTGGCCTATGTGCCGGAAGTAGAAGAGGAAGACGAAGAAGGTCTGGATGAGGAAGAAGAGGACGAAGCCTAGTCCCGATTCTGCCTAATGTTCATTTTTTTAACTGTTTAATATTTTGAACAGTTAAAAAAATGAACAAATTTGAGTATCCTACTTAAACTGTACTTATCCTTTTCCTTTTCTTCCGGGCTCCTAGTGGTCTGTTGCTTTTAAGAAGCCCAACTGTCCCGATCCAGACTGCGGTAATTAATGGCTTCGGCTAGATGTTCTGACCGGATATCTTCCGTCCCTGCGAGGTCAGCAATTGTTCTGGCAACTTTTAAAATCCGGTCATAGGCTCTGGCAGATAGCCCCAGTCTTTCCATGGCTTTCTTAATCAAGGCCTGTCCTTTCTTATCTATCTGGCAAACTTGCCGAACCAGAGCGGCATTCATCTGTGCATTGCAATGCAAATCGGGTCTTCCATGAAAACGGATCCCCTGAATGGTTCTTGCCGCAATGACACGCCCCCTGATTTCTTCACTTTTTTCAGCCTCCGCGGAAGAGGTTAACTCTTTAAAATTTACGGGCGTCACTTCCACATGGAGGTCTATTCGATCCAGTAATGGGCCGGAAATCTTGCTGAGGTATTTTTGGACTAAACCAGAGCCACAGGTACATTCTTTGGAGGGGTGGTTATAGAATCCGCAGGGGCAGGGATTCATGGAAGCGATCAACATAAAACTTGCGGGATAACTAACGCTCAGTTTAGCTCTGGAAATGGTGATATTACGGTCTTCCAAAGGTTGGCGCATCACTTCCAAAACGCTTCTTTTAAACTCAGGTAACTCATCAAGGAACAGCACCCCGTTATGGGCTAAGGAAATTTCTCCGGGTTGTGGATTTGCACCGCCACCCACCAAAGCTACGTCCGAAATGGTGTGGTGAGGGCAACGGTAAGGCCGACTCGTTAGGAGCGCATCCAGTGCATTTAGCTTTCCGGCAACGGAATGGATTTTTGTGGTTTCCAGCGCCTCAGGAATACTCAATGGAGGTAAAATACTTGGTAATCTCTTCGCCAACATTGTTTTCCCTGCACCTGGTGGACCAATCAGAATCAGGTTATGGCCACCGGCAGCAGCGATCTCTAAGGCACGCTTGATATTCTCCTGACCTTTAACCTCAGAAAAATCATATTCAAAGCCCTCAGGTAATGGAAGAACACCGGTTGTGGTATCCAGCAAGGTAGGTGCAGGCTTGTCCTCCACATGCTTAAAAAACGCCACCACTTCCATCAGGTTGTTCATGCCGTAAACAAGTAGCTCTGTTACGATTGCTGCTTCCCTGGAATTGTCTTTGGGGAGGATAAAGCCTTTGAATCCTGCAGCATGGGCCTGTATGGCAATCGGCAAGGCGCCCCTAATGGGCTGTAATCCGCCATCTAAGGAAAGTTCTCCCATAATGAAGTATTGAGCAGTGTCTGCCACTTCAATTTGCCCTGAGGCTGCAAGAATAGCAATGGCAATAGGAAGGTCATAGGCGGAGCCTTCTTTGCGGATGTCTGCTGGCGCCAGATTAATGACAATCTTTTGTCTGGGCATTTTTAGTCCGGCCGACTGGATCGCGCTTTCTATCCTTCTTAAGCTTTCCCTGATCGTATTGTCCGGTAGGCCCACGATATGGTATTTGTTGCCGCCACCAATGCAGACTTCAATGGTAATGGTGAGCGCATCGACGCCAAAAACAGCACTTCCATAAGTTTTTACCAGCATAGTTAAGAGATCAGGTTCAGGTCTAATCTATGCGGATAACACATACCGTGGTTGGATTCTGGCAAATAAAACGTAAATAAAAAACCCGGCCTTGAAGAGCCGGGTTTTCTATTTTTATCAAAAAATATTCTTTTTAAAGCGCTGAATCCTACATTCTGCCCATTGGCATTTTCGGCATGTTCTTCATCATTTTCGCTGCTGCTGCAGGATTAGAGAACTGCTTCATGACTTTACGCATGTCTTCGAACTGTTTGATCAGTTTCGTCACATCTTCAATTTTGTTTCCTGAACCTTTAGCAATTCTTGCGCGTCTGCTTTGTTGAATGCTATCCGGGTTTTCACGCTCGAATTTGGTCATCGATTGGATAATGGCTTCCACATTTTTGAAAGCATCATCTTCGATCTCTACATTCTTCATCATTTTGCTGACCCCTGGAATCATGCCCATCAAGTCTTTCATGTTACCCATTTTCTTGATCTGCTGAATCTGGCTGTAGAAATCGTTGAAATCGAATTTGTTCTTACGAATTTTCTTTTGAAGTTCTGCAGCTTCTTTCTCGTCAAACTGCTCTTGTGCACGCTCAACAAGGGAAACCACGTCACCCATACCCAAGATACGTGAAGCCATCCTGTCTGGATAGAAGACATCCAGGGCTTCCATTTTCTCACCGGTACCAATAAATTTAATCGGCTTGTTCACAACCGATTTAATCGATAATGCCGCACCACCACGGGTATCACCATCCAGTTTGGTTAACACCACCCCGGTAAAGTCTAACCTTTCGTTAAATGTTTTTGCCGTATTCACCGCATCTTGTCCGGTCATGGCATCCACTACAAAAAGAATTTCGTGTGGTTTTGTATGTTCTTTTACGGCAGCGATCTCATTCATCATCTCCTCGTCTATTGCCAGACGACCTGCCGTATCAATAATAATTACATTGTTGTGGTTCTTTTTACCTTCAGCAATACCTTCCATCGCAATAGCTACCGGATCCTTCGATGCGATATTTGCATATACAGGCACGCCAATCTGCTCCCCAAGAATCTGTAACTGGTCTACCGCCGCAGGGCGATACATGTCACCCGCAACCAATAAAGGTTTCTTGCCTTTACTTTTCAGGTGGTTGGCCAGTTTTCCGGCGAAGGTAGTTTTACCTGCACCATTCAGTCCGGCGATCAATATGATGGTTGGATTGGTTTTAAGATCTAACTCTGTCACTTCACCACCCATTAGGGCAGTTAGCTCATCGTTCATTACTTTGGTCAGCAACTGACCTGGAGAAACAGCAGTAAGTACATTTAAGCCCAGCGCTTTTTCTTTTACCTCATCGGTAAAGCTCTTTGCTGTTTTGTAATTTACGTCGGCATCTAACAAAGCCTTACGGATTTCTTTCATGGTTTCGGCCACGTTGATTTCTGTAATACTGCCTTGTCCTTTTAAAACTTTAAATGCACGGTCTAGTTTATCCTGTAAATTTTCAAACATTTTCTTTAATGCTTAGTGTTCAATTTTTTGTGAAAGCCAAAGTTATTAAATTTGGCGGAATGAATGCGGAATAATTGTAAAGTATTACCTCGGGAAAACAAACATCACGCCGAGGGCGAGGACCTGACTGGCCTGAATTCGCGGATCATTATCCTTATCAAACAGTCCTACGCAGGTAAGGGAGACATTCATCAGCCTGTTTAGCTTAGATCTCACTTCTACATCCAGACGGTGATCGATGTGCTCCAAAGGTCTGTCGTATGGAATAAACATCTGATACCTTGATTTTAAGAAGGTATTTGGAAATACTTCTTTCTCAAAATTGGCAACCACCTGAAAAGCGAGCTCATTTTTGAACTTTTTGCCTCTTTCCAGACCATAATTACTGTTGTTATTTTTATAAATCGTGGTGTCCAGTACAAAAGTCTGACGGGCAGTACCTGTACCAATCCTCGTAGAGAAAAACTTATTCGGTTTATACTCAAAACCCATAGATTCTGTTAAATAACCCGGGGCCATAAATCTGGAAATCAAGATTTCTGATTCCACACCCTCACTGTTGGTAGAATATTTAAAACCTTTGTCAAATTGAGATTCAAAGTTGATGGAACCGAAGAAATACCAGTTTTTAGACATTTGAATGGCGGCCTTGTTGTCCCAGAAGATACGGTCTCTTGTCTTTTTCTGAAGTTGTCCTTTATTTCTAACCTTTCCATATTCCAGGATCAGTTCACTCACATAACTATAACTTTCTTTGCTGTATTCGGCTTTGTAATTTACCAATCCGCCGATGGCCAGGGAGTTTACCCCACCACCTTTCCAGTTATTCGAAAAGGTTGCCTGGTTGAAATTGATGCCCACAGAAGTTCTGGTTTTCCAGTAATTCACTTTTGCATCCACTACAATCGGAGCAAAGGGAACGGGTTTAAAGTTTAGGTTTCCTGTTCTGGAAGGCAGCGGACTGCGCTTAAGTTTGATGTCTAAACCTTTGGTATCAATTGGAATGCTATCTACTACTTCCTGTGCAGATGCTGAATTGAGGGACACGACTAAAACCAATAAGAAGCTGACGTAAAAAATCTTCATTCCTACAAAGAAAAACAAAAATGTTGCTTATTAAAAGTTTAATAGCAAACTTATTGCAGATGCTGAGGTAATTACGGCTTTTCAGCACGATAGAGCCACCAGGAAAAGAACTTACGTCTTTTTAAATAACCTAAATCCTGTTCATTGGCGTAGGCTTCGCGCTCAAATCGGATGTTAAAGTAGGCCAGATAATGGTTTTTAAAGCGATAAAGGTTGAGCAAATAATTCAAACCGTATAAAAGATAGAAGGGAAGGACCAACAGTTCCAGTTGCTGGCGCAAGTGAATGCGCTCATGGTTGATTAACGTTGGATTGGTCTTTTGATGCTTATTTTGCAGAATGATAAAGGGAAAGATGGCCATCGCATTGGCAGACATCCGGGGCCATATCAAAAAGAAATACCTCAAAACTCATCAACGGTTAATTTCGGTAGTGGTTGAAGCCGGAATGCGGCCGGATTTCGCTTATAACTGGAATAACTGTTTTTCAGGAACACAATAAAGGCATAATCGGATGCCGTTAATGCAAACTGATACGTAGGCCGATATTGTAACATGAAATCTGAGGCTTCATAATCCCCGATATGGAGTACCCTTTTGACATACTCGGGTTTAAATCTATAGTCAATAATAGCTTCTTTATAGTCCTTTTCGAGGATCTTCTGCAGGTGTCTGGCATTCTTGCCATCGCGGCTCAGTAAATTGTAAATGGCATCAATACCTAGTCCCACACCTCCGGTTCCAAGATTCAGCAGGTCTTTAGCTTTGCCTTTATCCAGCGCATATTTATATTCTTTTAAGCTGAGTTCATGACGTTGCTGTGGCGTATATTTATCGCCGATAATAGCGACCTCTTTCAGGCTGATGCCCAAAGATTTGAGTTGAAAGTAAACGGCATTCTGGCCTTTATAGACGATCGTGTCCAGCGCATACCCTTGTAACACGGCGAATAAGGTATCTCCAACAGTGGCTTTGATGCTAAATTCCCCTTTGGGATTGTTGTAAATACCTTCATCCTTACTGGAATTATAGATATAAACCTTTGCCAGGCGTAATTTCGATTCCTTATCCACCACAAATCCCCTTACAACAGGTTGCTGAGTCACAGCTCGCTGTAGCGCAGGTTGTTGTGCTGAAATTTTAAAACCTATAAAAGAAAGTAAAAAGAATAATCCTAACCGCTTCATTAAATACAAAATTACAAGATATCCAGGGCTCCGGATTAAAGATTAACATTATTTAACTAAGATCAACTTTTGTCCGATTTTGATACCCTCTTCTGCGAGCCCATTTAACGTTTTGATCGTTTCAATGCTCAGGTTGAATCTTTTAGAAAGATTGTAAAGGGTATCTCCTTTTTGCACCGTATAAGTCTTATCAGGTCCCAGAGGGTCTACAGATCCCGGTCCGGCAGGTACAGTGCCTGTGGTATCGGTTGGCGTTTTGATCACCTGTTTAGAAGGAGGCGTCGCTACCGGAGTAAATTTTTGCTTTTCCTGAGTGATGCCTGCATTGATTTGCGCGAATACTTTGTCTTCTCTTTTCAGTTTCTCTCTTTCCGTTTCCGATTGATCATATTGGTTCAACTGATATTTTTCAATGATATTGATCAGCATCGTCGGATATTTCGGATTGGTCGCATATCCTGCTTGTTTTAGACCGTAAGCCCAGTTTTTGTAGTCATTCTTGTCCAGCTCAAAAAGGAAGCTGTAACGTTTTCTTTTGAGAAACTGCGAATGATCTTTATAAGATTCTCTTGCATCTTTATACACGCGGAAGCAATCATCAGCCTGATCATCATCTTTATAATAAGCCTTTCCTTTCCATTCAGAAGTACATTTAATGCCAAAATGGTTGTTGGCAAACTTAGCCAGGCTGCTGTTTCCGCTACCAGATTCAATGATTCCTTGTGCCAGTGTAATGCTTGCAGGAATTCCAAATGCATTCATTTCTTCAATGGCCACGGTTTTAAACGCCTCAATGTAGTTTAAAGTAGTATAAGAAGGCATGTCTGGATTTGCTTTATTGGCCGCTTTCTCTATCTGTTTGTTATTGCGACTGTATTGTTTGGTTTTACAGGCAAAGAATAACGGGAGGATCAGGGAAAGGAGTACTATTCTACTTTTCATTAGAAAGTTATTGTTCATTAGATTCTTATTTTTTGTCCGGGTTTCAGGCGTATGCTCTTCAATCCGTTCTTTTTCATAATTGCTTTGGTACTGGTATGGTAACGTTTGGCAATGGTACTTAAATTATCACCGCTTTTAACCGTATATCTTCTTCCGCTGGCTGTTGAAGCTCTTTTTGCACTATGCTTTACTGGCACAAGGGCAGGCTCTACATAATCCTCCGGTCTTTCATCATATTGGTAAAGTTCGTATTTTTTGATGAGACCAACAATTTGCGAGGACCAGGAGCGGCTGTGCGCATATCCTCCACGTTGGATTCCTCTGGCCCAGGCCCGGTAATCGTACTGATCATATTTGTCGAATAAAGGACTGAAAGTTGCCCTGCTTTTCAAAAATTCAATAAAATGATCATAGGAGGCTTCGACTGTTTCATAATCCCGATAGGCGGAACGGATTTCTGTATTGCTATTGGGACCTTTGATGCCAAAATGGTTGTTCATATACCGGGCAATTTTGCTTTGTCCGGAAGCAGATTCATGAATGGCAACGGCAATGATGACGCTGGCCGGAATGCCATTGTCCCGCATAAGCTCCTGGGCGTGATCTACACGTTCAGTAATATAATCTTCTGTACTTTGGGCCTGCGCAGCAACACTAAAAAGTGTGATGCTGAGCAAAATCGACCATAGTTTTTTAACCATATTTTATTTTTTTCTGATGATAAACAATCCGTCCCTAATGGGGAGGATCAGTTTTTCTACACGGTCGTCTGCCGCAATTTTATCATTAAATGTACTTATATTTTTAGTTCCTTTATCTTGATCCTGCTTCAACACTTTGCCACTCCAAAGTACATTATCTACGATAATCAGTCCTCCGGGGCGTACACGGTCGAAAATCTGGTCGTAATAAGTACCATTGTTTTTTTTATCGGCATCAATAAATACCAGGTCAAAAGTCTCCTCTAAGTCATTGATGGTCTGCGTGGCATCTCCTAAAATGTAACGGATTTTCTCTGGATTAGGGGCAGCAGCAAGATTGCGGATCACCATTTCTTCCAGTTCCTCATTCTTGTCAAGGGTATAAATAATACCATCTGTAGTGAGCCCTTCTGCCAGACATATCGTCGCATAACCAGTGAACGTCCCAATTTCTAAAATTCTGTTCGGACTGATCATTTTACTCAAAAAACTCAATACGCGACCTTGGTAATGTCCGGAAATCATTCTTGGCATCAGTACTTTAAGGTTGGTTTCCCGGTCTATCTTCTTCAATAAATCCGATTCAGGTTCGCAGTAATTGAGCAGCAGTTGCTGCATTTCGTCATTAATCAGGCTCATAATTATTTGTTCAGCATTCTTATTCTTATCATTTGATCTGGTGTGCAATTATTAATTGCACTATAAACGGGGCTGTTCCATAAAATATTGCAGGATGATGGTTGCAGCAATGGTGTCCACGCGATCTTTATCCCTTCGGTCTTGCTTTTTGAAGCCACTTTGCATAATGGTTTGATGAGCCAATTTAGAGGTAAATCGCTCATCGATCCAGAATTGTGGGATATCAGGGAAGGTTCTCCGTAAGATTTTTGCAAAACCTTTCACATGCTGTTTGGATTCCGAAGGTGTGCCATCCATTTGTATGGGATCTCCAAGAACAAAGGCTTCCACAGCTTCTGTGAGCATATATTTTTTCAGGTATTCGATGATGTCTTTCGGATGTATGGTATCCAGCCCGGTGGCAATAATTTGCAGGGGGTCTGTAACGGCAATTCCGATCCGTTTTGTTCCGTAATCAAAAGCTAGAATTCTAGGCATAAATGCAAATATGCAAATCAATAATCTAAAAAATTGTTATTTTGCACCAAATGCAATTTAAAGACATCATCGGACAGGAACAGATTAAGGCGCAGTTGGTACAAACGGTTGCGGAAAACAGGGTGAGTCATGCCCAGTTATTTTTGTCGTCTGAAGGGAGTGGTGCTTTACCTCTGGCCATCGCTTATGCGCAATACATCAATTGTGTTGATAAGCAGGGTGATGATAGCTGTGGGGCTTGTTCTTCCTGCCGGAAGTACGAGCGCTATATTCATCCGGATTTGCATTTTTCCTATCCTTTTTTCGCCTCAAAAGATGCCAGAATTGCCGTTGATTTGATCGATGAATGGCGCGGTATGCTGCTGGAAGATCCTTATTTTGACATGGATATTTGGCGCTCTAAGTTGAATGCGGAGAATAAACAGGCAAACATTAACATTGCCGAATGTCATGATATTATAAAAAAGCTGAGCTATAAAGCTTTTGAAGCAGAGACAAAGGTTTTGATCATGTGGCTGCCCGAATATCTGGATAGAGAAGGAAATGCCCTGCTGAAAATTATTGAAGAACCACCTGCAAACACCTTGTTTTTATTGGTGGCAAATAACCAGGAGCAGATTTTGTCGACCCTGTTGTCCAGGACGCAAATTGTAAAAATTCCTAAGCTTCCTCATGAGACGATTGAAAATTACCTTACGGAAAGACATGGGATGCCGGAGGAGCAGGCTGTTGAATATAGCTTTCTGGCGGATGGAAATCTGATCGAGGCCAAACTACTATTGGCGAACACGCAAAATGGCAATGCGGATAAGTTTGCGGAGTGGCTGAGGATGGGGTATGGCAACCGTGTGTTAGAACTGACTACTTTTGTGGATCAGGCCGCAGGTTGGGGTAGAGAAAATCAAAAGAATTTTTTAAAATACGGAATTAATTTTCTGAGGGAATGTAGCCTCCTGTTGAGTGATGCAGAAGTGCTCGTAAAACTGCCTGCAAGAACATTAGATACCGCAAAAAAGCTTAGTGAAAAGGTTCTGGATTTGCCGATGGCGGAGGCCATTATCCAGGAACTGGAACGCGCTCATTACCATATTGAAAGGAATGCAAACCCTAAAATTCTGTTTTTAGATGTATCTTTACAATTGGTAAAAATAATTAAGTTTAAAACGCTCCCGAAAGGGACTCAATATATATACAATTAACTATGGGATGTGGAAGTTGTTCTACAGGTGGCGGTTGCGCCCCCTCGGGCTGCAAAAGTAATGGCTCATGCCTTACTGGAGGATGTCAGAAATTAGAAGTTTACGATTGGCTGTCGAATTTAGATATGCCCTCAAATTATATACCTTTTCAAGTAGTAGAAGTTAAATTTAAAGGTGCCAGGAAGGAATTTTTCCTGAACAACGAGAACATCTATCTTGAGATTGGGGAATTAGTGGCCGTAGAAGGGCCAACAGGCGGTTACGACATTGGCCATGTTTCTCTTACAGGAGAATTGGTGCGTATGCAGATGAAACGTCGTAAGACCCCGATTGATCAGGTAACCAGAAAGATTTACAGGAAAGCTACTGAAGCGGATGTAGAGAAGTGGAAACTGGCAAAAGGTTTGGAATGGGAAACCATGCATAAGGCACGTACCTTAGCTTTAGATTTACGTTTATCGATGAAAATCAGTGATGTAGATTACCAGGGTGATAAAACCAAGGCGACTTTCTTCTATACTGCTGAAGGGCGTGTAGATTTTAGAGAATTGATCAAGAAAATGGCGGAAACGTTTAGAATCAGGATCGAAATGCGTCAGATTGGAATGAGACAAGAAGCGGGCAGATTGGGCGGAATTGGCTCATGTGGACGTGAATTGTGCTGTTCTACCTGGTTGACAAACTTTAAAACGGTATCTACTGCTGCTGCAAGGTATCAGAATTTGTCGCTAAATACCTTGAAACTTGCCGGGCAATGTGGGAAGTTGAAATGTTGCTTAAACTATGAGTTGGATACCTATCTTGATGCTTTGAAAGACATTCCAGATCGTGTAGAAAACCTGCAAACGGAAGTTGGCGTTGCACGTCATCAGAAGACCGATATCTTTAAGAAATTGATGTGGTTCAGCTACCCAAATATGGAAGACTGGATTCCTTTGAAAGTGGATCGTGTGAAAGAGATCATGGCCATGAATAAGAAAGGGTTGAAGCCAAATAACCTGAAGGAAGAAGCGGTAGAACTGGTTTCTAACACGGTTATTGAGAAAATCCCTGATTACGAAAATGTAGTTGGACAGGACAGCTTAACGCGTTTGGATGACAAGCCTAGAAACAAAGGTAATCGCAATAATAACAACAGAAATAGTGCGCCACGTACAGGTGAGCAAAGAACGAATAATAACCCCAATCGGGGAGATAAAACGGCCAGACCGGAAAAACAGGCGAGACCTGGGCAAGCACCAAGACCTCGTCCGGAAGGCAATAAAAATGCCCCTGCGGGTCAGCCGAATCCTAATGCACAGCCAAAAGGACAAGGGACTACTCCAAACGCAGCTCCTGCTAAGGCACAACAGGGAGCTGGCAATGCTGGCCAACCGAAAGGGCAACCTAGAGGTGCTGGTAAAGCTGCCGGTACGCCAGGAAACGCAGGGCAGCAAAAAAATCAAGCACAACCAAAGGCCGCTGGACAGCCAAAGGCAGCAACACCAGCAGGTAGTGTCACAGCTCCAGCTACGAATGCAACACCAGCGCCTGCAGATGGAACGACTCCTGCTCCAAAGCCAAGCCGTAACAACAGGAACAGAAATAATAACCGCAGAAAAAAACCAACGGATAAGCCTGCAAATGAATAATTTTAAAGCAGTTTTAATGCTAATTACGGGTATCACAGCCGCTCTTTTGAGCGGTTGCGATACCAATAATGTGATTGACAATAATGTTTCTATGCCCTCCAGAAATTGGAGCTATGACCATAAAGTAAAAGCGGTAGTTGACATTACCGATAGCAGCAAGCCTTATAATATCTATTTTAAGCTTCGCCATACCGCTGATTATGGCTATTCCAACATCTTTGTCTTAATGCACCTGAACAAGCAAGGCGAGAAAAAGGCGAGCAGACGATACGAATACCGTCTGGCACAACCTGATGGCCAATGGAATGGTGCTGGATCCGGCAACCTTTACACCTATACTTTGCCCTTACTGACCAATTATAAGTTTCCTTCTCCAGGAAAATATGAGTTGGAACTGGAGCAAAATATGCGTGATAACCCACTTAAAGAAATCAGTGACGCGGGAATAAAGGTTTCTGCAATAGCTCAGTAAGAAGCATTTAACCTTAATTATCCAGTAATTTGCTGCTATCTTTTTGGGGATCTAATGTTTCCGAGATATGGCGAATACTTGATTTAAGGGTTAAATAATTAGCTTCCAGGGCTATAAAAGCTTTGTCTTCAATTCTTTCCCCCTTTTGTATTTCCGTCAATTGTTGGATATATAATTTTGTGACCTGTGTTAACCTGGATTTAAGGTCGTTAATTTTCCTTTTCTCTTCATATTTTACATCCATCGCTGTCATCTCTGCAGACATCGCTAAACGTTCCAAAGGCTGATTTAGCATTCCAAGATACATGCTGTCTGAAATTTTGGCGCCATCAGCGCTTTTAAGGCTGATGTAGACCGCCAAAGGGGAGTCAAGATCTTCTTCGTCCATTGCTATAAAATGAGCGCCCTCGCTTCTCCTTGCCGCATTTAAATATTGATCCGCTTTTTTTCGGGCCGTATAATAAATTAAGATCATGACCTGATCGTCATATTCTTCCGCTTTAAATTTTAGTTTAGGGTCCCAGTTAAATTGCAGGCCAGTTGCTGTTTGACGGAATTTCATATCCGTAATTTGAGCTAATTCGCCCTGGCTGACAATCACCTTCGTAAAATCGACCCGAATGTTGGGGTAAACTCCTTTTAAAGCATGTTTTTTGTGGTAACTGACGGCCAGATTATGTGGATTTTTGTCGATCCCTTTTACCTGTTGTCCAAAGCCAATATTGATAAATTTGAGTATGGGACTGAGCAGTTTTGTGGTGACTGCCATGGCTTGGCAATTGGCCTTTTGTAATTCAGTTTGTGAGCCTGGAACCCCAGCCTGCTTGCAAATCAATTTTCCGTTTCTTTCATAGAAAATTACGTCTCCGATTTTTCCATTGGGTATCCCGAGGGGACTGCTTTTAAATGTTGCCATTGATCTTTTTTTTAGGGTTAAATTTATTTTTAACCTTGATCAAGGTAGCGTTTAAATTCCTGTATAATTGAAGTTTATGTCAGCTGCAATGTATATACTCATTTAAATTGGGAGGTTATAGCTGGTGATTTTCAAGGGGATTTCGCCGGTTTTGAAAGGCTGATTTGGCGCTGTTTAGCCCTAGCAAAGCCCTAGCAGAGCCGCAGAAAATCCCTTGAAATTTTGATTTCTATAACAAGTGTTTTAAGGGCGTTTTTGTTTTCTTTTTGATTTGTATTTAGAATGAAATTCTATACAAAAATGGTATCGGAATAAAGATAATGAATGATTTACCGCTTATAATAACGGCAGTAATTGTTCGAGAGCCATCCCTCTCGAGCCTTTTAACAAGACCAGGCTATCTGCAATGGATTCTTTTTCCAGGAATTCTTTGGCTTCAGCCGGGCTTTGGAAGAAATGGCCCCTATGGGCTCCTTTTTCATCGTAAAAGTGTTTTCCAATGAAAATGAGCGTATTGATATGGGTTTTTTCTGCTTCGGAAATGATGAGTTGGTGTTGTGCAGCGGCTTCGCTGCCCAGCTCAAACATGTCTCCGATAATCACCACTTTTTTTGTCGCAGAAAGGGATGCTATATTGGCAAGAGCCGCGATCATGCTACTCGGATTGGCATTGTAAAAATCACAGATGACCGTGTTTTTATCCGTTTTGCTCAGCTGTGAACGGTTATTTTTCGGTTGGTATCCAGATAATCCCGCATTGATCTCTGCTTCAGTCAAGCCAAAGAAATGACTGATGACAATCGCTGCAAGGATGTTTTCGAAATTATAGGCACCAGTTAGCTGGGTATGAACTTCATGCTTTTTTACCTGATCCGTCCAGGAAAGTTCTAAAAATGGATCTGTTTTTAATAAGGTACCGGAGATGGTATTGTTCGCTTGTTTACCATAATACACGGTTTTTGTTAAATCTGCAGCTGCAGTCATCTCTAATAAATAGGGATTATCACGGTTGATAAAAGCAGTACCATCGTGTTTTTTTAGGTAGGCAAAAAGCTCAGCTTTTCCTTTCTTAACGCCTTCAAACCCGCCAAATCCATCTAAATGAGCCATGCCGATATTGGTGATCAGGCCATGGGTTGGTTGTGCGAGTTCACATAAAAATTCGATTTCTTTTTGGTGATTTGCACCCATTTCTATCACTGCAATTTCCGTTTCTGAGGTCAAGGAAAGTAGGGAAAGCGGGACACCAATATGGTTATTGAGGTTGCCTTTTGTGGCAAAAGTTTTATATTTTTCAGAAAGAACGGCATTGATCAGTTCTTTGGTCGTGGTTTTACCATTGCTTCCGGTTAGGCCAATAACCGGAATATGGAGTTGCTCACGGTGGTATTTAGCCAGTTGCTGTAAGGCGGTCAACACATCTGGCACTAAAATAGTGCGATCATCCAGAAGAAAATCAGGATTATCGATGATGGCATAGGCTGCACCTAGATTTAAAGCTTGTGCAGCAAAGGAATTGGCATCAAAATTTTCTCCTTTTAAGGCAAAAAACAAACAGTCTTTGGTAATGCTCCTGGTATCGGTGCATACTGTACGGTGGCTTAAAAAATGTTGATACAGGGAATTGCTGGTTGACATGTGCTTAAATCTAAATGATATGGTAAAATTACACTATGAAAGAGAAACAAAAAATATTCTTTAGTATTTTGGAGAATAAATCCTGATTATGAAATATTATTTGCTTTCATTCTTGCTGTTGCTGATTGGACTAAAGCCTGCGGAAGCGCAGTTAAAGTCGCCTGATGAATTTTTAGGCTACGCTTTGGGCAGTAAGTTTACACCGCATTATAAGGTGCTTGAATATTTTAAATATTTGGGATCCGCCAATAAGAACATCAAAATTCAGAAATATGGTACAACCTACGAAGGAAGAGAACTTTTAGTCGCGGTGATCTCTGCAAAAGAGAACATGGATAATCTGGATTTGATCAGAAGGCAAAATCTGAGTTTGAGCAACGCAGAAAAACCACTCATCAAAGGGAAGCAACCGGCTATCTTATGGCTAAGTTATAATGTTCATGGTAATGAGGCAAGTTCTACGGAAACTGCTTTGAAAATGTTGTTTACGCTTGCTGAAGCGAAATCTATTGGCATTCAAAATTGGCTAAAGAATACAGTGGTCATCATAGATCCATGCCTCAATCCAGATGGTAGGGAGCGATATCTGAACTTTTTTGGCTCCAACATGGGAATTCAACCCAATCCAAATCCTATGGCCAGAGAGCATATTGAACCCTGGCCAGGTGGGCGTTCTAACCATTATTATTTCGATTTGAACAGGGACTGGGCATGGCAATCACAGATAGAAACACAGCAAAGATTGGATTTATACCAGGATTGGATGCCGGAAGTACATGTCGATTTTCATGAGCAAAGTTACAATGAACCCTACTATTTTGCTCCTGCTGCAGAGCCGATTCATCAGGACATCAGCCCTTGGCAAAGGAGTTTCCAGATTACGGTCGGGAAGAACAATGCGAAGTATTTTGATCAGAATGGCTGGCAATATTTTACCAAAGAGCAGTTTGATTTGTTATATCCTTCTTATGGGGACACCTATCCTTTATATAATGGGGCTATCGGGATGACCTATGAGCAAGGGGGAATTGGTGCTGGATTGGCTGTGGCTACCATCGATGGGGATACATTAACCTTAAAAGATAGAATTGCGCATCATTTTACCACGGGTATGGCCACCTTGGAAACTGTTTCTAATCATGCAGATCAATTGATTGAGGAGTTTAGGAAGTATTTTGAAAAGGGCGTACTGGATCCTCCCGGTGCTTATAAAAGCTTTGTCATCAAATCCCAGAATGCTTATCGCCTTCACAAATTGGCGGGGCTTTTGAAAAAAAACCACATCCAATTCGCTTATGGGTTGGATAAAGAAGTAACAGGTTATAGCTATGAAAGCGGTAAAATGGAGCGGTTTAAAGTGGATCGGAACGACCTGATCATTAATTTAAACCAAGCCAGAGCGGTCTTAGCCAATGTATTAATGGAACCGCAAACTGCTGTGACTGATTCTAATACTTATGATATTACAGCCTGGGCATTGCCTTATGCTTATGGGTTACCTGCTTTTGCTACCACAGAAGCGATAAAAGGGCTTTATCCTTTGCCAGAAGAAAAGCAGGAAGTTTTTCCTGCCGTGGTTAAGCCTTATGCCTGGATTTTCCCCTGGAGTGGTTTACCTGATGCCCAAATATTGATGGAATTGCAAAAGGAAAACATAAAGGTTCGCATTGCGGAAGAGCCTTTTATGATGGCGGGACGTAAATTCGGATTGGGCTCTTTATTGGTGTATCGCACAGAAAATGAACGGGTCATTCCTACCTTAACGGCAAAAATCGCTGCGATAGAACGGAAAACAAAAAAAGCTTTTTACCCGGCTGTAAGTGGGTTTGTGGATAAGGGAAAGGATTTTGGCTCATCGGCTTATCGGATCTTAACCGTACCAAAGGTTGCTATTGTTGCTGGTCCGGAGAGCTCCTCACAAAGTGTTGGGGAAGTCTGGCATTTTATGGAGCAGGAGTTAAATTATCCGGTTAGCCTGATTGCCTTAAGAAATATAGACAATCTTAATCTGAATAAAATCAATGTGTTGATTCTTCCTGATGGCACTTATCCAGTAGAAACAATGGACAAACTGGAAGATTGGATCAAGATTGGGGGGAAGGTGATTTTGTTGGAGGATGCCGTTCAAAGCGTTACTGATTCCAAGATTTTTGAAGTCAAGAAGAAGGACGAGATGAAAGAAGAGGAGTTATTGGTTAATCCGGCATTATATGCAAATCGAAACGCAATAGATCTATCTGATGCGATCCCGGGGGCCATATTTAAGCTGCATCTAGATGCAGGTCATCCGCTTTCTACGGGTTTAGGAGCTTATTACTATGCACTAAAAACAGACAACCATGTTTATGCACCATTAAACAGAGGCTGGAATGTTGGTCTGCTCAAGCCAGATAGTTATGTAGCTGGGGTAGCAGGAAAGAAGGTCGTGAAAACCTTAAGTTCTGGTATGACGCTGGGTGTGCAATCTCTAGGTAAAGGCACTATTGTTTACATCGGAACCAACGTTTTATTCCGCTCTTTTTGGGAAAATGGGAAGCAACTTTTCCTGAATGCGCTGTTTTTAGTTGACTAATTTGTCTGATTTATCAGCATTTTTCCAGTTTCGATGACTCCAAATGATAAAATTTGTTACAAAAAAAATGCATTTTAATTTAAAACTGTGATTTCGCTATAAAAAATGGTTTTAGCACTTCTTAGTTATAGCTAAGAAAAATATAATTTGGAATAATCTTCTTTCGTAAAATTTAATCTGTTTTTGGTTGCTCAAAAATGGGGTTTTTTGCCTGTTTTTATGTCAGGAAACCGTCATTTAAGCCTCTGGTGCGGGTTTTGGATGAGCTGCGCCTTTCAGGTTTGTCTATATTCAGGCCGTATTAACTAACCTAAATTTTAATTTTTTTTATGAAGAAACTTTTACAAAGTTTGTTCATTTTGATGTTTATCGCAGGGACTGCGGTAGCACAAAATCGGACAATCAGTGGTACAGTTACGGATAAAGCAGATGGAAATCCGCTGCCGGGCGTTACCGTTAGAATCGTAAGCACTAAAATTGGTGCACAAACATCTGGAGAGGGCAAATTTTCATTAAGTGCTCCTGCTTCAGCAACCACTCTCGAATTCTCTTACCTTGGTTATAAAACCGTTACTAAAGCAATTGGCGCTTCAAATGTGATCAATGTAGTTATGGAAGCTGACGCACAGTCACTTTCTGAAGTAAATATTACTTCTGCATTGGGTATTACCAGAAAAGAACGTTCTGTAGGTACTGCACAACAAAGCTTAAAAGCGGAACAGCTAACACAAACTAAACAACTGGATCTTGGAACTGCTTTAGCAGGTAAAATCTCAGGTGTACAGGTTTTGGGTGGTTCAGGTGCAAAATTCGGTACTTCTAAGATCCGCGTTCGTGGTATTAGTAGTGTTGATGGCGGTCGTGATCCTTTATATGTTGTAGATGGGGTTGTAGTTCCTTCTACGAGTGTAAATATGGATGATGTAGAAGACCTTACTGTATTGAAAGGCCCTGCGGCTACTTCTTTATATGGCCAAAGGGGTGATGCTGGTGTGGTCGTGATCAAATCTAAAGGTGCCTTGAAAAAAGGTTTCGGTGTGGAATTGAATCACAGTACTACAATTGAAAACGTAGCCACATTACCTAAATACCAGAATGAATATGGTGGTGGTTCTTCTCAGGAATGGGAATATTTCAAATATGATCCAACTAAAGATGCTCCTGCTTTGAAAGCGATGGATGGGGTTAGATACCATAACTACCAGGATGATGTGAGTTGGGGTCCAAGATTTGATGGTCTTCCTTATGCTCCTTTCTATTCATG
Source organism: Pedobacter gandavensis (assembly GCF_014172405.1). Classification (GTDB taxonomy): domain Bacteria; phylum Bacteroidota; class Bacteroidia; order Sphingobacteriales; family Sphingobacteriaceae; genus Pedobacter; species Pedobacter gandavensis. The sequence goes on along the minus strand of NZ_WNXC01000005.1, from coordinate 63,434 downwards.
GAATAAATATGATTCTGATTACGCTAAAACTGCACCTTATGTGGCTCAGCCTAATAACATCAGAGATTTTTATGAGACTGGTGTTCAGAATAACACGAATATTGCGATCTCTCAATCAGGAGATAAATTCAGTGGTAGAATGTCTTATACCAATGTAAATCAGACAGGTGTTTCTCCAAACACGAAGGCAGATCAGAATAGAATGAGCTTAAATGGAACTTATAAGCCAATTGAAAAATTGACGATTAACTCCAGCATTAACTTCATGGTGATCAACAATTTCAATACACCACTAGATGGTTATGGAACACAAACTGCAGGTTCATTCAGCCAGTGGTTCCACAGAGATACCAACATCAAAAAACTGAGAAACTATAGAAATCCAGATGGTACATTTACTTCTTGGAACATTTCAGACCCAAGAAATTCAGCACCTAAATACTGGGATAATCCATATACGGAAGCTTATGAGAATATTTCAGAAAGCAATACTTCCAGGGTTTTCGGATTTATGCAGGCTTCTTATAAATTACTGCCGGACTTAAACATTAATTTTACTGCAAAAGGCAACTATGGTAGTTTCAGAGATGAATCAAGAGTAGCTTCAGGAACATTAAACCAGGAAAGTTACCGTTCAAAACAAGAGCGCACCAGAGAAAACAACTTTGTTTTAGATGCAAACTATAAAAAGCAAGTAGGAGAATTCTCTTTTAATGCAGGTGCTTTCGGTGAGTTGCGTATCAACCATAGCGAAGATATGCAAGGTACTACAGTAGGTGGTTTTACCGTTCCTGATTATTACAACCTTTCTGCTTCTAGAAACAGACCATTGTTAACCAGCAATATTTTCAACAAAAAAGTTAGAAGTATGTATGGTTACGTGAATACGGGTTATAAGAACTTCTTGTTTTTAGATTTAAACATCAGAAATGACTGGTCTTCTTCTTTGCCGGATAATAACAACTCTTACCTATACGGTGGAGCGGCATTGTCTTTTGTATTCAGTGATTTAATTCCTGCAAATGACATCTTATCATTTGGTAAAGCAACTTTCTCTGCCGGACGTACTGGTTCTGATGTGGACCCATACAAGATTTATCAAACGTATAGTCCAAATGGATTTTATGGTGATTACCCTTCTCTTACTGTGCCTAACCAGATTCCTAATGCAAATTTGAAACCTGCATTATCTGATGCATATGAGGCAGGTTTAGAATTAAGGTTCATTAAAGACAGATTGAGATTTAATTTCAATTACTATGACAGAACTTCGAAAGATCAGATCATTTCCCTGAGTCTTCCTTCGACAACTGGATTCTCTTCTGCTTTAGTAAATGCAGGTGAAATCAAGAGTCATGGTTTTGAGATGAGTTTAGGTGGTACGCCAATTAAGTCAAAAGACTGGACTTGGGATATCAATGCCAACTTTGCGATTAACAAAAATAAAATCGTTTCACTTTACCCAGGATTGAATAACTTCCCATTTGATTCCTTCGGTTACGTAGGAAGTCCTCGTATCAATGTAGAACGTCGTGTGGGTCAGGAATGGGGAACAATTGTTGCGCCAGGGATTAAAAAAGATGCAAATGGAAATAACCTGATTGATGATGAAGGTATGCCTATTATCGAAGCAGAGCAAAACCTGGGATCTTTTGTTCCAGATTTAACTGGTGGTTTCACTTCCATGTTGAACTACAAATCTTTCAGCTTTGGAGCTTCTATGGACTTCCAAATCGGTGGTAAGTTATTTTCTGTAACTCAAGGAAACTTAAATGGATCAGGTTTGGCAAAACAAACAGCAGGTCTGAATGATAAAGGTAATCCAAAAAGAGATGACGTTTCAGTTGGAGGCGGTATCCTGATTCCAGGTATCCGTGAATCTGATGGTCAGCCTAATACAACGTATGTAAATACGCAGGAATATTACCAGGATAAAATGCCATATGTTTGGGGTGCTAACACTTACAAAGCGACTTACTTTAAATTAAGAGAACTTTCGCTTGGCTATGCATTACCGGCTAGTTTCCTTTCTAAAATCAAAGCACAAAGAGCTACAGTTTCACTGGTTGCCCGTAACCCTTGGTTGATTTACACTGCTATCCCAGGAATTGATCCTTCAGAATCTGCAGGTGAATGGTTGGAAGGCGGACAGTTGCCAGGAACAAGAACAATCGGATTGAATTTAAAAGTGACTTTCTAAAAAAGTAAAAAATGAAAAAGAGTTTTATAAATTATATAATATTTGCGGCTTCATTAGCACTTGCTACGGGCTGCAAGCCAGGAGATTTCGGTGATTTGAATGTAAGCCCGAATTCACCAGCAAAGCCGGTAACCTCGTTGATGTTGACGAGTGCTGAGCGTTACATGGGTAGAACGACTGCAGTTACTTCAACAGCAACAGTTCCAGGGGTAATCAATGATTATGCGGCTAAATTGTATACGCAGCAGATTTCAGAAGTATTGTATACGTCTGAATCACGTTACGCGACTAAAATTTATAACTACGGCGGTATATACAATAGTCCATTGGAAGATTTGACTTTGATTATCAAATTAAATACGGATGAGTTGACGAAAAATGCACCTAATGTGGTTACAAATGGTTCCAATGCGAATCAGATTTCAGTAGCTAGAATCTTGAAGGCATTCTATTTTCAAAATATGACCGATAGATGGGGAGATATTCCTTATACAGAGGCTTTACAAGGAATGGCTTTAATTACGCCAAAATTTGACAGACAGAAAGAGGTGTATCTTGCGCTATTTAAAGAGCTAAAAGAGGCTGTTGCTGGTTTTGACAATGGTGGAATGGCTAAAGGAGATTTCTTATTTGAAGGTGATAAAAACAAATGGAAAACTTTTGCTGCGACAATCAGAATGAACATGGCACTTAGGTTGTCGAAAGTTGATCCTGCTTTGGGAAAAACTGAATTTAACCTGGCACTTGCTGAAGGTGTGATCAATTCTAATGCACAAAATATCGTTTATAAATTCTTAAAGGATTCATCAAATGAAAATAACATTTATTACAACTATGAAGTAAATAAACGTTATGACTATGCGATTAGCAATACCATGGTAGATGCATTGGCGGCGATTGCTGACCCACGTTTATCAGTTTATGCAGATACGACTAAAACTGGTACCTATGTAGGTATGCCATATGGATTGACTCAAGGAGAGGCCGGAAAAAGTTATTCTTCTGGTAGTGTAGGTTTTCCTGGTAATGTTTCTCTGATTGGTAAGGCTTTCAGATCTCAGGATTCTCCTGTTCGTATTTTCACTTATGCAGAGACTTTACTTTCAAAAGCAGAAGCTTACAAACTGGGTTGGATCACTGGTGCTCCTGATGATGCTCAGGCTGAAGTGGCTTATCTTGCAGCAATTAAAGCTTCGATGGAACAAAATGGTGTTACTGCTACTCCAAGCTATTTTAATCAGCCAGGTGTTGCTTATGATGCTGGAAATGCGATTAAGCAAATCATCACTCAGAAATGGATGACGAACTATATGGGCTATGCTACAGAATCATGGTCTGATTGGAGAAGAACAGGTTTCCCGGTATTAACGCCTAGTGCTAATGCTCAAAACCTTGGAAAACAAATTCCGGTTAGACAGTGCTACTCGAATGATGAGCCTAGTTTGAACAATAAAAACTACCAGGACATGCTTTCTATTCAAGGTCCGGATGAATTAAATACACCAGTATGGTGGAATAAATAAGAACAAGGGTCTTAAAATACAAGAGAGGTTGTTTCATCGATAGGATGAGGCAACCTCTTTTTTTATGGCCGGAATTTTCTTTCTAAGCAATAACTAAGAATTCTATTGTTTTTAGAAGGAACTGAGGTGCTAAAGATGAAGCGTTTTGTTTAGTCGTTTAGGTAACGCCATGAGATCAAATGAGATAGCGATTTTCTGGAATTAAATCTTTTCTGTTTAAATGCAAATTCATTTTATTGTGTTGAAATGTTAAAAAAATGTTAAAATTCCAGATGCTCGCTAAATCTTCATTTTTATTAAGAACAAAATGCATGAAAATGGGCTTGATTGCAAAACAATTGGCCTTTTTGCCCTGTTTTTAAGCAAATTATAGTGCGATTTTTATTGTCATCGTATTGTCATTTGTTTTTCAAGGAGTTGATTTCTGATCATCAGGCTTAGTAAATCGACTATATTCAGTCATTATTAACTAACCTAAATTTATTTTTTATGAAAAAACTTTTACAAAGTTTGTTCATTTTGATGTTTATCGCAGGATCTGTGATGGCTCAAGAAAGGACAATTACTGGTACAGTTACGGACCAGGAGGATAGCAAGCCGCTGCCGGGAGTAACTGTGAGGATTAAGGGTACAAAGATCGGTACTCAGACCAGTGCCGATGGTAAGTATTCCATTAAATTACCTTCAGCTTCATCGGAGATTGAATTCAATTACCTAGGATACACAGGTTTTTCTCGTCGCCCAGGTACAACTAATGTATTAAACGTACAAATGGGTGCTGACTCTAAATCACTAAATGAGGTTGTAGTTTCTGGTGCTGGTTTGAAATCCCGTAAAAAGGAACTAGGTGCTGCACAAACTACAATTAGTAATCAAGCTTTAACCGCAGCTAAACCTACTAACGTTGCAGCGGGTTTAACTGGTAAAGTAGCTGGTTTGAACATTCAAAGTGTAGGTAGTGGTGTAAATCCTAACTACAGGGTGATTTTAAGGGGTATGCGTTCCTTAACAGGTAACAACGAGGCCCTTATCGTTGTAGATAACGTGATTGTTCCAAACAATATTTTAAGTAATTTAAATCCTGACGATATTGAGAACGTAGAGATCTTGAATGGTAGTAGTTCTGCTGCACTATATGGTTCTGCTGCTTCCAACGGAGCGATGATCATTACCACAAAAAGAGGTAAAGGTGGCAATGCGCTTGATATTAAAGTATCAAACACAACTACAGCAGAGCAGGTTGCTTTTTATCCTAAACTTCAAAATGACTTTGGTTCTGGATCTGATAATGATGTGCAAATTTACACACCTTATGAGAATCAGCAATACGGTCCTCGTTTTGATGGTATTGTTAGACCAATTGGTCGTCCATTGCAAGATGGTTCAATCCAGATGGTTCCTTACTCAAACACTTCTGGTAAAAGAGATTTCTGGAATACTGGTGTAACCAATGTAACTGATTTCTCAGTTTCCTCATCTCAAGAGAAAAGCTCTATTTATGCATCTGGTCAGTATTTAACTGCTACAGGAACAACTCCTGGTGATAAATACAACAGAGCAACAGCAAGAGTAGGTGGTACACGTAAAGTTTCTGATCAGATTGACTTTAACTATTCAACTTATTACACTCAAAACAGATACGACCAAACTACTCAAACCGGTACGATCTACAATTACCTATTGAATGCGCCTAGTCAGGCTAACTTAACAGACTATAAAGATTGGAGAAATAATCCTTATGCTAATCCAAACGGTTATTTTAATGCTTATTATAATAACCCTTACTTCATGGCTGATAATTACAGATCAAAAGTAAGAAATGACTATTTTATTGGTAACGCTGAAATTAAATACAAGCCTTTAGAATGGTTAGATTTCACAGGTCGTGTGGGTATTACTACTCAAAACGCTTCTAATAAAGGCCGTTCTGACGTATTTATTTTCTCTGATTATACAAAAAGTATTTCTGGATCAAGTGAGTACAAAAGACAGGATATCTTGGGTGGTGTAAGTGACGGTTCAAGTTATAACACGACTTTGATCTCAGATTTCATCGCACATGCAAAGAAAGATTTTGGTGATTTTAAAGTGAACTTAACTGCTTTATTCCAGAGCCGTCAAGACCAATCAAAAAACTTAGCTGCAGCTGTTAATGGATTAGTGGTTCCAGGTACATTCAACTTATCGAACAGTACCAACCCTCCAAGTGCATCTGAGTCTAATTTCTTAACCCGTACTTATGGTTTGACAGGTAAATTAGATATTGGCTATAAAGATTATTTATTCTTAACTGCAACAGGTAGAAATGACTGGGTTTCTATTTTAGCACCTAAAAACCGTTCATTCTTCTATCCAAGTGTTTCCCTTTCATTTGTTGCAACAGATGCAATCGAAGGACTTAAAGCGATTGAGCAAATTGACTTTATTAAGTTAAGAGGTAGCTGGTCTAAAGTAGGTAACGTAAACATTGGCCCTTATGCTTTAGTACCAACATTTGGTCAGGGATCAGGTTACCCTTACAACAGTAAAGGTGGTTTAACAGTAAGTAATACTTTGATTTCTCCAAACCTTCAACCAGAGTTTACTGCTGGATGGGAAGCGGGTGTTGATTTTAGTTTCTTAAAATCAAGAATTACCGGTGGATTCACTTATTATGATTCTAAAACTGATAACCAAACCATTCCAACAGGAGTATCAAATGCAAGTGGTTACTCATCTTTCTTGCTAAACACAGGTAAAACTAAATCAAGCGGTATAGAAAGTACATTAGCTTTAATTCCTTTGCAAACTAAAGACTGGGAAGTTACTGTAGGTGGTGTATTCACTTATTATGACAACATCGTTAAAGAGATCGGTTCAGGATTAGACCAACTTACTTTAGGTGCTTATGGTGGTGCCGTAGGATCTTATGCAGTAGCAGGTCAGCCTTTCCCAGTACTTAAAGGAACAACTCACGTACGTGATGATCAAGGTAGAATTATTGTTGACCCAATTACAGGTTACCCTTCTGCTACATCTAACTTGAGCATTTTAGGACAAGGACAACAGAAATATTCTCTAGGTGTAAACTTTACAGTGAAGTATAAATCTTTAAGCCTATATGCTTCTGGAGAGTACCGTACTGGTAACGTGATTTATAATGCTGGTGGTGGTACATTTGACTTTAGTGGTGCTGGTATCAATACTGTTGCTTACAACCGTGACCGTTTCGTGATTCCAAACTCTTCTTATAAAGATGCAAATGGAAACTATGTAGCAAACACAAACATTACAATTCGTGATGGCGGACCAGGTTACTGGACTATCGCTGGACCAAGAACTGGAATTGATGAAAACTACATTACTTCAGCTGCGTTCTGGAAACTTAGAGAGGTTTCTCTTGCTTATGACCTTCCAAAAAGTCTATTAGGACATAGTAAAGTGTTTAAAGCGGCAAGAATTAGTGTTCAAGGACGTAACTTGCTTATCTTCTTACCTAAATCAAATGTTTACACAGATCCAGAGTATAGTGATGGAAACGGTTCTAGTAACGGTAACGCGATTGGTTTAACCAACTTAAACCAAACTCCTCCATCAAGATTCTATGGAGCTACATTATCATTAACACTTTAATCTTAGTCAATATGAAAAAAAATTATAAATATATATTTGGTTTATTATTTGTATCCGCGTTGTTTTCATGCAAGAAACAACTTGATATCAATAATAATCCTAATTCGCCAACTGAAGCGACCCCAAATAGGGTCTTGCCTCAAGCAATTGTAGCTACAGCAAATAACCTTTCTCAATTTAACTTCTATGGAGGTCAGGTTGTTGGATATTTTGCCAATGGTGGTGGTGTGAGTGGGTGGGGTTCTATCATTTCTTACGACTATCAAACCTCTGAATTCAATGCTTTATGGAGTAATACCTATGATATTTTAACAGATGTAAAATATGTACTTGATAAATCTGAAGGGGATGCTACTTTAAAGGAGTTTAATGCGGCAGCCAAAGTATTAAAAGCTTATAATTTTGAGTTATTAGTAGATACTTATAATGATATTCCTTATACAGAAGCAAATCAAGGTTTAGATAAGATTCAGCCTAAATATGATAAAGCAACAGATATCTATAAAAACCTTGCAGATCTTTGTGATCAGGCTATCGTAAGTTTCAAATCGGTAACTGCGGGATCTCCTGCTTTTGTCGCTGCAGATCCAATGTATGGTGGTAATGTGACTAAATGGGCAAAATTGGCTAATACTATAAAGTTGAAATTGATTTTAAAAGGTAGAGGAAAAGTTACTTTTAGCAACACAACTTTTGATCCGATCGGATTTGTTACTGATGCTGCTACTCCTAGTACGGATGCGACTGCTCCTTTGGATGTTTTAGTTAATCCTGGTTATACACAAATCGATGGTAAACAAAACACTACTTATAACAGATGGGCTTATTTAGCTTCTGGTGCGGTAGTTAGTGCTGCCAGTAACTATGCATTAACGCCTTATGTTCTTGGTTTTTATGATGGCTCTAAAATTCTTGATGCTGCTCGTAGAGCAGTTACTTTCAATACTTCAGCTGTCAATCAATTGGGTTATCAGTTGTCTGATGCAGGTAGAGGTGCTTCTCCAAGTTCATGGTATGTAAAAGGTATTGGTATTTTGAAAGGTCCTGATGCTGCTTCACCTATTATGTTGGCTGCCGAAAGTTATTTCTTACAAGCAGAAGCTAATGTAGTTGGACTAATTCCAGGAACTGCTAAAGATAACTTCAATGAGGGTATGATAGCTGCCTTTAGATATTTATATCTGAATAGTGCTGGAACACTTGTTGCTGGAAAGAGCCCTACTGGTGATGTAACTGCATATATCGCTGCAAATGTGACTAAACCAAATGTGAACTTTAGTCTTGCGACTACTGATGCTCAAAAATTGGAAGCTATTATTACCCAAAAATACCTTGCATTCAATATGTTTTTTGGACATGAAGCTTGGAACGAATTCAGAAGAACAGGGTATCCAGTTACCTTATCTAATGGTAATCCAAGTCAAACATTTGTCTCTATTGTATCTCAAGCTACAACTGCAAACAAACTACCAACAAGGATTCTTTATCCATTGTCTGAGTTTAAATACAACGAAAGCAATATTCCTGCTGTTGATAAGTTTAGCTCTAAAATATTTTGGGCCAAATAAAAATTTAACTATTTAATTAGAATAGACATGAAGAAAATTTTAAATATATTTTTAGTAGGTATTCTGGTAACAGGGCTAAGTTCTTGTTTAAAGGATAAAACTATGATTGGCCCGGATTCACCTGGTGCAATCAAAAACGTTATCGAATTTGCCAATATAGGGGAAATTAAATCTAATGTGAGCAGTATTTATCCTGTATATGCTCAGTCTTATCCGGTTACTGCACCTGGTAAATTAACAGTAACAGTTAATTATGCAGGTGTTGATAATGCACCATCGGATATCAATGTGGTGGTGGCATTGGACCCTTCGATTCTAACCACTTATAATGCAAAAAATGTAAAAGATGCCAGAGCTCAGGCGATCGAATTGGGTCAAGATCCTGATGAAGCAGAAGCGGAAGTTGATCAAATTGCGCCTTTAAAACCGGACTCATATACTTTGGGGAATTTAAATTTGGTAATTCCTAAAGGTCAGAGAACAGCTTCATTTGATGTTGCACTTAAACCAAATCTTTTTACTTTTGATCAAACGTATGCATTACCATTTAAAATTTCGTCTTCGTCACTAGGTGTGGTTAGTGGTAACTTTGGTAATATAATTGTTAAAATTAGTGGAAGAAACAGATTAGATGGGGTATATAACCTTAAAACAAGTGCAGCTACTTCCTTAAGACCAGGACTAAATGAAAATGGTGCAAAATTAGCCACATCGGGAGCAAACTCGGTGTCATATCCCTTGCTTAACTATTACACAGGTAATATTGTTACAGTTAGTGTAGACCCTGTGACAAATGTTGCTACAGTGACTGATTCAAGTTTAGGTGTGCCAGCAATTATGGATCCAGCGAGTAAATATGACCCTGCAACTAAGGTGTTGTATTTGAAATGGAAAGCAGGTTCACGTTCATTCGAAGAAACTTATACATACACAGGACCAAGACCATAGGTTTTGTAAATCCAAGCAAAAGGCCATCTCCAGTTACGGGGATGGCCTTTTCTATTTTGACGTGATTTTATTGCTGCTGTCTTTTTTTTAAAATTGGGGCTAATGCCATCGTTGTTTGTAATTCCCTGTGTTTTATTCTTGAAATACTTTTTTTCCTTTTAAAGTTTGAATTTCACAAGATGCTTTTGTATGAAGAGTTGGACCGATTTCCCGATCAGCATTGCTCTGTTGTCGTCGATATGACCCAGTGGGAAATTATAGCAAACCGGGTAATCGTAGTCCTTTACAATCTCTTGTATGATTTGCTCCGGACTTTGTCCGAATGGTAAGTTTTCTACCTCGTAGCCATTAAAAGCGCCAACGATCAACCCTTTTAGTTTTTCCAGTTTCCCACTTCTTTTGAGTGTTCTCATCATCCGGTCAATTGCATATTCATGCTCGCCTACATCTTCTATAAATAGGATCTTCTCGCTGTACTCAAAAGCAGAATCCGAACCTTCAGCAGCGATTAATAAAGTTAAATTTCCGCCAATCAGGATCCCCTCTGCGCTCCCTTCTCGGTTCTCAAAATCACTTTCATAAGTATAGATTTGAGGTTCTCCAAACAGTGATTTTCTTAAAGATTCTAAGGACTCGGTTGTACCAGTTTCAAAGGTTTTAGGCATTTGTCCGTGGATACTTTGGGTATTGGTTTGAGCTAAGATATGAGACAATAGGATCGTAATGTCACTGAAACCTATGACCCATTTTGGCTGCTCCTGAAATTTAGTAAAATCAAGTCCATCCAGAATTCTGATCGTTCCATAACCTCCTCTGGAGGCGAAAATTGCCTTGATCTCCGGATCATCTAAAAAGTTCTGTAAGTCTTCCCGTCTTTGTTCATCCGTTCCGGCAAATTGATCATGCGCGGCATAAACATGTTCTCCCAGTACGACTTCCAGTCCCCAGTGCTCCAAAACGGCAATCGCTTTGTTTAGGTCTGCGGTTAATTTCTTCGCGGGAGAGGCGATTCCGATTTTGTCTCCTTTTTTTAAATATGGCGGCTGCTTAATCATAGGTAAAACACTTATATTTGACAAAATAATAAAATTAGTTTTGGATAATAGTAAAATAAAGAGATATACGGTTACGGCCGCTTTGCCTTATACAAATGGGCCAGTGCATATTGGACACTTAGCGGGTGTTTATTTGCCTGCGGATACCTATGTAAGGTACCTGCGTTCGAATAAGAGAGATGTGAAGTTTATTTGTGGATCGGATGAGAATGGCGTTCCTATTACCCTTAAAGCTAAAAGGGAAGGAGTTAGTCCTCAGGTGATCGTTGATAAATACCATAAAATCATTGGGGATTCTTTTAGGGATTTCGGTGTTTCTTTTGACATTTACCACCGTACTTCTTCTTTGATGCACCATCAAACCGCTTCCGACTTTTTTGAAAACCTATATAATAAAGGGGTTTTTACTGAAGAGGTGACTGAACAATATTATGATGAGAAGGCACAGACTTTTCTGGCGGATAGGTATATCACCGGAACTTGTCCGAAATGTGGCAATGAGAATGCTTACGGTGATCAATGTGAGAGCTGTGGAAGTACTTTAAATGCAACAGACCTGATCAATCCTAAATCGACACTTTCTGGCGAGAAGCCGGTAAGGAAAGAGACTAAAAACTGGTTTTTACCATTGGATAAATATGAGGATCAATTGAGAACTTATATTGAGAGCCATAAAGAATGGAAACCAAATGTTTATGGACAATGTCAGTCCTGGTTAAATGCAGGTTTACAACCACGTGCAATGACCAGAGATTTAGACTGGGGTGTAAAAGTGCCGGTTAAAGATGCAGAGGGTAAAGTGCTTTATGTATGGTTTGATGCACCTATCGGTTATATTTCTGCGACTAAAGAGTTGTTCGAGTATGCTCGTCTGGATGTATGGAATCCTAAAGCAGAAGAATTTTATATCAATAGAAACGGATTAACTAAAGGCAATTGGGAAGATTATTGGAAGGATGAGGAGACGAAATTGGTTCACTTCATCGGTAAAGACAATATTGTTTTTCATTGTGTGATTTTTCCTGCGATGTTAATGGCGCATGGAGGTTATACTTTAGCCGATAATGTGCCGGCAAATGAATTCCTGAATTTGGAAGGTCAGAAGATCTCAACCTCAAAAAACTGGGCAGTTTGGTTAAACGAGTACCTGGAAGAGTTTAAAGGTAAACAGGATGTATTGCGTTATGTATTGACAGCTACTGCTCCGGAAACAAAAGATAATGATTTTACCTGGAAAGATTTTCAGGCAAGAAATAACAATGAGTTGGTGGCGATTCTTGGGAATTTCATCAACAGGGTAACGGTATTGACGCATAAGTATTTTGCGGGTAAGGTACCAATGTGTATGGAGATTACTCCGGTTGATCAGGCGGTTATTGATGAGCTTGCTGCTTATCCGGCAAAGATCAGTGCTTCTATTGAAAATTATCGCTTTAGAGAGGCTTTAATGGAGGTGATGAATGTGGCGCGTTTAGGTAATAAATACCTGGCAGAAACTGAGCCATGGAAAGTGATTAAAACAGATGAAGATAGGGTGCGTACGATCTTAAACATTAGTTTACAGATTGCGGCTAACATTGAGATTCTGATTGAGCCATTCTTGCCATTTACAGCAGATAAACTGATGAAAATGTTGAACTATGGCGGTCACCAATGGGAGAATGCAGGAAGTATTCATTTACTACACCGTGGTCACCAATTGAATGAGCCGGAATTGTTGTTCGAGAAAATCGAAGATGAAGAAGTTCAGGCCCAGATTGATAAGTTAAATAAGAGTAAGTCGGATAACCTATTGTCTACTGCTGAAGTTGCCCCTGTGAAGGAAAATATTCAATTTGAGCAGTTTGGTGCTATTGATATTCGCGTGGCAACGATTATCGCCGCAGAAAAAGTAGAGAAAACGAAAAAACTACTGAAATTAACAGTAGATACAGGTATCGATCAACGTACGGTGGTGTCAGGTATCGCGGAGTTTTTTAAACCAGAAGATATTGTTGGTCAACAGGTAAGTTTGGTTGTAAACCTTGCTCCCAGAGAAATAAAAGGAATTTTGTCACAAGGAATGATTTTAATGTCTGAAAATTCAGAAGGAAAACTTACTTTTGTGGCTCCTGTAGCAAACCATGGTAATGGTAGCGTAATCAGGTAGGTTCTGGTCCCGTAGTTCAACGGATAGAATAGAAGTTTCCTAAACTTTAGATATGAGTTCGATTCTCGTCGGGACCACTTATTTAGCCAGTAGTTAGGTATAACTACTGGCTTTTTTGTGTCATAAGGATTGTGAATCTGAGCAAGTTCAATCCTTTTTTAAAAGTCTAAATATTTTTTCAAATAGGTCCTTTTTGTCAAATGGTTTTGAAATGTAATCATCCATTCCCATTTCCAGGCAGCGCTCATATTCTCCTTTAATAGTATGGGCGGTCATTGCAATAATTGGAATAGTATTTTTGTGGTCTTTTAGTGCCCGTATTCTTTTTGTGGCTTCATAGCCATCCATTTCCGGCATTTGAACATCCATCAGCATAACATCAAAATGTTTTTTTTCGTATTTAGCCAATGCGATCAGTCCGGTTTCCGCAGTTTCCGTTTCAAAACCCCGTTGTTTCAGGATTTTTATGACCAGCATTTGGTTAATCAGGTTGTCTTCTACAACTAAGACATGAATGCCTGTCCCAAGCTGAACTCCCATTTGAAGTTTCTCCGCAATATCTTTTTTAACATGACTGCTAACCTTTAAAAAGGGCAATCGGAAATGGAAATCTGAACCAAGTCCGGGTTTGCTGTTCACAAACATTTCTCCATGCTGCAATTGGACTAACTGTTTTACTATACTTAGTCCGAGCCCTGCGCCACCAAACTTGCGGGCTGTTTCATTTGTTGCTTGTTCAAAGCTCTCAAAAATTTGCCCCAGTTTTCCTCCGTCGATCCCTATGCCAGTATCTTTGATTCCAAAGTCGAGTATAATTTTTTCTTCATTCTGCTCAATACAGATAACAGAAATGCTAACATGGCCTTTTTCTGTAAATTTCAGCGCATTTGAAATGAGATTTATAAGTATTTGATTCAGCCTCACGGCGTCGCCCATTATTGTTTCCGGGATTTTTTCATCAATGAGGTAATTGATTTCAATGTTTTTTTTCTTCCATTTCGGTTCCATCATCAGAATGTTCATCTGGATAATTTCCTTAAGATTGAGCGGTATGCTTTCAAAAACAAGTTTACCAGCCTCCATTCTTGAAAAATCAAGGATGTCATTTAAGATAACCAGCAAGTCGTCTCCTGATTTGATAATGATCTGGATGTATTCTTGCTGCTCTTTGTTTTCAAGGGTCTCTTCCAGTAACCTTGCGAAGCCAAGGATGGCATTCATTGGGGTACGGATTTCGTGGCTCATTTTAGCCAGAAAAAGTTGTTTAGTCTTTTCTGAAGTTTCTGCTTTTTCCTTTTCTTTTTTGAGGGTTTTCTCGGCATCCTGAAGTTTACGTATATTATATAAACTATATTCAAGTGTATCGATCATCTTGTTGAAAGAGTTCGCAAGCATGCCGATCTCATCGCCTGAATACACGGTAACCCTTGCATTTAACACTCCGCGACTTACAAGTGCCGCTCCGGCAACTATTTCTTTGATCCCCTTTTCTATGCCGCGGCTTACTGAAACAGTGATCAGGATACTTGTTGACCCTATAGTAAGCGATATCGTAAGCAATAGATTCAAGATAATATTTTCGAGCCAGCGGGAACCTTCACCAAGTGTAAATGAAAACTCGTCTTCAAGGGTCGTGACTTTTCTATTTAAATCTTTAGCCTGTGCCATAACCTGATCAATCTTCTTTTGGTCAACAACATCAGCGCTGATTATGGTGTGAAGCTGATCACCAATGGCTATCAATTGATCCATTGTTGTTGCCGCGTTACCCCAGGCGGTAATTGCTTTATTTATATAGAATATATTGTGAAATCGGGTAATCAGGTGGATCATACCATCAACATCTTCCGGGTGGTTACGCCCCTGCAGGAATCCCTCGCGGGCAATTTCGAGATCAGGGTTCGGCTTCTGAAGCTCAAGCCTGGCTTTATTGTCTCCCAAAGGGACTTTCAGAAACTGTTGAAACGCTTGGTAATCGGCTTCTTGGTGCGAGTTGGCATACAGAAACAGGCTATAAACGGCATCTTTCTGCGCCTTTGACCATAAACCCTCACCGTTTACAAATGCCCTTACCGAAGAAAGAGTACTTACTGCAAACCAAAGGGTGAATAGTTCAATTATAACCAAAAACGCCATGATACCAATCGTGAAATACAATTTCGTGGAAATAGTAACATCCTGCAGTTTCCTTTTTAAAAATGAAATCATCGTTGAAAATGATAAGAGGGTTAACCTAAGTTAATTAAACCATTCTATATTTTCTGTAATTGAAAAAAAAATACATTTTTAATTCTATTATGACGATCAATGCCATAGGTTAATTTTAGCCTATTCCGGTAACATTTAGAGCGTACACGTATTTGCGGTCTGCGGTTTGTGTTTTTTTTAGCCGGTTGAGTTTCGCTAGTGTCTTCAGATTCAGGTAAACGGAACAAACACACATCTGGTGTCCTTGTTTCCGGAGTTTCAGCCACAAGGCTTCTGCATCCAATCCGTCGCCGTTTTCTTCCATATATTGTAGGATGATTTTGCTGATTCCGGAAATCCCTTGCTGCACCTTCATCCCCGTTACATCCTTTCTTTTAGATCCTCACTACTGGTACTTCTTTCATTTGAAGGCGTACCTTTTGCGCCAAAGCGGTAGCTAAAAGATAACAGGCCATACCTGCTGTCAGAATTACTGCGACTTAAGAATATAACGGACTCATAAGCCATTTTTCTTTTGATACGGTAACCTTCGAAAATATCGTTCATCATAAATTTCAAGCTTCCTTTTCCTTTAAGTACTTCTTTTTGGATACCCGCAGAAATGATGCTGTAGGGTTTGGTAGTGCTGATGCCTGATACCTCCTCTGAAATATAGAATGCACTTAATTCTGATTTCCAGCCTTTACCCAGGATAAAGGTATTTTGGGAGTTAATACTTAAGGTATTCCCTTTATTTATATCAGATCCTGAACTCGTGTTTACCTTGTATCTGTTGTGATAGACATTCAGGAATTGGCTACCAGTCCACCATTTAAAAATTTGTGTGGAGGCGGTGATGCTCAAGCCGAAATTATCAAAAGAACCGATGTTTTCGGGGCGTTGAAAAGTAGTGGTTCCATTATTCAGCCGACCTACCTGTTCTGCAATCACATTGCCGGTATGGTTATAGCTTAAGGTTACAAAATAACGAGATTGAAACCCATATCCCAATTCAATCGCATTGACGATCGCTGGTTTTAAATGTGGATTTCCTTCATAAAAAGCGAAAGGATCGTCGTATACGCGGAAAGGATTTAAATCCCAATAACCAGGGCGCTTAATTCGTCTGCTATAACCGGTTTTTACCTGATGCTTTTCATTGAAATCTCTGGTCAGTAACAGGCTTGGAAAAAATCCCAGATAGTCTTTTTTGAAGATGGTATTGGTGCTGATCTGCTCAGCCTTAGTATTTGTGTATTCGGCACGTAAACCTGCCTGCAATTGATATTTGGACCATGCGGTGTTCAGGTTAATGTACGCAGCCTGGATATGCTCCTTATAAATAAAATGATTGCTGGTTCCAGCATCCGACAGATAGGTATTGTTTTTTAGCGTATCGTATTGCAGGTTGTTTTCTGTCCGGACATTACTCCCTTTCCAGCCGGCTTCCAATTTTGATTTCTTGTTTAAAGGGAGGCTGTAATCAACTTTTGCCGCATAAATGTCATCGTTGGAAGGGATATTACCCCTGCGTCCGGAAGGGGCAATATTTGTAGTACCCTCAGGCAGAAGGTAACGGGTATCTAAGGATTGATTCATTTTTGAATAGTGATAGACATAATCTACATCAGCTTTCAGCTCATGACCATCCTTATTAAATTTGTGGACATAATTTGCATTGTAGAGGAGGTCCGTCCAGTTTTCCTTATTGTTGGTTTGCGTAAACGCAGTCCATAGGGTTTCGCCATTGGCATTCCTAAAAGTGCTGCTGCTCGGTTGTTGAGTGGGGTATTTCCCTATTGCGCCATTCATTAGAAATCCCAACGTGTTCTTCTCGCCAAGGTTCAGGTCTATCCCTAGTCTAAAATTATGAGAACGTAGTTTTGCTTTTTCCTGGTTTTCCTGGCGGATACTTTGCAATAACTCATGGTTATCATTATAAAACAGGCGTTCGGCATTGCTATTACTTTCCAGATTCTGATTGTTGGCGTTATAGCTTCCATAGGTATTCAGTAGGGCCGTATTGTAACTTAACGCAATGCCTTCGCCATATCTGATGTCTTTACCAGCACCAATATTTCCATTGATACTTCCGTTAAATCCGAGCAGCAGGTTCTTTTTGATGATGATATTTACAATTCCTCCGCTACCTGCGGCATCAAACTTTGAGGTAGGATTGGCCATGATTTCAATTCTGGAGATGGAGGACGAGTTCGTTCCTCTCAACAAATTGGCCAGTTGATCTCCGGATAGGTAGGTAGGCTTTCCGTTGATCATGACTGTCGTTCCTGATCTTCCTTTTAAGGATACTTCTCCGTTTTCTGTGACGGTTACACCTGGGGCTTTGTTTAGCAACTCCAATGCGGTATTGCCCTCCGCGAATATGCTTTTCTCGATATTCATCACTGTTTTGTCCAGCGTTTGCTCAATTAATGGGCGTTGGCCACTGATGTTTACGGTATTTAGCAACCTGCTGTCGGCGTTTAAGCGGATGGATCCCAGATGGTGTAATGTTTTCAATTCGGTCAGTTCTATCACCGGAGAATAATAATCCACATATCCGATGTAGCTGATTTTTATGAGATACTTGCCGTTTTTAACCCCGGAAAGCATGAAATTTCCTGCCGTATCTGTCATCACAGCATAAGCCTTTACAGAATCTGTCGAGCGTAATACCAGGACGGAAGCGAAAGGAATGTGCTGTGCTTTCTCATCGAGTAATTTACCAGAGATATTTTGCTGTGCCTTGCTGGTCATGGCAATGGAAAGCGTACAAAGTAGGGCAAGAATATATTTTTTCATCATGTTAAGTTGTGCTTATAACTGGCTTAGGCTGTTTTACTGTTGGCTTTGGCTTTTTAGTTTTTTTCTTTTTACCCCACCAGATGTAGAAACCAGTGATGGGTAAACTGGCACAAATTAAGCTGGCCAGGAAATACAATATTTTTGTGCTAAGGCCACCGATGGCACCTACATGGATGGCATAATTGAGTTTGCGCACCTGATCTGGAAACTTCATATCTTCCAGACGTTTGGTAGAATTTGGCAGGAGTTCCAGTGTCAGCGGATCAAAATTCAGATCTCTCCAAAAACCTTTGATCATATCTGTACAGGCATAAATTGCCTCATCAGGTTCTTCTGCAAAATGAATAATCACTTGATCCTTGTTGTATCTGGCAATCTCATTCACGACTTTATGCCAGATGATATCTGCATTTTGGAGGGAAGTATTTACGGATGGACCTGAAACCTCCATCTTTTGTCTTTTTTGTCGGGCTTTATTTTCGCCCCCTGTGAGCCAGTAAACGCCTTGTCCGAACCAGGAGAAGCTCATGACTAAACCCGTAATCGCCATCAGTAAGGCAATTAATAGGGAGTAAAACCCCAATACATTATGTAAATCATAGTTTACCCGCTTAAACTTTGCATTCCATTTGATTTTAAAACTCTGATCGCGACTTCTTTTATTCCATTTCTTTGGCCACCATAAAATGATTCCGCTGAGGGTCAGCAAAAAGAAAATGAAAGTAGACCAACCCACTACCTGGCGTCCGATGGCACGGGGCATCCAAAGGTGTCGGTGTCCTTCATCCATAAAATGAAAGAAATCTTCATCATCCACCATGGCGATGACTTCAGCTGTATAAGGATTTACATATACCAAAGAATCTGATTCATGGACGTTAAAATGTGCGGTTCTACCTGCACCATGATACCATACTGATTCAATATGTTTTCCGGGTAAAGCTTGCTCCACCGCTTTATGTAGGATGGAAGGAGCCAATATTCTTGCATTTGCAGGTTGTTCGGCATGCAGCCAGGGGTAGCTGAGGCTTTTGATTTCCTGCTCAAATACCAGCACACAGCCGGTGATGCTTAGAATAACCACTACAATTCCTGAGGCTAGTCCCAGCCAAAGGTGTAGCCATGCGTTTATTTTGTTGAACATAAAATTTTAAGGGTAAAATAGGAGGAGATAAAACCCCGGAACACTCCATAGGAAGCCCGGGGTTTATTATCAACATTAGCGGAGAAACGCTGTTATTTTAATTTATAAAGGATTGGGGTATTGTCTGATCCACCGTCTATTCTTAAACCTTTTTTAAGCGTATCAGCAATAGGGTCATATTCATAAACGTAAATCGCATCAGCTTTAGGATCATTCACGGCGATATAGGCTTTACCATCCAGAACAATTGCAGAACGAGAGTTCAATAAAGGCGGAAAGTCTAGTCGTTTAACTACTTTTTGTGCGTTTACATCTACAACCAGGTATTCCCACATGTCAGCATACCACCAGTCGTCTTTTACTTTTACGCGGTTTTTAGCATCTTTTGCATTGGCAAGAATGGCTTTTCCGTTTCCAACATAACATACGCCCAATTGGTTATCACCGTTTGTCAAAGCTGAGATATTGAAGAAATAGCTCGGGTCAAAAGTATCCGTACCAGCTTTAATTCTGAAGAAACCAGTAGGCATATTTGGTTTATTACCACCTAACATGGGCATAGGGTGAGTTAATAAGTAGTCATTACCATTGTCTACAAACTGACCGAAATACCCGTTTCTTAGCGGGCCTGCCGGAGCAGAACGTCCGTCTTTGCTGGTTACTTTAAAGTTACCTAATGCTGGAAGATCCATTGAAGCCAGGTAAGAATCATCAGTGGTTAGTTTGGTGATCTCATTATACAATCCATATCCGATCATGACTTTGTTTCCACTGGTAAATGCGGAGTAGACTTTTCTACTGTGGTCTTTAGGAACACTTGGGAGGTCGAATTCACCACTTTTTACGATGGTCATGTTGCTTACATTGATAATTGCGTAAAGGTTACTTCCTCTAGGGCCAAACATCAATTGGTTATTATCAAGCCATAAAGACCAGCCTACGTACGGACTTGGAAAAGCATCAAAAGGAATTTCACCTTCTTTTGTCAGTTTTCCGTCTTGGTATAAATGCTTGCTAAATCTTCCTGTAGGGTTTAGGAAGTAAAAATATCTTCCTCTTTGCATGATGTTTTCTCCCCAGGTGAAGATGTTTGAAACATCAATCCCGCTGCCTTTTGGACTGATTTTACCTTCGGTTAAGGAGTTAATATTTAAGAGGTAACTGTCGTCTCCAACGGAATAGATCACGGCATATTCGCCATTTTCTTTTTCGTCAGTACCGGAACCTTTATTGTCTTTTTTGCAGGCGTAAAGGCCAGAAATAAAGACTAGTGCTGTGGCCAGAACCAGCACCCTTGTTTTAATTGTAGTAAACATGTTCATAGATTTTATTTATTTTAATTGAATTGCGAAATGGCGTAGCGTAATTTGATGAAGAAGGAAGTGCCCGGTTTCTGCAGTTTAAACTTATCATAAGCGATTACGTTGGTTAAGTTTCTGCTTTCCAGGGATACATTGTATCGTCCTTTATGCATAGAATAAGTCAGGGTTGCGTTGTGTATAAACTGACGGGGGATATAATCTTTAGTATCCTTACTACCCATTTTAGACCAGTTAACGGAGTAATCATTAATGAATTGGCTGAACCAGTTGAATTGAACCCTGGTATCTTTGCCAATCAGATTGTCTTTACCAATACTGAAATCGGCATTCCCATATAGCCAAGGCTCATTAGGTACTCTACTCAGGTAATTGGCGCTTTCGCGGATAGATCCTTTTGCAAATTGCTGTCTGTTCACAGCACTTTGATAAGTCATGTTGACGAGCACAGAAAATAGATTGTTGTAATCATAGCGGACTTCTGTCTCAAATCCTCTGATGATAATCCCGTCCGTATTGCTGTATTCAGCATAGCTGCCATCATTACTTGCTGCAGATTTTCCGGTGGAGATGTAATCATTTGCATCGCGATAATAAGCTGAGGCTTCTGCCCAAATTTTTCCTTTTCCTACGCTTTTGTCGAAAAACAGACCAAGGTTATAGTTGTTGCTGTTCTCCGGTTTCAAATTAGGATTCCCCTTCACCACTTCCCGATCACCGAATAATTCAACCAAGCCAGGTAATCTGTAGGCGTGTTCATAAGAGGCTTTCATGCCTATAACAGGACTGAATCTATAGCTGGAAGCCAATCCATAACCGTAGTATTGTTTGCTACTGTTGCTGGCATTACCGTCTTTATCATAAGTCTTTCCACTTAAACCGTACATTTTTCCAAAGAAGTTATTGGTCATTTTGCCATTGAAGACCTGTTGTTGGTAGCTGATACCTGTAATGTTCTTGTTTAAGCGGTTAGACTTATCATAGGTATGGTTGTAAGGATCGATCTCATTGTAACTTTCTCTGTAGGAACTGTTGTAGTTGTTGTTCATATTGACCATATGATTTTGGGAGATCGTATAGCCAAGGTTCAGTTGGGCCAGGATATTATTACCTGTAAAATGAGCGATAGATTTTTTCTCGCCCGATAACTCGCTCCCTACGCTACCATTTTTTCCTCTGATTTTTGAACTTCCGTCCCAATAGAATACACTTCCACTGGTATCGGTCAGGATATTTTTATTGGCAGAATAATTGGCGAATACACTTGCCGATAATCCTTTGATCAATAGGTTTTCTTTACGGTAACGAATCGAAGGAATGATATTATATCCATCATTTGTTACCTTACCAATCACTTTTTCCTGTGTTGCACCGGTTTGTCTTTGTTTATAGTTGGAGGTATAGGTCACTCCGGCAACAAATACATCGGCCCATTTTTTATTGGAAATTCCTGCTTCTACCTGTCCCATGAAGGATTCATACTGGTCGTGGAAGCGGCGGAGTTTTTCTACCTGTTCAAAGCCTCCTGGCTTGGGAAGTTCTATCAGCGCATTCGCTGATGGATTGTTGTACATGTAATAGTTATTGTCCGAATAGTTGTAGTAGGAGCTTACATTGGTCGTAATTCCGGTTTTATCATCGGTAAAACTTCCGGTTAAGCCTGCACGGTGGGTATTGAAAGAACCTGCACTGTAACTTAGGTCGATGGATTTCCCTTTGTTCTTTTTGGTGATGATATTTACGGCTCCACCCAAAGCGTCTGATCCCAGATAAGCGGGAACCACGCCTTTGTAAACTTCTACACGCTCGGCAAGGTTTACCGGGAAGTTGTTTAGCGTCATGCCACTGCCATAGGATTCCATTGGGATCCCGTCAATAAAGAATTTGATGTGTCCTCCTGATAAGCCATTGATGGAGAATTCGAAATCTGAACCCAGACCACCTTGTTCTCTCACTTTTACCCCTGCAGAACGGTTTAGGATCTGGTTGAGGTCGTTGGTGGTATTGGCATATGGCTTCAGATCGATGGAGTTTACAGCGAAACCGGCCTCTTTTGCTTTCCTGGATTCCGTTTTGCCACTAATTGAAACGTTGCTCAGTTCATTTTGACTTTCTTTCATGGAGAAATTCTGGCGAAGGTCTTGGTTATCCTGAAGGCTGATTTTATGCTCTATCTTTTTAAAACCAATCGCAGTAATCTGAATGATATAGTTTCCGGCAGGAAGCCCC
Source organism: Pedobacter gandavensis (assembly GCF_014172405.1). Taxonomy (GTDB): domain Bacteria; phylum Bacteroidota; class Bacteroidia; order Sphingobacteriales; family Sphingobacteriaceae; genus Pedobacter; species Pedobacter gandavensis. Next base: position 40,695 of record NZ_WNXC01000005.1, on the reverse strand, counting down.
GAAAGGTCATATATTCCTTTTTGATCGGTAGCTTGAGTTCTATTGATGGGCATTAACCGGATGGTGGCGGTCGGAATTCCCTCTTTTTGATCATCAGATACTTGTCCTCTGATGCTGCTTTTATTTAATTTTTGTCCTTGCACATAAAATACGCTGGCGCATAATATGCCCATTAGCAAGATTTTCTTAATTTGCATTACTTTTAGATGTTTCGATTTAAGAGTGACCCTATTCTTTAGGGTTTGGGTCATACAGGTACGAACTGTATGGCCCTCTATATACTAATTAGCATAAGTCGGACTTTTCCCCTACGCTATTTAGAATATTTTTAAATAAGCTTGTGTTGTTTATTTTTCTAACCTGCTTATGCGTACTACAGCGCCTTTAATCAGCACTCCTTTTTTTAGCGTTGCAGCTTTGCGGTTATATTGCCAGATCTGGCTTTTGCCGTCTTGTTGGTAGACAGAGATATAGGCGAAATCTTCATCCCATATCGTATTAAAGATCCAATCGAGTTGGACGTCAGGAAGGTTCAGTTGGGTTTTCTTTTGATGTTTCAGGTCTAAGACCACATAATTGGCCACCCTGTTGATCATATAATTTTCAAAACTATGGACTTTGTCCAGCTGTACCACACTGCTGATGGCCAGGCCATCTCCAATGTCATGTAGGGTATAGGCTTCTTCCTGAATACCATCGGCAACTTTAAAATTATAGGATGGATCAAAATTATTCTTTTCGGTGTCAATTTTTAAGATAGCAGATGCTGTGCCTTTGCGATTTCCTGTTCTTCCTCCGGGTTGGCCTAAAACATAGATGTTGTCCTGGTAAACCAGCGAATTTGGTGCTAAAATAGCATAGGAACCCGGCCAGGTAGTTCGATGATCCTGTGCGGTATTTTCTAATGTTAAATCCGGGTAGTTAAATTGCGCCAGATACATGGTATCATCGCAAGGTACAATATGCTCCCTCATCATTCCTTTCTGAAAAGTATAGCTGACAAATAATTTATCTTTGATGAACTGTCCCGAAACACCGACGTAGTTGTTATCGGCACTGGTTTCTGGAACGTTTAACAGACCTTTTCGATTGATTTTCATGGCATCCAGGTCTATCTCCAGGTAATTGAATTTATGGTTGTTAACGGTTCCGATCAGGATGGTATGTGCATCAATCCAATTTACCCAGGACATATAAGGTTCCCAGGGGATGTCTTTCATGGAGATCATACTGAGCGCTTTGATTCCTTTTTCATCCACCTGATAGCAAACAAAAGATTTTTGCTCCTGATCCATCACAAAATACCTCGAATCTTTTTGAGCCAGAATAAATCCATTAAAGTTTACTTCCGTACGGGGCCCGATTTCTTTGGGATCCATTAAAGAGTTGAGCCGCGTCAAATGAACCTTGTTCTCCAGGCTGTCATAACTGATCAACCCGTATTTATAGCTGGGTTCTTTAGTATTCTGCTGACAAGCCAACAAAAATAAAAGCGCCAAAAAGAGGAGTGAAATATTTAAGCGATGTTGTTGGGTTAAGGGAAGGAATTTCACCAGTTTAAAATTAAAGATCGAATTGTTGTTGCATATTCATGGCCAGGGCAGGAGGGATCTCATTCATACTTTGTTTATCTACCATGATAATCTCTTCAAATTTAAAGTTTAGGTAGCTTAAAAAGTAAGAATGTCCTTTGCGAAGGCACATTTTTTTGAATTCGTCCTTATTGTTTTGGACAATGATGTGTTGATCTTCTGAAGAACGGTTGCTCAGCATCACCGATCCTAAAAAATGAAGATTGATGTTCGCGCTACTCTGCTGGTTTAAGCTCGCCTGACTATTCTTTGCCAGGTGTACAATAATGCCGTTGAAGTTGTTTTCTGATTGCGCAGATTGATCCTCATACCTATAAACCTGTGTCTGTTGTAAATTTGGACCAGTATGAAATAAGAATGAAAGGTATAAAACACAAAGTAAACTAGCTGCAATACCAACACCGATGGTTAGCGTTCTTGTGCGAGTATCCCGAACGCGCTGCTGCTCATTTTTCTGTAGAATTTTAGCCAGAATACTATTTTTTATAGGCTCGGCCTGCTGATCCAGTTCTTCCAGATCAGTTTCTATGGCATCACCTTCCATCCAGGATAGGTACAATTCCCATTCCGCATCGGATGCTTTGCCAGATAAACACTTCTTTAATAGATCAGGATTCATGGCTTAGTTTTATATATATTATCAAATGAACTGGTTTTCCCCTATGCATGTTATGTTCTTGGATATTTTTTAAGACCATTGCGCAGAAATGATAAGGCTTTTGTCAATTGATTCTCTACTGTTTTTTCAGAAATGGAAAGGCCTAAGGCGATTTCCTTGTTGTTTAGTCCGCTCTCGCGACTTAAATTATAAATGTCCTTACATCTTTCCGGTAATAAGACCACCAGCTTTTCGATATCTTGCTTTAAAAAATGATATAGGACTTGTTTCTCCGTATGGTGGTTCAAGGAAACCGGTTGTTCTTTCAGCTCGTTGAGCTTACCGGTTTTTCTGATTTCATCTTTGTACATCCTCGCAATTTTAAATCGTACTGCCCTGACCAGGTAATTTTCAACGGTGTCCCGCTGTAATACCAAGGTATCTTTTCGTTGCCATAAGGAGGTGAATAATTCTTGAACTACTTCTTCCGCTTCAAAGCGATCTCCAAGATATTTTAAAGCAATCTGGTATAACTTTTTCCAATAGCATTCATACAACTGAAAAAAAGTATTTTCATCAATTGTAATAGAGTCGTTGGAATGATGTGAGTTTGATGCTGACAAAATATTAAGAATGCCTGCAAATATAGATTTATTTATAATCGATCCAAATAGCTTTAGGATTAAGATTTGGACAAAGCGTTGCAGCTTGTAAATTATTCTTTCTATTTTGTTTATCTCGATCTTGTCGCGTTAAGGAAAAAATAGACCTTGGGATTTTCTGAGGTAGTGATTAATCCAATATAAATAGGAAACAGCAGGTTTAATTTAAAATAAGAGCAACATGAAATATATTCTGGGAATAGACATTGGAACGGGGAGTACTAAAGCGGTGGCCTTAAACCTTAATTATGAACCTATCGATTCGGTTCAGCACCATTATCCTTCATTTTCAACTTTACCAGGATATAATGAACAAGATCCGATATTAATCTGGGAAGCTTTTAAGCAATGTATTTCGGAAATGAAGGAACGTATGGGTGCTGTTCCGGAAGGTATCGGATTAAGTGCTGCGATGCACAGTTTAATTAGTGTGGATGAAACAGGCAATGCATTAGCTCCAATGATAACCTGGGCAGATTCGAGAAGTTCGGAGATCGCGCAACGCATCTTTGAATCTGCAGCTGGAATGGAACTCTACCACCAAACAGGAACGCCAATTCATGCCATGTCTCCACTGTGTAAGCTAATTTGGTGGCGGGAGCATGAACCAGAACTATTTCAACGCAGCCATAAATTTATCTCTATTAAAGAGTACATCTGGTACCGATTGTTTAAAGAGTTTAAAATTGACCATTCTATTGCTTCTTGTACTGGTTTATTTGATTGGAAAGCTTTAACCTGGAGTAAAGAAGCCCTATTGCTAGCCGGAATTACTGGAGTACATTTATCGGAACCTGTAAGTACCAGTTATCAAAAGAAAGATCAGGAGGGGGTTACTTTTGTGATCGGAGCGAGTGATGGGTGTTTAGCAAACCTGGGTACTGACGCCAATGAGAAAGGAAAAGCTGCATTGACAATTGGGACGAGTGGCGCAGTGCGGATTTCAAGTCCGAAGCCGATTTTTAATGCAGCAGCGATGACATTTAGCTATCTCCTGGATGAGCAAACATTTATTTGCGGTGGTCCGGTTAATAATGGGGGCATCGCCTTGCAATGGTTGTTAAAAAATGTGCTGGGTAAAAAGGAATTATCCTCGGCAGATTATTCGGAACTATTTGATCAGATTAAGACCACAATGGCTGGGAGTAAAGGCTTGATTTTTCTTCCATACCTCAGCGGGGAACGTGCACCAATATGGGATTCCGAAAGCTGCGGAACATTTTTCGGCCTTAAACTTCAGCACGATCAAAGTCATTTATCGAGGGCTGTGCTCGAAGGAATTTGCTATGCTTTAAATGAAGTGTTGATCGCTCTGGAATCACCAACAGCAGAAATATTACAACTCCAGGTTAGTGGTGGTTTTGTACATGCCAGGATCTGGATGGAAATCCTGGCCGATATTACTGGAAAAGAGGTGGTGTTGGTACAAACCGAAGATGCTTCTGCAATTGGAGCGGCTTATTTAGCTGTTAAAACTATCGGTTTAGCTGCGGAATATCCCAGGCCCGCTGGAGAAGCGCAATGTATTCAACCCAATCCGAAACATCATGAAATTTACAGAGAACTGTTTAGCATTTATCGGCAGTTGTATCCGGGTCTTAAAGGGAGCATGCATCAGCTGGAGCGTTTTAACAGTCAACAGGAACAAAAAATGGGAAGCTAAATCGCTCAATTTGTTTGATATAGAACTTCTTGTCCGATATCGAACGCTTTTTCTTTCAAGATAATATTTAATGCGTTGAATTTTAGTGATTTAACTGTGGCATGTCCTTTGGAAAGCCCTGTTAAAAGAAATTCAATGGACAGAAATATCGAACAAGCAGTTTCATCAGGTAAAAAGAAGAAGCTTTTGTTGTACTTACTGATAGGAATTGTGTTACTCGTTGCGGGCATTTTTGGTTTGCGCAGGATCTTCAATACGACGCTTTACGCTTCAGAAATCACCACTTCAGTTGTAGATCGTGGCAACATAGAAAATACCATTAATGCATCCGGTGAAGTGTTACCGGAATTTGAAGAAGTAATCAGTAGTCCGATCGCAGCATCCATTCAGAAAGTATTATTGGATGGAGGAAGCAAGATCCAGGCTGGGCAATCCATTCTGACCTTAGATAAGTCTGCGGCACAGATGGATTTTGAGAAATTGAAGTTCCAGTTGGAGTCCAAGAAGAATGACATCCGCAAAATTAAGCTGGATCTGGATAAAAGTTTCTACGACATCAAGTCGAACAATGACATCAAGCAGCTGCGGATCAATAGCCTCAAAGCTTCAGTTGACAATACGAAACGTTTATTAAAAGCCGGAGGCGGTACTCGTGAAGATGTAGAACAGGCTGAATTGAACCTGAAAGTTGCGCAATTGGAAAAGCAGCAGCTGGAAAACGAGATCAATAGCAAGCAACAGAGTATGCGCTTGCAAATGAGAGAAGTGGAGTTGGCGGCAAATATTCAACAAAATGACCTGGATGTACTGCAAAGGAAATTGCAACAGGCAGATATTACCGCGAGTAGAAACGGCGTGGTGACCTGGGTCAATAAAAACATTGGCGCTGCGGTACAGCCGGGAGAAGTCTTGGCCAGAATTGCAGACCTATCCAGCTTTAAAGTAAAAGGAACAATTTCGGATCAGAACGTAAGTCTTTTGAAAAATGGAATGACTGCGATTATCCGCATTGGAGAGAACCAGGTGCGGGGTAAGGTGGTGAATATTTATCCTGCAATTCAAAATGCAACGGTATCTTTTGATATTAAACCAGACAGTAGTCACCATAAACTCTTCAGACCGAATTTAAAGGCAGATGTTTTCCTGGTTACTGACGAACACCAGCAGGTGCTGAGGGTAAGTAATGGCCCTGCATTTCTGGGTACACCTTCCCAGTCGATCTTTGTGTTAAAGGATGGGGTGGCGATAAAAAAGAACGTACAGATCGGCCTGAGTAATTTTGATTTTGTGGAGTTGAAAGATCAGGTAAAAGAAGGGGATGTGGTCATTACTTCCGACATGCATTCTTTTAAAAACAGCAATCAAATCACCATAAAGAAATAAGACAGATGAATATTAAATCGATCTCTTTCTTTATTGGCGCTTTTTGTATCGCATCTTTTTCATTTGATCAGGCTGGGGCACAAACCATACGATTTGCACAAGTTCCACAACCGACAGCAGCTAGGCAGTCGAAAATAACGGTACAGTCCGAACCACTCCAGCAATCTGCAGATACCCTACGACTGGAATTAAAGGAGGTGGTTGCGATGGCAAAGGATCAATCTATTGCTTCAAAACAGGCCGCAACCTTAAAAGAAACGCGGTATTGGGAATGGATGACCTATAAATCCAATTATCAACCGCAACTCTCCTTAAAAGGAATCTTGCCGGGATATAGTAAATCTTCTATATCGGTTCAGCAACCTGATGGAACGATTGATTTCCGTTCGGTTCACAATAATAATTCTTCGCTGGACTTGTCCTTTAGTCAGCGGATTTCACAAACCGGAGGTACGGTTTACGGAAGCACGTCCTTGCAACGGTTTGATGACTTTGACCGTAATAACACGCTTTATAATGGTGCTCCTTATAGTGTAGGCTTGATTCAGCCACTTTTCCAGTTTAATTCTTTAAAATGGGACCGTAGGATAGAGCCGTTAAAATACAATGAAAGTCAGCAGGCCTATATTGAAACCATGGAACAGATTTCCATCAATGCCAGTGCCTACTTTTTTGATCTGTTGCTTGCTCAGGTAGATTTACAAATTGCAGAAACGAATTTGAATAATACCACTGCCATCCAGAAAATTGCGGATACTAAATTTGAAATGGGTAAAGTTTCCAAAAATGAGATTCTCCAATTACAATTGGAAGCATTAAAAGCGGAGAAAGCCGTAGGGATCGCAAAGCGTGATATGGAAGTGGCTACTTATAATCTTAAAGCCTATACGGGTTTACAAAACACGGATAAAATCAAGCTTTCCCTCCCTAAATCTACAGTAGAGATGAAAGTGGTAACGGAAAAAGCCTTGACAGAAGCTTTTCAAAATCGCTCAGATGCCATCGCCTTTGGGAGAAAGTTGGAGGAGGCCAAGCGTGATGTAGCGAAAGCAAAAGGAGACAATGGGATCAATGCCACCTTAAATGCAAACCTTGGTTTTGCAAAAAGCGGAAGAAGCATAGGTAGTGTTTATCAAAACCCTAAAGACCAGCAATTGCTGGAACTGGCCATAGAAATTCCTATTCTGGATTGGGGGCGACAAAAATCAAGAAGAAAAACGGCTTTGGCCAACCAACAGTTTACGCAATATGCAGTGGCTCAGGACAAACAGAATTTTACACAAAAGATCATCACGGAAGTCAACTTATTTGAAATGATGAAAGGGCAGTTGTTATTAAATGCCCGGGCGGAGCAAATTGCCTCCGAAAAATACCAGATCGCTAAAGAGCGCTATGTATTGGGAAATCTGAGCATCACAGACCTGAGTATCGCTTTCCAGGAAAACGATCAGGCAAAACGAGATTATATCAATTCTTTACGTGATTTTTGGGGCGCCTATTACCAGTTGCGTTACTTGTCACTTTTCGATTTTGAGAAGAATGAGAAAATAAAACTATAACCTATATCGATATGATACAACTAAAAAATATTGAAAAAGTATACAGGACCGATACTGTAGAAACGCAGGCTTTAAATAGCATCAGCCTTCGGGTGGCTAAGGGAGAATTTTTATCCATTATGGGTCCTTCTGGCTGTGGGAAAAGTACTTTGCTCAACATCATGGGCTTGTTGGATGCACCTTCAAAAGGAGATATCCTGATTGATAACCAGCAAACCCTATCCTTGAATGACCGTAAACTGGCGAATTTCAGGAACAATAAAATTGGCTTTATTTTCCAGAGTTATCATTTGATCAATGATTTGCAGGTGGTCGATAATGTGGAACTGCCATTGTTGTACAGGAATTCAAGTGCCAAAGAAAGAAGGGAGCTGGCAACAGCAGCGCTGGAAAAGGTAGGGCTGAGCAATAGGATTCATCATTTTCCAACACAGTTATCAGGTGGGCAAAAACAAAGGGTGGCCATTGCCAGAGCCATTGTTGGCAGGCCCGAAATTATTTTGGCCGATGAGCCTACGGGAAACCTGGATAGTGCGATGGGCAATGAGATCATGAACATTCTTCTAGAATTGAACCGTGTGGATGGCACCACCATTGTGATGGTGACGCATGATCCGAATATGGCGCAGCGTACGCACCGGTTACTTCGTTTATTTGATGGTTCACAAGTTCAATAGGGGAGATAGCTATGTTTAAGAATTACTTTAAAATTGCTATTGCAGTACTGAAAAGAAGGAAGTTTTTCACCTTTATCAGCTTATTTGGGATCAGCTTTACGCTAACCATCCTTATGGTGTTGACTTCTTTTATAGAGGTCATGTTGAGTCCCAACTATCCGGATGTAAACCGCGACCGGGAATTGTTTATCACCAGGGTGGAGCTGCGGTCTAGTAAGGAGGATTACACGATGATGGGGGCTTTGAATTTTTATTTGGTGAATAATTTCATTGCTAAAATGAAAACACCGGAGAAAATCGCGATGCATTCCAACAGGAGCACGACGAATGCTTATCCGAACAATAAGAAATTATCTGTCGACCTGATGTATACGAATCTTGCTTTCTGGGAGGTTTACCAGTTCAAATTTTTGATGGGTAAACCTTTTTCTGAACAACAATTGAAAAACGCGGAACAAGTGGTCGTTATTTCGGAAGATTTGGGGAATAATTATTTTGGAGAAGGGGTTTCTGCTTTAGGAAAAGAGATTGAGTTTAACAATTTAAGATACAAGGTAATTGGTGTCGTTAAAACAGCACCCGCTACGGTGTTTTATGCTGCCTCAGACATTTACCTCCCCTATACCCTGGATGTTTCCACTTCAGGGGGAACGTCCTTAATGGGAAGTTATCTGGTGACGCTATTGGCCAAGTCTGCTGATGATTTACCTGTAATGCAGGAAGAATATCAGCAATTGCTCAAAAGAGTTCCGCATCCGGAGGAGAATGAAGAATTATTGTTTAGCTATGCAGACACTTACCTGGAAAGCTTTACCCGTTATGTATTGGGTAAAGGTGTAGCTTCTGGAAGAGATCAGTTTTTTCTTATCCTGAGCGCGGTGATCTTTGTTTTTTTACTGCTTCCAACGGTAAATCTGATGAATATTAATGTGAGTAGAATTATGGAAAGATCCTCGGAAATTGGGGTCAGAAAAGCCTTTGGTGCCTCCAGCAGGACTCTTGTTGGTCAGTTCCTGGTCGAGAATCTGATCTTGACGCTGCTTGGTGGTTTGATGGGTTTGTTTATGGCAATGGCCACCATCAGTATCCTCAATTCCAGCGGCCTGATCGCCAATCTGGACTTGAAAATTAATTTCATTGTCGTGTGTTATAGCCTGTTGGCCTGTCTGGTTTTCGGACTGATGTCTGGTGTATATCCCGCATGGAGAATGTCGAAACTAAATGTAGTTACCGCTTTAAAAGCCAATAATTAAAATATAAGAATATGTTAAAGCATTTATTCAAATTGATCTGGAATAAAAAGAAGGAAAATTTCCTGCTCATTTCAGAGATTCTGATCTCCTTTATGGTCATTTTTGCGGTATTTACCTTGTTGGTTTACAATTATCAAAATTATGCAGTACCTAAAGGCTTCGAGGAAGAAAACGTCTGGTCTGTGGATCTTGGCGAGCTGAATGTCAGTAAAAACAAAGATTCTGTAGGCGTCCTGCATGAGAATCTAAGAAATGTTCTTAAAAATTTACCTGAGGTAAAGGCGATCAGTTATGCCAGTGCCAATGTTCCTTTTTCAAATAGCATGTTTACCTCAGGCACGGGTTATAAGGGAATAAGGATCAATGTTGATGTAAATAGGGTCGAGGATGACTATAAACAGGTACTAGGACTCAGCTTGCTTTCCGGAAGATGGTTTTCTCCGGAGGACAATGGCCTTGCAAAGTCAACGGTGATCCTTAATGAGGAGGCTAAAGAGCGATTATTTGGCAAGGAGGATGCAATTGGGAAAATGATTTCCGATGGATCGTCCAAGGTGATTGGCGTCATTCAGAATCTGAAAGATAAAAGTGACTTTAAAGCGCCAATGCCAGCAATTTATACCAGAATTGACACCGGTAAGATTAATCAGATGAATCAAATCCTTGTTCGGGTAGCGCCAGGAACGACTGCCGCATTTGAAGGGAAAATGTATAAAATGATTGCTTCCACGATTAAAAGTACGAATCTGGAGATCAAGCACCTGTCGGATATGAAAGCGGAGAAAAACAAGGAAACGATCATTCCCATGATCATCTTCTTCATTGTAACCGGTTTTTTAATTATCAATGTGGCGCTGGGTATTTTCGGAGTATTGTGGTACAATATCAATAAAAGAAGGGCTGAAATTGGTTTGAGAAGGGCGATTGGCGCCACGTCATCAGCTGTTTCTACACAGCTATTAGGTGAAGCATTGGTGATCGCTACTTTTTCTTTAATCATTGGGTCTTTCTTTGCCGTACAGTTTCCATTGATGAAAGTTTTCGATTTACCGACCTCAGTTTACCTATTGGCGCAGTTTTTTGCCATCCTATTTATTTACCTGTTGGTGGTTATTTGTGCATTGTATCCAGGAAAACAAGCCGCAGCAATTTATCCTGCTGTTGCATTACATGAAGAATAAAGATATTTTTGACTAGCCTTACCAATATTTAGCCGATGATCCTGATAATTGATGATGATATAGCCGTTCGTACTTCGCTGATGCTTTTACTAACGCAAAAAGACTACCAGGTCACTGCCGTAGCCAATGCTGCGGAGGGAATCGCTACGCTGAAAAAAGAGGCAATTTCCTTGGTTATTCTGGATCTCAACTTCTCAATTGATACATCTGGTAAGGAAGGAATGGCTTTGTTGAAAGAAATTAGAGCAATCGATGCGCGTTTGCCAGTGGTATTGATCACTGGTTGGGCGAGCATCGATCTGGCCGTTCAAGGTATGAAACTCGGTGCAAATGACTTCATCAATAAACCCTGGAGTAATGAACACCTGTTGCAATCTATAAAAACACTGATCAGCTTAAAGGATCAGGAAAGGCAACAAGAACAACTGAAGTCTACGACCAGTAGGAAGGCTTTAGACAAAGAATATGATTTTCAGGCCATCGTTGGAGCTGATCCACAAATGTTGGAACTGTTGGAAATTGCTGGTAGAGTAGCTAAAACAGATGCTTCAGTATTAATCACCGGAGAAAGTGGGACTGGAAAAGAACTGATCGCAGAAGCAGTTCACCAAAATAGCCTGCGTAAAAACAGGGCCTTTGTTAAAGTGAATCTGGGTGGAATTTCCACTTCTTTGTTTGAAAGTGAAATGTTCGGCCATGTGAGGGGTGCTTTTACTGATGCAAGAAATGACAGGATTGGTAGGTTTGAGATGGCCAACAAGGGGACAATCTTTTTGGATGAAATCGGTGACCTGGATGCGAGTAGTCAGGTGAAATTGCTGCGGGTATTACAAGATCGTAGTTATGAGGTGTTGGGAAATAGCCGCACAAAGACAGTAGATGTGCGTGTGATTTGTGCCACCAATAAAAACCTGGCAGAAATGGTGGAAAAAGGATTGTTCAGAGAGGATCTGTTGTATCGAATTAATCTGATTACCCTCAAACTGCCTCCATTAAGAGAGCGAGCGAAAGATATTCCATTGTTGTTAAACTTTATGATGGATAATTTAAGAAAGCTTTATGACCGCCCGGATTTACAGGTAAGCGCTGAGGCCGTCAAATGGTTGAAACAACTGCCTTTGCCAGGAAATATCCGGCAATTAAAAAATATGGTAGAAAGATCTGTTTTAATTAGCAGAACAAATCTGCTGGAGATCGCCGACTTTAGTACACAGCTGGAAAAAACACCAATAGTACAAGCGACAAAAATCCCTGACGTGGGCGCGATGACCTTAGAAGAAACGGAAATTTTAATGATTAAGCGCGCTTTACAATTTCATCAGAACCGCATTTCTAAAGCTGCATTGGCCTTAGGGCTTACCAGAAGTGCTTTGTACCGCCGACTGGAAAAATTTAACATTCCTTGCGATGAAACTTCGGACTAAATACCTTTTGTTCGTATGCATTTTACATACGATCGCCCTGCTTTTAAGCTATTTTGTTTTCGAAAAGAATAAGCTTTATTTCCTGGTTGCGGAGGGGCTGATCCTCATTTCTGTGGTGATCTCCTGGCAATTGTACAATCAAATGATCCGTCCGCTAAACTTATTGGTTCAGGGGGCTGATGCAATCAGAGATGAAGATTTTACCATTAAGTTCGTGAAAACGGGGACTTATGAAATGGATCAATTGATTGAGGTGTATAATCAAATGATTGATCAATTGAGAAAAGAAAGAACAGTACAGCAACAACAACACTTCTTTTTGGATAAGCTTATTGATCATTCTCCTGTGGGTATCATTATCCTGGACCATGACCATAGAATTCAGATGGTCAATCCGGTTGCTAAAAAAATATTACATGCCATCCCAATTGAAGGATGGTTGTTAAAAGACATCTCACATTCCATTATTGACGAGGTCAGGATGCTGATCAAGGAAAAGAAACGATCTGTTACACTGAAGGGAGGAGCCGAATCTTATAAAATTCAGGTATCTGAGTTTATAGATCAGGGATTTTCCAGGAACTTTGTCATCATTCAGGAATTGACTACCGAACTCCTAGTAGCAGAGAAGCAAGGTTATGGTAAGGTGATCCGTATGATGGCCCATGAGGTAAACAATACCATAGGCCCGGTGAATTCCATTCTGGACTCTGCGATGCTGATGGAAAAGGATCGTAATGAGAATAGTGCCTTGGCGAATGCGCTTCAGATAGCCATAGACCGGAATTACAACCTCAACAAATTTATGCGTAACCTCGCAGATCTGGTACGCTTACCCGAGCCAGACAAAAAGTACATGGATCTCCATGAATTAATTTATTCGGTCGCGACCTTATGGTCTGAAGCTGCCAAAGAGAAAAATATCAGCTTTGAATTTAAGCTGCATCAGGTGCCATTGATCATTTTCGCAGACCAGCTACAGCTGGAACAGGTCTTGATCAATATCGTTAAAAACGCCATTGAAGCGATTGGTGATAACCCGCAGGGAATCATCACCTTTGTGACGGAAAATCATCCCAAAAGACTCCGTATTATAGACAATGGAAAGGGGATTTCAGCGGCTGCGGCTCCTTTCTTATTTAGTCCGTTTTTTAGCACAAAAGGTGATGGACAAGGCATCGGACTAACCTTAATCAAAGATGTGCTCCTGAAGCATGAGTATCCTTTTTATCTCGCTGATAATGAGATGACAGGAGCAGAATTTTCTATAAACGTTTTATAAAGTACAAAAACTGCCTTCATTGCATTTAAACATTACGCAAACGTTTGATATTTCCCTGCCTAAAAGCGGTAAAATCGGAAAATCGCGTTGTTTTATCCCTGATTCAAAACACTTTATTGGGTCTTTTTAAGATAAAGGCAAATTTTTGTTTTAAATCTAACGAAATCACTTCTCGTTTTTAAAGTTGATGCAAGTAAATATCAAACGTTTGCGTGAATTTAATGAGCTTTCTGTCGGGAGCATGCTCCTTTAAGTCTCTAAATTCGAATTCTTAAAAATGTCTAACGCCAATGTTGGGCAAATCAGACAAATAACTTATTTAATCAGAATAATTCATGACCAAGAATTACAACTTATTTAATTGGATTCCTTATTTCAGGAAATCCTTAATGACCTTAATCCTGATAGCACTATCTGTGTTTACAGGGATGAGTCAGACCACAGGTGTCAAGACTGGAACAGTGGTTGACGAAACCGGATTGCCTTTACCAGGGGTTTCCGTGAAAATCAAAAATGCAGCTGGCGGTACCATGACAGATAACGATGGGAAATTCAGCATCAAGACTGATGATAAATCAGCACTTCTGTTTTCCTATATGGGGTACGATACTCAGGAAATCGGCGCTGGGGCAAAAAATCCCATCAAAGTTAGCTTGAAACCAACTGATAACTTAATGAATGAGGTGGTGGTAGTTGGTTATGTAACCAAAAACAAATCGCAATTGGTGAGTTCTGTATCGACAGTTTCTGCAAAGAAATTATTGGATGTAACGAGTAACAGTACTTCTGCGATGTTACAGGGTAAAGCTTCCGGCGTAAACGTAAGTGTTCCTTCAGGACAACCGGGTGCCTCAACAAGCATTCGTATTCGTGGTACAGGTACATTGAGTTCAGGATCTGAACCATTAATGGTGGTAGATGGTGTGATTGGTGGAACTGCAAACCCACGTGATATCGAATCGATAAGTATCCTGAAAGATGCAGCCGCAACAGGCCTTTATGGTTCAAGAGCAGCAAATGGTGTCATTGTAATTACCACTAAACAAGGTAAAGCAGGTAAAACTAAAATTGACTATAGTGGCGCTTTTGGTTTAAATACTGCTTCAGAAGGAAACTTTAAAGTGATGAATGGACAGCAGTTACGTGATTATAGTGCTTACATGTATACCAATGATTATACTGGAAAACGTGCAGCATTCATCAAAGAATTGCAGAAAACAATTCCTAATCCAACACAACAACAGATTGATGACTTTCTGGCAAGCAAGGATCTAGCACTAACTCTTCCGGGTTATTTAGCAGGATTTATGCCAGTTGAGCCAGGTAATACAGATTGGAGAGATTTAGCTTTCAGACAAGGAATTACCAATAACCAGGCATTGAGTATTTCTGGTGGTGACGAGAAAACGAAATTTTATGTTGGAGCCAACTATTATGATGAGCAAGGTACTTTAGTAAATACAGACTATAAGAGCTTTAACTTCCGTACTAACCTGGAGCATAAAATCAATGATCGTTTTAAAGTAACGGCAAGACTTAATGCTGGTTTTACTAAAACAAACAACGATCCAAGTGGTGCTTTAGATCAGTCTTATACCAATATGCCATGGGACAACCCATATAATGCAGATGGTTCTCCAAAATATGTGGATGCCAATAGCCAATGGTATGGTAGAGATAAAAGTAATTTCTTGTATGTAAGTCAATATAACAGAGATAACTCCCGTGGACAAAATCTTTCGGCAGATGTTAAATTGGAATATAAAGTAACGGATTGGTTGAATTTTGCCACTTCTAACCGTTATACAGTAACCAATTCACGTGCTGAAAGATTGATTGATCCGCGTACACCAGCAGGAAAAGCGAATAGAGGAGAGCTGTACAATGGTTACGGTTACACCAACTCTTTCATTACTTCTAACTTGTTCAATGCAGCACATTCTTTCGGTAAGCATAACCTATCGGGTATTGCCGGATTTGAATATCAGCAAAACTATGTGGACGGACTTAATGGTACAGGAACAGGAATCCTTCCTGATCTAAGTTCAATGGATGCTACTGCGATTGCCAAAGGTCTTTCGGGTAACAGATCAATGAGCAGATTCGTTTCTGAGCTGTTTATGGGAGACTATAACTATGATAACCGTTATTTTGCGACAGTATCCATGAGAAATGACGGATCTTCGAAATTCGGTGCGAATAGCAGATATGGTTTATTCTACTCTTTTGGAGCTGGATGGAACATTGCCAATGAAAAATTCTTCGAATCTAAAGTCATCAATACCTTAAAATTACGTGGTAGTTATGGAGTAACAGGAAATACACCTGGTGGGGATTATGCCCATTTGGATCTTTACCTGGCCAATGTACAGTATGGTGGTATTCCGGGAGCATTCCCTCGTAGTTTGCCAAACCCGAATTTAACTTGGGAAACGCCTACAACGATCAATGCAGGTTTGGATATCAGCTTTTTTAACAGAATTGATTTGAGCATTGATGCCTACCAACGTACCAATAAAGACTTAATTCTTGATGTACCATTGCCTTCAGAAACTGGTTTCTATTTTTCTACGGAGAATATCGGATCAGTAAGAAACAAGGGTATTGATATAGAATTGAATACTAAAAACTTAACTGGTGAATTCAAATGGAATACCTCATTTAATATCGGTATCAACAAAAACAAAGTATTGGGCCTTTACAGAGGTCAGGCTATCGAAAGAGGATACCAAAGAGTAGCTGTTGGTCGCGACCTGAATTCATGGTACATGGAAGAATGGGCTGGGGTAGATCCAAAGAACGGAGATCCACTATGGTACATGACAAAAACAGATGCTAATGGTGTAGCGTCCAGAGTAACCACAAACAACCTAGATAATGCAGACAGACAGTTTGTAGGTACTTCAACGCCTGATTTTATCGGTGGTATAGGGAATGAGTTCTCTTACAAAAACTTTAGCCTGAATGCTTTCTTCAACTTTGTTTCCGGAGGTACTGTGTACAATTCTGCACGCGAACTTTTTGATGCAGATGGTGCATATCCTCAATACAACAGCATGATCTTGAAAAGTGGATGGAGCCGTTGGGAGAATCCAGGTGATATTGCTACACACCCAAAAGCAGTAGCGAATGGCAATAGAAACTCTAACAAAAGAAGTTCAAGATACCTGGAAGATGGTTCTTACATCAGATTACGTAACATAACTTTAGGTTATACTTTATCTGATAAAGTAACCGAAAAGTTAAAGCTGTCTAACGTTCGCTTCTTTGTAAGCGGAGACAACCTAATTACGCTAACTAAATTCTCTGGAATGGACCCTGAGGTTTCATTGGTTTCAGAAGGGAACAATGCTGTTGGCGTGAGTGGTACTAAATACCCAATCAGTAAGAAGGTGTTATTTGGTGTAAATGTTAGTTTCTAAAACTATTTTAAAGAGAACAATGATGATGAAAAAATATAAATTGGCTGTAGCGGTATTATTGACACTGACTGCTTCATCCTGCAAAGAAGACCTGGATTTAAAACCTTATAATGCCTTAACGACAGAGCAGATTGTAAACACTGTTGAAGGTCTGACTGCTGCAACGATCGGTACTTATAATTATATCAAAGATCCTTATTACACGCGTAATTACCACATGCTTTCTGAGTATGCAAGTGATAACGTATCCTTAAGCGGGACTACTACTGATGATCTATTCTATGCTTACAACTACCGTCACCTAAAAAGTCAGGGTAATACAGAAATGATCTGGCGTAAGGGTTATCAGGCAATCTATGGTACCAACGTGGTGATTGAAAAAGCTACTAGAGGCGATAACGCAGTAATGAATCAATTGCTTGGTGAAAACTATTTCCTGAGAGCAATGATCCATTTTGATTTGGTGAGGTTCTTCGGTCGCCCATATACAGACGACAATGGAGAATCTTTAGGTATCGTGATCAAAACAAATAGTGATGTTAAAGAGCGAGGTTCACGTGCGAAAGTGAAAGACGTTTATGCAGTAGTGATTAGCGATTTGTTAGAATCGATTAAATTGATGGGCAGCACTAAATCTAATATTTATGCTTCAAAAGAAGTAGCAATGGCGCTTTTAAGTCGAGTTTATCTATATATGGGCGACTATGATAATGCGTATAAATATGCAGATGAAGTGATTAAATCAAATAGATATGCCTTGGTGAGTTCTGCAAATCTTGGAAGTTACTTTACGGTAGCTCCTGGTGGTGACAGTAAACTTCAGGAAACCATCTTCGCCATTAAACATGAATTAAAAGATGACCGTGGTGATGATTCTATTGGATCTATGTACTTTACTTCGGGTGGTATGGGTTACGGAGAGATGTATGCTTCTGAAAGTTATAGAAACCTGTTGGATAAATTCCCTAATGATTTGCGTCATGCTTTTGTTCGTCCTAATTACGAAAAAGATGCCGATGGAAATGTGAAGTTGGATGCCAATGGTAAGCCAATTCTGGCAAAACGTAACGGATACCCAATTTACTATGTGATGAAGTATTCTTATCAGGATGGTGTGGAAACATTAAGTTCTCCGGTGATATTGCGTCTTGCAGAAATGTACCTGACCAGAGCTGAGGTTTCTGCCAAAAGAGGGAATACTAATGATGCTTTATCAGATGTGAACATCATCAGAGAACGTGCTGGCTTAAAAGGTTTGGAATTGTTTTCTGCCTCAAATATGATGGGATATACCAATGTATTGGATGTGGTGTTGGATGAAAGAAGATTGGAACTTGCTTTTGAAGCACAACGTAAATTCGATGTGTTCAGAAATAAACAGACCATGGTTAGAAACTATCCTGGAACACATTTACCTTCAGGTCAAGTTACTCAAGAGATTCCTTATACTTCTCCTCGTGTAATTTATTACATTCCTCAAAGTGAATTGACTGCGAATCCTAATCTGGTTCAGAATCCAGAATAGTAATATCAATAATATTGAATAAATTAGGAAGGCCGGTTTTTACCGGCCTTCCTTTGTTTTAAGGGTTTTTACAATATATTTGTTTTATGTCATCACATCACATCGTTAGAGAAAAACAAGAACCAGCCTTATATATTCATGATTTAGGTGAGTTTAATGAAGAATACCTGGGTCAGCTATTGGAGTGGAGCCCTACATTAATCGTCAATGCGGCGCTTTATGAGAAAATGATTAGCCTCGGCCTAAAAGTAGACCTTGTAGTGAACCCTGTAGACCAGGAGTTTTCTCAAGAAAATACGAAAGTCATTCCTGCCAAAGGGGAAGCACTGGACGCCGTATTGGATTACCTGATTAAGGAAAAATATTCTGCAGTCAATGTGATTGATACCAAAGCGAAGCTAAGGGAATTGGGAAGTTATATTGATGAAATCAACATCGTCGTATTCACCGCAACGGAGAAAGCATACGCGATAAAGTCTGGATTCTCGGTATGGAAACCGAAAGACAGTATTTTCCATATTGAAGTTCTTTCCTATTTTGAAACCAGTAACCTGAAACAAAATGAAAATGAGGATTTCGTGGTGATCAATGATGGCTTCGTTACTTTCGATTTTAATAGTGCTTATCTGTTTATCAGCGAAAAACTATGATCCTGCTTAGAAGAGGAAAAGAGAAAGATTTAAGTTCCATCCAGGAGATTGCAAAAATCACTTGGGGGCCTACCTATAGTGGCATCATCAGTGCTGAGCAAATCGATTATATGTTGGAAAAGATGTATAATAAAGGCGTTCTGTTAGATCAGCTATTGGAAGGTTATGTTTTCCTGATTGCAGAAGTTGAGGGGAAAGACGTAGGATTTGCTTCTTATTCAAAATTAGAAAATAGCGATGACGCCTATAAGTTACATAAGCTTTATGTGTTGCCGGAAGTCCATGGGAAGGGGGTTGGTAAACTCCTGATCAATGAGGTGTTTGATAAGGTAAAAGAAGCAGGCGGAAAAAGCCTGGAATTAAATGTGAATCGTGAGAATAAATCGACGGAATTTTATAAAAATGCCGGATTTAAAATAAAAGAAACCGTTAACCTGGAAATTGGCAACGGTTTCTTTATGAATGATTATGTGATGGAAAAGACCATCGAATAAAGCGATGGTCTTTTCTAACCTAATGTCCGCGTATTGGGTCTTTAGGTTTGCTTACATTCGGATATTTATAAGTTTTCATTTCGTCTTGTAGCACTTTAATCGTGCGATCCAATTGAGGGTCTCTGCCTTCCAGTAAATCTTTAGGTGTTTGTTCCACGAAATGATCCGGTGCTACACCTTCGTTTTCGATGATCCATTTTCCGTCAGTATCATAAACACCGAAGTTAGGAGAGGTGATGCTTCCACCATCCAGCAACCTTGGATAACCGCTGATTCCAACCAGGATACCCATGGTGGTACGTCCAACTAGTTTACCCAGACCTTTCTTCCTAAACATATAAGGCATCATATCACCTCCAGAACCTGCATTCTCATTGATCAACATTGCTTTTGGACCAAAGATGCCGTTGCCTGGAGTTGTGAAACTTTTTCCATCTCTGATGGCCCAGTAACTCATTAATTCACGGCTCAATAAGTCGATTACGTAATCTGCAACCCAACCTCCACCGTTGTTTCTTTCGTCCATCAATAAGGCTTTTTTATCCATTTGTGAGAAATAATACCTGTTGAAATAAGTGTAGCCATCAGGACCGGTATTTGGCATATACACATAAGCGATTTTACCATCACTAAGTTTATCAACCCTTTTGCGGTTGTTCTCCATCCAATCCATTTTCCTCAACTCGAACTCTTGTCCGGCAGCCACGGGCACAACAACCACTTCTCTTGCGCCATCCAAACTCGGCTTACTGTTCACTTTGATTGCGACTTGTTTGCCTACTTTGAAATCAAAAAGGCTATAAATAGAAGTCTTTGCAGTTAAAGGGACTCCTTCTACAGCCACGATATAATCACCTTCTTTGATGTTTAAGCCTGGTTCCGCAAGTGGAGCTTTAAAGGTTGGATTCCAATCTAATCGGGTGAAAATCTTTTTGATCTTATAAAGTCCATTGTCTATTTCATAGTCTGCACCCAACATGCCTACAGAGACTGAAGGTGCGTTAGGCTCATCACCAGGATAAATATAGTTGTGTCCAACTACCATCTCGCCCATCATCTCATTGAAAACATAGGAAAGATCAGAGCGGTGATTTACATAAGGAAGGAATTTTTCATATTTCACTTTCATTGCCGGCCAATCGGTGCCATGCATGTTTTCTACATAGAAGAAATCTTTCTCCATGTTCCAAACTTCATCAAACATCTGTTTCCACTCTGCGGTAGGATCGACCAATACTTTGATGCCCTCTAGTTTTAGCTTTCCGCTTTCTGAACTAGCGGGTTTTTTACCTGCGTCAACGATGTAGTAATTACCTCGGGAGCCGTAAAGCATAGACTTTCCATCGGAACTTACGCTCAGACTGGAAAGACCAGAAATCAACGTGCTGGTTTCCATTTTTTTCAAATCCAGGGAACCTAGCTCCCCATTTCTAAAATAAAGTAACTGTCCGTCTACGCCACCATCAAGACCTTGAAGTCCGCTGGAAGGTATAGGCAGTGAAATAATTCTGCCACTCAAATCAGCAAGGTCTACCTCTATGGTTTTCTTTACTGCTGGCGTAGCAGGTTTCTCTTCGTCCTTTCCTTTTTTATCTTTTTCTTTCTTGTCTTTTTTAGAATCTTCTTTCTTAGGCTCTTCTTTTTTCTTTGCCGGCGTATCTTCTGATTTGATTACCTCTTCATCACTTTCCGTTTTGTAAAGAGAAGGTGTTTTTTTAGAAAGGATCAAAGCATAGGCGTTGTAATTTACCGGGCGCTGATAAGCAGACATGTGTAATCCACTATTGGTTAAGCCAACATCCGTACTCGCCAGGAAGAATAAATATTTGCCATCTCTACTGAAACTCGGACCATTAACATCGCTCATCCCATCAGTTACCTGCGTATGACTTTCCGTATCCAGATTGTATAAATACGCAGCACTTACCGCATTTGGCAAGGTAGCTACATAAGAAATCCATTTAGAATCCGGCGACCAGGTTGGCTGTAGTGCACTAAAAGACCTGCCAGTAGTAGAACCTTGGGTATCTGCTTTCACCAATATCGGTTTGCGATTATTGATGTCGATGTAAAATAAGTTCAGGTGGGCATCACCATAATATAGTTTCTTGCTATCTGGCGACCATACCGGCTGGTAATAGAATGGCGTTTTACCTAGTGGAATATAAATTGGCGCTTCTTTCGTTGCCTGATTCAGGAGTACCAGTTGATAACTACCGTTCTTGTCGGACAAGTAAGAGATATATTTCCCATCTGGCGACCATGCCGGGAATTTTTCATAGCTTCCAGGTGAGTTTGATAAGTTTCTGGCATCACCTTTTTCTTTAGGTACGGAATAAATCTCCCCGCGACTTTCAAACAAAGCCCTAACTCCTGTAGGAGAGATTTCTGAATTGCGGATGTCACTAGCCATATCAATGTAATGCGGCCTTTTGTAAGGTGCATCTGCCTGAATACTGATCGCTACACTGCGCACTTTGTTGTTTGCGGTTTCTAAAATATGCGCTTTGCCAGCCTGTTCAAAGGCAATAACACCAGGACCAATACTCAATGTTTTAATATCGTAGTCCTTGAAATTCGTCAGCTTTTCCGTCTTTTTACTTTTCACATCATAGCTGAACAAATTCATAGTCAGATCCCTGTCGGATAAGAAATAAACCTTGTTACCAACCCATTGTGGTTTCACATTGTTGGATCCTGGTCCGGGAATGATTTCTATGTCTTTTGTCTGGGTATCAAAAATCCAGATTTGTGGCATTCCACCACCACGATAGCGTTTAAATGCTACGTTGGAGCGTTCTGTAGGATCGGTGTTTTTGATGTAAGCCCAGTATCTTTTGTCAGCAGATGGGGTACCTTGAGTTGCTTCTGGCATTGGTAATGCTTTTTCAGCGCTGCCGTCGATATTGATCTGGTGCATCCTCGGACTTAAAGCAAACTGAAAATCTCGGGTAGATGTAAAATACAACTGGTTGTTGTCTAGCCATCCCCTTAACATATCTGCAGCAGGATGAAAAGTGACTCTTTTTGGGTCGCCGCCTTCCACTGGGATCACATATATATCGGTGTTTCCATCGTAGTTTCCAGTAAAGGCAATTTGTTTTCCGTCAGGAGAGAACAAAGGGTTTTGCTCCACCGCTGGGTTTACAGTTAGTCGCCTTGGATTACTTCCATCTTTGTCGGAAATCCAGATATCGCCACCGTAAACAAAAGCCAAATTATTAGCACTTACAGCAGGGCTGCGGACTAAAAGGGTTTCTTGTTTTTGCGCAAGAGTAGGGAGGGTTAAGCCCAGGCTCATCGAGACCGATAGTGCAGCAGCAGCAAGAAATGATAGTTTGTTAGGTTTAAGAAAGGTCATAAAAATATAACTATAGTTAATTACTCAATTTCGGAATTCTGGTTGGAGTGTCTGTACCTTTAATAATGCTGTTGGCACTTTTTGCAATCCCTTTGATCGTAGATAAAATGTTGTCTACATCCAGGGTCTCAAACTCATCTTTTACGGTATGGTAGTATTTATCACTGTCAATCTGATCTGTACTGATCGTATGTGCAGGAACTCCCAACGCGGCTAAAGTGGCGTTGTCACTTCTGTAAAATAAGTTTTGTTGTGGATATGGATCTGGATGGAAAGTAAATTCTGTGCCTTCCAAATTTTTCTGTAAAATCTTTCCAAAGTCTGACTTATCATAACCAGTGATAAAGGCCGTGTTTTTACCAAATTTGCTGTCCTTACCAATCATCTCAATGTTGAACATGGCAACTACTTCATCAGGATTTAGCTTTTCAGAGAAATGTTTTGCTCCAAAACCGCCGATTTCTTCTGCTGTAAAGGCCACAAAGATGAGCGTGCGCTCGTTGTTATTTAGTTTTTTGTAGTATTTCGCAAGGGCAATCACAGCAGTGGTTCCAGAAGCGTCATCATCTGCACCGTTTGCAATGCTGTCTGTATCTCCGGATTTAATAATCCCCAAATGGTCATAGTGACCAGAGAAAACAACAAACTCCTTTGCTTTTGATTTCCCAGGAATCACTCCGGCCACATTAAATAAGGTCAGTGTTTCCAGTTTATTTTTTAAGTTGACTCTAAAATCTTTAGCTACGGTATCCACACCAAGTACAAGAACAAAAGCAGTACTGCCATTATCTGATTTTTTCTCATCAAGTTCTGCACCCTGCGCTAAATACTCACGGATTCTTTTGAAAACATCTGCAAATTTCGGATCAACTAAAACCAATTGCTTTTTGTTTTCTTTAGTCAATGCCCTCAGCTGAGCGTTGAAAGGTTTTGCTGGATCAAGTTTGATCCAGCCAGCACTATTGCTTTGATCGAATACCTGTGTTTCCGCAGTATTACCGTAGACAAGGATGTTCTCGGCAGGGATATCTTTGCCATCAATACTTACTTGTGTGCTGACAGGTTTTAGCTTTTTCTTGGTGAAGGTTTGTCGGTAGCCATTTCCCTCCAAAGGTTTCAATCCAATGCTTTTAAATTCAGCGGCAATAAAATTTGCGGCCTTATCAATGCCAGGAGAGTAGGTTGCACGGCCTTCCATTTCATCGCTGCTCAGTGTTTTGATTAGGCGCTCTACGTAAGGTCTGGTAATGATCTTATCAATGTCTTGCGCAAATGCTTGTTGCGCCAGGAACACGACTAGTAAGGTGTAAATGGTTTTTTTCATCAGAATAATTGTTTTTTTATGGGTTAGCGTTGATGATTTATACTGTTTCAGGCAGTAATTTTTAAGGATTCATTATGTTGGCGGCCAGGTAGAATGTTATTCTTCCTGTGAAGGATGAAGTAATTGCCTTTTTCTACGTTCGATTTCGGTCTCGATCCGCGTCTCCTGTATGCCATCCATGACGGCAATTTCATAATCTTTATCCCGATCAGAAGCGTAAACTTGTACAGCCTCCAGGTTTTTTATTGAATGGTCGTAAGGGCCGCGATCGCTCATCAGCTTCACAAATACAGGAAGGCATTCAAAGAAGATAAAAAGAAGGCCAATGAAAGTGACTGCAAGAGAAGTATTCACATCTCTGGTGCCATCGGTATTGAAGCTCAATTGGCCCAATGCCCAGTTCCTATCTGCAAAGCCGGCAATATTACTTAGGCTGTCTAACTGCTTTCCAGTATAAAGTTTCTCCGTCATCAGTCCATCAAATTGTTTTCTTCCGTCAACGAATTTTTCCAATGCCCGGACATCCGCGGTTAGCGTGTCCAAATTTTGCTCTCTTTGTTTCAACTCCGCTTCTTTCCTTTTCGCATAAGGACCATACCCCATTACCCCGGAAGTTTCCAATGTTTTATTACCAAAGATTTCAAAGTTTAACTTTTGACGATCTTCCTTAATGGCGTTGGATAAAGAATCGCGCTCCGCTTTGGCTTCATTAAGCTTTCCAATTTCGATCTTATACTTATTCCCAAAAGAAGCATTTAAGGTGTCGATCTTGGAGCGCTGGTTATTCAGGTAACTGACTTTTAACCGCTCTTTAATTTCTTTATCAAATATTTTCAATTCTAAAGGACGGGAAATCACCAGTCCAATCATAATGGCCAGTAAAATCCTTGGTGTTGCTTGTAAGATTTGCTTATTGGTACTTGCACTCTTATTGATACTCGCTACAATGTAACGGTCCATATTAAAAATTGCCAGTCCCCAGATTAAGCCAAAAAATACCGCAAAAAGTACGGCGGCTGCATCTCCTTTAAAAACGAAATACATGGCATAGCCACCAGATAGTGCGGCAAAAAGACCTGTAAAGAAAATGGTTGCGCCTATTCCCAGGTATTTATTGTGTTCAGTGGGGTGTTTCTCGAGTGTGGAAATATGCGCCCCCGAGCAAAACCAGAAGAAACGAGATATAGAATTCATGATGTAAAATACAAAGTTACTAAAGACCGTCTATTAAACGCCTAGCTCACCTAGTTGTTACAGTAATTTGCTCGAAATGATCCCATTATCTTCATCTAAATGTGATTTTGTGGTTTTTTTGCCCTTAATATTTTGATCATTGCTTATCTTTGAAAAAAGCTAAAAATATGATAAAGGAAATAACCGTTCAGGAACTAAAAGAAAAGATCGACAATAAAGAAGACTTCCAATTGATTGATGTGAGGGAAACTTTCGAATATGAAGCCTCGAATCTTGGTGGTTTGAACATCCCTTTAGGTGGTATCTTAATTGAAGCAGATCAGATTGCTACAGATAAACCAGTAATCATTCAATGCAGAAGTGGTAAAAGAAGTGCAGCTGCAGTGATGCAGTTAGAAGCAATGAATGGATTAACCAATTTATATAACCTTAAAGGTGGTATCGTTGCTTGGAAAGAAGCCTTCGATCCTAGCATGCCTGTTTACTAAATCATGGGAAAGAAAATAGCATTAAACGTATTTTACAACCTGGGTCTTATCATTTCCATCTTTGGTGGAACCTGGGGTTTCAACAATAAACAATACCTGGCCATGGCCCTTTTTGTGGCTACGGGTATTTTTTTCCTTTATGTAAAGCTGCAACTAATGAAAGAGATGCGCGCTACACTTAAGAAAAAGGAAGCTGAATTGAAGGGCTAATTCCTTCTAGACCTAATCCAGCTAAATTTTTTAACTGATATCTCCCCGCAACAATTTGCGGGGCATCAAAAGGATTGTTCCTGGTTAACCAGGGACCATCCAAATCAGCCCAGTCACATAAGGGAGCAAGGGACATTCCAGCCTGTGTTGCACAAGAGGTTTCACTCATGCAGCCAATCAATACCTTCATGCCAAAAGAGCGTGCCTTTTTGATCATCAGAGCAGCCTCATACATTCCTGCACTTTTCATTAGTTTTACGTTTATGCCATGATAGGCGCCTCTCAAGGCATCCATATCACTTAGCCGCTGTACAGCTTCATCCGCCAGAATAGGAATAGGACTCCTTCCAGTTAACCAGGCATTACCATCTAAGTCTGACTTGTCCATCGGCT
The DNA here is from genome assembly GCF_014172405.1 of Pedobacter gandavensis. GTDB lineage: Bacteria > Bacteroidota > Bacteroidia > Sphingobacteriales > Sphingobacteriaceae > Pedobacter > Pedobacter gandavensis. The sequence goes on along the minus strand of NZ_WNXC01000005.1, from coordinate 14,360 downwards.
GCTCAATGAGTACAGCACCTTGGTCATGTAGCCAGTAAATCATGTCAATAGCTTGTTTTTTGTTATTCCAGCCCTGATTGGCATCGATGTATAAGGGTACATCCGTTAAGCTGCGTATGGTTTGGATCAGCTCTTTATCATTGTCTCGACCTAACTTTACTTTTAGAATGCTAAATTTTTTAGCATCCAATACTTTTTCCCTGATCACATCTGGTTCATCGATACCAATGGTATAAGAAGCAAGGGGCATTTTTGTTGGGTCGGCACCATAAATTTCATAACATGGCTTCTCTAAAAGCTTTCCGTTTAAGTCATTTAATGCGATGTCAATGGCTGCTTTTATAGCGGTATTACCCGTGTCAATATGGTCTAAATAGGCACTGATTTCCTCAAAGTTGAAGGGAAATGAAAAGCGATTCCAGTCTACCTTTTTTAAAAAAGTAGTCGCCGTTGCTATACTCTCGCCCAGATAAGGAACCATAGAGGCTTCCCCATATCCAACCTGATTATCATGTCCAAGTTTTAAGAGTATCACAGGCGTACTGGTTCTCGAAAATTTAGCAATAGTAAAAGGATGTTTTAACTCAAGGTTGTAGGATGTATAGGCGACCTGTATGGACATAAATGGGGTAATTAGTAATATCAAAGTTAAAAAATCAGCGCTGCAACGAATGTAAAAATAATATACTTAATATTGTACCCAGTATGAATAGCACGATATATCAGCCATTTAAAAACTTCGATTTTAAATATAAAAACTGCTTCTTAAGTGGTGACACCTTTAATGCTCCAGTGGAGGAAATCAATGTATTGCCTGACTGGCTATTGAAGGTCGCCAATTTTTCTGGAGAAGAGCAAATTAAACTGCTAGATGAGAGTGTACGTGCTTACAATACCTTAAAGGTGCCTTGTAGTGCAGAAGTAAACAACCAGTTTATTCAACCTTTGGAAGATAAAATTGCGACTGCTTTCTCTGAGGGGTATGCTGCGGTTTCCGCTTTGCCTGAAGACGAATTGTTTAAGTGGATCGGTAAGTTTATGTACAGCTTGATTTATATTGAAATGAATGCCGCAGTTCGTTTACAGCAGATCAGCGCAGATGGCGTGAATATGTCACAAGGATTGATGCATAAATTCGGAAATCTGAATACTATGCTTCAAAGCATTTATAGACCAGTAGTATATGAAGATTTTACGCCTTGGTCTATCATCGTAGTCCCTTTAGCAGAACAAGACACAAGCTTTAGTTTTAGAGATGAGATTAATACCATGACCTTCTCTTTGAAATTAAAGGATTTTGGAATTATCGCCTGCCTTCAAGATAATGGAACGAATAAGAAGTTTCATCAGGAGATTTTAACGCAGATTGGTACTACTCCTCTTTCTCCACAACAATTTGAAGAACTTTGTGCACGTTTTTATTATTCCGCATATCTGTTCAACAGATTGCCGGAGTACACGGTAATGCCGGTAGAAGGAACGATTTATATTGATGCGATGCCATTGAGAGGGACAATGAATAAAGCCCTGTTTGATCATTGGCAACATAAAACGTATGCCCAGGTATTACAGGATTTCTGGAAACCATGGGGACATACGTTATTTGAAATTATTAAAGACCCAACAAAACCGATCAGTTATTTTGAACCGGCTTGTTTGCCTGCTACCCAATAAGGCGGCTAATAAAATGAGGAATGATCCCCGGAACAAGTAATACGGTAACGATCATTCCTGTTAAGGCACCGAAAAAATGGGCATCATGGTTGATATTGTCACCAGATCTTTTTGCCATCTGCCAGCAATATGCTAAATAGATCAATCCAAACAACCATGCCCAGATTGGGATAGGTAGTGGGAAGATGATCATTTTTGACATGGGGTCAAATAAGATAAAACTGAACAATACAGCACTGATGGCACCAGAAGCGCCGAGGCTATTGTACCACATGTCGTTTTTGTGCTTAATTACTGAAGGAATATCACTTAAAATCAGTCCTAAAAAGTACAATAAACCAAATTGCCAGGAACCAATCATGGCTTCCAATCTGAAGGCAAAGAAGTAAAAAGTCATCATGTTAAAGATCAGGTGCATCCAATCTGCATGGATTAGTCCGCTGGTGATTAACGTGTATACCTTGTGTTTTCTGGATACACTATAAGGGTGTAACATAAATTTCCCAAACAGGCCGGGGTCGTTAAAAGCATAAATACTGGTAACGATCGTGAAAAGAAAGATGACTGAGGCAACGGGGGTTTGGGTAAGGTAGTCCATTGTTATTTTAAATTTAATTGTTGTGCTACCTGTAATCTGCCAATAGGGTATCGCAGGTAAGTTTTTTCGTAATAAACGGAATTTTTATAGATAAAGTCGAGTTGTGCCTCCGCATTTTTTAATAATTCTGGTTTCGCCAGTTTTTCCTGTTCCAACTTCGCTTTTAAAGTCGGATCATTTTTTAACAATTCCGCTGCGGTATCCTCAAAAACATACGCAGAAAAATGCTCTTTCATGCCAAGAATGGAATCAAAGAAATTCCAGTTGAAAAATGAATCCATTGCTTGTGGTTCCAGGGTCTCCACAATATAGCGGTTTACCGGTTGGTTCACATAGACTACATAATCTCCCGCATAGAAAAGCAGATCCTGCTTTATAGGATTTATCTGTACTGCATTGTGGATATAATGACCTTCATAAGGACGTGTTGATGTTTTATAATCACTGATCTGATACATTTCTACAGGAATGGTTGTGTCTTTTGCCAGCTGCTGTATTTTTACCCGATTTAACTTTAACAGCTCGATTACTTTTGTCCAGGCTTGAGGAATGATATAGGCGATCGGCTTTTGCACAGTTAGGGAAGGAGCAAAGGTATTCCAGTATTTGATCTCTTTGGTATAAGGGGCCGCTCTGTCATAGTATAACCTAGGTAGTCCGCTCACTTCACTGGGTTTATATTTTGCCGTATAGCCTTTAAACACAATTGAACTTTCCTTTGTCTTATCCAGTGTCCAGATGATAGGGAATTCTTGTTGTAAAGCAACGGCTGCATCTGCCTTTTTCTTATTTTCCCCAATGAGCTTTGCATCTCTTTGAACGATGTCGATGTAGCTTTGCAAAAGCTTGTAGGTAGCATCCACTCTTTTATCATAGGCTTTGAGCATATGTGTTTCCGGCATAAAGCCGATGGTATTGTGCAGGGTAGTGTATCCAGTAGAATATCTCGGGGATTCTAGGAAACCCGTGATGCCCTGATCAGGAGTTTCTTCCACAGAATTCACATAGGGGGTCATTTCATAACCCTTAATTTTCATTTTATCATATAAAGAGGGAACCATGGTTTCCGTTAGGTAATTTGATAATTCGGACTGCAACTTATCCTTCTGGGTAGGAATGAGTGTCATGGTATAGGAATAGTCGGCACCGTTACTGGTATGTGTGTCCACAAATATTTCTGGTTGCCAAATATTGAAAATCTGTTGAAAAGCTGCGGAATTGCGGGAATCTGTTTTTATAAAATCACGATTCAGGTCATAATTTTTACTATTGCCTCTGAATCCATAGGCCACAGGTCCTTCTTGATTTGCCCTGGAGGTTCCGCTGCGATTAAAGGCTCCATCAATATTGTAAATCGGAATGATGCAAATAACTACGTCTTGTGGCAATTGTTTCTTCTGAAGCAAGTCTCTGGCCAACATCATACAGGCATCAATGCCTTCTGGTTCTCCTGGATGAATCCCATTATTGATCAATAATATTCTCTTATTGCTTTTTCTGAGGAGCACAGGGTCAAACACTTTATCTTTTGAAAGTACAAGCAATTGCAATGGTTTGCCAAAATCAGTCATGCCATAATCCAGAAGTCTTGCTTGGGGATAGTTTTCTGACAAGTTCCGATAATGTTGTATGGCTTCAGCATAAGTTGCCGTTGCGGTTTTTCCACTCTTTTCAAATGGGGTTTGTTGGGCAAAGCCATTCAGTGCAGCACAAAGAAATATAGCAGGAAGGAGACGTTTCATGAATGTTAAGGTTAAAATATGGTCCTGGAAGAAAGGCCCATGCTGCCAAATTGGTACCTTAGTCCGGCCGAGAAATAAGTGTAAACATCAGGCTTACCAGTTTTAAATTTAATGGAAGAGTCGTCATAACCGTCCAACCCTTCTCCTAAAGTCAGGTTGCTCTGGTAATTGAAGTTTAGGATATATCGGGTATATCCTGATTTATCTGCGAAATAAAAGTTAATCCCCAAATTGATTGGAACCAGCATATCAGTAGATTCATTTTTACCAGGAAATGGTTTTTCTTGCTCCAACGTACTTCTTCTCACATTAGTAACGGAATTCATCACTGCGCCAATTCCTGTACCGAAGTATAAACCCTTGATGCTATTTGCAAAACTCCCAGGGTCATAATCAATTAATTCTCCTAGCGCGAGCTTTGCATTTACGTTTACCGCTTTATAGGAATTGATAAACTGTCTGCCATAAGGATCCTTTTTTGCATCCCCACCATTGATTTCTCCCATTTGACCTTCTAACCCAACACTGATAAAAGGGGTGAAATAATAATCCAACACAGCAGAACCTGCGAGACCAAAGTCGTGTTTTCTGACATCAGTAAACGATTGAGTAAGCCCAAAACCACCGCCCACGCTGATTTTATAGAAATTGGACTGAGATTTAGCAGTAATAAAAGATAGAAGTGTCAGGCATCCAGTGATAATTGCTTTCAAATTATTTAGCTTTGTTTTTTTTTAAGACTATGCTAAATTATCAAAATAAAAACAATTCCCTTCAAAACCGATTTGCTAAATATGTGCAGATCGATACGCAGTCAGACCCAACGTCACCAACGGTGCCTTCTACAGAGAAGCAAAAGAACTTAGGGAAGGTTCTTGTGGAGGAATTATTAGAAATGGGAATCACTGATGCCCATCTTGATGATTTTGGTTATGTATATGCGACTATCCCTTCAAATACGGAGAAGAGGGTTCCTGTGATTTGTTTTTGCTCACATATGGATACATCTCCAGACTGTAGTGGGACGAATGTAAAACCAATTATTCATGCCAATTACCAGGGACAGGATCTTGTCCTTCCTGATGACCATAACATTGTATTGAAAATGTCGGAGCATCCTGATTTGAAACACCAGATCGGTAATGATATTTTTACTGCCAGTGGGACAACTTTGCTCGGTGCAGATAATAAAGCTGGTTTGGCAGAAATCATGGAAGCGGCATCTTTTTTAATGCAAAATCCAACTTTCAAACACGGAACAATAAAAATTTTATTTACTCCTGATGAGGAAATCGGTAGAGGTGTAGATAAAGCGGACCTGAAAAAATTAGGCGCTGAGTTTGCCTATACCGTAGATGGAGAAACTTTAGGATCTATCGAGGATGAGACTTTCTCCGCCGATGGAGCTGTATTGACCATCAAAGGGGTAAGTACACATCCTGGGTTTGCAAAGGATAAGATGGAAAGTGCCATTAAAATCTTATCAGATGTGATCAGTTCATTACCTTCTGATTGCCTTTCTCCAGAATCGACAGAAGCAAAAGAAGGGTTTATACATCCGGTAACCATTAGCGGAAGTGTAGAACAAGCCGAGGCACGCTTTATCTTGCGCGCTTTTGATGATGAACAATTGGAAGCTAATGGCGAATTGCTGGACGCAACAGTAAGAAACATTATTGAAGATTTTCCAAATTCAACTTACGAACTGAAGATCACAGAACAATACCGCAATATGAAAAAGGTATTGGATGAGTATCCACAAGTAATCGCTTATGGAATTGAAGCCATCGAAAGAGCTGGTATCAAACCAAAAAGACAAAGTATCAGAGGAGGTACAGATGGTTCACGTCTTTCTTTCATGGGTTTACCTTGTCCTAATATCTTTGCCGGAGAACATGCATTCCATGGTAAACAAGAATGGGCTTCTGTTCAGGATATGGAAAAAGCAGTAGAAACAATTATTAATATCGCAGCGATCTGGGAAGAAAAGGCCTAATCGAATATATTACTTGGCAGTATAGCTGAGTTAAACGCGATAAAACACAAAAAGGCCGTATCAAAATGATATGGCCTTTTTGTGTTTTAAATACTGCTTTAATATTGATTTTACTATTATTATAATTATACTTTCAGAGAAAGTCTAGCGAGGTACTGATCCTGTCCATCTTCGAAGATAATTTCCGGTTCCCATCCGCTGGCTTTTGCAATTTCAATCAGGGTACTTTGATCTACATACACCCATTTAAACCAATTCCCTTTTAATCCTTTGTATTCGTACCTGAAACTCACTTCTCCGAAGTACCCATGACTAGGAAATGGAATTTCCTGGTAAAGATAGGAGAGGTCTGAGCTGTCGAAGATCAATTGTCCACCAGGGTTCAATAAATTTTTGACCTGTTTTAAAAATGATTTTAACCCGGAAATCGAACCAGTAAGGCCAATTCCGTTCATCATGAAAAGAAGTGTGTCATATTTTTGACCTTTATAGACCAGGATATTGCCTTCGATGGCCTGATTTAACCCACGTTCCTTCATGATTTCTACCGCAGGAGCAGAGATGTCCATTCCGGTTACATCGAAGCCGCGGTTTTGAAGTACGAGGGCGTGACTGCCCACACCTGCACCTACATCCAACACTTTCCCCTTGCAGAGTTCCAGAGCTTTAAGCTCAAGTTCAGGCATTTCTGCTTCATCTCTAAAATAAATGTCGACCGGCATCTCTTCCGGCTCATCATAAGAATTGTGTACCCACAGGGTTTCTGCAGGCGGTTTTCTAAACTGATCTTTTAAGGCTTCACCAAAAACGTCCATCCTGCAAAGATAAAAAAACCTTTAATGGTTAGACCTCAAATTCCTGATGCTGTTCTGGAATGATCACATTTTGGAAGCCTTTATCTCTTAAGTGCTGTGCAAATACCTGTTGTACTTTGTATTCCCCATGAACAAGAAAGACTTGTTTCACTAAGGAAGGGTTCTGACCAGATAGGAATTGTAATAGATCTTCATAATCACCGTGTGCACTCATCGATTTGATGGAGCGAATTTCGGCAAACACGTCATAGTCCTGACCGAACAACCAAACCTGCTTCTGTCCAGCTAATAATTTACCGGCTAATGATCTGGGTTCTGCATAGCCAACCATCAGAATGGTGTTTTTCTGATCACTGATGTTATTGCGGATATGGTGTTTCACCCTCCCCCCTTCAGCCATACCGGAAGAGGAAATGATCACACATGGACGTGGATCCCCGTTTAGTGCTTTAGACTCTTCGACACTCTCAATGAATTTTAACCCTTTAAATCCAAAGATATCATGGTCTACCTTCATCACTTCTTTTACACCATTATTGTATACTTCAGGATGATCTCTCAAGACTTCTGTAGCTTGTAGCGATAATGGGCTGTCCACGTAATATTGGACATCAGGTAGTTCGCCTTTCAGCTCCATTGCGTTCAACGCGTAAAGTAATTCCTGTGTCCGGCCCACACTAAAGGCTGGAATGATCACTTTCCCTTTTCTAATGAGACAAGTTTGCTCAATGATTTCTCTTAGAGTATCTTCTATCGGGGCAACGTCCTGATGTAAGGAGTCCCCATAGGTAGATTCAATAATGACATAGTCTGCCTGCGGGAAGGATTGCGGGCTTTTCAATAACAGGTCTCCATATCTCCCCACATCACCACTGAAAGTAAGATTTGTCGTTTTGCCATCCTCATTAATTTTCAAATGCACTGCTGCACTGCCTACAATATGTCCCGCATCTGTAAAGCCTAAGATCACATTTATGTCTATTTGAAAATCACAGTTGTAGGGAATAACTTTAAACTGTTTTAGGGTTTGCAACACATCTTTCTCTGTGTACAATGGCATTTCAGCAGGTTCGCCCTCCCGCAATTTCTTATTCGCGTATTCGGCATCCTGTGTTTGAATTTTTGCAGAATCTAATAACAAAATACGACAGAGGTCACTGGTGGCAGGGGTGCAATAAATATTTCCTCTAAAACCTTCAGCAACCAACCGTGGCAATAAACCGCAATGATCTATATGTGCATGAGACAGGATAAGATAATTAACCTGAGCTGGATCGAAGCCAAAGGATTCATTTAATCCTTCTGTCAGGTTTCCCAAACCTTGAAATAGCCCACAGTCTAATAAAATCTGAGTGTTGTTCTTTAAAGTAATTAGGTGTTTACTACCTGTAACGGTACGTGCCGCCCCATGAAATGCAATCCTCATTAATTTTCTTAAGCTCTAACTTTAGCAATAGTGTCTTTTACCTGACCCGCCGCATCTACCAGTTTCTCTTTTGATGAATCTAATAGGTCACAAAACCAGTCTGATACTTTGTCTTTCATTTCTCCATCTTTATCCGATGAAATAATTAATGCGATGGCAGCACCAAGCGCGGCTCCAGCTAGTATTCCTGCAATTATTTTAGTTTCCTTTTTCATAAATGTAGTTTTTGATTTGCGATCCACCAATAATACCTCTTCTGTTGATGAGGGTAGAACTGCCGGCTCCTGTTGTTAGTTGTCGTCAAATAGTTAACAAAGACGATGCCGAATAGTTTGTTTGGGTTTCCCAATGGAAATGGTTGGTGTAAATTTTGAGATGATAAGTTTTAAATTAACTTAAATGTTGAAGCGTCTGTCATATCTGAATATTTTCCTAGCGATGGCTTACCTGCTATTATTCGTAACGGGGAGAAATTTTGTGCTGATTGGAGGAGTTTGTATCGTGGTGATTTTTAATGCATTTGTGATTAAAAAGATACAGAAAAAAGGTCAATTTGGTTTAGTCTATGCCGGATTGGCCATTTGCTGTCTTTGTTTTTGGGCATATTTGACAATGGGCTGTACGTATATTGTACAGTCCGCAATAGAACATCGGTACTTTGCCGATGTTTGGAATTATTTAATACCGACTTCGCTATTTTTGCTTAGTATCATACTACAATTGTTTTTCAGTTTGCAGTATTTTAAAGCGCATCAGGTAACCGAAAAGTAAAATATAACTCATGCTTTGCTGCTTAACTCCAATAATTGTCTTTAATCTGATTTTTCTTTAAGCTTCTTTTTATCAAAGAAATAGTTTAAGATGGGCTGAGAAGTCTATTTATGGTTACAAACGTTTTTTTAAGTTTTAATAAGAATTCGTCTTTTTTACCTTAAAACCCCCGGTTTTTTGTGAAGAAAGATAAAAAGGACGAAGTATAGTTGTGGTCGGGTAGTAGTCGGGAAGAGTGGCTCCTTCGTATAGGGTTCGGTATGGGGCTACAAAAATTGGACTCTTCCAATCGGTGCTTAAGCAATTGGAAGTCTTTTTAGGAATGGCAAGGAATGTTTTTTTAGCTGGAATCCAGTGTCTTTTTTGAGGAGCATGGTGTGTTTCTAACGTTTCTAGGCGAGTAATCATTCCCGTTGCTGCGGTTACTTTCTTTCGAATCGATAAATAAACAAACTATCTTTCTTCAACTGTTTGGTATTTAAATAATTCTATCTATCTTTGCAGTCCCTAAATCTTAGGGTGAATAAATAATTGTTTAACAAATTAAATACAAGCAAGTGAATACGTTAAGTTACAAAACTGTCTCTGCCAATGCAAAAACTGTTAACAAACAGTGGGTTGTTGTTGACGCACAAGGCGAGATTTTGGGGCGCTTGTCATCGAAGATCGCTATGATCATCCGTGGTAAAAACAAGCCTGAGTATACCCCACACGTAGACTGCGGAGATAACGTTATCGTTATCAATGCAGATAAGGTTAAATTGACAGGAAATAAATTCAGCGACAAACGCTATATTTCTTACACTGGTTACCCAGGTGGTCAGCGTTTCATTTCTCCTAAAGAGTTAATGGCGAAACATCCTAAGCGTGTTATCGAGAAAGCGGTACGTGGTATGTTACCTAAAACAAAACTTGGTGCTAAATTATACACCAACCTTTTTGTTTATGCAGGTGCAGAACATCCTCATGCAGCACAATCACCAAAAACCATTACACTTTAATTAAAGGAAGAAAGAAATGTCAGTTACTAACACTTCAGGAAGAAGAAAAACTGCTGTTGCGCGCATCTATTTAAAAGAAGGCAACGGCACTATTACCGTAAACGGTAAAGATCATAAAGTATATTTCCCAACATTACCTTTACAATACATCGTTAACCAATCATTCGAAGTTTCTGAATTGACTGGTCAATATGATGTTAACGTGAATGTAGCAGGTGGTGGTATCAAAGGTCAAGCAGAAGCAGTTCGTTTAGCTATCGCTAAAGCTATTGTGGAATTGGATGCTGAGAAAAAACCAGCATTACGCGCTAAAGGGTTAATGACCCGTGATATGCGTATGGTTGAACGTAAGAAACCAGGACGTAAGAAAGCACGTAAGAAATTCCAATTCAGTAAACGTTAATCTTAAGGAGACAAACACAATGGCAAGAACTACATATCAAGACTTATTGGATGCAGGTGTACACTTCGGTCACCTTACCCGTAAATGGAACCCAAAAATGGCGCCTTACATTTTCATGGAGCGCAATGGAATCCACATTATAGATTTAAATAAAACTTTAACCAAAACTGAAGAAGCTGCTTCAGCAATCAAACAGATCGTTAAATCTGGTCGTAAGATTCTTTTCGTAGCTACTAAGAAACAGGCTAAAGAAATCGTTGCTGATCAAGCAAAAAAAGTAAACATGCCTTTCGTAACTGAACGTTGGTTAGGTGGTATGTTAACCAACTTTGCTACTGTTCGCAAGTCTATCAAAAAGATGTCTAACATCGACAAGATGACTAAAGACGGAACTTACTCGATCCTTTCTAAGAAAGAGCGTTTAATGATCCAACGTGAGCGTATTAAATTAGAAAGCTTATTAGGTGGTATCGCGGATCTTAACCGTTTACCAGCTGCTATCTTCTTAATTGACGTTAAAAAAGAGCATATCGCAGTTAGCGAAGCGTTGAAATTAAACATTCCAACTTTCGCAATGGTTGATACTAACTCTGATCCTTCTAACATCGATTTCCCAATCCCAGCGAATGATGATGCTACTAAATCTATCTCTTTAATTACTGATGTAATCATCAAAGCAATTGAAGAAGGTTTAGACGAGCGCAAACGTGAAAAAGACGAAGAAACTGAAAAAGAAGCTGTAGCTGCTAAAGCTGCTGCTGATGCTCCAGAAGCTGCTGCTCCTGGCGCAAGAAGAAAAAAAGTAAATGCTGATACTGAAGAAGAAGGTACTAGCGAAGAAGCTTAAATAATATAATATGGGTTGTATGTTGTGCGTTGCGGGTTCTTCCTTACAACATACATCGTACAACCCATAATTTTTTAATAAAAACTTAAAAAGAAATAAGATGTCTACAGTACAAATTTCTGCAGCAGACGTAAATAAATTACGCCAACAAACCGGTTCTGGTATGATGGATTGCAAAAAAGCATTGATCGAAACTAACGGTGATTTCGAAGCAGCGGTTGATTACTTACGTAAAAAAGGTGCTAAAGTAGCAGCTTCTCGTCAGGACCGTGATTCTAATGAAGGTGTTGTTATCGCAAAAGCTACAGCAGACGGTAAACGTGGTGTTGTTGTTGAATTAAACTGCGAAACTGACTTCGTTGCTAAAAATGCTGATTTCGTAGCTTTAGCTAACAAATTCACTGACCTTGCTATCGAGAAAAACCCTGCTTCTTTAGAAGAACTTTTATCTTTAGAAATTGATGGTCAAAAGGTTTCTGAGATTATCATCGAAAACACTGGTAAAATCGGTGAAAAAATCGGTATCTCTAAATTCGAAACTGTTTCTGGTGAAAAAGTTATTCCTTATATCCACGGTAATTACCGCTTAGGTGTATTGGTTGCTTTAAACCAAGCATTTGATGGCGCTGATGAAGCTGGTAAAGATGTAGCTATGCAAATCGCTGCAATGAACCCAGTTGCTTTAGATAAAGCTGATGTTGACGCTACTACTATTGAGCGTGAAACTGAAATCGCTAAAGAACAAATCCGTGCTGAAGGTAAACCTGAAGAAATGGTAGAAAAAATTGCTGCTGGTAAATTGAACAAATTCTACAAAGACAGTACTTTATTAAACCAAGAATTCGTTAAAGATTCTTCTAAAGACGTTCGTAAATTCTTAAATGATACTGCTGCCGGTCTAACCGTTATTGCATTCAAACGTGTACAATTAGGAGCTTAATCCTTCTTTAATCATAAAAAAAAATAGGGTGTCCAAAAGGCACCCTATTTTTTTATGTCCGGTTTTTGGACTTTATTACTGCCTGTTTTTTCTGACTGCTCGCTGTCTTACGCTTCTCCAGTGTTATGCCTCCTTAACTTCCTTGGCTTTACACAGCGTTTCTTGTCTATACTTTTTTAAGTAGAGTAATGTTATGTTTTCTTTTGATTGAGGAAGAGCAGGAGTAATAAAGATATAGTTAAGAGCATTCCAATAAACTGATGAAATAGGGCATAGCTCTTATAATCGCCATTTAAACTATGAAGTAGTGCCGCAATACCAGATATGATCTGTATCGATACCAATAGTACCGGCGCAATTCGGATATAAGCTAAATACTTGTTGATTTTCCATGATGATGTTCTTACATACAGCAAAAAGATCAATAGGCAAATGGTATAAGCCAGAAAACGATGCACAAATTGGATCATCAATAGATTTTCAGTGAGTTGATGTATGGAAAAAACTTGTCCCAATAGATTTGGAGGCAGGATAGACCCATTCATGTCAGGCCAGGTAGGTGCAGCAAGTGCAGCATGTGTTCCCGCCATCATCGCACCGTAAATCAGTTGAATGAATAGCCATACAACTATAATTGTATTTAATTTAGAAAATTGTAGTCGGTGCCTCATTTTTAAGTGATCCAGACTTAATTTGAAGGCCAACCATAAGGTGTAACCAAGCAATACGATGGCAGAAATGAAATGTATGGCCAATCTGATGTGACTGACACTAATGTCGGTGTCATTTAACCCGCTTTTTACCATCAGCCATCCGATTACCGCCTGCAGTAAGCCCAATAGGAAAAGAATGAAAATGGGTAAGATGAGCTTCTGGTCTATTTTTCTTTTGAATAGGAAATAACCAAAGGGAAGGATAAAGGCGAGACCAATAAATCGCGCCCAATTACGATGAAACCACTCCCAAAAAAAGATAGATTTATAGTCTTCCAACGAGAAATGCGCATTAACCAATTGAAACTGAGCTATCTTCTTGTATTGATCAAAGCTATGTTGCCATTCTACCTCGTTTAATGGCGGAAGAAAGCCCATCAGAGGCTTCCACTCAGTAATAGAAAGACCAGAACCGCTTAATCTGGTGATGCCGCCCAATAAGATCTGAACCATAATACAGAAAGCACCGAAATATAGCCAAATGGCAACAGCCCGCTTATCGTTATCCTTCATAAATCACTCCTGTTCCTGGTGTTTCGTTCAGTTCTATCTTGCATAAGCCGGGAAATATTGGCTTGATTTTATTCCATAGCCACAAACTCAGCTGCTCGGCCGTCGGATTTTCCAGACCCGGAATTTCATTTAGTAGCTTATGATCTAATAAATCAATAATAGGACGGATGCCGTTCTTTAGATCTGTATAATCAAGAATCCAACCACTCTCTATTTCTGGAGTCCCGGTCAGAAACACTTTTAAGGTATAGGTATGGCCATGCATACCACCGCATTTATGGCCTAGCGGTACATAAGGTAGATAATGTGCCGAATCAAAACTGAAGGTCTTGTATATGATCATCTCAAATGAATAATGTCCAAATTTCCACTTTACGAAGGAATCAGGAAATGATGGAGATCATATTCGATAGAAATCAAATGATAATGAGGGGAAGTTGATGGTTATACAGGCTCTGTTTTACGATTTATAGACTGTGCTGCATGTAGTTAGGAATGCAATACAATTATAAGGTTGATATTGTTTGCGGGGGCGTTTAATTTTCTTACTTTTGCATCCCGCTTCGGAGGAAGGGTTTGTGCGAGAGATACAGAGAGAAGAGTTTGAAAGATTTCAGTAGAGAAGAGTCAGAGGTTGTTTTGAAGGTTTAATCACCAAATAAAACAAAGTAAAAAAGTTTAAATAAAAGCTTGACAATATCAAAAAGATTTCTACCTTTGCAGTCCCAACAAAAACGGGGGTTACTAAACGGAGTTTAGTAACAAAACAAAAAGACTGAAACAATCGAGATTCGAAACCTGCCCAGGACGATAAGACCTGCGGAAAACAGAGAAAGCAGATTGCAACATATACAAGAGGATCCGTGAGGTGATTCGAGAAGTTCATTAAAGAGATGTCATTTATATACGTAGCGAGGTAAG
>NZ_WNXC01000004.1 GCF_014172405.1 Pedobacter gandavensis | reverse complement strand
GAATCATTCAATGCTAAGGTGAAAGCATTCAGGGCAACTTCCAGGGGAGTTAGGGATGTTAAATTTTTCCTATTCAGGCTTTCTAAAATCTATGCTTAAATCTCATTCCCCCCCAAGAATTTCGCTTGATCCCTTATCCCTTCTTTTGATCTTAGTATAGGTATTCCTTTAGGATGCCTTCGGGATGCTGCTGTACTGCGCTTAGGTTTGCTCAATGGTTAGAAGATGGTTGGATAATGGTTGGATGATCCCTGGTAGGTCTAATTGACCTTTCAACGATGTTCTAAGGATCATGTGTAGCTGACGAAATCTAGAGCTCCTTCCAAAAGGATGTCGAAGGGATTAAGTACCCGGGATTAGCAGATAAGAATCAGGATTGGCTTTAAATCGGATAGTTTTTAATAATTTATGGAGAAGTATAACATACTGATTTCCCCTCAGAATTATATAAAAGATTTGCATAATCCTGTAAGCCTTAATTTAAAGCCGAGGGCCATCTTTGTGTCTCCATATGAAAAGACTGTTTAGCCTATTTCTTTGTCTGTTGTTTCTGATCGTATCCACTGGATTTACGACTAGCGCACATATTTGCAAAGGCGTAAAACAGGAGATCCGGTTATTTTCTAAAGCGCAGAAGGATCAGGTGTGTCCGGTATGTGCGTTAAAAAATCAACAACGAACCAAAAAGAAGAACTGCTGCAAGCACGAAAAAGATCAGGTAAAACTAGCGGATAAAGTGCAAAAGATTGCGCAACAGGAAACGCTTTTGAAGTTTTCTGGAGAGGCAGTGCTATACCTTCATCCAGCCAATACGACCATTTGGGATGATCAATTGTCAGCTGTTAAAACGGATACCCTTTACTTTTCTTCCCCATTAAAAAGCCCCCCTTTCTATATTTTACATTGCGTATATCGGATTTAGGCCATTATCATTTTGAAATCCGGAGCCTGGCAAATGCTCCTTCATCATGATGGTTTAATTTCTAATTGCAGATATAAGACAATGAATACAAAATTCATTGCGTTAGCGGTGCTATGCGGCTTATCGACGGTGTCGTATGCCCAAACTTTGCAACTGCCTGACGCATTACAACGTTCAATTCGGAACTACGAAAAAATAAAAGCAAAGGAGGCTCTGGTAAAAGCTTCCATGGAAAACACCAATTATCAAAAAAGTCAATATTTACCAGATTTCACTGTTTTGGCGCAACAGAGCTTTGGCACGATCAACGCGCAAAACGGTCCGATGTATGGTTATGGAGGCTTAGGTTCGGCGGCAACTTCGATGCCTTTGGCGGAGCAAAACTGGAATGCGGCTTTCGGATCGCTATACCTGGCGAATGTCAACTGGAACCTATTTACTTTTGGTAGGATCAAGAATCAGGTGCAGTTGGCCAAGGTAGAAGAAAACCAGGCCAACCGCGGATTTGCCATTACTGGTGATACAAAGTAACCAAAAGCTTCGCTTGTCATTGTCTGTGCCAGAAGTAAACACGCCTTACTTGAACATTGGTGATACCATTCGCTTCATGGTGAAGTCTATTCCTCAGAAAATGTATATGGCGAAAATTTCTAGGAAATCGGGGGCATTGGATGAAAAGTAGCATTCAGAAAAGATAGAAGCGGATTTGATGAATGTCAATCAGGAGCTAAAGCCATTGATGGTAGCAGAAACCAATATTCCTTTGCAAGCGAGGGAAGCTAGCTTTTTTATTCCGAAAACTGCTTTAGTGGACGCGAATTTAGGGGTTTATGTGATCCGAATTGAAAATGGGAAGACGAAGAATATTCCCGTTGCTAAAGGAAGGATGATGCCGGATAAGGTGGAGGTATTTGGAGAATTGACGGATGGAGATCATATTTTGCTGAAAGCAAGTGAGGAGATCGAGGAAGGAACAACGATTAAAATTTAACTTTTTGTTGTTTAGTTAAATTGCTTACAAAAGCCAACTTCGGTTGGCTTTTGTGGTTTTTGATCTCAACTGTGCGTATAATAGGGGCTTTTGAATATGTCACACTTAAGCGCTTCCAGTCAGAGAATTTCCGGAGTTTTTTGGGGAAACGCTCTTTTTATTTTAAGACATAATTGTTTTATAAAGAATATTTTGATGTTTTTTTTGAGAAAGTTTTTACGCAATTATTTAAGGTATTTGGAGCGTTAAAGACCATACTTTATGACGATTATTATCCTAATACTGTAAAAATCAGGAATTATTTTTTGAAAAAGCAGCGCTGGTATTTATTAATAAACAAGACATTAATGGCATTTTTGATCATTTTATTGACAATAATGTATAGTTTTTAAGGGTGTTTTTCTTGTAACGAACCTGTTATGTGCCAAAATATGTGTGGAATGGCATTTTTTATGGGAATTGTCAAAAAGCGCAAACGTTTGTGTAGAGTGCGTAAACCTTTTATTTTAATGGAAATAGAACTAGGGTTAGTAGAATTCTGAGCATGTTAACTTCGTTTTTACGGCGTTATTTTTCTTGTATAAGTCTTTTTATTACCTGTTTGCGTATTACTAAACGCTTTTAGTTTTTTCGTGCAAAACTTAATTATTAAACGTTACGTTTTTAAATATGGGATTAGTATTATTCTACAATAAAAGATGATAGTCTCTGTTTTTTTTTATTCATAAAAATTCATGGGTTATTTTTAATACTGATTAATTTATGTCTAATAAGTTGATGTTAAATTTATGTTTAACGATGTTTTTATTGCTTTTATACGATAATATCGGCTTAGGCAAACGTTTGCGCTATACTTTTTGAGGACTTCAATGTATAATAGTTCTAAATTGCTTGCATTAAGTATTACATAATCCTTGAGCTTTTTGCTGAATACAGAATAACTCGTTCTGTAGCATGTGGATAGCTGAGCCACAAGGAGGCATTATATGTGATGAATGATAAACAAACCAACCAAACCAACCTAAACCGAACCACTATGATTAAAACTTTTACTTTCTACCAGCAATTGAGTCTTCATTGCTTGACCCGGATATAATATCCTAATTAATACTGTCACCAGTTGATTCCATTCTAAATTGTAGCGCAGGACATCGAACATAAACTGAGCAATTCAGAGTTAGGGTTTTGCCGCTTCATTTCTAATTTGAATCTCCAACCGCCAAAACACGATTTGGCCGGAACGGTATTGTTATGCCTAAGCTTTAAAAACACGGTGCTTTCTGCGCTCAGTAAGTCACCAAAACTAAATCGTCCAATACTTAATTAACACGAATGAAAATGGTCCGAATTATTGCGGGTGTCACTTGTGCGTTCTTGCTTTCTGCGCTTTGTCCTTCAGAGGCAGAAGCAAGATCCCTTCATGCCACTCCTCTGAATTACAATTTGATTTTTAGACAAGACACGGTTCCCAAGGTCTTAAAGAAAGCAATTGATACTGCTGCCTGGGTAAACAATGTATCTCGTAGAAATAAAGGAATCGATTCCTTGAATTTAAAAGTCCTGGCTCTTAGCCCGAATATTTCTCTTCAGCAGATGCTAAAGGGAGGGATTGCCGGCTTATACGTTCAGGAAACCAATGCTGAGCCCGGAACAGAACAAAGTATGTTGATCAGGGGCTTATCTGCTCCGGTTTTCAAAAGGAGAGACATTTATGCGGTGCAGCCCATAGTTTATTTGAATGGAATTCCATTGACGCAGGACAATCCTTTTGCTTTTGATATTCAGAAATACGACTACAATAGAATTGGACCTGCCACCAATCTATTAGCAGGAATTGACATCAGCAACATCAGCTCTATTGAGGTGATCAAAGATCCCGCAGCTTTGGCATTATTGGGACCAAATGCGGCAAATGGCGCGATTTGGGTAACCACCAAGCAAGCGAAAACCGGTTTTAGAAAAATTAGCGTCAATAGCTATTTTGGAATGGTCCAGGCAGGTTCAGCAAATACGGTGAATGCAGCATTTGAAAACAATTTTAGAAAACCTTTCTATCAGAAATACGCTACGGTGGCCGATTATGCAAATTATGCGGGTTATTTAAGTGACTCTACAAATACTGATTATTATGGCCCGTCTAACTGGAACGATTTATACTATAAAACAAAGCCTATTTATTCGGTAGATCTGAGTTTAACTGGTGGATCTGATCGCGCCAACTTCCGTTTCTTCGGGGGGGTAACCAGAAATGCAGGTAGTGCAGATGAAACCAGTTTGAACCGATACAATGCAACTTTTCAGATCAATATGGCGCCATTCGAATGGCTAACTGTATCGAGTATGGTAAATGTGGTGAAAATGGACAGGAGCAGAAACAGAAGTTTAACCGATCGTTATGCCGAAACCAGATACCTAACGGATTTTAGTAGCCCTTTATCTCCAAATAAACTAAGTTATGGGGGCTTTTTAAATGAGTATGAAAAAGCAATTGATGAAAATTCAAATAACCTGATTCAAGGATCTTTTGGTTTGACATTTAAACTAAACAAAGTAAAGTTTACTTCCAGCCTGATGTTTGACTATACGGAAGGCATCAGGGACGTATTTTATCCTTCTACCTTAATGGAGGGCAATAACTATGTGTCGAATTACTTTGGCTTTAACCAACGTGCGATCTGGGATAATGCGTTTACCTACGATTGGAAAATCAATCAGGACCACAAAATTGATTTCAGATTGGGGCAGTCATTGCAGTATGATGTCTACAAGTACAACTATGCAAATGCCTACAACGGACCAAATGATTTCATCAAAATCAATCTGGTAGACCGCAACCTTGAAGCTTATCACTCATTTTATGTATTCCGCTATACAGATCGGGAGAAAGCGACTTTGGCTTCTTTTTATGGTAGCGCAAAATACAGCTATAAAGACCTCCTGGAGTTCAGAGCAGTATTGAGAAATGATGGCAGCTCTTCTGGTCAGCCAAGCAGCAGATGGATGATTGCTCCGGCAGCAAGTGCCAGCTGGAATCTTAAAAATCAATTCTTAAAAGCGAATAATTTCTTCCAGGATTTAAGCGCGCAGGTATCTTATGGACGCAGTGCAAAATTGTTCCTTGATGATCGTTTTTCTGGCGGGCCTCAATATCGTGTAGAAGGTGGGTCCAAAGAAGAACCAACCATCCCTAGTTACGGTGGACAAGGTGGGGTAACCAGACCTTATACTTCAGGCTGGGTAGGCTATGGCATTAAAATGCCGCATACTGACCAGTTTAATTTTACGCTGGCAGGAAGTATGTTAAAAGACCGGTTAACTGCGAGTGCAACCTGGTATCTAAAAGAGGATAAGGACATGGTGCTAAATATTCCTTTACCTGCTGAAAGTGGTTATACCAGTGAGTTTCGAAGCGGTCTTGGCGTAAAAAACACAGGATTAGACTTGACGTTATCGGCATTAATGCTTAAAAGTGTGCGTGGTCTGAACTGGAATACAGGTTTGAATTTCAACATCAATAAGAACAAACTACAAACCTTACCTGGCGGACTGAAGTCATTAATCATTGGCGACAATAAGCTAGAGGTTGGTAAGCCAATTGATGCTTTCTGGGTGTATCAGAATGAAGGAATTTATAACACCAATGGAGAAGTTCCGGTAAATCCGGCGGATAATCAAAGATTATCATTTGATGGATTGGATCTGAAAGCAGGTGATCCGAAATGGAAAGATCAGAATGGGGATTTTGTGATCAACCAAAAAGATAAAGTGTTGACCGGTAATCGACTTCCAGTCTTCACAGGTGGTTGGTCTAATGGATTCAGTTACGGTAACTGGGATTTAAATTTCCAGATTTTCTTTGCGGTAGGTAATAAAGCCATCAATAAATATGATGCCAGCCGTTACGATTTTATCAATCAGGAGTTTACCAACAACATATATTCTATTAAGGAAGTCACCTCTTGGCAGACTTCTTCAGATGTTAAATCTTATCCAGTTTACAATGTTTGGAGTAATGTGATTCCTTACCGTGCAGATCAGGATCTATTCTTAGAAAATGCTTCTTATGCGAAGCTAAGAGCAGTTTCTGTAGGTTATGATTTTTCAAAGTCAAGGATGTTTAAAGCCATGAATTCTGGTATCAGCAGGGCCTACTTATATGTAACCGCCAATAACCTGGTTACAGTTACTTCATTTTCAGGTAGAGATCCAGAATTGGTAGACTATACAGGAATGTATACAGGAGCGGGAATTCCTATTCCACGCACCTTCACCCTGGGTATAAAATTAGATTTATAGTAACTGATATGAAACAGATGAAGATGATATCTTTTAACAACAGCAATATATTTTTAAAAAAAGCACTTGGATTGGTAGTGCTAAGTGCCTTGGTGCTGGGTAGTTTTTCCTGTAATAAGGAGCTGGAAGTAAAGCCAAGCCGCTATACTGTAGACAAAAACCATTGGAAGAGCATTGATGATGCGAAGTCAGGTATTTTTGGAATGTATGGTTTAATGCGTACTGCAATTACCAGCGATAACTTACACTGGTTGATGGGCGATCTGCGTCAGGGTGATTTTGTAGCCACCAGCAGACCAGATTTAAAAGCAATTATTAACGGGCAGCTGAATGCTTCTTATCCGGTATTGAACGAAATCACGAACTGGCGTAAATTTTACGCAGTGATCAATAGCACTTCTCTATTTATTGAGCGCTCAAGGGAAATCGTCGAAGCTGACAAACGATATACCCCAGTAAATAATAATGTAGATGTGGCACAGGCAAGAGCTTTAAGGGCATTTGCTTATTTCTATATGGTACGCATCTGGGGAGATGTTCCTTTGCTTACTTCTTCTCATGATGGTAATTTTGAACAACATGACAGAACAGCTCAGGCAAAGGTACTGGCCTTCGCAGAATCAGAATTGATTTTGGCGGCTAAAGTCCTGCCTTATTATTAT
Source organism: Pedobacter gandavensis (assembly GCF_014172405.1). Classification (GTDB taxonomy): domain Bacteria; phylum Bacteroidota; class Bacteroidia; order Sphingobacteriales; family Sphingobacteriaceae; genus Pedobacter; species Pedobacter gandavensis. The sequence goes on along the minus strand of NZ_WNXC01000004.1, from coordinate 445,766 downwards.
GGTGGAACAGATCCGCAGTTGCCAGGAGAGTACTTTGGTATTACTGCGCAAGGTTTGAATGGGGTTTTGTTTACTAAGATTTCAGCCTATGCTTTATTGGCACATGTTTCTGCATGGCAAGGTCGATATATCGATACCGAAATTTATACCAAGTTTATTATGGACAATTATACTAAAGGGGATGGATACGGCCCGAGGTATATCAACATGGATGAATTAACGGGAACAGGTTCCGGTAGTCCTTTTGCCTATAAAAGGGGGACGATTATCGTTGGTTTCTCTTCTGAATACGGAAACGGTGAGTCTACGGCGAATGGACACATTGAACAACTGACACTTGCCCAGCCGCTTGTTCAGAAAATAAGGCCAGATATTTACGTGCCTAAAGAAGTCATTGCCGCTGCCTTTACCGATCGTAAAGACCTACGTTTTGGTTTAGATACCATTACAAAAATTCATAGAACGCCATATTTTGTAAACTTCACCACAGATATGCCGATTTTCAAGAAGATCGCAATTCTGGCCAATGGTGGATCAGCAGGTTCTTTTGCCATTTTCAGCTCTACTGCGCTGTTTACGCGTCTGGAGGAGTTGACCTTATTAAGAGCAGAGGCTTTGGCAGTGATCGGACAGCGTACTGATGCGATCGCCAATCTGAATATTGTCTTGAGCCAAAGAGGTGTAGCTGCTATTGAGGCCCTTTCTACTAAAGATCTGATCGATGAAATTTTTGCAGAACGCAGAAGAGAATTGATGGGAGAAGGCTGGAGATGGTATGACCTAATCCGCTATAACAAGATTAAAGGAACCAATCCCGATTTCAATAAGCTGATTACTGAAAAAGGGATCTACTGGCCAATTTCCAAAGATGTCATCAATGCTAATCCAATGATCACTCAAAACACCTATTGGAAATAAACGGAATAATATTCATTCTCAATTATTAAAAAAATGATCAAAAGAAATATACAAATAAGTAGCAAACGCCTGGCAGGTTATGGCCTGAAGGTTTTGTTGGCTGTAATTTGCTGTTCTGCCATTTTCTCCTGCAAAAAGAACGACTCTCCATATTATGATTATAGAAATGAAGTGCAGGAATTTGATGGTGATATCCTGGCTTATTTAAATGCCAATAGAAGTCAGTATGATTCGATGTTATTGGTCTTAGACCGTTTACCTGCCTTAAAGGATTCCTTGGTAAACAGAAAACTAACCGTCTTTGCATTGAACAATAAGTGTTTTCAAACTGCAATTTCGGAGCTGAATCAGGCCCGGGCTTTACAGTCGAAGCGCAAACTTTCTCTACAAAATTCGGATATCCTGGAGCTGGATACCATGATGTCCAAGTACCTGATTCGCGGGAACTATGGTACAGAAAGGCTAAGCCCATTTGTGGATGGTTCCTATGTAGAGAGCATCAATCATGACTATCCAATGCACATCCTTTACAAGAAAATTAATGCTTCTGGATTTGAAGGTGGTGGCCCTCAGGTATTGACATTCAGTGATCCGAAGGGCTCTATTTTCGTGAAATTCTGGGAGCGTACGCAAACTGTAGCAGTCAATATTAAGGCCAAAAATGGGGTCATCCACATCCTTTCTCCCGGACATGTTTTCGGATTTAATGAATTTGTAAAAAGAATAAATAAATAAGGTAATCATATGATGAATAATAAACAGCCTTTAGCATTACTATACGTTTTGATGGCAGGAATGACTTTACTCCTGACTCCTTCGTGTAAAAAATATCTTCCTGATGCCCGCTTAACATTAGGTAATGATGCGGCATTCACCACTACTACTTACGAACCCGTATTGGGAAGAAATACCTTATTTACAGGGAATTTTAACATAGGAAATTCTACGCTTTCCCAGCCATTGGACTTTAAGATCATCAACCTGCGAAGGAAAAATGGTGATCCGGCGCCAGAATTAACAGAGAACCATCCAACATTGGTATGGAAACAGCCTTACCTGGGAGATGAAAAATCCCTGGAAGAAATTGAGGCAAAAAGAAAGATAGAATATCATCCCTTGTTTGAAATCAGGGAACATTCCGGTCAGTTTCTGGTATGGGCAGGTGCTAACTCTACTTTTGTAAAAGTACGTCCGGATTCAGGTTATGTATTTGACGTGGAAGTTTCCAATTCCGGTGGACGTAGATATTTCCGCGATTTCAGGTTAAAACCTTTTCGTGAACGCCCTTATGAACCATCTAACCTTGATCCTATTACCGGTAATGCGACCAGCCCTGCTGTAAATGCTTCAATTGTGAACAATGTAAAAGGTGTTCGTACTTCACGTAACATGGGTGGTGGAGATGTCGCAGTTTACTTTAACAGAGTGGGAACTGGAAAGTCCCTCACCTTCAAGTTCCTGGATTCCGCACAAAATGTAATTGATCCAAACCTATTTGCCCTAACGAAATGGGAAAGCCTGGTTCATGGTTTTAAAATGGAGAAAACAAACACCCAAGTAAAATATGAAGTGGCTTATCCGATTCCTTTGATCACCTATCAAACCAAATATACAACGCCTAGCGGCGAAAGGGCAAGAGCAGTTTTCAGGTATGAAAGGCTGGGCTTTGGTGGTATCCGTGAGGAAGCAAATCTGGGCATCGACTTCAGTATTTATCAGGAAGGTAGTTGGGAGATTGTGTTCCAGTTCAGGAATGAGAGCCCAAAATTCAATAATGATTAATTAAATATTCAGAATATCAAATTTATACAATATCTAATATGAGGTATCTCTTTATAATATCTGCTCTGTTGTTGTGCTGTATCAGTACCGCCACAATAGCCCAGCAGAAAAAGGTTCTGATACAAGGAACTGTAATCGATAAAAAGGAAAAGGTAAGCATTCCGGGAGTAAATATCTTGTCAGGTACCCCCCTGGCTTCTGTCGGGATGACCAATGAAAAAGGGGAGTTTTCAGTGTCGGTACTCCCTGATGCAAAGCTGGTATTCAGTTATGTCGGATATACTACGGTTACTCAGAAACTGGATGGGAAGACAAAACTGACCATTTTTATGAACACTTCAGCCAGCTATCTGAATGAGACGGTAGTGGTGGGTTATCAAACGAAATCTAAGATTTTAAGTACAGGTTCCAGTGTTGTAATTACGGGTAAACAGATTCAGGATGTACCTGCTGGTAACGCGATGGAATTACTTCAGGGTAAAGTTGCCGGTTTAAATATCCAAAACAATAACGGGATGCCAGGGATGAGAGGAAGTATCAATATCCGTGGTCTTTCCAATATCAATGTATCTGGTGCAGGCGATAATGCCTTCCTGACACCCACTTCTCCATTATTTGTAATTGATGGGGTGCCAATTGATGATAACAGTAGCTATGAGTACGGTTTCCAGCAGGCAGGTCCTGGGATTAGCCCGGTGTCCTTAATTCCTACGGAGGACATTGAAAGAATTGAGGTTTTGAAGGATGCACAGGCAACTTCCCTTTATGGTTCAAAAGGTGCCTATGGGGTAATCCTGATCACTACAAAACGTGGTAATTCAAAAATCCCAATTGTAAGTTATACTTCAAAATTCTTCATGAACACTGTCCCTCAGTTGCGTAAGGTTATTGGTGGAAGAGATGAGCGTATGATGAGAATTGATCAAATATTGAGATACGATACCAGTTATTACCATGGTCTGGGCATGATCAATAACAGTGCGATGCTTTCAGATAGTTTAAATGCTTACTGGAACAATTCAACAGACTGGCAATCTTATTTCTATAGACAAACCTTCAACCAGTCGCACAACGTAGATATTTCTGGTGGTGATCAGTTGTTCAACTATAAAGTGAACGTAGGTAGTTATGCGGAAAACGGGATTCTTGAAAATACCGGTTTCACCCGATACAACCTTAATATGAACATGCAATATCAGCCTAGCCCAAGGTTTAAGCTTTTTGCTTCCATTAACAATGCATTAGGAAAAAATAGTGTGGGTAGTGGAAACGGGCTGCTGCAAACCGGCGTAGCTACCGGGGGTAGTTCGTCCTCCTTATTACCGGCTCCTTCTCAGTTTAGCGCGGTGAATGATTTGCTGGCCAGTTTGAAAACGCAGAACGACAATAAAACGGTAAATACAGTAACCACTCTTGATATTCAGTATGAATTTATCAAAGGACTACGTGCCTCTACGAACTTCAGTTATAATTTCAATACTGCAACTGAGGATACCTTCAGACCAAGTTCATTAAGTAACGGAGGAGGTGGGCAATCTACTTACTTTAACGAAAGAAGAAGCACGGTTTATAACAGGAACATGCTTTCTTATTTCAAGACCCTCAATGATAAGCACAATTTTACCGCTTATGTATTTAATGAGATCAACATGAATAAGGCTAAGGCGGATAAAGTAAGATTGGTATCCAATGTGAGTGATTATATCCAGGGCCCTTATGGCTATGGTTTTTATAACTCAAGAGGAGGAACGCTGGATAATTTTGCCGATGCACGCTCAGTGGCTTTTGCGGGTGCTTTTACCTACAACTACGACCAGAAATATGTGATTGACTTAACCTATCGTGTGGATGGTACTTCTACTAACGGACCAGATGCGGGATACTCTAAAAACCCATCCATCGGATTAAGGTGGAACTTCTTTAAAGAGAACCTATTTAAAGATTTTAATTGGTTGGATTATGCTTCCTTAAAGGCCAGTTATGGTAAAAACATCAATCCTAATGGAAGTATTTATGATGTATATGGTAAATACCTATCTGGACCTGCTTACAATAACAATACTACAGTAAGCTTAGATAAAGGGGTAATTCCAAATACCGGACTATTGCCGACCACTACGATGCAGCTGAATGCTGGATTTGAAATGGGGATTTATAAAGACAGACTTTCCTTTACTTTTGATACCTATTACAAACAGGTAGATAACATTTTACGTTCTAAAGCAGTAGCGAATATTAACTCTTTTGGATCGATCAGTACCAATGAAACCAGTCTGGTGAATTATGGATATGAATTCTCTATGAGGGGAAGACCATTATCGGAAGGCAGTAAAGTAAACTGGACATTGTCATTTAACGGTGCCATCAATAAAGATGTATTGACACATCTGCCAAATGGTGATCGTGAATTGATTTATGATGATGGCAGACAGTTGATTCTTTACCGATTGGGAATGAATAGTTTGTCGAACGTATTGTACAATACCAAAGGGGTTTATGCGACGAGTGGAGCAGTACCTGTAGATCCGCTTACAGGTTTAAGATACCGTACTGCAGGAGGAAACCCTGCTTATTTCCAGGCTGGTGATCCATATTTCACCGACTTGAACGGAGATTATATCCTGGATAACAATGACCTTGTTGTTGTTGGTAATTCACAACCTAGGTTTGTCGGTGGTCTTGGCTCTTTTGCACAATACAAAGGCTTTTCACTCAACATGAACTTTTCTTTTACGTTGGGTAGAGACATCATTAACAATGCTTTGGCAGACCGTCTGCAGAATTTTAGTAACCCTACTGCACCAGGTGCGATGGTACCATTGAATGAATACAATTCATGGCAGAACCCAGGCGATATAGCTGATTTTCCTAATGGTTTAGATTTCACCAGACAAGCTCGTGTACAGCCCTTCCGTTATAACCAGACCTTATTTCAGGAAGATGGAAGTTACTTGAAATTGAATGACGTCACTTTATCATACAATTTAAACAGGAAGTTTACACAGCGCTACGGCATGAACTCCCTGCGTATTTATGGCACAGCTAAAAACCTGCACACGTTCTCGAATTATTCAGGTCCAAATCCTGAAAATGTAAGTGCATTAGGAAGAGATACTTCAGGGGGATACCCAAATAGCCGCTCTTATACCTTAGGCTTAAGTGTTCAGTTTTAATTATTTAAAAAGATATTATGAAACGTTTGATATACAAATCTTTAATCCTGTTATGTGTACCCCTGGCTTTCTCGGGTTGCAAGAAGTTCTTAAATGTAACACCAATTGATAACCTTTCCGGAAATAATTATTGGCAAACCAAAAGTGATGTAGAGAACTTCACCAGAGGGATTTACGCTACTTTGAGAATAAAAATAGCTGGACCTAGTGCCGGAGGTTATTTTCCGGCCATGGATCTTCGTTGTGCGCCTATAAAGAAAGTTGCCAATGGTTATGAATTTATTAATCAGTTGAGAACTAATAATTTTAAAGGCATTCAAAGCGACAATAAAGATTGGACAGGTGGCTATGCCGTTAAAAATTTAACGACATGGAACGCTTTTTATGACATGATCCAATCGGCTAATATTTTACTGGTGCAGATCGATAAAATACCGGATCCAAATTTTACATCGAATGATAAAAAGCACTACCGCGCTGAAGCAGTGTTCTTACGCAATCTAGCTTATTTCTTTATGGTTAGACAATTTGGTGATGTTGCTTATTATACAAAAGCCTACAATAGTGAGCCATTGGAAAGAATGCCTATGGTTCAGGTCTTAAATCTTTGTCTGGAAGACATGAACAAATATAAAAATGATCTTCCATGGACTTATGAAGATCCTTCTACAGTTGGCATCCGGGCAATGCGCGGTGGGGCAATTGCCCTAATGATGCACATGAACATGTGGGCAGCAGGCTTTGATGAACCCAATAAACTAAAATATTATACTGCAGTAAAGCAATTGGGCGCAGAGTTGATGAACAATGGAGGAAATTACGAATTGCTACCTATGACCAGAGAGGAAAGTAAAAAAGTATTTAAAGGACGCACCAAAGAAAGCCTTTTTGAAGTTCTGCAAAACGTGAACTATGGGGAGGTCTTCGCTGCTTATGCTTCGCTGTCCAGCCTATTGGTACATTATCCTTATCTAGGTAGTGTAACTACCACAAATAGTGTGGCAGCCTATGAAAAAAAGTTCATGGAGAAATTATATTCTGATGGCAGTCCTGATTTGCGTAAAGAACTTTGGTTTGAGAACCGCCTTTCAGAAAATGGAAGTTTCCAATTTACAAAGCTGATCAATACCTATGGTGGAGAAGGACAAAATATCAAGAATGATGACAACATGATTATTTTCCGTTTGCCAGACGCCTTGCTGTTAACAGCTGAAGCATTGGCAGAGTTGGGAGAGGATAATGAAGCCCAAAAAATGTTAAATATGGTCAGAAAAAGAGCCGGAGCATTGGATGTTACTTCAACCGGTGGTGCACTGAAAGACGAAATCTATTGGGAACGTTGCAGAGAGTTGATGGGCGAAGGCCATTATTATTATGATCTGGTTCGCACCAAAAAAGTAATGAATGATAAGTACTGTTCATATCCGATTTCGGTGAGTGATTTTAATCAGGGTGCATGGACCTTCCCTATTGATCCATCAGCGATGAATAACAATCCGAAGATGACACTTAACAACTTCTGGAGATAATACGAACGCGATTTTTAACCATAAACGACATATGATGTTTAAGCTAATAAAAAAAATAATCCCGGTTTTACTGATTTCTATAGGCCTTTTTTCTGCCTGTAAGAAAGATAAGTATTTCTTTGATACGGGTGTTCATACCCCAAATTATAACGGAACAATTTTAGAATACCTGAAAGCAAAACCTGCCTATTTTGATACGCTGGTAAGGGTGATTAAAGTAGCTGGAATGGAAGATGTTTTTCAAAAAGAGAACATCACCTTCTTTGCTCCTCCGAGTTCCAGTATTTATAAATCGGTTCGTCGACTGAACAATTACCTCCGTTTGCAGGGACGGGATACGGTTTCTAAATTAGAACAAATTAGGCCAGAAGTATGGAAAGAAACCCTGTCTATGTATGTTTTTCAAGGAAGTTATCGCCTGAAAGATTATCCTCAACTGGATACGCTGGCCTTAGTGGCTTACCCTGGACAGGGGTATTTCTCTTATGGTAAAAGAACGATGAACATAGGTGTCCTCTATAATGATGCCGGTGGGGTGAAGTATGCGGGATACCGACAATTGTATTTGTCATTTATCCCGGATTTCTCCAAACCTCTGGAGCGCCTGGTGAACATTCCGGTAGCCTCCTCTGATGTGGCCCCAACCAACGGAGTGGTTCACGTCCTTCGTTTTCAGAAACACAATTTTGGATTTGACACCGATCGCTTTATTACCAACGTGGTAACCAGTGGGATTCTTCCCGCAAATTAACAGGCTGCATTTATAAAATATAGAATTCATATGGCAAACCATAGCAAACGAAATAGACTGTTCAGCATCTCAGCTTTGATGCTGTTACTGACCATGATTACTTCTTCCTGCAAGAAAGATCTTGTATTGGGAGCAGACCCATATAAAGGAGGGAAGGAGCCACTTGGCGTGAAATTTCTGGAAAATGATACAGACAATGATCCGGGAATCCAGGGGGGGGAATACAACTTCCGCATTAGAGGATTACTGAATTATAAAGATAAGTTTGAGTTTTTCCTGAATGAGCAAAAGGCAGAGGTTTTGAGCCTGACAGATTCTACCATCCGCGTGAAAATACCTGAGTATGCAAGTTCCGGTGGTGCAACAGTGGTGTTGGAAGGTCAGACTTTTTTTGGCCCGAATTTAACCATCGAAGGTAAAGTAAACATTGATCCGACGTTTAAAGCGACAATCGGTTCAGATTACTCCATCTATGATATGTTTAAAATGCCAAGCAATGATTACATCCTTGTAGGAGCCTTCACAAATTATGAGAATAAGAATGTGAATAGAGGAATTAATAGGATCGCCAAAATAAATGCGCTTGGAGAGTTTGTGGCCGATTTTAGTGCGAAAAAGAAAGCCATTAATGTAGGCGCTGATGGAGGTTTACTTTCCATCAATCCGTTGAGCGGAGGCAAATTCATTGTAACCGGCCGTTTCAATACTTTCGATGGCTGGAAAGGCATCAATAACATCACCAGAATCAATGCCGATGGTAAATTGGATTCTTCGGTAGTGCAGCTGATTAACCCTACGCCGGATATTCCTTCTAAAGGACAGGATACGGTAGCAACCTTTAATGGTGGAGTGGATGGTCGTATTTTGAATAGTTTTATGAAAGACAATAAGATCATTGTTGTAGGTGATTTTAAAAACTATTACCGAAATTATTACGAAGGTTCTACTAAAGGTAATACGGTTACTGATGTGACTAAGATGGCGCAGGTATTGAGAATGAACGACGATGGCAGTCTGGATCTGAGTTACAATTACAATCCTGGTACCAAGCAGAGTAATGCTGGAGGAAATGGAAATATCAATGGCGCTTTTATGCAGGCTGATGGGAAAATTATACTGGTAGGTGAATTCAGCACATTCAACGGAGAGACGGTAAATCGCATTGCCAGAATCAATACAGATGGAACTTTGGATAAAAGTTTCAACTCTGGATTGGGTGCAGATAATGCCATCCTTTCCATGAGCTATAATTCAGTTACCCAAAAAATCATGATTGCCGGTAGGTTCAGTTCGTATAATGGTAATCCACGATCCGGAGTGGCCATGCTAAACGCGGATGGCAGCCTGAACGATGTGTTCAAATTTGGGGTGCTAGCGGGTGGTTTCGCCAATTTTGCAACGCAGTTGAGCACAGGAAAAATAATTGTTTCTGGTGGATTCAACAATTACAACGGTATCCTTAGACAAGGTTTTATGTTCTTAAATCCAGATGGATCATTGGCTGCGGGTTATAACAACACCGGTGCTTTCCAGGGACAGATCAATAAGGTGACCGAAACCACAACAGTGGCAGGAACACCTGCATTAATTCTGGTGGGAAGTATCAGCAAGTTTGACAACAAGAAAGTCGGCAATATTGTCCGTATATCAGTTAAAAAGTAAACAGGACCATATACCTCATAAAATTAAGCATATGAATCATAAAAATACATATCTATATAAAGGCATGAAAAGTCTATTGGCTTTGATGTCCCTTGCCCTGATTTTCTTGATGGGTTCTTGCAATAAGGATTTTCCTAATCAACTAAGTCAGGAACACAAGAACGATACAGCTGCCGTAAGTTCGAAGAACCGAAAAGTACTGTATTTAATCATTGATGGTGCAAGAGGAAGAGCAATAAGGGAACTAAATGCTCCTAACTTAACGCAAATCATTAAACGTTCCATTTATTCTTATGATGGACTTTCTGACTTTAATAAGACCAGCATGAGCAATGCCGATGGTTGGTCGACCATGCTAACAGGGGTTACGGCTGCGAAACATGGTGTTCGTTCGGAAGATTTCTCAGGAAATCGTCTGACACAATACCCTACCTTGTTTAGTAGAATGAAAGCCCTGAATCCGACATTAAGGTCTGCTTCTTTTAGTGCATCTGCAGCCTTTGCCAGTAATCTGGCTACGGATGCTACAGAAAGCAAATCATTTAATAACGATGATGTAGCCGTAAAAACTGCTTTAATGCAGGAGTTAAACAGAGATGATGCCACACTGGCTGTCGCAGAGTTTGGAAGTGTTGAAGCTGCCGGAAAGGAATTTGGCTATAGTGAAAATACACCAGGATATGCTACTGCATTACTGAAAATGGACGCTTATGTTGGGGAAATTCTGGAGGCCCTAACTAAACGTAAAAATTATGCCGGGGAAAACTGGTTGGTCGTGATTGCTTCTAATAAAGGAGGCGCATTGCCAGCAGGGCCACCTACTACAGACAAGACTGTTTATGCGGACGACAGCCGTAATAATTTTATCGCTTTTTATAATCCTAGATTTATAACTAGCCTGGTTGCGAAACCGGCTTCAGATCAGATTCCATTTACGTCCGTTGCACCAAAATTCTACGGGGGTGATGGACAGAATGTAAAAGCTGTGATTCCTAATGACAATGGACTTTATAATTTTGGGACTAACGATTTCACGATTCAATGCAAATTTAAAGGAAGTGGAACTGACAGATCCTGGCCAGTTTTCCTATCGAAATCAACTGGGATTAATAATGGATCAACTCCGGGATGGGTTATTTATCTTTCTGGTAAAGTTTGGTCTATGAATGTGAGTGGGAACGGTGGCTGGTCCAACTTTAGCAGCAACGGGGTCGTGAATGATGGCTTATGGCATACGATCACTGTAGTTTTTTATACCGAAGGTGCAAAGAAAATGGTGAGGTGTTTAACAGATGGCGTTGTGACCAATGCTGGTGTAGACATCACGAGCAGAGGGACCAGAGATACTTCAGTACCATTGGCTATGGGACGTAAGTCTGGGGATGCTGAAAATCCAGATGTACTCATTTCAGAATTACAGATTTTTAATACTGCTTTATCGAATGCAACAATTGCTGCTCAGGTTAAAAAAACAACCTTAGATCCAGCGCATCCAAACATCAATAACCTGGTAGGTTACTGGCCATGTAATGAGGGTAAAGGAAATCAATTGATCAATCTGGCACCAAGAGGAAAGGGCATTGATTTTACTTTAACAGGCCTTTATCAATGGCAGGTCTTCAGTGAATATAGTCCATTTCTTGATCCGCCGATTTCTGATTCGTTTTATTTATTGGTTCCTAACAGTGTGGATATCCCTTTTATGATTTATCAATGGATGGGAATGAATGCCCCAACAGGATGGGGATTGGAAGGTGTCGTTTGGAAGGCAAAATATACAGATGTTAAATAAAAAAATGGCTATAGCTATGAAAAGTAATAACTTATTGACTGCATCATTGGCATTGATGCTACTGGCAGTCTTACCTTCTTGCAAGAAATACGGTACTGCGTTTAAAGATGGTTACAATGATGCCTCTGGCAATGAACAAGGAACGATAACGGTAGATACCGCAATGAGTAGAGTAGATCGCTCGATGTATGCGAAAGCACGTGTTTTCCCTGGATTGGTAGATGCGGCAGAGCCTCGCCTGATAAACGAAAAGGTTAAACTTGACCTGAATTTTTCTTCTTCTACGGCACAGACCCTGAGAATCTCTGTGGCACCAAGCCCACAATTTAGTACAGGTTATTATGCCCCTGCCGGGGAATTGATTAAGATTGTTGTTCCTGCTGGAATATCTGGATTAAGCGTACAGGTAGGTGGCCATACGGATAACCTGACAGGTCATGATCCTTTGTTAAGAGATCCGATTATATACACCGTGAAACAGCTTTTTCCAGGTGTAAACTATGTGCGTAACCTATACGGTGGTACCATCTACATCCGTGCGCAGGTGGCAATTGCCCAACCGGTAGAGTTAATTTTTACCGGAGCGGTAAAAGCACCTGATTTTGTACTGGGAGAAATCACCGATGCAGAATGGAATAAGAAAGTTCAGGAATCTTCTGTACCCTGGCTGGAAATGAGAAGTAAGCGTGTGATATTTCTGATCCCAAGAAGCTTCTTGTTGAGAATGCCAGTGGCTAATCCAACGGCATTAATGACAGAATGGAATGCAAAGTTCGAACTGGATTACAATGGCTGGATGGGCTTATCTGATAACAGCGCTGATATCAGAGATAGAAGTCCTCAAAGTGCATGGAGAGGGATTCTGGACATTCAACTTTCGGTTGGTTATGGTCATAGCGGTTTTCCTTTTGTAGGTACGATGGACGATGAATGGTTTGGTGGAATGACTAACCTTCAATCTTTATTGAATGGCAGCAATTGGGGAACTTATCATGAGTTTGGCCATAACTGTCAGCAGGGCCTTTGGAGCTGGAGCACTTTAGGTGAAACGACGAATAACTTGTTTAGTTTTAAAATTGCCAACCGTAATAAAGTAGGATATGCAGGCTTGCATCCGGCAATGCCTAATGCAAATACGGAAGCACTTGCTTTCGCTGCTTCTAAAACAGCGAAGAATTTTGATACATATTCAGTATTTGGTCCTTTCCACAGGATTATTCCTTTTCTGCAGATCTTTGACCTTTATGGCTATGACGCAATGGCTTATTTATACACAGAAGCCAGACATGCCGCGCGTACCCCATTAACGGATATTGAAAAGCATGATTTTGTTTATGAGAAATTTTCTGATTATGCAAAAACCGATCTGAAGTTGTTTTTTGAAGCCTGGGGTATTGATTTAACTCCTCAGATGAAAAGCAAAGTAGCGGCATTGTATCCCCGATTAACTAAAACCATCTGGACCTATAACCCAATGACCAAAACAGGTGGTACTGGAGCGGTGATCATCGAACCTACAGTGACGGCAAGTTCTGAAGAGAGAGTAGGGGAAGGAACGAATGGTTTTGCTAAAAATTTGATTGACAACAATAACAACACCTTCTGGCATTCACAATGGCAGGGATCCCCACTGGGAGCGATGCCATATACTTTGACCTATGATTTCGGGGAGCCAACGTTGGCAAAAGGAATGTACTTTGTTCCAAGAGATAATGCAAGTCAAAGACCTAAGGACATTGATATATTCACCAGTACAGACAATGTGAATTGGACGAAAGAAGGCTCAACAGTAATGACGAATGCGTTTAGTCGATTTAACTACAACTTCCCTGCTGCTAAAACCGCGAGATATTATAGGTTGGTGATTAAGAACAATCATAGTGGTACATCCTTCGCAGCATTAGCTGAACTTGGGCTTATTAGATAATTATTATAGAAAATCAGAACATGAATAATCATATTATAAAAACACTTTTTCTAGGCCTGGCAGTGAGCACTGTGTCTTTATTTTCTGCTTGTAAGAAATACGACAATCCTCCTCCGGTTTTTGAGGAATACGGAACCTTACCTTCTACAAATGCCAGGAAGGTCTTGATCATCGGTATTGATGGACTGGCTGGTGCGGAGCTGAAGAAGATTAACCCGGCGACGATTGGAAGTCTGATCGCCAATGGTAAATACAATTATGAGGTGATTGCGGATGTCAATGCTGGTACGATTCCTACCTGGGTAAGTTTGATGACGGGTACATCTTCCAATAAGCATCGCGTATTTACAGATAGTTTCCGACCATCGCCAAATGAGGATGAGCATGTGACTTCTGTCATCTATCCAAATTTTTTATATAGGATTTTAGAGACAAAACCAGATTTAACAACGGTTACTGTTACTTCCAATCCAACATTGAATAGGTACTTCAATGAAGCGGCAAGGCCCGTTCTGGCCGGTAATGATGCCAGTGTAAAAGACTCTGTGCTGAAGGTACTTCAAAACGCCAATCCAAGTGTCGTTTTAGCAAATTTTCAAGACGTAGAAACTACTGGTAAAAAAGATGGCTATACCGCAGATGTTCCGACTTTCAGTGCAGCAGTGACTAAAGTGGATGGCTATATTGCTGAAGTGCTTGACGCTTTGAAGAAGCGTAAGGAGTACAATAAGGAAGAGTGGCTGGTGATTGTGACTACAAATCGCGGAGGAAGTGAAACGAGCCCAAAAGCAGGATTTATCGTTTGCTCTAATCCAAATCTGAAATCGGAAGCATTGGTGAAGAAAGGGTTCAATACCATTGCGTTTAATAACTCAAAAATTGCTGCGGTCATTGAAAAAGACAACGGCCTGTATGATGGCGGGACCAATAAAGATTTCACGACTCAGGTACAAGTGAAGTTCAACAACAATGCCACCTGGCCAGGTTTTTTCTCTAAAAGTACAGATGTTGGAGGCCACGCCACTACAGGTTGGACCATGATTTATAATGGTGGCAATTGGGAGGTGGTAATTGGGGGTAAGAATAACGGCGGAGGATCCAGCTTGTTGGGCGGAACTACTGTAAATGATAGGAAATGGCATACGTTAACACTCACCGTTAAAACCGTTGGAGCAGTAAGAACGGCCAAAGTGTATACAGATGGAGTCCTTAACAGGACGACCGATATTTCAGGATCTCTAAATTTAACGACTACCGAGCCTTTGAAAATAGGTTATCGTAATCAGGACAATGGTGGAACCAATCTTGATTTTAATATTGGAGATGTACAGTATTTTAACGTTGCTTTAGATGATGCCACCGTTAAAAATAACATCGCATTACAAGATATTACCAAACATCCTAATTATGCTAATTTAACTGGTTTCTGGCCGGTAGATGAAGGTGCCGGGGCATTGTTAGTGAATAAAGCACCTGTTGGTTATAGTTTTAAGATGACTGGTCCATATAGATGGGTAGGATTGGGTACAGATATTCCGGTAAGCAGAGTTCCACAATCGATGGATGGAATTTCTGTAGTTACCGCAGGGCCAGATGTGACTGCGTTATTGTATTATTGGTTAAAAATACCGATTAAACCAGTATGGGATGTAGATGGAAGCGGGTGGCTGTCGAAATTTGAGGTTGAATTCTTAAAGTAAACCGATAAATGTTATTATTGTATGGCCCTGGAAATCTCTAGGGCCATATTTTGATAAAGACACCCTTTTTACAAGCTTAAAGAAACGAATGAATATGATGCTAAATTTTAAAAGACGACTGATCCCCATTGTTTTATGTGTACTCACTAAAGCTGCTACTGCCCAGGAACTGCCAGTAGTGATTTATCCCCAACCTCATCAAATGGTGACGGAAACCGGATCGATTTCTTTAGAACAGGCTTTTTATGTAAAACCAGGATCGGTAAAGCCAGAATTACAAAGCCTGCTAAGTACGGTGTTAAAATTGGATGGAGGCAAGAACGTATTGCCAGTAAAGGTTCAAATAAATAAATCTGCCGGCCAGCGTTCCGGGGCTTATGAATTAGCCATTAATAAAACAGGTATTCAAATCACCGCTGCGGATGATCGGGGTGCTTTTTATGCAGCGCAGACCTTAGTTCAGTTGGCAAATGGGAAGGTTAAACTTCCTTTTATAAAGGTGATTGATTATCCAGATGTTCCCTTCAGAGGTACAGTAGAAGGCTTTTATGGAGATCCATGGACACAACAGGATCGTGTTGCACAATTACGCTTTTATGGTCAGCTGAAATTGAATACCTATATATATGGTCCAAAAGATGATCCTTACCATTCTTCCCCTAACTGGAGGTTACATTATCCGGAAAAGGAAGAGGCAGATATCAAATTGTTGGTGCAGGAAGCAAAAAAGAATTACGTTGATTTTGTATGGGCCATTCATCCTGGAAAAGACATCAAATGGAATCTGGAGGACAGTACAGCGGTACTTAAGAAGTTTGAGATGATGTATGGTCTTGGCGTACGTTCATTTGCGGTATTCTTTGATGACATTTCCGGAGTGGGTACGGATGCTGCAAAACAGGCTGGCTTATTGAATTACATTCAGTACCAGTTTGTGAATAAGAAAAAGGATGTGACACCATTGATCATGTGTCCTACAGAATATAATAAAGGATGGTCTGATCCGAAACCTGGAACTTACCTTGATATTTTGGGTGAAAAGTTAGATCCGGCGATTCACATCATGTGGACTGGAAATACGGTAGTTGCTGACATTACTAAAGAAGGTTTGGAATGGGTAAATAAACGCATCCGCCGTCCGGCTTTTGTATGGTGGAATTTCCCGGTAAGTGATTATGTACGAGATCACTTATTAATGGGCCCATCTTATGGAATTGATATCGACGCGCAAAATGAGATGTCTGGTTTCGTGTCTAACCCGATGGATAAAGCAGAGCCTTCTAAAACGGCCATATTTGGGGTGGCATTGTATACCTGGAATATGAAGAGTTATCAGCCAGAACAAGCATGGTTAGCTTCGCATCGTTATATTATGCCGGAAGCTCCAGAAGCTTTTCAATTGTTTAATGCCCACAACAGTGATCCAGGGCCGAATGGGCACCGTTACAGAAGAACGGAGTCAGTGGAGATGATACCTTATACCACCGCCTTTCTGAAGTCTTTAAAAGAAGGGGGATATGCTGCTGCTGATGCGCAAAGACTTAAAGCGGAATTTGAAGCGATGATCGCTGCGTCGAAAGACATTCCTTTGAAAAGCCAGAACAAAAGGTTGGTCGAACAGATCACACCATGGTTGGCACAGTTTTACCTGCTTGGAAAAGCTGGTGTGGCAGTGATGGACCTGGCAGATGACTGGAACAAAAAATCGTATGTTTCGGCATGGGATAAGTACTTGGCGACAGAGCGTTACCTGGATAGCATGACGGAATTGGATCAGAAGATGAACCTTAATCCCTATCAGCCGGGTGTTAAAACAGGCTCATTGGTGATGCTACCTTTCGTAAAAGAGGTTTTACTGACCGTAGGTCAGCAAATGACGGCTGGAAAGGGTTTGGCAGCTGCGGGAACAGCAGTTCAGAGTTCAGACCAAACGGCACTTTATACGAACAATGCCAAGTTGAAGAGTCAGCCCTTGCAAATTGGAAATCAAAGCGTGGCGCTTTCACCTGCACTGGAGACGATTACGCTGAACGCGGGTGATTACTTTGGCGTACGCCTACATCCTAATTTAAAGCCTAAAACCTTACAGTTTAACCTGGAGTCAGCTACCCTTACGAATTGGGGAGGCTTTGAAAGCTCTGCGGATGGGCTAAACTGGGTTGTTTTGCCGGTAGAAGAAAAAAAAGGGAAAGGATTGGCGACTGCATTTGATGCGACTAAAGATCGATATATTCGTTTTAGGAATAAATCTGAAAAGGCACAGAATCTATACCTTAAAATGTTTAAATTGGAGGTGGGGACTAAAAATGAAGCAGATAACGGAGTTTATGTTTTGGACGGTAATTTGGCTACATATAGCACTTTTTCTAAAAATGAGCCAAGATTGGTGCATCTGCCAAAAGACTTTCAGCAGGCAGATTTACTACTGCTCTTAAGACTAAACAGAGAATCCATAACCATCTTCTCTAAAGATAAAAAAGGTAAGGAGACTATATTATACGAAGGAAATGGGGACTACATTAAGATCGATAAGGTTGCGTTGAAAAAGGTGGACACCTTATATTTTAAAACGAATGCCGTGGAACCACTACGTATTTATGAAATAGCTAAACATTAGCGTGTATCTAGTTTATGCTCATAAAAACCTGGCAGGGGATTAATTTTTATTACTTATTAAAACGATAAATATATGCAACTATATGAATGGGCAATATTGGTTTTAGCGATTATTGATGGGGTAATCGTATTCTGGATAAGTGTAATGGATAAAAAAGTATAAATGTATAAATAAGGCCCATCGTAATCGATGGGCCTTATATTTTCTAAAATAGGTTTTCTAACTGAAAAGTTCCTGAAGATCCCGGTCTGCGGTAGGGATCTTTTTCAGGAAGTCATCAAATCCCGGGTCCTCCTGAGAGCTATACATGCCATAAGCATCAAGAATATAGCCAATCTGACCATCTTTATCTTCTAAGATATAAAGCACAGAATTATCTGCGGGATCAGAATCGCCCTCAAAACGATAGGTTTTTATAATGGATAAATCTTCCGGATTATATATTTTATTGAGACCAACACCTTGCATTTTACCATGATCTGTCATCTTCACTTCATTGTCCAGTCCTTTAAGTCTTAATTTTTCCAGGATCTGGCTAAGGGTATTCATTTCTACTGGCTGTTCCATAATGATTGATGTTTGTTTCATTAATTAACATCTGTTTAGGGAAATGGTTTTTTGTTTATCTGGTCTTCTCAGAAAACAGGCCTTTAGGCCATTAAAAAAGGCGCTATCCTTGATGGAATAGCGCCTTTTTCAATATGATGATTTATCGTTCTACAAAGAGAAAGCAGCTTTCACCTGATCTACGAAATCTAGTTTCTCCCAGGTAAACAGCTCTACAGTTACAGTTTTTTCTTCTCCATAAGGAGTTTTGAAAGTTTTAGTAACGGTTTCATTTTTGCGACCCATGTGGCCATAAGCTGCAGTTTCGCTGTAAATAGGGTTTCTTAGTTTTAGACGCTGCTCAATAAAGTAAGGACGCATGTCGAACAGGCCTTCTACAATTGAAGCAATCTCACCATCAGTTTTATTTACTTTGCTTGTACCATAAGTGTTGATATAAATTCCCATCGGCTTTGCTACACCAATGGCATAACTAACCTGAACAAGAATTTCTTCTGCAACACCTGCAGCTACTAAGTTTTTCGCGATATGACGGGTTGCATAAGCTGCACTTCTATCTACTTTACTTGGATCTTTTCCAGAGAAAGCACCACCACCGTGAGCACCTTTACCACCGTAAGTATCTACAATGATTTTACGACCAGTTAAGCCAGTATCACCATGTGGACCACCAATTACGAATTTACCGGTTGGGTTGATATGGTACTCAATTTTGTCATTAAATAAATGCGCGTATTGAGGGTATTTAGCAATGATTCTTGGAATTAAGATCGAAACCAGGTCAGATTTGATTTTTGCCAGCATGGTCGCTTCTTCGTCGAAGTCGTCATGTTGAGTCGAAATTACGATGGCATCAATACGAACTGGTTTATTGTTGTCATTATATTCAAGTGTTACTTGAGATTTTGCATCCGGGCGTAAATAAGTAATTTCATTATTTTCGCGTCTTAGCTCAGCAAGTTCTTGTAATAGCTTATGAGAAAGATCAAGTGCTAAAGGCATATAGTCTTCAGTTTCGTTGGTTGCATAACCGAACATCATACCTTGATCACCTGCACCTTGTTCTTCTTTGCTGCTTCTATCTACACCTTGGTTGATGTCTTGTGATTGTTCATGAATTGCAGAAAGGATTCCGCATGAGTTGGCCTCAAACATGTACTCACTTTTAGTATAACCAATTTTTTTGATGACATCACGAGCAATCTGCTGTACATCAAGATAAGTCTTTGATTTTACCTCACCAGCTAGGATCACCTGACCGGTTGTAACAAGTGTTTCACATGCAACCTTTGAATCTGCGTCAAAAGCCAGGAAATTATCAATTAGTGCGTCGGAGATTTGATCTGCGATTTTATCAGGATGACCTTCGGAAACAGATTCTGATGTAAATAAATATGACATCTTAAATAATTAATTTTGTAATAAACAATTATATAAAATGGCCTCTGATCCTGCAATACAGGCAGTAAATTCAAGTGTATGATAAGGTTAGCACTTTTTTTTACGTGGTTGCAATCCCGCTATTTTTGATGATAGCATCGCAAATCAGTCCACTTTAATGATGCAAAATTACTATATATATTCAAATAGTCAAAAAATATCAATTATTTTGTACCGTATTTAAACCACTGTTTTGTCAAAATCTAATATTTTATTTATTATCAACCCGATTTCGGGAGGAAAGGACAAGCTGAAAATTCCAGCATTGATCGATGCGCATTTGGACCGTTCCAAGTTTAACGCGAATTACAGCTTCACGGAATATGTAGGCCATGCTTCAGAGATTGCTGAGGAAGCGGCGAGTAAGAATTTCGATGTGATTGTAGCCGTTGGAGGGGATGGTACGATCAATGAGATCGGAACGAAGGTAATGCAGCAAAATAAGATTCTTGGGATACTTCCTTTTGGATCAGGAAATGGGTTGTCGAGGTTTTTAAAAATTCCGATGAAGACCATCCAGGCGATTAAGGTGATCAATGATTTCAAGGTTAGGGTGATTGACACGGGTAGGTTTAACGATAAATGCTTTTTTAACATGGCAGGTATGGGCTTTGATGCGCACATCAGTTCAGTTTTCGCTGGGAATAAGTCGAGGGGACTATCTGGCTACCTGAAACTCGGTCTCAAAGAAATGCTGAATTATAAACCCCAGACCTACCATATTTATATAGATGGTAAGGAATATGTGCGTACTGCTTTTGTGGTCAGTGTCGCAAACTCATCCCAATACGGTAACAATGCACACATCTCTCCTAATGCATCCATTACAGACGGATTATTGGATGTGTGTATCATCAAGAAATTCCCATTGGTTAAGATACCACTATTGGCCTATCACATGTTGAATGGCACGGCGGATCAAACGGCGATGGTGGAAATTATTCAAGGAAAGGATATCAAGATTGTCCGGGCTGCAAGTGATGCAATTCACATTGATGGCGAGCCTTATTTTATGGGTAAAGAACTGAACATTTCTATGGTGCCTTTATCTTTAAATATCATTACACCGGATTATGAAGCTGCAAAGCTTCCCATTTCATAAAAAACAGCAATGAAAGCGAAAAAGAAAGTATTGAATGATTTTGGTGGTATTATGTTTTCTACAGACCCTTCTTTTGTATATGAGCAGGACAATGAGGTGGAAGATGTACCATTAGCGGCCAATCAACAAGATCTTAGGGTGATGTTGGATCGGAAAAATCGCGGAGGTAAGGGCGTAACTTTAGTCACCGGTTTTATCGGGAGTACTGATGCGCTGGAAACTTTGGCAAAGATGCTGAAATCTAAATGTGGTGTTGGTGGTGCTGCTAAGGACGGCGAGATCCTCATCCAGGGTGATTTCAGGGATAAGGTCTTGTTACTTTTACAGAAAGAAGGTTATAAAGTTAAAAAATCTGGAGGCTAACAAAGCCGCTGCTGATTTGTAATCAGCTGATTTTTAGTGTATTTATTGTTAGTGTACCAACAACAATAAGTAAAATTTTTCCTGCAAAAGCGCTGATAATACCTTTTTATCTGTATAACTTTGTCTCACTAACTTATTTATTTATGAGCAAAGCACTTACGCTTAAGCCGGATTTGGGGTATTTGAATTTAAATTCAGATCAGGCCCTGTATCAGCTTAATGTATCACAATTGGTTGAAGAGGCCTTAAAAAATGGAGAAGGAACACTTGCCGATACCGGAGCATTGGCAATAGACACGGGTAAATTTACCGGTCGTTCTCCAAAAGACAGATTTATTGTTTGCGATGAGGTGACAGAGGACACAGTGTGGTGGGGTGATATCAACATTAAATTTAGCCCTGAACATTTTGATTCGCTTCTAAAAAAGGTTACTGATCACCTGAATCAGGAAAAATTCTACGTAAGGGATGCCTATGCCTGCGCTGATGTGAGTTATAAAACGACCATTAGAGTGGTGACAGAAAGCGCTTACCAGAACTTGTTTGCCCATAACATGTTCTTAAGATTTGGGGAGGAAGGTTTACCAGATAGTCCGGAGTGGACGATTATCGCTGCACCAAGCTTTTTAGCAGATCCAGCGGTAGATGGTACCCGTCAGGGAAACTTCTCTCTATTAAACTTTACTAAAAAGATGATTCTTATTGGTGGTTCCGGTTATACTGGAGAGATCAAAAAAGGGATCTTCTCTGTTTTAAATTTCATTTTACCACAACAAAGAAATACGCTTTCTATGCATTGCTCTGCAAATGTGGGCAAGGATGGCGATACTGCAATTTTCTTTGGGTTATCAGGAACGGGTAAAACCACGCTCTCTGCTGATCCGGAAAGAGGCTTGATCGGCGATGATGAGCATGGTTGGGGTAAAGACACGATCTTCAACTTTGAGGGAGGCTGTTATGCGAAATGTGTGGACCTAACGGAAGAAAAGGAGCCGCAGATTTTTAATGCCATCAAATTTGGCTCGCTTTTGGAGAATATTAATTATTTCCCTGGAAGCCGTGAGGTTGACTTCAGCAATGTGGAGAAAACAGAGAATACCAGGGTAGCATACCCTATTCATTATATTGACAATGCAATCCTGCCTTCTATAGCAGGCGTACCTAAAAATATATTTTTCCTGACTGCTGATGCTTTTGGAGTATTGCCACCGATTTCTAAGTTGACACCAGGACAGGCCATGTTCCATTTCATATCTGGATATACGGCAAAAGTTGCTGGAACAGAAGCTGGGGTGACAGAGCCTCAGGTTACTTTTTCCGCTTGTTTTGGAAAGGCATTCTTGCCGTTACACCCGACTAAATACGCAGAACTGCTTGGTGAAAAAATGAGAAAGCACAATGTGAATGTTTGGTTGGTTAATACTGGATGGAGTGGGGGAGCTTATGGTGTCGGCAAACGAATGAAATTGTCGTACACACGAGCGATGATTACTGCTGCCTTGAAAGGTGAACTCGAAAAAGAGCGTTACAACGCAGATCCTGTTTTCGGTTTACAGATTCCTGAGGCTTGTCCAGGGGTTCCATCAGAAATATTACAGCCCAAAAATACCTGGGAAGACCAGAAGAAATATGACCAAAAAGCGAATGAGCTTTCGCAGGAGTTTATTGCCAACTTTAAGCAGTTTGAAGCTTTTGCGAGTGCTGAAATCCTCGCATCCTTCCCTAAAGTTGTGGAAAACGCCTCATAAAGCTTTTTTTTTGCTCTAAAATTTGCATATCAATTTTTTTTTAGTTTAAATTGTGAATGATTGTCTCCGAAAGGGGACAATCTTTTTTAATATACGCCGATGCGGACAGGGGGGAGACTTAGTTCAAGGGAAGAAACTAACGATTATTTAATTTGGAATTAAAATCAAAGTTATAAATTTGTTCTTGCAACAATTGTTTGTAATGATCGTTGTGTGTATTACAGAATAATAATCTAAATTTAAAAAAAACACGAGTACTAAAAACTAAAAAACTAAAAAAAAATGGCAAACGCACCAAAACCAACAACAGCTCAAAAAGAGAGCTCATCATCTGCTTCAAATTTATTTGCAACATTAGTAATTCCAATCTGTATCATTATCGGTATTTGTCTTTTCAAGTTTGTCTTGGGTAGTAGAGATAACTTTATTGACGGTGCTGATCCGGATTTGCATGAGACTATGCCAAAAGTAGGTAACTACGCAGGTATGGCTTACAAAGGTGGTGTTATCGTACCAATCTTAATGGGTATGTTCTTAATGGTTATCGTTTTCTCAATCGAGCGTATGATCGTAATCGGTAAAGCAACTGGTAAAGGTAGCTTAGATGCTTTCGTTAAAAAAGTACAATCACTTTTAAACTCAAACAACATTGAAGGTGCTATGGCTGAATGCGATAGACAACAAGGTTCTGTGGCTAACGTAATCAAATCTGGTTTGAAAAAATACAGAGAGATGGAAGTTGAGCCAAACATGGATACAGATCAAAAATGTTTAGCTATCCAAAAAGATATCGAAGAAGCAACTACTTTAGAGATGCCAATGTTAGAGCAAAACTTAACTGTAATTGCAACATTAGTATCAGTAGGTACATTAACAGGTCTATTAGGAACAGTAACAGGTATGATCAAGGCCTTCGGTGGTTTAGCTAACTCTGGTGCTCCGGATCAAGCGGCATTAGCAACTGGTATTTCTGAGGCTTTGATTAACACAGCTACAGGTATTGGTACTTCTACTTTCGCGATTATCATGTACAACATCTTAACTTCGAAAATCGATAAATTGACTTACGCTATTGATGAAGCAGGTTTCAGCATCATCCAAACTTACGCTTCTACGCATAAATAAAAAATAATGTATTTTTTTTTACCGGCTTTTATGGAAAACCGGAAGAATAAACATCATTAGTTAAATACATAAGTAATTTTTAAAATTATGCCAAGAGCAAAGGTTCAAAGAAAGAGTACTTCGATAGATATGACCGCCATGTGCGACGTATCTTTCCTATTGCTTACTTTCTTTATTTTAACAGCAACAGCACGTCAGCCTGATCCTTTGGATGTTACTATCCCTTCTTCGACATACAAGATCAAAGTTCCGGATATGGATATGGGTATCCTGTCGATTGGTAAAGGTAAAGTGTTTTATGAAATCGTAGGGAAAGACATTAAGATGGCTACCCTTGATAGAATAGGTAAACAATACAATATTCAATTCACTCCGGAAGAAAGAGAGCGTTTTGGTGTAGTTGGTGCTTTCGGTGTACCGGTTCAGAGTTTAAAGCAGTTCATTATGATGAGCGGTGATGAGCGTACTAAATCTGGTATTGACGCAGGTATCCCAACGGATTCGACAAACAATCAATTAGAGTCATGGGTGAGAGAATCACGTCATGCTGTAGCTGAACTTCATGCCGCACCAATGCGTATCAGTATCAAAGGTGATGCGAAAGAAGAGTATCCTGCGATAAAGAAAGTGATTGATATTCTGCAGAAGCAAAAAATTAACAAGTTTAGTTTAATCACATCCGCCGAAGGCGATGCTAAATAGATAAAATATTATGGCTGAATTAGATACCTCCGGCGGGGGGAAAAAGGGTAAAAAAGTAAGGAGTAAGAAAGCGAATACCAAAGTCGATTTAACGGCGATGGTGGATTTGGCCTTCTTGCTAATCACCTTCTTTATGTTGACCACTTCCCTGTCGAAACCAATTGCAATGGATATTGCAAAGCCTGATAAAGATGACAACTCGGTAGAAAGAAATGCATTACGTGCTTCTGAAACCATGACCATTTTATTAGGTAAAAATGATAAAGTAGCCTGGTACATGGGAGAAGCTGGTAAATCAAAACCTAATGTTGAGAGTTTTGCTGATATCAGAAAATCAATATTAGATAATAAAAAGAAAGTATCGGAAACTACTGGTGGAAGAGAGATCATCATGGTCATCAAACCTACCTCAGGTGCTACTTACAAGAACTTCGTTGATATTATGGATGAGTTGTCGATCACTAAGATCAAAACAGCTCCTGCAATTGACGATGAGAACATTACTGATGCTGAAAAAGATTTCATGAAAAGTGCTGGAATTTTATAATAAAAGAATTAACAATATTAAATAGTAAGCTATGTTAGGTTCTAAAATAGATTTATTGAAACGGGAATGGCTTGACGTCGTCTTCGCGGGTAAAAACAAGAAGTACGGAGCATATCAGCTTCGTAGTACGAGTACCGCGAATACCACAAAGGCATTGCTAATTGCTTCTAGCATTTATGTAGTTGCGTTTTTAGCCCCAAAAGTGATCAGTATGATCAAAGGAAGTCTTCCTGAAGACGAGATTGTGAAACAAGTAGAGGTTACAGTTCAATCACCTCCACCGGTGAATCCGGATACCCCTCCACCTCCACCGGTAGAGCCACCGCCACCGAAACAGGATCAGATTAAATTCCCTCCTCCGATTGTAAAACCGGATAACGAGGTAATTGACAAGGAGCCTGTTCACATCGAAGATTTGAAGAAAGCGGATCCAGGTCAGAAAACCATTGAAGGTGATCCTACTGCTGATATTGTAATTGCCGGTCCTGTTGGAGATGGCCCTAAACAAGCAGCTGTGGTAGAAGATACTAAGGTTTATGACTTCGTAAGTATTGAAACTCAGCCAGGTTTCCCTGGAGGTATGGAGAAATTCTACGCTTATCTAAGAAAAGCAGTAAAATATCCACCAGTGGCTATGGAAAACAACATTCAAGGTAAAGTGTTCTTATCTTTCGTAGTAGAGAAAAATGGAGACTTAACTGACATCAAGGTAGAAAGAAAACTTGGTGGTGGTACTGATGAAGAAGCGATCAGAGTATTGAAAAACAGTCCACGTTGGACTCCGGGTATCCAGAACGGAAAACCGGTTCGTGTGAAGTACAATATTCCAATCAGCTTTACCTTATCTCAATAGTATTACAGAATGTTTAATTTCAAAACATTTATGCAGAAATCGCCTCAACAGCGATTTCTGCTCATTTTAGGCCTGGTGATGTTTACGTTTTATTTCGTCTTGGGCTTATTATTGATCTTCTGGACTGATATTCCTTTTGAAATCCAAAAAACTTATCGCATCTTGTTTGGGTTATTACTAATCGTTTATGCAGCCATTAGATTTGCCCGGTTAATTAATCCAAAAGACGATTAGCAACGAATTATGCTAAGTTAGCCAGTTGAAATAACTTAGCATAATCGAATGAACTAACAAAAAATTTGATTCAAATGAAGCACCTAAGCCTGATATTGCTGTTATTCGTATTTGTTGCCTGTAAGCGTAAACCAGAGCGTACAGTGGAACAAAGCCGTACCTCAGGTACGGTGACCATATTGGCTGATGAGTCTTTTGCCAGCGTGTTGGCAGACCAGATTGAAGTTTTTAAAACGGATTATCCCAACGCAGAATTTACGGTGATCGAAGGTGATGAGAATAAGATCTTTCCTACCTTTTTGAATGATAGCATCAGGGTGATGATTTCTTCCAGAATGCTGACTCCGGAAGAAGATAAAATGTATAGAAACAGAAATATTGTTCCTAAGACTTCGAGATTCGCCATTGATGGGATTGCATTGATTGCCAATACAGCCAATCCGGATAGCACAATTACTGTGCAGGAAGTGATCGATATTCTTCAGGGAAAATCGGCTCAGGGTAAAAAACTCGTGTTTGACAATGCTTATT
This sequence comes from Pedobacter gandavensis, assembly GCF_014172405.1. Classification (GTDB taxonomy): domain Bacteria; phylum Bacteroidota; class Bacteroidia; order Sphingobacteriales; family Sphingobacteriaceae; genus Pedobacter; species Pedobacter gandavensis. The sequence goes on along the minus strand of NZ_WNXC01000004.1, from coordinate 418,703 downwards.
CAAGTACCTTACGTTACTTTAAAGAGCTTGCTCAAGTGAAAGAGTTGCCAAAAACTGGAGTTTATACACTACAGAACAATAATGATGTCATAAAATACGTTGCTGATAATAAGGGTTTTATTGGCGTAGTTGGGGTAAACTGGTTAATCTCGAATCAGGCAGCGATGGCGGGGCCAATTGCCAAGGTCAAAATGCTCGGTGTAAAGAATTTACCAGGAAAAAAAGGGGATGATGCGTATTATACGCCGATTCAAAAGAATTTAATAAGTGGGATATATCCTTTTTTAAGAAACATCTACATCATTAATGCCGAAGGCCGCGAAGGTTTAGGCACGGGACTTGCAAACTGGTTAGTTAGCCAGCGTGCTCAATTAATCGTACTCAAATCCGGACTAGGTCCGCATAAGATGATGCCTAGAGAATTTAATTTAAAGAATACAAACTAAATTTTATATTTGAACTATGAAGCTTATTTTAGGAGCTTCATTACAATTAAAACAATAGTGAACCATGAAAATGACAAAGAAAGCAATAGCCTTAAGTTTAGGTTTAGTAGTGATGGGCTCTGCCTCTTTTGCTCAAAGCTTGAATGATGCAAAGAAGGCGATAGATGCCGAACAGTACCAGAAAGCGACCAACATGCTAAAAGCATTGGTGAAATCACAAGCGAACAAAGGAGAGAACTACTTTAGTTTAGGTGATGTTTACCTAAGAATGGATTATATCGATTCCGCAAGAGCAACTTTCGCTCAAGGTGTAACGGCCGATCCTAAAAACCCTTTAAACTACATCGGTTTAGGTGAAGCAGATTTATTTGTTAATAATCCTACTTCAGCAAAAACGAATTTTGATAAAGCTGTAGATGTATCTTCTAAAAAGGATTATATCCCTCAGTTATACATCGGTAAAGCCTATATTGCTACTAAGAATAAGGACTTTGCAGCTGCATTGCCTTACCTGCAAAAAGCAGATGAGTTGGATGCAAATGATAAAGACGCAGAAACTTTTGTAGCACTAGGTGATTTTTATGCTGCTCAGAAAAAGAACTCTGATGCGTTGACAAACTATATGAGAGCGCAAAATATCAATGCGAATCTTTTAAGAGCAACAGTTCAAATTGGTAGAATGTATACGGAATCAAGAGCATTTCCTGAGGCTGAAGAACGCCTTAAAGAAGCAATTGCTGCTGATCCAAACTACGGTCCAGCTTACAGAGAGCTTGCTGAATTGTATATGCAATGGGCAAATCAGGTAGCTGCAGAACAAGGTCCTAAGTCTGCTTTGGCATTGACTAACTATAAAAAATACCTTGACCTGACTGACAACTCGTATGATTCTAAATTGCGTTACGCGCAGTTCTTGTTCTATGCTAAAGATTTCCCAGCTTTAGAGCAAGTAACTACTGAGTTGGCTACAATGAGTCCTAACAACGAAAAATCGCTTGTGGTATCTAGATTACGTGGTTATTCTGCTTATGAGAATAAGAACTACCCTAAGAGCTTGGAATACATGAACGAGTTTTTTGCGAAAGTAAAAGATCCTTCACGTATTATTGCTGACGATTATCTGTACTTGGGTAAAGCTGAAATGCAAACTGGTAAGGATAGTTTAGCTTTAGTAAACATTGTTAAAGCAGTTGAAAAAGATTCTACAAAGGCAGATGCACTAGAAGAAATTGGAGCTTCTCTTTTTAAATCTAAAAACTATGGAAAAGCAGGTGATGTATATGCGATCGCGCTTAAAGCAAATCCTAACGGTCCAAACAGTTTGACTAATAACTACTATTTAGGTACAGCAAAATATTATGATTATGCTTTCAAAGATAGGGATGGTAAACATCCTGATAAGAAAATTTTAGTGGATGCAGATTCGGCTTTTGCCAATATCATCAAAGCTAAAAATGATTTTGTTTTGGCTTATGCTTTTAGAGCCCGTATTGCAAAGTATAACGATGATTTAAATAACCCTAAATGGTTGGGAGTTCCTCAGTATGAGGAATTGATTAAATTGGTGACGGTAACTAAGCCTGAACTTGCAGCAGCTCAACCAAAAGAATTGGTAGAAGCGTATGTTTATGTAGGTTCTTATTATGCAGGAACAGATAAAGAAAAAGCAAAAGAATATCTGAATAAAGCTTTAGCTATTGATCCTGCAAATTCAGGTGCTCAAGAGCGTTTGAAGCAATTAACAGCTCCGGCAGCTAAGACTCCGGTAAAGAAAAAGTAATAATTTCCAATAAAAGAAAAAGGCAGGGTTGTTATCCTGCCTTTTTCTTTTAATTTTGTCCCAAATTTAATGCCATGGAAACCCAAAGTGTACCTGTAGATTTTTTACCTATTGTATTTCAAATTATTGTTGCTCTAGGATTTGTTGTTGTGACTTTGATTGCCACACACTTTTTAGGCCCAAAAAGAAAGACAGCTGATAAACTAGCGACTTTTGAAGCTGGTGTAAAGGTGGTAGGTAATGCTCGTCAGCCTTTCTCTATTAAGTATTTCTTAGTAGCGATCCTGTTTGTATTGTTCGATGTGGAGGTGATCTTCATGTACCCATGGGCAGTGAACTTCAGGGAGCTTGGAATGGCCGGTATGGTGGAAATGTTCATCTTTATGGGAACCTTATTGCTAGGTTTTATCTACGTTTTGAAAAAGAAAGCTTTAGACTGGAATTAACCTATTTAGATTGTTTCTAAATGATCAAGGTTTAGGTCAATTCCTTTCAAAATATTGTAAATTTGTGGTTCATTCTTTGTAGGAATGAACCTTTTTTCGTTTTGTATCATGAGTAACATCAATATAGTAGACGCGCCTCCAGGCATAGAAGGATCTGGTTTTTTTGCCACCTCTTTAGACAAAGTAATTGGTTTGGCACGTTCCCATTCATTATGGCCCCTGCCATTCGCGACTTCTTGTTGCGGTATCGAATTTATGGCTACAATGGGTTCTCATTATGACTTCGGTCGTTTTGGATCTGAACGCTTAAGTTTTTCTCCTCGTCAGGCGGATTTATTAATGGTGATGGGTACCATCGCTAAGAAAATGAGTCCGGTATTAAAACAAGTATATTTACAGATGGCAGAACCTCGTTGGGTGATTGCTGTAGGTGCTTGTGCTTCCAGCGGTGGTATCTTTGACACGTATTCAGTGCTTCAGGGGATCGATGAGATCATTCCTGTAGATGTTTATGTTCCAGGTTGCCCGCCAAGACCAGAAGCGATCTTAGATGGCTTTGGGAAAATTCAAGAGCTGGTAAAAAATGAGTCTTTGAGAAGAAGAGATTCAGATCAATACAAAGAAATGTTGGCTTCATACGGAATTTTATAATGGCAGAGGTGACAAACAATGAAATCTTAGACGCGCTATCTGCAAAGTTTGGCGCTAAAATCACTGGTGTAAATGAGCCTTATGGTTTACTTACGTTCGAAACCACAAAAGATGTCATCATCGATGTGTTGAGGTTCTTAAAAGAAAGCGACACTAACTTTAACTTCCTGACTGATATTACAGCAGTTCATTATCCGGAGAAAAAACATGGGATTGCGGTGGTTTACCACTTACATAGCATGGTGAAAAAAGTAAGGGTGAGGGTAAAGGTCTTTATCGATGAACATCACCCAACAATTCCTACGGCTACTGTTCTTTGGAATGCAGCGAACTGGATGGAAAGAGAAACTTATGACTTCTTCGGAGTAAAATTTGAAGGTCACCCGGATTTAAGAAGAATATTGAACATGGATGAACTTGGTGTTCACCCGATGTTGAAACAATATCCTTTGGAAGATCCAAATAGAGTAGATAAAAAAGACGAATACTTTGGTAGATAAGAACATGAATCACAATCAACCGGTATATACAGATAATGATCCTCAGAGTGAGTTGGTAACCCTGAATTTAGGGCCTACTCACCCGGCAACACATGGTGTTTTTCAAAATGTAATTCAATTGGACGGAGAGCGTATTGTAAGTGGTGTTTCTACCATTGGCTATATTCACCGTGCTTTTGAAAAAATTGCAGAACACCGTCCATTCTATCAGATCACCCCGTTGACAGATAGATTGAACTACTGCTCATCGCCGATCAATAATATGGGATGGCACATGACAGTAGAGAAATTGCTGAACATCAAAATGCCTAAAAGGGTAGATTACTTAAGGGTAATCGTGATGGAACTGTCCAGGATCGCCGATCACATCATTTGTAACACCATTATTGCTCAGGATACTGGTGCAACCACTACTTTCCTTTACCTGTTCCAGTTCAGAGAGCACATCTATGAGATCTTCGAGGAGATTTGTGGTGCCCGTCTGACGACCAACATTGGTAGAATTGGTGGTTTTGAAAGAGATTTCAATGAAATCGCTTTTGCGAAAATCAATAAATTTTTAAAAACATTCCCGGTAGCATTAAAAGAATTCGAAAGTTTGCTTGATCGCAACAGGATTTTTATTGACCGTACTTCAGGTGTGGCTGCAGTTTCTGCAGAAATGGCCTTGGATTATGGCTGGACTGGTCCATTATTGCGTTCTGCAGGAGTAGATTATGATGTTCGTGTGAGTGAGCCTTATTCTTCCTACGAAGATTTCGATTTTCAGGTTCCTGTAGGTACCAGCGGTGATATATATGACCGTTACCTGGTGCGTAATGCAGAAATGTGGGAAAGTGTGAGCATTATTGAACAAGCTTTGGAGAAATTGAAGCACGAACCTGCAGGAGTTTTCCATGCGGATGTTCCGGAATTCTATTTGCCAGCTAAAGAAGAAGTTTACAACAATATGGAGGCTTTAATCTATCACTTCAAAATTGTGATGGGAGAGATTGATGCACCAAAAGCGGAAGTTTACCATGCAGTAGAAGGTGGTAACGGAGAATTAGGTTTCTATTTGATCAACGATGGTGGTAGAACACCTTACCGTTTGCACTTTAGAAGACCAAGCTTTATAAATTATCAAATGTTTGCGCCCATGAGTGTTGGTATGATGTTATCAGATGCCATCATTAACATGAGTAGTATGAATATTATTGCAGGAGAATTAGATGCTTAAAGTAGAAGAACAACAACCTGTACAGTTCTCCTCAGCTTTAGTTGAAAAGTTTGAAGAGATCGTTAAAAGGTATCCGGAAGGAAAGCAAAAATCCGCTTTATTGCCAATTTTGCATGAAGTACAAGCAGAACTGGGCTGGTTAAGTCCAAATGCTATGGATAAAGTTGCGGAATATCTGCGCATTGAGCCAATTGAAGTATATGAAGTAGCCTCGTTCTACAGTATGTACTTTTTAAAGCCACAAGGGAAATATGTTCTGGAAGTTTGCAGAACAGGACCTTGCTGTCTGGTAGGTGCAGAGAAACTGATGGGCCATATTGAAAAAAGCCTTGGCGTTAAAGAAAATGAGGTAACTCCTGACGGCTTATTTAGCTGGAGAGGAGTAGAGTGTTTAGCTGCTTGCGGCTATGGTCCGGTATTACAAATAGGGCCTGAGTACACCTTCTATGAGAACCTTGACGAAAAAAAGGTAGACGATTTGATACAAGACTTACGCAAGAAATAATGAGTCGTAAACTATTATTAGAACATATAAACGTACCGGGCATTCATACATTGGATGTTTATCGCCAAAAAGGCGGGTACCGTGCTGTGGAAAAGGCGTTGAAAACTCTGACTCCCGATGAAGTTGTGGAAGAGGTAAAGAAGTCCGGATTACGTGGTCGCGGGGGTGCAGGATTTCCTACGGGAATGAAATGGAGCTTTTTGGCTAAACCTGAGGGGGTAGCACGTTACCTGGTTTGTAATGCCGATGAATCGGAGCCAGGAACATTTAAAGACCGTTATCTGATGACTCACATTCCTCATGCACTGATTGAAGGTATGATTGTATCCAGCTTTGCTTTGGGTGCTAAAACCTCTTTTATCTATGTACGTGGTGAAATGATGCCTCAAATTCGTATTCTGGAAAAAGCTATTGCTGAAGCTAAGAATGCAGGATTTTTAGGTAAAAATATTTTAGGTTCAGGTTACGACCTGGAATTATACGTTCAGCCGGGTGGTGGTGCTTATATCTGCGGAGAAGAAACTGCACTATTAGAATCATTAGAAGGAAAACGCGGTAATCCAAGGATTAAACCTCCATTCCCTGCGATTGCAGGATTGTATGGTTGTCCGACGGTAGTTAACAATGTGGAATCTATTGCTGCTGTGGTACCCATCATTAATGATGGTGGAGACGAGTATGCAAAGGTGGGTATTGGTCGTAGTACCGGTACAAAACTGATTTCAGCCTCTGGAAATCTGGTAAGACCAGGTGTTTATGAGATTGAATTGGGCTTACCTGTAGAAGAATTTATCTATTCTGATGAATGGTGTGGTGGTATCGCCAATGGCAAAAGATTGAAGGCAACAGTTGCTGGTGGATCTTCTGTTCCGGTACTTCCTGCTAACCTTTCTTTAAAGCTTGCTAACGGGGAACCTCGTTTAATGAGTTATGAATCTTTATCTGAAGGTGGTTTTGCGACTGGTACGATGATGGGTTCGGGTGGTTTCATCGCTTTTGATGAAGACCAATGTATGGTTAGAAACACCTGGAATTTCTCCCGTTTTTATCACCATGAGAGCTGTGGACAATGTTCACCTTGTCGTGAGGGTACTGGATGGATGGAAAAAGTGCTTCACCGCATTGAGTATGGCCATGGTAAAATGAGCGATATTGATTTGTTGGTAGATGTTTCTAAGAAAATTGAAGGGAACACCATTTGTCCACTAGGTGACGCTGCAGCTTGGCCAGTAGCAAGTGCCATCAGACATTTCAGAGATGAATTTGAATGGCATGTGAAAAACCCACAGTTATCCCTGGATACAAATTACGGATTGGCAAATTATGCCGAGCCAATAGCTAAAGCAGTTAGTACAGAAAATTAACGATCAAACCGATGCTTGGAGCGTTTAATAGCAGGAAAAGCGGAGCGATGATAAAGAATATCTTTAACAATGAGTGATAAAGTTAAGGTAACCATAGACGGAATAACCGTAGAAGTAGCGCCAGGGACAACCATCCTTAATGCTGCGCGCCAAATCGGTGGGGATATTGTCCCTCCGGCGATGTGTTATTATTCCAAATTAGAAGGTAGCGGTGGTAAATGTAGAACCTGCATCGTAAAGGTGAGCAAGGGTTCTGAGAAAGACCCGCGTCCAATGCCGAAATTAGTAGCTTCATGCCGTACCACTGTAATGGATGGTATGGAAGTATTGAACATTACTTCTCCAGAAGTGATCGAAGCAAGAAGTGGTGTCGTGGAGATGTTGTTGATCAACCATCCATTGGATTGCCCGGTGTGTGATCAGGCTGGTGAATGTGACCTTCAAAACTTAGGTTATGAGCATGGTTTGCAGAAAACAAGATATGAGTTTGAAAGAAGAACTTTTGAGCGCATTGATATCGGTGATAAAATTCAGCTACACATGAACAGGTGTATCTTGTGTTACCGTTGTGTATTTACTGCAGATCAGATTACCAATAAACGTGTTCACGGGATCTTAAATCGTGGAGATCATTCAGAAATTTCTACTTATATCCAAACGGCTGTCGACAATGATTTCTCTGGAAACGTAATCGATGTTTGCCCGGTTGGTGCATTAACAGACAAAACTTTCCGATTCAAAAACAGGGTTTGGTTTACTAAACCTATTGATGCGCATAGAGATTGCCCTACTTGTAGCGGTAAAGTAACGCTATGGTATAAAGGAGCAGATGTTTTGCGTGTTACCGCACGTAAAGATGTTTATGGTGAGGTGGAAGAGTTTATCTGTAATACTTGTCGTTTTGACAAGAAGAAAACGGCAGATTGGACAATTGAGCATCCTACACACATTCCAGATACCTCTGTAATTTCATCTAATCACTACGAGACTTTAATACCTTTACCGGTAATTCAGGAAGATGAGCGATTAAAAGAAGCAAATAGGATTGAACTAGAAAAAACCACTAAATTCTAATGGATATAGCTTTTGTAATAGAAAAATTTGTACTGGTAGCGATTATATTCGGTATAAGTTTATTGATAGCCATGTATTCCACTTATGCAGAAAGGAAAGTGGCTGCATTTCTACAGGATAGGTTAGGACCGGACAGAGCAGGTCCATTTGGAATTCTTCAGCCTTTAGCTGATGGGGTGAAAATGTTCATGAAAGAGGAAATCATTCCTACAAACGCCAGTAAATGGTTGTTTATGGTGGGACCTGGTTTAGCAATGTTAACTGCTTGTATTGGTACAGCAGTGATTCCTTGGGGTAGCGCAATTACTGTTGGTGATCGCGTGATTCCTTTGCAGGTAACTGACATCAACGTTGGTATTCTATATATTTTCGGAGTAGTTTCTTTGGGTGTATATGGTGTAATGATCGGTGGATGGGCATCTAACAATAAATACTCTTTATTAAGTGCGATTCGTGCAGCATCACAAAACATCAGTTATGAGATTGCAATGGGACTTTCCATTATTGCCCTGTTACTGGTAACGAACTCTATGAGTTTGGGTGAGATTGTTGCCAATCAACACGGATGGCGTTGGAATGTATTGTATCAGCCACTAGGCTTTTTGTTATTCATGGTTTGCTCTTTTGCAGAGACGAACAGAGCTCCTTTCGATTTACCGGAATGTGAGACTGAGCTAATCGGTGGTTACCATACGGAGTATTCTTCTATGAAACTAGGTTTCTACTTGTTTGCAGAATATATCAATATGTTTGTTTCTGCAGCAGTAATGGCTAGTTTATATTTCGGTGGTTATAACTACCCTGGAATGGATTGGGTACTGGCACAAACAGGAACAGTGATTGCCCCGTTAATTGGAACGGCAGTCTTCTTCCTTAAGATCTTTGCTTTCATCTTCTTCTTCATGTGGGTACGTTGGACGATTCCTCGTTTCCGTTATGATCAGCTGATGCACTTAGGTTGGAAGGTCTTAATTCCTTTGGCCATTGCGAATATCATTATCACAAGTATTGTGATTGCTATAATTGAAAAGTTTTAACTGTCCGCATTTAGCGGTATAATTAGGAGGTTTAATGGAACCATTAACCAGTAAAAAGAAAGTATTAGAGAAAAAGCCCCTCACGTTTGCAGAACGCATGTATTTGCCTGCAATCACTAAAGGCTTAGCTATTACCATAAGCCACTTCTTTAAGAAAGAAGCGACCATCAGATACCCGGAAGAACAAAGGGAGTTTTCTACGAATTTCAGAGGGATGCACTCTTTGAAAAGAGACGAAAATGGTAAAGAGCGTTGTACGGCTTGTGGGCTTTGTGCATTATCTTGTCCAGCTGAAGCGATCACCATGATTGCATCAGAGCGTAAACCGGAAGAGATAGACCTTTACCGTGAGGAGAAATACGCCTCAGTATATGAGATCAACATGTTACGTTGTATTTTCTGTGGATTGTGTGAAGAAGCCTGTCCAAAAGAAGCCATCTACTTAGACGGTCCAATTGTCCCTTCGGATTATCTGCGTAAAGATTTTATTTACGGTAAGGATAAATTAGTAGAGGCACCATTAGAGAAGAAATAATTAGCATACGTAACCTTCGGGTTATTAATATAAACAGTTTAAACATATCATAGATGGGTACATCGGTATTCTATTTTGTAGCAGCATTAAGCGTCATCTTTTCACTGATGGTTATCTTTTCTAAGAACCCAGTGCATAGCGTGCTTTACTTAATCGTTACTTTCTTTACATTAACGGTTCATTACATTTTATTGAATGCACAGTTTTTGGCAGTCGTGAACTTTATCGTTTACATGGGGGCCATCATGGTCTTATTCCTCTTTGTACTGATGTTACTCAACCTCAACAAGGAGAACGAGCCCTTAAAATCTAACCTGGTAAAAGTTGTAGGCGTGATTGCAGGATGTTGCTTAGTCGTAACTATTATTGGTTCTTTAAAAGCAACAGCGATTTCTGATCCGGTATTGTTGAAAAATCCTAATCTAGGATTGGTAAAGAATTTAGGTAAGGAATTGTTTGGTCCTTATATGTTGCCTTTTGAACTGTCTTCAGTACTATTGTTGACCGCAATGGTAGGTGCAGTATTGTTAACTAAAAAAGAAAAAGTATAGGATTTGGGTTTGCATCATTTGATGTAAAACTCTTGACCATAATTAAGTATAAACTGAATGGAAAACATAACTCAGGGATTGCAGGGAGTACCACTTAACCACTACATCTGGCTAAGTGCGATTATTTTCACCATTGGTGTAATTGGGGTATTGACCCGCAGAAACGCCATCGTCATCTTTATGTCGGTAGAATTGATGCTGAATGCAGTAAATTTACTGTTGACCGCATTTTCGGTACATAACAATGATCCGTCAGGACAAGTATTCGTATTTTTCATTATGGCACTTGCTGCTGCAGAAGTTGCAGTTGGACTAAGTATTATTGTAATGGTGTACAGAAATACACAATCTATAGATATAAATGTGTTGAATCGCCTTAAGTGGTAATTAATAAGAATAAAGTAATAACATGATAAATTTAGTTTGGCTGGTTCCCTTAATTCCTCTTTTAGGCTTCGTTATCAACGGCCTGGGAAGAAATACGCTTTCTAAAAACCTAATCGGTTTCATCGGAAGCAGCGTGATATTCATTTCCTTTGCTATCAGTGTAGGTATCTTCTTCGAATTGGGAGCAGATGCGAATAAGTCGCACGAGATCTTCTTGTTCGACTGGATCAGTGCTGGTAAGCTGAACATTCCACTTTCCTTCCTGTTAGATCCACTCAGCTCTATTATGCTGTTGATCATTACTGGGGTGGGTTTCTTAATCCACATTTACTCTGTTGGCTATATGCATGCTGATGAGGCTTTTGGGAAGTTTTTTAGCTACCTGAACCTATTTATCTTTTTCATGTTGCTATTGGTATTAGGTTCTAACTATATCGTAATGTTCATCGGATGGGAAGGCGTAGGACTTTGTTCTTACCTTCTAATTGGATTCTGGTACACGAATAGTAGTTATGCTTCTGCAGCTAAGAAAGCTTTCATCATGAACCGTATCGGTGACCTTGGATTCCTCTTAGGGGTGTTCTTTATCTTTACCACTTTTGGTACTGTAGAGTTCTCTAAAATCTTTCCTCAGGCGGCAAATATGCTTCCTGGAAACGGTAGCATCGCCTTAATTGCTTTGTTGTTGTTTATTGGTGCCTGCGGTAAATCGGCTCAGTTGCCTTTATTTACCTGGTTACCTGATGCGATGGCTGGTCCAACACCAGTTTCTGCATTGATTCACGCAGCTACCATGGTAACTGCAGGTGTGTATATGATCGCAAGATCAAACGTGATCTTCGACCTGGCACCAATGATTCAGCATATTATCGCGATCGTTGGTTTAGCTACGGCAGTATTGGGTGCAATTATCGCCTTAACACAAACAGACATTAAAAAGGTACTGGCTTATTCTACAGTATCTCAATTAGGATATATGTTCCTTGGTTTAGGAGTTGGCGCTTACAATGGTGCTTTCTTCCATGTGATCACTCACGCTTTCTTTAAAGCGTTATTGTTCTTATGTGCAGGTTCTGTAATTCATGCTTTACACCATGAGCAAGACATGAGACATATGGGTGGCTTACGTAAGAAATTACCAGTTACATTTATCACCATGTTGATCGGAACGATTGCAATTGCTGGTCTACCTCCATTCTCAGGTTTCTTCTCTAAGGATGAGATCCTGGCGCATGTCTATGCACATGATAAAACGATGTGGGCAATTGGTGTATTCACTGCATTCCTTACTGCTTTCTATATGTTCAGAATGTTGTTCCTTACCTTCTCAGGGAAGTATCGTGGAACGCACCATGCAGAAGAGAAAATTCATGAATCTCCAAAGTCAATGACTATTCCTCTAATCGTATTGGCAGTGTTATCTGCTATCGGTGGAATGATCGGTGTTCCTGAAGCATTAGGCGGAAACCATTGGTTGTCGCATTGGATGGCTCCTGTGATCAAACACGCTACTGAAGGTCCAGATCATGCAACAGAATATATGTTAATGGCAGTTTCTGTAATAGGTGTACTGATTGCAATTGGCTTCGCTTATGTGAAATACGTTAAACAAAACCATATTCCTCTTCCTGATGAAGGAAAAAGAACGGCTTTGGCTAATCTGTCTTACCAAAAATTCTATATCGATGAGATTTATGATTTCCTAATCAGAAGACCTTTAGATGCACTTTCAACTTTCTTCTATAAAATTATTGACAATAAGATTGTTGATGGTATAGTGAACGGTTTAGGCTGGGGCACATCGGAAGCTAGTAAAGGTTTACGTTTGGTTCAGTCTGGAAACGTTGGCTTCTATCTGTTAATGATGGTGGTAGGAATCATCTCATTGTTATTGTATACTTATTTATCTCTGTAAAAGATCGTTCAAGAAAACATAATGGAACAACTTTTAATACTTCTTATCTTTCTACCATTGGTTGGCGCCGTGGTTACTGCATTCCTAGGTAATGCAGCGAAACATGTGGCTCTGGGGTCAGCAATCCTTTCGTTAGGCTTGACTCTAATCACGGTATGTAATTTTACACCGGATGCCAGTACGCAATTTGCGGTAAACTATCCCTGGATTCAGGATTTGGGAATCAATTTCCACGCGGGAATTGATGGCATTAGCATGATCACTATTTTATTAACCAACGTATTGGTTCCGATCATTATCCTATCGGCTTATCAGCATGATTATAAAAAGCCCAATGCTTTCTTTGCATTGATCTTGTTCATGCAGTTTGGTTTATTATTGGTGTTTACAGCTTTAGATGCGTTCTTATTCTACATTGGTTGGGAAGCAGCGCTAATTCCAATCTATTTTATCTGCGCAATCTGGGGTGGTAAAGACAGAATTAGAGTAAACATGAAGTTTTTCGTGTATACCATTGCTGGATCTCTATTCATGTTAATGGGTATCATTTATCTATACTTACAAAATCCTGCTCATAATTTTGAGATCCAGGCTTTCTATAATTTAAATCTTGATGCTGTACAGCAAGGCTGGATTTTCTGGGCTTTCTTTATCGCATTTGCGATTAAGATGCCGATTTTCCCATTCCATACCTGGCAACCAGATACGTATACTGAAGCTCCAACTCCAGGAACCATGTTATTGTCAGGGATTATGTTGAAAATGGGTATTTATGGCGTAATCAGATGGTTGTTGCCAATTGCTCCGGTGGGTGTTCAGGAATGGGGTCATTTAGCCATTATCCTTTCTATTATAGGGGTGGTTTATGCTTCTATTATTGCTTTTACGCAGAAGGACGCCAAGAGATTGGTTGCTTATTCTTCTATCGCTCACGTAGGATTAATTGCTGCAGGTATATTCGCATTGAATACACAAGGTATGCAAGGTGCTATGGTACAGATGTTGAGTCACGGTATCAATGTTGTCGGTTTATTCTTTGTGCTGGATATTATTGCCAGCCGCATGAAAACTAATAAAATTGCAGATTTAGGTGGGATTGCAAAAAAAGCACCTCAACTGGCCATTGCATTTTTAATCATTGTATTGGGAACGGTAGCACTTCCGGGAACAAATGGTTTCATTGGCGAGTTCTTATTGCTGATCGGAATTTATCAATACCAGGTTTGGGCAGGCGTTTTCGCTGGATTGTCTATCATCTTTGGTGCGGTATATATGTTCAGAATGTATCAGAACATTATGCTGGGAAAAACCAACGACTTAACCATCGGCTTTACAGATATTAAAGGATCTGAAAAAGTAGTATTGTATGTCATTTGTGCCATGATTATTGCTTTAGGTGTATATCCTAAACCAATTCTTCATTTATCTGAAGCCTCGGTACAACAATTAATAGAACAGGTATCACAAAAATTAACATCGGTAAACTAAGCAAATGAATATCATCATAACAATTATTGTTACAGCTTTAGTGGTGCTTTATGCAGGTTTGTTTAAAGCTAAAAAAGCGTTATTACCCCTTACCTTAATTGGGTTGCTTACCTCACTGGCTTTTGTAGTTACTTCCTGGAATACCAACCAGACTTATTATGGAATGATGCAAATGGATAATTTTGCATTAGCTTTCGCTGGTCTTGCTATTATAGGAACTCTTTTCATTTTCCTGTTGACACAGAATTACTTTTCTGCCAATAGTGAAAACACTGCAGAATACTTTACCCTGATACTTTTTGCCCTAACGGGAATTGTGATCATGGTATCTTACAAGAACATGTCGATGTTATTTATCGGTGTGGAAATTATGTCTGTGGCGCTTTACATTCTTGCAGGGATTAGAAAGAATAATTTTGCTTCTAATGAGGCTTCCTTAAAGTACTTCTTAATGGGTGCTTTCTCTACAGGCTTCCTATTGTTCGGTATTACCCTGATCTACGGAGCTACGGCCTCTTTCGACCTTGATATGATCAATAAGTACCTGGTAGAAAACCCTCAATCAGTTTCGCCATTATTCTACACAGGCGTGATCTTGTTGTTAGTTGGGATGTGCTTCAAGATTGGTGCTGCACCTTTCCATTTCTGGACTCCAGATGTTTACGAAGGTTCACCAACATTGATTACAACTTTCATGTCTACTGTAGTGAAAACTGCAGGTTTTGCAGCGATCTTACGTTTGTTCGCGGATACCTTTGCGCCACTTCATGATTTCTGGTTAGTGCCTTTGATGGTAATTGTATGTCTGACGCTATTCATTGGTAATGTTACTGCTTTATTTCAGAAGAACTTCAAAAGAATGTTGGCTTATTCCAGCATCTCTCATGCAGGTTATTTATTGTTCTCTTTAGTCTCGCTTACTGCCAGTTCGATGAACAATGTATTGGTTTACGCTGTTGCTTATACTTTCGCAAGTATTATAGCTTTTGGCGTGTTGATTTTAGTAAAACAGAAAACGGGTAATGATAACTTTGAAAGCTTTAATGGCTTAGGGAAACGTAATCCATTTGCTGCACTTGCTTTGACAGTAGCGATGTTGTCATTAGCGGGGATCCCACTAACAGCTGGTTTCATCGGTAAATACCTGATGTTCCTAAATGTGATGCACGATTATCACTTTTATTTAGTTGCTTTCGCAATTTTGAATGCTTTAGTCGGGTTTTACTATTATTTCAAAGTTATTGTAGCGATGTATTTCAAAGAAGGTACAGAAGTGGAGCTGGAAATGCCTGTGCAGTATAAGGTTGTATTGGCTTTATCCCTGATCATTACAGTTTTCTTAGGGATTTATCCAACTGTAATTTTAAATCTGATATAGTCATTATCTGTAGATAATTATATGTAGTTTTACGAATAATTGAACTATGCAAGATTTCTGGAACTCATTACAGCAATTCATTGATCCTGAAAAACTACTTAAAGAAGGTGGTTTTTATGTTGTAATGTTTGTGATCTTCGCCGAGACAGGTTTGTTTTTTGGTTTCTTTTTGCCAGGGGACTACCTGTTGTTTCTTGCCGGCATGTTCGTCGCTACAGGCAAATTAGACGTCAACCTTTATGTGTTGATTCTAGGATTAATTCTTGCCGCCGTGTCTGGTAATTTTACGGGTTATTGGTTTGGTCGAAAGACGGGCCCAGTCTTGTACGAAAGAAAGGACTCCTTCTTCTTTAAAAAACGCTATTTAAAGGCTGCCGAAGATTATTATAATAAACAAGGCGCCTTTGCACTTATTATGGGACGCTTTGTTCCGATTGTAAGAACTTTTGCACCGATTTTTGCGGGGGTAGTAAAACTAGACTTTAAAAGATTTGCATTATATAACTTTGCAGGTGCAATTATTTGGATTGCTTCCTTAACTTTGCTTGGTTATTTCCTAGGCAAAAGATTTGAAAAAGAAATTAACGATTATTTATTATACATTATTATAGGTTTTATTGTCATCACCACCATTCCACTGGTTTACACGTTTGTAAAGAAGCAAGTGGTGAAAGAAGACAATGACGATATATCAAACACTGAACATTAAAAATGATTAAAGACGAGCGTCATCCGTGGCATTTTGTTTCTCCAGGTGAAAACTTACCTGAAACAGTAAATGCAATTATTGAAATTCCTAAAGGATCTAAAGCAAAATACGAAATCGATAAAGATTCCCACCTGATTAAATTAGATAGGGTACTTTTCTCTTCGGTAATGTACCCAGCTAACTATGGTTTTATCCCACAAACTTATTGTGATGATAATGATCCTCTGGATATCCTTGTACTTTGTTCTGTTGACGTTTATCCAATGTCAATTGTTGAAGCAAAAGTTATTGGTGTAATGCACATGGTGGATAATGGTGAACAAGACGATAAAATTATTGCAGTAGCAAAAAATGATATGTCTGTAAACTATATCAACGATTTAGCAGAATTGCCTCCTCATACTATGAAGGAAATTGTGAAATTCTTCCAGGATTATAAAGCCTTAGAAGAAAAACAGGTTACTATTGAGCACCTTTTAGGCGTTCGATATGCGCATAAAGTGATACAGGAAAGTATCCAACTTTATGACCAAAAGTTTAGAAATCAAACATCTTAATGGAAGGATTCAAGATATTTTTAACTTTCTTCTTAGTAGCACTGAACGGATTTTTCGTTGCAGCAGAGTTTGCAATTGTAAAAGTTCGGGCATCACAAATTGAAATTAAAGCAAAATCAGGTAGCAGGGTAGCCAATATTGCAAAATATATTACCCAGCATCTGGACGGATACCTGGCTGCCACGCAGCTAGGTATTACTTTAGCCTCTCTGGGCTTAGGTTGGGTGGGTGAATCTGTCATGCACAGTCTTATTCACGACATGCTATTGAGCTTTAACTTCTCTGAAGTTCTCATCTCTTCTATCTCTACCGCAATCGCTTTCTTATTGATCACTGTTATGCACATTGTGTTTGGTGAATTGGCGCCTAAATCGATAGCGATTCAGCGCCCTGTAGCGACAACATTGTTTATTGCAGTGCCATTACAGGCATTTTACTTGATCTTCAGACCCTTTATCTGGGTGTTGAACGGATTTGCAAATATGATCCTTAAAATATTTGGGATCTCAACTGTAGGAGGCCATGAGTCTGTACACAGCACTGAGGAACTTCACTATTTGTTAGATCAGGGTAAGGAGAGTGGTGCTTTAGATACTAATGAGCATGAATTGATTAAAAATGTCTTTGACTTCAACGAAAGAGTTGTAAAAAACATTATGGTTCCCAGAACCAAAATATCAGGAATTGAATTGTCTACTCCTCCAGCAGCTGTGATTGATAAAATTATTGGCGACGGTTATTCAAGATTACCGGTCTATGATGGAATTATCGATAAGATCATTGGTATTATTCATGCCAAGGACATTTTACCGCTATTGGCCTCTCATAAGGATTGGGTCTTACAAGACATCATCAGAAAGCCTTATTTCGTTCCTGAGACAAAAAAAATAAACGACTTGCTGAGCGAGCTTCAGCAGAAACGCATCCAAATCGCAATTGTAATCGATGAATTTGGCGGTACCGCAGGTATGGTGACACTCGAAGATATCGTAGAAGAGATCGTTGGAGAAATCCAGGATGAGTATGATGAAGAAAAACCAACAGTAGAAAAAATCTCAGATACTGAATTCATCATTAATGCTTATGCCACTGTTTACGATGTGAATGAGCATTTACCCCACGATCTTCCCGAAGATGAGGATTTTGATACTGTAGGTGGCTTGGTATCCCATGCTTTTGGTAAAATACCAGAGGTAGGAGATAGCGAAGAATGCTATGGGTATTTATTCACTATCCTAAAGAAAACCGAGCAAAATATTGAAACCATAAAGCTTGAACTGGTGATTGATAAAAGCGATATGGTGGACCTCCACTAAATCTGTTAAGCAATGCACGTTTTTTATACCCCTGATATTGATTCGACTGAGTATTCTTTAAATGAAGAGGAAAGTAAACATTGCCTTAAGGTCCTGCGGTTAGGAAAAGGTGATGTTGTCAATCTGATTGATGGAAAAGGAGGCTTTTATGAAGCCGAAATCATAGGTGAAGGAAAGAGAAATGTCCAGCTTCATGTGATCAAAGCAGTTCAGGAGTATCAAAAGCGTAATCACCACCTGCATATTGTGGTTGCACCTACAAAAAATATTGATCGCTTGGAATGGTTTCTTGAAAAAGCAACTGAGATAGGCATTGATGAGATCACCCCAATCATCTGCGAGCGTTCCGAAAGAAAGATCATCAAGGAAGATAGACTGAACAAAGTGATCACATCTGCAGTTAAGCAGTCTTTACAAGCTTATCATCCGGTATTAAATCCACAGGTTTCTTTTACAGATTTTCTGAAGATAGAAAATAACTCTATTAAAATGATTGCGCATTGCATTGATGGAGAACCTCGATTATACATTAGTCAGGTGGCAGAACCGCATCAGAGCTATACCGTTTTGATTGGTCCGGAAGGTGATTTTAGTCCGAAAGAGATCGAACTCGCTTTGCAAAACGGCTTTAAACCCTTAACTTTAGGTAATACACGTCTGAGAACAGAAACTGCTGCATTGGCAGCCTGCTTTGAAGTGAATTATTTAAACAGATGAAATTAAAAGCAGGCTTAGTTGTCGGATTGATATTCTTGTTGTGTGGCTTTAAGCCGCCAACATACAAGATGGCTAAGTTGAAATATAACGGAGGAGGCGATTGGTATGCCAACAGAACCGCTCTTCCTAACCTCATCGAATTCTGCAATAAAAACCTGAATACCAATTTTGCTCCAGAAGATGCCACTGTTGAAGTAGGTAGTGCAGAGCTATTCAACTATCCATTTGTTTATCTTACCGGACATGGCAATGTGGTTTTTAGCGATGCTGAAGCTCTGAATTTAAGAAAATACCTTAGTGGTGGAGGCTTTCTTCATATCGATGATAACTACGGACTGGATAAATTTATCAGAAAAGAGATGAAAAGGGTTTTTCCTGAACTTTCTTTTGTCGAGCTGCCTGCAAATCACCCACTCTATCAGCAAAAGTTTAAATTCCCAAAAGGGTTACCGAAAATTCACGAACATGATGGCAAAGTCCCTCAGGGTCTTGCTTTAATAAAGGAAGGTAGAGTTGTCTGCTATTACACATTTGAGTGCGATCTGGGTAATGGTTGGGAGGATTTTGGAACATACCCGGGGGACACACAAGATAAGCGCTTGAGCGCGCTAAAAATGGGCGCCAATTTGGTTCAGTATGCACTAACACAATAACGATGAAGGTAAAAGTAAATGAGCAATACAATTTCGAAGTAGCGATTTCAGCGCAGGCATTAAAAGTGAATGGGCAAGCGCTTGGGATTGATGCCAAGGCGCTATCAGGCAGTACCCAACATATTATTTACCAGAATAAATCCTATACAGTAGAGGTTGTAGAACGGGAAGAAGGAGGAAAACAAGTGACTATTAAGGTAAATGGAAACTTGTATCAGGTGAACATCGAGGATCAATATGACGAATTATTGAAGCAATTAGGTATGGACAATGCTGCTGCACAAAAAGTTCAGGAAATCAAGGCCCCGATGCCAGGTTTGGTACTCCAACTTGTAGTTTGCGAAGGTCAGGAAGTAGCTAAAGGTGACAGTTTATTGGTCCTGGAAGCGATGAAGATGGAAAACATTATTAAATCGCCTGCTGCAGGTATCGTAAAAAGGATCATGGTGCAAAAAGGTGATAAAGTAGAAAAAAATGGTATTTTAATACAGTTTGCCTAGCTTTCAAAATTCTCTGGTACAAAAAAAGGGAGCGGTTTATTCGCTCCCTTTTTTATAAGTCTGTTTTTTAATTTCTAGCCTTGAATGTCCTTGCTGCTTTCGGTGTAAATTGCGGTTTCCCAGTAGATCTGATCTCTGAGGCACCTAACATCGTCATTGCGCAACGGAACCCGATATCAGCCGTAGATTCGTCTTGTTGTAGGAATCTTCTGGTTGCTGGATTTAACCATAACGCCTGATCATCCCATGATCCGCCTTTATAGACTCTTGATTTATCCGTTACCAGAGTAATTTCTCCATATAAATCATTTGCTTTATCACGAAATCCTCTTTGATCCGCATAAGTATTTATCTTACTCTCTGCAGGCGCTGCTGCTTGTTTCTCTGCCCAGGTTTGTTTCTTGTAAGCTTTCGCATCGGTTAAAACTGGTCTATTATACTTATCTATTTCAATTTTGCCACTGATTGGATCAGCTACCTTCTTGTCTTTGTAATAGTTACCTCTATATGGATTGAAAGCATCTGCAGCTTCAAATGTTTTGGCACGATAAACGTCCGCAACCCATTCATTTACATTTCCAGCCATATTGTATAGACCAAAATCATTAGGCATGTAAGACCTCACCGCAACAGTTAAACCACCTTTATCATTCAGGGAGCCACCAACACCCATATAATCTCCTTTAGTTCGCTTAAAGTTGGCTAAAATCAATCCCCTGGTCTTTCTGCTCGGTGAACTTAAACCCATGCCATTCCATGGATAGATTTTGTTAGCGTTTATGTTTTCATACTGTGTATTGCCAATTAGTCCTAGGGCTGCATATTCCCATTCTGCCTCTGTTGGCAGACGATAAGGTTGTTTGATGATCCCATCTTCCAGTCTAACATTTCTAGTGGCTCCATTTCTACCATTAGCCCCAGCGGTAGCATTACCAGCATTTGATGGATTAAGATCCCTCATTGCTCTTTTTCCTTTGTCGTCATACTGTCCGCTTAGGTAAACGTCAGTGTTAAACGCGCCTTTCGCATTGTTGGTTGATGCAGCAGTTGCTGTATTGGAACCTGTACCATTCAGATCTTTGAAGCTGGTCATGTATCCTTTTTCGCGGAGTAAAAGCTCATTCACACGATCCGTTCTCCAGGCGCAATATCTTTCTGCCTGTTCCCAAGTTACGCCTACTACTGGATAATCCTGGTAAGCAGGATGCCTCAAATAATTATCTACGTAAGGTTCATTGTAAGATAGAGGTCTTCGCCACACTAATGTGTCGGGGAGTTCGTTGTAATAGTATTCGTGATCTGTAGGATAGTTGGTGCGAATCCAGTTCAGGTACTCCAACCAGTTGGTATTTGAAACTTCAGTTTCATCCATATAAAAAGAGGAAACAGTGGTTTCTCTTTTGTGGTTGTAATTGCTAAGCTCTTCACCAGCAACATTAATTGCGCTGCCACTCATTACAAAAACACCGCCTTCAATTTCCACTAATCCTGGTCCAGGGCCGCGTTTAAATTTATTATTTACTGCAAAGCCACCAAACTCGCGCTTGTTATACGCCATTCCTGTCTTCTCAGAAGTTCCTGATTTTGACTTACAGGAAGATAAAGAAGCTACAATTACAATGGATGCAATCGAATAATATAAGTATGATTTTTTCATATTGAGGGATCTCATAGTGCTTTGACTGTTAAAATTACATAAAAAAAGAGTTACTGAGCAAGAAAAAACACGAGTTAGATAAAAAATAATCTTTTGTAAAATATGTTTAGCGCATATCTGAGGCAGGTTTTGCAATAATCTGTTCGGAATTGCTTTGAATTTTTTATCAGATCACACCAAGTAAGTGATATGTTCGGAATTCAACAAGTTTGACTTCGTCTTAGCATATTTGTTCTTGAACAGGGAAAAATTCCTCTGGAAGTACATTATGATTCGCTTTAATGCTTAATTTCGGGGAGATCCGATCAGTAACTAAAAACTGGGAGGTAATAGAGAATAAGTATAAACTAATAGATAAGGAAATGAAGATTAAGGTAGGATTTGGCTTTGATGTACACCAGTTGAAGGATGGCCATCCTTTTATCGTAGGAGGAGTAAATTTAGAACACCATAAAGGAGCTTTTGGTCATTCAGATGCGGACGTGTTACTTCATGCAATTTGCGATGCATTACTGGGAGCCGCAAATCTTCGCGATATCGGTTACCATTTTAAAAATACAGATCCTCGTTGGAAGGGGATTAGTAGTGTGATTCTATTGCAGGAAAGTGTGAAACTGGTAAAAGAAAAAGGATTTGAAATTGGGAATATTGATGCGATGCTTTGTTTAGAAGCACCAAAAATCAATCCACATATTCCGGCGATGCAACAGCACATTGCCACTGCTATGGGAATGGACATAGAAGATATTTCAATTAAAGCTACCACAAATGAGCAAATGGGATTTATTGGTAGAGAAGAGGGGGTTGTTGCTTATGCGGTTTGCCTAATTCAAAAATTATAAAATAAGAAATCGATTAATTGCAATGCCCTCAAAATTTAGATCATTTTGAGGGCATTTTTATAAATGTCTAAAAGCCGCATTATTCTTCTAAATAGCCGAATTTTCCTTGGTTATAATCTGCGATTGCTTGTTGGATTTCTTCTGGTTTATTCATTAAAAACGGCCCGTAATGAGCGATAGGTTCGTTTATGGGCGCTCCGCTTAAAATAAGTACGATGCTATCCTGAAGACCTGTTACAAGGATCTGTTCACCTTCGTTTTTGAAGTGTACCAATGTGTCAGCTTTGGCGATTTCCCGATCATTCACTTTGATTTCTCCTTCAATCACCATAAATGCGGTATTGAAATTTGCAGGGAAATTGAAACTAGCCTCTCCACTTTTATTCAAGCGTAAATTATAGACATGAATTGGTGTAAAAGTATTGGCTGATCCTTTTGTATCGAGGTATTCTCCGGCAATTACCTCTACCTGACCAGAGTTATTCGGTAATTGATGCCTCGCAATTTCCGCATGAGTCAGCGCCTGATATTTCGGTTTGCTCATTTTATCTTTAGCGGGTAAATTGATCCAAAGCTGCACCATTTGGAAAGCACCACCTTTTTTACTAAAAGCCTCTTCATGATACTCCTTGTGTAGAATGCCACTCGCTGCAGTCATCCACTGTACGTCGCCAGGGTAGATTACCCCGGAATTTCCTGCACTATCATGATGTGCAACTGCTCCATGATAGGCAATGGTAACCGTTTCAAAGCCCCGATGTGGATGCACCCCAACCCCTCTAGGTTCATTCCGGGCAGAAAATTGGATTTTAGAATTGTAATCCAATAGGAAAAAAGGACTCATTTTGAGTTTATACCCATTAGGAAAGAAGTTATGAACCCTAAAGCCATCTCCAACCATATGAGGTGCCGGCGGATTTAAAGTTGCCGACACCTGTTTTATATTTTCATTCATTACGTCTCCATTCTAAATTAAGATGGACGTGTTGTTTTTAAGCCTGTTTTACAAACTGTAATTCGCCTAATATTCTTACGTCCTCGCTTACCATCACTCCACCAGTTTCCAAAGCTGCATTCCAGGTTAAACCAAAGTCAGTTCTGTTGATTTTACCACTGATGGTAAATCCAGCCTTAGTATTTCCCCAAGGATCTGTAGCCATGCCACCAAATTCTACATTTAATTTAACAGATTTAGTTGTTCCTTTTATGGTTAAATCACCTTTTAGAACGTAATCACCTCCATCTTTTTCAAAAGAACTAGAAGTAAACGTCATTTTAGGAAATTGTTCCCCGTCAAAGAAATCACCACTTTTCAAATGATTATCCCTATCTGTATTTCCGGTATCAATTGAATTGATATCCGCTTCAAAAGTAACCTTCGCATTTTCAAAATCTTCGGTATCAGAAGTTAAAGAGCCTGTTAACGTGTTCAAGCTACCAGTTACTGTAGTGATCATTAAGTGTTTTACTTTAAACTGTAGTTCACTGTGAGTTGGGTCTAATGACCATTGAGTAGTTGCCATAGTATTGTTGTTTTTAGTTGTTCTTTATTTACAACACAAAATTACGGCCACAAACCCAGGCTTACATTGATGTATGATAAGAAAGTGTTAGACTTTAAAATGCTTGTGCGCGAGGTCTTTACGAACTCTGCTGAGCGATTCTGGGGTGATGCCCAAATAGGACGCAATCATCCATTGTGGCACTCTTAAGGTGAGGTTTGGGTAAAGCTGAATGAAGTTCAAATACCTTTCTTCGGCCGTAGCACTAAGCAACATATTGATCCTTTTATGCATAAAACGAATAGAATTGTTCAGCATGGTGTTATTAAAATCATACATGCATGGAACATGCTTCGCTGCATCATCAATGAAATTTTTTGGCATTACAATAGCTTGGGTAGGCTCAATAGCATCAATAAAAAACTCAGAGGCCTCATTAAACATCCCATTACGATCGGACAGCCACCACTGTTCAGGGGCAAACTGGATGATATGAGTTTTACCTTTAGCATCTATTGAATAGCTGCGTAGTAAACCGTTAAGCACAAAATAACCATGAGGGGAGACTTCCCCCTTCATCAAAATCATTTCATTTTTATCAAAGCTCTTTACTTTAAGCCGACCGGAGATTAAGTCGAACTGTTCATCGGTAATGGCGACTTTTTTCTGTAAATAGAGTTTGAATTGCTCAAGCATAGGTAGTTATATGAAATCTATTTTTTATTAGGTTCGATATTTGAAAAATCTACACCGCATTTGCAGTTCGAAGCACAGCCTCCTTTTTTAGGGGATATTGATCTAATAATCATACGTCCTATATAAAATATAGCAGCGATGAAAAGAATGACAACTAATATGGTTTGAATATCCATGGTTACAAAACTAAGTAAAGCCTGCTTCGTGCAGGTCTGTTCAATGTAAATTTACTTTTCCATTAGGCCAACAGTTCCGCCAACCCAATCAAAATCGTTATTGTATCGGACACCTATCATTTTTCCCCTGCTTAATCGCACAAGACTGATACAAAGTACTGGTTCTTTTTCTTCTGGCCATAAATACATTAGTCTGATCTCCACTTTAATACCGCCATCTGGAGCTTGAACAGCGGGCTCATAATCCACTTTTTTTTGCAGGATCCAATTTTCTGGATCTGAAATATGTTCAATATCCTTCTTTTCAACATCAATAATTACCCCTAGTCCTGCAAAAGAAAATAGAGGTTTTAATACATAGTTTTCTAGATCTTCTGGAATTTCCTTCAAATCGTTAAGGAAATGAGTAGTGGGAACAAAATCGCCTTTTAAAAAGGGCATGGTGTACTTGCTGATCCGATAAAACCAGTTGGGATGTGTAATCCACTCTATATCTAGTGCTTCCCTTGGATCAAAATTATCCCTGAAAACCTCGGTGTTGTCGCCAATCTCATCAAAAATCAATCGGTTATAAATTCTTTTTAAAACCACTTTTTTGCCATCTTCTAGGTAATAAAGATGGTTACCTTCTTTTTTTAAGTCGGAAAGGCTCAATATTTTTAGGCCTAGGTATTTCGCTGTGAGGAGAAAGTCAATTGCCGTTTTCTGCTGAGGGGCATTAATGTCCATCAAGGCAACTTCATGAGGTTTATGTTTTCCAATTATGACCTCTTTGAGTAGATCAAGATAGCTTTGTTCATTAAGCCCCTCGAAATATGGCGTTAGTTCCGATGATAATTTAAAAGATTGCTGAATGGTCTTTGCTAAATGAGACTGAAAACCATATAATGAGGGGAAACCCTGAAGCTCAATTAATTTTGGACTCAGTTTTCCCGATTGATCTTTACAAATTCCAAAGTCGAAAGTTAGGAAATGAGGATGGGCACTCTCATTTGGAACTTTCCATTCCATCGGAATGGATTTCTCAGTCAGACTTTTAAAATTTGGATCTTTAATTATGGCAATGATTTCTGCACCGGCAGCAATAAGTTGATCTTTTAACATGGTGGGAATAAATACAGGAGTCTCTGCTATTCTAAAAGGAATTTCGACAAATCCTTTTTCCAATTCCTTCAAAAACAAGTTGTATTGTTCTTTTGAAAATTGCTCGTTGAAAGAGACCCTATAGCTATTGATCATATCTCATGCAGTTTTTCCGTGTTTTATAGGACAACTTGTTACTTTATGCTTCTTGCAAAGCATTTATGGCCTCGTTTAGAAAGTTCGGTAAAATTAAGCTTTGGGTCAGTGAGATTCTATTTGGATCGTCTACGCTATTCAGCATATCGAGATATTTTTCCTCTCCATGGTTTTCTATAATTGCCTTTTTCTTGTCTTCCTGAAGCAGATATAGCTTCATGCCAACAGGATCTGCTTCCGGGTGAAATTGTGTGCCTACAATTTCTGGAGTAAAGCGAATAGCCATTACACAGCGCTCCAAATCAATATGCGGGCGTTCTTTTTCTATGGCCAACACTTCAGCTTCATGATTAGAAAAGAAAATATCTTCCGGGTTGATGACCTGCCAGTCTCTACTATCCACTGTATAAAAAGGATTTGGGAGCCCATTAAAAATAGGATCATTTTCACCCTCTTCAGTTAGAAATATCGGAAATATGCCGAAGGCAGTAGAACGTCTCTTGATCACTTTACCTACACCAAATTTTCGACAAGCCATTTGGAAAGAATGACAGATTAAGAAAACGTGTTTCTTTTGATGTTCATTTCCCAAATTAAAGGCCTCCAATTCGTCCATCAGTGTGAAAAAATCGTTTTCCCAGGTTGCTCCAATCCCATCAAAGGGACTCCCCGGCCCACCGCTGGAAATGTAAATGTCATAAGTAGCGTCAGGAATTTCACCCTTTAACCTCAAATCAAATATCTCAAATGACAGGCTGTTTGCTGTTTCTTTTTGATAACGAATTAAGATTTCTTGTATCCCGCGCATTCCTTGATTTGCAGCTCCATTATTCATGTCAATTACAGCAACTCTAATGTTATTTTTATCCCTGGTCATTTTATTTGGCACCTATTAATGTTTGTGTGGTAATGTAGTCTACCACTGATTCAAAGTTACCATTTTGTTCGTAAACAGCCAATTGTCGGTCAGCGCCAGTGCCATTGGCGAGGATGGTATGGACATATTTAAGGTCTTCTCTACAACCTAGATCATCTACTACGTCGTCTACAAAATCGAGTAGTTCCAACACCAGATTTCGACAATTTACCTCCATTTCTTTTCCAAAATCAATCAAATTTCCATCAATTCCATATCTGGCTGCCCTCCATTTATTTTCATTAATTAAAGCTCTGGAATAACTGATGAATTTCATGTTCTGCAAACGGAGTTTGTATAATTTAGCACATAGTGCCTGGAATAGGGCTACAAATGCCATCGTCTCATCAATTAGCATCGGACAATCGCAAATTCTGAATTCTATGGTTTCAAAAAAGGGATGAACTCTAATGTCCCACCATATCTTTTTAGCATTATCAATACTGTTGGTTTTGATCAATAATTTAACATAGTTATCATAATCCTCAATGCTATTGAAAATGTCAGGAATTCCTGTCCGTGGAAACTTATCAAATATTTTTGTTCGGAAAGATTTATACCCAGTGTTCCTGCTCTCCCAAAAAGGTGAGTTAGTAGACAAGGCAAACACATGCGGTAAAAAATAACGCACCTGATTGGCAATGTGAATTGCTAACTCTCTGCTTTGGAAACCTACATGCACATGCAAGCCAAAGATTAAATTAGACCTGGCGGCTTCTTGAAGCTCATTCACAATCTCACTGTACCTGGGATGTTCTGTAATCAATTGTTTCTCCCAATGTGAAAAAGGATGGGTACCTGCTGCGCCAATTCGCAATCCTTGTTCTCCTGCCAATTGTGCGACTGTATACCGCAATTGGGAGATTTCTGCACGTGCTTCTTCTGTGTTTCTACAGATGCCAGTCCCAACCTCTACTACAGCTTGATGCATTTCTGCCTTGACCTGGTCTTTATGTATTTTTTGTGCTGCCTCTACAATTTTCTGATCGTGTGAGGTCAATTCGCGGGTTACAGGGTCGACAACCATGTATTCTTCCTCAACACCAAGGGTAAAAATATTCATCGTTTAATTTTTAGCTTTTGATACCTGGTTATTTGCGGCTAAATATTGTGGAGGCAGGTATTTAGCGTTTTCTTTTATACTGTTTTTAAGCTTATACTTTGTCAATTAATGGAATTCCGATAGCTGAAGCTTTGATATACTCACCCCATGTTAGGTTATCCTGACCTGTTACATGTGCTTTTGCGCGGTCTATGGCATATCTGGCTGATGTTTCCACGACCCATTCAAAGTTTTCCAAGCCAACGCTTGATACATCAGCATCCGGGGCGGGATTACAAAAATCGATGGCATAAGGAATACCATTTCTAACAGCAAATTCTACCGTATTAAAGTCATACCCTAAGAATTGATTCAGTTGAATCACGTAGTCATGAATGGTTTTTAAGAGTTTTTCACTTGATGGAGGTGCATCTACTACGTACCTTAAATGCACAGGATTTCTCGGCTCATATTGCATAATTTTCACATATTTTCCACCAATACAGTAACACCTGAAATATTCATCGAAAATGATTTCTTCCTGAAGCATCATGACGGTTTGCTTGGTTTTACTGTGCTTGTCGAAGAAATCTTCTTTGTCCGTTAGCTTATAAACGTCCTTCCATCCGCCACCATCAAAGGGCTTCATGTAAGCTGGGAATCCAGTATATTCAAAAATGCCTTCCCAATCCATTGGAAAAGCAAGGTTGCTAAAAGAGGCATCAGAGGTGTCCTCAGGCTGATCGTATGAAGGTATTAAGGCTGTTTTCGGAACTGGGATGCCGAGTTTTATAGCCAATGCATTGTTAAAGAACTTTTCGTCGGCACTCCACCAAAATGGATTATTGATAACTGCGGTTCCGGTAATTGCTGCATTTTTCATCGCAGCACGATAAAAAGGGACGTCCTGTGAAATCCGGTCAATAATTACCACATAATCTAAAGGGTTGGCTTGAAAAATCTTGTCGATATTTACCGATTCTGCGATGATCTCTTTTCCGTCAATTTCATTTACCCGCTTTATGAAGGCCGCCGGAAAGGATCTTTCCTGCCCAAATAAGATTCCGATTTTTTTCATTCGTTTTTCGTTTTATAGATTTTGTGCTGAAAAAACCTTTTGTTATAAACAATAGAATAATGTTAATGTTCTGTGTTTGTGTTTCTGTGGGAGGGCACTGGGTTTATCCTTAGGTTTTTCCCTTACAATTGGGAAATATATGCTGAAAACATTTCCCGCCAAATGGGCCAGTCGTGATCAGCATTTTCGCGGATATCTAGCCAATGATCGATCCCTTTCGCCATTAATATTTCCGAAAGTCTTTCATTATCCTCTTTACAGGGATCTCTATCTGTTGTCCCCAACGCAATTTTCATATTCCATAGTTCGCGGTTTTGATCATGGGGGAGGAAGTCTACAGGGTTATTAAAATAGACATCATCATTATAAAAGCCGTCCAGCTGACCACGAATATCAAATATGCCACTCATACTAAAAAGATGACTTACCAACCAAGGATGGCGAAAGGCAAAATTTGCCGCATGGTAACCGCCAAAACTACAGCCTGCGGTGATGATTTTTCCCATCCCGGTTTCCTGTGTCGTGATGGGAACAACCTCTTTCAGTAAGAGTTGATCATACCAAATGTGGTTTCTTATGCGATCAGCGGGAGCGATATTTTTATTATACCAGCTAAGCTTGTCGATACTGTCTATACAGTAAATTTTTACTTTTCCTTCTTCTATATATTGTTGTACAGCCCTTATTAAATCGAAATCTTTAGGTTCGAAATACCGCCCCATACTGGTTGGAAATAGTAGTATTGGATAGCCACTTTCTCCGAAGCTCAGTAGCTCAAAATCTGCACTTAAATGCGGACTATACCATTTTTTATAGGATTCAACCATAATAAGGAAATTATCTCCTTTAAGGTATAGAAAACTATTTTCAATCACAAGAAAAAAATGTCATGTCTTTCTGTAAATCTGCTAGTTAAGTAAAAACATTTCCAAGCGCAGGATGTTTTGTGAAGAATGGTACCTTTGTAGGCTATACCCTTGTTATGTTACTTTCCAAAGTTTTTCATTCGCAAAATTCCATTCCTTCTGACATTTTAAAAAGAGAAGTTACACTTGAGATTTTTATTCCCAGGAATCTACTCGGAAATGAAACTTTAAATCTGCTGATTTTAAATGACGGACAGGATGCTCAAGCATTCGGTCTTGAGGAGACTTTGAATGAGCTCTATGAAAAGAACAGGCTGGAACCTTTGGTGGTGGTGGCCATTCATGCCGGAGATAACCGTATTCAGGAATATGGAATTGCAGGGCTACCAGATTTTCTTGGTAGAGGATTATCGGCAAAATTATACAATGGTTTTGTGTTAACAGAGTTGTTGCCTTATATTGAGCGACAGGTGAAAATCCCAGTCAAAGGAAAAAAGGCCTTCGCTGGATGTTCTCTGGGAGGGATTTCCGCATTTGATATCGCTTGGAACAACGCTTTCCAGTTCGACCTCATAGGAGTATTCTCCGGAGCATTCTGGTGGCGAGGCAAAGATCTTAAAGAGGGGTATACTGACGACGATCGTCTGGTTCACAAAATGATTAGGGAAAGCAGGATAAAGCCGGAGCTTAAATTCTGGCTCATGACCGGGACTGAGGATGAAACGGCTGATAGAAACCACAATATGATTATCGATTCTATCGACGATACGATCGATGTCATCAAAGAATTGTTAAAAAAAGGATACAAACGCCCCGAGGATATCAACTATTATGAAATGGTGGGGGGAAAGCATAACGTAGCAACCTGGTCTAAAGTGATGCCCAGCTTTTTATGTTGGGCATTTGGCCGGAAAACCTATTTGTTGTAATTCTTTCCTAGGATAGCCTATTTAAGTGGTATTTGTAGCAATTTTTTCAATCTTATCCGAAGGATAAATAAATACACCTTCATTGTCTTTTAAGGATACTTTTAACATTGCTAATGCTACATTTTCAATTTTTATACTTCTGTATTTACGGAGAGCTCCGATTAAAATAGGGTTTAAAACACGCATAACACCAATCATCAGCCGCTCTGCGCTTCGGTGTTCTTTTCTTTCGCCATCAAGTAACGAGGGTCTATAAATATGGATACTTTGGAAAGGAATACTCTGCAGGTCACGCTCAGTTTCCCCCTTGGTACGTGAATAAAAGATGCTGGAATTTGGGTTGGCGCCTATCGATGAAATCAAATGATATTGCTTGGCTCCGTTTGCCTGGGTAATGGCGGCAGCATCCAAAGGGTATAAATAATCGATTTTACGGTACAGGTCTAAATCTGGTGTTTTACTTTTTGTAGTCCCCAGGCAGCAAAAAACGACGTCACCAGTTATTTCCTTAGCAAAATCATTGAGTCGCTCAAAATCAACAACCAACTGTTTTAGTTTTTGGTGTTCCATGCCCAGTTTTTTTCTGACAATTACTAAAACCGCCTCGTATTCCGGACTGTCAAGCAGTTGTGTTAACAAACTCGATCCGATTAAGCCACTGGCGCCAAGTAGTATTGCTTTTTTTTTCATGCTGAATTTATAGTGAGATAATGGGATACTTGACAAAGTACGAATTCCCCCTTGTAGCTGCAATAAACCTTTATAATAAAACGGACGTAACGATGGCATTATAAAAGACTCGTTATTTTTCATTATTTGGTCTTAACTAATTGATTGATATGTCGATAATAAACTGTATCTTTGCGCAAAAATTTACACGCATTTTATGCAAAAAATAAGAAATATAGCTATCATAGCACACGTTGACCACGGCAAAACTACACTGGTTGATAAGATCTTACACTCTTGTTCAATCTTCCGTGATAACGAGCAATCAGGAGATTTAATACTTGACAATAACGATTTGGAACGTGAACGTGGTATTACCATCGTTTCCAAAAACGTATCTGTTATGTACAAGGATGTAAAAATCAACATTATTGATACCCCTGGTCACGCCGATTTTGGTGGTGAAGTAGAACGTGTATTGAAAATGGCTGATGGAGTATTGTTATTGTGTGATGCGTTTGAAGGTGCAATGCCTCAAACTCGTTTCGTTACACAAAAAGCTTTAGCCCTTGGTCTAAAACCAATCGTTGTTGTAAACAAAGTAGATAAAGAAAACTGTCGTCCGGAAGAAGTTTATGAGCAAATCTTTGAATTGTTCTTCAATCTTGAGGCTACAGAAGATCAATTAGATTTCCCTGTAATCTACGGTTCATCAAAACAAGGATGGATGAGTACAGACTGGCAAAAACCTACTACCGACATCTTCGCATTATTAGATGCTGTAGTAGCGAATATTCCTCCTGCACCAACAAATGAAGGTACATTACAAATGCAAATCACCTCTTTAGATTATTCATCTTTCGTAGGTCGTATTGCAGTTGGACGTGTTCACCGCGGTTCAATCAAAGAAAACCAACCGGTTACTTTGATTAAACGTGATGGTAAAACTGTTAAATCAAGAGTAAAAGAACTATATACTTTCGAAGGTTTAGGAAAAATCCGTGCTACTGAAGTAAAATCTGGTGATATCTGCGCTGTTGTAGGTATTGAAGGATTTGATATCGGTGATACTATCGCTGATTTTGATGCACCAGAGCAATTGCCTGTTATCAAAATTGATGAGCCAACGATGAACATGTTGTTCACTATTAATAACTCACCATTCTTCGGTAAAGAAGGTAAATTTGTAACGTCTCAACGTATCAAAGAACGTCTATACAAAGAAATGGAGAAAAACTTAGCCCTTAAGGTAGTTGAAACTGAATCTCCAGATGCTTATTTAGTATATGGTAGAGGTATTCTCCATTTATCAGTATTAATCGAAACGATGCGTCGTGAAGGTTATGAGCTTCAGGTAGGTCAGCCTCAGGTTATCATTAAAGAAATTGATGGTAAAAAATGTGAGCCTATTGAAACTTTAATCGTTGACGTTCCTGGTGAAGTTGCTGGTAAAGTAATTGAATTGGTAACACAACGTAAAGGTGAATTGTTAATCATGGAGCCTAAAGGTGATTTACAACATTTAGAGTTTGAAATCCCTGCACGTGGTATCATTGGATTAAGAAATAACGTGTTAACTGCTACTGGTGGTGAAGCGATTATGGCACACCGTTTCAAAGCTTATGAGCCTTGGAAAGGTACAATCCCTGGAAGATTAAACGGTGTATTAGTTTCAATGGAAAAAGGTAGTACTACTGCTTATTCAATTGATAAACTACAAGATCGTGGACGTTTCTTCGTTGATCCAGGTGTTGACGTTTATGAAGGTCAGATTATGGGTGAGCACATCCGTGACAATGACTTAGTAGTAAACATCGTTAAAGGTAAAGCTTTAACCAACATGCGTGCTTCAGGTACTGATGATAGCAACCGTATTGCTCCGGCAATTAAGTTCTCTCTGGAAGAAGCTATGGAATACATCCAGGCTGATGAGTACATTGAAGTTACTCCATTGAGCATGCGTCTACGTAAGATTCATTTAACTGAAGCAGCACGTAAAAACAACAAAAACTCATAATTCTTTAGAATTATCAATACATTAAAAAGCCCCTTAACTCCATGTTTAGGGGCTTTTTCTATTTATAAGTCATAAGTCAATTACAGATCCTTCAGTGGGCTTCTTTTTTCTTAGTTTTGTATATTATAAAACCTAAATACAAGATCACATGGAATCATTGAAAGGAAAAAATGCAATCATTACCGGTGCCGGAAAAGGACTTGGACGGGCTGTTGCTATCGCTTTAGCACAAGAAGGTGTGAACGTAGGTTTGGCCGCAAGAACAATAGCTGATTTAGAGAAAGTTGCTGCAGAACTAAAACAATATGGTGTTAAAACTGTAATTGCATCCATGGATGTTTCTGATATCAATGGGGTAAATACTGCAATAGCATCTTTAAAATCAGAGCTTGGTGCAATTGATATCCTGATCAATAATGCCGGAATTGGTGCTTTCGGTTCTTTTATGGAATTGGAACCTGCGAAATGGGAAGAGATTATAAAAGTTAACCTTTTAGGACCTTACTATGTAACCCGTGCCGTACTTCCTGAAATGATAGAACGAAAAACCGGTGATATTATAAACGTGTCTTCTACGGCAGGTAAAAATGGTGCAGCAGTGACAAGTGCATATAGCGCTTCCAAATTTGGACTTATCGGAATGTCTGAATCTTTAATGCAAGAAGGCCGTAAACATAATATTCGTGTCACTACTTTAGTGCCGAGTACGGTAGCTACGGATATGGCAATCGACTTAAAATTAACTGATGGTAACCCTGATCGCGTGATGCAGGCAGAGGACTTTGCAGAACTGGTAGTTTCTCAATTGAAACTAAACCGTAGAGTTTTTGTGAAAGAAGCAGCTTTGTGGTCCACCAATCCTTAATCAAGATATATTAGTAGGGATGAGCCTAAAAACTTATCCCTTTTTTATGTACTTAATCGTTGGTACGACGGTGGCGAATATAATACTGTCCTAAACTAACCGCAATGAAAAGATGGTTGATCACATTGGGAACGAAACCATAATACTTGGTGAATATTTTGAAACGCTCTTTCAGACTCGCCATGTGTTTCTTTTTAGAAATTCCGCCCACCAAATACTTGGCCACATAACTGTGGGTATTGACAATACTTGAAGCGTTTTTAGCCGCTCTGATAATCCAATCGATATCCGCACTATATTTATATTGCAAATCGAAAGGTCCCGCCAGACTCCGTTTCACATAAATTGCCTGGTGACTGATGCACATGCCATACCTAAAGCTTCTCCAGCTAAATGTTTCTGGTGCCCGATGTCTTCTCTGACCTAGACTATGCCAGTTTTCATCGTACATTTCCGTCTCCCCATAGTATATATCCGCAGCAGATGCACTTTCAAAAACCTCAGCAACCGTTACCGGCGCATAAATCTCATCACCAGAATTCATGAACAACACATAATCACCGGTTGCCAAGGCAAGCCCTTTGTTCATGGCATCATAAATCCCTTTATCGGGCTCAGAAATAAACTGCGCTAATCGAGATTTATAATTGTAAATCGTGTCTTTAGTGCCATCGGTAGAGGCCCCATCGATCAAAATGTATTCAATATTCGGATAAGTTTGGTTTAACACAGAAAGCATCGTACGCTCAATATCCTTTACATTATTATAAACGATGGTGATGACGCTGAGCTTTGGTTGCATAGAGTAAATGCTAAAATTAATGTGGGTGTAAATTAATCAGGGATTGATACAATAATAGGTGTTTTTCTGCAATAACCGCTTCTGAGAATTCAGTTAATATGGTTCTTCTCGCTTCTTTTTGAATATCAGGGGCATTTTCATCATGGTACAACCACTCAATTCCGGTAGCGAGGTCTTCTGAGGATCTATAATCTGCTAGATATCCATTCTCAAGATGTTTTACCATATCTGGGATGCCACCAGTTTTAAAGGCCACTACAGGCGTCGCGCAAGCTAGACTCTCCATAACCGTATTTGGTAGATTGTCTTCCAGAGAGGCCGTGATAAAAACATCTGCGGCAGAGTAACATTTGGCCAAGTGGTGGTCATTGTCAATGGTTCCTAAAAATGTGGTCTTGAAAGGGAATTCCGGCATGTCCACGTTGTCTTTATTACCGAAAATCACCAATTCTATGTTTTCTTTTATGATCCCTGGTCTGGTCGCCAGGTCATTTAAAGCCTCAATCAGGTAGGATGTACCTTTGTGTTTATCGTTTTTTGAAGGCATAAAACCACTCATCATCACAAATTTATCCGGATTGATCTTTAATATTTTCTTCGCTTCCGATTTAACATAAGGCTTAAATACCTTAGTTTCTATGGTGTTTGGGATTACGCTAATGGCCCTTGTCCCTAATAAACTGCTCAATTTTACAGAGTCCGCCATCCAATGACTTGGTGCCACGATGTGACAACTTAACTCAGAATAGGCCTTTTTCTTTTTTAACCAATTTCTATGGGAAAAATCATCCTTGCCGCTAAATTTTAGCAGTGGGCAATTCCCACATTCTTTATGATAATTTTCGCAGGAATAACGGACATGACAACCACCAGTAAATGCATTGCTATCATGAAAAGTCCAAACCACTGGTTTATCTAGCTCGTCTAGTTGTGCCAGGAACTTTGGCGACAAAAATCCATGATTGATCCAGTGTAAATGAATAATATCTGCTGCTTTTACTTTTGGGTGATGAATGACAGACCTCCCAAACCATTGTAAGGAAAAAGGAGTTTTTAATGCTTTAGAGAAAGCTTTCGACAAGTAACGCTCAGCAAGAATTTTAAAAATAGCAATTGCTTTCTGAAAAATATTTCGGTTAAAAGCAGTAGTGAGCTTACTTTCTTTAAATTGAAAATAAACCATCACTTCAGAATTTACATCA
Organism: Pedobacter gandavensis; assembly: GCF_014172405.1. Classification (GTDB taxonomy): domain Bacteria; phylum Bacteroidota; class Bacteroidia; order Sphingobacteriales; family Sphingobacteriaceae; genus Pedobacter; species Pedobacter gandavensis. Next base: position 382,477 of record NZ_WNXC01000004.1, on the reverse strand, counting down.
TGTGCATTTAATGCATCATTTAGCCTTAAGCAAGCCCTTCCGGCGCCGCCATTTCCTTCGTATGTATTTAGGTGAACTACTTTCAATCTATCAAAATTAGCGGTTATTGTTAAATTCTTCTGTATTTTCGTTCCAAACTTGAAGAGCTGGTTCGTATGCCGTTAAAATTAATTTAAAAATTGAAACAATCCTAAGCTGTAAGCTTACAAATGGTTTATGATCCTAATATGACAATAAATCAGTTGTTTGAAAATGATTAATTCGGGAACAAACCACTCGTTAAATACTAAGATAGCTAAAAATATCATATGGAAAACCTGTTAACCGACAGACAGTTTTGGGTAAATTATTGGGAAAGTAAGGACGGTTTGACGGTCAATATTCCATCAAATTACTTGTTTCATCAGGAACTTGGCGAAATTATTAATAAGCAGGGGGTAAGAACGGCAATTGAATTGGGCGGTTTTCCCGGCTATTATGCGGTGTTTTTAAAGAAATATTTTAAGCTTGATGTTACGTTACTAGATTATTTCGTACATCAACCAGTTACCAATGCGCTTCTGGAGGCCAATCATTTAAAGCCAAGCGATATAAATATCATCGAAACGGATTTGTTTAACTACCAGCCAATCCAACAATTTGACCTGGTTTTATCTTGCGGATTAATCGAACATTTTAATGATACCACAGACATTATCAATCGCCATATTGCCTTTGTAAAGCGAGGAGGAACCCTATTCATTACCCTCCCTAATTTTAAAGCCCTGAATGGCTGGTTCCAAAAATCTTTTGACCGCGAGAATTACGATAAGCACAACATCGATTGTATGGATCCAAAGCTGTTAGCAGACATTTGTAAGAAAGCAGGACTTGAGGTGGTACAATCCAGGTATTTTGGAAACTTTAGCCTATGGTTAGAAAATGAACAGCAAAAACCGATAGGAATTCGTCTTTTAAAGAAAACCATGTGGTTTGTAGGAAAAGTTTTTACTAAAATATTTCCTTTTAATTCGAAAATGTTATCTCCTTACATTATCTTAGAAGCAAGAAAAATGTAAAGAAATATGGGTTTAAGCTGGGGATACTCGCCAAAAGTTGAAAAATACATACCGCTTGGTGATTACCCGGCAGATCGATACCTCATCATAGCGCAGCAAACCATCGAAAATCTGGGATGGAAACTAAGCCATATTTCCGAATCTGGCTTAATTGCCTATACGGGGATTTCCCTTCAATCTTATGGGGAAGAAATTTCTATTCGTATCAAATTGAATTTTGCCGTTTTCAAAAGCGAATGTATAGGAATACAGCTCCTATTCAATGATTATGGGAAAAATGACTTGAATCTTCAGAAATTTTTTGATGAATTTGAATATGTGCAGTTTCATTTGAAAGATGTTTGGGAAGAACGACTCGCAAAATTCCATGAGCACATTGCAACTCAGGATGACCAGTATTTTGAAAAATCTCCTTTAGCCGTAAAAAATAAAATCAAAAACGTATTGTACCTCTTTATTCCTAGAAAAGGTTATCTGGTAACGCCCATTCTTTTGATTTTGAATATTCTATATTACTTATTGGCTTTTGCCATGCTCAGGAACCTTTATCAGCAAATAGTAGGTGTCTATATGGATCCAATTATGGTTGTAGGAATCAAGGAGAAGGTTTTCTTAGAGCTAGGCGCGAACTCCAGAGCCCCTGTGTTGGGAGGGCAAATCTGGCGGTTAATCAGTCACCAATTTATTCACCTTTCCTACCTTCATCTGTTTTTTAATATGTATGCGCTCGTTTATATCGGGTTGATGATTGAAAATAAACTTGGAAGCTGGAAAACATTCGCTGTTTATCTATTGAGCGGTATCTGTGGTGGATTAATTAGTGTCATTCACCATCAAATTGGCTATATGGCAGGTGCGTCAGGAGCAATTATGGGGATGTTTGGAGCTTTTCTTGCCCTACTCATCAGTAAGGCATTTGAAAAAAATGCAAATAAGGCACTCCTGATCAGTACACTCATTGTGGTTGCTTTTATGCTGCTAAATGGTTTGCTTGGGAAGAATGTCGACAATGCGGCTCACTTTGGTGGATTAATCGCAGGCTTTATATTGGGCTATTTATTATATAATCCAGTTCTTTTTAAGCGAAGCGTTCCCATCTACTGGAGATCTATAACTGCCTTTTTATTGGTGTTTGCCTTTGGTCTTGGTGTGATGCTTTTCTCACCCATTTATCAGGTCAAAGAATACCGCCAACTACAGGAAGAATTTATTAAAAATGAAGACCTTTTTAAAAAGGTCTATAACATCAACTGGGCGATGTCTAAAGAAGAGAAGCTCAAACTTGTAAAAACATGTGCAATTGATTCCTGGAAAGACAACCAGAAAATTCTAGCTAAAATGCAAAAACTAGTTTTGATGGATGAAGATAGGGCTGATCTTAAATTCAGAACCAAGTTAACCAATAGGGGATTACAGATTGGATTGATGATGTATAAAGATTATCAATTGGAAGACAGGCCTTTAAAATATAAAATTCAACAGAAGCTAAATGAGTATGTTACGTTTAAAATGGCAGACAGAGATCAACTGGTTATCTGGGATTAAGACAGGAGAACCCTCATTTGGGTTTAAAGCTAAGCCAGACGCTGCTTAAGGTATCTTTTAATCCTTTCCCAGAAACTACCCTTCCTGGTGGATAAAAAACTCTTAATCGTCTCGTAGGCGGCTTTATTTTCTTTAATCTCCTTTGGGAATTGTTCAATACGTTTAGGATTGATGATCACATTGTAGATGTCATTTATTCCAGAATGAATTCCTGTCCCATCATGTCCGATATTATTAACTAATGACTGTGAAGGATTCAAGGTCAGACCTCCTTTTAAAAAGATGGAAGCATACCAGCGGATAGCCCAGGAATTATTCTTCCCTTTTTTAAAATCTTGCATCTGTTTCCAGAAATTCATTTTGTGTTCAATTGAAAACTCAGATTTCTTCCGCCCATCAAATTGATTCATTAAGGTATCAATATTTGGCTCAAAATGTAACCAGGCACGTTCCCATGTGGCCCATCCCCAACTGGTTGCTGCACGGTAGAAGAACGTTTCAGGTAGCTCGTTTTCTTGGAGTGGGTACATATAAGCGCCAATGTGCATCACTTTATCCTCTGTACGGTAACGGGCTAGCGCATCATTGAAATAGGTCAGTGTATGGGGAGAAGTAATCAGATCATCTTCCATTACAATCACCTGCTGATAATCTTTAACCAGTCTGCTGACACCCGCAATTACTGAATCTGCCAGCCCCATGTTCTCAGAACGTGAGATCACCTCCACAGATTTAAATCCTTCTATGTTTTTTAACAATTCGCGAACTTCCAAAACCTTAGCTTGGTCTTCCAAGGATTTTGGGCCATCAGAAAACACGAATAACCGGCTTTCTGAAGCCAATTGGTTCTGTTTAAGGAATTTTAGCGTACGTTCTGTGTGCTTTGGACGATTGTAAACGAATAAAGCAATGGGTGCAAACACTTGCATAGTTAGAAGATCTCCAGGTTTTGGTTTGATTTTTTACTAAGAACGGTATAGGCGTTCCCAAATTGTTCCCGCTTATTTTTTCCTAGAATATAGCCCAGACTTTTTTTAATACGGTGCTCCAATTCAATTCTTAAAACATTTAGCAGGGTTTTGGGTGTTTTCTTGACCTTAAATTCACAGAATTTAATGGTGTCAATAGGGGTAAGAGAGGTTTTATCGGCTTCAATCACAAAGCCTTCACTTTGTAAAAGGAATCGAATCAATGTAGGCGTGTACATATTGATATGGCCATAATCGAGGAAATGCTTCATCCTACGGTCTACACCAAAACGATAATCCAGGGGTACCTCAATCACCAGATACTTAGCCACCCTTTTTAACTCACGAAGTAGGACGCGTTCATGCTCTACATGCTCTAAAACATGGGCCAGAATCACCAGGTCAAAGCTGTTGTCTGCATAAGGAATGCTATAGCCATCAAAACGGTTAACTTCCTTAAGCTTGTTCAACTTTCGGTTTTTGATCAGTTCAACACCACTATCCGCAATTTCCAACGCATAAAGCTCCTCACCAAAATTCCACTCATTTAAATAGTGTAAAATACTGCCATCACCAGCGCCTACTTCTAATACCTTCTTTGGCTGAATTCCCTGACACACCTCTATCAGGTTTTTTGCTTTGGATTTTGCACCAAGCATACGCCATTCTACATCGCTATCGGTGTAAAAGTCGTTGTAAGAGGCTACAATATCTTCTGTGATGATGGCCATATAATTAATCTTTTATACCGTCAATAATTAAAGAAGAATAGCCTAGTGGCTCATTAAAGCGTTTGTCGAATCTTCTGGATCTTAGAATATGGCCGTCCTCGCTTTTCCAATCTACAAAATGAAACTGTTTATTTTCATCGTAGTATTCCAATAAATTTACGCTGAAACCTGCATTTTCCAACACTTTGGTTAGTTTCTGGTAGTCATATAATAGCTTGTGATCATGTGAGCCCTCACCATGTCCACCGGGTTTTACCTGCTCGATATAGTCTTTATTAGGGTGAAAACCATCTGGAACAGCAATTCTGATATGACCACCCTTTTCCATAAAGGCATAGCAGTTTTTAAGCGCAATTAGTGCATCAGCATAGCTTATGTGTTCAAATACGTGTTCTGCAAGGAATTTTGAGGCTTTCTTATGGCCAAACAAATTTTCAAAAGATTGCTTTTCCAATAAGTTTAAACTTTCAATATTGGTCGGCAACCATTGGTCATAGGCGGTATTCTCTGATCCAATAATGATGTTCAAAGGACCTGTCGAATTTTTAATTTTGGACTTCAACTGCATGAGATCCAGTATGTTTTTTGGTTTTAATACGATTGCTCTTACTACCTTTCTTAAGGAATTCATCTGTAAATATGTGTTTTTTGTAAGATGGAACGGTCATGGTCTCATGTATCGGCTCACCTGTATTGTCTATTTTTATACCTAATCGGTCTTCAGTCATGGAGTCTTTAGCGAAAGGATCACCGAATTTCAGCCAATTTATACCCCATAGCATAACGATATGAAGGAGGTCATTTGAGTGTCAAAGTTAAAATGTTAAATGCAAAAAGCTAATATATCCGTATAATTATTGGGAAAGATAAATTATTTAGCCGCCGGGGTTCTATTTTTGATCTTTTCAACCAGTGTAATCAGGAACAAAGATTTGAGCATCATGAGGCCTTGATGGCGTGTTTTTGGAATGAGTAAAATCATGAAATTGGAACTGGCATAGGCAATTAATGTGGCCACAGCAGCACCGCTAATCCCGTATTTCGGAATCCACCAAATGTTCAAAACAATGTTAACAACTGCGCCTGCCCCAGTACGGAGCATGGAAAGCTTAGTATACCCTTCTGCAATTAAAAATTGTCCGCTGGCAGTGCCTAGAAAAGTGAAAATTCCAGCCCAGATATGTATGGTTAACACATGGGCTGCCGGCCAATATTCAGGGGTATACACTATTCTATAGATAATAGGAGAAGCAAAGCTGATAAACAGTGCGATGCTCATACTGATCCAGACCATTAAATCATACATGTTTTGCATTCTTCGTTGGTACCTTTCCGGATCGTCTCTTTTGGCATTCATAATGGCCGGAAAAACAGCAGTTACGATTGCTACAGGGATGAAATACCAAGCTTCAGAAAGCTGTACTACAGAAGAATAAATTCCTTGTTGCTCGGAGCCTAAGTATCCCTGGATCATGAGCGCATCAATTTTCATGTAGATAGAAATCAGAATCGCAGAGAAGGCGATTGGCCAGGAGTTTTTTAGTAGAAACCGGGCTAAAGGGCTTTTAAATTTCCATTCAAAGATAGAGCCTCCTTCTTTTTGATACACGTAAATGTAGCCTGCAGCAAGTGCAATTACGTCCATTAGCAATGCGGCAATGAACCAATTTAAGCTCATCCCTAATACAATCAAGAGTAGTTTAAAACCGGCGGATAAGAGGTTTCCCATCACCTGTACAGTCATAATGAACTTCCCTTGCGCTTTGGACTGGAAATAGCTGTCGATGATATTAAATGCCTGGACTATTCCAGTAAAGCTAACGACCAGGATATAAGAGAGTGGGGCATCGATGGTGGTGATATCCATCGCGAGATGATAAGCGATATAAACCAGAGGTAGCACAATGATACCACCAATCAGTTTTAAAATGAATGCAGTACCAAGTAATTCGTTTTTCTTTTCAGGGAAACGTAAGAGTTCTCGGGTTACAAAGCCATCTAATCCCAAAGCCGCTGCAGCGATGAAAAACGTAGTAAATACAAGCGGATAGTTGTATATCCCAAATTCTTCGGCGCCTAGGTAGTTGCCCACACATATGCTGGCCACGATTTTTATCGCCAGACTACCCACACGGGCAATCAATAACCAGCCTGCATTTTTTGCGTATTTCTCTATCGCTCCCTGGTCAAAACCAGGAATACTTGGGATTTTCATGGTCGCCTGTTCCTTGCTTAAATTAACTTAATGGTGCACCAACAGGGATCGCGCAGTCGTGACCTGGAAGGCCATGCGCAGGGTTTAACTTTGCTTCAGCTTGATTTACAGGAGCGCTTGGAGCGGTAGCGGGGGCAGTTTGAGGAGCCACAACAGGGGCTCCTGGAGTTGGATTTACATTAACAGGGCCATTAGCCGGTGTTGATGTTTGAGCATTTAATGGCGCGCCAACTGGTAATGCACAATCATGAAAAGGTTGTCCATGTGCTGGGTTGTTCGCTGGTTTTTCTCCGCTGACCATCGTTGGACTAGCAGAAGGGAGACCACCAGGGGTTGGGGTAACCACATTCTGACTCTGTTTAGGTTCACTGTTACAGGCAGAAAGTGCCAGGACAAAACAACTGATATAAAGGATCCTTTTCATATGTTATACATTTATTAACCTTTTAATAGAAATAAAAGATAGGCAAAGATGTGAAATTTGTTGGGTTATCGTTGATAGCTTTGATCAATCCTATGTAATTGTTGCAAATGGTGATTTAGGTGAATTCTAATAAATCGTAACCACTGAAAGGCATTCAGGTAACCGAATCTTGGGTGCGGCATTTTTAAGTCTTTATCCGCGTTTGGGAGTAATAAAACGTCTTTTTCTAATTGTTTAACAAATTGATCCATTAAAGCTATTGCCTCTGTTTTGCCGATTTTTTTAAGTCTTTCTGCCAATCTTCTAGGTGCTTTATACTTTCTTCCGGGGGGAAGACTGCCGATAAACAGAATCAATTTTGCGATAAAGGCGGTAGGTTGCTGCTCCCCTTTGCCCTTAATTGCATCCGACATTTGCTTTAAAGAAAGAATACTGGAATCAAAAATATGAAAGTATACTTCACTGTAAGACCAGCCGCCGATAGGAGGGGTTTCAAGAAAACGATCTTCCTCCAGTTCCACTAATTTCTTTTGATAGGCCGATACGATTTGTTGGATCTTTTGATAGTTTTTGCCAATACTCATTTGTTTAATTATTTTGTTTAGCTATAAAATCAAAGAATGTTGGTTTGTCTAGCGAAAAGCGAAATACATTAGCTATTTTCATCGCATTCTTTTTGTCAGCAATGAAAGGGTAAGCATATTTTGCCAATTCCAACTGATCTCCGCCAAGTTTTAATACCCTCACCAATTCATAAACTTGATCTGTAGTCATCATCGAGTTCTTCAAAGCTATTTTTATTAATTTCAGTTGTTCATCAGCCCAGGTTTCCCTATTTACCATGGACAGTAATTGCTTGAATTCATCAGGAGTCATGACTTCATTAAAGTTTTTAGTTGGACCTTGGCCTGAACCCGGACGGTCATTAAAAATTGCGCGATCCCAATTGTCTAAGGCATATTGTCCACGGTCATATAAATTTAGGGTAGAGATGTTTCTCCAGCCAGCACGGGTAGAGTAACGAGCTAAAAAACGGGCATTTATCGGTAAATTGATGCGCCTGCGGAATACCTCAGCATTGTCTTTCATTACGACCACAGTAGGGGAACTATTGCGAACTTCATAAAAACGGAATCGCCCTTTTGAGGATCCGGCAAATTCATCATCTAGATAAACAACGTAATTTCCCCGGTCTGGAATCTCAATAAATAGTTCTGCAGTACCGCGGGTATTTTGTGCAAAGGAAACTGTGCCTTGTAAGAGGATTATGAATAGGAAAAATAATTTCTTCATTTGATTTTGTTGCTGGTGGTTGTTAATTGCGGCTTATTTTACTTGTTGGTTATTAAGATAAGAAGTAATTCTTTAAAAATGATGCAATAACTCTTCTAAGTGGTTAATTTGCCAGGCCACATCTTCTGGTTTTTCTTTATGCAATGGATTAAAGAAGATCGCTTGAATCCCGAAATCCTGTGCACCACGGATATCTGCTTCCAGGCTATCCCCAATCATGATACTTTCTGGTTTTGTGGCTTTTGCTTTATCCAATGCGTATTCAAAAATGGCTTTGTCGGGCTTGTTCACACCCACATCTTCTGAAATGATCACATTTGTAAAGTAAGGATTTAAACCAGATTTATCCATTTTAGTCAGTGTACTCTCTTTAAATCCATTGGAAATAATATGTAAGGTGTATTTCTCTTTCAGGTAGGTCAACACTTTTTTGGAACCCTCAAATAAATTGGTTCTTATTGGTGTAAGGCGTACATAATCATCTTCAAATTGCGTAGGAATAAGTTCAGGTGCGATACCGAGCTGCTTAAAAGTCTTGCTGAAACGTTCCGAACGTAAAGTCTCTTTACTGATCTTTCCCAGGTGATAATCTGCCCACAATAGATGATTATTTTCGGTGTAAGTAGCAATGAATGCTTGCGGCGACTTTAATCCCAATGCCTCAAGTTCGTAATGATGGTATAGCTCCATTAACGTCTCTTCCGCATTTTTGTCAAAATCCCAAATCGTGTGGTCTAAATCAAAGAAAATATGTTTAATCATAGTGTTGCTTTTTTTGCTGATCATCAATAATGAATAGTAATGCTGATGAGTGTGGCAAAGATAACAACAACCAGAACTTTTAAGTACCGAAGTAATCTGGTGGCCAGTAGATACTGTCTATGAGCATTTTCTGGAGTAATTGGGGTTAAATAATTGAAATATTGAGGAAAATTATTGACCACGGTTAACAAAATATAAAGTGCAGTAGCCACCATTGGGAGGCTATAAATATCGGATCTGTGACCAAAACTATTCGCCGCCCCAGAAAAATTAAAGTGAATAGGGATGTATTTTGGCAATCCCGCATACTGTACATATACGCATAACCACAGAGCCGTTAGCAGTAAAAAGCCGATTCCTTCAATGATTTTATCGAATAAGGATAGCTCAAGTTTAATAACGGGTCTTTTTGTGGTAGTCATGGTTTACTGTTTGACGCCATAAGCGAGGTCTCCTGCATCACCTAATCCAGGTACAATATAAGATTTACTGGTCATTTCTTCATCAATTGCACCAAACCACAGTTTTGCCTTAGGTAGATTGGCTTTCACATGGTTAATGCCTTCTGTGCTGGCAATTGCACAAACAATGTGGAGCTCTTTAATGCGGTATCGATTTAACAGTTCTTTGCAGCAAAGAACCATACTCAAACCAGTAGCCAACATTGGATCGGCTATGATCACAATTTTATCGTTCAAGTCGGGCGAATATATATTCTCCATCTGCACGACAAAATTCCCATTCTTATGTACCTTTCTGTAGGCAGTGATAAAAGCCGACTCCGCCTGATCAAAGATGTTCAATAAACCCTGATGTAATGGAATTCCCGCCCTTAGTATAGTCGCCAATACAGGCTGTTCCTTAAGATGCGCAGTTTTTGCCACGCCCAATGGTGTCTGTGTTTCTTTTCTATCATACTCCAGCGTTTTACTGATTTCGTAGGCGAAAAACTCACCTATTCGCTCCATGTTTTTACGGAATCGCATGGTGTCTTTCTGAATGTTTTCATCACGAAGTTCAGCAAGGAAAACATTGGCAATAGAGTTGGTGGTGTCTAGGTTGAAAATCATCGGGCTAAGCATAAAAAGTGTAAGTATAAGACGGAATTAGGCAATGGACATTGTTTTATGCTGCCAAAGGCTATAAAAACTGCCATTAACTAGTTTCACATGATCCATTAACTCATTAAGTAACAACAAGGGGTCTTTATTAGTTTTCTTTCCTGTAGCAATTCCTGCATAGCTAACCGCAAATGGAAATATTTTCAATTGAGACTGCTTCTCCATTTGCAAGTCATACCAGAAAAAAGGACTGCAAGTGCCTGCCCTAAATCCCGGGGTATCTGAATAATACATGCTATAGTCGCGGTTGATATTTTTTGTGGAAAGCTTTACATAGCTTTTCGGAAGCGTTAATGTTTCTTCCCAATTGGTCCGTTGCTGGGTATTTGGCAGTAGAAACTCAGGCTTTGTTGCATGGCCTGTTTTTTGCATTTCCGCAATCAATTGACGAATGTTTTTAAGCTGCTCCTCTTTTCTTTTTCTGCCAAACCGGTCTTTTACCATTTGATTCATATAACCAATTGCCTGTTTAATTTGATGTACGCCAGGAACAAGATTTGACTGGGCCGCTGTGTCTAATGAATATGCGACCTTAAAACTGAAATCTCTTTTCTGAAATTTAAGGTTTGGAAAGTGAAGATGTAAGATGTTTTTTAAAATGATTGCCCATTCGTCAATTACAGGAGTTTCCAATAATCCAAGTTTATGCTGCAAACTTAAGCTTGCCCGAAATCCTGGTCCTTTCCGATCGTCAAAAGGGAGGTACTCTTCATATCTGCTTAGAAAATAAAAAGAAGCAGCGAAGGGATCAAATGGTAAAGTGCTACCCTCGATGGCAAATGGTACGCTCTGCGATCCAAAAGTTGTGGTTTTGATCTTCTGAGGCTTAATGGAGTGATCGCTGAGCAATCCCGCACTCCTAAAAAACAAGATGTTTTGAACTGGATTCTTTGCATAACAAAGTTTTGGAGCATCGGTGTTGAGGAATTCCTTCAGGTTTCTAGGGTATTCTAATTCCAGGCCTAAAATATCTTTAAACATGAAGTTGAAAATGTATTTGATACGTGGGGTGATTAATGGAGCATAAACCAGAAGCCTCATAGTGTTTGATTTTTAAAAATAACAAAACAATGGCACCTTTCCTTGTGGTCGCGTGGAAGAGGGGAAAGGAACAGACACAATTTAAATGTTAATTAGACACTTGAAATTCCAAATTGTTTTATCTGGTTATATTATTGTATGTTAATGTTTTAAGTATTTGTTTTTGATCGATTTCCTACCTTGATCGAAGCTTAAACTTCTCCTTAATAGAGAGTATGATTGCTGTTTAAAAAGAGGAGTGTCAGCATGGAGTAAAGGGTTTTCGCGTCCTCCTCCTCCGCAAATAATTCCTTATCTTTACATCTTTCGAACTCAATATCACTGATAAATAGAAAATCTACACATGAAGTTTCAGCTTGTATCAGACTATAAACCAACCGGAGATCAACCCAATGCGATTAAGCAACTGGTTGATGGCGTAAATAGCGAAGAGAATTATCAGACCCTTTTGGGCGTAACAGGATCAGGTAAAACTTTTACTATTGCGAATGTGATCGAACAAACTCAAAAGCCAACGTTAATTTTAAGTCACAATAAGACACTGGCTGCGCAACTTTACGGGGAGTTTAAACAGTTTTTTCCTGAAAATGCCGTAAATTACTTTGTTTCCTATTACGATTATTATCAGCCTGAGGCATTTATGCCCAGTACAAATACCTATATAGAAAAAGACCTGAGTATAAATGAAGAAATAGAAAAACTCAGATTACGAACTACCTCCGCCTTAATGTCGGGTCGTAGAGATGTGATCGTAGTTTCCTCCATTTCTTGCATTTACGGTATGGGAAATCCAGAAGATTTTTCGAGATCAGTATTCCGTTTTTCAGTGGGAACCAAAATCTCCAGAAACAGTTTTTTACACAGTCTGGTGGAAATCTTATACGCCAGAACGACTACCGAATTTAAGCGGGGAACATTCCGGGTAAAAGGAGATACCGTAGACATCTTCCCAGCTTACCTGGATGAAGCTTACCGCGTTTCTTTTTTTGGTGATGATATTGAAGAGCTGAGCTTGATTGATCCGGTAACTGGAAAAACATTGGATAAAATGGAAGATATGGCCGTTTATCCTGCCAATCTTTTCGTAACGCCAAAAGATCGTTTTACATCCTCCATTTGGGGAATTCAGGAAGAATTGGAAATCCGTAAAACACAATTGATTTCTGATGGGCACATGCTGGAAGCAAAAAGACTCGAGGAAAGAGTTACTTTCGACATAGAAATGATGAAAGAACTCGGCTACTGTTCAGGAATTGAGAACTATTCGAGATTCTTTGATGGACGTTCTCCAGGAATGAGGCCCTTCTGTTTGCTGGATTATTTTGCAGATGATTACCTGATGGTGATTGATGAAAGCCATGTCACCGTTCCGCAAATCCGTGCCATGTATGGTGGTGATAGGTCGCGTAAGATGTCACTGGTAGAATATGGCTTCCGTTTGCCATCCGCATTGGATAACAGGCCGCTAAATTTTGATGAATTTGAAAACCTTGCGCCCCAAACTATATATGTAAGTGCTACCCCCGCAGATTATGAACTGCAGAAAACTGATGGGGTAGTGATTGAACAGGTTATTCGTCCTACGGGACTATTGGATCCACTGATTCAAGTTAAACCTGCCGTTAATCAAGTCGATGATTTACTCGATGAGATTGATAAAACCATAAAAATGGGAGACCGTATTCTGGTAACTACCCTGACCAAAAGAATGGCGGAAGAGCTTACCAAATATATGGACCGCCTAAACATCAAATGCCGTTACATCCACTCTGAAGTCAAAACTTTGGAAAGGGTAGAAATCCTTCGCGGACTTCGACTCGGTGAATTTGATGTGTTGATTGGAATCAACTTACTAAGGGAAGGGTTGGATTTACCCGAAGTTTCCTTAGTTGCGATTTTGGATGCCGATAAGGAAGGTTTCCTGCGTTCCGATCGGGCCCTAATCCAAACCATCGGAAGGGCTGCACGTAATGATAGGGGGAGAGTGATCATGTATGCCGATCGAATTACGGACTCTATGGAAAGAACGATCAGTGAGACCAATAGACGTCGCGAACGTCAAATTGCCTATAACTTGGAACATGGCATCACCCCTAAAACAGTAGGAAAAAGCAGAGAAGCGATCCTGGAGCAAACCTCTGTATTGGACTTCTCTGGAAACGCTACAAGAGCAAAAGCATATGTCGAAGTGGATGAAGTAAGTATGGCCGCAGATCCAATTGTTCAGTTTATGACCAAAGCGGAAATGCAGAAATCTATTGATAAAACACGTAAAGATATGGCCAAAGCAGCCAAAGAAATGGACTTCCTGATGGCTGCACGATTGCGTGATGAGATGTTTGCCATGGAAAAAGTATTTGAAGAAAGATTTAGTAAATCAGCAACAGCTGATCAATTGAAATAACAATGGACGGAAAAAATAGAAAAGACATATATCCAGGATTGGAAGTAGAAATTATCCTTAAAAAGGACCAAAGAACAGGAAAATTAACCAGAGGGATTGTAGCCAATCTGCTCACTTCATCCGCTTTCCATTCCAGAGGAATAAAGGTGCGTTTGGAAGATGGTCAGGTAGGTCGTGTGGCCGAAATTGTAGAAGATTAAGCCGCTTATTGTAATGAAAAAGCAATAATCTACGGAATTTTGTAATAATGAAATTCTAATTCCGTCTATATTTGTAAATATTAATTTAACACAATGGCATTTTTAAAATTTATTGTAGTCACTTTTTTAGTACTATATCTCCTGCGCTTAATCTTGCGCCTGATATTCCCTATGGTATTGAAAAGTATGTTTAGCAAGGTACAGCGTCAAGCTGAAAACCAAGCCAGACAAGCTCAAGGCCAGGCCAGACAGCAAGACAGCAAGCCTGAGGGCGCGATTACTATCGATTATATGCCGCCTCAAACAAAAGGTGGTAAAACAGATAAACTGGGTGATTTCGTAGATTACGAAGAGGTGAAATAAAGTATTTTATTCTAATCCATAAATTTCCTTCCTAATCTGTATCAATTTTATATTTTTGGGGTTAGTTTAAATCTTAAACAAACCTTAATGAATAATTGGTTAAAAGCGAATGGCATCCACCTGGCCATCATTGGATTTTTTGTGATCATCTGTTTTGTCTATTTCAGTCCTGTAATGCAAGGAAAAGCCCCTGCACAAAGTGACGTCATCCAGGCAAAAGCTACTGCTAAAGAAATTATGGATTATAAGGCTAAAGATGGCAAAGGCCCTCTTTGGACGAATCAAATGTTTGGCGGTATGCCTGCCTATCAGATTTGGGTGCAACACCCAATGAATGTAGGAACATATGTGATCTCGACAATTAAAGCCGTTTTCCCTGATCCTGTAGACGCAGTTTTATTGTACCTGGTTGGTGCATATCTACTATTTTGTGTACTTCGGGTAAACCCATGGCTAGCCGCTGTAGGCGCTATTGCTTTCGCCTTTACCTCCTATAATTTTATTATTATCGCCGCCGGACATAGCAATAAGGCTTTAGCCATTGCTTTTATTGCGCCAATTATTGCAGGTGTAATCCTCACATTAAGAGGACGATATTGGTTGGGAGGAAGCTTAACCGCTCTATTCATGGCGCTGGAAATCAGAGCCAACCATATCCAGATGACTTATTATCTGATGATCGCATTATTGATTTTCATCGGTATCGAAATTTATCATGCCGTTAAAGAGAAGAAATTAGCGGCGTTCGGTAAGTCAATGACGTTCTTAGGCATCGCCTTAGTGGTTTCACTCATGGTAAATGCAGGTAAACTATGGACGACTTATGAATACGGATTAGAGTCTAACCGTGGAAAATCTAACATCACCACAGATAAATCTGAAGAAAAGAATGGCTTATCAAAAGAATATGCTTACGGATGGAGCCAAGGAGTAGGAGAAAGTTTCACCTTCCTGATTCCTAACCTTTATGGTGGTGCAACAAGCATTGACCAGATGGTGAAACCGGAAAGTCATACTTATAAAGCATTACAAGGAATTACCGGTGGAGACCCTACTCAGGCAATCCAACAATTGGCAGGACAAATTGGTCTGCAACAATATTGGGGCGAAAAACCTGGTACTTCAGGTCCTTATTACTTCGGTGCTATCGTATGTTTCCTTTTTGTATTCGGTTTATTAATCGTTAAAAGCAGACTGAAATGGTGGATCGTGGGTACTACAGTGCTCTTCATGCTACTATCTTTCGGTAAGAATGCACCGTTCGTGTCCGATCTATTCTTCGAATACTTCCCGATGTACAACAAATTTAGAGCAGTAGAATCTATTCTTGCCCTGGTTGGATTGTTGGTGCCAATATTGGCTGTTCTTGCGATTAAAGAAGCTCAAGAAGGAAGTTACGACCAAAAAACATTGACTAAAAAGCTAACCATTGCCGCTGCAATTACCGGCGGTTTTGCATTGCTAGTTGCGATTATGCCTACCGCTTTCTTTAGCTTCACTTCTTCTTCGCATCCTCAAATGCTACAGGCATTGACTCAAATGTTGGAGAATAACCGTGGCGTAGCAGAAAGCATCACCAATGCTTTAATTCAGGATCGTGCAGATATCGCACGGGCCGATGCTTTACGCTCGTTAATATTGATCCTGATCGGTTATGCACTGGTGTGGGCTTTCATCAATAAAAAGCTGAACGCACAAACGACGATAATTATCTTAGGTTTAGTAATCTTGACTGACCTTTGGCAGGTAGATCGTCGTTATTTAAACAATAACAATTTCGCAAGTAAAAGCGATTTAACTAACCATTTTCAACCTCGTGATGTAGATACATTTATCATGGCAGATAAAGACCCTAACTTTAGGGTACTTGATTTGACCATTTCTACTTTCTCTGATGCGAGTGCTTCACAGTTCCATAAAACAATTGGAGGTTATCACGCTGCTAAATTGAAACGTTATCAGGAGTTGATTGATAATCAGCTGACAAAGAGCGTAAATCAGGATGTGTTGGATATGTTGAATACAAAATATATCATCACACAAGATCCGAAAAATGGTTCGTATAAAATGCAACGCAACCCAACGGCTGCGGGTAATGCCTGGATCGTTCAGAATGTGCAATATGCACAAAATGCTGACGAAGAGATGAAAGCCATCAGTAGCTTCGATCCTAAGAAAGAGGCGATTGTGGATATTAAATACAAACCTTTAATTGATACTAAACGTTTGGGTGCAGATCCTTCTGCCTCGATTAAATTAGATAGCTATCATCCAGATCACCTGGTTTATTCTTACAGTGCGCCAAGAGATATCATCGCTGTATTCTCCGAAATCTACTACGATAAAGGATGGAATATGTATGTAGATGGGGTTAAAAAGCCTTATTTCAGAGCAGATTACGTATTACGTGCAGCACAGTTAGAGGCAGGAAATCATAAAGTGGAATTTAAGTTTGAGCCGGTTTCTTACTATATGGGCGAGAACATCTCTTTAGTAGGGTCAATCTTACTAATTGCTGGTTTAGGTTTCGCTTTCTACTCAGAAAATAAAAAGAAAAAAGCAGCTTAACGCTTTTAAAATGTATATGAGGCCCGATGTTGAAAAGCATCGGGCCTTTTTTATGCTTGTTCTTTTGCAGATTATCATAGATAATGATTTCTTAACAGTCTCTTCATCTTGGTGTTGCATTTTTGTATCATAAACTGTTAAACCTATGCAGGAACTATTGTTGATCATTTGTTTAGTCGTTGGGATTGCTTTCTTTTTCAGTCCTTACGATCTCTGGTTGGAGGAAGATGATGTCTAAAAGAGCAGTGGATATCGTGGTCATCTCCGACGTTCATCTTGGAACGTATGGCTGTCACGCTAAAGAACTCTTGAAATACCTGAAAAGTATCAAACCAAAGCAGATTATCCTCAATGGCGATATCATTGATATCTGGCAATTTAGCAAACGCTATTGGCCAGAAACACACATGAAAGTACTGCGGAAGCTCATGAAATTTGTGGTGGAAGGCGTTCCTGTCTATTACCTGACTGGCAACCATGATGAGCTGTTAAGGAAGTTTGCGGATATGCACTTGGGTGCTTTTCACCTGCAGAATAAACTTGTTTTGGAGCTTGACGGTAAGAAAGCATGGTTCTTCCATGGCGATATTTTCGATGTCACCATGCAACATTCGAAATGGTTGGCCAAACTCGGCGCCGTTGGTTACGATTCCCTGATTCTTATCAATAGTTTCGCCAATTGGTTCCTGGAATTTTTTGGAAGGGAGAAAATGAGCTTCTCAAAAAAAATTAAAGCAGCCTTTAAAGATGCCGTTAAATTCATCAATAGCTTCGAAAGTACAGCTGCCGAACTGGCCATACAAAACGGTTATCAATATGTGGTATGCGGACATATTCATCAGCCGGAAATGAAGATCATTTCCAGCGAAGAAGGAGAAGTATTATACTTAAACAGTGGAGATTGGGTAGAAAACCTGACCGCATTGGAATACTCCGAAAAAGAATGGAAGATCTTTAAATATGATCCGAAAGATTTTGAAGAAGAAGAACTGGAGGAAGGCGAATTGTCCGACAGTGAAGATCTCCACAGCAAACTGGATATCAATGTCCTGCTCCAAAAGATTAAATTAGAAATTGTCTAAAGCGTAAAAATTGTAGATATTCGGTGCGGATGAAAATACTATACGCTATTCAGGGTACAGGAAATGGACATATTAGCAGAGCAAGGGAAATCGTTCCACTATTGCAGCAATATGGCGATGTAGATTTACTGATCAGTGGTACTCAAGCAGATGTTCAATTGGTGCAAAAGGTGAAATATCAGCTGCATGGATTCAGTTTTGTTTTTGGTAAAAAGGGTGGAGTAAATCATTATGAAACCTGGAAATCTATGAATCTCCCTCGTTTTTTAAAAGACATGAAGACCATTCCTTTGAAAGAATACAACCTGATTCTGAATGATTTTGAGCCGGTAACGGCATGGGCTTGTCGGTTGCAAGGGGTGGAAAGCGTTGGCTTAAGTCACCAAGCCTCTTTTCAATCTAAAAAAGTTCCTAAACCTAAAAGTATCGACTGGGCACAGTTGGTGATGAAATATTACGCACCAGCAAGTCATTATGTAGGGTTTCATTTTGAACGCTACGACGATTTTATTTATACACCAGTTATCCGTGCAGAAATCCGAAACATGAAGGTCAGTAACCTTGGCCATTATACCGTTTACCTGCCTGCAATTGACGATAAATATTTGGTGCCTATCTTGAAACAGATTCCCCAAGTGAAATGGCAGGTGTTTTCCAAGCATACCAGACTTAGCTATATTGATGGTAACGTAGAAGTTAGTCCGATTAATAACGAGTTGTTCAATAAAAGTTTGGCCTCTTGTACAGGATTATTTACCGGAGGTGGTTTTGAAGGTCCCGCAGAAGCTTTGTTCCTGGGAAAAAAATTACTGGTTGCTCCGATGAAATTTCAATACGAGCAGCAGTGTAATGCTTTCGCTTTGAAGAAATTCGGACTGCCAGTGATCTGGGCTAGCAATAGGAATTGGCTACCCATCATCAAAGACTGGGTACAACGACCTCAGGAACATCAGTTCCATTTCCCAGACGAAACCGCTGCGGTTATTGAGAAAGTAGTAAAGGATTTTGCCAGATAAATTGCTTTACTTTGCCCTAATATACAGGCATGATCAATCAATTTAGAAATTTAAACCCTATTAACCTGCTCCTGTTATTCGCATATACTTTTTTTATGCGTATGGCGATTTTTGCAGACCCGCCAGAACACCTGAATTTTGAATTCCTGGAACCTTATACTAAGTTCTTTATTCAGATTCCGGTTCAAAATACTTTTTCACCAATTGGTAATGCATTTTTTGCAGCCATTATCATTTATATCCAGGCGATTTTATTCAATAGGGTAGTGAATAACCATGGTTTGTTGAATAAACCAAATTTCTTACCTGCGCTGATGTATGTGACTGCTGCAGGTTTATTCATGCCCTTTTTGGTCTTAAGCCCAACGTTGATCTGTAACTTTTTGTTGATCTGGATTATGGATAAATTGCTGAAAGTCGGCAAGTCTCCAAATGCTTTAATGATCATGTTTGATATCGGAATGCTCATTGCGATCGGTACGCTCATCTATTTTCCTTTCATTGTCATGTTGGCTATGATCTGGTTTACGCTACTTTTATACCGTTCTTTTAACGGGAAAGAGTGGATTGCAGGTCTGGTAGGCTTTCTAACAATATTTTTCTTTGTCTGGGTATTCTATTATTGGAATGATAGTCTTTCCATGTTTTATAAAATCTGGCTGCCTTTAGGGAATAAATTTCCTTCCGTATTCAAGATCAATTACAATGATTATCTGGTATTAGTACCGGTATTGGTGATGATGGTTCTGGCGATTATTCAGTTGCGGGAGAATTTTTTTAGAAGTTTTATCAGCACTAGAAAAGCATTTCAGATGTTGTTTATCATGTTTGTGCTGGCCATCCTCAGCTTTTATACCAAGCCGGATTTCAGGCTTTATCATTTCCTGCTTTGCGTACCACCGGGATCGGTGTTGCTAGCCTATTATTTTTCAAATGCGAAAAAGCGTTGGTTTTATGAGAGCTTATTCCTGATTTTGGTTTTGGCAATCCAGTACTTTTTGTTTGTTTAACTTTTTTTAACAATTTGAACCCTTGAAACTTGCTAAAGATTAATAGCTTTGTGGCATGAAGGTTGGAGTCGGAGCTCAATTATTAGAACAATTATTTGGTGCATAATCTGGTTATAGATATCGGTAATACAAATAGTAAGGTTGCTGTTTTTGACGACAGGACGATTCTTCATACTCAGGTATTTAAAACGCTTGATCCGGAAGTCTTGTTCGATTTGATTGCAAAATACCAGATCGATTATTCCATCATTTCCAGTGTAGGCCCCGAATTAGAAGAAGTGATCCAGGTGTTGAAAAATAAGACCGTTTACATTCCCTTTTCTACCGCAGTGAATACCGGAATAAAGAATTTTTACCAAACTTTAGCTACCCTGGGACTGGATCGATGGGCAAAAATCATTGCTGCTAATCATTACCACCAAGGGGAGAATTGTTTCATCATAGACGCAGGAACTTGTATTACCTACGACCTGCTGAACGCCAAAAGTGAATATTTTGGAGGTAGCATCAGTTTGGGAATAGATATGCGTTTTAAAGCATTAAACCATTATACCGGGCGTTTGCCATTGGTAGATTGGGATCGGGAAGAAGGGATAGTGCCGGATGGCACCGATACAACTACCGCCATTCAGAATGGAGTTTTACAAGGAGTAATTAATGAAGTGGAGGGCTTTATCGCTCAACAGAATAATAAAAATAAAGACCTTAGGGTACTGATCACAGGGGGTAATGGGGCTTTTTTGCTGAAACAATTAAAAAACAGCATCTTTGCGCCTCAAATTATTCACGATCCGTATCTGGTTATTAAAGGATTAAATGAAGTCATTGCTTTCGAATATGTACAAAAAAATTAATTATATAGCAGCGGTATTGGTATTGTTTACCGGAATTACTGCCCAGGCACAGATTACATCTCAATCTCCATATTCTAGATATGGCCTTGGAAATGTGAAACAATTAGTGCTTCCTCAATTAAGGGCAATGGGTGGGATTTCTGCCGGTGTGTATAAGCCGAATGGATACAGTAATATCAATATGCAAAATCCCGCTTCTTATGTGGGAATTTCCATGACTACCGCTGATATGGGAATATCTGGTACATTTAATAACTTAAGCCAGGGCAATCTTTCAGAAAAAAGCTTTAACGGCTCTTTAAGTCATATCGCATTTGCATTCCCTGTGGTACAAGGAAAAACAGGACTGAGCTTTGGCTTGATGCCATTTACCCAAGTAGGTTATGATTATAAAACAAGCAGCACATTAGATACCGTAAATGCCATCAGTACATTTACCGGACAGGGTGGTTTGTCGAAAGCTTATTTAGGGATAGGTCAGGCAATTGGTGATAACTTCAGAATCGGTGCTAACGTAGAGTATATCTTTGGGGATCTGCAAAATACAAGCACCTATGAATTGCAACGATTGAATGCCGTTTATTCAAGAGAACAAGATAAAAACAGTGTAGGTGGCGTAAGTTTCTCTTATGGTGCACAATATGAGATTAAATTAGGTAGTAAAAAGAGAATCACTTTAGGGTACTCTGGATCAGCGTCTTCCAATATCAACTCTACAAGAACTTTTATTGCTTCGCAATTTGTTAGGGCAGCTGACGGCGAAGATTCTGGAGTTTCAGATACTCTTTCTATCGTGAATGGTGCAAAAACAAAATTAAAACTTCCATTAACACATAATTTCGGCTTTACTATCCAAAAGGACAATAAATGGATGTTCGGTGCCGATTATAGAATGGGTGGTTGGAAAAAACTAACGATTGCGGGTGTGAATCAGGGATTACAAGACAGCTGGGGAGTTTCTGCCGGTGGTCAATACACCCCGGATATCTCTTCGATCAATAACTATTTTGCCCGTGTAGATTACCGTTTAGGTTATACTTACGACAAAACCTACATTCAAAAAGGTGGTCAGGACATTAAACAGCAAGCCGTTACTTTCGGTTTAGGTTTACCAATGTCTTCCAGCAGATACTCAATTTATAAGATGAATGTCACTGCTGAAGTTGGACAAAGAGGTACCCTGTCAAATGGTTTAGTAAAGGAAAATTATGTTAACGTCCACCTGGCGTTCACACTTAACGATACCTGGTTCATTAAAAACAAGCTTTATTAAGCAGCGAATGAAATCCTTAGGCATCACCACTGGTCTGGCTGTACTTTGCTTATTCCAGCTTTGCTTGAGTTCCTGCGGGGATGACGACTTGAAAAAAGCCGCTCCCCTGGCTAAAAATGAACTGATCAAGAATCGGGACCGTACCATCGGTGTAGAAATCATTTATAGTGATTCCGCTGTGGTGAAAGCAAAAGGTACGGCACCCATCATGGACAAGATTACTCCTAAAAATGGTGCCACCTATCAGGAGATGCCAGAAGGAGTAAAAATCAATTTCCTAAATGATAGCTTGAAGGTCAAAGGCTCCATCGTTTCCGATTATGCCATCTCCAAAGACGTAGAAAAAATTATCATCTTTAAGCGGAATGTTGTGGTCGTAGATGAACAAATGACCTTCAATACCGAAGAACTTACCTGGGATCAAAACAAGCATATGTTTTACTCGCCAAAAGGCGTGATCACGAAACCTGATGGCACGGTAATCAATGCCGTAAATTTCAGCGCCAAGCAGGATTTTAGCGTTTTTAACTTCGAACAAGGCTTCGGAGAGACTTACGTTGACAAAAATTTCGGCGAATAATCTGCCCTTTTAAAAGCCCATATTTCCTTAATTTTTAAATACTTAATCAAAAACAATTTTATATTTTCTTTTTTTAGCAAAAGTTGTATCTTGCGACCTCTTAAAAAAGAATTATAAATAAGGATATTATGGGATTAATGACATTTTTGCGGAATCGCGCAGGGTACATTTTGATCGGTGCCATCGGTTTTGCAATTGTTGCATTTTTAGTTGGTGATGCAGTTAACGTAGGTAAGCCTTTCTGGGCGGAATCTCAAAAGGTTGTCGGATCGATTGACGGTGAAGATATTAGCATTGATACTTTTGGTCCTAAAGTAGACCAGAGTTTAGCGCAGTTTAAACAACAATATGGTGGCTCAGGAAATGCCCAAATGCAGGCAATGGCTGTAGACAACGTATGGAACGGTGAAATTGCAACTGTTCTTTTAGGTAAAGAGTATAGCCGTCTTGGTTTGACGGTATCTGGTGATGAATTATTTGATTTATTGCAAGGTAGTAACCCAAGCCCACTGATCGTTCAGTACTTTGGTAACCCTCAGACTGGTCAGGTAAACCGTGCTGAAGTAATCGCTTCTCTTAAGCAACAAGCAAAAAACCCTCAGTTGAAACAACAATGGGATATGTTGCAAGCAGAAATCGAAAAACAAGCTTTACAACAAAAATATACGAACCTGGTTCGTAATTCAGTATATGTTACCACACTGGAAGCAAATGACGAATATATCAACCGTAATAAATTGGCGAACTTCAAATATGTAGCCCTTGATTATGCTGGTATCCCTGATGCAAGTGTGAAATTAACAGAATCAGATTACTCTGATTATTACAATGCCAATAAAGCGCGCTTTGAAAGCCCTGCAGAAACTCGTTCATTCGAGTACGTAACTTTCAGCGTTAACCCAACAAAAGACGATTCTGTTGCGGTAAGAACTCAGGTAGAGAAATTAGCCGCAGATTTCAAAACTGCTGCCAATGATTCTTTATTCGCTGCATTAAATTCAGATGTTAAAGTTCCTTATACCTATATCACAAAAGGTAAATTAGATCCAGCACTAGATTCAGTAGTTTTTAATCTTCCTGCAGGTAGCTATTATGGCCCTAAATTCTCTGGTAACTCTTATAAATTGGTAAAAGTTGTTGATACTCGTTTCTCTCCAGATTCAGTAAAAGCAAGTCATATCTTAATCGATCCAGCTAAATTAGGTGGTGTTGATAAAGCCATCAAATTAGCAGATTCGTTAAAAGGATTGATTCAAGGTGGTGCGAACTTCGCAACATTGGCTAAACAATACAGTGTTGATGGTTCAAAAGATAAAGGTGGTGACCTTGGTACTTTCAGCCGCGGACAAATGGTTCCAGAATTTGAGAACGCTGCCTTCAATGGTAAACCAGGTGATCTTAAAGTGGTAACTTCTCAGTTCGGTGTTCATTTGATCAAAGTAGAGAAACAAGTAGGTAATTCGAAAGTTGCTAAATTGGCTTACATCGAGAAAAACCTTTCTCCAAGTAATAAAACTAAAGATGCAGCTTACAAAAAAGCTAGTGGTTTCCTAGCCGAAGTGAAAGAAAATAACTTCAGCGAGTTGGCACAGAAAAAAGGTTACACTGTTGGCGTAGCCGATAAAGTAACTTCTTCTCAAGGTTTCGCTCCAGGTTTAGACAATCCTCGTCAGTTGATCCGCGATGCATATGCTGCTGATAAAGGTGATATCCTAAAAGAAATTTACCAAATGGATAACGCTTTTGTTGTTGCCCGCGTAACCGGTGTAAATCCTAAAGGTACGCTACCATTAGAAGCGGTTAAAAAAGAAATCGAGCCATTGGTTCGTAATGCTGTAAAAGCAAAACTATTGACAGAAAAAGCAAATGCAGCTGTAACAGGTGCAGGAAATATTGATCAGGTAGCACAGAAATTAGGTAAACCGGTAAACCCAGTTCAAAATATCGTGTTTGCTAACCCAATCATCCCAGGTGGTGGACAGGAAAATAAATTGGTAGGTTCCGTATTCGGTTCTCAACCAGCTAAAGTTTCTAAACCAGTAGATGGTGAGCGTGGTGTTTATGTATTCTCAGTAGATAATTTCATCAATCCAGCGCCTTTAGCGAATACCTACAAACAAAAAGAAGCAATGATGCAAGCAATTGCACAACGTTCTTTAGGTTCAGCTTTCCAGGCATTGCAGGATAAAGCCAAGATAAAAGACAATAGAGTGAAATTCTATTAATCTTATTTTACGTAATTTTGTAACCGGAAGTATTTTTGCTTCCGGTTTTTTTATTTTATAAGCATGGACATTCAAGAAAACTTCGTTAATAAAGTAGCTGCAAGTGGCTTGATCACCTTCAACCTGGAAGAATACTACCATTCTGGCGAAAGGGTGGTTTATGATATCAAAGAAAATCTCTTTCATGGCCTGATGTTGAGAGAGAAAGATTTTAGAGAGTTTATTAAAACCCACGACTGGGCCAGTTATACCGGGAAAAATATCGCAGTGATCTGTAGTGCAGATGCAATCGTCCCTACATGGGCCTATATGCTATTAGCCAATAAATTAAAACCTTATGCCAATGAAGTGGTATTTGGAAGTTTGGAAACGCTGGAATCGGTATTGTTTACCAAGGCCCTGGCTAAAATAGACCTGAATGCCTTCGCAGATGAACGTGTAGTAATCAAAGGTTGCGCAGATATCGATGTGCCTATCTCTGCCTATGTGGAGATTACAAGCCTGCTAACGCCGGTGGTGAAAAGTATCATGTATGGTGAACCTTGCTCTACTGTGCCGATTTATAAGCGAAAGGATTAAGTTTGGAGTGTTTTTTGATTAAACCCTGATATGAAGAAATCATTATTGATCATCATTATTGTATTGTTAAGCTTCAGGGGTATGGCTCAAGAGCTTCCTTTTGTGAAAGAACCTGTTTTTCAAGTGGGGGAAGTGCTGAAATATAAACTCAGATATGGCTTCATTACCGCCGCTGAAGGCACACTAAAAGTGTTGGATTCTGATCTGAAGTTTGATGGTAAACCGACTTACCGTTTATCTGTAGATGGCGAAACCTCTGGTTCCTTCGATATTTTTTATAAGATAAGAGACCATTATGATTCGTATATCGATCAGGTAAACCTTAAACCTTATTTCTATCAGGAGAAGATTCGTGAAGGAAGCTATCGCAGAGAAGATAAAGCCAGGTTTTTTCAGAATGAACAAAAGGTAGTCGCCACAAAAGGGACTTTTAAAACGCCTGATAAACAAACATTTGACCTGGTATCTACCTATTATTTTGCCAGAAGCCTGGACATCACTAAGCTGAATCCTGGTGATGAGGTTAAGTTGAACTACTTTTTAGGCGACGAAATCAATCAGTTGCAAATACAGTTTGTTGGCCGAGAAGTCGTGAAAACAAAGATGGGCAAGATAAGGTGTTTAAAATTTAGTCCTTCTATTAAGCCAGGAAGGATCTTTAGAAAAGATAGTAAATTATACCTGTGGATTACAGATGATGGAAACAGGGTGCCTGTAAAGGCGCAAGTTGAGATCTTAGTGGGCGCAGTGACAATGGAAATTAAATCAGCCGAAGGATTGAAGTATCCTTTAGCGATCGTAAAATAAATAAAATGATAGAAGTACAAAATACACTCGTTCACGAGGACCTGATCAGCGAAAGCTTCGTCTGTAACTTAAACAAGTGTAAAGGCATTTGCTGCGTCGAAGGTGATGCAGGTGCCCCTTTGGATGTCGCAGAAACCGCTATTCTTAAGGATATTTATCCTAAGATTAAACACCTGCTCGAAGAAAAAGGAATCCAGGCCATCGAAGAGCAGGGGACTTCAGTGGTGGATGCTGATGGTGACCTCACTACGCCTTGTGTAGATGGGAATAAAGAATGTGCCTATGTGACTTTCGAAAACGGAATTACTAAATGTGGTATTGAAAAAGGTTATGAATTAGGCCTGGTAGAATGGCAAAAACCGATTTCCTGCCATTTGTACCCGATCCGAATTACGCAATACCCGGAATTTGAAGTGTTAAACTACGATAGATGGCACATTTGTCATGATGCTTGTTCTTTCGGTAGGGAGCTAAAAGTACCAGTATATCAGTTTCTGAAAGGTCCGCTGATTAGAAAGTATGGTGCAGAATGGTATGCTGAACTGGAAAACAGTGTAGCGGAAAATAAAGAAGGCTAATTGGCCTTGAATTTTGTTGAAGATTGATCTAAACATATAATTACAAAAACCAAAACGAATTGAAAGGAATAATTTTAGCAGGAGGAAGCGGGACTAGACTGCATCCTCTAACTCTGGTAATGAGTAAGCAAATGATGCCGGTTTATGATAAGCCGATGATCTATTATCCACTGTCGACTTTAATGCTTGCAGGGATCAGGGAAATTCTGATCATTTCTACGCCACATGATTTACCGAACTTTAAAAAGTTATTAGGTGATGGTAAAGAGCTGGGTTGCGAATTCTCCTATGCAGAACAAGCTGTTCCTAATGGTTTAGCACAAGCATTTATAATCGGTGCAGATTTCATCGGTACAGACAAGGTAGCCTTGGTATTGGGAGATAATATCTTCTACGGTGATGGAATGTCAAACCTGTTACAAGCAAGCTCCGATCCTGATGGTGGGGTGGTATTTGCTTACCGTGTTTCTGATCCGGAGCGTTATGGTGTGGTAGAATTTGACGAGAATAACCACGCCATTTCTATTGAAGAGAAACCAGTAGCGCCTAAGTCAGATTATGCGGTCCCTGGACTTTATTTCTACGACAATAGTGTAGTGGAGATTGCCAAAAATATTCAGCCTTCTCCTCGCGGTGAGTATGAAATCACAGATGTGAATAAGGTCTATCTGGAGCAAAATAAACTGAAAGTTGGCGTGTTGAGTAGAGGTACAGCCTGGTTAGATACCGGAACTTTCGCTTCTCTAATGCAAGCCGGGCAGTTTGTTCAGGTTATAGAAGAACGTCAGGGATTGAAAATTGGATGTATCGAAGAGGTCGCTTACCGCATGGGCTTTATCGATAAAGAACAGTTACGTAAAGTAGCTACACCTTTAGTGAAAAGTGGTTATGGCGCGTATTTGTTGAAAATGATCAAGTAATTCCACAGCTGAAATCTATAAATTTAAGGCTAAAATGAAGGAATATTGATTTACAATATACTTTAGAATAAATAAGAAACCTGGCAATAGCCGGGTTTTTTTATGTCCATTATTGTCGCCAACGAGGTTAGGTAACATTTTTACTGTTGCCAAAATCGTTTAGTCTTTTGACAAATACATCAAGTTTTCTCGCTAACAAACTGCTTTCTTTGACTTTAGGTGCTTTTAGCTATCTTAACCGGCTAATACGCCTCCTGAAACCAAATAATAAATCAAATGACAAGTAAAAAGAAATCAGGGTTATTGCTACTCCTGCTCGTTTTATGTAGCAGTGTTAGTTTTTCGCAACATGATCCTAAAGCATTGAAAGCCTGGCAAGATCAGAAATATAGTATGTTCATCCATTATGGAATTTATTCTGTGTTAGCTGGGGTATGGGAAGGGAAAGAGATTAGCAAAGGTTTAAGCGAACAGATTCAGGCCCATGCAGGGATTTATAGCGATACTTATGCAGGAGTTGCTAAAAGGTTTAATCCTAAGGATTGGAATGCAGATTCCATCGTCTCTTTAGCCAAAAAAGCAGGTATGCGCTCTATTGTGATTACCTCCAAACATCATGATGGCTTCTGTATGTTCAAGACGGCAACAACTGATTTCAATGTGGTAGACGCAACACCTTTTAAAAGAGATATTTTGAAAGAACTTTCGGAAGCCTGTAAGCGTGGCGGACTGCGGTTCGGGTTATACTTTTCCCTGATCGATTGGCATTATCCGCAAGCATCGCCGATTTCGAGTAGCAATTCCGATTACATCACGCCGGAACATGTACAATACAACAAGAAACAAATCACAGAATTGCTGAGTAATTACGGTCCGATCTCCGAATTGTGGTTCGACATGGGTTCTCAAAATGCTGCTGAAAGTAAAGAGCTGAGAGATTTGGTTCATAAACTACAACCAGATTGTATGATTGGCAGCCGTATTGGGAATGATATGGGCGATTTCAATGTGATGGGCGATAACCAAGAGCCAGATTATGCGATTGGTGTACCTTGGCAGTCGCCAGCTTCTTTCTTCGATGATACCTGGGGCTATAGGTCATGGCAGGACAGAGGGAGTGAAGCCGATAAAACCAAAGAGAAATTAACGAGTCTGATTCGTGTAGTGAGTAGAGGTGGTAACTTTTTGTTGAATATCGGTCCGAAAGGAGAGGGCTCGGTAGTCGGCTTTGAAAAGGATGTTTTACTCAACATCGGAAAATGGCTAGATAAAAACGGAGAAGCAATTTATGGTACAGATGCAGATCCTTTTCATATTGCTTTCAAATGGGGCAGCTTAACTTCAAAACCAAATAAACTTTATTTACAGGTGATGAGTCATCCAGAAAATGGACAGATCATGTTGCCTGGGCTCAAAGGAAAGATTAAAAGTATAGGGGTATTGGGAGAGAAAATCCAAAAGATCAGCTTTAGCCAAAGCGATCAAGGGGTTAAAATCAATGTGCCATCTAGTATAAATCCAGATCAAGAGTTTAAGGTAATTGCGATTACTTTTGTAAATGGTTATACGGTACCTCCCGCCAATGTGATCCCAATGTCTGCAGCGGTTTTAAACCTAAATTCTCACAATGCTTTTAAACATTATAGCAGCTCTGGCGTAGATTATAATACCCGGTTCCAAAGCACAGTTAAAGAGTCCTGGACGGTAAAACCTTCGCAAACGGGAAATTATATCCCTGGAATTTATTATTCTACACAGGAAAAAGGAAAGTCTATAGATCTGGAACTGAATGGTAAAGTGATTCCGCTGTCTTTATCCGGAGGTAAAGCAGCCGCCATAAAACAGGTTGGAAGCCTGAACTGGGGCCCTATCTATTTGACCGATGCTCAGGAAACCGGAATTGAAGGTTTTCCAGGGGAGATAAAAGACATAGATCCAACACAAGCATGGGGCAAAAGAAGACCCTTAACCTGGACGAGGAAAGCCGATTGGAAAAACAATGAAAAGTATACCTTGGAGGCAGATCGGAGTACTGCAGTTTACCTGCTACAGGAAATTATCGCTACCGAAGACCAACCTTTCCTGGCCGGATTCACAAGTACCGATGGGGTAATGGTGGTACTCAATGGCGAGGTATTGGCAAAACACAATAATCCTTTCAAAGAAAATCAGTTAAATGATCTGATTTTACTGTCGCTAAAGAAAGGTAAGAACCAGTTACTAGTTAAGCTTTATAATGGTTATCAAAAAAAGATAGACCTTGGAATTCAGACCGGACAACCACAGGAATTATTCTATAAAGAACTTCCTGCTATTTCTTTTGAAAAGGGTAAATATTATCCCTTCAGCTGGCAGCTCCATAAACCGAATTCTCCACATAGTACGCTAGGATTGTCAAATGTTACCCTGGTTTTTACCAAAAACTAGCCAAAATCATTTAATGATATGATAATATCATAAAATAAAATGTAAGAGAATTCGCGTCCTTTGGGTAACCAAATAAACTAAACCAATGACTAAAAATAAATACCTGTTTCCGTTTATCATGATTACGTCCCTCTTTTTTATGTGGGGCTTCGTTCATAATCTAGATCCGATTTTAATTCCCCATCTGAAAAAGTCTTTCAGCCTTTCAACTCTGCAAGCTTCTTTGGTCGATTCAGCAGTATTTATTGCCTACTTCGTAATGGCTTTGCCTGCAGGTTTCCTAATGAAAAAGTTCGGGTATAAATCCGGAATCATCATGGGACTCCTTTTGTTCGCCTTAGGCTCTTTTTTATTCATTCCAGCAGCAAATATGCAATCTTATGTTTTCTTTTTGATTGCACTTTTCATCATTGCCTGCGGGTTAACCATTCTGGAAACAGCCGCAAATCCCTATGCTTCCTTACTAGGACCTGAGGAGACTTCCACCTTCCGTTTAAATTTTGCGCAATCGTTCAATGGTTTAGCGGCTACTTTAGCCCCTATTATCGGTGCTAAAATCATTATGACCAAGGGAAATACCGAAGAAGAATTGAATGCCATGACGGCCTCAGCCAGAGAAGTTGCCTTAGCTTCCGAAGCCTCCAGCGTGAAAATGCCATACCTGATTCTTGGTAGTATCATCCTGGTGATTGCCATTATCTTTGTCTTCCTGAAACTTCCTGAAATTAAAGAAACAGAACAAAAGAAAGGGGAAAAAACAGGGATCATTCATGCTTTAGCACATAAGCACCTCAGCTGGGCAGTAGTCACTCAGTTTTTCTATGTAGGCGCACAAGTATGCGTGTTCAGTCTTTTCATCTTATATGCCACTAAAGCGGCCGGAATTGATGAGCAGGAAGCGGCAAATTATGCTGGCGTTGGCGTAGGAATGGCCTTCATGATCGGTAGGTTCTTTGGAACATTCCTGATGAAGTTTATTGCCCCTCCAAAATTGCTGTCGATTTATGCGGCAATTTGTATCCTGCTATCCGCGGCAGCAATGACAGTTACCGGTATGATAGCCGTTTATGTCGTAATTGGTATCGCATTTTTTATGTCAATTATGTTTCCGTCGATTTTCTCGCTGGGCATCAGAGACCTGGGTAAAGACACAAAATTTGGAAGCAGCCTAATCATTATGTCTATCGTTGGTGGAGCCATTCTACCATTAGGAATGGGGCATATTGCAGACCTTACCCACAACATTCAACTTGGATATGTCGTTCCTTTAATATGTTTTGTAGTGGTATTCCTTTTTGGTATCAAAGGCCATAAAGTAGTTCCAATTAATGCAGCTAGTTCAAATTAAATTTATGAGTAAAAAGTACTATTTAACGCTGGATTTAAAAGCGGATGATCAATTGATCGCAGAATATGAAGCGATGCACAAGGCGGTATGGCCGGAAATTATAGAAAGTATCACCTCATCAGGTATCGAGGATATGGAGATCTATAGGGTAGGAAACCGCCTTTTTATGATCATGGAAGTAAATGACGACTTTAGCTTTGCGCAAAAAGATGCCATGGATGCCTCCAATGAAAAGGTACAGGAATGGGAAACACTGATGTGGAAGTATCAACAAGCTCTTCCAGGGGCTAAACCTGGAGAAAAATGGATGATGATGGATAAAATATTTCAATTATAAAGGTCGATGTCAGCAAGCAATAACAACAGTTTCTTACAAATCCATCCGGATGATAATGTGCTGGTAGCCCTACAGGATTTACCAAAAGGACAGACCATCGAATGGAACAACTCGCAAATTATCTTACAAGATGATATTCGCGCTAAACATAAATTCTTTATCCAGGATATGAAAGTGGATGATGAGGTTCTGATGTATGGTGTTCTAGTAGGCAAAGCAACCACTCCAATTTTAAAAGGTGGATTGATGACTACAGATAATATCCACCACGCTTCTCAGGACTATAGTTTCAGAGACGTCAATTATCAATGGGAAAAACCGGATGTTTCCAAATTTGTCAATCGTACTTTTAATGGTTACCATCGTAAAGACGGCAGAGTAGGCACCGCAAATTACTGGTTGTTTATTCCTACCGTTTTCTGTGAGAACAGAAACCTGGATGTAATTAAGGAATCTTTATACAACACCTTAGGTTATGCAGTAACCGATAAATACAGGTCTTTTACAGACCAATTACTGACTGCCTTCAATGAAGGTGCAGCATTAGAATCCTTCCAGCTTGACCATATTGCTTCCGCAGAACCTGTGAAAAACAGGGTGTTTAAAAATGTAGATGGCATCAAATTCCTGAATCATCAAGGCGGATGTGGTGGTACAAGACAAGATTCGGCTTTATTAAGCAATTTATTGGCTGCTTATGCAGACCACCCAAATGTTGCAGGGATCACGGTATTGAGCCTGGGTTGTCAGCATTTACAAACACAAGACTTGTTGAATGATGTTAAAAAGAGAAACCCTGCTTTCGATAAAAATATCCTGATCTTCGAACAACAACAAAGTCAGAGTGAAGAGCAATTGATTAAAGAAGCAATTCTGAAAACATTTGTGGGCCTAACAGAGATTAATAAGATGGAACGTGCACCAGCGCCATTAAGCGAATTGTGTGTAGGGGTGAAGTGTGGTGGTAGCGATGGCTTTAGCGGGATTTCTGCAAATCCTTCTGTCGGTTATACATCCGATTTACTGGTCGCATTGGGCGCTAAAGTCCTGCTGGCAGAATTCCCGGAATTGTGTGGCGCAGAGCAAAATATTATCGACAGATGTGTGGATAAAGCTACCGCAGATAAGTTTATTCGCCTGATGCAGGAGTATGATGCACAGGCACATGCCGTAGGCTCAGGGTTTCATATGAACCCTTCCCCAGGCAACATTAAAGATGGCTTGATTACCGATGCGATCAAAAGTACAGGTGCAGCAAAAAAAGCAGGTACTTCGCCAGTAGTCGATGTACTCGACTATACCGAGCCAGTAACCAAACCTGGATTAAGCCTGGTGTGTACGCCGGGAAATGATGTGGAAGCAACTACAGGAAAGGCCGCAAGTGGTGCTACTCTGATTTTGTTTACAACCGGTTTAGGGACACCAACGGGAAACCCGGTTTGTCCGGTGATAAAAATCGCCACCAATACAGCGCTGGCGACCAGAATGGGAGATATCATCGATATCGATACCGGTGCCATTATCCGCGGAGAGAAAACAATCGAAGAAATGGGTATAGAAATCCTGGAATATTGTATCAAAGCAGCAAGTGGTGAAATCACACCAAAAGCAGTATTATTGAATCAGGATGATTTTATCCCATGGAAAAGAGGCGTTTCATTATAAAATATTAGAATTTATCATCATATGTTTAGTTTAAAAGGAAAATCAGCAATTATTACAGGTGGAGGCAGTGGAATCGGAAAAGCAATTTCCATGCTCTTTGCTAAACAAGGGGCAAATGTGCACATCATTGAATTAAATGCGGAAGCCGCAGCAGTGGCAGTAGCAGAAATCCAGATCGCTGGTGGAAACGCTGAAGCGCATGGTTGCGATGTGAGTAACCAGGAAGCCGTAGTTGGTGTTTTTCAAAAGATCGGTGCAATTGATATCCTGGTGAATAACGCAGGTATTGCACATATCGGGAAAGCAGACACGACTTCTGAAGAGGATTTCACAAAAGTATTCAACGTAAATGTAAAAGGAGCATATAACTGTTTGTATGCAGGTATCCCGGCATTGAAAAAAAGCAGTTCTGCTGTGGTACTAAATATGGCCTCTATTGCCGCTGTAGTTGGGATTACAGATCGTTTCGCCTACTCAATGAGTAAAGGTGCAATCTTCGCAATGACGCTTTCTGTAGCGCGTGATTATATGGCAGATGGTATTCGTTGTAACAGTATTTCACCAGCGAGGGTACATACACCTTTCGTAGATGGATTCATCGCTAAGAATTACGCCGGACAAGAAGCAGAGATTTTTGAAAAGTTATCGAAAAGTCAGCCGGTAGGTCGTATGGGTAAACCAGAAGAAGTAGCCGCTTTAGCACTATATCTGTGCTCTGAAGAAGCTGGATTTATTACCGGTAATGATTACCCGCTTGATGGTGGTTTCATTAAATTGAATAATTAAAACGCCATACAGAAAATATGCCAATGCCCGACTCAGCTAATTTTATAAATTAGCGAAAGCAAGCAATAATAAAATTGAGTACACACAATATATAGATAAACAGCAATGAAATTAATCAGATGGGGAATGCCGGATCAGGAAAAGACCGGTGTAATTATAAACGATATTTGGTATGATACTTCTGCTTTCGGAGCAGATTATAATGAAGTGTTTTTTCAAAATGACGGCCTGACAAAGCTGGCTGATTTTGTAAAAGAAAATGAAGGTAAACTGCCTGTTATTCCTGCTGATACCCGCTTGGGATCTCCTGTAGCACGTCCTTCGAAAATTGTTTGTATCGGATTAAACTACGCAGATCATGCGAAAGAAACCAATGCACCAATGCCACCAGAGCCTGTGATTTTTATGAAATCTACAACTTCACTGACAGGCCCTAATGATAATATTACCATCCCTAAAAACTCTGTAAAGACGGATTGGGAAGTGGAATTAGCGATAGTAATCAGCAAAAAAGCTTCTTATGTAGACGAAGCTGATGCACTGGATTACGTAGCCGGTTATGTTTTACACAATGATGTGTCAGAACGTGAATTCCAACTGGAAAGAAATGGTACCTGGGATAAAGGAAAAGGTTGTGATACTTTCGCACCATTAGGCCCATTCCTTGCCACTCAGGATGAGATTGCTGATGTAAATAACCTTCGCCTGTGGCTTACCGTTAACGGTAAAAAAATGCAGGATGGTAATACCTCGAACTTTATTTTTAATATCCCTTTTGTGATTTCTTATGTAAGTCAGTTTATGACTTTACTGCCAGGGGATGTGATTTCTACAGGTACGCCTGCAGGTGTTGGCTTAGGCTTTAACCCTCCGGTATACTTGAAAGCGGGTGATGTTGTGGAGCTTGGTATTGATGGCCTTGGTACTTCAAAACAGCTGCTTGTAGACTATGTTAAAAATTGATTCACACCAACATTTTTGGAACTATGATGAGGTAAGGGACAGCTGGATCACGGACGATATGGACGTGCTTCGAGATGATTTTCTCCCACAACACCTCAAGTGTATTCTTGAGCATTATGGCTTCAATGGTTGCATCGTAGTACAGTCTGACCAAAGCCCGGAAGAAAACGATTTTCAATTGAATCATGCCGCTGCCCATCCCTTTATCAAAGGGGTGGTCGGCTGGGTAGACCTTCAAGTCGAAGATATCGATACTCAATTGCATAAATTGAGTAAAAATGAAAAGTTAAAAGGGTTCAGGCACATCCTTCAAGGGGAGCCTGATCCTGCTTTGATGTTGAAACCAGCCTTTTTAAATGGAATCAGTAAATTAAGTGCACACGGCTTTACCTACGATATTCTCATCTATCCCCATCAGCTGAAATATGCGGAAGAACTAGTCTCCATGTTTCCTGAGCAACAGTTTATCTTAAACCACCTCGCTAAACCAAATATTAAAGATGGACTGATCGAGGAATGGAAAGCGCAAATCATCGCTTTAGCAAAACATGAAAATGTAGCTTGTAAGGTGTCAGGGATGGTTACTGAAGCAGATTGGAAGAAATGGAAAGTGAAGGATTTTACACCCTATCTAGATGTAGTCTTCGAAGCTTTTGGCTCAAAAAGAGTGATGTATGGCTCCGATTGGCCAGTATGCCTGCTTGCCGCAGATTATGGAAGGGTAGTCAGCCTGATCGAAAACTATACCGAAAAACTCCCAAAAGAAGCTCAAGAAGACTTCTGGGGAAACAATGCAAAGAACTTTTATAACCTAAAATAAGCAGTCAATGGATTTGCAATTAAAAGATAAGGTAGTCATCGTAACCGGTGGAGCCAAAGGTATTGGCGAAGCAATTGTCAGAGTCCTGGCAAAAGAAGGTGCAATACCCGTAATCGTGGGAAGAAATGCAGTCGATAACCAAAAATTGGCAGATGATATTACTGCTGACGGGGGAAAGGTGTTTCAGTTGGTCGCCGAATTAACCAACCCGTCAGACAGTGAAACAGCAGTGAAAACCGTGCTGGATAAATATGGTAGAATTGACGGCCTGGTCAATAATGCAGGAGTAAATGATGGTGTCGGACTGGAAAGCGGAAACTATGAGCGCTTTGTAGAAAGTCTGCATAAAAATGTAGTACACTATTACCTGATGGCACATCATGCCCTACCAGCATTGAAAAAATCTAAAGGTGCAATTGTCAATATCGGTTCTAAAGTAGCTGATACAGGACAAGGGGGAACCTCCGCCTATGCTGCCGCAAATGGTGGTAGAAACGCGCTCACCAGAGAGTGGGCAGTGGAACTTTTGCCGTATGGGATCAGAGTGAACTCCCTGATCGTTGCAGAATGTTATACGCCACTTTACCAGACCTGGATCAATTCAATTCCAAATTCAGAAGAGAAATTAGCAGAAATTAAAGCGAAAATCCCTTTGGAGAATAGAATGACTACAGCGGAAGAGATTGCAAATACGACAGTGTTTTTGCTTTCTGAAGTGTCAAGTCATACGACTGGTCAACTGGTCTATGTCGATGGTGGTTATGTGCATTTGGACCGCTCAATTAGTCCAATTTAAAAAAAGAAAATCCTTCTCCTCCTCAAATGTTTTGAAGGAAACATTTGGATGTCGTCTAAGGACATTTCTTTTTTACTAATTGCCCACAGACCTCGCGAGTCCAATAAGTTTGTGGAGGGAAAAGGGAAAAGGGAAAAGGGAAAAGGGAAAAGGGAAAAGGAAAAGAGAGAAGAGAAGAGAAGAGAAGAGAAGAGAAGAGAAGAGAAGAGAAGAGAAGAGAAGAGAAGAGAAGCAATAAAAAAGGGAGAAATGAAGGGCAAAACGCCTTTTCTTTCTCCCTTCCTTTTTTTTGCATTTTCCAAAGAAAAATGAGTTTTGTAGGAAAAGACATAGGAAGTTTTGCCTTCTTCAAGGCAAAAGATTCCAGTCGCAGACTATAAACTCTTTTTTCTTCTATATCTTAAATGAACTCCATTAAACACTGGATGCTACTTAAAAATAGCCTTAGTATATGCTTTCAGCCATTTCGCTTCTTCAGCATCTAAACTCGGGCTCAATCTTTCGAATACCATCGCATTATAGCTATTCAACCAGTCGATTTGATTTTGTTCCAACAACTCCGTTTTTACAATTTCAGTACTGATTGGGGCAATCGTTAACGACTCAAATGCGTAGAACTCGTTAAATTCATTGCTCACATCTGTGATGGTGTTTACCAGGTTTTCGATTCTTACACCATGTTTTCCAGGACGGTAAACGCCTGGTTCAATGGAAGTAATCATTCCTAGTTCTATGGATACAGGTGTTGCCGTTGGGTTGAATACCTGAGGGCCTTCATGAACATTTAGGAAATAACCAACGCCATGTCCGGTACCGTGACCGTAATTAATCGCATAGTCCCAAAGTGGCTTACGGGTAATGGCATCAATTTGGTAACCACAGGTTCCCTTAGGAAAGCGGGTTTTACAACCGTCAATCATGCCTTTTAAAACCAGGGTGTAGTCGGTTTTTTCTTCGCCGGTATTATTCCCCATAGGGATTGTACGGGTGATGTCAGTAGTTCCGTAATTGTATTGACCGCCAGAGTCTACCAGGAATAATCCTTGTGCTTTTACTTCTACATCGCTTTCTGCAGTCGGACCGTAATGTGGTAAGGCGCCATGGGCAGCGTAAGCACTGATGGTATTGAAACTGTCACCAACAAAGCCTTCTTGAGCAGCCCTGAATTTACGTAGCTCAGCAGCAGCAGATAGTTCGGTGATTTTAATTTTCCCAATGTTTTCTGATAACCATTTCAAGAATCTGGTGATTGCTACACCATCTTTGGTCATCGCAATACGGGTATTTGCCAATTCCGTCTCATTCTTAATCGCTTTTAAGCTGGTAGATGGATTGGTCTCTTTGATCACTTTTACTGAGGCTGGTAATTGCTTGGCAAAAGCGAAACAATTGCGTTTAGGATCAATAAAAATGCTGTTATTTTCCGGGATTGTAGCCAATGCAGCTTCAATCTCTTCGTATGGCTTTACCTGTACACCACTAGCCAATAAGGAAGCTGTCTCTGCCTCACTAAGCTTTTTAGGGTTGATGAAGATGCTGGCTTCCGATTGTCCGATTAAGGCAAAGCTCAAGACCACGGGATTATAGTTAACATCATTGCCGCGGATGTTAAACAACCAGGCCATATCATCTAAAGAAGAAATTAAATGATAGTTAGCCCCTTTATTGCTTAGCTCAGCTCTTACTGCAGCAAGTTTTGAGGATACCGATTGACCGATGTGTTTTTCGTCGATCAGGTAGGCTTTTTCTGCAGGTAGTGCTGGTCTGTTTTCCCAGATTGGACTTAAATAATCTTTATCAGCTAACACAAGACCCTTGAAAGAGAATTGTTGCGTTAGTAAATCTCCAAGAAGGATGGAAACTAGTTTTTCATTGCTGGCCACAATAGCCCCTTTTTCAAGTTTGCTACCCAACCATTGTATGTATTCCGGAGCATGTTGTATTTTTTGTTTTACCAGCTCAAAACCGCTGTTTTCCAACTCTTCTGCCGCTTGTTCAAAATAACGGAAGTCGGTCCATAGACCAGCAAAATCAGGAGTGATGACCAATGTTCCGGCCGATCCAGTGAATCCGGAAGCAAAAGGAATGCATTTATAATGATCTGGTAAGTATTCGCTAATGTGTGGATCTGCGGATGGGATGATATAGGCCTGTACATTGTCGGCCTTCATTTGAGAACGTATCGCGCTTAATTTTTCCTGATATGTCATGGTTTAGCTTTTTTATGTCTATCGAGTTAACGCAAATCTATGGATTTTAATTCCTCTACAAAATGAGGGAAAAGGAATGTAGGTTGGTAAGGGAAGGAATACAGGCCAGGCGGCAGCAATAAATACTGGAATTATCTTATTTTTACGCTAAAATGAAGAAAACGGCAGTTCATTATCAGGGAATAATTAAACCGGAAGAAGATAACCCATTAGCGGTAATGGTCTTTTCTGAGCAAGATTTTTCCAAGAGAATTGTAGTCGGTGAGGTGTATAAAGCAACTTATTTCGCGGTGCTCATCATCACCAAAGGTTCTATGATTGTAAAACATAACCTGAGGGAATTTTGGGTAAAAGAAAATTCGCTATTTTTTATTATGCCCTCCACCGTTTATGAGTTTAGTGACATTAGTCAGGATTTTAAAGTGCAAGGCTGTGTTTTTTCTATAGATTACTTGAGTCAGACTGGTGTGGTATTGAGTACACCCAGTGTTGTAGAAGTGATGACCGGTGCATATCAACCTTATTATGCGATTAATGTCGAGGAAACAAAACTGCTATTAAATCTTTATGAAGTACTGAAAAAAGCATTAGCCGAAGAACAGGCTGTTGCCTTTATCGGAGAGCTGAAAAAGTATAGCTTCCTGTCGCTATTTTACCATTCGGCCTCTATCTATGCAAGATATAATGTCTCCTATAAGGTGAAGTTGAACAGACGCGAAGAGCTGACTATCGGTTTCTTGAGACTGCTGTCGAAACACTATAAAGAGGAGCGAAGCGTGCAATTTTATGCAGACCAACTCTTTGTCACGCCGAAACACCTGACGCAAATGCTGAAAGAGGGCACAGGAAGAACCACAGGTTCATTCATTGACCGTGCTGTAATTGTTGGCGCTAAGTTATTACTCAAGGATCGATCACTAAATATCGCCCAGGTTGCACAAGAATTGAATTTTACCGACCAGTTTACCTTTGCCAAGTATTTTAAGAAACATACCGGAATTACCCCTTCACAGTTTCGTGCGGACCATTAAGGCCCATATTACGCCATCCTGACATATTTCCCTGCTATACGGACATGGTTAGGCCTCCTGGTGTTGCCGACCTTTGTTCTGTGAAAAATATATTAATTTTTGTGAGTGCTGTCTTCACAGCATGCTACACCCAAAGCGCCTCTGCACAGGATACACTTTATAAAAAGCTAAGTGTTCCTGAGTTGTTTAAGCTGGCTGAAACCAACAATCAGCAGTTGAAAATTTCCAGAACAGGAATGACTATCGCAGAACAACGTACAGCAGTGGTTAAAACGCAAAGAAATCCAATACTAACTGCTGCGGCTACCGCTTCCTATATTGGAGATGTCACTGTGTTTAATAACGACTTCTCCGGAAAAACAACAGTACCAATGCCTCATTTCGGCAATTCTTTTACCCTGCAAGCCAGTCAGACGATCTTTAAAGGTGGAGCTATCAATAACAATATTGCTATTGCCGGTTTACAAGAGCAACTGGCCGGATTGGCATATGAGAAGAATAACCTGGACTTGAAAATCCTGCTTGCCGGAAACTATTTCGACCTGTTCAAGATGTACAACCAAAGGGAGGTATATCAGGAAAATATCAGGCTCGCACAATTACGTCTATTCAACATCAATAAGATGTATAAAAGTGGTATGGTGACCAAGAATGATGTGATTAGAAACGAATTGCTGATCACCAATTTGGGTACTGCCGTGCAACAACTCAACAACAACATCGATATCTTAAGTCAGCAGTTGAGCATTGCGCTTGGTTTGTCAGACCAGACTTATATTATGCCTGATACTTCGATTTTAAGCAATAAGCCCCAAGTGAATGGCCTTCAGGAATATTTAGATCTTGCTTATCAACAATATCCAGAACTGCGTTCCGCAGCATTGAGCAACCGCATTGCCGCACGTCATGTAGACCTGGCAAAAGCCGATCGTTTACCAAGCATACAGTTGAACGCAGGAAATTCTATGGTAAGGCCATTAACCAGCTCTATGCCTGCACGCGACATGTATAGCAATGGTTGGCAAGCTGGAGTAGGTGTAGCTTTCAACATCTCCTCCCTGTACAATGCACCGAAAAATATCAACCTTGCTAAAACACAGCAACGCCAGCAACTGGAAGCCACAGAACAATTGCGCCAAAACACGGAAATTTCCGTAAAAGCAGCGTTCATCAAGCATAGAGAAGCCAAACAACTGCTGCAATCAGCGGATAAAAGTTTGCAACTCGCTACAGAAAATTTCAGGATTGTGGAGAAAAAATACCTGAACCAAATGGCCTTATTGACAGACCTGATGGATGCTACAAACGTCAGGTTAGCGGCAGAACTTCAGCAGAAAAATGCAGAAATCAGCATCATTTACACCTATTATCAATTACAAAAAACAACAGGAAACTTAAATTAATTCGCATCAAATTCATATGTCACATCAAAAGAAACCATTACATAAAAAACATTTCAGCATCATCAACACCCTGCTTATCCTGATGGTTAGCGGCGGACTGATTTGGGCCGGTGTCGTTTATTTTAAGCTCGATAAATCCGAATATACGAACGATGCCCAGGTGGAAGAATTCATTACACCCATCAATACCCGCGTTGCTGGCTACATCAAAAAGATTTATTTCATAGAACATCAAGCTGTAAAAAAGGGGGATACGCTGATAGTTATAGACGATAGAGAACTAAATATCGCCCTTGCACAAGCTGAGGCGGCCTATATGAATGCCCAAGCGGCAAGAAATGTGACCTCTTCAGGAGTAAATACGGTGAAAAACAATGTTGCCGTGTCCGAATCCAATATCGCGGCCACCAGAGCCAGGTTGTTAAACGCAGAGAAAAATTATAAGCGTTATGCTGCTTTGTTGAAAGATGAGGTGGTAACACAACAACAGTATGAACAGGTGCAAACAGAATATGACGCGTTAAAAGCGCAATATCAAGCCCTGCAACATCAAAAAGGAACAACGGAATTGTCGGCTGTAGAAGCAGGTTCCAGAATCGGTGTGAATGAAGCAGAATTGAAACGTAGTAAAGCCGCCCTGGATATGGCCAGGTTAAACCTTTCTTATACTGTAATTACAGCGCCTTATGATGGGGTTGTTGGGAGGAGGACTTTGCAGGAAGGTCAGCTGATCCAAGCCGGACAATCTTTACTTTCATTTGTCAGCGGGGAACTGAAATGGATTGTCGCAAATTATCGCGAAAAACAACTCCATAAGATCAGCGTCGGACAAGAGGTTCTGGTGAAAGTAGATGCTCTGGGAAGTAAATCTTACAAGGGAAAAATCACGGCAATTTCTCAGGCCACTGGCGCAAAGTTATCCACAGTTCCTGTGGATAACTCTACAGGTAATTTCGTTAAAGTGCAGCAACGCATACCGATACGAATTGAATTCACTGTTGATAACAAGCCAGAAGACCTAAAGTTATTAAGAGCGGGTATGAATGTAGAAGTAGAATCTATCTAATATGCAGACCTATAAATTAGGATTATTTCATGATTGGGTGCCCAGGCCAGTGCAGTTGCTGCTGATCATTTTGCTGACCATTCCGATCCTCGGAATTAGCGGAGTGTACAGTACCAATATCGGTGATATGATGGGTAGTCAAGGAATGCTCACGGAGGATCTAATGATGGCCAGCTATGCCTCTGCCCTTGGAATGGCACTCGTCTTTCCACTGGCGCTGCGGACCAAACAACTTTTTAAAACAAGGCACATCCTGTTGGTTTCCCTCAGTAGCCTGATTTTAGGGAGTTTTATTTGTGCCACAACAGATCAGGCATGGGTACTGATTATCGCGAATATGATCATGGGGATGATTAAGGCCTTCGCCATGATGGAGGTTATCCTGCCCATCATGTTTATCATTAGTCCAACTGGCGATAGACCTAAGTTTTACTCGGTATTTTATCCACTTTCTATTGCGCTGGCTCAGATAGCCAGTTATTTTGCTACAAAGCTTTCATTTGAATATAACTGGCATCTCGTCTATTACTATACGATGGGGATACTGCTGTTTTGTTTGTTGTTGGTACTGATCTTTGGACACAATTATAGGGGCTCTAAAAAGGTTCCTTTTTACCAGATCGACTGGCTCAGCTTTGCGTTGATCCTGACTTCCATGATGCTCTTGAATTATGTGCTTTCTTACGGAAGAATCCTGGACTGGTGGAACGATCATAGCATCAAATTTTCAACTTTTGGTTTCATACTACTCGGTACCTGGTTTATTCAGCGTCAAATGATACTGAAAAGACCTTTCCTAAGCCTGGATGTATTTAAACGTAAAAGCGTATGGATGTCGATCGTGTTTATCTTTTTAATGGGAATCTTCTTTGGGAGTTCCGGGATACAAAGTGCTTTTACCACTGGAGTGCTGAAATATAGTGCCTTAAGTAATGCAGAAATCAACTTGATGATGGCTCTTGGAGCTGTTGCTGGTGGAGTGTTTTGCTTTGCCTGGTTCCGTAGAAAATGGAGCTTAAAAGGGTTAGTATGCTCGGGATTTGGCGCTTTTATCGCCTACCACCTGATCCTGTTTTTTCTCTTTAGCCCGGTAATAGAAATCAATGACCTGGCCTTCCCGGTTTTCTTGAAAGGCTTGGGGTTGACAATTTTATACATCGCTATTGGGGTGTATTGTGCAGATAAGTTATCGCTTACAGAATTGCTTGCCGCAGTATCAATTTTGATCCTTTTCCGCTCTTTTATCGGCCCGGCCTTTTGGAGCGCAGTGTATTCCTATGAGTTGTATGCTGGTCAATTAAAGCATACTGCTTTCATCGTTCAGCATATGGATGCCAATGATCCTTTGCTCACAGGGCGTTTAAATCCCCTGATTCAGGGGGCAATGTCGCAAGGGAAAAGTATAGAAGCCGCACAGTCGATGGGGGTCTCCAGTGTTTGGGCTATGGTGCAGGCACAGGCAACTATGGCTGCAGCTAAAGAAATCTTTGGATGGATTGTGGTCAGCGGCGGATTGGTGATTTTATTCGTGTTGAGCTACAGATTTGTACCAGTGAATTTCAGGAAATTAGTTAATATCCGGAGGAGGTTTCGTGGACAGGAGATTCTGAAAAGGGAAGAAGAAATGCTTGCTGCAATCGCGCCTTAATACATCTATGACCTCGGTTCCTCGTTAAAAAATCGGCTTGAACGCTTCAATTCTGGATTATTAAATTGCTTCCTTGAGGGAAGAAATTTGATAATCCTAGGAATCTCCGCGTCTAAGCCGATTTTTTATAGGAAGGTCCGGTTGGACACTGAACCGAGAATGTGCCGATGTATTTGCGTCTTAATTTAAATTAAAGGCATATAGGGGGCATTTGGTTTTTCTCCTTGTTGTGTTGATAAAGGGTACTGGTTTGTGGGTTATGCCACAGTTATTAACATTTTTTGTGGATAACCCTGGGGATAGCATTGTTAATTAACAGTAATTCAGTTTAATCTGGATTTATTTTGATGTGGATAAGAAACCAGAATAGTTACCAACTTTTGCTGTGGATAACCTTGTTGATTAAATTGTTAATTGATAGATATACAGAGTTTTATGTTGTTTGTTTTTGTGTGGATAAA
Organism: Pedobacter gandavensis; assembly: GCF_014172405.1. Classification (GTDB taxonomy): domain Bacteria; phylum Bacteroidota; class Bacteroidia; order Sphingobacteriales; family Sphingobacteriaceae; genus Pedobacter; species Pedobacter gandavensis. The sequence continues at coordinate 337,899 of NZ_WNXC01000004.1, read as the reverse complement.
GCATGTTTATCTAGGGACTCACAGCTTTCAATGGCTTGAATTTTCTATTGCCATGTAATCCTATTGCTATTGGCTGCCTAATGGTTGGAATGTGGATTTCAACAAAAGGATGCTGCCCAGGAAAGCGTATCGTGATTAGCTGAAAATCCTTTGATGGGAGCGCATTTAAATCAGAAGAGCAGTCATGCAGGTCTGCTTTTAAACAATAAGGCCTGAAAATTCCAGATAAAATTAAATATCTGGAATTTTCAGGCCCTTTATTTTTAGATGTTTTGCTTGGGATTTAGCTTAATGTAATGAATTGATCACCTACTTTTAAGCCGATTGCGCACATTTTCTTTCCGCTAAAAATACCTTCCATAGTTCCTACAACATTCAGTAATAACAATGATTTATCAGAAGTCAGTACCATTGGGCCATGTTCAGGGTCGATGTGGAAAACTGTTCCTGGTGCTACTTGTGCAGGATCAAATTCACCGGTAACTGAAGTAACTTCAAAAATCCTTACTTGTTGTCCGCCGATATAGGTAATTGCACCTTGGTACAGTGGGTTTGCAGCATTTACCAAATGTTCGATCTCGGTAGCGGTGTGTGTATCCCAGTTGATGGTCAGGTCATTTATTTCCGGAATATGGAAAGAACTCTCAATATCCTCATCGCCAACATACAGGTATTGTTCTGCTTTGATTCTTTCTAGAATCTGTGGCATACTTTCGCCAAGTAAAGCGGTTAAACGGGCTTTAGCCAGGCCATAATTCTCTCCTGGATACAATTGTAATTCCTGTCTGAAAACCATAGGTCCGCTGTCTACATTAGTCGTCATCCTATGGATAGTTAGGCCGGTTTCTTTAGCTCCGTTTTTCATTTGCCAGAAAAGCGGGGCAGATCCTTTATAAGAAGGAAGTTTGCTGAAATGCACATTGAAAAAGCCTTTTTCAGTTGATTTTAGCAGATGCTCAGGAATGATAAATGGGAAAGTCATCACCAATACGGCTTCAACCTGTAGTTCCTGAATCCAGGAAGCTACTTTACCACCTTGTTCAAGGTCAGATTTAGCAATTTTTAACAAAGGAATTCCTCTGTTTTCGGCATAAGCAATCGTGCCTAGAAGTTCATAGTTTAGTTCCTCAGGAATCACAATTCCTGCAACTTCGCAGTGCTCCTGAATGCTTAAAGCGGTATTTAAATATAAAGCGCTATTTGTAAAAATTAAGGTTTTCATAAAAAAGATTTTGGAAGAGGTATTTCCGTTTCCGGAAAAATCAGGAAATGTAAACACCCTCGCTTAGCTATTAAAATTATATATGTTTGTGCTAAATGTAGTGCAAAAAAATATAATTTATTAAAAATAAAACAGGTATTATAATATGTTTTGTCTGCAAAAAAGCTTGTTAAGCTACAATTTCGAAGATAGCCCTCGACTGAAGTAATAATTCTAGAGAATGGGGCGTCTGGGTTGTTTTTAAAAATGGTTGTTAAATAAGCTACCTGCTGGATAAATCGGTCGCAAAGAAACGAAGATAGGTACACCAATCGCTAAACAAATAAGCTACCTGCTGGATAAATCGGTCGCAAAGAAAGGAAGATAGGTACACCAATCGCTAAACAAATAAGCTACCTGCTGGATAAATCGGTCGCAAAGAAACGAAGATAGGTACACCAATCGCTAAACAAATAAGCTACCTGCTGGATAAATCGGTCGCAAAGAAACGAAGATAGGTACACCAATCGCTAAACAAATAAGCTGCCTGCTGGGTAAATTGGTCACAAAAAAAGAGAATAGGTACACCAGCTGCTAAACAATTAAACTGCCTGCTGGATAAATCGGTCGCAAAAAAAGAGGATAGGCTAGGACAAGGCCTAGGAGGATTTTGATACTCCCTTAAAAGAGTATCAAAATATTCCAGCCTTGGAGTAGTTCCTGCCTCTTTTTTTAACAAATCCTTCAGCCCCCTATAACTTCTTGTCCCTTCCCAACCTTCACCATTAAAAACGAATACAAGCTATCCAGACTTTCTTCTAAACTCATCACATCCGTTTCAATGACTAATCCTGCTTGCTCAGGAATTTCAAAAGTATCATTTACTCCAGTCAGGTTATATATTTTATCCGGATGTCCATCAGGTAAATATGCTTTAAAATACAAACCTTTTGTATCTCTTTCCCTCAGCGTTTCCAAGCTACATTTGATCCAGACCAGTTCTTCAGCATTTCCGGTAGCAGCCCTTCCTTCTTCAAAGGGATTGATCAATGCCATAATGATCAGGTCATAACCAGCATGCAGATTTACTGCTTCTTCCTTGATTCTGCGCACATTTTCCAGCCTATCAGCTTTACTAAAACCCAGGTCCTTACAGAGCGACTGGCGATAATGATCCCCATCCATGACCAGTACTTTCAGTCCTTCTGCTATCATTTTTGAGGCAATAGCGACTGCCAATGTGGTCTTTCCTGCGCCTGAAAGGCCACAAAACGGAATGATGATACCCATTTTACAAGGTGCTATAACTTACATACTGCACAAATCTCGGCAAGTCAGAATAATTTACACTTGCAGCATGCGGACAAGTATTGCGCCATAAGATTAAATCGGCTTTTGACCCAGGAACAAGTACTGGTTTTCCGGTAATCCGGATGTAATCATGCGCCCTTTCTAAGCTGGAAAAATCTTTTATCCACTCCTCAAAATCATGGTGAAATCCTGGGATAATTTGTAGTGGACCGCGGTTTTCAGGAACCTCATCCAGATATACCATCCCTTGAATATGAAATTTAATAGGCTGATCGATATCCAGATCAAAGTGTAATTTTGTCTGTCCAGGTACCCAGTTCTCTGTTTGAGGAGGGTTATATCCTAACTTTTCCGGAATCGCAACCAGGTGATTCGTTTGATAAAGTTCAGCAAAAATCTGCCTGATGTATGGCGATTGTCTGACCAGCTCTATATCTTCATTTTGATAAATCTGAAGCATGGTTCCTTGCCAATCAGGATGCGGAGTATACCAGGTTTCCGGATAATCCATATGCAGGTTAAGGTGTTTACAAATCCGTGTTTTCAGACGATCGCAATGTGCTGCTTCTACAACATTTGGAATCCTTAAGTAGCCATTTTCTTCCCAGAATTTCAGCTGTTCCTCGCTGAGGACTTTTGTAACAGGAGCTTCGGAAACCAAGGGAGCATCTTTGTTTCCCTGCCAGTTCTGAAAGTCCAGACTTGCTTTGTGGATAAAATCTGCGCCTTTTAATTCCGTTGCCCAGGTTATAAAATGGGAAAAATCGCGACTATGGCCATAGATAAAGGAATAAGTCTCAAATTTTCCGAGGCCATAAATACTGAGCCATATATCTTCGGTTTGGTAAAAATCTTCAGGTAGCGGTGTGGTTTTTCCTGTTTTGATACTTTCGTGATGTTGGTAAAATAAACTACTGAAATTACAGTCTTTCATGATGATCTCTTTATGTTTTCATAAGCCTCCATACAGTCCGGGTACTGGTGCCTAAGCTCCGGTTCCTGCTCTTTCTGATAGGGCAATATATTTGATTTACTATGGTAATTTAAACGATTTTGAAGTTGTTCCTGACCTCTGATGTGAACTCCGGAAAATCGGGAAAACCGATCGATCATGGTAGATATCCCTTCCCCGTAATCTGCAAATGCATTCTTGGGATGCTGTAGCTGTTGAATGCTGCTCATCTGTTGATAAAAGCCTTTTAAAACGTCGGCTGTAAACCTACTAAAATTGCCGCCATAATCTACTTGCGGATCGATTTTAAGTAGCTGTTTGTTAACCAATCCAGGAACGGTATGAATTCCTGCGCGTTTCTCATGAGATGCCAGTACCTCATCAGGTTTGCGCGACAAAAAGAAAAACGGAGTATTAGGATACCAGCTGCGCAAGATGTCATAAAAATGCAAGTGCCAGCTGTCTAGCTTAACGATATAAGCAGACTCATTCCCATTTCTAAGTTGTCCCATCAGTTGTACTGCTGCCATGAACCATTGCTTCCTTTTCTCCTCCGTAATCTCCTTCTTTTCTGAGGCTCTGAGAATCTCATCCAGTAAAGGAGCTTCTGCGATGATGATGTTTTCAGAATCAAGGGTAAAAGCCTGGCTCAGCAAGGTCGAGCCACAGCGTGATACATGAAACACAAATGCAGTAGGAGGAAGGTGTGGAATTCCGGCAGCAACTTCCGACAAGAAATCTGTGGTACTCAGACTAGGCAATCGTCTTTTGTCCTTGCGGCGGCAGCTGCAAATGTTAATCGTTTCATCAAAAAAAGGTTCCATGATGTGCCGATCCTCAAGATCCATCCAATGGAGCATCCATTCCTCATCTGACGAAATGCTGAGTCGGTGGGGGATCCAGTTTGTTAATGGTGATTTGTTCATCATGCCTCTGTATTTTTGTTACTTCTCATCTCACTGATCAGACTTCTGGCGATATCGGTATCCATAAGTTCCAGCTGCGCGATGATTTTAAGTTTAGTTTCCTCATCATAAGAAGGACCTTTAGGCTCCATTTCAATTGGATAACCTTGTGCCTTGAACAACTCATCGGTCCAGTCATTTCTAATTCCATCTATAATCAGGTGAACCCTGGTCTCATCTCCTTCGTTCAGAATGCTATGCGTTTCATTAAAATCCAGATACCAGCATTCACCTTCCTGCAAGTGTAAGTACTGTTCGTTAATTATAAAATGAACTCCAGGATTGGTTACAATGGGAATATGTATTCTAAAACTTCCTTCGGAATAGGAACAACCACGATCCTTATGTGGCTTGATGACACTCCCCGGAGCCAGAGCCAGGAGGCGGACAGCCTCTTTTTCACATTTCCAAGACTCAATAATACTACTGAAATATGGGCTGTTTTTTAATAATGGCGTGTCCTGATAACTGCCAGTATGCGCATAAATATCATTGCTGCGACCGGATATAGAGCGCAAGGAGATACTTCTCCAGTCCCCATTGAAGTCTTTGGTATTGAAATGAATAGGCCATTCCTGTTGCAAGCAATAATCCAATTCCTGTTGTAGCTGATGCCGGTCGTAATTAAAGTCGAATTTGAGATGAGTTGGGAGCATAATTTTAAGATTCTAAGCTAAACAAAATAGGAGATTAAATCAATCTCCTATTTTAAATGATCATTAAATATTTTTTAAAATGGTATCAGCGATTCAATGCGAATCCCGGCTACTCAGCGCTAACCATGACCGCTGGGTTTTTCTTTAGCCTCTAAGAAAGGGAATCGGCTAACCATGACCGCTGGGTTTTTCTTTAGCCTCCCAAAGAAAGAGGATAGGCTAGGACAGGGCCTGGGAGGATTTTGATGCTTCCTCTAGGGAAGCATCAAAATAGTCCAGACCTGGAGTAGTTCCTGCCTCTTTCCAGTTCCTGCCTCTTCCCCCATTTTTCCCTTACTTCGATAAGTTCAACCTCAGATTCAGTTCAAAACTACCATTCGTATAGCTGCTTAAGGCCGAAGTCTGCGTCGTATACGTCCCGGAGATCAGGTATTTATTTCTAAAATCCATCCCTAAACCAAAGGTCGCATTTTCTGTGCTGTGGTATATCCCGGTCAGGAACACCTGTTTGTTGGCGATGGCGAGTTGCGCACCTGCATCCCAAATGTTATCATAACCTTGCACGCCTCTATACGCTACCTTCGGCTCCAGGTCGAAACCATTTACGCCTTCTGATAACTTCAGTCTATAACTTGCTGCGGCATAAAATGTAGAGACATCAGCCAGTTTGATCACATCCTTTTTAAGCACGCTTTTCAAATTTGGAACAGAAGCCTGAACCGTCAGTTTTTCTGTGGTGTAAGCTACCCCAAAATCACCATCAAGGTAAGTTTTTCGGTCGTTATACTGACCCACTCCCGGATCATTCGGATTGCCATAAATGTCACTGTTCTCCAGTCGCTGGCTCATAAAACCTAAAGACACCCCAAAATGAAGTTGGTTGCTTTCCTCGTTCATTTTCAAATGATAAGCATATGTTCCTACCACACGCGTTTGTTTTTGCAAACCCGCGCTTTCATTGTAGACATTCAAACCCAGCCCGACTTTATTAAAACCATAATCGGCAGTAATATTCTGGGTCAGTGGAGAACCTGGAACATTGCTCCATAATTTGCGGTAGGCGGCATTCAATTTCAATCCCTGATCTGTACCTGCCATCGCCGGATTGATCAGGTATTGATTGGTATAATACTGTGCGGTTAAAGGATTAAGCTGTGCTTTAGTGGTACTACTTATGGCGAAAACCATAAGTAGCCCTAAGCCATATTTATAAATATTTTTCATTTTGCTAATGTTTAATGGGGCTGATTCTAAAAGGTTCAATACAAACGGAGTTAAGGTCTTCATTAGTTCTCTCTGATAATCGTGATGAACCCTTTGATTATCCGATGATTTTTACCAAAATCAATGACATAGTAATAAGTGCCTTCACTCAGTGGCATACCATTTAGCGTACCATCCCAGCTGTTGTCATAACTTTTTTTGCTGTACACCATTCTTCCTGATCTGTCAAAGATTTTCACCTCATTATTCGGGTAGAAATCAATGTTTTCGATGATCCATTTGTCATTGTATCCGTCACCATTTGGCGATAAGATATTGGTGGCTTTGATCTTCTCCATATCATCAAGTACATTCACGGTAAAGCTTTTCTGTTCAGAACAACCATTCGCATTGCTTACCGTAACGGTATAGGTAGTCGTTTCTCTTGGTCTTACTGTTAGTATTCCAGAGTTCTGACCACTGATTACACTGTTGTGGAGGGCCCAAACATAATTGCTGCCACCGCTAGCGGTCAATATTACGGTCTCTCCTTTACTTACTGAGGTACTGTTGGCATTGTTGTTCTCGCCTGTGTTGGCACTAATCGCAACTACCGGTAATGCATTTACGGTCAAGACAAACGTTCTGCTATAAGTGTCTACACCACCATTGTCGATACCACCGTCATCTTTTACAGTAACCGTGATCGTACTCAGTCCTGAAGCGCCATTTTTAATGCGGTAGCTAATGGTTCCTTTAGCAGATCCTGATTGGGCAACTGTTAAGCTTTGTAACAATGCATCATTGCTTCCTGTAACCGTAATTTTGGTGTTTTGTCCAAGTTCCGGACCAGCGCTGATTCCTGTTAAATCGATCGTCTGACCGGTTGTGGTATAGCAAATGGTTTTATTGGCAATGGCATCCAGTGTTGGAATTTCATTGACATCGCTCAGGTTGATGCTAAAGCTTTTGTCTAATGAGAAGCCATGTTGAGTAGTACTTCTTACCACAACACTATAAGTCTTTTTATTTTCATAATCCAGACTTGCTGCGGTTACCAGTTGATCATTAACGATGCGGAAAGCCGCATTGTCTGTGTCCCCGGATCCGCCTACTAAACTATAGGTAAATGTTGCATTTGGATCTTCTGAAGTACTGCTTAAAGTACCAGCTGGAGTTCCGGAAGCCTGATTTTCATATAGCGTAATCGCTGCCAGTGCCACCGCTGTTGGAGCACCTGGTTTTACAGTCAGTACCCCATTTACAGGTGTAATTGTGTAGTTCAATGCCGTTGCTCCGGAAGGAACAATCGGATAGGTTCCAATCGGACTGGCAATTGTTGCAACAGAGGTATATACTGCCGGACTAGTCAATACGGAAGTATCTTCCCCGTTTACAAAACCTGCATATTGGCCGGTAAACACTGGGTTTGCGGTGCCTACAAATTTCGATTTTGGATCCGCAGTTAAAGTTAATGGAGCTGGGTTAATCGTTAAATTAGCAGCTGTAAAGCTGAGGTCATAATTCGAACCAGCGCTTAAGTTACCTGGAGTAGTAGCATAGGTTCCTTTATTTTCTCCTGGAGCTCTACCTAGCGTTCCATTAAACACATTCCCATTGAGTAATGCTGGCGTAGGGGTATAACTGAACACCGGATCAGCAGTACCATAAACTTTAGATTGCGCATCAGCAGTTACCAGGATTGATTTTTTGTTGATGCTCAGCTGAGTACCAGGGTTTAAAGTCAGGGTATAGTTTTCGCTCACTTTTAAACTACCCAAAGTAAGGGCATAGTTACCTACATCTTCTCCACTAACTCTTCCTAACAGACCGGTAAATTGATCTCCGGAAACTAATGCCGGAGTACCGGTATAAGCGAACACAGGATCAGCATCACCATAAGTTTTCGAATTGCTTACTGCGGTAATGGTTACTGCTTTCTTGCTGATGCTGAAATTAGCAGGCTCATAAGTGATGGCATATTTATATGGATCTAAACTGAACGTGTTTTGCTGGATTTCATAGGTTCCTGTATTTTCTCCGGTCTCTCTTGCCAATGCACCTGTGCTGACATCTGTGCCAATTAGTGCAGGTGTAATCGTTGGGGCAGCTAATGCCGGTTCCGGATCATTAAACACTTTCGATTGTGCGGTAGCTGTTACTGTAACTGGTTTTGGTGTGATTTGCAATGATAGGGTCAGTTCTGGAGCAGCAAAATAATTTGCATTACCTGGCTGATTTGCAGAGATAGATACGGATTGCGAAGGATCTGCACCTACTATGGTTACCGTGTTTCCTGAAATTGTCGCCACTGAAAGGTCATTTGAGGTAAAAGTAACTGGTAAACCAGAACTGCTATTGGCATTAAGGGTAAATGTGCTGCCGTATTCTGCGGCTGCTGGTTGATTAAAAGTAATGGTCTGCCCATTTAAAGGTTTTGCATTTACCGTGATACTTTGGTTTGTATTACCTGCAGCATCTGTGACCACAAGGGCATAGTAATAGGTCGTGAAATTCGTCAAACCTGTCTGCGTGAAGCTCATTGGATTGGAAACGTTCGCTGCAGTAAAGGTAGTCAGAACATTATTTCCTAAACCTATAGGAGCTCCACCGATCAATTCATACTTTGCAACGTCCGGGTTCATAGCCCAGGCTAATGTATTTTGCATGTCCCCCGGTACTACAGCCAGGAAGTTAGGAGTAACTGGAGGTGTTCTATCATAAGTTACGGAAGTAGCATTATCTGTAGTGCTGACTGCAGTACCGCTATTTCCTGCTAAATCGGAATAAGTGATGTTGAAAGCAACAATGCCTTCTGGGTCTGTCGGGCCTGCGGCATAGGTTGCCCTCCATAAATTATTTCCCACTGAACTCACCGTGGCGGTTTTACTTCCAAAAAAAGTTACGATTGGGGTATTGACCGCTTCTGAAGAAGCAAAAGTTAAGCTGATCACATCTCCGGCTTTTGTTAAAGCAGAATTTGGATTGTTACTGCTGATACTCACATTGCTTAGTGTTGGTGTCGTTTTATCTAAAGTAACCATTGAGCCTGTACTGACTGTGGTTACAGGTATTCCAATATTTCCAAATGTATCTTTGAAACTAATGCTGAAAGGGATTTCACCCTCAGCCATAGTAGTAGGGATCGCATACATGGCCATCCAGTTAAATCCGCCAGCTGGAAGTGCGGTAACCGTGGCAGCTCCAATAGTAACTGTAGGAGAAGGAATGCTCTCCGAAGCTGTAAACGTTAAGGTCAGCAGATCGCCAACTTTTGCATATGCAGGGTAGGAAATATTATTACTTGCAATCGTTACCGGACTTAGGGTTGGAACCGTTTTATCAAAGGTTACGACAGTAGCATCGGTTGTTGTTGTTCTTGAAGTGCCTGTATTTCCAGCAAGATCGGAATAACTGATGCTGAAAGGAATCGCTCCATTGTTGTCTGTAGCTAGCATGGTATACGTGGCTACCCAGTTGTTTCCAGTTGGATTTGTGACTGTTGCAGGGTTTCCACTGATGGTTACGGTAGGAGCATTAATCGTTTCAGAAGCACTGAAGAAGAGCGTAATGGTTTCACCAGGGATGGCAATACTACTATTGCCAAAACGACTAGAGCGTATGCTTGCCGTTGGTATAGTAGGGAGGATTTTGTCTATGGTATAGCTTTCACTTGGGCCAAATCCAGTCAGAATAGGATTTGAAGCCAGATTGGCAATCCCTGTACCACTGGTTCTTAAATTAAAGGCTACCGTACCATTTCCAACTCCTGTGTTTACAGTAACGGTGTAGATTGCTCCTGATCCTACAACTCCGTTAACGGAGGATACCGGTGTTGAACCAAGACTCATTTGAAAATCTGATACATCAACTCCGGATACCGGTTCGCTAAAGGTAAGGGTATACTCTACGGAATTGGCGTTGGTCATTTGAGTTGCCGGGGTTTTTCTAATGATGCTCAGTACGGTTGGTGTAAATCCATTGATGACTATGGTTTTTCCATCTGCCAAAGATCCCGTTCCTCCCGGAGCAGGAAGGGTAAGTGGCGCAGAAATGTCATTCTGGTCGTTAATTGTTGCTCCTCCGGTTAAGGTTAATGCAGTGCTGCTGGTATAGTCCAGTTGTGCAGTGTTTTGACTGGAAGCGACGGTATAATTGAAGTTTAGAATGGCTGATCCGGTACCGCCCGAATAAGTTGCGTTACCACCTGAATTTAATGCAATTCTTGGTGTGCCAGTTACGGTTACAGGCTCTGAGAAAGTCACCGTGATCGGCAGGGTTACGCCAATACCATGAGGGCCATTACCGGCGGTAGTACTCACTGAGGTAATAGTGGTTGGGATATTATCCACTGCCACTTTAGTTGCGTTAGTAGTTGTGGTACGCTGTGGGGCTACGTTTCCAACCAGATCTGTAAAATTAATGCTAAAGGTGATCTGACCTTCCGGATCAGCCATACTTACCGGATAGCTGGCCGTATAAGAAAACCCGGAAGTGTTCGTTGCGGTGACCGGAGTGGAGTTGATGGTCACTGAAGGAGGGTTTATCGCTTCATCTGCGGTAAAGGTAAGCGTTACGATATCTCCATTTCTTGCGATTTGCGTATTGCTATTGTTCGAAGCAATGCTGACTGACGACAAGGTCGGAAGAGTTCTATCCACGCTATAGCTTTCACCGCTGGTATATCCGGCAGCAATCGCATTTCCTGAAGCGCCTACAATTCCGGTACCTGAATTATTTAAGTCCAGACGTAGGGTACCGGTTCCATTGGTAGTTCCTGTGCTTACGGTTAAGGTATAGGTAGTTCCTGATCCAGTAACGCTTGAGATACCAGGAGCAATTAAAGTTCCCGAAGAAGTAATGACGAAATCTCCTAAATCTACGCCGGATACCGCCTCAGAAAAAGTAACTGTGTAATTCACTGAAGTACTTTTGGTTAGTGCTGGGGCTCCGGCTGTTCTAACAATGCTTGCTACAGTTGGGCGAATACCATTGATATTTAAGTCAGAATTCCAAGCTAGTGATCCTGAGTTGTTTGGAGTTGGTAGTGTTAGCGTTGCAATATTCCCAGCAGCATCATTAATGCTTCCGCTATTTAAGCTAAGGGAATTTGTAGCGCTATAATCCAGGTCAGGATTAGCCTGGCCTGCTAGTACAGTATAATTGAAAGTTAGGATCGATGTTCCGCTGCCACTAGTATAACTGGCAGTAGCGGCAGGACCAACTACACTTAAACTAAGCTGTGGCGTACCGGTTACCGTGACATTTTCACTAAAAGTCACCCGTATCGGAGCGGTTGTCCCAATATTATAAGTCCCGTTGGTACCGCTAACGCCGGTAATCGTTGGGAAAGTAGTGTCTATGATGATATTGGCATTGGCGCCTAAAGATCCGGCTGCTCCTGGTGCAGGGAGTGTGAGTGTTGCATCATTTCCTGCGGCATCTTTGATGCTTCCACCGGTTGCGGCCAATGCAGTTGTACTTGCATAATCAAGATCCGAGGTGTTTTGACCAGGGAGAACGGCATAAGTAAATGTTAAACTGTTGGTTCCGGTACCAGATGCATATGTAGCGGTTCCAAGGGTATTTAAACTAAGCACTGGTGCACCAATAACGGCTACCGGCTCAGTGAAATTTACTTGAATGCTGATGTTTTGTGTGGCAGAATAACTACCATTAGGCGTTACTGCGGTTACAGTGGAAATGGTTGGTTTAAGGGCATCAATTTTTAGATTGCTACTGCCACCCAGGGATTCTGCCGATCCAGGAAGAGGAAGGCTGAGTTGAGCATTCTGACTTTGTAGATCTGTAATGCTACCTCCATTGAGCTCAAGGGAATTGATGGTGCTATAATCAAGGTCGTCGCTGCTGTCTCCATCTGCTACTGTATAAGTAAAAGTGAGGGCTTTGCTATTACTTCCTGAGGTGTAATTTGCATAGGCATTGATGCCTGAATTGAGTTTAATTCTTGGGGAGTTGGTTACATAGACATTCTCACTGAAATTAACCGTGATAACGATCGCAGCGTTGAGACCTTTAGTTCCTGTTGAGGGATTAGAAGTTACACTCAGAACGCTGGAAGCCAGTTTGTAAATAGGTTGAGTTCCTGGAAAAGCACCGCCTGTTGCGCCTGGAGTAAGGTCTTTTACCTCCGCGGTATTGTCTGTCGTTGTCCAAGCCGTTGGAGTCTTAATCAGGTCGAGTAAACTTGATTTTGAACCCGTAAATGAACCGGCATAAGCGTTAAAATCACGTTGTTTGTCTACGGTTTTATAGGAATTTAAGGAGGTATAGGCGCCTGCAGTCTTTAAGGCAGTTGGCAGTGTAGAGCTCTGGTTTTTTGGTGTTTTACCATCCTTTGTCCAGCCCGTACTTTCGTCAATTTCGTCAAGATCCGGGTTTTTGGCATTGGTAAAACCATAAATGAAATCCGGACTGGTTTTAGTACCTGTGTATAAGAACCAGGTATCTCCGGCATTGAGCGGAATAGGAGCTGCAACCTCATGCGACCAACTTATAGCATCCAGGTTTATAGTTCCATAATTACCAGGTAGTATGGATACCGTTGGACTGACCCCACTTTTTATCGTCACGGTAAATACCGTTCCTGCAGGCACCTTAGTGCTTACGGTCCAGTTGGCAGTCCCATCAGGACTGGTGGTTCCAGGAGGGACCGGTGCCAGGACAAAAGCGCTGCCTGTATAGCCAATATCTGTCAGGTGAACTACCGTTCCCGAAGGAATTTCGGTTAAAGCAACGAAGGAAATGGTTGCCCTTGGGGTAGCAGTAACCGTTGGTTCTGCATTTACACCAATGATGGCCAGATCGCCGGCAACCAGTTGTGCATTACTGGTTTTTGCAGAAAAGCAAAATAAACAAAATATAATAAATAGGGTAACCTTCTGTAGGTATGATGTTTTCATAGGGAGAACGTTAATTTTAAGTTTGAGAGCGCTTTTTTAAGTTTTAGGGTTAGTTTCTGCTAGGGAATACACCGGTTGTGGCAATGCAGTAATTCAGTGCCAGGGTTGGCTGCATGATCGATATTGGTATGTTAGCCCCAGTTATGGAGTTGGTATTGGTATTCAAGGCTACTGTAGGTGCAGCGGTAGAATAGCTCAATATTTTATTGACACTGGTGTCAACCATGGCAGCTAGTGAATTACCGGTAACCGGGTCAGCTACACTTCCTTCCTGGGTACTTACTTTGGCAATATGAGTGTGCGCTGGCATATTGTTTATCGAAATTGAAATGTTTTCAGTACCTGAGACTTCTCCTTGTACGTAATCGCTTAAGCCTGGGCCTTGTCCGAAACCAATTGCTGCCCTGCCTCTAAGATCTGGCAAACCAAAAGTAGTGGTTCCATTCCCACCATATTGCGTTCCTAGAAGTGAAAATAATGCCGTGTTTGCTTGTATTGCTATTATTTGTCCATTACAAACTGCCCATCCACGAGGAGGGAAAGTAAAACCGAATAATCTAATTTCTCCTACGAAATTTTCCATAATAAATTGTGTTGAATATAATTGTTAAATTGATTTGAGAAGCGATAAGTATTTCCTGAATTTGAGCCAGAGGCATTGCCATGCCTCAGCTGTTTAAGAAAAATTAGGAAAAATGGAATGTCCATGAGACAATTAGAATGAGAGGTTAATTATCAAATACTTAGAGTAAAATTATATAAAAAATATTAAGTTGGATGTGTATGCGGAAATTTCTATTTTAAGTTATTTTTATTTCAAATAACTCTTATTAAAAATAAAAACCCAAGAAAAATACTATGTTTTTTATGATTTTTTATTGACAATAATTGAATCTTAGCTTTGATTGTTGCTTCCGGTTCTTTTGTAAACCTGCTTGATTAAACTCGGATTGGAGACCATAATCAGGATTTTAATGACAACAAAACAGGGATTAAATTAATCCCCTGCATTGATAACATCAACTGGTATTTATCTTTTTAAAGGCCGGATAGGCTAACCACGACCGCTGGGTTTTTCATTAACCTCCTCAAGAAAGAGAATCAGGAATACTTAGCGCTAACCACGACCGCTGGGTTTTTCATTAACCTCCTCAAGAAAGAGAATCGGGAATACTTAGTGCTAACCATGACCGCTGTGTTTTTCATTAACCTCCTCAAGAAAGAGAATCAGGAATACTTAGCGCTAACCATGACCGCTGGGTTTTTCTTTAGTCTCTCTAAGAAAGAGAATCGGGAATACTTAGCGCTAACCACGACCGCTGGATTTTTCTTTAGCCTCCCCAAGAAAGAGGATAGGCTAGGACAGGGCCTGGGAGGATTTTGATGCTTCCCTAGAGGAAGCATCAAAATAGTCCAGACCTGGAGTAGTTCCTGCCTCTTTCCAGTTCCTGCCTCTTCCCCCATTTTTCCCTTACTTCGATAAGTTCAACCTCAAATTCAACTCAAAACTACCATTCGTATAACTGCTTAAGGCAGAAGTCTGCGTCGTATACGTCCCGGAGATCAGGTATTTATTTCTAAAATCCATCCCTAAACCAAAGGTCGCATTTTCTGTGCTGTGGTATATCCCTGTCAGGAACACCTGTTTGTTGGCGATGGCGAGTTGTGCACCAGCATCCCAAATGTTATCATAACCCTGCACCCCTCTATACGCTACTTTCGGCTCCAGGTCGAAACCATTTACCCCTTCTGATAACTTCATCCTATAACTTGCTGCGGCATAAAATGTAGACACATCGGCCAGTTTAATCACATCCTTTTTCAGGACGCTTTTCAAATTAGGAACAGAAGCTTGTACCGTCAGTTTTTCTGTGGTATAAGCTACCCCGAAATCACCATCCAGGTAAGTTTTCCGGTCATTATACTGACCTACTCCCGGATCATTTGGATTGCCATAAATGTCACTGTTCTCCAGTCGCTGGCTCATAAAACCTAAAGACACCCCAAAATGAAGTTGATTGCTTTCCTCATTCATTTTCAAATGATAAGCATAAGTTCCCACCACACGTGTTTGTTTTTGCAAACCTGCACTTTCATTGTAGACATTTAAACCCAGCCCCACTTTATTAAAACCATAATCGGCGGTAATATTTTGGGTCAGGGGAGAACCTGGTACATTGCTCCATAATTTACGGTAGGCAGCATTGAGTTTCAATCCCTGATCTGTACCTGCCATCGCCGGATTGATCAGGTATTGATTGGTATAATACTGTGCGGTTAAAGGATTAAGCTGTGCTTTAGTGGTACTACTTATGGCGAAAACCATAAGTAGCCCTAAGCCATATTTATAAGTATTTTTCATTTTGCTGATGTTTAAATCTGTATGGCCCATTAGTTCTCCCTGATAATCGTGATGAACCCTTTGATTATCCGGTGATTTTTACCAAAATCAATGACATAGTAATAGGTGCCTTCAGCTAATGGCGAACCATTCAGCGTACCATCCCAGCTGTTGTCATAGCTTTTTTTGCTGTACACCATTCTTCCTGATTTGTCAAAGATTTTCACCTCATTATTCGGGTAGAAATCAATGTTCTCGATGATCCATTTGTCGTTGTATCCATCACCATTTGGCGATAAGATATTGGTGGCTTTGATCTTCTCCATATCATCAAGTACATTCACGGTAAAGCTTTTCTGTTCAGAACAACCATTCGCGTTGCTTACCGTAACGGTATAGGTAGTCGTTTCTCTTGGTCTTACTGTTAGTATTCCAGAGTTCTGACCACTGATTACACTGTTGTGGAGGGCCCAAACATAATTGCTGCCACCGCTAGCGGTCAATACTACGGTCTCTCCTTTACTTACTGAGGTACTGTTGGCATTGTTGTTCTCGCCTGTGTTGGCACTAATCGCAACTACCGGTAATGCATTTACGGTCAGGACAAACGTTCTGCTATAAGTGTCTACACCACCATTGTCGATACCACCGTCATCTTTTACAGTAACCGTGATCGTACTCAGTCCTGAAGCGCCATTTTTAATGCGGTAGCTAATGGTTCCTTTAGCAGATCCTGATTGGGCAACTGTTAAGCTTTGTAACAATGCAGCATTGCTTCCTGTAACCGTAATTTTGGTGTTTTGTCCAAGTTCCGGACCAGCGCTGATTCCTGTTAAATCGATCGTTTGACCGGTTGTGGTATAGCAAATGGTTTTATTGGCAATGGCATCCAGTGTTGGAATTTCATTGACATCGCTCAGGTTGATGCTAAAGCTTTTGTCCAGTGAGAATCCATGTTGAGTAGTACTTCTTACCACAACACTATAAGTCTTTTTATTTTCATAATCCAGACTTGCTGCGGTTACCAGTTGATCATTAACGATGCGGAAAGTCGCATTGTCTGTGTCCCCATTACCACTTACTAAACTATAAGTAAAGGTCGCATTCGGATCTTCCGAAGTACTGCTCAAAGTACCTGCTTTAGTTCCGGTAGCCTGATTTTCATAAAGCGTAGTTCCCGCAAATAGTACAGAAGTTGGGGCACCTGGATTTATAGTCAATACGCCATTAATAGGGGTAATTGTGTAGTTCAGTGCCGTTGCTCCGGAAGGAACAATCGGATAGGTTCCAATCGGACTGGCAGCTGTTGCAATAGAAGTATATACTGCCGGACTCGTCAATACGGAAGCATCTTCGCCATTCACAAAACCTGCATATTGGCCGGTAAACACCGGGTTTGCGGTGCCTGCAAATTTCGATTTTGGATCCGCAGTTACGGTTAAAGGCGCAGCGTTAATGGTTAAATTAGCAGCAGTAAGGTTTAGACTATAATTAGATCCTGCGCTTAAGCTACCGATAGTGGTAGGGTAGGTTCCTTTATTTTCTCCTGAAGTTCTACCTAAGGCACCGCTAAATACATCATTATTCAGCAATGCTGGTGTTGGGGTATAACTGAACACCGGATCGGCGCTGCCATAAACTTTAGATTGCGCATCAGCAGTTACATTGATTGGCTTTTTGTTGATGCTCAGTTCAGCACCAGGGTTTAAAGTCAGGGTATAGTTTTCGCTCACTTTTAAACTACCCAAAGTAAGGGCGTAGTTGCCAATATTTTCTCCGCCAACTCTTCCCAACATACCGCTAAAACTATCTCCGGAAACTAATGCCGGAGTACCGGTATAAGCGAACACAGGATCAGCATCACCATAAGTTTTCGAATTGCTTACTGCGGTAATGGTTACTGCTTTCTTGCTGATGCTGAAATTAGCAGGCTCATAAGTGATGGCATATTTATATGGATCTAAACTGAACGTGTTTTGCTGGATTTCATAGGTTCCTGCATTTTCTCCTGTCTCTCTTGCTAATGCACCTGTGCTGACATCTGTGCCGATTAGTGCAGGAGTAATCGTTGGGGCAGCTAATGCCGGTTCCGGATCATTAAACCCTTTCGACTGAGCAGTAGCGCTTACCGTAACTGGTTTTGGTGTGATTTGCAGCAGTCGGATAACCGGTGGCGCATAAGAATAATTCGCATTACCAGGTTGTGTGGCGATGATAGAAACCGATCGTTGGTTATTCGCACCTACAATGGTAACTGTATTGCCCGAAATTGTGGCAAGAGCAGGCTCGTTGGAGGTTAAAGTAACGGGTAAGCCTGAACTACTGGTGGCATTTATAGTAAATGAACTGCCATATTCTGCCGGTACTGGCTGACTAAAAGTGATGGTCTGGCTATTTAAAGGGATTCCATTTACCGCGGTACTGGTATTGGTATTACCTGCTGCATCAGTTACCCGAAGGGCATAATAATAGGTCGTGAAATTCGTCAGACCTGTCTGCGTGAAAGTCATTGGATTAGTAGCATTAGCCGCCGTAACGGTAGTTAGCACATTGTTCCCCAAAACTAAAGGAACTCCACCAATCAATTCATATTTCGCATAGTCTGCGTTTAAGAACCAGGTCATTGTATTTTCGGTGTCTCCAGCGGTTACTCCCAGGAAATTAGGAGCAGCAGGAACCGTCCTGTCATAAGTAACGCTAGAAGCGTCATTGGTAGTGCTGACGGCAGTACCTGCATTTCCTGCAAAATCAGCATAACTGATACTGAAATTGACTGGGCCTTCAAGGTCTACCGGACCCAGGGTGTAAGTCCCAGTCCATACATTGTTGCCTTGTGCGGTAACAGTAGCTAATGTGTTTGTAAATAATGTTACGGTTGGATTGCCGATACCTTCTGAAGCGGTAAAAGCTACAGTGACCACATCTCCTGCTTTCGCTAAAGCAGGATTTGCGTTATTGCTGCTGATGCTCACATTACTGAGTGTCGGTGTCGTTTTATCTAGAGTAACCATTGAGCCTGTACTGACTGTGGTTACAGGTATTCCAATATTTCCAAATGTATCTTTGAAACTAATGCTGAAAGGGATTTCACCCTCTGCCATATTCGGAGGGATCACATACATGGCCATCCAGTTAAATCCGCCCATTGGTAGTGCGGTAACCGTGGCAGCTCCAATAGTAACTGTAGGAGAAGGAATGCTCTCTGAAGCCGTAAACATTAGGGTCAGCATAGCCCCTTCTTTTGCATATGCAGGGTTGGAAACATTATTACTTGCAATCGTTACCGGACTTAGGGTTGGCACCGTTTTATCAAAGGTTACGACGGTAGCATCGGTTGTTGTTGTTCTTGAAGTGCCTGCATTTCCAGCAAGATCGGAATAACTGATGCTGAAAGGAATCGCTCCATTGTTGTCTGTAGCTAGCATGGTATACGTGGCTACCCAGTTGTTTCCAGTTGGATTTGTGACTGTTGCAGGGTTTCCACTGATGGTTACCGTAGGAGCATTAATCGTTTCAGAAGCGCTGAAAAGGAGCGTAATGGTTTCACCAGGGATGGCAATACTACTATTGCCAAAACGACTGGAGCGTATGCTTGCCGTTGGTATAGTAGGGAGGATTTTGTCTATGGTATAGCTTTCACTTGGGCCAAATCCAGTCAGAATAGGATTTGAAGCCAGATTGGCAATCCCTGTACCACTGGTTCTTAAATTAAAGGCTACCGTACCATTTCCAAGTCCTGTGTTTACAGTAACGGTGTAGATTGCTCCTGATCCTACAACTCCGTTAACGGAGGATATCGGTGTTGAACCAAGACTCATTTGAAAATCTGATACATCAACTCCGGTTACCGGTTCGCTAAAGGTAAGGGTATACTCTACGGAATTGGCGTTGGTCATTTGTGTTGCCGGGGTTTTTCTAGTGATGCTCAGTACGGTTGGTGTAAATCCATTGATGACAATGCTTCTTCCATTTGACAAAGAACCCAGTGTTCCGGGAGCAGGAAGTGTCAGGGGAACTGTAGTGCCAGCTAGATCATTCACTGTTCCGCCGTTTAAATTCAATGCGGTAGTACTGCTATAATCGAGTCCAGTGCTGCTTTGATTCTGGGCTACACTATAGCTGAAGTTAAGGACAGTTGTTCCGCTGCCAGAAACATAATTGGCAGTAGCGCCGGCACCAGCATTTAAAGCGAGTACAGGTGATCCGGTTACCATTACAGGCTCTGAGAATGTTACAGCGATTGGAATTGCAGCAGCCAGACCATGTGGTCCATCTGTAGCGGTAGAACTGATGGAAACAAGGGTGGTAGGTACATTATCCACCACAACTCTACTCGCGTCGCTGGTTGTGCTGCGCTGGACGCCCGAATTTCCAGCCAGATCACTATAATTAACAGTAAAGGTGATCTGACCTTCTGCATCAAGGGCACTTACCTGATAGCTGGCGGTATAAGAAGAACCGGAAGTGTTCGTTACGATTACCGGAGATGCGTTGATGGTTACTGATGGAAGGTTAATTGCTTCAGAGGCCGTAATGGAAAGTGTGACTACATCTCCTGTTCTTGCGATTTGCGGATTGCTATTGCCCGAAGCAATGGTAAGTGTTGGTATGGTAGGAATAGTCCTATCTACGGTATAGGTTTGACCACTGGTATATCCAGTAGAAATTGTGTTTCCTGAAGCTGCAGTAATTCCGGTACCTGAATTATCTAAGTCCAGACGTAAGGTGCCGGTTCCAGTTGAAATTCCTGTGATTGCAGTGACGGTATAAGTAGTGCCTGATCCGGCTATGGTTGATATACCTGGAGCTACTAAATTTCCAGTAGTAGTAAGCACAAAATCCACTAAATCTACACCGGATACTATTTCAGAGAAGGTAACCGTGAAGCTTACAGAATTGGCATTGGTAACAGCTGCGGCTCCAGCTGTCCTAACAATACTAGTTACTGTTGGGCGAATTCCATTGATGGCGATATTCGAAAGGGCTCCTAAAGAACCTGGCGCAGCTGGAGCTGGGAGTGCGAGTGTCAGATTGTTTCCTGCAAGATCTGATAGTGATCCACCATTTAATGAAAGTGCAGTTGTGCTTGTATAATCGAGATCAGCACTACTTTGATTATCAGCTACAGTATAATTAAAAGTCAAGGTGGCTGTTCCGCTTCCGCTCACATAAGATGCGAATCCGGCAGGACTTACATTTAATGCCAGTTGAGGAGTTCCGGTCACATTGATGGCTTCGGAAAAATTCAGGGTGATCGGTACGGTTGATCCAATATTATAATTCCCATTGGTACCGCTTACGCTGGTTACTGTTGGGACAGTGGTGTCTACGATGATGTTGGCATTGGCGCCTAATGATCCGGCAGTCCCTGGTGTAGGGAGTGTGAGTGTGGCGTTGTTTCCTGAAATATCTTTGATCGTTCCGCCAGTCAGGGAACTCACCGTGCCATAATCAAGGTCTGAAGTATTTTGATTGGCTCCAATGTTATAACGGAAGGTTAAGGTAGTACTTTCAGCTCCGCTAATATAAGTTGCAATTCCTAAGGTGTTTAGACTGAGTGTTGGTGTGCCGGTAATTGATACCGCCTCAGAAAAATTCACGTTGATATCGATGGTTTGTCCGGCACGATATCGGCCATTTGCTGTAACCCCAGTTACAGAGGTTACAGTCGGCGCAATGCCGTCAATCACAATGTTGGTGCTTCCGCCAAGGGAGTTTGCTGTCCCTGTGGCTGGTAAGGTAAGTATGGCATTTACATCACTTGTATTCTTTATTGTTCCGCTCTCCAGGGTTAAGGAGTTGGTGGCTACATATTCGAGGTCCGCACTGGTTTGTCCGGCGGCTACCGTATAGTTAAAGGTTAAGCTGGAATTCGTGCTTCCAGAAGCATAATTGGCATAAGAAACAGGATTGGTATTGAGGGCTAATCTCGGTGTTCCGCCAGTGGTCACCACTGTCACGTTTTCACTGAAATTAACGACGATGGGTATGACATCGCCTATCTTTTTAGTACCGCTTGCGGTTGAAGTTACGCTGCTTACGGTTGGGCCTTCAACAATGGTATAAATAGGTTGTGTGCCTGAAAATGCACCACCAGATGTTCCTGGTGAAAGGTCTTTTCCAATTGAAGGTGGTTCTTCCTTTACCCAAAGTGCCGGGTTTTTGATTTTGTTTAATAAGTCCGTTTTTGTTCCGGTAAATGTATCGTTATAATAATTGAAATCGTTGCTCAATGTTGGGCCAGCTGGGTAGGTCACCATGGAATTGTATGCATTCGTCCCTACCAATTGTGATGGAAGGACAGAGGATTGGCTTTTTATCAGGGGATCTTGTAGGTTCCAGCCAGTTGAAGTATCATACTTATCTGTGGGTATGTAATTGGTATTTATAAATCCATAGATGAAATTTAGACTGTTATCGGGATTTTTGGTATAGATCAACCAGGCATCCCCATTGCCGTCAATTGGGCGGATAATGTTATTTGACCAGCCAACTTTGGTCACTCCACCATATTGTGAAGGTGAGATGACCGGATTATTGGTGTCGTTGGTACACTCAATAGAGAACACCGTGCCTTTAGGAACATTCTGACTCAATATCCAGGTCATCTGAGCATCTGCAGAACGTGCAACAAAAATAGTCCCATTATAGGCCTCATCTGTAATGTAGATGGTAGTTCCCGAAGGGATGTCCACCAGGGATACAAAAGCGATTGTTGCCTTAAATGGAAATGTTGCTGGTGATCGGGTTTCGCCATTAACCCCTATTATGGCCAGATCTCCTGGTTGTAGCTGTGCCTGACTGGTTTGACTGGAGAAAAGGCAGAAACAAATGATAAAGAACAGGGCAACTTTGTGTAGTATAAAATTTTTCATAAAAGTGAGCGCGTTAATTCAAAGAATTAAAGATTAGTTTCTGCTAGGGAATCCACCCTCTATGCAAATAATGTAAGTGATTGCGAGCGTTGGCTGTAATATAGAGATCGGCAGACTACCACCAATCACGGCATTAGTTGTGGCTATAGTTGCGCCTCCAAGTGCAATGGTTGGTGTCTTGGTGGTATAACCAATAATCTGATTCGCTCCAGTGTCAATCATTGCTGCCAAAGAATTTCCGGCAACCGGGACAGCAACATCCGCTTCCTGGTTACTGACATTTAAAGTAAAGGTTGTAGCGGCTGCGTGGGTGTGAGCTGGCATGTTGTTGATGGTAATTGAGGTGCTTTCTGCACCTAATTTTTCACCTAGTACGTGGTTGGTTGGTAAACCTGACCCTTGTCCTGTTCCAATCAGAGATCGTCCTCTAAGGTCTGGAAGACCAAAAGTGGTTTGTCCATCTCCTCCATAATTAGTGCCTAAAAGCGCAAAAAGAGTAGAGTATTGTTGAATTGGGAGTAACTGTCCATTACAGCCCAGGTACCCTCTTGGTACAAAAGTTCCAGCAAAAGCTTTGATCATTCCTATGTATTCATCCATAATAAAAATTGTGTTTTATATTAATAATTGTTTGATTTGAGCAGCGAAATAAAATCCCCGGTTTGATCCATAGCAATGGGATCACCTTTGAATTAAAATCAAGAAATTTTATTAGAGAATTGAGGGTGTGTTTAACCCCTAAAGGAGCAAATCCGGAAATTTGTTCTTTTAGCAATTTGCCTTTAATAGAAAAGGAAATGTTCATGAGACAATTAGGTTGAGGCGTTAATTATCAGTTACTTAAAGTAAATCTATGTAAATAAAATCAAGATAAATGGAAAAGTTGTGAATTATAGCTTAAGTCATTAAAGATGACTTTAAGTTGATATTTGTCTGTGTTTTTGAAGGTTATTATTTTTTAAATAAAAAATTTTGACCATAAGATTTTAACTCGGATTTTTTGGAAATCCGGCATGGGAAATAAATTCTTAAATTTTTTAACCCCTAAAGGGTTTCTTGTATTAGACAACCTTTTTTTTGGATTGAATTTTATGTGTCAGGTTATCAGTGTTTTAAAGGTTGTCTGGGTTGTTTCTTACAACTATCTTTTTTTTTAATGCTTGTTGCCATAAATGAATTGATGTAAGGAGTTGGTCGTTGTTTTTAAATCGGTGGTTAAGTACCAGATGTTGTCAATTCTCTTCCCAACACTTTCTTTATCAAGCGGAAACCTGGCTTGTTCAATCGTTTTATTTTTCGAATTTAAAATACTTCCTGCAAAAGAGAACAGCGTTAAATTGTTCATGCTGGTTTCCAGGTTAGGGAGGACTTCTGTGGCAAAAACGGGAAAAATTTCCTTACCTAAAACCTTCATTTTGTCGAATATAGCGATGAGTACCAGGCGTTGACGTTCCGTTCTTTGGGCATCACCATGACCTACCGCTCTGATTCTGGAGTAGGCAACAGCCTGCTTTCCGCTGAGCTTTTGTAAACCCGATTGGCTCAGGGGAATCGCCGGAATTTTATCATAAATGGACAGTTCATTCAGGTAAGTATTCAGGTAAGGAAGCTCCTCTGCTTTTACCGGAATCGGCACTCCACCCAGGGCATCTACAATTTTTGCTGCTCCATAAAAATCAACATTGATATAGTCTCTGATGTCCAGGTCAAAGTTTTGATTGATGGTTTTAATGGCTAGCTGCGGACCACCAATCGCGAAGGCTGCATTGAGCTTATTCATGCCATTCCCTTCGATATTCACATAAGTGTCCCTCATAATCGAAGACATTTTTATTTTTCCACTGAGCTGATCAATGGAGATCACCATCACCACATCGGAGTTTCCCGCCTCCGCTTCCGTCCGCCTGTCTACCGCAAATAGGGCAAGATTGACTGCTGGATTTGCTGTGTTTTTTTGTCTGGCCCGGGCCTTTGCGGAAATCCCCAAAGCCGCATCTGATCGGTTTAACTGAGCTACTTTTTTTGCTGCTGGCGGAACGGTAAAATCTAGATTGTTCCTGGTGCTGTCCTGCGCTTTTAGCTGGAACAATCCTATGCTCAAGAGGAAGATCGTTAAGGCAATAGTTTTCATTTTTTCCGATTGGAGTTAAATACTAGCTACAAGTATTTCAATAACCGTACCTATGAACAATTAAAATTCTTTCTACCTTTAAAACGTTCTAGAAATTCGGTTGGAAAAAAAGGTGTTTATGGATAAAGCGTATAAAATTGCGATCATTGGTTTAGGTTATGTGGGATTGCCGCTCGCTATTGAATTTGCGAAAAAGTACCCTGTACTTGGTTTCGATATTGATGAACTCAGAATTCAGGAACTTTCCAAAGGAGAGGACCGGACCAGAGAGGCCGATCTGGAAGAACTGCAGCAAGTACTGCGATCAGAAATACCAAATGCCGGACTGGAATTTTCTTGTAACACGGCAGACCTGGAATCTTGCCAAATTTATATCGTAACCGTTCCTACGCCCATTAACAGCTTTAAAGCACCGGATTTACAACCTTTATTGAAAGCTTCGGCAATGATTGGCCGCGTGTTAAAAAAGGGAGACATCGTAATTTATGAGTCTACCGTTTATCCCGGCTGTACGGAAGAAGATTGTGTACCCGTGTTGGAGCAATATTCCGGCTTGAAATTTAACCAGGATTTCTTTTGTGGCTATTCTCCGGAAAGGATCAATCCCGGTGATCGGATCAATACTTTAACAAAGATTAAAAAGGTAACTTCAGGCTCTACACCTGAAATTGCGGAACAAATAGATCAATTGTATGGGCAAATCATCACTGCTGGTACACATAAAGCACCCAGCATCAAAGTGGCTGAAGCCTCAAAAGCCATTGAAAATGCGCAAAGGGATGTCAATATCTCTTTTGTCAATGAATTGGCTTTGATTTTCGACCGCATCGGTATCGATACCACAGACGTAATTGAAGCTGCGGGAACAAAATGGAATTTCCTGAAGTATAAACCTGGATTGGTGGGTGGTCATTGTATTGGGGTAGATCCCTATTATCTGGCTCATAAAGCGGAATCATTAGGTTATCACCCACAAGTCATCCTTTCCGGAAGAAGGGTAAATGACAATATGGGTATGTTTGTGGCCAATAAGGTTGTCAAATTGATGATTGCTAAGGGCTACGCGGTTAAAGGGGAGAAAGTACTGATCCTGGGTTTCGCCTTTAAAGAGAATTGCCCGGACATCAGAAATACCAGAGTTATCGATATTTATCAGGAATTGCAGCAGTTTGGCATGGAAGTCAGTGTTTATGATCCATGGGCAGATCCGGAATTGGTGAAACAGGAATATGGTTTCCATATTGATCAAACCTTGATCGATAAAAATTATAAAGCCATTATTGTAGCGGTTTCCCATCAGGAGTTTTTAACCATCGATTACGGAAAATACCAGGAGGAAGGCGCCATCATTTTTGATACCAAATCTTTTATTCCCCGTATGTTTACCGACGCCAGGCTTTAATCCCAAGCCCTTGTGGTTCTTAATATTGTGGCACGTTTTTGGTTATCTTCTGGAAAATCATACCATTCCATGCTCTGTAATACACCAAGCGAAGTTTTTCAATTTAAAAATGTCATTTTTAATCTAAATGTTGGTCTAAAATGACGACATTAATTAAAAAAAAACACTTCGACATCATTGGTGTAAAAATCAAGTATCTATTGTATTGCTTTGTAAATTATTGCTGTATTTTTGCGGCTCAATTAAAATCCGTGGGGGAAAATTAATGAAAAAACAATTACTTATTCTAGTGCTGCTATTATCTGGAGGGACAGCTGTCGCTCAAATGAATTCAGACTACAACTATTCTATTACTGTTAGAGGTTATGGCCTCGTCCAATTGCCAAAAGTATTCAATGAAACAGATCCGGTTAAGTATACCAGTACCTCTTTCTCTGGTCTTACGGTGAAATTTAATGACAACCAGATCAACTACCGTTTGGGTGGAAGTTACATTAAACAATCTAAAACATTTTATAACAATTGTAACAATTGTGAGGTAGTCAAGGGGGATATTACCGATTACAATTTTAAAGTGGGTTTTGAAAAGAACATGAATTTCTCGATGGTACAACCTTATATCGGTGCAGATATCGGATACCGTTCCAGTCGTTTTGTGGGGGTTTCACAAAATGTAAACACTCTAAAGGCAGACGTATCAGGAGCGGTGATACCGCCTGTTAAAATGGAAACTTCAAAAAATGGATTTATAATTTCGCCGGTAGTAGGTATTAAAGTTCATCCGCTGCCGCAATGGAGTATTTTTGTAGAAAGTAGTCTTGATTTCTTCTATTCTTATGAACGACAAGAAGGAGTGGTAGAGGATGCAGGCAATTATCGCTCTTTTACGCGGACTAATAAATCAGAATTTCTGTTAAACCCTGTTTCCGTTGGTGTAAGCTTTCATTTAGGGGGCAATAAATAAAAATTAATTTTATACTTTTGCGCTTTATTTAGATTAAATTCAAATAGGGTACAAGGGGATGATCAGAAGATTTTTACTGCTGAGCTTATTGGTTTTACCAATTGGTGTGTTTGCACAGCGTGTCATTAATGGACAAGTAACGGACAAAAAAGGGAGTCCGCTTTCAAATATCGTATTAACGCTGAAAGGAAACTTTCAAGGAGCTGCACAGGCGCGTTTGCAGGCACAAGATAAAACCAGTCAGACCAACCTGACTGGTTTTTATTCGTTTAAGGGTTTGGATAGCGGAAGTTATGTTTTAACCGCTTCAGGAGTTGGTTACCAGGCCGTTTCTAAATCGGTAGTCTTGAGTGGAACACAAGAAATTACAGTCAATTTCACAATTTTTAGTGCTGCGGGCGATTTGAATGAGGTGGTGGTTACTGCTTCCAGGAATGCGGAGACCTTGAAAGATGTACCTTCATCGGTTAGAATTTTGAATTCGAAACAGATTGAGATGCAACGAGGTATTTCCACAGATTTGAACCAGATTTTAACCTATAATATTCCGGCATTAACCTTGGGGACCAATACCGTGGTTAATAAAGGGCAAACGTTAAGAGGTAGAAATGCATTGGTAATGATTGATGGAATCCCGCAATCTACTCCTTTGAGAAATGGCGAACGTGATTTTAGAAGTATTGATCCTTTTGTAATTGATCGGATTGAGGTGATTGAAGGATCTACTGCTATTTATGGCAATGGTGCCGATGGTGGAATCATCAACTACATCACCAAAAAAGCAGATACCAGTAAAAAATTCAGTTCTTTGTCGGAACTTTCTTCCATGGGTTCTTTAGTGAGTCCAAAGCATTCTATTGGAACACGTTTTTCACAGTTGTTTACCGGGAAGGTAAACCAGCTGGATTATGTATGGAGTGGTACTTATGAAAAAACCGGTGTCAATAAGGATGCAGATGGAAAGGTAGTTTCTCCTTTTCAGTCGCTCAGTGAAACCACCAGCAAAAATCTGTACGCAAAATTGGGTTATAACATCAACCCAAAGAACCGCATTGAAGTGATGTACAACTATTACCATACCCTGCAAAATAGTAGCTATGTGGATTCTGCAGGAATTTATGGTGTTCGCCCGATTACCGGAAAACCAGGTACACCAATCGGCGATAAACAAGGTACTCCTTATAACCACAATGCTTACATTCAGTATACCAACCAAGAGCTCTTCAAAGGAACTTCTCTAAATGTGAACCTTTACCTACAGGA
The DNA here is from genome assembly GCF_014172405.1 of Pedobacter gandavensis. Lineage (GTDB taxonomy): Bacteria > Bacteroidota > Bacteroidia > Sphingobacteriales > Sphingobacteriaceae > Pedobacter > Pedobacter gandavensis. Next base: position 309,712 of record NZ_WNXC01000004.1, on the reverse strand, counting down.
TTTCTATTCCATCTTTGAATATTCTGATTTTTATAAGCCTGCAGGAAATTCTGCAATTGCCTCTAAGAAAAAAGGATTGAGGTTTAATTTTAATACGCAGTACCACATTCTGGATCAGTTAAAAGGAGATGTGACCTATGGTTTAGATATGTTAAATGATGTGACCAAGCAAAACCTGACCGATGGAAGGGAATTTGTTCCGGAAATGAATATGAAAAATTATGCGCCTTATGCACAACTGCGGACTTTCCTTTTCGAGAATCTTGTATTTAAAGCAGGAGCGCGATATGAAAATATCCAACTCGGTGTCCCTGATTATACCACCATTCCTTTTGGAAATTATGCTGGTGGGGTAGCGGTTAAAGGTGCTGATTTGAGCTACCATACTTTAGTCTACAATGCTGGATTAAGATATAGTAAATGGAATTTGTTTAACCCATTTGTAAGTTTCTCTCAGAGTTTTTCTCTGTACGATCTGGGTAGAACGCTACGCCTAAGTGCGGTAGATGATGTGAGTAAAATTGAAACCAAAGCGATCATCACCAATAATTATGAGCTAGGTTTTAGCAGCAATTGGGAACGCCTAAATGTGACAGGTGCTTATTATGTGAGTACCTCAGCTTTAGGATCGAGCTTAAAAGATGTGAATGGGGTGGCTGTTCCAGAAAGAGCACCAGAGCGTGTGACTGGTTTTGAAGCTACTGCAAACTATACGTTTTTGCCTAACCTTTCCATGTCTGTTGGGTATTCTCATTTGCAAGGTACCAAAGAGGTGAATGGAAAGAAACTGCCTTTGCCAACCACCAGAATTGGCCCTGATAAATTCACGACCAGTCTGAGCTATGCTCCAATAAAAGCCTGGGACCTGAGTTTATTCTGGATCTATTCGGGCTCAAGAAAAGAGTTTACTCCTGATGCAAAAGGAAATTATGCGCTTGGTGAAGGTCCAGTGAATTCCTTTAATTTCTTCAATTTATATACGGCCTACCATTTCACACCTAAGGCGACCTTGAAATTGGGGATTGATAATTTGCTGAATGCAGACTATTACCCGGTATTGTCGCAAGGAAAGGTGCGTACAGATTCTTATATTAAAGCAAATGGTGCACGTTATAACCTAACTATGGCTTATGCGTTTTAAATCCATTGCTGCCTTTATACATTTATGGGCTGGTTTGTTGATCGGCTCGCTGATTGTCGTGATTTCCATTACCGGTTGTATCACGGTGTTCAACGAGGAGTTTTTCGATCTTTTTCACCGCGATTTGGTAAGGCTGAAGGTTGAGGCTGGAAATCCATTAAGTTTATCTGTGCTCACAGAAAAAGCAGAGCAGGCTTTGCCAGAAGGCAATAAAATCAGTAACATAGAAATCTATGCTGCGGATAAAAGTTATGTGTTCATCGCACAGAAGGCCAATAAAAAAGCGAAGGGACTGACCTATTTTGATCAGGTAAAGTATTTCAGAAAAGTATATGTGAATCCATATACCGGTGAGGTGCTTGGGCAAATCAATGCCAAGTATGAATTTTTCAATGTGGTGCTCCAGCTGCATAAATATCTGCTACTGAAAAAAGCAATTGGAAGTCTGGTGACTGGTGTTACGGTATTGTTGTTTCTACTGATGTTGATCACTGGATTGATCATTTGGCTGCCTAAAAAGATCCGAAACATCGGTAAAAAGATGAAAATCGATTTGTCAGGCAAGTTTAAAAAGCTGAATTATCAGCTGCATACCGTTTTGGGCATCTATGTACTGCCTTTTGCATTGCTCATTATTTTCACCGGATTAACCTGGGCCTTCAAATGGTGGGAATCAGGAATGTTGAAAGCATTGGGGGGAAACACAAAGGTCACATTGGCTAATGTTCAACCAGTACCGGCGATCGCACCTTTGCATGGGATTGCATTGGATGAAGCTTTTTTGGCACTTAAAAAGCAAGCGAGTGGAAACTTTGAAAGCATTCGTATCCATATTCCTGCAGAAACAGAAAAATCTGTTGCTGGTTATATCACGCTACGCGATAGTGGTGATGGCTGGTTAGGCATGAGCTACTATTCTATAGACCAAAATTCCGGAGCAATCTTTGACCAAATTATTCATAAGGATAAAGCGACTGCCATGAAATGGCGGAACTCAAATGAGGCGATTCATACGGGACGTATATATGGCTGGCCAACGCAAGCGCTTGCATTTTTTGCCAGCTTTATCTGTGCGACTTTACCGGTTAGCGGGTTTTTAATCTGGCTTCGGAAGAGGAAAAAGTAGGGGTTAAGGATTTATAAGAGTCAAAGGGATTGCGGTTTTTCCGAAAGGCTGATGTTGTGAATCTCTTCTGGGGTTAATCCTGTTATTTGAACTATTGATAAGATAGGGAACCCTAATTCTTTCATTTTAAATACAGTTTTAAAAAGAGCCTTTCTTTCTCCTTTTATCTCTCCTTTTTTTTCTCCTCTTTTAAAAAAAGGATCTTTCTCTTCTACATAAAAATTTGCTACTTCGTCCATAATGTTTTCTAGTGTTGGTCCCAGGTCCCTTAATTGGGCCAAGGCTTTTAATTGATTAATATATTTCCCACGAGCAAGCTCTTCAACAACTACACTTTGGATCTCCAGGACTAACTCCTTCATTACTGCTTTCTCGTCTACTTCGGATAAATCAGCCAGTATGGTCAATAACTTCATTTCTACCACCTCATGATGCAGGAACAATTTGTAATCAATGCTACTTATAGTTTTTGCATCATAGGAGAACTTAAAGTTCGTCGTATCGATCTGGGTTGGCATGTTTAACTTCTCTTTACCTAAATAAATCATATGCTGACTTACTGGTAATTTATACCTCCTTTGTAGCATTACGCTGTATTCTGCCATTCGGTAAGCCATATTTTGATCATTTTGACGCTGATATTCTATATGTAAGATATACGAACGACCAGTTTCATCCTGCACCTTTTTTAGCAAATCCGGTTTTCTCTCCTTAGTATGTTGTAAATCATCAGAAATCTCTTCGCTTGTCGTAATTTTTAAGCTCAATACCTGTTCAACAATTCCGCTCAGATTGGCTTCCATATTCTCTTTAAGTATTTTATCATACATACCGCCTTGCCTGGGATCATTGGGCTTCATATCTTTTTTAGCTTGCCTGTCTAATATCGGTAGATAAATTAACTAGAACAATAAAACTAGACTGAATATTTCTTTTTATGATTTTTTTTATGAGGCTTGAAAAGCGTGATTATGATTTCCAGATCATCAGGACCTGGCATTTTTCCTTTGCGCTTTATGTTGATGAGCCTGAATTTTATGGGCTGGTCTAACTTCTGTATTTTAATCTTAAAAACGTAATCCTGTTTTAGTAATATTTTATGGTAATTTTTATTGCAATAATGCGAGGTGTAGATTGCTTTTAAGTGTTATTTGCTCTATTAAATTGGTGTTTTTTTACAGACAGATGCGGTCAATTTCTACAGACAGTATTTTTAATTAGGATTTTGATAATTATAGATGACTATTTGTATTAATCAAATATATCGTTTGAGTAATATAAATTTTTTATGGAAAAATATCATTTTCTCATTAGTTGGAATGTAGATTGGGTTGCAGGGCATTGTCCCATTGGAAAGAATATTGAAGTTCAGTTGATTAAGTTGATTGCCCGGGAGTATAGACGTGAAAATTACCCGAAAGACTTCATGATGCCCTCTGTGAGGATTCTTGCTAAAGTTTTAGGCGTTCCCCGATACCTGGTAGAACGGGCTTATGCGTATTGGATTAAAAGGGAGGAAATCCTTTATTCTCTAGATCGTCAGGGTACTTTTATGTATTGCCGGCCTGCAATAAAGACGAGAATCATCGTTGCAAGTGCTGCTCAGTTTACTTACCACCGAAAACCAGCACTGCATTCAGAATACCTGGAACATCAAAGATTGAACATGCTGACCTTGGGTGAACACTATCCTGTACAGCCTGCTGCCGGGAATTTCCATTTCAAGCCATCTTCTTTTCTTAAAGACGCATTGGGGATTCTCCGAAAAAGGAAGCTCATCAGCAATCAAAGGCAATTTTGTGTCATTCCAAATGGGAGGGCCGTATACAAAGTATTAGAAATGATCACCAGTGCAGCAGATCTGATGGTGATGACCTCCATAGATGACTTGCACCTGGTACAGTTGGCGACGCAACTTCAGTTGAATCTAGCCTTCAGCGGTACAGATGAACAGGGGATGTCGGCAGTAAGACTGGAAGAGATTTGTCAGAAAAGACCAGTTAAAGTCGTATTCATCAGACCGGAACCTGACTTCCCTATTCCGATTCGCATGACGAGCACAAGGTGGAAGGACCTGGTCGAATTGTCTGAAAAATATGGGTTTTGTCTATTGGTTTTGGACGAGGATTATGAGTTTCGTAGTAAAAAGGTCTCCCAACTTCCCATTTCTTTGGCGGAAGGAAGGGTGATTTACATTACACCTTTCAGCAAAATAGAGGCTGTCCTTCATCGGGTCGGTCTGGTTGCTGGTCCGGAAGATTTTATTGCTGCGCTTAGCCTAAAGGCAAAAGGGGTGGTCAAGATCTGGAATCAGTCTGCGGAAAAATCAGGAATGCGCTATTTATCCAGATCTGAACTGTCGCTGCATTTAAAAAAAAGCGCTCAATGTCGTAAAAGAGGATGCTTTATCTTAGAAATGATGGTCAATAATTATTTGATGGGCCTCGCCACTTTGATCTATCCCGGTTGCGGAACCTTTGCTTTTTTAAAATTTAAAACACCACTTCATGGTGCCCTGGCTTCCAATTTCATGGAACATCCACTTTTTCATGAGGAAGAAAACTATGCTTTTGATCCGAATGAGCCGATTCATGGCTTTCGAATCAGCTTGTTTATAAAAGACTGTGCTTCCATAGAATTTTCCATGAAAATGATCCGGAGCATGTTGGTTGGAAAATGTAGGGAAGAAGAGGGGTTGTAGTCGGGAAGAGTGGCAGGTTGGAATAGGGTCTGGTAGGATGATCCCTACAGTTGCCGATGAGTTGCTGTAGTATTTTACTACCCGGACCCTATCCAGACACTTACTCAACCCTTATGATGGTCAACGTTCTTCCCCACTGGTTCAGCCAGTATTCATCAATAAATATCATTTATAAAAAAAATATTTTTCAATTATGGCAACATTAAAAAATGGTCACATGCAAGGCAAACTTGGTCGGACTACCACGTATCTTTTAAACGGAAAGCTCGTTACCCGAACGATTGGTCAGTCTAAAAAACCACCCAGTATCCTGCAGAAAGCAGTGAGACAACGCACTAAGGTGATTACCAAATTTTCAAATTCTATTGCGGAGTTTCTTTTTGTGGGGTATGGACTGGAAGCCAGGCGATTGGGGCAGCATCCTCAAAATCCTTCCTTTGCTTATAACTGGAAACATGCCACAAGGGGAGTGTTCCCCAGCATTAGAATAGATTTTACAAAGGTGCTACTCTGTTTTGGCGAGATGCCTGTTCCCGAGGGTCTTTCCGTTGTGGCAGTTGAAGGCGGATTGACTTTTAGCTGGGCACAACAGGATCATGTGTCTGGTACGCATTGGTCGGATCAGGTGATGCTCCTGGCTTATTTTCCGAAATTGAAAAAAGCGGCTTATGTGACATCTGGAGCGGCCAGGTATAGTGGTACAGCGCTGCTACCCATATTTGATATCGCACATGGCCTGCTTGCTGAAACTTATATCGCCTTTATTTCTAACGATGGGAAAAGCATTTCTAATAGTGTGTATACTGGAAAGGTAACCTGGTAATGGCGACGCTTAATTCGCTACTGCATACCCTCCGGCAGCTGTTAAAAATACAGATGGATCAGCTCGCGATCTTATCGAAACTGGTTCCGGCTGAGTTGCCGGTAAAGGAGGAAGAGGTCTGGTTGCATACTGAGGAGGTCATGGAGATCTTCAAGAAGTCCCGGAAGACAATTTATAACTGGCGAAAAACGGGGCAGCTTCGGTTTAAGATAAACGGGGGCACCTGCTATTACTTGAAGGCAGATATCTATTCCAGCGTAGAAGAGTGTGATCGCGTTGGAGGTAACCTCAGGTAATCTGGAAGGAAAGTGGGGTAAAGTCGGGTAGTATTGTGCTGATAATTAGTGTGTTGATTTTTGCGACACTACATTCGTTCAACAAATCCAAGGTACCGGTATACAATTGATTTGAATAAACAGAATAATTAAACCTTTTAAATTTTAAAATTATGGGAACGTATAAACCTGGTGTTTTTGGACCATTCAATGGAAGAGTTGGCGATGTAGTTGCTGCAAGATGGAAAGACCTCAATGTCGTAAAAAATCGTCCGGCCAAATCGACTAAGCCGGCAACATTGACGCAGAAGGATCAGCGTGCAAGATTTGGGCTGGGAACCACTTTTGCAGGAAAAGCTGCCGATATGATCGCGATCGGATTCAGAGGAATGGCTGGCAATGTAACACCAACAAATATTGTAGCAAAACAACTGTTGAAAGATTGCATTACAGGTACTTATCCGGATTACGTATTGGATTATCCCAATATCAGTTTGAGTAAAGACGGAAATCTGGATCTGGGTACGAAACTAGCTGTTCAGGTACTTGCAGAGCAAACGGTGCAGGTGAGCTGGGTGATGGACACCAAGCCTGGGAAACTGACGGATGCAACAGATGAGGTGTATATCCTGCTTTACAATTCGGATAAACATAGGGTCATCAAATCAGGAGCTGGCTTGGTTAGGGGAGATAGTCCGGTAACCATGTATGTTCCTGGCTCTTTTATCGGTGATCAGGTGCATTGCTGGTTGTTTTTTGCCTCGGTGAAAAATAAGGAGGTTTCTCCTACGGCCTACCTTGGTGTGGTCACCATTTTAGCTTAATGTCTAAGAAACCCGGCAGTGTTTATGAGGCCCTGTCGGGTTTCTTTAATCTTTACTCACCTAAAAAATAAATCATGAATACAAAAAAGATAAAGTTGCCGGTCTTCCGATGGGAGGAGCCTGCAGGAGTTTTCATCTTGTTGATGATCTTATGGACTTTCGGTCCAATCGTTCTTCGGGGGATGGACGATACGACCGGCAGTATAGATCAAAGCATCTGGTTGCTGGTTTTACTCAGTCTCATTAGTTTTTTATTAATCATTGGTTTGTCCTGGTGGATTTTAAACCGGTTCTGGGCAGCCATCGCGCTACCACCAATTTCATTAATGGTTTCACAATTTAATACCCTTCTCTTATGGCAGCAAGTTCGTTTTTTTCTGGCCTCATTTGGATTGCTTTTGTTGGTAGCTACTGGTTGCCTGATCGCGGTGTGCTAAAATCAAGCTCCAAAGGATGGTCTAAAGCTGAGCAGGTTGAAGACCGTAAGTATCGTTTATTGCTGGTCAAGATTGCTCAGGGCGAACTGGGCCTGAGGGAAAAAACGGGTCGGAATGATGGAAAACGAATTGCGGAGTTTTTAGTCAGCGTTGGTTTGAAGCGACCTGAACCCTGGTGTGCTGCTTATGTCAGTTGGGTTTTTGCCCAGGCGGGTTTTGCAAAACCAAGATCGGGCTGGTCGCCGGATTTGTTCCCTGAATCAAGGTTAGCCAGATCGGCATTGCCCGGAAATCTGATCGGGATTTACTTTCCGGAGAAAAAACGGATTGCACATGTTGGATTGATTGAAAAGCAGGATGGGGATTGGCTGGTTTCACTGGAAGGCAATACCAATGTTACTGGGAGTAGGGAAGGTGACGGGGTATATCGAAAGCGGAGACATCGAAGAACGATTTATAGGATTGCAGACTGGGTAAGCAATGGGAGAAGAACGCTATGAGTCGCTTGTTTTTTATCCTGATGTTGTTGTTTTTCGGGGTTCTGATATCCGATTGTGGTCTTTTTAAAAATACGTCGAAAAGTTCGAAGGAGGTACAGGCGGAGGCTTCGGTGTTCCGGTTTTATGGAGATTCCAGTAGCTATGAGGAGGAGGTTTTGATTTGGCCGAAAGGGACATTCAGTTATTCGCCTGGGACAGGTTTTTTCGGGGAGGCGGAAAAGGTTCAGCTTAAAGAAAAAGGACGTAAGACCGTTTTGGCTGCGGAGATGAGCAATCTGCAGTACTCAGCGAAGGAAAAGTTGTTGGTCAAGGAATCAAATCTGGATTGGATGTTCTGGGTGTTGATTTGTGGCTTTGGTATTTATTTAGCTTTTAAATTTTATAAAAAATGGCAAGTGTAAAAAAAATAGTTTTGGAAAAGGGATCAGGAAAGCCTGGATCCACGGTAGCGGAGGCTAAAAATGGGGAAAACCCGGTTACTGACCTGGCGGATGTTTTGGCGCTGAAGAAGCCGCTGACGAAAGGTCAACGATTGCAGCGGAAAAAAATGCGGGATTTACAGTATTTCTTAAAACCCTTTTCGGCAGTGTTGAAAGTAGGGTTTAAAAATCAGGCCGCCGGTGTGAGTCCTAAAACGAAAGCGTTATCCGTCAATATTCCTAAAATATTTGTCGGCAGTGATAAAAAGAGTATGATTGATATGGCTGATGTTCAGTTGAGTGAAGGTTATGCCGCGCAATTGAGTAATTTGAAAGTGGTAAAAAAGGATGGCCGTCTTATGGGCCTAACCTGGGATCAGTGTGATCACATTTTGGGTAAGTACAATGTGCTCTCGCTGGTGCTCTATGACGAGGATCAGCGTAAGGTTTTTTATATTCCTAATCTTGGTCCTGTGAGTCGCCAGGAGGCAGAATTTCTGTTTGAAGATTTCGTTGGGCTTTGCCTGCACATGTTTGTATTTACCGTCGGTATGCTCAAGGGTGTTAAAAATTCGAATTCTAATACCCAGTATTTAGGAATGGCATGTGTTAGTTGATTTTGTAGCCATGGCGTTTGGGGGGCGTCATGGTTTGTGCTTTGCTTCTGCTCGATACGGAGCGGATTTACTCATAATTTTAATAAATTTCGTGTGTTTTTCAAATTTCTTCAATTTTTCTACGACAACAAAATTCTGATATCGAATGAAGTGGGGTCTGGACTATGTATTTTGCAATTCCGATTGTCATGAATTTCCAACAATTCAAATAAAATCCTATATATTTGCTTCTTACACCTATACACACTAATAATAAATGAAAGTTGCATTAATAACAGGCGTCACAGGACAGGATGGAGCATATCTTGCTGAATTTTTACTGAAAAAGGGATATTTTGTGCATGGGTTGAAAAGACGTTCTTCTTCATTTAATACAGAGCGTATAGATCATTTGTATCAGGATCAACACGAAAAAAATCTGAACTTCAAATTGCATTATGGCGATTTAACAGATTCGACCAACCTGATCAGAATCATCCAGGAAACTCAACCGGATGAAATTTACAATCTTGCGGCAATGAGCCATGTGAAGGTGAGTTTTGAAACACCAGAATATACCGCTAATGCAGACGGTATTGGCCCATTGAGGTTATTAGAGGCCATCAGAATTCTAGGCCTTGTCGAAAAAACAAAGATTTACCAGGCTTCGACCTCGGAATTATATGGATTGGTACAAGCCGTTCCACAAAGTGAAACTACGCCTTTCTATCCGCGTTCTCCGTATGCTGTAGCAAAAATGTATGGTTATTGGATCACTGTGAACTACAGAGAGGCTTATAATATGTATGCTTGTAACGGAATTTTATTTAACCATGAGAGTCCGGTAAGAGGGGAAACTTTTGTGACGCGTAAAATTACCCGTGCCGCTTGCAAAATCGCTTTAGGTTTACAGAATTGCTTATACCTGGGTAACCTATCAGCACAGAGAGACTGGGGACATGCAAAAGATTACGTGGAAGCCATGTGGTTGATCCTTCAACAGGAAAAACCGGAAGATTATGTGATCGCAACCGGAGTAACCACTACGGTTCGTGATTTCGTGAAAATGAGCTTCGCGGAATTGGGTATCGAAGTGGAGTTTAGCGGGAAAGATCAATATGAGCGCGGAGTGATTATCGATGTTGACCAGGAAGTTATACAAAAATTAGGTTTAAATGATGAGTTTTTAAAACCGGGTACGGTTGTTGTTCAGGTGGACGAAAAATACTTCAGACCTACAGAAGTTGATTTGTTGTTGGGAGATCCAACAAAGGCAAATACGCAGTTGGGTTGGACACCTAAGTATGATTTACCGGCATTGGTTCAGGATATGGTTCATTCAGACCTTCATTTGATGAAGAAAGATGAATACTTGAAACAAGGTGGATTTAAGACTTTGAATTACTTTGAATAAAATTTAAAATAGTACAATACGATTTTACTATATGAACGTTAGAAATACCATTACCGCTGTTCTTTTCTTTTTTACAGTGTTGATTGCACAAAGTGCTTATGCGCAAAATAACTATGCTGATGTTAAAGTTGATGACCTGACGGATGCGCAAGTGAGACAAATGATCGAACGTGCGGCATCTATTGGTTATAATGATGCACAGTTAGAGCAGATGGCGGCGGCTCAAGGTATGAAGCCTGCAGAAGTTCAAAAATTGAAGTTGCGTGTTGAAAAAATACGTAAAGAAGGCAATAATTCTACAGGTTCTTCTAAAGATGGCATCAAGAAAAATGAGGTTAATGGAACTTCAGATCCAGGAAGAAGCTATCAGAATCAGAAAGATTCTACTGATAAATCTTTAAAGATTAAAACGCTGGAGGAACAGCGCAAAGAAGATATGGCCAATATATTTCTGGATTTAAAGCCTAAAATATTTGGTGCAGAGCTGTTTAAGAATTCCAATATTACTTTTGAGCCGAATTTAAGAATGGCTACGCCAAGAAGTTATGTCATTGGTCCTGATGATGAATTACTAGTTGATTTAAGTGGTGATAACGAAGCCAGTTATAAGCTGAAAGTAAATCCAGAAGGAATTATTAATCTGCAGTATGTAGGTCCTGTGGCTGTTGGTGGCCTTTCCATTGAACAGGCAATTTCAAAGGTAAAGGCTAAGATGTCTGGTACCTACCCTGCTTTGAAAAGCGGAAGAACCAATCTGGCGATTAATCTTGGGAATATTCGAAGCATTAAAATCACCTTATTGGGTGAAGTAGTAAAGCCAGGTTCTTATACCTTATCTTCTTTATCTACGGTTTTCAATGCTTTAAATGCATCTGGTGGGCCTAATTCAAATGGTTCCTTCCGTAAAATTCAGGTGATCAGAGGAAATAAGGTGGTTTCTACTGTTGATGTTTACGATTTCTTGTTAAATGGAATTCAAAAAAACAACATCAGGTTACAAGATCAGGATGTGATTAATATTCCGGTTTACCAAAGTCGCGTGGAGATGTCAGGTGAGGTAAAACGCCCTGCTCTTTTTGAGGTATTGAGTACTGAAAGTCTGGAAGATGTGATCAGGTTTGCTGGTGGTTTCTCCGATAAAGCTTATACCGCGCAGATCAAAGTATTGCAAAACACCAATAAGGAACGCAAAATTACTGATGTATCTGCGGAACAATTTGGTACGTATGGTCCATTAAATGGAGACAAGTATATTGTAGAGAGTATTCTGGATCGATTCGAGAACAGAGTAGAGATCGTTGGCGCTGTATTTCGTCCCGGACAATTCGAATTGGATAAAGGACTAACCTTAAAAGCTTTAATTGCTAAAGCTGATGGAGTTAAAGAAGATGCCTTCTTGAACAGGGGATATATTTCCAGGTTGAATCCTGATAACAGTTTGGCATTAATTTCTTTTGATGTGGATAAGGTGTTAAAAGGTACCGAAGCCGATATTCCTTTGTTCCGTGAAGATAAAGTAACCATTTCTTCAATTTTTGATTTGCGTGATGAATATAAAGTAACTGTTCAAGGTGAAGTAAGAGCACCGGGGACTTTTGAATACGCAGAAAACATGAGACTGGAAGATGTAATTCAAATGGCTGGTGGTTTTAAAGAAGGAGCTACTCCAAATCGTATTGAAATTTCCAGGAGGATTAAGAATAGTGATGCCATGTCCGCATCTGCATCAATAGCAGAGGTGTTTAATGTGAGTGTTGATCCAAATCTTAAGTTGGTAGATAAAGACTTTGTTTTGAAACCATTTGATGTGGTTTCTATTCGTAGTGCAGAAGGTTATCAGGTTCAAAAGCAGGTAAAGTTGGAAGGAGAAGTTTTGTATCCTGGGACTTATACTATTATGCAGAAAAATGAAAGAATTTCTGATCTGATCAAAAGAGCAGGTGGTTTAACGCATACCGCTTATCCTGATGGTGCTTCATTAAAAAGACCAGGCGCAGAGAAGGTGAACCCAGGTGATAAGAACGCTATTAATAATAGGGAAGAGGAAGATAAGAAGTTTTTAAGCTTGAAGCGTGCACAGGAAGTTGGCGCAAAGGATACTGTTAAGGCAGATGTTGAACAGAAATTGATTCAGTCTGATTTAGTGGGGATTGATTTAGTCCATATTCTTAAGAAACCTCAATCAAGGTATGATTTGATTGTAGAGGACGGAGATATTATTAGAGTACCTAGACAGCTACAAATTGTTAAAGTGACTGGAGAAGTACTGAATCCTAATGGGATTGTTTATTTGCCTAGTAAAAACTTTAAGCAATACATCAATGGTGCCGGTGGATATACTGCTAATGCTTTAAAGAAAGGTACTTATATTAAATATGCGAATGGGTCAGTAGAAGCAGCAAGAAAGTTCTTGTTTTTCAATAACTATCCGAAGGTGAAACCTGGAGCAGAGATTATGGTGCCTAAGAGAGCAGAGAGAGAGCGTATGACCGCACAGAGCTGGATTGGATTGGGTACTGCTATTGCTTCTATGGGAGCTATCATTGTTTCTTTACTGAGATAAATACACAGTTTTATATCGAATTTGTCTTAATTAAATGGATTTAGAAAATTTAAATAACAAACCAGCAGTCACAGATGATATTTCTATTGGAGAGCTGGCATTTAAAATAAGAGAGTGGTATAGGTATATGCTCTCCAAATGGATTTATATAGTCGCTTTTGGCTTTATTGGTGGGGTCTTAGGCTTTGTTAAGGCTTATTATACGAAACCTATTTACACCTCTGTAACCACCTTTGTTTTAGAAGATGGCGCAAGTAGTGGTGGTGGCCTTGGTGGTTTAGGCGGACTTGCTTCCATGGTTGGTGTTGGCGGCGGCGGCGCAGGAGGTGGGATCTTTCAGGGAGATAATATTCTTGAATTGTACAAATCCAGAAAAATGATTGAAAAGACCTTATTGTCTGAAGTTCAGGAGGGAGGGTCGAAATATTTACTAGTAGATAAATATATTGAATTTAATAAACTTAGAGAAAACTGGGAGAAAAGACCTGAACTAAAGAAGCTCAAGTTTGAAGCCATTAATTCCGGATCACCAATAACCAAGCCGAATCGACTGAAAGATAGTATTTTAGGTGCAATCGTCTTTGATATCAACAAGAATTATCTTGTTGTGGCTAAACCGGATATGAAATTGAGTATCATAAAAGCAATGGTTAAAGCCCCTGATGAATCATTTGCAAAAGCTTTTAATGATGAGATGGTTGATAATGTAAATGATTTTTATATAAAAACGAAGACTAAGAAGTCGCAGGAAAATATAAGCATACTACAACAAAAAACTGATTCGGTAAGGACCGTAATGAACGGTGCAATTTATACTGCTTCAGTGGTTTCTGATGCGACACCAAACTTAAACCCAACGCGTCAGGTTCAAAGAACCGCACCGATTCAAAGATCTCAATTCTCTGCTGAAACCAATAAAGAAGTTTTAGGAGAACTTGTAAAGAACCTGGAAATGTCGAAAATGGCTCTTCTCAAAGAAAAACCATTGATACAGGTTTTGGATCAGCCAATTTTACCTTTAAATAAAGAAAGAGCCAGTAAAATTAAGACGGCACTAATTGGCGGCATATTAGCTGGTTTTTTAGTCGTTTTTGTATTTACAATGAAGTTGATTTTTAAAAATATCCTAAAACAAAACTAATGTTAGATTTAAAAAATAAGAGTATTTTAATAACCGGTGGAACTGGTTCCTTAGGTAAAGCGTTAACAAAAGAAATTTTGGCTAATCATCCGGAAGTAAGAAGGATCGTTATCTTTTCAAGAGATGAGCAGAAACAATTCCAGATGGCTCAGGATTATCCTGAAAAACAGTACCCGCAATTAAGATTTTTTATTGGTGATGTTAGAGATGAGCAAAGATTGATCAGAGCCTTTAGAGGAGTTGATTATGTGATTCATGCCGCTGCAATGAAGCATGTGCCTATCGCGGAGTATAATCCGGATGAATGTATTAAAACCAATGTAATTGGTGCGCAGAATGTGATTCATGCTTGTTTTGAAACTAATGTTCAAAGGGTAGTGGCTTTGTCTACTGATAAAGCATGTGCGCCTATTAATTTATATGGGGCTACGAAATTAACATCAGACAAACTTTTTGTAGCAGCCAATAATATTAAAGGAGATAGCCCAATTGTATTTTCTGTTGTGCGTTATGGAAATGTTATGGGTTCAAATGGCTCTGTAATTCCTTTCTTTTTAAAGAAAAAAGTAGAAGGTATATTGCCAATTACCGATCCTAATATGACCAGATTTAATATCTCGTTGCAAGGTGGTGTAGACATGGTGATGCATGCTTTAGGAAATGCCTGGGGTGGAGAAATATTTATTCCTAAAATACCATCCTATAAGATTACTGATGTTGCTGAAGCAGTTGGTCCAAATTGTGAACAAGTTGTTGTCGGAATTCGTCCAGGTGAAAAGGTACATGAAGAAATGATAACGCCTTCTGATTCGTTTTATACTTATGATTTAGGGAAATATTACACCATTTTACCTGCTACTCATAAATGGAGTCTGGATGAGTTTAAAGCTAGTTTTAAGGCTGAGCTGGTAAAAGAAGGATTTGCCTACAATTCTGGAAGCAATGAGGAATGGGAAACCGTTGATTCATTGAGAGCATTGATAAAGCAACATGTAGACGATACTTTCGATATATAAATGGAAAATAAATCAATTCCTTATGGAAGGCAGAATATCACTCCTGAAGATATTCAGGCTGTAATAGAAACGCTTCAGTCAGATTATTTAACTCAAGGGCCAAAAATATTAGAATTTGAGCAAAAGTTCGCTGAATATTTGGGTTGTTCCTATGCGGTTGCTGTTGCAAATGGCACCGCTGCATTACATTTATGTGCCTTGGCACTGGATGTGAAGGAAGGAGATAAAGTAATAACTACTCCAATAACTTTCGCGGCATCAGCAAATTGCATTCGCTATTGTGGTGGCGAAGTGGTGTTCTCTGATATTGATCCTGAAACTTATCTTTTAGACGTTAATAAAGTTCGTGCGTTATTAGAATCTTCTCCTATTGGAACCTATAAAGGGATTATTCCAGTAGACTTTGCAGGAAATGCAGTAGACTTTGAAGCGTATAGAGCACTAGCTGATGAATTCGGTCTATGGCTTATAGAGGATGCTTGTCATGCTCCGGGAGGCTACTTTATAGATAAAAGTAACCAACAACAAAACTGTGGTAACGGACAATTCGCTGACTTAGCGATATTCTCTTTTCATCCGGTTAAACATATAGCCTGCGGTGAAGGTGGTATGATCACCACTAATGATGAACAACTCTACCGTAAACTATTGCAATTAAGAACACATGGTATTGTAAAGTCAGAAGACTCCTACCTTAATTCTGTCGATTTTGCAAATGGAACCGATGTAGCTACCGGTTACCCGGGATGGTACATGGAAATGCAAACTTTAGGGTTTAATTATCGCATTACTGATTTCCAGGCTGCTTTAGGGATCAGCCAGTTAGAAAG
The DNA here is from genome assembly GCF_014172405.1 of Pedobacter gandavensis. Lineage (GTDB taxonomy): Bacteria > Bacteroidota > Bacteroidia > Sphingobacteriales > Sphingobacteriaceae > Pedobacter > Pedobacter gandavensis. The sequence continues at coordinate 293,906 of NZ_WNXC01000004.1, read as the reverse complement.
AGCCAATCAGGGTATTATCAGAAGAAGGGAGATCGCTGAAAAGTATGCTGCTGCCTTTGTTGACAAGCCTTTTGTGATTGGACAATCAGGCGCTGTTGAGGGCCATGCTTATCATTTGTATGTGCTGGAAGTTGAAGATAGATTAGGCCTGTATAATTATTTGAAGAGCAAGAAGATTTTTGCTCAGATCCATTACATTCCTTGTCATTTAATGCCTTATTACAGGCAATTTGGATGGAAAGAAGGCGATATGCCGCATTCGGAAATGTATTATAAAGGATGTATTAGTTTACCGATGTATCCTACTTTGACCGACGAAGAACTTCAATTTGTAATCTCAACAATTATTGAATATTATGGATAACAAAAAACAAAAAGATGCTTTCATTGAATATGAAGCAGATGCCTGGTTTGATCGTAATAAGAATATCCTACTCAACTATTCTAAAGATAGGGATAGGGTAATTAGTTTGATTCAGGATTATGATCTGAAACCAAAAAATGTTTTGGAGATAGGTTGTTCAGCCGGGTACCGACTTAACGGAATTAAAGAGTCACTTGGAGATTGTGCTGTATTTGGATTGGAACCTTCAAAGGAAGCAATTGAATACGGAGAAGCACATTTTCCAGAGGTCAATTTTGTTCGCGGAACGGCCGATAATTTATCTGATTTTGCAGATGAATCCATGGATGTCGTGATTGTCGGTTTTGTTTTTTATGTCATTGATAGAAACATCTTTTTTAAAGTTGTCTCGGAAATTGATAGGGTGTTAAAAAATGGAGGCATTTTAATCATTGTCGACTTTTTCTCAGAAACAGCCTTAAAGAATGTGTATCAACACATTAAAGAATTTAGTGCTTTTTCTTTTAAGCAAAATTATGATGAGGTTTTTACAGCATCTAAATTATACTACCTATTGGATAAATCCACCTGGAACCACTCTGAAAAGGTATTAGATGCTTCTGAAAACTATTATGATAAATATAGTGTCTCATTGTTAAAAAAGGATATTAGTGCCAGCTATAAGTAAGATTATTTTAGGAACAGTACAATTTGGATTGGACTATGGTATTAACAATAATGAAGGCAAACCTGGTCAGGAGCAAGTAAACGAAATGCTGACCTATGCCTATGATGCAGGTGTTCAGTGTTTAGATACAGCAGAAGCTTATGGAAATGCACATGGGGTAATAGGGCAATTTCATCAAAGGTATCCTGATAAGAAATTTGAGGTGATCACTAAATTGCCCCACCAGTTGGCTGGGGATTTGGGGATGAAAATCGATGACTATATCAAAGAGTTAGCTGTTTCATGCCTTCATGGGCTACTATTTCATAGTTACCAAACCTATAAAGACAACCTTGGACTAATTAAGGTTTTAAATGAATATAAAACGAATAACAAGGTAAAACACCTGGGTGTTTCTGTTTACACCAATGAACAGTTTGCTGATGTTATCGAAGATGATAATATTGATATTATTCAACTCCCTTTCAACTTATTTGATAATTACAATCTGCGTGGTCAGTTGTTGGAAAAGGCAAAAGAAAGAGGTAAAATAATCCATACACGATCTGCTTTTTTGCAGGGGTTGTTTTTTACATCGATTGAAAAGGATAACAAAATAATTAAAGCATTAATAAAAGAGCTTGGCTATATCCAGGAACTTAGTAAGGTTTCTGGAATACCCTTGAATAAGATGGCATTGAACTATTGTTTGCAACAAAACCATATTGATGCTGTTTTAATAGGGGTTGATAACATTAGTCAATTGAAACAGAATTTGAACGATGGCGATGGTAGCCTGTCAAAAAATCAGCTGGAAATGATTAACAAAATTGAGGTAAAAGACGTTGAATTATTAAACCCTGCTTTATGGAATCTGTAAAGACAGTTTTGATTACTCAAGCGCGTACGGGAAGTACTCGTTTGCCAGGCAAGGTGCTATTAAAGGTACAAGGGCAGGAACTTTTAAAAATACATTTAGATAGATTACAGCAATGTAAGCTTATCGATCAGATAATTGTTGCAACCACCATTTCTGCGGAAGACGATGCAATAGCACAGCTATGCGTAAGTTGGGGTATTGATTTTTCGAGAGGAATGGTTGATGACGTATTAGATAGATTTTATACTTCAACAAAGAATATCAGGCCAGACTGGATTGTTCGGGTTACTTCAGATTGCCCTTTAATTGACCCGCGCTTGGTTGATGCAGTTGTTGCATTTGCGCAAACGAATAATGTTGATTATGCTTCAAACGTATTGTTAGAGCATTTTCCAGATGGTCAGGATGTGGAAGTAATGAAATTTTCGGCACTGGAGAAGGCCTGGAAAGAATCTGTTTTGAAGTCAGATAGAGAACATGTTACGCCATTTATTAGAAATAATTCCTCCTTTAAAGGCGGGATGCTTTTTTTGTCCATGAATTTCCCTTGCGTTGCAGATTATTCAGCGGTAAGAATGACTGTTGATGAAGCAAAGGATTTTGATCTGATCGAAAGAATAGTCTCAGACCTTGGAGTGGATCAAAGCTGGATGACATACACAAACTATATTATCGATAATCAACTTGATAAAATTAATTCAAATATTATAAGAAATGAGGGAATGATTAAATCCCTAAAAAACGATTAGTATTATGGGCAAAGGACAAGAATTGTATAAAAAGGCTAAGGCATTAATCCCGGGTGGAACAATGCTTTTGTCAAAAAGACCGGAAATGTTTTTACCTGATCAGTGGCCTTCTTATTTTTCAAAAGCTAAAGGCTGTAAGGTTTGGGATCTGGATGGAAAGGAATTAATCGACATGTGTATCATGGGGATTGGAACCAATACATTAGGTTATGGTAATGATGAAGTAGATGCGGCTGTCCTTGAAACTGTAAAGAGTGGAAACATGTCCACTTTAAGTTGTCCAGAAGAAGTCTATCTCGCTGAAAAGCTAATAGAGATTAATCCCTGGGCAGATATGGTACGATTTGCACGTAGTGGTGGTGAAGCCAATTCTATTGCAGTACGGATCGCAAGGGCCGCTTCCGGGAAAGATAAGGTGGCAATATGTGGCTATCATGGCTGGCATGATTGGTATTTGTCTGCTAATCATAACGGAGGGGATGACCTTTCAAGTCATTTATTACCAGGTTTAAGTGCAAAAGGTGTTCCTAAGAATTTAAAGGATACCGTTTACCCCTTTCATTATAATAATTATGAAGAATTACTTTCAATCGTTGAAAATAATGAAATTGGAGTAATTAAAATGGAGGTAGTAAGAAATTTTGGACCGGAAGATAATTTTCTACAGAAAGTTAGAGATTTGGCTACCAGAAAGAATATCGTTCTTATTTTTGATGAATGTACCTCAGGTTTTAGAGAGACTTTTGGTGGGATTTATAAAAAATATGGCGTAGAACCAGATATTGCGATGTATGGTAAAACGATTGGTAATGGCTACGCATTAACTGCGGTAGTAGGTCGAAGATCAGTAATGGAAGCCGCGCAAACGACTTTTATTAGTAGTACTTTCTGGACCGAAAGAATTGGCCCAACGGCTGCCCTTGCGACACTTAATGTGATGGAAAAGGTAAAGTCATGGGAAACCATTACGAAAATCGGTAAGAAAATTCAAAAAGGATGGAATGACCTGGCTGATGCACATCATCTTTCTATTACACTTGCAGGGATTCCAGCACTAACCACTTATAGTTTTAATAGTGACAATGCTTTAGAGTATAAGACTTTAATTACACAAGAGATGTTAAAAAAGGGCTTTTTAGCTAGTACTAGTTTTTACGCCTGCACTAAGCATTCTGATGAAATGATTAATAGTTATTTTGATGCACTAGATGCTGTCTATTCAGACATTTCTAAATGTGAAGTAGGCGATAAAAACATTGCAACGTTATTGGATGGGCCAGTGTGTCATTCAGGTTTTAAACGTTTAAATTAATTGGTAAAGCGCAAAATATATATTAGAGCGGATGGCAGTTCCCAAATTGGTTTAGGCCATCTGGTCCGCTGTTTAGCCTTGGCCCAAATGCTGGAAAGGGATTTTGATTGCGTTTTCTTTTGTAAAGAAATTCCGGGAGAGTTGAAACTTCAGATTCAAGAAAATGGATTTGAAGTTTCAATTATTAGTTCAGAAGATGAATTTATAGGACTATTAACTAAGGATATTATTGTTGTCCTTGACCATTATAACTTAGATTCAGATGATCAAAAAAGAGTTAAAGATCAAGGATGTTTGTTGGTTTGCATAGACGATTTACATGATAAAGCGTTTTTTGCAGATTTAATTATTAATCACGCCCCTGGAATCCTTTCCTCCGATTATGTCGCAACTGCTATTACTCAATTTGCCCTGGGTCTAGAATATGTTTTATTACGTCCTACATTCTTAATTCAAACGGGGGATACTCCAATTCAAAAGGAAGCAGATTCTGTGTTTGTTTGTTTTGGGGGTTCTGACAAGAAGAATATTACTCAAAAAGCGGTTCACATTCTTCTTGCTGACGACAGATTTAAAAAGATAGTTATTGTTACGGGCACTGCTTACGATTACCTGCAAGCCTTAGAAGTTTCTATGACTGGTGATCAAAGATTTCAGCACTATGGTTCTGTTTCCCCAGAGGTCATCAAGAGCTTAATGGAGGCTTCAGAATTGGCTATTGTACCGGCTAGTGGAATATTACAGGAAGCTCTTGCGCTAGGATGTAAGGTCATTTCCGGGATGTACATTGAAAATCAGAAAAACATATTTGAGAAGTATAGGACTCTGAATTCTTTTATTAGTGCAAATGAGTTTTCAAATGAAGATTTAAAGAATGCAATTGATACTTTTTATACCGGAGCATTTCAATTTGGTCCTAGATTGATCGATGGTAAATCCGGAATCAGAATACTGAAATATTTTAAGCAGTTCCAAAAGGAGGAAGAAACCACTTTAAGAAAAGTGGAAGAAAGAGATTTATTAAAGACCTTTGAATGGGCGAATAATGCCGGGATCAGGAGTTTTTTCTTTAATAAGGACCAGGTTAAGTTTGAAACCCATAAAAATTGGTTTGAGCGGAAATTAAGCAGTAAAGATTGCTCCTATTATATCGGAGAATTGGAAGGAAATGTTTTTGGTTCAATTAGGTTTGATATTGAAGCCGATAAAGCTAGTATTAGCTATTTGGTGGATCCTGAATACCAAAACCAAGGCTTAGGTACTATCTTATTGAAAAAGGGACTAGAGGTTTTTAGAAAGGAATTAAGTGAAGTTAAAATGGTCTGTGGTGAAGTGTTTCTTGAAAATTTAGCTTCACTAAAAGTTTTTCAAAAATTGGGTTATACGACCGAAGTGGATAAAAAATCTAATCTTATTACTTTCTATAAAGAAATTTAAATTAATCATCTGAAAAATGAAAAATATAGTTGTTGCAAACTGTAATGAAGGGTTAAATGATATTCAGTCGGAATTGATTGCCAAGTACAATGCTGTAGGATTTCAAAACAAAGAAGATTTGACCCCTGAAAATCTGGATCTGATTAAACCTGATTATATTTTTTTCATGCACTGGTCATGGATTATACCTAAAATTATTTATGAGAACTTTAAATGTGTAGTTTTTCATATGACGGATTTGCCATTTGGACGTGGTGGAAGTCCATTACAAAACCTTATCATAAGAGGATTCAAGGATACTAAAGTCAGTGCGATTAAGGTAGATCATGGAATTGATACGGGGGATATTTATCTTAAAAGGGATTTATCATTAGAAGGAACTGCCACAGCTATTTTTAAAAGAACAGGGGCTGTGATGAAGGAAATGATTGATGAGATCCTTAGTCAGGAGATGACGCCAGTTAAACAAGAGGGGAATCCAGTTCATTTTAAAAGGAGAACACCAGATCAAAGCATTATAAGCGATGAATTAGGTGATATTGAAGGCCTTTATAACTTTATCAGAATGTTGGATGCTGAGGGATATCCTCATGCCTTTTTAGAAAATGAACATTTCAGATTTGAATTTACAAATGGAGAAATTAAAAGTGAACAAGAATTAACCGCTAATGTTAGAATCATTAAGAAATAAAAGGATACTAGTTGTAGTTGCCCACCCTGATGACGAGATTTTGGGACTTGGAGCCACTATGCACCGATTAATTGAAGATTACGGTGTTAAAACACGCGTGATCATATTAGGTGAAGGGATTACTTCGAGATCCGACACGAGGGATAGAAGCGAGTGGAAGAAACAGTTGGAAGTCCATAGGAAAAATATATATGCTGCACAGGAAGCGATAGGCTATGATAGTGTTGGGATTTATGACCTTCCGGATAATCGATTTGATTCAGTAGCTCTGTTAGACTTAATTAAAATCCTGGAAAAGGAAAAAATAGAATTTGATCCTGATGTGATTTTCACTCATCATGGTGGAGACGTAAACATAGATCATCAAAGAACATTTGAAGCAGTTATAACGTGTTGTCGACCGATGGCTCATGAAAGTGTGAAAACTATTGTGACCTTTGAAACTATGTCGGGTACAGAATGGAGAGCTTCCACTGATCCAAAGCACTTTATCCCGAATTTTTTTGTTTCGGTTTCGAAAACGGGTATTGAGGCTAAAATTAAGGCCATGGAGTCTTATGAATTTGAAAGGAGATTGTATCCTCATCCACGATCCCCTGAAGCGTTAATGATTGTAGCTCAGAGATGGGGCATCTCAGTAGGAGTAGATTTTGCAGAGGCATTTTGTTTAGTTAGAAATATAAATTAGAATATGAAAATTGGTTCACATATTATAGGCGGTGATCATCCTGTATTTATTATTGCAGAATTGTCGGCAAATCATAACGGTAGTTTAGATATAGCTATCGAAACTATTAAAGCAGCAAAACGCGCTGGTGCTGATTGTATCAAGTTGCAGACTTATACTGCTGATACGATGACAATTGATTCTAAGAAGGATGATTTTAGATTGAAACAAGGAACGATTTGGGACGATAAATATTTTCACGAATTGTACCTGGAAGCTTATACTCCTTGGGAATGGCATAAACAATTATTTGAAGCAGCAGCAGCAGAAGGATTAGTGTGTTTTTCCTCACCTTTTGATCTTAGCTCGGTAGATTTATTAGAAGAATTAAATACCCCGGCGTATAAGATTGCTTCATTTGAAATTACAGATATCCCGTTAATAGAATATGTGGCATCAAAAGGGAAGCCTATTATTATTTCAACAGGTATTGCAGAAATTGCTGATATAGAGTTAGCACTAATTGCCTGTAAAAAAATGGGCAATGATAATATTGCTTTGTTAAAGTGTACATCAAGCTACCCTGCCCCAATAGAAGAGGCAAATCTTGTAATGATCAAGGATTTGGCGGAAAGATTTGGAACTATTTCAGGGCTATCTGACCATACAATGGGCAGTACAGCACCAATCGTAGCAACAGTAATGGGCGCTAAGATCATCGAAAAACATTTTATTCTAGACCGGTCAATTGGTGGTCCTGATGCTTCTTTTTCAATGAATGAACAAGAGTTTTCTGAAATGGTGAAATCCGTAAGGGAAGCGGAAAAGGCAGTCGGAGGGGTCAACTATGCACTTACGGAGAAGCAAAAAAGTGGTAGAGAGTTTTGTCGCTCCTTGTATGTAGTAAATGACATCAAAGCGGGAGAAGAAATAACTAAAGAGAATATCCGATCTATTCGTCCTGGTTATGGAATGCACCCAAAGCATTATAAGGATGTTTTAGGTAAAAAGGCTAGTAAGGATCTTGAAAAGGGTGATAGGTTAAGTGATGAATCAATATCTTGTTAGAAAGTAAATGAAAAAAAAATATGACCTGTGCATTCATGTAGGCACTGATGATTGGTTAGTAGATTTTTATATTAAAGTTTGGGAATTTTTCAATAATAAGGGAATTTCAGTTTTACTATTAACATTCACTCCCAATCATATCCAGATCTTTGAAGCCAGGAATTTTGAGCACTTTCTTCTTGTTCAGAAGAAAGAAGGGATGGATTTAAATGGAGCAACGTTATTAGCTCATAAGTTGGGTTTTCCTGCGTTGCAATCTCTGTACCGAACAGAAAAGTATTTTTTTGATATTGATGAAACCCATTATCAAGATCAGGTCTCAAAATACTTTTGCTTTATTTCAGAAATTAAAGATCACTACGATATTAAGGAGTTTTTTACTTACGAAGGTGATGAACTAGAGCATAATATATTTAGGGCATTTGCGAAACTGTGCAGTGGTAACCTTTCTTATTTTGGTTATTCTAACTATAATATTAACCTTCATTTTCATAATGATGAAATGAGGTATTATTTTATTCCGGAAGCACACAAAAGTTTTGAGGAAGCTATTGATGTTGAATCAAAGGAAAAAATTAAAAAATATATAGAAGGTTATACTTTGCGTCAACCTAAGTTGTGGGGTGACCCGAAGAAGTTTGATTTGAACTTTAAAACTAAATACCTGGGAATTGCTGCGAAGAAGTTTTTTCAGCAGTTAACCAATAATGTAGGCGATAAGCGGTTTAGTTTTAATGCCCATTTTAAAGCTTATTTTGGAAGATTAATTAAAAGAACAGGTGCTTTTAAATATTATGAGAAACAACCTTTGGAATCATTCAAAGGTCAGAGTATCTATTTTTTTCCAATGCATGTTCCAAATGATTCCCAATTAACTCAGCGAGGGCTTCCATTTTACAATCAAGCTAATTTAATCGAGATGATATCAAATTACCTGCCTTTTCCTTCGAAATTGCTGGTTAAAGAACACCCTAATGGTAGGGGGTTCTATAGTTTGGAAGACTTAAAGAAAATCTCGGAATTACCTAACGTAATCCTTTTGTCTCCTGAAGAGAATTCACATGAGATTATAAAAATGGTTAAAGGTATTTTTGTGATCAATTCAAGTGTAGGCTTTGAGTCTTTACTGTACCAAAAACCGGTAGTTACTTTTGGTAGATCTTTCTATAGAGGCTTAGGTTTAACCATAGATATCGAGTCCCTATATGACATAGAAACTGTTTTCAATCGAATTGATGAATTCGAGGTTCCTTATGAGAAAGTAGAGCAATTCATTTATAAACTAATGAAGCTTACGTACGATATTGATATGTATAATTTCAATAAGGATAATTATAAGGATAAAGTTGAAGTGTATGCGGACGCATTGTATGATTATATTTTTAGAACAAAAAAACACACAACTAACGGGACTAAACTAGTCGGGCACTAGCATAAATGAATTCGGCGCAGCCACTATTTTAATGGCCTGTTTTATAAAGATAGTGTCTGCTTTTTATTATTTGAACAACGATTAAATATAACGTTTAAGAGAGGTAAGTGGAGAAAAGTATTTTAAATAAGGTAAAAAGCAGTTTTATTCAGCTTTTTACGGGGGAGACAGTAACGTTCTTTGCTACATTTTTAGCAGGTTATTTTTATGCTTTAATTTTAGGACCAAGTGATTATGGAGTATGGCAAACTGCAAAGGTTTTTATTTCCTATTCCATAGTTTTTACATTTAGCCTACCCTTCGTAATGCGAAGGGATTTTGTGATGCTCAGAGCAGAAGGTAAACACGAAGAAGCTCGGAGAATTGCAGATTTAGTCTTTACTTACGAGTTATTTGTTACGCCAATCTTATCATTAGGCCTCATATTATATTCTCTGTTCTATATTGAAGCTTATCTGCTGAAAATTTCAATGATCACTGTTGGGTTGATTTATGTGAGTCAATTTATAGGTGGATACAGTAATATTTTAGCAAAGGGACTCAATAATTATAGGCTATTGAAAGAAGCCAGTATTCTAAATGCTATGCTTACGATTTTGTCGATTCCTTTAGTGTATTTTTGGGGAATAAAGGCGTTATTGATAGCTACTGTGATCATGGCAATAGCAAATTCTGTATTCCATTATTTAAAAAGGCCATTTAATTATAGAATATTTTGGGATAATAAGCTTTTTAAGACGCTTTTAGTGATCTCTTTCCCGCTATATCTACAGGACATCAGTGCTACAATTTTTGATAGTATTGATAGATTACTTATTGCCAGGTATCTTAATTTTGCTGAGGTTGGGTTTTATAGTTTATCCGGCTTGGTGATCATTCCATTAAGGTTATTTATATCCAGTTTTAGCGTGGTATTGTTTACCCAGCTTAATGAAAAATATGGTTATTCAAAGGAGGATAGTGTAATAGAGAAACATGTGTTAGTGCCACATAGTATTTTATCATATTTAGTTCCTCCCTTATTAGGGGTAGCTGTTGTTGTTTTACCTTATGTGGTGTCAATTTTTTTACCTAAATATTTGCCAGGAATTATTCCAGCTCAGATTGCTCTTTTTGCAACGTTTATTTATCTTCTGAATAGCTTTTCTGCGAATGCGCTATTCGTCGTTAATAAACAGAAGAAAACAGCAATAGTTTATCTTATAGTCGGCGTATTAAAAACCGGGTTATGCTTTTTAAGCCTTTTTTATGGTTATGGAATTATAGGGGTAGCGCTTTCCACGGTTGTAGTATATTTAATATTAGAGTTTATGATGCTAAGAATAGTTTTTATCCAACTGAAGAGGAGCTTTAATGAACTTTTATCTCATTTCAGTAAGCTAATATTCCCTTGTTTATGGGTTGCAATAGTTTGTATCATCTATATTAAGTACTTACTTCCATACTTAGATAGGATGCTTCCCGGCTATACTATTGTGGTGCCGATCGTTGGTGTATGCTTTGTCTTACTTACTAGTTCGCCTTTGATTTTGATTGGATATAGACGTATAAACTCACTTTTATCTAAAACTTAGTGTGATGTTTTTTATAATAATGATTATCGGAATCATCCTATATCTTCAGGGAAAGAAATACTTTGGATTACTCATTTTTTTATTTCTATTAACTGACGGTTTTCAGTTTGTTCCAGAGCCATTAATGCTTTTTGGTTTTAATCTGTACGGAAAGGATTATGCGTTAATCTTTACCTTAGCGATATTGATGAGCTATTTAATCGCAGGAAAAGTCAGATTTCCTGTGAAATCCATAGTTTTTGTTGCGTTATTATGTTTTCTAATTTATCTCGTTTTTGCAGCCTATATAGATTTAGCCTATTACAATCCTTCATTTTCAGGATTTATGTTAATGTTTCGGGTTAATCTGTTTTTGCTAACCTATTTTTGGTTAGATAAGATTGATAAGAAACTCTTTGAACGATTATTTAAGACAATTTTTATAATAACCGTCATACAATCTATTTTATGTTTAATCCAGATCCCTACAGGCTTGCGGTTGTTAACAGGGGGGGGAATCACTGCTTTTGATGAATTGGGTATTCCCTGGGTTAGATATACGAATCTACCCTACTTCCTGATGCCATGTCTATTTATTCTTTTGATGAATAAGACATTGGTTATTCATTATAAAGGAGGGATTATTGTTTTGTTTTTGATTACCATTTTATTTACACTTACCAGAACCTTAATTTTAGGTCTGATATTAACAATGGGATTCGCGGTTTTGTCAGGCTTATTTAATCAGCAAAAAAAGGTGATATTTTGGTTTGTGTTCATGTTTATTTTAACGCTCCCAATAATTGGGGCCAGGTTATTGTCTTCTACTGATGATATTAATGCAGCCGTATCTGATAAATCGGTAGAACAAGGAAGTAATATGACTTTTGCTTACCGAATATTCCATGTCACCGAGCGGTATTTGTATGTCAGCAAGGACCCTAAACATGAATTTTTTGGAATTGGTTTCATTCACGAAAGAGATTTTCCTAAAGATACTTTCTTACTAGGACATAGAAACGAAAAATATGAAGCAACTCAATTGGAACAGGATGACGTTTCCTGGTCTAATTTATTTTTAAGGTATGGTATTTTTGGCACTGTATTGTACATGTTTATATTTGTGGCTTTTGTTGTAGCTTTTTTTAAGCAGAAGACTAATGGGATAAATGCAGCTGCAATTATGTTTATGATTATGACGCTTATTTTGTCATTCGCCAGTGGTAAGTTTTCACAGGCTGATTACTTCTTGGTACCCATGTTTTTCTTTTTTTATATCAGGAAATCAAGGCAGGATGCAGAAACGAAGGAAAGTAATGTCTTATTATCAACAAGCGATGTACATAAGAACAGTTAATAATTTTTTAGTATGATTAGAGTGATCAGTTTATGCTTTTATTATGGAATTTTTAGATTCCTTCCTACTTCAAGCTTTCCATATTTGGGCCCAACCTCTATGCGGTTAAGATATTTATGTGCTAAAAACATCTTTGCTTATTGTGGTAGTAATGTGAATGTTGAGCGCGGGGCTTGGTTTGGAAGTGGGAGAGGGGTTAAAATTGGAGCAAATTCGGGTATTGGAATAAATGCGGTTGTGCCAAATAACATTATCATTGGTAGCAATGTAATGATGGGGCCAAATGTTGAGATCTTAGTTAGAGATCATTTGTTTAACAGAGTTGACATACCAATGATTCAACAAGGTTTTACAGCAAGTAAACAATGTATAATTGAGGATGATGTTTGGATTGGAATGAATGTACTTATTTTACCGGGAAGAACCATCAAAACAGGATCCATAATAGCAGCAGGAACGATATTAACTAAAGATTTTCCAGAATATGCTGTGGTAGGCGGCAACCCGGGGAAATTTCTGAAATCAAGGAAATCTTAAAAAAAACACTTATTAAATATGCAAAACATTAAAGTTAGTATTATTACTCCTTCTTATAATCAAGGGCAGTTTATTGAGGCAACGATTAATTCGGTGCTCAATCAGACTTATAAAAATATTGAATACATTTTATTAGACGCTTGCTCCACAGATCATACAGGAAGTGTAATTGAACGCTATAAAGATAGAATTACTAAAGTAATATGTGAGAAAGATAAAGGGCAATCGGATGCTATTAATAAAGGGTTTAAACTAGCTACAGGGGAGCTGGTGGCTTGGATTAATTCAGACGACATCTTATATCCGGATGCTGTAGAAAGGATTGTAAAGGCCTATTTGGTGAACCAGGATGCGTCGATCTTTTACAGTAGTAATTATAATGTAATAGATCGTGATGGCCTGCTGCTTAGAGAATCAGAATTGAAAGTGCCTGATCGGGAGTACTTGCTGAGAAATAAGTTTGATGTACTTCAACCTGGATCTTTTTACCTCACTGAAAAAGTACGAAAAGTAGCGTATGTAGATGAGAATATCCATTATTGTATGGATTTGGATTTATGGTTGAAATTGTTGACCCTAGGTGGAATTGTTGATATTGAGGGCACACCTACTGCCGCATATCGTGAATGGGAATTAACAAAAACCAGTACCGGGGCAGAGAAGTTCTATAAAAACATTTATGATGTGTTGAGAAAACATGGGGCATCTCTATATGATCGATCTATTAGAAGTGTATTGACATTGTATGTTAAGAATGTCGTTCGAAGTAAGTTGAAATCTTCCTAATGAAACCATCAGTATTGTTTTTCTGTGCCTCTTTTACTTCTGGTGGAGTGGAGAAGGTTTTAGTGCATCTTGCTAATCATTTTTGTAAATCAGGATACCCAACATCATTTTTAGTATGCCAACAAATCGGAGGTCTCGATATATATTTAAATGAACAAGTGAAAGTTCAGTCTTTTAATAAGCGGCTTTCAAAATGCTTTTGGTCAGCTTTGGCTTTTTTTAGAACGACGAAATCAGACGTCGTCATCTGCGGGCCCCAGTTTATTAACATATTAAGTGTGTTGATCTTGAAAATCATTTTAAGGAAAAAAACAAAATTGATTATCACACACCATAGCTTTTATGATTTGGACGTTAAGAATATGTCCTTTATGCACTTGTTTTATAAGACACTTGTCAGGTTTTTTTATAAATATGCCGATGTAGTTGTGGCGGTATCTAATGCCGTGAAAAATCATTTGGTTGAGGATATCGGGGTTCCTAAAGATAAGATTGAAGTGATTTATAATCCTGTAATCGATGAAGATTTTAAGTTGAAGGAACAAGAATCCCTGTCACATAAATGGATGAATAAAGATCGGGGTTTTAAAACGTTGGTTTGTGTCGGACGCCTGTCAAAGGTAAAGAACCAGGAAGGCCTGATTAACTTAATGCCTGACCTTGCAAAGGAGCTGAATTGTAAACTGATCTTGATTGGAGATGGGGAGGAGCGTGAGTTTTTGAAGGGCTTAGTTGCAAAACTTGGTATGGAAAATCATGTTGATTTTATTGGCAATATTACCAATCCAGTTAAGTTCATCGCCGCATCGGATTTATTAATCCTGCCCTCTGTTTCTGAGACGTTTTCTCTTGTAGCTGTCGAGTCTATTGCTGCGGGTACACCTGTTCTATCAACACCAACTCTTGGTGTGAACGAAATATTGAAAAATTGTCAAGGCTGCTTCTTTGAATCCATCGGGAACCAAAAGGACTTTATTAATAAAATTAAGGTGATATTGGCCTTAGAAAACATTGAGGTTGATAAACAGTTTGTCGAAAAATTCAATGTAGAGATAAGTGGTCGTTTATATGAGAATCTGGCTTTAAAATAAGGAAGCGGTTTCAAGGTAAGAGTTTTAATACAGTTGGGGAATAGTTATTGATATGATACAAGATAGATTAAGTAAAGAAAAGGAAATTAAAACTATAGTTATTTCGGCCATAAATTTTTTTGAGGCTGGACCTTTGTCCGTTTTAAAAGACTGTCTTAATCACCTTAATGACGATGTTTATGTTTCAAAGTATAAAATCATCGCGCTCGTGCATAAACTGGAGTTGTTTAAGGCGGATGAATATAGAAATATAAATTTTATTGAATATCCAAAGTCAAGGAAGTCTTACTGCTATAGACTTTACTATGAGTACATTCATTTTAAGACCATCGCAGTAAAACAAAATGTATTCTTTTGGTTGTCACTTCATGATATAAGCCCTAATGTTGGGGATATTCCACAAGCTGTTTACTGCCATAACGCTTCACCTTTTGGGCCAGTCGTTTTGAAGGACATTTATGTTCAACCTACTCAGTTACTTTTTAGCCTATTCTATAAGTATCTCTATAAAATAAATATTAAGAGAAATAAATACGTCATTGTTCAGCAATTATGGATCAAGGAAAAATTCCATGAAGTGTTTGGTTTAAAAAATGATTCTATAATCATAGCTAAACCTCAAGTTCCGGAGATCCCGGCTGAATTCATAAAAGAAGAGGGAACTAATCCTGAAAAATTATTTTTCTTTCCAACCTTTCCCAGACCGTTTAAAAATATTGAGGTGATTTGTGAGGCTGTAAAAATGCTGAACGAACAGGGAACTAGTGCTTTTAAGGTAATTATTACGATTGATGGAACTGAGAATTATTATTCAAGGGATATTTTGAAAAAGTATCAGCATATTCCAAATATAAATTTTGTTGGGTTGTTAAAAAGGGAGGAAGTATACAGTCTTTATGGAACGTGTGATTGTTTGATCTTTCCTTCAAAGTTAGAAACGTGGGGATTACCTATTACTGAGTTTAAACAGTATAATAAGCCAATGATCGTATCGGATCTTCCTTATGCTAAGGAATCGGTAGGCGATTATGATAAAGCTAAGTTTTTTAATCCATCAGATGCAAAACAATTAGCGCAGTATATGAGAGACTTGATTGATGGTGATGGTATTGGTTTTTCTAAATCGAATCCAATTGTGTACCCTGCTCCCTTAGCGCAAAATTGGCAAGAATTATTTAATATTTTATTGGTAGATAATAAACTGTAAGATGTATAAGAGATATGGTTTTTTGGGTTGTATCAAGTTAATTATAGCCTATATAAATACGAAATTGTTTTTTTCGAAATCCAGGTTAATACGGCTGCCGTTCGATGTAAGAAATAAGCACCTGATTTCCTTTGGTGAAGGACTGACTACCGGAATAGGTTGTCGGTTTGAAGCCTATGAATTACAAGGTAAGACCGGGAAACTATTGAGATTCGGTAATAATGTTCAAGTTAATGACTATGTGCATATCACCGCAATGAATGAGGTTGTAATTGATGATAATGTTTTAATCGCAAGTAAGGTGTATATCTCTGATTGTAGTCACGGTAGTTATAAAGGTGATCATAATGACAGTTCAGCTAATACAATCCCTAAGGATAGGGAATATCACAGTAGTAAAATCCATATTCAGGAGAATGTTTGGATTGGTGAGTTTGTAAGTATTCTACCGGGGGTTACTATTGGTAAAGGTGCTATTATCGGAACGATGTCTGTGGTATCAAAATCTATTCCACCATATTGTATTGCAGTAGGTGCGCCAGCTAAAGTCATTAAACGTTACAATTTTAAAACCGAACGTTGGGAAAGAGTATAATGTCAAAAAAGTGCAGGTCGATAGATTAAGGTAGATATAATTTTAAGTAAAAAAATTCTGAACTAAATAACTTTTTGAAAATAATGAAAAATGTACTAATAACTGGAGGAGCAGGTTTTATTGGAAGTAACTTAGCCCTTAAGCTAATTGAGAAAGGATACCAAATAACGGTACTAGATAATCTTTCATTGCAAATACATGGGGAAGACCCAGTGACTACCTCAGTTCTTTATAATAGTATAAAAGATAAGGTGAAATTTATTTTTGGAACAGTCACCTCTAAAGAAGATTGGAAAAAAGCATTAGAGGGACAAAATATCATCGTTCATTATGCTGCTGAAACGGGAACCGGACAGTCTATGTATGAAATTCAAAAGTATGTTGATGTTAATATTAACGGGACTGCAATATTATTAGACCTGTTAGCTAATGAACCTCACCAAATTGATAAAATAATTGTAGCCTCATCAAGATCTATTTATGGAGAAGGAAAGTATAAAAGTGAAGAACTCGGCTTTGTATATCCAGAACATAGAACTTCTGCTATCATGGATACCGGAGATTTTGAAGTTAAATATCCGGGCTGTAATAAACCTTTAACTCTGGTTGGTACAGACGAAGAATCAAAGATTCATCCATCTTCAGTTTATGGAATAACTAAACAAAATCAGGAGCAAATGATCATGACCGTTTGTCCTACTATAGGTATTCAACCGGTTGCTTTTCGCTACCAGAATGTATATGGTCCCGGCCAGTCTTTAAAGAATCCCTATACAGGGATCTTGTCTATTTTCTCCACACAGATTAAAAATGGAAATGCAATTAATATTTTTGAGGACGGTAAGGAATCTAGAGACTTTGTATTTATTGATGATGTTGTAGCAGCAACAATTTTGGGGATTGAGAAGGACGAAGCTAATGGACAGGTCTTTAATGTTGGTACAGGAGTACCTATTGATGTGCTAACTGTTGCTGAAACTTTAGTGAAAAACTATGGTGTTGAAGTGCCCATAAAAATTAGTGGGAACTACCGCTTAGGTGATATTCGCCATAATTATGCTGATTTAACTAAAATAAAGGAAAAGCTGGACTTTAGTCCAAAATTCACTTTTAATGAGGGCATGAAGTGCTTTACCGATTGGGTAAATACTCAGGCGGTAGAACAGGATAATTACCAGGTTTCGATAGATGAAATGAAAGCTAAAGGGTTATATAAGTAAGTATGGGGGATTTGAAGGGGAAATCGATTTTATTATTTTGTCCGATGTTTTTTGAGTACGAGCGGGAAATTATAAAGGCACTGGAAGATTTAGGCGCAAAAGTGATTTGGTTTGATGACAGGCCTTCAAATGATTTCTTTTCTAAGGCGATCATTAGAGTAAACAAGGGATTTCTAAAAAACAGGATTTATAGGTATTATAATGAAATTCTTAGTAGATTGAAAAATGAGGAAAAAGATTTTGACTATTTGTTTTTTGTAAACCCGGAAGCAATTACAAAAGATGTTTTACAACAGTTTAAGACGTTATTCCCTACTGCCAAGTGTTTGCTGTATATGTGGGATTCCTTCAAAAATAGAAAACAGAATATAGAGTTATTGCCATTCTTTGATGATAAGTTTACTTTTGACCCTGTAGATGCAAAGGCGCATGATCTTAAGTTGAGACCCTTATTTTATACTACTGCTTATGCTCAAAAGAATGTAGTGAAGCATCATAAATATGACCTTCTTTTCATTGGAACAGCTCATAGTGACCGGTATATTTTAGTAAAGAACATAACGGCTAATCTGAAGCTTGCTAAATCCAAACTTTACTTCTATTTGGGGAGCAAGATGTTATTTTTTGCAAAAAAAGTGACGGATAAAGAGTTTAGGGATGTAAATTTTAAGGACATCTCATTTGAGTCGCTTACACATACCAATATCTTTAACCTAATGTCTCAGTCCAAATCTATCCTGGATATTAATCATCCTCAGCAGAAAGGACTTACCATGAGAACATTTGAAGCTTTAGGTGCTAATATTAAATTGATAACAACGAATCCGCAAATTGTCAATTACGATTTTTATAATCCTAATAATGTTTTATTAATAGACAGGACTCAACCTGATATCGATAGCAAATTTTTTGAAGGGAGCTTTATTGTTCCTTCTCCTGAAATGATGTCAAAATATAGTATAAAAGGATGGGCAAAAGAAATTTTTAGTATAGTATGATATTGTTAACCGGCGCCTCTGGCTTTTTTGGAAGGATTGTTAAGGAGAGGTTTTCTTCGGAAATCATCACTTTAGGAAGAGATGATAAGTCTAATATAATATGCGATTTATCGCAGGAAGTACCAGTTGTACCCTCTGTTGAAATAGTGATACATGCTGCAGGTAAAGCGCATTTGGTGCCAAAAACGGCAGCAGATAAAGAGGACTTTTTTAATGTTAATGTAAAAGGAACTCAGCATCTGTTATCAGGCCTGGAAAAGCTCATAGTTCTACCTAAATCAATTGTTTTGATCAGTTCTGTTTCAGTTTATGGATTGGAGTCTGGAATAAATATTAGCGAGGATATGCCTTTAGGAGCGGTTGATCCTTATGGAAAAAGTAAGATAGAGGCAGAAAAATTAGTCCAGAACTGGTGTCTTAAAAACGGTGTGATCTGTTCCATACTTCGTCTTCCTTTGCTAGTTGGACAAAATCCTCCCGGAAACCTGGGTGCTATGATTAAGAGTATAAAACATAATTATTACTTTAATATTGCCGGTGGAACTGCAAGAAAAAGTATGGTTTTAGTGGAGGATGTATCCGATATACTTTTAACCGTAGCAAGTATTGGAGGGGTATATAATTTGACAGATGGAAATCACCCGAGCTTTATTAACCTTTCCGAAAAGATAACGCATCTATTAGGAAAAGGCCAGCCAATGAACATTCCTTTTTGGATGGCAAAGACCATGGCGGTCTTTGGGGATTTGTTAGGTCGTAAATCACCTATCAACTCAAAAAAATTAAAAAAAATCACTGCAGATTTGACCTTTGATGATTCAAGGGCAAGGGCAAAATTAGGTTGGAACCCAAAGAATGCTGTAAAGCATCTTTCTTTGTAGAAGTTCCTATTAAAATATAAAATCAGATTTAAATGAAAAAAGCACTTATAACAGGTATAACAGGTCAGGATGGAGCATATTTGGCCGATTTGTTATTGAAAAAAGGTTACGAAGTTCATGGGATTAAACGTCGTAGCTCACTATTTAATACAGACCGTATTGATCATCTATATCAAGATCCTCATGAGACCAATGTGCGATTCAAATTGCATTATGGGGATTTAAGTGACTCCACAAATTTGATTCGTATTGTTCAGGAGGTTCAGCCCGATGAAATTTACAACTTAGGGGCGATGAGTCATGTTAAAGTTAGCTTTGATACGCCTGAGTATACTGCAAATGCAGATGGTATTGGAACATTACGTCTATTGGAAGCTTTGAGAATTCTTGGCTTAGAGAAAAAAACAAGAATTTACCAGGCATCTACATCTGAACTTTATGGATTAGTTCAAGCTGTTCCTCAGTCGGAAACAACACCTTTTTATCCTCGTTCACCTTATGCCGTGGCAAAAATGTACGCTTATTGGATTACAGTGAATTACAGAGAGGCTTATGGAATGTTTGCCTGCAATGGAATTTTGTTTAACCATGAAAGCCCACTTCGTGGAGAAACCTTTGTAACGCGAAAAATAACAAGAGGTGTTTCAAAAATCGCCCTTGGCCTACAAGAGAAGCTTTATCTGGGGAATTTAGATGCCAGAAGAGATTGGGGGCATGCGAAAGATTATGTGGAAGCGATGTGGTTGATTCTACAACAGGATACACCAGAAGACTACGTAATTGCCACTGGAGTTACCACTACAGTTCGTGATTTTGTAAAAATGTCTTTTGCCGAAGTAGGCGTGGAAATTGAATTTAAAGGAGAAGGATCAGAAGAAAAAGGCTATATTAAATCATGTTCAAACATAGATTTTAATATTGAAATTGGTAAAGAGGTTGTTTCTGTTGATCCGGCATATTTTAGACCAACTGAAGTTGATCTATTGATTGGAGACCCAACTAAATCAAAAACTAAGCTAGGTTGGGTACCTAAATATGATTTATTAGCATTAGTAAAGGAAATGATGGAATCTGATATAGACCATTTCCGTAAAGAATTGATGTTGAAAGCAGCGGGTTATAAAGTCAAAAATCAATTTGAATAATGCACATAAATGACAAAATTTATATCGCAGGTCATCGGGGAATGGTTGGATCAGCAATTCTGCGTCAACTTAAATCGCTGGGATTTCATAATATAGTTGTTAGAACTTCTTCAGAGCTCGACTTACGGGATAGTAATGCAGTTGCAGATTTTTTTTCATCAGAAAGACCAGCTTATGTCTTTTTAGCTGCGGCAAAAGTTGGAGGAATCATCGCTAACAACACCTATAGAGCCGACTTCATCTATGAGAATCTGATGATTCAAAATCATGTGATTCATCAGTCGTATTTACATGGGGTCAAAAAACTAATGTTTCTTGGCTCCTCCTGTATCTATCCTAAATTAGCACCACAGCCACTTAAAGAAGAATATCTACTGACTGGTGAGCTGGAACCGACCAATGAACCTTATGCTATTGCTAAAATTGCAGGGATCAAAATGTGTGATGCTTATCGGGCACAGTATGGATGTAATTTCATTTCTGTAATGCCAACAAACTTGTATGGACCGAATGATAATTATGATTTAAATAATTCACATGTTCTTCCAGCCATGTTGAGGAAGTTTATTACAGCCAGGCGAAATGGAGATAAAGCGGTCACCATATGGGGAACAGGCAGTCCAAAACGTGAATTCTTGCATGCCGATGATTTAGCTCAGGCCTGTGTTTATTTGATGAATACTTATGACGAACCGGGTTTGGTGAATATTGGAGTAGGTGAGGATATTTCTATACTCGAATTGGCAATTTTGGTGAAAAGAATTACGGGATTTGCAGGAGAGATTTTAACTGATACGAGCAAACCAGATGGCACGCCCCGAAAATTGATGGATGTGACTAAATTGAATGGTTTGGGATGGCATGCTGAAATTTCCCTGGATGAAGGAATTGAAAAAGTTTATAACGAAATAAAAGATTCAGATTGGAACTAGAAATACATAAAAACAATTATGTCTTGATTATGGCTGGCGGAGTTGGCTCTCGCTTTTGGCCCAAAAGCCGTAATCATTTTCCTAAGCAGTTTATTGATATTTTAGGTGTTGGAAAATCGCTGTTGCAATTAACCTATGATCGTTTCTTAAAGATCTGTCCAGCGGAAAACATACATGTCCTAACTAATGAGCAATATAGTGAATTGGTTAAAATGCAAATTCCGGGTCTATCTGATGGTCAGGTTTTACTAGAACCTAGTCGTAATAATACGGCGCCTTGCATTGCTTATGCTAGTTAT
The DNA here is from genome assembly GCF_014172405.1 of Pedobacter gandavensis. Lineage (GTDB taxonomy): Bacteria > Bacteroidota > Bacteroidia > Sphingobacteriales > Sphingobacteriaceae > Pedobacter > Pedobacter gandavensis. The sequence continues at coordinate 272,059 of NZ_WNXC01000004.1, read as the reverse complement.
AAAATCTTGCAGCATAATAAGGATGCTAATATTGTGGTTGCACCCTCAGATCATTTGATCTTAAAGGAACAAGAATTCCTGATTAAGATAGCGCAGGCATTGAGTTTTACCTCTTCAAACAATGCATTATTAACTTTAGGGATCAATCCAACCAGACCTGATACCGGTTATGGCTATATTAATTTTAAAAGTGAGGAGAAAAGTGATATTTGCCCTGTCCTGTGCTTTATGGAGAAACCGGTTTTGGAGGTCGCAAAGGGCTTTCTTGATACAGGTGGATACCTTTGGAATGCAGGTATTTTTATTTGGTCAGCTAAATCTATAACGGAAGCTTTTCAGAAATATGCACCCGAAATCCATAAATTATTTAGTGCGGGAAGTGCTTTCTATAATACGAATCAGGAAGCACACTTCATAACAGAAAACTATCCTTCTGCACCGAACATTTCTATTGACTATGCGATTTTAGAAAAAGCGGATAATGTATTTACTATTCCAGCAGATATAGGTTGGTCCGATTTAGGTACATGGGCCTCTTTGCATGAGGTTGCCGAGAAAGATGAGCATCAAAATGTGTTGAACTGCAAAGCTGCGAGTCTTGAAGATACGGATAATTGTATGATATATCTCCCTGAAGGTAAGGCTACAGTTATTAAAGGCTTGAAAAATTTTATTGTTGTAGATGACGGGGAGGTTCTTTTGATCTATCCTAAATCCGATGAACAGGAAATTAAGCGTGTAGCTGGGGTTATGGTTGAAAATTTTGGTCCGGATTATTTATAACAAATCAGGTGAAGCAGGCCTTATTATTAAAAGAAGATGAGTATAAAAAATAATATCCTTGTATTTGGTGGTCTTGGCCAGCTGGGAAGCTGTATAGAAAAGGTGAGTCTTGAAAGAGGCTTAACTACTTTATTGTATCTGGATGAAATTCAGGGGAATATATTAGATCTGGATTTATTACATCAATTATTTCAGCAGGAAGGTCCTCGATTTGTAATTAACTGTGCAGCTTATACCGCTGTAGATAAGGCTGAAGATGATTTTGAGCTTTGTAAAAAAATAAATCAAGATGGTGCTGAAAACTTAGCAGGTCTTTGTGCGGAATATAATGCTACGCTTATTCATATTTCAACAGATTTTGTTTTTGAAGGAAATCTGCCAAAGCTTTTGAATGAGCAGGACATTGCTAATCCAATAAACGTTTATGGAAAAACTAAATTGGATGGTGAATTGGGAATTGCCCGGCTTTTAGATACACATTATATAATAAGAACCAGTTGGTTATATTCAGAATTTGCAAATAATTTTGTGAAAACCATGCGTAAGTTAGGAAATGACCATGATGAACTTGGTGTTATCGTTGATCAGGTTGGTACGCCAACTTATGCAATTGATTTAGCAGGTGTCATTCTGGATATTATAACCATTGATAATGAAAAATATGGAACTTATCATTATAGTAATGAAGGCGTAACATCCTGGTACGATTTTGCTAAAGGTGTTTTTGATCTAAGCAGGATTGAAGTTAAATTGAATCCAATTCCCGAATCAGCCTATCCGACTAAAGCGATAAGACCTGCATTCTCAGTAATGGATAAATCAAAAATTAAAACCACATTTGGTATTGCTATCCCGTATTGGAGAGATAGTTTGGTTAAATGTATAAATGAATTGAATAAATAAGCAATGCTTTACCTTATACTGTTACCGTTTTTTTTTATAGGAATGCTCTTGTATTTCAAGATTGCAGACCATTATAATATTATTGATCATCCGAATGAGCGTAGTTCTCATTCGGAGATTACCATTCGCGGAGGAGGAATCATCTATCTTTTGGCGGCATTGATAACACTGATCATGCACACGGAATTCTGGATGCCAATTCTGGGCTTATTTATTATTGGCATCATTAGTTTTGCGGATGATCGGATTACCTTATCTGGGAGAGTTCGAGTTGTTTTCCACCTGGCCGCTGTGACCTTGCTTTTTCTTTTTTTAGGTGTTTTTCAGATTTTTCCCATCTGGATGAGTATCATCCTCTATATTCTGGTCATAGGAATCATCAATGCCTATAATTTCATGGATGGGATTAATGGAATTACAGGTGCTTATAGCATTGTTGTACTAGGGGGATTACAATATGTAAACTATGAGGTTGTTAATTTTATCCAGCCTGATCTGATCTGGTTGCCAATTTTGGCCTCTTTAGTTTTTTTGTTTTTCAATTTCAGAAAGAAAGCCAAGTGTTTTGCAGGAGATGTAGGGAGTGTAACGGTCGCTTTTTGGATCATATTTCTATTATTGAAATTGATACTGTTGACTGATAACTATGTTTATGTCTTGTTTTTAGCAGTCTATGGCGTAGATACTGTATTGACAATTATACATCGTTTAAAATTAAAGCAAAATATCTTCGATGCACATCGGCTGCATTTTTATCAGATTTTAGCCAATGAGCAAAAATGGCCCCATTTAATAGTCTCTTCAGTGTATGCATTATTACAATTGGGCATTATTGTTGCGGTAATCTACTGGCCATGGAGTTTTTTATCTGTTTTTTTGATAACAACAATTCCTTTGGTATTGATCTATTGCTTGATTAAACCGCGAATAATAGTAGTGACTGAAATGTAATTTATACCTAAGATTAAGTATTACTTTATGGTTTATTTTTTATTAAATTTGGCAAGATGTACTAACTAAGCTCTATGTTCACTAAACTTGAAATTGTATCCCGTTGGATTATCTTTACCATTGATATTTGCCTAAGTCTCCTGGCTTTATTGTTTGCTGTTATTTTACAACACAACTTTATCATTGATAAAATTAATTTTATTGGGTTCTACAAATCAGTCTTATTGGTTATAGCTGTGAATACGTTGGTATTCTATAGCGTGAAAACTTTTGCTGGTATTGTTAGGTATACTTCTGCGCAAGACTCCTTCCGAATTTTGTTTTCTGTGATTCTGAGCTCCTTAGTGATTTTCTTTACGAATGCAGTAATCATTGTTGGGACAGGTTCTTCTGTCGTGAGCAATGTCGCTATAGTCATTTATACTTTGTTTAGCTTCTTGATGTTGATTACCTATAGAATTATTGTGAAATATTTCTTTATGTACCTTAAGAATGCGAAACTGGACAAAATTAGAGTGATCATTTATGGTGCAGGGGAAGCTGGTGTAGCCACTAAGAGAACTTTTGATCATGATGCGAAAGTAAACAAGACCATCATTGCTTTTGTAGATGATGATTTAAGAAAAGTAGGTAAAACTATTGATGGTGTTAAGATCCTGGATGCCTCTCAGCTGGAGCATTTAGTGGTAAAACACGAAGTTGATGAAATTATCTTTGCTTCTTACACGATCCCACCCGATAGGAAAAATCAAGTAGTGGATGTCTGCTTAGAACACAACGTGAAAATATTGAATATTCCTTCGCCTGATGTATGGGCCAGAGGGCAGGTGACCACGGCTCAGATCCAAAATTTAAACATCGAAGATTTATTAAATAGGAAAACTATTGAAATTGATATTGAAGGAATTCAAAATCAGTTAAAAGACAAAAGAATTTTAATTACTGGTGCTGCTGGATCTATAGGAAGTGAAATCGTCAGACAATTATTGAAGTTTGAGACTGGCTTAATTATTCTTTGCGATCAAAGTGAGACGGCATTACATAATATCTATTTAGAATTAGAGGAAACACATGCCAGTACCAATTTTCATGCTTTTATTGGAGATGTAAAGGATGAGAAAAGAATGGAGTTTCTTTTTGAGACCTATAAGCCACACTATGTGTACCATGCTGCAGCTTACAAACATGTTCCTTTAATGGAGGACAATCCAGCAGAAGCCATCAAGACAAATGTAATGGGGACCAAAATGATTGCTGATAAATCAGTGAAGCATGGTGTTCAGAAGTTTGTGATGATTTCGACGGATAAAGCGGTAAATCCTACCAATGTAATGGGGGCTTCCAAAAGAATTGCAGAGATTTATGTACAATCCTTGAATAATTCCCTGCACCATACCAATCATATTTTTAGCAATGGCTTAAGTTATATCAACGAGCTAAATACAAAACCAATTACTAAATTCATCACCACACGTTTTGGAAATGTTTTAGGCTCCAATGGATCTGTAATTCCCCGTTTTAAACAACAAATTGAAAAGGGTGGTCCTGTTACGGTAACTCATCCTGAAATTACGCGTTATTTTATGACCATTCCTGAGGCTTGCCGATTGGTGCTCGAAGCAGGTTGTATGGGTAAAGGTGGAGAAATCTTTGTTTTTGACATGGGCAAATCGGTGAAGATCGTGGAACTGGCTAAAAAGATGATTCGTTTGGCAGGTTTAATACCAAATGAAGACATTCAAATTGCTTATTCAGGCTTAAGACCAGGAGAGAAGTTGTTTGAGGAACTACTGAACGATAATGAAAATACAATGCCTACTCACCATGAAAAAATCATGATTGGTAAGGTTAGAGAATATGACTTTAATGAAGTACAATTACAATTGGTGAAATTGGCTGGTTATGCAATAACTGACCATACCACTAAAGTGGTACAACAGATGAAAGTAATGGTTCCAGAATTTAAAAGTAAAAATTCCATCTTTGAAGAGTTGGATGTGGCGCGCCAGGAAGCTCCTGGGATACCACAGAACTAGATCACCCTACATGAATTTTAAACTCAAACACTTCTCCTGGATAGGAGCCCTTCTTGTTGGTAGCTTTAGCGCTAAGGCACAGACGCCAAATGTCAATATCCCATATTCTTATCAATTTTATCAGAAATTAAACAAATCTGTTTACGATGTGAATAATCGTTCGCATTCGTCTATCAAAGGGTATTATGCAGATGATTCCTTGCTGGTTCAGCGTTATGATGAATTGATGAAGATGGGCACGGATTCTTTAAACCGCCGTTCTTGGGTAAGAAGAAAAGTCACAGAGGAGCATTTATTGAATTTTAAAGGTGAAGATTACGAAGTATATGCAGATTTTCTTCCTGATTTCCAGATTGGAAGGGAATTTAATGAGGGGAAAACCACCTGGAATAATACCAGAGGTTTTCAAGTAGGTGGAAAAGTAGGAAAGGAGTTTTCTTTCTATACCAATGTTTATGAAAATCAAGCGGTTTTTGCGAATTACTTGACAGACTTTATCAATACCAATAAAGTAGTACCAAGTCAAATGTCTGGGAAATTGGACGGCACAACTAAAGACTGGTCCTATGCAACGGCTCTATTGTCTTATACCCCAAATAAACATTTGAATCTTGCTGTAGGTTACGATAAGAACTTTATTGGAGATGGATATCGCTCCATGTTACTTTCTGATGTCGCTGCAAACTACTCTTTTGTAAGGTTGCGCGCGAGTTTAGGTAATGTGCAGTACCAGACTATTTTTGGCTATATGTTGGATCCTGGTGCAGAAAAGCTGACTACAGATAGACGTTTAGGGGATCGTGGAAAATGGGCAGCGATGCATTATATAGATTGGAATGCAACAAAGCGTTTCTCGATTGGGTTTTTTCAGGCAGTAACCTGGGCAGATGCGGAACCGGAAGGTAAAAGAGGTTTTGACTTTAATTACATCCATCCTTTTATTTTCCTTCGTTCTGTGGAGGGTGCAAATACGACTTCGCCGGATAAGATGCGTCTAGGAATTAATACAAAATATGAAATCCTGGATAAAACAACGGTTTACGGTCAGTTTATGATTGACGAGTTTACCGCCAAGGAGTTTTTTGGTAACAAAGGCTATTGGGCAAACAAGTGGGCATTACAAATTGGCTTCAGGGGTTCTGATTTATTCAAGGTTGAAGGTCTTAACTACCTTGCTGAGTTTAACACAGCCAGACCTTATACTTACGCCCACTTTGACAGGGTATCCAATTATGCGGCAATGAATCAGCCTTTGGCACATCCAATGGGTGCAAATTTCAGAGAAGTACTGGGGCTGATGAACTATACGTATAAACGACTTGATTTCCAGGGACAGTTGATGTATGCCAGATATGGTTTGGATCCGGACGGATTGAACTATGGGAAGGATATTTTTAAGCCGTATGACACACGCGTAGCTAATTATGGTAACTACATCGGGCAGGGAATCAAAACAAACCTGTACTACGCCGAAGGGCGTGTAGCCTACCTTTTAAATCCAAAGTATAACCTTCGTTTAGAAGTAGGTGGGGTTTACAGAAAAGAAAGCAATAATCTGGGTACTAAAAACACGGGCTTAATCACATTCGGGTTAAGAAGCACATTCAGAAACTTATATCAGGATATGTAATCCTACAGAAAAATAATCATGGAAACGGCCAGCATTCAAAACGCTGGCCGTTTTTCGTATCCCTAGATTTTCCTCCAGCTGGTAATCGTGTATTTTGATTTATTTTGTTGGCTGCTATTTATCTCTTTATGAGTTATTTAATGATGTGAGGCTAATCTCTATTTTGAAATTACATAGCCACAACTTTGAAATTACATAGCTTTCATTTTGAAATTACATAGACTCTACTTTGAAATTGCATAGAATTTATTTGAAATAACCGCTTTTAACATACCGATGAAAATTTGATTTCTTCTCCTGCTCCCAATCCCAATCATTTTTGAAATTTCTCTTTTTTTATAGAGAATAAACCCTACTTTTGCGTTTAATTAGATTTCTTCTAAATAGTTAATTATGGTTAACTCGTTACTTTTCAATTGATAACAGGGATGCGGGTTGGTGATTGGAACAGGAGTGGCGGAATTAATGTTAAAATTTACAATGAACAGAATATTTATCATCTTTTCTTTTCTTTTGATCTTCGTGGTCGGCTCTGCATTTTATGCGGAAGATGAACAAGATACGCTTAGAGCACAATACAGTAAGCCAGTTAGCCAATGGCCAAAACCGACGATTGATAGCGGCGTAAACTGGACGGAAATGAGCTCCCTGCCTGCAATTGACAGTAATTATTTTGCCAAGATGGAAGAGCCAAAAGTGAAGTTGGGACAAATCCTATTCTTCGATCCTTTGCTTTCCGGCTCCAATCAGATTTCTTGTAGCAGCTGTCACGATCCGGAAATTTCCTGGTCTGATAAACGTGCAGTAGCATTGGGTAATGATCATTTACAAGGGAATAGAAATACACCTTCACTGCTCAATGTAGCGGAACGTAAAACCTTGTTCTGGGATGGTAGAGCAGCAACATTGGAAAGCCAGGTAGACGGTCCGATTACTGCACACCATGAGATGAACATGAAACCTCAGGCTTTACCTAAAAAATTAGGAAAAATTAAAGGCTATAGGGAATTGTTCAAGAAAGCTTATGGACAAGAAAAGATCACTTATCCACAAATTGTGGAATCTATTGGTGAATTTGAAAGAACCATCACAAGTAGAAGAAGTCGCTTTGACCGGTTCCTGGATGGAGAAACAAAAGTTTTAGACGATCAGGAACTCCATGGATTACACCTTTTCCGCACCAAAGCAAGGTGTATGAATTGTCACAATGGAAAATACCTGACGGATGAAGATTTTCACAACATCGGACTTACCTATTACAAACGTAAGTATCAGGATTTAGGAAAACACCTGATCACTGGTAAACCGGAAGATGTAGGGAGATTTAGAACACCATCGCTTAGAGATGTGATGCACACTGGCCCATGGATGCACAATGGGATGTTCGATAACATTACCGGGGTAGTCAATATTTACAATAGCGGTATGCACATGATCGATCCAACAGAAGCGCAAGCCAAGGCTGATCCACTATTTCCGAAAACAGACCCCTTGTTAAAACCTTTGAAATTAACAACTGGGGAGATCAAGGCAGTCGTTGCTTTTATGAATGCAATTACAGCGACACAATACCACATGAGAAGACCAGAATTGCCAAGATAATTTAAAAAATCTGAGGCTCTTCCTCAAAAATATCAGCAGTTATCCTCCAGGATTTCTCGCAATCTGTCTGGTAGACAGTCTCTTTACATACCCAGGTCCGGAGCTTTTCTGAGCTCCGGAATCCCGGGATTTCTCCTTAGGATTTCTTGAAAATATCGCAGCAAAACAGGCCTTTAGGTGGGATTTTGCGTACTTTTGCGGTCTTTTTAACTTATGCCGATGATAGACAGTGCCAGGATTCTTGAAGTACTCAATAGCTCCGCAAGTGTGAATTTGCTGAAGTTGAGGAACAGGGATATTGTGATAGAATTTCTTATCCATACTTTTATAAATGAGGGAACTACCATTTCCTCCGATCATGTCCATGCTTTGTTGGCTGATTTCCTGGAACTTAAACAGGTAGATAATGATGAAGAGTATGAAATTGAAAGCTTTGACTCTTACGAGGTCAAGGCCAGGAAATATGTAAGGAAGTGGACAGATAGCGGTTTTCTAACCAATTATCAGGATGATCAGGGAGAGATATTCTATGAGATCTCCGTGCATTCCAGTAAAACCATAGATTGGTTAATGAGCCTGCAGAAGAAAGAATTTGTAGGTACAGAATCCAGGTTTAAAGACATTTTCAACCAATTGAAAGAATTGGTGGAATTTACCAATGGAGATCGCGACAATCGTTTGGCCATTTTAGAGGAGAAGCGACTGGAAATCGAACACCAGATCGAACAACTGAAAGCGGGGAAAAAGGTCAAGGTTTACCAGGATTATGAGGTCATTCCACGATACAACCAATTGAACCAAGGAGCAAAAGAACTATTGTCGGACTTTAAAGAGGTAGAAGATAACTTTAAAGAGATCACCAGAAAGATTTATCAAAAACATGCGGAAGGTAGCTTAACCAAGGATCATATCCTGGAATTTACTTTTGATGCCTTGGATCAGATTAAAGACAGTCAGCAGGGTAAAAGTTTTTATGCCTTCTGGTCGTTCTTGTTAGACCCGGTATTACAGGAAGAATGGACCACATTGAGCAATACTTTATTCGAAAGATTAGACGAACGCGGGATTGTTGTGGGTGACTTCTTCTTGAAAGGGATGAAAAAGTACCTGCATGCCTCGGGTCAGAAGGTATATAAAGCAAATGATAAGATGGCCGAGAAACTAGGTCGTATCATCAGAGAATCTGAAGGCTCTAAAGTACAGGTGACACACAACGTGATCCAGGAGATCAAAACAATGTTGATCGAAGTAGGAAAGCAGGAAAATCGTCCGGATATCGGATTGGTACTGGAAGCCAACCTGGAAATTTATCCGTTTTTTGAACAGCGCCTGATGCTGGAGCAACCAGAAGAATTACTCTATAAAGTAAGGCCTAAGCTTGCCGATAAGGACATTCTTAGCTCGCGTCATCTTGGCAAGTTATTCGGTCAGACAAAGATCGATAAAGAAGTGCTGCGGAAAAAAATCAGAACGGTATTGTCAGGGAGAGCCCGCGTTTCCCTGTTCGAAATTATTGAAGCAGATGGTGGAATTGCAGATGGCCTTCCAGAGCTGTTTGGCTATCTATCCGTCGCCAAAGAATTTAAGCATACCATCAACCCAGAAAACACACAGCGTATTTTATTTGATGCCCAGGGGCAGAAATCGATAAACGTACCTGAAGTAATCCTATTGAAGAATGAGTAATTTTGAAGATAAAATAAAGCCTTATTCCAAGGCAATCATCAGGCTGTTGAAAGGCCCGGTGTACTCCCAGTCGAGCGTTTGGGATGATATTATTCATTACCAGCGAGAGATTCAACACTATTTAAATGTGATTGGTCTGGAGCTGATCTTGAAAAAAGAAGAAGGCCTGGCTTTCTTTAAGCAATTTGAAAACAATGAAGGCAATACGATGGGACTCATCTCCCGCCGCCAGATTGGCTTCGAAACTTCTATTGTCTTGGTGATCTTACGCCAGATGCTAGAAGATTTTGATAACAACCCAACCTTAATTGATGGAAATGATAAGTTTATCAGCCATAAAGAGATTCGTGAAGAAATTGAATTGTTCCTGCCAGAAAAATATAACCGCGTGAAATTCTTGAAAGAACTGGACAGCTATATCCGCAAAATTGTGGAGCTGGGTTATTTGAAAGAGCTACAAGAAACCGATGCAGAACCTGTTTATCGGATTCAACGCATCATCAAGGAGAAGGTTACCCTGGATGTTTTAAAAGATTTTAAACTGAAACTGGAGGAATATGTATAGTTTATTTAGCACAAGTTCCGATAAAGCAGGATACCGACTGCAATACATGGAAGTGTACAATTGGGGAACATTTGATGGGGAGATTTTTAAGATTTCTCCTAAAGGAAACAATTCCCTGTTAACAGGTGCAAATGCCTCTGGTAAAAGTACGTTTATTGACGCTTTGCTCACTTTATTGGTTCCGGTAAAAGGGGATCGTTTCTATAACCAGAGTTCTGGAGTAGAGAAAAAAGGAGATAGAACGGAAGAGACCTATGTATATGGCCATTATGGCAATATTCAAAATGAAGGGGAATTAAAAGCAACCACCCAAAAACTGAGAGACCATACCGCTTATTCGGTGTTGTTGGCCTCATTTGAAAATACAGAAGGACAGGTGATCACCCTGTTTCAGGTGCGCTGGTTTAGCAATGGGGAGCTGAAAAGGAGCTTCGGTATTGCCCATGTGCCCTTGGAAATTGAAAAAGACTTTGGCCAGTTTGATGGTAAAGGGATTTGGAAAAGACGCCTGGAGAAAATATACAACTACGCAGTTTCTAAAAAACGCGTCGAGTTTTTAGATGGTCCAACTAAGTATGCGGAAAGATTAGCCCATTTATTTGGAATGCGCTCTGTAAACGCATTGAGCTTGTTCAATCAGGTAGTCGGCGTAAAGGTCCTGGAAGATCTGGATGAATTTATACGCATGAACATGCTGGAATATCAGGATGCAGAAGCAGAATTTATTCAGCTGAAAGAGAGTTTTATCACGTTGATGGATGCGAAAACAAACATCGAGAAGGCGAAAGAACAAATTTCACAGCTGACGCCAATCAATGACCTGGCGACACAGCTTTCCGAGATTGAAAATAAGCTGGAGGTTTTACAAAAAGATAAAGATACTGCTGTATTCTGGTTCGCCGGAAAAGGAGTGGAGCTGATCAGTGCCAAGCTGGAAAAAAACAAGGAAACACTGCTTCAGTTGAAAACTGATCTGATCTTGCTAAAGGAAAAGGATGAGGCCGCGAGGAAACAGGAAAGAGCGCTTTCCATGTCCATTGAAAATGAAGAAGTCTGGAAACAGATTGAAAAGATTGAAGAAGAGATCAAGCAGGCGGAGAAATTACGAAATCACCGTCAGCATAAGTTAGAAAGCTATAACCGTTTGGTGGCAGCACTGGACCTTCCTCAAAATCCAGATGCTCATGTATTTGCGGATTCCAGAGCTTTGACGCAAGAAAAGCGTGCCGAGGGCGATGTGCAGCGGGAACTGGAAGAAGAAAAGAAGAGACAGATCAAAAATGAGATGGACCGCCTGCAGGAAGAAGTGGACAACTTGTTGGCAGTAGTGGGTTCTCTTCAGAAAAATAAAAATAACATCTCCGGAAGAGAAGCCGACATCAGGGAGGATATTCTGAACCATGTAGGCGCAACAAAGGATGAATTGCCATTTATCGGGGAGCTGATTCGCGTTAGAGAAGAAGATCTGGAATGGGAGCCGGCCATAGAGAAAGTCTTGCACAATTTCGCATTAAGGCTGATTGTTCCGGAGAAATATTACAATGAGGTGAATGCTTATGTGAACCGGACCAATCTGAAAGGACGGATTACTTATCAGCGATACAAAGGTTTTACCTCGATGGGAACCCTGAGAAGGAAATCGTATGATGGGGATTTGTTGGTGAACAAGCTGGAGTTTAAAGAAGGTAGCAGCTATTCTGAATGGCTCGAGGATGCAATTGCCGGACAATACAATTACAGCTGCGCGGAAAGTCTGGAAGAATTTAACCGCTATGAAGAAAAAGCGCTCACGAAAGAAGGGCTGATCAATGCGGTAAAAGGAAAGCATGAAAAAGACGACCGTCCACACATCGCCAGAAGAGAGAATTTTGTACTTGGTTGGGACAATAAAGATAAAATCACGCTTTTAAAGAATGAGCTGAACGCTTTTCAGGAACAACAAAAGGAAAATAAATCACAACTGGAATTCATCAACCAATCGATTAAAAAGATCGATGAGCTGAAAGAAAAATTCTATCAGTTGTATTCCGATTATTCGGTATTTGAAGACTTGAACTGGGCGGTTTATGCGCAGGAAATTGAAGAAAAGAAGACCATAAAGGAAAGTCTGGAGAAGACCAACGATAAGGTAAGGGAGCTACAGAAGCAGCTGGAAGTTGTGAAAGGTCAGTTAGATTCGATTGATAAAGAAAAAGAGCGTAGCGTGAAGCTGAAGCACGATACGGAATGGATGAAGCAAAGTTTGGAGAAAGAACTGGCCTTAAACAAGGATACACTAGCCTTATTTGATGGTCATGTATTGGACGTTGCCGAATTTGAAGCGACGCATGAACATTTATTGAACATTCAGCATGTCAACTTTAAGTCCACACAAGATACCTTCCGGGAGCAGAATATGAACCTTGGGAATGACCTGCGTGCGGATAAACATAAAAAGGAAAATGCCGCCAGGATTAAGATCAATAACTTTAAACAACCCAATGAACAGCTGGTTCAGAAGTTTAAAGATTGGCGTTCTGATGTGAACGGTTTGCCGGATTCTACGAATCTGGAATTCATTAGCGAGTATCAAAAGCGCTTACAACAGCTCAAAGAAGACAATCTGCCTAAATATGAGCAGAAGTTTGAAGCCTACCTGCAAGAAACAATCATCAATAAGATTGGCGATTTTAGGATGTTCTTTGAAAACTGGTCGGAATCCATCAAGGAAAACGTGAAAGTATTGAACGAAGCGCTATTTGAAATCGATTTCAAGAGTACACCGAAAACCTATATTCAACTGGTAGCCCCGGATCGGATTTATGAAGATGTGAAAACTTTTAGAACGCTATTGAATAATGCGATCCCTAACGGGCAGGAAGGCGAGGACCTGATTGAAGGAAAGAAACGTCATTTCGACCTGCACATTGAGCCATTAATTGAGAAGCTCGAGAAAGAGGAGTGGCGCAAAAAAGTGATGGACGTACGTTCCTGGTACAGTTATAAAGCGGAAGAGTTTTATAAGGAAAGCGGTCAGAAGTATAAGACCTATGAAAATATGGGTCAGCTATCCGGTGGAGAAAAGGCGCAGTTGACCTATACGATTTTAGGTTCTGCAATTGCTTACCAGTTCGGTCTGACTAAAGAAGGGTTGCAAAACAATTCCTTCCGTTTTATCGCCATTGATGAAGCATTTAAAGCTCAGGATGAGGATAAAGCACGTTATCTGATTACTTTATGTAGACAGCTGCATTTACAATTACTCGTGGTAACTCCAAGTGATAACATCCATATCGTGGAAAATGACATCTCTTTTGTTCACTTCGTGGAACGTAAAGACGAAAGACATTCCTGGTTGTATGATATGCCAATAGAACAGTTTAAAGCTGAAAGAGCACACTTTGTGAAAGACTAAAACTAATATTTAGATTATCCGATTAGCTTTTGTCACGTTTCTTGTGATATTTAGCGTATATTTGCATCAACAGTACACGCCACGCTACCCTTAAGAACAGCGTACCAGGGCGTGTCTTTTGCTTTTATAGGGTTTCGTAATCCTAATTAATATCTATTTATGTATAGAAAAAATGCATTAACAATAGATGAGCAAATTCATCAATTAAATCGGAGAGGCTTAATTACGGGAGATGATAGTAGTCATTTTCTTGGCCACATTAGTTACTATCGGCTGGCTGGTTATTGGTGGCCAATGCAAAAGGATCCAAAAGAAGATCATATTTTTAAGGAAAACAGTAAATTTTCAGATGTCATTGCCCTCTATAATTTTGATCGAGAATTGCGGATAGTTATTTTCGATGCAATTGAAAAGATAGAGATAAGTTTGAGAACGAAGCTGATCTATCATTTGTCTCACGAGTTTGGGCCGTGGTGGTTTCAGAGGTTGGAAATTTATCAGAATGTTACAGAGGCTGAAAAAACATTATTGGTGATTCAGAAAGAGTTAAAAAGATCGAAAGATCTTTTTATTAGAGAACATATTAAAAAACATAGTGATGATCACAGACTTCCTCCCTCTTGGAAAACGCTGGAATTGACGAGTTTTGGTACGCTTTCAAAGATTTATGGAAACCTAAAGAGTAACGTGAAATCAAAAGACATAATAGCTAAAGAGCTTGGAATAGTGAATCATACCTTTCTCCCAAGCTGGCTTCAGTCAATTACTCAAATTAGAAACTATTGTGCTCACCATAGCCGACTGTGGAATAAGAAGTTGCCTGGTAGGCCTAAACTTCTTCCAAATCCACCATACTCATGGAAAATGATGTACCCATAGAAAAAGAACGACACATGCTTTATATCCATCTTTGCTGTATTAAGTATTTATTGAATGTCGTACAACCACAAAATCATCTAACAATTCAACTTGTTACTTTACTAGAGAAGTATCCGAATGTAGATCCTAATGCATTAGGAATGAAGGTTTACTGGATGAAAGAACCGCTCTGGATTTTTCCGTAAATTATGCCTAAACATTAATCAAGAGATCTAATGCCTGCAAATTTAATCTTGAAAATGAAATGATTTTAAGGGAAATAAAGAGCCTCCTATCGGGATCGAACCAATGACCTACTGATTACAAGTCAGTTGCTCTACCAGCTGAGCTAAGGAGGCTTTTATTGTGGGTCAAGAGTAAATAAATGCCCTTGATTTCCTGGTGAGGCCACAAAAGTAGGGTTTTCTTTCGTTCTGTCAAATTATTTTTGAAATAATTTCAAGGTTTGGAAAGGTGCCCTTGGGTGTTTTTATTTAACTGGTTAAAAATCAGTATTTTTAATTTCCAGCCTTTCTGAGATAAAATTGCTTGAGCAATGAAAAATCAGAGAAAAAAGCTTGAATTTATGGAAGCTGATAGGTGGCCATAACCGGAAGGTGGTCTGAAGCGTCAATATTTGGAAATACCTGATGTGAAATCACCTTCATGCGGCTCCCTTTTTTCAGCAGGATGAAATCAATTTCTTCTTTAGGATCATCCTGAGGAATGGTAGGCGCACAGTTTTCAGTGCAGCTGCGGGTAAAATGTTCTTCCAATAGCTTCATTGCAGGAGTTGTTGAAGTTAGGTTTAAATCTCCGGCAAGGATAACATCGCCCTTTTTACTACCTAGAATGCGGTTGATCTCATTTACTTGCAACATCCGGTGTTCATTATTTAAATCCAGGTGTGTACAGGCAAAGTTCAAAGATTTTCCATTGGCCAGGCTCACCTGAACTACGGCCAGACTTCGGGCTTCGGCCTCTAATCCTGCTTTGGAAGGTAATGGGTAGCGATTGCTCTCCTTGATGGGGTATTTGGAAAGTATGCCTACACCATATTCGCCACCCTCAAAATCTATCCCTTTGGAAAAGAAATAATACATTCCGGTAAGCTCGGCCAGTTTTTTCAATTGATCAACCTGTCCGGTTCTTTTAGTCAGCTTATCAATTTCCTGTAAAGCCACCAGGTCAGGAGTATGCTGTTGAATGACTGCTGCAATGCCGGGAAGGTCAATTACTCCCGGACGTTCCGGTGGGTTACCATGATGAATGTTGTACGTCATCACCTTAAGGGTTTTTGAGTTGGACTGTGCAATCGCTGCGTTGTTGAGTAGACTACAGAAGAGTAAGATCGCGCCAAAGGCGGAGAAAAAATGGGAAATTCTTTTTTGCATGTGGTTCTTTTTTTTGTGGTTATAATGAAATCGGTGTTGGCATATTAAATCAAACGTTTGCGCAGTCGATCCCTATAATTAACAAGGAATCTCTACTATATTCGGTCTAAGTTATTTATTAAAACGATATGGAAAGAAGGAAATTTTTAGCTGCGGTATCACTGGTAGGAATGGCTGGGACGTTACAGCCAAGCGAACTTTTGGCAATAGATAAACAAATATTATCTACCGGGAATAAGCCTAAAAATGACCGTGAATATTGGTGGAAGCTATTGTATAAAATCGCCAGTCCAGTAACGGAGAATCTAGCCAATGGCACTTTAAAGCAGAATATGCTGGTAGAGAAGTCACCTACGTTTGATAATCGTTCTATCCATGTCACTTATCTGGAAGCGGTGGGTCGGACTTTTGCCGGCATTGCCCCATGGCTTTCCCTGCCTGATGACGCGACAGAAGAGGGTGCCTATAGAAAAAAGATGAGAAATGACGTGTTGCAAGGGTTGACGCGCTGTTTTGATCCTTCCAGTCCGGATCAGTTGAATTTTAAAACAGACCATCAGCCCATTGTTGATGCCGCATATTTAGCCCAGACCTTTATACGAGCGCCAAAAGCACTTTGGGAGCCATTGGATGCCCAAACCAAAGGAAGAATCATTTCCGCTTTCAAATCTCTAAGAAACCGGAAGCCTTTTCAAAGCAACTGGCTTTTATTTGGTTCCATTACGGAAGCGTTTTTGTTGTCTGTAGGAGAAGAACCTGATACAGAAAGATTAAATAATGGACCTAAAAAACTAAACGAATGGTATAAAGGTGATGGTTGTTACGGTGATGGACCAAACTTTGCTTTTGATTATTACAACTCTTTTGTGATCCACCCAATGATGGTGGATACGATGAAGATCATGATGGATAAAGGGCTGGTCACTGAAAAAGAATATGAACTGGCCTTGTCGAGGATGGTCAGGTATGCCGTTGGACAAGAACGGATGATTTCTCCGGAAGGTACATTCCCGCCAATCGGACGGTCTATTACCTACCGTACCGGTGCTTTTCAGGCCTTGAGCCAGGTGGCATTGCTGGGCAAACTTCCGGAGACCATCAAACCTGAACAGGTACGGGCTGCGCTAACGCAGGTGAAGAAAAATATGTATGATAGGCCTGGAACATTTGATAAAAATGGCTGGTTGCTGTTGGGTTTCGTTGGGCATGATCCGGATATCGCCGATTATTATACCTCTACCGGCAGTTTGTATATGGCTACCCTTTCTTTTCTACCCCTTGGTTTGCCTGCCGACAACCAATTTTGGTCGGCACCAAAAGCAGATTGGACCGCGAAAAAAGCCTGGAGCAGTCAGAAATTCCCTAAAGATTATCATGTAGATTATTAATCAGCAGTACTTTTCATGATTAAATTCTGATATTTAGAATTCCCAAATGAAAAGCTTATGTTCAAGAGAGTTGTCTGCTGCTTATCGTTAATGTTTTATTTGTGTTTTGCTAATCGCAACCAAATATTTGCGCAAACGAAGGGTAAAGATGGCGGCCGACCGAAGATAGGATTGGCATTGAGTGGAGGTGGTGCAAAAGGAATGGCGCATATTGGTCTGTTGAGGCTGATTGATTCGCTGGGTATCAAAGTCGATTACATTTCCGGAACCAGTGCCGGAGGAATTTTTGGCGGTTTATATGCGATAGGTTATCATCCCGATACCCTTAAAAAAATAGCGTTAGGGATCAATTGGCGCCGGGTATTGAGCAATAAAGTACCCCTAAGGCAAATCAATATCGAGGAGAAAGACGAGTATGATAACTATATGATCGAGTTTCCGGTCTTGGGTGGTAGACCCAGGTTACCGAGTGCCATGATCGAAGGGCAGTATATGTCGGAAGTGCTCAATACCTTAACTTATTCTGCCAAACACATTAACGATTTTAATAAACTCCCAATTCCCATTACGATTACCTCTTCGGATATTGTGAACGGAGGATTGGTCTTACAACATAAGGGTTCTTTGCCCTTAGCAATTAGGGCTACATTGGCTATTCCGGCGGCCTTTGCACCGGTATGGATTGATGGACATTTATTGGTGGATGGCGGTTTAGATCGTAATTTCCCGGTACAGGAAGTGAAAGATATGGGTGCCGATATTGTAATTGGCGGTTATACAGGCTTCCGCCTGTTCACGGAGAAAGAGATTGAAAACCCGATGAAACTCATCTATCAGACCCATGCATTCCGGTCAGTGGAAGATGCTAAAAAGCAGGAAGCCCTGGCAGATGTAGTGGTAGATTTTACACAGGCCCTCAGCGATTTTTCTGCTGCAGATTTTTACAGGAATAAGCGGATCATCGAAATCGGCGAGCAGGAAGCCCGGAAATACCTGCCTCAACTCATAAAAATTGCTGAGGATCAGAAGAAATATAAGTTAGATAGCTTCTCCAGGGAAGTTAAAGACCCCAATTTACCCGTTACAGAAATCGTATATCAGAACGATAAAGGCCAGCCTTTAGACCTACCGGTGATGGAACAATTTGCCAATTCGCGCCTCGGATTGAAAACGGGCCGGCCAATTGGCCTAAAGAAATTAAATGAAGGGGTGGAAGACCTTTTCGGAACCCAGTTTTTTGATAAGGTGTATTACACTTTTGAAAACAATGCGGATACCGGTTTAACGCTCAATATGAGACTCAAACAGGGGAAACCGGGTGTGTTTAAAGCGGCAGTTCATTATGATACGGAACAAAGTGCAGGCCTGATCATCAATTATACGTACCGGAACATCTTCTTGCGGAAATCCAGACTACTGGCTACTGTGGATCTTTCTGAGCGTTTCAAAGGGCGTTTCGACTACTATAAATTCATCAATAGTGGCAACAGGCTGTGGTTTAAAGCTTCCTTCAACTATCAGGCTTTACAAAACAATTCCATTTTATACCGATTGATTTCTGATGAAAACTATTTCAACAATACGCTAACATCAGAAGTCGCATTGGGCTATAGTCTTGGCCGATCCACTGCGGTCGCTTTGAGCCTAAGCAATGAGAATGAAGCCATTAAAAGGGGGCCAAATCTTTTCAAGCGTTTCTTTGGAGAAGGGAATGATATTCGCACACTTTATCGCCACAGTAATGAGGCTTTAGCACTGTTGTTTAAACAAAACACTTTGGATAATCTGTACTTCCCAAAAAAAGGGAACACCTTAGTTGTTCAGGCGAAATACCTGGTTAACAACAGGATCAGTACCAAGATGCCAGATTCTACGGATACCAGAGGGCTGTTGATTTACGATTTCCTCAACCCACCGCCGGGAGGTTTACCTGGAAATATATTCCGGTTTTTCCTCAGTGAGCACTATGTGGAAAGGTTGAGTAGGCGGATTTCCCTAAGTGCCTCGGCCACCTGGGGCTTTAATTATTCGGATAAATATGGCTTCGATGCAGCCTATATGTATGAAAATGCGAAGTTTTCTATGGGAGGGATTGACCCACGTCAGGACATTGGGCAGAGTAATTTTATAGGGTTGAAAAGAGGGGAGTTCGGTGTAGCGAATGTAACCAGCTTTGGCCTCGCCCTTCAATACAACCTGCGTGGTAATCTATATTTGACACCGCAGGTTAATCTGGCTTGGGAAAATGGTGGACTTAATCCTTTTAAAGTCGCCGTTAATAATGATTACCTTTTTGGCTATGGAGCGAAACTGGGTTATATGTCTTTTATAGGTCCCATCAATTTCTCTATTGCTAAAACCAATGGCTTCGACAGAAATCCATGGCGGATGTACCTCTCTATAGGATTTAAGTTTTAATCTCGATGGTCATTTCTATGGCCTCTAAAGGGAGGTCATCATGGTACTCTAATAAAGCAAGTACGGAATAACGACCTTTTTTAAGGTTCGCTGGCAATTGCAGTGGAATTGTTCTTTTCGCCTCCGGAAAGATTGGGAATTCGGTATTTGGCAGTTTAATTTCTTCGCCACTTTCCATATTGGTCAGCTCCAGGTGGGCAAAGCATTGCAGCATGATGTTTCCTGTATTTTCTATGGTAAAGTTGTAAAGCCCTCTGGTAACCGGGTCTTCGCGGAGCATAAGCGCTTTAGCCGAGTAATCATGAACTCCGGGAGGAATCTGATAAATATGAATTCCGAACCTGAAAATCTCATTGATCACTGCATTTACCTTACCTTTTTTCTTTTTGTTTCCAACTTGCTCTTTTACACTTTGAATGAATAGCATTGCCCATTTCATTTCTTTCATTTGCATGCTGTCTGCTGGCGCAGCAAGGGTGATCCGGATGTCCTTTGCTGTTCGGGGTTCCAACTCCACAAAAACATTCTCCAAGCTGATCCAAGGCGCGCAAGACCGCCTTAGTTTCCCTGCGGGTAGGTATTGGTGGTTGCCAAGGCTATCGCGTAACCAGTCGCCAACCGAAAGTTGGAAAACTTGTTTTTCATCTGAAACATTGGAAATCGTCAGGGTTTGTGTGCTGGTTTCCCCTGCCGCAGTATTAAAGTTCAATTGAGTGGGATTGATATTGACCCTTTGTGCATGGCTGATATCGGTAAAGCTAAATAGGAAAACGATTAAAATAAGCAAGCATCGCATCTGCTTCATAAATGAGAATTTTGTTGGGTTAGAGATTTTGTTGGGCTTCTTGCAATAATAATGCTAAATGCTGCAGGAAAATTGTTCAGCTTATTTTGGGTCGATTTTTGCAATCTGCGGCGATATTCTATTTTGCATATGAGATGGTATTGTCTTTTTATATTTTTTATGGGGCTGGTCTTTTGTAAGGAGGCCTTTGCACAGCCAGCAGATCCAGGTACTTGTCTGGAGAGTGGCAATGCCAATCAAAATAAGCTGGTTATGAATTCTCAAGCGGCCACTTCGTTTACATTGAGTACTTTAAATCAGTTTGAAACTGCACAGGTATATACCAATAATATGGTGCTAAATGTGGTGTCAAGAGGGAGTAAATACCGTCTATATGTGGCAGGAGAAATGGTTTTGCCCAACGGTGTCACGACGCCCTTTCCGCTCAGTAATTTTAAGATTACGCCAAGTATCAGTAGCAGTAATGGTGCTGCTGCCATTACCTTGAGCACGCCTAATCTTTCGGCAGCTTATCAACTCTTAACTCAGCGTACTTCGACCACAAATGCTGCTGGAGATGTGTATAATCTTACCGTTACCTTGTCTAACATGAATACTTATGTACAGGCACCAGGTAATTACACCCTAAAGTTTCACTTCAGATTATGCCATTATTGATATGAAGATTTACAGGCTAATGCTTTTTTTTCTCTTTTTCGCCTGCGCTTTGTCGGCAAAGCTAAAGGCGCAACGTTACCTCAGCACCAGTCGTACCATCAATGTTTATAAAGTGTTGGATGTCTCCTTGGGTAATACCAGCAGTGTTTTTGATTTTTCTGCCCTAACTGATTATGACAATGGGATTTTTAAACTAGGAATGATCACGGCAACAGTAAAGGCAAATGTGCCCTGGAAATTAACGTTAACGGTGTCAAATAATATACTATCGCCACAAATTACGGCCACGCCCATGCCGGCAAGTGTGATTGGCATCAAGGCATCGACTACTGGAACTTATACGAACGTGCAAAACAACACGCCTTTTTCTGTGCAAAATAACCGGGGATTGTATGTCGTTCCATTTGACTTGAGAGCCCTGCCGGCCTTTCAATATCAAACTCAGGAATATATCGGAGATTTTTATTTTACGATTTCTGACCAATAATTTTAATGAAATGTTTCTTTGTAGTTGTGTGTATTTAATTACTCAATATTCTACATTATGGGGAATTCTCGTTTAGTCATTTCCCCATCTATACCTTGCTATATAGGTGAATATACCTGTTTTTGGTGGCATGCCATTTGTCTAGTCCGGATACCATTTATTCATAACAAACTTATTACATGAAAAAAATTTTACTTGCACTAACGGTAATTTGCGCCGGAGCTGTGTCGGCTACTGCTCAGGTAGCAACGGGGACCACCACTACCCGTACACAAAACATGAAGATCATCATTAAAGAGGTATTTGATCTTGCTTTAACACCAGGTACCCTACAAACATTCAGTTTTGACGCTTTGTCGAACTATGATGCCGCAGGTGGCATTGAACTGGCAGCAGTAAACACCATGAACTATAAATCCAACCATTTATGGAAAGTCACTGCAATTGCAAATGCACCGGAATTCGTTTTCGCATCTACAGCAAACAGTAAGGTTGCTGATGCCTCTCCAATGCCAACTTCCGTATTGCAAATTCGTAAAACCGGCGGTACTTACCAGGCTCTACCTGCAAGTACCGGAGCAGCAATTACAGTGGCCTCAGGTAGCCGTGGTTCTGGTAACTTTACGTTGGATTACAAAGCAGTACCTGGATATACTTACCAAACGGGCGAGTATACGATCGGCGTAGTTTATACCATGACCAATCAATAAGAAATTTCTTGACCATCATACAGTTGATGAAGAAAGCCCTGATTAACAGGGCTTTCTTTATTTTCATGGGTTTTCTATGCCCTGGCTTTTTAACAACGGCCAGTGGCCAATCTGTGAATCTTACTTTCCTGAAGGATACGGTAATGCAAAATGGAAATACCTATAGTTTTAATACTGTGGTGTTGAGGAATACCTCTGCCATTACGCGTAAGCTGACTATCGCAGCGGAAGTTCCGGAGGGATGGCAATTGCTTTTCGACAATAGAAGGGTCTTTGAACTGGGGCCAAATCAGACACTGTCCTTACCATTAAGGTTAGCTGCTGCTATACAATCTGCTTCCGGTGTATACCCGATCCAATTATTCCTGCAGGTAGCAGGATATTCAGAAAGGACAACCTATGCGTTTGCCGCTAGCGTTGGTTCCAATTCCAGGTGGAAGGCAACTTTGCTTCGTCCAAATCTGGTTTTGTCAAAGGCAAATAAAGACCAGACTTTCCAGTTATTATTGAGCAATAAAGGCAATGCTACAGAAGAGTTGAATGTACTGGTTAATACTTCATTACCTCTCAAACAGGGAAAAAATACCAAGGTTAGGCTTGAGTCAGGAAAAGATACCCTGCTCAATTATAGCTTTGGCCTGGCCACAAAAATGTTGGATGATTTCAAAAATCAGGAAATAACCCTACAGGTGACCAATCAAAAGAAAGAAAACCAATTGCTGCTTCAAAAGGTTTCCGCATTTGGAACGGTATTCGCCGAAAACCCTTCGGGATGGTACAACTTTCCAATGAGTGTGGAATTTGTAGCGCAAAATTTCACCAACGACCAGAAAAGTTTTTATGTAAATAGTAATGGGAAGCTGGAGCTCGGTAAAGGCCGTGATCTGAGCTTTAATTATAGAACAGATAATTTCAATTCACAGCTGGATGGCTCCTCCAGATACGCTTTTATAAACTACCGCAGTAAACAATGGCTGCTCTCGGTAGGAGATCAATCTGATTTTAGCGAATTCCTCATTGATGGAATGGGCGCACGAATAGCTTACAACAACGGCAGGAATTATCGGGCAGAAGTATTAGGCTTGAATAGTCGCATTGGCGATGCAAAGATATTAAGTGGTACACAAACGTTTAGTTTCGCTGGAAATCAACAATTGGAAAACCAGACGATCGCTAGCTTTGACCGCGAAAATCAGATCAATAGTCTCCTGAATAGGAGTACTTATGAGTTAAACTGGAATAAATATCACCACCTGATGCTTCGTGCAGGTGTAAGTACTGAAGCGTTTTATCGTCCTGAACAACAATTCAGAAGGAATGGGAGCAGTGTAGCTGCAAATTATCAATATTTTAGTCCGTGGATTATAGCCAGGCTCGGCCTTAATCATACAGATGCCAATTACCCCGGTATCAACCGCGGATTACTACAGTCGAATAACGAATTTACCCTTCAATTTAAGCGAATGTCGGTCGGCCTCCTGTTCGATTACAATGAACGACAATTGAATCCTGCATTGGATACCGGAAGGTTCAAACAGTCTCTGCTTGCCGGCAGAATTGCGGAATATGGTTTAAAAACGGGCTGGAAGTTTAATGGAGGGTACCTGACATGGATCAGTTCTATGGTCGATCAGATGCATTCCTCTTCCGATCTGCTCCTCATCAAGTCTTTTAAGCAGAACTTGAACATGGGAATCGAAATCGGAAAAGGGCTTTCTGCCAATTTCTCCGGCAATATTTTGAGAAACTATGTGCCCAAAGATCCGACTGTAAACTCGAAAGCCATAAATTTGGGGAACGCTGAGATTAAATCCGCAAAATATAGCCTCAATGCTTATGGCACAATTAGCACCAGAAACTACGGAGTTTTTGCCCGCTTAGACAATGGACCTTCTTATTATTTCGACTTTATCAATTACCTGAATAATGGGTATTCGACCCGGCGACTACAAATTGCGCCTTATTATGAACGGTCATTTTTGAAGGAGTTGCTACATTTTCGCCTTCAGATGGATTACACGAAGGACAATTCCCTGCCTATCGCGGAGTTTATGGCAAGGGGAGACCTGAGCCTGGACCTGAACAATCAAGGTCTGTCATTTCGTGTGTTTGGCGCTAAAAATGTAAAGACTGTGATGGGCAATAGGTCTGATTACGTGAGTATGAGCATCCGCAAAAGCTTCCATGTCCCATTACTTGGGATCAGGCGCTTTGTAACCATGAAACTGCAGTTGTTTAAAGACATAAACACCAACGGAATTTATGATCTTGGTGATGAGTTGATTCCAGATGCCGCCATTTCCATTGCGTCACAGCAGCTGATGACCAATAAAAAGGGGGAGATTGCTTATAAAAATATTCCGAGGGCTGCTTACACTGTTGATCTTAGTCAGGTCAACACCATAAAAGGTTGGAGACCTGCTCATGGTTTCCGCCAAACTTTTGAGCTTGGTCAGAATGAGACCTTTTACATTCCCTTCCGTCAGAGTCAATACCTTTCCGGGAAATTAAATGTTCAGAAGGACCTGCATTCCAATCAGGTATTCCATCCTGGGAACATCAGGATTATGATCAGTAATTCCAGAGGAGAAAGCTTTAGTACCCTCACTACGGAAAATGGCGAATTCTTTATGAACCTTCCACAGGATACCTATAAAGTGCGGATCAATACAGATCTTTTCGAAGAAAACTTCCGACTTCTGGAAGATACTTTTAATGCAGATCTGCTCCATAAAAACTCCGAGCATGTTGTTTTTGAACTGCGGGAACGCAAACGACAAATCAATATCCGCAAGCAAAATTAAGTCCCTTTCAAGACGGAAATTTACATTCGTTTTATTTTGCTAAAACTATTTATATCTTCGTTTATGGGCTATTGATAAGGATTGTGATTTAGGATCTTTATAGTATATTGCCTTTTTAAAATTGCTTCATTACAACCAAATATTTTTCGAAATGAGAAGAAGATCATTTATTCAAAAAGCAGGGCTCCTTGGAGCAGGACTAATGGCCAGCGATCTGGTATCTTTTGCTGCAGCACCTGCTTCCTCAGGTTCGGCATCGACTTTTCCAACGGTAAGGGTTCCACTTGCTTCACGTCATTTCAGCAGTAAAGCGGTAGAAAGCGCGATTACTGAGTTTTCTGCCAATGTGAAAAACAAAGAAATGGCCTGGTTATTCAATAACTGTTTCCCAAATACTTTAGATACAACTGTCACTTACACGGAAAAAGCGGGTAAACCGGATACCTATGTGATCACTGGTGATATTGATGCCATGTGGCTGCGTGATAGTACGGCACAGGTTTGGCCTTACCTGCCCTTCCTTAAAAAAGATAAACCGCTGAAAAATCTGGTAAATGGGGTCATCAACCACCAGGTGAAATGTATCCTGAAAGATCCTTATGCCAACGCATTTTACAATGATCCTAATAAATTAGGAGAGTGGAAAAATGATGTTACGGATATGAAACCGGGCTTACATGAGCGTAAATGGGAGATTGATTCCTTGTGTTACCCAATTCGTTTAGCCTACCGTTATTGGAAAGAAACCAATGATACGACTCCATTTGATGCCGATTGGCAAGCCTCAGTAAAACTGACCTTAAAGACTTTTAAAGAGCAACAACGTAAAGAAAACGATGGTCCATATTCGTTTCAACGTCATACTTCCTGGGCAACCGATGGTGTTCCGATGATGGGATATGGCTATCCGGTGAAGCCAGTTGGGTTAATTTGTTCTACTTTCCGCCCAAGTGATGATGCCACCGTTTTCTCTTTCCTGGTGCCTTCTAATTTTTTCGCTGTTGTGAGCTTAAAACAAGCTGCTGAAATCTTTAGAGCGATTAAAGCAGATGAACAAACTGCTAAAGACCTGGATGCACTGGCGCTGGAAGTCCAAAATGCACTTCAGAAATATGCCGTATTTAACCATGAAAAATATGGTAAAGTATATGCTTTTGAAGTGAATGGTATGGGCAGTTACAACATGATGGACGATGCAAATATTCCAAGTCTATTGGCATTGCCATATCTTGGGGCAGTTTCTGCTGATGATCCGATCTACCAGAATACCCGCAAAATGATCCATTCATTGGATGATAATCCATTCTTCTTTAAAGGGACTGCTGCGGAAGGAATCGGAGGCCCACACATCGGAAAAGACATGATCTGGCCAATGAGTATCATTGCAAGAGGCCTGACCAGTTCCGACGAAAAAGAGATTAAATACTGTTTGGAAATGTTGCAGAAATGCCATGGAGATACCGGATTCATGCATGAATCCTTCCATAAGAATGATCCTAAGAAATTTACCAGAGCTTGGTTTGCCTGGACAAACACCATATTCGGAGAATTCCTTTGGAAAACGTATAAAGAAAGGCCGCATTTGTTGGCTTAAAAGAAATACGATCTTAAAAAAGCTTAATTTCCAAAAAGCAGGCCTTCAGAATTTAATTTCTGGTTGCCTGCTTTTTTTTTGCAATAATTTTGAAATAGATCATCTTTTTGAATCATTTTGACATATCTATTGTTTGTTTGTAAATGTTATATTTGTTATGGAGCCTTAGTTTTGCTCCATATAGATTGATCATCTCTATGAAAATACCCAGTCTACCACTAGAGGAGAAGGAACGGTTGATGGCGTTAAGACGCTATCAAATCCTGGATTCTCCTGCAGAAAAGGAATTTGACAGAATTACGGAAATGGCCTCTTTGATCTGTGAAGCTCCGGTTTCGCTGATCGCATTACTGGACGAAGACCGACAATGGTTTAAGTCCAAAGTAGGGATCGACGTGACCGAAACTGCCAAGGAAATAGCTTTTTGCCAATATACGATTCTAAGTGAAGCCATCTTTGAGATAGAAGATGCCACAAAAGACGACCGGTTTAAAGATAGCATCCTGGTGACTGGATACCCCCATGTCAGGTTTTATGCAGGGCACCCTTTGGTAGATCCTTCGGGATATGCGATTGGCTCTCTCTGTGTATTGGGCTCTACACCTAAAGTCCTGACCGATATACAAAGAAAAGCCTTAGCGATGCTTGCCTCTCAGGCAATGGCGATGATTATCAACCGTAGGGAGAAGGCAGAACATCAATATTTTGACCAGCTTTATGAATTGTCAAATGACCTGATCTGTATTGCCGGCCTGGATGGTTTTTTTAAGAAAATCAACCCTGCATTTGAGAAGGTGCTCGGTTGGAAATCCTCACAATTGATGTCGCATAGCTTTTTAAGCCTTGTTCATCCCGATGATCTGGTAGGTAGTTTTGAAGAAATGGAAAAGCTTAGTGCTGGATTAACTTCCATCAATTTCGTTGTTCGCTTTTTAACCTCCAAAGGAGAATATAAAGTTCTGGAATGGACCGCAACACCAGAACCCGGAACAGATCATGTCTTTGCCATTGCCAGGGACATTAGCGTTGAAACAGAACGCGATGAAAAGATTCGGTTGAGTGAAAATAACATGCGCTCTTTCTTTGAGAACTCTCAGGGATTGATGTGCACGCATGATATGGAAGGCGGTTTTATCTCCGTAAATATTGCCGGTGCGTTGTTGTTAGGCTATAAAGCCAGCGAACTTTCCAGCCTGACCTTATTCGACCTCACCTTCCCAAAACAGCAACCTTTTGTGAGGGAATATTTGAAAGTCCTGGCGAAGAAGGGGAAAGCATCTGGATTGATGACCATTATGCATAAGGATGGATCTACCAGAGTGTTATTTTATAATAACGTCGTAGAGCATGACCTTTCCGGAAGAAAATATGCGATTGTAAATGCGATTGACGTGACCGAGAAGCATCTCCTGGAAAAGGAGTTGGAAAGGACAACCAAAATGTTGGAGCAAACCAATGAAGTGGCGCAGATTGGAGGTTGGGACCTGGATCTGATCCATCGAACGTTAAGCTGGACGGAAATCACCAGACAGATTCATGAAGTTCCGGTAAGTTATGAGCCTCAGATGGAAACTGCACTGCTATTTTATAAGGAAGGAGAACACCGGGATAAAATCGCTGCCAGCGTAAAAAAGGCGATGGAGCTGGGGGATGCCTGGGATTTGGAGCTCTTGCTGGAGACCTACAACGGAAATGAAATCTGGGTTCGCGTGTTGGGGCATACGGACTTTGAGCGGGGAGTCTGCAAGCGCATTTATGGAACATTCCAAAATATCGACGAGAAAAAACGAGCGGAAATAGCACTTTCAGAAGAAAAAGCGAGGCTGTCTGCATTTGTGACCCATGCGCCTGCTGCAGTGGCCATGTTAGATACCAAGCTTTGTTACATTGCGGTGAGTAACCGTTGGCTGGAAGAGCATCAATTACAAGGGATGGATCTTTTTGGGAAATTGCACTATGATGTCCTGCCGGATATAAGTCAGCATTGGAAGGACATTCACCACCGTTGCCTGAAGGGAGAAGTGGTTAAAAATGAAATTGATATCTGGCGACCGAAAGGTTGGGACCATGACCAGTACCTACGATGGGAATTTAGGCCATGGTACCAGTTTGATGGAAAGATCGGGGGGATCATGATCTTTAGTCAGGATATAACCGAAAGCAGCAGGCAGGGCTTGGAACTCAATAAAGCCAAAGAGCAGGCGGAGCATGCCAGCATGGCGAAATCTGAGTTTTTAGCCAATATGAGCCATGAAATTCGTACCCCACTCAATGGGGTCATCGGATTCACAGACCTGGTTTTAAAAACCGAACTCAGTCCAATTCAGGAACAATACCTGACCATCGTCAATGAGTCCGCCAATGCCTTATTGGGGATCATTAGTGATATCCTGGATTTCTCTAAGATCGAATCTGGTAAGTTGGAACTGGAAATCGAGAAATGTGACCTCCATGAAATGGGAAATCAGGCCATAGATATTAATATGTATCAGGCGCAGCGGAAAGCATTGGAAATCAAATTGATTATTGCTGAAAATGTGCCGAGATTTATATGGACAGACTGGGTTCGCCTCAGACAGGTCATGATCAATCTTCTCAGCAACGCCGTGAAGTTTACGGATACCGGAGAGATTGTCCTTAAAATCGCTGCACTATCGCCAAAACAAGGAGATTTGATGATGATCCGCTTCGAGGTCAAGGATACCGGAATCGGGATTAAATTAGATAAGCATCATAAAGTGTTTGAAGCTTTCTCCCAAGAGGATGGTTCTACTACGAAAAGATATGGAGGAACAGGACTGGGGCTGAGTATTTCTAACCAGCTTTTGGGTCTGATGGGTAGCAAATTAGAGCTGATCAGCAGCCTTGGGAAGGGAAGTACGTTCTTTTTTGATATCCTGTTAAGGGTAGAAGATGCGGTGGAGGAAGGTTGGGATACTGATCCGACAAATAGAAAGTCGCTTTTTACATGTGGGAAAGACAATTCAATGACCACCATGGAAAGAAGTCAGCAGCAGATCCATGTACTCATTGTGGAAGATAACCTGATCAATATGTTGCTCGCCAAAACCATCGTGAAAAGAATTGTACCCATGGCAGAGATTTATGAAGCAGCCAATGGACTGGAATGTTTGGTGCATTGTAAAACACAATTGCCTGATTTGATCCTGATGGATGTTCAGATGCCGGAAATGAATGGTTATGAGGCCACGCAGTACATTAGAAACGAATTGGGGCTGTTGCAGGTGCCAATTATCGCCTTAACCGCCGGTAATGTGAAAGGAGAAAAGGAAAAATGTATCCTTTCAGGAATGAACGACTTCCTGTCGAAGCCAGTTCTGGAAGAAGAAATTTCTGAGGTATTTAAGAAGTGGTTGAAGTAAAACACCTGAAATAAGGAAGGCGGTTTAAATCAGATGGATATCACCTGGTTTAAACCGCCTTCAGGTATAAAAACTGATCTGATCAGTTTTTTATTTAGAATGCGAAACCGATACGTACTCCAGTGATCACACTTGGTTTGATCGTAGTGTTGCTTCCTGCTGATTTATGCTTCTCAGTAGTAGTTACACCACCAGTTGTAGTTGTGATTTCTGATTTACCGTCTTTTTCATAAGCAAAACCGAATCCAGCTTCAGCTCCTAAGAATAAACGTTTTGCGATGTAGTAATCAGCACCAATAACGCCACGAAGACCGATAGAAGTAGTGCTCGCTAATTTGTTCTCAGAGAAGAAGTCATTCACATAGGTGCCTTTTCCAGCGCCAGTTGCTAATGCATTTTCAGTTTCAATTTTTCCTGTTCTTGAACCGAAAATTAAATCAGCACCTACATATGGAGATAAGCGAGCAGTTCCTGCGAAATGTTTCTCAACACCTAAGTTGATCATCACATTAGTCCCTGTTTCAGTAATGGTACCTTTGTTGCCTAAAAATGGTGCAGTTGTACCATAAACGTTAGTTTTATCATTGTTAGAACTTACGTTGAAACCTAAACGGAAAGCAAGGTTCTCTTTTTGGAAATAACGGAAACGTAACATTCCAGCGTTGTCATTCAAATTGAAGTTAGTTGCATTGATACCACCAGTTAAACCAAACTCAGTAGTAACGTCACCTGCAACAGGTTTAAGATCTTGTGCTTGTGCTGCAGCTCCGAAAAGTGCAAGGCCTGCGATAAGTAATCCTTTTTTCATAATTGTGTTTTTCTTGTTAAATAGATGTTAATTAACTGTAAAATTAAGAGCGCAAAATTAGCCTTAATAGAATTATTTATGTCAATATAGTGTCATTACCGCGTTTTTGGAGCTTAACTGCTTGAATATCTGTTTTGTATTTTTACACTAAGGTCTTCTGGCTTTGTTTGAATACCTGACTAATTAGTTTAATACGTCAGAATTTAATAAAGAATAAGTTTCAGATACCTAGTGGTTTATTTGTTTGAAATTGTATGTTCAAACGCAGTTTTTAATTATATGGCTACACAATAAAATGGATGCTATTGCGTTCGCTCACGATATTTTATTAAGAAAATTAAATCTAAAAATTCAGTTCTTAAAAGTCCGTTCTTGACACAATTAGGGATTATTCAACCGTTTGCGTGGAAAGATAGTTACTGTTATAGATGCGTATCGTTTTAAGAAAAATGATTACCCACTTGTCTTTGGGCTGATCGAGTCCTTAGTTATTGCTAAGTACTCAGACTTAATAAGTTAGCTTGATTTGCTGGAAATTAACTTTTGTCATTTGTAGAATGCCAGCCGGTAATTTTCTTTTATGGCATTATTTTGCACAACCGTTTGCGTAAACCAAACGCCTTTAAAGTACTTTAAATCGTGATTACTATACGTAACATTGATCAAATTACTTCTAAACAACCAAATTTAATAATGAAAAAACACCAACTATTTAAAACCACAGGGATCTGGGTTTTAATGGCAGTGATGCTTCTGTTTGTGCAGGATGCTACAGCTGTGGTTAAGCCCCGGGCTCAAAACAACAACGTGAGGACTAACCTTGCCGATATCGTTGTGAAAGGAACTGTGAAAGACGGTCAAGGCCCATTACCAGGCGTAACGGTAACTCTAAAGTCA
Source organism: Pedobacter gandavensis (assembly GCF_014172405.1). Taxonomy (GTDB): domain Bacteria; phylum Bacteroidota; class Bacteroidia; order Sphingobacteriales; family Sphingobacteriaceae; genus Pedobacter; species Pedobacter gandavensis. Next base: position 240,306 of record NZ_WNXC01000004.1, on the reverse strand, counting down.
GCACCTGGTCGTGGTACCAGCACTGATGCAAATGGAAATTTCTCGATCAGCGTACCAGAAAATGGGGTGTTGGTTTTCAAAATGCTAAGCTATGCGCCGCAGGAAATTCCAGTAAACAACCAAAAACAAATCAATGTTACTTTAGTGCCAGAGTCTAATGACCTGGATGAAGTCGTTGTAGTTGCATATGGTACACAGAAAAAAGCCAGCTTAACTGGTGCTGTGGCCTCAATCAGCCCAAAAACATTAGCAAACAGACCTGTAACTTCGGTTCAGAATGCCCTGCAAGGTGTAACTCCAGGACTAACAGTTTTACAACGCCCTGGCGATGTAGGCCGTGCATCTGATGGTACATCAGGTGGTACGGGTACGATTTCTATCCGCGGAAGAAGCAGTTTGTCTTCTGGAAACGGTCCAATGTACATCATTGATGGTATCCCTGCGACTGCACAAGAATTTGCAACCATCAATCCATTGGATATTGCCAGCATGTCTGTGCTAAAAGATGCTTCCTCGGCAGCACTTTACGGATCAAGAGCAGCAAACGGTGTCATTGTATTGACTACGAAAAGAGGATCTGGTGATAAAACTTCGATTCAATTCAATGCCAATTATGGATGGCAAACTGCTGCATTCTTACCGGAATTTGCGGGTTCTGCAGAATATGCGACCTTGTTAAACGAAGCAAAAACAAACTTCGGTGCGAAACCAGTATATACTGCTGAGCAAATTGAACTGTTCAAAAATGGTTCTCAGCCAGATTATTATCCAAATACAGACTGGTACAAAGAAGCGTTAAGAAAAAGCGCACCACAAAGCGACCTGAGCTTAAACATCAATTCTCCAGGTAAAATTACCAGCACCTATTTAAGCGTAAACTATTTAGGTCAGGAATCTTTGATCCCAAATAAAAAACAGGATCGTATGGTGGCTAAATTAAACACGGACAGTAAAGTGATTGCTGACCTGTTGACCATCGGAACAAATGTTTCCTTCATCAATCAAAACTACTCCCGTAAAGGTGGGCCGCTATCTTTTGTAGAATTGAGCCGTGCTTTACCAGTGACCGTTTCCCGTCAATCAAATGGTGCATGGGGTTCAATCAGCGGTGGTGTTCCTAATGAAAATATCGCAGGTAACAACCAGTTGCGTAATGTAGCAGAAGGTGGTCGCTCATGGGATAAAGATAATTACCTGCAAACTGCAGTAAATGCATCTCTAACGCCTTTAAAAGGGCTTTCCATCAATGGATTGGCTTCCCTGAAATATTTTAACTCTAACTCCTGGGAATTCATCAGCAGAAAGAATCCAATCAACAACTACATCACCGGATTATCAATGACCAGTACAGAAGTAAAGGTCAATGAAATGAAGGAATACTGGCGTAAAAGACAAGAAGTATTGTTGCAAGGAACGGTAGATTACCAACGTACTTTTGGCGATCACTTCGGTAAAATGACTGTAGGTACAAGTCAGGAGAGTAACATCACCAGAGATGCTTTCCTTGGTCGTAAAAACTTCCCGAATAATGACATGACAACTGTTGGAAGTGGTTCTACTAACCCTGAAGACATGAGTAGTGATGATACTGGCCAAGCCAATCGTAGTTTGCAATCGGAATGGGCATTGCGTTCTTTCTTTGGTCGTTTTAACTATGCTTATAAAGATAAATACCTGTTTGAAGCCAATGCAAGGATCGACTATTCTTCTCGTTTCCGCAAAGACCTTCGCCGTGGTATCTTCCCATCTTTCTCTGCAGGATGGAATGTAGCTAAAGAAGACTTCCTGAAAGATGCTACCTGGATCAGTAACTTAAAACTACGTGGTTCTTATGGTTCTTTAGGAAATCAAGGTTCAGTGCCAATTGGTAACTACTATGGTTTACTGGAAACAGGATATGCCTATAACTTCGAGGATAGCCCTCAGACAGGAGTTTATCAGAATGCAATTCCAGACCCTAATACAACTTGGGAAGAAGTGTACATGACCGATTTCGGTATTGATGCAACCTTCTTTGGTGGGAAATTAGATTTAGTAACCGACGTTTACATTAAAGATACCGAGAACTTATTGGTTAAAATTCCACGTTTAGCGACTATCGGTATTGATCTAGGCAAATTGCCATTGTCTAATGGTGCCTCTACCAGAAATAAAGGTTTTGAGATTGGATTGACCTATAATGATCAAATTGGTGACGATTTTAAATTCAGTATTGGTGGTAACTTCTCTGTGATTAAAAACAAAATTACCTCTTTAGGTACTGGTGCTGATGCTTTTGATGGCATGTGGATCCAGAGAGTTGGACAGTCGATTGGTTCTTACTATGGTTATGTGGCTGAAGGTCTATTTGTAGATGAAGCGGATGTTAAGAATCATGCTTTCCAAACTGCAGATACTAAACCTGGTGACATCAAATACAAAGATTTAAATGGTAATGGCGTGAAGGATGCCGGCGACCGTACGATTATCGGTAACGACGTACCTTGGTTAAACTACGGTTTTAACTTCTCCGCTACCTATAAAAGCTTTGATCTTAGTGTGCTTACCTATGGTGTAGGTAATGTGCAAACTTATTTCTCAGGAGAAGCAGCTTATCCATTCTACAATGGTGCAGGTGTGAAAACTGCCTGGAGAGACAGATGGACCCCAGAAAATCCGGATCCTAATGCCGCTTTCCCACGCATCTTAGAGACTTCTGCCGGTAAACACAACTACAATGAAACTTCTTCATTCTGGTTATTTGACGCATCTTATTTCAGAATCAGAGCCATCACTTTAGGTTATACCTTCGATAAGGAATTGATTAAAAAAGTTGGGATGTCTAACCTAAGAATTTATGGTAGTGCAAACAATCCATTCACTTTTATGGCAGACAAACGTCTTAAAGATTTTGATCCTGAAATGGCTTCTGGCCGTGCTGGATATCCTGGTATCAAAACCTGGTCTATTGGTTTAAGTGCAGCATTCTAATCGCTATGTTAAAATTTAATAATATGAACAAAAGAACATCAATATATATGCTGACAGGCTTACTGACCTTCGGGTCGATGACCGCCTGTCAAAAAGATTTCCTGGAAAGACCGCCATTGAATCAATTGTCTGAAGATACCTTCTGGAAAACGGAAAATGATGTACACCAGGCAGTGATGGGTATTTATGCGAAGATGCCAGCAGAAGGATTCATCTATGATGACGCATCCACAGATAATGCACATTCGCAATACCCTTGGGAAAGTTCAGCGAATAGCGTTTCTGCCGGAACGATCACTTCATCAGAAAATGCAGGATGGAACTTTCAAGACATTCGCCGTGCGAATTACTTCCTGGCAAATGCAGATAAAGTAACCGTGATTTCCGCAGAGCTTCTCGAGCGTTATAAAGCAGAAGTACGCTTCTTACGTGCTTTCTCTTATTTTAACCTGATGAATACTTTCGGGAATGTGCCACTATTTACAACGGTATTTAATCCGGGAGAAGAGAATGTGGCTAGAACCCCTAGAAAAGATGTACAGGATTTTATCTTGTCAGAACTGGATGCGGTATCTAAAGTATTGCCGAAAACATATGGTGGTGGTAGACCAAATGAAAAAGGTAGGATTACCAAAGGTGCTGCCTTAGCTTTAAAATCCCGTGTTTATTTATATGACGGTCAATATGCAGAGGCTGCAAAAACAGCAGCGGAAGTGATGACGCTTGGTTATACCTTGTTTACTTCAAATGAAGCATTGAAAAATGAAAACCTGGATGACTATACCAAATGGGTTGATTTCACAGATGCCAATGATAAAGCGAATTTCCTTAGAGGTTTACGTAATTATGAGCGCATCTTCTACCAAAAGAATGAAGGTAATGGAGAGGTGATATTAGACCGTCAGTACATTCAGCAATTGGATGTGAATTCTATCAATACGTATTTATTGCCCGCCAGTAGAGGTGGATGGAGTTCTGTAACGCCAACACAAGCCATGGTAGATGCCTATGGTGATTATAAAACTGGAGAAGCAATTGTTCCGGTAACTGCAGATCAACGTGCCGATTGGTATGCAAATGATCGAGTGGCTTTCGCTAAAGAATATAAAAATCGTGATCCACGTTTCTATGCCAGTATTCTTTTTGAAGGTGCAGAAGCCAATGCCTTTAAAGGAGATAAAGAAACGGGTTATTACTTTACCTGGACCAGCGGAAGTAATTTTTCCATGACCGGGTACAATTTCCGTAAACTGGTAGATCCTAGCTTTTTCACCGCGAATATTGACAACCATGCCAATGCAATCTTGATCCGTTATGCAGAAATTCTATTGACTTTTGCAGAAGCTCAGAATGAAGTTTCTGGTCCTAATGGCGATGTTTACGATGCTTTAGATAAAATCAGGACCCGTGCAGGTATGCCTGTGGTGAATAGAACGAAATATGCTTCGAAAGAAACATTGCGCGAATTCATCAGGTCAGAACGTAGGGTAGAACTTGCCTTGGAAGGTCAGCGCTTAATGGACATCAGACGTTGGAAAATTGCTCCACAGGTGATGAAGACCATTTATGCAGTGAATAAAAACTTAGTGCAAACCCGTGTATGGGATGATAAATTATACGTGATGCCGATTCCTCAAATCGAAATCGATAAGTCAAATGGGGTACTGGTACAAACCCCGGGATATAACTAATCCAAACATTGTTCCGAAAAATAAATCAGCTGAAGGCCGTTTCCTCGAAAGAGGTAAACGGCCTTCTAAATTAAGGGCAAAAAATTATTATTACCTTAGTACCCTACCAAAATGACATAGTAAATCATGAGAATTTCAGCAGAATCAATTAAAGCAGAAGTGCTAATAGAGAAAGAAAACAAATACGGTGCTCATAACTACCATCCTTTGCCGGTTGTACTGGAGAAAGGAGCAGGCGTTTTCCTTTGGGATGTAGCAGGGAAAAAATATTACGACTTCCTTTCTGCTTATTCAGCGGTTAACCAAGGGCATTGTCACCCCAGGATTATAGCGGCATTGAAGAGCCAGGCCGAAAAATTAACACTGACTTCTCGTGCCTTTTACAATGATAAATTGGGTGATTTTGAAGAGTTTCTCTGTAAGTTATTCGGTTATGACAAAGCTTTAGTCATGAATTCTGGTGTAGAAGCCGTAGAAACTGCGATGAAGCTATGTAGAAAATGGGCTTATCAGGTGAAAGGTATTCCTGCCGATCAGGCAACGATCGTGTTTGCCAATGGTAATTTTCACGGCAGAACGATCTCTGTTATTTCTGCATCTGATGATGATAGTGCAACAAAGAACTTTGGTCCATTTGTAGGTGGAATTGCGCGTGTTCCTTACAATAATGTGGATGCATTTGAGCAACTTTTAAAGGAGAACAAGAACATTGCAGGGTTCATCGTAGAGCCAATTCAGGGGGAGGCCGGTGTGGTTGTACCTGATGCGGATTACCTGTCCCGCATTAAAACTTTGTGTAAACAATATAATGTACTGTTTATTGTAGATGAAATTCAGACCGGTATTGCCCGTACTGGAAGTATGTTGGCTTCTTATGAGGTAAACGCTGAGGATAAAACTAACCAGCCAGATATGATCATCTTAGGTAAAGCAATTTCAGGTGGTGTTTTGCCAGTTTCAGCGGTTTTGGCCAATGATGAAATTATGCTGACCATTAAGCCAGGTGAACATGGTTCAACTTATGGTGGAAATCCATTGGCTTGTGCTGTCGCCCGTGAAGCAATGCAGGTGGTATTGGATGAGAACCTGGCTGAAAATGCAGCTAAATTAGGTGAAGTCTTAAGAGCCGGGCTCAATGATATTGCGAAAAGAATAGGCATCATTGAACTGGTCAGAGGGAAAGGATTACTCAATGCAATTGTAATCTATTGTCCGGAAGAATCTAATATGGCATGGGATATCTGTGTTAAATTCCAGGAGAATGGCTTATTGGCAAAACCCACACAGGGCAATAAAATCCGTTTGGCACCTCCTTTGGTCATCACAGAAGCGCAAATTAAAGAATGTCTGGTCATCATTGAAAAATCACTACTGGAATTTGCTCAAAAGGTTAATTAAGCATCGTAACGAAAGCAATAAATTAAAGAAAAAGGCCTGCTCATCTTACGATGAACAGGCCTTTCTTGTATATTGTCGATCCTGAGACCATAATTATTATTCAGTTATGATGCAATCGTTGCTGTTGTTCTCCTCACAGCGTTTTTTTTTACCACGGTAATAATGCCAGCAGTATCATAACCGCACAGTGCCCATAATTCCTGTTGTTCACCATGGTCAATAAACTCATCAGGGATACCCAAACGAGTTACGTTAGCATTGTACTGATGATCCGCCATAAACTCAAGCACAGCGCTTCCAAGGCCGCCTTGTAGGCAACCGTCTTCTACAGTGATCACATTTTTATAGCGTTTAAATACGTCATGCAATAAAGCCTCGTCTAAAGGTTTCACAAAACGCATGTCGTAGTGTGCAGGATGAATGCCTTCGCTGTTGAGCTCTTTACAAGCTTCCACAGCAAAATTACCCACATGACCGATAGTTAATATCGCCACATCTTCTCCATCACATATTTTACGACCTTTACCGATTTCTAATGCTTTGAAAGGACGTTTCCAATCAGTTAGCACGCCATTTCCTCTCGGATAACGGATAGAAAACGGACCTTGATTCTCCAATTGTGCGGTATACATCAGATTTCTGAGTTCTTCCTCATTCATTGGAGCGGCAACGGTCATATTTGGAATGCAACGCATATAAGCTAAGTCGTAGGCTCCATGGTGTGTAGCGCCATCAGAACCAGCAAATCCAGCTCTATCTAAACAGAATACCACATTCAGGTTTTGAATGGCCACATCGTGGATCACCTGATCGTAGGCCCTTTGCATAAAGCTGGAATAGATGTTACAGAAAGGAACAAGCCCTTGTGTTGCTAAACCCGCAGAAAAAGTAACCGCATGTTGTTCTGCAATACCTACGTCAAATGCACGGTTAGGCATGGCTTTCATCATGATGTTCATGGAGGACCCGGATGGCATTGCAGGTGTAATGCCGACAATCTTTTTATTTTCTTCTGCCAGTTCTACAAGTGTATGTCCGAAAACATCCTGATATTTTGGTGGCTGAGGTTTATCGACCGCCGATTTCTTGATTTCGCCGGTAATCTTATCAAATAAACCTGGTGCATGCCATTTGGTTTGGTCTTTCTCCGCCAAAGCAAAACCTTTACCCTTAACAGTGACGCAATGCAACAGTTTAGGACCTGGAATGTCTTTTAAATCGCGGATCACTTGTGCCAAACGCACCACATCGTGGCCGTCTACCGGACCAAAATACCTGAAGTTTAAGGATTCAAATAGATTGCTCTGGTTCAATAAGGTGCCTTTAATGCTTTTCTCAATTTTCTTTACAAACTTATGGGCATTTGGCCCCAGCTCAGAAAGCTTAATTAAAACATTTGAAATGTCATCGCGGAAACGATTGTATGATTTAGAAGTGGTAATACTCGTTAAATATTCCTTTAAAGCGCCCACATTAGGATCGATCGACATGCAGTTATCGTTCAGGATCACCAATAGGTTGGAGTTCTCAATACCCGCATGGTTTAAGCCTTCAAAAGCCAGACCTGCAGTCATCGCACCATCGCCTATAACAGCCACATGCTGACGGTCGGTTTCTCCTTTGTATTGAGAAGCAACAGCCATTCCTAATGCTGCAGAAATAGAGGTAGAAGAGTGGCCAACGCCAAAGGTATCGTACTCACTTTCACTGATTTTCGGAAATCCGCTGATTCCATTCAGGAGGCGGTTGGTATGAAATACTGATTTTCTTCCGGTCAGGATTTTATGTCCGTAAGCCTGATGGCCAACGTCCCAGACCAGCTTGTCATAAGGTGTATTTAAGACGTAATGTAAAGCTACAGTGAGTTCCACTACACCTAGACTTGCGCCAAAATGCCCCCCGTTTACACTCACTACATCAATGATGTACTGACGCAATTCCTGACAAATTTGTTCGAGATCTTCTTCTTTATACTGCTTTAAATCAGCAGGATAATTTATGTTTGGTAATAATGGACGGGTGATATCTTCCATGCAGTGTTTTATAGAATAGAACTACAAAGTAAGGTATTTTGTTACTAAACTAAGAAGGAAAATCATTAATTTTACAAATTAATACTTCAATAAATGACTAGAGATACTTTAATTTTTGATTTGATTGACAGGGAATTGGACCGTCAGGAAAATGGCCTGGAGCTGATCGCTTCTGAAAACTTTGTGAGCAAACAAGTAATGGAAGCCGCAGGATCATGTTTAACAAATAAATATGCTGAAGGCCTTCCAGGAAAGAGATACTATGGCGGTTGCCAGGTAGTAGATGAGGTAGAAAGCATCGCTATTGAGCGCGCAAAGCAGCTTTTTGGTGCAGAATGGGTGAATGTACAACCACACTCAGGTGCACAGGCAAACGCAGCAGTAATGCTTGCAGTGATCCAGCCGGGAGATAAAATCTTAGGGTTTGACCTTTCTCATGGTGGACACTTAACACACGGTTCTCCGGTTAACTTTTCAGGAAAATTGTATCATCCATTGTTTTATGGAGTAAAAAAAGAAGATGGTCTGATTGACTATGCAAAACTGGAAGAAATCGCTTTAGCGGAACGTCCTAAGTTGATCATTTGCGGTGCTTCGGCCTATTCAAGAGAGTGGGATTATGCTTTTATCCGTAGCGTTGCTGATAAAATTGGTGCTTTAGTGTTAGCGGATATTTCTCACCCAGCAGGGATGATTGCCCGCGGATTATTGGCCAATCCACTACCTCATTGCCATATTGTAACGACTACGACTCACAAAACTCTTCGTGGTCCTCGTGGTGGTATGATCATGATGGGTAAAGATTTTGAAAACCCATTCGGATTGAAAACTCCTAAAGGTGAAACCAAAATGATGTCTGCTGTTTTAGATATGGCAGTATTCCCTGGAACACAAGGTGGGCCATTAGAGCACATTATCGCAGCTAAAGCAATTGCCTTCGGTGAAGCATTAAGCGATGAGTATTTAACTTACATCACACAAGTGAAAGCCAATGCACAGGCAATGGCTAAAGCCTTCGTAGCTAGAGGTTACGGTATTATTTCTGGTGGTACAGACAACCATTTAATGCTGATTGACCTACGAAACAAAAATATAACTGGAAAAGCAGCGGAAAATGCGCTTGAAAAAGCAGATATTACCGTGAACAAAAATATGGTTCCTTTTGACGATAAATCGCCATTTGTAACTTCGGGAATTCGTGTAGGTACAGCTGCGATCACGAGTAGAGGTTTCAAAGAAAATGAAATGGAAATCATTGTAGATCTGATTGATCAGGTAATTACTAATTCTGAGGATGAGAATAATTTAAGTGCGGTAAAGGAAAAAGTAATCAATCTGGTAAGTCAGTTCCCATTGTATAAATAAAAGGGACTGAATTTACTCCATGCTAACGAATAACCAGACTTCATCAACTCTTGAAATGGAACGCTTGCGGGCGTTGCGGGATTATGATATATTGGATACCCCTCCAGAACAGGAATTTGATAATATTACCAAGCTAGCCAGCTTGATCTGCAATACCCCTATCGCAGTCATTGCATTGGTTGATGAAGATCGGTTATGGTTTAAGTCAGTATTGGGCCTCGATTTTAAGGAGTTGCCCAGAGAGATATCTTTTGCCGAACATGTGATCCAGTCGGACAATGTATTCGAAGTTTGTGATGCTTTGGAGGATGAGCGCTTTAGTAAACATCCCTCCGTTATAGGCCACATCCATTTAAGATACTACGCCGGCGCTCCATTAATTGATGAAAATGGCTATCGCTTAGGCACCATTTGCGTGTTCGATCAGCAGCCTAAGCAAATGAGTGAAGCGCAGAAAGAAGGATTGCAAATCCTTGCCAAAGAAATTATTACCCACATCTCCCTCCGTAAAAAAGCCAAAGAGCTACAAGTTAAAACGCAGCGCTTTGAAGAACTCCTGAACATCTCTACTGTATCCCCTGAAATTCATTGCATCCTGGACGATAAAGGAGAATTGTTGTTTGTCAACAGTGCCGTTACAAGCGTGCTGGAATATGAAGTGGAGGAAGCAGTTGGTTTAACTGCCTGGACATTCTGTTATCGGGATGATATAGACAGGGTAGTCAATACCATAGAAGCAGGTTTAGCTCTGGGTACCAAACAGTTCAATATCGATTTCAGAATTGTCACCAAAAGCGGATTAATCCGTTGGTTGAGCTGGAATATGGTCTGTAAAAATAGACGTTGGTATGCGTATGGAAGGGACATTACGGAGAATAAAAGAGTAGAAAATGAACTGATGAAGCTCTCCTTCGTGGCGAGTAAAGTGAATAATGCAGTCGTGATCAATGATTCCGATAACCATGTGACCTGGGTAAATGCGGCCTTTGAGAAAATTACCGGCTTTACGCTGGAAGATATTAAAGGGCAGCGTCTGGGTGATTTAATTCAGGGACCAGGAACAGATCTGGAACTGATCGAACAGGCTCGTGAACTCACCAACAGACACCAGTCTTTTACGGTAGACCTTTTGGCTTATCGTAAAGACAAGCAGCCCATCTGGCTGTCCATCTATAATACTGTCGTTTTTAACGACGAAGGAAAGGTGGAAATTGAAGTAGAGATCATCCTGGATATTACAGAAAAGAAAAAAGCAGAAGAAGAACTACAACTGCTGTCTTTAGTCGCCAGTAAAACAGATACCGGTGTAAATATTGCCGATGGCGAAGGGTATACCACCTGGATTAACCATTCTATGGAAAAGCTGACGGGTTATACTTTGAATGAGTTACAAGGACTTAGACTGGGCGATATTCTCTCTAAAGATGAAGCCCAAAGAGAACTGATTGTAGCTTCCAGACAGAAGGCCAACAACAGAGAATCTTCTATAATAGAAGTACAGGCGAAAAAGAAATCAGGAGAACCCATCTGGTTTTCCGTTTCTAATACGCCCATCGTAAACGAGAAAGGAAAAGTAGAACGTCAGATAGACCTGATCACGGATATTTCGCAACGGAAGCAGGTAGAAAAGGAAATGGTAGAAGCCAAGGAGCAGGCTTTACAGTTGAGTGCGGCAAAGGAAATGTTCTTGTCGGTGATGAGTCATGAAATCAGAACACCGCTAAATGCAGTGATCGGAATGGCACACCTTTTACTCGATAACGATCCTAAAGAGTCACAGATACCAGATTTAAACTTATTGCGCTTTTCTGCAGAGAACTTGCTGAATATCATTAATGATATTTTGGACCTGACCAAAATGGAAACCGGAAACGTGCAGCTGGAAACCATTCCTTTTAGCATGAAAGCCCTGGCTTCTGATGTGATCAATTCTTTACAAATGAGTGTGGTGGCCAGGAATAATACACTGGAGCTGATCTGCGATGAAAGAATTCCTGAATATGTTAAAGGGGACAAAACACGCCTGTATCAGGTGATGATGAATCTTCTGGGTAATGCGATCAAATTTACTCAGGATGGCACGATTATTTTGGAAATCAACATGCTTTCCGAAGATCAGGACCGTGTATTGCTTCACTTTGCAGTAAAAGATACCGGGATTGGTATTGCGGAAGAAAAGCTGGCCTATATTTTTCAACCTTTTATTCAGGCAAGAACGGATATTTCCAGGAAATATGGAGGTACCGGGCTTGGTTTAACAATCACCAAGAAGATGCTGGAACTTTACGGGGCCGATATTCAGGTGGATAGTGAAGAAGGAGAAGGAACTGTTTTCCATTTCAACATCTCTTTTGAAAAAGCAAACGATTATGTGCCTCAAGTGAAGGTGTTCACTGAACCGAATATGTTTATGGACAAACGCATTCTTCTGGTAGATGATAATGAAATTAATGCGCTCATTGCCAAACGTATTTTTGGTAAATGGGGACTTAGCCTGGACTTTGCCATAAGTGGAGAAGAGGCTTTGGAGAAAGTGCGCGATCATATCTATGACCTGATCTTTATGGACATAAAAATGCCAGGGATAGATGGTTTTGAAGCGACTACGCTAATTAGAGCCATGGATGGCGATTATTATAAGCAAGTGCCTATCCTTGCGTTAACCGCTTCTACCTTACACGATGAACACAATAAGTTTGCGGAGTCTGGAATGAACGGACACATCTTAAAGCCTTTCAAGCCGGAAGACATGAGAAATGTACTCTCCGAATACCTGAGCTAAACCAGCAACTATCTAATTTTTTTAGGAAATAATTAAGGAGTAAAAGCGGAATTATTAGAAATGATAAAGGGCCGATATTCCACAGACGTGAAGGTATCGACCCTTAAATTAACGCTCTCAAGGTCAAAGTAAAGGAATATGTTTTACTTATCAAAATATTTTTTAATTTATTTATGAATTTAGGTGAGTTGAGCTGAAAATAAGCTTTAGTGTGTTATTGCTTGGAGAAAAAACCAGCTTAGATGGTTAAGAAAGTAAGAGGCCGGCAATCCAAAAGAGGATGTCCGGCCTTTACCATCTTAAATTAACGCTCTCATTTATATAAACGAGTGAAAGCGCGGATTTGTTACACCATGTTTTATTTTTATTTTACAAAAGCCAGCGCAGCAATGCTGAGTTTTTCTGGCATCGACTGGAGTAGTGTAATGCCACAGGCTTCCATGGTTGCGCCAGTAGTGAGCACATCGTCTATCAGTAATAAATGCGTATTTTCCAGTTCCTTTAGATGTTGAAGTTCAAAGGCAGTAGACATGTTGTCAAAACGTAAAAGTCTGCCTTTGTTTGTTTGGGTATCTGTAACGGTTTTGCGAAAAAGATGCCGGGTGCTAATGGGGACTTTTAAGACCTGCGCAATGCCGCGTGCAATACATTCACTTTGGTTATAGCCGCGTTCTGCTGATCTTTTTGGATGCAGGGGTACTGGAACCAGGAAATCTATGTTTTGATATAGAGGGGCGGTCAGGAGACGTTCTCCAAGTAAGGTGCCGAGCTTCAATCCTAGTGATGGTTGATTGCTATATTTTAAATGATGGATGAGTTGCCGGGTCACATTTCCTTTTTTAAAGAAAAGCATTGCCATGGCTGCTGAACAGGGGAGTCGTCCCCAAAACTGTCGGGCCACCAGGTTTTCCGGATGAAGGTGATGGTCAGTATAGGGTAAAGCCTGTAGACAAGTATTACAAATGTCCGATTCTTCCGGAATTAGGGGTTGGGCACAACCAAAACATTCTGCTGGAAATAGTAAATGTAAAAGCTGCTTAAAATTATTTTTGAAGAATGGCATGGGCTAATCTATGTGAATTAGCCATTGCCTGGTTGAAATTCGGGATTTAGTTTTGCTCTTTTACGGCAAGCTGTCCGCAGGCAGCATCAATATCCTTACCTCTACTTCTTCTGATGTTCGTGTTTACGCCCTGATTTTTCAAATAAGCAGAGAAAGCATCAATCTTATCGCCTTCTGCATTGATGAAATCGGCAAACTGAATTGGGTTGTATTCAATTAAGTTTACTTTACAAGGAACGTGTTTACAGAATTTAGCCAGCTCCATCGCATCTTCAATCTCATCATTGAAATTGTTAAATACAATGTATTCGTAGGTCACCGGATTCTTTGTCTTAGAGAAATAATATTTTAAAGCTTCTTCTAATGCTTTCAACGAGTTTTGCTCATTGATCGGCATGATTTCATTTCTTTTCTTATCATTTGCCGCATGTAGCGAGATGGCCAGGTTAAATTTAACCCCGTCATCACCCAATTTCTTGATCATCTTGGCAATACCAGCAGTAGATACGGTAATGCGTTTATACGACATATTCAGTCCATCTGGAGCTGTAATACGGTCGATAGATTTCAATACATTGGCATAGTTTAGTAAAGGTTCTCCCATACCCATATAAACGATATTCGTTAATGGGGCATTGTAGTTTTTCTTCGCCTGCTGATCAATCAAAACCACTTGGTCATAGATTTCATCTGCATTCAGGTTACGTTTACGATCCATATATCCTGTTGCACAGAATTTACAGGTTAAACTGCAACCCACTTGTGAACTCACACAGGCAGTCATACGTTCTTCCATAGGAATCAGTACGCCTTCTACAATATTACCATCATACAGTCGGAATGAACTTTTGATGGTTTGGTCATTACTAAATTGTGAGTTGTTTACTTCGACTACATTGATCGCATAGTTTTCATCCAGTTTCTTTCTAAGGTCTTTAGAAAGGTTACTCATTTCCTCAAAGGAACGTGCAGATTTCTCCCATAGCCATTGGTATACCTGTTTGGCACGGTAAGAAGGTTCCTGCATGTTTATAAAATGTTGTTGCAGCTGAGGAAGGTCCAGTGAACGTATGTCTGTTTTTTTTGTAGTAAGCATTGCTGCAAAGTTACCTAAAAAAAGAATAAGCCAGCAAAAATTGATTTTGCTGGCTTAAAATGTATGGGATTACTGTCGGATTATGACAGTTAAATTATGTTTAACGCTTTGGTCCTCTGCTTTTTCCAGGAGCGCCAGAGTTTCCTCTTGAAGGTCTAACTGGTCTTTTGCTTGGTCCATTGGTCTTGTTCCAATCTGTAGTACTGGAAGCTCCACGGTATGGAGTGCCAGATTTTTTATCCGCTCTTGGTTTGCCAGAAGCCGATCTTGGTCCCTCAGATTCTGATCTTGGTCCAGCCGATCTTGCGCCGCCAGCTCTAGGTGAACCCGGTCTTGGTGGGCCACCAGGTCTGCCAGAAGAATTTTTTCTCGGAGCAACTAATTCTTCGAAATCTGGATTTACTGGTTTTTTACTTGCTTTCTTCGCTGCTGATGCCGCTTCTAAAGAACTTGATTTCGCAACAAGATTGAAGATCTCCGTTTGCTCTGCTGGAGTAAGTTCTCTCCATTCGCCAACAGGAATACCTTTTAAAGTAATATTCATGATTCTGGTACGCTCCAGTTTGGTAACTTCAAACCCGAAATGCTCACACATTCTTCTGATCTGACGGTTTAAACCTTGAACAAGTACAATCTTGAAGGTAAAAGTACTTTCTTTAATTACCTTACATTTTTTGGTCATCATGCCCAATACAGGAACACCTTTGCCCATACCAGCGATGAATTGCTCTGTAATCGGTTTGTTAACGGTTACTACATATTCTTTTTCATGGTTATTTCCAGCACGAAGAATCTTGTTGACGATGTCTCCGTTATTGGTTAGGAAAATTAGTCCTTGAGAATCTTTGTCCAGACGACCAATTGGGAAAACCCGCTCGCTGTGGTTTACATGATCCACCATATTACTTTTTACGCCCGCTTCAGTCGTACTGGTAATGCCGACAGGTTTATTATAAGCGATTAAGATGGAGTTTTCAACTTCTTTTGGCTCTATGGTCTGGCCATTCACCGTAACGATATCCCCGAAAAATACTTGATCGCCTACCTTGGCTTTCCGGCCATTGATAAATACATTTCCTTGTTCTATGTATCTGTCTGCAGCTCTTCTGGAGCACAGACCGCTCTCACTAATGTATTTATTTAATCGGGTGGTAGAATCAGACATGGGTATGGGTATAAATTGTTTCAGTTTACAAAGAAATCAAAATATACCCATATATCTATCAAAATATTGTAAAGCTGTGTATTCTAAAAACTAGTATCATCAGCACTAGGCCCATAACTCCCCGGAATTGGGATGTCTAATAAGCGCAGAAATACGCCTAGCTGTGCCCTGTGGTGGATAATTTGAGATAAGACATGTCGGATTAGACTCGCCTTTGTGAAGGTAGAATAAATTTGTTCCCCATTTCGTAAAATCCAGGGTTCCGACAAGATTTCTTCTTTTGCTGCGGATAAGTGTGAAGTACCATCTTGTAAGGACTCTTCAAATAGTTTCATCAAATCAGCATTGGTTTTAAGTTCTTTTGGGCTATAGGGAGCCGAAGCAAAGTCAAGTTCATCGGTAGTTACAGCGAGGGTGATCCAGGTAGGTAACTCAGCAATATGACTGGCGAGTACTTTTACAGTCATGCTTTTTGGATGTGGCTGCCAATCGAATTTTTCAGAAGGCACGATCGCTAACATTTTACGTGTAGTTTGAGCTTCTTGTGCGAGCTCTTCTAAGAACATTTTAATCATTTCCATTTCGTTGTATTTTAAATTGTAAGACAAAGAAAAGTAGGAGGGATGACAACCCTATGTCAGTTGCTTTTATTCTTCTAAACTTATTTCATGAAGGGGCTGAGCCACTTTTGCGAAAGAACCAGCATACACACTGTCTGATATTTGCTGGCCATTGTAGGAAACGAAAATAAGGTAAGCCTCCAGGTGTTTTTCGGATAGATCTGGACTGATCTGGAAAAATTCTTTCCCCTCTTCCCTTCTGGAACCACTATAAATACAGCTGATTATTTTTTCTTCGGGGAATAAAAGCACAGTCATGGCCCGATCATGGTGGTAATTGGAGGGCATGTCGGCAGGTACTTCCCACTGAAATTGAATGCCACCATCAACCTTCAAAATACTTGGATTCAGCGCAAAAGGAAGCGGACCTTTACTCAGCATGGCTTTAGGATAATCCAGACTGATTTCTGGATATTCGCCTTTTAAAGCATGTTTTTTATGGTAAGAAAGCGCCTCATTATAAGTGTTTCTATCCGTTCCGATCACTTCATTTCGGTAGCCGACTTTGATGACCTCCTGTAGTGGTCGCAGGAAATTATTGACGACTGTCATCCTTTGGAAATTGGCTAGCTTTGGTAAAGTCGGGGGCTTATTGCTTTTTCCTATAGTTCTGATCACGTTTTTTCCATTGAGGGTGTATCCTACCAGGTTGCCTACACGGCCATGAAAACTTCCAAATAAACCATTGTTCAAATTTCCCATATCATTTTGAATAAACAATTAACAATCAGCCTTTTGATCAAGGTAGTCAATGCCTTCGATAAGTCCCCGACTTGCGCTTATATTCACATAAACGTTACAGAGTCTTCAGATAGCCTTTGGAAGGTCTTAGGGATAATGAAAGGATCATCCAACCATTATGTAACCATTTTGCAAGGGTTATGTAAATTAGACAATAAGCAGGCTGCAAGTCTAACGCAGGTCGAGCGGAAGGGCGATGTGTTTTGGAGGATAGCTAAGATTTCTTCTAATCGTAGATTGCACAATTGCGCTGAAGCATAGAGAATGATAAAACGCTGTATATTTTAGGGGAAATACCTTTCCTTTGTAGCTATGATTTCCTACATCTCTGCTTCCTACGTTTATCCGGTAAGTTCGGCTCCTTTAGAAGAAGGGGTAATTGCCTTGGATGCCAATGGTTTAATTTTGGAAATCCTGACTGCGGCAGAAGCTGTATCGAAAGGAATTACTGATATTAAATTCTATGAAGGCATCTTGGTTCCGGGATTTGTAAATACCCATTGTCACCTTGAACTCTCTCACCTGAAAGGGAAAATTGACAAACATACCGGGCTTCCGGGATTTGTAGAACAAGTGATCCGACAAAGACAGGCAAAGGATGAGGAGGTGGTTGATGCGATGGAAATCGCAGACAGGAATATGTATGCGCAGGGAATTGTAGCCGTTGCTGATATTTCTAATCAATTGATTTCTAAAGAGGTTAAAGAGATTAGCGGAATCTATTACCATACTTTTATTGAAGCAATGGGCTTTAATCCGGGAAAGGCTGCCGACATTATCGAGGCGGCGAAAATCATGAAAAAGGCTTTTCAACCTTTAAATGCATCCATCGTTCCGCATGCTCCTTATTCGGTGTCGGATAATTTGTTTAATGAAATTAGGAAAGAAGGGGAAGTTCATCAGGACCTGATCAGTATTCACAATCAGGAAACTCCGGAAGAAAATGAGTTTTTTGAATATAAATCCGGGAGCTTTTTGAAATTATATGAATTCCTGGGTTTAAATATTGACTTTTTTAAAGCAACAGGTCGAAGCTCATTGCAGTCTTATTTACCTAAACTTTCTCCTTCACTAAAAACACTATTGGTACACAATACCTTCAGTAGCTCTGCTGATCTGGACTTTGCAAAAGCCAATCATCCGGCTTTGTATTGGTGTTTATGTCCGAATGCAAATTTATATATAGAAAATAAGCTGCCAGCTCTTCCGCTCTTTTTAGAAGCAGGGGTAAAAATTACACTTGGAACAGATAGTCTGGCCAGTAACGACCAGCTGAGTATTGTAGCAGAAATGAGAACTTTACAACAACATTTCCAGCTTCCATTAGCACAATTGCTAAGTTGGGCTACGATTAACGGCGCTGAATTTTTAGGAATTGAAGATCGTTTTGGTAGTTTAGTCCCAGGAAAAACTCCAGGCATCAATCTACTGGAATATGTGGAAAAGGATGGGGAAATGTGGATTACAGGACAGATAAAAAGATTAGCATAATGAAAAATAGGATCAGCACCTTATTTCAAATTAAATATCCCATTATTCAAGCCGGCATGGTCTGGTGTAGTGGCTGGCGATTGGCTTCGGCTGTCTCAAATGCCGGGGGGTTGGGAATTATCGGTGCCGGATCAATGTATCCTGAAGTATTAAAAGAACACATTCAAAAATGTAAACAAGCAACTGACCTGCCTTTCGGAGTCAATGTGCCATTACTGTATCCCAATGTAGCAGAGGTGATGCGGATCATTGTGGAAGAGGGGGTGAAAATTGTGTTTACTTCTGCGGGAAATCCTGCTACCTGGACAAGCTTTCTGAAAGAAAATGGAATTACGGTTGTTCATGTGATTGCCAATACTAAATTCGCTTTAAAAGCGGAGGCTTGTGGTGTTGACGCTATTGTAGCAGAGGGTTTTGAGGCCGGTGGTCACAACGGAAGAGAGGAAACGACTACCTTGTGTTTGATTCCAATGGTCATTAAATCGCTGAAAATTCCAGTTATTGCTGCTGGTGGGATTGCCAGTGGTGCTGCAATGCTTGCTGCATTTGCGCTTGGTGCAGAAGGCGTCCAGATTGGATCAGCTTTTGCTGTGGCGGAAGAGTCTTCTGCCCACCCGAATTTTAAATCAAGTATTCTTGCTGCGGCAGAAGGAGATACAAAAGTGAGGATGAAGAAATTAGTGCCAGTCCGACTCCTGAAAAATGCTTTTGCGGAAGCAGTGGCGCAAGCAGAGGCAGAAGGTGCCAATGCAGAAAAGCTTCAACAGCTTTTAGGTCGTGCAAGAGCGAAATTAGGTATGTTTGAAGGAAATTTAGAAGAAGGAGAGCTGGAAATCGGACAGGTGTCTGCGATGTTAGGTGAAATTAAACCTGCGGCAGAGATACTAGAGGTCATCTGGCAGGAGTTTTTAAGCACAAGAAATCGGATTTGTAGCCTGGATTTAATAGGTAGCGTTGAATAAAAGAATAGCATTGAATTTCAAGTCAAGAAGCATAAATTAAGAATGAAACACATCAATATAAGAGTAACCGGAAAGGTGCAAGGGGTATCCTTTAGGGCGACCACAAAAGCAATCGCAGATCAAATGGGTGTCCGCGGAATCGTTAAAAATGAAAAGGATGGTACGCTGTACCTGGAAGCAGAAGGCGATGATGCTTCTTTAGAAGTCTTTGAGGAATGGTGTAACGAAGGACCAGATAGAGCGAAAATTGAAACTGTAGAAGTGACTCCGGGAGAATTCAAGGGGTACCGTAATTTCGAAATCATCAAAAAATAACGCGTGTCTGTCATCAAAAAATTCCTCGGTCAGACTGCAATCTATGGTTTAAGTACTGTTTTTTCCAGGCTGTTTAACTTTATCCTGACTCCAATTTATACCAGCAAGTTTGCTGCAGGGACGTATGGTATTTTCACTACAATGTATGCCTATGCCTCGCTAATTAATGCTGTATTGGCTTTTGGGATGGAGAGTACCTATTTCAGGTACCTCAATAAACACGAGGATAGAAAACAGGAGGTATATAACAACTCTTTCCTGGTAATCGCTTTCATCTCTACACTGTTTTTAATTACAGGTTTGGTGTTGTCAAATCAGATTGCCGCTTATTTAACGGATGATCCGAAACAACTCACCGATTATAAGCATTATGTGCAATTTTTTATCGGGATTCTGTTTATTGACGCGATCTGTGTGATCCCCTTTGCTAAATTGAGGGCGGATGAAAAAGCATTTAAATACAGTCTGATTAAATTTCTGAACATTGGCTGCTTTGTAGGCTTTAACCTATTGTTCATTTATATAATTCCATGGATCATCAAACATGATTTGCCAATGGCAGCATGGTTCTCGTCCTGGTACCGCGGTGTTTGGGTGGGCTATGTATTTGTAGCCAATTTAATTGCCAGTGTTATGACGCTTATCATGCTTTTACCAGAGTTTTTAAAACTTCAGCTGAAATTTGATAAGGAGCTTTTTGGTAAAATGTTTTCTTATTCCTGGCCGGTATTGATAGCCAATCTTTCTTTTATTGTGAATGAAAATCTGGATAAAATTGTATTGAGTCGGCTACTGCCAGATGCGATCGCGGATTATGAAGTCGGTGTGTATGGTGCGGTTTGTAAAATTGCCATTTTCATCAGTATTTTCGTTACCGCCTTTCGTTTAGGAGCTGAACCTTTCTTTTTTAGTCATGCTAAAAAGGAAAATGCAAAGCAGACTTATGCGGTTATCCTCCATTATTTCGTCATTGCGTTGGTGGTGCTGTTTGTAGGTTTAATTGCCAATATTGAAGTCCTGAAGTTTTTTATCCGCAAGCCTGAATATTGGGTAGGACTACCAGCAGTCCCTTATTTGCTGTTCGGTTATGTCTGTCTTGGGGTGTATTCTAACCTTTCTATCTGGTATCGTTTATCCGATCAAACGCGCTTTGGATTATATATTTCTATCATTGGGGCGTTGATCACCATTGTGTTTAACTTCGTGTTGATTCCAAAGTACAGCTATATGGGCTCAGCCTGGGTTTCTATGTTGGCGTATTTTGTGATGATGGTGATCTCTTATATATTAGGTCAGAAATATTACCCTATACCATACGATTTGAAAAGAATCCTCAGCTATTTAATCATTTCTGTAGTGTTGGTGATTTTATCTTTCTGGGTATTCAACAGGAATATTTATATTGGAAATGTGTTACTTCTGGCTTTTATTGGCGGGATCATATATTTCGAAAAAGACCAGTTGAAATCTATCTTGTTTAAAAAATAGCAAGGTTTGCACGCAACGAAATTAAAATAGCATAAAAAAGAAGCTTGATCCATCGAACATCATGGTTCTTAATCAGAATCCAGATTGATCAGTTTCAAACCATAAATAAAAACAAATATTACAATGAAGATCAATATCATTAACAATTCCGGACACGCTTTACCTCAATATGAAACTGCTCATGCGGCAGGAATGGACATGCGTGCTTTTGTGGAAACTGAAATCACGATTAAACCTTTGCAGCGCGTATTGATCCCAACGGGGTTACACATTGAGTTGCCAGTAGGATTTGAAGCCCAAATTCGTCCTCGTAGCGGATTGGCTTATAAACATGGCATCAGTATTGTGAATTCGCCGGGTACAATTGATGCGGATTACCGTGGTGAGATTAAAGTATTGTTGGTAAACCTTTCTGATACTGATTTTGTAGTAAACAATGGCGATCGCATCGCACAAATGGTGATTGCAAAGCATGAGACTATTTCGTGGGAAGCAGTAGAAGAATTGTCAGATACAGCGCGTGGTGCTGGTGGTTACGGCCATACTGGTAAGTAAAAACTCCCGGTGAGCTATCCCAGTTTATAAAACGTAGGGAAATAAAGCCGGAAAATAAATAAAACAACGATGAAGCAAAGGTCTCTTTTACTGTCATTACTTCTTGCGGGCTTGTCGGCTGCGGCGCAACAACCTGGAAATCCAAAATTGGATAGTACTGAAGTGAAGACCCTTTTCTTCGCCGGATTGCGGGAAAAGCTAAATGAAAATTACAGCAAGGCAGGAGAAAGTTTTCAAAAGATCCTGACTATTGACCCAAAAAATGCAGCGGTTTATTATGAAATCGCGAGCCTCAATTACCGTCAGAATAAACTGGCGGAAGCAGAAGCAGCCATCAAGAAGTCTGTTGCACTAGATGCCAATAACCTTTGGTACTGGAAGATGATGGCCGAATTGTACAAACGCAAAGGGGATATGGAGGGCTTAGTTGGTGTTTTTAACGAGCTCATCCGTTTATCACCCGAAGATGATGCTTTTTATTTTGATAGAGGCAATGCTTACCTGCTATTAGGTAAAACCACGGAAGCACTCCAGGCTTA
Source organism: Pedobacter gandavensis (assembly GCF_014172405.1). Classification (GTDB taxonomy): domain Bacteria; phylum Bacteroidota; class Bacteroidia; order Sphingobacteriales; family Sphingobacteriaceae; genus Pedobacter; species Pedobacter gandavensis. Next base: position 218,032 of record NZ_WNXC01000004.1, on the reverse strand, counting down.
CGATGAGTTAGAGAAGAAATTTGGTGTTTCAAAAGCACTGATCCAGGCAAGACAAAGGATTGACCTGGGTAATAAAAAATCGGCAACCAAGGCAGATATGGCAGAAATGCTGACCGCAGGTCCGGATGATGTTCCCGGAATGCTGGACCTCAGCCAGTCGATGGTTGAAAAGGGGCAAATGGAAAATGCATTGGTTTTGCTCAAAAAAGCCAAAAACATCAGTCCGGAGAATTATGAAATCGATCTGGCACTCGCCGATTACTATCAGAATTTAAAAATGAATAATGAATCCGGACTGGCATTAAGAGCGGCTTTTAACAATCCCGAAATGCCGACGCAAAGGAAGGGCAAGATTATTCTGATGATCGCCGGAACGGCCAAGAATTCGTTGCGCTTAGAAGAGGCAATTGCACTTTGTAAGCTTGCAATGGAAAGCTCAGCAAAGGAGCCTAATATGCTCGCTTTAAATGGCGATTTATTATATCAAAAAGGTGATTTAAAGGGTGCTTTACAACAATATCAGGAGGTATTGATATTGAGTGATCAGCTCTACCCGGTTTGGGAGCGTGTATTAACCATTCAAAATAACTTAGGGAAGTATAAAGAAGCAGCAAAAACAGGAGAAGAAGCTTTGGCTATTTTTCCGAATCAGGCAATTCTATATTATTACCAGGCTTTTGCCCTGCACCGCGATCAGCAAAATGTAGCCGCAATGATTAATGTTAAGTCGGCTATGCAGCTGGATGGAGACAATCCGGAACTTCAGGCGCTTATTTTTGCATTACAAGGAGAGATTTTTCTGGACGAACGGAAATTTAAAGAGGCCAATACAGCTTTTGATAAGGCTGTGACGCTGGCGCCAAAAAATTACTTGCTCTTAAACAATTATGCTTTTTATCTGGCCTTGAGTAATCAGGACCTGGAAAAAGCAGCAGGCTTAGCGGCAAAAGCGGCAGCAGCATTGCCAGGAAATACTTCTGTGGCAGATACCTATGCACTCATATTATTTAAACTTGGAAAGTACGACAAGGCCAAAACCTGGGCAGAACTAGCCATACAGCATGATGGCGCAGGGAATGGTCTTTATCTGGAACATTATGGCGACATCCTGTTTTTTAACGGGGAGCAGGAAGCGGCAGTACTCCATTGGCAAAAAGCAAAGGATGCAGGAAATGAGGCTGCCAATTTAAAACGAAAGATTAATGAGAAGAAATATATTAAATAGCTTGCTTTTTCTAGCCTTGGTTTCTTTAACTATGGCCTGTAAAGTAAAAAAGAAAATCGTTGTGGTACCGCCGGTAACGGGTGTTGCTCCTGTAGACACGGAAAAGGTGGAAACACTGAAGATGTTGGCCGAAAAGGACATTTCTTACACGACGCTCTCTTTGCGTGGAAAGGCAAAACTGGACATCAATGGCAATGCTAACAATGTCAGTATGAACATCCGCATTCGTAAGGATGAAGGAATTTGGGTTTCTATTGGTGGACCCATGGGGATTGAAGTAGGCAGAGCATTAATTACCCCAGATAGTATTAAAGTGTTGAATAAATGGCAAGGGGTATATTTAGGAAAGCCCTTCAGCTATGTCCATCGTTTTACAAATCCGCAGGTCACCTATAAATTATTGCAAGCGATCTTGTCTGGAAATACCATTCCTGAATTTATGGATACGGATGCCAATGTCACTTCAAAAAATGGTGTTTGGGAAATCAGTGGGGAGCAGGCAGACCTTGCTTACCTGGCTTTATTCAATACCTTGTTTAAGGTTTCGGAGTATCAGTTGAACGACCTGAAATCTGCGAAAGCATTGAAGGTAGTTTATGGTGATTACCAAAATATGAATGGTACATTGTTTCCGACAACGATCCAGATCAACTCTATGGCGGGAACGCAAAAAATAGCGTTGAATATCGATTTTTCAAAGGTAGAAAGTAATCTTCCGGTGGATTTCCCGTTTAATGTTCCAGGGAAGTATGAAGTAATAAACTGATTTTTTTTATACTTTTGACGCAATGAAGCTAAATAAAATATTATTCCTCTTCTTATTTTTACTATCCGCAACAGTCGCCGTTGCGCAAAGCAGTTTGGAGCTTAAAAGAAAAAAAGAAGCGATACAACGGGACATAGAACTGCTTCAGCGAAATCTGACTAAGACCGCGAAAAACAAAAAACTTACCCAAAGCCAGATCGATGCATTAAACGCCAAAATTGGTTTAATGCAGGACAAGATTACGGTGATCAACTCTGAAATTAAGAATCTGGACAATCAGATTCATGAAAATACAAATACGGTGATCAACTTAAAAGGACAATTGTCGCAGCTTAAAAAAGAGTATGCGGGAATGATTCGTTTTGCACAGCGCAACCAGAATGCGTACGACAAGATGATGTTTGTCTTTGCTGCCAGTGATTTTAACCAGGCTTATAAAAGGATAAAATACCTGCAGCAGTTCGGTCAATACCGAAAGAAACAAGCAGGATATATTCAAGGGACACAGAAAGACCTGAATTATAAGATTGTAGTGCTGGATAAAAACTTAAAGCAAAAAAGTAGCTTGCTGCATGAGCAGGAAAGCGAAAAAGATAAACTGGGCAAGAATAAGAATGAACAGGCTCAGGTATTGAATAAATTCAGTAAACAAGAAAAACAATATAAGCAAGACATTGTAGCCCGTAAAAAACAACAGGCGCAAATCGATAGGAATATTCGTTCGGCAATTGCCCGGGAGATTGCCATCGCCAAGAAGAAGGCAGAAGAGGAGGCGAGAGCTGCTGCAGAGCGTGCCAGACTTGCTGAAGAACGCGCAAGAGCTGCTGCTGAACGTGCCAGAGCGTTGGCTGTTGCTAAAGCGAAGGCGGAGAATAAGCCGATTCCTGCTGCCGTAGCTGCGACACCTGTAGCTAAGGCTAAAGTGGCGACGGCAAACAGTAGTAACAATTACCTGACGGCAACGCCGGAAGCAGCAAAACTATCTGCGGCTTTTGAAAGCAATAGGGGTTCTCTACCCTGGCCAGTGGCTACCGGGACGACTACAGAGAGCTTCGGGAAACATAAAGAAGGACAAGCCAGCTATGACAATGCTGGTATTACCATACAAACCAATGAAGGTGCTGCGGTAAGAGCCGTGTTTAACGGAAAAGTTACCCAAATAGGAAATGCACTCGGCAGGTATTATGTGCTAATCAAACACGGGCAGTATTTTACCGTGTATCAGAACCTTAAATCCGTTAGTGTAGGCAAGGGAGAGGATGTGAGCACCAAACAAACCATCGGAATAGTCGCTTCCTCAGGGGATATTCCGGAACTTCAATTTCAGATCTATAGAGGTCAGGCTGCACAAAATCCTGCGGGATGGCTATCAGCAAAATAGAGGATTGCGCGAGAAATGTTTATATTTGTATATTGATTTAATAAAATAGAGCTTAAAATGTATTCAGGAACAGTATTGGAATTCTTAAATATGGGCGGTGGTGAGATTATCATCATCCTTGCTGTGGTTCTTTTGTTATTTGGAGGTAAAAAACTTCCAGAATTGGCAAGAGGATTAGGAAAAGGAATCCGTGATTTTAAAGACGCCTCAGAAGGGGTGAAAAGAGAAATCCATCGCAATATTAATTCCGTAGGTATCGTAGATGACATCAATGACGTGATCAACGACAATAGCCGTCACCATCCAAAGGAAACTAGTTTGGAGGAGCAAATGTATCCAGGTAGTACCACAACTACTCCTGCTGCGGAAGGAATTGATTTAGAGAAAAAGGAAACTCTTGCTGCAACAAGCCATGAGAATCCGAAAATTGAAACAGATAAAACACAACTTTAACTAATAATATCATGTTAAACACACCAATATTAGCCGCTTTAGGAGGCATGGAAATTGCCGTTATCCTTGTAATTGTTTTATTACTTTTTGGTGGTAAAAAAATTCCAGAACTAATGCGTGGCTTAGGTAAAGGCATTAAAGAATTTAAAGACGGAAAAGACGGGATGGATGATGCTGCTGACAAAGTAGAACAAAACCGCACCAACAAACCATTATAGGTTTTAATCCGATTTTTTAAATTTAACCTATTCTTGAAATTTGAAGAAGTATAACTCCTTATCAGAGATACAAACCCTTATTGCTCAAAAAAAACTTAGTTTAACTGAGCTATTGGATCACTATTTTAAGCAAATAGAAACTCATGAACACCTCAATGCTTTTAATGAGGTGTTTTTTTATTCTGCGGCCGCTCAGGCTAAAGTAGTACAAGAGAAAATTGACAATGGTACTGCCGGCAAGCTGGCAGGAATGGTGATTGGTATTAAAGACAATATCTGTTATAAAGACCACATCGTTACCGCATCTTCCAAAATGCTGGAAGGTTTTGTCTCTCCATATTCTGCAACCGTAGTAGAGCGTCTATTGGCCGAAGATGCCATCATCATCGGAAGACTCAATTGTGACGAGTTTGCGATGGGTGGTTCCAATGAAACTTCTTATTATGGCGTAGTGAAAAACGCAGCTGATGCAGCACGTGTTGCCGGAGGCTCTTCAGGAGGTTCGGCAGTGGCGGTACAGGCAGATCTATGCCTGTCGGCATTGGGTACAGATACCGGTGGTTCTGTAAGACAACCAGCTGCTTTTTGCGGATGTATCGGAATGAAGCCTACTTATGGCCGCATTTCCAGATATGGTGTGATCGCTTATGCTTCTTCTTTTGATCAGGTAGGTACCATTACTTCTTCTATCTCTGATGCTGCCCTATTGCTAGAAGTTCTGGCAGGTGCGGATGATTATGATAGTACGGTTTCTAAACAAGAAGTACCGGATTATACTGCTGGTTTAGCATCAGCTGCTCAGAAAAAGATCGCAGTATTAAAAGAAACACTGGAAAGTGAAGCTTTAGATCCTGAGATTAAAGCATCCATCCTTAGCGCAATCGAGCGTTTTAAAAGTCAGGGGCATACTGTAGAATATGTGTCTTTTGATTTGCTGGATTACCTGGTTCCTGCTTATTATGTCTTAACCACAGCCGAAGCTTCTTCGAATTTATCCCGTTATGATGGAGTTCATTATGGACACCGCAACATGGACGCAGTTACTTTGAACGACTTGTACAAGACTTCCAGAGCGGAAGGTTTTGGAGAAGAAGTGAAAAAACGCATCCTGATCGGGACCTTCGTTTTGAGTGCTGGTTATTATGATGCTTATTATCAAAAAGCACAACAGGTGAGAAGACTGATCCGCGAAAAGATGGAAGAAATGCTGGTTGATTTTGATGTGATCTTAAGCCCGGTGGCGCCAACTCCGGCATTTAAGATCGGAGACAACATGGACGATCCATTGGTGATGTACATGGCGGATATCTTTACGGTATTGGCATCATTGACAGGAATTCCAGCAATTGCAATCCCTTTGGGCAATAATAAAGAAGGATTACCGTTAAGCTTACAGCTTATGGCAAAGCACTTTAAGGAACAGGAACTGTTATCCCTGTCCCATACATTTTTAACCTAGACCCATGTCACCAAACATTGCCTATGAAAATAAATGTACTATTTGCATCCTGTATTTTAGCATTAACCAGCTTTTCAGCAGCAGCTCAGCAACAACGGCAACAAATACTATCTCTACAAATTATTGATACTGTTGCCGTACCGGTCTTACCGGAAACCCCTACCTTTTACAACCATAATTACGTGTTTAAGGCCAGACTGGATTCGATCCAGAAAATGGTTCCACTCAGCTATAATGAACATGTGCAGAAGTACATTGACATTTATAGCGGTCGCAAAGACATGATGGGAAAAATGCTCGGCTTGTCCGAATATTACTTCCCGGTTTTTGAAAAAGCACTGAAATATTACAATATCCCCGAAGAAATTAAATACCTGCCCGTTATAGAGTCTTCTATGAATGCCCATGCGGTCTCCAGGGTAGGTGCCACAGGTTTATGGCAGTTCATGTTTGCTACGGCAAAAGATTATGGACTGAATATGGACAATTTTGTGGATGAAAGAAAAGATCCAATCCAAGCCAGTTACGCAGCAGCAGCTTATTTTAAAGATGCTTATCAGGAACTTGGCGACTGGCTTCTGGCCATTGCCGCCTATAACTGCGGAATGGGTAATGTGAAAAGAGCCATCATTAAAGCCGATTCCCATGATTTCTGGGAAATCAGACCCTATCTCCCTCAGGAAACACGCAATTATGTACCTGCTTTTATTGCAGCACTCTATGTGATGAAATGCTCCGGCCAACATCAGATTAAATCACAACCAACTACATTCGTTAAAAACACCGATACTATACAGGTCAGCCGTTTTGTTTCCTTACCACAATTGGCCACGGCATTGAGCATCGAAGCAGATGCCTTATGTAGCCTTAATCCCGCTTATAAAAAGAAGATTGTGAATGGGACAGAAGAGGAACCCAAGCGAATCATCATTCCTAAAGTGAATATGGCTCAGTTTGCACAGATCTATGAAGTGTTGAACAATACCGAGCTCGATGTGAATCCAAAAGTGTTTCTGGCTTCAAATGATGACCGTCGCTTGAAGAAGAAGATCGTCGCAAAACCTGTTGCTGCCATCAGTTATCATAAGGTGACTCCCGGACAGACACTCAGTGCCATTGCCGATAAATATCAGGTAGAAGTGCAGGATTTAAAAGTGTGGAACGGACTCAAAAGTTCTTCGATTGTTCCTGGACAAAAGTTGAAAATCCATAATCCTGAATCGAGTAAACGAAAACAATACGCTATTAAAGGCTAATCTCTGCTTCCCAATTCTGATTCCTTTTTTATTTCAGGGCTAATTAAAAGATCGTAACTTTGGCCCTTTATAAATGACTGATTTATGAGTAAAATTAACAGGAAGCAAGATGCTTTGGATTACCACTCGCAAGGGCGACCGGGAAAAATACAAGTTATACCCACGAAACCAACGAACTCTCAAAGAGATCTGGCACTGGCGTATTCTCCAGGGGTAGCTGAGCCTTGTTTAAAAATAGCAGAAAACACTGAAGATGTATATAAATATACCGCAAAGGGTAACCTTGTTGCTGTAATTAGTAATGGTACAGCAGTTTTAGGTCTTGGCGATATAGGTCCGGAAGCGGGTAAACCGGTGATGGAAGGTAAAGGTCTTCTTTTTAAGATTTTTGCCGATATTGACGTTTTTGATCTGGAACTGGATACTAAAAACGTTGATGACTTTGTAAAAATCGTTAAAGCCCTTGAGCCTACTTTCGGCGGGGTAAACCTGGAAGATATTAAAGCACCAGAATGCTTTGAAATTGAGCGTCGTTTGAAAGAGGAGATGAATATCCCTGTGATGCATGACGATCAGCATGGTACTGCCATCATCTCAGCTGCAGCATTAATCAATGCTTGTGAGTTGCAGAAAAAGAAAATGGATAAGATAAAGATTGTGGTAAACGGAGCCGGCGCTGCCGCCATTTCTTGTACTCGTCTTTATGTATCGTTGGGTGCTAAAAAAGAAAACATCGTGATGTGCGACCGTACTGGCGTCATCAGAGCTGACAGAGATAAATTAGATGCTATCAAAGCGGAATTTGCAACCACCAGAGATTTGAATACTTTGGAAGAAGCAATGAAAGATTCTGATGTGTTCATCGGTCTATCTTCTGCAGATTGCGTAACCGTGGATATGTTGAAATCTATGACTAAGAATCCTATTGTGTTTGCAATGGCGAATCCTAATCCAGAGATTGCTTATGAACTGGCCATCAGTTCTCGTAAAGATTTAATTATGGCTACAGGACGTTCTGATTATCCTAATCAGGTGAATAACGTGTTGGGCTTCCCATATATTTTTAGAGGTGCATTAGATGTTAGGGCAACCAGCATCAATGAGGAAATGAAAATTGCTGCTGTGAAAGCAATCGCTGAGCTGGCTAAAAAACCTGTTCCTGAGGCTGTAAACATGGCCTACAATGAGAAAAATATCAAATTCGGTAAAGACTATATCATTCCTAAGCCAGTAGATTTACGCTTGATGACCAATGTTTCTTCGGCAGTAGCCAAAGCAGCAATTGACTCTGGTGTAGCGCGTAAAATCATCACTGATTGGGATGCTTATACTGAAGAATTGAAAACCAGATTGGGTATGGATGATGCGATTATGCGTGCCATCACCAATAAAGCTAAATCTGATCCAAAACGTGTGGTTTTCACCGAAGCGGATAACTATAAAATTCTTAAAGCAGCACAGATTGTTAAGGATGATAACATTGCGATTCCAATTTTATTAGGTAATAGAGCAATTATTGAACAAATCATTGAAGAGAATGCTCTGGAATTAGAAGGTGTAGAAATCATTGATCCAATGTTGGAGCCGGAACGCATGAAAAAATATGCGGAATCTTTATATCAAAAGAGACAAAGAAGAGGGGTAACCTTGTTCGAAGCCAATAAGTTCTTACGCGATAGAAATTACTTCGGTGCTTCTATGGTGGAATTCGGTGAAGCAGATGCCATGATTTCTGGTCTGACTAAAAATTATGTATCTACCATTAAGCCTGCATTGCAAGTGATTGGTACTGCGCCAGGTGTAAACCGTGTGGCCGGAATGTACATGATGATGACCAAAAAAGGTCCGGTATTCTTTGGCGATACTACTGTGAATGTTGATCCTACTGTAGAAGAACTGGTAGATATCACCTTGTTATTAGATGATGCTGTGCGTAAATTCAACATTCAGCCGCGTATTGCCCTACTTTCGTACTCTAATTTTGGGTCAAATGAAGGCGTAGTTCCTGAAAAAGTAAGAAAAGCAGTGAAAATTCTTCACGAAAATCATCCTGAAATTATCGTAGACGGCGAAATGCAGGGAAATTTTGCAATTAACAACGCTTTATTGAAAGATAACTTTCCTTTTAGTAGCTTAGTAGATGCCCCTGCCAATACATTGGTATTCCCTAATTTGGAGTCAGGTAACATCGCCTACAAGTTATTGCAGGAACTGGGTGGTGCAGAAGCGGTTGGTCCGATCTTATTAGGATTGAACAAACCAGTTCACATTGTACAGTTGGGTAGTTCGGTTCGTGAGATTGTAAACATGGTGACTTTAGCCGTGTTGGATGTACAGTCGAAAGAGCAAGAAGCACTAGCTAAAAAAGGTAGTCTTTTAAAAAGAATAATTAAGAAGTAAGATATGTTTGAATATATTGATGGTAAGCTGACCTTTAAATGCCCCGCTTATATTGTTGTGGAGGCCGGAGGGATTGGTTACCATATCAATATTTCACTAAATACTTATAGCAGCCTGGCAGATGCGGAAAGATGTAAAGTTTACCTCTGGACACATGTGAAAGAAGATGCACATACTTTATATGGATTTGCAGAGGAGGGAGAGCGAAGGCTCTTCCTTCATCTGATTTCCGTTTCTGGAATCGGCCCTAATACGGGTAGAATGATGCTCTCTTCAATCACCCCTGTGGAAATCCAAGCCGCTATTGTAAATGGTGATTTACCCTTAATTCAACGAATTAAAGGAATTGGTACGAAAACCGCGCAACGCCTGGTATTGGAATTGCAAGACAAGTTGAAAAAAGAAGGTACAGGATCATTGATCGCTGCACCGCTAAATAATACTGCTAGAGAAGAAGCCCTATCTGCGTTGATGATGCTCGGGTTTGCAAAACAACCAGCAGAAAAATCAATTGACAGTGCAGTGAAAAATGGAGGTACGGATTTAACAGTAGAACAAATGATAAAAATAGCTTTGAAGAACTTATAAATTTTCCCTTGAAAACCCTATTAACGCTCCTCTTTACCTTCCTTCTCTGCCTTGGCGGGCAATCTGCTTTTTCGCAAACAGTGAAACAGCAGGTAAGAAACGCGGATACGACAAGAAATTCCTTCAGTCTGAGGGAAAAACAACGCCTAGGTCTTAGAAATCTCAACAATTCCTTTAAACCGCTTCCTGACAATGTAAAACGGGAAGTTGAGTACGATGCGAAGCATAAAAGATACATCATCCGCCAAATGATTGGCAACCAGTTGTTTTCAGCTCCACAATACCTGACGATTGAAGAATATCAGCGTCTGGTAAACTCCGAGATGAAACGCGACAATTGGCGCATGTATTCCAACGAAGAAATTAATGAAGTCAGAAAGAATGGGGTGATACCTAGTCTGAAGGTCAATAGCAAAGCTTTTGAACGGATTTTTGGCGGAACAAGCATAGATATACAGCCTCGTGGAGAGGCCGAACTAACCTTCCTCGGTAGGATCAATAAGAATGAAAATCCACTGTTCAATGAGCGTCAGCGCGTACAGGGGAATTTTGATTTTAACCAACGCATTCAGATGGATGTGATTGGTAATATTGGTACCCGGATGAAGGTCAACATGAACTACAATACCGAAGCCCAGTTTGATTTTGAAAATCAGGTGAAACTGGATTATGTTGGGGGTAAGGATGACATCATCCAAAAGATTGAAGCCGGTAACGTGAGTCTGCCTTTAAGCACCTCTCTAATTAACGGTACACAGGCTCTTTTCGGGGTAAAAACACAGTTGCAATTCGGTAAGCTGAATGTAAGCACCGTGTTTTCTCAGCAGAAATCGCAATCGCGGGAAATCCGCATCAATAATGGGGCGCAACAAAATGAATTTAGACTGAGTGCCGATAATTATGAGGCGAATAAACACTATTTCTTAGCACAGTATTTTAGAGAAACTTACAATAAAACATTATCAACGCCACCAACAATTACTTCAGGTGTATTGATTACGAGGGTTGAAGTTTGGATTACCAATAAAACAGGAAATACTCAGGGATCCCGAGATGTGATGGCCCTAATGGATTTGGCGGAGAATACCCCATATAATTCAACACTTACTGGTGGATTATCAGCGCTTCCTTCCGGTTTTGATAACCCTCAGTTTCCAAGACAATCCAATAACCTATTGTCGCAATTACCAGCAGACGCCAGGTTCACCAATTCTAATGCGATTATTCCTTTCTTCGCCGCAACTGGTGGTACAGATAACTATGCCAAGCTAACCTATGCCAGGAAATTGGCTGATCGGGAGTTTACTTTTCACCCACAACTGGGTTATATTTCCCTGAATAATGCTCTGAATACCGATGAGGTTTTGTCAGTAGCTTACCGATATACTTACCGTGGAGTAGAATATCAGGTAGGGGAGTTCTCCACAGATATTTCTTTTGATGCGGGTACACCAAAGGTGTTGTTCACGAAGATGTTGAAAAATGAAACGCTGAAAAATAAGCTGCCGATGTGGAAGTTGATGATGAAAAACATCTATTCAATCGGTGGTTACCAAATCAGTCCAATGAACTTTAAACTGGATATCTTCCGGATTGACGATAAGACAGGGGTAGAAAAACCGTATATAGAAGTGGGTGAAAAGTTGGATCCTGATCGGAGGCCATTGAAGAATAAACAATGGATTCAGGTGACGGGATTAGACCGTTTAAATCAACAACAGGAACGCCGACCAGACGGGGTCTTCGATTTTGAAGCGGAGAATAAACCTTTCGGAACCAATGAAAATATTGCCTTTAATACGCCGGTAAATAGCAATCCAGGAAACACCAATGGCTCGAATACCAACCTGACTAATTTCTCTACCAATACCATTAACGGCTATATCACCATCGATCCACTGAATGGTCGGGTGATCTTTCCTTTGATAGAGCCTTTCGGTAAGGATTTAGCGGACCAGTTTGATCCTTCGGAAGTATCACTGATTGATCAATATACTTTTCCAGCTTTATACGATTCTACAAAAGTGGTGGCGCAGCAGTTGTTTAGTAACCAAAATCGCTATTTCATTAAAGGGGCGTATCAAAGTCAGGTGGCTTCAGAATTCAGCTTAAATTCCATCAATGTTCCGGAAGGATCAGTAAAGGTTTTTGCCGGTACGATTCCTTTGCAGGAAGGGGTAGATTATACGGTGGATTATCAGGGTGGAAGGGTAAGAATCCTGAACACGGCAGTCTTAATTTCTGGTCAGCCGATCAGAATTTCGACGGAAAACAATGAGCTTTTTGGTTTGCAGCAACGCTCGTTGTTTGGAACCAGGTTTGATTATAAGGTAAACAATAAACTGAATTTAGGGGCTACCCTAATGAACCTCACCGAGAAGCCGCTAACGCCAAAGGTGAATGTAGGCGAGGAGCCAATTTCGAATACCATGTGGGGAATGGATTTGAACTACAGCACACCTTCCAGGTTCTTAACTAAATTGGTGGATAAATTACCGTTTATCTCTACAAAAGTGCCTTCCAGCTTAACTTTCTCTGGAGAGTTTGCGCAATTGATTCCAGGGCATCCAAAAGCCTTGAATTTTGCCGGGCAGAAAAGTGGAGTGAGTTACCTGGATGATTTTGAAGCCTCACGTTCGGTCATAGATTTGAAAAGTGCGATGGCCTGGCAGTTGTCGGGAACGCCTCAGTTGTTTTCTGAGGCCAGTAGAATCGACGATCTGAGTTATGGTTTCAACAGGGCTTTAATTGCTTTCTATAACATTGATCCAATTTTTTACAATAGAAATGATGCAACGCTTCCTTCCGGTTTAAGAAACAATAAACAGGAACTTTCGAATCATTTTGTTCGTCAGGTAATCGAACAGGAAGTATTCCCTTTTAAAGAAACAGGATCAGGACAGCCTTTCGCATTGCCAACTTTAGATGTGGCTTTTTATCCGACAGTGCGCGGTCCTTATAATTACACGCCAACAGGGTTCAACGCTCAAGGTTTGCTAAACAATCCAAGAAGTCGTTGGGGTGGTTTGTTCAGAAGGATCGAAACCAATGATTTTGAAGCCTTGAATATTGAGTTCATTGAGCTTTGGGTAATGGATCCGAATATCTATAAACCGAATGGTTTAGGAGGTGATTTGTATTTTAATATCGGTAACATCTCTGAAGACATTTTGAAAGACGGAAGAAAGTCATTGGAGAATGGGCTTCCGGCAGATGGCGATCCTTCGAAGTTTGATGAAACGAACTGGGGTAGGGTACCGAAATTACAACCGGTAGTACAGGCTTTCGACAATGATCCGAATGCCAGAAAAGCCCAGGATGTTGGATTAGACGGTATGGCAAATAAAGATGAGCAGCAGAAGTTCGCCGCGCTGGTTAACCAGATCAAAGGGCAATTGAATCCTGATGCCGCCAGATCCCTGGAAAATGACCCTTCTTCTGATGATTATGTCTATTTCAGAGGTCCGGAATTAGACCGTGAAAATGCGGGTATTTTAAAACGCTACCAACACTTTAATGGTACAGAAGGAAACTCTAAAACCGCAGAACAATCCCGTGCTGAACTGGGTGTAGAAAACTCAGCTTCTACTTCTTTACCAGATGGAGAAGACATCAACAGAGATAATAATATGACACAATCTGATGAGTACTTCCAGTACAAAGTTTCTATGCGTCCGGGCGACCTGATGGTGGGGCAAAACTTTGTAACGGATAAGGTGACTTCTCAGGTGAAATTGGCAAACGGCAGTACACAGCCAGTTACCTGGTATCAGATTCGTATTCCTTTGGCACAATATCAAGACCGTATCGGTGGGATCCAGGATTTTAAATCGATCCGTTTCATCCGTATGTTCATGACGAATTTTGCCGATACTACCGTTTTGAGGTTTGGAAAAATCCAGCTGGTAAGAGGGGAATGGAGACAATATAATGCCAATAATGATCCTTCACAAACGATTGTCGATCCGGCTTTAGGAACGATCGCTCCAGATGGTTCTACGATTGAGGTGGCAACTGTAAATATCGAAGAAAATGGTAAACGTACCCCAATTCCTTATGTGATTCCTCCAGGAATTGAAAGAGAGCGTGATTTCAGCAATTACCGTGGGGATACCCGCCAGAATGAGCAGTCGCTTTCAGTAACCATCAAAAACCTGAAAGATGGCTATGGCAGAGCCGCATTCAAAACAGGGTTTAACGATTTTAGGTCTTATAAACACCTGGAAATGTATATCCATGCCGAGGCTTTAGGTTCAAATGTCTTGAAAGATAACGACCTGAGTGCATTTCTTAGAATTGGTACTGACAACCAGGACAACTATTACGAGTATTCACAGCCATTAAAGGTGACGCTTCCTGGAACCAATGATCCTTATGCGATCTGGCCGGAACAGAATAAAATGGACATTACATTGGAGTTTTTCCAGAAAGCGAAACTCGCCAGGAATAATGCAAAAACCAGTACAGGAGCACCATGGCCAATCAATATTCCTTATAACTACAATATTGATGGGAAGACGATTACCATCAAAGGGCAACCGGATATGAGTAAGGTAAGGGTATATATGCTGGGTATTAAAAATCCTTACCGTACAAACGGTGATGATTTGATGGATAAAAGTGGTATTTTCTGGTTCAATGAGCTTCGTTTAACGGAGTTTGACGAGCGTGGTGGATGGGCTGCAACAGCTAGAATGAATGCGAAACTGGCAGATTTTGCGGATGTAAATGTTTCGGGTAGCAAGTCAACGATTGGTTTCGGTTCCTTAGAAACCAGGGTGAGCGAAAGAAACAGAGCAGATAATGTGTTTTTTGACATCTCTTCGAGCATGGAGCTGGGCAAATTCTTCCCTAAGAAAACAGGGATCAAGGTGCCGATGTTTGTGAGTTACTCAAGCCAGGTAGCAACGCCTCAGTACAACCCGAGCATGCCGGATATTGAGTTGAAAAATGCCTTGGATGTCGCTTCAAAATCGCAGCGCGATTCTATCCTGAATTTTGCACAGGATTACACCACCAGAAGCAGTATCAACTTCACCAATGTGAGAAAGGAAAGAACAGATCCGGAGGCTAAACCTCGGGTTTGGGACATTGAAAACTTCAATGTCAGCTATGCATATACCAAGTATTCGCACCGCGATTTTATCATAGAAAGTAATTACCAGAAAACCTACAGGGCTTCTCTGGGTTATAGCTATGCAGCCCTTGCGAGGAATTACGAGCCTTTAAAAAAGATCATCAAGAACAATACACTGGCTTTGCTGAGAGACTTCAATTTTAGCCTGATGCCTTCTTCGATCAATTTCAGAATTGATGTGGATCGTTTCTATTCTGAAAACAGTTTGAGAAACAATGACCCGATGAATTACATTCCGGTGAACACGACCTTCAATAAAAACTTCCTCGTGTCTAGGGTATATGGAATTTCCTGGAACCTAAGTAAATCGCTAACCATGGATATTGATGCGACTAATTATTCGATCATCGATGAACCTTACGGTAGAATAGAAGGGTTAAAAAGAGATACCTTATGGCAGAATATGATGAGATTGGGCCGTACTACAGATTACAGTCATAACCTGAATTTTACCTATAATCTTCCGATCAATAAAATTCCTGGATTGGATTGGGTAAGCGTGGCCACACGTTATGGGACTAACTTTAACTGGCAAACAGAGCCACTTTCTACTTTGAGAGATCCAAATATCAACCTTGGTAATACGGTTCAAAACTCGAGAACGATTCAAGTAAATCCTAATTTAAACCTGGCTTCACTGTATAATAAGTTTGGCTTTATCCGTAAAGGAAATGGTCAGGGTGGCCAGAATGTTTGGATCGGCTTGCTAACCAGTGTGAAGAATGTGGTGGGTGCTTACACGCAATCGAAAGGTATATTCTTACCGGGTTATTTACCGAGGACAAATTACTTCGGAATTGACCAGGCAACCGGAGCTCCGGGCTTAGGTTTCGTATTGGGAAGTCAGCGCGACATCAGAAATGAGGCCTTGTTGAAAGGTTGGATCACCACGGATACCTTACAATCTCAGTTGTACATCAACACCATGCGGGAGGATTTAAGCTTAACCAGTTTAGTGGAACCGATCAAAGACTTGTCGATTACGTTAACTGCGAACAGAAATAAAACGATGAACTATTCTACCAATTTCAGGTATGATGAAGGCTTGCGTGGTTTCGAGAATTTTAGCCCTTTCACTTCGGGTGATTACAGCATCTCTTATATCAGTTTGAGGACTTCCTTCTCCGAGAAAAGCGGTAATACCATGTCTAAATTGTTCAATGAATTTATGGCAAACAGGGTGGTGATTTCGCAACGTTTAGGGGCTATGAATCCGAATTCTGCAGGAGTAAGAAATGGTTTGTATGCGGATGGTTATGGTGGAGAGTCGCAGGATGTATTAACGGCCGCTTTCCTTGCCGCTTATTCTGGTAAGGATGCAAAGACTTCAAGCCTGAACTCCATGCCTAAAATTCCATTGCCAAACTGGCGTTTAAACTACAGAGGTTTGATTGGTATTCCTTTCCTTGCAGATCGTTTCAGCTCTATCGACCTTAGACATTCTTATCGTTCCGTATATAGTATCAGCAGCTTTAACTCGCTACTAAAATATCAGGAGAATAATGGCGCAGTGGTCAGCAGGGATTTGAATGACAACTTCCTTCCAGCTTTCCAATATGCACAGGTGACCATCGCCGAGCAGTTCTCTCCATTGATCGGTATTGATACGCGTTTAAAAAATAATCTGACTGCTAATTTTGAAATGGGAAGGTCTCGTTTATTAGGACTGAACATGGCGAATAGTCAACTGGCACAGTTAACGGAAAACAATATGGTGTTCGGTTTAGGTTACCGTACCACGAAGTTCAGATTCCCGTTCGGCTTGTTCAAAGGCCTGAAAATGGATAACAATATGGACTTTAAACTGGACGTAGCGGTGCGGGATAACAAAACGGTCATTTATCGTGCAGATATCCTGGAAGCAGAAGTATCTTCGGGAGCCAAGAACATTACGCTAAGACCTAGTGTGGATTATATCCTGAACCAACGTTTCAATGTACGCTTGTTCTACGATTCTAATGTCACGAAACCTTATACTTCGCAAACGTTTAATACATCATTTAGTAATTTCGGATTTAGTTTGAGAGTTACCCTGAATTAGGCATTGTGATAAATGCTTATATTAATTACCTTTGAATCGGCAGAAGCGTAAAGCGGATGCCGAAAGTTTAAGCAACGACAATAAAAAAATTATACACATGAATTTTCCATCAGAATTAAAGTACACTAAAGACCACGAATGGGTTAAAATTGAAGGTAACGAAGCCTATATCGGTATTACTGATTTTGCACAACGTGAGTTAGGTGATATTGTATACATCGATATTAATACCGTGGGTGATGAAGTAAGCAAAGACGAGGTATTCGGTACAGTAGAAGCTGTTAAAACTGTTTCTGATTTGTTTATGCCGGTTACTGGTACCGTAACTGAAACTAATCCGGAATTGAACGACAACCCTGAATTGGTGAATTCTGACCCTTATGGAAAAGGATGGATGGTTAAAGTAACGCTTTCTGATGCTGCTGAAGTTGCAGGTTTATTAGATGCGGATGCTTATAAAGCTCTTGTAGGAGCTTAATCAATGAATTCTAAAGCATTAAAATATCAGATCTGGTCCATCCTATGGACAGTTGTGATTTTAGTCCTTTGTAATATGAAAATGCCTGACACTTCTGGGTCAGGCATTTTTTTTGAAGGATTTGATAAATTGGTACACCTGGGTTTTTTCTTTGTGTTGACAATTTTATTATTCTATGGCAGAATCAATTACCAACACAGCTATAGTTTCCGCTCCTTAACGATCTTTAAGGTGATTCTAATGACCGCTGCTCTGGGCGGAGGAATAGAGTTGCTACAATGGAAGATCTTTACCTACAGATCGGCAGAATGGTGGGATTTCGGATGTGATATGATCGGTGTGTTTATGGGGGTATTCAGTTTTGTATTGTTACATCAATTGGATCATAAATCTCTTCAACGTGAGCCTAAATCTCTTCCCCATGAAAAAAAATAGGGTCAAACTATTGCTTTTATTTGTCGCAATTGTGCTCAGTAGCTGCAGTATTTTCAAGCCGGGATGTCAATGTCCCAAGGTGAGTTATAACAGCTATCCTAAGCACTTAAATACTGGGGTATCCAAATAGTTACCCTACTGTGACTTTCGGATGAGCCAACCGCAGTTATAATGCGGTTAAACCTGATTCTTAGAGCGTAGAGATCAGCTTCGGTATTTGGAATTATTATAAATTAAGGCTAAATTGCGCCTGGTTCAGGAGCGGAAAATCATATCCGATCCGAACATAAATAACCTATAGAAAGATGAAGCTATCACAATTGAATCCAGGGGAAAGAGGTACTATAGTTGCATTTACAGATCTTGAAATGTCTGTAAAACTAATGGAGATGGGCTGTTTGCCTGGGGAGGTTGTAGAGGTAGAAAGATTTGCACCACTTGGCGATCCGATCGCGATCCGTGTGGCGGGCTATCAACTTTGTTTGCGTAAGAACGAAGCATCTGTTATCATAATTCAGTAATCATATTGGCTAAGGATTTGAAAATAGCGCTGGTTGGGAATCCCAATACAGGCAAGTCTACTCTTTTTAACCTGCTGACAGGTTTAAATCAAAAGATCGGTAATTTTCCGGGTATCACCGTCGACAAGAAAGTTGGTTATTGTAAACTTGCTGATGGCAAGGTTGCAGAAATTATTGACCTTCCAGGTACATATAGCTTATATCCTAAAAGTAAGGATGAAAGTATTGTTTTCCAGGTTTTGGCGGATAAAACGAATTCCAGTTATCCAGATGTGATCGTTTTGGTGGCTGATGCAACCAATCTAAGAAGAAATCTATTACTTTATTCGCAGGTAGCGGACTTGGATGTGCCCATGGTTTTGGCGCTCAACATGACCGATATGGCCAAGAAAGAAGGGATAGACATTAATGTGAATATGCTTGCCGAAAGGCTGGGCATTCAGGTAGTGGCCATCTCAGCAAGAAGCAAAACCGGATTAAAGGAACTAAAACAAGCCATAGAAAATACCACCAAAATTGCTACTCAAGCAAAAGGTGCTGATATATTGGCTTTAGCTCCTGAAGCAATTCAGGAAGTAAAAGCAAGATTAAAAACGGATAACGATTATTATGCCATGCAGGTTTTACACCAGCACCAGCATTTGGATATCTTTGATCAAGAAGCGCATGCCGCATTTGAAAAGATCAAGAAAGCGCATGATTTCGAAACTTCAAAACTACAAGCAGCAGAAACAATTGCACGTTACCGCCATTTAGGAACGGTTCTTAGCGGAGTAATTGAGGATACCGGTGCGGCGAAAAAATTTGCGTTCTCTGATAAAATTGATGCGATACTGACCAATAAATTCTGGGGTTTCCTAATTTTTATTGGAATCCTGTTCTTCATATTTAACTCTATTTTCTCTTGGTCAACATATCCAATGGAGATGATTGAGGCAGGCTTTATGAAGCTGACAGAACTAGGGCATAGCTATTTACCTGAAGGGATATTGACTAATTTGTTCCTCGATGGGGTACTGGCAGGTCTAGGCGGTGTAATCGTCTTCATTCCACAAATCGCCATTCTCTTTGCTTTTATTTCCATATTGGAGGATACCGGTTATATGGCCAGGGTAACCTTTATGATGGATAAAATCATGAGGAAATTCGGCTTAAGCGGTAAGTCTGTGGTACCAATGATCGGTAGTTTGGCTTGTGCCGTTCCTTCCATCATGAGTGCCAGAAACATCGAAAGCTGGAAAGATAGAATCATTACCATCATGGTAGCTCCACTAGTGAGCTGCTCGGCAAGATTACCAGTTTATACTTTGTTGATTGGTCTTGTAGTCCCTGAAAAGATGGTATGGGGATTCATTAACCTGCAAGGTCTAACCTTAATGGGAATGTATCTGATTAGTATTGTTGCGGCAGTACTGGTTGCTTTTGTCATGAAATTTATCATCAAAGCGAAAGAGAAATCTTACTTCATCATGGAATTACCAGTGTATAGAATGCCGCGTTGGGGTAATGTGTTGTACACGATGTATGAGAAATCTAAGACTTTTGTTTTTGAGGCGGGTAAGGTGATTATCGCTATTTCTATTATTCTATGGGTACTGGCCTCTTATGGCCCATCGGATCGCTTTGCTAGGATTGACAAGAAATACGACCTCATCGAGGCTAAAAAAGATAGTGTACAGATTTCTACATTGGAAAGAGATAAGGCTGCCGAAAAGCTGGAACACTCTTATGCAGGGCTTTTAGGTCAGACGATAGAACCGGTAATTAAGCCTTTAGGTTTCGATTGGAAAATCGGGATTGCATTGATCACTTCATTTGCCGCGAGGGAAGCCTTTGTTGGTACCATGGCCACAATTTATAGTGTGGATGGTGGTGATGAGGCCGTAGGTACAATCCGTGATAAGATGAGGGCAGCGGTTAATCCGGATACGGGTTTACCAGTGTTCACTTTTGCCACCGCATTTTCATTGATGCTTTTTTATGCCTTTGCGATGCAATGTATGAGTACAGTTGCAGTGGTATTCAGGGAGACAAAATCTTGGAAATGGCCTTTAATACAGCTCAGTTACATGACCGCAATGGCTTATGTAGCCAGTCTGATCGCCTACCAGCTTTTAAAGTAAATTACTTATCTTGGGGAGGTGGAAAAGAAGGATATCTTAGCGCAATATATGCCCCCGGCGGCAGCGCCAATCATCGCGAAGTGGATAGACTATTTTCAATGTGAATTTAAAATATCTAAAAACAGGGTGACTAAATTGGGAGATTACCGCCATCCCTACCAAGGATCCGGGCATAAAATATCCGTTAACAACGACCTGAATCCTTATGCGTTTCTCGTCACCACAGTGCATGAGTTTGCGCATTTGCTGACCTGGAATGACCATAAGAATAAGGTGAAGCCACATGGTGTAGAATGGAAGCACAATTTTAAGCGCATGATGGCGCCATTTATTGAGCAAAGCATTTTCCCTGGGGATGTGGAGTTGGCCATTGTCACTTACCTTGATAATCCCTCTGCTGCCAGTTGCACAGATTTAAGGCTCTCCCGTGCGCTAAAGAAACACGATCCAGTTAAAGATGCTTCCCGTTTGGAAGAACTGCCCATAGATGCGGTGTTTACCATCAAAGATGGCCGACATTTTAAAAAGGGGGAGAAGCTCAGAAAAAGATACCGTTGCCTTTGTTTGGATAACGGAAATATCTATTTGTTTAACCCCTTGGCCGAGGTGATGTTAGCCCCAACAGGTACATAAACAGCCTCTTTATCGGAAATTTCCCATTTAAAATTTAACTTTTCATTCTTGAATTTTGAAGGTTGACGCTGCAAGCTATCAATCAGGGCATCTGTTGTTCTGACGATTACATTTGCGGTATATCCGTTCCGATCGCTGCCTTTAAGCTGTATAATGCTTTCCTCAGGGATGTCAATAAATCCCTCAAAAAATAGGGCAAAAGGACCTTTTTGGCCAATGGCATCTTCCATTATTTTTAATTGTTTCTCTTCGTTCCCAGTGGTCTGAGCAGGCGTTGTTGCGGGTGTTGTACTACTGGCCGTTACAGCTAAAAAAGGTTGTTTTTTTAGTGCGGCATAACTTGGCGCCGTACGTTGTTCCTTTTTAAAAGCAATGTTATTCCTGAAATAGTGACGTGTTTCGGTTGCCCCATTATTAGTCTTGATCGTCTCTTGTAAGAAAAGTAGACTGTCGTTTTTTAGGTAATATTTTGTGCTGCGGTTGCTGATCAGCTTGTTGTCCAGATTTTGTTCGTATAAAACGGGTTTCCCATTTGCATTGTACTTTTCTACATACATGGATTGCTCCCCCTGCAGGAAGATGAGGCTGCTTTGTTTTTCCAGGGCAGCGAGGTGCGCATTGATGGAATCTACATATTGTAAAATGGATTCATCAGTCATTGCGGTAGCAGAAGACTGCTTTATCAGGTTTGCCTGGGGATGCTTGGGTTGCTGGTTACAACTCAACAAGATCAATAATAATGGAATCGAGAATAATAACTGAGCGTGCTTCATAGGTCTCCTTAAATCATACCAGGACCTAAAAAGCGATTATCGTGCCATGAAGAAGGGGGATGCGACTAATAAGCCAGTAACTTTTCAATTGTGGCTGCCAGGCGGCTTTTCGCGAGAAAGTCTTCTTCCAGCACTTTGTTCATCGGAATTGCCGTATCAGAACTTGCACAGCGCATCACCGGGGCATCCAGATCACTGAAACAATGTTCGCCAATCCAAGCAGCCAGTTCTGCGCCAAATCCGGTGCTTAGGGTATCTTCATGAAGGATTAATACCCTTCCTGTTTGCTTTACTGCGTTGCTTACCGCGTTCTTATCCCAAGGTTGAAGGCTGCGGAGGTCTACCAGGTTGATGCTCAATTCCGGATGTTCGTCCATATAGGCGAGTGCCCAATGAACGCCAAGTCCATAAGTAATGATACACAACTGCCTGCCTTCTTTTAAGACATTGGCTTTACCTATTTCCAACTGATATTCCCCTTGTGGAACCTGGCCGGTTAAACTCCTGTACAGGTACTTATGTTCAAAAAACAGCACTGGATTTGGGTCATCGATGGCAGCAAGTAACAATCCTTTCGCATCCTGTGGAAATGCCGGATAGACGATTTTTAATCCAGGTGTTTTCGTAAACCAGGCCTCATTACTTTGAGAATGAAAGGGACCCGCACCCGTTCCTGCGCCTGTAGGCATTCTAATGACAACATCCGCTTTTTCTCCCCATCGGTAATGCGTTTTAGCGAGATTGTTGACAATCTGATTGAAGCCACAAGTCACGAAATCAGCAAATTGCATCTCCACCACTGATTTATAGCCATTGATAGAAAGGCCCAATGCGGCACCTACAATTGCAGATTCACAAATGGGTGTATTTCTTACCCTTGCTTTACCAAAAAGAGTGGTAAAACCTTCCGTAATCTTAAAAGCACCACCATACTCTGCAATATCCTGACCCATTAATACCAGGTTATCATGTTTATACATTCCGATTTTCAGTGCATCTGTGATCGCATCAAGGTAGCGGACTTCCGTAGATGGTGCATCCGGAGAAAGGGCATTGGGTTTAAAATTAAAAGGAGCATACATATCTTCCAGTTCCGCAATCGTATTGGCTATTGGTTCTTCTTCCTGGAAAGCCGCTTCTATCTCATACTCGATCCCCGCTTTAAAATCTGCCTTAATCTCTGCAATAAGTTCCTGATTTAATACGTTTTCCGTAAGCAGGAAGTGTTCAAAGTTTGCTACAGGGTCTTTCTCTGCCCAGGCATCCATCAGCTCCTGAGGAACGTATTTTGTGCCTGAAGCTTCCTCATGCCCCCTCATTCTAAAAGTTAAACATTCTACCAATACCGGTTTGGGGTCTTTTCGAATTTTCGCAGCAATAGCAGCTATGGTATCATAAACTTCCAGGACATTATTCCCATCGATTTGAACCCCTTCAATGCCATAACCAACAGCACGATCTACCAGATTTTGGCATTTATACTGTTCAGCGGTAGGCGTGGAGAGGCCGTAGCCATTGTTTTCTATCAGGAAAATCACCGGAAGGTTCCATACTGCGGCTACATTTATGGCCTCATGAAAATCACCTTCGCTCGTGGCACCATCACCAGTATATACTAAAGTTGCTTTTTCCTGACCGGAGATGAGGTCGGCGAGAGCGATCCCATCAGCAACGGCCATTTGAGGGCCCAGATGGGAGATCATGCCAATGATTTTATAATCCTGAGTACCGAAATGGAAGGAACGATCCCGGCCTTTGGTAAAGCCATTTAATTTCCCTTGCCATTGAGCCATCAGTCTTTTTAAAGGGATATTACGCGCGGTAAATACCCCTAGGTTTCTGTGCATCGGGAGGATATATTCATTTTCCTCCATAGCCAAAGTACTTCCAATGGCTATGGCTTCCTGACCAATGCCGGAAAACCATTTGCCAATTCTGCCTTGACGTAATAGGATAAGCATTTTTTCCTCTACCATTCTGGGGTAAAGTAATTGCGTGTATAAATCTAATAATACCGCATTGTTCTTATCTTTTCTGTCAAACTGCATATTTAAGGGGTTTTGTTTGCTTTCTTTTTCTCCTCATAAAGCTTCGCGAAAGACTTCGGTGCAACTTCCGGCATATTCCGGTATTTGCCCCAGGTCTTCTTGAAGAAGAATTTGAGAAAGAAGTTTTTCATCTTTCCACCTAACATATCCATTCTCGATCTTTTCTGCATGGTGGTCGTGAAGGCATTCCATCCGATCTCTTCCACTTTGGTATTTTGATTATCCGCCACTGCATCTCTTCTGTTTAGCAGTAACATCTTATGGACATCAATCTTCACCGGACAAACTTCCGTGCATTTGCCACATAGGCTGGAAGCATTGCTGAGGTGTTTGAATTCCTTCATCCCTTGTAAATGCGGGGTGATGATGGAACCAATAGGACCGCTATAAGTTGTATTATAGGTATGTCCACCTATATTTTTATACACTGGACATGCATTTAAACAAGCGCCGCAACGGATGCAATATAAGGCTTGACGCTGTTCTTTTTGTGCCAGCAAATTGGTACGGCCATTGTCCAGCAACACCACATACATTTCTTCTGGCCCATCGGTTTCGCCTGCTTGTCTGGGACCACTCAATATCGTATTGTAAACAGTCAGGTTTTGTCCGGTTCCATGACTGGAAAGTAATGGCCAAAACAAGTCCAGATCAGCCATCGAAGGAATCACTTTTTCAATACCTACAATTGCAATATGGATTTTAGGAAAAGTGGTACATAACCTTGCATTTCCCTCATTTTCTGTCAATGCGATACTACCAGTATCGGCAATTAGGAAGTTTCCTCCAGAGATGCCAATGTCGGCTCTCAGGTATTTTTCTCTAAGCAATTCTCTGGCTTTTTGCGTCAGTTGCTGTGGTGTGGCATCTATTGGCGTTCCAAATTTATCATGGAAAAGCTTGGCAATTTCCTCTTTACTGAGGTGCATTGCAGGGGTAACAATATGGTATGGAGCCTGGCCTAATAGCTGAACAATATATTCGCCAAGGTCACTCTCTAAGGATTCAATGTTATTTTTCTCCAGGAAATCATTGAGGTGGATTTCTTCGGTGGTCATCGACTTAGACTTGATAACCGTCTTGCCACCACTTTTCCGGATGATGTTTAAGATTTCTCTCTGCGCCTCTTCTACATCATTTGCCCAGATTACTTTTCCTCCTCTACGTTGAAAATTGGATTCAAATTCAGGAAGAAACTTATCCAGGTTCTCCATCACCCTCCATTTAATCACATGCGCTTTCTTCTTCGAGTTTTCTAAATTCTCAAACCTCGATACACCCCGCTCTACCGCAACATTATACTTGCCAATATTATGATTAATTGTCTTGCGATGCCCTAAATCAAAGGCTTTTTCATCGGCCTTAACCAAAAATTCATCAGATATCTTCATCGTCATCAAATATAAAAATAATTAAGCTTCGGTTGTGACCTCCATCAATATTAAAGATCAAACACAATCAGCAAAGATTAAACGCTTTTTGAAATGAAATCCATACGCTTAGCTTACAATATAAGGAAAGGAAGGGGAGTATCGACGAAAATATTTCGTCGATTGGTCGAGAAGTTCTGGCCTTTCGTCGAGTGGCATGCTGTCATGGTCTAATGCCGCAAAAACCGCTGAAACGTTTCCCATTTGAGCACGTCTTATCTACAAAACAACCTTAAAAACTTAAAAATTAAAAGATATGAAAACTGCCATCAAAACCCTAATCGCTTCTACATTAACAGCTATCGTTTTAACTTCTTCAGCATTTACTACATTCGCCAAAGAGAAATCACCAAGCAACACTGTGCCGGTAAAATTCAATAAAATAGTAGTTACCGGAAATGCCAATGTAGTGCTGGTACAAGGAAACAATGAAACTGTGAGCAGCGATGATATGATCGAACAAAGCAACACCAGTGTGAAGCAAAAAGGATATACATTGTATATCAACTCTACCGATAAAAGCACCATCTATGTACATGTAAAAGACTTACAGAGAATTGATGCTGCGAATTCAGCAACGGTTAAGACTCGTGGTAACTTTGACCTGGCTTTACTTCAGATCTTCCTGAAAGACGATGCTAAAGCGAAGGTAAATGCAACAGTAGGGAGCCTTTATACGAATTTAAGCGACCAGTCTGACTTAAAATTAAGTGGATCATCTTCGGAGCACAAAGAGGTTAGTGAAGGCGTTTCTAAACTAAACCAACAAGATTTTGTGATCGCTAAACTTTAATAAAAAATTACCAGCCTAATACTGGCTGTCAATATATACAGATACACAGAGGAATCAATTTTACGAAGAACCGCTCTAGAACAGGGCGGTTTTTTTGCATAAAAAAGCCCCCGGAATTAATTCCGAGGGCTTTGCCTGAATCAGGCTATTATTTTAAGGATTAGTCTTTTTTTGTACCGTCAGCGTTCTTGTCTACTTTTGGACGATTCGCGCGATTTGCCAATTCCCAAGCTGTAAAATAAACAAGTCTTGCTCTTTTAGCCAACATCGGGAAATCGATCTTACTGATTTCATCTCCTGGCTGGTGGTAATCATCATGTACACCGTTGAAATAGAAAATTACCGGAATACCATGTTTAGCAAAGTTGTAATGATCTGAGCGGTAATAGAAGCGATTAGGGTCTGTTCTATTGTTGTAACGCTCATCAAGCTCAATATTTACATATTCTTTGTTCGCTTTTTTACCAATTTGATCTAATTCAGTACTCAACATATCCGAACCAATGATGTAAACAAAGTTGTTGTCTGCCGCATGGTCTTTATCTCCTCTTCCGATCATATCGATGTTCAAGTTGGTGATGGTGTTTTCTAAAGGAAATATTGGGTGTTCAGAATACCATTCAGAACCTAAAAGACCTTTTTCTTCACCGGTAACGGTCATGAATAAGACGCTTCTTTTCGGACCTTTACCCGCTTTTTTCGCATTGGCGAAAGCTTCGGCCAGCATTAATACTCCAGTAGTACCAGAGCCATCATCATCTGCACCATTGTTGATTTTATCAGTGCCTTTTGCTTCTGGTGTGATACCGATATGGTCATAATGCGCAGTAACCACTAAAACTTCTTGCTTTAGTTTCGGATCAGAACCTTCCAGGAAGCCCAAAACATTTTCTGCTCTCACTTTTTCCTCTACTCGTTTTGCAGAGGCAGAGATGGAAACATTGATTTCCTGAGATGCAGGTTTAGTGCTTTCTGCGATTTTCTTTTTAACGTCAGCAAGGTTTGTTTTTGCAGCAGCAAAGATTTGGTCTGCTACAACTGTTCCGATATTGATGACCGGAGTTTGTTGCGGACCATTCAATTTTTCGATTTCCTCCTTCGTCTTCATGACTAATGATGGAGTAGTCAGGTAATTTTTAAGGTTTTCCGGCATGGCATCGATCGTTGGGTCGATCACCAATACAGCAGCAGCTTTTTGCTCTGTTAAGTATTTTATTTTTGCCATCGCTGCAGATCTGCTATTTCCAGCACTGGCAGTCCCGTTTGGCTCACCAGATTTGAAGATCATCACCACTTTTCCGGCAACATTTATCCCTTCAAAATCATTGTACCCTTCTTTTTTCAATCCATAACCTGCGAATAAAACACTGCTGGTATTGAAACCGAAACCTGCTCCTGATACGGTTTGTGGAACGATATAAAAATCTTTTATCGCTTCCGCAGGTTGCCCATTGACGGTTAATACCTGTGAAAGAGAAACGGTCATCATGTCAATCGGCTGGAAATAATCTCCGTTTACCGGACCTTTTAATCCAATCTTTTTAAAGAAGTTTTTGATGTAGTCAGCGGTCATCCAGCCTCCTTTTTTTCCTGTTTCTCTGCCTTCATAGGCGTCCGAAGCAATTACGGAAAGGTGCTTATAAGCGTTGTCTTTGTTGATGGTTTTGCTAAACTTAACTGCGTCTTTATTTTGCGCAGTAGCAGAGCAGGCCATTGTCAGTACGAGACCGGCATACAGTAAATGTTTTTTCATCTGGTTATTTTAGGTTAGTTATTAACAAGAAATTTTGTTGACCCTATTTTCATGTCTTCCGCCTTCAAATTCGGTATTTAAGAAGGTGGTGGTCATTTCTTTCGCCAGTTCTTCAGAAACAAATCTTGCCGGAATACATAAAATATTGGCATTGTTGTGTACCCTTGCCAGCATTGCAATTTCATTCAACCAGCAAATGGCTGCACGGATATGCTGGTGTTTATTCGCGGTAATGGCTACGCCATTTGCGCTGCCACAAACCAGGATACCAAAAGTGTATTCCTGGCTTTCTACTGCCAATGCTACCGGGTGAGCAAAGTCAGGATAGTCAACAGACTGCGTAGAATGAGTTCCGAAATCCTTCACCTCATAGTCGGCAAGAAAAGACTTTAATAATTCTTTGTATTCAAAACCGGCATGGTCGGCGCCGATTGCAATTTTCATTTTTGGGGCTGTTGACATCTTCAAAAATATGGGGTTAGTTTTTTCTAATTCTAGCTACACCGTAAAGCTCTTTGTTTTTCTTACGCTCGATATTTGCAGAGATGTAAATACTCAATTCATAAAGTAAGAATAGTGGAGCTGCAACGATTAGCATGGTGTAAGGATCTGCAGTAGGGGTAACGACTGCAGCAACAATCAGAATCAATACTGTAGAGTATCTTCTGCTGGCACGCATGAACGCTGGTGTCATGACGCCTAGTTTCGATAAGATGTAAATGATCACCGGCAACTGGAAGATCACCCCGGAACCAATGGTTAGGGTCATCACAGAAGACAGGTAAGAATCAATGGTAAATGTATTTTCAATATCCGGACTCACCGTGAAGTTGGTTAGGAAATTGATGGATAAAGGGCAAATCATGTAATAACCAAACATAATGCCCAGGAAGAATAGGAAAGAGGCAAAGGCAACAAATCCACTTGCTGATTTTCTTTCATTTTCATGAAGAGCAGGTTTCACAAACAACCAGATTTCGAACAGGAGGTAAGGGATACCTAAAATAATTCCCACCATCACACAGGAGTTCAGTTGTAAGGTAAATTGACCTGCCATTTCTGTATTGATAATCTTGGCATCAATCTTTGTAATGCAGAGATCGGAGCCTAAAGAGGGGAATTTTTCTACAAGTTTACACATCATTCTGTAAGTCCAGAAATTAGGGTTTTTTGGCCCCATGATGATGGTATTAAAAATGAAATCAGTAAAATAAAAAGCTCCGGCTGTTAATAATAAGACTACTGCTAATGCGCGCAAGAGGTGCTTGCGGAGGACATCGATATGGTCAAAGAATGACATTTCTGCCTCTAAAGTTTTTCCTTTTTCTTTTATAGCACCAATAAGGTCCCTTTTCTTAGTATCACTCATGTACGTTATTTGTAAAACAAAAATACCATTCTATTTTGTTTAGAATGGTATTTACGTTTTAAATCTACTAAATAGTTTTTATTAGTGGGAATTTGCTTTGTAACAAGTATAATTCCCATTTATGCTATGACTAATGGTTACTCCGAAAACTCGAAAGTCTCCATGAATTTAGTGGTAAAATTACCAGCTCTAAAGTTCGGATCTTTCATTAGTTTTAAGTGGAATGGAATCGTCGTTTTAATACCTTCGATCACAAATTCACTTAAAGCGCGCTCCATGGTACTAATTGCTTCTTCGCGGGTTTGAGCCACACAAATCAGTTTAGCAATCATAGAATCGTAGTTTGAAGGAATCTGGTAACCAGCATATACGTGCGTATCTACCCTTACCCCATGACCACCTGGAGAGTGGAAATTGGTGATTTTTCCAGGACAAGGTCTGAAGTTGTTAAATGGATCTTCAGCATTGATCCTGCACTCGATCGCGTGCATATTTGGTAAATAGTTTTTTCCTGAGATTGGTACACCTGAAGCTACTTTGATTTGTTCTTTGATCAAGTCATAGTTAATTACTTCTTCGGTTACCGGATGTTCTACCTGGATACGGGTATTCATCTCCATGAAGTAGAAATTACGGTGTTTGTCTACCAGGAACTCAATGGTTCCGGCACCTTCATATTGTACCGCAATGGCACCTTTGATGGCTGCTTCACCCATTTTCTCACGAAGTTCAGGTGTCATGAATGGTGATGGTGCCTCTTCAACCAGCTTTTGATGGCGACGTTGAATAGAACAATCACGTTCCGACAAGTGACAAGCCTTACCATATTGATCACCGATAATCTGGATTTCAATGTGACGAGGATCTTCGATATATTTCTCTAAATAAAGACCATCATTTCCAAAGGCTGCTCCCGACTCTTGTCTTGCGCTATCCCATGCATTTTCAAAATCTTCATCTTTCCAGACTACACGCATTCCACGGCCACCACCACCGGCAGTTGCTTTAAGGATTACAGGGTAGCCCATTTCATTGGCCATCTCAATACCATCTTTGAAATTTTCAAGCAATCCTTTCGAACCTGGAATGGTTGGAACGCCAGCTTTTTTCATCGTTTCTTTTGCGGAAGCTTTATCACCCATTGAGTTGATTTGCTCCGGTGTAGCACCGATAAATTTAATTCCATAATCACGGCAAACTGAAGAAAATTTAGCATTCTCAGAAAGGAAACCGTAACCTGGGTGAATGGCATCAGCATTTGTTAATTCTGCAGCTGAAATAATATTAGGGATGCTCAGGTAAGAATCCTTACTTGGTGGCGGCCCAATACAAACGGCTTCATCAGCAAAACGTACATGTAAACTTTCTCTGTCTGCAGTAGAGTAAACAGCTACGGTTTTGATGCCCATTTCTTTACAGGTACGAATGATACGCAAAGCGATCTCGCCCCTGTTGGCAATTAGTATCTTTTTAAACATATATTTTTTCTTTTCCCCCCAGAACTAAGCCCTGGGCATATTAAGTAATCCCCAAAAGGAATTACATAGGTTCAACTAAAAATAACGGTTGGTCATATTCTACCGGAGAAGCATTTTCTACTAAAACCTTAACGATTCTACCAGATACTTCACTTTCGATTTCATTGAACAATTTCATCGCTTCGATAATACAGATCACTTTACCTACCGGGAATTCGTCACCTACATTTACAAAAGAAGGTTTATCCGGACTAGATGAACGGTAGAAAGTACCAATCATTGGTGATTTAATGGTGATATATTTTGAATCATCTTCCGCAGCAACAGTTGCTTTAGTTTCTGTTGGGGTAGTTGGTTGCGGAGCTGCTGCTGCCGGAGCCACTGCTGGAGCAATCTGTGCTGGTACCGTTGCCTGAACGTAGGTAGGAGCTTGATTGGTCTTAATCGTTATTTTGAAATCTTCCTGCTCAATAGCGACTTCATTTACGCCCGAACGAGAAACAAATTTAATAAGTTCCTGAATTTGTTTGATATCCATTTTTTGGTGTTTTTTAGAGAAAACAGTATGTCTTAACAATTATCTAAGTTAAGATTAATTATTTTATAAAATTTAATAAGCCCATTTTAAGTACACAGAACCCCAGGTGAAACCACCTCCAAATGCTGCCAGGATGATGTTATCGCCTTTTTTCAATTGGCTTTCCCATTCCCATAAACACAGTGGAATCGTTCCATTAGTGGTATTTCCGTAACGTTGAATGTTGATCATTACCTTTTCTGTACCAAGGCCCATTCTTGATGCGGTAGCATCGATGATCCTTTTATTGGCTTGATGTGGAACCAACCAGGTCACATCATCAGAAGTCAGGTTATTGCGTTCCATGATTTCGGCCGCAACATCTGCCATATTAGTAACCGCAAATTTGAATACTGCCTGACCTTCCTGATGCACAACGTGCTCATTATTGTCCACAGTCTCATGGCTTGCCGGTCTGGCAGAACCGCCAGCTTTTTGGTGTAGGAATTGACGGCCCGAACCATCACTTTTCAGGATAGAGTCCTGGATGCCCATTCCTTCCTCATTTGGCTCTAAAAGAACAGCGCCACAACCATCACCAAAGATGATGCAGGTGGTACGGTCCTGGTAATTGATGATAGACGACATTTTATCGCCACCAACAACCAATACTTTTTTATGTTTACCGGATTCGATGAACTGAGCTCCCGTAGATAATCCGAAGATGAATCCTGAACAGGCAGCCTGCAGGTCATATCCCCAAGCATTCTTCGCGCCAATCTTGTCGGCAAGAATATTTGCTGAAGCAGGGAAAGGCATGTCCGGAGTCGTGGTACAAAAGATGATCAACTCGATCTCTTCAGCGGAAATCCCACGTTTTTTAAGTAATCCATTCACCGCATGAACTGCCATGTCTGAAGTACCCAATCCTTCACCTTTCAATATTCTCCGCTCTTTGATCCCGGTTCTGGATAAAATCCATTCGTCCGTAGTTTCTACAATGGATTCTAGCTCTTTATTAGTCAGTACGTAATCTGGTACGTAACCATTAACAGCCGTAATCGCAGCGTGAATTTTATTCATTTTCAATGTTCTTATTTAAATGCAGCTTGAATTTTACCTACCAAGCCAGTAGTAATCATGTCTCTTGACTGAAGAATCATGTTTTTGATCGCTGTCGGACTTGAAATGCCATGACCTATGACCACAGGGGCATTGACACCTAGAACCGGGCTTCCGCCGTAGTTTTCGTAGTTAAAGCGGTCAAAGAACTCATCCTTTAATCCTCTTTTTAGTGTCAATACATAAAATGACTCTGCCAGTTTCAGCATCACATTTCCTGTAAATCCATCGCATACAATGACGTCAGCTTTATCGTTGAATAAGTCCCTTCCTTCTACATTACCCACAAAGTTGAATAGATTGGTGTCTTTCATTAAAGGGAAAGTCGCCAAACTAAGCATATTGCCTTTTTCATCTTCTTCACCAATGTTTAATAAGGCAACCTTAGGTTTTTCTATACCAAACATACACTCGGCATACAAACTACCTACAGCACCAAATTGAAGCAAGGTATCAGGCTTACAGTCGGCATTTGCGCCAACATCAAGCATTAAACCTAAGCCTCCACTGAGTTTTGGAAGAATTGTTGTGATACATGGCCTGATGATTCCCGGAATAGTTTTAACACTAAATACGGCACCAACAAGCATTGCACCAGAATTACCGGCGCTAGCAAAAGCATCGAGTTTACCTTCTTTAAGTAAGGAAAAGCCGACAGCAATGCTGGAATTAGGCTTTTGAACAATAGCCTTAGTGGGATGTTCGCCCATACCAATCACTTCTTCGGTATGAACATATTCAAAGTGATCCGGATTGAATCCGTTTTCAGTGAGAAGGGGCTTAATCTGCTGCGTATCTCCAATCAACACTATGTGTTCCCCGGGAGATAACAATTGATGGGCAGCTATTGCTCCTAAAACGTTAGCTTTAGGAGCATAGTCTCCGCCCATTATATCGAGACCTATTTTCATAGTAAAAAATCAGTTTGTGTTAGAAGGCACAATTGCCTTTGTTTCCAGTCGCTAAAGGTAAACTTTCAGAGACTTAAAACACAAACTATTTTTCAAGAAAATTAACCTATTGAAGTGTTTTCAATAACCAATTTACCGTTGTAGTATAGGTTACCATCAACGTTGTATGCATGGTGAGGTACGTGAATTGCACCAGTGGTTTGACAAGTAGCCAAAGAAGGAGCTACTGCTTTATAGTGAGTTCTTCTTTTATCTCTTCTACTCTTAGAAATCTTGCGTTTTGGATGTGCCATTGCTGATTTGTTTAATTATTATTTTAATTTTTTTAATGCTGCCCAACGCGGGTCATCATCGTTGTTTTCTTCTTGTTGTTGTTCTTGTGTATCAATTGAAAAACTTTCCAGTCTTGCAATCATTTCCTGGTCGCATTTCTGGCCATTGCCATCCTGCTCACAGACTTTAATATACGGTACTGATACATTGATGAGTTCATAAATTGGAAGTGCAACATCTAGTTCACTTTCTTTTCTACTCAGGACAATGATTTCTAAATCATCACTTTCCAGTTCATCTTCAGCAAATTTTACAATCTGCCTTTCTTGTATGTCTATTGGTGCATTAAACTCCGACAAACATTTGTCACAATCCAATACGATCGTTCCTTTGATGTCGAAATGCAAAAGTAGCATTGTTTCCTGTTTATCCAGTTCAATGCCAACTTTTAAATCCCCCTTTTTTACTAAAGAGTATTCAAAGGCGTCAAAAAAGCTGTTATCAACCTCAAAATCAAACTGATGCTTGCCGATTTTTAAGCCGGTAAAGGGGATCGAAAATTGTTTTAATGGTTTCAATTGTAACAAAATTTTAGCCCGCAAATGTAGGAATTATTTTATAGAATTAAAATGTTTTTTCATTCTAATTTGCATCGTCTTTTATATCCGCTGCAGTTTCTATAATTTTTCCACCACTTCTCAGCTGGTTTTTCAATAATTCTTCCTGTTCTCTTCTGTTTCTTACGATGTGAGTTGCTGCAAATAAGGCTTCTATAAATGAAGTCGGATCTGCGAGGTTCTTCCCTGCAATGTCGTATCCTGTGCCATGATCTGGCGAGGTACGGACGATTTTAAGGCCAGCAGAATAGTTCACTCCGGTACCAAAAGCAATGGTTTTAAAAGGGATCAATCCCTGGTCATGGTACATGGCCAACACCGCGTCGAATTGCTTGTAACTTCCCTTGCCAAAAAAGCCATCAGCAGGGTAAGGACCAAAACAAATTATACCTTTATCGAAAGCTTGCTGAATCGCCGGGATAATAATATCCGCTTCTTCGCTGCCCAATAATCCATTGTCACCAGCATGAGGATTTAATCCCATTACGGCGATTTTTGGTTTTTCAATCCAGAAATCTTTCTTTAGACTCTCATTCATCAACACGAGTTTCTTCACAATTTTTTCAATGGTGATGCTTTTGGAAACTTCAGTGATTGGAATATGTCCGGTTACGACACCTACCTTAATGTCTTCGCTGATTAAAAGCATCAATACGTCATTGCTGCCACTGCGTTCCATTAGGTATTCGGTATGCCCCGGGAATTTAAAAGTATCTGATTGTATGTTGTGTTTGTTGATTGGGGCAGTAACCAAGGCATCAATTTCTCCTTTGATCAGGTCTTCTGTTGCTTTCTCTAAAGAAAGTAAGGCATATTTTCCACCAATTTCATTGGCTACGCCAAGGTCGATTTTCACATCTTCCTCCCAGCAATTAATCATATTCGCCTTCTTTGGATTGGCCAATGCAGCCTCTGTAATCACATTGAAGTTGAAATCACTCAGCCCTAAAGCTTTGCGATGATAGGAAGCAACCTTGGTATGTCCATAAACGATAGGGGTACAGTAATCGAGGATCTTGCTTTCCGATAAAGACTTAAGGATGACCTCTAAACCTATACCGTTCACATCTCCTATGCTGATTCCAATT
This sequence comes from Pedobacter gandavensis, assembly GCF_014172405.1. Taxonomy (GTDB): domain Bacteria; phylum Bacteroidota; class Bacteroidia; order Sphingobacteriales; family Sphingobacteriaceae; genus Pedobacter; species Pedobacter gandavensis. Next base: position 182,746 of record NZ_WNXC01000004.1, on the reverse strand, counting down.
TTAATCTTATTGCTCATACTTCAAAAAAATTTAGCGCAAATTACAGAATTCATTTTAAAATGGTTGGTTTTTCATGCGCTAGTATTTAAATCTCAAAATGATATCCTTATTTTTAAGGTCGTAGAGGCTGTTTTAGCGGATTGTTGGTCTGATACTCGCAAAACTTTGCTTATTTTGCAGCTTTTAGAAGGAGAATATATGAGTTTGGTAAGGGCAAAAAAACATTTAGGACAACATTTTTTAACGGATAAAAAGATTGCCGCGAAAATCGTAAACGGTCTGGTACATACGGATCAGTACAAACAAGTACTGGAAGTTGGACCAGGGATGGGTATTCTTTCTGACCTTCTGTTGGAAAGAGCAGATTTGGAAACTTTCATGATCGATATCGACGTGGAATCTTATCATTTCCTAAAAGAGAAATATCCTCAGTTAGGAGATCGGTTAATCAATGGTGACTTTTTAGCATTGGACCTTTCCTCAATCTTCAAAGAAAAATATGCCATTATCGGCAATTTCCCTTACAACATTTCTTCTCAAATTCTCTTCAAAATATTGGAGAATAGGGGCCAGGTTGTTGAAATGGTAGGGATGTTCCAGAAAGAAGTTGCAGAGCGTTGCGCTTCTAAAGAAGGAACTAAAGATTACGGAATTTTAAGCGTCCTGATTCAGGCGTATTATAATATTGAGTATTTATTTACCGTGAAACCGGGAACGTTTAACCCACCACCAAAGGTGAATTCTGGGGTAATCAGGTTGAGTCGTAACGAGGTGGAAACACTTCCTTGTGATGAAAAACTGTTTTGGCGTACCGTGAAAGCAGGTTTTAACCAACGCAGAAAGACCTTGAGGAATGCACTTTCCGGCGTAGTTCCAAAAGAGAAAATGGATGACCATATTTTCTTCGACAAACGTGCTGAGCAATTGTCTGTAGCCCAGTTTATTGAACTGACACAGCATTTAACCCAGCTTTCACAGTAATATCAGGTAATCACAATCATTGATCAGCAGCAATATGAGTAAAGGAAGAATTTTAATCGTGGATGAATTGCATCCTGTTTTTAAGGAACGCGCCATCGCTTTAGGATATGAAGTGGATGATCAGCCATTATATACACGTGAGCAAACACTGGCAGCAATTGCCGCCTATCAGGGGATCGCAGTGAGAACGAAATTCAGAATAGATCAAGAGTTGATGGCTGCAGCACCCAATCTAAAATTCATCGCCAGAGCAGGTGCAGGATTAGACAATATTGATGTGGATTTCGCAAGGAGCCGTAACATCGAACTGTTAAATGCGCCGGAAGGGAATATGGATGCAGTAGGAGAGCACGCAACGGGCTTGCTGTTGTCATTGATGAACAACTTCCGTAACGCAGACCAGCAGGTCCGCAACGGCACCTGGGACAGAGAAGGTAATCGTGGTTTTGAGCTGAAAGGTAAAACCGTGGGGATCATCGGTTACGGATTTATGGGTAAAAGCTTTGCAAAGAAGCTGGCCGGATTTGAAGTAAACGTAATCGCTTATGATAAGTATAAGACGGGTTTTAGCGATGCTTATGCGAAAGAAGTGAGTATGGAAGAGATCGTGAAGCAAAGTGATGTATTGAGCTTGCACATTCCCCTGACCAGCGAAACACGTCAGATGGTAGATGAGGAGTACTTCTTCCATTTCCGCAAACCAATCTTCTTTATCAATACAGCCAGAGGGGAGATTGTCTATACAGAAGCCGTATTAAAAGCAATCCATTCGGGGAAAATCCTGGGTGCTGGCTTAGACGTACTCGAAGTGGAGAAATTTCCAGCCTTGCAAAATGCAACCTGGTTTAATGACCTTAAATCCCAGGGGAAAGTGATCCTGACCCCGCATGTTGGTGGCTGGACCTTTGAATCTTACCGCAAAATATCTGAAGTTTTAGCGGATAAGCTAGCTGCTGTCATTTAAACAGACATTTTAGATAAACTGCCCAAAATCAAATTAAATAATTTGTTTTTGTGGATATACCCCATTATCTTCGTTTTTATTGAAGCAAGACTATGTAGGCTTAACAGCCTATATAGTCTTGTTTGTTTTTATAGTAATACATAAAATAAATTGAGCTATGACAGAGGTTACCTATTATACCCAAGATGGTTTAGACAGACTAAAGGAAGAATTACATCATATGAAAACTACCGGAAGACAACAAATCTCTAAGGCAATTGCCGAAGCTAGAGATAAGGGTGATCTTTCCGAGAACGCGGAATATGATGCAGCGAAGGAAGCACAAGGTTTGCATGAAGCTAAAATAGCAAAATTGGCAACTACACTTTCTACCGCCAGATTAATTGATGAATCGAAGCTGGATACTTCTAAAGTATTGGCATTATCTATAGTAAAGATCAAAAATGTAAAGAATGGTTCCACCATGTCTTACCAGTTGGTAGCAGAAAGTGAAGCCGATCTTAAAACCGGAAAAATCTCCGTTAAATCGCCGATCGCCAAAGGTTTACTTGGTAAATCTGTAGGTGATAAAATTGAAATTCAGGTTCCTGCGGGAATGATCGAATTTGAAATCTTAGAGATTACCCGATAATTTTTAATCCCCCCAATTCTATGGCAAGTATATTTTCAAAAATAGTAGCGGGTGAAATCCCTGCACATATCGTAGCGGAAACTGCCGATTTCCTGGCTTTCTTAGATGTTAATCCCCTAACCATGGGCCATGTCCTGGTCATTCCTAAAGCGGAAATCGATTATATCTTTGATATGGAGGAAGAAAGTTATTTCGGACTGACTTTATTCGCTAAGATTGTAGCTACAGGGTTAAAGAAAGCGTTCCCTTGCAAAAAAGTAGGCGTAGCCGTTATCGGCTTGGAAGTACCGCATGTACACATCCACCTGATCCCTATGAATGCAGTGAACGACATGAACTTTAGCAAAGAAAAACTGAAGCCTTCACAAGAAGAATTGGCGGAAGCCGCATTAAAGATCAAAGCAGCATTGAATGAAACTACTGCTTAATAGATAAAAAGAAAAGGGTGTATACCCAAAATGAAAAGGGCGTCTTTGATAAGGCGTCCTTTTTTTTTGCGCTTAGTAAATGGGGCTGGAATTCTTCTGGTTTTATTCAGGATGAGTGTATACTTCCTTAAGGGTTGCTCAGGAGTTTAGCAGGAGTCCAGAATGTATTGTTTTGGCCTTTCCTAGCTGGACTCTTTCTGGACCCTTTCGGTACCCCTTTGAAAGGCAAACCACTTCCCGACTACAACCCGGTTACTTCCTGATCAGGGAATGTTATGAAATTGCGGAGAAAAAAATGAAAGGCTGCCCAAAAATTTTGGGCAGCCGATTTCTATAGGGGGGTAAATGTAGGGGCAGGTTGTTGTTGGAAACTGTAATTGATGCCTTCGGGATTTGAAACTAAATCCGCGATCAAATCATCAATTTGACTTCGATCCACATTAGGCATACAGATGACGTGCGAAAGGCCGTTCTCTGAGGCCAGTTGCCACTTCTGACAGATCCATTTGGAAGGGGCAGGGAAAACCACGGTTATGGCATTTGGATTGCTCCAGGCCTCAATTCCTACGCTTTTCAATTGTGCTTCCGCATAGGCGGCCACACTAAGGCTGTGTAATGCTCTTTCTTTTAGGCCTTGCAGACCTAATTTTTTTAGGGTATACCAGAGGAACAATGGGGTATGGCCATTTCTGGAACCTGTAATCGTGGTATCAACGCTTCCAATATAATCGATGGAACGCGCAATCCTATCGCGGTTGGTTTTCTTGACAATCACTAAACCACAAGGAATAGGGGAGCCGAGGAATTTATGTCCGCTAATGGCCATACTATCTGCGCCATCAGCAAAGTCGAATGCTGGTCTTGGCTCAATAAAAGCACTATAGCTTCCAGATAAAGCACCGTCAGCATGAATGTAATGGTTTTTTATGGCCAGGTTCCTTAAGATGCCCTTGATTTTTTTAACATCATCCTTCGCTTCGGTCATCGTGGTGCCGATATTGGCAAAAATCACTACCGGAAGGTGTCTGTTCATCAATAAACTATTGTGTAAATCTTCATAGTCCATTTCGCCATTTTCCTGTGAACGGATGGCAATGTTTGGCATGTTTAGCAATAAGAGGTTCTTCTGTACGCTGTAATGTGTTGCATCAGAATAGTAAACCATTGCTTTTGGGTAAAGCTCTCTGGCCAGATAAAGGCCATATAAGTTTCCTTCAGAACCACCATTAGTCACATATCCCCACCAGTTGTCGGTAGGAGCACGGAAAAGATTTGCAAAAAATTCAATGACTTCCCGCTCCATTTCTCTGGTGTCAACGGCATAGGTAGATGCTGTGAAAGGATCTCCAAGGTTATTGATCGGATATTGAAGGAAAGGAAGCAGGTCGGTATAGTCAAAATCTTTAGAAACCGGATAGCCCAAAAATAAGCGGGTTCTATCCTGTATTTTTTCGTAGAGATCGGATAATCGTTTGTTATCCCCGGATGAAAGGTTGCTGGTCATTTTCTGTAGGTGGTTCAGACTGCAAATCTATAGATCTCCATTCAATTGATCTTTAATGTTCGTTATATTAGAAAATAAACATTTAATTTTGATGTTATGTAGTTTTATTCGTCTTTATTGGGCTGGATTGCTGCAAAAATTAGAAAAACTAAACTAGATGGAACAGTTCGATAAGATGGATCAGCGCATATTAAATGCGTTACAGCAGAATGCAAGGCTAAATACGAAGGAGATTGCGCATAAAGTAGGCCTAACTGTGACGCCAACTTATGAGCGTTTGAAAAAAATTGAAAAGACGGGAGTGATTAAGAATTATGTCACCTTACTGGATCGTGAAAAGATTGGAAAAACTCTGGCTGCTTTTTGTAACGTTACGCTACAGGTACATTCTTTACCCTTGTTAAAGAAGTTTGAAGCTGCAATGACCAAGCTAGATGAAGTGATGGAGTGTTACCACGTTGCAGGAACCTACGATTACCTGTTGAAAGTAGTAGTCAATGATATGAATAAATACCAGGACTTTTTAACGAATAAGCTCGCTGCAATTGAGAACATTGCCAACGTAAACAGTTTGTTTGTGATGACAGAAATTAAGCACAATACAGCTTACACGATTGATAAGTAAGCTTTATTTCAGTTTTTCGTTGTTTTTATGTCGGTCGGTATCTCTAATGGTTTTTTTAACGAGATTCTTTTCCAAAGCGCTGGTCAGGTCAATTCCGGTCTGATTGGCCAGGCAGATCAGCACGAATAAAACATCAGCCATCTCATCGGCAAGGTCCACCGCTTCATCGCTTTTCTTGAACGATTGCTCACCATATTTTCTGGACATGATTCTGGCTACTTCACCAACTTCCTCCATTAGGATGGCAGTATTGGTGAGCTCATTGAAATAACGGATTCCTGTTTTGTTGATCCATTGGTCTACGGTTTCCTGTGCTTCTGCTATGGTCATGTTATTCTTTGTTTTTGGTATCCATCATAATGGTTACAGGGCCATCATTCACTAAATTAATCTTCATATCTGCACCAAAAATGCCGGTTTTGATCTCTTTTTGAAGTAGGCTGGAAAGCTTTGCAATCATTTGTTCATACAAAGGAATGGCTTTGTCAGGTCTTGCTGCTCTGGTAAAACCTGGTCTGTTGCCTTTTTTTGTTGCTGCAAAGAGGGTGAACTGACTGATCAGGAGGATATCTCCGCCTACATCTGCCAGGGATTTATTCATCAGGTCATTTTCATCACCAAAAATCCGCATGTTTACGATTTTCTGACTGAGCCAGTCCAGGTCGTCTGGGGTATCACTATCTTCAATTCCCAATAACACCAGAAAACCAGTGTCAATACTGCCGGTAGTTTTTCCTTCTACCACACAACTTGCTTCTGTAACTCTTTGTATAATTGCTCTCATAGGGGTTTAAAAGCGGTATTAGGCGCGGGTTTCATTGCCATGGTAAATGCTCAGGTAACTTTCATACCTGCTGATTTCAATTTCTCCATCTTCTACGGCTTTGATGACCGCACAACCAGGTTCATTGACATGTCTGCAGTTGTTGAATTTACATTTGTTCATCAAGGCCCGCATTTCTCGGAAATAATGACCCAGTTCTTCCGGTCTGATGTCGAAAATGCCCAATTCCCGGATGCCGGGAGTATCAATCAGGTATCCGCCAAAAGGTAGGGTATGCATTTCTGCAAAGGTTGTGGTATGTTGCCCCTTATCACTCGCTTCAGAGATTTCTCCGGTTTTGATGTGTCTGTCCGGAAGTAAAGCATTGATCAGACTTGATTTTCCTACTCCGGAATGCCCGGAAAATAGGGTGGTCTTGTCTTTCAACAGGCTTTCTATTTGTGGAATATTTGTTCCTTCTAATGCAGATACCGTATAACATGGGTAGCCGATATGCTCATAAATATGCTTGTATTCCTCTAGAACTGCCAATCCATCTTCATTAAACAAATCCAATTTATTGAAAATCAGGACTGCTGGAATGCGATAGGCTTCTGCAGTAGCTAGAAAACGATCAATAAAACCTAAGGAGGTTCTTGGGGAAACTAAAGTGACCACCAAAAATGCCTGATCCATATTGGCTGCAATGATTTGCGCCTGCTTGGATAGGTTGATGGATTTACGGATGATGTAATTGTTCCGTTCATGTAATTTATGAATCACCCCATTTTCTGAATTTGGCTCCAGCTCAAAGTCTACCTGATCGCCTACGGCAATAGGGTTGGTGGTTTGAATGCCCTTGATTCGGAACTTACCTTTAATTCGGCAGTCGTATCTGTTGCCGTCTTCCGCCTGTACCTGATACCAGCTTCCTGTTGATTTTATGACTAATCCTTGCATATGATGGTGTAAAGGTAAGAAAATGTTTGGCGGGAATCAGGGTTTGCAAGCGCTTAGCTTCCGCTTTCTGAAAAACCGGGGGAAATTCTAAGCTTGAAGATGGTTTTTTGATTTTTGCTATTGAAAATGAGTAGTTTACCGATGTCTTTGCTAAAAACTAGCCTGTACTGGCTTTAAGCGCAATTTTTTTAAAATTCAAGCAAATATTTCTGTAATCATTTGTTAATTAGAAAAATATAACTTTACTTTACGCCATACGACACTAAGTGTAAAAAGTACAATGTTTAATAATTCAACCATTATTTCCATTATTATTACCACCGGGATATCTCGGAGGGAGGATAGCTAATGGGTATAAAATACTAAAAATAAAAACCACAGAAAGCGCCTTCCTCTAACCGGGGAAGGCGCTTTTTTTTTAACCTAAAACTATGAACATTTTAAAATTTGGAGGTACATCTGTTGGTTCCCTGGAAAGCATCACTGCTTTATTGGGCATCTTAAAGGAGCAGCAAGGCGCTGAAAATCCTATAGTCGTCTTATCTGCCATGAGCGGGGTAACGAATGCCTTGGTCGAGATGGCAGAAAACGCAGGAAAAGGAAAGATTTATAGCGAGGAGATGGCCGCAATTGAAAAGAAACATTTTGAGGTGATCCGTGCGTTACTGCCGGCCATTGCTCAGAACCCGGTGCTTACCAAGCTTAAAATCTATTTTAATGAACTGGAAGATATACTGCAGTCGGTCTATAACCTAAGAGAACTTAGCCTTCAAACCAAAGACCTGATTTTAAGTTATGGAGAGCGTTGTTCTACAGTTATGGTGAGCCATATTGCAAAACAAACTTTTCCGAATGCACTATATGTTGATGGATCGGAATTGATCAAAACGGACCATAACTTCGGACAGGCGAAAGTAAATACCTACCTCACAGAAAGCTTAATCAAAGATTTTCAGGAATCTAATCCAGATAAATTATTATTTGTTACCGGTTTTATTGCCAGTAATGACGAAGGCAGAATTACGACTTTAGGAAGGGGAGGAAGTGATTATACCGCTGCCATTTGGGGTTCGGCCCTTAATGCACAAGAAATCCAAGTCTGGACAGATGTGGATGGGATGCTGACTGCTGATCCAAGAATGGTTAAAAAAGCATTTTCTCTTTCAGAATTGAGCTATACTGAAGCAATGGAGCTTTCTTATTTTGGTGCCAAGGTGATTTATCCGCCAACGATGATCCCAGCTTTTCTAAAACGAATTCCAATTGTCATCAAAAATACTTTTAATGTGGATTTCCCAGGAACCTATATTAAACATGGTGCAGGAAGTTCAAAATTACCGATCAAAGGGATTTCTTCTATTGATGAAATCAGCGTCCTGAACCTGTCCGGTAGTGGAATGGTAGGAAAAGCAGGTTTTAGCGGAAGGTTGTTCTCTATGCTTTCTCGTGAACAGATCAATGTGATTCTCATTACACAATCTTCTTCTGAGCATAGCATCACTTTCGCGGTAAAACCAAGCGATGCTTTGAAAGCATTGGCATTGATCAATAAGGAATTCGAATTGGAATTACAGGCACGTAAATTGGAATATCCGGAAGTGGAAAATGGGCTTGCTGCATTGGCCATTGTTGGAGAAAACATGAAGCGTACCCCTGGAATGTCAGGAAAGTTGTTCCATGCTTTAGGTAGAAACGGGGTCAATGTAAGGGCAATCGCGCAGGGTTCTTCGGAGTATAACATCTCTGTGATCATCTCTAAACCGGATTTGTCGAAAGCCGTAAATGCAGTTCACGATGCATTCTATGCCAACCTGAAAAGAACACTTCATGTTTTTTGTCTGGGAACAGGGAATATCGGAAAGACTTTATTTGCACAGCTGGAAGCACAAACGACTTTCCTGGCTACCAATAATGACCTTCAGGTGAAGGTAATGGGCGTGTGTAATACCCGTAAAATGCACCTGAATGAAGATGGTATTGCCTTGAACAACTGGGAAGAAAGCTTGGAAAATGATGGTGAACCTGCAGATTTGCCGCTTTTTATCAAAAAGATGAAAGCATTGAACTTACCGAATTGTGTGTTTGTAGACAATACGGCAAGCTATAATCCGATTCAGTTTTATAAGGATGTGTTGCAATCGAGCATTTCTGTGGTGACTTGTAATAAGATTGGTAATTCTGCGGATTATGAACAATATGCCGCCTTTAAACAAGCGGCAAGAACTTATGGGGTAGATTTTCATTACGAAACGAATGTGGGTGCAGGTCTGCCAATCATCCGTACTTTGAAGGATTTGATGATGAGTGGAGATCGGATTCACCGCATTGAAGCCATTTTATCAGGAACCATCTCTTATATTTTTAACAATTATAAAGGCGATAAATTGTTCCATGAAGTGGTTAAAGAAGCGCAGGACAAAGGCTATACCGAGCCAGATCCTAGAGATGACCTGAACGGAAAAGATTTTATGCGTAAAATGTTAATCCTGGCGCGTGATGCCGGTTATCCATTAGAAGAAGACGATATCAAAATCGAAAGTATGCTTCCTCCTGCTTGTCTGGCTGCAGCTACGGTAGCCGATTTTTACCAGGAACTGGAAAACAATACCGAATATTTTGAAAAGTTAAAGAAACGGGCTGCTGACGATAATAAAGTGTTGCGTTATATCGGGAAATTGGAAGCAGGAAAAGTAGAAATTACCCTGCAGATGGTAGATGATGGCCATCCTTTTTATATGCTTTCTGGAAGTGACAATATTATTTCATTTACCACAGACCGTTATAAAGACCGTCCATTGGTAGTTAAAGGTCCTGGTGCTGGTGCCGAGGTGACTGCCGCAGGTGTTTTCGCTGATATTATAAACGTTGGTAAACGATGAGAGAATCTATAAAAGTTTTTGCCCCGGCTACAGTAGCCAATGTGGTGTGTGGATATGATGTGCTGGGTTTTGCAGTGAATGAACCTGGCGATGAAGTGATCATGAAATTAACAGGTGGTTCCGGAATCACCATTACCAAAATTACCGGAGATGATGGGCGATTACCCCTGGATCCGAAGAAAAATACGGTAAGTGCGAGTGTACAACATTATTTAAACCATATCGGGAAACCTGATACGGGAATAGAAATTGAGCTGCATAAAAAAATGCCAATCGGCAGTGGATTAGGTTCCAGCTCTGCCAGTACAGTAGCAGGTCTGTTCGCGGTGAATAGCTTATTTGATAATTTATTGACCAATAAAGAATTGGTTCCTTTTGCGATGAAAGGGGAGGAACTCGCCTGTGGATATGGCCATGCGGATAATGTGGCACCAGCTTTATTGGGTGGTTTTGTGCTGATCAGAAGCTATGAGCCTTTAGATATTATCAGTTTGCCTCATCCGGAGGATTTATATGCGGCAATCGTTTATCCAGAGGTGGATGTGCCTACAAAAGATGCCAGACAGATGATCCGTTCTAAGGTCTTGTTGAAAGATGCAGTGACGCAATGGGGAAATGTTGCCGGTCTGGTAAGCGGTCTGTTTTTGAAGGATCATGATCTGATTGGACGCAGCATGACGGATATTTTGGTGGAACCTACCCGATCTATTTTGATTCCTGATTTCTACAAAATGAGGTCGTTGGCGATGAAAACCGGTGCGATTGGATTTGGAATTTCTGGTTCCGGACCCTCAGTATTTGCCTTAACAAAAGATGAAAATACGGCAAAATCCATCACTCAAAAGCTCCAGCAACATTTAAAAGGAATCGGCATCAACAGCCTTTCTTTTGTCTCCTCAGTAAATAAAAAAGGCCCTGTTATCTTAGATTAAGAACGATGAAATTATACAGTACAAACAACCACGATTTAAACGTTGACTTTCCAACAGCTGTTTTTAACAGTATGCCTTTGGATAAAGGCTTATATATGCCAGTAAATGTTCCTTTGCTGGACGAGGAGTTTATTCAGAATATTCATAAGTATGGTTTGCCAGAGATTGCTTTCAAGGTAGCTGCTACTTTATTAGATGGGGCGATTCCATTGGATGATCTGAAAAAGATCGTTGAGGATACCCTTAGTTTTGATGCGCCGGTAGTCGAATTAGCCGAAAACACTTATGTTTTGGAGTTGTTTCATGGCCCATCATTGGCATTTAAAGACTTTGGTGCACGTTTCATGAGTAGGGTGATGGCTTATTTCTTAAAAGATGGAGAGCAAATGCTCGATGTTTTGGTAGCTACTTCCGGGGATACCGGAGGGGCGGTGGCTCTGGGCTTTCTTGGCGTACCCAATACCAGGGTTACAATTCTTTATCCGCAAGGGAAGGTCAGTGAAATCCAGGAACTACAGCTTTGTACCAATGGCCATAATATCCATGCGATAGCTGTTGATGGAACCTTTGACGATTGTCAGCAGCTGGTAAAACAGGCTTTCGCCGATGTGAGTTTAAATGAAAAATTGAGGTTAACTTCTGCAAATTCTATCAACATCGCCAGACTAATTCCACAGACTTTTTACTATTTTAATGCCTATGCAAGATTACGTAGAGCAGGTAAAACAGCAGTTGTTTTCTCGGTTCCTAGTGGTAATTTTGGGAATATTGCTGCGGGATTATTGGCTTATAAAATGGGCTTGCCAGTTAAACGGTTTATCGCAGCGACCAATGTAAATGATACTGTTCCCCGTTACTTGGCGACTGGTATCTATGAAACCAGGCCTTCCGTACAGACTTATGCAAATGCGATGGATGTAGGTGCGCCAAGCAATTGGGTACGGATTATGGATCTTTTTAATCAAGATCGCGAAGCGTTAAAAAAGCTTTTGAAAAGCTATACTTATACGGATGCGCAAACACTGGCAGGCATTCAGTCCATTTATGATCAGTTCGGGTATATCGCCTGCCCACATACCGCAATTGCTGCCCTGGCTTTACAGGATTATAAAAAAGAAAACCCACAGGAAAATGCTGCGGGTGTATTTTTATCGACTGCTCAGGCCTGTAAGTTTCCAGATGTCTTTCCCGCAGAATTAGCGGCTAAAATTAAGATTCCAGCTGTTGTACAAGAACTAGACCTTAAATCTAAAAAAATGGAGAAAATGGATACGGCCTATAGTTCCTTTAGGAATTACCTGGCTAAATTTTACGAAAACGCATAATCGCAATGTCACCCATCATAAAATTCAGGGTGCTATCGCTGACAACATAACTGCTGGTTTTTCTCAGCATTTCCATAAAAGTGGCCTCTCCTTCACCAGGACAGGCCATTTTTGTCATGGCCATCGGATGGGTGAAATTGATCGTGCTGTCATCCGCCACTAAAGCGCCGGAAAAAGAATTACAGCTAGTATAACCACTAACTTTCTTATTGGTTATGTCAAAAGTAAGGGTTGGTTTTTTTGCCGGATACAATCCGTTAAATGCGATTCTAGGGCCAGATATGTAGTTCAACTCCCAGCTTCCTCCCAACTCAGACAATCCACCATTTCCTATTGATCCAGGTTTTAGGGTGGTGCATGCAGCGAAAGTACTGGTCACAACGATTGCCAGCAGGATGATTCTTTTCATAGCCTTAAGATATTAATGATAGCCGAAAGGTACAAAGAGTATTCCAAAAAACACCCATCGGCTATCAGGAAGGCCTAAAACACAGCGTTTGCGATCTTCTTTGTAGGCTCAGGATTTCCCATAGTATAGAAGTGTAGCACTGGTGCACCCATTTCTTTTAGTTCTTTACATTGGTTGATCATCCATTCAATTCCTACCTCTTTCACATCCTTTTCAGACTTGCAAGATTGTATCGCTTCGCTCAGTTCAATAGGAATATCCAGGTGGAAAATCTTTGGTAAACTGATCAGTTGTTTGCTACTGGTAATTGGCTTTAATCCTGGGATAATAGGGACATTAATCCCATTTTCGCGGCATTTCTCTACCAGAGCTTTATATTTTTTATTGTCGAAAAACATCTGGGTAACGATGAAATCTGCACCCAAATCTACCTTATGTTTTAAGTATTTAAAATCGGTATCCAGGTTTGGCGACTCATAATGTTTCTCCGGATATCCGGCTACTCCAATACAGAAATCAGTCTTCTCAGAGTTCTCCATATCATCATGCAGGTAGCGACCATTGTTCATGTCTACCACATGTTGTAACAATTCTGAGGCATAAGCATGACCATCTGGTGTAGGGATAAATGCATTGTCGCTTTTTCTGGCATCACCACGTAACACCAGGACATTATCAATGCCCAGGAATTGAAGATCGATCAAAGCATTTTCCGTTTCATCTTTGGTAAAACCTCCACAGATCAAATGAGGAACCGCATCTACTTTATATTTATTCATGATCGCGGCACAAGTAGCCACTGTACTTGGGCGTTTCCGATACGCCACTTTTTCTAGCAGGCCATTCGCATGTTGTTTGTAGATGTAATCTTCTCTCAGATAAGTCACATCAATAAAAGGAGGGTTGAATTCCATCAAAGGATCTATGGCGTCAAAAATGCCTTTAATACTTTGTCCTTTTATAGGTGGCAAGAGCTCAAATGAGAAAAGGGTTTTTCCTTTTGCGTTACTGATGTGGTCTACGATCTTCATTAAAATATTGCTTGTTAGGTGTCGTTATCTTATTATTTAGTAAGCCAGGTTAGGGCTCAACCATCTTTCCACTTCTTCCAGTGGCATGTCTTTTCTTGTGGCATATTCTTCCACCTGATCCTTAGTGATTTTTCCCAGTCCAAAGTACCTTGACTGTGGGTGGGCGAAATAAAAACCACTTACGGCAGCTGTAGGATACATGGCATAACTTTCTGTTAGGCGGAGACCGATTCTATTTTCGGCATCCAGCAATTCAAACAGTGTTCCTTTTTCACTGTGTTCCGGACAGGCAGGATAACCTGGTGCCGGACGAATTCCTGCGTATTCTTCTTTAATCAGGTCTTCATTGCTCAGTTTTTCATCCTTGGCATAACCCCAATAATCTTTACGTACCAGCTCATGCATTCTTTCTGCAAAAGCTTCTGCAAGCCTATCTGCCAATGCTTTTGCCATGATGCTGTTGTAATCGTCATGGTTGGCTTCAAATTCTGCAACCAGTTCATCGCAACCAATACCTGTGGTCACGGCAAAGCCTCCGAAGTAATCTGCTACGCCTGATTCTTTTGGAGCAACAAAGTCGGAAAGTGCATAGTAAGGTTCTCCAGCCACTTTTTCCGCCTGTTGGCGAAGGGTATGGATGGTAACTTCTTTGCCTTCAACATCTAGAATGATGTCATCGCCAACCGTATTTGCCGGCCAGAATCCGATCACGCCTTTAGCGGTTAGTAATTTCTCATCTACAATGCGTTTCAATAATTCCTGAGCATCATCAAACAGTTTTTTCGCTTCATCTCCTACGGTCTTATCGTTGAAAATTTTAGGATAACTACCTCGTAACTCCCAGGTATGGAAGAAAGGCGTCCAGTCGATATATGGCACAAGTTCTTCCAGTGGGTAATCTTCAAATACTTTAGTTCCGGTAAATGCAGGGGCAGGCGCTACCTGATCCAGATCGATCTGAAACTGATCTTTTCTGGCTTCTTCAAGTGTTTTAAAGCGCTTATCAGAGCGTTTATTTAAATGTGCTTCTCTGGCTTTATCATATTCCTGTTTAATTCCATCAATATAAGCACCCCTGGTGTCTGGGTTCATCAAAGTACTGCAAACAGTTACACTTCTGGAAGCATCCAATACGTGAATTGCAGGGCCTGAATAATTTGGCGCTACTTTTACCGCCGCATGGATTCTTGACGTAGTTGCGCCACCAATAATCAATGGAATCGTAAATCCTTCACGCTCCATTTCTTTGGCAAAATGTACCATCTCATCCAGAGAAGGGGTAATTAAACCACTTAATCCGATGATGTCGGCATTGATTTCTTTGGCCTTCTGAATGATGGTTTGTGCAGGTACCATCACGCCAAGATCTACAATCTCGAAGTTATTACAGGCCAATACTACGCCTACAATGTTCTTACCGATATCATGCACATCACCTTTTACAGTAGCCATTAGGATTTTTCCTGCCGAAGAGCTGGCTTTTCCATCAGGATTGTCCAGTTTTTCCTGCTCAATGAAAGGAAGGAGGTAAGCTACTGCCTTTTTCATTACCCTTGCAGATTTTACCACTTGTGGCAGGAACATTTTTCCGGCGCCAAAAAGGTCTCCAACGATATTCATCCCATCCATTAATGGACCTTCGATCACGTGGATTGGTTTTGGATATTTTTGTCTGGCTTCCTCTACATCGGCATCC
The DNA here is from genome assembly GCF_014172405.1 of Pedobacter gandavensis. Classification (GTDB taxonomy): domain Bacteria; phylum Bacteroidota; class Bacteroidia; order Sphingobacteriales; family Sphingobacteriaceae; genus Pedobacter; species Pedobacter gandavensis. The sequence continues at coordinate 167,618 of NZ_WNXC01000004.1, read as the reverse complement.
AGGTATTCTATAATTCCTTTAACCAGGGAATGAGAAAGTCGTTCTTCTACACTGGTTTTTCTCCACTCTTCGTCTCTTACAATCTCTTTACCTTTAGATTTGATGGTCTCAGCAAATTCTACCAGTCGTTCTGTAGCATCCTCTCTACGGTTCAGCAACACGTCTTCCACGCGTTCCAGTAATGCTGGTGGAATCTCCTGGTATACTTCCAACATTCCTGCGTTTACAATCCCCATATCTAAACCAGCTTTAATGGCATGGTAGAGGAAGGCAGAGTGCATCGCTTCCCTAACGGTATTGTTTCCGCGGAAAGAGAAGGAAATGTTAGATACCCCACCACTTACTTTGGCATGAGGTAGGTTTTCTTTGATCCAACGTGTCGCATTGATGAAATCTACGGCATAGTTGTTATGTTCTTCCAGACCGGTAGCTACGGTCAGGATATTCGGGTCAAATATAATGTCTTGTGGAGCGAAGCCTACTTCATCCACTAATATGTCGTAAGAGCGCTTACAAATTTCTTTTCTACGCTCAAAGTTATCCGCTTGTCCTTGTTCATCAAATGCCATCACCACCACAGCTGCGCCATAGTTCATGATCTTTTTGGCACTTTCTATAAACTTCTCTGGGCCTTCTTTTAAGGAAATGGAGTTTACAATTCCCTTTCCTTGTAAGCATTTTAGTCCGGCTTCAATAACCGACCATTTTGAAGAGTCAACCATGATTGGAAGCTTGGAAATATCCGGCTCCGAGGCAATTAGATTCAGGAATTTAACCATGGCCGCTTCACCGTCCAACATCCCTTCATCCATGTTTACATCGATGATTTGTGCACCACCTTCTACTTGCTGACGTGCAACAGTTAAAGCAGCTTCATAATCTCCGCCTAAAATCAGCTTAGAGAATTTTGGTGATCCCGTGATATTGGTACGTTCTCCGATATTAACGAAAATGCTTTCAGGAGTAACGGTTACTGCTTCTAATCCACTTAATCTTAAATATGGAGGTACGGTAGGGATTTTTCTTGGGGCAATTTTTTTAGCTTTAGCAGCAATACATGCAATGTGTTCCGGAGTGGTTCCGCAACAACCACCTACGATATTTACGAAACCATGTTGGATGAAATCTTCCACCAAATGGGCGGTTTCATGTGGCATTTCGTCGTAAGCACCAAACTCATTAGGTAATCCCGCATTTGGATAGGCAGAAACATAACAAGTCGCTTTTGCAGAAAGCTCTTCAATGTGTGGTCTCATATCTTTTGCACCCAAAGCACAGTTAAAACCGATGCTGATTGGGTCGGCATGGATCACAGAGTTCAGGAATGCCTCTACCGTTTGTCCGGATAAGGTTCTTCCTGAAGCATCGGTAATGGTTCCAGAGATCATGATCTCTATCTTTTTACCGATTTCTTTCTCGTATTTTTTAATGGAGAATATGGCAGCTTTAGCATTCAGCGTATCAAAAATAGTCTCAATTAATAAGACATCAGAACCGCCATCTACCAATCCACGTACCTGCTGGTCATAAGCGGATACCAGTTCATCAAAGGTTAGCGCCCTGTAACCAGGGTCGTTCACATCTGGTGAAAGGGAAAGGGTTCTGTTGGTTGGCCCTACTGCACCTGCTACGAAAGATCTTCTATCTGGATTTGCGGCCATGAATTCGTCTACCGCTTCTCTTGCAACTTTTGCACCAGCAAAACTCATTTCATAATCCAGCTCTTCCATCTGGTAATCTGCCAGGGAAATACGTTGGGTACTAAATGTATTGGTCTCAATAATATCTGCACCGGCCTTTAGGTATTCGGTATGTATCGCTTTGATAATATCAGGACGGGTAAGGTTCAGCAAATCATTATTGCCTTTCACATCACAAGGGTGATCTTTGAATCTTTCACCTCTAAAATCTTCTTCTGTCAGGACGTAACGCTGGATCATGGTGCCCATGGCTCCATCAATAATTAATATGCGTTTCTCTAACTCTGCTCTAATGTCCATTTTTTTTATTTCTCCGGGTATCGCGTAAACAAACGATGGCCGGCTAGGATGTATCCTGTCGGTTAAGTTTTATACGCAGTCAAAAAGCTTATTGAAAAGTCCGGTATCGGGTCGACTTTAACTTATCTTTCGGGTACCAATGGTCCGGTTTCCAGTAGAATGTAGCACCTTGTAAGCACAGGTTGCTAAGACATCGCAGGGTCTAATCCCTCCGTCTTTCTCTATAAGCCCTGCAAAAGTGCAACAAAGAAAAATCATTTCCAAAAAAACAGCACTTAAAGCATATAATATTGCAATAGCTGGTGTTAATTTGGAGTGCTTCGGAATAATGTTCTGAAAATCTGTGGTTTTGTGCTCGGAAACGGTGCCGTATTGAAGGTTTGCCTTATGGATATTCAGGCAGTTTTCGGAAGTAGCAGGCAGCAAGAAGGGCTGTCAAATTTTTGACAGCCCTTACATTTATGTTTTTCCGGAAATTCAGTCCCGAATTGTCTTTTACAGTTTATTTTCTGCTTCCGAAGATTCTCAGTAAGAAGATAAAGATATTGATAAAGTCCAGGTATAGTGACAAAGCACCCATAATAGCTAATTTCTTACCATCAGCTTGTACGATCGGGTCACCACTTTCTTCTAAACCTGCACCAATACGTTTCAGTTTTTGAACGTCATAAGCAGTTAATGCTGTAAAGATGGCTACACCGAAGAAGCTCATTACATAACTGAATGTTGGGCTACCTAAGAATAGGTTGATCAGGCTTGCGATAAATAAGCCAGCTACACCTACCATTAAGATAGGACCAAATTTGGTTAGATCCACATCTGTGGTGTATCCTAAAAAGGCCATAATTCCAAAGATACCTGCTGCGGCACCAAAACAGGCTGCAATAGATCCTGCGGTATATATTAATAAGATAAAGCTTAGACTAATCCCTAATAAAATAGAGAATAGTGCAAATACACCGATTAAGGCACCGTAAGAAAGACGGCTAAATCCCGCTCCCATCAGCAATACCAATCCCAGTGGGGCGAACATGGCTATATATCCTAAAACTGTTCTTTGTCCGGTTTCAAAGTTGATCAATTGGCTTAATGCCGCTGGAGAATTTGAGATGAATAAGGCTGCCAAAGTTGATAAACTCAAGGCAACGAACATCCATAAGAATACATTTGCGAAGAATTTCTTAGCAACGACTCCTCTTTCCTGCTCCACAAATACTGATTTGTGTGCCCATTCGTAATTATTGTTGTTATCCATTTTTCTTTTAAATTTTATAGTTAAAGATACTAATTAGTTTACATTCACACAAAACCTATGCCCCAAGCCTTTTTGTCAGCGTTTCCTCTACTTTCTTGAAAATTTGAAGTGGTTTTAAGGTTCTCCATGCCAAATCGTCAAGTTGACCGCCAAAGTTGATGTAGTAATCGAGGTTAGCACTTCTAAACTCTTCGATCACATGTTCCTGGAAATTGATGCCGGTAATCCAGCCATCTTCCACATCTTGGAACCACTCTTCATAATAGCTGTCTTCGGATGCATGGAAGTTTAAAATGTTTTCTCCGATGAGGATAAACTTATTGATGCCTTCGTCAATCATAAGTTCCAAAATCTCACGTTTCAGGAGCATGATGTCGTTGTCTATGGCATCATTCCACTCTCCGATGAACTCAATAATCGCATAATTTCTATCGTAATCCGCATACAAGACTTTTATGTATAGCGTGTTGGAACCAAAATCATCCCATTGTGGGTGGATTAGAAAATTGTACAGCTGTTTGTCAAAATAGAATTCTGAATATTCAGTGTCATAAAATGGAGAACGTTCATCTTCCGCCGCGATGTAATCATCACGCCAAAGGTAGAAAGGTTCGATTTCGTGCATATAATTTCCTGTTATTTGCTGCCAGCTTCTACTGCTTTACGCACGCTACCGTAACGTAAAAGCAAGTCTTCCGCCTTCGCGTAGTCAATATTTAGTTCTTCCATCACCATTTGTGTGCCACGATCTACCAGTTTATGGTTGGTCAGTTGCATATCCACCATTTTATTTCCCCTTACGCGGCCGAGCTTAATCATGACAGTGGTGCTGAGCATATTTAAAACCAGTTTTTGTGCGGTTCCAGACTTCATGCGGGTCGAGCCGGTCAGGAATTCCGGACCTACGACTACCTCTACGGGAAAATCGCTTTCAGCAGCAATAGGGCCACCTTCATTACAGACGATACAACCAGTTAGGATGCCATGTTGACGTGCGGTATTTAATCCGCCAACCACATAAGGTGTGGTACCGGATGCAGCTAATCCGATTAAACAGTCTTTTTCATTAATTTGATATGCTTTAAGGTCGATCCAGGCTTGTGCTGAATCATCTTCTGCGTTTTCTACGGCTTTTCTGATTGCAGTATCGCCACCAGCAATAATACCGACTACCCAGTCGAAGGGCACCCCAAATGTTGGTGGGCATTCCGAGGCATCTACCACACCTAATCGGCCACTGGTACCTGCACCGATGTAAAATAAACGACCACCGTTTTTCATGCGTTCCGTAACGGAAATCGCCAGTTTCTCTATTTGTGGGATCACTTTTTCCACCGCAAGTGGAACAGTCTGGTCTTCTTTATTTATGCCCTGAAGAATTTCAAGGACAGACATTTGGTCGATGTGCTGATGTGTTGATTCCTGCTCCGTTACTCTGATCATGTTTTTTTTGTTAAAACTCGGGATTTTCTTTTTAAACGCGAAATATTCGGTTATGATATGGACGCTGCGGGTACAAACCTGCAACATTCTTGTTAATTCTTAAAAAGAGTAAACAATTGTTAATGATTAGGACTTAATTTACTAAATGATAGGGTTATTTTATAACTTTACGAAGTAATAAACCATGAAAAAGACCACCCGAAACCACCTTCTACTCGCGCTTACCTATTCCCTTACTTTAATTGGGGGGATGTTTGTTGGGTATAAGTTTTTAAAAGATCAGGGCTATCAGCTTCAAAAGCCCATGGCTTATGCGGCAGATAGTAGCAGGAAGGTCGATGAAATCATTCATATCATCAATAAAAACTATGTAGATGAGGTAAATGCGGACAGTATGCACCATTTGCCGATTGACAGCTTACTCCATCAGCTGGACCCACATAGTGTTTACCTGCCTCCGGCAAAAGCCAATGAATTTGCAGAAACATTGGGTGGTAATTTTGAAGGGATTGGGATTGAGTATTACATTTTAAATGATACTTTGTTGGTGACCAATGTGGTTAAAGATGGCCCGGCATTTCTTTCGGGAATCCGTCAGGGCGACAAGATCCTGAAAATCGATACCATGTTTGTGAGTGGGAGAGACCTGCCAAGAGAGCAAATGATCGGTAAGATCAAAGGTAGGAAAGGTACTGCAGTCAAATTAATTATATTACATCCAGGTGTTGCCCAACCTGTTTTGCTGAGCGTAAACCGTGCCCGGGTAAAAGTGAGTAGTATTGATGCCGCTTACATGCTCAATCCAGAAATCGGTTATGTCCGCATCAGCAAGTTTGGTGCAGATACGGACGCTGACTTTGTAGAGTCAGTGCGCAATCTGAAAGGAAAAGGAATGAAAAAGTTAGTGTTAGATCTTCGCGATAACGGGGGAGGTTACCTGACTGCTGCAACTGGCCTGGCCAATCAGATTCTCTCTGAAAACAAGCTAATTGTATATACACAAGGGAAGCATGAGCCGCGTACCGATTACTTTAGTACTGGTGGCGGGGAGTTTGAACAGGGGAAACTGGCGATATTAATTAATGAAAATTCGGCTTCCGCCAGTGAGATTCTTGCCGGAGCCGTACAAGATTTGGATCGTGGGATTATCATAGGACGTCGTTCCTTTGGTAAAGGACTAGTACAAGAGCAATTCCCTTTTGTGGATGGTTCTGCCCTAAATCTAACCATTGCCAGGTATTATACACCACTGGGTAGAAGTATCCAAAAGTCGTATAAGAAAGGGTACAATGCCTATCAGAATGAAATTGAAGATCGTTTCAATGATGGGGAGTTGACCTCAACGAGTGTGAAAGATAGCTTGAAAAAAGGGAAAGCCTTTTTAGGCGGTGGCATCCAGCCAGATGTCTATGTAAAAATGGATACCAGTGGTTTCAATAGCTTTTATGCGAAGCTGATTGCGAAGAAAGTGCTGTTTGATTTTGTGTATGACGTGTTGGGAAACCGCTATACCCCTGCTTTTTTAGAACAAAACCTTGCAACCTTTACCATTAATGATACAGATTACAAGGATTTGCTGAAATATATTCAAAGTAAGAATATTGTGATAGAGCCTAAATTACTACAGGCTGCAAAACCTTTAATCCTGAATGATGTCAAAGTTTTGCTTTGTAAATACAACCTGGGTGATGCCGGTTATTACAAAGCACTCAATTTAAATGATGCGATGGTCAAACAGGCATTATCCAGTTTGCAGTAATTTATAGCTTATTTCTGTCTGAAATAAATCTGAATTGGTACTCCGCTAAAATCGAAATTTTCACGTAGTTTGTTTTCAATGAAACGCTTGTACGGTTCTTTGATGTACTGAGGTAAGTTACAGAAGAAAGCAAACATTGGTGAAGTACCATTGATTTGCGTAATGTACTTGATCTTGATGTACTTTCCTTTCAATGCTGGTGGCGGATATTTTTCAATAATCGGCAACATCACATCATTTAATTTAGAGGTAGGAATTTTCTTTCCTCTGTTTTTGTGTACTTCCAAAGCAGTTTCAATGGCCTGGTGAATACGTTGTTTTGTAAGCGCTGAGGTGAAAACAATTGGTACATCAGTGAATGGTTGCAATTTAGTACGAATCTGATCTTCAAAAACCTTAGTGGTTTTGCTGTCTTTTTCTACTAAATCCCATTTGTTTACCAAGATCACGATTCCTTTTTTGTTTTTCTCCGCCAGGTGGAAAATGTTAACGTCTTGCGATTCTAACCCTTCCATGGCATCAACCATTAAGATCACAACATCTGCTTCTTCCAAAGCTTTGATGGTACGCATTACAGAATAAAACTCGATGTTCTCTTTTACTTTGGTCTTTTTACGAAGTCCTGCAGTATCGATGAACATGAATTCATGTCCGAATTGATTGTAGTGGATATGTATAGAGTCTCTTGTTGTTCCAGCAATTGGAGTTACAATATTTCTTTCTCTACCAATCAGTGCATTGATTAGTGATGATTTTCCAACGTTAGGTCTGCCAACAATAGTAAGTTTAGGTAATGTATTCTCTTCTTCTACTACATCTTCGAAGTGTTTGATGACATCATCTAATAAATCACCTGTTCCAGAACCAGTCATAGAAGAGATCGGGTAGATCTCACCTAAACCAAATCCGTAAAATACGGAAGCATCATTTTGTAATTGAGTATTGTCTACTTTATTTACAACAATGAATACAGGTTTATTGCTGCGTCTAAGTAACTGTGCAATTTCGTCATCCAGGTCGGTAATGCCGGTTACGACATCCACCATAAACAACAATACAGTTGCTTCTTCGATAGCAATTACCACTTGTTCGCGGATAGCTGCTTCAAATAAATCTTCGGAATTGGCTACATAGCCTCCGGTATCAATAACAGTAAACTGCTTATCAGTCCATTCTGCCGATCCGTAATGACGATCACGGGTTACACCGCTAAAATCATCAACAATGGCTTTACGACTCTCTGTTAAGCGGTTAAATAGGGTAGATTTGCCTACGTTTGGTCTTCCGACGATTGCGATAATGTTGCTCATGTGTATGTATGAATTGTATTAATTATTAAGGGGTTGCAAAGGTAAGCTTAATTTTCGTACCCGAAACTTTTTAAATAGTTCTTTTTACTTCGCCAGTCCGGAACAACCTTTACGAAAGTTTCTAAAAAGACTTTTTGATCCAGGAATTTCTCAATATCCTTACGGGCCTCAGTACCAACCTTTTTCAGCATGGCGCCACCTTTACCAATCAGGATGTTTTTCTGTGAATCACGTTCTACGATGATCTCTGCACTAATCCTGGTGATTTTTTCTTCTTCTTTAAAGGAAGTAATCACGACTTCTGTACTATAAGGAATCTCTTTTTGGTAGTTGTTGAAGATCTTCTCTCTGATGATCTCCGAAACAAAGAATCTTTGTGTACGGTCTGTCAAATCTTCTTTATCATAGAAAGGAGCATGTTCTGGTAATTGTTCCAATACCGTTTCCATGATGCCATCTAAGTTATATAGATGTAATGCGGAGATGGCATATATATACTTAGGATTTAATTTTTCCTGCCAGTAAGCCATTTTCGTTTCTACTTCTTCTTGTGTTGCATTGTCGATCTTATTGATCAGGACAATCATCGGGATCGTGGTGTCAATGATCTTATCTAATACATCGTTCTCATCGTGAGTTTCGTTAATGTCGGTAACGAACAAGATAAGATCGGCATCAGTAAGCGCTCCTTTTACGGAACTCATCATAGAATCTTGTAAACCATAACGCGGTTTTATGATCCCCGGAGTGTCCGAAAATACGATTTGATAATTTTCTTCATTGACAATTCCCAGAATACGGTGACGGGTAGTCTGAGCTTTCGGAGTAATGATAGAAAGCTTTTCACCCACCAGGGCATTCATTAACGTTGATTTACCCGCATTGGGCTTACCAATTATACTTACAAAACCTGCTTTATGTGACATGAAAATATTTTTTGAAATAAATTTGCACCACAAAGAAACGAATTATATCTTTGCATTCCAATTCGGAGGAAGAGTTAACCAATTAATTAACACAATCGGAATTGTATATAGTGCGGGATGGAGCAGTTGGTAGCTCGTCGGGCTCATAACCCGAAGGTCATCAGTTCGAGTCTGGTTCCCGCTACCAAAAAAAGATTCGTCAACACATTGTTGAAGGCAATCAAAATGGCCCGTTCGTCTAGGGGTGAGGACGCCAGATTTTCATTCTGGTAACAGGGGTTCGATTCCCCTACGGGCTACAATCTTCCTTACGTGTAAGGAGGAGATTAATAAACTTGACTACAGTGGTAGGAGAGTAATAACATAGAGTGCGGGATGGAGCAGTTGGTAGCTCGTCGGGCTCATAACCCGAAGGTCATCAGTTCGAGTCTGGTTCCCGCTACCAAAACAGGTTCGTCAACGCAAGTTGAAGGCAACCTTAAATGGCCCGTTCGTCTACCGGTTAGGACGCCAGATTTTCATTCTGGAAATAGGGGTTCGATTCCCCTACGGGCTACAATCTTTCTTAGTTTAAGAAAGAGATTAACAAACTTGACTACAGCGGTAGGAGAGTAATAACATAGAGTGCGGGATGGAGCAGTTGGTAGCTCGTCGGGCTCATAACCCGAAGGTCATCAGTTCGAGTCTGGTTCCCGCTACCAAAACAGGTTCGTCAACGTTAAGTTGAAGGCAACCTTAAATGGCCCGTTCGTCTACCGGTTAGGACGCCAGATTTTCATTCTGGAAATAGGGGTTCGATTCCCCTACGGGCTACAAAAGCCGCTTTACGAAAGTAGAGCGGCTTTTTGCTTTGGAACGTTTTTCGAATCCCCATAAAAGTTCGATATATTACCACTTGAATTAAAAGCTATGGAAAAAACAACCGTTTTAAACATCTCAGTATTTTTATTAATCGTTTTAGGTATTGCTATTATTTTTGTTGGTCTATCCGGTCCAAAGCTCATGTTGCCTCCAGTGATTACAGGTTTGGGCTTTTTCGTAATTAGTTGGGCGCTTTTTGCATTAAAAAAATAGAACAATACCTTCCTTTTCTTGTTTGTTTCGATAATGAATCTGCTAATTTCTTAGGTCAGTCGTTTCATTAAAAATAATAAATCATTATATTGAGTTAACATTAGGCATTAACCCTTTACTTATCGAAATCATTTTATCATGAAAAAAACAATTCTTTATCTGGCCTGTGTAGCGGTACCATTGGTGTATAGCTGTACTCAGGGGAACAATTCAGAAAAATCAGCTGCTGCCAAAGGTGATACCACGGTGAGTAGCGAATGTTATGGCGCTATTGATGCCTTAGATACTGCAGACCTTCACCTGAATACAAGTAGTTTGGGGAAAGTTACAGGAGATCTTTCGATCAATTTCCATGAGAAGGGGGATAATATTGGTAAAGTGGCTGGAAGTTTTAAAGGAGATACCTTGTTTGTGGATTTTACGTTTAAGATAGGCAATGACAATCCAACCATTTACAAGAACCCATTGGCATTTTTAAAGAAAGATGGTAAGCTGATACTAGGTGTTGGTCAAATTGAAACTTCGGTAGGTAGGTCTTATTTTGTAAAAGGAAAGCCAATCTCCTTTGATAAAGGGAGGTTTACTTTTGTTCCGAAGGATTGTAAAAAATAATAATACGTTAAAAGAAAAGCTGCGGGAACTCTTTGTTTTCGCAGCTTTGTTGTGAAATATACTTTTCTTAAGATCAGAGATTCCTCTTTCTGGGGTGCTCTTTTTCAATAAAGAGCAAGAAAACCCCCTCAATTATCTTCCTTAAATCTTTTGTAACCTGGGTGTTTTACGGCCTTTTATGCCCTGCAGTATCTAATAAAGGGGGTTAATTCTGTAAATGAAATTATTTGCAAATAAATTCTATTAAATTAGTAGACTTTATTATATTTGACCCAGTAAGCTTTAAGAATTTGATTCTCAGTTCGTCCGAACTGATGCTTTAAAAATATTAGATGTTTGGTTAGATCTAAGTTTTGTTTGGTTAAAAGCCAGGTTGGATGACCTGGCTTTTTTATTGTCCGGAAAGAATTATCCAGGTTTTTGGGGATGAATCATTGGGAAATTAATTATTAATTTACGGCACACATAAAAACAAACCTATAAATGACCAAAATTTCAACCAAAACTAACAAATTTCTAATCCATGAGGATTGGGCAGTAGTCATCCTGGGGACACTTGTTATTCTAAGTAGTCTTTTCTTTTTCTTATTGCCTATTCCGGTTTTCAAATGGGAAAACACCAGCATTTTAACTGATAAAATCTTTCAGCTGGATAACTTAAGTGCTATTTTAATACAATTTGTATTTATGAGTGGGATTGGCGCTTTAGGTGCATTTATCATGGGTAAATCTGTGAAAAACTTTTTAAAGGGCTTTCCGGTAGTGTACCTACTCACCATTATTGCCTTGTTGATTGCCGGGAGCTCTGGTATGCGTGCCTTGAATCTGGAAGCCGTAATTTTTAGCTTAATGATTGGTTTAGCCATCAGCAACTTCTTCAAACTCCCAAAATGGTTTACAACCGCTTTGTCTACCGAGCTTTTTGTCAAGATAGGATTGGTATTGCTAGGAACCACAGTCATCTTTGCAGATATTTTAAAAGCAGGCTCTTTGGGGTTGATTCAAGCTTTGGTCGTCGTGGTTTCCGTATGGTATTTCGCCTATTGGCTTTGCCGAAAGTTAAAAGTAGATGATGAGTTGACGATGATGATTTCCAGTGCAGTATCAATTTGTGGAGTATCCGCCGCGATAGCGACCTCCGGAGCTATTAAAGGAGATGCTAAAAAATTATCATATGTGATTTCTATGGTATTGATTACTGCTATTCCAATGATGATTTTTATGCCCTATATCGCACAATATTTTTCTTTCCCACAAGCAGTCACAGGTGCTTGGTTAGGAGGCAGTATTGATACTTCCGGAGCGGTAGTAGCCTCAGGAACTTTAGTAGGTGAAGAGGCTTTGAAAATCAGCACCATTGTTAAATTTTCACAAAATGTTTTGCTCGGAATTGCCGCTTTTGCCATCAGTATTTACTGGTCTTATACCAATCATAAAGATGAAAATGGAGAACGTGTGAAACCAACCATCGGTGTGATCTGGGAGCGCTTTCCTAAATTTGTACTTGGTTTCATTGGCGCTTCTTTATTATTCTCGTTTTTTTTACCCCAAGAGACCATAGTTAATGTGAAGGACAGCTTAAAAAACCTACAAGGCGCTTGGTTTGCACTGGCTTTTACCAGTATTGGATTAGAGACGAATTTTAAAGATTTGTTCGGCAATCAAAGTAAAAAACCACTGTATGCTTTCTTGCTTGCGCAATTGTTTAATGTCATCATCACCTTGGTTATCGCTTTCTATTTGTTTGGCAACAGCTAATTTTTTTAAAATAGAGATCATGGCAGGCTCCTTGCTGTTCTATCTGTACATTTGAAATTGGGTTTGTGAAAAATGATTGATACTCCAAAGAGAAGTTTATTTAAAGCAATAAAAGGAAAGGTAATTTTAGCCTTACTGCTTGCCTGTTTTGCGCTAATAATGGCCTGGGTGGTAAGTAAGGTGGCTTTCAATGAAATGCTGAATACCGTAGAAAATATTTCTGCGCCTAGTGAACGACTGCGGATGGTAAATCTCATCTCTTTAAAGATTAGCAGACTGGACCAATTGCAGAAAACGCAAGCTTCAAATGATCCAAAAAATTACAGTAAACTCTTAAAAGAATCCAGAGAGCTACGCGCTTCTTTGGATTCGTTATCTAATTTATATGCGAAAGATTCCGTGCAACTTCAGCGGATTAGCAGTATTGAGAAGCTCCTGAAGGAACGTGATAACCAATTTGTCAATTATCTGAAAGTAAGAGAGCGATTAGTCAATAACAAGTCTTTCTCCACGCAGGTGCAAAATTTGAGTGAGTTGGTGAATAAAGGCGGAAATGACAGTACCGTTTTGGCTTCTCAATTGCAGACTTCCACCACTACCATTTACTCATCGGAGGATAAAAACAGAGGCTTTTTTGGGCGCCTTTTTGGAAAAAAGAAGGAAAACGAAGACAATAAATCCTATAAGATCATCAATGAGAAGAATTTGAAGGTTGATACCATCTCACTTTCAAATGAGGATAAAAATTCTAAAAGTCTGGAAGAAACACTTCGGAGCATTGAAAAAGAGCAAAAGAGGAATAGTGCCCGGTTTTTGGATAAAGAAGCAGAATTAGCTAATGCAAATAATCTTTTGATCAATCAGATGATGGATATCCTGCGTAAGGTGGAAAGTGAGGTGGTGACTCAGATTGAGCTGAATGGTGTCCAGGCTAAGCATGTCGTGAACACTGGAATCAATACCATCAGCATCATTATGTTGGTTTTTTTTCTGCTCATGCTCCTAATGCTTTATTTCATCCTGACTGATATTACCAGAAGTAACCGATATAAGAATGAGTTGGAGCAAGCCCGAGATCTGGCAGAATATCATGGCATGGCCAAGCAGCGTTTCCTTTCTAATATGAGTCATGAGATTAGGACGCCATTACAGTCGATTATTGGTTATGCTGAATTGATTCGTCAACAGGAAAAACCAAAAGCCAGGGATATTGATGCCATTTATCATTCTTCAGAACACTTGTTACAGATCGTAAATGAGGTGTTGGACTATAACCGGATCATTTCCGGTAAGTTTACATTCGTAGAAAAACCTTTTGATATTGCTAAATTATTAGAAGAAGTGATTTTTGTGATGCGGCCACAAGCAGAGCGAAAATCTTTGGATCTGCTCACAGAGATCTCTTTGCATGAAACAAAATACATCAGTGGAGATCCTTTCCGCCTCAAACAAATTCTTTATAATTTATTGGGGAATGCCATTAAATTCACAAATGAAGGTGAGGTAGTTTTATCTGTTTTTTATAAAAGACAAGGGGAAAGCCTTCACTTTACCTTTATGGTAAGAGATACTGGTATTGGTATTTCTGAAGCTTCAAAAGCCTTAATTTTTAATGAATTTGAGCAGGTTAACACCAATGATCAGGAAGTGTTACATCAGGCTGGAACTGGTTTGGGACTAACGATTATCAAGTCCTTAATTGAAAGTCAGGGGGGAAGGATTTATGTGAAGAGTAAAGAGGGGGTAGGCAGTGTTTTTACAGTTTACCTTACTTTTAAAGTCGCAGATAAGCCAATAGAGGAGACTTTGTCGCAATCAAAAGATCGTTTACGGTGGAAGCCGTTCAAAGTCTGGGTTGTGGATGATGATCCCTTGATTTTAGAGCTTTGCAGCATGATTTTTGAACGTAATCATATAGATTATAAGAGTTTTCATTCTCCGTTGGAACTGCTCCATGAGGCAGACGCATCAACAGGATTGAAATATATTCTGCTGGATATGAGGATGCCGGAAATGAATGGCATAGAATTATGCCGTTTACTCCGGGAGAAAATGGGCAGCGCTGTCAATATTTTTGCGATTACTGCACAAGTGCTACCAGATGAAAGAGCGTTTCTATTGAACAATGGATTTGATGGCTTGGTTATGAAACCATTCCGTGAAAATGAATTACTCGCGGTTTTCTCTGAAGAACTGGAAGCTGCTTCTTTTTCAAAAGAAGAGGAGGCTGTATTGCAAGGTCAGGAAAAAACAATTTTAGAAGAAGAAAATACGCTTGAACCGGAAATTGAACTGGATTTGACTCCCTTAAAGAAAATGACTTTCAATGATGAAGATCAGTTGAAAAAGATCTTGGATCGATTTACCTTGGATTGTGAAAATGATTTGGGGGAAATGAAACAGGCTTTGAAAAATGAGGACGCTGCAACGCTTAGTTTACTCAGTCATAGACTTGCTGGACGCATCTCACAGATTGGCTCCAGAAGCCTGGCTTCAGATTTTCGTCAGTTGGAAATTGCCTTTCATAAACAGGATTCTCCTGATGAAAATACGAAGGATACGCTTGATGATTTATCAGAAAAATTAAAGAAACTGATTGATCAAATCAGAAAGATGTAGTTTACTCTATTTCATAACGTTCCATTTTACTGTATAGGGTCTTACGGTCGATATTCAGTAATTTGGCAGCTTTTGATTTGTTGTATTTTACTTTAACCAGCGTTTCCATGATCAACATTTTTTCATTGACTTCATTGATGGCTTTAAGGTCAGAACCAATAGGTTTGGGAACCTGGTTGATAGAAATGATCATTTCTTCCGGTAAAGAATCGATCTCTGCAGTTTCATTAGGCGTCAATAGTACCATTCTTTTGATCACATTTTTCAGCTCTCTTAAGTTTCCTGGCCAATCATACTGCAGCAGTAAATCTTTTGCAGCCGGAGAAAGGTGTTGTACATTTCTATTCAACTCTTCATTCGAGAGTTTAATGAAATGATTGATAAATAACTCCACATCTTTTCCTCTATCCCTTAGTGCCGGAAGCTGGATTTTAAACTCATTTAAACGGTGATAAAGATCTTCCCTGAATTCTCCATTGCTGACACTATTCTTAAGGTCGTCATTGGTTGCGGTAATGATTCTGACATCAACTTTAATGCTTTTTGTGCTGCCTAGTGGTTGAATGGTTCTTTCTTGTAAGGCGCGTAGCATTTTCACTTGTACTTCATAGCTCAGGTTTCCTACTTCGTCCAAGAATAAAGTCCCGCCATTAGCTGCTTCAAACTGGCCTTTTTTATCATTGAGCGCACCGGTAAAGGCTCCTTTGGCATGGCCAAATAATTCACTTGCGGCAAGGTCTTTTGACAATGCACCACAATCTATCGCCACAAAAGGTTTGTCTTTACGCTTGCTATGCATGTGTAATGCCCTGGCTGCATATTCTTTTCCTGTTCCTGTTTCACCCTGAATGATGACCGACATGTCTGTTGGGGCAACCAGATTAATGTGTTCGTATAATTTATCAGCAATACTGCTTTTTCCTTTGATGGCATCAGCATGTTCGATCGAATTGCTGGTAGCAGGTTTTTCTTTTTTACCTAAAGCATTGTTGATAATCATCAGCAATTCATCAGGATTTACAGGCTTCGTAATGTAGTCGAAGGCACCTAGTTGTATGGATTTTACAGCGGTTCTGACATCGTTAAAACTGGTCATTATGATGACTGGTTGGCTCATTCCCATTCCTCGGATATGGGATAAGACATCAAGCCCGGTTCCATCAGGAAGGCGGTAATCTACCAGAAACAAGTCGAAATTTTGTTCTTCTGTTAATTTCAGACTCTTCTTCACATCATTGACAGCAGCAGGCTCATGGCCATGCTTGCTCAGGAAGCCTTCCAGAATTTGCGAAAAAGTAAGGTCGTCTTCAATAATCAGTATTTTTGCCATAAGAATCTCGCTTGTAATTACAGCAAAAATACGAAAGCCGGGGGACATCCGGCTTTCGTACACTATATTAATTGTTATTTATTGATGGTTTACTGAATAATAGCACCGTCTTTAGCAATTTTTAAAGAAGCGGTTTCTTCTTGTTTTTTAACATCAACCTGATAAAATTCAGTTTTGTCTGCGTTCACGATTAAGAAAGCTGCTGTTGGAGTCCATTCTTTATATTTGTCTGAAGCCAATGTAGTTTTTACTGCATCTGGAAGATCTTTCAATTCAACCGGAGTTTTAGTTGTGCTATCTTGTTTTACACTAATGATAACTGGATTTTTAACGTCAGTTGCTTTTACTTGTGTTAAACCTGCGAATGCTAATAATGCTGCTGATAAGATGATCTTTTTCATAACTCTATATTTAAATTTAAAATTCTTTTTGTTTCAATTACGGTTAGCTATGGTTCATAATGGTGCCAAAAGCGATGTGTGTGGCTTAAAGTAGTGGTAATCAGCCTTTAGTTGGGTTGTGCCAAAAGAAGAACTGTTGCATTGTTCCACACTTTGTGGTTAAAAGAAGCAGGAGGGAGGACTATTGGAGCTAGGATTGCTGCAATCTTCAGGAAGATGGCCGGTAAACATGTCAAAAAAGCTATCTATTGGTATAGATAGGTACTTTGCCGGCTATTTCTGACAAATTATTACCTGATGAGAAAGTAATGTATTTTTCTTAACTTTGTCTTATGCTATCTAAGAAGACTAAATATGCAATAAAGGCACTTGTTGCGCTCGGAAAAAATGCTGGAAATCCTCCTATGCAGATCGTAAGGTTGGCAGAACAGGAAATGATCCCCCGCAAATTCTTAGAGCAAATTCTATTGGATATGCGTAACGCAGGATATCTATATAGTAAGAAAGGTGCTGGTGGTGGTTACAGCTTAAATAAAGAACCAGGTGATATATACCTTGCGGATATTCTCCGCATCACCGATGGCCCCATTGCCATGGTACCCTGTGCCAGTCTTAAGTTTTATCGTAAATGCGATGAATGCCATGATGAAGTTACTTGTGGAATTAGAAAAACCTTTATTGATGTGCGCGATGCCACACTAAAAGTATTGGCACAAACCTCTATTGCTGATGTGATTGCGCGCGAAACTGATGGTAATTTTAAAGAATAATAAATAATTCCAAATAAAGTCTACTACTTCTATAGTCTTTTTATATATTTGTATTATAAATACAAATATATAATCCCTTTAAACCTAAGACTATGATTTTAAATAAGATTGAAAGTGGTGTAAAAGAGCCAAAAATCACATTGGTAGGTGCTGGTCCAGGTGATCCTGAATTGATCAGTTTAAAAGGAATGAAAGCCATCAATACAGCAGATGTCGTGTTGTATGATGCACAGGTGAATGAAGCATTGCTAAATCACGCACCTGAAAAAGCAATTAAAATATTTGTAGGGAGTAAATCAGATGATGATTCCTTTTCCCAGGATGCAGTAAACAAACTGATGATTGATTATGCTTTAAACTTTGGCCATGTGGTGAGGTTAAAAAGTGGTGATCCTTTTGTGTTTGCCCGCGGATTTGAGGAAGTGGATTATGCAGAATCTTATAATATCCAAACCGAAATCATCCCGGGGATCTCCAGTGCTTTAGGAGTTCCCGGTTTACATAAAATTCCGATGACTTATGATGCGCTGAGCGAGAGTTTCTGGGTCTTAAGTGGCACAAATGCAGCCGGCGAACTTTCTCCAGACCTAAAAGTTGCAGCAAAATCTAAAGCAACAGTAGTGGTATTGATGGGAATTGAAAAAATCAGGGAAATCACAGCGATTTTTCAGCAGGAAGGGAAAAACAGATTACCAGTAGCGGTAATTGAAAATGGATCTTCTGTAAATGAAAATATTAAGATAGGGGTGGTAGATACGATAGCCGAGCTTATTGAGGATCATCAGATCTCTGCACCCGCATTATTGGTGTTTGGTGATGTGGTGTCTTTACATCCTTCTTTTGCCAGAATCAAGAATTTCTATGAACTGATCGCGATGCAGTAGATCCGGATTTTCAGGTTATAACATCCTTTCTTTGTTAAATTAACTTTTATTCATAATTTTTAAGATTGGCCGGATATGCTATCCGGCTTTTTTGCGTTTAACAGAGGGGGTAAATGGATCGTCGCAGATTTGATACGAACAGCATTCCTCATTTATTATTTAACTTTGCAAAAAACATCTATATAATATGAATATGAAGAAAGCGAACTTTTACTATCGTGGAATATTAAGTTTGTCCTTATTGGCAATGGTTCCATTTGTGTCAGTAGCGCAAAAACCAAATTGGCAGAATCTAGACCTTAAGGCAGATTCAACCTTTGGAATCAGTACCGAGAAAGCTTATAAAGATTTGTTAAAGGGAAAGAAATCGAAGCCTGTGATTGTTGCAGTCTTAGATGGTGGGGTGGATATTAAACATGAAGACCTTAAAGATGTCATCTGGGTAAATAAAAAAGAGAAGGCTGGAAACGGAATAGATGATGATAAAAACGGATATATTGATGATGTAAACGGTTGGAGTTTTCTAGGATCTAATAAAGGGTCTATTAATTATGAAACTTTGGAGCTGACACGTTTGGTGCGCAGAGACAATGAAAGATTTGCAAATCTAGATGCAAAATCGATAAAAGCGGAAGATCTTCCTGCATTTGAGGCCTATCAAAAGAATAGAGCTGAATTTGAAAAGCAACTGGTAGAAGCTAAAGAAAATCTGGCGCAATATACTGGTCTGAAAATGGTAGTTGACGAAGTAGTGAAAAAGATAGGTAAAGAAAACCCTACTGTTGCGGATTTCCAAAATTTTAGTCCTGCAAATGATATGGAAAAGAACGTGCAGAGAATCATGGTGCAGCAATTGCAAAACACGAGCTTCAAAGAGTTTTATGAAGAGCAGGTTAAAGGAGGCTATGATCATTTCAAAGATCAGGTGGATTACAACCTGAATATTGATTTCGATCCAAGATCAATCGTAGGTGATGATCCTAATGATGTAAAAGACCGCTTTTATGGTAATAATGATGTTGCTGGACCAGATGCATTACACGGTTCTCACGTTGCGGGAATTATTGCTGCGGAAAGAAATAACAAAATTGGTATCGATGGCGTAGCAGATAATGTGGTGATTTTGCCAGTTCGTAATACGCCAAATGGTGACGAACGGGATAAAGATGTAGCCAACGGGATTCGTTATGCAGTTGACAACGGGGCAAAAGTAATTAATATGAGCTTCGGAAAAGCCTACTCATGGGATAAAAAGGTCGTTGATGATGCAGTGAAGTATGCAGTATCAAAAGATGTACTTTTAATACATGCGGCAGGAAATGACAATAAAAACCTGGACGAAGCGCAGAATTTCCCTAACCCGGAATATTTGGATGGTGGTGTAGCTTCCTCATGGATCACTGTAGGTGCTTCAGGTTGGAAGAATGACGAAAAGATAAAAGCGGACTTTTCTAACTACGGAAAAACTAAAGTAGATGTTTTTGCACCTGGTGTAAAAATTAATTCTACTACTCCGGGTTCTAAGTACCAAAAATTGGATGGTACCAGTATGGCGGCTCCGGTGGTTGCAGGTTTGGCTGGTTTAATACGTTCATATTACCCTAATTTAACGGCATCTGAAGTGAAGGATATCATTATGAAATCTGTGGTTAAGGTGAACCAAGTGGTTAAAGTAGAACAAGGTGATAAAGTAAATGAAATTCCATTTGCTGACCTTTGTGTTAGTGGTGGTATCGTGAATGCCTATAAAGCACTTCAATTGGCAGCTCAATACAAGAAGTAATTTAAATTTTTTAATTATGAAGCCTGGCATCTAATGATGTCAGGCTTTTTTTTGTGCCTAAACCGCTACCTATTAATGGGTATATTGCTTTAATTACACGTTGAATCAACAAAATATAACGCAGGTAATCCAACGCTATTGTATTTTTGTTAAAACGACAAGCAGATTTTGTATGGGGTTATGAAGTGTTGGCTTGTTTTTCATAAAAAATAAAAATTCTAAGATGTTTTCTTTTTTTAACAAAAAAACGCACATCGACCATATGGAATGGTTAGGTGTTGACATGCATGCTCATTGGCTTCCGGCTATTGATGATGGTGCTAAGGATATGGCAACGGCTGTAAATTTCATGAAAAGCTTACAAGAATTAGGTTTTAGAAAACTGCTGGCTACACCTCATATTTTTACGGAATTGTACCCTAATGACCGGGTGATTATAGAAAACACCTTAGAAAGCACCAGGCAGGCTTTAACTGCAGCATCTCTAACCATAAATACTGATGCTGGAGCGGAGTACATGGTGAATGAAGATTTCGAAATTACCAACGACCTCGTATGTCTCCCCAAAAAACACATCTTAATAGAGATGTCTTATATTTCGGAAATGCCGAATATTGAGCAAATCATTTTCAACCTCCAGGTGAAAGGATATGTAGTGGTGTTGGCGCACCCTGAGCGCTATAGCTTTTATCAAGATAAACACCAACGCTTTCATCGTTTCAAAGAAATGGGCGTATTGTTTCAGTTGAACTTACTTTCCATCTCCGGATATTATGGAAAAGACGTGAAAAGACTCGCAGAATACCTGCTTCAAAAGAAATACTATGATTTAGCAGGAACGGACCTACATCACGACAAACATTTGCAGGCATTGAAGCTTGAAATACAAACTGGACGTCTATATGCTAAGCTAGGAAATGTGGATTTTAAGAATATGGAGCTGTTTTTCTAGCTAAATACCCATTTGTAGCTAGGTGTAATTGAAATTTAAAACGATTATTTTTGCTTTCACATGATTCTGGTGATTAAGCCGTTTTTTAGATCGAAATTACTATGGTTAAAGTTTTGTTGTCAAGAAAATGCCTGAATTATTTGGTTATTTTCTCTATTATTTTACTGAACTCTTGTTCAACGACAAAAAAAGTTCCTTATTTCCAGGATATTACTGCTAATGGTCAATCAAATATTGAAAATTCCACTGTTTTTAAGGGATTGACAATAGATCCTGATGATATTTTATCGATTTCTCTGGTAACAATTGACCCGACTACGGGTATGCCGGTAAATCAATTGGCCGGACAGACGGTAAATAGCAATGCTGTAGCTGCGATTGCGACGGCAGGAAGTAGTACTTCCGCTTCCAGTGGCTTTCTCGTAGATAAAAACGGAGAAGTAGATCTCTCTATTATTGGGAAGGTGAAAGTCGCAGGCCTAACTACCTACCAGGCACGAGAACTCTTAAAAACTAAAGCTACCGTCTTTTATAAAGATCCCAATGTGCAGGTCAGGTATGCAAATTTCAAAGTAACGGTATTAGGAGAGGTAGCAAGACCGTCTTCTTATATCCTGCCAAATGAAAAAGTGAGTATACTGGATGCCTTAGGTATGGCTGGTGACCTCACTATTTTTGGAAAAAGAGAAAATGTATTATTAATCAGGGATAATGATGGCAAGAAAGAATTTGCACGCTTAGACCTTAATTCCTCCCGGATTTTTGACAGTCCATTTTATTACCTGAAACAGAATGACGTCATCTATGTGGAACCTAATAAAGGTAAAGCAGCCTCATTGAATCAGGCAAGAACACAAACTTTTGCGGTTATTGGAACGGTATTGTCTGTTTTAATTGTATTGTTTTCAAGAATTTAACCGCCATTACTCTATTAACTGCTAGACTATACTAAATGAAGAACATAAATTCTGAAGATAAAACCGCGCATGAAAATTCAGATGGCCTGGATGTTAAACAACTCCTATTACGCTTATTGGACAATTGGTATTGGATTGCGTTATCCGTATTCCTCTGTCTTGCGCTTTCTTATTTATATGGGAAGTATAAGACGCCCTATTATAAAATTTCAGCAAGGGTTCTGGTAAATGATGAGAAAAAAGGATCTGGGTTGTCAGGAGGTGGTGATATTTTAGGTGACATTGGTGGTCTTTTAGGTACCAAAAGTACCGTAGATAATGAAGCAGAGATCCTTAAAACCAGGCACCTTATGGAAGAGGTCGTTAAGGACATGAATTTGAATGTCACCTACTACCGAAAAGGGGCAATTAAGAATGTAGAATTATATGAATCTCCTTATCAAGTAAAGGTTTTAGCCCCATTAGATACGATTAAGGCTACCGAAGTACAGGTTAGTTTTGTAGAAAAAGGAAAAGTATCGGTTACTGCCGATGGCTTGGATACCCTGGTTGCTTTTAATCATTCCTTTAGGATTCCAGATGTTGGAATGGTTCAGATTGTAGAAAATGCAGCAATTTCTCCCGCTAATGAAAATTATAGTTTTTCAATTATGTCTGTGGATGCCCGCGTCATTGACCTGATGTCTGCCTTAACTGTAGAAGTTAAAAATAAGCAGGTGACCATTATTGACTTAACGATGAATCATGCCGTCCCGAAGAAGGGAGAAGATGTCTTAGGGAAACTGATTGAAAAGTATGTACAAGCTAATCTTAAAGATAAAAATGAAGTTGCGGATAGTACGGTAAAGTTTATTCAAAATCGATTGGTGCATATCAGCGGTGAATTAGGCGGACTGGAAGGAAATATTCAAAATTTCAAACAGAAGAATAACCTGGCGGACATGTCAGAGCAGTCCAAGTTATTGGTGCAGACAACAGGACAGTATGTGAATGATCTGGGGAAAATAGAAACTCAAATCAGTGTTTTAAGTAGTTTACAGAATTATCTAAAAGATGAAGGCAAGAATAAAAAAGTATTGCCAAGTTCATTGATCCCAACAGATATGGTATTCAATGGGGTAGTTGAAAAATATAATGCCCTGACTTTAGAAAGGGCGAGACGCATGATTGGTGTAACAGAATCTAACCCTACCATTCAATTGATGGATAAGGAGATTTCGAGTGCCAGAGCGGATATTGAAACTAATATTGCCAGTACGCTAAATGGTTTTGTGATCACCAGGAACCGCATTAATGAGCAAATGAAAAAGGCAGAAGGCCAGGTGAGAAATGTTCCTCAGATGGAACGAAATTACCTGAACCTCGCCAGACAACAACAGATCAAGCAGGAGCTCTACATCTTTCTCATGCAGAAAAGTGAGGAGACGGCCATTTCAAAGACAGCCAACATCGCAAATTCAAGAACAATTGACCCAGCTAAATCAGAGATCAAGCCATTTAGTCCTAAGAAAGCTTACGTTTACCTGTTCGGATTGATCGCCGGACTGGCCATCCCTATGGCATTAATGTATATAAAAGACCTTTTAAATGATAAGGTACAGCTTAAAGAAGATGTAACTAAGGCTACAAAAGCGCCGATAATTGGAGAGATCAGCCACCAGGATGAGAGCATGGCTATTGCCAATAGTTCTCGTTCTGCAATTTCAGAACAGTTCAGGGCATTGAGGACTAATCTTTCCTTTTTCTTTAAGAATAAAAATGAGAAGGTTATCCTCTTGACCAGCAGCATGTCTGGCGAAGGGAAATCATTTGTTGCCATTAATCTCGGCCACATTCTGGCTTTGGCAAATAAAAAAGTGCTGCTGATGGAATTGGATTTACGTAAACCTGGTCTTTCCACAAAATTAAAGCTTCCCGGGACAGTTGGGTTTACCAATTACATCGCCAATACAGCATTGAAAATCGAAGATATCATCATGCCACTGAAAATTCAGGAGAACTTATTTATGGTCAGCTCAGGCCCGATACCTCCAAATCCTGCAGAGTTATTATTGAGTGAACGGACACAATCGCTTATGGAAGAATTGAAGCAAAAATTTGATTATATCATCATTGATGCACCACCAATAGGAATCGTGACAGATGCACAACTTATGGCTTCCTATGCAGATGTCTGCATCTATGTGGTGAGACAGAACTATACGCTAAAACAGCAGCTGAGCATTTTGGATGAGTTGCAAAAGAGTCAAAAAATGAAGGGTTTAAGTGTGGTGATCAATGACATCCAGGCCACCAAGGGATACGGCTATGGCTACACTTATGGGGACTATGGAACCAGCCCTCAGAAAACAGGTTTTTTCAATAAATTATTTAAATCAAAATAACAATCATATCAAATGAAATCAGGAAATAAGGTAGTGATGAATATGGGCATTTTGTATGCGCGGATGTTGATCACCATGGGGATTTCATTGTATGCAACGCGGTTGGTCTTAACGGCGTTGGGCGCGGCAGATTATGGGCTTTTTAACCTGATTGCCGGACTGATTGCCATGCTTTCTTTTTTAAATACTGCAATGGCAACTTCTACCCAGCGCTACCTGTCTTTTTATCAGGGGAAAAATGACCTGACGATGCAAAAAAGGGTTTTTTCAAATAGTCTAATCCTCCATCTAGGGATTGGAATTGTGATTGTTTCGGGCTTGGAAATCGCAGGTTTATTCTTGTTCAATGGTTTCTTGAATATACCCCAGGATAGAATCCATATCGCTCAGATGATTTATCATTTTATGTCCGTTACCGTTTTCTTTACAGTGATTGCCGTGCCTTTTACCGGTTCTTTGGTGGCACATGAAAATATGCTTTGGGTTGCGATTGTGAATGTGGTGGAAACGCTGTTGAAATTGGGAATCGCCTACCTTTTGTATATTGTTGCCCAGGATAAATTGGCCGTTTATGGCTTGTTGACCGCCGGAATTAGTATCGTCAGCTTTTTACTATATGCCATTTATTGCTTCCGTAAATATGAAGACTGTTCTTTGAAAGGAATTTTTTCAGTGGAGACTAAGTTGATGAAGGAACTGACCTCTTTCGCGGGTTGGAATTTATTCGGATCGCTATGTGCCTTAGGTAGGGCCGAAGGCCTGGCAATTTTATTGAATATCTTTTTAGGAACGGTAGTGAATGCCGCTTTTGGTATCGCCAATCAAGTTGCAGCGCAACTTAACTTTTTCTCCTTTACGTTGCTTCGTGCCATCAATCCTCAGATTATGAAAAGCGAAGGGGCTGCCAATCGGGAAAAGATGTTGAGACTGTCTATGATCGGGAGCAAATTCGGATTCTTTTTACTGGCATTCGTAGCCGTTCCCTGCATCTTTGAAATGAATACAATCCTGAACTTATGGCTTACTACTGTTCCGGAATATACGGTGGTATTTTGCTCATTAATGTTATGCGCAACTTTAATTAATCAGCTTACGATTGGTTTACAATCCGCAGTACAGGCTACAGGGAAAGTAAAAGCTTACCAAATGGTGGTAGGCTCCGTTTTATTGCTCGCTTTACCATTGGCCTATGTCCTGTTAAAGTTAGGATATCCTCCATACTACGTTTTTATCGGTTATTGTTTCGTAGAATTAATCGCCTGTACATTGAGGTTGTTTTTCTTAAAAAGTATCGCTGGACTATCTATTTCCCTTTACTTCTCTAATGTCATTTATAAAATTATCATCCCCCTTTGTCTATTGATCCTGACCTGTTATTTGTCGGTTTCTTACCTCCATTTTCAATTCCGGTTTTTCTTTACCGGAGCTGCCGGAGTCCTGGTCTTTGCAACGAGCATTTATCTCTTCGGACTCTGTGAGGATGAGAAGTCATTTCTGAAGAAGATGATTTCAGCTTTGTTCGATAAACTGCAGGCAAGGAAGCAATTGAAACACGTTTAAAACCAACCAAATATAAATTGAGCATGAACTTAACCCGCGCCGAAAAATAATCATTTCGGCGCATTTAAGTAGATCACCATTTAAAAACTATAACACTCCGGATGAAAAATTTAATTAAAAAAATCGTTCCAAAATCAGCTAAAAGGCTTTATAGATCGAAGCAGACGCAGTTGTCGATTATTAAAGATTATATATATGACTATCGGAAGTTTAAAAGAGAATCTGCTTCATTCAAGTTAAGAAGTAAAGAAATGATGCAGGCATATATCCTGAAGGAATATCACGCTGTAGAAAAAGGATTGGCCCTTCGTGAACCACGTCCTGGCTTTGGAGGACCGAGGATTGCTGCGTTGGCAGATATTGTGGATGATTATGTGATGAAGTATGGAGTAGATGCGATTACAGATATGACCGCTTACACGCTTCGTGAATACCTGAACTTTGATGAAGGCCACCATCAAGTGTCTGCTGAATTAAAGGATAAATTAGAGCGGTTATTGTTGCGTTGTGATGAATCAACGCTGAATAAAACCGGAGGGACAAAGACGGTTCCTAAACAGGAGATTCTGGATACCTTGAATTTTGATTTTGAACGTTTCTTCAAATCTAGAAATAGTGTCAGAGATTTTTCTGATGAGCCAGTACCTACAGCCACAATACTTAAGGTAATTGATACGGCCAGGTATACGCCTTCAGTATGCAACAGACAGTCATGGAAGGTCTATGTGATTGAGCATTCCAATGTGGAATTGAAGCGAAAGCTTTTGAATGTGCAAAATGGCAATAAGGGTTTTGGCGAGCACATCAGCTCTTTAATTGTCATCACTGGGAAGCTGTCTTCTTTTTTCGCTTATGAGCGAAATCAGGTTTATATCGATGGTGGAATGTTTGCGATGTCTATCGTTCTAGGCTTACATGCTAAAGGATTAGGCGTTTGCTGTCTGAATACCAGCTATGCAAAAAAGCAGTACGAAGCATTTACAAATGCTATGGAAATGGACAGTGACTGTGCCCCAATCATGTTTTTAGCGGTAGGTCACCTCAAAGACAATTATAGCGTCGCCATTTCAGAACGTAGACCGCTTGCAGATATCGTTGAAGTAAGGTAATAGAAATAATTTTTAATATATAATTGATGAATAAGTTAAAAGAAGTATTTAAAGGGATCTATGTAGAGGTATTCTGGTATTTAGCCCTTTTTTGTTCCCTTTTTGTAAAGGGTAAAAAAGAGGCAAGGAAGGTCTTAGTCCTTCCTGCTGCCAATTTGAATGGTGGTTTTGGAGAAGACATTATGATCACCTCCTTTATCAATAATTTCGCAAATGATGCGCAGGTTAATATTCTAAATGGTTATAAAATCATCAGAGAAGATTATAGAACAATCAATAAAAATGTAGTATTCCTGGATGGGTTTAATGAAAAGGTTAACTTTCTTAAACTGTTATTTCTGATCAAAGATTGCGCTTTAGTGTATGTGATTGGTGCAGATATCATGGATGGAACTTATAGAGTGCACAATTCTATCAACCGCTTAAGGGTGATTGAGCTGGCACATCGCATGGGTGTGAAAGCCCAGATCTCGGGCTTTAGTGTGAGCAAAAACATACTCCCAGTAGTGAAAGCTAAATTTTCAGCGGTATCAAAAGATGTTAAATTGAAAATCAGAGATGTGGAATCTTATGTCAGAATGAAAGATTTTATTCCTGCTGACCGGTTGATTCTCACCAATGACATTGCTTTTATTTGCCCGGATCTTCCGGCTGTATATCAAAGTCAAACCTATGATACTTATAAAAGCTGGGTAGCTAGGGTCACCGCAAATGGCAAAACTGTAATTGGAGTTTGCCCAAATGCCATCCAGGCTAAAAAGATTGGCTTTGATAAATACCTTTCTGGCTTCAAGAGTTTACTGGAAGGGTTTCTAGCCGCAGATAACTATGCTTTTGTGTTTCTTTATCATGACATCAGGCCCATTTGTGATGAAGCCAGCGACAGTACCATCAGCTGTATTCTGGATGAATATTTTCGCGAGAAGGGTGTAGACTGCTTTTATACCGATCAAATCAAAAACGGGGTGGAGCTTAAAGGTTATGTTTCATTGGTAGATTTTACCATTACCGGAAGAATGCATTTGGGAATTTCTGGGCTGACCTATGCCAAGCCAATGTTTGGGGTCTCTTACGCCAATAAATTTGAAGGCATGGTGAAGTTGTTTGATATCGATCCAAACCTTTGCCTGATTGATTATGATAAGCTGGACAACTCAAAAGAAAAGATCAGCCTGTTTACGAAGAACTTCGCGGCTATTCAAAATAGTGTTAAAAAGAACATCAACAATGTAAAATTAGAAACTACCAATAACTATACGCATGGGTAAAGGAATACTATTATTTCTGATCATCTTTTGCTATATCTTTAGATCGGTAGCCCTTAAATCTAAAAATAAGGATACCAAGTTTCTGTGGGTCAGCTTTTTCATTTTTTGCATTCCATTTGAATTTGGAAAGGCATTAAATACCCCGAAATTTAATGAGATAGCCGGAACGGTACAACCGATTTATATGATCTCCTTAACCATAGGGATGATCATTGCGGTATTGCCTTCTGCAAAAAGGAGATGGATGGAGTATTCCTTTAAATCAAATAATTGGGTCAATTGCATTGCGCTGCTGCTCATTTTATCTTTTCTGAATCCCTATAATTCTTTTCCTACAGGAACCTGGGTACTGGCCATCTTTTTCTTGTCAAACATACTTTTATTTAAACTGCTCAGCAGTTTCCTGAGTATGGAGGATGTGCTGAATGGGCTGTTTGATGGCCTGATGATATTAACCGTTGCACAGTTTTTTCTAGCCATTTGTTTCCCGGTATTGGGTATCTCTGCGGTGACGAAGCTGTTTCATGAGTCTGCAGAAATTTGGGCCACCAGGCTGGATACGAGGAGTGGAGCTGTGGGTTTCTTTAATCACCCCGGCAGATTGGCTTTATTCATGGTCATTACTGCCGCATTCTTTCTAGCTACCTATCTTTATGACTTCAGAAAAAAGGCCAGCAAAATAGCACTGATTCTGTGCATACTGATTATTTTTCTAACCTATTCCAGAACTTCCTATCTGGCATTGATCATCACGCTTTCCGCTTGTTATTACCTGAATAAAAATGCCCATAAAAATCTTTTTTCCATTGGCAATGTCCTGAAATTTGTGGTGCCAACGGTATTGGCATTGGTGTACCTGATTGCCTATTCTCCTTTGTCTGAACTTTTCATGGGAAGTGATTCTTCCGATCAGTACGACAACAGAATAGTGCATTTTCTGATGGCCATCCACTTGTTTGATGCTTCGCCAATTATTGGAGTAGGATTAAATGGGCATCTTTCTTACCTATCCCAGCATTTGGGAATCGTAAATCAGGTGACTATGGACGATTTCTTTGCCATCAATCCGATCCATAATATTCACCTGATTGTCCTCGCTGAACTGGGGATTTTGGGCATGATTTTGTGGATTGGCTTTTTATTTGGCAACATATTTAAAGCTAAAAAAGAAATTAGCAAGGGACACAATGAAATCCTTTCCCTGAGTATGATCGGCCTGTTTATAGCCTACATAATTTATGGACTTACCGGCTGGGCTCCATTTTCAACCGCCATTTTACCCATATTTCTTTTCATCACCTTTTTTTCAATTAAATATAGACAACAATGAGGAAGATATTAATTGTTACGCCCTATATGCCATTTCCTCTAAATTCGGGAGGCAGGATTGCCCAATTCGAATTCGATAACGAGTTGCGCCATCATTTTGACATGACCATTGCATTTACCATGAAAGCTGCCGACCAGAAAGACCTGGAACAGCTGAAAATATTATGGCCAAATGTGAAATTTAAACCTTACCTGATCACAGAACAATCTCTTTCTGGTAAGTTTAGCTCCGTCTTATTTCGGTTCTCAGAATTTTTAAACCGGCTAATTGGTAAAGGCGTGTTTTCTGCTTTTTGTAAAACAAATTTAGATAGACTCCTGAAGTTGAATACCACACTTTTCAGGTCCAAAAGCTTTGGCTTCCCTCGTGGATTCATTGACCATTTCAGGAATGTACTGCTAGAAAATAACTTCGAATTTGTGCAGGTGGAATTTCATCAGCTGATTTCTTTTGCAAAATATATTCCAAGAAGTTCTTATCGGATTTTTGTACATCACGAGCTGCGGTTCGTAAGGGAAAAGAGAGAACTGGATCTTTTTAGTTTTCAGTCTGCATTCCTAAATCGGGTGTATAAAAGAAATAAATCATTTGAACTCTCTGCCCTGGAAAAGTATGATATGGTCTGCACACTTTCGGAAGTAGATAAGGTCATTCTTGAAAAGGATCTTAAGAAAGCGCGTTTGGTATCATCCCCTGTTCCGATCAAAGCTTTAGGAACTGGAATGGATTATTCTTTTGATCATAAATTGGTTTTTCTGGGTGGAGAGGATCATTTTCCAAATAAAGAGGGACTAGATTGGTTCTTAAGAAATTGTTGGACCGGATTGAAATCAAATTACCCTAAACTGGAGTTGATGGTGATCGGAAAATGGCACCAATCGAGTATAACTGAATATGAGGCACAACTGGGTTCCGTAAATTTCATGGGCTATGTAGAAGACCTGTCAGCAGTACTGGCAAATAGCATTTTTATTGTCCCGATTCGTATTGGTAGTGGTATTCGCATGAAAATCATTGAGGCTGTAAATATGGGGATTCCATTCGTCTCCACAGAAGTCGGGGTAGAGGGATTGTGTTTTAAAAATGGGAAGGATTGTTTAATTGGAAATACAGCACAGGAATTTTGTTCTTCAATCGCCAAACTTATCGAATCAGATGACTTAGGAAGTCGTTTATCAAAGAATGCGTTGAACACTTTAAACGAAGAGAATTCTTATGAAAAACTGATGGATAAAAGATTGGCAATATATAATTAATCTAGCTTGATCAGCAGCAGACAAATTGATAAGTAAATGAAAAATATTGAAAAAAAGCCCTCGGTATTTCATCCAAAGACAACAGCTACAAGCATGAAAACGCAGTTTTCTAAACCGAAATTACTCGTTTTAGTGGTGTTGTATAAAAAGATGATTTCTGAATCTCCTACCATTAGCACGTTGTTGTTACAGCATAGAGATTTGTTTGAAGTAGAATTGGTGATTTGGGATAATAGTCCAGAGAAATGTCCGGAAGCCCAAATCCATGAACTTGAAAAGGAATTTGGTCAGTTTCAATATCGCTGGACAGCTGAAAATACCTGGTTGTCAAAACTCTATAACCAGGTGCTTGCAGCGCATACTTATGATTATGCTTTGCTGTTAGATCAAGATACTGAGATTCCATCTTATTATTTTGATAAGCTCAGCGAGGCGCTGTTTAAATCCCCGAAGGTAGCACTGTTTCTTCCCCTGGTACTCCATAAGGAAAAAGTAGTTAGCCCCGGTTCCTGGGTTTATTTCAAAGGAAAACACTGGAAAAAGATAAAAACAGGGGTCATTCCGGCAAAGAACGTATTGGCCATTACCAGTGGTATGGTGATCTCTGCAAAAGTGTTTTGTACGCATCAAATGAAATTCGATGAGCGTCTGAGTCTTTATGGAATTGATACTGGCTTTATGCTCAACTTCTCCAAATTTGAAAAGCAGTTGTGTGTTTTGCCTATCAAATTTGATCATGATACGGTATTGTGGTCGAATCCCTCAGCGGATGTGATGCTGGGCCGTTTTAGGAATTTGAAAAGTACCTGGCCAAAGATTCTTTCAGACAGACCGGTGGCAAGGATGCTGGTTTATTTTTACAGTATGGCAGTGTCTTTTAAGCTTGCGCTTAAATATCAGGATGCCAGATTTTTGAAATAAAGGAATAGCAATGTTGACAATTGATCATCATTGAAATAAATCTTTTAAAATGTAATCGCTTAACAATGAATATTATTTGTGTACACCAAAGTGCTGATATGTATGGTTCTGACCGGAGCTTCTTACAGGTAGTAAATTACCTGAGCTTGTCGCCCAGCTTTGAAAAGATAACCGTTATTCTTCCTAGAAATGGCCCCTTGGTTAATGAATTGGAAAAATTAAAGGTGGAGATCATTTTCATGGACCTCTCTTTGTTAAGTAAAACCTATTTGTTGAAACTTCAATGGGGGAAAATTATTTTTCCATTGTTTTCATTTTCCTCGAAAAAGAAGCTGTTTGACCAGTATGATGTCGTCTATGTGAACACTTCCGTGATCCTTGACTTTTATCTTCTGGCTCCCTTCCTAAAGCAAATGAAAATCATTCATATTCGGGAGATTCCAAATGGTATTTTGAGTAAAGTACTGTCTTTCTTTTTGAAATGTTCGAAAGCTAAAATCATATTTAATTCCCAATCTACCTTGAATAGCTTTAGCCCTTTGGCCCAAAGTCTGGTGATTCACAATGCATTCGAAGGCTTTGCCAAAATAGAACAACAGGAGTCTATACCTGTGGATTCCAAAAATGAACTGAGGAGCCTGGCCAATGGAAATCCTACAACCGGAATCGAAAGAGAAGAGGTCGCCTCTGAAATCAACGCGTTAAAAAAAGAAGCACTAAAAATATTGCTGATTGGTAGAATTAACAGTTGGAAAGGACAGGATTTCGCGATAGAAGCATTGGCTGAAATGCCCGATGCTCCTGTGCTATTGAGAATCGTTGGTAGTACTTCTGCCGGAAATGAGGATATGGTCCTTGACTTAAAGAAAAAAGTAAATCAGCTTGGCCTAAGTGATAAAGTGGAGTTTATGGACTTTGTTTCAGATACTGCAGAAGTCTATAGCTGGTCGGATGTAGCGATTGTACCAAGCACCAAGCCAGAACCTTTTGGTAGAATTGCGATTGAAGCCATGAGCTTAAGTAAACCTGTTATTGCTGCAAATCATGGTGGCTTACCTGAAATTATTGAGCATGGGCAAAGTGGCTTCCTGTTTGAACCAAGTAACAAAACCGATTTCATTCATGCCATTAGTAAGTATATAGCTGATCCTGATTTGCTAAGAGAACATGGAGAAAACGCTAAAAAAGTATATGAGGAAAAGTTTTCTTTACTCGGGTTTTATAAAAAATTAGATGAGGCCTTTAATCTGAATTAAATGAAAAAATCAATCCGCAGTATTTTTCTAATTGCTATGGCATTATTGGCTGTGCGTATCAGCCCTGTTTACGGACAAAACAATTCTGGTGCTCAATTGAAAGTTGGTGCTTATTACTTTGATGGCTGGACGGGTAAAACAAGCCATATCAGCAGGTCATTGACGGAAAATTATAAAGAGCGTGCTCCAATTTGGGGCTGGGTAACCAGTACGCCTCAAATTATGCGGAAGCAAGTAACAGCAGCAGTAAATGCAAATCTTGATTTTTTCAGTTTTTGCTGGTATTACTCTGATCTTTCTAAAAAGAACCTAGAGGAACCCAGAAATAATGCACTCCGTTTATTCGTCAACTCAAAAGATAAACAAGGATTAAAATTCAATCTGTTAGTGGCCAATCATTACGGCTATATTATTGGTCCTGCCGACTGGGATAAGGTGTCGAAAGTTTGGCTTGATCTTTTTGAAATGAATGCTTATTTGAAGTTTAATGAGAAGCCTTTGATTTCTTTCTTAAGCTTAAAGATGCTCATGAGTTCATTTGGTTCTGCAGCAAAGATTAAATCGGCACTGGATCAATTGAGAGCAGCAGCAGTAGATCGGGGTTTAAAAGGAGTAAATATTGGGATTAGTGTCGCTCCTGATGAAAAGGAGATCGCACTGGCTAAACAATGTGGATTTGATGTCTTAACGGGATATAATTACCACGATCAAACCTTAATCAATGGACAATCGCTGAGCCCAATCACTGCAATTAGCAAAAGGGAAAAGGCAGTCTGGAGTCAGTTTTTGAAATTTGATCTGCCGTATATTCCAGTAAGTACCTTAAACTGGGATCCCCGCCCATGGGACGAAATGAACAAAATAAAAAAACCTTCCCCGCATTTTACAGGCTATACTCCTGCATCGGTTTTTCAGTCTGTTCAAGGGTTGAGAAATTGGGTGTTAGAAAATAATCCAACCAAATCAAGTGATCAGATCGCGGTGCTTTATGCTTGGAATGAATATGGAGAAGGCGCATGGCTAACACCATCAGGTATGTATAAAAATGGACTTTTGGAGGCCGTAAAAAAGGCGCTAACAAATTAATACGTGAATGAAAACATTATTTCAATCGATCATCAGGAAGAGAAATCCTGCTTTCAAGTTTGATGAAAACATCAGTAGCCGTACCTTATTCAATCTGGCAGTCAGTAAAAGCTTTGAGCTTTTTAGAGGGGTATTGTTCCAGGTTTTTCATTTGAAAAAGCCGAAACCAATCTTTTTAGGAAGCGGGGTTCGTACGTTCAATAATCAGCACATCAGCATCGGAAAATGGGTTAAAATTGATACTGGTGTATATTTGAGTGGCCTGGGTAAAGGGAAACTGATCATTGGAGATTCTTCCGGAATAGGTGCTTATTCCCAATTGGTCATTTCTACTTCTTTTAACAATTTAGGAGAGTTTATTCATATTGGTAAGCAAGTGGGAATCGGTCAATTTGCCAGTATTGGTGGTTCTGGTGGTGTTTCTATTGGAAACAATACCATCATTGGACAATATTTTAGCTGTCATCCGGAAAATCACAATTACAGTGATCCAAATAAACTGATCAAAAATCAGGGCACTACCCGTGCAAAAATTACTATTGGGGAGAACTGCTGGATAGGAGCCAAGGTGACTATTCTGGCCGGAGTTTCCATTGGGGATAATTCAATCATAGCTGCGGGAGCGGTGGTCAACAAAAGTATGCCTGCAAATTCTATTGTGGCCGGCGTTCCTGCCCGCGTGATTAAAGGTATTTATGATTAGAAAGTAGAACCCCGAATTGGAAAGCTGCTTAGGTTAAGAAAATGCGGCAGCAACGAGTAAAGTTGGCCATAAAATGGTCAGGCCTTATAGTCAGAAAAGGAATGTAAATGAAAAATGGATCATGAAAAATGCCGCAAATGAAAGAGGAGAAGATGTTTAATAAGATGAAAATGTTTAAAAGAATAGCCTTAGTAATTTTTTATAGCCTGATTTTAACGGTAAACCTTCGCGTTTACGGCAACGGACTGCCGGATTCCATTCCATTGAAGGTCTTGATTTTGGGAAATAGCATTACCTGGCATGGGGCAAAACCCGCTGTAGGCTGGTCGGGCAACTGGGGAATGGCAGCAACTAGCGTAGATAAAGATTTTGTGCATTTGTTGAGGTCAAAGATCAAAACAGCAAGTCCTGAAACGGAAATTTCCTGGGCCAATATTGCCGATTCCTTTGAGCGGAAATTCTGGAAATATGAGGCCAGTGATTTCAAAAAATTCAAAGCATGGAATCCAGATTTAATCGTACTTGAAATAGGAGAGAACATCGACGATACATTGGCTGTAAAGCACCTTTTGGGCAAACATTTGGATCGCTTTGCCAGAGAGCTATCTGGAGGAAAGGATATTAAAATTTGTCTGGTAGGTAGCTTCTGGCCAAATCAACATGTCGATAAAATTATGATGGATGCCAGTGCCCGTAACCATTGGATTTACGTAGACCTACAGGGTCTTTATAAAGACAGAAATAAAAACACGGCTATTCAGCAATATCAAAATCAAGGAGTGGGGATGCACCCTTCGGATATTGGAATGGAAAATATAGCAAATAGAATTTGGAATGAAATACAACACTTATTTAAGTAATCTATAATGAAAATAGCAATTATTGGTACCCGGGGCATCCCAAATCATTATGGAGGATTTGAGCAATGCGCAGAATATTTAGCATTGGGTCTGGTGAAAAAGGGTCATGAGGTTCTGGTTTATAATTCGCACAATCACCCTTATCAACAGGGTAAATGGAATGGCGTGGATCTACGACATTGTTATGATCCTGAGTATAAACTTGGAACAGCAGGTCAGTTTATTTATGATTTAAACTGTATCCTTGATGTAAGGAAGCAGGATTGTGAGGTGATTTTACAGCTGGGCTATACCAGTGGTTCAGTGTGGGGATGGTTGTTGCCAAAGAAGGTAGTCGTAACCACCAATATGGATGGACTGGAATGGAAACGTACGAAATACTCTAATAAAGTAAGGAAATTCCTACAGTGGGCGGAAAAATTAGGTGTAAAATATAGCGATCACCTGATTTCTGATTCTATCGGAATTCAAGATTATTTGAAAGAAAAATACCAAGCGGATTCTACTTTTATTGCCTATGGTGCCACGTTGTTTGAGCAACCTACGATAGGTGTTCTTAAAAGTTACGACCTGGTTGCCTATCAATATGATATGTTGATTGCCAGATTGGAGCCTGAAAATAGCATTGAAATTATCCTGGATGGCGTAGCGAAAGCAAACATCAAACGCCCGTTTTTAGTGGTGGGTAAACATGAAACAACTTACGGTAATTATTTAAAAGAGAAGTTTGAAGGTCATCCGCAGATTAAGTTTATCGGCGGAATTTACAACATCGATATTTTAAACAACTTACGGTACTATGCGAATATCTATTTCCATGGACATACCGTTGGTGGTACCAATCCATCGCTATTAGAAGCTATGGCATCTAATAGCTTAATGTGTGCCAATGACAATCCTTTTAACAGGTATATACTAGGGGAAGATGCAATTTACTTCCGTACTGCAGAGGAAGTAGCAGATCATCTGAAAAGTGTCCGTTATGACCAGGAAAAGTATCAAATGATGAGAAAAAATAACTGTGATAAAATTACGGAAATCTACGACTGGGAATTGATCGTAGCCCAATACGAAAAACATCTTTTAGCGGTAAAAGGTGTGTTGACCAGATGATTTTAGGTTTTAAAAGATGCCGGGGGGCATTTTCCATAGACAGTATTGTAGCAAATCGCGCTGCAATACTGCCTGGAATTTTGATTAAACAGGGTAAACTCTTCTTTTACTATTGAAAATCCTTTTTCAATTTTAGCATCAGACCAAAGGAATTATTCAACAATTTCCCTTGATCCAGGGCCGTTGCAAAACCCGCACTGTATCCGTGTTTTATTGGCTTTGTGCCTTCTAAATAAAAGGAAAATTGGGAGACCGCCTCAAATATCTCACTATTTATAGGACTTTTGATGCTCCCTGTAGTGTTTCCGTATTTGCTGGTTCCAAAAGTTCCATAGTTATCAGAATAGGTAACTTTAGTCATGAAATCCCAGTCGTAAACCCTTCCGCTAAGTCCGGCATGAAATGCGACCACACGGTTGTTGATGAAGTAATCAGCTGGTTTTACCGCTTGCCCGGCTCTTGCATTATGCCTTGGAGTGATCAGTGGATTTCCGATTCCCATACCCTGATAAGACCAGCCATCTTTATAATAAAAGTTGTTATAATAATCCTCGTCTCCAGATTTGGTAAAGGTAGACCATGGGTATCCTGCCTGATCTTTTGAATAGAACAATTCAACCAGTATTTTCTTCCAGGCAAAACCGGAACTTGTTGTATTATAGCGCTTATTCTCCAATGAAAGCCCATTTAGGCCATCTTTAATATTGGCTAGCTTAGACAATGCGCCAACATCGTAAAAGGTTTGTCGGTAAAGCATGACCTTAATGTCATTGAAATCGTACTCCATTCCAAGGTCAATAGAGCCGAGTTGGTTCCCTATTTTGGAGGTAGGAACTCCCTTTGTTCCATAAGATTTTCCAGTCACAACATATAAAAAGGTCTCCGCAGGAGATAATTTGAAGTTGTCGCCATAGGCCGCATTTTCATTCCCCCAGAAAACCTGATGGTTGAATCCACCATACATTTTAAAGCGCCAATTTTCTTTTCCTAGCCGTACATATAATGATTTCTGATGGAAATAGCTGACCGGTTTCGCGTCATGGATGTAGTATTTAATGCTGGGCCCGGCAATGATGCTGTCCAGGATTCTCGTTCTTCCCAACCAACCATGGACAAAGTTTCCTTTCACAGCAAAGAGACCGCCAAATATAGGGAGGGTATAATAATTGGGGATAGAAAGTTCCAGCTTTGGGATTCCCGGAGCATTCCCGGAAACGGAAAAATTACCGGTACTCAATACACTATCGCCATTTAAACCCATCACATCTTTTGATCTGCCAGCTTTAAGCTGGAAAATGCCCATTCTTCCTTTCGCATAAGCGGAGATCAATCGAAGATTCGAACCTTTTCCTCCATTTGCCCGGGCTTCAAATCCGAAGCCCCAGTCGAAAAGTTTCTTCCTGGCAAGGCTGTCTGCAGGACGATAGGCTTTCTCCGCTTTTCCGATAAAGCTTCCCGATAATCCAGAAAGTGGGACGGAGCCAAACTGGTTGGAACGCATCCAGAAAGGAACAACCTGGTTCGTTGTGCCTATGGCTTGTGCTTCGAGTGAATATTTAATTTCAGGTTTTTGTGCCTGAACTACACTTGAAAAGGTAAAGAGCAATAGGGTGGGGAGCAGCGCTTGTTTTACTTGTTGGATGCCAATCATAGCGATGGTTTTTAATTTGATTTAGGCTTATACATAGTGGTTGCCATAAGTTTCTGCCATTGTCTTTACGACTTCTTTAATTTCTTGTTCCTGATCTTTTGGGTAAATCAGCAAGGCATTCCCATCATCTACGACAATAAAATTGTCTAGCCCACGGATTACCGCCAGCTTATCTGAATTGATTTGAATGATGCTGTTCTGTGTCTCTTTCAGGTTGATTTGTTTGGCAGAAATGACATTGCCAGAGCCATCTTTATCTGCAGATTCATGTAAGGAAGCCCAAGTGCCCAGATCAGACCAGCCGAAATCCGCAGGAATAGTGAAAATGTTGTCTGCCTGTTCCATAATGGCGTAATCGATCGAGATATTGGGAGCCGTAGGATATTTTTTGTCAATAAAATCTCTTTCTTCCGGATGGTTGTAATACGCATTTCCGCTTTCAAATAAATCATGAATGCTACTGGCGTGTTTTTTCAAAGCATGGATAATCGACTTCGCTTTCCAGATGAAAATCCCTGCATTCCAAAGGTAATTCCCTTCTTTTAAGTACTCCATTGCCGTAGAAAGGTTGGGCTTTTCCCTGAATTTTTCCACCTTGTAAATTCCTTTTTCGCTTTCCTGCCCGTATTGGATATAGCCATAGCCGGTATCTGGTCTGGTTGGACTGATGCCTAAAGTAACCAAAGCTTCATGCTGAGCAGTATAAGTTAAAGCCGTTAGGATTTTCTCTACAAAAATAGCCTCATATTGTATGAAATGATCTGAAGGCGCGACCACTAGGTTTGCTTCCGGATTCAATGCTGCCAATTTAAAAGCGGCGTATGCGACGCAGGGAGCGGTGTTGTTTCTACTCGGTTCGCATATGAGTTGTTCCGGAGAGATCCCGTCTAACTGTTCCAAAACAAGGTCGCTATATTGACTATTGGTAACAATAAAAATATGCGATGCCGGGCATAACTTTAAGAAGCGCTCATAAGTAATTTGTAGTAATGATCTGCCTGTTCCTAAAATATCTAAAAACTGCTTCGGAAAATGATTACGGCTTTTTGGCCAAAAGCGACTGCCTACACCGCCAGCCATAATCAATACATAATTGTTTTTATCCATGTTTTTCTGGTGTTATAAAGACACAAGTTCGTTTGGTTTGTGCGCTTCTTCTATAGCTAAAGTAGTGGCGGAATTTGAGATTAATGACCTGCCAATGCTGTTATAGTAGTATCCCAGATCAACCATTTTTTGGAGATCATAAAGGTTTCGGCCATCAAAAATGACTTTGTTGCCCATGATTTCTTCCATCTTTTCAAAATCAGGATTTCTAAAAACGGACCATTCTGTAGCGATTAATAAGGCATCAGCATCTTGTAAAGCCTCATATTGGTTGTTCGCATAATTAATCCGATCTCCCAACAAACCCTTAATGTTGTTCATGCCTTCAGGATCAAAAGCCGTTACCGTAGCCCCATTAAGTAGTAATCTGTTGATGATGTATAAAGCCGGCGCCTCACGGATATCATCGGTTTCAGGTTTGAAAGCCAATCCCCATAAGGCAAAATGTTTTCCTTTCAAATTCCCTTTGAAATACTTCAATACTTTATCTACCAATACTGTCTTCTGTTTCTCATTGACGGTCATCACCGCTTTTAGAATCTGGAAATTATATTGATGTTCTTCGGCAGATTTTGAAAGCGCTTGCACATCTTTGGGGAAGCAGCTTCCTCCATAACCAAGACCAGGGAAGAGAAATCGTTTTCCAATACGGTCATCTGAACCTATTCCTAAACGTACTGCATCAACATCCGCATGAACCAACTCACATAAATTAGCAATCTCATTCATGAAAGTGATTTTTGTAGCAAGGAAGGCATTTGCAGCATATTTTGTTAGTTCTGAAGACTTTTCATCCATAAACAAAATCGGATTTCCAGACCTCACATAGGGTGCGTAGAGATCAGTCATCAGTTTCATTGCCTTTTCACTTTTAGTGCCGATCACTACACGATCTGGTTTCATAAAGTCTTCTACAGCAACACCTTCTCTTAGAAATTCAGGATTGGAAACCACATCTACTTCTACGGCTGTATTGGCCTCAAAAACGGCCTTTACTTTATCAGCTGTGCCCACAGGCACTGTAGATTTATTCACAATCACTTTATAGGATGTGATCAATTTTGAAACATCTGCAGCTGCACCCAGAATATAGGAAAGGTCAGCTGTACCATCCTCTCCTGGAGGAGTAGGCAAAGCCATAAAGATGATTTGAGCATCCTTAATTGCCATAGCCAAATCGGTAGTAAAACTTAACCGCTTCTGTGAAATGTTCCTCAGAAACAAAATGTCCAGTCCTGGTTCATAAATTGGAATAATCCCATGCTGCATTTTTTCAACTTTCAGCTGATCAATGTCTACACAGATCACCTCATTTCCTGTCTCAGCGAGACAAGTGCCGGTTACTAGACCGACATACCCTGTTCCTATTACCGCGATTTTCATAAATGATTTATTTTTTAATCTTATTTTATTGTAAAAATACCCATCATTTTGCGAAATGAAGTCCTGTGGATGTTGTTAATGTTGTTGTTTTTGTTAAAATACCTATTTGTGGGGAGCTTTTTATTCCGTAATGGAGTTAATTTTGGTAAATGTTATAGCGTTTTTATTATAGGAAGATTATTTCCTGTTGTTTTTTCTCTTTAACCTGTTTTTTCAGCATTATTTATTGATAATACTTTAATAATTCAACTTTAATTTATCCAAAATCAGATGCAGACTCGTTATTTGTACCTACTTAGATATATTTTGCCAATTACGGATGTCGTAATGCTTAATTTGATCTACATTTTAGCTTATTATCTTACGGAGTATTTAGGGAAAACAGTTTCTTATGAGTTATGGCAACACTATATGGTTGTTTGTAACCTTTCCTGGCTGTTTAACTCTGCAATTTTCGGACTTTACACAGACTATGGATCCAGAAGATTGGAAAGGATTTACCGCGGAACCTGGCGAAGTATCGCATTGCATGCGGTGATTTTTGCCTTGTATCTGCTTTTCTCTAGAGATATTGAATTTTCACGGACTTTTTTGGTGGTATTCTATGCCTTATTGGTATTCGGTTTTGTCTTGAATCGTTTTCTGGGCACAGCCTTTCAATCACTCCTGGTGCATAAGTTTAATGTCAGTAAGAAAGTAGCTCTGATTGGTGTTAACCCAACAGGTCTCCGATTGGCGCATTATCTTGACCGCCAATATAACATTGATTTTTATGGGTATCTGGATGATGGTAGTCGCATTTATGGAGACGAAAATGGGCACCTGTCCACAAATTTCATATCTAAAATGGGTAAGGCTGCATTGAACGGTGTAAAAGATATATACGTGGCTTTAGAGCCGCATAAAATGGCTTTGGTGCAACCATTTTTGCAGGAGGCCGACAAACATTGTCTCCGTGTTAAGTTTATTCCAGATATGGCCACAACCATTGCTACACCTTATACCATCAGTTATGTAGGTGGAGAATTTCCAGTGATTTCCTTAAGGAAAGAGCCTTTGGAAAGTATCGGTAACCGATTTAAAAAGCGCGCTTTTGACATCATCTTCAGTGTCGGTGTGATTGTGTTTTTGATGAGCTGGTTATATCCACTCATCGCCATCTTGATCAAACTGGAAAACAGGGGTCCTGTGCTATTTAAACAACTTAGAAGTGGCCGTAATGATGAGCCATTCTATTGCTATAAGTTTAGAAGTATGAAGGTTAACAATGATAGTGATCAAAAACAAGCCACTAAGGATGACGATCGTATCACCGGAATTGGAAAATTTCTACGTAAATCCAGTCTTGATGAGTTGCCACAATTCTTTAATGTCTTGATGGGCAATATGAGTGTAGTAGGGCCAAGGCCACACATGTTGAAACATACCGAAGAATATCGCGCCATCATTAATCAGTTTATGGTACGTCATTTCCTAAAGCCAGGGATCACCGGATGGGCACAGGTAAACGGCCTTAGAGGGGAAACCAAGGAAGAAGGGTCTATGCAAAAGCGCGTACAACATGACATTTGGTACCTTGAAAACTGGACGGCAATGCTGGAAGTGAAGATTGTTTTTATGACAGTCATCAATATGATCAAAGGAGAAGATAATGCCTACTAATAGCTTTTAACCTATAAAAATGATGAAAAAGATTTTAATTACCGGGGGAGCGGGTTTTATTGGCTCTCATGTAGTCAGACAGTTTATTAAGAATTATGCTGATTACCAGATTATTAACCTTGATAAACTAACTTATGCGGGGAATCTATTGAATCTGACCGATTTAGAAAATGATCCAAATTACCGTTTTATCAAAGGAGATATCACTGATGCCGTATTTATCAGGGAACTTTTTCAAGTTGAAAAGCCTGATGCAGTGATTCACCTTGCTGCGGAGTCCCATGTAGACCGCTCAATCAGCAATCCAATGGAGTTTGTGATGACTAACGTTATCGGAACTGTGAATTTGTTGAATGCGGCAAAGGAATCTTGGAAAGGTGATTATGATAATCATCGTTTCTATCACGTGAGTACAGATGAAGTATATGGCTCTTTGGGCGAAACAGGTATGTTTACGGAAACAACGGCTTATGATCCACATAGCCCATATTCAGCCTCAAAAGCCAGCTCTGATCATTTTGTGCGCGCTTACCATGACACTTATGGCTTAAATGTAGTCATCTCCAACTGCTCCAATAACTATGGGT
The DNA here is from genome assembly GCF_014172405.1 of Pedobacter gandavensis. GTDB lineage: Bacteria > Bacteroidota > Bacteroidia > Sphingobacteriales > Sphingobacteriaceae > Pedobacter > Pedobacter gandavensis. The sequence goes on along the minus strand of NZ_WNXC01000004.1, from coordinate 124,589 downwards.
CTCATCATTTCCCGGAGAAACTAATTCCATTGGCGATCAATAACATCAAAAATAACAAACCTGTTCCGGTATATGGAAAGGGAGAGAATATACGGGATTGGCTTTGGGTAGAAGACCATGCTTCTGCCATAGACAGGATCTTTCACCAAGCTAAAGCTGGTGATACTTATAATATCGGTGGCCATAATGAATGGAAAAACATTGATCTGATCCATTTGTTATGTCGCATTATGGATGAAAAACTTGGTCGCGAAACAGGGACATCTGCGAATTTGATTACCTATGTCACAGATCGTGCAGGGCATGACCTTCGCTATGCGATCGACTCCAGTAAACTGCAAAATGAACTGAACTGGACACCTTCCCTACAATTCGAAGAAGGTCTTGCAAAAACCGTAGATTGGTATCTTGAAAATGACGAATGGTTAGAAAATGTAACCTCAGGGAATTATCAAGACTACTATAAACTACAATACGCAGATCATGAGCAATAAAAAAAAGGTAATCGTTTTTGGCGGAATTGGCCAACTTGGGCAATGTCTTAGCAAATTAACCACATCAGGCAATTTACAAGGCTTTGTTTTTTTGGATGAATTCGAAGGAAATATTTTAGATCTAAAGGTTTTAAAGGCCTTGTTTCTTAAGGAATCACCTGATTTTGTAATCAATTGTGCTGCCTATACTGCGGTAGATAAAGCGGAAGATGAACCGGAACTTTGTGGAAAAATCAACAGCACAGGGGCAGGTAATCTGGCCAGGCTTTGTGCAGAATTTCAGGCTACATTGATCCATATCTCTACTGATTTCGTCTTTGAAGGCGAGGTTCCTGTGCTGCTGAAAGAAACAGATGTGGCACAGCCGATCAGTGTTTACGGAAAAACAAAACTTCAGGGAGAGCTGGAGATTGCAAGTCATTTGGAAGCACATTACATCCTGCGCACGAGTTGGCTGTACTCAGAATTTGCCGGGAATTTTGTGAAAACGATGCTTAAACTGGGTGCTGAGCGTGAGGAGCTGCGTATCATCGTAGATCAGGTCGGAACCCCAACTTATGGGGTGGATCTTGCTGCGGTTATCCTGAAATTGATTTCCATGGACCATAAAACAGCTTATGGAACATACCATTATAGCAATGAAGGGCTTTGTTCCTGGTATGACTTTGCGAAAGCAATATTCGAAATTTCTGAGACAGAAGTACGGGTACATCCCATTCCTACCAGTGCTTATCCGACCAAGGCCCGCCGTCCAGCCTTCTCGGTCATGGATAAAACTAAAATAAAAACCACATTTAACCTTGAAATTCCTTATTGGAGAGACAGCCTGGTTAAGTGTATTCACGCAATAAAATAATTAATACATGAAAGGAATTATACTTGCCGGGGGAAGTGGTACACGTCTGCATCCCTTAACCCTGGTGATGAGTAAGCAAATGATGCCGGTTTATGATAAGCCGATGATCTATTATCCATTGTCCACTTTAATGCTTGCAGGTATTCACGAAATTTTGATCATTTCTACGCCTCATGACCTTCCTAATTTTGAGAAATTATTGGGTGATGGAAGCCAGTTGGGATGTAAGTTCTCTTATGCAGTACAAAAGGAGCCCAATGGTTTGGCGCAAGCTTTCGTGATTGGTGCCGATTTTATTGGAACTGATAAGGTGGCCTTGGTATTGGGGGATAATATTTTTTATGGCGATGGAATGGCCAAACTATTGCAGCGCAGTGCAGATCCAGATGGGGGCGTAGTTTTCGCTTATCAGGTCTCAGATCCTGAGCGTTATGGTGTTGTGGAATTTGATGAAAACAAAAAAGCAGTATCCATTGAAGAGAAGCCACTTGCTCCTAAATCCGATTATGCGGTTCCTGGCTTGTATTTCTATGATAATTCTGTGGTAGAGATCGCTAAAAATATTAAGCCTTCTCCTAGAGGAGAATACGAAATTACAGACGTAAATAAGGTCTATTTGGAACAAGGGAGGCTTAAGGTAGGGGTGCTGAGCCGTGGAACGGCCTGGTTAGATACCGGTACTTTTGATTCTTTAATGCAGGCTGGGCAATTTGTACAGGTGATAGAAGAACGCCAGGGCTTGAAGATTGGCTGTATTGAAGAAGTAGCCTACAGAATGAACTTTATCAATAAAGAACAATTGGCTGCAGTGGCTGCCCCATTGCTGAAAAGTGGCTATGGCGGCTACTTGTTGAAAATGATTAAATAGAGAAATACAGTGTATTTTATTTAACTATTTTGTTTTCTTTTTTTCAGGATAGTTTATAATATTTTTAATCGTATTTTCTCTAATGACTTTTTTGAATATCACTATCTTGTGTTTGTGTGTTGGTTTCTGGATTTTGTGACGGTTTTGTGTCTATTTAGTACAATAATAGGGTCTTGAAAATTGTCATTTTGAAGAAATATCACATTCCTGCATATTTGATCCTTCAGACTTTTCATAAATAATTATAAAAGCATCCTTTTAACTATGTGTAATCCATTTATTGAATTCATGTTCAATAAAATCACTAGTTATAGGGATGCTTTTTTTGGGTACTTGGATTAATTTTTGCGGTTAAAAGGTTTTTAGAAGTTCAATCTCTTAGGAGTATTTTATTCTTAAGTGTTGTGAATCATTTGAATTTCTTTAAAATTAACATAACTCGTTTTTTATGCCGATGCTCATCTTTAGTTTAATCCCTTCAAATCTATATTGCTCTTCAAGAAAAGCAATAATCTTTCATTTGTATCGTTTTTCAATTGTCACTTTATTGATACCAAACGATCAGGTAGCCTGTTTTTTTGGTCTTTCAGAAGGAAATGATAGTTTTTGATTTGGAAAAAGATGATGCAGTCAAGAAAAACATGAGTTATATCCTTTTAAATATGAATCTAATCAATCCATAATTATTAATCTAATCCCTATTTACAATGTTAAAAATTTCTCTTAATTCTTTCGCTTCACGAGTCGTCAGCGAAATCAATCTACCACACGAAAGTCAAGCTTTAGAGGTCAATCTGTTAATGAATAATTGTATCTGGTAGCGGCCAGGGGTTAACCTCATATTAACCTCCTCATCTACTCATTTTACACTTTTAAAAAAGGTAAAGAACACGCTTTTTTATTTTTTTAATCTATTTAATTAACCTTATGGAATCTAATAACAACGTCATATACGATACCTGGAACAGGTATAGTGATTTTTATACACGTTCGACTATAGCCTTGCCTGAAGTGAATTTAGATCAGTTTTTGCCCTCATTTCTTAGCTCGGGGAACTTTTACTATGTAGTAGATTTTTGCGATAAAAAAATCAAATATGTAGACCCTGGTATAGCTGATGTGTTAGGCCTGGACCCGGCAACAGCCACTGTTGATGATATTTTAGGTCGCATTCATCCTGAGGATGTCAACTATGTGGCCCAAACCGAATCAGCAAGTGTGCGCTTCATGCTTGATCAAATGAACAAAGAAAGTATCAAAAGCTATTATAAAACCTCCTATTGCCTTAGATTTAAACTGGCAGATGGGAGTTATGAATTATTTCATAACGAATCTGTCTATCTTTCTAAAGATGATTCAGGTCGAATTGCTCAGGTGCTACATATTCATACGAATGTAAACCACATTACCTCTGTAAACAATTACATTCCTTCCCTGGTAGATACCAAGGGAACGAAGAAAGTATGGCCGGTAAATGTCAATCGTGACTCGGAAAACCATGCCTTAAATTTGCAGTTTAGCAAAAGAGAGATGGAAATTATTAAGCTGATTGCACTCGGAAATAAAAGTGAAGAGATTGCGGATACGCTATTTATCTCTTTGCATACCGTGCATTCACACCGCAAAAATATCATTAGGAAGTCTGGAGTAAAAACCAGCTCTGAACTGATTAGTTTGTGTGTTAGAGAAGGGTTAATCTAACCTGTACGATGAAAAGGGTCTGTTCTTGAAGCGCAGGCCCTTTTCTATTTAAAGGATTTATCCTACCGTGACTAACAACCGGTGAGGGATTTTTCTTTCCTCCATAAAACAGAGCCTTTCATATTTATATTCATTCACTTTGACCATGTCATTCAGGTCCTGGAAAATTGCAATCATGATGTCATAGATCATAATGCAGTTGAGATTCAGTTCATTTCTTTTGAAAACCTGTAGAGTTTCATAAGAATATTCATAAGCCTTTACGAATTCTCCGCGTAAGCGCAATTGATTAGCCTGCATCATCATAAATATACATTCCGAGTATTCTGTGAGCTTAAATCTCGATTTGTTCCGATGGATTTCAGTTAAAATACGTTCCATCTGATCTGTTTTCTTCCCCGGATTCAGTTTAGAACAAGCGATTCCATAAATATTCATGATAAATATGGGAAAGGGAGATCTTTTGGAAAATATCCTGGGATGTTGTTTTGTGATGGCTTGGATAATTTTTATGGTGCCTTCATCTGTGCCGTAGAAAGTGTTCAGCAAGATCAACATCAGGTACGAAATACCCTGTTTGGTGTCAATAGCCACCCTGTTTTCTGCAAATGAATAACGTAGTTTTTCAAGATCCTGAATCAGCGGGTGGGAGAGATCGGCCCGGTTACTGAGTTTTAAGTAGATCAACCAGCAAACTTCATAAGGATTAATGGACCAAGCGGTTAAATCCATCGCTGCGATCTTTGTTAGTCTTAAAGCAATGCTGTCTTGATCCATGCTCATGACATCAAAAATCGCTAATATACTTTGGTAAATCACCTGTTGTTCCTCATTGTCGGCTACATCCGCTAATACTGTGATGGCCTCCTTATAGCAGGAATCGATGAAATCAAAGTTGATCAGTTGTTTGATCAAAATGTCATGTAGTTTATGTTGAGCCAATAACTTATGGGTGTCCGGACTATACCTGGCGCGAAATTGAATGTTTTCTGCAATAAATAAAATGAGGTAATTGCGCTCAAAATGATGGAGATCCAAGTCGAATACATGTGTTAGTGCGCTAAAATCACCAATCCTGATGATAAAGCGAACGGTCCATTGCAACAAGTGAAATCGGACATTATTGTTCTCATAATTGCGTTGAATAAATTCAAAGAAAGTCCAGTTGACCTGTAAATGAAACTTTTCCAGTAACTCTATAAATAGGAAATACTCGAAGATATGTGGGTAGATAAAACGTACATATTCCCTCGGCTGGTAATCATCCTGGCTCTTTTCCTCCACTAAAATGCCTTCGGAAACCAATTCCATATAGGCGTTTTTAAAAGCAGATAATTCCGCAATCAACAAATCTTTAGGCACAGCATCTGCCTTCTTTCCGTACTCCGTAAGCTGGATTACTTTTTTAAGGAACAGAATTTTCTCGGTGTAGTAATTAGATTTATAGATCTTTTCCTGAATGAATCTGGAAATCAACTCGTGGAAAGTAATGCTACTCGAGTAATTGAAATAAGGATCCTCCTCTTTCAGCTGATAATAGAGTTGAATGTATAATGGGAATTTTAACTGCGATTTAAGTTTTGTATTTAACTCATGATCATCAGATTTGTTGATCATATGAATAATCCGGTCTATTTCCTTTCCTGTTAAAGGGGGAACATTTGACACTTCATCTGGATTGTAATAATTACCTGGAAACCATTTGGACTTTAAAAATGCGGAATGTCTGATGCAATCATAGAACCTCATCCAGGTTGTAGTGCGCATGCTCATCACCAGCTTTATCGCATCATTGTGCTCAATCGAACAAATGAAACTGATGATGTTCTCAAACATCTGTTTTTTTAAATCCCCCTTCACCATGACCTCAGAAAAGCCATCAATAACCACTATAAATTTTCTACCTCTGTCGATATGGTTTTTTTGGATATGTTCTAATAAACTCTCCTGATGTGGAATCCCCAGTTGTATTTTAAGACGATCTTCGAAGCTGAGGTGATGCTGATCTGGATTGAAAATATTACTCGCTGTAAGGAATAAAACCGTTGAATCTAAATGTATTGCAGTCTCAGCCTGAAAAAAATTTTCTACTAAATGGCTTAATAAAATGGTTCTGCCATAGCCGGGTTGTGAAATAAAACAGGTATAACTATAGTCACTCTTCATGAAATCTTCAAAATCATGCTCAGCGAATTTCCTGCTGATGGTCATTTCATAAGGAATTCCAGATCTGTTTTTAATGCCCTTTAACGTGAAGTTGGTTATCTTTTTAGCGTGCGAACGGATGTCAGACCAGGTGTGTACCTGGGATTGCGTACTGGAACTTAAGGTCGGTGTCCAATTCCGTTCATCTTCTTTGTTCACATATTCAGCAAGGGTCGTGAGCGTGAATTTTGAAAAATTGTGTTTGACAACAGCAAATCCAAATAACCGCTTGATTGTCGTTTCACTGACGTTTTTATTGAGTGTTTTGCTGATTTCAATGGAGATCCTTTTACAATCAGCAGGAGTGATGGTTCTAATCCCTGTTTTTAACAAGATGAGACTCTTCACTTCATTTAGGGTAAATATATCCTCCATAAGTAGGCTGAGTGGCGTTAATTTCTTGAACTAAACGAATATAATGCTTTCAGCACAAAAATGAACAGCTGTAGATCAAGTAAAAAAGGAATAAAATACACCATTATGGTATAAATACCTGTTGATTAGGTTTTTATACGTGTTTTTGCTTTAGGAGGAAATTTAATGCACAGCAAAATGAACAAAATGAACAAGGGATTCATTTCGCTTTGCTTAAATGAACAATTCGAACAGGTCTTAGGAGCTCAGGTATGACTAAAATTGCACTAAAGTATAATTAAGTCGTACCAATTCCGCTCCTATGAAATCTACATCTACCCTCCCGGGAATGCCTAGAAACTTAAAGGTAATAAATTTTATTCTTATAAGTTGTTTATTACTAACGTTAAATAATTTTAAATCGTATGGCCAAACCAGAAATTATGCAACGATTGCTCCTTCCACGGGATTAACTACTGCCGTGATCGGTCTGGGAGAACGGCCCCCCCGGCCTGACGCGGCCGGAGGTTCGGTACTAGGTCCAGGAAACGCTGCAATTGGAGATAATACGTCTTTTGCAACATTAACTTGTAATTATACAGCGGCGGCCCTCACAGGTACTGTTGGAGAAGCGTGGTTACAACTAAAATTTCCACAACCAGTAGGTGCGGGAAAAACAACATATATACGCTTTGATCCACTCACCACTGCCGGACTGAATCTGAGTATATTAAATCTAGTCACTAATTTGACCGGATTACTTAAAAATGAGACCGTAAAGCTGGAAGCATATTCCGGTGCAACAGCCGGTGGCACTGGAACTATAATACCTGCTGCAAATGTGATGACTACCATCGTTCAGGATCCCCAAGGAAATAATTACTTTGCGATCACCTCAAGTGATGAATATAATTCAGTACGAATTAGACTAAGTGTCGAGATAAAACTATTGGATATTGCAGATGGCTCTACCAGCATGAAGGTATATAATGCTTTTACCATCCCTGGAGGTGCAAGCTGTGGCTCTGGTTCCTTTGCCAGTGTTGGAGAAAGCGCTGGAATAAATGTCAGCTTGACCCCCTTGGCTACAAATCCTACAGCAGCAGCAGATAATAACATCAATACTTTTTCTCAACTTCAGGTTGGATTGGTGGGGGTTGGCGCAACGATTTCTCAAACCATTTTCTTTGGGGAACCATCCGCTTCAGATGCGGTAGCGAAAGTCTGGCTTTCCATTCCGTCAAGCATATTGACCGTCAATGTATTTAATGAGATCAAACTTCAAGCCTTTAACGGAAACACGGCGGTTGGACCCGCTGTAGCTGCAAATTCACTGCTTGGCGGTCTTGATTTATTGGGATTACTTTCAAGAAAAGCAGTTTTTCCTGTTTTTTATACCCCAGGTGGGGCTTTTGATCGTATTCAGGTTAGCCTTACCAATGGTGTTTCTCTCGGAGGAAACCTTGTAGGGGGTGGTCTAAACATTCATGAAGCACAAATTACGGTGGCAAAACCAACGTTTGCCGGGAAAACCGCCGGCGCCTTAGCTGGTATATGCGGAAATACGGTGAACTTAAGTGTGAGTACCCCGGTTAATGGCCTCAGTTATAATTGGTACCGTAAAAGCGGTACCTCAAAAACAAAGATCAGCACCAGTACCACAGGTGCATTTACAGAAACAGGACTAAATCCTGGAGCTTATATGTATTACGTTTCTGCAAATACAACCGGATGTTCGACTGAGTCAGACTTGGATAGTGCAACAGTAACGGTTACTGCGATTCCTGTTTTACCTGTTGTCACTGCCAATCCAATATGTTCCGGATCAGCAGGGATTCTTACAGTAACTAATGCAGAAAGCGGCGTAGTTTACAATTGGTATACCGCTTCTAATGGTGGAGCTCCCGTATTCACGGGCAGCACAATTACTACAGGTGCTTTAACAGAAAATACAACTTATTATGTGGAGGGTGTGCGCGGGGCTTGCCTTAGTGCAAGCCGCACACCAGTCACAATTACGGTAAATGGAATTCCAGCAGATGCACAAGTTTCTGTGGATAATGTGACCATAACCAGTGGGCAAACAGCAACACTTACCGCTACTGCAACAACAGGAAGCACCATCAACTGGTATGCTGCTTCATCCGGAGGTGTACCACTGACTACAGGATCTAGCTTCACTACACCTGCTTTAACCAGTCCGACTACCTATTTTGTCGGCGTATTAGGTGTTGCTGGTTGCCCAAGTGCAAATCGGATTCCTGTAACGGTATCGATAGCAGGAGTAATTCCTTCATTAAACTGTAAAAGTCCAAATGCACAAACCAACGGGGTCGATGGTTTATTGTGTCTGCTTTGTGGCGTCACTAACCCAACTAACGCAATAGATGCAGATCCTGCAACTTTCAGTACAATTCGTGTCAATGTAGGAGTGGCAGCCGGAGCTTACCAGCGCTTGATCTTTCCAGCAGCAGGTGTAGCAACAGATAGCATCCGTTTAATTTTGGGTACGCCAGGTGGTTTAGCTGATCTTGCTGTATTGGGAGGAATCACGGTAAATGTCATGAATGGCAACACCATCGTTAGTACTTACCAGTTAAGCTCTGGTTTAATCAACCTACAACTCCTTCAAGACAAAACAGCTAGAGCGACTATTCCGGCTGGAGCAATCTACGATAGGGTGGAGTTAAGGGGCAATGGCGTGGTACAGGCGTTAACCACACTGAATGTGTACAGTGCAGAAGTGATCTATCCAAACCCAGTGATTGCCAGTACCGGACAAAACATCTGTTCCGGAGCAGTTACTACTTTAACCGCAACACCTGCAGCAGGGACTACACTAAACTGGTTCGCAAATGCTACCGGAGGAGCTTCTTTAGCCAGCGGAAATACTTATTCGCCAACAGGCTTAACCACAACTACTATTTATTATGTGGAAGTAAGTAAAGCCGGTTGTGCCAACACGGATCGTGTGCCAGTTACAGTAACGGTGAATCCTGCGATTGTGTTTGCCACAACCACTTTAAACAATGCAACCGCAGCGTCCTTATACTCAAAACAAATTACTGCAGCTACTGGTGGAACACCCGTGTTTAGTTATTCGTTAGCTCCTGATGGTAACTTGCCTGCAGGTTTGAGCCTGTCAACTACAGGGCTGATCTCTGGTACACCAACTGCAAACGCGACCACTGATTATAATTTTTCCATCATTGCGAAAGATAGCAAAGGATGTATCGCAACAACCGCGTTTAACTTGACACTAACCTCAGCACTAACACTTCCTTCTGCAACATTACCCAATGGAGTGGTAACTGTTGTTTATCCAAACCAACCGCTGCCAGTAGCAACGGGAGGGACAGGGCCATATACTTATGTGGCTACGAACACGCCTCCTGGATTAACATTTAACACCAGTACTCCAGGAATCTCAGGTACACCAACACAAGCGGGTACTTATCCGCTGAAGGTAACCGTAACCGATATTAATGGAAATACCATCACTCAAACTTATACCATTGTGGTAAAAGAGCTGTTGGTATTGCCTCCAGCTTCCTTAGCCAATGGTACCGTGGGGATCAATTATCCAGCACAAAAAATTCCTGAAGCAACCGGCGGAACCGGACCTTACACTTATACCGCCACCGGACTTGCACCAGGACATGATTTCAACATCAGTACACGTGAAATAACAGGGATACCTACTACAGCAGGTTCTTATGCAGTACTGGTAACGGTAACAGATGCAGAAGGAAAAACGGCAAGTAATACTTATCCAGTAAACGTTGGTCCTGCATTAGTACTTCCTCCAGCTACACTTGCAGATGGTAATGTTGGCGTAGCTTATACTCCTCAAACGATTCCAGCCGCAACGGGTGGAACTTCACCTTATACCTATACCGCATCGAATCTTCCACTGGACCTGACTTTTGATCCAATCACAAGAGTGATTTCAGGAACACCTGCACAATCTGGTTTGTACAGTGTTTTAGTAACTGTTACGGATAATATGGGAACTAAAGCAACCAATACTTATTCATTAAGAGTCATTGGTGCCCTCTCTTTACCTTCCGCAGCTTTAGCGGATGGAACTGTAGGTACAGCTTACCCAGCAGTAGTATTACCCTCAGTAACCGGTGGAACAGGTCCTTATACTTATACTTCGGCAAATGTGCCAGCAGGATTAACTTTTGACCCAGCTACCAATACCTTGTCAGGAACACCAACAATTGGCGGAACATTTACCTTCCAGATTACTGCAAAGGATGCAGCTAACAATACCACGACTACGGACTATGTCATTAAAGTGAAAGTAGCAGATCCGGTACTGGCATCTACTGGTGCTTGTTCAGGAACAACAGCAACGCTTAGTGCAACGAACTCCCTTCCGGGAATCACCTACAACTGGTATGCTGCAACCGGAAACACCCCAATCTTTACAGGTAATTCCTTTACTACGCCAGCATTAACAGCCAACACTACTTATTATGTGGAGGCGGTTTCCGGGACAGCAGTTAGTAATCGTATTTCGGTTATCGTAACCGTACGTCCAACTCCGGCCTTGGCAGTGGTTACTGGAAACCAAATCATCAGTGCCGGACAAACGGCAACGTTAGTGGCTACTGCTGACGCTGGAAATACCATCAGCTGGTTTAGCACTCCAACAGGAGGAAGCGCGCTTTCAACCGGTGCCAGCTTTACCACACCAACATTAACAGCCGATGCTACTTATTATATTGAAACTCAAAATACATCTGGTTGTGTGAGTGCAACCAGAGTTCCGGTATTGGTTACCGTAACACCACTGCCAACCAATGCGAATTGTAATGCGGCAACAGGACAGCAAACTGCAATTGATGGCATTTGTCTACTTTGTGGGATCACCAATGCAGGAGGATCTACCGATGGAGATCCTGCCACTTTCAGTAGCATTCACTTAACTGTTGGGCTGGGTGCAACCGGGTACCAACGTTTGATCTTTGCAAACCCAGGTAACGCTGCAGATAGCATCCGCCTGGATCTTGGTTTCCCTGTCGGATTAGCAGATGTGGGCGTTCTAAGTGCTGCTACCGTAACCGTTTTTAACGGCACAACCATAGTAAGTACTTACCCATTAAATTCTACTTTAATCAATCTTTCGCTGTTAAATCCAAACAGATTACTGGCTACTGTTCCAGCAGGTGGCGTCTATGACCGTATAGAAATTCGTTTCGGCGCATTAGTTTCTGCCTTAAGTACACTTGATATCTATGGTGCTACCGTGATTTATCCAAATCCAACAGTAGCTGCCGCAGGTCAGACGACTTGTGCAGGAAGCAGTACTACCTTAACTGCTACCGCAAATGGAGATACCAATCTAAAATGGTATGCTACTGCAAATAGTGGAACGGTATTGGCATCAGGGCCAACTTTTACGACACCAATCTTAAATGCAACAACAACCTATTATATAGAGGTGAGCAGAGGTACTTGTGCCAACCTGCAACGTATACCGGTTACAGTAACCATTACTCCTGCACCGACAGAGCCAGTATTGGCTACGGAATTGCCGGTATGTTATGGCAGCACAGCGAGTTTGACGGTAAATAATGTAGTTCCAGGTCTAAATTACAATTGGTATACTGCTGCGACAGGAGGTGCTTCCGTATTCAGCGGTGCAACATTTGTAACCCCAGCCTTAACAGCGAGTACCACTTATTATGTGGAAGCAAACAGTCCTGGTTGTGGTAGTTCTACCCGTACAGCAGTACCGGTAACGGTTAACCCAATCGTGAACCTACCACAAGTTACAGCTTCTGCTACCACAGTTAACGCCGGACAAACGGTAATTTTAAACATCAGCCCGGTAATAGCCGATGTGACTTATAACTGGTATACTGATCTAAATGGAACCAGCCCGGTTTATAGTGGTCCAACTTATATAACCCCTCCACTATTAGTAAACACCACTTACTATGTGGAAGCGAAATCAAACCTGACCGGCTGTCTTTCTTCAAGCCGTGTACAGGTAACCATCAATGTAAACAATGGTGGTAATCCAAATCCAGTACCATGTGAGGCCGCCATTTCAGAAACCAATGGTGTCATCGGTGTAGCCTTGCTTTCAGGAGTATTTAACCCTCAACTGGCATTTGATAATGATACGCAAACAGGGTCATCACTGTTGATGCCTGTAGGTGCTTTAGGTGCCTATGTTTATCAACGTCTCAACTTTGGTAGCATTTCTACTGTTGGAGATACCGTTAAAGTTTTATTAAATACCCCAGGTAAATTACTATCGCTTGGCTTATTGTCAAATATTCAAGTCGGAACCTATAATGGGGCGACTAGTAACAATGATGCAGTTGAAATCAGCAATAACCTGGTTAGCCTACAGCTGTTAAGTAATGATACCCAGGCCTTACTTACTTTTGTGCCTACAGTGCCTTTCGATCAGGTAGAAGTTCGCTTAAATTCTGGTCTTGCCGGTGTATTGTCCAGTGTGAATCTAAACTATGCACAAAGAGTTATGGTGGCGCCAATATTGACCGTTCAAAACCCAACAGCATGTGCCAACCAAGCCCTTACTTTATCGGTGCTTAACCCAAATCCAAGCCTTAGCTATAAATGGTATGATGCTACAGGAGCAACGGTACTTTCAACCGGACCAAGCTTTAGCCCTACAGTAACTGCCAATACCATTTTCTATGTATCCGCAAATACAGCAACTTGTACGAGTTATAAAACAAAAGTTTCTGTAACGGTAACATCCATTCCTGATGCGCCTACCTTACTTGCCGCTAACGTCGAAACCTGTTCAGGAAGCGATGTGGTGCTGACTGTGAAAGACCCCATCAATGGAGTAACTTACAGGTGGTACGATAGTAACAACGTGTTGCAAGCAGGTAAAGATGGTCCTACATTTACCATCCAGAATGTAACCGTTAATGCAACCTATTCAGTAGAGGCCTTCATCAGCTCTTGTAACCTCATTTCTGCCACTAAAACAACGGCTACAATTGTAGTTGGTAACTTAAGTAATCCTGTGGTATTGCCAGAATCAGTGACTGTAAGTTCAGGTGCTCCTGCAGTATTAACTGCAACTTCGAGCACCGCTGGTGCCATCTTTAAATGGTATACTACAATAGATGCTGTTGACCCATTCTTTACCGGTGCTATTTTACAAGTACCTGGAGTAGTTAATTCAGGTGCAGCCAATCTGGTCACTAATTATTATGTAACCGCAGAGCTCCCTGGTGGATGTGCTTCTGTTTCCAGATCTATGGCTACAGTTACCGTACTTCCAGCTGGCCCGGCAGTAGATGCACCTTGCGAGTTTGCCTCCGTTCAGGTCAACTCAGGTGTTGATGGTGTTGCGGTATTAACAGGGGTATTTAATCCTGAAAATGCAGTGGATAATTCTGCAACAACAGCCTCATCATTAGTAATGCCTGTTGGCGCGCTAGGTGCCTCAGTTTATCAGACTGTTGGATTTACCAGCCTGTCGAATATCGGAGATACCGTTCGTGTTCGTGTCACCACACCAGGTAAATTATTGAATCTGGCCTTATTGTCTTCTGTAGAGTTAACTACTTATAATAATTTGGTGAGTAATAATGACATGCTGACTGTAAGTAATCCATTAATTACACTTCAGGTGTTAAGCAACGATAGCGAAGGAATCATTTCTTTCGTGCCGGCAAGACAATTTGATGCGGTAGAATTGAGGTTGAAATCTGGTCTGGCTGCAGTTTTAAGCACCATAGACCTGAACTATGTACAACGCGTACAAATTGCACCAAAAGTAGCAAGTGCCACGGTTTCCGCTTGTGTGAGTACTGGTGCTGTGTTAAGCGTACTTAACCCTAACCCTGATTATATTTATAAATGGTATATCGGAACAGCAACTACAGCCGCTGCAACCGGACCAAATTATTCCACCGCCAGCAACCTTACTGTTGGGGCTTATGACTATTATGTAAGCGTTACCCGCAACAATTGTGAAAGTGCAAAAACTAAAGTCACGGTTACGGTACTCGCTGCACCAGATGCACCGGTAGCTGTAATTGGAAATCCAACAACCGTTTGTCCAAATGCACCTGCGACTACATTGGCAGTAACTGCTGTAGCAGGGGTAACCTACAATTGGTATGATGCCTTAACCGGAGGAAATCTACTGGCTGCAAATACCAGTACTTATACTACCACAGCAAACCTGAGCGTTGGGGAGCACAATTTCTTCGTTGAAGCAGTGAATGCAAATTCATGTGTAAGCACTACAGCGAGAACAAAAATCACCCTCACTGTAAACCCTTCAGCAACAGCTGCTGATATCACGGTGGCAGGTGCTGACCTTCCTTTATGTAATAACAATACAGCTACGCTAACGGCAAACAGTACTACCGTTGACAATCCTGTATTTAACTGGTATAGCGATGAGACCTTGAGCACATTGGTGTTCACAGGACCAATCTTTAAACCGGTTCTTACCGCAAGCACGATCTTCTATGTAACGGTAAGTGGTGATAACAAATGTGCGAACAATGCAGCCAATGCAAAAATAATATCCATTGTCGTAAATCCTCCTGCAATTGCCAGCGACATTAACGTGTCTGGTGCAGGTACGCTATTCTGCGCAGGTTCAAAAGCCAGTTTATTGGCTAGCAGCCCTAATGTGGTAAAACCTGTGTTTACCTGGTATAGCAACGCCGCACTGACAGACCTATTATTCACCGGTCCATTATATGAGCCAGTAGTTACCGCAAGCACCACTTTCTTTGTGAGTGTAAGTGGCGACAATAAATGTCCAAACCTTCCCGGAACTGGTAAGGCGGTAGCCATTACCGTAAATACACCAGCTACTGCCGCTGATATCACCGTAACCGGTAATGGCAGTCCTTTCTGTGCGGGTACAAAAGCAGGCTTAAGCGCAAGTAGCAATACGGTGGACAACCCTCAGTTTGTGTGGTACAGTAATGCCGCACTCACAGTAGAAGTTTTCAGAGGTGCATTCTATGAACCCATTGTAACCGCAAGTACAACCTTCTATGTAACTGTAAGTGGTACGAACAAATGCAGTAACAATGTTGGAAATGCACAAACTGTGGCCATTGTGGTGAATGCTCCGGGAACACCTGCAGATATCAGCATTGCGGGTGTCAATACCAATTACTGTAAAGGTTCCACAGCCAGCCTTAAAGCCAGCAGCGCTACTGTAGATACCCCAATATTTACCTGGTATAACGATGTAAACCTGACGGATGTAGCTTTCAGCGGACCAGTGTTTGAACCAGTATTGAGTGCAACTACAACTTACTATGTAACCGTAAGGGGTGTCAATAGATGTGAAAATGGAATCGCTGGAGCTAAAATAGTCACCATTGTAGTGAACCCTACAGGCCTGGCTTCTGATATCAATGTTGCCGGTAACAATACACCATTCTGTGTGGGTACTAAAGCATTACTAACCGCAACAGCAGATCAAGTGAGCAGTCCGGTCTTTACCTGGTACAGTGATGCAGCGCTTACCGTTGTTGCCTCAAATGGCCCGGTATTCGAACCTGTGGTAACCAGTACAACGACCTATTATGTAACGGTATCCGGTTCAAACAGATGCCAGAATGCCCTGGGTGATGCTAAAATTGTAACCCTGATCGTAAACCCACCAGCAACAGCACTAGACCTGATCGTTTCAGGTGCGGAAGCGCCGGTTTGTGAAGGAACATCAGTTAAATTAACAGCAGCCAATACCACCATTACCAGTCCGGTATTTACCTGGTATACCGATGCTGCATTAACCAATGCAGTATTTACCGGACCGATATTGGAAAAAGTGTTTACCAATACCACCACTTACTATGTGACGGTAAAAGGAGCCAATAAATGTGAAAACCTTCCTGGAACAGCTAAGGAGGTGATCGTAACCGTTAATGCATTGCCAGAAGTACCAGTAATTGTGAATGGTGGAAGTCTGGGAATTTGCGCAGGAGAAAACACCACCCTAAGTGTACAAAGCCCAAGAACAGGAACAACCTACCAATGGTACGATGCCGCAACAGGTGGTACTTTACTAGGTAGCGGATCATCTTTACCAACAGGAGCATTAATCCTGACTAAAGATTACTATTTGCTGGCCACCAATACTTCAGGATGTGGTTCGTCAGCAGGAAGAGTAAAAGTAACTGTAACCGTTAATGTGAAACCTGATGTGCCTTCGGTAGTATCAGCAGCCGTAACCGCTTGTTCAGGTACAAAAGCAGTATTGTCGATCGCCAATCCAGTTGCTGGAATTACCTACAATTGGTACAATACTGCAACTGCAGGAACCGCATTAGGAACCGGCGTTGATTTTACAACCGGTCCAATCAATGCAACCAGTACTTTCTACGCAGAAGCGGTCACAGCCACTTGTGTCAGCACCAGCCGCACTATGGTCGTAGTTTCTGTTTCCGCATTACCAACTGCACCAGCATCGGTTTCCGGAGCAACAGACCCTTTATGTAGCAGTAACACCGCTATATTAACGGTCAACAGTCCAGACCCAACATTGACTTATCGTTGGTACAGTGTAGAAACCGGTGGAACCCACATCATTGAAGGAACCAGCTTTACTACACCTGGATTAACAGCAACCACCACTTATTATGTAGGTAGTGTAAATCCAGCGACCGGTTGTGTCAGCAGCAGTCGTACCACAGTAACCCTGACGATCTTGCCAAAACTTGCTGCACCAATGGTTGCTCTGCAGTCAGCTACCGCAACAAGTATCACCTTCATGTGGGCCGCAGTAACAGGCGCAAGAGGTTATGAAGTATCTGTAGATGGTGGTACCACCTGGTTGACGCCAAGTTCAGGAACAACGGGAATGACGCATATCATCCAAGGCTTAAAACCAGATCAGGATGCCGCAATCAAAGTGAGGGCAATCGGACAATTGGCTTGTCAGATGAGCGATGCAACAACCTTTAGTTCAAAAGCAGATAACCCTGCCGGTAACCAGATATTTATTCCAAATACATTCACTCCAAATAATGATGGTAAGAATGATTTATTGTTTGTGTATGGAAATACAATCGCCAGGATGAAACTCCGCATATACAACCAATGGGGTCAGTTTCTTTTCGAGTCCAATAACATTCAAAATGGATGGGATGGTACTTACAAAGGCGAGATACAGCCGAATGGAGTCTATGTCTACCAGTTTGAAGCCGAACTGAAAGATGGTTCAAAAACAACTAAAAAAGGAACAATAACCCTATTGAGATAATATAAAAACATTTGTTATGAAGAACCTAATTCGAATAATTATACTAAGCGCGTTTTTAAATCTGGGAGCAGAAAGGGTTATCGCACAGATAGATCCGCATTTTTCACAGTATTATGCCCATCCGTTATGGCTAAATCCAGCCCTAACGGGGGTTATTGATGGAGATTATAGAGTGTCTATCAACGCAAAGCAACAATGGGGGTCCGTTTCTAATTCGTTTTTAACCGGGGGCGCGTCATTCGATATGGCCCCCGTTAAAAATCTTGCCTTTGGTGGGATGATCTTAAATCAGCGGGCCGGAGATATTGGATACAATCACTTGTCCGTTCTGGCCTCCGCTGCTTACCGCATTCACTTCGGACAAACCGGAATGAACATGGTCAACTTTGGAGTTCAGGCGGGCTTCCTCAATAAAAGTTTTGATGCCTCCAAAATTACTTTAGGAAGTCAGTTTAATCCGATAACCGGTTATGACCCTAATTTTGGGATCAATGAAAATTATTCCGCAACCAATTCTTTCGTTCCGGATGTGAATGTAGGGATCATGTATTTTGATGGAAACCCAGATCAGGCAGTGAACATATTTGGCGGTGCCATGGCCGCCCACCTCACCAGACCTGTCGACAAGTTTTTGGGTGCAGATGTTAAAATGCCAATTCGCTATGCCGTTCATGGTGGAGCGAGAGTAATGGTAACCGATATGTTAGACATTACGCCCAATGCCCTATACATGAAGCAAGGGACCGCCCGCGAAACCTCTTTTGGTGCTTATGCCAAAGTGACGTTGAACAATGAAACCGACCTGATGTTTGGATCAAACTATCGGGTTGATGATGCCGCCATTGCCTTCTTTGGTATCAATATTAAAAATATGGTGGTTGGATTAAGTTATGACTTCAATACCTCAAGTCTCAATAAGGCTACCCAAGGACAGGGAGGTCTGGAATTGTCTATCTCCTTTACCAGAAGAAAAGGGATTTTTGGCCCTAACTTCTTTTGTCCAAGATTATAACCCTACGTATCATGAAACATAGATTAATACTCGTATTTATGCTGCTCAGCAGTATTGCTTCTGCCCAGTTTGTCACCAATAGTAAAAGGGTTGCAGATATATATTATCAAAATAAAGAATACTATGCTGCTGCGGAATATTATAAAAAAGCCCTGCAGATTTCAGCAGATTCTGCCGGATTTGTAGTGCCTTATGGTTTTGAAAGTAAACTCAAAAAAGATAACCCAAAGAAAGAAGACTATGAACATAGTGTCTACCAGTTGGCAGAGTCTTTAAGGCAATATAAAAATTACAGAGATGCCGAAAAATGGTATGCCGTTGCCCTTAATTTTAATAACCCTAAGTACAGCCTGTCCGATTACTGGTATGGCGTTACTTTAAGAGCCAATCAGAATTATGAGGAGGCAATTACTGCTTTCAAAACTTTTCTAAATAAGAATAAAGGGGAAGGAGAATACCTGGAAAAAGCGAAAACAGGGATTGCTTCCTGCGCGTTTGCCCTGTACGAAGTGAGCCACCCAAGGCTATTTAAACTAAACAGATTAAATAATGACATCAATCAGGCAGGTTCCAATTATACGCCTTTATGGAGCGGCAGTACTCTATATTTTACCTCCTCCAGACCAACAGGAAGTAATGGGAAAAGTGTAGTCTTATCTGATGATAAAAATGCACGTGTCGCCAGAAAACAAAGCCCTTACATCAATGCCATCTATGAAGCTACAGGAAATCTGAGGAAAGAAAAGATTACACTGAGCAAAGTGGCAACCAATGTAAAAGGTAAAGAACTCGCAGCACCAGCATTCCTTCCAAATGGAAGGGTGATGTTTGTGACCATGTGGGACGCTAAAAATACGAGAAAGCTTTATCAGCTGAAGCGTAGCACCAGTGATAAAGATTGGTCGGAACCAGAAGAACTCAGCGCAAATATCAATGTCAATGGTTTCAATGCGATGCAGCCTTTCGTCAGTAGGAATGGAAAATACCTGGTCTTTTCTTCTGATCGTCCAGGTGGATTCGGTAAATATGATTTATGGTATTGCGCCATCCGCGCTGATGGGTCTTTTGGTCAGGCCGTTAATATGGGAAACACCATCAATACTGCCGGTGATGAGGAAGCTCCTTATTACAACAGTAGAACTAAAAAATTACTGTTCAGCAGTAATGGGAAAGTAGGCCTTGGTGGCTTCGACTTCTATGAGAGCGAAGGGGATTTTGACAGCTGGTCTGATCCGCGCAATCTCGGCTATCCACTCAACTCTTCTAAAGATGATCTTTATTTTACACCAATTGATGAAGATGATGTGGAAGGATATATCAGCTCCGACAGGGAGTCTTTATGTTGCCTGGAGGTCTTTTACCTCAAACGCGAATTCCTGAATCTAAGGGGTCAGATCTTCGATTGTAAAACCGGTAAACCATTGGAAAATGTGCTGGTTACCGTATCGGATTCTTTACAAGACTTCATGTTTACCACCAGTACAGATGGAAAATATAATTTTAAACTGAACACCAATCGAAAGCTAAAAATTACCGCTCAAAAAACAGACTATTTTATCAAAACACTCTCGTATTCTTATGATCAGCTCGCGCAAAAAGACACCTTGATTACAGAGGAAATCTGCTTGCTGCGCATTCCTCCACCGGATACGGCGATTGTGCTAAAGGATGTCCTTTATGAATTTGATAAGTATGATCTGACAGAAGATTCCAAAGGAAAATTAGATTTCCTATATACCATCATGGTAGATAATCCAAAGATTGAAATTGAATTGAGTGCCCATACCGATAGCAAAGGTACACCAGAGTATAACCTCGATCTGAGTGATAAAAGGGCGAAAGCTTGTGTGGATTACCTGATCGGTAAAGGAATTGATGCAAGCCGTATGACCAGTAAAGGGTATGGAATGAGCATGCCGGTAGCTCCAAATCATTTGCCAAATGGAAAAGATAACCCAGTTGGAAGAGCCTTAAATAGACGAACAGAATTTAAGGTGACTAAAAGAGAATAAATATCCAGGTTAATATCATAAATTCCCAGGTAAACCCCGGTTTCTGAATCCAATATGATTGGCTTCAAGAGCCGGGGTTTTACTTTTCAGTTCATAATCAGTACTTTGTTGAAAAAACTTTTACCAATGCATTGTCTAAAAATGTAAATTGGTCCTTATTTTTCAACTATGCTCTACTCAAAATATACCATCCTGGTATTTCTGCTCTTTTACTTTGGGATTTCTTATGGACAAACAGTTCAAGTGACAAATGTTCAGGATGCAGGTCCGGGTTCATTAAGGGCCGCTTTGGAAGGAATTCCAAGCTTGAGAACCCTTCCGTATATTATACAGTTCAGTATTCCCGGGCCAGCAACAAATGATGGTTCCCGTACCATCCGTTTACGTACCGCTTTGCCAGTCATCCCTTCTAATGTAACCATCGATGCCAGTACACAGCCCTGGACTGCATTGGGGATATCAGGCGCCAAAGTAATCCTGGAACCAGAAGTGCCAGGGACCACTTTTTCCGGCCTGAGGATCGGAGAGGGTAATGTGTATTTAACACCAGTTTCTAATGTGGAAATCTATGGTTTGTACCTTAAAGATTTTGCAAAGATCACCGATTTAAGGAATGTAAACCAAAATCAGGGTTCAGGAATCGTGGTCAACTACCGAAGTAGTGACCTCAAAATCGGGGCACCAGGTAAAGGGAATGTCATCAGTGGGAACTTAAACGGAATCTGGATTCAAACCCCCTATTATAATTCAGCAGCCACGGTTATTAGTCCAATCAGCATTCAATCCAATTTAATCGGCGTCAATTATGATGGAGTCACTGCAAAATCAAATGTCGCCGGGATTAAAGCAAGCCTCGATGAGACCTCGATAAATATTGGTGGAGATAATGCCAATGAAGGAAATGTGATCTCCGCAAACCAATATAACCTGGTCATTGATCGGATAAATCAATACAATAATCTCCGTTATGAAATCAATATTATAAACAACAAAATTGGAACTGACTACAGCGGAACTATCGATTATCAACGATTGGCATTGTTCCTTTCTTCTGCCGCTTTGGAGATTTCAGGAGTAAAAATCAATGCCATGAGCGCAAACCTCACCATGCGGAACAATGTAGTTTCCGGCAATAGAACGGTAGGTATTTCGATTAAAAGTTCCGACTTTGTCCTGACGGGGAATAGAATAGGTACCGGCATCACCGGAACAGAAAATTTAAAGAATGGTATCGGGATAAAGATTGAAACCGATGCAAAAGGAACCATTGGTGGCGGTGATACTGGTGACGGAAATGTCATTGCCTTCAATGATTTTGGTTTTGAATCCGTATCCAGTAAGTCGGTGAAAATTACCCGGAATAGTTTCTACTGTAATGTCAATACCGGAATCGGGCTGAGCAATTTTATCCCGCAACCTTACATTCAACTCCTGGTAAAACGACCAGGTTTTGTCTCCGGGAAAGCAACACCCAGTTCCGAGGTGGAATTGTTTTATACAGACAACTGCCCCAATTGCGAAGGCAAGGAATATTTTGCCACTATACTAACGGGAAGCGATGGCCGATGGCAATACAATGTGCCACAAAATAGAAATGTGACTGCAACCGCCAGTTTGCAAAATATGACCACTTCCCCATTTGCAAACGGGGATCTGTTACCAAATGAGGCGATCGTGGAAGATGTGACCTGTTTAGGCAATGGCTCCATAAAAGTATTGGAACCGAGGGTAGGCATTATCTTTAAATGGAATAAGGTGTTGTCGGATGGTACACGTGTGCCACTAGGCAATGCGCAAGAAATTCTGAACCTGGAAGAAGGACAATATGAGCTCATCATCAATGATGGTTGTAAAATAATTGAACATGCACCCTTATTTGAGATTAAAGATCAGCGTCTCGGGGAAGCAGTGATTATTGCACCTACACCTGCCTGTGGCCAAAATACTTTTACCTTGACTGCCCATGCAGAGCGGGGGAAGGGAGCTGTCGCTTACGAATGGTTTGATCAGGTAACCGGAGCATCAAAAGGCTTTGGTCGACAGATTACGCTGCCGCAAGGAAGTTATTATGTAATCGCAAGAGATGAGGCAGGATGTGAAAAAACTTCTGCCGTGGTGACGATCAATAGAAAACCAATGCCGGTTGTCATGACCAATGCACTGCAAATTACGCAGGCCAGCTGCGGTCAGGCCAATGGTGCAATCACTGGTTTAACCATAGACGATGTGACCGGGACAGTCAGCTATGTCTGGGATAAGTTAAATGAAAATACGAATGCAGTGCTCATCGCAGGCATTGCGACCACACTGGATTTAACAGGTCAGGAGGGAGGAAGATACCGCTTAACTGTAACGGATAACGGGAGCTGTTCCCCGGTAATCAGAGAATTTAATATTACCATTAGAAATACCATCAGCATCACCGCTGGGCAGATAAGAAATACCACCTGTAACCTGGATAATGGAAGAATTAGCAATGTGGTCATTTACAATGCGGATCAATACGAATGGTTTGACCCTGCAGGGATCAGCCTTGGTAAAAAGTTAGGTTATGTGTCAGGTACAACGCTACCTCTGATGCTGGACCTGAAAGTTGGAACTTACCGTTTACTGGCAAGCCTCAGCAATGCAACCTGTACACAATCAAGCACCTTTACAGTAGCTGCAACCCCGCTACCAGATTATCAGTTTACGCCAAGCATAAGCCCAACTACCTGTGAACTGATTAATGGAAGAATTGTATTGAATTATGCAGCTGGTTCGCCAATTCCTGTTGCTCACCAATGGAAGGACATTAACAATGTGGACCGGACAGGAACGGTCAGGGAATTGAAGGACCTGGAGGCCGGAACTTATACTTTATTTACTTATGATGGGAATGGTTGCGAAGTTAAGTTAGGGCCATTTGTAGTTGGATATACACCTTTACTGGTCATTGAGCCTGCGAGTGGCGTCGTCACTGATGATGGCTGTAGCCTGCTGCGGGGTTCTGTTAAAGAAGTTCGTGTGAATGGAGGAATTGCACCTTATACTTTTACCTGGACCAATGAGGCCGGTGCAAGGGTGCAGTCTACCCAAGACCTGATCGGGGTGCCGGGAGGTAAATATACACTGACTGTAAAAGATCAGACCGCCTGCGGATTGGCGATAAGTCAGGTTTATACCGTCGGCAATCCATCCTTTGTCATTCCAACGCCTGTGATGCATGACCTGAGGGTGTGTTATGCCACGGAAATTATGTTGCCGGTGATTACTCCAGAAGAAGGTACTTATCAGTTGTTTCAAAACGAAGCAGATGTCACACCAATTATGGAATCTACCAATGGACGTTTTGTTTTTAAAGCTTCTAAAACCGCAGATTATTTTCTGAGACGCAAGCTTGGAAGTTGTACCAGTGAGTTTAAAAAGGTCAAGGTGGAAGTAACCAATGATAACCTTGATATCAAAAATACGATGACCCCAAATGGCGATGGGATGAATGATTATTGGTTGATTGCCGGACTGCCGGAAAAGGTGAATGTTGACATTAAATTGTATAGTAGAAGTGGGCAATTGGTCTATGAGTCTTTGGGGCAATACGACAAACCTTTTGACGGCCGTTTTAGAGGGAAGGACCTTCCTGCCGGAGTTTATTATTATGTTATAGACCTTAGAGCAGATTGCAAACCTTTAGGAGGGAGTTTAACGTTATTGCGCTAAAATTGTCTGGTGGCGCATTTTGCCTGATACCTGTTGTTGAGCAAGATGCCCAGTACAATTTCATGGGTGCCATTATTTACCGATCTTAAAGCGGAACTGGTCACATCATAAGAATAACTGACATTCACAAAGGATCCTAGATTTAAGCCTGCAAGCGCAGAAAAGGAGTCGTTGTTCCGGTAACTTCCGCCGAGCCAAAACTTATCCTGGTAAGCAATTTTTAAGCTGGCATCCAGTGTAGGGGGAGCAGAGATCCAGTAGCTGAGCAAAGCGGAAGGAATCATCGCTACATCTTCGTCTACAAAGAATTTATATCCTGCAGTACCATAGAAAACAGTAGTCTGGTAGGCCGATAAGCTTTTGCTTTTTACAGCTGTCGGCACGCGGTAGCCCAAGAGTTGTTTGGCCGAGCCACCAAGAAAGAACCGCGGACTGTATAACCATACTCCAAAACCGACGTCAGGTCTGATCCGGTTGTTGTAATCAGCAGTCAGTAAAGGATCAGAACTGTTGTCTACATTTACACTTTTTACGTCAATGCTGGTAGAGCCCATGCCACCCGAAATACCTACAGAAAGATTGAGGTCATAGCTGAGCCCTAAGTGATAGGCATAAGTCGCATTGACATTTGTTTGCCTCACGCGTCCCGCCTTATCTGTCATCGCATAAAAACCAATCCCATGGTGAGGTTCGGCAGCCGTATAAGAATTCACATAACTACGACTAAGTGGGTTATCTCCATTTCCAGAAAAGGAATTGACGGAACTTCTGACAAAATCGTCCCCTATTGGCGCATGAATAGAAACATACTGGGTAACTGGTGCGCCCTCCAGTCCCCTCCACTGGCTTCTATATCCAAGTTTTAGATCAGTATAGTTGTCGATCCCCGTAATTGCAGGATTGAACAAATAGTTGTTGAAAATGTATTGCGTAGAACGCGGGTTTTCCTGTGCCAGTCCATATAGACTTAACAACAGGAAAATTAAGAGGCTAATTTTTGATTTCATTGTAACTAATTACTAAATCACCTCCAATAATAAGATAAATTTTACTGATAATGAACATGATACTGATTTCTATCCTTAGATTTGTATATGAATTACCCAGAAAGTCACATACAAATGGTTGCCGATACCTTACTTCCCGGCTTTTTACCCAAAGATCCTGAGGAAACCTTATTGGTTTTTCACTTCACTTTACCCCCAAATGAGAGCTATAAAGTAGAATACCTGAAATCTGCTAAAAATGTATGGGAATTTAGTAAATCGGAAAAAGTGATCCGTTAAAAAGTTACATTTATCTTTTATTAAGAAACCACAGGAATTTGATTACTTTTGGTTGATATTCAGTCTGATAGGCTGGATTGGTGTGTGGGCACCTCTATTTAATATGGGATATTAAAGTATTTATAAATTCAATAGCCAAAATAAACAGGCTATAAAATCATCAAATTGTGTAATAATTACCCAGATTGTATCAGGGGATTTGTTGCCCAATTTTTATTGCCTATTATACGAGTAATGGGCAGTCCAATAGCACTCCGCATGAATTATCGTGCAAAGCGCCGTAGGGGTTGATTTATTTCTAATACGCTTTTCTTCCTTTTTACCATAGAGATAGATCATACCTTGGGTATGGTAATTGTTAAAAGGTAATAATTAGATCTTATAAAATTGGAAAACAACACGGGGGGTGTCTTGATTTCATCAAATGAAGAGGCAAGATTAGAAAATTTAAAGAAGTACAAAATCCTATATACGAAGACAGAGCCGTATTTTGATCAGTTGGCAGCAATCACTGCAACGATGATGAATACGCCTATTGCGATGATTAATTTTGTCGATAGGGACATCGTTTGGACAAAAGCTGACCAGCATGGCCAGGCGGGAAAAGAGATGGATCGGGAACTCAGCTTATGCTCTCTCGCCATCTTAAATGAAAGTGTGACGGTCTTTGAGGACTTAATCCAGGATCCAACCATGATGTCTAATCCATTGTTTGTGGGGGAGTCCGGATTGCGTTTTTATGCTGCGGCAGCCATTACCACAAATGAAGGTTTTAGAGTAGGTTCTGTCTGTATCGTGGATAAAAATCCAAGGGTATTTGGAGAAGAAGAGCGTAAGAAACTGGAAAGAATGGCCTTGATGGTCAGATTGGAAATGAACCGTAGAATAGGAATCTCTTGAAAATCGTAAGAACAAAGGAAGCGATTCCTATGGAATTGTTCCTGCTCGCAGATCCTGAAGTAGACAATATCCTGGGTTACCTACACAATGCTTTGGTATATGTGGCGAAGGTAAAAGAGGAAGTGGTAGGGGGCTATATCCTACAAGCTACCGGACATGATCTTTATGAACTTAAAAATATAGCCGTTGCTACTGCTGTTCAGAATAAGGGTTTGGGCACCAGGTTGTTGAACCATGTGATTGAGGTGGTGAAAGAGCTGGACGGCAAATATCTTGAAGTGGGAACCGGAACTTTTGGCTACCAATTGAGTTTTTATCAGCGGGCAGGCTTTAGGGTAGATCGGGTGGATAAAGACTTTTTTCTGTTAAATTATAATGAAGCCATTTTTGAAAATGGCATTCAGCATAAAGATATGTTGCGGTTATTACTTAAACTGTAATACCTTCTTTTCTCAAAATATAGTTGAATATACCAGTAATTGGCTTCTGGTAGATCTTGCCTACACGTACCTGATTTTTTAAGCAGATTTCCCGAAGAATGTCCTGGTAATAAAAAGCAATAGAACCTACAAAGTGGCAATCCAAGGTCTTATAATTGCTGTAATCTTTGATGTTACTGTCTACAAACTCCTGAAAACCATCTCTTAAAATTTGTATGATGTAGGGGTGATCCATATGATCTGCCATAAAACGACTGATCGAGGCGAGGTAGGTATTTGGTGAGGGCTTTTGATATAAATTAGTCACCACTGTTTCTTTATCAATCGGATAAGCCTTAGCGAAAGCTGCACGAAGTTCTGCAGGCATCGTTTCATAAAGGTAACCGGTGATCATCTTACGGCCAAAATAGGTTCCTGAACCTTCATCACCCAAAGCATAACCAAGTCCGTGACGACCGCTATGAACATTCTTTCCATCATAATAAGAGATATTGGACCCGGTACCCAGAATACAGGTTAGGCCTTCTTTATCTCCGCAGGTGGCATACGCAGAGCCAATTAGATCATGCTCCACAGAAACATAAGCCTGTGTAAAAAAAGAAGATATCCCGTTAGAAATGACCTCTACTTTGTCTGGCGAGGAGCATCCTGCACCAAAAAAATAAATTTCTTTAACCTGATCGGCATAGGCGGCAATGTCTTTTTTCCTCGAGAAAAGCTTGAAAATGTCATGCGCATTCAAGAAATAAGGATTAATTCCTTGAGTGCTAAAACTAATGGTTTCTTCTGGGGTGTACCCCATCCAATCCGTTTTAGAGGAACCGCTGTCTGCTACTAATATCATTTGCTAAAAATAACAATCTTATTGAATATTTAACGTTCCGCTGATTTCTTTTAGGCTGATTTCTGTCAATTTTGTCTGATATTGTGCGTCCAGGTATCTGGTAATGGCCATAATCGAATTCCTTTGTGCTTCCCTGAGCTCCAATGGCGCAATGCTGCCCAATCGGTATTTTGCCAGCGTAATGTCCAGGTTTTGTCTGGCAATATCCAGGTTATGCTGCTCTACCTTGAGCAGCTCAAGGTTGGTTTGGTGATTCTGAAAAGCGGTTAGTAACTGGGCATTCAGGTCTAAACGTGTTTTTTCCAGATTGAGTTCCGTAGAATTGATTTCGATTTTCGCATTGCGCTCATTTTGGCGCTGTAAAAAACCATTGAATAGGTTCAGACTGGCGGTTACGCCATAAGTAAAGCCTCTGGCGCGGAACTTTTGGTTAAATCCCGTCGGACTGGTGCTATTGGAAAATTCATAACCACTATTTAGTCCGATGGTCGGATATCTTTGGCCTTTCACCTGCTTTAAGCTCAATTCTGCAATCTTTTTATTGATAAATGCGGATTGTAAAGTTGGACTCAACTGCTCGGTTAAGCCTAACAGTTCCGTATAATTCAGGTTTTTCTCTATTTTAATGGCTTCCTCTACCTCAAAAACCAGGTTCAGGTCTCTGGCCATCACTTGATTTAAACTGACCATGCTATTTCTCAAGAGGTTTTTCTGTTGCAGATAAGTGGAAGTATCCGTATTGTAATCTACAGATGCGGCGAGAACATCTAATTTGGAACCCCTTCCAATAGCCAGTTTATTTTGAGCAATGGTTAATCGCATTTTAGAAATGTCGAGGGCAGTATCTGTCGCCATCACCAGTTGCTGTTGTCTGGCAACGGCATAATACCCACTGATCACATCGCCAACTGTGGTTAGGATGGTTGCTTTCGCATTCACTTCTCCCAGTTTTTGCAGTTCTTTAAGTCGATCGTAATTGGCAAACATCTGAAAACCATCAAAAATGGTCCAGCCTAAGGAAGCGCCATAACTTTGGTTGGTACTCCTTACACCATTCGATTTTTTCTCTACACCGGTAGATGCAGTTTGGACGGTATTCTGCTTGCTGCCACCCTTGCTGTAATCGGCAGTCAGCTGTGGCAGCATTCCTGCATTTCCAGGGTTCACATTGTTCTTCGCAATGCGGATATCATTGTTTACGAGCTTGATGTCGTAGTTGTTCTTTAAAGCAGTGCTGATGGCTTCTTCCAGACTCAGTTTTTGCTGTGCAAATCCTGTCGTACTGCCAACTAGCAACAGGGCAATGGGGAACAATAGGTTCCTGATTTTTAGGTGCTGATAGTGTTTAAACTGGATCATGATTTCTTAGCGTGTTTTTCTGAGGCTTCCTCTGCCAAAGCGGCTTTCAATGAAAGTTCTAATTCTGTATTTGCTTTATGTTCTTTCGACCAGTAGGAATAAATGGCGGGGATCACAAATAAGGTCAGGATCAGGGCAAATAATGTTCCCCCAACGATGACAATACCCATGCCCATCCTACTTTTTGCTGCTGCACCTAAGGCCATTGCAATTGGCAATGCCCCAATGGCGATCGCCAGACTGGTCATTAAAATTGGTCTTAATCTGGAAACCGAAGCTTCACGAATCGCATCATGAACACTTTTTCCAGTTTCTTTCAGCTGATTGGCAAACTCCACAATCAGGATCCCGTTCTTCGTCACCAGACCGATCAGCATGATGGTTCCAATCTGACTAAAGATATTCCAGCTTTGCCCAAATAGCCAGAGTGATAAAAATGCACCGGCAACGGCCATAGGTACGGTAAGGATGATGATGACCGGATCAACAAAGCTTTCAAACTGTGCAGCCAGGATCAGGTAAACCAGCAATAAAGCCAGGCCGAAGGCAAACATGGTATTGGAAGAACTTTCCTTGAAATCTCTGGACTCACCTCCTAAATCTGTCGAGAAGGAATCGTCGAGGATCTTTTCGGCAATCTTGTCCATGGCAGCGATTCCATCTCCTATACTTTTGCCGGGTGCCAATCCTGCGGAAACGGTTGCTGAAATGAAACGGTTGTTTCTATACAATTGTGGCGGACTACTTTTCTCTCTCGCCGTCACCAGGTTGTCAATCTGGATCAGTTCCCCTTTGTTATTTCGAACATAAACGGAGCTGAGGTCTAAAGGATCTTTACGGTCGTCCATTTCAAATTGCCCAATCACCTGGTACTGCTTGCCATTCATAAAGAAATAAGAGAAACGTTGTCCACTTAATCCCAACTGTAAGGCTAAACCAATATCGGAAACCGATACACCCAGGTTTTTCGCCTTGTCACGGTCGATCGTTAAATCAATCTCCGGTTTATTAAATTTAAGGTCCACATCGGAAGTCGTAAAGGTTGGATCTTTTGCCACCTCATCCATAAACAATGGTACTTTCTCCCGTAGTTTTTCGAAGTTCTGTGCCTGAATAATGTAGTTGACCGGCAAACCTCCACGACGGCCCACGGAAATCGTTGGTTGCTGTGTAACCACAACTTTCCCTTCGGTATACCCTCTGGTAATTTTAGTCAGCTTTGCTGCCAGTTGATCCTGTGTCATTTCACGATCTCCCGGATCGGTTAAACCCATCCTGATGAATCCACTATTTGTAGATCCTGAGCCCCCAAATCCCGGAGCAGTAATCGTAATGTTTACCTTTTTTTCCGGAATAGAATCCTGGATCATTTGCGCAATTTTCATCATGAAACGATCCGTGTATTCAAAAGAAGAACCTTCCGGAGTAGTGATCCTCATATTGATGGCACTACGGTCATCATAAGGAGCGGTTTCTTTTGGTAGAATTTGCCAGAAGATCCCAATAACAGCCACACAGACCACAATAATCGGGATAGCCATCCATTTTTTATTCAGGAATTTATTCAGATTTTCTGCATAACTCTCATTTAACCTCACAAAATAAGGTTCTGTCAAGTTGTAGAATTTAGATTTCTCATGCCCTGTTTTTTTCATCAGGTAGGCATTCAACATCGGTGTTAAAGTCAGGGATACGAATGCGGATATGAGGACGGCGGCGCCGATCACAATTCCAAACTCCCGAAAGAGCCGCCCCACAAATCCTTCTAAAAAGATAACCGGCAAGAATACTGCGGCCAGCGTTACCGAGATCGAAATCACGGCAAAGAAAATCTCATTGGAACCTTTAATTGCGGCTTCAAAAGGAGAATAGCCCTCTTCCACCTTTTTGAAAATGTTTTCCGTCACTACAATCCCGTCATCCACCACCAATCCGGTGGCCAGTACAATCGCCAATAGCGACAATACATTGATGGAGAATCCGAAAATATACATGATAAAAAAGGTAAAGATCAAGGATACCGGAATGTCCAGTAAAGGACGGATGGCAATGGCCCAATCCCTAAAGAACAGGTAAATGATGAGAATCACGAGAATCAGGGAAAGGATAATCGTTTCCGCAACCTCTGTGACCGACATCTTGATGAATTTTGTATTGTCTAAAGAGATATTCAGCTTAATATCCGCTGGAATATCTTTCTTTAACTGCTCAAATCTTTTGTCGAATTCTTTGGAAATCTCCAGGTAATTGGCCCCCGGTTGAGGGATTAATCCTACGGCAACCATTGGTTTTCCGGATTCTC
This sequence comes from Pedobacter gandavensis, assembly GCF_014172405.1. Taxonomy (GTDB): domain Bacteria; phylum Bacteroidota; class Bacteroidia; order Sphingobacteriales; family Sphingobacteriaceae; genus Pedobacter; species Pedobacter gandavensis. Next base: position 93,015 of record NZ_WNXC01000004.1, on the reverse strand, counting down.
TTAAGATAGTTTCTTCATTTTCAGAACCTAAGGCGGCATAGCCGATATCTTTTAATCGGACCACATGATCACCGTCATTTTTCAGGATCAGATTGTTGAATTCGTCTTCATTGGTCAGTTTGCCCAGCGTTTTAACAATCAGTTCCGTATTGGCTCCGGTTATTTTTCCGGAAGGCAGTTCCACATTTTCATTGTTCAAGGCCGTCACAATATCTTGTGTAGTCAGGCCGTAAGCAGCCAGTTTATCCGGAGAGATCCGGATGCGCATGGCATATTTTCGTTGTCCTTGAATTTGAACGCTACTCACGCCGGTAATGGTCTGCAGACGGTCGGCAATTACGTTTTCTGCATAATCACTGAGCTCCATTACATTCCTTTTGTCACTCTGAATGGTCATCGTAATGATGGCATCAGAGTTGGCATCAGCTTTACTGACCACCGGATTCCCATCAATGTCTTTTGGTAAACTTCTTGCCGCCTGGGAAACTTTATCCCTCACGTCATTTGCCGCATCATCAATGTCTTTATTCAGGTTAAATTCTATCGTAATGTTACTGCTTCCCTGATTACTCGAAGAGGAAATGTTCCTGATCCCATCGATCCCATTGATGGATTTCTCCAGAGGTTCTGTAATCTGTGATTCAATGATGTCTGAATTGGCTCCAGGATAGGAAGTCCGCACAGAAACCACAGTAGGGTCGATGTTCGGGTACTCCCGAACACCCAGAAAATTATAGCCGATCACTCCAAAAAGGAGGATCATCAGGTTCATCACGATGGCCAGAACGGGCCTTTTTATACTGGTGGTAGAAATACTCATAAATACAACTTAATTTTTAACCACAGTTACTTTCACAGGAGCATCCTGCTTTAACGACATTGCACCGGTGGTGAGTACGGTATCTCCTACACTTAATCCTGAAGTGATCACAATATGTTCCGCAGTACGGGTTCCTGCTTCTACAGGAATTTGCTGTGCTTTTCCATTTTTACTAATGAACACGGTTTTTCCTTTTAATACCGGAATAATGGCCTCATTTGGAATGAGTATCGCATCTTTTGTAGTATTCAGCGCAAGTTTTATCTTGGCAAAAGAACCTGGACGAAGCTCCTGACTTGCATTTGGAACCATTGCTTTGATCTGAAGTGTTCTGGTGGCAGTATTGATACCAGGCTCTATGGCAAATACGCGTCCTGTAAATGTTTTTGGGTAACCATCGGTCGTAAAGGAGATATCCGCACCCGATTTAATTTGTCCGATGTATTTCTCCGGAACAGAAAAACTGAGCTTTAAAGGGTTGATGCTCGATAAATTGGCAATCACCATAGTTGGAGTTAAATAAACACCCTCAGAAATGGAGCGAAGCCCGATTTTTCCAGAGAATGGTGCATATATAGCGGTTTTGGCCAATTGTGCCCTCACCAGGTTTGCTTGTGCTTTTAGCGATTGCAGGTTGGCTAGAGAAGTATCATACTCTTCCTGACTGATTGCTCCTTTGTCCAATAATTGTTTGGATCGGCTCTCAATTGTTGCACTCAATTTCTGCTTGGTCAAGGCATCCTGTAATTGTGCCTGTATGTCGCGGTCGTTGATTTTTACCAATAAACTGCCTTTCGTTACATTTGAGCCTTCCTGGAAATTAATTTTGGTGACGAGTCCGGACACCTCGCTCCGAAGATCTACTGTCTCATTGGCTTCCAGCGTTCCGGTAATGTCCAGGTTGCTGCTGAAATCACTGGTACTCACCACCACACCATTCACTTGTAATCCTTTGGCCGGGCCACCTTTGCCTTTTGACATTCCCGGGCCATCCCCAGCTATTTTCTTATTGGCAGAAATTCGATAATAAACTAAATAAGCGATGCCTAGAGCGATGAGGATATAGATAATGTACCTTAGTTTCATATTTGTGTGGTGAATGGGATGGTTTAATAAGCAAAAATATTTATTTAAACCGCCTCTAATAGCTTGTATTAAGTATGTTACAGCTTAATTTCCATTTTAAAGGCAACCAAAAAGGATAAATTATAAATTTGCGAAACAGTATGACCATGAAAATGACAGATGGTTTAGCGTAATTTCAGATATTAATAGTAAAACACCAGAGAAAACGCAATTTCTTTAATTGCATTAGGGGAATATTAAAAAAAGTAGGGACAATTCAATGAAAAAAACATTAACAGGATTAGTAATATTACTAGCATTAGGTATGACCGCAAAATCGCAAGTAAAAGTAGGCTTCGAAGTGAGCTTTATAGAACCACAAGCTCATTATGTAGAAATGGAAATGAACATTTCCGGATTAACTAAAGATTATGTGGATGTGAAAATGCCAGTATGGGCACCAGGTTCTTACCTGATTCGTGAGTTTGAGAAAAGCGTAGAAGATTTTACGGCTACGGCAAATGGCAAACCAGCAAAATTTGAGAAAGTAAGAAAGAATGCCTGGAGAGTATATGCTAACAAGGCAAAAAATGTTAAAATCAAATATAGAGTGTACGCATTTGAAGTTTCTGTACGTACTTCTTTCATTGACGACCGTCATGCTTTCCTATCTAGCACAGGTATTTTTATGTATCCTGATGGGATGCTAAACCTGCCAAGCACTGTGAAAGTGATTCCTTATAAAGGATGGACGCAGGTATCTACAGGTCTAGAGCCAGTTGCCGGACAAGCTTTCACTTATAAAGCTGCAGATTTTGATATTTTGTTTGATAGCCCGATAGAAGTTGGAAACCAGGATATCTTTGATTTCGAGGCTTCAGGTGTAAAACATACCGTAGCGATGTTTGGTGGTGGTAACTACGATAAAGAGCGCTTAAAAGTAGATATGGCGAAATTGGTAGAGCAGGGAACAGCCATTTATGGTGAAAACCCGAACAAGCATTATACTTTTATTGTACATAATTTTCAAAGAGGTGGCGGTGGTTTAGAGCATTTAAACTCTACCGTACTTGGTGCTTCGCGTAATGCTTACAATACGCCAGAAGGCTATTTAGGCTTCATGAATTTGGTTGCCCATGAATACTACCATTTATGGAATGTGAAAAGAATGCGCCCGATTGCTTTAGGTCCATTCGATTATGACAATGAAAACTATACCACTAACCTATGGGTTTCTGAGGGTTTCACTTCTTACTATGAGAACAAACTGGTATTGCGTGCCGGTTTTATTGATCAGCAAGGTTTTGCAAGTGCATTAGCAACTGCAGTAGCCAATGTAGCCAATACCCCAGGTGCTAAAGTACAATCGGCGGCAGAATCTAGTTATGATGCCTGGATCAAGGGATATAGACCAAATGAAAATTCTAACAACACCGGCGTTTCTTATTACAGCAAAGGTGAGGTGGTAGGTCTGCTCATGGATATCGAGATCTCCAATGCCACAAATGGTAAAAAGAGCTTGGATGATGTCATGAAAGCGATGTACCTGCAAGGCAAGAAACTGAACAGAGGATATACTGATGCGGAATTTAAGGCAATGGTAGAAAAAATCAGTGGTAAAAGTTTTACTGATTTCTGGGCTAAATATGTGACGGGTACGCATCCATTGGAGTATGATAAATACTTTGGTTATGCAGGTATCAAGATTAAAAATGAAAATGAAGGAAAACAAATTCCTTATATCGGCGTAGCTTCTAAGAAAACAGAAGGTAAAATCTACATCTCTGCGGTATCGAGAAATTCTTCCGCATGGGTAGATGGCCTGAATGTAAATGATGAGGTGGTGAGTGTAAACGGAATTCCGGTTGAAGCTGCTTTAGAGCGTATGCCTGTGATTTCAGGTAGCAAGGTTGGTGATGTCATCACGGTGAAAGTGAAAAGAGACGGAGAAGAGCGTGATTTCAAGGTAACACTAAAAGCAAATCCAAACATAAAACTGATTGCAGAGATCGATCCGAATGCTACAGCAGCACAAGTTGCCGTACGTAAAGGTTGGATGGGCGTTTAAACGTCAATAGATCAGGGTTATTTTAAAGTATAGCCAAAAAGAAAAGGGTTAATTGCATGATTCATGCCATTAACCCTTTTCTTTTTATTCGGTTTTTCTAAGCTGGAATTACCCAGTAGAACGAATTGCTTTAGAAAGTAAAACGTAAAGATAGTCCTACACCTGAAGCGTCAAAATCTGTCTCAGGAACCAATCCAATTGCTGGTTTCCAATCTAAGGAAAGGTTGATTGGCGCATCCGCAAATTTGTAATCCAGACCCAATACACCATCTAAACCTAAATAAAGATCGCTTTCGTTATGTGGTTTGTATTTTACAGATCCTACAGTACCACCAATACCATAATACCAGTTTAAACCAGAAGCATTGCTGATGGGATTATAAATTTCATATAAGCCCGTTACACGGAAATAGCTGTAGTTACCATTTGATCTAAAGTTGGCAATTAAGTCTATCATTTTGTTACCACCCAATGTTGTTTTAAAAGTAACTCCATTAGCTGCACCAAAACGTCCACCAATAGCATTCTTATAACTTTGCGCGTTTGAAGTAGATTGGAATGCAAATGTAGCAATCACGGATAAACAAATAATAGTAAGTAATTTCTTCATAATTGTGTTTTTAATTAATTTTTGTAACCAAGTAGCACCCCTTACAACTATTGTGCCGTTAAGTCATTTTAAAGTATTTTTCTTGTATTATTTATATCGAACATGAGATTGAATTCCTGTTTCATCTGGGTTTTTGCATGGAAATAACGCTTTATTTTAGGCAAATCTGCAACAGAATCTTATCCTGATTCTTCTTAAGAAAAGAAAACATACCATTATAATAATTGGTTTTAATAGCACATATAATTTGTTAGATTTGAGAAAGACCAGATAGAAAATATAAAAATAACCGTATATGGCTGTAAATATCACACGCGTATTTGATTTACTTCAATACAATTTAGAGAATTTTCCCAAAGAGGAGTTTATCAGTGGTAAGGTTAAAGGGGAGTGGAAAAAATATAGTACATCACATTTCTGTGAGACCGTTGATGCCCTCAGCAGAGGTCTGATCGGTATTGGTGTCGAGAAAGGTTCAAGGGTGGCAGTCATGTCTGCCAATAGGCCAGAATGGAACATCAGCGATTTCGCCATCATACAGTTAGGAGCTTATCAGGTTCCTTTATATCCTACACTTGCGGAGCATGACATCAAATTTATTCTGGAGAATGCGGAGGTGACCATCGTGTTTGTGGCAGATGAGCTGATCTATGAAAAAGTGAAGCTGGCTTGTGCAGCTTTACCGCATGAGGTTAAAATTTATAGTTTCAGTCCGGTGAAAGGCGTTCCTTCCTGGGAAGCGCTGATCGAGGCTGGGAAAGCAGCTTCAGATTTGGACCTGGAAGTTTACCGTAGCCAGGTCACACCAGAAGATATCTTAACCTTAATATATACTTCAGGAACTACCGGTACGCCTAAGGGGGTGATGCTGACTCATGATAACCTGGTGAAGAATTTTGAGAAATCTTCGGTGCTGGTTCCCCCCGGACTAAACAAGGCATTGAGCTTTCTCCCTTTGTCGCATATTTTTGAAAGGATGATTGTTTACCTGCACATGTATAAAGGTGCAGCCATTTATTATGCAGAAAGTATGGAAACGATTGTGGCTGATATCCAGTTTGTCAAACCAAATGCTTTTTCTACGGTTCCAAGGCTCCTGGAAAAGGTGTACGATAAAATTATGGAAAAGGGAAAGGCGCTTACCGGAATTAAAAGGGGGATCTTCTTTTGGGCGCTTTCAGTGGCAGAGAAATTTGAATTCGATAACGGTTCTTTTTATAAGTTTAAACTGGCGATAGCCAGGAAGCTGGTCTTTAAGAAATGGCAGGAAGCCCTGGGTGGAGAGATTGTGGTGATTGTTTCGGGTGGAGCAGCGCTGAATGCTCGTTTGTGTCGGATCTTCTGGGCGGCTGGCATGCCGGTGATGGAAGGATACGGTTTAACGGAAACTTCTCCGGTGATCACAGTGAATTATATCGGGGCCACCAGATTTGGAACGGTAGGTCCAACGATTGAAGGGGTAGAGGTTAAAATTGCGCCTGATGGTGAAGTATTGGTTCGTGGACATAACGTGATGAAAGGTTATTACAACCGGGAAGACTTAACCGCTGAGTCGATCGATAAAGAAGGTTGGTTCCATACCGGAGATATTGGTGAAATGGTAGAGGGTCGGTTCTTAAAGATCACCGATCGTAAGAAAGAGATTTTTAAAACTGCAGGCGGTAAATATGTAGCGCCACAAATGCTGGAAAACAAACTGAAAGAGTCTCCCCTGATCGAGCAGGTGATGGTACTGGGTGAAAATAGAAAATTCCCATCGGCTTTAATTATTCCTACTTTTGCAGCGCTAAAAGCATGGTGCGAAAAAAAGGGAATTGCTTATACCAGCAATGAACTGATGATCAAAGACCCACAGGTCTTGAAAAAATACGATGAAATTGTGGCTTATAGCGGCAAGGAATTTGGCAAATGGGAACAAGTGAAGCGCGTGGCTTTGCTTTCCAAAGAATGGAGCATTGAGGGCGGTGAACTTACCCCTAAATTAAGCTTAAAAAGAAAGGTCATTCTGGAGAAAAACGGAGTGATTATAGAAAAAATTTATACAGATGCAGCAGATTATAAAGGCTAAGTTATTGAAGCGTGAAGGTTTGTTTTTAAAGGTACTGGCAATTGCCTTTGTATTGTCGGGCTGTGCCGGAAGGCCATTGGGAAAAAACAGCCCTACCACATACCGCAATGGGATGGTGGTTTCTGCCAGTCCATTGGCTTCAAAAGTTGGCCTGGAAATCTTGAAAAAACATGGGAATGCAATAGATGCAGCAGTGGCTGTGCAGTTTGCACTGGCTGTAGTGTACCCTAATGCCGGAAATATTGGTGGCGGTGGTTTTATGGTCTATCGCTCTGATAGCGGTGAAACCAATACTTTGGATTTTAGAGAAAAAGCTGGAGCTGCAGCATCCAGAGATATGTACCTCGATGCATCCGGTGCACCAATTGTAGACAAAAGTCTTTACGGGCAATTGGCCGCAGGTGTTCCTGGCTCAGTAGCAGGAATGGTAGCCGCCCATAAAAAGTATGGGCATTTGTCTTGGGCAACATTATTAGAACCAGCGATTTTGCTGGCCAGAAATGGTTTTCCACTGAGCAGCCAGCAGGCAGATGAACTTAATGAACTTTCCAGCCGTTTATTGGAATTAAATCCCGATGGGACCGCTTTGTTGAAAGCTGGAAAATGGGCTGCAAATGATTTATTGAAGCAGGAGGAGCTGGCGGTAACGTTGGAGCTGATCCGCGATCAGGGAAAGGCTGGCTTTTACGAAGGTAAAGTTGCCGATCAAATTTTGCAGGAGATGAAACGTGGTGGCGGTATCTTAACCAAAGCAGATTTACAAAACTACCAGGCTGTTTGGCGCAAAGCCATTACCGGCCCCTATAAATCGTATAAGGTTATTACCATGCCTCCGCCTTCCAGTGGTGGGATTGCTTTGATTCAGTTGCTCAAATCCGTGGAACCTTATCCTTTGAAAAGATGGGGCTTTCAGCAGGATTCTACCGTTCAGTTAATGGTAGAGGCGGAGCGAAGGGTATACGCGGATCGTGCCACGCATCTTGGTGATCCGGATTTCTATGCCGTTCCGGCAAAAGCCTTGATGGAAGATCAGTACATTAAGCATAGAATGAAGAGTTTTGATTGGTCGAAAGCCGGTTCAAGCACAGCGATTAAAGCAGGTGTAGTTTCAGGAAAGGAGCATGAAGAAACGACACATTTTTCTATTGTCGATAAAAGTGGAAATGCGGTATCTATTACGACAACCTTAAATGGTTCTTATGGAGCGGGTGTTGTGGTCAAAGGTGCGGGTTTCCTACTGAATAACGAAATGGACGATTTTTCCGTGAAACCCGGTGCGCCTAATATGTATGGATTAGTGGGTGGCGAAGCCAATGCCATTGAGCCAGGAAAGCGGATGTTAAGTTCAATGACGCCATGTATCCTTGAAAAAGATGGAAAACTCTTTATGGTGGTTGGTACCCCAGGTGGCTCAACAATTATAACGTCTGTTTTTCAGACCATTCTAAATGTGATCGAATTCGACCAGAATATGCAGCAGGCGGTTTCTGCTAAGCGGTTTCACCACCAATGGCTCCCTGATGTAATCTATACAGAAAAAGGAGCAATCGATTCAATTACCCGCGTTAAACTGGAAGCTAAAGGCTATGTCATCACACCAAGAGGTCCGATGGGAAGAGTAGATGGGATCCTAAAAACAAAACAAGGTAATTATCAAGGTGGAGCAGATCCACGTGGTGACGATCAATGGCTAGGTTGGTAGCTGTCTAAAATTCTGCACAGTTCAAACCTAATTATAGTCGTTTAAAGCAGTTTTAATAATTGGCCTGAGTATTGAAATGAGTTGCATGATTAAACATTGTAATAATTATTCAATACTTATCTTATGAAACAAAATTTTATTAAAACCCTGCCTGTAGCTATTGCTGCGCTCCTAGTTGGAGGTTCTGTTCAGGCGCAGGATCAAGCAGGTGCAAAGTCTAGTCAGTTGACTACTTGGTCGATTGGTGTAAATGCTGGGGTTTTAACTCCATTATCTCCTTTGGGTGGGAAAAATGATTTTTCCAATTCAAAATCTAGTCTTGGTTACGGTTTGTATATTAAGAATCAGATTACTCCTTATTTCTCTCTACGTTTAGACGGGGTTAGAGGTAAATTGAAAGGTGATAACTCTGAAAACTGGAAAAGCGGTGCGCCAAACACAAGTGCTGTAAATTCCTTTGAAACTAACCTGGAGTATTCAGGAAGTTTAAATGCAGTGGTAAATTTATTTAACATCAGTATGTTCAATGCCAACAGTGCAGTACAATTGTATGCTTCTGCGGGTGCTGGTTTGGCGGGCTACAAAGTAAAAACTTCGGGTACTGTTGATGGTCCATTGGTTGATTATGCAGGAGATAAAACGATCTCTGAATTGATTATTCCGGTTGGATTGGGTGCTAAATTCAAATTGACAGAACGTATGAACTTAGATTTAGGCTGGACTGTTAACTTTGTTGATGGTGATAACCTGGATGGAGTTTACCGTGGTAATAATGACAAATATAACTATGGTTATGCAGGTCTTGAATTTGCCTTAGGAAAAGGATCAAAACAATTGGCATGGCACAATCCGGTAGCTTTAACTTATGAAGAAGCCTTAGCTGCAAAACAAACTGCAAATGCATTGAAAGCTGACAATGATAAATTGAGAGCTGATATGAATGATTTGTTGAAAGATTCTGATGGTGACGGTGTTGCTGATAAATTGGATAAATGTCCAGGTACACCAGCGGGTATCGTTGTTGATGGTGCTGGTTGTCCTTTAAAAGTTCCGGTTCCAGTAATCCAAGAGAAAGTAATCATTACTGAAGCTGATCGTAAGGTAGTAGAAGAAGCGATTAAAAACTTAGAATTTGATTTAGGAAAAGCAACGATCCGTGAAAAATCTTATCCTACTTTAAACCGTGTTGCGGCATTATTAGTAGAGAAAAACTTTAGCCTGAAATTAGGTGGTCATACTGATAACACAGGTTCTATGGCTTTAAATATGCGCTTGTCGAAAGAAAGAGCAGAATCAGTAAAAGCTTACTTAGTGTCTCAAGGCGCCAACCCTTCACGTATTGAAGCGGTAGGTTATGGTCCAAATCAACCAATTGCAACTAACAAAACTGCAGCTGGTCGTCAATTGAACAGAAGAGTAGAATTTACACTTTACTAGTCCTGATTTAATTTCATTTGAAAAGCGTCTTACCTCTATAGGTAAGACGCTTTCTTTTTGTTTTAACTTTTATTTGCAAACCATGCTGGAGTAATTAGGGTTAATATGGCGTTTAATTGCAGTAATTCTTATGCGGGTTTTAGGGGTAGGTTGCTAGGGCCATGCTTGCTTAATTTGCTTGTGAAAGCTGATAAAATGGGGGTTGATATAGGGTGATTTTTACTAAAGTAATTAGTATTATTTCGGTCGATTACTAGTATATGCGATTGTTTATGAGTAGCTTGGTTCCAGTCAATTCAGACGAATTAATCATTTATATCATGGCAATATGCAAAGTGGGGCCTTTTGGGCATCCTTCCGGAAAAATAGGAAATATGGTTTTTTATATGTTAAATGGGCAAGCGGTGTGCCGGAGCAAGGGAAAACCGGGGAAACCAAGTCTAAAACAGAAAGCCAATCAAGAGGCGATGAAGCTGACGATGGAGTTGCTTAAACCGATGAAGGATTTTATCAATGTCAGTTTTAAGCAGGAATCAGCGGGTTCCATTAAAAATCCGCATAATCTGGCGACTTCCTATAACAAAAAACAAGCTTTAACAGGGGAATACCCCAATATAAAAGTCGATTATAACGAAGTGATCCTGAGCCGTGGTACACTGGAAATGGCTGAGGACCTCAAAGTAAGTAAAGGAGTAGAAGGGCTTGATTTAAGCTGGGATTCCGGTATAAAGGAGAACGGTGCTGCTGATGATATCCTGATGGTATTGGTCAGTCACCCAACAAAAAAACGTGCAAGTACTTTTCTTAATGCGGCAAAAAGAGCAGATGGGAGCTGTTTTATCCCGCTAGACAGAGAATGGATGATGACGGAGCAAATGGAAGTTTATGTCTGTTTAAAATCTTCCAATGAAAAATTAATCTCCGACAGTGCTTATGTAGGAAACCTGAATGGTGCTCCGGATAGTCCGCTGGAGAAAGCAGAAAAAATGAAGTTTTTTGCTATTAAAGCCCGTTTTGATCAGGTGGCTGCGGATTATGAAAAGAAAAAAATGGACTATGCGGAGGGCGTCATTGGTACCAAAGCATTCCGATACCTGGAAAAAGAATACCAGGTGTTGAGGGATAAATTGAAACACCTGCCCGGGAAGCCTTCCTGATATATTTATCTTTTGGCTGGCTTTGTTAGCCCTGCATCAGCTGTTCTTCTAGAAAACCAAGCAATACCTGCGCGTGGTTATAGGTCTCGCTATGCGCGGCATATAACAAGGTGATGTGGGCCTGTGTCTTTGTTTTTTCAAGGAGCTCGGCTACTGCCGGATTCTTTGCCAGTTCTTCTTTGTATTGCAGGTTGAAACCTGACCATCGTTCCGGCTGGTGATCAAACCATTTTCGGAGTGCTACACTTGGGGCAATTTCTTTAAGCCAGCAGTCCAGCGCTGCGTCCTCTTTTTTTAAGCCTCTGGGCCAGAGCCGATCCACAAGTATTCTGAACCCATCGCCTTTGGCGGGTTTTTCGTAAATTCTTTTGGTCTTAAAAATCACCTGCTTACTGCGCTTACTCATTGCTATGGAATTTACGATTTATTGTGTAATCAGCCTGATTTTCTGTCTAATAAAATAAAATAATATTTTTTTTCTTTGCTTGCATTTGATTTATTTATTCGATAGCTTTGTTATGCAAGCATAGTAATTAATGAAACAACAAGAGACAGTAGATTATTTCCTGAAGGTGGTTTGGCAGAATGTTTCCAACACCTATAATCAGATCGCTTCCGGGTTCGGAATCACACAGGCCATTGGTTATGTGCTGATCAATATTGAAAAAGAAGGGACCGCTGTTTCCAAACTGGCAGGTTTACTGGGAGTGAAAGCAACCAGTTTATCCAGGATGTTAAACAATATGGAAGAACAGGGGTTAATATATAGAGAAACTTCGATTGGCGACAAGCGTTCGGTGAAAGTTTTCCTGACTGATTTGGGTCGTGAAAAAAGAGCGCTCGCAAGAGAGGTCGTAATTTCCTTTAACGAATACCTGAATACCCATTTTAGTACGCAGGAGAAGAATAATTTGATCGCCTCATTACAGAAACTGAATAAACTTACACTGGCATATAAAATTCCTACTGAAAATTATGAACAAGAAGATAAATAGAGTAGCAGTATTGGGCTCAGGAATTATGGGTTCACGTATTGCTTGTCACTTTGCGAACATTGGAGTTGAAGTACTTTTACTGGACATTGCTCCAAAAGAGCTGAGCGCGGAGGAGCAATCTAAAGGATTGAGCCTGGACCAGCCAGCAGTGAAGAATAGAATTGTAAATGCTGCTTTACAAAACACGGTGAAGACCAATCCTTCCCCTGTTTATACCAAAAAGGTATTGAATAAAATTACCACAGGAAACTTTACCGACGATATGTCAAAGATTGGGTCTTACGACTGGATCATTGAGGTGGTGGTAGAAAACCTGGATATTAAAAGAAAAGTATTTGAACAGGTAGAGCAATTCCGTAAACCGGGTTCATTGGTGACCTCTAATACTTCGGGCATCCCGATTCACCTGATGGCAGAAGGAAGGTCTGCAGATTTCAAAGCAAATTTCTGTGGAACGCACTTTTTTAATCCACCGCGCTACCTGAGGTTGCTGGAAATCATTCCTACACCGGATACACATCCGGAACTGGTGGATTTCTTAATGCATTACGGAGACAAATTTTTAGGAAAAACAACGGTTTTATGTAAGGATACGCCAGCATTTATTGCCAATAGGGTAGGTGTATATTCGATCATGTCTTTACTGCATTTGGTAGAGAAAATGGACCTTACGGTAGAAGAAGTAGATAAATTTACGGGTCCGGCTTTAGGAAGGCCAAAATCGGCGACTTTCCGTACCACAGATGTGGTTGGTTTAGATACGATGATTAAAGTTTCTAAAGGACTTTACGACAATTGTCCGGATGATAAAGCCCATGATCTTTTTAAGCTTCCCGCTTATGTAGAGAAAATGGAAGCCAACAACTGGCTGGGTGATAAAACCAAACAAGGGTTTTATAAAAAAACAAAAACTGCTGATGGCAAAACCGAAATTTTAGCCCTGGATTTAAAAACCCTGGAATACCGTCCTCAGGAGAAAGTGAAATCAGCCACATTGGATATCACTAAATCTATTGAGAATGTAAAAGATAGAATGAAAGTTTTTGCCGCAGGAAAAGATAAAGCCGGAGAATTGTTCCGCGCGTCTTTCTTCGGACTGTTTGAATATGTATCGGATCGCATTCCGGAAATCTCAGACGAGCTTTACCGGATTGATGATGCCATGCGTGCCGGATTTGCCTGGGATTTAGGCCCTTTTGAGGTTTGGGACGCAGTAGGTGTTGCCGATGCAATTGAAGGAATGAAAAAGTATGGACACGAGGCAGCGCCATGGGTTCATGAAATGCTGGCCGCAGGTCATACGGCCTTCTATAAAGTGGAAGATGGTGTAAAAAAATACTATGACATTCCTTCCAGAACTTATAAAGCAGTTCCAGGAACAGAGGCTTTTATCATCCTTGATAATTTAAGAGCCAATAAAACGATCTGGAAAAATGGTGGTGCTTCCATCATTGACCTTGGGGATGGTATCCTGAATGTCGAATTCCATTCCAAAATGAATACCATTGGTGGCGATACTTTACAAGCCATCAATAAAGCGATAGACCTTGCGGAAAAAGAATATAGAGGAGTCGTGATCGGAAACGATGGCGCCAACTTCTCGGCCGGTGCCAATGTGGGTATGATTTTCATGATGGCCGTAGAGCAGGAGTGGGAAGAATTGAACCTGGCCATTCGCATGTTCCAGAACACTTCCATGCGTATCCGGTATTCTTCGATTCCAGTAGTCGTTGCGCCACATAATTTAACGCTGGGTGGTGGTTGTGAATTTAGTTTACACGCCGATCATGTGCAATTGAACGCAGAAACGTATATGGGATTGGTAGAGTTTGGTGTTGGTGTGATTCCTGGCGGTGGGGGGACCAAAGAATTTGCTTTGCGTGCTTCCGATGAGTATAAAGAGGATCAGATTGTGCAAAATGTGTTGAAAGACAGGTTTCTGACGATTGGGATGGCAAAAGTATCGACCTCCGCTGTAGAAGCTTTTGAACTGGGCTATTTGCAGAAGGATAAATATTCGATTTCGATGAACAGGAGCCGTTTGATCGCGGATGCGAAAGCAAAAGCAATTGAGTTGGCTGATGCAGGTTATACGAAACCAGTACCACGTAAGGACATTAGGGTGTTGGGAAAACAAGGTTTGGGCATCGTTTATGCCGGCGCAAATACCATGTATTCCGGTCAGTACATTTCTGAACATGACAAGAAAATTTCGGAAAAGTTGGGTTGGGTCATGTGTGGTGGAGATCTTTCCGCACCAACAGAGGTCACAGAACAATATTTGCTGGACCTGGAAAGGGAGGCTTTCCTATCGCTTTGCGGGGAACGTAAAACATTGGAGCGTATTCAAAGTATTGTGACCAAAGGGAAACCTTTAAGAAACTAATTTTTTCTATTAAAAGACACAGATCATGCAAGAAGCATATATTATAGCAGGATATCGTACCGCAGTAGGCAAGGCTCCACGTGGTGTATTTCGTTTTACCAGAGCTGATGATTTAGCAGCAGATGTGATTAGGCAGTTGGTGGCTTCGGTACCCAATCTGGATACCACACAAATTGATGATGTGATTGTTGGAAATGCAACTCCAGAAGCGGAGCAAGGCCTGAATATCGGGCGTATGGTTTCACTGATGGGCTTGGATACGGATAAAGTACCAGGCGTAACCATCAACCGTTATTGTGCTTCAGGATTGGAAACCATCGCAACAGCGGTGGCAAAGATCAAAAGCGGAATGGCAGATTGTATTATTGCCGGGGGAGTAGAAGTCATGTCGGGTATGCCTTTTGGCGGATGGAAAGTTGTTCCAAACCCTGATGTGGCCATGAAAAACCCGGATTGGTATTGGGGAATGGGCTTAACTGCAGAAGCAGTGGCCAATGAATATAAAGTAAGTCGGGAAGATCAGGACGCTTTCGCTTTTCAATCGAATATGAAAGCAGTGGAAGCGATTAAAAACGGTCACCTGAAAGCAGGTGTTGTGCCGATCACGGTAGTGGAAAATTACCTCGATGCCAATATGAAAAAGAAAAGCCGTAGTTATGTGGTGGATACAGATGAAGGACCAAGAGCAGATACTTCCTTGGATAAGCTCGCAAAATTAAGACCTGTTTTTGCCGCAAATGGTAGTGTAACTGCCGGTAATTCTTCTCAGACTTCTGATGGGGCAGCTTTCGTACTGGTTGTTTCTGAAAAGAAAATGAAGGAATTGGGCCTGGATCCGATTGCACGTCTGGTTAGTTATGGTATCGCTGGTGTTCCACCAAGAATTATGGGGATCGGGCCGATTGAGGCGATTCCAAAAGCCTTGAAAATGGCAGGTATGAAACTGGAAGAACTAGACCTGATAGAGCTGAATGAAGCCTTCGCTTCTCAGTCGCTGGCCGTAATCCGAACTTTAGGTCTTGATGCCGAAAAAGTAAATGTGAACGGTGGTGCAATTGCCCTTGGGCATCCACTAGGTTGTACCGGCGCTAAATTATCAGTACAGTTATTTAATGAATTGAAACGAAGAGATCAGAAATATGGTATGGTCACGATGTGCGTAGGTAGCGGACAAGGTGCTGCTGGAATTTTTGAAATGCTTTAATAAGATATTATGGAAACTACAGACAAAAAAACAATTAAAGGTGGAGCGTTTTTAATTACAGAAACCGATTTCCAGGATGTATTTATTCCTGAAGAATTTGATGAAGAACAACAAATGATTGCGCAGACTTGTCGCGATTTCCTTGCAGCAGAAGTTTACCCAAACCTGGATCGTATCGATACACAGGAAGAAGGATTAATGCCTTCGCTCATGGATAAAGCTGGGGCATTAGGTATTCTAGGTGTTTCCATCCCTGAAGAATTCGGTGGTTTTGGAAAAAACTTCAATACCTCGATGCTGGTTGCCGATGTGATTGGTGCTGGTCACTCTTTTGCCGTGGCACTTTCTGCACATACAGGAATTGGTACACTACCTATTTTGTATTATGGAAATGAAGCGCAAAAAGCGAAATACATTCCTAAGCTGGGAACGGGTGAATGGAAAGCAGCATATTGCTTAACAGAGCCGAATTCTGGTTCAGATGCCAATTCGGGAAAAACAAAAGCAAAGCTTTCTTCGGATGGTACGCATTACCTGATCACTGGTCAGAAAATGTGGATTACCAATGGTGGTTTTGCTGATATCTTTATTGTGTTCGCTAAAATTGATGACGATGCCAACCTGACTGCTTTCATTGTGGAGCGAGATTTTGGGGGCATTACCATGAATCCAGAAGAACATAAAATGGGAATTAAGGGTTCTTCGACCAGACAGGTATTCTTTAATGACTGCCCGGTACCGGTGGAAAATATGCTTTCTGATCGTCAGAATGGTTTTAAAATTGCCGTGAACATTTTAAATATTGGCCGGATTAAGTTATCAGCAGCAGCAATTGGTGCTTCTAAAGCGGTGATCGATACAGCGATTAATTATTCCAATGAAAGGATTCAGTTTGACCGTCCGATTTCTAAGTATGGTGCCATCAGGTATAAACTTGCGGAAATGGCGGCAAAAGTATATGCTGTAGAATCGGCTAATTATCGGGCAGGTCAGAATATTGACGATGCCTATGAGCGATTGGTTGCCGGGGGGATGGATGCCAGTAAGGCGAAACTAAAATCGACGGAAGAATATGCTGTAGAATGTGCAATCCTGAAAGTATGGGGTTCTGAAGTGCTGGATTATGTAGTAGATGAAGGGGTGCAAATTTATGGTGGGATGGGATTCTCTGCGGAAGCGCCGATGGATCGTGCTTATCGTGATGCGAGGATCAACAGGATCTTTGAAGGTACCAACGAAATCAACCGTTTATTGACTGTTGACATGATGTTGAAACGCGCCATGAAAGGCGAGTTGGATTTGATGACACCTGCAACAGCAGTGGCGGCAGAGTTGATGTCTATCCCGGATTTCGGAGAAGAAGACGATGCTTTGTTTGCGGCAGAAAAGAAAATCATCAAAAACCTGAAGAAAGCAACTTTAATGGTTGCTGGTGCTGCGGTTCAGAAATTGATGATGAGCCTTTCTAAAGAACAGGAGATTTTGATGAACATTGCAGACATGGCCGGTTATGTATATGTGGCAGAATCAGCCATGTTGAGGACAGAAAAACTGGTGAGTCTTTCTGGAGAAGCCGCTTGTGAAGGGCAGCTGAACATGATGCGCATCTATTTCGTGGAGGCCGTTGATGCCTTGCAAAAAGCAGGTAAAGAAGCTTTATGGGCTTTCGCCGATGGTGATGAACAACGCATGATGATGGTGGGCTTACGTCGCTTTACCAAAATGGAAGCTTTCAATGTTAAAGAAGCTCGTCAAAAGGTCGCACAGCAACTTATTGCGGCGAATAAATATTGCTATTAACGTATTGATTCATAATTAAACTGGACGCTCTTAATCTGATTAAGGGCGTTTTTTTTGACCAGGTTTTTTCTATTTGTTAAAATTGGTTAAAAATTGCGCCATCGCCAATAAAAGAGTATTTTTGTCTATTATGTTAAAAAATGAGATTTTGCTGTCGTTGTTTCTTTTATGCGGTTTATTTGCTGCATGTCAGAAAACACCTCCCTATGATGAGGAGAAACAGTCGGATCGTGATGCTTCAATTATAGCAAAATATAAAAAGGATAACAACTTGGATAGTGTAAATGTTGATTCTTCAGGTTTGAATTATCGGTTCATAGAGAAGGGTACAGGAACCGTTTTTCCTAAACTAAGCGATAGTATTGTTGTGTCTTTTGAAGCCCGTCTTTTAGGAGCTAGTGCTGCTTTTCAGACCGTTGCGCAAACAGATTCGGTGACGGTAAAGTTGGCGGATGCGATGGAAGGCTGGAGAATCGGACTCCCTAAAATCACTAAAGGAGGGCAAATCAGATTGATTATTCCTTCTGGCTTAGCTTACAAGGATTTTGGCAGTCCTGGTGGAAGCCCTATACCTCCATTTGCCATATTAGATTATACCATTAGGCTAAAGAATATAAAATAGAAAATACAAATGATTAAAAAGTTATCACTTTATACCATTGCCTTCCTGGCGACCATCGTTATTTTTAGTTCCTGCAAAAAGGATGATCAGACTGTTCAGCAGATAGATGCCACTAAACTAACAGCGTACTTTGCAAAAAACAACATTAAAGCCACTCCAGACTCTGCTAATACAGGTTATTATTATGTTTTGAACCAACCTGTTGGCAGTACTGCGGCAACGTATAAAGGTTCAGATTCAGTAAGATACAGCATTAATCTTACTGGTTTATCTACCGGAACGGTATACACTACCACACCTTCGCTTCGTAATGAAGGACAGCGTGTAGGTTCTACTTTTGGTTTTTATGGTAAAGCCATTCCTGCAATTAGTAGTGTATTACAGAAATTACAGCCAGGTGGTAGTACTCAGATTTACCTGCCTTCTAATTTGGCTTTTGGTAAAAATGGTTTCCCAACTGCGGGTATCCCTTCCAACGAAGTAATGGTGGTGACAGTGACTACTTATAAAGAGTCTCAAAAGGCTTTAGATGAGGCGCATATTAAATCTTATTTAACAGCAAATTCTATTGTTGCAGTTAGAGCTGATTCTGGAATCTATGTTCAGACAATTACAGCAGGAACAGGACCAGAGGTGATTGATCAATATTCATTGGTGAATTTCACTTATACACTAAAAACATTTGATAATTCGATTAATGAATCATCTACGTTGATCAGTAGCCCTAAATCGCTGATTCCTGGATTTAAAATTATCATGCCTAAGTTCAGTAAAGGAACTAAAGTGAGGATGTTTATTCCTTCTTGGTTGGGCTATGGAAATGCAGCTACGTCTTCGGCAAATGGAGCGCCATCTATTCCTGCAAACTCTTGTTTGGACTATACTATAGAAATCACAGCAGTGACCAACTAAAATACAAAGGCGGCATTATTCATTTAATGCCGCTTTGAAAGCTTTCAATACTCTTTCTCTAGCAAAAGCATGATCAACAATAGGTTGGACATGCTTTAATTGTTTATAGGCAGGTACCCAATGATCTACATACGCTAGTTTTGGATCAAATTTCTTCATTTGGAGCTCCGGGTTAAATACCCTGAAATAAGGTGCGGCATCATTCCCGGATCCACAGGCCCATTGCCATCCCCCTACATTGCTGGCCATTTCATAATCCAATAATTTTGCTGCAAAATAAGCTTCTCCCCATCTCCAATCGATGAGCAGATGTTTGCAAAGGAAACTCGCCACTACCATACGTACCCGGTTGTGCATGTATCCGGTCGCATTGAGTTGTCGCATTCCTGCATCTACTAATGGGTAGCCGGTATTGCCCTGACACCAGGCTTCAAATTCTTCCGGTCGGTTTCTCCATTGAATATGGTCGTATTTAGGTTTAAATGAACGTACAGCGGTTTGAGGGAAATGCCATAAAATCATTTGGTAAAAATCTCGCCAGGCAAGTTCAGAAAGCCATTTGTCTGCCTTTTGTTCCAGGGCTGCTCTCACTGCTTTTCGAATGCTGATGGTGCCGAAACGGAGGTGGATGCCAATATGTGAAGTCGCATCTGCCGCAGGGAAATCCCTGCTTTTCTCATAGCCTTCCAGCTTGTCTTCGAAATCTTTACCTGGAAATTGTGGTGTACTGATTTCAAATCCGATCTCCTTTAAGCTGGGAATGGGAAAGGGCGCGGTTGACCAAAAATTCTGGAAGTACCTTTCCGTCGGGTAGGCACTCGAATAAAAACTGTTGAGCTTCAGTTGCCATTGACGATAGTAAGGTGTGAATACGGTATAAGGATGCCCATCAGACTTGGTGATCTCATTTTTTTCAAAAATCACCTGGTCTTTGTAACTGTAGAATTTGATGTTTTTTAACTGGAGTTGTTCGCTGATAGCCGCATCTCTTTTGATGGCATCAGGTTCATAATCATGGTTGGCATACACTGCCTTAATCTGGTAATTTTCACAAAGTTCTGCCCAGACTTCTATGGGTTTTCCATATTTGATCAAAATGGATGTACCCTGATTTTTCTGAAGATTGTTGCCGAGTTCTGTTAAAGTTTGATGCAGGAAATTGACCCTGGCATCTTGTTTATTGTCCAGTTTTTCTAAAATAGTTTGATCGAAAATGAATAAGAGCATTACCGGATGTTCGCTTTTTAGCGCATGGTATATGGCCGCATTGTCGTCGACTCTCAGGTCTCTTCGTAACCAGCAGATGTTAATTTCCGGCTTCATGATGGATGATTGGTGATTGGAATATTTATACCTTTTGTTTTTTGCGTGTTTATGCGCGGTAAATATCGGATAAAGCGAGATCAAGTTCCGGATATTTAAATTTAAATCCCGTATCCAAGAGTTTTTTTGAACTTGCATTATTGCTGTTGAGCACCAGTTCACTGAGTTCTCCCAGGATAATCTTTAAGATAAATTCAGGTACATTGATTGGCCAAACGGGGCGATGCAATTGTTTGGCTATCGCTTTTGTGAGGCTAAGATTGCTAGCCGGATGCGGTGTACAGGCATTGTATGCACCGGAGTAGCGCTGGTTTTCAATGGAATCGCTAAACATTTTAAGGAGGTCATCAATGTGCAGCCAGGGAGTCCATTGTTTTCCACTACCGAGTCCAGTGCCCAGGTAATAGCGAATCGGTTTGTCCATTGCTTTGAGGGCACCTTCGTTATGGGCCAGGATAAATCCTATTCTCCATTTCACTACTCTGATCCCCATGGAGAGACCTTGATCGGCTGCTGCTTCCCATTCCCGACAGCAAAGGGCGAGGAATCCCTGGCCATTCGGGTGCTCCTCAGTTACTATTTGATCGCCAGTATCCCCATAATAACCCAGTGCAGAGGCAGAGATGAAGTTTTTAACGGGGGCTTTTTGTTCTTTTATAGTTTTGTATAGGAGCTGCGCCGATAAAACACGGCTATTGATGATTTTTTTCTTGCGTGCTGCGGTCCATTTTTCTGAGGCAATATTCTCCCCTGCGAGGTGGATGATGGTATCTACGCCTGACAAGCAATCCGGGTCAATAGTGGATTGATCTAGGTCCCATAAATATACTTTTACCCCATTGATCTGAATCTTTTTTCTCGACAATATAGAGACTTGATAGCCTTTATCCAGGAGTATTTGAATGAGTTTTTGGCCAATCATTCCAGTTGCTCCGGTAATTAGTACCTGTTTGTTCATGTTTTATATAACCAATAATTATGTGATTAGTTTAATATCACTGATTTATCTGCAAATGTTTGTTGCGCTTTTGTAAATATTGCTTTATGAATTCGTACTAAGCTAAAAATTCGTATATTTTTGTTCATTGTTATGTCAGTTATTCAGTCCTTAATGAAATCTAAAAGAATACTAGTCTGGTTTAGAAATGATCTTCGATTACACGACAATGAAATGTTGGTTGAAGCGCTTGCTAAATCTGAGAGTATTTTGCCGGTTTATTTTTTTGATCCTCAGTATTTTCAGGAGACCAGGTTTGGAACTTTAAAGACAGGTTTCCATAGGGCAAAATTTTTATTGGAAAGCGTAGCCGCCTTAAGGTTGTCTTTTCAAAACCTTGGTGGTGATATCTTGTTGGTTCATGGACGTCCGGAAGATTTTATGGCAAAACTAGTGACTGATTTTGACATTTCTGAAGTCTACCACCACCGGGAAGTGGCTCCGGAAGAGACTATGGTCTCGACCAGAATAGAAGATCTTTTGTGGAAACAGAAGGTCAACTTAAAACATTTTATTGGCCATACCTTATATAATAAGGAAGACCTTCCTTTTCCTATTAAGGATATCCCAGATGTTTTTGCACAATTCAAGAAAAAAACAGAGCGGGACGCAATGGTGAAATCTTGTTTTCTCAGTCCTGAGGAGATCATTTTTGTGGAGAATGAAGATTGGGGCGTTTTACCAAGTCTTGCCGATTTAGGTTTTGAAGCCGATCGCGAGGAATTTCCTGCTTTTGAATTTATTGGTGGCGAGGATGCCGGATTAGCACATTTGAAGGAATTGTTGCTGGAAGGTGCAGAAATTCATCAGAAACCATTAAAAAACACAGGAGATAAGCCAGGTTTTTCTTCCAGATTATCTGGATGGCTTTCCATAGGTTGTTTGTCGCCAAGGAAAGTATATTGGATGCTGAAGGAGGGGGAAGCGGAATTTGGCGGGAATACGAATTTTAATCACATTCTTTTGGGTTTATTGTGGCGCGACTATTTCAGGTTCATGTTTAAAAAACATGGCATCGCATTTTTTCAGGATCCGGAAGCTTTTGAGCAGGAGTTTTTCAATCCTACGGAAAATGAACATCCTGATTTGCTGAAATGGAAAAACGGCAATACTGGTCACCCAATCATTGACCGATACATGCAGGAATTAAATACGAATGGTTTTATCACCCATACCGGACGCTTACTGGTATCCACTTTTCTAATTCATATTTTGAAAATACACTGGACCAGTGGTGCATTGTATTTTGAGGAAAAGTTGATAGACTATGCACCGGCAAGCAATTGGGGAAATTGGGCAAATGTTGCCGGCGTAGGTAAGGACCTTAAATCTAAGAATACTTTTGACCTGGAAAAACACATCAAACTATTGGAAGTGCAGGTTACTGATACGCCTTCTTTAGCTAGCTAAGGTTTTTGGAGGGTATCGATCACACTGATGTCTTCATCTGTAGCCCTGACGATCAGAATCCTTTTATTACTTTCTAAATTGACCAACCAAATTACATCATTTCCTGTTTTCACCTTGATGGCAGAAGTGATGTCAAAGTCTTGATACGTTTCTTGAATTTGTTTTTTAATCTGATCAGGGAGGTTTTTTGCTGCGTCGTAACTAAGCTGATACATCAATAAGCCACCTTTTGTAAATACGGCTTTATTTTTTTGGTCATCCAGAATGAAATTGACAACAAATCTTTTGTTTATTTCCAGCCATTGAGGTTGAGTTGCATCTTTAAAAAAATGGTTGAAGGAATTGGCTACCTTTTCTGAGACCACCGCTTTTGTACTATTCCCTTTGATGGTAACAGTTTCAAGGGTAATCTGTGCATTTGCATTTTTCAGGCCCATGAACATCAGAGAAGCGGTCATCGCGAGGGAAATGATTAACTTTTTCATTTTAATAGGATTTAAATGTCTAATAAATATAGCTGACTTGGGGATACTAAAAATCAAATTTATCCCGATACCAGAAGTCTACGTTTATACAACCTATTTAATCGCATAAACTGAATTGTGGATTGAAAATTGGAGTTGAGGGTTAATATCAGGTCGTTGGTATCTGATTTTATGTTGTTTCATGGAAAACGTTTTGTGCTGTTCCGGTGTTGTTACAATAGTGCTGGTTTTTTATGGAAAGCCCGTCCTGAATTCATCCCCCGAATTTGTGTTTTAAATTTATGATCCGTCTTTTGGACAAAGACTGGGTTTTTATAATTTTTCAAAAGACGTAAAAGATGAACTTAAAATGTTTACTGGTAGATGATGAGTTAATTGCACAGAAGATACTCAAGCAGTACATTTCTCTTGTGGATCAGTTGGAACTGGTTGGTGTTTGCAGCAATGCTTTTCAGGCGATGGAAATTTTGAAGACAGAGAAAGTGGATTTAATATTTCTAGACATAGAAATGCCCCGGTTACTGGGGACAAGTCTGATTAAAACGCTGCAACATCCGCCCAAAGTGATCTTTGTCACCTCCCATGAAGCTTATGCGGTAGAAGCATTTGAATTGGATGCTGTGGATTTTTTGCTAAAACCGGTTAGTTTAGAGCGGTTTCTGAAGGCCGTAAATAAAGTGATCGATAGGGGAGTTCCTGTTCAGGATAAATTTCCTGAATCCAGCTTGGATTTTATTTGTTTTCGTGCGAATAGAAAGACGGTAAAAGTCTTTTTAGACCAGATTATCTATATAGAGAGCATCAAGGATTATATTAAAATTTATCGGGACCAGGAGGCACCTTTGTTGGTTAAGCACTCCCTAAGTGCATTGGAATCAATGTTGTCACATCAGCTGTTTATGCGGATTCACAGGTCTTTTATTGTTTCTATAAAACGAATCACCGCTTTTACCAGTTATGATGTGGAGATCAATACGCTTGAAATCCCAATAGGCAGGCGTTTTGCAAGCCAGGTGAAGCGGTTATCCTTAATGAAAGGCTGATTTTATGCTGGTTTTGTTTTTTAAACAAAGCGCAGAAACGTTTGTTGTCCCTATAACGTGAGGAAATTTTCAATAAGTGATATCGAAGGCCTGATTGGTATTAAAGCGCATACCATCAGGGCGTGGGAAGTGAGGTATAACCTGGTCCCACCAAAACGTACCGCAACCAATATCCGGTTTTACAACGAGGAGGACCTCAGAACCTTGCTGAATATAGTGGCTCTGAATGAGAATGGCTATAAGATCAGTAAGATTGCGCGGATGGACAGGGCGGTGATTTCTGATCTTGTCGGGCAGTTGAAAAATGAATTGAATCCGGAGTCTTTGCAGATGATTGGTTTGTGTAAAGCAACCATTGCTTTTGATGAACCTGAATTTGTGAAGGTGATGAACACTTGTATTGTAGAAATGGGTTTAACGAAGACCATGGATTTGGTGATTTTCCCATTTATGAAAAAAATTGGGATGCTCTGGCAAACTGGTTCAATTGACCCTGCACATGAACATTTTGCTTCCAACCTCATTCGGGAAAGGATCATTATTGAGATCAATAAAGTGGGGCAACCCAAGCGGTCAAAAATGAAAAAATTCCTTCTTTTCCTTCCGGAGGCCGAAATGCATGAAAATGGCCTGCTTTTTGCCCGTTACTTATTGAAGAGCCGGGGACATGATAGTTTGTATCTCGGATTAGAAACCCCTTATTCAGATCTAAAAAAAGTTGCAGATTCGTATCGGCCAGATTTTGCCTTTACGGTTTTAACCTCTTTAAATCTGGGTAAAAATGTAAATAAAATTATAGGCAAAGTGATGGATCACCTTAATGTGCCCCTGTTAGTTGCAGGCAGTTTAATCTCTGAATTTGATATCCTTGTTCAAGATCGGCTAACACCGCTAAAGAATGTCCGTGATATGACGGATTTTTTGGAATATTTATAAAGAAAATTGCCCTACTTAATAGGTAAAATCCTAATTTTGCTTCAATATAGCATATATACACATAATGGATAATTTATCTTATCTCAGCGGCGAAAATGCCGAATACGTAGAGTCCCTTTATCAAGCATTTAAGGAAGATCCCAATTCGGTTGAATTTGGTTGGCAGAAATTTTTTGAAGGCTTTGACTTCGGCAGAAGCTCATCTCCGGTAACCGGAGAGGAAACGCCTGAACATTTCCTAAAAGAAGTTAGTGTTTTAAACATGATCAACGGTTACCGTCAGCGTGGCCACTTGTTTACTCACACGAACCCGGTTAGAGAAAGACGTAAGCATTTGCCGACTTTAGATCTGGTAAATTTCAATTTGTCTGATGCTGATCTGGATACTGTATTCAATGCAGGTATCGAGCTGGGAATCGGAGCGGTTAAATTAAGCGAAATCGTTGCTTTCTTAAACCAGACTTACTGCCGTTCTATCGGTGCGGAGTACAAGTACGTACGTACCCCGGAAGTATTGACCTGGATTGAGAAAAAAATGGAAAGTGTTCGCAATACGCCTAATTTCTCTATCGACGAAAAAACAAGAATCCTTACCAAATTGAATGAGGCTGTATGCTTTGAGAATTTCCTTGGAACAAAATTCCTTGGACAAAAAAGATTCTCTCTGGAAGGTGCTGAGGCATTAATCCCGGCATTGGACTCTGTGATTGAAAAGGGTGCTGCATTAGGTATTCAGGAATTTGTAATTGGTATGGCGCATCGTGGAAGGCTGAACGTTTTGGCTAACATCATGCAAAAGTCTTACAAGGATATTTTCGCTGAATTTGAAGGTAAAGGATATAGCGCAGAATCGCCGTTTGGTGGTGATGTGAAATATCACTTAGGTTATTCTACGGATGTAACCACCAATGATGGTAAAAATGTTCACTTGAGCTTATGCCCTAACCCTTCGCATCTGGAAACAGTAAACGGAGTGGTTGAAGGAATGACCAGGTCGAAAATAGATTTTAAATATGATGGTGATGATGCCCGTATAGCACCAATTCTGATTCATGGTGATGCTTCTATCGCTGGTCAGGGGATTGTTTATGAAGTGATTCAAATGGCTGGTTTAGATGGTTATAAAACCGGAGGTACCATTCACCTGATCATCAACAACCAGATTGGTTTTACCACCAACTATAAAGATGCACGTTCGAGTACTTATTGTACAGATATCGCTAAAGTAACTTTATCACCGGTTTTCCATGTAAATGGTGACGACGTAGAGGCTTTGGTTTATGCGATTAATCTGGCCATGGAGTACCGTCAGAAATATAAAAATGATGTGTTCATCGATATTTTATGCTACCGTAGATTCGGTCATAATGAGTCTGATGAGCCTAAATTTACCCAACCTTTATTGTACAAAGCGATTGAGCAACATGCAAATCCTCGTGATATCTATGTAGCACAATTGGTTAAAGAAGGTAAATTAGAAGCTACTGCTGCAAAAACAATGGAAAAAGAATTCCGTGGTATTTTGCAAGAAAGCTTAAATGACGCTAAAGCGATCACTTCTACGTATCAGGATGTGAAATTTGGTGGTGCATGGAAAGATATGCGTATTGCTACCGTAAAAGATTTCGAAACTTCTCCGAATACTTCAGTAGATGAGGCCACTTTATTGGAGGTAGCGAAAGCGATCTCTACGCTTCCTTCGGATAAAAAGTTCTTCAAGAAAATTGAGAAGCTTTTTGACGAGCGTAGCAAAATGGCCAATACGACACATGTGTTTGATTGGGCAATGGGCGAGCAATTGGCTTATGGTACTTTATTGGCCGAAGGCAAACGTGTTCGTTTGAGTGGTCAGGATGTGGAAAGAGGAACATTCTCTCACCGTCATGCGGTATTGACTTTGGAAGATTCTGAAGAAGAATATATCCCATTGGCACATGTATCAGCTAGTCAGGCTTCTTTTGATATTTACAATTCTCACTTGTCTGAGTATGGTGTATTGGGCTTTGAATATGGTTATGCCATGGCAAATCCAAATGCATTAACGATTTGGGAAGCACAGTTTGGTGATTTCTTCAATGGTGCTCAGATTGTAGTAGATCAATATATTGCCAGTGCGGAAACGAAATGGCAACGTGAAAATGGTTTGGTGATGTTATTGCCACATGGTTATGAAGGCCAAGGTCCGGAACACTCTTCCGCACGTATTGAGCGTTTCATGGAGCTTTGTGCAGACTATAACATGCAAGTTGCCAACTGTTCAACGCCTGCAAATTTCTTCCATGCGATCCGCAGACAATTTAAACGTGACTTCAGAAAACCATTGGTGATCTTTACACCAAAGAGTCTTTTACGTCACCCTGCCTGTGTTTCTAAATTAGCCGACTTTACGGAAGGTAAATTCCAGGAAGTGATTGATGATGCAAATGTGAAAGCAGCTGAAGTAACCAGAGTATTATTCTGTAGCGGTAAAATTTACTACGAGCTATTAGAAAAACAACAAAAAGATCAGGTTAAAAATGTGGCTATAGTAAGGGTAGAGCAATTGTACCCAACTCCGGTAGCACAGATGGAAGCTGTTTACGCTAAATATAAAAATGCTAAGGAAGCGGTTTGGGTTCAGGAAGAGCCTGAGAACATGGGCGCTTGGCCATATTTGTTGCGTAGGTTAAGAAAAACTATCTTTAGTGATATCGAAGTGATTTCAAGAAAAGAAAGTAGCAGTACAGCTTCTGGTTTTGCAAAACAACATGCGGATCAGCAAGCGTATATTTTAGCGAAATCTTTTGAAGTAGCTGTTTCTAAAACAGAGCAAGACATTGCTAAAAAGTCTGTGAGTAAAGTATATAATGTAGATTAGAAAAATATAATACATCAGTTATGAGTATAGAAATAAAAGTTCCGCCGGTAGGCGAGTCAATCACCGAAGTTGTTTTATCACGTTGGGTGAAAAATGATGGTGATGCAGTGGAAATGGATGAAGTGATTGCGGAATTAGAATCTGATAAAGCAACTTTTGAATTAACTGCAGAACAGGCTGGAACTTTAAAGATTGTTGCTGCTGAAGGGGATACCCTGGCTATTGGTGCAGTCGTTTGTAATATTGAAGAAGGTGGTGCTGCTCCTGCTGCTAAAGCAGAGGAAGCTCCTAAAGCTGTTGTTGCTGAAGATAAAGCTGCCGCTCCTGTGGCTGCTGCAAAATCTGGTGACAGCTATGCAACGGGTACGCCTTCTCCATCTGCTGGAAAAATCCTTGCAGAAAAAGGTGTTGATGCTGCGGCTGTAAAAGGTACAGGTGTTGACGGAAGAATCACTAAAGAAGATGCTTTAAAAGCAGAAAAAGCAAGCCCTAAAAAAGCGGCTGCTCCTGCTGCTGCTCCAGCTGTAACTGCGGTTGCAGGTGCAAGAGGAGAACGCAGACAAAAGATGTCGCCATTGCGTAAGACAGTTGCCAAACGTTTGGTAGCGGTGAAAAACGAAACGGCAATGTTGACTACTTTTAACGAGGTAAACATGAAGCCAATCATGGACCTTCGTTCGAAATATAAAGATCAGTTTAAAGAAAAATATGGTATTGGACTAGGTTTCATGAGTTTCTTCACTAAAGCAGTTTGTGAAGCAGCAAAAGATTTCCCTGCAGTAAATGCAAGAATCGATGGTGAAGAGGTAGTTTACAATGATTTTGTAGATGTTTCTATCGCTGTTTCTGCACCAAAAGGATTGGTTGTTCCAATCATTAGAAATGCAGAAAGCATGACTTTGGCTCAAATTGAGAAAACAGTTATTGAATTGGCGACTAAAGCTCGTGATAGCAAATTGACTATCGAAGAGATGACTGGTGGTACCTTTACAATCACTAACGGTGGTGTATTCGGTTCTATGATGTCTACGCCAATCATCAACTCTCCACAATCGGCAATTTTGGGTATGCACAATATCATTGAGCGTCCTATTGCAGAAAAAGGTGAAGTTGTGATTCGTCCGATGATGTATTTAGCATTGTCTTATGATCACCGTATCATTGATGGTAGAGAATCTGTAGGTTTCTTAGTAAGAGTGAAACAATTATTAGAAGATCCAGCTAGATTACTTTTAGGCATCTAAGCTTAATTTTTCAAGTATATGAAAAGAGGTTGCTTCATCTGTAAAAGATGAGCAACCTCTTTTTTTTGGAACTTAGGGAGGATTTAAAGGGCTGTTTATCTGAGTTAAGTTATTATATTTGGTTATCAACTTAGACAAATATATGCTGAATGGCTGAGCAACAGTTAGAAGATATTGGCCAAATAGAATTGCTACTTAAACTTAAAAACGGCGATGAATCTGTATTTACCCATTTTTATAAAATGTACAGTGGGCAGATGTATGTGAATATCCTGAAAATGGTGAAAGATGAACAAATTGCCGAAGAGTTGGTTCAGGAGCTTTTTACAAAAATCTGGCATAAAAGAGAACTGATCCATACCGTCGTCGATTTTAAGGCCTACCTCTATAAAACAGGACAAAATCTGGTTTACGATTTCTTTAGAAAGCTTCAGCGGAACCAGAAGATGCAGGAGCGATTTCGTAAGGTCGTTACTGAATATTATTCTCATATCGAAGAATCTTTGCATTTGAAACAGAGTGAAGAACTGCTGGAAAAGGCATTAAATAAATTATCTGTCCAGCAACGAAAAGTATATCAACTTTGTAAAATTGATGGCTATACCTATAAAGAAGCCGCAGAGGAAATGGGTATTTCTGTCCATACTGTCAAAGAGTATTTAACTAAAGCCAGTTTTTTAGTGAAAGAGTACCTGATGGGGCACCTCGATATCTCGCTGAGTATCCTGCTCTTTTTATTGCTGAAATAAAAAATAAATAGCCCCCCCCTATATTCTTTTTTGAGGCGTCTTTAGTCAAAGAATGCTTTATATATGGAGGATCATATTTTAACGGAATTTCATAGGTTATTGAATAATCAATGCTCTGAAGCAGAACTTGAGGCCTTCCTTGACAAAGTAAAAGAGGATCAATATCAGGAAATTTATGGTCAGTTAATTCGGAATACCCTAGCTAAGGAGGTTTTTCCAGCGGAAATTGATGCAGGTGTTCAGGAACGACTTGACCAGCGATTGGCTCTTATTTTATCGAAGTCGAAAGCTGAACAAAGCGTTCAAAGCAATCCGCGCATCATTTTAAAAGCACCGATGAAATACCGGGTCTTTAAATACCTGGCGGCGGCCTCCATTTTATTGATTGTGGCTGTTGGATTGGTGTTTTTTGGCCATCAAAAATTCTTAAAATCAGGGGATGGGCTTGCCAGCAAAATGATTGCTCCTGGTGGTAACAAAGCAATATTAACCCTTTCGGATGGCTCCCAGTTGTTTTTGAATGATATTAAAAACGGTAATCTGGCTCAAGAATCTGGAATTTCCATTGTAAAAACCAAGGATGGAGAATTAATTTATCAAACGTTGGGAGATCCGAAAGCAGGTCAGGTTTCTGAGCTGCCTGCTCCTGAAAAATATAATATTTTGGAAACTCCTAAAGGGGGACAATACCAGATCATACTACCAGATGGGACTAAAGTGTGGCTGAATGCCGCTTCCACGCTGAGGTTTCCTGCAAGTTTTGCTAAGCTTGAAAAACGGGAGGTGTTGCTCAGTGGGGAAGCTTATTTCGAAGTAGCCAAAGACAAACTAAAGCCATTTAAGGTGACGGCGGTGGGTGCTGCTGGTTTAACAGAAGGGGTGGAGGTATTAGGTACACATTTTAATATCAGCAGCTATCCGGATGAATCTAATCTTAAAACCACCTTGCTGGAAGGTGCGGTAAGAATTGGAAATCAGGTATTAGCACCAGGGCAGCAATCGGTCAGGACTCCTGCAGGGTTGAAAATCAAACAAATCGATGTCGAGGAAGTGATTGCCTGGAAGAATGGTTTTTTTGTTTTCGAAAACGACAACCTGGAAGGGATCCTAAAGAAGTTATCGCGCTGGTATGATGTCGATATTGTCTATGATGGTAGCCTCAACCATGTAAAAGTGATCGGATCCGTATCCCGGGATAAAAATTTAGAGGAGGTACTTCGTCTGCTCGAAAAAACAGACAAATTCAAATTTAAATTAAAAGGAAGGAGGGTTTTCGTGATGCCATAATGCTACTAGATTACGCTTACTAACCCCTAAAAAAGCCGGAGTGTTCACAGCACTCCGGCTTATAAAAGTTTGGATTAGTCTGCCAATTACGTTCAAATAATTTATCTGCAACCGAAGATGAAGGGGTATTCTTTTGTCCTCATTTTCCTAAACCAAACTAACCAAATGTATGAAAATTTACGATTTTAAATCGTACTGGAATTCCAGTATGGGAAAGAAAATTATACTCAGCATGAAGCTTACTGTTATACTGCTAACCACAGTTCTACTGCATGTCAACGCCAGCACCATTGCTCAGAAAAAAGTAACCCTCTCCGAGACCAATGCGAAGCTTGAAACAGTTTTAAAGTCAATAAAAAAACAAACGGGTTATAACCTGCTCATTATCTCCACCAATATTGATGCAGCAAAACCAGTCACCATAAATGTTAAAAAAGCTTCCTTAGAAGCGGTTTTGGCCACTTGTTTTATCAATCAACCTTTAACCTATGTGTTAGAGCCAGGAACTATCATTGTTAAAGAAAGAGCATCCTTACCCGTGAAAAAGAGTATGGTATCTTTTAAAGTATCCGGATCGGTAAAAGATGAAATGGAGTTGCCGATACCAGGTGTTTCTGTTCGCGTCATGGGAACAGACAAGGGCACTGTGACCGGTAATACCGGTAAATATTCCATTGAGGTGGAGTTAAAGGACAGTTTGATATTTGCTTATGTCGGTTATAAAACACAAAAAGTTGCTGTGCGTGGAATAGATGATATCAACGTGGTATTGCGTGCAGAAGAAAATAACCTGAAAGATGTAGTGGTGGTGGGCTATGGTACACAGAAAAAAGAAAGTGTAGTAAGTTCCATTAGCAGTGTAAAGGGGGAACAATTGAGGTTTCCAACCCGGGATTTAACCAATAATATTGCAGGTCAGGTGTCTGGCGTACTTGCTATTCAGCGTTCCGGAGAACCTGGTTATGACAATTCCGAGTTTTGGATCAGAGGGATCAGTACATTTGCCGGGGGAAGTTCTCCCTTGATTTTAGTAGATGGGGTACCCAGAAAAATCAGTGATATTGAACCCGACGAAATTGAGACCTTCTCCGTATTGAAAGATGCAGCAGCAACGGCTGTATACGGGGCAGAAGGGGCGAATGGTGTTATTTTGATTACCTCAAAAAGAGGAAAAGTTCAAAAGGCGGTGATCTCTTTTAGAACAGAACATAGCATTGCCAAACCGACGAGATTACCTGAATTTGTAGGTTCCGTAGATTACTTGAATTTATACAATGAAGCCTTGGCAAATGATGGCTTATCGCCGATATTTTCTGAAGAGTTGATCGATAAATACCGTAATCAGGTGGATCCGGATCTTTATCCAAATACCAATTGGATGGATGAGTTGTTGAAAAAAACAACCGCAAATCATAGGTATACCCTAAATGCCCGTGGCGGGACAGAAAAAGCGCGGTATTTTGTGTCCGGTGCTTATTACGGAGAAAGTGGCATTTTTAAAGATGACCCGAGCAATAGATATGATACCAATATCGGCCTGAAAAGATACAACCTGAGAAGTAATGTAGATCTGGATGTTTCTAAATCTACTACCGTTAGTGTAGACCTAAGTGGACAGTATTTAATGACCAATTATCCGGGGATTGGTACGGGTAGTATTTTCCGTCAAATGTTATTGACGCCACCCTATGTTTTTCCTGCAGTATATAGTGATGGAACCATTGCGACCTATAGACAGGAACGTGATGCCAACATGCGAAATCCATACAATCAACTGATGAATTCTGGTTATGCGAAAGAATGGAGAAGTGGGATACAGTCTAATGTGCGTATCGTTCAGAAATTAAATTTTATCACCGAGGGACTTTCTTTAAGGGGAAATGTTAGTTATGACTATGACGGTTTTTTTGGTTCTCGCCGTTCCTATAATCCGAGTCGTTACTTCGCCACGGGCAGAGATGCAAATGGTAAATTGATCTTTTCAAAGACCTTTTCTGGAACTCCGGATCTGGGAGCCGCAGGCGCATCGAGCAGCTCAGTAAAGAAAATTTATATGGAAAGCTCATTGAACTATAACCGAACTTTTGGAAAGCATACCTTAGGTGCAATGGGCTTATACATGCAAAAGGAAACCCAGAATCATGATGACCCGCTACCCTTTAGAAAGCAAAGTGTGGTGGGTAGGGTAACCTACGGATATGACGACCGCTATTTTGTGGAAGGGAACTTCGGTTATACCGGGAGTGAGGCTTTTGCAAAGGAATTCCGCTTTGGATTTTTTCCAGCTGTTGGTGTTGGCTATCAGGTGTCTAATGAGAAATTTTATCCGGAGGCCTTGAAACAGGTACTTTCAAACTTGAAATTACGCGCTTCCATCGGACGTACGGGGAATGACAATACGGGGACAGCAAGATTTCTATATCGCCCAACCTATACCATGGATGCCGCAGGTTTTAACCAGGGAATAAGTTCTGCAGGAGGTGTAAATGGCTTAGGAGCTGGAATTGTGGAAGGTAGATTTGAAGCACCATATTTGGTTTGGGAGATTGAAGACAAACAAAATTATGGTGTTAACCTGGGGCTGTTTAATGGAAGAATTGAGATTGAAGCAGATTATTTTAAATCTGAAAGATCGGGGATCTTACTTCAAAGAAAGACCATTCCAAATCTGGCAGGTTTTAGATCGGCACCATGGCAAAATTTTGGTAAGGTAAAGAATCACGGAATTGATGGGACAATTAATGCCCGACAAAATTTCGGGGAGTTTAAACTGAGTGGTAGAGGTACTTTTACCTTTGCCAGAAACAAAATCACCGAGTTTGATGAACTGAAACAACCGTATCCATGGATGGCTACGACCGGGACAAGAGTTGGAGAGCAGGTGCTTTACATTGCGGATGGACTTTACACCAACGACGATTTTACAATCAGCAACAACAGCAATGGAACTAAATCCTACAAGCTTAAACCAGGCTTGCCAACGCCAACGCTAGGAGGTTTAATAGGCCCGGGAGACATCAAGTATAAAGATCTAAACGGGGATGGAAAAATCGACGCCTATGACAGGCAAAGAGGTGGTCATTCTTATCCGGATAAGCCAGAAATTGTCTATGGTTTTGGATTAAATGCAGAGTATAAAGGCTTTTATGCCAGCGCATTTTTTCAGGGAACTTCCAATACCTCAGTTATCCTTGGCGGTGCAACCCCAGAAGGTTGGTATCCTTTTGCCTGGGGAAATGACCAGTCTAACTATAGAACTTTCGCTTTAGACAGGTGGACTGAAGCCAATCCGAATCAAAATGCATTGATGCCGAGAATCCACAGTGGGGGTACAAATAACGCGAACAATACCGTAGCCAGCACATTCTGGCTCAGGAGCGGTAATTTCCTACGATTAAAAAACGTAGAGGTTGGTTACAACTTACCGAAGTCGTTTTTAAAGAAAGTCCTGTTGCAAACGGCTAGAGTTTATGTCATGGGTTATAATCTGGGTGTTTGGGACGATGTGAAATATTGGGATCCTGAAGTTGGGAATGCCAATGGAGGAAATGCCTATCCACTGCCAAGTACTTACACCTTCGGTTTAGAAGTTACTTTTTAAAACCCCTTAAAAAAGAGAAACATGAAATTAAAAATATGGGTTATTGTAATTTTCTTAATGTCAGCTATGGCTGCTTGTAAGAAAAGTTATTTAGATGTATCAAATGAATTGGCAGGGGGCTTAACCTCCACAGATCAGATTTTTGACAATCCGGGTTATACCAAACGATGGTATGCCAATGTCATGTCTGGAGTTCCCGATTATTCTACCATCATTGGTGTTGGTATGAACGGGATTCAAAACCCATGGACATCGATGACTGATGAGGTCATAGCGGGCTATGGGGATGCAGCAAGGTATAATATTTCTGCTAAGAACAGCATAACTATGGGCTTTCAAAGATGGGGAACCTTATATCCCTTGATCCGACAGGCAAATATTTTCCTGGAAAAGGCGAAGCCAATTTTAGCGACTGGAACGGATGCAGATCAGCTGACAGAGGCTGAATTTAAAACCATGAAAGCCAATACATTGTTCATGCGTGCCTATTATCATTATTTGTTGTTTGAGCAATATGGACCTATTCCAATTCTTGATCGTGTGCTTGCACCTACGGATGATTTGGATTTGCCAAGACAATCTGTGGATGATGTGGTTGCTTTTATTGATAAGGAATTGACCAATGCCGCGACTTTATTACCACAGTCGGCGATTACAGATGAACAATATTTAGCTAATCCCACTAAAGGAGTGGCTCTGGCAGTGAAAGCGAAATTATGGATGTACGCCGCTAGTCCTTTGTTAAATGGGGGATATGCACCAGCTTTAAGCCTGGTGAATCCAGACGGGAAAAAGTTATTCCCAGCAAAAGATCCTGCGAAATGGGCGAAAGCTGTTAACGCATTGAAGGAATTTATAGATTTTGCGGAACAGGGAAATTATGAGTTGTATAAAGCGTATACCAACGGTGTACTTGATCCTGATAAATCTGTGTATGATCTTTTCCAGGTGTATAACAAGGAGATCATTTGGGCGACTTCAAAGAATGGATTTGGAGGGATGGATGGGGATCAGTTAGATCGCCGATCTACCCCTAGAAGCGAACCTAACGGTTTAGGAAGCACGGGTGTGTTGCAGGAATTGGTGGATGATTTCTATATGAAAGATGGTTTGCCGATAAATAATGCTGGATTTTTACCTGCCTCCCCATTGTATTCAGAGGCTGGTAAAAGCGCTTATAATGGCGTTAATGTATCCAATATGTACATCAATAGGGAAGCACGTTTTTACAATACGGTATTTTTTGCCGGAAGGAAATGGCACATTTCAAATAAAGAGATTAATTTCTTTGTGGGTTCTCCTAATGACCGCAGTGGTCAGTATACTGTGAGTGGTTATATGCTTTATAAACGTTTCAATAGGAAAGTACATAAAACCAGTCCGGGGGTTGCCAGTGTATTCAGGCCTTCTATTGTTTTCAGGTTAGCAGAATTCCATTTGCTATATGCTGAGGCTTTGAATGAAGTTGATCCTTCAAATGCATTGATCCTTAAATATGTGAATTTGGTTCGGGAAAGAGCTGGTATTCCTCAATTAGAAGTTCTTAACCCTTCGATTTCCGGAAATCAGGAGCTTCAAAGAGCAGCGATCAGAAGAGAAAGCAGGGTAGAGCTTTGTACAGAAGGGCAGCGCTATTTTGATGTGAGGCGCTGGATGATTGCCGAGAATCCTTCCGGAAAAGATAAACAAGGTGGAAGTTTTTATGGGATGAACATGAACGGTGATGCAAATACATTTTTTCAGAGGTCAGTGGTAGAAACCAGGGTTTTTGAAACGAAACAATATCTTCAGCCGATTGCCTATAATGAATTAGAGAAAGGAAAAAATCTGGTACAGAATCCAGGTTGGTAATATAAAAGGCCCTGAAATTATTACTTCAGGGCCTTTTTGAATTATTTTAAGCGTTTCCCAATTATAGGAATAGCTTTCTGTTTTTTTGATTAGTCAGTTTTTCTTAGTTTCCCAGAACCTGCTAATGCTTTTTTTATGGTCGGGTTACCAGCGTAATTGATGTTTCCAGAGCCACTGATTGCAGCAGTCAGGCTTTCTTTAGCACCGATATAAATTGATCCGGAACCACTAACATGCGCCTCAACATGATCTGCAGAGAGTGCTCTACCATTGAAATTTCCAGATCCGCTAATGGCTACTGTTGCTGTTTTTGCTTTTCCACTAATGTTCAGTACGCCGGAGCCACTGATAGAAGATTGGAAGCTTTGGCAGTTTACAGTTGCTTTGATATTTCCGGAGCCACTAATTGCTGTACTGAATGCATCAGCACTGATGGCTTGTTCTACTTCAATATTCCCTGAACCTGACACGGCTAAACTGGTTAACTTTTTAGCGGTGATGTAAGCAGTAACTTTAGAGTTGTTAAACTTTTTGAACCATTCTTTCCATTGTGATCTTTTAGGTCTGATGGTTAAAGTTCCATCTTTTACTTCTGAAGTCAGCTCATCTATGGCCTCCTGATCACCTTCCAGCCTTAAGCTTTCCGTATTTCCAAGTTTCACATAAACTTTAAGGGAACCACCAATGGCTATTCCATTGAAGTTGCTCACTTGTCTGTCTTCTTTTAAAAGGTGAGAAGCGCTGATTCTTATGGGGTTTTTAGCTTGGCTACCTAGCCCAAGACTTAATAATGCGATGGTGAATAGTAAACTTAATTTTTTCATATTGTTTTTCGGTTTTCTATAAGACGCCATGCAATTCCAATTTGTTGCAGAATTGCGCGATTATTTAAAAAATATTTTTAGTTTTTATATAAAAGTTAGGGTCTACTTTGAAATTATCCTTGGTTATTTCGGCTGTTAAGGGGATGGTTTTCCATTTATTACTTGGGTAAATGAAAGAGAATTCCCCTGGTTTCAAGCTTACTTTTACCGGCATATCGAAATCTTTTATGGTATCCGTCCAGCGGTAAGTCAATTTATTTCCATCGATTTTATATTCAAGAACAGGCACCATAGTGGTTCGTAAATATTGATCAAAGACTTTTTTGAGCTTTAATCCGCTTTGTTTGGCGATATAGTTTTCTATTTCTGCGGTGGTAACGGTTTTATGGTAAAAGGTTTTGTTCATACCCCTCAGGATGTTCCTGAACTTTTCATCATCGTTGATTAGTTGTCTGATGGTATGCACCATATTGGCTCCTTTATAATACATATCTCCCGAGCCTTCATGGTTGACGCCATAAGTACCAATGATGGGAATGTCATTTGCAATGGCTTTTCTGATGCCAATGACATAGGCTGAACCTGCTTCTTTTCCTTGTGTGGACTCCGTAAACAGGGCTTCAGAATAATTGGTGAAGCTTTCATGGATCCACATATCGGCAATATCTTTGGAGGTGATGTTGTTTCCAAACCATTCATGACCGCTTTCATGAACAGTAATAAAATCGAACTTCATACCATAGCCAGAACCGGAAAGGTCTCGGCCCAAATAACCTTTTTTAAACTGGTTACCATAGGCGACTGCGCTTTGGTGTTCCATTCCGAGGTGTGGGGCCTGCACCAGCTTATAGCCATCTTCATAAAATGGATAAGGGCCAAACCAATGTTCGAATGATTTGAGCATGGGCTTCACATCAGCATCCCAGTGTGGACGTGCTTTGGCACTGTCTTCTTTTAAAGACCAGTAGTCAATGCTAAGTTTTCCTTTTTCCCCTGGGAACTCATCGCTCCAGTGCGCATATTTTCCGATGTATAGGGCAACATTATAGTTGTTGATGGGATTGCTCACAAACCAGTTGTATTGGGTATAGCCATCAGGTTTTTCCACTACACTTCTTAGGCGACCATTAGAAACGTCCTGAAGATCTTTAGGTACGCTGATGCTGATCATCATGCTGTCTACTTCATCGCTTTGATGGTCTTTGGTAGGCCACCAACTGCTTGCACCTAATCCCTGACATGCCATCGATACCCATGGGTTTCCAGATTTGTCTTTGCTGAAAATGAATCCGCCATCCCATGGTGGGGTTTTGGCAATGATGGGGTTACCGGAGTAAAATACCGTAAAACTTTCTTTACTGCCTTTTTTTATGGTTTCTGGGAAGGTCACAAACACGGCATTGAACTCTCTTGTGAAAGGGAGTTCTTGATTTTTGTAGACTACTTTTTCCACTTTCAGGTTGGCAAACAGGTCAAATTGAAGCTTGTTGAAATTTTGTGTGGCCGTAAAGCGAAATTCATTGCTACCAGAGATGGACTTCTGATCAATGTCTACTTTAACATCCAGGTGATAGTAATTGATATCGTAGCAGCTGCGCAAAGGGCTTAAAGTACCTCTTAGAGTATCTGCGCGACTAAATGCTGGTTTTGGCTTCATCAACTGAGCCTTAGCCAGCTGATTGATACTGGCTAGGGTCAGGAATAGGTATAAAATCTTTTTCATCTTAAATTAGGGCTTTAACAGGGTTACTGAAATCGCTGAGGCATTGTTGGCATCGTGGTAAATGCGGTGGGTAGCTTTTTTGAAATCGCTGTCCGCAGCATGGTAAATATCGGTGAAAACTTGTGGGTTTCTATCGACCAATGGGAACCAGGAGTTTTGAACCTGGATCATAATGCGGTGTCCTTTTTTGAAGGTATGCGCCACATCAGGCAGACTATAATTTACTTTGGTGATTTGTCCAGGGGTAAATGGTTCTGGTTTCTCGAAACTATTTCTGAATTTTCCGCGCATGACTTCGCCACGCACTAACATTTGATAGCCACCCATGATGATGTTCTTAGGGTTTGGCACCATTGCCTGTGCATCTTCCGGATAAACATCAATCAGTTTAACGACATAGTCTGCATCTGTTCCTGTAGTAGAAACGACCAGGTTTGCCATTAGCGGGCCTGCCATGGTCAGGTCTTCAGTCAATATTGCAGTTTGAAAAACCTGAACATCTGGTCTGCGGGCAGCAAAGCGCTGGTCATCGATCATGTATTCTCTGGTTCTTCTCGCTTGCACGCCATCCTGATAAGGAACTGGTGCATTTGGGTCACTTTCATATTGGTTAAAGCTTTCCGGAGCTGTTGGTTTTTCGAAGCTCAAACGTCCTTCAGGTTGGAAGTAAAGGGTTTTGTTTTCTGTGTTTCTTGGCGGCCAGGTTTCGAAACCTTTCCATTCATTGCTTCCTGTGACAAAGATATTGGCTTCTGCAAGTTTAGCATCCGGGGCATCTTTCAGGTATTGCATGAAGAATGGGAATTCCAGAGTTTTCTGATAGCTGGTGCTGGTCGCTTGTCCGAATTTGATGTCTCCGAAGCTTTCTCCGGTACTTCTTGACCAGCCACCATGGAACCATGGGCCCATCACAAGGTTATTTTTTGCAGTAGGGTTTTGATCTTCAATTGCTTTATAAGTATGTAATGCACCATAAACGTCTTCGGCATCAAAAAATCCACCAACTACCAAAACCGCTGGTTTTACACCTTTTAAATGCGGTCTGATGTTCCTGTTTTTCCAGAACTCATCGTAATTACCATGTGCCATCAGGTCATTCCAGAACTGAATGCTATCAGCAAAGTATTTTTCCTTTACGTTTTTCAGGGCACCTAAATCCAGGTAAAAACGGTAATTGTCGGTGATTCCATAGTGGAAAGGTTTAGGTCCTTTATCCGGGGTGATTGGTTTTGGTCTCGGTACGCCAAAAGAGGAGTAAAAGCTAAAGGCATCTGCCAGCATAAAAGCACCATTGTGGTGAAAGTCATCTCCCAAAAACCAGTCGGTAACGGGTGCTTGCGGTGACACCGCCTTCAAAGCTTTATGAGCGCCTGGCAATGCTGCTGAGGAGTAGAATCCAGGGTAGGAGGTACCATATATTCCGGCTTTGCCATTGTTATCCGGGATGTTTTTAAGGAGCCAATCAATGGTATCATAGGTATCGGAGCTCTCGTCAATGTCTTTTTTGCTTTTTTTATGGTCATTATGTGGCCTTACATCAACAAATTCACCTTCACTCATCCATTTTCCGCGGACATCCTGGTACACGAAAATAAAACCTTCTCTAAGAAATAATGGAGATGGGCCAAGGCTGGTTTTGTATTTGTCTTCACCATATGGAGCAACCGTATAAGGGGTTCTATTGATCATGAAGGGGTATTTATTCTTTTTATCCTTGGGGATATAAATGGCAGTAAACAGTTTAATGCCGTCGCGCATTGGAATATTGCGTTCAATTTTTGTGTAATTCTGGCGTACATACGCGGAATCAGACAGCTGTGCGAAGCCGGAGGTGCCTGTGAAAAGCAGCAGGACGGCCAGCCATGTTAATTTAAAGCGGGTCATGTTCGGTATTGTTTTTATGGAGGCTTAAATATACAGAAATCGTTACTTGATTTTTGGGTATGTAACATTAAAGATGAGGAAAGAATAGGTTTTAGGGGGATAATTAGGATAGGTTTATTAACTTTGTTCCACAAAAAAAAACCTTAATATGCAATACGATGTAGTTGTTATTGGCTCGGGCCCGGGCGGTTATGTTGGCGCAATCAGATGTGCTCAACTTGGCTTAAAAACGGCAGTGATAGAAAAATATAAAACTTTTGGCGGAACCTGCTTAAACGTAGGTTGTATTCCTTCAAAAGCATTGTTAGACTCTTCAGAGCATTTTCACAATGCTGCACATACTTTCCAGACTCATGGAATTAACCTTAAAGATCTGAGCGTGGATATGCCACAGATGATCGCGCGTAAGGATGATGTAGTTGCTCAGAATACTGCCGGAATTCAATACCTCTTCAAAAAAAATAAAATTGATTCTTTCCAGGGACTGGGTTCTTTCGTTGACAAGAACACGATTCTTATCACTAAAGAAGACGGAAGTACAGAAACAATTACGGCTAAAAATGTGATCATTGCTTCAGGTTCTAAGCCAACAGCATTGCCATTTTTACCAATCGATAAAAAGAGAATCATTACTTCAACGGAAGCATTGAACATCAAAGAAGTACCAAAAGAAATGGTAGTTATTGGTGGTGGTGTAATCGGATTAGAGTTGGGTTCTGTTTACGCACGTTTAGGTACGAAAGTATCTGTAGTTGAATTCATGCCTTCTATCATTGGGACCATGGATGCAGGTTTAGGAAAAGAATTGCAACGTGTGTTGAAAAAATCTCTGGGCATGGAGTTCTTTATGGGTCATAAAGTAACTGGTGCAACAACTAAAGGCGAACGTGTAACGGTGACTGCTGAAAACTCAAAAGGTGCTGTAGTTAGTCTTGAGGCTGATTATTGTATCGTTGCAGTGGGTCGTACGGCTTATACTGAAGGATTAGGATTAGAGAATATTGGCATCAAAACAGAAGATCGCGGTAACAAGATCCCTGTAAATGAGCATTTAGAAACTTCGGTTCCTGGTGTT
Source organism: Pedobacter gandavensis (assembly GCF_014172405.1). GTDB lineage: Bacteria > Bacteroidota > Bacteroidia > Sphingobacteriales > Sphingobacteriaceae > Pedobacter > Pedobacter gandavensis. The sequence continues at coordinate 50,880 of NZ_WNXC01000004.1, read as the reverse complement.
TATGCGATTGGTGACGTAATTAAAGGTGCAATGCTTGCACACAAAGCAGAAGATGAAGGTATTTATGTTGCGGAAACTTTAGCCGGACAAAAACCACACATCAACTACAACCTGATTCCAGGTGTGGTGTATACCTGGCCAGAAGTAGCTTCAGTAGGTTTTACAGAGGAGCAACTGAAAGAAAAAGGTACTGCTTATAAAGCAGGTTCATTCCCTTTCAAAGCAAGTGGACGTGCAAAAGCAAGTATGGATACGGATGGTTTCGTAAAAGTATTGGCAGATGCAACTACTGATGAGATTTTAGGTGTACACATGATTGGTCCACGTGCAGCAGATATGATTGCTGAGGCTGTGGTAGCTATGGAATTCCGTGCTTCAGCAGAAGACATTGCAAGAATTTGCCATGCGCACCCAACTTATACAGAAGCATTAAAAGAAGCGGCTATGGCTGCAACAGAAAACAGAGCAATCCATATTTAATTGATTGTTTTGATATAAAGAAGGAACCTCACAGCAATGTGGGGTTTCTTTGTTTACAGTGGTTCTAGAGGAAGAGCAGAGGAAATTAAAATCGGTTTATAAAAAAAGAGGAATTTGCAACTGCAAATTCCTCTTTTTTTTGAGCTGGTCGGTTTAGTGTTTACCGTCCAGATCGTATTCTTTAACGTCTTTATGGTCGTATGGTTCTGCGATCAGTTCTTCCATTGATTGGCCTTTTTCATTGAAGCCAAACTTGGTTAAGATGTTATCAAAGATCTGATACATTACCGGTACTACGATTAGCGTTAGGAATAGGGAACTGGTTAGTCCACCTACGATTACCCATGCCAGACCGTTTTTCCACTCCGCACCGGCACCACTGGCCAATGCAATAGGAAGCATACCGATTACCATGGCGATAGTGGTCATTAAGATTGGACGTAAACGTGCATGGTTGGCTAGGATAAGCGCTTCATGCGTCGATTTACCTTCTGCTTTCATCTGGTTTGTAAAATCGACCAGGATGATCGCATTTTTCGCTACCAGACCGATCAGCATGATCAATCCTAAGATCGTAAAGATACCCAATGAGTTGTTGGTGATCGCTAGCGCCAGTAAGGCACCGATTACCGATAAAGGAATCGAGAACATCACCACCAAAGGATAAACAAAACTGTCGTATAAGGCAACCATGATCAGGTATACCAGGATAACAGAAGCCATCATGGCGATACCTAAAGTACCGAAACCTTCACTTTGGTTTTCCTGGTCACCACCCCATACATAACTCACGCCAACTGGTTTTTTCAGTTTGCCATTATTTTCAAGTTCTATCAATTTATTCTGTAGTTCTGTTACGATGGTACCTGTTGGTCTACCGATAGATTGAGCTTTTACAGAAACAGAAGTACTTTTATCTCTACGTTCCAGCTGACTTGGGCCTGAACCTTCTTTAATGTCTGCGAACTGAATCAGTTTGACTTTCTCCCCTTTATCATTGATAAAAGTCAGATTTCTTACGTCGTCAATGTTACGACGGTTGAAGGCTTGGAACTGGATGTTGATGTCATATTCGTATTCACCTTTACGGTATTTACCGTCTGTATTTCCACTAAATGCAGTTTGCATGGTCATACCTACGGTTTGTAGGGTCAATCCTAAGGCAGCCATTTTATCACGGTCTACCTGAACATTAATCTCCGGACTACCTTTTTCTACAGATAATTTCACCTCTGCAGAACCTGGGATGCCTCTTAAGACTTCCATTGCACCTTCTGCATATTTCATAGCGCTATCCAGATCGGAGCCCATAACTACCAGGTCAATCGGTGCATTTTCAGCAATACCTAAAATACTGATCGGTACTGTTTTTACTTTTGCACCAACCAGGAATTTCGACAATTCACGACTCACTTTTGTGGCATAAATATCAGATGCATCTTTACGATCCTTGCGTTCTACTAATTTTACGTTGATCTCAGATTTGTAGGCAGTAGCTTGAGAAGCACCCATATCACCACTGGATTGTCCAACGGTCGTAATCATTTGAGTGATCTCTGGTTTTTTCACTAAGAAAGCTTCAGCTCTTTGTGTGAACTGATTTGTTTTCTCCAGAGAGGCATCTTTAGGAAGCTCAATTTGTACCAGGAACTCTCCTTTATCACTCTTCGGGAAGAATTCTGTACCGATGAAACCACCGATGGTTAATCCACAAGAACTCAATAGCAGCATAAATACCCCAATAATGGTGATGGCTTTATGACGTAAGGTCCATTCTAAGATACCAGTTACCCAAACCGTAAATTTATGTAATTGCTTTTCGAACCATAAAATGAAACGTCCGAAAGCATTTTTACCTTCAATTTTTTCCAGTTTACCGAAACGTGAAGACAATAATGGAACAATGGTAAATGAAGTAACCAATGACAATAGGGTTGCGATAATTACCACCACACAGAACTGACGAAGGATGTTAGAAACTAATCCTGAACTCACTGCAATCGGGAAGAATACCACTACAATTACCAAAGTAATCGAGACTACAGTAAATCCAATTTCTGCGGTTGCATCATAAGCTGCACGAACTCGGTTTTTACCCATCTCCATGTGTCTGTAGATATTCTCCAATACCACAATCGCATCATCCACCAGAATACCTACCACCAGGGATAGTCCAAGAAGGGACATCAGGTTTAAGGTATAGCCAAATAAGCTCATCCCGATAAATGTAGCAATCAGGGAAGCTGGAATGGATACCATTACAATTGCCGCGTTACGTAAACTGTGGAGGAAGAACAACATCACGAAAGCTACCAGGACAATTGCCATGATTAAATCGTGGATTACCGCATCTGCTGATTCCAAGGTAAAGATGGAACTATCGTTGGCGATGATAATTTTTAAGTCGTTGGCTTTATAGTCTTTTTCAAGGGTAGCTACAATTTTGTGCATGCCTTTACTTACTTCTACCGCATTCGCATCTGATTGTTTGATGATCTGGATCGCGATCGCACCTTTTCTATCGATACGTGCGATTTTCTCTACTTCTTTTTGTGCATCCTGAACGTCAGCAACATCGCTTAATCTGATTTGTGCACCAGTTTTGCTGGTGGCAACAACCAGGTTTCTCAACTCATCTACCGATTTAAATTTACCGGAAAGACGGATCAATACATCCTGATTTTCCGTTTTCACACTTCCAGTAGGGAAGTCAAGGTTGGAAGTGAGGATTGCTTGTTGAATTTGTGGGATAGAAAGGTTGTAACCTTCAATTTTAGCCGCATTCAATCCAACTACGATTTCACGTTCAGAACCACCAACCAGGTTGACTTGCGCTACACCTGAAACCCTGGAAAGGATTGGCGCGATACGTTTATCGATCAGGTCATAGAACGCGGCATCATCCATTTTTGCGGATGCTGACATCGTGATCACCGGTAAATCATCCAGCGAGAATTTATTCAAGGATGGTTGCTTTACATCAGTTGGTAAATCCGCAAGGATTGAGTTTACTTTACGTTGGGCCTCATTCAATGATAAATCCACATTGGCTTTATCATTTAGCGTGATGGTCACAACGGATAAACTCTCATAAGATACAGCGTTCAGTTTCTTAATGTTTTCCATGGAGGAGACGGCATCTTCAATCTTCTTGGTGACGGTATTCTCCACCTCATTAGGTGAGGCTCCTGGGTATATTGTGGATATAGAGACTACGTTATTAGAGAACTTTGGTAATAATTCATAGCTCAGGCTAAAGTAGCTCAATAGCCCCATCAGCGTTAGCGCGGTAAAAACCACGATAACGAGTGTTGGGCGCTTTATAGAAATTTCTGTTATTTTCATCAGAATAGTTTTGTTATATATTCATGCTAAAGTGTTGGTTATTTTACAGGAACAACCGGCGTTCCATCAACCAAGTTGATTTGTCCACTGGTGATCACTGTTTCGCCTTCTTTCAGACCTTCCAGCACTTCCACGTTTTCTCCAAGAATTCTACCTGCTACTACTTTACGTAATACTGCTTTATTTCCTTCACCTAATACAAATAGCTGATTACTACTTACACTACCGAAGAATGCGCCACGAGGGACAATAATGGTAGGGGCAAGGTGTGGGAATTTGAATACAGCAGTACCGTACATACCTGCTTTAATGGTGTTTTTCTTGTTGTTTTCTACTAAGATTTCAACTGGAAAATTTAGGGAAGCATCTGCTTTTGCTGCGATAAACGTGATTTTTCCTTCAAAGTTATCTGTTGGGAAAACATTTGCTTTGATCGGCACCTGATCGCCAAGATTTAAGTTAGCTACCTGTGATTCGTCTACGTTTACTTTTAGCTTCAATTTAGATACATCTACCAATTCAAACAATTGTGTGCCTTGTGCATTTGCATACGCACCAACTTCCACATATTTTTTGTTCACAATACCATTGATAGGAGACCTCATGTTTGCATCGCTTACTCTTTTTTGTGAGCTTTGTAGTCTTAGTCTTGCGTTTTTAACTGCAAGTTTTGCCTGATCTAATTGTTGTTGTGTTACCCCACCCGTTTGGAAAGAGCTTGCGTATCTTGCTTCATCTCTGATCGCATTTTGTAGGTTTGCTTCTGCAGTTTCTTTGTCTGTATTTAAGATTTCTGCGTCTATGCGTGCCAATGGCTGGCCTTTCGTTACTCTGTCACCTTCTTTTACGTAAATAGCGGTCACACGACCTGCGATTTCCGCCATATAATTCAATTCCTGGATAGGAGCAAAAACACCATTAACACTGAAATCAAGATTAATAGGTTCTTTTTTTGCTACTTCCGTACGAACAGAAACTGCACCGCTACCTTCCGCAACAATTGCCGTTTTCTCTGCATTTTTCTTTTTGTTGTTTTTCAACACCAGGGCGATCCCGGCTATGGCAAGTATGATTACTAAGGCTGTAATGATTCCTTTTTTCATTGTAGTAGTGATTTTATATTTCCGTTTGATTTGATTAATTGAATTTCGGCAATCTTATAGTTCAATAAGGCCTGGGTATAGCTGTTTTGTGCTTCAGTAAGTGCATTTTCAGTATCTAATAAATCTGTTAATGCAGCAAGACCATTGTTGTAATTGTTTTGAGTGCTGTTGTATATCTCCTGAGCAAGCAATACGTTTGCACGTTGAGAGTTAATGGTGTTCACACTGTTTTTCAATTGGATCTTTGCATTCTCATAAGATAGGTTTAACGCATTGCGGGTTTCTCTTCTGTCTTCTGTGGCTTTTTTCAGGTCTACATCTGCTTGACGAACTCTGGAACGTGTAGCGAATCCATTGAAAATTGGCACCTTTAAGGTTAGGCCAACTGCTGAGGCACCATACCAGAAAGCTTGACCGTTGCTGAATAAATCAAATTTATCGCTTTGTCCGGTGTAAGAGTAGTTTGCCGATAAGGCAAGCGTTGGGTAGTATTCCGCTACGTAAGCTTTGCGTTGTAAAGTAAGCAGGTCTTTTTGAATGTTCAATAGCTTCATTTCCGTTCTGTTTTCCACGTTTACAGAATCTGAAAATTTAGGAAGAATCGGGTTGTGGTCTAATTCTGTTTTAGGTAGATTAATTACGGTTTCTACCGGCATCCCCATAGAGAATTTCAACTGATTTTCTAATTGAACAATGGCATTGGAGGTTTGTTCACGTCTGGTTTCCAGATTGGTGAGGTTTACCTTAATTCTATCTACATCAATTTTTCTGGCCAAGCCATTTTTGTATTGATTGCCAATGATCTTTTCTACCACTTTCACATTTTTGATATTGGTATCAATCACGTTCAGTTGTTGTCTATTTACCAATACCTGGTAGTAATTGTTGGCTACCTGCTCAATGATCTGCTCATCTGTTAATTCCGCGCTGGCATTGTAATAGCTTTCACTGGTTCTTGCTGCTTTTAAGCCGGTAAAAACCTGCTGATTGAACAGTTGCTGATTCAGTTGAACACCGGCATTTGAATTCCATGTTCTTCCCATTTTGAAGGCCAAATCTGGACCTACTACCAGTTGGCCGATGATTGGGTTATAAGTTAGTCCAGCATTTCCAGTTACTGTTGGAAGTGCTTGAGCTCTGATTTCTTCAGTTTTGTAACGGCCTCCTTCAATGTCTAATTTCGCTTTACGCGTATTTGCACTGTTCTGAATGGCGTAGTTTAAGGCGTCTTTTAGAATCAGTGTTTGCTGAGCGCTTGCTACATTAGATAATAACAACCCCAACAGCAGTAGCGGGATGAGTCTTACCTGTTTAATTATAGTATTCATGTTTATTATAATTTGTGGTCTATTGTTATATTAATAATCTCTTAATTCAAGGGTTATTTTAATCCTTTGATGAAAATTTTCGATAAGCTGTGCTGTTTCTCCAGAATGGTTTTCATCTCTTTTTTACTTGGGAACAGTTCTTTATTTCCATGAAGTAAGCATAGAGAGGTAATTCCTGCCTGACTATCCAGATAAAGCTCTGCCATCTTGTGCGGATCTGCGGGGGCTATTTCCCCATTGTCGATTGCCTTTTGTAAAACCTGGGCATGGAAATCTTCGTTTTTGGCTTTCATGGCCAGAAATGAAGCTCTTAGGCTATCGGAATTTAAGGAAGCATCCGGACTTCCACCAGATAGGTGAAGCATGTAGTATTTTTGAAAAAAGCGGTGTCTAATTTCAATAAATGCAGCTAAGCACTCTTCAACTGTACTTTTTGAGGCTTGATCTTTTTCCATCAATTCAAAATAGTCAGAGAAAATCTTTTCAATTACGCCCAAAACCAGACTGCTTTTGTCTGGGAAATAATAGTACAAAGAAGGCTTAGAAACTGATAAGTCGTCTGCTATTTCGTTCATTGTGGTTTTGTTGATGCCATAATGGATGAACCGCTTTATTGCGCCCTCAATAATCAATTCCCTTTTTTTATCTATCTCTACCATTCTACTTTTTTACTTTCTGACTTTTTTATTTCTACAGTCAAAAATACTACCATATTTTTGTAAGTTGGATTTTGTAACGAAAATCTAACTAAACTTACTTTAGGATGACAAATGAATTATGGCTTAGCTCTCAATCCGTCTAAGAAGATATCAGCAAACATTTTTTCTTTTTGAAAGATTTGTTTGAACTGTTCTTTTCCCGGGAACATGTTCTTATCCTTAGAAAGGATATTGAAATGGATACCTGATAGGGCATCAATAAATATTTCGGTGGCTAGTTTGGTATCTGTGATGAAGAACTCTTTATTGGCTACACCCCGACTAAATAAGGAGCCGATAATGATGAATTCAAAGGTTCTTGCTTTATGGAATTTTTCTGCCAGATTCTCTGGAAGTTCATTGCCTATGATTTGGCTGGATTCCAGGATGTTGTAGTACTTTTGGATAAAGGCTTGTCTTTTTTGTAGTAGTTTAAGGACGCCTTCGCTTGCTGTTTTAGTTTTGTCAATAGATTTGACCAGATCTCTGCTGATCACCTGCATGAGGTGTTCTATGGCACTCACATAGAGACTTAATTTGTCAGGAAAATAGTAATAGAGTAATGCTTTTGAGAAAGAGATGTCTTTTGCGATTTCAGTCATGGTTGTTTTTGCTAAACCATAATGGGCAAAACGCTTCAAAGCTGCCTCAATAATTAAAATTCTCTTTTTATCCTGATTTTCCATTTAAATTTTTTGTTCTCCTTTCTAAATAAAACCTGTTTTTTAACAATAGAGACGAAAAATAGTCAATTTTTTTAAATATTTATTTAATCATCTTGATTCCAGTCCTGAACAATTACATTTGTAGCCTATAGCAATTCAGTTCATTTTACCTATGACCATCTTCCAACAACACACTTCGTTAAAACCTTATAATACGTTTGGTATCGCTGTTAAGGCCCTTTATTTTGCAGAGGTAGTTAGCCTTTCAGACTTGCAGGAACTCCTGTCTTCGGAGCTCATTAAAACACAGCCTTTGTTGATTTTAGGAGGTGGTAGCAATGTGTTATTTACCAAAGATTTTGAGGGATTAGCGGTTAAAGTGAGCATCCCAGGTATTTCAGCGGTAGATCAAGGGGAGGATGTGATCGTGACTGCAGGGGCAGGAGTAGTTTGGAATGATTTTGTCAACTATTGTGTACAGCATGGTTATGCCGGAGTAGAGAATTTAAGCCTGATTCCGGGCACAGTTGGTGCTTCGCCAATACAAAACATTGGTGCTTACGGCGTAGAGTTGAAAGATGTATTTGAATCTTGTACGGGGATGGAAATCAGTACCGGTATTTCCAGGTCGTTTAGCCATGCGGATTGCCAGTTTGGTTATCGAGATAGCATTTTTAAAAATGAATTAAAAGGACAGTACCTAATTACTGAAGTGCGCTTCCGCTTAAGTCGTGTAGCGAAAATTAACACGCAATACGGAGCGATTCAAGAGGAGCTTGCCAAACGTGGAATCAGCAAGCCAACCATCGCCGATGTATCTGCAGTTGTTGCGCATATCCGGGTGAGTAAATTACCTGACCCTACAACTATTGGGAATGCGGGTAGTTTCTTTAAAAATCCAGTAATTTCCGCTTCTGATTTTAAAAAGCTTCAGGATGATTTTCCGGAAACAGTTCATTATCAGGTGGCTGGTGGTAAGGTGAAACTTGCTGCAGGCTGGCTGATTGAGCAATGTGGCTTCAAAGGCAAGGTCTTTGGACAAACTGGTACCTGGAAAAATCAGGCACTGGTACTGGTTAACCATGGACAGGCTACTGGACAGGAAGTGTACAGTTTTTCAGAAAATATTATAAATACCGTGGAGGCCAAGTTTGGTGTACGGTTAGAAAGAGAAGTAAATATTTTGTGACACAGGGCTCTTTGTCATAGCCAACCCCGAAAAACAATTTCTTAATATTGCTATTGATTTTTTGGTACTAATGTTGTATAGCATTTGGTGTGTAAGATTAAACAAACTAGCGAGCGCCACTCATAAATCTTTGTTTGTTTGCCTTTTTAACCTTAAAACTTAAAACATTATGACAAAAAATGAATTCAACCTCCAACTAAACGATCATTCTGTTTCGTTGCAGTCATTCGCTTTAAATTTTACTAAAGATATTGAGGATGCAAATGACTTAGTACAGGACACAATGTTGAAAGCTGTAACTTACTACAGCAAATTCAAAGAAGGTACTAATTTAAAAGGGTGGCTGTTTACCATCATGAAAAATACCTTTATTAACAACTACAGACGCTTAGTGAAAACTAACGCATTAATTACCAAATCCGACGATATTTCTTCCGCTAATTTGCACTATAGTGCCTCTAAAAATACAAGCGATAGTAAGTTCATTATAGGCGATATCAATAAAGCTTTAGCCACGCTTCAACCAGAGTATTATGTGCCATTTATCAAATATTTTGAAGGGTATAAATACCATGAAATTGCGGAGATCTTAGACATCCCTATTGGAACTGTAAAAACCAGAATCCATGTTGCACGCCAGATCCTTAAAAAGTATTTGAAGACTTATTCTAAAGAAATTTTAGGAGCAGAAATCATGTGAATTTTGAATAAACAATATATAGATGCCTTGGCGCTTGCGTTAAGGCATTTTTTGTAGGCTCAAAAAAGAAAATTGGTAAATGGGGTCAAAATCATATTTTTGGGCTTAACTAATTTATAAATGAACCTCACCTATCTGTTATTGGCCTTGGGCATGCTGATTGTTCCCATCTTGCTGCTCTTGGTTAAAAAAACAAACTTTTACCAAACGATAAAATTTGCCCTTCCAGCAGTTGTCATTACCGGATTGATCTTCTCTTTTTTCGCAACGTTATTTGTGATTTTTGGTGCATGGGATTTTAATCCTTCCTATTTATCAGGAACCCGTCTTTGGATTATTCCAATTGAAGAATTTCTTTTTTATATGACGAGTTGCCTGGCAGGAATTTCCATTTATCAAGCCCTAAATGTGTTTTTTCCAAACAATGCGCTGGATAAATTCAGCTTGTCATTTAGTAATCTAATGCTTGGAATCTGTATTGCTATGCTATTTTTTGCACACTTGAAATGGTACAGTACAGTTTCATTTGGCGTATTATTCGTCTTGATTTTTTATATTGAATACCTAAATAAATTAAGGTTTAGCTACCAATTTTACCGAGGTTATCTGGTAAGCTTGGTGTTATTCTATATTGGTTATGGAATAATTTCTGTGCTCCCCGTGATCTCTTATAAGGACACGCTTGATTTAAGAATTGGGGCGATTCCTTTTGAAAGTCACTTTTATTTCATGGGAATGCTATTGTTGAGTGTTTATTTTTATGAATGGTTTAAAAGTAGGTTTAAAGCGTAATGGAGCTACCTCTTTACACCAAACAACAACTTGCTCTTCGCAACGGACAAGATAAACCGGAGATCTGGGTAGCTTATCTGGGCTTTATTTACGATGTTACGGAAAGCCGTCTATGGCGTAATGGAAAGCATTATGAACATTGGGCAGGACAAGACCTGACAGAAGAGCTCTCCGATGCACCGCATACAGAAGGTGTTTTTGAAAAGTTTAAGGCTGTTGGAAAATTGAAATGATCATTTAAATTCATAAAAAAACGGAGTGTTCCATGGAGCACTCCGTTTTTTGTTTTACAATTGAGCCGTTTATTTAAGCCTCAATTGTAAATGAGCTTAGTTTCACAAATTCCTGAATACGTGTAGCTACTTCTTCGTCTGTCAGGTTAAGAATTTTTTCTGTTCCAAATTTCTCTACACAGAAAGAAGCTAAAGCAGAACCGTAGATGATTGCATTCTTCATGTTGTTGAAGTTGATGGTACCTACTTTTGCCAAATAACCAATAAAACCACCTGCGAAAGTATCTCCTGCTCCAGTTGGGTCAAATACCTCTGCCAATGGCAATGCTGGTGCAGAGAATATTTTATCTTCATGGAACAACAATGCACCATGTTCACCTTTTTTAATGATCAGGTATTTTGGACCCATGGTTAGAATTTTCTTTGCGGCTTTCACCAAAGAATATTCTCCAGACAATTGACGTGCTTCTTCATCATTAATAGTCAATACATCAACCAATTTGATGGTTTCCAAGAGGTCGTCCATCATGATGTCCATCCAGAAGTTCATGGTATCCAGAACGATCAGCTTTGGTCTGTTTTTTAATCTTTCTATTACTGTGCGTTGAATTACTGGTGTAAGGTTGCCCAGCATCAGGTATTCACAGTCCTGGTAATTTTCAGGAATAATTGGATCGAAATCCGCCAATACATTTAATTCAGTGACTAAAGTGTCTCTGCTGTTCATGTCATTGTGGTATTTTCCTGACCAGAAGAAAGATTTTTCTCCTTCTTTTATTTGTAATCCTTCGGTATCAATTCCGTGTTCATTAAATGTATCAATGTCTTCTTTATGGAAGTCATCACCTACAACTGCGACGATTTTCACCTTATCATAGAAGTAAGATGCAGCTAAACTTGCATAAGTAGCGGCTCCTCCGACTATCTTATCTGTTTTTCCGAAGGGAGTTTCTATAGCATCAAATGCTACTGTCCCTATGATTATCAGGCTCATAGATATTTTCTTAAAATTATTTTAAAATATTTCGCTACAAATATTGCATAAATAAATTAAAACCCCTAATATTGCATTCCCAAAACGAACGAAACTTAATGTTGTTTAAGACTTCAAAAAGACGTTTATTTTGGTTAACCAGTACTCCCGAGTAGCTCAGCTGGTTAGAGCATCTGACTGTTAATCAGAGGGTCACTGGTTCGAGCCCAGTCTCGGGAGCCAAATTGCAAAGCCTTTCAGTGAAAACTGAGAGGCTTTTTTGGTTTTCAGAAAAATTGTATGTTTGATTATAATTAATGTTCTCAGAAAATCTAAACAGCACAAAAGACTGGATGGAGCCGAAGTTATCCATTCATTCCATAATGCACCATAATACAGGTGATGCTTTTACCGCGAAATCCCTGCAAATCTTCCAAGAAAGTATTGAATTGATCAGTGATCTGAATAAGAACTATATGGGCTTGAAAAACTTGACCAGCTCAACAGCAATAATTGATTGGGATTTCTTCAATCTCTGGGAACCAAATAAATAATAATTAGATTAAATTTTTAAAGAATGGCAAATAAACTAGACAAAATAGTCATCGTAGATATCGAAGCAACTTGCTGGAATACAGGACAGCCCAAAGGAATGGAAAGTGACATTATTGAGGTTGGCGTATGCCTCCTGGATATTCGTACCGGTGAAATTTCTGAGAATAGGGGTATATTGGTTAGACCCGAAAGGTCTGAGATCAGTACGTTTTGTACTGAATTGACGACCATCAGCCTAGAGATGATTGAAAAAGATGGGATAGAATTTAAGGAAGCCTGCCGCATTTTAAAAGAGGAATACTTGTCTCAAGGCAGACCATGGGCGAGCTTTGGCGCATACGATCAGAAGCAATTTCAGAAGCAATGTACTGCGATGAGTATTGGCTATCCTTTTGGCCCTTCTCATATCAATGTAAAGACATTATTTGCGTTAAAAAAGAAACTATCCAATGAAAAGGGAATGTCAGCTGCATTGAGCCTGCTTAAGATTCCTCTGGAAGGAACCCATCACCGTGGTGTTGATGATGCCAATAATATCGCGAAAATACTAAACTGGATTTTGAATTAAGGATATATCCTTGGGGAGCTTGCTGCGTTCATCCCCAAAATCAAGCATTGCTGTACTTTGTCTTCTTTCTTGTGATTAGTTTTCGTTGATTTGTTTCAAATAGAAAAGATCTTGAAAACTAAAGCCCATTTATCACTTTACTGGAAATGTCAGCTTGCTGGCTGGACCATAGCATCTTTGTATTGGACGCTGCAAGGGTTTTTGACTGGTGGTTTCCGGATAAATCTGGCTCTGGTTCAATTGCTCTCGGACGTTCTGATTTATATTTTGATTACCCACCTGTATCGAAACTTCTCCTTAGCCCATCATTGGGAGGACCTGGATTTGAGAAGTCTGCTGATTCGTATCCTGCCAGCTGTACTAGTGATGGGAATCTTATATACTTTAATAACGATACTCAAACTTTATGGAATCAGGATACTTTTTCAATTAAACGCGCAACAAAGCATACAAGAATTTCTTAAACTAAATGGTCTTGGTATTTTTATGGCAGGGATTCGCTTAATGGCAATATGGTTGTTAGCCTATCACCTTTATCATTATGCAAAAAGAGCATTGCGTATGGCAACTGAAAAAGCAAAAATAGAATTGAGTTTAAAACAGACGCAACTGGATCACCTTCATATGCAACTCAACCCACATTTCCTGTTTAATTCTTTGAATACGATAAAATCTCTGATTTATACAAGTCCTAATTCCGCAGGAAGAGGAATTGATCTGCTGACTGAGCTTTTACGTGCCGGTCTTTATAAAGGGGAGACTTTGGTACTCCCTCTGGAAGAAGAGCTTTCCCTGGTCAAGGATTATTTGGAACTTGAGCAATTGAGGATGGGAGATCGGTTAACATTTAAAATAGCAAGCAATCGCTCATTTTCCAATATTCAGGTACCTAGGATGTGTATTCAGGGTTTGGTAGAAAATGCAGTGAAGCACGGGGTTGCGGTACAAAAGAACGGTGGATTTATTCAGGTTTTACTGACGAGATCTCCTGATTTCATGTGTATTGAAGTAATCAGTCCTGGAAGGCTATCGGGTAAAAACACTGAAAGTGGGATTGGCTTAAAAAATCTGGAGGAACGATTAAAAATCACCTATGCTGGAAATGCAAGTTTTGATCTTTATGAGCTGGAGGCAGGACAAGTGTGTGCAGTAGTAAAAATTCCGACTTATGAATAATATGATTAGAGCTATTATTATAGATGATGAGCGGGCAGCCAGGCTGGAATTGATTCGTATGCTCAAGGACTACCCACAGATCCGGGTTTTGGCAGAAGCCTCAAATGCTGATGAAGCTGAAGAGTTGATCGGTCTTTTGAAACCTGAGCTGATTTTTTTAGACATTCAGATGCCAGGACGGTCAGGATTTGAACTTTTGGAGGGACTTGACTTTGTGCCACTCGTGGTATTCGTTACTGCTTACGACCAGTATGCCTTGAAAGCTTTTGAAGTATCAGCGCTGGATTATTTGATGAAACCTATCCGGGTAGAGCGTTTTGAAAAAGCAATGAATCAGGTTGTTGAAAGGTGTTCAGGTGAATCAGAGCCAAGCATCTTTGTGAAAAATAAGGAGCGTCATTTCCTACTGAAATGGAGTACCGTTTACTTAATCGAATCTTTGGATAACTATGCCAGGCTATATTTCGGAAAAGAAGTAGTAATGATAAAGAGTTCCTTAAATAAATTAGAGGAGAAATTGGATGATAAACTTTTTTTTAGAGCCAATCGGAGTCAGATTGTCAATTTAAATGAAATAAAAACCATTATTCGGCAGGATAGTGGAATGTCAATAACCTTAAACAACGGAACGCTGGTACGTATTTCAGAACGACAGGCGGTGAAATTCAAGAACTTAAATCAGTAAAAATATAAATTTCATGATCATGAACCAGAAGAGAAAAACCTTTGGTATGGCCGCGCTATGCCTTTTATTTAGTCAGTTGGGTTTTGGACAATCCGCACTGACCTTACCTGATACACTGAACTATCACATCGCGGATAGCGTGATCATCAAAGCCCCCAATGGCATTACTTTATCCGCTGTTGTGGTTAGGAAAAAGGGAGCGCCACTGAAGCAACCAACTGCCTTAATGTATTTTATTTATTCAGACACTAAAAGAAGTCTTGCTGAGGCTAAATACTCAGCAGATCATGGGTATGTGGGCATTGTAGCAGATTCAAGAGGGAAGCGCCTCAGTCCAGACGATATGGTACCTTATGAAAAGGAGGTGGAAGATGTGAATGCGGTTATTAATTGGATTGTACAACAACCTTGGAGTGATGGGAGCGTAGGCATGTATGGAGGAAGTTATTCAGGTTTTGCGCAATGGGCAGCAACAAAAAACTTAAACCCCGCCTTAAAGACGATTGTTCCTTATGTAGCAGCGATTCCCGGACTCGGCCTTCCCATGGAAAATAATATTTTTTTATTGGCCAATTATCAGTGGGCATTTTATGTGACGAATAATAAATATACAGACAATGGCGTCAATGATGATGGAGCACGTTGGCGGAAAATGCGTAATAAATGGTGGCAATCAGGCCTGCCTTTTAACAAGGTAGACAGTTTGGATGGTACTGCGAATCCATGGTTTCAAAAGTGGTTGTTGCATCCGGATTATGATGCCTACTGGCAAGCGATGGTGCCCTTTAAGCAAGAGTTTTCAAAGATAAATATTCCGGTTTTGACAATTACAGGTTACTATGATGATGGTCAGGTTTCGGCACTTGAATATTTAACAGAGCATTACAAATATCTTCCTAATGCGGAACATTACCTGATTATTGGCCCATATGATCATTTTGGTGCACAACAGGGGGGGATCCCAAATTTAAAAGGTTATCAGGTGGATGATGTTGCTTTGATCAATACCCGGGAAATTACTTTTCAATGGATGGACTATATTTTAAAAGGTGGTCAGAAGCCCAAGCTTTTAAAGGATAAGATAAATTTCGAGGTGATGGGAGCCAACACCTGGAGGCACGTGCCTTCAATGGGAAAAATGGAATCTTCAAAAATCAGGTTTTATCTGGACAAAAGCGGGACTGAATATCGTTTGTCTGCTGTTAAACCAACCAAAAGCCATTTTATGGATCAATCTGTTGATCTTGCGGATAGGAATAGTACCAATAACGATTACTATCCTGATCCGATTATTAAAAATGAGCTAGACAGGAGTAATGGCTTGTTCTTTTTAAGCCAGCCATTTGACTCAGCGGTTTCGCTGAGTGGTAAGTTGGAAGGCGTATTAAAAGCAATCATCAATAAAGGAGATATGGATATTGGCCTGACTTTATATGAGCTGACTCCCGACGGTCAGTATTTTCAACTTTCCTATTTTTTAGGCAGAGCGAGTTATGCACATGATATGACGCAGCGGAAATTGTTGGTGCCTGGGAAGGAGGAAACCATCCCTTTTCATCGTTCCCGGGTATTTAGCAAACAGTTAAAAAAGGGAAGTCGTTTGTTGCTGGTGCTCAATATTGATAAAAATCCTTTTGCACAGATCAATTATGGAACAGGAAAAGAGGTAAGTCGGGAAAGTATTCTGGATGCGGGCCAGGCTTTAAAGATCAAGTGGTCTACGGGCAGCTTTATAGACCTTGGTATTTCCAGAATTAACTAGTAAACACCAATTGGTTTCAGGCACATTATTTGTGTTTTCTAGTTTAGTCTTTTAATACTCAACCCATTAAACTTACCATTATGAAAAGATTACTACTACTCATCCTTGTTTCAGGTTTCAGTTTATTCAGCTACGCGCAGGGGCCTGCCGCCGTAGATACTACTAAAAGGTGGACGATTCACGGAGAAAACACGTTTTTAATTAACCAGAGCTCCTTTAGCAATTGGGCAGGAGGAGGAGTGAATGCCTTCGCTGGTAATATCCTATTTAACTACGATTTCAATTATAAAAAGGACAAATTGAGTTGGGATAATAAAGTCATTCTTGGTTATGGCTTGAGTAAACAGCAGGATGTTGGGGTTCGAAAAAATGATGACAGGGTGATCCTGAATAGTTTGGTAGGATATAAAGCTGCCAGATACTGGATGTATACCTTTTATGCAAATTTTCAGACACAGTTTGCCAATGGCTATAATTATCCTGCTAGTGGAAGAACATTGATTTCAGCAGCTTTTGCGCCGGCATATTTAACATTTGGGCCTGGTTTTGCTTATAAACGTTCTGATAATTTCAGAGTTAACATTTCTCCGGCCGCGGTAAGAATTGTGATGGTCACCAATAAAGAGCTGTCGGATGCCGGGGCATTTGGAGTAGAACCGGGTAAGAAAAGTGATTTCCAATTTGGTGCTTCACTGGATGCTTATTATAAGATCAACCTTATGGAAAATATTGGTTTTGAGAATATTCTGAAATTATATTCGAATTATCTGGATAAACCTCAAAATGTGTACACAGATTATACCGCCAATCTATTTATGAAAGTAAACAAGTTTGTCACTGTGAATGCTGGTGCAGAATTTATCTATGATGATAAAACTAAAATTGCAAGGAATGATGGATCTGGAACAGCTCGTTCTGTATTGCAAATAAAACAGATCTTTGGGGCAGGTTTAACTTACAAATTTTAACATGAAGTTTCTTTATCTGTTCATTGCGATTATTGCGGAAGTATTTGCTACAAGTGCCTTGAAAGCCTCTGAGCAATTTTCCAAACCCATTCCTTCTATAATTGTGGTGGTTGGATATTTGGTTGCTTTTTATTTTCTGAGTTTAACGTTAAAGACCATCCCTGTGGGGATTGCCTATGCATTATGGTCGGGTGTGGGCATCGTTTTAGTTTCCGCAGCAGGTTATTTTCTTTATAAACAGACACTGGATTTACCTGCGCTTCTGGGAATTGGATTGATCATTCTTGGTGTGATTGTAATCAATGTTTTCTCGAAATCAGCAGCGCACTAGTCAATTGAATTTAGAAATGAGTTTAGCTTTTCAAAAACTGAACTCATTTCTTTTATAAATCAGCCTCTTGGCTCATTAAACTATTCCTTTGATCAATCCACCCATCTCTTTGATAAAGATCTCTTCGATCATTTTGATTTCTTGTGCATAGATGGTCTTTTTTCTCGTAGAAAAGTAAAGCGTATTTTCAATCACATCATTTCCTTCCCAGATCACTTTAATCTGACCACTATCTATCTCTTTTCTACATAAGAAGTCCGGAATGATGGCTACACCGTTTTGCCCACTGATACAGCGCACAATGGAGCTGAGGTTGGGCACGATGTAATTGGGTTTGAAGTCTGGGCGCTTATTGAAGTTCAAGTGCCAGAAGCGCCTTAAATGCTCCATGTCTGCAGTTGTGCCATACCAGGTTTGATGTTTAAGCCAGGCATGAATTTCATTCATGTCTCCTTTTTGCAGGAGTTCTTCAAAATTACCCGTGTCTGTCTGACTTCCTCCGACCAACACAATTTTTTCTTTTGAAAATGGTTGATAATTGATATTGTTTGCATCTCCTTTTTGTGGGGTAATGATTAAGTCGAGGATACCATTGTCCAGATCACTCAGCATTTCCGGGTAATCTCCGAATTTGATAATCACATTAAATGGGAGGCTGGGAAGATAGGATTCCAGGGTAAATTGAAAAGTTTCAAAGCACATTCCAATGCTGATGGTTGGCGTGTCTTTTTCAGTGCTCTTATGAAAATGGTGCTCAGCAGTTTCCAACTTGGTGATGGCATCAAGGATATAGTTGTAAAGCACTTTTCCTCTTTCCGTAGAGACCATTTTTCTGGAAGTTCTATCGAATAGTTTATAGCCTACATAGGCTTCCAGTGAATTGAGATGTAAACTTACGCCCGGCTGAGAAATGTATAAAACTTCTGCTGCACCAGTTAGCGTCCCTGTTTCATAGATCGCTTTAAATGTCCTGAACCACTCTAAATTTACCATTTGTGATGTATTAGAATTCTTAGTGTTGTATTATAATTATAATACAAAGGTATGATTTAAGTTATTTTAATTATACGAAAAAGCTGGTTAATTTTGTATCACTGAATTTTTATTCTTGCCATCGTTCAGCTAATAAGGTGTTTATTCTAAGATTGGCAAGAAGTTCAGACAATTGCTCAGGGATTAATTCCGGGTATTAATGAATTTAATCAGCGTTAAAAAAATATAAAAATGAAAGTATTTGTAATCAATGGTGGACAGGTTTTTGGTCATTCTGGTGGCCGTTTCAACGCAACAATTACTGAAGAAACGATCAGTTTTTTTCAGAATCAACCTGGCTTTGAAGTAAAAACAACAAATGTAAATGAGGATTATGATCCATTAGCAGAAGTAGAAAAGTACAACTGGGCCGATGTGGTGATCTATCATACCCCAATCTGGTGGTTTCAGGTTCCTCATGGATTAAAAAAATATATTGATGTGGTGTTTACTGCGGGGCACAACAAAGGGATTTATAAAAGTGACGGGCGTTCTGCTGAAAATCCAACGATTAATTATGGTACTGGTGGATTGTTAACCGGCAAAAAATATATGTTAACAACCTCCTGGAATGCACCAAAAGAAGCCTTTACAATCCCAGGAGAATTTTTCAACGAAAGAAGTGTAGATGATGGCCCATTATTTGGATTTCACCGCATGAATGCATTTACCGGGATGAAGCCATTGCCAGGGATTCATTTTCATGATGTAGAGAAAAATGCAGATCTGGAGACTGACCTTAAAAGGTATCGTACGCATTTAACTGAACACTTTAGTGTGCAGTTGGCAGAAGTTCAATTACAGGAAAACTAAGCGTTTTCATCCTGGAAATAAGGCTCTATTCCGTCATGGGATAGGGCTTTTCTTAGTGATAAGTTAAAATCTAATTAATTCTTTATTTGCCCCTCATTTAATGGTAACTTAGAATAAAAGAGAATCCCTTATGTCGAATATCAAATTGATAATTGAAGAGAGAGCCAGTAATATTGGCAATTTTATGGTTGGTAGGTTGTTGCCCTTCCGAGAAAAACGGATGGTAGGCCCATTTGCCTTCATTGATCACATGGGACCTGTTTGTTTAAATGACCATGAAAATCTTGACGTTCCTCCACATCCACATATTGGCCTTTCAACGCTGACCTATCTTTTTGAAGGGAGTATTATGCACAAAGATAGCTTGGGCAATGAAGTAGAAATCAAACCCGGACAGGTGAATTGGATGACTGCGGGAGCAGGAATTGTACATTCTGAACGGACGCCAGCCTATCTGCGTCATTCTGAAAAAATGTTGCATGGTTTGCAAATTTGGGTTGCTTTGCCTAAAGAAATAGAAAAGATGGCACCCGAGTTTTTTCATGTCGAATCTAACGATATTCCCTCTTGGGAAAGTGACGGTATTTCATTTAAACTGATTGCTGGGGCGGCTTTTGGAAAAGAATCTCCGGTACCTGTATATAGTCCGCTTTACTTTTTGGAATTGAAAACAAAGGAGCGTAAAACGGTTAAAATTGGAGATGATCTATTTGGCGAAAGTGGGCTGTATATTTTAGAAGGAGCTATAGAAAGTGAAGGCTATACTTATGAACCAAAACAGCTTTTGGTTGCTAAGGATAGTAAATTATGTGAATTTGTGATGCAGGAAAATACGACGGTTTACATTTTTGGTGGTACCGCTTTTCCGGAGGAGCGTTTCATTTATTGGAATTTTGTGGCTACGACTAAAGATATTATAGAGGAAGCGAAAACTAAATGGTTGGAACAGTCTTTCGATAATGTACCTGGTGAAGCCGACTTTGTTCCTTTACCAGAGCAAGGAAGAAGTATTAAAAATTAAACACGAGAAATCCTCATTTAAAGGGTCTTCATACTTGAACCAATAAATTTATTCTTATGAAAATTGAACATCTAAATGAAAATAAAGGTGGCTATTTTAAAGCTGTAAATGAGGGCAAGATCGCAGCAATGATGAATTATGCCTGGGCGGGGCCGGTAAAAATTGTCATAGAACACACAGAGGTGAAACCTGATTATTCCGGACAGGGTTTAGGGAAGGCCTTGGTTTTAGCGGCTGTTGATTATGCGCGGGAACAGAAAGTGAAAATTCTGCCGCTGTGTCCATTTGCTAAGAGTATTTTTAATAAAGATGATCGTTTAAATGATGTTCTTTTTTAAATAAAAACCCGGCAGTAATCCTCACATTACTGCCGGGAACAATCCATTAAATTGTTAGTACAAATTGGTCTGTTTAAGTATTGGAATAAAATACCTAACCTTAGGTATTTTATTCCAATACTTTATAAGATTCAAATTAATGGTTAAAACGATCATGGAAAGCGCGTTCCAATTCTTCTCTATGCATGGGATGAGCTAGATTGATTAGTGCTTTTGCCCTCTGTTTTAAGCTCATTCCAAAGAGGTTCACTTTTCCATATTCTGTGACAATCCAATGTACATGCCCCCTTGTGGTCACTACGCCGGCTCCTTCTTTTAAGAAAGGAACAATTCTTGAAACGCCTTTTGAGGTGACAGAAGGTAGGGCGATAATTGGTTTTCCTCCTTCAGAAAGAGAGGCTCCATGAATAAAATCCATTTGTCCACCAATACCGGAATATTGATAAGTACCCATAGAATCTGCACAAATTTGCCCGGTTAAATCCAGTTCGATAGCAGAATTGATTGCCGTTACTTTAGGGTTTTTTCTAATGATACTGGTATCATTTGCATAAGCAATATCCATTACGCGGATAATGGGATTATCATTTACAAAATTATATAGTTTTCTGGTACCAATCATAAAAGAGGTGATTGACTTTCCGCGGTTTATTTTCTTTTGGCTATTGTTGATGACCCCACTCTGAATTAATGGAATGACCCCATCGGAAAGCATTTCTGTATGTAAGCCCAAGTTTTTATGACCAGTTAGATTTTTTAATACCTGATCCGGAATGCCACCAATCCCCAATTGTAAGGTTGCGCCATCTTCTACTAAAGACGCAATGTGCGCACCAATGGTAATTGTTGCTTCACTCGTCTTTGCTGAATAATCTACTTCAGGTAATTCTTGTTCAAAATGAACCAAGGCATCTATTTGACTAATGTGGATGAATCCATCACCATGTGTCCTTGGCATCTTTGGATTGACCTGGGCAATGATGTGTTTTGCGGTATCTACCGCTGCTCTTGCAATGTCTACTGAAGTTCCCAGAGAACAATAACCATGGATATCAGGCGCTGATACTTGTACCAAAGCGACATCAATGGGTAAAAAACCTTCCTTAAATAATTTGGGGATCTGGCTCAGAAAAATAGGGATATAATCACCATGTATGCTATTGGCTACCGCTCTGGTATTTGCCGATACAAATAAGGAATTCACAAAGAAGCTGTCCCGGTAAGGACTTTGGTTAAAATCGATATCCCCAAGTGTGGTAATACTCGTGATCTCTACATTTTTTAGCTCTTGATATCTTTTTTGTAGGGTTTTTACCAAGTGAATTGGTGTGGCTGCGCTGCCGTGGATAAATACGCGATCACCTGATTTAATGAATTGTAATGCTTGTTCTGCGGTACTGTAGTTTGGGATATTCATAGATTTTGATCAGCTTTATAGGAATTTAGCGTTTAATTCTTTACCTAACAAAAAGATAAGGATTTTGTGCTAAATCTCTTGACTAATCAACAGAAAGCAGCTGATCAAAATCATTTGAATAATTGACCTTCGTCAAAAAAATTAAGATTGATTCCTAAGCTCTTTTTGAAGTACTTTAGAAGTTTTTCCGGTCCCATCATGGTTCCATCCTGGTGGATTAAACAGGTATTTCAGCTTGTTTTTCCAGCCTGGTGCCTTTTTTACATCATCAGACAGGGCAATCAGTTCATGAAAAATGATATTTACTGCACCATGGTCCTCGGGTTGGCTGGTTAATCCATAATGAATTTCCTCTTCTGGAAGTTCTTCCTGAAAAGTACCGAACCATCTGTCCCACAAAATGAGTACCATGCCCATATTCTTATCCAGATAACGGATATTGCTGGCATGGTGAACGCGGTGATGAGAAGGGGTCACAAAGATGTATTCAATCCATGGATGTAATTTTCCTATCGTTTGAGTGTGTACCAAATTGCCATAAATCTGAGTAATCAGATAGGCAAAAAGAATGTCAAAAGCATTGAAACCCATGAAAGCCAATGGCAAATAGAAGAATACGCGGTACAAAGGTTCAAATACCGTAGACCTGAATCCGGTAGTCAGATTGAAAAATTCTGAAGAATGGTGGGTCACATGCATTGCCCAAAATAAACGCACATAGTGTCCGGTGGTATGTAATAACCAATACAGTAAATCTTGTGCGAGGATCAATACAATCCAATATACCCAGACATTGGAAATTTCAAAAAGGCGGTAATGGTTATAGCAATAATCCAGTAAAAAGAAAGTAGCCGTCTTCATGCCGAGGTTTACTACAAAAGCGGCAACCATCAGGTAAACATTAGTCAAAGTATCACGTCCATGATACATTTTTTTATCATGGACGTAGCTAAAGTACATTTCTACTAAGGTAAGGATTACAACAAATCCAAAGAGAGTAACAATACTCAGATTTTTGTCTAATAACTCATTCATCTTACGGAATCACTAATGTTCTTTTCTGTGTGGTATGTGCACTAAAAAAGCCCAGTGCACCACCTTTTAAATTGCTCAGTGGATTGGCTGGGGCAGCTCCATTATCAGAGCCTTCTGCAGCAGATAAACTGAAGAGGTAAAGGTAAACAGAAGCATCAATACTGTGCATTTCTAGCGCTAATTTGTCTCCTTTTTTAAAATTCCTTGACAAATCATCAGTTTTATTCTGAAAAATAATTGGCGTGGTTACTTCCTGACCCGGAGTGAATTGGTCGTTCATCAAGCTGTAGTTTCTTTGTCTTTTATCATTGACAAACAGCTCAAACCAGTAAAAGTTTGTCTCGTTTGCAGGATCCTTATACTTCACATAAGTGATAGTCCTCAGGCTATCAAAATCTTTCGGTTTCAAGTAAAAGTCATCAAAAGGAACTAGCGTTGGCATCCTGCTGGAAGCGCTAAAAGTTTCACCCTCGACGCTTACAGTCAATTGATACGTTTGACCAGGAACACCTATTAAGGTAGCCAGTTTATACACCCCGGGACGATCTTCCAATAGCGTATAAGTATTGCCGTTGTTTTCTATTTTCACTGAAGCACCACTTAAGCCATTAAAGGGATTGCTGTCTTTGAAGTTTCTGGTTTTACTAAGTAAGACGGTGCAGCTACCAGGCTCATTGGTTATTGTACCTTCAATCACGTACTTTACTTCATTATCCGTGTATTTTAAATCGATTACCTTATCACAGGAACCTAATAATACAGGTATTAATAATAACAAATAGGATATGTTTTTCATGTAGTTAATCTTTTGGGAGTTTAAAATTTGAAATCGTAAGACATGGAAGGAACGAACCTGAAGAGGCTGGTCATTACAGCTTCCGTCGAATTGGGATTCTTTTCATTTTCTCGGAACGCGATTCTATAAGCATTTGATCGCCCATATGCATTGTATAAGCTAAAGCTTAGCTCTGAAGAGAAATTCTTTCTTTTCTTCAAGATGTGCGTAGCACCTAAATCCAAACGGTGATAAGCTGGCATACGATCTGCATTTCTCGCGGAGTAATAAAAATAACTCTCCCCAAGCAGGGTGTACTTCCCATTTGGGAAAGTCACCGCATTACCAGTCGCAAAAACCCAGTTCGCAGATAAAGACCATTTTTTGCTCAACTCATATAAGGCTACAAAGGAGATATCATGAGTTCGGTCTTGTCGGGTATTGTACCATTGGTTGTTGTTGATGCCATCAACTTGTCTTTCTGATTTGGAAAGGGTATAGGCCAACCAACCGGTTAGTCTTCCTGTTTTCTTTTTCAATAGCCACTCTACTCCGTAAGCACGTCCCTTACCAAAAAGCAATTGTGTTTCTATAGGTTTGTTGGTATATATATCGGCCCCATTTCGGTAATCGATCTGGTTTTTTAGATCTTTGTAATAGGTTTCTACGGTAAGCTCATAACGGTCTCCGGCCAGGTTTTTATAATAACCTAAGGACAGCTGATCACTAAGTTCTGGTTTAATAATATTGGTGCTAGCTGTCCAACGGTCTACCGGCGAAGCAGAATTGGAGTTGGAAATCAGGTGTAAGTTTTGTGAATTACGTACGTAGGACGCTTTTATAGCAGCGGACTCACTGAGTTGAACGGATGCAGCAACTCTTGGTTCCAGATTGACATAGGTTTTTACCACCTCAGCCCTTTTATAGGTCGTTTCTCCAATCACCTGGCCAGCATTATTTAGCTCATAATAGGTGCCCCTACCCAGGATGCTAAATGCCGATAAGCGTAATCCGTAAGTCAGGCTGAAGCCTTCAGTTACCTTCCAGGTATTACTCGCGTAAATGGCGTTGTCCAGGGAGTATCGGTTTTCAAGATCCTGCGAAACCAGACCAGAATTACCTTCTGCCCTTACTTCTCCAGGTTTGATGGTATGGTAGATGGAATTTAGACCAAAGCTCAGGGTATTTTTATCGTTGATATACCACTGCAGGTCTTCTTTAAAATTAAAATCTCTGATTTGAGAGAATAAAGACAAGGAGCTTTCTTCTTCATCTGAAGTGATTTTGTAATTATAGTTACTGAAAATCAGGGAAGTGTTGGAGAATAGTTTGCTGCTAAAGAGGTGATTCCAGCGAAGTGTTGCGGTTGCATTCCCCCAGTTGATCCCGGCTAGTTTGTCCGCAGACAATACATCTCTACCAAAATAACCAGATATATAAAGTCGGTCTTTATCACCCAGAATGTAATTGGCTTTGGCATTTACATCGTAAAAATAGAGGCTACTGTTTCGAATGGTCGAATCTTTTGATAATTTTAAGAAAGCATCGAGATAGGTTCTCCGGGCAGAAATCAGGAAAGAGGATTTTTCTTTTTGTATTGGACCTTCTACATTTAACCGGGCAGCAATCATCCCTACGCCACCACTTACGCCGAATTTTTGAAGATTTCCATCGTTCATTTTTACATCCATCACTGAAGAAAGTCCGCCGCCATATTGCGCAGGCATCCCACTTTTATAAAGTGTTACGTTTTTGATGGCGTCTGAGTTGAAAGTAGAAAAGAAACCCAGGAGGTGGGAGGCGCCATAAACCGGGGCTTCGTCCAGGAGGATCATGTTCTGGTCTGCGCTTCCTCCGCGGACAAAAAAGCCTCCAGAACCTTCTCCTGAGGACTTTACACCCGGTAGAAGCTGCAAAGTTTTGATCACATCACGCTCCCCCAATACCATAGGGATATTTTTCGTTTCCTTGAGGTTAATGCGCTCCATGCCCATCTGTGGGTTATCTATACTTCTTTTTGTTGGGCTAGAGGTAATGCTCACTGTTTCCAGTTCATTTGCATCTTCTTCTAAAGCGAAGTTCAAGCGTATTGGGCCATTCAGGGCGACTGTTTTGATGAGGCTGCGGAAACCAATTGCAGAGACCTCTACTTGTTGTTTTCCTTGGGGTAAGGAGATCGTGTAAAAACCATATTCATTACTGATGGTTGCAACCTTGGTTCCTACCCAGCGTACCGTAGCTGCGATCAGTGTTTCTCCGGTTTTAGAAGAAGAGATTGTGCCACTTAGGCTGTATTTTTCTATGTTTTTCCCCGGATTTGCCGCCGGATCGGCTACCGGCTTTTTTGCTTTCGTCGGGTCATATTGCAGGTGAATTTCCTGGTCCAGGACATTGAATTTAAAAGGCTGACCTGAAAGTGCCGTACTCAGTACTTCATTTAAGGTTTTATTTTTTGCATCGACGGAAACTTTTATGGTGCTATTAGCGACCTGCTCATTATAAGTGAATTTTACCTGAGCTAGCTTACTGATCCTATCTAGCGCGGTTTTTATAGGTTCTTCTTTTAGATTGATGGTCAGACGCTTCTCCAATGGTGTTTGTGCATGGGTTGTTAATTGCATCAGGAGTACAAATAGTAACATTAAGGCGATAACAGCCAGGAACCTTTTAGGTCCGTATTTTTTCATAACTTTATATTAAATATTGATTTTATCTGCCCATAAGTTCTCAAGGCTCGGGCATTTTTAAATTGATTTAGGTATTTGTCCGGTTTTCTTTGATGGAAGCCGGACATTTATTTTTTGATTACATACTGCCCTCCATTTTTTTCCCAACTAACTTCCATCACAGTACAAAGTTTTTGTAGGGTTTGTGTGATTGCGGTGTTCATATTCAAATGACCATAAAAGCGGTGGTTTTGCAGCTCCGGAGAAAGGCTGATTTGCAGTTGGTATTGCATCTCCAGATCTTCAATTACTTCCGATAACAGTGCTCCCTTATAGTCGAAAAGCCCTAAACGTCTGTCCAGAAAATCTTGGGCATCCGGGAAATTTATAGTGCTGATGGTTTCCTGTTTTTTATCGACAGATACGCGCTGATTGGCAGTAATGATAGCTTCTTTGGCTTTTCCTTGCCCATCCAGCGATACCGCAACTTTTCCACTAAGCAGGGTAATCTGGACATCTTCCTCATTAGGATAGGCAGATAAGCTGAAACTTGTACCTAAAACCCGGGTGCTTACTTTTCCTGATTTGATGATAAAAGGTTGGTTGGCATCATGAGCCACTTCAAAAAAAGCTTCTCCTTCCAGGTTTACCAAACGGTTATTGCCATCAAAACTAGCTGGGTAGGTTAATTTACTATGTGGACTTAGCCATACTTTTGTGCCATCTGGAAGTTGGAATTGCCTGCGATCATGGGTAACGCTTGCGATTTCCATTTTTGACCCTTGTGGGATATTGCTCCAAAATTCAGTGCGGTAGAAGTAAATGGTACAAAGCAGAAGTAGTATGGCTGCAATAGCCCCAACATACCTGAGCATTGGATATAGTTTTTGCGGAGGGATATTTGAGCGATTAACATTTGGACTTGGAATTGTTGTGCGTTGCTTTTGATTTTCTTTCGGGAGAAAATAAGGCAGCAATCCATTTTCCGGCACCAGAGGGGTTTGATCCCAGGTGACCGACAACAGTTGAACGAGGTTTTCCTCCTCCTTTCCCTTATTGATAAGGTTAAAGAAACGATTCAACTCTTCCGCTGTACAGCGGTTGTTCAAATACAATTGATATAGATGGGTTAGTTCTTCTTTTTCTTCCATGACTACTTACCATACAACTGTAATGTTAGGTAGGACTAGTTGGAATGAAAATAATTTGAAGAAGCGAGGATAAAACAGATTACCCCTCCGTTTTTGCGGACATATTCCCTGACAAATTTGCTGGCCTCCACCATGTGATTTTTGACCGTATTTTTGGAGATATTTAGTTTTATAGCGATTTCCTCATGACTGAGTTCTTCAGAACGAACCAGATGATAAATCAGTTTTTTCTGTGCAGGAAGTTGTGCAATTGCCTCCTCATAGACTTTTCGAAGTTCTTTTTCTAGTAAATGGTCCTCAGCCCGGCCCGTGTTGCCCGAAATATGATGGAATACTTCTTCCTGTAAAGCCTTTTCACGAGCCACCTTTTTCAGGTGATTTAGCACATGATTTAACGTAATTTTTTTAATATACCCTGAAAAAGAGAGGTCGGTATTGATTTGTCCGCGTTTTTGCCAAAGCCTGATAAATACTTCCTGAACAATCTCTTCGGCTGTATCTGCGGATTTGCTGAGCTGATAAGCATAGTTATACACCTTATTTCGGTACTGATTGTAGATTTTTACAAATGCAAGCTCATCTCCCTCTTTCAATTTAATGAGTAGTTCCTTGTCTTCCAGTTGCTCCAATCTTTGTATTTCCATGAATATCCCGCCCAATGTTATAAAAAATAAACAAGAAAACAGAAGGGCAGGCAGGCAGTTGAATCTTACCTGCCGGTAAGATCCACCGTGAATTCATCGAATAATCGTGCCTCTTGATCATTATTTCCATGATCTTCAGTGGAAATTGTATAGTATTCTCCCTTGATGGTAAATTTAAAAGGTGTTTTTTCAATGGCAATTCTTAGGAAACCATGTCGGTTATCGCAATAGTTTTCCAGGATCACCTGATCGAATAATTCGTTCTCGGTATGGTAGCTAGGTTCTTCCGGATCAGCTAAAGCATGAAGTTCGTCGAATCCCCCCGCTCCTGCAACTACAAATGGGAGGGTTTTCCCATCGGGATAATGCTTGGTAAAGCGCTGGTAATTGTGAACATGGCCACTGAAAATCACGTCGGGTTTTACACCCGCTGCTGCAAATGAAGCTTCTAAAAACTCAACCATTGGCATACTGGATCCATGGTTTACATCTGCCGAGTATGGGGCATGATGCATACATACAATGATCGCTTTTTCTGGGCTGTATTTTGCAGCATGTTTCAGCTCTTTAATAAACCAATCTTGTTGCTCTTTTTTAATGCAGCCAAACTTAGGTACATTGGTATGCAGACCGATAATCGTGGCTAAAGGGCTTTCCATTGTCCAATACACATTTGGCTGTACCTGACTTTTTCTAGATACTCCTGTTCCAAAATGAAGAGTAGCAGGACAGGTGTTACAAAAGGCGGTATAGAATGCTTCAAGAGGCTCCTGACGTTCTACTGCATTGGGATTTACATCTGTATCGTGGTTTCCTGCAATGGCGTAAATAGGCCCAGGGTAACTTTCATATGGTTTCAAAAACTGATCTTGATATTGATCAGGCTCGCCGAAATGATAAACAATATCTCCTAAATGATATAAAAAAGAAGGGCGCTCTTCCGGGCAAGCGGCTTGTAAATACTGTTGAGCCATTTGGCTGGCGATTTGTTTCTGCAAATCTGGTTGCTTAAATCCGCCGGTATCACCCACCATGTGAAACATCATCTGTGGCTTTCTAGTACCGGATTGTTGCTCCAGATTTAGACGGTAAGGGTAGCTTCCCGATGGTAATGGCAATGGTTGGAAAGTATGACTGTCATCTACCTGATCTTTTTTTAATACTGCTTTATAAAGAATCTTTGTACTGATCATCGTCCTGTGTTTTTGATTTACTATGAAGTTATGGGCTTCATGTTAAGTGAGCATTAAGGACTAAATATTTAACGTAAATTTAAAGGGGAGATCATATCCAGGGCAAGATTTCGATCAATTGTTGACATTATAGTGTTAAACAAAGGGCTGCTGACATAGGGTTGTCATCTCTTCATTTAAATTCGCAGCACAAATCATAAGAAAATTATAAAATGGAAAAGATAACACTAGATCCCTTTTTTGTAGTGGGTATTGCTGTAAGAACCAGTAATGCACCAGGTAAAGCCGCAATTGATATTCCTGAATTATGGATGAGGTTTAGTACTGAAAATATTGCGTCAAAACTTGAAAATAAAGTTGGTGATGAGGTCTATAGCGTTTACACCGATTATGAAGGAGACTATACCCAGCCTTACACCACATTGATCGGATATGCGGTTCGGAACCTAGATCAAATTCCTGTAGGAATGCGAGGCGTAACCATTGCTGCCGGCCCCTATCAAAAACATGTGCTGAAAGGAAATATGAACGAGGGGTTAGTGTTTAATGGCTGGTTAGCCATTTGGAAATCAGGAGTATCCCGTGCGTATACGACTGATTTCGAAGTCTATGGCGGAAAAGCACAGCAGCCTGAAATAGCAGAAGTCGATATCTTTATCGCATTACGCTAATTTCTGGAGCCTGACCGGGGATTCCATATCTTTTGTTAAATTTGATATATACCTATATTATTTTTTTATGATAAATATCAAAAAATCGATTGGAATCCAGGTGGTTGCAGGATCTATGTTGCTGCTCTCAGCTTGTAGTAATTCCGACAAAAGCACTGAATTGCATTCAGGAATTGTACTTAAAAACATGGATACCACAGTGGCTCCAGGAAATAATTTCATGGAATACGTGAATGGAACCTGGATTAAAAACACGAAGATTCCTGCTGATAAATCTTCTTATGGTGCAGGTGCCATTGTGAATGACAAAGCGCAGGAAGATGTCAAGGAAATCATCGAAAATGCAGCTAAAGATAAGTCTGCGGATGGATCTGATCAGCAAAAGATTGGCGATTTCTATGATTCCTACATGAACATGAAAGTTCGTGATTCTATTGGATTAGCACCAATGCAGGCTGAATTCAAAAAGATCGATGGCATTGCCTCCAATAAAGACCTTGCTGCTTATTTCGCTTATGCCAATAAAATTGGAAACTATATCCCTTTTAGTGTAGGTGTTATTGAAGACTTTAAAGATCCTAAAAGATATATGTTGTATACCTGGCAAGGTGGTCTAGGTTTACCAGAAAGAGAGTATTATCTGCTTCAAGATGCTAAATCAAAGGAAATCCGCAGTAAATACGTTGCGCACATTGAAAAGATGTTAACCCTGGCAGGTGTAGCAGATGGGAAAGCAAAAGCAAGTCAAATTATGGCTCTGGAGACTTCAATCGCTGCTAAGCACATGAAAAAAGAGGAAACCAGAAATATGGCGGGTTTATATAATAAATATGCCATTAAAGATTTGAATAAATTGACTCCTGATTTTGATTGGAATACTTTATTGTCAGAAGCTGGGGTTAAAAATCAGGATAGTTTGGTAATTACCCAGGTAGCATACACTAAAGATCTGAATACGATCTTCAAAAATACACCACTGGACACTTGGAAAACGTATTTAAAATGGAGTGCCTTGACAGGAGCCGGTTCTGCTTTGACTACCACTATTGATGAGGAAAATTTTGATTTCTATGCTAAAACACTTTATGGAGTAAAAGAGCAGAAACCAAGATGGCGCCGGGCGGTAGACGTAGTAAACAATAGTCTGGGTGAAATGGTTGGTAAATTATATGTTGAAAAGCATTTCCCACCTGCTGCGAAAGAGCGTATGATGAAACTGGTGGATAACTTGTTGAAATCCTATGAGGCTAGTATTAAAGCACTGGATTGGATGAGTCCGGAGACTAAAAAACAAGCTTTAGTGAAAATCAGTAAGTTCACTCCGAAAATCGGATATCCTGATAAATGGAGAGATTATTCTTCATTGAAAGTGGTTAAACATGACCTTTATGGAAATGAGAAACGTTCAGCTGAGTTCGAATACTACCGTAACCTGAATAAATTGGGTAAACCAGTAGACCGCTCAGAGTGGGGTATGACGCCTCAAACGGTGAATGCTTATTACAACCCGACAATGAATGAAATTGTATTCCCTGCGGCGATCTTACAACCTCCTTTCTTTGATATGAACGCGGAAGATGCAGTAAATTATGGTGGTATTGGTGCGGTAATTGGTCATGAGGTTGGACATGGTTTTGATGATCAGGGAAGTACTTTCGACGGTGATGGCGTGATGCGTAACTGGTGGACTCCAAAGGATAACCAAGAGTTTAAAAAGAGAACTCAGGCTTTGATTGCACAGTATAGTGCATTTAAAGTATTCCCGGACTTAAAAGTAAATGGTGAATTTACCTTGGGAGAGAACATCGGCGATCTAGGTGGTTTAAGCATCGCATTAAAAGCCTATAAAGCGAGCTTGAATGGTAAACCAGCACCGGTAATGGATGGTTTCACAGGAGAGCAAAGGGTCTTTATTGGTTGGGGACAAGTATGGTTGAACAAATCAAACGATGAGTCGCTGAGAAATCAGGTAAGTACAGATCCACATTCACCAGCTCAGTTTAGAGTAAACGGTGTGGTAAGAAATATCCCTGATTGGTATACTGCATTCAAAGTCACTCCTAAAGATTCTTTATATCTGGCTCCGGAAAAACGTGTTAAAATCTGGTAAGCACAAAAAGTTATAGTCTAAAAGAGAAGCCGGTTCTGTATGATCAGAACCGGCTTCTTTATGTATAAAAATTGCTTTAGCTGCTGATGTAATGTTCCAGCTGAGAAATGGTTTGTTTTTGATCTTCAATGATAAATTTTACCACATCCCCAATAGAAACCATGCCTATTAATTCCTGATCCTGAATTACTGGTAAATGCCGGATATGCTTGTCTGTCATGGTTTGCATACAATGATCGAGACTATCTGCTGAAGAGACTGTAATTGGCATAGTAGTCATGACCTCGCTCATCGGGGTATCAATAGATGTTTTCCCTTGAAGAATGATCTTTCGGGCATAGTCCCTTTCCGTAAAAATTCCTAATAATTTGCGACCATCCATAATGAGGAGCGCGCTGATATTTTTTTCCATCATGACCTGGAGCCCATCTAACACCGATATATCGGCGGAAACAGAAAAAATTTCAGATGATTTAGTGCTGAGTAATTGCTTTACGGTTTTCATAACACATTAATAATTAGCTAATTAAATTTAACTAAATAAAAGCTAATTTCCAATAACACCAATCAAAAAAATTATTTATTCATCATGGGCAAAATTTCTTCTACATAGGTACGTTCGTTTGCCAATCGGGGAACTTTATGCTGTCCACCTAATTTTCCTTTTGACTTCAACCAATTGTAAAACGTGTTGTATGGGGCATTGTGAACCTTTGGTCTACGTAGGGCCATATCTTTAAAACGCTTTGCATCGTAGTCTGAATTCACTTCCCTTAGGGTATCATCCAAAATATCTACAAACTTTTCGAAATTATTAGGTTGCTGGTCAAATTCTATGATCCATTCATGGCCTCCAACCTCCTCTCCTTTGAAATAAATAGGGCAGGCAGTATAATCTTTAAAGACGGCGCCTGTTTCGGTACAGGCCTTACAAATGGCTTGCTCTGCATTGTCGATAATCACCTCTTCGCCAAAAGCATTGATGAAATGTTTGGTGCGACCAGTAATTTTTATTCGGTATGGAGACAGGCTGGTAAACTGCACGGTATCCCCAATCATATAGCGCCAAAGCCCACCATTGGTAGAGATGATGATGGCGTAGTTTTTATGGAGTTGAACCTGGTCCAGCGCTAAGGTTTCCGGGTTTTCGGAGTCCAGGTGCTCAATTGGTAGAAACTCGTAATAAATCCCATAATCCAGCATCAGTAGGAGCTCATCGGAATCTACCTCATCTTGAATTCCGAAAAAGCCTTCCGAGGCGTTGTAAGTCTCCAGGTAATACATCTGGTTAGAGGGAATCAATTCTCTGAACTGTTCTCTATAAGGTTTAAAGTTAACGGCACCATGGATGTATAATTCGAGGTTTGGCCATACCTCCAACAGGTTTTTCTTGCCGGTAATTTCTAATACTTTTTTCGCCAGAACGATGGTCCATGTAGGAACGCCTGCGATATTTGTTACATTTTCTTTGATGGTTGCCTCAGCCATCTTTTCCATTTTCTGCTCATAGTTATCCATCAGCGCAATGGAAATGTTTGGCGTTCGGTAGTATTCCGCCCACATGGGTAAGTTTTTAATCAACACTGCAGATAAATCACCGTAAAAAGAGTCTTCGTTGAGTTGATTAATCTGGTGACTACCACCCAGTACCAATCCTTTTCCAGTTAAAATCTGGTTGTCTGGTCGGTTATTACAAAAGATCGATAGCAAGTCTTTTCCACCTTTAAAGTGGCACTCCTGCAAGGATTCTTCGGATACCGGAATGAATTTACTCCGGTCGCTGGTGGTACCGGAAGATTTGGCAAACCACTTAATTTCCGTAGGCCAAAGGATGTTTTGCTCCCCTTTGAGCATCCTTTCTATATATGGTTTTAGGGTGTCATAATTTTGTATCGGAACCCTTTGCTTAAACTGTCTGGGAGAGAGAATAGACCGGTAATCATATTTTGTTCCCCATTCTGTATCTGCAGCACTGGAAATCAGTTTCTGAAACCACTCCTCCTGTACATCATGTGGATATTTCATGAAAAGCTCAATCTGATGGACACGCTTTTTCATATACCAGGTAAAAATCGAATTTACTATAGCCATGTGTGGGGATAATAAGGGTTATAATTTTTTAGTACGGAGCACGAAGTTTGAGCCTAGATATACACGTCTAACCATTTCATTGGCAGCCAGTACTTCTGGTGTTCCGGATTCTAATATTTTACCTTCAAATAGTAAATAGGCCCTGTCGGTGATGGAAAGTGTTTCCTGCACGTTATGGTCAGTAATTAAGATACCTATGTTTTTCTCTTTTAATTTATGGACGATCCCCTGAATTTCCTCTACGGCAATAGGGTCTACCCCTGCAAAAGGCTCATCGAGTAAGATAAAGTTAGGACTTGCAGCCAATGCTCTTGCGATTTCCGTTCTACGACGCTCTCCTCCAGAAAGTAGATCGCCCCGGTTTTTACGCACTTTATGTAAGCTGAATTCATTGATGAGTTCTTCCAGTTTTTCATGACGTTCTTCTTTGCCCATTTTGGTCATCTCCAGGATGGCCATAATGTTATCTTCAACAGATAATTTCCTAAAAACAGAAGCTTCCTGAGCAAGATAACCGATTCCTTTCTGTGCCCTTTTGTACATGGCATCAGAAGTAATGTCTTCATCATCTAAAAAAATAGTGCCTTCATTCGGTTTAATTAAGCCCACAATCATATAGAATGAGGTGGTTTTCCCCGCTCCGTTAGGCCCGAGTAAACCTACAATTTCTCCCTGGCTCACAGAAAATGAAACGTCATTTACAACGGTTCTCTGTTTGTACTTTTTGATTAGATTCTCAGCTCTTAATATCATTTATATCTTAATCTCAATTTTTATATGGTACGAATGATCGCTAATTAATTTTTATTCCTTTGATGTTTAATTGCAAACGCCTCTGGTCTCTCCAAACATTTTCTTCAATCGTATAACAAATGGAGAAGGGTTTGTTTGGTTGTAAAAGGGCTTCATATTCTGCCAGTCCAAATCCAATGCTTTCAAAAATAACTGAATTTTGTTGTTTTATACTCAATTTTAAATGTTTTGTCGCAACAACATGTGGCTTTCCTGCCAAACTCAGTCCATGACTTACAAAAACCGGGGCAGCATTATGTGGACCGAAGGGGGCCATTTGTGAAATAATGCGTTGAAATTTACCGTCAATCTGTGAGAATTGGAGCTCTGTATCAATCTTAATTTTCGGACATAACATATCCTCAGTAATTGTAGAGGATACAATTTGTTCAAATCTATCGGCAAAAACGTCGATATTTTCCGGCTTCATTGTTAAGCCTGCTGCAAACTTATGTCCACCAAATTGAACCAATAAATCCTGGCATCCCAATAGTGCTTCATAAAGGTCAAATCCCGGAACTGACCTTGCAGATCCGGTCAACAAACCATTTGATAAAGTAAGAACGATGGTTGGGCGGAAATATTTTTCCGTTAAGCGGGATGCAACAATTCCAATTACCCCTTTGTTCCAACTTTCATGGTAAACAACGGTTGTTTTTTTCTGTATTAAAATATCACAGTCGCCAATTAGGGCGAGTGCCTCAGCAGTGATGGTATGGTCTGTAGTCTTGCGGTCTGAATTCTGAAGATTAATGTATTCACTCTGTTCTAATGCCAGGTCATCTTCAGTACAAAGCAGCATTTTTACGGCTTGATTGGCATGGTCCATTCTTCCGGCAGCATTGATTCTTGGAGCTAAAGAAAATACCACATCAGTAAGTGTATAGTCTTTGTTTTTTCCGGAGATTTTCATCAAGGCTGCTAGTCCCTTTGAAGGGTTTGTATTTAGCTTAATTAGCCCATGATAGGCCAATATTCGGTTTTCATCTGCTATGGGAACGATGTCTGCACCAATGCTAACCATAACCAGATCCAGGTATTGTTCATATCCTGCTGCGGGTAAATGGTGCTCGATGCTATAAGCTTGAGCAAGTTTAAAACCGATGCCACAACCTGCAAGTTCTTTAAATGGATAGTTGCAATCGAGACGTTTTGGGTCTAGGACAGCTACTGCATTGGGTAATTCATCTCCAGGCAGGTGGTGATCGCAGATGATAAAATCTATGGCTAAGCTATTCGCATAAGCCACTTTATCTACTGATTTAATCCCACAATCCAAGGCAATGATTAGGGTAATCCCTTGCTGCTTGGCATAATCAATCCCTTGTGTAGAGATCCCATAACCTTCTTTATGACGGTCGGGGATATAATATTCTATGTTTTCTGTAAATTGGCTAAAGAAGCTATAGGTGAGCGCCACAGAAGTAGTGCCATCCACATCATAGTCACCATAGATCATGATTTTTTCCCTTTTGCCCAGGGCGAGGTCAATTCTTGCGATTGCCTTTTCCATGTCTTTCATCAGGAAAGGATCATGTAATTTACCCATATCCGGCCGGAAATAATCCTTGGCTTCGTCAAAGGAGGCAATACCTCTTTGAACTAAAACTTCGGCTAAACTCTGATCTATATTTAACTGTTGTGCAAGCAGGTCAATTGTTTCAAAATCACTGTTTACTACCTGCACCCATCTTTTTTCCATTAGTGTCTATTGTCTTTTTGTCGAATTATCGATTATTTGCAGCGAACATTTCTGAATTGCTCAGGCCCGCTGAACGGTTTTGACGCTGGTATGAACCGGATTTCAGCCAGGTTCCCTATCTTTGCAATGAATCGTAAATATATCATTTAATTATTTCTTCTTAAAATAACTACGCCATTGCAAGTATTCACTTTGTTCGAAGGAACCTATTCTGTAGATGCAACTAAAAAGTTTCTGCCATTTAATCCTGCTGTAGATCAGCCGAAAGACCGTCCGGCATCCTTGTTTATCAATGTACAGCCATTTTTAGTAAAAATGGAAGACCAATTAATTTTGTTGGATACAGGATTGGGATATAGTAACGAAAAAGGGGAGTTGATCTTACATGAAAATATTAAGAAGGCAGGTTTTAATCCAGAGGATGTAACGATGGTATTGATGTCTCATTTACATTTTGACCATTCCGGCGGTATGATTCACCATTTAAACGATCAGATGGATTTGAGCTTTCCGAACGCTGTTTATGTAATTCAGCGTGGGGAATGGGAAAATGCTTTTACCAATACATCTTCTTCGTACCACACAGAAATTTTTGAATACCTGCAGCGGAATGCGCAGTTGGTATTTATTGAAGGCTCCGGACAGTTAAGCTCAGAGATCAGCTATGAACTTACGGGGGCGCATACACCTTTTCACCAGACCTTTTTATTGGATGATGGAACGGATAAAGTATTTTTCGGGGGGGATGTTTTACCAGAGCCGGAAGAGTTAATAAGAAAGTTCATTGCTAAATATGACTTTGATGGCAGAAAAGCAATGGAACTTAGGGAGGTCTTCGGTCAGAAAGCTGCGGTAGAAAATTGGAATTGCTTATTCTATCACGGCAAGTCCAAGGCAACCGGATTCGTCAGTTTGACAGATGGGCAGTTTAGGATTCACTAGACTGCTGTTCCACAATTTTAAATAGCTCTGTCAGGCGTTCAATGGAAAGTGGTTTAGAAATAAACCCTTTCACAGTCTGATAGGTTTTTGCCTTTTCTATGTCATTCTCGTACACGGAAGAGGAAAGCATATACATATCTATTTTCTGATTGATATTTAGCTGTCCGTAAGCATCTAGGAATTCCCATCCATTCAGGACAGGCATGTTGATATCAATTAAGATTAGTTCAGGTAGGTTTTCCTGTAAAGAGAGCGTCATGGTGATATAATCAATCGCCATTTGGCCATTTGTTTTGGCTACCATTTCGACATTGTACCCCGTTTTCTCTACTATTTTCTTTATAATGAAGATATTAATGTCATCATCATCAATGACAAGTAGCTTAATTTTTGAGGTCATCATAAAGTTCAAAGGGTAACTGTGAAAATTGTTGTGTGTAATGTATAAAGTTATGAATTATGTAGCTATGGTAGAAATGGTATCTGTTATGTTACAAAAAAAAGGCCACTATACGATAATGGCCTTTTTTTTAATGAAATAAATCGAATTATTTTTTTGCTACCAGTTTAACGGAAAGCTCAAACTCATCATTGATCATCTTGTTTCCAATTTCAGGGAAAATACTTTTCGATCTGAACTTGATGTCATATTTAGTTCTGTCCACAATAACTTTGTCTGCAGTAGCAGTTACAGATCCATCTGCATTCCACGCTAAAGTAGCAGGGAAGCTGATTGGGTTAGTAATACCTTTGATGGTCAAATCACCTGTAACGGTTGCAGCAGCATCGGTTCCAGTTATTTTTTTAACTACAAAAGTTGCTGTAGGAAATTTTTCTGTGCCAAAGAAATCTTCTGATTTCAAGTGGTTTTCTAAGTTGGCACTTTTGTCAGCATCTTTAATACTGTTCATGTCCATCACGAAGTTACCGCCAGTTAATTTCTTTCCATTGAATGCTAAAGTACCTGATTGTAAATTAATCGTTCCATTATGGCTACCTGTAAGTTTTTTTCCTATCCAGGTGACCGAAGATTTTGAAGCGTCTACTTTATAGGTATCAACTTTAAATACCGGAGCAACAAATGCTGAACTAACGATCACTACAAAAAGTAGTGCTAATGAGGTGAATTTTGATTTCATATTCTTGTTTAATGGTTTAGGTACAGGTCAGTATAGACCTTTTAATACATTTAAGATCTAAATATATTAAAAGGTTTAACTGAACAGGTAAATTTTTTAAACAGTTTCTTCTTCCATGTAACTTTCAATCGGTGGACAAGCACAAACTAATGACCTATCACCAAACGAATCGTTCACTCTACCTACTGAAGGCCAGAATTTGAAAGCAGCAACATAAGGAAGTGGGAAGGCAGCAGTTTGTCTGCTGTATCCATGGTTCCATTCGTCAGCAGTTACAATAGTAGCAGTATGTGGTGCATTTTTCAATGGGTTATCAGTTTTATCTAAATCACCATTTTCTACTGCAGTCACCTCTTTTCTAATCGCAATTAAAGCATCACAGAATCTGTCTAATTCATGTTTAGGCTCACTTTCTGTCGGCTCAACCATTAGCGTTCCTGCTACTGGGAAAGATACTGTTGGTGCGTGGAAACCATAATCCATTAAACGTTTTGCAATGTCAACTACCTCGATACCGAAGTTTTTGAAACCTCTACAGTCCAGGATCATTTCGTGTGCACAACGACCGTTTGCACCAGAGTACAATACTGGGTAATGTGTTTCTAAACGCGCTTTCATGTAGTTGGCGTTAAGAATTGCATTTTTCGTTGCATTCATCAATCCGTCGCCACCCATCATTGCGATATAGGCATGAGAGATAACTAAGATTGAAGCAGAACCCCAAGGCGCAGAAGATACAGCTGGGATAGATTTTTCTTTATTGATATCTACTACAGCGTGAGCAGGAAGGTAAGGAACCAAGTGTTTAGCAACACCGATTGGACCCATACCAGGACCACCACCACCGTGAGGGATACAGAAAGTTTTATGTAAGTTTAGGTGACAAACGTCAGCACCGATATTACCTGGGCTGGTTAATCCTACCTGAGCATTCATGTTTGCGCCATCCATGTAAACTTGTCCGCCATTTTCATGGATGATGTTACAGATGTCGATGATACTTTCCTCAAATACACCATGTGTAGAAGGGTAAGTTACCATTAAGCAAGAAAGGTTTTCTTTGTTCTCTTCTGCTTTTAATTTTAAGTCAGCTACGTCAATATTTCCGTTTTCCAGAGATTTAACGATGATGATTTTCATTCCAGCCATTGCTGCAGAAGCCGGATTGGTTCCATGCGCCGATGAAGGAATTAAAGCAACATTACGGTGATGATCACCACGATCCTGGTGGTAAGCTCTGATCACCATTAGCCCTGCATACTCACCTTGAGCGCCAGAGTTTGGTTGTAAGCTCATCGCCGCAAACCCAGTGATTTCACTTAACCATTTGTCAAGCTCATTGAACACGGTATAGTAACCTGCAACCTGATCTGCTGGAGCAAATGGGTGGATTCTACCGAATTCTGGCCAGGTTACCGGAATCATTTCTGTAGTTGCATTCAGTTTCATCGTACATGAACCTAAAGCAATCATAGAGTGACAAAGAGAAAGATCTTTTGCTTCCAGAGATTTGATGTAACGTAACATCTCATGCTCTGAGTGGTGTGAATTAAATAACGGGTGTGTTAAATATTCAGAAGTACGTTGTAATGCAGTTGGAATTACTGTTGCTGGATTTTCCTCAGACATTTCCACGCTATCAGCAGCGATACCTTTTACTTTAGCGAAGATTTTAACCAATAATTTCACATCTTCCAGGTCTGTAGTCTCATCTAAAGAGATGGTCACTACACTACCATTGTAATTTAAGTTGATCTCATTGTCTACACACTCTCTGTGGATAGAATCAACAAGGTTCCCTAAATCTAACTGGATGGTGTCAAAGTAAGATTTATTCAATTGCGTATAACCTGCTTTTTCTAATGATTCAGCTAAGGTTACGGTTAATCCATGTGTACGTTCTGCGATCAGTTTCAATCCTTTTGGACCGTGATAAACTGCGTAGAAACTAGCCATGATTGCTAATAACGCTTGT
Source organism: Pedobacter gandavensis (assembly GCF_014172405.1). Lineage (GTDB taxonomy): Bacteria > Bacteroidota > Bacteroidia > Sphingobacteriales > Sphingobacteriaceae > Pedobacter > Pedobacter gandavensis. Next base: position 9,822 of record NZ_WNXC01000004.1, on the reverse strand, counting down.
GCAGTACAGATGTTGGAAGTCGCTTTATCTCTACGGATATGTTGTTCCCTGGTTTGCAAAGCCATACGCAATGCATAGTTGTTGTTGCTGTCAATCGTTACTCCGATGATACGTCCTGGAATAGAGCGTTTGTACTCATCTTTAGTCGCGAAATAAGCAGCATGCGGACCACCAAAGCCCATTGGTACACCAAATCGCTGCGTTGTACCTACTACTACATCAGCACCCCATTCACCTGGAGGCGTCAATAAGGTTAAACTTAAAAGGTCGGCAATTACAGTCACCTTTACATTTACCGTATGTGCAGTTTTAGCGAAACCAGTATAATCGAAAACCTCACCATTACCAGCTGGGTATTGAATAATTGCACCGAAGAATTCTTCATTAAGCGCAACAGTTTGGTGATCACCGATCACTAACTCAATTCCAAAAGGATTGGCACGGGTTTTTAAAATGTCAATAGTTTGTGGGAAGATTAATTCAGAAACGAAGAATTTCGTTGCTTTTGAATTTTTACGCAAGCTGAATTGCATGAACATCGCTTCAGCAGCAGCAGTACCTTCATCCAATAGAGAAGCATTTGCAATTTCCATTCCAGTAAGGTCAATTACTAAAGTTTGGAAATTTAATAAGGCTTGCAAACGACCTTGTGCAATCTCTGCCTGGTAAGGTGTATATTGTGTATACCATCCTGGGTTTTCCATTACGTTACGCAAGATTACTCCTGGCGTAGTCGTGTCATAGTATCCCTGACCGATATAAGACTTAAATACTTTGTTTAAGGAAGCAGTTTTCTTTAAGCTGCTCAGGTAATCCTTTTCAGATTTCGCCTTTGGCAGGTTTAATGGCTGTTTTAATCGGATCGATTGAGGAACCGTTTGTTCTATTAATTCGTCAACAGAACCCAAACCAAGGGTGTCTAACATGGCATTGGTATCCTCTGTATTAGGAGCAATGTGACGATCTTTAAAGTCTTCTTTGTAATGAATATTTAAGCTCATGAAATCTATATATAAAAAGTTCCGCAAAGGTAATAAAAAATACACTTAGCTCTAAGCGGAATTGATCATATATCGCTATTCTCCAACGAGTATCCAGCCGCTATCTTTTTTATACTTTAATTTATAAGATTTAGTGATGTAGTTGCTCGCTGTTCCTTTGTTTTTCAGCCAGATAGCGAAATCATTAGGTTCCTTTTTTAGGGATACCGTGACGCGGGCAACTCTGGAATCTCCTTTGATCATGGTGATCGGTTTTTCGGAATCCATTACATAATCCAAGGCACGCAAGGTGGCCTGTGAAACATTCTGTTTCAAAATGTAAGGTTTACTCTTGTCTGTTAAGGCAATTTTATAAGTGAAAACGCTGTCTTTCGACAAGAATCTCTTCTTTTGATCCTGCAGGGCCAGTGTTACCCAACCCTTTTCCTGCAGGCTTTTGTATTTTTCTAATGCCAACTTATCGTTTTTACTTTTGAACCTGATTTCTCCGACTTCCATCTTTGCCTCTTCATAAACCGGATTGGTTTTCAGATAAGTGGCAATGACGTCTGTTGCTGTGCTTTCGTCTAAATTTTCAGCAGCGCCTTTACAGCCGGTGATCAACAAAATAAACAGTGCGGAAAGGGTAAGGAGGTTCAGCGTTTTCATAAGGACTTTAGGTTAATCTTGTAATTGACGGAGGTACATTTGAATGGTGTTTTCTAATCCAAGGTAAAGGGCGTCGCTGATTAATGCATGACCGATGCTGACTTCCAATAAACCCGGAATATTTGCTGCAAAATATTGAAGGTTTTGTAAGTCTAAATCGTGACCGGCATTGATGCCCAGGCCTAGTGTGTTTGCTGTTTTAGCTGCAGCGATATAAGGTTTGATTGCCTGCTCACGATTTTGATGAAAATGACGGGCATAATCTTCTGTGTACAATTCAATGCGATCTGTACCACTGTTTGCGGCAGCTTTCACCATTTCTTCTACCGGATCTACGAAGATGGAAACGCGGATGCCCTGTGCTTGAAAAAGCTGCACCATTTCTTTTAGGTAGTCTTGATGTTTGATGGTATCCCATCCATGGTTTGAAGTGATTTGTCCTTCAGTATCGGGTACTAAGGTCACCTGTGCAGGTTTATTGGCCAAAACAAGGTCTACAAATTTCTGCTCTTTACAGTTCCCTTCAATGTTAAATTCTGTTGCAATCACTGCTTTTAAGTCGAACACGTCCTGGTAACGGATATGTCTTTCATCTGGACGCGGGTGTACCGTGATGCCCTCTGCTCCAAAGCGCTCACAATCTAACGCTACCTTTACTAAATCCGGATTATTTCCCCCGCGACTGTTTCTTAACGTCGCAATTTTATTGATGTTTACAGATAAATTTGCCATGAGGTAAAAATAGCAGATTATTTCCTTATTTTGTTGTAAGCAATGCCCCTAATTTCTTAAGCCATTTTCCATGAAGTTTCTTTTTACATTTCTATCCCTGTTGAGTTTACAAAGCCTGGTGCATGGGCAGGATGCGAAGGTGGTCTTGAAAGGTTATCCTGTCATTGCACACCAGGATACCTTGTTTTTTATTCAGAATAGGTTAGGCTCACTATCAGCAAAAGAAAGGGCGGAAAGAACTTCTGAAAAAGTAGGTAAACTGGCAGATGACCTGTTGTTTGTGGCTGATTCTGTGAAGGTGGTCAAGGATTCACTGGTGATGGATATTGACTACAAAGGCGATATCCTGATGAGTTTATCTAATTTGGATGGCGATTCGGTGAATATGGAAAAGGAAGTGCTGGCGAAAACCTACCGCCAGATCATTGTAGATAATGTATTGGAATATAAAAAGGAAACTGATGTGGTGGAGCTGTTGAAGCGCGCCGGAATGGGAATCCTTATTTTGTCAGTACTCGGTGCCTGTCTTTTTTACCTGAACAAGTTTTTCAACCGTTTTCGTGGCTGGATCAGCAAAAGACTCCATCAGAAACTGAGTAAGCTTCGGATCAAAGATTATGAACTGATCAACCGTAAAAATGAGCTTTCGCTCATCAATAAGGTATTACATCTGCTAAAATTAGTATTGATGTTTTTGCTGGTTTACCTGACCCTACCATTGGTGTTCCGCCTTTTTCCCTGGACAAAGCCATTGGGAGATCATTTGATGAACTTTGTGCTGAATCCGCTCAAAAACATCTTCTCTTCGCTGATCAATTTTATTCCCAATCTGATTACCATCCTGGTGATTTTCTTCGTTTTTCACTATGTGAAAAAGGTGATTAAATTCTTAGCAGGAGAGATTGAATCTGAGAAGCTGAAGATCAATGGCTTTTATCCTGACTGGGCAAAACCAACCTATAATATTGTAAAAATCATTTTAAACGCCTTTATGGTAGTGGTGATATGGCCGTTTATTCCAGGTTCAAATTCAGAGATTTTTAAGGGGGTGTCTGTGTTTTTAGGGGTGCTGATCTCTTTTGGTTCTTCTTCCGCAATCAGCAATGGGGTAGCGGGAATGGTGATTACCTATATGCGGCCCTTTAAGGCTGGTGACGTAGTGAAAATCGGTGACATCACCGGTACGGTACTCGAAAAATCTTTGTTGGTAACTAGATTAAAGACGATTAAAAATGAAATTATTACGATCCCTAACAGTGCGATTCTGAATGGGAACACGGTAAATTATACGAGCTTATGTGTGGTCGATGGGTTGATTATTCACACCACGCTTACTTTGGGTTATGATATTCCATGGCCTAAAATCCATGACTTGCTGATCAATGCGGCATTGGCAACGGAAGGGGTGATCAAGGAGAAACAACCTTTTGTATTGCAAACAAGTCTGGATGACTGGTACGTTTCTTATCAGCTCAATGCTTATGTGTCCAGACCAGATATTATGGCCGTGATTTATTCCGAGCTGCATAAAAATATCCACATGGCTTTTGACGAGGCAGGAGTGGAGATTATGTCACCGCATTACCAGGCTATTCGAGATGGGAATGCAACTACTTTACAACAAAAAGAAGGATAAGGTAGTTTAGGAGGGTTGTTATGTTTCCGGCTACCGTATTTCGGAGCGCCTGTCTCATAAAAAAAGGGATGTTGTCTTTGAACAACATCCCTTTTATATTTTCAGGATCCAGTAGATTTTTATCCGCTGAATACAGATTTCACTTAGTATCTGTAAGCCTCAGGTTTGAATGGACCTTCTACAGGAACACCAATATAATCTGCCTGGTGCTGATCTAAAACGTCTAATTCTACGCCGATTTTAGCTAAGTGTAAACGTGCTACTTTCTCATCTAAATATTTAGGAAGCACATAAACTTTGTTCTCATAATTAGCAGTGTTAGTCCACAATTCTAATTGAGCTAAAGTTTGGTTAGTGAAAGAGTTTGACATTACAAAACTTGGGTGGCCAGTAGCACAACCTAAGTTTACCAAACGTCCTTCAGCCAATAAGATGATATCTTTACCGTCAATAGTGTATTTATCAACTTGTGGCTTGATCTCAATTTTGGTATCACCATAGTTTGAATTTAACCAAGCTACGTCGATTTCATTGTCAAAGTGACCAATGTTACAAACGATTGCTTTGTCTTTCATTGATTTGAAGTGTTCTGCACGAACGATATCACAGTTACCAGTTGTAGTAACTATAATGTCAGCTTCTTTAACAGCAGTAGCGAATTTCTTCACTTCATAACCTTCCATTGCTGCTTGTAATGCACAGATCGGATCAATTTCAGAAACGATTACACGTACGCCTTGTGAGCTTAATGATTCCGCAGAACCCTTACCCACATCACCGTAACCAGCAACAACAGCTACTTTACCAGCCATCATTACATCAGTTGCACGACGGATCGCATCAACTAATGACTCACGGCAACCGTATTTATTGTCGAATTTAGATTTAGTTACTGAGTCATTAACATTGATCGCAGGTAAATGTAAAGTGCCATTTTTCATGCGCTCATATAAACGGTGAACACCCGTAGTCGTTTCTTCGGAAAGACCTTTGATTGCCGCAATTAGCTCAGGATATTTATCGAAAACCATGTTGGTTAAATCACCACCATCATCTAAGATCATGTTTAATGGCTGACGTTCCGGACCGAAGTGTAAAGTTTGTTCAATACACCAGTCGAAATCTACTTCATTAAGACCTTTCCAAGCGTAAACCTGGATTCCTGCAGCAGCAATCGCAGCAGCAGCATGATCTTGTGTGGAGAAGATGTTACATGATGACCAAGTTACTTCAGCACCAAGTTCTACCAATGTTTCGATCAAAACAGCAGTTTGAATCGTCATGTGTAAACATCCTGCGATGCGTGCACCTTTTAGTGGTTTCGAAGGACCGAATTCTTCGCGTAATGACATTAGTCCAGGCATTTCTGCTTCTGCTAATCCAATTTCTTTACGACCCCATTCCGCCAGTGAAATGTCCTTAACTTTATACGGGACATAAGTTGTCTCTACTGATGACATATTTCTATATTTAAGTGATTAAATGCGAACTTTTACCTTGTTTCTGATAAGTAGACTGTTGTTTTACAGTGATCCTTTTTTAAACAGGCTAATTACGCGACAAAATTACACAATAGTTTGGCCAAATTCAAAGGCTTGAGGTTTAAAGAATTCTATTACTATAATATAACCTTTATATGGCAATAAAGAGGCCAGATTACATCTGGCTTGTAGTAGGGAAGAGTGCTTAATCTTGTTTACAGAGGAGTGATGTCTTGCTTATTTAAAGGGAGATATAATTTCTATATTTACGATTATATTTTACGAATGAATTATATGGTGAACTCGAGGTATTTTCTCCTTTTATTTGTGTTGTCTTTATTTTCCTGTAAGGCTCAGGTTAAAACAGATCTCTCTAAATTGTCCCTTGATGAACCGATTACGGAGCTCATAGATTTCAAGAATAAAAATCTAATTGGCGTAGAAACTGTTGAATATCCTTTTTGCTTATTGATTGAAATAGAAAACGGGTCGAAATTTAGTTTCGATGGCATAGACTTAAAGAACCAGAAAGTATTCTTCCAGATTAATGCTGAAGCACTTAAAACAGATAGTCTTACCAAAGGTGGTGGCGGCCATGTCAGCTTTGAACCCTTTAAAAACAAAGAAAAATTAGACTCAATTCTAACTAGTTATCAGGCAAGTCAAGTGATCTATGGTTTTAGGATAGAAATGAAGGATGAAAATCTGCAAAAGGAGCTGTTAAAGAAAGTTGAAAGCAGATATGGTAAAGGCACTAAAAATACCAACACAGATCATGGGCTTTACTGGAATTTAAAAAAGGAGCATAAATATATCTTTTTTGCGCCTGATTATGACAGGCTTATTGTTTTAAACAATACAAATCTGTCAAAAACCTGCTATTGGGATTTAATGAATGGCATGATCGATTTTGGAGGTTGTGATAAAGAGGGCTATAGTAAAGAGTTAATGAAAAATGCTAAAAAGGTGGCTGAGGTTAAAGAAAAACCTTCGCTAATCATAGATAGTAACTGGAACCCTGATCCGTTGATCTTGGGGGAAACCAATGAAAACGATTTTGTGAAATCAAGGCTGAATAGAAATTTTGAACGCAAATTAATATGGGATGATGCGGATTCGCAAGTTATTTATGAAAATCCTAATAACAACCTTTTTTTGCAGTTTACACTGAAGAATGGTGGTGACGAAAATCAAAAAGTCAATATTTTTGAAGGCTATTATATGGAGGATTTTAAGCGTGTAAACGTTTCGTTCCAAAATGGGATAAAACCTTTTGCTAGAAAAGTCGATGTCATTAAACTTATTGGTAAGGATCAAATTGTAGACTATGATGAAGTTAAATTTTCAAATTATCTAGAAATCAAAAATCCAGACTATCAGATCAGGTTGTTGTTTGCTACTGACAAAGACATCAACAAAGCGTTATTTGAGAAAATTTATGTGACAAAAAAAACTAAGCAGGGATAGGTTACTATGCAAACAAAAAAATCCCGTTTCTTTGTGAGAAACGGGATTTTTTTGTAATCTACCGACTTGTAGATTTGTGCTCCAGAGACTGTGTGCTTTTCAAGAAATTTGCTTGATGACTTGACTAGAATTTCAAAAATTGGTGAAGATTCTTTAGAGTAATTTAATAGAATGTAATTTCGATTAGCAAATTCTAAAATGTCTGCCTATTAATTTAAGTTAGTCATTAACGCTTTACATTTGATTGAAAATACTTTACTGAGTTACCCAAATTTCAGCTATCTACTGTAACAACCATTTTTTCGCTGCTAAGATTACCCCATCACTTTTAGTATTGCTCAAGTCTTTCACATGCACATCGGGTATAATCATATCCTTGTAGGGTTTACCGGTTCGGTCGGCTACAAATTGGACTGCTAGCAGCAATTGCGATCCATTTGATAAAAAATAGGTTTGATTTGCCGTGGTATAACCTGCGGAGGGTTGTCCAAACGTTTTGACATTTGGTAGTCCAAGAAAGGAGATTGCCGTCATTTCTCCACTGCTTCCCGTCATGGAGTCAATAAGAACCGCAATTTTAACTTTGATATTCTCAATTTTATAATTATTGATGGTTGAGGAATTTAATTTTCCATTTTGGCTGATCCACGGTTGTTTTTTATTTGAATTAGGATCCACGAAGTAACCGACCGTTCCATTCTCAATAAGCGCATTTAGCCCCGCAAGCATAGGCCACATATTTCCTCCTGTGTTATGGCGAAGATCCACAATCCACCCTGAAACCTTTTGTCCAGAATCAATTCTTTTTATTTCTGATCGGATCGTATTGGCAAAGGCTTTATCCTTTACGGCGTCAAACGTTAAACATGGGGGAACTTTTACCCATGCAATCCCCTCACCTAGATAGTCGGCTTGAGGAGGAATTGGTAACTGTGTCTCAATAATTTTGGATATGGATTTCTTAGATATAAAAAATGAGTGCTTATCTCCAACTTTCCTTAGTTTTTGAGTAAAAAAATCGAATAAAATTTTAGTATCCGTACTATCATTCCCATTTAATTTCAACGCATCAGATTCTCGGGCAACTTCATTCCAATCAAGGGAGTTGGTAAACATTGAATTCTTTTTAATTATCTTAAAAATCTCCTTTTTCAGTTTAATTACTTCAGCGCTTGCTAAATTTTTATCCTTCTGGCCGTACATAACCAAAGGAGACATGAAAAACAGGAAGAAAATATACTTAATCATTATGTTCAATCAATCTAATTAATAATAAAATCTAATGGTTGCTACAGGGCTTTCATAAGTGTAAACCTATTACTGATCTGCGTCTTTTTATTATGATGTATTTTAACACACAAAGGTTGCAAAGCAATATGAAAAAACACCAATCTTCGTTTTAGGCTTTGTGAAAAGGTTATTATAAACAGTTGAACCAATATATTCCTTGTGCTTAGAGCGCTAACGTAATATTCCCCACAAAAATATTTGGAATATTATATAATTAACAAAATCTCTTATCACCAAAAAGGTAATTTAAGACTTCAAAGCCAAAGGAACAATTCTTTCAGAAGAAGATGCGGAGAAATGTATTGATCTAAGATCAAGCGGAATTCTTGGGGGGAATAAAATAAATTCTTTCTTTTGCATTTGTAAACCAACCGAGAATTTTCATTTTGAGTGACGCTGCAGAAACCCTTATCAGTTTATTATTACCAGAGGGTATCCTTGATTATTTTGAGTTAACCAAAGTAGAGAAAGAAGCTAAGATGCTGAACATCTACCTTGAAGAGAAGAATATAGCCCCGGAAGGCTATGATAAAAAAGATCTTGAATCCAAAGGATTCTTCCCAGAAGTTGGCATTCAGGACTTTCCAATTCGTGGTCAGAAAGTAGCCTTATGCATTAAAAGAAGGCGTTGGACAGTTAAAAATACTGGAGAAATCATCAGCAGGGATTGGGATTTAGTAAGAAAAGGGGCACGAATGACAACGGAATTCGGTCTTTTTTTAAAAGGAATATTTGGATAACCATCCGATTAGCTGTTATCATTTAGGTCATTATTTCCAGGTGGATGGTAAACAGCTGCAAGAACAATACAAAGAGCATATCAGTGATTACAATGCCTGGGATCAGAAAGATCATGCAGACCAGTGGATGCTTTTCACCAAGAATGTTAGCCCGTATTTGAGTATCGACGAAACAGCCATATCCAATGGGAGCTATATACGATCGTCACCAATAAAGGGGCAAAAGGACTTAAAGGCGCTATTGTAGCGATGATCAAAGGCACGGTGGCCGAAGATATTATTGATGTACTGAAGAAAATACCAGAAAGACTTCGTAAAAAGGTCCAGGAAGTTACTATGGATATGGCTGCAAATATGCAATTGGCGATTAAGCGATGTTTTACCAATGCACACAGGGTTATTGACCGGTTTCATGAAAAGCTTGCTTATGATGCCGTACAGGAGTGTAGGATAAAGTACCGTTGGGAAGCTTTGGATACAGAAAATGAAGGGATCAATCCCAAAACTTGTGGAGCACTGATACTTTTTTTCGATTTTATGCATACAACTGGGTTAGCCTGAAAAGGAAGAATTCAATATTTTTTACCCCTCTAAATTGCGATCTGAATGCCTTTATCTTTGCATTAAAAGATTCCGCTGAAGCATTCGTAGATCTACGATCAAAGTAATTTAATATAGTTTGGTAATGGTTCTGTATCGACTTTGTAATGGTATTGAAGGACTTGAAACCTGTTTGCCTTACTTTCTCATGCCATTTGGCCAGATTGGCTAGCGCAAAGACCTTGTCTTTTGTGTTTTCGAATAGCTGACTAAGACCCATACTTAGT
>NZ_WNXC01000003.1 GCF_014172405.1 Pedobacter gandavensis | reverse complement strand
TATAAAATCTGGCAGAAATAATTTCAGTAATGATGCAGTACTTGATGGCATAAATATTAAACTGGATAAAAATACAAAGCTATATTTTTATCACCTCCTCCACAAGTTTTGGGATTGATCCGTGGATCTGGGATGGATCCCGAGCTCAGCTGCTGCCGCCGGGGCGATGAAAAAATGTTGGGTATAAAAAAAACCTTCCAGAAGATCTGAAAGGTTTTTGGTGGGAAATGAGGGGTTCGAACCCCCGACCCCCTCGGTGTAAACGAGGTGCTCTGAACCAGCTGAGCTAATTTCCCTTTTGGTTTTACTCTTTTTGTTTTAAAACAGCTGAGTGTCTGTTTTTGGTGGGAAATGAGGGGTTCGAACCCCCGACCCCCTCGGTGTAAACGAGGTGCTCTGAACCAGCTGAGCTAATTTCCCTTCTGCTGTACTCTATTTGTATTAAATACAAGCTGAGTAAGCTCTTCCCGTTTTGCAAAGTTACCTTCGTTTTGGGATTGCAAATATACACCCTTAAATCAGTTTTGCAAAAATATTTTCAACTATTTTATGATAAAATATCTTCCAGGACTTGATGTGAGCGGATTTCTCCGAAAGAAGCGGTATGTAAGGTATAGTAAATCAGTATTTTATCAAGGATTCTCCGACGCGTTTTATTAGCTAACTTTATTTCAATTATTTTTTCGAAAGGCAAAATATATAGTGAAATAAAGAGTGAAGCATCTTCCTTATCGATAAAATATGGATGCACGGGAGGTAAAGATTTAAACTCACCTTCCTGTAAATCGAAATAACTTTGGTCACTTTTGGTCTGTGTACTCGGTGCAAAGCCGAGATATCTGGATAGTTTTAATAGGAAAGCCAGGTGGAAATTCACATTTGAGCCCTGCGATTCATCAAACCAGCATACCGCATTAAAGATAAAGTCAAACAAATATTCATCGGTCATCTGCTGACGAATGCTTTTGTATAGCACCTCATTCAGGAACATGGCCATGGTGCTTTTTAGAATATCATAAGGAATGTTGCGAAAAATAGGCGCAGGTCTCAGCTCAGAAATTCGCTGGATGCTTGAATTTACTTTATGGTAAACCACCATGTCTACCAGGTGTAAGGGCTGCAACATATTCATCCTGATCTTTGCCCGGGGCTTTTTCACGCCGTTGATCAGGTAAGATTGCATCCCAAATTTCTCGGTAAACATCTGTACCACCACACTACTTTCACTATATAGCGTCGTTTTTAATACAATTCCACGTGTTTTATGCAGCATGAGTGATTTTTGGGTAGAAAATGATCAATCCAATTAAAATTGCAGTTATAGCAGCAATCAGTACTGCTCCAGCAGCTACATCCTTAATGATTTTTGCTTTAGGATGGATATCTGGTGAGACAAGATCCACCAAAACCTCTACTGCAGTATTGAATAGTTCAGAGAGTAATACCATCCCCGAAGCAGCGATTATCCATAACCATTCTGCAGTATTCAACTGAAAATACCATCCGGCAATGCCAACGATAGTCAGCGCACATAAATGGAATCTGAAATTAAATTGGCTTTTGCCGGCGTAAGCGATTCCAGAAAACGCGTAACCAAAACCTCTGATAAATTTAGTCATAGCTGCGGTACAAACTCTATTTTGTAACGATACAAAGTACGTCATGCTTTCCATGATATCCAATTATTAAATACCCCATCTTGATTTTAATATTTATTAACAATACCTTAATCTTTTGTTAAAGAGGGATAAATGGTCTGTGCTTTACTTTTGTACCAATAAATCCAATATCTTTATGACGCAAACCTGGGGAAGGTGTGTATGATACCGACGAACAATTGTGCTTCAATGAACTTAGCAGGGCTAATAGAAGGAGAAGTGCATATGATACCAGAAAAAATGAGAGCGGTATTCGAGATGAGTAGGAAACAATAACTGAGTCATGCTGAGATTGTAAGTAAATTGAGTATTTCTGATACTACCGTGAAAAAGCAAGTGAATAAAGCATTGCAGATTTTACGGTTGAGGTTAAATATTCCGGTTTCGATCTTGTTGATCCTTTTTAAAATATTGTTGTCTGCCATTGTTTAGCAAACCTCTGTTTAAGCTCAAAATAATCAAGACCCAAAATTAAAATAACATTACCTTTGGCGATCATTTAGCCGAAGGTAATGTCTATGCAAAAAAACGAGTTACACCCAAGAAACAAGCACCGTTCCAGGTATGATTTTCCGGAACTGATTAAAACTTTGCCGGAATTACGTCCTTTTGTGGCGGTTAATCCTTATGGGGATGAGTCTATTGACTTTTCAAATCCATTGGCGGTGAGGTTGTTGAATAAGGCGCTACTCAAACATTTCTATCAGATAGACCATTGGGATATTCCTGAAGGTTACCTTTGTCCGCCAATTCCGGGAAGAGCAGATTACGTACATTATCTGGCAGATTTATTGGCTTCGGTAAACGGTGGCGCAGTGCCAAAAGGGGCTAAAATTAAAGGTTTTGACATTGGTATCGGTGCCAATTGTATTTACCCGATTATTGGTCATCAGGAATATGGTTGGTCATTTGTAGGTTCCGATGTAGACAGCTATGCGATAAAGTCTGCAAAGAATATTGCAACGATTAATCCTGCTTTGTCTGCTGCTATATTTCCGAGGTTACAGGCGCATAAAAATCAGATTTTTAAAGGAGTAATAAAACCAGGGGAGCTATTTGATTTCAGTATGTGTAATCCACCTTTTCATGGTTCTCCGGAAGAGGCACAAGAAGGATCACAACGAAAAGTTAGAAATCTGGGAACGCAGCGAGGTAAAACTCCGGTACTTAATTTCGGAGGTCAACAAGCCGAATTGTGGTGTGAAGGTGGCGAAGTTGGCTTCATCAGAAAGATGATTCAAGAGAGTGAAACTATTGGTAAGCAATGTTTCTGGTTTACCACACTGGTTTCTAAAAGCATGCATCTTCCCTTCATTTATACGGCTTTAGACAAGGTTTATCCGGTACAGATTAAAACGATAGAAATGGCCCAAGGGCAGAAGATCAGTCGTTTTCTAGCCTGGACATTTTTAACGCCGGAAGAGCAGGATCGTTGGAAAAAAGAGCGTTGGTCGCAAAAGAAAGCTGCGGAAATGCCATCTGAGCATACAGTAAAATAAAGAGATAGCTTAAAAAAGGCAATGGCACTTAAAAAATAAGTACCGTTGCCTTTTTGTTTTTGAAAGCGCCAATTGGCGCTTCCGTTTCTATATGTTTAAAGAATAAAGCGTCACTTTCTTTGAAGCGCTTTTTCATCATGCAATAAAGGTGAAGACATTTGATCCAGTTCAGGGCAGTGGCTTTATCTTTCCATATTTCAGGGTATAAAAATACCTCATTTCCTTGAATTCGGATCACATTTTTCTCTTCCAGTTCTTTTACGTTCGCAATGATTTTTGCGGTTTGCGCCGCTAGATTCGCAGTATTCTGGACTTTCTTTTTTGCGTAAATCATCCGGTATTATTCTAATAATAGTTCGTTGTCTTCATCATCGGTCAGGCTCAGTTGAATGGTGTCCGTACCAGCAATCCCTTCAATGGAACCGCGGATATGAGCCGCATTCAGCATCACTTTTTCCAGTTGTTTTTCTCTTGCTTTCCATAGTTTTTCCATGGCATCGCGTTCTTTTTGAATAGATAATTTCATGCTCATGAAACCTTCTCTGATGGCTTTCCATTGTTCAGAAAACTCATTACTGGTTAGATAATCGTATAACATGTGCATTTTATCACCACGATTTTCCTGAGATTTTGTAGCGCCAAATAGTTTCACAATGCCATCTCTGAGGATGTAAGAAACGGCTTTTACCTCATCAAATGAACAGATCCATACCCCGTCTTTTTCTCCAAAGCAATCCATTCCTTTTGGATAAGTTTGGGTTACAATCACCGCTACGTCCACACCCATGCTGCGCATGTCTTTTTTTAATTTCTCAATCCACTCCATGGAGAAATCCTTGGTACGTTTACTTTCATAAATGATCTTTCCGCATTCTTGTCCAAACTGGTTCCTGACATGGTGGACACAATCCGCGCCCCTAACGCCTTTGCCAACCTCAGAAATAAGGTCAAAAGGGAAAGCATTACGGAGTAGTTCTTCCAGAATCAGCTCCTGAACCTCTCCCTGCAATTGCATAGATCCTTGTTCCGCTTTACGCTTCATTTCTTCTGCCAGCTTTTTCTGATCATCCAATTGCTTCTCCAGCTCTTTTACGCGGAGCTGGTGCTCGGTATCCTTAAGGTTATTTTTTTCCGTCTCCTGCTTTCTGATCTGCTCGATCATTTCCGTACGCTGCTCTTGTAGCTTACGGTGTAGCTGAAGCTCCATCTCTTCTTCTTTTTCAATCATCGCCTTTTCCTTCATCAGGAAATCCAGCTCTTTTGCACGGGCAAGTTTCAGCTTTTCTTCTGCTTCCTTTTGTGCATTGTCCATCATCACCAGTTTGTTCTCAAAATCACTGGCAATACTTTTCCTCAAGGTATCTTCCAAGGCGGTCTGCAGAATTTTTTTCTCTTGCGCCAGCTTTTGCTCGAAGGCTTGCGCCTGTAGCTTTTGCTGCTGCTCATAAACCTGCTCCTGTTCTTTCTGTTGCTGTGTTAATTTACTGAGTTTCTGTTGGTATTCTTCATCCTTTTGCTTCGTAAAAGTTACCATCTTCTCTCTGAGGTCTTTTTTATACTCCTCAGCCATTACTTCTTCTATTGGGAAAGTGTGCGCGCAATTAGGGCATTTTATTTCTGTTGACATATTTTATGATGGAGGGTGATGAATAAACTTTCTGCGAATTTCATGGATACGTTTCTGGCTTCCTGATCGGAAATCTGGATGCTCATTGAACCATCGAAATCGATGCGTTCCAATACTTTTATAGGGGTACCAATGGTGATTTGTAATTTTTCAAGATATTGCAGGAATACTGTTGAGGTGTCTTTTACCGCAACTACCTGACAAGTTTCTCCTTCTTTTACCTCAGAAAGGAGGACTTTCTCTAATATAGGAAGGTCGCCATTCGCTTTTGGAATCGGATCACCATGGGGGTCAAATTCAGGAAAGCCCAAAAATTCTTCCAACTTATCTACCAGCTTGGAAGATTGGATGTGTTCCAGTTGCTCCGCTACCTCATGTACCTCATCCCAGCTGAAATCTAACTTTTCATAAAGAAATGTTTCCCATAAACGATGCTTTCTTAATATCACTAAAGCTTGTTGCTTGCCAGATTCGGTCAGTAAGATCTTTCCATATTTCTTGTAGTTGACCAGGTCCTTTTCCTTTAGCTTTTTTAGCATATCCGTGGCAGTAGCCGGCTTTACGCCCAAATGGGCCGCCATTTCATTGGTGCCAGCTTCAGGCTTATCCTCATTTTGAAAGCTAAGTTTCAATAAGGCTTTTAAATAGTTTTCTTCCGTGTAAGATAGCATGATACAAATATAAAACAATAAATGTCAAATAACATTTGTTAGGTAAGTCTAACTTTTATAGTTTTGTAATGTTTTGTTGATCTAACTTTTATTTAAATACCCGCCATGAATCTAATTTTTACCAGATATTTTATGATTTTGCTGCTGTTAGCCAGTAGTTTGCCTGTTGCTGCACAACTGAGCTCCGTCTCAGGAAGGGTGATTTCTGAAGGGAATCCGGTTCCCTTGGTCAATATTAGTATCGGAGAATTGGGATTGATCACGAAGACCGACAGTGCTGGTTTTTATGAATTGTCAATCGGCAAAACAGGG
This sequence comes from Pedobacter gandavensis, assembly GCF_014172405.1. GTDB lineage: Bacteria > Bacteroidota > Bacteroidia > Sphingobacteriales > Sphingobacteriaceae > Pedobacter > Pedobacter gandavensis. The sequence continues at coordinate 471,774 of NZ_WNXC01000003.1, read as the reverse complement.
AGTTATCAGGTTCAGGCCTCGGCAGTTGGCTTTAAGAAAATGCTAAAAAGTATCCAGCTGAAATCAGGAGAAAGGCTGCGGTTAGATTTTGATTTGAGTAATTTTCAGAACGACCTGAATGAAGTGGTGGTTACGGGCACCTTGAAAGAGGTGAACCGACTGGAAAGCCCGGTGCCAGTAGAGGTGTATACGCCGGCTTTCTTTCGTAAAAATCCAACGCCAAGTATCTTCGATGCCCTGCAAAACGTAAATGGGGTAAGACCACAGTTGAATTGCAACATTTGCAATACCGGAGATATCCATATCAATGGATTGGAAGGGCCTTATACGATGATTCTGATAGATGGGATGCCGATTGTCAGTAGCTTGTCGACCGTTTATGGGCTTTCTGGAATTCCCAACTCCCTGGTAGAACAGATCGAAATTGTAAAAGGTCCGGCTTCTTCCTTATATGGCAGTGAAGCCGTAGGGGGATTGATCAATATCATCACTAAAAAACCTCAAAATACAGATTTGTTTTCTGCGGATATTTTTGGGACAACTTATAAGGAGCTTAACGTAGATCTCGGTTTGAAAACTAAAGTAGGGAGTGCAACGGTGCTGACCGGAATAAACTATTTTAAATTCGGTAATATAGTAGATCATAACCACGATAATTTCACCGATGTCACACTGCAAGACCGGATCTCTGTGTTTCAGAAATGGAATTTTCAACGTCAGGAGAATAGGTTGTTTACTTTGGCAGGCCGTTATCTATATGAAGATCGCTGGGGTGGAGAAACGAATTGGAATAAATCCTACAGAGGCGGTAATGAGGTATATGGCGAAAGTATATATACCAAACGATGGGAGTTGATTGGAAATTACCAGCTGCCCCTGAAGGAAAAGCTGTTTTTTGCATTTTCTTTTAATAACCATGATCAGGATAGCCGGTATGGAGATAAATCATATATCGCCAATCAAAAGGTAGCGTTCGGACAATTGACCTGGGACAAACAGATCAAGGCGCATGATTTGTTAGTAGGAACGGCATTGCGCTATACTTATTATGACGACAATACACCGGCAACTGAACTAAATAATCCGGCAAAGAATATCTTGCTACCAGGCATCTTTGTTCAGGACGAACTTCATTTGAGTTCCAAACATACAGTGCTTGCGGGTTTTCGCTATGATTACAATTCTTTACATGGAAGTATTCTTACCCCAAGGGCGGCTTTTAAATGGAAGTTGAACGACCAGAATATCCTTCGTTTAAATGCAGGGACAGGTTTTAGGGTCGTTAATATTTTTACAGAAGACCATGCCGCTTTAACTGGTGCCAGAGATGTAGTGATTGCCACAAAACTAAAACCCGAGAAAACATACAATGTGAACCTGAACTACCTTCGGAAAATGTATGCTGCCGATGGGACTTATTTTGGCATTGAAACCTCTGCCTTTTACACCTATTTTAACAATCGGATTATTGGTGATTTCGATACCGATCCAAACAAAATCATTTATGATAACCTGGACGGTTATGCAGTAAGCAAGGGTTTAACGGCAAATTTGGATCTGGCTTTAAACAATGGACTAAAGGTGGTTTTAGGAGCGACTTATCAGGATGTAGCGACCTACGAGCATGGCATAAAAAAGCAACAGATCCTGACCGAGAAGTTTTCTGGAAATTGGGCTGTTTCGTATAAAATCAGATCACTGGATCTTGGGATTGATTATACCGGCAATATTTACAGCCCAATGCGCCTGCCATTGCTTGGGCCCTTAGATCCTAGAGCAGAATTTTCTCCGGTGTGGAGCATTCAGAATATCCAGTTTACTTACAGTGGATTTAAGCGCTTTGAATTTTATGGAGGTATAAAAAATCTGCTGAATTGGACACCGAACCGGGGAAACCCTTTTATCATCGCTGGGGCAAATGATCCTTTTGATAAAAAGGTGGTTTATGATGACCATGGGAAGGTAAAACCCACAGAAAGTAATCCTTATGGCCTAACCTTTGACCCAAATTATGTGTATGGACCGAATCAAAACATCAGGGGATTTTTTGGCATGAGGTATACCATAAAATAATAGGAATAGTTTAACTTTATAGCATGATCTACTACTCGACCTATCAGGCAGCAAGGGTGATTGCCCCAAAAGTTGAAGCTATTTTTGCAGCGCATCTTTCTGCTGCCAGAGAAAGTGGAGAAGACGATCTTGCACCTTTACCCACTGCAAATGTGGTTGAAGCAATCATTGATGCTACTTTTTGGGCAAGTTTGCGTAAAGAGGAAGGACATTCCCCAAAGATATCTTTAGCTTATCTACCCCCTCATCAAGCGGGAAACCCCTTACTGTTTAAACATAGGTTGCCTTTAAGTGCAGGAATCCTGACGAAAATTGCACCTGGCGTGGAAAGAGCAGGAATTCATTTGGGGGTTTGGATGGAGGATGATGAACTTTTTATCTGGGGAACTACCGTCAGCATTCCTAATTTTTGCTTTGTTCTGGATGTTTCTGAACCTGCATTATTAGTGATCAAACACCGTAGAATCTATGGATTTGGGAAGTTTACTAATATTGCGGTGCTCAAAGGAGATCAGGTGAAAATGGTGGAAGAGAAACATACCGATATGAGGGATTGTCCGCCAATGTTGCTTTCGCTACTTGACCTTACCGCTCCTTCTTACTGGAACGATTCGGTGAATGTGATGATTCAGCTCGCAGTTTCGATGCGGAGTCATGGACGTGGTGGTACTTTACTGATCGTACCCAGCGAAACCAACCACTGGCTGCAATCTATTATTAAGCCCATTCAATATTATGTGCAGCCTGCTTTTACAGGCCTTTCTAAGTTGCTCCAACAAGACCGTAAAGAAGCAAGCCAGATTTTCTGGCAAACGGCACTCAAACGTGAAGTCGAACATCTGGCTGGTTTAACAGCCGTTGATGGCGCTACGGTAATCAGCAGCGATTATGAGCTGTTGGCTTTTGGTGCAAAAATCGGACGTGCGAAAGGAAAGGACAATATTGATGAGATTTCATTTTCTGAGCCGATTAAAGGGGGAGATGCCATTGTGGTTCATCCAACCAAAGTTGGTGGCACAAGACATCTTTCTGCAGCACAGTTTGTACATGATCAAAGAGATGCTACGGCATTGGTGGCCTCTCAAGATGGCCATTTTACCATTTATAGCTGGTCGATGAGTCAGTCCAGGGTACAAGCCCATAGAATCGATACTTTATTGCTATAAAACAGTTTTTCCACATCAAAAAAGCGTACCAGGAATACGCTTTAAAAATTAATTAAACTTTGTTTTTCTTACCTGTGCTTAGGAAAATATAATCGCTCCCACAATCGTTGCTAACAGTAAAAAAATCAGTACAATTCGATCCGCATTAACCCATTCTTGTCTTGTTAACGCTCTTTTTGCCTGTTCCTTCTTTTGCCTCGCAAAAACATGAAATAATGAAAATGTTTTACTTAACATAGGTAGATGTATTTAAGTAGATGTATCAGATTTAATGCAAACTGCGAGCCAAACTGCGTAATAAATCTTGAATTGTTAATAATTTGGGCTTTTCATTGATTTTTACCTTTATTTAATGTGTTTTTCCACTCATTATCAGTGTTTTGTGTCGTTTTTTTGGGCTCAGCTTGTCCTTTTTATTAGCCTTTCTTCTTAAATTCTAAATCAGCGGACTGTAAAAATAATTCTATTGATTTACAGTATGTTACGTTATATTATGTGTTTTATATAGTACTATGTATTGCATATTACTATATAAAACACATAACTTTGAATTATGATAGCAGAAAATACACAAACACAAATGCGAAAGGGCATACTGGAATACTGTGTGCTCCTGATCATATCCCGAGGTGAGATCTATGCTTCCGATATAATCGCAGAATTAAAATCAGCAAAGTTGCTGGTGGTGGAGGGTACCTTGTATCCCTTACTAACCCGACTGAAAAACAACGGTTTGTTGAGTTATAACTGGGTAGAATCGACCTCCGGTCCGCCTAGAAAATACTACTTGCTCACCCCAGAAGGAACCGCCATTCTTGGTCAGCTGGACCATACCTGGCAGGAATTGGTTTATGCCATTAACACCTCCAAGAAAGGAACAGATCTGGAATCCGAAAACCAAATAAACTTAACCAAATCATGAAAAAGACATTAAATATAAATATTGGCAACTCAATCATCCACCTGGAGGAAGATGCTTATGAGATGTTGACTGTGTACCTGAATGAGGTAAAACAGCATTTTTCAAAAAATGCAGATGATTTTGAAATTGTAACTGACATTGAGAACCGGATTGCAGAGATGTTTGGAGAAATGTTGAGCGGCCAACAGAAGCAAGTAATCGATATCCAGGATGTACAATCTGTGATTGCTCAAATGGGCTCGGTGAAAGATTTTGAAAACTCTGAAGCGGAAGAAGAAATGGCAGCGCATGATCAAAGTCTACCTCCCCATGATGGAATTAAGAAACTTTACCGTGATACCGATCAGGCAATGGTGGCAGGGGTATGTGTAGGCTTGGGCCATTATCTGAATATCGAAGCACGTTGGTTGCGATTGGCTGCATTGATTTCCATTTTTGTTGGTGGTTCAGGACTGTTGATTTACCTGATCATGTGGATCGTAATTCCAAGAGCAGAGAGCAAGTCCGAGAAAATGGCAATGAGAGGAGAAGCAGCCAATTTGAGAGGCTTTATGAACAGCCATCAAAATCCATTGTTGAAACAATCTCGAGGTTTCCTGGCAGAGTTTTTCGAATTTCTTGGCAACTTCATTAATGGCACAGGAAAAGCTGTTCTTAAAGTAATCGCTACTTTGGTGGTGATCTTTGGCTCTTTTTTCCTCCTGATGCTGATCATTGGTCTTGCAGGTGTGTTTGGCATGTGGGATGCAGATGTGTATAACAATTTCCCATTTAACATCATCGATGAGAGTTACTTCAGTACGATGCTATTCGCAGCATTTATTGTCTTGTTGGTGCCAGTGCTGGCATTGGTATTGTTTTCTATCCGTGTTGCTTTTAATGTGAAACCGATTCATAAAACGCTTTCTTATGGCTTACTGATCATTTGGTTGGGAGGAGTAGCGGTGACCGTATTTTACATTGCAAAAGTAAGTTCGGAGTTTAAGGAAAGCGCAGAATTTTCGCAGGTAACTAAATTGGTTCCACATCAAACGCTGGTTCTAGCGATTGACAAGACCAGATTCTTTACCAAAGAGGATAGTTTGAAGTATAAGATTGATCCGGTAAATTATAGAGGCCGTACAATTTTGAGCGATGGAAGAGGTCCTTTTGATCATCCAAGAGATATGAACCTGAGACTGGAGAAAAGCGAAAACGGGAAAATGATCCTGACGGAAAATTACAGTTCACAAGGTAAAACCTTTGAAACGGCATTGAAAAATGCGCAGAATATACATTATGATTTTCAGCAGATAGATTCTGTATTGAATTTCAGTTCGGCTTTACAACTGGTGAATAAAGCGAATTACCGCGGACAAGAAGTGTCGCTGACCTTAAGTGTACCAGTGGGCACCCATTTAAAGATCAATCGTGATTTCAATAGATATTTAAATGGGTACAATTTCTGGGATTGTTATTCGGATGACAATCAGGATTATTCTGAATGGGTCATGACCGACACCGGTTTGAAGTGTCTGAATGAGCATAAAGACGCAGATTCAGAACACTAACCTTTTTATTTTACTGTGTAGCGGTAGACAAATCGGCTGATATTACCGAATTTGTCTACCCCTTCAATTACTGCTTTATACGTTCCTTTACCATCTGCATTCCAATATTCTAATACAGTAGGAGCAGTACCATTTATATTCACTTTAGGATTCCAGTAAATCGTAGTTCTTAAATCATTAAAGTTATAGGTGTTTGCAGGATTGATATATTTAGGCATATAAAATTCACGCTGTTTGCTAAAGCCTTTCGGACTAAATTTAAGCATGTTTTCCTTCGGCAGAATTTTCTTTAAATCTGCAATGCTCATATTGCTTTTCACCACTTTTTTTGTGTTTACCACCAAGACGCCATTTGTATTATACATCCGGTTGATGGTACCCAAATCGTCTTTAGTGAAGATCTCTACAGATTCTACATCTTTCGGATTTACTCCCAATAGTGCCATATAATCCAAAGCCATTCCATTAATGAAAATGGCTACCGGTGTTTTGTTGCCCTGCTGATAATCACGGGTTACGTAGAAGTTGTTTTCGAAATATGTTAAGCCCATGGCCATCGTTTGCAGACACATCGCCAAAGAATTACAGTCTTTTAGGCGGTCACCGTCAATTACAGTAGCATTGATAGAACTTAATCCTGCAAGGGTAGAGTGGTCAGCATGACTCGGTTTTTTCACTTTAGCACCTTCAATTTTTACTTCTTTTAAGGTACGCAGGAAGCTATATTGTTTTTTACTGTTGTTCAGGTAAGCAGATAAAGTGCTGTCAATATTGTCTGCTGTTCCGATGTGGTTGATGTTTTTACCTACTTCCGGTAAAGGGGAGCCATCCAGCATGATCATTAGGTTAGAACCATTGGTGCTATATTTTGCATTGATTAACACTTCTGAAGAATCTGGAATAGACAGGTTGCCAAAGGCAAAAAGACCAGATGGACTGGTGATGGCTTCTGCCGAGATTCCTGTTCCTGGAACGGTTAAGCGTAGCGCACCTTTTCTTACCGGCATCCCTGTACGATCTCTTAAAGTACCGGTAATGCGCATGTCTTGCTCCGGTAAAAAGCTGATCGGGGGAGTCTTGCCTGATAAAATATCCTTCATCGCAAAACGACGGAAACCTTGTGTTAATAATAGCAGATCTAAATCGGCCAGCTTTTTCTCGTCTGTTTTATGGAAATAATAATTTGGTTTTTCCACATAACCGCGCAGATCAGAAGTCAATAGCAGGGAGCTTAAAATCGTAGTCTCAGTATCTTCATCCACGGAAACCTTAGTCTCGTCGGTAACGGATATAGAGTAACTGCCTTCCACCGGTACGGTTGGCGTCTTAGGAAGCACACTTAATTTTACTTTTTGTCTCGGTTTATAGGTAGGTAGATCCGTTTTAAGCGATAGTATTTCTTGGCTAGGATAGTTGAAAGCCAGTCGTTCATTAATCGGCTCTCCTGTTTCGGAAAGCAGGGTTACCTGTACGATTCCTGCCGGGAATTTATCTTTAGGAATTTTTGCTGAATTTACCTGGGTAGCAAGTCGTGTTTTTGCCGCATAGTAAACCATGCCCCCCTGTGTACCTATTATGAAGAAGGTTTTTCCTTTGTTTTGTGCAAAATACGCATCGTTGGCAAGGATTTTCAAGTTGAAGCTTAGGGGATCAGTATTGGTGATCTGTGTGATGATTCCCGATGGACTGGCTTTTGGTAATTCATAACTTTTGGAACTGCCATCCTTGTAAGTTACATTCGCTTTATAGCTTTTATCTGCTTCAGTATTCAGGTAAAAAGAACCCATTCCTAAGGCATTTGAACTGAAATTAGACAATGTATTGCCTGTATTATCCGTGATTGTTCCTGTTAAAGCGGCGCCTAATCCTTTCGCATTAATGGCTTTAAAACTGATTCTGACAGCCAATCCATTGACCAACTCTCCACCTTCAGGGAAGAATTGCAAGTCATTGTCTGATTTAACAGGTCTTAAACTGAAATTGGAAGTCAGGATTTCCTTTTCAGTCAGGCTGAGCTCTGTGATGAGTTCTCCATTGGTGATGAGCTCGTTTTTACGGGCTTCTATTTTAATTTTCAGAATTCCACTCTGGTCTGTGGTTCCTTTTCCTTTACTCACCGTCTCATAATTTGAAACAACTTTCCAGTTGACTACCTTATTAGCCAGGACTACATTATCCGCATTTTTGAATTGAATAACTGCGTTGATGGTCTGATTTTTATCGGTCTGGGTATTGGTATAATTGAAATGAGTGATCAACTGCTTATCTATAGCTTCTCCAATTGGAATGCTTTTTTTGAAGAAGTATTGGTCGCCAAAGTTTAGCATCCATACCGTATAGGCTTTGATGGAATAATTACCTTGTTTATAAGTGCCAGGGGTTAGCGGGATATTTCCAGCAGCCACACTGTTTACCGTCGGTATTTTAATGGTTTCTACCAGGGAATCGCGCTCATTGATGACATCCACATAAACAATTTTGCTTAGTTGTGATGGAATGTTTTGTTCCATAGTCAGGTACGCTTTAAACCAAATCGTATCCGCAACACTATAATAGGGTTTGTCGAAATGTAAATAGACTTTTTCTAAGGGTTGCTCGTCGGAGAGTTTTTTGGTCTTGCTAATGATGTTGTTTAAAACAACACTGTCCTGTTGTGCATTTGCAGAGAAGTGCAAAGTTGTGGATAGCAGAAGAAAGGCAATAACGAAGTTTATCAGTCTCATCAAAATAATTAAAAACGGTTAATATGGCTAATATATTCATTTATGAAGTGAATCGCCTTATGCTGAGCGATGTTTAACATATTTTGACATTTAAAAAATCGGGAATGGGTTTGGTTAGGGGCAGTTTATCAAGCTTGCTATTGTGGGATTAAATTAGCGATGTTGCTGTGGAAATGTGGATAGTTGATTTTATTAAACTACTGATTAATGTTGACTTAACAAGTTGTTAGCAGGTTATCAACATAATTCTGTGGATAAGCTAACCTGATACGGTGTTTTTGTGTGGAAAACACCGTATGAAACAAAAAATCATAAGGGTAAGCCGATATGAATGTTTGATTCTATTAAGAAATCAGGATCAATTTGAAGTGGAATGTGAATTGTTTTATATAGTAAGTAATTGATTTATTGTGTTTTAATGAGTTATTCACATTGGGTTGTGCACATCGGGTTGTGGATAAGATGGGACTTTGTGGATTACCTATGGCTTTTTGCTAAAAAAAAACGCCCCTGCTGATAATTTAATCAGCAGGGGCGTTTTAAGCTTGATTTTATAGGTTATTTCATTTCAATTACGAAATCAGCCATTGGAGTACGAACCTTTTTAAGGTTTACCAACCAGTCGCCGCTTTCTGCTCTGTATCCAAGAGGTAACAAAGTTGTGCTGCGCAGACCTTTTTCTCTTAATCCTAGTAATTCATCTAATTGTGCAGGGTCAAAACCTTCCATTGGAGTAGCATCAACTTTTAACAAAGCAGCTTCTGCCAAGGCCACACCGAATCCGATGTAAGCTTGCTTTGCAGCATGATGAAAATTCTCTTCTGGTGTTTTTGCCGTATAAGTTGCAACCAGTCTATTTAAATAATCTCCGTTTGCATCTTCTGGTAAGCCACGCTCCAGGTTTCCCTTAACAAATACGTTTCTAATGTTCTCTTCGGTATAGTTTTCCCATGCCGCAAAAATCAACACGTGTGAAGAATCTGTGATTTGTTCCTGACCGAAAGCAATCGCTTTGATTTTTTCTTTTAATTCCGGGTTAGTTACCACAATTACCTTGAATGGTTGCAAACCAGAAGAAGTAGGGGCAAGGTGTGCCGCTTTAACGATCTGATCAACTTTGTCTTGTGAAACTTTCTCACCACTCATTTTTTTGGTGGCATAGCGCCAGTTTAATGCTTCAATTAAGCTCATATTAGTATTTTTTTATTGAAAATGTTCTTTTTTTTAAGTGGTAGTTATATAGCGACTAAATAAATAACACTGTTAGCAAATGTAAGTATGTTACGCTGATCTAGCTCAATTCTTTCGGGCTTTTTACTTTTAGATGATACTCGTTTGTACAATCAAGGTACTGACTTAGTGATCAGAATTTTGCAATAAGATTTGGAATATTTTTTTTAATTACCTAAACTCGTTAATTATTATGCAAGCATAGTTTTAGATAAAACTCTCTTGAAATTATTTTGTTTAATAATTACCAAATTAATTCTAACCCTATATGAAAAAGATTTTACTTAGTTGCTTACTGGGATTGCCTGTTCTTGGGTACGCTCAGTCTTTTCAAGTCAACCTGCAAGGGCAAAAACAAACCGCTATGGGTGGGGCTGGGACTGGGCTTGCTTTAGATGAAGCTGCCGTTTTTTTTAATCCCGGTGCCGTATCCTTCCTAAAAAAGAATGGCGTTCAAGCAGGAATTAGCCCGCTGTATTTGAAAACTGCCTTCCGTGAAAACGGGTCTAATGTTACTGAATATAATAAAGATAAGATTGCGACCCCTATAATGGGCTACGCGGTTTTTGGATCTCCGGAAAACAGACTCCGTTTTGGTTTGGGGATTTACACCCCTTTTGGAGGTGCAATGCACTGGAAAGAGGATTGGACTGGTCGGTATTCTGTGATTTCACTTGATCTGCAAGCCATTTATATCCAGCCAACTATAAGTTTAAAGATCACTGATCATATTGGTATTGGTGGTGGTCTGGTCTATTCACTTGGAAAAGTAGACCTGAAAAAGGCTTTACCTTATACGCTAAATGACGGCAGACAATCTACGGCTGAACTTAAAGGGAATTCTAAAGATTTTGGATGGAATGCAGGTATTTATGTGGAAACGGTATCTGGGGTCTCTATTGGAGTTACCCACCGTTCGCAAGTTACCGCTACAGTTAAGAATGGTGATGCCAACTTTGATGTACCTGATGCAATCAGAAGTCGTGTTCCTACTAAATTTGGTGCAAAACTTCCTTTGCCGGCCACAACAACACTGGGCTTAGGGTACAGTCCTTCAGAAAAGACTACGCTTGCCTTTGATGTAAACTGGGTACATTGGAGTAAATACAAAGAACTGGGTTTTGATTACAATAATAACTTTGTGTCGCCTCCTTCTCCTAGAAATTACCATGATGCTGCAGCATTACGCTTCGGGATTCAAAACCAAACCACGAATAGATTGGCCTTACGTGCAGGAATCGGCTATGCCTTTACTCCGGTAGGGGAAGGTTATGTGACTCCGGAAGTGCCGGATGCCAACCGTCTTTTATTAAGTGCAGGTATTGGATTTAAAGCGTCTGAGAAGTTTCATATTGATTTTTCCTTCCTGTATGAAAACGTAGAGAAAAGAAAAGAAACCAATATTGAGACCCAATTGGCAGGTGAGTTTAAAACCCTGGCTTATATTCCTGGTATTTCTTTTTCTTATAAATTCTAATCACCCTCTTCAGACCTATCACAATGAACTCAAAATACATATTTAGAAGCATGATTGCGGTCGCTATTCTTGGAATGGCTTCCTGCAAACCCGAATTGAGCGATATCAGTCCATCTAAAGGAACGGCCGATTTTTCACGATATATTGCCATAGGTAATTCCCTGACTTCCGGTTATGCGGATAATGGACTTTACCTGGAAGGACAGAAGAACTCTTTCCCGGAAATGATCGCTGGTCAAATGAAATCCGTTGGAGGCGGTGCTTTTTATACACCTTTCTTTAAGGATTCAGAAGCCGATGGATCCGGATATAAAATCCTGACTGGATTTACGGCAGCAGGTTTGCCTATTATTGGAGATCAGAATGCGCATACCGCTTATCGTACCACTACTCCACCTAAATTATTTACCAAATATGTTGGTGAAATCAATAATTATGGCGTGCCGGGGATTAAACTGGCGCACATTAATATCCCGCAATATGGTAACCTGAATAATTATTTTGAGCGCATGTTGCCAACAGATTACCCGAATAACAACAACACGACTTACTTGAATTTTGTGACTGCCAAACCATTTACGTTCTTTAGTATGTGGCTTGGTAATAATGATATTTTGGGTTATGCCACGACCGGAGGAGCAGACCCTACGGATCAGCCAACACCTAAAGCTGCTTTTGCTAGTTTATATACAGCAGCTGCGGATGTGATGACAAAAGATAAGGCGAAAGGGGTGGTTGCAACTATTCCAGATGTTTTAGCAACTCCTTTCTTTAATACGGTTACGCTATCTTCTCTCTTGGCTGCGGTACATGCGACTGCGCCAACCATAAATGCGCTTTATATTAAAACAGGGCAAAATGCCACCAGAGCTGCAACGGCAAAGGATTATTTTGTATTGCCGTTGGCATCAGCCAATCTTATCGGAACTGGCGCTATTCCTTATGGGCTAAGTCCTTTCAATCCTATTGAGAGCCAATGGGTATTGGATCAGGATGAGGCAGCGATAGTTGCTGATTACGTGAGTGCTTATAACAACACAATTAAGTCGGTGGCAGCAAGTAAAGGTCTGGCTGTCGTGGATGCTTATGCGTTATTAAAAGAATATGGTGCGGGTAAAGTAGTGAACGGTGTACCAATAAGTGCAGCCTACATCACTGGAAATCTTTTCTCTTTAGATGGGATACACCTTACTCCAATGGGTTATGCTTTGGTGGCCAATGAATTTATCAGAGCGATCAATGGAAAATATGGTTCTTCTATTCCTGTTGTTGATGTAACGAGGTATAGAGGAGTTAAATTCCCTTAATGAATAGCCTGGCGATTGCTTTGGAATTGCCAAGAACAAGTTTTGTAATGCCCCCAAAAAGTTAAACTTATGGGGGCATTTGCATGCTTTTTTATTTTAGAATAGTATTCGAATCCTTTATTTTATTTTCTTCAGTACGTAATGATCTGCAAGTGGACCTGTAACCTCTTTTCCTTCCATATCTAATAGCCTAACCGTATTTTCTCCTACGAAAAATAGGTTTGGGCCATCTTTTAATCCAATGAGTTCTACTTTTGACCCAGTGCTGTCCCATTTAAAGGTGCCACGATCCTCCGGAAAATGGGTATCTCTACCCATGTAATTGGTTTTCAGGATATAGGTCATGTCAGGGTTTAATGTTAATTCTGTTTGAATGCCTTCGCAATCCGCACAAGGAGTAACACCTGTATAAGTACCAGCCCAATCTAATGAGTTTTGTGCATTGTGTGGGTCTTTTGAGGCGGTTTCTTCCGTTTTGTGTGTGCTGTCGCTGGTACTGCTGGCTTTTTGATCGCTATTGCAGGCTATAAAAAACATAGGAATGATGGCGAGTGTTAAGTTGTTTATTTTCATAATAGATCGTTTTTGCAGGTGTTGCCTTGCCTTTTAAACGATTTTAAGGTAAATATGTTTGACCTGCTTAACCAGATCTGTTGATTAATGTGGCTTCAATTTCGCTTTAAAAACCTTTTCTAGTTTTTCCAGTTTTGGGAGGATGACCAGTCTGCAATAAGGCTGATTGGAATTTTTGTTGAAATAATCCTGGTGGTACCCTTCTGCTACATAAAATGCGCTGGCTTTATCTATGGCGGTCACTACCGGCTTCCCATAAGCACGCGTGTCATTGAGTTCCTTTTTATACTTTTCAGCGATTTGTTTTTGTTCGTCATTATGGTAGAAAATAACTGATCGGTATTGTGTACCCACATCTGCACCCTGACGGTTTAAGGTTGTCGGGTCATGACTTTTCCAGAATACTTCAAGTAAATCGTCATATTTAATTTTCGCAGGATCATAGGTCAGCTCAATGACTTCTGCGTGTCCGGTTGTGCCGGTACACACCTCTTCATAACTGGGATTGGCAACGGATCCGCCTTCATAGCCTGACCTAACGGAAGTCACTCCATCCAGGCGCTGGAAAAGTGCTTCTGAACACCAGAAACAGCCCATGCCAAATGTGGCTTTCTGTAGTTTTTTTGATTGTGCATCTGCATGGCCTGCAGATAGGAGGACTAAGATCATAATTGATAAATACTTCATGGTAGTAAGGAAAAGTTGAAAACAATTCAAAATATAATACGTAAGTGTCGTGTTTATAGTTTTAGTAAGGACTAGCTTCTTCAGCTATATTACAATTAACTGATAAATTACGGGAGGGCTTCTTGAAATGTGCATAACTTAATCTAGTTGTTTTCAGTGGTTTGCTTTTCATTTGTGTGGATATTTAACATTTATTAACAATACTTTCTTAAATTTGCAGCGTTAGTACCTATAAAAATATCGATATGTCAACACCTTATATTCCTAGTTTAGACCTGGGCTCTTACATCAATGGCGATGATGCGCAGCGTAAAAAATTCTCTGATGAATTGGGCAGAGCTTTTAATGATTCTGGTTTTGTAACCATCACTAATCATGGTGTAGATCAGGAACTGATTGATAAGCTTTATGCCAACATTAAAGGTGTTTTTGGCCTGAGCCCTGAGCAGAAGAAAAAATATGAAAGAGCAGAACTTGCCGGTCAGCGTGGTTATACCAGCCCTGGAAAAGAAACTGCTAAAGGTGCTAAAACAGCAGACCTGAAAGAATTCTGGCAAATTGGTCAGGAAGTGATGGATAATGATCCTATTAAGTCGGAATATCCAGCAAATGAAGTATTAGAAGAACTTCCTGAATTTAATGCGGTAACCCGTGAAATTTACCAACGTTTAGAAGAGAATGGTAAACATTTATTACGCGCAATTGCGACTTACCTTTCTTTACCTATCGATTATTTCGATAAGCATGTACATAATGGTAATTCTATTTTAAGAGGGATTCACTATTTCCCAATTGAACATCCAGAGTTATTGGCTCCTGATGCAGTGCGTGCAGGTGCCCATGAAGACATTAACCTGATTACCTTGTTAATTGGTGCTAGTGCAGATGGTTTAGAAGTATTGACTCGTAGCAATGAATGGTTGCCTATCAAAGCTGGTCATACGGATATTGTCGTGAATGTAGGTGATATGTTGCAACGTTTAACGAACAACAAATTACGTTCTACTACACATAGAGTGGTGAATCCGCCAGTTGAGTTGATGAAAACATCTCGTTTTTCAGTTCCTTTCTTTTTGCACCCACGTGCAAATATGGACCTGACAAGTTTGCCATCTACAGTGGATGAAGCACATCCTAAAGTGTATTCAGATATGACTGCAGGTGAATATCTTGACGAGCGTTTACGCGAAATCGGCTTGAAAAAAATGTAAGTATTTCATGAAGTATAAAAAAAGGGATCAATCTATATTGGTCCCTTTTTTTATAAATAGGCTGTGCTACTTATTTTCTTCTGCTGAGTTTGATTTCCATGGTTTTCATTTCTTTTCCATCCGTGCTGCAATACATTTCCATCATTTGATGGTCTTTGTCTACAAATTTAAACACTTCACGAACGTCCATGTCTTTGCCGGTCATGGGATCAACACATTTTCCGGTAAAGTTGATGGTTTTGTTGGCATCGTCCCAAGTACCTTCCATGTTCATGATACCTGTACCCATGTTGTCTATCCAGCTAGAAACGAAGACTTTTTTTGAATTGTCATAGCCCAACAGGCCCATGCCTTCAAAAGGCATTCCCATCATGTTTCCTACGTGCATAGATTTCTGATAACGGCCCCCCATGATCATCGTATTTGTGCAGCTGCTTTTACTTTTTGTGGGCGGCGCATCAGGTGCCATCCACATGGTTACTTCTCCATCCCACTTTCCATCATCTTTAGCAATCATTTTGTGTACATCACCAGGGGTCATATAGGCTTGCCATGCTTTCATCATGGCGTCATCCTGAGCTTGAGCCCGGTTGGTTATGGCCAGCAATAGCAAAGCCACAACAGTTAATGTTAACTTTTTCATTTGAATAGAATTAAGTTTTGTACGTAACCTAATTTACGAAAAAATGAATTAATTATTTCCTTTTTCAAAGGCTTTGTAAATCGCATCCTGGATTCTAGGTCTGATCTTTAAATTACCTAACTTCTCTGATACAGTGGGATTTACTCTGTTGGATAGAAAAATGTAGACCAGTCCTTTTGCAGGGTCAACCCAGACTGCTGTTCCCGTGTATCCAGTGTGGCCAAAGGTCAGTGGAGAGGCCAGTTCAGAAGGGTATTTCTTTGTCGCATCTGGATCCCATCTGTCAAATCCTAAACCTCTTCTGCTTACATCAGATTGTTTTTTTGTAAACATATCTACGGTTTGTGGTTGGAAATATTGAGTGCCGCCATAGCTGCCTTTGTTCAATAACATCTGATAGATGATGGCCAGGTCGTTTGCACTGGAAAATAAACCGGCATGGCCAGAAACACCGCCTGCTAATGCAGCTCCCTGATCATGAACGTAACCTTCTAACAAGGTTTTTCTGAAATAGTTATCCTGTTCGGTGGGTACAATCTGGTCTTTTGAAAAACGGTTTCTAGGTAAAAAACCTGCGGTTTGCATCCCGAGTGGCTTGTAGAAATTCTCCCAGACATAGGTATCCAAAGGCACGCCACTCAGGCGTTCACAGATTTCTTTCATGACATACATGCTGATGTCGCTGTACACGTATTTTCCTCGGGTTCTAATTGGCGAGTTCAGCATTTTAGGCCACATCACATCCTTGAAAAATCCTTTTTTGATGTAATAATTGTCTGCCACCTTAGTAGGGAAGGCCGCACTGGAATCTCTGCTGTAATCTCCAGGTTTTATAAAATCATGGAAGGGAATGAAAGGGATGAATCCTGCCTGGTGCAACATCACTTCACGAACTTTAATCGGGTTCATTGGTGATAATCTGGCTCTTGGAATGTATGCGCCGATATTGGTGTCTAGGTTGAGCTTGTGCTCTTCAAATAAGCGCATCACGGTAGGGGTGGTGGCTGTAGTTTTGGTGAGTGAGGCTAAATCAAAGATGTCAGTTACCTTTTCCGTCAGGCCGTTGGTATAGGTATGATTGCCATAAGCTTTGTTGAAAATTACTTTTCCATCTTTCGCGACCAATACCACAATTCCCGGAGCCGCTTTTTCACGAATGGCTTCATTGGCAATGTTATCGATCTCTCTGAGGTTGTCGGAGTTTACACCTGCATCTTCAGGAAGGGTATATTTTAATCGGGTCTGACTGGTGCTGGCACCTTGCCCGACGGTGTATTTTGAAGAGTAGCTGGCAGTTAGTTTTTTAGTAAATGGGATGCCACCAAAAATCATTTGAGGAACAGTGAGGGCTGCTTCTTCATTGTTTTGATTGGCCCAGACAATAGGGGTATTAATGCCATCTAATGCCAATAGGCTCCCCGTTTCGCCAAATAAAGAAACAATGATCTTTTTGCTTTTGGCGAGACTGTTAATGAAATTGGCATTTCTGGGATTGTTCATCGCCGAGGCGGGTAAGGCGACAATTACGAGGTTGAAATATTTAAGGTCATCTTCCAGTTCATCAAGCGTGCTATAGGCCTGATAGGCATCAGAGGAGAAGCTGCTGACCTTTGCGTATTTATTTAAAAGACTGTCGAAGGAAGATCGGTAATTGAATTCCAGGCTAACTGCAGCGATGTTTTTCTGATTCAATGCGGTTAAAGGAATCAGTTGTGTTTCATTGTTGAGTAATACCGTATTGCTGCTGATATTGTTGAAAATACCAATCTTTTGCTGGTTTTGTTGATGGTTCTGCGCACAGGCACTGAAGGTGAACAAGGCCATGAAGCTCGTGGCTATGATTCCTGCAAGGTTGCTTTTTCTGCTATATTTTTTCTCCATTAGGGTATGTTTTTAAGCTGGGTTTCGGATTTCGGAATCCTGGTTATGGTCTTGGTGATGCCAAAATTAAGAGATATACCCTCAGATCTGCTGGTTATGTATTTGCATTCAGAAACAGCAGCCTTTCCATACCCGGGCCAATAGCCGTTATTTCCTGTCGATAAAGATAGAAAAAGGAACAAATAAAACAGAAATAGGCATTAAAAGACAAATTATTAACAAATGAAAACTGAGGATTGAGGCTTATTTTCCCTAAATTAGCAACCTTTACCAGAGAGAAATAAATGTCAGATATAATACAACTTTTACCGGATAGTGTAGCCAATCAAATCGCGGCCGGAGAGGTGGTGCAACGACCGGCATCAGCCGTGAAAGAGCTTTTAGAGAATGCGATAGATGCAGGTGCAAAAAAGATACAGTTGATTTTAAAAGATGCCGGTAAGGCATTGATTCAGGTGATAGACAATGGTTGTGGAATGAGTGTAACAGATGCACGTATGTGTTTTGAGCGCCATGCCACTTCAAAAGTCAAGAAAGCAGAAGATTTATTTGCCATTCGTACCATGGGTTTCAGAGGTGAAGCCATGGCTTCTATTGCAGCAATTGCACAGATAGAAATGAAAACCCGCAGACATGAAGATGAGCTGGGGACGATGGTACAAATTGAAGGATCTGTGGTGACCAATCAGGAGCCTGTAGCTACTCCAGTGGGGACCAGTATTTCTGTGAAAAATCTTTTTTATAATACGCCTGCCAGAAGAAACTTTTTGAAGAGTACCTCTGCAGAAATGCGCCATATCCTGGAGGAATTTCAGCGTATTTCCCTGGCCAATCCAAGAATTGCTTTTAGCTTAAACCATGATGGCGTAGAAATTCACCGCTTACCTGCTTCGGGCATGAAGCAAAGAATTGTTCATCTGTTTGGAAATAATTATAACCAGCGACTGATTCCTGTAGAAGAGGAAACCAGTATCATCAATATCAAAGGCTTTATAGGAAAGCCGGAATTTGCTAAAAAAACAAGGGGAGAGCAGTTCTTTTTTGTCAACAACAGGTACATTAAAGATGCTTATTTGAACCATGCAGTGAGCAAATCCTATGAAGATTTATTGCCTGATGACCACTTTCCGATGTATGTGTTGTTCATTGATATTGATCCCGGAAAGATTGATGTAAATGTGCATCCTACAAAAACGGAGATCAAATATCTGGACGAGAAATCAATTTATGCGATTCTACATTCTGCAGTTAAACGTTCTATTGGTAGATTTAACATCAGTCCGACGATTGATTTTGACCAGGAAACCGGATTTAGCGGCATGATTACCCATAAAGCACCGGAAGAAATTGTGCCACCAAGCATCAGCTTTAACCCGGACTTTAACCCTTTTGCTGCGGATAAACCGAGCAGAGATCCTGCGCCAACTTTCCCAAGAACCGGGAACGGTGCTTCCAGAGATGCCAGTGCAGCGATTGTACCAAGTACAAAGGGCTGGGGTGCTTTATATGAAGTAGCCAATCATGCGGAAACCGCACAGCAGACGGCGATCGAATTGCCCGGAGCAGCAGTATTACCTGATGATTCTTTAGTGCCTGTTCAGAAGCAATTGATGCAACTGCACAATCGTTACATCATCTCGCAGATTAAATCTGGTTTGATGCTGATCGACCAGCAGGCGGCACATGAACGCATTCTTTATGAACGTTTCAGCAGACATCTGGATGATCGTAAAGGAGCATCACAGCAAAGCTTATTCCCACAAACGGTCACTTTAAGTCCGAATGATTTTGAATTGGCAAAGAGCTTACTGGAAGACATTAAAAGTCTTGGCTTTGAGGTTCGGGAGTTCGGAAAGAACACCTTAATCATTGAAGGAATTCCTGTAGATTTAGGGAATAACAATGGCAATGAAACGCAGTTATTTGAGCACCTGATTGAAGGGTTTAAAAACTCTCAACAAGAGCTTAAACTGAGTAAAAGAGATGCCCTGGCCAGAAGTATGGCAAAAAACAGCGCCATTAAAAGCGGTGCCGTTTTAGGACAACAAGAAATGAATACACTGATTGAGCAACTTTTTGCTTGTCAGACGCCTAACTTTAGCATTAGTGGGAAGCCGGTCATTCAAACCATCGGACTAACTGAACTTGATAAAAAATTTGATAAATAAGCGACGATGAACAATATCCATATCCCACCGGTAGTCAAAAACCTGCTCATTATTAATGCGCTATTTTTTGCTGCGAAGTTTGTAATGAAGAATGCAGGTATTGACCTGGACTATTTGTTGGGTGCTTTTTACTTCGATTCCCAGTTTTTTAGAATCTGGCAGCCCATCACTTACATGTTTATGCATGGTGATATTATGCATATTTTCTTCAATATGTTTGCCCTGTTTATGTTCGGTGGTGTCATTGAAAGCAGGTGGGGAACGAAACGCTTTATTAATTTCTACCTGATTACCGGATTGGGTGCAGTAGCCCTGCAAATGGGTGTACAGGCCTATGAAGTGTACCAAATCACCGGCTCTGTTTTTCACAACCCAGTGCTGGTTGATTTGACCAGAGGGATGGCACAGGTTGGTGTTCCTGGTATTTCTGCAGAAGCAAGAGACACCCTGATCGGGATTTATGGTTTCCCAATGGTAGGTGCTTCCGGAGCTATTTTCGGATTACTGGTAGCCTTTGGGATGTTGTATCCGAATACGGAAATGTACATCATGTTTATTCCGATTCCGGTGAAAGCGAAATATATTATCCCTGTATATATTTTAATGGAATTATCATTAGGAGTTGCACGTGTTCCCGGCGACTCAATTGCCCATTATGCACATCTTGGTGGCGCATTATTAGGGTTTATACTGGTTAAATTGTGGAAAGACAAGGACAACAATAGATTTTTTAAATACTATGAATAAGTCTTTTTTTGAAGAACTGAAATACAAAGTGTTTCAATCGGGGAATCCGGTGTTTTTTTACATTGGCATCAATGTACTGATCTTTTTGATCGTGGCATTCTTAGGAATTCCTTTCTTCCTGTCGGGTTTAGGATCGGTTGATTTTCCGGCCTTTATCAGAGAGTATATGGGCTATCCGGCCTCCATAGCCAAATTGCCAACACGGTTTTATACGGTGATCACCTATCAGTTTTTTCATGATGGTTTCCTGCACCTATTGTTCAATATGCTCTGGTTATTCTGGTTGGGTAGGATCTTCCTGGATTTCTTAAAACCAAGACAGTTTCATTTTGTATACCTCGCAGGAGGTATTGCTGGTGCAGCCATGTATACCCTGGCGTATCACCTATTTCCGGTTTTTTCAGAAACGGTGGAAACGGCAACCGTCATTGGGGCTTCTGCTTCTGTAATGGCTGTCATCGTGGCTACGGCGACCTTAGTGCCTGATTATGGCATGAGGTTGTTTTTATTAGGTGATATTAAACTGAAGTACCTGGCCATGGCTTATGTTGCAATGGAGCTGGTTAGCCTGGCTTCTGCGAATGCTGGAGGAAGTTTCACTCATATTGGTGGCGCTTTATTCGGTTTTACTTACATTACCTTATTGCAAAAAGGGAAAGATTGGAGTAAACTGTTTAAAAGAAAACCTAAGCTAAGGGTGGTTAGAAATGAGCCTTCAAAATCTACAACGAAAAATAAACCAGCTTCCGTAAATCAGCAGGAAGTAGATGCGATATTAGACAAGATTTCTAAATCAGGATACGATAGGTTAAGTAAGGAAGAGAAGGAAACTTTGTTTAAGGCCAGCAAACATTAATGAAGAAATCAAAGCCTACATTTTTGGATAAACTGCTGCGTTTACTTGCGGTTGTTTTAGCACTTTGTTTAGTGCTAGGCTTCCTGGCAGGTCGATTTGATCCCCGAAAATATCAATTGATTGCTTTCTTCGGACTGGCTTACCCTTTTATTCTCTTCTTCAATATTTTTATGGTGGTCTGGTGGTGCCTGCGCAAACGCTGGCTATTTGCCTTGGGAACCTTTGCCCTGATTCTGGTTGGCTGGCAAGCGTTAACCGCCACAATAGGTGTTTTTGGGGAGTCTGATAAAGGGCCTAAATACGATCCAAAATCGCTGAGAATGATGACTTACAATGTGCATAGTTTCAAACCTTATGGATTGGGAAATGTAGAGTCTGTGAAACAGCAAATGCTGGAACTCATCGAAAAAGAAAACCCTGATGTCATTTGTTTTCAGGAATACTTTACCCGTAAAAAAGGGTCTTTTGACATCACTGATAGTCTGAAAAGAATTCTTAAAACCAAACATTTTTTCTTCGTGCCCTCTAGTAAGAATGATTATGAGGCAACCGGGCTGGCCATCTTCTCGCGATATCCGATTAAAGATACCGGAACAATTGCTTTCGGACCAAACTTCGGTGGCAATGCCAGTATTTTTGTAGATATTGAAGTAGATCAAAAGAAACTAAGGGTATACAATATTCATTTGCAATCCATCTCTTTTGATAAGCAGGATTATAGCTATATTGATCAGGTAGCGAAAAAAATGGATGCAGAGATTAAGCCTTCGAAAAGAATACTGGTGTTGCTTAGAAATGCCTTTTTAAAGCGGAGTGAGCAGGTTGACATCATGAAGGAGCATATGGCAAAATGCCCGACTTCCTTTTTGATTGCCGGTGATTTTAACGATACACCAGCCTCTTATGCCGTGACTCAATTGACAAAATCACTACACAATACCTTTCAAAAAGAAGGAACTGGATTGGGGAGAACCTACAATGGTAAGTTTCCTAACTTCCAAATTGATTATATTGCTACTACAAAAGACATAAAAGTGTTGAATCACCTCGTGATTCCCGCTAAATTGTCAGATCATTTTCCTGTTCGCAGTGATTTGATATTAACACCCTAAAATTTTTACCTTTGCAAGATGAATACAGGCTTACAGCTCTACAATACCCTAACACGTAAAAAGGAACTTTTTGAACCGCTAAACGCACCTCATGTAGGTATGTATGTGTGCGGACCTACTGTTTATAGTGATGTTCATCTGGGCAATTGTCGTACGTTCATCTCTTTTGATTTGATCTTCAGGTATTTGAAATATAGTGGATATAAAGTTCGCTATGTGCGCAACATTACCGATGCCGGCCATTTGGAAGGTGATCGTGATGAAGGTGATGACAAATTCGCGAAAAGAGCAAAGCTGGAGCAATTGGAGCCCATGGAAATTGTACAAAAGTATACTTTGGGCTTCCACGATGTATTGAGAATGTTCAATACACTGCCCCCAAGCATTGAGCCTACCGCAACCGGACACATCATCGAGCAGATTGAAATGATCAAAGAGATCATGAATAATGGTTATGCCTACGAAGCGAATGGCACCATCTATTTTGATGTAGAAAAATATAGTAAAACTTATAACTACACGATTCTTACCAATAGAAACCTGGAAGATATGCTGGCCAATACCAGAGAACTGGGTGGACAGGATGAAAAACGTGGGAGATTGGATTTTGCACTTTGGATTAAAGCAAAGCCAGAAACATTGATGCGCTGGGCTTCCCCATGGGGAGAAGGTTTTCCAGGATGGCACATTGAATGTTCCGCAATGAGCGCGAAATACCTTGGCGCAGAATTCGATATTCATGGAGGTGGAATGGACCTTGCAGCAACGCACCATACCAATGAAATTGCGCAATCTGAAGCTTGCAGTCATAAACAACCGGCCAAATACTGGATGCATACCAATATGCTTACCGTAAATGGAACCAGGATGTCTAAAAGTGCAGGTAACGGATTTCTACCAGAACAATTATTTACTGGGGATCATGACTTACTGGAAAAGGGATTTAGCCCGATGACCGTGAAATTTTTCATGTTACAGGCACATTACCGCAGTACACTTGATTTTTCAAACGAGGCTTTAGATGCTTCAGAAAAAGGTTTCAAAAGATTGATGAATGCCTTGAGTTTATTAGATAAATTGAGCCCATCGGAAAGCAGTGATTTTGAAATCGATCCAATTGCTGAGCATTGTGTAAAAGCAATGAATGATGATTTCAATAGCCCGGTCGTAATTGCTGAGTTATTTGAAGCCAGCAGAATCATCAACACAGTTCATGACGGTAAAGGAAAGATATCCGTTGTAGAATTAGATAAGTTAAAGAAACTGATGCAGGATTTTGTCTATGATATATTCGGACTAAAAGACGAGGAAAGTGCTAATATTGAACTGAACTCTGTGTTGGATATGGTGATCGACTTGCGTAAGACTGCAAAGGAGAACAAAGATTATGCAACTTCTGATAAAATCCGCCTGGGACTTCAAAGTATGGGAATCCAGTTGAAAGACAGTAAAGATGGAACAACCTGGAATAAAGCCTAACAATGTTTAATTGTTAATTACTTTTAGCATTCAGAATTCTCAGAACTATTATATTCGTATCAAACATTTTTGTGCTAAAGCGATCTGCCCTAAACTTATTCGGATCAGGTAGATTTTAGCAAGATGTTCGGAAAAACAAAAATATTATTCAAACTATTTCAAATCATGATCAATAAAATCCTTTATACTGTAGTAGCCCTTTCTATGACGGTTGGTGCCTACGCGCAAAAATCAGACGGAACCACTAAATCTCTTGTTAAAGCAGAGAAAGAATTTGCAGAAAGTCTGGCAAAGCATGGTGCCAAAAGTGCTTTCACTACTTTTTCATCAAATGATGCCCTGGTATTCAGACCGAATCCTGTGAATGCAAAAAGTTATTATGCTACCGCAGCGGATACTAAAAGCTTAAGCTGGACACCAACTTATGCAAGAGTTGCTAAGAGTGGCGACTGGGGTTTTACGACAGGACCATTTACAGATAATGGCGCTGAGAAAGCCTATGGACAATACCTATCGATCTGGAAAGAAAAAGATGGTAAATGGGAATTGGCAATGGATCTTGGTGTGACGCACAACAAGGCATTGAATAAATCAGAAAGCTTATTTATCGAGCCTAAAGAATTCTTTAAGCCTAAATTTGCAACAGATAAACAAAGAAATGCGGGAACCGAGATCTTGGTGACCACAGAAAAAACGTTAAATACCACTTTGAAATCTTATGGCGTAGTTGCTTTTGCAAGTTTTTTAAATCCTGATGTCAGAGTATTGTTCCCTGGATATGAGCCAATCATTGGAAAAGATAAAGCAATGGCTTTTTACAATGGTATGGTGAAGAATATGACGCTTAAAACCACTAAAGCTGATAAGGCACAAGGTGGAGATATGGCCTATACCTATGGTGTTGCCACTATTGATTATAAGGCAGACCTAAGAGAAAGCTTCAATTACGTATTTATTTATGAGCGTCAGGCTGACCATAACTGGAACTTGATTATGCAGGTTTTTACACCAGCTGAACGTTAATCAAAAAAATATAAAGATGATGAAAGGGGTTTTTAAAGGTTCAATTTAAAAACCCTTTTTTTGTGTCCTATATTTTAATGCCCTATTTTCATGGGGCATATCGTTTTCATGACCTGTATAGATAAGGATCGGTTCTTATCTGCGTTATGGAGGAGGAATAACCATAATTAATGAATATCCATATTAAATGAAGAAACAAATACTAATCCTTGCGGTAATGTTGATTGCCGCTAAAAGTCAGGCTCAGAAATTTGATTTGCAGGGCCAGAGAGGCGCCAGAGGTATCATGCCTGAAAATACGATTCCCGGAATGATCAAAGCTTTAGATCTTGGTGTAAATACCTTAGTGATGAACGCGGTGATTTCAAAAGATAAACAGGTAGTCCTGTCCCAGGAGCCCTATTTTAATGCCGAGATCAGTTTGAAACCAGATGGCAAAGCCATCAGTTTAAAAGATCAAAAGAAGTATAACATCTACAAAATGAATTATGAAGAGGTTAAACAATTCGATGTAGGTAGTAAAATTCACAACCGTTTTCCCGGTCAGCAGAAATTTAAAGCCTATAAACCTTTGCTGGAAGAAACGATTGATTCTGTAGAGGCGCATGTGAAACAACATAGATTGCCTAAACCTAACTATAGCATTGAAACTAAACTGATCCCTAAGGGTGATGGAGAATTTCAACCGGAACCAGCGGTGTTTGTGGATCTGATTATGGAAATTGTCAAAAGAAAGAAACTGGAGAAAAGAGTAACCATTACCTCCTTTGACATTCGGACACTTCAATATCTTCATGAAAACTACCCAAAGATGAAAACAGGATTGCTGATTGATGAAAAGGAAGATTTTGAAAATAACATTCAGCAATTGGGTTTTAAACCAACAATATATAGTCCTTATTCGGTTTTAGTGGGTAAAAGCCTGGTAGACCGTTGCCATGAAATGGGGATTAAAATCATTCCCTGGACGATCAATTCCACTAAAGAAATGAAGTATTTGATTGGTCTTGGTGTTGATGGCCTGGTGACAGATTATCCAAACTTGTTTAAAGCGGATTTACTGTCCGGAGAATAAAACTCGAAAATAAAAAGAGCGGCCTTGAAAATTTTCAAGGCCGCTCTTTTTATAGGACTCCATTAGCAGCTGTTGAATCGCAGAGAGCTCATCATTAGCTTGCTAGTATATGCTGGTTTAAAACAGATTCTTAATGATTTGTTCCATCGAAAGCCCTTCTGCTTCCGCACGGTAATTCCGTACAATCCGGTGTCTTAATATGGCTTCTGCCACGGCTTGTACATCTTCAATATCCGGAGAATATTTACCCGAAATTGCCGCATGGCATTTCGCCGCGATAACCAGGAACTGAGAGGCTCTAGGCCCTGCACCCCAGCTGATATACTTATTTACCTCTGTTGTGGCATGTGCGGTCTGTGGACGGGTCTTGCTGGCCAGTTTAACGGCGTATTCCACCACATTGTCTGCGATGGGGATATTTCTAACCAGTTTTTGGAAATATTGAATCTGCTGCGCATTGATGATCTTTTTCAGCTGAACTTCCTGGTTACTGGTTGTATTTTTAACAATAGTCAATTCCTCTTCAAAAGAAGGGTACCCCAACTGTACATGGAACATAAAACGATCCAGTTGTGCTTCTGGAAGTGGGTAAGTTCCTTCTTGTTCAATGGGGTTTTGTGTGGCCAATACAAAGAATGGATTTGGTAATATATGTCTTTGTCCGGCGGCAGTAACGGCCTTTTCCTGCATGGCTTCCAATAGGGCGGCCTGCGTTTTAGGTGGCGTTCTATTGATCTCATCGGCAAGGATGATATTCGAAAATATCGGACCTGGGATGAATTTAAAGTTACGGTCTTCTCCAAGGATTTCTGCGCCAATGATGTCACTGGGCATTAGATCTGGAGTGAACTGGATCCTATTGAAATTAAGATCCAGTACATTAGATACGGTTTGAACCAGCAGGGTTTTTGCCAGGCCGGGAACGCCAACCAGTAAGCAATGGCCATTGCTGAAAATGGATATTAAAACCGATTTGACCACCTCATCCTGCCCAATAACCACTTTGCCAATCTCGGCCTTAATGTCCTTGTATAACTGATGTAAGGCGTCTACCGCTTTGATATCATTTTCAAACTGCATAGATTTATTTCTTAGAAGTTTGAGCCCAGATTTTTAACTCATCACATTGGTCGTAATCTTCACCAATTCTGATGTAGGTATTTTCTCTTCTTTTCTGAAACCACTCACTTAAAGTACGGTCTATCTTAGCCTGCTGTGCTCTTTCTTTGAACTTCGCATAATCTTGTTCCAGGTTTCCTTTGTGTGGTGGGATTTTAGATTTTAAATACAATAATTTATAACCTTCTTTACCGTCTTGTCCAGTGAAAAGTACTGGTTTAGAAATTTCACCAACTTTCATCGTATCTACAACTAAGAATACTTTAGGATCAAGCTTGTCTGCAGGGATGAAGGTAGTTCTAGCAGTCACATTATCTGCATAAAGGATCATGCCTCCATTGTATTGTGATTCTTTATTGTCTGAGTATAAAGATGCAGCTGTAGAAAAAGTGATCTTCTTATCGACAAGGTTATTGTAGATACTATCTGCCTGAAGTTTTACGCGATCTAAACTTGCTGGTGTAACTTGTGGACGAATCAAGATGTGACGGGCCTGAACCTGCTCACCACGACGCTCAATGACTTGTAAAATATGGAAACCATGCTCTGTTTCAAAAACCGGAGAAACTTCACCAGCTTTCAATTTGAATGCCCATGCTGTAAATTCTTTCACCATTCTGGTACGGTCAAAGAAACCTAAATCACCACCATCAGGTGCTGATCCTGGATCTTCTGAATATGATTTTGCAAGGAAGGCAAAGTCTTCTCCACTTTTAACCCTTAACCTTAAGGCATCAATTTTATCATAAAACTTCTGTTTCTCTGCTTTAGTCAGTTTTGGGTGAAGTACGATCTCTCCAACCTCAAATTCTGTAGGGATATCAGGTAAGCTGTCTTTTTTATAAGAATCAAAGTATTTTTTAACCTCAAGAGGAGTGATGCTCACATCTTTGGTGATGTGTTGTTGCATATTGTCAGAAATCAATTGTTCTTTAATGTCAGGTCTGATTTCATCTTTGTATTGCAATACCGAACGGTTTAGGAATTGCTCTAAACGCTCTTCTCCACCTGCACGTTGAATTTGCATACGCATTCTTTTTTCGACTTCATTATCTACCTGAGATTCATCGACCGTAATTGAATCGATTTCCGCCTGTTGCTTCAGCAATTTTTGCGCAAGCATCTGTTGTAAGATATAGCATTTTACCTTTTCATCAGCTGGATTTCCAGAATTCAGGTATTGCGCATATTGTTGGTTCAAATCAGATAATAAAATGATATTATTCCCTAATACAGCAACAACTTTATCGATATTTTTCTTTTGCGCTTGTGTGTTTAAAAACAAACAGATCAATCCGCCTGCAATCACTAAAAATTTCTTCATTCTATGTACGTTATTCTTTTGCAAATTTAACATTAATATTCTTGAGGCGTTATCCTTATAATTTCGCCAGCTTTCTCAATTCCGCTTCATTTACTTTTACCGGATAGCGTTGTCTTAATGCTGTTACCCAGTTTTTCTCTAGTACCCGCTGGTAATCAGCGATCACCACTGCTTTTTGTTCTTCAAAAGAGCCAGCACCATAAAGTGCCTGGTTGCTTTCATAAAAGTTGCGGAGTTGGTGTGCATCGTTTTGAGCTCTATCCCAAACTTTTATCTCAGATACATTAAACATGAGTACGGCATTTTTGTACTCATTGATCACCATGGAATAGGTTGCCTTTGGAGTGGATGCCTTTTTCTGGGCGAGTAAGGCAGTTTCATAATCTTTTATTTCTGCAAGATAGGCCGTATCTCTGTCAAATCCCATTTCTATAGCATCCAGTACTTTAAGTTTGAAATCCAGGTAGAGGTTTAAATAGTCTTCCAGTTCTTTAAATGTATCATTTGTAGTTCCGGCATGGGTTTTCTTATACACCCACATAAATTCTTTACTACTTACAGGTTTCCCATTAATACTGGCTACATTTTGTGCAAATGCGCTGGCAAAGGTCATACTGAAGAAGATAATGCAACAAGTTTTTCTCACGAAAGATATATGCTATATATATTTTAAGGCATAAAAGTAATAAATAAAGGCACTATAATAAGATATTTAACTAATTTTAACAGAAAAAAGATTTCTATCAAAATCAGCATTAATGGGCAGTGAACTAACGACGAACGGAGCCGCTTTACGTTTATTTTTTACAGAGGATATTTATTTGATTAAGGGGGAGGAAGGATATTCAACTGAAGAAGCGCTAGGTTCTGTTGTTCAGGAGGATAGCGCTGGTTTTATAGGTGCTGAAGAAGAATCCCTTAGCTTAGCTGCTGAAGAAAATACGCAAATTCCTCAGGTAACGAATCCAGCAACTGTGACTGCAAGTCCAGTTGTTCCAGCAATACCAACCATTCCACAGCCAATTTCTATTCCGGTACTGGCAGCTGCGGCTGAAAAACCAGCGGCCCTGTCTTTTACCTTTCTTGGCAAGAATAAAAAGAAGATTCTTATCCTGGTAAATGATGCAACGCATGAGGTGAGTGATGAGGCAGGAAGAGAGTTGTTGCGTAAAATTGTAAAATCTATCAACTTAACGGCGAGTGATTTTGCTTTGTTAAATTATGCGAATTACCCAAAAGCCAGCTTTACAGAATTACAGCAATATTTTTCAAGTGGGTTGATTTTTGCTTTTGGCGTTTCCGCTGCCGATTTAAAATTGGCAACGCAACCGGAAAATAAAATCGTGATGGAGGGAGATGTACGTTTGATTTTCTCAGCAGAATTGAGAAAATTGGAGCAAGATCCAGCAGGGAAAAAAGCATTATGGGGGAGTCTTAAACAATTGGGATTATGATCAGTGAATTGGTATTTGCCACAAATAATAAACACAAAACAGAAGAGGTTGGCAATTTATTGCGCGGCCAATATAAAGTATTGAACCTAACGGACATTGGATGTACGGTAGATATTCCGGAAACAGGAAGCACATTTGCAGAAAATGCGACTTTAAAAAGTAGCTATGTAGTGCAGAACTACCAGTTGGATTGTTTTGCGGACGACAGTGGTTTGGAAATTGAGGCCCTCAATCAGGAGCCAGGAATTTATTCTGCCAGGTACTCCGGTATTAAGGATGATGCCACAAATTTAAACTTGGTTCTTCAGAAAATGGAAGGGGAAAGCAATAGGAAGGCCCGTTTCAGAACCGTGGTTTCGCTCTTTAAAGACCATAAGAATTACCTTTTTGAAGGTGTGATTAACGGCCAGATTGCTGAAAAGCCAATCGGTGACCAAGGCTTTGGCTATGACCCGATTTTTATTCCTGATGGGTATGAAGTCAGTTTCGCTCAGATGAGTATGGAGCAGAAAAACGAAATCAGTCACCGGGCAATTGCCATGCGTAAGCTTATTGCTTTTTTGAAGGAGCAGTAGGGATAACAACCGGCGAAAGAATAGCGGCTTTAATTGGAGCCGCTTTTTTTTGTGCTTCTTTTTTAATGTTATCTATCCTTGCAGTATCCAGTTTTAAAGGGACTGTTTTCTCAATTTCTTTCTTAAGTGTATCTATTTTGGCTGTATCCAGCTTTAAGGGTGCTGTTTTTAGGGGTAATCCTTTTACTGCTTTCTCTATTGATTTAACTGGAACTTGTTCCTTTCCAGCAACTGGCTTCGCTTTGAGATCAGTCGCGGGAGAACCATTTTCATCCTCTTCCTTCTTTTTAGGAGGCAACTTCGGACCTTTAGGTCCTGCAGGTTTCTTTGCACCAGGTTTCAGTTTCGGTTTTCCATTGATTACTTCTTTTTTAGACAGCGGTCTCAATTCTGGTACCCAGGTAAAACCAGTCAGGAAAACATCTTGTTTGAGCTCCTTTATAGGAGTCCTGACACCTTCAGTGTCTTTAATCGTGATGATCTCAGAGATCTCTTTTTCCTTAAAAATGATCTTTATCCGGCTACTCACTGTCTGGTTCATCTCCGTGTAAATGCTGTCTTTTTCTCTATTGAAATACACACTTTCCGCATTTCCATCTACAAACATTCTGTTCAACTTACCATCAATGAAGAATCCGGTAATCTGTTTTCCTTTGATCTGATTGTATCTGGCAGAATCTAAATTTACATTCACCATAAATGCGTTACTCAATACCTGTGAAGTATTCAATTGCTTGTCTTTTAGCTTCAAATAAATGGTATCGCCAGTTTGCTGGGAGCCTTCTGCCCAAAGCACGGGTTTTCCGTACCAGCGAAGGGTAGAATCGGAACTGGTATAAAACAGAGAGTCTGCCCTTGCCTGCATATTTGATTTGTAAACCCTTACATTGTGGTAAGCTTTAATAATCCTTGTTTTTACGGTATCAGCAGGATTAAAAGGGATGGAATCCTTTGCCATTACGGTGCTCACTGCTTTTACTGCAGCATTTTTATTTCCTGGCGCTGTTTTGTTACCGGCCACTGCGTTGTTGGCAACCGTGGTTGCAGTTGCTGCAGCCTTGCCAATTGCCACTTTATTCCCAGCAACTGCCGCAGCATTCTTTTTGGCAATTGTTGCGCCTTTTTTCAATGCATTTGCTTTGTCTGCTTCCGAAACTTTTAACGTTTTTACGGAATCTTTTAGCTTATTTTTGAGGGAGTCGGTGATTTCAGGCTGAATTATCTCTGCTGCTTTTAGGACTGTCAAAATGGTGCTGTCGGAAAGCGCTGCTTTTACCTGCTGCTTACTTAAAGGGATTTCCTTCTTTTTAATCGGAATGGCATCGTTTTTCAAAGGAAGATTTCGTTTTGATAGCGAATCCTTGGTCATGTTCAGTTTTGTTTTACTGGAATCTGTCGCATTTACAGGAAGAGCAGCCAATGGCGCTTTTTCTTTCTTTCGCTCTCCTTTTTTATCTGTACCGGCAGCAGCTACAGCAGGTTTTTGGGCACCAATTTTTTCTTCTTGCGGCTCCTCTGCTTCTCCCATCTCGTTGTCTTTTTTCAGTACAGGGGAGGAGATCAGTTTTAGTGATTTAAGGAGAACCATTTGGGTTTCCAGTGTATCGGCACCCATCCATAAACTGTCCGGTTGAAGCTTTTTACCCACCATAATGGAGTCAGAGGTCCCCAAACCTACATAAGGGTTTTTGGTGACAATGGTACGTTGGTCAATTTTGTAATAATAGCCGAGCTGGCCGTACATCACGGTTCTATCAACGGTATCTCTAAACACAATATTCCTTACCGCTTTACCATATCCGGCGATGCCATCATAATACAAACTATCTCCTTTTAAGGATTTTGAGCCTGTAGTATACAGGTTTTTCTTTCCGAAATAGGCATACTGCGTTTTGGTATTGTAAGCCCCGTTTTCTGTGTACAGGTTATCATCTTTCCCCATGATATTGGTTGGGCCATAGAAATAAGTCCAGTTGGTTAGGGTGTTATATCTTAAAGTATCTGATTTAATGGTGGTTTCGGGAGTCACTACCACTACATTATATCGAAAATAAGCATCGCGGCTATTGGAAAAATAATACCCGTTCTTGCTGGTTAACGTAACATCTTTATTTACAATTTTACCCCCGGTAACATAGGTGCCCACTTTACTACCCAGGTTATAATCCAGGATGTTGGTGGTTAAAATCAACTCTTTGTCGATCATTTTCACATTACTGGTGAGGTGTGCGTTTTTCGTATTCCCATCATAGGTCAAGCGGTCAGAATAAATATTAATCGTATCTGCCTGATTGATGTGCACATTCCCAAAGGCATCGAACATATTTTTTGATTCATAAAATAGGGCGCTATCACAAGCCAATGTGGCATTGTCTTGTTGGAATACCGGATTTTTCAGGAATGTGGTATTGATATTCTTTTCTACCCTGGCGCTTTTAGAGCTTTTCAATAAGATTTTGGTCTTCTGCTGAGCAAGTAGAGAAAACGATAGAAAGAATAAAATAAAGAAAATATATAGTTTCTGCACGTTACAAAGTTAGTTTTTTGCTTACCATTTTCATCAAAATAAATGTCGTTCAGTTGGGCTATTTTGAGGTTTCTTTCCATGATCCGGTAAAATATCGACTTAGCCTTGCGGAGAACCTATAGTCTAAACGTACAAAATACAAATTTTACTATGCGGCTAAAATTAAAATCCATTAGTAAATGCTATTTTTGAAAGATGCTACCTCTTCATAATTTTAAAGCTTATATCCAACAAAATACTCTATTCTCTACCGATGATCAGATCCTTCTGGCGGTTAGTGGAGGAAGGGATTCTGTTTTAATGGCCCACTTGTTTAAATTGGCCGGTTATCAGTTCGGAATCGCACATTGCAACTTTAATCTAAGAGGAGAGGAGTCTGTCCGCGATGAACATTTCGTGAAAATGTTGGCAGCGACACTGGAAGTGCCGGTTTATGTGAAACATTTTGAGACCAAAGCCTACGCCAGTAGTCATAAAATCTCGATCCAGATGGCGGCTAGAGATTTGCGTTACCAATGGTTTGAGGAGTTAAGTACGGCGGAAGGTTACGCTTATATCGCACTGGCACAACATCAGGATGATGCGATAGAAACGGTATTGCTAAATCTGACCCGCGGAACTGGCATTGCAGGTTTGCATGGCATCTTACCGAAAAGAGGTAAACTGATCAGGCCTTTGTTGTTTTTAACTCGGGTAGAAATCAATGCTCTGGTGGAGAAAGAAAAGATTGATTATGTGGAAGACAGCTCTAACCTGAGTGCCAATTATGCGCGGAATAAAATCCGGCTCAAGGTGATTCCTCCATTAAAGGAAATCAATGCAAGTTTAGAACTTACTTTTCAGCAGAATATTCAGCGCTTCGCAGATACCGAACAGGTGCTACAGCAAGTGGTAGCGGAGCTGCGCAGTGCCATGTTTAGAACGGAACATGATGGCCTATACTTATCAATTGAAAAGGTGAAAAGTCTGAATCCTCAGAAACTACTCATGTTTGAGCTGTTGAAACCTTACCATTTTTCTGAGGCGGTGATTGCAGATCTGATACAAGCTTTGGATAAGCAAAGTGGGATTTCATTTTTCAGTACGACACATCAGCTGACTTTAAACAGGGAGGAGCTGATCATTAGTCCCCTGAAAAAAGAAGAAAGCGGACAACATTTGCTTTGGCATCCAACAGAAGAGACCATCGAAATGCCGCATGGATCCATCAGTAGTAAACGGTTAAGTAAAGCAGAATTCGATACAAATTATCAGATTGAAAGAGATCCAAACAAGGCATACTTAGATGCTGATCAATTGATTTATCCTTTGATTTTGAGAAGCAGACAGCCCGGAGATCGTTTCAAGCCATTCGGCATGAAGCATTATAAAAAGCTCAGTGATTTTTTTATCGATGAAAAAATTCCAGTCACCAGAAAAGATGCGGTGCCAATCTTACTGAATGGAAATGGGGAGGTGATTTGGGTTGCTGGAATGCGCCAGGATAACCGGTATAAGATAGGCGCTGCCACAAAAAATATAACTATATTGACCTATTCAGCGCCATATATTACAAATTCTAAACAATCTTAACCCAGTTGTTTTACTATGCAAAGGAAAAAACAAGTAACTTTATTGAAAATTATATAGATGGGGAACCGATACGCTTTTTTGGAGAAACAATATATAGGCCGCGATTATATCCGAATCTGTATTCGTTTGGTAATGGCAGCATTTTGTTTTGCAGCTTATGTTTATGAGCGTGACCGCGACAATACCCAGGACTTATTTTTAGTGGTAGGTTTCGGGATCATTGCCGTTTCCATTATTTTGCTTTTTATGATTCAATATAAAACAATTATTGAAGATAAGAAGATCCTGATAGATGGATTATGGTCGGCCAGAAAAGTGGAAATAGATCTGAATACCATTAAAAGCGTAAGAAAAGATACGTATAGCAATTACCTGTTCAATAACCCTGTTTATAACCTCCACCGAAAAGGGAGTGTGCGTTTCTATTCCTCTGGAAAAGATGCTGTTGTACTCACTGATCGTGATGGTTTTGAATACTTCATTGGCACACAACGTCCCAACGAGATGTATTTGGTGATAAAAGACCAGATGAAATCTTAAATAATTGCAATTGTTTAACACAAAGCTCAGTTTAAGTATTGTTCTTTGCATTTGTAAAAACAAAAGAAATCAAACCGTTTTTCTGGATTGGTGTTGTCTTTACAACACAGTATGAAGTGGCTGATTTGGTGTTAGATCTCAGCGCTTGGTCTTGTGTATTTGAGATAAGAATATCACAAAAAAAACAAATTCGCTAGAATGAAAATAGGTATTGTTTGTTACCCAACTTTTGGAGGTAGTGGCGTAGTTGCTACTGAATTAGGTAAAGCGCTCGCTGATGAAGGACATCAGGTACATTTTATTACTTATAGTCAGCCTGCACGCCTCGACTTTTTCTCTGCCAACTTATTCTATCATGAAGTTTCTGTAAGGGATTATCCCCTGTTTGACTATGCACCTTATGAATCGGCGCTGGCCAGTAAACTTGTAGACGTAGTTCGTTTTGAGAAATTGGATATCCTCCATGTTCATTATGCCATTCCTCATGCTTCAGCAGCATTTATGGCCAAGCAGATTCTGGAAACTTATGGAATATACATTCCTTTCGTGACCACCCTGCACGGAACAGATATTACACTGGTAGGAAAGGATCCTACTTATAAACCTGTTGTTACTTTTTCCATTAATAAATCTGATGGGGTAACTACGGTTTCACAGAATCTGAAGGAAGATACCGAGGCTCATTTTGACATCACCAATGAGATCAAAGTGATTCCGAATTTTATAGATTTTAAACGCTTTAGCTTAAAGCCAAAAGATCACTTTAAAAAAGCAATCGCCCCAAATAACGAGCGTATCTTAATCCATACGTCCAATTTTAGAAAAGTGAAGCGTACGCAAGATGTAGTCTTGACATTTGAAAAGATTCAGAAAACAATTCCTTCGAAATTATTGATGGTAGGAGATGGTCCTGAGCGCGTATATTGTGAACAATTGTGCAGGGACCTGGGCATTTGCGAGCATGTTCGCTTCCTGGGGAAACAAGATGCGATAGAAGAGATTCTTTCGGTATCTGATTTGTTCCTGATGCCTTCAGAATCTGAGAGCTTTGGATTGGCAGCATTGGAAGCGATGGCCTGTAAGGTGCCAGCGATCACCTCTAATGCTGGTGGCCTCCCTGAACTAAATGTAGATGGCTTTTGTGGGTTTATGAGCAATGTAGGCGATGTAAACGATATGGCGGCTAAAGGAATTCAGATTCTGGAAAATGATGAGGTATTACAACAGTTCAAGGAAAACGCCTTTATTCGGGCACAAGATTTTGACCTGAAGAAAATTCTGCCAATATATGTGGATTACTATAGCCAGATTATTGAAGAAGCTAAGCATAATAACCCACTTAATGCGACCTTAAATTAGCTGGAAACAAGTAGTTAAAGCCAATAAGTAAATGAACAATATCCAATTCATTGGTTAAATATAATTCCATAAAAAAGGCCTTCGGATTTTCCGAAGGCCTTTTTTTGTAAGATTACACTGGTTAATGCGCGTTCTTTCTAAGTGTTATTTAGCCGCTGCAAATATCAAACATACCGGAGCACCCACTTCAATTCTTTTACCGGTATCTGTTAAGGCACCTGTTTCCATATTGCGTTCAAAAATAACGATGTTGTTGGTGTATTGATGTGCAACCAGAAGGTGTTTTCCTGTAGGATCAATGGCAAAGTTTCTCGGCCCTTTTCCTAAAGTAGAGACATACCCTCTGATACTCAATAAACCACCTTTTTCAATGGCAAAAATGGTGATCTTATTTTCAGAACCTCTATTGCTTGCATATAAAAACTTACCATCCGGAGAAAGGTGAATATCGGCAGCGCCATTCTCTCCTTTGAACCCATCTTCTGTGATTTTGGTTTTCTGAATTTCAGTCAGGTTGCCATCGCTGTAACTGAATACAGTGATCCCTCCATCAATTTCATGAATCAGGTAGGCATATTTAGCGTCCTTACTGAAAATAAGGTGTCTGGGGCCAGCTCCAGGGGTTACAGCAACGCTATCCTTAATCGTGAGTACTTTATTGCCACCGTCCGGGTTATAGTTATATAAATAAATCTTATCTGTACCCAGGTCATCTACCACCACATACTTATGGTCTGGGCTAAACTGTGCCATGTGTACATGTGAACTTCCCTGACGGTCTTTATCTATGCTTTTTCCACTATGTTTTACCAATTGTTTAATGGCGGATAAGGAACCATTCTTTTCAATGCCAAAAACAGAGATGCTACCACCCGAATAATTTGCGGTGATCACATTTTTCTTATCGGCAATGATATAACATGGATCTGCACCATTGGTGACTTGTTTGTTCAGGAAAGTCAGCTTGCCGGAAACAGGATCAAAATTAAAAGCACTGGCTGCACTGGTTTCCCCGGTTTCGTTGACTGCATAAATGGTTTTATTCCCATCGCCTAAAGCCAAAAAACTTGGGTTCTCTACGTTTTTAGTCACGCTTTTCGCTTTAAAAGCAGCGGTATTGGTGTCAAAGTCATACACGTAAATCCCCTCACTTTTCCCTGTATTGGTATACGTTCCTACAATTAAATTATAATCTTTTTTCTGTGCGCAGCTTTGTAGTGCTAACATAATGACCGGGAAAAATAAGAGTTTCTTCATGAGGGCTAATTTATTTAAAATAATCTTAAAAAAACAAAAGCCTGTTCCTTACAATTTGTAAAGAACAGGCTAATGATATTTTATTGGATCTTATTTAAAAGATTACTTGATCAGATGTTTGATCTGAATCAATTCATGCTCTTCTAAATATCTCCATCTTCCACGTGGAAGGTCTTTTTTAGTCAAGTTACCGTAAACTACACGGTCAAGTTTCACGACATCATAACCTAAGTGTTCAAATATTCTTCTTACGATTCTATTTTTACCACTGTGGATCTGAATACCGATCTCTTTTTTACTACCACCAGCAACATAAGAAATGTTGTCAGGTTTGATCAAACCATCTTCCAATTCTAAACCGAACTGAATTTTGTTAAAATCACCTTGACTTAAAGCCTTACTTAATTCTACATGGTAGATTTTAGTGATGCCATTTCTTGGGTGAGATAATTTATCAGCAAGATCGCCATCATTGGTCATCAATAATAAACCTGTAGTGTTACGGTCTAATCTTCCTACCGGATAAATACGTTCTCTGCTTGCTTTTTCTACCAATTGCATTACGGTACGGCGTTCCTGAGGATCATCAGTAGTCGTAATGTAATCTTTAGGCTTGTTTAATAACACGTAAATTTTCTTTTCGCGTTTTAGCAATTCACCGTTATAACGGATTTCATCTTTCGCCGGGTCAATTTTGTGACCTAGTTCAGAAATTGCTTCGCCATTCACAGATACTACACCAGCAGCAATAAGCTCATCCGCTTTACGACGGGAGCAAATGCCTGAATTGGCGATGTAACGGTTCAAACGAATTAAGCCGTCATCTTTAACGATAGGTGCTTTTCTGCTACGCATAGTCGTGTTACCTTCTGTGCGGTCAGGGCGTGAATCACGAGGTTTGAAATCTCTTGAACCACCTTCGTCTTCTCTTTTTCTAAAAGGTCTGCTGTCAGTACTTCTTGAAGCACCACCTTTATTATCATCAAATTTCCTGAAAGGTTGATCCCCTTTTCCGAAATGGTCTTTCTTTATATAACTACGTGTTTTGTCAGAAGGAGGTACATCCCTTGAGCTTCCTGCACTATGAGGTCTAGAATTGAAATCTCTTGAACCAGCATCACGTGGTTTGAAATCTCTTGAACCGCCTTCACGTGGTTTGAAATCTCTTGAACCACCTTCACGTGGTTTGAAATCTCTTGAACCGCCTTCACGTGGTTTGAAATCTCTTGAACCACCTTCACGTGGTTTGAAATCTCTTGAACCACCTTCACGTGGTTTGAAATCTCTTGATCCACCTTCACGTGGTTTGAAATCTCTTGAACCACCTTCACGTGGTTTGAAATCTCTTGAACCACCTTCACGTGGTTTGAAATCTCTTGAACCACCTTCACGTGGTTTGAAATCTCTTGAACCGCCTTCGCGTGGTTTGAAATCTCTAGATCCGCCTTCACGAGGTTTGTAATCTCTCGATCCACCTTCTCTTGGGTTAAAATCTCTCGGGCCACCAAATTTTTTATCTTTCCCCTCTTTGTCGTCAAACTTGCCTTTATCTCTGTAAGAGGAATCTCCTCCACTACGATTTTGGCCTGTTGAACTTCTGTTTCCCGGTTTGGACTTGTCATCCCGACTGTTCCTGTTGTTGTCTTTCATCATGATACGCTATTATTCCGCATAATTTATGCGGGTGCAAATTTAGTAAAAATCGAGCAATTTATCGCTACTATTTTGCGAAGTTGTAAGAGTTGGAAAAAATCGCGGTCTATGGGTGTTTAAACGTGGATTTTGGAGACAGTTTTTGTAAAAGCTTGATAGTTAAGATAATATACGGTATCTTTGCAAACGTTTTAAAATTGTTAACCAAAAAAAGGAGGAAAATGATAAAGAAACACATAATAACATTAACGGTAATTATTACATTACTAGTAATGGCAAAAGTGTTTGCTTACAACATGCCCCAAGCAGCAAAAAGTCTTTTAAAAGAAGATAAAATAACAAAAAATAACGATACACTAGTATCAGAGATCGAGGAGCCAGCTCAAACAATGGCTGATCTAAAATTTGCAGAGGAAGGACTACCATTAGGGGATGCGATTGTGGAGCGGAAAATGGAAAAGGCCCTTGCTAAATTTAGTTACAGTAATCTACAAACCAACCGTTTGCACAATAAAGCAGCTGAATGGTTTCCTGTAATAGAACCAATACTTGCCGCCTACGGCATTCCTGACGACTTTAAGTATATGCCTTTAGTGGAATCAGGATTAAAGTCGGGCGTTTCTCCAAAAGGAGCAGCAGGATTCTGGCAGTTCATGCCGGCAACTGCACGCGGTTATGGTTTGAAAGTTAATTCGAAAGTAGACGAGCGAAACAATTTGCGCAAGTCCACAATCGCTGCCGCCAAATACATCAAAGAACTCTACGGAATTTTTGACAATTGGGCATTAGTTGCAGCGGCTTATAATGTTGGTGATAACCACATGAGAAAGCAGATTAACAGGCAAAAACAAGACAATTATTTCAAGATGAAACTGAACAGCGAAACCGCTAGTTACGTTTACAAATTGATTTCCATGAAACAGATCATGGAATATCCGGATCAGTATGGTTATAAAGCGTCAAGAGCGTTTTTAGCTTACAATGCTGAAAAGGCCGCCAGCGAAGCTGATAAAGCGGAAAACAAAGAATAAGCATAAAATATTAAGACAGACAATGGGGGGAGCCGGAATTTATTCCGGCTTTTTGTTTTCTCAGAAAATCACTATTTTACCCGACTATGAAACTGTTAAAATTGCGCATTACCGGAATGACCTATGGTCCGGGTGAAACACTCCTCATCAGTTTTGAGCCAATAGATGCCCCAAAGCCAAACTATTTGGCCGGACAATTCTTAACGCTTGTATTTGAGGTGAATGGAAAAGAATTGAGAAGGTCATATTCCCTTTGCAGTGCTCCAGATCTGGAAGAACCACTGACTATTGCGATCAAAAGAGTGGAAAATGGCGAAATCTCCAGGCTTTTACACCATAAAACAGCGATTGGAGATGTGCTTACTGCATTGGAACCAAATGGACAATTCAGTTATCTGCCGCAGGAAGAAATCAAAAGAACCGTGTTTTTATTCGCCGCAGGTGTAGGCATCACGCCCTTATTCTCGATATTGAAGACGGCATTGATCCGTGAAAAACATACCAAAGTCATTTTAGCATATAGCAATAGGTCGGCCGAAGCCAGCTTGTTCTATGAAGCACTTCAGGAATGGCAGCTTAAATATCCGGATCGGCTAAAAATTAGCTATTTGTTTAGTACGGCGAAGAACCTGATGATGGCCCGCTTAAACGGACAACTGATCGAAAGAATCGTAGCGGAAAATCAGGAATTTAAAAAAGAGGATACCTTATTATATACATGTGGCCCGGTAGACTATATGGATGTCTGTAGGATTACCTTGTTGAACATGGGCTTCCATCAAACGCAAATTAAGAAAGAAACTTTTGTACTTCCTGAAGATGAGGCTGATGAAGATGATACCACCGAAAAGAAAGTAAAAGATACCAATACCTATTCCGTGATCCTCCATTTTAAAGGAGAAATTAAGGAAATCAAGGTGCCTTACCACCAGAGCATTTTGGACGCGGCTTTAGCAGCAGGAATCAACCTGCCATACAGCTGTCATGCTGGCATTTGTAGCACTTGTACTGCCAATTGTACCAAAGGTTCAGTAAGAATGGATTATAATGAAGTTTTAATGGACAATGAAATTGCAGCAGGAAGGGTACTGGTTTGTACTGGCCACCCCACTGAAAATGGTACCACACTAGTTTGGTAAACATTATCAGCCGCAAGGCTTGTAAACTTTTCATTTGATAAAATTTTTAGCATTTTTGTGGCTGAAAATTTGTTGTCTTAAATATATAGATATCAGTATTGTTTTAATAAAAATATGAGCAAAAATACCGTTGACCTGGGCGAGCAAAAGGATGTAGAAGTATATGGTGCCAGGGTACATAACCTTAAAAATATAGACATCTCCTTTCCCCGCAACCAGCTGGTAGTCATTACCGGGTTGAGTGGAAGTGGAAAGTCTTCTTTGGCATTTGACACCATTTATGCGGAGGGGCAGCGGAGGTATATGGAGACTTTTAGCGCGTATTCCCGCCAGTTTATGGGTGGAATGGAGCGTCCTGATGTCGACAAGATATCTGGATTAAGTCCGGTGATTGCCATCGAACAAAAAACAACCAGTAAAAACCCAAGATCTACTGTAGGTACAATTACTGAAATCTATGATTTCATGCGTTTATTGTATGCGCGTACTGCGGATGCCTTCTCTTACAATACAGGGGAGAAAATGGAGCGCATGAGCGAAGATCAGATTCTGGGAAATGTCTATAAGAAATTTGAAGGGATGCCGGTGAATATCCTGGCGCCTGTAGTAAAAGGCCGTAAAGGACATTACAGAGAGTTATTCGAACAAATTCGTAAACAAGGATATGTGAAGGTGCGCATTGATGGAGAAATACAGGACATGAGCCCTAAAATGCAGGTGGATCGTTATAAAATCCATGATATTGAAGTGGTCATTGATCGACTGATCGTTGATAAAGAAGATCAAAAGCGTTTGAATGATTCTATTCAAACCGCGATGAAAATGGGAAAAGGGATTATTAAAATTAGCGATAAAGACAATAATGTTGCTCATTTTAGTCGCTTCCTGATGTGCCCAACCACTGGAATCTCCTATGATGAGCCACAACCCAATAGTTTCTCTTTTAACTCTCCTTATGGAGCCTGTGAAAGCTGCGACGGACTGGGGTATATTTTTGTAATCGATAAGGAATCGGTGATGCCGAATCCTAAATTGAGCATTATGAACGGTGGTTTAGCACCATTAGGAGAGTACCGCGACATCTGGGTTTTCCAGGTGTTGAAGGCGCTGGCCAAAAAATATAACTTCTCTTTATCTACGCCACTGGAAAAACTCACAGAAGAACAGATTGGGATCATTCTGGACGGTTCTCATGAATTGCTAAGTGTAGCTGTAGAATACAACAAATGGAATGTTCAAAACTACCAGATCACTTTTGATGGAATCATTAAACTGTTGGAAGAGCAACAGGAGAAAAAGGGAGAAGGAGCGATTGACGATATGGAAACCTTCCGTAAACTTAAAACCTGTCCGGTATGTAATGGGGCGAGGTTAAAGAAGGAAAGTTTGCATTTTAAAATTGACGGCAAAAATATTTTTGAGCTGGCAGAAATGGACATTAACAGTTTGAAAAACTGGTATGTGGACATAGAAAGTCGCTTGTCGGAACGTCAAAATACCAT
The DNA here is from genome assembly GCF_014172405.1 of Pedobacter gandavensis. Lineage (GTDB taxonomy): Bacteria > Bacteroidota > Bacteroidia > Sphingobacteriales > Sphingobacteriaceae > Pedobacter > Pedobacter gandavensis. Next base: position 428,819 of record NZ_WNXC01000003.1, on the reverse strand, counting down.
TGCTAAAGAAATTCTTAAAGAAATCAGAACCAGATTGGGCTTCCTGACGGATGTAGGGTTGAATTATCTTTCTCTGGATCGTACGGCGAGGACTTTATCAGGTGGTGAGGCGCAGCGGATTCGTTTGGCGACGCAAATCGGTTCGCAACTGATGAATGTAATGTACATTCTGGATGAGCCAAGTATTGGCTTGCACCAACGCGACAATGAGCGTTTAATTGGTGCTTTGAAAAATTTAAGAGACCTTGGGAATACGGTATTGGTAGTAGAACACGACAAAGACATGATTCTGGAAGCAGATCATGTGATTGATGTGGGACCTGCAGCAGGTGTTCGCGGCGGACAAATCGTTGCGCAGGGAACTCCGGCAGAGATTCTAAAATCAGATACCTTGACTGCGGCTTACCTGAATGGTAAGAAAGGAATTGAAGTTCCTAAAAAACGTAGGAAAGGAACTGGTCATAAATTATCCATCATCAAAGCAAGTGGACATAATTTAAAAGAGGTATCGGTAGAATTCCCATTGGGTAAATTTATTGCCGTAACCGGGGTGTCCGGAAGTGGTAAATCCAGTTTGATTACCGAAACCTTATACCCGATTTTAAACCATCATTTCTTTAGGGCTAAGAAACATCCTTTGCCGTATGAAAAAATCAATGGCATTAAAGAAATTGATAAAGTAATTGAAATCGATCAGGCGCCTATCGGACGTACGCCAAGATCTAACCCTTCTACCTATACAGGCGTGTTTTCTGACATCAGAAACTTGTTTGTGCAATTGCCGGAAGCCAAGATCAGAGGTTATAAACCAGGCCGTTTCTCTTTTAATGTAAAAGGAGGAAGGTGTGAAACGTGTCAGGGAGGAGGAATGAAAGTCATCGAAATGAACTTCCTTCCAGATGTACAGGTGCCTTGTGAAGAATGTGGTGGAAAAAGATACAACAGGGAAACCCTGGAAGTGCGTTACCGTAGTAAATCCATCAGTGACGTACTCGATATGAGTATCGAGGAAGCCTGTGATTTCTTTGAAAATATGCCGGTCATCTACCGTAAAATCAAAACGCTTAAAGATGTAGGTTTAGGTTATATTACTTTAGGCCAGTCTTCTACCACGCTTTCCGGTGGGGAAGCGCAAAGGGTAAAACTGGCAACGGAACTTTCTAAAAAAGACACTGGAAAAACATTTTATATTCTGGATGAACCAACAACTGGCTTACATTTTGAGGATATTAATGTGTTGCTTGGTGTGCTGAATGAATTGGTGGAAAAAGGGAATACGGTATTGGTCATTGAGCACAACCTGGACGTCGTAAAAGTAGCGGATTGGGTGATCGATTTAGGAGAAGAAGGTGGTGCCGGCGGTGGCAGGATCATCTTTGAAGGAACTCCTGAAGGATTAGTACAGAACCCAATTAGTTTAACCGGTAAGTTTTTAAAGAAAGAAATGGGTTTATAAAATCTAATTATGTCAGTTTTCCTGAATGCCTATTTACCCGATACAGATCCATTGAGTAAAAAACAGGTAGTAGATCGTGGATTAACTAAACAAAGTGCAGAAGCAAAAGCTTCTCCTTATAAATTAATAGAACTGGCCGACATACGCGGCATGGTCAAAATCAGAATGCCTTTTTCTCATAAAGGAACTTATGGCCATGCCCTGATCATTGCCGGAGCAGAGAAGACCATGGGTGCAGCTTTGCTCTGTGCTAAAGGCTGTGTGTATGGCGGAGCAGGCTTGATTACGCTTTCCATTCCTGTACAAGGGTTAACGGCACTGAATACCGCTGTACCAGAGGCGATGTACCTCGAGCGTTCTGAGTTACTCAGATCCAGAACATTAGATAATTATGATGCAATTGGTATTGGGCCAGGAATTGGCCGAATGGTAGATAGTCATACCATTATGGCAGAGATTTTTGCACTGAAACAACCAGTGGTGATCGATGCGGATGCATTAGCCATCCTAAGCGGACATCCAGACTTATTTCACCTCTTGCCTAAAGATTCCATCCTGAGTCCTCATGTAAAAGAATTTGATGGTCTTTTTGGTCCCCATAAAAATTGGTGGGATCGTTTACAAACGGCCAGAACCGAAGCTAAAAAAAGAGGTGTCATTCTGATTCTCAAAAATCAATATACCTTTATTGTGGATCATGAAGGCGATGTATCTATTAATCAAACGGGAAACCCAGCGATGGCACAAGGTGGAATGGGGGATGTGCTAACCGGTATATTGACCGCTTATTTGGCGCAAGGATATAGTGCAAAGGCCGCAGCAATACTTTCCTGCTATTTTCATGGCAAAGCCGGGGATGAGTTGAGTACCACACATTTCAATGTAACGGCCTCAGAGGTAGCCGCACAAATTCCGATAACCGTAAAAAGTTTGTTTAATAAAGCGGAAGACTGATCTTAAACGCCACCTTTGGCAATCATTTGGTCCATCGTAGGAGCAGCTGAACCACCTCTTTTCTCTAAAGTCACAGCAAAAGCATCAGCACCTGCAATTTCCTTCATTTTTAAGAGGATGTGACTGCTGTCTGCGTTCACATCAAATACACCAAGGTCAACAGGTTTACCTTTGACCAATGCCCACAATTGATATTGGTGTGCGTCATCGTTTTTAGGAAGTCCCATTTTGGTATTGTCCAGCATCACATGGCGACCCGAAGTATGCCAATAAACCGTCATTTTTGCCTCAGGGTCCATTTCTGTCCCTGCCAAACGTACTATTTTCCAATCCGGATCAGCAGGCATATCTGCAATAGTTTGCAATTCTTTATTGGTTCCTTCCAGGTAATTTACCGTGGTGGCAAATCGTTGCTTATCCTGATTTAGGGCGATGATTTGATTTTTTGCAGTATCTAATTCTGTATGTGCAGAATAAAGCGCAATGCCTGTTATTAATAGCAATGCTGCACAAGCTGCTAAGGCAAATTTTAAGGTCCTTATTTTTGATTCATATCCTGCTTGATGAATAGGCAACACTCCTGACTGCTGACTGGCCAATAGAGCTGTAGTAGGGGCAACAGGTGTTTCTTTTCCCTTCGGTGTGATTTTCTCCAGAATGATGCGCTCCAACTCTGCAGATGGTGTAATCGCGTTTTCCAGGGCATAATTTTCCATAGCAAGCTCAATGGCACTGATCTCCTTTTTTATTTCCGGATATTTTGCTGCCATTGCCTCTACTTCCCGTTGTTCCTGCGTTGTAAGCTCGCCGAGAACGTAAAGTTCAAGTATGCCTGATTCGATATATGCTTTTCCCTCTTCCACTTAATTAAAATGCTTTCTTAATTCCATAATAGCCATCCGGATGCGGGTTTTAACCGTTCCCAATGGCAAATCCAATTCTTCTGCCGCTTCGACGTGTGTATAGCCTTTAAAATAAACCATATCCAACACATTGGTGAATTCCGGTTTAAGCGCAGTCACCATGTCTTTTAAACCAATCACATCTGCGTTGAAAGTTGTTTCTTTCTGTGCGTCAACGAAATCTACGTTATTTTCGATGTCTTGGTTTTTGCTGGCATTCTTAAAATCTTTTGAACGGAGCTTATCGATAGCTAAATTCCGGGCAATATTCATCATCCAGGTAAATAGACGGCCTTTAGAGACATCATAAGTACCTGCCGAATTCCAGATTTTCAAGAAAGTTTCTTGTAATATATCTTCCGCGACTTCGGTATGAACTACGATTCGGGAAATGACACCAAACAAAGAGGCTGAATACATATCGTACAATGCTTTCATAGCATTGGTGTCCTGAGCCTTTAAGGCCAGAACGAGTTGTTCTTCAGTGAGGGAGATTTTATTGTTCGTTGTCAAGGTTTACTAATATACAGATATACCGTAAACCTTAACAAGAAAATTTAATATTTGTTTGATTCCTGCAGATTATAAATCAAATAGGTGTTTTTCAGCATGATAAGAAGAACGTACCAATGGTCCGCTTTCTACATATTTAAATCCTTTAGCCATGCCTACTTCTTTATATTTTGCAAACTGATCTGGATGAATCCAGTCCAGCACCGGATGGTGGTTGCGGGTAGGCTGTAGGTATTGTCCTAAGGTTAGGATGTGTACGCCATTGGCTACCAGATCGTCCATTGCTTCATAAACATCTTCTTCGGTTTCACCCAAACCCAGCATAATACCGGTTTTGGTTCTCAATCCAAAATCTGAAATGCGTTTAAGGCACTCTAAACTTCGATCATATTTAGCCTGGATGCGCACTTGTTTGGTCAAACGTCTTACCGTTTCAATATTATGAGACATCACCTCTGGTCTTTCTTCCAGTACGCGGTATAAATTATCCCAGATCCCTCTAAAGTCAGGGATTAAGGTTTCTAATGTAGTTTCCGGACTTTCTCTCCTGATTGCCTGTAATGTTTCTGCCCAGATGATAGAACCACCATCTTTCAGGTCATCTCTATCTACGGAAGTGATTACACAGTGTTTTACCTGCATCAGTTTCACCGAGTTCGCCACACGATTTGGCTCATCTGTATCTACAGCCAATGGTCTGCCGGTTGCTACTGCACAGAAAGAGCAGGAACGCGTACAGATATTTCCAAGAATCATAAAGGTTGCAGTACCAGCACCCCAGCATTCGCCCATATTTGGGCAATTGCCACTTTCGCAAATGGTATGCAGTTTATGCGTGTCTACCAGACTACGTACTTGTGCATATTCTTTACCAACAGGAAGCTTAACTCTAAGCCAATCAGGTTTACGTTGTACTGTGTTTGCGGAAACAACCGGAAGTTCGATCATGAGGCAAAGTTAAGCAATAGGTTTGAATAGTTATAAAAATGGGCCGTTTAACAACGCTAATCTGACAGTTTTAAAAAAATATGTTAATCTTGTATCTAAAAACTAAGCGATGGTAACTTCAAAAATAACTTATAACGGAGGTTTACGGACAACTTCTGTTCATTTACGTTCGGGAAATGAAATTATAACCGATGCACCGGTGGACAATCAGGGAAAAGGAGAGGCATTTTCGCCGACAGATTTGCTGGCTACTTCTTTAGGAAATTGTATGCTGACGATTGTAGGTATTGCATCTGCCTCACATGGCTTCAACATTGATGGGACTACTTGTGAGATCACAAAGGTCATGGCCGAAAATCCAAGGAGGGTTTCGGAAATTGTAGTCAATTTCCAATTCCCTGCAAATGGTTATTCTGATAAGGATAAAACGATCATTGAGCGCTCGGCACATACTTGTCCGGTGGCGATGAGTTTACATCCTGATATCAAGCAAACGGTATCTTTTAATTATTAATCATTTCGGCAACCTCCTCCGCGGAGATGTCGCTATGGGAAGCATCAAGAACGCAATCTCCGTCTTTGATCAATAAGATCTGCGGAGATTCATGATGCACCTGGAAGGTTTCTGCAATATTTGCAGAAATCTCTCTAAAGCTCACTAAGTCCAGGAAATAGAGTTTGGTAGTCTCAGGAATCGCTTCCCAATCCAACTCAAAGCGTCTCTTTGCCATACTACTCACCGAACAACGGGTACTGTGTTTAAAAATTAAACTGTAGCCTTCATTATTTTTTATTTCACTGATCTGTACCAGATCAGTTATCTGTTTCCACTGCATTGAGATTCTTTTAATAGATATTGTATTTAGCCTTTATCTTCTTTTCTGGGGATAAGAGCCATAAGCCGGACAAAGTTTGTTTGCGCAGGACTGCAATAGCATAATCGTACAACCTACACAAAGCAATAAGAGCACTAATTTTTTCATTTTCAAAGGATTTAAAAATTTTCTTCAACTAAATTACCGATTTTAATACGAAGAAACAAAGCTTTGTTAAGCAGTAGCTGCCAGTTCAGCCATTTTTAGGGCTGTAATTGCAGCCTCATCGCCTTTGTTGCCATGTTTACCACCAGCACGATCAATTGCCTGTTGTAAATCATTGGTAGTCAATACGCCAAAAATAACCGGCTTACTGTATTTTACGCTTACCTGAGTTACACCATGTGCTACTGCATCACAGATGAAGTCGAAATGTTTCGTGTCGCCCTGGATCACACAACCTAAGCAAATTACTGCATCTAGATCAGTATGTTTTTTTAACAGGATATCAGCAGCTGAAGTCAGCTCAAAACTACCTGGAACTGCAATAGAAAGAATGTTCTCCGCTGCAACGCCATGGTCTAATAAGGTTTTTAAAGCGCCATTATACAGGCTGCCCGTGATTTCTGCATTCCACTCCGCAACAGCAATTGCGATTTTAAACGTAGCTCCATTAGGAACAGTAGTATGTGAAAAGTCAGATAGGTTTTTAAGTTGTGTTGCCATACTGCAAATATAAGGAAAGGGTACAAAAAAAGGCTAGCCGTAATGGCTAACCTTTGTCATAATATTTTTTTCATCCTACTTCACCTGAACGGTAGCACGAGCGATATATTCATCGATCATTGCTGCTTCCTGGCTTTCCGGATATTGAGTTTTGATTTTAGTATAAGCATCTTCCGCAGATTTGAAATCTTTCAGGTGCTCATAAACTAATCCTAGTTTTTTAAGGAACATTGGAGAAGTGAATTTGTTGCTTGCTTTATCAGCTGCTTTTTTGTAATAAGTAGCCGCTTGTTTGAAGTCTTTCAACTCGCTATAAGCATCACCTAATAAACCTAAAGCCAATGGATCTGCTACCGGGCTACCAGTTTCTGAATATTTACCCAAAGCTTCAGTTGCTTTTTTGTACTCACCTTTACGCAAATAGATACCACCTAAATAAAGGTTCGCTAAGTTTGCCGATTTGGTGTTGTCATACTCTTCCGCAATTTTTTCTAAACCTGGGTAACCACCATCGCCATTGATTGCTTTATTGGCAAGAGAATCTACACCAAGAAACTGCTCTGCTTTGTACATTTTAGCCGATGCTTCCTGTGCTCTGTCTTTTAGATATACATTTTGATACCAAAAGTAGATTCCAATTAATAGCACTACAGCGCCTGCAATGAACAAAAGGCTTTTTGAATTTTCTTCTAAAAAGGAACCCTTTCTTACTGGGTGACTCATTTCTTTTTCTGTTGTAGACATTTTATTTAAAAAAATTAAGGATTGCAAAAATACATTTTTATGGGAAAGTATCAACCCCTTTCGACGTATTTCTTAAACTTTGTTGCTTAAATGGTTAAACCGAACTACCTGATGGTTAATAATCTACTGCATAGGCGCTAAAACCTGCCTTGACTGTGGAATTTAAGCGGAAATTAAAAGGAGAAATAAATGATACGGTCACTTTGCTATATAACAAAGCTAAACGGTAACTTTGCTCCATACAACTATGTGGTTAAAAAATATTACACTCCTCAACTTTAAAAATTATTCTGACGCAAGTCTTAGTTTTTCCAAAACTGTAAATGCTTTTGTAGGGAATAATGGTGCAGGAAAGACCAATTTATTAGATGCAATTCATTACCTCTGTTTATGTAAAGGATATTTCAATCCAATCGACAGTCAGCAGATTAAAACAGCTGAAGATTTATTTTTGATCCAGGGGGACTTTGAACGCGAGCAGAAGAATGAGAAGATCACCTGTGGTGTAAAAAGAAATCAAAAGAAACAATTCAAGCGCAATAAAAAGGAATACGATAAACTGGCTAATCACATTGGTTTATTTCCATTGGTGATGATTTCTCCTTATGATACTACCATTATTATGGAGGGTAGCGAGGAGCGCAGACGGTTCATGGACAATGTGATTTCCCAAACGGATGCACAATATCTGGATGAGCTGATGCTGTATAATAAACACATGCTGAATCGGAATGCGTTACTGAAACAGTTAGCGCTGACCAGAAGTTATGACCCTACCTTATTGGAAATTTACAATGAGCAACTGGTACAATCCGGTGATAAGATTTTCGCAAAACGCGAGGAGTTTATGGCCGATTTTATTCCTTTGTTTAACAAATATTATCAGTATCTGACGGATGATAAAGAGGAGGTGAGTCTGACTTACTTAAGTCAATTGAAAGAGACTCCTTTTCTGAAACTATTAAGCCAGTCTATAGAAAAGGATAAAATTCTGGAACGAACTACTACCGGAATTCATAAAGACGACCTGATCTTCAGCATCACCGGAATGCCTTTAAAGAAGTTTGGCTCGCAGGGGCAACAAAAATCTTTTTTAATTGCGTTAAAACTGGCTCAATATGCTTATCTTCAGAAGTTTAAAGGTTTTAAGCCTTTGCTGTTGCTGGATGATATTTTTGATAAATTGGACGACAGTAGGATGCACAAACTGATGGAAATGGTATCACATCATGATTTCGGGCAGATATTTATTACAGATACCGGTAAAGAACGGGTGTTGGCAGTATTCAATAAGATCGATGTGGCAGTCACTTTGTTCGAAGTAAACAACGGAGCAGTAGAAAATGCGTAAACCTAATGACATCACCTTAAAAGAAGGGATTGGCAAATTGCTTAATGTCTATAAGCTGAAAGGGAAGTTCGATGAGACGACCATCATTGCCTTATGGCCGGAGCTGATGGGGGTAGCTATAGGCAACCGAACCACGCAGATCTATATTTTTCAAAAGAAACTTTTTGTGAGAATAGAGTCTTCGGTGATTAAAAATGAATTGATGATGGTCAGAACCGGAATCATTGATAAATTAAATGAACGTGCCGGTTCCGAAGTCATCACAGAAATAGTCTTTCTATAGGGGCTAATCTCTGCCACCAAAAATCCGGCTAACCAGCCAGATGACCAATGCAAGCACCACTACAATAGCGATAATGCCGGTCCATACGCCAGCTTTGAATATGCCTGTGATTAGTTCGCAGCTCATGAGCGTGCTGGACAGGAGCGCAACAAGCGCCAGTGGGAAATATCTTTTTGCGTTCATAAGGATGTGTTTACCCTAACAACAAAGCTATTTCCCAATGGTTTTTGTATAGTTTATTTACCGTTTACTTTCAAAAGTTCAACTTCGAAAATTAAAGTGCTGTATGGTGGGATATCTGCACCTGCACCACGTTCGCCATAAGCCAGTTGGTAAGGGATGAAAAATCTGTATTTTGAACCTGTAGACATCAATTGGATGCCTTCTGTCCATCCTTGAATCACTCTGTTTAAAGGCAATGAAAGCGGCTCATTTCTGTCATAAGAACTGTCAAACTGTTTTCCGTTTAACAAAGTTCCTTTGTAATGTGCCAATACGGTATCTGTAGCCTTTGGCTTGATACCAGTTCCTTCTTGTAGCACGATGTATTGCAATCCACTAGGGGTAACATGTACGCCTGGTTGATTTTTGTTGTTTTCTAAAAATGCTTTTCCTTCGTTGATCATAGGTAAAAATTTCTTTTTGCTCAGCGCATTAAATAAGTTGCTGATTGGGGTTTGTGACTCTTCTTTGCTAATTAGTAATGTTTTTCCTTCGAGTGCATCCTTCATTCCTCTGATCATGAGATCATAGTTTAAGGAAGTCAGCCCGTCTTTTTTCATGCTTCCCGCCATATTACTGCCTAAAGCATAACTGGCAGAATCCAGGTTGTTTTTGAAAACAGGTTTTGCCGGGCCAGATGCCTGTGTTTTTGTCACCGTTGCCTTTTTAACGGGACTCGCCTTTTTTCCTGTCTGTGCGACCGCAACTAAGCTGCAACATGGAAGTAATAAGGTGATAAAAATTTTTTTCATCAATTCTATAATTTATAAATGACCTCGTATTCTTATGCAAGGCCCTGTGGTTTGTTTGCCGCCGAAAGGTACAAAGTATCCTTAAATTTTTCAGCTGATTTTTTTCTGATCAAGCGTGAAGGCAATAGGAATTGTCCGGGTTGTGGTCGGGAAGTGGTGCAGGTTTGATAGGGGTAACTCAGGAGTTCAGCAAGAGTCCAGCAGGAGTTCATGTGATAAAACATTAAATAGACTGTAACTGAACTCCAAGTCAACTCTCAGGAAACTATGCAGTCATTCCGACCAATAGGCGAATCATACCGGGTGCTTTATTCCTAAATAATCCTGTTTAAGGCGATAGATGAATGACTTGGAAAAAATCGGGTATAAAAAAAATAAGCACCCGGTTAAGGATGCTTATTTTTAAAGGTCTGTTGTCTTGGTTCAGCTAGACGCTGCCTTACAAAATGACCGAAATATGTTTTCCGCTTAGGGAAGACTAGAAGCGTTCAGCAGCAGTAAAGAAGAAATCTCCTTCGATTTGTGCATTTTCGTCTGAGTCAGAACCGTGAACAGCATTTGCATCAATAGATACTGCGTATTTGTTACGGATAGTACCTTCAGCTGCATCAGCTGGGTTAGTAGCACCGATTAAAGTTCTGAAATCTTCAATTGCATTGTCTTTTTCTAAGATCATCGCAACGATAGGACCTGAAGACATGAAAGACACTAAATCCTTGTAGAAAGGACGTGCAGCGTGAACAGCATAGAACTGACCAGCAGTTTCTTCTGTCAATTTAGTATATTTTAATGCAATGATTTTGAAACCTGCTGCAGTAATGTCGTTGATGATTGCGCCGATATGTCCGTTTGCAACAGCATCAGGCTTAATCATGGTAAATGTTCTGTTTGTAGTCATCTTATTTCAATTTTTTTGCAAAATTACGTTTTATACTGTTAATATTATAGCATCAAATATAATAGGCTCCAATTAATCATTTAATCACTAGCTTTGCAGTGAAAATTATGCTATCTGTTCCTGAATTAAAATCATTGCTGGCAACGCCGCAAAAAATTGTAATTACGACCCACCATAAGCCTGATGGCGATGCGATGGGTTCATCTTTAGGCTTGTACGCTTATCTGATCCAGAAAGGACATCACGTTACTGTGATCACTCCTACGGATTATCCCTACTTTTTACATTGGCTTCCAAACAATTCTGAGGTAATTATTTACACGGAACAACAGGAGAAATCTGCGCAATTAGTAGCAGATGCAGCGATGATCTTTTGCCTGGACTTTAACAGTCTGAGCAGGATCAATGAACTTGGGGAATTGGTAAGGGCATCAAGTGCTTTAAAACTGATGATCGACCACCATTTGGATCCGGAAGATTTTGATGATTACCGCCATTGGAGTATCAATGCCTGTGCAGCAGCACAACTGGTTTATGATTTTATTGTGAATGAACTGGAAGACGGTGAATTCATGAATAAAGACATTGCGACCTGTTTATATACAGGAATCATGACTGATTCTGGTTCTTTTCGCTTTCCTTCTGCCAATTCTACGGTGTACCGTATTGGGGCTGACCTGATTGATTTGGGTGCAGAGCATTGGAAGATCCACCAGTTGGTGTATGACAATGCAACGGAAAACCGCCTGCGTTTCCTTGGTCATTGCCTGAGTAACAAGTTGGAAATCCTTCCTGAATACCATACCGCAATCATTACGGTAACGAGTGAAGAGTTGAAATCTTTCAATATTCAGACGGGTGATACAGAAGGAATTGTGAACTATGCACTCTCCGTAAATGGGATAAAATTAGCTGCATTTATTATTGAAAGAACTGATAAAGTTAAATTATCTTTGCGCTCCACCGGTGATTTCCCTGCAAATGAAATTTGTAAGAAATATTTCAACGGTGGCGGACATAGAAATGCGGCAGGAGGCTTCTCAGATGAAAACCTTGCAGATACCGTAACCGCTTTTAAAGCGTTATTACCAGACTATAAAACGCAGTTGATACAGTAAAAAAAGAGGCTATTGCTGATCGAGGTGTAGGACAAAAGAAGGGTGACCTTCCGGCCTAGGAATAAAATAAAAAGATTAAATAAAAAATAAAACTTAATAAACCACATGAAGAAAGGTATCGTAATTCTTTTCGCAGCAACACTTGGATTAGCTGCTTGTAACCAATACAAAAAAGGTCCGGGTGGCCTAATGTACACCATTCATAAAGATGGTGGAAAAGATAAGATTAAAGAAGGTGATATTGTAAAATTGAACTTTATTCAAAAAACTGAAAAAGATTCGGTAACCATGAATACCTGGGATATGGAAGCACCACAAGTGTTCCCTGTTCAGAAAAAAGTATTCGCAGGTGATATGAATGATGTGTTGACCTTGTTTGGAGAAGGCGATAGTGCAACTTTCAAATTAGACTTAGATACCGTAGCTAAATATTCTGGTCAGCCAAAACCAGCTGGTCAAAAAGATAAATACCTGGTATTTACAATTAAAGTTGAAAAAGTATTGCAAAAAGATAAAGGTGAGGCAGACTCAACTTTCCAGAAAAAAGCAAGAGATTTTTTTGAAAAAGATTACAAAGCAAGCATCGATAGAATGAAAAATGCGGAAGCTGGTAAAATCAAAAAATATATTGCTGATAACAACCTTAAAACAACTACTACTGCTTCAGGATTACAATATGTAATCGTTAAACCAGGTAACAACGAAAAACCTGTTTTAGGAGATACCATGATGGTAAACTATACTGGTAAATTAACGACTAAAAAAGCAGACGGTAAAGACAATATCTTCGATACTAGTGATGCTAAAATCGCTAAAGAAGCAGGTAAACATAACCCAATGGCTGTTTATGGCCCACGTGCAATCACTTTAGGAAGAGCAATTCCAGGATTTGACGAAGGTTTACAGTTGATCGGTAAAGGTGGAAAAATCACCATGGTGATTCCTTCTGCTTTAGCTTATGGCGAAGCCGGAATGCAACAAGGTGGTGCTGGTATCAGCCCATTCGCTCCATTGGTATTTGATGTAGAATTGGTAGATATCAAAAAACCTAAATCAGTTCCTGCTGCAACATTGACTCCAGCAACAGCTGCTCCGGTGACAAAAAAATAGTAAAAAAGCATAAAATAGAAAAGCCCGTCCGCATATAGCGAACGGGCTTTTTTTATTAACTTTGTCCATGCTTTTGACGGATACCCATACCCACCTTTATTACGAGACAGACCCGGAAAAATTAGATATCTTGATGCAAAGATGTCTTGATAATCAGGTTGAACGATTGTTCCTGCCCAATGTCGACATTGCCTCGATTGCTAAAATCGATGCCATGGTGCAAAAATATCCAGACCACTGTTTCGCAATGGCCGGTTTACATCCTTGTGATGTGAAAGAAGATTATGAATTGGTGCTGGACGAGATCTGCGAAAGTATTGTAGGTAGAGAGATCTATGCCATTGGTGAGATCGGTATCGACTTACATTGGGATAAAACCACATTAGATATTCAGAAAATCGCGTTCTCAGAACAAATCAAATGGGCTAAAGACCTAAACTTACCTATCGTAATCCATTGCAGAGAAGCTTTTGATGAGATCTTCGAAGTATTAGAAAAGGAAAGAGATGCCAAACTAAGAGGGATTTTACATTGCTTTACCGGTAATGTGGAGCAGGCTAAACAGGCCATCGATCTTGGTTTCTACCTGGGGATTGGTGGCGTAGTTACTTATAAAAAAGCTGGCTTGGATGAGGTATTGAAAGAAATTCCATTGGCCAATCTGGTATTGGAAACAGATTCCCCTTATTTAGCACCTGTGCCATTCCGAGGTAAACCAAATGAAAGCAGTTATCTGATCCATATCGCCGAAAAATTAGCAGACATTTACCATACCGATATCGAGGAAATTGCTGCGGTAACCACTGCCAATTCTAAAATTATCTTTAACATCTAACCAATGACTAAAATACTAATCATCTACACCGGTGGAACCATAGGGATGGTAAACGACCCTAAAACTGGTGTTCTCATTCCTTTTAACTTTGAGCAAATTCAACAAAATGTTCCGGAGCTGGCCAGATTAAACTATGACCTTTCCGTGCATTCTTTTCAGCCCATCATCGATTCCTCTAATATGGATCCTTTGATTTGGGAAGAATTAGCCAGTTTAATTCGTGATAAATATGAGGAATTTGATGGTTTTGTAATTCTTCATGGCTCCGATACGATGTCTTTTACGGCTTCAGCATTGAGCTTTATGTTGGAAAACCTGTCTAAACCGGTGATTTTAACTGGATCCCAATTGCCAATAGGGGAAATCAGAACAGATGCCAAGGAAAATTTAATCACTGCACTAGAAATTGCGGCTACAAAAAAACAAGGTAAAGCGATGGTGCCAGAAGTATGCATTTATTTCGATTATCAGCTGTTCCGCGGTAACCGCTCTATTAAATACAATTCAGAAAAGTTTGAAGCCTTCCGCTCGCCAAATTATCCCATTTTGGCAGAAGCTGGTGTTCACCTTTCTTTCTATAAAAATTACATTGCCAAACAGCCTACAGAACCTTTAAAGGTGCATACAAAGTTCAATGCCAATATTGGTGTGCTGAAATTGTATCCTGGAATTTCCCCGCAAGCTGTCCATGCCATTACCAAATCAGGCGTCGATGCAATTGTACTGGAGACCTTTGGCTCCGGAAATACCAATACTGCCGATTGGTTTATTGCCAGTTTACAGGAAGCGATCCATGCTGGTAAATTGATCATTGATATTACGCAGTGTAAAAGGGGATCAGTAGAATTGGGGAAATATGAAACCAGTAAGAAATTGCAGCAAATGGGCGTAGTTTGTGGTTATGACACGACTTTTGAAGCAACCGTTACTAAGTTGATGTATTTAATGGGACAAGATTATACCCAGGAGGAGGTCGCCGCATTGATGGAACAATCGCTTCGTGGAGAGTTAACTGCCTAAATTAGTTATCCTGCCAATGTAATTAAAAACCAAAATCTTGGTCTATTCAATTATAACCTTAATTTTGCAACTCAATAGCAAATTGGAATGAAGATAGAGCAAATATATACAGGTTGTTTAGCAGAGGCAGCCTATTACATAGAAAGTAATGGTGAAGCAGCAATTATTGATCCCCTACGTGAGATAGATCCCTATCTTAAGCGTGCGGAGAAAGACAATGCAACGATAAAATATATTTTTGAAACTCATTTCCACGCGGATTTTGTCTCAGGACATGTTGACCTGGCTGAAAAATCAGGCGCGGAAATCGTTTATGGACCAACTGCGCAGACGACTTTCAAATCGCTGATCGCCGTTGATGGGCAACAATTTAAAATTGGCGCATTAACAATTACGACCTTGCATACTCCGGGACATACGCCCGAATCTACGACCTATCTGTTAACAGATGAGCAAGGAAAGGCACATTGTATTTTTACTGGTGATACCTTGTTTATAGGAGATGTCGGTCGCCCGGATCTGGCGCAAAAAGGAGAACTGACTATGGAAGACATGGCAGCTACACTTTACGATTCTCTACAAGATAAAATTCTAACGCTTCCTGATGATGTATTGGTTTATCCCGCACATGGTGCCGGTTCTGCTTGTGGAAAGAACATGAGCAAGGAGACTTTTGATACTTTAGGACATCAGAAAGAAGTGAACTATGCGCTTAAAGCCAGTTCAAAAGAACAATTTATCATAGAAGTAACGGCAGGTATTTTACCTCCGCCTCAATATTTCTCTAAAAATGCCGCCATGAACAAACATGGTTATGAAAGCTTCGAAGACGTTTGTGAAAAAGGATTGACGCCTTTAACTCCAGATGAATTTGAAGCCATGGCCAATAGTACTGGCGCATTAATCCTGGACACCAGAGATCCTCAGGTCTTCGCTAAAGGCTTTATCCCTTCTGCTGTGAATATTGGATTAAATGGGCAGTTTGCCCCTTGGGTAGGCGCTTTAATCACCGATTTGAAACAACCTTTGTTGCTGGTATGTGAACCGGGGAAAGAGGAAGAAGCAATTACCCGCCTTTCCAGAGTAGGTTACGACAATACCATTGGTTTCTTAATGGATGGCATTAGTCTATGGGCTGCGGCTGGAAAAGAACTGGATACCATTACTTCCATTTCTGCGACAGAATTTGAACAGGTATTGAATCGCAATGAAAATGTGTTGGCATTAGATGTGAGAAAGCCAGGAGAATATGAGGCAGAACACCTGGAGCAAACTTTGACACGTCCTTTGGATTACATTAATGAATGGACCAATGAGCTGGATCACCAGGAAACTTATTATATCCATTGTGCTGGTGGTTACCGCTCTATGGTAGCTGCATCTATTCTTAAAGCTCGTGGTGTAGAAAATGTAATCGACATCGCCGGTGGTTATGGAGCGATTAAAAATACCGGATTGAAGCGTACAGATTTTGCCTGCCCTTCTAAAGGGATGAAAGCTTAATCTTTAACTCAGGAAAATAAAATGAACAATTACGATGTACTGATAATTGGTGCCGGCCCAATTGGGATGGCTTGTGCAATTGAAGCCAAAAAGGCGGGACTGACTTATGTTATCGTAGAAAAAGGGGCATTGGTAAACAGCCTGTTCAATTATCCAGTGTTTATGACGTTCTTTTCTACTTCCCAGCGACTGGAAATTGGGGATGTTCCTTTTGTGAGCATTCATCCTAAGCCCAATCGCAATGAAGCAGTAGAGTACTATAGGAGAGTTAAAGAGAAATTTTCTTTAAACATTCATCTTTTTGAAGAAGTTCAGAAGGTAGAGAAACAACCTGATGGGGGATTTCATATCGCTACCTCAAAAACAAATTATGAAGCCAAAAAAGTGATCGTCGCGACGGGGTTTTATGATATTCCTTTGATGATGAATATTCCTGGTGAATCGCTTCCCAAGGTAACGCATTACTATAAAGATCCGCATTTGTATGCCTTTCAAAATGTAGTCGTGATTGGAGCAAATAACTCCGCCATCGATGCCGCATTGGAAACTTACCGTAAAGGCGCAAAAGTAACCTTGGTGATCCGTAGTGGAGAAATTGGTTCTTATGTGAAATATTGGGTGCGCCCGGATATTGAAAACAGGATCAAAGAAGGCGAAATTATGGCACATTTCCATTCGGAAGTGACAGAGATTGGCGAAGGAACAGTAAAAATAAAAACACCAGATGGGGAACACAGCATCGACAATGATTTTGTGATTGCCATGACGGGGTATCATCCCGATTTCAAGATGCTTAAAAATTTAGGGGTAGAAATGGGAGATGGCACACAGCCTTTCTATAATGAGGAAAGTATGGAAAGTAACCTACCAGGTTTGTACCTGGCAGGAGTAGTATGTGGAGGTATGGATACTCATAAATGGTATATAGAAAATAGCAGGGTGCATGCGGAACAAATCTTTGCGCATATTGCCGCAGGTAGCTAAAGCGCTTCCTTTTAATCAGAACTGCTAAAGTATGGAGGCCGCTGACCAGCTATTAGGGTTGTACAGCGGCTTTTTCTTGTACCTGAATTTTTAAGACCTGCTTTACAAAGTCGTCTATAGCCGTTAATACTGATGGAATATCTTTAGAGGTGATGTAAGAACCTAAAACATGGTCTCCGCCATTAGGAATTGCTTTTTTAACCTTTAATGAAGCAGGAGTTCCCAATTCATCAAACATCCTCAATTCAGCAGATACTTTAACCGTTTTATCCTGTTCCTGTTCGTTTTTATAATAATATAGCAGTAAGGTTGGCTGTGTTACTTTTTCAAAAGTCTGTTTGTTCATGGTGGTTTCTACCAATTCCTGTAGTTCTACCGCAGATTCTAAACGGTACTTGGTATACCAGTATTTAGCATATCTAGGATCACTGTCGGAAACAACCCTTTCTTTACCACCAAAGGTTAGGCGGGCAATTTGCAAGCCCCATGGGTTGTTTAATAACCAGGCGAATTTCTCATTGATCTCGATATTTGGGGAGATTAACATCAAGCTATAAACATCTTTGGGATAGGTAGCGGCTAGTTTTAAAGCTAAAGTGCCGCCAGTAGAGGTACCCACCAAAATTACTTTCTTCCCCAATCTCTTTCCGATTTCTAAAGCCTGTTTGGCACTTTCCCACACGCGATCCGGCGTGAAATACTCCATGGCCGAAACGGTATCTACGCCATGGTCAGATAGTCTGGCCAGGTATAAGTTGGCATGGATTTCTTTTGCCAGGTGTGTATGAACAGGATTTCCCTCTTCTTTAGAAGCACTATAACCGTGTAAATACACGACGGAATATTCCGACTGCTGTTTTAACGTCGAATCTGCCCACACAATCTCAGCCTCATTACCCGGCTTGATCTTGTGCTTCGACTCAATGGTTTTTACATAATTTTCAAGCTGAGGGAGTTGCGGAACAACGGGAAGCTGAGCGCTATATTGTGGTTGTACAGGTCTTGGACCCATAAAATACACCACGGCAGCGACTAAAATAACGGCGATAAGTACTTTGAATGTATTTTTCACTTTAAACTTTTTACTAAAAGTACGCTTTTAAAGATATTTAATTTATGTTTGCACACATATTTTTTCACCTGAATGCCGGGAATAAATCAGATAAAACTACCCATAGCCGCCGACATTGCTGCCTTTGAAGAAAAGTTCAAGGCCTCGATGCACAGTGACGCACCATTACTCGATAGGATTACCCATTATATTGTTAAAAGAAAGGGTAAACAAATTCGTCCGATGTTCGTCTTCTTTGCTGCAAAACTTTGCGGCGGAATCATTGAATCTACACATAGAGGTGCCGCTTTGGTGGAACTGCTACATACTGCAACCCTGGTGCATGATGATGTGGTAGATAATGCTTACGAACGTAGAGGTTTCTTCTCCATCAATGCTTTATGGAAAAATAAGATTGCGGTTTTAGTAGGTGATTACCTGCTGGCCAAAGGATTGTTGCTTTCCGTAAATAATGGGGAATTCCGTCTGTTGCAAATCGTTTCTGAAGCGGTAAAGCAAATGAGTGAAGGGGAGTTGCTGCAAATTGAAAAGGTTCGTAAGATGGACATCAGTGAAGAATTATACTTTGATGTGATCCGTCAGAAAACAGCTTCTTTAATTGCTTCTTGCTGCGCTTGTGGTGCTGCTTCTGCAGGTGCCGATGAGGAAACCATCGAGAAAATGAGGTTGTTCGGTGAAAAGGTAGGTATCGCTTTTCAAATTAAAGACGATACTTTTGACTTTGGAACTGATGATGTTGGAAAACCGCTAGGTATCGACATTAAAGAGAAAAAGGTAACACTTCCTTTGATCTATGCCCTGAATCGTTCTGAAAAAGCAGAGAAAAAGAAAATGATCAGTTTGGTGAAAAATCACCAGGATGACCCCGCTAAAATCCAACAAATCATCGATTTCGTGAATGCCAAAGAAGGGGTTCGCTATGCGCATGAAAAAATGGTGCAGTATCAGCAGGAAGCTTTCGATATTCTCTATTCTTTTGAAGAAGGAGAAGCCAGAACAGGACTGGAGCAGTTGGTTCGTTATACTACAGAACGCAAGAAATAACCATCATCATAAATTTGTTGCAAAAAAAATGACCTGCAGGTAGAACTGTACAGGCAAAATCCTTATTTTCATTGAAAATACCCCCATTATGAAAACTATTTTTAGTTTATTGATTTGTGGTATCGCAGTTTCTGCGGTAGCACAAACGTCCGTACAAAAGAAAACGGAAATACAGTCGCAAAGACAGATTCAGGATGATTTCGTCCCGGTTTTCAAAAAAATCAATGCTGAAGTTCAGGCCAATTCTAAAGCGTATGATAACCTGAAGTTCGCTACAGAAAATATTGGGCACCGTTTAACTGGTTCTGAAAATGGAGCAAAAGCAGAGGCTTATGCCTATCAACTGTTAAAGTCTTACGGTTATGAGGTGAAATATCAACCTTTTGAGGTGGAAAGTTGGAGCAGACTAAGCAATGAGACGAAAATTGGAGATTCAGAAAATGAATTGAAAAAGGTAAACTCAGTGACCTTGGCGCATTCGCCGGTAAAAGCGAATGTATTAGGAGAGCTGATTGATTTGGGGAATGGTTTAGAAGCTGATTATACAAAGGACGCTGGAAAGGTGAAGGGGAAAATCGCCCTGGTATATCTGGGTATCCTTCCTGGATCCCCTGAAAAAACACCTTATTTACACCGATCGGAAAAAGCGGCCATTGCCATTAACCATGGCGCCGTTGGGATCATCCTGATCAATGGTGTAAAAGATGGTGTATTGCTAACCGGAACTGCTTCGGTAACTGGAAAACTGATTCCTATCCCTGCAATTTGCATTGGCTTGGAAGATGGGATGGCTTTAAAGGAAACACTTCAGCATAAAAAGCAATACGCAAGTTTAAACATGACCAATTTCTCTGGCCCAATTAAAGCCAGAAATATAATTGCGACACTTAAAGGAACGACGTTGCCGCAAGAGAAAATTGTGGTAGGTGGCCATCTGGATAGCTGGGATCTGGCAACAGGTGCAATCGACAATGGGATAGGTTCTTTTGCCATCATCGATATGGCGCGTGCTTTCAAAAAACTAAATCTAAAAACAGCGAGGACTTTGGAATTTATCTTGTTTATGGGCGAAGAACAAGGCTTACTAGGATCAAAAGCTTATGTTGCGGAAGCGCAAAAACAAAATGGACTGGATAAAGTCCGCTTTATGTTGAACTATGATATGGCCAATAACCCTAAAGGTTTTTCTACGAGTAGGGTAGAAATGAAAGATTTATTTACCGCTTGGGGGAGCCAGATCAATAAACTGGATACTGGTTTCAAAAATGTATTTTATTCAGGCGCAGGTTTGCATAGCGATCACCAGCCTTTCTTATTGGAAGGGATCCCTACTGGTGGTGGCGCAGGGGAGCAGTTGCCGAATCATTCTGGTCCTTTTTACCATTCTGACGGAGATGTATTCTCACTGGTGGATGATCAGGAATTAAGGAATACCGTAAGGTTTAGTGCGATGCTGGCTTATGCTTTAGCGAATACCCCAAATATTCCTGTCAGCAGACAATCAGATGAGGTGTTGAAAAAGTTCCTCTAGGATAATGACCTGGAACTCCCTTTGAAGGTTGCTGGAGAATGGAAATGGTAAATTTCAAAGCGCTGAATTCCTAATCAGGAATTCAGCGCTAAATAGATTGGTTTATCTTGCGATTGAAAAAATTTCTTAAGATTGAGCAAGGTCCACACCCGGTTTATGCCAGTTTATTTTCACCGAGAAATACATCAGACAGGCCACTGTAATAAACAAGCCAATACTTCCGAAAAGCAGCGCAAGGTCTTGTAGCTGGATAATCACATAAATGAAACTATAAAAGATGCTGAGAATAATGGCGAAAGCGATTGCCGCTTTTTTATTCCGGAGAAAAGCACCAATAAAGCTACTGACCAAGATTACTGTAGCTACTGAGGCAATAAAATAGGCAATTGCAAATCCTACTTGCTCAGTAAATGAAAGTAATAGCGTATAGTAGATGATCATTGCTGCCCCGATTAACACATACTGCAGCAGGTTTACCTTTACTTTGTTCAATAACTCGATAAAGAAAAGAGAGATGAAGCTCAGTAAAATGATGAGGATGGCGTATTTTGCAGAGCGCATGGTTTTCTGATACTGATCTACCGGGAGCAAAAATTTAACCCCAAATGTGGCTTTGACTTTATTTTGTGGGGTCAGTACCTGTTGACCACTTATCCATTGCTGCGGAAATGGTCTGTTGAAATTCGACATCTTCCAGGTACTATTGAATTGTTTTTCCGTGATGTTCCTGTTTTCCGGAAGAAATGCCCCTGTGAAACTTGGATTGTTCCATGCACCATTTACCTTGATGGTGCTATTTTTACCCAGGTGCAGGAAATTCAAGGCCTCACTACCTCTCAACTCTAACTCATAATTGAATTGGATGGCAGCACTCTTTTTTGCTGCGAGGTCAATTTGTACACCTAAGTTGTTGGCAAATAGATTGTCCGCTGCAAAATCTGGCTCCGCGGTATAAGGTTGTCCTTCTATTTTGATGATAGGGCTACTTTTTAAACCTTTAAAATCACTGATTCCGGCAACAATTTTGGCTTTATCCCATAGGATCAGGTCAGGATTAACACCTGATTTCTTCCATTCTAGTGGACTGAATTTTCCGTGTAAGCTAATTTTTGCATGGTAGACTACGGCATCAAAGATTCCACGGTGTAGAATTTCTGGGTTCACCTGGCTTTGTATATCCAATGTTTCTGGAAGAAGGTATATGGTGGAAAGACTTTCTTTCATCATTTGTTTGCCGTTAACATCGGTCGTCTTGGTCCATGTTTTATATGGGAGTTGTAAGATTGGGCTTTCTATCAATTGCGGACCAGACCATTTTTCTGAAATTTCTTTGATGGCATCATCTTGTCTGCCTTGTCGCTCTTCAATCAGGAATTGTATCCAGGAGGAGGGAATGAGCAAGAGCAGTGTGAGCACGGCAATTAAAAATAATTTAGCGCCAACGGATTCCTGAAGTTGTTGGAATACCGATTTTTCTTTTTGCGATTGAGTTGTTTCCATGGTTTTATTTTTAAAAGTACTTTGTGTTTCAAAGTAGGTGGATAAAAAAAATTAAGTTTTTTGAAGTTTGATTAAATTTTCAAGGGATTCCAGGTGTTTTAGGAAGGCAATTTTTCCTTTTTCCGAAGCGGCATAACTGGTGTTAGGCTTTCTTCCGAGGAAGGATTTATAGACATTAATATAAGCTTCTTTTTCCAGCGCTTTTAGGTGAGAGGCCAGATTGCCATCTGTCACCTCCAGCAATTCTTTCAGAGAATTGAAGTCGTAATTATCATTGGCCACCAGGATGCTCATAATCTGCAAGCGAACTCGGTTTTCAAAGGCTTTATCGAAATTTGCTAATGTGGTTTTCACTTGTCGTATTTAAAATGCATGATCGTACCATAAATGATGTGGAGTAATCCGAAACCAATGGTCCAGAAAAGTAAGCCATATCCAGGTATTAAGGCGGCAAATATACCTAGAATCAGCTCCATTAAGCCTAACCATTTTACATCTTCAAACGTGAAATTGCTGGCACCAACCAGGGCAAGGCCGTAAAATATCAGACAGGTAGGGGCGATAACGCCGTAATATCCTCTATAAAAAAGAATTAGGATCAACAGGCCTCCGGTAAGTAAAGGAACCAGCATACTGAAAAGTAGTTTTTTGCTGATTGGATTCCAGACCTTCTGGTTATTTTTATTTGCTTTTCTGAGGGTAAGCAAAATCCCCGTACCAATAGAAAGAATCAATACTGCTAATGCGACGAAAAACAAGTTCCAGAGCAGCTCTGCTTCCTGCAATAAATTTTCCCGGTAATCCATGGTTAGGCTTTGCCCGTATACCAATAGATAGGCAATACCAGCACCAATTAAGGCATAAACTCCCGCCATGATTCCTGATAACCCGCTAAGGGAGATGAATTTTGCAGAACGCTCCATCAGGTTTCTGATGGAATGGAGTTCAGAATAGATTTCTTGCTTTTCCATAAAAGTACTTTGTATTACAAAGTAAAGTATTAATTATGGAATCTGCAATAGGGCTTAAGAATTTTTTACAAGGATGCTTTCCAGTACGTTGGCTACATCATCACATTTATCAGTGGCCATCTCCAGGAGCTGAAGTATCTCTTTTTGTTTGATGAGCTCTATGGGACTGATATCAGATTGGAATAAAAAAGCCAGTGCCTGGTGGCATACGGCATCTGCCTGGCCTTCGCCTTTATAAATCCGCAGACAAACGTCGCTGATTAAGGTCGTGTTTTTAAAGGTTCGAAGTTCTTTAAGGGCAATTTCCAGGTCTCGGCACATTTCGATCAACAGTTGCGCCATTTTGATCATCGGTTTATTGAGCTCTGTAACCTGATACAGGTCTACATTAATGGCTGCGGTATGCATATAGTCGGCAATGGCATATAAAGCGCTGATCAGAGAATGAATGTCTTCTCTGCTGAATGGGGTGATCAGACTTTTACTAAGACTCAGAAACACCTTGGTACGGATCTGTTCGCCGGTATGCTCCATGCGTTCGATTTCCTTAATATGGGATTTCCGTAACTCCAGATCTGTTGTGCTTAAAGTAAGCAGCAAGGTTTCTGATAAGCGCACCAAGTTCCCTCCGCATTGTTCAAAGAGAGGCTGGAATTTTTTATCTTTAGGGCTAAAGACTTTGAAGAAGTTGTTCATAAAGCAGACGATTTAACTCAAAAATATCGATCGCAATATTAACAAGGGATGAAGTTT
The DNA here is from genome assembly GCF_014172405.1 of Pedobacter gandavensis. Classification (GTDB taxonomy): domain Bacteria; phylum Bacteroidota; class Bacteroidia; order Sphingobacteriales; family Sphingobacteriaceae; genus Pedobacter; species Pedobacter gandavensis. Next base: position 404,814 of record NZ_WNXC01000003.1, on the reverse strand, counting down.
CTGCTATTTAAACGATAGAGACTTCGATGCCTAAACTTTCAAGTTGTTGTAGTATCTGTGGAGAGACCCCGCTATCGGTAATCACATGATCGACTTCTTCAATTCCACAAATCTTTCCAAAACCTCTTTTCCCAAACTTGGTAGAATCAGCCAGGACGATTACCTTTTGGGAGGCATCCATCATCTGTTTGTTGAGCTGTGCTTCAAAAGCATTGGTGGTGGTGAGGCCAAATTCTAAATCAATCCCATCTACGCCAAGAAATAACTTACTGCAGAAAACATTGCTTAGGATGTTGTCAGAATAAGGACCGGTTACAGAAGCCGAGCTTTTTCTCAATAGTCCACCCAGTTGGATTACATCAATGTTATCATGACGAATGAGTTCTAAAGCTACGTTTAATGCAGAGGTAATGACAGTGAGGTTGCCCTGTGGTTTAATGGCTCTGGCCAATGCCAACACTGTTGTGCCGGAAGCGATGATAATAGAATCATTGTCTTTGACCAATTGTGCTGCGGTGGCAGCTATTCTCAATTTTTCTGAAGATTGTAATTCCTCTTTTTCATTTACTGGTCGGTCTACGGTATACGGATTGTTCAGTGTGGCTCCTCCATGGGTTCTAAAAAGTAACTTTTTGTCTTCGAGAAGTTTCAAATCCTTACGGATGGTCACCGAGGAAACATCTAGTTCCTTACATAAAACCTGAACATCTACAGATCCCTCTGCCTGAATTCTGTGGAGAATGTATTGGTGTCTTTCTGCAATGTTGATCATGGTTGGGCTTGTTGTGTGGTTTTTGGTTGGCTTGGAATTAAAGATGCAACAAAATTAAATGAAAAAATAAATTAATCAGCTATGTTTTTGGGACGCGATAACTCGCTATTTCATTTTGTTGTGATTTAATGTTAAGCGAAAGTTAACGAAGGGATATGCTCGTCATTGCTGAGGATATTTCTTGTTTTTTTATTTAAAACAGCTGACACTTAGTATTTAAGCAGTATCGTGTGTTGGAGATTGATTCTCGTTGTTTCGTTTTGTTTTTCCTTTAAAGATGCCTTTTTTGGTGTGATTAAGGCTGTTTTTGGGTTTAATTTAACACATCAATAATGTACGGTTAATAGTAATAGGGAGATATTTGCGGCGAAACGCAAAATGGAAATGAAACGAAATGTGAGGGTTCCAGCATGTTAAACACACACAATTGATAACGATAATGAAGAAAACTTTTACCAATCATCAACGGTTTACGAAATTTTTCAAGTACAGGGCAATTTTCCTGGCCATGGCGATTGTGCCTGCCGGCGAAATATTGGCTGCTACGCCTGTAGTTAAATCGCGTAGTATTTTACAAGAGCAGGTTACAGTTAAGGGGATAGTGAAAGATCAAAAGGACGGACAGCCATTGCCTGGGGTTACCATTACGGATCAGCATAGAAAAGTAATCGCTGCTACAAATGCTGAAGGTGCTTTTAACCTGATCATTCCGAAAGGAACTGTATTATCCTTTAATATGATTGGCTACAATGTAGCTACAAAAACATTTAATGAAAACCAAAGTCAGGTGCTAATTTCTTTAGCGGAGTCGAGTAATGAGCTAAATGAGGTCGTTGTGACTGCGTTGGGAATCAAACGTGAAGCAAAATCCCTGGGCTTCGGCGCGACCGTGGTGACTGGGAAAGATATTTCTGATGCACCTTCTAATAACTGGTCTGATGCCTTAAAAGGTAAAGTACCGGGAATGATGTTGACGCAAACAGGCTCAGGACCGATTAATAGTGCGAGAATTAATCTTCGTGGTGATCGCTCCCTGAGTGGTAATAATGAGGCATTGATTGTGGTAGATGGGGTGCCTATCTTGACCCGTGCGGCGAGTTCTGGTGTAAATGATGCTTACGGTGCAGGTTCTTCCGGTGCCGATAAAGACATTCCAATCGATTTTGGAAATGGGATCTCCGATATTAATCCGGATGATATCGCTTCAGTAACGGTATTAAAAGGTGCAGCTGCGGCCGCGCTTTATGGTAGCAGGGCACAAAATGGGGCATTGATCATCACCACTAAATCAGGTGCTAAAAGAGAAAAAGGATTGGGTATTACTTTCAACTCTAATACGAGCATCAATGATGTATTGCGCTGGCCGGATTACCAGTATGAATATGGTCAGGGAAATGACAATAGAAATGCTGCGGGTGAATTGTATTACTCTTATGGCGCCTCTGCGGATGGAGTAAGTACCAGTGCCACCTCCAGCGCATTCGGTCCGAAGTTTAATGGTCAGAGTTATTTTCAATATGATCCCAATTTAGAAGGTCAGGGTTTAACACGTACACCATGGGTTCCATATAAAGACAATATTAAAGGATACTGGCGTACCGGTTATACGCTTCAGAATGGTGTTGCTCTGGATGGTGGTACAGATAACTTTACTGCCAGAGCTTCCATCACACATACCAAAAATGAATGGATCATGCCAAATACAGGCTTTGAAAGATTGGTCGCATCCTTGAATACCAGTATGCAGATTTCAAAGAAAATGAAACTGAATGGAAAAATCAGTTACACCAATAAAACCAGTGATAACCTTCCGGGGACTGGATACAACGGTCAGTCGATTGGTTACTTTATGATCTTCCAAAATCCAAATGTGGATTTGAATTGGTATAAACCGATGTGGAAGAAAGGTCTGGAGCAGTTGAAACAGATTCACCCTTTTAGCTCCTACATAGAAAATCCATTTCTGATTGCCAATGAAATGACAAACAGCCTGAATAGTACCAATCTGGAAGGAAACCTGCAAGGGGTTTATACTTTCAATGACCAATGGGAGTTGATGGTGCGTTCCGGACTAAATATGCGTGTGGATGCTCGCGAACAACGCCGCACATTCGATACCTCGAATTTTCCATTGGGATATTACAAGCAACAGGATGTGAACTTCCAGGAATACAATACGGATGCTTTACTGAGTTATACCAAAAGCCTGGCACCTAAATTAGGCTTGCGCGCTTCCTTTGGTGGAAACTTAATGAGAAGAACATTAAAGGAGAATAATTCTGTTGCACGCGGCTTACTATCACCAGGAGTGTATAAGTTGTCGAATGCATTAACCAATGCACTTGCTGAAAATGAACTGATTAAGCGGGAGACGCAAAGTGCTTTCGGTTTGATCAATCTGGATTGGGATAAGAAAATCTATCTGGATATTACCGGACGAAATGACTGGTCTTCTACTTTACCAAAAGGCAATAACTCTTATTTCTACCCTTCTGTAAGTACCAGTTATATTTTATCGGATATGTTCAAAATGCCTAAAGCAGTTTCTTTTGCGAAATTAAGACTTTCATGGGCGCAGATTGGTTCGGATACAGAACCTTACCGTACTCAAAAATATTATGGCTCTTCGTTATTTCCTGGTTCGGCAGAAGCACCAGGAACCTTATATAATGACAACCTGAAACCAGAAATGTCTACTTCCTGGGAAACAGGTGCCAATGTTGCTTTTCTAAAGAATCGCATCACGGCCGATGTGAATTTATATATGTCAACTACCAGCAATCAGGTTTTATTGGTGCCATTAGACATCACGACTGGCTATTCTAAAGGTTTTGTGAATGGGGGTAAGGTGCGTAATAAAGGTGTAGAATTGATGTTGAGTGGCAAACCAGTCGTTTCTGGTGATTTTACCTGGACTTCTACCGTTACTTGGTCGAAAAACCAAAACAGAATCCTCGAGTTGAGTAAGGATGTATTGAGTGCACAGCAGATTATTGCACAAAGTGGTTCTGGTGCTGCTTCGATTATCGCGACAGTTGGCGGGACTACTGGTGACTTATGGGGTTATGGACTAGTTCGCAACGACAATGGTGATGTAATTTTTGATAAAAAGACTGGTTTTGCGGTTCGTCCTACAGACATGAAGAAAATCGGTAATGCGTATGCAGACTGGCGCGGTGGTTTCCACAATGAATTCAGGTATAAAGATTTTACATTAAGCGTATTGGTTGACGGTCAGTTTGGTGGTATTGTGTATTCTCAAACACACCATAAAATGACAGAACAAGGAAAATTAACACATACGCTTCTTGGCAGGGAAGAAGGAGGTGTAATTGGCGAAGGAGTTGTGCAAAATACTGATGGCAGCTTTTCTCCGAACACCACCAGAGTACCAGTGGCGACCTGGTATGCCGATTATTACCGTCGCGCAAACGTAGAGACAAATAGCTTTGATGCTTCTTACTTGAAATTAAGAGAGGCTAGAATTGAATACCGCTTGCCTAAAACATGGATCAAAAAAATGAATATTACCGGTGCTACAATTGCCCTATATGGCAGAGATCTGGCAATGATTTCTAAATTCCCTGCTTTTGATCCGGAAACAGCTGCATTAAATGGTTCAACGGTGATGCCAGGTGTTGAAATGGGCCAGTTGCCAAGCACCAGAACTTTTGGATTGAATTTAAGGCTACAACTATAATTGGAGTAAAAGAACAAAACGGCCATTGGCCATAAAATATAAAAGGTTACAAAAATATAATCAAATGAAAATAAAGATAACAGCCATTCTTGCTTTGGTGAATCTGATGGTTTTTTCTTCTTGTACGAAGGATTTTGAAGAACTGAATACCAATCCTAATTTGGTGCAAACTGCTGTTCCGGGAAGTTTATTAACACCTACCATGTATGGTATGAGTACTTACTTTACGGTGAGAAGTTACAACTTTACCTGGCAGATCATGCAAGTAGGCTTGCCTAACCCTAGTCTTTCTGCTGGTATTCACCGCTATGATGTTCAGGAATCTGAAGGAAATGGGACCTGGAACAATTGCTATAAGTATTTGCGCAATGTAAAAGAGATGGAAGCTTCGGCAAAGGTGTTTAATATGCCGGTTTACAAGGCGGTGGCAACTACAATGAAGGCTTATATCAGTGGAATCCTGACCGATAGCTTTGGTGATGTGCCCTTTTCTGAGGCAATGCGCGCAGAAGAAAAGATTACTCAGCCCCGCTTTGATACACAGGAAGAAATTTATGTTTCCTTACTCCAACAGCTGGAAGAAGCAAACACCATTTATGCTACGGAAAAAGGAGCGATGTCTGGCAATGACTTTTTATATGCTAATAAGAAGGAAAACTGGCAGAAGTTCAATAACTCCTTATTGATGCGCATGCTGTTACGTCTCTCTAAAAGAACGGAGTTCAAAAGTTATGAACGTTTAAAGGCGATGATTGCTGATCCTGTGAAATATCCGGTATTTACCAGTAATGCAGAAGCTGCAATTGTTAAGGTTTCCGGAATTGCACCTTATGATTATGCCTGGGGCAGACGTCAGGATTATGTGAATTCTGAAGCCATGGGAGAATTTTTTGTAGACATGTTGAATGGTGTTAATGACCCTAGAAGAGCATTGTTTATGACTAAAGCCTCTAAAATTGTAGATAAAAAACCTGTAGATATAGGCTTTAAAGGATATACTGCTGGTCATTCCGGGCAAGATTCACAATTTGGCTTTACGCCAAGCGGACCTAACGGAGATTTAATGTTCCCGGCGGCAGTAGGTACAGCAATTAATGAGGTGATCATGAGCTATGCGGAAGTAGAATTTATTAAAGCGGAAGTGGCATTAGTAACCGGCGATTTGCCAGCAGCAAAAACCGCTTATGAAAAAGGAGTAGCCGCTGCGGTTACGCAATGGCCGAATGGAGTAATGCCTGCCGATTATTTTAGCAACCCTAATGCTGCTTTTAACGGAACACTAGAACAGGTTATGAATCAGAAGTATTTGGCTTTGTTCTTTAATGACTACCAGCAGTGGTTTGAATATCGCCGTACCGGTTTTCCTAAATTGCCAAAAACAGCTTTTATGTTGCATAATGGAGAGATGCCTACACGCTTTATGTACCATAATGATGTGCGTAGATTTAATCCGGAAAATTATAGAATTGCTGCCGATCGTATCGGTGGAGACAACGTGATGACTAAAGTTTGGTGGGAGAAATAAGTGATGAACAGAAGATTATTTATACAGAATTTTAGCATGCTGACTACCGGTTTGGTGGTCAGCTTGAATAATGATGCCTTCGCTGCATTGCAAAGAGGAAATACCATCAAAGGAAGGGTGACCTCTGGTAAAAAAGGACTGGCCAATATAGTGGTTTCTGATGGCTACTCTGTGGTAAGGACGGATGCCAAAGGAAATTATAAAATCAAGACTGATCCAATGGCATCAACAGTCTGGTTGAGTACGCCGGCCGGTTATGAGTTTCCAACGAAAGCCAGTTTGGCGAGTCATTATCATCTTCTGGGGAGTAGAAATGAGTACGATTTCGACCTGAAGCGCCTAAAAAAGGACGATCAGCAACATGGCTTTATCATCTGGGCGGATCCGCAGGTAAAGAATAAAAAAGATGTGGCTCAAATGATGGAAACAGCTGTTCCAGATGTTCAGGAATTGGTTGCTTCATTAGGGGAAGATGCATTGATCCATGGAATTGGGGTTGGAGATCTGGTTTGGGACAATCATGCATTGTTTGCAGATTACAATGCCGCGGTTGCACAAATGAACATTCCGTTTTTCCAGGCATTAGGAAACCATGATATGGACTATAGAATGGGCGGAGATGAAACTTCCGACCGTACTTTTAAAGAAATTTATGGCCCTACCTATTACTCCTTCAATAGGGGGAAGGCACATTATGTGGTCTTGGACAATGTGCGTTACCTGGGTAAAGAAAGAGAATACGATGGCTTTATCTCAGAAAACCAATTGGCCTGGCTGCAAAAAGACTTACAGCAAGTCCCAAAAGATCAGCTGTTGATTATCAATTTGCATATTCCGGTATATAATTCTGTGAAGAATAACGCTGACTTTTATGCTTTATTAGCGGGTTATAAAAATGTACACATCATGTCGGGACATACCCATTACAATGCCAATCACATTCAGGATGGTATTTATGAACACAATCATGGGACGGTTTGTGGCGCATGGTGGACCGGGCCAATCTGTAGTGATGGGACACCAAGAGGCTACGGTGTTTATGAGGTTGATGGAAATGAGTTGAAATGGTATTATAAATCAACCGGAAAGGATAAAAAAGAGCAGATGAGTATTTATGTGGATCAGTTAACCAACCAGACCCGGGTTATTGCCAATGTCTGGAACTGGGATCCGGAGTGGAAAGTTATTTATTTCCTGGATGATCGTCCAATGGGGATTATGGAACAGCAAAAGGGCTTTGATCCTTTAGCGGTTAAACTGTACCTTGGAGATCAGCTGCCAATAGGTAGAACCTTTGCTGAACCACAGAAAATGGATCACCTGTTTACTGCACATTTTGCACCTTCAGTAAAAAAGGTAAAGGTATTGGCTACTGACCGCTTTGGGAACGAGTATCTTATGGAAATGGCATGTTCCTAGATTTGGATATATATAGCGCATAAAATGATCATCACTTTGATTGGTATAAATTATCACCTAATAAGTATAAACTATAATTCATGAAAATTAACTCCTTATTGATTGGCCTCGCTGTGATCGGATTATATTCGTCTGAGCTGAAGGCACAAGTAAAAGTGATCTCTTTGGCAAAATATCCGGTATTTAGTACCGAAGGCCATCGCGGTGCCCGTGGACTAATGCCTGAAAACAGTATCTTAGCTATGAAAAAAGCAATCGATATTGGGGTAACGACACTGGAAATGGATACCCACATCACCAAAGATCAGGAAGTAGTAGTAACGCATGATGACTACTTAAGCCCGGCCTTTATGTTAGATGCTCAGGGAAATGAATTGTTATCTGCGGATGCTAAAAAATACCCGGTATATCAAATGACTTACCCGCAATTGAAAGCGTTTGACCTGGGTTCAAAATACTATGCAGCATTCCCTCAGCAAGAAAAGATAAAAACATTTATTCCTCGTCTGGAGGAATTGATTGATTCTGTACAACATTACTTAAAAAAAACAGGTAAAAAGCAAGTGTTCTATAATATAGAAACGAAATGCAGTCCTGAAGGAGATGGCTTGTTGAACCCTGATCCCGAAACTTTTGTGAGGCTGTTGATGGCAGTAGTAGAGAAAAAAAGAATAGCGCCATTTGTGGTGATTCAATCTTTTGATAAAAGGACTTTACAAGTATTAAATGAAAAATACCCGGAAGTAAGGACTTCTTATTTGGTATCCAACCAGAAAAGCCTGGAAGAAAACCTTGCAGACCTTGGTTTTACGCCTTTCATCCTGAGCCCGGCTTATAAAATGGTGAATGCTGAACTCGTAAAGAAATGCCATGATCTGGAAATCAAAGTGATTCCCTGGACGGTAAATTCGGAAAAAGACATCCAAGCCCTTAAAGATTTGAAGGTAGACGGTATCATTTCTGATTATCCTAATTTATTGGTGCCATAATAGATCACCTTAGTTGCGATAAGAGACCGGTTCAGCAGCCAGAAAAACAGGCTCGGGAAATGGAATAATCTCCCTGTTCACATATCGGTCTGTTTTATAGGTCTCTTTTCCAAGCTTCTTTAACATCTTATAATGGGATTTCAAGGCATCCAGGAAAGTCGGACATTCATTATAAGGCAGGTTGTATTCTGCTGCGGTTTCTTTGACAATTTTACTGATTGCTGGGTAATGAATATGACAGATTTTTGGAAACAAGTGGTGTTCTACCTGTCTGTTTAAGCCGCCACACAGGAATGCTGCAAGGGAACTGTTTACGGCAAAGTTAGCTGTGGTTTGCAATTGGTGTGCTGCCCATGCTTCCTCGATATTACCTTCCTCATTGGGAAAAGGAAATTCTGTAGCTTCTACCACGTGTGCCAATTGGAATACCAGTCCCAAGACTAATCCCTGCGCGAATTGCATCACCAGAAAACCAATAATAAACTGCCACCAGGTAATGTTCATCACCATTAAAGGAAGGACAATGAAAAGGAAATAATAAATGGCTTTATAAAAAAACAGGTTGAAGTATTCAATTTTAGGGTGGTTTAAGACATGCTCACCAATTTTTTTCTGAAAGAATTTCTTATAATCTTTTCTGAAAACCCAGGAAAGCATCGCCAGACTATAGAGCGCAAAAGCATAAAAATGCTGGTATTGTTGTACCCTGTTTACGGTTTCAGAAGTTGAAAATCGGATTAAACCTGGTGCCACATCAATATCTTCATCATGCCCCGCAATATTTGTATAGGTATGGTGTACAATGTTATGGCAGATGTTCCATACATAGGGACTGGCTCCGATCAGGTTAAAAATAAAGCTGAAGACTTTATTTATGGTAGGATTCGGAGATAGTGCTTTATGAATGGCATCATGGCAAACATTAAATCCTACAAAAGCACCGAACATCCCCAAAAGAACTGTCAATACAAGCATGATTGGTATGCTGAAGTTGCCCAGTAACAGCAACAAATAGATACTCGTTAAGCCAGTAAGGAAGAAAAAAACTTTGAACCACATGGCCGGATTGGCATAAGTAGTGGTGTTGTTTGCTGTAAAATAGGCATCAACTCTCTTTCGGACTGTAATGTAAAATGTTGATTTATTGGTGTTTGTAAACTTAATCTTTCTCGCCATAAATTGTTTTTCCGTACTAAATGTATGGCTTTCCCCTAGGTAATTTTAGCTAATGTAGCACAATTAATACGGACCTGTCACTTTCTTATATTATTATTTAGTTATGAAAATACGAGCAGTTTAGATTTTCATCTATATTTACCCTCAATTAATGGTTCTATATCAACCATTATTGGAACATAGATGGAGAGCATCAATATCAAGCAATTAGCTAAAGCCCTGAATTTATCTACTTCAACGGTTTCCCGAGCTTTCAGAGATAATAGTGACATTAGTAAGGAAACAAAGGAGAAAATCCTGGCAAAGGCGAAAGAATTAAACTATCAGCCCAATCATTATGCGAGTAATCTGAGAGAGCAAAAAAGTAAAACCATTGCGGTGATTGTTCCGGAATTGGCAAATAACTTTTTCTCACAGGCAATTAATGGGATTGAAAAAATTGCCCGAGGAAAGGGATACCATATTCTGATTTATGCAACAGATGATGATTATGAAAAAGAAGTTTCTTTCATCAGGCACTTACACAATGGTAGAGCAGATGGGATCATTATGTCGGTGTCTGGAGAAGCAAATGACCATACTTATCTGAATGAACTGAGTCAGAAACGCTTGCCATTGGTGTTTTTTGATCGGGTATATGAAGATATCATTACCCCTAGAGTGATCACCAATGATTATGACAGTAGTTTTTCTGCTACGGAACATTTGATCAAGCAAGGCTGTAAGAAGATTGCCTACCTGGTGATCAACAAAAATCTGTCTATTGGTAAGTTTAGAATGCAAGGCTATATTGATGCATTGGCGAAATATAAAATTCCTTTCGAAGATCACCTGGTGGTGGACTGTACCAACAGCTACGCAAAAAATTCGTTGATTTTAAAGCGATTGTTGCTGGATATAAAACCGGATGGGATTTTTACTTCCGTAGAAAGATTGGCTTTTGCCACCTATTACGCTTGTTATGACTTGAAGATTTCTATTCCTGAAGATTTAATGGTGATTGGTTTCTCAAGTTTAGAAATTGCCCCTTTACTAAACCCTTCTTTAACCACGGTTACACAACCTGCTACGAAAATAGGAATTGAGGCTGCCAATCTTTTATTTAGGATGTTGGAAGATCCGGAAGAGGTGAATCCAAATCAAAAGATAGTACTCAATTCTAAATTGATAAAAAGACGGTCGACGGAGCAAATTTAATACTTGCTTTTTACAAGGCAATCGTCTTTATAATGGCTTCGAAAACGGTTGCTGTCCCTCAGGATTATGATCGGTAAATCGCCCTTTTTTTGTTCAGAAAAGAAGGGCATTTTTTTTGTCTTTTTAGCCTCTGGATAACCGGTTTTTTAGGTCATCTAAAACACGTGTTTTTTGAAAAAAGTTTAGTGGGTTTTGGGATTTTACGCAGAATTTGACCTCCGACTTTCCACAAGGTTTCCAAAAGCTGTTGATAACTTCGGGAACGTTCCCGGTATCGTTCCCGAAAAACTTAGTTAAAATCGCAAAGTGTAAAAAATACACTTTCTAAAGCTATTTTCTTTTGTAACTTGTTGATAATTAGATCTTAATATTTTTTAAGTGTAGATTTTCAAAAACACAAAAACAAATTTATTATCTCTGTTTTTACTTTTTGAAGTATAAAATATGGTGTTAAAAAAAAATAACATATAATATTTTGATTTATCAGGTACGCTTCGCTTATTTACCATGAGCATTATAAGCACCATACACTAACCAAATATTTACCCTAAAAACAAGCTATAAATATGAAAGTATTTTACCTGCTGAAGCCTTTTTTATTGCTGTTCCTTGTTCTCGCAACATTGACAGCTCAGGCACAAACCAGTTCACTAACTGGAACAGTTTTAGATGAGACCGGATTGCCACTTCCCGGTGCGTCTATTCAAATCAAAAATATCAATAAGAGTACCATGACAGATGCCAGTGGAAAGTATCGTCTAACTGGACTGCCGAACGGTGCAACCACTGTTACCGCAAATTACATTGGCTATACTGCTTTAACGCAGCAGGTAACCATTTCTGGTCATACGGTTTTAAATTTAACCCTTAAACCAGATGCCCAGAATTTGAATGAAGTGGTCGTGATCGGTTATGGTACCCAACAAAAGAAAGATTTAACAGGCTCCATCGCTACAGTGAGCGCTAAAGATTTCCAAAAAGGAGCCATTACTTCACCAGATCAATTGATTCAAGGTAAAGTTGCCGGCGTAAATGTCATCTCTAATGGTGGTCAGCCAGGTGGAGGAAGTACAATCCGTATTCGTGGTGGTGCTTCTCTTAATGCCAGCAATGATCCTCTAGTGGTGATTGATGGGGTTCCATTCAGTGGTAACACGGTGAACAACGCACCTAGTCCACTTTCCCTGATCAATCCAAATGATATTGAGACCTTCACTATTCTAAAAGATGCGAACGCAACAGCAATTTATGGATCAAGAGCTTCCAACGGAGTTATTTTAATCACGACGAAAAAAGGAAGCTCTGCTGAACCTGTGATTAATTTTAACACCAACAACTCTTTTGAAACCATCGCTAAAACAGTCGATGTACTTTCGGCAGATCAAATTCGTGCTTACGTGAATCAGTACGGAAATAAGAGCTATGACGACAATCCAGATCATACCTACAAAGCTTTATTGGGGAATGCCAATACAGACTGGCAGAAAGAAATCTATAAAAATGCCTTTTCAACGGACAATACGCTAAGTATCGGCGGTATCTTCAAAAATGTTCCTTACCGCGTTTCTGCAGGTTATCTGGACAAACAAGGCTTGTTAATCACAGATAAGTTTGAACGTGCAACCGGTACTTTCAGCATTGCACCGAGGTTATTTACCGATCATTTGAAAATTGATCTGAGTTTAAAAGGATCATTATCAGAAGCAAGGTTTGCTAATGAGGCTGCCAGAGCTTCGGCAATTCAGTTTGACCCTACACAACCACTACATGCCGATAATCAGTTTGGCAATTATTTCGAATGGATCAAAGGCAGTGTACCTAACCCGAATGCACCACGTAACCCGGTTGCTTTAGCAGAACTACGCAACAATACCGGGAAGACAGAAAGAAGTTTCGGTAATGCAAGATTTGACTATTCCTTCCACTTTCTTCCGGAATTACATGCCAACTTAAACCTTGGATATGATGTCTCTAAAGGATACGGTAGAATCTTTGTTCCGGCTTATGCCGCACAAAATGCCTCAACACAAGGTTTTCAAGGCCGTTCACAAGACACTCAAAATAATAAAATCGCAGAGTTTTACCTGAACTATGCAAAAGACATCGCCAGCCTAAAAAGTAGAATTGATGTAACTGCCGGTTATGGTTATTATGACAATAAAAGCACCGGCTACAATTTTGAAGAATATAGAGCTGATGGTACCTCAGTCACCAGAACACCAGCCTTTCCTTTTAATGTGGAAAGAGAAAAACTGGAATCTTTTTATGGTCGTTTAATCTATACTTACGCAGATAATTATATTCTTTCAGCTACCATGCGTTCTGACGGTTCTTCGAGATTCGGAGCAGACCACCGTTGGGGATATTTCCCTTCTGTAGGTTTTACCTGGAGAGTAATCGGCGAAGATTTCATGAAAGAGAGTAAAGTGTTTTCTGATATGAAACTGAGATTGAGTTATGGCCAGACCGGAAATAAAGATGGTATCGGTAACTATAACTACATGGCTAAATATTTCAGAAATACCAATCAGGGACAATACCAGGTTGGTGATGCCCTTTATGATTACTATACACCGGCAGCCTATGAGCCTGATCTGAAATGGGAAACCACTTCTTCTTATAACGTAGGCTTAGACTATGGCTTCTTTAAAAACAGAGTTTATGGTAGTGTAGATGTGTATTACAAGAAAACTAAAGATCTTTTATCTACGATCGACATTCCTTCAGGAACAAATTACAACAACCGTTTACTCACCAATGTGGGTAATATGGATGTTCGTGGTCTGGAAGCCAGCATCAATGTTTTAGCAATTAAAACTGAAAATACCAGCTGGGAAATCGGGATGAATATGGCTTATAATAAAAGAGAGGTAACGAACCTTACACTTGATTCGGATCCTAATTTCAAGATCGATGCTGGTGGAATTACCGGTGGTACTGGAAACAACATCAAGTATAATGCAATTGGACAGGCTCCAGGATCTTTCTTCGTGAAAAAACAGATCTATGATGCAAGTGGAATGCCTTTACAGGGCGTATACGCCGACCTTGATGGTAATGGTGTGGTGAATGCGGATGATAAATATTTCTTTCATTCTCCTGATCCGAAATTCACATTTGGCTTTAACAGTGCTTTCAGCTATAAGAAATGGACCTTAAGCACAGTAATGAGAGCCAATATCGGTAATTACGTGTATGATAACGTGTCTTCAAATTTTGGGGTGAGAAGCAATATCTTAAGTCCGAGTGGATTGATCAATAATGCCAATGTTGATGTTTACAAAACCAATTTCACGAATAACGAATACCTAAGTGATTACTACATGAAAAATGCTTCCTTCCTGAAAATGGACAATGCAGGATTGGCATATGATTTAGGCAAAATCTCTAGAAATGGAAATACAACAATTCGTATTTCGGCAAATGTGCAGAATGTGTTTGTATGGACGAAGTACAAAGGACTGGATCCTGAAATCACTTCAGGTATTGATTATAACTTATACCCAAGACCTAGAACTTATACGTTGGGCTTAAATGTTGGCTTTTAATTTTTATCAGGATGAGAAATTTATTTAAAATATTCACCATATCAAGCGTTTTACTGGTTTTTATAAGCTCATGTAAAAAAGAAGACTTGAACTTACGACCTACTAATGATTTAGTAGCGGACCAGGCTTATGCCAATCCAGCAGGTTATAAAAGCCAACTGGTAAAATTATATGCGAGTTATGCCTTAACGCACCCAAGTGGCGCGACTGGGGAAAGTGACATTGGCGGTTTAAACCCAGGCTTTACAGATTTCCTGAGGTTATTCTGGATGTCGCAGGAATTGCCAACAGATGAAGCCATCTGCGGATGGAATGATGACGGAATTCCGGAATTAGACAAGATGACCTGGACTTCAGAAAATATCTTTATCAGAGGCTTGTACTCGAGAAGTATCTATCAGATTACAGTTTGTAATGATTTCCTGAGAGAAAGTACACCAGAAAAATTGGCAAGTCGCGGCATCACAGGTCAGGATGCAACAAATGTTCAACGTTACCGTGCGGAAGCCCGTTTCCTACGTGCATTCCAATATTGGGTATTGTTGGATGGTTATGGCAATCCTCCTTTCGTGACGGAAAATGACCTGATCGGAAAAGTGGCACCTAAACAAATTCAGAGAGCAGACCTTTTCAAATATGTGGAGTCTGAGTTGAAAGCAATTGAAGGGGAGTTGGCTGATCCAATGACTAATGAATATGGACGTGCAGATAAAGGTGCAGATTGGTCATTATTAGCCAGATTATACCTGAATGCAGAAGTATATACAGGTACAGCCAGATATACTGATGCCATTACTTATTCTAGTAAAGTGATCAATGGCGGTTATACCTTGTCAACAGTTTATAAAAACTTGTTCCTGACAGACAACCGTAGCACCAGCAAAGAAAATATTTTGACGATCAATTATGATGGTTTACATACTCAAAATGATGGTGGAACAACTTACCTGATCAATGCTGCGATTAATGGAGATATGAAACCTGGGGAATTTGGTGTGCCAACTGGTGGTTGGGGCGGTAACCGAAGTCGCATTAACCTGCCTAAATTATTTACGGATTATAGCGGTGCTACTGATACTAGAGCCTTGTTTTTTGGTACTAAACTGGAAAATGATGACGTGAATACTTTTACCGATGGTTTGAGGGTAGTAAAGTTTAGAAATGTGGATTCCAAAGGGGTGCCAGCACCTTCTATCGAAGGAAAATTCAGCTCTTTAGATTTCGCGCTATTCCGTCTTGGAGAGCAATACCTGATCTATGGTGAGGCGGTAGCACGTGGTGGTTCCGGTGGTTCTGTCGGACAAGCATTAACGTATGTGAATAATTTACGTCAGCGTGCTTACGGCAATGCTTCAGGAAATGTATCCACTATAAATGTTGATTTCTTCCTGGATGAGCGTGGTAGAGAATTGTACTGGGAAGGTTTCCGCCGTACAGATTTAGTCCGTTACAAAAAGTTTACCGAAGCTGGATATCTATGGCCTTATAAAGGTGGGGTAAAATCTGGTGCTGGAGTAGCTGCAACACGCAACATCTATCCATTGCCATTAGCAGACCTGATTGCCAATAGAAATCTGGCTCAAAATACTGGTTATTAACCCTAAGAAAGAAATTCAGATGAAATCAAATATCATAAAATATATTTCCTTGGTTTTAGTGGCCATAGGATTGTGGTCTTGTAAAAAGGATGGAACAGAACTCGTGTCAAATGTGAGCCCGGCAGGGACCTTAACTGCGAGTACCAGCGCATTGGACTTATCTTTAGCCAATGCAGCGAATACCGCAGTAACCCTTAGTTTTCCTGCTCCTGTTATTACCGGGGTAATTATCCCGGTGACCACCACCATTCAGATAGATAGAAAAGGTAAAGATTTTTCTAATCCTACGGAAGTTGTGGTGACGACCGCCAGCTATGCACCAAAAGTGAGCGAGATCAATGCCATCTTACTTGGCTTTGGATTTAAAGCAGAGGTTCCTGCAGAAATAGAAGTCCGGTTAAAATCTGCTCCGGCACCAAATGCAATCACTTATTCGAATGTGCTGACCTTGAAAGCAACGCCTTATTTTGCGGCTTCATGGGTTTATGCTCCGGGGGCTTATAATGGCTGGGGAGTGGCAACTGCCGATAGTTTGGTTTCTCCGGATAGTGATGGTAAATACACGGGGATTATTAACTTTCCTACCGATCAACTTCAGTTTAAAATTACTCCTAAAAAGAGCTGGGATTTTTCTTATGGCGTGCTAGGCGGCCTGCTCAGCAGTGACGGAAGCGCAGGTAATCTGGCGGTACCAAAAGCCGGTACTCAATTGATTAGTGTAGATCTGAATACTAAAACATTTTCTATTGTAGAAGCCGATTTATGGTCTATGACTGGTAGCGCTACGCCACTGGGCTGGGGTAGTGACATCGATATGAAATTCATTAATGACGGAAAAAAAACCTGGAAAGTAACCGCAGACCTGTTGGCAGGAGAGCTAAAATTCAGAAAGAATCATGATTACGGTTCCAATTATGGTGGAAGTGGAGGCAATCTTGTTTTTAATTCCAGCACTAATATTCCAGTCGCCCAAGCAGGGAACTATACCATTACTTTCGATATTCCAAACTTAAAATATACCCTCGTTAAAAATTAATACCAGAACAGGTTTCTCTCAGGTTTTCATAACCCGAAAGAAACCTGTTTCTTTTGAAATCCGAATCTTTAATTTTTGCTTATGAAAAAAATCATCCTTTTACTCCTCCTGAGTATTTCTGCAACTGCTTTTGCCCAAAAACTGGAGCGCATAGAGCCTATGTACTGGTGGGTAGGTATGAAAAACCCTAAGCTTCAATTGTTGGTTCATGGGGATCGTATCGCTGATCTGGGTGTAACTTTAAATTACCCGGGTGTAAAACTTGTGGCCATTAACAAAGTAGAAAATCCAAATTATCTGTTTCTGGATCTTGAAATTTCTGAATCCGCCGCTGCGGGGAAATTCCCAATTGTATTCACAAAAGCTGGAAAGAAGCTGCTGCAACATGTTTATGAGCTAAAGCAAAAGTCAACCAAGGCAGAAAGGATACAAGGAGTAAATAGTTCGGATTTGATTTACCTGTTGATGCCAGATCGTTTTTCTAATGGCGACCCTAAAAATGATGTGGTCAAAGGAATGCAGGAGACAAAGTTAAACAGAGATTCGATGTACTTCCGTCATGGTGGTGATTTACAAGGACTGATTAATAAATTGGATTACCTGAAAGATTTAGGCGTTACCGCCATCTGGATGACTCCGGAGATTGAAAATGATATGGCTAACGCTTCTTATCATGGCTATGCTGCAACGGATCATTATAAAATAGATCCACGCTACGGAAACCTGGAATTGTATAAGTCTTTTGTAGATAAGGTACATGAAAAAGGAATGAAAGTAGTTAAAGATATTGTACACAACCACGTGGGTACCGGACATTGGTTCTATAAAGATATGCCAATGAAAGATTGGGTAAACCAATGGCCGGTTTATACGCAGACCAGCTACCGCGATGAGCCGGTAATGGATCCGCATGCTTCTAAAGCAGATCAAAAGAAAATGCTGGATGGATGGTTTGTACCGAGCATGCCAGACCTCAATCAAAGAAATCCTTATGTACAGAATTACCTGACGCAAAACCACATCTGGTGGGTAGAGGACGCAGGTATTGACGGACTAAGGTTAGATACTTATCCATACAACGACCCGGATTACATGAGAGACTGGGCGATCAAGATAAAAGCAGAGTTTCCAACATTATCAATTTTTGGAGAAACATTAGTGAATTCTGCAGCCGCACAAGCATTTTTTACCGGAGGAAATACCGTAAGTAGAGGTTTCGATACTGAATTACCTGGTGTGACAGATGCCGTACTCAAAAATGCAATTTATGAAGCTTTGAATGGAAAATCAGGCTGGACAGATGGAATTTTTAGGTTGTATACCACCGTTGCACAAGATTTCCTTTACCAGGATGCCAGCCGCAATGTGATTTTTCTGGACAACCATGATATGAGCAGGTTCTACTCCATGGTGAAAGAAGATTTTGATAAGTATAAATCGGGAATGGCTTTATTACTAACGCTAAGAGGTATTCCGCAAATGTATTACGGTACAGAAATCCTGATGAAGAACTATTCTGATCCAGATGGCCTGGTCCGTTCAGATTTCCCTGGTGGATGGCCAGCAGATAAAACCGATAAGTTTAGTGCTGCCGGACGTAGTGCACAAGAGAATGAAGCCTGGAACTTTGTCCGTACCCTAGCCAATTATAGGAAAAACAGTCCCGCTTTACAACATGGAAAAATGATGCAGTATGTGCCGGAAAATGGGATGTATACTTATTTCAGATACCTGCCGGAAGGTGGTAAAACCGTTATGGTGATCGTGAATACGGATGATCAGGCGAAAACCCTGGAAACTTCAAGATTTGAAGAAAGGATAGGCCAGGCTAGTTCTGCCACCAACGTGATCACTAAAGAAAAAATAAATGCCTTAAAAACCATTGCTGTGCCTGCAAAGACCACATTGGTGTTAGAACTAATTTAATACAATATATATACATAGATGCAACAGACTACAGAACCTATCGCTTGTATTTTCGACCTGGACGGCGTATTGGTAGATACCGCTGTTTATCATTATAAAGCCTGGAAACAGCTGGCAAATTCCTTAGGCTTTGATTTTACGGAATTGCAAAACGAAGAGCTGAAAGGCGTGAATAGAATGCGATCCTTAGATATGATCCTTCAATGGGGAGGAATTGAGAAATCAGCTGGAGAGAAAGAAATACTGGCAGCCCAAAAGAATGAACAGTATGTGGCGATGATCCGGAAAATGACCATAGCAGAAGTATTGCCAGGTGCATTGGATTTGTTAACGGCACTAAAAGCAGAAGGGATAAAGATTGCCCTGGGTTCCGCCAGTAAGAACTCCGCCCTCATTTTAGAGCGTACAGCATTGGCTCATTTCTTTGATGCCATCGTAGATGGAAACTCTGTGAGTAGCTCTAAGCCGGATCCGGAAGTGTTTTTGAAGGCTGCGGAATTGTTGAATACCGCACAAGAAAATTGCGTGGTATTTGAAGATGCTGCTGCAGGTGTGCAGGCTGCTATTGCAGCCAATATGATGGTGGTAGGAATCGGGAAGCCGGAGAATTTACCGGGTGCACAAGTAGTCATTAATGACTTATCAGAGATCTCTATTCGCGAAATTGAAGAATTGAGAAAACGGTAAGTAGCGTTCTCTAAAGCATTCAATAAACAGGATAGGTAAATCATAAACAGGGCCTTGTTTAGAAAATGAGGTCGGAAGAATAACAATAGAATAACGTATTCCGGTTACATCAACCGCCGGAATAACATCGCAGCATATACCATGAAAAATTATATAAAAGCAGACGAGTGGAATATTATTGAGGAAGGTTTTGATCCTCATCTAAATAAAGTATCAGAGAGTTTATTCAGTATCGGTAATGGAAGAATGGGACAACGTGCCAATTTTGAAGAAGATTATACCGGAGAAACTTTGCAGGGAAATTACGTGGCAGGGGTATATTATCCGGATAAAACCCGTGTAGGCTGGTGGAAAAACGGTTATCCTGAGTATTTTGCCAAAGTACTGAATGCAACCAATTGGATTGGTCTCCATATCCAGATTGATGGGGAAATATTAGACCTGAATACGGCTGAAGTATCCGATTTTAAACGGGTGCTGAATATGAAAGAAGGAACTTTAAGTCGCCAGTTTATCGCCAAATTGAATAGTGGGAAAATTGTAAAAGTAGAGGCTTTACGTTTTTGTAGTATTGTAGATGATGAAGTAGCCGCCTTACATTACCGCCTGACTGCCTTAAATTTTGAAGGACAGATCAGCATCATTTCTTTTATAGATGGAGACGTGAAAAACCAGGATGCTAATTATGATGAGAAATTCTGGGAAGAGGTGGCAAAGAAGCAGGAAGCAAATACAGATTACCTGGTACTGAGGACCAAGAAAACGGAGTTTGAGGTTGCTACGGTAAGTCAGACTACTATTTTCAAAAATGGCAGTTTGCAGGAGCTGAAAGCTGTTGCCAAAGAAAAATACCTGGGACAACAGGCCTCATTTACCCTGAGCAAAAATGAGGTGCTGGATGTTTATAAGCTTGTAGCCAATTTATCTTCTCAGAATTATGATAAAGCAGCGCTGTTGCGTATTTCAAAAGAAACAATTTTGAAAGCTGAGGAAAAAGGCTTTGAGCAATTGAAACAGGAGCAGGCTGTGGCCTGGGCTAAAAAATGGGAAGAAGGAGACATTGTTATTGAGGGTGATGTAGCCGCGCAACAAGCCATCCGCTTCAATATTTTCCAACTTAATCAGACTTATACTGGTAAGGATGCTCGTTTAAATATCGGACCGAAAGGTTTCACCGGAGAAAAATACGGAGGTTCTACTTATTGGGATACTGAAGCGTATTGTATTCCTTTTTATCTGTCGGTAGCCCCTCAGGAGGTGGCGAAGAATTTGTTGGTTTACCGGTATAAACACCTGGATCGAGCCATAGAAAATGCCGTTAAATTAGGTTTTAATCATGGTGCCGCTTTGTATCCAATGGTGACCATGAATGGCGAAGAATGCCATAATGAATGGGAAATTACTTTCGAGGAGATTCATAGAAATGGCGCTATTGCCTTTGCGATTTTCAACTATATCCGCTATACCGGAGACGAGCGTCACCTGGCAGATTATGGTTTGGAAGTGCTCATCGGTATTGCCAGATTCTGGAAGCAAAGGGTAAACTGGAGTGCAGAGCGAAATAAGTTTGTAATGCTCGGCGTTACCGGACCCAATGAATATGAAAACAACATCAATAACAATTGGTACACCAATAAATTAGCCGCTTGGTGTTTAACCTATGCGATGGAAGCCGCGGAAAAAGTTAAAGCAATAGCCCCAGAACAATATTTAAAAATTGTTGAAAAGACAAATCTTAATGAATTTACGGAGTTTAGGGACTGGAATTCGGTGGCTAGTCAGATGTACTATCCTTTTCATGAAGGCGAAAATGTATTCCTGCAACAGGATGGGTATATGGATAAAGAACAGATCCTGGTGAAAGACTTACCTGCGGATCAACGCCCACTGAATCAAAAATGGAGCTGGGATAGGATTTTACGTTCTTGTTATATCAAACAAGCTGATGTGTTACAAGGAATGTATTTCTTTGAAGAGGAGTACGACCTGGAAACCTTAAAAAGGAACTTTAATTTCTATGAAAGTAGAACAGTTCATGAAAGTTCATTATCGCCATGTGTTCACAGTATCCTGGCGGCAAAGTTAAATGATGAGGAAAAAGCGTATGAATTTTACTTGCGCACCGCCCGTTTAGATTTGGACGATTATAACAATGATAGCGAGGATGGACTACACATTACTTCGATGGCTGGTACCTGGATGAGCGTGGTTGAAGGTTTTGCCGGTATGCGTGTGCGTGATGGAAAGTTGTGTTTCCAGCCTTTCTTACCGAAAAACTGGACCGGATTCTCTTTTACAATAGGCTTTAGAGGGCTGCAGTTGAAAGTTCAGATCAATGAATCAGAGCTGATCATCAGAAACAACTCTTCGGAGAGCTTAGAACTGAAGGTTTTTGAACAACTGTATACGGTCTCTCCAGGCGAGAAAACGATTGCTTATAAGGGGTATTTAGTATAACAGCCCTTGGTATGAAAAGTATGTTCAGTAAAGTTTTAACCGATCAAAGAAACGTTTTCTTCGGCATCCTCTTAACAGGGGTTACAGTTGCCGGATTTTCTAGTCAGAGTATGGCCCAAAGTAAACCTATTATTTATCAGTTATTGCCCAGGTTATTTGGGAATAAACAAAGTCAGAATATCCCTTATGGAACCATTCAGCAGAATGGTTCCGGGAAATTTGCTGATATCAACAACAAGGCGCTGGATGGTATTAAAGAACTAGGGGTAAGCCACGTTTGGTATACCGGTGTTATTGCCCATGCCAGTTTAACCGACTATAGCGCTTTTGGTATTCCTGTGGATGATGCAGATGTTGTAAAAGGCCGTGCAGGATCCCCATATGCGATTAGGGATTACTACGATGTAGATCCTGATCTGGCAGTTGACGTAAAAAACCGAATGAAGGAGTTTGAAGCTTTAATTGCGAGAACAAAGGGGAAAGGAATGAAAGTCATCATTGATTTTGTCCCGAACCATGTGGCACGGAGTTACCATTCATTCGCAAAGCCGAAAGGAATAAAGGATTTTGGAGCAACTGATGATCGGAGTAAAAGCTTTAGTTCGACTAATGATTACTATTATATTCCAGGAAAAGACTTTGTCGTTCCCTTAAAAAACGAATCAACAAATGCTTTAACAGGATTGGAAGATCAGAAATTCAAGGAAAGTCCTGCCAAAGCAACCGGAAATAATGTGTTTTCTGCCAGCCCTTCAAAAGACGATTGGTATGAAACTGTAAAATTGAACTATGGACTGGATTATGCCCATGGAGAAAAACAATATTTTAGCCTAACTCCTGCCGTATGGCTTAAGATGAGGGATATTCTTAGTTATTGGGCTGCTAAAGGAGTGGATGGTTTTCGCTGTGATATGGCAGAAATGGTGCCTGTTGCATTTTGGGAATGGGTAATTCCAGAATTGAAAAAGAAGTATCCGGGGCTGATTTTTATCGGGGAAGCTTATAATCCGGCGGTCTATTATACCTATCTGAACAATGGGCATTTCGACTACTTATATGATAAGGTTGGTCTATATGATGGTTTAAAAAAGTTGATCAGGAATGAGCCGGAGGCGGATGTCAAAGAAATTTCAAAAGTATGGCAGGTACAAACTGCTGGATTTGGGGAACGGATGTTGAGTTTTTTGGAGAACCATGATGAAGAACGAATTGCCTCTTCCGGTTTTGCAGGGGATGCGATTCATGGGATTCCCGCAATGGTCGTTTCTGCAACGCTATCTGCAGGTCCGGTGATGTTGTATTTCGGACAAGAAGTTGGGGAACCAGGAGCGGGAGTTGAAGGTTTTGGAAAAGAAGATAACCGAACTACAATTTTCGACTACTGGGGTGTCCCGGAACATCAGAAATGGATGAATAACGGGGCTTTTGATGGTGCTTTATTGGATTCGAAACAACGAGAACTGAGAGGTTTTTACAAGCAGCTGATGAACATAACGGCCAGGTCCGTGGCAATTAATAAAGGAGAAATCCTAGATGTTCCGCTAGGAGAAGGGCGTATATATGCTTTTTTGAGGTATACAGAAAGTCAGCGTTTGCTGATTGTGACCAATTTCGACAGGACAAAAACACTGGAGACAAACCTTGAAATTCCAGGCCTTCTTTTGAAAAACCGTCCGATAAAAGAAAGCACAGATTTATTGTCTGGGCTTAAAGTAAAAAATACCCCACAATCTCTATATTTAAAAGTATTACCTGGGACTGCTCAAATTATTGAATTTTAATTATTAATACCTGATGGAAAAGAAAATCACGCTTAGTAAACCAAGATTGTCGTCCCTACAGATCTTTAATATGAGTGCCGGCTTTTTCGGGATTCAGTTTGGATTTGCATTACAAAATGGAAATGCTTCCCGAATCCTGCAAACTTATGGAGCAGATGTGGAACATTTGTCGCTTTTTTGGTTAGCAGCACCTTTAACGGGGATGATTGTACAGCCCATCATTGGTTATTATAGTGATAAAACCTGGAATCGATTTGGCAGACGAAGACCATACTTCCTGATTGGAGCCGTGTTGACAGCCATTGCATTGATTTTAATGCCAAACTCTGCGGCAATGGCTAGTTTTTTGCCACCGATCATTATTGGTGCCGGGATGCTCATGATCATGGATGCTTCTATTAATGTAGCGATGGAGCCTTTCCGCGCCCTGGTTGCGGATAAGCTGCCCGAAAGCCAAAGGAGTTTTGGCTTTTCTATGCAGACCTTTCTGATTGGCGCAGGAGCGATTACTGGTTCCTGGTTGCCTTATATCCTTTCCGAATATTTAGGGGTCTCTAAAGTCGCTGCTGTTGGACAAGTCCCACTCAATGTGATTTATTCCTTTTATGTAGGTGCTGCGGTATTGGTGGGGACTATTTTATGGACCGTCATCACGACCAAGGAATATCCACCAGAAGAAATGGAAAGTTACCATGATGGTGCTGCGACGGAAGAAACAAAGGGCATCATGTCTATTTTTACAGATTTCTCCAAAATGCCTTTAACGATGAAGCAGTTGGGCCTGGTGCAGTTTTTCTCCTGGTTTGCCCTCTTTTCTATGTGGGTATTTACCACTCCAGCCATTGCACAACATATATATAAGGTAGCTCCAGGCGATACTTCTTCGGTACAGTTTGCCGATGCAGGAAACTGGGTAGGGATTCTTTTTGGGGTTTATAACGGGGTTTCTGCCATTTACGCGCTTTTATTGCCGTCTATTGCCCGGCTAACCAGCAGGAAAATTGCCCATGCTTTTTCATTAACAGCAGGAGGATTGGGCTTATTGTCCATTTATTTCATTACAGATCCACAGCTACTCATCTATGCTATGATTGGCGTAGGACTGGCTTGGGGAAGTATCCTTTCTATGCCTTATGCAATCTTATCCAGCTCGATTCCAGCACGAAAAATGGGGGTATATATGGGAATTTTCAACTTCTTTATCACGATGCCTCAAATCATAAATGGCTTTTTTGGAGGAATGATTGTTGAGAAATTCTACGACGGGAAAGCGATTTATGCGATTGTACTGGCGGGGATTTTTATGATCCTAGGGGCAATTTCAGTGTTATATATCCAGAGTAATCAAGAAAAAGAGGCCTAAAAATCAGCGGTAAATTCTGCTCAAACGGCGGAAATACGGGTATATTGTGAAAATTGGATTAAAATTTTTACCTAAAATCCAGCGGTCTGCAAAGTTTTAAATAAAATGCCTATTTTTACAGCCCACTTATGGAACAGATAAAAACATCATTTGATTTCGAAAAACCTTTAGTTGAATTAGCTCAGCAGATTGAAAAGGTTAAACAGGTTGCCGATAAAACGAAAGTAGATATGTCTGCTACCTTGACTGAACTGGAAGAGAAGTTAGCTGACACACAGCAAACGCTTTACAACCATCTTACAGGATGGCAGAAAGTTCAGATGTCCCGTCATCCGGAAAGGCCACAAACCTTGGATTACATCAGTATGATCTGTGATGATTTCATAGAGATGCATGGCGACAGAACCGTAAAAGACGATAAAGCTATTATTGGTGGTTTTGCTACGATTGCCGGTGAAACGGTAATGGTGATCGGACACCAGAAAGGTAAGAACACCAAAGAACGTCAGTACCGTAACTTCGGTATGGCGAATCCTGAAGGATATAGAAAAGCATTGCGCTTAATGCGTCTTGCTGAAAAATTCAATAAACCAGTGATTTCTTTTATTGATACGATGGGTGCTTATCCCGGACTGGAAGCAGAAGAGCGCGGACAGGGGGAGGCAATTGCGCGTAACCTATTAGAAATGTCTGTTCTAAAAGTACCAATCCTTTGTTTCGTCATTGGTGAAGGTGCATCAGGTGGTGCATTGGGTATCGGTATCGGTGATCGTGTATATATGTTAGAGCATACCTGGTATTCTGTAATTTCTCCGGAGTCTTGCTCGTCTATTTTATGGCGCAGCTGGGATTTTAAAGAGAAAGCAGCAGAATGTCTAAAACTGACTTCTGATGATATGTACAAAAATCAATTGATTGATGGCATCATTAAAGAACCACTAGGAGGTGCACACCAAAATCCTGAGGCTATGGGTGAAACCATTAAAGAACGCATTTTAAGCGATCTTAAAGAGATTAAGAAGTTAAAAACGGATGCCATGATCACCAAGAGAATTGATAAATTCTGTGCAATGGGTGTGGTGAATGAGTAAAATCATATAGAAATAAAAAGAAAAGGGTTGCAACATAAATTGCAACCCTTTTCTTTTGTGCGGTATTTCGTAAAGCCTATCCTGCCGCAAGAGCAGGTGCTACAAAATCCAGGGCATAAAAAAACGAGCACCCTTTTTGGGGATGCTCGTTTTCTATTTTCCGGAGCTTACTGTTGTGCCGGGAAGAAAGGAGAGAATCTCGCTTCTAACAGATTAAATTTATCTGTTAACTCCTTGCTTAGTTTTGTTTGTTTATTCTCTGCGGTAGTTCTGGCCATAGAGTTCAGGAAGGATAAGCCTAACTGTACATTTTGTCCACCTACAAACCTTCCTTTGCTTTCAGAAACATCGGCCAGGTAAGTCAGTTCTTTCATGATATAATCCGCTGATTTTTCGATCAGTGCATTTGCTCTTTTGTTATCGTCTAGTTGATATAGATTTTCTGCCATGAAGTAAGCACCCATCATTGACCGCATACCATAGAATTTCTCTGGCATCACTTCAAAATAACGGTTCACTACTTTCTCTGCATCTGCTTTTTTACCTTCTTTCAATAAACCACTAATGGTATTGTTGAATACATTGGTGAAAATAGAAATGTCATCTGAAGATTGTGGATCCAGGTATTTCGCATGCTTTACGTTACCCCATACAAATTTGTTCATCACATTGTTGTACAATACCGGCGTATTGATCAGTTCATTTCTTGAAACAGCAGTATCTACTTTTAATGGCATTAAATGTAGTGCTAAACCTTCATTGTAAAGGTACTTATCAAGGCCATTGTATTGCTCTGAAGGCACTGTACTTGCGAAATAGATTGGTCTTTTCCAGTTGTTATGAACCAGAATATCAAACATGGCCAATGTACCTTTCGTTACATAGTTCTTGTTGAATGTCCATTCCATTGCAGGAGCGATCTTGGCAGAATCAGCTGCGGCAACGACCCCATTTTTAATCACGGCTTCTTTATCTACAGTAATCTTGAAGTTCTTAGTAGGAATAAAGTTTACTTTTCTACCATCATTCAAAGGTAATTTATCTTCACTGTTTTCAGAAAGCAGAAGCTCAAGAATGTTCTTCAATTCTATATTTCCTGCGATATCGGCATTTTGGTAATACATGACGTCTCTAACGCCCTGAACATACTGTGACTCGTTCATAGAGATCGGAAGTGGTTCAGATTCGTTCATTTTACGTTTCATACCATTGATGTACCAATCGGTATCAAATAAACTCAGGTTGACTAACCTAATGTCTGGTCTGATGTTTTCCACCTCTTGTGCATACCATAGTGGATAAGTATCGTTATCACCATAAGTAAAGAGAATGGCATTTGGGGCACAGGACTGCATATAATCTACTGCGATATCATGCGCAACCATTTTAGTAGAACGATCATGGTCATCCCATCCTTGAGCAGCCATAAGCACAGGGGCGGCAAATAAACCGATCACTGTAGCTAAAATACCACCGGTAGCCGGGGTTAATTTCTTAAATACCCATTCACGCAGGGCGAGAACACCAAATCCAATCCAGATGGCAAAGGCATAGAATGATCCTACATAAGCATAATCACGTTCCCTTGGTTCCATCGGCTTCTGATTTAGGTATAATACGATCGCCATACCAGTAAAGAAGAATAATAAGGCCACAATTCCTGCATCCTTTTGATTTCTTTTGAAATGCCAGATGGCACCCAATAAGCCCATAATCAATGGAAGGAAGAAGAAGCGGTTGTAGGCATTGCTCTCCGTAATAGAAGGAGGGAGGTTTTTCTGGCTACCCAGGTGTAATGCATCAATTGGTTTAATACCACTTAACCACTGACCTTCATATAAACTACCTTGTCCCTGGTCGTCATTTTGTCTACCCACAAAATTCCATAGGAAATATCGCATGTACATTTGTCCGGTTTGGTACGAAAGCAAGAAGCCGATATTGTCTATTAAGCTTGGGAAGTGATCATCACTAAAGCCCATCATGTCTTTATAGTAGGCAACGTGACCAGCATCATCACTGTACATACGTGGGAAAGGTGTAATTCTATCGTATTCGTAATCGGATTTTTTACCGGCTACTTCATACTTCTCTGCACCTTTTCTATATAATGTTTTTCCTTCTACTGAGTTTACAGCTTGTGAATTATAGTTAGGACCGAATAACAATGGTCTGTCGCCATATTGCTCCCTGTTCAGGTAGCCTAAGAAAGAGAATACATTGTCAGGAGCACTGTTATTTAAATTAGGATTTGCTTTTGCGCGGATGATGATCATCGAGAAAGAGCTATATCCGAAAAGGATTAGCAATGCAGAAAGCAAGGACAGGTTCAGGATCTTTTTCTCATGTTTAATGGAATACCTGATTCCCCAAACGAAAGCAGCAATCAGCAAGATTGCAAAAACAAGAACGCCGGTACCAAAGCCCATTCCTAAGGTATTCACGAAGAATAGATCGAAGTAAGCACCGAATGATACCACATATTGAATGATACCATACTGCACTACGGCAAGGATCAGAATCCCAACAATACCTGCTTTAATGATTCCTGCAGTAGTTGGATTTTTAGTTTTCTTGAAGTAGTATACAAAGGCAATAGCCGGAATTGTTAATAAGTTCAAGAGGTGAATCCCGATGGATAGACCCATGATATAAGCGATAAACAACAACCAACGGTCTGCACGAGGCTCGTCTGCATGGGCTTCCCATTTTAAGATACCCCAGAAAACGATTGCGGTAAATAAAGAGGAAAGCGCGTATACTTCCGATTCTACTGCAGAGAACCAAAAACTGTCTGAGAAGGTATAAGCTAAAGCACCTACAATACCTGCACCCATAATCGAGATCAGATTTGATTGACTCACTTCTTCATTTTCTTTAACCAGGACTTTTTTCGCCAGCGCGGTGATGGTCCAGAATAAGAAAAGGATTGTTGCGGCACTGGCAATGGCCGAGCCTACATTCATGAAGTAAGCGATTTTATTAACATCACCCATAGCAAATAGGGAGAAGAAGCGCTGTATCATTAAGAATAGGGGGGCTCCCGGTTGGTGTACTACTTGCATTTTTAAGGCAGAGGCGATAAATTCACCGCAATCCCAAAAGCTCACTGAGGGTTCTAATGTTAGAATGTAGGTCACTGCAGCGATCAGAAAACAAAGCCAGCCGGTAAGGTTGTTGATTTTTGAATAGTTCATTTCTTAATTAAATAGTTATTAAAGTCGCGCTAATTAAATGCAGCCGAAAATAAAGAATAAGATTGATAAACTAACAAAGTAAGGGGGAGTTTAACAAATTTAACCTCCTATTGTAAGGTATCTTTTCTGTTGTTCAATTCCAGGGAGTCTATATATTACAGTTCCTCCTGGTTTTAGATCCTTGAGTTTTGCCCCATTTCTAATTATTTTAAAATATTTTTATCCTGACTGAGGTATAAATGGAACTGCTTTTTCTAAAAATCTCGCTGGCACTAATTTTTTTTGAAAAAAAAGTTATTTTTTTTATCCAGAGCAACTTCCTCATTTTAAATAGATTATTTCCTTTCTGGATTGTACGGCTGATTTTTTTTAAACTTTTTTTGCGGCAGGATTTGCAGATATCAAAAATGTGCGTACATTTGCATCAGATTTCAGAGCAACAGTTATCCGCTTCGAAATTAAAATTGAAAGATTGCCCGATAGTATAAAGGTAGTACAACGGTTTTTGGTACCGTTTGTCTAGGTTCGAATCCTGGTCGGGCAACAAAACATATTCGGATTGTGGTTCATTTCACAATCCGATTTTTTTTAACCAGCATTGATACACCTCTAATCATGCCATTGCAGTTTAATCCAGTTAAACTTTTTGCCGGAACAGGTACAAAAGAATTAGCAATCAAAATTGCCGACAGCTACGGCAAACCTTTGGGTGATGTCACCTTGAACAGGTTTAGCGACGGCGAATTTCAACCTTCTTACGATGAAACAGTACGCGGTTGCGATGTCTTCATCATCAATTCTACTTACCAGCCTAATGATAATCTAATGGAGTTGTTGTTAATGATTGATGCCGCTAAACGTGCATCTGCTCATTACATCACTGCAGTAGTTCCTTATTATGGCCTGGCCAGACAAGATAGAAAAGATAAGCCACGTGTAGCGATAGGCGCCAAATTGGTTGCCAACTTGTTAAAATCGGCAGGTATCCACAGGATCATGACGATGGACCTTCATGCTGCTCAGATCCAAGGTTTCTTCGATATCCCTGTAGACCATTTAGATGGTTCAGTGATTTTCGTGCCTTATATCAAAAGCTTAGGCCTGGAGAATTTAACGATTGCTTCACCGGATATGGGAGGTTCTTACAGAGCACGTACTTTTGCAAAGTTCTTCAATGCAGAAGTGGTAATTTGTGATAAGAGACGTAAACGTGCCAATGAAATTGAGTCGATGTCTATCATCGGTGATGTGGTAGGCTTAGATGTCGTTTTAATTGACGATATTTGCGACACTGCAGGTACCTTGTCCAAAGCAGCAGCGCTGATCATGGAAAAAGGAGCGAAAAGTGTGCGTGCAGTTTGTACGCATCCGGTGTTATCAGGTAAGGCTTATGAAACGGTAGAAAACTCTATGTTAGCAGAGTTGATCGTGACAGACACCATTCCTTTGAAACGTCAGAGTGATAAAATCAGGGTATTGAGTACTGCTGAGCTATTTGCAAAAGCGATTGCTAATGTAAATGAGCACGGTTCAATCAGTGACCTGTTTAGAGTTTAATATACTAACAATAAATAAATATAAAATGAAAACAATCGCAATTAGCGGTTCTCCAAGAGAGAACGTAGGGAAACGCGATGCTAAAGAGCTTCGCTATGAAGGTAAAGTTCCTGCAGTATTGTATGGTGGTACAGAGCAAAAACACTTTGCTGTAATTACTACTGAATTAAAGGATGCTATTTACACTCCAGAAGCAAACTTTGTTGAAATTGACATTAATGGTACTAAAACTAAAGCTATCATTAAAGAATTACAATTTCACCCACTTACTGACCTATTATTACACGTAGATTTTCTTCAGTTATTTGATGACAAAGAAATCTTAATGGAAATCCCAGTTAAATTGACCGGTACTTCTCCAGGTGTTAAAATGGGTGGTAAATTAGTACAAAAATTACGTAAACTTCGTGTGAGATCACTTCCAAAAGATATGCCTCAAACAGTTGAAGTTAGCATTGCAAAATTAGAAGTTGGTAACTTGTTCCGTGTACGTGATATCGCGAAAGCAGATTACACAATCACTAACACTCCAGAAGACACTATCGTTTCTGTTGGAATGTCAAGAGCTTTAAAACAAGCTGAGAACGAAGCTAACAAGAAATAATTTCTTTTTAGTCCAATCTAAAAAAGCAGTATCGGCAACGGTACTGCTTTTTTTTTGTCGGATAAAATGATTCCATAGCTGTTCTCAGCTAAACTATTATATTTGCAAGAGATGAAATACTTAATTGTTGGTTTAGGGAATATTGGTCCGGAATACGCACATACCCGTCATAATATTGGTTTTGATATCGCTGATGAGCTGGTAAAAGAACTCGGAGGCACATTTTCTAATATCCGTTTGGCTTACTATTCGGAAGTTTCTTTCAAAGGGAAGAAGCTGCATGTGATTAAGCCAACCACTTATATGAACCTGAGTGGAAAATCGGTAAATTATTATATGAGGGAATTGAGAATTCCATTGGAAAACGTACTAGTGATTGTGGATGACCTGGCATTGCCATTGGGTAAACTCCGTCTGAAAATGCAGGGGAGTAGCGCAGGACACAATGGATTGAAAAGCATTGAAGAGCTTTGCGGGGGACAAGCCTACCCGAGGTTACGTTTTGGCATTAGTGATAATTTTGCAAAAGGGAGACAGGCGGATTATGTATTGGCGCCCTTTGATAAAGATGAACAACCTGAACTTCCAGCACTGATTAGCAAAAGCGTGGACCTGATCAAAAGTTTTGTGACCATTGGCCCCGCTTTAACAATGACTGCCTTTAACAAATAATACCTGCTTAATAAAACAGCCTATTATTTAGACGTATATTTTTTAATTTTTTGATGGAGTACATCCAATTCAAAAGGCTTACTCACTACATCATTTGCACCTGCATCAATGGCAGTTTGTTTATCAGTTTCTAAAACTGCCGCCGAAAAGGTGATAATTGGAATGTTCTCTTTGCCTTTGACAAAGCCTTCACGAATGAGCTTAATCGCGTCCAAGCCATTCATAACCGGCATGAAAGTGTCCATTAAGATCAAGTCGTAGTCTGCTTCATTTAATTGCGTTAAAGCATCCTTTCCATTTTCAACTACATCAGGAATGACCTGCCAGTCTTTTAAGATTTTGATGATCAGAAATTTGTTGATGGGATTGTCTTCTGCAACGAGTACCCTTAAGCCAGGGAAATGATCTAAAGAAGGCTTGGCCATCGTTTTGACCAGAATTGCATCTTTCGAAATTTCGTACCAATTGCTGAAAGAGAAAGTACTGCCGACTCCTTCTTCACTGGAAACTTCTAAACTACCACCTTTTAACTTTGCCAGATTTTTAACAATAGAGAGACCCAAACCCGTACCTCCGAATTTTACCGTGGTTTGCTCATCAGCCTGTTCGAAGGTTTCAAATATCTTATCGATATTATTCTTGGCAATGCCGATACCTGTATCAGTCACAGAAAACCTGATGTGGACATTGTTACCCTTTCTATCCAGGATTTTGGTTTTTAAATGCACACTGCCTTGAATGGTAAATTTAATCGCATTACCAATCAGGTTCATTAAAATCTGATTCAAGCGTAGAGAATCTGCCAGTACTAAGTTTGGAAGGTCAGGATCTAACTCCATGGTCAGACTCAATTGCTTTTCCATTGCACGGATGCGTAGCAGGTTGACTACTGAATTGCATATTTTAGCAAGGTCAGTTTCAGAACGGTTGATTTTGAACTTTCCAGATTCGATTTTCGATAAGTCTAGGATGTCGTTAATCACTCCTAAAAGTGAATCCGATGAAATCTCCAACAGGCTTACCATTTCCTTTTGCTCTGGACTTAGGTTGGTTTTACTCAATAAGTTCGCCAGTCCGATGATGCCATTTATAGGCGTACGGATTTCATGACTCATATTGGCCAGGAAATTTTCTTTGATTCGTTTACCTTGTTCTGCCTGCTCTTTCGCTTTGATCAATTCTTTTTGGTAGGCCATCAACTCCTGGTTCTTCCTTTTGATCTCGCGTTCGGTTCTCACCAGTCTGATAAAGGAATCTACTTTTGCAGAGGTCACATAAGGATCTAATGGCTTGTACAGGTAATCTACGGCACCTGAATTCAAACCTTTTACCGCGTATTTGGTTTCTTTGGAAATGGCCGTTACAAATATGATCAGGATTTCCTTAGTCCGGGGGTTACTTTTTAAGATTTCTACCAACTCAAAGCCATCCATTTCCGGCATTTGAACATCCACCATTGCAATCGCAATATCCTTCTCCCAGGATATCCTAAGCGCCTCGTTCGGGTTGGTAGTGGTAATGATATTGATGTCTTTCCGTTGCAATAATGCTTCTAGCGCAATAATGTTCTCTGGTCTGTCATCAACAATTAATATATTAATCTTTTCCATATTAAGTTTTGCTCAGGGATAGTAATTAAAGCTCCTTAAGCTATTTTTTGGTAAATGTTATGTTTCTTATCTATGATTTTGAAGCGACCGGTTTCGGTGCTTCTTAAGGTTTCTTTGGCGCCCAGACATAGGAAACCGAAGTTCGCTAAACTGTTGTAGAACAATTCGATAACTTTCTTCTGTAAGTCTGTATTGAAATAGATGAGTACATTGCGACAGGAGATCAGTTGAAATTCGTTAAAGACACCATCTGAAGCTAAATTATGTGCCGAAAACAGCAAATTCTTTTTTAAAGAATGGTTGATGGATGCAGCTTCATACCTGGCTGTGTAATAGTCAGAAAGGGTGTGGATCGCTCCGGTTTTTTGATAATTTTCTGAAAATTGCTTCATCTTCTGTAAATCATAAATGCCATTTTTGGCGAAATCCAGCACATCATTGTTGATGTCTGTGCCATAAAAAAAGCTCCGGTCATAAAGTGCTTCATCTGAAAACA
Organism: Pedobacter gandavensis; assembly: GCF_014172405.1. Taxonomy (GTDB): domain Bacteria; phylum Bacteroidota; class Bacteroidia; order Sphingobacteriales; family Sphingobacteriaceae; genus Pedobacter; species Pedobacter gandavensis. Next base: position 370,413 of record NZ_WNXC01000003.1, on the reverse strand, counting down.
GGATGGCAAAGGAGTACACTTCCTCTCCTGTGGAGCAGCCAGCATTCCATACCTTGATGCGCTGATAGGAACGTAGGTAAGGAATGATGTTTTCTTTCACCGAATGATAAAATGAGGGGTCTCTAAACATTTCGGTTACATTCACTGTAATTTCAATGAGGAAATTCTCAAAATAATCATGATCATTTGTTAGTAAAGTACGTAAGTCAAAAAGACTTAGTTTTTGCAACTGCATGATTCTGGTCACCCTCCTTTTTAAAGAGGCTGGGGAATACTCGCTAAAATCAAAGCCGTGAATATTCTTTATAAAATCAATTAGTTCTGCTAACTGATCATAGCTGATGTAATCTTCTTCTTCGTTCTGCATATTAACTTAACCAGACTCTTAACATCGATAACAGTTTATCCATGTCAACAGGTTTAGAAATGTAGTCGTTGGCTCCGGCTTCAATACAACGCTCCCGATCATTTTTCATTGCCTTTGCCGTTAAAGCAATGATTGGAAGTTTGGCAAAGCGTTTTTCTTTTCTAATGGCTTTCATCGCCTCGTAACCATCCATTTCGGGCATCATGATGTCCATTAATACCAGGTCGATCTGTTCAGATTCTTCGAGTTTTTCTAAAGCTTCTCTTCCGTTATTGGCAATGACAATTTTCAGGTCATATACTTGTAAAGCACTGGAAAGTGCAAAAATATTTCGCATGTCATCATCGGTGATGAGGATGGTTTTGTCTTTCAATACCTTTTCCATCGTAGACACACTTTTCCCTTTTCCAAGGTTGGGCTTTGCCGGACCATCCTGTTTCAGTTTATTGATGAATAAGCTCACCTCGTCAATCAGGCGGTCGTTGGACTTGTTGGATTTTAAAACCATCGCATCGGTATACCTCATGATATGCGCAATCTTTTCCTGATCAAGTTCCATTGCAGTATTGATGATTACCGGAATATGCGCATGTAAAGTCTGAGACTTAATCTGATCCAATAAGTCGAATCCGGAAATATCAGGAAGCTTTAAATCCAGGATAATGCAATCAAAGATTTGGTCATTTAAAAGATCAAGGGCTTCCTTACCGGTAAACGCCTGTTTCACATCTACTCCTTTTTCTGTGAGTTGTTCGGTCAGCGCCCTACTTTGTAGTTCCTGATCTTCAATCACGAGAACGCTCTTGAAATTGTATTTTAAATAGGCTGCACTGAGTAAATTAAAAGCCTCGTCCAGCTGTTCTTTCTCCACTGGCTTTTTAAGGAAGCCAATTGCCCCTTCTTTTTTTGCTTTGCTTGCTTTTTCATTTCCTGCCGACATCATGTGGACTGGGATATGTTTGGTTTTTGGATCTGCTTTTAGCTTTTTAAGAATGGTCCATCCATCCATTATGGGTAGCATAATATCCAGAACAATGGCATCTGGTAAATGCTCAAATGCCATCGCTAAGCCAGTATCTCCGCTATGTGCAAGGATCGGATGGAAACCTTTTTCTATGGCATAGTCCTTCAGTACATCGGCAAAAACTTCATCATCTTCAATAATCAGAATCGTTTGTGCCTGATCGGCATGTTTTTCATCTTGGGTCCCGTACTCAAATACAGGAGTGGCAGCGGTATAAGACTCCGGATGAACAGGGCTTAGCTGCTCCGGTAACTGAAAATCATTATTTCTTGGGATATACAAGGTAAACGTACTGCCTTCATTGGGTTTACTGGTTACTTGAATTTCTCCACCCAACAGATAAGCAAGCTCTTTGCTGATGGATAGACCAAGCCCAGTGCCACCAAACTTTCTGCTGGTAGAGCCGTCCGCCTGTTGGAAGGCCTCAAAGATCAGTTTCTGCTTGTCTTCTGGAATGCCAATACCAGAATCTTTAACGGTAATGCCAATGATTTCTTCTTTGGCATTTTTAAGACGATCTGCATAAAATTTCACATGTTGATCCGGTCTGCTGATTGTTAAAGTGATATGACCATATTCCGGTGTAAATTTAAATGCATTAGACAACAGGTTTTTCACAATTTGCTCAACTCTGGACTGGTCAGTTACAATGTGTTCAGGAAGATCTTCAGCTAAAACGGATTGGAAGTCAATTTTCTTACTTCTGGCCAACTCGTTAAACAGGGATTCCATACTCTGGCTGATGGCGATCGGTTTCACCTTTTCTATGCTCAGGTCTACCTTTCCAGATTCAATTTTCGACAAGTCGAGAATATCATTGATCAGGCTCAATAAATCGTTACCTGCGTTGTGAATAACACCCGCGTATTTAATCTGGTCTTCATTTAAGTTTTCTGGTCTGTTTTCTTTTAATATTCTAGCCAGGATCAGAATACTGTTTAATGGTGTCCTCAGTTCATGACTCATATTGGCTAAAAACTCCGATTTATATTTACTGGAAATCTCCAGTTCTTCCGCTTTTAAGCTGATGGCTTCCCTGGCTTGGTTTATAGAGATGTTACGCTCTTCCAGCTGCTGTGCTTTTTCTTCCAGTTCGGCATTGGTTTGGCGTAGTTCTTCCTGTTGCACCCTCAGTTCCTCTTCTGAAGATTGTAGCTGATCTGTTTTGTACATCAGCTCCTCATTGGTTGTCCTTAATTCTTCCTGCTGACTGGCCAACTCTTCTGCCTGTTGTTGCGTTTGTTCAAATAAGTCTCTTAATTTGACACGGGCGACTGCACTGTTTACTGCTAAGCCAATGCTTTCACCGATGGTATTTAAGAATAAGATGGTTTTTTCATCAGGATCCTCCTGTAAACCAAGCTCAATCACGGCCAATGTTTCCTCTTCAAATACGATTGGAAGGAGGTAGATGCTTTGCGGAAGTGTACTGCCTAAACCAGAGCGAATTTTCAGGTAATCAAGCGGCACATTTTTAAATAATTTAGCTTGCTTTTCTGAAGCTGCCTGCCCAACCAAGCCTTCTCCATATTGATACTGACTGGTTTCTCCTTTATGAGGCTTATAGGCATAACCACCACTAAAGCGGAATACATTTCGCGACTTACTGAATAAGAAAAATGCGCCAACCGGGGCTCCAATATAATTACTAATCCGGGTGATAATATTTGCCGAAAGTTCTTCCACTTCTTGCTCTCCCCGCATGGCATCATTTACCTCAGATGCACCGGAAAGCAACCAGTTCTTTTGTTCATTCTCTGCGGAGATTTTTTCTAATTTTAAATTGGATTCCCTGATATGACCTTCCGTTTCTTTCTGTTGATCAAAGGTTTTTTTGATATAAGTAAACAGGAATAAAATTAAACCGAATATGACCAATGCACTTAGTGAAATGATCCATGTGCTCCGTTGACTGCTGATGGCCGTGTTTTCCTTGCGTAGATTGAGGAGCTTGAACTCTACTTCAATCATTTTTCGGCTGAAAGAAAGTATCTTGTCCTTGTAAAATTGCCCGTCGCCATCCTGTACACGTGTTGCAGCCGCCAGCGCACCTTCTTTGTCATAAATGCGGATGACTTCCTGCATTTCTGCTACCTTTTTATGCGTAAAATAGTCTAGAGAATCTGCCCGTTCTATTTGGTCTGGATTGTCAGATAGCAATTTTTTTAGATCCTGAACGGTTTCCAATATCATTGGCGCATTTTTATTGTATGGTCTGAGGTAATCACTTTTTTGAGAAATGATAAAACCTCTTAATGAGCTTTCTGAATTCAGTACCTGAACCTCTGTATTTTTAAGTAAGTTGATGACTTCGTAAGTATGACTTTGCCATTGTGTGTCGTCTTTCAGTTTTTCTACACTGAGGTAGGAGGTGATGGCAGAGACAAGTACAAACAATAAGGAAACAGTAAATCCTGTTAATACTTGTTGTTTAAAAGTTAGTTTAAACATAAAATAGAACGATTAAGTATGGGGGAATTATCCGGATTTGCAGGGGGAATTGAAAATGCAGTCGGGATACAATGAGCCTTCTAATCCCTGTTTTACAGGAGAATAAGGTTAGTGTTGTACTTTTTGTTGTTAATTTTTGCAATTTCATATCGCTCCCCCACAGAGCTAGATAAAATCAAGACAATATTAACGATAATAAATTTTATTTTTGTGCTTATGATTATATACGGAATACCAAATTGTAACACAGTGAAAAAGGCCAGAACCTGGCTGGCGGAACAAGGATTTAACCCATTATTTCATGACTTCAAAAAGCAAGGAATTACGGTAGAAAAATTAGATGAATGGTGCAGTACTTTTGGTTGGGAAAAGGTGTTGAATAAAAAAGGAACAACCTGGAAAAAGTTGAGCCCGGAGCAACAAGGCAATGTAGTGGATCAAAATAGTGCCATTGAAGTGCTATTAAACCATACGAGTGCAATCAAAAGACCAGTGGTAGAATTGAATGGCAAAGCGATACTGATTGGCTTTGATGAAGCAGCTTACGAAACAATATTAAAATAGTTAAATCTTTTGCTGTTAATTTTTGTTAAACAGTTTCATATAGAAAGAAACAGTGTTACATTTGAGTATGGTTAAATATTTATTTTTATTCTTCGTTAGTATTGCTCCTTTAGGTTTGTGGGCACAATCATCAATCACCGGTGCGGTTTATGACTTCGACAATAAGTCTTTCCCGATGCAGGATGTGCTCGTTAGAAATCTGGACAATAAGAAGTCAATAAAAACTAAGGCCGCAGGACAGTTTAGCCTACCTGCTAAAGTTGGGGATTTAATCGAGTTCTCTCATCCAGGTTTCCATACAGATACTTTATATTTAATTGACCTGAAACCGAAAATTATCTATTTACCAGTCATCGCGAATGAGTTAAAAGGCGTAGAGATTAAAGGGGCAAAGGTGAATCCTGATGTGCTGGTTGATGGAACAGGAAAACCGGTTAAAAGGATCATGACTGATGGTCTGGAGGGTAAAAAGAATACGGACAAAGCCGGAGGATTAATTGTGAACCTCGGCTATGGCAAAATGAAAAGAGAAAGAGAAAAGATTCGTTTCCTGGAAGAAAGAGATGCATATGAGACAGAAATCAGGAATAATTTCAATGAAAAAACCATTACGGAATTAGTCAAATTAGACGGTCAGGAGTTGAAAGATTTTATCGTAATGTTTCGTCCAAATGTAGCTCTGGTGATGAGTGAACGCCCTTTTAATTATAAATACTATATCGCGAAAGCCTACAATACCTGGAAAAAACTTCCTGCAGATCAGCGCAAATTGCCGCCGATGCCGAAGTTATAGCCGAACTAATAAAACCGTTACAATGGTTAGGTATAAATATTCATTTTATATCTTTAGTTCGAATCTATAACCAAACAACATATGATGAAGAATAAGTTTACCTTGTTAGGGGTATTGTTATGCGCATTTGGTTTTAGTTCCATGGCGCAACAAGCTACTGGTAACTATGACCCTCATGCTGCATTTAACCCATTGTTTTACACCCAGAATGGGAATGAGTTCCGTTCTGCAAGTGGCTATCCAGGGCCTAAATACTGGCAAAACCGTGCTGATTACAAAATCACAGCGAACCTTGATGAAGCCAAAAACCAAGTAACAGGTACGGTTACGATTACCTATAAAAATAACAGTCCGGATAAGCTACCTTACTTATGGTTGCAAATGGACCAAAATCTTTTCTCTGAAAATTCAAGAGGGAACTCTTTGATTGCTGCTGGTAGCCGATACGGTGCCAGAGGGGAGAAAGTTGATGGTGGCTATAAAATTGAAGGACTGAGTCTGGCTCAAAAAGCAAAGCCAGTGAAGTTTACTTCGATTACCGAAGATACCAGGATGCAGATCCGTCTGGATCAGCCATTGGCTGCAAATGGAGACGTGATCACCATCAAAATGAATTTTTCTTTTATCATTCCTATTAATGGTTCAGACCGCATGGGACACTTGACTACCAAAAACGGGGAGATTTTTTCCATTGCACAATGGTTCCCAAGAATGGCTGTTTATGATGACGTGCTGGGCTGGAATACGCTTCCATATTGGGGTGCCGGAGAGTTTTACTGTGAATACGGCGATGTTGATTTCGATGTTACAGCTCCTTCAAACCATATTGTAATGGGTTCTGGTGAATTGTTAAATCCACAGGAAGTTTTTACCCCAACGGAATTGTCACGCTGGAATGCCGCTAAACAAAGCGATAAAACAGTAACCATTCGTACGGAAGAAGAAGTGACCAATCCTAAGTCGCGCCCGGGGACAGGGAAATTAACCTGGAAGTTTAAGATCAAAAATACACGCGATGTGGCATGGGCTTCTTCAAAAGCATTTGTATTAGATGCTGCAAGAATAAACCTGCCAAGTGGTAAGAAATCCTTGGCAGTTTCTGCTCAACCAGTAGAAAGTAATGGCAAAGATGGTTACGGTCGTGGTGCAGAGTATGTGAAAGCTTCTATAGAATATTATTCTAAAAAATGGTTCGAATATCCATATCCAATGGCAGTCAATGTGGCGAGTAATGTGGGTGGTATGGAATATCCTGGTATTGTTTTTTGCGGCTGGAAAGCTAAAAATGGTAGCGCCTGGGGTGTAATTGACCATGAATTTGGACACACCTGGTTCCCAATGATTGTGGGTAGCAATGAGCGTAAATACGGTTGGATGGATGAGGGTTTCAATACTTTCATCAATGGCTTGTCTGCTGCCGAGTTCAATAAGGGAGAGTATAAACGCAAACCAAGTAATATACAGGCTATTGGTAAATCAATGGCGAATGACAAACTTGAATATGTGATGTTAATGCCAGATGCGATGAAAGAAGCAAATATTGGCACTAACCTATATTTTAAGCCAGGTGTTGGCCTAAATATTTTAAGAGATCAGGTATTGGGTGCAGATCGTTTCGACTATGCCTTTAAAAAATATATTGAGAACTGGGCTTTCAAACACCCTACACCATTTGATTTTTTCCGTGCTATGGAAAATGGGGCAGGAGAAGATCTTTCCTGGTTCTGGAAAGGATGGTTCCTGGAGAATTGGAAAACAGACCAGGCCATTACAGATGTTAAAGAGGTAAACAAAGATGGTGCAATTGTAGGGTATAACATTCAGATTACCAATCTGGAGAAAATGCCGATGCCGGTCATCATTGAAGTGAAAACTAAAAGTGGTAAGACGGATATCATTAAATTACCTGTTGATGTTTGGATGAGAAATACCAGCTGGACGGTTAACTACCCAACTACAGAAGAAGTGGTTTCGGTAACATTAGATCCAGAAAAAGTGCTTCCTGATGTAAATGAGACTAATAACAGTTGGAAAAAATAATCCAATAATGTTTTTACATTAGAAACTGTTTAAAGGTAAATAATTCTTAAAAGGCTTCCGGAGATAATTCTGGAAGCCTTTTTTTATTCCTGATCAGGATTTAAAACCTCCATCTCATAGATCTGTAAGTCAAAGAATTTGGCGGAAGCCAGAAGGTGGTCAAATATGTCGGCCATGATGTATTCATAATCAATCCATTTGGTAGTTCCGGTAAAGGCATAAATTTCTATCGGCAGACCTGTTGAAGTAGGGGCGAGTTGCCTCACCATCATGGTCATTTTTTTATGGATGCCACTATGGTTGGAAATATAGTTATCTATATATTTTCTGTAGAGACCGGCATTGGTCAGGTTTCTTCCATTGATCAGTAAAGTTTTATCTGCCCCAACACGTTCATTGTTTTTATTGATGTCTTTTTGACGGTGGTCTATGTAAGCGGTCAATGATTGGATTTTTCTAAATTCCTCTAGTTCTTCCGGGTTGATGAAACGTATAGTGGATTGGCGGATAAAGATAGCGCGTTTAATTCTTCGACCACCGGATTCGCTCATTCCCCTCCAATTTTGAAAAGAATCAGAGACTAAGGAATAAGTAGGGATTGTGGTAATGGTCTTGTCAAAGTTCTGCACTTTTACGGTAGTCAGGTTGATCTCCATCACATCACCATCTGCACCATATTTGGGCATCGTGATCCAGTCGCCAATGCGTACTGTATCATTGGTGCTGACTTGTATACTGGCTACAAATCCCATGATGGTATCTTTAAACATCAACAATAGTACTGCGGAAGCGGCCCCCATTGCGGTAAAAGCAACAGTAGGGTCTTTTCCGGTAAGGATGGTAAAGATAATCACGGTTGCGATCAGGTAGAATATAATCCGGATTACCTGTAAGTAACTTTCTATCGGTTTAGAGCGAAAAGTGGCTCTTTTTCTTAAAGATTCAGCGCCAGATTTGATGAATGTCATGAGCACCCAGATGATCAGGATCACCAGATAAGCATCGGTCAGTTTAATCAATACTTTTGTCAACGTATGAAAAGAATGGAAAACTGCCGGCAAGGCATTTCTGATCAAGGAGACTGCAGCGAGTAAGGCAATATAATGTGCAAATCGATTTTCTAGCAGGTGCAAAAAGAAATCAAGTCTTGTCGTCTTAACGATGCGGATTAAAGTAATCCTCAATAAGCGTCTGAGTACGTTATGCAATAAATATACTGCGATGATCAACGCAGTTAACAGGATAAATAGGTTGACGAAAGTTGCAATGCTTTCTGGAACACCCCATTTTATAAGGATCTTATAGGTACTGCGGCTAATGTCAGTGAAGTCAAATTCGTAATCTTTAAATCTCATTTCCGGTATTTTTACTGATTTCGGCAGGTTACAAAAAATATCCCGGAAAGACGATGTTCAGGCTTGAAAAATTATTTATCATAAGTGATTCTATAAACAAGGTTTGCAAAGTCATCAGAAACGAGGAGCGAGCCATCTTTTAGCTGCAGCACATCAACAGGTCTTCCCCATGCTTTTCCGTTTTTCAGCCAGCCGGAGGCAAAGGGCTCATAGCTGATCACTTTGTTCCCATCCAATTTAACCAGGGTTACGCGGTAGCCTGTAGGTTCTTTTCTGTTCCACGAACCATGCTCTGCAATGAAGATTTGATTTTTGTAAGCTTTCGGGAACTGATCGCCTGTATAAAATTTCATACCCAATGCAGCGGTATGTGCGTTTAGTTTTGCCTGAGGAGGAGTGTAGTCTTTAGGGTTTTTTCCTTTACCAAATTCTGGATCTAATAGATCTCCTGCATGGACAAATGGATAGCCAAAATGCATTCCAGGCTTTTCTGCACGGTTGAGTTCATCTGCTGGGATATCATCGCCTAACATATCTCTTCCATTGTCAGTAAACCAAAGATCTTTGGTCAGTGGATTCCAGTCGAAACCTACAGAGTTCCTGACGCCATTGGCGAAAATTTCAAAGCCAGTGCCATCGGGATTCATCCGGGTGATGGAGGCATATCTTTTATCTTTATCTGTATTATCGCAAATATTGCAGGGGGCGCCAATAGGCACATAGAGTTTTCCATCGGGACCAAAAGCAATGTATTTCCAACCATGGTGGGTATCTGTCGGAAGTTTATCGTAAACCAGTACTGGCTTAGGCGGATTTGCTAAGTGTTTTTCAATATTATCATAACGCCAGATTTTGCTGATTTCTGCTACATATAGGTTACCATCTTTAAAGGCAACACCGTTGGGCATATCTTTTAAACCTTGGGCGATGATATAGGTTTTTTCGGCGATACCATCTTTATTTTCATCTACCAGGGCGTAGACTTTATCCCCATCACGGTTACCTACAAATACGGTTCCATTTGCACCTAAAGCCATGGATCTTGGATTGTCCACTTTTGCAAAAACCTCAATTTTGAAGCCTTCAGGAAGCTTGATGTCTTTAAGTCTGGGTTCTTCTAGTTTTTCCATTGGGCGGTTACAAGTAACCGCCAACAGTGGAATGCATAGCATTAGGCAAAAAATAGGAGCTAAGTATTTCATCGGATTATGGAATGGTGTTAAGGGATAACGCCTGAATTCCTGTAATTGTTTGGTACTTAATTGGCATCCTTGCCTGGTACCTAGCTGTTATCGTGCTTTAAAAAAACTTTCTTTCAATTTTTCTGCATCAATCAAAGCTTCCGGAGCGTCCAGGCGGATTAACCAGCCTTTTTGTTTCAGTAATGCGATGTCTACTTTCGCTACAGAAAGATCTTTTCCTTTGATGCGTTCATGGTAAATGATGGGCGCTTTAGGTTCCACATCTGCCGGGGTATGGAATAAAATTTCCAGTTTGAACTTTGGCCAGATCTGAATGTCTCCCAATTGAGCAGAGTAAATCTTTTTGGTCGAATGGGCAGGAATAATAGCCGCAAATTCCCCTTTATAATGGTCACCTTTTTCTGTGGTTAAGCTGGTTAATAATTGGAAAGAGCTTTCATTTACCAAATGGAAATGGGCTACCGAAGTACTGTGTTGATCAGTAATCAAACCCAGATAAACTCCGTCTTTAATAAATTGTGCTTCTGGAATCACTACAGCTGGACGGTTAGAAACGATATCACTTTCAGGGATTTCGTCATGAACTAAAGTCACTTTAGAAGCGAGTACGGGAATTTCAAAATCATTCGAATCGGTCACACCAAGCATGTCTTTATCGATTATTCTGGTGATATAACCTTCTATATTTTCGTCCACGAAACGAACAAAATCTCCTAATTTAAATTGCATGAGGTAGGAATTAAGTAAAACTGAATAGGACAAATTTAGTCATTACTAATTAGAGTCTTTTTATCCGGATGACATTTAGGAGCCGGAAATTCTTATTATTTTTGTAGCATGACAGAATCAGCACAGCCAAATAACCCTTTACATGGTAAAACATTGGAGTTTATTGTTAAACAATTGGTGTGGCATTACGACTGGCCAGAATTGGGTAGATTGATTCGTATTGAATGTTTTTTGAATAATCCAAGTTTAAAGTCCAGCTTGAAATTTCTACGTAAGACGGATTGGGCCAGAAAGAAAGTAGAGAAACTTTACTTAGACACTTTCCACTGATATAGTTAATCTTATAGATTTGTTATACTAATACTATTTTCTGACCTCAAGCGGAGTTTGACCAGGAGACTGGATGAGTTCGATATATCTTGAGGACTTTAACATGTTTACAAGGCTATTATCCCGGTTTTGAAAGGTCAATTGGCCCTATCAAAGCCCTAGAAGAGCCCTGGAAAAGCTTTATTAAAGGTTAAATAAATCTGTTTAGATGTTGAGCTCGTTCTGAACTCATTTTGAATTTAGGTTTCAGGTACTTTATACTAGAGTTTGAAAATTCAATAGCAATTACATGACGGCTAAACCTTCTGATCCTATTGATTTTAAGCAATCTTAGCTTAGAATTATTTTTGCGTTAAGCCCTTGATTTATAAAATGTAATATCCTACCTTTGCAGTCCCTTATTATAGGGGTAAAGTTTTTAAATATTAATAGAAAACAAAAAGAACAATGCCAACCATTCAACAATTAGTTAGAAAAGGTAGAGTAGCACTGGAGTTCAAGAGTAAGTCTCCTGCGTTGGACAGCTGTCCACAGCGAAGAGGTGTATGTACACGTGTATATACCACTACCCCTAAAAAACCAAACTCAGCAATGCGTAAAGTTGCCCGTGTACGTTTAACCAATGGTAAAGAGGTGAATGCCTATATTCCAGGTGAAGGTCACAATTTACAGGAGCACTCCATTGTATTGATCCGTGGTGGTCGTGTTAAAGATTTACCAGGAGTACGTTACCACATCATCCGTGGAGCGTTAGATACTTCAGGAGTTGCTGGTCGTAACCAACGTCGTTCAAAATACGGTACTAAACGTCCTAAACCAGGTCAAGTAGTAGCGGCACCAACAAAAGGTAAAAAGAAATAATTAGGAGGAAAAACAAATGAGAAAGTCAAAACCAAAGAAAAGAATTATCCTTCCTGATCCAAAATTTAACGATGTTCAGGTGACCCGTTTTGTAAACAATATGATGTACGATGGAAAAAAATCTATCGCATATAGTATTTTTTATGATGCTGTTGAACTTGCTGAGAAAAAAGCAGGTGAGAACGGTCTAGAAGTGTGGAAACGTGCTTTAACAAATGTAATGCCTGCAGTAGAGGTTAAATCTCGTCGTGTAGGTGGTGCAAATTTCCAGGTACCTACAGAGGTAAGACCTGACCGTAAGATTGCTTTAGGCATGAAATGGTTAATTTCTTACGCTCGTAAACGTGGTGAAAAAACCATGAAAGAAAAATTAGCAGGTGAAATCGTTTCAGCAGCTAAAGGTGAAGGTGCAGCCGTTAAGAAAAAAGAAGATACGCATAAAATGGCTGAGGCTAACAAAGCGTTCTCTCACTTCCGTTTCTAATTTATAGAGAATTATAAAATGTCAAGAGATTTAAAATTTACAAGAAATATTGGAATCGCGGCTCACATTGATGCGGGTAAAACCACAACAACTGAGCGTATCCTTTATTACGCCGGAGTAAATCACAAAATTGGTGAGGTACACGAAGGTGCATCTACGATGGACTGGATGATCCAAGAGGCAGAACGTGGAATTACGATCACGTCTGCAGCTACAACGGTATTCTGGCCTTACCGCGGTAATAAATACCAGGTAAACGTTATCGATACTCCAGGACACGTGGATTTTACCGTAGAGGTAAACCGTTCACTTCGTGTTTTAGACGGATTGGTATTCTTATTTTCAGCAGTTGATGGTGTTGAGCCTCAATCTGAAACTAACTGGCGTTTAGCTAACAACTATGCAGTTCCACGTATTGGTTTCGTTAACAAAATGGACCGTTCAGGAGCTGACTTCTTAAAAGTTGTGAAGCAAGTAAGAGAAATGTTGGGTAGCCATGCAGTTCCTTTACAATTACCTATCGGTGGTGAAGATAGCTTTAAAGGTGTAGTTGATTTAATCAACAACCGTGGTATCGTTTGGAATGAAGAAGATAAAGGTATGACCTTTACTGAAGTTCCAATTCCAGAAGATATGTTAGACGAAGTTGCGGAATGGAGAGAGAATTTATTAGAAGCTGTTGCTGATTATGATGAGTCCTTAATGGAGAAATTCTTCGAGGATCCAAACTCAATCACTGAGCGTGAAATTCTTGATGCATTGCGTAAAGCAACTCTAGATGCTAAAATCGTTCCTATGGTTTGTGGTTCATCTTTCAAAAACAAAGGTGTTCAAACTATGTTGGATTTGGTAATGGAATTGTTGCCTTCGCCAATGGATGTGGATGGTATCACTGGTACCAACCCAGAAACAGGTGAAGAAGTAACTCGTCAACCAGATGTTAATGAGCCGTTTGCAGCATTAGCGTTTAAAATTGCAACCGATCCTTTCGTAGGTCGTTTGTGCTTTATCCGTGTATACTCAGGTAACTTAGACGCTGGTTCATACGTTTACAACGCACGTTCTGAGAACAAAGAGCGTATCTCTCGTATCTTCCAAATGCACGCGAACAAGCAAAACCCAATTCCTAATGTAGGTGCTGGTGATATTGCTGCAGTAGTAGGCTTTAAAGATATCAAAACAGGTGATACACTTTGTGATGAGAAAAATCCAATTATTTTAGAATCTATGGATTTCCCAGAACCGGTTATCGGTTTAGCTATTGAGCCTAAAACTCAAGCTGACATTGATAAATTAGGTATTGGTTTATCTAAATTAGCTGAAGAAGATCCTACATTTAGAGTTCAGACTGATCAGGAAACTGGCCAAACTGTAATCTCTGGTATGGGTGAGCTTCACTTAGATATCTTGATTGACCGCTTAAGACGTGAGTTTAAAGTTGAGGTTAACCAAGGTGCGCCACAAGTTGCTTACAAAGAAGCAATTAATGGTTCGGTTCAACACCGTGAGACTTACAAAAAACAATCAGGTGGTCGTGGTAAATTCGCGGATATCCAAGTTGTTATTTCTCCAATCGATGCGGATTACGAAAAAGGTGGTTTACAATTTGTGAATGAAATCACAGGTGGTTCAATCCCTCGTGAGTTTATCCCTTCAGTTGAGAAAGGTTTCGCAGCATCTATGGCTAATGGAGTATTGGCTGGTTATCCACTACCAGACATGAAAGTTCGCTTAATTGATGGTTCATTCCACGCAGTCGATTCAGATGCTTTATCATTTGAACTTGCAGCTAAAATGGCTTACCGTGAAGCATTACCAAAATGTAATCCAGTATTGATGGAGCCAATCATGAAAATCGAAATCTTAACCCCTGAAGAAAACATGGGTGATGTTATCGGTGACATGAACCGTCGTCGTGGTCAACTTTTAGGTATGGACACGCGTAATGGTTCTCAGGTAATTAAAGCTACTGTGCCTCTTTCTGAGATGTTTGGTTATGTAACTCAGTTACGTACCATCACTTCTGGTCGTGCAACTTCAACAATGGAGTTTGATCACTACGCACCAGCACCAAGAAACGTACAGGATGAAGTAGTTGCTAAATCAAAAGGTAGAATCAAATCTGCAGAATAGTAATAAATCGGCAGCCGGTTATTAATAGCTCTAACCGGCAGCCTTAATACATATATAAGATGAGCCAAAGAATCAGAATTAAATTAAAATCTTACGATTACAACTTGGTAGATAAATCTGCTGAGAAAATCGTTAAGACTGTTAAACCTACGGGTGCAGTAGTTAGTGGACCAATTCCATTGCCTACAGAAAAGAAAATCTTCACTGTTTTGCGTTCTCCACACGTTAACAAAAAAGCACGTGAGCAGTTTCAATTGTGCGCTTACAAACGTTTGTTAGACATTTATAGCTCTAACTCTAAAACGGTTGACGCTTTAATGAAACTTGAACTACCTAGCGGTGTTGAAGTTGAAATCAAAGTTTAACTTTTTAGACGAATAGCAAAAAAGCCTTCCGAATTTATTTTCGGAAGGCTTTTTTGTTGAACTTCCTTTTTTAAGAAGGAACGTTGTATTTTTTAAGGCATTACTTCTTTCTAAGTTCGTCAAGCTTATTGCGTTCGTCTTGCAATTCTCTCGCTAATTTTTTCTCTTTATCATTCGCCTTGGTCTTGTAGTTTTGATATTCCTGAGCGATTTCTTCATATAATGAACTCCTGTATTTTGCTTCATGGATGAATTTAGCGGAGCGCAGGATGACAATAGCAAGTGCAGCAGCCAAGACCAGGATCAGACTCCATACGATGACATTGTATTTGCTTTTAGTAAAGGAGATGCCGAGAAAACTAATTTCATCCAACTTTGCATTGGAGCTAGCCAAAGCGTTCTCTGAGCCTGAAATCTGTGCCTTCAAGGTAGCAACAGCTTTTTCTTGTTCGGCAAGTTTGACCTTTATCGAGATCAGTTGTTTTCGGTTGTAGTTGATCGAGTCGGATACACTTTTCCAGAATGCGCCAAGCCTGGCTGGATTGATAAGCTTGTAACCATTAATGGTTTTAGATTTAGCTATCATGAGCTGGTACTGTCCCCTCAGACTAGGGTCAACTTTCGCACTGTCTGGAACTAATTGTGCCTGCGTATTTAAATTTAAGAAGAGCAACGCTATAATCGAGAATAACAGTTTTTTCATAAGGGATTTGTTTTAAGGAATACTATTGTTAGTTGGCTATGATCGTGTTTAGTTCTGTAGGTTTCACCAAAAATATAAAGCTTATTAAATGATGTTGAAGGGAAACCCTGTTTAATCTAACAATCATTTGTGAATTTTATTGTGTTCTATGTATAGATAGTATATTTGTAGCAATGTCGGTATTACTATTTACATTTATAGTTCTAGCAGGTGCTTTTTTAGCTGGATTGGTTGGTTCGCTGACTGGTCTAGGAGGTGGAGTGATTATTATTCCGCTATTGACACTGGCATTGGGTGTCGATATTCATTATGCGATTGGTGCTTCTATTGTATCTGTAATTGCAACTTCATCCGGCTCTGCAGCAGCTTATGTGAAAGAAGGAATCACCAATATCCGAATTGGCATGTTTCTCGAAGTGGCCACTACAGTGAGTGCGGTTATTGGTGCTGTGATCACCGTTTATCTGAATCCAGGTTTTATTGCGGTTGTTTTTGGGCTGATTCTTTTATTCTCTGCGGCAATGATGGTCATTAAGAAAGTAGATCGTTCGGATAACGATACTTCTGGGAAACTGGCAGTATTTCTTAAACTGAACGGAACCTATCCTACAGAAAACGGAGCTAAAAACTATGCAGTTCACCGGGTTGCAGGGGGCTTTGTAATGATGTTTTTTGCCGGGATCATTTCCGGTTTACTAGGTATTGGTTCCGGTGCTTTAAAAGTGATTGCGATGGACAATATCATGAGAATCCCGTTTAAGGTATCTACGACGACGAGTAATTTTATGATGGGAGTAACGGCTGCTGCCAGTGCCATAGTGTACTTACACCGGGGTCAGATTGATCCAGGAATAGCGATGCCAGTGACCATAGGTGTGCTGACCGGTGCAACGATCGGCTCAAAAATCCTGGTTCGTACTAAAACTGATAAATTAAAAGTAGTTTTTGCAGTTGTGGTCACTTTTCTTGCATTGCAAATGATTTATAACGGTTTATCCGGAAAGCTATGAGTTCAATACGAAAAAACTTCTTTGCGGATCGCGACATTCAGCTTATTTTAGGAACATTGCTTCGTGTTGGCGTAATTGCATCTATGTCTGTGGTGCTGGTGGGAGGCTTCCTTTATCTTTTATCTGATCATGCCATGCAAATAGATTATCGCGTTTTTAACCCAAACAAATCGGGATTATCTTCAATTCCAGCCATTTTTATCGGATTGCGAGAATTGGATCCTAAAGCGATTATCCAGTTTGGCACCTTATTGTTGATTTTTACGCCAGTAGCCAGGGTTGTTTTCTCGATCTTCAGCTTCCTGATTGAACGAGATTACTTGTATGTTTTGATCGGATCATTCGTTTTGTTAGTGATCTTGTATAGCCTGAGTGACAAGTTGGTTGGTTAAAAACTTAATAACTCAATCTATTCCCCCTTCCCCAAAAATAAATAGCGCTTATTTGAAAAAATAATTAGCTAACTATTTGAAAATTAAGATTTCTTTCGTATTTTTGCCCTCCCTTAAAGGGAATTGTATCCACCTTGAACGAAGCCCTACTGCTTCGATGGGTGTTAAATTAAAAAAAGAAAATGTCAGGTATTATTGGAAAAAAAGTAGGAATGACCAGCATATTCGACGCCGATGGAAAGAACATTCCATGTACGGTGATTGAAGCTGGACCTTGTGTTGTTACACAGGTAAAGACCGAAGAGAAAGACGGTTATGTTTCCGTTCAGTTAGGTTTCGACGAAGCCAAAGAAAAGAACACTACCAAGCCTCTTAAAGGCCACTTTGCGAAAGCAAGCACAACCCCAAAACGTAAATTGGTTGAATTTGAACCGTTCGAAGAATCGTTGAACTTAGGTGATACGGTAACTGTGAACATTTTCAATGAAGGTGATTTCGTGGATGTTGTTGGTACTTCAAAAGGTAAAGGTTTCCAGGGTGTTGTAAAACGTCATGGTTTCGCTGGTGTTGGTGGACAAACTCACGGACAGCATAACAGAATGCGTGCACCAGGTTCATTAGGTGCTGCGTCTTATCCAGCTCGTGTATTTAAAGGTATGCGTATGGCGGGTAGAATGGGTGGTGACAGAGTAAAAGTTCAAAACTTACAAGTTTTGAAAGTTTATGCTGATCAAAACCTTGTTGTAGTTAGTGGTTCCATTCCAGGAGCTAAGGGTTCTTACGTAATCTTAGATAAGTAAGCAGATGGAAGTTAAAGTATTAAACATTTCAGGAAAAGAGACAGGTGCCAAGGTGCAACTTCCTGAGTCAGTATTTGGCATTACGCCTGTTGACCACGCGATCTATTTAGATGTAAAACAGTATTTGGCTAATCAACGTCAAGGTACTCACAAGTCTAAGCAACGTAACGAAATTGCAGGTTCAACCCGCAAACTTTACAAACAAAAAGGTACTGGTGGTGCTCGTGCCGGAAGTATTAAATCTCCATTGTTTAATGGTGGTGGTCGTGTGTTTGGTCCTCAACCACGTGATTATAGTTTCAAATTGAACAAAAAGTTAAAGCAACTTGCTCGTAGATCAGCATTGACTTACAAAGCGCAAGATAACAACGTTGTTGTTTTAGAAGACTTTGCTTTTGATTCAATCAAAACTAAAAACTACTTGAATTTAGTTAGCGCATTAAACTTAGCTGGCGAAAAGACATTGTTGGTTTTACCTTCACAAAATAACAATATCTATTTATCAAGCAGAAACATTCAGAAAGCGAAAGTTATTACTGCAGATCAGTTGAATACATATGATGTATTAAACTGTGGCAAGCTTTTGTTAACTGCTGATTCTCTTAAAACATTGGAGGAGGCATTTGCCAAGTAATATGGAATTTTTAAAGAAACCAATATTAACAGAAAAAGCTTCTGCATTAACAGAAAAGTCTAATCGCTTTACTTTTAAAGTAGAACACAAAGCAAATAAATTGCAGATTAAGCAAGCCATAGAGAAAATGTACAACGTTAACATTTTAGCCATTAATACAATGGTTGTAAATGGTAAAGTGAAGTCCAGAAACACTAAAGGTGGATTAGTTACGGGTCGTAGCCCAAAATACAAAAAAGCGATTGTAACCCTGGCAGCAGGTGAAACAATTGATTATTACGCGAATATTTAATAAAGTGAATAATTTATAACTATGGGCTTAAGAAAATTTAAACCAGTCACTCCGGGAACCCGCTTTAGAGTAGGTGCCAGCTTTTCGGAGATTACAGCAACCAAGCCCGAAAAATCATTGGTTGTATCTTCTAAGAAATCAGGAGGACGTAACAATACAGGAAAGATGACTATGCGCTACATGGGTGGTGGTCACAAGAAATCTTACCGTTTAATTGACTTTAAACGTGATAAGTTTAACATTCCTGCAACAGTAGCTACTGTTGAGTACGATCCAAACCGTACCGCTCGTATTGCATTATTGCATTACGCAGATGGAGAGAAGCGTTACATTATTGCACCGGAAGGATTGCAAGTAGGACAAACAGTAGTTTCGGGTGATACAGCAACTCCAGAAGTTGGAAATGCTTTAACATTATCAAACATCCCATTGGGATCGATTGTACATAACATTGAAATTCAACCAGGTCGTGGTGCTCAAATGGCACGTAGCGCAGGTGCTTATGCTCAATTAGCAGCACGTGATGGTAAATATGCAACTGTTAAAATGCCATCAGGTGAAGTAAGATCTATCTTAGTTACTTGTTTAGCTACAATCGGAGCTGTTTCGAACTCGGATCACGCAAATGAAGTATTAGGTAAAGCAGGTCGTAAACGTTGGTTAGGACGTCGTCCTAGAACTCGTCCGGTAGCGATGAACCCAGTCGATCACCCAATGGGTGGTGGTGAGGGTCGCTCATCAGGAGGTCAACCTCGCTCAAGAAACGGATTGTATTCGAAAGGATTCAAAACTCGTTCACTTAAAAAATACTCAAATCGTTTCATCATAGAGAAAAGGAAGAAATAATGGCTCGTTCGATAAAAAAAGGACCGTATATTGACCATAACGTAGAGAAGAAAGTAGTATCTATGAATGAATCAGGTAAAAGGTCTGTAATTAAAACTTGGTCTCGCAGATCAATGATTTCACCAGATTTCGTGAATCATACATTTGCAGTTCATAACGGAAATAAATTTATTCCGGTATACGTAACAGAAAACATGGTTGGTCACAAGCTGGGAGAGTTTGCTCCAACCAGAACATTTAGGGGTCACTCTGAAAAGAAAAAATAATTAAGAGATGGAAGCAGTAGCGAAATTAAACAATTGTCCAACCTCACCACGTAAAATGCGTTTGGTTGTAGATCTTATCAGAGGTGAGCGTGTAGAGAAAGCTTTAAGCATTTTAAAGTTTACCAATAAAGAAGCAGCAATCAGAGTTGAAAAACTTTTATTGTCAGCTATCAAAAACTGGGAAACTAAAAATGAAGGTTCTCGCCCTGAAGAAAACCAGTTATACGTGAAAACGATAATGGTAGGCGGTGGTCGTCAATTAAAAAGACTTAGACCAGCACCTCAAGGACGTGGTTACAGAATCCGTAAGCGTTCTAACCATGTAACTTTGGTAGTAGATAGTAAAAACGTTGAAACTCAAACTAATTAACAGAAATGGGACAAAAAGCACATCCAATAGGAAACAGGTTAGGAATCATCAAAGGTTGGGATTCTAACTGGTTCGGTGGCAACAACTATGCTGATAAATTAGTTGAGGACGAAAAAATAAGAAAATACCTTTCTGTACGTATCGCAAAAGGCGGTGTAGCGAAAGTAGTAATCGAGCGTACGTTAAAGCGTATCACGGTAACTATCCACACTGCACGTCCGGGTATTGTGATCGGAAAAGCAGGAGCTGAGGTTGACAAGATCAAAGAAGAGTTGAAGAAATTGACTAAAAAGGAAATTCAAATCAACATTTTTGAGATCAAACGTCCTGAGCTTGATGCACAACTAGTTGCAGAAGGTGTTGCAAAACAATTAGAAGCAAGGATCTCATTCCGTAGAGCAATGAAATCTACTATTGCATCAACGATGCGTATGGGTGCTGAAGGTATCAAAATTATGACCTCTGGTCGTTTAGGTGGTGCTGAAATGGCTCGTAGCGAACAGTATAAAGAAGGAAGAATTCCTTTGCATACTTTCCGTGCTGACATTGACTATGCATTAGCAGAAGCTTTAACTACTTATGGTAAAATAGGTGTTAAAGTTTGGATCTGTAAAGGTGAAGTTTACGGTAAACGTGATCTTTCTCCAAACATCGGTTCTGTGAGCAATGCTCCAGGTAAAGGTGGCAGACCAGAAGGTGCTTTCGGTGGTGGAAGAGACAGAGATAACCGTGGCGGTGGCGACAGAAGAAACGACAATAAAGGTCGTGGCGGAAGAGGTCCAGGTCAAGGTGCTCCAGGTGCAGGAAGAGATAATAGAGGCGGAAATACTCCTAACAGAGGTCCTCGTAAATAATTAGTTAACAGATCGTTTAACGATAATATTAGAATAAGATGTTACAGCCAAAAAGAACGAAGTTCAGAAAGATGCAAAAAGGCAGAATGAAGGGTTTAGCAACACGTGGTGCTGAATTATCATTCGGGTCTTTCGGGATCAAATCTTTAGAGTCGACTTGGATTACAAGTCGCCAGATAGAGGCAGCCCGTATTGCGGTAACTCGTTTCATGAAACGTGAAGGCCAGGTGTGGATTAGAATTTTCCCGGACAAACCGGTAACTAAGAAACCAGCTGAAGTTCGTATGGGTAAAGGTAAGGGTGCTCCAGAATACTGGGTTGCCGTTGTTAGACCTGGACGTATTATTTTTGAAGCCGAAGGTGTTCCTCTAGCGATAGCTAAAGAAGCAATGAGATTAGCGGCTCAAAAATTGCCGATTCAAACAAAATTTGTAGTACGTAGAGATTACGTAGAAGCATAAAAAAAGTTCTTGGGTTCAATGTTGTAAGTAACTTGTTATTACAACCGCTAGACCCAAGGCATTAAAATTAATAAAATGAAGAACTCAGAAATCACAGGGCTTTCAAAAGAAGAACTAGTAGCCAGGATTGCAGAAGAAACTGAAAATTTAGTAAAGTTGAAATTTGCACATACAATTTCGGCTATCGAAAATCCTACCCGTATTAAAAAGGTAAGAAAAGATATCGCCCGATTAAACACTGAAGTGACGAAGCGCAAATTAGCTGAGTCTGCTACTGAAACAAAATAACTTTAGAGTCGAAATGGAAAGACAATTAAGAAAAACAAGAACCGGGTTGGTAGTAAGCAACAAAATGGATAAATCTATTGTTGTAGCGGTTGAACGTAAAGTGAAACACCCGATCTATGGTAAGTTTGTTAAAAAAACTACCAAATTTATGGCTCATGACGAGAAAAACGATTGCGGTATTGGTGATACAGTACTGATCATGGAGACTCGTCCGCTGAGTAAGAACAAGAACTGGAGATTAGTGGAAATTTTAGAAAGAGCTAAATAACATGGTACAACAGGAATCAAGATTAAACGTAGCCGACAATAGCGGCGCTAAAGAAGTATTGGTTATCCGTGTGCTTGGTGGTACTGGAAAGAGATACGCTTCTATTGGTGACAAAATCGTTGTAACCGTTAAAAGCGCGTTGCCTTCTGGTAACATCAAGAAAGGAACAGTTTCTAAAGCAGTAGTTGTAAGAACGAGAAAAGAGATCAGACGTAAAGATGGTTCTTACATCCGTTTCGACGACAATGCAGCAGTATTATTAAATGCACAAGATGAGCCGCGTGGTACACGTATTTTCGGCCCGGTAGCAAGAGAACTGCGTGAAAAACAATTCATGAAAATTGTGTCATTAGCACCGGAGGTATTATAAAATGAAAAATAAAGTAACTACACCAAAGATTAAAATCCGTAAAGGAGATTTAGTAAAGGTAATCGCTGGCGATTCAAGAGGCCAACAAGGCACTGTGCTTTCTGTATTAATTTCTAAAAGCAGAATTCTTGTAGAAGGTGTGAACCTTGTATCAAAACATACAAAACCAAATGCTGCTAATCCAAACGGAGGTATCATTAAAAAAGAGGCTGCTCTTCATATTTCTAACGTAGCATTAGTTGATCCTAAAACAGGTGCAACTACTCGCGTTGGCAGAAAGCTTAATGCTGATGGGAAATTAGTTAGGGTTAGTAAAAAATCAGGAGAGGAGATCAAATAATGACTTACGTACCAAGATTAAAAAGTAAATATAAAGAGGAAATCGTAGCTGCACTTAAAGATAAGTTCAACTATAAAAGCGTAATGCAAGTTCCTAAGTTAGAGAAAATCGCGATCAACCAAGGTGTTGGACGTTTCTCTGTAACTGACAAGAAGATTATGGACAGCTCTATTTTAGAGATGACTACTATCGCTGGTCAGCAAGCAGTAGGCGCTAAGTCTAAAAAAGATATCTCAAACTTTAAATTACGTAAAGGTATGCCAGTTGGTGTGCGTGTTACTTTACGTGATAACAACATGTATGAGTTTTTAGATCGTTTAATTTCTGTAGCTTTACCTCGTATCCGTGATTTCAAAGGTATCAATGATAAAGGTTTTGATGGAAAAGGTAACTACACATTAGGAGTTACTGAGCAAATCATCTTCCCAGAGATCAACATCGACAAAATCAGCAAGATTTTAGGTATGGATATTACATTTGTTACTAGTGCTACTACTGATGTTGAAGCATTAGAACTTTTAAAACAATTCGGATTACCATTTAAAAACCAAAATAACACAAATTCATAATGGCAAAAGAAGGTGTAAAAGCTCGCGAAATTAAGCGCCAAAAATTGGTAGCTAAGTATGCTGACAAACGTGCAGAACTTAAAGCTGCTGGTGATTATGAAGGATTAGATAAGTTACCAAAAAACTCATCTGCAGTACGTTTACACAACCGTTGTAAATTAACTGGACGTCCTCGTGGTTACATGCGTACTTTCGGTATATCAAGGGTATTGTTCCGTGATATGGCATTAGCAGGTAAAATCCCTGGAGTAAGAAAAGCAAGCTGGTAAAACAGCTTTCTTTATGCTAAGGGCTCAGTCCCAAGGCTAGAAACAAAAAAATTAACCGATGGAAGGTCGTCCCGAATGAAATAGGAAGGAAACCACCGTCACAATTAAATAAAAATGAATACAGATCCAATAGCAGATTACCTTACAAGAGTAAGAAATGCCATCAAGGCAAATCACAGAATTGTAGAAATTCCTGCATCAAACCTTAAAAAAGAAATTACTAAAGTTCTTTTTGACAAAGGTTACATTGCTAATTACAAGTTTGAGGACACTACGGTTCAAGGAACGATTAAAATCGCTTTGAAATACAATGCGATCACTAAAATTCCTGCAATCCGTACATTAACCCGTATCAGCAAACCAGGTTTAAGGCAATATGCCGGCGTAGAAAATATGCCAAGAGTATTAAACGGTTTAGGTATCGCAATCTTGTCTACATCTAAAGGTGT
Source organism: Pedobacter gandavensis (assembly GCF_014172405.1). Lineage (GTDB taxonomy): Bacteria > Bacteroidota > Bacteroidia > Sphingobacteriales > Sphingobacteriaceae > Pedobacter > Pedobacter gandavensis. Next base: position 346,534 of record NZ_WNXC01000003.1, on the reverse strand, counting down.
TATGACAGATAAAGAAGCAGCCAAACTGAACATTGGTGGCGAAGTTTTGTGTCACGTTTATTAATTAAAGGAGGATAACAAAATGTCAAGAATAGGAAAAGCCCCAATTAATGTACCTTCAGGTGTAACAATTACTGTATCTAACGATAACGTAGTAACTGTTAAAGGACCAAAAGGAGAATTGACTCAAGCAGTTGATTCTGATATCACTGTAAATCAGGAAGACGGCGTAGTTACTGTAACTCGTCCTTCAGAGCAGAAAAGACACAAAGCATTACACGGTTTATACCGTTCATTGCTAAACAATATGGTTGTTGGTGTTACAGAAGGATATAAGATCTCTCAAGAATTAGTAGGTGTTGGTTACCGTGCTACAAACACAGGCAACACTTTAGACTTAGTTTTGGGTTACTCTCACCACTATGTATTCCAATTACCGGAAGAAATTAAGGTAACAACAACCTCAGAAAAAGGTCAGACTCCTAAAATCATTTTAGAAAGTATTGACAAACAATTGATCGGTCAGGTAGCAGCAAAAATCCGCTCGTTACGTACTCCTGAGCCATACAAAGGTAAAGGTATCAAGTTTGTAGGTGAAGTGTTAAGAAGAAAAGCAGGTAAATCAGCTTCTAAAAAATAATCAAAATGGCAGGAAAAAAATTATCTCGTAGAGATCGTATAAAAAAAGGAATCAGAAAAAGATTAACAGGTTCTGAAAGCCGTCCACGTCTATCGGTATATAGAAGCAATAAAGGAATTTATGCTCAAATCATTAACGACGTAACCGGTAATACAATTGTATCAGCTTCGTCTTTATCAAAAGACTTTTCTGGAACTGGAAACAAATCTGAACAATCAGTAGCTGTAGGTAAATTAGTAGCTGAAAAAGCTATTGCAGCTGGGATTAAAGAAGTAGTTTTCGACAGAAATGGTTATTTGTACCATGGACGTGTTAAATCGTTGGCAGAAGGTGCTCGCGAAGCTGGTTTAGTATTTTAATCTGAAAATAGGATAAGAATGTCAACTATCAATATAAAAAGAGTTAAGACTAGCGAGATCGAATTAAAAGATCGTTTAGTTAGCATACAACGTGTTGCCAAAGTAACCAAAGGTGGACGTACTTTCAGCTTCTCAGCCATTGTGGTTGTTGGAGATGAAAACGGAATCGTAGGTTACGGATTAGGTAAAGCAAAAGAGGTAACTGAAGCAATCGCTAAAGGTATCGATGACGCTAAAAAGAACTTGGTAAAAGTTCCTCTATTAAACGGTACTGTTCCTCATGAGCAAATCGGTAAATTCTCTGGTGGTTTTGTATTAATCAAACCAGCTGCAGTAGGTACAGGTGTTATTGCTGGTGGTGCAATGCGTGCAGTTCTAGAGAGTGCTGGTGTACACAACGTATTAGCAAAGTCTAAAGGTTCATCAAATCCTCACAACGTGGTAAAAGCAACAGTAGATGCTTTAACTAAGATGCGTGATGCTTATACCATCGCTCAACAACGTGGTATTGATTTAAATAAAGTTTTTAACGGATAATATTATGGCTAAGATCAAAATAACCCAGGTAAAAAGCATTATCGATAGAAGCGAACGCCAAAAAAGAACGATGAAAGCATTAGGTTTAACTAAAATGAACCAAAGTGTAGAAGTGGAAGCTAACGCTGCCATCATCGGTATGGTGAGAAAAGTGAATCACTTAGTTGCTATAGAGAGTATATAAATTTTTAAAGGTTGTAAATGTGGTTTATATAATTACATTTGCAACCTTTAAATATGTTTAACCGTTGCCCTGATTAGTGAAAGCGAAGGGCAACATAAGTTTCAAAAAATGAACTTAAGTAATCTGAAACCTGCAAAAGGTTCTACAAAAAATGTAAAAAGAATTGGTCGTGGTACTGGTTCTGGACGTGGCGGAACATCAACACGTGGTCACAAAGGTGCTGGATCTCGCTCTGGTCACAAAACCAAAATTGGTTTTGAAGGTGGTCAGATGCCATTACAACGTCGCGTACCAAAGGTTGGTTTCAAACCAATTAACCGCGTAGAATACGTAAGTGTAAACTTAGACGTATTACAAGAACTAGCTGAGAAATTTAACTTAACTACAATTGATTTTGCTACATTGCAAGACCATGGTTTAGCTCACAAAAATGACCTGGTAAAAATCCTTGCTCGTGGTGAAGTTAAAGCGAAGTTAGAAGTTAAAGCACACGCCTTTTCTGCTACCGCACAACAAGCTATTGAGGCTGTTGGAGGCTCAATCGAAAAATTGTAATTAATTGTAATTAATGAAGAAGCTGTTTACTACTTTAAGTAATATTTGGAAAATTCAAGAATTGAAAGAGCGTATTGTATTTACGCTCATGATTCTTTTGGTTTATAGATTTGTATCTCATGTGGTGCTACCAGGTGTTGACGCAACTCTTTTAGGCAATAATGAAAAGTCTGGTCTTTTAGGTCTCTTGGATATGTTTGCCGGAGGTTCGTTTTCACGGGTATCTATCCTTGCCTTGGGTGTTATGCCTTATATTTCTGCCTCAATTGTAGTTCAGCTATTAGGTATTGCTGTTCCTTCATTCCAGAAAATGCAAAAGGAGGGTGAAAGTGGCAGGAAGAAACTAAATCAGATTACGCGTTATCTAACCGTAGCCATTACCGCTGTTCAAGCTGTTGGTTATGTTAAAACACAAGTTCCTACAGAAGCAATTGTTATTGATCATGCTTTATTTTATGTGATGGCAACATTCGTGTTGGCAGCAGGTACTTTATTCGTGATGTGGTTGGGTGAGAAAATCACCGATAAAGGTATTGGAAATGGTATTTCACTAATCATTATGGTTGGTATTATTGCCAGATTACCAATCGCTTTATACCAGGAGATTACTTCTAGGTTCGTTGGGGAAGGTGGCTTAATCGCCCTTGTTCTTGAGATTGTGGCCTTATTTGCAGTAGTGATGTTTACCATCATGATTGTTCAAGGTGTACGTAAAGTACCAGTTCAATATGCAAAAAGGATTGTTGGTAACAGACAATTTGGTGGGGTAAGACAGTACATTCCTTTAAAAGTGAATGCTGCCGGTGTTATGCCGATTATCTTTGCTCAGGCATTGATGTTTATCCCTGGATTCATTCCTCAGTTCTTTCCTTCTTTACAGAACACCTGGTTGATTCAGTTCAGTGACTATACTTCATTAGCGTATAGCTTAACTTTTGGATTTTTAATTATTGCATTTACATTCTTTTATACTGCAATTACCGTTAACCCTACACAAATGTCGGACGACATGAAGAAGAACGGTGGATTTATTCCTGGTATCAAACCAGGTTTGGCTACCTCAAGCTTCATAGATGATGTAATTTCGAAGATCACCTTCCCAGGTGCAGTTTTCCTTGCCATCATCGCAGTACTTCCTTCAGTAGCCGTTAAATTCGGTATCAAGTCAGAATTTGCCCATTTCTATGGTGGAACTTCTTTGTTGATCCTGGTAGGTGTAGTATTAGATACTTTGCAACAAATTGAAAGTTATTTGTTAATGCGTCATTATGATGGTTTAATGAAAACAGGTAGAGTTACCGGTCGCACAGGAATTCCTGCTGCAACAACTGGTAGCAACGCAGTGATCTAAAATATAGTATGTCTAAGATCTATTACAAATCTCCTGAGGAGATCGAGTTAATAAGAGAGAGTTCTTTACTCGTATCTAAAACTTTGGCTGAAGTAGCTAAAGTGATTGGTCCGGGCATCACTACAAAAAAATTGAATGACCTGGCTGAAACGTTTATTAAAGACCACGGAGCAATCCCGGCTTTTTTAAACTATAACGGCTTCCCGTATTCACTATGTATTTCGCCAAATGAGCAAGTTGTTCATGGCTTTCCAGGTGAATATGTGATACAGGAGGGGGACTTGATCTCCGTCGACTGTGGGGTCATTCTAAATAAATACTTTGGTGACTCGGCTTATACTTTTTCTATTGGAGAAGTAGACGCAGAGAAACAGAAGTTAGTAGAGGTGACTAAAGAGTGTTTAAGACTTGCCATAGAGAAGGCTGTCGTAGGATCAAGGATCGGAGATGTAGGCTATGCTGTACAGGCGCATGCGGAGGCGAATGGATTTGGTGTAGTGAAGGAATTAGTAGGTCACGGAGTTGGCGTTCAATTACACGAAAAACCTGAAGTACCAAATTATGGTAAGCGGGGAAGTGGAATTAAACTGGAAGAGGGAATGGTGATCGCTATAGAGCCTATGATCAATGCAGGTACAGCGGGTGTTAAGTTCTGGTCGGACGGCTGGACAGTAACCAGTAAGGACAATAGGCCATCAGCTCATTTTGAGCATACGGTGGCAGTTAAAAAGGGTAATGCAGATGTTTTATCAACTTTTTCAGTTATTGAGGAAGTTTTAAATAAAAAAAGGTAATTTATTAAATTTTTTTATTTAATTTTGCAACCCTGTTTAGTAGCAGCTAATTAAGTAAATATCAATATTATATGGCTAAACAAGCCTCAATTGAACAAGACGGTGTAATAAGAGAAGCACTATCCAATGCCATGTTCCGAGTGGAACTAGAGAATGGTCATGAGATAATAGCTCATATTTCGGGTAAAATGAGGATGCACTACATCAAGATTTTACCTGGAGACAAAGTCAAATTAGAGATGTCGCCTTACGATTTATCAAAAGGCAGGATTACTTATAGATATAAATAAAATGAAAGTTAGGTCATCAATTAAAAAACGTAGCGCTGATTGCAAGATTATTCGTCGTAAAGGTAAACTTTTCGTGATTAACAAGAAAAATCCAAAATATAAGCAACGTCAAGGTTAAGAAATTATTGATTGTGATGAAGATTGAATGTACAGGATACTCAATCTCGTTCATTCAGTTAATCAAACATTTAGTACAAATATGGCAAGGATATCAGGTATTGATTTACCAAGAAACAAAAGAGGCGAAATTGGTCTAACGTACATCTTCGGAGTAGGTAGATCAACTGCTCAACGTATTTTAACGGAAGCAGGTATCGATTTTAACAAGAAAGTACAGGATTGGTCTGACGATGAGTTATCGGCTATCCGTACCATCATCAACGACGGCGTAAAAGTAGAAGGTGCTTTACGTTCAGAAGTTCAGTTGAACATTAAACGTTTAATGGATATCGGTTGTTACCGTGGATTACGTCACAGAAAAGGTTTGCCGGTACGTGGACAACGTACTAAGAACAACTCTCGTACACGTAAAGGCAAGAGAAAAACAGTTGCTAACAAGAAAAAAGCTACTAAATAAAATTAGTACTGAATAAGAATTATGGCTAAGAGTAAAAAAGTTACCAAAAAGCGTATTGTTGTAATTGAGCCTGTTGGTCAGGCGCACATCAATGCTACTTTTAACAATATCATTGTTACTTTAACAAATAACAACGGTCAAACTATTTCATGGTCTTCTGCAGGTAAAATGGGATTCAAGGGTTCTAAAAAGAACACTCCTTATGCAGCAGGTCAAGCAGCATCTGATTGCGGTAAAGTAGCATTTGACTTAGGTCTTCGTAAAGTAGAAGTTTTTGTTAAAGGTCCAGGTTCAGGTCGTGAGTCAGCAATTAGAACATTGCAGATTTCAGGTATCGAAGTAACCTCTATCAAAGATATCACTCCGCTTCCGCACAACGGATGTCGTCCTCCTAAAAAGAGAAGAGTATAATAATTAATTTTTAAAGCTAAGAGTCTGTAGCTTAAGGCTACACGATACTTTAAACAAAAAACAATGGCAAGATATACAGGACCAAAGTCCAAAATCGCCCGTAAATTCAGAGAGCCAATTTTCGGCCCTGATAAGGTATTAGATAGAAAAAATTATCCTCCTGGACAGCACGGTGCTTCCAAAAGAAGAGGTAAACAATCCGAGTACGCAGTACAGTTAATGGAAAAACAGAAAGTTAAATATACTTATGGTGTATTAGAACGTCAATTCCGTAACTTATTCACTAAAGCATCTTCTCGTGAAGGTATCACTGGTGATAACTTATTGCAATTATTAGAAGCTCGTTTAGATAACACAGTATACAGATTAGGTATTGCTACAACACGTTCAGCTGCACGTCAGTTAGTTAGCCATAAACACGTAACAGTTAACGGTGAAGTAGTAAATATTCCTTCATATCAATTAAAAGCTGGTGATGTTGTTGCAGTTCGCGAAAAGTCTAAGACTTTAGAAGCGATTACTAATTCAGTAGCAGGCAGAGTAATCAATAAATTCAATTGGTTAGACTGGAATGCAAGTGAATTGTCAGGTAAGTTCTTAACTTATCCTAACCGTGATGAGATCCCAGAAAATATCAAAGAGAACCTTATAATAGAGTTATACTCTAAGTAATATATTTAGTGAATTGCCTTCTGGGCAATTCACTTTATTTCATTACATAATTTTAATAACGATCTAAAAACATTATAAATGGCAATTTTAGCATTTCAGAAACCCGATAAGGTAATCATGCAGAAATCAACAGATTTCGATGGTATATTTGAATTTCGTCCTTTAGAGCCCGGTTTCGGTGTAACAATTGGTAATGCCCTAAGAAGAATTTTACTTTCTTCTTTAGAAGGTTATGCCATTACAAGTATTCGTTTTTCTGGCGTATCTCACGAGTTTTCTACAATGAAAGGTGTTGTAGAAGATTTGACGGAAATCATCCTTAACTTGAAACAAGTACGTTTTAAGAAAGTTGGTGATTCTGGTGATTCTGAAAAAGTTTTCATTTTAGTAAACGGGCAAGATCAGTTTACCGCTGGAGATATTACAAAATTCTCTAACAACTTCGAGGTTCTTAACCCTGATTTCGTTATTTGTAACATGGAAAAAACAGTGACTTTAGAGGTAGAATTAACTATCAATAAAGGACGCGGTTATGTTCCAGCTGAAGAAAATAAAATCAATGATGCTGTAGTTGGTGTAATCGCAATCGATTCGATTTTTACCCCAATGAAAAATGTAAAATACTCGATTGAAAATTATCGTGTTGAACAAAAGACAGATTATGAAAAATTAATTCTAGATATCTCTACAGATGGATCTATCCACCCTGAAGAAGCACTAAAAGAAGCTGCGAAAATCTTAATCCAGCACTTTATGTTGTTCTCTGATGAGAATTTAGTATTAGAATCTCAAGCTAAAGAAGAAACTAAAGAAGTAGATGAAGAAATTTTGCATATGCGTAAAATTCTTAAAACTGAATTGGTTGATTTAGATCTTTCTGTGCGTGCATTAAACTGCCTTAAAGCAGCTGATATCCGTACTTTAGCTGACCTGGTTTCTTATGATGTTGCTGATATGTTAAAATTCAGAAACTTCGGTAAAAAATCATTGACTGAGATTCAGGAATTGGTGAAATCTAAAAGCTTATCTTTCGGTATGAACTTATCGAAATTCAAACTTGACGAAGAGTAAACCAATACTACCCTTAAATAACAATATTGTTAATCGTGTATAATTCCCTCAGATAATAATCAACGAGACGGTATACACTGAATAAAATCAAAATGAGACACGGTAAAAAAAATAACCACTTAGGAAGAACAGATTCACATCGTAAGGCGATGTTGGCTAACATGGCTTCATCGTTAATTAAACACAAGAGAATTCAAACTACTTTAGCAAAAGCAAAAGCTTTGCGTATGTATGTTGAGCCTCTTTTGACTAAATCTAAAACTGATACTACACACTCTCGTCGTATCGTTTTTAGTTACTTACAAGATAAAGAAATCATTACTGAATTGTTCCGTGATGTTGCAGCTAAAATTGCAAATCGTCCAGGTGGTTACACAAGGATCATTAAATTAAACAACCGTTTAGGTGATAACGCTGAAATGGCTTTAATCGAATTGGTTGATTACAATGAAGTTTACGGTAAAGAAGTGGAATCTGCTGAGAAGAAAACTACACGTCGTGGTAGAACTAAAGCTAAAAAAGCTGACGATACTACAGTTGCAGCTACTCCAGCTACTGAAGAAGCAGCAGTTGAAACTAAAACTGAAGATAAAGGAGAATAATTTATTCCCTCATCATTATAAGGAAAACCCTGTCCGTTTTGGATGGGGTTTTTTCTTTATAGGGGAATTTGTAATTGTTCCGAACCTGGTAGACTATGATAATGTTTTAGTACATTCCAACGGATACCATCATGCTTTAACAAACTGAATTGATTAACTTCGAAATCTGCCTGAAAGGTTTGTTTTTTATAGTATTCCATTATTTCAAGGTAAAGGTCTGGCGTAACGTCTCTGTAGGCAATCGTTATATGTGGTGTTCGACCGCCACTTGCATTTTTACAGAAAGGTTTAGTATGGTTTATTATTTGCGTGTACAAATTGTCAATTTGTTTGTTTGCCGTTGCTGCGACATAGATAGCTTTAGCTTTCTGGAAACCTGAAAAATTGTGAAGATGCTGGATAAAAGGTTTAAAATTTCTGGCTGCTGAAAGGCTGGTTATCAGTTTTGGTTCATAGCTTTCTTCAAGCTCATCAATGTACCTTAGTGTGATATGGACTGGCGGTCTCAACGCCTTAAATACATTGAACCTGTGGGAACACAGTTGTCTGATGTTATCAATTTCAATGGCCAGCTCTTTTGGCGGAAGAATGGCAATTAAATAACGATGTTTCATAAAGCTAATTTACTATTCCTTTTTCAAAAGGGTATCTTTGTGTCGTAATTCAATTTCATGTCAAATCAACTCCATTTACAGCGTTTTCAAGAACAACTCGCGGAAAGTCTTTCCTCGAATACTTTTCTAAAAGTTTCCCTGGGCAATTATCAGGGAAATGATAAAGAATTAAAAAATGTTTACGTCCGCAGGGTGAAAATTAAAAGAGCAGATATGCTTTCTTTTACCTACCGCAATAAGACCAGAGACATCGTTAAGAATTTTCCGATTCCAGATGGAATCACGATGGTTACTCATTTTATCAGTAATGATTTTAAAGCCTGTACTTTGTTCACTACGGAGAAGGAAGTGATTTTGGAGCACGGTAAGAATCATGTGATCGCAATGCGGGAAAGAATCTTGAATGGTGATGGTAAAACAGTACCTAGCTTAGCGCATAATAAGGAGAAGAAGCGACTGATTCAGCCTGCTGGTAAGCCTTATTTGCAAGAATTGAAGATTACTGACGGGGAGGGAAATGTATTTAAAAACGCCCAGGATAAGTATAAACAAATCAACCAGTATGTAGAGATCCTGAGTTCCCTGATTAAAGAATTGCCGGAAAATAGCATTAAGAAAGTAGTGGATATGGGTTCTGGAAAAGGGTATCTGACCTTTGCTTTGTATGATTATTTACATCAGGTATTGAAACTGGAAACGAAAGTTACAGGGGTAGAATACAGGGATGACTTGGTGAGTTTATGTAATGGGATTGCGAAAAGCTCAGGCTTTATTGACCTGGATTTTGTGCCTGGAACGATTCAAGATTATCAGGTAGACACTATTGATTTGTTGATCGCCTTACACGCCTGTGATACAGCAACGGATGATGCTATTTATAAAGGAATAAAGGCGAATGCGAGTTTAATTGTTGTAGCTCCTTGCTGCCATAAACAGATTAGACGTGAAATGGATAAACATAAGGTTAGAAATGAAGTTTCGGTATTGACCAAGTATGGTATCTTTATGGAACGACAGGCAGAAATGGTAACTGACGCGATTCGTGCGTTGATCCTGGAATATTTTGGTTATAAGACGAAAGTCTTTGAATTTATTTCTGATGCACATACGCCTAAAAATGTATTGGTAGTAGGGCTGAAGTCGGCTAATGTTTCAACAAAAGCATTGGAACAGAAACAAGCAGAAATTAAGCAGAAGCTCCAAGAAACTAAAGCCTATTTTGGAATTGGCTACCACCATTTGGAACGTTTACTGAAGTTGGATCAGTAAAAGACATCGTAATTCTGTCATCCTGTCACATTTTTGTAACAAGATTCGGACAGAAAATTACTTTATACTGGACAAATAACAAAAAATTCTGCCAAAACTTAATTGGCACATTGCTTGTTAAACAAGAAATAATTAGAAATAAATAATAAGATTCATAAACATAAATAGAGATAAATAGCATGTCAAAAATTATTGGTATAGACTTAGGAACAACAAATTCTTGCGTATCCGTAATGGAAGGTAACGAACCTGTAGTTATAGCCAACAGTGAGGGTAAGCGTACTACGCCATCCATTGTTGCTTTTGCAGAGAATGGTGAGCGCAAGGTAGGTGAGCCGGCAAAACGCCAGGCAATTACTAACCCAACAAAAACAATTTATTCGATCAAACGCTTTATGGGCAGCAGCTTTGCTGAAGTGTCTAAAGAAGCTGGTCGTGTACCTTATAAAGTAGTTAAGGGCGACAACAATACACCACGTGTAGAAATTGACGACCGTAAATACACACCACAAGAAATTTCTGCGATGATTTTGCAGAAAATGAAAAAAACAGCTGAAGACTTTTTGGGTCATGAGGTAACTGAAGCAGTTATTACTGTTCCTGCTTATTTCAATGATGCACAACGTCAAGCTACTAAAGAAGCTGGTGAAATTGCTGGTTTAACAGTGAAACGTATCATCAATGAGCCAACTGCAGCTGCTTTAGCTTACGGTTTGGATAAAGCACAGAGAGACATGAAAATTGTTGTGTTTGACTGTGGTGGTGGTACTCATGACGTTTCAGTATTAGAGTTAGGTGATGGCGTATTTGAAGTAAAATCAACTGACGGTGATACTCACCTAGGTGGTGATGACTTTGACCACGTTATTATTGATTGGTTAGCAGCTGAATTCAAAAACGAGTATGGTATGGACTTGAATCAAGATCCAATGGCTTTACAACGTTTGAAAGAAGCAGCTGAGAAAGCTAAAATTGAGCTTTCAAGCACCACTTCAACTGAGATCAACTTACCTTACATCACTGCTGATGCAACTGGTCCTAAACACTTGGTTAGAAACTTAAGCCGTGCTAAATTTGAGCAATTGGCTGCTGATTTAATTAAACGTACTATTGACCCATGTAAATCAGCATTGAAAAATGCAGGTTTAAAAACTAGCGATATCGATGAGATCATCTTAGTTGGTGGTTCAACTCGTATTCCTGCTATCCAGGATGCTGTTAAAGCTTTCTTCGGTAAAGACCCTTCTAAAGGTGTTAATCCTGATGAGGTAGTAGCAATCGGTGCTGCAATCCAAGGTGGTGTATTAACAGGTGAAGTTAAAGATGTATTGTTATTAGATGTTACTCCTCTTTCTTTAGGTATTGAGACTATGGGTGGTGTAATGACTAAATTAATTGAAGCCAATACAACTATTCCTTCTAAAAAAGCAGAGACTTTCTCTACAGCAGCTGATAACCAGCCTTCAGTAGAGATCCATATCTTACAAGGAGAGCGTCCAATGGCTGCTCAAAACCGTACGATTGGTCGTTTCATCTTAGATGGTATTCCACCAGCTCCACGCGGAGTTCCTCAGGTAGAAGTAGCATTTGATATTGATGCAAACGGTATCTTACATGTTTCTGCTAAGGATAAAGCTACTGGTAAAGAGCAAAAAATCCGTATTGAGGCTTCTTCAGGCTTAACTGACGAAGAAATCAAAAGGATGAAAGAAGAAGCTGAGCAAAATGCAGATGCTGATAGAATCGCTAAAGAAGAAGCTGATAAAATCAACGGTGCTGATGCTTTGATCTTCTCTACTGAGAAACAATTGAAAGAATTTGGTGAGAAAATTTCAGCGGATAAAAAAGCGCCTATCGAAGAAGGTTTGAAAAAACTGAAAGATGCGCATGCAGCTAGAAACTTCGCTGATATCGATGCAGCTCAAGAAGAATTACAAAATGCATGGAATGCAGCTTCTGAAGATATGTACAAAGCAGGACAAGATGGTGCTCAACCAGAAGGTGCTGCTAGTGCTTCACAAGATGCACCTGCAGGTGGTGACGACGTTACCGATGTAGACTTCGAAGAAGTGAAAGATGATAAAAAATAAGCGTTAAGCTTATTTAAAAGAAAAGGTGTTCTGTTAATTCAGAACACCTTTTTTTATACAGGCTATTTTATTGTCTTGAACGGTTTAATTAAGCCTAGCGCGTCTGTATAGGCCTTGTTAAACAAAAAAGGGATCCACATTGTGAATCCCTTTTTTGTTTAAATGATTTGAGGATACTTAATCCCAAAGATTTGAAGGGTAAGCTCCGTCTTTGATCAATTGATCAATACTCGCCTGAACAATCGGTTTATCTTCTTTATAAGTTACACCGAACCACTGGCTATCTGTAGGAATTACTTTGAAATTAGCAATTCTTGATTTTACCAGGTATTCCGCTACTAATGGAATGAAAAATTCCGATTTAGGATTTTCTTTATTTTGAACAGCAAAATCTCTGAATAGTTCTTCTGCAATTTTAAATACTGCAGGAGTAAAGCCCCAGAAGTTCATCGATACACGTGTATCTGGTGTTAAAGGATATTGAGTGTCGCCTTCTTCGAAAACAATCGCGTCACCGTTCTTTAATACCTTTGTACGTTCTACAACTTCTTCTAAGATACCGTCAGCATTAACCTGGCAAACACCTCTGGAAACAGATCCATACTCAGACAATGTTTTGCCGATTTCGTATCCGATCATTGAATAATTACTGTCGCTAACCTCTGTAGTTAAAAACTTAACCATTTTCTGATAAGCATCTAAACCATAGAAATCATCTGCGTTGATCACACAGAAAGGCTCATTAATAGCTGTTCTACCAGCAAGAATTGCATGTGCAGTTCCCCAAGGTTTTGATCTTTCAATTTCGATATCTACACCAAATTGTTTAATATTGAAGTCCTGAAAAACGTAATCTGTTTCAATTTTTCCGTTTAACTTTGCTTCGAAAATTTCTTTGAAATCCTCTAAAAACTCTTCTTTAATAATAAATACAACTTTACCGAATCCGGCTTTTATAGCATCATATATAGAATAATCAATAATAGTTTCGTTGTTCGGGCCGAACCCGTCAATTTGTTTCATGCTGCCGTAGCGACTCGCCATACCAGCTGCTAAGATTAATAAGGTTGGTTTCATGGGACTAAAATAATTAATATGTTTAAATTCAAGGTAAGAAAATGGGTGTTTTTTCAAATTTAAACAGCAATATCCCGAATTATAGGTAGATTATGGTTGATTTAGAATCCAAATATTCCCTTTCCGCCAGTATTTCTGGTTTTTTTGCCGCTTAACATTCCGAACAGCCCCCGTACAATTTCCTTGCCAATCTGTTTGGTGATGCTCGCGCCCATGATTTGTTCGATCACGCTTTTTTCTTCTTTCTTACTGTTCGTTTCTGAGGATTTTGTTACTGATGATGGGGCAGACTGCTGATCATTGAGTCGTTTGGTTAATATTTCATAAGCGCTTTCCGGATCAATGGTAGTTCCGTACTTTTTGTTCATCGGACTGGACAAAACCAGTTGCTCATAGTCGGATGAATTTAAAGGTCCCATTACCGCTTTAGGTGGCGTAAGCATGGTGGCCGTGACTTCGGTCGGAATTCCTTTTTCATTTAATACCGTAATCAGCGCTTGTCCCGTCCCTAAAGAGGTGAGTACTTTATCAATTTTATAAAAGGTAGAAGTAGGGTAGGTGTTCACTGTTTTCTTTAAGGCGTCTGCATCATTAGGTGTAAATACCCTTAGTGCATGCTGGATACGGTTTCCCAATTGCGAAAGAACGCTTTCAGGGATATCTGTAGGCGACTGCGTACAAAAGAAGACGCCTACACCTTTGGATCTGATGAGTCTGATAATTGTTTCAATCTGCTCTAAAAAGGCCTTTGAAGACTCTTTAAATAGCAAATGAGCCTCATCAATAAAGAATACTAGCTTAGGTTGATCCAGGTCACCTACTTCAGGTAGATTATAGAAAAGTTCGGCCAATAAACTGAGTAAAAAAGTGGAATATAATTTCGGTTGGTTCTGAACGTCTGAGATATTTAAAAGGGAAATTGTTCCTTTTCCATCTGTTTTCTGCAATAGGTCTTCGATATCAAAAGATGGTTCTCCAAAAATCTGACTGAGTCCCTGTTGTTCTATGGTGACAATTTTTCTTAAGATAGTTCCCGAGGTTGATGAAGATATACTCCCATAATCGGCTTTTATTTCGTCTTTTCCAGGACCATCAGACAGGTAGGAAATTAGTTTTTTCAGATCATTCAGGTCGATAAGAGGAAGCTTGTTGTCATCAGCATATTTGAAAATTACTGATAACACACCAGTCTGGGTATCATTTAGATCCAAAATTTTTGCGAGTAAAGTAGGTCCGAACTCGAGAATGGTTGCTCTCATTTGTGCCCCTAATTTCCCAGAAAGCGAATATGGTTCTATAGGGTATGCAGTTGGTACAAAGGGTCTGTTCAGTATTTTTGCTCTTTCTTCAATTTTCGGGTTGCTTTCTCCTGGCTGGTATAAGCCGGAAAGATCACCTTTTACATCCAGCATAAAAACAGGGACTCCCGCATCCGAAAGTTGCTCAGCAAGCAGTTGTAACGTTCTGGTTTTTCCAGTTCCTGTAGCTCCTGCAACGAGCCCATGACGGTTCATCATGTGTAAATAGAGATTTACTTCAGCATCTGCCAATACTTCAGCATTTAAAATTCCGGCGCCTAAATAAATGTAGGCTCCTTGGGCTGGGTATGCTGCTTTGACTTTTTCTATAAAATTTTGGGTTTGATCGCTCATAGTTAGAAAATTTATAGGTGTTGAGCTGGATTTGCTCCCCATACTTTCCTAAAAATAGGAAATTTAAAGCAAAACAAAAGGGTATCTGATTTTAGCAGACACCCCTTAGCTTTATCGCAAAAATGGAAAGAATTTATTTATTGTATTTGAAATCGTGGTTTTTCTCGATGTTCAATAAAGCATGGTAAATCAAGCTGATCACATTGTCTACATCTTCCTTATGAATCATTTCCACTGTAGTGTGCATATAGCGCAGTGGTAGAGAGATTAAAGCAGATGGAACACCACCGTTAGAATAAGCAAATGCATCCGTATCTGTACCGGTAGACCTTGATGAAGCCTGACGTTGGAATGGAATATCATTTTTTTCTGCCGTTTTAATCAGTAATTTATTCAGGTTGGTTTGTACCGCTGGGGCATAAGAAACGACAGGTCCTTTACCGCAAGCTAAATCACCCTGTGTGATTTTATTGATCATCGGCGTGCTGGTGTCATGTGTAACGTCTGTAACGATGGCTACATGTGGTTTAATCCTGTCGGCAATCATTTCGGCGCCGCGTAGACCGATCTCTTCCTGCACAGAGTTAACAATGTATAAAGCGAAAGGAAGTTTTTGTTTGTTTTCTTTTAATAAGCGGGCAACTTCTGCGATCATGAAACCACCAGCTCTGTTGTCTAGCGCTCTTCCCACATAGTAACGGTCATTTAACACCATGAATTCGTCTTCATAGGTGATCACACAACCTACATGGATACCCAATGCTTCCACTTCGTCTTTAGAAGTACAGCCACAGTCAAGGAAAATGTTTTTTAATGCTGGAGCTTCTTCTTTTTCACCACTTCTGGTGTGGATTGCTGGCCATCCAAAGACTGCTTTTACCATTCCCGTATCGGTATGGATATTCACTCTTTTCGACGGAGCAATCTGGTGATCAGATCCACCATTGCGGATCACATAGATTAAACCTTCCGGAGTAATGTAATTTACAAACCAGGAGATTTCATCAGCATGAGCTTCGATTACTACTCTGTATTCTGCTTTAGGGTTAATTACACCTACTGCAGTACCGTAATTGTCGATGAAACTTTCATCAATATAAGGTTTTAGGTAGTCTAACCATAACTTTTGACCAGGATATTCGAAGCCTGTAGGCGATGGATTATTGATATATTCTTCAAAAAATTGGAGTGACTTTTTAGTAACTACAGAAACGTGTTTCTGTTTATCGTCTTTCTTTTTTGTCATTTAATGTTTCTTTAAAACGTATAATAAGCTGTATTGTGCTTTACCAGAACAAATATATAAACTCGGGTGGAAGCAACAAGTTAATTGTTGAGTTGTAACTGCATGATGACAAATTCCAGGCCGGTTTTGCTGAAGCGATCCTCAGTTTCTGAAAAGCCAAACTTCGCATAAAATGTTATGGCAGTACTACGGGCATTACACCATAGCATGGAGGCTCCCAATGGACTCACATAATTGATTAGGTGTTGAAGCAGTAGGCTGCCATAACCTCTTCCCTGAAATTCGGGTATGGTCGCAAACTTTCTAAACTGGTAAACCGTTTCTTCATTAAATAGAGAAACAACAGAAACTAATTGATCACCGGCGAATAAGCCAAAATGGAGGCCATCATGATCGTTTTCTAGCTTTATGGTTTGGTATGGCAGCTCCGGATACATTGCCATATGCCTGATTCGCCAGGTAAGGTCAGGTCTGATCTGTTCAATATGAATTTTTTCCATCGGGTTTAATTTCTGACCTTATTACTGAAAAATTTATAGATGAAAATGTTGAGTAGGATTATCGCAGTCGTTCCAATACAAAACACTGGCCATTGTCCTTTATCCCAAAGCCATAATCCAATTGCAGATCCAACAGCTGCACCGACAAAGCTGAACGACATAAACACCGTATTGAGGCGATTGCGCGCTTCAGGTATTAAGGCATAAATCCGGGTCTGGTTGGTTACATGAATGGCCTGCTGGCCAATATCAATTAAAATAATCCCTGTTACAAATAGGTATAATTGACTACCGGTAAAGTAAAAAGCGACTAGACTTCCAACTTGTAATATCAGGCCGATCAAAATATTTTTACGGGGATTTTGGCCACTACTCAATTTGCCAACCAAGGGAGCAGCTAAGGCCCCCGCAGCGCCGGCAATTCCAAACAGACCGATTTGCATGGTTTGAAAGTTGAAGGGTGGGTTTGCCAGAAACAAGACCATGGTTGTCCAGAATGCACTAAGCACCGCGAAAGCCAGGAAATTGATCATGGAAGCTTCTCTCAATACAGATTCAGTTTTTACATAATGCCACATAGAAGCCATCAATTCCCGGTAAGTTCCTGTAAACGAAGGCCTGCTTAGCGGGAAACGTTTTGCCATCAGCAGCATTAACAGTGCACAGATACCGGCGGCGATAAAATACATATTTCTCCATCCCCATAAAAAGCCAACACTGCCACTGATGGATCGGGAAGCCAGAATTCCTATCAGTAAGCCGCTTGTAATGATGCCTATTGTTTCTCCACGTTTTTCGTCTGAGCTTAAATTGGCAGCCATCGGTAAAATTAATTGGGGAACAACGGAACTTGCACCAATCAGCACACTGGCGATTTGTAACCATAAAAAACTAGAAGACATGGCGGCAAGGAGTAAGGATGCTACCGCTAACCCGGTAATCATTAAGATCTGTTTCCGGCGCTCAAACATATCACCGAGTGGAACCACTAGAAATAAACCCAGTGCATAACCTGCCTGGGTAAGGTAAGTGATCATACCAGCATGACTTTCCGTTACTTTAAATTCTTGGGCCACCAGAATCACCAGTGGCTGACAATAATAAATGTTTGCTACAATAAGACCAGTACAAAAGGCCATGAGCAAGACATCTGTACGACTCAATTTCATTATTATAAGGGTATATTTCCGTGTTTTCTACGTGGTGCGTTCACCACTTTATTTTCCAGCATTTTAAATGCTTTGATCAATTTTATTCTGGTTTGCGCAGGCTCGATTACCTCGTCTACAAAACCACGTTCAGCGGCGCGGTAAGGATTAGCAAAAGTATCAGAGTAGAGCTTTTCTTTTTCCAGCCATTTTTCTTCCGGATTTTCTGCGGTAGAGATTTCTTTCTTGAAAATGATTTCAGCGGCCCCTTTAGCACCCATTACCGCAATCTCTGCAGTAGGCCAGGCGTAATTCATATCCGCTCCGATGTGTTTGGAATTCATCACATCATAAGCGCCACCGTAAGCTTTTCTGGTGATCACTGTAATCCGTGGAACAGTTGCTTCACTAAAGGCATATAGCAATTTTGCTCCATTATTGATAATTCCATTCCATTCCTGATCGGTACCTGGAAGGAAACCTGGGACATCTTCAAATACCAATAAAGGGATGTTGAAACAATCGCAAAAGCGAACAAAACGGGCTGCTTTAGTTGAGGCATGGTTGTCTAATACACCAGCAAGGTAGGCAGGCTGATTGGCAACAATACCAAGACTTCTTCCCGCCAGACGTGCAAAACCGACCACAATATTCTCTGCATATTCTTTATGTACTTCCAAGAAGCTGTTTGCATCTGTTACTTCATCAATCACAGTTCTTACATCATAAGGTTGATTAGCATTTACAGGCATCAGCGTATTTAATGAAATACGTTCCTCATTTGTCGTTTCATAAGGAAGTAAGGCCGGTGTCTCCTCACAATTCTGAGGCATATAGCTCAGTAGTTTTTTAACATGGTTGATGGCATCCAGTTCATTGCTGCAAGCAAAGTGAGTGACACCAGATTTGGTTGCATGGGTACTTGCACCACCCAATTCTTCAGAAGTCACCACTTCATGTGTCACTGTTTTTACCACGTTAGGGCCGGTTACAAACATATATGAAGTGTTTTCTACCATCAAGATAAAATCGGTAATGGCAGGAGAGTACACTGCGCCGCCAGCACATGGCCCCATAATGGCAGACAATTGCGGGATTACCCCTGAAGCCTGCACATTCCTGTAAAAGATATCGGCATAACCGCCCAGGGAAACGACACCTTCTTGAATACGTGCGCCACCGCTATCGTTTAAGCCGATTACCGGAGCACCATTTTTCATGGCCATATCCATGATCTTGCAGATCTTTTCGGCATGAGTTTCTGAAAGCGAGCCACCAAAAACTGTGAAATCCTGGGAAAACACGTAGACCAAACGACCATTGATATTTCCATATCCCGTCACTACACCATCGCCAAGATATTTTTCTCTTTCCATCCCAAAATCGGTACTTCTATGAGTCACCATCATGCCGATTTCTTCAAAGGAGTTTTCGTCCATTAAGAAGTGAATTCTTTCTCTTGCAGTCAGTTTTCCTTTTTTATGTTGGCTTTCGATTCTTACAGCTCCACCACCAGTATGCGCTTGTTTAACTTTATCCTGAAGTAACTCTATTTTGGTTTTCATTAGAATATTTTTGGTTTTTCGTATGGTTGATTGTCTTTTGGGTTGGCCGGAAAGCACAATCTCAGTTAAATGTAGATTTTAAGGTCATCATTTAACTGAGATTGTGATTCCGCTATAATGATTTCGTAAAATAGCAATATTTATTAAATAGATCCTAATTACCAGCGATACTGTAGGCGGGCAGTAAATACATCATCCTTAATGTCTTTGGTGTATTGTGGTAGCTGTGTGTCATCATTAACTACATGCTCGTTATACAAGGTAAATTTTAGACGTCCATTCACCATATAAGTAAGTCCATAACCCAGGGTACTGAACTTAATATCTCCGGCAGTAGTATTGCTGTTTGGCGCACCGATTTCTTTTTCTGACACATGAACATTTGGATCATAAACATCATAAGCAAGCAAAGCATTAAACTTAGATTTTCCAATTCGTTGAGTTAGCCAAAAATAATAGCCATTAAAATCACGCAGGTAAAGGTCTGTTTTTGGTTGAGCAGAGAAGCTTGTGCTGGCAACAGGGCCAGTGATGTCTGCAGTAGCGGCTATTCCAGGTTGTTTTCCCGCTACATATTCTGCCTTAAATGAGGTTGTACCAAAGGAATTGTCATACTGTACTTGTAGGTTGGCGCCATAATAATCACGATTAGCATATGCATTCACATGACTTGGATTGGTGTCTTTGACAAAACCACTGCCATTTTTGACAAAAAATGTTTCTGTGTCACTGCGTACGTAACCTTTATAGTAGGAAGCCCCGAAACCCAAGTTTAATTTTTTATTAGAAAGGCTGTCAAATTTGAAACCTAAGCTTGCAACAATATCTTTTTTTGAGTCATAATCTCTGGCGGTTAATCCACTTCCATTGATTACTGCAATATCTGCGGTTAAAAAGCTTAAAGGTTTATAATCTGGTTTAAATGAGATCATTGCGCCAAGGTCACGTTCTCTAGGCATTAAGGTTTGAAATACCCTTGCACGTTCTGGAAAATCCCTGTATCCCGAAGAATATACGATGGAATACCCAAATGGTCGGTTAAATAATCCGGCAGTAAAAAGAAATTGCTTGGTGTTTTCCTGGTGAAACTGGATAAAGGCATCCATCAAATTTACCCCATTTTGTGTGGCATCAATCTGGAAGACAATACTAGAATATTTATCGGCACGGTCTATCTTCAAACGGCCCCTTCTAATCATAAAACGAGAGTCAGAATTCTTGCTGAAATCTCCACCTGAAAAAGAATTTATTCCTGCAGATTGTGCCCACTGAAATTGCGTTTGAAGATATCCGGTGATGTTTATTTCATGCGGAGCATAAGAAGAGGGGGCGTTATTGCTTTGCGCTAGAACCGAGAAAGGAACCAGCATGACGATAAATAGTAATAATTTTCTCATGAATAAGGTAAGGGTATTTTGAGTGGCCTAAATTACGTTTAATGCTTCGTTTTTCTATGAAATAGGTTTGGTTTTAAATTTAAGAGCCTGTTTTTTAGTTGAATATGAACTAAATTACATTTTTTTTACATGACAATTTGCTAGTTCGGCTATTTTGGAGTTATTTTTGAACAGTTAAGCATGAACTAAATAATCAAAATGTCATTACGGAAATACCGTCTTTTAATCATCATTACCTTTTTAGGCATCTTTTGTGTAAAGATGATGATTTCTGGCGCACCCGTATTTTTTAGTGATATCCAGAAGGAAAGTATTCAATTGGTGATCATGCAGATCGAAGTTGAACACAGTGCCGACGGCGAGAGTGGTAAGGCCAAGGTGAACCTCCTGGATTATAAAATGATTGATTTTCCTTATACCATGGACTTTAATGCTGTCTTGAGCCATTTTGGTATCAGCAACAGTTATATTGATCACTTTAAGAGACATGTCGATCCTTTCCATCCTTCCGTTCCTACACCTCCTCCTAACTTGGTCTAATTTATTCGCATAACTAACCTGTTGTAAGGATAGCTGTGCAATTTTTTAAATTAGTTTACAAGAATTAAAACATTGTTTTATGCAAAATGGGAACTCAATCTTTTCAAGATTGGAAGTGAAGAAGTATATATTAAAAAAGAACTTAAAGCGTGATTTGCCTTCCAGTATCGTGGTATTTTTGGTGGCTTTACCTTTATGTTTAGGTGTGGCCCTGGCCTCAGGTGCACCGTTGTTTGCCGGTCTAGTAACTGGTGTTGTTGGAGGTATTGTCGTTGCAAGTCTTAGTGGTTCTCAATTGAGTGTGAGTGGTCCTGCCGCTGGGCTAACTGCAATCGTGCTTGGTGCGATTGGTCAATTAGGCGGTTATCAGACGTTTTTACTGGCAGTAGTGCTGGCTGGGGCTATGCAGATCGTATTGGGATTATTGAAAGGTGGTATGATCGGTAATTACTTCCCTTCCAGCGTCATCGAAGGAATGTTGGCCGCAATTGGGGTTACTTTAATCCTGAAGCAACTCCCTCATGCCTTAGGTGTAGATTCAGATTTCTTTGGAGATATGAGTTTTTTTCAAACGGACAACCAAAATACGTTTTCAGCTATAGGAAATGCCTTTAGTCATTTTACGCTAGCAGCGATTGTGATCAGTGGATTGTCTATTGCGGTGTTATTGTATTGGCCGAAGTTGAAAAAAGTGAATGTAATTCCTGCGCCACTTATCGTGGTAGCCTTAGGTATTATATTAAGTATCGCTTTCCAGGGGACAGGGTATGCATTGAATGCAACGCAAATGGTGGAAATTCCTGTGGTTAATGGATGGTCGGAATTGACTGGCTTATTTACTATGCCAAATTTTTCTGCGATCACCGATAGTAAAGTCTGGATTGTTGCTGCGACAATTGCAGTAGTAGCCAGTTTAGAAACTTTATTGAGTATTGAAGCGGTAGATAAAATTGACCCGATAAAAAGAACGACTCCAACAAATAGAGAGTTATTAGCTCAGGGTGTAGGTAATATGGCTAGCGGTATGCTAGGTGGTTTACCCCTAACATCAGTAATTGTAAGGAGTTCTGCAAACGTAAATGCAGGAGGAAGAACTAAAATGTCTGCGATTTTTCACGGCGTATGGTTACTTTTGTCCTTCTTATTTATTCCAGGTGTCATCAATATGATTCCATTAGCCTGTTTGGCAGCAATCTTATTGGTAACCGGTTATAAATTAACACGTATTGCTTTATTTCAACATATGTACCATAAAGGCTGGGACCAGTTTGTACCGTTTGTGATTACGATTATTGCCGTGTTATTGACTGACCTGTTAAAAGGTGTGGCAGTAGGAATGTTATTCTCTATTTTCTACCTGTTACGTACCAATATGCGTAATCCATTCTTTTACAAAATTCAGGAGGAAGGAACCAAGAAAAATCTTCGCATCAAATTAGCGGAAGAGGTTTCATTTTTAAATAAAGCAGCCATTCAGGTCATGCTGAATAATATCCCTAAAGAAACAACTGTCATTATCGATGGAACAAATTCCCGATATATTGATCCGGATGTGTTGGAAACGATTTTCAACTTTAAGCACAATGCTTTTACAAAAGGAACGATAGTAATATTAGAGAACATTAAGAAACAGTATACTGTGCCAAAGTTGGACAGTAAAATTATAGAAGAAATTAATAATTAAATTATTATGTGCGCAAAATTAGAAAAACAAGATAGCAGTCAAATTACTTACGAAGGATTATTACAAGGAAACAAAGACTGGGTGGCTTCCACTTTAGCAGAAGATCCTAAATTTTTCGAACGTTTATCAGCCGGACAAAAACCGCCAATCTTATGGATAGGTTGTTCTGACAGTCGTGTTCCTGCAAATCAGATTACGAATACCAATCCTGGAGACATCTTTGTTCACCGTAACATTGCCAATGTAGTGGTACATACTGATATGAACATGTTAAGTGTACTCGATTATGCGGTTAATGTATTAGAAGTAGAGCACGTGATTGTTTGTGGTCATTATGGTTGTGGTGGAGTTGAAGCAGCTATGGGTAATAAGCAGTATGGAATTATCGACAACTGGTTAAGAAATATTAAAGATACTTACAGGTTGCATTACCATGAACTGGATATGATCTCTGATAAAAAGAAGAGAAGCGAAAGACTAGTTGAGCTGAATGTAATTGAGGGAGTTTTTAACCTGAGCAAAACATCTATCGTTCAGAACAGATGGGCTAATGGTAAAAAGCTAGGCTTACATGGCTGGGCTTATAGTCTGGAAAATGGCTTTATTTCAGATCTTGGTGTTACCTGTGACAACAACAGCAACATGAATTCTGTGTTCAGAATGGATGGGATTGAAAAATTGAAATAGCTAGAACAACTGGCTGTGATGAGCAGTTTGTGATCACAAAAAGCGGAGGCTCCTTTTCAGGGCCTCCGCTTTTTTTATGATCGTTTGATCGATCCACAGATCGATCAAAATAAGTAAGACTAGTCGTTAGACAAAAATGGGTAACGGAAATCTTTAGGTGGATCGAAAGTTTCTTTGATCGTACGTGGAGAAACCCAACGAAGAAGATTGATCATTGAACCTGCTTTGTCATTGGTACCAGAACCTCTGGCGCCACCGAAAGGCTGCTGACCAACAACGGCACCTGTACATTTATCATTGATGTAGAAGTTACCTGCTGCATTTCTCAAACGTTGTGTTGCTTTTTCAATTGCATAACGATCCTGTGCAATTACGGCACCTGTTAAGGCATAAATTGAAGTGCTGTCAACGATGTCTAAAATTTCATCGAATTTATCATCATCATAAACAAATAAGGTCAATACCGGGCCGAACAATTCTTCGCACATTGTTACGTACTTAGGATCTTGAACTACCAATACAGTAGGCTCAATAAAGTATCCTTTAGATTTGTCGTAGTTACCACCAGCAATAATTTCTACACTGCTATCTTTTTTAGCTTCATCAATGTATTTCGCTAATTTGTCGAAAGAATTCCCATCAATTACCGCATTGATAAAGTTACCGAAATCTTCAGTACCGCCCATTTTGAATTCAGCAAGATCACGGAGCATGTATTCTTTTACTTTAGGCCAGATGCTCTTTGCCACGTAAACACGTGAAGCTGCCGAACATTTTTGTCCTTGGTACTCGAATGCACCACGGATGATCGCTGTGCTGGAAGATTCTGCTTCCGCTGAACCATGAACAAGGATAAAATCTTTACCACCTGTTTCTCCAACAATACGTGGGTAAGTTTTGAATTTATGAATGTTATTTCCGATCGTTTTCCAGATGTCCTGGAATACGCCAGTAGAACCTGTAAAGTGGATACCAGCGAAATCAGGATGGTTAAAGATTACTTCACCTGCTTCCGGTCCGGAAACATATACTAAGTTAATAACCCCATCAGGTAAACCAGCTTCTTTGAAAATCTGCATCAATACATTCGCAGAATAGATCTGTGTATTTGCAGGTTTCCAAACGATTACGTTCCCCATCATTGCTGCTGAAGTAGGTAGGTTACCAGCGATTGCAGTAAAGTTAAATGGCGTTAAAGCGAATACAAAACCTTCTAATGGGCGTTGTTCTACTCTGTTCCATGAACCTTTAGGAGAAACCGGAGGTTGTTGTTTATAGATTTCCGACATATAACTTACGTTAAAACGAAGGAAGTCGATCAGCTCACAAGCAGCATCAATCTCTGCCTGGTAAGCATTTTTCGATTGACCCAGCATTGTAGCTGCGTTTAATTTATAGCGGTATGGACCTGCAATAAGATCAGCTGCTTTCAGGAAGATCGCTGCACGGTGTTCCCATGCTAAATTTTCCCATTTTGATTTCGCTGCTAAAGCAGCATCAATAGCCTGACTAACATGTTCCTTCGTTCCTTTACTGTATTCAGCAAGAATGTGCTGATGGTCGTGAGGAGGAGTTGTGGTTCCTTTATTTTCAGTATGAACTTCCTTTCCGTTGATGTACATCGGGATGTCAATTTTTTTAGAGCGGGCTTCGGCAATTGCGGCCTTCAAAAGTTCACGTTCTTTACTTCCCGGGGCGTAACCTAAAATAGGCTCATTAACCGGAGTTGGTACGTTAAAAAATCCTTTAAGCATGATATAAAATATTGTTTGTACAAAGATAGCCTTTTATTTTGTTGCCCGGTAACCCTCAATATGTATAAACTTCATGCATTACGCGCTATAATTCTTATTTTTGAAGCGCAACATGATAAAATACTTACGCTATCTGTTATTTCCTTTTTCCATCCTTTATGGCATCGTAGTTTTTGTAAGAAACAAGCTATATGATATCGGTATGTTTAAAGCTATTGGTTTTGATATTCCGGTGATTTGTGTTGGGAATTTGGTGGTTGGTGGATCAGGTAAAAGCCCGGTGACGGAATACCTGGTGCGTCTTTTTCCAGACCGTAAAATTGCCATATTGAGCAGAGGTTATGGCCGTAAAACCAAAGGTTTTATCTTGGCGGATAATCAGGCAACAGCTGAAACGATTGGTGATGAACCGATGCAGTTTTATCGAAAATTCCCCCAAATTACCGTCGCTGTTTGTGAAGATCGTGTAGTTGGGGCAAGGAAGTTACAGAAAGATCATGACCTGATTATTCTGGATGATGCCTATCAGCACCGCGCTATTCGTGCCGGATATCATATTCTCTTATTTGAATTTGAAAAGTTATTGAAACCACAGTTTCTATTGCCTGCAGGAAACCTGAGGGAAAGTTTTTCTGGATATAAAAGAGCAGAATCAATCCTGATTACTAAATCTCCGGAAGTAATCCCAGGGGGAATGGCCGAAAAGTGTTTAAATAAATTTGAGGATAAATGGAAAGAAAATGCCTTGTTTTCTGGTCTGGTTTACCAATCTTTGGTCCCGATGATCTTGGGAGAAGACCGATTATGTAACTCGATTACTAAAGATACAAGCGTGTTTTTGTTAACTGGAATAGCCAATCCAAAGCCACTGTTGCAGTATTTAGGGGCATATACCGATAACATTCAACACCATGACTATCCGGATCATTACCGCTTTACCACTGCAGATATTCAGGAACTGGTAAAGGCCTTTAAAAAAGACCCTGCTCCAGAAAAAATAATCATCACAACAGAAAAGGATGCGCAACGTTTATTAGGTGGTACTTTAAAAGAATTACTGTTAAATTTACCAATCTTTTATTTACCTGTGAAAATTGGGTTAAGCGCAAAAGATAAAATTATATTTGATCAAAAAATTATAGCTTATGTTTCAAGTCATACACGAAACCGTTGAATATCTTAAACGTAAAACGAATGATTTCCAACCAGAAATTGGCATCGTTTTGGGAACTGGTCTAGGTGGATTGGTGGGTGAAATAGAAATAGCACATCAGTTGATGTATTCTAATATTCCTAATTTCCCAATCTCTACCTTGGAATTTCATTCAGGTAAATTGATATTTGGTACATTAAACGGAAAAAAGGTAGTTGCCATGCAAGGCAGACTTCACTATTATGAAGGTTATAACATGCAGCAGATTACTTTTCCGATACGGGTGATGAAAGCCCTAGGAATTGCGCATCTTTTCGTTTCTAATGCAGCTGGGTCTTTAAACCCTGATTTCAAAAAGGGCGATTTGATGATCATCAACGACCATATTAACTTGCAACCTGAAAGTCCGCTTAGGGGAAGAAATGATGCTGATATGGGACCCCGTTTCCCGGATATGAGTCAGCCATATCAACGATCTTTGATTAAAACCGCCTTAGAAATTGCAAAAGACAATGATATTGTTTGCCATCAAGGGGTATATGTTGCGGTTACTGGTCCAAATTTGGAAACTAAAGCAGAATATAAATACTTACGCATCATTGGTGGTGATGCAGTTGGAATGAGTACCGTTCCTGAGGTCATTGTAGCCAAACACATGAGCATCCCGGTATTTGCCATTTCCGTATTAACTGATGAAGGTTTTCCAGAAGAATTACAAGCAGTGAGTCTGGAAGAGATCATTGAAACGGCAAGAATTGCAGAGCCAAGAATGACAAAAATACTGAGCCAATTAATCTCTACTTTATAATGTATAAAAGCATTGCCTTATTTGTTTTTTGCTTTTTCCTATTGGGGAGTGGGCAGTCTTTTGCCCAAGATTTAAAGACGACGGTAAATGATAATAAATTATTGGATTCGTTAAGAAAGAAAGAAGAAGCAGGATTGGATTCTGTTATTTTTACTTCCAAATTTATCAGGTATACCACTTTGAAGCTTACTAAAGATAGTATTCAAACCCTACCTTTAGATACCACGCTCGCTGGTTTCCAGAATTTCAGTATGATTGCTCAGCCGAGAAGACCAACTGTCGGTACAGGAAACCTTGGTTTGGCAGCGATGCCAATGCTGTTTGAACCTTCAAAAACAATTGGATTTGATGCTGGATTTCATTCCCTGGATTTTTATGCCATTGGTCAGAATGATATCAAATATTATCAGGCCAGAACCCCATATACCAATCTCTATTTTATTTCCGCAGGAGAAACTGAGGCAATCTTTAAAGTTACCCACTCTCAGAATATCAAAAGAAACTGGAATATTGGCGCTAATTACAATAGAATTGGTGCCAATGGGTATTATCCAAGGCAAAGAGGTGATCACTTAAATGCAGATATTTTTTCTTGGTATCAAAGCCCGAATAAACGATATAATTTATGGGTTGCTGCAATTTTTAATACCCTAAAAGCCCGTGAGAATGGGTCTATCTATAATACAAAAATATATGATAATGTACCTCAGACAGCGGTTGGATTAGACCATTTATCAGAGCCAGTTAGACTAGTGGATGCAGGACATATCTACCGTTCAAATTCTTTCATGATCAAGCAAACTTATTTTGTTGGTAGGATTGATAGTCTGGCTCAGGAGATTTCAGACAAGATTTTACCTACTAATAAAATAGCCTATACATTTAAATATGATGTAAACTCCTACACTTTTCATAAAACCTCAGCGGATGATCATACGGCTATTCCTTCAGGTATAGCAGATTTGTCATTTACTTATGACAGTACCCGCTATATGAATGTGCAGAATGAATTTATGTATAGCTTTTTTCTTCGTGGAAAAGGCAATTCTATCATCAAGAATGAGTTAAAATTGGATGCTGGAATCAGACATGACTTTTATAAGTACCATCAAGGTGTATATTATCCAAATAAAGTAGACACTTATTACGATTATAACTCCACTTTTCAAAACGTAACGCTGCTAGGATCTGCAGGATATAGGTTTAGTAATCGTGTAGACCTCAATGTAGATTTACAGCAAATATTTCAAGGAAGAAACAGTGGCGATTTTTTATACGAAGCAAAAAGTAATGTTTTATTGAGTAAATCGGTAGGACGGATTGTTTTGGGAGGGTATTTTCAGAATAAATCACCAGAGGAAGTTTTTACCCGGTATTTTGGAAACCATTACAATTGGAAAAGAGATTTTAACCGTACAAAAACCATTAACCTTTCTTTTAAATACCTGAATGACCGATTGAATTTTGAAGCTGGAGCAGAATATTTCCGAATCAGTGATTACTTATATTTCACAACACCAACTCCAGATAATGGAGTCCTTGATAGTGCTTTCTACGCATTAAATGCAAATAATATTGTACCAGCACAACTTGGGAGTATTAACCTGTTGAAAATTACCGTAGGTAAAAAGTTGAAATTTGGAAAATTTAATCTAGATAGTTACCTGGTTTATCAAAAAACTGACAATCCGAATATTTTGAGGACACCAGAGTTGTATGCCTTTGCCAGTTTCTTCCTGGATCATACCTTCTTTAAAGCCTTAAAAACAAATGTAGGGTTTGATGTCCGTTACAATACGCCCTATAAAAACTATTCTTATTCTGCACCTGCAGGACAGTTTTATGTCGGACAAGGTACAACTTTTGATTCCACACCAATTCTGGACGTTTGGGTGAAAGCCAGTTTGAGAAAAGCCAATATATTCGTGAAAACTGATTATGCCAATCAAGGGCTGTTGTCTAAAGGATATTATTCGGTAAACCGTTATCCTATGATGGACAGAGTGTTGATCAAATTTGGGGTAAGCTGGAGTTTCTACGACTAAGCTGAATGTTTCTTTGTCAAAACGTGGCCTTGTAAAGGGGGAATGAATCTTCCTTTTTACAAGGGTTCTGTTTTTTAATCACCGCTTTATGTTTTCTGCGGTTTCTTTTTTGCCGCAGGAAACAACACATTGTTCAGAATGAGTCTATAGCCCGGTGAATTGGGATGTAGATTCAAGTCTGTTGGCGGATCACCTACCGCATGCTGGTAATCTTCCGGATCATGACCACCATAAAAAGTAAACTGCCCCTTTCCAATTTCCCCATTCAAGTACCTTACTTCTTCCGCCCCTTTGTTTTCTCCCAATACAGTAATGTTTGGCTTCACTACTGATTTCCGGAAAGATGTGGTTTGGCCCATAAATCCTTTGATCACTTTTTCATGGTTTTGGGTAAGCATACTAGGAACCAGATCCCATTTTGCAGAAAAATCAAAAAGCGTGAAAAAATCGTTGCTCTGGATTAACGTTCTGGTCTGTGTGGCATCAATATCTGAGAACTCGTAATTATTGGGATTGGTATCCAATTTGAAATTCTTGAAAGCAAAGGTTTTGTTGTAGTCTAATTTTGATTGTGCCTGTGGATCCGCAGCATCGCCATCAAACATACTTTCACAAATGTCTACACCTTCGGCACTCAAAGCAATATCATAGCTGTCCGTTGCGGAACACATAGCGAATAAGAAACCGCCACCAGCACAGAACTCCTTAATTCTTTTAGCCACCGCTAGTTTCATTTCTGATACTTTAGTAAAACCATTTCTTTTGGCGGTAGCCTCTTGATTTTTAACATCTTCCCGGTACCAACCTGCATTGCGAAAACTACTCCAGAAACGCCCATACTGGCCGGTGAAATCTTCATGGTGTAAATGCAACCAGTCATAACCCGAAAGCTTATCTTTTAACACCTCATCATCATAAACTACTTCATAAGGGATTTCCGCATAGCGAAGTACCATCGTCACCGCATCATCCCATGGCAATTTGCTTTTAGGGGAGTACACTGCGATTTTTGGAGATTTTTCCAACTTTACCACCTCCATATTTACTTCCGGATCGCTAATCTCGTTGAGGATAGCCGTTACCTTGCCATCTGCCAGTATTTGATACGAAACCCCACGTGTTTTACACTCATCTTCGATATTTTTATGATACTGCAGCAGAAAACTTCCGCCGCGATAGTTTAGTAACCAACTTACCTCTGCCTTTTGTTGGATGCTCCAATATGCAATTCCATAAGCTTTAAGGTGGTTCTTCTGGTCCTCATCCATATAAACAAGAATAGAAGAAGCCTTTAAGCCTATGCTTAAAACCATTAAACATGACAAGAGGTATACTTTTTTCAGGGACATACTTTTCTGTGTATATGCGAATGTAATTTTTTTGAACCTATAATAAAATTATTGTACTGAATAAACGTTTATAGACGATAATCAGTATCCATGGCTTTTTTAGCAGTAATTAATATTCAGGAGTCATTTCAATTTACTAAATTTGGCATTTACAAAAAATTATCATGAGCAAAGCAATAATAAAAACAGATAAAGGTAACATGACTGTTCAGTTTTACGATCAGGATGCACCTAATGCCGTTGCTAACTTTAAGAAATTAGCTTCAGAAGGATTCTATGATGGCGTTACTTTTCACAGGGTAATTCCTAATTTCGTAATCCAAGGTGGATGTCCAAACTCTAAAGACCCATCTAAAGCACATTTAGCAGGTACTGGTGGCCCAGGTTACAAAATTGATTGTGAGTTGACAGGTGAAAACCAATACCATGATCGTGGTGTATTGTCTATGGCACATGCTGGTAGAAACACTGGTGGTTCACAATTCTTTGTATGTCACAGTAGAGATAATACGGCTCATTTAGATAGAGTACACACTTGTTTCGGAAAAGTAATAGAAAATGTTGATATTGTTGACGATATCAAACAAGGAGATAAGATTATAGGGATAGAAGTAATTGAAGACTAGTTCTTACTTCTCAAAAACAAAATATTATGAATTTAAGAGGAATCGTTGCAGTATCTGGAAGACCAGGTCTATTTAAGCTGGTAGGACAAAATAAAGGCGGATACGTTTTAGAAAGTCTGGATGCTCAAAAAGTTAAAATTGTAGCCAACATTACTACAACTAAACTGGCGTCATTAGAAGACATTACCGTATACGGCGAAGATGACGATTTGAAGTTATTGGATGTTTTTGCAAATATCGTTGCTGCTAAAGGAAATGTTCCTGATACAAAAGCTGATGCAAAAGATTTGAAAGCTTTCTTTTTAGAAGTAGCTCCAGGTCATGATCAGGAAAAAGTTTATACTTCTGATATGAAGAAAATTGTTTCTTGGTACCACTTGTTAAAGGAACTTCCTCTTTTCAGTGAAGCGGCTCCAGAAGCAGTAGTAGACCAGGATGGTGTTAAAATTGAAGATAAATCGGAGAAAAAGGTGAAAGCCAGCCCGAAACCATCTAATGCTAAAGCCCCAAGCAAAACTGCTCAACCGGCTAAAAAAGCCAACATGACGAGCAAAAAAGGCGTTTAGTCTTTATATTGAACGAAATTTGTTATACAAAAGCCGGATCTTTAACAGATCCGGCTTTTGCTTTTTAATAGGTTCATTTATATTAAATGTAATGGACTAACCCTACCATTACTCCAGCTGAAATAGAATGCGCTATTGGACAAAATCTACAAATAGAACCATATATAAAGAAATGCAGCAATGGAGATGATGATCGCAATGATGTAATTCAAACGATCCTTTCTAGGATTGCTTTTGTATTTGTATTTTCTCTTAAAATCACTTGGCAATTGCATAATAACTACTTTTTATAATGATGATGAACAAACTGGATTTCCATAAATCGGTTTGATTTACTCGTGGTGATAAGGTTCTCCTTTTAAAATGCTAAAAGCACGGTACAATTGCTCTACAAAGAAAAGGCGTACCATCTGATGAGAAAACGTCATGTCAGATAAAGATATCTTACCATTTGCTCTTTGATATACACTATCATCAAAGCCATAAGGACCGCCAATAATGAAAATAATATGCTGCACACTGCCGATCATCTGTTTATTCAGGTAATTGGAAAATAAAACCGAAGTGTATTTTTTTCCTTTCTCATCCATCAGAATCACGGTGTCCAAATTACTTACCTGCTTCAAAATAAGCTCCGCTTCCTTGCTTTTCTGTTGTGCTTCCGTTAGGTTTTTTGTGTTTTTAACATCGGGAATCACAACCAGGTTGAAGCCAATATAATGTTTTAGCCTTTTCAGATATTTATCAATCCCTTCGATCAGGTATTTGTCTTCGGTTTTTCCTACAACCAGTAATGTAATTTTCATTCGCTTAACCTTGTTTTATCTTCATGAAAGCCATACAGTTGCCATCGCATTTTGATTTGTTCTGCGCTTGCCTTCCTTAGTGTATGTTACTATTCCCTATATTTATCCAATAAGAGAACATCCAAAGATAATGGTAAAAACAAAAAATAGTATTTTAAAGGAGTACCAAAATAACATCGCGGCTCAGGAAACACGGATTTCGAGCCTTAAAAAGAAACTCAACAACATCTCTTTTTCAAGATTAGGCTTATTTCTCGCAGAGATTCTGATCATTGCGGCGATCATCAATATTGGTTTTAACGCCGTGTTAACTGGCCTATTAGTGATTCCATTTTTATTGTTCCTGGTACTGGTAAAGAAGCAAAGTGCCGTTCAGGGAGAACTAACTTATGCCGGACAGCTTTTATGGGTCTATCAGAATGAAGCCAATCAGATCCTAAGCGGAAAGAATGGTTATGATAGCGGCGAACATTATCAAGACGAACAACATCCTTACGCCTCAGACCTGGATATTTATGGCGCAGGTTCTTTATACGCATTTATAAACCGTTGTAAAACTGAAAAAGGATTAAATCTTTTGGCTGAAAACCTGGGTCAACCAAATGATAAGGCGACTATTTTAGCTCGTCAGGAAGCGATTAAAGAGCTGACTAGTCACATCGATCAGACTTTCCATTTTAGAGCGGAACTTCAAAACCATGAGTCAGAACTGCTGCGCGTAATTGAACGAAAACTCATCCATAGTTTACCGGAACAGTTACATTTTACGAATAACTCCTTGCTAAAGGCTTATGTAAAAGTAGTTCCTTATCTATCGATGGTGTTGTTGGCAACTGCGATTATTGTTGGCGGAGCGATATGGCAGATCTTTGCCTTGTATGCTGTTTTTCACGCTGGACTAACGTTCTGGAACTTAAAAAGTATCAATCAGGTTTATCATGGTTTTACGGGTGGGGCAAACCTTTTAGCATCCTTCTCTGGAACTATCAAATGGACGGAAGAAGTGAAATGGAACAGCGTCTACATTAAAAACCTGTTTACAGAAGAAGCTGACGGATTGCCTGTAAGCGGCCAAATTAAACAATTGGTAAAAATTATTCAGGCCTTCGAT
The DNA here is from genome assembly GCF_014172405.1 of Pedobacter gandavensis. GTDB lineage: Bacteria > Bacteroidota > Bacteroidia > Sphingobacteriales > Sphingobacteriaceae > Pedobacter > Pedobacter gandavensis. The sequence goes on along the minus strand of NZ_WNXC01000003.1, from coordinate 312,804 downwards.
GCGCGTTTAAATGTGCTGTTAGGCACACTGCTAAACCTATTCTTTTTATGGGATCTGAAATGCTGCATGTACCTCAGTAAATGGCACAGTCAATATTCAACACCTGTGCTGAAAGGACTAACGCGTATTAGTGAATTTGAAGAACTGATTTCATGCGCCACCCTGGCCTATAATCAGCCCGATTGGACGTATCCTGTGTTGGCAGATAGTTTTCATTTAGAGGCCAAGGCACTTGGACATCCGCTAATCCCTAAAAGCACGCGCGTGTTAAACGATTTTCAGTTAAACAACCAACCAACAGTAGATATTGTAACAGGCTCTAATATGGCCGGAAAAAGCACATTTCTTAGAACAGTGGGTATCAATATGGTGCTTGCCTTTGCAGGAGCTCCGGTATGCGCAGATAAAATGTCACTTTCCATTTTCAATTTGCTTTCTTACATGCGCATTAAAGACTCTTTAAATGATCAGACCTCTACCTTTAAAGCAGAGCTGAACAGGCTGAAAATGATTCTTGATGGCATCGCTACTTCTTCAAATGCACTTGTATTGATTGATGAAATGCTAAGAGGAACCAATAGCCGCGACAAATACCTTGGCTCTAAGGTTTTCATTGAAAAGTTAATCGAACAAAAAACACCGGCCTTATTCGCTACCCATGATTTACAACTTTCAGAGATGATTGCCGATTATCCAGAGCAGGTTAGAAATTATCATTTTGACATTCAGATCAATGAAGGAGAAATGAACTTTGATTATAAATTAAAACACGGCCCTTGTACCACTTTTAATGCCGCTTTACTATTAAAGCAGATAGGCTTAACGTTAAATTAATAGCTTATCACCATATTAGCCTTTATTAAATAAGGATTTCAACTGAAATCCTTATTTATTTCTTGTTTCAATGGAAATACGGAGAACCTCTTAAAGGAAAACTATGATTAAAGCATCAGATTTTGGACCAGATTTTTCCTGGGGTGTGGCAACCGCTGCGGCTCAAATAGAAGGTGCAGCAGACACCTATGGTAAAGGACCCTCCATTTGGGATACCTTTTCTCTTCGTTCAGGTAAAATAAAAAAAGGACATACACCAGCCATTGCCTGTGATTTTTATCATCAGTATAAAACGGATATTGCATTGGTTAAACTACTGGGCTTTTCTGTGTTTCGCTTTTCTATTTCCTGGCCAAGAATTTTACCTTACGGGGAAGGCCTGGTCAATGAAGAAGGTATTCGTTTTTACCATGAAGTGATTGACGAATGCCTGAGACAGGGGATTACGCCATACATCACCTTATATCATTGGGACCTTCCTGAAGCATTGGAAGCGGAGGGAGGCTGGACAGCCTTTGGAATCAATAGCGCCTTTAATGCCTTTGTCCATATCTGCGCGAAAACTTATGGAGATAAAGTGAAAAATTGGATCGTACTCAACGAACCTTTCGGCTTTACTTCTTTGGGCTATATGCTGGGTATCCATGCGCCCGGTAAAACCGGACTAACCAACTTCTTTTCTGCTGTTCACCATGCGGCTATTGCACAAGCCGATGGCGGAAGGATATTGAGGGCAGAAGTGAGCAATGCCAATATCGGAACTAGTTTTTCCTGTTGCGAAGTTATCCCCTATACCCAAAGTGAATCCGATTTACTGGCCGCACAGCGTGTAGACTGCCTGATGAACCGTTTGTTTATAGAACCAACTTTAGGGATGGGCTATCCTGGCACCGATTGGGAAGTCATGGAGAAATTCTCTATTCAACACTCCACCTGGCGACATACTGAACGCCTAAGTTTCGATTTCGACTTTATCGGAATTCAGAATTACTTTCCCCTCACCATTAAATACAACGCATTTATTCCGGTGATACAAGCCTGGGAGGTAAAAGCCAAAAGCCGTAAAGTACCTTATACAGCGATGGGCTGGGAGATCAATGGAAATGGGCTATATCAAATTCTCAAGCAATTTGCAGCTTATTCAAAGATTAAAAGCATAGTGATCACGGAAAATGGGGCTGCTTTTGCAGATAAAATTACGGACGGAGCAGTACATGATCCCGAACGTATCGCTTATTTTCAGGAATATCTGGCGGCTGTACTCAAAGCTAAAAATGAAGGACTGAACATCAGTGGTTATATGGCCTGGACATTAATGGATAACTTCGAATGGGCTGAAGGCTTTAATGCCCGGTTTGGACTCGTTCACAATGATTTTAAAACACAAACCAGAACGATAAAAGATTCTGGCTATTGGTGGCAGCAATTCTTAACTTGTTAAAACCTCAAATTGTCCTTAACTTATTTTCATGGTATTAAATCGATCATGGTTTAGACTGTGGGCATGAACTTGATGAATAACAACCAAGAAGTATAAAACCATAAAATTAACATATAAAAAAACGGGCTGATCATTTGAAATGACCAGCCCGTTTTATATTAAGCTAGAAAACTAAGCGTTTTTCTCTGCTGCTTCCTTACGGATGATGTTTAATGCACCACCTGCTTTGAACCATTCAATCTGTTGAGCATTGTAGCTATGGTTAACAACGATTTCTTCTTTAGTGCCATCTGCATGGTTTAATACCAATGTCAATGGAACATCAGGACTGAAAGTTGTCAATCCAACGATATCAATAGTATCATCTTCCTGAATTTTATCGTAGTCTTCTTTGTTTGCGAAAGTCAAACCAAGCATACCTTGTTTTTTAAGGTTGGTTTCATGGATACGGGCAAAAGATTTCACCAATACCGCGCGAACACCTAAGTGACGAGGTTCCATTGCCGCGTGCTCACGACTAGATCCTTCACCATAGTTTTCATCACCAACCACAATAGTACCGATACCTGCTGCTTTATAAGCACGTTGAGTTGCTGGAACAGGACCGTATTCGCCTGTCAATTCATTCTTAACGTTGTCAGTTTTCTCGTTGAAATAGTTCACCGCACCGATCAACATATTGTTAGAAATGTTATCCAGGTGACCACGGAACTTCAACCATGGACCAGCCATAGAGATGTGATCCGTTGTACACTTGCCTTTTGCTTTGATCAATAACTTCAAGCCTTTAAGGTCTGTACCTTCCCAAGCTTTGAATGGATCAAGCAATTGCAACCTGTGAGAAGTTGGAGAAACCAATACCTCAACACCACTACCATCGGCAGCTGGCTCTTGGTAACCTGCATCATCCACATCAAATCCTCTTGGAGGCAATTCAAATCCTTGTGGTGGATCTAATTTAACTTGTTCACCATTCGCATTCGTTAATGTATCTGTTAATGGGTTAAAGCTCAAATCACCAGCGATAGCCAATGCAGTTACCAATTCAGGAGAACCTACAAAAGCAAAAGTGTTTGGGTTACCATCTGCACGTTTCGCAAAGTTTCTGTTGAAAGAGTGAACAATTGTGTTTTTCTCTTGTTTGTCAGCACCAACTCTGTCCCACATACCAATACATGGTCCACAAGCATTCGTGAATACCTTAGCGCCGATTTTCTCGAATACGTCTAAGAAACCATCACGTTGAATTGTGAAACGAATTTGCTCAGATCCTGGATTGATACAGTATTCTGATTTTGCTGTTAAGCCTTTTTCATCAACCTGTTTCGCGATACTCACTGCACGAGAAATATCTTCATATGAAGAGTTCGTACAAGAACCGATCAAACCAACATCAATTTTCATTGGCCATCCGTTTGCAGCAGCCACTTCTTTCATTTTAGAAATTGGTGTAGCCAAATCCGGAGTGAAAGGGCCGTTCAAATAAGGCTCAAGTTCTGATAAATTGATCTCAATGATCTGGTCGAAATATTTTTCCGGCTCTGCATAAACTTCTGCATCACCTGTTAAATGTTCTTTAATTGCATTTGCTGCATCAGCAACATCTGCTCTGTTGGTTGCACGTAAATAACGCTCCATGCTCTCATCATAACCGAATGTAGAGGTTGTTGCGCCAATTTCAGCACCCATATTACAAATGGTTCCTTTACCAGTACAGCTCATGCTGCTGGCACCTTCACCAAAATATTCTACAATTGCACCAGTACCACCTTTTACAGTAAGGATACCCGCAACTTTAAGGATAACATCTTTCGCAGAAACCCATCCACTCAATTTACCGGTTAATTTGATACCGATTAATTTAGGGAATTTAAGCTCCCATGGTAAGCCTGCCATTACATCACATGCATCAGCACCACCTACACCAATCGCCACCATACCTAAACCACCTGCGTTTACAGTGTGAGAGTCAGTACCGATCATCATACCACCTGGGAAAGCATAGTTTTCTAATACAACCTGGTGAATAATACCAGCACCTGGTTTCCAGAAGCCAATACCATATTTGTTTGAAACTGAAGCAAGGAAGTCAAAAACCTCTTTACTTTCTGTATTTGCTGCTGGTAAATCGACCTCAGCACCATATTTTGCAGTAATTAAGTGATCGCAATGAACTGTTGAAGGAACAGCTACTCTTGGTCTTCCCGCTTGCATAAATTGCAATAAAGCCATTTGTGCAGTAGCATCTTGCATGGCCACACGGTCAGGAGCAAAATCTACATAATCAGTACCTCTTACGTAAGAAGTATTTGTATTACCATCCCAAAGGTGGGTGTAAAGAATTTTTTCTGAAAGTGTTAAAGGTCTGCCTACTAATTTACGAGCCGCCTCTACACGGGGGCCAAAGTTTGCATACACCTTTTTGATCATTTCTATATCAAAAGCCATTGATAATATGTGTTAAAAGGGTAAGTATTTTTATTATTTGTAGCGAATTTACGAAAAAAAACAGGTGCTAGTCATCATCTGTGGATCATTATATTATTTATACATATTCTAAATAATGTAAAGCGATCCGACCAATACCCGATACTGGTCATTTATGAACAACGCTGTTCGGTAATGAACAGTAGAAAAAATAAAATCTTTAATAAGTTGCAGATAAACAGCGAAATACTCCAGATTTTATTCTTGGCCTAAGCTTGGCTTAATAAGGAGCAAGCATTATAAAGTTGCAAAATGATAGCCCTGTTCGCTGAAATATTGTAAAGCACGAGGTAAAGTATATTTCAGGCGGTCAAAAGCCTTCAGGCTATCATGAAAAACAATAATGGCCCCGTTACGGGTGTGTTTAATCACATTCTCGTAACATTTTTCGGGAGCGAGCTGGACGTCGAAATCGCCGCTCAGCACATCCCACATGATAATCTCAAGCTCAGGGAACTCCGCCCGAAGGCTCGCGATTTGTGATTTTTTAATCCTGCCGTAAGGTGGGCGAAATAAATTGGTATTGGTGAGTTTCTGACATTGTCGGAAATTTTCAAGGTAAGTCTCATCATCCGTTTTCCAACCCTTTAAGTGGTTAAAGGTGTGGTTGCCGATGCGATGCCCATCCGCTTTCAACTGATCGAAGATCGCTGGATGCTTTTGAATATTGTCACCAATACAAAAAAAGGTGGCTTTCGCATTGAAGCTTTTTAAAGTTTTTAGTACGAAGTCTGTAACATCCGGTATGGGTCCGTCGTCAAAGGTTAAATAAACAACACTTTGAGCTCGGGTTTTGTGCCAAACCAGAGATGGATAATACCATTTCAATAATAACGGAGATTTAACCAGATACATGCCCAAAAGTAGAAAAATACTTTGTTGTATCTGATTTTTTGCAAAATCAGTTAGTTGTTTATATTATTATTGTGAAATTAAAATTATGAGAAAGTTTACCACTTTTAATGCGTTACCCAAGCTCAGCTTAGTTTTTTCATTAGCATTGATTACAGGTTTCGTGCAAAACTCTGATGCGCAGGAAGTGATCACCATTCAGGATGCGATTGAAAAGACTTTGAATAACAACCTTCAAGTAAAACAATCTAAATTTAGTGAGAGTTTATCTGAAGAGAATTTGAAGCAATCTAAATATGCTTTACTGCCTACTTTAAATAGTAATAGCAGTTACAATATCAACTTCGGACGTAGCGTGGATCCATCCACAAACGCTTTCAATAGCTCCCAGTTCTCTTCTTTAAATGGAGGGGTATCCGCAGGAGTGAATGTTTTTCAAGGCTTTCAGAAGTTGAATCAGATCAAGCAAAATAAACTATTGCTAAGTGCTGATCAAACCAATACCGAAAAAATTAAAAATGACCTGGTTCTACAAGTAGTCACTGGTTATCTTCAGATTCTATACAACAAAGACCTCTTAAAGGCCGCAAAAGAGCAACAATCAGTAGCTAAAATACAGTTGGATAGAGAACAACAATTATTGGATGTAGGGAATAAAACCCTTGCAGATCTTTCCCAGGCAAAATCTCAATTGGCTACCGCTGATTTGACGGTGACTAATGCTGTTAATGCGCTTAGTATTTCTTACTTAACGCTGGCTCAATTGATGGATGTGCCTTCTGCAACACAATATGAAGTCCAGGCGCCATTGTCTAATATGATTACCCCTGCTGCCTCAAATGGCAATGCCGAGGAAATTTATGAGTCTTCAATGAAGCTTTTTCCAGATATTAAACTGGCAACTTTACGCGCCGAGGCTGCAGCGAGAAGTATTGAGGTGGCTAAAGGAAACTACTTTCCTACCCTGTCTTTTGGAGCGGGTTTGAATACAAACTGGTCAAGTGGTAGACTGCAATCCACGCGTACTAGTGAAGTGATTGGACTGTTGCCAGTTGGGGTAGTGGAAGGTACTGGTGCGATCGTAAATACACCGATATACCGAAATATCACAGAGAAATATCATTTTGGTGATCAGCTTCGTGATAACTTTGGTCAATATGTTGGTGTTTCTCTTCAAATACCAATCTTTAATGGCTTCCAGGCGAGATCATCTGTAAGAAAAGCAAAGATTAGCCATTTACAAAGCCTTGCTACCGAGCAATTGGCAAAAAATAACCTGAACAAAGTGATTTATCAGGCTGTGGCCGATTTGAAAGCTGCGGAAGGCCGTTTAAGTGCGACAACCAATACTTTCCTTGCTCAAAAAGATGCCTTTCATGTAATTGAACAACGTTATGCAGTTGGCTTGGTGAATTCTTTAGATTTCAGTACCTCGCAATCCAATATGAATAAAGCTGAGGTCGACATGATCCAGGCGAAATATGACTTAATATTCAGAGCCAAAGTAATTGATTACTACCTGGGAAAACAGATCGTTTTTTAGACCATCACAAGACCCGATTGATATAAATATATAAACAAAAACAAATGAAACTAAAACCCATACTCATTACATTAGGCATCCTGATTGCTGTTGTAGTTATTTTAAAGCTTACGGGCGTTATTGGTGGTGAGAAGATTGAAAAAGTGACGATCGAGAAAGCTGCAGAACGTACCGTAACAGAAACGGTAACAGCCAGTGGAAAGGTGCAGCCTGAAACCGAAGTGAAATTAAGTTCTGAGGTTTCCGGTGAGGTGACTGAACTATTAGTGAAAGAAGGCGACGTGGTTAAAAAAGGCCAGTTGTTGATTAAAGTTCGTCCGGATGTATTGAAATCGGGTTATGATAGAGCCGTAGCTTCTTACAGCTCACAAAAAGCAAGTGTGGCTTCTGCCTTGCAGGTGATGAAACAGAATGAAGGTAATTTTGTAAATGCAGATGCAACTTATAAACGTAATGTAGAACTTTTCAAAAAGAAAGTAATTTCTGCTTCAGAATTTGACGCCGCTAAAGCTGCTTACTTAACTGCAAAAACAAACCTTGCCAGGTCTAAAGAAGACTATACTGCGGCTAAATTCCAATTGGAACAATCCGGAGCAAACGTGCAGGAAGCTAATGCCAACCTAGCTAAAGCAACGATTTACGCACCGGTTAATGGCGTGATCTCGAAATTATCTGTAGAGTTGGGCGATCGTATTTTAGGTACTGCACAAATGGCAGGAACGGAAATCATGAGGATCTCCAACCTGACAACTATGGAAGTAAACGTAGATGTAAATGAGAACGACATTAACAGAGTAAATGTTGGCGATAGCGCTAAAATTGAAGTAGACGCTTTTGCAGATAAAAAATTCAAAGGAGTAGTTACAGAAATCGCCAGTTCTTCTAAAGATATAGGATCTACCACTACCTCTGTAGACCAGGTAACCAATTTCGTCGTGAAAATCAGAATTCTTGCGGATTCTTATGAAGGTGTTAAAGGTGGGGCGAAAGACCTTCCTTCTCCATTCAGACCAGGTTTATCGGCTACAGTAGATATTCAAAGTCAGTCGGAAAAAGGCCTGGCCGTTCCAATCCAGTCGGTATTTACAGAAAGCAAAAAGTCCGATGATAAAACCAGTGGCAATGAAGAGAGTACTGATAAACAGAAAACTAAATTGACGGATAAAACGGTTAAACAATTCGTTTATATTTTCAATAATGGAACCGTGAAAAAGGTAGCAGTAACTACCGGAATTCAAGATGATCAGTATATCATTATTAAAACGGGTCTTAAAGCTGGACAAGAAGTGGTGTCTGGTCCATACTCTGCCATTCAGAATAAACTGAAAGATGGCATGAAAGTAGAGAAAACGACTAAAGATCAATTGTTTGTCAACCCTGATAAAAAGTAAACTTTTTCAATCATTTTTAAATGAGTAAATTGCCCCGGTTAAAACAATAACCGGGGTTTTTTTATTTAATACTGTATGATACCTAAAGTTGCAATGATTGGTGGGGGTAGTTGGGCTACTGCTATTGTAAAAATGCTTTCAGACAATGAGACACCAAAAGAAATCTATTGGTGGATGCGCAATGAGGAAGCCATCGATCACTTAAAAAAATACAAACACAATCCAAACTACCTGAGTTCTGTAGAAATCAGACTTCCGGATAGTCATATCTCAAATGATATCGTACATATCATTCAACAATCAGATTATATCATTTTAAACGTACCTGCGGCATTTTTAAAAGAAACGCTGAAAGAGGTTACACCAGAACTTTTAAAAGGAAAGAAGGTGATTTCTGCCATCAAAGGGATTGTTCCGGATGAGAATCAGATTATAGGGGAATTCTTGCAACAGAAATATCAGGTGCCATTGAAGGATATCGTCGTGATTAGCGGGCCTTGTCATGCAGAAGAAGTGGCACTGGAAAAATTATCTTACCTGACGATTGCCTGTTTAGAGGAGGAGCTATCTGCCTATTTTGCTGGATTACTTCGAAATAGATATATCAAAACCAATGTGTCTGACGATATTTTCGGAACGGAGTATGCTGCGGTATTGAAAAATATTTATGCAGTAGCCAGTGGCATATGTCATGGCGTAGGTTATGGGGATAACTTTCAGGCTGTATTGATCTCTAATGCGATCAGAGAGATCAAAAGGTTTGTAGATGCCGTACATCCTATAGATCGTGATATTAAAGAATCTGCCTATCTGGGTGATTTATTAGTCACGGCCTATTCACAGTTCAGTAGAAACCGGACTTTTGGGAATATGGTAGGGAAAGGATATACCGTTAAGTCAGCGCAGCTGGAAATGAACATGGTTGCTGAAGGTTACTATGCGGTGAAATGTATGCACCACATCAACCTAAAGTATAAAGTGGATATGCCAATCAGCAGGGCAGTATATGCGATTCTTTATGAACAGCATTCTCCACAGCAGGAAATGGCCTTACTGACTGAACATCTCAATTAAAAACAATTTTTCAAAACGCTTGTTATCAGTTTATAACAACTATATAGCGCTATGAGAAAACAAATTTTAGTTGCCGGGTTTGCATTGGCATGCTTCACTGCATTCGCGTTTAATGCCGGGGCACAGGAAAAAAAGGAATCCGTTGGACAGGCCATTGGTAAAACCGCAAAAAAAGTAGGTAATAAAACAGCAGAGGTAGCTGTAAAAGGAGCTTCAAAGGTTGCAGATAAGACCTACAAAGGAAAGATAGCACCAGATGGTACTGATGTATACATCAATGGTGAAAACAAAAAATACTATATTAATAAAAAAGGAAATAGGATTTATCTGAAAGAATCACAAATCAGAAACAGACCTGAAAAGAAACACAAATAGGCTAAAGATAAAGGTTGAAAAACCTGTTCAAAAAAAAAGGCGGTTTCTATATAGAAACCGCCTTTTTCGTATGATATGGGATTAAGATCTACGTCTTCTGTCGCCGCTACCAGCACCGCTTCCGCCTTCGCGTCTGCCTGCACCACCAGCGCTTCCACCACGATCGTCACGACTTCTTCCAGAGAAATCTCTGAAACCACCGCCGCCGCTTCCGCCTTCGCGTCTGCCGCCACCACCGCTGCTTCTTCTATCGCCACCGCCGCTTCTTCCGCCACCGTAACTTCCGCCTTCGCGTCTGCCACCGCCACCGAATCCGCCACGACGCTCACCGCCACCACGACGTTCGCCGCCACCGTCTCCATCAGCAGTTTTCTCGATTCTAACACCACGGTTGTTGAATTCAACACCTTTGAAGTTACTGAATAAAGATTCTACAGTTGCATCTTCTACTTCAAAGAATGAATACACACCTTTTAAGTCGATTTTGCCAATGCTTTTTCCACTGATTTTACCGTTGTTACAAACAAAAGATAATAAATCACCTCTTGTAAAGTCATCTACCGAACCTAAGTTGATAAACAAACGTGTGTAACCTTCACTGTTTCTAGGACCTCTTTCACCGCGCTCGCCACGTTCACCTCTCTCACCGCGATCATCAGCCGAAGAATTCAGATCTGGAGCGTTTTTGTAGTACTCTAAAAAGCGGTTAAACTCTAAAGATGCAAAACGTTTGATCACTTCTTCTTTGCTCAATTCAGCGAACTCATCCATAATTCTAGGGATGTATTGCTCAATTTGTGATTCGTTAACCTCTACATTGTGAACCTTGTGTACCAAAGCAAATAATTGCTTCTCACAAACGTCAAAACCTGTAGGTAAAGAAGCTTTAGTAAATTGCTTACCAATGATTCTTTCAATCTGACGGATTTTTCCAAGTTCTTTAGAGTTAACGATACAGATAGAAACACCTGTTTTACCAGCACGGCCAGTACGACCAGAACGGTGGGTGTAACTTTCAATTTCGTCAGGTAATGAATAGTTGATTACGTGTGTCACGTTCTGAACATCAATACCACGTGCCGCAACGTCAGTAGCAATTAACAATTGCATGTTACGTTCACGGAAACGCTGCATTACTTTATCACGTTGTTGTTGAGATAAATCTCCGTGTAAAGCATCCGCATTGTAACCATCTTTGATCAAGTGCTCAGCAACGTCCTGTGTATCCATTTTGGTTTTACAGAACACTACCGCAAAGATCTCAGGGTTAAAATCTACGATACGTTTTAAAGCAGCGTATTTATCTCTAGCACGTACAATATAGTACTCGTGCTCAATATTTACGTTACCTGTGTTTTTGGTACCCATGGTTAACTCTACTGGAGAGTCCATGTAGTTTTTCGCTATTCTTCTAACCTCAGGAGGCATAGTAGCGGAGAATAACCAAGTTTTTTTGTCGTCAGGAGTGGTAGACAAAATGTCGTTGATGTCTTCCTGGAAACCCATGTTCAACATCTCATCAGCTTCATCTAAAACTACGTATTTCACATTCGTGAAATCAATAGCTTTTCTGCCAATAATGTCCAACATACGACCAGGTGTAGCCACAACAATTTGTACACCGTTTCTAATCTCACGCAACTGTTGCATAATGTTAGCGCCACCGTAAACGGCAACTACACTAGCACCAGAGATGTTTTTTGAGAAATTCTTGATGTCATTAGTAATCTGCAAGCAAAGCTCTCTCGTAGGGCATAAAATCAATGCCTGAGGCTTATTGCTTTTAAAGTCTATCAATTCTAACAGCGGCAAGCCGAATGCGGCTGTTTTCCCTGTTCCTGTTTGGGCCAAACCAACAAAATCGTTATTGCCCTCTAACAGTACAGGAATACTTTGTTCCTGAATAGGTGTTGGATTTTCGAAACCTAAATCCTTTACAGCATTAACAACGTCATCACTTATCCCCAATAATTTAAATGGGTTTATCATGTATATATATTAATTAAGCCGCAAAGATACAGTTAATTATTGGCATTTCACAGGTGTGTAACCAAATAATAATCAGGTAATTAATTATCGGAGCCTGTCGGCAGACCTCAGTAATTGCTCATCTTTTTGGATTCCACGGAGTGCTAATGCGCAAAATATTAGGCTGATAAGGGGAAGGAATGCACCAACACCTAGGTTTACCGAAGCAATTCCACCAGGTATATTTTTAGCTGCATCGAAGATCCAGAAGCCCAAAAAAAGCGTCGAAATCATCGCGAAAATAATTAATCGCTTTTGTCCCGATCTCTTTTTAAAAGTGAATATCGTCGCAAATAACAACATACATACCGCCACTGTATTTAGAAATAAAGGTTGGAAGTAAGTTACTTTTCCGGAAAGACTATCCGATTTCAAGTATAAGCCAGTCGCAAGGACCCAATATTCCGAACCATCAGGCTGGTGGCTGTTCACAATTGGCACAAACAATAAAAGTAATATAGTTAAGCTCGCTAATAGGAGCCAGATAGATTGTACTCTTTGTATCATATCAGTTCAATAATTTCAACAAATATATTAAAAGGGCTATACTTACCAATCAATATCTTGATTCAAAAGATTAAATTTGCCCTATTGAAACCGAACATACAACGATATTTTATTGAACTGTCCTATAACGGGACCGCATTTCACGGTTGGCAGATCCAACCGAATGCCATCACTGTACAGGAACGACTGGATAAAGCATTATCCGTGTATTTCCGACAGCCGATTGCTTCTTTAGGCTGCGGACGTACCGATGCAGGCGTTCATGCAACGGAATTTTTTGCTCATTTTGACCTGGAAATCCTTCCGGAGAAACCTGTCAATGTGGAAAAATCCATAGCCGGAATCAATTCTTTACTGCCTTATCAAATCGCAGTTAAAAGGGTTTTTGCGGTTGCAGCGGACGCACATGCCCGTTTCGACGCAACTCAAAGAGCTTATCATTATTACCTCCATTTTCATAAAGATCCGTTTAAATTGGATCGTTCCTGGTTGTTTAAAGGCGAATTGGATGTTGCTGCTATGAATGATGCCGCAAAGCTGATTCTGGAACATACTGATTTTTCTTGCTTCAGTAAATCGAATACCCAAACCTTTACCAACAATTGTAAAGTAACTGCTGCTTATTTTGAAGAAATACCAGGGGGACTGAAATTTACCATTTCTGCAGATCGTTTTCTCCGAAATATGGTGCGTGCAGTAGTTGGTACTTTAATCAGAGTGGGAAAGAAAGAAATTAACAAGCAAGATTTTCAGGAAATTATGGAACAAAAAAGTAGAAGTAATGCCGGGCAGTCGGTTCCTGCCTGTGGCTTATACCTCGTCAGTGTTGTTTATCCTTATGTAACCTATTGATATGTCTAAAATAAGTGGTGATGCGTTAAATGTTGGCCTGTTGAAAAGAGTTTTTCAATATGTAAAACCTTACCGCAATATCTTTATCTGGGCAATTATACTCACGATATTACTAGCCTTAATTGCGCCGGCAAGACCTTTTCTGATCCAATATACCCTAGACCATTACATCATGAAAGGGGAGTACGGTGGTTTGCTCAATATGACCATTCTGATGTTGGTGTTGCTGGTGGTACAGGCTGGGATTCAGTTTTCCCAAACGCTACTGACAAATACATTGGGGCAATCGGCGATCCGAGATTTAAGGATCAATGTGTTCAACCACATTACTAAATTGCGGTTAAAATATTTCGACAATACCCCAATCGGACAGCTCATCACCCGTACGGTATCCGACCTGGAAACCATTGCTGAGATTTTTTCCGAAGGATTAATTGTCATCATTGGCGATATCCTGATGGTGATCGTAATTATTGCTGTCATGATTTACAGGGACTGGTCGCTTACTTTTGTGGTGCTGCTACCGATGCCTTTGCTGATGATTGCAACTTCAGTTTTTCAAAAAGCAATCAAATCTGCATTTCAAGAAATCAGAACAGAAGTTTCAAACCTGAATACGTATTTGCAAGAGCACATTTCCGGTGTTTCTATCATCCAGTATTTTGCCAGAGAACAACAAGAGTATAAAAAATTCATTAAGATTAATGCACGTTACCGTGATGCCAACATTCGTTCTAACTGGTATTATTCTATATTTTTTCCAGTGGTGGAGATCATTTCCGCCATGTCATTAGGTTTACTCGTTTGGTATGGCTCTAAGAGTATTTTGGCGAAACCAATGGATGTCACTCCGGGTACCATTGCGGAATTTATTCTGTATATAAGTATGTTGTTCCGCCCGATCAGAGAGCTTGCTGATAAATTCAATACCCTGCAAATGGGAATGGTAGGTGCAGAGAGGGTATTTAAAGTTTTAGATACAGATGAAGTAACCGAGGACAAAGGGACTTATGCACCAGCAAAAATGTCTGGAGCTATTTCTTTTGAAAAGGTGTGGTTTGCCTATACGGATGAAAACTATGTGTTGAAAGACATCTCTTTTGAAGTAAAAGCAGGAAAAACCATTGCACTTGTGGGGGCTACCGGTGCTGGAAAATCTTCTACGATTAATATTCTGAATCGGTTTTATGAGATTCAAAAAGGCGAAATTAAAATTGATGGGAGAAGGATTCAGGATTATAAACTGGATTTCCTAAGGAAGAATATTGCTACGGTATTACAGGATGTCTTCCTGTTTTCCGATACGATCTTTAACAACATCACTTTAAACAATCCCGAAATCGGAATGGATGAAGTGATTGATGCAGCTAAAAAAGTAGGCGCCCATGATTTCATCGAACGACTGCCAGGTGGTTATCAATATAATGTAATGGAAAGGGGAGCAACGCTTTCTGCCGGACAAGCACAATTGATTTCATTTATCCGCGCATTAGTTTATAACCCCTCAATTTTGGTGTTGGATGAAGCCACCTCTTCTGTAGATACAGAAACAGAAATGCTGATCCAGCGCGCCATAGAGAACCTGATGAAAGGAAGAACTTCTATCGTGATTGCGCATCGTTTGTCTACCATCCAAAAAGCAGATCAGATTCTGGTGCTGGATAAAGGGGAGATTAAAGAGATGGGAACGCATCAGGAATTATTGAAATTAGATGGCTATTATAAACGCCTGTACGATCTTCAATTCAACTCCGGCGGAATTGTATCCGCTTAAGTTGAAATAAAATGTAATAGGTTCTATTCTGAAGTAGGGTGCAGCAGCATTGCTAGGGCCTTGCTAGGGCTCATCTAGGCCCCTGGTTCGCTTTGGTGCCCAAGGGGAAGCCCCTAAAGGGTTGAGCAGAGCTTTATAAAATTACCGATAAGGCTGAGGAGTACGAGCGATCATTCAGGCGTTTTTGAAGCGTTGTTAATCTTCGTTTACGACCACACTAATGGTCTTATCCAGTTTAATGGTATGGATTACTTTTGTCCTCTCGCTGTATACCACTACTTTATTCTCGTCTAAGTATTGGATGAGCCTGTAGGGTTCTGAACATTGCACAAATCTCCATTGGGTGTAAAATTGCTCTGCAAGCTCTTTTTCCTGAGGTAAATAGGTAATCGCAATTTCTACATCACTGATCCGGTCAATGAAAAAATATGCATTGCTGGTCAATACCTTTTTTGCTGCAGGTGCCTCTTGGAATTCTTTAATGGCCAGTTGCCTTAAGATAGAAGAAGGCTGCGTGGGATTTCTATTGATCAGGTCGACAATCAGGTTGCTTACTTCGTTTTTGCTGGTCTGGAATTTTCCATTTCCGATGTTTGTGATTTTGAAAATGATACTAAGTGGCTTCATGAACTGATTGTTTTTTGTAAAGAAAGGGGTAATTGTGATGACTAACAAAAAATTTGTGACAATGATGAGTTTCTGGGATTAATTGTCGTTTATTAGCTATGAAATGTTGTTTATTTGATGTTTCAAAAGAAAAGAAAATAGATTGTCAGATAAAATCAAAAACGATTGTAATAAATATGGTAATGAATTTGACAATCCATTTCAATTAGCTTAGATTTGCACAAAAAAAATTAGATACATGAGTGTTTTAGTAAATAAGGATTCAAAAGTTATTGTTCAGGGTTTTACTGGAAATGAGGGTACTTATCATGCCTCTCAAATGATAGATTACGGAACTAACGTTGTTGGTGGTGTAACCCCAGGCAAAGGTGGCCAGACTCATTTGGAAAGGCCCGTATTTAATACGGTAAAGGATGCGGTTGATAAAGCCGGTGCTAATGTATCTATCATTTTTGTTCCGCCAGCTTTCGCTGCAGATGCCATTATGGAAGCTGCTGAAGCAGGTATTAAAGTGATCGTTTGTATTACTGAAGGTATCCCTACAAAGGATATGATTCAGGTAAAAGAATATATTTCTGACAGAGATTGCCGTTTAATCGGTCCAAACTGTCCAGGTATCATTACCGCTGATGAGGCAAAAATCGGTATCATGCCAGGCTTTATCTTCAAAAAAGGTACAGTAGGTGTGGTTTCAAAATCTGGTACTTTAACTTATGAAGCAGTTGACCAGGTAGTGAAAGCAGGTTTAGGTATTACTACTGCTATTGGTATCGGTGGTGACCCAATCATCGGAACAACTACTAAAGAAGCGGTTGAATTGTTAATGAACGATCCAGAAACTGAAGGTATCATCATGATTGGTGAAATTGGTGGTGGTATGGAAGCTGAAGCTGCGCTATGGATCAAAGAACATGGTACTAAGCCTGTTGTTGGTTTCATCGCTGGTCAAACTGCGCCTCCGGGACGTAGAATGGGGCATGCTGGTGCAATCGTTGGTGGTGAAGATGACACTGCTGCTGCAAAGATGAAAATTATGGCTGAATGCGGTATCCGTGTAGTAGAAAGTCCTGCTGAAATCGGTGAAGCAATGGCTGCTTTATTGAAGAAATAATAAGATCTTCTTGTATAAATCAAAAGCTCTGGTGAATTTTTCATCGGAGCTTTTTTTATTTAACAATGACCGTATTATGGCATTAAAGGAAAACTTTAAAATGCATTTAGCCGTATATTGTATAAAATAGAGGAGATGCATATGAAAGCCCTGATCAATAAAACATTTATATTGGCAGGCTTGTTAGTGATCACTAGCTTAGCCGCCTGCGCGCAAAAAGATAAAAAAGAACAAGTATTCCCAAAAACAAGCAAAAATCCTATGGAGTGGAACAAATTAACCAAAGAAGAAGAAGATGTGATCGTTCGTAAAGGAACGGAATATCCGGGGACTGGAAAACTGCTGAATAATAAAGAAAAAGGAACCTATGTATGTAGGCGTTGTGGTGCCCCTTTGTTCCGGTCGGAGAATAAATTTGAATCAGAATGTGGCTGGCCAAGTTTTGATGATGAAATCAAAGGAGCGGTAGAGCGAATTCCTGATGCAGATGGAATGCGTACCGAAATTGTATGTGCAAATTGTAAGGCACATTTAGGTCACGTGTTTATTGGCGAAGGCTTCACCAGCAAAAATACCAGGAACTGTGTGAACTCAATTTCTATGGCCTTTGTTCCTGATAAGAAATAATCGAATTTTTTTGGAAATTACTATAATGCTCAGTGATAACTTGCTGGGCATTTCTTGTTTATCCGGAAAGAGTTTGCTTATGTTTGTCGCTTCACCAACAATTGTAAATATGAAGTATTGCTTATTTTTATGTTTGATGTTGTCTTTCACAGGCATTTCTGCCGAGGTAGATAACCCCAACGAAACAATAAAAGCGGATACAACGGTACGCACAAAAACAGGTTATGCTACGTATTATGCCAGGAGATTTGAAGGACGCCGTACCACCAGTGGTACCAGGTACCGGGCACATAAAATGACAGCAGCCCACCTTTCCTTACCCTTCGGTACAATTGTCACAGTAAAAAACCTATCTAACGGTAAAACTGTAGATGTGAAGGTCAACGACAGAGGTCCTCACAGTAAAAAATACATCATCGATCTTTCCGCCGGCGCAGCCAAAAAATTAGGCTTTTACAGCAAAGGACATTCAAAAGTAGAAATCAGCTATCAGTTGTACTCAGAATAAAGCAAGTAAAATCTCCCGATTGAAATAAGTTCAGGTCTATTTATTAACATAGTCAGCTAACTTATTAATCGATAAAAAGAAATTAAAATCAAAATTCAAGGTAATTAGTGTGTCAATTTCTTCTCCGCGTGTTGATAAATATGACCGCTTGTTAACAACTATTGTAACCAAATCCTAGCGCCAAACTTTATATTTGTTAACGCAGAGTTCTTTAGTGAATCACATCCGAATTTTCAGTTAAATGTTTAATATTTAGTAGTTTAAGGTTGTTAGGATTATTTTTCTTTTTCATCTTTCTTTAACTAAGTATGGATTATCTGGCGGTTGGAGCCTAGGAACGCTTTTAAATTATTCTATACATTTATCCTTATTAAAAAGATGCTCATGCAAGAAGAAGAAGTATTATTAAGAGAAAACAAAGATCGTTTTGTTCTTTTGCCGATTAAATATCCTGAAATCTGGGAAATGTATAAGAAGAGTGAAGCCAGCTTCTGGACTGCGGAAGAGATCGATCTTTCTGATGACCAGAAACACTGGGACAACCTCAATGATGGCGAAAGACATTTCATCTCTCATATTTTAGCCTTCTTCTCCGCCAGTGATGGTATTGTTAATGAAAACCTTGCTGTAAACTTCATGAGTGAAGTGCAACTTCCGGAAGCACGTTGCTTCTATGGTTTTCAGATCATGATGGAAAACATTCACTCCGAAACCTATGCGCTTCTAATCGATACTTATATCAAGGATCCTGAAGAAAAAGACAGGTTATTCCATGCCATTGATACCGTTCCTTGTGTGAAGAAAAAAGCAGAGTGGGCGTTAAGGTGGATCGAAAATGGTAGCTTTGCAGAGCGTTTAGTTGCTTTCGCAGCAGTAGAAGGTATCTTCTTCAGTGGTAGCTTCTGTTCGATCTTCTGGTTAAAGAAACGTGGCCTGATGCCAGGGTTGACTTTCAGTAATGAGTTGATTTCCAGGGATGAAGGATCGCATTGTGAGTTTGCCTGTCTGTTGTACGGTATGTTGAAAAACAGATTAAGCGAAGAACAGGTACATGGGATTATTCGTGATGCAGTAGAAATCGAGAAAGAATTCGTAACGGATGCTTTGCCGGTAGCACTGATCGGAATGAATGCCAAACTGATGTCTCAATACATAGAATTCGTTGCAGATAGATGGTTGCAGGAATTGGGTTATACCAAAATCTATAATGCCACTAACCCATTCGATTTTATGGAGATGATCTCTCTACAGGGAAAAACCAATTTCTTTGAAAAAAGAGTAGGTGATTACCAAAAGAGCGGTGTCCTGACTTCAGCAGAAGATAAAGCAGCAGCTTTCTCTTTAGATGACGACTTTTAAATACTTTCTGCTTTTTACAGAAAGTGACCTAAATAAATAATTGAAATTCGGTGCCTTTGCCGGGATCTTTACCACCTCCCGATCAGCACCTTTAAAAAGCTGAAAAATATGTTTGTAATAAAAAGAGATGGCCGTAAAGAAGCGGTTAGATTTGATAAGATAACGGCTCGGATTGAGAAGTTATGTTATGGTTTTAATGTCGAACTGGTAGATCCGATTGATGTTGCCAAAAAGGTAATTGAAGGTTTATATGATGGGGTAACTACCTCTGAACTGGATAATCTTGCAGCAGAAACCGCCGCATCTTTAACTACGAAACATCCTGATTATGCTTTGCTAGCTTCTCGTATTGCGGTATCGAACCTACATAAAAACACGACGAAGTCGTTCTCAAAAACGATGGAAAGTTTATACTTGTATATCGATGCTAAAACTGGAAAATCCGCTTCCCTGATCGCAGATGATGTGTGGGAAGTGATTCAAGAACACGCTGATATCCTGGATAGCACCATTATCTATGACAGAGATTTTGGTTTCGATTACTTCGGTTTTAAAACACTGGAAAAATCATACCTGTTGAAAATCGAAGGTCAGATCGTGGAACGTCCTCAGCATTTGTTCATGCGCGTTTCTGTTGGTATTCATAAAGGGGATATCGACAGTGTGATCAAAACATATAACCTAATGAGTGAGCGTTGGTTTACACATGCTACACCAACCTTGTTTAATGCCGCTACACCAAAACCTCAGATGTCTTCTTGTTTCTTATTAACGATGCAGGATGATAGTATTGAAGGAATTTATGATACGTTGAAACAAACGGCTAAAATTTCTCAAAGTGCTGGTGGTATTGGACTAAGCATTCACAATATACGTGCTACAGGTTCTTATATCGGTGGTACAAACGGTACAAGTAATGGTATCGTTCCAATGCTAAAAGTATTCAATGATACTGCACGTTATGTAGATCAGGGTGGAGGTAAACGTAAAGGTGCCTTTGCGATTTATTTAGAGCCTTGGCATGCAGATGTATTCAGCTTCCTTGACCTGCGTAAAAACCATGGTAAAGAAGAGTTGCGTGCGCGTGATTTGTTCTATGCACTATGGATTTGTGATTTATTCATGAAACGTGTGGAAGAAGATGGGGAATGGAGTTTATTCTGTCCACATGAAGCACCAGGTTTAGCAGATTGCTTTGGCGAAGAATTTAATGCGCTTTATGAGCGTTATGAAAGAGAAGGAAAAGCACGTAAAACGATCAAAGCTCAGGAACTATGGTTCGCCATCCTGGATTCACAAATCGAAACAGGTACGCCTTACCTTTTGTATAAGGATGCTGCAAACAGCAAATCTAACCAGCAAAATCTGGGAACGATTAAGAGTTCTAACCTGTGTACAGAGATCATTGAGTATACTTCTAAAGATGAGGTTGCCGTATGTAACTTAGCTTCCTTAGCATTACCTAGATACGTGATTAATGGTGAGTTTGACCACCAGAAATTATATGATGTTACTTATCAGGCAACTTTAAACCTGAACAAGATCATCGATTATAACTATTACCCTGTAATTGAAGCTCAGAACTCTAATATGCGTCACAGACCAATTGGACTGGGTGTTCAGGGATTAGCAGATGCCTTTATCTTAATGCGTTTACCTTTCGAAAGTGAGGGTGCTCGTCAATTGAATAAAGAAATCTTCGAAACGATTTATTTCGCGGCCATGACTGCTTCTCATGATCTTGCGGTAGTGAATGGTCCTTACGAGACTTTCAAAGGTTCTCCTTTGTCTAAAGGTAAGTTCCAGTTCGACCTATGGAATGTGAAACCAGACAGCAACCGTTGGGATTGGGAATCACTACGTAAGAATGTAGTTAAAAATGGGGCATATAACTCGCTTTTAGTAGCTCCAATGCCTACGGCCTCTACTTCTCAGATCTTAGGAAACAATGAGTGCTTTGAGCCTTATACTTCTAACATCTACACCAGAAGGGTATTGAGTGGTGAGTTCGTTGTGGTAAACAAACACTTATTGAAAGACCTTGTTGCTTTAGGACTATGGACTCCAGCAATGAAAGACAGAATTATTCTAGCGAATGGTTCGATTCAGGACATCGCTGAGATTCCTGATTATATCAAAGAATTGTACAAAACAGTTTGGGAGATCAAAATGCGTAGCATCATTGATATGGCTGCCGATAGAGGTGCTTACATCTGTCAATCGCAATCCCTAAACTTGTTTATCAATGCACCAAATACTTCGAAACTTACTTCAATGCACTTCTATGCATGGAAAAAAGGATTGAAAACCGGTATGTACTACTTACGTACACAAGCTGCTTCTCAAGCGGTTAAATTTACAGTAGAGAATCAAGCCGGTAAAAACATGGAGCCAGTAATTCCTGAGCATATCGATCAGGTTGTAGAAGAAATTACTGATGGTCCGGTTTGTTCAATGGAAGAAGGTTGCATTAGTTGCTCTGGTTAATTCCAATCTAAACGCATAAACCATAAGGGGTAAGGTTCATTCCTGCCCCTTTTTTAATGCCCTTTTTTGTAGGGTTATCCACATTTTTATTTGTGGTTCTGCACAGCTTGTCCACAGGTTATGACGTTGTTTTACACATTTGAACCGCCATTATCCACTGTTGTCCACGTTTTCTGATCGATTTCCCACAGGTTCCTAACGTGTTACCCACAGCTTACCAACAGGTTTTACACAGGGTTATCCACATAAAAGAGGGTAGGCATGGAGGTTTGTATGCTTAGTTATCCACGTGTTTCCCACAGCTGATGCCAACTTATCCACCAAGATAAAAAGTTGCTCACAGGTTTCCCACAGCAGTGCTATGGGTTACAAACAGCTTTTCCACGGTCTATTAACAGGTTACTAACGGGTTTCCCACAGGTTCTACACAGGGTTATCCACATGCTTTTTGCTTGTAAATAAGTCATTTGTCATATTTATTAACGTTTATACACCTTAATATACGATCTCGTATCTTTGTCAAATAATGGCCAAACACGAAATAATTCCATGCGAGCGTTGCGGTACACCTATAGAGTGTAAGGCCAACTCCTACACAAAATGTCAGTGTAGCGTGGTGCAATTGAACCTGAATGAAGTACAATACATCAGCGAACAGTTTGAAAGCTGTCTTTGCGCCAAATGTTTATTCGAACTTCAGCAGGAATATAAGGAGATCGTATCTGCTTAATTTCATGGCCCACATATCTTTCAAATAACAATTAGAGCAGAAATTATTTTCTGTTAACTTTGTATCACAAAATTTCATAGAATGGCTAAAGTACAGGTTGGATTGGTGCAGATGAGTTGTACCGGTAATAAACAAGAGAATTTAGATAAGGCGATCGTTAAGATCAGGGAAATCGCCGCTATGGGTGCACAGGTTGTGTGTCTACAGGAATTATTTACTTCATTGTATTTCTGCGATGAAGAGAATTATGAGAACTTTAAGCTTGCAGAGGCTATTCCAGGCCCATCAACAGATGTGCTCTCGAAAGTAGCTGCAGAGTTAAATGTAGTCATCGTTGCCTCTTTATTCGAGAAAAGAGCAGAAGGCCTTTACCACAATACCACTGCAGTATTAGATGCAGATGGTGCTTACCTGGGTAAATATCGCAAAATGCACATCCCGGATGATCCAGGATTTTATGAGAAGTTCTATTTTACGCCTGGTGATTTAGGCTATAAAGTATTCAAAACTAAATTTGCTAAAATTGGGGTATTGATCTGTTGGGATCAATGGTATCCTGAAGCTGCCCGCTTAACTGCGTTAATGGGTGCAGACTTCCTGGTTTACCCAACGGCAATCGGATGGGCAACCACACAGGATGAAGCCACCAATGTAGAACAATACAATGCATGGCAAATGATTCAGCGTTCTCATGCGATCGCAAACGGTGTTCCTGTAGTGAGCATCAACCGCGTAGGTGAAGAGGCAGGCGTTGCTTTCTGGGGCGGATCATTCGTATCCAACCCTTTCGGAACCTTGTTGTATCAGGCAGACCATAGTAAAGAAGAACTGAAAGTTGTTGAACTTGACTTGTCAAAATCTGACAGCTACAGGACGCATTGGCCGTTTTTACGCGACAGACGTATCGATAGTTATTCACAAATCACCAAAAGATATATAGATGACGAATCTATTTAACAATAGCCCGAAAAAAGCAGGATTCAGTTTTCCTGCAGAATGGGCAAAACACGAAGCAACCTGGTTGAGCTGGCCACATAAGGAAGCCTCCTGGCCAGGTAAACTGGAAACCATTTACCGTCCGTATTGCGAGTTTATCAAAATAGTAGCCACAGGCGAAAAGGTAAGAATCAACATCAACGATGAAGAAACTAAAGCTTTTGCCATTGCTGAACTGGAAAAAGTAGGCGCAGACTTAAGTCAGGTGGAGTTTTTTATGAACCCAACTAACGATGCCTGGTGCAGAGATCATGGCCCGGCTTTTTTATTGAACGAAGCAAAAGATCAAAAAGTGGTAGTGGATTGGGGCTATAACGCCTGGGGTGGTAAATATCCGCCATTTGACCTGGATGATGTGATTCCAACCAAGATTGCCAAGCATTTTGACTTACCACTTTATCTTCCTGAAATAGTAATGGAGGGTGGATCGGTAGAATTTAATGGTGCAGGAACAATTTTAACGACCACTGCTTGCTTGTTAAATGAGAACAGAAACCCGCATTTGACGAAAGAACAAATAGAACAATATTTAATGGAGTTCTATGGTGCGGAACAAATCCTTTGGTTAGGCGATGGTATTGTTGGTGATGATACCGATGGTCATATCGATGATATTACCCGCTTTGTAAATGAAGATACCGTGCTTACAGTGGTAGAAAGTAATCCATTGGATGAAAATTATATCCTTTTACAGGAAAACCTGGAAGCATTAAAAGAGATGCGATTGTTAGACGGCAGACCGTTGAACATTGTGAAATTACCGATGCCTTCGCCAGTGATTCATGAGGATACGCGCTTGCCGGCTTCTTATGCTAACTTTTATATTGCCAATGCCGCAGTGATCGTTCCGACTTTCAGAGATGTGAATGATGAGAAAGCATTGAAAATTATTCAAGAGGTATTCCCGGATAGAAAAGTGGTAGGTATCGATTCTACAGATATCATCTGGGGATTGGGTAGCTTCCATTGCTTGAGTCAGCAGGAACCAGCGATTTAATTAAGTACAAAATATTAACCAAACATATTTATAATGAAATTATTAGAAGGAAAAACAGCATTGATCACCGGTGCTTCAAAAGGAATCGGCCGTAAGATTGCAGAGAAATTTGCGGAGCAAGGTGCTAACGTTGCTTTTACTTACCTGTCTTCTGTTGAAAAAGGAGAGGCATTAGAGCAAGAGCTGCAAAGCTTTGGTACCAAAGTTAAAGGTTACCGCTCAGATGCTTCGAAATTCGATCAGGCAGATCAATTGATCAATGACATCGTTGCTGATTTCGGTACACTGGATATCGTAGTGAACAATGCAGGGATTACTAAAGACGGTTTGCTAATGCGTATGAGCGAAGAAAACTGGGATGATGTAATCAATGTGAACCTTAAATCCGTGTTTAACATTTCTAAAGCTGCTTCTAAAGTAATGATGAAAGCCCGTAAAGGTTCTATCATCAATATGAGTTCAGTTGTAGGTGTTCAAGGAAACGCCGGACAAGCGAATTATGCTGCGTCTAAAGCAGGTATCATTGGTTTTTCTAAGTCTTTAGCGAAAGAATTGGGTTCTCGTAACATTCGTACGAATGTGGTAGCACCAGGTTTTATCCGTACTGAAATGACAGATGTGTTAGATCCGAAAGTGGTTAAAGGATGGGAAGAAGGAATTCCTTTGAAAAGGGCAGGAGAGCCGGAAGATGTGGCAAATGTTTGTGTGTTTTTAGCTTCTGATATGAGTGCTTATGTGACTGGACAGGTATTGTCAGTTTGCGGAGGTATGTTGTAACATTCTAAAAGTAAAGAAGCGTTTTTGAAGTATATTGAAACTTTTAGAACCGCTTTAAAATAAATACTTTTAAAAAGGAGTATCGGTGTTCAGACTGGAATCTTTGCCTGAAGGGGCAAATTTCCTAGGTCTTCACACAGGTACTCCTTTTTTATGCGTAAAAAAGGACAAGGGGCTGATTTTATTGCTGCTTACCGAATATGTCGAT
The DNA here is from genome assembly GCF_014172405.1 of Pedobacter gandavensis. Lineage (GTDB taxonomy): Bacteria > Bacteroidota > Bacteroidia > Sphingobacteriales > Sphingobacteriaceae > Pedobacter > Pedobacter gandavensis. The sequence goes on along the minus strand of NZ_WNXC01000003.1, from coordinate 287,219 downwards.
GCGCAATATGGGTTCTCGCGGGTTTTATCGAAATAATTTGATTTTATTTTTTAAAATTTAGCATCTTAGCCATGTACATATGGACAACTCTTTTAATTTTTATACGATAATGACTTTGATTGGTTGTCTGCTATTAGGGCTACTTTTTGCCTATGTTGCTTATCGTAAAACCTCACATTTAACGCCTAAACTTCGATGGTTTTTAGCCTCATTGAGGGCCTTAGTAGTGGCGGTGATTGCTGGTTTACTTTGCTTTCCGCTGGTGAAAAATTTAAGCTATCAGCTGGAGAAGCCAGTGATCATTATTGCGCAGGACAATTCTTTGTCTATTGGGCATGTACATCCGGCGGGTTTTGACCAGAAAAAATATGAAGCGGATCTACAGCAATTAAGCGCTCAGCTTTCTGATAAATATGATTTAAAAGTTTATCATTTTAGTGATAGTGTAAACAAAGGCTTTGATTTTAGCAATCAGGGCAAGCTGAGTAATGCTACGGCGCTGTTTAATCGCTTAAATGACGAATACCTGAATAGGAATATCGGTGCGGTTATTATGGCCTCAGATGGCATCTTTAACCGTGGTGGAAGTCCCTTGTATGATTTAAACAAATTAAAGGCGCCAGTATATACCATTGCATTAGGGGATACCATTCCCAAGCGCGACCTGAGGGTGGTCAATGTAAACCATAATAATCTCGTATACCTGAATAATGATTTTACAATTGAAGTGCAGGTAGAAGCTTTTGAAAGTAAAGGGGAGCAGGCTAAATTGAAGGTATTTGAAAATGGGAAGGTCATGGCTGAACATTTAATTCCGGTCAACAGCCATGCTTTTTCGGCTACAATTCCTGTGAAATTAAAGGCGAACAAGATCGGTCTGCAAAAATATACCGTACAATTAGTTCCTATGGCCAATGAGGTGTCGGAAAAAAACAATACACAGGAGGTTTTTATAGAGGTGATTGATGCCCGTCAGCAAGTGTTAATTGCTGCCGGAGGGCCACACCCGGACATTTCGGTGATCAAACAAGCCCTGAGTGCCAATAAAAATTATGATTTAAAGGTGGTTTTAGGGGAAGAGTTAAATGCCCTGAACCTGAATGATTATGGCTTGCTTATTTTATATCAATTGCCGGACTTACAGCGGACCGGTGCAGCCTTTATGGGGAAACTGGGGCAGGTAAATGTTCCGGTTTGGTATATTGTTGGCGCTCAAACGGATGTGAACCGGTTCAATGCCCTGCAAAAAATGGTCAGTATAAATGGCGCAAGCAGCAATATTCAAGAAGCTTTTCCGACAGTGAATACCGATTTTACCGCTTTTGATATCGATCCTGCAGCAGCAAAAATTATCAATGATTTTGATCCGCTCCTGGCTCCTTTTGGAAAGGTAGTGGTTAATGGACCGGGTTTTGTCGCACTGAAGCAGCGGATCGGAAAGGTTAAGACGGATGCCGCACAATTGTTTTTTGTGAATGACAATGGTCGGAAATCTGGTTATCTGATTGGAGAGGGGTTATGGCGCTGGAAATTGTCGGAAGCAAAAGATGGCCTGAGCAATCCAGTATTGCATGACCTGATTGCTAAAACAGTGCAATATCTCGCCGTAAAGGATGATAAGCGTAAGTTTAAGGCTGCGCCTTCCAAGAACACTTTCGAGGAAAATGAAAATGTATTGATCAATGCAGTGTTGTATAATGATAGCTATGTAGCTGTAAACACTCCGGATGTGAGTTTGCAACTCAAAAATGAAGCTGGAAAATTGTACAATTTTCTTTTCTCAAGAACAGGTACTACTTATCAACTAGATGCCGGAATGTTGCCTGCTGGGAATTATACATTTACAGCAAATACCACACTTGGTGATAAAAAGTATCAGGCACAAGGCGCATTCTACGTGAATGCGATGATTGCAGAGTATCAGCAAACCATTGCGAACCATCAATTGCTCCATAATATGGCTTTACAGACTAATGGTAAGCTATATATGCCTGCCAACTTGTTGAAAATTCAAGAGGATATTGAAAAGAATGAAAATGTCAAAACGCTAAGTTATGAAGACCTGAAATATGAAGCGCTGATAAATTTTAAATGGTTGTTTGCGATGATCATCTTATTGCTTAGCTTGGAGTGGTTTTTCAGAAAGAGAAACGGCGAAATTTAATTCTCAAACACATGCAGATTGGTACAATGGAAACCATTGAGGTATTGGGTACGGTTGCCTTTGCAATCTCAGGCTCTTTTGCCGCCATGCAAAGAAGGCTGGATCCTTTTGGCGTGCTGATCATAGCATTTGTGACTTCCATTGGCGGTGGTACGGTAAGGGATATGTTGCTGGGGGATACGCCAGTGGCCTGGATGCGCGATGTGAACTACTGCCTGCTGATCCTCGCGACTTCAGTCGCGACCATTTTCTTTAAAACACACATCAAAAAGTTTAAAATCACACTGTTCTTGTTTGACTCCCTCGGATTGGGCTTGTTCACCATGTTGGGGATCCAGAAAGGAATTAATTTCGGACTTAGTCCGGGCATCTGTATTGCACTAGGGACTATTACCGGTTGCTTTGGTGGGGTGATCAGAGATACGCTCTTAAACACGATCCCATTGATCTTCCGGAAGGAGATCTATGCCACTGCCTGTATTCTTGGCGGCTCCCTTTATTTTGGACTTAAACATTATAAGCTGGGAGATGATATGGCTAACATTGCAGTAATCGCCTTTATCTTTGTATTGAGAATTGTGGTGGTCAAATATAGACTGACCCTACCTAAGTTTGGTTATTAATTTTTAGGTGCTTCCTTTACTATCACAAAAACATCCTCATTGTCTTTTTTCATGAAGTATTTCTCGCGTGCGAATTTCTCCGCCATGTTTAGATTGGTACTCAGCTCATTCAGGTCTTTCTTTACCTTCGCTGTTTCTTTTTCATAGAAATCCTTTTCCTCCTGAAGCTTGTTCACCTCAGAGCGAAATTCATATTGAGATACCATGTCATTTCTATCGAAAAACAGCATCCATACAATGAAAGCTGCGACAGACAGAAAGTATTTATTACGTATAAGTTCCAGCAAACGTTCCATGTTACAAATATATAAACATATAAAAGTATAAACCTATGAAAATTTGAACATATGTTCAAAGAGAAATACTTACACTTAAAAACCAAGGGATTGCAAACCAACACAGGTCTGCTTTAAACCAAAAAACATCCGAAGTTTTAAGCTCCGGATGTTTTTTATATGCGCAAAAATAAACGTCATTTGAGTACCTGTAAATCTTCTCTTCAAAAGATTTGAGGACGAAAAGACTTTATTTTGTGAAGCAAAGCATCAATTATTTTTTGAAATATTTGAAGTCTTTACCAATGAAACGTGCTGCAGAACCTAATTCTTCTTCAATACGTAACAATTGGTTATATTTTGCAATCCTGTCTGAACGTGAAGCAGAACCTGTTTTGATCTGACCACAGTTTAGCGCTACCGCTAAATCAGCAATCGTAGTATCTTCAGTTTCTCCACTTCTATGGCTCATTACAGAAGTATAGCCATTGGTTTGTGCCAAGCTAACCGCATTGATCGTTTCCGTCAAAGTACCGATTTGGTTAACTTTTACTAAGATAGAGTTTGCAGTTTTCTTGTCGATACCGTCTTGTAAACGAGTTACATTAGTTACGAATAAATCGTCACCAACCAATTGAACTTTATCGCCAACTCTGTCTGTTAACATTTTCCATCCATCCCAGTCATTTTCATCCATACCATCTTCAATAGAGATAATCGGGTATTTTTCCGTTAACTGTGCAAGGTATTCTGCTTGCTCAGCACTTGTACGGATCGCACCTTTTTCACCTTCAAATTTAGTATAGTCATATTTACCGTTCACAAAGAACTCAGACGCTGCACAGTCAAATGCTAAGAAAATTTGCTCTCCTGCTTTGTAACCAGCTTTTTCAATCGCCTGGATGATCGTTTCAACTGCATCTTCTGTGCTGTCGAATGTTGGTGCAAAACCACCTTCATCACCTACAGCAGTAGAAAGACCACGGCTATGTAAGATTGCTTTTAAGTTATGGAAAACTTCTGTTCCCCATCTCAATGCTTCAGAGAAAGAAGATGCGCCTACTGGCATGATCATAAATTCCTGGAAAGCGATAGGTGCATCAGAGTGAGAACCACCATTCACGATGTTCATCATCGGGATAGGTAAGATGTTCGCATTAACACCACCGATATAACGGTATAAAGGCTGACGGCTCTCTTGAGCTGCAGCTTTAGCAACTGCTAAAGAAACACCTAAAATCGCATTTGCGCCTAAGTTTGCTTTGTTATCTGTTCCGTCAAGTTTGATCATTAAGTTGTCAATTGCATTTTGTTCAAATACATCAACACCTCTTAATTCATCAGCAATTTTATCATTTACATTGGCAACGGCCTTCAAAACACCTTTACCTAAGTACACAGACTTGTCGTTATCACGAAGCTCTACCGCTTCATGCATACCTGTTGAAGCACCAGAAGGCACTGCAGCACGACCAAGAACACCATTTTCGGTCATTACATCTACTTCAATAGTAGGGTTTCCTCTTGAATCGAGGATTTGTCGGGCATGAACATCAATTATTAAACTCATTTTTATTGGATTTTATTTTGTTAGTCAGCCTTAGTGTAAATCTTACAATTACTATGGCGATATCCAAAGTTAAAAATTAAACACAAAAAAGTCGTAATTAATTTAATTACGACTTTTTAAATGTTATATAATTAGTTTATAGCGACTTAAAGAAGGGGCTTGCTATGATTTACTCGCGAAAACTGCTTTGTAGACCAATCCGGCGAGTATCGCACCTGCAATTGGGGCTACCCAGAACAACCACAATTGACCCATGGCTTCTCCGCCTGCAAATAAGGCCTGACTGGTGCTTCTTGCTGGATTTACGGAAGTATTGGTCACCGGGATGCTGATCAGGTGGATCAGTGTTAAGCTCAATCCAATGGCTAAACCTGCAAAGCCTTTAGGGGCTCTTTCGTCTGTAGCACCCAGAATAACAAGTAAAAAGATGAAGGTCATCACAACTTCGCAAACCAATGCTGCGGTCATGCTGTACTTGCCGGGAGAGTGGTCACCATAGCCATTACTGGCAAAACTGCCTATGGCACTGCCATTGCCTGTAGCGATGACATAGAGTACAGCCGCCGCTAAAATCCCACCTAAAACCTGGGAAATGATATAGGGGATAAGGTCTTTGCCATCAAGACGGCCGCCCATCCAAAGTCCGACAGATACCGCCGGGTTAAAGTGGGCGCCAGAGATGTGTCCAACAGCATAGGCCATCGTGACTACCGTTAGACCAAAGGCAAGGGCAACGCCCAGAAAGCCGATTCCCGCACCTGGGAAATTACAGGCCAATACGGCGCTTCCGCAACCGCCAAGAACCAACCAAAAGGTTCCAATAAATTCTGCAGCAAGTTTTTTCATTTTCTAGAGGTTTAGATTTTAGATGTTGTATACTGAAATTTACCAAGATATTTTTAATATTCCTAATGTGGGTATTTGGGTCTATTTACTTGAATGTCAGTCTACTGTGGTACTTGTTTTTTTGTGGAAACAAGGCGGTTTTTTTAGCTGGTTACCGTTTTTTTACCGGAGCATTTTGGAATGTTTTACCTCGGAGTCCTAGCTATTAGGACTCCGATATTCGTTGAGATTTTCGCATCGAAAGGTTGGTTTTAATAAAAAAGCGTTCCCCCTTTCGGAAGAACGCTTTAAATATTCTATCTTAAGCTGATTGGAAAATAGGTTATTCCCATTTAAATACTTTCACGGCTACTGCATAAATACAGATGCCCCAGATCACCATAATTAGGATTTGGTGTTTTACATCCCATAATCCTGCACCTTCAAAAGCAACTTTCCTCATCGCATCATTTAGATACGTAAGTGGCAATGCTCGGCTAATTGGCTGTAACCAGGAAGGGAAAGCATCGATAGAGAAAAATGTGCCAGACAATAAAAATTGTGGTAAGGTGATGATGTTGGAGATAGGAGGAATGGTACTCTCGCTTTTAGCAATACCAGAAACGACGAATCCAAAACCCATAAACACGATCAGTCCGATGATGGCCAGTAATAACATATTGATTACGGTAACTGCACCATGGACCAAGGTAAAATGGAAGAAGAAATGACCAATCAGGATAATAAAGACAGCACCTAATAAGGCAAAGCCGATTCTTGCGATTCCTTCTCCGAAGACAATGCTGGATTTCCTCACTGGTGTAGCAAAGAAACGTTTAATCACCAGGGTTTGACGTAAATTAAAAAAGACAAATGCGGTTCCGAATACGCCGGTACTTAGCAAGGAAAACCCAAGCTGTCCGGGTAAGATAAAGTCGATGGTGCGGTAAATCCGGCCTTGAACAGTACTTTCATTCAGCTCAGCCACGGTAGGCATCACATCTTTAGAATTTAAGCTGTACATCAGGTTATGGATAACCGATTTCAAGACATTGCCTTTATCCATAGAAGCGGAGGTATATGCTACATTGGCCTTGTAAGCCGGTTTTTCCGTTGTATTCTTTTGAACATTGATGAGCCCGTCAATATTTCCTTTCTCCAGTCCTGTTTTTATTTCTGCTGCATCTTTGTCCCTCACCAAATGTACCACTGGGTTTTCTTCCAGTGCCATGATGATTGGATTGTGAAGGTCAGAGCCAGGCGCAATAGCCAGGTCCACTTTTAATCCCCCTTTGCCTAGAAATCCAAATACCAGGATAAATACCAATGGGAAGGCCAGTGTAAATACTACGGCCGATGGGCTACGCATGATGGATCGAAAACTTGCTTTCGCAAGTGCCATGGTCGCTTTCGTATGATTGTAAGGTTTGTTCATTTGTTTCTATTAATTATCCTCGCGCCATTCTTTGCCGGTCAGTTGGATGAAAACATCTTCCAGATTGGCTTTTTTAACTTCTTTTTTTCTTTCAAAGCCAGTGCTGATCAGCTGGTCTATCAGATTGTCTGGCGTGTCCAGTGCAATGATTTCTCCGCGTTCTACGAAGGCAACACGGTCGCAAAGCTGCTCCGCTTCATCCATATAATGGGTGGTAATCACTACGGTAGTCCCGTTTTTTCTGATTTCAATGATCAGGTCCCAAAGGTTACGTCTGGCCTGAGGATCCAAACCTGTAGTTGGCTCATCCAGAAAGATGATTTTTGGGGCATTGATCAGTGTGGTTGCAATGGAAAAACGCTGTTTTTGTCCGCCGGAAAGTGCTTTATATTTGGCTTTCGCCTTATCTTGCAGGTTTACTTTTTCCAGCATTTCCATCGGATTGATGTCTACGCCATAAAGTCCGGAGAACAATTCCATTAACTCTACCAGGTTTAAATTCGGATAGTATCCTGCGGCCTGAAGTTGTACACCAATGATTCTTTTGATCTTATTGGCATCTTTATCGACATCATAACCATCTACCAGGATTTCTCCTGAGGTTTTCTCGCGAAGGGTTTCTATGATTTCTAAAGTGGTGGTTTTTCCGGCTCCATTCGGACCTAAGAGTCCGAAGATTTCGTTTTCATACACATCAAAGCTGATGCCTTGTACTGCGGTAAAGTCGTCGTATTTTTTTACGAGGTTCTTTACACTAATGATGGCATTGGTGTTGTCCATACTATAAATGTAAGAAGGTTTAGAAGAATAGAAAACCTATTGCTGCTAAACCTTCGAATATAACGGTAAAATGATGTTTTATAGATAAATGGTCTTGATTACCAAGCCAAATCGTTTTTGATCATATCGATGAAATCATCAAATAAGTAACGTGAGTCATGTGGACCTGGAGAAGACTCCGGGTGGTATTGTACAGAGAATGCTTTTTTACCTTTCACACGGATACCTTCGATACTCTGGTCATTCAGGTTAAGGTGAGTAATCTCTACTTTATCAGATTTTTTTACTTCTTCGGCAATCACACCGAAGCCATGGTTCTGAGAAGTTACTTCACAGTGGTTTTTGATGATATTTTTAACCGGGTGGTTTAATCCTCGGTGTCCATTAAACATTTTCATGGTACCAATACCATTGGCTTCCGCCAATAACTGGTGACCTAAGCAGATTCCGAACAATGGTTTGTCGGCAGCTAGAATTTGTTTTACAGTTTCAATAGCGTAAGGCATTGCCGATGGATCACCAGGACCATTAGAGATAAAGTATCCGTCAGCATTCCATTTGTTCATTTCTTCGAAGGTGGTTTTAGCTGGGAATACCTGAACATACATATCTCTTGCTTCGAAATTGCGAAGGATGTTCTTTTTAATTCCAAGGTCTAAAGCTGCAACTTTATAAGTTGCATCCGGGTTTCCGTAGAAGTAAGCTTCTTTAGTAGATACCTGAGAAGACAATTCTAAACCGTCCATAGATGGAACTGCTGCTAATTTAGCTTTCAATTCTTCAAGATCAGTGATCTCTGAAGAGATGATACCATTCATTGCACCTTTATTTCTGATGTGACGTACTAATGAACGGGTGTCAATATCCGAAATTCCTACAATGTTTTCATCTTGAAAATAGTCCTGAATTGACTCTGATGCTTCTTTACGGCTATATCCGACGCTGTAGTTTTTACAAACTAAACCAGCGATTTTGATGCTGTCAGACTCAATTTCTTCTTTGTGGATTCCATAATTCCCAATATGTGCATTGGTGGTAACCATGATCTGTCCGAAGTAAGAAGGGTCAGTGAAAATTTCCTGATATCCAGTCATTCCTGTATTGAAACAGATTTCTCCGGTTGTTGTGCCGATTTTTCCCGCAGCTTTTCCGTAGTAAACGGTGCCATCAGCCAATAACAAGATTGCAGGTAACTTGGTGTAGTTAGTCATTGTGTGTATAAAAATGAGAAATTATGGTGAAAAAAGAGAAAAACGATGGATCATGCGTGATATTGATATCACTTCTGTAGTTAACAAATGTGCTGTTAAGTAACCCCTTCATTTCGGGATACAAAGATACATTTTTGAGGTTTTAAATCAAGGATTTTTTTTAGAATTTAAGGTAAGGGGATTTTAAGGGCTCGCTAGCTTCCCGGATTCTGTCACAAAAACAATAAAACTCGCTTTATTTCGGATGTAAAAAGTAATTTTGCCCAAACTAAAATATAAAAAAAGATGTCTGTAAATAAAGAAGTAAAACGGATCACGACCCACATTTTGCAAGCAATGAAGCAAAATGGAGAAAAGATCGCGATGTTAACTGCTTACGACTACTCGATGGCAACCATCCTTGATGATGCTGGTTTAGATGTTTTATTGGTTGGAGATTCAGCTTCCAACGTAATGGCAGGTCATGAAACCACCTTGCCAATTACTTTAGATCAAATGATCTATCATGCGCAATCGGTAGTTAGAGGTGCATCACGTGCTTTAGTAGTCGTGGATCTTCCTTTTGGATCTTACCAGGGCAACTCTAAAGAAGCCTTAATTTCTGCCATCAGAATTATGAAAGAATCCGGCGCACATGCCGTGAAACTGGAAGGTGGAACAGAGATCGTAGAATCGGTACAAAGAATCATTACTGCAGGGATTCCTGTGATGGGACATTTGGGTTTAACTCCTCAGTCTATATATAAGTTTGGTACTTACACGGTAAGAGCTAAAGATGAAGCGGAAGCATTGAAACTGAAAACAGATGCGCTGGCCTTACAGGAAGCGGGTTGTTTTGCAGTGGTACTGGAAAAAATTCCTGCGAAATTGGGTAAAGAGGTCTCAGAATCTTTAATCATCCCTACGATAGGAATCGGTGCAGGTCCGGATTGTGATGGACAAGTATTGGTTGTGAATGACATGATTGGTTTAACAAAAGGTTTTAAACCTCGCTTCCTACGTCAGTATGTGAATTTGTACGATGGTATTTTAAATGCGGCACAATCTTATATTAAAGATGTGAAGTCGAGTGATTTCCCGAACGAAAAAGAGCAGTATTAAGATTAGAACAAGATTAAGTTTTATAAGCAGGGCTTTAACAAGCTCCACACCAACAGATGCCAATAACAGCAAAAGATATACTTTATGAAGACAACCACCTGATTGCGATTTGTAAGCGTGCAGGTGATATTGTACAGGTAGATGAAACAGGGGATGAGCCTCTGGATGAACAGGTCAAGAAATACCTGGCTAAAACCTACAACAAGCCCAATACTGCGTTTTTGGGCGTAGTACATCGTTTAGACCGTCCGGTAAGTGGCGTAATTTTATTCGCAAAAACGAGTAAAGCGCTGGAGCGGATGAATGCGATTTTCAAAAATAGAGAAGTAAAGAAAACCTATTGGGCTGTGGTGAGAAATAAACCAGCTAAGGCTTCAGGGACTTTGGTGCATTGGTTGATCAAGAATCCACAGAAGAACGTAGTGACGCCACACAATGTAGAAGTACCAGGCAGTCAGCGTGCAGAATTGAGCTATCGCCTGATTGGGGAACTAAATGGTTATTACCTGATCGAAGTAGATCCGCTTACAGGCAGATCCCACCAGATAAGGGTGCAACTTTCTACTTTAGGTTGTCCGATAGTAGGGGATAACAAATATGGTTACCCAAGGGGGAGTAGAAAAGGCAGTATTTGTTTACATGCCCGCCGACTGCAGTTTATTCATCCGGTAAAAAAAGAACCGGTAAACATTTTCGCAAAGCTTCCTGTGGACGGCTTCTGGGAAAAATTCGAAAATATGTAAGCTGAGTATTCAGCAATTATATGACCCCAATAAGCTGGTTTCTATTCAGAACCGCTTATTGGGGTTTTTTATGTCCGATGCCTGAACCAATTGCCGGTGTCAGGATTTAAGCCGGATGCTGACTATGGACAGGGGATAGGGCTAAAAATGAGGTTATTATCGAACTTCAAGCTACCCCGGTGTTCAAACATGACCTTTCCTTTATCTTCTTTTACCGGACCATAGCCTTCGTAAAATTTGCCGTCCTTTTTCAGGAACACTACTTCCCGGACAGACCTTAGACCTTCTGAGTCAAAAGTGTAATCAGCAATTAAGGTGTCCCCTTTCATTTCTCCGGAAAATGTCCCTTTATTGGCGTCTTTTTCATGGATATAGTAGTCCAGAGTTCCGGTGATTTCTTCCCCGTTGATGCGCAATTGCATGTTGGCGGTATCTTTATTTTTAACGTATTGATAACAGCTGACCGAATTTTCTGGGGCCCTATTTGTTGGGCTAAAAGTGGTGTCAACAGCGATCATCGAAGAGTCTCTTCCTTTCTTTTCTGCCTGATTACTGGTACAGGATGCCATCATAACAGCCAATCCTGCAAATAGCAAAAGATGCTTTTTCATTGTTTTATAAATTGATTCGGTTGGGAGACTGCAATTGGCCTGCCAAAAAATCCAGGTATAAAGGATGGGAAACAGAAAGGGGCTGACCATAATTAAATGATGCAGCCCCTAAAGTTAGCTATTGTTGCGCTGGCCTTAGGCCAACCATCTAAATTATTTAGCTCTTGTTTTGCTGTTCCAGGTATAAGTTCCAGCAGATCCGGCGGCAAGTGTAGTCGTTACCACCTGACCATTGTATTTAATGTTGAATGTTTGTGCTTCAGGACTGTTGTTCATCGTCACCAATACTAACTTTCCTTCAGGTGTTTTATAAGCCACATTCTGGATTTTATCATGTTGATTTGAAGCGATGCGCACAGAACCCGGGCTTACAAATTTCGAGGTATGGCCGATTGAATAGTAAGCGATGTTCTTACTCCATGTTTTACCATCGATCGTAATTGCGCCTAAACAGCTGGTACAGCCACCATCGGGTGTAAATGGACGGTACTGTGGATCTGCTGCCAGGTTCCATTCCAATACTGTTTTACTCCAATTTCTTGGCGCGCCAGTCATTAAGGTAGACACATGCCATTTTAAGTCCTCCGCGAAATTACCTGGGCCACCTACCCATTGCTCTGTAAAATACAGGTTTTTATTAGGGAAGGCTTCATGTACTTTTGATAACGCAGAAATTTGTCCGCCATACAAATGGAATGCAGAACCATCAATATATGGATTGGCTTCCGGATCATTCAAAATAGTAATCGGGTAATCCGGACGGTCAGCATTATGGTCATAAATAATGATCTTGGTTTTGATGCCCGCAGCTTTAAATACCGGGCCTAAAGCAGTCTTGATGAAGTTTGCCTGATCCTCAGGCTTCATATACATACTGGGATTGTTTCCAGGATGCAGGGGCTCATTTTGAATCGTTACTGCGTCAATTACGATACCTTGTGCTTTCATAGCCTCAATATATTTGACAAAATATTTGGCATATGCCTGATAATATTCTGGCTTTAAGCTACCACCACGGTACGCCTGATTGTCTTTCATCCAGGTTGGAGCAGTCCATGGAGAACCCATGATCTTGATCTTTGGATTGATGGCAATGATTTCTTTTAACATCGGTACCAAGTCTTTCATCTCTTTTTCAATTGAGAAGTTTTTTAGTTCTGGATCCGTTTGTCCGGCAGGCATTTCATTATAAGTAAAGGTTTCTGCACTTAAATCTGAGGCACCAACACTTAAACGCAGGTAGCTAATGCCAATGCCATTTCCGGCGGTAGAGAAAATCTCTTTTAACATCGCCTTTTTTTCTGCTGTTGGAAGTCCGTTCATCAGACTCGCACTACCACCAGTTAAAGTATAGCCAAAACCATCCATCGTTTGAAAACTTGTCTGGTCATCCACCACAATATTGATATTGTTGTTCATTGCGGTAGAAAAATGTAAAGGTGTATTTTGCTTTTGCAATAGGGCAGAGCGATCACCATTGGTAATCCATGCCGATACGCCTGTGCTTACCGGTACTTCTTTCTGACTTGCACATGAACCTAGTAAGGCAAGGGCTGCTATCGCGCTTATATTTAGTAATCTCATAGGATAATGGATATCTGGCTTCTAAGGGATGTAGTTAAAGTTGATTTTTTGATCTGCAATCTGAAGGGTAAATTCTCCTTCTTCAGTGATCGCTTTGTTTTCCGTATTAATGAAAGCAAGGTCTTCCGGCTGGATTTTAAACGTTACCGTTTTTGTCTCACCAGATTTCAAGTCAATTTTCTCAAATCCTCTCAAACGTTTCACATCCGGAGTAATTAAGGTAGCATATAAATCTGAAGTAAATAGCAATACACTTTCTTTACCAGCTACTTTACCAGTGTTACTGACGTTGACAGTAACAGTCAGCGTTTCTCCTTTTTTCAGGGTGTTGCTGCTCAGTTTTAGCTGATCATATTTGAAAGTTGTGTAACTTAAACCTGCACCGAATACATATTGAGGGTTGTAGTCCGCATCATAATTGTACACACCTTCTGTAGTGCCTTTATTTTCTGATGGTTTATGGTAATAAGTAAACAGGGCATTCGGGTACTGAGGGTAAGTATAAGGTAGTTTTCCTGAAGGATTTACCACGCCATATAACACATCAGCAAGGGCATCACCACCGAAGTTACCTGGAAGGTACGTTTGTACCACTGCAGTCATTTTCTTTTCAAACTTGCTGATCACACGTGGGCGACCCTCGTTTAATACCAGGATTATTTTTTTACCGGTTGCCGCTAATTTTTGCGCCAATTCCGTTTGCAAATCCGAGAGGTATAAATCGTTCATATTTCCTGGAGATTCTGTATACGAGTTCTCACCAAGACAAAGTACGATCACGTCTGCATCTTTTGCAGCAGCAATGGTTTCGTCCATTTTGTCGGCATAGTCATCATAATACTTACCATCCATTTTATAGCTCACACCAGGGAAGTAGGTTACTTGATCTTTTCCTGCTTTATTTTGTAAAGCTTCCAGGATCGTATTGTATTTAGCCGCAAATTCCTCTACTTTTTCTCCTTGCCAAGAGTAAGTCCATGCACCGTTTAGGGTTCTCATAGAATTCGCATTTGGACCTGTAACCAGAATTTTTGTGCCTTTTGCCAATGGAAGAATTTGATCCGTGTTTTTTAACAAGGTGATCGACTCTGCTGCGGTTTGATAAGCAGCATGTTCAAATTCCTTGCTCCCAAATTTTGGGTAGTCTTTAGGATTTGTTGTCGGTTTCTCAAAAAGGTTCAATTCATATTTCACCCATAAAATTCTTCTTACTGCATCATCAATACGAGATTCTTTTACTTTTCCTTCTTTCACTAAAGCAAGTAGGTTATCGCAAAAAGTCTCATAGTTATAAGCGATCATCGACATATCAATACCGGCATTGATGGCCAACATGATGGCTTCTTTGTCGTCTTTTGCAATGCGATCTCTCTTGTATAGGTTCTCAATATCTCCCCAATCGGTAACTACCAAACCTTTGAAGTTTAATTCTTCTTTCAATAATTCCGTTAGGATATGGTAATTGGCATGTACAGGGATACCGTTAATGATACCAGAGTTGATCATAATGGTTTTCGCACCTGCATCAATTGCCGCTTTAAAAGGAGGTAAATGATACTCTCTTAAAGCTTGATCAGAAATGAAGGCTGGCGTTCTGTCTTTTCCTGAAACCGATACCTGGTAACCCAGGAAGTGCTTGATAGAAGAAGCTACTTTTTCCGGATGTGACACTTTACCATCTTCACCTTCGTAACCTTTTACTGCGGCTACACCAAGTTCTTTGATCAGGTATGGATCTTCACCAAAACTCTCCCACTGACGAGGGAAACGAGGATCTGAACCGATATCCAATAGTGGGGCAAAGTTCCATGGAATAGAGCTTGCGCGGGTTTCATAAGCAGTGATCGAAGCGCCGTTTTTCACCAATGAACGGTTAAATGTTGCAGCCTGACCGATTTGCTGTGGGAACATCGTTGCACCTACGGTATAAGTAGCACCATGGATTTCATCCACACCATAAATCACAGGGATTTTATTTGGTGTTTGTTTCATCGCCACATTCTGAATTTTGCTGATGATGTTGTACCAAACCTGTGGGGTTCTTGCTCTGTTGTTTGAGGTGTTTAGTACAGAACCAACATGGTATTTTACCAATACTCTTTGTAGTTCTTTTTCGTCTAAACCGAATGGTTCATCACTCTCATAACGGCCTTTTCCTTTACCAATTACGTCAAGTGTGATTTGCGCCATTTGTCCGACTTTCTCTTCAATCGTCATCTTTTTTAACAATGCTTCTGCTTTTGCCTGGTTATTATTCTGAGCGATAGCGGTACCGAAAGTGCTGGAAAGCAGCAATAAGGATAGCGTTCTTTTTAGTGTCATTAGGTGTATTTAAATAGGAAGTACCACCAGAGGTGATACTTCCGGTAAAAAACTATTTGTTGATACTTGTATTTCTATCGATCTCTTTCTGCGACATTGGCAATAAGATCTTATCAGCGCTTAGGTTGTAGTTTAATGAAGCGCCATTTCCGTCTTTCTGTGCGTTCATTACTGGGATCGCACGGTTAGTACGTACCAGGTCATACCAGCGATGCCCCTCAAAAGCAAGCTCCAGACGACGTTCTTTTTCGATCGCTAAACGCATTGCAGGCTGATCCGCTGCAGGAGTAGCCCCAAGGTTTACCCTGTTTCTGATGCGTTCTACCAATGGTTTTGCCTGGGCCCATCCTCCAGCACTAATTTCATTTAAAGCTTCTGCTTTCAATAAAATGATATCCGCCAAACGAAGGATATAGATATTGGTCTGGTCGTCGTTTCTATATTTGTTGATGTATGGATACCGTGTTTTTGGCCAGAAAGTATCGCTCCAGCCCTCAGTTGCCACATTTAGGAATTTGATGCTTGAATTTTTACGGATCTGGTCACCTTCTGCATCAAATGCTGCTGCAAGATCATTTGTTGGCGTACAGAATTTTTTCCATCCTGCACCTACAATCACACTTGGCATCCAGTTGGAGCGTTTGTTTGCGCCATTGCCACCATCAAACTGCATTTCCCAGATTGATTCTGAGTTGTTTTTGTTGCTACCAGAAAATAAGCCATCATAGCTACCGAAAAGTGAGTATCCACCTCCGATTACCGCATCCGCATATTGGTTTACTTTATTCCAATCTGGATTTGGTTTAGTCGCATATACTTTAGCCAATAAAGCATTAGCTACTCCTTTAGTGAATATACCTTTGTTAGGAGCCGTGGTTCTGGTGTTTGCCAGTGCATATTCCAGGTCTTTAATGATCTGCTCATAAACAGCATCAACACTTGATCTTGGAACTTGCATGTCTTCCAGCTTTCCTGGAGATTTCAGTACGATTGGTACCGGACCCCATAAGCGTACCAGGTATAGATATAAGTAGGCTCTGATCCCTGCCGCTTCGCCAAGAATCTGGTTTCTTCTGTCGCCTTTATCCAATTCAGGATCTTGGATGTTAGGTACATTTTCTAGTACCTCATTTGCATTTTTGATTTGTGAATATAGCTCCGACCAATCTCTTTCCAATACTTCATTGGTAGAGTTTACGCGAAATTCATCCATCTGGAACATTGCAGGGTTATCACCACCAGCATAGGAGTTGTCTGCGATCACATCACCATTCAACATGAAATCCCAGATGTGGGTATTGTTGTACATGCCTCCATAGGCACCTGAAAGTAACTTTTCTGCTCCTTTAAGGTCAACAAAAGCTTCTTCTGGCGTTACTTGATTAAATGGGTTCTTATCTAAAAAATCTTTTTTGCAACTGGTTTGTAAACCCATGGTAAGGGCTGCGGCTGCTAAAATTGAATATAATTTAATTCTCATGTCTCTTTGTTATTAAAATCCAACGTTTACACCTAATAGGAAGCTTCTGCTTTGTGGGTAGGTACCGTAATCCACACCCATTTGAGGGCCGTTTGCGCCATATTGGCTCACTTCAGGATCTAAACCTTTGTATTTTGTGAAGGTTAGAATGTTGTAACCAGTTGCAAATACAGTCAGCTTGCTCATTTTCATACGGCCTAAGAAAGCTTCTCCGAAGTTGTAAGAAAGGGTCGCTGTTTTTAAACGTAGGTAAGAAGCATTCTCTACAAATCTGCTGGAAGTACGGGTATTGTCGGTATTTCCTTTTACTGCTCTTGGGATATCTGTATTGGTGTTTTGTGGCGTCCAACGGTTTAATACTGCTGCACTTTGGTTTTTTGAGTCATAAAGACCTTCTAAATCAATTCTCGAAGCATTGAACATTTGGTTACCCTGAACACCCTGGAAGAAGATGTTTAATCCGAAATTGCCATAACGGAAGTTATTGGTCATTCCATAGATGAAATCAGGTTGTGCAGAGCCGATAAAGGTTCTGTCGTTATTGTCAATCTTGTTGTTGCCATCTAGATCTGCATAGGTAGCCAGACCTGTAGTTGGATCTACACCGGTATATTGGAAGCCATAAAAGCTACCCAGTGGTTTGCCTTCTACTACGCGTACCGCTGAAGTACGGGAGTAAATACCACCGAAATCAAGAGATGGGGTAGAAGCACCTAAGCTGGTTACTTTGTTTCTATTGAAGGAGATGTTCATGTCTGTAGACCAGCTGAATTTCTCTCTTTCGATGTTTTTAGTGGATAGCGTGAATTCCATCCCTTTGTTTTCCATCGAACCTACATTATAAGCTTGTTCAGCAAATCCTGAAGTTGGAGGCAATTGTACTTTGATCAATAGATCGTTCGTTTTTTTCAGGTAAGCATCAGCAGTGAAAGTTATTCTGTTGTTGAATAGGGTTAAATCTAAACCAATATTGCTCTGGGTAGTAGTTTCCCAGGATAAGCCAGTATTTTTTAAGTTGGTTAGGTTATAATCACCTTGTGCATTTTCCTGATAAAGTTTTCTCCAGGCATAATCACCAATTCCTTCGTCGTTACCAACTTTACCCCAGCTACCTCTGATTTTTAAATCATTGATAGTTTTGCTGTCTTTCAAAAAGTTCTCTCCAGAGATTCTCCATCCTGCGGAAGCAGAAGGGAAATAACCAAAACGTTGTTCATCACTGAAACGGGAAGAACCATCGGCTCTAAAGTTTGCACTGAACAAATATTTGCTGTCGTAAGCATAAGTCACTCTGGTTAAGTAAGACTGTTTTGACCATTGTGCTCTTTGTGGTACTTTAGGAACCACAACTGGTTTATCATTTTTCTGATCTGTTTGTGGCTTGTAGAATCTGTTTTCTTCATACTCATTCAGTTTATAATCTGAAGATTGTAGGGTATAACCACCGGTTGCTGAAAATGCATTTTTACCAACGTTCTTGGTGTAAGTCAAAATGTTTTCATTCAACCATACATTGTCATTGGTGATGTTGTTTCTATAGATACCACCTTCTTGGCGACCGTAAGTTGTCTTGAATGCATCAAGATCGTAGTTATAGTCGTTTTTGTTGATATTGGTACTGATGGTAGATTTGAAGATTAAATCTTTAGTAAACTTGATTTCTCCACCGAATGATCCGATAAAACGTAGGTTTTTAGTTTTGTTTTTAGGACCGAAAGCCTGACCAATAGGGTTGTCCCATCCACCAGAGTTTGGAATCGTAGTATAACTGCCATTAGGGTTGTAAATACCAATCGTTGAAGGCGTAGTTAAGGCCGATAAAATGGTACCTCCACGTGCCACACCTGCATTGTCACTCACATCAATAGAGTTTCTTGCCGTTAAAGCTGCAGTCGTTGTGAATTTTAACCAGGAAGTGGCAGCTTGTGAACCGTTAAAGTTAACGGTGTATCTGTCCAGTTCTGCTGGAGCTACAATTCCTTTGTCGCGTTGATATCCGGTAGACAGGTAAAAGTTTCCACCTTTGCCACCACCAGATAGGGATACCTGATATTGGTTCTGCGTCCCTGTGCCGAAAGTTTCTTTCTGCCAATCGGTATTGCTACCGTCGCCAAATGAGGTATAACCCAATTCTTTCATTAGATCAATGTATTGATCCGCTGACAATACATCTTGCTTGCGCCAGAAGTTTGAAATTCCTGTAAAAGCATTGAATTCAACTTTTACCTGACCGGAAACCCCTTTTTTAGTGGTGATTAAAACGACACCATTCGCACCGCTTGATCCGTAAATCGCTGCTGCTGAAGCGTCCTTTAAAATGGTTAGGGACTCGATATCATTAGGGTTTAAGAAAGCAGCACTTCTTGAAGTTACTCCGTCAATGACATACAGTGGACTGTTAGATGCGGTAATGGAAGTATTTCCACGAATGCTGATCGCAATCTCTGCACCTGGTTTACCAGATTCTGATGTTACTTGTACACCTGCTGCTCTACCTTGTACCGCTTGTAAAGGATTGGTGATCGGCTGATTTTTCAAATCTTTAGAAGATATGGTCGTCACCGCTGTAGTCAGGTCTTTTTTTGTAGTGGTACCGTAACCGATAACGACTACTTCATTCAGTTCATTATTGTCTTCGGTTAAGTTGACGTTAACAGTAGTTTTATTGTTTATCGCCTGTTCAATAGTTTTATAGCCAATGAAGGAAAAAACTAAAGTGGCATTGCCTGGAGCAGTCAGTGTGTACTTGCCATTTCCAGCAGTCATTGCACCCTTGGTACTTCCTTTGATCTTAACAGAAACACCTGGAAGTGGCAGACCATTTTCGTCTTTCACCTCTCCCTTAACGTTAAGCTCCTGCGCCATACTCACAGAGATGCTACAGAGTAAGCTAAGGATAAAAAGAGTAAACTTTTTTCTCATAATTTTTGCTTTGTTTAATGAATTTGATGTGATAAAGTTAAGGTTGATTTTATGTTAATTCCTAGTGTTTGGAATGTTTTATTTTACCTAAACTACTGATAATTAGATTGTTGTGTTCAGTTTGATACGCTTCAGTACCCTAAGGTATAAATGGGCTTAATCCCTGATATACAGTGCATAGGGAACCAGGGTCAGTCCTGGCTTTTTCCCGGTCTGATACGCTTGAGTACCCTTGTCTTAAACAAGTAAAAAAAATGTCAAATCACAAGATTGTATCTTGTGGAAGCGTGAATAATCAGAATTATCGACTGTGTTTAGTCTAAAACCAACTGACTCCAGTCGTTTTTACTGGCTTTTTTGAGTTGTGATTTTCGTTCGTCCATCCGTTGTTTAATGCCAGATCCATAAGTCCAGCAGGTACTTTGTCGGATGCCCAATAGCTCTGATAGCTTGTGGGAAGAGATCTTTCCTTTCGAAGAATAAACCAGGAAGACCATATAAAAAGCTTTGATAATCGGGATGCGTGTATTGTGGAAAATAGTGAAACTGGTCACGGATTCTTCATAGCCACATTTGCTACATCTTCTGCTATAGGCAATATGTCCGGTATAGAAATGGTCGTTCTTACATTTTCTACAATGGTAGCCATTTTTCCATTTCAAGTCGGATAGGAATAGATTACAACTTTCTTTATCTGGATAGATTTTACTGAATTCCTCAAAATCTACATCTGTAGACATGACTCTGTCTCTCGTTACCTTTTCTACATTGGTTTGGAGCTCCTGATTGTCTTGCTCCAATAAGGTATTCATCCTCGAAATTTCTTCCGCCTGCTGTTTTAACCGATCATTTGCATCCGATAATTCCGCGTTCTTAGCCTCAATGATCAGGGATTTATGGTAAACCTCTCTGGTACGCTCTTCTACTTTTTCTTCTAGTTCCTGATTTAAGGTGTCTTTAAGCTTTACGTTCTCCGCCATCTGACGGATCATCTGCCGGTGCACAATGTCTTTTTTCTTTCTCAGGATACTCACCTTATCACCAATGGCAAAAGAGAGGAATACCATCTCCAGGATAAAGCAGAAGCTGAGGCTGTAATAACTGATTGCTCCGAAGTTTAAAAAGGAGAAGTGGAGCATGATTAAGAACTTGAGCAAGAAGCCTAAAAACAAGAAACTGTAACCCAGTACAAAGAATCGAGCAGGAAGGTAACCCTGTCTGTAGATGTATATGCCCGTAAAGAAAGCCACCAACAATGGGATGGCATCAATAAATTTATAACTGAACAGGTTTTGATTGAACAGTAAGCAGTATAAAAACCAGAGGGTTCTTAGGATAATGACCCCTATAATGAGGCGGTTTAATTTTGGTGCTTTGGATTTTACAAATAGCAGTTCTCGGGTAAATAGTAGCGCGAAAATACTGACGGCATATAAGGCTACGGCGTAGGCAGTTTGGTTCCATCCCGGTTGGTTAGGCCATAAATATTGGTAGGCTATGCCATCGGTGCTCATCTCAAAGAAGCCTACACTCAGGTTGTATAGCACGTAGTATAAGTATTGCTTTTGGCGCATGGCAATGAACATGATCAGGTTGTAAAAACTGAACACGAGGATCATTCCATAGAAAATACCAAAGTAAAAGTACTCATCCAGGGCATAAGAGATAAACCAGTCAACGGAGCGCAGTACGATAATGGCATCACCAATCTGTGAGGATTGGATCTTGAAATAATAGGTTTGTACAGCATCATTGTCATTGGACAGGTAGAGCTCGAAGTTTTTATGTTGCAATTCCCGGTTGCGGAAAGGAAATTTGTCGCCAAATTCTAATGCTTTATAGCTGCCGTCTTTCTGCGGGACATAAGCTGTCACATGGTCAAGTGTCTGGTCGAAAAATTCTAATAGGAAATATTTTTCTGCCTTGCTGTTATTTTTAATCTTGATCCTGAACCAGTAAATGGAATTGAGTTTAGTGGTTTGAGGGGTACTTGTTTTACTGGGTTTAAACTGTTCAGAGATGACTTTGCTACGGATCTGATCAAAGCTGAGCTTTCCGGAAGTGTCCGAAAGCAGCTCAATCTGTTTAAAAGAAAAGATATGCTGGTCAATCTTATCGTTTATTTCTACGACCTCCTGAGCCTTCAAATTTTTGACCGAAAAGGAAAGAACAGTAATCAGGAAAATCGCTTTATACAGAAATAAGAATTTTGAAGACATGGTTAAGTACCGCAATTTAAATTATGGCGCAAAGGTGGGGTTAATAATCTTAACCTACAACAGAGACGCTGTTCTACTCAGTTTCAGTAGGTTGATTTAGCAAGAATCGGATTTAATTTTATAGTCAAATGACTATTTTTGTGAGATGCTGCCGGTGTGTTTCCTTCTTCCTGTTCCCGATGATTTTAATTTCGGAGAATGCCTTTGGTTTTTAGACCGGGGTTTTGACGATTGCTTGTATCAAGTGGATCGCAGCAAGGTAAAAAGAGCGATTCGGTTAAAGGAAGGCCCCGCTGTGGTTCAAATTGAAAAAGGAGGAAATGCTGTAGTTGAGGAGGCTGGGGAGTCAAATTTGATTCAAGAGGGGCAATGCTTAAAAGTATCTGTGAACAGGGCTTTATCACTCGAAGAAGAAAGAGAATTGAAGCAGTATATAGCGGACTGGTTTGATCTGCAACTGGATTTGAATCCTTTTTATGCTCGGATCATCCAAGATCCCCGATTATCTTTTATGAAAGCGGATTATTTTGGCCTTCGCCTGATCGGAATTCCAGATTTGTTTGAAGCCATCTGCTGGGCAATTATCGGACAACAGATCAATTTAACCTTTGCTTATAAGCTAAAAAGAAAACTGGTGGAACGATATGGATCGCAAATGGATTTCCAAGATAATCGCTATTTAATATTCCCAGAGCCTGCAGTCCTGGCTAAGGCAGATACAGCAGATTTACAGGCCATGCAGTTCTCCAGAAGTAAGGCCAATTATGTGTTGCAGATTGCAGCTGCTTTTGCTGATCAGCGCCTCAGTAAAGAAGGATTACGCTTGATGCCAGATCTTTCTGCCCGTCAAAAAGCATTAATCAGTATAAAAGGAGTAGGGGTTTGGACCGCTAACTATGCCTTAATGAAGAGTTTGAAAGAACGGTCCTGTATTCCTCATGGCGATGCCGGGCTCCTGAATGCCTTGATCAATTTGGACATCATCAAGGATAAAAAGGATGTTGCCGGAATCGAGGCTTTTTTTACTGATTATGAAGGATGGGAAAGTTACCTGGTGTTTTACCTTTGGCGAACACTTTCTAAACGGGTATAGGTTACTTAGTCTCTCTTCTCGCCGCTTCCCAGCCGATCATAGCCGTTTTTCTAGCAATCCCCCAATGGTATTGCCCCAATTCCCCTGTAGATTTGATCACCCTATGACAAGGAATCAAAAATGCTATCGGGTTGTGGCCAACTGCGGTTCCCACTGCACGGTTGGCCTTTGGATGTGCAATCGCATTTGCAATGTCAGCGTAGGAAGCCAGATTTCCTGTAGGTACCTTTAATAAGGTTTCCCATACCTTGATCTGGAAATCCGTTCCTTTTAGATGTAGCTTTACTTCAGATAGCCTGTTCCAGTCTGTATTAAAAATATAAAGCGCATTTTGTTGAATCTGATCCAGTAGCTGTTGGTAGCTGGCATTGGGGAAAAGCTGTTGTAATTCCAGGAATGCCTGATCCGGATCATCCGAAAAGGCCATGTAGCAGATTCCTTTAGCGGTAGATGCGACCAATATTGGCCCAAAAGGGCTTTCTGCATAGCTATAATTAATCTCTAATTGCTGACCACCATTTTTATATTCTCCGGGTGTCATCCCTTCAATTTTGATGAAAAGATCGTGCAGTCTGCTCGTTCCCGATAAACCGGTCTCATAGGCTGCCTCCGCTAAGTTGCCGTTTTGTTTTTTTAAGATTTCCTTCGCATATTCTATGCTCAGGTATTGTAAGAATTGTTTCGGACTTACACCTGCCCATTCGCTAAACATTCGCTGAAAGTGGAAAGGACTTAAATGGATATGATCAGCGATTTCTTCTAAGGAAGGCTGTAGCTTAAAATTAGTCTTTAAATAGTCAATGGCCTTTTCAATTCTCTGGTAATCGATTTGACTTGATGTTTCCATGGTTTGAAATTTATACCCCAAAATTACCAGTTGTACCGCAAGTAGAAAACCCGAAACTTGCGCTATTCATCTTTGTTCCAGGTTTTACAATTATGCTTCTGGAACCGGTAGACTAAGTTCTTCCAGTTGTTTATGTTTGTTTTCCGAAATTAAGAGCTGGTGCTTTTTCTGAGTATCACTTAACAGATTGATCAGGAGCTTTTTGTTGGCGGCAGAAAGGTCATGAAATAACAATTGATCGGCCTTAAATAAGCTTTGTTGCAACAATTGCAATAGCTTTTCTCCTTTTGTGCTCAACCTGATCAGCTTGGCTCTTTTATCCGCAGGATCGCTTCTCTCGGTCAGAAAACCTGCTTTTTTGATCCTGTTTAGGATGTCAATGCCGGTAGATTGTTCAAAAAATACCGCAGCAATGACATCAGATTTTCTGGCCTCCTGATGGCTGTTTATTGCCTTCATGAAGTAGAACCATTCCAGCTCAATCCCTGGGAATTCTTTCAATACGGCTTTGGCATAGATGACATGAATGGCATTGAGTTGTCCGATAAGGGTGGCCAGCTCCTGGTCGACGTCTTTATCTTGTACGGCAACGGGTGTTTTTTTCGCAATGTCCGGGCCTTTATGGTCCATCAAGAAATGACTGCAGAATTCCGCTGCATTGGCAGCGGGATTCTTGCTCTCATAATCGGCCCATGCCGTGATCAGTTCAACAATTGGTTTTATAGCCATCAAATTTCTTTAAAAAACTAGTGTTGCGAATTTAAGTATTGGCGGAAATAACCACATTCTGCAATTACTTCCTGATAAAATCTGGTGTCGGCATATTGTTTTTCCAGGAGGGAGAAGTTCCTTCCGTAATAGATCGGATTGGTTTCTACGCTCCAGTAGTTCGCTGTTTTATTTTCCGGAAGCTCATAAGAACGATTATAACTTTCATTGCGTTCACATTTGCTGGCCATAAAGGTGCAACGCGCTTGCTGTTCTTTATTTTTTGTTGCCATTCTTGCCATCAGGTAATACTTTTCGGCGAGTTTTCCGTTCAGATATACTGGTCTGAATGGCGCTGGGATGCTGAAGGCACTGCTACCATAAGTATCGGTGAGGCTGGAAATATAAAAACCGCGGTTATTGCCATAATAGCTGATGTTATAATAAGCATTGGCCAAAAGATAAGCGTTGTTGTATACATTTCTGCCAGCTTTGATCTCGGCTTTCATGTTTCTCATCATCCTCAGTAATTCCATGGAAGTGAATTTTTTAGACTGAGCCATTTGCTGGTCACAATCATGGCAATCATTTAAACGCATATTGAATGGGTTGGCCTGCAGCGTATCTTTTTGATGAATCGTTTTTGATAAAAAAGGAATGGCTGCTTCCGGATCGTCTTGAAAAACCAGAACAGTAGCCTGATAAAAATTAAGGTCATCCAGTTGATAAGGATAATAACGCAAGATGGCTTTTTCAAAAGCCGTCTGATTGTCCTTCAATAACAGGCTTTTCAATTGCTCTACCTGTTGGTTCTTGGTATAAAACTCATGGTAACTGCTGAAAATAGTGGCTTTAAGTGGATTCCCCTGTTTTTTATACAGGTTGGAAATGACACCCAGACTTTCGTTCAGCGATTGGTAAAATCTAAGATCAGGTATGGTGTCTTTACCTTCTTTCAGATCAGCAAACCAATTTAATGGCTCTACCATTTTCGCTTCTGCCGCGGCGTCAATTTTTTTAAGTTGTCTTACATACAGACCCCAATCTAGTATTTTATATTGGGCCATTAAGAGCTTGTTGTCTGTCGGCATCTGCGTTTTTGCAGTTTGGTAGAACTTAGCTGCGGCATCATAGTTTTTACCCATGAAGTTCAGATACCCTGCAGCAAGGTTCCAGATATAAGGTTTCCCGGTATTATTTTTTAAAGCGATTCCGCTGATTAAGGTGATGTTTTTCTTTAAAACAGAGGCAGAATCTTCTTTTGCACCGTAGTAATTGCGGAATCCAGCTTCGGTAATGTTGATCGCTCTGCTGAGTAATAGGTCTAGCTTTTCTGATTTAGGATCTAAAGCGTAAATTTCAGGAATGGCTCTTTCTGTATCGTAGTAGATACCCATTAGCTGCCACAGCGTGATTTTTTCCTCTTTTGTCTTAGCCATTTCCAGACTTTGTTTCCAATCGGCATCCGCATTTGGACGGAAAGACCATTTTGCAGGAATCTTCATCTCATTAGAATAGTTGTAACAAAGGCTGAATAGGTAGTTTGAAGTGGCATAATCACCCGCAAAATGATATCTTCCGGCTACATAACCCAAGGTTCTGTAGTACATCATGTTCTTCGGAAAAACGTCTTTATATTGGTTAAATGAATGGATACTAGCGGCATCTTTTAAGGATTTTTCAGCGGAACTTCTTTCTGAAAAATAGTAATAACGAACCAATTGGAACCATAATCTTTGCTTGATGAAAGGGTCTTTCGCTTTCTTTAAAGCCAAAAGTAAATCGGCTTCAAAAGCTTCGGGAACACTGAATTCCTGTTTCTCATCCCAATAGTAATAGCTTCTATAGCCAGCAGCATAGGTCTCGCTTTTCTTAGCAAGCAGTAGGTATTCGAAGAAAGCATTCAATTGCTTTTTATTTATTTTCAAGGCTTTCAATTGAGGCAGACTATCGGGCAGGACTTTAATTTTACCTTTGTAATGCTGGTAAACAGAATCAACTCCTTTCTCAGAGGCACGTAATAATAAATATTGAAGGTCAGCTCTGCTTAATTTTTGCCCGAAGTAATCATACCATTCTTTTACAATTTGATCATTGAAACGGGTGTTGGAGTTGTCATTGTCATAAGAATACTCCTTTGTGTAATAAGTAGAAAAATCTGAGTAGAAAAAGGGGGTATACGCTTTGTCAACAAAGGATTCTGGGCTGAAGCTCGAATAATCGTCGTCATAACCATAGTCGGCACAGGCCCATACTACCCCGGCAAGAGATAGACTGGATAGTAAAATGATTAAGAACTTTTTTGGAAGGTAGCGCTTTAACAATTGGGTTGTGGAATTTAGCAATTTCATAGGAGGTCGTGTAGTGTAGTGTAGTGTAGTGTAGTGTAGTGTAGTGTAGTGTAGTGCTGTTGTGTTGTGATTATAAAAGTTTTTCTGTCTTCAATGTAGAATCCTGTTGTTGTTAATGTTGATAATGCTCGCTTTTAATCATCATGTTCTTCAGCGGTTACTATTTTTTAAGAGCTACTGGGATAAAGGTACGAAGGGAAGATAAACCACACTTAAAATCTTCCAGAAATTTCTTGAAGATCTTTGATGTTAAACTCGCTGGGGTCAAGGTTTCCGATTTCATAGTAGATGATCGTTCGTTTCTCATCCCTACTCAAATGTCTGGCCAATTGTGTTGCCGCTTGATCTAAAAGATTTTTATCTGTCTCTTCCAATTTGAAGAGATCATCAGTCTTCACATAAACACCCGCTGTAAAGAAACTTCTACGTGCCTTAAAGACATTTTTATGGGCAGTAGCTTGGAAATTGCTTTGATCAGACAGGATGGATTTCCCAATTTTTCCATAGACCTGGATCACGGTACCGTTTCTAATGTGGATTGACCAGGAGAATAGGGGCAGGGCGATATCCAGGGGGAGTAGGTATTTAGAGAGGTGACTGACATAGGTGTCCGCATCTTTCTCATTGTAAATAGAGTTTGGATCCTCTGGTTTTGGAGAGATTTTGC
Organism: Pedobacter gandavensis; assembly: GCF_014172405.1. GTDB lineage: Bacteria > Bacteroidota > Bacteroidia > Sphingobacteriales > Sphingobacteriaceae > Pedobacter > Pedobacter gandavensis. The sequence continues at coordinate 259,688 of NZ_WNXC01000003.1, read as the reverse complement.
CCATATTGTAAAACATCAGGATACCGCGATCTACAGGAGGAACACCCGTTTTGACCTGATATTTGATCTGATGTAGTCTAATGGTAGCTTCCAGCCGTTTGTTGCTGATGGCTTTGAAAGTTTTTAGAAAATGAAAGTACTTATCTTTTGTACTCAAGTTCCAGTCACAGTCAAATTGTAAGCCTTGGTAAGGGATGTTGTGTGTGTTGGCTAACTGATTTATTAATTTGTGCGTATTCAGCGCCAAGCTGTCGACTCCCGGCACACTTAATTTTTCAAAAGTCTGATTGGTAATGAAAATTACCGGAGTAATCTGCGCCGTATTTGTTTTTTGCTGGTAATTAATGACTGCCTCCGGGTAAGCACGGTTTGACCGTGTATCCCATTTTATATCAAAAAAACGAAGGTACAATTTATGTCCTGCTGCTTTTTCCAGTATTTCCTGTTGTGGTTTGTTGAGGGAGAAAGTTTGCTTCCAGTAGTAAAATGCAGTATCGGCCTTGCCTGCTTTTTGACAAGCAGCGAAAACGATCATACTAAACAATAGCAAGAAGAAACGTAAAAGATATAACGGAGAAAAGTGGTGTTTCATGATTCGTTCTGGTGAATGCCGCAAAGTTAAACTTATGTATGGTTCCAAAATATTTTTTGGAAATAACAATTATTCCGTTACCTTTGTACTGTAATAAAAATAATTACAGAATGAACAACGCAAGATTCGCCATTTCTTTACACATCCTGACTTTGCTGGAAAAAGCAAAGGGGGAGTTGTTGTCGTCGGATTATATCGCGGGAAGCATCAATATCAACCCTGTTCTGGTTAGAAAGGAATTAATTAACCTTAGAAATCAAGGTTTTGTAGAAAGTAAAGAAGGTAAAAATGGCGGAAGTTTCTTGTCAAAATCCGCAGATAGCATTACCTTAGATCAGGTTTATACTGCCGTTAGGCAAAATAACTTGTTAGGGACTTCTAAAAATGATCCTAATCCACATTGCCCGGTAGGTAAACAAATAAACCATCACTTGAATGCTTTATATGATAGTACAGAACAGGTTTTAATTCAGGAATTGGCTAAGAAAACGTTGGCTGACTTCAGCAAACAGTTCATTTGATTTTTTTTGACCATAACTGTAACAAATAACATTACAATATTAAAAAAGAAATAACATTATATATCAAATAAAATAGAAAAACATGAAAGTATCATTAATTGGAGCAAGCGGTTTTGTAGGCTCACATTTGTTAACGGAACTGTTAAATCGTGGTCACCAGGTAACAGGAATTGTCAGGACAGCGGCTCATGTAAAAGAAAGCAATGCCCTGCTGACAGTGAAAGAAGTGGATGTATTAAATACGACTGAATTAGCGGAGGCAATCAAAGGATCTGACGCAGTGATCAGCGCTTTTAATGCGGGCTGGACCAACCCAAATCTTTATGATGATTTTATTGCTGGATCAGAAGCCATTCAGAAAGCAGTAAAAGATGCCGGTGTACCCCGTTTAATTGTGATCGGTGGGGCAGGGAGCTTATTTATTAACGGCCAGCAACTGGTAGACGGACCGGATTTTCCTGCAGATTATAAAGCCGGCGCAACAGCAGCAAGAGATTACCTGAATACCATTAAAAATGAAACGGAATTGGACTGGACCTTCTTTAGTCCAGCCATTGAAATGCACCCAGGGATTACCACTGGCCGTACAGGCCATTATCGGGTAGGTAACGAAAACCCAGTATTTGATGAAGCTGGAAGAAGCTCACTTTCTGTACAGGATTTGGCCGTAGCAATCGTTGATGAATTAGAGCAACCTAAATATTTGAAACAAAGATTTACGGCAGCTTATTAAGTTGAGATAACTCTTTTTGTTAATCCCTGGTTTTAGCTCTGGCTAGAGTCAGGGATTTTTTTTGCTGATAAGTAGGGAAGAAATGATGACTATTCGATTACTGGATTTTCAAATGAGATTGTGGTATTTTTGTGGCGAATTTAGATTAAGATGGCAAGACAAATTTTAAGAAAACATTATCGAAGAGCGAGATATGTACTGTATCGCGAAACTTTAATTGATGCGAAAGAGCATGTACTCACTTTTATCGGCTCCTTTGTAGGAATTGGTTTAATTGGACTATTGAACAGCCAATATATGGTTGCAAATGATAATTTATTTATGATTGGATCATTTGGCGCTTCTTCGGTATTGATTTACGGAATTATCAATAGCCCGCTTGCACAGCCTAGAAACTTAATTGGCGGTCATGTGATCTGTGCAATTATAGGGGTGACCGTGTTAAAAGTTATTCCCAATGAGGTTTGGATTGCAGGTGCATTGGCGGTTTCTCTTTCTATTGTAGCCATGCAGATTACCAAGACGCTACATCCCCCTGGTGGAGCTACTGCGCTAATCGCGGTAACCGGCGGTGCGAAAATCAAGGAAATGGGGTATCTATATGTTTTGTCTCCTGTATTTACCGGAGTGATGATCTTGTTTTTAGTCGCTTTAGTTTTCAATAATATGAGACATCGCCATTATCCGGCAAAGCCACTTTTTAGAAAAAGAAAGCATCCTAAACATACAGCGCCAGTCAATTTAAAATAGGAGTGCTTATTTCATCTTTTTGATTCCCATGGCATATTGTAGGCCACCCCATAGATGTTCTAAGAATAAAGGGTCGGTGTAAGAAGCTTCAGTATGTCCCAGTCCGGTATAAAAAGCCCTTCCGCCTTCAAAATCCTGGTACCAGGCCATGGGATGCTTTGCACCATTGGTGCCACCCTGATAGCTGTTTTCATCAATATTTAGGAGGATATGGATATCCGGGGAAATGTCTTTGAAATTATACCACTCATCCTTTCTATTCCATATTTTGGGCAAATGGTGGGTAGATATTGTGTTAGAATCAATGACTTTTAGGTCCGCGAACTGTTGGGCAGGATGTTTCACAAAATAAGCGCCTACCAGCTTTCCATACCATGGCCAGTCGAATTCTGTATCTGTAGCCGCATGTACGCCTACAAAACCACCACCAGATCTGATGTAAGCTTGAAAAGCTTTTTCTTGCTCGGGATTCAATACATCTCCGGTAGTATTTAGAAATATTACCGCAGCATATTGTTTTAAATTACTGAGGTTGAATTTCTCCGCATCCGTAGTGGTATCAGCGCTGAATTTCTTGGCTACTGCAAGTTTTTGTATGGCTATAATTCCCTCTTTAATAGAAGAATGGTGAAAACCAGCGGTTTTAGAGAAAACCAGGATCTTTTTTTCCTTTGCAAAGGTATTGTAGCTACAAGCGCATACGAATAGGAGAAGAAGGAGGAGGTGTTTATACATAAATTAATCGCTTTGTAGACTAATATATCATTTATCTCTTGAATTTATAAGTATGAATATCACGTTGTGACCCGGGTTTTTGCTCGTATTTTTAGTATTTTGTTGGTGTTTAAAAGAGAATATATTAATAATGATTTAAATTTTAGTAAGAAAACTTGGTTATCTTCTAAATAATACGGTAGTTCGTCATGTCGGTAATCAGCGTGATTACTGTTCGTTAACATAGCTTAATCAGAAGAAGATGAAGAATTTTAAAAACAGTGTTTTTCTTACAGGTCTTGCAGGTGCAGATCCTGTAGTCGTTAATTTTGCCGGAGAGAAAAAAGTGGCAAAGGTAAGTATGGCCATTAATGAGTTTTATAAGAACCAAAGTGGAGAGGCCGTTTGCCAGACACAATGGTTTAGCCTGGTTTTTTGGAATAAGAAAGCAGAGCTTGCAGAATTACTGATCAAGAAAGGGGTAGGTCTGAGTATTGAAGGGACCCTAAAAGTGCAAAGTTACACTGATAAATTGGGAGACCAACGGTCCAGTACAGAGATCTTTGTCAATCATTTGGAGCTGGTCACACCAATAGAGGCTTAATTACAAATAACATTTCGGGCAAGGGCTGGCAATCGCTCGAAATGTTTATTTTCTTCTCAACTGCAGGGAAAGTCCAATATTGTAATTTCTGCCTGCTGCGGGATTATAGTAACGTCCAGCTACTGCATTTAAGTCATTGCCAAGACTGTATTTTTCGTTTAAAAGGTTATCGACTCCGACAAATATCTCCATAGGAGCATGAACAGACTTTAAAGGTTTCCAGCTTAGTCTGGCTTGAACTAAATGGTATTTTTTTGCGTAAGCCGTATTGGCATCATTTAAGGGGATACTAGAAGTGTAATTGTGCTGTGCAAATAAAGACCATTTTCCAGGAAATTGTAGGTCAATACTGTTGATCAACACCTGCTTTGGAACCCCTGTCAATTGATTTCCGGAATAGTCAGCCGTATTGTCGGCATAATGGTCAAACTTGAAATTGCTTAAGGTCAATGCATGATAAAATTGTAAGCCACGGATAAATTTAGAGGGGTTTACTGGAACAATCCAAAAAGAAATGGAATTTTCTAATCCCCATTGTTTAGTTCCACCGGCATTGATGAAATATTCATTCTCATTTTCGTCCATTCGCCTAACGATCGCATTTTGAAGACGGTAATAAAAACCAGTCAGGTCAATTTGGAATCGATGGTCAGGACTTTGATAACGAATACCTATTTCATGATTCCATCCGGACTCTGGCTGTAAGTTCACATTGATAACCTGGTCGGAGGCCCTGATCTCTGCTATGGTTGGTGGAGAATAGCCTTTGCTGATTGCCGTACGCAAAGAAAGCTCAGGGCTTAGTAAGTAGGATAAGGCAATTCTTGGCATCAACTGGAAGTCAAATCGGTTGGTCTGTCTGCCTGTAGCTACTGGAGCAATGCGCTGATAAGTGTATTGGTATAAATTTCCACTGCTGGATAATTCCAGGAGCCATTTGTTTAAAAAATCGATGTTCAAATGAATAAAGGCAAAGTTTGAAGCAGCTTTCAACTTGTCACTGGTTTTAAGCTCGGTAGCTTGGCCTAGGTTATTGTTATAGTTGAAAATGTCTGATGCGGTTTGTGTGCTTTCAAATCCGATGTTGAACCTGTAATCAAGCTTGCTGGTTTTTTTTTGGCACTCCAAATAGGAGCGCATACCTAAAGTCAATTCTTTCCTTTTTTCGTAATTGGTGATAAAAGGGTTCTTGAAATCGGTATAGGAAGAGAAAACAGAAACGATATGTTTAAAATGATCATTGATAACCCAGTCGTTGGAAATGCCACCGAATAAGGTATTGCTGTAAATGCCTGCTTTTTGCTCAATAGCACTTTTTATTGGCCCGGAAGCGGGTCTGGAAGCAGTCGGGCGATCCAGGTATTGTTGTAAATTTAATCCTCCAGGGGTGTTGTAATGAAGATCTGAGTAGAAGATCATTGCTTTCAGCTTGTTTTGCTTACTGTAGTTAAGTTGTTGTGATACCTGGAAGTACTTGCGGTCCATTGCGCTATGGTCACGGTAACCATCGCTGCGCTGGTAAGCCTGGGTAATGTTGATACTGTAGTTCTTGAATTGTTTTCCGGCAGAAAGGCTTTGTCGAAAGCCGCCATAGGAGCCAGCTTCCAGTCTTAATTTTGCGAGGGTGCTGTCTGTACTAGGTGTTTGTGATTGAATGAGTACCACCCCTCCTGAGTTTGCACCAAATAGACTTCCTTGTGGCCCTTTCAGAATTTGGATGCGATTTAGTGCAGCAACATCTAAGGCATTCAGGTAACTATTCCCTCCTGCATCTGTTAAAGGGAATTCGTCAAAATAGATTTTTACATTTCTGATTCCGAAAGGGGAGCGGAGTAAACTTCCGCGAATGGATAAACGGTAACTACCGGGAGAACGTTCTTCCATACGTATTCCTGGAACAGTATTCATAGCAGATACCAAAGCACCTCCCGCTTGCTTTTCCAATAGAGAATGGTCAATCAAACCAATGGATCCTGTGGCTCTGAGCAAAGGTTGTGTAGAAAAATAAGGTCTGATTTCTACCTCTTTTAATCTGTTTGCAGTATCAGGCTGTTGTGCGATAACAGAAAAAGAAAGTAATATCAGCGATGCGGTTAAAAGTATTCTCATCCTAAACAAAGCTATAATTTATCCCCAAAGAAAACGACGCGGCAATGGCTAATTTATATGCGATCTTGACACTCAAGCCAAAGAATTGAAGATGGTTCTTCTATAATATTATAGAAATATCCAAAAACAATTAAAGATTTTATAACGTTATGATGGTATAACCTGATCACTATGAGTACCGAGAAAAAGGATAAACTTCATCCGACAGATTTGGGCGAGACCAAAGATTTTGAAAATTTAGCTTACGATAAGGACAAAAATAGTTTTGTGTTTGATGTGAAAAGTCCAGAAAAAGAATACGATCATCCTTTACCATATGATACTTCGGCACCCAATGGTGAAGATAGTATTTCTTCTTATGATGAGGCCAATCCTTATATCGGAAGCGAGTATAATGACGAGGAACAGATTGGTGAAAACCTGGAGGAAGCGGGTATGCACATCGATAACGGGGATATCGTTGCCCTTGCCGCCGAAGACGAATTGTTGGGAAGAACCGCAGAAGATGAACGTGAAGATCTGGATGAAGAGGGTTATCCCATCAATGATACACCAGAAACAACAAGGAAAATTAAGGGTTTACGTCAAGGTTAAACTTACGACGGAGTTCTTCTAGTTTAGGGTTTTTATCGAGTAAAAACTGATACTTTTCTGTGCTGGTATAAAGACGGTTAACCACTTCTCTTGCGGCCTGAATAGTTTTCACGGAAACGTTAAAGTTTTTCAGTCTAGGTCTTAGGAAATTCATTAAATCAACCATTTCTTCCTGTAGAAGTCCTTCCTGAAGTTTATGTTCTACTTTGGCAACGATTAGATCTGTACCTTCTAATTGTGGTTCTGCACCAATCATCAGTGTATAGATGTTGATCTTTCCTGCATCTTTTGCACTTTCTGCATACTGATTCCATAAGCTCAATAACTGCTCCTGCGAAAAGGAATCCCTAGCATCTCCACTGATATATTTTGGCTCATCACTATCTGCAGCACCAGATTTGGCATTCAGATCGGTTAGAGAAGGGATGAATGTTCCTGCAGTGTTGCTTCCATTCAGGTTGATTTTTTGTGTTAAGGCTATCTTTGCAGTAGGGGCGGTTGTCGACTTTACTGGTGAACTTATCGCTGCCGCCGGGATTGGTTTTGGCTGAGCTTCAGTAAGCACAGCTGGACTGTCCGTTGCTGGAGTAGAGATACTGGCAGGGGCAACATGATTTGTTGCAGTTCCAGTGCTTGGCGTTGTAGCTGCTGCAGCAATATTTGGAGCTGGAGGCGAACTTACATTAGTTTTTTTTTTAATCTGATTTTGATCAGTTGCAGCGTTTTGGAAAGGTTGTTGGGCAAGTTGCAGGACTGATGGAATATGACACATTTTGATCAGTGCCAGTTCAACCTGGAGCCGTTGGTTCTTGCTGTTCTTGTAAATCAGGTCACATTGATTGGCAAGGTTTAATGCGGTGAGTACAAAAGAAACCGGTGTCTGCTGACTTTGACTGATGTATTTTTGTTTTATGTTCTCACTAACCTCAAGTAATTTTGTGGTTTGTGGATCTTTTGCTACCAGTAGGTTTCTAAGGTGGCTGGCTAGTCCATTAATGAAGTTGTTTCCATCGAAACCATGGTTCAGGATTTCGTCAAAAAGAATCAATGCATTACTCACATCCGCACTTAGCAAATATTGAGTCAGCTTAAAATAGTAATCATAATCCAGGATGTTCAGGTTATCAATTACCGATTTATAAGTTAGGTTCTTATTGGTATAACTCACAATCTGGTCAAACATGGAAAGGGCATCCCTTAAACCACCGTCTGCCTTTTGCGCAATAATGTGTAGGCCATCTGCTTCTACACTGATATTTTCACGTACCGCGATTTTATTCAGTAAGCTGGAAATATCATCTACCTGAATTCTATTGAAGTCAAAGATTTGACAACGCGAGAGAATCGTTGGTAAGATTTTATGTTTTTCTGTAGTCGCTAATATAAATATAGCATAAGATGGTGGCTCCTCTAATGTTTTCAGGAAAGCGTTAAACGCATTTGCCGAAAGCATGTGAACCTCATCAATGATATAAATCTTATATTTTCCAGCCTGTGGCGGAATACGTACTTGTTCAATCAGACTTCGGATATCATCAACAGAGTTGTTGGATGCCGCATCTAATTCATGAAAGTTAAAAGAATGGCCGGTTTGAAAAGAAACGCAGGAATCACAGGTTCCGCAAGCTTCCTGTTCAGGAGTAAGATTGGTACAATTGATCGTCTTGGCAAGAATCCTTGCGCAAGTTGTTTTACCTACTCCCCTTGGCCCACAGAATAAAAAAGCCTGAGCCAATTGATTATTCTTGATGGCATTTTTAAGTGTACCTGTAATGTGATGTTGGCCAACAACGGTTTCAAACGTTGCCGGACGGTATTTACGGGCTGAAACTATAAAATTTTCCATTCGCCAACGAAATTATAAATTTTTTATGGAGCAGAAGGGATTTGTTGGAAAATAAAATGATGAGGTTCTGACTTTAAGATCTTTAGAATTTTCATAGATCGAGATTAATCATAGCTTTGCGCAAATCAAATAAACCAAAATAATGAAACGCTTTCTTCTTTTCTTGCTTATGGCTTCTCCTGCCTTTGCAATTGCTCAGTCTAATTTCCAAAAAGGATATGTAGTTACCAATGCAAAAGATACCCTTAAGGGATACATTGATTATAGGGAAGGACAGAAAAGTCCCAGTTCATTCGTCTATAAAGCGGAACCTAATTCAATACCTAAAATTTATACTTTAAATGATTGTGTAGCCTGCCATATTGATGACAGGGCAAGTTACCAGCGTTTTTTAGTGAATATCAGTTTGGGCTCAGATCAAATTTCTAACCTGACAACTCAGGTGGATACGACTTCAAAAAGAGAGGCTGTCTTTCTACAGGTGTTGGAGGCCGGGCCAAATGTGACTTTATACTCCTATGCAGATCGCATTAAAAATAGGTTTTACATCTTAGATAAGGAGGCTATGGTTCCAGATGAATTAGTGATGCAATTGTATTATAAGGAAGGGGAATCAGGGAGGTTAATCACAAATATCAAGTATGCGCGTCAGCTATCCTTCCTGATGAAAAAATATGAAAAATCAAACCTCGTAAATGAAAGAAGGCTGGCAAATCTAAAATATAAGGAAGATGAGCTTGTCCAGGTGGTAGCATTAATTAATGGACAGCAGAAGCTGAAGCCTAAGTTTAAGCAATCCAGGTGGTTTGCCGGACTTAGTGTGGATATGGCTAATACGAAGTTTCGTGGGAAAAATCCACTTGCCGGAGCTGATGCAAAATCAAAAATGTCCGTTTCACCAATGTTTAGTGGGGGTGTCGATTTATTTATCAATCCTGCAATCCGTAGATTGGTCATGCGTGTTGAACTGGCTTTTGTTAAGAGTAAAAGTGAGGTGACTAGTGCTGCAGGAGGAAATTCTTTTGATCAATTGAATGCTGTGTTCACACCTTCCTTACTTTATCATATTTATAATGCTGATCAATTTAAAGTTTTTTTGAGCGCCGGACCGGGACTAAATTATTCGAAAATCAATAATCTGGTGAATTTTAAATATGAAAAGGAAATCCTAACGGATGATTTAAGAAAAGTTGATGAACCAATGGAACTGAATAAATTTTACCTGACAATTCCTGTTACTGTAGGGGTAGTAATGAATAAAAGAATCGAACTCTTGGCCGGCTATACTGTTCCTACTTCGATGACCAGCTATGTTTATTATAGTGTAGAACGGGAAAGATTCCGCTTAGGCCTTAACTATCTGTTTGGTAAACACTAAGATGATTTGATTTTTAATAATTTATTGCTACATTTGCATCCCCGTATTTAATGCGGGAAATAAACATAAATTAATCATAACAATGAATCAGTACGAAACTGTTATCGTTCTAACCCCGTTGTTATCAGAAGAGGTTGCTAAAGAGGCATTAGCCAAATTCAGCAAAATCATCACTGATAGCGGAGCCGAGATTGTTCAAGAGGACAATTGGGGTTTGAGAAAATTAGCGTATCCGATTGAGAAAAAAGCAAGCGGATTCTTCCACCTTACAGAGTATAAATCTTCAGGTGAATTAGTAAGTAAATTGGAATTAGAACTAAAACGTGATGAGCGTGTTCTACGTTTCCTTACCATTAGATTAGATCGTCATGCGGTTGCGTATAATGAGAAGAAACGCAGTGGTGCTTTTAACAAAAAACCTAAGAAAGAGGAGGTTGCAGGATAATGGCTAAAGATCAAATACAATATGTTACTGCTCCAAAAGTGGACGATAACAGAAAAAAATATTGCCGTTTCAAAAAGAACGGAATTAAATATATTGATTACAAAGACGCAAACTTTTTGTTAAAGTTCATCAATGATCAAGGTAAAATTTTACCTCGCCGTTTAACTGGTACTTCATTGAAATTCCAACGCAAAGTGGCACAAGCGGTAAAACGTTCACGTCATATTGGTTTGTTACCTTTTGTTGCTGACCAATTAAAATAGGAGCTGAGAAATGGAAATTATTTTAAAACAAGATATCAAATCCCTAGGGGAGAAAGACGATATCGTTAATGTAAAGCCAGGATACGGTCGTAACTACTTAATCCCACAAGGATTTGGTCAGTTGGCTACTCCTTCAGCGAAAAAAGTATTAGCAGAAAACTTAAAACAAGCTGCTTTTAAACAAGATAAAATTAAGAAAGATGCTGATGGTATCGCTGCACGTTTAGTAGATGTGAAGTTAACTATCGGTGCTAAAGCTGGTGAAACAGGAAAGATTTTTGGTGCAGTAAACACTATTATGATTTCTGACGCATTGAAACAACAAGGTTTTGATGTTGACCGTCGCCGTATCACTTTCGAAACTGAACCTAAATTTGTTGGTGAATACGTAGCCAACTTAAACTTACACAAAGAAGTGAAAGTTAAAGTTCCTTTCGAAGTTGTAGCTGAGTAATCTTATCTACACGATATAAAAAAGGGTTCTGATTTATCAGAGCCCTTTTTTTATTGCCTTTTTTGCCGTTCAACAGATATGGAATTCCTCAATCTTCTTACCTTTGAGTAATGGCAACAAAGAAACGCAACCCTCGAAAAACTCAAACCCCTTTATTTAAGAAAATTACCAATATTGTCACCAAAGTATTTCTTTGGTTTTTGATGGTTTCCGTGCTTTGGGTATTGTTTTATCGTTTCGTGAACCCTCCAATCACCTTGTTGATGGTCCAAAGGAATATTGAGCGTAAAGCTGATGGTAAGCCTTATAAAATGGAAAAGAAATGGGTAGACTTTGAGGAGATTTCCGACAATATGAAAAGAGCGGCGGTGTCCGCAGAAGATCAGCTCTTCCTAAAACACATCGGCTTTGATGTGAAGGCCATAGAAAAAGCCTTTGCCGCCAATCAGAAAGGGAATAAGATTAAAGGAGGAAGTACCATTTCCCAGCAAACCGCGAAAAATGTATTTCTATGGCCAGGTCGTTCCTGGATTCGCAAAGGTTTTGAAGCATATTTTACACTGTTGATCGAAATCTTTTGGAGCAAGGAACGTATTTTGGAAGTTTACCTCAATGTAATAGAGATGGGGGATGGGATTTATGGTGCCGAGGCAGCTTCACAAGCGTATTACGGGAAATCTTGTCGCAAATTGAGTAAAGCCCAAGCCGCACTAATTGCTGCTTGCTTCCCTAATCCAATCCGCTGGTCGCCGAAAAATGCGACTCCATATATTCGCCACAGACAATACCTGATCATGAAAAATATGCGTAGGTTAGGTCCGCTTGATTTCTAAAGAGCTGAGATCACCTGCTTGCCAGATTTCTATAAATTAATAAGAGGAATTTCCTGTTTAACACCTGAAGAATGATGATGAAATTTAAAATGAACCACCTTTTATCCTGCTTATTGCTTCTTTTGTGCAGTACAGTTTATGGACAACAAAAATATGTAATGGTGATACATGGCGGTGCCGGTACCATTTTAAAAAAGAATATGACTCCTGAAAAGGAAGCGGCGTATATCGATGAACTAACCAAATCTTTGCAAGCCGGATATGAGGTTATTAAAGCAGGAAAATCAAGTCTTGATGCGGTAGAAGCCGCAATCCATGTCATGGAAGATTCCCCCTTATTCAATGCAGGAAAAGGTGCCGTGTTTACTCATGACGGTAGAAATGAAATGGATGCTGCGGTGATGGATGGGAAGACATTGATGGCTGGAGCGGTTGCCGGAGTCACTGTGATTAAAAATCCCATCAGTGCCGCAAGAGCAGTAATGGAAAAATCTGAGCATGTCATGATGGTAGGGCCAGGTGCTGAAGCTTTCGCAAAACAGGCGAAACTGGAAATTGTAGATCCTAAATATTTCTTCAGCAAAGAACGATGGGAAGGTTTGCAAAAGGCAATTCAACAAGATTCGGTGAAAACAGTGCTGGACCATGGTAGTAAGAAAACTGAAAAATTTGGAACTCAGAACAGAGATTATAAATTTGGAACAGTTGGTGCTGTTGCCTTGGATAAAGCTGGAAATCTTGCTGCAGGAACTTCTACAGGTGGTATGACGAATAAGAAATATGGAAGAGTAGGGGATTCTCCGATTATAGGTGCTGGTACTTACGCCAATAATGCAACTGCAGGAATTTCATGTACCGGCTGGGGGGAGTTCTACATTAGAAACGTGGTGGCTTATGACATTTCAGCCATGATGGAATATAAAAAGATGACTGTAGCAGCAGCTTCAAAAGCAGCATTGGAAAAGGTCGGTAAAATGGGAGGTGATGGTGGTCTAATTGCAATGGACCAGCAAGGACATGTTGCCATGCCTTTCAATACCGCAGGGATGTACCGTGGGACAGTTACTGCGGATGGTAAAATAGAAGTATTCATTTATAAATAAAAAAGCAGCCATTCGTTCAAGAATGGCTGCTTATAAGCGATAAAGCGTTGGTTGTTTTTATAGCAAGTGTGCAAACACTTTGCTATGCCAACTTTGCTCAAAAGGAACTTCCCATTTCGTTTGGAATTCCTCCAGTGTCTGTACCATATTGTTAAAAACAACCGTTTCCGGGTTTACTTTTTTAATACTCACCAGGGTTTCGAAATCTTCTTTATTTGTTACAATAACCTGATCATCGATCTTATAGGCCATATTGAATCTGTTGAAAAGATCAACCCCATATTCCTGTTCAATTTCTTTGACCACCCTTACGGAAGCATCTATAGAACATCCTGTTACGCCGGCACTGGCTTCATCTACTGTAAAGACAATAAAGAAGTTGTAAAGTATGGTTGCTTTGGCATCTAATTGATGGCCATGGGCTTTCCATTGTGCTGTAAAATCATTCAGTTTTTGCTGAATGCCACTGGCTTCAGTTTCCGTAAATGCACGGTTGCTTTGGTATACCCAAACTTTTGATTGTGGAGAAAAAGACATACTTCAAATTTAGTAATTTATTTAAATTGATTTCTCTAAAACGTGATCATGATGAAAAAGTTTACATTAAACTTGAAAATATGCCTCTGGGTATTGTCATGCCTGATTTTTATGGCTTTTAAGGTGCAATCTTTTATAGATGAAGAACTTGTTTATCTTCAGAAGAGACTCGCAGAATTGTATGACCATACGGCCGAAAATCAGGAAGTCACGAGGTACGAACTTAATGTTACCAACAGTGGCTTTTGTCGGTATAAACGGTTTTTCTCTAACGGAAAGGTGGAGTATTTTTCCTTTAACCTCGTGAAATTTAAAGCATTAGATTATGCTGGAACAGATACTACCGGGAGGTTGTTTTTCCTCACCAAAGGGGAAGATGTGATCGTACAAACTTATAATGATAAAAAGGATGGAGATGTGGATAGCATGGCTTCCTTCATGGTCATCCCCACCAAGAAAATTGAACCAAAAGATTTGTCTGAGCTCTCCGAACGATTGGTTAAGATGAATGGACAGCTACAGGTTCAGAAATAGTATATACTGCGGTTTCTACGTACCTGGAGGCAACAATGATCTCTGTTCCAGAAGCATGTTCTTTAAATAGGTTGGCTACCAGATCTGGACAATTGTTGTCTTTCGAAAGGTGAGAAAGTAGCAGGTGACTCATGAAGACAGGTTTATGCGCTTTAAATAATTCCAATGCCTGGTTATTAGACAAGTGACCTCTTCCTCCACTAATTCTTTGCTTTAAAAAATAGGGGTAAGCACTTTTGCTCAGTAGCTCATCATCATAATTTGCTTCCAGAAAAGCAGCATGACACTGTTGGAAATAATGAGTCAACTGTTCACAAACGGCGCCAAGATCAGTAAATACACCAATGTTAGTCGCTCCAGAGGAAATCATAAAGCTGTAAGGCTCTGAAGCATCATGTATTTTAGGGAAACCAGTGATAGATAGGTTTCCCACAATAATGGCTTCATGAGCAGGTAAAGGCTTGATCAAATCTGGCCTAAGGTCAAACTTGCATCCATTTAAAGTACCTGTAGTAATGTATACAGGTAAATTAAACTTTTTTGACAGTACTGATAGACCCTTGATGTGGTCTGTATGTTCATGAGAAATAAAAACCGCCCTCACTTTATCCATACTCAAACCCAATCTTGACATTCTTTTTTCTGTCTCCCGACAAGATAGCCCGGCATCCACAAGGATCGCATGCTCCTCATTGCCCACATAATAACAATTGCCGTTACTACCTGAATTTAAAGCGGCAATAGAAAGTTGGTTATAAGCCATTCGCTCTGGCTGTAATTTCTGCAATGTCTAACACCTGAACATTTTTATCCTGATCCTTCATCTTAACACCATCACTAAGCATCGTCATACAGAAAGGACAAGAAGCGGCAATTACCTGTGGTTGGGTATCCAATGCCTCTTCAATTCTTTCGATATTGATGTCTTTATTTCCTTTTTCAGGCTCTTTGAACATTTGTGCGCCACCAGCACCACAGCATAATCCGTTAGACTTACAACGTTTCATTTCTACCAACTGGGCATCAAGTACCTCAAGGGCTTTACGTGGCGCTTCATATACGTCGTTTCCACGACCTAAATAGCATGGATCATGGTAAGTGATCTTTTTACCTTTGAAACTCTCTCCGCCTTCTGCTTTAAGTTTTCCATCGTTGATCAAATCCTGTATCAGTTGAGTATGGTGAATCACATCGTAACTGCCACCTAATCCTGGATATTCGTTTTTAATGGTATTGAAGCAATGTGGGCATCCGGTTACAATCTTTTTAATATTGTAGCCATTCAAGACTTCTATATTGGTCATGGCCTGCATCTGGAACAGGAATTCATTTCCTGCGCGTTTTGCAGGATCTCCCGTACAACTTTCTTCCGTTCCAAGAACGGCATATTTGATGCCTACATGGTGTAGGATTTTACATATATCACGAGTGGTCTTTTGGGCCCTTTCATCATAACTTCCAGCACAACCTACCCAAAAAAGGATTTCCGGTTCTTCGCCTTTCGCTATCATTTCTGCCATTGTTGGCACTTCAAAATTTAGTTGCTCGCTCATCTTCGCTAAATATCAGATTTAATATTTTTATTAACTTTCTTTGGCCCAGTTCAACCTGTCGGCCGGAGAATATTTCCATGGTGCACCATTGTTTTCAATGTTGCCCAACATGGCATTGATACTGGCAGGAGCCTGGGACTCCTCCATCACGGCGTATCTTCTCAGTTCTGTAATGATAGCCAATGGATCAATGTTGATCGGACAAGCATCCGTACAGGCATTACAGCTGGTACAAGCCCATATTTCTTCTCTGCTGATGTAAGAGTCTATCAATGACTTTCCATCATCAAAGCCATTTCCGGTTTTATCAATATTTTTTCCCACTTCCTCTAAACGGTCACGGGTATCCATCATAATTTTTCTTGGGGACAATAGCTTTCCGGTAATATTTGCCGGACATACCGAAGTACACCTGCCGCATTCCGTACAGGTATAAGCATTCATTAGGTTAACCCAACTTAAGTCGTTCACATCTTTGGCGCCAAACTTACCTGGTTCTGCTTCTGGTGGACTAAATGAAGGGTCCAACATCGCTTTTACCTCATTGGTTACACTCTGCATATTGGTAAATTCTCCCTTCGGCTCCAGGTTGGAGAAATAGGTATTTGGAAAAGCGAATAGAATGTGAAAATGTTTCGAGTAAGGTAAGTAATTCAGGAAGGCTAAAATTCCAATGATATGGAACCACCAGCAACCTCTTTCTATGGCCATCAAGGCACCTTCTGAATTTGGTAATAGGTTAGCCAGGTGTTGGCTTACCGGAAAGGATCCTGCTAGGGTATAATGTGAGGCACCCATGGCCTGTAATTTTGCATCTGCTGCGTTCATGATTAAGAAGGCAGTCATCAGTAAGATCTCAGTGATTAGAATATAATTGGCATCAGATCTAGGCCAGCTGGTCATTTCAACACCGCTAAACCTTTTTAATTTGATTACATTTCTTCTGATGAGGAATACTGCACAGCCGAGCCATACGCCTAAAGCCAGAATTTCAAAGGATCCGATTAAGAAGTTATAGATAGGACCAAGGCCACCAAAAATCCGATGTGTACCGAAAATACCATCGATCATAATCTCTAAAACCTCAATATTGATGATGATAAAGCCTGCATAAACAATCAAATGGAGAAAAGCAGGGATAGGGCGAAAGAACATTTTCGTTTGTCCGAGGGCAACCTTGACCATCGTCATGAACCTTTTTTGAGGTTGATCAGTTCTGTCGGCCGCTTTTCCTATTCGGATGTTGCGGATCACTTTCTTTAAATTAAAACTGAACAAGGCTATTGCTGCCAGCGTAATTGCTATAAATAGGATTTGTAACACCATTTTTCTGCTTCTGATTATAGTGTTGCTAAGTTAAAAGAAATCCCGTAAAACAAATTACTATGCAAGCATAAAAAGTACGTTTATTCACTTTTTAAATAAAAAAAGAAGATTTATATTTGTTTTACAAAAAAAGATGCTACATTTGCAATCCCAAATAAGGGACAAGATTATTAAATGGTGCGGTAGCTCAGTCGGTAGAGCAAAGGACTGAAAATCCTTGTGTCGCCGGTTCGATCCCGGCCCACACCACTTCAAAAGCTTCAGAGAAATCTGGAGCTTTCTTGTTTTATAGCATTTTTAAAATTCATTTAAATCTTTTTAGGGATCATTTCTAAATCTTAGGAAAGATTGAGATGAGTTCGAGATCCCTTCCTGTTGTAGTCCAGTTGAGTTCCTAATTGCTTCAGATTTGCATGATCCTCAGAACATCGTTAGAAGGTCAAAGGGATATTGCAAGGATCATCCAACCCTTATCCAACCTCCTTCTAACCATTTTGTAAGTCTAAGCCCAAGTCAGTATCAACCCGAAGGCATCTTGAAGGAAAGACTTTGCTCATTGGATCAATTTGTAATCTTGAAATACCTTGGGAAAATGGCTGTGATGATATTTTTTTTGAAAATTTATTGGTCAACGGATTTCGTTAGTTTATAGTTGATTAGCCTCAATTTTTTAATTCAAGGCGGATACTTGTTTAAGTATTTTCAAAAAATATTTTGTTTTTCAAAAAAAGACCCTACATTTGCAATCCCAAACAACGGGACAAGATAATAAAAACGGTGCGGTAGCTCAGTCGGTAGAGCAAAGGACTGAAAATCCTTGTGTCGCCGGTTCGATCCCGGCCCACACCACTTCAAAAGCTTCAGAGAAATCTGGAGCTTTCTTGTTTTATGGCTTTTTTTTGCGTTATTTATCGTAACCTTAGCATTATCATTCTTTTCATCCCTGAAATTTTTCATGATAACCAACAATAAGGATTTTTAATAAAAATAGGATGAGCAAAAAGGTTTCTATTAAAGACATCGCTAAACTGACCAACACTTCTATTACAACGGTTTCCTTTGTTTTAAATGGCAAAGGGCATATCAGTAAAGAGATCAGCAAGAAAATTCTTGACACCGCTAAAGAAATCGGCTATGAGCCCAATCGGATGGCCATTGGGCTGCGCACTGGCGTGTCTAAGGTGATTGGTCTGGTGGTGGAAAACATTGGCGGGCCTTTTTTCGGTGAAATGAGTAAAGTTATTGAAGCGGAGGCAGAAAAATCAGGATACCGGATTATTTATTGCAGTACAGATAATAATGTGCAGAAAGGAAAGGATGTGATTCGGATGCTGACACAACAATTGGTAGACGGTTATATCATTACTCCTCTAAAAGGGTTGGAAGAAGAAGTACAAAAACTCATGGAACAAGGGAAACCTGTGGTTTTGGTGGATGGCTATTTCCCAGGTCTCAACATTCCTCATGTATTGGTCGACAACTACAATAGTGTGGATAAAGCAGTCCACTGTTTCCTGGAGGGGGGCTATAAAAAGATAGGTTTTGTAACTTCAGATTTAGATTTGGTGCAATTGGAGGAACGCTTAATGGGCTATCAGGGTGCATTGAGAAGGAATGGGATTGCTGATGATGAAGCGTTGATTTTTAAAGTGCCTTATCTGGCAGAGAAACAAGAAGGGATTGAGCAGATTAAAACATTTATAAAAGAACATCCAGAAATGGATGCGATTCTTTTCAATACTAATTATCTAGGGGTAATGGGGATTATCAGTGTTAAAGAGTTGGGACTGCGAATTCCTCAGGATCTGGCCTTCATCAGCTTTGATGATACAGAGATTTTCAGCCTTTATCCTCCGGGAATTACCACCATTCAACAGCCAGTATATCAAATTGCAAAATATGGGATTGACCTCTTACTTTCTCAAATAAAAGGAAATTCAGCAGACATGAAATCGGCAACGAAATTACAGATTGCTTCAAATTTAATTGAAAGGGGCTCTACGTTGGCTAAAAACGCACTTAATTCCGACTTGTGAATTGAAAGTCATAACACACAAGCGAGCTAATATGGGAAGTAATTTGGTCGTACTTTTGTGTTTATTTAATTCACATGAAGAAAGAACTGACTTCCATTCCATATTCAGTATTGGATCTGGCTACTGTTATAGAGGGGAAAACTCCTGCTGATACTTTTAAAAATAGTGCAGACCTTGCGCAACATGCAGAAAGCTGGGGTTATCATCGATACTGGTTAGCCGAGCATCACAATATGATAAGTGTAGCAAGTTCTGCCACTTCTGTCGTGATCGGACATATTGCCGGTGCGACCAAGACCATCAGAGTAGGCTCTGGTGGGATAATGCTGCCTAATCATTCTCCATTGGTGATTGCTGAGCAATTTGGTACCTTGGAATCTTTATATCCAGGCAGAATTGACCTTGGATTAGGGAGAGCACCAGGTACGGATCAAGTGACGGCAATGGCCATTCGGGGAGAAAGAATGAATGCGGCCAATAGCTTCCCTCAGGATGTATTGAAACTGCAGGCCTATTTCTCTGCAGAAAATTCCAATAGCCCTGTTAGGGCAATTCCTGGAGAAGGCTTGGATATTCCCATCTGGATCCTTGGTTCTAGTACGGATAGCGCACGTTTAGCTGCTGCATTGGGTTTACCCTATGCTTTTGCCAGTCATTTTGCACCGGCGCAGTTCCTAACGGCCATTCAAATTTATAGACAAAACTTTAAACCTTCGGAGCATTTGAAAACACCTTATGTATTGGCTTGCGTCAATGTGGTGGCTGCAGAGACTGATGCTGAAGCGAATAAAATTGCGACTTCTCTGTATCAGTTGTTCAGGGGAATTGTAACTGGAAAACGTATGCTGTTACAGCCTCCGGTAGATAATATGGACGATGTCTGGACGGAATACGAGGAAGAACAAGCCGGACAAATGTTAGCCTGTACTTTTACTGGTACTAAAGAAACGATTGCGAAGGATCTTCAACAGTTTTTAGACCAAACGCAGGTAGATGAAATTATGGCTACTTCTCATATATATGACCATCAGGCAAGGCTAACTTCTTATAAATTGCTTTCGGAAGTATTTAAAGGGATTTAATTCAGAATTAAGTTTTATACGCCCACATCAGGTTTGCGTTGCTACTGGTTTGCACCCGTTAAAAATAGTTTATCCTATTTTTAACGGGTTTTTCTTTAAATAGGAAGCTTACAGCACTTTTTGTCAGCCAAAGTTTAGTCCTTGATTTACAAGAAGGCTTTAATTGCTGTTCTTGAAAAAATAAAGGGTTGAGAATGCTTTTCCTGGCAATTGGTACAATAGGAGGGGCTTGCCAGCGAATTCAATTCTTTTAATCTGATCAGATAGATTTTCGTTACGATAACTAATTTTAAAATCGGCGGTTTCATGACCAATTTTTAAATGGTAAAAAAATAAAGGTTCTTTTTGAATTAAGCCGCGTAAGGTTCTCTCTGAAGGTTTTAACACCTGATCCGCACCATTATCGGCGGCACGATATTCTGAAATAGACTCCGCAGCGTTGAATTTACTTTCACAATAGGCACAGTCTTTGAAAAAAAACTGATATACTTTTCCTGATTTTTTGAGGAAATAGAAACTTCCTTTATAGTCTTTTCGTTGGAAACTAAGTAGGGTGTCATATCGATCTGACATTTGTTCAAAACGCTTCATGCTCTGCACTAAAAGAACATTACTTTTTGAGGATGGGGTGTTATTTGTAGTGTCAGGCTGAAGACCAGGCTGGTTAAGGGCCTTCGCTGCGGGATCATCTGTCACCAGTAATTGTTGTATGGGGCGGTATTGAAAAGTACTATGCTCAAAATAACCTTTGCCGGCATAGATGTTTTCCAGGTCATCCTGACCAAATAGTCCGTCTAAATCAGCTGCAGTGATTTCTTTAATGAGGTTAAGTTGTTCATCGTAAACCCTAAAATGATAATTGTTCAGTGGTGATTTTTCTACTGCTTTGACAAGCAGGATCAATTTTTTTTTATCTCTGGAAACATAGACCCTTTTCACATCTTCACCTGCTGTACTGAGTGCTTGTAATTGAATCCCGGTATTTGAAGCATTGAATTCAGGAAAGTATTTTATTTCTGGGTGTTTATCGGGATTGCTTTCATTGCTGCAGGAATGTAGGAAAAGTGATATACAGGACAGAAAGAACGTAAAGGAAAAGGTTTTTAGGGTTTTAGTAGCCAGGATATTTATTTTTCGGGTCATAACCTATTGGTTTCTTGTAGAACGACTCAAAGATATAAAATCTCCCTAGCTCTGGATTTTGATCTGCCCCATTAAAAAACATATATTGCAATTCTAAATACTTAACCAAAATTAACATGAGAAATTTCCTTCTGATCCTGTCCTTATTTGTATGTAGCGCGTTTTTTAGTCCTGTTATGGCTCAAGATACTCCGGTTTTTACGGGTGCAAAAGCGACAAAAAAGCATTATAAAGCTTTATATGTTTTAAATAATGGAGAAGAAAAAAGAATTAACGGCTGTTTGCGTAATATAAAAAATGCACTGGAAGATCCTCGTCTGAAAGGTAAACTGGAAGTAGAACTGATCGTGTTCGGTGATGGCGTAGCTGTTTACAATAAGAACAGCAGTTATGAAGCTACATTAAAAGCTTTACAAGCTAAGGGAGTGGTTTTAGCACAATGTGAAAATACACTAAGAGAGCGAAAAATTGAGAAATCGGAACTGTTTGATTTCATCAATTTCGTGCCTTCTGGAAACGGTGAGATTATCATTCGTCAGGCAGAAGGTTGGGCAATTGTTCACCCTTAATATTATTTTAAGCCTAAAAAAGGCTATGTTTGCAGCACATGCAAAAATTAATAAAACCCATGATCTATCAAAATGCCGGCATAGCGAAGTCTTTGCTGCTATTTGTACTGATGGGCTGTTTGCTACTTTCTGCGTGTGCTGTGAGAAAAGGTCTTCAATCTTTTTTTACGGAAGTTAGCCCGGTCAGTCAGACAGCGATGAAGCTCAATAAAGTCGTATCGTCAAGAGATATCTTGACTACAGATATCGCTTTCTCTTGTGCTGTGGCCTTACCTTCCGAAAATGGAAAATACTTTTTTAAACAGAGCATAATCCAGAAGTCGTCCTCGGCCCTGATGCTGTTTTTTCTGTTACCAGCCTTCCTTTTGTCGGTATTGTCACTTAAGAAAGATAAACTTTCAAGTGTACCCTCAGGCTTGGTGCTTTCGGGTTCCCCGGTTCCCCTGTTTATCAAAAACAGGCTTTTACTAATATAGAATCCCGCTGTTCATCTAGCAGGTGTAACTCATTCTGAGCTACACCCCATTACTTATTTTCTAAAATTTTAATTATTGATGATGATGAAGACCCCTCTTTATTTGACGGGTATGTTGCTGATGCTATCAGGTATCAGCGGATATTCGCAACAGCATAAAGAACTCTCTCTTTCCCATTTATGGGAATTGACAGCGGAACAATACCCATCGCTTACTGAAAAGCAAGCGAAGATTGGGGAATCTGAATACCGGAAAAAGGAATTGCGCAATCTAGCCATCCCACAAGTTCAATTACAACTGCAAAACTCATTGGGCACTTTTGAAGGTACAAATGGTGCTTTCTTTCCGGTTCCAGGTGTGTTTAATGTGAGTGGAAATGCTGCAGCCGGTCAGCAAAGTGGTAATCATACCACTATGAATAGTTTCGGATCTGTATTGATGGACTGGAAAGTATCCCAGTTTGGTAAGCAGCAGAAACAGATCGAAGCTGCAGGATATGAAGTTCAGGAAGCGCAAAGTAGCCTCGAAGCAGCTAAGCTGTCACTTCGTGCTAAAACTACCCGCCGTTATCTTGACCTGCTATATACCAGTTCTGGTAGAAGCTGGGCCGATAGAAATGCAGATCGTGTAAAAGAAATTCTTGACCTATCGGTGAGTCTGGCTGAAGCCGGACTAAAGCCAGGGGCGGATACGGCATTGGCTGCAGCGGCTTATTTACAAGCACAGGCACAACAAGAAGATTGGAATGGAAAGTATCAAGCCGGACAAATAAACATTAAAGAATTGGCACCTACACTGGTTGGAGAACAGATTTTACCGCTTCAGCAGTATATGGGAAAGGTATTTGCCATAGAAAACTCAGACAGTGTTGCCGCTAGCCATCCCTTTTTACAAACACTGGACAAGCAATTGATGGTGCAGCAGTTACAAAAGGAGGTGATTGGAAAGAAACAATTGCCTTCAATTTCATTGCTGGCTGGGTATTCTGCCCGGGGCACAGGAATTAATACTGATGGTACCGTGCAAAATAATTATGCTTCCGGATTTAATAACGGGGCACAGAATTACCTCGTTGGTGTTGGATTGACCTGGAGCCTTACTGGCCTATATACCGGTTCGGTGGAAAAGAAACGTGCTCAAAAGCAAGTTGATGCCGCAGAATCCAGATATCAGTTGCAAAAAATCCAAATGAATACCAGTTTGCAAGCACTGTCTTCCAGAATTCAGGCACAGCTGAAACAGGTGGAGAAAACAGGATCGGCAGTACATAAAACCACCAATGCCTACGCGCTTTATTTGTCCAGATATGAAGCCGGATTGATTAACCTGACAGAGCTCCTGCAAATTCAATCTTTACTACAACAGGTGGAAAAAAGCAATATTGAAGTTCATCAGGAGCTGTGGACTCAGCTAAATACCAAAGCAGAGCTGAGCGGGGATTACAGTTTTCTGTTCAACCAACTTAAATAAGACATTATGAATATGATCAGGTTTGCGTTAAAAAAACCTTTAACAATAATGGTCGCCGTATTGGCGATCGCCTACTTTTCCTTTACAGCCATCAAGAATATCAATGTAGATATTTTTCCAAAGGTGGAGTTGCCGGTGATTTACATCGCCATGCCTTATGGCGGATTAACTCCTGCTTACATGGACGGATTTATGGCCAATGAGTTTCAAAAGGTCCTCATCTTTGTTTCAGGGGTAAAAGGAATTGATTTTAAAAGTGTACAGGGCTTTACTCTGATGAAGCTGACTTTTTATCCGGGAACGGATATGGCACAGGCATCGGGAGAATTGGCCGCGCAAGTGGCCAGGGCTATGGGCTTCCTACCACCAGGGGCAGTGCCTCCGCAGGTGGTCCGATTTGATGGCAGTTCGCTGCCCATCGGACAATTGGTGTTTGAAAGTTCTCAACGCTCGATCACGGAGTTACAAACCCTAGCACTCACTAAAATCAGACCAATGTTTGTGACCATTCCAGGTGTTACGGCACCAGCGCCCTTTGGTGGAAATGCCCGTACGATGGTGGTTAAGGTAAATCCTGAACTCATGCTTTCTTACGGTTTATCCGCAGAAGAAGTGACCATGGCCATTGCTAAGAACAATTTCCCTGCTCCTGCCGGGAATATTAGAATCGGTGATCAGAACCTGATGAGTCCCTCCAATACCATGGCTACAGGGCCAGAGGAATTCTTGAATATCCCGATTAGGACCGGTTCCGGAACCAATGTGTTTGTGAAAGATATCGGCAGTGTAGAAGATGCGGCAGATGTGACCACAGGATATGCAGTGATCAATGGTAAACGTTCTGTATACCTGCCAGTCATTAAAAAGGCGGATGCTTCCACGCTTAAAGTGGTAGAAAACTTAAAGTCTTCTATCCCTAAGTTGAAAGCCGCCTTGCCGGAAGATGTAGCCGTAAAATACGTATTTGACCAATCGGGCTACATTGAGCGCTCTTTAGAAAATCTGATCCATGAAGGGGTTTTAGGGGCCATTCTTACCGGATTAATGGTGTTTCTTTTTCTTGGAGATTCCAGAGGTGCTTTAATTGTGGTATTGACGATTCCTATTGCTATCCTTTCTGCAGTGATTATGCTGTATATGTTTGGGCAAACCATCAATGTGATGACGCTCAGTGGACTGGCACTTGCCATCGGAATATTAGTGGATGAAGCGACCGTGACCATCGAGAATATACACCAGCATTTTGAAATGGAGAAACCCAAACAGCGTGCTATTTTAGATGCTTTATTGGAAATCTCTGTTCCTAAAATCCTGATTCTTTTCTGTATCCTGGCCGTATTGATCCCTTCTTTTATGATGACAGGGATTCCAAAGGATATGTTTATGCCGTTGTCGCTGGCGGTTGCTTTTGCGATGATTGCTTCTTTTATTGCGTCTCAGACTTTTGTGCCTATTCTTGCGAACTGGTTGATGAAGCCGGAGTTATTTCAACACCATAAAATCAGCCTTCATCAGAAGAAGCTAACCAGGTTTGAACAATTTAAGCGTCGTTATTTAATCCTGATTCGTTCAGGGCAAAAGCGGATGGTTGCAGTAATTGGCATTTATGCGCTCTTGGTATTGGTGATGATTGGAATTTCCGGGAAACAGATTGGTACGGATATTATGCCAGTCAGTAATAGTGGAGACATTCAGCTGCGTATGTTAGCTCCAGAAGGTAGTAGACTAGAAATGACCGAAGATTACTTAGCGAAACTGACGAAAATAATCAAAGCACAAATGCCGGAGGGTGCCGTAAAAATTAGTTCCGCATTTGTGGGCATGCAGCCTTCTGCCATGGCTATTAATCCGATCTTCCTTTTCAGTAGTGCTTCGCATGAAGCAGTATTGCAGTTGTCAATTGATCAAAAGATCTACGATCAGGCAATTGCCGGATTGAAAGAAAAGATTAGAAAGGAAGTAGGCAAGCAATTGCCGGAGCTTCGCATTAGTTTCGAACCGATGGAATTGGTGGAGAAAATTATGAGTCAGGGGGCGATGAGCCCTGTGCAGATAAAGGTTGCCGCCGGACAAATAAAAGGTGCAGAGAAATATGCGAGAAAGATTGAAAAAGAACTGAAAACCATTCCTTTCTTAAGAGATGTACGTATTGCAGAACCGCTCAATTATCCGAGTGTCCAAATTAATGTAAACCGGGAGTTGGCTGCGCAATTTGGTTTGAGTATGGATGATGTAAGTAAGGCTTTGACCATGGCGACCTCCTCGACCAGATTCACAAATAAAAATCTTTGGGTAGATCCGAAGTCTGGTTTGGTGTTCCAGGTACAGGTTCAGGTACCTGAGCCGGATATGGAATCCTTGGATAAACTTCGATCATTACCACTTAAATCAGGACAACCGCGTCCGGTATTGGAAGATGTGGCCACACTTGAGCTGGTAAAATTACCCGCACAGGTGAACCGTGAAGGTCCAAACAGGTATGTAACAGTATTGGCAAATATGCATGAGGCAGATTTAGGTGCAGCCTCCAAAGCTGTTGCAGATGTTTTAAATAAGGTAGGAGAGGCACCCAGAGGTGTGATCGTGTGCTCAGAAGGTTTGATGCCATTATTGGAAGAAACATTATCTGGACTACAAACCGGATTGGCTGTCGCCATTGTGGTGATTTTCCTGATGTTGACGGCTTATTATCAGTCCTTCGCTTTGTCAGGATTGATCCTAGCGGTAGTCCCAGCTGTGATTGGTGGTAGTTTATTGATGTTGCTGGCCTCCGGAAGTACACTCAATTTGCAATCTTATATGGGAATAATTATGTCAGTCGGGGTTTCGGTATCGAATGCCGTACTGATGATCAATCAGGCAGAAGTAAACCGCCTTAAGCACAGGATGACTGCAAAACAGGCTGCATTATTGGCTGCTTCCTCGCGTCTACGTCCGATCATGATGACCACAATGGCAATGATTGCCGGAATGGTGCCTATGGCCATTGGTATGGGAGAAGGTGGAGAACAAATTGCGCCATTGGGGCAAGCCGTAATTGGAGGCTTAATTTTATCTACGCTGACTGCATTACTTGTTTTACCGCAGCTTTTTGTATTGGTGATGAAAAACAAAAGCACAGACAGCCTCAGCCTTGATCCTGATGATCCCATGAATAAAAACCTAATAACGTCTTCTTTATAATTCTCAAATGGGAAGCCCTCATCAGCATACTGCTTAAAAAAGCAATAAATAGGTTCATGATGGCTTCATAACGATTGATAAATAAATGTACTCCAATGAAAAGTATTTCTTTAAAAAACTATAAATATACCCTCTTGCTGTTCGTCCCTATGTTTTTAGCAGCATGTTCTTCCGGATCATCAAAAGCGGATGGGGGGAAGGCCGGTATCGAAAAAAAAGGTGCTAATCAGGCCTCTGGCAAAGGTGATGGCGCGGGTAAAGAAGGAGGTAGCGGTGCTCATGGAAAGGAACCTGATTTTGTAAAACCTGTTTTGGAACAACCGGTGTATCAGCTTTCGCTGCCAGGAGAACTAAAACCATATGAGGAAGTATTGGTGTATCCTAAAGTAAAAGGGTTTGTGAAGAAAATCTTCGTAGACCGCGGTTCAAAAGTAAAAAAAGGACAGTTATTAGCTGTTCTGGAAGCTCCTGAGATCGCCCAGCGGTACCTTTCGGCAAAATCTGATGAGCGAAAATCTTATGAGGATTACCTGTACAGTCGCCAGAGCTATGACCGTTTAAAGAGAGCTGCGGCTAAATCCGGGGCAGTTGCCGCTATTGAATTAGACAAGGCCTGGAGTAAACTGAGAAGTGATAGTGCCGCCTATGCCGCCATAAAATCTAATACCCTTGTTTCTGATCAATTACAGCAGTATTTAAACCTGAGAGCGCCATTTGATGGAACGGTAATGGATAAAAATGTTTCTGTTGGTGCATTGGTGGGAGAGAACAGTACGATTCCTTTATTTTCGATTGTTCAGAATGATCGCCTTAGATTAACAGTAGCAATTCCTGAGAAACACAGTCGCGCAGTCTCTAAAGAAACCAAAGCTTCTTTTACTGTGAGCGCCTTACCGGGTAAAGTTTTTCATGCTTCATTATCTAGAAACGCAGCTTTTTTACAGCAAAAGCTGAGGTCAGTTACCGCCGAATTTGATGTCGCCAACAAAGAGGGGCAACTGGGGGGCGGTGAGTATGCACAGGTTAACCTGGATATGCGCAGACCGGAACCTACTTTTTGGTTGCCTGCTTCTGCGGTGGTGCAAGCACAATCTGGTGTCTTTATTCTGAAGCTCCAAGACCAGGTAATTAAAAGAGTACCAGTGATGATTGGCACACGTAAAGGTGCATCAATGGAAGTTTTTGGTGACCTAAACGTCAATGATCAGGTCTTCAAAAAAGGAACCGAAGAGCTGAAAGAGGGTGAGAAACCATAGGTTTTTGTTTAAATATTTCTTTAAATCGCGGGGAAACCCGCGATTTAATTGATCACAGATAAAATTAGTTGCACCGTATGCGTAATCTATTATAGGCAACACGAAATATTTATTTTTTGACTACACTTTTTGTTATTTTTATGTTAGCTTCGTTTTTCGACAACTAACCAAACTTCTAACCAAACTGTGAACGCTAACCATTCAACTTCGGACGATGGACTTATGCTGCGCCTTAGACAAGGCGATGAGCTGGCTTTTACAGAAATCTACAACCGGTACTGGGATAAACTCTATTACATCGCACATAAGCTTTTAAAAGATCAGGAAGCTGCGGAAGGGATTGTTCAGGATGTTTTTCTAATGATTTGGAAAAAGAGAGCAGGTTTAAATATGGAATGTATTTCGGCTTATCTTGCGGCGATGACTCGTTATGCGGTTTTCCGTTACCTCTCCAAAGAGAAACGCTCCAAACAACAGGAAAATATCGTGGGATTATTAACCGCGAATGCCGCTTCGGAAATTGATATTGACTACAAGATACTTTTAGAGATCGCAAATGGTTTGGAAATGATCAATACACAGTATTGGGTGTTAAACAATACCAAACTAGATTTTTATGAGTCATGGGCAAATTGGAGAAGAACAGGTTTTCCGGTGTTGACTCCGGTAGTGTACCCAGGTAATGCAACAAATGGTACAATTCCAAGACGCTTTCCTTATCCGGTAACGGAAGCAGCTTCTAATGCTGTGAACTACAATGCAGCAATCGCTAATATTCCTGGAGGAGATTTATTGACTTCCAGAGTATGGTGGGATAAGTAATCATCGGATTCATCAAACGCGATCTGAAATCCCTGCTTCGGCGGGGATTTTTTGTTTTAAGCGTTTTGCTAAAAAAAAGCTGTTAAAAAGGAAAACGGGAGCAAGTCCTCCGACTTACCCCCGTTTAAATTAACGCTCTCAAGGACAAATGTAGAAATAATTCTAGATTTAGAAAATTGGAATTTAAATTATTGAATTGAGATTACAATTTGAGGACGAGATACATAGCCCTAAAAGGTTTGGCAATATATCAATTGGGGCTTTTTAGCCTGTTAAAGAGGTTTTTGACAAAAACACTGATTTTTATGACAAAATAATAAAATTTTAAAAGCGGTGGAGGCCAGCATTAATTTCTTGAAATACCGGTTATTTTTTTTGAACATTCATTTGGATTAAATCTAAATAATAACAACCTTTGTATATCAACAAGGTTCAATACATGCAAAAGACAGCTATCGCATCTCCAATCCATTTTGAAGAAGTATTTAGTACAAAGAAAGGTTCCATTTATCAATCAGACAGTGAATACTGCTGGTATGTAGATTTTGCCGGAAAACTTGCCCGTTTTGATTACCGCAATCTTTTGAAATTACAGAAAGCAGTTTATGCGATTGACATCGAGCATATTTTGTTGACCAGCGATAAGTCTGCAGACGTAGAAATTATCTTCATTTGTGCTTGTGACCATTGTTATGTATTGTCTTTAATCGAAATCATCGCTTTAAAGGAACTTTTACAAGGAGCCTTTGTAATGCTGGAGCTGAACCACATCATTCAAGACCGTCTTTTTAGGCTAGCTGCCTGATCTAATTAGAATTAGAATCTTTCCATATTGCCTTTAAATGCAGTATTGTTCAATTTTAGCCTTATTTTTGTTATCAACAATAGGAATTAAATCTACAATATTATGAAAGATATCATGCGCGTAAAAAGTTTAATCTCTTCAGATATAGAGACACTTTTAAACCAACAGATCAAAAAAGAAGCCCTTTCCTCTTCCATTTATCTTTCTATGGCATCATGGTGTGGTCGTAATGGATATGACAATTCAGCAGATTACTTCTTTAAACAAGCTGAAGAAGAAAGAATGCACCAGCTTAAATTTTACAAATATGTTCTTGATATGGGCGGAATGGCAATTTCTCCTGAAGTAACCAATATCAAGTTAGAATATAACTCTTTCCGTGAAGTGTTTGAAGAAGCATTAGAGCAAGAAATCAGCGTGACGCAGTCGATTAAAAACATTGCTGCACGTTGTCATAAAGAACATGATTATGTAACTTTAGAGTTCTTAAACTGGTTCTTCAAAGAACAACGTGAAGAAGAATTTAAAGCAAGACGTGCTGTAGAATTGTTCGACGTAATCGGTGAAGAAGGAACAGGAAGATGGCAGATTGACAAACACGTTGGTCAGATCGTTTACACTGAAGGGTAATCTCCATAGATTAGCTTTAAAATAAATTTATAAAGCACATACCGATGTAAAACATCGTATGTGCTTTTTTGTTATTATTAAAAATCCGGGGGATGTCTAAGAAGGGAAAAAACAAGAAAAAAGGCGACAAACACGACAAACACGATAAAAAAGACAAGAAGAAAAAGGAATGCTGCGAAAAATACCTGAGAGGGAAACGCTGCAAAAACTGTCCTAATGGCTAGATTATTTGTTTTCGGGAGGGGCTGCTTCCTAATTGGCAGCCCGTTTAGTCGATTCAATATATTCAGATGGAGTTTTGGAAAATTGTTTTTTAAACTCCCTGCTGAAATACTTGCGGTCGGAAAATCCGACCATGTAACCTACTTCATATACCGTATACCTGTTTTGTAATAACAGTTGCGCAGCCTTTTTCAATCTGATGGACTTGGCAAAATCATTCACCGATAAATCCGTTAATGCTTTCAGCTTTTTATACAGGACGGATTGACTCATGCCTATTTTTTCGGCCATGAGGTCTACACCGAAATTTTCTTGCTCCATGTGTGACTCAATAATTCCGATCAAACGGGATAAAAATAAGTCGTCTTTAGGATCTGAGATCTGCTGATTTGATTCCTCAATGAGTTCCTGACTATATTTTTTGCGCATCTGCTCCCTTGCCATTAAAAAGTTGCGCACTTGTAGCTGTAGGATTTTTGTGCTGAAAGGTTTACTCAGGTAAAGGTCTGCCCCCTGACTGAGTCCGCTGATCTGATCCGTTTGGCTGCTCTTAGCGGTGAGCAAGAACACAGGGATATGATTTGTCCGTTCGTCAGTTTTCAATTGATTACAGAGCGTAAAACCGTCCATTTCTGGCATCATGACGTCGCTGATGATCAGGTCAGGGATTTCTACGATGGCGGTTTCCCATCCTTGCTTCCCGTTTTCTGCTAAAAGGACCTGATAAGTGTTTTCTAATGACTCCTTGATGAGGTTGCGCAGTTCTGCATGGTCTTCCACCACAAGGATGGTCGCTTTCTTTTGCTGATCGGCTAGCACAGTAGTTTCCGATACGCTTAAGGATACTGCCGGAAGCGGAGACTGAGGCTGAGGAGGAGTTTCCATAGGTAATCCTGATTTTTTAACTGGGCTTATCACCGGTTTTTGCTGCTCAGCTGAAAAATGAGCGTTACCCAATAATAAAGTCAGTTCAAAGCAGGTGAAACCGGCTTGATGATCCGATCCTGGTAGACTGCTCACTTCAAGATTTCCTTTATGCAATGCGACAATATGTTTGGATAGTGCCAGTCCGATGCCATAACCGGTATTTTGGATGTGGTGGTCTTCCACCTGAAAATAGTTCTCAAACAGTTGTTCCAGGTATTTCGGGGCTATTCCTCTGCCTGTGTCACTAACGCTTATTTTTAAGGCTTTTGGCGTGTTTTTGATATCGATTCCAATCCGGCCACCTTCCGGGGTAAATTTGAACGCATTAGAAAGTAGATTGAAAAATACTTTTTCCAGCTGCTCTTGATCAAAGTAAAGAATGATGGAGGATTGATCAAGGATGGGCAACCCTTCATATTTTACTGAAAAATCAATGTTCTTTTTGGCGGACAACTCCTCAAAACTGCTGTAAATCTCTTTGATGAAAGGAATGAAATCATGAGCAGTCACTTTTAGTTTTAAATTCTTTGTTTCCGCTTTCCTGAAATCCATCAATTCGTTAACCAGCTTTAACAGTCGATCGGCATTGTTTTTTACCTTATCCAACTGCTGTTTCAACGAACTATCGCCTTGTTGCCCTTCTAAGAGTTTTTCTATGGGCGCCATGATCAGCGTGAGGTGGGTACGGATCTCATGGGAGATGTTAGTGAAGAAATTCAGCTTAATCTGGTGTAGCTCCTCGTCTTTGAGTAATAAACCACGCAGGTAAAAAAAGCGGGTGATAAAAAATAGCATCATGCCAAAAATGATCACATAGATCCCGTAAGCCCACCAACTTTTCCAGAGCGGGGGTAATATCTTGATTTTCATAGGTACTGGTTTGCTCCAGATTCCATCATTGTTGGCTCCTTTTACCCATAAGGTATAATTTCCTGCAGCCAGATTTGTATAGGTTGCTGCGGGAACAGTGCTTTCTATCCATTCGCCATTTACACCCTCCAGTCGGTATGCATATTTGTTCTTATTAGACTTGATGTAGTTCAGCAAGGCAAATTCAATGGTGAATATGTTTTGCTGGTAAGGGAAGGTTAGCTGATCCGTGAAACTGATGTCTTGTTTCAGCAGACCATTATCTGCATTAATCCGTACAGGTTCATTGAAAAGTTTTAGACCGGTAAATACCAGTGGGGCATGGAAGCTGTTCTTTTCTATCTCTTTTGGGGAGAAGTAACTGAGGCCATTATAGCCGCCAAAGTATAGGTCTCCGTTTTTAGCTTTAAAAAAAGAGTTATAGTTGAACTCATCTCCGGCAAGGCCATCACTGGTTGTATAGGTGAGGAATACTTGTGATTTCGGGTTAAATCGGGCTAAACCATTAGAGGTACTGATCCAAAGTAGCTGGTCAACATCCTCCAGGATGCCTACCACATTGTTATTTGGTAAGCCATCTGCTGTAGTATAAGTTTTAATAAATCGCTTCTTTTCGCCATCGTATTTGCTCAGTCCACCATAATAAAGTCCAACCCAAATGTTTCCTTTCGCATCTTCCTGAATACAATTGATGTAGTTGGCATTGTTATTTACACTGTTACTTCCTTGAGGTAGTTTGAAAGATTGTAGTTGCTGGCGGTTTTTGGAAAGCAGGAATAAGCCTTTGGTACTGGCAATCCAGATGTTTTGTTTTGAATCTTCGAAGAGTACCTTAATGTTGTTGTTCTGGATGCTTCGCAAAACAGGAAGCTCAGGATAAGGTTTTAACTGGCCGGATGCTTTCGTAAAGATGCGGATACCGGTCTGGCTGCCGGTCCAGAATGCCCCTTTATGATCTTCAAGTAAGGCAACCAATTCTGAACGCGTCACTTTGATGTTATCTCCGTTGATGAAAAAGCGCTTGAAAGTACGGGTGTGTGGATCAAAAAGATTCAGGCCACCACCATGAGTTCCTACCCAGATATCGCCTCCTCTATCCTTGTAAATGACTTTTACTAGATCTGAACCCAGACTGCCCGGATCACTGGCTTTTAATTTATAATTGGTAAAACGTTGTGTCCGAAGGTCAAGGTAGTTGAGCCCGCCACCTTCAGTTCCGATCCATAAGTTGTCATTTTTGTCGGCAATGATGGAGCTGACTACATTGTGACTAATCCCTGCCAGCTGCTCATTGTACTGAATGGTCTTAAAATCGGTGTCATGTGCCATACTTACGTTTACACCGCCATAATAAGTGCCAATCCAAAGCGAGCCATTGCCATCTTCATAAATGCTATAAATGGAGTTCTGATTTAAACTACGGCTAACAGATTTTAAATGTTGGTAGGTTTTGAATTTTTTACTGATCGGATCCAGGATGCTTAATCCTTCCTGTGTACCAATACATAGTTTCCCCGCTTGGTTAATGGACATCCGGCGAACGGAATTGTGAACCAGAGAGTTTTTATTGCCATCTTCATGGGAAAATCTGCTGAAGGTGTTGCTGACTGGTTGGAACAGGTTAATACCAGCATTTTCTGTGGCAACCCATAAATGATGCTGGGGATCTTCGGTAATGGCGGTCACCGAATTGTCACTCAGACTATTGTCGTTTCCTGGGTCATGGTTAAAGCTGGCCAGTTGTTTTAGCCTGCCGTTAAAACTAAGCTTGATCAGTCCTGAATTGGTGCCTATCCATAAATATCCCTGATGATCTTCAAAAATACTAAGGACTTCCGAATTGGCTACGGCGCTTTCAAGACCTAACTGATAAGTGGGGGTAAAGTTGTTACGATTGCGGTTGGTCAGTAGGTAGAGTCCGGTTCTTCCGGCCACCCATAAATTCCCTTTTCGGTCTTCATAGATCGCATTCACAGGAGCATACTGTTTATTATGTTTATTGCCATCTAAATAGATCCTTTCAAAAGTATTCTTTTTAGGGTCAAATCTGTTGAGGCCATTGGCGGTACCTATCCAAAATACTTTTTTGGAATCACTATGTAAAGCGGTGATGTAATCGTCAGATAAGGTGCTGGAGTCATTTGCATTGCTTTTATACAACTGAAATTGATTGCCATCGTAACGGTTGAGCCCAAATCTGGAGCCGAACCACATAAAGCCACGTTCGTCCTGTGTAATGGCGAATATCGAGTTCTGTGACAGTCCGTTTTCTGTCTTCAGGTGATTGAAATTGAGCTCCTGCGCCATACTGCATAATTGCATCAGCAGCAGGAAAATGATGGAAATAGTTTGCTTTATCATACCCCTATAATAAATCTGGTTAGTTCTGGTTGTGGTGAAGATCTTATCAAAAAATGGTTTATTGCCCGTAATATACGGGTTAACGGGATTTTCACCCCATATACAATCATTTTTCACCCCCTTACTTTTTGGATTGCTTACAACTTTACGATAAACCAAAAGGCTGGTTGTCTCCCCGACAACAGTTCAATAAAAAAACCAAATATGAAGAAACCTTACTTAAAAATTAAGGGAATGCAAGGGTATGGGAAATCTCTGTTTAAGGGATTGATGATGCTCTTGTTATTCCCGCTCTCTTTATCTGCCCAGAACCAGAAGGCTGTTAAAGAAACCCACAGCAATGCTGAAATCCCTGGAGTTCTCAAGGGAAAGATCAGAACGATTTATGGCGAACCACTCTTTGGTGTATCTGTAAAGGATAAGACCAGCGGTACGGTAGTGACCTCAGATAAGAATGGCGATTATGCACTTTTGATTGATTCAGGAGAAGTTGCCGTTTTTACTTTGAAAGGGTACCTGAGCCAGGAAATGACGGTAACCGGCAGTAAATTAAATGTGGTATTGGCCGAGTCTGAAAAACAACAGACCGTGGTGCAAAGACTTTATGATACGCAGAAAAAGTCAAACAGCATTCTTTCCTCGGAAAGTATCTATACAAAAGACCTGCTGAGCTCGCCGGTAACCGCCTTAAATAATGCGATTTCTGGTAGACTTTCAGGCTTATCAACCTTACAATCTACCGGACTTCCGGGATTAGATGCTGCGGGATATTCGTTAAGAGGGCAAGACCCAACGGTTATTGTGAACGGAATTCCCAGAGAACTGACTTCCATCGATTTTGATGAAATTGAGTCTGTAACGGTACTTAAAGATGCTTTGGCTACCGCAATGCTGGGGATGCGCAGTGCAAATGGTGCCATCCTCATTACCACCAGAAAAGGGGAAGTA
This sequence comes from Pedobacter gandavensis, assembly GCF_014172405.1. Lineage (GTDB taxonomy): Bacteria > Bacteroidota > Bacteroidia > Sphingobacteriales > Sphingobacteriaceae > Pedobacter > Pedobacter gandavensis. Next base: position 223,999 of record NZ_WNXC01000003.1, on the reverse strand, counting down.
GGAAAGCAGAAAATCTCTTTTACCGCACAGACAGGCCTGCAGACGCCTGTTAATTTACCTAAACCATTAGATGCTTTCAATTATGCGAGTCTATACAATGAGGCTTTATTGAATGATGGCAAAGCACCTGTTTACTCGGCCGCCGACCTGGAAGCTTATAGAACAGGATCTGATCCGATGGGTCACCCTAATGTGGACTGGTACAAAGAAATATTAAGAGACAATGCGCCATTTACGCGCTATAACCTGAATACTTCTGGTGGTGGAAATAATGCCAGATACTTCTTGGCAGTAGATTACCTGGATCAGCAAGGTTTGCTCAAAACTGCTGATAAAAACAGTTACAATACCAATTCAGACTTTAAAAGGTACATCGTAAGAACCAATATTGATGTGGATTTATCAAAGAATCTAACCGTGAATTTAAACCTGTTTGGGCGAATAGAAAATGGAAACTCGCCAGGAAGTAGAAGCGTGAGCACTTTTAACGGGCGTGATGTGAACCTGAGGGTGAATGATATTTTCTACGGTTTGGCTACCACCCCTAATGGCGCTTATCCTTTAAGGAATCCAGATGGATCTTTAGGAGGGAATAAGGACTTTGTGAATAATATTTATGGACAGAGCACACAGTCTGGATACACCTTAAGCTATGGCAGAGAAATGTCTGCAGACGTGTCCTTTAAGCGGACATTGGATGACGTAACCAAAGGGTTATGGCTGAAAGGATTGATCTCTTTCAATACAAACTTATCGGAAGTGACTTCCAGGGGTAAAACATTTGCCGTATACCAAGGACAAAATACGCCTACAGGTGTAAAATACCAGCGTTTTGGTACAGATGGAACCATTGTGGCCGGTACCAGTTTGAACACTTATCAATATAAAAACTTCTATTCAGAGCTTTCTGCGGGTTATGACAGAACCTTTGGCGATCACCATGTGAAAGCTTTGGCTAATGCGAACATTCAGAGCATTTATATTTCCGCAGACTTACCTTTAAACTACAAGACTTTGGCTACTTCGCTGGCTTATGACTATAAGGAAAAGTACCTTGCAGAGGTAGTGATGAGCTATAGTGGCTTAAATCGTTATGCGGATAACAAAAGATTCGGCTTTTTTCCTGTGGCTGGACTGGGATGGAATATTGCTAAAGAAAGCTTTATTGCCGACCATGTGAAATGGCTGAATACCTTGAAACTTCGTACTTCTTATGGTCGTACAGGTAACGCAAATGCAGGATACTTTGTATACAACCAGTATTTTGCGGATGGCGATGGTTATTATTTCGGCGGTGGCTCAGGTACTTTTGTGTATTCTGTCAGAGAGCAGACACTAGCCAATGCCAATATCACCTGGGAGAAAGCGGATAAATTTAATCTGGGCTTAGACCTGGGCTTGTTCAATGACAAGCTGACTTTAACAACCGAATATTACCACAATAAATATTTCGATCTGTTACAGATCAGAGGTAAAAACAGTGCTATTATCGGGAACACTTTTCCTTTAGAGAATATTGGAACCACCAATTATAGCGGTCTGGATTTTACGGCCAGCTACCGCAATCACCTGAACAATTTCAACTATTATGTTTCAGGAAATTTCACTGCCAACAATAAAATCATCAAATATCAGGATGAGGTGTTTCGCCAGTACGATTGGATGAAACGTACCGGACAGCGTACAGATCAGGTTTTTGGTTATGAAGCAGATGGTTTTTACCAAAATGCGGCAGACATTGCCAGCAGTCCTAAAACAGAAGGTTATAATCCAGTTCCTGGTGATTTGAAATACAAAGACCTGAATGGTGATGGCATTATCAACCAATTCGATGTAAAAGGTTTAAAGAATAATAAGCCGATCATCTATTACGGTCTTTCATTTGGCTTTGATTTCAAAGGCTTTGATTTCAGTGCTTTACTGCAGGGTGCACAAAACCGGATGATCAATCTAACTGGTGCGACACAATGGGAATTCCAAAATGATGGAAAAGGGCAGGCATTTGAGCAACACCTGAACAGATGGACGCCTGAAACTGCGGCTACAGCTACTTATCCACGTCTTTCGATTGGTGCTAACCCGAACAATCAGGTGAATTCTTCCTTCTGGTTGCGCTCTGGAAACTACATGAGGTTAAAGAACATGGAAGTAGGTTACACCATTCCACAAAGACTGGCGGCAAGGATTAAACTGGCTTCCATCCGGGTTTTTGCCAATGGAATGAACCTGTTTACCATTTCTGACAATAAGGGTATCGACCCTGAAGTTTACGGTACAGGCTATCCTGCACTTAGAATTTTCAATGCCGGTATTAACATTAAACTATAATCTTATGAAACATTATATATACATCATATTCGGCGGATTACTGTGTTTAACCGCGTGTAAGAAGAATAATATTGAACAAATACCACTGGAGAAATGGACTGAGGACGTCATTTTTGATCCTACGGATTCTTTAGGAAATTATGCAAAGAACTTCCTGAATGATACCTATACCCAGTTGCCAACAGGCATTAACCGCATCTCAACTACTTTTAGTAGTGTCGCTAATAGTGATGTTTTAGATGCGGCAAGTGATGATGCCATTTCTTCAAGAAATGCGAGTAATGTGGAATCCTTTACCAATGGACGAATCAGTAGTTTCAACCCTATTGATGATGCCTGGGCAAGGAATTACGGGGGAATCAGGAGGGCAAATTACTACCTGGCGAACATCTACAAGGTTCCTTTTAAGCAGTCGATGGTGGTAGAGAAGAACTACTGGAATGCAGAGATCCGCTTTTTAAGAGCGATGTTCTATTTTGAACTGCTTAAACGTTACGGTGGTGTGCCTTTATTGGGAGATCGGATACTGACTTTACAGGATGATCTTGCCCTGAAAAGAAATACCCGCGATGAGGTGGCAGCTTATATTTTATCGGAGTTGGAAGTCGTAAAAGATCAGTTGAGACCTAATCCAATCCAGGATTCAGATATTGGCAGGGCTTCAAAAGCAGCAGCACTGGCTTTAAAATCACGTCTGCTATTGTATCTGGCTAGTCCGCTTTACAACCCAAATAATGATCCTGCAAAATGGCTTGCTGCGGCAAATGCGGCAAAAGAGCTGATGAATTTAACGAGTACCCTTGGCCTGGAAAGCAGCTTCCAGAGTACGTTTCTGAACCGTAAGAATAAAGAGGTGATCCTTGCTTTTCAAAAAGATGTGAACACTAGTGTAGAAGTAGACAATGCGCCGATTGGCTATACAGATGCGGTAGCGAGCAAAGGATTAACCAGTCCGACGCAAGAACTGGTAGATGCTTTTGGCATGAAAAACGGAAAGGCAATTACCGATCCAGGTTCTGGTTATAACGCTGCCAATCCTTATGTGAATCGTGATCCACGCTTTTACAATACCATTTTCCACAATGGCATGATGTGGGTAAAACGTGCCGTACAAACTTTTGATGGCGGATTAGATAAACCCGGAGGTATTGTTACCCAAACGCGTACCGGTTACTATATGCGCAAGTTTATGGCTGACTTTTCTAACTCAACCACTTATAGCAATCAGACGCACAATCCGGTGATTTTCCGTTATGCAGAAATCCTGTTGAACTTCGCGGAAGCACAAAATGAATATAGCGGGCCTTCTACGGAAGTACGAAAAGCGGTTGAAGACATCAGACAACGTGCAGGTTTGGTTCCTTTTGCTTTGCCAGCAGGTCTTTCTAAAGACGAATTGAGGGTAGCCATCAGAAATGAGAGAAGGGTAGAAATGGCTTTTGAAGAGCAACGTTTCTGGGACATCAGAAGGTGGAAAATTGCGGAACAGGTGCTCAATGGAAAATTGCATGGCATCAAGATCACGCAAACCACGCCTGGGGTATTTACTTATGCTCCTTTTGAGGCAGCATCGGTGACTTTCGACCAAGCAAAGATGTACAGTTATCCGATTCCATATTCGGAGATCACCAAAAACATAAACTTAACACAAAACCCAGGTTGGTAAACCCTTCCGGTTCATTTAAAATATACATAAACAGGTTATGCAAAGAATTATATATATAACACTTGCAATGGTTTTTTTCCTGCCAGGGCTCATTTTTGCACAAGGCAAAGTGATTAAAGGCTTGGTAAAGGATAGCGGCGGGCCGCTTCCCGGAGCAACCATTACAGAGAAAGGAGTTGCCGGTAGTGGGACTCAAACAAGTTCTGATGGGCGTTTTCAATTGACTTTAAAAGGCAAGGGGAATATCCTTGTGGTGAAGAGTCTCGGTTATATCAGTCAGGAGGTAAATGTTGCCAATAAACAAGAGGTTACGGTAAACCTTGTGGTAGATGCCAAAGGATTAGAAGAAGTGGTTGTAGTTGGTTTTGGTAAACAAAAGAAGATCACCAATACCGGTGCGGTAAGTTCGATTAGTGGCTCGGAAATCAGACAAAATCCTAGTGCCAGTGTGCAGAACACCCTTGCAGGTCGTTTGCCGGGTTTCTTTACGCAGCAAAGGTCCGGACAACCGGGAAAAGACGGAGCGGACTTCTTCATTCGTGGGGTGAGTAGTTATGCCGGCACCCAGCGACCTTTGATTATTGTAGATGACATCGAATACAGTTATTCTGATGTTTCGCAACTGGATCCCAATGAGATTGAGTCAATCTCTATCCTGAAAGATGCGGCTACCACTGCCATTTATGGGGTGAAAGGTGCAAATGGGGTATTGGTAATCACCACCAGAAGAGGGGTTACAGGAACACCAGTGATCAATTTTAAAACGGAACTTGGTTTACAACAGAAGACATTTGACCCGATATTCTTAGGTGCTTATGATGCTGCAGTACTGACCAACCAGGCTTTAAAGAACTCTGACCAGAGTTTACGTTTTACAGATAAGGATCTCCAGCTTTTTAAAGACGGAACAGATCCTTATGGGCACCCTGATATAGATTGGTACAATACATTAATGGATCGTAGCTCTTTGATTTCCAGAAATAACCTGGACATTTCCGGAGGTACAGAAAGCGTGAAATACTTTGTGTCTATGGGATACCTTTGGCAAAATGGGGCGCTAAAAGATTTCAGTGCCAAAAGCGATGTGAACAGCAAGCATTATTATAAACGTTATAATTTCCGTTCCAACCTGGATGTACAGGCCACAAAAACCTTGAGCTTTAGGTTAGACATGACTGGTCGTTTTGGCGAAACCAATGATCCGATTACCAATAGTCCGAATGGAAACGGCCTGATTGGGGAAATTTATAGTTACAACTTCTTACCACCCTTCGCCTATGCACCTTATAATCCTGATGGGAGTTTTGCAACAGGTTCTAATTTAGGCGGTGTCAATGTTATTGGCCGCTTAACGACACAGGGATACGAAAGAAGTTATGATAACGATTTGAACATCACTTTTGGCGGTACACAGAAACTGGATATGCTGACCTCGGGATTATCGGCAAAAGCCCTGATCTCTTATGCAAGTGCGCAGGTCAACGGTAGATCCTTAAAGAGATCTAATACCAATTTCCCGATGTATTACTACAATCAGGAAACAGGTGTGTATACTCCAAAAGATGCCACCGTATATCGTCTTCCACCATATGTCATCACGCGTTCCGCAAACGGGGCTTCCAGAACAACCAATGTTCAGGCTTCCTTAAACTACGACCGTACTTTTGGTGACCACAGGGTTTATGCCCTGGGATTGTATAACCAGAACAGTTATATCCAGAATGACAATAGCGTAACCGATTCCAGTATTCCTGCAAACTTTAGAGGAATGACCATGAGAACTGGTTATGATTTCAAGCAGAAATACCTTTTCGAATTCAATGCCGCCTATAATGGAACGGATAAATTTGTGGGTAAGAAACGTTATGGTTGGTTCCCTGCTTTATCTGCGGGTTGGAATATCGCCGAAGAGTCTTTCTTCAAAAAGAATGTACGTTTTGTCAACCTGCTCAAAATCCGGGGTTCTTATGGTTTGGTAGGCTCGGATAACATCGGTTCTTCGAAGTTCGTTTATGAGCAATCGTATACCAATGACGGCTCCTATTCCTTCGGTCAGCAACACAATAGTTTTGCGGGGATTAAAGAAGGTGCACTCGGTAATGACAACATCACCTGGGAAAAAGAGAACAAGACTGACATTGGTTTAGATGTTTCGATGTTCGAAGGCAAGCTATCTTTTACCCTGGATTATTTTAACAACAACAGGTATGATATTCTAACCACTCGTGCCAGTGTACCACTGACCATGGGTGTTGGCCTTCCTCCAATGAATATCGGTCGGGTAAACAACAGAGGTTGGGATGGTGAAATCAACTATAAAAACAATTATAAAGATTTCCAATACTATGCCAGAGGTACTTTTTCTTATGCGAAAAACAAGATTGTTTTCAGAGATGAAGCCAATCCACGTTATCCTTGGTTAGCAAGAACGGGACAGCCTATTGGCCAGGGCTTCGGTTATGTATTTGATGGTTACTACCAAAGTGCCGCAGACATTAGCAATAGTGCAGTTCCAACTACCCCTGTTAAACCTGGTGATTTAAAATACAAAGACCTGAATGGAGATGGGATTATTGATGCATTGGATCAACGCGCTATTGGTAGTCCGAATTTACCGAGTACAGTTATGGGATTGACCTTAGGATTTAGCTATAAAAATTTCAGTTTTAATATGCTGCTTCAGGGAGCTTATGATTATAGCATGTATTTTGCTTCGGAAGCGATAGAGCCATTGTCTAGTAATTTCCAGCCGATTCACTATCAGGCATGGACACCGGAATTGGGTAACAATGCGAAGTTCCCTTTGTTAGGAACCAACAGCACAATTAGCCGTGCCAACGTATCCCTTTCAGATTTCTGGTTGGTAAATGCGAAATACCTGCGTTTAAAATCAATGGAAATTGGTTACCAGCTACCAAAGTCATGGGTAACACCAATTGGCTTTAAAGGGATCAGGGTGTATACGAACGGTTATAACCTGATCACCTGGACTAACGTTGATAAGTTTTATCAGGCAGACCCTGAATCAACCAATACTTCCGGTTCCATCAATACGACAGGTGCGATCAGCGCTTATCCAAATCAACGCATCTATAATTTTGGGGTTACTTTCTCCTTATAACGATTAAAATCATGAAGACCATGAAAATAAAATTTATACACCTGGTGATGGCAGTGGTCCTGCTATCTGCAGGGGCTTGTAAAAAGGGAGGTTTCCTTGATGCAAAAATTGCCAGTGACCTGAATGAAGCCACTACTTTTACCGATAGTGTGCGCACGATTGCCTTTTTAACCAGACTATATACCGAAGTCGGATTTAACTTTGATGCCAACAGGTGGGAAGGTGGCGGCCATCCGGTATTGTCGGATGAAGCAGTGCCAGTCCGCTATACAGGGCCGCAAAATGATGCCATTCTCATGGCTAGTGGTGCCCTTTCGGCCTCCAGTACCAATGTGAGCAAACAAGTCCAGGTACTTAACAATTGGAAAACGCCATGGGAGAATATTCGCAGGGCGAATGTATTCCTGTTGAATGTTGATAAGAGTCCGATAAGTGCAGGTTTAAAAGCCAAATTGAAAGCTGAAACCCGATTTTTACGTGCCTGGTATTACTTTCAGCTGGTAAAAGTATATGGCGGTGTGCCTTTGATTGGCGATGCAACTTTTGGGAATTCAGATAACATTGATTTACCACGCGCCAATTACAGTGATTGTGTAGACTATATCGTGAAGGAATGTGAGGCTGCTGCGGCAGATTTACCGGATTTCGATACACAAATGCAACAAGATTATGGCCGCGTAACTAAAGGTGCTTGTATGGGCTTAAAGTCGAGAATGTTATTGTATGCCGCCAGTCCGCTTTTTAATGGTGCTGGGATTGCTACGGATGCTGCCTTGAAAAACATTACCGGTTATGCAAATGCGGATGCCGAACGTTGGAAGAAAGCCGCTGATGCCGCTAAAGACATCATTAATACCGGTACTTATGCCTTAAGGGAAGACAATGTGACCCGCATGGGTTATGGTTTTTACACGGTGTTTTTAACGCGATATAACCGAGAATACCTGTTTGGAAGGATGAACGCGCCGAACCGTGAGTATGAAAACAATTTGTTGCCAACTTCGAGAACAGGTTCGGGCAAGTCCAGCGCACCAACACAACAGTTGGTGGATGCTTTTGGAATGGAAAACGGCCTGCCGATTACTGATCCTGCTTCCGGATATAACCCCAATGACCCTTATGTGAAACGTGATCCTCGTTTCGGAAATACCATCATTTATAATGGTTCGAAGTTTTTCCTGGGTAGCAGCAATGCCATGGTTGCGGTAAATACCTTTCTTGGCTCCAGTCCGGATGGTCCAATCGCTACAGGACCGATTACTATTCCTGGTTATTACTGGAGAAAAATGATGGTGGAAGATGGTTCAGGAAATACAGAACGTGCTTATCCTTTAATCAGATATGGAGAGATTTTGTTGAACTATGCAGAAGCATTAAATGAATATCAGGGCGCAGTTCCTGAGGTATACAGCACTTTAATCCAGATCAGAAAACGTGCTGGTATTGTAGCAGGTACTGATGGTAATTACGGTCTTAAATCAGGAATAAGCAAAGCGGATATGCGCTTGGTGATTCAGAATGAACGTCGTGTGGAGCTGGCCTTGGAAGAACACCGGGTTTGGGATGTGAGAAGATGGAAAATTGCAGAGGTAACGGATAATGTGATGTTGAAAGGAATGAAGATCACTAAAACGGGGAACAATTTCAGTTATGAAGTGATCGACCTGAAACCTCATTTTTTCAGACCTGCATTTTATCTGTTCCCGATTCCGGAATCGGAAATTGCAAAGTCGCCTAAATTGCTTCAGAATCCAGGGTGGTAATTTAAGGATTGCTTTTTAGCTGATTTTTAAGCTTAGCATAATGGAAAAGAGACGGGCTCAGCACCGTCTCTTTTTAGTACCTTAACGACAATAAATTTAATTTTAAATAAACAGATCATTTGATCTGATATACCTAGTAGATGATGAGAAGTAAATCCCTGTTTTGCAGTTTGATGATGGTGTTTTTGTTGGTTGGAGGAATCTCCGCTACGAAAGCTCAGAAATTGATCAGAATGAGTAAGTACTATGTGGATAGCCACAATGGAAATGATGATTATTCCGGTAAGTCTCAAAAATTGGCCTGGAAATCTCTGGCCAAAGTAAATGCGCAGACCCTGGTTCCAGGGGATCAGGTGTTTTTGAAGAGCGGCGGGAAATGGGAAGGTCAGCTGCAACCAAAAGGTTCAGGAAGTAAAGGCAAGCCAATTGTGATTACTTCATACGGCAAAGGTGATTTACCGGCAATTGCTGCAAATGGTAAATTCAAAGACGCGGTACTGCTAAAAAACATCAGTTACATCACGCTGGAAAATCTGGACATTTCTAACCTGGACTCGACCGTTAAAGTTCAAAAAACAGGCCCTACCGGGGTTCGGATACTCTCAGAAAACATCGGTACAATTACCAATATCCGCCTGAATAACTTATATGTACATGATGTTAACGGCGACAATAAAAAAGGAAGTAATGAAGGGCATGGGATTTTTTGGGATTGTCAGGGACCAAAACCAAGTAATATTGAAAACCTGCTGATTGAAAATTGTAAGGTGCTTAAAGTAGACCGCAACGGGATCCGTGGAAACGGGACTTTTGGATTTCGTACCAATTGGTTTCCCAATAAGAATTTAATCATTCGTGGTTGTACGCTGGAAGATATCGGGGGAGACGGTATTGTGATCAAAGCTTTTGACGGCTCTTTAGTGGAGCATAACAAATTGTTTCGCATCAGAAACCGTGCTAAAGACAATGCGGTGGGGATCTGGCCACACAGCAGCGATAACACCGTTATTCAATTCAATGAGGTGGCTTATACTAAAAACCTGAACTGGTCTAACGATGGACAATCATTTGATATCGATGGGAATTGCAACAATACCATCATCCAGAACAATTACAGTCATGATAACGACGGTGGCTTTATGCTGGTTATTTCTGATGACATCAGTGCGAAAAGCAGAATGACCACGAATAGTATCATCAGAAACAACCTCAGCATCAATGATGGAAATAAACGAAAACGCTTGTTCAATTTTGCATTGGTGACAGATGACACAAAAGTCACGGACAATATTTTTTACAACAGCGGCCTGGATTCTGTGAAAATGGAATTGGTAGATATCGAACATGGTGTGCCTAAAAACGTAGTTTTTGAGGGTAATATCTTTGAATATCAGGGATTGGCTCAAGGAATTTTCAACAAATCTGCAAAGCAATTTGCCGCATTAACCTGGACAGGGAATGTGTTTAAAGGAAATATTACAGGAAAAGATAAACTACTAAATGTAAAAGAAGGTACTCCTGTAAAGAAAAAGAATTTGAAAGAGTTCCCCTGGAGTTTCATAAAGGTATTGAAGCTTGAAAATTTGTTATAAGTTATTGCATTTAAACTATATGTAAATATATAATCATCCCTAAACCCAATTTATGAGCACCAAATTCTTAACCCTTTGCCTATTGACGGCAACCCGTATTGCTGCGTGTAAGAAATCTGAAGTCGCCACAGATTCAAGTATCCTGGAATTGCCTGTAAATACGGTGTACACGAGTCTGCAATCCCGTAATTTAAACCTGATTTATTTTGTTCCTAATAGGCCTTTACAAAAATTAACATAATGCATCGACAAAAAATTATTGCCACGATCCTTTTCTTTCTGTTTCAGCTGGCTGTGACCACAGCAAAACCCGTTTCTAATGTCGTAAATGGAAGAGAAACCATTCCATTTAATGCCAATTGGCAATTTTATTATGCTTACAATTTCGAAACAGGTATAAAAAAGGAGCGGGTAAATCTCCCGCATACCTGGAATGCCAATGAGGTACTGGAAGGTGTGGCGGAGTACAAACGAACTTCAGCGATCTATGAGAACAAATTGAATGTTCCGCAGGCATGGGCTGCCAAGAGGCTATTTCTTTATTTCGAAGGGGCTAATAGTGTGGCTACAGTATTTGTGAACAACAAATCTGTGGGCGAACATAAAGGTGGTTATACCGGTTTTGCGGTAGAAATTACTGATTATGTAAAGCCAGGAGACAATTCTATTGCTGTTCAGGTGAGCAATGCTTACCGTTTGGATGTCATTCCATTGCATGGTGATTTCAATGTTTATGGAGGCTTGCACCGTCCGGTTTCTTTAATTGTAACAGAAAAAAACTGTATCAGTCCGCTGGATTATGGTTCTTCAGGGGTTTACCTGAGCCAGAAATCGGTTTCTGAAAATTCAGCAGAATTGGAAATACTGACAAAATTATCTTTGTCTGATGCTAAAAATTTAAGCTTAAAAACTTCCCTTCTGGACCAGGAAGGGAAGGAAGTACGCTCCATCACCACTCCGGTAAATGCTGGGAAAGATGCGCAAATGAAAAACGAAATGCGCATTCAAAAACCACATTTATGGAATGGTAAAGCCGATCCTTATCTGTATCGTGTAACTGTAGCCCTTCTTCAGGATGGAAAAGTAATCGATCAGGTTTCTCAAGCTCTGGGTTTCCGCTACTATCGCGTAGACCCAGATAAAGGGTTTTTCCTGAATGGGAAATATCTTGATTTATATGGTGCAGGCAGGCATGAAGATTGGTCGGGGAAAGGTTCTGCCTTGACTGACGCGGACCATGATCAGGATATGGCGCTGATGAAGGAGCTGGGTGCGACAGCCGCAAGGTTAACCCATTATCCACACAGCAAACATTTCTACGATTTATGTGATCAGAATGGCCTGGTACTCTGGTCAGAAATTCCATTTGTTGGGCCGGGTGGGTACACTGGAACCGGCTATGTGAAGGACCCACAGTTGGAAGAAAATACAAAGAAGATGTTGACCGAGCTGATTCGTCAGAATTACAACCATCCTTCCGTTTGCTTCTGGGGTTTATTTAATGAGTTGAAACTTAATTACGACGATCCACAACCCTTTATTAAGGAATTGGCGGCTTTAGCTAAAGCGGAAGATCCGGGAAGGTTAACCACCTTGGCCTCCAACCTGGGCAGTAAGGACTTTACTGAGCTGACCGACCTGATGGGCTGGAACCAGTATTTCGGCTGGTATGGTGGTCGTTTTGATGAGGTTGCTAAATGGGCTGATCAAACCCATAAAACTTTAGCTGGCAAGCCGATTTCTATCTCTGAATACGGTGCAGGTGCAAGTCCTTTTAAACACAGCGAAGCACTTAGTGCTCCGGAACCAAAAGGACGTTTTCATCCGGAAGAATGGCAAACTGCTTTTCATGAAAAACATTGGGAAGAACTAAAGAAACGCCCTTTTGTATGGGGAAAATTTATTTGGGTATTGGCTGATTTTGGCTCTGCCATCAGGATCGAAGGAGACGATAACGGCATTAATGATAAAGGCCTGGTTACCTACGACCGTAAGATCAAGAAAGATGCTTTCTATTTTTACAAAGCAAACTGGAATCCGGAACCCATGGTGTATATCGCTGAGCGAAGAAACACAGCGCGCAGTAAGGCAGTGACTACCGTAAAGGTGTTTAGCAATTTGCCAGAGGCAGAATTATGGGTCAATGGAAAAAGGATCGGTAAAAGCAAGAAGAACGCCATGAACACCATGCTTTGGGATCAGGTAAAGCTGAATAAAGGGCAGAATGTAATCCTCGTAAAAGCAAAATCTGCTGCGGGAATTCTGGAAGATACCTGTACCTGGGAGCTGCAATAAGTAAAAAGATAATTTCAGACCGGTTGGCCTTTATAAACAATTCATAAAGGCCAACCGGTCTTTTTTATAGGTGGTAACCTTGACTTTGCATTTCTGCCGCAATAAAGCGGTGGTATTGCTCGATATCCAATGGATAATCCCAACATCCCATTCTATGGTATAATTCTCCTCCGAAACCGGTTTTAAACTTATATAGTCCATACAATGGATGGGCAGGATCCGGCTGCGGTGCTACGCCAAAAAAGTCATATTCCAGGCATCCTTTGTTTTTAGCAATCTTCATCGCTTCCCATTGCAAGGCATAGGTGGCCATATAATTCCGGTTGCTGGAAGAAGAAGCCCCATAAAGATAAGTTCCTCTTTGCCCTGCAATAACGAGGAACATCGCTGCAAGCGGTTGTCCGTCGATGTCTGCCAATAAAAGTTCTACTTCTGCCGGTGAGGCCGTATCTTCCGCACGTGCAGAAAGTACCGTTCTGAAATACTCAATGTCATTGATGTGGATGCGGTTCCTGAGGGCAGTTTCCTGGTACAGTGCATACCATACCTGGAGGTTTTCCATCCCTACCCGGCTCACATTCACCCCTTTTCGATGAGAAAGGTTGATGTTGTACCTGGTTTTTGCTTTCATGGAATTTAACAGGGTATTCTCGTCCTTTTGCAGATCCAGAAAAATGGTATTCGAAGGCAGAATATCAGAATTTGTCTTTTTCAGGTTCCAGTTGGTCGTGTTAAAATTAAAACGAAACTCCTGGTATTTTTTTTCCGGTGGACCGTTCCAGATGCCGGATTCGTCAAAACTGTCATTTTCTTTTGCCCAATGGGATTCCCAAGCCAGGTCGTACCTGATCAGGATACATTTCTGAGGAAGGTGGGAGCGGAGGTTTTCCGACAACTCTTCCAGGAATTTTCCCTGGTATTCTTCGTTGGGCTCGATCTCCGGACCATAAGGAACATAGGCAATGCTATGTTCACTATCCAAGGGCTGGAGCAATACCAGAAAATCAGCATGCGTATAAGTATTCGTTAAAGCATCGTGATAAATGTCTTCATTGTTGACTTTAAAATCGAATGCTTTAGATTGGAGGCCTTGTTGGGTTTTTACTTCCGACCAGAATGCAGTTTGCTGAACTATTGAAGTCTCATAAACTTCTTTAATGTCTTTTTTATCAATGGCTATATTCATCTTTTTCCTTTCCAACCGCAAAGGTCGGGAATTATATAATGATAAGCCAATTTAAGACAGATTAGTCCCTGGCATGGAAGCAAGGGCGACACCTTGGTTCGTAGCTATCTTTCTCTCCCAGAAGTACTTTTGATTGATCGGCTACAGTGCGGTAAGAATAGGCTGCCGGACTGCCGCAACGTACGCAGATCGCATTTACTTTGGTCACCAGTTCTGCAATGGCCATTAGATTTGGCATTGGTCCGAATGGTTTACCACTGAAATCCATATCTAAACCAGCAACGATCACACGGATCCCTCGTTGTGCTAAAATATTGCAAACCTCAGGAAGGTTCTCATCAAAAAACTGAGCTTCATCAATCCCAACAACCTGTACATCGGTATTCAATAAAAGGATGGCAGCGGAGTTGTCTACCGGAGTAGAAGGGATGGAATTTCTATCGTGGGAAACCACATCACGATCATTATATCGGGTATCAGTGGCAGGTTTGAAGATTTCTACTTTTAGTTTAGCAATGGTTGCACGCTTTAATCTTCTTAACAATTCTTCCGTTTTACCTGAAAACATAGAGCCGCAAATTACCTCTATACTCCCGCAAAACTCTCCTCTTCTGTAATTTTGTTCGCTGAATAACATCTATGATTGTGATCTTTATAGCCTACTAATATCGAAATTTTGTAGTACTTTTGAGTAGCAAGTTACCAACATAAAACATCAAATCTGACGTTATTTACCTATGATGAACCAAGAAGATATTTTTAGAAAGATAGGCCTGATTTTAGAAGAGCTTCAAGATCAATATGACTATTTGGCGAGAAACCAGCAACAGTTAAATGAATTAGAGCTGGAACTTTTTATGGCCAATGCCAACTTTTTATCAGATCATGTTCAGATTGTCAGGAAGTTAAATAGTGCGAAAACTGTTAAGGAAATTCCTGCACATGCAACTCCGGATCCGATTGCTGAAGATTCAGATTCCGGGAATCAAAAAAGCTGGGAAAATCTAGCTGCTGTTCAACAGCACTATAGTCATTCCGAAACTAATACAGTCACGGAAAATACGCCTGAGGTTTTATCAGAAGTGTTGGAAACTGAAGTGCCAGTAATTGCAGAACGTCCGGAAGCTTCTACTTTTGAGTTCATTCTGAAAGATCTTGGGGCTACCGATAAGTTTGAGTTCGAAGAGAAATCTGTGGATGATATTTTTGACCGCCCTTTGAGTCCGGAAGAAGAGCAGATCATTGCAGAAAAGAAAAAATTAATCGCCCAGGAAGCAGCGGAAGAATTTGCTAAACTACAACCAGTATCCAGCACTGAAATTGAGGAGGAAGATGAGCTCGGTCCAGAACCATTTTTAGTGGCGAAAGCGGAAGATGTTGTTCCCCCTGCAAGTACTGAATTGCAACCAGACCCGATTGCAGAGAGAATTGCAGCGGATCAGGCAGCTGCAGAAAGGGACGCTGAAGTTGAGGCGGAAAGAATCGCAACTGAACAAGCAACAGCAAGAATTGCAGCGGAGCAGGCAGCTTCAGAAAGAGCCGCTGAAGTTGAGGCAGAAAGAATTGCAACCGAACAAGCAACAGCAAGAATTGCAGCGGAGCAGGCAGCTGCAGAAAGAGCCGCTGAAGCTGAAGCAGAAAGAATTGCAGCAGAAAAAGCAAGAGCCGAGAAAGCAATTGCAGCGCAGCTGGTATCGGAACCGATCATTACAGAAAAGATCGTCATTGCAGAAAGCACAACTCATGCGGAAGTTGAATCAGTTGAGGCACCAGCAAAGCCATTGTCGCTCAACGAGCGTTTGGCGAGTCAGTTGGGAACCAACCTCAATACCAACAATTCAGACCCACAACGAAATACGCTAACCGACTTAAAACACGGCATTAATCTAAATGATAAAATGCTGTATATAAAAGACCTGTTTAACGGTTATAACCTCGCTTATGCGGAAGTCATAGATCTGTTGAATAAGATGTCTGATTTCAAGACTGCGGATACCTTCTTGCAAAACAACTATGCAGAAAAGAACAACTGGGCTTCAAAATCGGCAACGGTGACTAAGTTTTATGAATTGTTACACCAGCGTTTTCCTACTAAATAAAGCCCATTCGGTTAGAGTCCAGCTTTAAGAAGATAAACAACAATACGGTGAAACTCCATAGGGAGGAACCACCATAACTGATAAAAGGTAAAGGAATTCCAATCACAGGAATGATCCCGATGGTCATTCCTATATTGATGAACACGTGGAAAAAGAGAATACTAGCCACACAATAGCCGTATACTCTGGAAAAGGTAGAACGCTGTCGCTCGGCAAGATTGATGATTCGCAGCAGTAGAAACAGGTATAGTGTAATCACGGTAAAGCAGCCTACAAAGCCCCATTCTTCTCCTATAGTCGAGAAAATAAAGTCGGTACTCTGTTCCGGTACATAACCATATTTGGTCTGCGTACCTTCTAAAAATCCTCTTCCGGTAAGCTGTCCTGATCCAATGGCAATTTTAGACTGAATCACATTGTAACCCGCGCCTTTAGGATCCGTTTTAAGACCCAACATGATTTCAATCCTGGTTCTCTGATGAGGCTCTAAAAGTCGCTCATAAGTGGCTTTTACCAGGAACAAATAAGCAACCGCGATTACAGTGACGATGATACAGGAGATCATCACCTTGTGTTTTCTTCTGTTTTGATAGATAAACAGTCCACCTATGGCAAGGATGAGTGGGATTAATATCTGTGCAGGAACCAGGAAATCGGCAATAAATAAGACGATCATTCCTAAAAAGATCAGTAGGAAATAACCTGAAAGACCTTCCCTGTAGAGTGGGAACATGAAGGATAAAAATACCAATGCGGACCCCATATCCGGTTGTAATAGAATTAAAAACAAAGGAATTCCGACGATTACAGCGGCAAAAAATATAGATTTTACATCTCTGAATTTAGGATTAAAGGTACTTACATAACGTGCAATCAATAGTGCTGTACCGAATTTTGCCAGCTCGGATGGCTGGAGCCTAAAGCTTCCCAGTGGAATCCAAGCCTGGTTTCCTGCTACTTTCCTTCCTACAACAAGCACGGCAACGAGCAGTAACATGGTGAGGCCATAGACTATTGGGGAAAAGACGCTGAAAAACTTGGCATCCAGTAATAGGATGGAAAAGCCAAGGATAAGTGCGGTAATGATATAGATCAGTTGTTTACCATATTTGGCAGCAAAGCTAAATTCATTGGCTACAGATTCATTGAAAATGGAAGCGTAAATGTTGACAAACCCAATGCTACACAAGGCTACATAGAGCAGGATCGTAATCCAGTCTACATTAAAAAAGAATCGGTTGCCTTGTTGTGTCGTCATTTATTTTGTGGGTGTGATTGGTTTAACGGTACTGATTCCTGTTTTTACTGTTGCAGGTGCAGTGATAGGCACATGCGCAGGTGCTGGTAATATTTTAACCGGGCTCAATGTTTTTTGCGCCGAATCTTTTTTCAACGAATCGGTTAATATTGGTTTTACTTTTAATTTTGGCTTTTTTGGCTCAGGTAGAATGACCTGTTTTTTCATCCATTCTACACCGGCTCTTTTATTTACTGCAATGCTATCTTTCAGGTATTTTTCTGCGATATAACTGGCAATTGGGGCAGCATAGGTACTTCCGTAACCTGCATTTTCCACAATTACCGCAATGGCAATCTTTGGATTGTCACGAGGTGCAAAACCGATAAATACCGAGTGATTTTTTCCACGAGGATTTTGAACGGTTCCTGTTTTACCACACATCAGAATATTATCAATCGCTGATTGTCTGGCAGTACCCCATGGCGCATTTACGGCATCCTGCATACCATCAATTACAGGCTCAAAATGTCTGGCATCAACACCCACATAGTTTTTGCGGGCATATTCTTTTTTGATCACTTTGTTTTCACCAATGGCTTTAATCAGGTGGGGTTTTACATAATAACCTCTATTGGCGATGATAGCCATGATGTTTGCCATCTGTAATGGAGTCGCATCCATCTCTCCCTGGCCGATTCCTAAGGAAATCACCGTGGTATAACCCCAGCGGTTGCCGTATTTTTTGTTATAATGATCAGAGGTATATAAGTTTCCGGGACGTTCAGCAGGAAGATCTACACCTAGTTTCTGACCAAGCCCAAACTTGCTTACCCGCTGTTGCCATTCGTCGTAGGCGACCCGTTGGTTTTTGAATTTCTTTTGCTGCATGAGTCTTTGGAATACATACAAGGCATAAGTATTGCAGGATCTTGCCAAACCTTTACGTAGGGCGATGTTTCCATCTACGTGCTCACATTTCACCTTATGGTTTCCTGCCATATAATAGCCAGGACAGTTGAAAGTGGTATTGGGATCAATTACACCTTCTTGCAAACCTAGTAAGGCATCGAGCGGCTTAAATGACGATCCAGGTGAATAATAACCTTGTATCGGACGTACCGTAAATACCCGGTTTGGATTTTTCTCCTGATTGATCAGATCCATGTAATTGTTACCCTGCTGACGACCTACCATTAGGTTAGGATCGTAACCGGGACTACTCACAAAGGCCAGGATTTCTCCGGTAGCAGGTTCAATGGCGACAATACTACCCACTTTATTTTTCATGAGTTGCTCACCAAGCTTCTGAATGCGAAAATCCAGGGAAGAAACTACTTTTTCTCCGGATCTGGCCAGGGTATCAAATTTTCCTTCGGCATAACTGCCTTTAGGTACATTATGGGCATCATAAAGCATGTTAATGATGCCTTTTTCACCACGAAGCACATCATTATATTGTTTTTCTACTCCTGCTTTTCCAATATAATCACCGGGACGGTAATAGCCGTCACTTTGTTCAATATCTTTCTTGGATACTTCTTTCACATAGCCAAAGAAATGACCTGCGGCACTGTCAGGATAATACCTAACGGTTCTGCTTTGCACAAAGAATCCTGGAAAACGAGAAAGCTGCTCAGATAAGGAAGCATATACTTGTACAGAAAGTTGTTTCTCAAAAATACTGGGCTGGTACCTGGATTGCACAGTCGCTTTATTGAAACTCTTCTTAAAGCGTTTCATATCGATGCCAATGATGTTAATCAGGGAGAGGGTATCAAATTCTTTCACCTGGTTGGGAATCACCATCAAATCATATACAGGCTCATTCTGAACCAATACTTTATCATTTCTATCGAGAATTACACCTCTTGCAGGGAAGGTATATAGCTTGCGCAGTACATTACTTTCCGCAGAAAGGAAATACTTGTCGCTGGCCACCTGGATATAAAAAAGTGTCCCTAATAAAATTAGGCCAACCACGATAAATAAACCCTGAATAATGTACTTACGGTTAAACAGATTGTCCATTAGCGTGCCTTCCTGTTATAGAATATAAATTCTATGAGTATGATTAAAAATAAAGTAAAGATAGCGCTCAATAAACACCTCAATAAGGTGTATGAAAATTCTGTTAAACGGAATGTTTCCAGGAAAAACACCACCAGGTGATGGGCAAAGGTACAAAGGATGGCATAAATGCTAAACCATTTGAATCCCATATTTCCAAGGGTAGGTTCCGGTTCGTCGAAATTGTCTTTGTTTACGGTGACTGTGATAAAAGAGATCCTGACAAATGCCAGGGCCACACATGCGGCGGTATGCACGCCCAATGTATCATAAAACGCATCCAAAGTTAAGCCCGTTGCAAAAGCAATCAGGTATAACAGGAGGTTAGGTATTTTAAAGGGCAGTAATAGTAAAAACAGAATATAGACAAAGGGGGTGGCCAGGCTGTAAAAGCTCAGGTTTCTGAGTAATAAGATCTGAATAAAAAGAAGTAAGAACCATCTGAAGATGTTTACCAATATTATTTTACTGTTCATTCGGCAATTTTGATTCTAAAGCTTTCTGTTCCTCTGCTAATTTGTCTTTGATGACATACACATATTGTAAGGTACTAAAATCATTGAACAGATCGATTTCGATCGTCATGAAGTTATCTCCTGTGGATATGCCTGTATTGCTCACTCTACCTACTAAAATGCCTGGAGGGAAGCGGGAGAAACCTGAAGTCACTACCGTATCTTTCAAAGCAATTTTGAAGTGGTTGGGTACATCTTTGATGTAGGCCTTCCTGTAGTCAAAATTCTTGGTTCCCCATACTAAGGTACCCAAGGCATTATTTTTCTTAAGGGTTACACTCACCTTAGTGTCTTTATGTAATAAAGATTCAATGGTGGCAAGGTGGTCTGAAACATCTCTGATGTAGCCTACTACGCCTTTCCCCGCAGAGATCACCGCCATACCACTGGCAATGCCATCAGCAGTACCACGGTTAATTGTGATGATGTTATTCCTTAGTGTGATCGAATTTTTGATCACCCTGGCAGAGAGGTAGGTGTATTGAGTTTTGTTGAGCGTGTCTTTAACGACCACATTTTTCGAACTATCGATACTGCTAAGTGCAAGAAGTTCTGTTTTTAGCTTGGCATTTTCGGCAGCTAAGCTATCATTTACATCCCCTAGATTGAGGTATTTTTTTAATACATTCAGGTTTTTGTAGGCGGTACCAACTACTTCATTGGTGGAGTTGACAGTTACGCTACGCTGATAGGAGTTGTTACTCACTGTCAGATAAATTCCAATAGTAAAGAAAATGATAAAAAAGAAAAATGCGTTGTATCTGTTTATAAAAATCCAAAGGTTACGCATACTTTTCGATTCGGGGTTTTAGTTTGTAAACTGAGTTTAAGTTTTAAGCATCCTTAAAGGCCTTGGCCGGGAAATACATAAAACTTAAACTCAGGGTACTTTTTATTGCATTAAGAATTTATAACCACCAATGTTTTTCAGGGCGATACCTGTTCCACGTACTACTGCACGAAGTGGATCTTCGGCAACGTGTACTGGAAGTTTGGTTTTTGCGGCTACACGCTTATCTAAACCGCGTAATAGCGCACCACCACCTGTCAGGTAAATACCTGTCTGGTAAATATCTGCAGAAAGCTCCGGAGGAGTAATCTCTAATGCTTTAAGAATTGCTTCTTCAATTTTCGAAATAGATTTATCCAGACAATGCGCAATTTCAGTATAAGAAACGGTGATTTGTTTTGGTACACCTGTCATTAGATCTCTTCCCTGAACGGCGAAATCAGCTGGTGGATCAGTAAGTTCCGGCAATGCCGCACCCACTTCAATCTTGATTTTTTCTGCAGTACGGTCACCGATCATGATGTTGTGCTGACGACGGATGTAATTTACGATGTCCGAGTCAAAGTTGTCTCCGGCAACGCGGATCGACTGGTCGCAAACGATACCAGATAGCGCGATTACCGCGATCTCAGTAGTACCACCACCTATATCAATGATCATGTTACCCATCGGCTCTTCTACGTCAATTCCGATACCTACGGCAGCTGCCATTGGCTCGTGAATCAGGTAAACTTCCTTCGCACCTGCAATTTCTGCTGAGTCTCTTACTGCACGTTTCTCTACCTCAGTGATACCAGAAGGGATACAGATTACCATTCTTAACGAAGGGAACATCCATCCTTTACCACCATTCAGCATGCGGATCATTCCTTTGATCATCGCTTCTGCGGCATTAAAATCGGCAATTACACCATCTTTCAGTGGTCTGACTGTACGGATGTTATCGTGCGTCTTCCCTTCCATTTGCATGGCCTGACGACCAATAGCGATGATTTTGTTCGTTTGTCTGTCGAAAGCAACAATGGATGGTTCATCCACTACTACCTTGTCATTATGTATAATTAGAGTGTTAGCCGTACCTAAGTCGATAGCCACCTCTTGTGTAAACCAATTAAATAAACCCATTTATTAGGTGATAATTTAAGTATTAAAAATTCTGTATACTATAGTAATGTAAAACTACGTCTTTTTATTGTATTCGCAGTTAAATAAATTAGTGTTTAAAATGTCTAATACCCGTGGTAACCATTGCGATGCCCTTCTCATTTGCCATATTGATGGAGTCAGCATCTTTAATAGAACCACCTGGTTGTAAAACTGCAGTAATACCTGCTTCAGCTGCGATTTCAACACAATCCGGGAAAGGGAAGAAGGCGTCTGATGCCATTACTGACCCTTCCAGTGGGAAGTTGAATGCATTTGCTTTCACGATGGCTTGTTTCAGGGCGTCAACTCTGGACGTCTGACCCACACCGCTCGATAGCAACTGGTTGTTTTTTACAAATACGATGGTATTAGATTTGGTATGTTTAACAATTTTATTGGCAAAGAAAAGATCTTTAAGTTCTTCAGCAGTAGGCGCTTTATCCGTTACTGTAGTCATTTGATCTGCATTTTCAATGATCAAATCTTTGTCTTGTTCAATCACACCATTCAATAAAGTTTTGAATTGTTTTTTGCTCAATTCTACTTCATTTCTCTGTAAGATCACTCTGTTCTTTTTCGCGCGGAAAAGCTCAACAGCTTCCGGTTGGTAAGATGGTGCGATTAACACTTCGAAGAATAATTTGTTGATTTCAGTAGCTGTTGCTAAGTCAATTTCGCGGTTAGCGATCAATACGCCACCGAAAGCACTTACCGGATCACAAGCCAATGCCGTATCCCATGCTTCTTTGATGGTTGCTTTTGAAGCTACACCACAAGCATTGGTATGTTTTAAGATGGCAAATGTAGGTTCTTCGAATTCATCGATTAAAGCGACAGCAGCATCTACGTCAACCAGATTGTTATAAGAAAGCTCTTTGCCATTCAATTTAGTGAACATGGCATTTAAATCGCCATAGAATACACCTTGTTGGTGTGGGTTTTCGCCGTATCTTAATACCTGAGCAGTATTGATGCTTTGTTTGAATACATTAAGCGGCTCTTCCGTATTGAAATAGTTGAAGATGGCCGTATCGTAGTGAGAAGAAGTATGGAAAGCTTTTTTCGCATAAGCTTTACGCTGTGCAATTGTAGTTTCTCCTTCTTGTTCTTCTAATTGATGTTGTAAGGTTGTGTAGTCGTCTTTTGAAGCAAGAATCACTACGTCATTGAAGTTTTTAGCAGCTGCTCTGATTAGAGAGATACCACCGATGTCAATTTTCTCAATGATTTCTTCTTCAGAACCACCAGCTTTTAGTGTTTCTTCGAATGGGTATAAATCCACAATAACCAGGTCGATTTCAGGGATTTCATATTCATTGATCTGCTCCTGATCTGAAGTCAGGCCTCGTCTGTTTAGAATACCACCGAAAACTTTAGGGTGTAATGTCTTTACCCTGCCTCCTAAAATAGAAGGATAACCTGTAAGGTCTTCCACTGCTGTAACCGGCAGATTTAGGTCTTTAATAAATTGTTCGGTACCACCAGTAGAAAATAACTGGACACCCTGTTTAGCTAACAGGCGAACTAAAGGTTCTAAACCATCCTTGTAATAAACTGAAATTAAAGCGTTTTTGATCTTTATCGATTGACTCATTAGAGAAAAATTTTGAGCCGCAAAAGTACCCATTTTTCTTTTAATGTCAAATGCTTATTTGCAGTATATTAAAGGAAGATTATCTTTCTAATCCTGATGCTCTTTTTTGCGTCGTTTTTAGAAAGAAATCAAGCCTGTTTTACTGCTATTTTTTGATCTTTTTGATGATCGACTCTACTACGCGTGGATAATGGTTGTGTTCCAGTTGCTGTCCTTTGAATTTGATCATTTCCAGGTTGTCGTCTTTTTCGATCTTGTATTTTGCCTGGTAAATGTATTCTCCTTCATCGTAGTTCTCGTCTACATAATGAATGGTAATGCCACCTTCAGGTTCATTTGCAGCCATTACAGCATGGTGTACGTGATCACCATACATGCCTTTTCCACCGAATTTAGGTAGGATAGCAGGGTGAATGTTGACGATACGTCCTGGATATTCCTGAATCAGGTTTTTCGGGATCAACCATAAGAAGCCGGCCAATACGATCAAATCGATTTCCAGATTTTTCAATAAGCCAATGATCTTGTCTGTATGGTAGAACTCATTCCTGTCGAAGATATGAGAAGGGATCTCGAAATTATCTGCACGTTGTAATACGTAAGCGTCTGGATTGTTGGTCAATACCAATGCGATTTCAGCTTCCGGGTGGTGTTTGAAGTGCTCCATTAGTTTCTGGGCATTAGAACCCGAGCCTGAAGCGAATATTGCGATGCGTTTTTTCATAGGTGCATTTGTTTAAGAGAAATCAAGCTGGCTCTGCCATATTAAGGCTGATCATATTTTTTCAAAAATAGTATTTTAAGGCTTCATTGGAAGCTTTTTGTTGCTTTTTGTCTTTTTTGGCTGGAAGGAGGGAAGTTTGGGCTGGCAGACAGGTGAAAGTGTCTGGGTTGTGGTCGGGTAGTGGTGCAGGTTCGAAAGGGGGACCGTACAAGGATAGTAGGGGTTGCTGTGAGGTTGCTGTAGTGTTTAGGATAGGAGACCCTATCCGAACTCTTGCTCAACTGTTAGCAAAGGCAGCACACTTCCTACCTCATACCAAAGCAGTACCAGGCGCTTTACTACCCTTTTCCTGGTTTTTCTATTTATGTCGATTTTTCTGCTACCTTTGTCGCAGAATGCAAAACAGCTGTAGAGCTAGTCGCATTCTCAATAGCGGATGCTTGATCAGGAATTGAAATTTTTAAATATGCTGGCCTTTCTAAAGTATTATAAATCAATAAATAAGATTTATTGAAAATATTTACGAGTTCATTTTGCATATTAAAAACATTAATTCTATATTT
Source organism: Pedobacter gandavensis (assembly GCF_014172405.1). Classification (GTDB taxonomy): domain Bacteria; phylum Bacteroidota; class Bacteroidia; order Sphingobacteriales; family Sphingobacteriaceae; genus Pedobacter; species Pedobacter gandavensis. The sequence continues at coordinate 199,310 of NZ_WNXC01000003.1, read as the reverse complement.
GCAGTCCGAAAAAAAGGAAAAACAAAAGGCTGGTAGCGGTTGGGTTTGTGCCCAATATTCTTGAAAGCTTTAAAAGGAATATTATAATATTGAAAAATGGCAAATCATAAATCTTCGTTAAAAAGAATTAGAGCAAACGCAACTAAACGTTTACGTAACAGATATCAGGCAAAAACTACTCGTACCTTTATCAAAAGGTTACGTGCTGCTGAAGATCAAAAAACAGGAAAAGAGTTATTACCGAAAGTAATCTCTATGTTAGATCGTTTGGCTAAGAAAAATGTTATTCACAAGAATAAAGCAGCTAACAACAAATCTAAATTGACTAAATTTGTTAATGGCTTAAAATAAGCATAGCTTTACAATATTATAGACGGGACTGCGTAAAGCATGTCCCGTTTTTTTGTTTATGGCTATATATGAACCGAGAATAGGAATTAAACAATGGGCAGAAGCAGATCGGCCCCGGGAGAAACTAATGCTTCATGGACGTCGGCACCTCAGCGATGCGGAGCTGGTGGCGATATTGATTGTTTCCGGGAATGCCGAAGAGTCTGCTGTAGATTTGAGTAAGCGGATTTTGGCTTCCTGCAATCAGGACCTGGATGCTTTAGGGCGATTGAGTGTTCAGGATTTGTGCAAGTTCCGTGGGATAGGCGAAGCGAGGGCCATCTCGATTATTGGGGCATTGGAACTCGGCCGCAGGCGTAAACCTGGTAGCACTGAACTGACAAAGATCACAAGTTCCCAGGACTGTCACCAGGAACTTTCTCCGGTGATGACCGATTTAATACAGGAAGAATTCTGGATTCTACTGCTCAACAGAGCCAATCAGGTGATCGCGAAACATCAGGTGAGTAAAGGTGGTTTAACGGGAACGGTAGCTGATCCAAAAGTGATCTTTAAGATTGCATTGGAGCATAATGCGGCTTATGTTGTACTGGCACATAACCATCCTTCCGGAAATTTAAAACCCAGCGAGGAGGATCTTCAGCTCACCCGTAAATTGGTTTCGGCAGGGAAATTATTAGATCTCTACATCCTTGATCACCTAATTATTACAAACAAATCTTTCTTTAGTTTCAATGACGAAGGCTTAATTTAGCCTTCATGAAGAAAATCATTCAACTCAGTATTGCTTGCTTGGTCCTGGTCCTGACAGCTCAGGCACAATCCGGAAAATCATTTAATGTGATGTCTTATAACATCCGGTTAAATGTCGCTTCTGATGGTGTAAATGCCTGGCCAAACCGCAAAGATGAGGTTAAGGCCTTGGTTAGATTTCATGATGCCGATATTCTATGTGTGCAGGAAGCCTTGCCGCTACAGGTAGATCAGCTGTTGGAAAATACGAATTATGCGATGGAAGGCGTAGGCCGAGAAGACGGAAAACGTGCGGGAGAATTTTCGGCTATCTATTACGATAAATCCAGATTTAGCAGGAAAGACGGGGGTACTTTTTGGTTATCGGAAACACCAGATCGACCTTCTAAAGGATGGGATGCCGCCTTGAATAGGGTTTGCTCCTGGGTGAGGCTGTACGACCGCCTCAATAAAAAGGAATTTCTGGTCTTTAATACCCATTATGATCATATTGGCGTGCAGGCAAGGATTGAATCTGCCAGGTTAATCAAGAAGAAAATACAGGAAATTGCGCCGACTTTGCCAGTGGTGCTGACCGGAGATTTAAATGTAACCCCTGAAACGGAAGCCATTGCGACGATTAAATCTTTCCTCATAGATGCTAAGACTGCTGCTATTGAGCCGGCTTATGGTCCTGAGGGAACTTTTAATAACTTTAAGTTCGACAGCCCTTTAAAAGATAAGATTGATTACATCTTTGTGAACAAAGGCTTTAAGGTGCTCAAGTTTGGTGTGTTGTCTGATAGTAAAAATTTAAGGTATCCATCAGACCACTTACCAATTATTGCCCGTTTATCTTTCTAAGAGGTTTACACCGACGGCATTATTTTATATCTTTGCATTTTATACTGAACATATAACATGAAGATATCATACAAGTGGCTCACACAATTCCTGACAACTGATAAAACTCCTGAAGAACTTTCCTTAATCCTGACCAATATCGGGCTGGAAGTAGAAAGTCTGGAAAGCGTACAACCGATTGCAGGTGGTTTAGAAGGATTGGTGATTGGACATGTCATCAGTTGTGTGCAACATCCTAATGCGGATCGTTTACGCGTAACTACAGTAGACGTAGGCACCGGAACAAATATCCAGGTAGTTTGCGGTGCACCAAATGTTGCCGAAGGCCAGAAAGTGGTTGTGGCTACCGTAGGTACTACCGTTTATCCAAATGAAGGTGAACCTTTCAAGATCAACAAATCAAAGATCAGAGGGGAAGTTTCAGAAGGTATGATCTGTGCAGAAGATGAAATCGGACTGGGTGTTTCCCATGATGGAATTATGGTGCTTCCAACAGAGACCGTAGTAGGTATCACTGCCAAAGCTTATTTCAATCTGGAAGATGATTATTTGTATGAAATCGGATTGACGCCTAACCGGGCAGATGCGGCTTCTCATTTAGGTATAGCAAGAGATTTAGCGGCTTATTTACGTTTGCCCTTGACCATGCCGGATGTTGCTGCTTTTAAAACAGCAAATGAAAGTCTGACTATTCCGGTAACTGTGGAAGATACAGAAGCCTGTCCAAGATATAGCAGTGTTTCTATTTCTGGGGTAACGGTGAAAACTTCACCAGATTGGTTGCAGGATAAATTGAAAATTATCGGCATTCGTCCGATCAACAATATCGTAGACATCACCAATTATGTGTTGCATGAATTGGGACAACCCTTACACGCTTTCGATGCCGATCAATTAACCGGCGGGAAAGTGATCGTAAAGAAATGTGCAGAAGGTACTCCTTTTGTAACGCTTGACGGGGTAGAACGCAAGCTTTCAGCAGATGATCTGATGATCTGTAATGCAGCAGCGCCAATGTGTATTGCCGGTGTATTTGGAGGTGAAAATTCAGGGGTAAGGGAAACTACAACCAATATCTTCCTTGAAAGTGCTTATTTCGATGCTAAATCGGTACGTAAGACTTCAAAAAGACACAGTCTAAAGACTGATGCCTCTTTCAGGTTTGAGCGTGGTACCGATCCGGAGATCACGGTTTACGCCTTGAAACGTGCCGCATTATTAATTCAGGAATTGGCTGGTGGAGAAATCTCTTCTGCTGTTTCTGATATTTACCCTACGCCGGTAGCCGCATTTGATGTGGAAGTAAGCTACAACAATATCAATAAACTGATTGGTGTGGAGATTCCTCATGAAGAGATTAAAGCAATCATTACTTCATTGAGCATGGAAGTGGTTGCGGAAACGGTGGAAGGTCTTTCTTTAAAAGTACCAACTTACAAAGTAGATGTCACCCGTGAATGTGATGTTACGGAAGAAGTATTGAGGATATACGGTTACAATAACATTGAGATTCCAAGTAAGGTGAATGCTTCTTTATCATACGGTACCAAGCCGAATAAAGAACAAACACAACATGTAATTGCAGATATGTTAACTGCAAACGGATACCTGGAGATCTGGTGTAACTCACTCACTAAAGGTGCTTATTCTAAAGTACCGGAAGAAGCAGTTCAAATCCTGAATCCACTGAGTTCGGATCTGAATGTGATGCGTCAGGGCTTGTTGATGCCTGCTTTAGAAAGTGTAGCTTACAACCTAAATAGAAAAACAACAGATATTAAGTTTTATGAATTTGGTAAAACTTACCACCTGATCAATGAAAAATATGTCGAACGCCCACGTTTATTGATTGTATTGTCTGGATCTAATCAATCTGAACAATGGAATCACAAGCCATCACCAGTAACTTTCTATAATTTGAAAGCGGCTGTCGATGCAGTAATCGGACGTATGGGGATCACCAATTACCAGTCTGAAGAGGTTAGTGATGAGAACTTCGCTTATGGTTTAAAATATTTCCGAGGCGATAAAGCGATTGTAACTTTTGGTGCGGTGACTGCGGCTGATCAAAAAACTGCCGATGTGGAGAAAGATGTGTTTTACGCAGATTTCGACTGGGCATTGCTATTGGATATCATCAAAAAGAATAAAATTGTAAACAAGGAAGTATCGAAATACCCAGCAGTAAGAAGAGATTTATCGATGTTGGTAGACTTGGATGTGACCTTTGATCAATTGAAAACTATTGCTTTTAAAACAGAGAAGAAGCTGATTAAGAGCGTACAGGTGTTCGACGTTTACGTTGGAGATCGCTTGCCGGAAGGAAAGAAATCTTATGCGCTAAACTTCACTTTGCAAGACGAAGAGCAGACCTTAACCGACAAGCAAATTGATGCGGTGATGCAAAAGATTATTTCTAACTTAGCGCAAACAGCAAAAGCGGAAATAAGAAAATAATTTATTGCTTTTATATATTTTTTAGATTAGTACAAAAACTTTAATAACATGTCTTCGGTTGCCGATCAATTAAACTCCGTATTGCAAAAAACAGCTCGTGTAATAGAGCTTTGTAATGCCTTACAGGAAGAAAACGATTTATTAAAGCAAGAAAATCAATCTCAAAAAGTGTCACTGGATCAGGCTAAAATTCAGCGTGCAGACCTGGAAGAAAAGCTTCGTGTACTCAAATTAGCGAAGAGTATTGAGGGTACAAGTGAAAAGACACTTGATATAAAGCAAAAAATTAACGATTTTGTGCGTGAAATAGATAAGTGCGTGGTCTTACTGAAGAAGTAAGAAAAACAGAAAAAGTGAAACAAAGCTAAGAAATGGGAGAAATCTCTATAAAAATAACTATTTCCGATCGTATCTATCCTTTAAAGGTAAATACGGAAGAGGAAGAAATTGTGAGGCGGGCAGCAAAGATTATCAATGAGCGCATAAAAGACTATCAGGAAAATTATGCAGTTAGGGATAAACAGGATTTGCTTTCTATGGCAGTGCTGCATTATGCAACAGCAGTACTGAGGGTAGAGAACAAGGTCCAGGATCAGGATACTGTAGTCGCCGAGAAGGTAGAGGAATTGGATAGTTTATTAAATGATTTTTTCTCCAAATAGGATCGTTCTTTATATGAGTTAAGATTAGCACAAAGATATAGCCGCAGCTAGATTTTTGAGTTTCACAATTTTAAAAACTTAACACTTCAATATTTATAGAATTAAGAGGGTGTATTTCATCTACATTTATGTACCTGAAAATGACTTAAATTCTAATTATAACTCGTTGAGGTTTTTAATACGTGGGACTTTAAGAATTCAGTTGCGGTTTTTTTACAGGCAAAATTTACGTTGTCAGGATGGGAGAGGGATACAATCAGTTGTTCTGCCCGAAAGACAAGGGAAATATATAAATACAGATGAATTAAAATGGAAATAGTAGGAATAATTGGATATGTACTGGCCGGCCTAGTTGTTGGCGTTGTAGTAGGTAGATACCTGCTGCGCACCTTGCTTAAAAACCAGGAGATTGCCGCACAGACCAAGGTAAAAAAGATGCTTAAGGATGCAGAAAGTAAAGCTGAAATTCTAAGGAAAGACAAGTTACTGGAAGCAAAGGAAAAGTTTTTACAATTGAAGTCTGAGCATGAGCAGGAAGTAAATACAAAAAACAACCAGATCAATCAGCGTGAAAACGCAATGAAGCAGAAAGAACAGTCTGTAAATCAGCGTTTGGAGAACATGAACCGTAAGGAGCAGGATCTGGACAACACCAAAAAGAACCTGGAGAAGCAAACGGAAGTAGCAATCAAGAAACAGGAAGAAGTAGACCTGTTGAAAAATCAGCATGTGAAACAGTTGGAAACCATTGCCGGTCTTAGCGCTGAAGAAGCGAAAAACCAATTGGTAGAAAACATGAAGCAGGAAGCCCGTACGCAGGCGATGATTCAGGTGAAAGATATCGTGGATGAAGCCAAACTAACCGCGACGAAAGAAGCGAAAAAGGTGGTGATTCAAACGATTCAACGTACTGCAGTAGAAGCAGCGATTGAAAATACAGTTTCGATCTTCCATATTGAAAGTGATGAGATTAAAGGTCGTGTAATTGGTAGAGAAGGACGTAACATTCGTGCTTTAGAAGCCGCTACAGGAATTGAAATCATTGTTGATGATACACCGGAAGCGATCATTTTATCAGGTTTTGACCCGGTAAGAAGAGAGATTGCCCGTTTGGCATTACACCGTTTGGTAACCGATGGTCGGATTCACCCGGCACGTATCGAAGAGGTCGTTGCTAAAACAAAGAAACAAATTGAAGATGAAATCGTAGAAATCGGTGAACGTACCGTGATCGATTTACAGATTCATGGTTTACACCCGGAATTGATCAGAATGGTGGGACGTATGCGTTACCGTTCTTCTTACGGACAGAATTTATTACATCACTCTCGTGAGGTGGCTAATTTCTGTGCGACGATGGCTGCTGAATTAGGCTTAAATGCTAAAATGGCGAAACGTGCGGGATTATTACACGATATAGGTAAAGTACCTGATGACAATCCAGAATTGCCTCACGCAATCTTAGGAATGCAATTGGCGGAAAAATATAAGGAACACCCTGAAATTTGTAATGCCATTGGTGCTCACCATGACGAGATCGAGATGACTTCTATGATTTCACCAATCGTTCAGGCATGTGATGCCATCTCTGGTGCGCGTCCAGGTGCCCGTCGTGAGGTCGTAGAAAGCTATATCAAGCGTTTGAAAGAACTGGAAGAACTGGCACTTTCTTACCCTGGTGTAGAGAAGACTTTCGCGATTCAGGCAGGTAGAGAACTTAGGGTAGTGGTAGAAAGTGAAAGAGTAACGGATCAGCAGGCAGAATTGTTAGCAGCCGATATCTCTAACCGCATTCAAACAGAGATGACTTACCCAGGTCAGATTAAAGTCACAGTAATCAGGGAAACCAGATCTGTTTCTTTTGCGAAATAATTGACAATTAAGGCTTAAGCAATTAAGCACAGTAATATTTAAAATGAAAGCGGTGGAATTATCCATCGCTTTCTTTATTTTTACTCCAATCTAATATCGAATCGCTACAAAAGATGAAGAAACACATGAAGACGAAAGCAGTAGAGCAAAGCAAAGTGGATGTTCTTTTTGATAAATATGCAGAAAGCCATCAAAATCACACCAATGAGATGATCCATTGGATATGTGTGCCATTAATTGTTTTTAGCTTGTTGGGCTTAGTATGGGCGATCCCTTTTCCATATCTTGCCTTTCTGGGTAAGTACAATGGATTTGTGAATTGGGCTTCTTTCCTGATCGCTTTCTCTGTGTATTATTATTACAAGCTTTCTCCGATCATGTCTTACCTGATGCTATTGCTGATCTGTCTGATGTCCTTCTTTATCGTGATGTTGGAAAAGTGGGAATTGGCTGGCGGACCAGCAGTTTGGTTGGTTTGTGCAGTGATCTTTGTAGGCGCCTGGATTGGTCAGTTTATCGGCCATAAGATCGAAGGCAAGAAACCTTCATTTTTAGAAGATGTTAAGTTTTTGTTAATCGGCCCAATTTGGTTATTGCACTTTATATGCAAAAAAATCGGGTTGAAATATTAAACCAAACCCCATTTAACATGAAGTTAACACTGTGGTAAACAAATGGTAATTTCCAGCTAATATAGGCCTAACATTGTGGTAATAGCTTTGCCTGAAACAAATAACAGGGAAAAGTGAAATCACAACTACATCTTAAAAAGGCATTAATTACTGTTTTATTCGTCATTATTGGCAGCGCAGTGTTTGCTCAAACCGGCAAAATTTCTGGTAAAGTATCTGATAAAAAAACAGGGGAAACACTGATCGGTGTGACTGTTAAAATAGCGGGTACCACTAAAGGGGCTTCTACGGATGTGGAAGGAAGATATATCATTAGCGGCCTGACTGCTGGTAAGTATATTGTGGAGTCTTCTTATATTGGCTACACCACAAAAAGAATTACCGATATAGAAGTTAAGGCAAGTGGTGCTACCAGTGTAGATTTTATATTGGCTGAATCTTCTACCAACGACTTAAACGAAGTGGTGATTACCGCAAGTGCAAGTAAGGAATCGGTGAATACGCTATTTGCGAATCAGAAATCCAGCATCAGCATTTCAAGCGGGATCTCCGCAGAGCTGATTAGAAAGAGCCCTGATAAAAATACTTCGGAAGTGTTGAAACGTGTGAGTGGTGCCAGTATCCAGGACAACAAGTTTGTGATTGTTCGTGGATTATCTGATCGCTATAACTCAGCCATGCTGAACAACTCCATGCTTCCAAATACGGAAGTAGATAAAAGAGCATTTTCTTTTGACATCTTACCTTCCAACCTGATCGATGCCATTGTAATCAACAAAACTGCATCCGCAGATATCCCAGCTGATTTCTCGGGTGGTGTGGTACAGATCACGACTAAAGACTTTCCAGATAATCCTTTCCTGAATTTATCTTTAGGAACGTCTATCAATATGCAATCGGCCTTTAAAGATTTTTATGTAGCACCAAGAGGTGGTCTGGAAGCTTTAGGGATTTATGATAAAGGAAGAGATATTCCAAAAGGCTTCCCATCTACGGATGTGTTCAGAGCGCTGGAACCTAATTCAGCAGAAAGATTTAACTTATCCAGACAATTCAAAAATAACTGGGGTTATAACAAAGTGACCGCTAAACTGGGGCCGATCTTTCAATTGAATTACGGTACAAGTAAAGTGTTTAAAGACGATTCTAAATTCGGAACAGTATTGTCATTAACTTACAGATATGATGAGAAATTGAAAACCTCAGACCAGAAGGCTTATACCGGACAGGCATTGGGTGATCAGTTTCATGACAATCAATATAACTTCAATACCAATATCGGTGCTTTAGCCAACTTCGCTTACTCTTGGGGTACCAATAAAATCACCTTAAAAAACATCTATAACAGGGTACTTGAAAACCAGTTTACTTTACGTGAAGGTAAAGACGATTCAGGTGGTGAGTTTATCAGAACCGGTGATTACTTATTACAACGTTCTTTATTGAGCAACCAATTAACTGGTGAGCATTTACTAAGCGAAGACAGTAAAATCAAAATGGACTGGAACCTGAACTATGCGAATACGGATCGGAAAGAGCCTGGTTATAAACGTATGGAATATTCTAAAGGTGGGGTAGCTGCAGTTCAATCTGCTTCAGCTGATGCCAGACTTGCGGGTAATTTCAACTCTAAGTTGAATGAGGATGCTTATGGTGGTGCCTTAAACTTTACGATTCCGGTTTCCTGGTTCCAGGATAAGAACAAAATTAAGTTCGGTTATTTTGGCCAGTATAGAAAACGTGATTTCAATGCAAGAATTCTAGGTTTCATCAGAAACGGTAATTTTGATAATTCTTTATTGACTTTACCGCAGGACCAGATCTTTGCTCCGGAAAATATCCGTCCAAATGGATTTGTATATGATGAGATTACCAACGGTGGCGATCATTATGATGCGAGTGCCTTCCTGAATGCAGGTTATGCGATGTTTGATGGTTACCTGACCAAGAAAATAAGATTTAGTGTTGGTGCGAGGTTAGAGTCTTACCAATTGAAATTGAATAGCGTAGACAATGGTAAACCTGTGAATATTGATTCTACCGCAGTGAACCTATTGCCATCTGCCAACCTGATCTATAATTTAACAGATAAAGCGGATATCCGTGTTTCTGCTTCCCAAACTGTTGGACGTGCAGAATTCAGAGAGCTTGCACCTTTTCCTTTTTATGACTTCAATAAAAACATGAACATTAGGGGTAATGCTAATTTGAAACAATCAAAAACTACCAATCTGGATTTAGGTTATGCCTATTACCCTGCTTCGGGAGAAACATTCTCGGTATCGACTTTCTATAAGTACTTTGATTCGCCGATAGAGCAGACTTTACAATTGGGGAACTCTGGCAGGTCATTGAGCTACACAAATTCTGAATCTGCTACTGTCTTCGGTGTGGAATTGGAATTCAGAAAATCATTGAAATTCCTGGGAGAGAAATTCAACAACTTTACTTTCAATACCAATGCTTCTTATATTAAGTCGGAAGTAGTTGTTTCTAGATTAGTCAATGCAAAAGGGGTAAGACCATTGCAAGGACAGTCTCCATACTTGATTAATGCTGGATTGACTTATAGCAGTACTTCTGCAAATCCTACTGGTGTCACTTTATTGTACAACAGGGTTGGTCCACGCATCTGGGCAATTGGTAACGTAGAAGATCCTGATATTTATGAGTATTCAAGAAATGTATTGGATCTTCAGGTTTCGAAAAAGTTTGCGAAGTCCAGAGCAGAAGTAAAACTGAACTACAGTGATATCCTAAACAACAAAGCTTATTACTATCAAAAAGTAAAAGGATCTGATCCAAACGCGTCTTTCGACAAGAAAACCGATAACATAAACATCGCAGACCGTTTTGGTTCTTCGATCTCCATTGGCTTCTCTTACAAAATCAAATAGTCTTAACGATAACTTAACACATATAGCGGCTACACTTAATCCCGGATTAATATTGGATTAATGTAGCCGCTGTAGATTTGAACAAACAATAAACAGACATGAAAAATAGATTAAACTTAAGCCTGTTAGCATTATTAGTTACAGGAGCGACAGCAATAACTAGCTGTAAAAAAAGCGGTGGCGATGCAGTTATTGATCCTATTGTTGACCCAGCTGTTCCTGGTACACTGGCAGATGCGTTTTTTGATAAAGTAAGTTATAAAGGTGCATTTGGTACTACAGACTGGACCGCTGGCTGGACTAACTTCACACCGAAAACAGCGTTTTATGGCACGCCTACAGTTACCTTATCAGGTGATATTTCTGGTAACATGACTTTAGATGCTTCAGTAGTTTATTTGTTGAAAGGATTTGTATATGTTAAAAGTGGGGCTACTTTAACGATTCCCGCTGGTACAGTAATCCGTGGTGATAAAGTTTCTAAAGCTACATTAGTAGTTACTCGTGGCGGTAAAATTAATGCCGAAGGAACTGCTGCAAAACCAATTGTATTTACTTCAAACGAAGCCGTAGGAAACAGAGCTCCTGGTGATTGGGGTGGGATTATCATTCTTGGTAAGTCTACCAACAACATCCCTGGTGGTGAAGGTTTAATTGAAGGTGGTTTAACACTTCCTGAAGGAAATCACGGTGGTACTATTCCTGATGACAACTCTGGTGTACTTAAATATGTACGTGTAGAATTCCCTGGTATTGCTTATGCAACCAACAATGAGATCAACGGGATTACTTTTGGTTCTGTAGGTTCTAAAACTGTGGTAGATTACGTTCAGGTTTCTTACTCTGGTGATGATTCATTCGAATGGTTTGGAGGTACTGTAAACGCGAAACACCTTGTTTCTATTGCAAATGTTGATGATGTGTTTGATTTTGACAATGGTTTCTCTGGTAAACTACAATACTTAGTAGCACAAAGAAATCCAGAATTAGCAGATCAGGCTGGTCAGTCTAACGGTATTGAGTCTGATAACTCTGAGAAAGTTTGGGATTCTAGTCCAAGAACGCGTCCGGTAATTTCAAACATGACTTTAATTGGTCCTGGTACTACTGCTGATGGAAAACATGAATATGCTAACTTATGGAGAAGAGGTTCTAAAATGGTATTGGCAAACTCTGTCTTCGTCGGATTTAGATACGGTATTGATATCCGTGATAAAGAAACCGGTGATGCTTTAGTTGCGACTACCGCAGGAAACTCATTGATCAAAAATAACATTTACCAATCGTTTACAGTGGGTAAAGATATTGTGGCCAGCGGTGCAACACCATCTTTTGCGACTGCAGATTTGCTTAAAACTTACCTGACTACAAACGGAAATACCTTTATTGATGCAACTGCTGCAGCTGCATTGTTGGAAAGTCCATTTAATTTAACTGCTCCTAACTTCTTATTGAAAGCAGGTTCTGTAGCAGCTACTGGTGCGACATTCTAAGTAGCGTAGATATTCTAAATAAGAAACCCCTTGGAGTGTAATACTTCAAGGGGTTTTTTGGTGTTATTAACTTTTTCCAATGGAAGGTTCTTATATATCCTAAGTATGCCTTGTTCATTGGATGCCTTTTATTTAAATTTGATATGATTTTAAAGATCAATGTGATGGAAAAAAGTAAGCAAGGATTTGAGCAGGCCGAAATAGAGCTTTTAAAAGAAGGCTTGAAGAGAAGCTACAAATAACGCTTTGAAATGGCCACACGTTTGTTCAAAATTCATCAAACGATGAGCAAAGCAACGATTTCCCACAAACCATTTATTAGCAAGTAACTTAGTGGATGTTTTTGATGAAGAAATATTAAATTTTTGGAGAGCACTTCAGGAATGTGATGTTAAATATATTATGGTAGGTGGGTAGATTATATGCAGTTCGTGACTGGTTGGACTGAATTTCATCTTAATAATGGCTTAAGATTGGATATTTTAGTAGACATGAAAGGTTTTGAAGGCTATACATTTGATGAGTGCTTACAGATGGCTTCTATTGCCGATATTGAAGCCGTGAATATTCCATTTCTTCACATCAACCAGTTGATAGAAAATAAAAAAGTTGTCAATCGTCCAAAAGATCAACTTGACGTGCAGGCTCTCGAAGAGATCCGTAAATTAAGGGCTGAATAAAAAAGATATTTTTAACAATAGGTAAATAAACAAAAGCCCCGATAGATCTATCGGGGCTTTTGTTTATTTAGAAGTTCTTGCCAACCTTCTCCAACATTTCTGCAGGAATGTTCTGCATATCTACCAGGAGGAATCCATCCAGGCAGTCGGAGAATTTAGGGTCAATATTGAAACAGATGATTTTCGCATTCAGGTTCATGTATTGTCTTAACAACACCGGAATCTTGATGTGCGTATTCTCAATATCTGAGATCAAACTATCCAGGTCTTTTAAAGACTCACTGCTTTCCACCAACAGGTTTTTGTCAATGGCAGATAAGTCTGCTTTAAACTTGTTCTTAGGCTTCACAAAAGCCGCCAGTTCGTAATCAAAGTGGTTCTTCGTAATGTAATCCACAATCAGTGATTTGGAGAACTTAGAGAAGTTATTACTGATACTTACCGGACCGAACATATAACGATATTGTGGATTGTCCAATAAGTATTTTAAAATCCCTTTCCACAATAGGAATAGCGGCAATGGTTTCATCTGGTATTCCTTGCGGATCCAGGAACGGCCAAGTTCTATTCCTTTTCTAAGGATTGGGTAAAAAGGTTCTTTGATTTTGAAAAGTTCAGAAAGGTAAAATCCTCTTCTGCCCATGGTATCCAAAATCTCATCGCCTTTACCAATGCGGTATGCACCCACAATGTTTTCCTTTTCTTTATCCCAGATAAACAAGTGGTGATAGTAGATGTCGTAGTTGTCCAGGTCGATCTTTTTATTTGTTCCTTCGCCAACTTCTCTGAAAGTGATCTCGCGTAAGCGGCCGATCTCTCTCAGGATATTTGGAATACTTGAGGTTGGTGTGATGTAAACTTCATAGTTTTTCTCCTGCCATACCCGGAAGGTTTCCAGTTCCTCAATCTCTGATACAATCAGGGAACGATCGGTTTCCTCAATTACCGGCTCCGGTTTCTTTTTGATTTTGAAAAGGTTGATCGGATTGAATAGTTTTTTCTCTTCTTCCAGACCAGTCCCCAAAGCATAGGTACGTGCACGTAAGAAATCAAGTAGTTTATTGGTATTGTTTCTGTAAGAAATGTCTTGGATATTGATCGGTTTTCCTATTCTTACTTTTATTTTAAGGCCTTGCTTGTTCAGGAATTCTGAAGGAAGTTTGGCAGTTCTTAAAGTCGGGTGAATGAAACTTAAAATGTTAAACAGGACACCATTGTTGCCATGGAAATAAATGGGTACAACAGGAACTTTTGCACGGGCAATTAATTTACCTACTACCGGATGCCAGAGGCGATCGGTAATTTCCTGTTTGTCCAGACTAAAGGTAGATACCTCGCCGGCGGGGAAGATGCCAATTGGCGTTCCACTTTGCAATAAATCAAAGGTGGCTTTCAAGCCGCTGATGCTGGAAGTATGTTGTACGTTTTCGAATGGGTTTACGGCAACAAAGAACTCACTCAGGTTCGGGATCTTTTTAAGAATAAAGTTCACCATTACCTTAGCTTCTGGTCTGACTGTACATAACAGTTTTACGAGTGCTAAACCTTCAATACCACCATAAGGATGATTGGCGATGGCGATAAAGCCTCCGGTTTTAGGAATACTTTTCAGGTCATCTTCATCAAAGTCTATCGTAACGCCAATGGTCTCTAATATCTTGTCAACAAATTCTAATCCGTTATAATGTTTGTTCTGGGAAAAAACCTTGTTGATGTCATTCAGTTTCATCATCTCCATAAGCAAGGCTGCCAGGCCAGGCACGCCCAGCTTATCTATTTTTGTGGCCTCTGCAAACTCTTTGGTGGTTATGATCTTCATCTAATTTTTTGTGTGAATAATAAAGCAATTTCAAAAATAAGATTTATATTTTTAAATAACAGTACCTACATTGTGCAGGTGATCAGAAAATGGCGAAATAACTACTTTGAGTTTTCCAAAACGGAGTTTAATGGGCTATTGGTATTAATTACACTGATCAGTTTGGTTGCGGTATTTCCCCCGTTCTACCGGGCCTTGGTTCCTTTAAAGGCGCCAACAGCAGCGGAAGAGCAGGCATTGCTAAAAATGGAGCTGGCCAAAGCGCCGGATACCTTGAAAAGGAGTTATGAAAACCGTCGGTCTTATCCTCCGGCATCAGGAAAAAGAAAATCTTCCTTATTTTATTTTGATCCGAATGTTCTGGGTCAGGAAGGTTGGCAAAAGCTAGGCTTATCCGAAAAGCAGGCAGCAGCGATTTTAAACTATCGTTCTAAAGGTGGTGTATTTCGTCAGCCCTCAGATTTGAAAAAGATGTATACGATTCGCCCAGACTTATACCGTCAGCTGGAACCTTATGTTCAAATTCAGGAGCCGGGTAAGGAAAAAAAAGAGGTTGCCTACCGGTCGGATCGCTCTAAACCAAGTTTTAAGCCAAAGGAAATCGTCATGGTGGCACTAAATACAGCTGATACTTTAGCGTTAGACCGGATTCATGGGATCGGAGCGGTGTTTGCAAAGCGGATTGTCGCTTATCGGGAAAAGATAGGTGGTTTTTATAGAAAGGAACAGTTGATGGAGGTATTCGGTATCGATAGTTTGAAATATTTGGAAATCAAAGGTCAGATATCCCTGGATGCTACTCAGTTGAGAAAGATCAATATCAACACGGCTACGGCTGCTGATTTTAAACGTCATCCTTATCTGCGGTACAAACAGATCAATGCCTTAATTGCCTATAGAAAACAACACGGAAATTATAGTAATATTGCGGACTTAAATAAAGTGGTTATCATGACCCCTGAGTTAATAGAGAAATTAGCGCCTTATCTTATTTTTTAAAAAATGATAGCAGAGAAAATTAAAAAGACAGTTAGAGATGTAAATGATTTCCCAAAACCTGGAATTGTGTTTAAAGACATTACGCCGATTTTAAAAGACCCTGATTTATGTCAGGAGATCTTGAAATCTTTAGCTGCACAGTTGGCCGATGAGAAAATTGACGTGGTGGCAGGTATTGAAAGCAGGGGCTTTTTATTCGGTCCTGGATTGGCACAATTGTTAAACGTGCCTTTTATTCCTATTCGTAAAGCGGGTAAGCTACCTTATAAGACGATAAAAGAGTCTTATGCACTAGAATATGGGACGGCAACAATTGAAGTTCATGAGGATGCTTTATTTCCAGGACAAAAGGTCTTGATTCATGATGATTTGCTGGCTACGGGCGGTACCGTAGTTGCTGCTTCAAAGCTGGTGATGCAGTTGGGCGCAACAGTAGCCGCTTATTCCTTTATCATTAGCCTTGATTTTTTAAATGGAAAAGACCGTTTAACCTCCTATGAGGCTAATGTGTATTCCCTGGCAGGTTATTAAGTTTTTCAGCGCAGGGTATGAATGCAATCCTAAACCGGTTAGGATTGCGCATTCATAAATATAAAAGGGGGGAGTTATATACTAACTGGTGATTTTGCAGGCTTGGTAAAAGCAAAAGATAAATAACACAATGGCAATGGTCTTTAATACGACAATGGAATATCGGGTAACATATGATTTGTTGTTGATGTTTTTGAGATACATGGTGTATTGTTTATATAGATAATTGATATGTTTTCTATATTCTTGGGATAGATTTTTGTTTATGTATTTATTTTGCCGTAAAATTACTCCCAGATAAGGGGAATGTCAACTGAGAAAATACGCAGTTCTACGTTTTATCTTTTGTAAAAAAGAAAATATTTCAATGAAAATGCAGTCGAGCGAGAACTTTGGGGATTATTCTAAAACATTTATCACAGATGTTCCGACAGATTTGGAAAGTGAAACGGCTATTTTTTACGCCCGGACTTTGCCGAGGTTTCCTGATGAGGCGATTTACATCTACTCTTTTAAAGAGCACCGCATGATTTATGCCGGTGGATGGGAAGAGATCCTGGGTTATAAAGACAACGAAATTAATATGCTGGCCATTGTGAACATGTCGGCACCAGAGTTCGCTCCCTTTTCTCATGAACTTAATGATAAGGCACTCCAGTTTATTCATCAAAAGAGTAAAGACCTTGAAAAATACAGTTTCAGCATAGAATTAAAGAAAATCCATAAGGATGGGACAGCGGTACCTATTTTTGCCAGAGTGGGTGTATATAGTTCTGAAAATGGAAAAATCACCGCAATCATTGGTCGTTTTCAAGTCAACAGAAGTCTTATTTTCGGTAAAGTAATGCGTTATGCTGCTTATGGACCGGAAAAGGAGAAATTCGAAGAGGAGTTGAACAAAATTTTGTTCAGCTATCTGGCCATTTCCAATAAGGAAAGGGAAGCTTTGGAGTTGGTGGCAAAGGGTTATTCTTTTAAGGAGATTGCCCGGGACCTTAAGGTTTCACATTCTGCGATAGAAAAAAGGATCATTCCTTTATATAAGCGTTTCAATGTAAAAAGTCTAACTCACCTTGTGAGCTTCGCTTACGACAATTCTATTTTACCATAACCGGGTCAAGGTTTACACGCAGAACATTTGATTCATCAATACCAATCTGTTTAAATAAATTTTCCCAGCGTTCCTCCAATTGCTCGGGCGCTTCTTCATTTCCCATCACCCATATGGTGTTCATCTTTCTTAAGTATTCTTTGTTGAAGGGACCATATTCTGGATTATCCAATAATTCATAAAATAAGGGCGCGCGAAGGATGTCTTTTTTAATCTGACCGCCAGGATTGATGTCATCTATAATCAATAAGGAAGAGTCATGCCATGCCCAGGATCCCGGGGAAAGTCCCACCCGCTCTGCCTTTTCAAAAAACATAGACAAGAGTTTCGTAGCGGTTACATAACTGCAACGGTTGTTCTTGATCGATAATTCGGTCGCAATGGCTACTGATAGAGACGTCTTTCCGCTTCCTTTAGAACCGAACAATAACAAATGTTTCCCGCTTTGGGGATTTTTGACAAAATCTGTAATGATGGCTTTATCCTGGTCCTGAATTTTGAATTTCCATTGGCTCAGTCGGATTTGAAAGGGATATCCTGCATTTTGAAGGTGCATTTTTGTAGCGTACCAGTAATACGATGGGTAAATAACCAACACAGAAAGGATTAGGAAAATGACCATTGCCGGCAGACTATAGGTACAGAGTAAGCTACAGGAGAATGCACCTAATCCAAAAAAGCAAAGATCAGTCAGGGTATCAAAAGTAATGTTTCCCCATTCCGGGTGAAAGATATAGTCTTCATTTTGAAGGTCTTGTTTTTTAGAATTGACATTAAAAAGCAGGGGGCCGAGGAAATTGTACAATTCAAATAGAATCCAGCATCCCCAGATGATCGCGGGAGCCCAGATTTCGGGTCTGGATAGCTCAGTTTTGGTGCTTAAAAAAGTGTATAAGATAAAGGTGGGAATAAAGCCCAGAGAAAAGTGGCCAAACTGATTGGCCATCCAGGAGTAGGTGAGGGTTACTCCCCGGTAAGCATCCTTCCCAATCAGGTCATTTTTTAATTGTTGAAATAGGTCTTTTCGGGTAATAAATCTCATGATTGCACTGAATTAATGGTCTTTTCAAAACTAAATTAAAAAAAAATACAAACTACTATTGGGTTCCATTGCTTTCGTTAAAAATGAAGGGGTACGGTTAATGAACTAAATACCGTTTCGTTCTATCTAGAAGCGAATTTTTAACTGTGGTTGCTATAGTTTTTATTCCTTATAATTGCTCAAATTCAAACAATAAGATATGTTAGAAACGATGGATAGTCCTGTAGGCTACAACTTTAGTATTTCAGAAAATCAGGAGATGATCAGGAAGATGGTAAAAGATTTTGCTGAGAAAAATATTCGTCCACACGTAATGGAATGGGATGAAGCACAACATTTCCCTGTAGAGGTTTTTAAGAAGCTCGGCGGACTGGGGTTGATGGGGGTATTGGTTCCAGAAATTTATGGAGGCTCCGGTTTCGGCTATCAGGAGTATGTAGATGTGATTGTGGAGGTGGCCAAAGTTTGTGGTTCTATCGGCTTATCCGTAGCGGCACACAATTCTTTATGTACGGGACATATTTTAGCTTTTGGTACAGAAGAACAAAAACATAAATGGCTACCTAAACTGGCTACAGCGGAATGGATCGGAGCTTGGGGGCTAACAGAAGCGAATACCGGTTCTGATGCTTTAGGAATGATGACCACTGCAAGATTAGAAGGGGATGAGTATGTCATTAATGGCGCTAAAAACTGGATTACTCATGGTAAAAGTGGCGATGTCGCAGTAGTCATGGTTCGTACTGGCGATAAAGGGGATTCAAAGGGAATTTCAGCAATTGTTGTAGAACGTGGTACACCTGGTTTCTCAGCCGGTAAAAAGGAGAATAAACTGGGGATGCGTGCTTCAGAAACAACAGAAATGATTTTCGACAATTGCCGTGTACCTAAAGAAAACTTACTGGGTAAGGTAGGCGAAGGGTTTAAACAAGCGATGAAAGTCTTGGATGGCGGTAGGATCTCTATTGCTGCATTGTCTTTAGGGATTGCTAAAGGGGCTTATGAAGCGGCTGTTGCTTATGCAAAAGAACGTCATCAGTTTGGACAACCTATTGCTAGTTTTCAGGGCATCAGTTTTAAACTGGCAGATATGGCCACAGAGATTGAGGCTGCAGAGCTATTGATCAGACAGGCTGCTGATTTAAAGAATCGTGGGTTACCAATGACGAAGGAATCAGCTATGGCAAAATATTTTGCTTCTGAAGTGTCTGTGCGTTGTGCCACAGAATCCGTACAGATTTTTGGCGGATATGGATACACAAAGGATTTTCCGGTAGAGAAGTTTTACAGGGATAGTAAATTGTGTACGATTGGGGAAGGGACTTCCGAAATACAAAAAATAGTGATCGCAAGAGAACTTTTAAAAGATTAATTTAATACCTTACTAAATACAACAAGCATATTCTAACCAAATATAACCAAGAACGGATACGGCGACTGTGATGGTCGCCGTATTTTTTATTCTTATTGGATGGAGATAATTTCGTAGACCACATAGTTACTATAGCCTCTCCAAGGCAAGGCTCCCATGTACTCTTTGTAACGTAGTTCAAATACTTTTCCGCTGTTCAGCATCATCTTCTCTGCTACTGCAGCATTTTCCACAGAAAACTCAAATTCATTGGACTGGATGTTTCCGGTTTGTTTGGACTTTATTCCGGTTTGGATTAATTTCCCTTCATAGGTTTTAAACAAATAACCTTTTTTAACGACATAGTTGAGTTCTCCTGCCTTTACACCTTCTCCAAGTACAAAGTAGAAGCGGAAGTAGACGAAGCTAACCAGGATCAGCAGAACGATGCCGAGGACGATGAAAAGCGTTTTTTTTGATTTCATAGGTCGATTGTGTAAGTATTAAATCATAGACAAATTAAGTTGGGCTTTGTTTTAAATAAAAATACACTTATTGTTTTGATTCTCAAAACAAAGCTCTATCTTTGCAATCCTAAAAACAACGAGAGGGGGTATATTACGTTATGATTATCATTAATATTAAAGACGGCGAATCACTAGATAAAGCCTTGAAACGTTTCAAAAAGAAATTTGAAAAAACAGGTGTGTTAAGAGAATTGCGTAGCCGCCAAGCTTATGAGAAAAAATCTGTAGCTCGTCGTACGTTAGTTAAACATGCTATTTACAAGCAGAACATGCAACTTGAAGGAACTGTATAGTTTCTAAAAAGTTTCTATGATATTAAAGCGCTATGGGTGAACCCAATAGCGCTTTTTTATTTTAAATGTGAAATTTCTGACCGTTTCACGAGGGATCTTTTGTATATTCACTTATCGTGTTTTACAAATAGTATGCCCTATGGTTATTGCGCAATTCCTCCTATATCTCCAGCACGAGAAACGTTATTCTCCACATACCCTGAAGTCTTATCAAACGGACCTCTTGCAGTTTAGTGATTTTCTGAACCAGTCTTTTGAACTGTCACTACTGGAAGCCGGCCATGCGCAGGTTAGAAGCTACATGGTGGCTTTGATGGAAGCGGAAGTTTCCGAGCGTACTATAGGAAGGAAGCTTTCTACGCTTCGTAGCTTCTATAAATATCAGTTGCGTGAAGGTTTGATCAGCACCAGTCCAATGACGCTGCTGAGGGCGCCAAAAATCCCCCAAAGACTACCTGTATTCATAGAAGATCAAAAGTTGGATGTTTTATTAGATTCCGGCGAATTTTTTAGCGAGACTTTCCCTTCAATTCGTGATAAAGTGGTCATTGAAACTTTGTTTGGAACAGGTATGCGTTTGGCCGAATTACTTTCGCTGACTGCGGAAAGCATTGATTTTTATGGGTCTACAATCCGGGTGATGGGGAAAAGAAATAAGGAAAGAATTATTCCCATCAGCAAACTCCTTGCAGATCAGCTGAAAGCTTACCTTGATATAAAAACATTACAAAATTTTCATAACAAAATGGGTCCCTTATTCGTTACAGATAAAGGAGCAGCAGCTTATCCTAAACTCATTTATAGGATCGTGACCAGTTATTTGACATTTATATCCACACAGGATAAAAAAAGCCCCCATGTTTTGCGTCATTCATATGCAACAAGCCTTTTAAACAGGGGGGCAGATTTGAATGCAATAAAAGAGTTATTGGGGCATGCCAGTCTAGCGGCTACCCAGGTGTATACACATAACTCTATAGAGAGATTAAAATCAATATATAAACAAGCCCATCCAAAGGCATAAAAAAGGAGGAAACAATGAAAATTACAGTTCAATCGATCCATTTCAATGCAGACCAGAAATTATTGGAGTTCATTCAGAAGAAAACAGATAAGTTAGACCAGTACTTCGACCAGATTATTAGTGGGGAGGTTTATTTGAAATTAGAAAATGTAGAGGATGAAGCAAACAAAATAAGTGAGATCAAACTGATCGTTCCGGGAGTTACGATGTTCGCAAAGGAACAATGTAAATCTTTTGAGGAGGCCACAGATTTGGCAATTGAGTCGTTAAGAAAGCAAATCACTAAACACAAAGATAAAACAAGAGAAAAATTAAGTGAACATAAAGCAATTTTAAATGCTGACGAAGTATCTGATTATTAGGCTGATATTTTGAAGGTTTTTAATAAAAAGGGTGGCAGGATCAAGTCCTGCCATTTTTTTTTTAAAATAATTTTGGATCATATTAAAATTGGTGTACATTTGCAATCCCAATCAGAGAGGGCGTTTCTCTTAAAAGATTCGGATTAGTTCTGTGAAAGATTAAAATTTAAAAAATCATTGGGCATACCATTGCAATGATCATATTAGCCTCCTTAGCTCAGCTGGTAGAGCAACTGACTTGTAATCAGTAGGTCATTGGTTCGATCCCGATAGGAGGCTCTTTTAACTTCGATACTGCAAAGTGTTGGCAAGTTAAAGGTAGGGGGGGATACCAGAGTGGCCAAATGGGACAGACTGTAACTCTGTTGTCGCAAGACTTCGAAGGTTCGAATCCTTCTCCCCCCACAATAAAAAAGCGAAAGTAGCTCAGTTGGTAGAGCGATAGCCTTCCAAGCTATAGGTCGCGAGTTCGAACCTCGTCTTTCGCTCAAAATTGGAAAAGCTGGAGAATCGGCAAGGAATTGAGTAGTTCAATTCGAATATCAAAATTGAACTACTTAATTTAATTTAGATTGAAGCTGAGATTAAAAGCCGAAGTAGCTCAGCGGTAGAGCACTTCCTTGGTAAGGAAGAGGTCGTGGGTTCAAGTCCCATCTTTGGCTCAAGATAAAAACAAGCTTTGTTGAATCTGTCGTTTATAGCAGTTGAACAAGGTTTTTTGTGTTGAATTTGTATCAAAACAATTAATAAATAAAAAAGTTATAACCTACTAATAAGTATAAAAACATGGCAAAAGAAAAGTTTGACCGCAGCAAGCCGCACTTAAACATCGGCACAATCGGTCACGTTGACCACGGTAAAACAACCTTAACAGCAGCTATCACTAAAGTGTTATCTGATGCTGGTTTATCTGAGGCGCGTTCATTTGATTCTATTGACTCTGCTCCAGAGGAAAAAGAAAGAGGTATCACTATCAATACAGCACACGTTGAGTATTCAACAGCTAACCGTCACTATGCACACGTTGACTGTCCAGGTCACGCGGATTATGTAAAGAACATGGTTACTGGTGCTGCGCAAATGGATGGAGCTATCATCGTTGTAGCTGCTACAGATGGTCCAATGCCACAAACTCGTGAGCACATTCTATTGGCTCGTCAGGTTGGTGTTCCTTCATTGGTAGTATTCATGAATAAAGTGGATATGGTTGACGATCCTGAATTACTAGAATTAGTAGAGATGGAAGTTCGTGAATTGTTATCTTTCTATGAATTCCCTGGTGATGATATCCCTGTAATTCAAGGTTCAGCTCTTGGTGGTTTGAACGGAGATCCTACTTGGGTTGCTAAAATCATGGAATTAATGGATGCTGTAGATAGCTACATTCCAATCCCTCCACGTTTAACTGACCTTCCATTCTTAATGCCTGTTGAAGATGTATTCTCGATCACTGGTCGTGGTACTGTAGCAACTGGTCGTATTGAGCGTGGTGTAATCAACTCTGGAGATCCAGTTGAGATCTTAGGTATGGGTGCTGAAAATCTTAAATCAACTGTAACAGGTGTTGAGATGTTCCGTAAGATCCTTGATTATGGTGAAGCAGGTGATAACGTAGGTCTATTGTTACGTGGTATTGAGAAAACTGATATCCGTCGTGGTATGGTAATCTGTAAACCAGGTTCAGTAACTCCTCACACTGATTTCAAAGCTGAGATCTATGTATTATCAAAAGCTGAAGGTGGACGTCACACTCCATTCTTTAACAAATACCGTCCACAATTCTATTTCCGTACCACAGACGTTACAGGTGAAATCACCTTAGTTGAAGGAACTGAAATGGTAATGCCAGGTGATAACGTTACTATCAATGTTAAATTGATCAACGCAATCGCAATGGAAAAAGGTCTACGTTTCGCAATCCGTGAGGGTGGTAGAACAGTAGGTGCTGGTCAGGTAACTGAAATTGTAAAGTAATTTAAAGCCAATAGGCATTAAATAACCAAATAAAGCAAAGTAGTTGGGCTTTAAAAACCCACTACTTTGTTTCTAATAAAGCTGCTAAATCTTGGTTGAAGAGATAAAGCATAATATACACGGGAATAGTTCAACGGTAGAATAGAGGTCTCCAAAACCTTTGATCAGGGTTCGAATCCTTGTTCCCGTGCTAATAAAAGATTATGGCTAAAGTAGTTCAGTTTATTAAAGAATCGTATGAAGAAATGACCCAGAAGGTTACTTGGCCTACATGGGGAGAATTGCAAAATTCTGCAGTGCTGGTTCTAGTAGCTTCGTTTATCATTGCATTAGTCGTTTTTGCAATGGATAAGGGATCTACTTTTGTTTTAGATACTTTTTATAAATCACTTTCTAATTAATATAGCTAAATGGACGATCAGTTGAAATGGTACGTAGTTAGGGCGGTAAGCGGTAAAGAGAAGAAGGTAAAACAGTATATCGATTCTGAAATTAGCCGTTTAGGTTTTTCTCACCTTGTTCCTCAGGTATTAATCCCAATGGAGAAATACTATCAAATGAAAGAAGGAAAAAAGATTGCGAAAGAGCGTAACTTCTATCCTGGATATGTTTTGATTGAAGCGAATTTGGACGGAGAGCTAGAGCACATTATTAAAAATGTTAATAGTGTAATTGGTTTTCTAGGAGATAAAGGCGGAAACCCGGTGCCTATGCGTCAAGCAGAGGTTAATCGCATTTTAGGTAAAGTTGATGAGATGAGCCAGCAAGGTGAAACCATGAATGTAACTTATTATGTTGGAGAGAACGTAAAAGTAATGGATGGACCATTTAATGGTTTTACCGGCGTGATCGAAGAGGTGAACGAAGAGAAGAAAAAACTGAAAGTAATGGTTAAGATTTTCGGAAGAAAAACTCCACTGGAGCTTAACTATATGCAGGTAGAAAAAGAATAGAAATATTATATAAGATCTTAAATGTTACTTGCTTCCAACATTTTAACATTGAGTATTAAAATTAACAAAACAGAAAATGGCAAAAGAAGTCAGTGCACTTGTTAAGTTACAAATCAAGGGTGGAGCTGCAAATCCATCACCACCAGTAGGACCTGCTTTAGGTGCTAAGGGGGTGAACATTATGGAGTTTTGCAAGCAATTCAATGCTCGTACCCAAGATAAGCCAGGTAAAGTATTACCAGTTGTAATTACTGTTTATGCTGACAAGTCTTTCGAATTTATCATCAAAACCCCTCCTGTGGCTATCCAATTAAAGGATGCTACTAAATTAGCGAGTGGTTCTGCTGAGCCCAACCGTAAGAAAGTTGGTTCGGTGACTTGGGATCAGGTTAAGTCAATTGCTGAAGATAAAATGACTGATTTAAATGCTTTCACTATCGAATCTGCAATGAGTATGGTTGCAGGTACAGCACGCAGTATGGGAATCACCGTTAGTGGTGATGCACCTTGGACAAATTAATTAACAAAAAACAGTTTACAACAGTGGCTAAATTAACAAAAAATCAAAAAAAGGCACATGCTAAACTAGAATCTGGTAAAACGTATTCTTTACAGGATGCGGCTGCTTTGGTAAAAGATATCACTACTACTAAATTTGATGCATCGGTTGATATCGATGTAGCTTTAGGAGTAGATCCACGTAAAGCCAATCAAATGGTACGTGGTATTGCTACTTTACCACACGGTACAGGTAAAACTGTACGTGTATTAGTTCTTTGTAATCCTGATAAGGAAGAAGAGGCTAAAGCGGCAGGTGCAGATTTTGTAGGTTTAGACGAATATGTAGCCAAGATTGAAGGTGGATGGACTGATGTTGACATTATTATCACTACTCCTGCTTGTATGGCAAAAGTAGGTAAACTGGGCCGCGTTTTAGGTCCACGTAACCTTATGCCAAACCCTAAGTCAGGTACTGTAACTAACGAAGTTGGTAAAGCAGTAACTGATGTAAAAGGCGGAAAGATTGATTTTAAAGTTGACAAAAGTGGTATTATACACGCTTCAATAGGAAAAGTATCATTCCCAGCAGAAAAAATATATGAAAACGCATTAGAAGTACTTCAAGTAATTTCTAAGCTAAAACCATCTGCTG
Source organism: Pedobacter gandavensis (assembly GCF_014172405.1). Taxonomy (GTDB): domain Bacteria; phylum Bacteroidota; class Bacteroidia; order Sphingobacteriales; family Sphingobacteriaceae; genus Pedobacter; species Pedobacter gandavensis. The sequence continues at coordinate 173,531 of NZ_WNXC01000003.1, read as the reverse complement.
CAAAAGGAACTTATTTTAAGAGCATTCATGTTTCTTCTACAATGAGTCCTGGAATTGCAATCGAAACTAAATCAGTAGCGGGGATTTAATTATGAACAGAGAAGAAAAACACGTAGTAGTTTCAGCACTTCTAGAGAAGATGCAGGAATTCGGTAACTTTTATATTGCCGATACATCAAGCTTATCTGTTGAGAAAGTAAACAACATCCGTCGCAAATGTTTTGAAAGCGGGATTGAAATGCAGGTAGCTAAAAATACTTTGATCAAAAAAGCGATCGAAGGATTAGAAGGCGATGCATCTGAGATCTATGTTGCACTTAAAGGTCAATCAGCATTATTATTCTCTACAGTAGGTAACGGTCCAGCTAAGCTGATCAAAGCCTTGAGAAAAGGATCTGATAAACCACAACTTAAAGCAGCTTATATCGATTCAACAGTATTCGTTGGTGATAACCAATTAGATACTTTAGTGAGCTTGAAATCAAGAGAAGAGCTTATTGGAGACATCATTGGATTATTACAATCACCAGCTAAGAATGTGGTTTCAGCTTTACAGTCAAGCGGTAACAAAATTGCAGGAATTGTTAAAACTCTTCAAGAGAGAGAAGGTTAAGGAACACCTTATAAGTTCAAATTATAAATTATTATTTTACGTAAAATTTTTTAAAATCTATAAATATGGCAGATTTAAAAGCGTTTGCTGAGCAATTGGTAAACTTAACAGTTAAAGAAGTTAACGAATTAGCTCAAATCTTAAAAGACGAGTATGGTATCGAACCAGCTGCTGCTGCAGTTGTTGCTGCACCTGCTGGTGATGCTGCTCCTGCAGCTGAAGAAAAATCAACTTTTGATGTTATCTTAAAAGAAGCTGGTGGTCAGAAATTAGCAGTTGTGAAATTGGTAAAAGACTTAACTGGTCTAGGTTTGAAAGAAGCTAAAGATTTAGTTGATGGCGCACCAAAAGAATTAAAAGCTGGTGTTTCTAAAGACGAAGCTGAAGCTTTGAAAAAACAATTAGAAGAAGCTGGAGCTGTAGTTGAAATTAAGTAATCACTTAATTTTAATATAACTTTAAACATAGACTCCGACTGTATAGTCGGAGTCTATACCTGTTTATAAACATTTCATCTTGTTTGGCTGGTGAAAACGTTTAACGGCAAACCAAACAAATAGTTTATTCTTAAACTAAATTAACTTTAGTCCATTGGCAAATAAAGTCGACCAAAGAGTAAATTTTGCACGTAGTAAGCACATCATAGATTACCCGGATTTTCTAGATGTACAGTTGCAATCATTCAGAGAATTTTTTCAGATCGAGACCACTTCAGATAACCGTCACACAGAAGGTTTATTTAAGGTGTTTGCTGAAAACTTCCCAATCACAGATTCTAGAAACATCTTTGTTTTAGAATTCCTAGATTATTTTATTGATCCACCGCGTTATGATATACCTGAGTGTATTGACCGTGGGTTAACGTATAGTGTTCCATTAAAAGCGAAGCTGAAACTTTCTTGTAATGATGCAGAACACGAAGATTTTGAAACCATCATTCAAGATGTGTACCTGGGAACCATTCCATATATGACCCCTAAAGGTACCTTCGTAATCAACGGTGCAGAGCGCGTAATTGTTTCGCAATTACACAGGTCGCCAGGTGTGTTCTTCGGTCAAAGCCGTCACACAAATGGTACTAAGCTTTATTCTGCGCGTGTGATTCCTTTCAAAGGTTCATGGATCGAGTTTGCTACTGACGTAAATAACGTTATGTATGCTTACATCGACCGTAAGAAAAAATTCCCGGTAACTACGTTATTGCGTGCTATCGGTTACGATTCTGATAAAGACATTCTTGAACTATTTGATCTTGCTGATGAAGTAAAAGTTAGCAAGTCAGGTTTAAAGAAATACATCGGACGTAAACTTGCAGCAAGAGTGCTAAGAAAATGGGTTGAAGATTTTGTGGATGAAGATACCGGTGAGGTAGTTTCCATTGATCGTAACGAAGTAATCTTAGACAGAGATACTGTTTTAGAAGATGAGCACATTGATATGATCATTGATGCAGGTGTTAAAACGATCATCTTATCTAAAGATGATGGTGCCAGCCAAGCTGATTATACCATTATCTATAATACATTACAAAAAGATACTTCAAACTCTGAAAAAGAGGCTGTTGAAAACATCTACCGTGCTTTGCGTAATGCAGAACCACCTGATGAGGAAACTGCAAGAGGTATCATTGAGCGTTTGTTCTTCTCGGATAAACGTTATGACTTAGGAGATGTAGGTAGATACCGCATCAACCGTAAGTTGAAAATGGATACTCCTGATCACGTTAAAGTATTGACAAAAGCAGATATTATTGCGATTGTTAAATACCTGATCAAACTGATCAACTCTAAAGAAGAGGTGGATGATATTGATCACTTGTCGAATCGTCGTGTTCGTACAGTAGGTGAGCAATTATACGCTCAATTTGGTGTTGGTTTAGCGCGTATGGCTCGTACCATTCGTGAGCGTATGAACATTCGTGATAACGAGGTGTTTACACCAACAGACTTGATTAATGCCCGTACTTTATCGTCGGTAATTAATTCATTCTTTGGTACCAACCAGTTGTCGCAGTTCATGGACCAGACCAATCCTCTGGCAGAGATTACGCACAAGCGTCGTCTTTCCGCTTTAGGTCCAGGTGGTCTTTCACGTGAACGTGCCGGTTTCGAGGTACGTGACGTTCACTATACTCACTACGGTCGTCTTTGTACGATTGAAACTCCGGAGGGTCCAAACATTGGTTTGATCTCTTCTCTTTGCGTTCACGCGAAGATCAATAACTTAGGTTTCATTGAAACTCCATACAAAAAAGTTAAAGACGGAATTGTTCAGGTAGATGAGGATGTGATTTACCTGTCTGCAGAAGATGAAGATGGTAAAACTATTGCACAAGCGAATGCTGCTTATGATGATCAAGGTAATTTCACCACTGCACGTGTTAAAGCACGTTATGAGGGTGACTTCCCGGTTATTGAGCCTGAGAAATTAGACTTAATGGACGTGGCACCTAATCAGATTACATCGATCGCTGCTTCGTTGATTCCGTTCCTTGAGCATGATGATGCGAACAGGGCCTTGATGGGATCCAACATGCAACGTCAGGCGGTACCATTGTTACGTCCTGAAGCACCAATTGTTGGTACAGGTTTAGAAGGTCGCGTAGCCCGCGATTCAAGAACACTGATCAATGCTGAAGGTGAAGGTGTAGTAGAATATGTGGATTCAAATGAGATCACCATTAAGTATGTAAGAAACGATGCAGATCGTTTGGTTTCATTCGAAGGTGATAGCAAAACATATAAATTAATCAAATTCAAGAAAACCAATCAGAATACTTGTATCAACTTGAAACCAATCGTTAAGAAAGGTCAGAAAGTAGTAAAAGGACAAGTACTATGTGAAGGTTATGCTACTGAAAATGGTGAATTGGCATTGGGAAGAAACTTAAAAGTTGCTTTCATGCCTTGGCAAGGATACAACTTTGAGGATGCGATCGTAATTAGCGAGCGTATTGTTCGTGAAGATATCTTTACTTCATTACACATCGAAGAGTTTGAATTAGAAGTACGTGATACAAAACGTGGAGAAGAGGAATTAACACCAGATATCCCTAACGTTTCTGAAGAAGCTACTAAAGATTTAGATGAAAACGGTATCATCCGTGTAGGTGCTGAAGTGAAAGAAGGAGACATCCTGATTGGTAAGATCACTCCTAAAGGAGAATCTGATCCTTCGCCGGAAGAGAAATTACTACGTGCGATCTTTGGTGATAAAGCAGGTGATGTGAAAGATGCATCCTTGAAAACTCCACCATCGATTAAAGGTGTGGTAATTGACACTAAGTTATTCTCTAGAGCTAAGAAAACTACTAAAGCTGAAGAAAAAGCAGCGATAGAGAAATTAGATAAGAGATATGACCTTGCAACTACTAATCTGAAAAATGAGCTTGTAGATAAATTGTTCCAGATTGTAAACGGTAAAACATCTCAGGGTGTATTCAATGTTTACAAGGAATTATTATTCCCTAAAGGCGCTAAATTTACGCAGAAAAGTCTTGCTGATCTGGAGTATGCTCACATCAATCCATACAAATGGACTACTGATGAGGAGAAAAATGACCAGATTAAATTGCTATTGCACAACTATGGTATTCGTGTGAACGAAGAATTAGGTGCTTACAAACGTGATAAATTCGCCATCAGTGTTGGTGATGAATTGCCATCAGGTATTGTACAAATGGCTAAGGTTTATGTAGCTAAAAAACGTAAATTAAAAGTAGGTGATAAGATGGCTGGTCGTCACGGTAATAAGGGTATTGTAGCCCGTATCGTTCGTGATGAAGATATGCCATTCTTGGAAGATGGAACACCTGTTGATATCGTGTTGAACCCACTGGGTGTACCTTCACGTATGAACTTGGGCCAGATCTATGAAACTGTATTGGCATGGGCCGGTAAAGAATTGGGTGTGAAATTTGCTACTCCAATCTTTGATGGTGCTAAACATGACGAGGTAGAAGACTGGATTGCTAAAGCTGGTGTACCTGCTTCAGGTAGAACTTACTTACATAACGGTTTAACGGGTGAGAAATTTGACCAACCAACAACTGTAGGTATTATCTACATGTTGAAATTAGGACACATGGTTGATGATAAGATGCACGCTCGTTCAATCGGACCATATTCATTAATTACACAACAACCATTGGGTGGTAAAGCTCAATTCGGGGGTCAGCGTTTTGGTGAGATGGAGGTTTGGGCATTAGAGGCATTCGGTGCGGCTAATATCCTACAAGAGATCTTAACTGTTAAGTCAGATGATGTGATCGGTAGGGCCAAAACTTATGAGGCGATTGTAAAAGGCGAAAACCTTCCTACGCCAGGTGTACCAGAATCATTCAATGTATTGGTACATGAGTTACGCGGATTAGGTTTAGATATTACGTTAGACTAATGTTGAATTTTTTAATGCTGGAACGGACCGCAGTTAAGCTGAAGTCTGTTCCGGCTTTTTAAATTTTCAAATTCAAACAAAAGAGCTATGTCTTACAAAAAGGATAATAAATTAAAAAGCAATTTCACCTCGATCACCATTAGTTTGGCATCGCCGGAGGCTATTTTAGAGCGCTCTAGTGGGGAGGTGTTAAAACCTGAGACGATAAATTACCGTACTTACAAACCTGAGCGTGATGGTTTGTTCTGCGAGCGTATTTTCGGTCCGGTAAAAGATTACGAATGTCATTGCGGTAAATACAAACGTATCCGTTATAAGGGTATTGTGTGTGACCGTTGTGGTGTGGAGGTTACGGAAAAGAAAGTACGTAGAGAGCGTATGGGGCACATCAATTTGGTGGTTCCTGTTGCGCATATCTGGTATTTCCGCTCTTTACCAAATAAAATTGGATACCTGTTAGGATTGCCTACAAAGAGATTAGATTTGATCATTTACTACGAGCGTTATGTAGTAATTCAAGCTGGTTTCATGGCAGAAGAAGGTATTCAATACATGGATTTCTTAACTGAAGAGGAATATCTAGATATTCTTGATAAGTTGCCAAAAGAAAACCAATATTTAGATGATAAAGACCCTAATAAATTCATCGCCAAAATGGGTGCTGAAGCATTAGAGGATTTATTGAAACGTATTGACTTAGATACTTTATCTTATAACTTACGCCACCAGGCTGCAAACGAAACTTCTCAGCAACGTAAAAACGAAGCTTTGAAACGTTTACAGGTAGTGGAAGCTTTCCGTGGTGCAAGAACCCGTATTGAGAATAACCCAGAGTGGATGATCATCAAGATTGTTCCAGTTATTCCACCGGAATTGCGTCCGTTAGTACCTCTTGAAGGTGGTCGTTTCGCGACTTCAGATTTAAATGATCTATACCGTCGTGTGATTATCCGTAACAATCGTTTGAAACGTTTAATCGAGATCAAAGCGCCAGAAGTAATTTTACGTAACGAAAAACGTATGTTACAGGAAGCGGTAGATTCATTATTTGATAACTCGCGTAAAGTAAATGCTGTTAAAACTGAGGGTAACCGTGCTCTAAAATCTCTTTCAGACATCCTGAAAGGTAAACAAGGTCGTTTCCGTCAGAATTTATTAGGTAAACGTGTGGATTATTCTGCTCGTTCGGTAATTGTTGTAGGTCCAAACCTTAAATTACATGAATGCGGTTTACCTAAAGATATGGCTGCTGAGCTATTCAAACCGTTTATCATTCGCAAGATGATAGAAAGAGGTATCGTTAAGACAGTAAAATCTGCAAAGAAAATTGTAGACAGAAAAGATCCATTAGTTTGGGATATTCTGGAGAATGTTTTAAAAGGTCACCCGGTATTACTGAATCGTGCACCAACGCTACACAGATTGGGTATCCAGTCTTTCCAACCTAAATTGGTGGAAGGTAAAGCGATCCAATTACACCCATTAGTATGTACCGCATTTAACGCGGATTTTGACGGTGACCAGATGGCAGTACACTTACCATTAGGACACGCCGCAATCTTAGAAGCACAAGTATTAATGCTTGCTGCACACAACATTCTAAACCCTGCAAACGGAACGCCAATTACTGTACCTTCACAGGATATGGTTTTGGGTCTTTACTACATTACTAAAGGCCGTAGAACAGATGAGAAACGTGTAGTTAACGGTCAAGATTTTTCATTCTATTCTCCTGAAGAAGTAATCATTGCTTACAATGAGAAAAGAATTGACCTTCACGCGTTTATCAAGGTTAAGGTAAATGTGAAATTAGAAGATGGTTCAATCGTTAATAAATTGTTGGAAACAACGGTAGGTCGTGTACTATTTAATCAAATGGTTCCGGCAGAAGTTGGTTACATCAATGAACTATTGACTAAGAAATCTCTTAGAGATATCATTGGTCACGTAGTGAAAGTTACCGGTATGTCACGTGCTGCAAGATTCTTAGATGATATCAAAGAATTAGGTTTCCAAATGGCATTCAGAGGAGGTTTATCATTTAATTTACAAGATGTAAACATTCCTGTGGAGAAACAAGCTTTATTGGAGCAAGCTTCTGCAGAAGTTGAAGAAGTAAGGAATAACTATAACATGGGATTCATTACCAACAACGAGCGTTACAACCAAATTATCGATATCTGGACTCGTATCAATAACCGTTTAACATCATTCGTGATGACACAGTTATCGAGCGATAACCAAGGTTTCAACTCAGTTTACATGATGTTGGACTCTGGAGCCCGTGGTTCGAAAGAGCAGATTCGTCAGCTATGCGGTATGCGTGGTTTGATGGCTAAGCCTCAGAAATCAGGTTCAGGTGGTGAGATTATTGAAAATCCGATTCTATCTAACTTTAAGGAAGGTCTATCGGTATTAGAATACTTTATCTCTACTCACGGTGCGCGTAAAGGTCTTGCGGATACGGCGTTAAAAACGGCGGATGCGGGTTACTTGACACGTCGTTTACATGATGTAGCACAGGATATGATCGTTAATGCAGAAGATTGTGGTACTTTAAGAGGTATGTACACTACTGCATTGAAAGATAATGAAGATATTGTTGAGCCATTATATGACAGATTATTAGGTCGTATCTCTCTACACGATGTATTCAATCCTTTGAATGGTGAATTGTTAGTTGGAGCCGGAATGGATATTGATGAAGATATTGCAAAAGCAATTGAAGAATCACCATTAGAAGGTGTTGAAATTCGTTCGGTATTAACCTGCGAAAATAAACGCGGCGTTTGTGCGCTTTGTTACGGTCGTAACTTAGCAACTGGTAAACGTGTTCAAAAAGGGGAAGCTGTCGGTGTAATTGCTGCACAGTCAATCGGTGAGCCGGGTACACAGTTAACACTTCGTACGTTCCACGTTGGGGGTACTGCATCGAACATCGCTGCAGAATCTCAAATCAATGCTAAATTTGATGGTATCATTGAGTTTGAAAATGTTCGTACAGTAGAGAACGATACTGAAGATGGCGTAAAACAAATTGTTTTAGGTCGTTCAGGTGAGTTCAAAATTGTTGAGCCTGGTACAAACAAAGTGATCATGACCAATAACATTCCTTACGGTTCATTCTTATATGTTGAGGATGGCGCTAAAATCACTAAAGGTGATAAGATTTGTTCATGGGATCCATACAATGCGGTAATTATCTCTGAGTTCGCTGGTAAAATCGAATTTGATGCAATTGTTGAAGGTGTAACCTTCCGTGAAGAGTCAGATGAGCAAACTGGTCACCGTGAGAAAGTAATTATCGATACACGTGATAAAACTAAAAACCCTTCTGTACGGGTTGTGGATAAAAAAGGTGAATTGATCAGAGGATATAACATCCCTGTTGGAGCCCACATCGCTATCGATGAAGGTGACGCAGTTAAAACTGGTCAGATCTTGGTTAAGATTCCTCGTGCAACTGGTAAGACAAGAGATATCACGGGTGGTTTACCACGTGTAACGGAGCTTTTCGAAGCACGTAACCCTTCAAACCCTGCTGTAGTAACAGAGATTGATGGTGTGGTAACCTTAGGAGGCGTTAAACGTGGTAACCGCGAAATGACGATCGAATCTAAAGACGGAGAAGTTAAAAAATACCTGGTTCCATTGTCTAAACACATCCTGGTTCAGGATAATGACTTTGTGAAAGCGGGTATGCCTCTATCAGATGGTTCTATCTCTCCAGCGGATATCTTAGCGATTAAAGGCCCTGCTGCTGTACAAGAATATCTAGTGAATGGTATCCAAGAGGTTTACCGTTTACAAGGTGTGAAAATCAATGATAAACACTTTGAGGTGATTGTACACCAGATGATGCAAAAAGTTCACATTGAAGATCCAGGAGATACCACTTTCTTAGAGAATAATCTTGCAGATCGTTGGGACTTCATGATTGAGAATGACGAGATTTATGACAAGAAAGTTGTTGTAGAAGCTGGTGATTCGAACACAGTGAAACCAGGACAAATCCTTTCTCTACGTAAATTAAGAGATGAAAATTCTCAATTAAAACGTAAAGATTTGAGACAAATTGAAGTTCGTGATGCAAGACCTGCAACTGCGAGTTCAATGTTGCAAGGTATCACACGTGCTTCATTAGGAACGAAATCGTTCATCTCTGCAGCATCCTTCCAGGAAACTACAAAAGTGTTAAACGAGGCAGCAATTGCTGGTAAACGTGATAACATGCTTGGATTAAAAGAAAACGTAATTGTTGGACACTTAATTCCTTCAGGTACAGGTGTACGTGGATATGAGCGTATCATTGTAGGTTCTCAAGAAGAATACGATAAATTATTAGCTTCGAAACAAGAAGAAGTAGATGCTTAATATTTAAATATCTTTTGAAAAGTCCCCCTTCTGTTAAAGTCGGGGGACTTTTTTATGCAATTAGGTTTGGAAAATAATTGATCATCTGCTACCTCTGTATGGATTAAAGTAATAGTTTTGTGTTATGGAAGAACAGCAAAACGAAAACCAATTAAATATTGAACTTTCTGAAGAGGTTGCAGAAGGGATCTTTTCAAACCTGGCCATCATCACACATTCTAATACAGAGTTTGTTCTGGATTTCATCAGAGTGATGCCAGGAGTGCCTAAGGCAAGAGTGAAGTCAAGGATTATCCTGACACCAGAGCATGCTAAAAGGTTAGTAGCAGCAATGCAAGATAATCTGGAGAAATATGAAGCTGCTTATGGGAAGATTAAAACGCAGGAGGAGCCTCCTGGATTTCCAATAAACTTTGGCGGACCAACAGCTCAGGCTTAAGATTTTAATACATTATTGATATGAAGGATGACGGCTTTGCTATCATTGGGTTCAAACCAGGCAGTGTTGTCATCCCTTCTAAACCAGGTCAGCTGTCGCTTCGCAAAGCGACGTGTGTTTTGCTTGATCTTATCCACTGCTGTCTCCAGCGAGATGTGACCATCCAGATAATCGAATAATTCGGAATAACCTACGGTATTTAGGGCATTATACTTTCTGTACTTTTGAAGCCCTTTTACCTCCTCTAGCAAGCCTGCATCCATCATCAGATCCACTCTATGGTTGATGCGCTGATATAATGCTGCACGGTCCATGTTAAGCCCTATTTTAACGATATTGAAAGGTCTTTCTTTTTTGCTGTTGGTCTGGTAGGAGGAAAGCTTCTCACCAGTGGAAAGGAAGAATTCCAGACCTCTGACCATCCTTTGTGGATTGGCCTGATCTACTTTTTCATAGTACTCAGGATCATGAATTTTGAGTTGTTGTTTGATGGATTCAATACCTTCATTTTCCAACTGCTGTTTTAATTGTTCTCGGATGTTGAGATCTGTATCCGGTAGGTCATCGAGGCCATTACAAACGGCATCAATGTATAAACCGGATCCGCCAACCATAATCAGCAGATCCTGTTTTTTAAAAAGATCCTCCATCAGCTGTAACGCTTGTATTTCAAAGTCGCCGGTGCTGAATAGTGTTTCTATGCTATGAGAATTAATGAAGTGATGAGGTGCTGCATTTAACTCTTCCGCGGAAGGTTTTGCAGTCCCAATTTCCATCTCCTTAAAGAATTGACGGGAATCAGCCGAAATAATTTCTGTAGAAAAGTGTTTGGCCAATTCAATGGCCAATGAAGTCTTTCCTATTCCAGTAGGGCCAACAATTACAATTAAGGTTTTATCCAATAGCATGATTAAATATTAGTAATCGTCGTCTTTGCCACCGTATTCATCGTCTTCGTAGCTATCTTCATCGCTACCATACTCATCCGCATCAGCAGAATCATCGTCAGCGTCATCATCAATCGTTTTTTCTTCCGTGTTGATACCTCTTCCATCCATCGCGGCCAATTCTTCTGTGTCTTCAGGAACAAAGTCCAGCTCATTCAGAAAATCAAAGTCCGATGATGCTTCGTTAGCCGATACCGCAACGGCATTAAAATTATCTTTATCGATGATTTTAGGCGCCTCTCCCTGACTTTTAACCAGTACAGGGTACTCCAAGTTCGGATCAGTTTCCAGAATGATCTTGATCAATTCTACATGAAAATCAAACGGACGATCGAAATTGTAGATATAATAGAATTTCTGGTGTGGATCTTCTATGAAACTGCTCAATTTAGCCTTCTCCATTAAAGTTACTCCTCTATCAGTTTTACGTTGATTTGGCAGGTAAGCAATTTCGTCTCCTTTGATCCAATGATCAGTACTCACATAAAAAGAAGAGGATTTTTCAGCAGAATATCCTGTTGAGCGATGTATCGCACGATGTAAATCTTCAAATGTCTGGTTTGGTTTGATATCGATCTCCCTAACTACCTCATCGAAATCCTCGAAACTTATTCTAAATCTATAAATTGCCATCTGAGCTTTTTTTCTAGCTATAAAATTATAAAATATTATTGTACTTTGTATTAGTGCTTTACGGGCTGCAAGCCAAATTCTTTAGCTTTTTCCAGCATGAACTGTAAAGCTTCCTCGTAGCTGTTTTTGATATCGCCTTCCAGAATTGCTTCCCTGATGGCATTTTTGATCAGGCCTACTTCTTTACCTGCGCTTAAACCGAATATTTCCATGATATGAGTACCGGTAATTGGTGGCTGCCAGTTTCTAAGCTTGTCACGTTCCTCCACATCTTTGAGCTTTTGTTTAACGAGCTCAAAGTTATTCCGGTACTTTTTCACTTTGTACTCGTTTTTTGTGGTGACATCGGCATTACAGAGCATCATTAGGCTCTCAATATCTTCACCGGCATCAAACAATAACCTTCTGACAGCAGAATCTGTAACCACTTCTTGTGCGAGTACAATAGGTCTTAGGTGAAGTTGTACCAATTTCTGCACCAATTTCATCTTCTCATTTAGCGGAAGTTTCAATTGATTAAAAATCTGAGGCACCATTCTCGCCCCTTTGTCCTCATGGCCATGAAAAGTCCAGCCATGTCCTTCTTCAAAACGCTTGGTTGCCGGTTTGGCAATGTCATGAAGAATCGCTGCCCAGCGAAGCCAAAGGTCATCAGTTGCTTCACAAATATTGTCGAGCACCTGCAAGGTATGATAAAAATTGTCTTTATGACCTTTTCCATTGATGATGTCCACTCCGTAAAGGTTGGCCATTTGTGGAAATACCAGGTGTAAAAGGCCAGTATCAAACAGGTACTTGAAACCTATAGAAGGGGTTTTAGAAAGAATGATTTTGTTGAGTTCATCTGTGATGCGCTCTTTTGATACAATACTGATTCTTTCTTTCTGCTTTTTTATCGCATTTATCGCGCTTTCGTCAATGCTAAACTCTAATTGGGTAGCAAAACGAATAGCCCTCATCATCCGCAATGGATCATCTGAGAATGTAATTTCAGGATCAAGTGGAGTTCTGATGAGTTTTTGCTCCAGGTCATTAATTCCGTTAAAGGGATCAACAAGTTGTGCATAATTGTCTTTATTCAGGGAGATGGCCAGGGCATTGATCGTGAAATCTCTTCTCAACTGATCATCTTTGATGGTGCCATTTTCTACAATAGGTTTGCGGGAATCTGCACGGTAGGACTCTTTTCTAGCACCTACAAATTCTATTTCCAGATCGCGGGTTTTTATCATGGCCGTGCCAAAGTTTTTAAATACCGCTACCTTGGTTTTGAGTTGTTTACCTACTAATTCAGCAAAGTCAATTCCATTCCCTAAGACCACAATATCGATGTCTTTAGAGGGTCTGTTTAAGAAAATATCGCGCACATACCCACCTATTACGTATGCTTCAATCTGATGTGTTTGAGCAATATCGGCAAGTACTTTAAATATTGGATTTTGTAAATGTTTTTCCATTAATGAGTTACAAAAGTAATAAAACTTACTTTCTTATAAAGGAAAATTGACCTCCGGGAGCTAATTTCATGATGGTAGATGGTTTCTTCGGGTTCTGTAGCTCTTGTTCCCAATCGACTACGTAATCTACTGCGGCTTTAATTTCTTCTGAAATCTCATCAAAGATAAGGGGAGAAGGTTCACCAGATTTATTGGCAGAAGTAGAAGTTATGGGTTTACGGAAACGTTGAATAAGTTGTTGACAGAAGTCATGTTTTACAATTCTAATACCTACACTACCATCTTCATTGATCACATTCTTAGCCAGATTTTTGGCGCCGGAGAATATAATTGTCAATGGATTTTCTGCATACTCGATTAAGTCGTAAGCCACGTCAGGGATCTCTGTTACATAGCTTTGAAGTTTTGAATCATTATCCAGCAGTACAATAAAACTCTTATCTGCGCTACGCACTTTGATTTCATTTATTTTGGCTACCGCTGCTTCGTTTGTAGCATCGCATCCTAATCCCCATACCGTATCTGTGGGATATAGAATCACCCCTCCGTCTTTTAATACCTGAAGGGTTTTTTCAATTTCTGTTCTAAGCATAACCTGTTATTTCTGGTGATTGGATAGTACCTGGGTATAAATTTTAATCATTTCCTCTGTGAGGACCCGGGTCTCAAATTTTTTAACATATTCCAAGCCTTTTGCGATCATTTCTGTGGCAAGGCCAGGGCTGTTCAATACTTTATTTATCGAAAGGGAAAGTGCTTTGTGGTCAAATGGGGGGACATATAAGCTATGATCGCCTCCGGCTTCTTCTAAACAAGAGCCAGTAGCTGCAATTACCGGAACACCAGAATACATGGCTTCGATAATAGGAATACCAAATCCTTCATACAAAGATGGATAAACGAAGGCACTGGCTAGCTGATAAATGGAAGGCAGGTCATCGAAAGGTACATTTTGTAGAAAGGTAACTCTTGATCTCAAACCCAGTAAGTCAATTTCTTTTTTGACTAGCGCTGTATATGCTGTTTTTCTTCCAACCACAACCAGCTGATAATCCGGGTGAATTTCTGGTAAGGCTTTAATGAGCGTCATCAGGTTTTTGCGGGTTTCAATCGTTCCTACATTAAGGATGTATTTTTCTGGTAACTGGTGTTTGATCCTGACTTCCTGTTTTTTATGTTGATCAGTAGCAGACTTGAAACTATCGTCACAGCTTTGATAAACAACTTCTATTTTATTAGGATCTGTATCGAAAAAATGGATAAGGTCTCTTTTTGTACATTCGCTGATGGCTACTATTTTGTCTGCATGTTTGCAGGCATAGCGGAATTTCAGTCCATAGATAAAGCGATCTATCCTTCCGTAATATTGAGGGAATCTGAGAAAAATAAGGTCATGTATGGTGACCACACTTGGAATTCTGGAATGTTGAATTCCCAGGGGAATTTCATGACTCAAGCCATGAAACAGATCAATCTGATCTTTTAGTAATTGTTTTTTTATTCCCGAAGTTCTCCAGAACCATCCTGGACGGTCTGGGAGCTCAATTTTGATCCCGTTAAGTTGCAGAAATCTGGAGATCTGTTTATGTTCCTTTACTTTGGGAGTATAGACAAAGTATTGGTTTTGAGGAAAAAATTCTGCCAGGTGGGTGATCAAAGACCTGCTGTAATTTCCCAGTCCTGTTAAGTTATTCGCTGCCCTCTTTCCGTCAAAACCAATCTTCATTATATTATACTGCTACATTATTTTCTCTCAATGCATCATTTAGAGAAGTCTTTTTATCAGTAGATTCTTTACGTTGACCAATGATTAAGGCACAAGGAACCTGGAATTCTCCAGCCGGGAATTTCTTCGCATAGCTACCTGGAATAACCACTGAACGTGCAGGAACGATTCCTTTATATTCTACTGGTGTGTTTCCTGTTACATCGATGATTTTCGTAGAGGCTGTTAAAACTACATTGGCACCTAAAACAGCTTCTCTTTCTACACGAACACCTTCCACAACGATCGCTCTTGAACCAATGAAAACGTTGTCTTCGATGATTACCGGGGCAGCTTGAATTGGTTCTAATACACCACCAATACCAACACCACCGCTTAGGTGAACGTGTTTACCAATCTGTGCACATGAACCTACAGTAGCCCATGTATCAACCATCGTACCTTCGTCAACGTAAGCACCGATATTTACATAAGAAGGCATCATGATCACACCTTTGGCTAAATAAGCGCCATAACGTGCGATACCGTGAGGTACAACTCTTACACCTAATTCTTTATAATTGGTTTTCAATTTCATTTTATCATGAAATACAAAAGGACCAACTTCAATTTCTTTCATTTCTCTGATTGGAAAATAAAGGATTACTGCTTTTTTGATCCATTCATTCACAGCCCAGGAGTTCAATACTGGTTCAGCAACGCGCAATTCACCTTTATCAAGTTGCATAATTACCGTTTCTATTGCCTCGCAATATTCACTATATCCTAATAAAGTTCTGTCTTCCCAAGCGGCTTCTACTAACTTTTTTAATTGTGCTATCATGTTTTAAGTTATTTTTTGACAAAATAAATCAATTTTATGTATAGACCATTGTTTTCTATAATGTATTTTTGATTTTTTATGGCAGAGCAAGAAAAATTACGGATAGATAAGTACTTATGGGCAATAAGATTATTTAAGACCAGGAGTTTGGCGACAGAGGCTTGTAAGGCTGGGCGTGTGAAATTTAATGGTAATAATCTTAAAGCTTCTGCAATAGTCAAACCTGGAGATGTGTATCAGGTATCCAAAGGAATTGAGAAAAAAGTGATTGAAGTAGTAGAGCTTTTATACAATAGGGTAGAGGCGAAAATTGCGGTGACTAAATATAAAGATATTACTCCAGTAGAGGAAACTCATGGGTATAAATCAATGTTCCATGCTCCGGTATTGATCAGAGACCGTGGAGCAGGAAGGCCAACAAAGAAAGACAGAAGAGAAATTGATGACTTAACTGGTGGTCTTTTTGAAGAAGAAGAGGGTGAAAAACAGTAAGCTATTGTTTTAGCAGTCTCATTCTATAGGCTTGCATGGCTGTTGTACCCAGTTGTTTAATCAATTGATAATTGGCAATCGCACCTACGGCAGCACCAACTATCGGTAGCAGCTGGGCAAGTTTAGCGAGATCAATATAATCCCGGTATTCTTGTTGAAAGGTTTTCCAGTCGAAGCTGTCCACATTTTCCGGTAGAATGTGTAGTTTCTCTTGCCAATTTTCCATGTGCATGAAAATTTTTGTGCGTCCTTGCTGACTGGAAAAAGCGAGCTGGAATATGTACAATAAATACAAACGCTCTCTGTAATCTTTTACATCAAAACCATACAAGGCGGCAATTTCAAATAGCAGTTTCATTTTTATGCCGATGAGGATTGGAAAATCTGCCATGCTCATCAGAAAGCCACCTGCACCAGTAATTCCCCCTTCTGCGGCTCCGGTTTTACAATAATTGTCAATTTTAGATTTCACTAAAGCTTCCCTATGTAAGAGGCTCATTCCCAATGCTGGTGTGTTAGAAGTAGTATAAGTAGAACCGTAAAGTACTCCTTTGATCATATTTTTGATGGTCACAGTTATGGCTGTATGAATTTTTTCAGGAATATAGCTGTTGATTTTCTTCTGAATATTATTGGTCATCTTATTGAAAAAAGAGGGCTTAAGCCTCATTTTTCGCTTCCAGAATTCCAGTTCTATCGTTGTTTTTTCTTCGTAAGTCACGATTGCATATTACAATAATTATTCCTTAATGATTAAATTTTAAGTATTTGCTTATTTGATCTGAAAACTATATATTTAGTTGTATGTAAGCAAACCTAAATTTAAAATTATGTTCATTTCAAAGAAGATTATTTTTTCACTCTTGTTGTTCGGCTCAGTAAATGTTAGCGCACAACAACTTGTGTTTAGTACTAAAGCCCCAAAGGGAGGCGAAGCACTTAATTTCACCTACGATCCAGCTGGGGGAACTTTAGCTAATGAAAAGGAGATTCAATGTAAGGTACAGTCTTTTGTTAATCTTAAGCGAGAACTTGGAAATGTTACCCTCAAAAAAGTTGGCACTGTTTATAAAGGGACTTTTCTGTCTAAGGATAGCACGGATCTAGTTTGTCTGGTTTTTTCCGCAAAAGCACCTACTGAACTTAGTCCTCAAGGATATTATATACAATTCTACGATAAAGGCTCAGTGAAGGCAAACGCTTACCTTGCAGAAGCGCAGCTGCTTACTACTATGAGTAGCGGGGTCGGTGTAAAGGCAGATCCAGCTAAAGCAATAAGATCTTATGAAAAGGCATTCTCTGCAAAACCAGGTTTAAAAAAAGCTTATACGGGTGATTACCTGACTACATTGTATAGACTGGATAAGGAGCGGGGAAAAGTACTAATCAATAATCAGATTAAAAGTTATCAGTTAGAAAAGAATCCTACGGAAGTTGACATGATGACTTTAATGTCATTACATCTTTTACTCAAGGATAAAGCTGCCGCAGAGACTTTAAAACCGGCCATTATTATCCGTTATCCTAAAGGAAACCTTGCTTTTAATGCAGCTAGAGAGCCAATATATAAGGAGAAAGATCCTGATCAGATTGCGCAGAAGATGGAAACGTTAGTAAAGCAGTTTGGCTTGGATCCGAATAACAAAGCAGATGCCATGAGAATCAGTAATTTGTATTATCCTTTGGTTCACATGTATGCATTAAAGAGAAACATGGAGAAGTTCGATTTATATTCAGCAAAGATTATCAATAAAACCGCATTGGCCTCTTTGGCTAATTCTGTGGCTTGGGGCCTTGCCGAGAAAAATGAGGAAATAGACTTTGCAGAAGCATTATCAAAAAGGTCACTGACATTGCTTGAGGAGGCAAAGAATGAAGAAATACCATCTTATTATGGCTCAAAAGAAGAGTATCTTGCGGATATCGAACGCGCTTACAAAACAAATGCAGATACTTATGCACTGATTTTACATCATAAAGGAAATGATAAAGAAGCTGTAGTTTATCAGGAAAGAGCGGGATCGGCTGCGGATGCAGATGGAAATGCCCGTTATGTCATGTATCTGGAATTGGCGGGTGATTCGGAGAAGGCATTCAAAGTTGCGGATACTTACCTGAAAGAAGGGAAAGGAACAGCAGCAATGCGTACAAGTTTTCAAAAGCTCTACGAAAAGAAGAACTTAACTACACCCTTTGCAACTTATATGGTGGATGTTGATAAAGCTGCATTTGCAAATAAGCGCGCAGCCTGGATGAAAGAGATGATTGATCTTCCTGCACCGGCATTTAGCCTTAAAAATTTAAAGGGCGAATCTGTGAGTTTAGCAAGTCTTAGAGGAAAAGTTGTGATTCTGGATTATTGGGCTACCTGGTGTGGGCCATGTGTGGCTTCTTTTCCGGGAATGCAGAAAGCTCAGGAAAAATATGCTAATGATAAAGACGTTGTGTTTCTGTTTGTCAATAGCTGGCAGAGAGAGGAAAACAGAGAAACCTTGGTGAAAGATTTTTTAACGCAGAAAAAGTATGATTTTAACGTATTGTTTGATACGAAGAACAAGCAGGATCCTGAAATTTTTGATGTGATCACTGCTTATAATGTGACTGGGATCCCTACTAAATTTATCATTGGTCCTGATGGAAATATCAAGTTCAAAACCTCGGGATTTTCAGGATCTGCGGATGGAGTGGTAGAAGAGTTGGATCAAATGATCAGTTTAGCTAAATCAAAGTAAGGGTTATAGAAAGAAAGGCCATCCAAAAAGGAATGTTTAGCTGAATATCTGACGGTAGAATTCGGCTAAACATTCCTTTTTGGATGGCTTTTTTTTAATATTCGAGTTTAATAGTCCACTCTCATTGGCGACTGCTCCCAGAGTTTAAAAGCCTGAAGCGCTTCGTCTCTTAGCATTTGCTGTATTGGTAAGCTGCGCTCCGCCATTGGTTTTTCTAGTTCTTCATAGATAAATTGGTCATCGAATCCAATATTTGCGGCATCTACCTTTGTGTTTCCATAATAAATGGTGTTAATTCTTGACCAGTAAACTGCGCTCAGACACATTGGACAAGGCTCACAACTGGTGTAAATCACGCATCCACTCAGGTCAAATGTTTTTAGTTTTTTACAGGCGATTCTAATGGCTGACACTTCTGCATGCGCAGTAGGGTCATTTGTGCTGGTTACTTTATTGCCGCTTTTGGCAACTACTTTACCGTCTTTAACCACCACTGCACCAAAGGGACCACCAAGTTCTGCGGTTACGTTTTTCTCAGAGAGCGCTATAGCTATACGCATAAATTTCTCGTGCTGTTTCTGTTCAGTAATTTCCATGGTAATGAATTAGTAATATAAATGTTTTGGGTCTGAAAATGGAATTGCTGTCAATTTCAGACCAAGTGTATTTTGTGCTATAGTTTTCAATTTCGTGGTAGCGAAAAAAATAGCACAAAAAAAATGCCCCGATTACCCGGAGCATTTAAGATCATCATCAGATGATTATTTTTTGTCTTTTGAATAAGCTGCGTTTAATCCTACGATTACTTCACTGGTTACATCTAGAGACTCGTCAGCGAATAAGATTGCGCTGTTTCCTTTTGAATAAGTCAATACCATTTTGAAACCTTTACCTTTTGCATAAGTTTTTAGGTACTCAGCAACTTTATCATATAATTTTTCGTTCTCAGTAGCTTGCTCATTTTGAAGTGCAGCACCTGCATTTTGAGAATAAGCTTGTAATTCTTGTTGTTTACGAGCTAATCTTTCTTCTGTAGAAGCTCTTTGATCAGCAGGTAACGTATTTTGTTGTTGTTGATATTGAGCTACTTCACGTTGGAAAGCTTGTTGTTTAGAAGCAAGATCTGTTTGTGCAGTTTTCGACTTCGCGTCAAGTTTAGTTTTTAAGTCTTTGAAATACTGATATTTTGTTAACAGGGAATCAGAATTTACATAGACGATTTTCTCTGCGCTTGTTACTGTGGCCGACTCAGTTTTTGGAGCAGTGGTACCTGCGTTTTCTTTGTTCTGGCAAGAAGCCATAACGGAAACTAATGCAACTGCAGTAGCAATGCTGCCAAGTTTTAATGTTGATCTTTTCATCTAATGATTATAATTGATTTTTTTGTTTTAAATTTTTGAATCCATCACCGTCACAGCTATTTTAAAACCCCTTTTTCCAGTTGTTTTATCCCATTTGGAATGATAAATTTCAACAAATATAAAATTTCAAATTTAGTATCCTAAAAAACTACGATTTTTAGCTCATTTTTAGTGCTTTTTTAGCCAAATAGTTATCCACATTTGCCGTTAATTGGGCTAAAATGGTTATTTTTGAATCTAATTGTTTTTTTAAAAATTATGAGCGAAGAAAAGGATCCAAAGTCAAATTATTCGGCAGATAATATACAGGTTTTAGAAGGTTTAGAAGCGGTGCGTAAGCGCCCTTCGATGTATATAGGAGACACCGGAGTAAAAGGATTACACCATTTAGTTTACGAGGTAGTAGATAACTCTATTGATGAGGCGTTGGCAGGTCATGCTGACACGATATATGTAAATATTCTTAAAGACAACTCGATCAGGGTTGAAGATAACGGTCGTGGTATTCCTACCGGAATTATGCAGAAAGAGCAAAAATCAGCTCTGGAAATCGTAATGACGGTATTGCATGCCGGGGGTAAATTTGATAAGGATACCTATAAAGTTTCTGGGGGTCTGCATGGTGTGGGGGTAAGTTGCGTGAACGCATTATCAACGCATTTAAAAGCAGAAGTTCACCGTGAAGGAAAAGTATGGGAGCAGGAATATGAAAAGGGAAAGCCACAATACGATGTTAAAATCGTTGGTGAAACTGATAAAAGAGGAACGGTAATTACGTTTAGTCCGGATCCTGAAATTTTTACTCAAACTTTAGAGTATCGTTATGATACTTTAGCCAGCAGGTTAAGGGAATTGTCTTTCCTGAATAAGGGGATCAAATTAACGCTTACTGATGAGCGTGAATTAGATGATGAAGGAAACCCAATTTCAGAGCTTTTCCACTCTCAAGGTGGTTTGAAAGAATTTGTTCAGTTTTTGGATGGAGGACGTCCTTCATTAATTGCGGAGCCGATTTATGTAGAAGGTATCAAAAATGGTATTCCGGTAGAGCTTGCTTTACAATATAATGATAGCTATGCAGAGAATGTACACTCTTATGTGAACAACATTAACACTCATGAAGGTGGTACACACATTGCCGGTTTCAGAAGAGGTTTAACCAGAACATTAAAGGCGTATGCAGATAAGTCTGGATTGCTTAAAAATGTTAAATTTGAGATTACTGGTGATGACTTTAGAGAAGGATTAACAGCTGTTGTTTCTGTGAAAGTACAGGAGCCTCAGTTTGAAGGTCAGACAAAAACAAAGCTGGGTAACTCTGAGGTGATGGGTGCAGTTGATATCGCTGTTGGTGAAGCACTGAACAATTACCTGGAAGAGAATCCAAAAGAAGCAAGGCTGATCGTAAATAAAGTAATTCTTGCCGCTACAGCACGTGCAGCAGCACGTAAGGCGCGCGAGATGGTTCAACGTAAGAGTGTAATGGGCGGTTCAGGTTTACCTGGTAAGCTAGCCGATTGTTCTGATAGTGATCCGGAAAAATGTGAGATTTACCTGGTCGAGGGAGATTCCGCGGGTGGAACTGCAAAACAAGGTAGAGATCGTAATTTCCAGGCTATTCTTCCACTGAAAGGTAAAATCCTGAATGTAGAGAAGGCAATGGAGCATAAAATCTACGAAAACGACGAGATCAAGAATATGTTTACCGCTTTAGGGGTAAGTATAGGAACTCCGGAAGATGATAAAGCTTTAAATCTAACTAAGCTACGTTACCATAAGGTAGTGATCATGACGGATGCGGACATCGATGGATCACACATTACGACATTGATCCTTACTTTCTTCTTTAGATATATGAAAGCACTGATTGAGGCTGGTTATGTGTACATCGCAGCGCCACCATTGTATCAGGTTAAAAAAGGTAAAGAGCATGAATATTGCTGGAATGATCAACAACGTGACCAGGCGGTACAACGTTTAAAAGGTGCGGGTAAGGAAGAAAGTGTACACATCCAACGCTATAAAGGTCTTGGAGAGATGAACGCAGAACAGTTGTGGGATACCACCTTAAACCCTTCAACGCGTACATTGCTACAGGCAACCATTGAAAATGCTGCTGAATGTGATCATACCTTCTCCATGTTAATGGGTGATGAAGTTGGTCCAAGAAGAGATTTCATTGAAAGAAATGCTAAATATGCTAAGATTGACGCTTAATTAGCGTGTCGAAATAACAATTAAATATAAAAGGAGGTGCCCAAAAGGTACCTCCTTTTATATTCTACTACCGAACTGCTACTCGCTGTATAAAAATAATTTAAGTTTTTTGTAGTTGATAATGGCCTGATATTTTAAAAGGATATCGCTGCCAATAATCCCGGCAATTACGGGGTGTCCCATTTGATCGTATGCCTGATTTACACTTTCCAGATCCAGCGCTACGGTTTCATAACTCGAAATGATCAATCTACCCATTTTGATTTTGGGTATGATTGCCTGAATAGTACTGGATGTTGTGAACAAGGTAGTGGCTTGGGTTTCCTCACTATATTCCAGTTCTGAAATATTATTTTTAATCAATGTCATGTCAAATACGGAGCGGGAGGCCCCTGTATCCAGAACTACAAAATGTTTTTTCCCAAAAACAACAATTTCCACCAAAAGGTGGAAACCGTCATCTTGTAGATTTATTAAGGTTAAGGGAACAGTAATCGTTCTCATTAATTTTAAACTAGTTTCATGTCGTGTAGAACGCTGTTCATGGCACGAACAGCATCCGCACTTTTATTAAAGGAAGCTTGTTCTTCCGCATTCAATTTATAATCTATTACCTTTTCCCAACCATTACGGCCAACAATTACCGGAACACCTAAACAGATGTCCTTCTGACCGTACTCGCCATCAAGGGCTACACAGCAGGTAAATAATTTCTTTTCATCACGTACAATACTTTCTACCAAAGCAGCACCTGCTGCTCCTGGCGCATACCAGGCTGAAGTACCTAATAAGCCAGTTAAGGTAGCTCCACCAACCATGGTATCTGCAGCTACTTTATCCAATACTGCTTGATCCAATAACTCAGTTACTGGTAAACTTTGATAAGTGGCATAACGGGTTAATGGGATCATGGTGGTATCTCCGTGGCCTCCAATCACAAAACCTTGAAGGTCATTTGAATTGCAGTTTAAGGCAACGCTTAAGTAATATTTAAATCGGGCGCTATCTAAAGTGCCACCCATTCCAATGATTCTGTTTTTAGGTAATCCTAATGATTTTAGGGCCAGGTAGGTCATCGTGTCCATAGGATTGCTGATCACGATAATGATGGCCTCTGGAGAGTATTTAAGAATGTTTTCTGCCACACCCTTCACGATACCTGCATTGATTCCGATCAATTCTTCACGGGTCATCCCAGGTTTACGTGGTAGTCCGGAAGTGATTATGGCTACAGTAGATCCTGCAGTCTGACTATAATCATTTGTTACCCCTTTTATTTTTGTATCAAAGCCCAATAGAGTGGCCGTTTGCATCATGTCTATTGCCTTGCCTTCAGCAAAACCTTCTTTGATGTCTAATAAAACAAGCTCTTCTGCTAATTCTTTTCTGGCAATATTATCTGCACAAGTGGCACCTACAGCGCCGGCACCTACAACCGTTATTTTCATAATGAATCTAATTTTATTTTAATTATAAGCAGGTTTTGACCTACTTAAAGGGGTTAAATCTATTGTTTTTAAAAGCGCATTGATAAAGTAATTTACAATATAATTAATTATTAAAGCAAACCTGATAAGGGTAGCCTTCCTGCCGAAGTTATAAAATTTGGGCAGTTTTAAAAATGCTTTTTAAAACTTTCTTCAACCTTGCTGGTTTTATGATAAAGAATTTACATTTGCTTAATAGTCGCAAACTAATGAACCCTATTATGGATAATGTACCTGTTGAAAAAGTTGATATCATGTTGTATGCAGGGAAGTGGTACTCTTTATATTCGATACCGACTTTCATTGATAAGCACTGGCGTCAAACGGTGGAGACCTACGTGATCCATCCTGATGGTTATTATGCTGTTTTTACGGGCTACAAGGTAATGGGTGAGGATAAGCAAAAGTATTTCAGGTCCAAATTGTTTGTTGTACGTGGCAGTAGAAATGCCCGTTTCAAAGCCGAATTTATCTGGCCCGTTAAAGTAGATTATTGGGTGATAGAACTTGCTGAGGATTACTCTTATGTGGTGGTTGGCCATCCGAAATTTAAATACCTTTTCATTATGGCTAGAAAGCCTAATATTCCCGAAACATTGCTCGCGGAAATTATAGAGCGCTGTCATAAAAAGGGTTACGATACCAGTAAACTGGTTTCTCAGGAGCACAAAGCTTCAGGTCCGATTCCGGTAGTCCATTCTATGTAAAGATTACCGCCTTTCTGTGTAAAAATTCGCCAAGTCAATTACAGGAAGAATGGAAATTTCCGTATTTTTGATCAATCATATTGATTTCTAAAAAGACGATTTTCTAATTACCTAGCTATGTATTTGATTTTTGATACCGAAACGACGGGATTGCCACGCAATTGGAATGCGCCCATTACCGATACGGATAATTGGCCCAGATGTATTCAAATTGCATGGCAGTTACATGATGCGCTTGGAAATCTGATCGAACATCAGGATTATTTGGTCAAGCCTGAAGGCTTCAACATACCTTATGATGCAGAGCGAATTCACGGTATTTCTACTGAATTAGCGGATGAGCAAGGTATTTCTTTGGCAGAGGTATTAGAGAAATTTAATCTTGCGCTATCAAAGTCTAAATTTGTTGTCGGACAAAATGTAGGTTTTGATGTCAACATTATGGGCTGTGAGTTTCACCGTTTAGGGGTAGAAAGTCCGATGGCCACGATGCCTGTCCTGGATACATGTACTGAGGTGACTGCCGAGTTATTGCGCATTCCCGGAGGTCGTGGAGGCAAGTTTAAGCTGCCAACACTTACAGAATTACACCAATACCTTTTTGGTACTCCTTTTTCTGAAGCTCACAATGCCACTGCAGATGTGGAAGCAACCACGCGTTGCTTTTTGCAACTGATCAAAATGGAGGTGTTTTCGCTGGAGCAATTACAAGCGGATGCCAACTATATCCCATCCTTTAACGCTAGAAATCCTGGGACAATAGAAAGGATTGGTTTAAACCATGTAAACCTAAAATCAGCTTCTGAGGAAATCAGAAAACGCCTGCAAAAAACCGAAGCTCCGAAAGTATCTAAAAAGACTCTGGAAGAGAACAAGCAGGAGTTGGCCAATGTCGCATTTGCTCATTTACACAACCATACGCAGTTTTCTGTACTTCAATCCACCATCAATATTCCCTCTTTAATTAAAGCTACAGCAGCACATAAAATGCCGGCAGTAGCGATGACCGATCATGCGAATATGATGGGTGCTTTTCATTTTGTGGCGCAGATTCTGAACCATAATAAAGGAGTAGAAGCTAGAAACAAAGAAGCCATTGAAAAAGGAGAAACACCTGATGAAGTGATCATAAAACCTATTGTAGGCTGTGAATTCTTTGTATGTGACGATCATTTAGATAAAAAAAGAAAAGACGACGGCTACCAGGTGGTATTACTGGCGAAGAACAAACAGGGCTACCACAACCTGGCAAAAATGTCTTCTATCGCTTATACGAAAGGATTTTATTATATCCCCCGCATCGATAAAGCAGTTATTGAACAGTATAAAGATGATATTATCGTGTTATCAGGTAATTTATACGGTGAGATTTCCAGCAAATTGTTGAATCTGGGTGAGAAACAAGCCGAAGAAGCATTACTATGGTGGAAATCACAATTTGGCGAAGATTTCTACATTGAAGTGATGCGTCATAGTCAGGAAGATGAAGATATTGTCAATGTTTCTTTAGTTGCTTTGGCTAAAAAACATGATGTAAAGGTAATCGCCACCAACAATACCTATTATATTAATAAAAAGGATGCCAATGCCCACGATATTTTATTGTGTGTAAAAGACGGCGAAAAACAAGCTACACCTATCGGGCGTGGTAGAGGATACCGTTTTGGTTTACCAAATCAGGAGTATTATTTCAAAACTCCTGAAGAAATGAAAAACCTTTTTGCCGATTTACCAGAGGCAATTATCAACATACAGGAAATTGTAGATAAGATTGAAATCTACAAACTTGCCCGAGAAGTCCTTTTACCTAAGTTCGATATTTCTGAAGAGTTCCTGGTCAAAGAAGACGAAGAAGACGGGGGGAAAAGAGGGGAAAATAAATATTTACGCCACCTGACCTATGAAGGGGCTAAAAAACGTTATGGAATCATCACGGATGATATTGCCGAACGTCTGGACTTCGAATTACAAACAATTGAGAAAACCGGGTATCCGGGATACTTTTTGATTGTTCAGGATTTTATTGCCAAGGCAAGGGAATTGGATGTGTCTGTAGGTCCGGGAAGGGGATCTGCTGCTGGTTCAGCAGTAGCTTATTGTTTGTGGATTACCAACATTGACCCGATTAAATACGATTTGCTATTTGAGCGTTTCCTGAATCCTGACCGTGTTTCCATGCCCGATATTGACATCGATTTTGATGATGAGGGACGTGGAAGGGTAATGGACTACGTAATTAATAAATACGGAGCCAACCAAGTGGCACAGATCATCACCTACGGTACGATGGCGGCCAAATCTTCTGTGAAGGATACTGCAAGGGTATTGGATTTGCCACTTTATGAGGCAGAGAAAATTGCCAAGTTGATTCCCAATATGAAGCTGGCTAAAATATTTACACTGGATGAAAAGACCCTTAGAGGGGCGCTTCGAGCAGATGAATATGAAAAAGTAGTAGAATTAAAGTCTTTAGCAGGGGCCAATGATCTGGGTGCAAAAACACTGGAACAAGCGCAAATCCTGGAAGGTTCTTTAAGAAATACAGGGATTCATGCTTGTGGGGTAATCATTACACCAAGTGACATCACGAACTTTGTGCCGGTGGCTACAGCCAAAGATTCAGATCTATATGTAACCCAATTTGACAACTCCGTAGTAGAAAGCGCGGGCTTGCTGAAAATGGACTTTTTAGGGTTAAAAACATTGACCCTGATTAAGGATACTGTGAAGCTGGTAAAATTCAGACATAAGATCGATCTTGATCCGGATAGTTTCCCGATTGATGATGCGAAGACTTATGAGCTGTTCCAGCGTGGAGAAACTATCGGAATCTTCCAGTACGAGTCTAACGGGATGCAGAAGTACATGAAGGAACTAAAACCCACCGTTTTCGGGGATTTAATTGCCATGAACGCACTTTATCGTCCAGGACCTCTGGAATATATTCCAAGCTTTGTGCGCAGGAAAAACGGTGAGGAAGAGATTAAATACGACCTTGACGCCTGTGAAGAATATTTAAAAGAAACCTACGGAATTACGGTGTACCAAGAGCAGGTGATGCTACTTTCCCAGAAACTTGCCGGATTTACCAAAGGTGAGGCCGACGTATTACGTAAGGCAATGGGTAAGAAACAAAAGGATGTATTGGATAAAATGAAACCTAAATTTGTGGCTCAGGCAGCAGAGAAAGGACATGATCCAACTGTGCTGGAGAAGATCTGGAAAGATTGGGAAGCATTTGCCTCTTACGCTTTCAACAAATCTCACTCTACCTGTTATGCCTGGATTGCTTATCAAACGGCATATTTAAAAGCACATTACCCGGCAGAATATATGGCTGCGGTACTTTCCAATAACATGAGTGACATCAAGCAGGTGGCTTTCTTTATGGAAGAATGCAAACAGATGGGTGTTTCTGTATTGGGACCAGATGTGAACGAGTCGGGCACTAAATTCTCCGTAAATACCAGCGGACAAGTACGTTTTGGCTTGTCGGGGATTAAAGGTGTAGGAGAGAAAGCGGTAGAAAGTATCATCATAGACCGAAATGAAAGTGGTCAATATAAGAGCGTTTACGACTTTGCCAAACGTTCCAATACCCGTACGGTAAATAAGAAAGCCTACGAAAGTTTTGTCTATAGTGGGGCTTTTGATGGTTTTGGCTATCATAGAGCGCAATATTTCTTTGTTGGCATTAACGACAAGATGAACGGTATAGAGAAGATGATTAAGTTTGCGAATGATTTCCAGAACAATGAATCTTCCGCGCAATCTTCCTTATTTGGTGGATCTTCTTCGGATATGGTTTATGAACCTAGCTTACCGGTGTCTCCGGAATGGAGTCTGATCGACAGGTTGAAATTTGAGAAAGATGCCATCGGGATCTTCTTGAGTGGTCATCCGCTCGATAACTACAAGCTGGAACTAAAAGAATTTTGTCAACATAAGGTTAGACATCTTTCTGTAGTCAATAAAATCAGAACTGGTGATTCTACTGAGGAGGTTCTGGCAGAGTTTGAAGGCATCAAAAATAAAGAACTTGTAGTAGGGGGATTGGTAGTGATTTCTGCGCAAAGGATGACTAAAACCGGAAAACCTTTTGGAACAATCGTTTTTGAAGATTATGAGGATACCTGTGAACTCGCGCTATTTGGTGATGATTTCATCAAATTTAAGCAATTCCTTACCGATGGATATTTCTTGCAGATACGAGGTAGAGTAGGGGAGCGATTCCGGAAAGAAGGTGATTGGGAATTTAAGATTACTTCTATCCATCTATTGTCCGAATTGCGTGATAAATTGGCCAAGAGTGTAACCATACAGGTGCCCATTGATAAGATTACAGATGATTTTATGTTGAAAATCAATGCCATTTTGGAAGAGAATAAAGCAAGTACCGATCATCAGAACTGTCAACTGTTATTTGATGTTTACGATAGAGAGCAAAACGTGAATGTTAAGTTGCCTTCTAAATCATTGAAGATTAATCCTAATAATGACTTTTTGGAGCAGTTAACAGCTTTGAATGTAAATCCTAAGTTGAACTAATGTCATTTTGGCATTGTCAGGGTGATGGCATTACAATTGATTATATCTTTGCATAGAGTTTGAATTTAAAGAGTAGATTTGCCGATTCAAACAAATACACGATACAATAAAAAAACTAATTAAATAAAAATAAGAATTATGGCTTTGGAAATTACAGATGCAAACTTCGAGGAAGTTGTATTAAAATCAGATAAACCCGTTTTGGTTGATTTTTGGGCAGAGTGGTGTGGTCCATGTCGCATGGTAGGACCAGTAGTAGACGAGATCTCAAAAGAATACGAAGGAAAAGCGATCGTAGGTAAAGTTAATGTGGACAACAACCCTCAGATTTCTACTCAATTCGGTATCCGCAACATTCCAGCGTTATTGTTCTTCAAAAACGGTGAAGTAGTAGATAAACAAGTTGGTGCTGTTCCAAAATCAGTATTGGCACAAAAATTAGATGCACAGTTGTAATCAACTCAACATATACTAGTTAAAAAAGCGTTCATAGATTTATGAACGCTTTTTTTATATTTACCCTATGGAGTATCCAATCGATGAGCAAGCACCTCTTTTTAATGGCAATCTCGAATTATTAGCCAAACAAGTTGTGGAAGGCTTCATAACCGGCCTTCATAAAAGTCCATTCCACGGTTTTTCTGTGGAGTTTGCCGAGCATCGACTGTATAACGTAGGTGATAGCGTAAAGAATATCGACTGGAAGCTTTTTGCAAAAACAGATAAGCTCTTTAGCAAACGTTTTGAAGAAGAAACCAATCTTAGGTGTCAGTTTATTGTGGATGTTTCTTCCTCTATGTATTTCCCCTCAGGAGAATACAACAAACTTAATTTTTCTGTGCAAGCGACTGCGGCTTTGATTTATTTATTGAAAAGACAAAGGGATGCTTTCGGCCTCAGCCTATTTTCCGACCATTTGTTGTTAAATACACCTGCCAAATCGACAACTACACACCAGAAATACTTGTTTAGTCACTTGGAGCAAGCCCTAAATACTACAGCTATGAATGTGCAGACTAAGGTCGCACAAGCGCTACATCAGGTGGCAGAGCTCATCCATAAGCGCTCATTGGTGGTTATTTTTAGTGATATGTTGAACAGTGATCAAGGAGATGAGCATCTGGAAACCTTGTTCTCGGCGCTTCAACACCTGAAATTCAACAAACATGAAGTGGTGATTTTTAATGTAACGGATAAGTCAAGGGAAGTAGATTTCGACTTCGAAAACCGTCCTTATGAATTTATAGATATGGAAACGGGGGCTACCATTAAAGCACATTCGGCAAACCTGAAAGCAGATTATTTAGCCAAAATGAGTAAATACAGACAGGCCATCCAGTTGAAATGCAGCCAATACAAAATCGACATGATCGATGCCGATATCGCTGCTGGATTTCAACCTATTTTGGAGGCCTATCTGATCAAAAGACAAAAAATGAGTTAAGCGAAACCAACTACTGCAGTTACATTTCTTAGAATTACCTCGCAGGCATATTCAATTTCCGCTTCCGTAATAATTAATGGTGGAGCTACACGCATAGAATTGCTGCAGTGAAGGAACCAGTCGCTGATGATACCATCTGCAATACAAGCATCAATGATTTTTTTATTGATCTCAAAACTTTCAAATTCAATGGCCATCATCAAACCTTGTCCACGTACCTCTTTGATAGCTGGGTGAATCAATAGTTTTTTAAATAACGCTCCTTTTTCTGTAACACCATCCACAATATTCTCGTTCTGGATCGTCTGTAGCGTCGCTAAACCTGCTGCACAGCTTACCGGATGACCACCAAACGTAGTTATGTGTCCTAGGATAGGATTCGTTGCCAAAGATCTCATGATCTCTGTAGAGCTGATAAATGCACCAATTGGCATACCACCTCCAATACCTTTTGCTAATAAAAGTATATCCGGACTAATCCCAAAATGTTCAAAACCAAACATCTTTCCAGTACGTCCGAAGCCACATTGAATTTCATCCAATACCAATAAGGTTCCTGTGGCGGTACATTTGGCTCTTAAAGCCTCAAAATAATGCTGGTCGGCAATTCTGATTCCTGCTTCGCCTTGTACTGTTTCCATAAATACAGCCGCAGTGCGGTCTGTAATCAAATCCAGATCTGGTAAAACATTATAATTGATAAAACTGATATCTGGAAGGAGTGGTCTGTAGGCTTGTTTAAATTCTTCGTTGCCCATTAGGCTTAAAGCGCCTTGCGTACTGCCATGGTAAGAATTATAGCAGGCAATGATTTCAGAACGACCGGTAAATCTTTTGGCCAGTTTCATCGCTCCTTCAACGGCTTCTGCGCCGGAATTAACGAAATATGTGCAGTTTAAATGACTTGGAAGTACATCTGCTAAGGCTTTAGCAAAGTTCACCTGTGGACTCTGCACAAACTCTCCATAAACCATAATGTGCATGTAGTTTTCCACTTGTTCCTTTACCGCATTGACTACGGCAGGGTGGCAATGGCCAACATTACTAACCCCAATACCGGCAATTAAATCCAGGTGTTTTTTGCC
This sequence comes from Pedobacter gandavensis, assembly GCF_014172405.1. GTDB lineage: Bacteria > Bacteroidota > Bacteroidia > Sphingobacteriales > Sphingobacteriaceae > Pedobacter > Pedobacter gandavensis. The sequence goes on along the minus strand of NZ_WNXC01000003.1, from coordinate 142,051 downwards.
TGTAGTATCATAAAGATACATACCGCTGGCTTTAGTAAATTCTAAAAGAAGTGGCTCTAGTGTAGTCTGGGCGTTATGTTGAAGGAATAATTGACGTTGTGTTAGCATACACAAAAATACAAATTAATTCCGCTCAGGCCTCCCATTTTTGTATCTCGATAAGAGTTCCCGTTTAAAAGTCTCCTGAGCACGGTAATATTTTCCAACCGTTTTGATCGGTAAGCTTGATTTCAGTTTATAATAATACTTTTTCTCAATTGCCAGATCCCTTTGTTTAAAATTCAGCTCATTCACAATCAGGCTCTGTACTTCGGTGTCTGATAAATTGTCGATTTCTGTAATCTTTCTGAAGCTGATCATATTTTGAGCTCTTTCCTTACGTAAAGCAGATTGTTCTTTTTGGAACTCATTATAAATTGGCCAAAAAATCTTTGCCTCATCTTCAGAAAGATCTAGTTTTTGGGTTAAATAGCTAATCCTTAGTGCTTCAATTTCAGCAGACCTTTCTCCCGTTTTTTGTGCGGAAGCAAGAAAAGGTAACATAAAAAGAAGGGCGACAACAACTATATTTTTCATCGGGGTAGTTTTTTATTTTTTAAGCAGCAATCAACAATTCATGAATTATAAATCCGAGGCAATATCATTTTGGCTATAGTTGCTGAGGATATAGTTTTCTAAATCCGCCTCTGGTACAGAAGGATGTTCCTGGCTCAGACTATTTGCTTGAATGTGATCTATAATGGTATTTTCGTCAATATCAAAAAGCATTTGTTCGGTTGCTGCATCGGCAGAAAGCATGGGTGGATGATTGTTATTTTGATAAAAATACACGCCCAATCCACTGATCAGGACGAAACAGGCTGCGGAAGCATACTTTAGCGCCTTGGAATGCCATAAACGAATGGTTTTTGCGACCTTTTCATTTGTAGTCTTTGCTGCAATCTTTTGTTGTAATTGCTGGAAATAATCCTGAGGTACAGTATAGCCAACTACTTCTGCCTGTATCTTGGTAGAAAGTGAATCGAAGTAACCTTCAGGGGTTTTAAATCCTGATGTTGGGCTGTCCGTTTTCAGGCCATCTAAAAATATGGCTTCATGAATATCGGATGGTAACCCTTCAAAATAACCTTCTGGAATAGAAAAAGGATGTTTCACGCTTAGCCCGGCCAGGTGGGGGGCCTCGTTCATCCATTCGCTATTTTCTAAATCATTTTTCATTGCTATATATTGATAGATTTCAGGGCAAAAGGTTTAAAAGGTAATGTCTTCATTTAGCATAAAAGTTTCAACTTTCTTCACAGCGATATGAAAAGAGGCTTTTAAGGCTCCTACACTGGTACCTGTGATTTCCGAAATCTCCTCGTATTTAAGGTCATCGAAATACTTCATGTTAAAAATCAGACGTTGTTTTTCAGGTAAAGTGAGCAATGCCTGTTGTAATTTCATCTGAATTTTATCCCCATTGAAATAAGAAGAAGCAACCAGACTTTCGGCAAGCTCTTCAGAAACATCATCCAATGGCGTATTGTTGCGTTGTTTCTTTTTATTCAGAAAAGTAATAGATTCATTAGTGGCGATGCGATAGATCCAGGTATACAGCTTAGAATCGCTGCGGAACTTCTCCAGGTTTTTCCAGACTTTCACGAAAACTTCCTGAACCAGGTCGTCTGTATCATCATGGTCAATCACCAATCGGCGGATGTGCCAATAGATCTTTTGCTGGTATTTTTGAAGAAGCAGGTTAAAGGCTTCATTGCGAGTCTCCTTGTTGGAGAATTTCTCTAAAATTTCTGAATCTTCAACCTGCTTCATTTATAATATTTAATCTGTTAGCGTTGGACAGATATACTAAACGCCTTTAAGGCTTATTTATTGGCTCTTTTCATTACTTTTTGAACAGCTTCAACGATATTAATCGTATCCAAACCGTACTTTGTCATCAATTGATCAGGAGTACCGCTTTCACCGAAGCTATCATTTACAGCAACAAATTCTTGAGGTGAAGGAAGTTCTGTAGACAATAATCTCGCTACACTTTCTCCAAGACCACCAAATTTATTGTGTTCTTCACAAGTTACCACACAACCTGTTTTCTTCAACGATTTTAAAATCGCCGCTTCATCTAAAGGTTTAATGGTATGAATATTGATGATTTCTGCATCAATTCCCATTTCTGCCAGTTGCTCACCAGCTTCAATTGCTTTCCAAACCATGTGTCCGGTAGCTACGATAGTAACATCAGTACCTTCGTTCACCATCCAGGCTTTACCAATTTCAAATTTCTGATCAGGATCGGTAAATACAGGAATTACTGGTCTGCCGAAACGTAGGTAAACAGGGCCTTCATATTCTGCGATGGCAATGGTTGCTGCTTTAGTTTGGTTATAATCACAGGTATTGATGACAGTCATGCCTGGAAGCATTTTCATCAAACCGATATCTTCTAAAATCTGGTGTGTTGCACCATCTTCACCTAGTGTTAAACCAGCATGTGAAGCACAGATTTTTACGTTTTTATTCGAATAAGCAACAGACTGTCTGATCTGGTCATAAACCCTTCCTGTAGAGAAGTTAGCGAAAGTTCCTGTGAAAGGTACTTTTCCACCAATGGTTAAACCAGCAGCAATACCGATCATATTTGCTTCGGCAATACCAATCTGGAAAAAGCGCTCTGGAAATTCCTTAATAAAGGCATCCATTTTCAAAGAACCTACTAAATCCGCGCAAAGTGCAACCACTTCCGGGTTTTTCTGTCCTGCTTCAAGTAATCCTGCTCCAAAACCAGAACGGGTATCTTTCTTTTCAGTATATGTATACTTTTTCATGCTTAATAGTCTTTTAGGGTAGAAGGTAATTGTGCTAAGGCTGCGGCAAGTTGCTCATCATTTGGAGCAATACCATGCCATTTGTGTGATCCCATCATGAAATCTACACCATTACCCATGATGGTACTCATTAAGTTTAAGATCGGCTTACCTTTACCTGTTAAGGTTTTAGCGTAATGTAAAGCTTTAACAATATCAGCCATATCATTACCATTAGAAGTGATGACATGCCATCCGAAAGCCTCGAATTTAGCCTGTAAGCTTTCTAAGGAAAGTACTTTTTCTGTAGGACCATCAATTTGTTGTCCATTGTAATCAATGGAAGCAATTAAATTGTCTACCTTATTATGTGGTGCATACATGATGGCTTCCCAATTTTGGCCTTCTTGTAATTCTCCATCTCCAAGTAAAACATATACTAAAGAGTGATCTTTATTTAATTTCTTCGCTTGTGCAGCCCCAATTGCTACAGACATGCCTTGACCCAGAGATCCTGAAGCAATTCTGATACCTGGAAGGTGCTCATGCGTAGTTGGATGTCCTTGTAATCTTGAATTTAATTTTCTGAAAGTAGCCAATTCGCTCACTTCGAAGTATCCTGATCTTGCAAGGGCACTATAGAAAACTGGTGAAATATGTCCGTTAGAAAGGAAGAATAAATCTTCTCCTATTCCATCCATTTTAAAATCAGTAGTGTGGTTCATGACATCAAAATACAATGCAGTCATAAAGTCTGCACATCCTAATGATCCTCCGGGGTGGCCTGACTGGCAACCGTGCACCATTCTAACAATATCTCTTCTTACTTGAGAGGCGATATCTTCTAATTCATTGATTGTATGTTTCATTAATTGGGGTTGTTGATTAATATGACAAATGTAATTAAAAATACTTTGGACGTAACATCTTAAGCTAAAGTTCAGTAGAAAGGCATGAAATACAACTATTGGCTGCTTTTTGTTTTATTTTTTCTATCGAATTAGTAATATAAGCTTGAAATCCCGTAGAATTCTATATTTTTAGGAACTTTTATGTTCGATTTTGATAAAAATACTAACCAAACTTCAAAAAGTTGATAACAAAAAATACGCAAATTAAATCATGACAAACCAAACACAAAAATCAGTAATTTCTCCCATAGTAACCATTGGGGCTTTATTCTTCATTTTTGGCTTTGTAACCTGGGCCAATAGTACCTTAATTCCCTTTCTAAAAATAGCTTGCGGACTTAAAACAGACTTTGAAGCCTTTTTGGTGACCTTCGCATCTTATATCGCCTATTTCTTCCTGGCCCTTCCTTCCTCATGGATTTTAAAAAAATTGGGTTTTAAAAACGGAATTATTATCGGCTTACTGATCTTAGCATTTGGATCTTTAATCTTTATCCCTGCAGCGGACACGAGAAGCTTTGGATTGTTCTTAACAGGTATTTTTATCCAGGGAGCAGCCCTTTCTCTATTGCAAACCGCTTCTAACCCATACATCAGTATCATTGGCCCAATAGAAAGTGCAGCAAAACGCATGAGTATCATGGGACTGTGTAATAAATTTGCAGGAGTGATTGTACCCATCATCATGGGCTCTATTTTCCTTAAAAATGCAAGTGCCATCGAAACCAAAATCGCCGATGCAGCGACTACATTTGCAGAGCGTGAAGTTTTATTAGAAGAAGTATTGGGACGTGTTCATACACCTTATATCGTATTGGCGATTGTTTTTACACTATTTGCCATATTTATTAAATTTACTAACCTGCCGGAAGTTGATGTAGATAAAGAGGATGAAGTAATTGATGGTGGAGTAAAAGTAACTAAAACCTCTATCTTCCAATTCCCTCACTTGTTCCTTGGTGCATTCTGTATCTTTGTTTATGTAGCTGCAGAAGTAATGGCAGGTGATATCATCGGTGTATATGGAAAAGCATTAGGCATCAGCGCTGATATTGCCAAATACTTTACCACCCTTACTTTAGCGAGTATGTTGGTAGGTTATGTGGTTGGTATTATTGTGATCCCAAAATATATTACTCAGCAGTTTGCCTTAAAAATCTGCGCAATTTTAGGCGTAGCTTTCGTATGCGGTGCTTATTTAACGCATGGTTACACTTCCGTTATTTTCGTAGGCTTACTAGGACTGGCGAATTCATTAATGTGGCCTGCAATCTTCCCATTAGGGATCAAAGGGCTTGGTAAATTCACTAAAACCGGATCAGCCATTATGGTGATGGGTATCGCCGGTGGTGCAGTTTGGCCATTGATTTATGGTTATTTAAAAGATTATCTACACATGGATTTCCAATTGGCATTCTTTGTTAGCGTGCTACCTTGTTACTTATACATCTGGTATTTCGCCGTGTTGGGTCATAAAGTCCGTTCTAAAGGATAATGTAAATTTATAGCTGTTAAAACAGCATTTAAAAAAGGGAGAAGCGCAAGTTTTTCCCTTTTTTTGTTTAAAAGCTAAATTTCCTGAAACGAAGTCTGATTGTTCTTTATTGCGCTAATTTTCCTAATACGGTAAGTATCTTGTTAATACTGAACAAAATGAATGCTTGTTGTGAACAAGTTAATACTAGGTAAATTAGTATTTTTGTTCTTGTAGTTTGTCGGGGGGCATAACTTTAATCTTTTTGTATGGATATTTCTACCTTTAAAAAGAGGGTGAATATTGTTCCTGTTTTGGGGACATTGTATCTTTTAGTGTCCCTGATTTTGCTATGCATGGCGATCAGCTTTTGGGTGCTCCTTGCTGCAGAAAACCAACAACTCCGTACCTGGGTCTCCATGGTTTCAGGAATAATCATGCTAATTTTAGGCTATATCCTTATCAGACAGGTTAAGCAGGCCTTAAAGCCTAATAAAATCCCTAAATCGGGTTTTCAGGCCACAACTGTTGAGGGGCTTCAGCAAATGCTGGAACTTAAAAATAAAGAGTTAAGCCGCTTAGCACAGGACCTGATTAAAGAACAAGAAATCCGGGGATCTTCCGAAAAGGCAAAGCAAATTTTTCTGGTCAATATCAGTCACGAAATCCGAACTCCGATGAATGGAATTATGGGTTTTGCACGGTTGCTGGAGGAATCTCTGATCGATGAAGATCACCATGAATCCCTACAAATGATCATTAAATCTGCAGATCAGTTGATGGCCATCCTCAACGATATTCTGGATTTTTCCCGCCTGGAAGCTGGAGATATCAATTTTCAGCAGCTTCCTTTTACCTTAAAAGATAGCGTACATTCCATTTATAGAATGATGGAGCAGGGTGCAAAATGCAAAGACCTGAATTTTAGTTATGAGATCCCGGATACGTTGCCTGAAGTATTGAGTGGTGATGCCGTTCGCTTAGGTCAGATTTTGTTAAACCTGACTTCTAATGCGATTAAATTTACGGAGAAAGGGGAAGTGAAAATCTCCTTAAAAGTAATGAAGGAGCAAGCAGATCGCATCACTATCGCATTTAAGGTACATGATACAGGTATTGGAATTCCAGTAAACAAGCAACAAAGTGTATTTGATTTCTTTGAGCAGGTGACGAGTGATACCTCTAGAAGATACGCTGGAACAGGATTAGGATTAAGTATTGTAAAGCGACTTGTAGAATTACAGGGAGGAGAAGTGGCTTTGGAGAGTGTTTTAGGGAAAGGCTCTGATTTTTATTTTACCATAGATTTCGGAAAAGTATCAGATGAGGTGAAAAAACAAACCATGAAAACCAGTAACAGATTCCAACAACCCATAGTACAGAACGGTAAAGGGATTAAAGTATTGATTGTAGAAGACAACCCGATCAATCAGTTATTGGTGATTAAAGTGCTGGAAAACCAGGGCTATGAGATCACAGTAGCTAGCAACGGTAGAATCGCTTTGGAAGAATATGGAAAACAATCATTTGATGTCATTTTGATGGACTTACAAATGCCAGAGTTGGACGGTTATGAAACGACGCGGATCATTAGAAAGATGGAGGGCGACAAGGGAGAAATCCCAATTGTTGCAATGACTGCCCATACCATTGAGGGAGAATTGGAAAAATGTCTCAAAATTGGAATGAATGACTACATCTCTAAACCGTTTAACGCTTCGGAGTTGTATCAAAAGATAGAAATGATCATAGAAAAAGCCAGATCTAGTACGGTTACAGTCAACAAGTCCTAAATCTGGCTTTTCATTTATCTGTGATTAGGCATTTAGCAATTCCAATACCTGGGCAGTAGCATTCTTCGTATCTACTTTGGCAATAATATGTGTAATTACGCCATGTTCATCAATCAGAAATGTTTTTCTATTGGTACCCATATATTTTTTACCATACATATTCTTCTCTCCCCAAACACCATAAGCTTCTACGATCTTTTTATCTGGATCAGCAATCAGTGTAAAAGGTAAGTCGTATTTGCTGGCAAATTTCTGGTGAGATTTTTCGTCATCCACACTTACACCCAATACTACAATCCCTTTAGCCACTAAGCCCTGGTAATTGTCCCTAAAATCACAGGCCTCCGTTGTACAGCCTGGAGTATTGTCTTTTGGGTAAAAATAAAGCACCACTTTTTTTCCTTTGAACTGGTTTAAGGAAACCGTATTTCCATCCTGATCATTTGCGGTAAAATCAGGTGCGGTTTGACCTGCTGTTAATTCACTCATAATGCTATTTATAAAACGTGATTGAATAATTTCTATTATTGCCTTTCATATCAGTAACAATAACTTCCAGGGTATGTTTCCCTGGAGCAATGCTACCGTCAAAAGTATGCCATAAGCTCGCGGTTTTACTATCAAACTCCATCAAAATCCATTTACCATCCACATAACCGTTAAAACTTTTCAAACCGGAAAGGTTATCTCTCAATTTAAAGGATATCTTACTGATCCCTGCCATGTTTTTTCCATCACTGATATTTAAAGGTGTCAGGGTAGGAGGGAGCGTGTCAATGGCAATATAGAAGCTGCCGAAATTTCTTGGTGTTGCTTTTACGTAACCGTTGTCATAAGCACCACCCTGACCAGCACCACTTCTACTAACGATCAAAGCCTTCTCTTTGTATTTGTCCAAGCTGCTGTCGGCTTTAATCCAAAGATCAAAACCCAGGTGTAATGGCGTGAGGTTATTGTGGATTTGATGTATGGCAGAAAAAGCATTCCCTGCAGGTTTTGGGAAAGTCTTATACTGGAAATTCAGATCGTTGTACAAGGTTCCTTTTGGTAAAATAACTTTGACCTCCGGATTGTTAAATTCATTCTGGATGTCGTACGCATAAGTAATTCCAGGTGTTTGTTCCGGTGTTTTAAGTACGGCTTTATCATCTGCCTGCACCTTAAATGGCAGCACGCTTTTATTCCCTTTTCCATCAGTGATGATGTATTTTAACTCATGGAGTTTACCATCATTAAAATCTATCCTTCCATTATTCACCAGATTGCTGTAAATACCTAATGGATTCCCAGGGTCTACGAAGCTCTTTTGAATGCTTTTTTTGGTGTTGATAAATGTGGGGTAGTCGATGTGGGAATTGATCGCTTTGCTATTTTCAAATTTGAATCGCTCCATGGAAGAAGTGAAAACAGTTTTGCCATCCAGCTCCAATTCGATGGAGTAAACGCCATTTGTGCCCGAAGCTCCATTGTGTTTGTCTGTACTGATAATTCCAAATCCAACTTCTCCACCTAAATTAATTGTGCTTACCTGGTTCAGTTTATAATTTCCAGCTGCACCGATGACTTGAAAATATTGTTTAGGCGTAAATTCATTAAAAGGTTTATGATTTAAACGGTATACATACATCGAATAGATCACTGGGGGAATATTGTCTGGGATATCAAAGCCAAATAATTGCGGATTGATCGTTGCTTCTGTCTTTGTATCCCTGATCTCAAAATGTAAATGAGGACCGCCAGAGCTACCGGTATTACCTGTGTAGGCAATCACATCTCCTTTGCGAACCGGAATGAGTGTGGCCGCAGGGAAATCATCAATCTCATAGGATTTCTTTTGATATTGCAGGGTTTTCACTTGTTGTGCGATTTTAGGGTTAAAACGCGACAAGTGTCCATATACAGAAGTATATCCATTTGGATGGGTCAGGTAAACTGCCAGTCCGAAACCACTGTTTTGTACTCTTAAACGGGAAACGTAGCCATCGGCGATGGCATATACCGGGTATCCTTCTCGCTGATTGGTGCGGAAATCCATGCCGGAGTGAAAATGATTGGGTCTGAGTTCTCCAAAAGAACCAGCCAATGCTGGTGGAACAATATCCAGTGGGGACCTGAAATCTACTAATGGATATTTTTGATTACTAAAAATCTGTTGTGCATCGGCTACAAAACTGAACAAGACCAAGGTCAACAGTAAGAAGTTTATTTTAATCATCTAAACTATTTTATTTCGAAATTTAACAATTGCTGGCCATCCATCCAGGCTTCTAGTTTATCGCCTTCATGTACTTGTCCTACACCTTCCGGCGTACCTGTGAAAATCAGGTCTCCCTTTTTCAGGGTAAAATATTGAGATATAAAAGAGATCAGGTATTCAAATGAAAAGATCATATCCTGGGTATTCCCTTTCTGGCGCGTCTCTCCATTGATCTGAAGTTCAAAAGGAAGCTTGTGTAGGTCGCTTAGCTGCGCTTTGGGTACAAAAGTTCCAACAGCAGCACTGTGGTCAAATGCTTTTGCCAATTCCCATGGCAAGCCTTTCTCTTTGTGTAGCGTCTGAATGTCCCTTGCGGTGAAGTCGATTCCCAAACCAACTTCTTCGAAATAATTACCTGCAAATTTCTCAGCGATATGTTTTCCTTCTCTACAGATTTTTAATACCACTTCCAGTTCATAATGTATGTCGGAAGAAAACTCAGGAATGTAAAAAGGTTTATTTTCTCTTAAGGCAGCAGTATCCGGTTTTAGAAATATAACCGGAACTCCTGGTACAGGGTTGTTTAATTCTTTGGCATGCGCAGCGTAGTTGCGGCCAATGGCAATGATCTTCATCTTCAGATTTGGGATTAATAATTATGGAACTAACAAGATTCAACTCTGAAAGTTTCTTCCTCCCCAAAAATACTAAAGAATAGGGGGAATTATAAAACGGAAATGCGTTTTACTATGGTTTCAGATCCGGAAACGACCTTTAAGAAGTAAATTCCACTGTTTAATCGGTTGGGGATATTGTAGCTTTTTGTTTGTTCTCCTGCAGCAACTCGCTCATTAGCAAGTGTAACTACTTCATTTCCCAGCAAATCCATGATCTTCACAGAAAGGTTTGACTCACGATCTAATTTCAAAATCAGATTAATCTGATCAGTTACCGGATTCGGATAAACTTTGATGACGGTAAGGATTTTATCGGCTTTAATGCTTGTTGTGCCTTTGGTATTCGCCAGCACATCATTATATGGAATATAACCAAAAGCCGACTTAGGCTTATAGGTAGGGACATTGGCTTTGATTTGCGGAGTCTTGTAGATCTTCTTCGCCCTTACATTTGAGATGATACTGTCCTGTCTTTGAGCTAAAACATTTAAGCCGCAGAAAACACTCAGGCATAAAATGCAAGAAATCTTCAAGAGCTGCTTAATTTGTAGTTTTTTATTCATGTCTGGATAGTTCCAAAAATATAAATAATAAAACAATAAAATCAATGATTTTGTTCGCTAATTTAATATTTAACAATATTTAACAACTTATGGCGTTCTGTGTTGTTTGTCTTTTTAAACCATAATCAACGCTCTATGATTTTATAGGATTGTAAATTTGTTTATTTACTGTAATTTTACCGCATAATTAGAACAAAGTGTCAAATCAGAAAAATTTAAATGCGCTCAGTGCCGGAGGGTTACTCATTAGTTTAGGTATTGTATATGGGGATATTGGAACCTCGCCACTCTATACTTTAAAAGCGATTTTTACAGCAGTAAAAGGGGCTGGACAAGCAGTGACTCCGGAATTGGTTCTTGGTGCCATTTCCTGTATCATCTGGACGCTAACCTTACAAACGACGATTAAATATGTCGTGATTACACTTAAAGCCGATAATAAAGGAGAGGGAGGGATATTCTCACTATACTCTCTAGTCAGGAAAAATGCGAAGTGGCTTGTTTTACCCGCCGTAATAGGTGGATGTGCGATGTTAGCCGATGGAATTATTACCCCCAGTATCACGGTAACTACCGCTATTGAAGGACTAAAGCTGAAATTCCCGGATGTGCCTACCATTCCAATCGTTATCGCCATCATTACGGGGCTTTTTGTCATTCAACAGTTTGGAACCAATCTCGTTGGAAAGCTTTTTGGGCCGGTCATGTTTTTATGGTTCAGTGCATTGGGATTGTTGGGTTTATTGTTTGTCGTGCAGGATTTCACCATCTTAAAGGCTTTGAATCCTTATTATGCAGTGATATTGTTGATCCATAATCCCGCGGCATTACTGATCTTAGGGGGTGTTTTTCTATGTACTACCGGAGCAGAGGCCTTGTATTCTGACATGGGACATTGCGGAAAAAACAACATCAGGGTAAGTTGGGTATTTGTGAAAGTGATGCTGATTTTAAATTACCTCGGACAAGGGGTGTGGGTATTACACCGTCCTCATTATGAGGTGGAGCTAAACCCATTTTTCGAAATTGTACCTTCCGCATATCTGTTGTTTATGGTAGCTCTGGCCACTTTAGCAGCCGTCATTGCCAGTCAGGCGATGATTACAGGTTCTTTCACGCTAATCTCTGAGGCAGTAAGGTTAAACTTATGGCCTAAAGTAAGAATCAACTATCCTAGTATTCAGAAAGGTCAAATCTATGTGCCTTCCATCAACTGGTTGTTATGGATGGGCTGTGTGGCTATCGTGTTGATTCTTAAGGAATCCGGTAGGATGGAGGGGGCTTATGGTCTTGCCATCAACTTAACGTTTCTGTCGACCACCATACTCGTGGCCGCTTATATGAAACGTAAAAAGGTTCCTGTCTATGTGATTGTGATCTTTTTATTGATCTATGGTGTGATAGAATCTACCTTCCTGGTAGGTAACCTTGCGAAGTTCTTCCATGGTGGATGGATGACCGTATTAATCGGTTCTGCCTTATTCACAGTGATGTGGAGCTGGTATGTATCCAGAAAAATCAAAAACAGATTTGTTAAATATGTAGAGATTGAAGATTACTTCCAGATTATCTCTGAGCTGAGTGTAGATGAATCCGTTCCTAAATATTCTTCTCAACTGGTGTACTTAACCAGTGCCAACTTTAAAACAGAAATTGAATCTAAAATTATTTACTCGATCATTCAGAAAGAGCCGAAACGTGCCGATATCTATTGGCTGGTGCACGTAGATGTGGTGGATGAGCCGTATACGAGAGAATATAAGGTAGAATTCCTGATTCCTGGAAAATTGATTCGTATCGACTTTAAACTTGGTTTCAGGGTAGAACAAAGTGTAAACCTGCTGTATAGAAAAGTAATTGAAGACTTGGTGAAAAATGGGGAAGTGGACATTACGAGCCAGTATACCTCTTTAAATAAACATAAAATTGCAGGAGATTTTAGATTCGTGCTGTTAGAAAAACACTTGTCCAAATTCTCTAAACTGAGTTTCTATGAACGTAGTGTCATGGATTATTATTTTATTCTGAAACGCTTCAGTCTTTCTGAAGAGCGAAGTTTTGGATTGGATTCCAGTTATGTCGATGTGGAGAAAGTTCCTTTGATCTTCGTCACTCCAGATGATATAGAATTGACCCGATTGCCAGTTTAAAAGGGGATTAATTGCTCATACAAGGCTGCTCATATTCATATGAGCAGCCTTTTTTTGTTTATAAGATGGATAGGCATTAGGGTTCAAATTTTTAATAATCAGGTCTATATCATTAATGATGATGTGGTAGAAAGAATTTAAAAAGGTCTCTGGAATTTTAAATCATTAAAAAAGGCTCCGGGGAGGAGCCTTTTGTGTTGGCCATCTGACCGAACAACTATAGGGATAATTATAGGAGGGCAATTTAACCTGGTACGAATACCATATCTAAGATATGATTTTTTTTGCAATAATGGGCAATTATTGAGCAAAGAAGACAAGTAGTTGCTAGAAATTCTAGCTTTATGTTTATTTATAAAGAAATAATAAAGTTAAATTTTGAAATTTTTATTTCTTCAGAAATTTCAACAAAATCAAGGTTAAACGCTTGTAATTCCAGCGGAGTTTCTTTTTTGATACCGAAGTTTTAACGGAGTTTTCCTGGTTATCCAGGCAAATATAATCGTGCTTGATTCGCTATCTGTTTTGCTATTGTTTTGCTCTTCTTTTGCTATTGTTTTGCGCTGCTATTGCTGGAGCAAAACAATAGCAAAAGCGTAGTAAAAGAAGAACAGTTGAAAAATAGAGCTGAATATAGGTAGTTCTCCTGTTAACCGCTGGTTAAAATCGGAACTGAGGATAGGCTAAAACTGAAGCAAAAAAAATGGGCTGCCTGAAAAGGCAGCCCATGCTATATTTTATCAATGGATTATGAAATCGCCTGACTTTCTTTTCCTAGTTTACTATGTCTGTAACCGTAAAGGAAATACACGACCAAGCCAACGGCCAGCCAGATCCCAAAACCGATCCAGTTGGAAATACCTAGCTCACACATCATATATAAACAACTCATTAACCCTAAAACGGGGATTAGGGATAAGTTTTTGGTGATACAGAAATAGGTAATCACCAGACAGATGGTAAAGAAGATCCACATTGGAATTTTATGTTTAAACAATGCCCATCCTTCTTCATATTTCTTCTCCATGCTGACTGCGGATTGATCAATGAACTGTTGGTATTGCGATTCAGATAAGGCACTTAAATAGGCTGCAGCATCCAATGTCTTTCCTGGCGTAATTTTTACCGGGCCATTTTTAATCTCTTCTTTTACGGATTCCAACTCGGTTCCGCTAAGAGAGGTGATAAAATGAACAGGTTCATAAATCCTTGGCGTATTGAAAATAAACGCATTTGTTTCTTTCTTAAAAGCCGTAAAGCCAAATACCAGGGCACCAATTAATACCACCGGGATAATGTATTTGGAGTTCACATAAGGCGTTTTGAATTTACCACGCTGAATATTTGGTTTGTTCTGAAGCACCAATACACCTGCACAAACCAATACAAATGCAAATAACGTTCCTATGGAGCAAAGGTCGGTAACGATCGTCAGGTTCATAAACAACGAAGGAATCGCAACCACAAAACCTACCACAATCGTTGCAAAGGATGGTGTTTTATAGACCGGGTGAATCTTCGAAAAAGATTTAGGCAATAGACCGTCACGGCTCATACTCATCCAGATCCTAGGTTGTCCCATTTGGAAAACCAATAATACACTGGCCATGGCAAATACCGCACTTACTGCAATAATTCCACTCATCAATTTGAGGTTGATGTGGTCAAAAACAAAGGCAAGAGGATCACCAACAGCTAAAAGGCTGTAGTTGACAATACCAGTAAGTACCAGCGCTATGGCAACGTATAAAATCGTACAGATGATAATCGCCCACATCATTCCTCTTGGAAGATCTCTTTGTGGGTTCTTACATTCTTCTGCAGTAGTAGAGATGGCATCAAAGCCGATATAAGCAAAAAATACAGCTGATACGCCTTTTAGCACTCCTGATATCCCATTGGGCGCAAAAGGATCCCAGTTGGCGGTATCTACATAGAAGACACCTACTGCCAATACCAATAAAATTACGGCTAATTTCACCACAACCATGGCATTACTTGCATTTTTGGATTCTTTCATTCCCCTGTAGATCAACCAGGTAATGAGGATGATGATCCCCAGTGCGGGAATATCAGCAACGATGTGGAAATTGCCGATTTTTGGTGCGGTAATCCAGGCGTTATTGGCCAATTTAGTAGCCTCATCCAGGTTTGCAAAACTTTTACCGGCATTAATCAATGCTTCCGCATGTTTATGTCCGTTATACGCAGAAAGGTAGTCCATGGTGGCCCAATCAGGCACATGAATCCCTTTGATGCCTAAGGCGGGAATATTAATGGAGGAGAGGAGTCCCGTAAAATAATCGGACCAGGAAATGGCCACAGTGATGTTTCCAATAGAGTATTCCATAATCAGCGACCAGCCAATGATCCAGGCCACTAATTCGCCAAAAGCGACATAAGAATACGTATATGCACTACCGGAAACGGGTACCATAGAAGCAAATTCAGCATAAGCAAAAGCTGCAAAACTACAGGCAATAGCGGTAAAGATGAATAGAAAGATTACTGCCGGACCTCCATCCGCACTCGCTTTTCCAATGGTACTGAAGATACCTGCGCCGATGATGGCTGCAATTCCAAAAGCAGTAAGGTCTCTTACTCCTAAGGTTTTTTGTAAGGAGTCGCCATGCTCCCCATGGCCCTTTGCTGCATCTTCTAATATCTTGGATATTGACTTCTTTCTGAAGAGTTTTTCAAACATTGAATGGTGGTTAGTTTAGTTTGTATTATTCAAACTTATAAATTACTTGTAAACAATTAACCTAATTTCTGTAATTCGTCTTTTACAAAGGAAGCTAGCTCCTCAATATAACTCAGACTGAAGTCGAATTTAATGCCTGCTGTTTTATAAATTTCATTGATTGGCTTGGTATAACCCAGTGAAAGGGCAGCCAGATATTGTTCCAATGCTTGCTGTGGATTTTCTTTGTAATTTTTCCAGATGGCAATAGCACCCAATTGTGCAATCGCATACTCTATATAATAAAAAGGAACTTCAAATAAGTGTAATTGCTTCTGCCATAGGTTTCCAAATTCAGCTTCCTGACCTTCCCAATTTGCGAATCCTGCACCAAAACGCGTATAAATTTGCTTGAAAGTCTCCTCTCTATCAGCCGCATTATGACCAGGATTGGTATAAAGCCAATGTTGGAACTGATCAATCACCGCCACCCATGGAAGGGTTTTTAATACATCTGCCAGTTGCTCTTTTTTGGCGCGTAATAAATCTTCCTCATTGTCGAAATAAATATTCCAGTAATCCATAGAAATCAGCTCCATGCTCATGGAAGCAAGTTCAGCAACTTCAGAAGGACAATGTTTAAAATCATTAAGCTCCAGGTTGGCCGTCATAAAAGTATGGACTGCGTGACCGCCTTCATGTACCATCGTGGTCAGGTCTCTCAATGAACCTGCAGAATTCATGAAGATGAATGGTGCACCAGTTTCTGCCAATGGATAATTGTATCCTCCAGGTGCCTTACCTTTCCTGCTCTCCACATCAAAAAGGTTATTTGCTTTCATGGTGGCCAGCATTTGTCCCAACTTTGGATCAATTGCATTAAAACAGTCAATGCTTTTATCAATCAACTCTGTGCCATTTTTAAAGGGCTTTAAGGCTGGTTTACCTGTAGTGCTCACTTCCATATCCCAAGGCTTCAAAATACTTAAACCTAAGGCATCTGCACGTTTTTGGGCCTGTTCTTTTAAAATAGGTACAACCTGCTTTTCAATGGCTTCATGGAAATGATAACAATCCTGAGGGCTGTAGTCAAATCTGCCCAAAGCCTGGAACATGTAATCTCTATAGTTTTCGAATCCTGCATTCAAAGCGACTTGATGACGCATCACCAATAGCTCATCAAAAAGGATGTTTAAATCGTCTTTGTCAACCAAACGGCGTTGCTGGATGGTTTCCCATGCTTGTTGTCTTACTGCTCTGTCTGTATCTTTAATGAAGTTTGAAGCTTGCTCCAGTGTATATTCCTGACCATTAATTTCGACAGTCATGGCACCGGTAATCCCTTGGTAGCGTTGTTGTGCAACCTGTAATTTAGTGAGTAATGCTACATTCTCTTCACGATAGATCTCAATTGCTTTTTTGATTGCTCTGATGTAAACAAAATACTTTTCCTGATCCAGCTCATCGATAAATGGGCTGTCATTGAATTTTTTATTCAGCTGATTGGCGATCGGAGAGATTTTTGGTTCAATCTCCGTAGCGAAGTATTGAAAATCTTCAACCAGTTTCTCATTGGCTGTATCACAGCTCATGCGAATGTAACGCCAGGCAAAATCTTCCTCCAATGCAGCTTCCAATTCGCTTTTGTCTTTCAGCCATTTTTCCAGTTCGGCAACATCAGCAATTGGGCGTTCCAGCAACTCGGCTAAAATAGGCGCTAAATTGTCCCATTTCATTTCGAGCTGCTGCGGAATGTAAGTTCTTTGCTTTACAGGTATATTAAGATTGATCATAGTTTTATTTAAATTACCAAGGCAAATATAATGAACGCAGGGCAGAGGCTTAAATTAAAAAGCCTTTTTCAAGCAGGGCTCGAAAAAGGCGAAGACAGATTAGGATTTTTTTTTCCTAAAGTTCGTTTAAGCAGTGTAGAGTAAGGTCCTCATTAAGGCATCTGCAAGGAAGCAAGCTGCAAAAATTACAGAAGCGAAGCCGTTGGTCGTCATGAATGCTTTATCTACTTTACTAATGTCATTTGGCTTAACTAATAAATGTTGATAGATCAACATTGCGCAGAAAAATGCAACTCCCAAGTAATAAAACCAACTAAAGTTATCCGGAGCCAAAGCAATGGGTACAATGACACACAATGCAGAAAGTACATGGAGCAGTTCTGAAAGTTTTAAGGCGTTTTTGATGCCCAATGCTGCGGGAATGGAATGTAGTTTTTCATCCCGGTCAAAACCTTCATCTTGAAGGGCATAGATGATGTCAAAGCCACTTACCCAAAAGAGCACAGCAAAAGAATATAGCACTGGAATTAGACTGAAATGTCCGGTTACTGCAATATAAGCACCAATGGGAGCCAAAGAAAGACCTAAGCCCAGTACCATATGGCACAGTGCGGTAAATCTTTTGGTGTAACTATAAAATAACACCACAAACAAAGCTACCGGTGATAGGTAAAAGCAAAGCGGATTGATGAATGCAGTGGTCGCTATAAATAAAATACAGTTGACAATGACAAAGATCAGTGCTTCATTAGCTGATACCCTTCCTGCAGGAATATCACGCATTTGGGTGCGTGGATTTTTGGCATCAATGTTTCTGTCCAGGTACCTGTTAAAGGCCATCGCCGCATTGCGGGCAAAGACCATACACAGCAATACCATCACTAATAACATCCAATTAAAAGGACTGGAGGTTGTGGTTACACCCAGAAAAAAACCAATCATCGCAAAAGGAAGTGCAAAAACGGAATGGGCAAACAAAACCAGTGAAAAATATTTCTTCATATCACCAATACCTGTTTAGTCTTCTTTAGGCGTTAAAATTGGCATCGCGAAATCAAGATTTGTCTGTTCAATAAAGTCCAGGATCTGATCTCTACCTTGGTGCTTTTCGGCAGAAGTCACAAAACATGGAGGGATTTCTTCAAACCATCCACCTAAGGCTTTTTTGAAGGCTGCGATGTTCTTGTCCGTTTTTACTGCCGATTGTTTATCTGCCTTTGTGAAAGCCAATACAAAAGGAATTTGGATTTCTCCCATCCAACAGCAAAACTCAAGGTCAATTTTTTGTGGCTCCAATCTACTGTCAATCAGTACGAAAACGCATTGTAAGCTTTCTCTTTTGGTGATGTAGTTGCGGATGAATTTCTCCCAGCTTTCTCTGCTGTTCTTAGAAACTTTGGCATAACCATATCCTGGTAAATCTACAATATACCATTTCTCGTTGATGAGAAAGTGGTTAATTAACTGGGTTTTACCCGGCCTTTGGGACGTTTTTGCTAAACCATGCTGATTGACCAGCATATTGATCAATGAAGACTTCCCTACGTTGGAACGTCCGATAAATGCATATTCGGGCATATTGGCTACAGGCAAAGCTGAAACCTTTGTATTACTACAAATAAATGTTGCTGATTTTATAATCATTTGACAAAGGTAGAAAATTAGTTTTCAACAATACTTATCTTTGCAGCTTACCATGAACGAAAAGATCACACCCTACCAGTCTGCAACTGCTACTAAAAAGGAACAAGTAGCCTCTATGTTTGATAACATATCTGAAACTTATGATTTTTTAAATCACTTTATGTCGCTCGGAATTGACATTCTATGGCGTAAAAAGGCGATTGGAGAGCTGAAAGCGCTACAACCGCGCTTGATTCTTGATGTCGCAACAGGTACCGGAGATTTCGCTTTTGAAGCGATAAAAATTCTTAATCCAGAAAAGGTAATTGGCGTAGATATTTCTGATGGAATGTTAGAAGTAGCACGTAAAAAGATAAAAGAACGTAATTTGGGCGGTGTTTTTTCTGTTCAAATGGGCGATTCTGAAGGTTTACATTTCGAAGACAATCATTTTGATGCGGTAACCGTAGCCTTTGGTGTAAGAAATTATGAAAATTTAGAAAAGGGACTGGCAGATATGTACCGCGTGCTAAAACCAGGAGGTAAAATCGTGATCCTTGAATTCTCTAAACCAAGAAAATTCCCAATTAAACAAGGTTATAATTTTTACTTTAACCACATCACACCATTATTGGGCAAGGTTTTTTCAAAAGATAATAAAGCATATACGTATTTGCCGGAATCTGTAGCCGCATTCCCGGATGGGGAAGCCTTTAATCAAATGATGACTAAAGTTGGCTTTAAGGAAGCGAAAGATAACAGATTGACATTTGGTGTCTGTGCAATTTATACGGGTGTAAAATAATAATGATCTGGCCGGATCTTGGTTCGGCTGGATAAATTCACGATATTCCAATTAAAGAAGCTGTATGAAAGTAAAACTATCCCTTTTTTCTCTTTTGATGCTTATGGTGGGTACCGCCAATGCGCAGAATTGGGGTGGGGGAATAGACGATACTGATCTGCATTTTGGTTTTACCTTTCAGTACATCTCTTCGGAATATAAATTACTAAAGAAAACAGATTGGAAGGAAAGTCCAGGATTAATCACTGATTTACCGGATTATGTGCCCAGAGGATTGAGCTCAATTTCCGCGAAGCCCTCTCCTGGATTTGGAATCGGATTTGTAGTGAACCAAAAGTTATTGGAAAACGTGGATGTTCGCCTGACCCCAATTTTGGTGTTTAACGATCGGATACTGACTTACCGTTTTGAAAATATTCCAATCACTGCGGGACAGCCATTTTTGGATGTAGAAAAGAAAGTACAATCCACCCTGGTAGAGTTTCCACTCGGACTGAAAATAAAATCCAACAGAAGGAACAACTTCAGGGCGTACATGATTGGTGGAGTTAAGTACTCTACAGATATATCCTCCAAGAAAAAAAGCGACAATACGAAGGTGACTGATCCCATGGAGATGTTTCTGAACAACAAAAAAAGCTTTCTTTCTTATGAAGCCGGACTGGGTATGGATTTGTATTTTGAATACTTCAAAATGTCACCTGAGCTGAAATTATCTTATTCTTTTGATAGTGTCATGAAAAGGGAAGTACCACATGTGTTTTCTAATCCAATTGATAAGCTGATGTTGCGCCATGTGACCTTCAGTTTGTTTTTTGAGTGATTTGTCAGATTTTTTTTAGTTTTGTTCAGACTATTATCAGCTTAATCGCGCATTACTCCGGTTTTAAGGGAGGAAATCATTTTTAACAATTAGCATTAAAAAAACAATATACCAATGAAAACTGCATTAATTACAGGAGCAACTTCAGGAATTGGAGCCGCCTGTGCTGATTTATTTGCTGCACAAGGTTATCATTTGATTCTTGTAGCAAGAAGAGAAGAATTGTTGAAAGAAGTGGCCAGGCGTCTGGAAGATAAATATGGCATTGAGACCAAAACGTTGGTGGCAGATGTCCGGATTCATGACGATCTTTCTTATGCCTTGGAAACATTGCCCGCTGCCTGGAAACAGGTAGATGTGCTGATCAATAATGCAGGGTTAAGTCAGGGTTTAGATCCAATTGATAAAGGGAATATTTCCGATTGGGACACCATGATCGACACCAATGTAAAAGGCTTATTGTATGTGACTAAAATTGTATCCAACTGGATGATTGCCCGGAAATCCGGACACATTATAAACATAGGTTCTATTGCCGGACAGGAGGTATATCCAAATGGAAACGTATATTGTGCCACAAAACATGCTGTAGATGCCCTAAACAAAGGGATGCGCATTGATTTGTTGCCACATGGCATTAAAGTAACAGCGATCAATCCTGGAATGGTAGAAACGGAGTTTTCTAAAGTTCGTTTTAAAGGAGATGAAAGTAGGGCTAAAAAAGTATATGACGGCTTGGAGCCTTTAGTGGCCAATGACATTGCCGAAGCCATCTGGTTTGCAGTGAGCAGACCGGCCCATGTCAATATTAATGACATGTTGATTATGCCAACCGCACAGGCATCAGGTGCAATTATTAAAAGAGATTAAAATTTCAATTCAAAAGATATGATATCAAATACTATAGATCAGGAAATTAAAAAAGCAATGTTGGCTAAAGATCAGGCCGCATTAAGAGGCTTAAGAGCGATTAAAGCAGCACTTTTGTTGGCGAAAACCGAAAAAGGATCAGCAGAAGAAATCACGGAAGAAACCGAAGCTAAGATTCTTCAAAAATTGGTGAAACAACGTAAAGAATCATCAGACATTTACAAAACTCAAGGTCGTGAAGATTTGAGCATTATCGAAGAAGAAGAAATCGAAGTGATCAGTCAATTCTTACCTAAGCAATTGAATCAGGCAGAAATCGAAAGTATTGTTGCACAGATTATTAAAGATTCAGGTGCAACTTCAGTAAAAGAAATGGGTAAAGTTATCGGCCTTGCCAACAAAGAACTTGCAGGTAAAGCAGACGGTAAATTGATCGCTGAAATCGTTAAAACGCAATTGGCATAGATTATGCTTAGATTTTATGTGTTTAAACTTTTTTCGAAAATTAATGACTTAAATTACATATAATTTAATTTACTGCACTAACTTAGTAGCATTACCTTATTAACACAAAATATGAAATACGAAGTAATAGACGAAGACGGGTTTAAATATATTGAGGCTGGAAAAGGAGAACCCCTGGTATTACTTCATGGATTAATGGGAGAGTTGAGCAACTGGGAACCAACGATAGATCATTTCAAAGAAAAGTATCATGTTATTGTACCCATTTTACCACTTTATGAACTCCCAATACTCACTTTAGGTGTAAAAAGTTTATCAAAATATATTCACAAATTTTTAAAATATAAGAAACTTAATCAGGTAGTTTTAATCGGGAATTCATTGGGAGGGCATGTCGGACTAGTCTTTACTGCCGCTCATCAGGAAAACGTAAAAGCACTGGTATTGACCGGAAGTTCGGGCTTATATGAAAATGCATTTGGCGGGTCTTTCCCAAAAAGAGAGAACCGTGATTATATTAAAGAAAAAGTACAGTATACCTTTTATGATCCTGCAATAGCAACGGATGAATTGGTAGATGAGGTATATAAAAGTGTAAATGACCGTTCCAGAGTGATCAGAATTCTGGCCTTAGCTAAATCTGCTATCCGCCATAATATGTCTAAAGAACTGTCCAGAATCACGATCCCGGTTTCCTTAATTTGGGGGAAACAGGATAAAATTACTCCTCCTGAAGTAGCAGAAGAGTTCCATGAACTACTGCCTAATTCAGAGTTAAATTGGGTTGATCAATGTGGACATGCCCCGATGATGGAGCGTCCGGAAATCTTCAATGAATATTTGGAGAAGTTTTTGAATAGAATATTATTAAAATAATGTACGCAGCTGAACTCATATCTAATTCAATCCCCCCACTAAAGACTTCTGATTCAGTTCAGAACGCTTTGGAGAGGATGACTGAGTTCAAGCTATACCATTTACCCATTGTCAATGAAACACAGTTTCTAGGCTTACTGGCAGAGGAAGAGTTGATAGAATTAAGGGATACCACTCAGGCAATCGGAAGTTTGCCTTTGTCTATTTTAAACCCTTTTGTGTATGAAGATGCACATATCTATGACATCATCAGACTGTTTCATCAATTGAATTTATCAGTAATGCCAGTGCTGGACTATAAAAAGAACTATTTGGGGCTTATTTCTATTCATAATCTGCTGGATTATACCGCAGAGATCTATGCTGTGAAAGAGCCGGGGGGAATTATTGTGCTGGAAATCAACAACCGCAATAACTCCCTTTCCCATATGGCACAAATAGTGGAAGCAGACAATGCGCAGATCCTTTCTTCTTATGTGCAATCTTTTCCCGATTCCACAAGATTAGAGGTGACTTTAAAGATCAATAAAACTGAGTTGTCGGGAATTATCGCCTCTTTTGAGCGGTATAATTACCAGGTAAAAGCTGTGTTTAACAGCACCATTTCAGACGATGGTACCGAAGACAGATATAATTCATTCATGAATTATTTAAACGTATAAACCCCATAAATGAGAACTGCAATATACGGTAGAGAGTTCAATAATAGTGTTCTACCATACGTACAGGAAGTATTCAATGTGTTGGGGGAGTTGAAAACACCCATTCTTGTTTACAAAGATTACCTTGACTTTATTAAAGACAAAATAAAGCTGCCTGATGGCATTGTCGCTTTTAGTCACCATACCGAATTGGTGGATCAAACAGATGTGTTGATCAGCCTTGGAGGTGATGGTACGCTGCTCGATACGCTATCCTTGATCCGTCATTCCGGAATTCCTGTAGTCGGAATTAATTTTGGCAGGTTGGGCTTTTTAGCCAGCATCAATAAAGATGAAATTCGCATGGCGATTGAAGCATTACGCAGTAAATCCTATGCGCTGGACAAAAGAACCCTGATCAATCTGGATTCTAAATTAGACCTTTTCGGCGAGGAGAACTTCGCCTTAAACGACATCACTATTCATAGAAGAGATAAGTCTGCGATGATGATCATTCATGCCTATATGAATGACGAGTTTGTCAATTCTTATTGGGCAGATGGCTTAATCATTGCCACACCTACCGGTTCTACCGCTTATTCCTTAAGCTGCGGTGGTCCGATTATCTACCCAAGCTCACAGAATTTTGTCATCACACCGATTGCTCCGCATAACCTGAATGTTAGACCGGTGATCATTCCTGATGATGTAACGCTGACTTTTGAAGTCGAAGCCAGAAGCGCTAAGTTTCTCGTATCATGTGATTCCCGGACAGAAACCGTAGACAGATCGGTGAAATTAACACTCAATAAAGCTAATTTTCATGTCAATCTGATCAGATTAAATGACGAAAGTTATTTGAAGACATTGAGAAATAAACTACTTTGGGGGATCGATACCCGAAATTATTAAAATGCATTTCAGAATTCAGCTCTTCTGTTTTTTTGCCCTGTTTTTCATTGGATCTTCCGCCTTTGCCCAGAATTTGGAATTTGGCCTGATCGGTGGAGGGGCCGGATATATGGGAGATCTGAATCAAAACAAGCCATTGAAAATCAGCGGTATTTCTGCCGGAGCCAATGTCAAAGTTAACTTTGATCCTTATTGGACCCTGGGCCTGCATTATATGCATGGAAAAATCAAAGCAGACGACCGGGAATCTGAAAATGCACAATTCAGAGAAAGGGGGCTTAATTTTAAGAGCAATTTGAATGAGTTCAGTTTGCAACTTGACTTCAACTTCTTTGAATATTTTGCCGGAGGTGGAACTAAGAATTTCACACCTTACCTATTTGCAGGGATAGGAGGGGTTTGGTTCAACCCAATCGGGAAGTATGATATTCCTTCAAATCCTGGAGAAAAAGAGTATCAGCTTCGCTTTTATCGTACCGAAGGGCAAAAGGAAGCTTACGGGAATTCTGCAGTTACAGTGCCTTACGGTGTAGGGTTTAAAGTCAGGTTAAAAGACAATTGGGGCTTATTTACCCAGATCGGTTACCGGACAGCTTACACCGATTACCTGGATGATGTGAGTGGGAAATACCCTATGGCTGATTATACAGCCAATGACCCGGCAGACCTGAGGCTGATCCGTCAGCACTTGTCGGGCTTCCCCAACGCTGACCCTTCATTACCAGTTACTAATCTTTACGGGACTCAAAGAGGAGACTTAAGAAAAAGAGATACTTATATGTTTGTAGGTATTGGCATATCTTATACCTTTGTGTCCCAAAAATGTTATACATTTTAAGCATATTTGCATTCATAAATGGGATTTAAAGAACAAATTGACGTTACACGCCTACCTGAACACATCGCAATCATCATGGATGGAAACGGGAGATGGGCAAAAAACCAAGGTAAATTCAGGCATTTTGGCCATGAAAGCGGTGTGCTATCTGTGAAAGATATTGTAGAAGGTTGTGCCGATATCGGTATCAAATACCTGACCGTATACGCATTTTCTACGGAAAACTGGAATAGACCCATTGAAGAAGTCAATGCTTTAATGGAGTTATTGATCTCTACTATTAATCAGGAAACCGCAACACTCAATAAAAATAACATTCGGTTAAATGCGATTGGAGACATTGCCTCTCTTCCTCAAAAATGTATTGATGACTTGAAAAGTGCGATGGACAATACAGCGAAAAATACCCGTTGTACCCTGACGCTTGCCTTGAGTTATAGTGCGAAATGGGAAATCCTGGAGGCTGCCAAGAAATTGGCTCAAAAAGCTAAAGATCAGGAGATTGAAATCGATGCGATTAATGAAGAACTTTTCTCTGCCCAGCTAACCACCACTAATATTCCTGATCCGGAGCTGATGATCAGAACCAGTGGAGAACACAGGGTTAGTAATTTTCTGTTGTGGCAGATGGCTTATACGGAACTGTATTTTACCGATACGCTTTGGCCGGACTTCAGAAGAGAAGATCTTTTTGAAGCGATTGTAGACTACCAAAAACGCGAACGCCGCTTCGGTAAAATTAGCGAACAACTGAACTAATTTTACTTTTAACACTTTTTAACATGTGTTTAAATTAACTTAGCATCGATTTTTAGATTGTAAATGAAAAGAATATATCAACTTATACTATTGTTATTGATTGGTTTACCAACAATGGCACAGATCCGTCCTCAGTCCAATCCTGCAACTCCTACATTAAAAGTTAATGGCCTGGATCTGGATTATTTTAATCCCAAGGAATACACTATCGCAGATGTAACCCTGTCAGGAACAAAATTCTTAGACAAAGATGTGATCATTACCCTTTCAAAATTAATTAAAGGGGAACGCATTGTACTTCCAGGTGAAGCAACAGCAAACGCAATTAAAATCCTTTGGGAACAAGGATTATTTGATGATGTACAACTAGACATTACTAAAATTGAGGGGGATTCAGTTTACTTCGATATCGAAGTAGTAGAACGTCCTAGATTGTCTTCTTTTGATATCCAAGGGGTTAGCAAATCTCAAAAAACAGATATCCTGGAGAAGTTAAATGCGAAGTCAACGAAATCTATTATCAACGAGAATTTATACAATTCTACAACCAGTATCATTAAAAAATACTTGTTGGAGAAAGGTTATTTCTTCACAACAGTAAGTTATAAGACTAAGCCAGATCCAAATCAGGAGAACCATGTGATTTTGGAAGTGATTGTAGACAAAGGCCGTAAGGTGAAAGTTCATGAGATCAATTTTACTGGTAATGAAGTGTTTTCGGACGCTAAACTGCGTAAGTTCTTAAAGAAAACTAAACAACAGGCTTTCTACAAAATATTCGGATCGGGTAAATTCAATAAAGAAAAATACGACGAAGACAAGAAAACACTGATCGCTAAAATGCAGGATAAAGGTTACCGTGATGCGGTAATTTTGAAAGACAGCATTTACAGATATGACGATAAATCGATTGGGATTAAAATCGACTTATTTGAAGGCCCTAAATACTATTTCGGAAATATCACCTGGGTAGGAAATGCTAAATATGCAGGTAAAGACCTGGAGCGTATTCTGGGGATTGAAAAAGGAGAAGTTTTCAGTGAAGAAAAATTAGAGAAAAAATTAAGAGGTAGTGCAAACAGTGATGATGTCTCAAGTTTGTACTTGAATGATGGTTACTTAACTTTTAACGTTGATCCTATCCAGACTAAAATCTATGGTGATACCGTTGATGTGGAAGTCCGCATTTATGAAGGTCCTCAATACACCAATAACCGGATTACGGTAAAAGGAAATACGATCACTAACGATAGGGTAGTACTTCGTGAGGTACACACTAAGCCAGGTGATAAATTCTCTAAAGACTTATTGATCCGTACGGTTCGTCAGATTGGTCAATTGGGTAACTTTGATGAATCTAAAACGGTACCTACACCTAAGCCTAACCCGGCTGATGGTACAGTAGATATTGAATATGCAGTAGAAGAAAAACCTTCTGATCAGATTGAATTGTCTGGTGGTTTTGGTGGTGGTAACATCATCGGTACCTTAGGGCTTACTTTCAATAACTTCTCTTTGAGAAATCTATTCAATCCAAGTGCTTACAAACCTTTACCAAAAGGTGATGGTCAAAAGCTAAGCTTACGTGGACAAACGAATGGTAAATACTACCAGTCTTATAGTTTCTCATTCTCTGAGCCATGGTTAGGTGGTAAAAAACCAGTGAGTTTTGGTGTGAGTGCATTTACCTCTCTACAGTCTAATGGATTGAAAGAAGTAGATAGTCGTGGTCAGCAACAAAGAATCAGACTGAACGGGGTAACGGTTAGTTTAGGTAGAAGGTTAAACTTCCCGGACAACTATTTCCAGTTGAGTCATGCTTTGAGTTTCCAACAGTATATCCTAAACAACTATCCAGGTTATAAATTCAGTACTGGTACTTCTTATAACATCAGTTTAGCACAGGAGTTGAGCAGGGATTCACGTGATTCTCCAATCTTCCCTACAGGTGGTTCTTATTTTAAATTCACTGTTCAGGCAACACCTCCATATTCATTGATTAATAAACTGAATTATAAGACCGCTCCTGATAAAGAATTTTATAAATTCACAGAATACCACAAATGGAAATTTGAAACACAATGGTACCATAGACTTAGCGGTAAGTTTGTCGTGAAAGCACAGGCACAGTTTGGTTTCCTTGGATCGTATAATAAAGACGTTGGTGATCCTGCCTTCGAGCGTTTCAAATTGGGTGGTGACGGTATGCAAGGCTTTGACTTCTTACAAGGATCTGAGTTGATCGCGATGCGTGGTTATGCAAACTCTGCAGTGATTCCTAATGGATCTAACGTACAGATTGCACAACAATCAGGTAGTCCAATCTTCACGAAATATGTGTTGGAGGTAAGGTATCCGGTAATTGCCAGTCCATCTGCTACAGCCTTCCTTGTCGCTTTTGCTGAGGGTGGTAATACCTGGAACAAGTTCGGAGATTTCAATCCTTTTAACGTTAGACGTTCTGCAGGTTTTGGTGCGAAGATATTTTTACCGATATTTGGATTGTTGGGTATTGATTATGGATTTCCTTTCGACAAAATTCCTGGAGTTGAAAATGGAGGAAAGCAATCATTTACGTTTAGTATTGCTCAACAGCTAGGCGGATTTTAATTAACGAGGAACAATAAAAAACAGGCTATGAAAAAATACCTTTTAATATGCTTCTTAAGCTTTACCTGTATGGGGGCTTTTGCACAGAAGTTTGCGTATGTAGATACAGAATATATTTTGAAGCACCTTCCGGAATACAAGTCTTCATTGAATGAGCTGAATGTAGCTTCACAACAATGGCAGACACAAGTAGATCAGAATTTTGTGGAGATCGATAAAATGTATAAAGCATACCAGGCAGATCAGGTATTGCTTACTGCAGATATGCGTAAGAGAAGAGAGAATGATATCATCGAGAAGGAAAAAGAAGCTAAAGATTTTCAACGTAGAATCTTTGGACCAGATGGAGAACTTTTCCAGAAACGTGGTAAGTTGTTAGGGCCGATTCAGGATAAAGTAACCAAGACGATTACGGAAGTAGCAAAAGGGAAACAACTGGATTTCATCTTTGATAAAAGCAGTGAAGCAACCATGATGATTTATGCCAGCAGTAATTATGATGTCAGCAATGATGTGATTAGATTGCTTGGTTTTAAACCAGGAACGATTCTTAAGTAAGCAAACACAAATAGATAAACAAGTAAAAACAATTTATTAAGACAAATAGAAATGAGAAAGTCAATTAACGCATTTTTTATCGCAGCGGGGTTATTGTTTACTGCTAACGTAGCAAATGCACAACAAAAATTAGCACACCTGAACTCGGCATTGATCATTGAAGCTATGCCAGAGGTTAAGGACGCAAGAACTAAATTAGAAGCATTCGGTAAAGCTAAGCAAGCGGATGTAGAGAAAATGATTGCTGAATACCAAGTTAAACTTTCTGCAGCTGAAGCAAAGCAAAAGACCATGAGCGAAGCCAACAAAGAAACGGTTGGTAAAGAATTACAAACGGCGGGTGCTGAATTGCAAGATCTTCAAAAACGTATTGAAGATGCAAGAGCTAAAGCACAACAGGAAATGGAAGCTAAAAATGCAGAATTGTTTAACCCTATTCAGGTGAAAGCGGATGCAGCAATTAAAGCTGTTTCTAAAGAAAAAGGTTTTGCTTATGTATTTGATACTGCAAACCAAGCTTTAGTTTACTGGGATGGTGGTGATGACATCACTGCTGCTGTTAAAGCTAAATTGGGTATCTCTGCAACTGCAGCTCCAAAGAAATAATTAGAATTAAAATATTTAAATTGCGGGATGGTTGATAAAAACCATCCCGCTTTTTTTTACAATGAATACTGGACAATCTATAGGCGTTTTTGATTCTGGGTATGGTGGTTTAACCGTGTTTAAATCTATAGCCAAGCAGCTGCCGCAATACAATTATATTTATCTGGGTGA
The DNA here is from genome assembly GCF_014172405.1 of Pedobacter gandavensis. Classification (GTDB taxonomy): domain Bacteria; phylum Bacteroidota; class Bacteroidia; order Sphingobacteriales; family Sphingobacteriaceae; genus Pedobacter; species Pedobacter gandavensis. The sequence continues at coordinate 112,449 of NZ_WNXC01000003.1, read as the reverse complement.
TAATGCCCGTTCTCCTTATGGAGACCATTCTTTTGAAACTGTTTACCAGTATACTTTAGAATGCGTAGAATGGCTGTTTGAGCAGGGATGCCCATTGGTCATCCTCGCTTGTAATACAGCTTCAGCAAAGGCCTTGCGTAGCATTCAGCAAAAGGTACTTCCGGTTAAGTATCCCAATCATAGGGTGTTGGGTGTAATCAGGCCAACAGCAGAGGTGGTAGGGGAGTATACTTCACATCGGAAAATTGGGGTAATGGGAACAAGGGGTACAGTGAACTCCAATTCTTACCTGCTCGAGATTAATAAGTTTTTTCCGGATATTGAAGTCCAGCAGCAAAGTTGTCCGATGTGGGTGCCACTGATAGAAAATAATGAACACCTCAATCCTGGTGCTGATTATTTTGTGCAGAAGTACCTGGATCAGCTGTTGCAAAAAGATGCGGATATTGATTGTATCCTTTTGGCTTGTACACATTACCCATTGCTCATTCCTAAACTTCAAGCCATTTTGCCTTCCGGAATTGAATTGCTTGGACAGGCGGATATTGTGGCCAATAGTCTGGATGTATATTTGAAAAAACATCCTGAAATAGCCATAAAGATTGCTCAGGAAAGTAAAAGAAGATTTTTTACTTCGGGCGATACGGAAACCTTTGACCAACATGCCTCCATTTTCTTTGGCGAGGATGTTCAATCGGATAAAATGCATCTTAAGGTTTAATCGTCTACTCAGATCAAATCAAGAAAACACAATAGCCGCTCCCTTCTGGGAGCGGCTATTTACCTGCAATGGAAGGATGAAGAATCAATTATAATCTTAATGAAAGATTGTATTTCTTTCTAGGTTCTGAAAATTATTAACGGTAAATTTGCGGCTCAAATCACACACGAATGAGCGACTCGATTAAGCACGAATGCGGTATTGCCTTTATCCGCCTTTTAAAACCTCTCTCATACTACCAGGAAAAATACGGTACTACTCTTTACGGCCTAAATAAGCTTTACCTATTGATGGAAAAGCAACACAACCGTGGACAAGATGGCGCCGGTATTGCAACCATTAAACTTGATGTTAAACCAGGACACCGCTACATCAGCAGGTACCGGTCTATGGCTCAAAATGCGGTTTCAGATATTTTTGGCTATGTACAAAGTAAATTTGTAGACATCCAGAATGAAACGCCTGAGCTGATGCAAGATTCTGAATGGTTGAAAACCAATGTTAGTTTCATCGGAGAAGTTTTACTAGGTCACCTTCGCTATGGTACCCATGGTAAGAATAGTATTGAAAATTGTCACCCTTTCCTACGTCAGAACAACTGGATGACCCGTAATCTTGTGATTGCTGGTAACTTCAACATGACGAATGTGGAAGAGTTGTTAGAGCAACTTTATGAGCTTGGACAACATCCGAAAGAAAAAGCGGATACGGTAACAGTACTTGAAAAAATCGGTCATTTCCTAGACGATGAAAATCAAGAGCTTTTTGATGCTTATAAAAAAGAAGGATTAGACAACGTAGAAATCACCCACAAAATCTCTGAAGGTTTAGATATCGCTAAAATTCTTCGTCGTTCTGCAAAGAACTGGGATGGTGGATACGCAATTTCTGGTATCGTTGGTAATGGTGATGCTTTTATCCTTCGTGACCCTTCAGGAATTCGTCCGGCATTCTATTATGCAGATGATGAGATTGTAGTGGCTGCCTCTGAAAGACCAGCAATTCAAACTGCTTTCAATATTCCATTTAAAGATGTGAAAGAAATCGAACCTGGACATGCACTTATCGTTAAGAAAAATGGTAAAGTAACTCAGGAAGTTTTCAGAGAGCCTCAGGAAAAAAGAGCTTGTTCATTTGAACGCATTTATTTCTCTAGAGGATCTGATGCCGACATTTATAAAGAAAGAAAACATTTAGGCGCATTGTTGTGTGATCAGATTCTGAAAGCAGTAAGTGCAGACCTTAAAAATACAGTATTCTCTTTTATCCCAAATACCGCTGAGGTTTCTTTCTACGGAATGGTAGAAGGTTTACACAGCTATATCAGAGAAGTACAAATGGATACTTTGGTGAATCGTAAAGCACAACTGAGCGATGAGGAATTAACTGAATTGTTATCCATGAAGCCAAGAGTAGAGAAATTGGCCATTAAAGATGTAAAACTAAGAACGTTTATCACGCAAGATGCCGATAGACAAGATATGGTGGCGCATGTTTATGACACTACTTATGGTGTAATCAAAAACGATACAGATACCTTAGTAGCGATTGATGATTCAATCGTTAGGGGAACAACCTTGAAGCAAAGTATCATTAAGATCATTGATAGGTTGCATCCTAAGAAGATCATTATTGTTTCTTCTGCTCCACAAATCCGTTACCCGGATTGCTATGGTATTGACATGTCTAAAATGGGAGAGTTTGTTGCTTTTGAAGCAGCGATTCAATTGTTGAAAGCACGTGGTATGGAACACATCATTGAAGATGTTTATCAGAAATGTAAAGCTTCGCTGTTGTTGCCAAAAGAACAGATCGTTAACCATGTGAAAGACATTTACAGACCTTTCACGCAAGAAGAGATCTCTGCACAAATCACAAAAATCATTACTCCTGAAAACATCAATGCAGAAGTAGAAGTGATTTATCAGACCTTAGATAATTTACATGTAGCTTGTCCTGATCATACCGGCGACTGGTATTTCTCTGGAAATTACCCAACACCAGGTGGTAACAAGGTTGTGATTAAAGCTTTCGTAAACTGGAAAGAAGGAAGCAACCAAAGAGCTTATTAATAAAGCAATTCATAAAATACAAATCCCCGTCTGGTTATACCTGACGGGGATTTTTTTATTTATAATGTTTTAATAAGACCTCTATGAATAAACGGATGGCGAAGATGATAATCACAGCGCCTGCAATCCTGTTGAGGTTTTGTATGGTTCTCTCTTTGATGCGGTACCTGAGTTTTGCCGCATAATAGGTTTTTATACCGTCCACAGTCAGCTGTGTGGCCATGGCTACAATAAAGAAAACTACCTTTTCTGCCATAGTAAGGTGGAGTTGCACGGAAATAATGCCACCTACCATAATCCAGAACATCAGCGTGGTTGGAGATAAGAGGCACATTAAGAATCCTTTAAGGATGTATCCGCGCTTTTTAATCTTCGCAATTTCCCCCACATCATAACTTACTTTTACCTTGTTGAAAAGGTAATACAGTCCGATTCCAAATAAAAAGAGGCCTCCTACGATGCCTATATATTGAAAGTATTCTGATTTATAGTCTACAAACTGTGCACTGAAAATGGTTAGGGTGATAAAGATAATGTCACTAAAAATCACACCTACCGCAAGAGAAAATCCGGCTTTGAAGCCTTTCTCAATGCTCGTTTTAATCATGGAAAAGAAGACAGGACCCGTTAAAAACGAAAATAATATACCTGCACCCACCCCCTGTAATATTGCTTCAAACATTCACCTAACTTCTAAAATTATGCTAATATGCGATTTTATGAATAAAATCACCCTTATTATTTTAATAGATTCCCGACTGTACCCTACAGATCTACCCCTCAGCAGAGGAATAGGAAAGCGCCAGTGTGTAAACATTACACTTTAGCAAACAGTTTTTTTTATTTATGTTTAGCGCACCAAAATAAGTTATACGATTATATGGAACAACAATCTAAAAAAAATTATGGCACCGCATTGTACACAATTATCACTGTGTTCTTTTTCTGGGGCTTTGTTGCTGCTTCAAATGGTATTTTTATACCATTCTGCAAAGCGCACTTTAATCTGACTCAATTCGAGTCTCAACTTATTGACTTTACATTTTACGGTGGATACTTTATTGGGTCGCTGTTGTTGTACTTCGCCTCTCAAGCCAGTAAAGTAGATATTCTGAATAAAATCGGTTATAAAAAGGGGATTATCGCCGGATTGCTCATCTCTGCAGTTGGTGCATTGATCATGATTCCCGCGGTTCATTCCGGATCTTTTATCTTTATCTTATTTACTTTTTTCGTGATTGCCCTGGGTTTCTCCCTTCAGCAAACTGCAGCAAATCCTTTTGTGGTGGCTTTAGGTGCGCCAGAAAGTGGTACGCACCGTTTAAACCTTGCTGGTGGTATCAACAACCTTGGTGGTTTAATGGGCCCGGTTATCGTGAGTGTGGTTTTATTCGGTACCGCAAATGATGCAATTCCGAAAGCAGTAGAAATCAGCTCTATCAATAACCTGTACCTGATTCTTGCTGGTTTGTTTATCGCAGTAGCGATCTTCTTTGCCCTTTCTAAATTACCAAAAGTAACGAGTGATGAGAAAATAGAAGCCAGTCCTAAGCCTAATGGTCCACTGGTAGTGATGATCCTTGGTTTCTTACTGGTTGCCGCTGCGGGTCCTTTAGCACATGGCACAGGGATTCCTTCTTATGTATTTGTTTACTCTGCACTGGCCATCATTCTTGGTGCTTTATTGTATGCTTATACCGTTAAAAAAGATAACCCTGAAAAATGGGGTGCCATGCAATACCCACAATTGGTATTGGGTATGTTGGCAATTTTCATGTATGTAGGTACAGAAGTAACCATTCAAAGTAACCTGGGTGCCTTGTTGAACCTAAAAGAATTTGGCGGTTTAGCAGAATCTGAGATCAAACAATACATCTCTCTTTATTGGGGAAGTATGATGATCGGACGTTGGACGGGTGCAATTTCGGCCTTTAGCATGTCTAAAACTTTGAGAAACATATTGACTGTAGTGGTACCATTCGTTGCCTTCGGGGTGATCTTAGTCGTCAACCACTTCACAGGAACTGACGTGGGTAACTTATATGTATATGGGATCTGTATCGCTGTAATGATTGTTGCTTTTTACCTTGGACAAGAAAAACCTGCTAAAACATTGGCAATTTTCGGTACGTTAGGTGCTATTTCTATGGTGATCGGTTTATTAACCACTGGACATATTTCGATCTTTGCTTTTGTAAGTGGTGGATTGTGCTGCTCTATCATGTGGCCGTCGATCTTTGCATTGTCGATCACAGGTTTAAAGAAATACACCAGTCAGGGTTCTTCCTTCCTGATCATGATGATTTTAGGTGGTGCGATTATCCCGCCTATTCAAGGAGAACTTGCCGATACTATTGGTATCCACAGTTCTTATATCGTTCCTGCAATCGGCTTTGCTTACCTGGTATTCTTTGCCTGGAGAGTGAGCGCAGTGCTGAAAAGCCAGGGCATTAATGTAGAAAATATTGAGTCCGAAGGAGGTCACTAATTATATTTAACCTGAAAGCTTCCCATTCATTCAATGGGAAGCTTTTTATTTATACCCAGATGAGTAAAAAGAGTTTCGATCATATTTACATGAATTTAGCAGTAGATCTTGCTGCACGTTCGCATTGTGTAAGAGCGCATGTTGGTGCGGTGCTGACAAAAGATACCAGGATTATTTCTATCGGTTATAATGGGCCACCACCAGAAACACACAATTGTGATGAAGAATGGCCGGAGACGGGCTGCGACAGAGATTCCAGGGGCAGTTGTTCCCTTGCCCTGCATGCAGAAGAAAATGCAATTTTATATGCCTCAAAAAATGGCGCTAAAATCGAAGGGGCTACCTTATATACTACGCTTTCCCCTTGTATCGCCTGTGCAAGATTGATCTTGTCGTCCGGAATTAAGAAAGTTTTATACCAGGATTCTTATGCGGAATACAAAGGATTGCCTAGTGATGAGGGCGTAGATTTTCTAAGAAGGTTCGGTGTGGAAGTAATTAAGTACCAAATCGAGGTTAATTGACATTCTGTCTTGTACCAGCAGGTAAGTTTTCTTAACTTTGGCCATGCTAGAAAAAATCATTATTCTCGATTTTGGTTCCCAATACACGCAGCTAATTGCCCGCAGGGTACGCGAACTAAATGTGTATTGCGAAATTCATCCCTTCAACAATATTCCTGAAATCACATCAGACGTAAAAGGTATCATCTTTTCAGGTAGTCCATTTTCGGTTCGTCAAGCAGACGCTCCACAGATTGACCTGACTAAATTCCACCTTAAATACCCAGTATTGGGCGTTTGTTATGGTGCGCAATATATGGCGCAACAACTTGGTGGTGAAGTTCAGGCTTCATCAACTCGTGAATACGGCAGGGCTAACCTGAATTTCGTTGCTAGCGGAAATAAATTATTTAAGAACATCAATTTGGACTCTCAGGTATGGATGTCTCATGGAGATACCATCACTAAGATCCCTGAAAACTTTGAACTGATTGCAAGTACGGACAGCGTAAAAGTTGCAGCTTATCAGATTAAAGATAGTGAAACGTACGGTATTCAGTTCCATCCGGAAGTGACACACAGTACTGATGGAAAACAATTGTTGGAAAACTTCCTGGTAGATATCTGTGGATGTCACCAAGAATGGACTTCAGCAGCTTTTGTAGAAACCATCATTGCTGATTTAAAAGAAACTATTGGTGATGATAAAGTGGTACTTGGCCTTTCAGGTGGGGTAGACTCTAGCGTTGCTGCGGTATTATTGCACAAAGCAATCGGTACCAACTTACACTGTATTTTTGTAGATAACGGATTACTTCGTAAAGACGAATATGAAAGTGTATTAGAACAATATAAACACCTGGGTTTAAACATCAAAGGTGTGGATGCTAAGGACCGTTTCTTAAGCCAATTGGCTGGTGTAACTGATCCTGAGTTGAAACGTAAAGCAATCGGACGTGTATTTATCGAAGTTTTCGATACAGAAGCACATCTGGTAGAAGACGTGAAATGGTTGGCACAGGGTACGATCTACCCAGATGTAATTGAGTCGATCTCTGTAAACGGAGGTCCATCAGCTACGATTAAATCTCACCATAATGTTGGTGGACTACCTGATTTCATGAAACTAAAAGTAGTGGAGCCATTGAAAACTTTATTTAAAGATGAAGTGAGAAGAGTAGGTACTTCATTAGGTTTAGAGCATTTCATCATTGGCCGTCATCCTTTCCCTGGTCCAGGTTTAGCCATCAGAATTCTTGGTGAGGTAACTCCAGAGAAAGTAGCTATCCTTCAGGAAGCTGACGCAATTTATATCAATAACTTAAAAGAAGCAGGTCTATATGATAAAGTATGGCAGGCAGGAGCAATCTTCCTTCCAGTACAATCTGTAGGTGTAATGGGCGATGAACGTACTTATGAGAATGCCATCTGTCTTCGTGCAGTGGAATCTGTAGATGGTATGACTGCCGATTGGTGTCATTTACCTTATAACGTACTCGCTAAAATTTCTAATGAAATTATTAACAAAGTAAAAGGAATAAACCGCGTAGTATATGATATCAGTTCAAAACCACCCGCTACAATTGAGTGGGAATAAGTATTGGCTGATCCTTTGTATTGCTTTCTTATTTTCGGCATGTTCGCCGAAAATAAGAAAGTCTACAAATAAAACTCCCGATGGCCAGGGTAAAGAGAAAGAAGTTGAAAAGCCTGCAGCGCGGTTTACACAGGCTAATATTTCTTTGCTGATCCCTTTCCGCCTAAATGAAATTAACCTAAAGACAGCCAGCAAAGCTGAAGTCGATAAAGCAGCAATGGCCATAGACTTTTACCAGGGTTTTAAACTGGGAATAGATTCGGCAGCAAGCTTAGGCTTAAATTTCAAAGTAAATGTTTACGATACCCGTGATTCCAATGCGCAGATCGATGCATTGGTCAACAGAGGCACACTAACCTATAGTAACCTGTTGGTAGGGCCGGTATTTCCACAAGGCATTAAACAAATTACGCCTTATGCTATTGCCAGAAATATTCCTGTAATATCGCCTTTAGCAGCTACACATCCTTCTGAGTTTAACAATCCTAACCTGATTTCGGTAGTCAATAACATCGACCTCCATGCAGCTAAAATTGTCAACTACGTGGCCAAAACCTATGCGCCTGAAAATACGATAGTCGTGTTGATCAATCCAAAATCGGCGAGTGATGAGGTTGTCGCATTACCTTTACGCCAGTATTTTAAAGCCAATAAGAAAGCATTTTTACTGCAAGAATATCCTTCCGTATTTAGTATGGAAACGAAAATGCAAAAGGGTAAGACCTACGTAGTCATTGTGACTTCTTCCGATCGTAAGTTTGTCATACCAACTTTAGATAAGTTGGTCAAGATTAAAAATAAAGGTTATGATCTGAATCTATTTGGACATCCGGATTGGATTAAACAGAATTATAATGTCGATAAATTACAGGCTTTAAATACCAGTATTACTTCTTCTTATCATGTAAATTACCGTAGTCCGGAAGTCGTAGAATTTATTAGGAAATATAGAGCAGCGTTCAAATTTGAGCCTTCCGAGTATTCTTTTAAAGGCTTCGATATTGGTTTCTACTTCGGTAAACTATTTGCAGAACACGGGGCTAATTATTTAAAATACCTGACCAAAGAGAAATACGAAGGACTACACAATGCCTTTGATTTTTATCACGATGAGAAACTGGGGTATATCAATACCAGTTTAATGCTTTTACGCTATAAGAATTTTGCTATAAATATTGTAGAATGAGAATAGAACACCAAATCCGGGCATTTGAGCAGATTTTTAAAAGCTACGACGGGCTGTTGCCTCTACATCGGTTTTTACACCTCTATTTCAAACAGAATAAAAAGATGGGCTCTTCGGATAGAAGATGGTCCAGCCGTTATATATATAGTTTTTTCAGGCTAGGCAAGGCCCTGATGAAGGAACAACAGGTTTTACGTTTGGCAATTGCTGATTTTTTATGCAATACCACTCCGAGCTTGGTGGTGGATACCCATTTACCAAACCTGGCCGACCAAATCGAATTGCCACTGAAAGCTAAATTGGCATTAATTGAATCCGCTTTTCCTGCCTTTAAATTGTCGGATGTTTTTTCTTTCCATCAAAATTTAAGTGCGGCAGTAGAAAAGGAAGATTTCTGTGAGTCTTTCTTCATTCAACCAGACTTATTTCTTAGGGTAACTAAAGGACATTTGAAGTCTTTGCTGGCCGATTTAAAAGCACATGAAGTACCAGTGAAAGAACTCAGTGAAACGACACTGATGCTCCCAAACGGAACTAAACTGGAAAATGTATTCCCCAACCAAAAGTTTTATCAGGTACAAGATCTGTCCTCTCAAAAGACAGGTTTATACTTTGAGCCAAAAGCATACGACCGATGGTGGGATTGTTGTGCTGCCTCAGGGGGGAAATCCTTGCTGCTACACGACCTTGAGCCTACCGTGCAGCTCGTAGTGAGTGATGTTAGAGAAACAAGCTTAAACAACCTGGATGATCGTTTTCATGAAGCGGGGATCAAGAAGTATCAAAAGAAAGTATTAGATCTGTTGCAGAATAACGATCAGGACTTACATGATTATGAATTTGACGGTATTATACTGGATGCACCTTGTTCCGGATCGGGTACCTGGGGACGTACACCAGAAATGTTGTACTACTTTGATGAACATAAAATCACTATGTACAGCCGCTTGCAGCGCGGAATTGCCAGCAATGTGGTTAAATATCTGAAACCAGGAAAACCACTGATTTACATTACCTGTTCTGTGTTTAAACAGGAAAATGAAGAGGCAGTGCGATATCTGGAAGAAAACTTTCCCTTAAAGCTGGAGAAAATGGAAGTAATTAAAGGTTATAAGGATGCTGCAGATACGATGTTTGTAGCCCGTCTGATTAAAACGGAACCTGCCTAACACAAAAACAGCAGCTATAAAGAGATTCGTCTAAAAATAGAATGCCCCGGAGTTTGATCTTCGGGGCATTTTTATGAAGTGAGAATTTGTGCGATTACAAGCCTGTATTGTTTCTGAATAGTTTAATGGCGATAGCCAGGAGGATCACCCCAAATGCTTTTCTCAATACATTCAAACCAGCCTTACCAAGTAAGCGTTCTAAACGATTGGTGTTTTTTAATACAAAATAGACAAACACCATATTGATCAGGATACCCGCAATGATGTTCTGCGTGGCATACTCTGTCTTTAAGGATAAAAGGGTAGTCATGGTTCCTGCTCCTGCAATTAATGGGAAGGCTAATGGAACAATAGACACGGTTTCAGGAACATCTTCCTTGAAAATGGTCAATCCAAGGACCATTTCCATTGCAATCACGAAGATGACAAAGGAACCGGCAATCGCAAAAGATTCTACATCCAGGCCGATTACTTTTAATAAGGTTTCTCCCGCAAAAAGAAAGATAATCATCAATGCTGTAGCTACAATAGTTGCTTTTTCAGATTGAATATGACCGGCTTTCTTTCTAAGTTCTATCACGATTGGGATGGCACCCAGGATATCAATAATCGCGAACATGATCATTGAACAAGAGAGGATTTGACTGAAATTAAATTCCATAGCAGCTGTTTTATGCTGCAAAGGTAAATTATTTTGTCATAAGAAGGTGACCTGTGTTAAAACAAAAAGGCCTGAGTTTCATCAGATGAACTCAGGCCTTTTAGCTTTAAAAGCCTACTCCGTTAGTAATTGGAGGCTTATAGTTTAGCTTTCACGTTTTTAGAGGTAGCAGCTCGGTACAGGTAGATGAATACATGTACTATCGCAAATATCAGAGAGAAATAATATAATCCTGTGTCAGTTCCATTGGTGGTATGGTGGTGAACAATCGCCACAATAATCAACAATACCGCTAAGGCTAAACCAATGTAAGAAACTACTTTATTACTTCTGGCAAGTGTTACCGGGTTATTGTCAGACAATAAACTGTTTTTGATTCCGTAGAATAAATACACGTTTACGCCGATAATCATCCACACCAATAAACGAACCCAGGTATCTAATGGAAGGAAAACCATCATTCCCAGACATACGACTACACCTAAGATCGGGATTAGCGGTACCATTGGTACTTTAAATGCTCTTGGAAGATCAGGCATGCGTTTTCTCAAGATAATGATACCGATACATACCAGGATAAAGGCAAATAAGGTACCGATACTTGTCATTTCACCTACTACTCTTGCCGGAACAAAAGCGGCAAATAAACTCACAAACACCATGAACAAGATGTTGCTCTTTGCAGGTGTGCTGAATTTAGGGTGAACTTTAGAGAATACAGCTGGTAATAAACCATCCTTACTCATCGAGAAGAATACTCTTGATTGTCCCAATAACATCACCAGGATTACCGAAGAATAACCACCTAGAATCGCCAGAATAATCGCTTTGTTTAACCATGGGTAAGCTGGAGTTACAATTCCTGCCGCATTTTTAACACCCATATTGTCAATTGCAACAGCAACCGGAGCAATACCATCCTGACCTTTGAATAAGTCGTAGTTGGCTACACCTGTCATTACATGCGCAAATAAGATATAAAGAATCGTACAGATAAATAAAGAAACCAAGATACCGATTGGCATATCTTTCTTCGGGTTTTTAGCCTCTTGTGCTGCAGTAGATACCGCATCAAAACCAATATAAGCGAAGAATACAATACCCGCTGCTCTGATGACACCACCCCATCCGTTTTCAAAGAAACTGGCATGACCTGGCTTATCCGCAGGGATAAAATATGGAGAGTAATTGTCTGCATTGATGTATTTCCATCCTAAGAAGATAAAGATGAATACGATCACCACTTTAACGGCTACAATCACACCATTGATGATGGCTGATTCTTTAGTACCTCTGATCAATACCAAGGACATCAATACAATGATGAACACGGCAGGTAAGTTAAACATACCGTTAACGATCGTTCCATCGGCAAGAGTAGCGGTATCAAATGGTGACATCACTACCTGTGCGGGTAGGTGAAGGTCGTAGTATTCGAGAAACTTGACCAGGTATCGGCTCCAGCTAATAGAAACGGTAGCGGCACCAACTGCATACTCTAATACCAAATCCCAACCAATAATCCAGGCAACTAATTCGCCCATAGTGGCATAGGAATAGGTGTATGCACTTCCCGCAACAGGGATCATAGAAGCAAATTCTGCATAACATAAGCCTGCAAATCCGCATCCTATTGCTGCAATAACAAAGGAAATGGTGATGGCCGGGCCGGCATTATTGGCTGCTGCTGAACCTGTAATGGAAAATAATCCAGCACCGATAATGGCCCCAATACCCAAAGCAACCAGATTTACGGGGCCTAGGGTTCTTTTCAGTGCCCCTTCTCCGCTTTCGGAAGCTTCTTTTGTAAGTAAGTCGATTGACTTTCTAAAATTCATAGTTTAAAGTTTAGTAAAAGGTTGTCTATAGTCTTTTTGGTTTGTAATCAGATTGTCAAACCTAAATAAAGATGTTTAAAAATAAAAGGGATTTTTATTCAAAATCCCTTTTATTAGTAACAATTGTAATATTATGGTTTGACAGTGATCGTGTCTACCAGGTTCTTTAGCGTGTCAATTCGCTCTAAGCCATTCGCATCTATTGTTTTCATCACCCGAATTTCTTTAATGACTTCATGACTGGATTTAACCTCTGCTCCTACGCCTACGGCAATGTAAGGAGCAATTACGAGGGAGACGATAGACATTAATTTGATTAAAATATTCATAGAAGGGCCTGAGGTATCTTTGAATGGATCACCTACGGTATCACCAGTAACAGAAGCTTTATGTGGTTCAGATTTTTTATAAAACATCTCCCCATTGATTTCTACTCCTTTTTCAAAAGACTTCTTGGCATTGTCCCAGGCACCACCGGCATTGCTTTGGAAAATCCCCATGAGTACACCTGATACGGTAACTCCAGCCAGTAAACCGCCCAACATCTCTGCAGAACTTACAGAAGGAAACACATCTTTAAATCCGAATCCAACAAGGATAGGTACCAATAATGCAATCGCTCCGGGTAACATCATTTCCCGGATGGAAGCCTTGGTTGAAATGGCGACGCATTTTTCATACTCAGGCTTGGCTTTGTATTCCATAATTCCCGGAATTTCGCGGAACTGACGGCGAACTTCCTGAACCATTTCCATAGCCGCTTTTCCTACAGCAGCAATACACAAGGCAGAAAAGATAAATGGAATCATGGCTCCAACAAATAAGGCGGCCAGTACCGGTGCTTTGTAAATGTCAATGGCATCAATCCCGGCAACACCCACAAAAGCAGCAAACAAAGCCAGTGAGGTTAGCGCAGCTGAAGCAATGGCAAATCCCTTACCCGTTGCGGCGGTGGTGTTTCCTACGGCATCCAGGTTGTCTGTACGCTCACGAACCTTTGGAGGAAGCTGACTCATCTCTGCGATACCACCAGCATTGTCTGCAATCGGACCGAAGGCATCAATGGCAAGTTGCATGGCAGTAGTGGCCATCATACCAGCAGCAGCAATCGCTACGCCATATAAACCGGCAAATGCATAAGAGAAGATAATTCCGCCTGCGAGTACCAGAATAGGGGCAACGGTGGATTTCATACCTACAGATAATCCGGCAATAATATTGGTGGCATGTCCTGTTCCGGACTGCTGAATAATTGATTTTACGGGACCTTTTCCCATTGCGGTATAGTATTCTGTGATGATACTCATCAGTGTACCAACTACAAGACCGACTAAAATTGCATAATAAACATCCAGTTTACTAAAACTTACCCCCCGAAGGTGTAAATGCGGGGGCAGCATGAACATGACGATAAAGTAACAGGCAATAGCAGTGAGGATAATGGAACTCCAGTTGCCAAGATTTAAGGCTGTTTGTACATTGGAATCTTCGCCTTTAATGCGCACAAACCAGGTGCCTACAATAGAGAATAGAATCCCAAGGCCACAAATTACCATGGGTAACAATACCGGTGAAAATCCATTCAGCTGGTCTACCGCAACGCCATTTAGTTTTTCTACTACAATTTCTTGTCCCAATACCATGGTGGCAAGAATGGTTGCTACATAGGAACCGAATAAATCGGCACCCATGCCGGCTACATCACCCACATTATCGCCAACGTTATCGGCAATGGTGGCTGGATTTCGAACATCATCTTCGGGAATTCCCGCTTCTACTTTGCCTACTAAATCAGCACCCACATCGGCCGCTTTGGTGTAAATACCACCACCTACACGGGCAAATAAAGCGATAGACTCTGCCCCTAAGGAGAAGCCAGTCAGTACTTCAATCGCTGTTTTCATCTCAGTGCTGTTGGCACTAACCACATGGAAAACTTGCAAGAAAACAATGAATAAACCTCCTAAACCTAATATCGCCAATCCGGCAACTCCTAATCCCATGACTGTTCCACCGGTAAAAGAAACCTTTAAAGCTTTTGCTAAGCTGGTTCTTGCAGCCTGTGTGGTTCTTACATTGGCTTTAGTTGCAGCTTTCATCCCAATATATCCTGCGGTAGCAGAAAAGACAGCGCCAATGATGAAGGCAACAGCGATGATCCAGCTGGAATGTAGGACAACACCATTGATCTCGTGAATGTTCCCGGAATAGGCCAGTAAAGCTGCAGTAAATGCCACGAAAATGCTGAGCACTTTCCATTCCGCTTTCAAAAAGGCCATGGCTCCATCGGCTATATAGCCTGCAAGCTCTTGCATTTTCGCATCACCAGCATCTTGTTTGTTCACCCAGGCACTTTTTATGGCCATTACGAGAATGCCAATTAAACCCAGCAAGGGGATAAAGTAAATTAGATTTTTTTGTAAGAACTCCATACTTAGTTTAAGGTTATTTGGTTATTTGTTGATTTACTGGGTATAGATTTGCTCCTTTTTGGGGGAGCCGCGTGTTCACAGATCAGATAGAGCTACGTAAATTTAACAGTGTTCCTTTAAAAAGCAAATTTTTAATAAACTGATTGTTAAGGTTTTTTTTATAAAAAATAATTTAATGGTTCTAATGCCTTTGGAGGTAACCGGTTTTTGATTTTTTTAAATATATTAGCACAAACTAACCAAACAAAATGAAAGCATCAAATTGAACCACAATTAATTGTATGCCTTTAAATTCCTTGATGTTTTTAGAAGATCTTCATCAGATGTTCAGCATAAATGGATGCTTCATTTTAACCTAAAATAAAAAAATGGAAAAAGAAAGTCAAGATGGCTCTTTCAAAAGAGAACTTGGATTATTAGATGGTACCATGCTGGTCGTAGGATCAATGATCGGCTCTGGTATTTTTATTGTAAGTGCTGATATTGCCAGACAAGTAGGATCTGCGGGCTGGCTCATCGTGATTTGGGTGCTGACTGGACTGGTCACTGTCATCGCTGCGGTGAGTTATGGAGAATTGAGTGCGATGTTTCCTAAAGCAGGTGGACAATATGTGTACTTGAAAGAAGCTTACAATAAACTAATTGCTTTTCTATATGGCTGGAGCTTTTTTGCCGTCATACAGACTGGAACTATTGCCGCAGTAGGCGTGGCTTTTTCCAAATTTTCCGCGTATTTGTATGAACCTTTAAGTGATACTAATATTCTTTGGCAATTGCAGACTGGAACAGCTGCCAATGGGACACCAGAGTATTTCGCATTGAACGCCGCACAGCTGGTCTCCATTGTGACCATTGTTTTCTTAACGTATCTCAATAGTCGCGGGGTAAAAGACAGCAAGACGCTGCAAACCTTTCTAACGATCATTAAAATATTATCACTTTTCGGCTTAATTGTTTTTGGTTTTACCCTTGGGGCAAAAGCAGAGGTCTGGAATGCAAATTGGTCGGATGCCTGGAGTCTGAGGTCCCTGAATGTAGAAACAGGTTCCTGGATGACTATTGGAGGTTCGATACTATTTGCCGCTATTTCAGCTTCTTTAGTAGGTTCTTTATTTTCCAGTGATGCCTGGAATGGAGTTACTTTTATTGCTGCTGAGATCAAAAACCCGAAACGTAATGTTGGGCTCAGCTTATTTCTGGGGACCTTTATTGTAAGTGTGATTTATGTACTGGCCAATCTGATGTATGTAGCCGTAATTCCCATCAATGAAATTGCCACAGCTAAATCGGACCGCGTAGCCGTAGTGGCTGCCCAGCATATTTTTGGAAATGCAGGAACCATTATTATTGCCCTGATGATCATGATTTCAACATTTGCCTGTAACAATGGACTGATCATGGCGGGAGCAAGGGTTTATTATACAATGGCTAAGGATGGGCTTTTCTTTAAAAAAGCGGCCACGCTAAATAAAGCGAGCGTACCTGCCTGGGCATTGTGGATTCAATGTTTTTGGGCATCAGCATTGTGCCTGACTGGTAAATATGGGGCATTACTTGATTTTGTGATGATCATCGTGATGATTTTTTATATCCTGACGATTTTAGGCATCTTTATTTTAAGGAGAAAAATGCCTAATGTAGAACGCCCATATCGCGCTTTCGGTTATCCGATACTACCTATGCTCTACATCATCTTTGCGACAGTTTTTTGTGTTTCTTTATTGATCACCAAAATGAGTACCTGTGGCTGGGGAGTGTTAATCATGTTGGCTGGAATCCCGGTGTATTACCTCACCAAGCAGAAGGACAAAGATCTTGATCCTGTAAATTAAACCAGGATAGGGTGCTGTTACGGCTATAATTTGATTATTTTTGGACAATAATAAGTACTATGGAAGAGGATGTAATCCTGAAGATCAGTTACCGGATAAAAGAAATAAGAAAAGAAAGAGGCATTACCATTCAGGAGCTGGCAGATCGGGCGGGAGTAAGCAAAGGCTTAATTTCTCAAATTGAAAATAACCGTACTGTACCTTCCTTAATGGTATTGATAGACATCATTAAGTCGCTTGATGTGGACTTAAACCAGTTTTTTAAAGACATCTCGGATAGTGCAAACAAAGCACCTGTGGTGGTCAAAAGAAAATCGGAATACGAATCATTTGAAAAGGAGCAAGCCCTGGGGTTCTTGTACAAGCGCATCCTTACTAAATCTATCAAGAACGCTACTGTAGATATCGTATTGTTGGAATTGGAGCCAAATGCTTCCAGGCCAATGGTGAGAACCGAGGCTTTTGAATACAAATATATTCTCGCAGGAAATGTGAAATACCATTTTGAAGATCAGGATATCGAATTGTCAGCAGGTGATTCGTTGCTCTTTGACGGCCGCTTAGCCCATACCCCTACAAATGTAGGAACGGATAAAGCAATCATGCTCATCCTTTATTTCTTCGAAGAGGTAAAGGCTTAATCTCTATAGACAAATTATCCCTTCTTTAGCTCCGCTCATTAGATTATGGGAGGTAAAGAAGGGTATAGACAAACAGGATACTTATGGTCAATAAAATGAGGATATTCATTTTGTGAGCAAAGTTCAGCGTATGCCCCATAGACCTTTCGCGCTTGGGCACGAATAATCTGGAATCTTGCGGGTTCCAATAGATGAATCCCATTTTGTAATTAACAATGTTATCGACCGGGTCTATGTCCATTTTGAGATGTTTTTTTAAGCGTTGTTTTTATAAATATATGGTTTTCAGTTAATTTACAAAACTCTGTTAAAAAAATAATTGCAAGTTTTTAAAAAAAATATACTCCTGTTTATTTCATTATTTATTCTTTAGGTATCAGGTCTTATCCTGTATTATAAATAGGCTTTTCTAGGTCTTTAGCGGTAGTTTGGTTCTCTGGCTCCTGAATCTTTGTCTTTAGTCCAAATTCGCTATTTCTTTCTCCTGGGTTTTATTTTATGGACTTTTCAGGAGGTGTTTTTTTCTTGTCAAACCGGAATGAATAAACGTGTGGAAAATATTTTAGCTTAAACCTGAACTTGCAGCCGCATCAAAACAAAATATCTGCTGATTTGTAGTTATATCACGTAATTAAGAACAAAATACATTTCCATGGAAAAAATGATTCAAGCCTTATTCAATACAGAAGTAGAGGCATTTAAAGGTTTAAAAGCGTTGCAGGAGCTTAACCTGACACACGATATTTCAGTTGGTGAAACCTATATATTAACACGTGATGAAGATGGAAAGGTAAATATCCGTTCGGCAAAAAATGAGTCGGCAGGGAACGGGGCACTGACAGGTGGCGTAATTGGTGGGTTAATTGGCCTGTTGGCGGGTCCACTTGGATTTATCGTTGGCCTGGCTGGTGGAATAATTGCAGGTTCTGCAGGGGAAACCTTGAAAGCAGAAGGGGTTTCAGATTACCTGGATCAGATTTCTACGAATATTCCTGATGGTAAGTCTGTTTTGATTGCTCATGTTTGGGAGAGCTGGGAAACACCTGTTGATGCTTTACTTGGTCCATTGAGTGTGGAACTGAAACGCTTTAATTTGGATGAGAAAGTTTTTGTCCCAGCAAAAACAGAACTAGATAAACTTCAATCTGATATTGAGGTTGCTGAAGCTAAACTGAAAGAAGTAGGGGAATCGGAAAAAGCCGATTGGGAAAATACCCTGGCAAATTTGAAAGCCAAGCGTGCCGCATTGGAAGATAAGTTAAAAACCCATCATGCACATCAGGAAAAACAATACGAAGAATGGATCAGCCAATCTCCTGCTGAACAGCAAGTAGAAGATGCCGAGAAGCAAGCACGATTGGAAAATAGAATTAAGAAGCAGAAAACGCGTCTTGACGAGTTAAAAAAGGATAAATAATTGTTTAAAGCGGGCCTTAAGCCCGCTTTGGTTTTTCTATATTCATGAGTACTACTGCGGATAAGATCATAACAATTCCTGTCCATTGTAGCACATTGACCGGTTCTTTGAGTAGAAAATGTGCCATGAGCACGGAGACCGGTATTTCAACCGCTGCAATAATGGTACCTAACCCGACCCCGGTAAGTGGCATCCCCATGGTAAAAAGTAATGGAGGAAGAATGGTTCCAAAAAGAGAGAGCAGGATCCCCCATCGCCAAAAGATATCATAAGAAAAGTTCGTGTTCAAGGAAGCATGAAAAATGAGCATAATGATGATCAATCCTCCCAATACCAAATACAGACTTCTCCTGACAACCGGCAAATGAAGGGCTATCCCATTAGAGGCATACACGGTGATGGTGTAAGATAAGGCGGCTAGCATTCCCCAACCCAGGCCACGCCAGTCTAAGCTGACCGAAGATTTTAAGAGGTTGGTAGCCAATATAGTCCCGGCGATGATGATCAGCACCGAAATGATTTTCCGGTTTCCAGGTCGCCTTTTATGAAGGATCATCTCTAAAATTACGCCCATCCATACCGTTTGCATCAACAATACAATTCCCACGCTTACGGGGATATATTGAACTGATAAATAATAGAAAGTACTGGTTAGACCCATTGCTGTTCCGGCAACCATCAGTTTCAACAGGCTTTTCCAATTGGAGGGCTGTTTGATTCCTGCTGCGGCTTCAGTCCTCGATGCTGCGGTTTGTCTATTACTGAACATACTGATCATTAATAAACCGATGACACCAATGGTAAATTGTGACAAGGTGACTTCCGCCGTGGTATAACCTTCCTTATAGGCCATTTTAACGAATGTAGCTAACATCCCATAACTAGCTGAGCCCAGCCCCACAAAAATACTTCCTTTTATTAAGTTGTTTTTCATCAGATTCTTTAATACTGCTGCAAAGAAAGCTCTTTTTTAACAAGGAAGTGTTTACATAGGTTGAGGCTTTTACAATTCTGCCCGGATTCTGCTGAGCTGTGTTGGGGTAATCCCAAGATAGGAAGCCACATGATGTAGCTTTAAACGCTGTAGTAATTGCGGTTGCTTGTGTTTGAAATCCAGGTATCGTTGTCCGGCAGTTTCATACTTCAGACTAATTTCTCCAATTTCCTTTTCAATCACCCAATGTTGTTCCAGATAACGAATGTAAAACCTGGAGATGTCCGGGAACTGTTGGGTCAGCAGGCGAAAGCCTTCAAACGGATAGCTGATGATTTCTGTAGGTTCCAATGCCTGGATCGTGAACTGACTGGCTTGCTGTAAAAGCATGGCACTGGTTGAAGCCACCAGCGTTTGTTCCGGGAAGAATTTTTTGATGACGGTAGCGCCATCTTTATCGGTATAGAAATAGGAAAGCAGTCCTTTTTTTACAAAAGCCACCCGTTTAGGGGTACTGCCTTCCCTTAGAAAATACGCCTGTTTGGCCAGCTTTTGCTCCGTCAGTAATTCCTGCCAGGCCTCTTGTGCGGCTGTAGAAATTATCGCATAGCTGTTGATGTATTTCCAGAATTCTTCCATTGGATTTAAGCCTCGTTTAGCAGTTCCTGAAAACGCTCAATAAACTGGCCAACATGATAACCATCCATTAAAGCATGGTGCACATGTATAGATACGGGCATTGTTCTTTTTCCTTCGGATTCCGTCATTTTACCAAAGGAGATTTTTGGATTACTATCTGCAAAAGTAAAGCTTCTGGCATGGGACATGGAAGTGAAATCAATCCATGGGAGTGCTGAATAGTGAATCACACAATCTCCAGAACTAGCAGGGAAAAGCGATGTTCCTTTTCTAACCGTTTCCATTTCCTTTTCAGCGATAATTTTGAACTCAGAAAAATCCTCATGGTAATCCATAAAAGAGAAGCCGAAAGAACCATCTGGTCTGTCGATGGTTGGTGAAGCATTCACCTGATCAAATATCCAGACCTGATCTTCCACAATCCGATAACGGAAAGAAGGGATGTCATTTGCCGCCTGTAGTGATTTATGCAGGTAATGAAGAAAAAAGGAAATGCCTTTTGCTTTGGCACTGGCATAGGCAATTGTACAATCTATATGGATGGTTACGCCAAAAAATGGTTCTTCAAATTGGCTGAAGAAATGAAAATGGTCTTTTCTTGACCAGGTATTTAAGTCTAAAATTTGTGTCATTGGGCTCAATAATAAAATGTTGATGCTTAAAGTAGTTGTGGTAAAATTTCAGACAGTGATTTTATTTGGTGGAAGTTTTCATGCTCCAATGTGTGGTCGATCTGCTCATGTGCCCAGGTGGTATGGTAAGGAATGTGCACGGCATGACCGCCAATTTCAAGTACAGGCATCACATCTGATTTTAAAGAATTTC
Source organism: Pedobacter gandavensis (assembly GCF_014172405.1). Classification (GTDB taxonomy): domain Bacteria; phylum Bacteroidota; class Bacteroidia; order Sphingobacteriales; family Sphingobacteriaceae; genus Pedobacter; species Pedobacter gandavensis. Next base: position 91,494 of record NZ_WNXC01000003.1, on the reverse strand, counting down.
CCAGCATCAGGAAGTTTTCAGGCTTACAATCTAAATGTTTGAGGAGCTTCAGATAGTCTTTTTCTTTTTTATCACTCATAATCTCAATGTGATGAAAGTAAGTGGCCAGACCGGATTTTTCCAGTTTCCGTTCCTGGTCTAAAAGATCGCCTTTAGTGGCCACCACCAGTCGGTATTTTCCTTTTAAAGCTTCCAATACCGCTTGTACTTCATCTAATAATTCGATGGGTTTGTTGAGTAATTCCTGGCCGTATTGAATGGTTTTATGTAGAATTTCAGGATTTGCAGTATTGTTCGTTACGCGGAGTACGGTTTCAATCATGCAAAGCATAAAGCTTTTTACACCATAACCATATAAAGACAGGTTTTGCATTTCAGTTTTAAACAGCTCTTGTGAAACACTATGGTGGGGGAGGTAATCTTCCAATAAAGCGCAGAACTTTTGTTCTGCTTCTAAAAAGTACGGCTCATTTACCCAAAGGGTGTCATCTGCATCGAAAGCAATTACTGCTATATTTTTCATAATACTGATTTAAAACAGGGTCAAATATCGGTTTTTTGCCTAATACATCAAGTTTGTCATGCTGAATTAAGTTTAGCGTTTGTTTAATGTCAAATTACTTTCTAAGCAGGAGTTCGTGTGGCGATCAAAGAAACTATTGGTTAATTTACGGGTAACCTATTTAATTATATCTTATGATTACAATCATTGTCGCAACAGATTTTTCCGATGTCGCAGAGAATGCCGTAGCTTATGCTGCCGCTGCTGCAAAACATAGTAAGGCTAGACTGATTTTATTCAATTCTTATGCCCTTCCTCACCATGCTTCGAATACCATTTTACCCGCTTCAAGTGTCCAGAAATTAATTGATGACAATAATAATCGTTTGCAGGAACGCGCGCTAGATATCGCCAAAACTTACGGAATAGAGGTGGGATTTGAAACCCGTTTTTCTTTTGTAGGAGATGAATTGAGTGATGTCCTTAAAAAGCATGAGGCTGACCTGCTTATTCTTGGAATGGGTGCTAAAACACTGGAACAAGATCTGATTGGGAACACAACCACGGCTGCAATTAAGCAATTGAAATTTCCGGTGATTGCAGTTCCTATTGGCGCCAAATTTGAGGGATTGAAGAAGATTCTGTTTGCCTGTGATGTGCTTCGCGGAGTACCAGTGCAAATTTTGAAACGGATTAAAGAATTGGCCATTAGCCTCGATGCAGAAGTAGAAGTTTTTCATGTGAACAATGCAATCGATGAATTGCAATCAGGGGAACGGGGATTGTCTGAAAAGGATGCAATTGGAAATGGCCTGGCGGGAGTAAGTTATTACTATAAAAATGTAAAGTCTAATGCGGTAATTAAGGAGATTGCAAAAGAAATTAAAGCATTCGATGCTGACCTGCTGATTATGATCCCTAACAAGTATGGTTTTTGGGCATCTTTGGTGCATCGTAGTAAAACCAGAGTCATGGCCTCCGGACTCGAAATTCCGTTGTTCTCTATTCCGCTTTAAATAAGCTTTGGCCTCTGGATGAAATTTAGAAAATAGCTGTAAACTTGGCTTTTTTGAATTTGTTTAAGTTAAATTAGTACTCAAGAAACAAAGTGTTCGTGCTGTAAATAGAAATGTTTATATAAGGTGGAATTTCCACTACAATCAAACAGATAAAAAATATAACAACCGGAATATGGAAAATTGGCAGGAGATCTCTAATTTGGATCAATATGATACCCCCTTATTTGTGGTATATGAGGACCGCATCAAACAGAATATTGAATTGGCAATTACATTGCTTTCGGGGGATGTATCCAGGTTCAGACCACACATTAAGACCCATAAAATGGGGGAGGTACTCGAGATTTTCTCGAGTTATGGCATACATAAAATTAAGTGTGCCACCATAGCAGAAGCAGAATTGGCAGCATTAAATGGCATGACTGATGTGATGATCGCTTACCAACCGGTTGGGTTTAAGATTAATAGAATGATGGCGCTAATCTCCACCTTCCCTAATTGTAGGTTCTCCTGTCTGGTAGATAATTTGGGAACTGCAACTGAAATTGCAGCGATCGCAAAGGCGGAGGGAAAAGAAGTAGAGGTATACCTGGATCTCAATACAGGAATGAATAGGACAGGTCTTCCTATAGCGGAAAATGTGGTTGAATTTGTAATGGCTTTAAAGGAGCTCAGCGGATTGAAATTTATGGGCTTACATATTTATGATGGCCATATCCATGATCCTGATCCGGCTGTTCGTGCAGCACGTGCGAAACCAGCAATGGATAAAGTGCTTGCCGATGCAGATGAACTGCTTAAAAGAGGTTGCACTGAGCTAAAGATTGTCGCGGGTGGCTCCAATACATTTTCCTATTATTCCGGAATAGAAAGACTGGAGTGTAGTCCGGGAACCTTTGTATTTTGGGATGAAAATTATACCAGGTTATTGCCGGAATTGAGTTTTAAACCTGCTGCGGTATTGGTATGCAGCGTAATCTCTCTGCCTGCTCCAGGCCTTCTGTGTGTAGATCTTGGCTATAAATCGGTTTCTTCAGAGAATCCAATCGAGAAGCGTGTGGCTTTTCTCTGGAATGAAGACTTAACGCCTATTGGACATTCTGAAGAACACTTGACTTTGAAACATATTGGGCCAAGAAAATATAAGGTGGGTGACCGGATTTACGGCCTCCCTTACCATGTATGTCCTTCCTGCGCATTGTATGAAGAAGCGCAGGTGGTTAATGATCATCGGATTGAGAAAAGCTGGAGAATTAAAGCCAGGGATAAAAAGATCTCCATTTAAACCTAAAGAAAAGTTAGGTTGGGATTAGATCTTTTATAAGGATCCAATAACGGAGCATCAGATGGAAGCTCCGTTACAATATAATCCACTTCTGATAAGTTGGCAATTTTGATTTTCATGGTAGAATTTAGTTTCTCTGAGATGGATACAATTGCCACCTTATCAGAAGAAGCTAACATGGCTTTTTTTACCTGTACCGTATCCCAGTCTGAGTCCGAAAACCCACCTTCGATATCCAGTGCATTAGTACCCAGGATGCAAAGATCAGTTTTAAGGTGCGAAAGCTGATTGAATACATCCCCGCTAAAGCACATCTGGCTATACGTGGAAATTTGTCCACCAAGCATAATTGTTCTGATATTAGGTTTATCTAATAATTCCACGGCAGATAAAACACTGGCAGTTAATATTGTAATTCTAAGGTTTCCTGGAATCAGCTTAATGAATTCTCTGATCGTAGTACCACCACCAAGAAGTAGTAGCATATCTTTTTTTAGCAATGGCAACAGCTTCTGTGCGATCGTGATTTTATCATCTTGTGAATATGCCTTTTGATCTGAAGTATGGTGATAAGCACTGGCCATCGCGCCACCTTTTACCCTAATCACTAAATTTTCTTTTTCCAGCTCATTAATGTCCCTTCTAATGGTATCTTCAGAGACATTGATGATCACTGCCAAATGTTCAAATGTAGCGCGGGTATGGATGTTGATTTCTTTAACAATGAGCTGCTTGCGCTGAGCTTTTGTTAGTGGAGCGGGTTGCTGGTCGGTAGTCATTACTGCTGTTATAATTACAATAATACGTCTTAATTATAAAAAAATAAACAATTTTGTGCTTATGGCAACTGATTTGGGTTCGCTTTCCAGTTCTCCTCAGGGTGGATAACGCTGGTTTTTCCAGCTCTCCCTTTGCTATCAAACGTACGGAACCTAACGGTTCCTTTTATTGGTATAGGCTTCGTGTAAATCGGACTGTCTTTTGTAGGTTCAGTTTGATCGGTGGTGTATCGAACTGTTAGCCCTGGAAATTGTATGTTCAGGTGTAACATGCCGTTTTTAACCACAGCACCAGCAGGAGGGAGCCTATAATTCAACGTTTCAAATGCCGCGTCAATTCTTGGCAGTTCTTTCTTACCTACAACATTGACAAATTCTGACCATGCGCGGTTGTAGAGCTGTTTTCTTTTGTTGGAGTCAGGCTCATTTGCCCAAATAGGGTCTGCAGCCCAGGCTCTTTCTGCCAGTCCCAACAGCTTAGGCATAATCATATACTCCAGACTTTTAGGTCCTTTAATCGTCTCACTCCATAATAACCCTTGTAGGCCAACGATATTCGCTTTCCCTTTTGCAGTTAAGCGTTCCTTAGCGTCGTAAAATCCTTCTTTTAAGGTGTTGCCGAATTTGTCTTTATTGGAATTCAGAAAGGAATTAAATGGAATAAAGTTGAAAGCTTTATCGATGTCAGCATATTCTCCCCAGTAATAACCAGGTTCATCGAAAGACTTTTGGTAGGCCATGTCAAAATAGAAATTACTTACACCACCCAGAATCACCTTATAACCAACATTGGCCAGGCGATAAGCAAGGTCTTCCGCACCCCATCCGATGATATTGTTCCATACATTGAGGTGGATATTTTTATCGGCAAGTCCAGGATTGATGACATAAGACTTCTTGCCATCAGTCAGCACGGGCTGCATTCCTACTTCTTCCCAACCGGATAAATACAAATTCCGCTGTTTTAACATCTCGTATAATTTGTTGTAGAAATAGACCCATAATCCATTTACATCTTTTAATTCAGGATGAGTTTTGACGAAAGCCAAGCTAGATGGAGAGCCTTCCCATGCACCATCAGGGACTTCATCACCACCAAAATGTATGGTCTGTAAAGGCGCATTAGCGGCCTTATACATGGCAATGATTTCATCACTTACTTTTTCCATAAAATGATAGGCAGAAGGAAGTGCCGGATCAATCACATTATCATTCCAGTTTTGTACAGAACGGTAAGTGGAGCGATCATTCAGGTCTTGTAAAAGGTATTCAGTGGCTGCTTTTGGTTCGCCAGCTTTCATTAGTCTATGGTAGCGCGCTTCCATGGAACGAATGGCAGCCCTGGCATGGCCAGGTGCTTCAATTTCGGGGATCACCCGGATGTGTCGTGAATTGGCATGTTTTAAAATCTCGATGAAATCCGCAGTACTGTAATGCCCTGTACCATGAGGATTATCTACAAATGGGCCTGAACCAAATGATGGAATCAAGTGCTGGGCATTGCTGTCTAGCGGATGTCCTCTTTTTGAACCCAGTTCAGTAAGCTCAGGTAGCCCCTTAATTTCGAGTCTCCAGCCCTCATCATCTATCAAATGAAAGTGTAAAACATTCAATTTATACATGCCCATTAAGTCCAGCACTTTGATTATCTCCTCCTTAGTCTGGAAGTTTCTGGCTACATCAATCATCAATCCTCTGAATGGGAAACGTGGGCTGTCCTCAATCAATGCATTTTGAATATTGATGCTCGCCACTTTGGCGCCTCTTTTTTGTGGAGGGAAAATGCTAAATAAGGATTGTATGCCATAGAAGATACCGGTAGGGTCTGCAGCGGCTATGATCAGGCTATTCGGATTGATTTTGATCACATAAGCTTCTTTTCCTAAGGACTTATCTAGCTTTAACACCATAGATTTTCCGGAAGTAACCGCTTTCTTCGGAATCAATAATAGGCCTAGTTTTTCCTTTAACAATTTGCGCTCCGCTATAAATAAGGGGTCTGCTGATATGTTTATCCCAAGGTCAAGGTTAAATGTACCTGGTTTTTCCTTATAGGTAACCGGTGTAGGAAAGACTTTTGGAAGTTCCTTTTCCGGGAGGTTCACGATATTTTTATTCTCCTCATAAATGAGCTGTGGAGTAATTGCAGGAACACGGTCCTGTTTATTTCTGGCAAATTGCGCTGGACTGGTAGAAGGAATGGCCTTTACGTTAGTTATAGGAATCGGTTTTTGAGGATTATTGTCGTAGATGAGGTAAAAACCTTCAGGAGCATCTGTGTAATTTACTGCCCAATCACCAGAAGCAAATTCAATATTCACGGAAGCTCCATTGCTAACGGGACTGAATTTTTCAGTTGGGCGGATATAATATAAATCACCATTCACATGTACAATGTTGACTTCCCCGCTTACTGTTTTCGCAATTACCTTTCTGGCAAAATTGAAATACAGTTTCCAATTGTTGTTTCCTAAAGGAATCGGGCCGTTGTTTTGAAGGTTTAACACCGATAGGAACTGGCCTGTACCAGCATAGCTATTTTCTATTATCTGCCAATTAATTGCAATGTTTTTTGCATTTACGACGTCATTTTTGACTTGGGCGTTAGTCATTAATGCCCATAAAAGTAGGGGCAATTGTAACAGTAATCGTCTCATTTTTATACCTATTAATTGGTCTAATATATGATTTACATCTTCAATCTGCAAACAGTACAAGTTCTTGTGAATAAATTAATTGATGAGCAGAATCTTAAATATTTAATTCTTATGTTTGAAACGCGTGTTTTGTTGCAAAAAATATGCAAACCAAATATTAGGTATGATTTTAGGATTTAATAGAAATACCCCGGGTCATTATTTAAAGTTTCGCTTGAAGCTGGTGCTGGTGCTGGGCTTATTTTTTTCAGGCAGGGCTGTATATGCCCAGGATTCCTTATTTAAGGTAATTCCTGAACCGGTTTATGCTAAAAGTACTGGACAAAAAATGGAAATCCAGCCCAAAACAGTGATCTATTACAGCGAATCCTTGGCGGCCAATGCCGCATTAATTAATGAGGCCATCCGCTCTTATACCGGTTATCTGCTCCCTTTAAGTCTGCAACCTGAAAAATCATTAGCAGCAGTTAAAGTGCCAGGAAAGGAACAGCATGATCCTCAACAATTGGTGTTGTCCATAGATTCGCTGAATGTTAAAATGCCCAGTGGTTACCAGCTTTTGATTGAAAAAGATAAAATTTCTATCATTGGTCATGATCCTTCAGGCGTGTTTTATGGCATACAGTCACTGATCCAGCTGTTTCATCTTTCGAAAAAAAATATTTTAGCTATTCCGCAAGGCGAAATCAAAGACTATCCCCGTTTTAATTATAGGGGAATGCATCTGGATGTGGGTAGACATCTATATACTGTCGATTTCCTGAAAAAATTCATTGACCTTCTCTCTCTTTATAAATTCAATGTTTTTCACTGGCACTTGACAGAAGATCAGGGCTGGCGTATGGAAATAAAGAAATATCCTAAGCTGCAATCAGTAGCTGCATGGCGATCAGGAACAATTATCGGTCATAAAAAAGAAACACCTCATACTTTTGATGGAAAAAAATACGGCGGATATTACACGCAGGACCAGATTAAAGAAGTGGTAGCTTATGCGCGTTCTAAATATGTAAATGTATTGCCGGAGATTGAAATGCCCGGGCATGCGCTTGCCGCTTTGACAGCGTATCCAGAATTGGGATGTACCGGTGGACCTTATCAGACCGCTCAGTTTTGGGGCGTATTTGATGATGTTTTTTGTGCCGGTAACGAACAGGTTTATCAATTTATGGAGGATGTACTGGATGAGGTGATCAGTCTGTTTCCTTATGCTTATATCCACATTGGTGGCGATGAATGCCCGAAGTTAAAATGGAAACATTGCCCGAAGTGTCAGGAGCGCATTAAAACTGAAGGTCTTAAAGATGAGCATGAACTTCAGGGGTATTTTATGAATCGCATAGAACGTTACCTCGCTGGTAAAAATAAAAAAGCCATTGGTTGGGATGAAGTGTTGGAAGGTGGGATCTCTAAAAATACAACCATTATGAATTGGAGGGGGGAGCAAAGCGGTATCACTGCGGCAAAAGCCGGTTATGATGTGATCATGACTCCAGAAAACCTGCTTTACCTTGATTATTACCAGAGTTTAAATAAAGATGAACCTGTGGCTGCCGGCAATTACACGCCGCTATCAAAGGTATATGCCTATGAACCTGTACCCGATGCGCTCAGTGCGAAAGAAGCAGGTTTTATTAAAGGAATTCAGGCCGGCGTTTGGACCGAATATATGAGTGATGAAAAACACTTAGAGTACATGGTTTTTCCGCGTGCATTGGCGGTGTCAGAAATCGGCTGGTCGCAAAGCGGAAGGAAAAATTATCCTTGGTTTTTACAAAAGTTACGCGATCAGGAAGCGTTGCTCAGGAGGAGAAATGTTAATTATTACCCTTATTTTGAGGAGTTGACTGCGGATTGGAAGAATGAAAACGAAAGCACGATAACGGTGATTCTAAAAACTACTTTACCTAATGCCCTGATCAGGTATACCACTGATAGCAGTATCCCCATAGTTAAAAGTAAAGTTTATCAGCAACCGATTCCCTTAGATCGATCTATGGAACTGAATGCGCAGCTGTTTGTTGGAAATAGAGCTACAGGTCGGGTGTTTAACCAGCACTTCCAGCATCATCTTGGATTACAAAAGAAAATTACCCTCGCAAATCCAGGAAATGGTAAATACAATTTCCCAGCCAAGCTACTCTTAAACGGGCTGGAAGGGCATCATCGCTTTAATGACAGTCAATGGTTGGGTTTTAGTGGAAAGGACCTTGATGCGGTAGTGGATTTAGGAAAGGCAACACCTGTTTCTGCTATTGGTGTCAATTTGCTCAATTATCATTGGCAGCGGATGTGGGCACCAAAGCGTCTTCGTTTTATGGGGTCATTAGATGGGAAGAATTTTAAAGAAATATATACTCAAGAAAATTTCGATATTAATGGGATCAATAAAGTAAACGCCCAATTTCCAACGCAACAGCTAAGATATGTGAGAGTCGTTGGCGAAAATATTGGAATCATTCCGAAAGGAGCATACGGAGAAGGAGAAAAGGCCTGGCTGATGGCAGATGAAATTATAATCAATTAAAATCCTTAATTCATGACCTTATTTATTGTTGTAGGCTGTATCCTGTTGCTTGTTTTGCTGACCACCTGGGGTAAAGTGAACGCTTTCATTGCTTTTCTGTTGGTGTCAATCCTTGCTGGTTTGCTATTAGGTATTCCCTTGTCAGGGATCACTAAATCTTTGCAAAAAGGGGTAGGAGATATACTCGGATCTTTGGTGATGGTCATTGTGTTTGGTGCAATGCTGGGTAAATTAGTTGCTGCAAGTGGAGCTGCACAAAAAATAGCCTCGGTCATGATGAAAATATTTGGCCGTAAATATATCCAATGGGGATTGATGGTGACAGGTTTCATTATCGGGATTCCCTTGTTTTATAATGTAGGTTTTGTACTGATGGTTCCCTTGATATTTTCGGTGGTTTACAAGTATAAACTTCCTGCCGTTTACCTGGGGCTACCTATGTTGGCTGCTTTGTCGGTAACTCATGGATTCTTACCACCACACCCCTCTCCTGCAGCATTGGTGCTTCAGTTTCATGCGAATATGGGGATGACTATGCTTTATGGTATTTTATTGGCCATTCCTGCCATTGTAATCGCCGGTCCATTGTATGCGAGGACATTAAAAGATATCGTCGCTATCCCTTTAAAAACGTTTCAATCGGAGGATTTGCCAGAAGAGGAGCTTCCTGGTGGCTGGAACAGTTTTATTTCCGCTTTATTACCGGTCATTGTTATGGCCATTACGACGGTCGGCGTTTTAATATTTAAAGATAATCCTGCCCTCACGAGCTTTGCAGGCTTTCTAGCAGAACCCTCTATTGTGATGTTACTGACACTCTGTTTAACCACCTTTACTTTGGGAATTAATATGGGTAAAAGGATGAAACAGGTGATGGCGATTTATGCCGAGGCAGTTAAGGATATTGCGATGATTTTACTGATTATAGCAGGGTCAGGTGCTTTGAAACAGATCCTTTCGGATAGTGGTGTGAGTGTAGAAATTGGGAATGTATTGGCTGGATGGTCTATTGAACCTTTATTTTTGGGCTGGCTGATTGCGGCGGTTATTCGCGTTTGCCTGGGCTCTGCGACTGTTGCTGGGTTAACGGCAGCGGGGATTATTGCTCCGCTAATGATTAATTCTAATGTAAATCCAGAGCTCATGGTACTTTCTATTGGCGCAGGAAGTCTGATGTTCTCTCATGTGAATGATCCAGGATTCTGGATGTTTAAAGAGTACTTTAATCTGAGTATTAAAGATACGGTAAGGTCCTGGTCAATTATGGAAACACTGGTGGCGGTAATTGGATTATTAGGGGTGTTGATTTTAAACCGGATTATTTAGCCTGCTGATTTAATCAAAGCTGTTTATAAGCCATGAGATATTGGATTGTGCTTTTTCTTTTAACTGATGTGATCCGGATGGTCTAAAACCGGATAATTTTCAGGAGCTTGTTTTACTGGGATTTCCTGTAATTGGAAATACAAAATAAGGACTTTGCTGAGCCAGGAGAAAAATAGCAGCAGATAAGCGCAGAGTAAAACAGCAATCAGGTAAAACTTCCAGATGAAATCATTAGGGATGATAAAGAAAAATATTTCCAGCAGGAAGATTTGTAGCAGATATCTGACATAGTGAACTGCATTGATGGCGCGGTTTTTCTCCCGGTTACTCCAATAAAAGAAGGCAACATTACTGAGTGTATAGCCCATTGCAGCGGCATACCAGTACTTTAGGTTTAAGGTTTCCAGGGCAACGAACAATTGTGAAAGACAAAATAAGGCCAAAAGTTGAGGAAGATATAGCCATGGACTTTGAGTTTTAGCTTGTTTTATCTGCTCCTGCATGACCCATTCCTGTAAGAGTAGTAATAAAGTCAAGAATAAAAATAATACCTTAAAAAAAGAAGGGCTGCCCAGAAAGTTTACCAGCTCCGTATAGGAGTTGACCAATCTTAAATCGCTGGGGATTGCTAATGCCAGTCGAAAAAAGCTTAAGGCGATTACAGTACCATACATCACCTGTATAAATACAGACATTTTCTCTTTCCTCGTCCTCATGTAAGTATTGCTTGTTTTTATTTCCCCCTTTGCAGTATACAAAATTACATTAATTGCAAAATACTTCCAAATCAATAAGTTGTCCTGCAGTTTTTAGGTATTTTTTTGCCAGGTTTTATTAAATGGCCTAGGCTGTACTGCTCCCAATCGGATCCGTAATACTGGCCATATTGTCTTTTCTTTTTTTAAGAATGTACTTTAAAACAATGGTGGCGACGATTAAGAAAATGATCAGATTCAGGTAGCCCCAGAAAATCATGAGTACCAAAACTCCGAGCGCAAACGGAAACCAGAGGTATGTGTTTTTAATCAGTTCTTGATAGTGATATACTGCAATCAGAATCAGGCATCCGATCATGAGGAATAGCGTGAGCCTGGAGTTGAAATACTGGGTCAAAATATCAAACCAAGCCGGCTGAATATTCTTTTCATCGCTACTTATCCCATAAAACCGATCCGATCCCTTTTTCGTGTAAACAGTTAGGTTGGTTCCCGATTTTAAGTCATGCGCAGTCGGATGTGGGGCATACCACCAAATTGGATAATCTTGCTGGAGGAACATTTCCTTTTCACGAAGCTTTAAAGCAATGGTATGGGTATTTTGGTAATAGCCCATCCCAATTTTTGCAGTATCAATTGTTCCCATTTCTTTTTCAAAAAAAAGATGTGGATTGGCGGCTTTAAAGAAGCCGAAAAATAAGCAAAAACAGAAAATGAGCGTTAATATCAATCCTGGCCAGCTTGTTTTATAGAATAAAATGGCTTGTTTATACATTTATTATTTCCTTGTTAATGTACAAATAACACTATAGATTACCACTAGTAACAGTTTTAAACTCAGAAAGTTCTATTTCTTGTAAAGATAGAAATATTTGGATGGTATCGTTAAATTGTTACATTTGAATTAATCAAACCGAACCACAATGTCCAAACATTCATCCGACTTAAATAACCTGATTAGTCACATTGCGTTGTATGATAGCGAAAGCGCATACAAGCAATTTTTCAAATCCTTATTTCCTGTTTTATACCGTTTCAGCTATTGTTTGTTGAAATCTAAGGAATTGTCGGAAGAAGTAGCTAGTGACGTAATGATTACCCTTTGGAAAAACAGAAAAAATTTGCCAGAGCTGGAGAATGTGAAGGTTTATGCCTTGGTGATTGCAAGAAATCTCTCGTTAAACGTATTAAATAAGCATTCCAGACATGAATTGATTTCTATTGATGACATCGAGATAGAGGTGGCGTTAGATTCCTTAAATCCAGAGCAGCTGCTGATCAACGGAGAGCTAAAGAAAAGACTGGAACAGGCTACGCAATCGTTGCCTGATAAGTGTAAAATGGTGTTTAAGTTGATCAAAGAAGATGGCCTTAGTTATAAAGAAACGGCTACCCTCTTGAATATTTCCGTGAAAACTGTTGATGCCCATTTGGTAACCGCGTTAAAGAAATTAGCGGTAGTTCTACAGATGGAAACGCATCTGCTATAATTTATTTTCATTTTTTTTAAAATCGACTAGGGAGTTTTCTGAAAAATATTGTCCTATACCTACAACCAATATAAACTTCAGAACGAACCATCCTTATGGATAATAACAGAATCATGGAACTGTTGGCCCGTAAACAGGCCAATGAGGCTACGCCGCGTGAATTGGAAGAGTTAAAAGCACTCATGAATTCCTTTCCCGATGCAATGTATTTTGATGAAATTGTCTCTGAAATATGGGGGCAGGGCGAGGATAAAGTCGGTATGGATGAGGGAGAACTAGCTGTTTTTTATCAGGCACATCGACTGAAATTCAGTGAAGAGCTTGGATTTAAGGATCAGGAGCGCCCATTTGCTGCAGTAATAAAGGATACAAAGCCAGCTGCTGTGGAAAGTCCAATCACGCCAGAAAGCCCAATAACTCCAGAACCGGTAACTTCAGAAGTTTCTCTATCAAAAAGTGTGAACCTCGGTTCCTGGATTAAAAATCAATATCGTCTTCTTGGTGTGGCCTGCGGAATTTTCATCATTGCCATGGCTTCTTTTTTTTACCTTAAGAACAATCCTAAGGAATTTGATACACAGGTTTTCAGTGGAAAGGGGATGCGTAAGAAAATCTTACTGCCTGATGGTACCTTGGTGTGGTTAAATGCAGAAAGTAGTCTTTCTTATGATACCCATCTGGATGAAGAGGAAAAAAGAGTAGTTTATCTGATTGGTGAGGCATTTTTCGATGTATCACACCGCCAAAACAGGCCTTTTATAGTGCGCACAGCGCAGTTGTCAGTAAAAGTACTAGGAACGGCATTCAATGTGAAAGCTTATGCTAAAGAGCAGGGAACAGAGGCCACCTTGTTGAGAGGTTCCATAGAATTGTCTATGAATAATCAACCAGCACAAAAAATCATCCTGAAACCTTCAGAAAAATTTGTGACCAGCACGCAAAAGAAAATTGACCTCCACAAAAAGGGAAGCCAGAAAGAAGATGTTCCAAATGCTCTAGTCGTTGAGCAAATCATTCCTGTACGCATTGCGGGCTCCGAATATATAGAAGAAACCTCCTGGAAAGACAATATGTTGGTGTTTCAGAATGAATCGCTGGAAGACTTAAAACCAAGGTTAGAGCGCTGGTTTAATGTACATATTGAACTCGGTTCAACCATTCCTAAAGGATATCGTTTTACCGGAGTGCTGAAAAATGAAAATATTAAAGAGGCTTTAACGGCCATGCAATTAATCAAACCATTTCACTTTAAACAAAAAGCAGATGACGTAATTATTTACTAACAAAAAAAGGGAGTAAATGCGCCAACATTTTCCCCCTTTCCCAACCTTCAAGCGGTAGTTAAAACTACCATTATCAGATTTTTAACTTTGAAATTGACAAATCTATGAAAAAAAAAGAACTGTGCAATAAAGTTCTATGTGCCGGATTTTCCCGAAAAAAAATTCTATTGATGTTAAACTGGAGCTTTGTTTTGTCGTTCGTCTTGTGTTTGCAAGTTTCGGCGTCTACTTATTCACAATATAGTAAGGTTGACCTGGACCTGAAAAAAGTGAAATTAAAGGATGCCCTGAGCATCCTCCAAAAGAAAGGGAATTTCAGACTGTTATACAGTGAAGCCGACCTTCCTTTTAATAAAAGCATTACCGTGGTTCAAAATGATATCCTCGTGACGGATGCCCTGAAAATCTTTTTGGAGGGAACAGGATTGAAATTTCAAACGCTGGAAAATCAATTGGTAGTGATCCGTTCACAGCATTCGGAAATGGCGGAAATTATTGTTAAGGGAACTGTTTCCGATGCAAAAGGAGGTGGTGTTCCAGGAGTGAGTATTAAGCTCAAAGACGGTTCCGTTGGTGCCACCACGGATGCTAATGGAAAATATAGCATTAAGGTTCCAGACAATGGTACGCTTGTTTTCAGTTATATGGGATATGTCACCCAGGAAATTTCTGTAAATAACCGGCCAGTGATCAATGTGACCATGTCTGAAAAAGCAGAAGACCTTTCTGAAGTGGTAGTGGTAGGTTACGGTACGCAAAAGAAAGCGGTTGTATCTGGTGCGATTGCCTCTGTGAAAGGTTCTGAACTGGCAAAATCGCCTACAGCAAATCTTTCTAATTCCTTAGCAGGACGTATGCCGGGGGTAACTGCGGTTCAATCTAGCGGGGAACCGGGATATGATGGTTCTGCCATCCGAATTCGCGGAGTCAATTCCTTAGGGAATAACGATGCATTAATTGTAATTGATGGGGTGCCTAACAGAACAGGTGGTTTAGAACGTTTAAATCCTAACGACATTGAAAGTGTCTCTGTTTTGAAAGATGCTTCTGCCGCGATTTATGGTTCCAGAGCAGCAAATGGGGTGATTTTAGTCACCACGAAACAAGGTAAAACCGGTAAGCCACAATTCTCGTACGATTACTCTTATGGTCTGCAACAACCAACACGGACACCAAAAATGTCTAACTCAGTTCAATATGCCGAGATTTTAAATGAACTGAAGATTTTTGGTTCTGATTTACCGGTGAACCAGTGGAATGCTGCTTGGCAAGCCCTGAAAAACAATGGTGTCTACAATAGAACAGATAACAGTACCACCATTAACGCGGCTTATCTCCCGGCAGAAATGCAGGCTTTTCGTGATGGATCTGATCCTTTACGCTATCCAAATACAGATTGGTTTGGGACCACGCTAAAAAAATGGTCGCCTCAGCAAAGACACAATGTGCAACTGACCGGAGGGGCAGAAAATATCAGGTACCTGGTTTCTATGGGCTATCTGGATCAGGATGGTTATTATAAAAAATCTGCTACCGGCTATAAACAATACGATATGAGGATAAACCTCGAAGCCAACCTGAATAAGTACATCACCACCTCATTGGGGATTACCGCGAGAGAGGAATTGAGAAATTTCCCTACCGTAGGTGCAGGTGATATCTTTAGGATGATCATGCGTGGAAAACCTACACAAATGGAGGTTTGGCCAAATGGGCTACCAGGCCCAGCAATTGAGTTTGGTTATAATCCAATTGTGACCACAACAGATCAAACCGGATATTTAAAAGACACCAGAGATTATTTTCAAACGAATGGTAAGGTGGAAATCAAAATCCCGGGCGTGGAAGGCTTAAAATTTACGGGAATGGCATCCATTGATAAATTTTCCGGTCGTGCAAAAAGATGGCAGACGCCATGGACACTTTATTCATGGGATAAGCGGTCCTTCGAAGCTGATGGGGTAACACCAGTGCTGGTGGGGACGGTAAGTTCTGAACGTTTAGATCCAAGCTTATCAGAAACTGCAGGCGGACAATTGGCCATTAACTTAACATCTATGTTGAATTATGATAAGAAGTTTGGTGACCATAGTTTAGGTTTGATGGCGGGTGTGACTAGTGAAAGGGTTAATAATGATGGTTTTAATGCTTCTAGAAGGTATTTTATCTCAACGGCTCTAGAAGAACTTTTAGCTGGTGGTGATCAGGAGCAAACCGTTGGGAATCCAACAGATGCACCAAATAATCTCTTCAAAAGAGCACGTTTAAGTTATTTCGGACGTGTAGGCTATAATTACAAGGAAAAATATCTTGCGGAATTTCTCTGGAGAGTGGATGGTTCTTACATCTTCCCACCAAACAAACGTTTTGGATTCTTCCCAGGCGTATCTGTAGGCTGGCGTATGTCTGAAGAGGCATTCTTCAAAGAAAATGTAAGCTTTGTGAATAACTTAAAGCTTAGAGGTTCATGGGGGCAAATGGGAGCAGAGGCTTATTTTGGCTCAGCATTAGCCGAATACCAGTACTTGAGTACAATGGGCTTTTCTAATTATGTGATCAATGATAAACAGACCCAAACGCTTTATGAAGCAAGTGTGCCCAACCCTAACTTTACCTGGGAAGTAGCAAACAACCTGAATGTAGGTTTAGATGCTTCCTTTTTAAACAATAGATTGTCCCTAGAATTTGATTATTTCTACAATAAAAGAACCAATATTCTAATCAGGAAAGACAAGTCCGTTCCGGAAAGTTCGGGAATTCTTGAAAAATTACCACCAGTAAACCTGGGAAAAGTAGACAACAGAGGTTTTGAATTTAAGTTGAGCTATAACGACCAGATCGGGGAATTGGGATATGGAGTGAGTGTAAACGGAGGTTATGCGAAAAATAAAATCGTGTACTGGGATGAGACTCCGGGGGCTCCGGCATGGCAACGTTCTACCGGACGTCCAACAGGAACAGAATTGGCCTATAAATTTGCTGGTGTATTTAGAGATCAGGCAGAAATTGATGCCAATCGTATCAACTATAGCGCCATCACACCTACGTTATTACCTGGTGATATGAAGTTTATAGACATCAATGGTGACGGGTTAATCAATGCAGACGATAAGGTCAGGTTGGATCAAACCAATACGCCAACCTTTACGGGTGGTGTCAATTTAAATCTTCAATATAAAAATTTCGACCTTTCTGTGTTGATACAAGGCGCTACTGGTGGTGTGCAGATTGTGGGCTTAACAGAGTCTGGTGAAATCGGGAACTTCCTCGAATGGTCTTATAAAAACCGCTGGACAATCGACAATCCAAGTTCGGAAAACCCGCGTTTATCTGACCGTGGCAAGACCTATTATACCGATGCAAACAATGCTTCCAACAATACTTATTGGATTCGTAGCAACAATTATGTGCGCTTGAAAAACGTAGAGCTGGGCTACTCTTTGTCTGATCATGTGAGTAAAAAACTAGGGTTAACCGCATTCAGATTCTACCTCAGCGGATTGAACCTGGCAACTTTAGATAAAATTGGAATCTGGGATCCGGAATCTACCAATTCCAGTGCACAATATTATCCTCAGGCAAGGGTAATCAGCGCAGGCGTTAAAGTTACTTTTTAATGGAATCTTGATCAGGAACACAAAAACTTAGAATGATGAAATCAACAATCAGAAATAAATATATACTTACAATTGCAGTAATAGCAGCCCTGACATCGGGTTGCAAGAAAGATTTCCTGACGGTAGAACCACCTGATAAGATTTCTTCCGAATTGGTATGGAAAGATGGTGCCTTAGCGCAAGCTTTCGTAACCGATATTTATGGTGGCTTCAATGATGGCGGTTTTTCAGAGCAAATGCTCTCTTCCGTGTCAGATGAGTCCATGTTTACACATCCAAACAGGGGGATTGATTTGGTCAATTCCAGTACGATTAATCCGTCAACACTAGGCTGGGTAGACGATACCTGGAAATATGTGAAAATGTACAACCGCATTCGTGCCTGTAACATGACCATCGAAAGATTAGGTGGTACAAATAATGGATTAACCGACCAGGGCTTGAAAGACAGGTTAATGGGGGAAGCACATTTTATGCGTGCCTACTTTTACCATCAGCTTTTAAGGTATTATGGAGGTGTGCCATTGGTGACTAAAGTTTATGCACTTACGGACGATTTTAAAATCAAAAGATCTTCCTATAAAGAATGTACTGACTTTATCATCAAAGATTGTGAAGAAGCAGAGCGATTGTTAGCAGGAAAGAGCATGGATAAAGGTAGAAGTAGTGTATTGGCCGCTTTAGCTTTAAAATCTAGAGTGTTGATTTATGCAGCCAGTGATTTACATACCAAAGCAGGACTTTTATCCCTTGAAATCGGTGCTCAGGCGACTGCAGCAGCTGTATTGCCATTGTTGGCTTATGAGGATGACAATCAGGCCCAACGATGGAAAACGGCTCAGGATGCTGCAAAAGCTGTAATGGATGCTGGAAGAGGTTATAAGTTAGATTTATCAGCTCCGGCAACAGCTCAAGAAGGTCGTTTGAACTATAAAAGTATTGCCATGGGCGGAGGAAGTAAAGCAACAGGAATGGATGTAGCAGCAGCAACAGAACTGATTCTTGCCAGATACTTTATTGACCGAAGTGACATGCGTTATGGAAGGGCAAATGGCCCTAATGGTTACCGAAATTGGGCAGGTAATACGCCAATCGGTCTGTTAGTAGATGATTATGAGATGACGGATGGTACAAAGTTCAGTTGGTCTAATCCAGCTCAAAAATCTAATCCTTATCAGAATCGTGATCCACGCTTTTATGCGACGGTATTGTATGACGGTGCGGGTTGGAAACCAAGGGACAAGGCGGTTGGAAATGTTGATCCTGCCAATCAGATTCAAACTGGTGAGTACGACCTGGTCGTAGACGGTAAACTAACTAGTTATAAAGGTCTGGATACGAGATCTGGCCCAATTGAAAGTTGGAACGGCAGCTGGACCGGTTATTATACCCAGAAATTTACTGATCCCGATCCAAATATTGTAGACGCTTCCATGCCTCAGTTTGTGCCTTGGCCTTTCTTTAGGTACACTGAAGCCGTGATGAACTATATCGAAGCAAGCATCGAACTCAATCAATTGGGAGAAGCCATTACCTGGTTAAATAAAATCCGCTTCAGGTCAGGCATGCCCGCAGTAACGGCAACCGATCAAGCCGGACTAAGAACAGTTTACCGTCATGAGCGTAGAATTGAAATGGTATATGAAGAACAACGCTACCACGATGCCCGTCGATGGTTGATCGGTAAAGTCGCGTTGGGAAGAAAAACCGACTATATCAAGGTAACCGGTAAGTTTAAACCGGGTAAAACACTCGAAGGTAAATACAAGTATGATCCTACAATTTATGATTATACCTATACACCAACCGTAGAGACAGCGCAGGAAAATCGGATCTGGCTGGATAAAATCTATTTCAGACCATTCAGCAGGGATGAAATGAATAAGAATACCGTCCTGGTACAAAATCCAGGTTATTAATGTAAACAAACCTTGTTTAATATCTGAAGGCTGCGCCGGTTGTTTCAAACACCGGTGCGGTCTTTTTTTATGCATTTAATTTCATTGGCTGCCTTTGCAGGAATATCGGGCTAGTTTTTCTAGCTTTGCCTCAAATAACAAAGAGATTTAATGGAAGTCAAAAATTTAGAACCTCAGGAACTTTGGCGTAATTTTGCTGCTTTGAATGCAGTGCCCCGCGCTTCAAAAAAAGAAGAACGTGTGATTGAATTCATGGTTCAATATGGCCACAGCTTAGGGCTGGAGACCATTCAGGACAAGACAGGTAATGTGGTGATCAAGAAGCCGGCTACTCCAGGTATGGAGGACAGACAAACGGTGATCATGCAATCACATCTGGATATGGTTCACCAAAAAAATGGAGATCGCGACTTTGATTTCGCTACACAAGGCATAGAAATGTTTGTAGATGGCGATTGGGTACGTGCCAATGGAACGACTCTTGGTGCAGATAATGGCATCGGTGTAGCGACGATAATGGCAATCCTTGCTTCTTCAACCATTGTTCATCCGGCTATTGAAGCGATGTTTACTATCGATGAGGAAACCGGCATGACTGGTGCTAAAGAATTAGATCCTTCAAATTTTACAGGTACCATTTTATTGAACCTGGATACAGAAGAAGATGACGAATTAACCATAGGCTGTGCAGGTGGCATCGACACCAACAGTATCTATAATTATAAACAACTTCCAGTTACTAATGACCACCTGGCTTATCAAATCACAATCAAAGGTTTGCTGGGCGGCCACTCAGGAATGGATATCCATAAAGGAAGAGGGAATGCAAACAAACTGATGAACCGTATATTCAATGCGGCACTTAAAGCTTCAGACCTGCAATTGTGTATGGTGGATGGTGGCAGTTTAAGGAATGCAATTCCTCGTGAATCTAAAGCAATTGTTGCTGTCCCTAGCTTACAGAAAGAGGCTTTTCTGAACTGCTTCACAGATTTCTGTGCGGTATTGAAAGAAGAGTACAAAAGTATCGAAACGGCAATGAACATCAGCATCGAAGAAACTGAGCTTCCTAAGTTTGGAATGACTAAAGTAGACTTCCTGAAAATTGTAAATGCGGTTTATGCTTTGCCAAATGGAGTATTCAGAATGAGTCCGGACATTAAAGACCTTGTAGAAGCTTCTTCAAACCTGGCAAGAGTTATCATTAAAGGAGGAGAATTTATCACGCAGTCTCTACAACGTAGTAGTGTGGAAAGTACCAAAGATGATGTGGCTTTCGCAGTAAGAGCAGCATTGGAAAATATGGGTTGTGATGTTTCCCGTAGCGGAGATTATCCGGGATGGAAACCAAATGCAGATTCTGATATCTTGAGGTTAATGACTAAACTATATCAGACTACTTTTAATGCTGAACCAAACGTAAATGCTTGTCATGCGGGATTAGAGTGTGGAATTCTAGGAGCTCATCTTCCAGGTATGGATATGATCTCTTTTGGGCCTACCATCCATGGTGCTCATTCTCCGGATGAGTGTGTGCAAATCTCTTCTGTACAGAAATTCTGGGGTTATTTGTTGAAAGTTCTTCAAGAAATTCCAAAAAAGAAATAAAACTTTATAGATCATATATCCTTAACCTGAACTTTACAATGCAACCTTAGTTTTGCGCTATAAATATTTGGTTAGTATTTATAAGTTTAGGTTTAGTTGATACAAAAGCCCCGATGGATGTCAGGGCTTTTGTTTTTTATTTGGTTTTTGGTAAACTGTTGATCCAATCTCTGATTAAACGAACCCCTTCTTTGTGGGTTAAGGTACGGGCAAGTTCCGGCATGGCCGTTCCCGGTTCTGTACTGTTCATGCGGTAATAGAGAATCGACTGATCTGCATTTCCTGGTATAATATCATAGTCCAAACCACCTGCACCACCACCAGCAGATACTGGCGCTTTTTTTAAGCCCAAATGATCCGGGTTCTGCTCGGTATAATCCAGAAAAAGGCCGGTATTATAAGCATCACCACCCTTAGTGTGGCAATGTGCGCAGTTGATGTCCAAGTATGCCCTTGCTCTTTGGTCTAAACTAAAGTTCTTGGTGTCTGTCCACACCGGTAATTGATGTACTTTACTCAGCTCTGGTAAGCCCGTTAATTGTTTATGAGCAGCCCATTGACTCAATTGGTTTTCTTTTTGTCCGGGAATATTGAAATTCAAATTTCTGGCTTTTGGACCAATTGGAGTTAATACACCATCCTTAATGTGACAACGTTTACAATCATTGGTATTTGGAACCTGATAATTGGTGAAATATTTCTTCCCTTGGTCATCTAATAAAGTGATGGGAACCTTTGCTCCGGTAATGTGTTTTAACGCATCTGTCTGCTCTTTATTCCACAAATAATTCATCACCTTCCAGTTCTTATCTTTTGGGTCTTTCACCAGCAATCTGGTTTCAATCATGATCTTTTCATGTGCCACATTGGTATAAGCGAAGTTTTTTACGATAATTGTAGAGTCTGGAAAATCCAGTGCTCCATCTTCCGTATACTTGATTTTGGCACCTTTAGGCAAGACAATGAAACGATCTTTAACCGCATAGTCCGTAAACAAAGGTGTCGTCAACTCATAGTGAATGATACCAGAATCCGGCTTCAAATTAGTCAACTTGCCTTTAAAAAATCCGTAATCAGACAACTTCTCTTTAAACTGGAAATCTGCTGCTGCGGTGGTTGTGGTTGTTTTGTTTTTGCATCCCTGCTCTGTCAGCACCGATAGGAAGATGCTGAACAGGATTAGGGAGCCAAAAATATAGGTCTTTCGCATTAGTTATTTACATTGGAATGGGCTGAAATTTGTATTGGGTTTCCATTTTGCTGCGTTGGCAATATTTAGGAAGTCTGCATTCACAAAAACATTGTCTCCCGGCTGTTTGATGCAGATGGAATCTGGGTTAAGCGCGGTTCCTTTAGTCAGGATGTTGCTGGTAATGCCATCATACATGATCAATGGGATCCTTTTGTTTTTGCGTGCAGGATCTAACTCATTTAGTTTAGCCTCGGTAGCAACCAACAGCTGACCAATACGATGCTCATATGCTGGTTTAGGAAATTCCGGACCCATTTCTATCGTATTGTCATGGATATTAACATTTTTAGGAATAGGAGAGTAGTTCGCATTAATTTTTTCTCCTGCTTTCTCATCTACAGCAAAACCGGATGCAATGGTAATAGAAGATGTATTGTTATTGATGATTTTGTTGTTGTAAATTTCAATATCTGAAGCGGCCAGGATGATAATCCCACTGCCAGGTGATGCATTTCCTACACCCCATGTGGTTCCAAAACTTCCCGATTTTGCGAAATTCCTGAAATTATTATCATGGATATAATTGTTGTATACCTTCACATGACCACCTCTTTTTGAAAGGTCTGGTAAGTCAAAAATTAAGAAACCGGCAGTGTTGTTATAAAACTCGTTGTCATAAACCTGTGCATTGGAGGTGTTCTCGATTTCACAACCAGCAACATTTTTTGCGGCTTTACATTTTCTAACGATAGCACTATCGGTTTGACCCACATAAATACCTGCATCAGAAGACCCCTCTGTATAGCAGTTTTGAATCAGCACATTTTTGCACATAACCGGGTAGATGGCATAGCCACCGCTCGTAGAATCTGCTTTGCTCCAAACCGCATGAAGGTTGTTCACGGTTACATCGCGGCTTTTGTTGATTTTCAAAAGGTCTCCTTTGGAATCCTTAATGGTCATTGCCTCAATGGTAAAGCCTTTCACATCTGTTACCCGGATCCCTTCACCACCCTGACTCTGGCTAGAGAAATCAAGGATCGTTTTATCATGGCCTTCTCCCTGAATTAAAATATGGTTGACCTGTGCAATGCTCAGGTTGTCAAACTTGTAATTGCCAGCTTTCAGCATAATACTGGTGCTATCTTTCAGGGATAAAAATGCTTCTTCGATTTTAGCTTCTTCTCCCGGATTAAAAGTGAGCATGGTTTTGTACTGGTTCTGCGGGCCTGCTTTTTGAGTGCAGGAGGCCCAAACTCCGGAAGCCAGGAGTAAGAGGAGTACCGCGCGGATAGATTGTTTCATATTTGGTTTTTGTGTTTAGCGATTAAAAAATGTTGTAAGCATACGTCACATAATAAACGGCTCCGATATTCGGATTAGCAATACCAGTAGAATAGTATTTATTGGTGATATTGGTTGCGCCTAATCTGATACCTGAACGGGCTTTGATTAATTTGTAACTGATTTGAGCATCAATTACTGCCGAGCTAGGTACAGTACCTTTTGCCAGACCTCCAGAAACCACGTATAAATAGCCTGGTTTATAACGAAGACTGGTATTGAAAGACCATACTTGTTTCTTGCCAAAACCACTATTGCCAAATTCCAGATTCACATGGTAGCTTGGGGTATTGAAATTGTTCACCTGGCTATTGTTTTTGTTCTTAAGGTGATCAGAGAAATAATTTACTTTAGTTAGAAAATTATAGCCAAGGTCTACGCTTAAGCTTGCGGCATAACCATAAGTATTTACAGTTTGGCCACCATTAAAAGCGATATTATATACGGAATAGGTGCTTTGGTCTTTAAAAGCATTTACATCATCAGTACCCGGTGTATTCGCTACATTGGCATAGCCGATGAAGTTTTTCCAGGTTGAAAAGTAACCCAATACATCAAAGATCACTCGCTTACCAATCAGCGCGGCATATCCCAACTCAAAGGCATTCACAGATTGTGGTTTAATGTCGTTGTATTTGAAGCGCTCCAGCACAGTTGCATCACCGGTTTCCCGATATTTATTTACACTTTCCAAAGTGTAAGGAGGGTATTTGTCAAATTCATAAGTACCATTCAGCAGCAAAGCGGAGCCTCCAGACGAGTAACTGTTCATGCCATTCAAAGTGCTTTGTAAAGCTTGGATATTGGAAGGGAAGCTATAAGCATTTTGGTAAGAGAAGCGAATGAAGTTTTCTTTTGCAACCTCATATACCATTGATGCTCTCGAAGTTATTTTCGGATCAGAGAATAAGGTATTTTTATCATAACGGAAGGAGGTACTTAAGCTCAGTTTATCATCCATTACTTTTTTCGCCAGTTGCACATAAGCACTGTATTCTTTTACATTAATCGGCTTGTTCTTATCTGGGAAAAGCGTGTTTTTACTGTTTAGGCTATATAAACGCCAGTTCACACCAGCAATCACACTCATGAACTTGATCTCTTCTGCAAAATTATACTGTGCTTCCGCATTGTACAATTTGCTGCGGTCTAAAAACAAGGTTCCTCCTTCAGAAATTGGGGTGCCGGAAATACTATCTTTCAGGTGATTAAAACGGGCTGATCCTTGTAGAGGACGTCCTTGGTCGGCAAGTGCACGAGCTGCAAGATTGGCATCTATCATAGACGCGCCGCCAGCAAGAGCGGTTATCAGTCCTTCTGTATATTGCGGGTACCATCCCCCCATCGCTCCATCATAACTAACCTTCCAGGCTTCATTGATTAACTGTGCCGTAGGACCTGCAATAACGGTGTTGCCTGAGTTTTCTGAGGTCGTATAGGCACGTACAAACCAGTTGTCACTTTTCAGTTCTGCACGATACTGACCAACTTTAAAGTTTTTCAATTGATAACGGGTATCATTAGTATATACGATGTTTCCGGTACCATAGGTGCCAGAAAGAATCCCTTCTAATTTTGGATTGAACTTATATCTTAATTCTGCATTGGCTTTAAAAAGTTTGGCTTTGTTATCCAGATACCCGTATTCAGGATAGCCAGTTCTGGCTACATAATTTGGTTTGGCCAGCAGCGGTTCGATTAATGGCGCAAGATCAGGATTGCCTGCTAATGCAGCTTCAAGAAATGGGTTAATGTTTGTATTGGTGGCACTCCCATACATATTGACCCCATCATAATTGGGGTCTGTCAATGCATTACCCGGGCCATTTTTATTGTCCATATTGTTGGCTACCCAATCTTTTGCCTGTGTATATTGCATATTCACCTTAAATGCAAACTTTTCATTTACTTTCTTTGCATAGCGTAATGCCCAGTCATAATAAGGAGATGCAGGAACGGGGTCTCCATTGTTTTTACCATTCAGATGGTTTACCCCCTGAGTAACGAGTACACTTAGGCCCTGATATTTAAAAGGATTCTTCCCCGTCATCACCATCGTGCCATTCAATCCCCTGGATCCATAAAGAGCAGAAGAAGCACCAGAAAGGACTTCGATATTGTCTACATCCAATTGAGTTAAACTAATCGCAGAACCTAATGGGAAATTCAGACCTGGCGCCTGATTATCCATGCCATCTACAATCTGCGTGAAGTTCGTGTTGCCACTGGTATTAAATCCCCTGGTAGAGATACTGGTAAAACCGATACTGGATACCGTTACATCCACGCCTTTCAGGCCTTGAATCATATCCATATAATTTAGTTGCGGGGAATTGACGATGTCTTTACTACTGATTTGCTCAATAGTAACGGGGGAGGCCAGCTTCTTTTGCACCGTTCTGCTGGCAGAAACTACCACTTCCTGTCCCAGCATCGAAGCGGGTTCGAGATTGATTTCCAGATTTTCAGAAAAACTTTGAACAGTTATTTCCTTGGGCTCATAACCTATGGAGGAAATGAGTAAGGTAAGGGGCAGTTTTTTAGAAGTCTTCAGTTGAAATCTTCCCCGGTCGTCACTGTAAGTGCCTTCAGTACCGTTTTTGATGCGCACGGAAACCGCGTATGCAGCCTCCTTTGTCACATTGTTGTTAATGCTCCCTTTGATCAGGCCTTGTGCCCTGACGGAATCAGGCATAAAGAAATAAAGCATCAGGCTGAGTAACATGATCTTGTTCATATTTGGTTGGTTTTGTTTGTCTTAAAAAGTCAACGTAATGCGGTGCAAGCACCCATACTCAAATAGAACCTCCCATGTTGATCAGCGTTAATCTTGATGAACTTGTTTTAGAGCTGTTCTATTTTTTTATCCCTTTAAATATCAGCGAAACCAGAAACTTAATATCCTGGAGACTCTGTGTATAGTCAATTTCCGTTTCCCCCTTTAAAATCGCCTGTTGCTCCACACTGTGTTTTAAGGCATCGGTAAGGTTGATCAATACAGAAGCTGTATTTTCCAAATCCGTCATTTCTACCTCGCCATCTGCTACGGCCTTCCCCAACAATTGTGTAACAAATATTTTTTCCCTTTTCATCAGGGCATTATACAATTCAAAGAAACGAGGTAAGATTTTATTCAGTGTATCCACAGATACACGGTTCATATTTAAAACATTCTTGTAATAGTTAAACCTTGATTCCAGGTAAAAAGCAATCCGGTTTTCTATCCCTTCCTTAAGTACTGTAGTCTCCTGTAAAGAGTTGATGAAATCTTCTCCTTCTTTGAGTGCCACTTCAATGAAAATATCCTCTTTGTTCTTGTAATAATAATATAGCGATGCTTTATTTAGCCCAACTGCCTGAGCAATATCGTCTAGCGTAGTCTTGTCTAATCCGAATTTTGCAAAGCATTGCATGGCCGATCTTCCGATCTTTTGTTTTACCAGTTCTTTCTTACTCATGTTCCTTACCTTAAAACTATAAACATATTATCAATAATCCAAATGTTTTAACAAAACGTTTGAAAATTGAAAAACACCTTGTGCTAGCCGTAAACTTAAAGTATTCAGGGGAATAAGGAAGATGTTTTTTGGTGAATTGGGAGCCGGGGGAGAATTCCCCCGGCGGAAGGTGTTGAGGATCCAGGAGGATCTTATGATTTTAACAGGTTGATTTCTACCCTTCGGTTTTTTAATCTTCCTTCTGGTGTTTTGTTATCGGCTACAGGTTTCGTGTCGCCAAGGCCTGCCGTTTTAATCTTGTTTGCAGGGATTCCCTGACTTACCAAGAAGTTTTTTACAGATGCAGCGCGTTTTTCAGACAACCATTTGTTATAAGTTGCAGTTCCTGTTTTATCGGAATGACCTTCAATCAGGATGTTATTCGCCTGCTCGTCCTTGATCACATTAGCTACAGCTGTAATTCTTTTTTTTGCCGCTTCACTTAAGTAAGAAGAGTTGGTCGGGAATAGCACTTCCGAACCAAAGGTAAATTTGATCCCTTTGTCAGTACGTTCAATCTGATCATCCGGTAAATCTTTTTTCATTTTATCCAGGTCTTTATCAGAAGTCTGCGATACTGGAGCTGGAGTAGTTACGATCGTCTTTTTTGTCTTGCAAGAAAGGGTAACGGTAAGCAATAAAGCTAAAATTAGGTTTGTTCTGTGTGTCATTAAGAAACTAAATTAACCGTAAATATAGCCATTAATCAGACCATTAATCCTTTACCTTTGTATCAAGTTTAAGGAAAAAGAAATTAACGATTTAATCCATGATATGAACTGGGAAAAATTATTATCAGCAAAACGCTGGGGAAATGAAGATAGATTTGCTGGAAATCAAAAGGAAGCAAGGTCAGAATTTCAAAGAGATTATGACAGAATTATATTTTCTTCACCCTTCCGTAGGTTGCAGAATAAGACGCAGGTATTCCCGCTTCCTGGAAGTGTGTTTGTACACAACAGGCTAACGCATAGTCTGGAAGTGGCGAGTGTAGGCCGCTCCCTAGGAACTATCTTCTATAATAGGATCAAAGCAGAAGATGCCAATGTAGACGAAACTTGCCCTTTACTTTGCGAAATAGGGAACATTATAGCCTCCGCTTGTCTTGCACATGATTTAGGAAACCCAGCTTTTGGTCATTCCGGAGAAGCTGCTATTTCTCATTATTTTACCAATGGTGCTGGTAAAGCATATGAGGTGCAAGTGAATAAGGCAGAGTGGGAAGACCTGATTAATTTTGAAGGGAATGCCAATGCGCTGCGGATTCTTACCCATCCATTTGCTGGAAAAGGTACCGGAGGCTTTGCGCTTACTTATGCCACACTCGCGGCAATCGCCAAATACCCTTGTGCTTCGCTTTCCGGACACAACAAAGCGAATATCTACACGAAAAAATATGGTTTCTTTCAATCTGAACAAAGTGGTTTCGAAAAGATTGCGATGGAGATGGAATTGATAAAAGTGCAAGACGAACCAATGGTTTATAAGCGACACCCACTGGTCTATCTGGTGGAGGCCGCTGATGACATCTGCTATAACATTATCGACCTGGAAGATGCCCACCGACTAAAGATCCTTTCTTATACAGAAGTAGAAACGCTATTAATACCTTTGTGTAATGACCCTAAATTGCCTGCACGTTTAGCAACCATAGAAGATGATGATGCAAAAATCACGCTGATGAGGGCCAAATCAATTAGCACCCTGATCGGCCTATGCTCAAATGTATTTTATGAACAGCAGGAAGCTATTTTAAATGGTGATTTTAACCAAAGCTTGATGGATGCAATTGAAGAACCCTTCCTTGCTGTGATGAAAGAGATTGAAAGGATTTCCTATAAAAAGATTTACAATTATTCCTCAGTGGTTCAGATAGAGGTAGCCGGTTATCAGGTAATGGGTGGTTTGCTGGAAGAGTTTATTCCTGCTTATTTGCAGAACGAATCTAAATACCATAAGAAATTAGTGGAATTAATTCCTAAGCAGTTTTTGACCCAGGAAACAGATACTTATACCAAGATTCAAAGTGTATTGGATTTTATCTCGGGTATGACAGATATTTATGCTGTGGAATTGTTTAGAAAGATCAAAGGAATTTCTTTTCCCTCTATGAGTTAATGAAAATTATCGCTCTGATATTTGACATTACTCCCAGAATTTGGACTATTCTGGGAGTAATGTGTTAATCTGTTGAATAGAATGAACTACTAAGAACTACAGGATAAGGTTGCGCTACCAGGTTGTTCATTCGCCCATTGCGGTCTCAATGCGAAGAACTCATCATGCTCCTTGCTATATGGTGTTTCTAAAGCTTTTTGGAGTTTCCTGAAAAGCTGATCTTCTCCCTTTTCTAAATCCTGTATGGCTTCATACAATAGGTAATTTCTTAAAATAAACCTCGGGTTGTTTGCTTTCATTTTTGATCTGGAAGCTGTTCTTGTAATCGTATTTTTCGAGAGGCGTTCCTGATAAGTAGTCATATTTTTACGGAGTAATTCCAGTTGGATTTCCGATAAATTATGGTAAAATGAAGGTTTGAAATGTCTGTTAATAGCTTCAATATCGCTTAACTCCTCTGGAAGATCACTTAGCAATTGATAGAAGATGGTCATGTCTGGTTGGATTTCAGCTAAGAGATTTTCAAGGTCATCAACCAGCCCTACATCACCATTGCCTAGCTCATCTAGCCCCATTTTGGCAGCTTTCATCGAATAGAATTTTTCATAGAAAACAGGGCCAAAACTTTCCACTGTACTGATCAGTTCTTTAGGATCTTCAAATAAAGGCGAAATTGCATTGGCCAGACAGCTCAGGTTCCAATAAGCCACGGAATGCTGTTTGCCATAGGCATATCGGAGCCCGGGGTGGTCTGTGGTATTCGGACTAAAATTCAGGTCATAGGCATCTAGAAATGAGAAGGGGCCATAATCTATGGTTAAACCCAAAATGGACATATTATCCGTATTCATTACCCCATGGACGAAACCAACCCTAAGCCATTCTACAACCATAGTGGCTGTGCTTTCCATCACTTTTTTAAACCATTGTAAGGTTTTGTCAGGTCCTGTAAGCTCAGGAAAGAACTTTTCAATGGTCCAATCCACCAACTTTTGCAGGTTTTCATATTCCTTTCTGGCTGATAACATTTCAAAATTGCCAAATCGTAAAAAGCTAGGTGCTGCACGCATCACAATTGCTCCAGGTTCTAGAGCCGGGCGCCCATCATAAAACATATCTCTCCTGACCTGGTCACCGGTAGCAACCAGGCTTAGCGCTCTTGTGGTAGGTACCCCTAAGTGATACATCGCCTCACTCATCAGGTATTCCCGAACGGAGGATCTCAGTACGGCTCTTCCATCTGCTCTACGGGAATAGGGGGTCGGACCGGCGCCTTTTAATTGCAATTCCCAGGATTTGCCATTCGGCAAGGGCCATTCACCTAAGGTGATTGCGCGGCCATCACCCAGTTGACCTGCCCAATTCCCAAACTGATGCCCAGCATAACAAGCGGCATAAGGTTTCATCGTCGGGTTAACAGTATTGCCACCAAGAATGCTCAGGTCGTTTTCATCAGGTTCCTGGATGCCCAATTCGGCTGCAAGATCTGTTGTCCATGCCAATAGTTTTGGTTGATTGACTGGACTAGGTAAAATTCTGCTATATAAAACTCCCGGAGTTTGACGAGGTTGGGGATCGCCACTTTGATCTCCTTCAAAAGCTTCAGTGAAATCATTGACAAATTTATGGGTGCTCAGATGCTGCATAGTTAAATTGGGCTATTTGTTATTGCTTACAAATATCGGGTAATTTCAGGACTAACCGAGCTGCCCTTGCATCTGAACTAAGTAATTTTTTAGGACTGAAAGCACTTATTTATATCTATATATAGTGATATCAATACATATCTATGTATAGATATGCATTGATATCTTTAATAATGCCGTTTAAGCCCCCAGGAGGCTTGATAATTTAGCCAGCATTTTAATCCAGCTTTGATAAGCACCGTTTTCCTTAGCAGAAGCCTCAGGGACGGATTGATGAAGTGAAAGTTTGGTTTGCGTCCCAATTGGGCTAAATGTAACTGTGGTTAAAATTTCCATTGGCCAATCTCCAGGTTTCCCGGCGTCAGTAGCCGCTAAAATATCGCCGGCTTCGTTGCTCAAATTCATAGAGAAAACCAATTTCTCTGGAAAGACTATGTCCAGATATTTGCCCTTTACCCAGCAATCCCCATGAACAGGGTCATGAATACAGGAATGAAAACTTCCATTTTTTTCGATGTTGATGCTTTTATAACTGATGCTGCAGCCATCCGGCGCGTACCATTGAACCAGTTGATTTGGATCTGTCCAGGCCCGAAATACCATTTCTACCGGGGCATTAAAGAGGTGTGTGATGTACAGCTCCTTTTCTTTGCTTTTAGTGATTTCCATCGTTTTGGGATTTAGTTTTTAAATCTTGTAGATACTGATCAAGTTTTTCAAATTGATGTACCCATTGTTTTTTAGATTGTACTACCCAGTCTGATACTTCATTTAGCTGTTCTAGACGGGCCTCGCAATATCTTTCTCTTCCTTTTTGTGTGATTACGATAAGGCCACATTCTGTCAGGATTTGAATGTGCTTAGAAATTGCCTGGCGACTGCTATTGAAGCTTTCTGCTATGGTGTTTAAGTTCATAGGCCCCCCGGAAATTTTTTCAATAATCTGTCTGCGGGTAGGATCAGCTATGGCTTGAAATACGTCTCTTCTAATGATCATAAGGAAAAATATAATAATAAATATAAGGGCAATCATTTGGTTGCGCAAATGTTTTGTTGATTATTTTTAATTAACCTATTGAGCTACTTGGTTGTTGTCTGGATACCTGCGCTCTGCTGGTTGAATGCTTATAAAAAATCGCGATAGGAGCATCAGATAGGATTAGCCCACGTTGTATTTTATACCTTTACAGAAAAAATCTTGATGGAGAAGTTGAGTCAGTTGGTTTATAAGTGTTTGTTACTCTTCGTATTTGTGTTTATGGGGATAGCTGCTATTGCTCAGGAGAAGGTTGACTGTGAAAAGATATTAGATCAGGAGCCTTATTTCGTGAGGCATAAATCGGGAGAGAAAGACTTGGCTTTGCAGCGGGATATTGAGATCTTAAAACGCTGCGGGGATTTTAATACGGTAGATAGTGCTTTTCTGAAAGGTAATATGTTGGGGATGTTGATGCTTCAAGAGGTACGGGCAGGAAAACCTGCTACTTATCGTACACTGGTAGATTTTTTTCAAAACTTCAGAAAAACGGCTGAGTATAAGGATTTCTCTTACGGATTAGTTCTATATCGGAAAATAGGACAGAAAAAGGTGAATTTACAGGATTGGCCTGCGGATCAGGAGCTGTTTGTTAGAATGGGCTTTACAGTTAATGATCTGGAAGATTTTAAAGCTTTCATTTTTCGTCCGGAACATGCAGCCATGAATTATTTACAGGTTTTCTCTAAGTATATGAATGAAATAGAGGGAATGAGGGTCGACAAGAATTAAAAAGTATTAAAAATAAAAGCTGTACTTTTGTGAAAAATTAAAGCAATTGGGAACACTACTGGACTTAGGAATAAAAGGATATAATAATTACGGAACGCACTTGAAAGAGAAGTATAAGGGGCAGCGTGTATTCAAAGTAATCGTTGACGGTGGTTTCACCTGTCCAAATCGTGATGGCAGTAAAGGTTATGGCGGTTGTACCTATTGTAATGTAGACTCATTTACACCAGAGCTTTCTAGAAAACTACCAACAATCCGCGAACAGCTGGAGCAAGGTATGGAAAGGGGGAAAGGTTTTTATAAAGCGGATAAATTTATTGTTTATTTCCAGCCAAATACCAATACATATGCGCCGGTTCATTATCTGAAAATGATGTATGATGAAGCACTTTCAATCAACACGGAAGATGTAGTCGGCTTTTCTGTTGGTACCAGGCCGGATTGTATTGATGCGGAAAAAGTGGCGCTTTTAGAAAGTTATGCTGATCGTTTTGATGTGGATTTGGAAATGGGAATGGAGTCGATTTATGATGAAACCTTGAATCAGATTAATCGTGGCTGTAGTCATGCGGAATTTGTGGAAGCAGTTAAATTGCTGGACAATTCTAAATTGGACCTATGTGTGCATACTATTTTTGGTTTCCCATGGGAAACAGAAGAAATGATGCTAGGTTATATTCATGAAATCAATAAATTCCCAAAAATCAAATTTGTAAAATTCCACCACCTTCACATTGTAGAAGGATCTATCATGGGGGTAAAATATAAAAAAGAACCTTTTAAACTTTTTAGTTTAGAAGAATACACTGATTTCCTTTGTAAAGCAATTCCATTGTTACGTCCGGATGTAGTGATCCAACGTCTTTTTGGTATTTCCGACTGGGATTTGTTGATTGCGCCAAATTGGGGATTAAACAAATCCGCTATTCAGACCTATATTGATAAAGAAATTGAACGCAGAGGAGTCGTGCAAGGGTCTGCTTATGTTCCGGTGGCTGAATAGTCGCCAAACAATTCTATAACCTTATTTTTTCTAAACTTAAAGATTTGTTGCAGTTCTGCTGCAACAAATAAAGTATTGGCTATTCTTCCAAAAATGCCCATGGGTAAACCATAGGTCAAGATGTCGTTCATCTCTACGCCTCCATTGATGGCTCTGAAGTGATGTTGGTGGTGCCAGAAACGGTAAGGGCCAAAGCGCTGCTCGTCTATGAAATATTCCTGATCCTTTACCTGGGTGATTTCTGTCATCCAGTTCAGCTTGATTCCCAATAATGGAGATACTTTATAAGTAATGATCATTCCAGGATACATTTTTTCTTGTATTTGTACACCTGAAGTGACCTGAAAAGCCATTTTAGCCGGGGTAATCTTTGCTAAATTCATCGGCGAAGAGAAAAAATCCCAGGCTGTTGCTAGGGGAACAGGTAATTGCTGACTGAATTTCAATTGATATGCTTTCATAGGTAATTAAAGGTACGATATTTCTCTATTTCTAGTTTTTTACTCTTAAAAAACTATTTGTTGGATTGTTTTTATCTGTTTTTCTATAATTAGCTGAGTAAATTCAAATTATTTCATTTTTAACAGATTGTTTTGGGGTGTTTTTGTGATATTTTGATATTTATTTTGTTTTTAATTGGATTTTTCATCTCTTTTTGTTGGTTTTATTGAAGTTTATATAACGTTTTCGTGATTTTGTATCACTTTTGTTTCGTGTAATTCTAATTATTCATTAGTTTTATCAAAAAAATAAGAGTAAAATCAATTATAAATTTTAAAAAACCGAGAATCATGGCCAAAATTTTATTAAAACAGGTGGGACCTTTTGCAGTTTTAGCAATAATTGCAATTTTAGCCCTTTTTGTACCCCTTCATCCGAACTTTGATGAAGGAAAATACAATACTTCAGACATTGCATTCATTTTAGTGGCAACAGCCCTGGTGTTTTTGATGA
Organism: Pedobacter gandavensis; assembly: GCF_014172405.1. GTDB lineage: Bacteria > Bacteroidota > Bacteroidia > Sphingobacteriales > Sphingobacteriaceae > Pedobacter > Pedobacter gandavensis. The sequence goes on along the minus strand of NZ_WNXC01000003.1, from coordinate 57,244 downwards.
CTCCGGGCCTTGCTTTCTTCTATGGAGGGATGGTTCACCGTAAAAATGTACTTTCTACGATGATTAAGAGTGTGGTTGCCGCAGGAGTGATCAGTGTTTTATGGGTAACTGTGAGCTTTAGTCTGGCTTTTGGAGAAAGTATCCACGGGTTAATTGGTAATCCATTAACCTATTTGTTCTTTCAGGGCGTAAACTCTGGACCTTCATGGAGTATGGCGCCAACGATTCCACTAACCTTGTTTGCACTTTTTCAATTGATGTTTGCGATCATCACTCCAGGTCTGGTAGTCGGAGCCGTTGCAGAGCGTATCCGTTTTACTTCATATATCTTATTTATTGTTCTGTTCGCTCTTTTCGTATACTCTCCATTGGCACATTGGACTTGGCATCCGGAAGGCATCCTGTTTAAAATGGGTGTACTCGATTTTGCTGGCGGTACAGTAGTTCACATTTCTGCAGGGATGGCTGCTTTGGCAGGAGCCCTGGTATTGAAAAGAAGAAGAAGCCACCAGGACCATCAAGAGGTTCCTCCTGCAAACATTCCTTATGTATTAATTGGTACTGGCTTGCTATGGTTCGGCTGGTTTGGTTTTAATGCAGGTTCTGCATTGGGCGCAAACAGTCTGGCAGTTTCTGCCTTTGCAACAACCAATATCGCTGCCGGTGCAGCAGGATTGTCATGGATGTTTTTTGATGTGGCCAGAGGCAAAAAACCTTCCGTTCTGGGTTTCTGTATCGGTGCAGTGGTAGGGTTGGTAGCGATTACTCCAGGCGCAGGATTTGTGAGCATTCCTTCCAGTATTTTCATCGGTGCTGCAGCAGCAGTAGTTTCTAATCTTGCTGTAGTATGGAAATCTAAAACAAGCCTGGATGATACATTGGATGTGTTTCCTTGTCACGGTGTAGGAGGTATTGTAGGGATGCTATTGACCGGTGTTTTTGCTACAAAAACAGTAAATGCAGCGGGTGTGGATGGCTTGTTATATGGCAATCCAACTTTCTTCTTTACGCAATTGAAAGGTGTACTTATCGTAGCGGTTTTCAGCTTCGTAGTTTCTTTTCTAATCTTCAAATTGATCAATGTAGTACAGCCAATCCGTGTGACTTCCGAAGAAGAAGAGGCTGGGCTTGATGCGAGTCAGCATGATGAAAAATACTTCCAGGGTACCTTGATTGTGGCCGCAACAGGAGTAGAGATAGACAATGCTGATTAACCCACTTTATCAGCCCTTATAAGAATAACCATAAAAAAATATTTCCCTATGTCATAATACCCCATTCAGTACAAATGCTTTAACCCATCATTGATTCTATACCTCAAACCAACCAAACTATGAAACTGAAATCAATTTTTACCACTGCATCACTGTCCTTCGCTTCCTTTTCTTACGCTCAGGAAGCACCTTTGCAGATTTCCGGATCTGTCGATACTTACTACAAGTATGATTTTGCGAAACAACCTAATATCGGAACGAGCTTTGCGAGCGACCAGAATTCTATCTCTTTAGGGATGATAGACCTGGCGTTAAAGAAAACCACAGGAAAAGCTTCATTTGTTGGAGAATTGTCTTTTGGACCACGAGGACAATATCAATCCCTGATTAATGGAGACGGTACTGACGATAATTCCTTTCACATTCAAAATCTATATGCTGCCTATGCTTTTACGGATAAGTTCACGGTAACTGCCGGATATATGGGAACCTTTATTGGGTATGAAGTGATTTCTCCAACAGGAAATTACAATTATTCCACTTCTTACTTGTTTACTAATGGGCCTTTTCAGAATGCAGGAATAAAAGGAAGTTATGCTTTTTCCAGTAAGGTAAGTCTGATGTTGGGTTTGTTTAACGATTGGAATGTGTATAAAGACCTGAATGGGGTGTCTCATGTAGGCGGGCAATTAACCTTAAGCCCTGTTGAAGGCTGGACGGCTTATCTGAATGTACTATCCGGGAAATCTGCAGGAGCAGTAGGTACAGGAACCATCCTGGATCTGACCACTGCTTATCAGGTGACGGAAAAAGTGAAATTGGGTTTAAATGCCGCGGATTATTCTGTAACCCATGATGGAGGAGGTTATACCGGCGGAGCATTGTATGTGCAAAATGCTTTTACAACGGCTTTTTCTTTGGGATTGAGGGGGGAATATTTTAATTGGAAAGGAACAGGAGGAGATAGCGATGAAAATGTTCTCGCGTTTACCCTCTCAGCAAATGTTAAAGCTGGTGGATTGACCTTTATTCCAGAGGTTCGCTTTGATGATAGTTCTTCAGCAATGTTTTTGAAAAAGAACCTTAATCCTTCAAAAAATGCCTCCCAATTTTCTCTGGCAGCGGTTTATGCTTTTTAGTCTTCGTTAATTAAATACAGGAAGAGGTTGTTTAGATCTGAGTTTTGTGATTCGAACTTTGCTTTAAGCAGCCTTTTTCCTTTAAATTTATGATTATGAAAATTGTTGTGATGTGTTTATGTTTTTTTATTGAAATGTCCAGTGTTTTTGCTCAGGAGCGTAAAGAACCGATGTTGTCGTTTGATGACAAAGGGAAATATATCTATTATGAAGTCGTAACTCAGCAAGATAAGAGCGCCGAAGCGCTTAAAGAAAGGGCAAAAGCTTATTTTAGAAGTCCAGCAGCACCGAAAATTCAGTTTTTAACACAGGATTCACTGTGGATAGGTAAAGGAAAGTTGATCATCAACAAAACCGCTTTCGTATTGACGCGTCCATCAGGGGAAGTGCGTTATCAGTTATACCTGGACTTTAAAAATGGGAAGTATCGTTTCTGGCTCACAGATTTCAATTTTATCCCGTATCAGCGGGATCGTTATGGTAATTTTGTTCCTGCTACTTCCATAGGGATACCTTTAGAGCAAAATCCGGGAAAATTGAATGCATTAGAATGGGCGTCTTATCTGAAGGTAACGGCTAAAGAAGTACAGTTGTTTGCGGATAAATTTAAACAGACAATGTTGGCCGATACGGCAATAGCTATTCCTACCACTAAAGCGGTTCCTGTACAGGTTACAAAAGATCAAAAATGGTAATTAGTGTACCATTTTATCGGCGCAGGTAGAACTGGCAAAAGCCTCCGGTTTTGCCTTGAAAATAAATCCCATACTTAGGATATAGCCCATAGCTTCATTTAAAGCCTTATTCGACTTAAACATCGGATTGGTATTGATGTCAGCATGGACTTCCAGGTCCACGTCATACAAGTCCAGTAAATCGCAAACAGAGTAAGCGGTTTCAATGGATTTTTGTACTTCAACAAGCATTCTTTCCTTGATGCTCATCTTTTGTGGCGTCTTTTCCTGATGGATGTACATGAAACCTCCATGGTTTTCTCTCAATAGGACAATTACCGTCGCGAAATCAGTTAAGGGCCCTTTTACCTGTGAGTCTGTACCGATACAGACCTTGAGGTGGAACCCTTTTTCGGTCTCCCTGATAATGGCTTGTTCAATTTCTTCTAAAATGGACGAGTGAATCACTTCGCCGCTAAATTTCTTCCAGGTCATACGTTATTGGTGTTAGTTAAACAACCCGTATTCAGGTTTCTTAAAAATAGCTTGATTAAATTAAAAAACCATTAATTTACTGTGGTTTAATTGTCAACAAATACTTAATTTTCAACAGGTTGTGGTTTGTTTTTTTGAGGTAATCGGAATAAAGCTGGTTTAAAAGGTAGCTGGTTTTGTTTTGCAGTCTCAATGGACTTTCGAAGCTGAAGTCAATTGAAATAAAATCGGATGACTAGGGCGGAAATTGAAAACCCTTTTTATTCATTATTTGTTATAATAACTCTTCCTTCAAGGGCGTTTCTATAAATAGAGTAGCTACTTACCTACAGAAGAGTGATTTACCATACCTTAAATATAAGCATTATGAAAGCAGAATTGATTAATGAGTTTTATTTACTACAACAAAGCATGGCTCCTTATGATTATCGGGAGAAAATGGAGGAACAAGTCTATGAACCTTTAAAAAAGGCCAATCATAAAATGACCTCCTGGATTTATAGGCGCGGTAAGATGTTGATGATTCTGGATCGGAAAATGAATAGCTCTATGAAGCACCTTAGAAGGAAATATTTAAAATTTTAACCGGAATTTTATATTTCCCCACCTTTCCACCTGACGTTTACTGGCTTAATTCCCTTATCTTTGTGCCATTATGGTAGAAAAGATACTGGAGAAATTAAAAATTACTTCTTTGAACGAGATGCAGCAGGCATCACTTGCGGCGACCGGAAAAGGAAGTGACGTGGTTTTATTAGCGCCTACAGGTTCTGGTAAAACATTAGGCTTTTTGTTTCCTCTATTGAACAACCTCAATGCAGATGTAAAAGGAGTGCAGGCTTTAGTACTGGTACCTTCTCGTGAACTTGCTTTACAAATTGAGCAAGTATTCAAGCAGATGGGAACTGGTTTTAAAGTGAACTGCTGTTATGGGGGGCACCCTGTAAAAACAGAACGAAATAACTTAGAACAACCACCGGCAGTATTAATTGGTACACCGGGGAGAATAGCGTATCATTTACGCCATGAGAATTTTGATGAATCTCCAATCCACACCTTAGTGTTGGACGAGTTTGATAAGGCGCTGGAATTTGGCTTCCAACAAGACATGGCCTATATCATCGCGAAATTACTTTCTTTAAAACAAAGAATTTTGACCTCCGCTACGGCAATGGATCAGATTCCTGATTTTACCGGGGTAAAAAAACCGGTGGAGATAGATTTCCTGAAAGATGTGAAAGTTGCACCCGATTTGAAACTAAAAAAGGTGTTAACTACTGCTGCAGATAAATTGGATACTTTATTTCAATTGATCTGTAAGATAGGTAATAAAACTACCTTGATTTTCTGTAATCACAGAGAAACGGTAGACAGGATCAGTGATTTGTTGATCGATAAAGACTTGGCACACGATATTTTTCATGGTGGCATGGAGCAAGATGAGCGTGAACGTGCCTTGTTGAAATTCAGAAATGGAAGTATTAAAATTTTAATTACTACGGATCTGGCTTCTCGTGGTTTGGATATTCCTGAGGTAGAATACATCATTCATTACCAATTGCCATACACAGAGGATGCGTTTTTACACCGTAACGGACGTACAGCCCGTATGAATGCAAAAGGAACAGCTTATCTGGTGATTGCTGATGATGAGAAGTACCCTTTCTTAAAAGCAGATATCGAAACGGAAAACCTAAAAGGTAATTTCGCGCTTCCTAAAGATAGTCAGTGGCAAACTTTATACATTGCAGCTGGTAAAAAAGATAAGGTTAACAAGATTGATATCGTTGGTTTATTATTGAAAAAAGGTGGACTTGAAAAAGACGATGTAGGTCTGATTGAAGTGAAAGATACAGCTTCCTATGTCGCAGTAAAAAGAAATATGGTCGGTAGAGTGCTTGCCGCTTTAACTAACGAAAAAATTAAAAACAAAAAGGTGAAAATTGAAGTTGCGATGTAATCGCAACGATTAATTGTTGATCTGAATTTAATACATAAAGTTCAAAATAATGAGCAATAACGATATTTTTAAGAAATTGCGCGTAGCGCTGGAACTAACAAATGATGATATTATCAAAATTATGGAGCTGGTAAACTTCAAAATCACTAAAAGTGAGCTTGGTTCCTTCTTTAGAAGCGATGATCACCCAAATTTCAAAGCTTGCGGAGACCAGATTTTGAGGAACTTTCTAAATGGTTTGGTTATATATAAAAGAGGTCCAAGAGTTACTGAACCAAAGGAAAAGCCAGCCAACTAAAAATTATATTCTAGGTTAAGCCGCGGAGAAAAAATAAGTTTTCTTCGCGGTTTTTTTTTGCGAAAATCTTTATTTGGATCATTTAATTAATGGTTTTTAAAGGATTTTATATTGCTTTCTCTTTATTTCTTTTTGGTGTAATTTTAATGAAATCTATTTTTAATATAGGTATGTTGTTGTGTTTGATTATTGAAAATGATTTTTTTTTATATATTTTAGGTAAAATGAATATACTGATGTCTTAAGGAAGGAAGGGTGTTTCCCCTAAGGTGGAACGTGAATTGTAAAGGGCTCGGTAGAATCATTGTGTAACGCTGATTTTCTATATTTATTATACCCTTCCCTATGAGTAGACTTTTACCGCAGCCGGGAGTCTTGATGACTTCCAAAAACTCATCTTCCAATTTCTATAATGAGACTTTCTTTTATTTGCTCGATCAGCTTAATCTGATCTTTAGCCGACTGGCAGATGCAAAAGGTTTTAAACCTAAAGTTTGTTCTTATCTGACTTGTTTCTTTTTTTTTGCAATGCTAATCCCATCTGCAAAAGCACAGTTTACGATTACTGAAAATTTTAAGGGCAGTTCCACTGGAAATATTACAATTGGTGGAAGTGCTAAGCTGACTTCGGGGAAAGAAGACCCGGTGAATAATGGTTGGTTAAGGCTGACTCCAGACTCTACGAATAAGATTGGATATGGTTATGTAAATCAATCTTTCCCTTCTACTTTAGGCGTCTTGGTCGATTTCGAATATACCGATTGGCGTAGAATCGTAGTTGGTCTTGGGCCAGCTGATGGCTTTTCTGTTTTTCTTTACGATGCCACAAAACCCAATTCTATTGGAGGTAAAGGAGGTTCTCTTGGATATGCTCCAATCAGTACTGGTGGTGCGAATGACCATGCTGGTGTAGTTGGAGGTTATTTGGGGATTGGTTTAGATGAATATGGTAACTTCTCTAACCCTGGAGAGGGTAGAACCGGAGGGGCATCGACCAATACCGGAACGTTATGGCCAGATAGAATCTCTATGAGGGGCGCTGAAGCAGAAAACTACAAATACCTGACCAGTGCAAGTGTTTCTGGTGGTGTAGATTATCCTACTGCTGTCACTTCAAGGCCAGATCCAACTGTTTTTTACAGAAGAGTTCAGATCGAAATCATCCCTATTGTAGGAGGTGTAAACAATGGCAAATATCAGGTGACGGTGAAGATGAAAACTACTTTAACGGGTAGTTTTACGACGGTTTTAGGTCCTTATGTAATGGCGACTTTACCTCCTGCAAATCTGAAATTGGGCTTTGCCGGTTCAACTGGTGGTTCGGTAAACAATCATGAAGTCAGAAATGTGATTATTACAACCCCGGGTGGAGTTCGGGTGGATAAAGCAGTGGATAAATCCAGTGCATTGGCAGGTCAGGATTTGACCTATACTGTAAATGTGACCAACTCTACTAATGCCGGGATTGCGGGGTTGAAATTAGCGGATACACTAAGGAATTCAAACAATGTACTGCTTACACCAGCGGATTTTACGATAAATAGCATTACTTTTAGTAATAACGGAAACAGTGGAAATACTGCTCCAGGATATACGAATGGAACAACTGTAGCAGGAGGAACTAATCCTTTCAATGCAACCTTGAATATGGCGGCGAATACCACCAGTAGCTTTACCATTCGAGGTACGATTAATAACAATTATAGCAACAGTATTCTAAAAAATTCTGTCGGGGTTGATCCCTCAGCAACTGGTATTACAGATACCGATTTAACCAATAACTATTATTCGGTTTCGACCAATGTTTTGAGGCAAAATGTTGATTTGGCGATCTCAGGGACAGTAGACAATACATGTTATCTACCTAGTGGGAATACTTTTAATTATTTAGTGACCAACCAGGGTGCAACATCAACAGTTGGACTAATTACAGTAAGATATGCCCCACCTGCAGGATTCACTGTGATAGGTACACCTTCGGGTACGGGCTGGACGGTGACATTGGCTTCTGGTGTTTATAATTTCACCAGAACGCTTTCCGATCCTTTGGCTTCAGGATTTGCCTATCCACCAATTATCATAAAAGCTGTAGGACCTGCTACTGGGGGACCCTGGGTAAACCAGGCTGCGGTTTTTTATGCATTAGACGCAGATGCGACCAACAATCTTGCTAATGTACTTACTTATGCCATTCCAGCTGCACCAAATACTACTGCTTCCACGGTAAATTATTGCTTGGGTGCAACAGCGACTCCGCTAACGGCAACCGGTACGAATTTAAAATGGTATACGGTTCCTGTTGGAGGAATGGGAAGTACAATTGCACCTACACCATCAACCACTACCGCTGGTACGACAAGTTACTATGTAACTTCAAGTAACGGTACTTGTGAAGGCCCAATGACGACTATTAATGTGGTTGTTCAACCTTTGATTACAGGGAATACAATTACCGCCAACCAAACGATTTGTTCAGGTTTATCACCAGCCTCCATACAAGGAGCAGTGCCAAGCGGTGGATCAGGGGTTTATACTTATAGTTGGGAACAAAGTGTGAACGGCGGAAACTGGACCGTAGCAACCGGCACCAATGACCAGGCAAATTATACCCCTCCTGGCTTAACAACAACTACTTCTTATCGTAGAAATGTGACAGGTGGTGCTTGTCTAAATACCAGTAATGTGGTGACAATTACTGTACAACCAGTTATTACTTCGAATACGATTGTTCCTCCTGCTAACCTGGCACTTTGTGGTACAGGTGATCCTGGTCTGATGACCGGTTCAACAGCGCTTGGTGGTAATGGTACTCCAGCTTATCAATGGCAATCCAGTACAGACAATATTACCTATACCAATATAGTTGCAGCAACCGCAGCAAATTATGATCCGGTAGATATTACCGTATCAACCTGGTATCGCCGTTTGGCTACCTCAGGAGCTTGTACGGTGGCAAATGCCAGCAATCCGATTAAATTTACGGTAAATCCGGTACTGACTGCGGGTACGATTGGTAACGCGCAAGCTTTCTGTTCGACAGGTACACCTGCCACACTCAATCAATTGACTCCTGCTACCGGTGGGGATCAGATTTATGCTTACCAATGGCAAAGTAGTACCACGAGTGCAACTACTGGTTTTGCTGACATTGCAGGTGCTACGCAAATTAGTTATAGCGCAAGCAGCCCAATTACTCAAACTACTTATTATCGCAGAACGGTGATTTCTGCAGCCTCAGGATGTGGACCGGTAAATACTTCGGCTATTGCGGTTACGGTGACGCCGGCAATTTCTGGAAACGCGCTGACTGTACCAGTAGTATCTGTCTTTTGTGGGCCAACGGATCCTGGTGTGATTACGGGTTCAACACCTTCTGGTGGTAATGGCACTTTTATTTACAAATGGGAAAAAAGTACAGATTCTGGTATTACTTGGGCAGTCGTAGGTGGTAATACCGTTAATTTAACTCCCGGACTTGTGTCTCAAATGACGCTATTCCGTAGGACGGTGAGCTCTGGTTCCTGTACGTCTGTCAGCGTTCCGGTAATTATCTATATTGATCTTGCCCCTACGCCTTCTAACGCAGGTGCTAACCAACAACAATGTGCGGTGGATTTATTCCGGCTGAACGGAAATGTACCGGTTTTGGGAACAGGTGTATGGGCTGTAGTTTCCGGACAAGCGGTGATTGATGATGTAACACTCCCAAATAGTACGGTAAATATCGGAAAAGGGAAAACAGCGACTTTGTCCTGGACCATTAGTGCTGGAGCTTGTCCTTCTTCAGTGAGCTATGTAACACTGACTAATTTTGACAATCCAACAACTGCAAATGCAGGTCCTGATATTACCCAATACAATTCTGGTGCATTCACCATGAATGCCAACGGTCCAACTTCAGGAACAGGAGTATGGACGGTTAAAGCAGGAAGTACCGCAACAATTGCCACACCAACCGCAGCAAATACCTTGGTTACGATTGCCCCAGGAACCTCTGCAACTTTAATCTGGACAGTATCTAATGGAACATGTAATCCTTCTTCTGATGAAGTCCTGATTAATTATACCAGACTCGCAGATATTAAAGTAACGAAATCAGTAGTAACTCCAGGACCATTTGTTTCCGGACAACCGATCGTTTATCGCATTGTGGCCACCAACAATGGACCAAGTGATGCTACTGGATTAAAACTGCTGGACAATGTACCTGCTGATATTTCCGTCCTTGCAATTAGTGCCAATGCCATGGGCACAGCAGCAGTTACCCAGAATACTTCTGCTGGTAATGCTGTAAATGTAACCGGTAACATCGCCTTTGGTGCTGGCAATAGCATTACCGTTGATGTAAATGGTACTGTGGCAGCCAATTACTCTGGTAACCTGGTGAACACAGCAACGGTAACTTCTCCAATCATTCCAGATCCAGACGGGGCAACATCTACAGTAACGAGTCCGGTGGATAGAAAACCAGTACTGGTTATAGAGAAAGATGGCCCGGCAAATGTGATTGCGGGAGATGCAATTGCCTATAAAATCATTATTAAAAATACAAGTACCAGCGATGCCATTGGTACAGCCATTAAAGACCTGATTCCTGCGCAGATTAATAATGTCAACTGGACGCTGAGTAAAACTGGTTCGGCTACCTTTACAGGAAATGCCAGCAATACCGGAAATAATATCAGTTTTGCTGCAACAATTCCTGCAGGATTAACCAATACGGTAGTTATTAATGTTACCGGAACCGTATTGCCTTCTGCCACAGGCAGCTTTAGCAATACGGCAACCGCAACGCCTGTGGAAGCCGTTTCTCCGGTAAATTCTAATACCGTACTGACTACAGTTTCCAGTAAATCAGGGTTAGTAATGTTGAAAAACGGACCAACAAACGCACAGGCAGGAAATCCGATTACTTATACTTTGAAAATTACAAATAATGGGCTGAGTGATGCCCTGAATGCAAGTATTACGGATGTAATACCGGCTAATATAAATACAGTGACCTGGAATGCAACAGTGCAAGGCACTGCAACAATCATCGGCCCAAATGATGGGGGAGGCAACAACTCCATCAGTCTGAAAGGAAATATTCCAACAGGGGCTGCTAATGCAATTTTGGTAACGATCAATGGTATCGTTGATCCATCGTTTAGCGGTACCCTAAGCAATACCGCTATTGCTACGCCATCAGAAACAGGTGGTGTGGCTTCCAGCTCAACTGTAACCACTCAGGTGAGTCGTACTCCAATATTGACGATTACGAAAATCGGAGCTGCGACTTTAGTTGCCGGACAACAAGTAACCTATGTTGTGACCGTAACCAATACCAGTACTGCTGATGCCAAAGCTTTAGTGATCACAGACGCAGTGCCTGCGGAGCTGAGCAATGTCGTTTGGAGTACCAGTACGCAAGGTACAGCCTCGGTAATTGGTACAGGAAACGGAACTAGCAATGCAATTAGTGTAACCGGAAACCTTCCGGCAGGAGCAGCCAATAAAATTGTAATCAATATTAGCGGAACTTTGAGTGCTGGTTTTTCTGGAAGCTTGGCGAATACCGCAACCGCTACACCTGCAGAACCTGGAACCCTGGTAAAATCGGCTACCAGTACAGGTCAGGCCGTTAGACAACCCGCTTTAAGTATCTTGAAAACTGGCCCGGCTACAATTACTGCTGGTAACCAAATTACCTATACGATTACTGTAGCGAATTCCGGAGTTTCAGACGCCGTTGATTTAGTGATTGCAGATATAGTGCCTTCAAGCATTAAAAATGTAACCTGGACGACTGCAATTGGCGGGGCAGCAGTGATTGACCTCGGTGCTACAGGCATTGGAAATAACCTTTCTGTGACTGGTGATATTCCTGCCGGCGCTGCCAATAAAATTACACTGACCGTTAGAGGAACAGTTGATCCATCCTTTAATGGTAGTATCGTAAATACTGCAACCGCTACACCAACAGAAAATGCCGCAACACCAGTCAGCTCTTCAGTAACGACTACCGCGACGCGCACACCAGAATTGAGTATTACCAAAACCGGGCCAGCAGCATTGGTAGCCGGGCAAAATATTACTTATACCATTACCGTAAATAACTTTAGTACTTCGGATGCCAAAGCATTGGTCATTGCAGATCAGGTACCGGCAACCATTGCTGGTGTCAGCTGGTCAGCAGTAACCGGAGGTACCGCATTAATTAATGGGACTGTCACCGGAAGTGGAAACGCAATCAGTCTTAATGCCGATCTCCCGGCAGGTGCAGGCAATACGATTACCCTAACGGTAAAAGGTATAGTTGCCTCATCATTCAGTGGGACATTAAGCAATACGGCAACCGCTACGCCAGCAGAGCCTGGAACGGTAGCCAAGTCGGCAACCAGTACCAGTACCATCAGTAGAATACCGGTACTGGCCATTCAAAAAACAGGACCTGCAACCATTTCTGCAGGTCAGCAAATCAATTATACGTTAACGATTGGTAATGGAGGAACTTCAGATGCAACAAATGCCACGATAACAGATGCAATTCCAGCAGGAATTACGAATGTTAGCTGGACGGCAACAGCCGATGCAGGAGGAACAGCGACAATTATTGGCACGGCTTCAGGAAGTACAAATGCCTTGAGTTTTAATGCAAACATCCCGGCAGGATTAGCCAATATAATCCGTGTAAATATTCAAGGGAATGTGAGTTCGGCAGCAACTGGTAGTTTAGTAAATACCGCAACTGTAACACCAGCTGAAGCAGGTGCTAATCCATCTACTTCTACGGTAACCACGACCTTAAAATCTGTTCCAGGGATTACTTTGTCTAAATCTGGTCCTTCGCAGATCGCTGCAGGACAAATGGTTACCTATATGCTGATTGCCGGTAACACTGGCCCCTCGGATGCAACAAACCTTAATATTACTGACGCAATTCCAACTCCTTTAACCAATGTCAGCTGGACTGCAGTATCGGAAGGTACAGCAGCAGTAACGACTGGCGCCACTGGCACAGGTAGCAGTGTAACTGTGATTGGAAATATTGCTGCGGGTACTGGAAACAGAATCCTAGTGACCATAACCGGCCTCGTGCCAGCTAACACAACAGCTACCACTTTCGCCAATGTGGCGAAGGCCAGTCCGACAGAAGATGGTATACCTCCGGTAAATTCCAATACGATAACCACTACGATTAATAAACAAGTGACCATCGCCGCGGTTAAATCTGCCACAGCAGTACTTTCGGCAGGAGAGAACATCACTTATACTTTAGAGGTGAAAAATACAGGCCCTAGTGATGCGCAGAATTTGCTGATCTCAGATCAGTTACCTGCAGGTATCACAAATGTCAATTGGACCACAAACGCGAATGGCGCTGCATCGATAGTTTCTGGTGGAACTGGTACAGGAAACTCTTTGAGTCTTCGCGCAAATATTCCAGCAGGAATTGCCAATGTGATTTTGGTGACGGTTACCGGTAAAGTAGATCCTGATTTTACTGGAACACAATTGGTAAATACCTTTAGCGTGGATCCTTTAGAACCAGGAAATCCGACCGTAAACTCTAATACGACGACTACACTGATTAATAAAACCGCGGATCTGCAGATTTCAAAAACAGGCCCGGCAACCGCAGTTGCAGGTAGAACGATCAATTATACCATTACCGTGAATAATGCAGGGCCATCAAATACTGCCAATGCAAGTATTGTAGATCCGATTCCTGCAGCAATTACGGGGGTAACCTGGATTGCTACTGCACAGAATGGTGCGGTGATTAGCAGCCCGGTTTCAGGGAATACCAACAGCATTAATGTGCTAGCAGCAATCCCTGCGAATTCAGGTACCGTAACCATTAATGTAAGCGGAACCATTGACCCGGCTTATGCAGGAAGTATATTGACAAATATTGCCACTGCAACTCCGGAAGCAGGTGTTAGCGATCCGACACCGGCAACAAGTACGGTAGTTACAGCGATCAGCCGATCTGCCAATGTGAGAATTGTAAAATCTGGCCCGGCAAATATTACTGCCGGTGAGGATATTACTTATACCCTAAGAATTGTAAATGATGGACCTAGTTTTGCACAAGCTGTCCAGGTTCGTGATTTGTTTGCTGCAAATGCAGCAGTAACTAATGTAAGTTGGACTGCTGTAGCATCAACGGGAGCAGCGTTAAATGGTGGATCAGTAAACAATACGTTGAATGGTACCGGAAATATAACCTTTAACGCGGATATTCCTTCTAAAACAGGTGTCGTAGATGTGACCATCAAGGGAATAGTGAGTCCGGGTGCTACAGAGCCCTTTGTGAATACGGCTACTGCACTTTTCCCTAACGGAAGCTCGATTATAGATCCTGATCTGGGATCTAATACAAGCTCAGTGACTACCGCTATTTTGGTAGAAACTAATTTAGCAGTGTCTAAAAGCGGACCAAGCAAAATCAATATCGGCGATCCGATTACTTATACCATAGAAGTTAAAAATAATGGATTGAGTAATATCACTGATGCTTCGATTACTGATGTCGTGCCTAACTCAGTTGCCGTGAGCAGCTGGACCGCAGTGGCCTCAAATGGAGCCTCTATTGAGGGATTACAAAACGGAACGGCTTCTGGTACAGGTAACGCAGTGATCACTTATGGTGATATCCCTTCTACTGTAGGAGGTGATCCCCCTTCTAAGATCACAGTGACCATTCAGGGTATTGTGAAAACGACGGCGGCCTCGAGCTTTACCAATACGGTTTCAGTGGAAGCAAATGGCATCAAAGAGAGTGCTGTTGTAACCGCATTAAATGAGTCTACCGATATTTACATCGAGAAAAATGGTCCTCAGAGTATCCTTGCCGGTTCCCCAATTAGTTACCAGATAAAGGTAGGTAATGACGGTCCAGTCAATGTGGCTGGCCTTGGTATTTCAGATGTAATACCAGCGGTTATCCAAAACGTAACCTGGTCGGCTACAGCCTTCGGAACGGCTGCAATTACTGGTGCCAGTAGTGGAAGTACAAACAATATTCAAACTACTGCTTCGATTGATGCAGATCCAGCAAATTATATCCTCATCAATGTTCAGGGGACTGTTGATCCCGCTACAAATGTGGCTACGATTAATAACATAGCAAATGTAACGCTTCCTGCTGGGGTGTCAGACTTTAATCTAACCAACAATACCAGCACCGCCTCAACAGTAGTGGCCTCAAAATCCGGATTGTCGGTACGTAAAATGGGACCAGCAGATGCAATCTCCGGATCGGAAATTACTTATACTATTATTGTGGCGAATGCCGGACCAAGTAACGCGGTTGGTACCGTAATTACTGATGCTGTTCCAGCAAATGTTAAAAATGTAAGTTGGACCTCCAGCCAGATTGGAACAGCCAATATTACAGCTGGTGCAACAGGTACTGCAGGCGCAAATAATTTGGTTTCGCTAACCGCAAATATTCCGGCAGGTGCAGGTAATGAGGTGGCAATTGTAGTGAAAGGTACAATTGACCCAGGCTTTAGTGGCACTTTGTTAAACAATGCAGTAGCTACGCCAGCGGAAGCAGGGAATCCTCCGGTTACGTCACAAAATGTAACCACTACGGTCATCAATAAATCGGCTGTGAGTATTGTAAAAACAGGACCATCTAGTGTGGCTGCGGGAACAACGGTTCAATATCAATTATTGCTAAGCAATGCAGGTCCAAGTAATGCGGTAGGGCTGATCGTTAGTGATCAGATTCCTGCAGGTTTAACGAATGTACGCTGGACTACAGCTACCACTACTGGTGCAGTAGTAACAGCCGGAGCAACCGGGAATGTTAATCCTGTTTCTTTGACCGCTAATTTCTTGGCAGGTTCTGGTAATTTGGTGGTGACGATCCTGGCGGATGTTCCGGCAAACAGCCAGTTGTCAAGTATTAGTAATACGGCCTCAGTAGCCCCAGCTGTTCCAGATGTTAACAATCCGCCGGTTATTTCTAATGAAGTGACCACGGGAATTGTGAAAGATGTAACACTGAGCTTAACAAAATCAGGCCCTCCAACCTTAAATGCCGGAGAAAACATCACTTATACACTAGCCATTAAAAATACAGGTCCTTCAAATTCCACGGCTACCAGGTTAACGGACGCTGTGCCTGCAGACATCAAAAATGTTTCCTGGACGAGTACCGTTACAGGTGGCACATTGATCACTAGTGGTGCCACAGGATCTGGAAATAATATCGACCTGACAGCAGATATTCCATTAAATGGAACCATCCTGCTGAATGTAAAAGGAACAGTAGATCCTTTATTTGCCGGTACTTTAACGAATACTGCTTTATTGAGTCCGCAAGAGCCAGGTGAACAGCCTGTGAATGCAGAGGCCGTAACAGTTGTAAGTAAATTAACAAACCTGCAAATTAGCAAAAGCGCAACTGCAAATGCCATTGCCGGTCAGGTGATGACTTACCAGATTAAGGTAACGAATACCGGGCCGAGTACTGCCCTGAATGCCTTGATTACGGATGCAATTCCAGTGCAATTGCAATCTGTAAGCTGGACGGCCACCACCTTAGGAGCCGCAGTAGTTACGGAAGGCGCACAGGGAACAGGCAACAGCTTGCGTGTGAAAGCGAATATTCCTGCAGGTCAGCAAAACGAAGTTGTGATTGAGGTTACAGGCACCATCCTGGCATCTTATGCGGGTACACTCAGCAATATCGCCACTGTGACCCCTGCTGATCCGGGTAATCCAGCAGTAGTGACTCCGCCGGTAGAAACCATTGTAACGAAACAACCAGAAATCAATTTAAGTAAAACAGGTTCGGCAACAGTGACTGCCGGTGGTCAGATTAGTTACAACATAGAAGCAAATAATACCGGTTTGAGTGATGCAACTAACCTGGTCATCTCAGATAGCATAGATCCAAATATTAAAAATGTAAGCTGGACCAGCAGTACTTCTGCTGGCGGTAGTATCAATAGCGGCGGCCAGGGAACTGGCAATGCCCTGGTGCTTAACGGAAATATTCCAGCAGGTGCAGCGAATAAAATCACCATTACCATCACAGGTACGGTAGACCCGGCCTATGCAGGTACTTTAAGTAACACTGCAACAGCTAGCCCTGCTGAGCCAGGAATTCCAGCAGTGGTAACTCCAGCAGTGGTTACCACGGTAAATCAGGTTCCAGTGATTGTAGTGAATAAAACTGGCCCGGCATCAGCCACTGCAGGTGGTACGATAACTTATGTGGTAGAGGTGATCAATACCGGTCTGAGTAATGCTAAAAATCTGAATATTACCGATCAGATCGATCCGGCAATAACAGGACTGAGCTGGACAGCCAGTACAGCAGGAATAAGTACCATTAACGGGGCAAGTTCCGGAACCGGAAATGTGGTGTTAAATGCAAATATTCCTGCTGGTGCCAATAATAAAATCAGCATCAGTATTACCGGAACAATCAATCCTGCTGCCCAGGGGAAAGTGGTCAATATGGCCATTGCTACACCATCAGAACCGGGAATAACTCCGGTAAATAGTAACCCTGTGGAGACTAATATTGATCAAAAACCAATCGTGGTTATCACCAAAACCGGACAGCCTACGGCAACGGCAGGTGGAACGGTTACTTACCTGATCACTGCGGTTAATAATGGATTGAGTAACGCTTCTGGAGTAACCATCGTTGATGATGTTC
Organism: Pedobacter gandavensis; assembly: GCF_014172405.1. Classification (GTDB taxonomy): domain Bacteria; phylum Bacteroidota; class Bacteroidia; order Sphingobacteriales; family Sphingobacteriaceae; genus Pedobacter; species Pedobacter gandavensis. Next base: position 39,796 of record NZ_WNXC01000003.1, on the reverse strand, counting down.
CTACCCAATTGCGTAATGTGAGCTGGACTTCCGTTTCTGGAGGAACAGCATCAATCCTGAGTGGTGGTACAGGTTCAGGTAATTTTATAGCACTGACGGCCAATATCCCTGCAGGTAATGCCAATAATAAAATCACGATTACCTTAACTGGAACAGTGGATCCTGCTTTTTCTGGAACGCTGAATAATGAGGCCTCTATTGCAGTGCCATTAATTAATTTCCCTAATGTAATCACACCACCAGTGGAAACAGTAGTGGATGCGAAGCCAGGAATTACCCTGACAAAAACTGGTCCTGCGGCAACGATCTCCGGATCAGAAATGGTCTATACCATTATAGCCGGAAACACAGGCTTGAGTAATGCAACAGCATTGTCCATTACGGATGCAGTGCCAGTATTGCTGAGCAATGTGAGCTGGACAAGTGTAGCTTCCGGAGCCGCAGTGATTAACACAGGTGGTTCTGGAACCGGAAATGCGCTGATTTTAAATGGTGATATTCCGACTGGTGCCAGTAATCTGATCACCATCACAGTAAAAGGAACAGTAGATCCTGCTTATCAGGGTAACCTAACTAATACTGCTGTAGCAACACCATCAGAGCCAGGAACCGTTCCGGTCAATGCATCGACTACTTCGATCATAAGTAAAACACCAGTGTTGGCCATTGCGAAAAATGGCCCTGGTACTATTGCTGCAGGGCAGGAGATCATTTATACTTTAAGTATCAGTAATACAGGGAAAGCGAATGCTGACAATGCGACCATCACGGATGCGATCCCTGCAAATATTACCGGGGTCAGTTGGCAGGCAGTAGCCAATGGTGCAGCAAGTGTGGTAAGCGGCGCAACTGGAAATACCAATAATTTAGCTATAAATGCCAATGTTCCTGCAGGTGCGGGTAATACAATATTGGTAACCATTAAAGGAACGGTTAGCCCATCTGCAACAGCAGCGCTGGTAAATAAAGCAACAATTACCCCATCAGAACCTGGAACAGTTCCTGCAAGTTCAACTGTGACGACTAACATGACCTCCATATCATCAGTTAGCCTGATCAAAACCGGCCCATCACAAATTTCAGCAGGACAATCAGTGACTTATACGCTGTTAGCCGGAAATAATGGTCCTTCGGATGCAAGGAGTTTGCAAATTGCAGATGCGGTGCCTGCGGGATTAACCGGAGTTACCTGGTCTGTAGCTACGCAAGGAACTGCTGCTGTGACAACAGGCGCAACGGGTACTGGAAATCAGGTACAAGTGACAGGAGATATTCCTGCTGGTGCTGCCAATCAAATTTTAGTCACCATCACCGGAAAAGTACCTGCTTCAGCCGCTGTCGGAACCTTGACTAACGTGGCAATCGCCACACCGTCTGAACCAGGAAATCCTTCGGTAAATTCAAATACGGTGACTACTACCGTAGACCATACGGTAAATATTAGAGCAGTTAAATCTGCAGTAGCGACTATCGCGGCAGGTGAAAGCATCAATTATACCTTACAAGTTTACAACGATGGTCCTGGGGATGCCGTAAATCTGGCACTTAAGGATGTGGTTCCTGCGGGAATTAATAATGTAAGCTGGACAACCAGTGTTACCGGTACTGCAAGTGTAGTTTCAAATGGTACAGGTTCGGGAAGTACGGTTAATCCAAGCGTCAACATCGCTGCAGGTTCTGGAAACTCCGTTACTGTATCGGTTAAAGGGGTAGTAGACCCTGGTTTTACTGGCCCATTCCTGAAAAATAGCTTTACTGCTACGCCAGCTGAACCAGGAAATCCTCCGATAACTTCGGAAGAAGTGACTACAGGACTGCTGAGAACTGCGGATCTTCAGATTCTGAAAACAGGGCCATCAGCAGTGGTTGCTGGTTCTGAGATTACCTATACGATTAATGTGACAAATGTGGGCCCAAGTAATACTACTGCGGCAAATATTGTAGACAATGTACCAGCTGGTTTTACAGTGTTAAACTGGACGGCCATAGGACAAAATGGTGCAGTAATCAGCGGCCCTGCAACTGGAACTGGCAATGTGAATGTTACCGCTGCGATTCCAGCGGCCAATGGTAATGTACAAATCCTGCTGAATGGAAAAATAAATGCTGATTACACAGGAACCATTCTGATTAATACAGCAACGGCTATGCCAGGTGCAGGGGTAACAGATCCAAGTCCGGCAAGTAGTACGGTGAGTACTGCAATCAGCAGAGTGGCAAATGTTAGAATCAGTAAATCAGGCCCCGCCGATATTGCAGTTGGAGAAATGATGAGTTATAACTTGCGTATCGTAAACGATGGACCGAGTGATGCCATTGGCGTATTGATTCAAGACGTGATTCCTCCAAATCTGGAAGCAGGATCAACTTGGACAAGTACACTGCAAGGTGGAGCTACCTTAAGTCAGGCAACTGGAACCGGAGATATTAATCTGACCGGAAATATTCCTTCAGGAACAGGATCAATCGAAATCAAGATTCTTGGAAAAGTAAAAGCCAGTAATCTGGATAAAACGGTATTCACCAATACGGCTACCGCTTATTTCCCTGTGGGCAGTTTAATTACCGATCCGGAACTAAGCTCAAATACCAGTACTGTGCCAACCATCATCAACAATGACCCGGTATTGAAAGTATCGAAAAGCGGTCCGGCAACAGTAAATATCGGTGATCCGATTTCATATGCGATTGTGATTAGAAACGGTGGAGCAGGAGATATTGTCAATGCAATGATTGCCGATCCCGTACCAAATGATGTGGCGGTAAGCAGTTGGACCGCTGCGGTTTCAGGTGGCGCTATCTTGAAAGGAGCTGTATCTGGTACAACCAACGCGATTGCGACTTCGGCAGATATCCCAGCAGATGCCGATCCAAATACTGCAGTAGTGATTACAGTAAATGGTATCGTGAAAAGTACGGCAAATGCGATGTTTACCAATACGGTGACGGTAACTGCCAATGGAGAGCGTAAAAGCTCTGTGGTAACGGCAGTAAATCAGTCTACCGATGTTAAAATAGAAAAAACTGGTCCGCAGGCAGTGATCTCCGGATCAGCGATTACTTACACGATTAAAGTAACGAATCAGGGGCCAAGAGATGTGGCTGGATTGATCATCAGAGACCAGATTCCATTGGAAATTGGCGGGATCAACTGGACTGCTCAGGCAAATGGTATCGCAGTAATTAATGGTGCATCAAGTGGTACTAATAACTCGGTATTGCTGAATGCAGATGTGCCCATAGGTGCAGGTAATTATGTGTTAATTACCCTGAATGGTACCGTGAAAGCAAGTGTCCCATCCGGAAATATCAGTAACATTGCGACAGTGACCTTACCAGTAAGTATCTCTGATTTTAACCTGTCCAACAATACCAGTGAAGTGAAAACCGTGATTAGCTCGGTTTCCGGACTAACAATTAGTAAGGCTGGTCCTCAGGATGGTGTTTCCGGCTCTGCAATCACTTACACGATCAAAGTACGTAACAATGGATTGAGTAACGCAAGTCAGGCACAAATTATGGATATGGTGCCAGCTAACGTAAAAGCAGTCAACTGGACAGCGCTGGCCACCGGCAATGCCCTGATTAACTCTGGAGCTGCTGGAACAGGAAACACAGTAGGTGTAAATGCAGATATTCCTGCAGGTGTGAACAATGAGGTAACGATTACCATCAATGGGATTATCGATGCAGGTTTTAGTGGCGTATTGTTGAATTCAGCTGTGGTAACTCCATCAGAAGCGGGTAATCCGGCAGTGACTTCTTCAGCCGTAACCACGAATGTGTTGAATAAATCGGCACTGAAAATTGTGAAATCTGGGCCGAATAGTATTGAGGCTGGGAAAACGGTGAATTATACGTTGACCATTAGTAACAATGGTCCGGGTAATGCAGTGAATGCGGAGATTACCGATCTAATTCCTGCCCAATTGACTAACATACACTGGACAACTAATGTTTCTGGTGCGGCCTTGATCAAATCTGGTGCAACTGGACAAGGGAATACGCTGTTGATGATTGCAGACCTTCCAGCTGTAAATGGGATCATTACAGTAAATATTACTGGTTTGGTTCCTGGAAATACCACCGCAGGAAATATCAGCAATACTGCAACAATTAAACCTTCAGAACCGGGTAATCCAGTGGTGAATTCTAATACTGTAACTACAGCAATTGTAAATAATGCAAGCTTAAGTCTAGCGAAAAGTGGTCCTGGGACATTAAATTCAGGGGAAGCCATCAGCTATACTTTGACCATTAAAAATGACGGCCCATCAGATGCAATAGGTGTTAAAGTTTCGGATGTATTGGATGCTGCGGTAACGAATGTTTCCTGGACCACCACACTGACTGGCGGAGCAACAATTAGTGCAGGTGCTACGGGTAACGTGAATACCCTTGTGCTGACCGCTAATGTTCCTGCAAATGGTAGTATCCTCGTGAATATTATAGGTAAGGTAAGTCCTACCTATGCTGGAACTTTAATTAATAAAGCAAGCCTTACCCCTGAAGATCCTGGTAAAGCAGTGATCAATGCACAGGTGAGCACTACGGTAACTAGTTTGTCGGCCTTGAGAATCACTAAAACAGGAGCTTCAACAGTGACTGCAGGTGGAATGATGACTTACCAGATCAACGTGGTTAATCATGGTCCGGGTACTGCACAAAATGCAGTGATCAGCGATTTAGTTCCTGCACAGTTATCGGGGGTAACCTGGACTGCTGTTGCCAACGGAGCAGCAACGATTAGCAATGGAACAACCGGGACAGGAAATAACCTTAGCGTAACGGCAACGATTCCTGCAGGTACTGCAGATGGGATCACGATAAACCTGAGCGGAAAAGTTGACGCTGCTAATTTTAGCACATTGAGTAACACAGCCACGGTGACGCCAACAGAGCCAGGTAATCTGCCTGTGGTAACTCCTCCGGTAACCACGGTGACCGTTGCTAAACCATCGATAACCATTACGAAAACGGGGCCGGCTACCATTAGTGCAGGTTCGAATATTACCTATGTGATTGAAGTTGGAAATACAGGATTGAGTAATGCGAAAGGAACTCTGATTACCGATAACGTTCCTGCGGAAATTACCAATGTAAAATGGACAACCAATACGGCTGGAACGGCTGCAGTAACTACCGGTGCAACCGGAACAGGTAACGTCTTGGCGGTAACCGGAGATATTGCATCAGGTGCAGCAAATAAAATAACCATCACCGTAACTGGTACCGTAAATGGGGGATTCGCCGGAACATTGAGCAATATTGCTACGGCGAAACCAGCAGAGCCGGGTATTCCAGCAGTGGTGACGCCTCCGGTAGCGACAGTAGTGAGCAAGATACCAACGGTGACTGTCAACAAAACAGGTCCGTCACAATTGAAATCCGGTGATGCAATTACATATGTGATAGAGGTAAGCAATCCTTCCCTAAGTAATGCAGATAATTTAACAGTTACCGATTTGGTATCTTCAGATATTCAAAATGTAAAATGGACTGCTGAAGCATTGGGTACGGCCAAAATTATTTCTGGTGGTACAGGTACCGGCAGCCGCATAAATCTGATTTCCGACCTTCCAGCAGGTACGGCAAATAAAATTGTGTTAACCATTACCGGTACGGTATCAAAATCCTTTACCGGAAAACTGGAGAATACAGCAAGGGCCTTGTCTACTACAGGTACTGCGGAAGTAAGTAGTAATACCGTAACTACTACCGTAGAAAATGCTGATTTTATTATTCCAAATGTCATTACACCAAATGGTGATGGAAGTAATGATACTTTCAAAATCAAAGGACTGGAGAATTATCCGGGAACTCAGGTGACGATCTTTAACAGATGGGGTAATGAGGTTTACCGATCAGACAATTATAACAATGATTGGGATGGTAGTCAGTTGAACGAGGGAACCTATTATTATCTGATTTTGAGAAGAGAGAAATCGGGCCCGACAACAACGTTCAAAGGTTGGTTATTTATTAAAAGGTAGAACATTTAAGAACACGCTACAATGAGAGATTTAAAGAAATATGGTTTAGTATCACTGCTCGTACTAGGGATGAGCAGTGCATACGCACAGCAGACAATCCAATTCAGTCAGTATGTTTTTAATGGTTTGGCTGTAAATCCTGCTTATGCCGGTTATAAAGAAGAATGGACAGCAAATTTTAGCTTCCGGTCCCAATGGGTAGGTATTGATGGCGCTCCGCGTACTGGTACCGCCTCTTTTGATGGATTAACAGATCAGGAAGGGAAGAAGATGGGGCTTGGATTTATTGCGAGTACAGATCGTTTGGGCCCCCAAAATACTTCGGCCTTTTATGTGAATTATGCTTATCGTTTACAATTGGATGCAGAAGATACCAAGCGCTTGAGTTTTGGTATCGGTGCAGGAGCGACGCAGTATAACCTGGATGGTTCGAAGTTTATTTCTACGGATCCAGGAGATGGCGTAATCCCATTAGGAAATGAGAGTAAACTGAGACCAGATGTGCGGGTTGGTGTTTATTTTTATACTCCGAAATTTTATATCGGTGCTTCCGTGCTGGATTTATTGTCCGGCTTAAGAGGAAATGACATCGCTACAGAAGGAGATTATAAAGTGCTTCGACAGGTTCGCCACCTTTATGTAACGGGTGGAGTTATGATTCCGTTGACGGAATCGTTGGATCTGAAGCCCAGCTTTATGCTGAAAGAGGATTTTAAAGGCCCTACAAATTTAGATCTAAACGCTTATTTGTTGATCAGTAAGGTGGTCTGGTTGGGCGCCTCCTATCGTACAGGAGTTGCGTTATGGGATAAGAAAAATTTGCAGAATGGATTGAGTCATAGTGATGCGATTGCCGGAATTGTAGAGCTTCAAATGAGTAATCGCTTCCGGTTGGGTTATTCCTATGACTACACAACAAGCAAGCTTTCCAGCTACCAAAGTGGCTCCCATGAATTTTCATTGAGCATGAGTTTCCCAGGTAAGAAGGCAAGGGTATTGAGTCCACGTTACTTTTAAGCATCATAAAAATATATGAACAGAACAGCATTTAAAAGTCCAGATCGTTCCATAACCAGGTTATTGATCATCGGAATACTGGCGCTATTTTTAGGGAATTATGGGATGGCTCAAGAGCAACTGAGTCGGAAACAACAAGCAGATGTGTTTTTCAATCGTTATGAGTACTACCCTGCATCCAGATTGTATCTGCCATTGGCAGAACGAAAAAATCCAGACCTCAAAGTATTAGAGCAATTGGCTGCGTGTTATCGAATGATGAACGAATACGATGAGGCAGAAAAATGGTATTCGAAAGTGGTTTTAAATCCCAAAGCCAGTCCTTTGAGCTATTATTATTACGCAGAAGCCTTGCAAAGAAATGAAAAGTTCGACCTTGCCAAGTCAGCTTATATGAAGTATGCTGAGTTTGATGGTCATCCAAAAGAGCTGGCTTTAAAGATAGCTTCTTGTGATAGTGCAGCTTTGTGGATCAAAACACCAAGACCTGTAAAGATTAAAAATATGGAATCTTTAAACACCAAATCTGCGGATTGGGGATTAACAGCCTATGGCAATGATGGCTTGGCCTTTACCTCCGAACGTCCATTGGCCAGAGAAACCAAAGGCAAGGATTTATCTAAATGGAATGGGAATCCCTGGTTGAAATTATTTAGTGCAACTGCAGATGGCCAGTTAAAAGGAGAACTTGCAATCGTTACTGAAGCCAATAGACCTGCCAAAGCGGAGTATCATGTTGGGCCAGTCGTGTTCAATAGTACCGGTGATATTGCTTATGTGACGATCGCCACCAGGGCGCCAGCAGCGGTGATTCCTCTGGATAAAACCAAAGGTGCAGATCGTTTATACACCCGTAGATTGGAGCTGTTAATCGCCAGGGAAAATGGGGATAAATGGGACTTGAAATCTTTCCCCTACAATGATGTGAAAGCCTATTCTCTAGGCCATGCCGCAGTGGCTCAAGATGGAAAGCTGATTTATTTTGCTTCCGATATGCCTGGAGGATTTGGCAAGTCAGACATCTGGTTTAGCCAACAGCAAGCAGATGGCAGTTGGGGGAAACCGGTAAATTGTGGTGCTGAAATCAATACTGGAGAAGAAGATACTTTTCCAACAATAGGCCCCAATGGGGAGCTGTTTTTCGCTTCTAAAGGTAAGATTGGTATGGGTGGCTATGATCTTTATGTAAGTAAGGGATCGGGAACGCAATGGAGTAAATCGGAAAATTTAAAATACCCACTGAATTCCACCAGTGATGATTTTTATTTGTTCACAAAGGACGGTAAATTCGGATATTTGTCTTCTAACAGACAAGGTGGTGCCGGAGATGATGATATTTATAGTTTCTCTGATGAGCAGCCTCCGATGATGATATTGGCTTTGTCAGGTAGTGTATTTGACAAGCAAAGTAAGGCTCGTTTAGGTGATGTGTCCGTAATTTTAACCGACGGTGATGGAAAACAGCTGAATACTAAGTTGACTGCCCAGGATGGTAATTTCTTCTTCGGCCTGGCTAAAGACCAGGACTATAAAGTAAGCTTTGGTAAATTGGGTTATGCTGAAGAATTGAAAACAATTAGTACTAAAGGATTGACTAAGTCTGACACCTTAACGATGCAGGCTTTCCTGAATAAGGAGAAGTTTGAGCCAGGCAAGACCTATGTATTGAAGAACATCTATTATGATTTCGATAAGTCCAACATTAGACCCGATGCCGCAAAAGAGTTGGATAAATTGTTGGCCATTCTAAAAGAAAATCCGGCAATTACGATTGAACTTGGATCACATACCGACAGTAGGGGCTCCGATCAATACAACCAATGGTTGTCCCAAAGAAGAGCAAATGCTGCGGCAAAATACCTGACTGATCGTGGTATTGACCATTCCCGTATCAGTGCTAAAGGATATGGCGAAACCATGTTGCTCAATCAATGCGGGAATGGGGTAAAATGTAGTCACGCAGAACATCAATTGAACAGAAGAACTGAGTTTAAAATTATCAAAAACTAGTTTTTTCGATTAAACAAAAACAGCCTGTTTTCTTTTTTAAAGAAGGCAGGCTGTTTTTGTTTAACCTGATTTTTTCTCGAAGATAGTGCCTGTTGCCCTCCAGGGCTTTTTAGACTCATCTTCTGGCAATAGGAGGAGAAATCGATTTGCATTTTAGCGAGTTATTTTTGGAATTATATAGCTTGTAAATACTGCTAAAACTATTTAATAACAATTAGATAATCTAAAAGGAATTATTTAATTTGCTGAGATTTTAAAAAATAGACGACGAATACAATGAATTCAAATTCAACAAAACTTCCTTATATAGGTGTGGATATAGGAGGCTCTCACATTACAGCTGCTCATGTTGACGCAACCACATTTAAGGTAATTGAAAATACGCTGAAAAGGGAAAGGGTAGCCGCTATGGATACAGCAGAAGTGATTCTAAAATCCTGGTTGAATGTGCTTTCTTCATTGATTATACGTGCTAACGGTGAAAACACTAAGATCGGTATTGCGATGCCAGGTCCCTTTGATTATGAAAAAGGGATTTCTATGATGCAGAATCAGGAAAAATATGATGCTTTATATGGAATAAATGTAAAGGAAATTTTGGCTCAACGTCTGGGAATCCCTGAAGCTGATATTGTGTTCATAAATGATGCTGAGGCATTCCTAAGAGGCGAACTGGCGTCTGGGGCTGCTGCGGATAAGGAAAGAGCAATTGGCATCACCCTGGGCACTGGTCTAGGTTCTACAAGTAACGGAACAGGTGTAACTGTTGATATGAATTGGGCATTTCGTCCTTTTAAAGATAGCATCGCAGAAGAGTACATTTCCACACGATGGTTTTTGAAAAGGTATAAAGAGATTACCGGAGCGGAAGTTAAAAATGTAGAAGTCTTGTTAGAGGTAGCCGATATCGCTGTTAAAAATGAAATATTCGAAGAATTTTCAGACAATCTAAGTATCTTTCTAAATGATTTTATCGCACAGGAAAAACCAGAAGTGGTAGTGATCGGTGGTAATATCGCAAAAACATGGGATCATTTTATTGGAGCCTTAACTGCTAAAATTATCGATAAATCAGTAGTGGTCAGACAAAGTGAAATGTGGGAAGATGCGGCACTGGTAGGTGCAGCGAATGCATTGGCTTAAATAAATATATGAAGAAATACTTTTTTATTGCAGGGTTATTGGGCCTGCTTAGTCCTGTTATTGCCCTTGCGGCGAAGGTAGATACACTGCAGACGTATAGCACTGCAATGAAAAAGAACATTAAAGCGGTAGTAGTCCTGCCAGATAATTATGACCAGCAAAAGAGTTTTCCTACCGTCTATATGCTACATGGACATGGAGATAGCTATAGTGGCTGGGTAAATTATGTGCCGGATATAAAGAAGTATGCTGACGAATTTCAAATGATTCTGGTATGTGCGGATGGGAATGAATCCAGCTGGTATTTTGACAGTCCGGAGGACCCAAAATGGAAATATGAGACTTATGTAAGTCTGGAGCTTCCAATACAAATAGATGCCAAATACAAGACGATTAAAGATCGTAAAGCTCGTGCAATTACCGGATTAAGTATGGGTGGTCATGGCGCATTGTACCTCGCCTTTAAGCATCAGGATATATTTGGTGCTGCGGGGAGCATGAGTGGGGGGGTAGACCTGAGCCCTTTTCCAGGTAAATGGGATTTGGACAAGAGATTAGGTAGTTACGCCAATCATCCAGAACGTTGGAAAGCAAATAGTGTGCTGAATATGACTTATCTACTTGTTCCTAATCGATTGGCATTAATTATTGATTGTGGTAAGGACGATTTCTTTTTGGCTGTGAATAAGAAATTGGATGAGGATTTGACCTACCATAATATTCCCCATGATTTTACCATCAGACCAGGAGCACATAATTTTGATTATTGGAAAATTGCGGTAGGTTATCAGCTTTTGTATTTCCGTAATTTCTTTAATAAAGGGAACATTTGATCCGATCAGCCAGATTGCACAGTTCAGGTCTATATAATATTTAAATAAACAAGCCCCTTACTTTCAACAGCAAGGGGCTTGTCATTTATCAGATAAGGGGCGTATTACTCAATACTACCTTCTTCTTCTTTTTTCTTTTTCTTACCTGGGCTTTTATTCTCTACAACAATCAGATCATCTTCTTTATTGTAGTCAATTTCCAGCGTATCGCCGTCATTAATTTCCCCTTTTAAGATTTCTTCTGCGATAGGATCTTCCAGGTATTTCTGAATAGCACGTTTCAACGGCCTTGCACCAAAGTTAATGTCGAATCCTTTATCTGCGATAAAGTCCTTTGCTCTATCTGTTAATTTCACTTCATAACCTAAGTTATGTACGCGACCAAACAACGATTTCAACTCAATGTCAATGATTTTGAAGATTTCATCTTTACCTAAAGTATTGAAAACAACCACATCATCTACACGGTTTAAGAATTCCGGAGCGAAAGCACGTTTTAAAGCATTTTCAATCACACCTCTTGAATGTGCATCTACCTGGTTTGTTTTTGCTGTAGTAGAGAAACCAACGCCTTGTCCGAAGTCTTTCAACTGGCGTGCGCCAATATTAGAAGTCATGATAATGATCGTATTTCTAAAATCTACCTTGCGACCCAGACTGTCTGTCAGCTGCCCTTCATCCAATACTTGTAATAAGATATTGAATACATCAGGATGCGCTTTTTCAATCTCATCCAATAGAATTACCGCATATGGTTTACGACGTACCTTTTCAGTCAGTTGTCCACCTTCTTCATAACCTACATATCCTGGAGGCGCACCCACTAAGCGGGATACCGCAAATTTCTCCATATATTCACTCATGTCGATTTGAATCAGGGAATCATCGCTGTCAAACATGAAACGTGCAAGTTCTTTCGCCAATTCTGTTTTACCAACACCGGTAGGGCCTAAGAAAATGAAGGAACCAATCGGTTTTTTCGGATCTTTCAATCCAGCTCTGGTACGTTGAATGGCTTTGGTTAGCTTTTTAATCGCTTCATCCTGACCGATAATTTTCGTTGCTACTGTCTCGTACATATTCAACAGTTTTACACTGTCTGTTTGTCCTACACGTTGCAATGGAATACCAGTCATCATAGAAACTACCTCAGCCACGTTATCTTCTGTTACGGTATAACGTTTGGTTTTAGTATCAGCTTCCCATTCTGCTTTAGCACGATCCAGCTCCTCTAAAAGATTCTTTTCAGTATCCCTCAGTTTTGCAGCCTCTTCGTATTTCTGGCTTTTTACTACTTTATTCTTTTCAAGCTTGATTTCTTCAATCTTGTTTTCAATTTCAATAATGTTCTCAGGAACGTGAATATTGGTTAAATGTACCCTGGAACCCGCCTCATCTAAAGCATCAATGGCTTTATCTGGCAAAAACCTATCAGTGATATACCTTGATGTCAAGGCCACACAAGCATTTATTGCTTCATCTGTATAAGTTACTCCATGGTGATCTTCATATTTTTCTTTAATACGATTCAAGATCTCAATGGTCTCATCAGGTGTAGCAGGTTCAATCATTACCTTTTGGAAACGACGGTCTAAAGCGCCATCTTTCTCAATATACTGACGGTATTCATCTAATGTAGTTGCACCAATACATTGAATCTCGCCCCTTGCCAAAGCAGGTTTGAACATATTCGACGCATCTAATGAGCCTGAAGCACCACCAGCACCTACAATCGTATGAATCTCATCAATAAACAAGATCACATCCGTAGATTTTTCCAGCTCATTCATCACCGCTTTCATACGTTCTTCAAACTGACCACGGTATTTAGTGCCTGCCACTAACGAGGCCAGGTCTAAAGTAACCACACGTTTGTTGAACAATACTCTGGATACCTTGCGTTGAACAATACGTAAAGCAAGTCCTTCTGCAATCGCAGATTTACCTACTCCAGGCTCACCGATTAAAATCGGATTGTTCTTTTTACGACGGGATAAGATTTGAGATACACGCTCAATTTCTTTTTCACGTCCTACAATAGGATCCAAACGGTTTTCCTCAGCCGCTTTCGTCAAATCTCTTCCGAAATTATCTAATACCGGAGTCTTAGATTTAATGTCCGAAACCTTTTTAGGGCTACTAAAGCTCTCTTCTTCACGATAATCATCATCACCACCAGTTGAGGCGCTATTTTGAGTCTCATCTCTGAAACCGTTTTTATTCACTTCAACTTCCTGTTTGAAAATCTCGTAATTAATGCTGTACTGCAATAAGATTTGAGAAGCAATATTATCATCATCACGTAAGATCGACAGTAACAGGTGTTCTGTTCCAATCAGGTCGCTCTTGAAGATTTTAGCCTCCAGATACGTAATTTTTAAAACTTTTTCGGCTTGCTTAGTCAATGGGATATTCCCCAGGTTGACCGTTACACTGGACGTACCTCTAACAGAGTCTTCTATTGAACGACGAAGTTTTGAAGTGTCTACACCCAGCGATTTTAATATCTTTATGGCCATACCATCGCCTTCGCGAATAAGGCCCAACAAAAGATGTTCTGCGCCTATGTAATCGTGACCTAATCTCAGGGCTTCTTCCCTGCTAAAAGATATCACGTCTTTTACTTGTGGAGAAAATTTAGCTTCCATATATACCTTTCTAAATCGGGAATGCTCTAAACTATAAAATTTGTTTTATAAATAGGCAGCCCCCGATTCTTTTATTTTATCAACAATTACGCCATAGGGAAGGAAACGGATGTTGGAACTGCCGATATTTCATGAATCTTACTAATTACTGACTTAATTGGCCACTTTCCCTAATCCATAAGCAAATATGTCAGCATAAATATACGATTTTCTAAGTAGAGTATCATGCTTTCTTTTTCAGGTTCAATAGGTTGTAACATAATTTCTCTCCATGATTTGGCGAATTGAGTCATGGTTTTTCTTTATTTTGGCGAGATGGCTTAAGGGGATGATTTGTATTGCTAAGGTATGTAGATATCTATAGGTATTGAAATCCTTCCCGGGGCGCCAGGAATTGGTTGTATATCTGCTAAACAAATTTTATAATGGACTTTTCCTGCTTATCTTTGCGGAGATACGGAGATAGATCTCCATTAAAATATTCAATCAATAAAGTAACCGCCTTTATATAGGCATGAATTATAATCAGTAACTATGTCAGACGAAAAAATAATATTTTCAATGGCGGGGGTAAATAAGATTTATCCACCCCAAAAGCAAGTTCTAAAGAACATTTACCTTTCCTTCTTTTACGGTGCCAAAATTGGCGTAATCGGTTTGAATGGATCTGGTAAGTCCTCCCTTTTGAAAATTATCGCCGGTTTGGACAAGTCCTTCCAGGGAGAAGTCGTTTTTTCTGCTGGATACACCGTTGGTTACCTGGCTCAGGAACCAATCCTGGACGAAAATAAAACCGTTAGAGAGGTCGTAGAAGAAGGAGTAGCGGAAATTACAGCAATTCTGAAAGAATACGAGTCGATCAACGAACAATTTGGATTACCTGAAGTTTATGAAGATGCTGATGCAATGGATAAACTGATGACCAAACAAGGCGAGTTGCAAGATAAAATTGATGCTTGTAATGCTTGGGAATTGGATAACAAACTGGAGCGTGCAATGGATGCCCTACGTTGTCCGGACCCAGATGCTAAAATCGGTGTATTGTCTGGTGGTGAGCGCCGTCGTGTAGCGATGTGCCGTTTATTACTTCAAGAGCCAGATGTATTACTATTGGATGAGCCTACGAATCACTTGGATGCCGAAAGTATCGATTGGTTAGAGCAATTCTTAAAAGACTATAAAGGAACTGTAATCGCAGTAACCCACGATAGGTATTTCCTTGACAATGTAGCTGGATGGATTCTGGAATTAGACAGAGGTGAGGGTATTCCATGGAAAGGAAATTATTCTTCTTGGTTAGAGCAGAAAGCTAAACGACTGGCTCAAGAAGAGAAAACAGAAAGCAAACGTCAGAAAACATTGGAGCGTGAGTTGGAATGGGTACGTATGGCACCAAAAGCCAGACACGCCAAATCTAAAGCGCGTTTATCAAACTATGATAAGCTGGCTTCTGAAGATTCTAGAGAAAGAGAAGATAAACTGGAGCTGTTTATCCCCGCTGGTCCAAGATTAGGTAATGTCGTGATAGAAGCGAATAACATTACTAAAGCTTATGGTGATAAGTTGTTGTTCGAAAATCTAAGTTTCTCTTTACCTCCTGCTGGTATTGTTGGGATCATCGGGCCCAATGGTGCAGGTAAAACTACTTTGTTCCGCTTAATCACGCAACAAGAAACTCCGGATACCGGAACTTTCCGCGTAGGGGAAACCGTAGCTTTAGGTTATGTGGATCAAATGCACAATGACCTTGATCCGGATAAAACCGTTTATGAGAACATTACTGATGGTTTAGATAACATTCAGTTGGGCAATAAAGCAGTAAGTGGAAGAGCTTATGTTTCTAAATTCAACTTTAATGGTGGTGATCAGCAGAAAAAAGTAGGTGTACTTTCCGGTGGAGAGCGCAACAGGGTTCACCTGGCCATTACGCTGAAAAAAGGCGCCAACGTATTGTTACTGGATGAGCCTACCAATGATATTGACGTAAATACGCTAAGAGCACTGGAAGAAGCTTTAGAGAATTTTGGTGGCTGTGCAGTAGTGATTAGTCACGATCGTTGGTTCTTAGACCGTATCTGTACCCATATTCTTGCTTTTGAAGGTGATTCTCAGGTTTACTTCTTCGAGGGTAACTATAGTGATTACGAAGAAAATCGTAAGAAAAGATTAGGCGATGTGACCCCACACCGTCTGAAATATAAAAAACTGGTATAAGTATCTGATTTTAATCTTAATAGAAAGTGGCTGTTCCGAAAGGAAACAGCCACTTTTAATATAAAATAGCTTTCTAGATAGGCTACAATTAAGACTAAAATTTACGCCTTATTTTTTCCAATAATTCTTTGGTTTTTCTAACGCCTTCATCTTCTGATAATACGGAACCTTCATACTCGATACCTACAATTCCGGACCATTTTGCCGCTTTGATAATTTCAAACATCTTGGTATAGTCAATGTCTTTCTCTTCTCCATCAGGAAGGAAGTCATGAGTTTTGGCACTAACCCCTTTGGCATAAGGCATCAATTCTTTTACCCCAAGGTATTTATCATATTCTTTATCTGGACTGATTCTGAAGTTTCCAAGGTCAGGTAAGGTACCACAATAAGGGCTATTCACCGCTTTAATAACTGAAGAAAGCCATTTTCCATCCGATGAATATCCACCATGGTTTTCTACAATCACATTGATCTTATGCTGCTTTCCATATTCACTTAATTTTCCTAAACCATCAATTGCTGCAGCTTTTACTTCCTCGGCTGTACCTTTTCCTGCAGCATTGACACGAATGGTTTTGCAACCCAGGTATTTGGCAGCTTCAATCCATTTATAGTGATTTTCTACGGCCTGTAACCTCGCTTTAGCATCAGAATCTCCCAAACTACCTTCACCATCAATCATGATCAGGTGATTTTGAATGCCTTCACTGTCCGTACGGTCTTTAAGTTCTTTTAAATAAGCCTTATCAGTCTCCTTCTTATTGAAGAAAGGACTCACGTATTCTACAATATGGATGTCGAATTCCTTTTTAGCTTTTAATGGGAAGTCCATATTTGTCAGCTTTCCAGCAAACAGCGCTTTGTGAAAAGACCATTCAGCCAGAGAAATCTGGAAAAACTCTTTCTTTTCGAAAGCAAAACTATCCAAAGGGATAACAGATGAAAGACCTGCAGCTGCAGACAATAAGCCCAGATCTTTAAGAAATTTTCTACGGTCGTTTGTTTTCATTTACGTTTGGTTTAGGAGTTGATCTTACAAGGTATTAATTTCTTATTGTAAAAAAAACACTTTCTAAAAAAGACGTGTAAACACTATGTATGGGGGGAATCGGTTGTAACTTAGTGTGATTTTGACACATTTTCTTAATTAAAGCACGTTAAGATTTTGCATTCTAGGTAAATGCTTCTATTTTAGGGATGAAATAGGTTAGGCTAAAATATCAATTGAATCAAAAACGTATCAATGAAACTCAACAAACTATGGGCAGTCCCCTTTTTACTAACTGCTCTTTCTGCCTCCGCTCAGGAGAAACATCAACCCTACAAACAACAGATTGATGGGACAAAATTAAACTTCGAAATGCAGGCCATCCCTGGAGGAGAATTCCAAATGGGTAGCAAAAAAGGAAAAGCCGATGAGCTGCCCTTGCATAAAGTAACAATCGATCCTTTCTGGATGAGTACCTATGAAGTTACCTGGGATATTTATGAACCCTTCTTATATAAAGATTACGAAACTACCCATAGCACTACAACTGTCCCAGCAAATGTAGATGCAGTGACGCGTCCAACTAAACCTTATCTGGACATGACTTTTGGGATGGGAAAAGAAAATCATCCTGCTTTAGCGATGACAAATTATAATGCCATCCAATATTGTAAATGGCTTTATGCAAGAACAGGCGTGTTTTATCGCCTGCCAACAGAGGCGGAATGGGAATATGCCAGTAGGGCAGGAAATACGACCGACTATGCTTTTGGCAATGAGCCCTCTAAATTGGGAGAATATGCCTGGTTTAAAGAAAACAGTGGGGGTAAAACACATGAGGTTGGAAAGAAAAAGCCCAATCAATGGGGATTATATGATATGTATGGGAACGTTGGAGAATGGACCTACGACCAATATCAGCCCGATTTTTATGCCAGTGTAAATGGCGAAAAAAGTAAAAACCCAGTGGCTGTACCCAG
Source organism: Pedobacter gandavensis (assembly GCF_014172405.1). Classification (GTDB taxonomy): domain Bacteria; phylum Bacteroidota; class Bacteroidia; order Sphingobacteriales; family Sphingobacteriaceae; genus Pedobacter; species Pedobacter gandavensis. Next base: position 21,967 of record NZ_WNXC01000003.1, on the reverse strand, counting down.
TCAATTGTATGCACATGTTATTCGAGGTGGATCATATGATGATGCTGCAAAAGAATTACGTTCTGCTGCCAGGCTAGCCTCAGATCCGGTATGGAAGCAACTGGATCCGCAAATTCCAAAAAGTAATTGGTGGTTTCCTGAAGCTCCTTTTATAGGAATGCGTTTGGTAAGACCAGTTACGCCTCCCTCAAAAGCAGAAATCGAAGCTTATTACAATAAACCAGTGATCGCTGATTACTAATAAAAAGAACTCACACATTAACAACCAAATAATTAACCAAACCAAACTATGAACAACGAAGAATTACGCGATAAGCGCCGTGACTTTTTAAAAACATCCGCCCTGGTTGCAGGAGGTGTTATGATGAACCAATTCGCTTTTGCAGGAGGACATTCCTCTACCGATGATACCATTAAAATCGCATTGATTGGCTGTGGAGATCGCGGAACAGGTGCTGCCTTTCAGGCACTAAGCACTAAACAGAATATTAAATTAGTGGCCATGGCTGATGCTTTTCAGGATCGCATGGACAACAGTTATAAAGTACTTTCCGATAAATTTAAAGATAAAGTAGACGTACCAGTTGAGCGCAGATTTGTTGGTTTCGATGGTTATCAGAAAGCCATCGCACTGGCGGACGTAGTCTTATTGGTAACGCCTCCAGGATTCAGACCAACGCATTTTGAGGAAGCGGTGAAACAAGGGAAACATGTATTTATGGAAAAACCAGTAGCAGTAGATGCTCCGGGAGTTCGTAAAGTCCTTGCTGCGGCTGAGTTGGCTAAAAAGAAAAAGTTAAATGTAGTAGTCGGACTGCAACGCAGGTACCAAGCGAACTATAGAGAAACGTTAAAACGTATCCAGGATGGTGCAATTGGTGAAGTGATGAGCGGCCAGGTATATTGGAACAGCGGTGGGGTCTGGGTTAAAAAACGCCAGCCACAGCAAACAGAGATGGAATATCAAATGAGAAACTGGTATTACTTCAACTGGTTATGTGGTGATCATATCGTAGAACAACACGTACACAATATAGATATTGCCAACTGGGTGAAAAATGCTTATCCGGTTTCTGTTCAGGGAACAGGAAGTCGGGCCTGGAGAACAGGGAAAGATTATGGAGAGATCTATGACAATCATGCGGTTGAATTAACTTATGCTGATGGTGCAGTAATTTATAGTCAATGTCGCCACTTTGAAGGAATTGCCAACCGTGTAGATGAGACATTCCAGGGAACAAAAGGTCGTACTTATTTATCCGCAGGAAATAATGGCGTACTTTGGGACCTGAAAGGCAAAGAGCTGTTTAGCCACCCAACAAAAGGAAATGCAAATCCTTACCAAACAGAACATGATGAGTTGTTTGCAGCGATCGCAAAAGGAGATTATAAATTTGCAGATGCAGAACGTGGTGCAAAAAGCTGTTTCACCGCCATCATTGGTAGATATGCTACCTATTCGGGGCAAACCATTAAATGGGATGAGGCTTTACAGGCCGACAATAGCCTGATGCCTGATCAATTAAGCTGGACCGCAAATCCAAAACTAATGCCGGATGCAAATGGTTTATATCCAATCCCAACTCCGGGAAAATCTAAAATAATTTAAGCCGGACCTGCTTGTGGCAGTAATCCATAAATCGGCTTTGCTGTTCTTACCGCTGCTGATCACGCTTTTCACGAAGCAAAAGGATCAGCAGCAGTATAGCATTCATGGCTATGCGCAAGGGACAGATTATTCCATTAAGTATTTTGCTACTGATAGCGTGGTGACCAAGGGATCAATTGATAGCATCTTGCTAAAGATTGATTCCTCTATGTCCCTCTATAAACCATATTCCCAGATTAGTCAGTTTAATTTGAGTAAGAAAGGTATGCGCATAGATGACCACTTCGCTGCAGTAATGAGGAAATCATTTGAAGTCTATCGGGCAACAAATGGAAAATTTGATGTGACAGTAGCACCATTGGTGCAGGCCTGGGGCTTTGGCCCGAAACCGGTAACCAGCTTTCCAGACTCCGCTAAAATCAAAGCGTTGTTAAAAAATGTTGGAATGAACCACCTGGAACTAAAGGGAAGTTACTTGAAAAAGAAAAATCCTGCCATTACCATAGACTTAAACGGCATAGCTCAAGGGTATAGTGTGGATGTGGTCGCAGATTTTCTTTTGAAAAAAGGAATCAAATCTTTTATTGTCGAAATTGGTGGGGAGTTAAGGGTGGAAGGACCTAAACCGGATGGCTCTGTGATGAGAATTGGCATTGAAGGGCCGGCAACATCCAGTACGGATGAACCTGAAATCCGACATATACTCAGTTTTAGCACTGGAGCAGTAACCACTTCCGGTAATTACCGGAAATACCTGCAACGGGGAAAGGGAAAAATTGCTCATTTAATCAACCCTAAAACAGGGTATCCACTGGATAATCAATTAATCAGTGCCACAATTTTCGCTAAAGACGCAATTACTGCTGATGGATATGACAATGCGGTTATGGCCATGAACATGGAGGAAGCCCTGGCTTTTGTAGCCAGCAAGAAAGGAATGGAAGCCTACCTTATCTACCATCGTCAGGATGGTAGTGTGGCCGATACCCTAACCAATGGTTTCAAAAAAATGATTTTAAAGTAACAACTATTCAAGACCTACTAAAATATTAATGATGAAGAGGATAGAATTTTTAAGAAATAGTTTTATAGCGACTGGTGCAGTATTGGCCGGATCAGCTGTAAATGCAGTTGCCGATACTCCCGAAGGTGCTATTGACAAAGCAACGGCAGGAAAAATATTTAATCTGGACTATGCACCGCACCAGGGAATGTTTGCCAATCATGCAGGGAAAGATTTTTTGGATCAGATCCGCTTCATGTATGATCAGGGATTTAGATCCATTGAGGATAATGGCTACCTGGGGCGTTCCCTAGAGGAACAAACCAAAATTGGCGAGCTTTTGGCTAAATTGGGGATGACCATGGGGGTGTTTGTAGTAGATGGTGGCGATAATTGGAAAACTTCCCTAACCACCGGGAAAAAGGAGTTTAAAGATAAATTTGTGGATACCTGTAAACGTTCTGTGGAAGCAGCTAAACGCTGTAATGCGAAATGGTTAACCGTAGTTCCTGGTTTTTATGAACGTAAACTTCCTTATGGAAATCAAATGGCCAATGTAGTCGATGCCATGAGGGCAGGAGCAGAAATCTTTGAACCGCATGGTTTGATTATGGTATTGGAAACGTTGAGTGATACACCAGAATTGTTCCTTCAGCAAACACATGAAACCTATAATGTATGTAAAGCGGTCAATAGCCCGTCCTGCAAAATCTTATATGATATTTACCATATGCAGAAAACCGAAGGTAATTTGATGGTTAATATGGATCGCTGCTGGGATGAGATCGCCTACATTCAGATTGGTGACAATCCAGGTAGGAAAGAACCAACTACCGGAGAGATCAATTACAAGAATTTATTTAAACACATCCATGGAAAAGGTTATAAAGGTGTCATGGGTATGGAACATGGTAATTCTAAATCGGGTAAAGAAGGAGAGCTTCGCGTGATTCAGGCTTACCGTGAAGTGGATAACTTTTTAGCTTAAACGCTAACGAAATAAGACCTTAAAATAGGCTAAACTGGGTTCCGGGGACTTTAAACAAACTGGAGTCCAGTTTAAAACGCTTTTCATTCAAATGATTTAAGCGGCAATGGAGCTTGAAGTTGTCATGAATTAATTTGGCAATATTTCCATCTCCCCGCATTCTTTCTCCAAATCTGCTGTCGTTCACATTTCCCCCATGACAAGATTGAATCTGGTGCCAAACCTTTTCGAAACGATCTGGATAATTTTTACGGAGCCAGTCTTCAAAGATACCAGCGATTGCACCATTGAGGCGTACCACAGTATAACCTGCAGATTGTGCACCAGCATTTGATACTGCTTTTAATATCGCCGGAATTTCATGGTCGCTTAATCCCGGAACGAGTGGGGCAACCATAACACCCATAGGGATACCCGCTTTGCTCAGTTCTTCCACTACCTTCAGCCTTTGTTTAGCGGTGGTTGTTCTCGGTTCCATTTTTTGTCTCAATTGCTCATTCAAACTGTTGATAGATACATAAACCATGCATAGATTCAATTTGGCCAGTTCAGTTAAAATATCCATATCACGGAGAATGAGGGAGTTTTTAGTGATGATACCGATGGGTTGCCGATACTCCAGTGCAATTTCGAGGAGTTGTCGCGTGATTTTAAATTGGCGTTCTGCAGGTTGATAACAATCGGTGTTACCGGAAAGAGAAATGACGGAGGCATCCCATCCTTTGCGTTCCAGAAATTTTTTAAACAACATTGGTGCATCTGTTTTAACCACAATTTTGCGTTCGAAATCAAGTCCGGCACTGAACCCCCAATATTCATGCGCATTGCGCGCATAACAATAGGTACAGCCGTGTTCACAGCCTTGGTAAGGATTCAAAGAATAAGCCATACCAACATCCGGACTGTCTACTTTATTGACAATCGACTTGCTCTGGCCAAAAATAAAAGTGGTCTTTTGATCTGTTTCTTCCCAGTCATCTATTCCTTCCTGGTGTGCTCTGACATAATCGTTCTTTGCAAACCTATTGTGTGGATTGAATTGTGCACCTCTTCCTTTAAAGTAATGATCACCAGTATCGCTGTCTAATTCCATTTTCAAAATTACTAATATTATTAGTAATCAGCAATGGCTATTTTTTAGTTGTGAGCGGGACGTAGTCCATGGGCACCGTATCGGCCATCTTTTCATATGCCCAGAATCCGCTAAACAAGGTCGATTTAGGGTTGTAAATCCCGCCATTGATGTAAAAATGAATAGGTGCCTGAAGTAAATGAATTGTAGAGATCTGGTAGTTTGGTATGTCTAATGGGCGATCTATAGCGTAACCTGAACGATCCGTGTATTCCGGCGTTTCTCTTTCATTGGTATTGATCACGTAAAGATCATCACTAAAATTAATGGTCTTCAAATCAGTGTACATGGCTTTCACCAAAGTATCAGTAAGAATTTCAGCCCGATTCAAGATGCTCATTGTCTTTGGAACAGATTTTTGTTTCATCCAATAATTAACGGAGTCGTTTAATGGAGAGAATCCGCCCTGGCCAATTCTAACAATGTTATTCCCTGGTCGCTGAAGTCGCTTGAGCTGTGCATTGATCAGACTGTCGGGAAGTCGGTTTTTATTGGGAACCTTAGCCAGTTTATAAATCATAAAGCCATTGGCAACCGTACTGTTCTGATATAAAGAACGGAAAAAATGTTGGGAAGAACCTTGATACGCGATTTCTCTTTTCTTTAACCAATCTTTCTTTTTTGACTTTGATCCAGGTAATTCTTCAAAGGAGGGATGGCCGGAGTAATAAACGATGTTACTTTTATAATCTCTTTCAAAATACTCCAAAAGGTACTTGATGCGGTAACCCAAGGATTTATTCTCAATGATCAGAAATTCATTTGCAGTAACTTTCAATAGATTATGATCACTATCGAAGTCTGTTTGTATGACCTGAGGATTTAATATTTTACATTTCTCCGCATTAGGAGTCGTTCCAATAAAGTAATCGATAAACTGTTTAATATATTTCTGTCGGTTGGGATCTGATTTAATGACGACCTCCCGGAGTTGAATCGTATTTTCTTTTAATAAAACATCGATTTTAACAGACTTGTCAGAGATGATGACGTTTTTACTAAAAGGAAGGTAACCCATCATCTCAATCAGTACATCATAATTTCCTGGTTTGATGTTCGTCAGGGTAAATTGACCGTCATTATTAGAGACGGTAGCTGTTTTGTAACTGCTTAAGTATACACCGGCACCAGGAATAGTTCTCCCTTGTTGGTCTTTAATAATTCCACTGATGTTAAAGTTACTCTGGCCATATCCGCTGAGCCCAATCAATAAAAATAAACTACAAAAGTGTAACCATTTTGTCATAGGACTAATGTAGCTAAAGCTTTATAAATTTGAAAGATAAAAAAATGAGTTTTCCAGGATTTTAGTAACCCAAAAGTTCTTTCGCATTTGCAATTGCGGGCAGACCAGGGTCTTTTCCACTCAGCATTTCCGCAATAACATGAACACGTTCTTCAGGGGCCAATCTGCGGATTCCTGTAGTAGGACGTACGCCTTTCTCATTTTTGTAAACAAAATAATGAGCTTCACCTTTAGCCGCAATTTGAGGAAGATGAGTGATACACATGACCTGCATATTTTTCTCCAGATCACCAATCACATCACCTACACGTAAGGCGGTTTCACCAGAAATACCGGTATCAATTTCATCAAAGATTAATGTGGGTAAAGCAGTATGTTTAGCCATGATTGATTTCAAGGCCAACATCAATCTGGAAAGCTCTCCACCAGAAGCTACTTTGCCAACCGGAGCTGGCGGCTGACCGCTATTGGCAGAAAATAATAAGACCACATTGTCTTTTCCATCTTTATTTAACTCCTCTAAAGGTGTTTTTACAATTTTTATTTTTGCATTTGGCATACCGACCAGTTGCAGTACAGCTTCTACCTGCTGCTCGGTAGCAATGATAGAAGTACCGCGGTCTGCAGATAGTGTGGCAGCCATTTGCTCCAATTGTTCTTTCAATTGAGCAATTTCCTGATTTAAGCGATCAATTTCTTCATCACTACTTAATAAATTATTCAAATTGTCGGAAAGCTTCTGATGGATGCCCATCAGATCTTCTATACTATTGACTTTATGTTTTTGTTGTAAAGTATAGATGACATCTAGCCTGCCATTGATCTCTTCAATTCTCAAAGGATTGAAAACCGTACTTTCTTCTAGATTTAAGGTTTCAGCAGCGATGTCTTTTAATTCGATAAGTGCAGAACGCAGACGATCATTCAGCTGTGCATAATCAGGATTAAAACGTTCTATCGCCTGAATCTGGACCACAACTTCTTTTAAAACCGGTAAGGCCGAAGCCTCCTGGTCAGAAAGTAAGCCGTAAGCATTAACCAAACTCCTCTTGATACTTTCCGCATTATTGAGTGTTTGTAATTCTATTTCCATCAAACTTTGCTCATCTGTTTTAAGATTTGCATTTTCCAGTTCATTGAAAAGAAATTGTTCGTAATCCTGCCTGCTTTTCGCTTCGTCCGCTGCAGTTTGTAAAGCAGAAAGATGTTGTAAATGCTTTTTATATTGTTTGTAGCCTTTGCGGTATTGAGATAATAGCGACTGATGATCCGCCAAGGTATCCACCACGGACAACTGAAATCCTGGATCATTAATTTCCAGCGTCGCATGTTGAGAGTGAATGTCAATTAATTTTTCTCCAACTTGCTTCATGACACCAAGAGTAACCGGAGTATCATTAATGAATGCCCTCGATTTACCGTCCGTAGAGATCTCCCTTCTTAAGATTGTTTCCTCATAAAAATCAATATCATGCTCTTCAAATAAAGAATGTAAGGTATCATCAGTCAATAGGAACTGACCTTCTATGATGCATTTCTTCTCCTGATTAAAGAAATACTTGGTTTCTGCACGTTGCCCTAAAATAAGGGAGAGTGCACCAAGCATAATAGATTTACCAGCACCAGTCTCCCCGGTGATAATGTTCAAACCTTTGTCAAGTTTTAGCTCAACACTGTCTATTAGAGCGTAGTTGCGGATGGAAAGTTTCTGTAGCATATTACGCTGCTAAAATAGGAAATCTTAAGCAATGACAGTGGTTTCTTTCAGTAAAAAAGGCAGAAGAAAAATCTTCTGCCCTTGATGATGTTTATCGGTCTATAGTTTGCTTATGGCTTTGCTTTCGATGAAGCTTCAGCTTCTTTTTTCTTTAATAAAACTTCTACTTCCTGGTCAAACTTACGGCGCAGTTCTTTGTATTCTGCAGTGCTTTGAACTGCTTTTGCATCAGCTATTTTTTTCCTCCATTCTGGAGTGTCAAATTTCTTTCTGATTTCTTCTGCATTTGCCCGGATCTCTTCCTGCTGTTTTTTCCACTCTGGGGAATCAAATTTCTTTCTGATCTCCTCAGAATTTGCCCGGATATCTTCCTGCTGTTTCTTCCATTCTGGAGAATCGAATCTTTTTCTGATCATCTCGGCATTTGCACGAATATCTTCCTGCTGCTTTTTCCACTCTGGCGAATCAAATTTCTTTCTGATCATCTCTGCATTTGCCCGGATATCTTCCTGTTGCTTCTTCCATTCTGGAGAGTCGAATTTTTTTCTGATTGCTTCGGAACTGGCGATGATAGCTTGCTGCTGACTTTTCCACTCTGGAGAATCAAATTTCTTTCTGATCGCTTCCGCATTTTTTTGAATATCAAGTTGCTGCTTTTTCCATTCTGGTGAATCAAAACGTTTTCTGATTTCTTCGGCATTTTTACGGATGGCTTCTTGTTGATGTTTCCATTCTGGAGAAGAGAGAAAGGCAAGGCTGGCATTGGTTGCGCTATCAGCTATAAATACACCTCCACCAAGACTGTCAGGGTAGTAATAAGTTTGATGGCCATTGTTATTTCTGGTAATGATTACTTTCTGATGTGTCTTTTTCTTTTTTGCGGTATCAATAGGTAACACCGTCACTTTTTTGGCTAACTTCAGCGCTTCGATCTCCTGTTTTTTGAATTTGAACCCAACACCAGCAATCTCCATATCAGTGGTTTCAGCTGCTTTGATTGTAGTTAGTTTTTCTGCTTTTGAAGGCTTTACCCAAGCAAGTGAAATCACGGTAACAATGGTCAATGTGATGGCAAAGAACTGCTGCTTTGCATTCATATAATTCGTTTTCATGTCTGTAATTCTTTTTATACGTTGATACAAATGTTGATTTTTTCCTGTCGCTGCCATAGAGAGGGCAGGGGCAGATTTGTCTTTCAGAATTTCCAACTTTAGCAAGGCATGTGCATAGGTTACCGGCGTCCCGGTTAGCTGTACAACCAGGTCATCACAAGCATGTTCACGTTCTATATTGATGAACCTTCCGCTAAGCCAGATGAATGGATTAAAAAATAAAATGGTCTCTATACCGGTTTTAATAAGATTTAATAGATAATCATTTCTGCGAATGTGAGAAAGCTCATGAATTAAAATGGCTTCCACCTGTTTCAGATCCAATTGTGCAGCTAAGGCAATAGGAAATAAAACGATAGGTTTAAAGTAGCCCAATACCAGCGGTACATTAACCTGATCAGAAAGCTGAAATCCAATTTGCTGCTTCAATTTTAACTTTCCAATCATTTCTTGAAATATCGAAGCCCATGCATCCGGAACAGCAGTATGTACTGAATTTTTAAGCTGCTGCATCTTTTGATAACCAGCAAGGAGAATGAATAACTGGAACATTAAACCAACACCGTAAATGCTCACCAGATATGGGAAAAGTTGTTCCGCTCTGCCGCTGATGTCCTGTGGAATGTCATTTAGGTATTCATAATAGGTCGCGTTAATCATCAGCTCCGCACGCTGCTGCGTGCCATTCTCCTGTGGAAGCTTGAAGATGGAAAAGAAGGTAATGCAAAAGCAAACGAAGATCAGACACATAGCGCCGTAAGCGAGGTTGTGTTTTAGACGAGACCTTAACTTTGGAAAAGCAATTACGATTAGGAACAAGAGGCCATAGATGATGGCGCCTTGCCATAAGGAGTGGAATATACTCCAGCCGGTTGCTTTGATCAGGTTGTTTACAATTGCTTCCATAATTTGGTTTGTTGAGATGGTTATTTGTCGCTTAGGTTGTCTAGGTATTTTTTTATAGAATCTATTTCGTCTTTACTGGCACTATGATTTCCTAATGCCTGCATAACTAAGCGTGCGGCGGAACCATTAAATACATTGTCTATCATTTTACTGACCAGATGTTGCTCGGTCTTCTCTTGATTAACCAGTGCACGATAGATATGCGTTTTTGAAGAAGTATCACGAATTACCAATCCCTTTTCGGCCATGATCTGCATGAGCTTCAAAGTAGTGGTGTATCCAGCTTCCTTATTCTTTTCCAATACCTCATGTACTTCTCTTACTGTACACTGGCCTTTTTCCCACAATATCTGTAAGATCTCTAATTCACTTTCCGTGGGCTTAAGGGGGATGGGTTGGGTCATATCTTTTGGTCTACGAATTGTTTCGTATTCAAATGTACGAATCTATTCGTAGAAACAAAATAAATGATAAAAAAAAAATAATTTATTTTGCAAAAAAGGGTTACATGCCTTGTTTAGCCGGTTTTAAGGCTTCATACTTATTGAGATTCCCAGGGTCAACTTCTGAGAGAAGTTGATAAGAGGTGAGTCGCTCCTGTGGATTACCTAGGGAAAGTACGTTCACAATTTCATCTGCTTTGGTAGAGAAGTATACATTTGGGAAGATCGAACCTATTTTCTGACGGTCCATTTTTGTTAAATTGGAAACAAAAGAAATAATCTTTTTTAAAGCTTTGTCCTGGTCTTGTTGTAATCGATCCAGGCCATTGAAATGGTAATTAAAGATAAATCCTCTTAATTCTTCAAAAGAATTATCAAGGAGGTTTTGATTTAGCCAGTACCTATTTCTTAATCCGTCAGAAGCTTTCCATCCGGAATTTCCGGATGCTTGTGCCAGATTTAATGTACTTTGAGCTTTAATGAAATATGGTGTTCCTCCCAGATAACCGAAGCTATCTTTGTCCAGCCCAATAATAGTATGCGCATAAAAACCGAGTAAAGAACTGAGGTTCAAAATAAAATTCAAATCAGAATAGTCTAGTGCCGATCCTTCGTTATAATTGAAATCAAAATCTTTGTCACTAATGTTTAGGAGTGTTGTATTGTAAGCAGTGCCATAAACAGGTCTGCTTGATTGGATTTGTGCTTCCGCTTTGTAGCCTGAGCCACCATCCCATGCGGTTACCGTGATCACGAAATTGGTTTCTATCCGTTCATTTGGCAGGTACGTCTCATTAGTCCACTTATTATTGTTTAAAAAGTCTCTAATGGTGTTTTGAAGGATTTCCAGATTCCGTTTATTGATGTTCGGAACAGTAGGGGCAGCAATCGTAACCCGTACGTTCAACTCCTGTGCCTGAACTAGGACTTGACTAAAAAGGAAAATGATAAAAAGAAGGAGAGAGCGTTTTTTCATTAATGCACCAGTTTTAATATTTCATTGCAAATATCCCTTGCCACCTCCGTCTTTGATTTGGTTTCAAAAACGGTCTTTTCACCAGCTTTATTAAATATAGTGATTTTATTGGTATTCAGCTTAAAGCCAGCACCTTTGTCGTTGAGCGAATTGAGTACAATCAGATCTAGATTTTTCTTACTGAGTTTCGCCTTGGCATAAGCCTCTTCGTTTTCAGTCTCCAAAGCAAAGCCTACTAAGATCTGATGGTTGGTTTTAACTTGTCCTAGTGTAGCGAGGATGTCTGTTGTTTTTTTAAGTTCCAGACTGAATTCTGCACTGTTTTTCTTAATCTTTTGATCCGCTGCGGCAACCGGAGTATAATCCGCTACAGCAGCACTCATCACCATGATATCAGTTTTAGGGAAGGCAGTCTCGCAAGCAGCGAGCATATCTGCTGCACTTACTACGTCAATCCTATTCAGTGTACTATTGCTCTTTTCAGCAGTAGGGCCAGTGATTAGCGTAACTTCTGCACCTAAGGATGTAAATACATCTGCAATGGCAAATCCCATTTTTCCGGAAGAGTGGTTGCCTATAAATCGAACCGGATCTATCGCTTCATAAGTAGGACCTGCGGTAACCAGCACCTTTTTACCCAATAAAGGCAGTGCTTTTTTTGCCGCCTCATTCAGGAAGGAAAGGATGTCTTCTGGTTCAGCCATTCGACCAGCACCATATAAGCCACTGGCCAGTTCACCATCACCAGGAGGGATGACCTGATTTCCATAAGAAAGCAGTTTTTCCAGATTATGCTGTGTGCTCTCGTGCTTCCACATATCTAAGTCCATCGCCGGAGCAACGAAAACAGGGCATTTTGCAGATAAGTAGACCGCCGATAAAAGGTTGTCGCAGATTCCTGTAGCCATCTTTGCCAAAGTATTGGCACTAGCCGGTGCAACCACCATGAAATCAGCCCATAGACCTAATTCAACATGGTTACTCCATACGCCGGTTTCTGGATCGAAGTATTGCGTATATACAGGATTTTTTGAAAGGGTAGCCAGTGTAAGCGGAGTAATGAAATTCGCCGCATCGGCCGTAAGGATAACTTTAACGTTTGCGCCAGCCTTTACCAGTAACCTGACCAGTATCGCTGATTTATATGCTGCAATGCTGCCGCAAACGCCAAGAATAATGTTTTTATTTTCTAGCATAGTTTTTTAATGCATGAATGCAGTGGAATACCTATGCCTGATCTTATTGTTGCTCTTTAGCAGGGTTTCTGTAGTAAATTTTATCATTCAGAAACTCATCAATAGCAATTAAGCTCGGCTTAGGCATACGCTCATAATGCTTACTGATTTCGATTTGTTCCCTGTTTTCAAAGATCTCTTCCAGGTTGTCATTTGAAGAAGCAAACTCAGCTAATTTACCGTGTAACTCTTCTTTAATGTTGTTAGAAATCTGATTAGCCCTTTTAGAAATAATTACTAAAGACTCATAGATATTCTCAGTTTTCTGATCTAAATCATTAACATTTCTAGTAACCGTAGTATTCGGTACAGCAGGTTTATTCGTGTTCATTATTTGATGGGGGTTTTAATTGTAGTATTGGTACTATCCGCCTTAGCTTCTTTCGCCAACATGGCTTTATATTTTTCCTGATTCTTTTGGAATTCGGCAATCATACGTTTTGCATGCTCAATGCCAGATTCACTATCAGCTTTTAATGCTTTTGCCTGATCCAACATTTTACTCTGTGGATAAGATTCCATAAACTCATCTGCATAAGTAATGGCTTCATTGTAACGGTCTTCCTGACGGATTTCAATACTGTTTTTTGCATAGTTGTATTGAGATCTAACGATCAATAAATCCATCTCCTCTGCATACTTAATATCAGGGAAATCAATTTGCGCATTTTTTAAAGCGATCACAGCTGATTTATAATTGCTGACTTCAAATCCGCCTAAATCATAATATAATTTGGCGTTGTCAAATGCTTTAGTTTCTAGTTTTAATCGTAAGGCTGCAATGTATTTACTTGCATCAGCTACACGCTCACTTTTTGGATAAAAGTTGATGAACAACTGTAAAGCGTCAATGGCTGCCTTGGTATTGGTCTGATCTAAAGAAGATTTTGGTGACTCCAGGTAGTAGCAATAAGCGCCCAGGTACCTACATTCTTCTGCATATTTACTGGTTGGATAAGTATCCGCAAATGATTTAAACTGGTATCTTGCAGTAGTGTAATCTTTTAATTTGTAAAGGGTTAATGCGTAGTAGTAGTTTAAGTCTTCTGCTTCCGCTCTACCTCTGTACTTCTGTGAAAGGTCTTCAAAAAGAATAATCGCTTTCGAATAATTCTTCTTGTTGTAGAGCTTCATGGCCTCCTGATATTTCTTGGCTACATCATTGCTCAATCTGATTTTTTCAAACTGGCTTTTGCAACCCGCTATAGTCAGGGCTATAATGGTGAAACTTAATAGTAATACGTGTTTAATTTTAAACATTCTGCAAAGATAAGTTAATAATACGATAACGTCAATTAAAAATAATAGGACGCTAAGCTATGTAAAGCGTTTCATCCTGTCAAACCCTTAACATATTTTAACAAATGACAGTTCATAAAACCATCATTTAATGCAATCGGGCGGATTAAATATAGGTATTTCTGCTGACTTATTGCCAACAGGTCTAACGCTGTAAATAGCTCAGGAATTTGGAAAATTAAATCAGAAGGAATAAAGATCTGATCTGATAATTCAATCTGATTTATACGGTTTTTCGTTTCGTAATTAATTGCCAAGATCATTGATAGATTAGCCAGTAGTAAATCAGTTAATTCTTTTAATTTAGTCGAATTTATAACCAAGTATAGTAATAGCCGATGACAATGAAAAAGACGCTGATGATTGGTGCTGCATTCTTATCTCTACAGAGTGTTTCATTTGCCCAACATCAAAATATTTACAAGAAAAACTGGATAGACTTTAATAAAAATGGAAAGAAGGATATATTCGAAGATCCCACGCAGGATATCGAAAAACGGGTGGCCGATCTGCTTTCCTTGATGAATGTGGAGGAAAAAACCTGCCAGATGGCCACACTTTACGGCTATGGTAGGGTGCTTAAAGAGGAAATGCCAGTTGCAGAATGGAAAACTAAAGTTTGGAAAGATGGCATCGCTAACATCGATGAAGCATTAAATAGTCTCGCCTATAATAAAAAGGCAGAAACGAAATATTCTTTCCCATTCAGCAGACATGCAGATGCTATAAATATGCTTCAAAAGTGGTTTATTGAAGAAACACGGATGGGAATTCCTGTGGATTTCACAAATGAAGCCATTCATGGATTGTGTCATGACCGTGCGACTCCCTTACCTGCACCTATTAATATAGGGAGTACCTGGAATAAGGCGATGGTGAGACAAGCAGGTTCAATTGTTGGAAGAGAAGCGAAAGCACTGGGTTATACCAATGTTTATGCGCCTATCCTTGATCCAGCAAGAGATCAACGTTGGGGAAGAGTCGTAGAATGTTATGGTGAAAACCCTTACCACATTGCCGAAATGGGTAAACAGATGGTATTGGGCATCCAGGAAAATGGTGTCGCAGCAACTTTAAAGCATTTTGCAGTGTATAGTATTCCTAAAGGGGGGAGAGATGGAGGCGCGCGTACAGATCCCCATGTGGCACTTCGTGAATTGCACCAGATTCATTTATATCCTTTTAGAAGGGTAGTGCAGGAAGCTGCGCCAATGGGCGTGATGAGTAGTTACAACGATTATGATGGTGTCCCAATTACTGGAAGCCATTATTTTCTAACGGAATTGCTAAGAGAAAAATATGGTTTTAAAGGATATATAGTTTCTGATAGCGAAGCGGTAGAATACATTTATTCTAAACACCACGTGGTGGACGATTATAAAGGGGCAGTAAAGCAAGCGGTGGAAGCAGGGCTTGATGTACGAACCAATTTTACCATGCCTGAAGAGTACATCATGCCTTTAAGAGCACTGATAAAAGAAGGTCGTGTGTCTATGAAAACTATAGATGAACGTGTGGGAAATGTGTTGCGGGTTAAATTTAGACTCGGTCTTTTTGATCAACCTTATGTCCAGGATACTAAAGCATCAGATCAGTTGGTGCATACAGCCAAAGATGAAGCGTTTTCAGCACAGTTAAGTCGTGAATCATTGGTGTTGCTGAAAAATGAAGGAAATCTCCTGCCCTTAACGGTTAAAAATTTGAAAAAAATCATGGTCACGGGTCCCTTGGCGGCAGAGCAGAACTACACAACGAGTAGGTATGGCCCCTCGAATAATCCGATTACTTCTGTACTTGATGGTCTGAAAAATTATGTGGGTACAGCAGCGACAGTAAATTATGTAAAAGGTTGCGACATCATTGATCCAACATGGCCGGAAAGTGAAATCATGCCTACACCCTTAACCGCTGAAGAGCAAGCGGGGATAGATGCTGCTGTAGCAGAAGCAAAATTATCAGATGTAATTATTGCAGTTGTAGGTGAGGATGAAAAACGTGTTGGTGAAAGTTTGAGTCGTACTGGTTTAAACCTTCCTGGCCGTCAATTACAGTTGCTAATGGCTTTACATGCGACTGGTAAACCAGTTGTGATGGTGATGATTAATGGGCAACCATTAACGATCAACTGGGAAAACAAAAACTTACCTGCAATATTGGAAGCCTGGTTTCCTGGTCCGCAAAGTGGAAATATCATAGCAGAAACCTTATTCGGTGATTACAACCCCGGAGGGAAATTGCCGATTACCTTCCCAAAATCAATCGGCCAGTTAGAGTATAATTTCCCTTTTAAACCAGCTTCTCAAGCCGGGCAACCAAGTAGTGGAAATAATGGATATGGGAAAACCAGTGTAAACGGAGCTTTGTATCCCTTCGGTTATGGCTTAAGTTATACAACTTTCGAATACACAAATCTTAAAGTGAAACAAAGCACACCACATGCAGGTTCAATTATTGAAGTTAGCGTAGACGTAAAGAATACCGGAAAACGTAAAGGTGATGATGTGGTTCAACTGTACCTTAAAGATGTGGTGAGTAGCGTGACTACTTATGATTCTGACCTGCGTGGTTTTGAAAGAATTGGGCTATTACCGGGCGAGCAAAAAACAATAAAGTTCATATTAAATCCAGACGACCTTTCCATTCTTGATAAGGATATGAACTGGAAAGTGGAACCAGGTAAGTTTCGTGTAATGATTGGTCACTCTTCTGAAGACATAAAGTTAAAAGAAGAATTTGATATCCTTCCTTAATGCTGTTACGAACCAGATAACCCATAAAATGGTTAGACCGTTTAGGAATCAACCCTCCATTGATGATGAGTATCAGTGGAGGGTATTTTTTTACAATCTTTTAAGCCCTTTTACCGTATTGATGACGGAAGCATCAGAATCATATCCTTCCAACCTTGCTTTTGAAGGCGCAGCAAATATTTTCTATAAGTTATTTGGATAATTAAAACTATTGTTTAGTTTTACAGTGTACTAGTTTACTAGTACACTAAAATTAACCGCTATGATAGAAATCTCAAACCTGACTTTTGGATACAGCAAAAAGAAACTGTTGTTTAAAAACCTAAACTTAAAACTTCAAATGGGCCACATTTACGGGCTTCTTGGAAAAAATGGGGCAGGTAAATCCACACTTCTTAAAAACCTTGCCGGCCTGGTATTTCCGCTGGAAGGGCAGTGTAAACTGAAAGGATATCGTGCCGCAGACCGTTTACCAGGTTTTTTGCAGGAACTTTTTTTTATTCCAGAAGAAATTTACTTACCTGGAACCTCTGCCGTTCAATTTGCCCAAAGTACAGCGCACTTTTACCCTAAATTCGACGAGGGACAATATTTCCGGATGCTCGCAGAATTCGATGTACCGCAAACCAGTATACTGAGTAAACTCTCATTTGGGCAGCAGAAGAAAGTAATGATTGCTTTCGGCCTTGCTACAAATACGACTTTGCTAATTATGGATGAACCTACAAATGGTTTAGATATTCCCTCTAAAGCAAAGTTTAGAAGAATTATTGCCGGAGCCTTAACAGAGGAACGTTGCATTATTATTTCTACACATCAGATCAGAGACCTGGACAGTCTTATTGATAGTTTATTGATTGTTCATGAACAGGAGATTGTATTGAATAAGAGTTTGGATGAAATTGCTGAGCGCATTTACTTCGGCAGTTCAGCACTACTGGATAAAGAAATGGTCCTATATGAAGAACCACATAGAATAGGTTTGAATACAATGAGTGTTAACCATAATGAAGTTTTTAGTAAAGTTGATATGGAACTTCTTTTTAGTGCAGTAATCAGTGATCATAAATCAGTTATAAACCATTTAAACTAAAAAAACTAATGAATAATATATTTAACCTTCGGAGATTTTCACAGCTCTTCATTAAACATACTCAGGAATATTATAAAACCTATTTGTTATCCGTAGGTGTAATTGTAGCCTTGTTAGCCGCGATTTTAGGTTTCATATCTTATGTAAGTGATGGGAATCTCGGTGTAAAAAGTCAATATGCTATTTTCTTCTTTTTCTTTATAGGTGCTGGATCAATCTTTACCAGTATGATTTTCTCTGAACTTGGTAATAGTAGGAAATCAATAACCATGTTGATGTTGCCAGCATCACATTTCGAAAAGTATCTGGTGGCCTGGATTTACTCTTTCCTAATTTATCAATTGGTTTTTACACTAAGTTTCTACGCAGTCGATCTTATCGTTTTGATGCTGCAAAATTCCGGGACTGATGAAAAAATGGCTTTGCTAGACTTACAAAGCGCTGGAACTCCTTATGGTATGGCACTGATTGCTTTCGCTGTGCTTCACGGTATTACTTTTCTAGGTGCTGTGTTTTTTGAAAAACTCCATTTTATAAAAAGTGCCTGCCTGGTTGCAGTATTCGGTCTATTCATCATCTTAATCAATCAGCCTTTAGCAAATGTAATTTTAGGAGTAAAATTGGAGAAGGTTGTCCCTTTTGCCCATGCGGCCATTAAAGAAGCTGATAATTATTATGCTTTGGAACCACAATCGTCAATTAAACCAATAATGATTGGAATGACCTATACGATAGTCATGATCTTATGGATTGGTGCTTATTTTAAATTGAAAGAAAAACAGGTGTAAGTATGGAATTTAGGGAGAATGAAGCAATATATCTGCAGATCGCAGCTTATGTTGGAGAACACATCGTGTTGGGGAAATGGCCTTTAGATCAAAAGATTCCATCTGTTAGAGATTTAGCCGTTGAATTACAGGTGAATCCAAATACAGTCGTGAGGGCTTATGAGTTTCTGCAAAATAAAGAGGTGATCACGAACAAACGAGGAATAGGTTTTTTTATCGCAGCAGATGCTGAAAAGAAAATTAAAGAATATAGTAAGGAACGATTTCTTGGTAATGCCCTCCCCGAATTCTTTAAAAACATGTACTTGCTCGATATTAGTATGAAAGAAATCGAAGAAAGGTTTGAGCAATTTAAAGCTGAACATTACCACCAGAATTAAATAGAAATGTTGCCATCAGATAGCCAATTTCCTGATAAACTATACACTTACTATGGCGTAAGGAAATGAATGATGAAAGGCTAATCTGATAATTAACCATAAAATTTAGATATAGATGAAAACAAGTAACATGTTGATCATTGCCGCATTAATCGTCTCATTAGGGATGGTTACAACCTATAATTTCTCCTTAAAGGCTGCTTATGAAGCAGGAGATTATAAAAATCGCTTCAAAGAAAGCGAATTTAGAGAAGTTAAAAATATTGAAACGTTAAATATAACCGATGCTAACCTGATAGCGATTATAGTAGAGCCAGGGAAGAAAGAAGGAATCTGGATTAGAAAAAGGGTGAAGGAACATTTGATGTTAAATCAGGTAGGAAATACGTTAACTGTCGGCCTGACGGATGAGGCTAGAAAAACGAGCAGGCTTACAGGATATGAGGATATTGTATTAGTTACCAATGGCTTGAAGAAGTTAAATACAGTTGCCTATTGGCCAAAAGATAATAAACGCGAAAATGTCAATGTTTACGGAGGAGAGGTTTCTCTGAAAGGAATTAAAAGCACTGAGTTGGATATTCGTATGGCCTCATCAACATCTGTCACTATGGATAAGATGATACTAAATACATTAAATGTGGTAGTGGGAGATGAGAAAGGCGGTGCAGCAATGCACTTGGATCCCGACAATCAAATTGAATTTGCAGAATTTGCAATTCCAGGAGCAAGTAAATTGTCTTTGAATGATCCAAAGATCGTAAAGACGCGTTATAACCTGTCTGATAAGGCAACTGTGACTTTAAATGGTACCGCATTGCAGGTCATTAAAAATCAGTAACTGAGGTTTCTTTAAGAATCAATGAAACCTTGCTGAGGTATTTTGTTGTCCTTTGAGCATTTAAATAGGAAAATGGAAGGACCCTGCGATCTGCAAGGTCCTTTTTTATTGGGTAATGAATTTTTCTCCAGAATAAATATTTAGAGGAGCTGTGGAATTGGTTTAATTTATGAGGGGGGTGAGCCACTTTTGTAGGGGGATTGCTGGGGCTATAGCCGGCTTTATGGCCCAGAAAGCCCTGTTTTAAGGCTACCTATCCTTTTTAATCTTAACGCAGTTCTACTATCCATTTTAGTTTTGCGATTTGCATCGTCATTTAAATTTGCTCTTTTTCAATGTGGACTTTTATCTGAATCTCCAACTACCTTGTTTTTGTTCTGAAATGGATCATGGTATCTTTCATGTTTGATTTTACGCTTTTTAAAGGCTTAACTGTCTGTGATTTTTGTGAATAGCTGTCTGTGGTTTTTGGTACAAATGCGGCTCTTAAACCATATGAATGCCTGCTTATGAGAAATGTGAATGTAGGTTTTTAGGTGGTTGTTTAGTGATTTAATTATGTCCAACTTGGACGGAGGAAACAACTAAATTTTAAAATTATGTCAATTTCAAGAAGCGGTGGCTGGCCAATCGGTAAGCTCGGTAATATAGTGTCTTATATGTTAAGAGGACAGCTTGTTCATCGGACTATCGGCAAACAAGGAAAACCTAGCCTAAGGCAGAAAGCTAATCATCAGTCTATGGCAATAACCACACATTTTCTAGGTCATTTTAAAGACTACCTTAACAATGGATTTGAACTGGAAGCCCGTGGGACGATCAGAAATCAGCATAACCTCGCAGTTTCCTTTAATAAGAAAAATGCATTGCAGGGGGTGTTTCCTAACATCAGTATCGATTATGCTAAAATACAACTCAGTAAAGGGACTTTAAATATTCCTGACCAGCTCCGTATGGAGAAAGTGTCAGGTGGTCTGCAAATCAGTTGGGACCCGTCATATCTATCTGGATCTGGCTCACAATATGATGACTGTCTGCAACTAGCTGTTTATTTTCCAAAAAGCCGAACAAGAAAGGTAGAGCTGAATTTCTCTAAAAGAGAGATGGGAACTGCCTTTCTGCCTTTAGCGGCGGAAGAATTGGAAAGGTCAATGGAAGTTTATCTGTTTTTAAGTGCCGCAAACCATGATTCAGTTTCGGATACAGTATATCTGGGCAATTTAAACGGTGCCTGGGAAAATCCTGAAATTACAGCGCAAAGAGAAAGAAAGGAAAAAAACGAGCAGGGAGGTGGTTTGCGGGCGAAGTTGAGGTATGAGCAGATAAAGGAACAATATAAAGTGCAAATGAAACTAAAGCCTAATGACAGGATATCGGAGAAAGCTTTCAGAAACTTAGAAAAGGAATACCTGGTACTCATGAACAGGTATGAATCTACATCTAGATCCCGACAATCAAAAGCCGGTTAGGAGCGGGCATCAATATAGGATTAGTATTTTTTGATTTAATGGTAGGAATTGTTTTTGATGGTCTGCCACATATATAGTATGGATTGTGAAACCAAGACTTGCACTCTATGTTGTTGACAGTATATTATATATAGTATAAGGATTATATGATAGATTAAGCGGTGGGTATGCTGAACTAAATGTATTCTGAAAAGGCATTTATGTGGTCAGAAATGAAATAGATTAACCATGCTCCGTAATTCGATGTGTTGTTGCTGTGTTGTATATATAAGCTATACTATAAATAGTAGGATTGCATGGTGTAGGTTATGGTTGCCGGTTTACCGTGCCACATGGTTGTTCTACCAATGAAATTACTCGGTTTTTAAGGGAATTACTAGCAGGATAACGGGTTTGCGATTCGCTTTATCCTGAAATGGAGTTAGAATTGACCTGATTATGGTTAATTTACTTAGTTTGGACTAAGTTTTTTGCACTGTAGATCACACAGTTATGGATGTGATTCAATTATAAGGGTAATATAGTTTGTGGGGGCGTTTAATTTTCTTACTTTTGCATCCCGATTCGGAGGAAGGGTTTGTGCGAGAGCTACAGAGAGAAGAATTTGAAAGATTGCAGTAGAGAAGAGTCAGAGGTTGTTTTGAAGGTTTAATCACCAAATAGAACAAAGTAAAAAAGTTTAAATAAAAGCTTGACAATATCAAAAAGATTTCTACCTTTGCAGTCCCAACAAAAACGGGGGTTACCAAACGGAGTTTAGTAACAAAACAAAAAGACTGAAACAATCGAGATTCGAAACCAGCCCAGGACGATAAGACCTGCGGAAAACAGAGAAAGCAGATTGCAACATATACAAGAGGATCCGTGAGGTGATTCGAGAAGTTCATTAAAGAGATGTCATTTATATACGTAGCGAGGTAAGAAAGTACGGTTTCAAAGTACATGAAAACCAACGCTATTTTTTCGAGTCAGAAACTGAC
>NZ_WNXC01000002.1 GCF_014172405.1 Pedobacter gandavensis | reverse complement strand
CTCCTTTGAATTCAAAATTCTCTAGTATAAAATCTGGCAGAAATAATTTCAGTAATGATGCAGTACTTGATGGCATAAATATTAAACTGGATAAAAATACAAAGCTATATTTTTATCACCTGCTCCACAAGTTTTGGGATTGATCCATTTTCTTCTCATCTCCCAATCACCCTTCATGTGCACTTTTCTACTGAATTTTTATTTTTTCAGTATATATAATAAATTATCAAACAGCCTTTGTATCAGTTTTCTATCATCAGTATTGACACTAGATTTTGCTAATTTTGATTTAAATGCATTTCAAACAAAATTTCAGGTGGGTACAGTAGCAGTGTCAAGCCCAATCTCGGTGCATTTGATGGATAGTAAGTTTAGGAGCTCTTGCTGCCTATGCGATTTTAGATGCTACAGGTGCAATTGATGGTGTAAAGGGAATG
This sequence comes from Pedobacter gandavensis, assembly GCF_014172405.1. Classification (GTDB taxonomy): domain Bacteria; phylum Bacteroidota; class Bacteroidia; order Sphingobacteriales; family Sphingobacteriaceae; genus Pedobacter; species Pedobacter gandavensis. The sequence goes on along the minus strand of NZ_WNXC01000002.1, from coordinate 535,628 downwards.
GTAGATACCAATTTGCCTGAAGTCGAACAGACTATTCAAAGATATTTAATTAATTTAGGCATGGTTCTAAGAAAAATTAAATTATGACATTAAACCCGTATAAGAGCGTAATCGATTGGTTTTTTAATTATTTAACAAGAAATAAAGATAAAAGAGGGGTTAAAGATAGGACGGTTCGTTTGATGTTTGCCTTTAATGTTCAGTTGCTTGTAGTAGTAGCCATATTTTTCAGCGCCTTTCTTAAAAATATTCCTAAATATATATATATACCATTTTATTTTTTAGCGATTTATGTTCTACAATATATAAACAGGAATTATATAGATAAAAAAGATGATTTAATTACTGATGAAAAGAATACTTTAGTTGATCATGTATCCTATTATTTCATTCTATTGAGTCCTTTGCTTATTTTTTTACTTTTGATTATTGTATTTTCTTAATATAGTGTTTGATCGATGGGGCGAACTCTTCATGGCCCATAAACCAAAATTATAAATTACTTTATTTGCAAATTTTTGGTTCAAAGGGAGTTCGGTTAAGGTTGTTGTTCACTAGATTTGCGCTATCAATAACTAGAGCAAAAGGCAAATTCAAATAAATCCTTTGACACTTAAATCATTAATAATAGGTTAGCTGATATCGCAAAATATCGGGCCGCTCTTGCAGGCAATGAACTTCTGGTAATCTTCTTGAAGTTAATTTTTCTAAAAATCAAGCCATTCTGCTATCTTTACAAGAGTAGTCATTTTATTATGAAATGTCTTGTTCAACTCTTATGTAAATATTCATTCTAGCAGATCTTAAAAAAGGTCTACTAGTTTTAAATCAAAAAATTATGACTAAAATAAGAAAATTACATCTTTATGGTGTATTGAGCCTTTTATTCTTACTATTATATAAGTCATCTGTAGGCATGGTAATAGATACGCCTGTTGTAAAAGTGGGTATTGCAAAGTTAACGGGAACAATAACAGTCCAAAATAATACAAGTAGCGACAGTATTTATGTAAATATTACTGTTCCACATCCAATCTCTGGAGAGTTTGTTAAATATAAAGCATTAGTTGATCGAACTGGAAAATTCGCTATTGATGTTGATGTTGAGACATCGATTTGCTTGACTAGGTTTTACACTAGTTTAGACCCAGATAAAGCACTTCTCGTCAAATTGAAGAGTGGTGATCTTACAAACATTAATCTCGCCTACGATTCAAGTTTTGGTATTGAACATGTTGAGGTAACACCAAACATGAATAAGTATGATGTGCTCCGTTGCTTCGGCCTTATAGGTGAAATGATTGAATTTAAGTCCGACAATTTCCTTGATTCGCCTTATGATAAACCTACAGATTATTTTTTAGAATATACCGAAAGTGTTTTATCCGAGAGATTGACTGTAGTACGAAATGATGCATTAATCTCAAAAGAATTAAAAGAAATATTGTCAAAAGATTTTCAACTATTTCTATATAATACCTCTGTATTCGATTATGCGGGTAAAATGAAGGGAAATTATCGCGCAACCAATGGTGATAAAAACACGGAGCCCGTTATCCAAAATATTGACAGACTCTTTTTTCGTTTTTTGAAAGACTCTAATCTCAATGATCCTCAATATTTGTATATTTTTACCTTCCTCGAATTTCAAAAATCAATTCTCCAAGATAGAACATTGGGACTACCTTTGATAGGAGACAGTGATATTCCGTCTTGGCTGAACAAGGTGAAAGCTATTTTATCAGATTTGGTTGGATTCAAAGACGGCCAATACTATGATATTTTGGCGGCCAATGCTTATGGCATACAGCTCAATGAACAAATAAGACCGCTAAGCCAGATACAAAAGGAAAATATCAAAAAATATTGGAAAGACGGAGATATTGCAAAAATATTATTTCGAAAAGACCTGCAGGTTGTTGGACTGGATAAATATAAATCACCTATTGTTATCAATGATATCTTGTCAATTCCGAATGATAAGGTTATAGAAACAATAGTTTCTAAGTATAAAAACAAGGTTGTTTTAATCGACCTTTGGGCAACCTGGTGTATTCCTTGCCTAACTGCTATACAGGAATTCAGAAGCGCAAAAGGCGAATTCCATGACAAGGATGTTGTGTTTGTCTATCTCACGAATTCGTCTTCGCCCCGAAACGTATGGGAAGAAAAAATTAAGGGTATAGGCAGTGAACATTATTACCTGAATGATTCCCAGTGGGAGTACGTTATGGGTCATTTTGGGTTCGAATATATTCCATCATATCTGTTATATAACAAGAAAGGGCTACTCATCAAAAAAAAATCAGCTTTCCCGGGAAGTGACAAAGTGAAAGATATGATTAACGGCCTGTTGTAAACTGAGAAAACTCTTTCCCCACTACCAGCAATTAGACGCCATGGATTGTGGTCCTACATGCTTGCGAATGATAGTCAGGTATTATGGTTGCAGTTTTTCAGTGCAGTATCTTCGGGAAAAGAGTTTCATAACTCGTTTGGGGGGCTCGGTGCTAGGTATCAGCGATGCTGCTGAGTCTATAGCTTTTGTACAAATGGAGTCAAAATAACCTTAGAACAACTAGCCCCGGAAAAGCCACTTGCATATTTCACTGGAGCCAAAACCACTTTGCAGTCTGTATGCCATCAAAAAGAAGAGAAATGATGACTATGAAATAAAAATATCCGATCTGGCCGGAGAAAAATACATCTTGAACAAAGCAGAATTTCTTAAATGCTGGCTCGTTAAGCCGCAAATAGTCCTCTAAATGATGAAAGTATTCCTGCTGAACGGTACAGAAATTTTTCCCATATGGGAAAATCATTAAAAAATATATTTTTGGAGCCTTTAGATGATATCTAAAGGCTTTTTTAATTTTTGATATTTATAAGGTTGACAATTACCTTCACCATTATTTCCTTCTCATCAGATTTGCTTTCGGCTATCATTAATGTTAGCGCAACCAATGCATTGTCTGCAATGCGTTTTGATCCATCTGGTTTTTAAAGGATGCTGTTCTTGTTCAGAAACCAAACAAATAGGTAAGCAGCAATCCGTTTATTACCATCAGAAAAGGAATGGTTTTTAACCACAAAGTATAAAAGGCTGGCGGCTTTTTCCTCTACACTTGGATATAAATCAATACCATCAAATGTTTGATATATTGTAGCAATGGAACTTCTGAAAGATTGATCTTTTTCGTTCCCAAATAATGAACTCCCGCCGAATTTATCTTTAAGATCATAAATTGCTTGTTTTGCTTCAGCATAATTTATTGCAAAAAGCTGTCTTGTAGTTGTTCCTTCAATTGTTAGTTGCTGATGATCATACTTGTCAAGTATATCTAGGGCGTATGCGTAATCGGTTACTACTCGCAGTAGGCCTGTAGCTTCATCTGTATTTAATGACTTATTTTCAAGTACATTACTTAAGAGATTGACGGTATTCTTTAAAGAGTTTAATTGATCATTTTGTTCTCGTAATCGTGATTCATTTAAAGAATAGCCTTTTACCAGGTATTATTTCAGAATTTTATTTGCCCAGATGCGGAATTGGGTACCTTGTTTTGAATTTACTCTATATCCAACTGAAATAATGAGATCTAAATTGTAGTGAGTCACTTCTCGTCTAATATTTCTTGAACCTTCAGTTTGAACTTGTGCAAATTTTGCACAAGTTGATATCTCATCTAGTTCTTCCGCTTTATATATATTCCTAATATGTTTTGCCAAAGAGGTACGATCCGTTTTGAACAGTTTAGCAAGTTGATATTGATTCAGCCAAATAGTTTCATTTTCTAGCTTAACATCAATAGAAGTAGTTCCGTCTGTGGTTTGGTATATGATTATTTGATCTTTAACTGTCATGTCCTGAGTGATATATACGAACCTATGTATAATGGACCAATAAAACACAGGTTTAAGGTTAAAAATAATTTTACGACTAGATTCTTAATTTGGCTCAATCTTCAAACGTAAAGTCTGCTTTTCAAACCAAAAGCATAATTGCCCGGTTGAGGTTGTTTTTAACTAGATTTGCGCTATCAATAACTAGAGCAAAAGGCAAATTCAAATAAATCCTTTGACACTTAAATCATTAATAATAGGTTCCATAACCCTTAAAAAACGATCTAAATGTTCAAAGTAATCCGGAGAAACGGTACATTGGAAAGCCTTAGAGAAATCTAAGGCTTTTTTGCTTTTCGGGTATTTTGATTCTAAAATCATCTCGCTAGTAACATTTAGCCGAATGTTCAGTTCTAATGTGAAAATATTATACATGAGGCTTCTTTACATTTTAACCCTTGCCTGTTTCTTTCCATTTATTATTAAAGCGCAGGATAGTCCAGGATCAATAATTTATACATCAGATATTGACCATTTTTGGATAGCTTATGATAGTGCAAAGACTACTTCCGACACACTCATTCAAAAGAAGTATTATTCAAGAACTCTACGTAGATAAGGGCTCTGTAGGACTAAAGGCTTTTATGGAAGCTCGGGATTATGATGCAGCGCTTTGGGTTGAACTTATCAATAAATATCCCAAGTTTTGGACAAGCATAAGAAAAAACAACTTGCAAGCTAAAAAGCAGGCTAAGGCTATTGAAGTTAGTTTAAATCGGTTTAGAAAACTGTATCCGGAAATGCGTCCCGCTAAGATTTATTTCACTGTCGGGGGATTGCGTTCTGGTGGAACAATTACAGATGATATGGTTTTAGTGGGAGCAGAAATAGCAACGGCTGACCAAGCAACTGATGCCACAGAATTGAGCGATTGGCTGAGAAATGTGTTTAAAAATCAACATAGTACTAATTTGATTGGTTTAAATGTTGACGAATACGTTCATACACAACAAAAATCAAATGGCAGTACTTTTTTAGCTAAGAGCATTGGGGAAGGTTCAGCAGATTTTATTAGTGAACTGGTGACTGGAAAAATAAATCGAAGTGCTTACACCGTTTATGGAAGGCAACACGAAGCCCAATTAAAGGAATCATTCAAAATAGATATGTTCAGTACTGAAATGTCCAATTGGTTGTATAATGGCTCAAGTGTAACACATGCTGATTTAGGTTACTTTATGGGATATGCGATTTGCAAATCTTATTATAACAATCAGTCAAACAAAAAAAAGGCCGTAAAAGATATTATTGAGCTAAATTACCAGGACGCTGCGCAAGTAGAAAAATTTCTGACAGCATCTAAATATTATGCTGAACTTTTAAACCCAACAGAATTGTTGAAAAAGTTTGAAGAACTGCAGCCCTTTGTAAAATTATCACTTGATATTAATTTGAAAACCGAGGTGGATACCACCTTAACTGAATTAACATTAAATTTTTCTCAACCAATGGGACCCGGGAAATCTATTTCTTTTGGTGAAGGCGGCAAAGCACATTTCCCGATTACCGGGGTTATCGGTTTCTTGAGGATCGAAAAACTTTCAACGTCAAGCTTTCTTTAACACCAAACAAAGATTATGATTTTATCATTACGGGTAGGGGATTCAAGTCCCAGGCTGGATATCCGCTTAAAGAATATACCGTTCATTTGAAAACTGGTCAAGCTAAATAAGATTGTTTATATACGTTTAAAGTATCCATAAAATACATTTCCATGTTCCTTTAGTCGATCGATTATTTTATATTTAGGCGATTTTAAAAAATGGATAGGTTTACAGTTAAAATCTACCAATTAGTTAATCTTATAAAGCAAAAATCAATATGTCGAATACATCAAAAATTATCTACACCAAAACCGATGAGGCGCCAATGTTGGCAACCTATTCACTTTTACCAATCGTACAAGCTTTTACCGCATCAGCAGGTATTGATGTAGAAACAAGAGATATTTCTTTAGCAGGTAGAATTTTAGCAAACTTTCCTGAGTTTTTAAAAGATGATCAAAAAGTAGGTGATGCTTTAGCTGAGCTTGGTGCATTAGCAACTACGCCAGAAGCTAACATTATCAAATTACCAAATATTTCCGCTTCTATTCCTCAATTGGTAGGAGCCATTACTGAATTGCAGGCACAAGGTTATGCTTTGCCAAATTATCCGGATAACGCGCAAACTGAAGAAGAAAAAGCGATAAAAGCTAAATACGGGAAAGTATTAGGTTCGGCAGTGAACCCGGTTTTACGTGAAGGTAATTCTGATCGTAGAGCTCCTAAAGCGGTTAAAAATTATGCAAAAGTAAATCCTCACTCGATGGGTGCATGGTCTGCTGATTCTAAAACTCGTGTAGCAAGCATGAGCGAAGGTGATTTTTATGGTTCAGAGAAATCTTTAACTATTGCTGATGCGAGTCAGTTTAAAATTGAATTTGTTGGGGAAGATGGTGGCGTAATTGAATTAAAAGGTTTAGCTCCATTAAAAGCAGGTGAAGTAATTGACAGTTCAGCTTTAAGCTTATCTGCTTTGAAAGCATTTGTAGCCAAAGAAATTGCAGCAACAAAAGCTGCTGGAACTTTACTGTCTGCCCACCTAAAGGCAACGATGATGAAAGTTTCTGATCCACTTATTTTTGGTGCCATTGTAGAGGTTTACTTCGCTGATGTGTTTACTAAATATGCAGATCTATTTAAAGAACTAAATATCGATACAAGCAACGGTTTAGGTGATGTTTATGCAAAAATTGCAGGGCATCCTAAACAAGCAGAGGTTGAAGCTGATTTGGCTAAAGCCATGGAGAATGGTCCCGCATTGGCAATGGTAAATTCTGATAAAGGAATTACTAACCTTCATGTGCCAAGTGATGTGATTGTAGATGCTTCTATGCCTGCTATGATTCGTACTTCCGGCCAGATGTGGAATAAAGAAGGCAAGTCTCAAGATACAACCGCTTTAATTCCTGATCGTTGTTATGCAGGTGTTTACACAGCAACAATTGAAGATTGTAAGGCAAACGGTGCTTTTGATGTAGCTACAATGGGTTCTGTACCTAACGTAGGTTTAATGGCTCAAAAAGCAGAAGAATATGGTTCACACGATAAAACTTTCCAGGCAAAAGCAAACGGAACAATCCGCGTAACAGATGCTGAAGGAAATGTCTTCTTCGATCAAAAAGTAGAGAAGGGTGATATCTTCCGCATGTGCCAAACTAAAGATGCGCCAATTCAGGATTGGGTTAAATTAGCAGTTAATAGAGCTCGTTTATCAGCTACACCAGCAATCTTCTGGTTAGATGAAAACAGAGCACATGATAGAGAGATCATTGCAAAAGTTAAAAAATATTTAGCTGATTATGATACAACGGGCTTAGATATTCAAATTCTTGCACCTATTGAAGCGACTAAAGTTACTTTAGAAAGAATCAGAAAAGGTTTAGATACGATTTCAGTAACTGGTAACGTATTACGTGATTACCTGACAGATTTATTCCCAATTTTAGAGTTAGGAACTTCTGCTAAAATGTTGTCTATTGTTCCTTTAATGAATGGTGGTGGATTGTTCGAAACCGGTGCTGGTGGTTCGGCCCCAAAACATATCGAGCAATTTATTGAAGAAGGTTATTTGCGTTGGGACTCATTAGGAGAGTTTTTGGCGCTAGGTGCTTCTTTAGAGCATTTAGGTCAAACACAAAACAATGCAAAAGCATTAGTTTTGGCGGAAACCTTGGATGCAGCAACTGAAACTTTCCTGGCTAATGATAAATCTCCAGCTCGTAAAGTTGGACAAATTGATAACCGTGGTTCTCATTTCTATCTGGCTTTATATTGGGCTCAAGAGTTAGCAAAACAGACTAAAGATGCTGATTTACAAGCTAAGTTTGCGCCATTAGCTAAAGCGTTGACTGAAAATGAAGCTAAAATTTCTGCGGAACTAATCGCTGCACAAGGTAAGCCACAAAATATTGGAGGTTATTACCATCCAAATGATGAATTGGCAAACAAAGCAATGCGCCCAAGTGAAACATTGAACACTATTTTAGCTTCTTTGTAAGCTCAAATAAATTTAATTATAGGAGCGCCCTGATGGAAATCAGGGCGCTTTTTTTTGCTCTTATTGCTTTAAATAGTGAGACCAGGGCCGATCACCTTCATCCCACATGCTTCATGAATTTGATCAATTTCAGCTTGACTTGGCTTATGATCGAGCGTACTCATGGTTCTAAAGAATTCCTCTGCTTTACCAGCTGGTTGAACAAAATACACCAGCTTGCCAATATCAGTGAGCTGGATCCAGGTATGCGGAATATTTCTTGGCAGAAAAATAGTATCTCCTTGATTTAGTTCCATTAATTTTCCTCCAACCGAAAACCTATATCGTCCCGCTACTACATAAAAGATTTCATCCTGATGGAAGTGGACATGCATGGAAGGACCTGTTTTTTCATATCCGGTATACTCGAATACAGCCAGCATTCCTTCCGTATCATTTTTTGATATTTTGATGTCGTTGGGATTTTTCCCTTTATATAAAAACTTCTCCCCAAAGCGAGCCTTTCCGGAGGCAATCACAAAAGCTTCTTTTTTATACTCCTGTGTTTGAGCATGAGAACTCACAGCCATCAACGCAATGCTGCAAAGACTGCCCTTTAAAAATTCCTTCCTTTTCATCTGTTGATTTTTTACTTCAAATATCATGAGGATATAAAAGGCTTAGGTGGTAAAAAACAGACATTTAATAGGTTTCTTCGGAACCCAGTAAACGTTCAGGGGATTCCATAGCAAAGAAGGCAATAGGGGTAAGGCCTGTCAGGTCTTTATAATCCTTACTCAAATGTTGGTAATCTTCATAGCCGCAATTGATGGCGATCTTAAACCAACTTAGCTCAGGAAAGTTGTTTTTCATTCTGTAAGCCTGGTCAAATCTTTTTATTCTTAAAAATGCTTTTGGACTTATGCCTGTTCGTTCTATGAACTTTCGATTAAACTGGCGGTGGGATAGAAAGCTTTGGCTCACAAAGCCATCTAAAGAATAACTTAGGTCAGGGCTTGTCATGAGTATGGCCACATGATCTATCCGCTGCGCCTCCTTTTTTGCGACCTTTATTTTTTTAATGATAAAGGCTTCTACAATCGTTACCATTTCCAAATGGCTTTTTGAATGAAATAGCTGGTCATTCACCTCTTCGATTTCCAATCCGAATATATCTGTAGCATCTACTGCCTCATTGGTAATTAAGTCTGCAGACATTCCAAGTAGTTTGTAGAGCGCGCCGGGTTGAAATACAACCTGAAAGGAAAGGAATCTTGCATAAACTGTGCGTGTATTAACTATGGAGTGTTGCCCAAATAAGATCGCATTCTTTGGAACAATATCATTAGCCCTGCCTTCATAGGCTATTTTTGTTAGACTAGGGAAAAATTGCAGGCATTGTTCCGGTCTGGGTGTATATACTTTAGCGGGAATCTGTTGGTTATCCGGAAATTCAAAATCAATTATCCTGTAACACCTGACAAAGGAGGATAAAAATTCATGAGGTATGATTTCCTTTAAATGCATGAAAGAAAATTATTGTTTATCTTTTAATACCAGGATTTTAGATTAAAGTTACTTAATAAGTGTTTATTTTACAATGGTTTATCTGTTTTTAGATGGGTTGCCATGTACTTTAATGAATCAATTTTTCTTCTTCCCTAATGACCATTGTAATCGATATCCAGATTGAATTGATAAAGTAGTCCGGAAAGATTTAAGGATGAAAACTTCGCCTGTTTTACTTTATTGACTGATGGATCAAGGCTGAAATTTCTTGCGGTACGAAAATCTGCTTTTTCCAAAATAGAACGGACAAATGTTGCTCCAGAAAGGTCACAATTATGGAATGTGGCGGATGTTAAATCAGCTTCTTCAAAATCAGTTTCTTTGAGCGAGCAATCGATAAATTTAGTTTTTTTGAGCTTAGTACCATAAAAGGTCGAGTAATCCAAATGACTCTGTTCAAAGGTAAAAGAGAATAAAAATTTGTTGCATTTTGAGAAGTCTATTCCCAAAATTTTACAGCCAGTAAAAGTAACATCTTTAAATCCTGTGCCTGTTACTACAGTTAAGGAGAAATTACACTGTTTAAAATGACAGTCCATAAAATCATTATGACTTAAATCACTCTTGGAAAAGTCGCAGTTTACAAATTCACAGTTAATAAATTCCCTGTTCTCCAATCTTTTTTCTGCATAGTTGATGTTGGTAAATGTCTTGTCTTCGTGGACGGTAGTTTCGTCGGAACTGCTCATTGGTATTAGTTTAATTGAAGTAATTTATTAACGATCTGTTCTTTGTTGCTTTCGCTGATATTATAGAGATTGAGATTGTCAGCAAACCAAAAGCCATCGGCAACCAGCATAATAATCTGGCTGTTGATATCCATATTTTCTATTGATCCACCAGCAATATGCTCAGTAAACCATTCGTGCCACATTTTTTTATACTGCTCATTAACCAATGCGGCTTGTAAAATGACTTTCATTGTTCTCCTATAGGATAAATCCGTGCTTTTTTTGATCACAAATCGTAGAAAGGCGATGGGCGCAATGTCATTACCCAAACTCTTTTTCTCTTCAACAATCCAATCGGTCAGTTCCACCAGACTTTGACGTACCAATTCTTCCAACAGTTCCTCTTTATTTCGGAAATGGTGGATAATGCCACCTTTACTTAATCCAGTTTTATCTGCAATGGCCTGAAAAGTTACCTGGTGCCAGTCTGCAGTAGCACCAATCTCGGCAGCAGTATTCAAAATCAACTGCTTACTGGCCTCAGGATCTTTCTTTCTTTTATATGGATTTTCCATCTTTCAAAGATACCGAACGATTGGTTTGTTTGCAAATAAATTTATACATTTGCCATTTCAAACTACAGTTCTTATGCCCGGAAACATTATTATTCTATCCTCTGTTATTCAGACTCCGCTCGATTTACAGCAGGTTTCTCAAGTGATGGATACTATTTCTAATATCTCAGAATGGTCTGTTGATCTGGAGGATTGTGACCAGATGATGCGGGTGGTATGTAGTCAGGATATTGGTATGGAATTGGTGGGGAAACTTGCAGAAGTAGGTATAAGTGCCGTGATTTTGGAAATTTTTGATACTCATGGAGCGTCAAAAATGTCTTTAGGACAGGCTATTCAAGCTTAAACGGCCTATTTGTATTAGCAGGAGACAAGTTCTTTTATTGAAAGATTAAACGTTAAATTTGCAGCTTTAAACAAGAGCATGATTAAATTATTTGTGGTGGGGTATTCACTAGATACACAGGAAGCTGAACTGAATGATATTTTCAGCATCCACGGAACAATACACAGTATCCATTTGCTGACTGATAAATTCACCGGAAGACATAAAGGCTTTGGTTTTATCGAGATGGAAGATCAAGCGGATGCTGACAGAGCTATTGCGGCTATCAATGGGATGGTGATAAAAGGAAGGAAGATCAGGGTTCAACTAGCGGATGAAGACAGAGCAGAGAAACCGAGAACAGTTAGAGAAAACCGTTTCCATTCTCAAGAATTACAAGGCAATGCAACAAGTGTTGAGCCTTTTAAAATGAAGCGTCCAAGAAAACTAATGTCTAATACATTCAGGGCAGAAAATTAATAGAAATACGCATCAATCGATGAATAATGCTCTTTCAGGTAATCTGAAAGGGCATTATGTTTTGCGCTTTTCTGATAATTCTTGATGTTGCGATCACATCGTCCCCAGATGTGTGTGTTTAAACGCGTTATTATATTTTAATCCAAATCCCAGCATTCTGTCAAATGAAGCATGAGCAAATAGCAGAATGCCAATTGATGTCCAGATTTCCTGCTGGCTGAAAAATCCTATTCCAATTAAAATTAGTGCAATACCTCTATGGTGAAACAAGTTATAAATAACAGCGCCTCTTTTTGTGTTGAAGAGGTAACCTAGCATAGAAATATCTGGACTAAAAAACAGCAAAATCCAAACCCATAAAGAAAGTCCAAGGGAATATTGTGAAAGGAAATATATGGAGAACACAGTTATTGCTGCTTCTTCCATTTGAATACTGAGGCTCATTTTTTTATTCATTACCTGATCTTTTAAATTTATCAGGTCAAAAATAGGGGAGGAAAACAGTAATCCGCGTTGACAAAAGTCAAGAAGTTTTTTTACTTCTGATGCGGCTCAGGGTTTCTGGCGTCATGCCCAGCATGGAAGCCAGGTATTGTAAAGGGACCTGATGAAATAATTCGCGTTGCTGCTCAAACAGCAACTGATAGCGTTCCTCTGCCGACAAGGAAATCTGGTTAAATACTCTGTTTTCAATAGTAACAAAGCACTTACCAATAAATAGTTTCTCAAATTCATTCCATTTAGGGATCAAGTCCCCGACCTTCAGATATTGCTCATGACTAATTGTATATAAAGTAACTTCAGTAAGCGCCTGTATGTTCCATCGTGCTGGATTGCGAAAGAGAAATCCTGAAAGATCTGTGACGAAAGTCCCGCTATTCGCGATCCATTGTGTCACTTCTTTATCTGGTAAGACCACAAATAACCTTAATAGTCCATGTTCTATAAAGCTTAACTTATTACTTTGCTGTTGACTTTTTAGAAAAAAATCCCCTTTGGCTAGCTTTTCTTCCTGAAATAACGAAGCTAGTTTTTTACAGTCGTGCAGCCCAATGCTGAAATAATGATGAAGGTAGTTCTCAAGCTCTGTCAATGTCGGTTTGTTTTTATGCTATGTTTTTAAATAACAATATTACCATAATAAATGTTCGCAGGATGATTTATTGGATAATAACATATTGTGTTAAATTGGTCTCTTGTGCATAGGTAGGTTGAGGCGTTTGGATCTTTTTTAAAGGACTCAAATGCCCCTTTCTTTTGTCTTGTTTTGCCCTCGGATATCTGAGTTAATTTGCGGAACTTGTTGTAGTTGAAAATGTTTTCATAATTTAAAACTAAGGCAATGGCAGCATCAAGAAATCCATTCGGATGGACAGAAATTTATGTAGAAGATATGGCAAGGGCTCAAAAATTCTACGAAACGGTATTGGCAGTAAAAATGGAGGCTTTACCTGTGCCAGCGGGCATGGATATAGAAAAAGACTGCGAAGATTCTTATGAAATGGTATCCTTTCCGGGTGATATGGCTGCTCCGGGAACCAGTGGAGCCTTGGTAAAATCAGCGATGTTTAAACCTGGTTTTGGTGGTACGTTGGTTTATTTTAGTTGCGAAGATTGTGCAACAGAAATTTCCAGGGTAGTATCCGCTGGTGGCAAAGTGCTAAATGATAAAATGTCGATTGGAGAATATGGCTTTTGTGGTGTTTGCATGGATAGCGAGGGCAATGCGATTGGTTTCCATTCTATGAAATAAAATAGGAAACTCCAGTTAAAACAAAAAAACAGTTAAAACAAAACAGGGCCTTCTTTTAAAGAAGGCCCTGTTTTGTAAATAAGGAATTTTATATTTTTTGTTTGTAAACTGATTTACCTTCTTTAATTGTTTCATTTACCTTAATGTCCTTGATTTTCAATGGATCTATAGTGGTAGGATTCTGATCAAGAATCACTAAATCTGCAAGTTTACCTACTTTTAATGATCCTTTACGGTCTTCTTCCTGATATTGATAGGCGGCGTTGATTGTGATGGCCTTTAAGGCCTCCATTGGCGTGATTTTCTCATCTGGCCCTAAGATCCTTCCTGATTGTGTTTTCCTGTTTACAGCAGCATAGACAGCAGTCAGCAAATCTGGAGGGGTAACCGGAGAATCATGGTGTATGGTAAAGCTGATTCCAGCTTTTCTGGCAGAATTAGCCGGACTTAAGAACTGGCTTCTTTCCGGGCCAAAAACGCTGGTATAATGCCAATCTCCCCAAATGTAAACATGGGTAGAGAAATACGAAGGCAATACACCGGTATCTTTAATCTTCTGGATGTGATCCGGTCTGCTATTTTGAACATGGATTAATGTGGCCCGCATTTCAGGTTTGTAAACTCCTTCTTCTTTTAATTTTTTAAAAGCACCAAGAGCTTGGTCAATTGCGGCATCACCATTTACATGCAGTTGGGCAGTAAAGCCATGTTGAAATACTTTTTTCAGTCCATCGTATACAAACTGGTCAGTAAATGCGGGAAATCCTTTGTAGTCTTTACTGGCGCCAACTGGAGGTACAAAGTAAGGAGTGGTTAGCCAGGCTGTTTTTCCCTGTGGAGAACCGTCCAAAGAAAATTTAAAACCACCTAATTTTAAACGATCGGTATACTTCATATATTCCGGTTTAAAATCATCGATCTTGTCTTTATACATATCATAATCCGGGAAATACACCACATCGGCAACGAGTAGCTTTTTAGCTGCGGCTTCTTTTAAAAGCGGAATACTTGGGCCCATCGATCTGCCATCGCAAATTGTAGTTTGGCCGTATTTCAGCCACTCTTCTTGCGCTTTCATTAGGTTTTGCATAGCTTGAGATTCTTCTCCCGGTTTTACTTTTGGTACCGGCATTTTCGTCATCAATTTATTTAAAGCCATGAAGTTGGCATTCTCCTCTAATTTTCCATTTAGTTTTCCCGTTTTTGGATCGCGGCCATAATGTCCGCCAGGAGGATCTTTAACAGTTTCAGGAATGTCCAGGAATTTAAGCATTGCTGTATTGACTACGCTCACATGGCCTGATGCATGTAAGGCTAAAATAGGGTGTGTATCTGAAATTGCATCCATTTCCGCCAACGTTGGATTGGTATGCTCCACCATCAAAGCGTCGTCATAACCATTTCCCAATAAAGGCATATCTGCTGGCATCGGATGATCCGAAATGTATTTTTTGATGGTCGCTATCATATCTGGAATGGAATTTACTGTTCCATATGGCGCAGCACCAAGGTCGATTGCCTGTTCCATACCTGCTCTGGAAGTGAGGTGACCATGTGCATCAATAAAACCCGGCATTAATGTCTTTCCTTGTAAATCGTGAAGCTCGGTTTTATCACCTACGTATTTGTCAGCCGCTGCCTTTTTTCCGGTAAACAGGATTTTACCATCCTTAACAACAATGGCCTCTGCAGTGGGTTCCGCATCCTCCATCGTTAGAATGGGGCCACCAAAGTAGATGGCATCGCCCTTGTCGCCCGTCGTTTTACTTTGACAGCTCAACAACAGCGCGGAAACGAGCAGTTGGAAATAGTATCTTTTCTTCATAATGTATATTTATTTAACACAGGTGTTGCTTAATAGCTATACATTTTATGAAGATCAATTGTTTTAATGTTTTTCAATTACCCCTTTTGGGTTAATTTCCTGCTGTTTACTGAGGTTAAATTTATAAAGCTCGTCCGTAGATACCAGTTTCCGGGAAACTTTGTTAATATCCATCCCCGTTTCTGTCCATAAGTATGGCCTGAAACTGTAAGATTTATTGCCATCCAGATTGGCAATAAACTGATCCCAGGTAGACCACCTTAATCCTTTGTAAAAATCAGAAAGATCTCCGTTAAGGCAGAAACGAAGGAATTGAGTATAGCCTAAACCAAGAGATTCCCATTTTAGGCTGTTTGGTGCCAGGTAGTACACCATTTTTAGATCAGCTCCAAATGCACCATAATTGATGGCAAAGAAACCACCAATAGCATCATCGGCAACCAGCGTGAAATCAGGTTGGTCACCAAATTCTTTGATGCTTTTCCCTTTGTTCCATTCCGGAACGGAACGACTCAGTCTAGCACTTCCGGAACCTAAAATCCTTAACCAGCCATTGTCGATCATGATTCCACCGGTATGGTAGATGACCGCTCCTAAAGTTGCAAAAGTCGATACTTGTGCATTGTACAAGGCCGTTTTAGCCAGCGCAGTATCACATGCTAATACCTGAACTTTGTTCTCTGCAGAATCTAACCATTTTTGAACTAAAGGCCATGCCGGATCAGTGGTATTGGTTAATTCATCCAGACTTTGCATTTTATTTTGTGCGAAAACGGTTACAGAAAAAAGGGTCAGACCGATAATGAAGACGGTTTTTAGAATGCTTTTCATAGCTTATGAATTTTTTGTCAAAGATAACGGCTTAAAATCAAATCCGATCGCCTCCTTCTCTTTTCTTATAAGGAAAAATGTTTAGGTGATTAATCTTCCGGTTTTTAACTGATTTGTGGGTGATTTCAGGCTATTGGCTTAAAATAGGACCGACACCAGTCGGGGAGACCTTTGGTGTTAGTTAGAGTTGACTTAGAGTTGGCGTAGTGTCAGGATAGTAATTACCTACGGAAACTGTACGGCAAGTGGATCTATACCCTTCCCATACCCCTTCCGAAGGCGCCACTCTTCCCGACTACAACCCGGGTACTTCCTATGTACTTCAATACAAATCCTCATTTCTGCTCCACAAAGAAATTGCAGGTACTATTTTAATACTGGCCAGATATTTGATTGTTGTTAAACGAAAAATGTAAGATTCTATGATGGTAAATCAGAAGAAAAAACTCAAAAGAACCGTTTCTCTGGTCAAGATCCTGGCGAAATATGGATTTGGGGAGTTGTTGAACTATACCAATCACGAGCATAACAATGAATACACCTCCTTAACGGTTTATGAGCGAATTCGTATGACTTTGGAGGAGCTTGGTCCCACGTATGTGAAATTCGGACAGGCTTTTAGTATCAGAGAAGACTTGTTGCCAAAAGAAATGATTGTCGAATTGCAAAAGCTACAGGACAATGTGGAGGCAAAGCCTATTGAAGTAAAAGAACTGCTGTGCAAAGATTTGAACATAGACACGGAAGCTTATTTCTCACATATTGACGAAATACCTTTTGCCTCGGCTTCCATTTCCCAGGTTTATAAAGCTACGCTGATTACCGGAGCGGATGTTATTCTAAAAATTAAACGGCCAGGAATTCGCGAAATCGTGACCTCTGATATGTTGATCATGAAAGACATTGCTAAAGTACTCATCAGTTATAGCGAGGTATTTCGCAGGATTAATTTGGTGGAAGTGCTCGAAGCATTTGAAAAATCTATATTTCATGAGCTTTCTTTTGTGAATGAACTGGATAACATTGAGCGCTTCTCCCGGAACTTTAAAGGACATCGCTCTATTTACCTTGCTAAGGTATTCCCCGAACTTTCTAATGATAATATCCTTTGCATGGAGTTTATAGAAGGGGCGAAAATTACCGATAAACGGGCTTTGATTAAGATGGAATTGAAACCCGATCAGATTGCAGAGAATGGGTTAGATTTATACCTGATTCAGGTACTCGAGCATGGTTTTTTTCATGCCGACCCACATCCAGGAAATCTGATCGTCTTACAAAGTGGACAAATTGCCTTTATCGACTTCGGTTCTATGGGCAGTATGATGCCGATTGAAAAAGAGATGTTAGAAGATTTCATTTCTCATTTTATGGCTCAGGATGCAAGAAGATTGATCATGACCTTGAAAAGAATGGCTATCCGTTTTAATGTAAGTGATGAAAATCGACTGGAACGTGACATCCATGGTTTCTTTAATTTACTGGAAGGCGCATCGCTTCAAGAAATGGATATCAAAGAGGTACTTACGAAGTTCTCCGCTATTTTGAATCAAAATGAAATCTTGATGCCCGATCATCTTTACCTTTTGGTTCGTGGAATTGTACTCATTGAAGGGATCGGAAGAGCGCTGGTTCCTGATTTGAATATTGTAGAAAGCTTAAGGCCCTACATTTTAAAGATTGCGTTGCGGAAACTCAGTCCGGATGAAATGAAAAAGAATGCGTTAAACCTGCTGAGAACGCTTACGGAAGCATTGAAAACCATGCCGGAAGAATTTCAGTCGGTTTTGAGCAAACTAAATAATGGCGAGTTAAAGGTGATTCAGGAAGTGCCACAATTGGATACTACCAGAAAAATGATGGTTAGCCTGATGAATAGATTGGTGATGGCGCTACTCTTGTCGGGCTTATTGATCGGCTCAGCAATTCTGATTTCTGCAGATCGGCCGCCAAAATTCCATGGCGTCCCAGTAATGGCTGTCGCCGGATTACTACTCAGTTTGATCCTTGCCTTCTGTATTTTTATTCCCCTTCTTTTTAAAAGAAAATGAAAATCATGAATTTTCATGATGAAAATATGGAGTTTATTAATGAAGCGAAATTTTGTCATAAAAATGAAAAATTGACACCTAAGAATTTGTATTACAGTGTTTTTGTTGCTTGTGGCATACCTGTTGCTATGGACTAACTGTGAGGATATAATTTATGGTTTTACTAAAAGGAAAGGAGGTTTTTTAAATGTTAAAGATGTTCCGAAATGAAAAATATAAGAACGATTTGACCACTAATGTAGGTGATTTTTTGGATTCTCTGCTTGGTGATATTCCTGTTTCTGCAATAAATAGCGCTCATAAAATACAGGTAACCTGCACTGTACCAGTGTTAAATAATGGGGTTGCTGCCGTGTCTGGTGAATTTGATCAGACAAATTCCTGTAAAGAATAAACCTTTTTGAAGATTTTTTGTTGTCTTCATAATTGTCTTTATGAGGAATGACGCTTTCATATACTTGCCATTATATATTGGTTAATAGATTTGATGGATTCGACATAAAAATAACGATCAGTACAGACATCAAATTTTTAATATAAAATCAATACTATGGAAACACAAGTTTTAGGAAACATCAGAAAGACGGTTAAATATTGGTATTTACTGGCTTTATTGGGCATAGCCCTAATTTTAGTAGGTATATGGGTCTTCATGACCCCCTTAGCATCTTACATTACCCTTTCTATGTTGTTTGCGGTAACATTTCTTTTTACCGGAATTATGGAACTCGTGTATGCAATTTCCAATCGCAAGTCCCTGGATAATTGGGGCTGGTCACTGGCAGGTGGTATTGTAGATTTCCTAATTGGGGTCATGTTGGTTGCAAATCCCCAAATCTCTTTATTGGTGCTTCCGTTTTATGTCGGTTTTGCTATTTTATTCCGTTCGATCATGGCTATCGGCTGGTCGATCGCATTAAAAAAACAACATGTACAAAGCTGGGGTAGCTTATTAGGGATCGGCATTATAGGATTAATTTTTTCTTTTATCATGCTTTGGAATCCAATTTTTGCAGGAATGACAATCGTTTTTTATACTGCCGCATCATTTATTGTCATCGGAATTTTTCAGGTTTATCTTTCGCTAAGATTGAGGAAACTTAAAGATTAATTGTCCCGGAAAAAATATAAAAATGCCTAAATAAGAAAGGGATAGTCATGACGATTATCCCTTTCTTATTTAGTATTTATCGTTGGTTGTTTGGTATTTGAAATGTAATTGAACAGCGGGAAGAAAGAGCGTATATAGGCTAAGAAGGTGGAACTAAGTTTAATTTTTGTGAAAGCATTTATTTTTTGATAACATTGCATTGGCTCTCATTGAACGAGACAGATTAATTGCTTTTTCATGAACTTGTTGTGCATCATTTTACTCTCTCTATCTACGATTAATAGCCTTGCACTAATTTTTAAAACCGGGAATCAACTCCTAAAGAATAAAATGTTGGGCATTGCGCTACTTTGCTATAACATTTCTTTACTGGTCTATTTCCTCTGGATAGATACCGGGTTTATAGTCGAGTACCCACATCTATTGCGCTCTATCAGCCCCTTAATGTATCTTAATGCACCATTCTTTTATTTTTACATCAGAAATTCTCTGACAAATAGGAATGGATTGGAAAAATACGACTACCTGCATTTTCTTCCGGCAGTACTTCATTTGGTTGATTTGATCCCATTTTATCTCTTACCACTTGCTGAAAAACGGGAGATCGCTGAGGCTATATTTAAGAATAAAGACCTCTTGAATTACGTTGGTTCAGGAATTATTCCCATCTCATTCCATTATCTTTCCAGATTGGTATTGCAGGTGGGATACCTTTTTTATAGTTTTTATCTAATTCACAAGTTACAACCGCAGTTTTTGAAATCCATTCAGAAAATACAATTTAAGAACTGGTTGTTTATTTCTATAGCGGTGATGGGGATCATTATCATCAGCAATTTTTGCTTTATGATGTTCACTTATTTTGGGGAGAATCAGGATCAATATTCCGGGCCCAAATTTATCTGTTCTGTAGTTGCTTTCTTAGGGATCCTTTTTCTCAATGCCTATATTAATTTTAAACCAGAGTTGGTTTATGGATTTCATCGGGAGATTTCGACTCTTGAAACAACAGAGCCCAAGCTCAGTATGGAAGAGCTGAATCCGGTAGAATTGGAAATTAAAGATATGGATAGACTCATGGAGAAGATCAGATTTGCCTTGGATGAAGAGCGAATTTTTCTTCAAAAAGGCATTACCATTCTTGATCTGGGAAAGAATGTAGAAATTTCCCCAAAGGTATTATCTGTACTGATCAACCGTAAATTTAAAACGAATTTCAATGAGCTGATCAATAATTATCGCGTAGAATACGCGAAAGAGTTACTCGAACAGCATATTCTTGAACGCTATTCTATTGAAGGATTAGCCTTAATGGTAGGGTTCAACTCTAGAATCACTTTTTTTAATGCTTTTAAAAAGAAAGAAGGACTTAGCCCTAAAGAATATTACAAGTCTATGTTAACTGTTAGTGGTTCAGAGGTGTAAGATGCTTTTTTTGAGCTTTTATCCAATTTTTTAAAAGGATAAGTTGTTTCGAATTCCTCTTTTGAAACAACCAATGGTTGTGAGTACCCTTTAATTTGCGGTATTTTGTTTCAGCAAGTAACGTATTAAGCACATACGAAATCAATTAACAATCAAGCCTAGTTCCTCTCTTTCTAAAAGGAGAAATCAAGATAATTTAATACGCTCAATAAAGGGCGGCCGGAATTATTCGGCCGCTTGTTTTTTTATAGAAGTATATTTCCTGAAAACAGTTTTTATAAAACCAATACTAAGGTTCCTCCAATAATTAATACTGCACCTATTGCCGTTTTTATCGTTAGTGTCTCTCCTAAAAACAGTACGGAAAGCAAAATCGTAATCGCCACACTGGCCTTATCCACTGGTGCTACCTGAGAAACCTTCCCCATTTGCAAAGCTTTAAAATAAAAGATCCAAGAAAGACCGGTGGCAATACCTGAAAGGATCAGAAAAGTCCAGTTCATACGCGATAAACCGCTCAATCCGGCGCCTGCATGTTTATAAAAGACAATTGTCCAGGCCAGCAAAAGGATGACTACCGTACGGATGGCTGTCGCCAGGTCTGAGTCTACTCCTTTAATCCCAATTTTCGCTAGAATAGCTGTTAAAGAAGCGAAGAAGGCCGATAATAAAGCATATATCCACCACATAGGCTTTTTAATTTAAATATAAGGTATAATTCTGTAGAAATCTGGTAGTTGAACTTCAAAAAGTCCACAGATTCCATGGCTAGTTTTGAAGAAAAAACCGTAAAGCCATTTAACCCTTTTTCTATGCAAAGATTCCTGATTACTTTTTTACTGATGCTTGTTTCATCTTTAGGCTATGCACAGACCATTAAAATTACGCTCTCTGGACGTATTAAAGATGGCCATACCAAATTGCCACTGTCTTTTGTGAATGTTGGACTTAAATCTATTAAAGACAGTAGTTTTGTTGCTGGAACCGTTACCGATGAAAATGGGATTTTCCAAATATCAGCGTTAAATAGTGGCAGTTATCTCTTAGTAAGCTCATTTATGGGGCATCAAACGAAAAGCCAGGAGGTGCTGATCGGACAGTTGACGCCATTTCTAGATCTGGGGGTAATTTTGCTGCAAGCTGAGACTAATAACCTTGCAGAGGTTGTTATTTCAGGAAAACAGGAAGCGGTAGGTTCTAAAATGGATAAGAAAACCTTTAATATGGCTGATCAGTTAAGTCAGGCAGGCGGTTCTGTATTACAGGCCATGAAAAACTTGCCAGGTATCAGCACCACTTCGGATGGAAAACTGATGTTACGCGGTAGTGATAAAATATCGGTACTCATTGATGGAAGGCAAACGGCATTAACCGGTTTTGGCGGGCAAGCGGGATTGGATAACATTCCGGCATCAGCTATAGAACGCATTGAAATTATCAATAATCCCTCGGCTAAATTTGATGCAAATGGTAATGCAGGGATCATTAATATTATCTATAAGCAACAGAAACAAGAAGGATGGAATGGAAAAATAGGCATGACGACAGGGGTTGGAGCGCTTTGGGAGAAAAAGGCAAGCCTGCCAGGTATCCGACCTCAATACCAAGGGACACCTAAAATCAATCCTTCTCTTTCATTGAATTACCGAAAAAACAAGTTGAACACCTTTATACAAGCAGATTGGCTTTATACCCAAACGTTGAATCGCAATGAGTTTGCAACGCGGGCCTATGATGGCGGTGAAATCATTCAGCAACAGGTGAAGCGAAATAGAAATACCTCTTATGCAACAGTAAAAACCGGAGCCGACTGGAATCTCGATGAGCAAAATGTATTCTCATTTTCCGGGTTGTTTAATCGGGAAAAGATTATTGATAAGGGGGATGTGCCTTATTTTAATGCAGACCTATCGACGAGGTTACGCTTATGGCAGTTTCTGGAAGATGAAGTAAAGTATACAGCTACGGCTACAGCCAGCTATCAGCATAAATTTAAGCAAGCCGGACAGGTGCTTAACGCCAATTTTAACTATACCTTTCATCGGGAAGATGAGCAGTATTTCTTTACCAATATCATGCCTACATTTACTGGAGAAGATGCATTTAAGTTACTTTCCGATGAGCATGTAGCCGATTTGACGGTGGATTATGTGCGTCCACTCAAACATGGTAGGGTAGAAGGTGGCTTGAAATTTCGCAACAGAAGCATTCCTGTAAATATGCAGTTTTTCCCAGGCCTAAATTCTCCCTTGGATGTAAATGCAGGTGGTTGGGCAGATTATAAAGAAACCATTCCAGCTTTGTATGGCAATTATGTTTTTGAGAGCTCAAAAATTGAAATCGAAGCAGGGTTGAGGTTAGAATATGTGAAAGTGAGTTATGATGTAAACCCCAATCACCCGACCTATAAAAGCAGTGGATATGATTATACGCGCCCTTTCCCAAACCTACGTTTCGCTTATAAATTGGATGCACAAAATAAACTGTCTGTCTTTTATAATCGTCGGGTAGATCGACCAAATGAAGTGGACATTAGAATCTTTCCTAAGTATGATGAACCTGAGGTGATCAAAGTAGGGAATCCAGGATTGCGTCCACAATTTACGAATAGCCTGGAGCTAGGGTATAAGAACAATTGGGACAAAGGGTCGTTTTATTTTGCAGTCTACCATAGAAATACAGAAGGCACCATCAGCAGGATTGCCACACAAGCTCCGGGAAGCAACCTGATTTATAATGTGTTTCAAAATGCGGGTCATAGCAGCAATACCGGTGCTGAAATGGTAGCTCAACAGCAGCTGAGTCCATGGTTAACTGTAAATATGAACGCCAATGTTTACCAGAATAAATTTGATGCCTTTACCGTGGAGAACCTTTACCCTGTTCCGGTGATTTATACCGCGCAAAAAGATGAATTGATTTCCGGGAATGTAAAACTAAACGGGCTCTTTAAATTTCCAAAATTTGCAGAGTTCCAACTAACGGGTGTTTATTTGGCTCCAGACCTGATTCCCCAAGGAAGAATTGCCTCACGATTTTCTTTAGATATGGGATTGAAAAAGCAATTGCAAAAAGGAAAAGGAGAGTTATTTTTAAATGGTTCAGACCTTTTAAATACGCTGAAAATTAAGAAAACCGTTCAAGGGAATGGTTTTAACATGATCAGTACCGATTACTATGAAACTCAAGTATTCAGATTAGGTTATAGTTATAAGTTTTAGCTCGATTACAAGCCTGCGTAATAATCATAGCCCCTTTCAAACCAATAATCCGGAGGTCGCTCTTCACTAAAGGAGAGCACTCCGATTCTTTTTAAGCTTTTAATGCCATATTTAACGGGGATAATCAGCCTTAGGGGATAGCCTTGGTTTAGTGGTAAAGGTTTTCCATTCATCTCATAGCATAAAATGGTTTGAGGCTGCATAGCACTATCCATATCAATGCCAACATAGTACTCTCCATCCGGGGTAACCAGGCCAATGTATTTCTTATCCGTCAGTTTATCGAGGTGATAGGCTTTGATAAAATCGCTAAACCGGACGCCAGCCCAATCTGAAATCTGGCTCCAACCTTCAATACATTTAAAATTAAAGATAACTTGTGTTTTTGGAAGCTTTTGTAGGTCAGCAAGGGTTAGTTTTAAAGTATCCCCTTTGGCTCTGACTACATTTAACCGCCAGTTCTTATCATCAAGATCAGTCATTAAACCTAAAGCTCCATTTAGCCTGACCACTTTAGCTGCCGCAGATTTCGGGTAGGCTTTCGCCAGATTCTGCTTGCTAAAAGTCTTACTGAATACTTTCTCATTCGCATTCAATACCTTTCTCAATGGAATCTGTACGCCACCTGCAATGTCGTTATCGAGGGGTTGATTTTTTAGTTTTAGCCAGAAAAATATGGCTGCAAAAATAAATAAGGTAAACCCAGTAAGGGATAGCCAGTTTCTCCACCTGATTTTCCTGTCAATAGGAGACAAGTTTTGCTTCTTTGTATTTCCCATATCATTTCTTTTTAGAGGTTAAGATGTCAAAACCGGTTACCATGCTGCGGAAATTTCTCCATCCTGCACGAATCACCTGGGCAATATGGATCAGGAAAAATAAACAGTAGCCAATAGTCAGCATGAAGTGAATTAGCCTTGCCGATTGGTAACCTCCTAATAAATTACATAAAGTCTGAAATTGTATAGGTTTATAAATCGCCAGGCCTGTGAGTACAGAGCCCAATCCCATAATGATAATTGCAGAATAGGCGATTTTCTGAGCCCCATTGTATTTCATTTGGGGAGGAATAGTTTTGCTGAGATGAAGGTCATGGAGTAAAACCAGCCAGGCCTCTTTAAAGGAATGTTTGTTGGGGATCAGGTATCTCCATTCGCCGGAAATCCAAGTGTAAAGCACATAAAGGAATCCATTGATAAAAAAGACCCACATAAATACAAAGTGAAAGGCCATACCCTCTGCAAGGCGTTGCTCCAGGTTGAGCGATTGATAAAACCATTCCGGAAAAAAATGAAAGAGGGTAACTGAGCCTACAGAAATATGGTAAAGATCATTTGCCCAGTAAATGAGCAATCCACTCCAAATCATGATGGTTAAAATGGGGAAATTTACCCAATGGAACCACCTGATGGCGAAAGGATGTTTTTCCACTATCTTTTTCATACCAGATTGGTCCTGGTTAGGAATTCAATAGCAAGGGAAAGATGTTTTTTTCTTGTGCTTTTTGGAATGTAGCGTTGAGGTAGTGCTTTCATTATCTGATGTTTAATTGCCTGTTGACAATAAACAAGATAATCATTTTTTGAGCGTTTTTTATAAAAACCGGTTGGGAAAATTGATTCCCAACCGAGTTTTAAAATTATTTCTGTACGAATTCAGTGTTTGCAGTCAAAGTAACTTCTTCACCTAACATTGCTGAACCATATTTGCTACCAAATTTAAAGTCAGCTCTTTTGATTGTTCCTGTAACTTTGAAACCAGCAGTAGGTTTTTTAGACATTGGATTAGTAGTTACACCTCTTAAAACAGCATCTAAAGTAACTGGTTTAGTTACACCATGGAAAGTAAGGTTTCCAGTAACTTTGTATTTGTTACCACCAACTTTTTTCACTGAAGTGCTTTTGAAAGTTAATGTAGGGAATTTAGCCACATCAAAAAAGTCTTCGCCTTTTAAGTGACCATCTCTTTGATCATTGTCAGTGTTTACCGAGTTTAGATCTGCAGTCAAAGTAATTACTGCATCAGAGAAATCTGGTTTCGAAGAAACGATTGTAGATTGGAAGTTTTTGAAAGATCCTTCTACATCAGAAATCATCATGTGAGTGATTTCAAAACCTATTTTAGAGTGAGAGGCATCAGCTTCCCAAGTGGTTTGTGCATTAGATTTGAAAGAAAAAAGGGTAGTACCTAAGACTACAACAGCTAAGATTAATCTTTTCATTGTTTTTTTTATTGATGAGTTTTAAATATTTGATACAAAGAGAAGGATTAATCGCCACAGCTATCTTGACCTATGATAAGAAAAACAAAAAGATTGATTTAGATGGTGTTATTTCCTGGCGAACTTATCAGCGATTAGGTTTAAGTTAATGCCATGTTCCAGATAGGCTTTTAGCCCATCTAAGACGGTTGTGAAACCACCACTTGCATTATTAATTTCTACCAGTAACTCCTCACCAGTAGTTTGAAAATCATATTGTTTGATCGTCACATAGGTGGTTACCGGACCAGTGGCTTCAAAGAGGAAGTCTACGGGAGTAGCGTATTGATCCCATTCTATGGCGATTTTCTCATTAGGGATAATCTCTATGACCTGTACCTTACTGGATACCTGGTACATTTCCCATTCCCAGGTTACGCTTTTCCCGGCCTCCAGGTGGCCACTACCTTTTGTAAACCAAAAATTTTTTGTGATTTCGGGATCAATAAATGCCTGGAAAACGGTGGCGGCAGGTTTTCTAATCAACATTTGTGCAGTTACAGCAGCTCCGTTTTTTTTCATAAGATTTTGTTTAAATGGGAGAATATCAGGAAGGAGCAGCGCTCCTTCCTGAGGATTTTAGTATAATTTAAGTATTACAGCAAACCTCTTTTTGCCAACATTGGTTTGATATCCGGTTGATGACCACGGAAGTTATAGAACATTTTGCCCAGGTCTTCCGTGTTTCCTCTCGATAGAATCATATCGCGGAAGCGTTGTCCATTGGCTCTGGTTAACCCGCCGTTTTGTTCAAACCAGGAATAAGCATCGTTTTCCAACATGGAAGTCCAGGTATATGCATAATATCCGGCGGCATAACCATTGCTCCAAATGTGTAGGAAATAACTGGAGCGGTAACGCGGTGGAACCTCATAAAGGTCTAGTTTTGTTTTCTTTAATGCATTGGTTTCAAATTGATCTACATCCTGTAAAGGTAGGCCTGGGGCTAAAGTGTGCCATTGTAAATCAAGTTCTGCAGCAGACAGGGCTTCAGTAAATTCATAACCTTGATTAAAGGTACTTGCCTTTTTAATCTTATCCAGCAATTGTTGTGGCATAGGCTGACCGGTTTTATAATGTAGCGCATAATGTTTCAGGATTTTAGGATCTGTAGCCCAATGCTCATTGAATTGTGAGGGAAACTCTACATAATCACGGGCGACATTGGTGCCTGAAAGGCTTACATATTGTTGATCAGCAAAAAGACCATGTAAACCATGTCCAAATTCATGGAACATGGTGATCACATCATCAAAGCTGATGAGTGCAGGTTCCCCAGTTTTTGGTTTTGCGAAATTGCATACATTGTAAATGACAGGTATGGTACCTAGTTTTTTAGATTGTGGCACAATATTGTCCATCCATGCGCCACCATTTTTATTGTCGCGTTTGTAATAATCGGTGTAAAACAGACCTAGCTGACTCCCATCTTTGTCCATCACATCAAATACGCGAACATCCTTTTGATAAACAGGAAGGTCCTTACGTTCCTTAAATGTGATGCCATACAATTGGTTAGCCGCATAGAATACTCCTTTTTCTAGCACCGTATCCAGCTCAAAGTAAGGTTTGATTTCATTTTCATCCAGGTCGTATTTGGCTTTACGTACTTGTTCGGCATAGAAGTTCCAGTCCCATGGTGCTAATTTAAAGCCCCCTTTTTGTTGGTCAATAACGGCCTGTATGTCTTTTGCTTCTGCTCGGGCTTTTGCAGTCGAGGCTGGAACAAGTTTGCTAAAGAAGCTGGCTACCGCCTCTGGTGTTTTTGCCATCTGATCCTGAAGTTTCCAACTTGCATAATTTTTGAAACCTAGGAGCTGAGCTTGTAAAGCGCGAATTTGAGCAATTCTGGATATTACTTTTCGCGTATCATTCTCATCACCTTTTTCGGCGCGGGTCCAGGAAGCTTGGAATAGTTTTTCACGGGCAGTACGATCTGCCATACCCGAAAGGGGAGGTTGCTGGGTTGTATTGGCCAATCCTTTACCTGCAGCCAACAGTTTAGTGCCAAAACTAGTGCTTAATGTTGATTCTTCCTTATTTAATATTTTTAGTTTTTCTTTGTCGGCCTCAGAAAGTTTTGCCCCTGATAGTTCAAAGCGTTGATAGTAATAGTCCAGTAGTTTTTTAGATTCAGGATCTAGTTTTAGCTGCTCACGTTGCTGATAAACAGCTTCTACACGCTTAAATAGCTTTGTGTTTAGGTAGATCGCATCATTGTTTGCGGTTAATTTTGGCGCTTCTTCTTTCTGTATTTTTTGTAATTCAGGATTGGTATTTGCAGCGGTCAGTAAATTGAAAACCCGATTGACACGGCCTAGTAATTGTCCGCTATTCTCTATAGCTAGAATGGTATTGTCGAAGGTTGCTGCTGCTTGATTGTCAACGATCTTTTGTATTTCTTCCATCTGCTGCTTCATCCCTGCTTCAATCGCAGGTTGGAAGTCGCTGTCTTTAATTTTATCGAATTCTGGTGCCTGAAAAGGAAGCTTACTAGCCTCATAAAACGGGTTGGCAGAAGAGAAGTCTTCGCTGCCCGATGTGGTTTTATTTTGAGCCTGATTGCAGGAGCCAGTGATGGCAAGCAGGGCAAGAAAAGGGAGGTAAGATAGTCGTTTCATAGTTTTATAAAAATGGTTAGTTATTTATAAAAATAAGGTTTTATCAGCGATCTATTTCATCTGTATGGAAATTGTAATACCTGGGGAGGTAGTTGTTGTGGCTGCCATGC
This sequence comes from Pedobacter gandavensis, assembly GCF_014172405.1. Classification (GTDB taxonomy): domain Bacteria; phylum Bacteroidota; class Bacteroidia; order Sphingobacteriales; family Sphingobacteriaceae; genus Pedobacter; species Pedobacter gandavensis. The sequence goes on along the minus strand of NZ_WNXC01000002.1, from coordinate 506,877 downwards.
GGCTGAAAGATAAAGTATTATAAAACTATCCTTTATTTTTATAATTTCGTTCCGGGGACCTAAATGAAATGTTGCAATATAAAATACTCAGTGATCAGGAATTGACCAGCCTGCTCAGAGTAGGTGATAAATACGCCTACACTGAGATTTATAATCGTCACAAAAACTTACTTCAAAATCATTTGTATAAAAAACTGGGCGACTTGGAGTTGGTTAAGGATGTATTACAGGATCTATTCGTGAAGCTATGGGATCAAAAATCAGAGTTGCCAATCACGGATAATCTTCCTGGGTATCTGTTTTCTGCAGCGAGAAATCGTGTTTTTAACCATTTATCCCGTCAGCAAGTAGCTTCTAAGTATATTAGTTCCCTGCATACTTTTATCAATGAGGATAATTATATCACTGATCTGGCGATTAGGGAAAAAGAATTCGCCAAAATTATTCGTCAGGAGATTGAGGCTTTGCCAGCCAAAATGAGGGAAGTATTCCTATTGAGCAGAGATGGACATTTTTCCCATGAAGAGATTGCGAAACAATTGGGTATATCGCCTCAGACGGTCTCTAAACAAATTAGTAATGCCCTGAAAACCCTAAGACTTAGATTGGGCGTACTTTTCTATTTCCTGTAGCAAGCAAAAAATATTTTCTCATGATCTACCTGTTAGGGTACCCTTTAACTGTCATGGTATAAAGGAGAAAATTCTTGATCACTTATGCAAAAAGAAGAGGTAGCCGATTTATTAAAGAAGTATCTGGCAGGAAACTGCTCAGCTCAGGAGCGTGGATTGTTGGAAACCTGGTACCTTAAATATGAGGAAGCGGAATTGCCTGAATTTCCTCAGGAAAAGAAAGACCTGCAACTGGAAGAAATATGGGGATTCCTTGCTGATCAACTAGATCTCCCTCCGGTTATAGAAAGGGACGTAAAATCAACTCTTTTATGGCAAAAAATAGCTGTAGCAGCAATGGTATTGATTACTTTAAGCCTGGGCTATTATTTTTATAATTTCCAGGATAAGGTCATTTCCGATGTTCAGCAGAAAACTGTTCATCAAGAGCAATCATTTAACAATAAAGCCACACTGACCTTGGCTGATGGTCGGGTAATTTCTTTGGACGAGGCTAAAAATGGGGAAATTGCAAAGGAGGATGGTATTACGATCACGAAAACTAAGGACGGGCAGCTGGTATATGAAGGGAAGTCAAAACTAGATGCTTTAAACAACATTAGTACGCCTAAAGGTGGGCAATATCAAATCAATCTCCCTGATGGGACAAAAGTCTGGCTCAATGCAGTTTCTTCTTTAAGTTATCCCGCAGCTTTTAACGGAGATAAAAGAACCGTAAAGCTTATTGGAGAGGCCTATTTTGAAGTGGCTAAGAACAAAAAAATGCCTTTTGTAGTCAGTACTAACGGGCAGGAGGTAATGGTTTTGGGAACGCATTTTAATGTCAATGCTTATGGGGATGAATCGCAGACAAAAACAACCTTGTTGGAAGGTGCTGTGAAGGTGAAACTGGATAATTCAGAGGTAACAGCAGTCCTTAAGCCAGGCCAGCAAACCATTTTTAAAGCCAATCAACTTGAGATCACTCCTGTAGATGTCGAGGAAGCCATAGCCTGGAAAGATGGCTATTTCCTTTTTCAGGATGAAGACATCAGATCGATTATGAGGAAGATCGCACGATGGTATGATGTAGATGTGGTGTATGATAGAAACGTTAGTCCTAAAGAAATTGGCGGACGAATTTCCCGTCATAAATCTTTGAATGAAGTATTAAAAATGCTCTCTAATACCGATAAATTTAATTTTAAAGTTGAAGGAAGGAGGGTTACAGTTATGCCTTAATTTTTACGATCTAAAGGCCTGTAACAAAAAAAACCAGAAGCGTTGAAGCCGCTCCTGGCCAATTAATTTTTTACAGGTATCCATTACATAAAACACGAACGCATTACAAATGACCAGGAACGAGGGTTACAGCATTGCTATGCCTCGTTCATTAAAAACCAACTAAACCAAATGTATGAATTTATAACCTTTAATTCATATGGCTATCGCCGTATGAAACGTAAATTATTGTTGACAATGAAGCTTACAGTACTGTTATTATTGTCTTGTTTACTACAAGTAAGTGCTTCGGGTTTTGCTCAAAATAAAATTACACTTTCAGAGAAAAATGTCTCTTTGAAAAAAGTACTCAAAGAGATTTCCAGACAGAGTGGCTTCGATCTGGTATTTGTTTCAGATGCAGTCAAATTTGCCAAACCCGTAAACATCAATGTTAAAGAGGTGAGTCTGGAGGAAGCGCTACGACAGAGCTTTAAAAATCAACCGCTGATCGTTTATGACATTGAAGGACAGAGTGTGATTGTGAAAGATAAAAAGATGAGTCCAATATCACTAAATCAATTGATTGGTATCTTCGGGATTGAAGTCAAAGGAAAAGTACTGGATGAAACCGGGCAAGGAGTTCCGGGCGCAACGGTAAAGGTAAAAGGCACCGGGCAAGGGACGGTAACAGATCCCAATGGGCAGTTTATTTTGAAAGGTGTAGACGAAAATGCAACCTTACAGGTTTCTTACCTGGGCTATATCAGTCAGGAAGTGCCACTAAAAGGCCAAAAACAGCTGACTGTGAAATTGCAAGCAGATTTAGCTGAGCTAAGCGAGGTGGTGGTAGTGGGCTATGGTACCCAAAAGAAAGTGAATCTTACCGGTGCAATATCTGTGGTGAAGGGAGATGAATTGCAAAATAGACCCGTGGCGAATGCCACACAAAGTTTGCAGGGATTAGCTCCAGGGCTTAATGTTTCAGTGGGCGGAAATACTAAACCGGGTCAAAGTTTCAACCTCAATATCCGGGGGGCTGGAAATATTAGTGGTGGAGATGGTCCTTTTGTCTTGGTAGACGGACTAGCCATGTCCTTGTCTGATGTAAATCCCAATGATATCGAATCTATTTCTGTATTGAAAGATGCCGCTGCTTCTGCAATTTATGGCGCTAGAGCTCCTTATGGAGTAATTCTGGTGACTACAAAAAAAGGTGTGGCCGATAAAACCACTTTATCTTATTCCAGTAATGTTGGTTTAAGCTCCCCGTTACTGTTGCCTAAGATGGCCAATTCCTATGACTTTGCTACTTATTTTAATAGTGCAACATTCAATGCCACAGGAAGTAAACAGTATTCTGAGGAGAAGCTAGCGCTGTTGCAACAGTACATTAAAGACCCTAAGGGAATGAATATTTTTCCGGAGGCAAATGATAATTATTATTCTAATTGGGAGAATACAGCAAATGGGGTAGCGAATACCGATTGGTTCGCTTTTCATTATAAGCCTTATGCTGTGCGCCAGTCGCATAATGTAAGTGCCTCCGGTGGAAATAAAAATACGCAGTTTTTTGTTTCAGGAGCCTATTATAATGAGGGTGGTACCATGCGTTATGCGGATATCAATTACGACAGGTACAATTTGAACGCCAGCATCAGTTCACAGTTGGCCAGTTGGGTAAAACTGAAATTGAATACCAAATTCACACAATCTAATTATAAATCACCGTTCGCAGATTTTGAAGGCTTATTTTTTCATAATCTGGCCAGAATGAGACCCAATGTTTCTCCTTACGACTTGAACGGGAATTTTTCTGAGATGTCTAATGTTCCTTATCTACAGTCTGGTTCCAGTGATGTGGTCAAAGAAACTACGCTGGCTATTTTACCCGGTTTAGAATTGGAACCAGTTAAGAACTGGAAAATTATGGCTGATTTTAATATCCTGAAGAAAAACAACAATGAGGATATTCTGAAATTGCCGGGCCTGATTTACGGAATTGATGGGACACCGAAGTTTGTCAACAGGTCGGAATATAATATTCCATTGTTAGGTGGATATTCCCGTAACATGGGTACTACCGATTACTTTTCACCAAATATCTACAGTTCTTACAATTATACCCTGAACGAAGACCATAATTTCAGCGTCATGGCGGGTTTTCAACAAGAGTTAAATGAATATAAATGGCTTTCATCTTCTGTTCAGGATTTAATTAGTGCCGACAGACCTGGTATTTCTCTGGCTACTGGAAGCCAAACTACTCAGGAAGTGCGGAACCACTGGGGAACACAAGGTTTTTTTGGCAGGTTCAACTATAATTACAAAAGTAAATACCTGGTAGAGATCAATGGCCGTTACGATGGTTCTTCCCGCTTTGCTTCAGACAGCAGGTGGGGATTTTTCCCTTCTTTCTCCCTAGGGTATAACATCGCTCAGGAGAAATTTATGGAGCCTATAAAAGAACAAATTAGCATGCTTAAGCTTCGCGGATCTTATGGATTCCTGGGGAATCAATCTGGAGCAGGTCTTTATTCTTATGCACAATCCATGAACATCACCGTTCCTGGTCCATCAGGAGCTGGCGGACCATGGTATTTTCAAAATGGCAGAGAAGGTTACATCAATGCACCGGCACCATTTAATCCTGGTATCACCTGGGAGAAAGTGCAGAATGGAAATATAGGTTTGGATTTTGAAGCCCTGAAAAGTAGACTGAGTGGTAGCATTGATATCTTCCAAAGAAGTACAAAGGATATGTTAGGCCCCTCTCTTGATATTGCAGATATGTATGGGGGTACTCCGCCAAAAAGCAACAATGCGAACCTGAGGACAAATGGATGGGAGTTGTCATTAACCTGGCGTGATAAATTGGATAATGGCATTCAATATTCGCTAACGGCCATGTTATCCGATAATAAATCTGTGGTCACTAAATATCAGAATCCAACCAATAGTGATCCTGGAAGTGCCTGGTACGAAGGAAAAAAAGTAGGTGAAATTTGGGGATATAGAGCTTCTGGCCTGATTCAGACTCCGGAAGAAGCTGCGGCTTTTAATAAATTAAACCACTCTTTTCTTTCTGCAGTAAACTGGGTTCCAGGCGATGTAAACTATCTGGATTTGAATGGGGATGGGAAGCTTAATAATGGTAATAATAAAGTTGGTGATTCTGGAGATATGACCATTATTGGTAATTCTGCAGCGAGGTATGCTTACTCCTTTAATGGGTATATCCAATGGAAAGGGATTTCCGTTTCTGCGCTATTCCAGGGGATTGGCAAAAGGGATTACGTGCCAGGATCCGGGGATGTTTATTTCTGGGGAGCAGGTCCTTTAGCACAGGTGACTGTGTTTAGAGAACACATGGACTATTGGACACCACAAAATCCAGGTGCTTATTATCCTAATCCTTATGCTGCGCCAGCAGGTTCTGTTGGCTCATTTACGAGTAAGACACAACAGGTGGTGGATAGATACATTCAAAATGCCGCTTACCTCAGGTTGAAAAATGCCACCATCAGCTACGCTTTACCTGAGCAATGGATCAAAAGACTGAAGTTAAGTAAGGTGAATGTATTTGTAACTGGCGAGAATCTGTTTACGATTACTAAACTGGCAAAAATGCTGGATCCGGAAACGATTGTCGGTGGATATGCTCCAGGAAAGATCTACCCTTTAAGCAAGGTGTATTCAATGGGTGTAAATATTGGGCTATAAAAAGATAAGAAAATGAAAAAGAATTTAAATATATGTGTGGTGATAGGCCTGCTGTTTGTTTTTTCTGCTTGCAAGAAAAACTTTCTTGATCTTCAACCATTAGATACCTTAAGTACCGCCAATAGTCTTGCCTCTACCAATGAGTTGAGGATGTACATGAATCAGTTTTATCAGAATACTTTTCCCGCTCAACCAGGCTCTGTTGGCGCTGCAGGGATTGCTTTTAATGATGCAGGAACAGATAATATGATTTTTTCCTCGGTAAACAATCGCACCAGTGGACTGACTACTTTAGGTAATGCACCTTCAATTGGAGAATATACCACCATTAGAAACCTGAATTATTTCTTTGAGAACTTTAAAAATGCAAAGGGACAGGCGGTAGAAAACAATAAGTATTTGGGGGAAGCACGTTTTTTTAGAGCATACATTTATTTTAATATGCTGAAAAAATTCGGTGGGGTAACCTGGGTGAATCGTGTATTGCCTGGAGAACAGGAGCTGATGGAAGTACCCAGACAATCCAGAACTGTAATTGCCGATTCGGTATTGGCTGATTTAGATCAGGCAGTTGCCTTATTGCCAACGGCAAGCAATAGTGCCAGTATGCGCCTGCATAAAGATGTTGCCCTGGCTTTTAAGTCGAGGGTAGCATTATATGAAGCGACCTGGCAGAAATACCATAAGGCTAAAAATGATCCCTTTTTTACCAAAGATATCAGCACGGAAAAGATTCAAAACTATTTTGAGCAAGCACGTGATGCTGCTTCAGCGGTGATGACTAAGGGTAAGTGGTCTGTTTATAGTACCGGCAAACCTTTGGAAGATTATGGGAATTTATTCATTACGACAGACCTCTCTACCAATCCTGAAATTCTGCTGTGGAGGAAATACAATGCGAATGATAACATTGCCCATAGTGTCAGTAAATATACCTCTACAGGGGGAGCCGATTTGGGCTTAACCCTATCTCTGGTAGATGATTATTTAACGCGTGATGGCAGGCCATTTCTTGGTGCTGAACGTGCAAATGCACAGAAATTATATGCTCAGGAATTAAATCCGGTGTTGAGAGATCCGCGTTTGGGGCAAACAGTAGCCATTCCTGGTCAGCCTTTAAAGCCTGGAGTGGTGGTTCCGGTTTATCCGCCGGTCAATCAAACCGGCTTTAATAAAAGTACAACAGGCTATCCGCTGTATAAGTATTTGGAATATAACAATGCTGCTGCTGTGGCTGATGATTTTAAAAGTATTGCCCCTGCAATTACTTTTCGCTACGCAGAGGTCTTGTTAAATTATGCAGAGGCAGTTGCCGAATTGGGAGGTGATCCGGTATCCATTGCCAATGCGTTAAATCCATTGAGAACGCGTGCTGGAATGCCTGCTGTTGATTTTGTTAGAGAATACAATACTGATGCGGCTTATCCTTTTAGAAATCTGAGCAATATCATTCAGGCAGTAAGAAGAGAGCGGAGAGTGGAGTTGGCTGCAGAAGGAATGCGCTTAGATGACATCATGCGTTGGGCTGCAGCAGGAGAGTTGCTCATCGGAAAACGCCAGTTAGGGACACTTTTTGTTGGCAGTGACATGAGCAGTCAGAATGTTGCGGGCGGATTTTATAGTGCTTCACTTTTGTATTATGATACTGCTCCAACAGGTAAATCGGTAAATCTATATCTGAATGGCAACCCTGGTGATACCCAACGTTATATTGATCCCTTCAAAAGTATCCTGCCAAATGGCTCAGCTTTTAATCCGGAAAGGGATTATTTACTACCCATTCAACAAAGGATGTTTCAATTAACTGCGGGTAAATGGGTTCAAAATCCAGGATGGTAATCACATTTAAATAAAAGGAAATGAAAATATTTAATTATAAATTGAAACTGGTGCTTTTTGTTATGGCCATTGGCCTGACAATCTCCTGTAAAAAAGAAAATCTTTCGCCAAAGCCTGAGCCTACGCCTTTTTCGGCAGCACTGGAAGCTGGTGTAAGTAGCCTTCCTGCTGCGGGTGGAAAACTGAATATTGTCATCACTGCGGGAGCCGACGGTTGGTGGATTACCACGCCACAGACAGATTGGGTGACGATTACCAGGATGTTTGGCTCCGGAGATTTTAAACTGCCGGTAACCATAAAGGCAAATACGAGCGGTGTTGCGAGAGTTGTTACTATTAAAGTAAATCCTACCTTTAACCTTCCCCCGGTTACTTTTAATATAAACCAGGATAAATAAAACCTTTCAGGCGGTAGGTTAGGCCGCCTGAATTTTAAACCTAAACACCAAAAAATGAAGAAAATTTCCCTGTTATTTTTATTGCTCTGCGGACACTTAACCTATGCCCAGCAGCAGCCCAACATCATCATTATTGTTTCCGACGACCATGCTTTTCAATCCATTGGTGCTTATGGCAGTAAACTGATGAAAACACCATCTATTGATAGAATTGCGAAAGAAGGGGTGCGCTTTGACAAAGGATATGTTACCAATTCTATCTGTGGCCCTAGTCGTGCGGTAATTTTAACTGGTAAATACAGCCATAAAAATGGTTTTAAAGACAATGAAAATTCCAGATTTGATGGAAGTCAGGATTCTTTTATCAAGCAGCTGAAAGGTGGTGGTTACCAAACTGCCTGGATTGGGAAATGGCATTTGGAAAGTACCCCCCAAGGATTTGACCATTGGCAGGTATTACCTGATCAAGGACAATATTACAACCCGGATTTCCTGATGCAGGATGGAACAAAGAAAAGGTACGATGGCTATGTGACCAATGTGGTAGAAGATGTAGCAGAAGAATGGTTGGATCAGCGAGATCAGGCTAAGCCTTTTTGCCTGGTGATTGGCCATAAGGCGACCCACCGCGTATGGCTGCCAGATACTGCAGACATGGGGATGTTTGATCAAGTAACTTTCCCTTTGCCGCATAATTTCTATGATGACTATAAGACCCGTGAGGCTGCGAAAGTTCAGGACATGAGCATTGCTAAAACCATGATCATGGGCTATGATTTGAAGATGTTTGGATCTGAGGCCGCAGCAGATAGAGAAGGTTCCGTGAAAAGAATGAACGCTGCGCAAAGAGCAAAATTTAATGCGTATTATCAACCTATTGAAGCGGATTTGAAAGCCAGAAATTTATCTGGAAAGGCCCTGACGGAATGGAAATACCAGCACTATATGCGTGATTATTTAAGTACAGCAGCTTCTTTAGATCGTAATATTGGTAGAACATTGGATTACCTGGATAAAAAAGGTCTGACAAAAAACACCATTGTGATTTACATGTCCGATCAAGGTTTTTACTTAGGTGAGCACGGTTGGTTTGATAAGCGTTTTATTTATGAAGAGTCTTTCCGTACGCCAATGGTGATGCGTTATCCTGGGGTGATTAAACCTGGTTCTGTATCAAAAGATTTTGTGATGAATCTGGATATCGCGCCAACCATGTTGGATGCTGCGGGGATTGCTATTCCAAAAGATATCCAGGGGAAATCAATGCTTCCTCAGCTGAGAGATAAAAAAACAGCAGGTAGAAAGGTGATGTTTTACCATTATTATGAAAATGGAGAACACAGCGTGTCGCCACATTTTGGCATCAGAAACAGCAGATATAAGCTCATCCGTTTCTATAAACGAGTAAACAGTTGGGAGCTTTTTGATTTGAAAAAAGATCCTAATGAGCTGAATAATCTGTATGGTAAGCCAGGTTATGAGAAGATCACTGCTGAAATGAAAAAAGAATTGGATGCACAAATCGCATCTTATGAAGATCAGGATGCTGCAGCGATTTTAGCACAAGGGATTAAACCGGAAAAATAAAATAAGTTTGTTCTAAAAACAGTTAACAAGCCGGGTTGTATCTTTTACAATCCGGCTTGTTTGTTTATTAATGTCTTTGATTGGCGCCAGTTTTGGCTGTAGTTTCAATTTTGAAGAAGTTCGTATGTATGTTTTTAATTACTAAAGTCAGGCAGGTTCCCGCCACAAAAGGGAAGGTCAGCAAAGTGAAGTCATACTTACCCATAAGCCATGCGATAAATAAGGCCAATGCGACTGATAGTAATACCCAAAATCCATCCATTACTTTAGTTCCTGCAAAAACAATTGCACACAATACCGCATTATAACTACCTAGTCCCAAAGCAATGCTTTCCTCTGGATTTAGGGATAAGCATTTTGAAATCATAGCTGCAAACACAGCTGCAGCCATTGCATAAAGTGCTGAGATCGGAGAGCTGATAAAAACAGCGATAAAAAACAATAAACCGGCAAAGGTGCTACCTTGAAAAATTACTTGTCCGAAGCCACGTAAGGCATGAGCGAAATCTTGATTCAGGTGTGTTTCCATCATCAATACATCAGAAGGTGCTACCGGATATACCTGATGAAAAACATAGAGTAAAATCCAGGTGATGAACACGAAAGGAAAGGTAAATACGGGGATCTTTTTTACGATAAAAAAGTGTTGTATTATGGTTGCCAAAATAGCGCCGATCACAATTGCGATCCAGATGATGGCCACAGATTGAAAATAAAAAGGTAAGGCTACACCAACTAAAGCGGCGCTGAATCCATATAGACCACTTGCGATCTCTTCTTCCTTATACTTTAAAAGTTTGGCAGTGACTGTACCGGATAAAGTGGCAAGGAGGGCACCAACCCCCATTTGTACAGAACCGCAAAATATGCCTGCTAAAAACAGCAGACCAGTCCATGCATTTTCTTGTAACATGATTTGCCCTATTCCCTTTAGTAAAGGGTCAAGCAGAGGGATTCTTTGCGTTAATGATTTCATTTGAGTGCTTATAAAAAATAATAACAACAGCCAGACGAAGAGCTGCTGCATTAAACTTAGCAATAAAAACCAAGGGATCATGTTGAAAAAATCAATTAAATGATATATTTGTGGCAATGAAAACGATAAAACACTTATTTCTATTGGTTTGCGCGGTGGTATGCTTTGCAGGCTGTGCTAAAGAATTTGATCAGGAAAAGCAATTTGCAAAAGATAAAGAGCTCATCAGAAAATTCGTTGCGGATCAGAAGATCCCTGATGTAGTAGAAGATCAGTCTGGATTATTTTACCAGATTATAAAAAAAGGAGAGGGGACTGTAGTTTATAATGCCAATACAGCCATTACTGCGGAATATGAAGGAAGATTGTTGAATGGTAATGTTTTTGACAATGGCGGTGGAAAAGCGATTAATTTCACCTTAGGAGGTGTAATTCCAGGATGGCAGATCGGTATCACTAAAATTCAAAAAGGCGGCGAAATCCGTTTACTGATTCCTTCTAAACTGGGTTATCAGGATGAAGCACAAGGTTCAATACCAAAAAGTTCAGTGCTTGATTTTACGGTGAAATTAAACGATGCTAAGTAATTTAATGGTTAGCTGAATATTTAGATAACAAACTCAGCATTCATTGCTGTTCAAATAAAACGCCTTGCAATTCTGTCAATAAGATTGTAAGGCGTTTTTGTTGATTTTGGTTTTATCTTTTTATCGCATAGAAAAATCCATTGGAGTCGCCAAAATAGACCTGGTCGTTTTCTACTGTTGGGCTAGAGAGGATTGCACCTAAAGCAAGGATTCTTCGTTCTACTTCCAGGTAGTTTTTTCCATCAGGATCAATGTCTTTTCTTACTTTATCTTTTTCATCAAATAAAGCAGCATAATTTTTTTTGCTTTCCTCAGTTTGAAAACTTGCATTTACCTTCCCGGATTCCGGATTTACAAAATAAATTCGGCCATTGAAACATCCGAAAACCAGTTCATTATTCATCATGCTGGCCGCAGCATAGACCCTCATATTGAGTGGTAATGTCCATTTTATATCACCGTAGGTGGTTCCCATACTGTGAAATTGATGTGTATCTGATGTGCCCACATAAAGTTTATCCTGATAAAGAAGGGGAGGCGCAATGATCCAGCTACCAGGCTCTTTCCTATTCCACTGTCCCGTTCCTGTTTTTAAGTTCAGGGAATAAATGTTGTAATCCCGGCTTCCAAAAAATACATCTTTTTCGTTTGTTACTGCCGCTCTTTGTATTTCTCCTTTTGGAAAATAAAGGTCGCCCACGGTTTTGAATTTCCAGATAAGTCCACCAGTCTTCGCATTCAATGCATAAAAAAATCCATCATAACTGCCTATCAATACTTTTTCATCTTTAATCACAGGGCTGGCATGGACAATTCCTCCAGTTTTAAAAGACCAGATCTGTTTCCCGGAGGCTAAATCCAGCGCATAGACACTGCTATCCCCGCTCCCCAGGTAAACGATATTTTTTGACACAACAGGAGAAGAAAGGTAATAATCCCAGGCATCATATTGCTGTTCCCCCTTGGTCGTATAACTCCACCGTAATTTTCCATTGCGATGGTCTAAAGCATAAACCTTCCCATCTGCACTGGAGAAGATTACTATATCTTCATGAATCAATGGATCTGAATGAATGGCTCAATTTGTTTTAAATTTCCAAACTACTTTACCTGAAATTTTGTTTAATGCATAGAAATTATGGTTGCCACTTCCGAAATAAACCATTTGGTTGTGAATGGTTGCTGTGCCGTATATAGCAGTACCAGTGTCGAATTTCCATAATACTTTTGGTTGTGAACTGCTTTTTAGGCTGAAAAAAAGAAAAGACAGGAGCATTAGGAATGGGCTTGATAGCCTGTGAGTTGACCGCGTTATTTTTATCATTATAAAGTTCTTTATAGCTGCACTCCTTTTTAGAGTGCGAAATGATACTGAAATTGAACCTATTTATAAATATATAAAAATAACTTAGCTGTAAAATTATTGCCTATTTTTAATAAAATTAATATGATGGGGACGAGTGACCACACAATAGCTAATTATGCCTGATCAATCCGCTTTTTTCCTTCATAAACGATTGATGTTTTTTTTGTGGTTCCTGACTTTGTTGTTGGGTAGTAAAAGCACATTCTCTCAAATTTCAGAGGTCAAGATCTTGGAATCTAGACTTCCTGAAATTAAGGATAGTATTAAGTATATCGATGTGCTCAACCGTATTGGTATGCTTTCGCATCTTCAATATCGTGACTCCTGTCTCTATTATGCGCAGAAAGCAGAGGGAATTGCCCTCAGGCACAACTATGATAAAGGTATCGCTGACGCGCTGAATTGTCAGGGGATCTACTATATCGCAATCAATAATTACCTTTCTGCGAAATATTTTAACGATGCTCTTCAGATTTATAAAGAATTAAAAGACCAGGTTGGCATTTGTGAGGTGCAAATGAATATGGGTAGTTTGATTTTCGTGAACAAATCAGGAGGAGATGCACAGCATTACATTCAAGAGGCTTATGAGCATAGTAAGTCTTTAAAAAAGGACTCCATCCGTTCTATCCTCATTAGTAAATACCTGAATATTGATACGGCTATGAGTAAATCTCGTTTTAAGGTGCTGTTTGATGAGGGGGCTGCGATTGCCAAAAAGTATAAGGATCGCCGGATGATGATTTTTTATGCAGCCACTGCAGGAGTTACTTCGTATGAAGCGGGAGAAAAGCAGGCCGGATTGGATTCCGTACTGAATGCATTGAAGCAGGCTAATTTGGAAGGCTATGAAAGTGTAAAGGTTTGGACTTATGCTGCATTGAGTGATATCATGTTTGATCAGGGAAAGGATCAAATAGGCATAAATTACCTCACCAATGGGCTGGAAGCATCGGAAGAATTCGGTTATGCAGAATACTATACCACCTTTGCCGAAAAGTTATACAGGTATTATAAAGCCCATGGTCAACCTGAAAAAGCATATTACTATGTTTCTCTTTTATTGGGAAAAAGAGATCTCATTGCCAGGGCCGCAGATAAATCAGGCTTTAACTATTTGAATTTCGCGTTGCGTGAAAATGAAAATCTGGAGCTTAAGAATAAAGCGGATTCCAGATTCCGAATGATTGCACTATTGGGATGTTTATGTGTGCTCAGTGTGGCCTTGTTGTTTTTTGTTTATCGCTCATTACGGGCAAAAAAGGAATATGCAGAGGCTCAAAAAAAACTCCACGAATTGACTTTAAGTCAAAATACGGAGTTGCAGAAAACGAATCATTTTAATACGATGCTAATTTCTGTGATTGCCCATGATGTACGACAACCCTTTAGTACAGTAGTGATGCTTTCCAGTATTTTCAATGAAGAAGTGGATTTGTTAGGCGAGGAAGAAAAGTTGGAAATCATGAGGGAGCTAAATGGGACAGCACAGAAAAGCCTTTCCTTTATGGACGGGTTATTGGAATGGATTAAATCTAAGAAGAATGGCTTCGAATACCATCCTGAAAAATTGATGCTCCGAGCGTTGATTGAGGAAGCCAATACTTTCTTTAAGATGGGGCAGCAAAAGAAAAAGATTCGCCTGGAATTTGATGTTCCTGAAGACATTAGCGTCTGTGCACATAAACAGATGCTACTTTTTATTCTTAGAAATATGTTGAATAATGCCACCAAGTTTTCTCCGGTTGGAGGATTGATTACCGTTGGCCTTGAGCTTAATGAAACAGAAATGGTGGTCAGTGTTAAGGATGAAGGGGCAGGAATGAGCCAGGAAAAAATAGACCATCTTTTTACCTTAGCTGCTTCCGATGGAGAAGAAAGTCAAAATCATGGGGCTGGCCTTGCACTGAGTATTTCTTATGAGATGGCTACGATCATGAATGCGAAAATTCATGCCTCCAGTGCTTTAGGACATGGGACTACCTTTTTCCTTACGTTGAAAAAGTAATCTGCCGTAGTAGCGCGCATTGGAAAAGGACTCTTTGTTTGAATTGTGTAATTTTTGTTTTTGACCTGAATCTCTGCTTAGTTATTATAGCATGTTAATGCCCTTTTTAAGGGGATTTAGGGTTTTGTTTAGTTGATTTGTGTAATAGCGTCTTTGATTCTCATAATTCTTACTGCCGGTAAAATGTTAATTTTGCCGCATCTATGATGACAACTCTATTAAAAACAAAAACAATTAAAGAAAAGCACCAGCGGATTGCGACATGGCTTGCTTTTGCTTTGCTTCCTTTATCGGGGTTTGCCACCGATATTTATATTCCCTCATTACCCACTATGGCAGGAGTATTGAATGTTTCCAGTATCCAGGTGCAGCTTACGTTGAGTATTTTCTTAATCAGTTATGGGATATCTCAATTGTTTATTGGAAGTGTGTTGGACAGCTTTGGCAGGTATAAGGTTTGCCTGGTTTCGCTCTTGATATTCGCAGCCGCCAGTTTGGTGATCGCGCTTAGTCACAATATTTACCTGATTTATGGGATGCGCGTAATCCATGGCCTTACGGTTGGTGCGATTGTAGTCGCAAAAAGAGCTTACTTTGTGGATGTTTTCAAAGGAGATCAACTGAAGCATTACCTAAGCTTATTCTCGATTATCTGGTCTACAGGGCCAATTGTTGCTCCTTTTGTTGGTGGTTACCTGCAAGCAGTATTCGGTTGGGAATCTAATTTCTATTTCCTGGCAGGCTTTGCCCTGGTTTTTGCAGCATTAGAGCTAATGTACAGTGGTGAAACCCTGGTTCATGTCACGGAGTTTAACTTTAGGAAGATTGTAAATATCTATTTGGATATGATAAAAACAGCCAGTTTTACCCTGGGGATTGTGATGCTTGGCCTGGCATACTGCATGGTGATGGTTTACAACATGACCGGTCCTTTTATCATTGAACATCACCTTCATCTTTCACCTATAATCGCTGGTTATAGCTCGCTGGTATTGGGTTTCGCCTGGATGGTAGGAGGCTTTATCGGAAAAGCAACGATTAATAAACCTTTTTTTAGCAGATTGGTATGGAATGTCTCATTGCAACTGGCATTTGTGGGCCTGATGATTTTTAGTCTTAATTACATCACTAACCTGTATTCTCTAATTTTCTTTGCGTTTATCATTCATGTGGGTGCAGGTTATACCTTCAATAATTATTTTACTTTCTGTCTAAGTAAATTTCCTAAAAATGCGGGGATTGCAGGGGGGCTTACCGGTGGAATCACCTATGTAATTGTTTCTTTTTTAAGCTACGGTATTGTGAATGTTGTGCCGGCACAGGATGAAAGGAACCTCAGTTACAGTTACTTGATCTTGATTTTGTTGTCTATTGTGATTATGTTTTTTATCTTTAAGATGAACAAGAAACAGCCAGAAAGTGTAGCGGCATAGGTTAATTTAAATTTTGTTTTTGCTAAACTTTGGTTAATTTAGATGTAATCATGCTCGAATCTACCTCTCAGGTGACGATAGATCACCAAACCCATAGCATACATTATCTTTATGATAGGCATGCGGGAAAGCTATTAGGTTTTATTTTTGAAGTGGTAAAAGACCGAAAATTAGCCGAAGATTACTTAGTGAAAATATTTTCAGCCCTTTCATTGCAGCATAATCAGCAGGGAGAAGAGGGCATCCATACCTGGTGTCAGTTGTTGAAATTTGCAAAGACAAAATTGCAGCAGCTTCCTGTGGAGCATCGGGGTATGGAAGCTTATGACCGTTCAGCAATGACCGTAATGCATCCTTCCAATACTTACCTTGATCGACTAACTGAAATGCAAAGAATGGTTTTCTGTGAAGTTTATCATCATGGCAAAACTATTTCCGCGTTATCCATAGCGCTAAATACAACAGAAGATTTAACCAGAAAGACTTTAAAAGAGGCTTTCCTAATTATGAGAAGCAATGGTTAAAATAAACGAGTACTTAGAAAGCGGGGCCTTGGAATCCTATGTATTGGGTTCTGCCTCTAAAGCTGAAATTGAAGAACTATTGTCCCTTAAATCCAAACATCCTCAGGTTGAAGAAGCATTGGCTATCCTGGAAGCTGATTTGGAATGTATTGCGGAACACATGGCTATTACACCACCTCCAAATACCTGGCTCAAGATTGAAGCCAGTATGAACGAATTGGTGGAGCGGCCAAGGATGGAATATCTTATTGGTGATGAACCGGTAGAAAGCAGTCGTCCCAAATCAAGGTCAGGTAAAAGTGAGCAGTTTATTGAGGTTGAGGGAGAGTCCGGTCATATGCGTATCCACAAGATATGGAGATGGATTTTCGCCGCCGTATTTGTATTGGGCAAGATATTTTTAGCATTTGCCATCTATTATTACCTGGAAAACAAACATACACAAGAAGAAATTCAGCAGTTGAAAATAGAGCTTCGTAGTATGAGGCAATAATTATAAATGAAATCCGGATTTTCCTTGCTTCCAGCAGGACAATCCGGATTTAAATAGATATGAGGCGTGAATTCTGATTAGTCAAACAAATGAATAATCTTTTCGTATGACAAATCCTGATAGTCATTGATGTATAAATCACATTTCGGAAGTTCTTCAATCGAATGGGAGGTCAATACGCCCACTACACGCATTCCTGCATTTAAAGCTGCCGAAATCCCAGAATAAGAATCTTCAAATACCAGACATTGGGCTGGTGATACCCCCAGTTTCATTGCAGAGCTCAGGTAAACTTCCGGATCTGGTTTGTGTTTTTTTACATCTTCACTGGCCATGATCGAGCCTAATTTATTCCTGATATCCACTTTACTCAATATCAATTCAAGATTAGCATAAGGGGCAGAGGTAGCCACACCAAGTTTTACGCCATGGCTTTCGAGATCAGAGATGAATTCAACGATCCCTGCGATCGGTTCAATATGGTCTTTGTATATTTCGCGGAATAATCCTTCTTTTTCTTCTTCCAGTTCTAGCAGTTCAGTGCCGCTAACCGGTCTGTTAAAAAAGTGACTGAAGATATAGCTATTACTCTTTCCAAACATATGTTGGGCAAATTCTTCTTCGGTAGGGGCCAGGTTTCTAAGGGAAAAAAAATGACGAAAGGCAAGGGAATGATAAGGATTGGTATGGCAGATGACGCCATCCATGTCAAATATGACTGCAATTTCTTGATTCATCCTGTAAAGTTAATCACTAATCAGGAAGAAAAAACAAACGTCTGCATTTTCCGGGGAGAAAATACAGACGTTGTTAATGGTTTTTACACCAATAGGGTAACAAATAAAATTTATTTATTTGTTCTTTTTCGGTTATTGTCTTTGTTCGAGGTTTGATCTGATCGTTGTCCGCCTCCATTGGTAATCCCTATTTTTTTCTTATCTTCTTTAACACTGTGATAGGCACGATCTGAGGTTGGATTCCCTTGGCTGGCAGGATTGTTTTTGGGATGTTGTTCTTTGTTCATGATGTTTCCTTTCTTGTTTATTTTTTAAAACAAGCGTCGGTACATTTAGTTTCAATTGAAAATGATTTTGAAAGGTAATTGCTTATTATGTTGTGGTTTAGCAAGGGTTCTTAGATTTTGGTTGTTGAATTTACGGGGATTTCGAGTAAGCTTGCCAGAGGGCTTTCTTCTAATACAAATCGCTTGGAGCCTGTAACAGGGTGGAACTTCCATTTGATCAATCTGATTTTTCCATCTTCGATTTCTATTCCGGTAATATCACCATCATTAAAACAACAACATCCGGTATTGAAATAAGTATTTTTGGAATATTCCAATCTTGGGGAGGTATCTCCACTAATTTTTCCGGCAATTAATTCGGACTCTAGTTTTTGTACGATTTCCAGTTGCCCATTTTTTCTGGCTTCCTCTAAACGAATATAAGTTCTTTCCAGGTGGGTTAGGGAGTTGAAAACAGGTTGATGGGTATGTCCGGTAACCAAAGCCATCCCGGATTGTAATGCTGTCCAGTTATACATCATTGCATTGTGTGTAGATTTCAGCTGATTGTCGAAGGCTGGTGTATTTGGATTGATACGGAGGTACGCTTGAAATGGAGCCCAAACATTGGAGACAAACCATTTGCTAAACCAATTTCCGTCACTTTGAAGATCGCCTTGATGTCCATGCGTTAAAAAAACGTCAAGCTTTCTATTGTCAATTGGGATGCGTAAAATTATTCCTTCGTAAACTTTTAGTTTTTTGCCATATACTTTTTCCAGGTGGTATGCGGCAAGCGGATCATTGTCCCAATATAAATCGTGGTTTCCGAAAATCTTAAAAAAAGCACCTCTTTTTAAGAAGTTTGCCTCTAGTTCGAAAGTTGCCTTATTGTGTCTAAGGACACTCAATACAGGGTATTTCCAGAATTCTTCGCTGTCTCCCAAGCTGCAAAAAAGAAATTGCTGATTGTTGTAATGTTGTAATGCAGCAAGGTAGTTTTTTTCCGATAAGGCGAAATCATCGCCAGGATTTCGGTTACCCTTGTGCTGATCTGAAAAAATAATGAGTTTGGAGGAGGGCGCAAAATCAAGGAGTAAACCATGCTTTTCCTTGCCGCTGTTAATGTGCTCAAATAAGGACGTAAGGGCTTCGTGAACATGTTTTTGATCCGGTCTGGAAGTATATTTGTTCGCCAGTTTAATCACCCGTTCAGTCAGTAGTTTCTGTAGAAATAATCGCATTTTTATAAAATATTTTCAATTTCATGTAACCTTCTGCCGCTCAAGGGCATCTTATATTCAAATAAACAAGATCACCAAAACCTTTCACCTCAACAGATGATATGCATAAAAGCATAGGTGGAAAAAATATGTCTATATGAAAACGAAAATATACTACTTCTTTCCCTTGTTGCTCAGTACTTTGTTGTTTTTTTTCAATAAAGCACAAGCGCAAAATGCAGCAGTTGTTACAGGAGAGATCTCAGGGAAAGTCCTTGATGAAACGCAGAAAGTATTTCCTTATGCAAGCGTTAGCTTGTTGAATGCTAAAGACTCGAGTTCGGTTAGAGGGACGTTAACCGGTGATGACGGTGTTTATGAGTTCAAAAGCATTCAGGCAGGTAAATACCTGGTTGCCATTTATGTAGTTGGCTATCAAAAAATGGTTAAAGGTCCTTATCAAATTGGGGCGGATCGTCGTTTGCATGCGGTAGGGATGGTTCAAATGGTAGTTGATGCAAAACAGCTGAAGGGTGTAGATATTGTGAAACAAAAACCATTGATAGAAAGGCAGATCGATAAAACGGTATTGAACATTGAAAATAGCATTTTGGCAACCGGAAATACGGCATTGGAGATTTTACAGAAATCTCCAGGAGTCACTGTAGATAAAGATGGTAAAATAGCTTTGCGTGGAAAACAAGGGGTGACTGTTATGCTGGATGGTAAACCGACCTATCTTTCCGCGGAGCAGCTGGCTAATTTATTGCGTTCTACGGAAGGAAGTGCCATTCAATCCATTGAATTAATTACGAATCCTTCAGCTAAATATGATGCTGCGGGGAATTCGGGTATCATCAACATCAAATTAAAGAAAAATCGCAATTTCGGGACCAATGGTACAATATCAGCTGGTGCCGGTTATGGTACTTATCATAAAGCCAATGGTGGATTGAATCTGAACCATAGGGAGAAGAAGTTTAACATTTTTGGAAACGCAGATTACGGACTAAATAAACGATTTGGGGAAACAGATATTGTAAGGGTGAATAATACGGCTGAGGATCAAACTTACTTTGACCAAACCAGTCATTCTATAAATACAAGGAAAAATGGAAACTTTAAAGCAGGAATGGATTATTTTATCAATGATCACCATACACTCGGTTTTTTTGTAAATGGTTACCGAAGCACCAGGAAATCAGCAGCAGATGTATTGACACTGATTGGTGATCAACCTGGAAAAACAGATTCTTCTGTGGTGGCCCCAAACACGGGTAGTTCGAAATATACCGGAATTACTTATAATTTAAACTATCGCGGGACTTTGGATACCTTGGGGCAGGAGATCAGTGTAGATGCTGATTATTCACGCTATAACGGAAATGAAGATAATATCTTCAATAATATGTTTAAAAACGCAGTAGGACAACCTCTAAAGCCATCATATATCTTCAGAAATGCAGCTCCTTCTACTGTGAAAATTTGGGGAGCTAAACTGGATTATACTTATCCTATTAATAAGGATATGAAGTTAGATCTTGGTCTGAAGTCCAGTTTTGTAAACACGGATAATAATTTCTTATATGAGAATTTTGTTCAGGAACAATGGCAAAATGATGTGACCAGAAGTAACCGCTTTGTTTACGATGAAAATATTAATGCAGCCTATGCGAATTTTAAAACCAAATTTAAGAATACAACGGTGCAAGTTGGATTGAGAGCTGAACAGACCAACTCTAAAGGCAATTCGATCACTGAAAGTAAAATAGTCAACAGAGATTACATCAACTTGTTTCCAAGTGTTTTTATCAACCAGGAATTGTCAAAAGATCATGAGGTTGGCCTGTCTTATAGTCGCAGGATAGATCGTCCGGACTATGGCAACTTGAATCCCTTTATCAGTTATTTGGATTTGTATTCCTACAGACAGGGGAATCCATTCTTAAAACCACAGTTTACCAATGCCTTTGAATTCTCTTATTCCTTCAAAAAGAGCTTGAACGTAACCTTAGGTTATAGCCATACGAGTGATGTCATGACTGATGTATTGTTAACGGATACCGCCAAGAAAACTATTTTTATTTCCATACAAAACCTGGCTAAACAAGATTCTTATAACCTAAATCTGAGTTATCCAATAGCCATTACCCCATGGTGGAGCACCAATAATAATTTAACTACTTATTACAATAGTTTTCAGGCACCCGATATTTTAGGTGCTGAATATAAGAGTGGCAGATTGGCTTTTAACCTGAATACGACACAGTCGCTAACCTTAAATTCTTCTACAAAATTTGAATGGTCTGGTTATTTTCAGTCTAAACAAGTATATGGAACTTTGTTGATTGCAGCACAATATGGAGTCGATTTAGGCGCAAGTAAGTCCTTTTTGGACAACAAGCTGAACCTTAAATTCTCTGCCAATGATGTGTTTAAATTACAAAAAAGTAAGATTACCAGCGCGTTGCCTTCTCAAAATTATGTGGTCAATGAAAGATGGGAAAGTCAGGTATTTCGCTTAACTTGTACCTATCGTTTCGGAAGCAAAGATGTTAAGGGGGCCCGTCAGCGCTCAAGTAGTTCCGAAACAGAGGGGAGACGGGTGAAATCCGGCCGATAAGGCCATATAAAATGCTGGCTAGATGATGTATACCTCTGAAAGAGATTATCATTCGACAAAATTAATTAAAAGAGGAGAAAGAGCGCTTGATGGTTCTTTTTCCAAATTTGCGGATTGGATTTTAGAAGAATTTGGATGGAGACCCATCAACATAATTTATGATAAAATTGATCCCAATGACCGACCTAAACTCAGTCTGATTTTTGAACTTCAGGGTCAGGCATCTGTGTTTCATAATGGTTCTGGTTATGATGAGGGGAAAAGAAAGGCTGTTGTTGATCAATTCAGGTCTTTTAGAAAAGAAAATACCGGGATCTCTGATAATTCAGACATTTGGGTGATTTTTCAGGAGTTTGAACCTGCAGAGCAGGCGGCCTGTAATGAGAAAATTCCTCAGGAAGAAATTAATACTTTTAGAGCTAAATTCATGGATAAGAATCTCTGGGAGATTGCTCGATTCGGTGCTTATACCACTTTTTTCTTCGAAACAAAAGAACAGATGATCAATAGCAAAGTGAATGGGCTTCAAGCGGAAATTAGAAAGGAGTATCTAGCTCTGCTGAAACCTTACGATGAGTTTAATTATTTTAATCTGGAAAATTTACCGGTAGTTTTTGATAATAAGGAGAATTTTGAGGAGAACTACCAAGGAAACTGGGATCTGTTTTATAAGTAAAATTCTTGATTAACCTTGAAAAACCAGGATCAGCCATGGAGTTATTCCGGATTTATTTTTGGAAGCAATGACGCTGGGTTATGATCAACTTCAAGTAAATGTCCGGTTTCATTAATCTAAAAGCCAATTTTTCTCTATTTATAGTTTTTAGGAGTATAATGAATGAATTGAACGCAGCTAATCAATGCATTATTCGCTAATTTTAATAATATACATGAAGCAAGATGCGCTCCCAAATCATATTTATTAAAGCTGAAGGTTCCCCTTCAGCTTTTTTTTTGCCCTTCCTGGTAGATGTTTTGGGTAATTAATTGTGTTGTTTTTTGCTGATTTAGTCACTTATTGCCGTTTTTGTTCTAAATTTTGTATCATTAGCTAAGCGTTTGAACCACAATCGAAACACAAAAAACCAGATATAAGATGAAATATCTAATGCGCGTTAAGTTTTCTTTACGCTGTTGCTTGCTATTGGTATTGTTAAGCAGCAGTTCTTTTGCTAAAGAGCTTTATGTTTCCGTTAAAGGAAATGACAACAATCCGGGAACCAAAGAGAAACCCCTCGCCAGTCTTCAGAAAGCGCAGCTTTTGACCAGGAAAATCAATGATGCCGTTACCGTATATGTCCGTGGAGGGACCTATTACCTTTCTGCTCCGCTATTATTTACAAAGAAAGATGACCGGTCTCTAAAAACTGCTGTAGTATATAAAGCGTACCCTGGGGAACAGGTGAAAATAAGTGGAGGAAAACCATTGCAATTAACCTGGGAGTCATTTTCCAGCGGTATTAAAAAAGCGAAGGTGACCAATGATGTGGCTTTTGATCAGTTGTTTGTGAATGGGAAGCAACAGCGTATGGCCAGGTATCCGAATTACAATCCAGACCTGAGATTTTTTGGTGGTGCCTCTGAGGATGCCATTAGCCCGGAGCGCGTAAAAAGCTGGAAACATCCGGAAGGTGGTTTTGTACATGCGCTACACCGACATGAATGGGGAGGGTACCATTATGAGATCAACGGAAAAGATAAAGATGGGAAACTAGATTTGCGCGGTGGTTTTCAAAACAATCGTCAGTCGGGAATGCATGATAAATACCGTTTTGTGGAGAATATCTTTGAAGAGTTAGACACCGTTGGAGAGTGGTATTTCGATAAAAGGGACAAAACACTGTATCTATATCCGGAAAAAAACACAAACCTGGCTAAAGCTTTGATCGTGGTTCCACAATTAAAATCACTCTTTGAGTTTCGTGGAACGGCTGCGGAGCCGGTAAGAAATATCCGGATCGAAGGGATGGAACTCAGTCATACCTTAAGAACTTTCATGGAAACGAAAGCGCCTTTGTTGCGTAGCGACTGGACGATTTATCGTGGTGCTGCAGTAGTGATGGAAGGTGCGGAGCATTGTGTAATCAGCGACTGTTTTTTTAATACAGTTGGTGGGAATGCTGTTTTTATGAGTAATTACAACAGGAACAACGTCGTGACTGGTTGCCGAATCGTCAATGCAGGAGCCAGTGGCGTTTGCTTTGTTGGGGACCCAAATGCTGTGCGTTCTCCGAGTTTTGAATATGCGCAGTTTGTCCCATTAAAGGATATTGACCGGGTACCGGGGCCAAAGACCAATAACCATCCTGCAAACTGTACGGTAGAAAACACATTAATGCATGGACTTGGAAGTGTTGAAAAGCAGGTTGCCGGAGTAGAAATTTCTATGTCGATGGATATTAAAGTGAGTCACAATACGATCTATGATGTACCCAGGGCAGGAATAAACATTAGTGAAGGGACCTGGGGTGGCCATCTGATTGCTTACAATGATGTGTATGATACGGTATTGGAATCTGGCGATCATGGGGCCTTTAACTCTTGGGGAAGAGATCGTTACTGGCATCCGGATTACGCAGTAATGAGTGAGATCGCTAAAAACAATCCTCAGTTGATTAAAGCTGATGTGATTAAGCCCATTGTGATTCATGATAACCGGTTCCGCTGCGATCATGGCTGGGATATTGATTTGGACGATGGATCTGGGAATTACCATATATACAATAACGTGTGCCTCAATGGCGGGTTAAAACTCAGGGAGGGCTTTTTTAGAACGGTGGAAAATAATGTGATCCTGAATAACTCCTTTCACCCTCATGTATGGTTTGTAAATAGTGGCGATATTTTTAGACATAATATCGTGATGCGTCCTTATTATCCGATCCGGGTCCAGGATTGGGGTAAAGCAGTCGATCATAACCTTTTTCCTGATAAGGAATCTTTATTACAGGCTCAAAAAGAAGGGACTGATGCTCATTCTTTATTTGGTAACCCAGAATTTATCAACCCAGAAAAAGGGGATTATAGGGTCAAAGCGAGCTCTCCGGCATTGAAAGTAGGCTTTAAAAATTTTCACACAGATCAGTTCGGTGTAACCAGTGCAGCTTTAAAAGCATTGGTACGTCCGGTTAAATTGCCTGTTATGGTTTCAGAATTAAGCTCAGTGGGAGTCGAGTATTATGATTTTTTTGGTGCAAAAGTAAAAAATCTAAATACCCTTGGCGAGCGCTCTGCAACAGGCATGGCTACCGAAACGGGTGTATTGGTGCTGGACGTGCCGAAGAAGAGTTTATTACATGGCATATTAATGGCCAACGATGTGTTGTTGATGTGCAATGATCAGCAGATTAAAAACTGGAATGACCTGGCCAGGGTTCAATCCGGTCTTCAATTGGCTCAGAAGATTCCAATAGCGATATTTAGAAACCAGGCATTGAAGAAAATGGAAATACCAGTAAAATAAAGGGTAACAATATGACTCGGTTTTAAGGATACTTGAATGGGTTTCTTTAAGTTTGGGTGTTTAACCAAGCACCCAAATTTAGATTCCGATGTCAGATTTTCGTTTAGAAGTATTCTATACCGTGGCCAAGCGTCTCAGTTTCACAAAAGCAGCTGAAAGTTTATTCATTACTCAGCCAGCAGTGACGAAACACATTCATGAACTGGAGCAGCAGTATAATAATAAGTTATTTGTTCGCAAAGGAAATCGGATTGAGTTGACACCTGCAGGCGAATTATTATTGCGGCATGCAGAAGACTTGTTCGCGATTTATAGGAATATAGATTTTGAGATGAATGCATTGGTTGATAAAAAAGAAGGCTTGTTAAATTTGGGCGCTAGTACAACCATTGCCCATTACGTAGCTGCTCCGCTACTCGCCAGTTTCAGAAAGAAATTTCCAGACATTCGTCTGAATCTTATCAACGGAAATACAGAACAGGTTGAAAAAGCTTTGATTGAAAAAGAAATTGATCTGGGTATTGTAGAAGGAAAGTCTAAAAATCAAGAAATCAGTTACACGGAGTTTATCAGGGATGAGATTGTTTTGGTTTGTGGGAAGGATCATCCTCTAGCCAAGAAAGACCAATTGAATCCGGTAACGCTAAAAGATTATGCTTTTGTTTTGCGGGAACAAGGATCGGGAACCAGAGAAGTAATTAGTCATGCGTTAAAATCTGTAGGTTTAAAAATGTCTGATCTGAAACTGGAAATCCAGTTGGGAAGTACAGAAAGTATGAAAGCATATTTAATGAATTCTTCTTGTCTGGCATTTATCTCCATTCATGCTTTAACGAAAGAACTACAAAATGGAAGTCTGAGCGTGATTGATGTAAGTGGATTGAATATAGAGCGGTATTTTTACTTTATTCATTTACAAGGTAAACTAGACGGCTTGTCTGAAGTGTTTTTACGTCATGCACAGTTGACTCATAATTTAAAGTAATACCGGATCAGGTTTTTCAATTTGACCAGCAGCTCCATTCTTCTCAATTTTGTCTCAGAAATAAGATTGATTATGGAACTTACTGAGAGAAAAAGGGAGATTGTTTTTTTGACCGCCGCATTATTCTGCTTGTTGCCGTTTATGTCGGCTCCCTTAGCTCTATTACTAGGGTTAATACTGGCGCAATTGATGCAACATCCCTATCCCGAACTTAACCATAAGGCTACCAATTTATTGTTGAAAATTTCCGTGGTCGGTCTGGGTTTTGGAATGAATGTTTTTGCGGCAATGAAAGCAGGAAGGGAAGGGGTATTGTTTACAGTGGCCTCCATCGTAGGGGTGCTGACGCTTGGTTATGTGCTCGGAAAAATCTTCAAAATTGAGCGTAAAACTTCCTATCTGATTTCTGCAGGTACCGCGATCTGTGGAGGTAGTGCCATTGCTGCGTTATCTCCGGTAATGAAAGCAGAAGAAAGGGATATTTCTGTTTCTTTAGGGATTGTTTTTATTCTGAACGCTGTTGCTTTGTTTCTTTTTCCTGTGGTTGGACACGCATTGGGCTTAACGCAAAGCCAGTTTGGAATGTGGTGTGCAATTGCCATTCACGATACCAGTTCTGTAGTTGGAGCTGCGGGTAAATATGGCGTAGAAGCCCTGCAGATTGCGACAACAGTAAAACTAGCCCGTGCTTTATGGATTGTACCATTGGCATTTGGGACGGCTTTTCTCTTTAAAAGTGACCGCTGTAAAGTGCAGCTACCTTATTTTATAGGCTTGTTTATCTTGGCTATGCTGGCGAATACTTATCTGCCTTTTGTGCATACCTTGTCACCTTATATTGTGAATGTTGCTAAAGCCGGTTTGACACTAACCTTGTTTCTGATTGGTTCTGGATTGTCTTTTAAAGTGGTTCGTATGGTTGGTGCTAAGCCATTTTTGCAAGGACTAATTCTTTGGCTGGCTATATCTGGAGCCTCGCTCTGGGCGATTATGACCTTATATTAAATTTCCCGCCGGGGTTTTTCAATTAAAATGAGGAAAGATTAGCTGTTTTTGTCGATTTTTGAAAGTATACCTAAACATAACATGAAAAAACAAGATTACATCCATATTTACGAAAGAGACCTTCAAAGATTGATTACAGAAATTGAGGCCTATCCTCAAAAGGAAGAAATGTGGCTAACTGCTACTGGGATCAGTAATACCGCTGGTCATCTGGCACAGCATTTAATCGGGAATTTAAGAACTTTTGTATGTGCGCCAATGGGCGACTTTCCTTATCAACGTGATCGCGAAGCTGAATTTAAGACGATTAGATTTAGTGATGAGGAATTGTTAAAAGAACTTTACGCTTTGAAAGCAGATGTAAAGACAAGTATTGAAAAATTGGAAGACCTCAATGCGGCTTATCCGATAGAGATCAAAGAGGTGCATGATGGCCAAACGAACGATTTTATGTTGTGTCATTTATTGGCGCATTTGGCCTATCATACCGGTCAGATCAATTACCATAGGCGATTACTGACCAACGCTGTTATTCCAGTTCAAAAATAGCCTGGATCTCTACAGACGAATTCATAGGGAGAGAAGAAGCACCAACAGTAGCCCTGGTGTGCATGCCATTCTCTCCTAATATTTCTACCAACAGGTTAGATGCTTCATTCATTAAGACCGCATGTTTAGTATATCCAGCAGCAGTATAAAAGAACCCTGTCAGTTGTACCGCTTGTTTCACATGGTCTAAATCACCGCCAGCTGCTTGTTTTAAAACCGCAAGAACGTTTAGTAAAGTCTGTCGGGTAGCTAATTTTGCTTGTTCTTCTGTGACCTCTGTACCCACCATTCCCGGATGATCTACTTTTCCTGCGTTTAATGCAATCTGGTTAATGAATACTTGTTTTCCTGAGATACGGAATGGTTTGTAGTTTCCAACGGGCGCCGGGGCATCGGGTAGTATCAGGTTTAATGCTTTCAAGCGCGCTTCAATTTTACTTGTTTTAGGCGCGACGGAACTGGCGGTACCAGTAACCGCTGTAATATCTTTTGTCAATTGGTTCCCCTTAGCTGCCTTAGCCAAGGCATAGCCTTGAAGTGCAGCAATGTGTAATTCCCCTTCAGAAGGTCTGCTCACTGCCGTTGCTCCAGCCAGCGAAGTTGCTCCAAAAACAGTATTTCCCTGAGGGATGGTTTTATCAATTTCCTGATTTCCCATGATTCCTGTGGGGATGATCACCATGCCATGAACGGCTAATGTACTCCAAAACGAGAGAATTGCTGCCTCACGTCCAGCACCACTTCCTGCCGACATAAACACAGTTGCAGGCATCCCTTCCAGTTTATGAGCTGTCCAGATCCCTACTGATTGGTCCAGAAAATACCTCATGTCTGCCGACATATTTCCAAAATGAACCGCTGATCCGAAAGCGATGCCATCATATTCAGGTAATTCTGAGATGGTCGCATAAGGGATCTGACCAAATGCTTGTTTCTGCTCATTTTCTAAGGATTTAATCCTTGGAACTTGCTTTAGTACTGCTGTTGCACCAGGGAATCTCTCTATGCCACCAGCGATTGCTTTTGCCATTTTATAGGTACCGCCACTTTCTGTGTTAAATAATACCAGAATTTTCATAGCTGAAGGTTTTGTGTTCTTTGTAGACTGTGCCTTTAAAATTGTAATGCTCAACAAGCATAATAATATTAAAACACCTGCTTTTAGAGGGGTTGAATTTATAAAATTCATTGAATATTTATTTAATGAGGTCATAAGACCCCAAAGATCGGTAAACCTGTTTGTCTTTAAATGTCTATATTTGCCAATAACATGTCATTTTACGACACATGGATAAAGCAAGATTTTGTCATTTAACTGTTGATTCGGTTAAAAAAGAAGCCTACGTATGGCATGAAGCAGATTGGAAGTTTTCTGACGAATGGCATACCCACCAGATGGGGCAATTGATTTTTGTAGAAAAAGGGCTTCAATACCTTCATACTGCAGAGAGAACTTACTTATTGCCCAGTCAGCATTGTGCCTGGATTCCTCCGGGATTGGCGCACCGGACTTCAAGCCCGATCAATCCGGTGTACCTCCGCTGTATATTTCTAAATAAAACCAGTGATAGTCCGTTTTTTAAAGAACTGAACATTTTTCATACGCCAAAGGTATTAAGAGAAATGATTTTGTTTACTGAGCAATGGTCGAGATTGGAAGAAGAAGAACCGGTGGAACAAGATTTTATAAAAGCTCTGGTGGGAATTTTACCACTTACTTTTAATACCTCCATACCTTTGGTGCTTCCAGTGCCCAGAGATCCGCGCATTGCCAGAATAGTAGACTATCTCACAGCATGTGTAGACAAAGGGGGGGCGGTGATGAATGAGCTTAAAATTCCTGAGGTAGCCGCCACATTCAACCTTTCTGCAAGAACCATGGAAAGGTTGTTTAAACAGGATATCGGGATTACCGTAGCTGGATACCTAAAATTATACAAAATGATCAAGGCGGTGGAGTTACTTTCTATATCAGGGGAAAATGTGAAAAGCGTTTCTATGAAGGTGGGATACGATAGTGTGTCGACTTTTAGCAATACTTTTCAGCAAGTATTAGGACTACGCCCACAGGAAATGATGGCACCATAAAAACAATTAATGAAAAAATGAAAGGCTCAGTTTTGATTGCTGAGCCTTTATGTTATCATGCGGGGGAATTGTTGACTGGTTTAAATTTTAATACCTGTTTTTTAGACTTTAGAAGGGTCGTAACTTAATCCAGGCGACAACCAATACAGCAGGATCATCCTAGAGTACCTGTAGTTGAATGGGGAACATAGTAATACACCCACCAGTAGGATACCTACATAGTACCATAGGTTTTCATAAGTTAAAGGCAAGCCTAAAACGTAGGCAGCAACACTCATCGCAATCATTTGTGCTACATTCATGGCATAACTCACAAACATGGCTACATAGAAATAACCAGGTTCGCGCTCAAACTTCAAACCACAATGAGGGCATAATTCATTCATTTTCTGTACTTTGAAACCGTAAGTAGCACCTGTAAAAACATTACCTGTACGACATCTTGGACATTTAGAATGGGTGATACCATACCATTGGGAAACATGCGGTGTTTGATTTAATTGGTCCGTACTGCTCATATCTGTGTGTTTTATTTATCTTGTTTTCTAAATTTATCTGGGGTTGAATCCACTTGTTTTTTGAAGAATTTTATAAAATAGGAGGGGTCACTAAAAGCCAGCTTCTCCGATATTTCCGCTATGGAAAGCTCCATATTGATCAACAAACGTTTCGCCTCTAAAATCACTCTATCCCGAATAAGCTGACCTGCAGAAATACCCAAAAGATCGTTGCATAATGCATTTAAATGATTTGGAGTAATGTACAGAAGTTCGGCATATTGTTTAGGAAACCTCAATTCTATAAAATTGGTTTCAATTAATTTTTTAAAACTTTTAAGCAGGGTTTGGTTGTAGGAATTGGTCTGGGGTTGCTGCTTTAAACTCAATCCTCTGGATACCTGAATAAAAATATTTAGCATAAGTAACTTTACCAGATCGGCATCAAATGGCCTTGATTCCTTTCCTTCATGAAGGATCTCTTCAAAAAGGGAGACTACCTTTGTCATGGTTTGCTCTGGTAATACCAATACTGCATCACCGGAATGCTCATCAAAGAAACTGAAATTCTCCAGATAGAGTGGATTGTATAAAAATGACTTGAAGTAATTTTCAGAGAAATTGATGATGTATCCTTCCACTTCAGATTCAAAAGCCCAACTGTGTACTTGTCCAGGGGTCATGAAGTAAATCATTCCAGGTAATACAGGGTAGTTTTTGAAATCTATCGTCTGAAGTCCGCTCCCTTTAGTAAAACAAACCATGTGGTAAAAGGAGTGACGGTGTGCCGAATGTAAGTGTAAATACTGCTTTGAATAATGGCCAAACCTGCTGACAAGGATACCTGCATTTTTGTATTCTTCAAAAGTACTGATGTCATAAACAGGAATGTCATTCTTCATATACAAAGATACTGCTTAACCGGGATTTTTAAGCGGTACTAATTGGCTATAAAATGGTACTTTTTACTGATCGGTGTTTTGGTCTACCTCTATAATACGTTGATTAGCTATTTAGCTCTGATACCTGTGGTGTTTTTGAATCACTTTCGGTTTTTTTAAATACCCAATATTTTTGTAGGGTGTAATTGAAACCCAGGGAAACCAATATATCCACCATGATCCTGGTGATCTTATAATCCAGGCGCAGCATATTCGTAAAAAGATAAGTTCCGGAAGATTTCAGAAAAATACTACCAGCAACTACAAATATAAATTTGATCAGTTGCTTGCCGACGGGAAGCTGATTAGATTGGTTGGCACTAAAGGTCCAGTAACGGTTGATAGAAAAGTTAACGATGGCACCAATGATGCCACCAATAGCGATAGAAATGGTATAGTGAATGTGCAATAGTTCTGTGCAAGCGATCATGATCAGGTAATCGATAATGCCACCAGAGAAAGCAGAAACCTGTGCTTTTGCAAAAACGAATGCAGATTTCTTAATGCTCATTAACGTGCCTTTTGTTGTTTTGCTTCTCGTTCTGCGTTATCCCTGATGTCACCTAGTTTTAACAGTTTCTTCGTGTCCAGGAAGTTGATGATGAATAAGACCACACAGATACCAGTGGCAAAATATTCAATTAGATGGCCAAAAAGTACTTCTAAGATAATGATAATCGCCAGAATGATTCGAATTTCAGTAGGTCCCACCACACCTGCATCGATACTGTAAATATCAGTGATTTTATAACGCAGCTGGGAGATGATCATGGCCCATCCATATAATGCGACAAATATAAAAGCAATTAATTCATATTCATTTCTGGCATAAACCAGGTAACCTAAGCCAATCAGGACCGTACTTACCCAATCCATAATGATATCTAATGAAAAACCGTACCATTTACGGGGAATGTTTCTATAATAAGCGATTCTTCCATCTAAGGAATCACCAAACCAGTTGATCGCTAAGCCTATTGGGCCTAATAGCAGGTATTCTCTACCTACATAAGTACCAAGGATGAAACTTAATAGTACAATTACTGAACCAGCTGTGCCTATAAACGTCAGCATATCTGAAGTGATAAAGGTAGGAACACGCTTAACCAACCAGGAAATTGTGCTTTGCTCTACACCGCTTAAAATATTGGTTCTTTTTCTATCCTGGAATATTCTTTTTAAAATACTGTTGTCGCCAGTTACTTGATGCGCCTCTTCTCTCAATTTATTTTCTTCCATTCAGGTTGTGTAATTATACTCTTATAGAATATGCTGCAAAAATATGGAATTGAAACTTTAAATACTGTCAAAATCCGTTATTTCTTAGGTAGAATTAGCAATTATATGACCAAAATTGAAAAATGAATAAATATTTCAATAAAGACTATTGATTTGGTAGACTTTATTGTATCTTTGTCACTAATAAAGTTCATACATTTATTTACTTATCCAGAAAGACTGAGGGAAAGGCCCTGTGATGTCTTAGCAACCTGTTAAATTAATAAGGTGCTAATTCCTGTCCGCCATTGGCGGAAGAGATAAGTTGTTAGAAAACAAGGTTTAATTTTCTAAGAAACTCGTCCAATGCCTTTACTTGTGTACTGATTAAGTAGATTATTTTTTAATCTATTAAACCAATTCGCATGAGAATTTATTTAGACAATGCCGCAACGACACCTTTAAACAGAGAAGTATTCCTGGCCATGGAGCCCTACTTTTTTGAAAATTTTGGAAATCCATCTTCTTCGCACCACCATGGTCGGAGCGCCAAGGTTGCTATTGCCCAGGCTAGAGGGATTATTGCTGACCTCCTCAATGCCAGTCCAGACCATATCGTATTTACTTCCGGGGGCTCGGAGGCCGATAATACGGCCATCATTTCTGGCATTCGCAGTAATGGCATCAAACTGGCCATCACTTCTGCTTTTGAACACCATGCGGTGTTGCATACTTTGCAGGCTTTGGAGAAAAATGGAGAAATCCGGATTGCTTACCTTCAACATGATGCGTTGGGAAATCTTTCTTTAGGACATTTAGAACAATTGCTGGGTGCCAATGAGCGTGCCTTTGTTTCTGTGATGCATGGGAACAATGAGATTGGAAACTTAAACGATATTGAAGCCATTGCTGAGATTTGTAAAAGATATCGCGCTGTTTTTCATTCTGATACGGTCCAGTCTATGGGGCAGTACCGTTACGATACACGTCAATTGAATGCGGATTTCCTGGTCGGTTCTGCCCATAAATTCCACGGACCGAAAGGAGTGGGGTTTTTATATAGAAATACCAGACAAGCCCTTTATCCTTTAATTAATGGAGGTGCGCAGGAGCAAAAACAGCGGGCAGGTACGGAAAATGTAACTGGTATTGTTGGCTTGGCTAAAGCATTAGAAATAAGTTATCGGAATCGGGAGGTTACTCAACAACATTTGATCAGACTAAAGGAACGTCTGATTTATAGATTGAAGGATAGAATTGCTGATATTGACTTCAATGGAAATTCAGCAAATACGGAAAAGAGCTTAAATAGTGTGTTGAGTGTTTCTCTTCCTGATCCGCAAAGCGGAATTCAGCTGCTTTCTCATCTGGATCAACATCAGATTTCAGTATCCGGAGGAAGCGCTTGTAACAGTCATTCCGCTGCGGCTTCTCATGTACTCAATGCACTAGGAACTCCATTTGGGAGGTCTACCATTAGATTCTCTTTTAGCAGATACAATACCGAAGAGGAGTTAGATTATGCGGTTGAAAAGCTGGCGAAATGTTATACGAAAGTAGGGATATCCGCTTATGCAGATGTATTTTAAGAGAAGTTTCAGCTAAGATTTTTGGTTGTATATTAATCTTGAATTAAAGAGAACGGGACTTATCGTCTCGTTTTCTTTAATTCAATTACGGTAATTTCTGGCCAAATTCCCACTCTGCCAGAAAAACCAAGGAAACCAAATCCCCTGTTAATATTCAGGTATCTGCCATTTGCACTCGTGATTCCTGCCCAATGTGCATATCGGTATTTCACAGGACTCCATTTAATCCCAAATGCCTCAATGCCAAATTGCATCCCATGGGTATGGCCAGATAAGGTCAACTGGATTTTTGAAGGCCATTTTTTCACTTCGGCATCCCAATGGGTAGGGTCATGTGAGAGCAATACCTTAAAATCATCAGGATTTACCTCTTGTAAAGCTTTCTTCAAGTCGCCACGCTCTCCAAAGCCAATCCCCCAGTTTTCTACGCCCGCAAGGATAATGTGTTGGCCATTTTTTTCAATGCGTACATGTTCATCTAAAAGTAATCGATAACCCATTTCTGCATGATGTTTTTTTAGGGCCTCCAGGTTTGCTTGTTTGGCAGCTTCGGTTTCCCATTTGATGTAATCTCCATAATCATGGTTTCCGAGTATTGAAAACTGCCCATGGCGAGCCTTAACCTGCGAAAAATGCCCCATCCATGGGACAATTTCTTCCGCTTTATTATTTACAAGGTCTCCGGTGAAGACGAAGAGGTCTGAATTCTGTGCTTTGATAAGGTCAATGCCTTTTTGTACTGCTTTCGCATTTTTGAAACTACCTGCATGTACGTCTGAAATCTGAGTAATGAGGAAACCGTCAAATTGTTCAGGTAGTTCGTCGAAGAATAGGGTGTGTTTAATGATTCGATAAGCATATTTGCCTTTAATAATGCCGTATAGGAAAATCAGAATGGTAATGAAAAATAACGCCAGGCCAAATTCTACCCAATAGACACTTCTTGATCCTCCGGTAATCAGGCGATAGCCATCTCCAATCATTAAAATGAGAATAAAGATCAACTCACTGGTCATCAATACTAAAAAAGTATGCGTGGTAATTTTGAAAAAGATATCCATTCCATTATTGCGCATACGCTGAATGGAATAGGCCAGTGAAGCCAAAATGAAGATGAGGAAGCCCCAAAATATTGGACTCAGCCAGCTGCTACTAGTCAGGGTTTCAATTCCGGAAAGGACATACCAGTTGATTAATAAAACGAAACCGGTGATAATGGCAAAAGGTAAAAGGTTGATTTTTCTTTTCATAAAAGGCTTACAATTATAAATGTAAGTTTTCAGAAGGGATTTTGTTTTGATCGTTGTCAATTTGACATTTTCCCGATGATTAGGAAATGGATCAGATGGCTGGAAATCGGAGTAAAGTTTGTGGGTTGGAAATTGGAAACAGAAAGGAATTTCGGAATCAATCTTGAAAAATATGGATTAAAAGCATAGGTGGTAATCTACTAATAATCAATCTATTTTGTTTGTTTATAATTAATCCCATAGAATTGGTAGTAAATTAATCATCTGAAAAACAACGAGTTATAAATTAGTTGTCTGGATTATGTACTACTAAACCTATATACTTTATATATTTGTTTTATGAACCAAACGATTTACAACGGGAATCTAATGTTAAACCACTGTATGTGTGTTTAATGATTTCGGCTGTAAAGAGAAAAAATATTTAAAAGCTTCTTCAGTCTCCCGACAGAAGAAGCTTTTTTCAAATAAGACCAAACGTACTATGCAAAGTTTTAGAACAGAGTTAGAAAATCCTGTTGTTGAGAAGGATATTATTGATCTCGAGAAAAAGATCAGAGCCTTCCGGGAAGGAAAAATCCATGAGGAGAAATTTAGAAGCCTGCGCCTTGCTCGTGGTGTTTACGGACAAAGACAGCCTGGTGTACAAATGGTGCGTATAAAATTGCCTTTTGGGAAAGTTACCTTCAAACAACTATTACGCATCGCAGATGTTTCTGATGAGTATGGCAGTGGAAATCTCCACTTGACCACCAGGCAGGACATTCAGATTCATTATGTGAGTTTAGACAGAACCCCGCAATTGTGGGAAGAGTTGGAACGCGATGACGTAACGATCCGTGAAGCTTGTGGAAATACGGTAAGAAATGTAACCTCCTCTCCGGATTCAGGGATCAACCCAAATGAACTGTTTGACGTTTCTCCTTATGCCCATGCATTTTTCACTTACTTCTTACGCAATCCAATTTGCCAGGAAATGGGCAGAAAGATTAAGTTTTCTTTCTCTTCAGATGAAAAAGATACGGCCTATAGCTATATCCATGATCTTGGTTTTATTCCTAAAATCAACGAAAAAGGAGAACGTGGTTTTAAAGTAATGCTGGGTGGTGGTTTAGGTGCACAACCATTTCTTGCCAGTTTGGTGCATGATTTTCTTCCGGAGGATCAGATTATTCCTTATGCAGAATCCGTATTGAGAGTCTTTGACCGTTACGGAGAACGTACAAATAGAAATAAAGCACGTCTTAAATATTTAGTGCAGAAACTGGGATTAGAAGAATTATTGAGATTAATTGAGGAGGAAAGAATCGCCAATAAATCAAAATCTTTTAAGATCGATAGGGATTCCGTTCTTTCTCCTGAGCCACCTGCGCTATTGGACTATCCTCACCTGGATGTAGTGGATACTTTAGATTATCAACATTGGCGCGCTACAAATGTAGTGGAGCAAAAGCAACCAGGCTTTTATGGCGTATATATAAAGGTACCGGTTGGCGATATTAAAACTGATCGTGCCCGTAAATTAGTGGCAGGGATTAGCGCTTATGTGGCGGATGAAATTCGCATCACACAAAACCAAGGGCTACTTTTAAAATTTGTTAGAGCAGGCGCTTTACCAGCTTTGTATGTCGAATTAAAGGCATTAGATTTTGCTACCCCCGGATTCGACAGCATCGGTGATGTAACCACTTGCCCTGGAACAGATACTTGTAACCTGGGGATTTCAAACAGTATGTCGCTTTCTGTAGCATTGGAAGAAGTGATCTATGAAGAGTTTCCAGAGTTGATTTATGATAAAGACATCAAAATCAAAATCAGCGGCTGTATGAATTCTTGTGGTCAGCATGGTTTGGCGCATATCGGTTTCCATGGCAGTTCAGTAAAAGCAAATGGGAAGGTCGTACCTGCAGTACAGGTCATGTTGGGTGGAGGCACCGTTGGTGACGGTGAAGGAAGAGTTGCGGAAAGAGTGATTAAAGCACCTTCTAAGCGTGCTACGGCGGTGTTAAGAACAATATTGAACGATTTTAGTGCCAACAGCAATACGGTAGAAAGTTTCCACCATTATTACGACAGACAAGGGAAAGATTATTTCTACCAGTTGTTAAAGCCGCTGGCAGATTTGACTACTTTGAAAGAGGAAGAATACGTAGATTGGGGGCATGAAGAGATCTTTAATACCGCTATTGGTGTTGGAGAATGTGCGGGTGTAGTGATCGACTTAGTGGCGACTTTACTTTTAGAAGCAGAAGAAAAACTAGGTTGGGCGAAGGCCTCCTTTGAAGCGGAAGCCTGGTCTGACGCCATTTACCATACTTATGCGGTATTTGTTAACGCAGCAAAAGCACTTTTACTGGATAAAGCGGTAAACAGCAGTACGCAAATCGGTGTGATTCGTGAGTTTGATACCCATTATGTAGAAACAGGAGCGTTTAAACTGAAAAGTACTTTTAATGAACTGGTATTACAGATTAATAAGAATGAGCCTACAGCAGAATTTGCTACCGCTTATCTGGCTGATGTAACAGATTTTTTTAATCAGATTAATGCAAAAAGAGAGGAGCAAATCTAATGAGCACTAAAAATATAAACAACAAAGAGCCAAAAATTACTTTGGTAGGTGCCGGCCCTGGTGATCCTGAATTGATCACAATGAGAGGCGCAAATGCATTGAAATCAGCGGATGTGGTTTTGTACGATGCTTTAGTGAATGAAGGGGTATTGGATTATGCCAACCCGGAGGCGATTAAAGTATATGTAGGAAAGCGTTCCGGAGAACATTCTTATTCGCAAGATGCAGTGAACAAACTGATGATTGATTATGCCCTTAACTATGGTCATGTAGTGCGCTTAAAAGGTGGTGATCCTTTTGTGTTTGGCAGAGGCTATGAAGAATTGGATTTTGCTGCAGGTTATAGTATCCCGGTAACCGTGATTCCTGGTTTATCGAGCTCGATATCTGTTCCAGGATTACAACAAATTCCGGTGACACACCGCGGATTAAGCGAAAGCTTTTGGGTGGTTACAGGAACCACAGCCTCTGGGAAAATTTCTAACGATTTGTATGAAGCAGCAAGGTCTAAAGCTACTGTGGTCGTATTAATGGGATTGGGGAAACTGAAAGAAATTGTGAAACTTTTCCAAAATGAAGGAAAAGGTCAGCTACCTGTAGCAGCAATTCAAAGCGGCTCTACGCAAAATGAAAAACTAGCGATTGGGGTGGTTGATACTATATTGGAAACCGTAGAAGAAAAAGGAATTGAAGCCCCTGCACTATTGATATTTGGTGAGGTGGTGTCTTTACATCCTTCTTTTCAACCCATCAGAGAATTTTTCAATGCACTTAAAGAAGAACAATAATTAATATGGAAGGCAACCAGTTATTTCCTGTCTTCATCAAATTGAATACCATTCACACTGTGCTGATTGGTGCAGGTCCGGTTGGACTTGAAAAATTAGCAGCCATCTTGTCAAATAGTCCGCATGCCCATGTCACCGTCATTGCAATTGATGTTTTACCGGAATTGCGGGAACTGGCATCGGCCTATGAACGTGTGGAAATTATCCAAAAGGAGTTTAGTCCTGAGGATCTGGACGATGCTGACCTGGTGGTAGCCGCTACAAATAACGTAGCTTTAAATCAGCAGATCAGAGTTGAATCCGATCATCGGAATTTGTTAGTGAATTTTGCTGATAAGCCGGATTTGTGTAATTTTTACCTTGGTTCTATCGTGAAAAAAGGAGACTTGAAAATTGCGATATCTACCAATGGAAAGTCGCCAACGATTGCGAAACGTCTGAAAGAAGTATTGAATGATGGTCTGCCGGAAAGCCTGAATGATACTTTAGGAAACATGGAGGCCTTAAGAAATACATTAAACGGGGATTTTGCGGAAAAAGTGAAAAAGCTCAATGAAGTAACGTCTATTTTGGTGACTGAAAAGAAGGTCGACAAGGTGAAGAAGAACTTCAAATGGCTGATTTGGACCTCCATTGTCCTTTCTTTTATAATCGTGATTGCAGCTTTCTGGCATAAGGAACCTGAATTTCAGACCTACCTGACACAATTGGATCCACTATTTTATTGGTTCCTCATTGGGGGATTTGTTTTTGCCATGATTGATGGTGCGATTGGGATGTCTTATGGCGTTACTTCGACCTCCTTCTCTCTGGCAATGGGTGTTCCTCCGGCTTCAGCAAGTATGGGCGTTCATCTATCGGAAATTCTGAGTAATGGAATTGCTGGCTGGATGCATTACCGTTTTGGAAATGTGAACTGGAAATTGTTCCGCATGCTGTTGGTACCGGGAATTGTGGGGGCTGTAGTTGGCGCTTATTTACTATCCTCTTTGGAACATTATAATCATTATACGAAGCCAATCATTTCGGTGTACACACTGATCCTTGGTGGAGTGATCCTTTCTAAAGCCTACAAAATCAACCGGAAGCAGAAAAATCCGAAAGGCAAAATCAAGAAGATTGGCCTTCTTGGGTTGTTTGGTGGTTTTATTGATGCTGTTGGGGGTGGCGGATGGGGATCAATCGTATTGTCGAGCTTGATTGCCGGTGGAAGAAACGCGAGGTTCTCGTTAGGGACGGTGAAAATTACGCGCTTTTTTATTGCCTTAATGAGCTCTCTTACTTTTATCACGATGTTAAATGGTGCCCATTGGGAGGCTGTAGCAGGTTTAGTAATTGGTAGCGCATTGGCCTCGCCGATTGCTGCCAGGGTATCTAATAAGATCTCCGTAAAAACAATTATGGTGTCGGTAGGGGTGTTGGTGGTATTGGTTAGCTTACGTAGCATCATCAGCTTTATCCTCAAAGAATTTTAGTTATGAAAGAAGACTTAGCAGCAATAGCTGCACAAATAAAAGATAAATCCCCGGTAGAGGCGCTTCGATATTTCGCAGTTACCTACCCAGGAAAGATTGTGTTTTCTACCAGTTTTGGTTGGGAAGATCAGGTGATCACTCACATGATCTTTTCAAATGATATTCCCATTGAAGTATTTACCCTGGAAACTGGCAGGCTTTTTCCTGAAACTTATTATGTTTGGAATAGAACTTTAGAAATTTATAAAAAGCCAATTATGGCCTACCATCCACAAGCAGAAGCTTTACAGGAAATGGTAAATGCCAAAGGCCCAAACAGCTTTTATGAATCTGTAGAAAATAGAAAGGAATGCTGCTATATCCGTAAACTCGAACCTTTAAAAAGAGCAATTACGGGTAAAGATTGCTGGGTAACAGGTATCCGTTCCGAACAATCAGTAAACAGAACCGATATGACCAACCTGGAATGGGATGAGCAGAATAACTTGCTGAAATTTCATCCTATCTTTTTCTGGTCGCTCGAAGAAGTAAAGGCCTATATAAAGGAGCATAACATTGTATACAATACCTTGCACGATAAAGGCTTTCCGAGCATCGGATGTGCTCCTTGTACCAGAGCGGTACGCGAAGGGGAGGATTTCAGAGCCGGACGCTGGTGGTGGGAAGATCAATCAAAGAAAGAATGTGGTTTACATGCCACTAAGTAAAATATAAGAAAATGAGTAAGTATAATTTAGATTATTTAGACGAACTGGAGGCCGAAGCGATTCACATTTTACGTGAAGTAGCCGGGCAATTTGAAAAGCCAGCATTGTTATTCTCCGGAGGAAAAGACTCTATTACCCTGGTGCGACTTGCTGAGAAAGCATTTCGCCCGGGAAAGTTTCCTTTCCCGCTGGTACATATAGATACGGGACATAATTTCGAAGAAACGATTAATTACCGTGATAAAATGGTGGAACGACTTGGTGAAAAACTCATTGTTGGTCATGTTCAAGAATCTATCGATCAGGGAAAAGTAGTAGAGCAAACCGGGAAAAATGCAAGTAGGAATTCCTTGCAAACGGTCACTTTACTGGATACAATTGCCAAACATGGTTTCGATGCTTGTATCGGTGGAGCACGCCGCGATGAAGAAAAAGCGAGGGCCAAAGAAAGAATTTTTTCTGTAAGGGATGAATTTGGACAATGGGATCCTAAGCGTCAGCGCCCGGAGTTGTGGAACATCTATAACGGTAAAATTCATAAAGGAGAAAACGTTCGCGTTTTCCCAATCAGCAACTGGACAGAACTCGATGTTTGGAACTATATCAAAAGAGAAAATATTGATCTTCCTTCCATCTACTTCGCACATCGTAGAGATGTGATTACCAGAAATGGTCAGCTAATGGCAGCATCGCCCTTTCTGAACATGGATGCAGACGATATCGTAGAAAATAAAATGGTTCGTTTCCGCACCGTAGGTGATATGAGCTGTACTGCAGCAGTAGAATCGGAAGCCGATCAAATCGAAGACATCATCAGGGAAATCAGTGCATCAAAAATTAGTGAACGGGGCGCCCGCTTAGACGATAAGGTATCGGAAGCTGCGATGGAAGACCGTAAAAAAGGAGGGTATTTTTAATGAATTTATTGAAATTTTTTACAGCAGGAAGTGTAGACGACGGAAAGAGTACACTTATCGGAAGACTGCTTTACGATACAGGTTCTATTTTAGCGGATCAACTGGAAGCCTTACAGCAATCTAACCGAAAAAATGACGATGGTACCATTGATTTGGCCATCTTAACAGACGGACTAAGGGCAGAAAGAGAACAAGGGATTACCATCGATGTGGCCTACAAATATTTCCAGACAGAAAAGCGTAAATTCATTATCGCGGATACCCCTGGTCATATTCAATATACCCGGAACATGGTAACTGGTGCTTCTACAGCCAAACTGGCCATCATCTTAATCGATGCCAGAAACGGGGTAGTAGAACAAACGATCAGACATTCGTACCTGGTTTCTTTGTTAGGTATTGAGCATGTGGTGGTCGCCATTAATAAAATGGATATGGTCGACTATAGTGAAACGGTGTTCAATGCAATCACAGATAAGTATACATTATTGGCCGCAGAATTGGACTTGAAAGAAGTTACTTTCATTCCTGTAAGTGCATTAAAGGGCGATAATATCGTTCATGAGTCGCAGAATATGGTTTGGTATGATGGACGTAGTTTGTTGCATTTTCTGGAAACAGTTGATGTAGATGATAAACTAAGTTATAACCTGGCAAGAATGCCGGTGCAGTGGGTAGTGAGACCACAAACTGATGAGCTTCATGATTATCGCGGTTATGCAGGGCGGGTGTTAAGCGGTTCCTTTAAAGTGAATGATAAGGTGACGGTATTGCCTTCTGGAAATAGCTCTGTAATTGATAGAATTGAGATTTTTGACCTTAGGCCAGAAGAGGTTCATGCCGGTCAGTCGGTTACACTTCACCTGAAAGATAACATAGACATAAGCAGGGGTGATGTTCTGGTAAATGCCGATCATCTACCACAAAATGCTAAACTGATAGAAGCAGATGTTTGCTGGATGGATAGTCGCCCGCTTGATGAGAGTATCACCTATTTATTGCAACACAATAGTAAGGTTACCAAGGCGAAGATTAGTGAAATTATCTATAAAGTGGACATCAATACTTTAGAGAAGCAGAATGCAACTGATTTCAAGCTGAATGATATTGGCCGGATTTTGATTAAAACAGCTGATGAGTTGGCTTTTGACCTTTATACAGAAAATAAAGCAAATGGTGCTGCGATTTTGATTGATAGCAGAACGAATTTGACGGTTGCAGCACTGATGTTCAGAGCAGTTGCTGATTATTAATTTTTTGAACTAAAAAAAGAAGCATTACTAATAAAAGGTTGAAATCTTTTGCGCTGAAGGGCACAAAACTTTCTATACCTTTTCTTAGAATGCTTCTTTTTTTTATAAATCCTGCAATGAAATAGTTCATGCCGTTCTGGATGCTTTCCCTTGCGCCAGTTTTCGTGGTCATTATTGCTGTCACCATGGCGATTCAGTTTAACTTTTTTTTTCCTTTTAAGCGCCCTGTTTAGCTTCTCCCTCAACTTTACTATAAATCAAGTCCCAATCTATTGTCACCGCTGTGATTCGGTTTAACTTTCCTTTTCTCTTTAAGCATCCAATTCAGCGCTCTTTCCCCTCTACAAGTATCCTGCGTTAATTTTGCAGTTGATAAAAAAGTTTTGCTGTATAGAGACCTAGAAAATTTTGCACCCTTCAGCGTAAAAGATTTCAGGCTCGAACAGCAAACTTTTTTTAAGTAAAATTATTTCCAGGAATAATTGCCTTTTCACCTTGTATTACCTAATTTAAGATACTTTTTAACCCCCTTGAGAATTATGGAGATTATCCACCTGAGTGCAGAATGTTACCCTATTGCTAAAGTAGGTGGTCTAGGCGATGTAGTAGGCGCTTTGCCGAAATATCAGAACAAGCTTGGCCATGTTGCTAAAGTGGTAATGCCCGCTTATCAG
Organism: Pedobacter gandavensis; assembly: GCF_014172405.1. Taxonomy (GTDB): domain Bacteria; phylum Bacteroidota; class Bacteroidia; order Sphingobacteriales; family Sphingobacteriaceae; genus Pedobacter; species Pedobacter gandavensis. The sequence continues at coordinate 463,291 of NZ_WNXC01000002.1, read as the reverse complement.
ACTAAATTCATGCAGGAAAATGAGTTTGAGGTTGTTTATGATGGTTGGGGGAAGCTGGGTTTTCATGATTTTCCAGTAAGAATATTCAGGGAGCTAACCAATAAATTGGGCTTCGACTTATATCTGGTTCACATCCCAGGTTTAATGGACCGACCAAATGTTTATGGATATGATGATGATACAGAGCGTTTTTTGGCGTACCAAATCGCCGTATTGGATTGGATTGCGCAATGGGAGCACAATCCGGATGTGATTCACTGTCATGATCATCATACAGGATTGGTGCCTTTTATGATGGCGTATGGACATCAGTTTAAAAAGCTAAGCCAGGTACCTTCTGTTTTGACCATTCATAATGCGCAGTATCAGGGACAGTTTGGCTGGGATAAACTCCATTATTTGCCGCCATTTGATTTATGGAAATCTGGGCAATTGGATTGGAAGGGTTCCATAAATCCGCTTGCTGCTGCCATTAAATGTGCCTGGAGGGTGACTACAGTATCACCGAGTTATTTAGAAGAAATTAGTTTTAAAGCCAATGGACTGGAAGACTTGCTCGCTCAAGAGCGCTCCAAATCTGTGGGCATTTTAAATGGAATCGACAATGAGGTATGGGATCCGCAGCATGATCCTATGCTGGAAAAGAAATATACATTACGTACTTTAGAAAATGGAAAAAAGGCGAATAAGGCGGCATTATGTCGGGTATTTAACCTGGATCCTGAAAAGCCGTTATTTACCTTTATAGGGAGGTTAGTAGGTGAGAAGGGGGCAGATTTGTTACCGGAAATCTTTTACAATGCCTTATCAAAGGGTAATGGTGCAATAAATGTATTGGTATTGGGATCTGGAGATCCTCAGGTAGAGGGTAGGCTGATGCAGTTGAAAGAGGCTTTTCCAGGCAATTATAATGTGTATATTGGTTACAATGAACAGTTATCACACCAGATTTATGCTGGGGCAGACTTTCTGCTGATGCCAAGTAGAGTAGAGCCATGTGGACTGAATCAGATGTATGCTTTACGCTATGGGACAGTTCCTATTGTCCGCAGGATAGGAGGATTAAAAGATACGGTGGTAGATATTGGTGATGGAGGTTTTGGGATTTGTCACGATCAGACCAGCGTTTGGGATGTAGGACACGCGATTGGTAGAGCTTATGAACTGTATGGAAATCAGGAGCAACTGAAGGAAATTCGCAAGTATATGATGCAATTAGACCACTCATGGGATAGAGCGGCACAACAATATATTGATTTGTACCACATATAAACTGAATATTTATGACTGATAAAGTATTAGGCGTTATCCTCGGTGGTGGCCAGGGATCCAGGCTTTCCCCACTAACACAAACACGATCCAAGCCTGCTGTTCCTATTGCCGGAAAATACAGATTGGTCGATATTCCTATTTCTAACTGCTTAAATTCGGGTATTCACCGGATGTTTGTCCTGACGCAGTTTAACTCTGCATCATTAAATAAACACATCAAGAATACTTATCATTTTAGCCATTTTAGTGCTGCTTTTGTAGACATTCTGGCGGCAGAACAAACCCCTGATAATCCGACCTGGTTTCAAGGAACCGCCGATGCCGTTAGACAGGTAATGCACCATTTGCTGAACCATGAGTTCGAGTATGTACTCATCTTATCTGGCGACCAGCTCTACCAAATGGACTTCAATAAAATGGTAAATGCCCATATTGAAAGTGGCGTACAGATTACTCTGGCTACCATTCCGGTAACGGCAAAAGATGCGCCGGACTTTGGTATTCTTAAAGCGAATTCCGACAATATCATTACCTCGTTTATTGAGAAACCAGCCACAGAATTACTGAAGGATTGGACTTCTGATACTGGCGAAGAAATGCGCGCGGAAGGTCGTGAATACCTGGCTTCCATGGGGATTTACATTTTCAACAGGGATCTGTTGATCAAAATCTTTGCAGAAAATGCAGATGAGAAGGATTTTGGGAAAGAAATTATCCCAAGGTTATTAAAGTCTAATCATGTATTGAGCTACCAGTATGAAGGATATTGGACAGATATCGGAAATATATCATCTTTCTTTGAAGCCAATCTGGGGCTCACAGATGACCTGCCTAAATTCAATCTTTTTGATAGTAAACACAGCATTTTTACCCGTGCACGTATGTTACCACCTTCTAAAATATTAGGTACCACACTGGATAAAACCATCATTGCCGAAGGCTGTATTTTACATGCCAAATGTATCAAACATTCAGTGATTGGTATTCGTGCAAGGATTGGTAAAGGAACCACGATAGACAGCTGTTATATCATGGGAAGTGATAAATATCAGGTACTGGAAGATTTGGAAAAAGACCTGGAGCATAAAAGACCATGGATTGGAATCGGAGACAATTGTACCATTACCAATGCCATTCTGGATAAGAATTGTAGGGTGGGTAATGAGGTACAGATCATCGGTGGAGCACATCTTCCAGACAGTGACCATTCCTTATATACCGTTAAGGATGGTATTGTAGTTGTGAAAAAAGGAGCAATAATTCCTGATGGTACTGTGATTTAGAATTTAAATAATCCAATAAAAAAAAGCTTTGCAAGGTTATGTTGCCTTACAAAGCTTTTTTTATTGATACCTGAAAACTAAAGAGAATACCGTCTTCTCAAAAGGAATCGAGTTGACTTCTAAGTTTCCATGGTGCATCTTCATGATGTTTCTAGTGATGGTAAGCCCAATGCCCGACCCGTTTTTTCTGGTGGTAAAGAAGGGAACAAAAATCTTTTCGATCAATTCACTATCAACTCCTTTTCCATTATCACTCACTTCGAGATAGAGTTTATTTTGATCCAATCGGTAGTTGATTTCTATGACTGGGTGTTCTACGCCTTCCAAAGCGTATATGCTATTGGTAACCAGGTTAATTAATGCCTGTTCTACCAATTTTAAATCTATTTGAATGGTGATTTTGGACGAAGTTTGTTCCACTTTAAGCATGATGTTTCTGCCATTGGCAAAAGGTTGCATCAATACTTTAATGTGTTGTAGGATTTCTCCGATGGTATGATATTCCAGATCTGGGGTGGGTAACTCTGCAATTAAACGGTAATCCTTTACAAAGTCTAACAATCCTTCAGATCTTCTTTTTATGGTCTTTATGGCAGGTTTTAAATCTTCAAGATCCTCAGAATTCAATGATTGTTTGTCAGCAATCATACTGTTTACCGTATCTGATAAAGAGCTGATTGGTGTAATAGAATTCAGGATCTCATGGGAGATTACGCCGATCAGGCGATTCCAGGCTTCAGATTCCTTTTGCTCAATCTCATCCTTGATGTTCTGGAAAGAAATGATGGTGTAATCCGTCAGATAAAGGTTTAAAGGGATTACTTCTGTAGAAAGTTGGATGAGTTTATCCTGGATTTTTAGCTCCATAAAACGCTTGCCACCCTTACCAATATTTTCTATTTCCTGAGCAAACTGTGGACTATGTTGCGCCAATCGGTGCCAATACTTATAGGATGGGATACCCAGTAAGCTGGTGGCAGCCTGATTGAAAAATACGATTTCAGCCTGTCTGGAATCTTGTTCATTATCTTTCACTACAATCACGCCCACTGGCACTTGCTCCAGAATAGTTTTGATGAGTTGGAACATAGAATCTTTTTCCAGTTGCATATCCTTTTGAGTTTGAATGATGTCGTTGAAAGATTCATAAAGCTCCGGAAAACTCCCTTTTGTGGCTTTATTACGGAAGTTTAAAGTACTATCCCTGGTTTTTACTGCCAGAATAAAGCGTTTGATGTCTTCCCGGATTTGGTTGATGTAGAAATACAGGTTCATCAACGCAGCAATTAAAAGAATAGCCAATCCCGAAATGGTAAACCAGAGCGCTGTGTTTTTGATCAAATAATATAATAAAATTCCCAGAATATTGATGATTACCAATCGGTAGAGAAGGCGGAAGGTAAAGCGGTTATAAAAGGTCATAGGTCAAACTTTTCTATGCGTCGGTAAAGCGCGGCCCGGGTAAGACCCAGTTCCAATGCAGCCCTGGATATATTTCCTTTGTGCTTATCGATTGCCTTTTGAACCATCAATTTTTCCATTTCTTCCAATCCCATTTCCGGTTGAATTACTGGAGTTCCGCCAAATTTCTGCGGACTTAACTGTAAATCATGGGCAGATATTTCCATCCCATCAGCCATAATTACCGCACGTTCAATTACGTGTTGTAGTTCACGCACATTTCCCGGCCAGTGGTATCCTAATAATAGGCTCTCTGCTTTTGGTTCAAACTTGTAAAGATTTTTATGGTATTTGGCGCTGAAGCTATGTAGAAAGTGATTGGCCAATAGTGTAATGTCCTCGCCTCGCTCTGACAATCCAGGTAGTAATAACTCTACGGTATTGATACGGAATAGTAAATCTTGTCGGAAAGTCCCCTTGGCTACCATTTCATTTAAAGGCATATTGGTAGCGGTAATTAGTCGGACGTTAACTTTCCTTTCTTTGCTTTCTCCAAGTCTGGTAACCGTTCTGTTTTGCAGTACGCTCAATAGTTTTGCCTGTAATGGCTGAGATAAATTCCCGATCTCATCGAGAAATATTGTTCCGCCTTCGGCGAGTTCAAATCTACCAGGTTTATCTTCTTTGGCATCTGTAAAAGCACCTTTCGCATAGCCAAAGAGTTCACTTTCAAAGAGGTTCTCATTGAGAGAGCCTAAGTCTACGTGCATAAAGATCGCGTTCTTTCTTAAGGAATGCTTATGAAGTTCGTAAGCGAATACTTGTTTTCCTGTTCCATTTTCGCCAAGTATCAAGACATTGGCATCAGTTGGTGCCACCTTTACTAAGGTATTCTGTAAATGTTTGATCGGTGTAGAATTGCCAACGATATGCTCGAATTGTCTAGCTTGGTCTTTTTGCAGCGAAGAATGAATCTTTTCCAGTTTCTTTACCTTTTTATTGGATTGCCTTAATCGGGAGGCAGAAGATAGGGTGGCAAACAGCTTCTCATTTTCCCATGGTTTAAGGATAAAATCAGTTGCACCTTTCTTGATGGCTTGGACAGCAAGTTCTACATTTCCATAGGCTGTCATCAGGATAACCACATAATCTTTATCTATAGATAGGATATGTTCCAGCCAATACAATCCTTCACGGCCATCACTGGCCCCTTTTTGATAATTCATGTCCAGCAAAATCAAATCTACTTCATTATGACTCAGTAGCACATTGATCTCTTTTGGAGATTTGCAGGTGATCACCTGGCTGAAATGTTGTTTTAAGAATAGTCTCGCACTTAGTAAGATGTCATCATCATCGTCAATCACTAAAACATTAGCATCTATCATTATGGTATGAATTTAAGCTTTTCTATATTTTTCTTGCCCTCCATTGGAATCCATAGATTCCTTTCCTACCTCTTTAGGAACAAAAATAAAAGAAACTGTTCGATGCTGTACAGCTACTGTCCGATTATGAACGGTTCTTAATGTTAAATAGAGTTAAGTTGTTGATTTGTAGGTGTATAAAATTGTTTTGGTAGATTGGCACAGCCTTCGCTTATGGCTGAACAATAAGCGTAATACAAAAATGGATAAGATCATAAAGAAAAAACGGTTCAATAAGAAAACGATATTAAGTATTGTAGGTGCGGTGGTTTTAGTGGGCTTGGTAGGTTACGGATATAGTTTGTCATTAAATAAGGTTTACAAAGCCGATGCGGAAAAACTGACTATTAGCCAGGTAACTTTCGGAGATTTTGAAGATGTGGTATTGTTAAATGCCAGTGTTGTTCCTTTGACTTCTGTAATTGTGAGTTCTCCAGAGGGCGGAACTGTAGCCGAGATCTTCACAGAAAACGGAGCATCGGTAGTAAAGGGGACACCTTTATTAAGAATCGCCAATCCAAATGCTTTATCAAGCTATACCTCTAGCGAAACGAGCATCACTGAGCAGATCAATCAATTGAGAAAATTGAGATTAGACCTGGAACAAAATCAACGTGTGATGGGACAGGATATGATGGAAATTGAAGATAAGTTGAGAACAGCAAGCCGTAAATACAAAATCGATAGTGCTTTGTTTAAGAAAAATGTGATCACCAGAGAGGAATTCAATACTTCAAATCAGGATTATGAATACTATCAGGGTAGGAGAGGGATTTTGCGACAAGCCATCAAACAGGAAAACCAGGGTAGGATTATGCAGTTGAAACAAATTGACATTTCTATCGGAAGAATGAATGAAAGTCTGGAAACAATCAGACAAAATATAGAAAATATGACTATTAAGGCGCCTGTAGCCGGTCGTCTCTCCTCTTACGATCCGGTTATAGGTAAGTCTTATAGTCCTAATGAAATGTTGGGGAAAATTGACGTACTGCAAGGGTATAAATTACAAGCCAGTGTAGACGAATATTATGTAAATAGGGTGAAAGAAGGACAGACTGCCAGTGTAGAATTCAATGGGAATACTTATAAATTGTTAGTGAGGAAAGTAATCCCTGAGGTTACTGCCGGCCAGTTTCAAGTGGAACTCGTATTTGATGGTAAATCACCTGAAGACCTGAGAAGAGGTTTATCTATGCAAGTGAAACTGACCCTTTCTGATAACAGTAAATCATTGTTGATCGCACAAGGACAGTTTTTCCAAAGCACCGGAGGTACCTGGGTATTCGTCTTGAAAGATGGTAAAGCCACTAAAAGAAATGTGAAAATTGGCCGTAAAAACCACAAGTATTATGAAGTACTGGAAGGATTACAAAAAGGGGAAGATGTCATCACTTCATCTTACGACCAGTTTAATCAATACGATATCGTTGAAGTAAGTAAATAAAAATGCTGGCTTAAGGCTGGCAGACAAAAGTATAAAAGATTTAAAATTAGGTTTTGTGCCCGTGGACATGCGTTTGCCCGGGTACGAACCTTCCTTGAAAAATGTTAAACTGAAAAAATATAGCCATGATAAAAATCGAAAACCTGGAAAAAGTTTACAAAACTGAAGAAATTGAAACTACTGCTTTAAATGGGATCAACCTGCATGTTAAAGAAGGTGAATTTGTGTCCATTATGGGGCCATCTGGATGTGGAAAATCTACCCTCCTAAATGTGATGGGCTTATTGGACAAACCAGAAAGTGGTAGCTACAAATTCATAGATACGGAATTGTTGAAGCTGAACGACAAAGAACGCTCTAACTTCAGGAAACGTAATATGGGATTCGTTTTTCAGAACTTTAATCTGATTGATGAATTGACAGTTTTCGAAAACATTGAGCTGCCATTAATTTATAATAAAGTAGCTGCACCAGAGCGCAAACGATTGGTGAATGAGATTATCGAAAGGATGAATATTGTGAACAGAAGCGGGCATTTTCCTCAACAACTTTCCGGCGGACAGCAGCAAAGGGTAGCTGTAGCCAGAGCATTGGTTACCAAACCTAAATTGGTACTTGCCGATGAGCCTACCGGGAACCTGGACAGTTCTCATGGTAATGAAGTCATGGAATTGCTTTGTGAACTCAATGAAACAGGAACTACTATTGTCATGGTGACGCACTCTTCTCATGACGCCAGTTTCTCTAACCGCATTATCAATTTAAAAGACGGTCATGTGATCTCGGAGAAAATCAACAAAACCCGTACAGAAGAATTGATTTAAAAATACGACAACCTCATGTTCCGACTCAATCTAAAAATAGCATTACGCAACCTTTGGAAAACCAAAGGCTATACCTTAATGAATATATTTGGCCTTTCCATTGGTCTTGCTGGTTTTCTCATTATCCTTTTATACGCCAATAACGAAAGGAGTTATGATACCTGGAATCCTAATGCAGAAAATGTCTACCGTCTATCTATTAAAGGAGGGCCAGATCAGGATGAATATGCTTCTAGTCCGGCAGAGTTGGCACCTGCATTAAAGGAGATGACTCCTGAAATTGAGGATTATGGCCGTTATTATGTATGGGATACTCGCCAACGTTTGTTGAGTTCAGGGCCAACTGAAATGTATGTTGACCATATCCTTGGGGTAGACAGCAATTGGTTTAATCTTTTTCCTTATAAATTTATTTATGGAGCTGCAAAATCATCGATTGTATCAAAAGATCAGATTGTACTCAGTCAACCAGTAAGTGAAAAGATTTTCGGAAAAACCAATCCAGTGGGGCAGACTTTATTAATCAATACCACTCAACGCTATATTGTCAGCGGAGTCTATGAACTGCCAAATACCCCTGAGCATATCGAAATTGAAGGTTTTGTAAAGAAAAGTTCGACAGGGGATGGTTGGAACAATGGGAATTTTTATACCTACTTAAAAGCCAAGCCTGGAACAGATCCTGTGGAATTTAATAAGAAGCTAAATGCTGCATTTCAAAAATTGCCTATGGTGAAAAAAGAGGCGAGTATGCAGAAAACCACGCTGATCGCTTTACCTGTAACGGAGGTATACCTGCATTCAACTAGCCTGATGGATCCTACTAAAAGAGGAAATCCTAAGATGGTTACTATTCTGGTACTGTTTTCTTCCCTATTACTCATTATTGCCTGTATCAATTTTACCAATTTATCAATTGCACAATCTGTTAAAAGAGCAAAAGAAACTGGCATCCGAAAAGTTTTGGGCGCTGCCAAAGGCAATTTGATCAGGTATTTTTTAACAGAAACTACCATTCAGTGTTTGGTCGCGTTATTGTTGGCCTTAGTTTTTGCAGAAGTATCCCTCCCAATAATGAACCGATTGATGGATATGGATTTGTCTTTATTTACTTACAACAATCCTGGACAACTGGGCCTTCAGATAGGGTTTGTTATGTTATTCGTAATTGTCATTTCTGGTGGATATGCTGCCTTCTTCCTGTCTAGTTATGAGCCTGTAAAGGTGTTGAAGGGGAATTTTTCCAGAGGAACCGGAAGCTTGTGGATGCGTAAAGTATTGATCTCTATCCAATTTATAGTAGCTATTGTTTTCATCATCGCATTGATCATTATTAAACAGCAGGTGAACTATATTAAAAATCAAGATGTGGGCTTTAATAAAGACCATGTGATGGTGTTTAAAATTAGAAAAGGGGAGACTAGATTGAATTTTCAACCGATAAAAGACCGCTTATTGAAAATAGACGGGGTAACTGAGGTGAGTAGGGTAAATTATTATCCGGGTGTTAAAGCGATGCAGGTGATCGGTCGTGAGTTCAACGGTCAGCCAGTACAAAACTTAAGTGTGGTAACTGTTGATTTTGATTATTTCGAAGTAATGGGGATGCCTGCGCTATCAGGTAGGTTGATTTCCAGTAAGTTTAAGACAGACAGTACCGCAGTCATGGTGAATGAGGCTGCAGTTAAAAAATATGGACTGAAGGACTTGATTGGGAAGAAATGGATCAATGACCAGGTCATTGTAGGTGTTGTAAAGGATCATGTTCAAAAGGGGATGGAATTTGCTGCTGAACCCACAGTCTTTATGGTAGAAACTAAAAATTCCAATACTGCTGATCAGGTGATACTGAAGGTTAATGGTCAACATACACAGGAAACAGTAGCTGAGATTAAAAACCTTTGGCAGTCCGTGGAACCTTTTCCATTTCAATATACCTGGCTGGATCAGAGTTTTGCCAATGTCTATATTCAGTATGTTAGGCTCGACAAGATTTTCAACGTGTTTACTTATGTGACACTTGCTTTGGCGATATTGGGTTTGTTTGCATTGGCATCTTTTACGGTACAAGAACGTACCAAAGAAATTGGCGTAAGAAAAGTATTGGGTGCAGAAACGAAAGACATCTTAAAGATGATCAATAAAACTTTTCTGATTCTGGTGCTGACCGCAAATCTGATCGCCATTCCGATCGCTTACATATTGGCAAGTTCCTGGTTGTCAAGTTTTGCCTATCGCAGCACAATGTCTATATGGCCATTCCTTGCCGCGGCATTTGTTTCTGTTTTGGTAACGGTGTTGACGGTTAGTATGCAGGCTTATAAAACGGCCAATGCTAAACCTGTAGATGCGCTTAAATATGAATAATACCTTAATCTAAAGATATGTTCAAGCTAAATTTAAAAATCGCCATACGTAACCTTTGGAAGAACAAAGGTTACACACTCATCAATGTGGGTGGCTTAGCAATTGGCCTCGCCAGCTGCATGCTTTTGTTATTGTATGTAGCCTACGAATGGAGTTATGATAAACATACTACGGGTTACGACCGCACGTATGTGGTGTACACCAACATGAAAAGTGGAGATGGCGCGGTCAGTTATGCCTGGACATCTGGGATTATGGCCCCCTATCTGAGCAGTACCATGCCAGATATCGCCTATGCTTCTCATTCTACCTATCCTCGTGAATATCTATTGAGTAATCAGGATAAGTCCTTTAAAAAATTCGGGGTGTATGCTGATCCATCCTTCCTTAAGATCTTCGATTATCAAATGATTAAGGGAAATAAAGATCAGGCACTGAAATCTCCAAATGGAATAATTCTAACGGAAAGGTTTGCTAAAGTGCTGTTTGGTAATGCAGATCCAATGAATAAAACTCTGAAATTTGGTGGTAAAGAATTGCTTACCGTAGAAGGGGTCATGGAAGATGTTCCCAGCAGTAGCAGTATTCAATTTGATTACCTGATGTCATGGGAGTTGTATAAAAAGATAAATCCTTGGGTGGCTGGAACAGGTTGGGGAAATGGCCATTGTTTAACCGTTATTCAATTGCGTGACAACAGTTCTTTTGAAAAGGTAAACGCTTCCATGAATACTATTTTCAAAAGAAATGATAAGGGGAGTACTGCTGTTGCATTGATTCACCCGCTTTCAAAATGGCATTTATACAGTCATTTTGAAAATGGAAAATCTGTTGGCGGACAGATCGATACCCTAAGAATTTTCTTTATCCTTGCTTTTTGTATTTTACTTATCGCCTGCATTAATTTCATGAACCTTTCTACCGCAAGGTCCGAAAAGAGAGCAAAGGAAGTTGGCGTGAGAAAAGCCATTGGTGCCGCAAGGAAATCATTGATCAGCCAGTTTATTCTGGAGTCCATGTTACTCGCCTTTTTGGGGATGATCGTCGCCTTTATACTCATAGAAATTAGTCTTCCTTATTTTAATGGATTACTAAATAGCTACCTAACCCTCAATTATGCCGACTGGAAATTTTGGGCTGTATTAGTTGGATTGACACTTTTTACCGGTTTTATTGCCGGTAGCTACCCTGCTTTTTACCTATCTTCTTTTGAACCAGTGAAGGTATTAAAGGGCTTTAGCAAGACTGGTGGTGCTTCGTTATCCATCAGGAAAGTATTGGTGATCTTCCAGTTTGTATTCGCCTCCAGTCTAATCATTTGCACCGCTGTCATTTATCAGCAGCTTACTTTTATCCAGAACAAGCCGGTTGGCTATGATAGAAATGGATTGGTGGAAATTCCACTAGAAGGTGTGTTAGAAGATTTCTCAAAAGCCACATTGCTACGCGATAGGTTACTGAAATCAGGAGCAGTTAGCAATGCCAGTCTTTTTAGCCTAAGCCTGACTAGTGGGGGGAACAATACCACTACAGTCGGCTGGCCAGGAAAAGGCCCGAACGAAAGCTTCATTTTCAATTATAGATATGCCAATTCTGATTTTGTAGCTACCCTAGGCTCAACTATGCAGAGCGGGAGGAATTTTTCTCCTCAGTTTAATGATTCAGCAAATACGGTAATCAATGAAGCCGCGGTTAAGGTCATGGGGCTTAAAAAACCAGTCGGTTCGGTGATTCAGATAGATGATCGTCAGTTGACGATAATCGGCGTGATGAAGAATTTTGTGATGGATAATCCTTATCAAACTGCCACACCACTGATCATTAGAAATGGCTTTGCTGGGGAAGGTGTATTGGCTATGCGCTTAAATCCTGCGCAAAATATCAGCACTTCTATAGCTCAAGTGCAGTCCATTATGAAAGAGATCAATCCTGAATACCCAACCTCAGTTACTTTTTTAAGTGATAGCTTTGAAGCGAAGTTTAATAGTGAAAAACTGCTGGGTACGCTGGCCAATTGGTTTGGTGGTTTTGCAGTGTTTATTTCTTGTCTGGGCTTACTTGGACTTACACTATTCATGGCCGAACAACGAAAAAAAGAAATCAGTATACGAAAAGTTTTGGGCGCGAATACCCTCCACATCCTTACTTTACTGAATAAAGATTTTATTAAACTCGTGGTCATTGCCAATCTAATTGCCTTCCCGGTAGCCTATATCGTCATTAATAAATGGCTTTCTAAATATGAATTTCGGGTGGAAATTTCTTTTATCCCATTTGCCATCGCCATCGTTTTATCCTTGCTGATTGCCTTGTTTACGGTTTCCATGCAATCGGTTAAAGTGGCCAAAGCAAACCCAGTTGATGCCCTTAAATACGAATAACTCCCTAATTGATAAGATATGTTCAGACTCAACTTAAAAATCGCGTTGCGCAACCTTTGGAAAAACAAGGTGTATACTGCTATAAATATTGGTGGGCTTGCCATTGCGCTGTCGGCTTTTATTTTGGTGGCAATCTACGTACGTTTTGAGACTAGCTTTGACCATAATGTTCCCAATCATGAGAATATTTACCTACTGGGGAGAACTTTACCGGATCGGAAGACAAATTACACTTCCTTATCCTTAGCTCAAGCGTTAAAAGAAGCGATACCAGAGATTGAAAATGTAGGCAGAAGCAAGAAGACGAATTTTGAGTTCGCGTTTAGCACTCCGGATGGACGTGTTTATGGAAAAGATGTGATTACTATCGATTACACATTGGCCAAAATGTTTCATATTAAACCAGAAGGGGGCCTGGTTAAACCGGAAGGGGAGGCACTCAATGTGTACCTGCCTCAGGAATTTATAACGGCTATGTTTCCGAAAAAAACACCTGTTTTTCCTGCCAAAGTGAGTATTGGACCTTTAGAGGTAAAACAATACGCTGACGTTTCGGGTATTGTCAATCATAACGTTGCACATTCAAATTTGGTTTTTGATGCACTGCTGATTACTGCAGATGTGGGGAAAAATCAGGAGCCAACCGCCTATAATTACTTTACCTATATCCAGGTTAAACCAGGTACGGATATGGCGCAGCTTCAGAAAAAGGTAGCTGCTGTTTATAAAGAAGAGCTGAAAAAGTCGGCAGTGACCGCTGTTGTTAACAGAGGATCTGTGGAGTCAAAGATTGCTAATGAGGTTAACCTGGTGACTAATACAAACAAAGCGGATCAATCAGGTGTATTCTTAGATCCATTGGATAATCTGCACCTAAGACCCATTGCGGGCAATAATACCAATTATAAAGTTGTGATGGCACTGTCGGCACTCACCGTATTGGTAATGGTGATTGCCTGTATCAATTTTACAAACCTGACGATTGCGCAAACGAATAAGAGAGCAAAAGAAGTAGGTGTGAAAAAGGTACTTGGCGCTTATCGTCTGAGCTTGGTTTTTCAGTTTTTAATCGAGATCCTCATGCAATGTCTGGTGGCCTTGATTCTCGCAATTATCCTTGCTGAAATTTCCTTGCCACTATTTAACGATGCCTTTAGTGTATCATTTTCACTCTGGAAAGATAACTATGAACTAGTCTGGCAACTCCCAATAGTGTTATTGATTATTACCCTCATTTCAGGTATTTACCCTGCATTAATCTTGTCAGGGTTTAGGCCAGTAGCAGTATTAAAGGGAAATCTTCAAACCAGCTATAAAACTTTATGGCTTAGGAATGCTTTATTGGTAACACAGTTTACAGTGGCCATTGTATTCATGGCCGGATTACTAATTGTGAGTAGTCAGCTGAAGTATATGCGTACGGAAGATACGGGTTTTAAAGCCGGACAAGTGGTTTACATCAAGAATATCGTGATGTTTGGCCGGCCATATTTTGAAAACTTGAAAGCCAGGATTCTGGAAATGCCAGGTGTTAATTCCTTTACAGTAGCTTCAGATATTCCTGATGGTTCTCGCCCGGGGAGAGTTGATTATGCGATGGAGGGTAAGGACTTAGGGATGGACATTGTTCATGTAGATTTTGATTATTTTGAAACCCTTCGTTTGAACCTTAAGGATGGTCGTTTTTTCTCCAAAACTTATCCCGCAGATGCTGAAAATGGAATCGTGCTCAATGAAGCTGCGGTAGCTGCCTATGGCGTTAAAAACCCTGTAGGAAAAATAATTAGAGGCTGTGATATGGATTACCGTATTGTAGGGGTAGTTAAGGATGCCAAAATGCAGGGCTTTGAAACGGCGGTAGAACCAACAGTTTATGCAATCAAAAGTGATTGTGCAAACGATAAAATGAAGTTTATGGTCAATGTAGATCCGGATCATATGGCAGGGGTATTGGCTGCCTTAAAATCAAACTGGAAGGACCTGAATAAGATGGACGGCGATGATTTTAGGTATGAATTCATGGATGAATTGTATGGTCGCCTGTTTAAAAAGCAAGAACAATTACAAGCTGTTTTTTATGGTGCTGCAATCCTAACGATATTCATCGCGACGCTTGGTCTTTTTGCCTTTTCTGCCTTTACCATTACCAGCAGAATGAAAGAGATCTCTATTAGAAAGGTATTAGGCGCTAGTGATTTTAATATCCTTAGTCTTTTAAATAGTTTCTTTATCAGAATTGTGCTGATTGCCAATCTTATCGGCTGGCCGATTGCTTACATCGCCGCACAAAGGTGGCTGGAAACGTTTGCCTATAGAATAGATCTTCCAATTTTACCATTTTTCATTGCCGGATCAATAAGTATTATTTTGACTTTACTAACCGTTAGTTTTCAGGCGAGAAACGCAGTGAAAACCAATCCTGTTGATGCTTTAAAATATGAATAATAAATCTTTCAACTATGTTTAAACTGAACCTTAAAATCGCGTTAAGAAACCTTTGGAAGTATAAAGGGTATACCGCTATTAATGTAATTGGATTGGCAATTGGGCTGGCCAGTTGTCTGCTGATCTTTCTCTTTTTAAGGTTTCAGACGAGCTTTGATACAAGTTATGAAAAGCAGGATCGTATCTATCGCGTGGTATCTTCCTGGACATATCCTGACGGAGATTTCTTTTCAAATGGGGTGCCTGTTCCTTTGGCCCCGGCCTTGCGTAATGACTTTTCGCAATTGGAACAAGTAGCAGCAGTTCGTAGTACCCGTGGGATAGTTTTAACAAAAGGCACGTATCCTATAGCAAGTTCTGCATCCTCAGGTCAAGGCGAAAAAAATCGTCAAGAAACAAATGGAGGACAAGGAAATACCGATGTCAAAAGAAAAGAACAGCTATTTTATGTGGAACCGCAGTTCTTCGATATTTTCAATATCACTTGGCTATCTGGGAAACCTGCCCAAGCTTTAACCGCTCCCGGAATGATGGTGATGTCTGAAAAGACAGCAGTCAAATATTTTGGGTCTTGGCAAAATGCGATTGGAAAAAGCATAACGTTTGATCAGAATACTGATTTTAAGATCACAGGTGTCTATAAAGATTTTCCTCAAAACAGTAATTTTCCATTTGAACTGGTCGCTTCCTATGCTTCCTTCCCTGGAAAAGATTCCAAGGCATGGGGTAGTGTAACGAACCGTTCGGAGTGTTATGCTTTGCTAAAACCAGGAGTTACCGTTACTGACCTTGACCAACCTTTGAAGCAATTCATTAAGAAATATTATGTCGATAATGGACCCGGAAAAGAGAACCATATTTTTCAGCCAATGTCTGAGGTTCACCATGATGGTCGCTTTAATAATTTTAAATTTACCACCATTTCTTATAAAGAGCTTGCAGGTTTAGCCGTGATTGGTGTTTTTCTATTGATCACTGCTTGTATCAATTTTATTAACCTCGCTACTGCGCAGGCAATTAGCCGTTCTAAAGAGGTAGGTGTGCGTAAAGTAATGGGGAGTAGACGCAGTCAATTGGTGTGGCAGTTTCTGAGTGAGACTACATTAATTACAATAATTGCACTGCTATTGGCTTGTGTGATCACAGAACTAGCCATTCCTGGAATGGAACATTTGATGAATGATAAAGCTGCTTTCCGCTTGTTTTCAGAGCCTGCTGTTTTTGTGTTTATGCTTCTTTTAGTTGTTTTTGTGAGCTTCATGGCTGGGTTTTATCCGGCATTGGTGATTTCTGGATTTAGTCCGGCATTAGCCATTAAAAATAAGATCAGCGCAGCAAGTGCCGGAGGTTTAGGACTGAGAAAAACATTAGTGGTGGTACAGTTTACTATCACTGGAATATTGATCATCACGACACTTGTTGTCGTTAAGCAAATGACCTTCATAAGGGAGAAATCTTTGGGTTTTGACCATACTTCAGTTGCAGTGGTGGATATTCCTTCAGATAGTTTAAACCTGACAAAATTAAATGGGTTTAGAGAACGAATCATGCAGCTGCCAGGGATCAAAGAAAGTAGTTATTTCATTGCCGCTCCAATGTCGAATGGGAATAGTGAGACCAATATGTCTTATGATCATCGCGGAAAAGATGAAGATTTTCAATTGAACATAAAAATGGCAGATGAACATTATCTAAAAACGTTCAACCTGAGGCTTCTCGCGGGAAGAGGTCTGTCAAAAAGTGATACCGTTAAGGAGTATGTTGTCAATGAAAAGTTATTAAAAATGTTGGGCGTGTTGCAGCCAGAGGATGTAATCGGTAAAACAATGAAGGTGAATGGCCGGGAAGCACCAATTGTTGGCGTGATTAAAGATTTCAATAACAACTCGCTAAAAGAGGCGATCTCTCCCTTGGCAATCTTTAGTAACCACAAAAATTATAGCGCT
Organism: Pedobacter gandavensis; assembly: GCF_014172405.1. Lineage (GTDB taxonomy): Bacteria > Bacteroidota > Bacteroidia > Sphingobacteriales > Sphingobacteriaceae > Pedobacter > Pedobacter gandavensis. The sequence continues at coordinate 446,498 of NZ_WNXC01000002.1, read as the reverse complement.
ATGGGTTTGAAAATTAATCCTAAGGAGCTCAATAAAACAATGAGTCAGGTAGAGCAGCTGTGGAGCGAAACTTTTCCAAATCATGTTTATGAACAGGAGTTTTTAGACCATACCATTGAAAACTTTTATAGAACCGAACAAGTCATGGGGGTACTCTTCAAAGTATTCGCAGGTGTGATTATTTTTATCTCCTTTATTGGTTTGTTTGGATTAGTCTCTTTTATCGCTACGCAAAGAACAAGGGAAATTGCGATCCGTAAAGTGTTGGGTGCTTCCACAATAGAGCTGGTGAAAATGTTGAATCGTTCCTTTTTGTATATGGTGCTGATCGCGAACGTAGTGGCCTGGCCATTGGCTTATATCATTACTTCCAAATGGTTGAATGGTTTTGAATACCGGACTAACCTAAGCATTTGGCCATTCTTATTGGCCATGGTGTTGTCGGTATTGATTACTTTAATTACAGTAAGTTTAAGATCGCTAAAAGCTGCGAAGACTAACCCAATAGATGCCCTAAAATATGAATAATAATAGCGCTTAAATCCGCTTAAATTGAATCAATATTAACTGTAAATTTTTAAAAATATTAAACTGAATATCATGATCATACTGAAAAATATAGAGAAATACTACGCAAATAAAGGGGTTAAAAGTTATATCCTACGTCATGTGAGCACGGAAATTAAACAAGGTGAATTTGTATCTATCATGGGGCCTTCCGGTGCCGGGAAATCTACTTTGCTCAATATCCTTGGCATGCTGGAAGAACCGACTTATGGCGAATATGAATTCATGGGGGAAGATGTACTCTCCCTAAATGAACGCAAGCGTATTGAACTTTACAGGAACCATATTGGCTTTGTATTTCAAGCTTATCATTTGATTGATGAGATGACTGTAGCAGAAAATATTGAAGCCCCGTTATTGTATAAAAAAGTGAGTGGAGCAGAACGTAAAAGCAGAGTAGCAGATGTGTTGGATCGTTTCAATATGGTGGCTAAAAAAGATTTGTTTCCGAATCAGCTTTCCGGAGGTCAACAACAATTGGTGGGAATTGCCAGAGCTTTAGTGGCACAGCCTTCGATTATTTTAGCTGATGAGCCAACGGGAAATTTGCAATCTGCACAGGCACTTCAAATTATGGATTTGTTTAAGAAGCTGAATGAAGAAGAGGGGATTACGATTATTCAAGTAACACACTCGGAAGTTAATGCTGCTTATGGAAGCCGGATTTTGCATTTATTGGATGGTGTGATCAAAGAAGATATTGCAGTTGAACAAAGTGTTTAATTAGCAAATCAAGCCCCGATTTTTTGTTTCTCACCATTAATCTAAACTTTGATGTTTAAATTGAACTTTAAAATTGCGCTCAGAAATTTATTAAGAAATAAGACCGCGTCACTGATTAACATTAGTGGATTGGCAATTGGGCTCTCGGCTTGTTTGATGTTGTTATTATACGTGGCCTACGAGTGGAATTATGACCGTGGTTATAAAAATGAGATTTACCATCTGATGGTGAATTTTTCCGATAAAAATAAGCAGGTAGAGAATACTGGAGACCAGGTGCCCAATGTTCTGGCAAAAACTTTAAAACAAGAAATACCGGAGATTGAGCATATTGCCAGAATAGTATGGCCTTCAAAGCGGCTCTTGACAAATGGGGAAAATGCTTTTAAAGTGGAGGGGCGATCTGCCGATGCAGAAATTTTGAAGATCTTTGATTACCAATTTATCAGCGGCAGTCCAGATAAAGCTTTTGATGATCCAAACTCAGTTATCCTAACGGAAAGTGCAGCAAAACGATTGTTTGGAAGTACTGATGTGCTGAACAAGGTATTGAAATATGAAAATCAAGTCGATGTAAAGGTAACCGGGGTGATTAAAGACCATGCGGCCAATACCACGTATCAGTTTGATTGCCTGGTTCCCTGGACATTATATGAAAAACTAGATAATTGGGTGGGTAGACCTAATTGGGGGAATTATGCCTTTTATACTTTGCTGACTTTGAAGAATGACGTAAATGTAGCGCAGTTTAATCAAAAAATCGCCAATTTCATTGACAAACATGAACATAGTGATGTGACCGATCCAACTGTTTTTGCTTATCCATTGGTAAACCTTCATTTATACGGAGATTTTGAAAAGGGACATTCCTCCGGAGGAAAAATTGAGCAAGTACATTTTTTTGTGGCTCTGGCTTTAGGGATTTTGATTATCGCTTGTATCAATTTTATGAATCTGGCTACGGCTAGATCTCAAAAGAGAGCAAAAGAAGTAGGTATAAAAAAGACTATCGGTGCGTCCCGGAAATCGTTGATCTGGCAGTTTTTGTTAGAGTCTCTACTACTCACTTTTGTGAGTGTGATCCTCGCTGTGATATTGGTAGAATTGGCATTACCTAAGTTTAATCATTTGATGGATGTTCAATTGGAACTTAGTTACGGGAATCCAATAGCTTGGTTGGCGGCAATAGCTTTGATCTTGTTGACCGGTATATTGGCGGGTAGTTACCCTGCTTTTTTCCTTTCTTCTTTTAATCCGATACAAACGATGAAAAAGTCTGTAAATGGAACAAAAGGGTTCTCCTTAAACTTCAGACAAGTGTTGGTCGTGATTCAGTTTAGTTTTGCAGTGGTGTTAATTGTTGGAACATTAATCGTTTATCAGCAGTTGCAATACATTAAGAATAAACCATTGGGCTATAATGTAAATTCCTTGCTGGAAATGCCTCATGAGGGAAATCTATATCCGAAATATGACCTGTTAAAGGAACGTCTTTTAGCTTCTGGTGCGGTGACGAGCGTTTGTCAAGCCTCTGGAAGTATTTCTACACCTAATTCAAATGGTTCAGGAATGGAGTGGCCAGGGATGGCAGAAGATGGTAAACGAATGTCTTTTAATCAGATTTATACAGGCTATGATTTTTTTAAAACCAATCAGGTACAACTTCTGGAGGGGCGTGATTTTGATCCTAGAATAGCTTCAGATCATACCGCGGTATTGTTGAGCGAAACTGCAATTAAAACCATGGGTTTGAAAGATCCTGTCGGTCAGGTGATTAAACTTTGGGGTGGAGATCGGGCTATTATTGGTGTGTTTAAAGACATTACCTGGGGAGATCCTGCAAAAAGGAATCTACCCATGCTGATCGGTTTTAACCCACAGAATAGCGATGTGATCATTATGCGAATGAACACTAATAATGCTACAGCGGAAAATATGGAAGTGATTAGTCAGATTACTAAGGAAATTAATCCTCAATTTCCTGTAGACTTGAAATTTGTCGATGGTTTAATTGCCGCTAAATTTCAAAATGAGAAGATCCTAGGCATATTGTCTAATTTGTTCGGCGGACTGGCGATCTTTATTTCTTGTTTGGGCTTATTCGGCTTATCTGCTTTTTCTGCGGAACAGCGTACCAAAGAAATTGGTCTGCGTAAAGTACTAGGTGCCTCTGTAAGTGGGCTTGTGAAATTACTGTCGTTGAATTTTGTGAAAATGGTACTGGTCGCTTTGATTATTGCCATGCCAATTGCTTATCTGTTGATGGAAAAATGGTTGTCAAAATTTGATTACCATGTGGCTATAGGTTGGCCAGTTTTTATATTGACAGCAGTTTTGACATTAATGGTTGCTTTTTTAACGGTTAGTTGGCAAGCTTACAGGGCCGCAAAGACAAATCCAGTAGAAGCGTTGAAATACGAATAAATTTTACGGAATGGCGTGTATCTTTGTAGTATGCAGCGCAGTTTCAAAGATCAGCTTAATCGTACCATAAATATTAACTATCCTCCAAAAAGGATCATTTCTCTGGTTCCATCTCAAACAGAATTATTGTTTGAGTTGGGACTGGATCAAGAAGTGATTGGAATCACCAAATTTTGTATTCACCCGGAAGTAAAGTTCAAGGAAAAGACAAAGATTGGAGGTACAAAGAAATTGAATCTGGAGCTGATCAGGAGTCTGAAACCCGATCTGATTATCGGAAATAAAGAAGAAAATGAACAAGCTCAGGTGGAAGAGCTGATGAGCGAATTCCCGGTTTGGATGAGTGATATTCATGACCTGGATGGAGCAAAGCGAACCATTACCGAAATAGGTGAATTAGTAGATAGACAGCCCGAATCAGCCTACCTTAATCACCTCATTACTGCTGGTTTTAATGACTTGCAAACTTTGGCTCTGCAAAATGGACTTCATAAATCGGTGGCCTATCTGATCTGGAAGGGCCCCTATATGTTTGCTGGAAGAAATACTTTCATCAATCAAATGCTAGCCATGAACGGTCTTAATAATGTAGTCAGAGAAAATCGCTATCCCGAAATGGATTTGAAGGCACTAGCCACTTTGAATCCGGATCTGGTATTTTTATCCTCAGAACCTTATCCCTTTAAAGAAAAACATCTGGAAGAAATCCGACTGGCGCTGCCTGATGCGAAGGTCATGCTGGTAGATGGCGAAATGTTCTCCTGGTATGGCAGTAGACTGGTTAAAGCAGTCCAATACTTGTTCCAGTTGCAAAAGGAATTGTATTAATTTTTCAGTTTAGGGGTTAAATCTATTGATTTTTGCTCTTGTTTAAAGTGTATGAAAAAAAGATTTAAAATTAAATCCTGTAAGATCAATAGGTTAGCTAATGTGCCGCTGAATAATTGAAAAAGAGTTTTTAAGTATAAAAACAATATCTATATTTGCAATCCCGAAAGGGAACATCCTAACTGCGGAAGTGGCGTAATTGGTAGCCGCACCAGACTTAGGATCTGGCGCTTCACGGCGTGGGGGTTCGAGTCCCTTCTTCCGCACAAAAAATTAAAAATCAGCCCCGAAAGGGCTGTTTTTTTTTGTTCCAAAATTTGAGTTGTAATTTCAGTAGGGAGCCCTTGCCAGTTATTCTGTTACGGAAGGCCTTCGTGATCCAGAGGAGCTTGTTGCTTTTGAATTATGATATCTAATCGGTTTAATTATATTTTATTTATAGGTGATTGGTTTTTTTTGAGTGGTAAGTGGTTGATTATTTGAAGGTAAAAGAACTTTGTGCCGATGTTGACCAAAAAACATTCATTTTTATTCAAATTATTTAGGTGTTTTTGAAAAACTATTCTATCTTTGCAATCCCGAAAGGGTAATCCTAACTGCGGAAGTGGCGTAATTGGTAGCCGCACCAGACTTAGGATCTGGCGCTTCACGGCGTGGGGGTTCGAGTCCCTTCTTCCGCACAAAAAAGGTGATAAATTGAAAAATTTATCACCTTTTTTATTTTCTACCATATTTTACGATAACCTAAATTATCCTGATCAGTTCCCGTTGTTGATGCTCAAATAATTGCTGCGCAAAAAAAGCTGAGAATCCTGATCTTAAATTTATTTATTTTGCTGTTTTTTTTTGCCTTTGGAGTGCTGAAATTCAGATACTCAGTAGCGTAATATTTTTAATTATAGGCTTTGAAATCAACAAAAAAGAATATATTTGCGCCCTCGAAAGGGAAATTTGAGCGGTGGGTTGGAGTCAATTCTTCCGCAATAAAAGTTCCTCCGCAACACGGGGGATTTTTTGTATATAGACATTAATAATTATTGATTCAGAAAGATGAACATTACACAGGAAAAAATTAACGACTTAAACGCGGTTGTAAAAATTAAGATTTCACCTGAAGATTATACTGAAAAGGTTGATAAATCTATAAGAGAACAAGCTAAAAAATCAAACCTTCCAGGTTTTCGTAAAGGAATGGTTCCTGTTGCACATATTAAGAAAATGTTCGGCAGAAATATTTTAGTGGAAGAAATCAATACCCTATTGAGCGAAACTTTAAGTAAGCACCTTGCTGATAATAAAGTAGAAGTTCTTGGTCAGCCATTACCAATTATGGATGATACAAAAGAATACAAATGGGATGGTACTGATGAATTCGAGTTTGACTATGAAATCGGTCTTGCACCAGCAGTAGAGGTAAAAATCACAGCTAAAGATAAATTTACTCAATACGTAGTTAAAGCAGATGCTGAAACATTAGCTTCACGTATCAAAAATATCAGAAGAAGCTATGGCAAAATGACAAATCCGGAAGTTTCGGCAGAAGATGACGTCCTTTATGCTGATTTAGCACAACTTTCTGCTGATGGTTCAGTTTTTGAAGGTGGCATCACCAGTACAGGATCTATTCGTTTAGATCAGGTTACTGATAAAAAGATTTTAAAAACCTTAGTTGGTTTGAAAAAAGACGATGTAGTGGAATTAGATGTTCAGAAAGCGTTTGACAACAATGAGGTAATCATTGCTAAATTGTTAAACATTCCTGAAGAAGAAGCTAAAGAAGTGAAATCGAAATTCCAGGTAACGGTTAAAAATGTAAACCGTTTAGAGGAGTCTGATTTAAATCAGGAGTTCTTTGATAAATTATTTGGTGAAGGTGTAGTAACTGATGAGGCTGGTTTTACCGCTAAAATTACGGAAGAAATCGAAGGTATGTTCAAGCAAGATGCAGATCGCAAATTGCAAAATGACATTTACACGAAACTTACTGAAAGCGTGAAAATGGAATTACCTGATGAGTTTTTACGTAAGTGGTTAAAAGCAACTAACGAAAAATTAACTGACGCTGAATTGGCTGAGGGGTATGATGATTTCGCTAAAAACCTGAAATGGACTTTAATTGAAAACAAGTTAATTAAAGACAATAGCATTGAAATTAAATATGAGGACGTATTCCAAACTGCTAAACAACGTTTAGATGCACAGTTCAGAATGTACAGCCCAAGCCCAATGCCAGAAGATCAGTTGGCGCAATATACTGCGACTTTCTTGAAAGAGAAAGACAATGCAAACCGTATTTTTGATGAAGTAAAAGCGATTAAAGTTTTTGAATACATCAAATCGGTAGCTACAATTGAAGACAAAGAGATAGCTTATAATAAATTTATCGAAATGAAGTAATTCAGGGGAAACCCAGATACTTTTAAATAGATATTAGAATAAGGCGGCTTTATTAAGGCCGCCTTATTTATATAAAGAGATTATAGAATTTTACAATACCACAATAATTTACCAATTTAGTTTCATTAATTTGGTAACATTAGAAGGTGACAATTAAATATAAATAGACATACTGATGAAACCTGCGAAGCAAGCTTCATTACAATTAAATATAAATAGACATACTGATGAAAATAGACAAAGACGAATTTAGAAAATACGCTGTTAAACACCATCGTATTAATGGTTTAAACGTGGATCGTTTTATTGGTGCGACCAATAACTCTCCAAAAAGTATGACTCCTTATATTATTGAAGAGCGTCAGCTTAACGTGGCACAAATGGATGTTTTTTCACGTTTAATGATGGATCGTATCATATTTTTAGGTGATGCAATCTATGATGGTAACGCGAACATTATACAAGCACAATTACTGTTTTTACAGTCTACCGATAACAATAGAGATATTCAGATTTATATCAATTCACCAGGCGGTTCTGTATATGCAGGATTAGGTATTTATGATACAATGCAATACATCACACCAGATGTGGCTACAATCTGTACCGGTATGGCTGCTTCTATGGGCGCTGTATTATTAGTCGCAGGAGCTAAAGGGAAACGTGCAGCATTGCCACACTCACGTGTGATGATCCACCAACCATCAGGCGGTGCTCAAGGTGTAGCTTCAGATATGGAGATCAACCTGAGAGAAATGTTGAAATTGAAAAAAGAATTATATGATATCATTTCTAACCACTCCGGACAATCTTACGAATGGGTAGAAAAAGCTTCAGACCGTGATTACTGGATGAAAGCTGATGAAGCCAAAGGCTTTGGAATGATTGATGAAGTGCTGGGAGCGAATAACAAAGAAAAAAATGGCGAAACAAAATAAAGAATCCCGTTGCTCTTTTTGTGGATCAAGTAAGCAAGATACTTTAATGCTTATTGAAGGTCTTGATGCCTACATTTGCGATAAATGTGTGACTCAAGCCAATCAGTTACTGGCTCAGGAGCTAGGTAGCAAAAAAGGGAAACCAATGGATACCTCGATTACCTTATTGAAACCAATGGAAATCAAAGCACACATTGACCAATACGTAATTGGTCAGGATGATGCTAAGAAAGTACTTTCTGTAGCGGTGTATAACCACTATAAGAGATTGGGGCAAACGGTAGATCAGGCAGATGAGGTGGAGATTGAGAAATCAAACATCATGTTGGTAGGGGAAACCGGTACCGGAAAAACCTTATTAGCGAAAACCATCGCGAAGATCTTACACGTTCCTTTCTGTATTTGTGATGCTACGGTTTTGACCGAGGCAGGATACGTAGGGGAGGATGTGGAAAGTATCTTAACCCGTTTATTGCAAGCTGCAGATTATGATGTAGCTTCAGCTGAACGCGGTATCGTTTATATCGATGAGGTAGATAAAGTGGCGCGTAAAAGCGATAACCCTTCTATCACTAGAGATGTATCGGGAGAAGGCGTGCAACAGGCTTTATTGAAGATCTTAGAGGGGACAATTGTAAATGTTCCACCTCAGGGCGGACGTAAACATCCGGATCAGAAAATGATTCCTGTAAATACCAATAATATTCTGTTTATCTGTGGTGGTGCTTTCGATGGTATTGAACGTAAAATCGCAAACAGATTGCGTACACAGGCGGTAGGTTATAAAGTGAAAAAGGATGATGAAGAATTAGACTTGAATAACCTTTATAAATACATTACCCCTCAGGATTTAAAATCTTTCGGTTTGATTCCTGAACTAATTGGTCGTGTACCGGTATTGACACACTTGAATCCTTTAGATAAAGCAGCATTACGTAACATCCTGACTGAACCTAAGAATTCTTTGTTCCGTCAGTACGTGAAATTGTTTGAATTTGAAGGTGTAAAGTTGACTTTTGAAGATGATGTTTTAGATTTCATCGTCGATAAAGCAATGGAATATAAACTTGGTGCAAGGGGCTTACGCTCCATTTGCGAGGCAATTATGCTCGACGCCATGTTTGACATTCCTTCCGACCCTAGCATTAAGGAGTTGAGTATTACACTCCACTATGCCCAGGAGAAATTCGAAAAGGCTGATTTTAAAAAGCTGAAAGCTGCTTAAATAATTTAATCCCCGTTTTACGGGGATTTTTTTTAACTTGTTATTTTAGGAGCAATAAAAAATACTATACAACTATACTAGAAAAGAGCGCTATGAATGAAGAATTAGAAATAAACAAAGACGGAGAAGAAGGAAAAAAAGGAAAGAAAAATAAAGAGGTAGAAACTCCTGTGAAATCGGGTTTGAAATCTAAAGGGGATATTGTTAAAAACTGGCTTCCAAGATATACCGGAAGGGCATTGGAAGATTTTGGGCAGTATATTTTGTTGACGAATTTCAGTAAATACGTGCAAATGTTTTCTGAATGGCATGATGGTGCGCCTATTATGGGGCTCGATAAGCCAATGCAAAGTGTAACAGCAGATGGCATCACGATCATCAATTTCGGAATGGGCAGCCCGATGGCAGCCACAATGCTGGACTTACTAACTGCTATTGCGCCTAAAGCAGTGCTGTTTTTAGGGAAATGCGGTGGCTTGAAAAAGAAAAACCAATTGGGTGATTTGATCTTACCAATTGCTGCAATCAGAGGAGAAGGAACATCTAACGATTACCTGCCTGCTGAAGTACCTGCACTACCAGCCTTCGCCCTGCAAAAAGCAATCTCTACGACCATTCGTGATCATTCCAGAGATTATTGGACTGGAACTTGTTATACCACCAACCGCAGGGTTTGGGAGCATGATAAAGCCTTTAAAAAGTATTTGAAGACCTTACGTGCCATGGCAGTAGATATGGAAACGGCTACGATTTTTACGACCGGATTTGCCAATAAAATTCCTACCGGAGCATTGTTACTGGTTTCTGATCAGCCAATGATTCCTGAAGGTGTGAAAACTGCAGAAAGCGACACTTCGGTAACCAGCAATTATGTGGATACGCACTTAAGAATAGGAATTGATTCCTTAAAACAGTTGATTAATAATGGGTTGACAGTTAAACACTTGCATTTTTAGTCCTCATCAGCGCTTTTAGGGAAATCAAAAGCTAATAAATTACCCGTATGGTGGCTTATCTGTTCCCATTTTTCAAATGGAAACTCCATAAGCACTGTACCACAAGTCGGGATATTATAGATGTTCGCATTACTCAGGTAATTCGCGAATTCTGTAAGTCCCGGATTGTGACCAAATAAAGCCACACTATTGTGTTTGTCTGAGAGTTTATTTACCGTACTCAATAAGGCCATTACATTGGCTTCATAAATGGAACTTTCTTCCTGAATCTGGCCCAATGGTTTGTTCCATACTTCTGCAAAATTCCTTGCAGTGGTTAGGGCTCGGATAGCCGGACTACTGACCAAGAGTTGAGGAACAAGGTCTTTCTTTAATATTCTACCCGCCATTTCCGGCGCATTTCTAAGCCCGCGGGCATTTAATGGTCTCTCAAAATCAGAAATATGGCTATTTCCCCAATCAGATTTTCCGTGTCGTATCAATAGAAGTTGTTTGCCCATGAATTAGTTTATTTAAAACACTATTTATAACAGTTGATTCAGTCAAATTGTTCATGCAGGCGAAATCACCGCGGTAGCAAGGAATATTCCCATAAACCGAGCAGGGGCGACAATACAAATCGATTTGTACAGCGTCATTTATCGACTGCCCATAACCTAAAAAGCCAGCGTAAGGATGGGTTGCACCCCAAACAGAGACTACCGGGATGTTTTTCAAAGAAGCAAGATGCATCCCCGAAGAATCCATGCTGAGCATCACATCCAGGTTTGAAATGAAATCCAATTCTTCTTCCAGTTTGATTTTTCTAACCAGAGCCGTGATATTTTTGTGTTTCGCAGCCCAGCTATTGGCAGTTGCTTCTTCTTCCGCTGATCCACCAAAGATAAACAGGTGATGTCCTAGTTCTGCCAGTTCAATGACTACCTTTTCCATTTTGTGCAAAGGATAAACCTTTTGTAAATGTTGAGCAAAAGGGCTTACGCCAATCCATTTTTGTGTTTTCTCTGGAAATAAAATGTTGTTAAGTGGGGCTGGACTGGGTTCTTTTAACGTGTTGGAAAGCGGAAATGGAAAACCCAGTTTGCCGAATACTTTAGCGTAACGGGCAACCGTTAATTCCAAAGGAACCAGGACTTTATCAGCTTTACGCGTTAATGCTGCTTTCTCTTTTCTTCCTTTATCCACGGATACCGATTTGATCCCTTTTAACATAAAAAGAAAACAAAGAATTTTACTCCTCAGGTTACTGTGCAGATCTGCAATTGCGGTGATGTCCTGCTTACTCAATTCCCGGAAAAGCTTTAAAAGGCCGAAAAAGCCTTTATGCGTTCCTTTTGGATCAAAGGGCTGAAAGCTGAGACGTTCCACCTCATTAAAAAAAGGTTTAAAGAATGGTCGGCTTACGACAAGTAGCTGATGTGTGGGGTAGTGTGCTGTGAATTCTTTTAGAATGGGGGCAGTCATAGCGACATCCCCCATTGCTGAGAAACGGATTACTAAGATTTTAGCAGTTTCTTTTGGCATTAATTACTTGTTGTTATAAAGCACAGGGTTCATGCTCGGATCATTATACATTTTCATTTGCTTATAAACTTTCATGTATTTTGCGCCACTTTCAATATCAGCGATCAATTCATCTAAACTAGATGAAAGATCAGTCCTTTGGCTTAACAAAATATTAAGCTTTGTGGTACAGCTGATTTTATGTTCTTCAGAAGCATCGGTACGAAGTGTTTCTTCGTTCATATGATAAATCTTTAAGGCAAGGATTGATAACCTGTCGATTACCCATGCTGGACTTTCAGAATTGATCTTTGCATTTGCTGCTGGTGTGATGTTTTTATATTCTTCCAGAAAGTAGCTGTCGATGTATTCTACTACGTCTGTACGTTCCTGATTAGAAGCATCAATGCGACGTTTCCATTGCAAAGCCACTACCGGATCAATTTCCGGATTACGGATTACATCTTCCATGTGCCATTGGGCAGTATCGATCCAGCATTTCATGTATAACAAATGCGCTAGTGTACCAATAGCGTATGGATTTTCAATAGGTTGATCTATATTGTTGTGAACGTGATAATCATTGATCACGTCCTGAAATATTTTATTACAAAGCTGACTAATCATGGCTCAAAGGTAAGGATAACTATTTTTTATTGTTGAAGTATTCTGAGATATCTTGGAGCGTCATGGCGTTTAAACACTGTTTTGCTTCTAATCCACCTTTTCTACCAATCAGTACTCCATAATGCATGTCGTAAAAACCTTCCATTCTGTGTGCATCTGGATTGATAGCTAATAATACCCCCTTTTCCAGTGCATAGCGATGCCAGCGCCAATCTAAATCTAAACGTAAAGGGTTGGCATTGATCTCAATCACTACTTTATTTGCTGCACAAGCGTCGATCACTTTTGCGTAATCTATTGGATAACCTTTTCTGCTCAATAGTAGTCTGCCAGTAGGGTGTCCTAAAATCGTTGTGTAAGGGTTCTCTATCGCTTTAATCAGTCTGGCTGTGGCCTTCTCTTCATCCATTCTCAAATTGCTGTGTACAGAGGCTACCACAAAGTCGAATGTTTTCAAAATATCATCACTATAGTCTAAAGAACCATCGTTTAAGATGTCACTTTCAATGCCTTTAAAAATTTTGAAAGGGGCAAGTTTAGCATTTAAAGCGTCAATTTCCTGGTGTTGGGCATATAAACGTTGCTCGTTTAATCCGTTGGCATAAAATGCTGACTTTGAGTGGTCGCAAATTCCGAAGTATTCCATTTTCAGGTTGTCCTTACAGTAAGTGGCCATTTGTTCTAATGTATGTACACCGTCGCTCCAGGTGGAGTGGTTGTGTAAACTTCCTTTCAGGTCTTGGTAAGTGATTAGGGTCGGCAGTTTATTTTCTTTAGCCAGCGCTACTTCATTTAATCCTTCTCTAAGTTCCGGTGCTACAAATGACAATCCTGCGGCTTTATAAATGGCTTCTTCTGTTTCAAAAGGACCGTTTCCAGCTATCGAAAGTACTTCTTTAACATGTTGTTCATTCCCGGTCAGCTCAAACCATTTTTGATAGAAATCAGCTTTCGGGCAGATATGTAGTTGTATTTTTAATCCAGATAGCGTCGTAGCATAATAGATGCCATCGGCTTGTGCTTCAAAATTAAGGGTCTCAAAAGAGCCAATTTTCTCCTGAACTTCTTCAGGGGCTGTGGCACCAATCAGGAATGGAACGTATTCAATGATTTCCATGCATCGTCTGTATTCACCGGCAATGCCTAATAATGGTACTCCTGAAATCTGGTTTAACCAAAGCGCAAGGTCTGCAAATAGCTTGTTTACGGTGCTTTCTGCATGGGCATAGAGGAATTTACCCAAGCCGGCCATTCTGAATTCAATGATCTTTTTAATCTCTTCCTGAGTTTTTAATCCGAAACCTTTAGCTTCAATCAATCGGTTTTCATTGCAGGCATAATAAAGTTCGCCGATGTTTTCAATACCAAGGTCTTTCCAAATCACTAAGATTTTTTTTGGTCCGATTCCCTTGATGCCTAACATCTCGACAATACCTTCCGGTGTTTTTTCAAGAATATCTTGTAAATCGGTTATGGTACCTGTTTCCAGAAGTTCCCAGACTTTCGCAGAAATGCTCTTTCCAAGTCCGTCAATCTGTGCGATCTCTTCCAAAGTTTTGCCTTGAATTGCAAAAGGAAGTTTATCAACTTTTAAACCAGCATTGGCTACCGATTTGATTTTAAAAGGGTTCTCATTGTGTAGTTCCATCAATTGAGAAAGCAGTCGCAAGTTGCGTGAAATGGTCTTATTTTCCATGGGGATGCTAAATTAAATAAAAAGCCCCGATTTTCCGATTAAACTAACAATGTGAAGACTTTCTTGCTTTATAATGATCACAATTGTATGACTGAAGTCCTAAAAGTTTGCAAAAAAAAGAGGTCTGAATTTAAGCCTCCTATTTGGTAGCTTAAATTCAGACCTTTTAAACACGGTCAATTTTAACCTGATTGCCTTATCCCGATTAGTTTACGGTGATTTCAAATGGCATTCTGGCTTGTATACCAGATTTTGAGATGGCAGTTTTAATCTGCTGATAAATCAGGTAATTGGCACCAAATTCCTGTTTGGCATAATAGGTTTTTATTTTATCGGTAGAGTTTTCCAATAAGGCTTTGATCGGATCGATCATTTCTGGATATTCTACGATTCTATAGTCAGTGATTTTTGCCTTTTTAGCGGCAGCTTTAATGGCATCTTCGAAGCTACCAGTTCTGTCTGCCAAGCCAATTTTTACCGCATCGGTACCTATCCATACGCGTCCACCTGCAATGCCATCTATATAAGCTTTACTTTTCTTACGTCCATCTGCTACACGGGTAATAAAACTATCGTACACATGATTTACTCCATTCTGAACGATTAGTCTTTCACCAGCAGTCATAGGACGGACAGTACTCATGATATCTGCATATTGGCCGGTTTTCACACCGTCAAATGTAATTCCAAGCTCTGTGTTTAATAACTTCTGGAAGTTAGGAATGATTCCGAACACGCCAATTGAACCGGTAATGGTATTGGGTTGTACGAAGATAGAATCGGCAGCACAAGCGATATAATATCCACCAGATGCAGCGACATTACCAAAAGAAGCGATTACTGGCTTCACCTTTTTGCTCAGCACTACTTCTCTCCAGATCACATCCGAAGCAAGGGCACTACCTCCTGGTGAGTTTACTCTTAAAACAATGGCTTTAATGCTCGTGTCGGTTCTGGCTTTTCTGATTGCTCTTGAAATTCTTTCCGATCCGATCTGATCATTGCTACCTTCTCCGCCCATGATATCACCATTCGCATAGATTACGGCGATTTTTGTTCTATTGGTATTCCCTTTACTTCCCAGAATGACATTTTTTGCATAGTCATTGATCGTGACAGTGGTTAGATTACTGTTTTTACTGGTTCCGCTAAGCGATTTTAACTCATCAAGAATTTCATCCTTATACTTTAATCCATCTACCATTTTATACTTTTCAGCATCTTTTGGCTCTTGAATTTTATAATCGTTGGCAATCTGGAAAAGACTGTCTTTAGAAATGTTTCTGCTTTTTGATATGTCACCAAGGAAGGTGTCATATAACCCGTTTACATAAGCGGTTACTTGCTCACGATTTTTATCACTCATTTTGGTGTCAATGAATGGCTCTACTGCACTTTTATAAGTACCTACACGGATAATTTGTGCTTCAATGCCTAGCTTATCCAGCGCTCCTTTAAAAAAGGCTGTTTGTGAACTCAATCCTTTGAATTCTAATGCGCCTTGTGGATTTAAATATATTTTATCCGCCACTGAGGCTAAGTAATAAGCACCTTGTGTATAGACTTCACTATAGGCTATGATTTTCTTTTTACTGGTTTTAAAGTCGATCAGCGCTTCTCTAATTTCCCTCATATTGGCATAACCAGCATTTGGGGAAGAAACATTCAGGTAAATACATTTGATATTATCGTCATACTTAGCTGACTTAAGGGCTTTGATGACGTCCGTAAAACCGATACTTTTCTTTCCTTCTGAACCCACAATAGGTAAGTCGGATAGGGGATCGCTATAAGTACGTTCGGTAATGGCCTGATCCAGGTTAAGGTAGAGAACAGAATTATTATCGACAATCACCGATTTATCTTCACCGATAGAAGAGATAATACCTATGATAATTGCGATGAACAAGATGAAGAACACCCCTATCGATAAAATAACTCCTACAACAGTTGCAAAAACATACTTAAAAAATTCTTTCATTTGCTGGTTAAATATTTAATTTGTAAATAAAGGTAGAAAAAATGCCTGATGGTTTTATATGGAGTTGGACAGTAAAAGTGTTTATTTGTTACTTGGGAGTAACTTAGGGGATAGAGAAGAGCTACTCAATGATGCCGTTTTGCAGATTGGAAATAAGGTGGGAGAGGTGTTTGCCCAGTCGTCACTTTATGAGACTGCAGCTTGGGGGAAAACCGATCAGCCTTCCTTTATAAATATGGCCCTGGGGCTGAAAACCAAGCTAAGCCCGTTGGAAGTTTTGAACGCTGTATTGGCTATTGAAGCGGAATTAGGAAGGGTGAGGAAGGAGAAGTGGGGAGCTCGCCTGATTGATATTGATGTGATGTTTTACGCGGATGAAATTGTAGATATGGGAGCAGAACTCCAAATTCCGCATCCACAAATGCAGTATCGAAATTTCGTATTAGTTCCCTTAGCAGAGATTGCAGGAGGGTTAATTCATCCGGTTATTGGTAAACGTGTATCAGAAATATTAGCTATATTAGAGGATAATTTAACTGTAACAAAAATTTAATTTATTAGATTTGTTTGATGATCGATCCAAATAAGAACAACGAACCACTTGACTTGACCTATCTAAAAGATATGTCTGGGGATAGCGCCGAATTTATCATAGAAATGTTAGACCTTTTTAAGTCACAAACGCCTGCGTATGTGGCAGATCTGGGGAAGGCGATAGCGGATGAGGATTGGCCAAGAGCTTCAAGCTGCGCACATAAAATCAAACCCACCTTTGCTTATGTAGGACGCGAGGATGCAAAAGATCATATGCAGATGATGGAAAGAAATGCCAGGGAATTGAATAATATTGCAGAATTGCCATTGGCATTTGACGAGCTTTGCGATTTCGCCACAGTCTTATACAGACAATTGGATGAAGCTAAAGCCGATCTTAAGAAACGGCTTTAACTTTTGTCGTTCTATTCTCAATGATGGATAGAACGATATACAATACTAAAATAAGTGGGATCGCCACAAATTTAAAGATCACCAATAACAAGATAGAAGCGATAATAAGGGTATACCTGAAAGTGTTTTCAGAGAAGCCGAAGCTTTTAAATTTTAAAGCGATCAGGGTAATCTCACTAACCAATAAATAGCATGCCAGGGGAATAAAAGCCAGGTATAACAGTACGGTTGTGGTAGAACTGTCGAAATAAAACACATCACTTTCATAGATAAAAGGTACGGATGCGATCACTGCGGAGATGGCCGGAGTAGGTACACCTATAAATTTATCAGTTTGCCTGGTATCCAGGTTGAACTTTGCTAGCCTGTAAGCAGAAAATACCGCTACAAAAAAAGCTAAGTAAGAAAGGATAGGGAAGGCTTCATATCCGAAAAATGACTTTGGTGCCATGTGGAATAGGATCACGGATGGCAATACGCCAAAGCTCACCATATCTGCTAAAGAATCCAGTTCTTTACCCATTGGCCCGCTCACTTTTAACAGGCGTGCGGCAAAACCATCAAAAAAATCGATGAACAGGGAGATCAGGATACACAATGCAGCCGATCTTAGGTCCTGGTTAAATGCGAAAACAATGCCAATACATCCGGTAAACAAGTTCGCGGAGGTAATGGCATTGGGTATTTGTTTTATGATCATTTCCAATTAGCTATTCATAGAAATCAAAAACTCTTCATTGGTTTTCGTATTTCTGATTTGCTGTTGTACAAACTCCATGGCTTCCTGAGCATTCATGTCTGCCAGGTGATTACGTAAGATCCATACACGTTGTAAAGTGTCTCTATCGTGTAGTAAATCGTCTCTACGTGTACTTGATGCCGTGATGTCAATTGCAGGGAAGATACGTTTGTTAGATAATTTACGATCCAACTGTAATTCCATGTTACCGGTACCTTTAAATTCTTCAAAGATTACCTCGTCCATTTTCGAACCGGTATCTGTTAAAGCAGTAGCAAGGATGGTCAATGAACCACCTCTTTCAATGTTACGTGCAGCACCGAAGAAACGTTTAGGTTTGTGTAATGCATTGGCATCCACACCACCGGAAAGGATTTTTCCTGAAGCAGGAGCAGTCGTGTTGTAAGCTCTGGCCAATCTGGTGATTGAATCCAATAAGATCACCACATCATGACCACATTCTACCAGACGTTTTGCTTTTTCTAAAACAATGTTGGCAATTTTAACGTGTCTTTCTGCAGGCTCATCAAAAGTAGAAGCAATTACTTCCGCTCTTACGCTTCTTGCCATGTCCGTAACCTCTTCTGGGCGTTCATCGATCAATAAAATGATCAGGTAAACTTCCGGGTGGTTTTTAGCAATCGCATTTGCAACTTCTTTCAGTAAATTGGTTTTACCGGTTTTTGGTTGCGCTACAATCAGACCACGTTGTCCTTTACCAATTGGAGTAAATAAGTCGATGATTCTGGTTGAGTAGTTATTACTTTCTGTGAACAGATTTAATCTTTCTGTAGGGAATAGTGGTGTCAGGTAATCGAAAGGAACACGGTCCCTTACATCAGCAGGTAAACGTCCGTTGATGGTTTCTACCCTTACCAATGGGAAATATTTCTCGCCTTCCTTTGGAGGACGGATACTTCCTTTTACCGTATCACCAGTTTTCAAACCAAATAATTTGATCTGAGATTGAGATACATAAATATCATCCGGAGAAGATAGGTAATTGTAATCCGCAGATCTTAAGAAGCCATAACCATCAGGCATAATCTCTAATACACCTTCGTTGGTGATGGTATTGTCGAAATCCAGGTTAGAATAACTGTTTTCGCTTTGTTTCTGATTGGCGTGTTGGTTAGGTGCTTTCTGTGGCCTATTGTCTTCTCTTACCGGGCGTTGTTTTTTAACTTCCGTTTGAGGGGTTGCTGCCGTTTCAGTTTTTACTTCCGCAGTAACTGGTGTAGAAGCTTGTTCTGTAGCAGTTTCTGGAGCGTTAGTGATTTTCTCTTCTGCTACTACCGGGGCCGGAGCCTGAACCTGAGCCGGCTCATTGTCAAATAATGCAGCCCTGTTAAAGTTATTGTTCTTGCTTTCTTCTTCCTCTTTAGGCGTTATTCTGATCCTTTTTCTGGTAGATTTTTCAGCAGAGCTGTCTTTTACAGCTTTTACCTTTGGCGCTTTTGCAGGTACATCACTTTCAACAGATGCAACAGTTGGTTGTTGCTCCGTTATTTGGGAGATGATTTCAACCAGTTCAGCTTTACGCAACTCATCGGCATTTAGGATACCTTGAGTTTTAGCTATCTCCCGCAATTCAGCGGTGAGCTTTTCATTTAATTCTGTTTTGTTAAACATTATATGGGTGTAGAGAATATTTTAAATAAAAGTGTTTATCCAATTGAACAGAGCAAAAAATGCATTTATAAAAGATGGTATGGAACAATATTTTATGGGATTTTCTGGAATGATCAGATAAACTATAGAGAATTATGCCACAATTGTATGTATTTGTAAATTAATCTCCAAGAAAAACTTTCAAATGTTTATAAAAATTACATTGAAAAGTTTAAAAACACGACTGAAATCAGTACTAAATTTGGCATCTTTGCACTCAAAATTACGCATAGATGAATAAAAAACAGCTATTTGAGCAGATCCAGATAAAAAAATCTTTTTTGTGTGTTGGCCTTGATCCGGTATTAGAAAATATCCCTCCGCACCTTCTAAAATACGAAAATCCGGTTTTAGAATTCAATAAGCAGATTATTGATGCCACCAAAGATTTGTGCGTGGCTTATAAACCGAACACTGCTTTTTATGAGTGTATGGGATTGAAAGGTTGGGAGACATTGATTAAAACCTGGCAATATATGCCCGAAGATATTTTCAGTATCGCAGATGCGAAAAGAGGAGATATTGGCAATACTTCTGCGATGTATGCGGATGCTTTTTTTAATGAGGCAAAGTCGGATATGAGTTTTGACTCCGTTACCGTTGCCCCATATATGGGTAAAGATTCGGTTAGCCCATTCTTAAATTACAAAGATAAATGGGTGATTTTGTTAGCACTAACTTCAAATGCCGGTCATAGTGACTTTCAATTGCACAAAACTCCAGAAGGAAAATTATACGAAGAAGTGATTCGCATCTCTTCTCAATGGGCAGATAGCGAACAAATGATGTATGTAGTTGGTGCAACCAGAGGTCTGGAGTTTCAAAACATCAGGAGACTGGCACCAGATAATTTCTTATTGGTTCCAGGTGTTGGTGCACAAGGTGGAAGTTTAGCCGATGTCTGCGAGTTTGGTTTAAATAAAGAATGTGGGCTATTGGTAAATTCTTCCAGAGGAATTATTTATGCAAGTAAAGGCGAGGATTTTGCCGAACGTGCAAGGGAAGAGGCGTTGAAATTGCAGCAGGAAATGGAAGCAATTCTGTTGGCAGCTAAATTGATATGACCCAAAAAACAGATTTAAAGCTTATTGGAGCGTTATTGGTAGTCGCCATTGTTTGGGGGACTACCTATCTCAGTATTCGTGTAGCCGTTGAAACGATTCCTGCCTGGTTTGTAGCTGCAATGCGGCAAACTATGGCTTCTTTGATCCTAATGGTGATTTTAAGCTATAGAAAAGAATTGGCCTGGAAGGGTTGGGCCTACCTTAGAAGGCAAATTATGCTTTCTACTTTAATGGTAGTGATGGCGAATGGCATGGTAACCGTTGCTGAAGAAACAATTCCGAGCGGATTAACTTCCCTGCTGAATTCCCTGAATCCACTCGTTGTATTTTTGGCTTGTGTAGCGGTGGGCTTACAAAAACCTAGTTGGAAGGGTTTTTTAGGTGTGGTCATCGCTTTTCTTGGCGTCGTTTTCATCTTTAGAGATGGAATTAGTGAACTGCTCGATCCAAATTATAAAACGGGGATCATGTTTCTTTGCTTTGCGATTAGCGGCTGGACAATTGGAACCATCTATACCAAGAAAAATAGCCATAAATCTGATCATATCTTACTGGATTTGTTTTACCAGTTTGCATTTTCTGCAATTGCTCAGTTTGCCCTGGCTTTTCTTTTTTCAGGTCCAACCTCAGTTAGTAATTGGAGCTTTCATAGCTTGATGGCAGTAGCCTATCTGGCCATTTTCGGATCCGTATTTACCTTTTTCTGTTACCATTACGCACTGAAAAGGGTTTCTCCAACAGAAGTTTCCATCCTGACCTATTTCAATACTGTGATTGCCCTGTTTCTCGGCTGGCTGATTTTAGACGAGGTGATTACTGTAGATATCATCATCGCAACGATCTTGATTATTGCAGGGGTGTTTATTACGAATTACAGAAGAAAATAATTTAATGTTATATGATGACAATTTAACGCTTTATAGTTAAGTTAGACTTCGTGAGATTCCCCGAAAGTTTTCTTCATTTTATTTGGCAATTCCGACTGTTCAAGGCATTAAATCTCTTCTGTACCACAGGGGAGCCGCTTGTTATATTGGCAGTAGGAATGGCCAATAAGCATGCGGGACCGGATTTTAGTCAAGCCAAACTTAGTATCGGTGAACGTACCTGGATTGGAGATGTTGAAATTCACCTGAAGTCCTCCGACTGGTTTTCTCATGGTCATCAAGATGACCCTGGCTATGTCGCAGTGATCTTGCATGTGGTCTATGAACATGATCAACCGATTTATCGGAAGGATGGCAGCGAGATCCCTGTATTGATTCTGAAAGACTTATTCCCTGAAGGTCTTTTAACAAATTTTGAGGGTTTAGTCAATTCCATTCATACCTTTCCTTGTGAAAAACTTATTCATGGTATTGACCCAATCCTCGTGAACGGGGTGTTATCTCGGATGATGATAGAACGCCTGGCGCAAAAATCAGACTTGGTGTTTGATCAGCTTGCTAAAGTGAATGGAGACTGGGAAAGCACGTTTTATCATTTTCTAGCCAAGAGCTTTGGCTTCAAGGTGAATGAGATTCCTTTTGAGTTTTTAGCTGCTTCTTTGCCATTGGCAGTGATTAGAAAGCATTTGGACCATCCTTTGCAGGTAGAAGCATTGGTATTTGGACAAGCCGGTTTTTTATTTGGCACCTTCAAAGATGCTTATCCCCAGAAATTGAAAAGGGAATATCGTTTCTTGCAAAAGAAGTATGGGTTGATACCCATCGGTGTAGGAGCATGGAAGTTTCTAAGAATGCGTCCGCAAAATTTCCCAACGCTTAGACTGGCTCAGTTTTGCGCTTTACTATTGAAATCAGATCGTTTATTTTCAAAAGTGTTGGAAATTGAGCATTTACCAGAATTACAGCAAATGCTAAAAAATCTTCCAGTAAATCCTTATTGGAAGACACATTATCATTTTCAAAAAGAAGCAAAAAAAGTAGAGATCCAGCTGGGATCAGGTTCCGTTTTTCACTTGATTATTAACGCGATTTGTCTTTTTATATCCGCTTATGGTAAATATTCTGATCAGCCAGATTTGATAAATCGTGGCTTGCAATTATTAGAAAAGATCCCTGCTGAAAACAACGTGATTACCAAATCTTACCAGCAAGCAGGAGTCAGTATTGATAACGCATTTTTCTCACAGGCCTTGCTTCAAATTAATAAATACTATTGCGTTCAGAAAAAATGCTTAAATTGTGGTATCGGAATCAAGATATTAAACCAATAACATGTTCCAACGTATCATTACCTTTTTTGAAAAGCAAAGTTTTGGGGTCTGTACTTATCTTGCTGAAAGGCTAAATATGTCGATCAGTAAAATCAGACTGTTTTTCATTTACGCTTCTTTTTTGGCAGTTGGTTTTCCGATTATTTTTTACATCCTTGCAGCATTGGTATTAGATGTTAGACATTATGTGAAAAAGATCAGGTTAAGAATCTGGGATGTTTGATCCTCCTGTACTATCGAAAATCGTTCCCTCATTTCCAAACCTTCAAAGATTCCCTGAATACTTAAACCTTCAGAATAGCAGCAATTTCTGGAAATCCTTTCTCCTCAGCAAGATCTGTTGGTAATTTACCACCTTCCATTCTGATGTCTAAAGCGGCACCATGTTCCAGTAACAAGATGATAATTTCTATGTTTCCAATTTGTGCTGCAGCATGTAATGCGGTTAATCCAGCTTGTTGTTTAGCATTAACATCAGCCCCTGCTTCTAAAAGCATTTTGGTAATGGCAAAACTTTTCGCGGCAACAGCAGAGTGGATAGGAAAAACATTAAATCCATTACTCGCAGGGATATTAGCATCAGCACCTTTGAATAGTAACAACCTGATGATTTCCTCATGGCCGAAATAGGCCGCTAATCCTAAAGCTGTGAAACCGTCTTTTGAAGTGGAGTTCAAGAGCTCTGGTTGTTGCGTCAGTAAATCATCTGTTTCTTTAAATTTTCCTAATGCGCAAGCCTCAAAGAGGGAGATGTTTTTTGCAAACCCAGCGATTATTCCTGCTGTTGCCGGTTTTTTATAATAACAAGCGAGTAATAATGGAGATATTCCATGACTGGTTTCTTGGCTGGTCAGTTCCGGATGCTTATTCAGCAAATCTGAAATCTCTTGTTTTTTGTCTGTTTCTATTAGCGTTTCGAGCTGAGAGATGTCCATTGATAGATTTATAATCTTAAAATACGGGAATAAATTAACAAATTTTAAATGACAACAGGATAAAAAAAATCCCGCCAGATAAAAATATCCGACGGGATTAACCTTAAAACAAAACTTATCTCTAATTAAAACTCAATTGCTACAAGTATGACTATGATGCTGTTATAAGGTTTAATTGCGGTATAAAATCTGCTGATTTTTATTGTTTAAATAGCTTAGATTTTTTATTTAAGAACTATCGCTTTAAATGTATTTATAATAACTTAGTACATACAAGGATATGTTTTATATTTGTTGTGTATAATATTAGTCACGAAAAATGTCGGTAAGGGGAAATCAATTCAGGTCCAATTCGTTTAAAAATGAATCTGGCGATAAGCAAAGCTCGAAGTCTACAGCGTCCAGACCATCTACAGAAAGATTTAACATCATGCCTCGCCTGGATTTCCAGAATGGTAGGTTGTTTAAGATCATAGGGTTAGTGTTTGTGGTCTTGTCTTTATATTTTCTTATTGCCTTTACTTCGTACCTTTTTACCTGGCAGGAAGATCACAGTTATGTGATCGATGCAAATGGCGGATGGGGTAATCTTTTTAAAACAACGGAAGAGCTTCAACAAGTAAATATCAATCCGGTAGTGTCTAACTGGCTCGGTAAAATTGGCGCTTTATTGGCCCATCAGTTTATTTATGAATGGTTCGGTCTAGCTTCTTTCTTATTCATTTTTGTATTCTTTGTAATTGGATACCGCCTGCTCTTCAAGGTGAAAATATTTTCTATCGAAAAAACACTGGCTTATAGCCTATTCTTTTTATTGTTCATCTCACTCACCCTGGGCTTCGCTCATTCTTTTATCAGCGATGCACCTCATTTCCTAGAAGGTGAATTTGGCTATTGGACCAATAAACTACTGGCCGCTCAGATCGGAAAGGCCGGTGTAGCGGGATTGATTGGCTTTTTAGGCTTATCCATCTTAATTATTGCTTATAATATCGATTTTAAATTACCAGAACGTAAAAAGCCGGAAGCCATTATTCCTGATCTTCAAGAAGAGGAAGAAGCCGGAACTGAAAATGAAATGCGCTCAGAGCCGGTAGAATTCACCTTAAATGATCGCCTGGCAAGAGATAAAAAGAGAGAACAGAACGTCGGAATTTCCCCTTCTACCAGGTTTGAAGAACGCGAAGAAAGAGAATTAGAAAGAGATCCTATTCCAGATTATCGAGCTGGGAATTCCCCGGTAGTGACTCCAATGGCAAATATTCAACTGGAAACAACGCCTTTACCGCCAGTGCTACCACCAATCATCCCAGTAGCAGCACCGATCGTTTCAGCAGCTCCGGTAATTTCGGCAGCAGCTGAAATGCCAATGGAAATTATACCTGCTCAAGAACCTGAGCCGGAACCAGAATTAGAACTAGAGCCGGAACAAGAGCCAGAATTGGAATTGGTAATTGAAAAGTCGGAAGAAGAGAAAACATCTGATGAGCTGGTCAAACAGTTTGGAAATTATGACCCTACTTTAGACCTTGCCAGTTATAAGTACCCTGGACTTGATTTATTAGAGAATTATGGCTCCAATAAGATATCTGTTAACGCGGATGAATTAGAAGCGAATAAAAATAAAATTGTCAATACGCTGCTTCATTACAATATTGAAATTGATAAGATTAAAGCAACGATTGGTCCAACGGTAACTTTATATGAGATTATCCCGGCTCCAGGTGTAAGGATTTCCAAAATCAAGAATCTGGAAGATGATATTGCTTTAAGTTTAGCCGCTTTGGGAATCAGGATTATTGCACCAATGCCAGGAAAAGGTACAATCGGTATTGAGGTGCCTAATTTGCATCCGGAAATGGTGTCTATGAGAAGTATCCTGATGACAGAGAAGTTCCAGAATACCACAATGGAGCTGCCAATTGCAATGGGTAAAACCATTTCCAATGAGGTTTATATTGGTGATTTAGCCAAAATGCCTCACTTATTGGTGGCAGGGGCTACCGGTCAGGGTAAATCGGTT
This sequence comes from Pedobacter gandavensis, assembly GCF_014172405.1. Taxonomy (GTDB): domain Bacteria; phylum Bacteroidota; class Bacteroidia; order Sphingobacteriales; family Sphingobacteriaceae; genus Pedobacter; species Pedobacter gandavensis. The sequence continues at coordinate 421,035 of NZ_WNXC01000002.1, read as the reverse complement.
GGGATCAACTCTATTTTGGTTTCCCTGCTTTACAAGAAACATCCTTCACAACTTAAGTTTGTATTGGTCGATCCTAAAAAGGTGGAGTTGACCTTGTTTAATAAAATTGAGCGTCACTTCCTGGCTAAACTTCCTGGAGAAGCAGATGCGATTATCACCGACACAAAGAAGGTGATTAATACCCTGAATTCGCTTTGTATTGAAATGGATCAACGTTATGATTTGTTAAAAGATGCACAGGTAAGAAACTTGAAAGAGTACAATGAGAAGTTTATCAAAAGAAAATTAAATCCGAATAACTCCCACCGTTTCCTTCCTTATATCGTATTGATCGTGGATGAGTTTGCAGATTTAATGATGACCGCTGGTAAAGAGGTAGAAGCACCGATCGCCCGTTTGGCGCAATTGGCGCGTGCGATAGGTATTCACCTGGTTTTAGCCACGCAACGTCCTTCGGTAAACATTATCACAGGTACAATTAAAGCGAATTTCCCTGCCCGACTGGCCTTCAGGGTATTGTCGAAAATTGATTCCAGGACAATTCTTGACAGCGGCGGAGCTGATCAGTTGATTGGTAGAGGAGATATGTTATTGTCTACCGGTAATGACCTGATTCGTTTGCAGTGTGCTTTCGTAGATACACCTGAAGTAGATCGGATCTCTGAGTTTATTGGAAACCAAAGAGGTTATCCGGAGGCTTATCAGCTGCCTGAATACGTGGATGAAGCTGCCGAATCAGCTAAATTGGACTTCGATCCGAAAGACCGTGACTCGATGTTTGAAGACGCTGCTCGTTTAATTGTAATGCACCAGCAAGGTTCCACTTCACTGATTCAAAGGAAGTTGAAGTTGGGTTATAACAGGGCAGGTAGAATCATTGATCAGTTGGAAGCAACAGGCGTAGTAGGACCTTTTGAAGGGAGTAAAGCTAGAGAGGTGCTGATTCCTGACGATTATGCTTTGGAACAGTTCTTGAATGACCTGAAGAACAACTAACCCGAAAATAGAAATAGATGAAAAAGATAATATGCTCCTTACTGGTATTGACAGGTTTTGGATTTTCCGGTTATGCACAGCAAGATGCAAAGGCGAAAGCAATATTAGCAGAGGTAAGTAAGAAATATCGTTCTTTCGATGTGGTAAAGGCTGACTTTACCTTTACTTTAGACAATCCACAAGCGAAACTTAAAGAGACTCAACAAGGAACTTTAATCGTTAAAGCGAAAACAAACAAGTACCGCGTTGCCATGACGAATCAGGAATTGATTAGTGATGGTAAAACACAATGGACTTACCTCAAAGAAGATAAAGAGGTTCAAGTGACAGATGCTGATCATAGTGGTGATGCGCTGAATCCAGCTCAAATATTCACCATTTATGAAAAAGGCTTTAAATATGGCTATACCGGCGAAAGTAAGGTTGGGGGAAAAGTGTATCAAATGATTGATCTGGCTCCGATAGACGTTACGAAATCGTACTTTAAGATTCGTCTGGGAATAGATAAGACAGCAAAACAGATCGGTACCGTCGTTATTTTCGATAAAGGTGGAAATAAATACAGCTATACCCTGACAAAGACGGTGTCCAACCTAAAAGTTCCAGAGAGCACTTTTTCTTTTGATCCGAAGAAGTATCCAGGTGTAGAGGTTGTAGACTTAAGGTAATTTGTTATTTTTGAAGATATGGTCTCAATTCATCAATTTTGAAAGTTACATTTTTAGGAACAGGTACCTCCCAGGGTATTCCAGTAATTACTTGCAATTGCGCAGTCTGTCAATCATCTGACCATAAAAACAAGCGCCTAAGAGTTTCCGTATTGGTCGAAATGGGGGATAAGACGATCGTAATAGATAGCGGTCCCGATTTCCGGTACCAGATGTTACGTGCAAATGTGAAAGATCTGGATGCAATTCTCTATACACATGAACATAAAGATCATGTGGCTGGTTTAGATGACATCAGGCCCTTTAACTATCTTTTGAAGAAGAACATTGACATCTATGCAACAACGCGTGTTCAAGACGCTTTAAAAAGAGAGTTTTCCTATATTTTCGCAGAAACGCATTATCCGGGTTTACCGCAGATAGATCTGCACACGATTACTGATGAACCTTTCGAAATCGGAAAAACTACGGTTATTCCGTTAAAGATTATGCATTATAAATTGCCAATTTTGGGCTTTAGGATTCATGATTTTACTTACATTACAGATGCGAAGACGATTTCTGAAGAAACTATAGCAAAGGTGAAAGGAACTAAAATTCTGGTGATTAATGCTTTGCAGCATGAAGAACATATTTCCCATTTTACACTGAAAGAGGCCATTGATTTTGCTCAAAAGATTGGTGCAGAAATGACATATTTGACGCATATCAGCCATAATTTGGGCTTACATGAGGAGGTGGAAAAAGAATTACCAAAAAATATTAAATTAGCCTATGATGGCTTAAGTATATTCTCCGAATAAATATATATTTGCAAGAGAAATATCCAGGTGGCGAAATTGGTAGACGCACCACCTTGAGGGGGTGGCGCTTGCAAAGGCGTGGCAGTTCGAATCTGCTTCTGGATACATATCGGAAATAAGCATGCTAACTGTATTAGCGTAAAAGTGCCTTTCCGTGCAATTAGTAGGGTTTTTATCAGTTCGGACCCCGGATTGAAATGTGATTTTTTGCATTTCTACTCCGACATTATTCCGTCATGATAAAAACCCAAGCTATGTTTAGCTTTAGCAGTAAACTCTGGTACGATAAGCGCCGAGTAAATTCAGAAACAGGAGAAGTAAGTCTTTGCCTCCAGATAGTAATTGATAGTAAGCATAAAGCCATCCCATTAAAATTAAGGTGGCCAGCGGAACTTGTGGATTTGGTGAATGGGAAGTTACTGCCCAGGATAAAAAAAGATCCTGAAGTTTTAGATTATAATCTCATCATAGAGTCCGAAAGGGCAAAGCACACAGAAATCCATCGCATCTACAGAATAAAGCAGGAGCATCTGACACTGGAAAGGTTTGCCCATGAAATTCGCGTGTTTAATGCAAGAGAATGTTTTTCAGTTTACTTAGATACTGAACGCAAAAAGAGGTATGCAAGGAAGGAAATCGGACTGCATACCTGTCGAAATGAACATCCAGTAGTTATGAGAATACTAAAATTTGATAAACTATGCCTTTTTAGACAGATGGATGCCAGATGGATGAAGAGATTGAAATCATATCTTCTTGGAGAGGATTACAGTATGGGTACCGTATGGACTACTCTTAAAGTAATTAAAACTTATCTCCGACTAGCGAGTAAAGAACCTATGTATTACGTGAATCCAGAAGCAATGGATTACCCTAATCCAATGCCATTCTTCAAAACAACATTTTTAAATAAAGACGAAGTCCGGAATTTAATGAAATTGCAAAGAAGCGGGAAGCTGAATGATATAGAATTACGTGTTTTAAAGGCATTTTTATTTACCTGTTTTACCTCTTTACGAATATCGGATCTCTATGTGGCCAATGCATGTTGGAGAATTGATACTGATTATTTGCAGTTTATTCCATTTAAGAATAGAAAAGCACAAAGAGAATTACGGATCCCATTAATGGAAATGGCTAAATCATTTATATCCGATATTTCAGGAGTGTTTTTTAGTTTACCAACTTCTGTTGAGTACAATAGAACCCTAAAAGATATAGCACATAAAGCTGAGATTAAAAAACGCTTAACAAGTCACGTTGGGAGACATACATTTGGCTATTTATATATGACAAATGTTGGTAATTTAAAAGCTCTCCAAGAGATCATGGGGCATAAATACATTTATACAACAGAAAGGTATGCTCACCTGGATGATGCTTATAAATTGGAATCCCTCTCAAAAATTCAAGAGGGATTTAAAGATCTTGTGAATGATTTTTAATTATTTTTTAGTCTTTTGATTTCTTCCTGCAATAATTTGTTTTTCTCCTCCAGTTCCGAAATCTTTAGAAGCTCTGGTTCGCAATTTATTCCTGAGAGGTCGCCCATAAAGGTTTCACCATTACCCAGTTGCAAACTGTCACTTGAATTTACAAACTTTAAAAACCCTTTAATTTTGCATTCAGTTATAATTAATGCTATTGAAAAAGAAATAATTAAGACAATTGGTAAGTAAAATATTGTATTATTTGATAGGTGATCTTCAAATAGATTTATTTTGAACAAGGCAAATGCATAACCTAAAACTATTTCTGTAATACCTACATACATTGCCCATTTTTCTAATAGAATTTCATAGGCATCTTTTCTCAAGATTGGCTTTATTTTTATTAAAGATTTTGTCTGATTTCCAAAGTCAAATTTATTTTTTCTCAAAAATGAAATGAAGGAAAGTAAGGATCCACTGAACTGAAGGAGTATAGCTAACATTAATATAGTTATAAGAGTAATTATTTTTTAATTGCCATTCCAGTAATGGAGTAACCACCATTCCAATGGGTTATCTTAAGATTAATGATGCCATTTGCTCCAGATTTTTCAGACTGAAAATGGATTTCTTTTAATCCTCTATTTATGTCAAGTGGAATAAATTTAGAGCCAATTTTCAAAGTATTGAAATCTTCTGTCGATTTACCTCCGATAACATCATCCGAGTATACTTTTTGTTTCGTAGTATTCGACAATACTTCATAGCCAGCTTGCTGTTTAACATATACAGATCCAATAGGCTGATAATCGAAGTTTACTGAGTTAGATTCAGTTATAAAGAAGCCTTTTTTTGCAAAAGTGCTGTAATCTGTAATTCCAGAACTGAACTCTTCTGGAGTTCTGATAATTGGACTGCAGCTGCTCATAAGAAGTGCAGCTGCAGCAATGAGTACGTGTAATTTTTTCATTTTTTTTAGTTTATTGGACCAAAATAGAGAAAATTAATACATCAATCTGAAATTGTTACGCTTTTTGATTCTCCTTTGTGACGTCAATTAATAAGTAAAGCATTAAGAATTTTTTCATTTTTTTTAGCAAAAAAGCCAATCTATTTGATTTGTATAGATTTAATTGCTTGATCTGCTTTAAAACCTGCGACAACATCGGCAAGCTTTGGAAGCTGTTTATCAAGTACTGGATTCATAAATTCTTTTTTAACCCTAGACTGAGTATCCATTTTACCAAAGCTATTAGGGTTTGTCTTAACCCTTGCTCCATTATGGAACCAGGTAGAGCCTTTAGCCCCACCATGTCCTTTACTGGCTCCTTTGTGAATCCAAACTAGATATCTACTAAATCCAAAGATGAGTTGTTCTATTTCACCAAAATTTTTACGTGTTCTCAGCTTTAAACTCTTCTTTCCATCTCCAGACTTTCCACTAACTAATGAGTCATAGGAAGATTTAATTTCCTGAATGGTTTGGCCACCCCAGTTTTTAACTCCTGTGTTTAATTGTTCAATATTTTCCATGATTATGCCGATGCATTATTTCTTGCTTCCAAAATTTTATTCTGCTTTTCTTCGAATATCCTGTAGTTCCAAGCATCTTTTGCTAAATAAATAAATTGATCCATTTTATTTTCTAATGGTTTAGTATCAAAAGTTATTGATGGAGCAGGTTGCGCAGCCGGTGGTTTACTTATAGTTGAAGTAACAGTCTGGTTACTGTATCCACCCTGTTCGAATCGACGGACACCACGCATATCCTCAACTGTAGATACGAAATCTGCAATTACCGGATCTTTTAATTGTTCAGAGCTGATGATATATTCTGTTTTATATCCTTCTCCAGCAATAAATGGTCGGCCGCTACTGCTGTTACTAAATAGCGTAGGTCGACGAACAAATCCAGAAGGTGAGGATTTGTCTTCAGTGTCATAATCACCAGCAGAGTAACCACCATGCTCAAACTGAGGCATTTTTTGAGTTGCGATCAATGCGACCTCGGCAGCAGTACCAGCAACAATTGCAGGAATTGCAAAAGGAGAAAGAATCCCAGTTTGCGCTAATACTTTTGTGACTGCTAACGCACCATTGATCAGGGCCTGAGCTATCGAAGCTCGTTGATCATTCTTCCATGCTTTTTCCTTCTCCTTTTTTACTTTTTCATCATATTTTCTATTTATAGCCTCTTTTTGAGATTCAGTCAAGTTCTTATTGCTTAACTCAGTTTCTCGTTCTTTATCCAGTCGACTAATCGCAGCATCTGTTTCTGCATGCCTAGAATTTGCTAACATAGAAAAAACCGTATCAGAAGCTTTTTGAGCCATTTCGATGGCAAATTCATTTTGTTCTTTTATATGAGCCTCCTCTAGGGTTTTTCTTTCTGATCGATATCTTGCATTTATTTCTTCAACGGCCAATCCAGTTTCTTCCGCTTTTTCAACCTCGATTTGATGTTTAAAGTCCAGTAATGCAATTTGGGCATCGATTGATTTTTTACCATCTCCTTCACTATTTGCATTTACAACATCAGCTTCAAGTCCTGAAAGTCTTTTGTTACCTGCTGCAGTAGATTTTATCTCATTTTCCTTTTTAGTCTGACTTTTAAGATATTGTTCCCGAAGTTTTCCGCTCTTATCCAGGATATCAAGTTCACGGGCAACGGCCTCTTCTAAAATTAAAGCCTCATCATTTTTACCAGATTTTTTAAGAGCATCAATTGACGCTTTCTGTTTAGTGACCCTTTCTCTTACTTCGGTGTCTTCTTTATCAAGTTGAGCGATTTTCAGCCTGCTGGCTTCTTCCAATTCAGCTAATTGTCGATCGGTATCTCTTGATATTGCAGCGGTACTTAATTGGCTAATTTCGTTCTGTATACCAGTAAGAGTAGCAAGATCTTCTTTGCGGAATTTCTCATTCAGCTGTTGTAATTTTGAGATTCTCTCCTTTTCTATCTGAGCTACAGCCTGTGCGTTTGTGTGATGCTTTTTCTGTAATTGTCTAAAATGCTCATCGGTTTCAGATAGCTCTTTGGCATAACTATCCATAATTGCCTGGGCTGTTCTTTCTAAAGAGGAAATCCGCTCCAATTCAGCATCATCAAATAATTTCTCCGCTTTTTTTAAGGATTTATCCTTTTTAGGAGCTTTAGTTGATCCATTTAATTGCTCCAGCTGCTTTTCGAGCTCCCTGCGTTTTTTTATATTAGAAGTAATGCCTTTGGTATCGGTCGCATCTAATTTTTGATAAGCATTTTCTAAAATGCTTATCTGGTTTTTAAGCTCTTCAATTCTTTTACCTATTGAATTATCAGGTTTTTTATCTGTATTGGTTTCAGCAAGTCCAGTTTTGATACTGGAGTTCATTTTTTCCTTAATTAGTTTCCTCTGATTCTCCAGTCCTTCGATTTCTTCATTAAGGGATTTTCGAAATTTGTCACCAGAAAAATCAAGTTTATAAAAGTTCTTCATACCATCCATGAAGCCAGGCCCTTCCTCAATTCTCTGATTTAGTTCAATTTTTTTCTGATCGATTTCGGTCAATTTCTTTAATGAGGCCTCTTCAAGAGCACGTCTTTCCAGGGCATTTATGTATTTACCAATTGCTTCTGTTGCCTTACCAGCAAGAATTTCCTCATCAGAGTAATGCTGAAGATATCCAGGCATGATGGCTCTGAGCTCCTTAACTTTTGAAATTCTATCGGATTTTGCAATGTTCTCGTTTTTGATCACATCAATGAGAGAGTCAATTTTGTTTTTTTCTTCAGCAATACTGCTAGAGGCTTCAACCTGAATATCATTTAGGGTCTTTTGAGCTTTTTCGGCTTCTGTCAATCTACTTGAATAAAGGTAAAGCGCTGCGCCCAGGGCGACTACTCCTGCAATTACCAAAGCATAAGGGTTTGATCCCATAACGGCATTAAGTAACAGCCATTCTTGCTTAGCTTTCCTAAGATTTCCGGTTAAAACAGCCTTAGCCATGCTTAGTGCCGTAGTAGAAACAATGCTTAATTTCTCTAAGGTTTCGGCGGCAATTAACGTTTTTATATACTCTGCCTTGGCCTTTGTTGCTATTAGGACAGAGAGCGCATAAGTGCCCCAGGCAATACCAGCAATCATAAGTACTTTTATAAAGGACCCAATTGCATCAATATTGTTGAAGATAAGTTTGGTTACTGAAGTAATTGCTGAGAGGACCGAAGAGTCTGTCCATACGTTGGCCAGCTTCTTTCCCATTTTATCCAGTGTGGCAGCGAGATTGTCATTCTTTACATTGAATTCATTAGTTAGTGATGTTCCCTGTAAAAATTCCCAGTTTGCTAATGCTTGGCGTTTTTTCAAAAGATCGAGATTGTTTGATAAAGCACCTAATGCAGTAACGGCCCTGGCACCATCTTCACCAACCATACCCATATTGTCGGCTAAGTCCTGAATACCACCACCGGTAGACTTCACGTTCTCCAGCACAGCAATCATTGCGGCATTGGCATCTTTACCAAGTAGATCCTCGAAGGCAGACTTCGACATTTTAGCTATCTGGGCGAATTTCCCCGTATCCTTGCCAAGTCCTACAATAAATTGACCGATAGCAGTAGTGGAAGCTTCAACAGGTTGCGATAATTCATCCATTACGGCCCCTAATCCCAAAATATTTTCGACACTTATTTTTGCAGCTGGAGCTATACCAGCCATGCGGCTTGCAAAACTAACCAGGTATCCTTCATTAGCAGTACCAGCGGCCCCAAGTTCATTGATCGCAGAACCTACTTTTAGCAAGGATTGCTCTAGACCATATTCATCTTTGATTTTGAATATATCTGTTAGCTTACCCAAGGAGTTCACCGCTTCCTCTGCTCCTCCGAGATCTTCTCCTAAAGCAACACTGATCTGATCTGCTGCCTTAACAAATGCCAACACATCAGATTCTGCGCTAATACCTAATTTACCCGCTACTGTTGCCAGCCCTAAGAGATCTTCCTGGGCAGTTCTGGTATCAATTTTTTTTAAATCATCATTTAAGTGGATTACACTAGCCTGGGTAAGGCCAGTTGTTTTTTGAACATTCGAAAGACTGTCAGAAAGCTCAGCATTTTGCGCTATAACATCCCGAATTCCAGAAACTAAAGCATCAATACTAAAACCGGCTAATAAGAGGTTTTTTGCATCATCAATGCTATCCTTTAAACTACTAAATGATTCATTGACTCCATTTACCTCTTGTCTAATCCCACTCAGAATAGCATTGACCTGCCTCAATTCTTCCGCCTTCTTTCTGAAAGCCTCTGTTCCTGGGGTTAGTTGACCAAGTTCATTCTTTAGTTTATTAGCGCCACGGCCGAGCTCTTTAAATGTCAGCTCAGCCTCAGAGCCATTGATGTAGATCGATACCCTTCTTACTTCGTCTTTTGTAGCCATTATTGATGAGATTTTATAACTAATCTCACTGCAATTGGTTCTCTAAAAAACGACAATTGGTGTTAGAACACTATCCAAATAGGTTTATCGCCTTCCTCTGGCCATGGTACTCCAGCTATTCGATCAAAAGTATAATACCCAGATTTTTCAGTAAACGTCCCTTTTCTGCCCCATCGCAAGTAATATCTTGGTTTTACATCTGTATAAAGTCTAAACTCAGATCGATATTCAATGTCAATCCTATTACCAGCAGTGGCGAATGTGGTGCCAATTGACCCACCAGCTCCAGCCTCATCAGTAGGATATTTAATTGTCGTGTATCCGAAAACTCCAGTGCTACCTACCTCTGGGATCCTTTCTATTTTCAAAGATTGGAAATCATAAACTTCTGGATCCCAAAATGCTTTAAATTTAACCAAGAACATCTCCTGGACAAGCTGTTCAGGGATTACGGCCTCGATATCTACTTTGGTTTCATAGGAAGTAGTTACAATTCTGGCATCGATCTTTACTTTTTGTACAAATTCAGTAATTCCTGGAGTCAAATTGTAGCTGATTTTCTCAGGGATTACAAGGAAATGAATGCCCTGTTCAGATATGCATCGAAGTTTTATAGACGGCTTCATCTTGGCCAGAATCGATGGAGGGATGTTGGCGATAATTGTAACGGGTTTACTATCATTTAAAAACTGGTACCACTCAGCATCTGATAAATCTAGATTCAGAGGGGTGGCTTCAGGAAACACCTTACCTCCAGAGAGATTTTTCATTCCTTTATACCGCAATAATGTAAGTGGCCAATTATTATCAAAATAGGTTTGCTTTACCAGTTCCTTATTCATTGGATAGGTATAAAGTGTATCCTTTTTCATCCTTAAAGTGCCCACAGACATCTCAATTACATTTTCTTTTGACCCTACATTAAGAATATAAGGAGCTTGAAAAACCTTTTTATCTGAAGTTCCGGTATTCCATGAGTCGTCATTTTCATTAAGTTTTAAAGTGATTTTATAACCTTTTTTCTCCGGCACGGAGATTTCCTGGATACTTTCAATGTAATCACTAATGTCTATAAATTCTGGATCAGATAAAATGGATTGAGCTGTTTCAATCGTAACGGTATTTGTAAAACTATCAATATCAAAGGAGATCCTTTTGCGTTCAATAATTTGTTTAAGAAACTCATTAATCATCAAATCAGGAAGATGAGACGTACTCGAAAGTATGCCATTCCATCTTGGAAATACGCCTAGAAGCGTAAAAAGGTATATCTCCTGTTCAATAGGATCAGTGAAATAATTTCCTTCTACATTAAATTGCAGATACTCTATGATTTTTGAAATCACATATGACAACCGCCAGTATGGTACATTAACAGTCGTTCCAGAGAACTTCTGAAGATTATGATCCCATGCGTTCACGAATGGACTATTAGCTGCAACAACACTAGCACTATCAACCCAATTGTCATTCCATACAGGGAAAAACACATAAGGATAGTTATTCGGGTTCTTAGCTGTATCTAACATGAGGGGTAGAATTGTGCCAGAGCTTGTCCCAGGGAAATATGAGTCCTCGGTATAAATATCCCGTACGTTGGTTGTTTTCAGTTTATTGGCAATTGAGCCGAAATTCACTCGCAATTCAAATGAGATTTCGTTATTTGTTATGCGGTAAACCATGATTCCTGAGAAAAATGTTGAGCCTGATACTACAATTTTAACAGGTAAACTATAGGCATCATTTGATATTTCTACCAGGTGACCATTACCAATAAAAACTTTGTTGCTCTCAGTTAGGCCAGTTTTATCTGGATATATTGTATCCTGAAGTAATTTATCTGAGCTATTAAATAGGGAATTGTACCTCTCTACGCTTAGAGATGTACGGTCAGATAATTCAAGTATTTGGCCACGTTCATTAATAATCTCCATATTAAAAAGGATTAGACTTTCTCTTCAATGACCAAATATTTCTGCAGTAATGATCTTTCATGATAATTGAAAGCCAACCCATCAACAGAGTTGTTAAATTCTGATAATGTGAACTTTTGAATTTCTGTCAGAGCCAGGCTGCTTAGTCCTATGCTGAACTCTTCATTTATTTGCCTAAATAAAGGATGATTCGGATTAACATCTTCTTCTTTTGGAAGGTTATTCTGTTCATAAACTGAAATGATATGCGCTTGTTCTTCATCAAAAGTGGACTGGAATTTTTTCATAAGTCCGTCTATTCTTAACATATCGGCATAAGTAGGGGTCTTAAAGCCAGGTAATAAATTTGTTAGCACTTTAATTAGTCCAAACTGCAGCAAATTTTTTTCTTGTTTTTTTGTTTCTGAGTGACTCTTTTTAGTTCCGGACATAATTATGCTTGTGTTAAAGGATTATCTAATAAGTATTGTGCTTTCATTGCCGTAGTTAGGGCTGTTTGAAGCGATGTGTTGAATGTTTTCCAGATAGCGAGCTTCGCTATGGATTTAACTTTTTCCGGACCTTCAGCCATTTTTGAGATTAAAACCTCCAGTTCTTCCCCTCGGATCGCCATCTGCTTCAGCGGTCCGGAGACTAAGGTGCCATCACGCAATACCGACTCTTGATTCCCATCAACAGTAAAGCTCACTGTCGTCATGTTACCTTTAGCACGGGTATCCATGTTAATTACACCTTGAAAGTTTAAGGTGATTTCCGTTGCCTTCAAGACAGCTCCTTGAGCATCTGAGACTAATACTACTTCATAATTTTCCATATTTTTTTCTTTATGCAACATCCCAATTTAATGACTGAATAGATGCTGTTACGCCTGTGAATTCGTTAGGCTTCCCTATTGTGTGGTCAATTGTGCCGGATGCTTGTGTCGATCCTGCAGACAAAAACCAAGAGCCTAATGTGATCGCATGCCCATCATCAATTTTAAAGTTAACCCCAACATCGCCTGAATCGCCGCCATTGTCTAAGTTTCGTCTAACCGTGAATGATACTGATGCAATTCTTCCATTTCCACTTACATCAACTCTATCAACCTGAATTGAGAACCTTGAGATATCACGCGGTGGAACAATAACCACTGGTTGGCATAGGAATCTTTGCCCTTGAAGTCCGTTTTGCACCTCTACAACGTAATTATCCCATCCACCAAAAAACCACCCATTTGCTCGAACTGATAGGTTGGTGTCTGAGTAAAAAACTGTTGAATAATCATTGATATCCTGAGAACACCATACATATTGACCATTAGGCTCTCTGTATATAATACGTGGTGGATCTGGCAGGCCAGGTAATAATCTTACTCGTTCAATTTCAGTGAACAACGCTTTGCTTATCTCTGTTGACGTTTCACACCCACCTTGAGGACGTAGTTTTAATGAAAGAACGCTAACTGGTGCTGATAATGGGAAGTTCACTGTTTTAAGCTGCTCCTTGTAAAAAAGCTCATCACCCATGATGAATTTAAGATCATAGCTCATATTATCCAGAGCAGCGACATCTAAAGCCGGGCTTAGCTGTACTTTATATGCCCTTGCTCTGGTAATGTCCAATGCGGGAGAATAAGCTTCCAATGAGTCCCCAAAATCATAATTAGGTATAAAATTAGCCAGGTCCATGGTTATTGATGTGACCCTCGAGCCTCCTGCCCAAAATTCTATTTCGAAGCTGGTCACTGTACCATACCAAGGTTGTAATAGCGCCACGGTAAATTCGATATAGTTAACCGCGCTACCTTCTCTGGATACAAACTGAGGCAATCCAAATGTATTTAACCCGGCGTCATTTAGTATGGCGTATTTGGTAGACTCATCTTTTGCAAGCATCCCCTTGGATAACCTCGGTTTTGAATGCATAAACCAGTTTGCAGAGGCGTATTCGATCAGGCCTAAGAAAGCTTTGTCACCTTGTTCATTATCTATGACCAAAAGCGCGTCCAAAAAGAACCTTTGTTTAATATAATTCCCATGCTCAGCGAGAAATAAAGCCGGATAACAGTCCAGTTTTATTTCTCCCTCAATGTGCATCGGAAATGTGGCTGTACCACCAAATAAATATGCTGTGCTAGGTGCTGCCATTATTGATTTCGTTGAATGTAAATTTGCCAAAGAACCCCATTCGGTTGGCCTCCTGAATCTTTTTCCGGGATAAAAAGTTTGTTTGTTGCTTTAATGACAGGAGCGGTGACAGATCCGTCGAAATAGGCAGAACCATCACTCAATACTATTGACGCTTTGACATTCCCAGCTAACCTAAAAACTATCTGGTGAGCATTGCCATATTTTGTAGCATAAGAATACCCAATTCCATACATTGCGGTTACCTCATTCCAAGAATCGCCAATAGTCCAAATTATTTTATCAGTTGTTCCATTTGCATCGTAATCACCAGCTATTCCTTTATGGGTATAAGATTTAAATCCATCGGTAGAACGTGATTGACCGTTAACCTGGATTCCATTACCATCAATAGCTAACCTTTCAATGTTTTGATAAGTAAATTGAGTCCAGCCCGGCCTTCTATTTATTCCGAATCCGTCTTCTAGCTGATAGCCTTGCCCGTAATCACCAGAAATCAATATATTTCTAGTAAAAAGGCCACTTCCATTCACCGCAATATTGTAGCCCTGATCTGTTGAAAATCCGACCATCAAATTACCTCCATTAGGATTTATTGATATAGATTGCCATGCCACCCCATCATGAATCGATGAGATAAATCCAATATTGGATAATGGATTGTGACCTAATAGAATGCCTTTATCTAAAGCTCTTGAATCGGACACTCTTAAGCCGTAGGTGCTCTCATTTCCTTCATTAAATACACCGCCGTTAAATATACCTCTACCATTAACAGCCAAGGTATATCCTTTATCTGTTGTGTATCCTATACTTACAGTTCCGCCTGCTGGCTGTATTAACAACGGAACGCCAACGCTCCAATCAAAATCGTAAGAACCTACTGTCCCATATCCTCCACTCTGTTCTATATATACCGCTTTTCCTGAAATATTACCAGTAGGCCTTGAATTACCACCAAAAAAGGCTGTATTTGAAATCCCGGAACCTCTATTCATCACACTCTGCCAAGTTTCACCACCTGGTGGTGATCCGATAAAGCTTCTTAATGCAAAAGCATCAACATACCATGACTTTCCCCCCGGGTATGCTCCCAATAAATAATTAGGAGTGAGATTCGTGCTTCCTCCGCTAAACTCTTGACCTCCCCACATAGTCGCTGAATAGGCATTTCCTAAAATATTAATGTTCCAGTTGCCATTTACATTGCTTCCGTCGCGTTTAGCATAGGAACTTAAATCCACATCTACGTTGATCGTCTTATTCGTCCACCTTCCGGTTAATGCATCATAAGAAAGTACCTGGTTGTTTTGCTCAGATCCAGATCTTAAGGTATTGGTTAAATCCCATAGTGAGGAAACTACAGGAGGAGCAATAGCGCCACCACCACTTCCCTGCTCATCAACATAAATTTTCCATTTGCGAGTTCCGGTAGCTGGAATGAAAAGCTTATTTGTAGCCGTTATTTCGTTAAAATCTACTAAGTTTTGCGTGCTCAATCGCTGATTTTCCAAAGGCTGGTATAAACCGGCATGATTACCCCAACTAAATGAATTATCCCAATTTGATTTGTTGTATCCCTCAATTGCTGGGAATCCTGCATATAGATTCTTAATCTCCAACTTTGTATAATAATTTGAGAAATCACCACCTCCGCCACCAGAGCCGCCTGCATTCCACCTATCAATATCTGATTGGGTAATCGATTTCACCCAACGAGGTACAGTAGGGTCTTTTTCTGTTAGTCCATCGGCTGGGTTTCCAATTACTGGATCTGAGTTAAAAAAAAAATCCCCGGCACTTACTCCGGAATCTTCATTGTCACCTTCTGTGAAGTTATGATCTTCGAACTGGTAGGAGTAATCAAAGAGTTGGCTATATAGATTCTCACCATCTTTATTTTCCGAAATAGTTTTACTCTCTATTTTTATGGGCAGCATAAGCCCACCAGTGTAGCGATACTTAAAAGGGGAGAGGAAGAAATCTCTATTTAATAGCATTTCCCTTTTTGACATCCACCCGGTCGCCACCTTAAAGGAGCTTTTCAGCTTTAGATCAAATGAGATAGAATTTCCGTGCTTAATATCATACCCAAAAGGCAGTGTTTTTGTAGCATCCTTTTGAAATAGCTCAAATTCACTATTCCCTTTTCCGTAGCATAGATGAGAATCTAATGAACCAAAGCTTGACCAGGATAGAAAGTACCTGGCAAATTCCCGATATTCAAAGTTCATGAAATAGGTCCTGATTTCAGATCTTTTTTCTCCAGCAGCAGTCTCCAGCCAAACCTCATATTTTATGACTCTTTGACCTGCAAATTCGTTAGGAGTAGTGATGTCATCGAAACGTAGATTGAAAGCATATTTTCTCAATGTTTCCAAATCAAAAGTTCCCAATGACTTTAATACTTCTGTGCCATCTTTTAAATGAAATTTGGCCCTGATAACTGCACCGGGAGCTGATGCTCTAGTGTTAAAAAAATAAAGGTACTGTGGTTGATTCGTCCTGGTGTATACCGTTACATTTCCCTGTTTTAAAAAGCGATCGGTATCAGCGGCACCAGGCGCAATTAAGCTTAACATAGTGCTATTGAATTGCGCTACATAAGATAAGCCCCCATGCAACACGGTAAACTCTGGTGATTTTTGAATTTTCTTGACTTCTTCTACATCACCAAAACTCTCAGCAAATTCAAAATAATACTTTCGGCATGACGCTTTACACAACAATGGGTGATCCTGTGGGATATCTGAAAAATCAGATCTAAGATCCATCATGATCTCATTATGTAATTTATCACCTATGCTGATCTCAGTTTGCCCATTTCCACCGAGAATAGGAAGCTTTGTTGTATAGAATAGGTTAAAACCGGTGTTATCCTTATTTTCTATATAAAGCCTGAAAAAGACTGCATACTTCGGTCTTAAAATCTGTACTGTGCCTGGTGTCCGATTAATTAATGAGAAGTATGCAGAAGTATTGCCAGTAAAATTATATCCAAGTTTTTTAGTTCGAGCTGTAAAACGAATCTTGTTTGAAGCTGGAGCAGTAATTTCAAAATCTCTACTTAAAGAATAATTAGATTTAAAATAAGGTAACAAGGCCTGGGAAGAACTTGTACCCGACAAGAACTCTTTGCCGGTATCATCAGGATTAGGACTTGCCATCATGCTGATATCAACACCAGAGTATCTTATTCTCAACGAAGTTCCAGGAATCATTGGTTGTAAAACATCCAGTTCATTTACTGAAAAATCACCCAACTGCTGAATGTAATTTGTGCAAGTGAATTTTGCAAAGATTTGATCAGCACTGAATGCTATTGCAGCTGGAGATGTAGTAAGGGATACAGACATAAGTTATAATTTCCTATGCAACCAATATCCGTAAGAATTCTAATCATAAAAACGACATCCGATGCTAGAGTTGCCAGCGGTTTGGATCCACATAATGATTAAAGGAATCTACTACATTAAACATACATATATAACCATAATGTTCGTTTACAACTGGTCCAATTGGGCTCATCGTTATTGATCCTGAAACAAGGCTTGTTAATTTTGTAGTTCGATCGGCAATCATTACGGTGCAAAAATCATCAGCAATAACCTCACACTGACTTTGAGCCTCAATTATTGAATCATTATCATTAATGTCACAACGCTTCAAAATAAAAAAGCACATGCTTTTATCCCAGTTGTAGTTTTCTCCTGAAGGTGGTGTTTGCGCTTTATCGTATGGCATTAAAAGCATTACCAGATCCATCGGAGCACTTCGGATATAATCATTAGCCTTATCCTCAGTATTCAAGCAATAAAATGTTATTTTCTGATCATCAGTAGGATCATGCCTAAGTTCGACGTGTTTTTTTGCATAATCCTCAAAATAGTCTTTTAGCTGCAGTAGTGTCATAGCTTAAATTTTGTATTTAGACTTTAAATCCTTCATGGTCTTTTTACTTCTTTCTATACTGGCCAGAACGGTATGAAGGAATTCATCTTCCAGTTTATCAGGGCCCCCAAACTTCGGATCACCTCGCAGATCATCATAGATGTCAAACCAGGAGAAGGAATGATCATCCACTGGAGTGCTTTGAGAGGTTTGTTTTGGTGGCGGAAAGAACTCCTGATATAATCCGATTATTTTGTGCTTTGAACTGGCAAAAAACAAATATATACCATGAAGCAAAGCTGGATCAAGTGTTGACATAAGCTTCTTTCGAATAGGCAGCAACTGATCATTAAATTTTTCCCTGATATCACCCCTGTAGGTTGGAGAGGTTATTAGGTAATCTGACCCAACACCTACTGGCCGGTAAATACAAGCGGCTAACATTTCGAGATCATTTATGTTAGCGGATCTGGAGTAATTAATAAAATGTGTATCTGCCACACACCATTCTGCAAATCTTAGGTTTTCCATTTCGGCCTCCGGACCATGAAATTCTAAACCTGCAACCCTAATTATACCCAACGGGTTTTTACTGAGATCCAATTTATTAAACACCCAATCAACAAGAGGTAATAGATCGTAAAGCTCTTCTCCAGTTAAAGATTTAATGGTTTCATAATGAGGAAGCGTTAGTAAAATAAAAGCCCTCACCGTTTTATCAAAAATACTCATTTGCTCTGCAGTCTTTAAATAAAGACTGCATAACTGTGGGTAGACTTCAGAAGGCACTTCATCCCAACATTCAGGCAACTGCAGTTCAGTAACATTTAATTTTTTATTTATCTCTATTTCAATCCGGATATTCTTCATGGTTTAGTATTGAATTCTTTAATAATAAAACGTATGGCAATAATCACACATATAGTAACCAATAGCCAAGTTACCCATGAAAAACTACTTTTTGACTCAGTATCCTTATGATCAGATTTATTTAAACTATCAGTCTCAAGATAAACACTTTGTTTTGATTGATTTTCCAAATCTGTCTGCTCATCACTCTGTTTAGAGCTTTTTTTATTGTTGGCCGTAAAAGTTGTACGACGGTGAATTGGTTTATTAACTTTTGCTTCTCCAGTATCAGTAGACGTATCATTACTATCTTCAGAATACCATTCATCCCATATCCAAATACCTGATTTCTCTTCAGTTAATGACTTTATTGTCAATTTCTCTTGCATTTTGGATTGACTGGTAGCAGCAGTACTGAACTGTGCATTTACATGAGTCAAATCACTTGTTTTGTTGACATTTCTAGTCTTACATGCAGATAAAGCGACTATTAGAAATGCTAAAGTATAGATGCTTTTTTTCATCGTATGAATCTTGAAACTTTATAAATCTGACCGGTAATACGTCTTTTTCTGTATACTCCATCACCTTCCCGGCTTCCAGCCTGGTTGGTGTTTCCTTCTACAGTGATCACTTCTGATTTTCCCCATTTATGTATAAACCCAACGTGGGCAATTCTTTTTTTGTCAGGGAAATAGATACCGAAAACATCTCCCTGCTCTGGAGTAATATTTTCTTTGTCGGTTTTGCTATAAATCACATTAGCTGAAGGAAACATATCTGGTGACCAGGCTGATTTTGGATTTTTAATAGAAGCCTGATTTAAAGTCCAGCAGGTAAAGGCAGCACACCAGGCATAACCCTTACCTAAACCAACATACTTCAAATAGGCTTCAACACTTTTTCCGTCATTTTTTCCTGTCAGTTCTCGGACACCAATTTGTGATTCATAAATTTCAGTAACCTTTAACCTGCTGTCATGAATACTCTGCTGAGCAATACAAGGAACAGAAAAACTAAAAAGTAAACCGATAAGGAGATAGAAACTTTTTGCCATTTTGATAAATCTTTAAAATCGTGATTGAATGATGTTTTGAAGTATTGACCTATTGCTGGCCAAATGTTTTTTACTACTGTCCAGGTGATGGCCATATACACACAGAATTGAATGACGGCAAGGTTAATGACCTGGAAAACTCCAGCATCATAAGTGGCTGCTACCGGATCCAGGTAGTGAAGGATAAATGGTGATACAAAAAAAAGGAGGACTGCTACGATCAGAGCAGTGTACTCTTTAAGTGTTTTAAAGGCTTTATTCATGATTTTAAAGGGTTCTTAATTTTGAAATTTGTGATTCTAATTCTGCAATTTGTTTCCTGTATTTTATGTCCTGCTCTTTTAAGCATTTAAAATAGATTAGAGCGTCTATTACGTATCCATAAGCACTCATTACGAGGAATAAATAGAAAGCTGGTGCTTGCATCACAGCGTACATTATGTACATGATAAAAATGAAAGCCATGGTAATGAGCATAACACTCATATGATCTCTTAAGATTTTTTTGGTTTTATTCATGATTTTAAAATTTGTAATTCCAATTCTGATATTTGGGTCCTGTATTTTATGTCCCATGTCTTTAAACTTATAGAATAGATTAAAGCAGTCATTATCTGTGTAGACATCCAACTGAAGAAATAAATAGAGTCACCTGAAGCAAAGTATAAAGAGTACGACAGGTATAAAAAAACAACAATTAGGCAGGTAATTATGATATTGTAGATGTTGATTCTTTTAAATGCTTTGTTCATGATCTTGTCTGATTTTTAATTGTGAAACTTCTGATTCTAATTCGGCTATTCGCTTTTGGGACTTTGTTTCCATTTTTTCAAAACTTTTCAGTTTTTCCCTAAGCTCATTTTCTGTTTTTCTTTGCTCTGCAATAATGTCGAGGTATTTAAGGCCCTGCTGCTCCTGTAGTGTTAACCTTTCCTCCAGGCGTGATATTTCTTTTCTTAGACTATCAATTACATCTTGATATGTTTCTGAAATAATTTTTCCAGTCTCTGCTTCTGATTTTTTACGGTTAAGGAATGCCGTTAGCCATGCAGTTCCTCCCGCGGTACTTAATAATGCTATTACAAGTTCGATTGTAGTCATAGGTTTTATACGCTGTAGATTCCGTTATCCTTTTTGTTTTTAATGGTAAAAAGTAAGCTTTCAACTTTCGGAGGTTCATAATCAGGATAGTCGGATTTATTTTCCTCTAGGAAAACTCCAAGTTGACTCAAGTAGAGGTTCCCATCAGCCAGCAGCTGATCAGCCATTTTTTGTTGATTCTTTAATTCCGCTGCTTGTCGTAGCTCATTATTTCCAGAACTTCCTCGCATAGAGATCGTCACCCCATATTCAGAAATATCCAATGCTCTTTCCCATACCCCTTTTGCAATGGTGATCAGTGCGACACCAGGACAAATGAAATCATCCAGAAGAATCCTATTCTGAGGAGTAATGGTTCCAGATTTTACTTGGGACTTGATTGTGTCGAAAAGCTTCTTACTAATTATATCTTTAACCTGGAAATCCTCAATCCTCTTCATGATGTACCTAACTGCCAGAAATGATAAGCGGGATTGCTGAATGTTATAGAGACTTGAGAACTCTGCAGCAGACTGGATAAAGTATTTTTTGAAATCCAAGTAAGCGCTACTGGCAACCCAGTCCGGATACAACTCTTTATGCTCCTCCAGGTAAATAAAAATATCTTCTAAGGCATCATAACCAGATCTTAAATAAGATTCTTTAGCATTTACCTCCTGATATTGGTATGCTGTTTTTTGATTGTCATTTTCTAATCTGCTGATACCGGATTCAGAAATAGAGATGCTTACCCTGGGGATTAGTAGGCTCATTCCGATATTGGCAGCTGCAGCTTGGCATAGCTCTGCTAATTCCTTCAGTTCATCCGACATATCAGACACTTTCAGTCCAGCATCCTGGTAAGCTTTAATTAACCTGAGAAATAGTTCCGGACCTAAGCAATCTTTTAAATGCCGGCGGCCAGCTGATTTTAAAGAAGGTCCAACAGTCTCAATTTTGAGGCTTTTAGAGACCTCCACATACTTTTTTAGCTCGTCAATGGTGGTGATAATTGTCATTAGCTTAATGTTTTTGCGGTGCCTTTACCCTGATCAAGAGTCGTCAATACCTGGTCAACAGTACGTAATTCTACATCGGAGGGATATCCGTTATATTCTCTGACAAATGGCCACCAGGAATAGATGGTATCTCTTTCTCCCTGGGCGCTTGCAATCATGGTCAGCCATGATTCTCTAATGTCAGACCCACCACTTTTCAATTCTCCTCCTGGATTTCCAAGCCCAAAGATTGCGGGATTAATCCCGATGGCAAACATAATTTCCGCACTGGCAGCAGTTGAAACTGAGTTCCATGCATCATATTTCATTTTGTCTTCTAGTGCATCAATTTGCCAACCAGCTACTTCTTTTCCAGTTTGCGGATCAGTAGCATAATGAGATATAAAGCTTTTCATTGGATTATCAACCCCAGTCAAGAAATCATTGATCTCCTGAAGTTTAGCATTTATAACCTGAGTCCGGTCCTCGGGTTTCATTCTTTCCCAATTATCAAATTGCCCTTTCCAATAAGAAAGAGGGATTCTGATGTGATACTTAATAGTCATCGAATTTTTGATGATTGATTGGATGATCTTAGGGATGCTATTTGAGTTTGCCAGCCAGCCATTCTCTCTGACCGTATTCCAGATGGCAATAGAATAGTAATCGTTTACGATATCATAAGTTCTTACTGGAAATACGTACCGCATCTCATCCTCATAACGGACACGATCAATCTCAAGGTAATAATGAAAGCTGTCCAGGCACTTAAAAACATCCAGCTGATCCTCTGATGGAGTTGGCCAATTCGCTGATCTAAAAACTTCATCAATACGTCTTTTAGATTTATCAAAAGGCGCGTATCTGAATTTACCACCCTTATCATGATCAACCATTGCAATTTTGCTACGGTCTGCATTCAGGTGCAGGATAGGAAAACACTGCCCTAAAAAAACGAAATCGTGAATTAGTCTATTCCGCAACTGGTCAACATTACTTCTTTTTAAGAATTCGTTTATATTAGGATCATCTACAAATTCAACAATTTCTTTGCCTCCATTAGGATCAAACCCTTTCACCCGACACGGGATGAGGCGTTTTCCATAAAGCATATCAACCTTAAGTTTCAGTGCTCTTGAAGCGATTCCATTTTGCTTAATGTCCTTGTATACTTGAATCGGGAAATCATTTCCAGTTCCCCAGTTCACCCACCTGGATGCTCCCTGCTCTTCCTCCTTATTAGGACTAACAGAATCTGCTTTAACTACATTTCCTTTATTTTCTATAGCAGCTGCAGAAAAAACTGTGGCACCTCCTTCGATGTAACCAAGTGCAGGAAATCCATTTGAATCAAATTGTACTTTTAAACTCATATCTGTTTTACCAATAAACTATCAATCCATTAAATTCAAATACCAGGCGCAAATGAAAGCCGGTTTTCCTTCCTGATTCCAGGTTAACTACACCTCTCATTTCATTATCTGCGCAGTGATAAGGAAGGCCACACTTTTGAGCTCTTTCAACTGTGACCAACTGTCCACCGGTACCCCTTGTGATATCACACTTCATGTACACCATACTGAAGGTGTTCTTTGATTCCAGGTATTTGCAGGAATCAAGCTCTTTAATCATTTCGGAGAAGTGAATTGTGCCCATCGTTGATACGAAGATGCGATGGAATAGGTAGGTAAAAAACGACAATCAATGCTGCCAAAATGTTCGCTTTTAGGTATCTTTAAGCTATAAAAAAACATTATGAGCATATTAAAAAAAATGGCCAAAAAGAAGCCACAGATGGATTTAAAGAAGATGGCGGAAGTGATTTCTAATATCAAAAAGTTAATAGACATGAAGCTTTTATCAGTAGATCTTTCAACCCGAAAGTTTTCCATCCAACCTGTCCTTTTTGAAAACAGAGATTCGACTTTTAAAAATAATTGGCTGAAAGCAGTTGCTCTTTATTGGAATGCTGAGACAGGCAACTCAGGCGGGGAAGGGGAGTTTAGTATATGTGATATTAATACTGGATTATCATTTGGGGTTTTTAGCCTGGCTAATGGATTTACAGCTTCTACTTAGAAGATGCGTTGAAGCTACATTCGTTGAAAATTACATGACTTCATCTGCAAATGAGACAGTTAACTCATAAGTGTCAAAAAAAAACAAAAATATTGATTCAATCAGTTGTTTATTAGTCTTTTAGCTGATTTTTGTTTTGAAAAAAGTTTCAAAACGTGTTTCGACAGCCAGCCGTGCCCTGTCGGAAAATGGCAATTGCCATCTCAAAAAAACCGAAATATGAAAGTGTACTAGAAATAGTACACTTTTTTTTGTTGAGTGAAACTTTGGAGAAATTCTTGAATGATGTTTAGATCATCATGGTTGGCATCCAGATGCCTGTCTCTTTGAGTAGGTGAGCATACTTAAAGTAAGCAAGCATATCACATGCATCAGAGAAGTGAGTAGTGAAGCGTTGATCGAGCTTATCATTACGTTCATCAGTCTTAATCTTTTCGATACCGTTGGTGCCTTCCTTAGCTCCGGCATTGCTGATTGATTCCAATAGGTACTTGCAGTTGTGTTTGTTCCAGGAGAAGTGAGGAAGTATAGGATGATCATTACGCATGGCTATTGCCCAGAAGTTGTACTTGTCTACATGATCAGGGGCTTTACCATAATACCTGGGCACAACCTCCCACCCATTTGCAATCAGGGTATCAGTAACAATCTCTGAATAACATTTAGGTGACCGGCCATCTTTACCTTGGGCAGTCTGATCATACCAGTAGTACACGACCTTCTCTGTATGGAACCGGTAGTAGGTGCACCATTCTTCAACCAGATCCTTGGTAAGCTTTGGTGATTCTACACTCATGGCTGATAGGAAGCGACACATGTTCATTGTTTCCTGTCCTGTCACCACACAATTGAACTTACCATAATCAAGAGAAATATCAAGCGGTGCATCCGGATACCAGTCAGCATCCTGTCTGCAGTCCATGTTACTGAACTTATCCTTATCATAACCATCTCCATTATCTAAAAGCCCTGATAGGTAATCATTGTTGTATGCGGTGTAGGTATGCTTGCCTTCAGAGTACAGTGGATAGAAGCCACCTTTAAGCGCACGAGGTCTGATATTCTCAATCTCGATGTTATAGTCATACTTACTTAGTATCCGCTTCTGATTCTCGAACCATTGATCAGGAAGGTTTGCTTTGTTGATATGTGAGCTGGCCCTTAAGAACAGAACTTTCTCCGGGTTCTTCCTGGAATCTTCTTCATAGGTATAAATGAACTTACCTTTCTGAGTCCTTGGAATAGAAGTGCAGTAAGTCTGGCTAAGGTACCGTCGACACTTGCCGAATACGCTAGGCTTTAAACGTAAGGTTGCTACCGCTTCACTCTGGAACTTAGTCGGATCCAGGAGCGCAAACTCATCAGCAACACCTGAAGCTGTATTTGGACCACGACTGGCAACATCCTGGCTAAATAGCAGATACACGGTGCCATTGTAAAAGTAAATGGCTTTATCATAATTAAGAGGTGGCTGATAGGCTTCTGCCCACTTCCATTTGGCCGGAGGCCTTCTGCCAATAAAATAATGAAGACCTAGTATATAGCCCAAAGTGGCCATAGAATCCACAAAGGATCCAAGCGTTAAGGTTAACATTTGCTGAAAGGTAACTCCCTGCATGAAATTAGTTGACCTGGGCATATCATGAACCACATCAGAAACCTCATCTGCCATAACAGTAGTTTTTCCTGCACCACGGCCAGCTTCAATTACTTTAATTTTTTGGGGGGCAACTCGTACCATGATTTGCATCAGGTTCCGTGAGATCTGCCTTGTGGGTCTTTCAATCTTTGGGATCAACATATACAGCATCTTCAGCTAAAGAGTTCATTGCATTTCCCATCAGCGTATCCAGATCGAGTGATCCTTTTCCAGCCAGGGCTTTTATTAGTTTCATGGCTTCTGGATCCAGAAGTATCTCAATGACGTGAGGTTCCAGCAAATCGAAGTTTGGTCCATCTATTTCATCTGCTCCATTGAGTGCTGCCACTTCTTTAGCACCCATGATCATGGTTTTAGGATCATGCTGTTCTTTTGCCATCGCTATTGCATCGCGCATCACTTCAGTCGCATAATGAAGAATTCCTTCCCGTTTGATTTTAGAGGAATAGCCAAATACATCCATGGCATCATATACATACCTACGGGCGGTAGATCTGCTGATTCTTTCCCCGCGCTTTTCAGATAGCTTGATTAGGATATTGATTGCATCAGGAACAGAGTTATAGTTCCTCATCACCGTATAAGCATCAGTATAATAGTCTAAGAGCTGCTTTTGCTTGTAGGAAAGTAGTTCTATATCAGCATCAGGATCCCGGAGATAGGTAATGATGGCCTCCTGATTATTGTCTTTTTGAAGAAGCTTACTCATATCATCCCCTCCAAACGTTTTTTAATCAGATCAAGCTTTACTTCATGTTCTTGTATCCTGAGCATTACCTTGTTTTTTTTAGGACCAGCCGGCATATCGATTACCCTCTTTTTGTCCTTACTCAGGTATGAAGGGATATTCTTCATTTGCCTGGTCAGTTCAGCGATACTCAGATCCTGTACGGAAGCTTTTTCCTGTTCGATGATCTTTTCCTGAATTTTACCCTTTTCATGAAAGTCTTTTATAGCCTTCCAGTTTCCATTAAGATCCTTTCGCTCGAGTAACATCGGGAGTGCATAGGATAATCTTTCCTCATCCGATTTAGCGATCCTAGCCTGATCAAATAGCAATTGTGAATGTCTGTGAAGCTTAGAGCTCTGTCCATATAAATCCTTTATAGGCTCAGGGAATTTATCCCAGGCCTGCTGAGGGACCCCATAGCTTTTTGATGGGGAAGGCATCTGATGGAGTGTAGGAATTTTAAAAGAGGATTGATTTGTTAATTCTTCCAGCATTGGATTTAACTCCTCCAATGCAGCATGCAACCGATCCTGGTGATAACTAGAATCTCCATTATTGAACAATACTTTTAGTAGTTCGCTTTTACCAAATTGATTATACAGTAAGACCCCATATTGGTAATCTCTTCGTACATCATTCAGCCATATTGATATTTTTGCAATTGCCATAAAACGAAAATGAGGTATTGCAATTGCACAAAAAACGACATCTAACGTTCCTGCAAGTACCAGAATATTTTATCTGCAGCTCCATTAATTGTTTCAATTTTCAAATAGAGCAATACTTCAGTCACCTGTTCTGGGGAGTAGGAGTCTGAAGGATAAATACTCTGCAGCTTTGCAAATACTTCCATGGTCGTATAGAATAATTTACCAGCAGCGTAATCCTGTGGAGTTACGAAAAAGTGATTCAAGATGTTTACCAGCTTAATTTGTTCTGATGTGAGGGTTATATCCATTCTAAATATTTAAAAAGCCACCCACCAATAGGCAGATGGCTTTCAATTAAACCAAACTATGAAACCTTATAATTGCGTATCATCAGATCTTTTCTTCTTCTCTACCAGGTAAGGGAACCCACTGGCAAATAGTCGATCTGCTTTCTCCAAAGACATTGAATGAAGGCTGATCTCTCCATACGAAGGGAAGTGATAAGTGCCAGCTTTAATGCCTTTTAAGCTATACTTATCTGCAACCTCCTTTATTAATGTCAAAGATTTAATGCCCATTTCTTTAAGGAGCAACCGCTTCTAATGGAACAGGTGCCAGATAAATAGGAGCAGGGGTTCCGGCTGCTGCCTTAATCGTGATCACTGTTGCTCTTCCATCAGCAACAGCTTTACCTGATGTACCTTCAGAGGTATCTATTTGAGCAGGAAAGTTAGGATGTCCAACTACTCTTAGTTTTCCATTCTGTTCAGGAACAATAATAGCCATCCTTCTATTCGCTGCTGCTGCAATGAACCCAATCATTTCAGCCTCATTACCTGGGAATGAAATTTCAACAGTATTTTCAAAGCTTTTCGAATCACGAACCCCAACCATACTGAACTTAACTTCACCCATTTCAAGGGTACAGTAAATCTTATGGAAGAATTTTCCGGTTTGCATTACGAAAGGATCAGCAATTGGAACTGAACCCAAAGCATCAAATGTTATAGCTGTTTCGGTATCAGCAGTAAGAGCCGCAGGATAGCTGGCAATATCTTCTTCAAAAGCATAATAGATAAAGCCACCAATACCTCCTGGGTTTAAGCGTCCCTGAGGGTATAAAATATTTTTCGCGTTTAGTGCCATGTTATTTTTTATTATAAATGTTAAACCTCTTGTTACGATGTCGGAATAATGAATCCAACACCCTTGTTAACCAGGTCCTTTAATAGAGCCTTGTCCTTTAAAATCTCAAACACAGTCATCACGCCCTTACCAGGAACATTGAAAGATTTACCAACGACCTGATATTTCTGTCCATCCACTGTTGTGGTCAATTTTGACTCTGCAGCATCTGATTTTGCAGAATCAAGTTCTTTACTCAATCGTGCAATTTCATTGCTTGAATCTAAAAGAAGACCACTGTGTTTTTCCTGCAATAATTCAAGAGAATTCTCTGCAGCAGCTTTTCCTTCAATAGCGGTTTGTTTTTCAGCCTCCAGTCCAGAAACAAGGATTTGATGAGTTTCTTCCGTTGTTTTAAGTGCACTTTCAGCAGTAGTTTTTCCCAAAATCGCAGTTTGTTTCTCTGCCTCCAGGCGGGTTATTTTTTCTTCTAAAGTTTCTTCCTTAGCCATTGTGTTGTGTATTAAAAGTCCCGGACAAAGCCGGGACAATAAAAAATGAGTTAATTAAACCAGGTCCTGGTCATTGGTCCAAACTAGTTCTGGAATTACAAAACCAACCCCGCTATGCCAATCTGTGTACATCTTAACCAGACGATCTACATTTTCAATCTGAACGTTCTTCTGGTTTTGAGTTTTCTTTTTAAGGTGAAGTGCATTCGATTGAGGAGTACACCAGATCTTCCCAGATCCATTCATTGACGGAAGGCCAACGATTGTGATATTCGTTTCAGGAACAAGTGTAGAAGTGCCGGCAAAATCAGTATTCTGACCATACTTAGCTCTTAATGCTCTTCTGAACGCTCTTTCTCCAGCCTCCTGTACAGCCAGCTGCATTGGAATGTTCCAATAACGTTTATCAATACTATCCACGAATTTTTCGATGTAATCTACAAGAGCATCATCCTGTGTACTTGGCATTGCTCCCATGACAATTGGAGAGATACGGCCAGCGGTTACCTGATCATTAATCGCTTTTCTGATTCCGTTCATTGAAGTACCAGCAGCTCCTGCTGTACCAGGTGTTGGAGCAGCAAATACACCTTTGTAAATCTCGTTCATTTCGTAATCCTCTAATGCCTGAGGCAATAGATACACTTCGATAAACCACCTAACAAATGGCCATTCAGCACGGTTAATCTGATCACCAGCTAAAAACCCTAACCAGGTTCCTTCAAGATCATCCGGGTACTCCTGAGTATCCACCTTCATTTTGAACATCTCGATCGCTACTGGTACAAATTTGATTGTTCCAATAGGAGTCCATGCTTTTTGGAATGGCTGCAATACACGTCCCATTCGTCCTTCAGAGGCACGGTAAATTGTGTCGTCAGTGAAAAATGGCGTTAAAACAGTATCCGTTTTACTTTGCCTGTTTAATTGCTTAACCAGGCGAGCCATATTACTATCGTTCTTGATGTAATAGGCTCCAAATTCGGCAATGATATCTGCTATAATCATTCTATAGAGGTTATTTAGTTAAAAATTGGGTTATTGGCGATCGCTTGGTTGTGAGGTAGAGATGCGATCTCTTCTGCAGTAATTTGATCAGCAGTCTTTTCCGTTACAGGATCCTTTGATTCAATTACCGGTGCTACTGATGCAGGTCCCTGGGCAAGCTTTGCTTTAAGTGTTGTATTCTCCGCCTGAGCTGAAGTAAGTGAAGTATTCACCGTAGCCAGATCACTTGTTAAAGTGATTTTTTCAGCGGCTAGGGTATCACGTTCTTTAGTGACATTGGCTGCCTCAGTGATCAATGTTTCAGCAACTAGCGTAACACCGGTTACTCCGGCCTGGGTCAATTCAGCATTAGCCTGGTCCAGCTCTTCTTGAGTTGGCTCAGTTTTTCCGGCCAAAGCCGTGATTTTTTCAAACTTCATATTCGTGGTATTTTTATTTTGTGAGGTGTTTTGCGCTAACTCAATTACTTTTTGGATTGCAGCATCAAAGGATCCTATCTCATCAATAAGTCCAAGATGCAGTGCTTCAGTTGCCATGAATGTTTCACCGGCATAGATGCCAGCTTCTTTAGTAGAAATTTTGCCTCCGCGTAGTTCCTTGATATCGGAAACAAAGTCCAAGTTCATTGGATCTAGCATACGTTCACGCATACGTTCGTAATTGCCTTCCAAGGCATCATTGAAGGTTTTGTTTTTGAGCGTAGATAAAGTGGCATAGATTTCATGAAACTCCATTCCCCATTTCTCCAGCATTGGTTGCATATTGGAGAATGTTGACATCGTTCCAATGCTTCCGATAATGGCCTGAGGGTGGTAAACCATGATGTATGCCCCATGGGCAGCAATACGGAAAGCAGCACTACACAAGTATTCCTTTGAATAAATGAGTAATGGCTTACTTAAATTCTCAATAATATCAGTGATTGGTTTAATGGCATATACAGCGCCACCACCACTATTCAGAACAAGGATATTTCCTATGGTATTTGGATTATTATCCATTTCCAGCAACTCAGCTGCAGCATCTTCAGTTCCTTTTATTCCATACCAGTAATCTGAATTCTTTACGATGGGCCCGTCAATAGTAACGACACCGATAGATCCTGGTTGTATTTCCTTTTCTGATCTAGACCTGTCAGATTGAGTTAATGCATACGCAGTTTCCATTTTTGCAGCAGCAGCTGGTCTTATCCCGGAACGGTAAACGCCCATTGCAGACATAGCGAGTCCTTGTGCATATTGCTTCTCGATGCTCCATGGCTGGTTAAATATCTCTGATATCAGTGCTTGATTAATCATAAGCACGAAGATGCATTAGCCCAGGTGCCTAAAAAACGACACTTATCCCAACCTATAAACTGGAGATCGTTTAGCACTTAGCCCGGAGAAGGAATATTTATACCCTCGGGCTTCTCCGGGTTTGCTTCCTGATTGAAAAGTTGCCCTAAAAGAGAGTGGTGCATTATATCCAACCAAGCGTTTCTGGTTCAAATTATCCTTGACAATTACAAGATGTCTAACCATCTCCATATTTTCCATGAGATCTATTAGATCAGGGCTGTCACCAGGCATAAATCCAGAAATATCAATTTGATAAAATGGACCATCGTCTTCGTCCTTCTGAGTTTCTTTGAAATCAAGCTCTTCCAGGGTAGAGTACCCGTTGAGCATATTCTGTCCAGGGGACAATACTACTGGACTGGTGATAAGCTTACCCTGAATTGGTGGTAAAGAAACTACCAGGTAAACAGGAATGAAGGTAAAGGAGGAATTTCCACCTACGTTCATCTTAGGGTTTTTTGGAAAGTGATTGATCATGGTCCAAAAGAATGGGAATTCGGTCAAAAAATAAACGACAATCAGTGCTTTGAGCACTGAGAATAAAATCAGACAAATAATCCAACGATTTTTTTTAGCTGATTATCAGGCGCTTAGTGATGTTCTGTAGCGTTGGTAGTTTTTTTCCATGGTTTTGATAGGCAAATCGTCTTCAGTGAAGTCAAATTTTTCTCGGAACCTTAAAAAGGAGGGGTAAATTTTCTGATTTAACTCCTGAGTTTGGATATCCATGTAGTAATGAAATTCATTATCCAGCATTTTGGTGATGAGATTATTAAAATCGGTTTGTTTTTGAGGATGTAGATACCAACCACGTCTCTGCCACATATCTTCGGAGATAACCACTTTCAGGATTTCTGGATATTTTTCGGTATCGACTCCTACAAGACACGCCCTGACCTTGCCGCTGATTCGAACAAGGCAATTGTATAGAAAAATTCCGTATGTATTGGTTTTGGAGAGAATCATTGGATCCGTCTTGACTTTTGCGGATAGGTATTTTTTTACGATTGGTTTTACAGCGATTTTTATCTCAATATTCATGCAGCGCACATTAATTTAGTTAGTTGCGCAGTTTATTTCAAGAAGGTCTTTGGGCTGTTGTAAAAATAGCAAAATAATACACTATATTATAGATTAATTGTAATTTAAGTGTTTGTATTTTTTATTATTAACAATAAAACCCTTCATTTCTGAAAGGCTTTATTGAATTAATTTGTAACTAATGAACAGATGGCATAGAATTTCTTTTATCGGCTTCAAGTGTGTACAATCGTTTGCTTATACTGTTACGATGATCCAAAAGTTTATCTATGTCCTGCGGTCTTAAAAGACACTCTACCTCAATTTCTTCTAAAACTTCGGTCAATAATTCTATTGTTTCATTGTAGCCATGGTGTTTCATTGGATCTATATTCATTGTTGAATAATAGCCATCGTTTAGCATTATTTGGATTAGTGATTTTGTGATCATGATCTTGTTATTTGGTTGAACATGGTTTTTTCATTAGGTAAATTTGAATCCCTTGGGATTTAGTTTAATGATTGTTGTTGTGAAAGGGAAATCTTCAGTATTTACTTGTTTAATCTGATCCATTAAGATTATTGATCCAGTCCATAATACTCGATCAATATTGTCTAGTGTAATCTGTAGATCTAATCTGATCCCACTACCTTTATCTGTAAATTTTGACGGACCTATTTTAAATGCTTGGATCACTATTTCCTTATTTAGGACATCATAGATATCAATTTTATCTCCTTTAAATTTGTCAGGCTGCTCTATCCCGAGGCTTGAGAATTTTTTCATATTGAGGCGCTAGTTTTCTTATTAAGTGACGGCTATTACAATGCTTGGCCCAGCCTAAATAGGATGCAAGCGATAATTTATTAATTCCTTTTGCCACTTTCCTGGCAAAATTCTTTTTGATTGATTTTCTCATGAGCAAATGAGTGTGGTAATGGACGTACCCAACGAAATCTATTCCTCTTGACTTTACAGGGAAGATTTGCCAATTACCTTTTACCTTCAGCTTTAGGCGTTGATCCAGGTATTTAGTTATTCCAGCTAAAGCTCTTTGCAAATAAGCCTTATCAGAATGTAGTATTACGATATCATCAGCATACCGGAAGTAATATTTTACTGCTTTTTGCTCTTTAATCCAGTGATCAAAGTATGTCAGGTAAAAATTGGCAAAATATTGACTCAAATAATTCCCGATCGGAAGTCCAGGAGCACTATCAATGATCCCGTCCAACAGGTGCAGCATTTCTTTATCCTTGATCTTCTTTCTCAGAAGAACCTTCAAAATGTCGTGATCCACTGAAGGATAAAATTTAGTGATGTCCATCTTCAGGCAGTATGTTGTGCCTTCAACATCCTTCAACGCTTTCTGCAGTGACCAGCTGGCATCATGAATACCTTTGCCTTTTATACAGCTATAGGTATCAGTAGTGAATGTGGAAACGAATATTGGTTCAAGGACAATCATTGCATTATGCTGTATAACTCTATCTCGGTAAGGAAGGATTGATATTTTACGTTCCTTACCTTCATTTATGATCCTGGTTCTGTATGGGGAAGTCTTATATGTGTTTGTTACAAGTTCTCTGTACAGATCCGCAATATTCTGATCGTAATTCTTATCGAAGTTTATTACTCCTGATTGTCTTGATTTACCCCTGCGAGCAATTGAATCAGCCAACAATATGTTGTCTATGCTGCACATTTGATCGTATAGGTTGCCTTTTCTTTTCATGTTAAGCCTTTGCTTTGTAGGTCGTGTTCGCCTGATGGCTACCAACGCCCTTTAAGTTATTTGTTGTTTTTTGCCAAGAGGCATGGTTCGTGCTGATCAATATTTTTGAAGCAATGTGGGCACTGACATTCGAGTTGTCGTTGTCGTAGTTGTAGTCGTTGTACGAAAACCTAGAACCTGAACCAGCTAGCAGCATGCAACCTTATCCATTATTTTTTAGGTATTTTCATCATGTTTATGAAATCCTGCTCCATTATTTTTACAAGGTGACGACCAATTTCATAGCTTGGCCAAACGAGGCGGGCACCGACAAACGAGCAGCCGTGGTCGTAGAAGTAGTCGAAGGACGAAAACCCAGAACCCGAACCAGCTTCATCACTTAAGTCACACCAAACCTCATATTTTCGTTGGCTGAAATTGTTCCAATCAATGACTTCACCATTCCAAGCGGCCTTATTTGCTTTCCATAGTCTAAATATGGAAACAGCAGCATCTTTATCCTCATCATCATATGCAGATACGTCTGGTTCAAGGTTTGGATCAAGGTTGAGGATTTTACAGATATCTTCGTAACTTTTTACTTCTTCGATGAAATTCATTTTATTTGGTTTTTGAGGTTAAATATTCGGTTTCTTTAATGACCATTACATCTTTATATAGGTCTTGATGTTTTTTACCTGCATAGATTGCTGAATCTGAATCAGGAAATTCGAGGCGGGCACCGACAGCCGAGCTGACGCGGCCGTAGAAGCAGCCGTCGTACGAAAACCCAGAACCCGAACCAGCTCTATCTAGCCAGAACCAAGGATAATAGCCTCTTGATAATTTTTTCCCTTCTCTGGATGCCTCAGCTATAACCCATAATTTATACTGAGATACTACTGGGGTACGTAGGTGTTCAGGGATGTTCTCAACAATAGGAAGTTGGGAGTAATCTATCCCGGTTGCTTTTTTAAGTAATTTACAGGCAGATTCGAATGATGCAATATTCATGGTTTAATTTTTAGGTGAAAAACGTCTTGTTAGAATTGAAATGAACTGTTTGCCAGCATATATGGCTTTCTCAGATGTGTCAAGTGAGTGGCGGGCACCGACACCCGAGCAGACGTAGGCGCAGCCGTAGCCGCCGTACGAAAACCCAGAACCCGAACCAGCCTCTGGCTTTAGTGCATATGGATAGTACCATTTAGCTCCCATTTCAAGTTCTTTTCCCTCCCTTAATGCCAAACAAATTGCCTCCCATTCTTTATCTGCCTTCTGCTGATCAGTGTCCCGTTCAGTTCTCCAATTGAACTGCTCCATGGTTTCTCCATTGTAATCCAACGCATCCAGAAGAGTCTGGATCCTATCCATAATTGGCATATTGAACTTTTTAACCTGGTCAACTTGAGTGGCAGTCAATAATATTTCTGTTGGCTGGCCATTTACATAAACTTCTAGTTTCATATTTATTTTTTTGTTAGTTATACACGTGTATTTGATTGGTCTTTAAACCTCTTCGCTGAAATAAACTTTATAAAAGTTCATACCTTTATCATCATCAAAGCCTTTTTCAATTAGGTCTTTATTTCCACTGATATTTATCTGGAAGTTTTTGTCCAGCTTAATAGTGCTTTTATAAGACTTTGCTTGCTTCTTTACCGCCTGATCAGAAATTTCGAACGTATCCGGGATTGAAAGGTCAAAATCAGACTCCGTTGTCTTTTTGTATGATTTAAACAACTCAATTGCATCTGAACTGCAAATCACCTCGTTGGTAAATTCTTCCAGATCAAAGCTTTCTTTTTCTTTGAAGTACTTCAATGACCGGTTAAGCAGGTCTATCTTGTCAGCTTTTGAAATATCAAAATCCTCATCCAGTTTATTTATTACAAAGTTTTTGCATATCTGTAAAATAGATTCGGTTTGATGATACCTATTATTGACAACCTTCAATTGTAAATAATCATCTTTCCAGAAGCGGGAATCTTTTGCTGAAGATTGATCAATGCAAACTACTTTGAAGCCTTTTTCGGTATCAGAGTTGAAAATTAGGCAGCCTTTGTCCAGGCGATCCATGTTAATTGCATTGGGCTCAAATGAAAGATCAAAACCTTCTCGGTTTGGATTTACTGTCAAATAGGTTTCTTTAGTCTCAGATTTAAAAATTCCGATAGCACTAAACAATTCCCCTTCCATCTGTACATTTTCAAACTGAGCAATATATAGTTCTCCAGATTTGATCTTTGGATGACTGGAAATCTCATAAAGGAGAACAGCTAAGTTTTTGCTGATACTATGTAACTCTCCCATATTGCCAATACTCTTAAAAATGTCTTTGGCATAATTATATACCTCGTTCATTTCCAATAAATCACTTGGATGGTAAAAATTGAATGTCTCATTCACTTTCTGGAATGGGGAAAGGAAGTAACTCATAAGGTGCCCTGATTGTTCCGGGGTAACCGGGATAGGTGCTTCCGATAGAAAATAGAATTCATCCATGCATTTATTTCCTACTCTGTGGACTGATAAACTGGATAATGAAGCTTCAAAAAATGAGATCATAATGATTGATTTAAAATGTTAATTGTTTGATTTAATAGGTGTTAAATATTGTGGAACGGTGTTTTTTAATATTTTACGATTCAACTGCTTGTTTTTCAATCTGTTAAGACGTTAAAACGCGTTCCGAAAGCGTTCCAGTTGTACTGTAACTTGTTGATAATCAGAAAGGACACCGTTCCACTTTTTGGAACGCTATCGTTCCAAAAAGTGGAACGAAAAAACCGCCTTTAAACATGCTGTGCGCATTATTTGGAACGATTTGGAACGGCTGATTTATCTGTAAGTGTTTCATTTTTAAAAAGTTATGTTTGTGTTTTTTGTTTTTTAGCGTTCCAGTTTTTTATTGGTGATTAACGGCTCCAAATACTTTTGGGTAATCGTGTATCGCTTTTTTTAATGTTCTCTGCATTGTGCTCTTTTTTTTCTCGTCACCGAGAATTATTCCGGCCATCTGGGAGATTGATTTACCCATCTTAAATAAAGTAGCCAGGTAAAGAATATTCATGGGCGCTGTTACTGAGCTGTCTACAGCTTCATAAACAGCTACCGCGGATGTGTAGAAGTAATTTGCTGCCTTTAAAGCCCTGGTCATTACATCTGCAGTAATGGGTACCTCATCTTTAAAGTATGTCTGATCATGATCCATGTTGTATGCATAATCGGTTATAGCCAATATTCCTGCAAAACGGTAGGTGTATTCTTTCATCTTACCTAAGATTCCTGAGTGTATATTCATTTCATTTACATCAGGAATATTGTTGATCATGTTGATCTTCTTACTTTCCCATTCACCAATTAGTTTGAGAGCTTCTTTAGTTACTGTGCAGATCTTTGGTTCTTGATAACCATTTTCAACTGGAAGACATTTATAAAGCTTTTCAAGATGTTTCTTGTGCATCTCTTTATATTCAATAGGGATATCATAACCAGGTACCGGTCTTGCAATCTTGTATTCCTCTGGGCATGCAAATAATACCCTGAAGATGAAGCCACTGTCGCCACGCTCATTTTTAAATAGCTTGTAGAGTAGTTTCGGTTGTATACCACCGATCACATTAGAGAAGACTCGAGGTATGTTGATTTTTACATTTGAAGATCTTACCGCTGAGTATTTCCGACCATTCCAGGCACTTAACCAGAACTGTTCATCTGTACTTTCTTTTTTCCCCATGGCGTTCAGACCATTGATCCACTCCAGAATTTCATCACTTTCTTTTAGAACTCCTTTGGGATTAACTGGCATGATGTACCTAATTAATGTAGGGATGTAGGCATCACGGTATATAATAGTATGTAGCTTCATGGCCATACGTCGTTCATCGGTCATGCTTTCTGTCTTTTCATCCCACTCTTCATCAAACTCATCCTGAATGTCATTTAATGGCTTTAGACACATATCAAGCGCGTAACTTTTTCCAGAGGATGATATTCCATTCATGCAACCCCACAATGAGAGGTACATGCGGTCAGATCCATTCCTTGAGACTGCGAATGCGGTGCCTATGGCGGTGCTATAGGATAGCAGCATCGATAATCCTATGTAAGATCTGGGAATATCATACTGCACGTGGAGCTCATTGATAAATGGCTTTATTTTAGAGTTGAAAATTTCCAGTGGGAATATATTCTGTGGGCCTTCTCGTTTCCGAAGTTCTTTTACGATGTCTTCGGTGGAGGCGGTACTAACCTCAGAGCTTTTGTTATTGATTAAAAAGTCGTTAAATCCCATATCTTAATTTGAAATAAGGTTAGCAGCCTCGGTGTAGTTTGGTCTGGTATTATTTGAGCTTACCATGATGGCAATGGCTTTTGCAAAGGCCTCGCATTCATAGCGAACTTGTGGGGATGCTTCACTGATCTTGAGTATGTACCCCAATGCTACCTGTATTGAATTCATAGTTTTCACAGATTTGATCTTTTGAACTAGCTGCTGATAGAATTTCAAGGAAAGTGTTAGTTCTTCTTGCATATCCAGGTGTTTGAAGTACCTGTTGCTATCCTCAATAAGCTCAAATATGTCTGTGCCAGGGATTATATTCTCAATAATTTCTTTGAGAGCTCCAGCTTCTACATAATCCAAATCTTTTTCTCTTTTTGATCTCCATGTTGCAAGCTGATCTCTAAACTTGTCAGATATATCAATCTGCAGTAGTATAAATGCCCAGTAGGATATGTTTGCTGTTCCACCTACCTTATGACCAACATTATGAAGCGTTTGCATTATGTCCGGATCATTTGGATATTTAATACGTACCTCATGTGCAATAGATATAAAGTCAATTGGCCGATTCGGGTACATGCCAACCACAGTTTCAAAAATTTCCTTGTTCCTGTTAAAACCTTCATTTTTAGAGCTGAAATTATTTGCAGATAGGACGTGGGCTACTTGTGAATAGCCATTGTAGTATATGATTGCTCCTAAAATTGATTGTTCAATTTCTAATCGATTGTGCATAAAAGTATGTTGGTTAAAGGTTATTGGAAAAAAGCTATTGTGATTTGAAAATATAGCTGTAGATAGCATACAGCTGTACAAACAGATAGGTGACAGCGATTACTATACATATCCCAATTATGATTTTATCTTTAATGTTGCGCATATTTTGTGTTATAATTTTTTACTGCCTGGACAAATTTTACTACGATCCAAAAACAGGATCCGATCATTAGAACTATTACCGTTACCTTGGCAAGGAAGCTGAGTAATGTGATGGTCTTTTCTTCCGTAATTTCTTTCATAATCTATGGTCAGTTGATTATCCTGGCACCTCAAAACCCCGCTATTATTATAGCAGGGCAGGTGTTTAATTATTTTCATTTAGGTAATGGGTAAAACCATCTTCCTCTAACTTTGGAGCCTTACTTATGACCACCAGGTCGTATCTGGTAAAATCGAAATGATCTTTAAAGCTCTTTGGAACTATATAAATCCTTTTCCCATTTAACCCCCATTCAATAGCTGTCAGGTTGTTAAATGAGACTTCACCTTCCTTATCTTTGCAGGTGATGTTATAACCAAGCTGATCTTCTGATACCAGGTTAAATGACTTCTTTCCATTGCGGGATTTACCCAGTAAGATTAATTTCATAATTCTGTTTTACTACCTTAAGCGCGAACCGTTTCCAGTGTCGCGCTTATAATCCATTCATTTAAGCAGGATTTAAGAACTTACTTCAATTCATTAGGGAGTAAGCACCCTTTTTTTTGTTTTCCCGGCAACGGTTTCCGGGAATAGCCCAACCTTCTATAAACTGCTACCGTTGAATGTCTTTGTATAGTTGTTCATCTGAAATCCCCAATAGGTAATACCGGATCAGAATCTTTTCATTTTCTTTTTTTTCCTCAATCGCTAGATTAAGGTCTAGCTTTAGTTTATCTGTTTTTTCCAATTTTGGAGCTGTCTTAATTCTTGATTTGAGCCATGTTATACAGCAATCATCTTCCCTGATTGTCCTTAATAGGTCGTTGACCAGTTGATGATTAACCATATTCTTCAGCGCAAAATTTTAGAATTGGAACAATAGTCTTTGTATAATAATTGAAGTATTTACTACTTTCTGCAGGTGCGATGCTTTCGAAGTTTAGTCGCTTCCTCTTTATGAAATCACAGATATATGTGAAGCCTCTTTTTTCAATTTCAGAGATCCAACAAAGGAGCAAACTGATCTCTTTTTCTGAAGATGGCATCGCATAAAGACGTTGCTTTAACCAGCTTTTTAATTTTTCTACTACATACAACCGGTTATGGAAGTACATTCTCCTTTTTACCTCCTCTATGCTTTTAACAGTGAAGTAAGGTTTGTTTCCAAAATCTTCATTTGGATCAGAGAATCGTACGAAAAATAGATTCTCACTTTGTGGTACAATGTCTGCGATTATCATAATCATTTTTTAATTGTCTCATTAAATTAACCACCTGGTACACGGTAACCAGGTGGTATACCAGTTCAGCCTATGAGTCTGTATTCTTAAAGGCTTGTATGAACGACCGTGATTTTAAATGAGGTTGTTTTTTGCTGCCCATGATGCCATAAATGGTTTTCCAAAGCCACCAATTTTTAATTCAATATTGTTTTTATGAGTTCTGAGTGTATTCTGAGTGATAAATAGTTCCCCGCAGATCTGAGCATCCATTTGTCCAATAGCTATCCTGGTAACTACTTCAAATTCTCGTTTAGTTAAGTCATTTGGAAACCTACAAATTAGCCCCTCACCTAAACATTTCCCTCTTTGACTACAATGGATGAATTCTTTGGGGCCTAATTCACCAGATTCTGAAAGATCAGCGGTGCCATCGAATGATGAATAATTACAATCGAAAAACTTAAGAAGCATTTCATCTGGATTTTTAATTCCCAATTTATTGAGCCCTCTCTGCACGCATGGATCAAATGAAATTTCAGTAAATAAGGCTTTTTTTAGTATGGCAGGTAGGTCTTCGATTTCAGAAACCTGACCATTAAATAACTGATGTGTTTTTATTCCGTCACTAAAAAATTCAAAGGAAGGTTTAATTAAGGCATCTGGAATCAATGTATTTGTTATCATCAGTCTTCTTTTAATTTTTGGTATAGTTCTTTTTTAATTTCATCAGATAGGGTACAGAGAGTAATTGATAATTGAACTATAAGTACATTTTTCCTTATTCCAAGCATAACCTTTTCTACTAGTGAAGTACTTCGATTAGATTGAACTGATAGTTCTTCTTTCCAATGCTTTGGAAGATTTTTTCTAATCTTATTTAGATCTCTTTTTTTCATGTTACTCAGTCATATTCACAGTTATATGTGATTTTGTATGTGTTTTTTTGTGTGTTAATTTGTGAGTGAACTCACAGTTCAAATATATGCACTAATAATTCACAATTGCAAAATAAAGACACATGATGTGTCTTAATAATTCACAACTTATTGATTATCAAATGAATATTTTATTCAAAATTTGTGCAATGGAAATGCACATAGGGGAACTCATAAAGGCTAAAGCAAAAGAAAGAAAGAAATCAACTGTTGAGTTAGCTGATGAATTGGGTACAGGAAGACGAAATATGTACAAGATTTTGGATAGTAATGATATACTAGTGTCTCAACTATGGAAGCTATCCAAAATGTTAGAATTCAATTTTTTTGAGCTGTTTAATCCACTACACCCAAATGGTAGTAAAGGGCCAAGTGAAGAAATTTCGAA
Source organism: Pedobacter gandavensis (assembly GCF_014172405.1). Lineage (GTDB taxonomy): Bacteria > Bacteroidota > Bacteroidia > Sphingobacteriales > Sphingobacteriaceae > Pedobacter > Pedobacter gandavensis. The sequence continues at coordinate 380,185 of NZ_WNXC01000002.1, read as the reverse complement.
GGAGAAATCTCTTTTAAATAAAAATAAGAAACATGAATTTACTTTTAAAATTGAGGTAAAATATAGCATGGACGATGCTAATAATCTGGGTGCATTCGTAACCCAAGTAAATGATATTGGCGAGCAATTAGGGTTTAAATTGACATAGAGTAGCCTAAATAATCATTTTTCTGACTAAGTATTTTTCATTTACTAAGTCATTAACTCCGACATTATTTATAATAAACTGAAATACAATTAATTATGAAGTGTATGTTATTTTGCTTCTGGATACTGACCGGAGTTGAATAATTCAATTCCGGTTTTTTTATGTCTTGATCACAGTGAATCTGCTTTCATCAGCTTTAACGTCCGCTTCCATAAAGCCATAGCAAATTCCTTTTTTTGAAGAGTATTGAAAATTAGCAGTTCTTCAAATATGGAAGTCTCATTATCAAGGAATTTCAATATTTTAACAGGATGGTTTTTCTTAAACATGGTCGTAAATATTTCAACTCCAGACAGACGTTTACTATTCAGTAAGTGCAAAAGTACGCCATCATAAATGGGAAATCTGAAGGAGGAGATTGGAGGAACACGTGGATGTCCAGACCTATATAGTTTTTCAACGATAGCGCTGGTATGTTTCTGAATGAAGCGGAAGGTATAACCTGTTGATCCTTTAGTAAAGCCTCCGGCAGTACCAAGATAGATGATACGACCGTCTTCTCTTTTGATCGGATGGTCGGACATAGGAATAACTCCTTGCTCCTTTTCTAAAATGGTGTAATGATCGCAGTTTATTTGCTCCCGAATATACTTCTCCAGTGCAGCAGTATAACTGGCAGTAGGTAAAACTTCTTCGGAAAATAGCGTGTACTCAATTAAAGCCCGCCTTGGACTTAAGGGTAAGACATAAAAAAAGGATGTTCCTGCATGCTGACTGGTATTAAAGTCCATTAAGGTGGCACATGAAGGATCAAAAGTATCGGCTGTTGTTTCAATCACCCAACCATTAAAATGCTGTAATAAATATTGATAACGCTGCGAATCTTTCTCCTGGGCTTGTGGAATGCTACTGAAAACATAATCAGCGCTGTAAAGAACACCATCAATGGTCACTATCGCTTTTTTATCTTCTGAATACAAATTTTGAACCTCGCCTTGCTTAATGCTGACCTGTGGACTGTTAGTCAAAAGATCATTCGTATACTGGTAAAAATCGCCCGAGCGAATCATTTTGTAAAAGTAAGGCTGGATAGACAGTTCTTTATCGTAGGATAAACCTGAAAACGACAGCCGGTTCCATTTTCGCTGGACGACAGGTTCAAATATATCCGTACGATCTTCCCAGAAACACCAGGTTTTATCATTTTCTTTTTTAGTCGATTTGTCCACAACCAACACCCTTTTATTCCTTGCTTTCAGAAAAGGTAATAAGCGTGTAGCCAAACTCCTCCCTGCACATCCTCCTCCAGCAATGATATAATCAAAGTGTTCCATGTTACTTTTTTTGAGATTTCTGCCAATATTTCCGGTTAGCAAACAACATCCCAAAGGATTCTCCATGATGCCTGCCAAGGTGTTTATGGTGCATTTTATGTGCTCTTCGGATAGTTCTGATGTACTTGTTGTTACTTCGTGAAAACCATTTGAAACGCTGGTGGATCACCACGTCATGAATCATAAAATAAGCGATGCCATATAATAAAATACCTAGCCCTATATAAAACATCCAGTTTAATTCCCCTCTCGAACCGAAAAAAAATAACAAGATACTTGGACTGGCAAATATCAAGAAGAAGGCATCATTCTTTTCAAAGAAATCAGGTGTTTTCTGATGGTGATCTTTATGAAGAACCCATAACCAGCCATGCATGACATATTTATGTGTAAACCAAGCCACACCTTCCATAAAAATGAAAGTGCCTAGTGTGATAAATAGGTTGATGATCCAGTTATCCATGCCCATAAATTCTACGGTAGTGTGCCATCACCTGATCAAAACATATTTTTAACCATTCCGTGTATGCTTCATTTTTATCAGTCAAACTCAGCTCCAGTGCCTCCATACTGATGTATTTGTAAGCAGCTACTTCTGCAGGGTTGGGAACAGGTAAAACATCGCTGTTGCCGAAGAAAACATGGTCAAACTCATTTTCTATCAATCCATTTTCAACTTCAGCACGATAGGAAAAAGTGAAAATAGGGTTTAACTGACAATCCATGCCCATTTCTTCCTGTAACCGTCTTTTGGCAGCTGCTGCGGTAAGTTCGCCAGGTCTGGGGTGACTACAACAGGTATTGGTCCATTTTCCTCCAGAATGATACTTGTCCAAAGCACGTTGTTGAAGTAAAAGCTCTCCGCGATTGTTAAAGATGAACACTGAGAATGCCCTGTGAAATTTCCCTGCAATATGCGCCTCTAGTTTTGGCATAGTCCCAATTGGATGATCATGCTCATCTACTAATATTACCATTTCTTCTTTTTCTATCATCCAATTAGTCCTTTCCTTTCTTGTGGTGTACAGTTTTTACAATCCGCTAAATACTTCAGAATGCTCTGTTTTAATTTATTGTCTTTTATCGTTTTCAAATTTACCAGTAAAAAGTGTTTATCCTGATTGATATGTTCATTATAGTTGAGGATAGCAGGTAGATTAGACTGAATTACAAATCTTAAAAATCTGATTTCTACATCTTCAGGCGCTTTAGATACCGCTTCTTCAATTAGTGTTTTGCCTCTTTTAAATCTTTTTAATTTGTGGATGGGATTAAAACCATACTTTGCCTGCATCATCTCTGAAACCCCCTGGTAGCAACGATAGATTGGAGGATCCGAGGTCGTTGTTGTAGCTAGTATTTTTAAAAATTGCTCCGCAGCAGTTTTACTTTTTGCTGATGCCTCAAAGAGGATCCTTACTTCTTGAATTTCTGGTTTTGAACCGTAGATGTTTATGCTGAATAATAAGAAAATTAATAAGACAGATAACTTCATATCATATTGGTTTTGTAGCGGATGATGGAGTCAAACATCAACCCAAATTTATGCGCATTTGAAATTCTGATCCGCTCAGACATGACTTTTTCTGCCGTCGAATTTTTAATTTTATTGAATAACTCCTTGTAATAAACGTAGGCCAGGTAAACACCATTTTTGGAAGAATTTGGCAATTGACGAATGCCGATTAACGCCGATTTAAACTCTAACTCAATGTCATCTTCAATGATTTTCTTTTCAAAATTAGAAAAGGATGATAAGTCTACATTAGGAAAATAACTGCGACTTAAGGTATAATAATCCGCATTAATGTCTCTTAAGAAATTTACTTTTTGAAAGGCTGAGCCTAACTTCATTGCAGATTCTTTTAAGTCCTCATATTTCAGTTGATCACCTTCTGTAAATACATGTAAGCACATTAATCCCACTACCTGGGCAGATCCAAGAATGTATCGATCATATTTTTCAGTGGTATAAAGTTCCGGTTGCAAGTCCATCTCCATACTTTCAAGAAACAAATCTATTAGTTTCAAGTCAATATGATAGTTATTAACCACTTGTTGAAATGAATTGAGCGCAGGATTCAGACTGATTCCATCTTTAATCGCCTCAAAACAGTCTCTTCTGAATTTAGCGAGTAGGAAATTCTTATCATAGTCATGAAAACTATCTACAATTTCATCTGCCAGGCGTACAAAGCCATAGATGGCATAAATAGGTTGACGTAATTTCTCATTTAAGAAATAAATTCCCAAAGAAAAACTAGTGCTGTAACGCTTGGTGATCATCTTACTGCAATCAGCGGATAATTGGTCAAATATATCTTTCATGGTTACCTATTGAAATATTTTATCATTTGTTTGGCAGCCACATTTCCTGAAATAATGGATGGTGGAACCCCTGGACCTGGAACAGTAAGTTGTCCGGCATAAAACAAGTTGTTTAGTTTTTTATTCTTTATAGAAGGTTTTAAATGAGCAGTTTGCATCAGGGTATTCGCAAGTCCATAGGCATTCCCCTTATAAGAATTATAATCTTCAATGAATTCACGTACACAATAACTCCTTTTATAATCCAAATGATTGCGGATTTGCGTTCCGGTAAAGGCTTCTAACCGATCCATGATCAGGTCAAAATATTGTTCACGAATGGCTTCTGGATCCGCTACATCAGGAGCCAATGGCATTAAAATAAACAAGTTCTCGTGACCTTCAGGGGCAACATTGGGATCAGTTACACTTGGGCAACAAACATAGAATAGCGGTTTTGAAGGCCATTTTGGTGTTTTGTATATTTCTTGTGCATGTTGTTTTAAATCCTCATCGAAGAATAAGGTGTGATGGTTTAACTGATTTACTCGGGTATTGACGCCGATATAGAAGATTAAAGAGGAGGGAGCAAGTACCCTGTTTTCCCAATATTTTTCGGAATAATTACGATAATTAGGAGGCAATATTTGAGACTCTATATGGTGGTAATCCGCCGCTGCAATGACGCCATCATAATCCTTGCTTCCTATACTCGAATGAACCCCCTTAACTTGTTCTTCCGCAATTTTTAAAGCGGTTACAGGGGCATTTGTATGAAACTTTACACCTTGTTGTTCCGCAACAACTTTCATGGCCTGAATTACTTTTCCAAAACCACCTTTCGGATACCAGCTGCCCAATTTAAGCCCAGCATAGTTCATCATGCTGTATAAAGCAGGAGTTTCTTCAGGCATCGCTCCAAGGAATAATACGGGAAATTCCATCAGAGCAATCAGTCTCGGGTCTTTAAAGTGTTTTTTAACGTGTGTGCTAAAGGAAGTAAATACCTGAAGCTTAAACATCCCTTTGATGAGCTCGGCATCTGCAAATTCCATTAAGGAAATCCCTGGCTTGTAAACAAGTTTTCCGATGCCAATTTTGTATTTGTATTCGGCTTCCTCAAGGAAGCTTTTCAATTTCTCTGCACTACCAGCTTCGATGCGTTCAAATAATTTTAATAATTCCTCGAAATTTGCTGGAATACTCAGCACCTCATTGTTTTTGAAAACAATACTGAATCCAGGATCCAGTAAATCTAACTCATAAAAGTCACTGGCTTTAAACCCAAAATCATTAAAAAATTGCTCAAAAACTTCAGGCATCCAATACCAGCTGGGTCCCATATCGAAAATATACCCATTGTCGGTAATGAGTTGCCGGGCTCTTCCTCCAATGTCTTCATTTTTTTCATAAACATCTACTTCATAACCTTGCTTTGCTAGATAAGCAGCGGCACTAATCCCAGCAAATCCTGAACCTATAATGGCTATTCGGGGCTGTTTTTCATTAAATTTAGTTGACATTCTGATATTGATTAATGGTTTGTTCGAAGCCCTCAATAGATTGAAACCAGTTTATGTTTTCTGCCAATTGTAGCTGAGTAAGGAGTTTGGAATTGCCAGCAAGGTGTATTTTTGAACCGCTGAAATTTTCACTTAATGTGTTTAAATAGGCTTGAGCATCGGTTACCGGTCTGGAACGTACCATAAATAATAAAATATGTTCGGATTGATTGTGAGCCATGGCGTCTTTCAAGGAGTCCATTGGTACCCTTCCTCCAAGGAAAATAACCCGGTGACCAGCGGATTTTAAAAGGTATTGAGCAAAAAGTAAACCGATGTCATGGTCTTCATCCTCCGGTAAAAAGAGTAACCATGAAGCCGTAGTTTTATTTTTAACTTGGATTTTATCTATGGCAACAAATAATTTTTGTCGTATAATATTCGATAAAAAATGCTCCTGAGCTGGGCAAATAGTATCTCTGCGCCACATTAAACCTAATCTTACCAGCAAAGGGTAAAGGACATTTTTGTAAGTACTGGTCATTTCCAGTTCTTCGATGCAGCTGGTAATCAATTGATCAAATTTCAATTCATTGTAAGCTAGTCCATATTTAAGTAGCTGTGAAATGTAATATTCGATTTTGGAATCGGAAGAAATGGTGTAGTCAATTTCTTTTTTTAAAAGCTGATCAATCTGCTGATCCGAAAGTGCACACACTTGGGAGATTTTCATGCCCGATTGGCTCAACCCTACAATATTTAACAGCCTTCGTAAATGCTGGTCATTGTAAAGACGTGTATTTCCCGCTGATCTCATGGGAGTTAAGGCATTATACCTGCGCTCCCAAATTCTAATCGTATCAACGTGAATGCCGCTTAATTGCTCAAGATCAGAAATGGAGTATTTATATTTGTCCATATTTTATCATGTAAAATCTGGACAAATATAACAGGATTTATAATAGTTCAGCTATGTTGCTAACAATAAAGCAGGTTTTTCAACCGTTTGTAAGCTGCTTTTCTAATCTGTTTTGTAGATTTTAGTTTATTTGCTGTCTTTAATGAAGTCGTAATCCACACTTTTCCCATCTCCTGAAATGACTGCTTTTAAATTTTTCCCGTTTCTTTTATAGGTGATTTTCTTAGGGAAATCATGCTTAGGGTTTTCGCAGGTAAAACCATCAGGGCCTAATTCAGTAAGCTTAAAATAAGTGGGTTGCTTTTCGCCACTGACGCTCACGACAAAATATAACGCCTTTTCTTTGAAAGAAAACGTCATGATTTCTTCGAATAAGGTCTCTTTCCCTTTGAGGGTAACCCCTTTTCCAATAAGATTTGAACGGGCATCTTTTTTCCAGGTCTCATAGCCCGACTGTCCGGTTTTGGAGTTGGTACGTATCCATTTACCAGTCAACCATTCTAGTTGCTTAAGTTTTTCTGGATTACTATCCTGACCGTACACGGTGTTTATGAATAGAAATGCAGACATCATCAAAAGTGTTTTTAGTTTTCTCATCGTGTTTTTTTATTTAAAAATAGGAACATCTTTTTGAGCCGTATTGTACAAAACCGACTTGTTAATCTGTTTTCTTTAAAAAGAAGTTGGCCATGTTTTTTTCTTCAAAATAGTAAGTTGAGGGATCCTCTCCAGTGAAAGCTTTGAAGTTCCGGATAAAGTGAGATTGGTCGTAATATCCAGATCTAAACACAATTTCAGACCAGGTACAATCTTTGGTTTTTAGCAATTGAAATATATAGTTAAAGCGTATGATACGAGAATAGTACTTTGGAGAAAGCCCAACATATCTTTTGAATAAACGTTCCAGCTGTCGTTCGCCAACTTGAGCAACATGGAGCATTTCAGCTACAGAAGCCATGCCGTTGCTGCTAAAGATTAAAGATAAGGTGTCTTTGATGGGGTTTTCAGCGGCAGTTGTGCTGCGGGAAATGAAATAATCATCTAAAATTTGTTTCAAATGTTTTTCATCTTTAAAAGGGAATATTTTTTCCTTCAGATTAGCCAATTCAGCATGTGGGAAGGTGTCCAGGTCGACTATCTTATCCAGGTATTGTTGCATATTCAGGGAAAACAATTGAGTAAGTGCTGCTGGCTTCAATTTAATGGCAACAGATGCAGTTGGCCCCGTGTTTTCCAGGTAAAAATAACTGCTGATTTGACCGGCTAACAGATTTGGGCTTTGCAGACACCAACCGTCCTTATTTTTTGATTTATAAACACTCCCATAGTTGAAAATGAGTTCTGTAAAACCATCAGGGATGATTTTCTCTATACTGGGACTTGCTTCATCAGATTGCATAGTCCAATAGCATTCTATCAGTTGATTTAAGTCGGGATGCGGTTCAATTCTACTGAAGTTCATTATGCAAAATAAGAATTATCCCCGATGAAATGTTTTAATATCTGATCTATGAGGTTGATATACTGATCTTTCTTCCATTATACTAGATAAATAATGATAAATTTGCAGTCCATTATTTTTTTGGAAGCAATTTTTAGAATTTAATATGCTCGTTAATAAATCAGGTGAAACCTCAAATAATCTTCGTAAACTTTTCGTTTTATTTCTTGTTTTCACTTTTCTAATTGCCGCAGGATCTTTATTACTGAGGCATTCTATCTTTAAAAAACTCGATACACTTGCAGAAAAATTGCGAGGGCATGCTCAGAGTCAGGAGATTAGTAATATTCTGCTGGATTTAAGTGGAGCGGAAAGTGATTTTCAGCAAGCCATCTTGTATGGAGAGAATCAGAAGCTGGAAGATTATAAAGCTAAACTAGCCCGCACCTTTAATCAGATTGAAGTCATCTTGAAAAAGCATGATCTGGATAGTACTGGTGGCTTATCGGCAAATAAAGAGCAACTGGGAAAAGCATTCAATGACAAACTCCAGATTTCTAAAGAAATTTTTAGCCTCAAACACAATTTCGACTCCTTGCTGCGGATTACAAATATCCAAAGTATGGTTGGGAATCAGGCTCAAGAATTTACTGAAAAATATAAAATCAATTCAAAATTTAAAAGAAGTTCCGGAAAGTCAGATACTTCAATTCGGGTCATCAAGCCAGAACCTAAGAAAAAAGGACTTTTCAAACGACTTCAGGACGCGATAGAAAACAAACAGGAAAGTGCTCAGTCGCTGAAAGTGATTACCGTAAATCGCGAAAAGCAGATTCGCGACTCTATCAATAGGTCTGTCCTTAGAAGGCAAAACGCTACCCAGGTAGATATTCTAAAGAAATTGAATGAGGAAAATGGACGTTTGGCGAAATCGAACCAACAATTGATCTCCGCAAATTTAAGCCTGGTTATTCAATTACATCAATTAGTTCAGGAATTAAAAGATACTTATTTGAATGATTGGGAAAAGGCTAGGACTGAAATGCTCAATCAATACCAATCGGCTACCAATGATATGAATAATTTCACCAGTGTTGCCGTATTGATGATTCTTGTTTTTATCATTTTACTAATCATCTACATCCGAAAAGCAGGTAAATCAGAAGACAACTACATTCGTGAAAACGAACGGGCTGTCGCATTGGCAGAACAAAAATCGGAGATGCTGGCGATCATGAGTCATGAGATTAGAAATCCCTTAACCACCATTACTGGCTTGATCTACCTTTTGAACAGAAGCCCGCTCAATGAGGATCAAAAAAAGAAACTTAACTCGATCAATCTATCTTCAAGTATGCTGATGGATACGATCAATGATATTCTTGATGTCAGCAAAATTGATCACCAAAAAGAAACTGCTTTGAAAATTGTTTCCTTTCAGCCTTGCCTGGAGATTAAAGAAACAATTGCGGCCATGACTTTCATCGCAGAAAGGAAGCAGATCTCTTTATCAGCGGAATTTACCGGAGATGAAGAGACGATGGTGAAAGGTGACCCTTTTAGGTTAAAACAAATCATGCTCAACCTCCTAAACAATGCGGTGAAGTATACTGATCAAGGTGGGGTTGTGGTAAAGGTCGATCTGAATACGGCTGATGAACAGCGCGCAGTATTGAAGGTCAGTATCATTGATACGGGTATCGGTATTCCTAAGGAACAACAGGGGAAACTATTTACCAGGTATTACCAGGCCAACCGTTCCGCCGGAAAACCAGGTACAGGCCTAGGACTTTACATCTGCAAACAGCTTATTGAACTTCAAAATGGACAGATCAGTGTAGAAAGTGATGCAGGTAAAGGATGTCATTTTAAATTTGAAATCCCTTATCAAAAACCAGAATAACAAACAAAGTGCTAATTTTGCTGTTGCTCCTTATATTCTAGGGGCTATTTAGTAACTTTAGATACATTTAAAATATGAAATATGAGATACATTTCGTTGTTACTTCTATTCACTGCAATTTCTTTTTCCGGTTTTTCTCAAACAAGCGATGCGATTTTGGGACAATGGGTTAATTCTTCTGGTGAAGCACACATTGACATTTTTAAAAAAGGCGATCGGTTTTTTGGTAAAATCGTCTGGTTAAAAGAACCAAAAGATGACAAAGGAAATCCTAAACTGGACATAAAAAATCCTGCAGATAATTTGAAAGCAAGACCGGTTCTAGGCCTTGAAATGCTCAAAGACTTTGTTTACGACAAAGGTAAATGGGTAGATGGTACCATCTATGACCCAAAAGTTGGCAAGAATTACAGTTGTAATATGAGCTTAAAAAGTAATGGAGATTTGAATGTAAGAGGTTACATCGGCTTTTCTCTGATAGGTAGAACGGATGTTTGGAAAAGATTTAAATAGATGAGAGGACTTATTTTTTGTTTGTTATTTTTTCCCCTATTTTCATTTTCACAAACTTACGACCTGATACCACTTACTTCCGGAGAGAACACCAGTCTGCGGGGAATGAGCATAGTTTCTGGTCAGGTGGCCTGGGTAAGCGGCAGTAACGGCCATATTGGTAAAACAACTGATGCCGGTAAAACCTGGGAATGGATTAAACCCCTCGGCCATGAAAAACTAGACTTTAGAGATATTGAAGCCTTTGATGCAGATAGAGCTATTGTCGTAAATGCAGGTTCTCCTGCCTATATCCTGCAAACTATTGATGGTGGGAAAACCTGGACTGAACGCTATAAAAATCTGGATTCTGCCATATTTTTAGATGGTATGGGTTTTTGGAATGACCAACGTGGAATTGTTTTTGGCGACCCGATTAATGGTAAGATGCAACTGCTGAGAACAATTGATGCCGGCCTTTCCTGGAGTGATATTTCTGGAAATCTTCAAGCTAAAATGGGTGTTGGTGAAGCCGCTTTTGCAGCAAGCGGAACAACAATTAAAACCATGGGCAACGGAAAAGTATGGATCGCTACCGGAGGAAAAGTTTCTAATATTTATTATTCAAGTAACTTTGGCTCTACCTGGCAAGTTTTTGAATGCCCGATTCTTCAGGGAGAAAATAGCACTGGCCCGTTTTCTATGGACTTTTATGATGATGATCATGGAATTGTAGTAGGAGGGGACTACCTGAAGGATAAGGAAAATGAAAACAATATTTTATTGACCAGTAATGGTGGTAAAACTTGGATCAAACCTGAAAAACCTGTAGATGGTTACCGCTCAGGAGTGGTTTACATCACCGAAAAAACATTGGTGGCTACCGGCAGCTCAGGAACAGATGTTTCTTCTGATGGGGGTAAAAACTGGTATAATATTTCTGTGGTTAGTATGAATGTGATTCAGAAATCAAAAACAGGCGATTTAATCCTCCTTGCAGGTAATAAAGGACAAATCTATAGGTTAACCATAACTCCAAAGTAATTCCATGTTAAGTAAAGTCCACCATATTGCAATTATTTGCAGCGATTATAATGTTTCTAAGATTTTTTATACAGATGTATTGGGATTAACCATTATTCGGGAAGTGTATCGCGCAGAAAGAGATTCTTATAAACTTGATCTTGCTTTGAATGGAGAATATGTGATAGAGCTTTTCTCTTTTCCTAAGCCACCTCAAAGACCTTCAAGGCCAGAGTCACTGGGCTTAAGACACCTCGCTTTTCAAGTCGATGATTTGGAAAATGTGATCCAGGTGCTGAAAGAAAAAGGTGTAGTTTCAGAAGCCATTAGAATTGATGAGTTTACTGGTAAGCGTTTCACCTTTATTGCTGATCCCGATTTATTGCCCATAGAGTTCTATGAAAAATAATATTTTTTAGGGCGCATACAATAATCAGATGATTTAGTCGTCTTATATATGAGAGCGTTAATTTAGATGACGGGGATGTGGCTGGAAGCTATATCCCCGTTTCTTTTTGCACTGATTTTCTCCATGGAAATTAAAAAGAAAAGCCTGCCCACAGGCAAGCTTTTAATGACGTCATGGGCGGATTCGAACCGCCGTAAAAGGTTTTGCAGACCCACACCTAACCACTCGGCCACATGACTAGGTAATAGCGATGAGGCTACAGCAACAAATATATATAAAGTATACCAAAATAGTAGTCTTTATTTTAGAATACTTGCTAATCCTTGTTTTTAGGGTGTATATGCGGTTTTAGGTGTTGATTTTCATGTTGGTAAAGGAAGAGTTACATCATTCCCAATTCAAATTTTGCAGTTTCTGACATCATATCTCTATTCCAGGGTGGATTCCAGGTGACCACTACTGATACCTCGTTCACACCTTCAATCTGTTTCACTTTTTCTTCTACTTCTAAAGGGATGCTTTGTGCGGCCGGGCAACCGGGAGCTGTAAGGGTCATCACAATTTGAACATTATTGAGCGGAGACATAATCTCTGTTTCATAGATTAAGCCAAGTTCATAAATGCTGACCGGTATTTCCGGATCATATATCGTCTGCAAGCAGTCGATTATCTTCTGTTTCAGTGCTTCTTTGTCCATGGTCTATTTTTTTTCAAGCGCATCAATGGATTGATAAGCCAATGCATAATTTTTCATTTGTTTAATCATCGCCAAAAGCCCATTAGACCTGGTTTGAGCGAGATGGCTAAACATGCCGATCTCTTTGATGAATTCTAATTTGGCCTCCAGGATGGCTTTAGTAGGTTGCCCGGATAAGACTTTTATCAGCATGCTGACCAAACCCTTCACAATCATCGCATCGCTATCCGCTTCAAAAAATACTTTCCCATCCCGATAGGTGGCGAGTAACCATACGCTAGACTGACAACCTTTGATCTTATAATCTGTCGTTTTATAAGCTTCCGATAAGGGTGGTAATTGTTTTCCCAAATCAATCAGGTATTCATATTTGTCCTCCCAGTTGTCAAACATGGAAAAATCGGAAATGATTTCTTTTTCTATCTCAGCGATGCTCTTTTGATTCATCAGGATAACATTTTTATTGATTTATATATTCCTGCAATCAGGCTGTCTATCTCTTCTTTCGTATTGTAAATGGCAAAAGAAGCCCTTATCGTGCCAGGAATGCCAAAGCGTTTCATTAAAGGTTGGGTGCAATGGTGACCTGTTCTCAAGGCAATGCCTTGCTGATCCAGTATAATGCCAACGTCATGCGGATGAATGTTTTCGAAGACAAATGAAACCAGACTTACTTTTTCTTTTGCTTGTCCAATGATCTTTAAACCCGGTATACTTTCCAGTTGACTGGTCGCATAATCAAGTAACTCATTTTCATGTTTTCGGATTTGTTCTTTTCCTATGCTTTTGATAAAGTCTAGGGCCGTTTTTAAGACAATGGTATCGGCAATATTGGGTGTTCCAGCCTCATATTTATAGGGAAGATCGTTGTAGGTAGTCAGTTCAAAACTAACTTCTTTGATCATTTCACCTCCACCTTGAAAAACGGGCATCGCCTCCAGTAACTCTTTTTTACCATAAAGAACGCCAATGCCGGTAGGCGCATATAGTTTATGGCCAGAAAAAGCAAAGAAATCACAGTCTAAATCCTGTACATCGATATCGAGGTGTACCGCGGATTGTGCACCATCTACCAATACTTTTGCGCCAAACTGATGTGCCATCGAAATGATCTCTTTCACCGGGTTAACAGTTCCCAAAGCATTTGATACCTGGACTATAGCCACAAGTTTAGTTCGCTCATGGAGTAAATCCCTATACTGTTCCATGGAAAGGGTACCATCATCCAATACAGGAATCACTTTTAATACCGCATTTTTCTCCTGACAAAGGATTTGCCAGGGCACAATATTAGAATGGTGTTCCATTCCGGAGATGAGGATTTCATCGCCGGCTTTGATGTTTTTCCGACCCCAAGTGTAAGCTACCAGGTTAATTCCTTCTGTTGTTCCACGTGTAAAAATAATTTCCTCTACCATCGCAGCACCAATGAACTCCTGAACAGCATGACGGCTCGCTTCGTAAGCCAAAGTCGCTTCTTCTGCCAGGGTATGTATGCCGCGGTGGATATTGGCGTTATACCGACTGTAATAATCGCTTAGCGCGTCAATTACACTTTGTGGCTTTTGGGAGGTCGCTGCATTATCGAAATAAATCAGGTTCTTGCCATTCACTTGTCTGCTTAAAATCGGAAATTGTGCTCTGATCGCATTGTTCTCTGGTGTTTTCATCTTAGGTGCTGGCTAGGTGCGCTAAAATTAATTGTTCAATATGCTTACGTAAAGGTTTCAGCTTGATCTGATCCAAAATGTCAGCTGCAAATCCCCGTAGTAATAAGGATTCCGCCTCTTTTAAAGGGATTCCCCGCGCTCTTAAATAGAACATGGCTTCCTCATCCAGCTGCCCAACAGTACAGCCATGTGAACATTTCACGTCATCAGCAAGAATTTCCAGTTGCGGCTTGGCGTTAATCGTTGCACGGTCAGATAAAATGATGTTCTTGCTGGATTGATAAGCATTTGTTTTCTGAGCATCCCGCTGTACAATGATTCTTCCACTGAAAACTCCGGTCGCAGTATCGTCTGCAATTCCCTTGTAAAGCTGGTTACTAAAACAGTTTGGCCGTTTATTATCAACCAGGGTATGGTGATCTACATGGCTGTTTCCTTTCAAAAGAGACAAGCCGTATAAATGAGTTTCATTGCCTTCAGCCTCTAAAATCAGGTTCAGATTATTGCGGATCACGCCACCATTTAGCGCTATCGTTAGGGTTTGCACATAGCTTTTCCCCAGTTGATGGATTTGGGTGCTGCTCACCTGCGCGGCATTCGGACCATCATTCTGAAGTTTATAATAAGCTAAGTATGCATTTTCCTGCAATACAATTTCCATAACTTCATTGCTAAAACTTTCCATACTGCCCAAGGTGGTATAGGTCTCTATCAGCTGTAGGTTCGTATTTTCCGCTAAATAAACGAGGCTGCGGGGTTGTGATAATACGTTTTCTGTATCCGCATGATTAATGTGGTGTAAGTACAAGGGGAGCGCCAACTGTTTCCCCTTAGGAAGGTAAATGAAAACACCATCCTGTATAAATGCGGTGTTTAGGGCATGCAAACCATCTTTCAGGTATTTACTGCTGCTACCCAAATGTTCGGCTATAATTTTTTGGTATGGCCCTTTTGCCGCTTCCTGCAGGGGTAAAACAACCAGTTCATTTTCAGTAGCGTTGATTTTTGATAAGCCAGCTGCAAATCGCCCATTGATAAAATAAAGCGCATGGGCTTCCTCTTCCCCGGCTAAGTTTAATGCTTGTAGGTCGGAAGGGCTTAGTTTATCTTGGAAATTGTCTTTTGAAAACTGATAATTTTTGTCAAATAAGCTACTGATATTGGTGTATTTCCATTCTTCGAGCTTATAGGTAGGTAGTCCCAATTGATTAAAAGTATCAAAAGCGGTTTTGGTAATTTCCCTGATGGCGGAATCAGGCTCCGCTATATCTTCAAATTGATCTTTAAAATAAGCGATGTTAGTCATGATCTTTTCTTTTACAAATCCGTTTCCTCAGTAATAAAATCATATCCTTTTTCTTCCAGTTCAAGGGCAAGCGCTTTGCTGCCAGACTTCACGATGCGCCCATTGTAAAGCACATGAACAAAGTCTGGCTGGATATAGTCGAGTAAGCGCTGGTAGTGGGTAATCAATAATATCGCCCGGTTCTGATTTCTCAATTGATTGATGCCATTGGCCACAATGCGCAGCGCATCAATGTCCAATCCCGAATCTGTTTCATCAAGTATGGCGAGTTTAGGTTCTAACATGGCCATTTGAAATATTTCATTACGCTTCTTTTCCCCACCAGAAAAGCCTTCATTGATAGAGCGACTTAGTAAGGACTGATCAATCTCTACCAAAGCCATTTTCTCTTTCATGATTTTCAAAAAGGCAAGGGCGTCTAATGGTTCCTTTCCCTGGTATTTGCGCTTCTCATTTACTGCCGCTTTGATGAAATTCGTGGTGCTTACTCCCGGAATTTCTACCGGGTACTGAAAGGCAAGAAATAAACCTGCCCTTGCACGGTCCTCAATAGATAAATCCAATAGGTTCTGATCTAAAAAGGTAACCGTACCTTCAGTTACCTCATATTCTTCTCTTCCTGCAAGTACAGAAGCTAAAGTGCTTTTACCGGAACCATTTGGCCCCATGATGGCATGAACTTCGCCAGCTTTGATATCCAGATTTATTCCTTTTAAGATCTCTTTGCCGTCAATATTTGCGTGTATATTTTTAATAGATAACATCATATTTAAAATTTTTGAGGATTTGAAATTAACCGACACTGCCTTCCATACTGATGGCAAGTAGTTTTTGGGCTTCAATGGCAAACTCCATGGGAAGCTGGTTCATCACTTCTTTGGCAAAGCCATTGACGATGAGCGCCACAGCAGCTTCCGCATCAATACCTCGCTGTCTGCAATAAAACAGTTGATCCTCTCCGATTTTGGAAGTAGTCGCTTCATGCTCTACAATAGCAGTTTTGTTTTTTACTTCGATATAAGGAAAAGTATGGGCGCCGCATTTATCTCCCAACAGGAGGGAGTCGCATTGTGAATAATTACGGGCATTAATGGCCCCCTTAGCAGCGCGAACCAGTCCACGGTAGCTATTCTGACTTTGTCCAGCGGAGATGCCCTTGGATACAATTCGACTTCTCGTATTTTTTCCAAGATGTATCATTTTGGTGCCGGTATCTGCCTGCTGATGGTGATTGGTAAATGCTACAGAATAAAATTCTCCAATCGTGTGGTCTCCTTTGAGGATCACACTAGGGTATTTCCAGGTGATGGCTGAGCCCGTTTCTACTTGTGTCCAGGAAATCTTCGCATAGTCTTCCAGACAAATACCACGTTTGGTAACGAAGTTATAAATCCCCCCATTTCCTTCCTTATCGCCAGGATACCAGTTTTGAACAGTAGAATACTTGATTTCTGCTTTTTTCATCGCAACGAGTTCTACCACCGCTGCATGAAGCTGGTTTTCATCCCGCATCGGTGCAGTACAGCCTTCCAGGTAACTTACATAACTTTCTTCTTCAGCAATGATCAAAGTCCTTTCAAACTGACCAGAGTTTTCAGCGTTGATCCGGAAATAAGTAGACAGCTCCATCGGACATCGTACACCTTTTGGAATGTAGCAGAAAGAGCCATCAGTAAAGACTGCAGAATTTAAAGCCGCAAAGTAATTGTCTGTCATAGGGACTACCGAACCCAGGTATTTCTTCACCAATTCCGGATGCTTTTGAATAGCTTCGCTGATGGAACAAAAAATGACCCCGATTTCGGACAATTGTTCTTTAAAAGAGGTCGCAATGGATACGCTATCCATCACCACATCAACCGCAACTCCGGTTAGTCTCTTTTGCTCATTCAAGGAGATGCCTAGTTTTTCAAAAGTACGCAGGAGTTCCGGGTCAACCTCTTCCAAGCTGTTGAGCTGCTCTTTTTGCTTAGGCGCAGCATAATAAATAATGTCCTGATAATTAATAGGAGGGTGTTTGATATTGGCCCATGTCGGCTCCACCAGTTTTAGCCAGTAAGCATAAGCCTTTAGTCGCCAGGCAAGCATCCATTCCGGCTCGTTCTTTTTTTTAGAAATGAGCTCAATAACGCCCTCATTTAATCCCTTAGGGATGGTATCTGTATCAATGTTTGTAACAAAGCCGTACTTGTAGTCGTTTAGTGCGGATTGCTCCAACATATCCAAATCTTCATTCATGATATCGGTCTTTAATGTTATATCACAATAACTGTACCTTATAAAGGTACGAGTAAGCTGTGGTTAGTACAAAAAAGTATAAACAGGTAAATGTAAGATTTATAGCGATTTGTGAGCAATTAAGGAGGTTGAAGCTTTGCCCTTTCTATGAAAATGATACAAGAACAAAGCCCCATAATTTGTAGGTTTTATGGGGCTTTGCATGAACTGGTTATTTTCTGAAAATACTTACTCCTGGTCCGCAATCAATACACCGGAAACATTCCATGAGCTAAAACTTGTGCCTTCTGGTTTTCCTAGCGGTATCGCCACCTGTAGCTTGTGTTTGCCTGGTGTTAGGTTTTCTAATGGGATCTCCACAGGAAGTGTCAGCGTCCCTGGACACCAGTTTGAGCGACTTAAATCCGAAGAAGAAAGACCATTTCCGAAATTACCAGAAGAAGGATTACTAAAACGATAGGTCGCACAATCTTCTCTCCATGGAATGAAATGATAAACTCGCTTACCATCTACAAAAATCTCATTCATTTTCGGAACGAATTCATCTCCTTTGCCCCAGCCTCCATGGCCCGTGGTGAGGTACCTTAACCTTGGGTTTTTCAGACCCGCCGGAACATCAATAGTTACGGTCAGGGAATCTTTATCAAACATGGTTCCGTACTCTTGTCCGGCCATCTCCATCAAATTGGTGGTGTTAAATACAGGCAGGATAAAAGATTTCTTTTCTTGCTCTTTTTCACCGTCATATCCTGGATAGTAATTCAGGTTTAAGCTTACCGTGTGACCGCCTTTATCATAGTTTCCAATAAATACACCAATCCAAACTTCCCCCTGTAACCTTGGCGAAAGCACTGTAATGTCTTGTTTATAAATGACTGAATCTGCCCAGTTGTAACCCTTTATCTTGGCCTGCTCATTAAAATGTTTCACGCCAAAGGAAGTGAAAAAGCGCATCAGTTCTAATGGAGGAAGGTAATTGTCCGTAGCGACTACCCCTTGGTATTTCTTCCCATTGCGGGAGTTGTAAACTGGTAGGTGCTGCAATCCGTTCTGTAGAGCAGTAAGGAAAGAAACTGATTTGTCTACTGGAATCATAAATACCGATCCCGTTCTATCATAAGCATCACCATTGGAATTCTGGATCAATTCAGCAAATACAGACTGTCCTGCTTTAACAGCCGGAAGCTTTACCTTTTTAAGGATTACAGTACCGCCAGAAAAATGATAAGTTACATTGCTTTGATCAGCAGCTGGATTCTCTATTTTGTTTCCAAAACTGATCTTTTCTTTATGGAAGATGTTGACTGTTTGATAGCGACTTTCAATGATCTGACGTTGGTAAGCAGCCTCGTCAAGGAGCGTACCCCATTGTGTTGGCCAGGCCAGTTCATCAGCTTTCACTTTGCGGTAATCAATTTTTTTCGCATAAGTTTCTGTATTCCCATTGCGAATGGTTTTGAGTACAAGGCCTAAACCGGGTGTAATGGTCAGGTCCGGTGTACCCTTAATTTTTAAGTCCTTAGTATACCAGATTTCAATGGTATTGGAACGGATGAAAACTTTAGCTTTCTGACATGGAATACCCATTATAGTATCTACACCAGCGATTAACTCTGCTTTTGCATATTCAGAAAAAGGCTTTTTTAACGTATATATACTTCCAGTACTTTGAAGTACCTGATAAGTAGCCGCCTCCGAAAATTGCAGGAATTGTTCTTGCTTGGCCTGGCGATCCTGACCGGCGATCCTTGCCTGAGCACCTTTTATATAGAGCTTCTTCTCTCCGCCAGTTTCTTTACCGTTGCTGCGGGAACCATAAGTGATTACCGCTTCGGTAGCGGAGGTGTTTTTTTGTGCAATTGATGCGCTGCCCATAAAGAGCATTGCGATACAAAATAAATGGGTTTTCATAGGTGTTAAAGCTAAGAATTATTATGATAATGGATAGGAAAGGCAGGAGGGAAATTTCTAATGCGCAGGATCTGAATGCAACATAAACCTAAAGAATAAGCCGTACATTTGAATGGTTAACAATCTGTAATTCTGTACATTCTCCGCTGATGATAGAAATTTTTAATGATATCAGAAAACTTTATCAATTTATGCCTCCTTGTCCGGATCTGGCTGATGATATCGAATTCTATTCGGAGACCTGAGGAATCAAGTTGTAGAAAGAAATAACCTGCCATCAGACAATATATTTACCGTTAAATTTCATCCCGGAGGGTTTGAAGCCATCTTTGGCTTCAGCCAACATAAAATAGGAGATCAAGTCATTCCGCTTGCCGACTTAATTCCGATGGCTATTCTAAACCGGTTAAAGTCAGGCGCTAACTTCGAAGATAGAGTGCAACTGCTCCGGGAGTTTTTTTTAGAAAAGCAAAGACAACAAAAAGAACTCCAACACCTCAAAGTGATCAGGCAAGCCATCCATGCATTTGATGCCTTAAAACCTGGGGAAGGCAATCGCTTCATCGCAAATGATTTATGTCTGACCAATAAAACATTTTATCGACATTTTACAGCAGCAGTGGGCGCTAATCCTAAAACCTATATGATGGTAAATCGTGCCAGGAAGGCCCTGACTTCCTATTTTCTTGACCCTAAGGCCTTTTCTGCCTATCAATATGGGTATTATGACCCAGGTCATTTCTATAAAGATGTCCTAAAATTCACAGGTCAGAAATTGTCTGCTTTCAAATGATAAATTGTCCTTTTTTTACTTTTTTCGGAAGATTGGATTTATTTATTTTATAAAAAACACATACATGAAAAATTCTGGAATGAGAACCTTCCTATCCTTGGCGATTCTATTTCTCTGTTTCGGAAAGGCCATCGGACAGAAATACATACCTACAATTGAGCAAGGGCCTGCTATGATCAAATATGATCCCAAGCTGATTGTTAAATCAGGATACCTCGTGGTTCCGGAAGATAGAAAATCAATAGCAAGCAGGAAGATCAAAATTCCTTTTGTTTTCTTTAGAAAACCTGGCTCAGCAGAAAAAAAAGGGGTAACGCTTTTTTCTACCGGTGGGCCAGGCTATAGCACCATAGCGAATATAGACAGTATAGGTTATGACTCCGGGCTTTTAAAATATGGAGGTTTTATTGTTTTTGATCAGCGTGGAACGAAACGCTCAAGTACTTGTCTGGATTGTCCCGAAATAGATACCGCAATTAAGATCAGTTACAAAAGAAACCTGCCCCAAAAAACACTTGTTTTAGAAGCAGTTAAAAAATGTCGGGAGAAGCTATTGGCTCAGGGAATTAACCTGTCCGCATACAATACGATAGAAAGTGCTAAAGACATCAATGACTTGCGCCTGGCTTTACAGCTAGACTCACTAAACCTGGTCGGTATTTCTTACAGCGGAGGTCTGATGCTTACCGTAGCCAGAAACCATCCGGAAGGAGTCCGCGCATTGATCCTGAATTCTCCACTTCCTGCTTATGTCAATTATGAAGAACATGCTTTATTCAATATCAATGAAGCGCTTAACCAGGTTTTTGAAAATTGTCTGGCAGATTCTTCGGGCAATGAAGTCTATAAAGACCTCAAATCCCGTTTCCAGCAATATTTTACTTCGATTACGGGAAAAAAATTTAGCATTGCTTACCTGGAGAAAGGCACAAAGGATAGTCTGAAAATCAATTACGGGAAATCAGAATTGCTGGATGTAATCATAAATCATTTGAATACAAGTCAGGTTAAATCTGTACCCTTTATCATGAATGAACTGATCAAGGGAAAACATCATGATTATGTGCGGGAAGTGATGGACGGCTATTTCTCTGGCGACGATAAATTGTCAAGGGGGATGCGGTATTCCGTTTATTGTACCGAACAGATCGCTTATTCAAATGAAAAGTTGATCCAGGAACAAGAATTGATCATGCCCTGGCTTTCTGGTTATGTTTTTAATAATGTAGATCATGAGATTTGCAATTGTTGGAAGGTAACACCGGAGCCTGCAGCAGCTAAATTACCACTATATTCCAGTATCCCCGTATTGATGTCAGCTGGGGATATCGATCCCTGGTGTCGTCCATTCTACAATCAATTGATCAAACGTTATATGCCCAATAGTCAGCTACTGGTTTTTCACAACCGTGGGCATCTATCGGGATTTGGTTTTCAGGGAACAGATTTTTTGCAGCTGTTCATGGAATATCCTTATCGAAAAATTGTTTCGCCAAGCAATCAGGTGAAGGTAGAATAGTTTTATAAGTTTATTTAATTATAGAAATTTTATATTATTACTCTTTTATCTTTATTTTTAAACAAATTGTAAAGATGAAGTCCATACTCAAATCCATATTTTTTATTTTACTTATTACGTTGGTAACTGAAGCCCGGGCACAGTTTCAGGTCAATGTGAGTGTGGATACGGTACATAACCCAGTGAACAAGCAAATAATTGCGGTACTCGAAGATTATTTTAAGGTGGCAAGAAAGGATTCGCTTGCTCAGAAGTTCTGGATAGAGGATGAAGTTCGAATGCTGAAAACCTTCGATTTGCTCAAGGATATTTATAGCTATACCAGATCAAAAGATTGTATCATTTTAGGAATAGCCAAAGAAAAGGAAGATGTCTTCAGAATAAAGTTGATGCATGAAAGTATTGGAACAGATGGGAAAAAGACAGTTTATTTTATTTGTAGCTATATCTTTTACAAGAATGGAGATAGCTACCGCATCGGAAATGCTTTGTTTTGGCAGTTAAAGGCAGATCAATACCAACAACTAGCATCAAAGAATATCATCTATCATTTTCCCAGAAATAGCCAGTTACCAGCACAAAACATCAAATTAGCCAATCGGCTGTTAGACAATCTACAGACTTTTTTAGGCAAGAAACTGGATAAAAAAATAGACTTTTATTCGGCAGAGGATTGTGTTAATCTTTACAGATTAAGGGGATTTGATTATTATCCTGGAACGATGTCATCTGTAACTAAGCATGGCTGCGGCTACACAGATGCTCGAAATTACCTGATGTATGGGAATAATTCCGGCTATCAAAAACATGAGCTTTTGAGATCCGTTCTAATCCTTTGTCCAGATGGTGCTGCGGTGTTAAAAGATGGACTGGTAAACCTATGCGGTGGAAGCATTGGGAAGCCTACAGCCTACCACATCAAGAAACTGTTACCTTATTTAAGAAATAACCCCGGTGTTTTTAAAAATATTGACGATTTCTATTTTTTTGACGAGGAGACAGTACCTTCCTTTGTTTTTAATGCCGTTTTGGTTCACTATATATTGAAAAAAGATGGGCCTGAAAAATTGAAGTCTTTATTGAAGGATCCGACATTGAAATACGCAACACTGCCAGAATTGTTGGAACAACTTTATCAGATCAAAGATCTCTCGGGATTTTTCCTAACGGAAATGGCTAAATATGAAGATGGCAATAAGAAACTGGAATTTGAGACTTTGCTGGATTAAACTCAGCAGGGGGGTAAAAAAAAAGCCTCTTTACGGGCTGTAAAGAGGCAATGTACTCAGAGCGGGAATCGAACCCGCACGACTTTTAAGGTCACAGGATTTTAAGTCCTGCGTGTCTACCAGTTCCACCATCTGAGCAGGTGTTAAACCTTTTAATTAAATATCTTCTATCTGGAAGATATTAGAGCGAAAGACGAGATTCGAACTCGCGACCCCGACCTTGGCAAGGTCGTGCTCTACCAACTGAGCTACTTTCGCGTTGATGACGATACGAAGATAGGTATTGTTTTGACTTTTTTATACTCCTCCCTGAAGATTTCACCGAATGCGCTGGATTTCAAGTAGAAAAAAATTATTTATTTTTTCTGCTTGCCTATTTTTAGGAAGAAATATCGATTTTATACCCTTTAGCTAGCTTTTTGTCAGCCTGACGGTGCTTGTTTTTTAGAAGAAAATAGATTCTGATCATTATATATGATTGGATTTTCAGCTTTTAATGCGGAAAATTTGAAAATAGGTAGAAAAAAAAGGGATTAGACCAAGGGTATGTACAACGAATGATTTTGGGCTAAAAACAGAAAAGCCTTCCGAATGGAAGGCTTTTGAGCGAAAGACGAGATTCGAACTCGCGACCCCGACCTTGGCAAGGTCGTGCTCTACCAACTGAGCTACTTTCGCTGTTAACGTGCCACGAAGATAGGGATAGTTTTCATTTTTCCACAATGTCTTTTTAGAATTTAATCGAAGCAGCTGGAATTCAAGGATTAAAATTTTAATTGATAGCCAATAGGGGATCTGTTTTTATCCTTTCCTTTATTTCGAAGCGGTTCTAAATGCAATGAGGTAGGGATTTATCGGGCTGAAATTGGTATTCATAAACCGTTCGGTTAAGAGTAATTCGTAATCTTTACCCGGTAAAAGTGCTACCCCAATCGTGATAGACCTGCCATCTTCGGAGAATCCGACTACATTTTGTACACTTAATACCTTATCTCTCCCCGCTGAGGGCCCAAAATCAAAGCCTCTGCTTTCTTTATTCATTGGCGTAGAAAATTCAATAGTCAGCTGTGTGATGGAAGGGTCAACATCGTCAGTATGGTTTTTCAGCTGTTTGATGCCAATTACGCGAGGAATGTTGCGTTTATATTCATTCTGCATGTTTTGTACAGATTCAGAAAAGTATCCGGATTGATCTACAAATTTTGCCAATGCATTGCTATCGTTGTAATCCAATTCTATCATTTTTTTTATCGCCAGTCTTTTGTTAATCGCTTTTTCATAATACTTTTCACAGATGGCATAGCCAACATAGTATCCTAAGTCCCGTATTCCAAATTGATTTTTTGCACTGTTATATAACCAGAAGCCGTTAGAAGCATTGAACATTTGTAAGGAGAATGCAGCTTTAATTTTCCCTTCATTGGCTTTCCCATAAGCTATCGCTGGGGATGGAGAAGGTTTTCCTGTTGCCTTTACCGCTAAAAACTCTGCCACACCCTCCATCGTGCATTGTGCAAGCAGGTTGTTTGCAATCGTAGTTTTCTGTTGGGTATGGACATATTCATGAACATTTAAAAATCCAAGGTCTTGGATGGGATTGCTGTCGAAAAATGTCTTAAGATGTCGGTATTCCGAAGGAAACTCCTTTGTCTCCATAGACTGATCTGCCATCGCCAATTCCGCGCCAATCAGTACCTTCCCATTCAATGTGGTTCCATTGGTTCTCAATGCGCCAATCGTAAAATAAACATCGGCAGGCTTTAGTTCAGGATATAATTTCTTCATTCTAGCCACATCTGTGGCAATTACTTTCGCATAGTCTTTCGCCTTCAGCGTATTTTTTCTAACGGAATTCCAAAATAGGGGATACTTGTTGATGGCATCAATATAAGATTTAGCAGTATAGTCCCGAGCCTCCATAATCGCTTTTAAACCTGGAGATCCTTTTTTCAGGTAGAGCTGATTTAAATAATTGTATTGCGCTGCGCTGTCTTTACTACTGCTGATCTTATCGTAAGCAAGCCAAAAGTTATCAATATCAGTCGTGATAAAACCAGGAGCTTTTTGCTGTGCAGTTGCTGCTATGGAGCAACAGAAAATAATGATGAATAATGTGCCTAAGATTTTCATAACCTAAAGGACGCACACTTTTTTGAAATGTTTCGGTTTTTTGTAAAAAAAAACCTCTCTACTTTCGTAAAGAGGTTTTGTACTCAGAGCGGGAATCGAACCCGCACGACTTTTAAGGTCACAGGATTTTAAGTCCTGCGTGTCTACCAGTTCCACCATCTGAGCAGGTTTTAAACCTGTGGTAAATAGCTTCAAAATTCTGAAGTTATTTAGAGCGAAAGACGAGATTCGAACTCGCGACCCCGACCTTGGCAAGGTCGTGCTCTACCAACTGAGCTACTTTCGCATGGATTTTATTTTAACATCATCCGATGTTCCCATTTCTTAAAGTGTATTTCGTAATACCCTTTGTTTCGTTTGGGAATGCAAATATAGGGACTTTTATTTATCTGTCAAGTTTTTTTTATAAATAATTTCAGTGTTTAGTATAAATCATTGTCTTTCAATACTTCCATGATCAAATTATTTTCAAAACCCTTCGTCATCAGGTAGGTGATCAGCTTATTTCTCCTTTTATAAGGATCACTTTCTTTGATTAAACCCGACTTTTTCTCCGCAGAAACCAAGATTGCTTTTAAATAATCATCATAATCAATCGTATTTAGAGCCTTTAAAATCATTTTTTCCGGAACCTTTTTTAATTTCAGTGCCTGCTTGATCTTGATTTTACCCCATTTCTTGATGTTAAACTTACCGGAAACATAAGCCTGGGCAAATCTTTCTTCATTTAAATAGTTGGTCGTAATGAGTTCGGAAATGTTGTCCTCCACCTCGTCTGGCCTTAATCCCCATTCATAAAGCTTATTTCTAACTTCCTGCTGCGCACGTTCCTGATAAGCGCAATAATGCTCCGCTTTGAATAAAGCGGTTTTCTTATCGTATTTGACGGTTTTTTTTTCTGAATTTTCCAATGGTTACAATATTACACAATCGAAGGATATTGCAATTAAATTCGGCTGTTCATCCTGCAATATTGACGTTTTTAGTACAAATAAACTGCCAGTAGTAAAAAATCACAACACCACGATGGTTATCCCTACAAATACTTAATTTTGAAACCATGAGCAGTACCACGTATACAATTGACCATTTTGCGGAGATTCTTCATGCAAAGACTTTTATTCCTCAACCGAATTTGATCATCAGCAGACTGGTTATCGATAGCAGAACGGTTATTGACCCTGAAAGTTCTTTGTTCTTTGCCTTACAAGGGAAACGAGATGGTCATCAGTATATCAAGGAAGCTTATGAAAATGGGATCAGAAGTTTTGTAATCAGTGAGGAGCAATACTTCGGTGCTTTTCCTGAAGCAAATATGCTCTTGGTGGAGAACGTAAGTCAGGCGCTACAAACCATAGCCATTGCCCACAGAAATCAATTCGATTTAAAAGTGCTGGCAATTACCGGAAGTAACGGAAAAACCATCGTCAAGGAATGGCTGTATCAAC
Source organism: Pedobacter gandavensis (assembly GCF_014172405.1). Classification (GTDB taxonomy): domain Bacteria; phylum Bacteroidota; class Bacteroidia; order Sphingobacteriales; family Sphingobacteriaceae; genus Pedobacter; species Pedobacter gandavensis. The sequence goes on along the minus strand of NZ_WNXC01000002.1, from coordinate 353,766 downwards.
TTTTGGCAGCCGATTATAACATTGTACGCAGTCCTAAAAGTTTCAATTCTCAGATCGGTGTGCCTTTGTCCGTATGGAATATCCAGAAAGACCATACCCTTGGGATTTTCGAAGCCGGGATCTCCAAAGAAAATGAAATGGATGCGCTCCAATGTATTATCCAACCTACAATTGGGATTTTAACAAATATTGGAGAAGCACATGCAGAAGGATTCTCCTCCCCAAAAGCAAAACTGCTGGAAAAACTTAAACTCTTTAAGGATACCGAACTTTTCATTTATTCACCGGAATATACCCATGGAATTCCAGCGAAAGAGCTCCCCGGACAAACGAAATTTTCCTGGAGTTTATCGCAAACCGCAGATTTACACATCTCTTTTATAGAACCTATCGAAGATAAAACCTATATCAGAGCCATCTATAAAGGAACAGAAATAGAGTGCCTGATCCCTTTTAGCGATAGGGCTTCAGTGGAAAATGGCATCATTTGTTGGGCAACATTACTCGCTATGGGCTACTCAGCAACTGCTGCGGATGCGCGACTGGAGAAACTAAACAAAGTAGGGATGAGGCTGGAGTTGAAAAATGGCATTAACCAATGCTCCATTATTGACGACTCTTACGTGGCGGATATTCCTTCACTTGCCATTGCATTAGACTTCCTGAATCTTCAAAATCAACACCCTAAAAAAACATTAATCCTGTCCGACTTACAAGAAACCGGTAAAAATGAAGCGGTTCTTTATGCGGAAATTGCTGACCTTTTAAAGCAGAAAAATCTGCAAAGACTGATCGGTATCGGCCCGAACATCTCTTCTATGGCTTCTTTATTTGATTTGGAAGCCTCATTCTATGAAAGTACACAAGATTTTATAGACCATTTTCCAGCCATTCATTTTTACGATGAAACCATCCTCGTTAAAGGTGCCAGGAAATTTGAATTTGAACGCATCAGTAAGATGATCGCGCAAAAAGTTCATGATACGGTATTAGAAATAGACTTAAATGCATTGGCGGGAAACCTTCAATTCTACCGCAATAAACTGAAGCCAGGTGTGAAAATCATGGCCATGGTGAAAGCATTCTCCTATGGAAGTGGTAGTTTTGAAATCGCCAATGTCCTGCAATATCATAAAGTAGACTACCTGGCCGTTGCTTATACCGATGAAGGAGTAGCTTTGAGAAAAGGCGGGATTACCTTGCCGATCATGGTGATGAGCCCCGAGCCTTCAGCCTTTGATGCCATCATAAAATATAAACTGGAACCGGAAATCTATAACCTCGATATCCTGAATAGCTTTATTAAGTTTCTTCCTACGGATACTTTCGACTATCCGGTACACCTTAAAATTGATACCGGTATGCACCGATTGGGTTTCGAAGAATCTGAACTCAACGATTTACTAAATACCATTCAAAACAGTAAAAAGATTAAAGTAGCTTCCGCATTTTCTCATTTAGTAGGAAGTGATGAGGTTCAACATGACGAATTTACCGAACATCAAATTCAAAGATTCAAATCATTTGCGCAAAAGATCACAGATGGACTCGGCTATAACTTGATATGGCACATCTCAAATACCTCTGGAATATCTCGCCATCCGGAAGCACAATTAGATATGGTACGTCTAGGTATCGGTTTATATGGGCATGATGGTGGATTAAACCATAATAAAGGGCTACAAACCGTTGCGGTATTAAAAACAACCATCACCCAGGTGAAAGAAATTAAAGCAAATGAAACTGTTGGTTACGGCAGACAAGGGCTTTTACCTGATGGGGGAACCATTGCAACAGTAAAAATCGGTTATGCTGATGGCTATACAAGAAGGTTTGGTAATGGAGTAGGCAAGATGTTAGTGAATGGCCAAATGGTGCCAACAGTTGGCGTCATCTGTATGGATATGTGTATGCTGGATGTGACCGGACTGGATGTGAAAACAGGTGATGAAGTCATCGTCTTCAATGGAAAACTCACTATTGCCATGCTCGCAGCACAAATTGGAACGATTCCCTACGAGATTTTAACGAATATTTCACAAAGGGTGAAACGGATTTATTTTTATGAGTAGTTTTGCAGCATGAACAGAATCGGTAGGGCCTTATTAAGATATATCATTAAAGGACTCTTAATTGTATTGCCTATAGCGCTAAGTATTTTTATTGTAATCGTAGCCGTAACTACTGTAGATAGCTGGTTAAACGTGAACAATATTTTAGGTGTTGATCCCAATACCGGCGCAAGTAGGAATATTCCCGGTCTTGGTTTGGCGCTGGTAGTCGCCATCACCTTAGTCGCAGGAATTTTCGTGACCAATTTCGTCACCGAACCGATGTACAACTGGTTTGCCAGAATCCTGGACAGACTTCCCATCCTGAAGTTCATTTACTCTTCCATTAAAGACCTTACAGAAGCCTTTGTTGGTGATGAAAAGAAATTCAATAACCCGGTACTCGTAGAAGTAGAAGGGGATTTAAAACGAATTGGCTTCTTAACGCAAAGCGACCTGACAAATATTGGCCTCCCTGGAGAATCTATTGTCTATTTTCCCTTTTCCTACTCTTTCGCCGGACAAGTTTATGTGGTGAAAAATGAAAAGATCAAACCCTTAAATATGACTGCCGCAGAAGCCATGAAACTGGTAGTTTCAGGTGGTGTAAGTCACATCTAAAGTGGTGTGAGTCACATCTAAAAATGATGCTGCAATAATGGCTTTAGGAATGCCTTATTTAAACAAGCGATAGAAATAAGCTATTTGTATTTTAAACGAAAATAAGACAGGGTAGTAAATCCGATACTGAATAATGATATCAGGATTAAACTTGCTCCTGCATGCGCTGATGCGGTGCCAAAATAATAGTATAATCCTGCGATAAGAAACAGGGACGTAACTATTGATCTGAGAATTATAGCTGTCATTTGTATTAAGTTGCTGATTGATACAATATACGTAATCCCAGTGTTTTTTTGGCTATTAAAAAATAAAAGAAGATAGTTGTGAGCCCGACATTCAAATCTTTTGCCCTTCAGCGAAAGATTTGAGGAGGGGAGCAACTATCTTCTTTTATTTAATTTAAACCTAGAAATTCGGTTTCAATACATACTTATCATAGAATCTGAAAATATGCTCTGCAGCTTCTTCAGCAGTATCTACCAACCTAAACAAGTTCAAATCTTCCGCATGAATGTTATGCTCTTTGTCCAACATCGTAGAAGTAATCCAATCTACCAGGCCACCCCAGTACTCTTTTCCTACCAATACAATCGGGAATCTCGCGATTTTACCAGTCTGAATCAATGTAATCGCCTCGAAAAGCTCATCCATTGTTCCCATACCACCAGGTAAAACCACAAAACCTTGCGAGTACTTCATGAACATCACCTTTCTGATGAAGAAGTAATCAAATTCCAATAACTTATTATGGTCAATATATTTATTGTGAAACTGCTCAAAAGGAAGGTCAATGTTTAACCCTACAGACTTTCCACCGTTCATGTGTGCACCTTTATTTCCCGCTTCCATAATACCAGGACCACCACCGGTGATCACGCCATAGCCGCGGTCTGTAAGCAACCTGCCACATTCTACTGCAATCTCATAATATTTATTTGTTTCCGCAGTTCTTGCTGATCCAAAGATGGATACACAAGGACCAATTTTCGCTAATTTCTCAAAGCCGTCTACAAATTCGGCCATTATTTTGAAGATCTGCCAAGAATCTGTAACTTTTATTTCCTGCCAATCCTTGTTTTCAAATGCACTTCTAATTTTCTCTTCACTTGTCATTCTATAGCTATTTAGTTCTTAAAATCTGGTTTCTAACGCTGTTTTTTTACTGATCAGCAACAGTCCAATAAAGGTGATCAATCCGTTCACCAGGATCAGTTCTACGCTAAATGTATAACCGCCAAGTAAAGTAGCGGAATTGGCATTGAGCAGGTAGCATATCGCTGGCGACAGGATACATACTAAAGGTACTAATTTATCATGAAGTCCTCTTTTCTTCATGAAAAGACCAAAACTGTATAAACCTAGCAATGGTCCGTAGGTATAGGAGGCTACTTTAAAGATACCCTTAACGACAGATTCATCATTTAAAGTATTGAAAACAATGATCACCACGAACATTAATAATGAAAATGCAACGTGTACCAGATGTCTTTTCCTTACCGCGCCTTCGGCTTTCGCATTTTTCTCTTTATCCATATGCAGAAAATCTACACAGAAGGAAGTGGTGAGTGCCGTCAATGCAGAATCTGTGGTGGCAAAAGTTGCCGCAGTTAAGCCCAACATGAACACAATAGCAGGCACCACACTCAAATGATTCAAGGCAATCTCCGGGAAAAGAAAATCCGTTCTCGGTTTTCCTGTCACATGATCCAATGGGATCTCGATCCCGTTCTTAGCCGCGTAGATATACAATAAAGCGCCTACACTTAGGAAAAAGATGTTCAAAATCACAAATATTCCTGTGAAAGTAAACATGTTTTTCTGTGCTTCGCCAATGGTTTTCATACTCAGGTTTTTTTGCATCAAATCTTGATCCAAACCTGTCATCGCAATGGTCACAAACATCCCTCCAATAAACTGCTTACTGAAATGGAAACCATTCGTCATAAAGTCCTCGTAAAAGAAAATCTTAGCATAACCACTCGTTTTAATGGCCTCAAAAGCCTGAGGGATATCCATATTCAGACTGCTGCAAATAAAATATAAGGTCAGAAAGACCGATAATACCAGGAAAAACGTTTGTAGTGTATCGGTGATGATGATGGTTTTTAAGCCACCTTTAAAAGTATAAGACCAGATTAAACCTAGAGAAATCAATACCGTTACCCAAAAAGGAACGCCATAACTGTCAAATATAAAACGCTGTAACACGATCACCACCAGGTATAAACGGAAAGCTGAGCCGATCGTTCTGCTGATCAAAAAGATGGATGCTGCAGTCTTATAACTGTAAAAACCTAAGCGCTTTTCAATATAGCTATAAATGGAAGTCAGCTGCATCCGATAATAGAGCGGGAGCAATACCGTAGCAATTATGATAAAGCCAACCGCATTTCCCAATACAAATTGAAAATATTGAAATTGATTGCCAGCAGGAGCGCCAACTTCTCCGGGAACGGAAATAAAAGTAACACCAGATAAGGCGGTACCAATCATTCCAAAAGCAACCAGGTACCATTTTGAATTTCTATTCGCAATGAAAAAAGTGGCATTGTCTGATGATTTTTTGGAAGTAGCAAAGGCAATGACGATCAATAGCAGGAAGTAACCAATCAAAAAAGACAAAAGTATAGCTGGGCTCATAGTATGTTTTTAGCAGCTAAATGTAAGAAAATCAAATTTTAAAAATCAAATAACGGAAGATAAATATAAATTTGTAAAATGAACTTTTCATCCAAACTTCTTGAAGACGCTGTCAACGAATTTGCAAAGTTACCTGGAGTCGGACAAAAGACCGCATTGCGATTGGTGTTACACCTGTTGAACAAAGAACAGGAAGAAGTTTCGAACTTCGGAAATGCCATCATCAAGCTCAGACAAGAGATCAAACATTGCGCAGTTTGCCATAATATTTCAGATCATTTGCATTGCGAAATCTGTACGGCCAACAAACGCGATAAAGAAGTGATTTGTGTGGTAGAAGATACCAGAGATGTGATGGCGGTAGAAAATACCTCCCAATATTTTGGGGTTTATCATGTATTGGGCGGATTAATCTCCCCAATGGATGGTGTAGGCCCGGCAGATCTTTTTATCGATTCTTTAGTGCAACGTGTGGCCACAAGCCCGGTTAAGGAAATAATTTTAGCATTGAGCGCAACAATGGAAGGAGATACCACGCTGTTCTACCTTTATAAACGCCTTAAAGATTTTCAAATCCCGGTCACCACCATTGCTCGTGGAATCGCTTTTGGTGGCGAATTGGAATATGCAGACGAAATCACACTCGGTCGCTCTATCATTACCAGAGTACCTTACGAAAACTCATTAATCAGATAATCAGCATGGATTTTAAGAATAAAGTAGTCATCATTACCGGTGCATCTTCTGGTATAGGAAAGGCTTGTGCCGAAGAATTTGCAAAACGTGGCGCAAATCTGGTGCTTGCCGCCAGACAATATGTGACCCTTTGTGAAGTTACCGCAAGCCTGGAAAGTAAATATGGCATCCGCGCGGTTGCGGTACAAGCTGATGTCAGTATAGAAGCAGATTGTGAAGCCTTAACAACGCAAGCATTACTTAGCTTTGGTAAAATAGATATCCTGGTGAATAACGCCGGGCTATCGATGCGTGCTTTATTCAATGACTTAGATCTTTCCGTATTGAAAAACCTGATGGATGTGAACTTTTGGGGCACCGTATATTGTACAAAATATGCTTTACCTGAGATTTTGAAAACCAAAGGCAGTGTAATTGGCGTATCTTCTATTGCAGGTTACCGCGGATTACCGGGAAGAACCGGATATTCAGCCTCCAAATTTGCCATGAACGGATTTATGGAAGCTTTAAGAACGGAATTATTGAAAACAGGGGTACATGTAATGGTGGCTTGCCCTGGTTTTACCGCTTCAAATATCCGCGTGACCGCATTGGCAAAAGATGGCCATGCACATGGAGAAACGAGTATGGAAGAAGGTAAAATGATGACCGCTGATGAGGTTGCCAACCGCATTGTAGATGGCATCGCAGCGAGAAAACGTACCCTGATTATGACCGGACAAGGTAAATTAACCGTTTGGTTGAATAAGTTGTTGCCCGGCCTGACAGATAATTTGGTATTCAACCACTTTACCAAAGAGAAGAACGCATTGATTAAATAAAAGATAAATGAAAACCAGGTTATTACTCATGATACTAGCTTTCGTCGGACAAGTTTTTACTTCCGCTGCCCAGATTAAGACAGCGAAAGATATCGATTACGGTCAGGAGCAAGGCAAGGTAAGCAACCAGTTGAACATCTATTACCCGGCAGATACGAGCGTCAAAAAGGGCGTCGTTGTCTTTATTCATGGCGGATCCTGGAGTAGTGGTAAGAAGGAAACTTATTGGTGGCTGGGTAGGAACCTGGCCCGTAAAGGACTCGTTGCCGTGATGATCAACTATGGTCTGGCGCCAGATCAGCAATATGCTCAAATGGCTCAGGATTGTGCTGCAGCAGTAGCCTGGGTGTCAAAACACATCAGCCCCTATGGCGGAAATCCAGAACGGATATTTCTGATGGGACATTCGGCCGGAGGACACTTGGCAGAGCTGATCAATGCAGACCCGGAATACCTGAAAACTGTAGGATTTAAAGGGGAAATTAAAGGGATGATTTTAAACGATGCTTTCGGTCTGGATATGAATGAGTACCTGAGCAAGGCCGAACACGATGACAACTACTATAATTTTCTGCGCACATTCAGCGAAAGCCCGGAAGTATGGACCAAAGCATCCCCATTAAACTATGTGCAGCAAATCAAGAATCCACATTTAATTTTTTATGGCGGAAAAACTTATCCGGCCATTCAACTGCAATCGGAACGCATCCAGAAGCAGTTAACCCAACAAAAGGTGCCCAGTACAATTCACGTAATTGAAGGCAAAAAACACGTTGGAATGATCAGCCAGATGATTTTTGGAAGCAACCAGCTGTATCAGAAGATTCTTGATTTTGTAACCCGGAATTAATCCCGGTTTCCTTTTAACCCTTTGGTTTTCAGAATATAATTTGTCTTTTGTTTGCGATTTTCAACTAAAAACAGCCATAAAACTTTAATATTTCAAGAAAAATTTTGCAATTATTAAAAACTATTCCATCTTTGCTTCAGATGATACAGACAAACGTACTTAATCTTTGGTGGTGGCACAACGCAATAGCGTAGTGTAACCCCCTATTTGAACGTTTTATTTTACATAAAAATATTTTGAGGGTTGCTTTTTAAAGCAGCCCTTTTTGTTTTATACCCCATGAAGAAAATACTAAACCACTTATTTGAGAATAAGACCTTCAGCCGAGCTGAAGCACAAAGAATATTGACGGCTATTGCTTTAGGTGAGTTTAATACTTCACAGATTGCAGCCTTTATTACCGCCTACGGGATGCGTAATATTACAGTTGAAGAACTACAAGGATTCAGAGATGCCATGCTCGACCTATGTGTCAAGCTGGACTTTTCAGATTATGAACTGATCGATCTTTGTGGTACTGGTGGTGATGGTAAAGATACTTTTAACATCTCTACACTCGCTTCTTTCGTGGTTGCGGGTTCCGGTAATAAAGTAGCAAAACATGGTAATTATGGGGTGTCTTCAGGCTGCGGTTCTTCTAACGTAATCGAATACCTGGGCTATCAATTCAGCAGCAACCAGGATACCCTAAAGAGAAACCTGGATACCGCTGGAATCTGTTTTATTCATGCCCCATTGTTTAATCCGGCGATGAAAACAGTAGCACCAATCCGTAAAGAACTGGGTGTAAAAACATTTTTCAATATGCTTGGCCCAATGTGTAATCCAGCACAGCCGAAAAACCAATTGGTAGGGGTGTTTAGCTTGGAACTTGCCCGTCTATACGCTTATCTATATCAGGATACCGATAAGAACTATACGATTCTGCATGCAGTCAATGGTTTTGATGAGGTCTCTTTGACCTGCGATTATAAGATCTTCAATAAAAAAGGAGAAGCTTTAGTGAAGGTTGCTGATATCGGTTTTGAAGAGATGGATGAATCGCTGATTAAAGGTGGTGATACGGTAGAATCTTCTGCAGAAATTTTCATGAATGTGTTAAATGGAGAAGCAACAGATGCACAACATAACGTGGTCTTGTGTAATGCCGCTTTGGCCTTACAAACCATAGACGACACCAAATCTTTTGCCGATTGTTTCTATGAAGCAGAAGAATCTTTGTTTAGCAAAAATGCATTGAAATGCTTTAAAACACTGATCGGAAATGCCTAGTCCTCAATTGAAAATATGTGGGATGTTACATCCGGAGAACATCAGGGAAGTTGCTGCTTTGCAACCTGATTATCTGGGCTTCATCTTTTTTAAAGGTTCTAAAAGATATGCCGGAACCGTATTGCCGGAAACTTTGGACGCTTTACCTGAAAACATAAAGAAAACAGGGGTTTTTGTGAATGAGACCTTGGAAATGGTGCTTAGCCTGGTTCATAAATACAACTTAAATGCCCTACAGTTGCATGGTGCGGAAAGCCCGGAATTCTGTCAGGAGTTAAAACTAAAATTAAATACAAGCGGGGCGCAGAAGGTACAGTTGATTAAATCATTTGGTGTAGATGAGGATTTCGATTTTAGTCAGCTTAATGCTTACGTAGGACGGGTAGATTATTTTTTGTTTGATACCCAAACTCCAGACCATGGGGGCTCAGGGCGTCAGTTCGACTGGCAACTATTGAGTAAATACACCCTCGAGACGCCGTATTTTTTAAGTGGCGGTATTGGTCTAGAAAGCGCGGAAATGTTAAATGGAATTGTAGATCCCAGGCTGTTTGCGATCGATGTAAATAGCAAGTTTGAAATCGAACCGGGATTAAAAGACCTTTCCAAACTGAAAGAATTTAAAAGCAAATTAACATAGGCTGTCTGGCCTGCAGCGGATCGAAAGATAAGCTGGCTTAGAAAAGACAGTGAGAAAAACAGTCATGATCCAGGATCAGCATCCCAATTAGCCGGAGTCTTCCAGCATAAAGGCGATGAGATCAGGATCAATAAAAGAAATAAGAACAAGATTATGAACTATTTTGTAAACGAAAAGGGATACTTTGGAGATTTTGGCGGAGCATATATCCCGGAGATGTTGTATCCTAATGTAGAGGAACTGAGAACCAAATACCTGGAAATTATTGCAGATGAGGGTTTTCAAAAGGAATTTCATCAACTGTTAAAGGACTATGTAGGCAGGCCTTCGCCATTGTACCTTGCCAAACGCTTATCTCAAAAGTATGGTGCAAATATCTTTCTGAAAAGAGAAGATTTGAACCATACCGGAGCACATAAAATCAACAATACGATTGGTCAGATTTTAGTGGCAGAACGTTTAGGAAAAAAACGCATCATTGCAGAAACCGGTGCAGGACAACATGGGGTAGCTACCGCTACAGTATGTGCATTGCGTGGTCTGGAATGTGTAGTTTACATGGGCGAAATTGACATCCAACGTCAGGCACCCAATGTGGCCAGAATGAAAATGCTGGGCGCAAAGGTAGTATCGGCAACTTCTGGTAGTAAAACTTTGAAAGATGCAACCAATGAGGCTATGCGCGACTGGATCAATAATCCAATCGATACCCATTACATCATCGGTTCTGTAGTAGGTCCACATCCTTACCCGGATATGGTGGCTACTTTTCAATCCATCATTTCTGAAGAAACCAAAAAACAACTGATCGAGCAAACGGTTAATGATCAGCCTGATTACGTATTGGCTTGTGTAGGTGGTGGAAGTAATGCGATGGGGATGTTCTATCATTTTATCAATGATGAAAAGGTGAAACTGATCGCCATTGAAGCCGCTGGAAAAGGGGTAGATAGCGGACATTCTGCTGCAACCACTGCTTTAGGTAAAGAAGGTGTATTACATGGTAGTAGAAGCATCCTGATGCAAACGGAAGATGGACAGGTGATTGAGCCATATTCCATCTCAGCAGGTTTAGATTACCCTGGCGTGGGCCCTCAGCATGCACATTTGTTCAAAACCTTAAGAGCACAGTATGTTTCTGTAACGGATGATGAAGCTTTACAAGCAGGTTTGTTATTGACGCAGCTGGAAGGAATTATTCCTGCCATTGAAAGTGCACACGCCCTGGCGTATTTAGAGAAAATGAAGTTTACAGGTAACGAAAATGTCGTGATTTGTTTGTCCGGAAGGGGAGATAAAGACATGGATACCTACATGAAGTATTTTGGTTTATAAGAAGAGCAATGAATAGAATTAATAAGTTATTTCAAGAGAAAAAAAACATACTATCCATCTATTATACCGCGGGTTACCCGAACTTAGGGGATACAGTGGCCATTGCGGAAGAGCTGGAAAGATCTGGTGCAGACCTATTGGAAATCGGATTCCCTTATTCTGACCCTGTTGCTGATGGACCAGTGATCCAAGCGAGTAGTAAAGCCGCATTGGATGCTGGTATGACGCTTAAGTTGTTATTCGAGCAATTGAAAGACCTGCGTAAAACAGTAAGCATCCCGGTTTTATTGATGGGTTATGTGAACCCATTGTTACAATATGGTGTGGCTAATTTCTGCAAGTCATGCGCCGAAGTAGGTGTGGATGGTTGTATCGTTCCCGATCTTCCAATGGCAGAATACGAGGAGCTTTATGCCAACGATTTTAAACAATATGATTTAACAAATATCTTCCTGGTAACACCTCAAACCGCTCCGGAAAGAATTCAAAAGATCGATAGTTTAAGTAACGGTTTCATCTACCTGCTGTCTTCTTCGGCCACCACCGGACAAAATTTACAGGTGTCTGAAGGTACAGAAGCGTATTTCTCCAGAATCGCAGCCTTGAAGTTAAAGAACCCAACCATGATCGGTTTCGGAATCAGTAGCAAAGAAACCTTTGATAAAGCTTGTCAGTATGCCAACGGAGCCATCATCGGTAGTGCTTTTGTAAAGAACCTCAAATCCGATGATGTATCCGGTAGTGTGAAAGATTTTATGAAAACTTTTAAGCCGTAACAGCTTTCTTTTTGTTGATGGATTTCAGGTAAATAAAACCTGCTAATCCAGCAACTATAGAGGCGCAAAGGATGGCAAATTTAGCCTCCGTAACCTGCATCTCGTCGCTGAATGACAATAGGGAAATAAAAATGGACATGGTAAATCCAATTCCGGCAAGCATACCCAATCCGATGATGTGCTTCCAACCGGATCTGGAAGGTAAAGTTCCCAGTTTAAGCTTTACCGCCAACCATGAAAATAAAGTTACCCCTATTGTTTTTCCGGCAAATAGCCCCAGAATAATCCCCATTCCCAATGGAGAAACGAGGCCGCCCAACATTTCCCTCTGAAAAGTAATGTTCGTATTTGCCAAAGCAAAAATAGGCATGATAAAGTAATTTACCGGTCCGTTTAACAGGTGCTCCAGTTTTTCCAAAGGAGATTCTACACTGGTCTTGTTGCAAGGGATGGTAAAGGCAAGGAGTACCCCCGCAATCGTCGCATGGATGCCCGAATGGTGGATGAAATACCAAAGGAATATCCCCGGAATCAGGTAAAAAAATAAGGCTTTTAAGTTCAGGTAATTGAATAAGGCTAAGACCGCGAGTACGCCTCCAGCCATTAAAAGGTAATCAAAATGGACTTCATTGGTGTAAAACACCGCAATCACGAGGATGGCACCAAGGTCGTCCACAATGGCCAATGCGGCTAAAAATACTTTTAAAGAAGTAGGCACACTTTTACCCAACATAGAAATGATGGCCAATGCAAAAGCAATGTCAGTAGCCATTGGGATGCCCCAACCACTTGCAGCAGGAGATCCGGCATTGAAGGCAAAGTATATCCCGGCAGGAACAATCATTCCACCCAATGCCGCAATAACAGGTAAAGAAGCTTTTTTCATGGAAGACAGCTCCCCTTCCAGTAGCTCTCTTTTAATCTCCAGGCCTACCAGGAGGAAGAATACAGCCATTAAAGCATCATTAATCCAGGCCGATACGGTATAGGATATGCTGGTACTGCCAAAGCTGATGCCCAATTCGGTACTCAGTAAATTGGCAAAGCCAGTACTAAAAGAAGAGTTTGCGATAAACAAAGAGATCGCCACACAAATCAGGAGGATGATGCCCCCAATCTGTCCGGAACGGAAAAAATCCTTGAATGCTTGTAAGTTTAATAGTTTCGCCATGTGCTAAAGATAAGATTCAAGGGGGAGTTAGGCAACAATTTAAAGGTAACTTTCCAAATCGCCTTTTCCTTCACGAATGATTTCAAATCCTCCGGAAGTACAATCTACAACTGTAGAAGGTTCATTGTCACCGTATCCACCATCAATCACCAGGTCTACGGTATCTTCGTATTTCTCATGGATCAATTCCGGGTCAGTAGAGTATTCAATCACCTCGTCGTCGTCTCTAATGGAGGTAGACAAGATCGGATTTCCTAATAATTTCACGATTTCTCTGGCAATGTCATTGTCAGGAACCCTAATGCCGACTGTCTTCTTCTTCGAACTCAACAGTTTTGGTACATTGTTATTCGCGTTAAATATAAACGTGAAAGGACCGGGTAATGCCTTCTTAAGTACTCTGAAGATGGTCGTGTCAATCGGTTTGATGAAATCTGAGATGTGTCTCAAATCTGAGCAAATAAAAGAAAAATTGGCCTTTTCAGGTTTAATGCCTCGTAATCGACATATTTTCTCTACTGCTTTTTGGTTGGTGATGTCACAACCTAATCCATAAATGGTATCGGTAGGATAGATGATGATGCCTCCTTTTTTCAAGACTTCAACAACTTCTTCAATTGCCTTAGGATTTGGATTCTCAGGATATATTTTTACTAGCATGCGTAAATTTACACAATCTTTGTACCGAATTTGTGTTATTGTTGTTGTATTGGTATGTTTTCATTAATTTATCTTTTATGAGAAAAGCTTTTATTGCAATTGCTGCATTTTTGGTGGCTGCGACGTTGATGATCAGCTTCGCCTGGCCACCGTTTTATTGGGCATTTATTTTTATCGGTCCAATCATCCTGCTTGGGATTTATGATCTGTATCAACCCAAACACAGTATTGTAAGAAACTATCCGGTAGTGGGCAGGTTGAGGTACCTGGCGGAAGACCTCCGCCCAAAAGTATACCAGTACTTTGTAGAAAGTGATACCAATGGGAAACCTTTCAGCAGGTTAAACCGCTCCCTGATCTACCAGCGTGCAAAACGAGAAAATGACACGATTCCTTTTGGAACCCAGCTGGATGTCTATGAAAACGGATATGAATGGCTGAGTCATAGTATCGCAGCAATCAGTCATACCGAATTAAATGAAGACCCAAGGGTATTGGTTGGCGGCCCGGAATGCCGACAACCTTATTCTGCGAGCATCTATAATATTTCTGCAATGAGTTTTGGCTCCCTGAGTCAAAATGCCATTTTAGCTTTAAACGGAGGTGCAAAACTCGGCAACTTCGCTCACAATACCGGAGAAGGTGGGATCAGTGATTACCATGCCAATCCTGGTGGGGATTTGATTTGGCAGATTGGTACCGGTTATTTCGGCTGCCGCCATCATGATGGTACTTTTAATTTTGAAGCCTTTGGTGAAAAAGCGCAATCATCACAAGTGAAAATGATTGAGATCAAGCTTTCTCAGGGGGCAAAGCCTGGCCATGGGGGGATTTTACCCGCAAAGAAGGTCACACCGGAAATTGCCAGAATAAGATTGGTAAAAGAAGGCTTTGATGTGATCTCTCCACCTGCCCATTCCGCCTTCAAGACGCCGCTGGAAATGGTGGCTTTTGTCCAGAAATTAAGAGACCTGTCTGGAGGGAAACCCATCGGTTTCAAACTTTGTATTGGCAGAAGAAGTGAGTTCTTTGCCATCTGTAAAGCCATGTCCGAAACCGGTATCTACGTTGATTTTATCACCGTAGATGGGGGAGAAGGTGGTACCGGTGCCGCACCACAGGAATTTTCAAACGCTGTAGGTATGCCGCTGAGAGAAGGTATTGCTTTTGTCTATGATGTGCTGACCGGATTTGATTTAAAACAACACATTAAAATCATCGCTTCTGGAAAAGTAGCTTCGGGCTTTGACCTGGTCAAGAACATCGCATTAGGCGCAGATTTGTGTAACTCCGCAAGGGGAATGATGTTTGCCTTAGGGTGTATTCAAGCTTTGGAATGTAATAGCAATACCTGCCCGACAGGTGTGGCCACTCAGGATCCGAGTTTAATGAAAGGCTTGGTGGTAGAGGATAAAAAAGTGAGGGTTCATAATTTCCATAAGCTGACGATAGGTAGTGCTGTAGAGCTGCTTGGAGCGGCAGGATTGCACCATCCTTATCAATTAACCAGAGCTTATATCAATAGAAGGATTGCGCCAAATGTGATGCAGTCTTATATGGAGACTTTTCCCTATATCCCGGAAGGAAGTTTGCTAAAAACACCTTACCCCTTACGCTTTGAATTGGGGATGGCGCTAAGCACCTCCAGTAGTTTTAACCCAACGGATTATAAGGTGTCTCTGGTAGATTATGCGCATGCAAATTCTTTCAATGACAGCCTTCCTCCAGCTGCACAAAGCTAATTCGCTAAACAACAACTCAATTGAAAATAAATAGAAAAGGCCAGGATCGTTAAAAATCCTGGCCTTCTTCATTTATCGCTTTGAAGCTTAAAACTCTGCGTTTCTAGGGAAACGAGGGAAAGCAATCACGTCTCTGATGTTGGTCATGCCACTCACAAAAAGTACCAGTCTTTCGAAACCTAATCCGAAACCGGAGTGTGGTGCTGATCCAAAACGTCTGGTGTCTAAGAACCACCAAAGTTCTTCCTGAGGGATGTTTAACTCATCCATTCTTTGTGTCAGTTTATCTAAGCGTTCCTCTCTTTGAGAACCACCAATCATTTCACCGATACCAGGGAAAAGGATGTCCATCGCAGCCACCGTTTTTCTACCTTGAGCATCCGGCTCATTCTGACGCATATAGAAAGATTTAATATCTGCCGGGTAATCCGTTAAGATCACCGGTTTTTTGAAATGTTTCTCTACCAGGTAACGCTCATGCTCTGATTGTAAATCTGCTCCCCACTCATCAATAAGATATTTGAATTGTTTCTTTTGATTAGGTTTTGAAGATCTTAAGATCGCAATTGCTTCTGTATAAGTTAAACGCTCGAAATCATTGTCTAAACAGAAGTTCAACTTGTCAATCAGCGACAATTCACTGCGCTCATTCTGAGGTTTAGTTTTCTCTTCTTCCAGTAAACGGTTGTTTAAGAAGTCGATTTCTTCTTTACAGTTGTCTAAAGCATATTTGATCACATACTTCATCATGTCCTCTGCCAATTGCATGTTGTCTTCCAGGTCTGCAAAAGCAACCTCTGGCTCAATCATCCAAAATTCTGCAAGGTGACGGGTGGTGTTTGAGTTTTCAGCTCTGAATGTAGGGCCGAAAGTATAAATTTGTCCAAAAGCCATAGCTGCAAGCTCACCTTCTAACTGTCCGGAAACGGTAAGGTTAGTGGCACGGGCAAAGAAATCCTGAGAGAAATCTACTTTACCATCTTCTGTTTTTGGAGGATTGTCTAAATCTAAAGTGGTTACTTTAAACATTTCACCAGCACCTTCTGCATCAGAAGCCGTAATGATCGGGGTATGCATATAAGTAAACCCTCTTTCATTGTAAAACTGATGAATCGCAAAAGCTAAAGCATGACGCAATTTGAAAACCGCATTGAAAGTATTGGTACGGAAACGTAAATGAGCGATTTCTCTTAAAAACTCTAAACTATGTTTCTTAGGTTGTAATGGGAATTTTTCCGGATCACTATCTCCTAATATTTCAATAGTATTCGCTTTGATGTCAACTCTCTGACCTTTACCAACAGATTCTACGATCGTACCAGTCACCGCAATAGCAGCGCCTGTAGTGATGCGTTTCAATAAATCTTCAGGGGTATTATTAAAGTCAACAACAATCTGGATGTTTCCCATGCAGGAACCATCATTGATAGCAATAAACTGATTGTTGCGGAAAGTACGCACCCAACCCATCACTGTTACTTCTCTGTCGAACTGCTCTGTCTCTAACAGGCTTTTTACTTTTTCTCTTTTGATCATGATTTTATTGTGGAGAGGTTCAAAAATAAGGATTTAATCAATAAATCAGATTTTTTTTATGGTTCTTATTATATTAAGTTTGCGCAGCGACATCTCAATCCTAATTAACGTGCAATCAAATCATAAAAAGTATTTCTGGCAAAATGCCATTGGGGAAATAATGGAGTTCTCTTTAGAAGAACGCATTTTTAATACCATCTGTATTTTTGCGTTTTTTGCCATGCTGATTGAAGCCCCCTATAATTATCTTATGGGTTTCGAAGAATTGGCCTGGCTGTGCTGTGTCTGTATGGTCTTTATTGCCGGACTATACCACCTTTCTAAAGTAAAACGGAAATCTTCCATCGCCATTACTTTATTCTGTATCGCCAGTAACCTGACTTTTATCTACTGTTACTTTTACAATTCAGGGATTTTTGGGCCCAATCTGCTGCTTTTTACCCTTTCATTTTTTATCATCATTACCATCATCCCAAAAACACAATATAAGTTTTGGGTACCGATCAATATGCTGGTGGTATTGTCTGTGTTGATGATCGAGTATTATTGGCCAACGCTGGCACCCATCCTATACCTTAACTCCTTAGTAAAAACCATAGATTTTGCAGTAACCTATATCGTCTCCACCATTTTAATCTTCCTGTCGATACGCTATATGCGCAGAAATTATGACCATGAGCGCCTTTCTGTTGAGCAACGAAACCGGGAGATTGAAGCGCAAAAAGATGAAATTTTACTGCAAAAGGCAGAGCTTGAATATTTGAACAGGGAAAAGGATCGGTTGCTGTCTATTGTAGCACACGATGTGAGGATGCCTTTAAGCTCTATTCAAGGCTATCTGGAAATTCTAAATTCAATTGGTTTGGAGGAAGAGGAGAAACAGTTGATAGAGGGGCAGTTGTTGCAAATTACCAGAGATACTTCGGAGATGCTCATGAACCTGTTGTCCTGGTCTAAGACGCAGCTCAAAGGAAGTAATGTACGACTTAGTGCTCTGGATGTGAATGAAGCCCTTCAGGGCTGGTTAAAAATTGAACATACGATCGCTGTTAAGAAAGGAGTGCGATTGCGGATGCTAACTGCAGGGCAGCTCTATGTAATGGCCGATCATGATATGTTACAACTGGTGATTAGAAACCTGGTGTCTAATGCCATCAAATTTACGCCCAAGGGGGGAGAAGTGATTATTTCTACCCGTTATCGTGCGGGAGATGGTTTGATCCTAATTTCTGATACAGGGATCGGGATTACGCCTGAAAAGCAGGAACGCCTGTTCCAGCTCAATGCCTCCGCTACTTATGGTACAAATAATGAAAAAGGGATCGGGCTTGGTTTACTCTTATGTAAGGAGTTTACCGAAAAACAACAAGGACGTATCTGGTTCGAAACTGAAGTTAATAAGGGTTCTATTTTTTACGTTTCCTTGAAATTGGAGGCTGTTTAGTGCTTATTTTTTAGTGATTATTAGTTTTTAACGCCTTTAAATTGAATTTAACTTTGTTTTTATTGGTGTTTTCTGAATTTGTATGGATTATTTTGAGTTTATTTTGGTATTTGTGTTTAAAAATTGATTTTTAATAAGTTTATTTTTATGTTTTTGTAGATTCTCACCTTTAGTTGTCTGTTTTATTATGATTTTTTGTTTATTTTTTATTGATAATACGATTTATGGGTATTTATTTTAAAATAAATTGTGAATTGTGTCTTTAAATTCTATATTTGTGTCAGCTCGTTTAATTTATATTTGGTTAAAGCGGCCTACAGTTGGATGACTGTAGGCCGCTTTTGTGTTTTTAGGGATTTTTCCATAAAAAAAGAGGCCAATTGAATGAACAATTGACCTCTTTGTGAGTTTTAGAAAAAAGACTGGTGCTTATGCCAATACTTTAGTTACTAAATCTGCAGCATCTTTCAATGCGATTGCAGAATATACTTTTAATCCTGACTCATCAATTAACTGTTTCGCTTCAGCGGCATTAGTACCTTGTAAACGACAGATAATTGGAACAGGAATATCACCAATTTCTTTGTAAGCATCGATTACACCTTGAGCTACACGGTCGCAACGAACGATACCACCAAAGATGTTAATCAAAATAGCTTTCACATTAGGGTCCTTAAGGATAATGTTGAAACCTGCTTTTACAGTTTGTGCGTTTGCAGTTCCACCTACGTCCAGGAAGTTAGCTGGCTCACCACCTGCGATTTTGATGATGTCCATGGTCGCCATTGCTAAACCAGCACCGTTAACCATACAGCCAACGTTACCATCTAATTTCACATAGTTTAAGTTAGACTCACTTGCTTCCACATCTGTTGGATCTTCTTCCAATTTATCACGCATTGCTGCATAATCAGGGTGACGGAACAATGCGTTCTCATCTAAGTCAACTTTAGCATCAACAGCGATGATTTTGTCATCAGAAGTTTTCAATACCGGGTTGATTTCAAACATCGCAGAGTCAGTGCTGTCATATGCTTTGTAAAGCGCAGTGATAAATTTCACCATGTCTTTGAAAGCTGCACCACTTAATCCTAGATTGAAGGCAATTTTACGAGCCTGGAATCCTTGAAGACCAACTTTAGGGTCAATCTCTTCTTTGAATATTAGATGAGGTGTCTTTTCTGCAACTTCTTCAATATCCATTCCACCTTCGGTAGAATACATAATGATGTTAGTTCCAGTTGAACGGTTTAAAAGCACGCTCACATAGAACTCTTTAGTTTCAGACGCTCCAGGATAATAAACATCCTGTGCCACTAAAATTTTGTTAACTTTCTTTCCTTCCGGGCCAGTTTGAGGAGTTACCAATTGCATACCTAAAATGTCGGTCGCTCTTTGTTGAACTTCTTCCAGGTTTTTCGCCAGCTTTACGCCACCGCCTTTACCTCTTCCGCCTGCATGGATTTGTGCTTTAATCACAACCCAATCAGAATTGTAGTCGGTTTTCATTTTTTTAGCCGCTTCTACAGCCTGCTCAACCGTATGGGCAACGATGCCTTCTTGTACGGCTACACCAAAACTTTTAAGTATTTCTTTACCTTGATATTCGTGGATATTCATTTGCTGAAAAAATTTGTCCAAATCTACAATTTCAGATTGGTTTTAAAAACAGTAAGTTTGCATTTATGCTAAAAGCAACAGGTATAAAGAAAGCTTATGGAAATTTACCCATCCTGAAAGGGGTAGATTTTGAGGTGGAAAAGGGTGAAATTGTCAGCATTATCGGCGCTTCTGGTGCAGGTAAAAGTACGTTGCTGCACATTTTAGGTACTTTAGACAAGCCAGATCAAGGAACCGTAGAATTAAACGGAGCCAAAGTAAATCAGCTCTCCGGAGAACTACTTAGTGTATTTCGTAACAAAAATATTGGCTTTGTTTTTCAGTTCCACCACCTGTTACCTGAGTTTAGCGCTTTAGAAAACATTTGTATTCCCGCATTTATCGCTAAAACGAGTAAAAAGGAGGCGGAGCACCGTGCAATGGAGCTTTTGGAACTCTTAGGATTAAAGGACCGTGCTACCCATAAACCCAATGAATTGTCGGGTGGAGAGCAGCAGCGGATTGCAGTAGCAAGAGCACTGGTGAATCATCCTGCCATCATCCTGGCGGATGAGCCTTCCGGAAACCTGGACTCGGCCAATGCCAACGCTTTACATGAATTCTTTATCACCCTGCGCGATAATTTTAAACAAACCTTCGTCATCGTGACCCATAATGAAGATTTAGCAGAAATCTCCGACCGGGTAGTCACCATGAAAGACGGATTAATCATATAATATTATATTTTGAGAACATTAATTACAGGAGGTAAATCTGCCTCAGCATTGAAGCTGCTGAAAGCTTTTGCCAACCAACATATATTGCTTGCGGATTACGGAGATATGCCCGCATTTTCTTCTGCAGCTTATCAAATGCATGCTTTAGGCAAGCGGAATGACGACACTACGGCGCATACTTTACTGAACAATTGCCTGGATGAAAATATAGAAGTACTCTTGCCATTACACGATTTTGAAATCGAGGCAGTCGCTAAATCTATGGTCTTGTTCGAAGAGTTTGGCATTAAAGTCTTACTTCCAGCACCAGCTGAGCTACCTAAATATCTAAATACAATAAAGCAATCCGGGGATTGGGCGCTTTATCAGGATGGCGTATTGCAATTCCCTGAAAATGCGACCGAAGCACAAAAAGAACTGGGCCTTAAAGAAAATTTGAATGGTGTTTTTTATACCGTTGATAGCCCTGAGGGACTAATTCCAGTTTTATTTACCATCAATTCCTAATCATTTTACCTCATGATGCCTGAGCAATTATTAAAAGACAAACAAGCATTCGTTTTTGAATTAGACAATGTCATTTATCCTGAAAAAGATTATTTATTACAAGTTTACTATCTGTTCGCACAGTTTATTGAATACGGCGAACAATTAAATGCCTCGGATATTGTAAAATATATGCAGGAGCAATACCTGGCTGAAGGCCCGGAAAACTTATTTGAAAAAACGGCTGCGGAGTTCAAGATCCCAGAAAAGTATAAGCTTAACTTCGATCTGGTCATGCAAAATGCAAAACTGCCATTGAAATTGCTGATTTATAATAAAGCGCTTACTTTCATGCAGGAAATCGTTGCCGCAGGAAAACAAGTGTTCTTATTTGTAGATGGTGATGCCATCATGCAATTGAATAAAATCAGACAGGTAGAATGGAATGGTTTAGAAAAGAACCTGATCGTTTATTTTTCTGAGGAATCGGAACCTAAGCCGAGTACAAAAGGGATAGAAATGATCCTGGAACGTCATAAATTGACCCCAACACAGGTAGTGATGATCGGTGCTAAAGCTGCAGATCAGGAATGTGCAGTAAATGCAAAAATTGAATACTTACCTATAGAAGCTATATTGGGAGAAAAATAATTAGAAAGGTGTTGAGAATCACGTGATAATGAGAAATTATTAGTATAAATTTGTAATAGATAAATTATACCGATGATAAATATCGCCATATCCAACAAAAAGCTGATTTTAGCTTTGGCACTATGCACAATTGGGTTTAGTGCCTGCCGAAAAAATAAAGTCATTCCGGAAACTCCGGTGGTCACGCCGAGTCCAGGTTCGAATACCAAGCAGACGCCTACTACAGATCGTATGGCGCTGACCAACGATTCTCTGTTTTTATATGCGCAACAGATTTACCTCTGGAATGATAAGCTCCCAACTTATGATGTGTTTGATCCCAGAACGTACAATAAATTACCCTTTCAACTGGATAACTTCAATAGTGAGCTGTTTAATATTACCACTTACTCCGGATTTGAAACTGTTCCGGGCTCATCATCCCCTAAATATGCATTCATCACGGATGAAAACAATTCTAATGGTGCTCAAAGTAGCGTTCCAAACCGTCAGGAGAATGTAGACTTGAAAGATATAGGTTTTGATATGGGCTTTTTAAGTTTTCAGGGCTATGGGGATAGTAAAAATTATAAACTTTATGTCAAGGGTGTCTACCCAAATTCGCCTGCTGACGGATTAAAACTTACTCGTGGGACTCAAATTACCAATATTGGGGGCCGGGCAATCGGGACTAATTTTGACTCAGAGGTAGGAGTCATCAATCAGGTCTTAAATGGCGCGACCACCAGTACCACTTTCTCCGGCATCAGGGCAGATGGAACAGTTTTCACCAATGAACCGCTTAGCGTAAAAAAATATACCAGCAGTCCGGTTTTCACTTCGAAAGTGATCGACCAGGGTGGGAAGAAAATTGGTTATCTGGCTTATGCACGCTTTTCCGGGTTAACCACTCCGGGTACTAATAATCCTTCTGATACCAGAATCGATCCGGTGTTTAGCAGTTTTGCAACAAGTAATGTGAGCGATTTGGTGATCGATTTAAGGTACAATGGAGGAGGTTCCGTAGAAACTGCACAGTATTTAATGAATTTGATTGCTCCCGCCGGTACAACAGGTGTGATGTTCAGTGAATCTTACAACAGCACCATGAAGAGCGGAAAAGCAAGCATTTTGGTAAATCAGCCTTTAACCGACGCGGCAGGGAAAATACAATATAGTAGTAGCGGGAAGATGTATACCCTGAATGATGTAGATTGGACTGATGCAGGTAATGTTTATTCTTTTGCTAAGAAAGGCTCATTAAATGGGGTTAAGAATGTGGTGTTCCTGGTTAGCGATAATACAGCTTCTGCAAGTGAATTGGTGATCAATAGTCTTAAACCAGTGATGCAAAGTGTAAAATTAGTAGGAAAGACCACTTATGGCAAACCGGTAGGATTTTTTCCGGTTATTTTGGATAAACACTATTTCGTATACCTGCCAAGTTTTGAAAGCAAAAATAGAAATGGACAAGGCGGTTATTATACCGGAATCGTACCAGATTACCTGGATACTGGTGGTTCTGATCTTTTTGATGATTCCAGGTATGATTTTGGAGATCCAAGGGAGAGTTATTTGAATAAAGCACTTTCTATACTGGCTCCGGTTGCTGCTACATTGGGCAGTCGTATTTCTTCAAATGGGCTTGCGGGTTCTGCTACGCCAGTAAAAATTATTAAAGAGAATTACTCAAATCGCAATATCGGTGCTGCAGGTATGATTGAGACCCGTTATCACCTAAAAAAATAGGAGATTGCCTACATTTTTTTTGTACGTAAAATCATATTTACATATTTATGTAAATATGACTTTGATGTATGGCTTTTTATTGCGATTTTAAGTGCTTAAACGCATATTTATTAGAACTAAGCCAGAGTATTATGATCGGGGAATTAATCGAAAAAGAATCAATAGACATCAGCCAAATCATTCCAGCTGATCAGAACCATACGGAAGAATTAAGAGATAAGTTGAATTCAGCACAGCGCCTTGGAAATGAGTTCAAATCAAAAGCAGATATTTCCTTTAATACCAAAGAAGGGCCTAAAACGGTTTCTACAACCGTATGGCAGGTGACTGAAAACTTTATACAGTTAAAAAACGGGATTCATATCCCTTTAAGTAGCCTTTTAGCAATAGAATTCTAAATTCTATTGCTTTTTCATCTGCAGTTTTTCTCTGAAAATAGATTGCAGGTCACGTTCTTTATCAATGTTGTTGATGATTTCTAAAATAGCAGCGGCAGCATTGATAAAGAACTTTTTATTGATGTTTTGATACTCATCTGAGGCCTTATGATAATCTTTATGGTCTTCCACTCCAAAATATAAGAAGGGAATATTTTTCGCATTAAAAGATCCCTGATCACTTTGATTGGTCCAATCCTCACTGCCGGTTTTTGGATCATCATGTCCTAAGATGACCTTGATTACTGGCTTACTGGTGATGAAATACTTTTTTAATTCCGGATATTTATAGGTACCACAAGCATAAAGTTCATCTTTATCATTGTGACTGATCATATCCATGTTCACATTTAACCGAATTTTTTCTAAAGGTACAGGAGGCTGGGCAACAAAGGCCTTTGAACCTCTTAATCCCTGTTCTTCTGCGTCAAAAGCCGCCAAGATCAGGCTGTGATAAGGCTTGTTCTTTTTAAAATAGGCTGCATAATCCAATAAGGCTGCTACACCAGAAGCATTGTCGTCCGCACCATTGTAAATTTCATTCCTGATGATGCCCACATGGTCGTAATGTGCGGAAATAACGATGACTTGATCTGTCTTTCCCGGGATGTAAGCCAAAAGGTTTTTACCGGAAATTTGTGCACCAGAGCGGTCAGCAAATGTAAAAGCCTGTTCATAACCAGGAAGAGATGGGACTGGTTTTAAGCCCAACTGCTTGAACCTGTCGCTAATGTATGTTCTCGCCATTTCGGCGCCTTTGGTGCCGGTCTTGCGGCCTTCATAGGCATCAGAAGATAAGGTTTCTACATCCTTAAGAAGTTGCTGTTCTGTTTTAGTTAAGGTAGCCGGGTTTTGTGCCTGACTTTGATTCTTAACGGAATTGCAACTCAATAATGCGATTAGCGGAATAAGCAGATAGGTTTTCATTTTTATGTGGTTCTGTTATATAAAGGTAAAAAAATGATGGATATCTCGTTCAATATTGGCTGCAGAAAACATAATTAAGGGCAGGGTGTTTTTCTAATGTGCTTTAAATGGGTTAAATCAGGTTATTAAAAAAATATAAAAAATGGAATATAGACGTTTAGGGAAGTCAGGCTTACAGCTGAGTGCACTTTCTTTGGGAAGTTGGCTTACGTTCGGGCATCAGATCAGTGATCAGACTGCTGATGAATTGATGGGAATTGCTTATGATGCCGGGGTTAATTTTTTCGACAATGCCGAAGGTTATGCCGCAGGTAAATCTGAACTGGTGATGGGCAAAATTATCAAGTCCAAAAAATGGGAGCGGGAGTCTTTTGTGCTGTCGAGTAAAGTCTTTTTTGGGACGGAAAATAAAGGGCCAAACCGGATGGGCTTATCCCGTAAACACGTAATTGAAGGTTGTAACGGAGCCTTGCAGCGCTTGCAAGTAGATTATCTGGATCTTTATTTTTGCCATAGGCCAGATAAAAATACACCAATCGAAGAAACGGTATGGGCCATGAATACCTTATTACAACAAGGGAAAATCCTGTACTGGGGTACCTCAGAATGGAGTGCTTCAGAAATTATGGAAGCCATTTCTGTGGCAAAGCAATATCATTTAATAGGCCCTACCATGGAACAGCCTCAATACAACCTTTTGGAGCGAAATAAAATGGAAAAGGAATACCTGTTGCTGTTCAAAGAATACGGGCTGGGAACTACGATTTGGTCGCCATTGGCTTCCGGATTATTGTCGGGCAAATACACCAAAGCTGGAACTAAAGATACCCGATTGGAATTGAAAGGGATGGAGTGGTTGAAGGATGCCGTATTGAACGAAGAGAAATTGAAAAAGGCAGAAAAACTTCAAGGGCTTGCTGATCAATTGAATGTTTCATTGGCCAAATTATCCCTGGCTTGGTGTTTAAAAAATCCAAATGTAAGTACGGTAATTTTAGGTGCTTCGAAAACAGCACAACTTAAAGAAAACCTGACTACCTTGGAAGTATTGCCATTGCTTACAGAACAAGTGATGACGGATATTGAGGATATTATGCAAACGAAACCTCATTTGCCAGAGTTTTAAATCGGGAAACTCATCAATTGGCTGAAGGTTTAAAACCATAAAAGCCGGTGTTTGGAAAAACACCGGCTTTTTAAATGGATAACTGTAGCGGCTAGTAATAAGTTAACCGCACTACGCCGGCTAATTTTTTAGCCAAGCGAATCACCTGTCTGGTATAGCCATATTCGTTGTCGTACCAGGCATATAAAACCACAGACTTATTGTCTTTGGCCATAATCGTAGCTGGTCCGTCAATAATCGAAGCATGACTATTGCCGATCAAATCAGTACTCACCAATTCATTTGAAATAGAGTATTCAATTTGCTCTGATAGATCTCCGAACAAGGAAGCTTGTCTTAATATTTCTGACACTTCTTCTTTGGAAGTTACCGTGTTCAATGATAAGTTTAAGATGGCCAATGAAACATTCGGTGTAGGGACACGCACTGCATTTCCAGTCAGCTTGCCACCTAAATGCGGGATTACTTTTGCCACCGCTTTATCTGCACCGGTTTCTGTGATCACCAGGTTTAAAGCAGCTGCTCTGCCTCTTCTATATTTTTTATGGTAATTGTCTAGTAAATTCTGGTCGTTCGTATAAGAGTGAACGGTTTCAATATGTCCTTTTTCAATGCCAAAAGCATCGTCAATCAGTTTCAATACCGGTACAATGGCATTGGTGGTACAAGAAGCATTGGATAGGATCGTCTCCGACTCATAATCAATTGCCGCATCATTGATTCCGGCCACTACATTCAGGATATCTCCTTTTGCAGGGGCGGTTAACAATACTTTGCTGATTCCTTTAGCTTGCAGGTGTCTGCTCAAACCTTCACGATCGCGGAAAATACCAGTGTTGTCAATCAACAGGGCATCATGAATGTCATAAATAGAATAATCTACATCTTCCGGTTCCTTGGCAACAATAAAATAAATCGTCTGCCCATTAATGATCAGCGCTTTGTTTTCAAAATCTTCAGTAATGGTACCATTGAAGGGGCCATGAACGGAATCCGTACGTAAAAGTTCTGCTCTTTTGATCAGTTCTTCATCACTGTAGCTGCGGGTTACAATTGCTCTTAAGCGCAATTGCTCACCTTTACCAGCTTGTAGGATCAACTCACGCGCAGCAATTCTGCCAATACGGCCGAAACCAAATAGCACCACGTCTTTAGGGACTAGGTTCCTTTTGTCTTTACCGATGTGTTTGCTGAGTTTGCTGACCACAAAATCGTGGATCGTTGGATAGTTGCCATTGTCTTCCAGCCATTCTGAAGCTAGTCGGCCAATGTCAATACGGGAAGGGGCAAGGTTGCATTTTGAAATGGTCAACGCAAGCTCCAGGGTTTCATAGATGCTGATGTCTTTTCCACTGATCTGTGTTGCATACTGATGGTGGGAAAGAATTTCGCTACTTCCAACATCAAATAAGGGTTTGCGGAACAATACAAGTTCAATGGATCTGTCGAACCAGAGTTGGCCCACGACATTAATCAGCTCAATGGCTTTTTTTTCTTTTTCAATCCAACTTTGGAATTCGGATTGGTACTTCTTTAGCATGTGGCAATATTTTTGGTTAGAATGCCACAAAAGTAAAAAAGATTGAGCGAGATACCCAACCTTTTTACTTTATAAATTTATCACACAAGGTGTTAAATGGGATAATAGACTAGCCCAAATATGATTTTAAGATTTTACTTCTTGAAGTATGACGCAGACGTTGTAACGCTTTGTCTTTAATCTGACGTACACGCTCACGGGTCAGGTTAAACTTCTCACCAATCTCTTCTAAAGATAGGGGATGGTTGGTGCTCAATCCGAAGAAAAGTACGATGATTTCACGTTCACGCTCTGTTAAAGTTGAAAGAGAACGTTTGATCTCTTCAGAAAGAGATTCATTGATCAGGCTGCTGTCCGTATTTGGCTCATGATTTTCCAATACATCTAACAATGTATTTTCTTCACCTTGTACGAATGGAGCATCCATGGATACGTGACGGCCAGAGTTACTTAGAGTATCAGAGATTTTATCAACCGTAGTTTCTAAGATATCTGCCAATTCTTCCGGAGATGGTTCACGCTCAAATTCCTGCTCAAGCTTAGAAAAAGCCTTGCTGATTTTGCTTAATGAACCTACCTGGTTTAATGGCAAACGAACGATACGACTTTGCTCAGCAATTGCCTGCAATATAGATTGACGAATCCACCAAACAGCATAAGAGATAAATTTGAAACCTTTTGTCTCGTCAAAACGCTTTGCAGCTTTAATTAAACCCAGGTTACCTTCGTTGATTAAATCTCCTAGTGTTAAACCTTGATTTTGGTACTGCTTCGCTACTGAAACCACGAAACGTAAATTGGTCTTGGTTAAACGCTCTAATGCGGCCTGATCCCCCTCGCGTATTTTTCTTGCTAAAATTACTTCTTCTTCGGCGGTGATTAAATCTACTTTACCAATTTCGTGAAGGTACTTGTCTAAAGATTGACTTTCGCGATTGGTAATGGATTGCGTGATTTTGAGTTGTCTCATTTATATGCTTTGGTACTCGTTATGTGTTTGAACTTGCAAAAGTAAGAATTTAAAGGCAATTTGAAAACTTAAATTCCTGAAAATGTTACAGTTTACAACTGCTATTTCTACAGATTTTTAGTAGCAATAATTATTCCAAAATACTTTTGTCAGTATTTTGTGGCGGTATTGTGAATAGGTCTATATTTATTGTTTTTCAATAAATATATTTTGATTTATAATAATAAATCTGTTATGTTTGTTTAGAAATATGCTTTGTCTAGCAGAAGTCAGAATGCAAAATTCTTTATTGCGGAATATTAATTTCGAGAAAGAAAGCGAATCTGTCAGTTGACAAAAAACAAAAAGAACCGATAAAAACCTCAAAAAACTGTTGAAATGAGAAAAGATCTTAAATTTATCCGGATAATCAGGGGAATTTTGCTCCTGATTTCTGTTGTTTTACTGATTTGGGCAGTTTATGACCATCGGTCTGCCATGATCAAAGGCTGGTATGCAGATGAAGAATTAAAACCGCTTCAGCCGCGCTTTCAAAATGCTTTGTTTGGTGCTGTGATTAGCAAACCAGGGGATTCGTTGAATATAAAGGGCAAAGATGGCTATGTTTTTAAGTTAGAAAAGAGCGACCTGGTGACAGGTACTGTCTATAATCTTCATCAGGAGAGTACCCTATATTCCATTTATAAAACGGCAATGCTGGTTATTGGGTTTACCCTGTTCATTATTAGCTTCAAGGTGTTCAGTAAATTATACTATTTTTTGGATGATTCTGCAAAAGGAGAGATCTTCACTTTAAAAAACATTAATCGGATAAAAGATATTGGCTTTTTTTGCATTTCATTGAGCATATTACTCTGGGTAGGGGATGTACTGGCTTTTCTAAGAACGCAGGAATTGGTTAGGTTTACAGATTATCAAATGGAATACAACTTTGATTTTAATTATATCTTATTTGCGGCAGGTATGGTTACCATGGTGATTATGTATGTCTTCAAAAAAGGATACGACTTGCAGCAAGAACATGAATTAACAATATAACAGATGGCGATAGTGGTGAATTTAGATGTGGTATTGGCACAAAGAAAAATGTCATTGACAGAATTAACGGAACTGGTGGGGATTACCATGTCCAATCTTTCCATTCTGAAAACAGGGAAAGCTAAAGCGATTAGGTTTGAGACCCTGGAAGCGATTTGTCTGGCATTGGATTGTCAACCTGGCGATCTTTTAGAATACCGTAAAGAAAAATAAAGGGTAAAAAATAAGCCTGTCAGTTTTTTAAATGAAACTGACAGGCTAAATTCATTTGGTTGATCGCGGTTAGCTGTGGTCCACAACCTCCGCATCTGGGGCATTCTTTTTAACGGATTCTATCCCATTTTCGCGACTAGCTTCCGACTCATACATTTCACTGGTTCCAATCACCTGACCGTTTGTTGCTTTTAAATTGAAGTACGGCTTGCCATTAGTGGAAGTTTTACGGTCAAATTTACCATCATCCTTCGAGTTCTTCTTCACGGATTCAATTCCGTTGTGACAATTGGCTTTGGTCGTATAGCCTTCACTGGTTAGGATCACCTGGCCATTACCTGCTTTCAAATCGAATTGAAATTCGCCGTTTTTTCTTGTTTTGATTTCGAATTTTCCCATAATCGTTTAATTAGTTTTTTGTTTTCAGGTTGAGGTTTTTATTTCAATTTAGGAAAAAAAAATCATTATCAGTCTAATATTTTGATAAGGATAAGTTGCTGTGCTATAGCAGGATGTTTCAAAGGTTAGGCTGAAAGGCTATTGTAGGTATAGTGTGCAGGTACTGCGTTTATACTGACACTATAATTATAGGGGTATTCTTTCGGTACTCCTCCGGGGTTGCTAGGGCCTTATTCGGCCTATAGCCCTAACAGCATCGGAAAAAAGCCCGATTAATTTCGTTTCAAGGCTTTGAAAAATGTAATGTCAATTGCTTGATATACCGAAGTTTATGACTACCTTCCTGAAAGTCATACCAGACGATACCACAATCAATCTTAAACCTTAACCACGCGAACATGGCAATAGCTTCTAACGGTCCACAGGGCCACCTTAATGGAAAAGTAGGTAATCTTGTTTTTTATATGCTCAATGGGCAGCCTGTGGTGCGCTTAATTGGCAGAAAGGGTAAACCTAGTATACTTCAGCTGGCCAATTATCAAGGGATGGCAGTAACCACTAAACTGCTGAGTAGAATGGGCGGTTTTATTAAACTTGGTTATGGTTTACAAGCCAGAGGAACCGTACATAATGCGCATAATCTGGCCACTTCTTATCATAAAAAACAGGCTTTAAAAGGTGAATATCCTAATATCAGCATCGATTACAGTAAAGTGAAGCTCAGTCAGGGTTTGATGTCGGAAACCAAGGACTTGAAAATTAATAAGGTGTCTGGTGGACTGGAAATAAGCTGGGATCCCAGAGATTATGCCGATTTATCATACAACGACAGCGTCATGGTGATGATTTGTTGCCCGGAAACGGGAAAAGATAGGGAATACCTGAATATAGCCAGAAGATCAGAAGGGAAATGTTTCATTCCTTTGTTTGAAGAGGTATTAAATCAACAGATAGAACCCTATATTTCTTTTATTTCTGCGGATGGAGCAATGGTATCCGATAGCGTTTATCTGGGTAATTTGAACGGTGAAGGGCTAAATGAAATAGAAAAACAACAACAAGTGAAATATCAGCAGGTTAAATCCAGGTTTGATCAGCTGGAAGGGAGTTATTCCAGACAGTTAAAAGAGAATTATGGGGAAATCCCCAAAACCAAAGCCTTTAAATGCCTGGAAAAAGAATATAAGGCAGTCCAGAAACAGTTGTTGCACTTACCCGGAAAACCGGGTTAGCGCTGTTAAATGGCGAATACTTTGTTTTTC
The DNA here is from genome assembly GCF_014172405.1 of Pedobacter gandavensis. Lineage (GTDB taxonomy): Bacteria > Bacteroidota > Bacteroidia > Sphingobacteriales > Sphingobacteriaceae > Pedobacter > Pedobacter gandavensis. Next base: position 322,395 of record NZ_WNXC01000002.1, on the reverse strand, counting down.
TTGAATTATAGCTCGGACAAGTTGAAGGTACGATCCAATTTAATGCCTTTTTCCGTCTGCTGAAGCGTACAACACTCGTTCACTGCATCGTGTTCCAGCATCAGTATGTATTGCTTTTCAGCGGCTTCCTGAAGGAAAGATTTTTTCTCGGTTAGGGTTTGTAAAGGAAACATGTCATAGGCCATTACGTAAGGCAGTGGAATGTGTGCTACAGAAGGTAAAAGATCTGCCATATACACGATGGTATGTCCTTTGTATTGAATTTGCGGGAGCATCATGGCATCGGTATGCCCATAAGCAAAGCGGATGTTGATGCCTTCATGGAATTGAACGCCTTCTTCATCTGCAATGAAACGCAACTGGCCGCTTTCCTGGATCGGGAGGATGTTCTCTTTTAAAAAGGAAGCTTTTTCTCTGTCATTGGGATTTACCGCCCAATCCCAATGCTTGGCATTGCTCCAGTAAAAAGCATTTTTAAACGCTGGTTTGAGTTTGTCACCCTCACGTACAATAGAACCTCCGCAATGGTCAAAATGTAAATGCGTTAAAAATACATCGGTAATGTCTGCTCTGGAATAACCTTTGGCCGCAAGCGATTGATCCAGGGTATCCTCACCATGGAGGTAATAATGCCCCATAAATTTCTCGTCCTGCTTGTCTCCAATACCATTGTCTACCAGAATCAGTCGATGTCCATCTTCAATCAGCAGACATCGCATGGCCCAGGTACACATATTATTGGCATCGGCAGGTGTCGTTTTTTGCCAGATAGATTTTGGTACTACACCAAACATGGCTCCGCCGTCTAATTTAAATAAACCAGTATCAATCGTATGTAAGTTCATGGATTTGGAATTAGGTATTGGTAAAAATATAAATGTAAAAAAAAACCTGTTGAAAAGCTCAACAGGTTTTTTTAGCAATCTCCATTCCTGATGGAAAGGCGATTTTATAATTTACAAGTGAATTACTTCACCGTAAGCATCAGCTGTAGCTTCCATAATGGCTTCGCTCATTGTTGGATGCGGGTGAACAGCTTTTAACATTTCATGTCCTGTAGTTTCCAATTTACGGGCAACTACGATTTCAGCGATCAGTTCAGTTACATTCGCACCAATCATGTGTGCACCTAGTAATTCACCGTATTTTGCGTCATAGATCATTTTAATAAAACCATCTTTAGCACCTGCTGCACTAGCTTTACCTGAAGCTGAGAATGGGAATTTACCAATTTTCAATTCATATCCGGCAGCTCTTGCTGCTTTCTCTGTATAACCAACAGAAGCAATCTCCGGACTGCAATAAGTACATCCAGGGATGTTATTGTAGTCTAAAGGCTCTGGTTTCTGACCCGCAATTTTCTCTACACAGATGATTCCTTCAGCAGAAGCTACGTGAGCTAAAGCCTGACCAGGAACAATATCACCAATAGCATAATAACCTTTTACGTTAGTGCTGTAGAACTCATCCACAATCACTTTACCTTTTTCAGTTTTAATGCCGGTTTCTTCTAAACCAATGTTTTCAATGTTTGCAACAACACCAGCAGCAGAAAGCACGATGTCACATTCTAATGTTACCATACCAGCAGCCGTTTTTACCTGAACTTTACAGCCAGCACCGCTGGTGTCTACAGATTCTACACTAGAAGAAGTCATCACTTCAATGCCTGCTTTTTTGAAGCTACGCAACAATTGTTTTGAAACGTCTTCGTCTTCTACAGGAACAATGTTGTCCATGAATTCTACGACCGTTACTTTAGTACCTAAAGTTGCATAGAAGTAAGCAAACTCCACACCGATTGCACCAGAACCAACTACTACCATTGATTTAGGTTGCTCAGGCAATACCATCGCTTGTCTGTAACCGATGATTTTTTTACCGTCTTGTTTCAGGTTTGGCAATTCTCTTGATCTGCCACCTGTAGCCAAGATAATACTGGTTGCAGTATAGTCTTTTTGAGTACCATCAGCCGCTTTAACTTCTACCTTGTTTCCAGGTTTAGCCTTACCAGTACCCATGATCACGTCAATTTTGTTCTTCTTCATTAAGAATTGAACACCCTTGCTCATGCCATCAGCAACACCACGACTACGTTTGATTACCGCTGCGAAATCGGCCTCAGCCTCCGCAGTTTTAATACCGTATTCAGCAGCATGATTGATATATTCAAAAACCTGTGCACTTTTTAACAAGGCTTTGGTTGGGATACATCCCCAGTTCAGGCAGATACCGCCTAAAGATTCGCGTTCTACTACCGCAGTTTTCAAACCTAGCTGAGAAGCTCTGATTGCAGCTACATATCCACCAGGACCGCTGCCTATTACAATTACATCGTAGTTCATATCTTATATAAAGGAATTTTAACTTAAGTAATTGCCAAAATTAAAAAAATTGTTCATTAATACCGCCTGTTAGATTTTTGTTGTTGCTTTTCGATGGCATAATTTAAACATCACTCCCCTGAACCTGGTATTGTGTTTATTTTGAAATTTAACAGTTGGCTGACAAAATGATGATTAGATATGTTAAAGAAGATGTTAAATGTTGAAAATTATTGTGATATTTAATAATAATTTAACATAGCGAACGTACTGTCAGATGATTTAATTTTTACCTTTGTGCCGATATTTTGTATTGCAGTATCATAAAAAAACAAACATTAATCAGAAAAGTATGAAGAAATCATTACTATTTAAATTTGTGGTTATGATCTTAGTCTTTGCGGGAACGTTTTCCGTGGTGGAGGCTCAGGTAACAACAACAACAATGACGGGGACCATTAAAGACGCCCAAGGGCCTTTACCTGGAGCCAGCGTTAAGGCGGTACACACGCCTACAGGAACGTCTTATGGCGCAACAACAAATGTGGATGGAAGATTTACACTTTCAAATTTGAGAATTGGCGGACCTTACACCATCGTTGTTAGTTTTGTTGGTTTTCAAGCACAAACTTTTAAGGACGTTTATGTGAAATTAGGTGAGCCTTACATTTTGAATGCTACTTTATCTGACAACAGTGCTACGCTTGCAGAAGTGAACATTGTTTCCAGTGCTCCAAATTCTATCTTAAACTCAAATAGAAGTGGTGCTACTACAACAGTTACCAGACAGCAGATTCAGAATTTACCAACCATTTCAAGAAGTGTGAATGACATTACCAGGTTAACTCCTCAGTCTAATGGAAACTCATTTGGTGGTGGTAACTATCGTCAAAGTAACTTTACAGTAGATGGTTCGAACTTTAACAACCAGTTTGGTATTGGTTCAAACGTTCCAGCTGGTGGTGCTCCAATTTCATTGGACGCATTAGAGCAGGTTTCTGTGAATGTGACTCCTTATGATGTAAGACAATCAGGCTTTACTGGTGCTTCTATCAATGCAGTAACCCGTTCAGGTACAAATAACGTATCTGGTACCGCTTTCTTTACCATGAGAAATCAAGATTATCAAGGTACTCATGTTGGAGATTACACCATTACTAATGTTCAGCCTTATACACAAAAACAATACGGTTTTAGTATCGGTGGTCCTATTGTTAAAGACAAGTTATTCTTGTTCTTAAATGCGGAATTTAACAAAGAAGTTTCTCCAGGTCAAAACAGAGTAGCAGCAACACCAGGAAATCCTTACGGATCAAATGACAATGTTGCACGTCCTACAGCTGCATTCATGGATGAGGTTACTAGTTTCCTGAAATCAAAATATAACTATGATCCAGGGATATACCAAGGTTACAACAGTCCTAGTAACAACGATAAGTTATTGGCTCGTTTAGACTGGAATATCAATAAAAATCATAGCTTAAACTTGCGTTATAACCAAGTTCAAAGTAAAAGCCAGAATGGACTAAGTACTTCAAGAAGTCCATTAACAGGATTTGCTTTCGGTGCTGGACGTACAGATAAAAATGCTTTACCATTCTCTAACTCAAACTATTATCAAGAAGCAAATCTGTACTCTTTCGCAGGTGAGTTGAACTCTTCATTTGGTAGCAAATTCTCAAACGTATTACGTGGAAGCTGGACGCACCAGAATGACCCAAGAAGTTCTGATAGTAGAATCTTTCCTTTCGTGGATATTTTGGACGGTAGTGGTGTACCACTTACTTCATTTGGTTATGAGCCTTTTTCTGCAGGAAACTTGCGTGATGTAGAAACTTATAGCTTTACGGATAACTTCTCTATGGCGCTTGGAAAACACAACCTAACTTTAGGTGTGCAAGCTGATTTCAGTACTACAAAAAATGGTTTCCAACGTTTTGGTACCAGCTATTATACTTTTAACAGTTGGAATGATTTCGTAACTGGTGCTAATCCAAAAGATTACGCAATTACTTATTCTTTATCTCCAGGTTTTGCACAAGCATATCCTACTTTTAAATTCAACCAATATTCTGCTTATTTCCAAGATGAGTTTAGTGTAACGGACAGATTTAAAGTTACTGCGGGTGTAAGGGTAGAAAAATTCACTTTCCCAGGTGTATCTGAAATAAAATCTAATCCATTGGTTACACCACTTACTTTCACAAATGGTGCGAAAATGAATACAGGTCAATTGCCGAAATCAGACATTATCTGGTCTCCAAGATTTGGATTTAACTGGGATGCATTGGGTGATCGTTCCCTACAAGTTCGTGGTGGTTCAGGAATATTCAGAGGTGTTGTTCCTTTTGTATGGATTGTTTCACAATCTGGTGATTCAGGTATGATCCAATTTACGCAGACTAATTCTGGTGCAAATGTTCCTGGTCCATTCAACCCGGATCCAAATGCTTACTTGCCTGCAACTCCTCCTGCAGCGGGAACTTCAGTTCCTAACGTGTTAAGTGCAATTTCTCCGGAATTTAAATCTCCAAAAACTTGGAAAAGTAACTTGGCATTCGACTTTAAACTTCCTGCAGGTTTCGTAGGTACTTTAGAAGGTATTTATTCAAAAGACTTGAATGCTGCAATTGCAACAAACATCAACTTAGTTAACCCATCTCCATTAAATGCAACTGGATACCCTGATAACAGAGTGGTTTATCCGAATGACGCTTCGTTGAAATTCGAAAATCCTTTATTGAATGGATTACCGGTTAAAAATGGTACCGCTAAAGCTACTGCATTAAATGCAACCGTATTAGGTAATGCTAAAGGTGGATATAACTGGTCGGCAACTGCACAGTTAACGAAACAATTTAACAATGGTTTATCTGCAATGATCGCTTATACCCGTAGTGGTGGCCGTAACTTCGGTAATGGTACAGGAGATCAATTGCAAAACTTGTGGTCTATTCCACAGACTGTTGGAAACTCTAACATTCCTTCATTAAGCTACAGCAGTAACTTACTTCCAGATAGAATCGTTGGATCTCTTTCTTACAGAAAAGAATACATGCAAAATCTAGCAACATCGATCAGCATTTTCTATGTAGGTTCTGCTCAGGATAGATTCACTTATGCTTATAGCACAGATTTTAACCGTGATGGACAAACAAACGATCTGATCTATGTTCCAAAAAATCCATCTGAGATTACATTCGTAGCTAAAACCATTACTTTAAGCAATGGTAAAAGCAAAACATGGACGCCTCAGGAACAAAGTGATGCTTTCTTTGCTTATGTAGCTCAAGATGATTACCTGAAAACACGTCAAGGTAAATATTCAGAACGTAATGGTGGTAAAATGCCATGGTTAAACCGTTTTGATGTTAAATTGGTTCAGGAAGTATTTAGAAACGTAGGTGGAAAGAAAAATTCATTCCAGTTCACTGCGGACATTCTTAATGCAGGTAACCTGATTAATAAAAAATGGGGTACTTACAAAAGGGTAAATACTGCAAGTATCTTACAACCTGCTAACGTGGCTACAATGGGTGGTGCAGTATTACCAACCTTCAGATTGGCAGACTTTAATGATGATTTAGTTAGAAAAACGTATAGTGATAACCAAACGTTTTCTTCTACTTATTATATGCAATTTGGTGTTCGTTATAACTTTAACTAATACAGCCAAATATGTTTAACAAAAAAGGATTGCTGATCATTCAGCAATCCTTTTTTGTTTATAGCTATTTTAATGGATATTTATTTTTCTTTAATCACCAACATCCAACCTTTACCTGGTTCCACAGGAATCTCCTGATCTATGTTGAAACTTGCTGCGGGTTGAAAGTTTTTAATGGCTGCTGCGCTGATCGTTGCTTTCGCAGGATCGATGCCTAAAGCTTTCCAATCCAGGTTTAACTTTACATTGGCAGTTGTTGTTGCCCAGCTGGCCATAGCCACCAATACACTTTTATCTTTCTTATAAATGGTAACCGGCACATTGGCGTTATTGCTCTTCACCGGGTTGTTTTCTACCCAGTACCCGATCATTTTACTGCCTTGCATGCCAAAGTTATCCCATGCTTTCCAAATTGGACGTGGGTCTGCACCATCACTCCATGGCATCCTGTTGGTCATTCCATACAGCATTCCTCTCCAGGCATTACCGCCGTCTTGTAGCATTTCTCCCATCAAACCGAAAGGAATCCCGGATACTTCCGTCAGGAAGAAATCAGGACTGCTTTTGTCATAGAAGAAATATTCTCCAAACCACAACCTGTTCAGGTAGGGGAAGTGTTCCATATACAGGTTAGCGCTGTTGTTAAAACCATCACTTTTATTGTACTGATTGGCAGAGTGCAAATCGATGATTCCCGGATGTCCGTCTTTCGTTAATACCCTTTTTATCCTTTTCATGGTGGTTCTGTCAAAAGCCACATCATCCAAATAAATACCGTCGATTCCTACATTTTGTACCAGCCAGTTCATGCCTTCTACATAGTAGTTGTGCCACCTGCTCATGCCACTGTTGACGATGGCAGCATCCTTGATTTCTGGTACGTACCAGGCCGCGATATAGTCTTTCTCGAGGTGTTCCTGTAACCAGGAATAACCGCCGCCTTTTCCTGGCGAATAGATCTCATGTCCGAGGCTGCGTAAAGGGAAGGTCTCATAAGCGCTGTTAGACAGCTCACGTACGGTATTGTAAATCTTCACTTTTAAACCTTTCAAATGGGCCTCATTGATATAAGATTTCATCTCTTTATGTGCGATGAAAGGGTAATTGATGTAAGGATTGATCGGCGTAGCATGGTGGATATTGATCAGGTTTGCACCAGTAGCTTTGATCGTATCCAGGTTGTCATACTTATGGTAAAACCGATTGCTCCACTGAAAATCAGTATTGATGGGGTGGAAAGGGGTGATGAGTAAATTGAAGTTGTAATATAAGGTATCACCCTTTTTCATGTTTTGAGCGCCGCTGTAATTGTCCGATAAAATGGATTTCCCTTTTTTGAACACATCAATGCCACCTTTACCTTCATTTCCCCAGGAGCTGGGAAGTAACAATGGCTTCTGTAAGTAGAAATTGGTGTTTAGCGGACGTACATAATGGTTGTCCTTCAAGGTGTATTGTAAGCCGGCATTCACATCGCCAATCCAGGCACCATCCTGATTTTTATGGGCTACATCCCATTTCCATTTCACCGTATCCGGTCTGTTGCCACCTTTTAAGCCGAGGCCCATCATATATTTGGCGGCTTGTTCTGAAAAAGGAATGTGTAAGCGGACATCATCCAGGTTCAGGTCTTGCAAGGCGATGAGTTTCACAGTATAGGCAAGGAAACCGTCAAATTCTATGGCTCCCTCCACTTCCATTTTCAGGTTGTCAGTGGTGTTTGTGGTACTCCATTTTACGGTGCCAGGGTTTTGTTCGGTAAAGGTTAAAGGACCGTTTTTCCAAATCAGGTCTTTGCCTTTTTTGACATGAAAGTGAATTGGCTCGGTTAAGATATCCTTTCCGGTACTGGAGAATTCAGTCATTTCAGGCGTAAAAAACGTCTGAATCTGTGCCGGAAATCCATCCTTGTTTAACATGACTTTCCTGCCCAGTAAAGCGATGGTTTGGTCTTTTACTTCCAATGGAAGGTATGGCGCAATGACTTCGTTTTTCTGTGCAAGGCTAGAGTTTAACCAGGTTAAACGGGTTTGTTTCCAGGGTTCGTTGATGCCTCCATCCGATAAGGTTTTGGCGCTAACGGTCAGGTTGAGCTGGATCGGCGTAGCCGGAACGCCATTGGCAGTAACGGTGACGGTACCCGAATAGCTACCTGGAATAGTGTTTTTAGGTAGATTCGCCAATACCCATAGGGCTTGAACCTGTGCTTTAGCAACGTCCACCGTTTTATGTAAGGGTTGCGTATTCCAGTTGATCCCATCTGTATTGAGGCAGGAGAAGATGCTGGCTGGAAGTTTTGCTCCGCTTTTACTTTTGAGGTCGGTAAATTTGATTTGTACATTTTTTAAGTCCTGCTTTACCGGATAAATCCCCAATTGGAAAGCATAGTTTTCTCCTTTAGCAGCGGTACCCGAAAATTGTGGTTTTAGACCTTTTAAGATCCAGCGCTGTGGCAAATCATCCATCATTTTAATCGGATTCAATCGATCCTCCGGAAATACCAGGTAACTGGATTTTGGATGTGCTTTGATCAGGTCTTGGGTTTCTTTTGCCGTAGCAATGATTTCCATCGGGTAATTGCTGTTCATGGCATTGACCGATTCAATTTCCTGCACTTTTACTGTAGCGATTTTGGCAGTTGCAGCTGGCCAGGAAGGGTTGTTGCTGGCCTTCCTGCTGAGGTAAATCGCATTCGGGTAATTCGACCTTCCATCTACCTTGTAAGGTTGATAGTAGAGGTAATAAGTGCCGATTCCGGAACTGGGTTCAAAATAAATAGTCCCTTGTTCTCTGTTGATCTCCCCAATCTTGATTTGTTTTACCTTTTGATTGGTTTTTGCATCTACCACCCAGATTTCTTTTAATTCAGGTTGCAGGTCTCTCCGGCGCCAGGGGATGATGGCTTTGGCTACCGTTCCATCGCTGGTTACGTTGAGGACTACACGGTGGTTGCCCAGGGAGTCCGGGTTCCAGGCATCTTTACCATTCGTATATTTTAGCTCCTGTGCCGATGCAGCCCCCGCTCCGGTTAGGAATACCAAAATAAATGGTATAAAGTATTTTTTCATAAAAATGGTTGTGTTGATTTTTTATTAAAATTAGGCCTTATTTATGATCACTTTAACAAAAAAATCAACGCAATCGTTTGATCTTTAGTGTAGATGGGATAAAGGGCGATTTAAACTGAAAAATTGGATCTATAAAACAATGTTTGAGGGATTGATGTTCTAGGTTTAAGGCCTCCCGGCTAAAATCTGTTAAGGATACACCTAAACCTATTATTCCTCATGAAAAGAACAAGTATAGCACTCGTCGTTTTAGGGATGGTGATGACAATCGCTGGATTATTAATGTTTCGTGATTTAAATGCAGTTGATGCTCATGCGAGGCCTATATATGTGAATGGGATGAGGTCTTTTCCCTGGCTTGCTTTTTTAGGGGGTGTATTTATAGCAGTTGGGGTCGTTTTTTTTATTTCCTCAGGTAAAAATAAAGGATCATGATTGAGGAAGATTTGCTGTTAAAATTTGGCGCTAAGCTGACTTCTTTTGATAAAGGGGAGATCCTTTTCCGGCAGGGAGATATTCCGAGATACTATTATCAGATCCACACAGGCGCTATCAAAATGAATAATTTTAATGATAACGGAAAAGAGTTTGTGCAAAGTTTGTTTAGTGTGAACGACAGCTTTGGAGAGCCACCGTTATTTATTGAAGATGTTTATGTGACTAATGCAGAAGCATTAATCCATTCCTCTCTTTTCTTGCTACCTAAAGATAAGTTTTTGCAGCTGCTGAAGGAGCATCCTACCACACATCTTGCGGTAACGGTTAATCTTGCCAACAGGCTTTATTTTAGGTCTATTATGGCTTCTGAGATTTCCTCTCAGGAACCAGAACATCGGGTATTAAAATTAATTGATTACTTTAAAATTAAGGTGAATTGTATCGCTTCAGATCAAAAATACCTGGTGGAAATTACCCGGCAGCAAATTGCCAATCTCATCGGCGTAAGGGTGGAGACAGTCATCAGGTCCATAAAATCGCTGGAAAAAAAAGGAGAACTTTTTATAGATCGCCATAAGGTGTACAGATGATATTTCGTTCTTATGATCTCGATCATAAAATTGTATTGCCGTTCTCGATAACTTTGTTAGTACTATAAATTTTATACCTATCAAAAATGAAAAGATCTTTGAGTATCACAGCATTGATGGCGATTTTGGCTTTTAGTTTTAATTCATGTGGAGGTGGAAAAGAAGATAAATCGGATGCTACAAAACCAGCCGCAGATGAACAGTGGGCTCCTGCCCCAGTAGAGGAAATTAGCAATACCTTAACCTTGTCAGCTCATGATGAGATGAAATACGATCAAACCGTATTAAAGGCGCTTGCCGGAAAGCCCATTACCTTAACATTTACACACATTGGCACCATGGATAAAAATGTGATGGGACATAACTTTGTATTGCTTGTTCCAGGAACTGATATTGATGATTTTGCGAAAAAAGCTTTGACTGCAAAAGACAATGATTTCATTCCTAAATCTGAAAGCAGTAAAATTATTGCGCATACCAAACTACTTGGTGGTAATGAATCTGACACGATTGAATTTACCGTTCCTGAAAAAGGCACCTATGATTATATCTGTACTTTTCCAGGGCATGTTGCCACAATGCGGGGTAAACTGATTGTAGAATAAATTTAAAATATATTGATCATGAAAACAACAAGCAAAGTATTGATCGTGATGGGTGTAATCATGACCATCATCGGGTTAGTAGTTTTTCGTAATTTAAACTATGTTAATGCGGTTGACGGCCATGATTGGGCAATTAATATTAATGGCGCTAAATCCTTTCCCTGGCTTACCTTTACCGGAGGATTGTTCATTGTAGTAGGTCTCCTTTTTAATATTTCCAGCTGGAAACAAAAAGGGAAAAGATACAATTAAGCGTTTTGTGTCTTATGGAGGTATTGTTTTGCGGAATCACATAAAGCAACAAAAGCACCTGCCATCATTATGATGTCTTTAACAACGAGTCTGCCCCGGGCAGAAAGTAAGGGGAAACCATGGTTTGGATCTCCGAGATCAGGAACCCAGGAATCTTTTGTCGTGATTAAAAACGAAAGGGTAACTACCGACATCAGGATGACTAATGCTGCGCCAGCCATGCCAATAGCAGGGTTGTAGCTGTTGAGCAATAACAGGATGCCAAATAGGACCAACACAGCACCCAATCCATAAGAAAACAGGTAAGTGTGATTGGCCGTATGCCAGGCAATTTTCTCCGGATTGGCTTCGCCTTCTTTTTGCATATAAGGTTTATATTCGGAAGGATGTGCGTAAAGGAAGGACATCACCGGGGAGTTTGCCACAAAAGGAACAATGCCTTCCGCTTCGTAATTGTAGACTTTTAATCCGCCAATCCAGATCAGCACAATGGCAATCGCAATGCGGAGGAAACGGATACTTAGCGATGATAAACCCGAAAGGGTTTCAAGTAAAGAAGAAAAAGACATAATTTTATAGTTAAGCTTCAAAGTTCGGGATAGTCTAAAGACTACGCCATGGACAATACTTGAGATTACATGGACAAATCAAACTAAATATGAATTCAACGCCAATCAGCAATTATATAAATACGCTTTTTCCTCAGTTCGAGCCTGCCTTGAGAACGAAGTTAATTGAAGAGGTTACGATTAAACATTTTAAAGCCGGCGAACACCTGATGCAAACCGGACAGTATTTTAGGTCTACTGTGTTGATCGTGGAAGGACGGGTAAAGCTTTATCGGGAAGGTACCGATGGGAATGAGTTTTTTATGTACTACCTGCAGCCAGGAGAAGCTTGTGCGCTATCCATGATTTGTGCGGCCAAGCAGGAATCCAGTAAGATTATGGGCAAAGCAATTGAAGACAGCACCATTTTAATGGTTCCCATCGCTTTGATGGACGACCTGATGAAGCAATATCCCAGCTGGTATTATTTTGTGATGGAAACTTATCGCGCCAGATTTGAAGAATTATTACAGGTAATAGATGGTATTGCCTTCAACGGACTCGACGAAAGGTTGAGCTTTTACCTTCAAAAACAAGCAGAACAGCTGGAAACCAATCAGCTCAACCTAACCCATCAGGAGATTGCCTCCGATCTGAATTCTTCCAGAGAAGTGATCTCCAGATTACTCAAGAAAATGGAACAAAAGGGCGAAATAAAGTTATTCAGGAACTATATTGAGTTAAAAAAATAAAACTGGGTGACAAAAGTCACCCGAAGTCAGGTGCAGAATTTACATCTTTGTCCTAAAGGAAATAAATATGGAAGTTATTGCATACCTGGCCTCGGCGCTCATTGGTATTTCATTAGGATTAGTAGGGGGTGGTGGCTCCATTTTAACCGTGCCGGTATTGGTGTATCTATTTGGGATTGCGCCATTGATGGCCACCTCTTATTCTTTGTTTATCGTAGGGAGTACCAGTCTGGTTGGCGCTTATCAGAATTATAGAAATGGACAGGTCCAGGTGAAAACCGCATTGCTGTTCGGATTAAGTTCTGTAACTACCGTTTGGCTGACCAGGAAGTTCCTGATTCCTGCAATTCCGCATCATATTGCTTCTTTTAATCATTTCGAGCTGACAGAACGCATGTTGATGATGAGTCTTTTTGCAGTACTCATGCTGATTGCCGCAACGGCCATGATCAGAAGTGGAAAGAATAAACTGGAAGAATCTTCAGTTTCTAAAAATCTAAACCTGCCTAAATTATTATTGTATGGCGTTGGTATTGGTTTAACCACAGGCTTGTTAGGTGCTGGTGGTGGCTTTTTACTGATTCCTACTTTAGTGGTATTGCTGGGCCTGCCCATGAAAGAGGCTATAGGAACCTCCCTATTTATCATCGCTTTGAATTCCTTAATCGGCTTTTCCGGAGATTTTGGCCATTTTGATATCGACTGGATCTTTTTATTGAAGATTACATTCATTGCGATTGTCGGGATTTTTATAGGTGGTAACCTCAGTAAAAAGGTGGACAGTAAGCAACTGAAAATTGGTTTCGGATGGTTCGTATTGGTGATGGGTGTTTACATCCTGACCAAAGAACTGATGTTTTAAGGAATATTTAAATTGTATAAAATGAATACTATGATAGATTTTATAAGGCAGCCCTGGGCATGGTACTTTTCGGGCTTTATGATTATACTGATTATGTTGTTGCTCATTTATTGGGGTAAATCTTTTGGTTTTTCTTCCAATTTAAGGACGATGTGCAGCATGGCCGGTGCCGGTAAGCAGGTTAAGTTTTTTGATTTCGACTGGAAAACACAACGTTGGAACTTGTTGTTTTTGGTTGGTGCCATCATCGGTGGATGGATTTCCTCCGAGTTCCTGTCTAACCCGAATGCCTTGGAGCTATCGGCAGCTACAGTAAAGGATCTTCGAGGGATGGGGATTCACTTTAATGGGCAGCTGAATCCAGATGAGTTGTTTTCGCTGGCCGCATTATCCGCTCCAAAAACCTGGTTGCTATTGCTCTCCGGAGGAATTTTAGTTGGTTTTGGTTCGAGATATGCTGGTGGTTGTACCTCCGGGCATGCAATATCAGGTTTGTCAAACTTGCAAGTACCTTCTTTAATCGCTGTAATTGGCTTTTTTATCGGTGGATTGTTGATGACCTGGTTGATTTTACCCTTCTTAATTACACCTTAAAATTAAATCAATGAAGTCCATAAAATATATACTTGCCGGCATTCTGTTTGGCATCATCATGAGTAAATCAGAAGCGGTTTCCTGGTTCCGAATTCAGGAGATGTTTCGCTTTCAATCTTTCCATATGTATGGAATCATTGGAACAGCAGTTGTATTGGGTGTAATAGCTGTTTTTCTGATCAAAAAGTTTCAATTGAAAGACGCGGAAAATCAACCCATTCTTTTCCCTGATAAAGATCGTAGCTATAAAAAATACATCATTGGAGGAACGATTTTTGGATTGGGATGGGCCTTAACAGGTGCTTGTCCAGGGCCCATGTTTGTGAACCTGGGTTATGGTTACCTGACCATGGGAATTGTCATTTTTGGTGCTTTGCTAGGAACTTATCTTTATGGGTTGTTAAAAGATAAACTGCCGCATTAAGATTAAATGATCAATTGGGGTTTGATATGTGACATTGATCACACAATAAATACCTTTAAATGCTGAAATTTGTATAGAGAAAGGCGAATAGGTAGAGAGATAGTTTATTACGTTAAATGAATAAAAGATGATTATAGAACAGTTTAAAGATGAGTTTTTATCGCATTACAGCTATGCCATAGTGAGTGAGTGTGAGCAAAAGATTGTGTTGATAGATCCTGCGCGTAATCCGGAACCCTATTATGAATTTGCAAAGAAATTTGATGCCCAGATTATTGGGGTCATAGAAACACATCCTCATGCTGATTTTGTGAGTAGCCACCTGGAGATTCATGAAAGTACCGGAGCAACTATATATGCCCATAGTTTAACGGGAGCAGCTTATCCGGTGGAACATTTTGATGAAGGGGCAACACTTAGTTTTGGTAAAATAAAACTAACAAGTATCCATACCCCAGGCCATTCTCCAGATAGCATTTCTGTGTTATTGGAGCATGATGGAAAAGCGAAAGCGGTTTTTACAGGGGATACCTTGTTTATCGGAGATTGCGGCAGACCGGATTTGAGAGAATCAGTAGGGAATCTACAAGCAAAAAGGGAGAAATTAGCCCTTCAAATGTACCATTCCCTAAGAGATAAATTGATGGTATTGGACGATGAGGTACTGGTTTATCCGGCACATGGATCCGGTACTTTATGTGGTAAAGCTTTAAGTACCGCAAATTCAAGTACGATTGGCGCAGAAAAAATCAGCAATTGGTCGCTACAGGAAATGACGGAAAGTGATTTTATGAAAGCGTTGATTGCCGATCAGCCCTTCATTCCTAAATATTTCGGTTATGATGTAGACCTGAACAGAAAAGGTGCTCCTCATTTTAAAGCCCAGGTAAATCAGGTAGAAGTGATTAAACAACCGGAATTTGAAGCGCTCAATACCGCTGTCATTGTGGTTGATGCCCGTCCTGAGAGTGATTTCAAGGAAGGTCATTTCCCCGGAGCAGTGAATATTGTGTATGGCAAAAAGTTTGAAACCTGGTTGGGAAGTATCATCAGACCCGGTGAACACTTTTACCTAACGGCTGCAAATTCCGATCAATTGGAAGAACTGATCCATCGCGCGGCAAGTATCGGCTATGAACCCTTCATTCTGGCCGCCTTTGTGACGCATTCTGGTGATGTATTTATGCCGGTATTGCCTTTAGAATGCTTCATTGCCAATCCTGAAGAATTTACCATTATCGATGTCAGGAATGAGAACGAGGTGAAAAAGAAAAAGATATTCAGCCATTCCAAAAATATTCCTTTGGGAGAACTGAGAGAGCGTATTGAGGAAATTCCAGCAGACAAGCCGATTGTAGTACATTGTGCAGGAGGGAGCAGAAGTGCTGCTGGTAGTAGCATCATTGCTGCGGAATTTGGTGCGATTACACCTGTTTATGATCTTGGTGCAGTAGTAAAGGACTTCGGGAATTCGGAGGATTAATCTAAAAAGCACTATAAAATAAGCCTCAGTTAAAAATATGATTACGATTAGTAATTAGTATTTTAGCTGAGGCTTAACAATTTGTTCACATACGACCTGACTTACTATTTCAGAAAATTTAATTAATATTGGGGAGGATCTTCCAGAAAATTGTGAATGACTCCTAAACAATGATTTCATACACCACTTTAGCCGATACTGATTTAGTTGCCCATTTGAAGGATGGCGATAAGGCAGCTTTTACCGAAATTTACAATCGGTATAAAGGGCTATTGTATATCCATGCTTATCAAAAACTAAGAAATCAGTCGGAAGCCGATGATGTGGTTCATGAGCTTTTTGCCGTGCTTTGGACGAAAAGAAATGACCTGGTTTTAAGAACACATTTGTCAGGTTACCTCTATCAGGCGGTTCGGAATCGGATCATTGACCTGATTTCTCATAAAAAAGTAGCTTCCGAATACATGGTCTCCCTGCAATATTTTATAGACCATAGCGAAGCTGAAACGGATCATTTGGTTCGGGCAAATGAACTCAGGGCTTTAATCGAAAAGGAAATTTCGGCATTGCCCCCAAAGATGAGGGCCGTCTTTGAATTGAGTCGAAATGCTAACCTGAGCCATAAAGAGATTGCGACGGAATTGGAGCTTTCCGAAATGACGGTTAAAAAGCATGTCAACAATGCGCTTAAAATTCTGAGAGGGAAGTTCGGTATCCTTGCTTATCTGGTATATATCAGCCAGCATTAAATTATTTTCATTTTCTTTTACGCCCAAGGTCAATGCTAACCGTCTATAGGTTAATTAGCATTAAAAACAGGTATGCAGGCACAGGAACTATTGGAGAAATATAAAGCAGGAAATTGTACGGATGCGGAAAAGGCAATGGTAGAAACCTGGTATCTGGATTTCCAAAAAGAAGGAGCAGCGCTGACCAATATTGAATTGGAAGGGGCTACGGACCGAATTCAGGAAAGGTTATTCCTACATATCGAGGCAGAGGAGCCTGTGGTTAAAAAAAGAACCTTGTGGCCAAGAATCGCTGCTGCCGCGGCAGTAATACTGGTTTCGGGGATGGCGGTTTATATTTATAGTAACCAGAATCCAACAGTTAATCCAGAAGCACTAGCTGCAGCAAATTATGGCGCTAAAAGTCCCATCCTTCCAGGGGGGAATAAAGCGATATTAACCTTGGCCAATGGCCAGGAAATCAGCCTTGATGAAGCCGGAAATGGGAAACTTGCAGAACAATCGGGCATCACCATCACCAAAACTAAAGATGGGCAACTGGTGTACACGGTTTCTGCCGCTGCAAATACGAATGCTGTAAAAACAGGCATGAATACCATTGCGACGCCTAAAGGTGGACAATACCAGATCAATCTTCCTGACGGGACCAAAGTGTGGCTCAATGCTGCATCTTCTTTGCGTTATCCAACCGCCTTTGCCGGAGAAGCCAGGGAGGTGAGTTTAACTGGTGAGGCTTATTTTGAAGTGGCCCAATCGCAACCTGCAAAATCTTTTAAAGTAGCGACCAGTAGCCAGACGGTAGAAGTACTAGGTACTCATTTCAATATCAATGCTTATTCCGATGAACCAAGTACAAAAACGACACTTTTGGAAGGCGCTGTAAAAGTCTGGAGCAAGGACAAGGCAGATCGTGCACTGATCTTAAAGCCTGGACAACAAGCCGCATTAACGGAATCACAGCTCCATGTTAACTACGGAAAAGAAGAAGAGGCAGTCGCCTGGAAACATGGCGTATTTAAATTTAAAGATGCCGACCTGCAAAGTGTGATGCGTTCCGTTGCGCGCTGGTATGATTTAGAGGTGAGCTATGAAGGTACGCTTCCAGATAGACAGTTTTCCGGAGAGATTGATAGAAATAGTAACCTTTCCCAGGTATTAGATATCCTCAGCTTCTTTAAAGTGCATTTCAGCGTACATGGCAAGCAGATTATCGTCACACCTTAAGCAATGATCCCTAAAAACTTATAAATACCAAACCATAACACCAAACAAACAAAAAAGATGAAAACAAAACTACGAAAGGATTAACCAGCACAAGGGATAACCTAATTAAGGTATAAAAAGAACCGCAGAAGTGTTCGAGCACAACTGCGGTAAATGCTGAGTTAACCCTTCCCGGTATTCCGGGACAAACAATTTTGCGAACTATTCACGGTATTAACCCAAACATTACAAAAGTATGAATTTTAATGCTATTACTACAGCTATGTCTAAGCCATGGCTGCCCCCTAAATTGCTACTCATTATGAAGTTGACCACCATCTTGTTGTTTCTGGCTTTCATGCAGGCCAGTGCAAAAGGATACAGCCAAATCAATCTAAAAGAAAAGAATGCACCACTGGAAAGGATTTTGGAATCTATCAAAAAGCAAACCGGATATAAGTTCTTTTACGATAGTAAGGATGTCCGCCAAACCAGGATGTCTATTGAAGTGAAAAATGCCTCTTTGGAAACCGTATTGAGGGAATGTTCCAATGTACTTCCTTTAACATTTAAGGTGGTAGGTAATAATGTATTGCTGAGAAAAAAAGACCTGACCATTTCTATGACCAATGATGCCTTCAAAATGATGGTGTTAAAAGGAAAAGTATTGGATGAAATCGGAAAACCGCTTCCAGGTGTGAGCATTGTATTGACCAGCGAAGATTTTAAACAAACTACACAAACGAATGGCAATGGCGAATATGCTTTTAATCTTTCAAAATCTGGTAAATATCAAATGACGGCGACTTTCGTTGGTTATGAGAAATTTGTCTCTCATGTGGAGGTTAAAAATGCGGATGTGATGGCCAATATTACTTTGGTTCCTTCTAATCAGGATCTTGCTGAGGTAATGGTGGTTGCCTATGGTACACAAACTAAAGCTTCCTATACTGGATCTGCAAAAATGTTAAAAGCAGCGGTGATTAATGGAAATCCGAATGTCAGTATTCAGGAAACCCTGCAAGGAAATGCGGCTGGTGTTGCAGTTTCGAGTGGATCTGGACAGCCAGGCGCGGTTCCCAACGTAAGAATCCGTGGTATTGGCTCTGTAACTGCTGGTAGCGGTCCGCTGTATGTAGTGGATGGTATTCCTTTGGAATCCGGTCAAATCAATAGCTTGAACAATTTTGATGTGGAATCGGTAACGGTATTGAAAGATGCTGCTGCTGCTTCTATGTACGGTTCCAGAGCAGCAAACGGGGTGATTTTAATCACTACTAAATCAGGTGTTGTCGGTAAAACCGTGATCAGTGCTTCTGCTCAGTTGGGTAGTAACAGGGTGACGAAAGTGAAAGGTCATGACCTGCTGAATACCAATGAATCCCTGGAACTTTTAAGAGAAGGTTGGGCCAATAATCCTAAGCCTAAAGGATTTGATCAACAAATGATAGACGACGGGGTAAATCCTAATGTCAACACAGATTGGTTTGATTTATTAACGCGTAACGGAAATTATTCTCAATTTGATCTTTCTGCCAGCGGTGGTACCGAAAAAACGAAATTTTATGTTTCAGGAAGTCACTATATAGCTAAAGCAGCCCTATTGGGTTCAGCGTTTAGCCGTAGTACAGGAAACTTGAAATTGACCAATCAGGCGACCGACAAGTTGTCGTTTTCTGCTGGATTACAAGTGAATTACCGTAAAAACCAAACTCAGGCAGATGGCGGAACTTTCGGAAATCCAGTACGTATGTACACGCTTTATCAGCCTTGGCTAAAAGCTTACAACGATGATGGTACTTATGATTTCAGTTATTACAACAGGTACAACCCAATGGCTCAGGTAAAAGAGAGCTATGATAAAAGCAATGCTTTCGGGATGCTGGGTAATTTCTTAGTGAAATATCAAATTCTACCTTCTTTATCTATTGAGAACCAAAGTAACATCAATTTCTTGTACAGAGAGATGATCAGCTACAACAAATCTGGTGTAGGTACTTCACGTTCGGATGGTGGTAGAGCAACTAATTCTACAGATAGAAAGAGCAATTTTGTAAACACCTTGATTCTTCGTTACAACGAAACTTTTGGTGATTTTGGCTTGAAAACTTATGCAGGTTATGAAGAACAAAGCGTTGATGAAGTAGGAAACTATGTTTCTAAACGTAACTTCCTGCCTAATACTTATACTTTAGACAATGCTTCGATCTTAACCGGTGGTGGATCTTCTGCAACAGGTAATGGATTAAGTTCTGTTTTTTTCAATGCTTCATTTGATTATTTGTCGAAGTATTATTTAAGTGTTTCTGCCCGTCGTGATGGTTCTTCCAGATTCGGTTCAGAAAAAAGATATGGTAATTTCTTCGCCCTTGGTGCTTCCTGGAACATCAGCAAAGAAGAATTTATGTTGAAACAAGATGTGATCTCTGATTTGCGCTTCCGTACCAGTTATGGTATCAATGGAAATCAGGACATTGGTAACTTCGATTCGAGAGCGTTATACGATGGCTCCAGCTATGACAATGCACCAGGTTTGGTATTCGCCAACTATGGTAACAACTTGCTGACCTGGGAGAAAAACAAACCTTTCAATGTGGCCCTTGATTTTGGCGTGTTAAACAATCGCTTAACCGGTACTTTTGAATACTATACCCGTGTGACTTCAGACTTATTATTGAACAAACCAATTTCAGCAACGAATGGGGTAACCAGCTTTACGGATAACATCGGTGCCATGAAAAACTCAGGATTGGAACTGGAATTAAACAGTGTCAATGTGAAACCTGATCATGATGGCTTTGGCTGGAATACCAGTTTCAACATCTCTACGATGAAGAACAGAATTACCGCATTAAATAGCCCGATTGTGGGCAGTGGTTACAACCGTTTTGTAGGTGGTGATTACTATCAGTTGTATCTGGTTGGTTATGCAGGTGTAGATCCTGCAAATGGAGATGCATTGTGGTATAAAGATGGTTCGAAAACAGAAATTACAAACGACTATACTAAAGCGACTCAGTTTAATCAAGGTAGTGCTTTACCAAAAGTATTTGGTGGTTTAACGAATGCATTTACTTACAAACGTTTCTCCTTAAGCTTCATGTTGTATTTCAACTTGGGTAATAAAATCTTTGATAACTACGGTGCAACAAGCTTTAGCGACGGCTCAGGAGGTTTTGCGCCAACCACCAAGATGACACGTTACTATTACGAGAACAGATGGACGCATGAAGGTCAGATTACAGATCAGCCTAAAGTGGTATTCAACGGAACGCAATCGGGCTCTTCTTCTCAGAGTTCTACACGTTTCCTTTATGATGGTGATTATGTACGTCTGAGAGATGTAACGCTAGGTTACCAAATGCCTGATCAATGGATCAAAAAGCTGAACCTATCCAGCGCAAGAATCTACTTCAGAGCCAATAACCTGTTTACTTACATCAGAGATAAACGCATCAGCTTTGACCCTGAAGTAGGTATTGATGGATTTGCAGATAAAAACATTCCAATTTACAAAACTGCCCTTCTTGGTCTTGATCTTAAATTTTAATTACAGCTACAGATGAAATTGATAAAATATACCTCAAAAATATTACCATTAATGGTGCTGGCCTTGTCCTTTGGCGCTTGTAAAAAGGACCTTCTTAACATTAATCCTCAGCAACAAACCGATGTGGAATTGGTGGTGATCGATTTACCAACTACTAAAGCTGCGGTAATGGGTACTTATGGACTGTTGCAGTCTGCTTCCTATTATGGTCGTACGATGATGATCTTGCCGGATCTAATGGCAGATAATATGTATATCAGTAAGAAAAACTCTAAAAGATATATCAATTACGATTCCTATACCGTAGCTACAAACGATAGCTATGCAAATGCCACCTGGAATGTTTTGTACCGCACTGTAGTGAATGCGAACATCATCATTTCGAAAGGAAAAGTATTGACGGTTCCAGAATCAGAAACTGCAGAGGTAAACCACCTGTTGGGAGAAGCTCATGCGTTAAGAGCTTTGGCTAATTTTGATTTGGTGCGTTTATATGCTGCACCGTACAATGCGACTGCAGATGCAAGCCATATCGGTGTACCGGTGGTGAGCGAGAGTGGTACCAGTAAGGAAGACATCATCAGCCCAAAGCGGAATACAGTAAAAGAAAGCTATGATCAGATCGTGGCAGATTTGAAAAGAGCAGTAGAGATCTTGCCGACTACTCCGGTAGGTTTTACGGCCAGTAACAGAGGTCACATCAGTCATTATGCTGCTGAAGCCTTGTTAGCCAGGGTATACTTGTATATGGGCGACTATGTGAATGCAGAGCTTGCTGCTACAAACGTGATCAATAATGGTAAATATACTTTGTTGAGTAATGCGAATTACTTGAATTTCAGAACTCAGAGCAACTCGGAGTCGATCTTTGAAGTACTTTTCAATACGACCAGCAACAATGGTACAGATGCATTATCTAACTTTCTGACACAAGGTGGTAGTTATGGTGACGGCCTGGCGACTGACAATTTATTCAATGCTTATAAAGCAACAGATGTGAGAAGAGGTTTTATTGTGAAAAGTAAAAGAACAGGTTCAGGTGGTGAAGATCCAGCGTATGTGATCACGAAGTACAATAACATCAGTACTTACGACGAAGGCATCAAAGTGATCCGCTTTGCAGAAGTTTACCTGATTCGCGCAGAAGCCAGAGCAAAACAAACCGGAAAGGATGCCTTAGCAGCAGCTGATCTTGATGTGATTGCTAAACGTGCAGACTTAACAGCAACCACAACTACAGCGACCGGAACCGCTTTAATCAACCTGATCATCACAGAAAACAGGAAAGAATTCGCTTTTGAAGGACACCGTTTGTTCGACTTAACGCGTAATAAATTAGCCTTTACCAAATATGGTATGAGTGATGCAGTGCTTCCAATCCCTAATACTTCTTTGAAAACCGTGCTGCCAATTCCTTTGAATGAGATGAACTCGAATCCTAACATGGAACAAAACGAAGGTTATAAATAGTTATATTTAAGGCAATATGAATTTACGAACGATGACATTGGCACTAATTTCCAGTTTGATTGCATTTTCTTCCTACGCTGCTGCTCCCTCAGGAGACGGTCCTTATGTGTTGTATAAAAACAACCAGATTGAAGTCAGGAGTATTGTGATGGAAAACGGGGTGCAGAAAGTAAAATTAGCAACTTATCCAGTCAGTAAAAAAGCTGTGGTACCAATAAATGTGGAATTTTCTGAGCATCCGGAATGGAATTTCTCTGTGAAATTGCAAGCCGCACTTAAAAATGAACCTGCAGAATTTAAGCAACCAGATAAGCTACTGGCCCTTTCTGATATAGAGGGGGAGTTTGAAGCACTTAGGAAGCTCCTGCTGGCCAATAAGGTGATGGATGAGCAATATAACTGGACCTTTGGTAAAGGGCAACTGGTAATTTGCGGTGATTTATTTGACCGCGGAGAAGAGGTACCGGCCACGATCTGGTTGTTGTATAAGCTGGAACAGGATGCAAAGGCCAAAGGAGGTTATCTGCACACGATTCTGGGCAACCATGACATCATGAACTTAAGTGGCGACCTACGCTATGTCCAGCCAAAATATATGAGCAATGCAAAGCTGATGGAGCTGGATTACATGGAGTTATATGGTCCGGATGCGGAGATAGGGCGCTGGTTAAGAAGTAAAAACCTGATTGAAAAGATTGGCGATAACCTTTGTCTGCACGCAGGTGTAGCTCCGGTTATCAATGATTTGAAGATGAGTTTGAAGGAAATCAATGACCGTTGCAGGCCCTTTTATGATCAGGACAGAAAATCAATCACAATTCCCGATAAGGCAGTTGAGCTATTGTTTGATGGCGGACGGTCTTCTTTATTCTGGTACAGGGGATATTTTGTAGAACCGAAAGCAACAGAAGCAGAGGTCGATCAGACATTGGCACTGTATCAGGTGAAAACCATTATTGTTGGCCATACGATTACCGATACCAATGTAGGTTTTTACTATAAAGGAAAGGTACTGGGAATAGACGTGAACCAACATGCCGGGAAACATGAAGGTGCTTTATATGAAAATAAAACCTGGTTTAAAATCAATACCACGGGTAGTAAAACAACTATCGGCACGTATTAATATTGGGGCTGGGTTAGAAAGAGTTGCTGGTATGGATCATCCATACCGGCAACTCTTTTTTTTTTGCCAATTAATAGTATTAAATCTTAGCAGAGTATAAGTATTCCTTCTGTATGGGAATATATTAATTTGTTAATTAATGTTTTAATCTATGGTTATTGTCAATAATTTGTATTAGTTTTAGTCCAAGTATCTAGAGGGGTAGGATATTTTGATATGCTGGCAATATTTTTTGTCGGTTGTCCATGAAAAATGGGCAATATCAAATCATTCCGGGGGGAGTGAAATATGGAGGTATTTGTCCGCTCTCTTATACTATTTTCAGCAGCTCTTCTATAAAAAGAGTTGCTGATTTTTTTCTAAATACCCCTTTTTGCCATAAGATATAAGCTTCTTTGTACAATTCTTTCCCGGTAATGGGGATTGCAATCAGGTTATCCCAGCCAGTGATTGCCTTTTCATTGATGATGGTGACCCAGTTTCCGGTATCCACTAAAGACAGCAGAGAATGGGTATCATTCATTTCTATTTTAATGTTAGGGATGATATTGTTTTTCTTAAAAATCTCATCGAGCATGTCTCTGGAGCTGAATCCTTTATTTGCCAGAATCATTTCCGTTTGCGCCAATTCTTTCAAAGAGATCCGGTTTAATTTCGCTAAAGGATGTTTTTTTGAGGTCACCATTTTAATCCTGGAAGAGAACAGCAGTTGCATTTCCAGTCCTTCATTGTCAGATTGTTCATGAAAGGCTAAGATAAAATCTAAGTCTGCGGTTTTAAGTCTGGCTTCCAGAGCGCCGGCAATACCGGATTCTATGTGCAGCTTAATGCCCGGGTATTTGTTGGAGAAAGGGGTGAGGGAGGGCAGGAGTAAGGAACTGAAGGCATAGGTTACCCCAATTCTTAATTCCCCATTCACCAGGTTGTTCAATTCAAAGATCGCTTGCTTTGATTTTTTGATTTCCAGCATGATCTGTCTGGCATGGTTTAGGAATAATTTTCCGGCTTCGGTGAGCTGTACATGCTTGCCTACGCGATCAAAAAGCAGCATCCCCAATTCTTCTTCCAGTTGCTTCACCTGTTGTGATAAAGTAGACTGGGTGACAAAACACTGCGCAGCAGCTTCTGTAAAATGTAATAACTCTGCGGCCTTAATAAAATAACTGAGCTGTCTGAATTCCATAATAATCTAGCTGGTATTAATCGTTAAAACTAATTAATATCATTAAAACAATCAATTTTACAGATACATTCTTTATCCCGAAATTTGTTTCGAAGCAAAAAGCTTAGAAAATAACCCCGCATGACATTATTCAGATCACTCAAATCCCGCAACTTTAAACTGTTTTTTTACGGACAATCTATCTCTCTGGTGGGTACCTGGATGCAGAAGACGGCGGTGAGTTGGTTGGTTTATCAATTGACAGGTTCTGCCTTATTGTTGGGGGTTGTTGGTTTTGTGAGTCTGATTCCTTCCTTATTATTATCCCCTTATGCGGGGAGTCTGGTAGACCGTCATAACCGCTACCATATTCTGGTGCTCACACAGATTGCCTCGATGGTTCAGGCAGGCGCCCTGGCTGGGATCATATTTTTTGGCTACTACAACATCCTGCTCATCATTGCACTAAGTTTGATTCAGGGGATCATCAATGCTTTCGACATGACTTGCAGGCAATCCTTAATGGTGGAAATGGTGGACCATAAAGAGGACCTTCCAAATGCAATTGCACTGAACTCTACCATGGTCAACTTTGCACGTATTGCCGGGCCAGCCGTTGCAGGGATCATTTTAAGCACCTTCGGAACAGATTTCTGCTTTGTATTGAATTTCCTGAGTTACATTCCTGTCTTGCTCTGCTTATTTATGATGCGCTTAAATGTAATCGTGATTGAGAAATCGGAGAAAAGTATCTGGAAAGAGCTGGAAGAAGGCTTTAAATATGTTTCCGGCGATAGAGATCTAAGTAGTATGCTGATCATGATTGGGCTAAGTAGTCTGTTTGTGATTCCTTTTAATACGCTGATGCCGATCTTTGCCAAAGATATTTTTAATGGGGATGCCAGAACCTTCAGCTGGTTTGAGAGTGCAGCAGGATTGGGTTCCATCCTAAGTGCCGTTTATCTGGCGAACCTGAAACACAGCAATGGTCTGATGAAAATGGTGGCCATCGCCGGTGGGATTCTGGGAGGAAGTCTGCTGTTTTTGGCCTACGCCCCACAACTGCCCGTAGCGCTGTTTTTCATGACACTGACGGGCGTAGGGATGATGGGACAAACTTCAGCCATCAATACTTACATCCAAACACATTCGGTTCCGGAGATGCGTGGCAGGGCGATCAGCTATTATGTAATGGCTTACCAGGGGATTCTTCCTATTGGCAGTCTGCTGATTGGTTGGTTGGCTAATGTAATGGGCCCAAGACCAGCCATCTTCATGGAAGGACTAATCGGCATTGCTGCGACCATCGGTTTTGTGATTTATAGAAGTAAATCTGCGCAGAGAAAGACGGTAAGCTTGTAATTAGTACCTATTAATGGTCACAATTACTTAACTTTGGCTATCACTAACTAATTTATTATATCATGAAAAAAACAGTTTATCTGCTGTTGTGTGCATTGGTTTTTTCCTTTGCAAACACGGTTAAAGCAGATGAAGGGATGTGGATCCCGATGCTGATAGGAAAGAACTATGAGCAAATGAAAAAGCAAGGGTTTAAGCTAACCGCAAAAGACCTTTACAATGCAAATGGTTCCAGTCTGAAAGATGCAATCGTTCATTTCGGTGGCTTCTGTACTGGTGAGATTGTGTCCGATAAAGGTTTGATCTTTACCAATCACCACTGTGGTTACGATGCGATTGCCTCGAACTCCACTGCTCAAAATAACATCCTTGACAATGGTTTCTACGCTAAAAATTATGGTGAAGAGAAGCCTATCGATGGATTATTTGTGAAATTCCTATTGAAAATGGAAGATGTAACGCCTCAGGTTGAAGCTGCTACAAAAGGTCTTAAAGGTGCTGAAAAATCTTCTAAGATGTTAGAAATATTCAATACGATCTCTAAAGCCGCAGTAACTGGTCCAACGATCGAAGCGAATGTAAAGGACTTTTATAAATCGAACCAATTTATTCTTTTTGTATACGAGCGTTTCGACGATATCCGTTTGGTAGGTGCGCCTCCTCAGAATATCGGTAAATTTGGTGGTGATACTGACAACTGGGAATGGCCTCGTCAAACAGGAGATTTCTCTGTGTTCAGAGTTTATGCTGCTAAAGACAACAAACCTGCAAAATATACGGCAGCAAACGTTCCTTATACGCCTAAAAAATTCCTTCCGGTTTCGATCAAAGGTGTGAAAAATGGTGATTTCTCTATGGTTTATGGCTATCCTGGTCGTACTGATAGATATTTAACTTCTTACGGTGTGGATCTTGCAACAGAAAAAGTAAGTCCTACTATCGTTAAATTACGTGATATCCGCCTTAAATCCTGGAAACAAGAAATGGATAAAAGCGTAGATACCCGCTTAAAATTGTCTTCTCAATATGCAAATATTGCCAACTATTGGAAGTATTTTATTGGTCAGACTGAGCAGTTGAAAAGACTTAAAGTGGCTGATTCAAAAAGAAAAGAAGAGAAAGCTTTCACGGAATGGGCAGCTCAGAAAACTGAATTTGCTGGTCTGATGGATCAATACGCTGCAATCTATAAAGAAATTGACCCGATCTCTGTACAACGTACTTATATCAATGAAGGCTTTATGGCTTCTGCCTGGGTGCCTAACGCGATTTCTATCGTACGTTCTTATGCTGCAGTAGATCAGAAAAAAGGAGATGCTGCTTTCGCTGAAAAAGTGAAAACAAGTCTTCAACATGCTGCAAATACTTATGAGGAAACTTATGTAGAAGCTGCAGACAAAAAGATTTTCGCTAAAATCCTGGCTTCTTTCTATCAGGATGTTCCTGTGAAATCTCAGCCTAAATTCTTTGCTGAAATCTCAGAAAAATACTGGACAGGAAACCCTGAAACTACTTTCGAGAAGTTCGCAGATTACCTATGGGAAAATAGTAACTTGATTAAACCAGCGAAATTGAAAGCCTTCTTAGCAACCAACCCTTCGTTAGAAGCTGTTAAAGCTGATCCAGGTTATAAATATGCCGCTAATGTTTACGCTCCGGATTACATTAAAACCAACTTCGGTTCTTTAGTAGCTGATTTTGAAACTAAAAAAGCTGACCTTGATCATTTGTACCTAAAAGCTACTTTGGAGAAAAACAAAGGTAAACTGATGTATCCAGATGCAAACTCTACGATGCGCCTTTCTTATGGAAATGTTCAGGATTACTCTCCTAAAGATGGTATCGTGTATAAAACGACTACCACTATTGATGGTATGATGCAAAAATATATTCCTGGCGACAGTGAGTTTGACCTTCCTGCCAACCTGATTG
The DNA here is from genome assembly GCF_014172405.1 of Pedobacter gandavensis. GTDB lineage: Bacteria > Bacteroidota > Bacteroidia > Sphingobacteriales > Sphingobacteriaceae > Pedobacter > Pedobacter gandavensis. The sequence goes on along the minus strand of NZ_WNXC01000002.1, from coordinate 294,234 downwards.
AAAACTACAACAAAAAGAACTTCGGCCAGTATGGTAACGACGGTACTTTAACTGTAAACTTCATCACGAACAATGACATTACTGGTGGTAACTCAGGTTCTCCGGTAATCAATGGTAATGGTGAGTTAATCGGTCTTGCTTTTGACGGTAACTGGGAAGCAATGAGTGGTGATATCGCTTTTGATAAGAAATTTAAACGTACGATCTGTGTGGATGTGCGCTACGTATTGTGGTGTATTGATGTGTTAGGTGGTGCGAAAAACATTATCAACGAGTTGTCGATTAAAAAATAATTTTCTATTCGAAAATAAAGGATATTCTCTCTTCTCCTACTCGAATCTTTGCTGAAGGGCAAACCTTCGCAGGTAGTCAAAGAGGAACATCCTTTATTTTTAAAAGAGTAATACTGCATCATAATTTTACTGCCGGTAAGGTGTTTTAGTCATGATGCAGAAAACAGAAAAGGGATCAGAGGTACGTCTGGTCCCTTTTTTTATAGGTTGGATATTTGTTTTTAGTCGGTTGTCTTTAACAATTCCACCTATCAGGTTTTGTTTAACAAGCCTGTTTAGTAGCCCTGTTTAAGTACTCTGCATGGTTTGCTGTTTAAAAAAAAGGCTTAATAATCTTGCTGAATAACCTTTTTTTTGTAATCTTCTCGTGTCGAATTGCAAGGACCAAGAAAGTTCTGCTAAAAAAAGGAATACCTTCTCAGAGAAGGCATAGCAGGTTTTTCGCCCTTCAGCGCAAGGCTTGCTGCCTTTGAAGAGCGAGGTGTTCTTTTTTTACTTACTCAATTTCACCAAATAAAAAAAACCGGCAATAAAATCACCGGTTTTACAAATTTTATGAAAAAAATCTAGTTATAAACGAAGGTACCTTTGTCGCTTTCAATTGTTACTTGTTTCTGCTCAGAAGCTTCTACACGGCCAATAATCTGCGCATCGATATTGAAGCTTTTAGAAATGGCAATAATATCCTCAGCAATTGCTGCAGGAACATACAATTCCATTCTATGACCCATATTGAATACTTTGTACATTTCTTTCCAATCTGTACCAGACTGCTCCTGAATTAACTGGAACAATGGAGGAACAGGGAACATATTGTCTTTAATGATGTGAACATCGTCATTTACAAAGTGAAGCACCTTAGTTTGTGCACCACCACTGCAATGAACAAGACCGTGAATCTGACTTCTATAAGCGTCTAAGATCTGTTTTATCACAGGAGCATAAGTACGAGTAGGAGAAAGAACCAGCTTTCCTACGGTAATTTCTGTATCCTCATCAATTTTGATGGTATCTGTTAACTTTTTGCCACCAGAAAATACCAGGTCAAAAGGAACGGAAGGATCGAAACTTTCCGGGTAACTTGTTGCCACAGATTTGTCGAAAACATCATGTCTGGCAGAAGTAAGTCCGTTAGAACCCATACCACCATTATATTCTGTTTCGTAAGTCGCTTGTCCGGAAGAGGAAAGGCCAACAATTACATCTCCAGCCTGAATCTTATGATTGCTGATGATTTTCTCTCTTTCAATTCTGCAGGTTACTGTTGAATCTACGATGATTGTGCGTACAAGGTCGCCCACATCAGCAGTTTCACCACCTGTAGAGTAGATGGAGATGCCTAATTCTCTAAGTTCTGCAAGGATTTCTTCAGTACCATTGATAATGGCTGCAATTACTTCACCTGGGATCAGGTTTTTATTACGTCCGATGGTAGAAGATAAAAGGATTTGGTCTGTAGCACCGACACAAATCAAATCGTCGATGTTCATGATGATGGCATCCTGAGCAATTCCTTTCCATACGGAAAGATCGCCTGTTTCTTTCCAGTATACGTAGGCGAGGGAAGATTTAGTTCCGGCACCATCTGCATGCATGATGTTGCAAAATGCGTCATCATTCCCTAAAATATCAGGTATGATTTTACAGAAGGCTTGCGGAAAAATACCTTTATCTATATTCTTGATGGCTTGGTGCACATCTTCTTTTGACGCAGAAACGCCACGTTGGTTGTACCTGTTATCACTCATGTTGTTGCAAAGATAGGGAAACGCCGGAATGTTGAGGCGTTAAGAATAAAAAAATAACCCTTCAAAATTCATTGAAGGGTTATAAAAATTAAAATTTAATGGAATATGGTGTTTTTTCTATTTCAAAAACAACAATTCTCTGAATTTTGGAAGAGGCCATACGCTATCATCAACGATTTGCTCCAATTTATCTGTGTGGTAACGGATTGTATCGAAGTATGATTTCACTTTCTCATCGTAAGCGATTGCTTTATCACGACTATCTTCGATCGCATTTGTTTGTTTACGTTCTTCCAACATCTTATCGATATTTACTTTAAGACCGCTCAAGTGCTCTGATACTTTATTGATGATGTTAACCGGAGTTTCTAATGCTTCTTTTGATAAACCAAGTTCTTTTAGACCTTTGGCATTTTCAATCAATACATTTTGGTAAGTGATACTTGCTGGAATGATAATGCTGTTTACCATTTCGCCCATTACCCTTGCTTCGATTTGAAGTTTCTTGTAATAGCTTTCTAACAAAATCTCATGACGGGCGTGTAATTCACGTTTGCTGAAGATGTTTGTGTTTGCGAAAAGCTCCGTAGTTTTATCAGTGATATAAGCATCAAGTGCTTTAGGTGTAGTTTTGATGTTTGATAAACCACGTTTTGCAGCTTCATCTTCCCACTCCTGGCTGTAACCATTTCCTTCAAAACGGATGTCTTTTGATTCTTTAAGGTATTTTTTGATGATGGTTAATAGGGCCACATCTTTTTTCTCTCCTTTTTTGATCAATTTATCAACTTCAACTTTGAATTTAGTCAATTGATCTGCAACGATTGCATTTAATACGGTCATTGGAGCAGAAGAGTTTTCAGAAGAACCTACTGCTCTTAACTCAAATTTATTACCTGTGAAGGCGAAAGGAGAAGTACGGTTACGGTCGGTCGTATCAAAAGAGATCTGTGGGATCTTAGGAATACCTAACCATAATGAGTCTTCGCTTTTTACTTTTTTAATGATGCTTCTTGAAGATTCGATTTCATCTAACACATCGTTCAATTGAGAACCAAGGAAACAAGAAATGATCGCCGGTGGAGCTTCGTTAGCACCTAGACGGTGGTCATTGCTCACTGAAGCAATACTAGCTCTTAACAGGTCTGCATGTTCGTGTACAGCTTTGATGGTATTCACGAAGAACGTTAAGAACATCAAGTTGTTTTTAGGCGTTTTTCCTGGCGACAATAAGTTTTTGCCGGTATCCGTGATTAACGACCAGTTGTTGTGTTTACCTGAACCATTGATACCTGCATATGGTTTCTCATGTAATAACACTTTGAAGTTATGTTTTACTGCAACTTTCTCCATTAAGTCCATCAACAATTGGTTGTGGTCAATGGCAAGGTTGATTTCTTCATAAATCGGTGCACACTCAAATTGAGAAGGTGCAACCTCATTGTGGCGAGTTTTCAAAGGAATACCTAATTTCAAGGCTTCGTTTTCAAAATCAACCATATAAGTGAACACGCGCTCTGGGATAGATCCAAAATAATGATCTTCTAATTGTTGTCCTTTTGCAGAGATGTGTCCAAATAAGGCACGGCCAGTTAAAGCTAAATCGGGACGGGCATTGTATAGGGCACGGTCAACCAGGAAATATTCTTGCTCAATACCTAGAGAAACGCTCACTTTAGTGATGCCTTTATCAAAATACTGACAAACGTCAACTGCAGCTTTATCTAAAGCAGATAATGCTTTTAAAAGAGGGGCTTTATAATCAAGGGCTTCACCTGTGTAAGCAATGAATACAGTAGGAATACAAAGTGTTTTACCTGCTTTGCTTTCCATAATGAAAGCTGGAGAAGAAGGATCCCATGCAGTATATCCACGCGCTTCGAAAGTGTTGCGGATACCACCATTAGGGAAACTTGAAGCATCTGGCTCTTGTTGAACCAATGCACTTCCTGCAAAAACTTCAATTGCACCATCTTTACTTGGCTCAAAGAAAGAATCATGTTTTTCAGCAGTAGATCCTGTTAATGGCTGAAACCAGTGCGTATAGTGTGTTGCACCTTTAGAAATAGCCCAGGTTTTCATTGCTGTAGCGATGTGGTTAGCATCTTCATGATTGATCAACTCACCTTGGTCAATTGATGAAACCAATTTTTCAAATACCTCTTTTGATAAGAAATCTTTCATTTTTTTCTTATCAAAAACATTCACCCCGAAAAACTCAGAAATCTTAGTCGAAGGCGACTTTACTTCTGGTGAAATTCTTGATTGTGCCTCTTTTAATGCAGTTGTCCTTAAGCTTTTCATTTATTTGTTTAAAATTTGATCAAAAATATATTTTTTGTTTGGTATTTCTCTTGAATTGTTTGTAAAAATACGAATGTCGTTAAATATTCAAAGAAATATTTCTGGTTTTTTGGTGTTTTTTGGAAAATTGGGTTAAAAATAGCCTTGTTGGGTATTCTGTTTAGCTGTTTTGTGCTTTTTCACCTAAACTGATAAAAACGCATTCTGATTATGGAATGTCGTGCATAATTCCATCATCAGTTAAATTAAACCCTTAGAATTATGTTAAACTTCTCTTCAAGCTTATACAAGTCAGAGTGGCTCGACCTTGTATTCAAAAACAGAAACCAAAATTATGGTGCCTTTGTATTGAGGGCTGAGTCTTCTAAGATCCTCTTCCGCTCCCTGTTAATTGCGACCCCATTGTTTGTGATGCCATTTTTACTGACCATGCTCAATCGTCAGCCGGATGTTGTAACAAGTAAGGAGGTAATTGTGGAGCTCCGCTCGATTTTAGAAAATCCAGCGCCTAAAAAACAGGAAGAGTCCCCAAAATTGGAACCGATAAAGGAGAAGTTAAAAACATATAAGGCAGTTTCAAGTCCAATTGTTGTTAAAGATCCGGTCGCGGAACCGCCTACATTAAAGGAAATGGAGAATGCTGTGGCAGGTCCGGTCACTCAGGCGGGATTGGAAACCAAGTTGCAAGCTTTACCTGAAGCAGGAAAAGGAGGGACTGGTGGAGGCGATTCTGGTGCTGGTGGTACTGCAGAAGTCGACAATCAGATTTACAACGCATCTGGTGTGGAAGTGTATCCGGAGTTTGAAGGAGGGATGAAAGGCTGGGCAAAATATCTACAGAGAAATCTGAGATATCCTGATTTGGCTTTAGAGAAGGACGTACAAGGAAGGGTGATGGTTAGCTTTGTGGTAGAGAAAGATGGATCAATCTCCGACGTAAAACTGATCAGTGGCATTGGTTCAGGTTGTGATGAAGAAGCCTTAAGAGTGATTCGTAAATCTCCGAGATGGAAACCAGGCAAACAAAATGAGCAGACGGTTAGGGTAAGGTATACGATTCCATTGGCTTTTGCTTTGGGGCGTTAAATCGTAGCGTTTGATATAGTATATATTAATATAAGTACAACTTGGAGGGAGTGGTTTTTGGATCACTCCCTTTTATATAGGTACATGGCCATTACCAGAAACTGGTGACCGGTGCTTCTTTTAGCGTCGGTGAGCCGGATGTTCTAAGAAAAATAATAGGCAAAAAAAAAGCAGTCTTTTCAGACTGCTTTCAAAACTGGGGTGGAATATGGGGCTCGAACCCACGACCCTCGGTACCACAAACCGATGCTCTAACCAACTGAGCTAAAACCACCATGTTTTTTCAACGTCACAAAAGTACGATTAATATTATTTAATGCAAATATTTTTGAGGTTTAGTATCCTCTTTTCTTTTAACCGATTCAATTTCAGCATATTTAATTTTCATAATAATATTTATTATCCTTCGTAGATTGCAGTTAAAGCTTAAAAACATAGATTTGTCCAGATATGATTGAGATTTTTACAGACGGAGCAGCAAGTGGAAACCCTGGGCCAGGTGGCTATGGGGTGATTTTGCGTTCAGGAAAGCATTATAAAGAATTGAGTGGCGGCTTTAGAATGACGACAAATAACCGGATGGAATTGTTGGCTGTAATTGAAGGTCTAAAGGCGATAAAAACTCCGGGGCAGCAGGTGACTGTTGTTTCCGATTCTAAGTACGTGGTGGACTCTGTAGAGAAGAAATGGGTATTCGGTTGGGTAAAGATCGGCTTTAAAGGTAAAAAGAATAAGGACCTCTGGATGCGTTTCCTGGAAGTCTATAAATTGCATGATGTGAAATTCGTCTGGATCAAAGGTCACAACGCCCATCCAGAGAATGAGCGTTGTGATGAATTGGCTGTAGCGGCAGGTAAAAATAAAGCTGCCTTAGCTATAGATGTAGAGTTTGAAAAAGAGCGAAATAAGGCAACCTTATTATAGCCTCTTTATACCTCTATTGGTGTTGTGTATTGGTTAACCTACTTGTTTTAAATTTGGGGCGACAGCATTTGCATTCTTTTCCGCAGAAAATTCAGCCATCATTCCTTCTGCCATATTGACCATCTCTTTAGAGCCGATGAAAATAGAGCTACGCTGATGTAATTCCGTAGGCTCAATTTCGAGGATTCTATTGAAACCGTCAGAGGCAACTCCGCCAGCTTGCTCTACAATGAAAGCCATCGGATTGCATTCGTATAAGAGTCTTAATTTTCCATTTGGTGAGCTTGCAGTAGTAGGGTAGATGTAGATACCACCTTTAATTAGGTTTCTGTGGATGTCTCCAACCATAGATCCGATATATCTGGAAGTATATGGTCTGTTGGTTTCTTCATCGTGAACCTGTACATATTTCAGATATTTTTTCACGCCTTCAGGAAAGTGAACGTAATTTCCTTCATTTAAAGAATAGATGTTTCCACCATCTGGAATGGTCATGTTGGCGTGAGATAGACAAAATTCTCCTATAGAAGGATCGAGTGTGAAACCGTTTACGCCTTTTCCTGTAGTATATACAAGCATGGTGGAAGAACCGTAGATTACGTATCCTGCAGCCACTTGTTGCGTACCTTTTTGTAATACATCAGCTAATGTCGCTTCTCCTTCAACTGATTTTCTGCGGTAAATGGAAAAAATTGTTCCTACAGCTACATTACAATCAATATTTGAAGAGCCGTCCAGCGGGTCAATACATACGATGTACTTCGCGTTTTTGGAAACGGGAGAGTCAATACGTACAAATTCATCTTCTTCTTCAGTAGCTACAATGCAGCATTCACCACCACTGGTGAGTGCACTGATGAATTGGATATTGGCAAAAACGTCCAGTTTTTTCTGGCCTTCGCCCTGGATGTTTACTGTTCCTGCATCCCCGAGGATGTCGACTAAACCGGCCTTATTGACCTCTCTGTTCACGATTTTTGCTGCAATTCCTATATCCCGAAGCAATCTGGAGAGCTCTCCTTTTGCGTATGAAAAATCAGCTTGTTTTTCAATGATAAATTGGCCTAGTGTTTTGATGCCTGACATATTGCTTAGTGTATTTTTTACGTTATCTATTCCCTATTTCTATGGCCTCTAAGTTATGGATTTTTTCTTCCGTAATACAAAATCTGATTAATGTTTTTACCTTGTGCCAGCCTGAATTTCCTGCTGCACCGGGATTTATATGAAGGCAATTGATTTTTGGATCGAACATTATTTTTAAGATATGCGAGTGTCCGGTAATGAATAACATGGGGGGCTTAGTGTATATTTCACGCTTTATGTTTGGGGCGTATTTCCCTGGGTATCCACCAATGTGAGTCATCCATACATCTACCTTTTCACAGTTGAATCTGAGGTGTTCTGGATACTGTGCGCGTATTTCTTTGTCGTCAATATTACCGTAAACCCCTTTTAACGGTTTAAAAGCCGCAAGTCGATCGGCTACATCCGGGCCAAAGTCGCCGGCATGCCAGATTTCATCGCATTCTTCGAAGTGTTTGAAAACCGCATCATCAAGAAAACCGTGTGTATCAGAAAGAAGTCCTATTTTTTTCAAAGTATAGCTTTTATTGTCTATACAAAGCTATGGATATTGAATAGCAGATCAATAAAAAAAAGGTAGGAAAGAAATGGTTTAAAAGGCCAGAAAGAAATCTTTTAGCAATTCCCTGTAAGCTGAAGTGTGTACTCCTTTGGATTCGTAGATGTAAAAAGTTTCCGATGTAGTTTGGGTTAGTTTGCTTTTCGATAAAGAAATGATGTGACGAATAACTGGTTTGGTTTCGTCTGAGCAAACCGCAATGCGTTTTTGTAGTGATAGTCCGTGTTGTAATGCGCTTTCTACCAGAAGTTCCGCTTGTTTTACGGGTAAGATGAACCAAAAGGAACCTGTAGGACTGATCATTTCGCTCACCTTTTGGACTAAAGATTCGAAGAACGCTTCGTCTGCATGTCTGGCAATTCCTTTTCTGACTTCTGGGTTTTTCAAATCATTTACAAAGAAAGGAGGGTTGGATACAATCAGGTCATATTTGCGGGTGCTTTCAAAATCTGCAATTGGGCTTAAATAGGCTGCGGTACGCGCTGAGAATTTTGATTGGGCAAAATTACCAATAGCTGTATTTGCTGCGGATTCATCGATTTCTACGGCATCAATCTGTGCTTTTGGAAAGCGTTGTGCTAACATCATTGCGATAACTCCTGTTCCTGTTCCAATATCTAATCCGTATTCCGGGTTGTTCTGAGCTACAATAGCGCCTAGTAGTACCCCATCGGTATTGATTTTCATAGCGCAGCCAGCTTGATTAACCTCAAATTCTTTAAATTTAAAAATACTGCCCATGATGGTAATTGGTTGATATAAAACTAAGTGTAAATCTTAGCTTGTGGATTGGAAACGCGGCAAAGATAAAAAAATACATTTATTTCACTCAAATATTGGAAAATCAAATTTAAATACTACTTTTGTGGCCTTGAAAAAAACATGGTGGTTTTAGCTCAGTTGGTTAGAGCATCGGTTTGTGGTACCGAGGGTCGTGGGTTCGAGCCCCATATTCCACCCCAAGTTTTGAAAGCAGTTCTGAAAAGAACTGCTTTTTTTTGTTCAAATTTTTTCCTCGCCAGGTGTCATTTAAGATTGTTCAAATCTTATTTCAAATGCAAATCATTTTACAATAATTAGCAAACCATAAATCATAACGCTTTTTTATTTTACTGCTGGTTCAAAAAAATCCAGGACTGTTTGGTTAAATAGTTGCGGGATTTTCTTAGGAGCCTCATGATCTGCACCCTTAAAAATCATCAGTTTGCTACCAGGAATCTTTTCAGCAATCAGTTTGGTATGTTTTTCCTTTACCACATCGTGTTGTCCAGCCATAACCAACGTTGGCGATTGTATTTTTTGTAGCGCATCTGGATTGATGTTGGGTTCAGTCAATAAGAGCATTTTCAACCGGTAATCCATATTCGTTTCTGCAACACCTTTCTCCTGCATTTCTTTTACCTGCTTGCGGATCAGTTTATTGGTCTCTGCTGTGACAGAGCGCTCATCATTGAATAGTACAGTTCCCATAACTGCCATTTTCTTGACCTTGTCTGGATGGCGCATTGCCAGGATCAAGGCGATGTTACCACCGTCACTCCAGCCTAGTACATTTGTGTTTTTAAGCTGAAGCTGTTCTAAAAAGGCATTCAAATCTTCTGCCATCAATTCATAGGTTAATTTTGTGGTGTCTCCCGTTGACTTTCCCTGGCCGCGGCTATCCAGGCCAATTACCATATACTTTTTGCTCAAAACATCTAATTGATTGTCAAAGCTTCCTATAGAGGAGTTGTTGCCATGAAGCAAAAGGAGCGGTTCACCCTGTCCATATATTTCATAGTAAAGTTTAATGCCATTAATAGTCGCGTATTTTCCAACCTTTGAATTGTTTCCCAGTTTGGGTGCAACCTCAATGCTCGAATTATCGATAAACAAAGACTGTTTGCCCGAGGACACTATATCCTTTTCCAGAATTAATTTCGTGTTCTTGTCTAAATTGTAGGATTTCCAGTTTGTGAGCGAGTCGTTTTCAAAACCAGAATTTTGCATGGGTATTTCTATTTTATCTTTGCCATCTTTTACAAATAGTTTAAGATCATCTACGTAGTAACTGCCAATACCAGCAACGGTAATACCTATGCCTAGATATTTTGCATCCTTTTCAATCTTACCTGTAAGTTCGTAAGGGCTCCATTCCCCATTTTTGTAATAGTCGGACGCGTTGTCATTGTATAATGTCGCTTTTTGCTGTTGGCCTTTGTCGTTTAATGAACGTGCCGCAAGTACCGTCCAAGAGCTATTTGTGATTGCATCCTTATAAAATATTTTTCCCTCAAGACTAAAGTTCTTACCCTTATGTTTTTCAACATTTACGGCCTGATAGATTTCGAAAAATTGTCCGTAGGTATTTATTGAGGTAGCTAAGAACAGGATCGCAAAAATATTCAATTTAAGTTTTAACATATTTTTATTTGATTTATTGGTTATAAAAAAAATGGAACATTCGTTATGTATATTTTGTCTTTTTATTTGATATATTAACGGTAAATATAGTGTTTATCACCTATTGGTGACATAAGTAATATTAAATTTTAAAATGTGTTTTACACCCTTATTTGAAAGTTAAATGGAACGAAAAATTGTAGATGGCGCTGTTAGAAATAAAGAAAAAAGTAAAGAGAAGTTTTTAGCTGCTGTTGGTGAAATAGTAAAGACTAAGGGGTTTTCTGCCCTGAAAGTGAACGAGATTGCTGCAGTTGCTGGATTGGATAAGAAGCTGATTTATAATTATTTTGGTGGTACTACTCAGCTTATTGACGAGTATATCAAATCTCAAGATTTTTGGAGTAATGTTAAAAATGAAGAGTTGAATGTAGACATTAATGATGGTGGGCGAGGTCTTTCTAAAGCGATGCTCTTATCTCAATTTGATTATATTTTTGAGAACAAGGAATTGCAGAAAATTTTGTTGTGGGGACTACTTGAAGATAGAGTTTCCCTAAAAAAACTGGCAGTTGATAGAGAAGAAAGTGGTGACGCATTGTTCAAAAATATTTCTGATCCTCATTTTGGAGAACACTCAGTACGTTACCGTGCAATCATGGCGCTATTAGTTTCTGGCATTTATTATCTTGATATTTTTGCAAGTACTAATGAAATTACATTTTGTGGATTAGATCTTAAAAGTCAAGAGGGGAGAGCTGCAATAGAGGAAGCCTTAGCATTTATTATTGACAAGGCTTATGATAGTGTGTAGCTTCAAAAGAGTTTCTCTCTAGATAAAGTATCAATGCATTATACAACTTTTGGTATTGATCCTTTTTTTCCTTGTCCGGTTTCTTTCAGAAATAGACTTAAGAGGATTGCTAATATGATCCCTATGATCCAAAAAAGGCCAGTAGATTTAAAATGTGCATCCTTGTCTATGTCTAATGATACCGCTTTGCCAAATAGTTTAGAGAAGATTGGACTTAGTAATGTGGTTACGCCAAAGGTGATGAAATTGATGGCTCCGGTAGCGCTTCCTTTTACTTCATCAGGATTAGATTCTTTAATAACTGAGTAGGGGATCATTGCAGCGCCTGATGCGACACCGAATATGAAATTGGTTATATAGGTTGAGCAGAGCTCAGGAAGGAAAAGTATTTGCAGGATTGCCAAAATCATCACTATTGCCCCACCGATTAGCACAGGTTTACGTTTGCCAATTTTATCAGTAAGGTAACCAAGCAATGGACATCCAAATACCCATCCCATAGGAATCATTGCGCTGGCAATGGTGGCTTCATGAAAGCTAAAAGCCTTGTCTTGCTGAAAAATTGCGACGCCCCAGGTCATTGCAAAAATGGTGGTCGGCGCAAAAAGAAATCCGGATATAATGCCGCATAACCAGGATTGTGGGTTTGAAAAAACAATTTTGTAAGGGTTCAAAAGACTGACCGGGCTATGTTCTTTAGTCGTTTCAGGGATTTCGGTGCTTGCTTTCGGAATGATGAATAGTAATGCAAAGGCAATGGCAACTGTTAATAGACCTGAAGCAATCCAGAAAACCTTCGGGGCGAGTCCGCCGGCGATCCAAGGGCCAACGATAAATTGTCCGGCAGAACCACCTAGCATCCCAATACATTGAGTGAAACCAATTGCGGTAGCCAGTGATTTTGCTGAAAATCCTTTCGAGGCAAGATAAACACAGCCTGGGAAAGCGAATGCACAGCCAGCACCTTGAAGCAACCGTCCGGTTGTACCTGCATAATGATTGGAGATGATGAAAAGTAAACAGCCGATCCCAAGAATTAGTGTTCCTACAAATAAAGAATATTTTGCACCAAATTTATCAAGGGCCAATCCTGCCGCAAGGCTGATGGTAGAGTAAGTGATGTAATAGGTTCCAATAATGGAGACCACGCTAATGGAGTTTACCTGGAAAGTCTCTGATAGCTGTGGAATCATGACTGCTGGAGCAGAGCGTACCACATAGTCGAGGAAATAAAACAATAAGCCAAAAATCCAGGCGATAATGTAGATTTTTCTTGTTGAATCTTTTATGGTTTGCATAGATGGATTCATGTGACTAGTTTTTTAATACTATATCGTGAAAAATAAAGCTACGGCTGCTGCACCCATGATAAAAAAAGTAGCCCACAATAAGGTCTTTGATAACCAACCACTTTTGTATTCTCCCATAATTTTGTCGCTGGCCGCAATTTTAACGATCAGATACAGTAGTGGAACAGCGGCTATGCCGTTTATTACGGCTGTATAAACCAATGCTTTTACAGGGTCTATCCCTATGAAATTGATGAATAAGCCAATGAATGTAGACACAATAATGACGCCATAAAAGCCATGTGCTTTTTTTAGATTAAGATTAAGGCTGGCCTTCCAATCGAAAGCTTCGGCAACGGCATAAGCTGCCGATCCTGAAAGTACAGGGATGGCGAGTAAACCGAGTCCGATAATCCCTACAGAGAAAATTAATTTAGCGAGGTATCCTGAATTGGGAAAAGAATGTACCAGCGGTTCTAGTGCTTTTGCTGCGTCTGCAGCATTTTTCACATCAGTTATGCCGCTATTGTGTAAAACTGTTGCGCCAACTAAAAGAATACACCAGGTTGTAAATTCGGAGATCACCATGCCTACATTATTGTCTTTACGCATGGCATGGATGTGTGGCCAGCCAATTCTTGGTTTTCCGTCTCTTACAAGCCCTTTTGCCTGTTGTTCTTCCACTTCCTGGGAAGCTTCCCAGAAAAACATGTAGGGGGTTATGGTGGTGCCGAATACACCAGTTATGATAAAAAGGAAATCAAAAGTAAACTCAAAATGTGGTACTACGGTTGCCTTTAATACGGTTGACCATGGTTGATCTATCATGAACGCTGTAATCGGGTAGGCGAGTAGAGCAAGTGCCAACCATTTCAAGATCTTAGAATATACCCTGTAGCTGGTGAAAATTTCCAAAATCAGGATGGTGGCGGTAAAAAATAAGGTAAGTACCACAAAGTCAACTGGGACCAGGAGTTGTGCAGCGGCAGCCATGGCGCCAATATCTGCGCCAATATTGATGGTGTTGGCCACCACCACAAGTCCGACTACGGCATAGAGTACATTACGGCTATAGTGTTCTTTGATGACTGCGGCGATACCTTTTCCAGTAACCATGCCAATTCTTGCACAGGCTTCCTGTACGGCTGTCATGAAGGGGAGCATATACAAAGCGGTCCATAGCTGACCATAGCCAAACTGCGCTCCGGTTTGCGAATAGGTGGCGATGCCTGATGGATCATCATCGGCAGCGCCTGTTGTTAGCCCTGGACCTAATAGGCTGAAGAATTTTCTAATCTTTCTGATTCGGAATTTTGCGTTGTGTTTTAAGGCCATAGGTAGGGAGCGATTAATCTCATGCAACAAACTAAATATACTAGGTAATTTATTAATATTCGAAATTTCCTCTTTTTACTTTAAATAGCTGAAATAGCTTGTGGGAGTGATTACTTGAAGCTGGACTTAGTTATAGCTTCTAAGTCCAGACTTAGGGCGTGATTTTGGGGAAATCTGTAGATTTTCTTATTTTTTTGTAAAAAAAACAATACAATGAGCTGGTAATTAATTATTATTGGAGGTTGATGACCTAAACCGATACCAACCAACTAAATGACCTCCTATTATTATCTTTCAGACGGCGAGCTGGCGGAGCGACTCCATTTGGGAGATCACCGGGCTTTCTCGCAGATTTATGAGCGGTTTTTTGGAGTACTATACAAGCATGCTTTCAATCGTTTCCGCGATCAGGAGCAGGCAAAAGATGTTGTTCATGAATTATTCGAAGACTTATGGATGAAAAGAGAACATTTGTTGATTAACAGCAACCTTTCTCACTACTTATATACGGCTACCAGAAACAAAATCCTGAAAATTATTGCCCATCAAAACGTGGTGACAGCTTATGCCACAAAGCAATCGGTCATGATTAAACCGGACGAGGGATTGACAGACCACAGGGTAAGGGAGCGTCAGCTTGCCGAAATCATAGAAAAAGAAATACAGTCTTTGCCACCAAAAATGAAAACTGCATTTGAACTCAGCAGAAAACACAATTATACCTATAAAGAGATCGCCGAAAAAATGGACATCACAGAGCAATCTGTCCGTAGCCACGTGAAAAATGCGCTGAAGATCTTGAGGACTAAATTTGGGATATTGATCTTTCTAGTGGTATTCTTTTACCTATTCTCTTTTTTTTGATAAATAATAAATAAATAATACCCCCATCCCCCATGGGTTAAAGGTCTATAGTTTAGGAAGCTCAGAAAAGGCTTTTTTAGAACTATGCAAAAAAAAGTAGACCTGAATGATTTACTTCATAAATACCACCTTGGAACCTGTAATGCGGAGGAATTAGCTTTGCTGGAAAGTTGGTATGCACAGAGTATTCCATCAGATCATGAAATTGCTGAAGAAGAATTGCTACAAGCCAGGTCGCAGGTCTGGCAGCGTCTAAAGTCCAGGTTGAATTTTGGGAGGAATATTCTCCCATTGTGGACAAGAATTTCAGCTGCAGCTATTTTATTCCTCAGCTTCTCCGTAGGTATCCTCTTTTATCTTAAACAGGATACCGGGAAAATTAAGAATCAAACCACAAATAAGTTCGCGAAAAACGACATTCCTCCAGGTGGAAATAAAGCCTATTTGACCTTGGCAAATGGTAAAAGGATTACTTTAACGGATGCAGGAGTTGGAACGCTAGCCGAAGAATCGGGCATAGAAATTAGCAAAAATGCGGAAGGACAAATTGTTTATAAAATAGCCGATCAGGCGGGAAATACCAAAGGAGCATTAATGGCTATGAATAGCATTGAAACTCCTAAAGGTGGACAATATCAGGTGTTGTTGCCGGATGGCACAAAAGTCTGGTTAAATGCAGCATCAAGACTGACTTATCCGGTGTCATTTGCAAGCCGAAACAGGACTGTGGAGTTAACGGGGGAGGCTTATTTTGAGGTGGCTAAAGATGCGACACATCCTTTCAAAGTAAAGAGCTCCGGACAAGAAGTAGAAGTTTTAGGAACTCATTTTAATGTGAATGCTTATAAAGATGAGTCTGTGATCCGGACGAGTCTGATGGAAGGATCGGTAAAAGTCTCTTCAGCATCAGGTTCAGCAAATGGAATCTTCCTTAAGCCAGGACAGCAAAGTAAAGTTGCTGGAACGGGCATTCAGGTAGAAAACGTAGGTGTTGATGAAGTGCTGGACTGGAAAAACGGAAATTTTGTCTTTAATGATGAAGATCTCAGAAGTATTTTACGAAAAGTAGCCCGATGGTACGACGTGGAAATTGTGTATGAAGTTGATCCTTCAGAGGTTTCTCTACTCGGAATAGTTTCCCGCAGTAAAAACGTCAGCGTGATATTGGATGCTATCGAACAAACAGAACAAGTTCATTTTAAAATTGAAGGAAGGAGGATCATTGTGATGAAATAATTCTACTTAACATCATGGGGATCTCACAAAAAAAGCCGTTGTGCTACCAACACAAACGGCTCCGATAATTAATTATCTTTTTGTTCGGGACAACCCATATTACTGCGATTAAACAACTCAATCAATTAAACCCAAACAATCAAATATATGATTTTTTACCATCTTTTTAGGGGTAAGCCATCGGCGTATATACCTATTCAATTCATAAGAATTATGAAGCTGATTATCATTTTAATGTCTATAGGAATACTTCATGTAAGTGCCAGTGGATATGCTCAGCGCATCACTTTGTCTGAGAAAAACGCCTCTCTCGAAAAAATTATTAATAAAATAAGAACACAATCCGGCTACGACTTTTTGGGTAATACCAAACTGATCCGAACTGCGAGACCTATAGACATTAATGTTAAAGGTTCTACACTTGAAGAAGTGCTTCGCATTTGTTTTGCCAATCAGGATCTAACCTATTCTGTGAACAGCAATATTGTGGTCATCAGAAAAAAAGCAGAAACTGAACCAGCAGTTGCCATTGTCGCAATTGATGTAAAAGGTCGCGTAGTGGACGATAAAGGACTTCCATTGGGGGGTGCTTCTGTGAAAATGAAATCTGGTGTTAAAGGCGCTAGTACTGATGGTGCAGGAAATTTTGTGCTTAAAAACGTAGAAAAAGGAGCCGTTTTGGTGGTTTCTTATCTGGGGTATGTTCCAAAAGAAGTGAAAGCAGTTGAAAATCTGGGAGATATTCTACTGGAAGAAGATGCAAAAGCATTGAATGATGTAGTCATCAATGTAGCCTATGGAACTTCAAAAAAATCTGCTTTTACAGGTGCTGTTGCTAATATAAATGCGGACGATCTTGCTAAAAGACCGGTGACCAATGTGTTGACTGCATTAGCAGGAGCTGCGCCGGGTATCCAGGTAAATGCTGGGACTGGACAACCAGGTGCTGGCCCTTCTATCCGTTTGCGTGGTTTTGGATCCATCAATGCTTCCAATGATCCTTTATATGTAGTGGATGGTATCCAGTACGATGGAAACATCGGAAGTATTAATCCGGAAGATATCGAAAGTATCAGTGTCCTTAAAGATGCCGCATCATCGGCCCTTTATGGTTCCAGTGCTGCAAATGGCGTGATCCTGATCACAACTAAAAAAGGTAGAGCACATCAGGAAAAGTTAACTTTCAGAGGACTGCAAGGCGTAACTTCCAGAAGTATTCCTGAATACGAAACTGTAAATGCTTACCAATATTATCCTTTAGCATGGCAGGCCTATAGAAATAGTTTAGTATACCCAACAACCGGAACAGGATTACCTCTTGCTACGGCTAATACTATGGCTACAAATGATATCAAAACCTTGTTGATGAATAACCCTTTTAACGTTCCCGATAAGACAATTGTAGGCACAGATGGTGTATTAAACCCGGATGCACAATTGAAATATCCAGGCGATCTGAACTGGGTAGATGGTTTGCTGAGAAAAGGAATAAGATCAGATTACAGCATGGCCGCGAGTGGTGGTTCAGAGAAATCTGATTACTATATTTCCCTGGGTTACCTGAATGAAAAAGGATATATTATCCGTTCTGATTATAACAGAATTAGTGGTAGAATCAATGTCAATTCTAAGCCTTTAAGCTGGTTTAAAACAGGATTGAATATTTCCGGTAACATCATCAAGTCTAATCAGGCTGATGCGGATAATACTTCCAGTATTGTAAATCCTTTTAACTTCTCCAGAAGTATCGGACCAATTTACCCGGTCTATGCGCATGATCCAACAACGGGGAACTTTATTTTAGATGACAGAGGTCAGAAAATCTATGATACCGGTGGTTTACAAGCTACCTTAGGTATTCCTAACAGACCTTCTGGGGCACTTCCGGGCCGTCATATTCTGGAGGAAACTTTGTTGAATACCACACAAATCAAAAGAAATGTATTGGGTGCAAGGACTTATGGAGAAGTTACCTTTCTGAAAGACTTTAAGTTCACGACTAACATTGGGGTAGATGTAAACAATTATTTCTTCAATGATTACCAGAATAAAATTGTAGGTGATGGTGCGCCAAATGGCAGAGCCAGAAATACGAGTACCACCACTACTTCTTATACGCTGGAGCAGTTGTTGAACTATACAAAAAAAATTGACAACCATAATTTTGGGGTCTTATTAGGGCATAACAACTACAGTTATAGCTACAAATATTTGACAGGGGCAAGAAACGGTCAGATTCTGGATGGTAACACCGAACTGATTAATTTTGCCACCACTACAGACCTGAGTTCTTATACGGATACGTATAAAAAAGAGGCCTTTTTTGCCAGATTGAACTACGATTATGACTCCAAATATATCTTATCGGGTTCCTTCAGAAGAGATGGTTCTTCTAAATGGCTTCCTGGAAACAGATGGGGTAATTTTTATGCCATCGGCGGTGCCTGGCTTGCCAGTCAGGAAGATTTCCTGAAAGATGTGAGTTGGTTGTCTTATTTAAAAGTAAGGTCTTCTTACGGTTCATTAGGTAATGACGGATTAGATTCTTTATATCCATCAAGAAACTTCTATAGATTGGGTTATAACAATGGTTCTGAACCAGGTATCCTCCTGGCTAACGTTGCAGATCCTAACCTGACCTGGGAAACCAATACACAGGTTGATGCAGCGGTTGAATTTGGCTTTTTCGGAAACAGATTGCGCGGTTCATTCGAAGTGTTCGACAGACGTTCTACAGATTTATTATTTAAAGTGCCATTGGCATTGTCCAGCGGTATCGGTATCGGAAACGGAGCAACATTTGATAGCACCATTTCTAAGAATATCGGAAAGATGAGCAATAAAGGTATCGAGATTCAACTTGGTGGAGATCTAGTGAAATCTCAGGATTTTAACTGGGCACTGAATGTAAACTGGACCATGATCCGTAATAAGATCACCAAAATGCCAGATGATGTACCAACATTTATTGATGGTACAAAACAGTTGGCGGTAGGTGTTTCCCGTTATCAATTCTGGTTACGTCAATGGGCAGGAGTGGATCCAAGTGATGGCTCTAGTTTATACCTGATCAATCCTTTAAGTCCTGAAGCACCGGCGGATCTTAGAACAATTGATGGTCAGAAGTACACCACTAATACCAACAATGCATTATTTGCTTATTCAGGAACCTCATTGCCTGATTTTGATGGAAGTTTCACCAATACCTTCCGTTATAAAAGATTGTCACTTTCCGTACAAATGAACTATGGTGTAGGTGGTAAATCATTCGACGGTAACTACCAGGGGCTGATGTCTTACAGTTCTTATGGTGGTTCCTTACATGTGGATGCCATGAAAAGCTGGCAACAAGTTGGAGATAATTCTAATGTCCCAAGATTGGATGTAGGTAGATCTGCTTTAAGTAATGCTACTTCAACCCGCTTCCTGATCGATGCTTCTTACCTGGATCTGCGTTCGGTAAACTTAAATTATGCTGTGCCTCCGACATGGATTAAACGTGTAGGATTAAGCAACCTTAATGTGTTTGCTTCAGGTGAAAACCTGGTTCTTTGGTCGAAACGTAAAGGATTTGACCCAAGACAGAACTTTAACGGTACAAACTCTAATGTTTATACGCCGTCGAGAGTACTGAGTTTAGGATTAAGTGCAACATTTTAAAACAAGACAAACATGAAAAATCTACACAAACTATATTTACCATTGGGCGTGCTCATTTTGTCCTTTGGCTCCTGTAAAAAAGAATATTTAGATGCTGATCCAACCAACCTGGTGGATACTAAAGCGGTTTTTATCACCACTTCAAATGCGATGTCCGCCCTCAACGGGATCCACAGATCATTGTATATTCAATATTCCAGACAGGAAGAAGGTGGACAGGGTTCGGTGAATCTGAATGTTGATTATATGGGGAATGACCTGGTTAATTCAGTCAGCACAACTGCCTATAACGTTTATAAATGGGTGTCGCATAAAAATGCAACCAATGGTACTAATAACTACTTCTATACCTTCTATTACAGGATTATAGAGAATGCAAATATGATCATTGACGGTATTGATGCTGCTGATGGACCAGAAGCAACTAAAAAACTGATCAAAGGAGAAGCTTTAGCTTATCGCGCCTGGGCGCATTTTGTGCTGGTACAGACTTTTGGAAAACGCTACGATAAAGGAGTTGCCAATACGCAAGCGGGAATTCCAATCAAAATCAGTTCTGTTTTAGACGCTGGTTTACCTAGATCCTCAGTAGAGGAGGTATACAAGCAGATTAATGCAGATCTTGATGCCTCAATTTTATTATTGACCGGTGCAGCAGCAAGACCTACGAAATCCCACCTGGATCTTAGTGTGGCGAAAGGCTTGAAAGCCAGGGTAGCCTTAACGCAAGGTTTATGGGCGGTTGCTGCTCAAAATGCCGCAGAAGCCAGACCAGGATATGCCTTAATGAGCAATGCTGATTATGTGAAAGGTTTTAACAGCCTGAGTAATTCGGAGTGGATGTGGGGTAGTGCACAACAAGAAGATCAGACTACCTTTTTCTTTTCTTTCTTTGCTTACATGGGAACTTATGCTTCCACTGCAAACAGAAGTAATCCGAAACGTATCAATTCGGCATTATATACTAAAATTTCCGCAACGGATGTACGTAAAGGCCTTTGGGATCCAACGGGTACAAATACAGCTTTCCCGATCCCTGCTCAAGGAATCAGATCTACTTATATGCAACGTAAATTTACGAATGCCGGAACTACAAGTATCGGCGATGTGGTGAATATGAGGGTAGCAGAAATGTACCTGATCGAAGCGGAAGCAAAAGCGCATTTAGCAGTAGAAGGTAATGCCGGAGAAAATATCAATGCACAAAATGCTTTGTTTACTTTGGCTAAAAACCGCGATGCTTCTTATGTATTGTCTACAAATACAGGTGCTGCGCTATTGAATGAAATCCTCATTCAAAGAAGGGTGGAGTTGTGGGGAGAAGGATTTGGTTTCTTCGACCTGAAACGTCTGAACTTACCAGTTGACAGAACCGGTGGAAATGCAACACTTGCAATTAGCGGTGTGTTAAGCGTTCCTGCTGGTGGAAATGAATGGCAATGGTCTATTCCTCAGGCAGAAATTGATGCCAATAAAGCAATCGGTCCTGCCGGACAAAATCCATAGTTAGTCATATACTTTTTATAAAAGGCTGCCCCTCTGCAAAGAGAAGGCAGCCTTTTTTGTAGGAATATCCCAGCCGAAGATCTGGCGAAAAATCTCAGATCAGGGTCATAACTGAGGCAATCCACCTGCTTTTACCCTATGATTGTTGTTATTTTAGTCTTTTTCAATTGCATCATTATTACTTTTTAAAGTATCTTTGCAGCACTTTATGAATATGATCTCTTTCTTCGAAACCCCATCTGCCAAGATTTATGTCTTGCAAGTAAACCGAAGCCTTACACCAGCTGATATTTCAAAATTAAGTTGGCTGTTTGGAGGCGCGAAAGTTAAAACTGAAACTTCCTTAAATGGTTTCTTTGTTGGCCCTAGGGCAGCAATGGTAACGCCATGGAGCACAAATGCGGTAGAGATTACCCAAAATATGGACCTTCATGGTATCGTTCGTATTGAAGAGTTCGACACGGTAACGGCTGATGCTTCGGATTTTGATCACATGTTGTTTCAAAAATATGAAGGCTTAGGTCAGGATGTATTTACAACTAATGTTCAGCCAGAATCAATTCTGGAAATCTCTGACATTGCTGCTTACAACAAGCAGGAAGGATTGTCATTGAGCGATGAAGAAGTAAATTATTTAAACCAGTTAGCTGAAAACCTTGGTCGTAAGTTAACCGATTCAGAAGTATTTGGTTTCTCTCAGGTAAACTCTGAGCACTGTCGCCATAAAATCTTCAACGGGAGATTCGTGATCGACGGAGAAGAAAAACCTTATTCTCTATTTAAAATGATCCGTCATACTTCAGAAGCACACCCTAATGGAATTGTTTCTGCGTATAAAGATAACGTTGCCTTCGTAAAAGGTCCGGTAGTGCAGCAATTTGCTCCAAAAAGAGCAGATGTGCCTGATTATTACCAGGTAAAAGATTTTGAATCCGTAATATCTATTAAAGCGGAAACACATAACTTCCCGACTACCGTTGAGCCATTTAATGGTGCAGCGACTGGTGCAGGTGGAGAAATCAGAGACAGACTGGCTGGCGGACAAGGTTCATTGCCTCTTGCAGGTACTGCAGTATATATGACTGCTTTATCGAGATTAGAAGAGAATCGCCCTTGGGAAGCTGGTGTTGAGGAAAGAAAATGGTTGTATCAAACGCCAATGGACATTCTGATCAAAGCCTCTAATGGTGCTTCAGATTTCGGTAATAAATTTGGACAACCACTAATCACTGGTTCTGTGCTTACTTTTGAGCATGAAGAAGAAGGTAGAAGATTAGGTTATGATAAAGTGATCATGCTTGCAGGTGGTGTTGGCTACGGTAAAGCAGATCAGGCTTTAAAACATAAACCAGCTACCGGAGATAAAATTGTCATCCTTGGTGGTGAGAATTACCGTATCGGTATGGGTGGTGCTGCAGTTTCTTCTGCAGATACAGGTGCATTAGGTTCGAGCATCGAGCTGAATGCCATCCAACGTTCTAACCCAGAAATGCAGAAAAGAGCGGCTAATACCGTTCGTGGTATGGTAGAAAGTGATATTAACCCTATCGTTTCTATTCATGATCACGGAGCTGGAGGACACTTAAATTGTCTTTCTGAATTGGTAGAAGAAACTGGTGGATTGATTGACCTGGATCAACTTCCGGTTGGAGATCCTACGCTTTCAGCTAAAGAAATCATTGGAAACGAATCTCAGGAACGTATGGGATTGGTTATCGGCGCAGATAGCATCGATATTTTACATAAAATTGCAGACCGTGAACGTAGCCCAATGTATACCGTTGGTGATGTGACCGGTGATCACCGTTTTACTTTCGCTTCTAAAACTACTGGCTTAAAACCAATGGATCTGGAATTGAAAGACATGTTTGGCAGTTCGCCGAAGGTGGTTATGGAAGATACTACAATTGACAGGAAATATGAACCTGTTACTTATGATCTAAATAAACTGGATACCTACCTTGAGCAGGTATTACAATTGGAAGCTGTAGCAGCTAAAGATTGGTTGACTAATAAAGTTGACCGTTGTGTAGGTGGTAAAGTTGCCAAACAACAATGTGCTGGTCCATTACAATTGCCATTAAATAACTGTGGTGTAATGGCGCTGGATTATCAAGGAAAAGACGGTATTGCGACTTCAATTGGTCATGCACCGATCTCTGCTTTGATTGATCCTGCTGCGGGTAGCCGTAATGCGATTGCTGAGTCACTTTCTAACATCGTTTGGGCGCCATTAAAAGATGGATTGGATAGCGTTTCGCTTTCTGCCAACTGGATGTGGGCTTGTAAAAACGAAGGTGAGGATGCCCGTTTATATGACGCGGTAAAAGCTTGTTCGGAATTTGCTATCGACTTAGGTATTAACATTCCTACTGGTAAGGATTCCTTATCGATGAAACAGAAATATCCGGATGGAGAAGTAATTGCTCCAGGTACGGTGATCATTTCTGCCGGTGGTCATTGTGATGACATTACCGCAGTAGTGGAACCTGTTCTTCAGAAAAATGGTGGTTCGATCTATTACATCAACCTTTCAAATGATAGCTATAAACTAGGTGGATCTTCTTTCGCGCAGATCATGAACAAAATTGGTCATGAAACTCCGGATGTAACTGATGCCGCTCAGTTTAAAAACGCATTTAATACTGTTCAACAATTAATCAAAACTGGTAAAATCCAGGCAGGTCACGATATCGGTAGCGGTGGTTTAATCACTACGTTATTAGAACTTTGCTTTGCAGACAGAGACCTTGGTGCAGCCATCGATCTTTCTGAGTTGAGCAATGATGACTTGATTAAAGTGTTGTTCGCAGAAAATATTGGTATCGTATTCCAGGCTGATCCATCTGTAGAAGGATTATTGGCTGAAGCGAGTGTAGCTTACCATAAAATTGGTATTGTGAAATCTGAGCCAGTATTAACCGTTAAAAATGCAACAAGCAGTCATAGCTTTGATATCGATCACCTTCGTGATGTGTGGTTCAAGACTTCTTACCTGTTGGATCAAAAACAAGCTGGTCCGGTTAAAGCAAAAGAACGTTTTGACAATTACAAAAACCACGTATTGAACTATACTTTCCCATTACAATTTGATGGTAAAAAACCTTCTTTTGATGCTTCTAAACCAAGACCAAAAGCTGCGGTATTGAGAGAAAAAGGAAGTAACTCTGAGCGTGAAGTGGCGAATGCCATGTACCTTGCAGGTTTCGATGTGAAAGATGTACACATGACCGATTTAATCTCTGGTCGTGAGACTTTAGAAGATATCCAGTTTATCGGTGCTGTTGGAGGTTTCTCTAACTCAGACGTATTGGGTTCTGCAAAAGGTTGGGCTGGTGCATTCTTATACAATGAGAAAGCAAGAATAGCTTTAGAAAACTTCTTCAAACGTGAGGATACACTTTCAGTGGGTATCTGTAACGGTTGTCAGTTGTTTGTGGAATTGGGATTGATCAATAAAGATCATGAAGAAAAACCTAAAATGCTGCACAATGATAGTCAGAAACACGAGAGTATCTTTACCTCATTAACGATACAGGAAAATAACTCAGTGATGTTATCCAGCCTTGCTGGAAGTACATTAGGGGTTTGGGTTTCACATGGTGAAGGTAAATTCCAATTGCCATATGCAGAAGATCAGTATGGTATCGTAGCGAAGTATGCTTATGAAAGCTATCCTGCAAATCCAAATGGTTCTGATTACAACACGGCTATGATGTGTGACAAATCAGGAAGACACCTGGTGATGATGCCACATATTGAGCGTTCGTTGTTCCAATGGCATTGGGCTAACTATCCGAAGGGACGTAAAGACGAAGTTACTCCTTGGATGGAAGCTTTTGTAAACGCCAGACAATGGTTGGAAAACAAATCTAAATAATAGCATTAAATCGCCTCCTGAGTCAAATTGGGAGGCGATTTTTCATTTATACGGTTAGGATTGTTACTTTAGCGATGCTTAAAAAAGATCGTTATGAAGAATGTCCTGCTTGCCAGTACCTCTACCTTATTTGGAGAAGAATATCTTGCCTACCTGTTGCCGGAGCTATCTGGCTTTTTTGCAGGTGTTTCTGAAATTGTATTTATTCCTTTCGCCCGTCCAGGAGGCATCAGTCATGATGACTATACGGAAAAGGTGAGGGAAGTTTTTGCAACAATAGGCATTAAGGTTCGCGGATTACACACTTTTGCGGAGCCTGAAACCGCTATAGCGGAAGCAGAAGGTTTTTTTACGGGTGGTGGGAATACCTTTTTACTAGTGCAGCAACTCCACGATTTAAAGCTGATGGAAACTTTGAAACAAAGGGTGGAAAGTGGAATTCCTTATTTAGGAACTAGTGCAGGTAGCAATATTGGTGGGGTAAATATGAAGAACACCAATGACATGCCTATTGTGTATCCTTCGGATTTTACGACGATGGGTTTAGTTCCTTTTAACATCAATGCTCATTATCTGGATCCGGATCCTACAAGTACGCATAATGGGGAAACCAGAGAAACGAGAATAAAAGAGTTTCATGTGTTTAACGATACGCCAGTAGTTGGACTAAGGGAAGGGAGCTGGGTAAGTGTAAAAGGTAAGGTTGTGCGTACGAAAGGTAGTAAACCTTCCAGAATATTTCTTGCCGGAATGGCGCCTTATGAGCTGGAATCAGGCTCGCTGTTGAACTTTTAAAGGCTGCTTATACCGCAGCCCCTTTTTGCAATGCCCGTTGTATAAAACTCAGCTGTTTTAATTTCTCTTCTGTTTCCGTCATCGCTTTCAGCAGGTTGTTTTCTGTGTCGGTGATGTCGGTTAAGATTTGGGTCATCAACTGCCATACCGGTTGCATTTTGAGAATGAGTTCTGCTCCTTTTGCGGTCAGCTGGATTAGCCTTTTCCGTTCATCTTTCTTGTCTTTTTTAGAGCGGATCAGCTTTTGCTTCTCCAGTTCTTTCAGTAAGCTGATGGTAGAAGGATGGGTATAACCGATTTCCGTGGCCAAGTCTACGACGCCTAATGGCTGCTTGTGGTGAAGGGTATAAATCACCGGAAACCATTTCGGTTCGAAATCAATTTCATAGGTATTGTAGAGTAGGGCACCGTCTTTCCGGAGTTGTTCACTTAAGCGCTGTAAGCGCGTAGAAAGGGCCAGGATACCAAGTTCGTCAATGACGCTCATTATTTTAGGGATAACTGATAAAATACGGAATCTCCACCCATCAATGGGAATTGTGTTGGCAAGTCTACTTTCTCCATTTTCTGAAAGCCATTGCGCTCATAAAAGCGAAGGGCAGCCTGTAGCACTGGAACTGTTCCGAGGTAAAGATGGTCAATTCCGTTGTTTTTGCAATGAATGATCAGGTTTTCCAGTAAGCGCTGGGCAAGGCCAAGCTCTTTTCCTCTGAATTCTTTTTTCACAAACATCTTGCGGAGTGCAACTGCATTGTTGCTGAACTTGATCATGGCAATCGTTCCCAATAACTTGCCTTCCGATGTAGCTCCCCAAAAGGCACCACCATTTTTATAATATACGTTGTCTATATCTAATAAATCCGGCTGGTCGCTTAAGGTAATGGCTACCTTAAATTCGATCTGCTGGATCGGTAATACCAGGTCAATTATTGCCGCCGCAGATTCATTTTTTATTTGCGTTATCTGTACTTCCATCTGTTTCTTTTTATTGTATGGTACAAAACTACGTAGTTGACTACGTATATCCAAATCGATTGTTATATTTTTACTTATCTTTGTATCCTTGTCAAATTCTATGTCCTGTTTCGGTTATTGCAATGATTGTGAAGAAATTCATGAATTGCCTTCTTCGCTAGCTATTCCTCATTGTCATGCCCTGATGGCTCAGTTATCTATGCATAAAAGAATAGATTTTGATGTGCCATTGGAAGCTTCAGATCCCCGTTTGTCTACTGATATGCTCTATTCAAAAATGAGGGGACGTATGTTTGGTATTCTCGTTTGTGAAGATGAGCATGGGAAGGAGGTCATCCTACGTGCGTTCTCTTCTCGCCACAATGGCGTTTGGAATGTTGCAGGCTGGGTACCGCCATTGGTAGATGAACATGCTTTTGTAGCGACAGTAGAAAGGGGAAATCTGGACATTCATCCTTTGACAGATTTAATCGATACCCTGCCAAAAGAGTCAAAAGAGTGGTATTTGAAATTGGCAGAAAGAAGGTTAGTTTCTCATGGTATCCTGGCGAAACTGAATGCCTTGTATCAATTCCATAATTTTAATCGGGAGACCAGAACATTGGAGCAGGCTTTTCAGTTAAAAAAGGGAATTCCCGTAGGTACGGGAGATTGTTGTGCGCCAAAATTACTGAATTATGCGGCAATTCATGGATTGAAACCTTTGAGTATTGCCGAGTTTTTCTGGGGGAAAGAAACGGCATCCGGGCATCGGATAGAAGGGAACTTTTATGCTTCCTGCGAGGAGAAATGCCAGCCGATTTTAGGCTTCATGTTGTGTCAAGGTAAGCAAGTTGTTACAGACTAATCCCCTTTTACTATAATTATATGCTTGTTTTACCGTTGTTATAAATTATGTTTAACTTTGAATATAGTAAATCAAATCGGGAAACCGATTGAAATTTATATTGATCTTCTTTTTATCAATGAAAAACAAACAACGCTCTTTCCTTCTCATTTCCGCAGTTATTATTCTTTTTATTGGTTTTCTATTTCGAAATTCGGTCGTTCAACGTGGGCGGCAATCTACACTCGTTTCTAGCCTTAAAGAGTTAGAGGATAATAGCTTAAGAATCTCAAAACTAGATACCATTACCTTAAGTTTACAAACTGCGGAGAATAATTTCAGGATGTACACCACACTTTGGGATACCACTTATTTTAAGAAGTATACTAAGGATATTCTATTGATTTCCAGTTTACTTAAAGAGCTTAGCACTGACGATAGCAGTGATATTTCGGGAACTATTGTTGGTGATTTAAAGAATAAAAGAGGGCAAATGACTTTATATGGTGAACTTAAAAGACTCACTGACTCTTTAAATAACATCAATGTAGGGCTGGAGTTGTTAAAAATCACAGGAAATAAACCAAAACTGAAGAGCTTTCCGAAAGTAATGCTGAAGAAAGTCACCAAGGTGGAGGAATCTATTGCAGCACCTGCTGCACCCAGGCAAAAACTATTTAAAAGGCTGAAAAATGCCATTACGAATAAAGAAGCACGCAAGGATTCTACGAAACGCCTGAAAACAGAAATTACTTATGAGGAAACCGCCCCGGATGTGGAGGCTTACAATAAAAAACAACTGGAGAATATTGAAAGCTTCTATGTGAACCTTTTTGATGATCTAAAGAACAACCGTAAAGTTTTAACTAAAAAGGAAGAAGAGATTCTGAAGTTAAATGAAAACATTTTTCAGAATATTAAACGCTTATTCCAGGAGTTTAGAAATAGAGAGGGGATCAATGCCGAGCTGAAAAAGGCCATTTTAAAAAGCAGGGCAAATACCTCACTGACGGCTATGGAAAGATCCAGACAGATCAATTTTTGGATTAGTGTACTTTCTTACTTCGCCATTATTCTATTGATGTGGAAGCTTTACAGGGCTTATGACAAGACTTTGAGAGCGAATCAGCTGGCCGCAGAACAAGTGGTGATTAAATCAAGGTTTTTTACCAGCATCAGTCATGAGATGAGAACACCTTTAAATGCAATCATTGGGGTGTCAGAACAATTGAAATCTACACCTTTAAATGAAGATCAGCAGCAGATGTCTAAACTTCTGGATAATTCATCTTCCATGCTGTTGTCTGCGGTAAATGAGGTTTTAGACTTTTCAAGATTGGAAACCGGCAAGCTGGCCTTGGCAAAAACGCCTTTCCGTTATAAAAAGATTCTAGCGGATATTGCCGCTACAGCAAGAATATTGGCCGACGAAAAGGACCTGGTTTTAGAACTGGTGATGGACGACGCTCCGGATTTATTGTTGGATGGTGATCCATACCGACTGAAGCAAATGGTCATGAATCTGATCGCAAATGCAATTAAATTTACCGATAAGGGGAAAGTGAGTATTCAGGTGAGTCTAAAAAAAGCGGACGAAAAACACATTACCCTGTTTATTAAAGTGAAAGACACTGGGATTGGCATTTCATCGGAAAATCTTCCGCTGATTTTCAATGAGTTCTCACAGGTGATTAATTCTAAACGGAGCGACTGGCAAAAGGGGTCGGGATTAGGACTGGCGATTAGCAAGAAGCTTGTGGAAATGCATAAAGGTAAAATTTCTGTGGAAAGCACCCTAGGTAAAGGTTCTACTTTTACCTTGGAAATTCCTTATGTTATCGCTGAAAAAGATAGTGAAGAATTGGACGCGCAACAGGCTCCGGTCATCAACAGTGATCGTTTTAAAAACCTTCATTTATTGGTGGTAGATGACTCAGATATGAATTTATTGGTCATAAAAATGATCTTTAAGAAGATTGGAATCAGTTTCGATACTGCCCATAATGGTCATGAGGCCCTGAACTTCCTGGAATCAAATAGGTACGATATGGTGCTTACAGACATTCAGATGCCTGAAATGGATGGAATTGAACTGACGAAGAGAATTCGTGCGCTGGATGATCAACAAAAATCTCAACTACCCGTTATTGCCATTACCGGACAAATTACCAGTGATTCTCACGAGCGTTACCTTTCTGCGGGTCTAAATGATTATATCATTAAGCCTTTTACGGAGTCTGAATTGATGGAAAAAATACTGGATTACCTCAAATAGTTAGAAAATAGGCTGCCCAACAGCTTGAATTTATAAATTACGCAAACGGTTGCAATGGTTAATGCAATCGTTTGTGTGTATTTCCATGGTTTTTAAGCCGGCGGTTTTTTTTATATTTCCTTAAAATTGAACCACATATTGTTATGAAAATTAAATGCAAGGCACGCTTTTTACTTGCGGTGTTACTGATGCTCAGCTCGTCTGTATTCGCCCAGTTTAACCTGGTTCCACTTCCTCAAAAGATTGTTGAAGGTGGAAGCTCATTTTTGATTAAACCGCAAACCAGGATTTATTATACTAAAGGATTGAAACAACAGGCAGAATTGCTGGTTGCAGCATTATCTCCAGCTACAGGATATGACTTTGTTTTACTGGAATCTAACCGTCCGGTAAATGGGATTGCTTTAAGTACAGGAGATTCAGGTTCAGCAAATAAAGAAAGTTATAAATTAAACGTAAATAAAGACCTGATCACGATTAAAGGAAATACCAGTGCAGGGGTGTTTTACGGCATACAAACCTTACTTCAAATGCTACCTCCGGAAGTTTATAGCAAAGAACGTCAAAAAGCGCTGAAATGGGAGATTAAAGGTGCTGAAATTACTGATGCGCCATTGTATCCATGGAGAGGGATGATGTTGGACGTTGCCCGTTATTTTTTCTCTAAAGAATATGTATTGAGGTTCATTGATATGATGGCCATGTACAAAATGAATGCTTTACATTTCCACCTGACAGATGATTCAGGATGGAGAATAGAAATAAAGAAATACCCAAAGTTGACTTCAGTTGGTGGTTTTAGTGGGGTAGGACCAGATCGGAAAGGTGGTTATTATACACAGGATGACCTCAGGGAAATGGTCGCTTATGCGGCTACAAGGAATGTAGACATCATTCCTGAATTGGAATTACCTGCTCATGCACAGGCTGCGGTTGCTGCTTATCCTTATTTATGCTGTACCGGGGATCAATATGAGGTTCAAACACAACATGCTATCAGTAAAGAAATTTTATGTGCCGGTAAAGAATCTACCTATGAATTTATCGATGACATTATTAAAGAGACTGTTGCACTGTTCCCTTCAAAATATCTGCATATCGGTGGTGATGAAGCCGTTTATACACGTTGGAAAGCTTGTCCGGTTTGTCAAAAGAAGAAAACATCGTTAGGGCTGAAAACCGAAGAACAATTGCGTCTTCATTTCAACCACCGCGTTCAGAAAATAGCCAGTAAATATGGAAAAACGATTGTGGGTTGGGATGAAATTATCGAAGATGGTTTAGAAGAAAAAGCTGTTGGTATGATTTGGCATGACGCTAAGAAAGCATTTAAAGCAGCGGAAGCCGGACATTATTCGGTGATGTCATTGACTGGATATTGCTATTTCGATGTCGCAGAAAGTAGTATCCCTGGAGAAGTTAAAGCAGCAACCTGGTTGTCGCCAATCTCCTTAGAGAAAGTATATCAGTTGAATCCAATGCTGGAAGGAATGGATGAGAAATATCGTCCATTGATCTTAGGTGCATCTGCTACACTATGGTCAGATCAGTTTATTCATGGCACAATTCTTCAGGAAATTCCAATGATTAATGAGAACCGCTCGGAGCAGTATTTTGACTACCTGACCTTCCCAAGGATGTCTGCTTTAGCAGAGGTTTTATGGACACCAGTAGCCAGACAAAACTGGAAGGATTTTGAAAATAGAATGCGTAGTCACTATGCACGTTATGATGCAGCAGGATATGGTTACCGTATGCCACAGCCAAAATTGATTAGTCATGAAAAGGGACCAAATGGGTATGTGATTAAACTGGAAAATAGGGTAAATGGTGCTGAAATTCGTTACAGTATTGATGGCAGTATTCCAAATGTATATTCTCCCGTTTATACCAAAGCAGTTACGGTACCGGAATTGAAAGATTTTTATGCGATTACCGTATTGAACAGGAGTCAGTTTTCTTTGCCGCTTTATTTCCCTGATAAACTGGATAAGTTTAAAAAATATGGTGAATTAGTAGCGGAATGGAATCCTCAAAATGTTCAAGGAAAAGATTTCGGCCTGCTGGAAATGAATGGTTCAGGAAAAATCAATGGTAATGGTAATTATGCCCTTCATTTCTGGTATACTGGCGGGGATTCTCGTCTGGATATTCAATCGATAGAAGTTTATAAAAACGGAGTCAAGGTTGCCGAAGATTTACATGAAGGCTTTACAGGAAGTGCAGAAAAGAACAATAAGTATAGTTTCAAAATCGATAACTATGAAACTGGTGCCGCATTTACAATTAAAGCAAAGGTTCGTGGTGATTTGAATGACAACACTACAGGGGTGGTGATGATCAAAAAGATCTAATTTATAATGCCCGGGAGTAATTAACTGCCGGGCATTGTTCCTTAAAATGGCTTATAATTTTACCTGACGGATGATGTTCTTGACATTCAATTCAATAATATCAGTCATGGTTTCACATTCCATATAATGTTCATCTGCAAAATGGCTGGCCATTCCACGTTTTAGCATATTGGTGTTTTCAACGGTTGTTAATACATCTTCATTCGACACGTCTCTTAAGTCTGCTAATCGGTGACGTTCACTACGGACCCGATGTAGTATGGACGATTTCTCTTCCTGCTGATATTGCAAGAAAGTTTTATCTGTGAGCTGCTCTGTGCATAATTTCACATAGGGATAGTTTTCTTTGAAAAACTGCGGGAGGTATACTTTTACATTTCCTTCATAAAACTGTTGGTCAAAGTCGATGGCTCTGATTCTAAATTGTATGTCGTCAAAGTCCGGCGTGATTTGTACCACAAAATTATAGGCTCTCATGTCTCCTAAAAGCATGACTAAACATCGTTCATTAAATTTCACAAACTCCTTAGCAATCCGGGTCTGGTTGTATTCCGGGTTATGTAAATAGGTTTTTGCGAAGACATCACCAGGGATTCCGGCGATATGTTCTTCAATTAACGTTTCGCGATCTACGAGGTAATTCACTTGGTTGGGCGACAAAATTTCTTCCAATTCCAGGCCATAAATACGGGAAGCATCCGCCTTTTTAACATAGAAATAATCGTAAACATCATTTAAACGGTTTACAATTCGAATCCGAAAGGGATGGGTATTGCCAAAAGTGCAGTACTCAATTTTATCAATATACTTGTGTTGAACGATACGCAGATTTCCGGATGCTTTTAAATTGGCATAGATCACCTTTAACCCATTGTGAAGACTTTCAATACGATCAGAAGAATAAATCGGTCCTTCCCATAAAGAATCCCTTCCGTATTTATCCATGATTGGAAAGGATTCATCGAACATCATTAAATCATTGTAACCGATTGGAAGTTTAGCGTCCCTCTGGTAGCTTCTCAGGTATTTCTGTAAGGCAGGGGAGACTGGGAAAATCGGTTTCTTCTTTGAGATTTTTACATCATTAGGTTCCATCTTTCGTATTTAGGGTCAATTTAGTGTTTTCTACAGGTAATCTAAAGTAGTAAGAATTCCAATTGGTCTTATTTTATGAGTTTTATGTCTGATCGTTTCATCCCCTGGAAAGCGAGGCCCGTACTTTTGTAGGGTAATTAAACAATAGGAAAGATGTTATTAAGAAAATATATCGTCGTAAAGGGAAGCCCCATTTTATTTCCATCAGACTTGATTCATGCAGAAGTTGCGGGTAAAGATAATGAGGTGGAAAGTGCTGGGTTTTTCGTGATTGTGAAGAACAAAAAAGGTAAACGTGTGGTGTGCATCGGGGAAAGTAGCTCCTTAGATATTGCCAGCAAGCCAGAAAGAGATCAAAAACTAATTTCAGAATATTTGGGCTTTGAGCATTAATCTCTCCAGAATTACCATACAAGGTATCCATACATAAAGACCATTAACAGATATAAAAACCATTATTAACTACAAAAACAACAAGATGAAAAATAAATTTTTAGCCGTATTACTACTGACCGCAACTGCATTTACTGCCTGTAAAAAAGATAACGCACAAGAGCCTGAAGCAAACGTACTGCCGACCGGGAAATACAGATTAATTGAGCTGATACAATCTGATGCTACCGGGAAAGATTCTGTAAGATAAGTCTGACTTTTGACCAAGATAAAAAGACTGCTAATGTAGTTGGAAAGCCAGAATCATTGCAAATGACAGGGAGCTATAATGTGAAAGCTTATGGCGCTTTAACTGAAGCGAAAGTCTCTACATCAAGAGGTGTTCCTGGAGAAAGCGAGCTTACTGTGGCTGATTTTTTAGCACCTCTCCGGGTAATACATCGAACATGTTTTTATAAACTTTGGCAAAGTAATTCGGGCTGGTATACCCAAGCTCATAAGCAATTTCCTGTACACTAGAGAAATTGCCACTGTGCAGGAGTTGCTGTGCCAACAGTAGCTTTTCATTCAAGAAAAACTGATTCGGACTATCCTTTAAAATTTTTTTGAAAAGTCCTTTATACTTTGATACCGACATTTCTGCCATTTCTGCCATTTTTTGTAAGCCAGGAAATTCCTCGAGCAGGTTGGCGAGCAGGTATTCTGACGTTTTAAAGATCTGTTCAATATCATGATCAGATAGTTTGTTGATGATGGGTTCAAACCTGCTTGCCCGCTCCACAAGATACCCCAATAAGTAGAGGGCTGTGCTTTTCAGCTTCAGATCAAAAGAAGCAGCATTGAAATCAATTTCCTTCAATTGACTCAGCAATATTTTACTTCTGCTATCGATATGACTATAGAAGAAAAGAGTGTTTTTTGATTCATCAAAAAGTAGGTTGTTTGTTTCCAGGTCTCGGGTGCTGGCGGCCAGTTCTTTTAAGTAATCTTTCTGAATGAATAACCTTAAGCTATAGGAGCGCTGTTCCACTGGAGGCATGATGATCCCTTTGGTATTACAGTCCATAAAACCCATACCCAACTTAGCGTGGTATCCAGCTCTATGAACGGCATTGCCAATGATATGCGTAGTGATCTCATCACCAATGTCAAAGTAAACCATATAATATTGATGGTCTGTAGGTATCCTTGTGATGGCTACCGGAACTTTAAAGGTCATATCCAATAGCAGAACAGATAGCCCTGGGGTAACTTCCAGAAATATGGAACCGCCATGGGCAATGTTTTCCGGCATCGTCAGAATCTTATTGTCTGTTAGCGTTGCACCAATCGCATCTACGATTTGCTGTTGCCATTCCGGGCCAAGTGTATAATGGTAACAAAATTCTATACGTTCCAGATTCATCTTTATAATTGGCTAAGGTATTCTTTGGGTGGAACACCATAAGTTTGTTTAAATTGCTCAATCAGATGGCTGGAATCAAAGAAACCGAATTTATCGGCAATTTCTCCAATGGTAAAATTGCCTGTTTCCAGCATTTCTTTAGCATAACCTAATTTATTACTTAAGAAAAACGAATTTGGACTGATACCACTAATCTTTTTGAAGAGTTTCTTGTATTTGGTTTCAGACATACTGGCTTCTGTTGCGAGGAAATGAATTCCAGGAAATGCTTCTTCCAGATGTGCAATTAGATAGGCTTGTGATTTGACGATGTTTCCAAGGTCTTCGGGGAGCACTTGTTCAATGATGATTTCCTGGTTGATGATCTGATCCATGTAATCTGCGATGAGGCCATAGACAGTTCCAGTGATGAAAATATCATATAAAGGGCCTTTTGGAGGTACTTTTCTAAGTTCATTGATTAGCCACCAAGCATGATTACTCATCCTGTCAAATCGAACAATGGTATTGAGTTCCGGGTTAAAAATGGATTCTATAATTTGCTGGTGTTGTGGAATCTGAGACAGGTATTGTTTTAAAGCAGTTTTCTTGATGAAAATAGCAATCATATAGGTAGTTGATCCTGATTTCACCTGAAAATCACCATTTAGATCAGCATCGAATATACCAAGGTTATATCCCCAACGCTCAGCAGATCGGGTAACATCATTTAAGATGTGAATTGCTCCGCCTTCGCTAAGGTTGAAATATAGTCCGACGAAGTCACTGCGCGTGTTCCTAAGTTTGAAAACCACATCCTGACGGTAGGTCACATCAATAATGAAGGCGGTTAAATGATCATTTATTGGGAGCACATAACGATTTCCTTGCTGTACCTCATCTTCAATACGGATATAATTGTCTTCAACATAGCCGCCTATTCCTTCGGCAAGACCTGCTACCCAATCTAATTCTACACCATATTGGTGGATCACTTCTTTCATCTAAGATTATCTTTAAGCTTTGCACCACTAAATTAACCTTCTACCAAATATAGTTTTTCTTCATGGTAGCTGGAATGCATTTTTCATTTATAAAAATAATCCGTAATTTTCTACCTTATTAATTAGCGACAGATTCTCCATCTTATATCTCATGAAAAAAACAGGGCGTTATCGGCCATCACTTGTATTCCGTTTTAAAAAATGGCTGAGATCTATTGTCCTGCGCTGGAAAAAAAGAGATGATATCTCCTCAAATCTGGAGAAATTTCCTTTAATGGAGTTTAAGGAAGTTGCATTGGTTAGGGCTGAGATCAACACCCGGATTGTTTTAGATGAAGCTTGTAATTATGCCGTGTACCCGCATCAAAAGGTTTACACCGTTTTTGAAAATTTAGATAAGGGGCTGAAATGTGCCCGACAAATTATCGAAGAAAAAAGAAACATTGAATGTATTCTTTATGGCATTGATCAAAGTGTATTACAGTGTGTCAACTGTGATAATTACGAAGCTTTTTGAGGTAGATGTTGCTCTAAGAGGCTGTGTTTTTTTTTGTTTTGAGGGTCGCCGATAAAAATAAGATGTTTATAGTAAAATATTCTT
Source organism: Pedobacter gandavensis (assembly GCF_014172405.1). GTDB lineage: Bacteria > Bacteroidota > Bacteroidia > Sphingobacteriales > Sphingobacteriaceae > Pedobacter > Pedobacter gandavensis. The sequence goes on along the minus strand of NZ_WNXC01000002.1, from coordinate 257,566 downwards.
TTTATATCCGAAATTGGCTTCATAGATCCTTCTGGTCTTATATTATTGATGGGCAGTAAAATTATTCGTTTTATATTTTTTGGGAATTACTTTGTAGGCATACTGGCTGTTGCATTGACGTTGGAGGCTACACAGCAACTTAAACTGCCCTATAATTCCATCAACTATTACTTGTTATTGTTTTTAGCACCAACGATTTACTATACCTATGCCTACCATAAAATGTCAGCCCAACCGGTGCCAAATAATCCAAGGAGTCTCTGGTATTTCCGTCATAAGAACTTTATAAAATGGAGTCAGGCAATCCTGTTTACGGTTTGTCTGGGATTGGCGGTTAGTTTACTTTATCAGAACTATCAGAATATTCTGGATCTTCCCGTGAATTACTGGGTGGCAATTGGTGTGATTATTTTCGCTGGAGCTTTTTATTACGGTTTGCTGCCAAAGTCCTTCCGACAAATTAATTTACGGAATACCGGATGGTTAAAGGCGTTTGTAATTGGGTTTGTCTGGGCTTGTTGTGCAAATGTGATGCCCTTGATCATGCTTAAAATTGAAACGGGTGTAGGTTATCATGATCCTTTGCTGTGGACCTGGTTATTTATTAAAAACTGGATGTTTTGTACGGTGAATGCTATTATTTTCGATATCAAAGATTATCCTACAGACTCGAACAGGCATTTGAAAACATTTGTTGTGCAATACGGCCTAAGGAAGACAATTTTCTATATCCTGATTCCACTGTTAATTGTAGGGATCATTGCCTTATCCATATTTGTGCGTTATAAAGGATTCGGACTAGGGCCATTTCTCCTGAATTTATTGCCTTTCTTGCTGACTATTTATATCGCCTATACGATGAGGCGCAGAAAAAATATCTTATATTATCTGATGGTGATTGATGGGTTGATTTTATTCAAAGCCATTTGTGGCATGTTGGCCATGCAGTTTATGCCTTTAACCTAAATTTTTTAAACGTTGATACTCCCTGTCTATGATCAATAACTATGATAAAGTAGCGCGTTATTATGATCGGCTGAGCCGCCTGGTTTTCTTTAAATCTCAGGTAAATGCACAGATTCATCAATTGAGCTATCTTCCAGAAAAAGGCAGCGTATTGATTGTTGGAGGAGGAACGGGTTGGATTTTGGAGGAAATTGCTAAAGTCCGGCCGGAAGGGCTGTTGCTGGTTTATGTAGAGATTTCAGCGAAAATGATTGCCCTGTCTAAAAAAAGGGACGTTGGCAGAAATACGGTTAGTTTTGTCAACCAGAGTATTGAGGAATTTTCCAGTGAAATGCTTTTTGATGTGATCTGTACGCCATTTTTGTTTGATAATTTCTCAGAACAAAGAGCTGAAATGGTGTTCCATCATTTGGATGATACGCTTAAGCAGGAAGGTCTTTGGTTTCATACAGATTTCAACTCAGGGGGAACCGCGGAGGATGCTACTGCAGCGCGCGGAAGCTGGTGGAAACGATTGTTTTTGGTAGTTATGTATCAATTTTTTAAAATAGCAGGAAATGTTGAAGCATCCAAATTGATCAATATGGGTCCTTATTTTGTGGCTGCAGATTATAAGTTGTTGGAAGAGCAGTATTATTACAGCCGATTTATCCAGAGCTCGGTATTTCAAAAACAAAGGAAATCCGAACCGATTTGATATTGCCATTTGAACAATCTTAGGTGGTCAGTTGTAGTATACTAGAGACTGGGCAGCCGGTTGAGTTTAGATCAGGAGCAACTCCAAATTCGCTGAAACTCCAGCTCAACAAAGCACAACTGTCAATGGCAGATAGAATTCCTGTCAACAGCCTGTGCTTAAAAAATCGGGAAGATAAATAGAGAGTTAAATATAATTGTATATTTAACTTTATACCATTTTAGGATAGATGATTATGAAGACTTCTAGAAATGATCCTTTTGATTTAGATATTTGTATCAGAGGTTTAAGTATGATGATGGGCACGGTACATTCAGATTTTTATGAATTTGTTTATTACCTTACTTTTAAAAAGGCTTTTAAGGAATATTATAGTGAATTTAATAATCCATGGGAATTTCCGATTGGAGATGGAACCTTCTTTGACGATGTGGATGATCCATTTGTCCAAAACTGCTTACACGCATTTACGATTATAGGTAAGGCCAAGTTTGAATTGGACGGCTGGTTTGGGATAGAAGCCTTTGAAGATCACGATCCGGATGAAGATACGATGTTTTTTTTCGAAGGAATGCGTTTTAAACCCTACCAGATGCATTTCAAACGCAATAAAAGCTATAAGAAGCTCAAATTAGGTTACGAACGCTCCCTGGCAGAATTTATTCATAGTTTATTTTTATATGCTTGTGCATTGACTGCACAGAGCAATAAAATCCCTTTGGTATTAAAAAAGCAATTTAAGCTGAGCAATGATGATGCTTTTAGATTGCTAAACCAGGACGATGATCAGGTGGTTTTACTGATTGGATTGATGAAGCGGTTAAAAAAAATGCTTAATGAGCTTCGCCTGAGTATTTATATGCCTGTGATTCCGGTGAGAAGAACCATACGAAAATCTAATTTAGACTCTAAAGATCGCCAATAACTTAGATGCTAAATACCGGCAACAACGCTAAAAAATGAGGTTTTCAAAATCAATATGTTCATGATTAGGGCTGGTCTGGATGACAATACCTCCTTGTTTTAATGGTATCATAAAAACAATGTGTACACCAAATTCGTTGTATTACAAATTCAAGGACAATGAATCTATTATTAGCATAGCGTTTTAGTTCTTTGCCGTTAAGCAATAATATCTGATAGATTTTAATTTCTTAGTGTTTTTACAATACTTCCCTGTATTAAGTTTTTTTTGTTTTTTATCCTGATCATTTTGGGATTTGGAAACAAGTATTTTGGTAAGTAATTAAGGTAAATTAAGATGAAAAGTATTAAAGCTCCTCGTTCAGATATCACCTTTGAAAAGCAGTTGAAGGCATATCAGAAAAGAATTTCCAATATATTGGAAAGTTTTACTGATGCTTTTTTTGAAGTAGATCGCAATTGGACGGTTACCTATTGGAATAAAGAAGCCGAAAGAATGCTGCAGATGCCGAGGAAACACATTATCGGCAAGAATTTATGGGAAGTTTATGCGGAGGCTATTCCACTTAAGTTTTATACAGAATATCATCGTGCAATAGCAGAAAATACCTCAGTACGTTTTCAGGAATATTTTGAACCCAATAAGGTCTGGCTGGAAGTGGCAGCCTTTCCATCTGGTGAAGGATTGTCGGTTTATTTCAAAGACATTACGGCCCATAAAGAGGCCACTGCACAATTACAACAGGAAAAACAGCGATACATTGATTTGTTTAACCTGAGCCCGCTTCCACAATGGCTCTATAATCAAGAAACTCTAGCTTTTCTGGATGTAAATGAAGCTGCGATAAAGTTCTATGGATATACGCGTTCGCAGTTTTTAAAAATGACAATTAATGATATCCGGATTTTGGAAGATACTGCAGTGATTCCAGATGTCATTATTGATCACCTCTCCATAGGCGATATTAATCAAACGATCATTCGGCACTGTAAAAAGAATGGGGATTTGGTTTATGTTACGATTGAAAGTAATGCGGTTTGGTTTAAGGATATATCGGCTTGTTTGGGATTGGTCATTGACCGTACCAAGCAGATTTTGGCAGAAAATGCTTTATTTTCTAGTGAGCAAAGGTTTAAGGCCATGGTTCAGAATGGATCAGACCTTATTGCAATTGTAGATATAGATGGTGGTTATAAATACGCTAGTCCGGCGGCAATGGCTATTCTGGGTATTGATGCTAACCGTTTGTTGGAAGAAAATATTTTCAATTTCATTCATCCTGATGACCAGAAGGAAACGCGGCATCAGTTTGATCGGATAAAAAAGCATAAACATGCTGATATTTCTCCATTTAGATTTAAAAATAGTGAAGGGGTCTACCGTTGGATGGAGACGGTTATGACCAATATGATGGATGACCCAGCAATTCAGGGAATGGTTTGTAATTCCAGGGATATTACAGAAGATATTGAGAACAAAAGAAAAATTGCTGAGAGTATAGGAAGGTATAACATTGTTTCTAAAGCCACTAGTGATGTGATTTGGGATTGGAACATGGATATTGGAATTATTCTTTGGAATAAGGGTGTAAAAGAAGTGTTTGGCTATGCCAATACAAATACCAGTCAGCATTGGTTGTTGGAAAGAATTCATCCTGATGATGTGCAGGAGGTATTGGAGGAGTTTGAATTGCTGACCACCAATAAAAAAAGAAGATTGCAGCTGGAATACCGTTTTCGTTGTGCTGATGGGACTTATAAATCGGTCTTGGATCGGTCTTTTGTTATTTTCGATGGAGTAGGAAAGCCAACACGAATCATTGGTTCTATGCAGGACATTACGGAAAGGATCAACCATCTTAATGCTATAGAGTCACAAAACCGGCAATTAAGAGAGATCGCCTGGATTCAAGCGCACGAAATCCGCGCGCCTTTGGCCCGTATTATGGGATTGGTAGAACTATTACAGGCCTATGGTACGGATGAAACTTTAAAAGATTATCTGACACATTTAAAATCTTCTTCTGATGAGCTGGATAAGGTGATTAGAACAATTATGAAGAATGCTTATCCTCAAGCGGTTGATGGAGTCGGAAAATAGCGTTCTTATCTTACATCAATGTACGGTTATGTTAGCAGGGGTATCTTTGTATACAATAATTAATTCGCGATGGCGATTGACTATTGTGTCAAAAAAAGGAGAAATGTAATGAAAAAGGTAATTGAAAAAATCGTGACAAATTCTGGCAGACCACACATGGTTGGTGATGGGTTTAGGGTATTTAATTATATCCCGGGAGCAGGTATCCCTCAGGAAAGAATCAGCCCGTTTTTGCTCCTGGACTTTAATCCTGAGTATGATTTTGGTCCTTCAAGTCATGTAAGAGGCGTAGGTGTCCATCCACATAAAGGTTTTGAAACGGTAACTATTGCTTATAAAGGAACGGTAGCCCATCATGACAGTACAGGTAGTCATGGGGTCATCAATTCTGGTGATGTACAGTGGATGACAGCTGGAAATGGTATTTTACATAAAGAGTACCATGAAGAAGCGTTTTCTAAAAAGGGTGGTCCTTTTGAAATGGTACAGTTATGGGTAAATCTGCCTAAAAAAGATAAATCGGTAGCGCCACATTATCAGGAGTTGACCGCTGCGGGAATGGGTAAAATTGAGTTGCCAGATGCTGCGGGGGTGGTGAATGTAATTGCCGGAAGTTTTAATGGAATTTCCGGTCCTGCAAAAACCTACAGTCAGGTTAATCTGTTTGATATTAAATTAAATGAGGGAGGAACAGTAAGTACTTCTGTTTCTGCTACGCATAACACTGCTTTGTTGGTGGTGAATGGTAGTGTGGAAGTAAATGGAGAACGTGTAGGGGAGCATAATTTTGTATTGTTTGCAAATGAAGGAGAAGAGATTCATTTGAAAGCAAATCAAAACAGTGTGATTTTATTGATGAGTGGTGAGCCCTTGAACGAGCCTATCGTAAGTTACGGTCCGTTTGTAATGAATACAGATGAAGAAATCAGTCAGGCTATCGTTGATTTTAACATGGGTAAATTTGGTGAATTGGCTGATTAATTAAAGTATATAAGGTTATGAATGAGGAATATGTGAGTCTACCCCTGGTGAAGAACCTGGAAGAACATCGTTTTGAGCTTAAAGTAGGGGAGTACGTTACGTTTATCGAGTATAAAGAACGCGATAAAAAGATCTGGTTGATTCATACGGAATCGCCGGAAGAATTAAAAGGTAAAGGTGCGGCTACGGCAGTGATAGAAAAAACGTTGGCATATATCGAAGACAATGGATACAAATTGATCCCACTATGTCCGCTGGTTGCTGCTTATTTAAAACGTCACCCTGACTGGAACAGGATTGTAGAATAATTTATTCCGTTTATTCTCTTAAAAAAAGAGCCGGGTCAAATTGATGGCCAGGCTCTTTTTTTTTATAATTTTAACCAATCTTCTCTGCTGATTTCAAACCAGTCGCATTTTATCCCTTCATCGTCGAAATGCCCTGTGATTTTTAAGCCAGATTTCTGTAAAACATGACGAGAACCTGCATTTTCGCCATGTGCCATGGCATAAACGGTTTCCAGATTCATTTTTTCGAAGGCATATTTCAAAGAAGCTTTAGCAGATTCGGTAGCATAACCTTTACCCCAATGTTCTTTTAGAAAGCGGTAACCTACTTCGTAAAATTGATTACGATCATTGATTGGTGTGGTAATGAATTTTATACCTCCCCATCCTACAAACTGGTTACTCTCTTTGTCAATAACCGCCCATCTGCCAATACCATTTTCTTCATATTGCTGTCTGATGAAGCGAATAATCTCTTCTGATTCGCTGATTTTTTTTAAAGGGTTGCTGCCCAGGTATTTATGTACTTCTGGATCAGAATCCATTTTGAACATCAATGGCGCATCCTCGAGGGTAATCTCTCTTAAAATAATACGATCTGTTTCTGCAAAAATTTTCATCGGGGATAAAGATAAACAGGCTTGCTATAAGCGTGGTAATAAAGAATTGCAAAATTGCTCAATACTTTAGAATTATAAAAGGTTTAGGGTTTTAAAAAAATAATTGTTTGGAATATAGTTTAAAGACTAAAATATTCTTATTATTGAGCTTAGCATAGTCATGAAATCAAAAAAGATAACTACGGAACGTCTTTATTTACTTCCATTTACAATCCAGATTGCAAAAGAAGTTATGGATGGACAGTTTACTTTATTAACGGAGTTGGGTTTAAAGTTGGGCAAAGGTTGGCCTGATGATGAACTGAAAGAATGTTTGCCAAGGATCATTGAAAATCTGGAATTGGTAGCAGAACCTTCTGGTTTTGAATCCTGGATGGTCATTGATAAAGCGAGTAAAACACTGATTGGCGATGCTGGTTTTAAAGGCCTGCCAACGGTGGAAGGTATTGTTGATCTTGGCTATGCGATAATAGCGGCTGAAAGGCGCAAAGGTTATGCCGCTGAGGCAGCTGAAGGATTGATTAAATGGGCATTCAAGCAGTCTGATGTCAAAATGATTACTGCCCGTTGTGCCCATGTAAATGAGGCTTCTACGAAAACGCTAACCCATCTGGGCTTTTACCAGAAATTCATAAAAGAAGAGATGGTACATTGGTTTTTACTGCGGGAACCTCAGAAAAAATTAGCCTAATAAAAAACGGGATAGCGATCATTTTTGATCTACTAGCCCGTCGAGAAAAGAAAAATATGTAGTTATTAGGGAATACAATCTTATTTGTTCTCTTCCCTGCTGCTTTCTATATTCTTTCAGTTGCAAGGATTATAGAATTGTGGAGCGTCTGTTTCAAAGATATTTATCTGGTATAAGCTACTCTTAAGTTTAAGGTTATCATATTGTTAACCAAAAGGTATATTTTAAACGGAATTTGAGTAGAATTTTTAAAACTTATACTCATATTTTACGTTATCAGATTAATCTACGAGCTTATTTTCCTTAATAATGATTATCATCCTGAAAAATTTCTGTACATATGGACCAGGCGCTTTCTAAACTTACCAGCGATTGTTTCTACACAGGGGAGCATTTCCAGAACTATTTTAAAGTATCTCCACAGTCGGTTGTTTTCAAAGCTAATTTCCCTGATTTTACCATTTTAGCAGTTAGCGATCAATTTATTGACATGTCTTTAAAGTCGCGGACAGAGTTATTGGGTAAGAATTTGCTCGATGTTCTTCCTGGTAAAATAAAAGATGATTATGGTAAAGGCCTTGCACTTTCTACCTTAAAGGAAATGCTGAGAACAAAGAAAAAGATAGAGCTTCCGATTTATATATATGATATCTATTCCAGTGAGACAGGGAAATTGGAGCCTTTATATTGGTCAAATTCTTATCAGCCAGTTCTGGACGAGGATGGTAATGTGGCTTATATCATCAATACTACTGCCAATGTGACTGCACAGGTGATGTTGAAAGAGATGGCCAGTACATCAGCAGAAAACCTCCTTCAGCAGCAGCAGCGCTTGCACAAAATGTTTATGAAAGCGCCGATAGGAATGGCGCTTTATACCAAGGGAAATTTCATCATTGAATATGCCAATGAAGCCATTTGTAAGCTTTGGGGCAAAGGTGGGCCTTTAGAGGTTTTGGGGCAATCGATTTTCGATCTTTTACCTTCTATGCTGGAATTCGGGTATCGGGAAATTTTTGAGGAGGTGATTTCCAGTGGTCAATCTTATCAAGGCAGAGAATCTCCGGTTAAGTATGAGCGCGATGGGGTGATGGAAATTTTCTATTTTGACTTGAATCTGGAGCCTGTTTTTGGCAAAGGGCAGGAAGTGACCGGATTACTTTCAGTGGTCAATAATGTGACCGGAAGGGTGCTCACCAGGAAAACCATAGAAAATACGGAAGAGCGCCTTCGACTGGCCTCTGAGGCAACAGGTATTGCGAGCTGGGACCTGGATCTGCAAAGCATGGAGCTCATTTATTCTCCTAGTCTGGCGGACTTATTTGGCATTCCTGGAAAGACAGATCTGACTTTTGAAGAGCTTCGTGAATTGGTTTATCCTGAGGATATTATTGGTGTAAAAGAGGCTTTTCAAACTGCGCTAGACTCTGGTAAATATAATAGACAAAGCAGAATTGTGAGGCCTGATCACCTCATCTACTGGATCAGCGTTACTGGAAAAGTTATTTTTAATGCGAATGGAACACCTGCCAGAATGTTGGGGACGGTGATGGACATTACAGAGAGTAAGCAGGAAGAATTGAAAAAAAACGATTTTATTGCCATTGCAAGTCATGAACTTAAGACACCTTTAACCTCTTTGAAAGCCTATGCACAATTATTGAAATCCAGTAAGGCGGCGGCAGATCCTAATTTTATTAAAAGTGTAGGTGCCAGGATTGAAGGGCAGATTAATAAAATGACGAAACTGGTGTATAGTTTCCTTGATCTTTCAAAGATTGAAACCAATAAGACAGAACTTAGCACGGAATTGATCGATGTGAATGAGTTGATTAAAGAGGTTATTAATGATTATGTATTTCAGGAAAAGAACCATCCAATTCTATTCGATGCGGAATCGTTACCTATGATTTATGCAGATAAGCATAAAATCACACAGGTAATTGATAATCTGGTAAGTAATGCTATTAAATATTCTCCGCTAGGAGGGGATGTGTTGGTTTCTGCAAAATTGCAAAACGAAGTGGTGTTAATCTCTGTGGAAGATCATGGCATTGGAATCGACAACATTCATCAACATAAGATTTTTGATCGTTACTATAGAATCGACGATATGCAAGTCAAAAATGCTTCAGGCTTTGGCATTGGATTATATCTTTGTGCTGATATTGTGGAGCGGCATCATGGGGAGATCGGCCTTAAAAGTGAGCCTGGCAAAGGAAGTAGGTTCTTTTTCACATTGCCAGTTGATGCTCCTTCAAAAATCCAATAGGAATAGGTTATGCGAGTACAAAAACCGTCATGTTTTTGGGACCATGGGCACCGAGTACCAATGATTGCTCAATATCTGCAGTCTTTGATGGACCGGCAATAAAAGCACCAAAACCATAGCTGGAATCTGCAATTTGCTGATAAGCTTCCTGCATATTGGATAAAATATCTTTTTTATGAACCACTACAACCAATTGCTGACATATAAAAGGGATTACTCTCTGTCCCATTAAAGACTCTGTAAACCAGAGTGCTGCATTTTCTGCTACTCCGAAATGAGCTTCAATAATTGCTACATCGACGTTTTCATAGCTATGAGGATCTTGGCCTTCCCAGTTTTTTTCAGTCAGTTCTTTTAATTCAGGAATTGTCGAGATGACTCTTGGTAAATTTGAAAATTGTGTTTTAATAAGCCCAATCATTTCCTCATAATCTTTCACCGGATACATCGTTCCTCCAATTCCATCCAGCACGATACCGAACATTTCCATTGGGTTCGGATATTGAATCAAGGCAGTTAAATCTGCAGGTAAAACGGTTAAAGGAGGTTGGTTCTTTTTAACACGTGCAAGGATTTCTTCTCTGCTACTCATTGTTGTTTTTTTTATACCATTCACGAAAAGACTGTTGGGGTGGCGTTGGCATATCACGTTGATTGTACCAGGCATTTAACTTGTTATTGACCAGGAAAGGTATGTTTTTCATCACCCATCTACCGGCCTTACCTGCATTTCTATAGACGGAAGGATTGGAGAGGGTGAACTCCATGGCTTTCATAGCGATTGCTTTTTTAGGATCTGCATAGCCTTCTTTCACAATGACCTGGCGCCATTTGTACAGTTGTTCATGGATGTTAATTTTTACCGGACACACATTTGTGCAAGATCCACATAACGTAGAGGCAAAGGGCAGATCGGCATATTGCTTCATGTCAAGGTTCGGCGCTAAAATGGCTCCAATGGGACCGGCAATAGCGGTATGGTAGCTGTGTCCACCGCTTCTGCGGTATACCGGACAGGTATTCATGCAAGCTCCACAACGGATACATTTTAGCGCGTTGCGAAAATCTGCTCTTCCCAATTGCTGAGTTCGTCCATTATCTACCAGAATTAAGTGCATTTCCTGTCCTTCCCTTGGCCTGCGGAAGTGGCTTGAATAAGTGGTAATTGGTTGACCTGTGGCACTTCTCGCTAAAAGCCTTAAAAATACACTAAGGTTAGCCCGTTTTGGAATGATCTTTTCAATACCCATACAGGCGATGTGAACCTCGGAAAGGTGTGCGCCCATATCTGCATTTCCCTCATTGGTGCAGACTACGAACTCTCCGGTTTCTGCGATGGCAAAATTGACACCGGTAATCGCCGCTCTTCTGGTCAGGAATTTTTCCCGAAGGTGTACCCTGGCTGCAGCAGTGAGCAGTTGCGGGTCTGAAGCGCCTTTTGGAGTACCGAGATGTTCGTGAAATAATTCTCCGATTTCCTCTTTTTTCTTGTGGATACAAGGCAGAACAATATGACTTGGTGGTTCTTCTGCCAATTGGACGATACGCTCACCCAGGTCAGTATCAATCACCTCAATACCGTTTTTTTGTAAATATTCGTTCAGATGGCATTCTTCAGTCAGCATAGACTTACTTTTTACCATTCTGGTGATTTCTTTCGCTTTTAAAATCTCATGGACGATCTGGTTGTGCTCTAAAGCATCAGCAGCCCAATGTATGGTAATGCCATTTTTTTGTGCATTGCTTTCAAACTCCGAGAGGTAGTCGTGGAGGTTAGACAATACGTGGTCTTTTATTTGAGAAGCATTTTCTCTAAGTGCTTCCCATTCTGAAAGGGTATTTGCGGCTTTATCACGCTTTGCACGTACAAACCATAAGGTTTCGTCGTGCCAGTCTACGCGGGCTTCGTCCTGATTGAAAATGTCAGATAATGCTGCGTGGTCCTTTATTCCTGTACTCATTTTCTTAAATTTCTGCGTTAAATTCTTCTGCATTTAGGATTTCTGCAATGTGCAGTACTTTTACCTGACTATTTTGGCGTTTCAAAATCCCTTCCATGTGCATCAAGCAGGACATATCTGCTGCGGTGATGTATTGCGCACCATGATTAACATGGTCTGCAATGCGATCTTTACCCATTTTTACAGATACTGCCTCTTCTGCTACGCAAAAGGTTCCCCCAAATCCACAGCATTCATCTGGGCGACTCAATGCGACCAATTCCAAATCCTTCACCATGTTTAAAAGTTGAAGCGGTTTCGAAAATGGAGGAGCTACTAGTTCTGTCATTTGAGACATCATCAATCCTCGTTGGCCATGGCAGCTTTGGTGTACGCCTACTTTATGTGGGAAACGAGCTGTTAACTTTTCTACTTTCAAGATGTCTGTTAGGAATTCCGTCAGTTCATACACTTTTTTACGAACGGTTTTCGCTTTTTCTGGTTGTCCTTCGCTATGTAAATGGTCTTTTATGTGTAAGACGCAACTCCCGGAAGGAGAAACAATATAGTCGAACTCCGCAAAATTATCAATGAAAAGTTCATTGCAACCAGTTGTTAAGTGTTCAAAACCAGAATTGGCCATAGGCTGACCACAGCAGGTTTGTTGTAGTGGATAACTTACTTTAACACCTAGTTTTTGAAGCAGCTTTAAGGTGGCGATTGCTGCATTTGGATAAAACTGGTCGATGTAGCAAGGGATAAAAAGGCCAACGGTCATAAATTGAATTTAAGGTTTCGTGATACCAGGTATCACATCGGATTCCTAAGAAAAAGGGAAGTTATCACTTTTGATGGAATTTAGGGCTCCATCGGTAATTCTGCTTAATATATTGCCAAAATAACGGAGAATAAGCCCTTTTTGTAATTTTATGAAAACGTTTTCATTTTATGGGATAAATGACTAGCTTGCCTGTGCTTAATTTACTGAAAATCCAGTTTTATAGATGAATAAGGATAAAAAACCGCAACAGAATACAATCCTTGATATCGCTGAGGCGTTGAAGCTTTCTCCGGCAACGATTTCAAGGGCGCTCAACAATCATCCCCATGTTAAAGAGAAAACAAAAAATGATGTGTTGAAAATGGCGGCGCAACTGGGCTATAGAAGGAATCAGATGGCTTCCGGTTTAAGGAGTAATAAAACCCATACTGTTGGACTCATTGTTCCGCGTATATCCATGTTTTTCCATGCAGAAGTAATCACTACAATTCAGAATTCCTTACATAAGCATGGGTATAACCTGATCATTTGTCAGTCAAATGATCTGCTGAGCATGGAAGAAGAACTTGCTGACATTCTGTATGCCTCCAGGGTGGACGCATTGATTGTTGCTTGTACTTTGCAAACTACGGATTTTAGTCATTTTGATAAGCTGGTGAGCAGTGGCATTCCCGTAATTTTTTATGACCGTGTTCCTTTGGATGCCTATCCTGCAACGTTTATTAAAGGGGATGATTTTCGTGGAGGATATCTGGCAACTACTCATTTGATTGAAACAGGGAGCCAGCGGATTGCCCATATTTCCGGGAAATTAAGCTCTAATCTTTATCAGGATCGCAGTGCGGGTTTTAGAAAAGCCATGGAGCAACATCAGCTGCCTATACATGCGGAATGGGTTTTTCATCAGGAATTGACTCATGAAAATGCAAAAGAAGCAATGGCGAAGATGTTTTCAGGAACAGTTGTTCCCGATGCTTTGTTTTCTGCGAATGACGTGACGGCAATTGCAGCATTGGAATTTGCCAAAGAGAACGGGATTCAGGTGCCCCGTGATTTGAAAATTATCGGCTACTCAAATGATCCGAGAACTTCGATCACAACTCCTGCTTTGTCTACCATAGAACAGTATCCTGCTAAGGTTGGGCAAAAAATTGTTGAAGTGCTAATAGAGCAGCTGAAAAGTGGAGAAAAGGGATCAGGATTGGAGCAAAGGCCTTATGTCATTCCGGTTGATTTGATCAGACGGATGTCTTCTTAATTTTTAGAGAGAACCTAAATAGAGTAAATATAAATTTTGAATTAAATAGTAGATTATGCGAAAGCTTGTAGTTTTATTAAATTTATTAATGCTGAATAGTGCTGTGCTGATGGCCCAGGATAGCCCGGCAAAAGAGGGTATGAGCCAGTTAATTGACGATCAGTTTAAATTTGCTGATCAGCAGTATAAAGTACTTAGTAAGAATGTTCCGGCGGATGTAATGCCTCAAACTTATCATGCGGAGAAGAATAAAGTGCAAACCAGTGATACCAAATGGTGGTGTAGTGGTTTTTATCCAGGGACTTTGTTATATATATACGAATACACAAAAGACCCGGAAATTCTGGCTGAAGCAACTGCAAGATTGGGAATTTTGGAGAAAGAAAAACATTATACTGGAAACCATGACCTGGGTTTTATGATGTATTGTAGTTTTGGGAATGCATACCGCATCACTAAAAATCCTGCGTATAAAACCACGATAGACACTGCGGCAGCTTCATTGACGACCAGATATCGCCCTGCAGCAAAGGTTATTCAATCCTGGAATGCCAGTAAAAGATGGGGAGGACCTGTGATTATTGACAACATGATGAACCTGGAGTTGTTAAGCTGGGTATCAGATCATGGTGGTGATAAAAAATATAAAGAAGTGGCCATTACTCATGCCAATACGACTTTGAAAAATCATTTCCGTCCGGATTTTAGCTCTTACCATGTGGTAGACTATGATATGAAAACCGGGGAAGTAGTAAAGAAACAAACTGCGCAGGGTGCTGCTGATGAATCTGCATGGAGCAGAGGTCAGAGCTGGGGCTTGTATGGATACACCATGATGTACCGTTTTACCAAAGATAAACGTTATCTGGATCAGGCTAGAAATATCGCTAAGTTTATTCTAAATCACCCGAATATGCCAGCAGATTTGGTTCCCTATTGGGACTTTAATGCGCCGGGTATTCCCAATACCTATCGTGATGCATCGGCGGCGGCTGTAAATGCTTCAGCATTATTGGAGTTGGCACAGTATGTCAACAAAAAAGAACGCAAAACTTATGTGACAGCAGCAGAAAAGATGATCCGCTCTCTTGCTTCTGATGCATATCGTGCAAAATTGGGAGAGAATGGTGGTTTTCTTTTGATGCATAGTGTAGGCTCTATTCCACATAAAACGGAAATCGATGTGCCTTTAACTTATGCAGATTATTACTTTTTAGAAGCCTTGCACCGTTATAAAAACTGGTACTTATAGTGGAAGGTACTTGTTGTCAGTTTGATTTGATGATAAAATAACAATTTATTTAAACAAAGCCTTAACTTTTAACAGGCAGAAACATATTAAAATTTATACAAATGAAAACATATTTTGACAGTAGGTTCGCATTGAGCCCGAATGAAGGAAAGCAATTAGATACTCAAGGATTACGCGATAATTTCTTGATGGAGACGCTTTTTGAAGCAGATGCCATACATTTGACTTTATCTCATTATGATAGATATATTGCCGGTGGTGTAATGCCTGTAAGTAAGTCTGTGCCTTTATCAAATCCTGAAAACTTAAAAGCTAATTATTTCCTGGAACGCAGAGAATTGGGGATGATCAATGTCGGAGGTAAAGGCAGTGTGGTTGCCGATGGAGTTACTTACGAATTGGATTATAAAGAAGCGCTATATCTGGGTAAAGGCACGCAAGAAGTTATTTTCTCTTCTGCTGATGCAAATGCACCAGCTAAATTTTACATCAATTCAGCCCCTGCACATCATACTTATCCATCAAAGAAAGTTTCTAAAGCGGAAGCAGAAGTGGTAGAATTAGGCTCTGCAGCGACAGCCAATCACAGGGTGATTAATAAGCTGATTGTGAATAGTGTACTGCCTACTTGTCAACTGCAAATGGGAATGACAGAATTGAAAAGTGGTAGCGTTTGGAATACTATGCCGGCACATACCCACGATCGCAGGATGGAAGTTTATTTCTATTTTGAAGTACCAGAAGGACAAAGTGTGTGTCATTTTATGGGGCAGCCTCAGGAAACAAGACATGTCTGGATGCAAAATGAACAGGCGATTATCTCTCCAAACTGGTCGGTACATTCTGGCGCAGGAACCAGCAATTATACTTTCATCTGGGGTATGGCTGGTGAAAATTTGGATTATGGCGATATGGACCACTGCGCGATAACAGAATTGAGGTAATTGATTAGCGCTCTAAAAGAAAACCCAATGATCAGGCGGTACTGAAAGGTTGTCGCCTGATCCTATAAACCGTATGAACTAATGAAAAAGATTCTCCTATTTTTATGGGTATGTGCAACTTTGCCCATCACCCTTACTGCGCAAACAAAAAATGCGAAGGCCATCATCAGCATTCAGAATTCTTCGAAACTGAAAAGGACAGCTGCGGTCACAACGATACCCTGGCAAGAGGTACTTTCTAAATTTCCAGCGATAGATACTGCCAACTTTAAGGTACTCAATTCGGTACAAAAAGAAGTTCCTTTTCAACTGGAATATAAAGGCCAGACAAGTCCTCAGAATCTGTTAGTACAATTGGATGTGCCGGCAAATGGAACGGTTAAACTGACTATTATTCCTGGGAAAGCGTTAAAGCCGGTGCAAAAGACTTTCGGTAGATACATTCCAGAGCGTAAGGATGATTTTGCCTGGGAAAATGATAAAGTGGCTTTTCGTATGTATGGAAAAGCTTTAGAAAGTAGCCCTAAGGAAAATGCTTATGGTATTGATGTATGGGGAAAAAGAGTGAGCAGAATGGTGCTTAATGAGCGCTATAAAAGAGGTAGGTACCATGAGGATCTTGGTGATGGGAATGATTATTACCATGTAGGCCTGACGCTTGGTGGTGGTGATATTGCCCCAATAGCAGGTGATAAAATATATTATCCTTTAAATTACCGTACCTGGAAAATCCTGGATCACGGGGCATTGCGTTTTACTTTTCAATTGAGTTATGAAAATTGGGATGTAGCTGGAAAACTAGTGAAGGTAACGAAAACGATTTCTCTGGATGCAGGTTCTCATTTGAATAGGGTAGAAGCAAATTATGAATATCCTGGAGGTGGTGATTTACCAGTCGTAGTTGGAATTATCAAAAGACCAGAACCAGGAACTTTATTGCTCAATGAGCAAAAAGGTGTGATGGGTTACTGGGAGCCTCAACATGGCGCAGATGGCACTATGGGCATAGGGGTGATCTTATCAGATCCTAAACTTCAG
This sequence comes from Pedobacter gandavensis, assembly GCF_014172405.1. Lineage (GTDB taxonomy): Bacteria > Bacteroidota > Bacteroidia > Sphingobacteriales > Sphingobacteriaceae > Pedobacter > Pedobacter gandavensis. Next base: position 240,814 of record NZ_WNXC01000002.1, on the reverse strand, counting down.
ATGAAGGTAACCAAGGAACAGTTATTGGCAGAAACTACCGCAAAAAATGGGTCGCCTGTAGTGTATTATAATGGTGCCGCATGGGATAAAGCTGGAGAAATTACCACTGCTGAAGCTTGGTTTACTTACCTGAACAATTTTAAACAAACATTAGAACAGCCTTTAAAGGTAACTGTTCAATAAGTCTTATTTTATAAAAATATCATCAAATGTCGGTACTGAATTTATTTAATTTAAAAGGTAAAATAGCCCTGGTTACAGGGTGTAAACGTGGAATAGGAAAAGCAATGGCCGAAGCGCTTGCCGAAGCGGGAGCAGATATTATTGGCGTGTCTGCCAGTCTGGAATTAGAGCATTCTGCAGTAGAAAAATCGGTAAAAGCACTGGGACGTAATTTTTATGCTTATCAATGTGATTTCAACGACCGGAATTCTTTAAAAGCATTTATTGAAAAAGTGAAGGCTGAACATCCGGTGATTGATATTTTGGTGAACAATGCAGGTACTATTTTGAGAAAGCCAATAGCGGAGCACCCAGATGAGTATTGGGATGAAGTGATAGCCGTAAACCAAACAGCACCATTTATCCTGACTCGTGAAATTGGAAAAGAGATGGTACAGAGAGGATATGGAAAAGTCATCTTTACAGCTTCTCTTTTGACGTTCCAGGGTGGAATTACTGTTCCGGGTTATGCGGCAAGTAAAGGTGCTGTAGGACAGTTAACTAAAGCTTTTGCGAATGAATGGGCGAGTAAAGGGGTGAATGTGAATGCGATTGCACCAGGTTACATTTCTACGGACAACACGACGGCTTTAAGGGCGGACGAGGATAGAAGTCGCTCTATTATGGAACGTATTCCTGCGGGAAGATGGGGAGAGTCAGAAGATTTTAAAGGACCGACTGTATTTCTGGCTTCAGAAGCTTCAAATTATATGCACGGGACAGTGATGACTGTTGACGGTGGATGGATGGGGAGATAAAATGAGAAGAAGGAGCTTTTTTAAGATTGCGCCATTGGCAGGATTATTTGGTTTAATCAATCCGCGGAAGGCGATTGCGGCAATTCCGGAAACTTTTATAGGCGCGTCATCTGACAGGGCGTATTGGTTGGCGCTTATGATTCGTATTGCGGAACCAGTATTGAAAAACGCATCTCAAGGAACGTTAAAGAAGAACATGCCTCTAGAAACTCCAAAAGGATATGCGAAAAAGGTTGCGGAAGTTACTTATTTGGAGGCCCTGGGTAGAACGCTTGCCGGTGTATCCGGTTGGCTTTCTTTACCTGCCGATTCTTCGAAAGAAGGATTGAAAAGAGCTGAATTTGCGGAATTGGCTAGAAAAAGTATTCTAAATATTGTAGATCCGGCAAGTCCGGATTATACGGATTTTGTGAAAAAGGGGGAGTCTCAGTTATTGGTAGATGCGGCATTTTTAGCACACGCTTTCTTACGTGCCCCTTTGCAGCTTTGGGAACCTCTTCCTGCTGCTGGAAAGCAACAGGTTATTACTGCTTTTCGTAATTTAAGGTGGATTAAACCCGGACAAAATAACTGGTTGTTGTTTGCTGCTATGGTTGAGGTTTTCTTTTTGAAAATTGGAGAAGAATGGCAGCAGGAAAAAGTCACTTATGCCATAGATAAACATAAAGAATGGTATAAAGGAGATGGCTGGTATGGGGATGGTGAGAAGTTCCATTTTGATTATTACAATGGATTTGTGATTCAACCTATGTTGGTAGATATTGTCAAGGTACTTTTGGAGAAAGGGTTTTATAACGAAAAAGATTATAATTTGATACTGCGGAGAATGCAGCGTTATGGCGCGAGTCAGGAACGCATGATTTCACCGGAAGGGTCTTATCCTGCGATCGGAAGATCCGTAGTCTATCGAGTTGGTGCATTCCAGCCTTTAGCGCAGCTAGCTTTAAATCAGCAATTGCCAACCATGATTAGTCCGGCACAGGTGCGTGCTGCCATGACTGCTGTGATGAAAAGACAATTTGGAATGAAAGGAACATTCAGTCCCTCAGGCTGGTTACAATTGGGTTTCTGCGGCCATCAGCCAGAAGCGGCGGAAACTTATATCAGCACAGGAAGTTTATACTTGTGCAGTGTTGGTTTTTTGCCTTTAGGCTTGCCTGAAAACGATGTGTTTTGGACAAGTCCTGCAGAAGACTGGAGCGGCAAAAAAGCTTGGTCCGGACAGTTATACCCGGAAGATCATGCGGTGAGTTTTTAAGAACATTATGCTCCATTCTAATCATAGGGTATAAAAAAACTCCCCTGCATCAGGAAGATCGTTCCAATGTAGGGGAGTTTTTTATTTGATCGGCATTGTTTACAGGTTACTTTCTATCGCGCCTACTTTTTCACGGTACAAATCTACCGGGCCATCGAGTAAAACGGCAATTACTGTTAAGCTTTTATCTAAGCGGTCTTCAGGAATTGGAATGTATACAATACCAGGAACTGCACTCCAGTATAATTTATTATAGATCTCTGGTTCCATCATGGTTCCTTCGCCTACAATACGGATTCTGCTGATCTTATTTTTAATCCCTTTTAATGCAATCGGGCCTGTTGGTTTACCTTCTACAAATAGAAACAAGGTTTGTTTGTCGGCAGAAATGGCACTTTTTCCCTGGTAATGACCTTCCGGAAGTCCTTTAGTTGTTTTGTATAGGCTTTCTGAATTTTTGGTGATCCAGTTGTAAGTTTCAGGAGAAAAATTTTTCTTTTCTGTTTCCAATCCCAATCCATCTACCGTAAGTTTTGTATTTACGAAAGGGTTGTTGCCGTCATGGATTGCAGCCGAAATTTGTGCGATTAGTTGTTTTTCACTGCGCTCTTTTTGAGGGCTAAGGGATGCAATTATAGTAGTTTTCTCTGCTAAACGGATAGGCTCATTGAACTGAAGTGCGATTACCGTCACATCTTGATCTGCCGCGTTTAGAGGAATGTGTAGGCTCAGGTTATTTCCCTCTTTTTTATAGGTAAGCAATTGATTACTGCCTACAATTCTAGCAGATTGAACATCAGAAAGTAGGCCATTCAGATTAAATACTCCTCCATAAGGAACCCAATCTGCATACAGGTATAAAGTTTTTTTGTCTTTGGAAAGACTGGTTTTTCCATTGAAATGCTCAGTAGGGATTCCTGAGCGTGTTCCATAAATCGCTTCCCCATGTTTACTGGTCCAGCGGGCAAGACCTTTCAACACTTTTACTTGTTGTTCTGGGATCGTTCCATCGGCTTTAGGACCAATGTCTAACAACAGGTTTCCGCCCATAGAGATGCAATCTACTAAGGTTCGAATGATCATATTTGGTGATTTATACTTGTTGTCGTAGGGCTGATAACCCCAGGAATCATTAATGGTATAACACAATTCCCAATAATCGCCAGCTGGTTTAACGACAGGAATTCCCTGTTCTGGGGTTTCATAATCACCATGGTGATTGAGACGGGAATTGATGATGATATCTGAATTATAGCTGCGGAGATTTTTAAGTACCCTTTGTGCCTGCCATTCTTCTCCATTGTGCTCCCAATCTCCATCAAACCAGATTAGGTCAGGTTTAAAGTTGGCAGAAAGCTCATTGAGCTGTTGTTGGTAATAGCTAAGGAAGGTATTCCATCTTTTTGGTTCTGCTTTCAATTGATACCTTTTATGTTCTCTGGTGAAAACATCATAATCACCATAACTCCAATCAGGTAATGAAAAGTAGAGTCCTGTTTTTAGTCCGGAAGCTTTTAATGCTTTTACAAAAGGCGTAATCAGGTCTTTTTTTGCTGCACTATGTTTAATTGTTGTGGTGGCATTTGGAGCTTTGGTATCCCATAAAGACACGCCATCATGGTGTTTCGTGGTGATCACCGAATATTTGGCACCACTTTCTTTGATCAGTTTTACCCATTCTTCCGGTTGGTAATTGGCGGCATTAAAGCCATCCAATTGTTTCATATAATTATCATGGTTGATGTAGTTATTGAAAAATGCCCAGGATTCGGCGATCCCATTTACTGAATAAACTCCCCAATGGATAAATATTCCAAGTTTGGCATCCTTGAACCATTCCATCTTTTTAGTATTGGCGGTCGCATTGGTTTTTTCTTTTGAGCTGTTGTCCTGAGCTTTGCTGGCTGTCATGGACAGGCAAAGAAATAAGACAGACAGTAAGGTCTTTTTGTTCATAGAATTGGTTGGTTTCGTTGTTTTGTGTGTGTGTTACTTTTGTAGGTAAGATTTCTGGTAGTTTAACGGGCTTTTTCCGGTAATGATTTTAAAGTGTTTGTGAAAGCTGGCAAAGTTGTGAAAGCCACTTTCATAACAGATCTGCTTTACATTCATGCTGTCCTCAATCAGCAATTTGCAAGCATGTCCCACTCTGATTTCACTAATAAATTGGGTATAGGTTTTCCTGGTTCTCGACTTAAAATATCGGCAAAATGAATTGGGACTGATATTGGCTACAGCGGCCATCTCTTCCATCTGAATTTTTCTTTTGAAATTTGCCAGCGAGTAATTGTAGATGGCATTGATTCTGTCATTCTCAATCTCTTCAAAATCATGGCGGAAGCCTATAGAAGAAAGTAATTCGTGTTCTGTACAGTTTTCGACAGCTAGTAATGCTTCCATCAAAAGAATAATTCTTTTAGATCCTTCAGAGAGCAGTATGGATTCAATGATTTCTCCAATGACTTTTTTTCCTTTATCAGAGATTTGAATCCCTCTTTGCGCTTTTTCAAGAACGAGCTTTAAGGCCTTGTTTTCAGGAAGGTTTAGGAAATGAGTTCCCCAGAAATTTTCACAGAAATGAACCACAACCACATCGGCATTTTCTTGTTCATCTTCGGTAAAGTAACTGTCGTCAAACCTCCAGTAATGAGGAAGGTGGGCACCAATTAGCACCACGTCTCCGGATCTGAAGCGCTTGATACTATCTCCAATAAATTGGGTGCCATTTCCTTTCTTAAAATAGATGAATTCCACTTCAGCATGGTAATGCCAGCGGTTGTTGATGTAAGGGACTTTATCTCTCCTTGCACTAAATGAATTCACAAGGTTGTTTGAAACTTTGAGTAGTTGTGGCTTCATAAAATTTGGTTAGGTCAGGCTAAATTTATAAAAATCTTTTATAAATACCCTGTAAATTCATTAATACATAAATAATCGCCAATATTGCTGAATGATCCTTGCTTGATCAATGTGTTCAATTAACTGACTCAGGTTAATCTGTTTAGCGTAAACGGTATTTCATAAAAACTGATAACTTTGGAGCTAAACACTATACGCAACCTAAACCAACATGATGAAAAGAACCTGGAGAACCAATTTAATGGTCTTTATGCTTCCTATTGCAATAATTCCAATGAGTCTCAGTGCTCAAAAAAAACAACAACCTCTATCAGTAAAAAAAGCAGATGCCCCGAACATTATTTTCATTCTAACAGATGATTTGGGTTATGGAGACCTTGGCGTTTTCTTTCAAAACCAACGAAAACAAAAAGGTGATAAGACATTGCCTTATCAATTGACACCCCATCTGGATCAGATGGCTGCTTCAGGAGCAAAATTCAGCAATCAATATAGTAATGCCCCTGTTTGTGCACCTTCGAGAGCATCCTTTATGACTGGAATGAGCCAGGGAAATGCGAGCGTAAGGGACAATCAGTTTGATAAGCAAATTGAAGACAACCATACCGTCGCTAATATGTTGAAAACCGCAGGATATGCAACTGCTGCTGTTGGTAAATGGGGATTGCAGGGAGAAACAAAAGATGAACCCAATTGGCCTGCTCACCCATCGAAACGAGGATTTGACCAGTTTTATGGCTATATGAGACATGCTGACGGACATGAGCATTATCCTTTTGAAGGCCTTTACAGAGGTAAGAAGGAAGTTTATGACAACTATACCAATGTGGCTGCCGGTTTAAGTAAAAGCTACACTACCGATTTATGGACCGCTTATGCGAAACATTGGATTGTAGCGCATGAACAGGGCAAGCAAGCAAAACAGCCTTTCTTTATGTTTTTAGCCTATGATGCACCTCATGCGGTGTTAGAGTTGCCAACTCAGGCTTACCCTGTAGGAGGTGGCCTGACGGGGGGCTTACAATGGACAGGTAAAAAAGGTGCGATGATCAATACTGCTTCTGGAGAAATTGACAGTTATATGCATCCCGATTATGCAAATTCGACTTATGATGATGATCACAATTTGTCGACTCCTGAAAAACCATGGCCGGATACTTTTAAACGATATGCAACTGCCAACCGTAGAATTGATGATGCCATCGGCGATATTATGCAACTTTTAAAAGATCTGAATATCGCAGAAAACACTTTGGTTATTTTCACCTCGGATAATGGACCCTCCATAGAATCTTACTTGCCTAAAGGTTATGTGCCTAATACCCCTGAGTTTTTTGGAAGTTACGGTCCTTTTGACGGGATCAAAAGAGACGTTTGGGAGGGGGGATTGAGAATGCCGACTTTGGTTTCCTGGCCTTCAAAAATTAAAGCAGGGAAAACGATTTCGGCGCCAAGTATGCTGTCCGACTGGATGGCTACTTTTGCAGCGGTAGCAAATGTACCAGCACCAGCAAGATTGGATGGTGTTTCCTTGTTGCCCGTTTTAACGGGTAAAGGTAAACAGGAGCAAGGGCAGGTCTATGTAGAATATACAGAAGGAGGGAATACCCCTGATTTTAAAGAGTTTGAAGCGAGTAGAAGAGGCAGGAAGCGGAACCAAATGCAAATGATCCGTATTGGAGATTTGGTTGGAGTACGCTACAACATCAAATCTGCTACTGATGATTTTGAAATTTACGATGTGGTCAAAGATCCTAAAGAAACCAATAATCTAGGTGGAGATCCAGCTTATCGTGGTTTACAGGAAAAAATGAAAGCTAAAGTATTACAAAGTAGAAAAGTACACACAGACGCACCTCGCCCTTATGATAATGCCCTTATTCCAGGCTTAAATCCTGAAGTAAAGCTTATTTCAGGCATCAGCTGGAAGTTCTTTAAGGGAGATTTTCCATGGGTAGCCAGCGAAAAAGGAAGAGTGGTATCTGAAAGAGGCAAGGCAAAAGAGTTGAATACTAATTTTGTTCCAAAACAGGCTGGTATGCGTTTGTATGAAGCTTGGTTTAAAGCACCAAGGGATGGAGTATATAGCTTCTCCATTGAAACTAATGGGAAAGCTTACGTCCGTTTACATGAAGCGGAATTGTTAGATGCAGATTTTGGTTACTCCGCTGGACAGGAGATCAATACTAGTGTAAAACTGAAAGCCGGATACCATCCGATCAAGATTTATGTAAGGGAGGAACCGGAAAAAGCAATATCGTTAACCTTAAAGCAAAAGGAAGATGGGGCTAACTGGCAGATAATGAGTGATAAAAATCTTTATACTGTAAAATAATGTGCTTTAATCCTTTCTAAAGTAGATTATACGGTAAAAAAAAGTGTTTAAACTTTCATTTAATCAAAAAGTTAATTACATTTGAGCTTACCCTTTCGAGGGTATGTTTTTCATAGGTAGATGTAGGGTCGGAAATTTATTTCCGATCCTTTTTTATTTTAGAGCTCCTCCAAACACACCCATACATCGTATTTGTTTTAACTTTATCTTTGCAGTTGCTATGGATAAGAAGAAAATCATTGTTGCCATTACCGGAGCCAGCGGCTCTATTTACGCTAAATTACTACTAGATAACTTAATGACACTCTCTGATCAGATTGAGACCGTAGCAGTGGTGATGTCAGACAATGCGAAAGAAGTTTGGCGCTTTGAATTGGGTAACGAAGCTTACGATAGTTACCCTTACAAATTCTATCCGAAGATGGACTTCAATGCCCCTTTTGCTTCAGGGTCCGCAAAATTTGACACTATGATTATCATTCCATGTTCTATGGGAACTTTGGGTAGGATCGCCCATGGTATTTCCAATGACCTTATCAGCAGAGCTGCAGATGTAGTCTTGAAAGAACGTAGAAAACTGATTGCTGTAGTGCGTGATACGCCTTTTAGCCTCATTCACATCAATAATCTAAAGATCGTAACCGAAGCTGGTGGTATCATTTGTCCGGCAAGCCCCTCGTTTTACAGTCTGCCGAAAACCATTGAAGAAGTGGCGCAAACCGTGGTTAGCCGCGTCATTGACCTTGCCGGTCTCCGTCAGGATAGTTACCGCTGGAATGAGGAATAATCTCAGCTAAAACCTTATCTTTGCGCATTCTCAAAGAAATTTTATAAGGGCTAAATGAAGAAGGTTGCATTTTATACACTGGGTTGTAAGTTAAATTTTTCAGAAACTTCAACCATAGGGAGGTTATTTACCGATGCCGGTTATGCGGTGGTGGACTTTACAGCTGGGGCGGACGTATATGTAATCAATACCTGCTCTGTAACGGAACACGCGGACAAGAAATGCCGTAAGGTGGTAAAAGAAGCGCTGAAGTATTCGCCGGATGCTTATGTGACGATTGTAGGTTGTTATGCGCAATTGAAACCCGTGGAGATTGCCGAAATTGAAGGCGTTGATATGGTATTGGGTGCTGCAGAAAAATTCCGAATTGTAGAATATATCTCTGATTTAACGAAACAGCCAAAAGCCGTTATTCATCAGCAGAACATAGAAAAAGTAAACCATAATTTTATTGCAGCCTATTCTATCGGTGATAGAACACGTACCTTCCTTAAGGTTCAGGACGGTTGTGATTACCCTTGTACGTATTGTACGATTCCATTGGCACGTGGCGGCAGTCGCAGTGACACCATCGAAAACGTAGTCAACAGAGCAACGCAAATCGCGGAAAGTGGTGTGAAAGAAATCGTGCTTACCGGTGTAAATCTGGGAGATTTCGGTATCAGAGATGGCAACAGAGAAGATAAGTTCTTCGACCTGGTGAAAGCCCTGGATGAAGTTGAAGGAATTGAAAGAATTCGCATATCTTCTATTGAGCCAAACCTGCTGAGTAATGAAATTATTGAGTTCGTTGCCCATTCAAAAAGATTTGTTCCCCATTTCCATATTCCCTTGCAATCAGGTTCGAATAAGATCCTGGGACTAATGAAAAGACGTTACCAAAGAGAACTGTACACTGAACGTGTGGCCACAATCAAAGCACTAATTCCAAATTGCTGTATTGGTGTAGACGTGATTGTAGGTTTCCCTGGTGAAACACATGAAGATTTTCTGGATACCTATCAGTTCCTAAATGAACTTGATATTTCCTATTTACACGTATTTACCTATTCTGAACGCGAGCAAACTGCTGCGGCAGAAATGACGGGCCGTGTAGCAGGTAGTACCAGAGCGGACCGTAGCAAAATGCTCCACATTTTATCAGATAAAAAGCGTAGAGCTTTCTACCAATCTCAAATAGGTACGGTAGGTGAAGTACTTTTTGAAGACGATCAAAAAGATGGCTTCATGCATGGTTTTACCAAAAATTATGTAAAAGTAAAGGCAAAGTATGACCCGGTAATGGTAAACGAGATTAAAAGAGTGAAATTGATCGAACTTACTGCCGATGGAGAGGTAGAAGTTGCAGAAACCGAAGAAGTTTTAGCTCATTAATCATATATTCGCATAAAAACCTATCTATTCTTATGTTTCCAACCGTATCCCATTTTATAGAATATCTTTTTGGTGTTCAGATACCTCTTCCTTTCAATACCTTCGGTGTTTTTGTAGCGCTCGCATTTATTGCCGGTTACTGGGCATTTACAGAAGAATTTAAACGTAAAGAAGCCTTAGGTATTATCCACCCGATCAAGAAGTATATTACTATAGGAAAACCAGCAACCACAATTGAGCTGTTCTATAATGGAGTCTTTGGTTTCCTGATTGGTTATAAACTGGTTTACGCTTTATTAAATTATCGATTATTTGTGAGCGATGCTCAAACAGTATTACTCTCTACAAAAGGCAGTCTTTTAGGTGGTCTATTCTTTGCAGGTTTGTTCGCCTACTGGGATTATAAAGAAAAAAACAGGGTTAAATTGCCGGCACCAAAAACGGTGGAAGTAATTCAGCATCCTTATGAGCTGATGGGTAATATGATTGTCTGGGCAGCAGTATGGGGATTCCTGGGCGCTAAAATATTTGACAACCTGGAGCATTGGGATACATTTGTACAAGATCCGATTGGTGGTTTGTTATCTTTTAGCGGACTTACTTTTTATGGAGGCTTGATCTGCGGTGGCGCTGCAGTGTTATACATTGCCAAAAAGAACGGTATTAAAATCCTGCACATGTTGGATATTGGTGGTCCGGGAATGATGTTAGCTTATGCTGTAGGTCGTATTGGTTGCCAGATGTCTGGAGATGGAGACTGGGGAATTGACAACCTGAATCCTAAACCTGTGAGTTGGTTACCAGATTGGCTATGGGCTTATACTTACCCAAATAATGTGGCCAATGAAGGTGTTCCTATTCCGGGCTGCGTAGGTAAATTTTGCCATGAATTGGCGAATCCTGTATATCCAACACCGATTTATGAGGTGATTGTTTGTTTTATATTATTTTTAATCCTTTGGCGTATCCGCACTAAGATTAAACTTCCGGGAATGATGTTTGGGATTTACCTGATGATGAATGGTATGGAAAGATTCTTTGTAGAATTGATCAGAGTAAATACCAAATATGATGTTGCTGGGATCCGTTTTACTCAGGCGGAGCTAATCTCCAGCATTTTATTTCTGTCCGGTTTATTGCTTATTATCTATTCTGTGAAGAATAAAGAAAAGCATACTAACTATTAAAATCTAAAATTTGAATTACGAGTTACTCTGTTCCAAAGTTGTTGCCATTGCCCGTTTGACAGGCAATTTTATTCGTAAGGAGTCCATGAATTTTGACGCAGCTGCGGTAGAAATTAAAGGGTTAAACGACCTAGTTTCTTATGTAGATAAAAATGCAGAAAAGCAATTGGTTCGGAATTTAGTGAAATTGATTCCCGATGCCGGATTTATCACGGAGGAGGAGACAATCAACAGTACTGGTAAGGTCTTTAACTGGATCATTGATCCATTAGATGGAACAACAAACTTTATTCATGGCCTGCCTACTTACGCAATCAGCATTGCTCTTTATGAAGAAGGGCAGCCGGTCATTGGGGTGGTGTATGAGATCAATAGGGGGGAGATGTTTTCTACTTATAAGGGCGGAGCAGCTTACCTGAACAACAAAGAAATCTTTGTTTCTAAAAGAACGTCTCTGAGTGAGACCTTGATTGCTACTGGTTTTCCATATTATCAGTTCGATAAGCAGGAAGCCTATATGCAACTGCTTTCAGAAATGATGCGTAGTTGTCACGGTTTGAGAAGAATTGGCTCAGCGGCCACAGATTTGGCCTATGTGGCTTGTGGTAGGTTTGATGGGTTCTTTGAATACAACCTAAATTCCTGGGATGTGGCAGCAGGTGCTTATCTGGTGCAACAGGCAGGGGGGAATATTCTTAATTTCTCTGGTGGTGATGAGTTTATTCAGCAGCGTGAGATTCTTGCGACAAATGGGATAATTGATGTTGAAATGCTGGCGATTATGGCCAAAAACTTCAACGATTAATCCTAAAATTATATAAAAAAAAGCCTTGATTTATTAATCAAGGCCTTTTTAATATCGGTTATTTGAGCGGTATTTTATAAAGCTTCAGATACTACTTCTTTTACTTCAGGAACCATACGTTGCAATAAATTCTGGATACCAGATTTTAACGTAATGGTAGAAGAGGGGCATCCACTGCATGAACCTCTAAGTTCTACAGTAACCACACCTTCGTCAAATGATTTATAACTGATTGCACCACCATCTTGCTCTACTGCCGGACGGACGTAATCGTGCAGGATCTGCTGGATCTTGATTTCAATGTCAGTTCCTGTGAATGCCGGAGCGGCTTCGTCAGTTTCTTCTTTGATTTTATACTCTGATTCTACCGCACCTTTTACGAATTCTTTAAGAATTGGCTCAATATCGGCCCATTCTGCGTCTTCAGTTTTGGTGATCGTTACAAAGTTACTTGCAAAAAAAACGCCGTTTACAAAGTTGAACTTGAACAGTTCCTTTGCAAAAGGAGATAGCTCAGCACTCTCTTTAGTCGCAAAATCTTCGCTGCCATTGATCAATAGTTTATTGACCATAAATTTCATGGTGGCAGGATTAGGGGTTTGTTCTGTATATACGTTGATCGTCATTGTCTTTTTTTCTTACAAAAATAAATAATTCAAAGCGGCAAATTATGGTATCGATGTCTGTTTTAGGTCATTAATTCCTAGAAGATACCAGTGTAGTTAAATGGGGTAATCTGCTTTAATTCTGCTTTTATAGTTTCGTTTACGTTTAAGCCATCAATAAAGGTAGCCATTGTATCCGCTGTAATCTTTTGATTAGTACGTGTCAGGTCTTTTAAGGCTTCATAAGGGTTCGGGTAAGCTTCTCTTCTCAAAACAGTTTGAATCGCTTCTGCTACTACTGCCCAGTTGTTTTCCAGGTCAGCAGCAATTGCGTCATTGTTTAATATGATTTTGTTTAATCCTTTAAGCGTAGAGGACATCGCAATTATAGTGTGTGCCATTGGAACACCTACATTTCTCAATACGGTAGAGTCTGTCAGATCTCTTTGTAAACGTGAGATAGGTAATTTTGCAGCAAAGAATTCAAATAAAGCATTTGCAATTCCTGCATTTCCTTCTGCATTTTCAAAATCAATAGGATTCACTTTGTGCGGCATAGCTGATGAACCTACTTCTCCTTCTTTAATTCTTTGTTTGAAGTAATTTTTAGAGATGTATGCCCAGATATCGCGGTCTAAATCGATAATGATGTTGTTGATACGTTTTAAAGCATCACATTGTGCAGCAAATTGATCATAATGTTCAATTTGAGTAGTGTGTTGCGCGCGCGTTAATCCCAATACTTCATTGACGAAGTTGTTAGAGAAATCTACCCAGTTCACGTTTGGATAAGCAATATGGTGAGCATTAAAATTCCCTGTGGCACCTCCAAATTTTGCACTGTTAGGGAGATTTTTTAGATTATTTAGCTGGATCTCTAAACGTTCTGCAAATACCAGGAACTCTTTACCTAGTTTAGTAGGAGAAGCTGGCTGTCCGTGGGTAAACGCCAATAAAGGAACATCTTTCCATTCTGTTGCCAATTCTTTAATCTTGCTGATTAAATTACTGATGTTTGGATAATATACTTCATTTAAGGCCAGCTTAAAAGTATAAGGAATCGCAGTATTGTTGATGTCTTGAGAAGTTAGTCCGAAATGGATAAATTCTTTGTAGTCTTGGAAGCCTAAATCATCAAATTGTTTTTTGATGAAATACTCAACTGCTTTTACATCATGATTGGTTACTTTTTCTGTGTCTTTAATTTCCTGAGCATTTGCATCTGAAAATTGTTCATGAATCAGGCGCAGTTTTCCATAATTTGCTTTATCAAATTTCGCTAATCCAGGTAGTCCAATTTCACAAAGTGAAATGAAATACTCTACTTCTACATATACCCTATATTTAATTAAGGCAGATTCAGAAAAGTACTTAGACAGGCTTTCAGTTGTATTTCTATAACGGCCATCTATTGGAGATATAGCTTGTAATGGTGATAAATTCATGGATATTAAGATTGTTTACGGTCGCGAAGTTACGTATTATTAGCCGTTTTTGGGAATGGAAGGGGCGGTAATTGAATTTCAGGGCATAAAAAAAGGCTTTGGAGTAATTCCAAAGCCTTTTTTTATGGAGTTAATTAAAACTAGTGAGCAGCTGGTTTCACAGTTTCAGTAGTAGTTTTAACAACTGTATCTTTTTTAGTAGTATCAACAACGTTAGTGTCAACAGTAGTTACAACTGCACCTGAGTCAGTTAATGTAGTGTCAGTTGATTCACCTTTTTTCTCTGATGAACAAGCTGCTACTGATAAAGTGATTGCTAATGCTGCGAAACCTAATTTAAATGCGTTTTTCATTATATTTTGTTTAAATGTTAAATAATCAATTTTGTAGATTAATACCCTAAATGTGAAAAGGTAACCCAGGTATCCCAGTTATTTTTTATTTTTTTTCAAATTTAATTTTGAACAGATATTAAGTCAAAAGGGGGGAGGGAGTATTTCTAGAACTTTTGCTACACTGCCTGTAATATTACTACTAAGTTTCTGTGGACTAACAATAGTCTACACAGTTCATGGAAATATAATTGTAACAAAAAAGGTGCTGGAAATTCCAGCACCTTTTTTGTTATTAGCCTATTGAGCTTATTTTTTTGTTACTGTATCAGTAGCAACTGTAGTAGTTTTTACAGTAGTATCTTTTACTGTAGTATCAACAACGTTAGTGTCAACTGTAGTAGTAACAGCACCTGAATCAGTTAATGTAGTATCAGTTGATTCACCTTTTTTTTCTGATGAACAAGCTGCTACTGATAAAGTGATTGCTAAAGCTGCAAAGCCTAATTTAAATGCGTTTTTCATTATAATTCTATTTTAAATAATTAATTAATTTTGCTGATTAATACCTGAAACATTAAAAGGTAACCCGGCAAATTCAAAAAAAATAAAATATTTTTATTTGATGAATTTAGGGAGGTTGACGTTATAATAAGGTATTAAGGGAAAGATCAGAAAAAAGTATTTTTTTTTGGTTAACATTGGGTTACCATTCACGTATAAATGTATTAATTGGTGAGTAATAAGTTAAGCAGTTCAGTTCCAACAGATAGAGAGGTAGTTTTAGGGATACTAAATGACTCGGAAGATACGCTAAATAAACTGTACACCGGATATTTTCCGATGGTATTGCAGTTTATCCTGAATAATAATGGTGATGAAGATGATGCAAAAGACGTGTATCAGGAAGGAATCATCGTATTATATAATAAAATAAAGGGCGGAAATTTTGAATTGAGCAGTAAACTAAAGACCTATATATACTCAGTTTGCAGAAGGATATGGTTGAAAAAGCTATCGCAGGAAAGCCGGAAAACCAATAACATCTCAGACTTTGAGGATATCATGGCAGTAGAGGTTGATTTGGAGCAACATGAAGAAAAAGATCAGCAGTTTGATAAAATGAATGATGCCCTTCTTCATCTTGGTGAGCCTTGCAAAACCATTATTCAGGATTTTTACATCAACGGTCTCTCTATGCAGGACATTTGTGAGAAATTTGGCTATACCAATACGGATAATGCCAAAACTCAAAAATATAAATGTTTACAGCGGCTGAAGAAATTGTTTTTTCAAGTATAAAGGTGATATGAGAAACGAGATAGAGTTAGAAGGTATAATTGAAGATTATCTGAATGGTAAGCTTTCTGAGACAGAAAGAGTAGCTTTTGAGCAGCTTCGCAAGACTGACCCCGTAGTGGATCATAAGGTGGTTGCACATAAGGTTTTTCTGGAATCTATGGGAGACTATGCGAACATCATGGATTTAAAAGCAAAGATGGATCGTGCACATGCAGAAATCGACGTGGATACCTTAACAGAAACACTACGACCCCATCCTTCCTATTTTGTGAACATCTGGCGCAAAAACAAAGCTGCCATTGGTGTTGCCGCCTCATTTATCTTGTTAACGATTGTTACCGTTTATTCTATACAGCAAAATACCAAACAAATTGGTAGTGTAGAGCTGGTGAGCCGGGAGCTGACGAAAATTAAAAACTCTCAAAGTAGCCTGATCAGAATTATCAATTCTAAAAATACTCCTAAAGATGTGAAACCTGCCAATTTTGGAGGAACTGGCTTCGCATTAACTGCAAATGGTTATTTGCTAACTAATCTGCATGTAGTAGATGGAGCAGACTCTGTATATGTTCAGGACAATAAGGGAGAGTCTTATAAAGCTAAAGTAGTAAGAACAGATTCTCAATACGACCTGGCCATCCTGAAAATCATAGATCCTTCATTTAGTCCGCTTTCTAACCTTCCTTACCGATTGAAACAAAATGGAATAGGAATGGGAGATGTCGTGTACACCTTTGGTTTCCCTAAGGATGATACCGTTTTTGGACAAGGTTATGTGAGTTCAAAAACAGGTTACAATGGTGATACTACCCAATATCAAGTGGCTATCCCTGTAAATCCAGGTAATAGCGGTGGTCCATTGTTTGACCATCAAGGTAATATCATTGGTGTGATTTCTGCGAAGGAGAAACAGGTAGATGGTGCTACATTTGCCGTTAAATCGAAATATATCCAAGAAGCTTTAAACTCCATTCCTAATGATTCTTTAGGTAAAAAAGTAGCATTTAATAAAAGAAATTCTTTGCAAGGTCTGAGCAGAAATAAGCAGTTGGAAAAAATACAAGATTATGTGTTCATGATCAAAGTATATAAATAGAAATTTCATTATAGTTCCTTTGAAGACTCTATGGCTGATCTGCTGTAGGGTCTTCTTTTTTTAGGTGCTATTTTTCTCTTTTTTGTCTTGGAATTTCCTAGTTTTATAAGGTAACTAGGATTAATTTGGTGATAACCTAATTTAGAAGATATGGATTTTGGAAAGGTTTCTAACGATGAGCTTAAAATGATAGACTTCAGTCTGCCAGCAGACGGGGAGCAAACATCAAAGACTTTATCCGTTAAAAAAAACGGGGCAGTTCCGGAGTTCTACGTTGGCTGTGCTAAATGGGGAAGGAAGGAATGGGTAGGTATGATTTATCCAGCTAAAACTAAAGAAGCAAATTTCCTGGATGAATACGTAAAGCATTTTAATTCTATTGAACTCAATGCGGTATTTTATAGTCTTCCAAAACCAGAACAAATCAGGAAATGGAAGGAAAAGGCGGCTTTAAATGCAAGGAATGGTTTTGTATTCTGTCCAAAGTTTTCCCAAACGATTACCCATATGAAGAGATTAAAAGGGGCAGAAGAAGCTACTGATATTTTCCTTGCAGGAATTTCCGAATTCGGGGAATACCTCGGACCATGTTTTCTGCAAATGGGTGATAATTTTGGGCCAAAAAACAGGGAAATCTTAGCGCATTATCTTGAATATCTACCTACAGATTTATCGGTTTTCGTAGAACTTAGAAATGGGGAGTGGTTCAACATAGAAAGCAATCGAAAAACACTTTTCGAAATGTTAGCCCGGCTAAATAAAGGTGCAGCTATTACTGATGCGAGTGGTAGAAGAGATGTGATCCATATGGAACTGACCATTCCTGAAGTTTTTATTCGTTTTGTTGGAAATGGCTCCGAATTCAAAGCTTCGGATGAAGCAAGGATCGACGAATGGGTGAAAAGACTTAAGATATGGTTGGATCAAGGATTAGAAAAGATCTATTTTTTTCTGCACCAACACGATGAAATGGATACGCCAATTCTGGCCAATTATACCATTAAAGCATTCAATAAACATTTAGGAAGCCAACTACCTGAGATTGATTTTCTAGATGGTAAAAAATGAGAAATTACATAAGACCCACAATTATTTTAAAAAGTATACTAGATTTGTAGATATTATAATTTATACCCTAAAACCACAACATTATGAGTTTAAGAATAGGGGACGTAGCGCCCAACTTTAAAGCAGAAACTTCTATCGGTAATATCGATTTTTATGAATTCTTAGGAGATAGCTGGGGCGTTTTATTCTCTCATCCGGCAGATTATACTCCGGTATGTACTACTGAACTTGGTCGTACGGCTTCATTGAAAGGTGAATTCGAAAAAAGAAATGTAAAAGTGCTGGCCTTAAGTGTAGATTCTGCAGAATCACATAAAGGATGGATCAGGGATATCAATGAGACGCAACATACTAATGTAGAGTTTCCAATCATCGCAGATGAAGATAAAAAGATCGCGGATCTTTATGATATGATCCACCCAAATGCTTCTGAAACCTTAACCGTACGCTCGCTATTTGTCATTTCACCAGATAAAAAAGTAAAATTGATGCTGACTTACCCAGCTTCGACCGGAAGGAATTTTGATGAAGTATTGAGGGTAATTGATTCTTTACAATTGACTGCAAATTACAGTGTAGCTACTCCAGCAGATTGGAAAGATGGAGATGATGTAGTCGTGATGAATAGCATTAAAACAGAAGATATTCCAGCTAAATTTCCAAAAGGACATAAAGTGATTAAACCTTATCTAAGAATGACTCCTCAGCCTAATAAATAAGAAGTTAGTCTATTTTGATGATTTTTTAATGAAGAAATGCCCCCATATTGGGGGCATTTCTTTAGAACTTAGTTTTTCGATAATTAGCCTACGGACTTTAAAAAGATACTTTCATAATTTCGAACCTTGGTTTTCATTTCTTTGCTCAAATCGAGTTGCTGGTTTGCCTTGCAAATTTCGTCCAGCCCATTCAGTACACCTAAACCAACTTGGATATCTCTTATCCGTCTTCTTTGTAATTCCGGTTCCAGAGAGGCAATATACTGTAGTTCCAGGTCTAAAAAGGAAAGCGTTTCTTTAGCCATTAAATTAGCCTGTGGCAGGTCTTTAAGATCATAAAATATTCGGATGCTATTGAACCTGTTGATACTATCTTGAATAGAATAGCTTTTCAATGGAAGTTCTTTTGCGCTTTTTTTCATTACTGCAAGGGCTTGGGGATTTTTACCCTCTAAAATTAAGTTTGTAGCCAGGTTATTGTGGAAGGACCAAGTAGTCTCCGCAATGCTTCTACTTTCAATATCTAAGTATTTGGCTGATTTGAAGCCGGAATAGTCCATTTTATGCATCACATTATCATACATAACAGCTGTATTGGTGATCTGTGTTTTATCTCGATCATCTTTAGGATCTGTTTTTAAGGGCAATAATCGGTAGGCATAGCCTTCCAGATAGAGGTATTTTTCTAAGCCAATATAGGTGTCAGGCGAAACATTTGTGGCAAAATAAATTGGTCTTTCCCAGTTGTTATGTACCAAAATATCGTACATGGCCAAGTCTGCCTTACCAATGAAGTTTTTATCTATCGTCCATTCCATTTGGCTAACAGCTTTTCCTTGATCAGCTGCCTTAATGGTATTGGTTTTTACCAGTTGATCTGCATTGATGGTTAATTTTAACTTTTTGGTAGGGAGGAAGTTTTCAAAAGAACCATCGTTCATTTGTACTTTATCTTCTTTTGCATCAGAAGTAAGTACCGTTAATAAGTCATTTAGCTCCACACTATCGGTAATTCCATAGTCGATATAAGGGATATAGTCGCGAACGCCTTGTTGGTATTTCTCAGCAGCCATGGTGATGGGTAATGAAGCAGATTTGTTTTGTTGTTTCTTCAGTTGATTGATAAAATTTCCATCACTTAGAAATTGTAAGCAGATTACCCTAACATCCGTTCTGATACCTTCTACCTCTTGTGCATACCATAATGGGAAGGTATCGTTATCGGCATTTGTAAACAGAATCGCATTGGGGGCACAGGAGTTCAAATAGTTGACAGCCCAATCTCTTGCAGTGGTTTTTCCAGAACGGTCATGATCATCCCAGCCCTGTACTGCCATTAAAGTAGGAGCAATGAGTAATCCGGTTAAGGCGGCAACAACCAGGCTAATTTTTCCAGGCGTATATGGGCTAAGTACTTCTTTGATGGCTAATACTCCGAAGCCAATAAAGATGCAAAAAGCGTAGAATGAACCAACATAAGCGTAATCACGCTCTCTGACTTGCAAAGGATCCTGATTTAAATACAAGATGATTGCAAGGCCAGTAAAAAAGAATAAGGTGGCAATAACTAAGGTCGCTTGTTTGTTCTTTCTGTATAGGAAGATCAATCCTGCCATTCCCATGAGGAAGGGTAGGCCGTACAATACATTGTGCCCTTTATTCTCTTGAACAGAGGGGGGAAGATTGGATTGCGAACCGAGTCTGATAGCATCTAATGGCTTAATGCCAGATAGCCAGTTTCCCTGCTCTAAATTTCCTTGTCCTTGTAGATCAGTCTGACGGCCAACGAAGTTCCATAAAAAGTAGCGTGCATACATGAAACCTATTTGGTAAGAACTGAAAAAGCCTAAGTTATCAGACATCGTGGGTGACTGGTCGTTTTCTAAACCCATCCATTGCTGATAAAAGCTGATGTGATTCGGTTTATTGCTGTACATCCTCGGAAAGAGCATGTTCTTATCATAATTAACTTTAAATGACTTTCCGGATTCCTCATATTTTGATGACCCTTTTCGGTATTCTGTGCCGGTTTCCTTAAAATCGGTTTGTTTAGCGTCAAAGGTTTTTCCGTACAATAATGGAGTCTCTCCATAGTTCGTTCGCCCGAGATAACTATATAAGGAAAACGGATTGTCAGGGTTGGATAAGTTGATGCTTGGTTTAGCATCCGCCCGAATCAGGATGAGAAAATAAGAACTGAATCCGAAAAGAATAAATGCAAGACAAAGTAGACTGAGGTTCAAATTGTATTTGCGTTGTTGAATGGAATAGTAAATGCCATAACTAATAGTGATTATCAATAATAGAATAAAAGCCATTGCTCCAGTACCAAAGGTTAAACCTAGGGTGTTGACAAAGAAGAGGTCGAATTTTGCAGCACCAAGAACCAGATACTGTACGATGACAATTTGTACAATACCCACAATCACACAAGCAATAGCAAAAGCTTTTAAGGTACCAATCCAGGTCACTTTTTTTGTTTTCTTGAAATAATAAACGAGGACAAGGGCAGGAATGGTAAGTAAACTTAAGAGGTGTGCACCAATAGAAAGTCCCACCAGGAAAGAGATGAAAACCAACCAACGGTTGTCCATACTTTTTTCCCATTTTAGAATAGACCAGAATACCATGGCGGTAAATAGAGTAGATAAGGCATATACTTCTGACTCTACAGCCGAAAACCAAAAAGTATCAGAAAAAGTATAAGCTAAAGCACCTACAACACCAGCGGCAATAACCCCCAGTGATTCTATTTTGTTTTTTTCTTCAGAATATAGTTTGGAGGCCATGGCAGTTATGGTCCAGTAGAGGAACATGATAGTGGCGCCGCTAAATAGCACGGAGCTGAAATTGATCCAGTAAGCTACTTTAGCGGTGTCGCCCATGGCAAATAAAGAGAATAGTTTGCCAATCATTAGGAACAAAGGAGCTCCAGGCTGGTGTCCAACTTGAATTTTATAACTGGCAGAGATGAACTCTCCACAATCCCAAAAACTGACGGTCGGTTCCATCGTAAGCCAATAAACAAGGGTAGCGATTCCAAAAAGGAGAAAGCCTATCAGGTTATTGATGCGGCAATAATTTTTCATGATTTAAGGTTTAATTTAGGGTTAACCAAAAATAACCAAATCATTAAAGGATAGTATTTTACAAATGTTAAAGTATGTTAAAGAATGTTAAAATTTGGGCTTTTAGTAATGTTGCTCAATGTCAGCATCAATAACCAGGTAACCTTGTTTTCTACTCTGCGTAAAGATTAAAAAACGCTGTTGATCCGGCATGATTTTATACTTTTTAACCAATTGTTCGGCTTTGTCACGATAATTTCTGGCGATCACATTTCCCTTCAGGCCTTTTTCTTTTTTCAGGTCTGCAGGCATTAAAAGGCCTTTGATCCTGAATCTTCTTCCTGGGAAATCCGCAATCACTTTGGAAGAGGTATAAAGCTGTGTTTGTGCATGGAGTTTCTGTAAGCCATATCTGCTGGCAATCAGATTGAAGGCTCCACCTTTTAACAAGGCCGTATCAGGTTCGTATAAGTATTGCTGTAAATCCAATTCCGGAATTTCGGCTTCGCTATCTTCTTCCCCTTTGAAAAAGCTGAAGCTTTTTTCTTGCTCATTGAGGGTAGTACAAACGATTTTTACCCGCTCGGATGGTTCGTTTTCCACGATCCAGAGTAGTTCTTTACATTCATTTTTAACACTCACCACATGGATTTCGCTCACATTTTTTAGCTCTTTTAGGCCAGCACTGAGGTCTAATAAAGGTGCGGTTTTGATGATGATCCGCTTAGATTTAGACAAAAGTAGGTCTAGGTGTTCCACCACATTGGGCGTACAATCTTTGAGCATAAAGACTTTTCCTGTGCTGCTTCTTCTGGCAGGATCGATATAAATATTGTCAAAATAGACGGTTGTTTCCCGAAGGTAAGCAATCCCATCTAGTGCAAGGAAACTGATGTTGGACTGGTGGAGTATCTCCGCATTGTGTGCCGCAATTTCTGAAAGCTCTGGATTGATCTCGCAGTGTGTTACAGATTTCAGCTTGCGAGCAAAGAAAAGACTGTCTACACCAAAACCACCGGTAAGGTCTATCAGGCTTTCTCCAATAGCTAAACCAGATTTATAGGCAGCCGTGCTTTCCGAAGAACATTGCTCGATGGACAATAAGGCCGGATAATAAACCAGGTCTTGATGATACCAGGTCGGTAACTTTTTGGCGCTTTTCTGCTTTGCTGCAATCTGGTTGGCCAGTTCTTTAGAACTGACCTCAGGAAAGGGACTTTTAGCCATGGCAATGGTAAATACATCCCCATTTAAATGATTATTGATATATTCCTGTACTTGGTTGGCTAAAATATTTTCGTTCAATGGAATTGATTTTATGTGTTAAGGTCACGGTCTTTCATCACGATCTGACAGGTATGTCTACTTTTAACTTCCAGCAAGATATTTTTATTAACCGTTACCCGGTCAATGGTTTCCTGATTGTAATATCTGATGGTGACCAACTCTAATCCGGTATTGTACTTTACTCTGTACTGAACTGAAAGCTCCTCAATTAGGTTTTGTAATTTTTGTGGATCTTCATCAATGCTCACCGAAAAACTAATTGCCGAGTTGAGCATGGTATTGATTTTCACTTTATGCTTGTGAAAAAGACTGAAGATGTCACTCAGGTTTTCTTCAATAATGAAGGAGAAATCTTTAGGAAAAATAGAGATCAGAACCTGCTTGACTTTAAATATGAAAGAAGGTACAGGTAAGTGGTTTTCAGCATTCGTGATGTCTGTTCCTTCAGCGTCCGGGTTAAGGAAAGAGCGTACAAACAATGGAATGTTTTTATTCTGAATCGGCTTGATGGTTTTTGGATGGATTACCGTAGCGCCATAATAAGCGAGTTCGATGGCATCATGGTAGGACAGTTGCGGAATGCGCTCCGTCTCATCAAACCATTTAGGGTCGGCATTTAATACACCAGGCACATCTTTCCAGATGGTTAAGGAATCCGCATTTAGACAGGAGGAGAAGATTGCTGCTGAGTAATCAGAGCCTTCACGACCTAGTGTAGTGGTGAAATTTTCACTGGTACCACCAATAAATCCTTGGGTTACGCCAATAAAAGAATCTAATAATGGCAATAATTCTTGCTGTATTTCAGCTTCCGTTTTCTCCCAATTAACATTTCCTTCGCGGTAATTGTTATCGGTTTGGATAAAATTACGGGCATCTAACCATTTTGCTTTTAGGCCGATTTCGCTCAAATAAGCAGCAATGATTTTGGTGGAAATCACTTCGCCAATAGAAACAATTTGATCATATATATAATCAGGTGTATCTGTAATTTCTTCTTCAATCAGCCAATCGATTTCTACAAAAGTATTGGCTACATCATTGTAGATTGGATGTTGATGATTTGGGAATAGGTCACTAATAATCTGAAAATGATAAGCTTTTACAGCTTCAAAAATTAGGTATACCTGCTCTTCTTCTCCATTGAGGTAAGCTTTGCAGAGTTCTTCTAGTTTGTTGGTCATCTTGCCCATGGCAGATATGACGATCAATAATTTTTCTTTAGGGTAGCGGCTAACAATTTGCGCAAGGTTGATGACGCCAGCTGCATCTTTTACCGAGGCGCCTCCAAATTTGAATACGAGCATAGTTATTTTGTCGGACTGAGTAAAGTATTTGGCCTGGCTATGGTTTTTAAATCACTGAAAGGTATGATTAATTCAGTGCTGCCATAAGCATAGGCTTTAATTTCGTATGGATTGTAGAGGAATTTTAATCCCTCCTTGGTAATTGTAAAATTACGGTTCAGGTTGAACTTGTCATTCTCAAAGAAATAAGTGTCTTTAAGGCTTGCCGTTGGACTTAATTTCTCGTTTTTTCTGAAAATCTTTTCTGCAATAGTAACCAATTGTGGCATGCTGCCCTCATTTATTAGCGATTCCAAAGTAATTTCCTGTAAAGTTTTTGGGTTCAGATTCCAGTAGATCATATTGCTGTTCGGGTGGGCACCACCTGCATAATTCACCAGGCTGTATTCTAATCCTATATAATCAGGCTGATCGGTTAACACCTTCGTTTCTGCATCTAAAAACCAGGCCGCTACTGTACCTTCTGTATCTCTCAGATTTTCATAATCTTTTATAAAAGCATCAGCCACTTGCTGATAAGTCTCTACCTTTTTATCATCAGGATTCTGAATTGCAGCGATTGTTTTCTGTTCCAACAACTGGTTTAGCTTTTGATTTGGAAACGAGGGGTACACAATGCGGACATAAGTGGTGTCTGTACTCTTTGTCTTGGCCGCAGGATTGGGTTTGCTAAAAATCTTAAGGCTGTCGTACTTAAAAGCTAAATTGCTTGTTGAATTCATCTCCAGATTAGAAAGACCTGTACTGTCTTCCTGATCACTTGCTTTTTTTTCACTCTGACAAGCGGCAAAGCTTAAAGCCAGCATTAGTATCGCTAATTTTTTCATCTGCTTTTGATTTAAAGATTCAATGAATTCGGTTACCTGATTATTTGAGCTATTGTGAAATTTGTTCTTTTGAAAAAGAAGCATTTAGCCAATCAGCCTCTAGATGAGCTTCATACTTTTTATAGAAGTTGATAGCTGGTTCATTCCAGTCCAACACTTGCCAGTTCATCCCATTAAAATTTTTGTCTTTTGCTTCTTTCATGACTCTTTCAAAAAGCAATTTTCCAATACCTTTACCTCTATAGCCTTCGGTAACGATAAAGTCTTCCAGGTATAACCTGCATCCTTTCCAGGTAGAATATCTGGTGTAGTATAAGGCAAAGCCGATAATTATTTGATCATGCTCTACGACAAAGGCATTCCATACCGGCGTTGAACCGAAACCCGCATCTTCAAATTCTGCTAAAGTAACGGTGACTTCTTCCGGTGCCTTTTCATATAAGGCCAATTCATGGATCAATTCCAGGATACGCGGACAATCCTGCTGTGTGGCAACTCTGAGATTTATATTCATTATGCTTCTTCTTTCCAGTGTTTAATTTTTCTTTTTCCAAAAATATTACTGCCTACGCGAACCATGGTACTTCCTGCTTCAATGGCCAGTTTATAATCTCCTGACATTCCCATAGAAAGTTCTTTAAAGCCATCATCTTTTCTAAAGAAACTTACTTTAATACCATCAAAAAGAACTTTTAACTCGGTGAATTCATCAAGTGTTTGTTTTTCCTGTGCATTGTTGCTGGCAATCCCCATCAAACCGATAATACGTACGTTCTTCATCGCAGCAAACTCTTCTGAACGTAACAGGTCAATCGCTTCATCGTACCCTAAACCGAATTTAGTATCCTCATCAGCAATGTAAATCTGTAGTAAACAATCGATCACTCTTTTATTTTTCGCCGCTTGCTTGTTGATTTCTACCAATAGCTTTAAACTATCTACCGATTGAATCAGGCTAATAAAAGGGGCGATGTATTTTACTTTATTGGTTTGTAAATGACCAATCAGGTGCCATTCAATATCCTGAGGAAGTTGAGCTTGCTTTTCTACCAGCTCCTGCACAATGTTTTCTCCAAATACCCTTTGTCCGGCATTGTAAGCCTCTAAAACTGCTGATGCTTCCTGGTATTTTGAAACCGCGATTAATTTCACCGCAACCTCATCCAATTCGTTTTTATATTTTAATAAGTTATCTGCTATACTCATTTATCAGTATTTTTGGTAAAATTAAGAACCTTAGCGAACTTTGGCTAAGAAATATTGATGTTTTAAGCACAATGAGAAACTTTTTATATATACTATCCTTTTTTTTACTGATTTCTGCCTGTAAACCAGGGATTCCTAAAGACATCATTCAACCAGATAAGATGCCGGCCATATTGAGCGATATCCATGTGGTCGATGGTTATGTGTCGGGAATTCCGGAAGTGGACTCTGCAAAGAAAGTAGCCGGGTCATTTTATAAGGGCATTTACAAGAAATTTGGGATTGACTCAGCTCTTTTTGCAAAGAGTATGACCTATTATAATGATAACCCAAAGCTATTGGATGATATCTATATCCGTGTGGTCGGTGACTTATCCAAGCAAAAAGCATTAATTACAAAATCAGACTCATTGATGAATGATGAGTATAAACAAAAATTAAACCTAAAAATGGCTGCAGATTCGCTGGCTAAGAAGTCACCGGATTATAAAATCCGCTTCTTGCTGAAAGATACCACGAATTTGACAGATTCACTGAGGAAGACGATGGAGTTTGTCCAGCCAAAGATGGTTTATAAGCACCCAAATTAGAATTATAAGTATGTTATATCCGGAGAATTGTTTAGAGCGTTTGGGTTTTAGTGAGGTCAGACAACTTATTCATAAACACTGTTTGAGCCCAATGGGGCAACAAATGGTCGATAAAATGCAGGTCATGACTAAATATGACCAGATCAACAAATTTTTACGTCAAACCAATGAATTTAAAAGTATCCTGGAGAATCAGGAGCCTTTACAAATCAGTACCTTTTTTGACATTAAATCATTAGTAGATAAAATTAAAGTTGAAGGGACTTATCTGGTAGAGGACGAACTACACCAGATGTATGCCTCTCTACTAACGGTTTTCTCTGTGTTGCGTTTTTTTGAAGAAAGAAAAGAAGTATATCCGAATCTGGAAGCTCTGTTGGAGCATCTTCCAGTGGAGAAGAATATTTTGAAAAGGATTGAAATGGTCTTGGACCCGAAAGGGAAAATCAAACCCAACGCTTCGACTACCCTGCAACAGATCATTGGCGATATTGCCAAGGCTGAGCAGGATGTAAGAAAGCGGATGGATTCCATTTATAAAACTGCAGTTGGCAACAACTGGGTTGCAGATGGGAGTTTAACCATCAGAGATGGAAGAATGTGTATCCCGATCCTTGCAGAGAACAAAAGAAAACTTAAAGGTTTTATTCACGATGAGTCTGCCAGTGGGCAAACGGTCTATATGGAACCGGAAGAAGTGTTTACGTTAAACAATAAGCTTAGGGATCTGGAATTTGATAAACGAAGAGAGATTATTAAGATTCTTATTGCGCTGACTACTGATTTAAGGCCGTATACGCCTTTGTTGCTGTCTTATCATGGCTTTCTGACCAAGTTAGATTTTGTGCGCGCAAAGGCTTTGTTTTCAATTGATATTGGTGCTGATATGCCGATATTAGTTAAAGAAGCTAGAACAAAACTGATTAATGCCTCACATCCACTCTTATACCTTTCTTTTAAGGAAGATAAAAAGACTGTAGTTCCTTTAAATATCCACATTACAGAAGAACTTCGCATTGTCCTGGTTTCCGGTCCCAATGCGGGTGGAAAGTCGGTATGTATGAAAACCGTTGGTTTATTACAGATCATGGTACAATCTGGTTTACTAATCCCGGTGCATGAATCTAGTGAAGTGGGGATTTTTGAAAATATCTTTGCTGATATTGGCGATGATCAATCTATTGAGAGTGATTTGAGTACTTATAGTGCGCATTTAACGAAGATGAGACATTTTGTAGCTCATGCTACACCGAAAACATTGGTCCTGATTGATGAGTTCGGAACAGGTACAGACCCACAGTTTGGGGGGCCAATGGCAGAGGCCGTACTAGAAGTCCTGAACAATAAGAAGGTAAGAGGGGTGATCACTACCCACTATTCTAACCTGAAGCTTTTCGCTGGGAATACCCCAGGGTTGGAAAATGCATCGATGTTGTTTGATAACGACCGTATGAAACCGATGTATATCTTAGAAATTGGGAAACCGGGTAGCTCTTATGCCTTCGAAATTGCACAGAATATCGGTCTTCAGAAAGAAGTATTGGAATTGGCAAGAGCGAAAACCGGAACGAATCAAAACCGTATTGACAGTTTACTGGTTGATCTGGAAAGAGAGAAAAAGCAGATTTATGATACCAAGCTGCATTTGTCGAACCAGCAGAATAAAGTGAAAAATCTGGTAGCAGAAAATGAAAAGTTGCAGCTGTTTTTAGACGAAAACAGAAAAGTGCTGATCAAGGAAGCTAAATTGGAAGCGCAGGCAATTATCAAAAATGCGAATAAACTGGTCGAAAATACCATTGCCGAAATTAAAGATAAGCAGGCGGATAAAATAGTAACCAAAGAATTGCGTCAAAACTTACAAAAGGTATTGGTGCAACACCAGGTTAAAGAAGAAAAGAAACCTGAAGTAGCAGTTGCTTTAAATACGCCAATTCAGGTTGGCGACTGGGTTCAATTGAACAATAGTGAAACCACTGGGCAGGTTTTAGAGATCAATAGAGACAATCTGGTAGTCGCTTTAGGAGAGTTACGTTCTGTATTGAAGAAAAACAGAGTTTATAAAATTAGTAATAAACAGGCTAAAAAGGCGATTCAAAATAACTCCTATACTGGCAGTATTTCTGAAGCAATTGGCAATTTTACCGCAGAACTGGATTTAAGGGGAATGCGTGGCGAAAATGCGCTGCACGAAGTAGAGAAATACCTGGACAAGTCAATCATGCTTGGTTTCCCTTTCATCAAAATCATTCATGGTAAAGGGGATGGGATTTTGAGAAAGCTGATTCGCGAGTATCTGAGGAAATATAGCCAGGTAAATCGCGTAGAAGATGAACACGCCGATAGAGGAGGAGATGGAATTACTTATGTGTATTTCAATTAGTTAAACATAATCAGGACATTGCTTGTTGTAAAATAAAGCAATGTCCTATGAAAATATTGATGATCAGTGCTTTGGCAATTTTGCTTTGCACGACCGCTTGCAAAAAAAACAAATCTAAGCAGACTGTAGAGAATCCGCTTCCAGATGCAGCACTGAAAACAAAGGTGCTTAGTTCGGGTTTAGTCTTTCCATGGGAAATTATTTATGGACCTGATCAGCAATTGTGGATCACAGAAAGAGGGGGAAAGATCAGTAGAATCAATCCTCAAACCGGAGCAGTTACTTTATTACATACCATTTCTGAAGTTGTCTCGAATGGAGAAGGTGGTTTATTAGGGATGGTAATGTCTCCAAATTTTGCGACTAACCCATGGGTTTATGTGGTGTATGATTATGGAACTGGAAACAATTACAGGGAAAAGGTCGTTCGCTTTACGTACGCAAATGGAGCATTAGGGGCGCCTTTATCAATTATTGATCAAATTCCCGCCTCCAGTATTCACAATGGCTCCAGGTTAATGATTAGTATGGATCAAAAATTATTTATCAGTACAGGTGATGCCAGTAACGCTGCCAATGCACAGGATAAAAATTCTCTGTCTGGAAAGATTCTTCGCTTGAATTTGGATGGCAGTATACCTGCTGATAATCCCAACGTAAATAGTCCGGTTTGGAGTTTTGGCCATCGTAATCCACAGGGATTGATTCAAGTAGGTGATAAAATCTATGCTTCAGAACATGGCCCAAATAATGACGATGAGGTTAATCTGATCCTCAAAGGACGCAATTATGGTTGGCCAAATGTAGAAGGTTTTTGTAACCTGCCAGCTGAAAAAATATTTTGTGCCGCAAATGATGTGGTAGAACCCATGTTTACCTGGACACCTACCATAGCCACCTCCAGTCTTTCTTATTATAACTCAGATTATATTCCTCAATGGAAAAACTCCTTATTACTCCTGAGCTTAAAAGGAAGTAAGCTTACTCAATTGAGCTTAAATGCTACGGGCGACAAGATTACGGAGACTAAAGATTTTTTGGTCAATCAGTTCGGGCGCCTTCGAGCTATTTGTCAATCTCCGGAAGGCAAGCTCTATATCACTACTAGTAATGGAGGGGATGATAAAATTATAGAAATCGCTAAATAAATTGTTCGAACACATTTTATACTATAATTTAGTAGCAAAACCTTATATATGATCAATAAAGTAGTTTCGGGTGCTGATGAAGCCATCAGCGATATCGAGAATGGGAACACCCTGATGCTCGGCGGTTTTGGGCTCTGCGGAATTCCTGAGAATTGCATTACCGCACTAGTAAAAAAGGGCGTTAAAGATTTAACATGTATATCTAATAATGCTGGTGTAGATGATTTTGGGATCGGTTTGATGCTGCAAAAGCGCCAGGTAAAAAAAATGATCTCTTCCTATGTAGGCGAAAACGCAGAATTTGAGCGTCAATTGCTGAGTGGTGAGCTGGAAGTTGAACTGATTCCTCAGGGTACACTGGCTACCAGATGTATGGCTGCCGGATATGGTATGCCTGCAATTTTCACTCCCGCCGGAGTAGGTACAGAAGTGGCAGAGGGTAAAGAAGTTAGAAACTTTAATGGTAAAGATTACTTAATGGAATATGCTTTTGATGCTGATTTTGCCATTGTAAAAGCATGGAAGGGAGATACTGCCGGAAACCTGATCTTCAGGTCCACCAGTAGAAACTTTAACCCTGTAATGGCTATGGCCGGGAAAATCACCATCGCAGAAGTAGAGGAGTTGGTAGAAGCAGGACAGCTCGATCCAGACCATATCCATACCCCTGGTGTCTTCGTTCACCGCATTTTTCAAGGTGCCAATTATGAAAAAAGAATTGAGCAGCGCACAGTTAGAACTAAAAATTAATCCTATAAATTATTTATATGTTGGATAAGGACGGAATTGCGAAACGTATCGCAAGAGAAATCAAAGATGGTTTTTATGTGAATTTAGGGATTGGTATTCCTACACTAGTAGCCAATTATATCCCAGAGGGTATAAATGTAGTGTTACAGTCGGAAAATGGCTTATTGGGAATGGGCCCTTTCCCTTTTGAAGGGGAAGAAGACGCTGATCTGATCAATGCTGGAAAACAGACGATTACGACGTTGCCGGGTTCTTCTATTTTTGATTCCGCGATGAGCTTCGGGATGATTAGAAGTCAGAAGATAGACCTGACAATTTTAGGTGCAATGGAAGTTTCAGAAAATGGAGACATTGCAAACTGGAAGATTCCAGGAAAGATGGTGAAAGGAATGGGGGGAGCAATGGACTTGGTAGCTTCTGCAAAGAACATCATTGTGGCCATGCAACATGTCAACAAGGCTGGCGAAAGTAAGCTTTTGCCAACATGTACTTTGCCATTAACAGGGGTAAACTGCATCAAGAAAATTGTTACCGAACTTGCGGTTCTTGATGTTTTGCCTGGTGGCGGATTTAAACTGATTGAGCGTGCACCGGGAGTAAGCGTAGATTACATCAGACAGGCTACAACGGGTAAGTTGTTTGCTGATGATGACGTGCCGGAGATGAGCTTAAACTAACATATAAACAACAAAAAAGGGACGCCAATAGCGTCCCTTTTTTGTTTACTCAGCTTTATGCTTTAGATATTTTACTTTTAAATCTTCAGAGATTTCCTCTGTGATTTTGATGATGTCATCAGGTGTATTGAAATTGTTGGTGATCAATTGATCACAAGTCTCTCTGTATGGTAATAGGTATTCTTTATACGCTGGAACCACATGGTTGTGCCATTTATAGGTTACGTCCTCTTCTGGGTATCCTCTCTCCATTCCATCGCGTTTAATGCGACGTGCTAAAGCAACAGATTCTTCTGCTTCCACAAATATACGGTGGTCTAGTAAGGCCGCAATTTCTTTAAAATGCAAAATGAAAAGTCCTTCTACAATGATGATTGGAGCAGGATTGATTTCCAGGATTTTAGTGATGGCCAAAGGATTATTGAAATTGTATTCCTTTTTATAAATCACCTCTCCTTTGATCAATTTCTTAATGTCCAAAAGGAACTGCTGGTCATCAATGGTTGATGGCAGGTCGAAATTGTAAAGCTTGTTTTCTTCCTGGCTCAATTCGCCAACAGGAATGTAATAGTCATCCTGAGAAACCAGGGTTACTTCATCGTTCTTAAAATGATGTAAGAAACAATTTAAAAAAAAGGTTTTACCGGAACCACTTCCCCCCGCAATACCAATGATAAATGGCTTATTGTTCATTATCTTGTCCACCGTACGTTAAATTACAAAAAAATCTTTTATCTATAGCACCCAACGCGTCCGCTACTGCTTTAGTCATCACAATGATTACATCTTTAGTAGATTCATTTTCGGTGAATTTACCCACTACCTTCGCGAAAGTAGACCTGTTACTCATTGGATTGGTAATTTTCATTACCGTTCCAATTGGCGCACTGCGATGTAATACCAACATTTTTGATGGATCAAGATCCGGATCTGCAATCCATATTCCTGTTCCTTTTTCGTCCATTTGGTTTAAGCCATATCTACTGGCTGGTAACCTTAATGACGGATTTTTTATAGAATTCAATGTATCCACTGGATTTTCCGCCTGGTGATTCGCCGAAGGAACTGGTTTCTGTGGGTATTGACCTTTGATTAATAACTTTTGACCTACCCTTAGAGAATACCCGGCTAGGTTATTTTTAGCTTTTACCTGATCCATGGATAGCTTATAACGGGTAGCTATGGAATAAAGCGTTTCATTCGAGGCTACAGTATGCTCAATAAAATCTTCCGAACTATCTGCAGTAGCCGCTTGATTTTGAACTGTCAATGGTTGATCCTGAACAGTTGCAGCAGACTTTTGTTGTTTTTTCGGGAAGATAGGAACCAGAATCTCTTCTTTGGTTTCTTTTTTCACAGGTTGCTGAGTGGCTATCTGTGTTGCTGGTATGGTGGTTGTTTTAGATGTCACAACCGCGGTTACTGGAGCTGTTTGCGTCTCTTCAGTAGTTTCAATACCTTCATTTGCAGGAACCTTTAGCACTTGTCCAATAGACAAGTTGATGGTTTTCAGGTTGTTTATTCTTTTGATTTCATCAACCGTTGTACCGTATTTTTTTGCCAATATACCCAGGTTTTCTTTTTTCTGAACAGTATGTTCTAGTAAGATGCCATCAGGGTCTGTATTTTCATTCTTCTTTACAACTGCATTTTTATTGCTGGCATTGATTGGCGTTTTTTCTGGTGCCTGACTATGGAATGGAATATTGGTAGGGACTTTAATGATGACGCCAATCTGAAGAAACTTATTGTCGTTGAAAGCCATAATGTCCTTCGGAATCACATTGTATCTTCTGCCGATGGCGTAATAAGTGTCTTTTGCAGCTACTTCGTGGATAATTAACTTTTTGCCATTTCGGTTTTCTACTCCTATAGAATCCCTTGTATTGGTATTGGCATTGGCAGTGGGTAGTTTAAAAAGCACTGCAAATAACGATACTATATAATATTTATACATTAATGTCTCTGTTAAATTTAATGAACAATTATACGAATAATAAAAGAAAGCGGGAATTTTGAATATTAAACGTTCATTCCAAAGGGGTATTGTCCCTCAAAATAACATTTTTCAAAACCATTTAATTATCGTGTTGTTGTATAGGTCATCTCTATGATCGGACAAAAATAAAACAATATATACTATGGACGCAAAAGAAATTAGTTTAAATGAGAAAGAAGTAAGACCTATAGTGGACATGCTGAATGACTATCTGGCTAACTATCACATACATTACCAGAAATTAAGAGGTTGTCACTGGAATGTAAAAGGTCAGAACTTCTTTACTTTACATATTAAATTTGAGGAGTTATATACCAATGCACAGTTAACTATTGACGAAATCGCTGAGCGTGTACTTACTTTAGGTAAACCACCACATAGCCGTTTCGCAGACTATATTAAAGAATCATCACTTAAAGAAGTGAATACTATTGGGATGAAGGACATGGATATGGTAGAAGAGATTTTAGCAGATATGGCTCATTTAATTCAAATAGAACGTGATTTATTGGAAGCGACCGATAATGCAGGAGATGATGGATCAAATGATATGGTCAATAGATTTATGCAATTCAAGGAGAAAAATACCTGGATGTTGCGTTCATTCTGTGGTAAGAAATAAAGCTTAATCCCCCTTATTGAGCTGTTAAGTCGCAGTCTGATTCTTTCAGGCTGCGGCTTTTTTTGTTCGCGAACGTCCCTTTTACAAAAGGGGTTATGATTGAGCGTGGCTTAGTTGCTTCAGGTAATTGTGGGGGGTAATTCCTTTCTGTTTTTTAAATTCGTAAAAGAAAGAACTACGGGAAGAAAATCCAGCTTCTCGGCCTAATCCATCCAGACTATATTGTTTGCAATGGTCTTGGTTTTCAAGCTCAGCTAAAATATAATTCACGCGATAAGTATTGATAAAATGGCTGAAGTTCTGCTGAAAGTATAAGTTGAGTAAATGTGATAAAGTGTGAGAACTCACCTTTAGCATCTCCGCAAGCTGGGCCAGCGACAATTTCTTTTGGCGGTAGGGGTGCTGCTCCTTGAGATATGCTTCGATACTTTCTTTCGATAATAGCGTTTCATCTCCCTTTTTGTTGTATGCACTCACAATCTTCTTTAGGGTGGTAATTTTTATATTCAGGTAAGAGGCCACCAGCGCTAAAGGAATTCGATTAGCATGATGTGGATAGTTCTTTAAAAAGTCTGCATATTTATCTGAGGCCGTTCCAATTCGAAAGAACACGGAACGGTGATGTGCAATCTTATAATAAAGCTCCATTACTTTTCTCATGACAATGTTCATTTCCGGAAAATCTGCGGTCAGTTTTTCCAGGTCGTCTACATGTATACCCAGCAATAATGAATCTTCCTCCGCCTTGATGTCTTCTGTAGCAGGCACAATTCCGTAGATTCCCTCAATCGCAGATACAAATTCTCCTTGTACACAGATGAAGCTAGTGATGACTTGTTTTCCAGAAGTAGCTTCGCCCGTAAGGATGCCTTCAATAATAAAATATACAAAGTAGCTGTAGTCTCCCTTCCTTAATAGGTATTCATCCTTTTTTACATGAATTTCATAACAAGTTTCACTGAGTTGTTTTTTTGCTGCTAAAGGGAGCGGAAAGAAATAGTCTAAACGCTCGAATACCGATTTTAAATACTTTTGATCAGGCTTCTTTTTGTGGTGGAGGGGTGTTGACATGGAAGAGTTGTGGTTTGCGACTGCAAAATAGTTAAAAGTGGGTGTAAGATTATAATGTTGTACTCTTTAGCTGTGTGTTTTTGCTAAATCATAAAGTTTCACTGCTACTTTTGTTGAAAATGTAAATGTATTGTCCTCGATTAATATTAATTGTAATTAGTGCAAAATATTTGTACTGTTTGTTAGTCAGAGGTTTTATTATAGATATTAAAGATTATGGAACGCTCCCATTTGTAATTGCTTCGCATGCTACCCTAGCAGCGGAGCTTTTATTTTTATAAGCAGAAAGTAATTTACTCTTTTTCTACGGAAAGGTTTTAGGCCAAACAACATTAGTTTAATACCTTTGAAAGGTAATGGGATATAAAAGTTTAGCAGAGTGTGTTGCCGATTTAGAAAAACACGGCCATTTAATCAGGATTAAAGAAGAAGTTGACCCCTATCTGGAAATGGCGGCTATTCATTTACGCGTTTACGAACAACAGGGCCCAGCATTATTCTTTGAAAAGGTAAAAGGAAGTCCTTTTCCAGCAGTATCCAATTTGTTTGGTACGCTAGAACGTTCAAAATTTATGTTCAGGGATAGTCTGGATAAAGTAGAGCAGTTGGTAGGATTGAAGTTTGATCCAATGAGTGCACTTAAAAAACCATTACAGATCCCAGGTATTGCGCTTACCGCCCTTACCGCATTGCCGTTAAAACAAACATTTAAATCTACTTTTAGTAAGACCACAATTAGTGCATTGCCGCAGATTGTAAACTGGCCGATGGATGGTGGTCCTTTTGTGACCATGCCACAGGTATATACCGAAGATATTGACAAGCCAGGAATCATGAATGCCAATTTGGGCATGTACAGGATTCAGCTTGCCGGCAATGATTATATACCAGATAAAGAGATTGGATTACATTACCAGATTCATAGGGGAATTGGCGTACACCAGTCAAAAGCGAATGCAAAAGGCCAGCCTTTAAAGGTGAGTATTTTTGTAGGAGGTCCACCTTCGCATCCACTTGCAGCGGTAATGCCTTTGCCGGAAGGCTTATCAGAGATGACCTTTGCAGGTGCATTAGGGAACCGCAGATTCAGGTATTTCTATGATGAGGAAGGTTTTTGCATTTCTGCGGATGCCGATTTCGTGATTACCGGTACGGTTTACCCTCAGGAAAACAAACCTGAAGGCCCATTTGGGGACCATCTAGGCTATTATAGCTTAACCCATCCTTTTCCTTTAATGAAGGTGCACAATGTATATCACCGTAAGGATGCGATATGGTCCTTCACTGTGGTGGGCAGACCCCCGCAGGAGGATACTAGTTTTGGTGCCTTAATTCATGAGATTGCAGGATCGGCCTTACCGAAAGAGATCCATGGATTAAAAGAACTAAATGCCGTAGATGCTGCAGGTGTACATCCTTTGTTGTTTGCAATAGGGAGCGAGCGTTATACACCATTTCTGAAAGAACGCAGACCTCAGGAGATATTAACTATCGCCAACCATATCTTAGGTAAAAATCAATTGAGTTTGGCTAAGTACTTGTTTATTGCCGCAAGGGAAGACGATGAAACATTAGATACACATGATCTTTCCCGGTTTATGCAGCATGTGTTATCAAGAATAGACCCACGTACTGATTTGCACTTCCATACCAATACCACAATTGATACTTTAGATTATAGTGGTGATGGTTTAAATAGTGGTTCTAAAGTGGTATTTGCTGCTGCAGGAGCGGTACGTCGAACTTTATCAGCAAGTGTTCCTGCAGGACTTACGTTGCCAGCAGGCTTTACTGCTGCTCACATTGCGATTCCAGGGGTACTCGCGATTCAAGCTGCTCCTTACCTGAGCCACGACAAAGCGATAGAAGAAATGGCTGTTTTAAATGAAGAACTCAAAGACCAGAATCTGGAAGGCATAGCTTTAATTGTTTTAAGTGATGATAGTGCTTTTACTGCTCAGAATATTAATAATTTGGTATGGATTACCTTTACCAGAAGCAATCCAGCAGTGGATATACACGGCATCAATTCATTTACATCGAATAAACACTGGGGCTGTATCGGTCCGATAGTTATCGACGCGCGTAAAAAACCGCATCATGCACCGGAATTGATTAAAGATGCCCAGGTAGAAAAGAACATAGAAAGATTTGCAGGACTTTTTAAGCCGGGAGGTTTTTAATAGACAATTACCTTAGTCAAGTAAGGACATAAAAAAGGGAAGCTGATTCAAAATCAACTTCCCTTTTTTTATATCGTTCGTTTAACGTAGGTAGAGACTAGAATCTCACACCGAATGTTAAAAATACGTTATCTCTGCTGGTCTTGATATTGGCAACAGGCTCTGAACCGTCATTTAAAAAATAACTATCTAAATCTACATTACCTTTAATATGTTGGTAAGCAACATCTACATAATAGCTTCCTACACGGTAACCTAGACCTCCTGTGTAATATTGAGTCGCAAAATAATTTTTAGTATCATTTTTTATGGCAGTACCATTGTTGCCGTAACCGGCTCTTAAACTAACTGCATTGGCCACTTTGTACTCTGCACCAACTCTATAATTCACCGCGTTTTGGTAGTTATTACGAATGAAGTCGTTTGCGTTATTGATTTGTCCCTGGTTATTGTCTTGATCCAGAGAATATTTAATAGATGAGTAATCAATATAGTCAACGTCTGCAGAGATTAAGGCTTTACCTGCAATCACATAACTTGCACCAAGCGATCCTTTTCCTGGAGTACGCAATTGGTAAGTTACACCAGAAAGACCTGGTGTATTCGTGAAAATTCCTTCTTTTGCCCCTTGGTAATAAGTAGTAGACAAAGAATGAGCTTGAATATCATCAAAATACGACCAGGTAGGTGTCTGGTAAGTTGCACCAACACGTAGATTTGCATCTGGTCTGAAAATGATACCTAAACGGGCATTGAAACCTGAACCTTTAACATCAGAGTTTATCCTGTAATCTGTATCATAATTACTGGCTACTCCTGTATTGTACCCAGATTCTCTCAAGATGCGGTCGCTCTGATATCTGGAGTTCACAAAATTCAAACTGGCACCAACATAAACTTTATTGGAAATGTTTAGTGCGCCTGCTACGTTCATTTCTGAAGTAGCTCCTGTTCTGATTTCCGATTGACTTTGACGATATGGAGCTCTGGTAGCAGCTGAATAAACGTCATTATTTGCATCATAATTGATTAAATAATTGTCATAAGCCATCTTTTCTATACTGTAGTTGGCCAATGTAGTTGGATCACCAGGTGCAAAAAAGTTAGCCTCTTCAGCAAAATAGTTATTTACAGAATTAAGGTTATTGGTTCCACTAAAGTTGTATCTGCCAGTGAAATCGTTGTTACGACTATAGCCAACACCAAAAACGGTACTGATGACTCCTTTAGTTGGGTCCTGACCCTTTGGTTTATAGGTAGGGTTATAAAAGACACCACCAACATTATTTATGTTGAGCATGCTTTTTGAACCGTTAGTTCTTTCGCCAAGGAAATCTGCTTTCCCCTTCATCATATTTAATTCTGGGGTAAAGCTAAATTCTGATTTAGTGAATAAACCAAGTCCAGCCGGGTTACCACCCAATGAACTCATATCACCACCAACACCAATTTGCGCGCCACCCATACTTTTAAATCTTGCAGTGCTACCATAATTGGTTTGTGAAAATCTAAGCGCATCAGGGCTGTTTTGGGCATATAAAGAACCAGTAGTGGCTACTATAGCCACTAAAGAGGATAGAATTTTTTTCATGTTTGTTTTCTGAATGATAATAATTAGACCTGATTAACCTCTTCCACCTCGAGAAGATCTGCCTCCGCCTCCGCCGCCGCCAACACTGCCGCCGCCAGAAGATCTGCCACCTGCATCTCCACCACGTGATGGGGTATAGGTTGGCGTATTCTGTTGTGGTTGTCTATAGGTTGGCTCTTGTCTGCTATTATCACGTGATGGTCTAACGCTGGTACCTGATGGTCTCTGCATATTTCCTTGTGTTCTGTTTGGAATATAAGAATCCGATCTGCTTCCACGGGAAATAATATTTCCATTTCTATCACTTCTTGCATTTCCAGAATTACCTCTAACGGTATTACCGCCATAGCTACTTCTGTCGCCAAAGCTTCTTGATGGT
The DNA here is from genome assembly GCF_014172405.1 of Pedobacter gandavensis. Lineage (GTDB taxonomy): Bacteria > Bacteroidota > Bacteroidia > Sphingobacteriales > Sphingobacteriaceae > Pedobacter > Pedobacter gandavensis. The sequence goes on along the minus strand of NZ_WNXC01000002.1, from coordinate 201,574 downwards.
CTTGGTGCATTGAAATTTCTACCCGTTGAGCCGATGATAATACCACCTCCCCATCCTGGATAGAAGCCACCTCCCCATCCTGGATAAAAGCCGCCTCCCCATCCTGGATACCATGGGTTATATCCGAAAGAAGGATAGAAGCCACCGCCCCATCCATAATAAGGATTGCCCCATGCAGAACCAAAGCTCAGACCTAAAGAAAAGCCATTATAGCCATATCCTCCGCCGTAGCCAAAGCCGCCGTCGAAATAAGGATCATAATAAGATCTCCATGGACTCGAGTAAGAAAATCTATTGATACGCGAAGCGTAATCCATGTCATAATAAGGATCACTGGTACCATAATATTCATCGTTAGAATCGTAATACTCTTGATTTGCCACTACTCTTGGCTGAGGCGTATAAATCTGCGCTTTTGCATTAGAGTTGTACACATCATCCTCTTGGGCACCTTGCTGTGCATACCTTGGCACAGAGCAGGAAGCGACAACCACGGTTGTCAAAGCCAGCATACTGGTGAATAAATGTCTAGGTTTCATAACTATATGTGTTGTTTGTGTGTCACACGCTTTTTTGTAGGCTATAAATTTATAAATTTGTAAACTACATTTCAAGCAAAGTTACACAAAAAACATTCCAAATAGTTATGAGCAAAGGTATTACAAGTAAAAATGAAGATTATTCGCAGTGGTATAACGACATTGTTATGAAAGCCGACCTGGCAGAGCATTCCTCTGTTAAAGGATGTATGGTGATAAAACCCTACGGATATTCCATTTGGGAGAAAATACAGGCGGTTTTAGACAAAAAGTTTAAAGATACAGGACATAGTAACGCTTATTTTCCTTTATTCATTCCTAAGTCATATTTTTCTAAGGAAGCGTCACACGTGGAAGGTTTCGCCACTGAATGTGCCGTAGTGACACATTATCGTCTAAAAAATGATGGAAATGGAAATATTATCGTAGATGAAACAGCCAAATTAGAAGAGGAATTAATTGTAAGACCAACTTCTGAAACCATCATCTGGAATACCTATAGAGGCTGGATCCAGTCTTACCGTGATCTTCCTTTGCTGATCAACCAATGGGCAAATGTGGTGCGCTGGGAAATGCGTACTCGTCTGTTCCTGCGTACAACGGAATTTTTGTGGCAAGAAGGACACACTGCACATGCAACTGCACAGGAAGCTGTGGAAGAAACAGAAAAAATGTTAGATGTATATGCTGATTTCGCGGAAACCTGGATGGCTATGCCTGTGGTGAAAGGTGTGAAAACTCCTAATGAGCGTTTTGCTGGTGCATTAGATACGTATTGTATAGAAGCATTAATGCAAGATGGTAAAGCTTTACAAGCAGGTACTTCTCACTTCCTCGGACAAAATTTCGCGAAAGCATTTGATGTAAAATTCACGAATAAAGAAGGTAAAATTGAACATGTATGGGCGAGTTCATGGGGCGTTTCAACACGTCTAATGGGCGCCTTGATTATGGCACATAGTGATGATGCTGGCTTGGTGTTGCCTCCAAAATTAGCGCCAATTCAGGTAGTGATCGTTCCGATTCATAAAAATGAGGAAGACCTTAAAAACATCAGCAGCTTTGTGGATGAACTAACAGCTAAATTGAAGAGCTTAGGAGTATCGGTGAAGTATGACGATCGTGAAGCACAACGCCCAGGATTTAAATTCGCAGAATATGAATTGAAAGGCGTACCAATCCGCTTAGCTATTGGTGGCCGTGATATGGAAAATGGTACCGTTGAACTTGCACGTAGAGATACAAGAGAGAAACAAACCGTTGCTCAGGAAGGTCTTGATATTTTCATCGTTCAGTTATTAGATGAAATCCAGGCAAATATCTATAATAAAGCATTGCAATTCCGTGATGAACATACTACCGAAGCGAACTCTTATGACGAGCTGAAAGAATTATTAGACGGTAAAGCAGGTTTTGTTTCTGCACATTGGGATGGTACCCCAGAAACGGAACAAAAGATCAAAGAAGAAACAAAAGCAACGATCAGATGTATTCCTTTAAACAATAAGCAGGAAGATGGTGTTTGTATTTACTCAGGTAAACCATCTAAACAAAGGGTGTTATTTGCCCGCGCTTATTAATAAATGAAGTAATTTGCGCGATTAAGGAAACAAAAATTAAAAAATGGACACGGAAAATTACGCTAGAATACTTACTGAACTTGAAAATAAAGCCTCTTTAAAACAGGTGATTTACAGAAATACGGCAGAAGTCTTTGAGTTGCTTAAAAAGCAACTCATTGCCACTGCCGCTAGATTGAAACATGATTATCAAGCGAAAGATCCCTCTGTAGAGATCGATTATAAAGAGAACAATAAGTTTGAAGTACAACTGAAGTTTTCTGGTGATATGATGGTCGTGTCCATGCATAGTAATGTATTTAACTTTGAACCGAATCATTCGGTATTTCAAACGGAATATGTCAAAGAGGATCCATCTTTGGCTTATTGTGGGATCATTTACATCCATAATTTCCTGGCAGATTCCATTACCTATAACCGTTTGGCTGATCAGGGATCACTCATTGCCAGAATACTCATCAATAAGGAAAAGCATTTTCTCGTAGAAGGAGAGGGGGCATTGGATTTTCTTTATGAAGATTTTTCCGCCAATGTGGTTACAGAAGAAAAATTAAGGGATATCATCGAACGGTCAATTTTATTCTGCCTGGCTTCAGATTTGATTATTCCTCCCTATGCGCAAATAAAAGAAGTAACTTTAAATCAAAAACAATCCATGTTGGCCGCAAGCGGTTACCCGACAGGAAAACACCTGGGGTATCAGTTTAAATCCGAAATAGAACAAAATAATAACCTATGAAGTTCGCAACAAAAGCTATACACGCCGGTCAGGAACCTGATCCGTCTACAGGAGCAGTAATGACTCCAATCTATCAAACCTCTACTTATTGGCAAAAATCTCCTGGAGATCACCAGGGTTTTGAATATTCAAGAGGTACAAATCCTACGCGTAAAGCCTTAGAGGATTGTCTTGCCGCTTTAGAAAATGCTAAATATGGTTTGGCTTTTTCAAGTGGAATGGGTGCTACAGATACGGTTTTAAGGTTGTTGCAACCTGGTGATGAAGTGATCACCGGAAACGATCTTTATGGTGGTTCTTACCGTATTTTCACTAAAGTATATGCGAAATACGGCATCAAATTTCATTTTCTGGATTTATCTAAACCAGAAAATATGCTGCCTTATATCAATGATAAAACGAAATTGGTATGGATTGAAACACCTACAAATCCAACGATGCAAATCATCGATATTGAAGGCGTTGCTAAAATCACAAAAGCAAAGAACCTGATTTTAACGGTAGACAATACTTTTGCTTCTCCATATCTTCAGAATCCAATTGATTTGGGTGCAGATATCGTGATGCATTCCGTGACCAAGTATATTGGTGGTCACTCTGATGTGGTCATGGGAGCTTTGTTAGTGAATGATGAGCAGTTGTATAAAGATCTTTGGTTTATTTACAATGCTTGCGGCGCTACACCAGGACCTCAGGATGCATTTTTAGTTTTAAGAGGGATTAAGACCCTTCATTTACGCATGAAAGCGCATTGTGAGAATGGTGAGAAAGTTGCTCGTTTCCTTAAAACTCATCCAAAAGTAGATAAAATCTATTGGCCAGGTTTTGAAGATCATCCTAACCATGACATTGCAAAGAAACAAATGCGCGGTTTTGGTGGTATGGTATCTATCACTTTAAAAGGTGCTGACCTTCAGGAGACGTTCAGAATAGCTTCTTCTTTCAAGGTATTTACGCTTGCAGAATCACTAGGTGGCGTAGAATCATTGATCAATCACCCGGTAAGTATGACGCATGGTTCTATTCCTAAAGAAGAACGTGAAAAAGTTGGTGTTACCGATAACCTTTTACGCCTAAGTGTAGGAGTAGAAGATATCGACGATTTAATCGCAGATTTAGAACAAGCTTTAAGCTAATTTACAAAGCATTAAAATAAGAAATATTGGAATTCCTGGAACTTAAAGACTTTTTGGACTATAAAGTGGAGCAATACAACAAGCCGAACTTTATTACCAATGATCCGATTTGCATTCCGCACCGTTTTTCGAAAAAACAAGACGTTGAAATTGCCGCATTTTTTGCGGCAATTTTAGCTTGGGGCCAACGCAAAACCATTATCAATAAATGTACAGAGTTGTTTGAGCGTATGGACAATGCGCCTTATGATTTTATGTTGCAGCATAGTGATGACGACCTTAAAAGGTTGTTAGGCTTTAAACATCGGACTTTCAATGATACCGACTTATTGTATTTCGTGTCTTTTTTTAAGTTCCATTATGAACAATCGGATAGCTTGGAAACGGCATTCCTCGTACCTAAATCCCCATTCAGGGATGAATATCTGGAAGCAGGTTCTTTAATCGAAAAAGCCGCCAAAGGTTATGCTTCTTCTGCCTGCATGCTTTCAGAATTAAAGAAAACACCGCCAACAGAACAGGCTTTAAATTATTTTAGGTCTTACTTTTTTAGTCTGCCGGATTTTCCAAGAAGAACCATCAAGCATGTTTCTTCCCCTAAGCAAAAATCGACCTGTAAACGCCTCAATATGTTTTTACGTTGGATGGTAAGAAAAGACAATAAAGGCGTTGATTTTGGACTTTGGAATACCCTGAAACCCGCAGATTTAATCTGCCCCTGTGATGTTCATGTGGATCGTGTAGCACGTAAACTTGGGATGATCAGCAGAAAGCAAACCGATTGGCAAACCGCTGTAGAGCTAACTGCAAAGCTTGCAGAACTAGATCCGCTAGATCCTGTCAAGTATGATTTTGCATTATTTGGATTGGGTGTAGAAGAGAAGTTTTAACTTTATCCTATGGTGACTTTTAAAGCAGAGATAGAACGTTTTGCCGAAATGGGTGAAAAAACTGGCTGGACCTATGTTTTTATCCCCTTTGCGATTGCAAATGAAATCAAAGCAGATTGTCGGAAGAGTTACCGGGTAAAAGGTATGCTGGATCTGGTTGCTGTGGAAGGGTTAGCAATGGTACCCATGGGTGAAGGAGATTTTATCATCGCCTTAAACGGTCCGCTTCGCAAGAAACTAAAAAAGGAGCAAGGAGCATTGCTGGAGCTTAGCCTCGAAGCCGATCTAACTTTTGAAATCAAGATGCCGGAAGACCTGGAACTTTGTCTTTCTGATGAACCAAAATGGCTCGAAAGCTTTTTAAAGCTTCCGAAATCTCATCAAAACTGGTATATCAATTGGATAAATGCTGCAAAAACAGAACCTACGCGAACGAAAAGACTCGCTAGAATTGTCAATGCAATGGATAAAGACTGGGATTTCGGAACCATGATGCGGGATGGAAAACCCCGCAAGGAATAAGGAATTATCGATTATAATTCCTGAACCAACTCCAAACTTTCATTTGAATTACCCCAATAAATGCTTCCCTGAAAATTCTGGTACTCATTTTTGATGTTCCTTCTGTACGGTCAGTAAAGATGATTGGAACTTCAACTACCTTAAAGCCGTATTTGATCGCTGTGAACTTCATCTCGATCTGGAAGGCATAACCCACAAATTTGATCTTGTCTAAAGGAATGGTCTCTAAAACGCGTCTGGTGTAACATTTAAAACCGGCAGTAGCATCTTGAATATCAATTCTGGTAATGATGCGCACATACATCGAAGCAAAGTAAGACATCAACACCCTGTTCATTGGCCAGTTCACTACATTTACACCGTTCACATAACGGGAGCCAATAGCCATATCCGCACCTTTAACACATGCCTCACGTAGCCTGATCAGATCATCTGGATTATGAGAGAAATCGGCATCCATCTCAAAAATATATTGATACGCTGGACGAGCCAATGCCCAGCGAAAACCATGAATATAGGCCGTACCCAATCCTAACTTTCCTTTTCTTTCCTCTATATGGAGCGCAGGGAATTCTTTTTGTAGCCCTTTCACAATGCTGGCTGTTCCATCAGGAGAACCATCATCGATAATTAAGATTTCAAAAGAATATGGCAACGAGAAAACCTTTCTAATGATCTTCTCAATATTTTCTTTCTCGTTGTAGGTAGGGATTATAATTAGACTGTCTGACACGTAAAATAAATTTAGGAGCGAAATTATGTATTCTTAACGAAAAAACCCTCAGTATATTCCATATACTGAGGGTTAAAGTATGTTAAATCACAATAAAATGAGATTACTTAACGTCTCCCATTAGTTTTTTCACGAGTGGCGATAGGATAATCAACAATATTCCTGCAATGAGTGCATAAATAGCAAGTTGCTTATAGCCTTCTGTGAAGGTGATTAATTTTTGAGCTGTAGTGTCATTTTCTCCACCTTTAGCCATGTTCGCACCTAAAATACCAGCTACATACTGACCGTATGCACTAGCCAGGAACCACATTCCCATCATTACACCCTGTAATTTAACCGGGGATAATTTAGTCATAATGGACAAACCAATTGGCGAGAGACAAAGCTCACCAAAGGTGATTACCAGGTAAGAAAGGGTAAAGGCGTCTAAAGAAGCAATACCTTGTGCATTGGCAAAGAAACGAGTGCTGTACAGGATAAAGAAACCACCTGCTAAGAATAAAAAGCCCAATCCGAATTTTACTACGGTATTCGGTTCAATCTTTTTCTTCGCTAAACCAATCCATACCAGACTAAAGATAAAGGCAAAGATGATGACAAAGAAAGAGTTCGCGGAGTTGTTCACCCCGTTTGGATCTAGTGTAATCACACCTAGCAATTTATCGTCCAGGTTTCTCGCCGCAAAAAGCGCCATAGAACCACCACTTTGTTCGTAAATTCCCCAGAATACAATCGAGAATAAGATGAATATGATCGCTGCAATCAGTTTCTTGCGCTCTGCCCATCCATATTTACTCATTTCATAAATGATGTAAACCAAGGTAGCAGGGCCGATGATGTACATGAACCAGTCGGTATATTGTGTTTTGGCAACCATGGTCATGATCACCGGAATAATAGCCAATGATCCCGCATAAACTGCGTAATCGTACCATTTTCTGTTGATTGCTTTTGTTTTTACTACCGCCGGTTCAGCAGGTAATTTTCCATCCAGGCCGTCAGGTAAGATCAGGGTGACCTCTTCGTCTTTAAATGGAGATAATCCAATTGGACCCAGACTCTTTTTTGTAAAGATGAAAGTTAACAAACTGATGGTCATTACAATTCCGGCAAGGCCGAAAGCAAGATGCCATGAATAAGTTTTTCCCAGGTAAATACAAGCATAACCGCCCAATAAACCACCAATGTTAATCCCAGCATAGAACAGAGAGAAACCGGCATCACGACGTGGGTCATTGCCTTTGTAAAGGGAGCCTACCATGGTAGAAATGTTTGGTTTAAAGAAACCTGTGCCGACTACCGTAAAACTAATCCCGAGAAAGAAGAACTGATGTGGGTCGTAGGAGAGGATTGCACTTCCAACAATCATCAGGATACCACCCCAAAAGAGCGACTTTCTGAAGCCCAATATCTTATCTGCAAAGAGCCCTCCAATAAAGGTGAACGCGTATACAAAGGCTTGTGTAGCACCATATTGAAGATTGGCATCGCCATCTTTCATCATTAATTGGGTCACCATGAAATAAGTGAGCATTCCCCGCATTCCATAAAAACAGAAACGCTCCCACATTTCGGAGAAGAATAAGTACCACAGTTGTTTAGGGTACTTGCCCTTGAAATTCTGAATTTGTTCTAAAGTAAGATTTTCAGCCATATCTTAATTATAATTGATCTGTTAGGTAAAAAAGCCTTTGGAGTGTTCCAAAGGCTTAGTTTTAATTATTTTACACCGTGCATTAAGCGTTTCATGATTGGAGTTAAGGCCATGATAATCAAGCCCAATCCAATAGGGATAAAGGTGAAAATCAGGAAGAAGGTAGTCATGGAGTATTTTGAAGTGATCTCATCGATCATACCACCCATGGTACCCGCAATTTTATTCCCGATCGCAATCGCTAAATACCAGATACCAAACATGATGGCAATCATTCTACCAGGAACCAGTTTACTTACATAAGATAAACCTACCGGAGAAATGAACAACTCACCCATGGTATGGAAGAAGTAAGCCAATACCAACCAGATCATACTCACTGAAGCTACAGCAGCTCCCTGAGGGATGGTACTTGCACCGTAAGCCAACGCAGCAAAACCAATTCCTAAAAGAATCATTCCGAAGCCGTTCTTGAAGGTTGCAGATGGATTGTATTTACTTTCCCAAAGTTTAGACACAATCGGCGCACAACTGATAATGAATAGCGAGTTTAAGATACCAAACCAAGTGGCCGGAACTTCCGATTTCACTTCAGCGTATTGGTTTTTAAGCATATAGATAACAATCACCCAAATGATCACAAAACCTGAAGCTAAAATGATGTTACCAATAGAGTATTTACCGAAAGTTTTAGAGAATAACTTTAACAATACATAAGAGATGATCACTAAAGGAATAACGGTAATTAAGGTGTTTACAATGTTGAAAATAACCTTAGAATTCCCTGATAGAAGTCTTTCGGTATAGTCTTTTGCAAAAATTGTCATGGAACCACCTGCCTGCTCAAATGATGCCCAGAAGAAAATGGTAATGAAGGCCAGGATAATTACGGCAATCATTTTATCACGTAATACCGGGGTATATTGACTGATCCTTTTCACTAAAATGAATAAGAAAAGTACCAATGCAGTGATGATCATGAAATTACTACCATCCAGGCTTCCAACTTTAAAGTTGAACAAATTCATGCTCGTGATTTTGGAAACCGGATCGTTAATAATCCAGGATAAACCGATCACAGAGATCAAACCAATTAGTAATAAGTCGAATTTAGAGAATGGATTTCTGGTCGTTTCTTCCAGGTTGTCAGAAACTTCTTCCACTTCGTTTTTAACTGGTTTTAAGCCGATGTTTCCGAAAATACCTTGTGTGAAGTAGAATTGAAGCATACCGATAAACATAAAGATACCGGCTAAACCGAATCCATAAGCCCATCCCCAGTCTTTGCTCTCTCCAATATAACCGCACAATAGCATTCCTAAAAATGCACCTGAATTTACACCCATATAGAAAATGGTATACGCACCATCTTTTTTCTCCGGGTGTTTTTTATACATCTGTGCGATGATCGAAGTCATGTTTGGTTTGAAGAAACCGTTTCCTACCACCAATAGACATAAGCCTAAGTACATGAAGGAATGGTCAAACTCGAAAGCCATGGATAAATGCCCCAAGGTCATTAATACAGCACCGACAATAACTGCCCAGCGGTATCCGATGATCCTATCAGCAATGTAACCACCTAAAATAGGGGTTAGGTACGCTAAACCTGTGTAAGAGCCATAAATTGCCAATGCGTGAGCTCTAGGCCATCCCCATCCCGGATTGTCACCGATAATAGAAGAGGTTAGAAAAAGCACAAGCAAGGCCCGCATCCCGTAGTAGGAGAATCTTTCCCACATCTCCGTAAAGAATAGAACAAACAGTCCAGCCGGATGTCCTAGTACTTTACTCTCAAAAAAGTTATTTGGAGAGTCCAAATTTTGTGCATTCATGTGTTGTTTTTTTGTGTAATAATTTATTGAAAGGTTCAGTTAGTTCTTATAAATAAATAAAGGAGAGGGCGCTGTTTTGGTAGGTTTTTTGTTTGATATTAAAATAAACCATCGCGCAAGATAGGCACCCGGAGTCAAACTCACAAATTTTTAAAGTAGTTTAAAGCGGTATAACCATCCTTTAAAGCTTCTTGATTGCCTGAATTTTTTTGTCTTTAGGGTCGATGTAGAGCTCGTCCATTTCATTAGGATCATTCTTTAGTTCCACATTCTCAACGAGTTTAAGTTTGCCGCCAGTCACTTTATACGCATCAAAACTTAGGTCGGAAGCGTAATATTCAAAATTTCCTGTCATTTCTTCGTTAAATGGAGCAAGATGATCAAAAACGATCATGTTTACACTTTTGTCCATGGTAAGCGTCATCGAATTGAGCTTATTGTATTCGAAGATGATGCGGTTTAGACCTGGGTTTTTCGGTTGCACGAAGATGGCCTTTCCAAAGCTCGGTTCGCCATTCTCAAATGACAACACCTCGATCACTTTCTTAGACTTTTTACGATTGTTTCCTTTCCATCCAAGTAAAGCATAGCAAGGCGCTTTTCCATTGGTGTTTACCGGAATCATTTGATAGTAGTAAGCACCATACCAGTTTTTATTGCTGGTGACTGCATTGGGGTCCATCAGTTGTTCTGTCCCATCTATTAAAGGAAACAATTTTAACTTCCCATCTTTACTGGCCATTTGTATCGCGCCGAAATAACGATAACCGCCATCATCTACCGGTAGATACCAGGTGAGGAGGCGAAAGGATTTGTCAGGTGCATTCAGGGTGGATACTCTTTTTAAGGAATCGAAATTCTGATTGAATGAGCCCGGTGTTTTTAAGGCCTCAACCAATGTTTTGATGAAATTTGCATTCGCCTCAAAACGAGCCTGATTATTTGCTGCATTTTCAGCCTGGTCGCTTATACGGATTAAAGAATCCTGGTACTTGGCCATTGATGGGGTATTCGTTAGCGGAAAACTATGCTGCGCATGAACCATTGTCATCGCGCAGCATAAAGCCATAACCAATACCATAGGTTTTGATAAAGCCTTAATCATTTAACCTAACTTTTCAATAACTATTGCGCTGGCACCACCACCGCCATTACAAATTCCTGCAACGCCGATCGTTCCGCTATTTTGGGCCAATACACTCAATAAAGTAACTACGATTCTAGCTCCTGAAGCACCTAGTGGATGTCCAATCGCAACTGCGCCACCATTTACATTTACTTTCTCTGCATCTAATGCTAATAACTTGTTGTTTGCTAAAGAAACGACAGAGAAAGCTTCGTTGATCTCAAAATAATCTACGTCGCTGATGTTTTTACCTGCTTTTTTTAAGGCCAATGGAATGGCTTTAGCCGGCGCAGTGGTAAACCATTCTGGTGCTTGTTGTGCATCTGCATAAGCAAGGATTTTTGCCAATGGCTTTAATCCAAGTGCTTTTGCTTTTTCAGCACTCATGAGTACTAAAGCAGCAGCACCATCATTTAAAGTAGAAGCATTAGCCGCGGTTACGGTTCCTTCTTTCTTAAATACGGGTTTTAAGCCTGGGATTTTATCAAATTTAACAGCGAATGGCTCCTCATCTTTCGAGATTAAGGTCACTTCGCCTTTGCGGTCTTTTACAGGTACAGGGACAATTTCTGAATCGAATTTGCCATCATTTTGCGCAGCCTGTGCTTTTTGATAAGAACTGATGGCAAAAGCATCTTGGTCCTCGCGACTAATTTCGCATTCTGCAGCGCATAATTCAGCGGCAGAACCCATGTGGTAATCATTATATACGTCCCATAGACCGTCTTTCACCAATCCGTCAGTGAGTTGACCATGGCCTAAACGGTATCCGTTTCTTGCTTTATCTAAATAGTAGGGTACATTACTCATGCTTTCCATACCACCTGCAACGATAATGTCTTGTTCGCCCAGGGCGATACTTTGTGCAGCAAGCATGATGGCTTTGGTTCCAGAAGCACATACTTTATTAATGGTGGTCGCAGGAAGGTCAGGTAAGCCGGCAAGTTTTGCGGCCTGGGTGGCTGGTGCCTGGCCAAGATTTGCAGACAATACATTGCCCATGTACACTTCCTGAACGTCAGCAAGGCTGATGCCCGCTTTTTCTACAGCAGCCTTTATGGCTATGCCTCCCAATTGTGGAGCTGAAAAACCTGATAGTGAACCACCAAAGCTTCCTATCGGGGTTCTAACTGCAGATACTATAACTACTTCTCTCATTGATGTCTTTTAATTTTGGTTAGAAGCAAAGTTAAGTAATTAGTAGTATCTGCTGGTTAAACTCCATCGTTTTTAACGAGGTTCATCTGTATCATTTTTGTTTATCCGTCGTTTTCTTTTCGATTTCACAGCTTCATTCAACAGGTATTCGATTTGCCCGTTTATGCTCCTGAATTCGTCCGCAGCCCAGTTCTCAATTTCTTTGAGCAGGGCAGGGTTAATCCTTAGTGCAAAAGCTTTTTTATCTTTCTCAGACATATTTTATGGGTATTAATTATATAGCGTGCCGGTATTGACAACAGGCTGTACATTCCTGTCGCCACAAAGTACAACCAATAGATTACTGACCATGGAAGCTTTGCGCTCTTCGTCCAACGCTACGATGTTTTTCTCAGAAAGTTGTTCTAAAGCCATTTCTACCATGCTTACAGCGCCTTTTACGATAAGTTTTCTGGCCGCAATTATTGCGGTCGCTTGTTGACGTTGTAGCATTGCACTGGCAATTTCCTGTGCATAGGCCAAATGGGAAATTCTGGCTTCAATCACTTCGATACCTGCCCTTGATAACCTTTCGCTAAGCTCTGCTTCTAAAAGAGTACTTACTTTTTCTGCGCCATCTTTTAAGGTGATCGTGGCTTCTTCGTCTTCAAAGTTATCATAAGGGAAAATGTTGGCCAGGTGTCTTACTGCCGCTTCACTTTGAATGTTTACGTATTGCTGGTAATCTTCTACGGCAAACATAGCTTTGGCGGTTTCCTGAATCTGCCATACCACCACAGCAGCAATTTCAATGGGATTGCCCAATTTGTCGTTTACTTTGATCTGGTGGCCGTTTAGATTTCTCGCTTTTAGAGATACTTTCTTTTTAACAGTTAATGGGTTTACCCAGAAGAAGCCATCTGACTTTACGGTGCCTACATACTTCCCGAAAAGCGTAAGTACTTTCGACTCGTTCGGATTGTTGATGATCAGTCCGGGTAAAACAAGGATGAAGTTTAGGCCAAGAGCAATGGAACCTATGGTAAACTGTTCAATGGCCAATGCATAGATTCCGCCGCCTAATAGCGCCAGGAATAATACAAATGTAAGATAGCCTGATGGGGGAGTAATGATTTTTTCCTGATACATAATGATATTGATTTGATATCATGAAGTAACGAATTATCGGCCATATTTCCAAGGTAATTATTTGTAAATCCTATCCTTCCGCAGGATTACCTTCCCCAAAAGCCGATATGAGGAAAAATTGTATTATTTTTGAATGAAATCAATTTATACCATTTTGGCAAAAATCAAAAAGAATTCCCACAGGGTGCTTTACCGCAAGTATTCATCAAATATCAAATATGTGATGATGGTGCTGTCTGTATTGATCATAACGGTGTTTTTACCTAAACAACCCAGGTTCAGATATGAATTTGAGAAGGGGGAGATCTGGAAAAATAAAGACCTGGTTTCTCCATTCAGCTTTGCAATCTTAAAAACGACACCACAAGTAGCAACGGATAAGAAAGATGCATTGAGTAATGTGCTGCCCATTTATAAGATGAATACGGAGCTGATTAACAATGTGGAAGAAGCTTATTCCAATGAATTTGATGTCAAATGGAAAACAAATGGCTTTCCTGAAGAGGAAAAGGCAGGCTATAAAGCAAGTTCTATTAAACTCCTGGAAGCGATTTATAACAGAGGCATCATTGCCATGAATGTTAAACATCAAAAAGGAAATAAATACTATGATTTTGCACTGATTAATAATAACATCAGCAAAAATTTGAGTACACAGGATGTTTTTACGGTGCCTTCTGCCCTGGAATATTTTGAGAAGAATTTTACTTCCGTCGATCTGAAAATTAAAGATATGATCGTTGGACTGGTAGAAGACCATTTGCAACCAAACATTCTTTTTGATGAGAAACTAACCAGTATCGTACAGGAAAATACAGTTAACAGTCTTTCTACTACCCGTGGGATGGTGCAGAAAGGAGAACTGATCATTGCGAAAGACAATGTGGTAGATGATGAAATTTATCAAAAGCTACTCTCTTTTAAAGAAGCCTATGAGGCACAGACCAAAACTATTGGCGACAGTAAACTTGTTTACCTCGGTCAAATACTCTTGGTTGGCTTCATTGTCAGCCTGCTGATGTTCTTTTTGAAGCTATTCAGAAAGGATATTTTTGCTGATAATCGTCAGCTGTCCTTATTGCTGTTGGTGATTACGACGATGTTGCTCTGTTTAACCTGGGCCATTAAATTGAACTTGCCGAGTATCTATTACATACCCTTCTGTATTGTTCCGATCATCATCCGGATTTTGTTTGATACCCGTTTAGCGCTTTACCTCCATTTACTGGTGATCCTGATTGCCGGTTTCTTTGTGCCAAATAGTTTTGAATTTGTCTTTTACCAGATTACTTCTGGGATGGTAGCCATCTACAGCATCAGAAACCTGATCAAAAGAGAACAACTGTTGTTGTCGGCTTTGTTTATCCTGTCGGCTTACTTTGTGTCCTATCTCGGCATAGGCTTGTTAAGAGAAGGCTCTTTTACTGAGATCGAGTGGCTCAACTTTGTTCCTTTCATTATTAGTGTGCTCTTATCACTATTGGCTTATCCACTGATTTATGCTTTTGAAAGAATGTTCGGCATCACTTCAGATGTGGCCTTGATCGAACTCACCAATACCAATAATAAATTATTGAGAGAGCTCGCGTTTAAAGCGCCTGGTACCTTCCAGCATTCTTTGCAAGTGGCCAACCTCGCGGAAGCCGCAATCTTTAAAATCGGTGGAAATTCATTGCTGGTAAGGGCCGGTGCCTTGTACCATGATATTGGGAAAATTGAGAATCCGCAATACTTTATAGAGAATCAAAATACGGCGCTCAGCCCGCATGATAAACTACCTTATGAGCAAAGTGCTCAGATCATCATTAAACATGTTCATAAGGGCATAGAAATTACCCGCAGACATCAGTTGCCGGAAAGTGTGATTGATTTTATCAGGACACACCATGGAAATACACGGGTAGATTATTTTTATCAGTCCTTTTTGAAGAACTCTCCAGAGAAATTTGTGGATGAAAATATCTTTAGATACCCTGGACCGATCCCTTTTTCTAAGGAAACTGGGGTGTTAATGCTCGCAGATTCAGTAGAAGCAGCCTCAAGAAGTCTGAAAAATCCAGACGCGCAAAGCATAAATGACCTGGTCGAAAGGATCATTAACTATAAATTAGAACAAAATCAATTAGATAATTGCGATATTACTTTAAAAGATTTAGAAACTATAAAGTTGATATTCAAGACTATGCTGATGAGCATCTATCATGTGCGTATAGATTACCTACAAAATGTTTAATTTTTTTTTGGAACTATCAATCATCTTCCTATATTTGCAATCCCGAAAAACAGCAACGGTTTTTATTTAAAGCGGGAAAGTTAATTGAAAAGGAGAGGTGCCTGAGTGGCCGAAAGGAACAGTTTGCTAAACTGTCGTACTGGCAACGGTACCGCGGGTTCGAATCCCGCCCTCTCCGCTGAATTAAAGAATACGAAAATTTAGTTTCACTAAAGTAATTCGTCTCTTTACAACCCTCCGAAAGAGGGAGAAAGATGATACCAGTTCGGGGTGTAGCGTAGCCCGGTATCGCGCCTGCTTTGGGAGCAGGAGGTCGTAGGTTCGAATCCTGCCACCCCGACACAAATTACTTGGAAGAGTAATTTTATAATGACCAGTAAAAAAGATTGATACCAGTTCGGGGTGTAGCGTAGCCCGGTATCGCGCCTGCTTTGGGAGCAGGAGGTCGTAGGTTCGAATCCTGCCACCCCGACATTATAGAAATCAAATTCTATCAAAAACCCTCTAAATATCACTATTTAGGGGGTTTTTTCGTTTTAGTCATATCAAAGAAAAACAAAGAATATCAAGGTTTTTATGCCCTATTCTACACCCTGTTTTTTTCAGCTATAATTGTCCTTCGATAAAAAGTAAAAATCACTGTTTGAGTTTTTTATTTTACCGCCTTTTTTGCTACTAAATTTTGCCTCTGATTTTAACAAAAAATGTGAGGGGGCATAAAAGGGCATAAACGGGCTTAAAACAGTTTAAAGCATGAAAAGTACCCACACATTCAGTGTTTCTTTTTTCTTAAGAAAGGACAAAGCTAAAAATGGAAAAGCCCCACTATTCGCAAGAATTACAGTGGATGGTGCATTTACAGATATTTCAACTAAACAACGGGTGGATATCTCAACTTGGAATCAGGGCAAACAAACGCTTTCAGGTAATGGAGCAGAGGAATTAATGGTAAGAGAAAAGATGCGTCTTCTAATTAACGACTTCAACAACGCTTACAATGATCTTAGGCATGAAAATAAAGCCGTGAATGCTGAATTGATAAAAGCAAGAGTAGAAGGGAAAGATAAAGATCTCTGTTCTTTAAATTTTTTGATGAACTATCATAATGTCGAGCTTGCCAGTTTGCTAGAACTGGGTACATTAAAAAATTACTTTTCCACTGAACGCTATTTACAGGAGTTCTTGGTAAAGAAACGAAAAATGAAAGATATATATCTGGATAATATTGATAATAAGTTTATTACAGATTTTGGTATATATATGCTTAATCGTGTGCCAGATAAGGGACAGAAACCGTGTGGAAACAATACACTTATGAAACACATGGAACGCTTTAAGAAAGTATTTGGAGTTGCTTTGAAGAACGGATGGACAATGAACCAGCCATTCCTTCATTTTGAACGGAAAATAATACATAAAGATCGTGACTGCCTCGAAATAGAAGAATTAAATCGCATCAGAGAAGTTGATAGCTTAAAGAGTAGTGAGATGATCACTCGTGATCTTTTTGTCTTTTCTTGTTTAACTGGATTGGCTTACTGTGATTTGGTCAGTCTGGCTAAAAAGCATCTGGTTAAAGATAGTGAGGGGGAAGATTGGATTGAGATGATCCGACAGAAAAATAGAAACTTTACTCAACGTAAATTTCATGTGTTATTATTGCCTGAAGCGCTGGAGATTATTAAGAGATATAAAAACCACCAGTTTGTAAAAGAAAGTGGAACAACTTTCCCCTTTGTTTCTAATCAAGTGGTAAATCGCCACCTTAAAATTATTGCTAAGGCGGCAAATATTAATAAAGTAATTACATTTCACTGGGCAAGGCATACTTTTGCTACTACGGTAACACTTGAGAATGGGGTTCCAATGGAAAGCGTTTCGCACATGCTTGGTCATGCAAGCATTCGTACAACACAGATATATTCTAAAGTCAAAAAGAAAAAGGTGCTAAATGATATGTCAAATCTAAGGAAACGATTGAAACACGAACTATGGAAAAATGTTTAATTTTTGATAACATTTAATAGATAATCAGATTCCCGATAAAAGATCAACAGGAAAGAAGTATTTCTTTTCTATTATGGATCTCAAAATTATTTCATTTTGAAGTTTAGATTTTTTTCTATATTTGGTTAAAGCTTTAAACGGAAGCTTACCATTCGCCTTAGTGAAGCTGTATCAGCACCGTTATTCAAAATCCATTATCGAAACTCAATTCTCGTTTCGAAGAGCGGTAGGCGAATGACGTTTTTCTGGCGGGAGGAGGAGTAACGATGAAAATCAAAGCCACTGGCCATAGTGCCACATTTTTTAAGCGTAAAGCTAAAACTTTAAAAAAAGAGCTAGGTGTATCTCATACCGAAGCATTAAATCTGCTTGCAAAGGAGCAGGGCTGTGTTGATTGGGATAGTTTTGTTAAAAAAACTAAGCCTACCCAACGTCCAAAAGTTGCAATTCGCAGGCCTAAAACACCGGTGCCTGAAATATTAAATTATCACAATTTTATGACTGGGGCAATTATTGGGCAACACCCCAATACAAAGATGACTGTTCGTAATCATGCTCAGGTTGGCGATTTATTGCAGGTTTTGTTGGATGCAACCGAATATCACAAACGCGCGAAAAACCACTTACAAGAAATTCATAGTGTCTTGGATACTTGGCTAGGTTGTGAGTATAGTGAAGAACAATTGGCCAATGCAGAATTTAACGAGATCTATTACGGTAAAACTACGCTTTTACCTTGTGAAACTAAACCATCGCTAAGTCGTCAAGCAGAGTTAAAAAGGTTTCTTAGGAATGCAAAGGCAATAATAGATCAGTCTTATCATGATTGTAAACCGTTAGAAAAACTTCATCAACGATTCCAGCAGGCTGCAAAAGCATTAGAAAATTGGCCTGTCAAAGTACCGGGGGCAAATCGTCTCAAGGGTCGAGTACCGGTTGGAACATTTGTCCGTTTGGGTAGAACTAAAAAGATTGGGATCGTATTCAATCACGATATCCAACGACAGACTGTCGAAGGTTATTCCGATGGGGGGCGCTTTGTTTATGGGCGTCATGAAGTCAGCGTACTTCGAAAGCAATTAGATATTGCGGACTTTAAACCAATGAGGTTGTATCTTCCATACGGTAAATGGAAGTGTGCCGACGGTCGCGAGGTATTGTTTAACCGTGATTATTGTCCAATCTGGGATAGGTCGTCTGATGGTGTCGTTATGCCAATAGATCCAGATATTTATGTTCCTCATGACGATAGTGAGTTTTATTTTCATGATGGTACTGCCCCATATCACAATAACAATATCACAGTAAAAAATTGTTTGTCAGTACTGAACGACTGGGGGGTAGCGGAAATTAACTCTAGGGTATTAGAATTGGTTCCTATTGCACTGGCTAATAGAGATTTTGGTTTGCTAAATCCAAAGGTAATTTCTTAATTCTTTACTAGTAATTTGAAACACAAGTCCGAACCAAAGGTATCGGTCTTGTGTTTTTTTTTATCAACAATGGAAATCCTGAAAGCTTCTGGTCGTTTTAGTGTTTTCAGGAGTAGTATATTATTGTTTACCTTAGTTTGCATTTAACGATCTATGGATAACAAAATAATTCATGATAATAAGTTGGCCGATAAAACTTATATCAGCAAGGCCTTTCCTCAATACCGAATTGTACCAGATTATAAGGGTGGCAGTAAAGAGGTGTTTGAAGATAATCAACGAGTTATTTCTAAGGTAATTGACTCTGAAGTGCAATATACGTTTGCGCAAGTCAAAGATGAGATTGTCGTAAGGAAAACAGATAAAGGTCGTCAGGAAATTCGAGCAACTGTTTTTGAAGAAAGTCGCGGTGTGACGGTCGTGACATTCCAACGCTACACAACTCCTTCAGGGAAACCACATGAAACTTCTTTTTCATTTGTGGGTGAGGAAATAGGCATTTTATATGACTTTATTTATAATCTAAGCTACCTGCCAATTATTGGTGAATCTGCAAGTAGCATTAAGGATAAGGAGCTAGATCATGTGCTAAATTCCAAAGAAGGTATTTTGGCTTTTGTCCTTGAACATCAGGCAGTATTATTACAATTCCTTTCTAGCGAATTAACCAGTGAGGATATTGTCGCTTTAGGTTATAGGAAAAGACAATTGGAAATATTTTCGAGACTTCTGAATGAAGTGGATTATTTTGAAGATCTCAAAACGAAATATAAAGTAGGAAATGAAGGTTTATGGCAAAAATTCTTTGAAAAAAACAATTGGATTTTCGGTTATGGTTTAAATTATGTTTTTAATACTTCTTTAGATAATGAAAAATTGGAGCAAGTTGTCTCCGGCTCGGATTTCAACAGTTCAGGGAAACGTATTGACGCATTGCTAAAAACAAAGGGAGTGATTGAGAGTTTCTGTTTTGCAGAAATAAAGACACACAAAACCCAGCTCCTAAAAAATGTTAGAACCCCATATAGACCTGAAAGTTGGCAGGTCTCTGAAGAGCTGACCGGTGCGATATCACAAGTGCAGCGTACTATTCAAAAGTCTGTTGCGAAGATTGCAACTAAAACTGAAATAAAAGACGATCACGGAAATCCTACAGGCGAAAAAATCTTCTTATACTCGCCAAAGGCCTTTATAGTTATAGGAAGCTTAAATGAATTTGAAACCGAGCATGGGATTAACGAAGAAAAATATTCGTCTTTCGAAATGTTCAGGCAAGGATTGTCCCGGATTGAAATCATAACATTTGATGAACTATATCAACGGGCATTACACATCGTCAGGCATACAGAGGATGGAGTTGTTAAATAATATACGGATTGTTGGGATAAGATGTTTTAGCTATAATGAACCTATCGCCAAGAAAAATGAATCTAAACCATAAAGACGGAAAGTTGTGAAATTTTCTTTACTTTAGTTTCATTTAAATTAACAATGAATATGTGTAGTCGTGAAATAAACTATGAGTACAGTTAGTCATCAAGCCGTAGGGCCAGCTCTCGGTTACTACTATCAAGCCATTTATGCTTTTGTAACTCTATTTGATTCCAAAAATCCAGGTGCTTATGTAAGTATTGAGACGTTCGATGATGTGTTTTTGAGTGACGGTTCAAAAAAAGAATTACATCAATTGAAGCACTCTGTCAGTGAGGATACAATCATTTCAATAAAAAGCGATGATTTGTGGAGGACATTAAAAGTCTGGTGTGATTACCTAAGTACAAATAACGCCAGCGATGGGATTTTTACGCTTTCTACCGTTGCAACATTGGATTCCGGAAGTGAACTAAAAGTGTTGTTGAATAACAGTTCATCAAGAGCTAAGCTTGAAACAGAATTAATTGCAGAAGCAAAGCGTGTGATGGATAAAAGAAATGATGTATCCACTGAAAACGTAAGTAAGTTGTCAAGGGGAGAAAAGGAAGCTGATTTACCATTTGCAAAAAAGTATAAAGGCTGTCAGGCATTTCTCGCTCTCTCATCTCAACAGCGCAAAACGCTTTTGAAAAATATCAGGATGAAAACCGAATCGTTCACTGTTGCCAAGGCAACTGATGAAGTTTTAAAAAGGATTAGGCCGACTACAGATACTAAAATCCAACAGTCGCTGGCTGAACGGATTTTGGAGTGGTGGGATAGACAGGCAGTTCAGTCCTTAACTGGCGAGCGGCATCAATGTATGTACCAGTCAGAATTACAGGAGTTTATCAGCCGGAAAGGAGCAGAACTCTATAATGATGGTTTTACGGATGATTTGTCAGATTTGGAGATACCACCAATTGTTAGTCCGCATCCTGTTCAGAAAAAGCAATTGGAGCTCATCGAAGCGAGCAAGACACAAGTAAAGAGGTCATATCAAACTGAGATCCGAGCACGTATTCAACGGGAGAAATGGATAGGTGACAATCTTCCTGCTGCGAAGAAGCTCGAAAAATATGATGAGTCGCTCATTCAAGAGTGGTCCTATAAGTTTGGTGAGATAGTAGATAAGAAAAATAGTTGCTCGGAAGATCAGATTAAAGAAGAAGGCAGATTACTGTTGGACTGGACGCATAATGAGGCACACCAACAGGTTAGTAAAATATCCAAATCGTATGACAATCCAGATCTGATAAGGGGAAGTTACCAGATGCTATCTTCAGGAAAAAAAGTGGGCTGGCATTGCGATTTTCAAACGCTCTTAAATACCGATACAGATGAATAAAAGCGTTGACGTTTTTGCCGCGACTAATCCGGCGTTTCTATCCCTAGTGTTACTAAGTTTTATTGAAGGTTATAATAACGAGGCCGAAGGAGGGGTGCCATTTGCCTTGGCGGTACTTCCAATTCCGATAATCCTGTCAGGTGATCTGGATGCCACATTTGATGGAACGAACATAAGAACCGGATTCTATTCCTGGGTGAAGCAAAATCCTGCCATCGTTGTAAACCTCAATAGCAGAATTAATGAATCAATGGAATATATCCAGCCTGCTATATCTTATGGTATTGCTAGGAAAACTATAAAAATTGATGACAAAGGCCGATTGTGGGCGCTCCAACAAAATGCAGCTAATTTTTATACATCAGCAACATTGGGCAGATTTTTTAAGAACTCAAAAAGATTGGGAAATTGGATCGGCCAGATAAAATCAACTAAAACAGTATTTAACCATTTGGGTCTAGAAGTATGAGTAGATGGAATATCAGCCACTTGGCTTTTTATAGTAAGAATGATCTTTGTCGGACGATAGAGTTCAATGTGAACGATGTAACTATTATTACAGGTGCATCAAATACAGGCAAATCAGCGGTAATCAGTGCCATTGATTATTGCCTGGGATCTTCAACGTGTAATATCCCAGCATTTGTATCTGCTCGCGTAACCCATATCGCTACGAGATGGTCAGATGGCACAACAGCATTTATTGTTGCCAGAGAACTCTCCAGAACCGGCAAGGCATCAGGAAATATGTATTTTGAGTACGGTTCTGATGTGGAATTGCCAGATTCTGCGGGCGGGCTGAACGGTTCAGGCAATATTGAAGAGGTAAAAGGACTTATAGAGAACCTCTTTGGATTTAAAGAGGTGAACCAAACGGATAATGTATTTAACATCAATAAAATTTCTATTCGGCAGATTACCCCGTTCATGTATCTGGATAAAAATATCATAATCTCAGATACAACTTTGATGTATGGTCTTGACGATCCAAATGCATCTAAGCGAATTGTTGATTCATTACCTTACTTTTTGGGGGCAATTGATCTTGATGAACTTGAAGCCTTGAACAGATTGAGGGGACTAAAAAAGGGTGTGGAAAATGAAGAGAAGAAAAAAATCTTGTTTGAACAGCACCAGGTCGATCTTTTAGAAAAATGTAGATCACTTTTGGCAGAGGCTTCTCAAGTTGGTTTATATCAGATGACTGATGAAATCAATGGTGCATCAAAAGAGAAGCTTATAGATGATTTGAAGAATTTAACAAATTGGGAATACCGGGCAGTTAATTTTGAAAATGAGGATATGGTGAAGGCATTGCAGCAGACTAAGATGTCTGAGTTAAATCAGTTGAATGCACTTCGAAGGAAGAAAACTGCTGCATTACAGATAAATACAACCACGTCTGAGTATGATTCTGTAGTTGATAAGCAGATATCGAAGCTTGATCTTGGTAAGTTCTTCCAGCATACCGAAGAAAAGTGCCCAGTCTGTAGCTCAGATTTTACAGAACCGAATGAACTTTCAAAGCTCATTGAAAATTCTATCGTAGAGCTGAAACGTGAAAAAAATGTTGTTAAACAACACAGACCATCGATAAATGGATTTGTTAAAGAAATGGACACCCAGATTGAAACATTACAGACAAGTATCAATAAAACTGATGCTGATATCCGTAACCTTATCAAAGAGTCTGACGTTGCCCAAAAGCATTTGGTGCTAAACCAGAGAATTACACGTGTTATTGGTAGGATTTCTTATTTTCTGGATAACCATAGCACAGTAGAAGCGTTTGATCAGAAAAAACTCAATGAATATAATGAGGACATTGAACAAATAACTAAGAAATACGGTAAAAGCCAAAAGGAGGAGAGAATTGCTCTGGCTGAAAGAAAAATTTCAAAATATACCACGGCTAATCTTAAGGAACTCCCAAAGGGCATACCAATAGAAACCTGCGATGTAGACTTTTTCTCTAAACAGCCTAAGTTGGTGATAACTGATTCAGAGACTCAGATAAAAACCCAATTTGAAAATATTGGCTCCGATGAGAATTACCTAAGTCTTCATCTTTCGTTTGCCTTTGCATTTCAAAGATTTCTGGCTGAGAAGCAATCATCTGTACCCGGACTTCTCATACTGGATCAGATCAGCAGGCCGTATTATTCAAACAAAACGGAAAGTGAGGAGTCTGATTTAAATGAAATTGCAAACAGTGATGATGACAGCTCAGCATTGGAAAGACATTTTAATTTTATTTTCGCTCAGGTTGCAAGTCAAGATGGTCTCCAAGTTATTGTCTTAGAACATGCCTATTTAAGCTATCACGAGGAATATAAAAAGACGACTAAGTACCAGTGGCCAAAGATTGCCAATGACAAGTTGATACCGTCAGACTGGCCTGTCAATTAATGAAATATCGATTACCATATGGTTTTTTGAATTATTCTTGGGTACTACCTAACTAGTCACCAATTTAAGAATCATAGTTTTTCAAATTTTGCTGCCGTAACATAATAATAAATGATATGGCAGCATTCGATTTAATCACAAAAGACGATCTGGAAAAGTTTAAAATTGAACTTTTTGCAGAATTAAAAAGACCTAGCTATAAACTGAATAAAAAAGAAGAGCAGAAGGAGTGGCTTAAAAGCTATGAAGTTCGCGCTATCTTAAACATCTCAGCTGGAACATTAGCCACTCTTAGACGAAATGGAACATTACATTTTTCTAAAATTGGAGGGCTACTTTATTACAAGCATGATGAAATAGTCCAATTATTGGAAGGAGCATCATCATGAGGAATTCCTGTAAAAAAACTCCATTTAAGACTGGGGATTTCTTAGGAACATTTCAGCCTAGAGCTAAACGATCCAGAGCAGAACCTCGGACAAGGATTAAACGACTTCTTAGAGAAGCTCTATTATTTCAAGACAAAGAAATTCTGGAAGACATTCACAAGAATTTTCTCACCTGAAATTTTTCAGGTCATTTAAAATCAATTCCATTTATTAACCGATACCGAAGGTCACAGTCCCCTTCGGGTGATCTGCTTTGAAGTCCGCGTGGACTTAGCAAAGATGTATTTTCGTATACGAAAACTCTTTCCTGTCCTTACTGGACAAAGGCACACTCGAAACTCGTGTGCCTAAAGTCAAAATTAGGTGTATCTATTATGTCAAGAAAAAATACCAAGGAAATAAATAGTGTTTTAAGTCGGCCAATAATAGTTAGGTTGAACGAAGATCAATATTCAAAACTTGAAAAACTACGTATAAAAAGTAATAGTAGGAGTTTAGGTGTGATCATTAGGAAAATGCTTGACAACAAACCTGTCAAGCTACTCCATAAGGACATATCCATGAATGGCCCAATGGAAGAATTAGCCCTGATTCGCAAAGAGATTAAAAGCATCGGTGTGAACATCAATCAGCAGACTCACCGTTTTCATGTAAGCACAACCGAAACTGAAAGGTCATTTCACTCCATTAAAACCGCTGAAACTTATAAAACCATTGAACCAAAAATAGATCGGCTTATGGTGATACTATCAAAACTCGCGGAAAAATGGTTGCAAAAATAGAAATAGGCACAGGTATAAGAGGCATACTGCATTATAATGAAAACAAAGTTGCTGAGGGGGAAGCCAAACTAATACTAGCGAGTGGCTTTGTAGGCGAAATTGGGAATATGACGTTTCAAAACAAGGTAGATCGGTTTCATCATTTAACTGATTTAAGACCCAGCGTCCTAACAAATGCTTTACACATATCCCTAAATTTTGATACGTCTGAAAAAATCACTAATGCCAAGATGCAGGAAATTGCAATAGCTTATATGGAGCGCATCGGATTTGGGGATCAGCCCTTTTTGGTTTACAGACATAATGATGCTGGACATCAACACTTTCATATAGCTACAACAAGTATTCAAAGAGATGGAGAAGTAATCAAGACCCA
This sequence comes from Pedobacter gandavensis, assembly GCF_014172405.1. Lineage (GTDB taxonomy): Bacteria > Bacteroidota > Bacteroidia > Sphingobacteriales > Sphingobacteriaceae > Pedobacter > Pedobacter gandavensis. The sequence continues at coordinate 176,141 of NZ_WNXC01000002.1, read as the reverse complement.
TAATATCGGGGTAGATTTATCAGAACCTGCTAGAAAATCGATTGAAAAAGATTTTAATCTAGTTATAGCGGAGAGCAAGCAGTATAAACAAGAGTCAGGTATTAAGCCTGCTGATTTAGAAAAAGCCAAATACGGAAGATCATCAACTAAACGCCAAATAAGTAACGTTTTGGCTGGAGTAGTGAATGATTATAAGTTCAGCTCACTTGCAGAGCTAAATGCAGTACTTAAGCAGTTTAATGTTGTTGGTGATCGAGGCAAAGAGGATACTGAAATGTTCAAAAACAAAGGACTGATTTACTCCCTGATTGGAAGCAATGGCGACAAAATAGGTATTCCTATTAAATCCAGCTCATTTTATAGTAAACCTACTTTTCGCCACCTGGAAACCAAATTTGAAAAGAACAAGGAAAGGCGCAAACCATATAAACAGAATTTAATCCAACGGATCAATAAGGTATTCACAAAGTATGAGCGCATTTCAAAGGTTACTTTATTAGCTGAACTTAAAAAAGAGGGAATAAACCTGGTCTTACGGCAAAATGATCAAGGTCGTATTTATGGTGCAACATTCGTAGATCATCAGAGTAAAGCTGTTTTCAATGGAAGCGACTTAGGGAAGCTTTATAGTGCTAATGCAATGATGGAGCGGATTAGCTCCGAAGATAGATTAAGATCGTTTCTGAAGCCTGTAATCCAACAAAAAACATATGTAAAGGCACCTACAGACAAACTAAAAAAGAATTATTTACAGAAACCAGCCTCAACTAATTTTCTCAAAGACTCTTCAGGCAAGTCTGAACCTGATTATGCTCCAAGTATTAAACGCAAGAAACGGAAGAAAAAAAGAGTATTAACCTTATAAAATACGGCTTATGAATACAGGTGAAGATACACAGAGCCTACGAAAGATCGTAGAATTTACGAGGCTCATTAGCATTTTTATTTTAAGCATTCATTTCTATATATGTTGTTATGCGGCATTTAAACAATGGGGATGCACTGCCGAAATTACTGATCGAATTATTGTAAATATTGCTAAAACAGGCTTGTTTGATAATTTACTAACACCCAAATTGGCCGCCTTACTATTTTTAACTATTTCCCTTTTAGGTGTTAAGGGGAAAAAGGATGAAAAAATACAAAAGATGTCCATTGTCGCATACATACTTAGTGGATTGATTTTATATTTTATTAGTGTGTTATGTTTACTCTTGCCGCTAAATTTAGTTCTAATAGCTGTTTTATACATCAGCCTAACTTCAGTAGGCTATATGCTCACCCTATCTGGAGGTGGCTTATTGTCAAGATTAATTAAAGACACATTCAACAAAGACGTGTTTAATACAGACAATGAATCATTTCCGCAAGAAGAGAGGTTACTTGAAAATGAATACTCAATCAACCTACCTGCTACTTACAATCTAAAAGGTAAAATCCGGAAATCTCATATCTCAATCATTAATCCGTTCCGGGGAGTGCTAGTATCAGGCACCCCCGGATCAGGAAAAACATATTTCGTGATACGCCACATAATCGAACAACATATAAAAAAGGGCTTTTCAATGTTTATTTACGACTTCAAATTTGACGATTTGAGTAAGATCGCCTATAATAAATTGTTGCAATACCAGGGCAACTATAAAGTGAAACCGAAACTCTGGGTAATTGATTTCGACAAGCCTCTTCATAGATGCAACCCTCTCGATCCGCAAAGCATGGATGACATTACAGATGCCACAGAAGCAAGTCGGACAATTATGCTTGGGCTAAATAAAGAATGGATTAAAAAAACTGGAGATTTTTTCGTCGAGTCCCCAATCAATTTTTTAACCGCAGTTATTTGGTATTTGCGTAAGTATCAAAATGGAAGGTATTGTACATTACCACATTGCATTGAGCTAATACAGGCAGACTATGATAAACTATTTGCTGTATTACAGGAAGAAGATGAAATCAAAGCACTAATCAATCCTTTCATTTCAGCCTATCAAAACAAAGCAATGGCACAGCTGGAGGGGCAGATTGCCAGTGCAAAGATTGGGTTAGCAAGATTGGCTTCTCCTCAATTGTATTATGTGTTGAGTGGCAATGATTTTACGTTGGATGTCAATAATCCAGATGCTCCCAAGATCGTTTGTATGGGTAATAATCCCCAGAAACAACAGATCTACGGTGCAGTACTGTCATTGTATGTAAGTAAGATGATTAAGCTAGTAAACCGTAAAGGACAATTGAAGAGTAGTTTAATTTTCGATGAGTTTCCTAGCATATATATCGGGGGAGCATCGGGTATAGACAAGTTGCTTGCCACTTGCAGATCGAATTTGGTGTGCTGTACACTTGCCGTCCAAAATTATGAGCAGTTAACTAAGGATTATGGAGGTGAAGAAGCGGATGTAATTGTAGGTGTAGTTGGAAATGTCATAAGTGGACAGGTTACAGGTGGTACTGCAAAAAAATTAAGCGAAAATTTTGGAAAGATCATGCAGGATAAACAAAGCAGAAGCATTAATAGTGCGGAGATTTCTATTTCTAAATCTACTCAGATGGATTTTGCGATACCTGCTTCTAAAATTGCCACACTCTCATCTGGTGAATTTGTGGGGATTGTAGCAGACAATCCAGATCAAAAAATTAAACTCAAAATGTTTCATTGTGAAATTCAAAATGACCATAAAGCCATTGCAGAAGAAGAAAATAACTACAAACCTATACCTGTAAATAAAAATGTAAGTTATGGAGACATAATTGAAAATTACATGGCTATTAAGCTGGATATTCAACTATTGTTTGAATCAGAGCTTGAAAAAATTGCAGCCAGACAACAACAAGATGATGTACCACCACCGCCTATACCCGATGATGATCAAATCGAGGAAGAAGAGGCGGAAAAGGGAATTTCACGGTGACGAGTAAAATAAGTTAACCATAGCCTAAGTATTATTTGATTTTGTACTTTAAAATATTGAAATTCAAAAAACAAGAGACATATAGCTTTATGACCAGGAAATATGATGGTGCAATCCGTAATAAGGAGCGTACCAAAGTCAAATTGATTGATGCGGTTGGACACATAATAAAAATGGATGGTTATGCTGGATTGAAGCTTAAAAAAATTGAAGAGGTGGCGGGAGTTGATAGGAAAACCGTCTACGATTATTTCGGTTCTATTGATAATTTGGTTGAATCTTATATTCGGCAAAAGGATTATTATATAGGCTTTGACAATAAGATGGACCAACTGCTTAAATCAGTTAAAGGAGATTATGGTACTAATTTCATGAAAGGGGTAATGTTTGAGCATTTTGATGTCTTTTCCTCGGATGTAGATATGCAACAGGCCATACTATGTCTTCTCAATGGTACTTATCCCTCAATAGAAGCGGTGCATGAGGAAAGGGAGAAAATCGGCAGTATATTTCTTGATCTTGCTGAGCCCTTTTTTCAGGGGACTAAGATTGATCTCCCTGCAAGAATTGCAATAATTGTATCCGGTATTTATTTTATGATCCTGAATAAAAAAAGTCGTGTTTGTGGCATTGACCTAAATACCCCGGAAGGAGAAAACAGGATAAAAACGGCAATTGCGAGTATAATCCAAGGGGCATACTTAGAAGCTAAAAAACAGAAAGCTGATTTTTGAAATCGTGAAGAACCGCGAGGGATTAAAAATTGTATGTAAAACAACAATTTTAAATCGACCATACTTTAGATAGTTTCACAAAACGAACCTAAAATGGCAAACACCTATTCCATATTAAAAGGAGTAAGGTATTTTAATAGACTATTTGCATAAACCTTTATATTGTGCAAATAATCTGTTAATGAGTTTGTTGTCTTAATAATTAGGCGTTATGTTGAAGTTTAATAATGCGGATTGGGAAATTATGTTTGAAAACAGAAAACTTCCGAATGCAGCTCTTAGCCAATTAATAGAACTGGAATCTAGTGCAAAAGGTGAGTTATCCTCAATTCTTGAATTGCATCATGATGGTTACACGGTATATGAGCTCTGTAAAAAAAAGAGAAAAGAATTTCAACAGAAACTAAATGATGCCTTTTTAAACAACAACATTAATTTACCTCCTACTCAGGAGGAACCATTAATTGTAAAAGTATCTTCAACTGGGGAAGATGAGGTGACCTCAATCCTTGTTTTGTCTTCTGTCACTGAGGTAGAGGATGTGTTCTCCAATTTCGAACAAACTTCCGTTACTGGGGAGGATGATGAGCCTTCAGCCTTTGAACAGCCTTCTGTCACTGAGGTAGAAGATATGTCTTTAATCTTCGAGCAACCTTCTATCACTGGGCAAGGTGGGGCGTCCTCAATCCCTGTTTTGCATACGGTCAAAGTGGTTAATCATGGAAGGATAGATAATCTTTTATTTCGCGATAAAATTCATGAATTATTTGACATGCTCTTAAATGAAGAACAATTAAACAGTTTGCTGGCTATAAATAGTTCTATTGCTTCCCCTGGTAGTATTATTGATTTAGATAGACTGATGGACGATATTTCTATATACTTTACGGGAATGAGAATACCGACCATTAACGATACGGAGGATAACAAAAAGCGGTTTAAAAACAGGGTGGTCAACTCAAAGAATCATTTCTTATTGTATATAAATCTTGATTAGTAAATTATGGATAAAAATGAAAAAGTGATAATAGAAGAGGAGAAAGTAAGGTCAGAGAAGAAATCTTTCGCTATAATGAGATCTTACGTTTGCATACGACAAGTCATAAGGATGCAGAAGGAAGCGGATCAGCTACAGCAAGAAAATAGGAAGTGAAATATGGGAAGAATCAAACGAGCATTGCTTTTTATGTTGGGCGCAGTAATCTTGGTTTCTTCATGCCAACAAGAGAAAATACCAGTAGAGAATTTAAGATTGCCAACGCCACCAAACACCTTATGGAGAACTAACGTAGCCGAGTCTATTTCAGAGAACAAAGCTCCAATCGGTTCTTCTAAATCGAAAAAGTTAGAAAAAATAGAACAAGACAGCACAATCGTAACAGATAGTGTAAAATTCAATAATGATAGCAGCAACGTTAGGCTTTATGGAAAAATAAGTAATAAGAATATTGTTGTTGAAGGTCGTGTAATACGGGTAGGCAGAAGTTCCGAAAATCCAAATGGGAGAGAAATTGTAGATATAAAAGTCTTAGAACACAAACTTTTGCAATAGCCGAAAAATGGAGACTTACTAACTTTAGATGAAATTCTTATTTTTTCATCTTTGTCTCATAACTTTTTACCTTAAGCAAAACCTTCTCTAATGTTTCCTTTTGAATTATATCATAAATAATATTAGGGTCAATCTTGAAAACGTAGGCCATTGTATTTATATGTAAGGTCGTGAATTTTTCCGGGCTTACTAGTTTTGTGTGATATGAATCATAATTTATACCTAAGAGTTCTGCAATCTTTGTTGGACTTCTCTTAACAAGTTGGTACATTTTTTTAATTTTCCCTGTCAAAAATAAAGACTGGATATCCTCAAATTTTGGGTCTACAAAATTGCTTTCATCATCCTCTAACATATTTTCCCAATTAGCCATTTCGCTGTTTTTACATATCTAAGATCAATATTTCTTTGTAGAAGCTTTTGGTATAAGTATTAATCGTAAATAAAAACTTATTAATAATAAATTTTTTGATTGGAAATACATTATATTTGATAATGTTAAAAGTTTGAAAATGCGAATATTATAGAGTTTATATTTAAAAATTAGTAGTTGAACACTTGATGTTCTAATGGTGTAATTTAAAGAGTCTCACTTCCACTCGTCTGACAATAAAAATCGAACGTGAGAACGATAGATTATGCCTGCATTGCTTAATTGTGCTAACTTAGCGCCATTAAGGATGTGGGCGCTATCGTTTATGCAGAGTTCGAAGGCGTCAGACCCGGTGGGATAATGCAATACGGAGCGCCCCTCCTTATTTCAAATATGAGGCTCGTAAGCAATACGAGCTATGGAAATACAAAAAAAAACACAGTTTATTTATTTTACTGTTCATTCTATGAAAGTGAATAGCAGATTAGTGTGTTTAGAAATTTTCCCTGGCATAAGTCCATTCGATAAGTTATTTTCTTTAAAACCCAAAAACCCAATCTAATATTCAGTCTTTCAAAGCGGGCGACCTTACATCGTTAGGGGTAGCTAGTGTCGCCTTGCTTTGTCTTTTTTAACAACCTCATTATATACCGAAATTAACTTACCAATGACTGAGTGTAAATACCTTTCCGTGCCGAATATCATTATAAGCCAATAATCCCTTCTCATTAATAGGCAATTGAAGTCTATAGTCATTTTTCAGAACATTATTAAAGAGAGGGTCATAGCTAAAAAACGGGTATTTCCTAGTCATAGAAAACAGGCTATATACAACGGGCAGCTGACTTTTCATATTAAAACTAAGTCATGAAAAAGAATCACAATCATAGAGTTTTTAAACTAATTGATAAATATGTAGACGCTCCTGAACGGTATTCTACGAAAGTTATCAATACAAATCTATCAATACCTGCAAATTTTAGGATGTTATGTGCCTTAACGGGTGTGGCACCTGTTAAAATTCTCTCAGATTTTATGTGGATTGTTAGTAGTTCTTATGTAAAGGAGAGTGCTTGCATTAAGCGGGAGGCGGCAATTGATTATTTCATCAAATGCAGTTATGGTCAGGATTACTACCATAAAGATGATTTACTAAACATGTTAAAAGAACTAGAAGCAGTTAGGGTCGTAGACGAAATGATGACTGGTTGTAGTGGTGATAAATTAAGATTATTCTACTGTTTTAAGAATATGCAAGCACCAGTTTGGTTCAAAAAATGGTTTAATAAATCAAAACGGCTAGAATCAATATCAGTTCTTGATCAGTATTAACATGAAAATTATGGAACCATATTTATCACAAGCTAAATTAATTGAGGCTATGGTTAGGAAAGATGATCTTGCTTTAGCAACCGTGCAAAAATTATATGGAGCTGCTTTATACGGTATTGTGTGTAAAGTATTTCATAACCATGAAGCGAGAATTGCTGTCTTTCAAAAAGCGATAAGTAAAATTTGGTTTGATGCGGATCAATATGATCCTGAAAAACTGAAATTTTTTACTTGGATGCTCAATATAGTTCGTCAAACCATTAAGGAAGAATTTCAGTCGCCAACCAACTCACTTGAAATAGCCTATAAGGATGATGATTTACTTAGAATTATAAATCAAAATGATTATCCAGTTTTCATTAGGGTGTTTTTCCATAGTAGAACAGTGGCTGAAATCGGAGAAGAACTTTTCATGAGCACTGCTGACATTAGTAAGTCGTTGTATCGTGCAATAAAAAATCTAAATGATCATTTTGCTCAGTCAACAGCCCAATGAAGATCGTACTAATATATTGCCCCAACTTAGACATACCTCTACCTTATGCCAAACCAAACTATTTTTTCATAACTAGGAATCAGCCACCATAAGTGGAGAATGATTTAAAAATTAGGTTAGCACTGTTAATCATGCACCGTCCCTGCCGAGAATGTGATTGCATGATTTGGGTGGAAACCATACCTCAAATGGGTGTGGCGCTTCGCTCGTTATTTCACCTAGGCAGGGACGGATAGCGGGTTTGGTGTCCATGCTCATTTGAGGTACCCAGTCCGTTACATAATTCATTAGAAATCTAAATTATGTACGGTAATGAAAACTACATACACATCCCTTTTCACTTCAGGAGAAATTACGACTAAACCGAATCACCTTTTGGTCATTCGGCTTAGTGATGTATGTATACATACAATTATTGTAATCCACTATTTCAGTTACTTATTTAAGAAGAAGTACAAGTTCCTGAAAATCTTATTTGAGAACATTGTTAAGCCACCAGTTTAGTTAGGGGAATAATAGAATCATCCCGGTAGACATTTCTTGATACACTAAACTCATTAACATGAAAAAATTAACGATATACATCGTCATGGCCGTGCTTTGCCTAAATTTTAAAGTGAAAGCGCAAGAGTCAACCCTTACTTTGAAAGGGAAAATTGTAAATGAAAATAAATTACCCATTGCAGGAGCCAACATTAAAATAAAAGGGAAACAGCTTTATTCGACTACTAACAAAGACGGAGCATTTACAATAGACAAGGTTGGGCTTGGGGCAACTCTTATAATTACAAGTATAGGATACATTACAAAAGAAGTCCAAAATGTTCAAAGCTCCAATCTTGGTGAACTTATCCTTGAATCAGACAATAGAGAACTGAAAGAGGTTGAAATTGTAAGTACAGGTTATCAAAATATCCCGAAAGAAAGAGCAACAGGGTCTTTTGCGCAACCCATAAAGGAAGCTTTTGAAAGTAGGGTTTCAACTGACGTGTTAAGTAAGTTGAATGGCATAACTTCTGGGTTGGTGTTTAATGCCAATACTGGCAATACCAATAATGGACATTTAGATATAAACATAAGAGGAAGAAGTACAATAAAAGCAAATGACCAGCCCTTAATTATAGTAGACAACTTTCCTTACAGTGGTGATATTAACAATATAAATCCTAATGATGTAGCTTCTATTACGGTACTGAAAGATGCTGCCGCATCCTCAGTTTGGGGAGTGAAAGCAGGTAATGGAGTAATTGTAATCACCACCAAAAAGGGCAAGGTTAACCAACAATTGAAAGTTTCACTGAACTCAAATTTGACAATTGCAGATAAGCCAAATTTATTTTACAACCCAAATTTCTTATCATCCCCGGATTATATTGAGATAGAAAAATTCCTTTACGATAAGGGTAAGTACACTACATCGCTTGGGGATGTTGTTAATCATCCTGTGATTTCTCCGGCAGTGGAGATCATGGCGAATAACGGTCAGCTGTCGTCATTGGACTCTTTATCGGCCATTAATGATTTGAAAAATATTGATGTTAGAAATCAGAATGCTAAATATTTCTATATAAAGCCTGTATCACAGCAATATGCAATCAATTTGAGTGGGGGGACAGAAAAGGTAAGTTATTATGTTTCATCCGGTCTGGATAAAAGTTTACAGAATTTAAGAGGTAATGATAATCAGCGGATAACCTTAAGCACATTAAATACCTTTAGGCCATTAACAAATCTGGAACTATCAGCAGGGTTTTACTATACTCAAACAATAGCTAATTCGGACAACACTTTAAATTCTGTTCTAGGGCAAAGTTCAACCTACTTCCCGTACATCCAATACGCAGACCTCAATAACAATCCGTTAGCGATTACACGAACCTATAGAAACAACTATACTACTTCCGCAATATCGAAAGGTTTTTTGGATTGGACTTTTGTTCCGTTAAATGAATTGGGACTTACTGAAAATAAAAGCAATACCAGTGACACTCGAATAACCACAGGCTTAAAATATGAGTTTATAAAGGGCTTAAGCTTAGATGTAAAGTATCAATACCAAAAATCATTAAACGAGAAAAGGGTATATTATAATAAGGACACATATTACGCTAGAAATCTGATTAATATGTTTTCCGTTCTATCCGATGATCTTGTCATAGATCATAATGTTCCCGTTGGTGGAATTTTGAACTACCTGAATGGAAATACCATTTCTCAAAATTTCAGGGCACAGTTAAACTTTGCTCGGACTATTGGTAGACACGATTTCTCCGTTCTTACGGGTTATGAACTTAGTCAATCGTCAACTGATATAAGGGGAGGGTCGATGTACGGATATGATGATGATGTAGCCAATTATAGCTCGGTGAACTACAATGTCTATTATGATACCAATCCCACAGGAGGATCAAACATACCCGAAGGAATAGCCATTGGAGGAACTTTAGAGCGACTAAGGTCTGTTTATGCTATTGGCTCTTATGCCTTTAAACAGAAATATATCCTTACAGGAAGCACCCGTATAGATGGTTCAAACTATTTCGGAGTAGCGACCAATCAAAAATCTGTCCCTTTGTGGTCAGTGGGGGGTAAATGGGATGTTTCTGCTGAAAAATTCTATAAGCTCACATGGTTACCACACTTAAATCTTACTATGACTTATGGGTACAATGGTAACCTTGACAGGTCTACGACAGGTATTACAACCTTTTATAGAATGTCAAATGCAAAGTTCACCAGACTAGGCTATGCTAATGTTGGTAATATTGGGAATCCTGATTTAAGGTGGGAAAGGATCAGACAAACTAAGCTAGGGATAGATTTTGCGTCTGTTGACAATAGACTGTCTGGAAGTTTTGAATATTATCTGAAAAATGGGGTTGATCTTATTGGTAGTACCTTATTAGCCCCTAATACAGGAGTGATGAATTTCAATGGGAATTTTGCTGAAATGAAAGGCAAAGGCTTCGATTTGACTTTAAATTCCAGAAACTTTATAGGAAAATTTGGCTGGCAAACTTCAGTGCTCATTAGCCATGCAACAGATAAGGTGACCAAGTATGATATTGAGGCAACAAATAATCAATTGGTCAGTTCAGATGGTTTAAATGGCAGGTCAATAGTGCCTATAGTCGGAAAACCAGTATATAGTGTATTCAGTTTGCCTTGGGCTGGCCTTGATCCCGAAAATGGTGATCCACTTGGTTTTGTGAATGGGATTAAGAGCAAAGATTATACAGCTTTAAACGCCACTGAGTTAACAGATTTAAAATATAACGGGTCAGCACGTCCTACCTTTTTTGGAGGGCTATCAAATACATTTAGCTATGCTGATTTGTCGCTGACCATCAATATCAGTTTTAAGTTCAATTATTATTTCAGAAAGCCATCAGTTAGTTATACCAATTTATTCCAGAATAGCATTCTAGGTAACGCAGATTATAGTAACCGTTGGAAGAAACCGGGGGATGAATTAAACACCAATGTGCCATCAGTAGTGTATCCCCAAAATTCAGGTAGGGATAATTTTTATGCTAATTCCTCTATTCTAGTTGAAAAAGGCGATCATATCCGATTGCAGGATATTGGTTTAAACTACACGTTCAGAAAATTCAAATGGTCTTTTATTCCTGTAAACGATATTCAGCTTTATGCCTACATCAATAATGTTGGTATCCTTTGGAAAGCTACCGATAGCAATCTTGATCCTGACTTCGTTCCCGGCACGTCAACGATAACAATTTTTCCTGCTCCAAGATCATTCTCATTGGGCTTGAAAGTTAACCTATAATCTATGTAATTATGAAAAATCAAAATTCACTTCGTAAAAGACTTGTACCTATCCTATATATAGTCCTAGTCTTAACTTTAAACTCGTGTAAAAAAGGGTGGTTGGATGCTAAACCTGATAAAACACTAATAATACCTACAACAATTCAGGATTATCAAGCCATTCTGGACAATTCCGATGTTTTTAATGCTAATTATCCGGGGCTTAATGATGTTAGTTCTGATAATTACACTGTCACTTTAGCAAATTGGCAAAGCAGCAATACGGCATTGGAAAGAAATAGCTACAGGTGGTCTTCAGAAATCTATGAAGGCGAAACTGTTAATTTTGATTGGACTTATAGCTATAAAAGAATACTGTATGCAAATATAGTCGTAGAGGGGATAGCTAAAATTTCTACTACTAATCAAAATTTAAAAGATTGGAATAATGTAAAGGGTAGCGCATTATTTTATAGGGCGTTCAGCTACTTCAATCTTACACAACTGTTTTGTAAACCCTTTAATGAACAGAGTGCTAATAACGACTTAGGACTTCTAATTCGTTTATCACCTGATCCAAATGAGCGAGTAAAGCGGGCAACAATTAAGGAGACATACAGCCAGATCCTCCTAGACTTAAATACTGCCCTCGATTTACTGCCCTCAACATCCACCTATTTAACGAGGCCCTCGAAGCAGGCTGTTTACGCACTCTTGGCTAGAATTTATTTGTCTATGGGGAATTTTGACAGTTCGTTAAAAAATTCAAATGCTGCTCTTGGAATTTCTGACCTATTAATAGATTATAACACGCTAAAACCAACAGCCACACTTCCTTTTGTTAGGTTCAGCAATGAGATAATTTTTCACAGTGAAGCCACCACGTATAAGATTTTAAGCAAAAACTCTTTTAATGTAGATGTTGAATTATACAATACCTATGAGGATAATGACTTGCGTAAGGTACTCTACTTTACGCTGTCAGGAACGGATGTCAAATTTAAAGGAAATTACAGCGGCTCAAACAATTTTTTTAGTGGCCTTGCGATTGATGAAATGCTTTTAATCCGTGCAGAGTGTTTCGCGAGGAAAGATAAAACTAATGAGGCACTAGCCGATTTAAATTTATTACTCAAAACAAGGTGGAAGAAAAACAATGATGGTACTAGTACCTATGTTGATAGGACTGCATCAAACGCTACAATTGCCCTCAAAATAATTTTAGATGAAAGGAGAAAGGAATTGCTTTTTCGAGAATTGCGCTGGATAGACCTGAGAAGGCTCAACACAGAAACAAACCTTGCAATTACTTTAAAAAGGACATTAGATGGTAAGGTTTATTCTTTGGCACCTAATGATAAGAAGTATACTCTTTCTATTCCCCCTGATGAAATCAGATTGAGCGGCATAGAACAAAATAGTAGAGACTAATCAAAAACACATATCATGAAATATTTTAGTGTAAAAACCATTGTTGTTTTGATAACAACATTCAACTGCTTTGTAATAACAAGCGCAGCTTTAGCTCAAAATTATACACCCTTAAAAATTAAAGGTGTTTTAAACGCGGCCGATAAAGACTCTATTGAGGTCATTTATAGAATGTGTAAGTTGCCTGAATATCTCGGAAACTTAGAGGGACAAACAATTAGGGTGCCTATTTCAGAAGGAAAGTTTAAACTGGAGATTAAGGAAAATGATCCTTTTTATTTAACACTTGTATACAAGTCAAGTGAGGGGAATAGAACGGAGCTTTTTAAATCATATTTAGCAGAGCCTGGGGACGATATTTCTATATCGTTTAAAACTCACTTTAAAGTCAATAAGGTCGGGGAACTATTAAACATTGAAAATATCCGTTTTAGTGGAAAGGGGGCTGAAAAATATAATTGTCAATATTCAATTGAACAGAACGAAAAGGTTAATTTAATCAAATTGCAAAGTCAAAGAAAATATCGTGTAGACACAGGGCAGTTTGCAGGACTTTGGAATGCTATTCATCTTGCCTCAAACCTCGAAAATGGTAATTATAATATACTAAATCGGTATCAATTAGCAATGTCTGAATTGGCCTTTGAGATGATGAGAATCAATTTGTACTCAAAAAAAATGATAATCATTTACAAGCAATTAAAAACGGTGTCTAAAGAAATTCAGGTGTTGAAAGTTGGGAGTAGAGAAAGGTTTTTGGTGCAATATTACCTAGCAACAGATAAACCCGCTGATTTTTCCAATAGTTTACTTTCCCTTTCTTCATTATACGCATCATCTTTATTACTTAAATATGAATTTGAGACTTTGGCATTAAATAAGAAAGAAAAATTAGCTAGAATCTACAGTATTCCACACCAGAGCCTTAAAGAAAGGGTGTTAACAGAATATGTGCTCAAAGATTTTACCAAATTTTCAGCCCAAAATGACGTAGTAGATACAGTATTGAAGAGTATTGGTGATAAGGATTATATCAGATTAATACATACGATGATTAGGGCTCAAAGTATAGGTGCAAAAGTATTTGATTTCTCCCTGCCAGATGTTAACGGCAGTTTGATCAAACTTAGCGATTATCTAGGCAAAGTTATCTTTCTTGATTTTTGGTTTACCGGTTGTGGAGGGTGTGCCATGTATAATCGATCAGTGCTGTCAAAAGTCGAGAAAAAGTTTGAAAATGATAGTAATGTGGTGTTTATAGCTGTTTCCATAGATAAGATTAAAGATAGCTGGATAAGAAGTGTTAGAGAGGGGCTTTATACATCACCAACAGCAATCAACCTATACACGGATGGTTTGGGAACAAACCATCCAATCATTAAACAATTTGCTGTTACTGCTTATCCAAGACCTATAATTATTGATAAGCGGGGAAAGCTCTTTAGTAATAAGCGGGGCGATTTAAGAATATCATCCGAGCGGTTATCCGCTGTTCTGCTGGAAGCAATAAATTCTAACTAACTAAAAAAGGGCTGCACTGCAGCCCTTTTTTAGTTAGTTGCCGTCCCAAGCCCCCTGACTATCAGTTGTGGAATATTTTGATCCATTTGGATGTGCACCTTCTGTTAAGGTTCCTGTATAATTCCATTCAGCACTACAAGCGGTTGAGGCTGCCAGACAGTCGCCATCAGGTTGGTAAACATAGTCAGAAGCGATATTACTCTGTACCCCAGATTTGTTAAAGAATATTGCTCTGTCAAGTTTAGTATTTGCATTTTCTGAACTTTTAAAAGCACTGAATCCAATAGCCATAGCACCTACTGATAAGCCTAAAGCAAGTTTTTGAAAGTTGTTCATATTGTAAAGTTTAAATTTTAGTAATTGGTTTGCTAAGTTTAACCGCAGCTATGGACAATCCTATGAATACGAGGTTGAACCATAAATGCTGCTCCCAGCTTAATTTTTCAATAATCAAATTACAATGACAAGGCAATTTTTCTTTCCAAAGTAGCATACTCAGAATGTAGGCGGTAAATAAGGTCATTAGACCAGCGAACCCATAAAGACCCCATCTATGTGTTTTAGGGATAATCAATAATAACGATATGAGTATTTCAAGAATAGGGATTGCCCAAGCTATAAGATTTGCATAAGAGCTAATGATTGATACCTTAGATAAGCCTTTTGCGAATCTGCTATGATCAATTATTTTTTCATAAGCTGAAAACAGAAATAGAAAAGTACAGATAAGACATATCCCAAATACTATCCATTCTTTAAAATTGTCGTTGAACCTAAATGATCTATTACCTTCTATTGTGCTTTCCATAGATGTAAAATTGAATTGTCACTCATTTGATTTTGTGACTACCGTCACGAGCAGGTACATAACCCGCCGATCTTCATTTCTTGCTCTTTGTCACAGCACCCCTTTCTTTTATAGTTCCTCAATTATTACCATTTCGATAATTGAAGTTCGGCTGTTTAGAAAGAAATACATTGGACATTTGAGGCAAAAAAATCGGACAAATGTCCCATTCAAATCGGACAATTCTATTTTTTAGCCCTCGTTTGTAAAGTTACTTACCTCTTAACCTGCTCAGTGTTTTTACACTGATGCGGTGGTATTGGGCTATATGTTGGATTTCTGCCAGATTATAAATATTGGGACGCGCCTGTTCGAGGCGTTTTACTCTGTGTTTGGCTGAATGCCTAAAATCCTCTTCAAATTCATGTCTTTTTCGCTCATAGTGGCTTCTTATCCCTTCCGAAAGTAATTCGACTTCTGGAAATTCTTGTTTCATTGCTATAAAGTCCGAAAAAGGGATACCAACAAATAAAGTATCTTCTAGGAGCTTGATATAACTAGGGGATAGTTCCCTGCTAAATAAGCCAGGTGTTGTATATGGGAAATCCTTTTCAAACCAAAAGTTAGCGGCTGTTTCTTCCAGCGTTATAGGGTTAACGGAAAGCTCCATTGCAGAGCCCTTATAGATAAATAGTCCTGAATCCTGAACCTGTTTATAATTTAAAACCCTACATCCTTTTCTGTACCTAACTTCAAATAGGTAATCTGGCAGTTTTAATTTTAATCCAGTTGTCATATTAGGATTGTATTTTTCCAACTCTTCTATTAGTGTTCTATAAGCAGCGTTTTTCATAACGTACATAGCTTTAATTACCCAAAGAGAAAATTCCACCTGTGCTCATCGGGAGATTAAACGGTTATTCCCTTTGGTTTTTACAGTCATTCGTATTGTTTATCGAAAAACTATAAGAAACGCATTCATTTAATTTGGTTAGCAAAATCTCATTACCTGAAATTAACAATTTAAAAGTGAATATTTTGCATGACATAGTTTGAGCCAAACAAAGTAACTTTTAACTTAAAACAGCTTCTATTGTGGTGGGAAGGGTGATTATACCTGACAAAAATAAATTATAAAATATCTCACATTTTGGTGATATTTACTTTAATTAAAACGCAATTCTCAGGCTCTCAGCTTTCCATAAAGTTCATCCCGAGGTGAATTAGCTTAGGTATTGCATTGTTTTACCTTAATTTAATCACCGTGATAGGAGAATTTAGTCAATTGACCACCTTTTTATCATTGTCAACAGAGCTTATTAAAAGTTGCTGCGACGATAAGAATTATCCTGAAGGAGAAATGGCTTTAAGGACGGTATGGGGGGAGTTTTTAGTTGATGCTGATAAACGGATTAATGAGCAGGATACCCACAGTAAGCTTTCGATTTTTATTAAAATAACCCAAAATAATCTTGTTGACTTTTTAGATCATCTATACACGCTTAATGGTAGGTTCAGCCCATGTAACGAAAATTGCCGTTTAGAAATTAAAGACCTTATTGAAGAAATAGCAATCGAGGTATCACAGATTTTGGAATCTTTGAGTACAAAGTTTTCTGAACATTTTGATCTTAATGGTCTAATTCCCCTTTGGGTTGTCTACAAGAACAAAAAGGCGAGTGCATTCCAAAACCGTATTAACCATAACCTTGAACTTAGAAAGGTTGATCCAGAGTTAATACATATACTTGATGAATATTTAAGCTGTCTTCACGTACCAGGGGATTTCAAAATGAAAAGTTGGAGGCAATATTTTTATTTAGAGAATCTTTCTGATGACCTTATTCATTTCACTGAATTGCCAGCTACAGATGATGATACACTAAAATTGATTAAAATACTTATTGGCTATAATTTCAACCCACTTGCTTTCTATGAATATATGCTGGAGTATTCTTCTAACCTCATTAGTATTGAAATGCCTTATGAAGAGCAGGAAATGGAATTACTTGTATTATTGAAAACTATAGAAAATATTCGGCCTGAAAGGAGAATGGGGTATGTATTAGATGCGCCATCAATTTTAGAGTCAATTTGCAGTTTTATTAATCGGGAACTTGGAATAGTTGCCAAAATGAAAGACGTTTTAATGCCTTATCCAGCAAACGGCTCTAATGGTAGAAACTCAAATTACTACTTTGAAGTCGCAACAACCATCGAAGAATTATTTTTCCTAATACGGGTGATGTTGGAGGTACGGTTTATAAAAACAAAATTTAAAGCGAACCTTTATAGCTTTGTTTCCAGACATATAAGAACAGATCGAACTAAGAATCCATCAACTCAATACATGAGAAATGTATCTGGCACAAGTAAAGAAGTGCCAATAAGAATTGTTAGAAAGATACGTGCTTGGCTTATGAGTATGATCAATTACATTGATACAAATTTTGGTGGACAAGCAAAATTATGGTTTCTTGCCATCCTCCACTCTTCATTTGTTTTCGAGATAGTTTTGTAATCTTAATAGTTTACTATTCCTTAAAATCCACAAAATGCCTCATTAAAATTGTAAGGTAAAATCTCTATTTAAACCTATTTGGTGCAGTTTTCAGCATTATATTACACTTTGCTTATGTCATATATGTCACTTTGCAGTGAATTCTATTAATCACAACTTGATAATCATTTAACCAGAAAACGAGATTATTATGATTAAAGATTTAGCAGAACAGCTCTACACAGAAGAGAGAATGGCAATTGATGCAATTGATAACGCTACAGATCAAAGCATGACAGGTCAGAGAAAAGCAAAGGTTGAAACTACTTCAAACTATTTAATTCAGCTCAAAGAACGAGTCCTTAACTATTCATTCAGTTCTAATGAGGAAGAAATTGGTTTTTTTAAATTAACAAAACCGAAGTTCAGCAGCCTTCTAATTTTTTACAGCGATGTGGAGCGAATTGAACTTGACAAACCTGAAGGTGGGCTTGCTCATCTAAAAGGTTATTATGAAAGCGAGTTAAAAACAATTAAAAGATTTTTCGATGCCAACAGGCAGATTTATGCTTATTACCGTTCGGAAGCTGATTATCTCGATAGCCAGCTTTTTTTAAGGGGGGTGCCAAACCCACCTAGATGGTTGTGTAAAATAAGGGTGGATCAAGACGAAAGGTTTTCAACTGCCGGGGATTATATGTTTGCACGTATTATGGCCACTGAACAAATCGCCCGCTATCTTGAAAACTCAATATCGGGTTTAGATTTTCATCCTTTTACCGATGATGACATAGAAACAAACTGGACAGGAGAGAGTATAAATTTACTTGAAGTGGCTTATGGTGTCTATTGTACTTCACAGGTTAATCATGGCAAAATTGGTATCGGGGCACTCGTACAGAAGTTTGAAAAAGTCTTTAATGTTAAGATGGGCAGACCATATAGACGATTTTCAGAGATCAAGCAGCGTAAACGTCTAAGCCGTACTAATTACCTGGATGAAATGGCAAAATCAATCAATAAAAAAATTGATGACGAAGATGCCTATAATCCCAATGACCATAAAAATCACGATTAAAGCGATGCAAACCTAAAATTATCCTGTAGTTTATTTTTAGGTACTACCCAACAGGTTGTCAATGAAAAATTCGTCGGCAACCAAACTTTGCTTTACCCGATGCAATGCGGTATCGGGTTAAAGCAAATCAATATGTTACAACAATTCACCTGGCAACAATTCCTTGTTGCAATTTCAATCCTCACACTGATCTGGTACAGCTCGGTAATTTTACTCTTTTACCGGAAAGAGCTAAAAGCCTTGTTAAAAGGCAAAACATCAAATGATGAAAATAATGCACCACTTCCGCACCATTGGGATAAAAAAGTTGATGCCTTAGAGCCAGAAGCCGAAGATCATTTGATGGGTAAATCAAAATTACCAGATGGGGTTTCCATTATAGGTATGGACGAAGTTCAGTTTGCAGATGAGGATAGCAAGATACAACTACTTGGTTTGGTTTCTGATGTGATCGAAGAAATCAAAACCATTTTTAACATTCTGGTAAAGGAAGACGGTACTAAACAGGACTTCTTTAAACTCATTGAAGCTGTAAAAGAAGGCTATTCAGGTATTCTAACAAGTCAGCATATCCCCCAGATCAATGAATTTATTATTGCCAATGCCTCATTTCACCTTACACCTGACGAAGTGGAAAATCTCTGGTATTGAACCATCCCCAAATCATTTTTTTCTTATCATTTAAATTATTGACAATATGAACAATCAAATCGTTAGCTCAAAAAAACAAAATATTGCCAAATGCCTATTGGCTCTTTTCACGCTTTGCACATACAATCTTCTAACCATTATTACGGCCTACGCTCAAAAGGCTGACGGAAGTGGAGGTATCCAAAAAGCCGCAGATGAAGTTGCAGGGTACTTCGATGTGGGCTGTACCTTAATGTATGCTATCGGTGCTGTAATGGGCATCATCGGTGCTGTAAAAGTTTTCAATAAGTGGAATGCAGGTGAACCAGATACCTCAAAGGTCGCATCCGCTTGGTTCGGCTCTTGTATATTCCTGGTCATCGTTGCCACAGTTTTAAAATCCTTTTTTGGAGTCTGATTATGGCAAGCGTTTATCAGATCAACAAAGGTGTAAGTAAGCCCATTATGTTTAAAGGGCTTAAAGCACAATATATCGCTTACTTGGCAATTGGATTAGTATTGCTATTACTCGCATTTGCTATCGGTTATGTGGCTGGACTTAGTCTATTCCTCCTTATGCCAGTAATCATTATTATCGGAACTGTTTTGTTTTTCGCTGTATTCCGCCTTTCTCACCGATTTGGAGAACATGGATTAATGAAATTCCTTGCAAAGCGCAATCTGCCAGACCATATCAAATTCCGTTCAAGACGGCTATTCACTCAACTAAAGCAGCAAAATCATGGTAGAAGCATCTAACATTTTTCCCATTTATAAAATCGAGCACAACTGCATTCTTTCTATGGCGGGAGACATTACCATTGTTTATAGTGCAGTATTACCGGAGATTTTTACCTTATCAGAAAGAGACTACGAAACATACCATCAGGCATGGATAAGAGCGATCAAGTTACTTCCTCAGGACAGTGTTTTTCATAAACAAGATTGGTTCATTGAAGCAAAGCACAAGCC
The DNA here is from genome assembly GCF_014172405.1 of Pedobacter gandavensis. Lineage (GTDB taxonomy): Bacteria > Bacteroidota > Bacteroidia > Sphingobacteriales > Sphingobacteriaceae > Pedobacter > Pedobacter gandavensis. The sequence continues at coordinate 156,052 of NZ_WNXC01000002.1, read as the reverse complement.
AAATTTTGACAAGCATGGCAGTAGCTTTTTATCAGTATCAAGCGAAAAATTTTTCAATGAAAGACCTTATTTAGAGCACGAATGCTTTATTTATCTCACTAAAAAGCCATCTGGCAGAAAGGTTTCAACCTCAACATATAGTAATATTTGCAAGAAATCCATTGTACCTACCCAAACCATTGACCCTGTTTTATTCAGGGAATTTGCCGATGCAAGCGGGCAATTTGAACGTATTCTTTCAGATAGTGGATTTTGCCGTTTAGAAAGACTAAATGATGATGATCTAGCGGGGTCAGCGAACAAGGCAGGAATTATCGAACGCTATTGCTTTTTGTTAGGTAAAGAGCAGATGCCGATGATTAGGGATGTTCATGTGAAAGGTGATATTCAGATCGGTGAAAAACAGGTTGAGTTATACACGCTATCTGATACGGATGATCTACCTACGCTATGTGGCAGCCGGATCAATTATGATAAATACAGCACAGATCGGACAAAGTTTAGCATTGGTTTTGCCAGCCCATTGGGTGCTTTGCTAAACTGCAATCACATTCTTAACCAGTATGTTTTTATTGACGATGCCCAAAAGACCCTCAAAAGGTTAGAGGCAAAAAAACTTCGTCTTCATTCTCTTTCTTCTTATTCTCGTGAAAATGCCATCAATAGGGATGCAACTAATGATTTCTTAAATGAAGCCATTGCTTCCGGGAGGTCACCAGTTAAAGCGCACTTTAATGTGTTGGTATGGTCGGAAGATCAAACGAAGGCTAAGGATTTAAAAAATCTGGTTAGTTCTGCAATGGCGCAAATGGATGCTGTAGCAAAAATAGAGACCGATGGTAAAGCCCAAATCTGGTACGCAGGGATGCCGGGCAATGAGGCTGATTTTCCAATGAATGACACCTTTGATACTTTTATTGAGCAGTCAACCTGCTTCTTTAATTTAGAAACCAACTACCGTTCGTCTATTAGTCAATACGGCATCCGTTTCGGAGACCGTTTGACAGGGAATCCCGTTAACGTAGACATTAGCAACGAACCATTCGATTTGGGTTGGATAAATAACAGGTCTAAATTTTGCATCGGTGGTAGTGGGTCAGGGAAGAGCTTTCTGCTAAATCATACGCTCAGAAGTTATTATGAGCAAGGTTCTCATATTGTCGTGATGGACATTGGGCACAGTTACAAAGGATTGTGTGAATTGGTAGGTGGGTATTATTTTACCTATACAGAAGAAAATCCAATAAAATTTAATCCTTTCTATTTATCGCAGGGGGACGTTTGGGACACTGAAAAAAGGGAAAGTATTAAAACCTTGATTTTGGCGCTTTGGAAAAAAGACGATGAGCCATATCGCAGATCTGAGTATGTTGCAATTTCTAATGCTTTGACGCTTTACTTTAGTCACCTGGAGAACAACTCCGATATATTTCCATGTTTCAATTCCTTCTACGATTTCTTGCTGTCAGAGTATATGGTTGTACTGGAAAATGGGAAGGTGAAGGAAAAGGATTTTGACATCGGCAACTTCCTGTATGTTTTAAATCCTTACTACCGAGGTGGAGAGTTTGATTACTTACTGAACGCAACCGAAAATCTGGATATGCTTCATGAGAGGTTCATAATCTTTGAGCTGGACAATTTGAAAGATCACCCAATTTTATTTCCTGTAACGGTTATGATCATTATGGAATTGGTGATTTCTAAAATGCGAAAACTTAAAGGCCTTCGTAAAATCATGCTCATAGAAGAGTGTTGGAAGGCAATTGCAAAACCGGGAACAGCAGAATATATCCGCTATTTGTTCAAAACCATGCGCAAGTTCTATGGCGAGCCAATTGTGGTCACTCAAGAAATTGAAGACATTATTAGTTCGCCAATTGTTAAAAATGCCATCATCAATAATAGCGATTGCAAAATCCTGTTGGACCAAAGTAAGTACGAGAACAAGTTTGAGATTATTCAAGAGCTATTAGGCTTAACCGATAAAGAAAAAGCGCAAGTTCTTTCGCTAAACAAAGCAAACGATCCCAATAGAAAGTACAAGGAAGTCTTCATTTCATTAGGCAATGGACACTCGAAAGTATTCCGTACTGAAGTTTCAATTGAAGAATATTTAGCCTACAGTACCGAAGAAAGGGAGAAAGTTCAAGTTCAGGAGTATACCCGAAAGTATGGAAGTATACAAAAAGGGATAGCTGTACTCGCTCAAGAAATCCGATTAGGAAAGAAGCTCTAACGTTTGCCATCATCTATTAACAACTAATTATTAAACCCATGAAAATTATATCATATATGAAAAAGTACATGGTCATTCTGCCTTTAAGTGCCATAACCTTATTGGTCGGACTTCCGAAAAATGCCAATGCGCAAATCGCTGTTATGGAAGTAATCAAGGCAGGAGTGAAGAAAGTTATTAAAGCGGTAGACCTGAAAATTCAGCGTTTACAGAACGAAACAATTTGGTTGCAAAATGCCCAAAAGGTGCTCGAAAACCAATTATCTAAGTTAAAGTTAACTGAAATCGCGGATTGGACGGAAAAACAAAAGAATCTCTACAGCCAGTATTACGATGAACTTTGGAAAATTAAATCTGCCATTGCCTATTACAAGCGCATCAAAGATTTAACAGTCAAACAAGTGGCGATTGTTGACGAGTATAAATGGGCTTGGAATCTGTTTAAACAAGATAAGCACTTCAATGTCGATGAGCTGAATTACATGGAAAAGGTTTATAAAGGTATTCTTGAAGAAAGCATTAATAACCTCGACCAAATCCTGCTTGTAATTAGTTCCCTTAAGACACAAATGAGCGATGCAGAGAGGTTGATCATTATAAACAAGGCTGCCGATCAAATGGATGCTAATTATACAGACCTCAAAAAATTCAATAGTCAAAACATATCAACAAGTATCCAAAGGGCTAATTCATTAGATGAAACGGCCAGACTAAAAGAAATTTATGGAATCGAAAAATAACATCAGAAAAATAGCTGTGCTGGTTTGCCTGTTATTGGCATTCATATCACAACTTAGCCAGGCACAAACGTTCGCTGAATTTTTCAAGCAGAAAAAAACACAGAAAAAGTACCTGTTGCAGCAAATAGCGGCTTTACAAGTATATATAGAGTATGCTAAAAAGGGTTACGATATAGCCAGTTCTGGCTTGCGAACGATCAAGGACATTTCTAATGGTGAATTTGGACTACACAGTGCCTTTATTACTTCTTTGAAAGCCATTAACCCAGTTGTCCGTAATAATGTAAAAGTGGCAGAGATCATAGAAAGCCAGATCAGAATTAGCAAAGTCTTTGGCTCTGTTCAATACAGCGATCTACTGTCACTTAATAATCAATTGTACGTACAGAATGTACAAGAAAATGTAATTGCCGAATGCGGAAATGATTTGGAGGAATTACTATTGGTCATTACCTCTGGCAAGCTAGAAATGAGTGACCAGCAAAGGCTGATAAGAATAGATCGCATTTATCAATCCATGTCAGATAAGTATGCCTTTACGATGGATTTTATGGGACAGGTAATGATGCTGACCAGGCAAGCTGAAAAAGAACAAGAGTTTATTTATCAAATAAGAAAATATTATGAAATCAATTAGGTTTAAAATTCCTGTGTTGCTCATGTTGTTATTGGTATTTACAGGTATTCGAAGTAACGCACAGTCAACCGAGGTACAGCAGCTCTTGTTGAATGTAGAAAAGCTAAGCCAGCTAAAGAACATTTTAAAGGATATGAAAAAGGGCTACACGATTGTTTCTGGTGGATATAATGCCATTAAGGATATTTCAAAGGGTAATTTCTCTTTGCATTCGGTGTTTTTAGATGGACTAATGTTAGTTAGCCCAGAAGTGAAGAAATACAGAAAGGTCGTTGATATCATCACTTACCAAAAGCGGATCATTTCTGAATACGAATCATCTTTCAAGCAGTTTAAAGCAACTAATAATTTCAATTCTTTAGAAATCGAATATCTGGGCAGAGTCTATAAGAATCTTTTAGATCAGAGTATAGATAACCTTGATCAGCTTGTAATGATCATCACATCATCCAAACTACGAATGAATGATGAAGAACGTTTACAGGCTATTGACAGGATTTTTGAAGATACAGAGGACAAATTGGTATTTCTAAGAAGCTTCAATAGTCAGGCGCTTGGACTTTCTTTTCAACGAGAAAAAGAAAGAGCCGACATCAGACAAAGCCTAAGCTTATATCCTTAACCCTAAATATTATGAAAACAAAAAATATAGTCTCAATATGCTTTTTTGCTATTGGATTGCTGTTTACTCCTTTCACTACAATGGCTCAGGGTTTAGGGGAGCAAGTTAATGGATTGCATGCTGTATTGGACAAAGTGTATAATGAAATGATCCCTTTATGTAGTGATTTAATTTCGGTCGCCAGGGGAATAGCTGGGTTTGCTGCCCTATGGTACATAGCCACTCGGGTTTGGGGTCACATTGCTCGTGCGGAGCCGATTGACTTCTATCCTTTATTACGCCCCTTTGCATTGGGTATGGCGATTTTGAGTTTTCCCACTGTACTTAGTGTAATGAATGGTGTGCTTAGTCCAACAGTTATTGGAACATCAGCAATGGTTAAAGACAGTGACGCTACGATCAAAGCTTTATTAAAACGAAAAGAACTGGAACTGAAAAAAACTGATAAGTGGAAATACCTCGTTGGTGATGACGGTATGGGAGATCGAAAAGAGTGGTACAAATACACACATCCCGAAGACAAAGGAGGTACTGATGAAAACTGGATCGAGGCGATAGGTAATAACATGAGGTTTTGGTTAGATAAACAGGACTACAAAATGCGCCATAGTTTCAAACAATTTATGAGTGAAGTGCTACAGGTAGTCTACTATGCAGCATCGCTTTGCATTAATACAATAAGAACCTTTTTCTTGATTGTTCTGGCTATACTCGGGCCATTAGTGCTTGGCTTTGCTGTATTTGACGGTTTGCAACATACTTTATCTGTATGGATTGCACGCTATATCAATATTTATCTGTGGCTGCCCATTGCAAACATCTTTGGTGCAATCTTAGGCAAGATCCAGCAAAACATGATTAAGCTTGATATTGAACAAGCTCAACAAAACGGAGATACTTTCTTTAGTGCTACAGATACAGCTTACCTGCTATTTCTGATCATAGGTATCATAGGCTATCGTTGCGTACCGAATGTAGCCAATTATATTATTCATGCAGGGGGTGGAAATTCAATGTTGACAAGGGTAAATGCAATCACAACATCAACAAGCAGGACAACCCAAAATGTAGCTTCACAAACAGCTAAGGCCGCAGGTGGTATAGTTTCAGATGTTTATGACAATGCTCATCGTAACATTGGGTCAGGTATGGCAGAGGCCTCAGGTCAGGACTACTTCAAAGACAAGCTATCAGGTAAATAACTCTTTAATCTTTCGTTTATGTTCACACAATTTAAAAACATCGATACCGCTTTTAAGCACATTAAGACGTTTAGCATTTTTCTAATCTTGGCAAATTTGATAATCATCTGCTTTGTGCTTTTCTGGAACAATAGGATCATTGACAAAACGAGTAATCGGATTTATATTCTATATAATGGTAAAGTCCTTGAAGCAATTGCTTCGGACAAAAAAAGTAATCTGCCTGTAGAATTGAGAGATCACATAAAAACCTTTCATCATTACTTCTTTACGCTCAATCCAGATGACAAGGCCATCAGAGGAACGATTAATAAAGCCTTATATCTGGCTGATGAATCCGCAAAAAAACAATATGACAATTTGAAAGAATCTGGCTATTACAATAGTCTCATTGCCGCAAATATTGTTAAAGAAGTCCAAATGGATAGCATCAAACTTAATATCAATCAATATCCTTATCAGTTTACTTTTTATGGAACTGAAAAGTTGGTTAGGTCTTCCAGTACTATTTATCGTCAGCTCATTACACAAGGTCTGATTTATGATCTTAAAACTCAAACTGACGAGAACCCACATGGCTTTTTAATACGTCAATGGGAAATATTGGAAAATAAAGACATGCCACCTAAATCATAAAACAATGGGTTTATTCAAATCAAAAAACACACAGACAAGTGATAATACCCTTGTTGAGAGGGTTAATGAGGGGGTTATCAAACAACAGCACAGGATTGCAGAATATCTGAACAAAAGAACAAGCTTGCTAAGTACAAAAGCGCTCCTGTTCGCGTTGGTTTTATTCTGCATTGTAATAGGGACATATTGCCTTCTCCTAATAACGTGTGCATTCAATTAACTCAATTACTTACATAATATTTCAAATATGGAAACGAAAAAACGAATCGACAAAAGAAAGGTCTTGTTGATGCTCCCCCTATTGATCATACCATTTCTTGGTTTAGGGTTTAAACTTTTGGGTGGGGGTATAAATGATGCCGAAGCCAATGGGGAAAATGTTAAAAATGGTATCAATACAAATCTACCTGATGCCGCTTTTAAAAAGGATCAACCAAAGGACAAAATGGATTTCTACGATCAAGCCGATAGGGACTCTATAAACAGAAGAACAAATAGCATTGAAAACGTGGCTAAAAACTTAGGCTTCAATAGTCAAATTGAGGAACCCCAAACAAGAGAGATCAATGCTAAACTTGAAGCCTTGAACCGGGAAATCAATCAACCAGTTGAGTATTCGGGTTACCGTCAAGCTCCTTTACCCCAAAATCAACAGGTTTCCTCGATAAAGCAAGATGTTGACCGTTTGGAAGCCTTAATGAAAACGATGCAGGAGAGTAAAACTGAAGACCCGGAAATGCAACAGTTAAACGGACTGATGCAAAATATTCTAGACATTCAGCACCCCGAACGTGTTCAACAAAAATACAAACAACAACAAACAGTAATTGCCGATAGTCAGTTTAGAGCAATTCCAGCAACGATTGCCGATAATAAAAAAGTGGTACAGGGAGCAACCGTTAAACTGATATTACAGGACAGTATAAGGATTAACGGGGTACTAATTCCCAAAGGCCACTCACTTTTTGGTGCTTGCAGAATTGTCAACCAACGGCTATTGTTGGACATTAAACAAATCAGGCTAGGGACTTCTATCGTTCCTGTAGACTTATCAGTTTACAGCTTGGATGGGATGATCGGTATTGATGCACCAGAGGCGCTATTAACCGATGCGGTAAATAGCGGTACAGATCAAGCCGTTCGGGATGTTGGCTTTATGGGCATTGATCAAACATTAGCAACACAGGTGGCGGGCGCAGGTATTGATGCTGCAAAGAATTTAATGAGCAAAAAATTAAGGCGAGTAAAGGTCAAGTTACAAACAGGCCGATCAATTTTATTGCGCAATAACGAATTAAAACAACGCTAGTATGGATGGTCATGTCAATAGAGCGAAACAGCTATGGGAAAATTGGGAGCATAAGGCATCGCAAATCCAAAACCTTACTGGTGCAAATGATGACAAAAGCACACTAGAGTATAAGTATAAATTCCTGACAGATGGACTAAATCGCTTATCAGTTAATCCAAGTGAGAAAGAAAAACTGTATGTACACACGATCAAAATCGTAACTGATAAACTCCGAAAACAACTCTATCCAAATCCAGTGTTGAGATTTTTACATCGTTTGAAAAATCTAATTGTTGAAAAGCCTGCGCAAGCATTTTTATTTAAAGAACGGACAAAAGACTGTCTTGGCGAGCTTCAAAGTCAATTTAAATCCGTAGGACTTCAATATTTTACAGGGAAATTAGAACGAGAGTTGGACTTTGAACGCCAAAAAATAGACTTGAAATCTTTAAGTAACCTTGCTAACAACAACCAATTGCAAGTAAAAGTCCAGTTGGAAAAAGTTGCTGAAGGTACTTACCGCTTTAATGGTTATACAGCCACCCTTATTAATGAGAATGGAGAAAAGAAATCAGCACTGTTTTCTCAGCACCACAACATTAACTTAAATGAAGCTGTCAATATTTTGCAGGGACAACCAGTTTATAAAAGTCAGGAAAATGCTGATGGCACTATTGCCAAAAGTTGGTTTGAACTCGAACGTAGAGAAAAGGAACTAGATGGTAGGTACGAGGTGCTTAGTTTTTCGCCATCCCACAGTTTTGACCTCAAAAAAGTGCTACTTGACAATGCCATTCAATTGGAATTTTATGGCATTAGTAAAGAGGCGGTATTGAAGGGCTTGGAAGCAGGTAATAAGGTCGCTTTTGAAATCCCCGAAAAGGGTCAATACTTTATTACGGCTAATCCCTCAGAACGTACGGTGAATTTTTATGATGCTGAAAAAAAACCAATCAGCCTTTCTGCTTTAAAAGAGGTAATTAATCCCGTAAAACTGGAAAAGTCAAAGCCGCTGAAATTAATTAAACAGAAAGGCGTTCAACCTGAAAATCAGATACAGGTTGCGCATTAAACTAATTTTTAACTAAAAAATCAAAGACTATGAGCACTATCGATTTAAGTAATTTGGAAGATCGCCTCAAAGAAATGGGAAAGCTTGGGGCAAGTAAGGAGGCTATTGAGGAAATGGAAAGTAAAATGAGATTAGGTTTGGAAAAATTTCAAGTTAGAGAAACAAAGCCTGCGACTACTAAAGGCCATATTGATACCATTTATAACTTCAAAACTGCTGGAACCCTTAAAAAAACATACATGACTAATTTTAGAGTCGAACACCATAAGATCAAGCCCCTTCAGGAAGGACAATCATATTTCATAATAACTCCACGGAACGGAAAAAATGAGGTTAAAAAACTAAACCATCCTATAGATGCAATTGAGCAATTCAAAAAACGGGATGATAAGGCAGAATTATCAGTTGGAAAAGATATTGGACACAAATCAGTTCTAGCTACAATGGAAAATGGTACAGTTAATTTTGTTGCTGGTGAGTTTCGTGCTGCTTTCTATGGTAAACCTATTGATCAAACATTTAGTGACGGAGCAAAGAATTTCTCTGCCTTTCAAGCTGGAAATTTAGTTCAAGGACGTGGGGTACATCGTGGAGAGGTGGTAACCCCCCACGGTGAAATAACTAAAGCTTGGATGGTCTTAGATCTTGAAAAAGGCAAAGTGGGTAATAATTTTCAACTTCACCCTTATCTTGATCCTAACTATGGCTTTGATTTGTCTAAAGTGCTAAACGACTATAATATTAAGGAGCTGAACGATCCCAAAAAAAGGGACGAATTGGAAACCGCATTAAAAGACGGAGACAGACCAATTGTGACAGTAACTAAAGATGGTAAAGATAAAAAGCTACATCTTGAAACTGCTGTCAAGTATAAGAAAGTTAACTTCTTCAATTTGGATGGGACAATGGAAAAACGAGAACAATTCCTAAAAGAACCTGCTAAAGAGAATAATCTCTTGGCCGGAAAAGATATACGAAAAGAGAAAGACCTGGTCGCGAGTCAGGAACTCTCCAGATAAACAAGGCCGCTAAAGAACCCTTAATAGCAAATTATTCATTAAGTATTAAAACGTAAAAACATTGATCCTCATTACGGAAATGGATGCTCGTAAATTTTATGAGAAAGGTAACAAGACTGCTGGTACAAGACTACGCAAGGCACTTTTGATTTCTAAAACCATTGCCCAAGACATTAGGAATCAGGTAACAGCCCAAAAGAACAATAAGTAAAACCTACTTAGCAGATGATTAAGCCTGAATGGAAACATTCGGGCTTTTTTATTATCCTCCATTTTTATATCCCTCGTTCATACCTGTAGCCTCAACCATTCATCCTTTATGCCTGTCTTGAAGATATTCTAACCTTCCTTATTCTCTCACTCTTTTAAAATTATTGACTTTTTAAGTGCCTTTCTAATTGATGAAAAGTCCCCCCGCCCAAATCTAAATAAGGTCTGTACAATCCTTTTTTCGTCAAGCCTTCCCCTTCGGGTTTGCTCAAAAAAAATCTTCCCTGCTCGCTGCGCTCACGAGGTTTTTTTTTTGGCAAAGCCTTGTCTTGCAAAAGGATTGTGCTGAAATGAGGGTCTTAGATTTAGTCAGGGAGCCCCCCTGACGCAGATATTTTTAAACCCATAGCGTAATGATAGCAAAAAACGGCAGAAGCCCACCCACAGACCCTAAAGCAAACAAAGCAACGCTTTTATGTTCTATCGTCCCAACAGGCAAAACGTAACATTTTTTATTCAATAACAATTTAAAAAGAAAGACCATGAAAATTACAACAGTAAAAAACCCAGCAACAAATGGACAATTAAACAACATCGCTAAAGACGCAATTCGTCCGTCTATCTCAAACAATAGTGCAATAGTACCAAGTACAAAGTTTGAGGACACAAAAACAGACGTTGCAAATGGTAACGTACAAAATTCGCCCGCTGTAGCGGTTGCCGAGCTTAAAAAAGAAATGCCTGAAAATCTAGAGAATAGTACTCAGGTTACTACACCAGAGTCGACCAAAAAAGAGATCAAAGAAGAATTACAGGTGCATAAACCTGCCCTTTCTTTGGAAGAAACCCTTTTATTGATTAAGGATTTAGCCGATAAATCCGCCCATAGAGAAACTTACACAGGGTACATTGAAGACCTAGAGAAATTTGTGATTTCCCAAGATGACGACGATATGCTTAAAAAAGGGGCACCAAGTTTCAAAGGTTGTGAGTTGACCATCCGAGATAGTCATGGCAATAGGTTCGAGACCAACAGTGCAAGCGTAATATTTGGTACTGTTGAGTTTATGAAAGTTCGATTTAATGAACGCCTTGCAGAAGTTGAGGCAGAAATTGTAATCCCTGTTTAATTCAAATTTGCACCCTCGCTAGGGTGGGGGTGCTTAATCTTTTTATTATGAAAAAGCACATTCTATACATGACAGTACGGATTGAGGTTGAAAGTATTTTTGAGAGTCTTTCCAAAACGATCACCGATTTTGAAACACAAACGGACTACACCTTTAACAGTACCCAAAAAGTTAAAGTCCTTGAGACTGAAATTTTAATCACTGAAACATTTCACCCTTTAAATAATTAATCATGGCACATAATTTATATTTCGACAACGAAAAAGAAAGATATAGCTTTTTTAGTACTAAGGAAAAAGCATGGCACGGCTTAGGTACAATCGTAGAAGACTATCCAACTAGCCAAGAGGCCATACAATTTGCAGGTTTAGACTATAAAGTTGAGAAACGCCCATTGTATACAGTAGATAATGGTGAACCAGATTTTGAGAATGAAAACATTTTAATTCATTCTGAAATTTTGATACCAAATTATTCGGCTACAATACGCACAGATACTGAGCAAGTTTTGGGTGTGGTAGGCAAGGATTATGAGATCGTACAGAATGTACACGCATTTGAATTTTTTGATAGTATTGTAGGGGGAGGTGATGGCATTTTATATGAAACAGCCGGAGCATTGGGTAAGGGTGAACGGATTTTCATTACCGCTAAACTGCCTGATTATATTCGTGTGGGTAAAGATGATTGTATCGAAAAATACCTATTTCTTACCACTTCCCACGATGGTTTAGGTAGTATTACCGCTGCATTTACACCGATCCGAATAGTTTGCAACAATACCCTAAATGCTGCTATGCGTGATAAAACCAACTGTATTCGTATTAAGCATACAGCCAATGCACACGATCGGTTAAAGGTTGCGAATAGGCTTTTAGGGTTAAGTAATCAATTTGCAAACGAACTACAGGACGTTTTTAATAATTGGGCTCGTGTAAGAATTACCGATGACGAAACGATGCAATTAATAAAAATTGCTATGGCTCCTAATAAGGGAACTATTGAAGCCCTTTGCAATGGTAAGCTAGAAAATCTTTCGACGCTTTATAAAAACACGGTGGATAGCATTATTGATTATGCGCTTTCCAGTGAATCGCAACAGATGGAAACCACAAAAGGTACTTTGTTTGGCGCATATAATTCTATAACAGGCTACTATCAGAATGTTTGCAGTTTCAAAAATGAAGAAAGTAAGCTCAAATCTATCATGTACGGGACAGGCTTAAATCGTGGTCAAAAAGCCTTTGACCTTTGTACTAGTTTCGCTAAAACTGGAATCCTTACACTCAATTAACCAACGATTCACCGGGGAGCAATCCCTATAAGATATTATTATGAAACGTTTAATCGATTTGACTAATACAAGCAAAGCCAAATTACTATTTGATCTCTTTCCTGAGGAATTACCTTTGTTTTTGGAGCATCTAAATAAAGTGTGTTATGATATTGAAGAGCGCAAAGAAGTTCATTTAAAGGAATGGAATAACGGTTTCATCCAATTTCATTTTTGGTTGGCTCTGTCAAATGAAATACTGGGTATTTTAAAACGTCATAAATCAATATGCAGAAAAGCAGTACTGTTTTTGCCGATCAACTATTTTTCACTAATACTTATATGTTTGTAAATGATCGAATTATAAAATATGGCGAGCATACAAGCGAGAATAATAGGTTTAAAATCGCCGTAAACCTACTTTATACGTCGTAATCAATAACCACAGTTCCAACCCCAAAAAGTCCGATTATGCCCTTATAGGTCATATATGGGCTTTTTGGCGGGGCTTCTAAGTGATCCTTTAAGTGATTTTTATCTAGCCTTTTAAGGTGAGAAATCATATCTCAGTTATTAACAAATATGGACGATATACTAACAAAAATGGATAACACCTTATGATGCTAAAAATATTAGTATAAATTTGTGCTGTAAAATGAATAGTTAAGTGATTTAGATATGAAAGAGAAGGATCAAACACCGCGCAATCTTAGTCATCATGAACGACAACCATCAAGTTTCAATAAAGTGATGCCCATAGTAAAAGAAGCAAAATTACAAAATATGTGGCTCTACAATAAATTGAACGGAAACTGGTATACACCAGATGAGTTTCAGACGAAGTATCAAAATAACGAGTATAATAATTTTGACGTTAGCCGAATATTGGAGAATATGGTGATACGGAACCCAATAGCAGGTGTTAATGCCTTTCACAAGCAGTTAAATAAAGAGCTGGAGGATTTGTCTACCGCAACTAAAATTCTTAGAGAAAGGGGAGAGGCGTTTGAAAAAAAAGTGATTGAATATTATCAGGGAAATGGAGCAAAGTAGCCCAATTGTTCTAACTAATATTTCATAGAAGTAATGAACGAGGAACAAACTATGAAATTTGATGCTTATTTATCTAGCTGGGCTAGAGAAAATAGGTATATAAGAAAATAAACGCTCTCACATAACCAATTGTTAGGTTTCAATGGTGACCAAGTTATGGTGAATTTAGACCTCCTGGCAAAGCCATATCATGAAAAGTTTATAATAGGGAAGCTTGGAAGCTACGCGAACAACCTTCTTGCCGTTCTTTCACTTGGAATAAGCCGTTTTTTTATAAATGAAGAAATTAAGCAAACGAAGTTATCTTTTCATTTCAAATTTAATAATATTCAACTTGTCAAGGATATTGAGTTGAAAGGTTAGGTGTTTGATAGTCAGCTTAGTTTGTTAATTAAAATTGCTAGATTAGATAAAATGGTATTAAATTCATTAATTTTTAAAAGTAACTCCTATGAAAATTTCAAGAAACATTAGCGTTATGGCCTGTCTACTTTTAATATTAACTATTACTTCCTGCTCTTCATCCTCTGAAATGAATAAGGAAATAGCAGGTAAGTATGCCTCTAGCAGTGAAAATAACTATGATTATTTTAAAGATACAATAGAAGTCAAGCCAACGGATGATGGGAAATTTGATATTCAAACAATTGCAAATTGGTCTGCCGCTAAAAAAGATGATCCTCAGCGGCCTAATAAAAATAAAAAAGCTGGTGTTTGGAATAATTATGGTATGGGTGAAATTGAAACTGCCACCCTACAAGCAAGTGATAAGACCCTTAGAATAACCGATCCAATGACTGGCACAGTAAAAGTCTTGACTGTTGATCTTGAAAAGAAGACAATAGAGGAAGTATTTAAAGACAGAACTAAAACAATCTACCATAAAGTAAAGTAGACGGTTGATCGTGAATTAACGTTAATGTGTTGCATCCAAGTGGTAACATTTGGGAATCTGGACTTAGACGTATTTACCGCTTAGATAGTTGGGAAACTGATTGATCGCCAATAATATAGTCTTCCCCTCACAGGCTCAGCCACCCTTCGTTGCAGTCTTTAAGGGTAGTAAATGATTTTTCAGGGAAGCCATGTACGATTGAAATAGTTACTCTAGTATCTATTCCATTTGTGGCTGTTCTACTCTGTGGAATGATGATTCCTAATCCTCTGCTGTCATAATGCTTATGAGGCGTTAGTAGGGGGAACCATTTACAACATTTGTTAGAAATGAACATATTCTTTATCGAGTTTTTAAAATTAGTAGATATAAAGTAATACTTTTGCATACTCGCATTTTTTTACTAAAAAAATTAGTATCATTGTTGCTCCATAAGTTCAAATTATTTAAATAAAATGAATTATTGTGAATAAAAAGAGGAACGTAATTACTTGTTTTATTGTGATAAAATCATTTACTTACAATAGGCAATTGATAAAATAACCACCAAAATAAAAACGATCTCCTAAATAAAAGCGTTATACTTTTACTTGGATCTCGTATTTTAAGATGAACAGGTTAAAATTGGAAACCATGATAGCTGAGAAAAAAAGATCAAATTTTATTAAAAATTCAATTTCCCCGCTTAAAGAGATTGCTGCCTACGAATCTTTATGGACTAATCGTAAAGCTAGTTTTAAGACTCTTTCGGAATTATTTGCCAGCCAGCCAGGAAGTCGACCATCTGATTTTGTTAAAGATATTGACATAGATGAAATTCTTCCGACAATTAAAAGATTGGTAATAAACAATCATTGTAAATATCCTATTAACCTTTTAATTAATAGCACTTTCGATTATCCTTCTAAATTGAAGGATGCCAAAGAACCTGTTGAAGTCTTGTATTATTCAGGTAACCTTGATTATTTGAATACAAGATCGGTTGCTATCGTTGGAAGTAGAAAGCCATCAGAAGGAGGTATGAAAAGGGCTGAGAAGTTAGCAAAACTTTTGGTTGAGGATGGTTTTACTATTGTATCAGGTTTAGCGCAGGGGATTGATACAGTAGCTCATAACACTGCAATAAAATGTAAAGGTAGAACAATTGCTGTCATTGGTACACCCCTAAATCAAGTCTATCCTAAAGAAAATGCTCACCTACAGGATTTTATAGCAAACAATCATTTGTTAATAAGTCAGGTTCCTTTTTATAGATATACTCAGCAAGGAATCCATGGTAACAGATTATTTTTTCCTGAGAGAAATAAGACTATGTCGGCCTTAACTGAAGCAACTATTATTATTGAGGCAGGCGAAACGTCAGGAACTCTAATCCAAGCTAGAGCCGCAATTCAACAAGGTCGTAAATTATTTATTCTTGAAAGTTGTTTTCTAAATAAAGCAATCACATGGCCAGAAAAATATGAAAAATTAGGGGCATATAGAGTTAAAGAATATAGTGATATTATAAACGTATTAAACGGTAATAATGAGCTATAAACCTTATGTAATTGACGAATTATTAAGAGATATACACTGTCATTTGTCCTCAGAAGATGAATGTTATTATTTAATGGTTTATACTTCAAAAGTTGGGTTTGCTTATAGTAACGAAAATAGTCTTATAAGCAATTTCAAAAAGAAATTGGATACCAGAGGAACTCCTCAATGGGCTCATAAGGGGCGGGCAATCCAGACATTAGGAAATGTATTTTATGATACACTTCCCTTAATTATTGATTTTACGAGTACAACGATAGTTCCAATTCCACCTTCAAAATCTAAGACTGATCCTTTATATGATAATAGGCTAAATCAGTTGCTGGAGATAGGTTGTAGAGGAAGGAATGCAGATGTTAGAAATTTAATTTTAATCGACCAAAGTGTTGAAGCAACTCATACCCTAGAGGAAATGGGTTTAAGAAGACCAACAATACCAGAAATAAAACGCAATTATAGGTTCGATAATGATCTTGTCCATAATCTTAAACCTACTATTATGTTGTTTGATGATGTTCTAACAACTGGTGCCCATTATATAGCATGTAAAGAAGTAATACAAGCTGGTTTTCCAAATGCAGACGTATATGGTGTGTTTATAGCAAGAAGAGAATTACCACCTGAAATATTGATGTAAAAACTAATTGGTGTTATAAGTTAAGTCAATAATTGTTTAGTTTAAAAATTAATCCAACAAATGAATATTCCTTTTTATTCTTCTCTTGAAGAGAAGAAAAAACATTTCAACCATGAGGTTATTGAAAATAAGATAGATCTTGATGACTTAATTCAAAAATGGACAGCATTGGATGACAGTAAAAGCTATGTTTTTAGAGGAGTTAACAATGCGAAGTTTAAACTTTATAATTCAGGACAACGTGCTTGGGTAGGGCAAGAGCTTGAAAAACTAGGGAAAACTTATGAAGAGTTTATTCAAGACGAGATAAATAATGCAAAGAATTTCCAAAATGGACTATTAATAAAGTTTTTTAGAGCATTTGGTCATACAGCATACGATTTTTCAATTTTAAGTTTTTTACAGCATTATAATGCACCAACCCCTCTTCTTGACTTTTCATATAATTTTGACTGTAGCCTTTTCTTCTGTATTGATGGGCTAACTCATAATCCTGCCACAGATATAGATAACTATTTTTCAGTTTATGCAATAGATACGAAACAACCAGATTTTATTTCAATTTTAAACCATATTGAAAGTCAAGTTGGAAGTATTGATCAAATAATCTCTACCAATCAAAAGTTTGATATAAACGATGAACCTATTACATCTAAAATAGCTGAGCTAAATTATAGTTATTTTGAGAAGTTAAAATTATTTTATTTACCGGGCTATAGTGGTGTTGGAGCAGGTTTTTCTATGCCAAGTAGACCGGATTTTAAATTGGTTTACAATCAACACAATCTGAATATTATTAATCAGGAAGGGTTATTTGTATTTAATCATGATCCAAGTCACCCTCTTGAGGATTTCTTTTCAGGAGGATTTACGAAATTTAATGGAACATTTTTATTAGGAAAAATACATTGTTGGGATATTCATAAATCCTTTAGTGAGTACATCATAAACTACCTAAGTTCAATGGGAATAACAAGAGATTTCATCTATCCACAAGAAGAATTTATTGCTTTGAATTCTTTTTTAGATTTTAAAAAAGACCTGTAACCCTTCTCAATCCAAGATGTCTGTTTACATATTGAATTGTATTAATTCAAATATTTGAATTTTAAGGGGTAATGATGTTAATCAAAATTAAGATAGGATCTGGATAAAATTCCATTCATGAACTCATCAAGTTGGATAATAGAAGGAGAAAATATTATGATCTAATTCTTAACTTAGGGATAAATTACGCTTTATGATAGAAGAAGGGAACTTAATTTATTACGATAAAGTATCACTTGTCGAAATGATGAAAGTGGTAGCACCAAAAAAAATTTCCGGGAAAAAGGGTAAATACGGTGGTTTTAACAATGGAATTTACAACCACAGTTTTTTTGAACATGGGTTCAATGGTAAATATGATGGTTTTATCTTTAAGGGGTGTAAATTTACAAATTGCATTTTTGAAAATATATTTGGTTTTTTCCTGTATTTCAAGGACTGCGAATTTCATAACTGTGATTTCAGGAATTCTCGTTTCTCACATGGCCAGTTCAGTTGGACAGGTCTCCAGTTCGAAAAATGTAGATTTAGAAATGTAGAAATTGATGAAGGTGATTTGGATAACGCATGGTTCTATGATTGCTATATTGTTGGACTTATTTTTTTAGGAGAAACCATGTTCAATGTGAATTGGGATAGGTGTCATATTGAAAATTCGCAATTCCAATCGGTCACATACTATTCAGAGGGTGAGAATATTGAAGAAACGGTTAATGACCTCTGCTTTAATGATTGTGAGATTGTGTTTAGTCATTTCATTAGCTCCGATTTCCGCAATAGTAAGTTTGATGGATGTAGGATATACTTAAGTTCATTTGTCGATTGTGTTCTATCAAACTCTACATTTGAATTAGGTGAGAATCCTAATAACCATAATTATGCTTCGATCGATTTTCAGAGTATTCTTAAAAGTGAATTGTCAGATCAACAGGTTCTAAAGGAGTATTTTAATATTAAAACTCCTCACTTTAAGGAGTATATCCAAAATATATCAAACGAGATAGCATATCGAACCATATTTATTTCTTACAGTTTTAAAGATGGGATATTCGCTAAAGCTGTGAGCGACATACTTCAAAAACATGGGGCTACATGTTTTCTTTGGGAAAAGGACGCTCCTGGGGGTGTCTATCTCGAGGATATAATGAAGAAGAATGTACAGGAGCATGAGACACTTCTCTTTATCTCATCCCAACACTCTTTAAAGAGCAAGGCCTGTCAGTTTGAATTGAGCCAAGGAAGGAAGAAACAGGAGGAAACTTGGAACAACACTCTTTTTCCAATACATATAGATAATTTTCTGTTTGAGGTGCAGGAGAACCAAATACGTCCAGTGACAATGCAGAAAGAGTATTGGGAAAATATCTGTGAATTACGTAGGACAAATTCAAAAGACTTTTCTAGCTATTCTAACGGGGTAATTAATTCTCAGCAATTGGAAAAGGATGTCATTAATCACATTCTTAAATTTTTACGTACTTCTTGAAAATTTCTACTAAGAGACATCAGTGCCTGTAAAGTAATTTGCATATTGTTCAGGAATGTCTAATGCCCTAAGAAAGCCTCTTGCCGCACTACCTTTCAAACGCGGCATAAGCATCTCATTCGAAGATTTCAACGAAAAATCGGGAAAAAAACTAAAACCGCAATTAGGTTCTAGCCCAATGCAATAAACATAACCACCTACGAGGAAGGAAGCTACATTAGGCCTGCCGTGCTGGTTGATCGTTGGGGTTGGAATTAAGTCAATTGGTGAATCGTTTGGACGATCAAGTCGTACTAATGCAATCTCATAGATAGCTGCATCTCCAGGATCATCAGTGATGATCATTTTCCTTAATTCAGACTCATGATCGGGAATATTTACACCTTTAAAAAAAAGATTTTTTGAAATATGAGCTCTCCATAATATTCCAAGAACGAATAGTTTAAAAGATTTGTAGT
Organism: Pedobacter gandavensis; assembly: GCF_014172405.1. Taxonomy (GTDB): domain Bacteria; phylum Bacteroidota; class Bacteroidia; order Sphingobacteriales; family Sphingobacteriaceae; genus Pedobacter; species Pedobacter gandavensis. Next base: position 136,866 of record NZ_WNXC01000002.1, on the reverse strand, counting down.
TGATATTAGAAAGAATAACAAAAGACATATCTGGGGTTTCACGATATTCGGTCATTTGAACTGGACTTTTATCTATAGGGGAATGAAATAAGGAATCTGCATATCGTTCATTTTTGCCTAATACCACATTGTCACAGTGCTGACAAAGGATACTTTTATCATAAAATCCAGTTTGATAATATTTTGGGATTGTATTTTTTTTTAGGTCTTGAAGGAATGTTCTCTTTGTTGTATCAAACACCCCCTTGTACATGAAACTAGAAAATATATGAGATTGATTAATTAGTTCTGTGTGTTGTCCGCAAAGTTTGCATTCTCCTTTTTTCATCGGTTACAATTTACGATTGTTTAATTTTAAAAAACAATTCCAGTGTGAGGTGGATAAAATTTGACACTAATTTACAAGGCAATAAGCTTGCAATGTTAAGCGAACTACTAACCCTGCCAAAATGGCTTAAGAATTTTTATGGATAGGAAATTGATCTTACTTGCCATTACTATAATTAATTAACTTTTTCAAAAACATGCGAATATTTAGAGAACAACCTATTGGTCAGCTTTTCCGTACTACTTTAAACAATATAGAAAGAGAAATCCAAGGATTATCTGAACAGAAATTATTAAATGCGGATTTGGAAACCCTTGCAACAGAAATAGCAACCAAATACAAAATTAATCCTGAATTGAGTATTTCAACAGAAAACTTATCACCCGAGGTGAAAATGGAGCCAATTCCAAATATGAGAAGGTACTTTGTTGCTACTGTAAAATATGGTTTTCCAATTCAAGGAAATGCAGATCTGTTTAAATACCAGCCACATAATCAGACACATATTGGCGATATCAGAGGCGAAATCATAAATAATCGATTTTTAATGATCACAATTTGGACGAGATGGTCTACGCCAGAACTTAATGAAAAGACAGAGAGGGAGGTTAAGGCACAGATTACTAATCAGATTGAAGATGTAAATAGCAATATAGAAAGGGTGAAATTGGAAGCTGAAGAATTTAATAACAGTATAACAGCTCCAGTTTTAGCCTCAATCACGACTAGAAAAGCAGAAATTATTGAAAAAAATAAACGCCGTGATCGTTTAAATCCATTTAATTAGTTGAGCCAAAATGAAGAGAGTATAGTATTATTCCTTTTATTATAAAGTAGCTCGGTTAGGGGCATTTGTATAGCAAATGAAAAATAGTGTTAATAAGAAAACAATCTTTTCTCAAAACCGACAATAATAGGTTCAATAAGGCTTAAGCGATCCATGTTTAACAATTCCCTCTCATGGGTAAGTAATAATGAATAGGAAGGCCTGGTTTTGGCTTTGCTATTCATTATTATGTAATCTGTAAATTTCACCAGTTTTATTTGGTTTTTCTTTTCGCTAAAATGCGATCGTAAACTTCTTTAGGAATGGATATCTTTGCAATCCCTATCAGGTCATTTTGAAATAGTTTCGATCTTAATATGGCTAGGGGTACCCAGCCGCAATTGGCAGATGTGCTAATTAACATTAGTTTTGGTTAATTCGAATTGACTTACAATTTCAACAGTTGCTCTATTAATGATAAATCAGAAGCATCTACGGATAGTTTTACTCCTGAAGGATATTCCAAAGTAACTAATTTTTGTAAGAACCTATCATTTGATGTTCGACTAGAATAGGCTACCTGGTCTTTGTCTCTTACGATCGTATAGTCTTGGCTATATGCATCAGGTCTTCCAATTGCGTAAATTTCGTTTTTTTTTTGCGCAGGTAAATTATGTTGGCTAATATGTAATAGTCCACTATTATTTTTCTCTACTATACCACTTTCTGTTATTGACAATTCTGAAAGTAGATCTATTTTACTGTTTGATAAGCGCCAATACTGTGAAAAAGGTCTCGGACGAAAATTAATTAACCATGCAAGAAGTTCTATGTTTTTTTCGCGGGTTTTAATGCCCTTTTTCAAAAAGTTGTAGAGAGGTTTGAATTTATCAGTGTCACATTTTTTGACAGCTAAATCTGATATTTCTTTTTCGTATGGAATTTCAAGAAATTCCTTTAGCATTCGATTATCTAAATAATCACACCCTGCTCCGAACAATAATTGGAATTCGTTGCGGATATTGGCGCAGCTAGGGTACATTAAATTTTTTGAAAGCTCTCCTGCCTTTTTTTTTTCTTCGTAGAAGCTTATTACCGCAAATCTGTATTTTTCTATCATAGTTAGAGAATTAGATATTAAATTTAGTGGAAATTATATGCCCGTGCATGTCTTTTTTCTAAGTTTAATCCATTTTACGGGAAACCGTAAAGCTTAGCTTTAGATAGTTTGTATCTTTCCCTCATGAAAACTCAAAAAGACCTCCCAGAGATGCGCTCACTAACCGAAAGAGTATTAAATGTGTATGTAGCGGGTTTTTTAGCCCCAACTATAACCACTGGTCATATTATTACAGTATTTGACTTAGTGGAACATAATCCTGACGGCAAGTCACGCTTGCAAAGACTTATAGAAGAAAAACTCACTAAAGAATTAACGTCGCAGGAGATTGAAGCAGCAATTGAACTACTAGAGGACTATCCATCAAGTAGCAACCTCATGTTCCAGCCTCTTCAATAGGTGATTTTTTTGTGTAATCTAACCCACTTCCTGAGTTCATTTCTAACTTTTAACAGTAACCTATATAGGTTCATTTGTAAATGAGGTAAGTAAAGAGGATTTCTTAATCCTTTAGTGTGAATTGAAAAGCATAAATTATTTTGTACCTGTTTCAATTCGATTAGGAAATCCAATAAAATAAATAAAAACACTACTTGATCTATGAAGGAAGACTGATGATCAAATCCCTATTTATATTATTTAATAATAAATGCTCATTTTTATCAAAACTAAATATCCGTAAATTTCAAAAATAGATATGCGAAAACCTTCTTTACTCCATGTAGTTTTAGATTCTAACCAATTTAGAAAGGATATAACATTCAGTAAAACCGAATTGGTTTATATTAAAAAATTAGGATCGGAAAATTTAGTACAATTACATATTCCTTGGATGATATATAAGGAGTCCACCTCAAACTCCATAAAACTTTTAAATGATGATATTAAAATTATTGTCGAAAAGTTGAAAGGTTTTAAGCGAAAAGGAATGCACGAACTAAATTCTAAAGAATTTGTAAATATTGCTGACCAAATAAATGAAAAATTACCAGACGTAACTCCTTCAGTAGAAAGACTTTGGAGTGAGTATATTAAAGAATCAAAAGCCATTCTCTATGAAAATAATCCGAAATATTTTAAGCCAGTATTTGATAACTATTTTACAGGAGGAAAACCATTTCAAACGTTAAAAAATCGTGCTGACATACCAGACGCATTTATTTACCAAAATATAATGGAAATATCAGCAAAGAATGTTGTGTACTTTATTAGCGAAGATATAAAATTCACGAAACAATTTAGTGATTTGAGTAACGTTGTTGTTTTTAAGGAAATTTCTGGACTTTTTGAATCTGAGTGTTTTAAGGGTGTTAAAGCTTTTTACGAAAAGCAAGTTGAATTAGAAGTGCAAAAACTAGCGTTGCTGGAAAGGAAGGAGGAAATTAATATTCTGGTATTAAACCATATAGACGAAGCAGATATATTTGATATAGATGATGATGATTCAGCGGAAACGACAATTTACAGTCTGGATGAAATTCATATTGAAATAATTGAATCAGAGATTAATATCATTGGGGAATTATTTTATGTTCCAATAAAGGTTAGTGGAATAGCAGATATAGGGTTCCTAATTTCTAAATCGGAAGTTATATCCATGCAAGACAGCGCTCCATTTAGCGTGGAAGAGTGGAATGACAATCTCTTTTTAGCCAGCCAAGAAAATGTTCGTGTCTCATTTAATTATGATCTAACAATACCAGTCTCAGATATTACAGAAGAGTATTTAGATATCGAATTTGGAAGTCCAGAGAATTTAACTTTTGACGATAGTTCAAACTAAAACTAATATATGTTTTGCTTTTTTAATTGGTTGTTTCATGGGACTTAATGCTGTTTTCCGTCAGTAGTAAATGAAGCTTGGAAGGTATTTATCATTGGAGATGCTCTAGAGAAGTTCTATCATTCTTATATCAGCGGATACTTTGACGCCAAATGGGGAGAAAACCAGTAAATCTAAGGTAATTTTAATTGATTTTCTTTAAGTCTTATAGAGTTGTTTTGTAAATCTATATAACTATCAATATGATCAATGTTATATTTATCTAGCTGAGAAGTTAACTGTTTGATTGTCTCTTTGTGTTTTTTATTCATTTTTGCACCGTATATAATCCCAACTAGGCTTTGTGGATCGAAGGAAACTGCCCTGTCTGTTTGTCCTTTTTCAATTCTAATATGTTCACGAATTTCATGTTCATAAGTCCATATTTTGTTCTTTGAATAAAGTATATCTGTAATCTCAAAATAGCCAGAACCATCATAGAACTTTTTAACTAATGAATTCCTGTATTTAACTTTGTCGCCTGAAAACACTAAGTGCTCTTTTTCAACATCTTTCCAAGTGTCAAAAACGAGACAAAGACCAGTAGCATCCTTTGCATAATGAGCCCACATCAACTTATTGTCATACTTTTCCGTAAAGCAACATACCCCCTGTTGTTTTGAAAAAGAGTTCATAAAATGGTGCTCTTCCAAGTCTTTGAGAAATTGATCTTTCGGCGGCATTATAAACGCCCTTGCATAATCCTCAAATGGCAAAGCTTGTGTTTGAGCATTATCTTTTCCATAATAGAATTCAATTATTTCCCAATCTAATGGATCTGCATCAATTTTATAACGGCAATCAAATGGATCATTAAATGAATTAGGATCGGAGAACCATAAGCTATTATTAGTTAATAGTGTAGTTATGTTTTCATTATACGTTAGGTATTTGAATAAATATCTATTTTTGGTTTTTTTTGGAGCAAAATAATAATGGGATAATTTTTCAATAAAACTATCTGAAAATGATTTGGAAAATATATCAGTTTCTAAAATAGCCCCTTTTGATTTTAAAAATGAATACTCTTTGACAAAAGGATCATTTTGTAGAAGCTTTTGATATTCATCCTCAAATAATATTCTGTTAGACATTTTTGCAGTAACAGTCAATACTATTTTAGTGTTAATTTTTTGAATCCCTATTTCTTTTAGGAATTTGCAGTTCTTGCTAAAGTAAAGAACTATCTCATTGCAAAATCGATTAATTCTATAATTGTATGATTGTTGTAAAATGTTTCGGTCTTGAAACAGCTTATTTGGTAAGTAACTCATGTTTGCGGGCGTAAACCAAAATTTAGGAAAAACATGTTACTAAAGATTATTTTTGAAACTTTAGTTAAACAGTTACCTTTAATTATGGATGAACAAGTACGCAATTCTATTTTAGTAAAACTAGGAATTACCAAAGAAAAATTTAATGAACTTAGTTTGGGTTGGGAGGAATTGGAGAAAATCTATAATTCACATGTAAAACAAACTCCGGAATTAGAAAAGGCATGTGTTTCTATCGCAAATAGTCTCATGTCTAATAAAAATGTTCATTCTGTGCGATATAGGGTCAAAGACTCAATCGGATTAATATCAAAAATTATAAGGAAAAGAATTGCTAATCCTGATCGAATTATTAACCATGATAATTATATAGATGAAGTTACCGATTTAATGGGGGTTAGAGCAATACATTTAATGAAAAGCCATTGGACAGAAGTTGATACTAATATTACTGATCAATGGGATTTGAAGGAGACTAAAACCGCTTACATTAGAAAGGGAGATTCTGAAGAAATTCAGAGTGAGTTTTCTAAACGTGGTTTTGAAGTTAAGGAACATCCGTTTGGTTATAGATCATTACATTATATAATAAAAACTAAGCCTGGGAAAAAAGAGCTTTTTGTAGAAATTCAAGTTAGAACAATTTTTGAAGAAGGTTGGAGCGAAATTGATCATAATGTCAGATATCCAAATGAAACTGAAAACGAGATTTTTGGTGAATTTCTCTCAATTTTTAACCGTATTGCTGGCAGTGCTGATGAAATGGGTTCTTTTATTATGAATTTAAAGATTGATCAATATAAAAATCGAATTGATTCACTTAGAAAACTAAAATTGAAAGATCTCAAAATAAAGGAATTGGAAGATAAGATCAGTAGTCTTAAAATTGATGAAAATGTTAAGATAGATATTGTTCAATCACTTAGAGGAATAGATATTATGAATTCACTTACTTTTAAAGAAAGGCCTGCTAACTATGCTGGTCGTTTGAAAAATGAATTCGCTGAAATTGCGAAAAGTTTTAATATGGCATCTTCAAAAAATTATCTACCTATTAACATTGATGAGGAAAAATTCCCAACAGGAGAGGATGATAGAAACTTTTAGAATAGGAAATGAGAATTATGAATTATAACTCAATGGAAAATGGAGCATAAAAAAAGTTGGAAAGTCGAATGTAATTTACATATGGAAAAGATCTATTCCAAAATAATACCTGTTTCAAATATTTCAGAAAAAAATCTGAAACTTCTCATGAACTATTTGTTGTCAAAGTATTCTTTGGAAGATGAAGAAGTTGCTAATAATTATATTAATATCCCTTTTAAAAAGAAAACAAGGCAAATTAATATTCAAAGATTTAATTCCATGAATAATGGTAATGTTCATATTTCATTTTTGGCAGACTCAGCGGGCTATTCGGTTACTGCAACACTTATAGATAGTGAGTAATATGGTTGCTGCTTGGAATGACACTAACTTGGTCTTGTAATGAAAACTAAACTATAAGATATAAAAGCACTTATGAAATAATAACGTTTTTGTTTAAAGTTTATTTTGCTGTATGGCACCAAAAAGCTATCTTTGAGCCATCAAATAAGCAGTTATTTATATCTTTACTGTCAGAAGATAGTTATACAAGTAAATAAAACACTTTAAGCTGATTTGATTTGAAATGAATTATGCCCTAATCTACACCCTCTTTTTTTTTGAGATTGTAAGTTATTGAAAATAAGATACTTAAAGGGTCGGTAAGGCATCCTGCCACCCCGACTTAAAATGTTAAAAATTGAAAAAGAGGCTTTTGCCTCTTTTTTCGTTTATACAGCTTTTACCCAGTCCGAAAGAAAGTTTAAATCCTTTGATACATTCTAGGGCAATATATAGCCTCCATTTTTACGATCTTCCTTCTGAATATTTTCCGCTACGCTATATCTTATATCGTTATGGAACTATTGTATATAATTAGGTGTATTTGTTTGTAATCGTTGCAAATACATATAATGAAAACCAGGATGTACGTAGGAAAATATTCATTATTTTTATATACATAAATAATATAAAAATGATGAAACAAGCATTAATCGGTGAATTCATGCATGAAGCAGAAAACACAAGAAAATTATTATCAATGATTCCGGACAGTGCATTGGAATACCGTCCGCAACCACATCTTTGGTCGGTCGGTCAGCTGGCTTCGCATATTGCCGAAGTATACAACTGGTATGGACCTACATTTGCACAGGATGAATTTGATATGGGGTCTTATAAATATGACAAAGGTGATATTAGTAAAGCCGCTAACATCCTGGGAAAGTTTGAAGAAAATGTTGCAAATGCAAAGACTGTAATAGAAAATTCTGATGAATCTCAGTATATGAATACTTGGATAATGTCTGCAGGAGGTAGTCCAATTATACCACCAATGCCGAAAATTCAGGTGATCAGAGGATTTCTTTATAATCATTTATATCATCATCGCGGAGAGCTTATCGCGCATCTCAGGGCGACGGGAAATAAAGTGCCTTCTCTGTACGGCCCTACTTATGAGGAATCCCAACAATCCTAAACTTTGTAAAACAAGGTTGTTATTTACTGCAAGAGCCCGGTATTGTACCGGGCTCTTTGCATTTAGTTTCAATTTTATTGTTATTTCCTAAATCCTTTACTCATACTTATAAGACCTGATACTCACCGTGATCAACACCTTTACTTATCCATAATGATATACCTAGGATAGGATTCCCGATTAGGCAATTCAAATTCTTCGTCGAAAGGTTGCAGTCCTGTTCCATTGTTGTATAATGCCACCCGTTTTACACCAGTTGCTGTGCTGCCACCAATGCCATTGATTACATCTAAGATATTACCTGTACCCGCAAAACGAGTGATACACATTTTTTCAAGTTTCACACCCGGCCTATTGGGTATTTCAAAGCCATTTTTCTTATTCACTTTGCCATCTGTTCCTGTTAAAACTGCGTACGAACCTAATCCTATACTATGGTGTTCTTTTACTGTATTAGCTACCTTGAATGCCGAATACCCCTCAACTTTACCTCCCTGACTGCTCCAACTTGCTTGATTAGGGGCATCGTATGGTGGCTCATTTTGGAAGAAATAGGTTCTGCCACGTTCTCCTAGCCATAATACTTCATATTCTTGATAGTGTTCCGCAAATAAGGCATATAATGTGACATCATCGCCAGTCACAATCAACCCGTTTTTACACCTATCCCTTAGCCAACGGGCATTTCCGCCAGATTGCGAACCATGGTCAGCACGCCACAGCCAGAAGTGGTCGCCAACCACATTGTTGCTGTTTATTTGCATAGAGGTATGGATCTGAATATTTTTTGATTGAACGCCACCAACTCTACAAGTGATGTCTGTAAGCAAGATCGGGTTTGCAACATGGTCTGCATTTGCATCTTCGGCACCAATTCTAACTTGATAAGTTGTACTATTGAATGAATCCATCAGAAGTCCGGCAATGATAATTCCATCCTTGTCATCCGCATAGATACATCCCCAGGTATTTTTCTCAGTAGGCTCTAAGGTTACCGAAGCTATACCCGCACCCAGTAGTATAGCATCTTTTCTATTCACTTGAATAGGAGCGTTCAGCGCATAATGTCCTGGGCTGAAGAATATATTTTTACCAGCTTTTAATGCATTATTGATCTCTACATCGGTATCGCCTGCTTTGGCAACATACCAGTCGGTCAACAAATCTTGAATTTTGCCTTTGCCCATAGCTGTTGCCGACCAGGAAACGCCAACTCTATCCTTCTGCCATGCTGGAACAAATACTTTGTATTCGCCATCATCATCTATAAAAAGAAAAGGTTTTTCTCGGATGATCGGAGTAGTTGAAATTGGAGCGTTGGTGTCATCCGCTTTTGGAGGATTAATGCAGCCTTGCCAAACCATACTATAAGAACCTCCCATCGCTCCAGAACCTGCAGGGAAAGTCGCATTCCTTGTGTACCATTGTTGTTGTCCAGCCCAGTTTGGTCTGGATGAGGTATAATGAGTGTCGGCAATAAAACCACCGCTGCCCCAAAAATTGTCTTTTCCAACATCTGAAATATATTTAGATGTGCTTTCAATTGACATCCTTCTTGCACTTGTGGATTGAGAAACTGTCCATGCAAAATCGCGCATCACGGTCACATTTTCCATGGAACGCCAAAATGTACAGGTTGCATTTGCTCCACCAGACAGGTGAGGTCTAGTGAATACAGCGCCTAATTTAACCGCTTCTGGTACTTTTCCTAAACCTCCAATGTGCGCGTAAAAACCTAATTCTATTGCGTTGGCAGTAGCTGATGATGCTGAACCAGAGCCACCAGAATCATAAGTCTGACCATTCACATTCGCTTTGAAATAATAGGCCTGACGCTTTGTAGTCCATTCTCCATTTGATCCGCCTAAACCAATAGTACCAAATTGAGAATTGATTTCCTTTCTTGCAGTCTCTGCTTTTTCATACTTTCTATCGTAGAAATACATATTGCTGCCAAAAATTTGACCCTCTAGCGAAATAATTATGCTGATACCGTTGCGCGTAACTTTATAATAGTTTTCGTATTTAGCTGCATTTGGCTTATTATCTGTAAATGTCAATTTAGAGGTTGAACCCAGCGATACAAAATTTGATGCCAAACGACTTCCTCCTCTTGTGATGACATAGTTTCCTGAAACGCCAAATGCTGGCCAGGATAAAGCAATGCTTTGTTTCTTCTTGTTGTAAACAATCTTGCCCTCTATTTTATGCTCCTGATTTATTTCATCAGATGAATAGGAGGATACGAAACTGCATAGTATCAATATAAACGTAAATGCGGTAAATACAGAGGTTGCTTTTTTACTCATAAGAATAGCCTTTTTTATGATTTCTATTGTTTGGGTAAAAATATCACATCTGTGCCACATTCCCTACTCATACTTCAGCGCATCAATGGTATTCGCACTAGCCGCCTTATAAGACCTGATACTTACCGTGATCAAGGTGATCAGCATAGAAATGCACATGGCAAGCACAAAAGGCCAAAAACTCAGCTCTATTCTATAGGCAAAAGTAGACAGCCAGTTGGAAACAAAGAGGTAAGCCAGTGGCCAGGCCACCAGATTTGCCAGAAAAACCATAACTAAGAATGATCCGTTTAGCATTTTAACCAATTCGAACGTAGAAGCACCCAATACTTTTCTAATGGCCACCTCTTTTGTCCTTTGTGCAGCAACAAAGGAGATTAAACCAAATAAACCGATAAAAGAGATGAAAATAATGATACCCGCGAAAACCTTGAATAAGATGCCCATGATCGCTTCACTCTCGTAATAACTATTGATCCTTTCCTCCACAAAGCTAGCATCATAGACACTGTTAGGGAAAGTTACATTCCATAAGGCTTCAATTTGTTTCATCGCAGGAACCATCTGTTCGCCGCCTTCCAGCTTTATAGCAGCGCTCCAATATTGGCTTTTATCTGAAGAAATGGCCAATCCGGAAATATGCTCTTTTAAAGATTTATCATTGTAATCTTTTACCACACCAACAATAGGGACATTGATATCTGAAGTTTTAATCATCTTGCCAATTGCATCCTGTGGGTTAGTAATACCTACTTTTTTAAGAAAGGTTTCATTCACGACATAACCAGTAGTCGTATCGCTTTTTGTAAAGATCTTGCCCGCAATGATTTTCAAGTCAAACAACTTAAAATAGTTTTCATCTGCTTTACAATTTCTTAGTTCAAAATCATTATTCCGCATGCCATTAAAAGTAAAATCAGTTGAATTTACGTCCTGGGAAAGCGGAGGTACCTGGCAATAACTGAGTAGCTGTACACCTGGAATTTGCAGGATCTGTGCTTTGAATATATCCCGTTTGCTATGACTTGTACTGTCCCCAGGCATGCCAACTATGGCTACCGCAGTTGTACTAAATCCCAATGGTTTTTGCTGTAAATATTCCATCTGACGAACGATTACCAAAGTACCAATAATCAGAATGATGGTAATGGCAAACTGTACAACCACTAAGACTTTACGCAAACTCAAGCCGTTGTTGTTGAGTGTAACCTTATTTTTTATAGCCAGTGCCGGATTAAAACCTGATATGATCATTGCCGGATAGAAACCTGCTAAAAAGCTCACAAATATCACCAGCAAGGTCATGAATACAAAAATAATGGGACTGCCAAACAGACTGAATGTGATTTGGTTTTTGAATAGATTCTGCATGGAAGGAATCGCAAGCTCTGTAAGCATACAGGCAAATAACAAGGCAATGAGTACTAAGGCGAAAGTTTCAGTTAAGAATTGCAGGATAAGCTGCTTACGTTTACCTCCCATGACTTTGCGAACACCAACTTCTTTAGATCTGTTAACCGCTTGAGCAGTGTTTAAATTGATAAAGTTGATGCAAGCCGTACAGATTAAAAATAAACCAATGATGGAAAGGCCATAAATTTGATGCTTACTAATCGTCGAATTGGCGAAATTATCATAAAGTTCAGCAAAATGGATCTCTTTTAAAGGCTGAAGTCTGTTCATTTGGTTACCTGCAATCTTTTGATCTGCGTAATGTGTTTTATTGAACTTTGTCAGCGTCTCTTGTAGGTCTGAGCTTTTTAGGCCTTCTTTCAGCAAGACATAACTGCTGTTGCTTGAAGAGGTACAATCCCAGCAAGTGCTGTTCCGCTCAGAAAAATTTTTGTAGCTAATGACTATTTTTAAAGGAAAACTACTGTTTTGAGGCATATCCTTAAATATTCCAGTCACCTTTAATTCCATTTTAGTGCCAACCCTGATGCTTTTGCCCATTGCATTTTGAGTATTCCCAAAATATTTGATGGCAGTAGCTTGCGATAAAGCGACGGTATTAGGCTCCTTTAAGGCCTCAGTTGGTTTACCATACTGCCAGTCTATCTGAATTACCTCAAAAAACGATGGTTCTGCATAGTAAATATCCTCCCGACTTTTTATAATTTCTTTGCCTTCTTTATCATTAACATGGATTACATTTCCTCCTTTTGCTATCGCACCTATCTTTTCTATTCCCGAAATTTCATTTCTGGCTGCCGAAGTAACAGGTATGGGCACCCCTGAAGAATAATCGTTAAAAGCATTGTATTTCCAATCTGTAACCAGCCGATAGATCCGGTCCTCATTTTTATAGCCCTCATCAAAGCTCAGTTGGAAACGGATAAAGATAAAAATCAGGATACAGCTTGCCATGCCAATAGAAAGACCAAGAATATTAATCAAGGTGTAACTCTTGTTTTTCCAGAGGTTGCGCAAAGCAATTTTTAAATTAATCCTAAACATATCCGTATTTTTTGCTACCATTCGCCAATGATATGCCAAACTTAAATATAGGCAATAATCAAGGTTTAATCCCATTTGCTAATTTCAAACTGTTCGTTAATGCACAGCAGTTGATCGAAAATGCACAATGTATCAGATCCCTATTTACCCTGCCTTAGAAATTAAAAATATAGTTTACTTGGAAAAAGCGACCCAAAAGCTGATAGGTTGAGCTTGCACTGGTATAGGCAGACAGGTAATTTGTTCTATAAGATTTTACATTACTCAGGTTAATTGCTGAAAACCTCAATTCTTGCTTGGCTTTTGCAAACTTCCAACTCAAATTTGCATCTAAAAACAAATAGTTGGAAGCATCGCTATTCGTGTTTTTGTAATGTTGATGCTCCAAATTCAGCTTAAAAACCACTGAACTTACCGGTAAAATCACCAATTCCATGGCTTGGTTGATGAATTTTGTTTCCTGTGTGCCGGAGTTAAAAGCGGTTGATTTAGACCTTGTTGGGACATAGGAAGCGTTGTACTTCAAATAAACCTGGTCACTGAATTTGGTATCCGTACTAGCACCAAAAGTATAGACCGTTGTTCTGTAGGGTAGGAGCACGTTATTCAGCACCTGATTGCTATAAAGCTGTTGTAAAGTAAAGTTGGCTTTAACGGTAGTCTTCAGGTCAAAAATGTATTTATTCGTATTTCCATTGAACATTAAATTTCTGTTATAATTGATCAATGGTAGCTGCAAAGTCGTTTGATTGAAGTCGCTAAAGCTGATCTGACTAATGGAATTGTTTTCTTTGATACTATACAAGCCAAATACATTTATTGAAAAGAGACGGATGCTTTTACTGAAATTATAACCCAAAGAGAAATTATGCGTATTGGATTGAGATAGAAAATCAGGATTATAAGCATTAAGTGTTCTGTAATTTAACAATATATAACCCTGGTACTGCGTAGCAGCATCGGCGAAGTTATTTTTATACTGATACTGGGCAGTAATCTTATTTTCTTTTCCCTGATTGATTTTAACTGCGATTTTAGGCTCAAACACGAACTGATCATAAGATTGGTTACGCGCATAAAGATCGTCTCTATAGCTAAAGTTATTGTAGTTTAGGGGCAGCCCCAAAGATACCCTGATGCGCTCTGTGATATAATTAAAGGATGGATTGAATTGGAACCTGTGGTATTTCCATCGGAGTTGATTGCCAAGATGATCCGTGTAATTGCCATTTATCGCAGAATTGATTTCCTTTTCATCATAAGTATGAGAAAGTTTATACTCCTGGAAAAAATTCCGATTGCTGACTTTTAAAGCCAGACTGTTGTTCGTGAATAGCTGAGGCATGCTGATCTGCTGCAGCACATACCCATTAAACACAGCTGGTGCCAAATTTAAATGCTGATTGTTGTTTGATTTACTAATAAATGAGAAGAGTTCTATTGCTTTGTTGTTCGGAATGGCTTTGATGTATTTCGCTTCATTGTAAAATTCATACGGTGTTGTTTTTAATTGTTGATTTACCCGCTCAGCGTTTATAAAAACCAAAGCCAGAGCATTTGATCTCTCATTTTTAAAAACCAAAGTGTTATTAAAGTAACCACTCTTTTTATTGATGGTCAAATCGCCTCTGAATTCAAGTTTTTGTGGTTCATATCGCTGATTCTGTTCCTCAAAAAAACGAATAGTATCGGTCAGAACTATTTGCTGGTTTAACCTGGAAAAGTTGCTGCGCTGGCTATCCTTAAAATAATGGCCGGAAAATTTCAACTGAATGTCCTCCTTTAACTTAAACAGCTGATTAGTGGTGCTCAGAAAAGCACGATTAAATAAATACTTATTCTGATTAAGATAAGGGATGGCAATCGTATTCAAATCGATCAATGGGTAATTTAGATTCCGACTTAATTCATTGTTCATTTCTCCAAAGTTTTGGGCAGTAATTTCTTTAGATAAATCATAACCATCGCTATTGTATTTTAAAAGGTTTAAGGTTTTATATCCCTTTTTTAAGCTCATTAGGTTCACTTCTTCTTTAGCATGCTCGCTTGTACCAAGACCCAAATTAGCAAGACCTGTAATTTTAATTCTAGCCTTTGGGTTGAGGATGATGTTCAATGAAACATGGTCAGTCGGGGAGATTTTACTCAACGCTCTTATCGGTTGATGGTTTTCAAAAACCTGCAACGTATCAACCATTCCAGAAGGGATGGTCTTGGTGCCTAAGGCATATTTATCGTCCAGTAAATTATCTCCATCTATAAAAAAGCTGGTGATTGATTTACCATTATAGCTGATTTTACCAGCAGGAGTAACTTCAATTCCAGGTATTTTCTTTAAAACATCTTCCACAGAACGATCTTGAGGAGCTTTATAAAAGGCAAAATCAAAATTTGTGGTATCCCCACGTTTTTGAATGGGAGCGGGCCGGCTTTTAACGATTACTTCTTTTAAAACATGGTCTGTTGACTTCAATACTACATTGTATTGTTTTTGAGCTTCAATTATTGGTAATGTAATTTTCTCGAAACCCACAAACGTAAATTGTAAATGGGTATACCTCAAACTGTTTTCTTCTGTTTTTTTAAAGGTATACAGCCCATTCTTATTGCTTTGGGTATAGCTCATGATTACCCCATTATTCATCAAGGCCACATTAGCAAAAGCTATTGGATTCCGCAATGAATCCGTTACTTTCCCATGAATATAATCTTGAGAAAAGACGTTACTCATGGAAAAGAAACTAATTATTAAAAATAAAAGACTCTTTTTTAAAAACATTAAGGCTGTAGCTCAATTGGATTGTTCTCTGTTTTATAGGCATTCTTAAATACCTCAGGTTTACTAGGAACTAGTCTAACGCCATTAACCTCGTTCTGTGCAAAAAAAGCATTGGGATCATTTCTTAATAACTCAACCAGCCTTTTATAATCTGCCGGACTGGTTGCAATTGCTATACCAGGGATGTTGATCGTTTCAGTTGAAATGGCCGGCTTTAATCCGTCAAACATAAATTCAACTTCATGTTTATCGTCATAAGCCTGAAGAATTAAACCTGGAAGATCACAGAGTTTCCAAGGGCCAGTATTGTAAGGTAAATCAGGAGCAAACCAGGCAGTATAGTTTCTACCTTTAAATGTGGTCTGCGCCTTTTGACACTTTATCCCAGAGATCGACATGGTATCCGAACCAATTTTCCAATCCATATTCGGATAATCTTCATTAATGGCATAGCTTTTAATCAGCTTTTCAAAAACCACCAACTTTCTATCCGCCGGGTACTTGAAAATCTGGTTTTCAATCGTCTTCTTTCTATTAGAGGTGTTTACAACATAACCGCCTTTACCATCATCCTGTACGGAAGTTTTTTTAACAGAGTCATTTACAATTTTATCATAACTTTTATAAACAGACGCATTCTTTCCAATCCATAACACCATTCTTTCTTTATACATGTTGGATTTATTTAAAGAATCTTTTAAGTGATTGAATTTATAAAAAACGGTTACCAATGCCTGTTCCCCTTTTTGAGCCTTTAGGTTAAGGGAAATAAAAATGGTGATTATAATTAGAATACTTTTTTTCATTTGAATGGTTAGGTAGGTGATAACTAAATTAGAGAAACCTTATAAGCAAATTTTATAGTTTAATTAATTGCAAACGGCATTGTCGTACATATCAGAAAACGCGGCGTATGCTTCTTGTCTTTCCGAAGCGCTGCTTCCTCCTTCACTACACATGGTTTCAAGAAACGTTCCACAGCTGGCGTTAATTTGTATTGGATAGCAATCCATTTTTTTATTTAGCTTGAATTTTTTAATTATTTTAACCTTTTTATACTTAATAGAATTTTTAATGGCTTTGCTTTCTTTGCTAAAACCAGTAAAAGAGATGACAATAAGTGCCATTAACAATAGGAACTTTTTCATAATTCGGGGATTGAGGGTTTGATTGCTTATAAGGTTCGTTTGAAATTTACATGAAGTAAAACTAATCTCCTAATTTTTAAGAAAATAACGATTGATGTTTTTTCATTTCCAGACTTTTAGAATGTTTATCGCCGAACATTTGACCTTCGTCAAAAAATCACAGCCGCCCTTGGTATAAATGGAAAGGAATAAGAATTTAATGAACCACCGAAATCAGCTCTTATTAATTAGTATTTTTGGCCCGCATTATAATTTATGGAACACACTTTTACAGCAATTGATTTTGAAACTGCTCATGCTAAGCGTTGGAGTATTTGTCAGGTTGGCCTGGTACGCATTGAAAATGGCATCGTTAAAGAGACCATTAACCGACTAGTTTGTCCACCAGATAATATTTACTTTTATCGGAACATTCAAGTACATGGGATCACGCCCGAGCGTACATGTAAATCCCCGGATTTCTCCATGGTTTGGCGGGAAATTGCTTCCTTTATCGATGGACAAACCGTCGTTGCCCACAATGGTGCTTTTGATTTTAGCTGTCTGACACAAACTTTAGATTATTACCAGATTGCACAGCCAGTGTATGAGAAACAATGTACCTATAAGATTTACAAACAAAAACTAGCTACTTTGTGCCAGGAATATCGAATTCCATTAAATCACCATGATGCCTTAAGCGATGCATTGGCTTGCGCGGAGCTATATAAGCGACACTTAAATAAATAAGCATATAGAAACACGTCCCTACATTTTTTTTTCTTCTCGAAATATTTCCCTGTTCCCGATATTGTTCTGCATCCTGACCAAAAAGGAACCGCAATACCTGCATGAATCTGGTCTAGTAAGCTTGAAAGCAATATTTTTCCTGGAATTAATTACAATAGCTATTGATTTATTAGCGCATACGAAAGATATGTTCGAATTAAATTAAATCCGGAATTATAATACAGGATCGGATTCTGACCCAAACCATGACAGAAATTCTAGCTTCTGAAGTAGTTTTGATAATTAATTAACTAGGTCTGAACTTTTGAAAACCAAAGGGATAAGACTTTTACAGGAAATTGTTATGAAAATATTTTTACGCTCTCTGTCACTGCTCATGGTTATATTCTTTTCCGACCAGGTAAGTGCACAGTCTTTTTTGCCCTACACCACGAATCCCTTTGGCCTCGATGGAATGGGTGCATGGACAAAGCCCACTTTTGCCGATCTCGATAATGACGGTGACCTGGACATGCTCTGTTCCAGTAATTATGGTAGTAATGGGGCGACTTTAGTCTATTACGAAAATGTCGGGACTGCTCAAGCACCAATTTATGGAGCTGGCAGGATAGATTATTTAGGTTCCGATTATATTGGCGGTATCCTGACTCCAACCTTTGTAGATCTGGACAATGATGGGGATATGGATGTCATGGTCGGGGTTCAAGGTGGAGCTTCTTATTATTATAAGAATATCGGAACCAATTCTGTACCTTCTTTTGCAGCCCCGGTCCAGGGAGCCTTCGGTTTATACAGTGTTGGCTATTTATCCTCCCATACTTTTGCTGATCTGGACAATGATGGGGATCTGGATGTGCTGATTGGTGAATATTACGGTAATCTTTTTTACTTTGAAAATGTCGGGACTGCTGAAGCGCCAGCTTTTGCAGGACAGGTTAACGTTCCTTTCGGTTTAACCTTTATAGGTAATTCTCCCAATCCGGTATTTAAGGACATGGACGGTGATGGTAAAATTGACCTCCTGGTCGGAACTGAAAATGGAAATTTATTCTATTTCCATAATATAGGTACTAAATCTGCACCTCTGTTTAGTCCGGCACTAACAAATCCTTTCGGATTATCTAATGTTGGGTTTCAATATGCCGCACCAGCTGTTGTTGATCTGGACGGTGACGGTGATCTGGATGTATTTGTTGGTGCAAATACCAGAGATTTCATGTTTTTTGAAAGTAAATCCGCACCGTCAATACCTACACTGGCCGAAGGAAGTGATAGCGGAATCTCCGCAATAGATAACATTACCAATGTCACTACACCTACTTTTATCGGTACGGCAGAAATTGGATCGACAGTTTCTATTTATGAAGGGGCAAACTTACTGGGCTCAGTTTTAGTAACCGATGGTACCTGGTCTATCACCAGTACCAGCCTTACTGCCGGATCGCATATCATTACGTCTAAAGCACTAAATGTTGGCGGTAGTTCTTCAGGAGGGACCAAGGGGCTTACGCTGCAGATCATGACAAGTCCGCCGACATTGGCAATTGCCAGTAATCTATCCACACTAAAAATAGGAGAAACAGCAACAATTACTTTCAATTTTACTGAGGATCCAGGTACTAGCTTTGCCTGGAATGGTACCGTCGGTGATGTCGTAGTTACCGGAGGTACACTGGGAGCTATTTCAGGGACTGGACTGACACGTACCGCAACCTTCACTCCAACAGCAGAAACCAACTCAGGAATTGCCAATATTTCTGTTGCAGCAGGAACATACTCGGATATTTCCGGCAATCTCTCAATCACCGGAGCTTTGGCTTCTTTGAGTTTTGATACGCAAAGACCTGCATTGAGCTCTGTTAATATAGCGTCTAACAATGGCGCTCCTCTGCTTGCCAGCATTGGAAATACGGTAACATTGAGCTTTACTTCCAGCGAATCAATACAAACCCCTGTATTGACGCTTGCAGGTCATGTAGTGATTCCAACTGTTACAGGTAACAACTGGGCGGCTACTTATACTTTCGTAGATGGAGACCCAAATGGATTGGTTACCTACAATATCGCTTTTAAGGATTTGGCAGGTAATATAGGTAATACCGTTACTACAGGCACAGGATCAGTAACTGTTGACCAATCTGCCCCGGTAGCGCCTATTGGTCTGGCTGCCATACCAGGTGATAAACAAATTACATTAAACTGGACCGCCAATTCGGAAATAGATTTAGATAAGTACCAGATTTTATATGGGACAACGGCTAGTCCGACAATGATCTTAACTGATGTTGCAGCGGGAACAACAACCTATTCACATACGCCTGTAACCAATGGAATCCTGTATTATTACCGGATCGTAGCCATCGATCAGACGGGTAATATCAGCACACCATCAGCAGATGTTGACGTTGTAGCTAGAGCGAATCAAGCCTTAACTTTTAATAATATCGATCCGAAAACTTATGGCGATGCAGCTTTCCTTTTGGGCGATGTAAATTCTTCGGCTGGCTTACCGGTAACTTATACCGCTGCTAATTCATCGGTGGTTGCTATAAACGGAAATATGGCGAGAATATTGAAGGCTGGAAATACGCTGATTACAGCAAGTCAGGCCGGGAGTGACGGCGTGTATGCTGCAAGCCCTATTCAGCAAAACCTAACAGTCAACAAAAAAGAATTGACCATTACCGGAGTTGATCAGACTAAAGTTTATGGCACAGCGCTAACCTATATCGGGACGGAATTCAATGCAACGGGGCTGCTGAACGACGATACGATAACAGGTGTTGTCTTAACCAGTCCGGGAGCTGCAGCAACTGCAACAGTGGCAGGCGGACCTTACCCAATTGTACCCTCATCAGCTAGTGGTGAAGGACTGGATAACTATGACATTATTTACAGAAATAGCATTTTAACGGTCAACAGGAAAGCCCTGGTTGTACTGAATACCGATCGTAATAAAGTATATGGATCTACTTTGGCGGTAGCTGACCTTGGCGGGACTATTACAGGTATCGAAAATAACGATAACATTAGTTTAACCAGAAACAGTACAGGTGTAATCGCCACTGCCGCAGTAGGGCAGAATCACCCTATCGTAGCCATCCTTGCGGATCAGAACGGCGAACTAAATAATTATACCATTACAAATCCAAACGGAATACTAACGGTTACCCAAAAAGTATTGACTGTTACCGCAATCGATAAACAGAAATTTGCAGGTACAACCAATCCGGACTTTACTTTTAGCTATGCAGGATTTGCCAATAATGAGGATGAATTGGTCCTGACAACCCAACCGACGATAAGCACCACGGCGAGCATCAACAGCCCGATCGGGGATTATCCGATTACCATCAGCGGGGCAGTAGCACAGAATTATAGTTTTAGCTATGTTGCCGGGACACTGAAAGTAAAAGCAGGAGCACCAACCAATATTACGCTTGCTGGTATAGCTCTTTATGAAAATAGTGCCTCAGGTACCAAGGCAGGGATATTAAGTAGCACTTCAGATGATGCTTCAGCAAGTTTTACTTTTACACTTGTTCCAGGAGCTGGTGATACAGACAATGCCCTCTTTGCCATAAACGGTAATCAACTCCATACTTCTGCAAGTCTGAACTTTGAAAATAAAGCCGTTTATAAGATAAGAGTGCGTTCTACTACCCTAAACAGCCTGTGGATGGAAAAAGAACTGAGTGTTAACTTAATTGATGTAAATGAGGTTCCAACCATAGCAGTGATTGCCGATCAGAACATTTGCTTTACTACAGCTACACAAAACATAGCTTTAACTGGCATCAGTGCCGGTCCTGAAACTGCGCAAAATATCACTTTAAGTCTGAGTAGTACCAATGCTAACCTGTTTGAAAGTTTAGCGGTTACTGGTAGCGGTACTACAGGTACCTTAACCTATAAGGTTAAAGCAGGAGCAATGGGCGGAACAGCCATGGTTACAGTAATGGTTAAGGACAACGGAGGTATAGAAAATGGTGGTGTAGATTCCTATAGCCGGACTTTTGTAATCACCGTAAATACCTTGCCAACGCTGGTGATCAATAGCGATAAAGGTGCAACAATCAGCAAAGGTGAGACAGCTGTATTAACCGCAACCGGAGGAGTAAACTACAGTTGGACTGCCAACAACAGTATCATCAGCGGACTGAATACAGCGTTGTTAACAGTGAGACCAAGGGAAACAACAACCTATAGTGTAACTGCCAGCAATGCCAGCGGATGTGTACAAACACAAACTTTTACATTGGTTGTGAAGGAAGACTTTGAAATTGTTAAAGCGACCAATATCATGACTCCTAACGGAGATGGTGTAAATGATAAATGGGTGATTGACAACATTGAATTCTATCCAAATAATGAGGTTAAAATCTTTGACCGCTCAGGTCGTATGGTGTACAGCAAAAAAGGATATGATAATACCTGGGAAGGGACACTTAATGGCACTCCACTCGCCGAAGGTACTTATTACTATGTGATCGACTTTGGTAAAGTAACACCGGCAAAAAAGGGTTTTATAACCATTGTTAGTACTAATTAAACATAAATCTTAATCTGCGGGTTCCAAAAAAACAATTGGTCCCGCAGATTAGAAAAATCAAAATCATAAAATGAGATATAAAGCAATATTAATATGTGCATTTGTGGCAATGGGCAGTTCTGTAAAAGCACAGCTAAACCCGCTATCTGCACAATATTTTACCAATCAATACTTAATTAACCCGGCCTTTGCCGGTGCCGATCAAGGTCTAAAAATAAATGGTGCATACCGTAAACTATGGAGCAATGTTCCCGGTTCTCCTTTAACTCAAAATCTAACAGCAGATTACGGATTCAGCAAAGTCGGAATCGGACTAACTGTGAATAATGAAAGTGCTGGCTTACAAAAGCAGACTCGTGTGGTAGGGAGTTACGCTTATCACCTGCAGCTGAATGATAACAATCATCAATTGCACTTCGGCGTGTCAATGGGAATCATGAGTCAACGACTGGAGAATTCGGATCTCTATGGAAATCCAAATGATCCTGGTGTTGGACAATATAATGATCGTAAGAATTACCTGGATGGAGATTTCGGGATCGCCTATACCTCTGATAAACTGAATATACAGGCCGCAATTCCTAATTTGAAAAGCGTTCTGAAAAAGGATGTGATCAAGCTGGCAGATGTGGCTACGTTTTATTCAGCACTGAGCTATAAACTCAATATCAGCGAAGGTATGGAAGGTGTCGATCTGGAACCTAAAGTGGTTTATCGCGGAGTTAAAGGTTTTGATAATATCTGGGATGCCGGTGCACAAATGAGCATTGCCAACAAGCAAGTGTTTTTACTGGCCATGTACCACAGTACGGAAAATGCGACTTTCGGACTAGGAATGGACTATAAGAAGAAATATCTGATCAGCGGAACTTATACCACGCAAACCTCAGCTCTAAGCAGTTATACGAATGGTAGTTTTGAACTAAATTTAAGGTTGAATTTAGGCAAGTAGTCAGGTTTAAATGAATACCATGCAATGCCCTCCGGATTTAATTTTAGGGGGCATTTGCTATTTATAGAAATTCTACTTTGCCAGTTTCCATGTTATAAACAGCTCCAACGATTTTGATCTCAGCTTTAGTCTCCATCTCTTTTAAAATAGGACTCTTTACTCTAATATCCTGAATACTCAGTTTTATGTTTTCAAGGCAGATGTGATGAACGTATGCCATGTTTTTGGTGGTTTTTTCGCCTTCAAATGGGCTGTTGGTAGCCAATGCGCGTCGAATTTTTGCGAGTAAACCGGTAATATTACCCAGTTTTACATTGTCAATCGCTGATTTTATTGCGCCACAATGTTCATGGCCCAAAACAACAATCACCTTTGAGCCTGAAACCTTACAGGCGTATTCCAAACTTCCTAAAATATCTTCATTTACAATATTCCCTGCTACTCTGGCTACAAAGAGATCTCCAATTCCCCGATGGAACACATCTTCCACTGGTACACGAGAATCCAGACAGGATAGAATAACGGCTTTAGGGTATTGTCCCAGCGCTGCTTCACGAACTCTAACGGTATTATTTCGAATGGTTAAGGCGTCAGAAACGAACTCTTCATTGCCTTTTTTTAGAATGGATAGGACAGAATCCGGAGTTAATGCAGCCTGCTGTTCAGCGGTTAAAACCTTTTCAGAAAGTACATCAGTCTTTTCAATTTCAATTTTTTCCATGTCATTTGGTGTTTTAGTTTTGTTTTGACATGAAACTAAAACATTCATCCCCAGGAGGAGAGCGGCCATCATTAGTTTTGAAATGCTCATTATGTTATGAAATTAGATTTCTTTTATAAGGTCATTTTAGGGCTTGATCTGATTTTTGGATATATTAAGTTAGTGATTTTTTCAATCAGATTTCTGGAAAATAAAATATAAAAAAGCCCCCCGGCTTAGCGCATGATTAAACGCGCAGAACCGGGGGGCATTAATTATGGTTAAATGATTAAAAAGTAACGCTATTCAGGTTTTTGTCAACCAATACGCCATCAATGGCTTTAAGGTCAAACTTAACTTTACGTTTCGCTTTTAATTTAATGATGAACAGTTCCGAACTGCCTGTTAAAACTTCTTTATCGCCTAAATTGATAAAAGTAGGGTATAAAGCTTTCTTTCCGTTCGTATGTAACCTGTCATAAGTCATGTTCTCCATGTGCTTCGTATTTTCAGCTTGTATGCTTACAAACTCAAAATCAGCAGCATCGTATGGTAAGGCAAAGCTCAAGGCATTTACAGATTTAAGGTTAGTACCTTTCACTTTAACCTCGATGATCTCATCTTTGTTATAGCTCTGTTTTGCAGTGCTGATGCTTAGTTTACCAGCTACTTTTTCCGCTTTCGCATCAGTTTTCACACCACCATCAATTCGCGTAGCCACTAATGAAATGTCATAAGCGTCAATCAAACCGTTTTTGTTGATGTCACCATTGCTGATGTAACCTTCGAAATCACCATCACCTTGTCTTAAACCAGTATAGTTCATATACGAAGTCAAGTCATTTCTGTCAATCAGACGGTCATTATTGATGTCTCCAGGTAGGTAACTTTCTGTTCCAGGAACTTTAAATACGTACAATTCTCTACCAGAACCAAAACCACCAACACCTTCAGTAACGGCCATTTTGATGAAACGTGCAGTTGGGTGTTTAGGGAAGTTAAATACTTTTACTTCATCTGTATTTGCCCAAGTAAATGGACCTACCGGAGTCCAGTCTTTATTGTTATTGCTATAGAATACCTCACCTTTTAAGATGATACCGTTTCCTCTTCCTGAACGTGGAAGGTAATGGAATTTATCCAATTGGTTGACGGTTTTCAGATCCATGACAATCTCGAATGGTAATGCATTTACACCCCATTTGGTATGCCAGGTATTGCTTTCATCAAAATCGAATAATTGCCCGATTTCTGAGTCTTCCTGATCCAATGCAGTGGATTGAGCAGTGATGCCCTGAATCGCAAATTCTAATGGATTAGACTTCGTTGTTGCTTTAATCTCAGTCCAGGCCGATTGCCCGTCTTTATTTACCGCACGTAGTTTAAATGAATATGGTGTTTCAGCAGTTAAACCATCAAATAACAAGGCTGTGTCTTTGATTGTAGTATAATGCATGTCGTTGAAATCTATTTCGTAGAAATCTGCATGCTCCACTTTCGACCAACTTGGTTTTAAGGTATAGGCTTCTTTGTTTTTATCTGTAACCACAGCGTTAACCGGAGCCGTTAGCGCCCCTGATGTGATGCGTAAGTGATCTGCAGGTGCATATTTGAAGCCCTCAATTGTTGCCACAACCGGGTTTAGGGTAATGTCAGTCGCACTTACTTTGATCAGTAACTGTGGATTTTTTACCATCGCTACTTTCTCAAATTCAGTTCCTTTAGTCGCAAATTTATTTAAATTCGGAGCAGCATCGTAGAAATATACATTCTCTTTAGTTAAGAAGTCATTCATCGAATTTACTTCCGATAATTTGATTTTATCCTTACCTATTTTCAGCGATACCTTCTTAGGTTTTTCGGTTACATTGATTCTAAGTTCTGTCGCTTTTGTTTTTACAAAACCATCGAAATCACCCGTTGAAGGGTGAATGGTCACAATTGCGCGGTTCTTTTTATCTACTTCCGACTCGATTAAGCTGGAAGTACCTTTACCTAGTTTGTATTGTTCTGTAGTACCATCATCATCATACTCCGTAAATGCGCTTTTTCCTGAAGGATAAATCTCATAAATACGAACTCCTTTGTTGATTTCTGTTACATTGTTATTTGGATTGGTTACCGGAATAATTGCCCCATTTTTAACGAATACCGGTAATTTCCAGATTGGCGCGTCAAAACTGTTCAGGATGCTATTTCCAGCGTATTTTTCTCCAGAGAAATAGTCAATCCAGCTGCCCTCAGGAAGGTAGATGCCATTACGAATGTCATTGCCTTTTTCGTCAGATTTAGTCGCCTGATAAATTGGAGCTACTAAGAAATTCGGACCGTATAAAAACTGATATTGAGTTGCTTTACCTTGAGTATAGGCATTTGGATACTCCAGGAACATCGCTCTGATCATTGGTAAACCTGTTACCGCTTCTCTGGCAATGCTGTAAGTATAAGGCATTAACTCCGATTTTAATTTCAGGTAGTTACGGTTGATCGAAGTAGCCGGCTCACCTAATGCATGTGGATACTTTTCATTTGATCCCCATCCATCCATGTTCAATTGCATCGGTGTAAAGGTTTTCCATTGGAAGTCCCTAACATTTACCGCCATGTTTTTACCACCAAAAATACCATCTACATCAGAAGTAATGTTTGGTTGTCCTGATAAACCAGAACCTAAATAAGTAGGGATATGGAAACGAATGTATTCCCAAACACCACCGGTTTGATCACCAGACCAGATTCCAGCATAACGTTGCGTACCAGCCCAACCATCTAAAGAGATGATGAATGGACGCGCATCATTGCCATATTTAGTCATGATTTGAGCGACATCAGCAACTCCGTTAAGTCCGAACGAATATCCGGCACCAACCCAGGCCACATCAGTTTTCAATACACGAACACCAGCATCTTTGACTTCTTTCAAGATGTCACGTTGCAATAACGCAGAAACTTCTGGTTTTGGGTGTAGGTCAGATTGTGTCCATAATCCGATTTCAACACCGTTCTTACGTGCGTAATCACCTAAGCTTTTTAAGTTTTGAATGTTGCCATCTAAAGTTTCCGTCTGTCCATATCCAGCACCATAACCATCATTTGGAAGTAACCAGCCAAATGGCATATCGTTCTTTTTATAGCGATCAATAACGGCACGTGCAGAAAACTGATAGTTATTTTTCTCTCCGTTTAAGGATTCTTTGATCCCACCATTGTCTTTCTGGCTTTCTTTATAGTGTTTGCCATCTTCGAATAGCATTCCTTTTCCACTTTCATCAACTTTCCAGAAATCGCGGTTATAAGCATTTAAGTGCCCTTGGTAAAAACCGAACTTCGGTAATAATACCGGATTCCCTGTCAGTTGATAAAAATCTTTCAAAAGAGGAACAGCACCTTGGTCAGCCATTAGGAAAACATCCAGGTAGTCTGTGTCATGGGATAATTTTACGGTGCCTTTTTCTTTAGCTCCGAAATCATACTTACCCTTTTTGAAGGTATGCCATAACAAGCCATATCCATTAGAAGACCAGTAATAAGGTGTAGGGGAGGCTACTCCGCCGTCCGTCCAGCTGTTCTGGTTTTCAATTGCGATCGCTTTTCCTTTATGGGAGAAACGTCCGTTTTGAACACCACCACCATAGAAATATTCTTTTGGCGTTTCTTTAAAGGTCATTACTACCTGGTTTTTTTCAAAACGAACAGGTGCCGCTTCTTCAAGAACTACAGCATTAGTAGCCAGGTTAATGATCTTTAACAGGGTTGTGTTTTTATCAATTTGAACCGAAATTTTATCAGTAGCAATCGTAATCAGGTTGTTTTCGTCCGTCAGATTTAATTTTGCAACTGGTCTTCTTGGGTTTTCAACCAGAATTTTGGCTTCTGGTTTAGCTTCCGGATCTCTCATCACTCCACCAGTATTGTCCTGGAAAAGTCTGAAGATCTGATCACCATAGAAGTCTAAAGTCAATCGCTGATTGTCAGAAAACAAGACTTCGATCACAGTCGGACTAACCTTCCGGGCACTGATGATTTTATGTTCTTGTTGAATAACCTGTTGAAAGGTAGTTGGTTTAATTACTGCCCCGGCATTTAATTGGGAAATCAGTAAGGGGAATGCTAAGGCGAGCAAAGCGGTGTTTTGAGGTTTAGAACTCCAAAATATTTTTTTCATAATTGTGTGTTAAATCTCCTCGGATAGCTGAAATCGACAAGAATCCTATGGATTCCTGCAAGGTCATTCTGAAAGCTTTCGTTGAAGCCGCCAATATAGAAATTATCTAGTAGTTTTTGCTTTTGCAGAATTGTATTATTTTCATAAATAAATTAGGAATTTGGCAACCTATTGAATTTCTGTCTGTAAGTTTTTTAGGTATTGTGCAATGATTCTAAAAAACCACTATTTTGCTGGCAAAAAAATAAAGGGGATTATGTTTCAAATTGTAATAACAGAGATCGGATGGATTGGAGTTGTTTTATGTACTCTTGGCTATCTGTTGTTAAATTTAAGATTGCTAACAGCCGAATCATTAAATTTTCAGGCACTAAATATAATTGGGGGATTATGTTTAGTCATATCAGCGCTACACAATAGTGATATGCCAAATGCTGTAGCGAACTCGCTTTGGGTACTCATCGGATTTTATGCCGTAGGACGTCATTTAAAGATCAATAAAGTCAGGGAAAAGAATTAAGGCGTCCATTCCCCACCTAAAATATAGTAAGCTTTACTTTTATAGTAATCCAGTCTTTCTGCGTACGCCTTTTTGTCGTTTTCCAAAGACAGGTAAAAATAGGCGCCATCCACCAATACAAAGATTAAATCAGCAGCGGTTTTAGCATCTGAAACCTGGATGAACTGTTTTTTATAACATTGCTCGATCATGGTTGCCAAGGCATGGCGAAGTGAATCTAGAATGGTCTTGTATTTTGCCTTGATTTTTTTCTCCCGAAATGCCAAAGCATAAAAGGTGTAAAATAATCCATCATCAAAAAGTAAGTTCCACTTCTTGGAAAAAAGCATCTCAATGGTTTTGTGTAAATCCGCAAGGGTAACCCCTTCCTTGTTTTTAATGGTATAAATCAATAGATACCGATCAAGAATATAATCAATCAGTGCATAGGTGAGGTCCTCTTTTGTCTTAAAATAATGAATAATAAGGCTCGGGTTAATATCCATCACCTTAGCTATTTTCGCGATAGAAGTATTTTCATAGCCTTCTTTTTTAGCAACCTTATAAAAAATCTTTATTATTTCTAATTGTCTGGTCTCTTTGAGACTTTTTCTACCCATGTGAAATTTTTGATTGCTCCAAATTACTAAAAAGTAAAAGAGTTCGCTAATTATTTTTTTTAAATTGAATGTACGTTCAATTAATTTATTTGTAACTTCCTGTTAATATTGCAACTAGATCTTTGCTGCGCAGCAAACAATATTAGAAACCAAACCAATTTACCAAACAAACCAAATTAGAAAACCACATGATCAAGTATCTAAGCTATGTATGAACAATCATACAAGTAGGAGGCCCAACTAACCTTCAGATTGACCATTTTAAAACCAGAGAAAAACCACAAACATTAAACTTTATTGTAATTATGAAAAGAAATCTACTGCTGATTTGCCTCCTGCTTTTTGGGGCAAACGGTTTCGCTCAGAACATCACTGTAAAAGGTGAAGTAACTGATGCCGAAACCAAGGGGCCTATCCCCTCAGTTAACGTAAGTGTTAAAGGAACGAGTAATCGAATTGGAACTAACGGAAACGGTATTTATACGTTAACGAATGTAGATCCCAAAGCGATTCTCGTTTTTTCTTATATCGGATATAAAACAGAAGAAAGAGCGCTGAATGGCAAAACTCAGCTAAATGTAGCCTTGACTTCGGATTTTGGCAACCTGGATGAAGTGGTTGTAGTAGGCTTTGGCTCCAAAAAGAAAATCAATATCGCAGGTGCAATCGATCAGATTTCAGGCAAAGAGTTGGAATCCAGACCGGTTGCAAATGTGATGCAAGGCTTGCAGGGATTGAGCCCCGGCTTGAGTATTTCCTATGCTGGCGGTGCACCAGGTTCTGTTCCCAAAATCAATATTCGAGGCTTTACCTCAGTAAATGGCGGCTCCCCATTGGTCGTAATTGATGGAATCCCTGCCACCAGTAACGACGATATGCTCAGGTTAAATCCCTCGGATATTTCCTCCTTTACCGTACTACGTGATGCCGCCTCTTCTGCCATTTATGGTGCTCGGGCTGCTTTTGGTGTGATTCTAATCACAACCAAACAAGGAGAAGCTGGGAAGCAAGTCATTACTTACAATACCTTCACTTCCTGGGGCAAACCAACAGTATTGGTTACGCCGGTGACCGACCCCTATATCTATTCCAGGGTGTTAGAAACATCTACTGATAATACGCCATGGGATTATGTAAACTTCTCCGATGAGTATTATAAATGGGCAAAAGAAAGGTCAGATAATCCATCACTTCCAGATACGCGTTTAGATCCTGCAGATAAAGCCAAATGGGCTTATATGGGTAGCAATGACTGGTATAATTATTTCTTTAACAAGTCAACAGTATCTCAAAGTCATGCGGTTTCCCTGTCTGGAGGTGCAAACATCAATAATAAACCATTAACCTATTACTTGTCTGCGGATTATGCCAAAGATAATGGTTTGAACAAGCTGGCTCCAGATTATTGGAGTAGGTATGGATTACGTTCAAGAGTAGGTTTTTCTCCTTTAAGCTGGCTGAAATTGGACAATAACCTCAATATTTATCAAACAAAACGTGAGCAGCCTTTTACTGATATTAGAGATCTTTATTATTTAAAACCAACAGATGTAGCTAAAAATCCAGATGGTACCTGGGCAAATACAGGTGCAGGAAGGTTGGCTGCCCAACTGGTAGATGGTGGGGGAAACAATGAAAATATGTTTGGTTTTCAGAACGTGACCTCTGCAGTAGCTACCTTTTTAAATGGTGATCTGCAAGTAAATGGAGATGCCTCTTTTAAAAGAGAACTTTGGAGATACCACAAAGATTCCAAGAAGTTTAAAATAGGATATGGTCCTGGCGACATTAGAGAAGAGGGGGGTAACGGATATGTAAGTGAAAGTAATAACTATCTCGCAAATACAGCATTCAATCTCTATACCACCTATAAGAAAACAATTGGAGATCATGCTTTCAGTGCAATGGTTGGCTATAATTCGGAAACGTATGATTATTCAACGGTAGATGCTGAGCGTGATATGCTGATTTCTTCTTCACTCCCTTATTTGGGCTTAACCACTGGAGTGGCTAAAATTGGTGCAAATTATAAAGCTTATGCCACCAATAGTGTGTTCAGTAGGGTAAATTATACTTATAAGGACCGCTATATTTTGGAAGGAACCGGACGTTATGATGGTTCATCCAGGTTCCCAATTGCCAGTAGATGGGGCTTTTTCCCTTCCGCTTCCCTGGCTTGGATTGCCAGCTCAGAGGAGTTTATGAAGCCATTGTCACCCGTATTGTCCACGCTTAAGCTCCGTACTACTTATGGTAACCTCGGCAATCAGAACGTAGAAAACTTCGATTATATTCAAACCTTGCCAACGGAACTTTCTAAATATCTGATCGATGGCTCGCTGCGCCCTGTGATTAAAGAAGCTCCGAAATTGTATATCGACCCAAATACTTATACCTGGGAGCGTGTATCTACCCTGAATCTTGGAACAGATATCGGCTTAATGAATGATAAATTCCTGGTAACTTTCGATTATTATATTCGTGATACGAAGGGGATGTTGGTCAAAGGTCAGGAGTTGCCAGGCGTATTGGGAACGAGTGCTCCAAAACAAAATGTGGCAGACTTAAGAACGAAAGGCTGGGAATTATCGCTGACTTATCGTGATCGATTCGACGTCGCCTCGAAGTCATTTAACTTGAGTACTAAAGTGTTTCTTTCCGATTCCCGTTCGAAAATCACCAAATTCACCAATGATCAAAATTTGTTCACCGACTATCGTGTAGGACAGACGATTGGTGAGATCTGGGGATTAGAGAGTGATGGTTTCTTTAAAGATAAAGCAGAGATTGCAGCCCTCGATCAAAAGAGTATTGTTCCATGGGGAGCACTGGAAGTGGTACCTGGATGGCCAAAATATAAAGACCAGAATGGAGATCATAAGATTGAAAAAGGCTTGAGTTCTAATGACCCGAAAGATCTTAAAGTCATTGGAAATACAACCGATCGTTATAGTGTTGGTGCCAACATCAATATGGATTGGAATGGTTTCGATGTTTCTATTTTCATGCAAGGGGTGTTAAAAAGAGATTTCTATCCACATCATTATTTGTTCTGGGGTCCTTATCAGCAGCCTTATGCGAACGTATATCCATGGAACCTGGACTTCTACAGAGGTGTCGCAGATTCTCCTGAGCAAAGAGCGAAACACTCTGCTGCTTACATTGCTGCAGGTCTCGCAGATGCCAATACAGATTCTCAATATCCGGTTATGCAAGCCTGGTTGGCTGATGCCAATGCAGGTGGTGGTTTAGATATCCCACAAACGAAATATTTGTTAAATGGGGCTTATCTGAGGATAAAGAATGTAACGCTGGGTTATACCTTGCCTAAAACATTAACCAAACGTTACGGGATCAACCGACTGCGGGTATACGTATCCGGTGAAAATATGTACGAGTTCTCGGCCATTAAGAAATTCATCGATCCTGAGTCTATCAACCAAAGTACAAGTGCCTGGGCATATCCTTTCCAAAGAAGGTATGCGATTGGCTTAAATCTGGATTTTTAACCACGTTTTAATCATCATTTGAAATCATCATGAAGAAGAATATATATATCTTGTTTGCCCTGCTGACTATTGGATTGGGCGCCTGTAAAAAGGGAGAGCTGGATCGTTTTCCACAGAACGCTATTTCTCCAAACCTTTTCTTTAATACCGAAGAAGACCTTGCGCTTTATGTAAACGGCTTGTTGTCTATGCCAGATAGGGGTACTTATTTAAACGATCAAAGTAGTGATAATGTGTCCACTACTGCCGCAGTAGAAGTGAAAAATATCATGAGAGGTAATGCCAGTGCTCAGAATATCACCTCCGGATGGGATTGGTCGAGGCTCCGTAATATTAATTATTTTCTGGAAAATTATAATAAAGCGAAAGTGACTGATGAGGTCAAAAGACACTATGCAGGCTTAGCAAGGTATTACAGAGCTAGTTTTTACCTGAATATGGTGAAGCGATTTTCTGATGTGCCCTGGTATTCAGGAACACTGAATCCGGGAGACACAGACCTGACTAAAGGACGTGATCCCCGCACATTGGTGATGGACAGTGTTATGGCAGATTTGGATTTTGCCTATAAAAACGTGAAGGAAAAGGTACCTGCAGGAACCCCTGGGAAATGGGCAACAGCAGTATTTTACGGAAGAGCAGCACTGTATGAAGGTACTTATCGCAAATATCATAATGAATTAAATTTAGCTGCTTCAGCCAATCAGTTTCTAGAAACTGCAGCAAAAGTGTCCGGAGAAATCATGGCTTCAGGTAAGTTTTCTATTTACAATACCGGAAAATCTGAAAGTGATTATGCAGCGTTATTTGCCAGTCAGGATTTATCACAGAACCCGGAAGTAATGTTGATTAATGTTTTTGATCAGGTCAAGAACTGGGGCCAAAACGTGAACTCTGTCGTATTTGGGGAATATGAACAAGCGCCGGCAAAGGATTTGATTCAAACTTACCTGATGAAAGATGGCAGTCGGTATACTGCGATTCCAAATTATGAGCAGTTTGGTTTTGTAAAAGAATTCGAAAATCGTGATCCCCGTTTGTCGCAAACAATGGCTTATCCGGGATGGATTCGTGTTCCAGACAGCAAGCCCTATGTGCAACGGTTAAATAAGAACTTTACTGGTTATCATCAGTTAAAAGGTTATGTAAATAGTACCGATAATAATACCATAGGTAGTGTCGATTTTCCGGTATACCGCTACGCGGAAGTCCTGTTGACCAATGCGGAAGCTTTAGCCGAACTTGGTAGATTAAGTCAGTCGGATTTGGATGTTACAGTAAATCTGCTTAGAAAAAGAGCTGGTTTACCAAATTTAAACCTTGCACAAGCAAATGGAAACCCAGATCCTCAGTTGCTGCAACAGTTTGATAATGTCATGTCAAATCAAGGTGTGATCTTCGAAATTAGAAGAGAACGTCGGGTAGAGTTTGCTTTTGAGAACTTTAGATTCGATGATCTGATGAGGTGGAAAGCAGGAAAACTCCTGACCAAAAGTCCTGAGGGTATCTATTTCGCAGGATTAGGGAAGTATGACCTGACCGGTGATGGTGTGGAAGATATTATATTAATCGATGGATCGCAGACGATTCCAGATGAAGCACATAAGGAGAAAAATTCGTTGGGGATTACCCTGGTTTACTACCTGACCGGAACGGTCGGTTCGGAAGCAACCGTGTTTCTGAAAAATGGGAGTAATGGTGGGAATATCCTCACAGAAGCATTTACACGTAAATTCGAAGAACCGAAGTATTATTATCGCCCGATTCCACAACAGCAAATTCTGTTAAATAAGAACCTAAAACAAATATTCGGCTGGTAATGAGTGGTATTTCAATGGTGATCATGATTGCCTTGGAATGACCATAAAATCCAATGAACTATAAATGAAACCATAACCAATGACACAACTAAAAAGAAGATCACTATTAAAAGTTGCTGGATTAGCGCTGGGAGCAGTAGCAGCAGGGGCGCTACCTGCTCTGGCTTCAAATTCCGAAAAACAAGGACCAAAGGGTAAAAAACTGGCACTTTCTGTAGCACACATTACCGATGTGCACATCAGAGAGGGTGACAATGCGCCCACAAGATTTAAGCAATGCTTAAACCAGATCATCACTAAACATAAGCCAGATTTTTTCCTGAATGGTGGCGATTCAATTAATGATGCCTCTTATGATAATGTAAAATATGAACAAGTGATCCAGCAATGGGAAATTTGGGACGATTGTATGAAGTCCATGGCTAATTATGAACTGCACAGTTGCATCGGAAATCATGATCCTTGGTGGAAAGCACCTTCTAAAGATCATGAGATGTACGGAAAAAATTATGTGGTAAAACGACTTAAAATTCCGAATAGATATTATTCATTTACCAAGAAGAACTGGCATTTTATTATTTTGGATGGAAATAATAAGGATATTTCCCTGGATCCAGAACAATATGAATGGTTGGAAAAGGATTTGGAGAAATTACCTGCAGGTACGCCGACTTTGTTAATGTCGCACTATCCGATTCTGGGAACCACACAAGTTCTCGTTGGTGGTGGTCATTCAGATTGTAAGAAGTTAAAAGATCTGTTCTATAAACACCGTGATAAAGTGAAGGTTTGTTTAAGTGGCCACAATCACTTGTCAGATCATACGAGTTACAATGGAGTATTGTATTGCTGCAATGGGGCAATGAGTGGTTTCTGGTGGGGTAAAGGGGATGCTGAGTCCGCTGGACCAGGCTATTATTTGGAAACGCCTCCAGGTTATGCGATGTTGAAGTTGTATGAAGACGGAACAGTGGAAAATGATTATTATCCGCATAGTTTTTAATTGGTCATTCGGGATGAGCTGTAAAACTTTTCCCTGACCTACAAAGGCCTTTAAATCCCAGGATTTAAAGGCCTTTGTTATACCTGTCACGTCCTGACGTGACAACCAATTTATTTAAGCTGATTTCCATTCTTTATAACCCAAATAGCCCGCGAGCAATAAGCCAATAATCAGTGTAATGGAAGCAATAAGAGAAATAATCTCCCCAGTATAATAAGATGCAGGATGAAACACAAATTCAATCTGGTGATTTCCCGCCGGAATATGAGCTGCCCTTAACAAGTAATTCGCGCGGAAATAAGGCTGCTCAACCTGATCGATGAACATTTTCCAGCCCTTATTGTAATAGATTTCTGAAAATACAGCAATATTGGATTGTGGCGCATTACTTTGGTAAACCATGCGATCAGGAAAATAACTAGTCAGTTTAATTGTTCCGGAAGGTTGAGCAATAGCAGTTTGTTGTTCTTTAACCAGCGGTTTATATTGCTGGTCGATCACTACTGTTTCTTTAGGTTTAAATGTACCAATTGCCGCCATTTCCTGATCTGCATTAGTCACATATTGGACTTTATTGACAAACCAGGCATGACCACATACATCCGGATTCAACTGAGCAATCAATTTTGGTGATTCGGGATCAGTAGTGATCAGGTACTTTGTATTCATCATCCCCAGTATATCCAGGTTGATGGTTTTCTTGAAATGCGTTTCTATAACCTCATCAAATCGTTTCAAACGAACCGCCGAATATCCACCAATTGACTTATGGAAATAGGGAGTAGTAGCATCATTCATGATGCTTTGTGTCAAATCAATCACTTTAAAATTGGGATCTTTGTCCTGATCAATAAACCGATCTACTTCCCGGAATTGTGGCTTTTCAGTATCCTGCTTCGCCATAAAGGTATCCTTGTTTAAATATCGTTTATCGACGCCCCACATGTCAATTAGTATGAGGAATAGAAAGGCTAAGGAAAGGATGTTGAAATTCAACTTGTCTTTCAGGAATGCCCAGATACCAGCAAAAGCAATAAGGATAAATAAACAAGATCTCATTGCATCCGACTGTGCTGCCGCTTTTCTATCCGCAATCACCGCATTTCCAATGGCAGTTCCGGTAGCCTTATCTATTTTTAGTGCCTCCGTAAATTGTGTAACAACCGCTTCATGGTCGCTGCTTTTAAAGGAAAGAAATAGTGTGGGAATGATGGCAATGGCCAAAGAAAAGCCAAAAGTGATGTAGAAAGCAAGTTTTACCTGCTTAAAAAGCTCGGCCTTATTCCGGTTCAGAAACAATTCATTTACCGCCAGCACAGCCAATATCGGGAAGCATAAGCCTGCAACGGCAAGGATCGATTCTACTGCTCTGAACTTGTTGTAAAATGGGGCATAGTAAAAGAATATATCGGAAACCAATGGCATGTTCTTTCCAAAAGAGAGCAACATGGTTAAGATCACTACAGACAATAACCACCATTTAATGCGGTTCTTGACAATGAATAAACCCAATACAAATAGAAAGCAGATCACGGCACCAAAATAAAAGGAACCTTCTGTAAAAGGTTTTTCACCCCAGTAAAATGGCATGAGCGACTTTGAAAGGTAATCCGCCTGACTTTCATCTGCGCCAATTTCCGTCAGTGCCTTTACCGCATTGGTATGTGTCACAGCATTCCCTCTGGAACTGCCACCAAAAGCATTTGGGATCAGGAAGGTGATACATTCTTCTACGCCCTGGCTCCATTGATATGCATATTCCCTGGACAATCCAGTGCTGGTTTTTGCTACGTTTTGTGTGAGGTTGGCATGCCCCCTAATGGTTTCAGCGCTATACTCATAAGTGCTCCATAAAGAAGAAGTATTCACCGCTATCGCTAGAAGACCTGCTAAAAATGCAAATCCTGCCGCCTTGAAAAAATCCTTGGTCTGCTTAGATTTTACCGCATGATAAGCTTCTATGCCCACCAAAATCAAGATGGCTAAGAAGAGGTAATAGGTCATCTGGATGTGATTAGCCCTGATTTCTAAGGCCAAAAATAAGGCTGTTATTGCCGCACCATAGATGTATTTGCCCCTGAAAACCAGCAAGATTCCGGCAATAACCGGGGCGAAAAATGAAATCGCAGCAACCTGATTGGCATGGCCAGCACCGAATAATATGATGTTATAAGAAGAAAAAGTAAAAGCAATAGCACCTGTTGCAGAAAGCCAGGGGTTTAGTTTTAAAACGCAAAATAGAAAATAACTGCCTAGGAGCAACACAAGCACTGTTCCTACCGGTTGCGGAAAAGAATAATTGATGGCTTTAACCAACCAGGTGGTGATGTTATTGGGGTAAGGGGCCCAAATTTGAAAAGTAGGCATTCCACCATGGATTTGATTTGTCCACAAAATCGTTTCCCCTTTTTCTCGGTAATGATTGATCTCCGTGGTCGTAGATTGTGCCCTGGTTACATCATTTTGTCCAAGCGTCTTTCCAAAGAATACAGGGTTAAAATATAAAAAGGTAATCCCAAAGAAAAGTACAATGACCATCAAATGTTGGCCATTTCGCTTAAACCAGTTATTCATAGCTGTTAAATTTTCTCTAAATATAGAAAAACTAGGGGATTGGCAAATGACCAACGCTGGCTCAAAAAAATAGTTGTATAACTAATTGCAAGTCGTAGCTTCGGGGATGGACGAATTAACGCATCTCCTGATGCTGGCCTTTGGAGGCCATCTTCTGTTTCTGAAAAAAATTAAAAGGTTTAGTGCTATAGGCCTTTTTTTGTTTACGACACAATTTTTACTGGCAAATAATTCCTTCGCACAATATAAAATACAAGGGATATTAGCTCCAGAAACTGAAGCACCAATATCGGTGACCCTTAAAAATTCGGCCGGTTTTTTGGTGCTAACGAAAACAGATAGCCAGGGGAAATTCAGCTTTACGAACGTTAGTAAAGGGAATTATATGCTGGTGTTTTCAGCGGTTAATTTTAAAACCATGCAGTCTGTACTGGCGCTGAAATCCGATACTACGATCAGCCTCAGTCTAACAAAAACATCGATTGATTTACAAGATGTCAACATCAATTATAAAAAGGGGGTAATAGAGAGAAAGATCGATCGGACGGTTTTTAATGTAGACCGAAGTATTGCCGCAATAGGTACGGATGCACTCGAATTAATGGCGAAAATTCCAGGAGTTCGTGTGGTCAACGATAGGGTGTCTTTAATAGGGAAAGCTGGGGTAAACATCATGATCAATGATAAACTGACACCTTTGACGGAAGATGATTTAGCCAATTATTTAAGATCAATTCCGGCAGATCAGATTTCGAAAATTGAGCTGATCAGCAATCCTGCGGCTAAATATGATGCGCAGGGGAACAACGGACTCATCAATATTGTATTGAAAAAGAATGTTGCCGAAGGTTTTAAAGGTGCTGCAAATCTTGGCCTGACTCAAGCTATCTATCCCACGGGATCGGCTGCTGGTAACCTCAGTTTCAAAAAAGATAAAATCACTTTATTTACGAATTTCAATTTCCGAAAAGGCTCGTCAGTTCCTTTGGAACAGAGCAATGTGTATTACCCAAATCAAACCTGGAATGTGGTCAATAAGGATCGAAATTTTCGGGTCATGCCGAGCGGCCAAATAGGAATGGATTATCAACCTGCTAAAAATACCTTAATAGGCCTTTCTTATAACTCAGGACAAACGAACTTCCATTCTGAAGAACACATCAAGACGACAGTATTTAATAAAATACCAGGCATAGATTCTGTTTTAAATTCTGAAGCCAATGCCAAGATGAAATCGAATTATCATGCCGCAAATCTTTACCTGAAACAATCCATCGATTCCTTAGGAAAACAGCTGACGATTAACGCGGATTGGTTTAAATATACAGACGATAAACAGCGCTTTTTTGACAATACAAGCTATGAAGGAACAGGACAGATGATCCCGAATTCTTTCGCCCAATATTTATCCTCCAGTCTGCAGCATATTGATCTTTACACTTTGAAGGCTGATTTAGAACTCCCTTATAAGACTTTTAACCTTTCCATGGGAACTAAAGTCAGTTTTGTGAAAAATGAAAGTGAAGTCTCTTTCTTTAAAAAAGCCAATGGCATTTATGAAGTCGATGCGAGTCAGAGCAACCAATTCAATTATTCAGAAAATACCCAGGCCTTGTATCTCAATCTAAATAAAACCATCAGGAAATGGGATTTTCAGGCTGGACTAAGGGCAGAATACACGCAAACCGCAGGAGTTTCTCTGGATGCGACCACCAGTACCGATTATTTAAGGTGGTTTCCTACCTTGTTTATGGTGTATCATTGGAGGGAAAAGAACGAATTCTCCTTAAATTATGGCCGCCGTATCAATCGACCTGCCTATAAAAAACTCAATCCTTTTCGCTGGTATACCAATCAATTTTCCTACGCAGAAGGAAATCCTTTTTTGCAGCCATCCTACAATAATAACATCGAATTGGCACATACTTATGCCCGTGTATTTACCAGCACGATCTCTTTCAGCAATACCAATAATGGCTTTAATGACCTGAATTTTACGGAGCCCAATACCAATATCCAAATTTTAAAACCAGTAAATTTAATCACCAGCTACCATTATCAGCTGAGCAATACGATGGTTCTGAATCCATTCCAATGGTTAGAAAGTATGTACCAGCTAGATGTGTTTTATACCCGCTCAAAATCTGCGATCGAACAAACCATTCCCGGGTTAAATGGATTTGGAGCTTACTTTTCTACCTTAAATCAATTGGTCCTTAACAAATCAAAAACCTTGATGGCTGATGTTAATTTTTGGTACCAGTTTCCAGGAATCAATGGTCTAAATCAAATGAAAAGTCAGTACAGTCTGGACATTGGGGTAAAAAAACTACTGTTAGCCAAAAAACTCCAGGTGGCCTTGAATGCAAGCGATCTTTTGAAAAGTCAAAAAGACCGATACACTGCGGTCGTTAATAACATCAGGCAAGAATATAAAAACTACTACGATTCCCAATACTTACGCCTAACCATCAGGTACAATTTCGGAAATGAGAAGATGAAACAACAGGTACGGAAACCTGGCAATGAAGAAGAAAGACAAAGAAGCAATTAATCGCAATCTGACCTATTTTTAGCCTTCCCTTTTTCTTATCCTATGTTATTTTTTTTCATCCCTTTACCCAATAGATTTGTTATAGGTAAAGGGCTAACAGAAAATAGATTTTTATGAAAAAGAAAATAGCAGGAATCTACAATAGTAATTACAAACACGCTGTTGGAGACGCTTTTAAAGTGATCAATATTTTTCCAAATGGAAATAATCTGGGTGATAAAATGAGCCCGTTTTACATGATAGATTATCAACCGGAAACTTATTACGAACCCAGCGATAAGAAACGTGGCGTAAATGTACATCCGCATCGTGGGATAGAACCGGTAACCTTAGTTTATCAAGGGGCCGTTTCGCATTCAGATAGCGCCGGACATCATGGGATTGTGGGCCCTGGTGATGTACAATGGATGACTGCCGGAAAGGGAATTCTGCATAAGGAGTATTTCGAAGAGGAGTTCTCCCGTAAAGGAGGAAATCTGCAAATGATTCAGGTATGGACCATATTGCCAAAGGCCTACAAATATGTAGAACCTGGTTATCAAACCCTACTTAAAGAGGAGATCAAAAAGGTAACACTCGAAGATGGAGAGGTACGAATTATTGCAGGAAGTTATCAAGGTGTAGAAAGCCCGGTAAGAACTTATAGTCCAATGAATTTACTGGATGTGACTTTAAACGCGGGGGCTGGAATGAAAATCGACTGTCCGGCAACATACAACATGGGCATTCTCATCCTGGAAGGGCAACTTAAATTGAACGATGTTGAAGCGGGTAAAGAGCAGTTTGTTTTGTTCGAAAATGAAGGAGAGGTACTGGAGATTCTGGCCATAGAAAAAGCTAAGTTTTTGATCCTAAATGGAAAACCATTGAATGAGCCAGCTGTGCATAAAGGGCCATTCGTAATGAATACCCAGGAAGAAATTGATCAGGCCTTTGCAGATGTTGCCGCCGGTAAATTCGGTTACCTGGAAAATGAAGAGGTTTAATAAATATCTAGCTTAAAGGAGGATTTAGTTGGATTAGAAAATATGGAATACTAAGGCAAGTATCAAACCAACGATTGCAGCAAACCCGGTGTTTAAAAAGTTGACCATATTATTCCCGATCAAGTGTTTCCGCTCCAATAGTCCTCCTAACAAGGAATCTGTGAGATTGCCTATGATTCCTGCGATAATTACAATTAGTGCCAACTGCCCAAATCCTGCGTAGATTAAAGCGATGATTCCGGCACCAATTGCACCAATGATACTGCCTTCAAGACTGATGACTCCATCTAATCCATTGGCCTCTCTTTTAAAGGTAATGATATTGTAGAAGCGTTTACCGTAAACCATGCCCAATTCCGAAGATAAGGTGTCGGCAAGAGCCGATGCCAGACTTGCTGCCATCATGAGCAGATATAAGTCTTGATGCGCTGGATTCAGAAGGGAAAGTATGGCAGTAAGTCCGGCCACACCACCATTTGCCAAAACCTGCCAGGCATCTCGGCCTTGTTTTTCTCCGGAATCTTTATTGATTAACCGCTTAACCGCCTTTTTATGTGAAGTGGCAAGGACGCTGAGTACAAAAAACACCCCTAACAACGAAATCCCCTTCAAACCGGCAGCCGATGCAACCAGAAAACCCAATACTGCTGCGGTTAAAGCCGCATATCGTGTCAGCTTTCCAATCTTTACACAAACAACCATAACCACCATCAGTAGGATGAGTACAATTTGCAGAAAAGGGTCAGTTAAAATGGGGGGCATAATCCTGCTTAAACTAAAGTGTTGAATTTAACCTTAATGTGCTCTTTTGCTTGCTTTTGAAATTCTTCTGGTGTCTGGCCAGTTTGCTTTTTGAAAAACCGACTAAAGTAAGGTCTGTCAGAAAATCCCAGCTCATAAGCGATCTCTTTGATTGTCGTTTCACTGTGAATGATGCTGCGTTTCGCTTCCAGAATAATCCGGTCATGGATGAGCTGCATCCCCGTTTTGTCTAATTTTTCTTTCAAAATCTGATTCAGTCGCTTAGAACTAATACCCAGTTTACCCGCATAAAAATCGGTGTTACGAACCTGCTGATAATTGCTTTCCAACAACATTAAAAACTCGTAAACACGCTTTTGATGGATATCCTGACTGGTAAAGTCATGTTCTTTTACCTGGATTAATTTCAATAAGAAAACCTTGAGTAAAGCTTTTACCATGGTCATGCTTTGGTTTCTGTACTCTTTTTCCAGTAAACTGAAAATTTCTGAAAGCTCAGCAGCAGCGTGCTCATCTAACCGCAAACAAGAGAATTCGCCCTGCACATTGAAAATCTTAAAGAGATCTAAAAGAAACTCTTTGTCCTCTTCTTCCAGCATGTCTCGCTTAAAAGAGATTAATTCGCCGTTTTTTCCTGCTTTATTCAATTGATGTACGCGATAAGGGGGAATCAGGTAAATCCAATCGCCTTTAGCATCCAGGTCAGTATCCTTTAAGGCATGTAAAGCATCTTCATTCTTTAACCACACAATTTCAAAAAAGTCTTTCCTCCCCGGATCATTCAGATAACTCGGCGGACAATTACCCAGATTACGAATATAAATCAATGATTTTTCCAAGCTCGCCGGTAACGCAACATTCATCATGGTATAAAGATAAGGACTCTCCATCCGGCAGATGGGACGATTAGGAAAATATAGTGGACTATTCGGAAATACCTTGTTTTTTGTGGCTTAACGATGACTTTTAAAGGCCCGGATTTCCTAATTGTCCCATATTAATGGCTGATAGTGTAACAGGGGGGCAAGAAAGCCAACCTACCTTTACACCGGATTAAAAACTTTATAATGGAGGTCATCACCACAACAGATAAGCAATTGGCAAAAGAGGTTCGTAATCACCTTGAAATGATACTAATGGAAAATACCTGGTTGTTAAAACAAATCAATTTTGAGGAAGTCGCAGTTTTTGCAAACACCATCAAAACAGCCAACCATATTTTTATTATTGCCGCAGGACGTTCCGGTTTCGCCATGCGCTCAGCAGCAATGCGCTTAATGCACCTGGGATTAAATGTTCATTTTGTGGGTGAAACGACCACTCCAGCAATAAAGGAAGGCGATCTTTTGATCGCAGCCTCAGGATCTGGTACCACAAGTTCCATTGTGAAAGCCGCAGAAAAAGCAAAGTCAGTAGGGGCTCAAGTGCTGGCACTATCGACGCAATCACATTCGTTGCTTGCCAATATTGCAGATCAATTGATCCTTATCCCCGCTGCGGAAAAAGAAGACCATGAAGGTAGTCGCTCGAGGCAATATGCAGGAAGCTTATTCGAACAGTTCCTGCTGCTGCTAACGGATGCGGTATTTCAAACTTTATGGAAGATGGACGATACAGCCAATACAGAACTCTGGAAACGACACGCAAATCTAGAGTAGTCAGGAATTAAATCATTTATTATATAAAATCATTATGGCAAAATTACAAGTAGCAATCGACTTATTAACGACAGAAGAAGCATTAGCATTGGCAGCAAAAGTTGCCCCTTATGTTGATATTATTGAACTGGGTACTCCACTGATTAAAAACATGGGTGCTGCAGTAATCACTGCAATGAAAAACGCACACCCTGATAAATTGGTTTTCGCAGATATGAAAACAGCTGATGCTGGTGAATTAGAAGCGGATATCGCTTTTAAAGCAGGTGCAGACTTAGTTACGGTAATGGGAGCTGTTGGTGATGCCACAATTATCGGTGCCGTTAAAGCAGCAAAAGCGCACGGAAAAGGTATTGTAGTAGACACAATTGGTTACCCAGATCGCGTTAGACGTGCACAAGAAGTAACTAAATTAGGTGTGGAATTTGTTGAATTACACGCAGGTTTAGATGAACAATGGACGCCAGGATATTCTATCCAGGTATTGATTGACGAAACAGCAAGAGTAGGTGTACCTGTTTCTGTAGCTGGTGGTGTTAATCTTGATAACGTTGCAGCAGTAGTTAAAGCTGGTGCATCAGTAGTAGTTGCAGGTGCAGCAATTTATGGCGCAGAAGATCCGGCAGCAGCAGCAAAAGCATTGCGCGAAGCAATGGATGCAGCATAATTTTAAATAAAATTAGAAAGAATTAGTCACTAATAGTGTCGCATTTCACAAATGACAAAGCCCCCAATAATTGGGGGCTTTGTCATTAACTTATGGCCTTTAACCAGCGGAATACTAAAAGAAGATACCCGTTAATGCAAAACCAACTATAATGGCTACCGATAAGGCCACCAGCCCTGGCACCATAAAACTATGGTTCAGCACATATTTTCCAATCTTCGTACTCCCAGTTCGGTCAAAATCTATCGCCGCAACCAGGGTAGGGTAGCCTGGAAGTAAGAAATCACCGCTAACAGCTGGGAACATCGCAATCAAATGCGGGTTCACAATGCCTAAAGCAACACCCATCGGCATAATCGTTCTGGTGGTTGCCGCCTGACTAAAGGTCAAAGCGCCCATCAGGAACAATGCGAAAGCAAAAGTCCAGGGGTGCTCCGCA
Organism: Pedobacter gandavensis; assembly: GCF_014172405.1. GTDB lineage: Bacteria > Bacteroidota > Bacteroidia > Sphingobacteriales > Sphingobacteriaceae > Pedobacter > Pedobacter gandavensis. Next base: position 92,105 of record NZ_WNXC01000002.1, on the reverse strand, counting down.
ACAATATCTTTAAACGTATGCGCGATTACGGCCTCATTTGCTGCCATAAAAGTAGCACTCATCCATACCACACCCAATACAGAAACTACTGCAGTTGCCATAGAAGTGAATAAACTCATCTTAGCCACTTTTGTTGCCGATGTCTTAGTGATCAGCATCATCAAGGCAGAAGCCGTTAAGGTGATCATAATGATCAAACTTGTCAATGAAATCGTCCCATCCGCATTTACACTAAAGCTCTTTGCACCACCAACATGAGGTACCAAATGCGGAAAGGCTCCAAATAGAATGATCATCAGAATGGCCAGTCCAAATATCCCAACCGCAATTTTTGCGCCTGGAGCAGCTTGATAATGATTTTTACCACCACTTGTATCCGTAGGATCCATGGAGCGCGCAAATTCAGGATCTTTCATTTTCTCTAAAAATATTGGATCCTTATCTAACTCTACACCCTTTTTACGTACCACCAGAATGCTGACAAATATGCCAACAATGGAAGCAGGAATACAAATCTTCATGATGTCTATCGAAGCCGTAGAATAAGCCAGAATCGCTACAAGCGAAGCCGTAGCGGCACTCATAGGGCTCCCGGTAATCGCCAGGTGAGAGGCAATTACAGATACTGATAAAGGTCTTTCAGGTCTGATTCTTTGCTTCGCTGCCACCTCCGCAATGATCGGTAAAAGAGAGTACACAATGTGTGCAGTTCCCGCAAACAGACAAAGGAAGTAAGTAGTAAAAGGTGCGATAAAAGTAATCTGACTAGGGTTTTTTCTAATGATTTTCTCGGCAATACTGACCAGATAGTCTAAACCACCAGCCGCCTGTAAAGTGGCGGCGGTGGTTACAATGGCAAGAATAATCAACAACACGGCAAAAGGAGGCTCAGCGGGTGTCATTTTAAACACCAACACAAAAATCATTAAGCCTACCATTCCCATCACCCCGAGCCCAATACCTTTCATTTGAGACCCGATTAGGATCATGGCTAGTAATATGCCGAGCTGGACGAATATCATTGTGAGATGAATTTAGGGTTGATCAGGTTATCAATTGAATAAACCTCATCCCATTTCGCCTGGGTAATAAGTTTTCGCTCCGTAACCACAATCTCGTAAATAGATTTACCGGTTTTAAGGGCCTCTTTTGCAATAGAAGCACATTCTTCATAACCTAGAATTGGATTCAATTGAGTGACAATACCAATACTCTGCATCACCATATTCTTACAGTGCTCTTCATTTGCAGTGATTCCTAACACACATTTATTTTTTAAGGTCAGACAAGCTTTTGTCAAGTATTGCAATGAAGTGAATAATGCCATTCCAATAACTGGCTCCATTACATTTAATTGTAATTGTCCGGCTTCAGCAGCCATGGTAACTGTTAAATCTGCCCCAATAACATAGAAACAAGTTTGATTCATCAACTCAGGAATCACCGGATTTACTTTTCCTGGCATGATCGAAGAACCTGGTTGCATCGGTGGAAGATTGATCTCATTCAAACCACATCTTGGTCCGCTGCTCAATAACCTTAAATCATTACAGATTTTACTCAACTTGATGGCATTACGCTTTAAAGTACCACTTAACTGTACTAAAGCGCCAGTGTCATAAGTTGCCTCAATTAAATCTGCCGCAAGGATTACTGGAACCTTACTGATTTCCGCCAGATATTTAACGCATAGATCAGAATATCCTTCGGGTGCATTTACACCCGTTCCAATAGCTGTAGCACCCATGTTTACTTCTGTGATCAGCAATGATGCCTCTTTCAAACGCAATACATCTTCACCTAAAGTAGTGGCAAAAGCATTAAACTCCTGACCTAAGGTCATCGGAACGGCATCTTGAAGTTGCGTTCTTCCCATTTTTAGCACATCCTTAAACTCTTTTCCTTTGAAGAAGAAGGCTTCCTGTAATTCTTCCAGCGCCAATGCGAAAGATTTGATCTTTAGATAAACAGCGATTCTAAAGGCCGTTGGGTAAGCGTCATTGGTACTTTGAGAAAGGTTAACGTGGTTGTTTGGATGTAAATGAATATACTCCCCTTTTTTATAGCCTAAATATTCTAAACCAAGGTTGGCAATAACTTCATTGGCATTCATGTTGGTCGAAGTACCAGCACCACCCTGAATCAAATCACTGATAAATTGATCCGTAAATTCACCGGCAATCAGCCTGTCACAAGCATAAACAATGGCTTCCGCTTTTTTAGCATCTAAGATCCCAAGATCTCTGTTGGCTAATGCAGCCGCTTTTTTTACATGACCAAAGGCTTGTATGAAAAGTGGCTCACTACCAATTGGAATTCCTGTAATGTCGAAGTTTTCCTTTGCGCGCATCGTTTGAACGCCATAATAACAGTCATTGCTGATTTCTTTTTCGCCTAAAAAGTCGTGTTCAGTTCGGAAAGTTGCCATAATAGTATAAAATTAAATAGTATAAGTGTTTTTAAAATATGTTTGTTTAATCGTTATAATGAGGTTATAACTGGCCTTAGTATTGCATGAAATATTTTTGTAGCTCCGCACTTTTATGTGTTTTTGTTAAGCCCAGCATGAGTAAAATTCTTGCTTTTTGAGGATTTAAGTCGTCTGAGACAATGGTTCCTAACTCCTGGTCATTCACTTCTCCATCTTCTACTACGCGACCAGAAACACATCTGCTCCCGCGACAAACGATAATGCCATCAGAAACTGCTTTTTTAACCGCTGCGGTAAATGCTTTAGAGAAATTTCCATTACCCACACCAGCAATCACAATTCCTGCTACTTTATCTTTAATCAGAAGATCCATATACAATGGAGAAGCATCAGTATACATATAGGCAATCTCTACCTTAGGGAAAACGGTGTTTTTATCAATGCTGAATGGGGCAATATGTGGCGTACGACGCTCAGAACTTTTGTAAAATTCTACCTTGCCATCGAACACTTGTCCAACAGGACCACTATTTGGAGAACCAAATGCATTTACTTTTGTCGTACTCAATTTGGTCACATCTCTGGAGTTGAAAATCGACTCGTTAAAAGAAACCAATACGCCACGGTTCCTGCTTTTCGGACTTGCAGCAACGGTAATGGCGTCATACAGGTTTTTAGGGCCATCAGCGCTAATTGCAGTAGATGCTCTCATTGCTCCGGTAAGCACCACTGGATTGTCCGAAGAAACTACCAAATCCAGGAAATAGGCGGTCTCTTCCTGCGTATCTGTTCCATGGGTAATCACGATGCCATCCGCTTCTTTTTTGCTAAAGATCTCATTGATTCTGATCGCTAGTTTTTTCCAGATTTCCAGACTCATGTCCTGACTTCCTACTGAGGAAATTTGCTCACCACTCACATCAGCGATCTGCGTAATTGTAGGTATAGAGCCAATTAAAGCCGAAACGGGGATTTTACCAGCCGTATATCCCGCACGATCTGCAGAAGCGCCCTCACCGGCAATAGTTCCACCGGTAGCCAGTATGATGATTCTTGGTTTTTGGCCATACGCTACCTGCAGCAACAGGACCATTACTAAAAGGGACAGTAGTTTTTTCATAATTGTAGATTTATACTTTATTGTAGATTTATGCTTTGTATTGTAGAATGATATCCCTAGAAATTATATAACATTCCGAAGTTGATGCGTACAGCATCCTTTCCTTTTTTGATACCCTCATCCAGATGAAGCTCTTTGTAGCCGATTTGTGGCTCAAAACCTACCATTAGATTGTCCAGTATGTTGTAAGAAAAGTTTAGGGTGAAGTGGTAATTGGTCATTTCATTCCAGGGACTAGCGGTACCTTCTCCACCATAAAAATGGTTATACGAAGCGATCACCATGGTAGAGAATTTAGGCTTCCAGAAACGTTGGTAAGAGACAAAACCGGAATGAACATTCAATAGATTTAATTCTCCCAATTTGTTGCCATTGGCAAAACCATCTAATCCAGAACCGCCAACTGCCAGGAAATAATCTGCAATGCCTTTTCCAACGTTAAATTGAGCTTGTAAGTTGTTGACCAAACCTGATTTTTTGTCGAAAAAGATACTGGCCATACCAGTTAGCCCCCAACCATTGGCCGCTTTGAACTTGAAGTCTGTAGCCCCTTCCAATACGTTTTTGGAGTCATAAGCGATGTTTCTATAGATTCCGGCAACTTTCATAAAGCCTCCATTGTCATAGTCGTATCTCAATGCACCAATCACATCAGGCATTCTTCTGGGTGCATAATCTACCCCAAGCGCATCATTGGTCGTATAGTCGAAAAGTCTGCGAGGTTCCATTTGTTCTACCGCAACTTCGTATCCAGCTCTACCATTGGGATTGAATTTATTTCTGTAGTTCAACTGAATTCTTCTGCTCAATACCATTCCGGTAGGGCCATCCCAATCCAATAAACTTGCCGGCCATAAATCGGGATCACCGAAAGTAGACCAATTCTGTCCTAAGGTGAAGTTATTGTATTTGATCCAGGCATGACGTAACCTGAATAGCGATGTCCGGTTGGGGCCGCCTTCAAAATCACCTTCCAACATGGCCTTGATCTCTTTGCCATTTTTTAATTGAGTAGTGGTGGTGAAGCGCAGCTGACTTTGGCGCATATCCACCCAAAATGCAGGTTTGTTACCGCCGTAAACGTCATTTTCGTGGATGAGAAAGGAACTGTTGCCATGCAAGTTCCCAGTGATGTCATAAATTCCGTTGAGTTTTAGCCGCCCGATCAATGCAGAACTGATCTTAGGTTTACCATTCAGCGAGTCTTTACTTTCATATTTTATGAGCTGTGCCTGCGCCTGTGTCGTGATTAACGAACAGCCAACGAGCAGTAACCCAATAGAAAATTTAACTTTTGTAGAGGTTGTATTCATAGATGCGATTTAAGGGGGGAGATGAGGACATGAGTTTCCCTCAAGAAAAAAAATCCTCTAAAATCGCTATGAATAGCAATTGCAAGCGTACGGAGTAGTTTTTTCATAAAGAGGTAGCAGAATGAAGGAAATACTTTTGTTTCTTGAACAACCCCTTAAGGCTCTAAATGTTTGAAATTTATTGCAAATATTTTAAATGTTTTTTATGACCTGATTTTCATGTAGATGCGTGTTTGAATTAACTTGATGGTATTTATGTGTTCTTTTTTTGGAAATGAATGCCTTCAAATAGAGTTTTTTTTTACGAGAATTACTTGCATCTGAAATTTGGCTAATAAATAGCTGTCTATAAGGAAAATAAACGTTGTTATTTGATAATACTTGTGGTTGTTGTTTCTTTTTAATGGCCATAGCAATAACCTTCGCTGAATTTTGGCCGGCAATTTTTGAGTACTTTGTATAGATTCTTTTAATTTGGCTTAACCAGGTTTCCCGGGTAAGTGTACCAATTGATTTTTGAGGACTTTATATTCCTTTTCCAAATATTTAAAAGCCTTGGAGTTCGGTTTACTCCCGTGATTCTCCTTCAATTGCCCTAAATAGTTGCCTTCTACCTGATCAAATCTTGCTTTTACCTGCTGGTATTTTTCCTTCGCGGCTTTCTCAGTCTTATTTTCCCCTAATCCGTTCAAATTACCTAGATAAACACTATCAGATATCCTTTCTCCATCCGCAGAAATAAAGGAGATATAGGGCTCTATTTGTTGATTCAGTGCTTCCTCATACATTGGGATAAAACATTTGCCTTCAGATCTTCTGGCGATATTTAGGTATTCCCGGTCATTGTTGGTTTCTGGAGTACAAATCATGACCATCACACTGTCGTTGTGCTGTAATTCACTGGAATGTGTCGGATCCCAGCTGATCTCTAATCCACCAGCAACCTTTTCAATCTTCAAATCTTTGGTTTCTGGCATCACACCTCTACTTAGCATCACCTTACTGTAATCGATGCTAATGTTAGGGTATTCCCCTTGTAGAGCCTCTTTTTTATGGTAGGAAGTGGCCAAATTATGGGCATTTTGCACTGTTCCCTTAGCCTGTAAACCGTAGCCTAGTTTAATAAAACTGCCCATTCTGTTGAGTAATTTCATGGTCACTTCCATGGCCTGATAGTTAGCCAGTTGAAGCCTGCTGGGTTTTCCTTTTCTACCGATTAGACGGACTACAGGTTGTCCATTGAGCATATAAAAGACAAGATTGCCAACTTTTCCATTGAGGTGACCCTGTGGTCCGTTTGAAGCTAGTGCCATAATTAAGAGGTTAAGGTTTGAAGTAGCGTAAAGTTGTGTTCAGTATGAACAGTAGGAAGATACGCTTTTAATTCGAGGTAAATCCTTATTGAGACTATATTCTTTCCGGAATTAAAAGAAAGTAACTTGGTGATTTTAACGGCTTTGATAGGGCTATAGGCTGGGCTAGGCCCTACCAACCCCCTGATAGTAGCCTAAAAAGGCCCATGTAATTCTAGGTCCAATATGAACTTACCTGCAATTAGCTGTAGGGTTGGGTAGAAAAGAGCGTTAGCTTAAGTCGCCCCAGGTAAAGGGAGCGAAATCATCGCTAAACCATTAGCCTGATTTTATTGTTGTTCTAGGTGATTCAGAAATTAAAAATCAATAAGCCATGTCTTGGAATCCAGATTTATATAATAAATTCAAACAAGAGCGTTACGCGCCATTTTATGATTTGTTGGGAATGCTAGATAAGAGGGAAAAGCTGAAAGTAATTGATCTTGGTTGTGGCACAGGAGAACTTACCCATAAAATTCAGCAGGAATTACCAGGGTCACAAGTGCTCGGCATAGATGCTTCAAAAGAGATGTTAAGAGATGCGGCTGTTTTCGAAAATGAAAATTTGCATTTTGAGCATATCGACATAAAAAATAAAATTCAATCCGGAGAAAAATATGACCTGATATTTTCTAATGCAGCATTGCAATGGTTGGATCAGCATGAACAACTTTGGCCGGAAATGATTGCTTTACTACATTCCGGTGGACAAATTTTGATTCAAATCCCCTCAAATCATGATCATTTTACCCATAAGACGCTCCAGGAAATCGCCAAAGAAAGTCCGTTTAAAGAAGCCTTAAATGGTTGGATCAGATTAACAACTGTGCTCAATATAGAAGTCTATGCTCAGATTTTATTTGAACAAGGTTGTCAGGAAATGACGATTTATGAGAAGGTATATCCGCATGTTTTATCCGATGCAAATGCCATCTTGGAATGGACTTCCGGAACCGCAATGCTGCCTTACTTAGAGCGCCTTCCTGAAAACTTGAAGTCCATTTTTACAAATGAATACAAAAGCAGGCTTCAGGAACGATATCCCGAAAAGCCTGTTTTTTATCCATTTAAAAGAACCCTGATGTCAGGACGGTTTTAAATTAAGCTAATTTTTCTGTATTGTGAATGATGACAGGACCATCAATGATGTGCACAGATTCGCTAACAAAACGTGCAATATGAGGTTGTGAGTTGTGCAAGTCTAGTCCTTCCTGGTTTTCCCAGATCTCATGGAATAGAAACACATTCCTATTTTCACGATCCTGGTGAAGGTCGTATTGAATACATGCACTTTCTTTTCTCGAATCAGCAAGTAATTCTAGTAGCAGTGCTTTCATCGCATCCGAATTCCCTTCGGTACTTTTTATAATGGCAGTTAAGTTGATATTCATCTTCTATTTATTTTTGTGATTGAACAAAAGTAATCAGCTTTCCTGTACTATGAAAATAACAGAAATCATAATGAGCTATTATAATTATGAGGGTTTCTGGGTTTTTTCAAAAAAGAGATTTTATTGATTTTAGCATTTCGTTATAATGTTCAGCGATTTTGGCAAAGCCTGGATATTTAAACTAAATCTGATTAGATTTAGCTAATGAGCTCTGCATTAGCAGGCTGCTAAATGAAACTTTCTGGCATATGAAATCCTATTTATCCTTTTTCTTTTTTTTGTTGAGCACAAGTGTTTTGTCAGCACAGGTAAAACCTGCTGGTATCAATTGGCCAGTATTCATGAAGCGACAAACCTTACATTGGGATACGATTGGTACCAGTTATTATAGTGGAATCATTTTGGGAAATGGCTTGTTAGGCACAAATATTTATAAAGAAGATGCACATACGATCCGATTTGATATTGGCCGAACCGATGTAACCGATCAGCGGGAACATCAGGGTGCAGGACTTTCAGAGCCCTTAATTTCTAAACCTAGATTGCCAATTGGCCGCATGACCCTCAAGACTGTAGGGGAAATTACTGCTGCGAAAATGACCCTGGATATTTACAATGCAAGGGCAGAAGGAACTATTTTTACTACTAAAGGAACCTTGAAGTTCAACTCATTTGTACCAGCCAATACCAATGTAATTTATATCTCCGCAAAAGGCACACAGTCCGAGAAAAATATCAATTGGCAGTTTATGCCTGAAAAAAGTAAAAGTCCAAGGATGAATCAGCAGAATGCAGGAAATCCTGTAGTGTATCCTGAAAATCCGGCCTATCAACTTTCAAAAGTTGGATCATTCGATGTGTGTAAACAATCCTTGTTGAATAATGGAGGTTATGCTACAGTATGGGCCAATAAGAAACATGCAAATGAAAGTACAATGATCATTTCCGTAGGATATGATGCAGATGGGAAATCCGATGAGCTGAAAGAGGCCAGTCAGGCAATACAGACTTTTTCCAAGTCAAAATATCAGACCGTTGTAGCAGCCCACCAAAAGTGGTGGCACCAGTTTTATCAGCAGAGTTTCATTTCTATTCCTGATCAACGGATGGAGAGTTTTTACTGGATACAACTCTATAAATTGGCTTCAGCTACACGAGAGAACTTGCCAATGATTGACCTGATGGGACCCTGGTTTAATGGGAAAACCCCATGGCCAGGAGTCTGGTGGAACCTCAATACACAACTTACCTATTCGCCAATATTTACTGCCAACCATCTGGAATTGGGTAAACCCCTGTTCAATACCTTAAATAGAAATTTACAAAATCTAATCAATAATGTGCCGGAAGTTTGGAGGAAAGATGCGGCTGCTATCGGTAGGATTTCTGGTTATGATTTATTGGCTCCATTGGCAGAAGCCAATAAGGACAACGGGCAGTTTGAATTGGGAAATCTAACCTGGACTATGTTCTATTATTACCAATATTATGCTTATTCAAAAGATAGAGAAGAACTAAAAAAGAATATTTATCCATTGTTGAGAAGGTCTGTGAACCACCTTTTGTATCATTTGAAAAAGGATGAACATGGAGTTCTGCACTTACCTTCCTCTTTTTCTCCAGAGTATAAGTATGCAGAAGATGCGAATTATGCATTGTCTAGTTTACGGTGGGGCTTGGTTACTTTAATCAGTTTAAATGAAAAAGATGGATTTCAGGATGCTGATCTTGATAAATGGAAAAACATACTGCAAAACCTAGTACCCTATCCGGTAAATGAAACTGGATTGATGATTGGTAAAAACGTAAGTTTAACAAGTTCTCACCGACATTATTCTCATATGTTGATGATTTACCCTTATCATTTACTGACGCCTTTGGATACCACCAATAAAGCTTTAATTGAGCAGTCATTGAATCATTGGCTTTCCTTGAAAGGCGCCTTGCAAGGATATACTTTTACAGGTGCAGCTTCTATCAATGCTATGATGGGGAAAGGGGATCAAGCTTATGATTTGCTTAATCAGCTTTTCGATCAGTATATTCAGCCAAACACCCTATACCAGGAGTCTGGGCCGGTTATAGAAACACCATTATCTGCTGCAACTTCTATTCAAGAGCTACTCCTTCAAAGTTGGGGGAATAAAATAAGAATCTTTCCTGCAGTACCAGCGGCATGGAAAGATGTTTCATTTGATAAGCTTCGTACGGAAGGAGGATTCCTGGTTTCTGCAAGTAAAGTGAAAGGAAAAACGGAGTTTATTAAGGTTTATAGCTCAAAAGGAGATACCTGCCGACTGGAAACTGACTTCAATATTAGTCTTGTTACTTCTGATAAAAGGGGAGGTATAGATTTTTCCGTTTTTCAAAATGCCGGGAAAGTAAACATTAGCTTCAGTACGTTGCCTGGAGAGACAATTCTGCTTTCTGAAGGGTATCCAAATCAAAAGTTCAATATAAATCCAGTAACTTCAAGCATTAGACCAAACTGGAGCTGGGGATTACAAAAGAAACGTCTTGTTTTATAATTTGTTAGCTAGTTTATGTTCTGTTATGCTATGAGCTCAATAATATTTGTTGTTAGTTTATGTAGCTTGCGATTAACTGAATAGTGCTGTGTTTTTGTTTAGGTTAATTCTGTTGCTGCTATTGATGGGGTTTATATCCTGTAAATGAAAGATAGTAGCAGGTTATTAGGCAAAATCTGATGATTTTAATGTAGCGTGTTGCCAATATCAAAAATAAATGGATAGAAAGAAAAAGAAGCAGCAGTCAATTAGATCAGCTGCTAATATTGAGCAACAACGCAAGGCATTGAAGGAGCGATTTCTGGATCGTACTAGAAAAATAATTGTGCTTATTGGTGGTGAAGAACTCTTGGAAATCCTTCATGATGTTTATCTGGAGAATCTTTATGAACTCCGATATCCGGGGCTGAAAGCCAAAGTTGCTGAAGGATCAGACATAGATAAAGTTACTGTACTGAAGTTTAATAAACTATTGCAGCAGCAGATGGAAGGTATGGAGCTGACGCTTCCCAATGGCAATAAAATCCCATTTACCTGGTATCTGTCCGAAGGGATTACATTAACAGATAGTCTCGGGGAGCTTGAAACCAATGGTGATCCTGAATTCGAAAAAATCAAGGAGCATTTTTCATTCTGCTCGGATAGTGGATTGTTCCATCGTGATTTGCAAGAAACACTGATTTATCTCGTTACCGATACCTGTACATTATTGAGCGATTTTAATGACCACATTTATAGGGCTGACCTGACTATGACGCCCTATTTTGCGAAATTCAATCCTCAAAATGACATCATGATTCATAGTTTTAAACCTAAAAAGGAAAAGATAGATACAAATAAAGGTATCCGTACGGCTATGCGTCTAGGTTGGCCATCCCCCGAATTCAACTGGGAGCACCATAATGTTAAACCATCATTACTGGGATTCAAGACTACCGGCCTGGACGTTCCACTGGAATTATATATCAGTACGCATACACTTGACAGGCTACAGGAAAGAATCAATATAGTCCCTGGAATCATGCATCAAATATTGCTGCTGACTTTTATGGATCGAAAGATCTCTCATCGATGGAATGGAGAGGTGAGCCATGTCGATTTTTTAGTCGCAGGTCTCAAAGTTGGCTATCTTGTGGTAAGACTCCATGGGAGCAAGTTGGTGGTCCATACATTTTTATTTCTAACCAATAACGATACTTTAGAAGGAGAAAAATTAGGACGTCTATTAAGCGTGGTTAAGGAAGATAAAAAGTACCTGGAAATCGATACACTTCCAGCTTTCAACTCCTACCACATTGATCAAAATGAGAAATTAAGCAAGCTATTTAATGATGCAGGTTGTGGATCTCTACTAAAACTAGGACACATGAAGGAATTCACTGTCAATCAAATCGCAGACAAAGACCCTGAATCTATTTTACAATATCTGGTTGATGCGCCATACTTCAGGAAGGATGTTGTTCAACTTGATTAGGTAACTATCTATGTCGCTCTATTCAATTATTCCATGCTATCGATTTGTGTCATTGGAAGCTTGGTTATTTTATGGATTTGATCTATCGGGAATCCCAGTTGTTTTAAATTTCGGGCAATGAGTAGCCTGGTTTTTGTGGCGCCCTCTATTTGCCCCTCTGCTTTTCCTTCTATTTTTCCCTCTTTTCTAGCATAACTAATGGTATTTTCATGATCATTATAAGTTTTAAAATTGGACGCATAGATCTCCCGGTCTATTTTGGACATCTTATTTAATTTTGCCTCTTGTAAAAATTCAAAGAAAACTCCATCCATGAAGCTTAAGGGTACTTTTGTGAGTGTGCTCATGTTTTTTAGGGTATATAACCATTTGTCTAAATCTGTTTCCAGTTCTTCTTCTTTCTTATTGAAGCAGGGTAATTCGAAGAATTTAAATCCGAGTTGATTGTAAAATGCCTTTCCGGTATCCTTGTTGATTAGCGCGATGTTCTGGAGATAGGAGTCAGGTTCACTATCGGTCAGTTTAAAATTCAGCAAAGCAATCAGGTAAATTTCTTTGAGTGGTCTCTGCCATCTTTTCCCCATAGAAACCTGTTCGTTGATCGACCTTGATAAATAAAAAATACACCGATCTCTGAAGTATTCTTGCTTTTTTTGCTGCATTTCAATGATGAACTTTTTACCATTATCTGCTGTACAGGTTACATCAAAAAATACCTTTTTTAATTTCTGTAAGTTTCCCGCCGATTCTGTAGCTCCATATTCAATTGCTATTATTTTCTTTTCGCCTTTAAAAACTGCGTTAAGAAAGGAAATCAAAAATCCTTTGTTCGTTTCCGCACCAAACAGGTACTTAAAACCGAAATCAGTTAAGGGATCAAGAAAAGGAGGTGCGGTGATGGCTGCGTTCATATTTCAATGATTTATTTTCTAGGCGCTGTTTTTTCTGGATTTATTCCAAGTTTTCAATTTGCGTAATTGGAAGCTTGGTTATTTTATGGATTTGATCTATCGGGAATCCCAGTTGTTTTAAATTTCGGGCAATGAGTAGCCTGGTTTTTGTGGCGCCCTCTATTCGCCCCTCTGCTTTTCCTTCAGCCTTTCCCTCAGCCTTTCCTTCTATTTTTCCCTCTTTTCTAGCATAACTAATGGTATTTTCATGATCATTATAAGTTTTAAAATTGGACGCATAGATCTCCCGGTCTATTTTGGACATCTTATTTAATTCTGCCTCTTGGAAAAATTCAAAGAAAACTCCATCCATGAAGCTTAAGGGTACTTTTGTAAGTGTGCTCATATTTTTTAGGGTATATAACCATTTGTCTAAATCTGTTTCCAGTTCTTCTTCTTTCTTATTGAAGCAGGGTAATTCAAAGAATTTAAAACCGAGCTTATTGTAAAATGCCTTTCCTGTATCTTTGTTGATTAACGCGATGTTCTGGAGATAAGAGCCGGGTTCGCTATCGGTCAGTTTAAAATTCAGCAAAGCAATCAGGTAAATTTCTTTGAGTGGTCTCTGCCATCTTTTTCCCATAGAAACCTGTTCATTGATCGACCTTGATAAATAAAAAACACACCGATCTCTGAAGTACTCTTGTTTTTTTTGCTGCATTTCAATGATGAACTTTTTACCATTATCTGCTGTACAGGTTACATCAAAAAATACCTTTTTTAATTTCTTTAAGTTTCCCGCCGATTCTGTAGCTCCATATTCAATTGCTATTATTTTCTTTTCGCCTTTAAAAACTGCGTTAAGAAAGGAAATCAAGAAACCTTTGTTCGTTTCCGCACCAAACAGATACTTAAAACCGAAATCAGTTAAGGGATCAAGAAAAGGAGCTGAGGTGATGGCTGCGTTCATATTTCAGTGATTTATTTTCTAGGCGCTGTTTTTTCTGGATTTATTCCATGCTATCGATTTGTGTCATTGGAAGCTTGGTTATTTTATGGATTTGATCTATCGGGAATCCCAGTTGTTTTAAATTTCGGGCAATGAGTAGCCTGGTTTTTGTGGCGCCCTCTATTTGCCCCTCTGCTTTTCCTTCAGCCTTTCCTTCTATTTTTCCCTCTTTTCTAGCATAACTAATGGTATTTTCATGATCATTATAAGTTTTAAAATTGGACGCATAGATCTCCCGGTCTATTTTGGACATCTTATTTAATTCTGCCTCTTGGAAAAATTCAAAGAAAACTCCATCCATGAAGCTTAAGGGTACTTTTGTGAGTGTGCTCATATTTTTTAGGGTATATAACCATTTGTCTAAATCTGTTTCCAGTTCTTCTTCTTTCTTATTGAAGCAGGGTAATTCAAAGAATTTAAACCCGAGCTTATTGTAAAATGCCTTTCCTGTATCTTTGTTGATTAACGCGATGTTTTGGAGATAAGAGCCTGGTTCGCTATCGGTCAGTTTAAAATTCAGCAAAGCAATCAGGTAAATTTCTTTGAGCGGTCTCTGCCATCTTTTCCCCATAGAAACCTGTTCGTTGATCGACCTTGATAAATAAAAAATACACCGATCTCTGAAGTATTCTTGTTTTTTTTGCTGCATTTCAATGATGAACTTTTTACCATTATCTGCCGTACAGGTTACATCAAAAAATACCTTTTTTAATTTCTGTAAGTTTCCCGCCGATTCTATAGCTCCATATTCAATTGCTACTATTTTCTTTTCGCCTTTAAAAACTGCGTTAAGAAAGGAAATCAAGAAACCTTTGTTCGTTTCTGCACCAAACAGATACTTAAAACCGAAATCAGTTAAGGGATCAACGAAAGGACATGTAGTAATAAGAGCAGTCATACATAAAGGCTTATGGTCTAACTACCGTATTTAAATTTAAATCAACAACTTTAACTGTAATTATTTTTTATTTAGTTAATTATTGGGCCTGTAATTTGATAAATGAGAATTGATTATTGCTGCTTTAGGCCTAAGTAATATCTAATTTAGGAGATAGAATTCCCTCTCAATTCCAACGTTAACGCCAAAATTCCTTAATAATTTGACAGAAAAACGCAGTTTATTTTCGGTAAATGTGACGATGTTTGGGTAACATACCTGAAACCAACAAAAAAATGAAGCTTTATCGGAATATATTCCTTGTTGCCCTGGGCAATACCTTTATTCTGGCACTAAGTACAGGCGCTTTTGCTCAATCCTCTGATGTCACAGTCTATTTTAAAAAACCAGCGACCTCCTTTCAGGAGGCCTTGCCTTTAGGAAATGGACGTATCGGTGCATTAATTGCTGGAAACCCAAACAAAGACAAAATAACCCTCAATGAGATCACTTTATGGTCGGGAGGGGTACAGGATGCCGATAGGGAAAATGCCCATCAATATTTGAAACCTATCCAGGATTACCTGCTGAAAGGCCAGAATAAAGAAGCACAAGAGTTATTGCAAAAACAGTTTGTAGCAAAAGGATCTGGATCTGCTTCCGGGAATGGTAAAGATGCACCTTATGGCGCCTACCAGACCATGGGTAACTTGTTGATCAACTGGAAAGATACTACTGCAGCTTATACCAATTATAGTAGGGTTTTAAATTTAGAAAAAGCCATTGCAACTACGCAATGGAAACGCAATGGCGTAACCTATAGTCAGGAAGCCCTGGTGAGCATCCCTGGAAATGTGATGATGATTAAAATCAGTGCTTCAGAAAAAGGAAAGATCAGTTTTAATACCAGCATCAATAGAAAAGAAAACGCGACTGTGAAAGCGGAAGGGCAGACGTTGATGATGAATGGCCAATTGCCAAATGGAAAAGAAGCTGGACTTCGTTTCGCTGCGGGCTTGCAGGTTCAGACTAAAGGTGGAAAGAAGATTGTTAAAGGAAATGAAATAGAAGTGATCAATGCAGACGAATGTATCTTGATTTGGACTGCTGCTACAGATTATAATGTTGCGGATTACAACAAACGTGGGGCAGACCCGGTGGTAACGGTGAAAAAGAACCTGACTGCAGCGGAAAAATTAACTGCTGCCCAAATAGAAAAAGCGCATGTTGATGCTTTTGGAAGCTTCTTCAACAGAAACAGATTTTCGTTAAAAGGGGCTCCTTCAGAAGTTGCTGCTTTGAGTACCCCAGAACGTATGGAACGCTATGCCAAGCAATTGTCTGACCCTCAGTTTCCTGTGTTGTATTATAATTTCGGCCGTTATTTATTGATATCTTCTTCTCAGCAAGGAAGTTTACCTGCAAATTTGCAAGGGCTTTGGGCAGAAGAATACCAAACGCCATGGAACGGTGATTACCATTTGAATATCAATATTCAAATGAATTATTGGTTGGCAGAGCCGACTGGTTTAGGTGATCTTGCCGATCCTTTACATCATTTTATTGCAGGTCTGGTGAAGCCAGGATCTAAAACTGCAAAAGCTTATTACAATGCACCAGGATGGGTAGCACACGTGATTGCAAACCCTTGGGGTTATACCTCTCCAGGAGAAGGGGCAGACTGGGGTTCTACCTTAACTGGTGGCGCCTGGTTGTGTGAACACCTTTGGGAACATTATAAATTTACTAACGACAAAGCATTTTTAGCAAAATATTACCCGGTATTTAAAGAAGCGGCAACTTTTCTTTCGGCAATTCTGATTGAAGAGCCGGAACATAAATGGTTGGTTACCGCACCTTCTAATTCACCCGAAAACACGTATATCATGCCAAATGGCTTTAAAGGTCAGACCGCAATGGGCCCAACCATGGACATGCAGATATGTAGAGAGATTTTTGGCTACAGCATTGAAGCAGCAAAGATTTTGGGTAAGGACCAGGAATGGGCAAAAGAATTGGCTGGAATTAGAAAACGTTTGGCGCCCAATCAAATTGGTGCCGCAGGTGATATCAATGAATGGTTAAACGATTGGAAAGATGCAGAGCCAACCCACCGTCATGTATCTCAACTTTATGGTTTACATCCTTATGATGAAATTACGCCATGGGATAGTCCGGAATTGGCCAAAGCAGCACATGAAAGTTTGACGCAAAGAGGTGATGGTGGTACAGGATGGTCAAAAGCCTGGAAAATCAACCATTGGGCAAGATTAGGTGATGGAGACCATGCCTTGAAACTTTTCAAACAGTTGGTGACCCTGGTGGATCCTTCTAGAAAACTGAACATGCATTCTGGTGGAACTTATCCGAATTTATTCTGTGCACATCCCCCTTTCCAGATTGATGGAAACTTTGGCGGTACTTCAGGAATTGCAGAAATGCTGATGCAAAGCCATGGTCAGGAAAACGTGATCAGGTTGTTACCTGCCTTGCCATCTGATCAAGATTGGAAGGATGGATCGATCAAAGGAATGCGTGCAAGAAATGCTTTTGTAGTCGACTTCGACTGGGAAAATAGCGCCCTGAAAAAAGGAAATATTTTGGCATTAAACGGAGGCAATTGTCATATTGATTTGCCAGCAAATATGTTGGTTAAAGATAGACAAGGGAAGGTGATCGCCAAGACGACCGACAAACAAGCGGTAATTAGCTTTAAAGCCGTTAAAGGAGCAAGTTATAGTTTTGAAAAAGGATAACAATTCGCTTTTACGCAAGCGTTTGCGCAAGATTAGCAGACCTAAAAAAGAAACACAAACATTATATTCGTTAACAAGGTAAAACGACCATTTAACCTTCCTTTTTAACCAAATACAATCAACATAAACCAACACAAATGAAACCTAATCGTAGAAAGTTTTTACAACAACTAGCTATTGGATCCAGCGCGGTGGCCATGGGCTTACCTGCATTTTCAAAATCTCCTGCATCGAATGAAATCTTATCCAATGAAAGTCCATTGCTTTACCCAAATACCAGTGGAGCAAGATTTAACATGTCAGGTTATGCAGCACCTAAAATCGATAAAGTAAAGATTGGTTTTATCGGTCTTGGGATGCGTGGTCCAGGTGCAGTAGGTAGGATGGCTTTTATTGAAGGAGTGGAAATTAAAGCACTTTGTGATAAACTTCCACAAAGAGCCTCAGCCGCACAAAAAATCCTTGAGAAAAAAGGCTTACCAAAAGCAAAAGAGTATTCAGGTGAAAATGGTTGGAAGGAAATGATTGAAAAGGAAGACCTTGACCTGGTTTATATCTGCACGCCTTGGCATTTACATACGCCTATGGCAGTTTTTGCGATGGAGCATGGCAAGCATGCAGCAACAGAAGTTCCGGCAGCACTAACTGTAGAGGAATGCTGGCAATTGGTAGAAACTTCAGAACGCACGCGTAAGCACTGTATGATGTTAGAAAACTGTTGCTATGACTTCTTCGAAATGTTAACCCTTAACATGGTGCGTCAGGGCTTATTTGGCGAATTAATACATGCCGAAGGTGCTTATATCCACGACTTGTTGGGATTAAACTTCGATAAGAAGGGTTATGAAAACATGTGGAGACTAAAAGAAAATATTGATTTCAATGGTAATCTTTACCCAACACATGGTTTAGGGCCGATTGCACAATGTATGAACATCAATAGAGGCGATAAAATGGACTATTTGGTATCCATGTCTTCGAATGATTTCATGATGGGCGCAGAGGCAAAGAAAAGAGCGGAAAAAGACGATTTCTATAATCAGTTTGTAGGTAAGAACTACAGAGGTAACATGAATACCACAACCATCAGAACCAATAAAGGGAAAACGATGATGTTGCAACATGATGTGACTTCTCCACGTCCATATTCCAGAATTCATTTATTGAGTGGAACAAAAGCTTTTGCTTGTAAATATCCGGAACCAGAGCGCATCGCTTTTGGAGAGGAATGGGTAAAAGAAGCAGAGATGAAAAAACTATACGACAACTATACGCCACCATTGATTAAACATGTAGGGGAGATCGCGAAAAAAGTAGGTGGACACGGCGGAATGGACTTCATGATGGATTGGAGATTAATCGATTGCTTGCGTAATGGTTTACCATTGGATCAGGATGTTTACGATGCTGCGGCATGGAGCTGTATTGTTCCTTTGAGCAAAAAATCAGTGGCTAAAAGATCATCAAGCATTGATATTCCTGATTTCACCAGAGGGAATTGGACGGGTAATAAGCCGGTAAATCTTACTTTAGATGGCGGTGGTAATACCAAAGTTAGAGATAGTAAGTAAAGTCATAACGATATCATAATGAACATGCTGAGTTGACGCAAACGTTTGCGTCAACTCAGATTCATTTCTCTTTTCCTATCTTTGCCGCAATGAAGCTTGCGTTGCAAAACCCAAAATATCTGATAGTTATCGGTCTGGCAGTCTTTCTGTGCATCACCGGAGTCACCTTTTTCACTGGTCGTTTTCTCGAACAACGAATCAATAATATCGCTGATTTTGCAGGGGTAAATGTGTACCGTCAGAAAGTTTTGGTATACCAATACGAATTCGGTAATATTTTAAAAGGCACGCAAGTGGCTGCTACACTTTTTCCTGAATTGAGAAATGACATCAGCGAGGAGAGTTTGAATCAAACCTTGGGTACTGTATTGTTGTCGGATGAGAAAGTGAAAAAAGCCTGGTATGCCATCATCAAGGGTAAAGATACTTCTTTTGTTTACCTGGTTCGCGATGCGGCTTCTTTTCAAAAAACAGCAATACCCTCTGATGTTAAAAACTGGGCCAGGAAGCAATTTTTGGCTAATGATACGAGTAATGTTAGAGGTCCACAAACAGAAATTACTCCTGCTTTACACCTGTTAACGGCAAGTAATACGGTAGAATCGGAAAGAGGGCGACTTTTAACCGGTTTGGACATTGATTTGGTTGAATTGCAGCGTGCTTTTATTTCTGTAGATGTTAAAGGCATGTCTTATGCGATGGTGGTCAATGAAAATGGGGTATGTATTACCAGTCCGAATGAGCAACAAATCGGTAAGCAACTGTTTAAACCGAAGCAAGACACCTTGTTTAATCCGCTACATCCTTATGCAAGGCCGAGGAGCCAGGTGGTGGAATCCGATTACTTAGGCGTTCCTGTGACCCGATATTACATTCCCAATATGATCAATGGCCTGAATTGGACTATTGTTGTCGACATTCCAAATCTGGTGTTAGAAGAGGACGTTGCACAAATTAGAAAATATTCTATTGATATGGGCCTGATTGCGGTCACCATTATTTTAGGATTAATCTGGATTTATCAGCGTAAATGGCAAAAGGAGTTTTTACTCCGTAGAGAAGTTGAAATCAACCGTCAGGAATTGTCTATGGAAAAACAGGAATTGAAACTCCTGGCAGAGACCCATGAAAAAGACAATGCCATGCTGCAATTGAGTAAATTAAAAGAAAAGGTGAATCCTCATTTTCTTTTCAATTCACTCAGTTCCCTAAACGCATTGATCGCGCAGGATGCGGAGCTCGCTAAAGCATTTGTCGTTAAACTTTCTAGAGTATATCGCTACGTGTTGGAATCTTACCCTAGTGGACTTGCTCCGGTAGCCGATGAATTGCGCTTTATGAAGGAGTATTTCTTCTTATTGAAGATTCGTTTTGGCGATGCGCTGGAGCCTTTAGATATTCAGATTGAGGAAAAGCTATTGGAAGGTGAAATTCCTTTCATGAGCCTCCAAACCTTGATCGAAAATGCGGTTAAACACAACATACTTTCGAAAGAAAAACCACTAAAAATCACCATTCGGAGTCAAGGAAGTACGATTGTTGTGAGCAATAACCTCCAATTGCGCACGGACGTCAAAGATTCCGGAAAACAGGGTCTGAACTACCTTAAAAGCACCTATTCCTATTTTGGAAATCAGGACTTTACCTTTGGGATAGACCAGGAATACTTCAAATGTTTTTTGCCTGTTTTACATTTAACTGAATAGTAATCAGGACAAAATATTAAGTTAACAATAAAAATTTCACTCCTTAAAACCGCGCTTTCACTAAGTATATTGTACGAGTTCACTCCCGAAAATTTCATAATGTGCCAATTATCCCCCACTTTGGAACATGATTTTGAATAAGACTTCATTTTTTTTGGCTGTTTTAGCAGGCTTGTTTACTACACAAGTAAACGCACAAACTCCTAAAAAATTTCCAACTAAAACCACTAAAAAAGTTCTGGCGGATACGCTAAAGAAAAAAAACGCTGCTGATACTACAAAAGGTAAGGAGCTGAAAAGTTATGCCGATTTGTTAAAGAAAGCAAAAACGGCAAATGGACTTTTTAAAGTCCACCAGGTAGAATCTGATTACTACTTTGAAATCCCCTTGAAATTAATGGGCAAGGATTTTCTGGTAGTCAACAAAATATCATCCGTACCATTAGCACTTAATGAATCCGGATTAAACAAAGGGATGAACTTTGAAAACAAAGTGATTCGCTTTTCACAAAATAAACTGGCGAAAACCATCTGGGTAAAAACAATCGTTCCTCAGGTAGAATCACCAGAAGCGGATGCGATTACCCGTTCCGTAAAGGACAACTTCATCGGTTCTGTCATTGAATCTTTCAAAATTGAGGCCTACAGCCCGGATTCATCCGCAGTAGTCATCAAAATGAACAGAGTTTTTGACGGTACTGATAAAAGCTTTAATGATGTGTTTACCGATGTTGGTTTAGGTACAGCACCTAAAACAGCTTTATCAGCTATTGAGCAAATTAAAAGTTTCCCTCAGAATATTGTGGTACGTGCTTTATTGAGTACCAGAGTTACAGAAGGACAAAACAGTATTCCAATCAGTATGGCCGTTACTACGAACGTGCTTTTATTACCGGAAACGCCAATGAAACCTCGTTATGCAGATGATAGGGTTGGATTTTTTACTACACCAAGATGGTATTTCTCTGATACGCAGCATAAAATGGAAAAAAGGGAACTGTTAACCAGATGGAGAATGGAACCTAAAGCGGAAGATCGTGCGCGTTACCTTGCAGGAGAACTGGTGGAACCGGAAAAACCAATCATCTTTTATATTGACCCATCTACGCCTCCACAGTGGAGACAGCAAATCATTGCTGGTGTGGTAGACTGGCAAAAAGCTTTTGAGGCGGCAGGTTTCAAAAATGCAATTCAAGCAAGAGAAGTAAAAGATATCGCTGATTATGATGGTGATGACATCCGTTATTCGGAAATCACTTATGCAGCTTCGCCGAAATCAAATGCAATGGGCCCGGCAGTTATTGATCCACGTTCAGGTGAAATCCTGGAATCAGATGTCATCTGGTGGCACAATGTAATGACCTCTTTGCAATCCTGGATGAGGGTTCAAACTGGTGTAATTGACGAAGGTGCGAGAAATAATAAATTTACGGATGCACGTATGGCACATGCCATCCGCTTTGTGTCTTCTCATGAAGTGGGGCATACTTTAGGTTTGAAACACAACATGGGCGCTTCCTATTCCTTCCCGGTAGATTCTCTACGTTCGCCTTCATTTACGGAGCGTATGGGCGGAACAGCTTCTTCGATCATGGACTATGCACGTTTCAATTACGTAGCGCAACCAGAAGATAAAGTAACAAGTATTACTCCCAAAATCGGGTTATATGATAAATATGCAATCGCTTGGGGATACCGTTGGTTAGACGTTAAAGATCCGCATGATGAAATTCCGGTGTTGGCCAAATGGATTAAAGACCATGAAAATGATCCTTTGTATTTCTATGGTGAGCAACAAAGCTCTAACGTAATCGATCCAAGATCTCAATCTGAAGATTTAGGAGATGATGCCGTTAAAGCAAGTCGCTATGGTTTATTGAACTTAAAACGTCTGATTCCTCAGATTTCTACTTGGGCAGCAAACCCAGGTGAAGATTATTATCAGGCAGGAAAATTGTATATGGCTGCCATTTTCCAGTGGTTGACTTACGCAGAACATGTAACCGCAAATATTGGTGGTTATTACCTGGAGAAACCAGTAGCTGGTGACCATAAGAATGCTTATACCCCAGTTCCAAAAGCAATGCAAATCAAAGCCCTTGATTACTTAAAACAAGAGGTGATGGAAGTACCGGATTGGTTGTTCAATAAAGATTTGTTATTGAAAACATTCCCAATTAAAGATTCTCCAGCGGGACCATATGAGTATGCGCCATACAATGTAAGACGTGAATTCCAATACGGTGTGCTTTATAGCCTGGTTAGTCAGGAGCGCCTGTTGAGAATGATGGAAATGGAAGTATTGCTAGGTAAAGACAGCGTTTATACTGCTAATGAATTACTAAAGGAGGTTAGAGAAACAGTTTTCGCGAAAACTCAACGCGGTAAAACGCTTTCGATTACTGACCGCATGTTACAGCAAAACTACGTAGATGTATTATTGGTAAGCACCGACAAAATGTTGGAGAAAATCACCAAAACATCTTTACAAGACAATAAATTAAAAATGCAAAATCAATTGCAAGTGTGTGATTTCAGTAATGATGGTAAATCAGTTGTAGGGGCTGAGGAAAAATCATTGAGAAATATTCAGGTGAGTTCTATGAGCAGAACCTCTGATGTAGCAGCTGCGAAACGCAGTGAATTACTTCAGATTCTTACGATCCTGGAAAAAAACAAAGGCAGGGGAGATGATGCAACAAAAGGTCATTACTTAGACTTGATCCTTAGGATCCGTCAGAGTTTAAGAATGAACTAATAAACAACCAAACAACTATAATTTTTTTAAAAAGGGGACATGAATAAACAATTAATGCTAATATTAATCCTGCTAGGTTTCAGCTTTGCGGGTTTTAGCCAGAGCACCAAGACCGTAACTGGTCAGGTACTGGACGAGAAAGATGGTTTACCAATACCAGGAGCTTCGGTGTTTGTAGACAAGGCCATGATTGGCGAGCAAAGTGGTGTTCCTGGTGTCATTCAGAATTCGGTTGTAGGAACCGTAACTGATGGCGATGGTAAATTCAGCTTGAAAGTGCCTGAAGGCGTAACTTCATTAAGAGTTACGTACCTAGGTTACCAGTCAGCAGAGATCAGTATCATCAACAAAACTCACGTTACTATTTCTTTGAAGAATAGTGAAAATACCTTGGGGGAGGTAGTTGTGAATGGTTATACGGAGATCTCAAAACGTAAAAATACTACGGCTACAACTAAGCTGGAATATGATAAAGTGCGTCAAACTGGTGTTTCTGGTATTGACCAGATGTTAGAAGGTCAGGTTGCTGGTGTTTCTGTTGGAAACATAACTGGTGGTCCTGGTGCTGCTCCGCAGATCAGAATCCGTGGTACGGTTTCCTTAAACGGTTCACAAGATCCATTATGGGTATTGGACGGTCTTCCCTTGGAAGGTACCAATTTGCCAAATACCATTGGAAAAGATGATATCGATCAATTGCGTAACTTACCAATTGCAGGATTAAACCCTGATGATATCGCTGACATTACCATCCTGAAAGATGCTGCGGCTACCGCTATTTATGGTGCTAGAGCAGCAAATGGAGTAATTGTGATCACCACTAAAAAAGGTAAAAAAGGACCAATGGCCATCAATTTCTCAGCAAATACCTTCGTTTCTCAACGTCCTGATTTAGGGAAACTGGATCTGATGAATGCTTCAGAAAAAGTAGACTTTGAATTGGGACTGGCTTCGCGTTCAGATTTGACCTATAGAACAGGCAACGGTGGTGTCGCTAGAATTTTGCAAAACAGTGGCGAATTGAATGCCTTCAGAAATGGTGGTTTTTCAGCACTGAACCCTGCGACTCAACAAGCAATTAATGGACTAAGAGCTGATGGTACGAACTGGGGTAAGGAAATTTATCAAAACGCCTTAAATCAACAGTATACTGTTGGTTTGTCTGGAGGTAGCGATCAGGCAACCTATTATTTTTCTGGTGGTTATTACAATGAAAAAGGTACAACTAAACAAACTGGTTTAGAGCGTTACAACATGACCTTGAAAACTGACTATAACATTTCACAGAAGTTGAAAGCAGGCGTTGGAATTTTTGGTTCAAAATCTACACGTACCAACTACCTGGCAGATGCAGATGCGTTTACCAACTTGAGTACTTACAGCAGAAATGTCAATCCATATCAAACCATAAGAAATGCAGCAGGCGGTTTCAACTATGATCCTGATATTTTTGGTAACATCAGTGGTGATACTTACCTACCTTTCAATGCCTTGGAAGAAAGGGAGAATACCCGTTATACTTTGGGTAACAAGAGTGTGAAAACCATTATTGACCTGAACTACCAATTCAATAAAAACCTGAACTTCCGTACAGAATTAGGTCTTCAGTTTGAAGATACTGGTGTAGAGAAATTTGCAGGTCAGGAATCTTATTATTTACGTAAGATCAGAGAGAAAACCAATTACTACGACAGCGCCTCAGGTACAGAGAAATACTACCTTCCTGTAGGAGGAATGATTTCAAATCAGACTTCTTCTACTTTCCAATACAACTGGAAGGCTATTGTAGAATACAAGAAAGTTTTTGCTGAAAAACATGAAATTGAAGCCCTTGCAGGTTCTGAGTTAAGAAGAATCAAAGATGAATCTATTTTAACCAGAGGTTTCGGATTTAATGAGCGCACACTAACGAATCAGGCGATTATTTTCCCTAATGAAAACGCTGCAAAATCAGAAGACCTTCGTGCCTATAAAAAATCAATAAATGAGAATGCATACGCTTCTATTTATGGTACTTTATCTTATACTTACAACAGAAAGTATACTTTATACGGAAGTATCCGTTATGATGGTTCAGATTTGTTTGGTGTAGATCCAAAATATAGATATTTACCTATTTACTCTCTTTCTGGAGCATGGAATGCAAGTGAAGAGAAATTCATTAAAGACATTAATTGGATTTCTAATCTTCGTGTTCGTACTTCATATGGTTTGCAAGGTAATATCGACAAAAATACTTCTCCATTTGTTGTAGGTAATTATGGTACTACGCCGATTCTTCCTGGCCCAAGTCAGCCGGTGATTTCAGTGACTAGTCCTCCAAACAACAAGTTGAGATGGGAAAAAACATCTACTTTCAATGCTGGACTTGATCTTGCTATCTTAGGTAATGCGGTTCAATTTAGCTTTGATTACTACAATCGTTTCAGCAAAGACCTGATTGGTATCGAGCAGTTGCAAGCAGAAAATGGATTTGATTTCACAAATTCTAACTTCTCTCAATTGAGAAATAAAGGTTTGGAATTGACCATTTCTACAAGAAACATGAGTACTGCCAAATTCCAATGGTACACAGATTTCAATATCGCGCATAACAAAACTGAGGTAATTAGAGAGAAATTCCGTCCTAATCAGTTGACACCATCTAAAGAAGGTCGTCCTGTGAATGGAATTTGGGTGATCAAAACTGAAGGATTAGATAAGGATGGTATTCCTCAATTTAATAAAGATGGTAAAATTGTATCTCTTGAAGAGTTCTATAAATTAACGGATCCATACGGAGGTTTCATGGCAGTTAGTGAGTTGACCAATGATGAGTTCCGTGGCATGTATTCGTACGCAGGAAATGGTGATGCACAATTTACAGGTGGATTAACCAACCGTTTCCGTTATTCTAATTTTGACTTATCTATTAGTGCTTTGTTTAACATTAATAAATTAGTTAAAACTCAACCGATTTACAATCCAACATTAACAGATCCTGGAAGAAACTATCCAAGAGCAATCCTGAATGCTTGGTCGCCAACAAATACTACTGGTATCATGCCAGGTATCTATGGCAATGACAGTTTCGGGGGTAGCAGATGGATGGCCTATAACTGGCAGAATACTTCTGATCCTGGAAATACTTACAAAGACCTGGATATTTTCGTGAAGAACATGAGCTATGTACGTATCAATAGCATTCGTTTAGGATACACTGTGCCTCCAAAGTTTGCCGGTAAAGTAAAAGCAAATAGCTTAAGAATAAGCCTGGAAGCAAGAAATCCATTCGTGATCGGTACTAACTATAAAGGATATTTTGATCCGGAAACTTATGGTAATATTTATGCACAACCAATCACTAGAAGTATTGCTATTGGTTTAAATGCCACCTTTTAATTAATAAACTGATGAATAAGATCATAAAATTAACAGCAGCATTGTTCCTGATTTTGTCAGCGAGCAGCTGTGAAAAATACTTAGAAATAGAACCGGTAGGAAAAGTTATTCCTACCACGGCCGAAGATTTCAGAGCCTTGTTAAATAAAGGATATTCTGGATTTCCTCGTCATAAATCAATGCTTGCACTTCGTACTGATGAAGTCGTATTGAATATGGCTAAATCAGAAGCACCGAACTATAAGGATCAATATAAATGGAATGATGGTACGCCAGATCCAGCTTCAGCTGAGCTACCTTACGGTACTTTTTACAATACTATATTTTACGCAAATTCAGTAATTGCTGATGTAGAAGGTCGTGCGGGTAAAACACCGGAGACTGCTCAGATTAAAGGTGAAGCTTATTTATTGCGCGCTTATTCTCATTTTGAGTTGTTGAATACCTTTGCTAAAGCTTTTGATAAGAATACAGCCGCTACTGATCGTGGTGTTCCAATTTCAGTGAAAATTGATTTAGAGATAGACTATAAACCAGCAACAATTGCAGCGGTTTATGATCAGATATTTGCTGACCTTGCAGCAGGCCAGGCCTTAGTGAATGTCACTGATTTTCCTGCGGGCTTGAACTATCGCTTTACTAAACGTTCAGCGCTTGCTTTAGCAGCTAGAATTTATGAGTTTAGAAGTGAATGGAGCAATGCTTTAAAAGCAAGTCAGGACGCTTTGGCTTTAGGAAGTGGCTTGGAAGATTTGAATGCTTCAAAGATTTTGTTGCCTAACAACTACAGTTCTGTAGAAAGTATCATGGCGATGGAAGATACTTTCAATAGCACTGCTACTAGTATCAATTTTATATCTCCAAAATTATTGGGAATGTATAACCAAGTAGAGGATAAGAGATTTGCATTGTATTTTGGTAAATCAGGAAACACCAGTAACTACGTTTCTAAAAAAGGAAACAGTGCTGCATTAAAGGTTTCTTTCCGTAATGCTGAGCTTTACTTGATTCAGGCAGAAGCAGCTTTGCAAACTGATAACATGACCTTAGCATTGAAAAGTCTATTGGACTTAAAAGCGAAACGTTTAACGCCAGCTTATTTTGCTACAGAGCAAACCAGGATCTCTGGTTTGGATAAAACTGGATTGTACCAGGAAATCTTAAATGAGAGAGAAAGAGAATTGGCATTGGAAGGTCACCGTTGGTATGATTTAAAGCGTTATGGGCAACCAGAGCTTAAACATGTGTTGGAAGGTGTAACTTATACCTTGGAAAAAAATGATCCAAGATATACGATCCGTTTCCCTCAATCTGCGATTAATACTAATCCGAACCTTCAGTAGCATTAATAATATATAGAAAGATAAGTGCGGGTGATTAACTCCGGTCTGTTTTACAGACCGGAGTTTTTTTTTACTTTTACACTCAAGCAAGATGAGGATGAAAGTAGCAATTATTGAGGATGAGGAACTGGCAGCAGATACGTTGCAAAAAATGCTGATCCAGTTAAATCCAGACATTGAGGTAATGGCCATCTTAGCTACAGTAGAGGCTGCGGTGGACTGGCTCAATAATCATACGGTAGACCTCTTATTTATGGATATCCATCTGGGTGATGGCGAAAGCTTCCAAATCTTTGAACAGGTAGCTGTGGAATGTCCGGTGATCTTTACCACTGCTTACGATCAATACACCCTCAAAGCTTTTAAAAATCAAGGTATCGATTACCTGTTGAAACCTTTTGATGAAGAAGATGTGGCAGCGGCATTGGCAAAACTGAAAGGGATTCGCAAGATTTCCGACGTAGGCCTTCCACAGATTAGCTATCAAACCATCGGGCCAGCACCCAAAATCCGTAATCGCTTTATGGTTAAATTGGGTAAGCTGATTAAAACAGTACAATCAGAGGATGTCGCTTACTTTATGGCAGAAGGTAAATACTTGTTCTTAGTCACCAACGATAAACAGAATTACATCATTGAAGAAACGATTGGCAGTCTGGAACCCCAATTAGACAGCTCCGACTTTTTCCGTATCAACCGTAAATTTATCATCAACATCAAAGCGGTTCGCGAGATGTACAAACTTTCCAGAAACAGGGTAAGGATTGTACTGGAACCTACACCTGTAGAAGGTCTGGAAGTTGTGGTGAGTGAAGAACGTGCGGAAGCCTTTAAAAATTGGTTGAACCAATAATTCTTGTTTTTTGGTAGGGAAGATATTTTTTATATACTTTTACCCCCGACCAAATATTACAATATACTGCGCTACTTAGCAGAATATTGTACAAGAATGAAAAAATGAACCACTACAAACTATTGCTTCTGGCTTTGCTGTTTTCCTATATTGGGAGTACCGCGCAACAAAAAAGCATTAGCTTCAATCACCTGACGGTAGAAAACGGATTATCACAAAGTAGCGTTTTATCGATTACCCAAGACTCTCTTGGCTTTATGTGGTTTGGCACTAAAGACGGACTCAATAAGTTCAATACCCAGAATTTCGAAGTTTATAAATACCATAAAAAGGACAGTACTTCTTTAACGAGTAGTATGAACATCAATACCCTGCTTACGGATAGTAAGGGAAATGTATGGGTAGGTACACAAAAAGGCCTCAACCTATACCTGCCAAAAACCAATTCCTTTAAACGATTTCAATATCATCCAAAACAAAAACATAGCCTGAGCAATAACATCATCAGGAGTATTTTTGAAGACCGGCAAGGTTTTATTTGGGTAGGTACTGACAGTGGTTTGAATAAGTTAGTGTCTCCAGATAAATTTGAGCGCTTCATGACTTCAGCCGATCCGAAAACTGGGACAGTGCATCATCTGATTAAGTCCGTATATCAAGACCATAACCATGTGATGTGGATAGGCACTTTACAGGGACTGACCAGCATGGTATGGAAAGATGGCAAATATGTATACCGTTCTTATGTTCATGATCGGAACCAGCCGGAAAGTTTGAGTGATAACGACATCAGCTCTATTCTCGAAGACCAGCATCATAATTTATGGATCGGCACGCATAACAGCGGACTGGAACTGATGGACCGGGAAAAGGGAAGTTTTAAGCATTTCCGTTTTAAGAATGGGCAGCCGAATAGTATCAGCAGTAATGTGATCCGTAAGATGATGTTGGCCAAGGATGGTAAGTTATGGGTATCTACGCTTAACGGTATCAATATTATTGACGTAACTACACATGCCATTAAAGTTTTAAACCACCTACCTGACGACCCTTCCAGTTTGAATCAGAATTCCATCTACGACCTGATGCAGGATGCTGCCGGCTCCATTTGGGTGGGTACTTATTATGGTGGTGTCAATGTATACCATGTGAATTCGACGCCTTTTCGGGAATATAAATCCAAGATCGGAAAAAATGGACTCAGCAGTAATGTGGTCAGTTCTATTGTCGAAGATTCAAAGAATAACCTTTGGATCGGAACGGAGGCAGAAGGACTCAATTATTATGACCGTGCTTCGGGGAAGTTCAGTAGTTTTCGCCATGATCCTGAAAATCCTTCCTCTTTAAGTTCCACGTTGGTCAAAGCCGTTTCTATAGACCATAAAGGAAAAGTATGGGTGGGGACTTATGAAGGTGGACTAGATTTATATCTTCCTGAAACAAAAAACTTCCGCCATTACGCTCCAAATCCTACTGATCCGAACGCATTAAATTCCAATAGGATCGTGTCTTTGTTACATGATCGTCAAAAGAGATTCTGGATCGGAACCAGAGCGAGTGGTCTTTTCCTTTATAACGAAGAAAAGGATAACTTCTCGCCGTTTTTTGGTGACCATGATAAACATGATTTAAAAGTAGTCCGGTGTTTATTCCAGGATTCAAAAAATAACATCTGGATTTGCTGTAACTCAGGAACCTATATTCTTGAGCCAAATTCAACCAGGGTCAGGAGGTTTAAAAGCAATGATCAACGGATGTTGTTCAATGACATCAATTTTATCCAGGAAGATTCCCGTGGCTACCTCTGGTTGGGTGGTTATGAATCTGGTCTCATCCGCTATATGCCTAAAAATAAAACAGTACGTTCCTTTAAAAAGGAAGATGGCTTACCGAGTAATGTGATTTTGGGTATGTTGGAAGATGAAAAAGGGAATCTTTGGATCAGCACTGACAATGGCCTTTCGAAGTTTGACCGCAAGATTTTTAAGAATTATACCGTAAGAGATGGCCTTCCAGGAAATGTATTCAATTACAATTCTTTCTTCAAAGATAGTAAAGGGGAGTTTTTCTTCGGCGGGTTTAACGGCTTGCTGAGTTTCTTTCCAGATCAGATTAAAGACAACAACAGGATCCCGAAGGTGATGTTTACTCGCCTTAAGCTTTTTAATAAGCCGATCGCGATCAATGATGAGACGGAATTGTTGAAAGAGAACATCAGCCTAACCAAAGAGATTACTTTCTCTTACCACCAGAATATTTTTACGGTAGATTTTGCCGTGTTGAATTATATCAAATCGGAGAAAAACAGGTACGCCTATAAATTAGAAGGTTTTGAAAAGGATTGGAATTATGTGAGTAGCCCTTCCGCTACTTTTACGAACCTTCCTTCCGGTACCTATACTTTATTGATCCGGGGTTCTAATAATGACGGGGTTTGGAATCCAACGCCTACAAAATTATTGATCCACGTGAATCCACCATTCTGGAAAACCTGGTGGGCCTACCTGATTTATTTGTCTGCTTTCGTTGGATTGTTGTTTTTATGCTCGCGCTTCCTTTGGATCAGAGCGCTACTGAAACGTGAGCAGGAAGTATATCAAATGAAACTGGATTTCTTTACCAATGTGTCCCATGAGATCAGAACTCCGCTAACCTTGATCGAGGGGCCTCTAGAAACGCTGATTAATGAAACGCAGGAATCACCGGTGTTGAATAGAAAATTATTGACGGTGCGCAGAAATGCAGGTCGGTTAACCAGGCTAGTAAACGAATTACTGGATTTTAGAAAAGCAGAATCTGGAAAACTAAGGCTCAACATTGCGCCAGGAAATATGGTCACCTTCGCTAAAGAGATTTACCTTTCTTTTACCGATCTGGCGATTAAACAGCACATTGATTACCAGTTTATATCGGAAGAAGAACATATTGAGGTTTATTTCGACAATGAGCAGCTGGAGAAAGTATTGTATAACCTGTTGTCTAATGCCTTTAAGTGTACTCCGGATGGTGGTATGATCCGTTTATCGGTCTTAAAAACAAAAGATGGGTTTGTAGAAATACGTACCTGCGATAATGGTAAAGGGATTCCTGAAGAAAGCAGAGATAAGCTGTTCAGCAATTTCTATCAGGTCAAAGATCCGCTATCCAGAAATAGTGGTACTGGAATAGGTCTGGCACTTTCTAAGAAAATTGCAGAATTACATCATGGGAATCTGTTTTTAGCGGAACAAAAAGATATTCCGGACGCAGATATTCGTACCTGTTTCTGCCTGAAGTTGAAACTTGGACAAGCACATTTTTCAAAAGAAGAACTGGTACAGGATTTCTTGAATAGTGAAAACCCGGCTCATTATCAGTCGGCCGTAACGCCTATTGAAGAGCCGCTGATTCGACCATTGCCATCTGATACAGGGGAGATAGACGAGCAGATTACAATTCTTGTCGTAGAGGATAACCATGAGGTAAGAGATTTTATTGTACAATCTTTACGTCCGTATTACCTCGTATTGGAAGCAGAAAATGGAGCGATTGGCTTACAAACAGCTATAGAAAAAATACCAGACCTGATTGTCAGTGATGTCATGATGCCGGTAATGGATGGATTGGAACTTTGCAGGACCTTAAAAACGGATGCCAGGACCAGCCATATTCCAGTGATTCTGTTAACCGCCAGAACCGGAAATATCCATGAGGTGAATGGTCTGAAAACCGGTGCGGAGGCTTACCTCACCAAACCTTTTAGCATCAGTAGCTTGCAGCTGACGATTGCCAACCTGCTCCTGTTGCAGGCAAATATGAGGCGTAAATTTAGTCAGCAGATTACCTTGCAACCCGCCAATATTTTAATTGAGTCATCCGATGAAGAGTTTCTGAACAAGGTGATGACGCTGATTGAAAATAACTTTACCACGCCAGAGTTTAGCGTAAACACGCTGGCTTCCGATCTTGGCATGAGTACGCCAATTCTTTATAAAAAGATTAAAGTGCTGACCGGCCTCACCGTGAACAATTTTATTAAATCTGTTCGCCTCAAGAGAGCAGCTCAGCTCCTCCGTCAAAAGGTATATACCGTTTATGAGATTGCTTATCTCGTTGGTTTTAATGATCCCAAATATTTCAGTAAAGAGTTTGTGAAACAGTTTGGCAGAACACCGTCAGATTATGCATTGGAAGAATAATAATTGGCCATTTAAGAATTTCCCCCTTTATACTTAAGAATTTCCCCCCTTAGAATAGCATAGGAGGCCTACTTTAGCTAAACCAAGTATAATTTATCTGTAAGACCAAAGAGCTCATGAACGAGTATGCTATGTTTTTTATTCCTTCCTCATTCCTATTATGTACCAGAAATTACTTTGGTAACGTCTCTCAGATTTCAACTAAATAATTATTGATTATGAAAGCACAATTACTAAAAGTATCCATGGCTCCTGCTCAATCGTTTAGTGTCAGACAGGATGTCGAACCATTTGTAAACAATAAATGGCATTATCACCAGGAGCTGGAACTGATTTACTTTAATGAAGGTAAAGGCACCCAGTTTATCGGGGATAATATTCAATCTTTCGATTCTGGTGACATCGTTCTTGTAGGTGCGCACCTCCCTCATTACTGGAGATTTGAAGATGCCTATTTTGAAGGTGGAGAGAAGAGTGGGACGGCAGATGTGAAAGTCGCGCATTTTAGCGAAGACCTTTGGGGGGATTTCTTCTTGAACCTGCCAGAAAATAAGGCCTTAAAAGATGTCATGGAGAAATCTAAAAGAGGTGTAAAGGTGACCGGCAAAAACAAAGTGCTGGTGGCTGCTTTACTGAGCAGAATGCTGGAAGCAGAAGGAACCGAAAGGATCATTCTATTGATGCAAGCGCTATTAGAAATCTCAAAATGTAGTGAGCTGGAAACCTTGGCGTCATTTGGCTTTCAATATGACCTGGAGCAAGTGGAGAAAGACCGGATCAGTGATATCTATGAATATACCTATGCCAATTTCAGGAATAAAATCTGCCTGGAAGAAATTGCAGATGTAGCCAGAATCAGCCCCAACTCTTTCTGCCGCTATTTTAAATCGCGTACACGAAAAACCTATTCTCAGTTTCTCACCGAGATCAAAGTAGGGCAGGCCTGCAAGTTGTTAATCGAAGCTCACCTCAACCTGAAACAGATTTGCTACAATAGTGGCTTTAATAATTTTGCAAGCTTCCACAAGTGTTTTAAAAAAGTAACTGGAAAAAGTCCCCTGTGTTATCAGCGCGAATTTGTAACCGAATATATCAACTAAACAGCGAGCCAATTCTGTTGACAACTACGCCAAACCGACCGACTGATTCCTGAAAAATAATCCGTCCCTTTAGCTTAACCAAAAATAAACTTAAACGAACTAACGATGAAAATGACCACCACCACTCACAGTCATAAGGGATATATGGCTTCCAGCTCTTGACCAGCAAATCACCGGATTCCCGGAATAACTAGGCTGAAGATCAATTAAAGTATTTACTCATTTTTAAAACTGAAGTATGAAGGAAATTTATACTATGAACCTCTATTTGTCTAACAAATGGAAAGTGTGCTCGATCAGGAAGGTTGGCGTAATCGTATTACTAGCCATAGGGATGCTATTTTCCCCTTCCGCATTTGCACAAGTAATTAAACTAAAAGGCGTTGTGAAGGATGATAAAGGAGTACCACTTCCGGGTGTGGGTGTGAAAATAAAAGGAACCGCAGTGGGCACTTCCACGAATGGAGATGGGGTGTATGCCATTTCTATACCCGGTCCAAATCAAGTGCTGATTTTTACATATATCGGTTTTATCCCTCAGGAAATTCCAGTAGGTGCGAAAACTGAAATCAATGTCTCCCTTAAAGAAAACCTGAGTGACCTTGATGAAGTTGTAGTCACAGGGTACGGCGGTAAAACCAAGAAAAGAGACCTGACGGCGGCCATATCTTCTGTGAATGCAAAGGATATTGAAGAGCGCCAGCCCATCAACCTTTTTGATGCTTTACAAGGGCAGGCAGCAGGGGTATTGGTGATGAATGATGGTGGTGAGCCAGGAGCAGAAGGCTCTATTAAAATCAGGGGAGCTTCAACTTTTTCTACAGATGGTAATGGTTCTAATCCTTTATATGTAATTGATGGGGTGATTAGTGACAATGGAAGTACTATTAATCCAAGTGATATTCAGAATATCGAGGTGCTTAAAGACGCTGCATCTGCGGCCATTTATGGCGCAAGAGCAGCCAATGGGGTAATTTTGATTACCACAAAAAGAGGACAAGATGGGAATGCTAGAATCGACGCACAATATTCTCATGTTTTTGGGAAACTGGCACATAAAATTGCACAGGCAAATGCCGCTGAATTGCGCTACTACAGAAAACTACAGGCAGGAAACCCGAATGGGACTGCTGGTGGCCTTGTAGATTCATTGAATCCAAGTTTTAATTCAGACAATGACCTTCAGGATATGCTTTTAGGAAATACCGGTCAGCGTAATGAAGTGAAACTAAGTGTGAGTGGTGGACAAAAAGGGTTAACCTATTATGGAAGTGGAAACTACCTGGATGATAAAGGAATCGCTTTGAACACCTGGATTAAAAGATTACAATCCAGATTTAACGTGGAGTTTCAAGTGTCACCGAAAGTAAAATGGTCTACCAATGCTTCCTATTATTTTCAAACCGGAAACTTTACGAGTATCAATAACTCCTTAAGACCAGTGTTCGACCGTCCTTCTTATGCCAGGATTTATTACCCAGATGGTTCATTAACCAGTTACCTGAATTCGAAAAGAAATCCTGTAGCAAATGCTTTGCTGGAAGACAATACCCAGGATACTTACAAAGCGCAAATTGCCAACTCTTTAAAGTATGATATTATTAAGGACCTGAATTTCACCGCCACTTTTAATGCACAGCTTGATGATGGAAAGTCTGTGTATTTCATGCCTAGATTTTTAAGTGCGAATGGAATTGAAAATCTGGCCAGAAATGGAACCACCAGAAGAGTATATTATGAAGCTCAGGGTTTCTTTAACTATAACAAAACAATTGCAAATGACCATACCATCACTGCTTTAGCTGGTTTTAGTACAGACAGAACGCGTTC
Source organism: Pedobacter gandavensis (assembly GCF_014172405.1). Taxonomy (GTDB): domain Bacteria; phylum Bacteroidota; class Bacteroidia; order Sphingobacteriales; family Sphingobacteriaceae; genus Pedobacter; species Pedobacter gandavensis. Next base: position 56,244 of record NZ_WNXC01000002.1, on the reverse strand, counting down.
TGATTTTACAAACCTGGAAGGCAAGAACTTAATTGCGGAAGATGTGCATTTTGTGACTGGCGCCAATATGGTAGATTTAACGAAACAAAGGGTAGGGGCAACTGCTTACTCCTTAGCATCCTTCTTTTTCCGTCCGGGCTATAATTACAAAGGTCGTTACATTGTTCAAGGTACTTTCAGAAATGATGCTTCTTCCAGATTTGGTAGAGACAGAAGATCGGGAAGCTTTATTTCTGGATCTGCAGCATGGAGATTCTCTGATGAGAAATTTATGGGCTGGGCTAAGAAATACCTTGATGATGCCAAATTGAGGGTAAGTTATGGTACTGTGGGTAATGATGCCAGTGGAAACTATGAGTCTATTCAACGCATTGAAGTTGGTAGCAATAGCTATGGTGGAGTTGCCGGTGCTTCTTTAATGGATACTTTTGGAAATCCAACGATTAAATGGGAAAATACTGTAACGCAGAATCTGGGAATGGACCTCGTTTTCATGAAAGGACGTTTGAACTTAAGTGCAGATTATTATATTAAAACCACCAATGATTTATTGTACGATCGTCAGATTCCTAAAGAAACCGGCTTCAGTACAGTAAAAGTGAATGTTGGAAATATTGAAAATAAAGGTCTGGAAATAGCCTTAAATGGAACTCCGGTTAAAACTGATAATTTCACATGGAGCGTTACCGGAAACTTAACCTTCGAAAAAGGAAAGATTAAAAAACTTTATAACGGTCAGGAATTTATAGCTGGAAATAAACACCTGATTCAGGAAGGTGGTAACATCGGTGATTTTTATGGCTGGAAAAATAAAGGGGTTTTCCCTTACGATGTATCCAATGCTTTTAATACGGATGGTATAAAATTAGAGCCGGTAAATGTAAGAGTAGTGGAGGCCGTAGATGCTGCAGGTAAAACTTATATGACCTCCGTGTGTGATGGTTATACCTTAAATGGACAACCTTATACAGGCACCGTGAAAAGTTTATATGCAAATGGTGCAAAACTGAAAGGTGGTGATACAGAATGGTTGGACGTGAATAATGATGGGGTGATTGATGATGCAGACCGTCATGTGATTGGTAATGCACAACCGGATTTTTACTTTGGTTTGATCAATAACCTGAGCTATAAACAGTTTTCTCTGTCCTTCATTTTTAATGGAACGGTTGGCGGAAAGGTTTACAATTCCTTTAAACAAGGTTTAACGAACAACAGTTCTTCGAACGGACCAGCGCTACCGGAAGCAATTTATAATGCATGGACCAAACAAGGCGATATTGCTGCTTATCCATATTTCCCGGATAAAGATACCAGAGGTAGTCAGAAAGCAAATGGTAACAGCATGTTCCTGGAAAACGCTTCATTTATTCGTTTATCCAGCGCCAGATTTACTTATCGCTTTACGCCGGCAATGTCGAAAAAGGTTTTCACCAAAAACATCAGTGCCTACATCTATGGTACCAACCTGGTTACCTGGACCAATTACACTGGGTATGACCCAGAGTTCAGCTCTAGTGCATTAACGCCTGGGGATGATAATGGAAAGTATCCAAAAAGAAGAGAGTTAGGTTTAGGTATTAACGTTGGATTTTAATGATTACGAGAATGAAAAAGATATTTTTTATAACACTTTTAGGATTGGGCATGGTATCGTCCGGTTGTAAGAAACTGGTAGATGAGAAACCACTTTCTGACGGAACGCTCGAGAATTTCTATAAAAACAGATTCGATGCGGAAGCGGGAATGGCTGGTATGTATGGAGGATTTCAGCGTGTAATGGTCGGAGAGAAACAGTTCTTTAACCGATATACCTATTGGGGAGATGCAAGAGCAGATAATTTTGAAAGGTTTAAAACCTATGCAAAGAATTCTGACAATGAAATGCATTTCAATACGCTGACTGCGAACAATGATTGGGCAGATTGGAGTCCTTTGTATCAGGTGATCGGCCGTGCAAATCTATTGATCAAAAAGCTCCCTGAAGTAAATAGTTTTACGCAGCCAGGTTCGGCCAATGAGCTACCGGCAGCAACTTTAAAGAGTTACATGGCGGAGTGTTACGCGATGAGGGCCATGTCTTATTTCTACATCGCCAGGGTATGGGGAGCAGCTCCAATTAGAACAGAGCCTTATGTCAGTATTTATGATGATCCGGAACAAGCGAGAGATTCGCAGGAAAAGGTGTTGGATCAGGTAATATCCGATCTGACTACCGCTTATAATACCATGGCAAAAGGTGCTACAGCCAAAGTATTTTACATCAGTGAGGCTGCGGTTTGCGCGATGATGGCTGATGTATACATGTGGAAAAAGGACTATCCAAATGCCATTATCTGGAGTAAACGATTATTTGCTGCCAAAGGGCCAACAGGAAAAGTTTACAATGCTGCAGGAGCGTTAGCTACAGGCGCAGGTGGTGCGGCAACAGATTTACAGCCTACGGCTATCTGGAAAGATATGTTCGTAAATCCGGCAAGCAGTGTGGAAGCGATTTGGAACATTCATTGGGATTATGCGGCTAATGGTTGTGCTTGTATGGCTGGTCTTTCTACCTCACCTAACAACACGGCATACAGAATTGCGGAAGAGGTATTCACCAGCTGGTCTTTGAGTACGACAGATATCCGGGTGAAACAAACTTTTGACATCAACACAAAAACCAGGGATAGAATGTGGAAGTGGTATCCAGGTGTTTATACCCCAGGTGTTGCAGGTGCTTATTCTTATACCGGGACTTTTGGAGCTACTTTAAATGTATTACTTCCAATGTACCGCCTGTCTGATCAGTTCTTATTGTATGCTGAAGCTTTAAACAAAACCGGTGATCAGTTGAATGCCTTAAGGTATTTGAACCTGATTCATACCAGAGCTGGACTTCCAGCCTATACTGCTGATCTATTTCCAACTGCTAAGGATCTGGAGACAGCCATATTACAAGAACGTAAGTTGGAATTGTTTGGAGAGGGGAAACGCTGGTTCGACCTTGTCCGCACAGACCGTGTGGCGGAGTTTATGGATCCGATCCTGATCACCCGTCAGATTGAACAAGGGGCTACGCCAATAGGCTGGGGAACAGATAAACGCAAATATTTATGGCCATTGAATAGGAATGTATTGAATTCTAATAGTTTATTGGTTCAAAATCAGCCTTATACTGAGTAAATGAATCGTCGTTCCAAAGGATTAATTACAATTTAAATAGATCGCAATGAAAAAATATAAAAATATACAAAAAGGGGCCTTTTTTCTGTTGGTTTCAGCGGCCCTTTCTTCCTGCTCTATGTTTGGTCTGGACGTACAGAAAGACCATGAATACATCAAAAAGGAGTTAGATCCTAACCTTTACATGACTGCCAGACAGTACCTGGAGACTCGTGCAATTGTTCCCACAAAATTGAACGATACGGTTTTTAAATACATGAAGCTTGGATTGGATTATGCAGGAATAGACCTTGCTGAGTATGAAAAACCGGGTAGAACATTTCTGTTTTTACACAATGATGCCATCCGTGTATTGGATGACAAAACGAAGTTGCCTAAAAGCGGTTTCTGGTTTGATCTGCCAATTGTGTTAAAAGATGCAAATGGTGCTCCAATCATGGATCCTGTTACCTTAAGACCAAAAACACGTCCTGCAACAAAATGGAGTGATTATTCTAAAGAAACAGTGAAAAATTACTTTTTGTATCTGATCCTTCAAGGCGATTATGGTTTCAACAATGCCATAACGTCGAATACCACTTTACAGACCTTGCTTCCTCCGGGAACAGTGGCTAAAAAAGATGAATCTATGTTGAGCTATCTCGTTACTAAGTCGACTCCGGATCCAGCTGCGGCGGCCAATACTGTTGTTTTTACCTACAATTTTACCGGTGCTGGTTCAGGTTTTGATCCGGATGGTAAAATCAACATGAAAATTGTATACAGTGATGGTACCCCATTGAGAATTAATGACTTTAGTTCTGACCGTTCGGCGGGGCAAATTGCGACCAACGGGCAGGTACACGTTTTCGGAACAACGGTATACCCTTGTAGATATAGTTATTTATAGTAAACAGTTATGAATAACCTTCAGGAGAAGAAGTCCGCTTTTACTCCTGAAGGTTAAAGTATTGCATCGGATTGAATTTGCCATTTAATTTTGGCTAAACACATTAAAATTTAGGAATTGAGAAATTATAGAAACTGGATAGGAAAGCTGATGCTTGTTGTTGCTGTGTTGTTTTGCAGTCCGATTTTTGCACAAAAAAGTCAACGTTTAACCCAAAATTGGGAATTTTTAAAAGGTGATCTTGGTGGTATTTATGAAGCCATCAGGCCAGTGAAAGCCGGAAATCCGGAAAGTGTTCCGGTATGGGAGCAGGTACAACTGCCGCATTGTTTCAATGCAAAGGATGCGGTAACTCCTGATGTCAATTACTATCAGGGACCGGGTTGGTACCGGACGCAGCTGGCCATCAGTAATCCTTATAAAAACGGACGTACACTCCTTCATTTTGAAGGGGCTGGACAGAAGACTAAAGTTTATATCTATGATGTATTAGTAGCCGAGCATGTAGGTGGTTATGATGAATGGACCGCTGACATTACCGATGCAGTGACCGCATTTCGTAAAAATCCTTTGTTCGAAAAACAATTTAAAGGAAAGATTCCGGTAGAAATCCGATCTGACAACTCTCGTGATCTTGAAATGATCCCTTCGGATCTTTCAGACTTCAACGTATATGGCGGTTTGTACCGTTACCTCAACCTGGTTTATGTACCTCAGGTATCTGCAGAAAAGGTTTTTGCAACGGCAAGTGTAGATGCAAAAGGGAGTTTGGGAACTTTGAAAATTAGTTCCACATTGCTGAATCCAGATGGGGTAGATACGGTATTGGTTAAATTCCAGGTTAAAGATCCCCAGGGGAAATTGGTGGCCAGCTTTAATAAAGAATGGAAAGCCTTTTATGGCAAAAAAGACCTTTGGGAAACTTCACTGAAGCATCCTGTATTGTGGTCTACAGATAATCCAAATCTGTATACTGTAGAAATGAGCATTACTGCGAATGGCGTTACATCAGTTCATTCGGAGAAAATAGGATTTAGAAATTTTGAATTCGTTAAAAAAGGACCGTTTATGTTGAACGGAAAAAGGTTGTTGCTGAGAGGAACCCACCGTCATGAGGACCATGCGGGAGTAGCTGCAGCAATGACAGAAGACCAGATCCGCGAGGAGATGGAGTTAATGAAAAGTATGGGCGTTAATTTTATCCGCCTCGGTCATTACCAGCAATCCAGAATTGTATTGGATTTATGTGACCGTTTAGGAATTTTAGTATGGGAGGAGATTCCATGGTGTCGTGGTGGTTTGGGTGGCGAAAGCTATAAAAACCAGGCACGTACCATGCTTCGCAATATGGTGGAGCAACATTATAACCACCCCTCAATTATCATCTGGGGGCTGGGCAATGAAAATGATTGGCCGGGAGATTTCTCGGAATTCGATCAGCATAAAATCAGGGAGTTCATGAAAGAATTGAATGACCTGTCTCATGTGTTAGACCCTTCAAGAAAAACAGCAATTAGAAGGTGTGATTTCTGTAAAGATATCGTAGATGTGTATTCTCCATCTATCTGGGCAGGTTGGTACCGTGGAATTTACACGGAATATAAAGAAGTATCTAAGCAAGAATTTGATAAAGTAGACCATTTTCTCCATGTAGAATGGGGTGGAGATAGCCATGCTGGTCGCCATTCAGAAAGTCCGGATAATGCCTTGAGTTTGGTGACTAAAGGTAAGGGAGCTGATGAGCGTGCAGGCGATGCCTCTTTATTTGGTGGTAGTGCCCGCGTCTCTAAAGATGGCGATTGGAGTGAGAGTTATATTGTTAACCTGATCGACTGGCATTTGAAAGAGCAGGAAAACATGCCTTGGTTGAGCGGTGCTGCATACTGGCCGTTTAAAGATTTTTCAACGCCAGTTCGTCCGGATAACCCGATTCCGTATATGAATCAAAAAGGAGTGGTAGAGCGCGATCTGACGAAGAAGGAAGCTTTTTATGTGTTCCAATCGTATTGGACAACTGCGCCAATGATCCATATTTATGGACATTCCTGGCCAGTACGTTGGGGTGCTGCGAATGAAGAAAAAATGGTAAAAGTATATGCCAACCTGGATGAAGTGGAACTCTTCGTAAACGGAAAGAGCCTGGGCAAGAGAAAGCGGAATAGTCAGGATTTCCCTGCGGCTGGATTGAGGTGGATGGTTACTTTTAAAGAAGGACAGAACACGATTAAAGCAGTAGGAAAGAAAGATGGAAAGGTATTTACCGATGAGATTACACAAGAATACCAAACGGAGAAATGGGATAAACCCGCAAAGATGTTACTTGAAAAGGTATCAGAAAAGGATGGGATCGCAGTAATTCAGGTTAAAGTGTTAGACAAGAACAATATCTTGTGTTTGGATGCGCAAAACTATATCAGCTTTGGGATCACTGGTGATGGTACTTTAATCGACGATATGGGAACTGCGCGTGGTTCTAGAAAAGTGCAACTTGGAAATGGCCGTGCAGAGATCAGTATCAAAACGAATAAAGGGAAGAGTGTAGCTAGTGTTATCGCTGATGGATTACCATCCGCATTTGTCGAAATAAATCCGTAGGAAATGAAAAAACTGTATGTCTTGTTAGGAGCCGTGTCGATTAGTATGAATGCCGTTGCTCAACAGCCTTTAAAATTATGGTATGACCGACCGGCGAAAGTATGGGAGGAAGCTTTGCCATTGGGAAATGGCAAAACTGGGGCCATGGTATATGGTCGGGTGAATCGGGAGAGAATTCCGCTGAACGACAATACACTGTGGTCTGGATTTCCAGATCCTGGAAATAATCCGGCAGGACCAAAGGTTTTGCCAGAAGTACGTAAGGCAATTGAGGAAGGGAAATATGAGGAGGCGACACAACTCTGGCGGAAAATGCAAGGGCCTTATTCGGCTAGATACCTTCCTTTAGGGGATTTGTATTTACAGTTTAATCAACAAGATAGTATTCCTAGCAGATACTACAGGTCGCTGGACTTGGACAATGCAATCGCTACGGTGAATTATTCTTTGAATGGGGTAGACTATAAAAGAGAAGTATTTACCAGCTACCCGGGAAAGGTGTTGATGATGAGAATTACGGCTAGTAAGCCGGGATCGATTAGTTTTAACACTGGACTGATTAGTAAACTGCGTTTTAAGACTGCTTCGGTAGGTACTCAGGAATTGATTTTGAAGGGTAAGGCACCGAAGTTTGTCGCCAATAGAGATTATGAACCGAAACAGGTGGAGTACGATGCGCAGGAAGGGATGACTTTTGAAATCCGCATGCGGGTTAAGCATGAAGGTGGAACCTTGAAAGCTGTCGGTGATCAATTGCTGGTACAAAACGCGAATGCGGTAACGATCTATTTAACGGAGGCGACGAGTTTTAATGGTTTTGATAAGTCAGCTGGCCTAGCCGGAAAAGATCCTTCCATAGCCAGTTTGGCGGATATGAATGCCGTATTCGGGAAAAGTTATGAGGTGCTGAAAGCGCAACATGTGCAGGATTATCAGCAGCTTTTTAACCGGGTGAAATTCGAGTTGAAAGAGAATCCAGTTGCCGAAAAGCAAACTACGGATGAACGTCTGAAGCAGTATGCAAAAACTAAAAATGACCAAGGTTTACAAACGTTATATTATCAGTTTGGTCGCTACCTGATGATTGCATGCTCCCGTCCGGGATCTCGTCCTTCTAACCTTCAGGGGATTTGGAACGACCAGGTACAACCGCCATGGGGTAGCAATTACACCACCAATATCAATACAGAAATGAATTACTGGCTGGCAGAAAATGCCAACCTATCGGAATGTCACCAACCACTTTTTGATTTTATGAAAGAGCTGGCCGTAAATGGGGCAAAAACCGCTAAAGTAAATTACAATATAGACAAAGGTTGGGTAGCACATCACAACTCTGATCTTTGGGCAAAAACTTCTCCTCCAGGGGGCTACGATTGGGATCCTAAAGGTGCACCAAGATGGACGGCATGGCCGATGAGTGGCGCCTGGTTTAGTACGCATTTATTTGAACATTATCAGTTTACCGGCGACAAAGTATTTTTGAGTAAAACTGCTTATCCCTTGATGAAAGGTGCAGCTGAGTTTATGTTGCAATGGCTGATCAAAGATGATAAAACTGGCTATCTGGTAACGAGTCCCTCGACTTCTCCTGAGAATACGGTTAAAATTCAAGGCAAAGAATACCAGCTTTCCAAAGCTTCTACCATGGATATGTCGATCCTCAGGGAGTTGTTTACGGATATCATTCGTACTACTGAGGCTCTAAATATAGATGCGCCTTTCAGGAAGGAGTTAATTGATGCGCGTGAAAAATTATACCCTTTCCACATTGGCCAATATGGACAGGTACAGGAATGGTTTCAGGATTGGGACGATCCAAAGGATAATCACCGCCACATTTCTCATTTGTTCAGCTTGTTTCCAGGGAATCAGATTTCTGTTTTTGAAACACCGGACTTGGCTAGTGCAGCAAAACAAACCTTGATTTTCAGAGGGGATGTAAGCACCGGTTGGTCTATGGCCTGGAAGATCAATTGGTGGGCAAGGTTACAAGATGGGAATCATGCTTATAAAATTCTGGAAGATGCTTTTACTTATATCGATCCGACGCTTACAAAAGCGCAGATGAGTGGGGGTGGGACCTACCCGAACCTATTTGATGCACATCCCCCTTTTCAGATTGATGGAAATTTTGGCGCTACAGCTGGAATCACAGAGATGTTATTGCAAAGTCAGGATGGGATGATCAGTTTATTGCCGGCATTGCCAGAGGCTTGGTCTGCGGGGAACATTCAGGGGATCAAAGCAAGAGGAAATTTTGTGGTTGGGATGAACTGGAAATCCGGTAAGTTAACTGAAGGAACGATCAAATCAGAAATTGGCGGGAATTGCAGGTTGCGGACATTGCAGCCGGTGAAAGTTGTCCAGCTGGGGAAAGATCAGACCGGAAAAACCCAGGTTAAAGGGGAAACAATAGTTGCTGTGACCAATCCTAAATCAGAAAATAGCAACTCCCTGACTCAAAAACCCTATGTGCCTGCGTATAAAAATGCTTCAAAAGTGGCTTTGGAAAAGCTAGCTGTTGAGACTGGTTATGTGATCGATTTTAAGACAGAAAAGGGAAAGATCTACAAAGTTATCGCCTTATAAATTATTGAAATTATGTTTAAAAGCATTGTTGTTTGTACCGCATTTTTACTAAGTACCTTGTGTTTAAAGGCACAAAATATTGCCTGGGAGCTGGTTGCTCCAGGGGTTTGGAAAGGTACGGTTGGTGCGCCTGAAAGTTATAATTTGTTAACGGCTTCAGGAGCGAAGCCCTACCTGGAAGGTTTAAATAAAATGGGTACTGCCGCTTTCCCGATGGTACAGCAGGAAGTGGTTGCCCAGTTAAAGGATGGGAAAACGTATTTGCGCTTTCCCTTAAAAAAGGCAGAGCAGTTGTTTGGGTTTGGATTAAACTTCCAAACCGTTCATCAGCGGGGAAAGATTCTTGAACTCCATGTAGATCATTTTGGCGGTAAAGACAATGGCCGTACGCATGCACCAACGCCTTTCTACGTGTCTTCTGATGGTTATGGGGTTTTCATCAACTCGGCACGTTACCTTAAAGTTTATGCGGGTTCAGCAGTTCGGAGAGACAGTGAAAATGCACCGGCGGCCAAAGATCGGAATACCGATAAAACCTGGGCCTCACGCCCTTATTCTGATGCCGTGGAAATTCTTGTTCCGGCAGAAGGGGTAGAGTTTTACGTTTTCGCCGGTCCGACGCCACTAAATGCAGTGAGCAGGTACAATCTTTTTAATGGTGGTGGCCCTTTGCCTCCGCGTTGGGGATTGGGTTTTACGCAACGCGTGAAAACGCTGTTTACCGCTGAAGATGTAGAGAAAGAAGCGAGCACATTTGCAGAGAAAGGTTTTCCTTTGGACTTTATCGGTCTGGAACCGGGCTGGCAAAGTAAAGCCTACCCTTGTTCTTTTGAATGGGATAAAACCAGGTTCCCAAATCCTGCTGGATTTGTAGGCGATATGTTGAAGAAAGGAATCAGATTGAATTTATGGACCAATCCATATGTTTCACCGGAATCTCCAATCTATAAGGAAATTAAGCCTTTTACTGCAGACCATACGGTTTGGTTAGGCGCAGTTCCAGATTTGACCCTGCCTCAGGCGCAGCAATTATTGTTTGGTCAATTGAAAAAGAGTCAGGTAGATATTGGGGTAAGTGGTTATAAATTTGATGAAGTAGACGGTTACGACCATTACCTATGGCCAGATGTGACCAGTTTCCCTTCCGGAAAAACGGCAGAGCAGATGAGGCAGACTTACGGTTTACTGATGCAGCGTTACAGTACAGATTTATTTCATGAGCGCAATCAGCGGACTTTTGGATTGGTTAGGGGCTCTAATGGCGGAGGAACCTCTTTTCCATATGTGATTTACAATGATTATTATAACCATGAAGATTTTATAACGGCTTTAATCAACAGCAGTTTTGCTGGAGTTTTGTGGACACCAGAAGTGCGGGCTTCTAAAACAGGAGAAGAGTGGTTGCGCAGGATGCAATCGGTGGTATTCTCACCAATGGCAATGATCAATGCCTGGTCTAGCGGTACAAAACCATGGTCTTATCCTGAAGTGGAACAACAAGTGAAGGATATGGCAATTTTGCGAATGCAAATGATGCCTTACTGGTACAGCGAGTTTGCGAAATACCATTTCCAGGGGATTCCTCCTTTTCGTGCCATGAATTTGGAGCCTGGCTTTGCTGTGGGTCCGGAGAAAGAGGTAAAGAGCAATAATCTGGAAGATAATCCTTACGTAGAGGCAGTAACAAAAGAAGTAAAAGATCAATATATGGCAGGGGAGTATTTATTAGTTGCCCCAATGTTTGCCGGAAAAACCACACGTACGGTCATCCTTCCAAGGGGAAAATGGTTTGATTTTTATACCGGTGATTTTGTTGGAGATGGGACCGTAATTACGGTAACACCAGGCTTAGATCGTATTCCAGTGTATGTAAGAGATGGTGGGATTATTCCGATGGGACCAGCCTTAATGCATGCGCCAAAATCAACGGATAAGATCGATTTGGAGATCCGCTATTATGGAACTAAGCCGGCAACTTATCAATTGTATGATGATGATGGGGAGACTTTTAACTATGAAAAGGGAGCCTTTAGCTTCCGCGAGGTTAAAATGGAGCTCGGAAAAGATGGTAAATTGAAGGCCTCGATCAGCGCTGCTGTTAAAGGAAAACCGAATACATTGAATAAAATCAGTTTTAAAGCAATGACTACAAAGAACCAATTATGAAAAAATTGATTTTAACAGCTTGTACGGCAGCTTTTCTATTGGCAGGCACTCCCCGGTTTGCCAGTGGAAATCTGTTAATTGAAGTGGTAAAGCAGGATGTTGCTGAAGTAAAGCAAGGTGCAGATGAAATAAAAAAGCAAGCGGAATTGACTTTAAGAAAGCATGTCATGGCACAAGCAAAATGGGCCATGCAGCAAAAACCGATTACGGTAACGGCAGAAAACTCTTCCAGAAGTGCAGGAGGTTTACATGATTTTTTCTCTGAAGGTGACTATTGGTGGCCAGATCCTAAAAACCCTGAAGGGCCTTACGTCCAGAAAGATGGGATGACAAATCCGGAAAACTTTGTAGCACATCGTTTAGCAATGATCCGTTTTAGTCAAATTATTGGGGCTTTAGCTTCAGCATATCGCCTAACGGGGGAAGAAAAATATGCCAAACAATCGATGGTACATTTGAAGGCCTGGTTTATCAATGAGGGAACCCTGATGAATCCTCATTTGAAATTTGCACAAGCCATCAAAGGTAGATTTACCGGACGTGGAATTGGAATTATCGATACCATCCAGTTGATGGAGGTAGCACAAGGGGTAATTGTAATGAAGGAAGTATTGAATAAAGAGGTGTTGAATGGTGTGAGAAATTGGTTTTCTGAGTACCTGAACTGGTTGATGACACATCCATACGGGAAAGATGAGTTGAAAGCAGAAAATAACCATGGTACTTGTTTCACGATGCAAGTGGCTTCTTTTGCTAAACTAACAGGAAATCAGGAATTGTTGAGGTTTTGTAGCGAGCGTTACAAAACGGTATTGTTGCCTAATCAGATGGCTGCCGATGGTAGCTTTCCAAGGGAGTTATCGCGTACTAAACCTTATGGTTACTCAGTTTTCAACCTGGATGCCATGACCACGCTTTGTCAGATTCTATCTAGCCCTAAAGACAACCTTTGGACTTTTGAAACGCCAGATGGGAAGTCCATCAGGAAGGGAGTAGCCTATTTCTATCCTTTTGTAAAAGATAAAAGTAAATGGCCTTTAAAGCCGGATGTGATGCATTGGGATAATTGGCCGGTGGCTCAGCCTTTCTTAATCTTTGCTGCTGATGCCTTTCAGGAGCAAGAATGGTTAAAGACCTGGCAGAAATTGGATCATGATCCTCAAGTAGATGAAGTGATTAGAAATTTGCCAATCAGGAATCCATTGATTTGGTTGAATTAATGATTAGGGCCGTTTTATAACGGCTGTTTCAGCATGTGAAAGTATTGGGTTGAATGACCTGTTGGTTTAAAGGTTTTTAGATTGTAAATAATGAATTGTAAAGCGGCTTTTTTATTACTTTCTTTATCGCTTAGCTCAGGTTATAGTTATAGCCAGGTGGCTGGTGATGAGGATAAAGAAATGTTTAACCAGGCAAAAGCGCGTGATGAGCGAGCCATTGAGGATGCAAAAAAAGGCTGGTGGACTGCCTCTATGAAAGATCATGAGCAGCGGATTAAATGGTGGCGGGATGCTAAGTTCGGGATGTTTGTCCACTGGGGATTGTATTCCATTCCTGAGGGGGAATGGAAAGGGAAAGTAGTGAACGGTTATGCCGAACATTTGATGCGAAAGGAAAAGATCAGTAAAGCGGATTACCTGGAGCTTGCTCATAAATTTAATCCCTTGAAGTTTAATGCAGAAGAGTGGATTTTAGATGCTAAAAAAGCAGGGATGAATTACTTCATCATCACGGCCAAGCACCATGATGGTTTTGCCATGTTTGACTCTAAAGTGTCCGATTTTGACGTGATGGACCAGACGCCTTTTAAGCGTGATCCGATGGCGGAATTGGCTGCAGCGGCCAAGAAACATGGGATGAAGTTTGGTTTTTATTATTCCCATGCTTTTGATTGGGAAGATCCGAATGCACCGGGCAACGATTGGGAATATAAGAACCCAGGAGGAGATCAATTGATTGGCGGAGCAAACTGGTTTGACAACCATCCAGATTGGTTGCCAAAAGCGCAGAAATATGTAAATGAGAAAGCGATTCCTCAGATTAAAGAATTGATCAACAAGTATCATCCAGATATTCTATGGTTTGATACCCCTCATAAATTACCCTTTTCTGAAAATCTGAAAATCCTTCAAGCGATTAGGGAAACAGATCCGAATATTGTTGTAAATGGCCGTTTGGCGAGAAGTGCAACCGGAAATTTTGGTGATTACCAGAATACGGGAGATCGGCCAGCTGAATTCCGTACGGTGAGTGGAGACTGGGAAGCGATTCCCACCACAAATGAGTCGTATGGTTATTCCAAACACGACAACAGTCATAAGTCTGCCCAGTTTTTTATTCGCTTACTGGCGAATGCAAGTTCCCGCGGGGGAAACCTTTTGATGAACATTGGCCCTAAGGGAGATGGAAGTTTTGACCAGAAAGATCAGCGTATTTTGGATAGTATTGGTCCATGGCTACATAAAAACAAGCTTTCCATATTTGGAACGAGTCGCTCTGTTTTGCCGATTCCGGCATGGGGGGTGATTACCCAGAAGGATAAACAAGTATATCTACATGTTTTTGACTGGCCTAAAGACGGGAAATTGGTCTTGGGAGGTTTGAAATCGGAGGTCAAAGCGGCTTATCTGTTAAATGATCCTGCAAAAAAGAATTTATTAGTTAAGCGTTTAGGGCCGGCAGACCTGAGTATTTCAGTGCCTGGAAAGGCTCCTGATGCTGCGGATGCAGTGGTGGTTTTGGAGCTAAATGCAGCTTTGAAGGTAGATACGCTCCGATTGTTGGCTGATAAAGATTTGACCAATCGGTTGTTGTCTTTTGATGCGGTATTGCATGGGAAAGGATTTGGTTTTGGAGACGGGAAAACCGACCGCTATTTTGTGGATGGGTTAAAATCTGAAGGGCAATATTTTTCCTGGGATTTTAAAACCTTAGCGCCTGCAAAATATAAGGTCCTGGTAAAGTACCTGCCAGGAACGGATCCGAAAGGTAGCTACCGACTGGAGTTGGGCGCTTTGAATGTTGAAAACCCAATAATCGCTCAGAAAACAGGAGTTGTTAGTCAGGAAATAGGCATTGTGGATTTGTCTCATGGAGCATATCAGTTAAAACTTTCTGCCGCAAAAGCACATGGTGTTGAGCTGATGAAACTGTTAGAAGTTCAGTTGATTCCAATTGCCCTTTAGCAAATCGTCATGAAACAAGAGGACTCCCATGATATAAAGCTTTTCTGAAATAGGAAGCCGCTATGAAATAATTAAATGTAATTACCCATATAATATTTAGAATAATGAAAAGATACTTTTTTACTGTACTAGCTCTTTCTTTGCTGCATACCAGCACATTTGCTCAGAAACCGAACGTTAAAAAGGCGTTTAAGCTGGCTGCTAAGCAAACAGAATATATGTTGAAGGAGGTGGAGGATGCGAAACTTCATGCTGGAAATCCGGCATTAGTTTCGCCAAGGACGATTGAAAATGGAAAGCTGAAATTGGTGGCTTCTAAGGATTGGACCAGTGGTTTCTTTCCAGGTGTGTTGTGGTTTTTATACGAATACAATCATCAACAACCTTGGATGAAAGAAGCGAGGAAGTTTTCTGCTGCAATAGAGAAGGAAAAGCTGAACGGTACCACGCACGATATGGGTTTTAAAGTGTATTGTAGTATTGGAACGGGATATCGCATTACAAATGATGCCCATTATAAAGAGGTAATTTTAGAATCAGCGAAGAAATTGGCTACCCGATTTAATCCTAAGACGGGGGTGATTTTATCTTGGGATCACAGTCGGGATAAATGGGTAAATCCGGTAATTATCGACAATATGATGAACCTGGAATTGTTATTCGAGGCGACCAGGTTGAGTGGCGATTCTTCTTTTTACAAGATTGCGGTGAGCCATGCGAATACGACCATGAAAAACCATTTCCGTCCGGATTATAGTTCTTATCATGTGATTGATTACGACCCACAAACTGGTGCTGTATTGAAAAAACAAACTCACCAGGGCTACAGCCATGAATCCGCATGGTCTAGAGGACAAGGCTGGGCACTTTATGGTTACACGATGTGTTACCGTTTCACCAAAGATCCAGTTTATTTAAAACAGGCAGAAAATATTGCAGCTTATATCTTGAATCATCCGAATATGCCAAAAGATTTGGTTCCTTATTGGGATTTTAATGCACCAAGCATTCCAAATGAGCCTCGTGATGTATCCGCGGCTGCGGTAATCGCTTCAGCATTGTATGAATTGAGTGGTTATAGTGATCAAAAGAAAACCTATCTGAATAAAGCAAATGTGATGATGAACAGCATGGCGGATAAATATACAGCGCCGGTAGGAACGAATAAAGGGTTTATTCTGATCAGCAGTACGGGTTCTAAACCTTCGAATTCTGAAGTAGATGCGCCACTTTCTTATGCAGACTATTATTATTTGGAAGCCTTGTTGAGAGCGGATCAATTGAAATAACGAGCATATAAGGCTGGTTATCCTATCCATATTGGGACCGGTTGGATTGGACAATAACAAGAATCAACAACATAAAATTTAATATAAACATGATGAAAAAGAACCAGTTAATGATTGTCGTATTGATGAGTGGGAGTTTGTTATTGTCCAGTTGTGAAAAAGAAAAATCTGCTGTAGCGGAACTTAAACTGTCTACACCAGTTTTGAAAGTTAGTCCGGGGGAAAATCAGGTTGCTGCTGTTTTATTTAATGGCGATGCGAGTAGGGGCTCCGAAAATGTTTGGAAAGCCATTAATATTGAAGGCACAGGTGCGCTCAGCACAGTTACTGACGAAACAGGGGTGTTGACCTGGAAGTTTTTGAAACCCTTGAACAGTCACCGTACCGAAGTTCGTGGCGCAAAGAATTTTCAGGCTGCAGAAGGTGATGAAATTTATATTGGATTTACCAGTAAACTGCTCATCCCTTCCAATTTAAAAACCGAAGCGATCTTTCAATGGAAATCTTATCCAACAGAGGGTTCCTTGCAAAATCACCCTTTGATGCTGAGAACAAAAGGAGGTAAGTTGGAACTGCAACATTTTGACGATAGTCATGTGGCTACGGTACCTTGGTCTATTAATCTGCCTGTAAACACCTGGATGAGCTTTGTGATCCGGATGAAGGTATCCAGAAATCCAAGCGTAGGATTTATTGAATTTTGGTACAATGGTGTGAAGCAAACTTTGGCAAATGGCACAGAACGCCTGACTTGCAGAACACTTGATGTAGCAGACTGTGATCCTAAATGGGGTGTTTATGGGGGCGATGAGGCCGAGGTAACGCACTATGTGAAGAAGATCAGAATTGGGACTACTTATGCAGATGCTGCGCAGTAATCTGCTTTTAACAAATCGACTGGAATACATAGATAAGTTCTCAGCAGGGTGGTAATATTGCTGAAACATCAGCCAATTGAAGAGTGTGCTCCTTGTCAAATATGCAGTACATTAGGAGACCTAACCATTATATAAATTATGCGTAAAATATCATTAGCCCTAATCATAGCGCTTTCTTTTTTTATTCAGTTGGCCCAAGGTCAGCGCGCCCTGACAAAAGACGAACGGATGGCTTGGTGGCGGGAAGCCAAATTTGGCATGTTCATTCACTGGGGCGTCTACGCACAGTTTGCGGGGGTGTACAAAGGCCATGAACAACTTCGTGGGGGTGCAGAATGGATCATGAACAGATCTAAAATCCCTGTTGCTGAATATCAGGAAATGGCGAAAAGCTTCAATCCGACAAAATATGATGCCGATGCCTGGGTAAAAATGGCGAAAGATGCTGGGATGAAATACCTGATCATTACGGCTAAACATCATGACGGATTTGCATTGTTCAACTCAAAAGCGAGTAAATGGGACATCACTGATGCGACTCCTTATGGGAAAGATCTGCTGAAACCATTAGCAGAAGCTTGTAAGAAATACGGAATAAAACTGGGTTTTTACTATTCTCAGGCACAAGATTGGAACAATCCAGGTGGATCAGCTGCACGAAAAGAAATGAGAGAAGGATGGGCAAATCCTGATTCTACTAAGATTGATGCCTATACATTGGCTAATAAGGGACATTGGGATCCTGCGCAGCAGACCAAAACTTTTGACCAATATATTGATGAGGTTGCTGTTCCACAAGTGAAAGAATTGATGACCAATTACGGCGATATCGCTGTGCTTTGGTGGGATACCCCAACAAACATGACGGATGAGGCTGCAATGAAACTACAAGACGCGTTAAAAACGCAACCTCAAATCATTACCAATGACCGTTTGAAGAGACCTAATTTTCCTGGAGATACTAAAACTCCAGAGCAAAAAATTCCGAATCAGGCAGAATTGGATGGTATGGATTGGGAAACTTGTATGACCATGAATGGCACTTGGGGATTCCGTACTGCCGATCATAAATGGAAATCAAGTGAGACACTGATCCGCAACTTAGTAGATATCGCTTCTAAAGGGGGGAATTATTTGTTGAATGTTGGCCCAAAACCAGATGGTACTTTTCCTGAGGAAAGTATACAACGTTTGAGCGATATTGGCAAATGGATGAAAGTAAATAGTGAAGCGATTTACGGTACAAAAGCCAACCCATTGGCACCTTTGGATTGGGGACGTTGCACAAGAAAGGAAATCAAAAAGGGTACCGTACTTTATTTTTCTGTATTCAACTGGCCTAAAGATGGGGTCTTAGTGGTTCCTGGCCTTAAGAATAAAGTCATCTCCGCTTCGCTTTTAGCGAAAGGTAAGGGGAAGGTGAGTACAGCAAGAAAAGGCGATGACCTGTTAATTTCTGTGCCATCGGAGGCTCCTGATGCGGTAGCTTCAGTAATTCGTGTGGAATTTGAAGGTCCGGTGGATCATCAGGTAACGAATCAACCTAAAAAAGAAATGAAAACCGGTGCATTAGATTAGGAAAATGAAAACGATAATTTTTACTTTTTTTCTGGTATGGATAGCGCTTGCCGGACAGGCGAAGGATTACCGAATCCATTCTGCAAAAGAATTGGAAGCCTTGGTTTTATCTCCGGGAGATCGGGTGTTGATGGAACCGGGGGAGTGGAAAGATCAAAAAATTGTATTTAAAGGCAATGGGACCAAAGCGCGTCCCATTGTTTTGTTGGCAGCAAATCCGGGAAAGACGGTGCTTAGCGGGAATTCTTCGTTGGTGATTGATGGAGCCTGGTTATTGGTGGATGGATTGTCTTTTGAGTATGGCTTTTTAACTGGTGGGGAAGTCGTTGATTTTTCTGAGAAATCTACCTATTGCAGGCTCACAAATACCGCGATTGTTGATTACAATAACCCGGATGAAAAAGTGGATTACCGCTGGGTTTCTTTAAGAGGAAGCCGCAATCGGGTAGACCATTGCTTTTTTAAGGGCAAGCGCCACCAAGGGGTTACCCTTATCGTATGGCTTTCGGATACCCCAAATTACCATCAGATCGATCATAATTATTTTGGACCTCGCCCGGAATTAGGTAGAAACGGCGGAGAGACGATTAGGATCGGGACAAGTACCTGGTCTTTTCATGATTCGTTTACAGTAGTAGAAGAGAATATTTTTGAGCATTGTAATGGGGAGTTAGAGGCCGTTTCAAATAAATCATGTAAGAATATCATTAGGAATAACCTGTTTTATGAGTGCAAAGCGACATTGACGTTGAGGCATGGTAACCATGCTGAAGTGTATGGGAATTTCTTTCTTGGCAATGGAAAACCTGGAACCGGTGGCGTACGCATCATCGGGGAGGATCACTTTGTGCATGACAATTACTTTCAGGATTTGACAGGAACCAGTGTTAGTGCGGCAATTTCTGTGATGGCCGGATTGCCAAATCCGATATTAACCAGTCATTGGCAGGTGAAAAATGCGGTGATTACAGACAACCTGATTGTCAATTGTAAAGAGCCTTTTGCCATTGCCGCAGGATATAATCCGGGTAGGTATTTGCCTGCTTTGAATACTGTTTTTGCAAAGAATATCATTGTTGCGAATGAATCTCCACTAAAGTGGTACGATGAAAGGGTCGTGATTGATTTTAAAGATAACCAGATCTTCAGTAAGTCTTATTCTGGTACTCCTGAAAAAGGCTTTGTTCTAAAAAATGAGGTCGTAAAAAGGATGGAAAATGGTTTGTATTTAAAACCAGGACAGCCTGCGTTTAAGCCCTTTTGGGAAAGCACTAAAATTGGACCTGATTGGGCTAAATTGAATACTTCTTTTCCAGTGTTGTAATTCCATGCTGTATATTTCGTTTCCTGAAGAGATCTTTATCTGTTTTTTTCTGGCTATAATTCTTTTTTAATATAATTCTTTCGATGAAGAGATCAATTCTTATTTTCCCTTTGCTATGTATGGCAATTGCCGGACAAGCACAACAAGTTTCCCCGCTGTGGACCGATTTTGTGAGCGCAAAACAACAGGGTAAAACGCCGGTACTTCCGGATTTTTCCTATGCCGGATACCATTGGTCGGAAAAAGAACTGCCTGCTTTGACAGGCAAAAAAGTATTTAAAGTAGCAGATTATGGCGCGATCTCAAATGACGAGTTATATGATGATGCAGCGATCCAGAAAGCAGTTGATGCTGCAGAAGCAAATCCAGGTGGTGGTATTGTTTTCTTTGAACGGGGGAAGTATTTGATCGCTCCAGATGAAGATGCTAAAAAGCAAATCCGGATTTCTAAAAGCGGGATTATTTTGAAGGGGTCTGGAAGTGGCGCCGGTGGTACGGAAATCTACCAGGCAAATATGCGGATTAATGGGCGCCAGTTTTTGTTTAAGCCCCAGGAAGGAAGTACAAAAAAACTAACCACCATTACCGGAGATGTTGGTCGGGAAACTTTTTCTGTAAATGTTCAGGATGCATCGAAATTAAAAATAGGGCAGGATGTGGTGATCCGTCATAAATCTGAGGAATTTACCAAGATGTATTTTGCCCCATTGGATTTAAAACCACAGTGGACGAGGTTGTTCGGCGATAAGGGAGGAATGCAGATTTATGAGATTCACACGATCACAAAGATTGCCGGAAATCAGGTTAGTTTTAAAAACCCGATACACCTGGATATCAAAATGGTAAAGAGTGGAAGCTGGGATCTAGAAAGTTACAATTCGATCTCAGAATGTGGCATTGAAGACCTGATGTTCTCCAGTAACTGGAAAAACTATCCGGAAGAATTTATTCACCATAAGAATGAGATTCATGATTACGCCTATGAAGCAGTTGGCATGGAATATTTGAAGGATAGCTGGATCAGGAATTGTGAGTTTCATGACCTGAATGAGGGGGTTTTTATTCGTTCGGGTTATCGGATGACCATCGAGAACACTCATTTTAGAGGAAAGAAGGGCCATGCTTCTGTTCATGCGCGGACTGGATATGGCGTATTGGTAAAGAACTGTTCCTTCAATGGGGCACAACACCATGGTGCCGGAACTGGTTATAGCGCCGTAGGAACGGTGATTACGAAGTGTAGCCTGGGCATAGATCAAAACTTTGACATCCACTCCGGACAACCTTATGCAACGCTATATGATGATGTGCAAGGAGGAGTGTTCTATAATCTTGGTGGGCCAGAACCTGGATATCCGCACCACGGTAAGGAGCTGGTGCTTTGGAATTTTCAGCATAGATCAGTTAAAGATCAGCATTATGATTTTTGGGACAGTTCACGCAGAAGAAATTATACGATCGCATTACCTATTCTGGTTGGATTTACATCTAATAAAATCGTAACTTTTGACCATACCGGGATTAATGAATCGCAAGGAAAACCTGTACTTCCTGTGTCTTTGTTTGAGGCACAACTTCAATGGAGATTAAAAGGAAGCGACCTGACGAAAGCTAAATAAATTAAATTGTACATGGGAAAAGTATTTAAGTTCTTCTTGATCGCAGTGGTTTTTATCACTGGTTTGGAGAGCTATGGGCAATCGAAAACACGGATTGTTTGTGTAGGGAATAGCATCACCTTTGGTTCTGGCTTGAAAGATCGGACTAAGGAATCTTATCCTGCACAGTTGCAAACGCTACTTGGACCCGATTATGAAGTGTTAAATTTTGGGGTTAGTGGGGCAACGATGCTTAAAAAAGGGAATAAACCTTATTGGAACACTCCGGAGTTTAAACAAGTCCTGAACAGCAGGCCGAATCTGGTTTTTATTAAGTTAGGAACGAATGATAGTAAACAAATCAACCGCGCACAGATGGCTGATTTCGTGGCGGATTATAAGGATATGGTTCATACTTTCCAGCAATTGGATACCAAACCCAAAGTTGTTTTGTTATTGCCATTGAAAGCCTTTTCTGATACTAAATTTGGAATTTCAGGTACTTATTTAAGAGATAGCCTGATCGCTATGGTACAAAAAGTAGCTTATGATGAACAGTTGGAATTGCTGGATCTTTATTCCTTGTTTGCGGATAAAGAAGCTTTACTAGTGGATAAAGTCCATCCGAATGCGGTAGGTGATGGCTTTATCGCGGAACGTCTACATTCCTTTGTCCTTCAAAAAAATAAAGCAGGAAAAGACCTTGCTAAGCAGATTAAAACGCCAATTAAGCGAAGTTCTTTTTATGGCTATGAAGAATTGAGTTTTTCATTTAAAGGACGTGAGGCGCTGATTGTGAGTCCGAAGTTAGTGGCAAAAGGAATGCCTTGGGTATGGAGAGCCAGGTTTTTTGGGCATGAGCCCCAAACGGATATCGCTTTGCTGGAACGCGGTTTTCATGTTGTTTACTGTGATGTGGCAGAGTTGTTTGGCAATGCGGAAGCCATTGGGATTTGGAATGATTTTTACAAATCGCTGCAAAAAATGGGTTTTGCTAAGAAAGCAGTGATGGAGGGGATGAGTAGAGGCGGTGTATATGTTTATAATTGGGCTGCAACAAATCCGGATAAAGTGGCTTGTGTGTATGCTGATAATCCGGTGCTGGATTTAAAAAGCTGGCCAGGAGGAAAAGGCAAAGGACCTGGCAGTAAAGACAATTGGGCTGCTTTCTTAAAAGATTATGGTTATGCCAACGATGCGGAGGCTGCGGAATTTAAAGGCAGTCCGATAGATCAGATTGCTGCGATTGTGAAGGGGAAATATCCAATGTTACACGTGTGTGGAGATCTGGATGAGGTGGTTCCAATGGCAGAAAACAGCCTTCCTTTTGCCGAGAAGATAAAGGCTGCGGGAGGAAATATCCAGTTGATTCATAAACCAGAAGGCAAGCATCATCCACATAGTCTTCCTAATCCGCAACCTATCGTCGACTTTATTTTAAAAGCAACCGGTTATTAGCCTTTTGGTTGCTTTCTTTAAGTTGTTTGGTGGTTATGGGGTTTTTATTCCGGCGGCTTTAAGTTGTGCGAGGAATAAAGATTGGGGTAACAGGTTTTTCTGATCCTGACCTTCCCATTCCCCATCAGGTTTTCCAGGCAATCGTCCGGCTACTTTTTTTCCTTTAAGGCCAATTGCATAGTTTTTTCCAGATGCCCAAGGGTTTTGGACCGCTGCAGATTCTACCGTGCAGTTCCATAAAACCTGTGTAACGCCGGACCAGCCATGTCCACTGCCCCAGTTGCCACGGTCTTGAACGTTGATTTGTCCATCGGTTTCGATGTTGTCGTATAGCGTTCCAGTTGCCCAACGGTGGTGAGGGCCTATATCGGCATGGGTATTTGTGGATTTACAGTTGTAAAATACATTGGGGCCTGCTGTTTTGGCACCGGTTACGTAATCGTGTCTACCTTCCGTAGTTTCCAGATTCATAAATAGGTTTTGTTGTCCGTTGTTGTTGAAGGAATACCTTCTACCGCCTGTAATGATTGATTTTGCATCCAGACACTTGGAGTCTTTCACGGTGACGTTTTTTGCGCCAGTATTTAGGCTAACTGCCGCATAGATAAAAAATCGCGCAGTGATGCCGGTTACCCAAGCATTCTCAATGTTGTCAAAGTCGACCGCAATATTGCCATGATCTTCATCAATATCACTCGCATATTCTGATTCAAAAAGGATGTTTTCTACACCAACTTCTTGTAAGCGACCTTTGAAGTTGCATTTGTAAATGGCTCCGGTACTGTATTTCTGATCTATGGTCATAACCACCGGGTTATCTATAAAGACCGTATTCCCGTTGATTTTGGTGATTTCTCTTTCATAAGAAAGGTTATAATCGTTGGCTTGCCATTGTTTGGTGCCTTGTCTGGCGATGATCTGATCCATTTGCAAATCCTTGATCCAATTGCTGCTACCTGGTCTGAAAAGGACGATTTTATCTCCGGCTTTAAATGCTTTAGCATCGGTAACCTGGAAGGATTTTGCGCCTGTAGGGACATAGGTATCGGTGATGTTGACTCTTGTTCCAGGGATTTCTGTAAGCTGACCGCTGCCTTTAATTTCAATTAGCGAGCGGGAACCTTTACCAGTAGCAATGAGTTTGGTGCCATTGGCTTGATCACCTTCACCTTTTAATACGATGCCATCAGATTTGATGTGTATGGTTCCGGCAATCGGATAACTTCCTTTAGTCAACAAGATCGTCCCCCGATGGCCATTTTTATCGGCAGGCAAAGCGGCTAGTTCGTCAATTGCCTGTTGGATCATGTTTCCTGCATCGCCCTTGCCAGGATATAGGGTTTTGAATAGTTTAAGTTTTGGAATGGGTCTTGAGCCATGATGATAACCTACCAGACTGAAATCTGGAATGGTATTTCCTTGCTCATCGGGGTGGTAAGTGATGGTTCCATTTTTATTGACATCCAGGAATTTCGACTTCCATGGGCCATTGTGGGTGCCAGAGGAATCAGAACTTGTTATGAGGAACTTAGGTTCGATCATAGCGCTATCCTTGGTAAAGGAAAGAAGAACTGTGCTGGTCAGAAGGGCCAGCACAGTTCGGGTAAATTTGTGCTTCATTTGATGGTCAGTATTTGGTTTATGACCATGCAATAGCGCGATAATATTCTAAATTTTGATCGTTTATATTGGCAGGGTAATCAAGCGGTTTGGCAATTAGAACAAAAAGCCTGGACACTAAATTTTCATTCTTTGGATGCGTACTGCATTTAAGATGGCCAATAAGGCTACCCCTACATCTGCGATTACGGCTTCCCATAGGTTGGCAACCCCGCCTGCACCAAGAATGAGCACAATCGCTTTCACGCTCATGGCAAGGATGATGTTTTGCCAAACGACACTTCTGGTGAGTTTACCAATTTTTATGGCGGCTACTATTTTGGAAGGTTGATCGTTCTGGATGACAATATCGGCAGTTTCAATGGTTGCATCGCTACCCAATCCACCCATGGCAATTCCTGCATCTGCCAGGGCAACTACAGGCGCATCGTTTACACCATCGCCAACAAATGCAAGGGTTCTACCTTCTGCTTTAAGGTTTTCTACTTTTGTCACTTTGTTTTCAGGGAGCAGGTCGCCAAAGGCCTGGTCGATGCCTAAAAAGGCAGCAACTTTATTGACTACACTTTGCTTATCTCCACTCAGCATAACCGTTTTGATATTCAAAGCGTGTAAGTCTGCGATGGCCTGTTTTGCATCGGCTTTGACTTCATCCGCAATGGTGACATAACCGGCATATTTCTGAGCGATTGCTACGACCACTACTGAGTCCACAATTTCGTCTATTTCTGCAGGATAAGGGATATTGAATTTTTTAAGGAGTTTTGCATTACCAGCAAGCACTTCTTTACCATCGATCAGGCCTTTAAGGCCATGACCTGCAATTTCTTCTACGTGACCGATCTTGTTTTGGTCTGGCGTAGTTCCTGCGTATTCAGCGATTGCAGTGGCGATCGGATGTGTAGATTTACTTTCTATAGCCGCCAACAACTGTATAAATTCTTTCTCTTCAATGCCCTCAGTATTGACTTGCTGCACTTGGAAAACACCCTTGGTCAGGGTACCTGTTTTGTCCATCACCACGGTATTAATTTTAGTCATGATGTCCAGGAAGTTCGATCCTTTAAACAGGATACCATTTCTGGATGCCAGTCCGATCCCTCCGAAATAACCAAGTGGGATGGAGACTACTAAGGCGCATGGACAGCTGATCACCAGGAATACCAATCCACGGTAAAACCAGTCCTGGAAAATGTAATCTGCTACAAAAAAGTAAGGAAGGGTGATGAGCATGACCGCCAATAGGAATACAATAGGCGTATATACTTTAGCAAACCGGGAAATGAAAAGCTGGGTTTGTGATTTTCTGGCGGTAGCATTTTGTACCATTTCCAGAATTTTGCTCAACTTACTATCTTTAAACAATGACTTTACCTGTACTTGTGCCAGCTGGTTTAAATTGATCATTCCGGCTAATACCTGATCCTCTTTGGTTTTGGAATCGGGTTTACTTTCACCGGTTAGGGCAGCGGTATTGAAAGTCGCTTTTTCCGAATAAAGTACGCCATCCAGGGCAACTTTTTCACCAGGTTTTATTTGAATAATTTCGTCAATGGCGACTTCGGCCGGGGCAACAGTCATCACTTTTCCGTCGCGAATTACATCCACGCTATCTGGTCTGATGTCTAATAAGGCTTTAATACTTCTTTTAGCTTTACTTACCGCACTATCCTGGAACCATTCTCCAATAGAATAGAAGACCATAACGGCTACACCCTCACTATAGGAACCAATGGCGAAGGCACCAATAGTAGCTACGCTCATCAGGAAAAACTCATTGAAGAAGTCTAACTTCATGGCTTTTCTGAAAGCCAGGTATAAAACATTATACCCAGCCAAAAGGTAGGCAGGTACAAAAATGATCAGTTGGGTGACTTGGTTAAAGGTGATGTTAAATCCGTAATCCAGCGTAAGCATGATGATTACGACAGCTAGTGCGGTAAGGAGTGGCCAATGGCTGGCCCATGAGTCCGGTTCTCCGGATCCGTGGTTGTGCCCATCATCGTCATCATGGCCTTCATGAGCGGCGTGCTGATGCCCATCGTGTTGATGTTCAGCAGCGGAATGCTGATGATTCGAATGGCTATTTTGGGGATGTGTATCCTGGCATTTTATGGCCGTTTTAACGGTTTCTTCTGTATCGCAGCAATCATTGACTTTCATAGGTTTGGCATCTTGATTAAAATTAATATACAAATTTACCAGCAATAATGATGCAATGCTATTGCAATGTTAGTCCGGGCTGCAATGGTCACAAATCCCCTTGATCACCAAATTCATCTCTTCAGGTCTGAATTTTTTAGGGAGTGAGATTTCTGGAATTTTAGTGTTAGGGAGACAAAAAGTTTCTTTGCAACTGGTACAATAGAAATGTACGTGAAGGTCATGATGATGATCGCCATCACATTCCTCCAGGCATAAAGCATATTTTGTAGTCCCCGTTCCATCATCGATGTGGTGGACCAGGCCTTTCTCTTCAAAAGTTTTCAGTGTACGGTACAGGGTAATCCTGTCGGATGGCTCCATGCCTTTCTCCAGATCATTCAGACTAATGGCTGCATTTTGTTGCGTTAAAAAATCCAATACCAGCAGTCGCATGGCAGTAGGGTTGATGTTTTTATTTTTTAGCCTTTGTTCGATGTCTTTTTTCATTGAGTTGATCTTTATGAGGTTACATTTCTTTAAGGATTTGTAACCTCGTCTGGACATTAGCAAAAATACCGATTTTTAATGGGAGTGAGCTGTTGGTGCTGTAGATTTCGATTGCAGGTAAAATGCTCCTTTAACCACTAGTCTGGTGTTTTTAGGAAGTTTTTCTAATGGGCTGATGCTGATATATCCCAGTTCTGAAACTCCGGTTACTACTTCTATTTTTTTGAAATGAGTGCCATGTTCATGTTGCTCTTCTGCCTTAGGGCTGTCTTTTTCAGGCTGAGCAGTTTTTTTTGTTGGCGCTACTTTTTCATGTTCGTCAGTTTTTGCTTCCTCTTCCACAATGAAAATATATTCTTTTCCTTCTGCCTTTACGACTGCATCTATGGGTACTGCTGGTGATTTTTCAGTGCCTACACTGATCAATCCAGTTACATACATACCAGGGATCAGGTTTGGTAAAGGCTTTGTGATTACCGCATGAACAATTACACCCTTGGTATCATCTTCAAATGATTTGTTGATCCCGATTAGGTGTCCTTCAATTTGCTGATTATCTTGATTGGTTAATCGGAAACTCACTTTCTGACCAATCTGAACCTTGAAAAGATCTTTCTCATATACGAGTAAATCGGCATGGATCTTTGAGTTGTCAACGATGTCCATTAAGGAAGTGCCTGGTTGTACAAAAGCACCTGTGGTGACCTGAATGGTACCAATAGTACCGGAAATGGGAGCTGTAATTGTCGTTTGCGCGGTGATATTTCCAGCGGAAACGTTTTTAGGGGAGATTCCTTGTTGTTGCAGCTGACGTTCCAAAGCTTTGATCTTTGAAAGCTCGGTATGGTAATTTGCTTCTGCCAATTGGAAAGACCTACCTGTTCCGGCATCTGCGGCTTTCAATTGTTGTTGGCGTTTATATTCGGCATCAACAAAAGAGAACCCATTTTTCGCAGATAGGTAATCCTGTTGCAGTTTAATCATTTCCTGATTTTCGACCACGGCCAAAGCTTGTCCTTTTTTTACTTTTTGTCCTTCAAGAACATTGATTTTACGAATGATCCCACCGGAAAGTAAGTTTACCTTGGCCTCATTTTGCGGGGGTACCGCCAATTGGCCACTTGCTTTTACCACAGCGGTCAGGTTTTTCTCTTGAATGGTGCCGATTTCAATGCCTACTGCTTTAATTTGTTGCTCCGTCAGTTCAATTTCATCGCTATGCTCAGCTTCGTCTTCATGTACTTCTGTGACTTCTTTTTCTGCAGGTTTTTCTTTTTTGCCATTGCAGGCGGTTAGGGAAGTACCCATCAATACTGCGAAAATTAGGCTAAGTGCTAAGTTGTTTTTATATAAGTTCATCTGATTATTCTCCTTTGATAAATACCAATTGAATGGTGGTCTGGTTTAACTGATTTAGGGTTTCTAGGTAAGTGATTTGGCTTTGAATGGCCAGGGAAATGTTCTGTACATATTCCATGTAGCCGATCTCTCCAAGATCAAATGATACCTGGGCGATACGCAATTGCTCCTTTGCCTGTTTTAAACCTACACTGGTATAATAGTCCAGAATCTGTTTGTTTTTCAGGTATTCCTGAAATATTTGCTCGTATTGAATTTCCAGTTCACGCGCTGTGTTCTGGTAATCGTTTTCTGCGATCTGGACGGCAATTTTCTCTGCTTTCACTTTAGCGCGACCGGCACCATTGAATAGAGGCACTGCAATACCAACCTGCATCCCGGCAATGCGGGTGCCGGGTGTATAACTCCGGTCGATGTTTGCAGGGTTAAAGGATTTGATTACCATTTGCTGACTATAACCGAGCGTAAAATCAGGCATGGCTTTAGCTTTCTGCAAGGCGATCTTTGCATTGGCAATGGCAACCTGTTGCTGCTGGTAGCTGAGCAGGGGATTTAAGCTTTTATTCGCTGAATCTAATTTAATGGCCGTTAATAAAGGTAATTCAGTTGAAGCCAGCAGGATTGGATTCCTGGTGTTTAGCAGTTGCTGAATGCTCAGTTCCTGGATTTTCAATTCCGCTTGAGCGGCATTTTTTAGGGCCTGAACTTCCTGATACTTGTTTCTGGCGGTCATGAGTTCCAGGTTGGAAGTTTCACCTGATTTATGCCTTACTACTGCTTTTTTGATGAAGCTCTGATAGATACTGTCCTGGAAGTTCAAGACTTTTAAAGTCTGGATGTAGTATAAGTAATTGTAATAGGCGGTTTTGGTATCCCTAACGATTTCTGAACGGGAATAGTTGAACGCTTTTTCAGTTAAGGTAGTTTCCATTTGTAACACCTTATTCTGGTTCTTATACAATCCTGGCCAGGAAAAAGTCTGGGTTACATTAACCGAGTTGTCATTACCGCCTCCACTTGTTGGATCCTGAGTGACAGAGAATTCTGTTTTTGCAGGGTCAAAGCCAGATTTTTGTAAAACCTTAGACTGGTCTATGCCCAGCTTGGCAGATTTCAACTTGAGGTTGTTGTTAACCGCCATTGCAATCATACTGTCTAAGCTGAGCGGTTTGTTTTGTGCTGTAGCGGTATTGATGCTGCTAAAGCTGGTTAAACCAATTGTGCCGATGATCAATAAGCTTTTTACCATTTGATTGGGATTTAATGTTCCGGTATTTTCTTTTTTTCTGGAAAACAATAAGTATAAACAAGGAAGTACAAATAGGGTGAGTAGCGTAGCGGAAAGTAGTCCACCAATCACTACTGTGGCCAAAGGTTTTTGTACTTCTGCACCTGCGCTACCAGAAAGTGCCATTGGCAGGAAGCCCAGGGAAGCTACTGCGGCGGTCATAATTACCGGACGTAACCTCACTTTGGTACCTTCCATCACACGCTGATAGATATCGGTCATGCCTTCTTCTTTCAATTGATTGAAATAACCAATCAATACAATTCCATTTAATACAGCTACCCCAAATAAAGCGATGAAGCCTACTCCGGCAGAAATACTGAATGGCATATCTCTCAGAATCAGGGCGAAAACACCTCCGATTGCAGATAGCGGAATGGCAGTAAAGATCAGGAGCGTCTGACTAAAGGATTTAAAGGTCATGTATAGTAAGCCCATGATCAGGATTAGTGCAATAGGCACCGCAATAGATAACCTGTCTTTTGCTTTCGTTAAGTTTTCAAATTGGCCACCATAAGTCAGGTAGTATCCGGAAGGGAGTTTTAATTTTTTGTCCAGGATCGTTTGAATTTCTGCAACTGTACGTTCTACATCCCTACCTTTTACATTAAATCCGACATAAATTCTACGTTTGCCATCTTCTCTGGAGATCTGTGCCGGCGCATTTTTTAAGGTAATGCTGGCGACCTGGTTCAGTGGTACTTTATTGCCGGAAGGCAATGGAATGTAGAGGTTTTCGATGCTGGAGATGTTCTCACGGAGGTCTCTTTGTAAACGGACCACCATTTCGAATCTTTTCTCTCCTTCAAAAATAACCCCTGCGGTATTTCCTGCAAAGGCGGTTCTAAGGAGTGTGTTGACATCGGAAATGCTCAGGCCATATTGCGCGATTTTATCGCGATCATATTCCACTACAATTTGTGGAAGGCCAGTTACCTGCTCTACAAAAGGTTCATTGACACCTTGAACAGGTGCAATTAATTTGGCGATTTTATTGGCTTGTTGTGTCAATACATCCAGATCTTCACCATAGATTTTTATAGCGACATCTTGCCTAACACCCGTCATGAGTTCATTGAAACGCATTTGCATAGGCTGCGTAATTTCTATGTTGACACCTGGCAGGATGGACAATGCTGCTTCCATCTTTTCGGACATTTCTTCCTTTGTTTTTGCGGAGGTCCATTCTTCTTTGGGTTTCATAGCCACCATCATATCGCCTCGTTCTACAGGCATTGGGTCGGTAGGGATTTCGGCACTACCAATGCGGGTTACCACTTGTTTAACCTCAGGGAATTGCGCTTTTAATATTTTCTCGGCCTTGCCAAAAGTCTCTACTACCTGACTTAGAGAGGTTCCTTGCGACATAGAAATTTCTACTGCGAGGTCACCTTCTTCTAATTGCGGCAGGAATTCTCCGCCCATACTGTTGAATACCCAGAGGGTGATGGCAAATAATAAAACGGCTGCGGCTACTGTGAGCTTTTTGAATTTCAATACTGCTTTCAGCGCTGGTTGATAAACGCGCAGCATGGCATCCATGATTTTATCGGAAATATTGCGCTTGTGTTGCGTGTTTTTGCTTAAGAATAGGGCCGCCATCATTGGCACGTAAGTCATGGATAAGATGAATGCACCCACAATGGCAAAAACTACCGTTTGCGCCATTGGTTTAAACATTTTACCTTCAATTCCGACTAAGGTCAATAGGGGAAGGTAAACGATCAGGATGATGATTTCGCCAAAAGCGGCACTGTTCCTGATTTTTGAGGAAGCGGTGTATACTTCCTGATCCATCTGTTCATTGCTTAGTGGCAGGTTATCTTTTCCTTGATTTCTGGTGGTTAACCGGAAGATGATGGCTTCCACAATAATCACGGCACCATCTACGATCAGCCCGAAATCAATTGCACCAAGGCTCATTAAGTTTCCGGAGACACCAAAAAGACGCATCATCGCAAATGCAAATAGCATGGAAAGTGGGATTACGGAGGCCACAATTAAACCGGCTCTCCAATTACCCAATAGTAGGAGTAGCACAAAAATAACGATCAGCGCGCCTTCGATCAGATTTTTCTGAACCGTGCTGATGGATCTTCCCACCAATTCTGTACGGTCAATGAAAGGCTCTATTACCACACCTTCAGGAAGGGATTTTTGAATTTGTTCTATGCGTTCTTTTACGTTTTTGATGACCTCATTGAAGTTTTCTCCTTTGAGCATCAGCGTGATTCCGGCTACAACTTCGCCTTCACCATCACGGGTTACGGCACCATATCTGGTGGCAGAACCAAATTGTACGGTAGCCACATCCCTGATGAGGACGGGTACACCGCCCATGTTCTTTACGACAATCTTCTCAATGTCTGCCAGGCTTTTTACTTGTCCGACGCCACGGATGGTATAGGAATTACTTTGTTGTTCGATATAGGAACCTCCGGTATTCTCATTGTTGTTTTCTAATGCTTTATAGATATCTGCAATGGTAATGTTAAGGGAGTTTAGTTTGTCGTTATCTAAGGCGATTTCATATTGTTTTACATAGCCACCCCATCCACTTACTTCAGCTACGCCTTTTGTACCTGCGAGTTGTGTTCTAACCACCCAGTCTTGTAAAGTCCTGAGGTCTGTAGCATTGTATTTCTTTTCATAGCCTTTTTTGGTATGTAGCACATATTGATAAATCTCCCCCAATCCTGTAGTAATGGGAGCAAGGGCAGGTTCGGCCAATCCTTTCGGGATATTGGCTTCGGCTTCTTTCAGTTGAGCACTTACCTGCTGGCGTGCCCAGTAAATGTCGGTGTCATCTTCAAATACAATGGTGATCACAGAGATTCCAGACCTGGAGATGGAACGTTTTTCCAGTACCTGTGGGATGTTGGCCATGGCCAGTTCTATAGGTGCTGTAATAAATTGCTCTACTTCCTGTGCACCTAAACTCGGTGCCTGGGTCATGATTTGTACCTGGTTGTTGGTGATGTCGGGTACCGCATCTATGGGCAGTCTGGTTAAGGAGTAAATGCCCCAGATTACCAGGGAAAGTGTCATTATACCAATAGCCAGTTTATTCTTTATAGAGAATAAAATAATTTTATCAAACATAAGGGTTTGTCTTGTTGCTGAAAATAATCAATACGTAAATTCATCAGTGATGAATATTTTTCATCGCCATTAAACAATAATCGAAATGTGTTTAAGGAAGAAAAGGGTGTAGATTATCCTAATTGTGGCGGTTGCCAGATGTCACCGGCAAAGACAATAAGCGGAGCGGTAGGAAGTTCAGGGTAACTGACTTCTTTTTTAGAGAATAAGGAGGTGTTGATGAT
The DNA here is from genome assembly GCF_014172405.1 of Pedobacter gandavensis. Lineage (GTDB taxonomy): Bacteria > Bacteroidota > Bacteroidia > Sphingobacteriales > Sphingobacteriaceae > Pedobacter > Pedobacter gandavensis. The sequence goes on along the minus strand of NZ_WNXC01000002.1, from coordinate 23,282 downwards.
GTTGCCTGGACTAGGAATTGCAAAAGCCTGGCAGGTGCTGCAATGGAAGAAAGGGGAGCAGGTATGTGGACCTGGGTCCTGATCACAAGGGATTTCCTTTACTTCATTGATGTGTGTTTGCTCGATACTAACTTTAGCTTCATCGTCGCAACATGGCCATACTGAAAGGGCCATAATGACAATCGTAAATATATAAGCTAAATACCTCACGCCACAAACTTATAGATTTTTTTAAAATACTAATGATGTTTTTGTGTTTTTTTTACTTTAGAGAGATATCTGTTACTGGAATTGGGTTGTTCCTTTTTCAGTGGCTACCAGGTAAGTAGGATCTTCCAGGATGTTGACTTCGATGATGGCTTCTGCATCTTTCAATAGCTGTCTGCAATCTTCACTTAAATGGGTTAGATGAACGGTTTTTCCTGCTTTTCTGTACCGTTCGGTTAGTTTATTGATGGTATCAATAGCAGACATATCGGCAATTCTACTGTCTTTAAAATCAATAATAATTGTTTCTGGATCTGTTGCAGGTTCGAATTTTTCCATGAAATTATGACTGGAACCAAAGAATAGGGGGCCATAAATCTCATAGTGTTTTACTCCATTATTATCCAGATATTTCTTTGCAGAGATTCTTTTTGCACTTTCCCATGCGAACATTAAAGCGGAAACAATCACCCCAATCAACACGGCAAGAGCCAGGTTATGTAGCCATACGGTAATTCCGGCAACGAGAATGCCTACGAAAATATCTTTACCGGGCATTTTATTGATGACTTTGAAGCTCATCCATTCAAATGTTCCAATCGCGACCATGATCATGACGCCTGTTAGGGCTGCCATGGGTACTTTTTCTATTATTGGAGCACCAAAAAGAATGATCATTAGTATGGTTATTGCAGCTACAATTCCAGAAAGTCTGGCTCTTGCGCCAGCGGAAAGGTTGACTAAAGTTTGCGCGATCATCGGGCAGCCGCCCATTCCGAAGAAAAATCCGTTCAGCATATTTGCACTGCCCTGAGCGATACATTCCCGGTTACTGTTTCCTTTACTTTCTGTAATTTCATCAACCAGGTTTAGGGTAAGCAATCCTTCTGTTAGGCCTACCGCACCCATGATGAGTGCATAAGGTAGGATGATTTGCAAGGTTTCCAGATTGAAAGGTACTTGAGGGATGTGAAAAGGAGGAAATCCGCCACTTACCGCTGCAATATCTCCCACTGTTTTAGTATGGATGTTAAAGCCTAAAACCAGCAGAAAAACAACAATGATGGCTACCAGAGATGAAGGTATTGCTTTAGTGAATTTGGGTAATATTAGCACGATGGCAATGGTTAAGCCCACGAGGCCTGCCATGAGGAATAATGCCGGGCCACTGAGCCAGACCATTTCTCCGTTAACCACAGTTTTAAACTGTTCCAATTGCGCTAAAAATATGATCACAGCCAAGCCGTTTACAAAGCCAAACATGACTGGTTGTGGCACCAGTCGGACAAATTTCCCTAGTTTGAATAAGCCAACAATGATTTGGAAAACACCTGCGAGCACTACTGCTGCAAAGACGTAATCTAAGCCATGGGCTTTCATTAAAGCGATCAATACAATGACTGTGGCGCCTGCTCCACCGGAAATCAAACCGGGTCTGCCGCCAAATATTGCAGTAACGAGGCCCATAATGAAGGCTGCATATAAGCCTGTGAGTGGAGGGAAGCCAGCCAGGATAGCGAATGACAATGATTCTGGCATCATTGTCATGGCAACTGTTAGGCCTGCAAGGACTTCAGTTTTATAATTGATCTTTTTAGAAAAGTCGAAAAGTTGGATTAAAGGTTTTTGGAGGAAAGGTTTCATTTAACGGTAAAGTTACACCTTCCCGCCCTTACTTATGCAAATGGAGTTCGTTTTGCAGTTCTTTAATCTCTTCTTGCATGTCATGTACACGTTGTAACAGGTGTCTGATGGCATCAATACCTTCGATATTAATCTGTAGGTCGTAATGTAAATGAACGTATTTATCGAGTTCTGCGAGTTGATCGGTAAGGATAACTTTTTCTTTTTCAACGACTGGAAAGCTGACAATGTCTGATTCTTCCAGCGAGACCATAAAAGAAGGGTCTATGTGGTAATTGATACAATATTCAGTGATGGTGATGAATTCTGTTTCCATAGCTGTAGTAGGTTAACTCAAATTTTGTAGTTCTTTAAACAGTTCTTTTTGTTTTTCAGTCAGGTGTTCAGGAAGTTTAACATTATAGGTGATGAAAAGGTTGCCAAATTCTCCATCTTTTTTATACAATGGGAAGCCTTTATTTTTTAATCTCACTTTAGTTCCATTTTGTGTTCCTGCTGGAATTTTCAGTTTTACCTTTCCATCCAGTGTTTCCACCATTACTTCTCCACCTAAAACAGCGGTATATAGATCAATATCTTGTTGCAGGTATAGGTCGTTGTGCAATCTTTTGAAGATTGGATCTTCCTTCACATTGATGGTGAGGTACAAATCACCTGCTGGGCCGCCATTTACTCCTTCTTCACCCAATCCTTTTAATTTAATGATTTGTTCATCGGCAATACCGGCAGGTATTGTGATCCGAATCTTTTTGTCATTAATGGTTAAGGTTTGTTTATGAGTGGTATAGGCATCTCTAAGGCTGATACTAAAACTTGCATTGTAGTCTTGGCCTTTATATTTCATGCTGCTTCTTCCAGAAGATCTTCCGCCACCGCCGAACATAGATTCAAAGAAGTCAGAGAAATCACCGCCACCAAAATCTGAAGCACTTTGTCCTCTTGATCTACCTCCGGAAAATGGGTTTCCTGAATTTTGTCTGGATTGCCTTGCTTGCTCAAACTGATCTGAGTTTTTCCAATGTTCTCCATACTCATCGTATTTTTTACGCTTTTCGGGATCACTTAGCGCTTCATTTGCTTCATTGATCTCCTGAAATTTCTTGTTCGCTTCTTTGTTATTAGGGTTCAAATCCGGATGATACTTCCTTGCCAGTTTCCTGTATGCTTTTTTAATATCTTCCTGTGAAGCTTTTTTGTCTACGCCCAGAATTTTATAATAGTCGATAAATGCCATGTCAATAATTGGTCTATCCTCAAATTTAAGCTATTATTTTTATCATTTCTCAATTTTCGTCCGATTGTATTAAGTTAGTGTTACAATTACACCGCTTTTCTCAATAATAATAATAAATTTGAGAATGAATCGCTTGTAGCTAATCACTAAAGCGATAAACCAAATGTAAGCTGTTCCTGTAGGACGTTCGTCTTTTTTAAAGACGTTAGCTCCATGTGTCGTTTCGGATCGTTTTACGTTGCGTTTGATTTTGATGAATTACATTAATACACAAACTATATATGAAACCAAATCAACCAAACTCAAGAAGAGATTTTATTAAAAAAGCTGCGGTGGGTGCTGCTGCATTTACCATTGTCCCCAGGTATGTACTTGGTGGAACAGGGTTTATTGCGCCTAGTGATCGCTTGACCAAAGCGGTAATCGGCGTAGGCGGCATGGGTAGAGGCCATTTCGGATACGATGGAACACAGGTAGTGGCCATTTGTGATGTCGATACCAGACATCTGGATCTTGCAAAGCCAATGCTTGATAAAGGGGTGAAAACCTTTAGTGATTACCGGGAATTGATCAAGTTACCTGAAGTTGATATTGTACATATTGCTACACCTCCGCATTGGCATGGGATTATGTCTGTTGATGCTGCGAATGCAGGAAAAGACATTTGGTGTGAAAAGCCGATGACGCATACGATCGGAGAGGGAAAACGTGTGATGGAGGCTGTTCAAAAACATGGCCGGATGTTTCGTTTGAACACCTGGTTCCGTTTCAAAGATAACTTCTATGGTATGGGAACTACGGTAAAACCAATTAAGAAATTAGTGGATAGCGGTTTATTGGGTTGGCCATTGAAGGTTACCGTGAGTAAGCACACTGGTTTTGACTGGAAATTTTACTGGGTAGGTAAAGACAATTTACCTGTTGAACCGGTTCCGCAAGAACTTGATTATGAATCCTGGTTAGGTCCGGCGCCATTTAAACCTTACAGCACACACCGTGTTCACCAAACTTTTAGAGGGTATTGGGATTATGATGGTGGTGGTTTGAGTGATATGGGCCAACATTACCTGGATCCTATTCAGTACTTCCTTGGAAAGGATGATACCAATCCTATTTCTGTAGAAATTGATGCCCCGCAACAACATACTGATGCGGTGGGTATTTGGCGCAGGATTACCTATACCTATGCTGATGGTTGTCAGATTATACTTGATGGAGAAGGAAAAGACGAGAAAGCAGCATATATAGAAGGTCCTAAAGGCAAGCTTTATGCTGGGTTTAAATCGGATATTCCAGATCTGGAGCGTAAACTAGCGGCATTCCCTGATCCGGCGCCACAAATGACTGATTTTATTACTTCTGTGAAAACGAGATCACAATTTGCTTTGAATGAGGAGAATGGACATCGTTCCTGCAATATTATCAATATTGGATTGGCGGCATTACGTTTAGGACGTTCGCTGAAGTTTGATCCGGTAAAGCAGGAGTTTATTGATGATGAGGGTGCAAATAGATTGATTAATCCAGTCATGCGTGCTCCTTATACCATTTAAAACCAGTTAATTCTAATCCATTCTCAAAATATAAATATAATGACGAAAAAGATATGTTTTATCCTTTTGGCTAGCCTTGCATTCCAGGGTACGTTGATTGCACAGGATAAAAAAGACCAGCGCACGCAGACTACACGTGTTGCTGATTTGCTGGCGCAGATGCCGGCAAAAGATGCTGCTCAGGCGGGAATAAATGTAAATGATATTGCTGCCCTCGGTGAAAATGGCTATTTGGAGCTCATCGGGATGCTTTCCCCGGTTGGAAAAGGGAACAATGCTTTGATTGAGTATGCAATTGGGGGATTCACCTCAGCAGCTACAAAAACAGGAAATGAAAACTGGAGAAAAATGAGTGTTGCAGCGCTTGGTAAAGCTTTGCAGAAATTGAACGATTCGCAGAATAAAGCTTTTATCATGAGTCAGCTGGATGGAGTGGCGAAAGACGATGCGATTCCTTACCTCCTGGTTTCTTTGAAAGATGCACAGCTTTCAGATCCTGCAGTTAGGGTGTTGGTGAAAATCAATACACCGGCAGCAAAGAAAGCCTTGTTAGATGCTTTGGCTTCTACACAAGGAAAAAGCCGATTGTCAGTTGTAGAGGGTTTAGGAGATTTGCGATTTAAAGAAGCGGCACAGCCAATTGCTGCCTTAGCTGCGGGCGGAGATCAGAACTTAACAAAAATGAGTCTTTATGCACTTGCTAAAATCGCTGATCCTTCTTCTGAAGCCTTGATGGCATCTTCAGCGGCAAAAAGTAATTTTAATTATGAAAATACAAATGCGGTACCTGCTTATCTGGATTATGCTGCTAATCTTTTGCTGACTGGAAACTCCCAATTAGCACATAAAATTGCCCTTCAACTTTTGGATAAAGCGACGGCAACGGAATTAGTGTCTGTTCGTACAGGAGCTTTAAAGATCCTTTCAGATGAAAATAGAGGACAGGATATTTCAGTTCTTTTAGGAGCGGTAAACGATCCTTCCATCGCTTATAGAGCGGCGGCATTGAAATTTGCTTTACCTTACTTGAACCCTGCGACTACTAATTTGTGGTTAAAACAACTGACTAAAGTATCGCCAGAGGTGCAAGCTGAAATGGTGACGATGCTTGGTGACGGAAAGGCAATAGAAGCGCTTCCAACCATATTGAAACTGATCAATCATAAGGACGATAATTTAAGGTTTGCTGCAATCGAAGCTGCTGCGAATATTGGTGGTGAAAAGGTTTTGGATGATTTATTCAAAACTATGGCTAAAGGCGATGAAGTGACGGTGCAAAAAGTGGCGGACGTTCTGTTGAGGATGAAAGGGGAGGGCTTAACTGAAAAGATTGCGCTTGTCTTACCTAAAATGAAACCCAATGTACAGGTGGCTTTGGTGGGTGTGCTTGCTGCGCGTGCTGCTCATGGGCAGATCAACAGTATTTATGCATTACAGAAAAGTAAAAATCCTGAGGTACGAAAAGCGGCATTTACAGCTTTAAGTCAGGTGGCTACAAAAGCAGATCTTCCGGAATTGTTTGCCCTGTTGAACAGTGCTGAGCTTAGCGAAGGAGAGTCTTTGATGGTTCAATCTGCTTTAATTGCAGCGCTGAAAGGTGCGGCAACAGCAAATGATACCGCTGTTGTTTTACAGAAGATGACAGATGCTAGTGCGGATAAGAAAAAGTATTTTTATAAGGTATTGGCGAGTCTTGGTGATGCTCAGTCCTTAAAAGCGGTAAATAATGCTTTCCAAAATGGTGATGATCAAACGAAAAAACTGGCGCTGGAGGCTTTGGCTTCCTGGGCAAATGAAGGTTCTTTAGAAAGCTTAATTGCCATTGCAAGAACAAGTACCAATCCCGCTTTTCAAGAGGAAGCATTAAAAGGATATTTGCGTTTGGTACGCAGTAATCCGGCAACTCCTGAGCAGAAATTATTGAGGTTACGTGATGCGATGGAAGTGGCTAAAACAGTGCAACAGCAGCAACAGATCTTAACGGATTTGCAGGATGCTAAAACATACAATACGGCTATTTTTGCGGGTAAGTATATGGATAACCCAGCTTTGCAGCAAGCTGCGGCAAGGGCTGTGATGCTGGTTGTTTTGTCGGATAAATCTTATGAAGGCGAGCAGGTAAAAGACCTATTAAATATGACCATTCAGGTGCTTAAAGGTGGAGATAGTGAGTATGAGAAACAGGCGGTTCGTAAATATCTTGCGGAAATGAAAGGCGGCTCTGGCTTTGTTCCGATGTTTAATGGGAAAGATCTGACGGGCTGGAAAGGCTTGGTGGCTGATCCTTTGAAAAGAGCGAAGATGGATGATAAAACCTTAGCGGCAGCCCAGGAAAAGGCCGATGCTGAAGCTGTAAAAAGTTGGGTGATTAAAAATGGTGATCTATTGTTTACCGGAAATGGGGACAATCTGGCTACGCTAAAGAAATATGGTGATTTTGAAATGCTGGTAGATTGGAAAATCTATGACGATGGCAACAAAAAAGGAGATGCAGGGATTTATTTACGTGGCAGTCCGCAGGTACAGATTTGGGATACTTCCAGAGTAGATGCTGGCGCACAGGTTGGTTCTGGCGGCTTATATAACAATCAGGTGAACGAAAGTAAGCCTTTGAAAGTGGCAGATAATAAATTGGGAGAATGGAATAATTTCCGCATCATCATGAAAGGTGATCGTGTAACGGTTTACCTGAATGGGGTATTGGTGACGGATGATGTGATCCTTGAAAATTATTGGGATCGTAAGTTGCCGATTTTTGGAGAAGAGCAGATTGAGCTACAAGCACATGGATCCAGAGTTGCTTACAGAGATATCTACATCAAAGAATTGGAGCGTCCGCTTCCTTTTCAGCTGAGTGCAGCAGAGAAAAAGGAAGGTTATAAAGTATTGTTTGACGGTACGAATATGCACCAGTGGATGGGAAATACTGCTGCCTATACCATTGTAAATGGCAATATGGAGATTAATCCTAAGCCAGGTAAAGGCTCTGGTGGCAACTTGTTCAGTAAAGATGATTACAGTGATTTTGTGTTCCGTTTTGAATTTCAATTGACTCCGGGTGCAAATAATGGATTAGGAATTCGTGCACCATTAGCAGGTGATGCAGCTTATGAAGGGATGGAATTGCAAATCCTGGACAATGATGCGGACATATACAAAGATCTCCATGAGTATCAATACCATGGTTCTATTTATGGGGTTCAGGCTGCAAAAAGAGGATCTTTAAAGCCATTAGGCGAATGGAATTATCAAGAGGTGACGGTAAAAGGACCAAAAATCAAAGTGGTATTGAATGGGGATGTGATTTTGGATGGCGACATTACAGCGGCCCGTAAAAAAGGAGCAGTAGATGGAAAAGATCATCCGGGTTTACAACGTGATAAAGGCCGTGTTGGTTTTCTTGGTCACGGATCTGTAGTGCGCTTTAAGAATATCAGAATTAAAGACCTGAGCGTTTCAAAATAGGCTCTGGTAAATGGTGAAATTGAATCAAAATTATTAAATATGACTGAAGAAATTAAACATTCAGCAGGAAATAGTTCAAGAAGAAACTTTATAAAAACGACAGCGCTTGCAGCTGCCGGGTTTATGATTGTGCCCCGTCATGTGTTGGGTGGTAAAGGATTTTTAGCACCTAGCGATCGTTTAATCGTGGCTGGTGTTGGGGTTGGCGGAAAAGGCCAAAGTAATTTAAGTAACATCTATAAAGGAGGAAAGTCGGATATCGCTTTCCTCTGTGATGTGGATGATCGTAGGGCTGCCAACTCGGTGAAAAATTTCCCTACGGCCAAGTATTATAAGGATTACAGGGAGATGTTGGATAAGGAAGGGAAGCATATCGATGGGGTGGTTGTTTCTACGCCAGATCATAATCATGCGATGATCGCCATGGCTGCGATGCAACTGGGTAAACACGTTTATGTAGAGAAGCCGCTTTCCCATGATATTTTTGAAGCAAGGAAACTGACGGAAGCAGCGAAAAAGTATCAGGTGGTTACCCAAATGGGAAACCAAGGCTCCTCAGGAGATGGCGTGAGGCAATTGCAAGATTGGGTAGATGCTGGTGTGATTGGAAAGGTTCATACGGTATATTGCTGGACTGATCGGCCTTCATGGCCACAGGGGATCACCTGGCCTTCGATAAATGGGGCAATTCCTAAAGAGCTGGACTGGGATCTTTGGCTGGGTTCTGCACCTTATAAACCTTTTGTCGATAAACTGGTGCCTTTTAATTGGCGTGGTTGGTGGGATTATGGAACCGGAGCTATAGGTGATATGGGTTGCCATCTGGTAGAGCCACCTTTCCGGATTCTAGGCTTGGATACCCCTATAGATGTACAATGCAGTGTTGGAAGTATCTATGTGGATGAATTTAAAAGGGGCTATTTCCCGGATAGTTGTCCGCCTTCCAGCCATGTGATCATGACGTTTAAGAAGACTAAAAAGACGAAAGACGACCTTCAGATCCACTGGATGGATGGGGGAATTAAGCCTGGAAGACCGGTAGAGTTGGCTGCAAACGAACCTTTTGGTGCAAATGGAGTCTTGTTTGAAGGGACAAAAGGGAAGATGATGTGTGATGTCTACGGTGCAAACCCGAGGTTATTACCTTTGTCGCGGAATGAGGAAGTGAAGGTTAAACCTGGTGTGGAGCGGGTAATTGGGGGTGTAGACGGACATTATTGGGATTGGGCTGAAGCTTGTATTGCCGGTTATGGCAAGAAAAAGCTGAGCTCTCCTTTTGAGATTGCTGGCCCACTGACAGAGACTTTATTGATTGCCAATCTAGCGATTAGAGGTACGGATATTCAAAAAGCAAGGCAAAGTGGTAACGGTTTTGATTATCCAGGCCGAGATATCAAATTGCTTTGGGATAAGGAAAATCTACGGGTCACTAACTTTGATGATGTGAATCAGTTTGTGCGCAGAGAATACCGTAAGGGCTGGAGTTTAGGAGGTTAATTTTTAAGATATGAACAATATTAAAGTTTTGGTAGTAGGCTGTGGCAATATGGGAACTTCTCATGCGATGGCTTACCAACAACTGGAAGGTTTTGAAATCTGTGGAATAGTATCCACAGGAAATAGTAAGGTAGTTTTAAATGAGAAATTGGGCGGTGGCTATCCTTTATTTAGTGATTTTGAACTTGCATTGAAAGCGACCGCTCCCGATGCAGTTTGTATTTCTACTTATCCGGATACCCATGAGTCTTTTGCCGTAAAAGCGATGGAGCAAGGCTGTCATGTGTTTATAGAGAAGCCTTTGGCGGATTCACTGGCAGGTGCACAGCGTGTGGCAGATGCAGCAAAAAAATACGGAAAGAAGTTGCTCGTAGGTTATATTCTGCGCTATCATCCTTCCTGGACACGCTTTATTGAGTTGTCTCAGGAAATGGGGAAGCCATTGGTGATGCGTATGAACCTGAATCAGCAGAGCCAGGGTGCAAAATGGAATGTCCATAAGAATTTAATGAAGAGCTTGAGTCCAATTGTGGACTGTGGCGTTCATTATATTGATGTGATGTGTCAAATGACGCGTTCAAAACCTGTACAGGTGAGTGCTATAGGAGCAAGGTTAACTGATGATATTCCTGAAGGTAATTATAATTACGGACAGTTGCAGATTCGTTTTGAGGACGGCTCTGTGGGTTGGTATGAGTCAGGTTGGGGGCCTATGATGAGTGAGACTGCATTTTTCGTAAAGGATGTGGTTGGGCCAAGAGGGGCTGTTTCTATTCTGGCTAAGGAAGCTTCGGCAGCCGGGAAGTCTGATTTGATTGATGCGCATACCAAGACCGAGTCTATAAAAGTTCATTATGCCGATCTGAATCAGGATGGAAATTTTTCCCGGGCGGATGAGTGGATTGACCTGAATGATGAACCGGATCATTTGGAGTTGTGCAAGAGAGAACAGCGTCATTTTCTTCGGGCTATTCTCGAAGATCTGGATCTGAGTATACCTACGCAGGATGCGCTCAATAGTTTAAGAGTCGCCTTTGCTAGTGATGAATCCGTTCGAACAGGAGAGGTCGTTAAATTGATCTAATATTTTTATATTTTATCCTTTATTGAAGGCCCGCTTACAGCGGGCCTTTTTGTTTTTTAAATAATTTTAAGATTTGTAATTTATTTTACTTAGTGTATATAATTTTGTTTTGTTTGTTTTTTAAATAGACTTTTATTGCTGTTTTTGAGTGTTTTATCCGGTAAAAATATTTTTATAATTTACACTTAGTGTATGTTATTTTAATATTTTTGTTGCCGAAGGTCTTGGTTTTTATTTGGAAACCGGGCAGTCGAACTTTATTTGCGATGCTGGTTTAGGATAGATTTACGCTCTTTAAAAATGTAAGCTGTCTAGAGGATTTTAAGCGCCTGAGTTATTCAGGTTTGACGCGCAGGAGGTTGAAAATCAATTGTAAAATTAATTATGGATCCGTTTTATGAGAGCTTTAAAAATATCAAATAGCATCACCAACAGAAAAAGAGATTCCCTGGAGAAGTATTTAAATGAGCTTGGAAAATTTGAATTGTTGAAAATCGATGAGGAAATCCAACTGGCTATGCGCATTGCTGAAGGGGATGAGGCCGCATTGGAAAGGTTAGTTAATGCCAATCTTCGTTTTGTGATTTCTGTTTCCAAGAAATATCAGGATAAAGGAGTCCGGCTTTCAGATTTGATCAGTGAAGGTAATATTGGTTTGATTAAGGCAGCTAAGCGTTATGACCATACAAAGGGCTTTAAATTTATATCTTTTGCGGTGTGGTGGATCCGGCAAGCGATCTTATCTGCGATTTCTGATCAGCAAAGAATGGTTCGCTTGCCAGGAAACCAGCTCGTGGGAAATGCGACTATCAATAAAGCTGCGATGCGCTTAGAACAAAAGCTCGAACGAATGCCTACGATAGAAGAAATTGCAGCGGAGATTGGTTTTAAAGAGGGGCGTGTTTTAGAACATCAGGAGAGTGCATTGCCCTCTATTTCTCTAGATAAACCAATTAATGAAGAAAGTGGTTTCTGTTTGTTAGATAAAATTGCTTCCAGTACTGTGAAGCCCTCAGACGACGAACTGATGAAGGAATCCTTAGCTGAGGATATAAAAAGATGCCTGGTAATTTTACCAGAAAGAGAGCAGAAGATTCTGTCACTTTATTATGGTTTACATGATTGTACAGAGACTACATTAGATGATATGGTCTTTATTTTCGATCTGAGTAAAGAGCGACTTCGGCAGTTAAAGGATAAGGCTTTGAAGACGCTGCGCAATAGTCCAAAATCAGAATTGATCAGAGAATACCTCGATTAAGGGGGAAATAAGCGGATTTTTTAAATTTGGTTTAGTCGCGTTTTGTTTAAAGATTGGGCTGTTTTATTTAAACGAAATAGCCTATTATGAGGGTTTTGTGAAAAAAAGGGCGTTTTTATTAAAAAAAAGAGGGCTATCCTTAAATATTCATTTGGTGGAAATCCAATAATTATTAACTTTAAAGCGTTATATCATATATTTAAAATCTTAAACGAAAGAAAAACATGGAAAAATTCTCGAAACTTAAAGAACTTATTGCAAGCGTTGAAGCTGATGCAGACAAATTTTATAATTCAGGTAACGGTGCAGCTGGTACAAGAGTACGTAAAGCAATGCAAGATTTAAAAGGCCTTGCTCAGGACATCCGTACTGAAGTGACTGAGAAGAAAAACACAAAGTAATCTACTTTTAATGTCATGAGAAAGGCCCGCTTAATGCGGGCCTTTCTCATTTATAGCTATTGAGGTTTTTATTTTCTAATTTTAGGACCTCAAGCTTATGAATTCTACAGCGCAACCCGTATTACGTAAGATCATACACATTGATATGGATTCTTTCTATGCTTCTGTAGAGCAAAGAGACGATCCAAGCTTAGCAGGAAAGGCTGTTGCTGTTGGTGGCTCTCCTGATGGAAGAGGTGGTGTAGTGGCTACTGCAAATTATGAAGCGAGAAGGTTTGGTGTACATTCTGCCATGTCATCTAAAAAAGCACAGCGTTTATGTCCCCATTTGATCTTTCTTTACCCAAGATTTGCAGTTTACAAAGAGATATCCAAGCAAATCCGCGAGATATTTAGTAGATATACGGATCTGATTGAACCTTTATCACTCGATGAAGCCTATCTGGATGTCACTGAAGATAAGTTAGGGATCGGTTCTGCAATTGATATTGCCAAAGAAATTAAAGCGGCTATAAAAACGGAGTTGAACTTAACTGCTTCTGCTGGGGTTTCTATTAATAAATTTGTTGCAAAGGTCGCTTCTAATATGAACAAACCTGATGGTTTGACTTTTATAGGCCCATCAAAAGTGGAGCGATTTATCGCTGCATTACCTGTGGAGAAGTTTCACGGCGTAGGGAAAGTAACTGCAGAGAAGATGAAAATCAGGGGATTGCATAAAGGTGCAGATTTAAAAAAGTTGACGGAAGCGGAATTGGTTTATCTTTTTGGGAAGAGTGGTCACTTTTTTTACAAGATTGTTCGTGGTATTGACCATCGTAAGGTGGAGCCAAATCAGGAAACAAAGTCCATCGGAGCTGAAGATACTTTCTCTTATGACCTCAGTGAGAGAGAAGAGATGTATCAGGAATTGGCCCGTCTTGCGGAGATCGTATTTAAGAGAATGAGTCTTTATCAGTTGTTTGGGAGAACTTTAACCATCAAGATTAAGTACAGTGACTTTCGGCAAATCACCAGAAGTAAGTCTTTTCCCGCGGCATTTACGGAATTGGAAACGATGGTAGAAGTTGCAAAATCCCTGTTAGATGCTACTGATCTGGATGATGGTAAGGTTAGGTTACTTGGTGTTTCTATTTCTAATTTCAATAGTACAAGAGAGCAGGGGGAGTGGTATCAGTCCAGGCTTTTTCCTTAATTTCCAAAGCATGTATTCGGGTTGTTTTTTCTTTGAAAAAATAACAGCTACCCTGGAGTAGCTGTTATTTGGGGCTAGGTTAACCTGATTGGACTTCCTGTCCATTCTGTCCCACTGGCTAATTTTTCACCTTTCATGACTAAGGAAAGTGGTTCTAATTTAACATCATCTCCAATTTCACTATCGTAAAGAATGATCGACCTTGAGCCAATGCTACATCTTGCGCCTATTGTTACGGAACCTACTTTCATGACTCTATCTTCAAAAAGATGGGTTTGTGGGCCACAGTCTTCATTTAAAGCCGTATCATCACCGATGCTGACCATATCATGTTCTGTGATGTCGGTGGTGTTTAACCAAACTCTTTTTCCGAATTTCACACCAAATAAGCTTAGCATCATTGGTAAAAATGGTGTGCCTTTCATGAATTCCAGTAAAAAAGGCACAGCTAAGGCTTCGTATGTGGTGGTGTTCGCCTCACTGCGCCAAACTTTGTGCGTCCACATCGGATGTTGTTCTGCTTTGAATTTCCCAACAGTGGTCCATTTGAGGAACAGGGTGACTAGTAACGCTGGGCCTCCCATGTAAAACAGGTAGTAAAACGGAACTTTAGGTGCTTCTTTTAAGATTTGCCATAGGGTTCGGTCTTTCACCAAGTCATGGCAATACGCAATAAATAATACACTACAGCAAATGATGACTGTTTCAGGCAGAATAATTCTTATTCCTTCAATGATATGGCGTGCAGTTCTTCTACCCCAGGTCGGGTTTGTTGTTAATTCAGGCGGATAGTCACCACTGCTCTGTCTTTTTGGTAAAGCAATAGCGGGTGATCCAAACCAGTCTTTAGCGTTGGATTGTTTGAGTTGCTCTGCTGTTGGCGGGGTAGAAAGTACACCAATCAACATGTCGTCTGCCAAGTCATAACCTTGAGGGATCAATGCACTGTTACCTACAAAACTTCTGTTACCAACGCGAGTATTATCTAAAATCAGTTGTTGTCCACGGATATCTTCTTCTCCCAGTGTAACGGCATCGGCGATAAAGGATTCATCTCCAATTTCCAATAAAGTGTGTGTGACATTACTGGCGGTAGAAATTTCTGTGTTCTTACCAATTTTAGCACCTAACATCCTGAAAAAGGTAGAGATATATACGGTTGCATACATCGGATGAAGGACGATTAATGAGGTGGAAATCAATTGATCAGATAACCATTTTCTGACATAAATCCAGCCGTAAACGGGATAGGTACCTGGTTTCATTTTGTATAATAATAACCTGGACAGTAAAACCGTTTCCAGGCCATAGATGACCAGATAAACCACGGTAAGCATTGGAATATGAATGAAATAATTGAAATTATAATCAGGAGCTATCGAGTCCATATAATTCAACATTTCGATTACAGGTAATAAAGGCAATAAGATGACGATGGGGAAGAGTATCAGTAATATTGTGTAAAGCAGGCCGAAGCACTTTCTTCTGAAACCAGAAACAATTAAAGGCTGCGGAAGATCCTCAGGACGTTTTTTGTCTATTGGTTCTGCAGGACTTCCTTTCCAGACTTCCCCTTCGCGAATGTGTTGTCCGGCTTGTAAATGGCTCAGATCCTGTAATTCGCCCCAGTCGTCAATGGTAGTTCCTCCAGAGATAACTGCCCCACTGCCAATGTAGGCATGGTCTGCAATTTTTATTTTTCTTAGTTTTAGCAGGCCATTTTCGACGACCACATTGTTAAGGACCACTCCTGAGCTGATACTTACGTCACTTCCTACTTCAAGTAAATCTTCCATACCTACAGTAATGGAGCTGATTTGAGAGTCTGGCGCCATTTTCATGCCCATCATCCTCAAATAAAAAGGATAAAGGGGGGTACCATTCATAAATTGCAGCGGAACTAAGCGTTGTATCGATTTGATCAGCCAGTAGCGGAAATAATAAGTTCCCCAGAGTGGATAATCACCTTCTTTTGTTTTGCCAAGCAGCAGCCATTTCATCACAATGCTTAAGAGTGAGAACGTAGGAGCGATGAGGCAAAATAGGACTAGTGCAGTAATAATTGCCCAAAATGTATCACCTTTATCGGTTTCACTTTTAGCCAGTTGGTAATAATATCCTAAGTAAGGGACAAAGATCTGTGCTGCAAAAAGTGCATAAATCACCAATAATGAGAAGCCTTGTGCAATGCCGCAAATCCAGTAACGTAGAGAAGATATTTTATGAAAAGGCTCTTTGTCTTTTGGGCTGCTTTGTTTTTCTGCAGCAGCAGTCCAGGTTTGGATCAATTTACTGATGGGGCGATTGGTATAGATGTCTTTTAAGGAAGCTTGTTTAATGTTTGCTTCTTTTCTTAGCCAGGAAGAAAAAGATGCCGCCAATAGAGAGTGCCCTCCCAGATCCATAAAAAAGTCATTTTCAGGACTGATGGTTCTTCCTGGAAAAAGATGTTTTAACCCAGCCATTACCTTTGTTTCTACATTATCATCGGCATGAATGATAATTTCTTCTTCTGGTTTAGCTTCCAGTAAAATCTGAGGTACTGGCAACTCCTTTCTATTGATTTTTCCACTTGGAAGGCGTGGCATTTTGTCCATAACCACCAGTACTAATGGAACCATGTAAGGTGGTAAGACCTTTGCGAGTTGCATTCTGGCTTCATGATCATTAAATGAAACGTTTGCTTTAAGGGAAACGTATCCAATCAACTGATCCTGTTGGTTTGCGTCTTTTTTTAGGGCTACAGCGGCGGCGGAAACTGTTTCCAGTTCATTCAGTTTAACTTCAATTTCGCCAAGTTCGATACGGTATCCCCGAAGTTTGACCTGGTCGTCCAGACGGCCACGGAAGTCGATACTGCCATCGGGTTGCATGATCACCGCATCGCCGCTCAGGTAGATGCGATCTCCAGGGAGCTCTTGAAGTGAATCTGGTTTGGTCAGGAACTTCTCTGCAGTGAGGTCTGGGCGGTTCACATAGCCATCACACACTCCGGGACCAGAAATAATCAATTGTCCTTGTTCACCGTATGGTAAGATTTCAAATTGTTCATTGACTACGGCAAGGTTATAATTGGGTAATGGATTGCCGATAGTAATTAGATCTCCTGGCCTAAGCGGGATCATCGTGGAGGTGACCGTCGTTTCGGTTGGTCCGTAACTGTTGTAAAATATATTATAACCTGGTTTGCTCCAGCGGTTCAAAACCTGACTGGTACAAGCCTCACCACCAGCATTAATCAGGCGGAGTGTAGGTATATCGTCGTCTATTACTGCCAGAAGGCTGGGTACAGCATGAAGAATTGTAATTTTCTGAGCCCTAAATATATCACTCAGTTCATCAATAGATTTAGCAGTGGTTGCATCAGCGACCCAAATTGTTGCGCCTGCAGAAAGGCTGATCCAGGTTTCTTCACACCACATGTCAAATGACACTGAGAAGCCTTGATATACACGGTCTTCTGGTAGAATTTTAACTACACTTTGTTCTGAACGAATCAAATGGCAAATCTGGCGATGACTGATCGGAATTCCTTTAGGTTTTCCTGTACTTCCGGAAGTATATAATACGTAAGCACGGTCGTCTGGCAGGGCTTGTATTTGATAGGTGGTAAAGGGGAGGCTGAAGTCTGGACAAGTTGGAATTCGAAATACTTGACAAGATCCTTCGTCTAATGCATCGCTGAAACAGGCAGATGCACCGACTTCCTGCATGACCGTATGGACACGGTCGGCGGGCATTTCTCTATCCAGTGGTACATAAGCGGCACCGGATTTTGCGATTCCCAAAATTGCGACCTGTAATTCCATACTTCTTGGCCACCATAATCCCACACTTTGGCCTCTTCCAATTCCTTTGTCATTAAGAAAAACGGCTACGGCATCACTCCAAATGTCTAGTTGTTGATAGGTTAGCGATGTCTCATTAAAGATTAATGCAGTTTTATTCGGATGTACTGCTACGGCAGCCCTGATAATATCTCCAATAGTCTCGTCTCTAGTGAATTCGGGACGAATATTGCCGATAACAATGCTTTTTGAATTCATGAGCACGTTGTAATTTAATTTGACCTAAATAACCGAAATTTTTTGATAAAACCATTAAAAACAAAAAAGACATTCATCTTTCGATGAATGTCTTTTTTGGACGTTATGATTTATTTGGTTATGCGAAATCTAGCCAAGAGCTTTCCCTTGAGTAATCATCGATTGCAGTTACCTTATTTTCGAATTGAAGAGATGCGATTAATGCTGAAACCTCCTGTTTAACCATTGTAATACAGTTTTCAACCAGATCTTTTCTGTAACCTTTTTCTTGTAATTTAAGGACGTATCCAATACAGATTACTCTTGTTAAGATTTTACCAAGGTCTACCATTTTACGTTGAGAGAGGTTTTCCGATAGTTGGAAAGACAATTCCTTTTTAAAATAGGCAACAGGTTGAGCAGTGACTTTAAATTCAGCAAGGAAATCAAAAAGATTTGACTGTTTTTGTTTCTTCATTAAACGGGTGATCATATCTGCTGCTTGGTTATACAGCATTTCGTTTGATCCTTCAAAGATCTGGAATGGACGACTATCCATGATTCCACGACCACCAATATGACTGGTTCTATAACCTTTTGCTCCAGAAAGTTGTACCAATAGTTGTGCAGATTCCTGCATCAAGTCGGTCACTACAGCTTTCATTGTGTTGGCTTCCAGGCCTTCCATAGCTAAATTGTGTTCAATTCCACTGATCTCACTGCTATAAGCACACATTGCTGAGCAGATGGTATAGGCAGACTGAATTCTTGAAAGTTGGAATTGTACATTGTCGATGGCCATTAAATTACCGGCGCCCACGATTCGGGTACGGCAATGTTGCATAGCTTCATCCAACATTCTTTTAATGAATCCCATCCCCATACCAGGAAATTGCATTCTACTTCTATGAAGAATGTCCAACATCATTTTGATGCCGGTGGTTTCTGGTTGTAATCTGAAATTTTTTGGGACAACAAGGTCAAGTTGGTTTAATCCGTAAGGGATCATATACAAACCTGGATTGTCGTAAAGTTCCTCTACTACAATTTCCTGTTTTGGTTTAGTGATGTCACAAAGGAAGAAATCGATATCTCTACCTAAATCTCCATTTTCATTTTCGTTTCTTGCGGCGATGATCCAATAATCAGCCATGCCAGTAAGGCCTTGCCAATGTTTAGTGCCTTTAATCTGGTAACCTTCAGGAACCGCTTTGCTAGCTGTTTTCATGTTCAAGGCATCACTACCATAATCAGGTTCAGTGATCATCAGACCACCCATTTGTCCTTTTTCTAAAAAGTTATCAAAGATGCCTTTCTTAACAGATTCATCTGCATATTTTGAAACAGGCTCTAAGAAAAGTGCGATATTGATTCCAAAAGTTAAGGATAGGGGTAAAGATTCATAAGAAGCTGCGGCTAGAAGGCCAAGACATTCTTTAACGATACTTCCACGGCCGCCATATTCGGTAGGAATAGCTACAGAAAGTGGTTTTTGATCCATAATTCCTTTAAGAATTTCTGGTGGCAGGCCTCTTTCGAGACTCAATTGATCAATGTCTGCCTGAACATGGAATAAGTGTTTCAATGTTTGCTCGAAGTCTCTGATATAATCAGAAAACTTGATGTCGGTTAATGTCATATATAGAATACAAGTATTTTAAAAAGATCGTTAAGCAAATAAGTTAATATTTATCTAGAATCTTTATAAATAATAAACAATTTTTGCTGAACATCAAATTCAAAATAATGACAATCCCACGAAACATAAAATGATCACGGTCACATTGATTTGATTTATTATGGATGCGAAGGTCCCTATTCCCTCTTACACAGCTGTTTAATCTAATCTCAGCAAGAATAAAAACGAAAATTCGTTTCATTGT
Organism: Pedobacter gandavensis; assembly: GCF_014172405.1. Classification (GTDB taxonomy): domain Bacteria; phylum Bacteroidota; class Bacteroidia; order Sphingobacteriales; family Sphingobacteriaceae; genus Pedobacter; species Pedobacter gandavensis. Next base: position 3,833 of record NZ_WNXC01000002.1, on the reverse strand, counting down.
GCTCAGGATAGTACCGAAATATACGGTTTATGCCTATTTAATAGGTTAAAATTATAAAAAAATAACGGAATAGCATAATAACTTGGATTGGAATTGCTGTAAGGGATGAAAATTATTTGTGTAGTTCATAAATTATTGTCATATTTTGATTCAAATTCATAAGCATGATGATCTCGTTGTTAAGAATAACTTATTTGCCCCTGATTCTTTTATTTTCATTCGGGCAATTGCATGCTCAGGATCAAACAAGTGTAATTATTGAGAACTTAAATCAGGTGATTAGGCCGATTGGTTCCTTAGATCCAGATAGTGGTTTTAAGGAATTGGAATTTTTGAAAACAGGCCTAAAGTCTAAAAGGATCATAGCTTTGGGCGAGGCGACGCATGGAACCCATGAATTTTTTCAATATAAAGATAAGTTGATTCGTTTTCTGGTCTTGGAATTGGGCTTTAGGGCTATCGCTTTTGAAAGTGACTTTGTTTCTGTGGAATATTTGGATGAGTATATTAATGGAAAGCAGCAAGAGATGATGCTAAAGAATGGTGGATTTCCCTTGGTTGCTGAAACAAAACGAATGTTGATTTGGTTGAAGGCCTATAATATGGAAAAACCCATGTCGGAACGGGTTCATATTTATGGACTGGAAGCAAGGGGATTTGCTGGTGTGATTCGAGAATTGCTGGATGCTGGCCCTGATCTTCCTGAGGAAATTAAGGCGGAAATGGTAAGGTTTTGGAAAAAGGAATATGCACTTCTGACAGCTGCTGATATTTCCTCGATAAAAGGAATGTTAGGTGTTTTACGTGCAGCAAAGCTCCCTGAAGTTTCCCCAAAAAAAAATTACCAGTATCAGATTAATTTACTGGAGCAGCAGTTGATCAGGTATGGAAAAGAAAATCGTGGGTATCGTGATGAATATTTGGCGGAAAATGTGAGTTGGATTTTAGAAAACACCCCTCAAAAGCAGTTGGTGCTTTGGGCGCACAATTTGCATCTTTATAAGGGAACTACAAATGGCTTCCCGACTATGGGTGCGCATCTGCAACAAAAATATGGGCCTGATTACTATGTGATCGCTACTGATTTTAATCATGGAAATGCGAATGTTTTTGTCAAAGAGGGGAAGGGTTTTAGCTTGAAGTCTGTTTACTACCCGGAATTGATGAAGCCAAAATCATTTGAATTTTATTTTAAACAGTGCAAATTCAAGAATTTTGTGTTGGACGTAAATGAGGCAATTGAAATTCCGGTACTCCATTCCTTTTTCTCTAAAAAGCATGATATGCGGTTGATTGGAGGGCAGGAGCAGCCAGCTGTTTACCCTTTGGTTGTCGCAAAGAACTTTGATTTAATCCTTTATTTTAACGAGACTAGCGCTAATAAATAAGCCTCTTTTCTGTAGTTTTATCCAATAATATTTAAACTATGCTATATATTTTTGACCCTGAAACAGATTATATCCTGGAAGATGAACATGTTTTGTTACGCCCGCTCGAGATTTCAGATTTTGATCATTTGAAGACTTTTGCGATTAATGAGCCGGAATTGTGGACTTATTCCTCGCAAAATGCGGGAAGTGAAAGGGGGATGAAAGAAGTTATTGAAAAAGCATTGATAGCTAAAGAAAATGGGCTGGCTTATCCTTTTATAGTGTTTGATAAGATCAAGCAGCAATACGCAGGGGTTACCCGTTTATATGATATTGACTTATCTAATAAGTGTTTATCTATAGGGCATACTTGGTATGGTAGGGAATTTCAGGGTACAGGTTTAAATAAACATTGCAAATATTTATTGTTTGAATTTGTATTTGAGCAAATGGGGATGGAAAGGGTGGAGTTCCGTTTAGATGCTCGCAATGAGAGAAGTATGAGGGCTATAAAAGGGCTTGGTTGTACTTTTGAAGGGGTATTAAGAAGCAATGGCTATCGAGTTGATGGGGGTAGAAGAGATTCTGCTGTGCTGAGTATGCTTAAGGATGAATGGTTTAATGGGAAAAAAGAATTGTTGAAAGACAAATTGATTTAGTTTTCCGTTATTCTGTCAGCTGAAGGTAAGTTCCCTTTTAAGGTAGTTCTTTTAGCTTTTGGCTTGGAATAGAATGTGTAAATTGGCAGTAATAGAGGAAAATATCCATAAGTGATGCAGAAAAAAGAAAAGCTCGAAATAAATTTAGAAATCGATCCAAATAAATTGGATTCAAACATTAAAAGTTTTGAAGATAATGGCAATCATTACCTGTACATATGCCATATTGATAAGTATTCTGATAAAGTGGGTGGGCATCCAGACGATCGTTCTGATCAGGTGAAGTTGATGGTGAAAAGTTTTTATGGTAAGTATCTGGATATGGATGTTCCCCTGAAGGAGTTGAATACTCCAGGTTTTAATGATCAATTGATTAAATCTATAGAGGAGCATTTAATCTCTACGGAGCCTAGTTACTAAAATATCTTTATTTCTTTCGTTTTACTGCAGTTACTATACAATCATATGGTGGCAGAATACCCTATTGCCTTCTTTATTAATGTGTTTCCTGGCTTAGGAAGATTTTGTCAACAGGAATTTGATCAAAAATTATAAATTAGAGCTATGAAAATAATGCTCTATATTCTGATAGTCTTAATTGCTATCGCGCTGATCAATTTCTGGTATCAGTTTTATCTTGTCGGTAGATATTATGCCAGTGCTGGTTTATTCTTTAGTATTATTGCTGCCCTGTGTCCAGGTGTAGTGATTTACATTTCTGGCCTATTAATCAAACGAATAAAAAACAACTAAACGATGAAAAACTTATTAACTGCCACCTCTATTGGCCTTATGGCGCTATTCCTTTCTTCTTGTGACCGTGCGCAATCAAATGTACAAACCCTTTATACCAGTAATTGCGGTGTAAGCTGGGAATTGATTAAAGCAGGGGAAACTGTTCCTAAAGGAGTTGGTATGTGCTCTTATAAAATAACAGTGCCGGATTATCCAATGCAAGGCGAGAGCGTTTTTAAAAGTGCATTTAAAAATCGTGTAATGGCAAAAATTGAAGTAACCTATGATTATTCTATTACTGATGCTAAACTGTACATAGGAGAAGCTAAATACCTGGGGAAAATGAATAGTGACAGCGATAGCGAGGTTAATAGTTCTAAAGCCTATGAAACTGCTGAAAATTCAGTGATAGATAAAAGAATTAAGGAAATTGCGAGGGATCTTCTGTTAAATGAAGATATTGTTGATTTCAATCAAAATGAATTTGAGGCAGAGTTGCTTAAAAATGTAAATGACCTTTTGAAATCTAAAGGAGTTACTTTAAACTTTCTTTCTTTTGTACCAATTCCAGAAGAGCAGACCAGGCAGGCGATTGATGTGGTGACAGCGATGAAGATTTACGAATCAAAAGGCTTGACTGAAATTGGGAAGGCAGTGTCATCTGCCCGTGCAGGTGCAACTAAGGTTGAAGTGACGGTTCATAAAGATGAACAGGTAGTTGAAGAGAAGTAAAATATTGAATCCAGTCTTGATGAGGTGATTGAGGCTGGATCTTAAATCGAAAATATGGACTTGGTCCACAAGTATTGCGATTGATCCCTGATTTAGGATCAAGCGGAATTCTTGGGGGGAATGAAATAAACTCTTTCTTTTGCACTTGTAAACCAACCGAGAATTTTCATTTTGAGTGACGCTGCAGAAACCCTTATCAGTTTATTATTACCAGAAGGTATCCTTGATTATTTTGAGTTAACCAAAGTAGAGAAAGAAGCTAAGATGCTGAACATCTACCTTGAAGAGAAGAATATAGCCCCGGAAGGCTATGATAAAAAAGATCTTGAATCCAAAG
>NZ_WNXC01000021.1 GCF_014172405.1 Pedobacter gandavensis | reverse complement strand
GCTTCAAATGCCTTGGAGGTTGTTGTAAACCCAATTCCGGATGCCGCGGTGATTACCGCAGAAGGTCAGACGACTTTTTGTGCAGGCGGAGCCGTAGTGTTAAAGACCACAACTGTAGCCGATAGCTACCAATGGTATAAAGGACTAAGTCTAATCACAGGGGCAACTCAGCAAACGTATACCGCTACAGAAAGCGGAAACTACAGTGTAAAAATTACTTCCATTGCTTGTGAAAGCCCAGCTTCTAATCCAATAGCGGTTACTGTGAACCCAATTCCAGATGCCGCGGTGATTACAGCCGAAGGCCAGACGACTTTTTGTGCAGGTGGAGCCGTAGTGTTAAAGACGACAACCCTGGCTGATAGTTACCAATGGTACAAGGGACTAAACCTGATTACAGGTGCTACCCAGCAAACTTACACGGCTACCGAAAGCGGCAGCTACAGCGTGAAAATTACTTCCACTGCTTGTGAAAGTCTTGCTTCTAATGCCTTGGAGGTTGTTGTAAAT
>NZ_WNXC01000020.1 GCF_014172405.1 Pedobacter gandavensis | reverse complement strand
CTTCCGCTTTCGGTAGCCGTGTAAGTTTGCTGAGTTGCACCTGTAATCAGGCTTAGTCCTTTATACCATTGGTAGCTATCCGCTAGCGTTGTCGTCTTTAACACCACCGCTCCACCTGCACAGAAAGTTGTTTGCCCTTCTGCAGTAATCACTGCGGCATCCGGAATTGGATTCACAGTAACCGCTATTGGATTAGAGGCTGGGCTTTCACAAGCAATGGAAGTAATTTTTACACTGTAGCTACCGCTTTCAGTAGCGGTATAAGTTTGCTGAGTTGCCCCTGTGATCAGGTTTAGTCCTTTGTACCATTGGTAACTATCAGCTAGGGTTGCCGTCTTTAACACCACCGCTCCACCAGCACAAACAGTAGTTTGACCTTCTGCTGTAATCACTGCGGCATCTGGGATTGGATTTACAGTAACTGCTATTGGATTGGAAGCTGGACTCTCACAAGCAATCGAGGTGATTTTTACGGTGTAACTTCCGCTTTCTGTAGCGGTATACGTTTGCTGAGTTGCCCCTGTGATTAGACTTAGTCCTTTGTACCATTG
>NZ_WNXC01000001.1 GCF_014172405.1 Pedobacter gandavensis | reverse complement strand
TTGAGCGGTATCCAGAGTTAAACAAGGCATATAAATTATCCCTAAGACTAGGCGAAATCTTTAAAGTATGTAAAAGTAAGGAACAGGCATTTAAACGGCTGGCATTATGGTATAATGATGTTGAAGATTCCGCAATAGAAGCATTCAGAACTGTCTCCAGATCTATACAGGTACATTACTTATCTATTCTAAACTTTTTCACTAACAGATCTACAAACGCATCTGCGGAATCATTCAATGCTAAGGTGAAAGCATTCAGGGCAACTTCCAGGGGAGTTAGGGATGTTAAATTTTTCCTATTCAGGCTTTCTAAAATCTATGCTTAAATCTCATTCCCCCCCAAGAATTCCGCTTGATCCCTGATTTTTCAAATCTCCGGGGCAAAATCCCCTTAAACAAAAAAAGACGACGTCTGGAGCAACGTCGCCTTTAATTAAGAAATAAATCTTGTACACCCAATAGGATTAACATACTTATTGATATTGATTTTGTTATCAGTAAGTTATGATCCGAAATATTTTTTAGTGTAAGCATGGTGTAAATATTTTGCAAATTATTGAACTTATCCTAACTGAGTTTAGCAAGAACCTGCTCAAGAATACCCTTTACAGATTTCAATTCAAGCTCCAACTTAGCAACCTTAGCATGTAGGTTAGCTATTGATTTAGGATTTGGTTTCTGGTTGTTTAACACTTCACCTTTTCCAGTAAGCAGCCAGTCCGGATCAAGATTATATTTTTGCGCTAAAACTGTAATCGTTTCGTTGTTCACCATAACGTGGCCATTAACCATGAGGTTTATAGTCTTAACGTTTTGATCAGTTTCTCTGGCTAGATCAGCTTGACTTCCTACATGTTGTTTGTAGAAGACTCTTAATCTTGCTCCAATTTCTTTTAGATCATGCATATATTCCTAATATTGGTTACCAATTATCTTGTTTGGTGGAATTTATCCCAGTAATGTAATCAGTAATATATTTATTTATCATTGTTTCAAGATTTTCCTTACCATCCTTCAGTTTGAGTATTCCCTTCCTGTTGAAGATTTCTTTGTTATTTTGCCCATCACCTGGATTTACAGTTGCGGTTCTGAAGATGTCACCTGTATTTGTTGACATTCTATTTATTGTAGGATCTGATATTTTTAGTTTTCCTTCTTTAAACTGAAATGTAATTGTATAATTAACATCCCAACTTGGGTTTAACCATAGGTGTTTCATTTTAATCGCATTTTTGGCTACCGCATTAATTGTGATAGTTTCATTATCAATTGTGCTCAATACCTCTTTAGGTGAAACATACAAGCCAGAAAGATATATCAAAGATTTTTTATAAAGATCTTGTTGGCTTTTACCTGGTGATTCAACCACTATGTAGTTTTTTGTACTATCTGCGGAGCTGATGAAACCATTAGGTGTTAAAGTAAACCCAGTCGAATTGCTCTGAGCTATTGATAGGAATGGCAGTAGGATAAAAGTTAAGAGTGTTAAGATTTGTTTTTTCATTTTTTGGTTTATTTAGAATTCGCGTTTAACAACGTTAAAAATTTGAAGGACATCATCCAAATGGATTTCATAATCTGGGTATAAATCTTTATTAGGGTTTAAAGAATGAAGCAAGATGACACCAGTATCTAAATCTTGACTTTTGATTTGCTTAACAACTACACCCTTTGATCGATGCACAAATACCCAGTTAGGATACTTGTGTGTGTGAAGTTTGCTCTGCCATAAATCTCTTTTAATTTCTCTACATGTTATGATACATCCATCCGGAATACTGTTTATAGTTCCGTCATCCATGCTATCTCCGTCCACCTCAAATGCGATGTATTTACCTCGATGGTATTTGCTTACTGTAATTTCGTGTCTAGGAAGTTCTTCAATAAACGTGTGATCGGCATATTCCATTAAGTATCCTGCTTTTGCTTGGTATTCTACCAAGGGGACAGACATTCTATATCTCCCTGGGCTTATTTCTATAAATCTGGTATTTTCGGGGTTTTCTTCGGGCAGTTCGCCTATAATTCTAGCATTTTCATATGGCTTTTTACTTATAATTCCGAAAACTTCCTCCTCTGTGGTGTTAAAGTGTGTAATTATATTAATTACAGTTTCCCTTGTTAAACTGGAAGATCCAAAATATTGATACACTGTATTTCTACTCACACCCAGCATTTCTGCTGCTTTTATTACAGATATATTTCTTGTTTTTAGGAATTCTTTAAATTTTTCTCCCTGATAATCAGCCATTTGAATAATTTATGTATCTATGTTACTAACAATGTAATTAGTATGATTACATTTGTATTGTACAACACAACAAAGATACTATAAAAGCCACAACTGGCATATACTAAATAACTACTACGAAAATGCTAACAGCAAATTACCAAAGAGAACACTTCGCCGGCATGATCGACAATGGTGTTGAATTTTTTGCTAAACCAGGGGAGATGGATGTACAGTGTTTGAATTTGGGAAAGGTTTACAACTCTTTCTGGGAGTTTCCGGAATGGATTAGGCAAAAGGTGACAGATGATATGAATAAATCACCATTGGCTATAAAAACGCTTAAAAGACACTGGAAGAGCCTTCCGGTAATCGACTACCCTAAGCAGTACACGTATTGCAAGTATGGCGGTCTTGATACCAGCCCAGATATAGATGTTGATGGCAACATGGGCCATTCTGAGTTTTTCGATTGTGGCAGGAGAGGGAAGTGTAAAAGTGAAGGGAAGCTTTGCTGCGTGATGAAGGTTAAGCACGGTGTTCTCACTAAAACTGAAATTGAAATAGTGCGTAGGGTGGTGCTTCCAGATAAACTTATCGCCCAGGAACTTGAAATTTCAAGTACAACAGTACTCACCCATTGGCAGAACATCAGAAGAAAGACTGGCTTTAGAACAAAAATAGAATTGGCGGTTTTCGCAACTAAAAAAGGAATGATCAAATGGATATGGTAATGGCGAAGATTAAGGTTATAGAGGCCCCAAAAGAGAAGTTTAGCTGGATTGGGCCACTGAGGAAGTTGGATAAAGTGAATGTACCTATTTATTTCTGGTATGCAGACCGAATGAAGGTTGCACCACTTATCAGTAAAGATATAAAATTCGAGTTTCCGGATCGGGAATACGAGACAGTTAAAGAGGTGATTAAAGGATTGGAATATTTAAAAGTTTGGAGGAATAAATAATGAAAGGAGTATCCATAGTAGAAACAGAACTTTTAGAATCACTTATCTGGACGATAGGTGATTTGAAAAACACTGTACAGAATACAGTTGCAGAGTTGAAGCAACTAAAAGAGCCTTACCTGACGACTCAGGAGGTCATGGCCATCACAAAATTTGGTGAGAAATGGGTCCAGGATAATAAAGATAAGATTGGCTTCACCTTAAAGGGTGGCAAATTAATCTTCAAAAGGAAGGATGTAGAGGCCTTTATGGATGAGGATTATTTTCAGGCTCAAAAGCCAAGAGGAAGAAAATTGAAACTCTAAACTTTATAAAAGCAAAAAGCCCCGGATTCGAGGTCCGAGGCTAAATATCAAGAGTTAACCCCTTAACATTTTAAAGCAACGCAAAGTTATGATTAATCAAACATCAAAACAAGCACAAGGATGCCTGCCAAAGGTGCTGGCTATTTCTTCAACATTTATCCCGACGGATTACAATAATTCTCCTGAAGGATTTAACAAATGGACCCGTCATATTAAAAGCCAGGTTCACGGTAATCCAGTACCACCCGAAAAGATGATTAAGTACCTAAAACTATTCCTAAATGTCAGAAAAGGACAAAATTGAGATTCGTTCAACAGTTGAGCTACTCCTAAAAAAAATAGATATCATGCTCATTGAGTGTGGTAAATTAAAAATAGGCATAGAAGGCCTAAAAAAATAATCAATCAAATAATTCCCCTTAATATTTAAAGCAAAATGAAAGATTTATTGAATATGTTCATTTCGAAAATGATCATTACCAACTTCAAAGGAGTTAAAAAGTTAACCATTGATTTTAAAGACATCACGAATATATACGCGGCAAATGGCGGCTTTAAAACCACAATTGCTGATGCATGGTTTTGGGTTCTTTACGGTAAGGATAGCCATGATCGTAAAGACTTCAACATTAAGAATACTGTTGATACCTCATTAAATAGGGGTGACCACGAAGTAGAGATACACCTTACAACCGGCAGGAATACAGATGTGTTCAAAAGGGTCTTTAGGGAAAAGTGGACAAAACCTAAAGGACAAAAAGATCAGGTTTATTCTGGGAATGAGAATTTATTCTATTGTAATGATGTTCCAATGCAAGCTAAAGAGTATGCAGCAAAGATTGATGAGATCATTGCTGAAGGTGCCTTAAAACTTCTTACCAACCCAAATCATTTTAATTCATTGAAATGGACTGAGCGTAGGAACATCTTATTTGAATTGGCTGGCAACGTTTCTGATGAGGAGATTGCCCAGGCGCGTCCGGAATTCATAACGCTTCTTGAGTCATTAAGTAATAAAACTCTTAAAGGGTATAAAAATGAGATCGCAGTTAAGAAGAAAAAGTTGAAAGACGATTTAACTGCCATTCCTCATCGAATTGATGAGCTTAATCGGTCGCTTCCAGAGGTTCAGGAGTATGATGCTATTGAGGTAGAGATAAGTGTTAAAAATGCAGAGATAGCACTTTTAGATGCCTCTATGACGGATACGACAAAGGCATACAATACCAAGTTTGAAGCTATCCAGGTAAAACAAACTACTATTCATAACCTTAAGACCAAGTTGAATTCAATTCGGCATCGTGTTCAGGTTGAGCTTACTAATGCTGCAAATGATATCAAAAATAAGCGAATTGAACTTGCAAATAAGGTCCAAGATGCTGAGCGAGATATTAAAAGCAAAACATTGTTAATTGAGTCTTCCGAATCAAAGGTTAAAGATTTAGAAGTTAAAACTCAACAATTAAGAGTTGATTGGTCCAATAAGAATTCTGAACAAATTAAGTTTAAGGAAGGTGAGTTTGAATGTCCTGCTTGTCGTAGAGAATTTGAAACGGAGGATATTGAATCTAAAAAGTCCCAGCTAGAAACTAATTTCAATTCGGCCAAAGAACGAGAGTTGAATGTAATTGTAGCTAATGCTAATAATCATGCAAAGGAAGTTACCTCAACAAATGATTTAGTGGCTATTCTAAAGAGCTCACTTGAAAAGTTAAAAGCTGAATTAGAGGCAACAAAATCTGAACTGTCAGAGTTTGACGAGAAAAATGCTGTTCCAATTGGGGGTGTGTCAATTGATTTTAAACTAGCAAAGGACCATGAATACGTTCAAATAGAAGGACAATTAACTGCATTGGAGGGACAGCCTGAAGATAAACCAGAAATTGATTTATCAGAAATTAAGGAGCAAAAACGCTTAATTTCTATTGATGTTGACGGGCTGAAATCACATTTAACAACTAAGATTCAACGTGAAAACGCCTTAAAACGTGTATCTGAATTGGAAAATGAAGAAAGCAATCTTTCTCAGCAAATTGCTGACCTGGAAAATATTGAGTTTAGCATTAATGAGTTCACTAGAGCCCGTATTGAGACTACAGAAGCTCGTATCAATGGGATGTTTAAATACGTCACTTTCAAAATGTTCAACATCCAGGTCAATGGAGAAGAGGATGAAACCTGTGAGACCATGTATAAAGGCGTGCCATTCTCGGATTTAAATACTGCAGGGAAGATCTGGGCCGGTATTGATATCATAAACACGCTTAGCAGGCATTATGGATTATCCGCTCCAATCTTCTTAGATAATCGTGAATCTGTTACAATGATCCCGGAGATCAACGCCCAGTTAATTAACCTTATCGTTTCACCGGAAGATAAAACCCTAAGGGTAGCATAGTAAATAATCAAATCATAAAAATCAATAATATGTCAACACAACTTTCTACACAGAGAAGTATTGCTCAAAGTTTCAATTTCTTTGATCCAGAACAATTCGATGTAATGCAAAAAATAAGCACGATGTTTTCTAATTCAGAACTAGTGCCTGATATGTACAGAGCATCTGATAAGGTTAGCGAAGCAAAAGCAAGCGCTAATTGCATGATAGCTTTATCGCTTGCTCAGAGAATGGGGGCGGATGCCCTCATGGTAATGCAGAATCTGGTTATTATTTATGGAAGGCCATCCTGGTCTAGTAAATTCCTAATCGCAACAGTTAATACCTGTGGCAGATTCGATGCTATAAAGTACCGAGCTGTAAATAAAGGGAAGTTAGGTGTGATACAGATGAAATCTTACATCGATAAACTTGCTCCTGGTACAGCAATGAAAGTTAAAACAGAATTGCTAACTCCGTTTGATGCATCGAATATTGATAATATTGAAATGGTTGCTTACAGCATTGAGCGGTCTACTGGTCAAGAATTAATTGGATCAACAGTGTCTATTTTGATGGCCATACAAGAGGGTTGGTATACCAAGAATGGCAGCAAATGGGTAACAATGCCCGAAAAAATGTTAAAGTACAGAGCTGCATCTTTTTGGGTTAATGAATACGCTCCAGAGATATCCATGGGGATGAAAACTGAAGAAGAAGCTTATGATATTGAGGACATAGATCATGTTGAGGTGTTTGACAAGTCAGTGAGTGAAACTATTGCTGCGAATGCAAATAAAACTCCCATTGATTTCCCAAATCCTCTGCCTCCTGTAGAAGAAACAAAATCGGCAATGCAGCCAAATAAGGCTTTTGATGAACCGGTAGGAGGTCAACAACCAAAAGCTCCATTTTAATGAAACTGAAAGTTGTAAGCTCTGGATCTGTAGGTAACTCTTATATCGTGCATAATGAAGATGAAGCACTCCTAATTGAATGTGGAGTCCGATTTAAGGACATTAAGCAATCTTTGAATTTCAACCTGAAAAAAGTAGTGGGATGCCTTGTGTCCCACTCACATCAGGACCATTGCAAAGGAGTTAGAGAAGTGGTGAATGCAGGAATTAACGTGTTTTGCTTATTGGAAACAGCGAATACCTTCGGTTTTAAAAGTCACAGGATTAAAGAAGTAATCCCAATGCAGTCGTTTATGGTAGGCAATTTTAAGGTGATGGCATTTCCATTACAGCATGATGTTCCTTGTTTGGGATTTATGGTCGAGCATAAAGATACTGGCAGATTCGTATTCATCACGGATACTTATTACTGCGAGTATAGCTTCCCTGGACTTCATAATGTAATCATTGAAGCTAATTATTGCCAGACCATTTTAGACGCAAAGTTAGCTGCGGGGGCTACTCCTGAATTTCTCAGAAATCGAGTATTAAAATCCCACATGAGCCTATCCACCTGTAAAGAGTTTTTAAAAGCAAATGACCTTACTTCAGTAAATAATATCCTGTTGATCCACCTTAGTGATAGTAATAGCCATGCTGAGCGGTTTCAGCATGAGGTTAAAGAACAGACTGCCAAAACAGTTAATGTTGCTTCCAAAGGATTGGAAATAAATTTTACTAAAACCCCATTTTAAAGCACAATATCATGAGATTAAAATTAACCAGGCCACTGGCCTTCTTTGACATAGAAGCGACCGGTTTAGACAAGCAAAACGATAAAATTATAGAGCTTGCAATTTGTAAGATACACCCTGATTACAGTAGGGAGGTGAAAACCTGGCTAATTAATCCAGGTATGCCGATCCCCGCAGAATCATCTGCAATCCACGGCATTTTTGATGCAGATGTAATCGACTGCCCGACTTTTGAGCAAGCTGCAGAAGAGATCTGGACTTTTATACTGCTGTGTGATTTTGGAGGCTTTAACAGTAACAGCTACGATATTCCCATGTTGTTTTTTGAATTCCTTAAAACAGGTCGGTTCTGGAATTATCATGCCTTTAGTATGGTTGATGCGGGTAATATCTTCAAAAGGAAAGAAGAGAGGACACTTACTGCAGCGTATAAGTTTTATTGCGGTACCGTACTGGAGAATGCACATAGTGCTGAGGCAGATATTCTGGCAACTGTAGAGGTATTTATTAACCAAATGGATCGCTATCCTGATCTGCCCTCAGATATTCAGGAACTTTCTTCCTTCTGTAATTACGGAAGAACCATTCTTGATCTGTCTGGTAAATTCACCACAGACAATGAAGGTGACATCATTTTCAATTTTGGAGGAAACAAAGGCAAGAAAGCAAAGTATGATTTAGGATATGTCTCCTGGATGTATGGGAAAGATTTTGCCTCAGATACAATGAAGATCTGCGAGCAATTGTTGGGCATTAATCAATAATGTTATGGTAACGATCAAAAACGGAAAATTTTACAAAGACGGGCAGGAGATGCCGGTAGAGTTTGGGAACCTTGAACAAATACAGGCGCTTGATTATATTGAAAAACATACTGCAGCCTTAAAAGAAGGCTTGATGTTAGATCCAGATACTGAGACAGTAGTCACCTTTAGGGATCATTTCAACTGTTTCTGTGGCCAACTCATATTTTTGGAAGATTCTTCTGAAAATGAGGACGACGTACAAGTGCTAGCTGGTAAGGTTCTAAAATGCGCCTGTAAGAAACACCAGTTCAAGACATATATGGAAGACGGGTGTTTGATGGTTAAGAAAACACCATAAGACTGCAATCAATTCTACAATATTAATAGTTCAATTTTTAACCCAGGCGGAGTGTAACAAGCTTTGATCGGTGTCAGTCGCTCCGCCTAAATTCAACCAATGAAACATATCGTATTATCATCAACAGGAAAAGATAGTGAAGCAGCCATGTGGTGGGCCTTCGATAATCTGCCATTTAATGATTGGGAGGTAATATTTAGTGACCTACAGTGGGACGATCAGGCGGTTTACAAGCACATGGAGTATCTTGAAAGTCGAATAGGCAAGACATTTCTTAAAATTAAGTCATCATATTTTCAAGATAGAATTACCGAAGAAACAAGGCTTAGAATTATAGAAATTTTTGGTCATCAGAGTGTTTTTGCTGAAATGGTAATGTACAGAAGTAGGTTTCCTTCTACTAGAAGACGGTTCTGCACAGAAGACTTAAAGGTTCGTCCAGTTATTGATTATATACTGGATAACGTGCTTGAAGACTTGGTTTTAATCCAGGGAGTAAGAGCTGAGGAAAGCGCAGCAAGACGTAACTTAAAGGCTACTGATGATTATTTCAAATTTTATCTAGAACCATTTGGTTATGATAAAAATGGAAAACCAAAATTTCATACTTATAGGAAGGCTGACGTATTGGCTCACTTGGAGAAGTATGATGTTATCGTTTCAAGGCCAATACTAAAACTAACGCACAGTGAGGTGTTTAATGTTTGTTTTAATCATAATTCTCCTGCTAATCCTCTTTATAGGTCAGGAAGTTCTAGAGTCGGTTGCTATCCTTGTATTATGTGCCAGCTTGGTGAGGTTAGGCTTATTGCTATAAATTCACCCAAGAGAATAGATCAGATAGATCAGTTAGAACAGTTGTCTGGGAGTACATTTTTTCCTCATGGATATATTCCATCAAGGTTCTGTACAAAAACGGCTGAGGTAAAGATTTATAGGGAAGACCTAATTAAATTATTTTCTGCCAAATCCAAAAAGCCAATTAAAGGACAATCAGCAATGTTTGACGCTAGTGTTCTCAATCCCGAAGAAAGGCTATATCAAATGTACTTTAAGAATGATCATATAGCTGTTTACTTGGATGAATCAGGTGATGAATTTATTTTGAGAATGGTAAAAGTACCAACGATTAAGGATGTAGTTAAATATGTCATAGAAAATCCAAACCAGATGAAGGCCCTTGTGTCTGCTCCTGGCTGCGTAAGTGTCTATAATATTTGTGAGGCAGTCATTTAGAGAATCAGTGTAATTAAATTTACAACATTAAAACAATAATTTATGCAAGCAGGAGATAAAGTTACTCTGGTACCAGGTGTCAGCACAATGAATAATAATTCTAAGTCTGCATCATACCAAGAAAGGTTACAGGATACGATTAGAGCCCTCACAGAGGAGGTTACGATCATAAACCTATCTACACCATCATATAACGCAAAAGTACGCGATCGCAATGGTATAGTGTTCCTATGTAATCCAAATGATCTAAGAGAAATAGATCCCAATTTTTACACTATTTGATGTTACTTTTTGGTAATTCAGTGTAATATTTTTAAGTTTGATCACCCCCTTTTATGAACTATATAGACTTACTCAATCACTTCTGGAAAATAAATAAAGAATTTTCATTCACACCGAATGAGAAGGCTGTTTATTTCGCATTACTTTACAAGTGGAATGATCTGCATAGGAAGAACCCTTTTAACTTCAGTAATGATCATTTCACTTCGGATGCGGGGATGAGTGTAAATGCCATGAAAAAGGCTAGGGTGGTTCTTAAAACAAAGGGTCTTATAGATTTTAATTCCGGAGATGGTCGAAAAGTCAATACAGTATATGTGATCAATAATACGATTAAAGGTATCAGCAACAGACACCTTTTAGTTGACGGAAAGGTGGTCATAGATGACACCTTTAGTAATAAAAAGGTGTCACAAAAGCTATCACCAAATGATACCTTAATCCAAAAAAAGGTGTCACCAGATGACGACTACATAAGTAAACTTATAGAGGAAAGGATTCCGAATATAGAAGGAGAGAAGAGAGAGGAGGAAGAAGAGGAAATTTTCACACAAAAAAATCTTATTCCAATTGGATCTTCTTCGGTTTATTCTTCCATGGATGACGTCGAATTTATCTGCCTTAATCAAAGCTCAGTTTGGTTGGAACACATGACTAGAAAATTAAAGTTGGGAAACGTTAAAAATGCAAAAAAATGGGTGCTTGAGTTTTTTGACACCATGAAAGCATCAGGTCAAGATAAAAGAGATTTGAATGACACCAGGCAGCATTGCTACAATTGGATAAACATCGGATTAGAAAAAGAAAAAAGTTCCGGTAAAAATGAAAAAGGGAAAGCAGAAGCAGTCATGGATTTAAACGCTGCTAGTACAGACTATTGGGATATGGTAGAACAAATGGAAAGAATTAATCAAAGTAAGTAGTCATGAATAAAATACAATTAAATGGATATGTTCAGTCTGTTTCAGTCACTGGGGAAATTGTATCATCTCCATCGTTAGCTTGTCAGGAACTCATTGAAGCATTCAAAAGTCCAAAGATTTGCTTTTTGGCACCTTCAAGAATTGGAAAGCATTTGAAGGACGCTTTAAGCAAAGCCTACTATCATCTGGGATACAAAGCGCCGGAAACTGTAGAATTTTTGAAGCTGCAGATTTACTTAACAGAATTCCTTGGCAGTGAGAAGTTATATCAATCAGTTTCAATTGATGAAGTTTCAGTTGCGATTAAAAGAGGATCCGATAGGCAATTTAAAGAGGAGTTTTTCGGAATTGCTCCAGCAACTGTTACTAGCTGGATTCGTGCTTATATGGCAAGCGAGAACAGGAAAGATGCAAAACTTATTCAGCTCCAACTTGAAGAGAATGATGTTCAGCCAAAGGCAGAGCCAACTCCACAGGAGCAATGGGATAGCTTCGTGATGAGGTTAAAAGTTCTTTATTCAAATTTTCAATCAGGTATCGTTATTCAGCCAATTGAAGCTGCCTTCTGCTTTAAAATACTTTGGAGATCAAAGCTAATCAGGTTTGATGAAGGTACCCGGGATAAACTTAAGACCAAAGCACTTGAACAGATTGCCAAGGAAAGAGATCCCGTGAATGCTACTACCCTGGATGAACGAAGGAAGATGTCAATCGCCTATGATGAGCTGATTGAGAAGGCAACTGACGATCCGCAGGTGATTTCCCGAGCCATGGCGCTTGGATTAATTGAATGGTTTGAGGGCCTAAAGAAGCAAGTCAAAACAATAGACCAGGCAGTCAATGAAGAGTTCTAATTCAAACAACATGGAGACAAACAAAAAGCTGCTATATGTGATCGGGATTGATCCAGGGACAAAGACTGGACTGGCAGTGTACTGCAGGCTAAGCAAGAAGTTGACCCTTGTAAAGACACTCATGATTCATGAAGCGTTTAAGCTGGTCCAGGAGAACAATCAGTTTGCCAGGGATAATGATCAGAAGATTTTTGTCAGGGTGGAGGATGCTCGCAAAAGGAAACGATATGGGGCGAATTCACAAGTCAAGGTCCAAGGCGCTGGGGCAATAAAGATCCAGTGTAAGCAATGGGAAGAGTTCTTAATCAGTGAAGGTATCTCATACCAGATGGTGGCTCCGCAATCAATCAGAACTAAGGTTGATTCAGTAAAGTTTAAGCAGATTACCAGGTGGGATACAAGGACATCAAACCATGGCCGTGATGCTGGGATGTTGGTGTATGGGTTGTAATAAACCATCTGATGGAATGACTGTTTATTGCCGATTTTAAATGAAAAGACATTCTAATTAGTGGACCTTTATTAAATGTCCTGTGGGTCGGATAATTCAGTTTATGGGATTTATACTCAACAAGTAACCAGCTGCTTTAAATCTGTGTTTTTTTTGATAAATAGTATTGATAATGAATTGTTAAAATAATTAGGTAAATTGGATGTAAATAAATGTTCAACCTTTAAATTTACTATTATGGAATCAAAAGTAACACAAAACGAAGAATCCAATGTAACCTATATTGAAGGGACTTCAGTTTCGCGCCCCGCCTGTACTGGTACAGCATGCGGTTCAGTTGGTTATCAATGGGACAATGGCAATGTTTTTTCAAATTTAACTTCAGACAAAAATATTGATGTAACGATTAAGAATTGGGGCGCTGCTGAAACTGGTCATCTATCACCGGGTGAATCAAAACGGTTTAATATAAAAACATTTGAAGAGCCGTTTGTTGCAAATTTTGTTTAAACACATTATCACGATTTCTATAAGAACCTCACTAACTAGTGTTTTTTTTAGTTGGACTAAGGCTGAGTCGTTATTTCACGAACTTAAAAGTAAATCATAAATGTTCTCTATACCTTACTTGGACTTGGTTATTGCTTTAAGACAAAAAATATGGGACAGTTAAAAGCCCTGTCCCATAAAAAGAGTTACTGACATTTACCGTCGTCTATTACTTCCCCTCCCCATTCAAGGCAGTTGGATCTAGGTTGGCGCTCAATATGAGTAACACCGGCTTCGACCCATTTACAACAAATCATGTCCAATTCTTCAGACGAGGTTGCTAATTTTGATGGCTCCAAATTGTTTTCGGTTGATGGACTGTCAACCAGCTCTAATGGATTTTTCATGATGTTTAAGATTAGAATAGTATAACCATTTAGAAGTAGTAAGGTTTTAATGTGTTTAAATTCAGCGGCTTGTGTTTTGTTTCGGCTGCAGTATTATGAAAAATAGTGCTTTTCCATTGCTGATTTTTTAATAATATTTGATAAATTTGAACTTGGTCAAAGTTGTCATCTTTCACTAGTAATAAATTGATTAACTTTAAACATATTTATCTTTCATTTGTTAAAATATGTGAAATAAATATGTTTTGTCAAATCATTGCATATATTTAGCGAGACAACAATTTAAATTCAGTGGAATGCCGAAGGACAATGCATCGGACGATGTATTTTTTTATTAGCCCTATATTAAACTAATAAATTTCCCTACTTTTGCGCTCCTTTAAAAAAAACAGCTTTAATAGCTCTGACTATTTTTGGTTTAACAAAATGGCGAAAATTAGAATTCCAAAACAATACCTTGAAGGTATTGAGCAACTACGATTACTTAGCAGTCACGACTTCGATTTGTTATGTAGTACGATTCAGAAATTACCCAAAGGGGTAGGACATAAATTATTTATTGATACAATTGTTAAGGAATTAAAGGTTGATGAATCAGAAAATATCGCTGAAGCTATTTTTAGTTTTGGGGGGTTATTAGTGAAAGATAACTTTGATTCACGTGATACTGCCAAAGACATAGTTAGCTCGTTTAGTGAAACAAGTGAATTAGAATTAAATGAACATGAACTAGATGATCTTGAAGATAGAATTGCTATTGTCTTTTTGAACTCATCGAATATTAAACTAACTTTTGAGGCATATGATTTAATCAGCGCTTCACAGAATGTTATTGTTAAGACTAAAATTAAAACTGATGTTAGGTTACTTTTTGATAATAATTCATCTTCTACAAGTAGAAATGGTTTAATCTTTTTTAATTTGAATTTGTCAGTTCAAGGTGATAATGATATACGAGATGAAAGCTTTACTTTAGATCATGATGATTTAGTAAAACTTAAAGATCAAATTGAGGATATTCTTATCCAGGAAGAGTCATATAAACTTAAACACAAGGATGTGATAAATTTTATTGATATAACTGAATAATTATGAAAACAACAGGTTCAGAAATTCAAAGTTATAGGCAAATGGAAACTTTGCCAAGTAAAACTCATAAAACATATTACGATAGCTTTAATCCTTATTTAAATCATAAAGGCTGGGATATAGGATTTAAAATCCCATGTAAAACTAGTGTAGTTCAAGAAAAATCAAAAAAAAATCATAATAGTGAGGTAATTCAATTTGTTGTTGGAGATAAACTGTTTTCTGTTTCAAAACAGCTTGAAGATCTAATTGAAGAAATAAAGTTTTCTGAGAATTTGATTTTGTTGGAGGAAGATTGGGACTGTAATGGTGGACTTTCTTTAGATAAAAAATTGTATTTTTCTACAATTGATTTTATAGTGCTATACTCTGAACATCTTTTAAAGTCCTACAATATTGTAATTCAAAGTCCTGAAATTAATCTTTGTCCAAATGGTAGTTTAGATCTTTCTTGGATGACTGATAAGGCTAGATTGTTGATAAATATGAAAATAAATAATGGCATTATTTCAGGAAGATTTTATGGCTATCAAAAGTCTTTAAATGAGAATAGTGAATTAGTTAAGATCGAAAAAGAAGGATCTATCGATATGAGTAATTTTGATGAATTTTTAGCAGTATGGATGAAAGTATTGGTGTAAATAAGAGAGGTCCTTGGGAAGTCGAAGAGATTACAGATGATTGTACACTATATAGGCAAGTTCATGTAATCCAAACTTCAGGTAAACCTCGTAGATCGCCAAATGAAAGTCATTTTGGACTTCGTCCTGATGAAATTTACCTGTCTTTCAACTGGCAAAAACATATCGATCTAGATAAAAACTTTAAGTTAATTGGTATTAGTTTAAGTAAGAAATTGGATTGGCTAAATATAGCTGAGTTTCATATTTTTAAATACCCAGTTCAGTTTTTGAGGGGACTTCCTCAAGTTAAAATTGTCACTCATGATCCTGTTTATGATGAAGCAAATATTCCTTCACCAATAGGGTTTCCAAATAATAGGGCTCATTCTGCAGTTTATTGTATAGAGAATGATCTGAAATTCAGAACTCTAATGGTAGACTATTGTAAAGAAAAATATGATGAGGCTAAATGTGAATTTAACAAAGATTCTATAAAAGATGAAATTGAAGATTTGAGAAAAAGAGCTAACGATATTCCATTTCATAAAGATTGGAATTTTTCAGAACAATAAATTAAATATTGATGTGCATTAGTGCGTTTTTTTTTTTGCATCTAAATAATTGCTTTTTAGTAAAAAAAGATAATTATTTAAGTTTATGCAAAGCCTAGGAACTGTGAATGGATTAATCTTTTTTCTGGGATTTGATTAAATCTTTAAATGTATTCAAAATCTCAATATCAAACTCTTTTTCAATTTTGGACTTTTCAATATTTAAAAGGGATTCTCCTGCTGAAAGTTTAAAGTTTCTCTCAACCTTGGATAGATCTCTTACCAGTTTATTAATTAATGGTTTGTCTTCTTGTTGATAAGCGATTCTTAATGCAACAGTTTTTGCCATTATGTTAGTTAATTCATTTTGGAAATATTTAGTGTCTTCTAAATTCCCCTTGTACAATCTTAAGAAGAAAAATGCGAATAATTGGATGAAAATTACAAACGATAATTTAGGTAAAAAATCAAGAAGGAAATCCTCCATACTTGCATATGATCCTACATTTATCAATTTAAAAGCAAGTACTGTGATGGAAATGAAAGTGCTAATAATTCCTATCATTAAATTCACTATGGAGTTACGTTGTAATTTCCCAATATGTTGCTGAATATTGAACTCTAATGGCTCTAACGTGCTGATAAGTAGTGTGTATGGAGTAGGTGGCGTTTCTTTAAGTTTAATTTCGTTTAGAGCGTTCATTTCAGAGAGATTCTCTAAGTCGCCAATGTAAATACTAGTGCTATTATTATCTGTAAAATTTCTGCCAAGAAAGTTTGGTATGATAAGAATTACTAGGCTTGTAATAGTAACAAAAGCTATCATAGTCAATAATTGGGGCTCTTTCGTTATTTTTTCATAAAATTTCGGATCTGAATATGTCCTATATATCATCATTGATAAAACAATAATTGCTAAAATGGCAATCAGTTTAATTAGAAAAGTCTTATTAATAAGTTTTTGTAGGAATTTTTTATGGAGATTGTTAAGGTTCATTTACGAATATATCAAATAAAAATACTCTATCGTAGATTTTTCATTTACTATGGCTTAAGTCATTGAAAAATTAATATTACCTTTTGGTAATATAAAGTAATATATTTAAGTTTGTGCAGAGCCTAAGGACTGCATAGAATGGATGAAGCGAGGATTGTAAAAGTATTATCAATAACACACCCTGAACTTATTGAGTCAATAAAAAAGGACATTACGCCAGTGATGACTGACTTGATTATGATCAAAGAGGTATACGATAAGTTCTGCCTTACCTATAAACCCCATGACGACTATAGTCACAAATTATTATTCATTGCCTCAGTTCTCAGGCTCTTCAATCCTGATGCGCTGATCATTGAGTACAAACTCCGGAGTGGTATTCGTGCCTCTCTTGCAGATTGTCTCAGCCATACTGGCCAGCTCACTTCCTACTATATCAGCCAGGCTCGTGCTTACATGAAGATTAAAGCCTTCAAGAATGATGTAGCAATAATCACTGAAAATTATTTATGTAACACCTCTGTATCATGAAGGTAGAAACTAGATTGATTCCTACTATCGAGATATGGCCTAATAATGGGCAGATATCAGGGCTTCCTAAAAACCCCAGGTTTATTCGTGATGAACGTTATGAGAAGCTTGTAAAGTCTATTAAGGATGATCCGGAGATGCTTGACTTACGTGAGTGTATTGTATTTCCTTATGCTGCGGCTTATGTGGCTATTGCAGGGAACATGCGGTTAAGAGCAACGATTGAGGTTGCAAATATGGATGAAGTTGAATACAGCGAGCTTATCAAGGAAAAGAAAGTTGATAAGGAGTTTGATTTTAAGTCATGGCTTGCCAGTATCAATGTATTACGTAAATCCAAATCTATTCCTTGTAAGATTTTACCTGAAAATACGTCTGCTGCAAAGCTTCGTGCAATTGCTATTAAGGATAATGTTGTTTTTGGACAAGACTCATTCGACATGCTAAAAGAAGATTGGGATCAAATTGAACTGGAAGACTTTGGTATGATCTCTATCGATTTCGGAACTGCCATTGATGATGAGCAAGAAGATTTCGAGAAGGAGAGCACACCGAGCGAACCGATTGATTTGTCTGGTATAGTACCGGTTCCAGAATTAAAAATTGAATTTGATGACCTGCAGATGTATGATTCCGTTAAGTTGGAGGTTGAGGAATTATTGAAGTCGTATCCTGGGGCAAGAATTAAAGCGTAGTCGATGCCAGCACCACACAGATCAGCGAAACAAGCGAAAGAAGCCAGATTGGTTATTGTAGGAGAACTTTATAAAAAAGGTTACTCCTTTCGTGAGATCAGGGATGAGGTGATGACCAGGGAAGGCAAGGAAACTTATTCCCTTCAAACAGTTCACAAGGATGTTGAATCGCTTTTAAAAGAGTGGAGGAAGACCCGTATTGATGATGTTGATATGGCTATCCAATTGGAGCTTGCTGCAATTGATGATCAGCTTAAAGAACTTTGGAATGCCTGGGAGAGATCTAAGACTGACCATAAGCTAAAATCAAAGAAGCAATCCGGAATTGCCATCAAAGAAAAGGGCGTAAGCGTGATCACTCCTGGTGGTGAGATGAAAGAGTCAGAGGGGAAAAGTAAAATCATTCCACGGTCCATTGAGCAGACAGAAAAGGATGAGATCAACTTCGGAGATCCGCGTTACCAAGATCTTATTAATAAGCTCAGGATGGAGCGTAGGAAGCTACTTGGATTATATTCCGTAGGCCCTATTGATATAAATCTCACTGGCAGTGTCTCAATTGATAAATGGCTTGAAGATAATAACGATGAGGATGATGACTAGGATATGGGTGGTAAAATCAAGGTTCAGAAGCCTTACAAGAAGTTATATAAAGACAAAACGAAATTTATAATTCTTATAACCGGAGGAAGGGGGTCGGCAAAGTCCTTTAACGGCACAACGTTCATTGAAAGGTTAACATTCGAGAAAGGGCACAATATCCTTTTTAGCCGTTATACGATGGCAGCAGCTAGTATCTCAGTAATACCAGAGTTCGAGCAGAAGATTCAGTTAGATGGCTTTAAAAGCAAGTTTAAGTCTACAAAGCAAGATATCCTTAATAAGTTTTCTGGAAGTAAAATACTGTTTAGGGGTATTAAAACCTCGTCCGGTAATCAAACAGCAAACTTAAAGTCAATACATGGCATAACAACCTTTGTTGGAGACGAGATGGAGGAATGGCAGGAGGAAGAAGACTATGATACACTTAGGCTTTCTATCAGACAACCAGGTATTCAGAATCGATGTATCCTGATAATGAACCCCAGCGACGGTGAACACTTTGTATATAAAAAATACATTGAAAACACTCATAAGTTGGTTGATTACGATGGGGTCATGGTACAAATAAGTACGCACCCTGATGTGCTACACATCCATACTACCTTCAATGATAACAAGGGAAATCTTGGGGAGCAGTTCTTAAATGAGATTGCCAGGATAAAAGAGGAGTCAATTGCTAAGGCCACCATTAACGGTATATTCAACAAGGCAGCATTCCAAATGACCAAATATGCCTTGAAGATTATTGGACGCTGGTCCGATATCGCTGAAGGTGTGATTCTACCTAACTGGGAAGAGGGAGAATTCAATCATGATCTACCACATGCATACGGTCAAGATTATGGTTTCTCAGTGGATCCGGATACACTGATCAACGTGGCGGTTGATCGTAAACGAATGATCATCTACTTGGATGAGGAATATTGTGATACAAAGCAGTTAGGCCTTAATGACCTGTACGAGATTAATAAAAGCAGGATTCGGTTTGAGGATGACTTGATTGTCGGGGATAGTGCAGAAGACCGGCTGATCGAAGACTTACGCAAGCTTGGCCTTAATATCATTGAATGCGAGAAAGGGCCTGGTAGCGTTAAAGCTGGGCTTACGGCAATGAATGATTACAAGATCATCGTAACTGAAAGAAGTGTTAACATAAAAAAGGAGTTGAGAAAATATAAATGGAACGATAAAAAGGCAGGTATCCCAATCGATAAATGGAATCACACGATTGATGCAGCCCGTTATGCATTCCGAAAGTTAACCGAAGGACAAGATAGTGATACAAGTGTGCTGAGCGTATTTGGATAAAAGATAACAAGATGGCAAAGAAAAAGACAGAGGTGGTGGTTAAGAGTGTGGTGGATGAGTCACCACTTGTTGAGTTGGTACTTGCGATTGGTCAAAAAGTTGATGGCGTTAAATTAGCTACTGATCAATATGATACAGCAGAGCATGATGTTTTCAAGGAAGATAAGCGGCCAAAGAAGAAAGTGCAGAAACCCTCTGGTGTAAAGGACTTAGCTGGAAAGGATACGCTTGTAACTACCCATGAGGAGGTTAATCGTATTGGTCTTCCTCTGCAAAAGCTGATTGTGAATCGCCGGGTTGCCTTCATGAATGTTGGTGCAATGGAGATTGATTGTAAGGCCAAATCGGATTCCGATAAAAAGCTGTTGGCCATGGTAAAGAAAAGCCGAGAGGACAATAAGCTTAAGTACAGGTCAAAGGAAATTGCTAAACGCATGATGTCAGAACTTCAATGTGCTTCCCTTTGGTACAGTGAAGACGTCGAGAAAGGTTATTGGGGTGAGATTGCGCCAAATAGCACTAAGCGATTAAGGATGCGCATCATGAGTCCTTTACTTGGCGATGAGCTTCTTCCTGTATTTAATGGCCTTGGTGATCTAGTTTACTTCGGGCGTAAATACAAAACAACCAAGGATATTACAGGGATTGAGATTACCACTGAAGTTATTAAATCTGCCAGCGAAGAGGTCGAGCACATCGATATTTACACTAGCACCCACGTTTATAAATTTGAAGCAGTTGATGCAGGTTGGCTAATGACTTCCAAGGTGGCTCATGCATATGGAAAGATACCAATCATTTACTATCCACAAGATCGGCCTGAATGGGCAGATGTTCAGTCTGTAATCACCAGGCTTGAAACGATGCTTTCAAATTTTGCTGACACAAACGACTATAACGGATCACCTATTTTAGTCGCTAAGGGCGTAATTAAGGGCTTTTCTGATAAAGGTGAGCGAGGCAAGGTGATGGTACTTGAAGGTGAGAAATCTGATGTTAGGTACGTAACCTGGGATCAGGCACCTGAGTCAATCAAACTCGAAATTGAAACCAGTCTGGATCTGATTTACACATTATCTCAAACGCCTAATATCAGTTTCAAGGAAATGAAAGGTCTTGGTGCCGCACCTTCAGGAGTTGCGTTTGATCGTATACTCATGGACGCCCACTTAGCTGCTCAGAACAAATTGGACGATACTTATGGCGAGTGCGCTCAAAGGGAGCTTAACTTCTTAAAGTCGGCCTGTGTAGCGATCAATACAAGCCTTACTCAATCTAAAAACCTTCAAATGACACCAGTATTTACATTGTTTAGAATTGATGATCAGCGTGACGGGATTGACAATGCAAACGCAGCATTTGGTGGGGGAATTGCCTCGTTGAGGACTGCTGTTAAGTTAGCCGGGTTGACTGATAATGATGAGGAGGAGGTATTAGCTATAACTACGGCTGCTGATACGCTAGGGAATGATGTTGGAAATGTAGTTTAAGTTAAAATAATAATTATGAAAAGAAACAGACTATCAATGCTGGGAGCAGGCTTTGCTTTGGCGTTAGCTGGGTTTACAGGATCAGCTCAGGCAGCCCAGTCTTTGACTGCGACCGTACAGAACGAAATTAAAGCTAAACCAGCCAAGCATACACAAACCTATACCATTCATAATACGGTAGGTGGTATTCCACTAACAACTTTTCTTCCGGACTATGGTATGTCTCCTAAAGAATACGGGATGCGTTTCGGACATGGTAACCGGAAAGGTAAATCTAACCGGTTGAGGTATTCGCATAATGCTAAAATGAAGAGGAGGGCTTAATCATGATATTTAAAAAAGCAATTGGGTATTTTCTAATAGCAGTAGTGGTAATAGCATTAGTTTATTACTACATCACCAAGCTTCCATGGTGGATGATATTTGTTCCTGTATGCTCTACAATTGCAGTGACAGGATTTATACGCCTGTTAGCCTGGTTATTCAGTGAGAGTAAAACAAAAAAAGATTCTCAATAATGACTGATCCAATAAACAACAAGTTTGAACGACTTCATTTCAACAACCAAGATCGTATCGTTGGGTATATTGAAAAGCAGTATAATTCAATTATTTCGCAGATTACACCAATTATTGAGTCGGGTGCTGCTAAATCTATTGTAGAGAGGAAGCTTAGCGCCTTATTGAAAGCATTCAGAACAAATGTTGCAGCTAAGATTGAATCAGGTGTTAAATTCTCCTGGGATATTTCCAATCAAAAGAACATAAATTATTTTGAGAAAAGACTTTCTGGCTATAAAATACCTGACTCAATAAAGAAAGAGCTCTTTAATCCGAATCATAACCGATTGGAAGCTTTCATTCAACGTAAAGAGGGTGGACTTAATCTATCAGAAAGGGTCTGGAAGTCTGCTGAGCAGTTTAAAAGCAATGTAGATATGAGTCTTGATGTTGGGGTCGCAGAAGGCAAATCTGCTAAGCAGGTAGGCAGAGAGCTGCGCCAAAATCTAAGAGAGCCAGATAAATTGTTTCGCCGTGTTCGTGATTCAAGAGGAAATCTTAAACTTTCAAAACCTGCTCAGGCTTATAATCCCGGTCAAGGTACATACCGGTCCGCTGCTAAGAATAGTGAGCGTCTTGCCCGGACTGAGATAAACATGGGATACAGGGCAGCTGATGATTCGGCCTGGGAGAATAACCCATTGGTTCTTGGTTATGAGATCAGGCTCTCAGCTACAGCTAAACCAAAGACTAGGTGCGAGCTTTGTCGAACACTTGAAGGAAAGTACCCAGTATGGTTCAAGTTCAGAGGCTGGCATCCAAACTGCCTATGCTTTAAGATCCCGATCCTCATTGATGATGAGATGATGGCGGCATACCAGAAATTAGTTGCAAAGGGCTTAGATACTTCTGATGCAGTTAAGGCACTTCAGCAGTCGGCAAGAATAGAAAAACCGCCAATAGAATTTAATAGTTGGGTTACAGACAATAAGGATCGCGTAATGGGATGGAAGTCTATTCCATATTGGTGGAAGGATAATAAGGATTTTGTATTGGATAATTTGATTATTTAGCTTTGAAACATTTTAATTGACTTTATATTCATTGTAATTGTCTCTAAAGTCAATTAAAGTTCTAATTTTGCCGAAAAAAAATGATTGACGGTCTCAAAACCTTTTTTTCCTCGAAGGGATTTAATCAAGCTGTTCCTTGGGTTGTAACATCCCTAGGAACCACATTCTTCGTTTTCAGTGTAGTGTCTAATGAACCCAACTTAAGTGGAAACATAATTTTGAACGGTTTAGGAAAGGCTATGCTAGCAGGTGGGGTTTTTGCTTTCCTACTTAAAAGCCAACAATTTTTAGGAGTTTATAAAGATGAGTTAACAAAGGTGATTTTCGAGCCAAAGTTTCTTAAAAATAGAGAAGACTTGCCAGAATACTGGGAAAAGGTAACAAGAGAACTTGTCAAGGATAAGTTTCCACACATCCATAGTTCAATTATGAAGGATGTGAAAGATACTTATTTGCCCACATCATTAGTGGCATATTACGATAACTGTGTCAATGTAATTGACATAGAGCTAATAGATGCAGATAAACAGTTGGTTAGGGTAAAGCATAAATCTACTTTTACTATTATTCCAGCTGACGTGAAGCACGCGATTGAGCATCCTTATTGGAATAGAATAGTTTACCAACCGGGATGTACAGAGACTTCATGCACCATTAATTCAGTTAAGGTAAACAATAAAGTAATTGCAGTGAAACCTATTCAAAAACTTGAGAATAATTCGCTTTATACAAAATTTGTTATACCTTTAAAGGGAGAGAAGAATGGTTATAATATGGAAATTGAATCGACAAAAACGTATTCGTTGAAAGTTGATAACATTATAGGTTATAGCAATAGCTTTATTCAAAACAATTTTAAGGTTCAAATATTTTTGAATGGTGTAAAAGCCAAGTTCCATGAATGTGGCACTTTGAAAAGTTTTGAAACAATTCATAACAAGCCAACGTTAATAGAGAAGAAGTACAATGGTCTTATGTATAAAGGCCAAGGTTATATAGCATACCTAGAGGTTAAATAATTATTACTAACTTTGTAAAATCAATCATTATGAAAAAGTCAAAAAAAATGGACATCACAGTAAATGGTTAATTAAAACCGAACAAATATTATAAGGCTACCAGTATGGTAGCCTTTTTTGTTTTAATTAACTTGAAAATGTGTGTTTCATGTGTCTATTTTTTTAGCTTCTTTAATCTTGTATCTCTAAATGTATAATTTTAGATACATCAATTCAACAACCCCCAATTACAAAATGCAATTCTTTGACAATGCATCTTATTGTCAAAACAACCTCTTCATACCCCATCCTCTACAGGGTAATTTTGGGTTCAAGCAAGGTGTAGCACGATTAATTACCGGATTACAACTTAGCAGACAAACCTAAAAACAATTTATTATGTCACTTAAAATTAGAGTACCCGCACGACTGAAGGCTTTGTTCACAGGCGTAGCGTTATCTAAAAAATCTATTGATGCTATCACTGAAAAGGCAACTGTTGGACTGACTGATGAGTCAACTGATGAGGAAATAGACGTCGTGTTAAATGCACGCAACGAAGTCTGGTCTTTTGATGAACAAAGGAAGTTTGACGACTACCAGGCAGGGAAAGTAAGCAAGGATGCTGCTGATAAAGAAGCTGCTAGGCTTAAAGCAATTGCAGACGGAAAGCCAGAGCCAGTTGAAATTGATCCGAATGAAACCAAAACAGAAAAAATGTTGAGGCTGATGATGGAGAAACTGGAAAAACAAGATCAGGCAATCGCTGCAATGAACGGTGAAAAAGTGACAAATACCCGTAAGGACCAACTTACCAAAATCCTTGAAAATACTCCTGATGCTTTTAAAAATAAAGCAATCAAAGATTTCAACCGCATGAAGTTCGATACTGACGATGAGTTTAACGACTACTTGACTGAAACTGAAAATGATGCTGCTGATTTCGTTCAGGAGCAATCAAATGCAGGATTAGGTGTAGATACGCCTGCTGCGGGTTTTGGGAAGAAAACTGGTGAGAAAGAGGTATCACCTGAAATGAAAGAATTAATCGCAGAACGCACAGCGCAAGCTGCCGCTAAAACTGCACAAAACACGTAAGGATGAAAGGAATTGTAAGAGAGGGTACGCAGGGATTCCAGAAGGTAGTCTACGAAAATGTACTCGATACGTTGGCCGGAGGTTTACTAATGGACTTTACTGGGTATGCCGCTGGAGTTAACGGCTATATGCCGGAAGGCACCTGTTTAGGTAGAATGACTGCTACTGGCTTAGGTAGAGTGGTGTTAGATCCTGCAGCACCGATTGCTGGACTTCAAATACTAGGCACGTCTCTTAGAGACACTTTTATTGAAGATAACGCAGTTGCTGGGGTAGTGCTGACCGGAACAGCCAGATTAAAAGCTTTGCCGGCAAATGAGAAATCAAAAGCTGCAGCATTAGCTACGGCGCTTCCGAGAATCAGTTTCGTTTAATTAACAGAATTAGAAAAATATTAGCATTTAGAAAATGGTAAATGTACAAGAATTAGTACCAAGTTTCAGGCAGGTAGATGCACAGGCGTACATTGAAACGTTCCCTTTTGAGGAACTTCCGTATCAATCAGTATTTCCTTTGCTTTACCAGCCCGATCTAAAATGGTCAGGAATTGAAGCTGAATTTGGCGCTAAAGTCATGGCTGACGTTGTAGCTTTTAATAGCAGGGCCCCAAGGAAGGGGCGTCCTTTGCCGTCAAAAATCTCTGGCGATATGCCTAAGATTGAAGTAGCAAGGGATAAAGTAGAAACTGACTTTAATACACTGCGCTCATTAGAGAATGCGGTTAGGTTATTGCCAGATGGCCCCACAAGAAAACAAGCAATGCAGCGCGTATTGGATTGGCATTATGATGACCAACCGTTTGTTGTGAACGCAGTAAACGCGCGTTTAGAATGGATCGCTAAACAGATCACATCGAAAGGTAAATACTCACTTACATTAGTTAACAACGAAGCGGGTATTCAAACCAAAATTGATGTTGATTTCGGGATTCCTGCTGCGCAAGTTGTAAATGCAGGTAAATCATGGAGCGATCCCACTTCTGATCCAATCGCGGACATCAGAGCCCGTAAGGCTGCTGCAAAAGCAAAAAACAGAAAGCTGAACTTCATGACAATGGAAGAAGATAGCTTTGACAATTTTGTAAGCAATCCAATTGTTCAAAAGTTCTGCGCTACATACTTTGCGAACGCATTGAATGTTCAGCAATTGCCTGACTTAGCAACAGTCAATTCTTCTTTAAGCCGTCAAGGATTGCCAACAATTAAAATTTGGGAATCTACAATGGTTGCCGAAGGTAAAGACGGAAGTCTTAATGCTATTACAGGTTGGGAAGAGGGTAACGTAACTTTTCATGAAACCTCTGAATTGGGTAACACTCAATATACTTTGTCTGCTGACGAATATGTTCAGGCGGGTGTTGCGAAAAAAACAAAATCAGGAATTATCCTACTAAAAACTTGGGGTGAAGAAGATCCGATCACAGTTATCACTAAAGCGGTTGCTTATGCAACTCCTGTATTGAATAACTCGAAGAATATCCACATCCTTAAAACCAAATTAGCGTAATACCTGATATGACTAACCTACAAGCCCTGCAAGCAAAAATTAACAGACCACTTCCCGCTTTGACACTTGAACTGGCATTGCTGGAAGCAAGTTTGGATAGTGCAGCTGACTATGCTGTACCTGATAACGTAAAGCCTGTTGATATTGCGATTGCAGGGCTTATTTACACAATTGCACTCGCTCCTAAAAGCGTAAAGGAACTGGATTACCAGGTAACAGAGCACGATATGAATGATCTTCTTAAACTCAGATCAATTATCCTAATTCGCTATGGACTGCCAGATGAATTGGCCGAAAAAGAAAGCACTGTCACGGGCGCATCCCCCTGGTAAATTATGAACGAGCAATACATACATAAGCTAAGCTTCACAAAGAAAGCAACTGAGGATGTTTATGACGAGGAAACTGGTCAATGGATTCTGGGCGTTGCAGGTGAAGTGGTGACTTTTAATTGTAGGTCCAGACCTAATGGATCAGGCAGAAAGAAGGTGAACAAGGACGGTGTAATGACTGAATACTCTTTTGATATCGGTATTCCGGTTGAAACAGTAGAATTGCCAGGCAATACTCAGGTTAAGATTACTGGTGTGAGAAATGAGATCCTTTTTGAAGGTGAAATGATGGGTTGTCAAGTAGGTTTAAGAAGTATTTTAGGTTGGGTATGAGAGTTAAACTGGAAGCTAAATTTACAGCAAAGGATATTGAGAAGCTTACTCAGGAATATATTCAAAGGGTAGTTAAGGTTACGCAGAACGAACTTATACAAGTCGGTTTACAGTTTGTTCGTGATGCCAGAGCAAAGATTCCTTCAGAGGCTTATCACTCGGTGGCGGGTGATGCAAGAACTGCAGCAAGCTTAGCTGGTGGATCTGTTAATCTTTCTTCGGCTGATGGATTTAATGACGACACAGGTAACCTTAGAAGCTCCATTGGATTTATTCTGATGTATGACGGTGAAGTTGTTCATCAGGACTTTCAGTTGTCACCACGTGGTTCAGATAAAAATAGTGGGCTTAATAACGGGATCGCTTATGCCAACAAGCTTGGTAAGGAATATTCTAGTGGATGGGCAATTATTACTGTTGCCGGTATGGAGTACGCAAGTTGGGTGGAAGCACTTGGTTATGATGTGATCACCGGTAGTACATTGGGAGCTGAGCAAAAACTAGAAAAGGCATTTAGAAACGTGAACGCGGCATTTGGAAAGTAAGATGGAGACTAAAACAGCTTTAACAATTCAGAATATCATTTTTTTAAGGCTTGTTCAAAAAGGAGTAAAGGCTGCGGTCAATTTGACTGGTGCAATTTATGAAATTAGCAGACCTAAAGATAGTTTGAAAGAAGATATTGTGGTGAGGACTCTGGATATGAATACTGAACAGGTACAAGAAGGGGTGATAAACGTAAACATACATCTTCCAAACTTAAGCCTTACAAATGATTCAACACAACCAAACCTACCAAGGTTCAGGGAAGTCCTTGAAAAGTGTATGGATGCCCTACAGGACGTTACCGGCTATGACTATTCATTTAAAGTGATCGCACCTGGAGTACCTTATCGTGACGGTTCAACCTGGTTCGTAAATATAGGAGTTGAATTCTGGTCACTTATAAAAAACAATTAACCCTGTTTTACAGGAAGTATAAACTATAAAATTAAAAACTATGTCACAGGCGGTTACAGGGGTTAAAAGTGTTGAGCTTGCTCCTATGGGATTGAATGGTGCGATGCCTACAACAGGGTGGGTTAAAATTGTGGATATTGAAGATGACTCAGTATCCTTCACAGTTCCACCATTAGAAACATTAAAATTTAGAGTAGAAGAAAAAGGTGGTGTTCGCTTTGTTCTTCCTGGTGAAACTGAAGGTGCAACTTTTGCATTTAAATCACTGGATCTTGCTGGCGCGAAAGCAAAATTGCTTTTGGGCGGTGATTGGGATGATGTAGAACAAGAATACAATTACCCTGCAAATCCAGATGTTTTATACCTGGCGGTTAGGTTGACTTCAAATGCTTTCCAAGGAAAGGCATTTCAATTGAGTATTCCAGCAGCAGCAGGTACAGCAGGTGTTGCCAACAACTTCACTAAAAAAGGATTTATTGCATTGAGTTATTCAGGTGAGGCAACTACGCCAGCGGATGCTTTAGGAGAAGCTGTTTCTCCATGGGGTTACAAATTTATTGATGTTCCAGCGATACCATAATTCAGAAGACACTACAAATTATAAAAAGCCTGGTCCGTCCAGGCTTTTTTAAGATAACCCAAAAATTAAATGACAAAAGAAGATCACAAAGGAGTGCTTGATGCACTATTAGATACACCAACACCTTTAAAAGCTGTGGTTTTGGTCCCAAAGAACACGTTTCATAGGATACTGATCTTTCTTCGGGTGATCAAGCCGAAGTCACAAATGTTGATTTTGAATGCAACCACCATGAGGACAAACTGGAAGCTTACCTATTTGATTAGTGATTTGGCCGTAGATAGTAAAAAGGATGGCGAGGCAGAGCGATTTTTGGATATCCTTGCTATTAATACCTTTCAAATGGCAACAATTGTAGCAACAGCGATCCATAACCATAACAGCAAAACACCATCTTGGCTTATAAATTCCATAGCTGATAGTTTTAATAATAAAGAATTACATGCTGCAACGAAAGAAGTCTACCGGAGGTTAGATGTACAATCTTTTTTCGGCTCTATGGAATTACTCCGGACACTAAGTCTGCTCGGAAATATCCCGGATCTGATTCCCCCTGGGCAACCATCGGACCAATAATGAAATACTGGCGCCTGAACTGGGATCAAGTCATGGATAGTGTTAGCTGGCGAAATGAAATTATGTTAAATGCTACCATACCAACCTTTGGAGACGATAAATCACAAGGGGGTAAAAGCGGAAGTGGCCAAAGTGGAAGTATTAGTTTCTTTGAATTTGGGGAGCAGCTGGCTGGAATAAAGTAGGTGTTTTGTTTTGTGTGAAAATTATCAGTCTGATATACAGTTGATTGTAAATTACTTTATATTACCTTTTGGTAATATAAAGTAATGTTTTTATGTTTGAATTAGCGAATGGGAAATGTGAGGGTGTAGAAGTAAAGCTTGGTAAAAGCTTTACTTTTTTGATTAAGATATAATGCGGGGTGGAGCAGTTGGTAGCTCGCTGGGCTCATAATCCAGAGGTCGTCGGTTCGAATCCGGCCCGCGCTACGAGAGCGTTAATTAGTTAAGTGTGTTGCTGGATGGCACACACTTTTCATTTGAAACAAGAAAAATAATTTAAGTCCTAAAAGTGGAATCCGCAATGTTCAGGCATAGTAATTATCAGACAGGGGGATGCCCAGGTGTAAGTAGAGCTGGGATAGCAGGACGAGCGAAATCGTCGCAAGAGGCATTAGCCACGTGAGAGTGAAACAAAGAACCGGGTGAACAGCCCGGTTTATTTTATACCCAAACATTTTGAAGCACAATGAATAGACTACAAACGGCATTAAAGAATGCTACAGTAAACGGGGTGATCCAATTGGCTGCTGCCATAAAAATTGCCAGACAATTTGATGAGGATGAGGAAACTAGCTTAAGTCTGATTTCTCAATGTAAATCCCAGGTTGGGATGATGTTAGGCGAGGATCTTCGAGCTCATGAAGCAAAATTGAAAGGTGCCTTCTTCAATTCAAAAGAGTTCCATTTCGAGCGCCCAGTGGGTGAACAGTAAAAAATCCCTTAACATTTTAAAGCAAAAATTATGGTTAATTCAAGAATCACCCACAGGAATTGCTTGGTGATCATCTTTATAGCAGTGTTGGCAGCATTGATGATCATTTACAACCACTGGAACAGTGACAAGCCAACATTTATTGTTGATCATTCGGAAATCCCATCGCCATGACAGATATCCTCGAATTCGCAGGATTTGTAAAGGAAATGCGGGATGCACAAAAGTCTTTTGAAAAAAGTAGATCCAGTGTTTACCGAGATAAAGCAGAAAAGCTACAGAAAAAAGTGGATGAAATTATCCTTCAAATCGGAATCCCTTACCGAACCAGTCAAAAATCAATCTTTTAACCCCTTTCATTATGATAGTAGATCTTAAAATTAAAGTTGAGACTCCTGAACAGGCAGCTCACATAATTATGGTTATGGACGAAATGTCAAATGCCATTTTTAATCATCCAGTTTGGCCAAAGTGCAATGTTAAAAGGGCAGCAATCGTGTCCGAGGAATCAGGTGAACTTATCCGGGAGGCAAACCTATTGGATGAGGGCAAGGGTTCGCTTGCCGGCCTTAAAACTGAGTGCATTCAGACTGCAGCAATGTGTTTCAGGATGCTTAACGCCATCAGTCATGATGAGAAGGAATTGAAAAATATGTTTGGCGAATTTACGGGGGAGGTGTAGGATGGCTACTTGGCAAATAGGACACCATAACGATACAGTATGTTTTAACTCTGAACGTTATTCTGAGCTCTTCAAGGCGATGAAAAAAGCTCATCATTACAGTTATTGGATTCGAACCATAAAATTCCTCAGATCAAGGGGTTGGAAGATTACTGAAAACCCTTCTTACAAGCAACATTATGCAATATTGAGTCAATACCACAAGCTTGGATCAAAGGGTGATGTCCGATGCTTAATGGAAATTACCGGCAGAGGAGTCGAAGTAAAGTTTGGGAATGTAGTTAACCTATGGACCGGGCATGCTCAGTCATTTTGGGATCAAACCGATAGTAGGCACGCGAAGTTAACATACCTTCAATACAAGTCAGTGGAACTTGAAAAAAGGAGAGTTATTGAGTTTTTTATGTCACTAGGGGGCAAATTGGAAGGTAATGAGTGGGATATCCCTCCTGTAGAAAGAATCCTAAATACATTAAGAATTAACAAGCATTTTCACGGGGAAATTAACTGTCTGGACGATATTAAAGTAGATATGGATAATCGCCCTGAGAGGTTTTATAGCTACAACAATAAAGATAGGAATGGAAAAATGGTAAAATGTGGTGAGATTAAATATTTCTATCCATACCCGCATTACCGTCTATCATCCGGTGAGGTATGGCATACTTCAAATTCAAGTTGGTGCGTGCTGCATGGAAATGGAATATCATACGTACAGTCTTCTGACCTATTTGATTTCAATCCGACTTTAAGAAGGAGGCAGAAAAAAGAAGTTAATCTTCTTCAGGTCTTGAATCTACATGTAAAGCATGGAGACTTTTTACAGGCGCATAAGATTCAATTACTAATAAAAAGGAGGGAGGCTCAACCATGCCAGAATCAATAACCGACAACTCAAAAATGCCATTTGGAAAATTTAAGGATTATCCAATGGCAAATGTTCCGGCAGATTACTTACTCTTCCTGCATGATACCAATCGAGCAGGAAGAGTCGCTGATTACATAAAAGCAGATCTAGACGTATTAATCAAGGAAGGTAAAACAGGTAAAAACAAAAGACTTAAATAGCATGGGAACACATAAAATTACGGTTAACATCAATAACCTTAGGAAGAAAGCAATGATGTCATTTGATAGGCTGACCATAACACTAAACCAAAGTATCGCAGAAAGTGAAAAGGAATATGGTGATAATATGGTTAGGGTTGATCCTGACGATATCCAGACTGAAATGGATGACCTGAGAATGCTTATTGGTTCAATAGGCGGGCTGTGTATCGAGGGGGATAATGATTTTAAGGATGTCTTTTCTGAAGCTTATCCTAGCGAATCATCAATGGTTTGTTTTAATGAGGAAGAATGATCATGAGGAAGATATCATTCACTCAATGGCTCCTGATTGCATTAATCGGAGCCATTTCAATGTTAGCATACCAGCTGAAGAAATTCGACGATAATGCTTGTAACGATGTCAGGTTTAGTGTTTACCAATTAAATCATTGACCATGGGACTTTACAAACAGATCTGCTGCCTTTTGAAGCACGTCGGAGTATTCACCAGGCACAACAAATTGTACTGCCGTAAATGCGGCAAAAGGATTGCCTAAACCATATATCATGAAAAAACTATTAGTGATTATCGCTCTTTCATTGAGTGTAGGGACCTGTAAAAAAGATTGTCCAGAACCGGAATCTAAAAAAGAAAGGATCAAACGACCGGATCCACGTGACAGGCCGGTTGTAGATACAACAGTTAAACCACCTAAACCCATTTGACCATGAAAGAAATTACGGAAGTGCAGATCAACAGAGCTGCCGAATTAGATAATGATGACGAAATCCAGCAGAATTGCTTTTATAGTGGTGCTAAGTGGATGCAAAAGGAAATGCAACAGGAATGGATACCGGTTAGCGAAAGGTTGCCGGTTCATCCAACATTTGAAGAAGTACACGTGTTGACTTATGGGTACGACGATAATTATGTTTCATATTTCTTTGAGGGGGAGTTTTATGATAAGCAACAAAATGACCAGAACGGAAATCCAATAGTTGTAACTCAATTTATCACCCACTGGATGCCGTTACCTGATTCACCCAAAATATAGAACAATCATTCTATAATCAGTCATTATAGAATAAAAGCTATATAATCTTAAAAAGATAAACCAATTTATTTATGAAAGCACTTTCAATTAAAAATCCATGGGCGATGCTTATTGCTCATGGCATCAAAGACATTGAAAACCGTACATGGAAAACTACCCACAGAGGCAGAATCTACATTCATTCTTCTGCTAAATCAACCGGTGATAATGTTGTTAAGCTATTGAACGATAGAGGTCAACTTATGATAATTAGTGATTCTCAGTACCATAGCGTTATAGGTAGAAATCCTAATTCAGCCATTATTGGCGAAGTTGATATTGTTGATTGCGTTATTAGTCACGAATCTATATGGGCAGAGAAAGCGGAACCAGGTGAAAAACCTATTTATAATTGGGTACTGACCAATCCGGTCCTGTATGATCATCCGATTGAAAACGTAAAAGGTGCACTTAACCTTTGGAATTACAGTAAACCGTAATGATTGAAGTACCATTATTCATACTTTACTTTATCTTAATTATGACTAAGCATACCCTACAAGCAAAAAGAATAGCATACGCAGCCAATTTCGCTATACATGAGTTGCTTTTTTCATGTAGTGAAATTGGAACATTTTATTCAAGGCGTGGTAAGAGAACGCATAGAGGTATTGTAATTAAGCCATCCATATAGGAAGGGCTTTTTACTTAGAATATCCAATAAATCAGAAGGCAAATTATGGCCAGTATAGGGATAAGTTCCCACCACCCAAATGACCAGGTTTGATCAACATGCAGTTCAGCTTCCTCTCCGTTGATCCAGGCCTTTAAATAGCCAAGTACTTGCTTAATCATTATGCTTTAATCGTTAATTCCTCACCAGTCAATGCAAAATACAAATTCTGTAGTTGGTGGACGTAGCTAACGAAAGTTAGCGTATTTCCTTCAAAAAATACTGGATACTCACCATCATTATCAAAATGAATTTCAAAGCTATCATTAGGTAAATCATAACGCTTTCTATATCGGTCACTTCGTGAGTTTTCCACTAACTCAAATTTAATCAGCCATTCATTTGTGAGGGGGATAGGTTGAAGCAAGCCAATTATCTGACATCCATTAACCAGCTCACCAGAATAACTGTCTACTGATTGTAGATGTTCTACTTTTTCCTCAGCACCTTTTTTATAAATGTAATTCCCTATTCTTAGTTCGCTTGCTTTCATGATTTTATCCTTAATTCAAATTCATCCCGGGTATGCGTGTTTTTACTTCCTTTAATAGGGCGATACTAAGCTTCTTATGTTCTTCGTTGATGTAAATGTGATTTTTAACTCGATGAGTCAGGTCCTCAAACCTTCTTTTAGCGTGATTAGAATTGTAATCAAAATTTTCAAAATCAGCCAATAAAGTCGCGTGATCGTCCTCCACAATTTTTATATTACCAATTGAAACATGGTGATCAAAAGTCGATGAAGAGAAGCCTGATCTCGACCTGTCGAAATCAGAGATGTAAAAATCATATTGCTTCCTAAGAAAGCCCCTGAAGTCCCTGGTAGAGTAGCGTCCATCCTCTCGGCAGGCATCTAGTTTGCTTTTGATTATTAGCGCTTCTTCGTGTGTAAATACTGATCTTCCTTTCATAATCTATTTCTTATTAGCAAAGTAGTAATAAAACATTGCTTTTACTGGCTGACTCATTGGCCTGGTCCCGTTAACCCACGCTGACAAGTTTGTCTTGTCTACACCAGTATCCCCCTGGATATCCTTTAACCTGGTGCCAGTGGTAAACATTTTTTGTTCTATCCATTTAGGATCCACCTCGTCAACAACGGCATTTTGAAATGGTACCGGTTGGACAATAATCTTATGTTCTGGAAGAAATTTACTGAATAATTCTTGGGTCCTGGTATTTAGCCTTTTTACATCAGCATAATTTTCGGACAAATGCTTCCCCTGTTCAGCTTTTACCGTAATGGTATTGTCTCCAATGCTTATAACCTTAAACGATATATTAGAATGCTTTAAATGCAGCTTCGCAGCTTCATCAAGCTCCATCATATCCCTTGCGGACATCAATCCTCCGAGTTTTAATAAACCTTTAATCGTATTCATAATATGAGTTTTAAAGGGAGGTTTTACCCTCCCTGATTGTTTATAGAAATTTCAAGTTGTTGGTTTCGATTTGATATATCGCGATTTGCTTGTTTTCAATTCCTGATCTTGTGGCTTCCTCTTCATTATTGAAGATTATTACAGCGTCCCAATAAAAC
This sequence comes from Pedobacter gandavensis, assembly GCF_014172405.1. Taxonomy (GTDB): domain Bacteria; phylum Bacteroidota; class Bacteroidia; order Sphingobacteriales; family Sphingobacteriaceae; genus Pedobacter; species Pedobacter gandavensis. The sequence continues at coordinate 1,884,248 of NZ_WNXC01000001.1, read as the reverse complement.
AAATCCTCTTCTTTCCAACCTCCTAATACTTGCGAGGTTTTAAGTGCCACCTCTAAGGCTTTTTTCAGTCCCTCATCGCCGAAGCAGTTTTGAGTTTCTATTTGCGCTACAATCCAACCTTTTTTAACTGGTTCAAGGTTTGTAGTGTAAACCGTAAATCCGTTTGGATTCTCTTCGGCAATCTCTTTTAATCTTTCGATTATATTCATTTTGCTTTGGCATTTATATTCCGGAGCCTACCGGGTGTTTAAGGTTTCAAATAACTATCTCGCTTTCGCTTAACAAATATAATAAAAAGTATGTTAATTACAAACTTTTTTGTTTTTTTGAAACAAGATTTTATACTTAAATTGATGTATGGAAGAAATCAAAGAAGGGTACTACGAATTTAATATGGAAATTCTTGACTATTGGAAGTCAAAGGGGGTTAGATCTATAACCTGCGAATTGATAGAAACAGATATTCCATACGAATACTTAGAGGAAAATGCTGTATTGATCACTCCTTCATTTGATGAACCTTATTCAAGGCCAATCACTGAAGAATTCCCATTTGACGATAGTATTCCGGATAAAGAGGATGTAAACAGTGATTATGTCCTTCGATTAACTACGCCAATCGATTTGGTTATCAATGTAGTGAAGGAGGAATATATAAGAGAACTTCTTTAAAGGTCGTGCTCTTCGATCAATTCTCCAATTTGCCTGACGTAATCTGGTGTTAATTGGTCAAGGGTGGTCCATTGTACTCCAAGGTCATTAACTTCTGGAATTAAGGTCCCTAATTTTGCGTTAGAATCATGAATTAAGTAGCTGCCATCCTCATTTAGTATTACATTAAGGAGCTTCCCGTCTAAGTTTATTTCAAATGGTTCCATTATAAGCTATTTATTGGTTGGATTAATTGAGGGTTATTATTTACTATTCCTTTTATAGCAGCTGCATTGATCTCAGTTGATAATCTGTAGTTCTCCATATTTGAATCTGGGTAAGGCTTACAAACAGAAAGCAATGCTGAAGGTGCTAGTTCTTTATCTAACCAGAAATTGTAATTATGAGGATCCAAAATTACAGGCATTCTGTTTTTTGGAGAATGCACTTCTCCAACTATCTCATTAGCCTCAGTAGTCATAATACTGAATGACCTGTATATTTCTCCAGTTTTGCCTTTCCACTGGCTCCAGAGCCCAGCAAAAGCAAATAAATCACGATCTTTAAGTACAAATCTCCATGGTATTGAAACGCCGGTCTTTTTATCCCATTCGATAAATCCATCAGCTATGACTAGGCAAGTTTTATGATGCTCAATTAATGGCTTCCAAGTTTTCTTTTCCAGAACTTCTTCACTTCTTGCGTTGATAGTACTCATCGAAAGTTTTGTATCAGCTGCCCAATAAGGTATAAGTCCAAAGTGCATCTTTTGAGCTATTCCTGGTTCATCAGCTGTGATCACCAGCCCATTTTGGGTGGGAGCCAAGTTGTAATTAGGATCCAATATTTCCGGAATTGTCACCGGAAAGGCCTCCATTATTTCAGAAGGAGTTTTTGATAATGTATATCTGCCGCACATAAATAGTTTAACATAAGTTACATTATTTTGTTTTATCCGCCAAATAACTGCTAATCTTTGCCTTAAGTTTATCCTGTTCTTCTCTTAGCCTAGCCAGTTCCTCGTCCTTGTACTTTAAATAAGCCATTGGATCAATTATCCTAAACTGCTTTGTATTTTCCTTGCCTCGGAAAATATCAACTTTCTCCTGGCAGTCAAGGAATTCCTCTGGCGTATAGATTTTCTTTGTTGCGGCTGAATAAACCACGAACTTTGAAAGCCTTGCCTCTTTCGCATACGGCTCCTTCGCCGCATATGCTGGATCTTTTATCATTCTATCTTTCCAGGCTCTCATACTCATCGCTTAAAACTGTGAACCTTTTCTCAAAGCTCTCGCCTCTATATTTCAAAATGATGTGGAATCCATGGCCACCATACTTAACCTCCTTTATGAAATCATAGAATACCGGCTTAATAAATTCAATGAATTTTAATTGATATCCTTCAATGTCCGGATTGATAAAGGTGGTTTTATACGCTTCGCTGAACTCCATGAAATTAAAAATAACAGCAGTCTCCGTGGTATTCACAAACTTCGATTTATATGTAATATTTGATGTTAACGCATAATTGAGCCTAATGTATGTAATCAGCTTCCATTGAAGGAGCTCAAGGGTGTCTCTGTAATCTAATGATACTGTTCTCATATCTATTCAATTTTGGGATCACAATATTGCTAAAAATATTAGTAAAAATGCAAATAAAATTATCATTTAACCAAAGTGCTGCTTGAAATTGAATCCAGATTAAATGCTTCTCTAAAATGTATGCCAATCGAATTTTTGGGCAATGATTGCCTATTGAAATAACACTTGATCTACAAAATCCTTGACAATGAATTCTATTGTCAAAACAGGTTCTTCTTCTCAGAAACTGGCCATGGTAATTTAGCCAAATGCCAGAATTAAACTTTAAAATCACCGGTGACGATAGCGACTTAAAGAAAACGCTTGCAGATGTCGCCAAGATGCAAAAGGAAACTAATGCCCAGGTCGCAAAAGATATAGCGACAGGGGTTGAGGTGGAGAAAAAGGAACGTGATAAAATAGTTAAAGTTACCAAAGAGCAGAAAGAAGCTTCAAGGGGAGTTGTGGATGCCGTAAATGAAGAGGCTAAAGCCCATGATCGCGCGACTCAGGCAATAAAGAGAAAGAAAATTGCAGTAGATGAAATAAGAAATACCCAGATCCAACCGTCACAGGTTTTATATACACCTCAAGATTCTAAAATTGCAGCAGAAAATGCGCCAGCTAAAGGTGGTTTACCTGTGGGGGCAGCTGCGGCAATTAACCAAGCTCAATATGAGGGAGCTGCTAAGGCTGCAGAATATTATGGAGCTGCGGCAAGTTCTGCAAATACAACGGCTGCTTCAACGGCACGGACCGCTACTAGAGCTAACGACGACAACAGAAGGGCTATTGATAGTTTAAAGATAGCCCTTCAGTCCTACAAAAATATAGCAGGCTCTGCTACTAATCCTGCGATTTTAGCAGAGTACAATAATAAAGTTAGGGAAACTACAGCTCAAATCCAACGCCTAAATAATGTGGGTAAGAAAGGCTTTGATGAATTAGGTAATCGTATTAAGTCAACCATTGGAGCGCAAGAAATCCTTAATAACAAACTAAGGTTTTTTCAAGATGCACTTTCTAGAGCAAAAGCACCTCAATCTTTTGTGACTCTTAACCAGAAAATAGAAGAGACCAAAGCTGCTTTGGATAGACTTAACAATGCAGGTAAAAAAGGTTTTGACGAACTAGGTAATAAAATAATTAAGACCGATAGTGAAGTGGGAAAGCTCCTGAATACAATCAAATCAATTGGTGCTGCAATTCTCGCTGCATTCAGTGTTCAGATGATAACTTCATGGGTTAAAGAAGCCAGAACTTTAGCTGCCAATGGTGAAGGTATCCGAGATGCATTTTCTAAGCTTGGTAATGAAAAAACTTTAGATAAGCTGCGGATAGCTACAAGGGGGGCCGTGACAGATGTTGATTTGATGGCTAAAGCATTGCAGGCTAAGAATTTTAAAATTGGTCCAGAGTTACTGGCAAAGGGTTTGGAGTTAGCAGGTAAAGTTTCCCGTCAAACTGGTGTGGATGTAAATTATTTGGCTGATAGTTTTGTCACTGGTTTAGGCCGTAACAGTTTAAAAATTCTGGACAACCTTCAGATTTCCCAGGTTCAGCTTCGTAAAGAGATCAATCGTACTGGTAGTGTTCAAATTGCAGTAGGAAATATTGTTGATGAGAAGCTTAAAGAGATGGGAGAAGTTGCCGAGACTTCTGCAGATAGGATGGCTAAGTGGGCTACCAAAATCGCGAATATTAAAGAGAAGGTTGGCCAGAAAATCAATTTCATTTTTAACTATGATTCATTAAAAGAAGCTACCAAAGATTTTTATGAAACAGGATTAAGTGTTCAGAATCTTCAAAAAAATATTTCTCCTCTACTTACAAAATTTGATGATCTGTCTGCTAAAGCTGCAAAAAATGGAGGTATAACCAAACTTACCAAGATTGAACAGGCATTGATGAAAGATATCATTAAGCAAGTTGGAGATGAAATTCCTAGTGCAATTACTCAATTTGATAAGTATGGCAATGCAATGAGCATAAGTACTGACCGCGCCAAAGAATTCATCAAGCAACAGGTGCTGGTGATGCAGGCATTGAATGAAGTTAGGATACAAGAAACAACTAAAAAACTTGGGGAATTAAATAAAGAGTTGACTGCTGTTCAAGCTTTAATGGATGAAAGTGCAAAGACAGGATCAATAAAAATATATGAAAACAGTAACGCTGGATCAGGCGGTGGAGGTGTGGCCCCAACAATTAGGAAAGCAACCCAAGCAGAGGTGGCGGCTCTTGTAGCAAGGGGAAAAAGTTTAGCGGCTCAAATTGAAAAGAATAACGCCTTATTGAACGCTGATTCAGGTACTTTATTGACTAACAGACAGGCTGAAATTGATAAAAATAATATCATAAAGCCAATTAATGATGATTCTAAGGACCAAAAGGAAGCTGATAAATTAAGAAAGGCACGTGAGCGTCAAGATGCTGCAGATGCTTCTGCTTTAAGTGCCCAAGAAAATCTTCAGCAGCGTATTCAAGTGTTGAAAGATAAGTTCGCCAGACAGGGTTTTACTAAAGAGCAAGAGGCGCGCCAAGCTATTATTGATGAGTTTAAAAAACTTGCATTTGATATCGAGCAGCAGGCCAAGAAATACGACGCATACGCGAAAAAATATGGAGTTAAGCGAGCAAATGAAATTTTAGGCCCTAAACAAACCACAGAACAAATCGAGCCTGTCCGTAAGGCTGCAATTGATGATTTGACGTATAGGCAAGAAACTGCTCAACTTGAAATTCAGTTAATAAAGCAAAGAGATTTATACGAGTCCTTTGAGATGTGGAAGCGGAATTTTGGTGAAGAAAGCGCAAAGAAAAGATTTGGCGACGAATTGGATGTCAGCACTACATACCTTGATAAGCTTAAAGAAAACTACTCAAAACTGCTTTTGAAATCTGCAGTAAGTACAATAACCAATTCACCTCTTACTGGTGGTGAGCAAGAGAAACTTTTAGCTGGCGGTAAGCTGCTTGAAGAGGCCCAGAAGTCTATAAAAAATAAGCAGGATCAGGACTACGCATCTGCGTTCAAAGCTGCTGAAGATCTTGCTCAAATGGAGCTAGCTATCAAAAAAGACTATTCAATTCAGCTGGATGCTTTATTGAACAAACAAAACGGTAAAATTTCAGACGAACAAAGGAGGAACCTAGAATTAAGCCGTGATGCAGGTATTAACTCCGCAAGGGAGGAGGTTTTGGCTAAATCCGAAGTTTTTAGAAAATACAGCGAGGAAGCCTTAATCCTAACTCGTGAGCAGATTAGAAAGCAGATTGAAACGATGCGTTCCTTATTGAAAGATCCTTCAATTTCTGCGGATTTGAAAAAGAGTGTTGAAACCCAACTTGGTGGTTTAGAAGGAAGATTAAATTTAGGAGCTAATAAATCAAATATCCAAGAGCTTAACAAGGAAAAGGGTACTGTAATTGAAAAAATCTCAAAGAGAGAACAGCTTAAAATTTCCACTCCAGAAGATACGGCAGCCTTAAAAGGACTTTATCAAAGGTTACTTGAAATCCAAAATCTTACAGATAAGCTTAACGCTAAAGGATTGAAGGGGTTTATGAAAACTCTTAATGAAAACAAAACATTGAGTGGAGTTGCTACCGGTTTAGGATTAGCCTCTGATGCCGCAATGACCTTATCCCAAGGTTTAGGTGGGGTTGATACTGAGGCTGGTTATACTCTAGATACCATTGGACAATTGGCTGGTGCCGCTGGGGATCTTGCTGGGGCAATTGTTTCAGGAGATCCCGCTAAAATGATTGGCGCTGCTGTAAAAGCTGTCGGCACCTTGTTCTCCATTGGAAAAAAGGTTCGTGAAATGAATTTGGCCGCTAAAAAAGAGGTTGAAGACTTTTATATCAATGCTATTAAAGGGGAAAGAGAATATCAGGATCTGCTCAAAGAAAGGCAACTTGAAACAATTCGTAATAATAAAATAGCCTTACAAGGTATTCGAGATGAAATTAATCTGAGAAAGTCCCAAACTGTTGATTACAGTAAAGAGGCGAATGAGATCATGGGTAAGCTTCAGGGGCAATCTTTTGTAGCAAGCGAAACCTATAAGCATGGTACATGGTTTAGAAAAGCTAAGGTTAATAAAACCTATGGAAGTTTAAATGGCAAATCATTTCAAGAGTTAAGCCAGTTACTTGCCCAAGGCAAGTTGGAAGGAGACGCTAAGGCTTTAGTAGAGCGATTGAAAGAGTTGGAGCAGAAGGGATATGATGCTGAAAAGGCTATGGCTGATTTGGCAAAAGAAACATCTGAGTTATTTACAGGTACTTCTGCAGATAATCTTACCAACAGTTTATTGGATATGTTTAAGCGGGGAGAAACTGGGGCAACTGACCTGGCTGATTTCTTTAAAGCTTCAATGGACGATGCCGCATTGAGCATATTCAAAAATAAAGTGTTAGCTGGGGCAATGGAGACCTTCTATAATGAGTTTGATAAAGCAGCTCAAAGTGGGGAGGAGCTCACTGCTGACGAGCTAGCCAAGTTAAATGGCCTGTTTACTTCACTTACAGGTGACGCTTTGAAGAAATTCGAAGATTACAAAAAGATTACCGGCTCTGATTTGTCTGGATCTTCAAATAAGACAGGAGTTTCTGGAGCTATTGTAGGAGAAGCACTAAAAGAGGATACCGCCAACAAAGCAATGGGTATTTGGCGTGGTAATTATGATCTCACAAAGGAGCTTGTTTTTATTTCAAAAGAATCGAATGCCTCTTTAAAGCAATTAGGCTTAACAGCGATTGATCAGCTAAACATTGCTAAATCTAATCTGGACGTAGCCTTAAGGATTGACTCAAATACTTTTAGAACCGCGAACAACACGGACGGAATAGCTGGTCAGCTAGATAAGATTATTAAAAACACGAGTGGTGACTCTCTCGATCAATCTTTAAGAAATGGGGGAATAAAACTATGATGTACGGCCTGAAAAATGTTTCATTAACAGAATTTGGCTTTGTGCCAGGTATCCAAGATAAAAGCAATCTTGCATTAAGTGGATTTCTAAATATGCCATCAAGATTAGGTAAAACCTTTCACGATTGGGCAGGTGAAGCAGGGATTGAACCTTATGTCAGTGCTGATGAAATTTTCTTCGGTGGAAGGGATTTAATGCTTTCTGGATTTATCCAAGGTATAGATCGTGATGATTGTGAAAGCAAAAGGAGGGGGTTGATCGCATTAATTGATGGTTTTACAGATTTAGTTCCACTTGAAAGTAAATGGGGGACTTTTGATGTGCTTGTTAGCGGTCAGATTAAAGCTGAATTCTTACATAAAACCTTGCTGAAATTGGAGATTCCTTTCAGAGAGCCACAACCAGATCTATCTGGTGTTTTACCAGCCGGAAGTAGTTCTGAATTCGGTATTGATGGAATTAGTTTCAAAGATTTAGGTGGCTACTTACTTGAGCTTTCAGGTGATCGGAGGACGCGGCCGACTCCTAAGGCAGGTCAATTTACCGCATACGGAAAGGAAGGTTATCAAATCACAAATCCTGGTGTTAGTGAGCTTGAAATTAAATTATTCATAAAACAACCTACCTACTCAGAATTTAAGAAAAAGATACAAAGTCTTTATAAGCTATTTGCTTCTCCAGGTTTAAGAAATCTAACGGCACACAATGATAAGTTGAGATCTTTTTTTGTGAAAGATGGCTTTGTAGTCGATACCATTTATTCGAGAAGTGATTGCTTTATAGGGATGGTTACATGCAAATTAACAGAGGCAGGGACTCCTGGTAATATGCAGAGCTTATTAGATGACTTAGGTTATTTAGTTACAGATAGTGATGGGAATACAATTAAAATAAAATTATAATGGCAGAGAAGAATTTCCCAGAAGGGTACGCGAGGTTGAATGATCCTGCTGCTGGTACAAAATTCATTGTAGCCAGGGCAAGTGACGGAAAGATGTATTATGTGCTGCTCTCTGATATCCTGAATGGAACCCTTAAAGCTTCTGATCTGGAGGCTTACCAGTTGAAGCTTGCTTCAGGTAGCACCATCAAAACCATTAACGGGCAATCCATATTAGGATCTGGTGATGTTACTATTGTCGGTGGCGGTGGTGAAGTTGATATCACTAAGATTGCCAATGCTTGGGGCCAGAGAGAATATGAATTGAATGAGTTGGCCACTCTTGAGGTCAATAAAATAGAATATCTTTTCAGGTCTGCACAAGCTGGTAATTCAAGTAAACCTACATTGGATGCCGTTGGATCATGGCTTAAAACGGAATATACGTCGGCTATTCCAAGGCATCAGGATGATATTTATTTTAATACTGGATATTGGGCGCATCAGCCGATGAATTTGGATGGTGTACTTTATGACTTCGTTTATGAGTCCCTTGTTGATGATAATGTAGGCAACAGTCTGTTCAATCCTAATCCTCTGTTTTGGAAGTTTGTGGGTGATTTAAAAGGAGATTATGTAGCTGGTAGATCCTACAAAGATTTGGAAATGGTTAAAGACTCCACTGATGGTGGGCGTATTTATATCAGCAAGAAGGCTTATAACTACGCTCCATTATCTGATTTATGGGCACCAAACAAGTGGACCTTGTTAGGAGCCAAAGAAGTTGACCTGACACCAATAAATGATAAAGTCTCCTCTATTACCCGTCGAGTTGTAGAACTTGAAAATAAGCCACCAGGATCTTCTGAAACCAAACAAACAATTTTAGCAAAGCTTGGTGCTATTGCATTGACTGGTAGCAATACCGGTGATCAGGATCTTTCAGGAAAGGTCGATAAAGTTGTCGGGAAATCATTAATCAGTGATACGGAGATCACAAGACTAGCCGGAGTTGCGAACGTGGATATATCTGGAAAGGTGGACAAGGTACCCGGTAAATCTTTAGTGCCTGATACGGAGATCGTAAGGCTGGCAGGTCTTGCGAATCAAGATATTTCTGGAAAGGCGAACCTAATTGGTGGAGTTTTAGCCACGGAAGAGTTGCCAGAAATTCCATTAGAAAAAATGGCTGTCGGACTACTTTCTCCATTGCAATTTGAACCACTTCCAGATGGAAATATTGGAATTAAAACCAGCTACTTGCAATCTCTCGGTCTTGGTGGTGGAGGAAACGTTACCCCGGGAGCACCTACAAACCCTGTAGTTAATGACACACTTGATACTTTTACGGTAACACCTCCATCTGGATACTTAGGTGCTGATTTGGAAACTCAAATTAAATCCGCTGGAGTATGGGGTGCGTGGACTCCAAACACATCTGCAACTTTCAATGTTGGCAATGTTGCAATTCCAATTGGTGATATTCAGACCAGGGTTAAAGCCGCTTCAGGTAGAAATGCGAGTGCTGCGGTAGCGAGTACTTCTGCCTTTACGGTTTCTGGCGGCGGTGGTTACATTGTAGAGAATACTTATTTGTTGAACTTTTGTAGCGAATACGGAAGTTTTCCGGAAACACCACCTCCATACTTCAACAGTCTAAAACCAAGTAATAGTCTGATTCAAGTTGATAATGGGTTTACGTCTCCAGTCTTAATAAATGATAAAAACATTGCATCAGCCATGAAGTTAACTAATACTGGTGCTTTCTCGGGAGCATCCGGAATGGTATCTTCTGATCAGGATGCAGCAGGTGAAACTTCTGTTTTTGAAAACTCTGCAGTAAACACAGCTTGGAATATTAATGGTGGGACAAACGCGAAAATTAAAATAACAGGCCTGAAAACAGGGAAATTCTATCAGATTTATGGGTTGATGCCTGTTTCTGCTACTGACTCTGTTAGAGGATTTGTTATTGCTGGTGTCACTAAAAATAAGACTGCAACCACAATTTTGGGAAGCTTCCCGGTTAAAGCGAATGGCCTAAATGACCCTCAATGGATCGTTTACAATAACATTACCGGGTCTGAAGTTGAAATAGCAGTTAAACGTGTGAGTGGAGATTATGGAGCGTTCTTGTCAATGATCGTGATTGAAGAATCAAATACCACTAAGCCATGATAAGGACAGGAAGAAATTATCAGATATCTCAAATGCAGATACCTGATCCGAATGGGGAGATTATAACGACTATAAAATTTGCCGCACCCACCGGAACCGTAAACATGGTTAAGCCAAACCTTAAGTACAATAAACGCAATTGGATGGGTTTCGATTTTGATGATGTTGCTGCGTGGGTTGTGGATGCTTACAACGTTATCCGACAATATAAATACACAGACGGCTGTGGTATTGATCATCCTTACGCTATGACCATGGCGATAAATGGAGCTAATGAGACATCAGGACAAGAATACACGTTCAGTGAGGGGCTTACGGTAGCTATGGTTATGGCTATGACTAAAGTGGGAAGATGCGACTTATCTGACCATGGTTATTTTCATGACCCCGTTGGTTTTGGGGCAAATGTAACTGCAGCGGAAAGCACCATTAGAATGCAGGACTTCGTAAAGCGAAAGTTCAACTATTGGACAAGATCGAAGACCGTCCCTCAAAACTATGCAGGGCATGCTCAGGCGGCTTTCGATCAAGGGTATCTGTATGTAACCAGCCAAGGCACTTTCGATACTTTTACTCCAGAATGGGAGTTTGCGCCTCCTGGTGATTATAGTAAGGTTAATAAATCATTTGGGGCAGTTAGACGAGATTTCTCAGATAAATGGCAGGAAGATGAAGCTTTCCTTAAAACTAAAGTTAATGATTTAGTTGCCTCAAATAACAAGTTCTTCCGTATTGGATCTCACACTGTTGATGTGGAGTATTTTGGTAGATTCTGTCAATATTTAATGACTCAATCGAATGATAATACGCTCTGTTGCACCACTAGAGAGCTATTTGAATATGAAGAAATGAAGAGACAACCTACAACTTGGGACGTCCAAGGCGACACGTTAACTATCACGACGGACATTAACGGTTTGGATGCTAAAAACAGATGGAAAGACCTGTCATTTTTGATTTCTTCTGACCAGCAAATTAAAAGCGTAACCACCAATGGAGATAGTTGCACATTCAATCCAGGTACAGGCCTGGTGAACGTATATAAAGAAACAATTAACTAAGCAGAATGATTAATAAGGTAGATATTTTTAGAGAGGGAGTGATCATTGCATCTGTTGATATTGATGAGGGCACTATGTATAATGAAAAGCTGAATGGGACTAAGCTTATCACTTGTCCAATTGTGGTCCAAACAGCAATTGATTTACAGGAAGGTGATTACATTGTGTATGAAGATGAGCCCGGTATTCCTGAAATCTACATAATTAATACGCTTCCAAAGTTTAGCAAAGACAGTTCTTCATTATCCAAAAACTATGATGTAGTTTTTGAGACGGAGTTTTACCTGCTTTTAAATGATTATATCTTTCATGAAGGCGATCCTGTTTTTCCTTACTATAGTAATGCCAGAGGTCATCTTCAACTTATGGTTGATAATGCCAATAGAAATAGCTCTGGATGGTTGGTTGGTGAGGTTGATGATACCGAAGAAAAGCATATTGATTACAACTGGACTTATGCCCGTACTGCCTTGGATGAAATTGCTGCAAGGTTTGGTTTGGAGTACAAAGTTTCCGGCCGTACGATTCGGATGGTTAAAACCATTGGGCGTGATACCGGCTTAACTTTTGAAGTTGGAATAGGCAAAGGGCTTCACCAGATAGAACGAGCTCCAGATACCGGTAAGAATGTAATTAACCGGGCTTATGGTCTGGGCGGTACTAGAAATATTGATGCATCATACAGAGATGGTACAACCAAAGGTTATTTAGTTTTTGAGGAGCGTTATGTTGAAACTCCTGGAGTAACCGCCGGCACCGAAAGGGTAAAGGAAGGTAAATTCGAGGATCCAGAGATTTATCCACGGTTTAAAGGATCGGTGACAGGGACAACCTTAATTAAAGATGCTGCAGGTGAAGTGATAGGGGCCACTATTACGGATACTGCGATTGATTTTGATATCAATGCTCAGCTTGCCTTAATGCCAAAGGAGATGAAGCCTAAAGCGTCATTCTTAACAGGAGCGCTTACTGGTGTTGATTTTGAAATTGAAAAGTATGATCATGCGACGAAGACAATAACACTGATCATAAATAAGGATACCAATGGATATCCTCTTCCAAATGCACTTAACTTTCCGGAGCCTGGGGATAAATTCACCCTCATTGATATGATGATGCCAGCCGCATATAAGGTTGCTTCTGAATTGGAATTGAAGGAAAAAACACTTGAATTCCTGAATGACAATAAATTGCAAAGGTTATTGTATGGCTTGACTCCTGATGAAAAGGTCTTACGGTCGAATAATATTCGGTTAAGCGTTGGTGATCGTAGTACGGTTGTAGATACTGATATTAATGCAAATGAAATGCTACGTGTTACTGAGATTGGTTACCCAATTGTAAATCGCTTCAAAGTATCCGCGATTATTGGAAATGAGATCCGTTACGATAAAGTGGTAAAGCTTTTCGCTGATGTTGTCCGCGCTAAAAAAGAAATCCAGGTTATTGATCGGAAAAGTGCTGAACTAGCTAAGCGAGGGGTTCAGAACCTTCGTGCCTTTGAGCAAAGTATTTTCGATACTGATGGGATGCTTCAGGCCGAACGGTATAATGTAGGGGTGCTTACTGCTATCCTTGGAATCTTTGGGGCAAAATCTCAGAATTTCAAATTGAACCAGGTTTTCATCACTGACAACTTTAACGGTAATGCCAATTCTGTATTTATTTCCACCGGAGAACTGATCCATTTTGAAATTTCAAATCCTGGTGATAAAAATATTTGGGTAATGTCGGATTTGGTGCAGATTGAAATGGAACCTGCATCACTTTATTATGTATATGCAAAATGTAGTAGGCTTGCACAGTTTGGGTCATGGGTGGTGACTACCGAACAGATCAAGCCGGAGGATGTTCCTGATTATTACCACTTCCTTGCAGGGGTAGTGTATCCTGTTTTAAATGGATGGAGAAATTCAGATTTTACCAATGGTATTGCTGATATCAATGGTAACCGATTGAAGATTGGTAAAATTGTTTCCCGCGATGGCCAGACTGGGTTTGACTTGGATAACAGTACAATTTTTGGGAAAATCTCCTTCCGTACGAATAATGGAGGCCTGAAAGATATTGCTTTGGTTGAACAAACTGCCAACGATGCCGCTAAGGCTATTGCTGGTGTTGAGGATTATATTACCGCCGTTTTACCTACTGAAATTGCTGATTTACAAGCTCAGATAGATGGTGCTATTGAAAGCTACTTTTATCAGTATGATCCCACACCATCAAACCTTCCTGCCTCTGAATGGAATACTCCTGAATTAAAGTTGAAGCATGGAAATGACACTTTCAGTAATACAAGTACAGGAGCTTCATGGCGTTGGGTATTTGAAAATGGAGAATGGACATGGAAGGTGATCACTGATACAGCAACACAGCAAGCTTTATTGTTGGCCGGGAAGGCTAAAGATACAGCTGATGGCAAAAGGACTGTGTTTGTTGATCAACCATATACACCATATTTAAGGGGTGACCTATGGGCTCAAGGAGCCGGCGGTGAGTTGATGAGGTGTGTAACTGAAAGGTTGGCTGGTGCTTTTAATGCGTCTGATTGGGGCAAATCCAGTAAATATACTGATGATACGGCTGTCAATAATCTTCAAGTTGGTGGGAGGAATTACTATTGGGCAGGCCTTAATTTTAATGGATACCAAGGAGCCGCGTTGCATTGGAAATCAAATACCGGAATGCTCATTGCTGGGACAAGCGCTAATACTGCTTTAATGAGATTAAGCAGATGTATAACATCTAACGGGTGGCATACGGTTAGTTTTGACGGATGGGTTGATACTGTAAATTGGAATGCAACAACTCAAATTGTATGTAATGACGCTTACTCTAGCGGCGCGCTTGATTTCACTACATCAAGTAAGAGATTTACGTTCACTTTCAATGTTCAAAACTGGACAGACGCGGTATATAATTTTATTGATTTTCAGGGATTATCCGGCCAGGGTTATCGAATTGAAAATCTGATGATTGAAAAAGGTAATAAAGCAAGTGACTTCTCTATTGCTCCTGAAGCTGTTGCCACAGACGCCCAATCAAAAGCCGACGCAGCACAGACAGCTGCCATTGCCAGCGCAAACGCAACTGCAGAGGCCATTGCACAGGCTAAAGCCAATACAGCTAAACTTGAAGCTATAGCCGCTGCTTCAAGTGACGCTCAGGCAAAAGCTGAACAAGCAAGGGTAAATGCTATAAACGCCTCCAATGCTTATGCCGCAACTGTGGCCAATGATAAAGCTTCACAGGCGCAGATCAATGCTGCTGCAGATGCTTCAAATAAAGCTGAAGCTGCGAGAGTAGCCGCTGTAAATGCAGCCAATGCTCAATATGCTACTTTAACCAACTCACTGAAGGCTACGGCATATCAAGATATTGATCAGTGGGCTATTAATGGACAATCAGTGTTTCAGGGTGGAAAACTAAACGTTTTGCTATTGGATGCTGCTTACATTAGGGCAAACATCATTAACGCAGCTTATATCGAAGCTTTGGACATCGTTTCAAAAAGCATAAGAACTGATTCCGCAAACCGAAAAAGAATTATAATCGATGGCGTTGAAAATAATATAAGACTTTTAGATGAGAACAATAATGTCGTGTCTGTACTGGATGATGATAGCGCACAGGAGGCTGCTTATTATACTTTATATCCTCCATTAGCACTTACAAATCCGATCACCGGAGAGGTTTCCTATCCAAAGGATTATTTGTATATGGCCTATGCGGGTTCTGAAGCTAGATACTATTATTCAAGTATGGGACCAGGACTTTCAATTGGAATTTCACCAACTCATGCAGCCGGGTTTAGTTATATAGGCAGGAAAGCTATTACAACAACAGGTAGTATAAACGCTGGGACTCCAAATGGCTCACAGCGATCTTCTATGGATAGAAATGGAATTAGAACTACGGGAACAATAACAGTTAGGAGCGGCTCAACAGATATGAATGGAATCTCAGGACGATTTGCATATTTCTATGGTCAAGATGCTTACCACCTTATATTCTCTAATGGGATTTTAGTAGGAAGCGGGAACGGGGCATAGGAATAAAGCAATAGACAAACCCGGTCGAAAGCCGGTTTTTTTGTTTGAAACATAAATGCTTGACAATGAATTCTATTGTCAAAACTCCCCTTATTTTCATTAAGTATACACGAGTAAGTTTGTGTCAAAGTCAATTGTGAGGGAGATATGAAAGAGATTACAGAAACATCAAATAAGGGAATCCAATTCCTAATTCAAGAAGAAGGGCTAGTCAAAAGGCCCTATTTAGACCAAGTGGGTGTGCCAACTATTGGAATTGGGTGTACATATTATGAAAATGGGACCAAGGTTAAAATCACCGATCCTCCAATTTCCACCGAAAGAGCCATTAAACTATTCCGGAATTTGCTTCGGAATTATGAACTGGCAGTTTATTCAAACACCAGAGATGACATAAATCACAACCAATTTGACTCATTAACTAGTTTTACTTTCAATGTTGGAGCTTCCGGTTTTCGTTCATCAACCTTGCTAAAGAAGGTTAATGAAAATAAAGAAGATCCGTCAATTAAATTAGCCTTTGAAGCTTGGAAAAATGCAGGGGGGAAGCCAATTCTTTTGGCAAGAAGGAAAAGAGAAGCTGAGTTGTATTTCACTCCAGCTAATACTCACCAGGCTACTGACGAGCAATTATACATCAATCAGGTTAAATTCATTCAATCAAAACTAGGTTTACCTGATGATGGGATTTTTGGTAAAAATACCCGCGCGACAGTAATTGATTTTCAAACAAAACATAATCTGGTTCCAGATGGTATTGCCGGCCCTCAAACATTAGCCGAATTAAATAAGATATAGCAGCGCACTTAATGGAAGGAAATATCATCCCAGAAAAACAAGATATGGTCGACAGGAAGGCTGCGTGGATTGAAAGAATGTTTGATAGGTTGTTTACAGCCATGCAAAAGAACATGACTGCAACGGTGCTCATTCTTTCTTTGGGGCTTAACTTTTACCAGTACACCCTAAAGAATGAGGTAGATGCTTTGCGCCTTGCTGAGTATGCTAAATCCAAAGAAGAAATGATTTTGGAAGTTCGTAGAAGTGTTCAACGCGAGCTACCCAAGCAGCTGGCCCCATACCAAGCACAACAGGATAGCAATTCTAAAAAATTGGATACATCCCTAATCAATCTTAATGGTACAGTAGAATCAGTTAAGCAGTATTTCAACAAAAATAAGAGGAAATGAGAAAGTTATTCATAATGCCCTTTTTCGTGCTATTCATGACAGGGGCAACATCCAATGGAGTAAAACCACAGTCAATACCAGAAGAAAAGGCGTCTACCTTGAACACTCCAATTAGTGTCAAAGTAGATTCCGTAAATGCCAGAGCCCAAGAGTTGGATCGTTTAATCAAACAGCTATGAGAAATTACATCAATGCTTTCCTGATCTCAATAATCATCCTGCTTTCAGGGTGTGGTGCTTTTAGGAACGTTTTCAAGTCAAAGGAGTATACAAAGCTGGAAACTAAATCCGAAATCCGGAAAGATTCAATTGGGTTGATCGTTGATAAGTCTGTCACGACTATTAAGGAGAAATTGGATACAGTGATCACGGTACCCGGCCAAACATTTCATCAAGATACTTACTTGAACCTGGATAGCTTGGTGAATGGCATGACCGCGGTTAAAAATGATCTGTTGGATGTTCGGCTGGTACTCAATCCGGTCACCGGCATCCTTTCAACAATCGCTACTATAAAGCCTCGGCTGGCGCCGGTTAAATTTAATAAGGAAACTGTGAATCAAAATGATATTACCCAGCAGTCAGCAATGTCGGAATCAAAGAAGGAGGAGGCAAATAAATCATCCGGTTCCTACGATATTCAAAAGGAGCCGGTTAGTTTGTGGTGGTATGCAGCTGGATTGATCATCTTGATTATTATAGTTATCTCGTTTAAATCTTGGTGGAAGAATCGTTTTAAGGCTTAACCAAAAATATCATCAGCAGCCTGGTCCAATTCGTCATCTTTTCTAATATCATTTAAATAATTTTGATGAACTGCAAGGCTACTATGTCCCAATAATTCCATAGTCACCATAGGATTATTTATTTTATCAATTGCCATTCGTGCAAATGTATGTCTGGCAATATGAGAAGAGAGTGGTTTGTCGATTCCAGCCATTTTAGCAATTATCTTCAAATATTTATTTACGACTGCTGTACATATTTCTTTCTCCTTCATTCGAGCAGCCTTATTGTCAAATTTGCTTAGCTTTTTGTTAGGGCTCCATTTGAAGAATGGAAATAGTCTTTCATGCCTTCCTATGTACCTATCAACGATTTGCTGGGCTTTACCAATGATTTTCATGGATGCTGTTTTACTGGTCTTATCATCAGTGTAGGTGAAGACCCCATTCTTAAACTGATCTGCGGATGCCTGTAAAATGTCTCCAACACGAACACCCCTTAAATAAACCTGAAGTAAAAATAGGTCTCTAGTGGCTGCAATTAGATCTCCTTCTGGAAGTGATAAGTCTTCTAGGGATTTCATTTCTACGGAATTAAGTTTTTGCTTAACAGTTTTGTTTGTTGGTAGCTTAAAGTTTTTAAGCTCCTCGCTAAGGGATCCTTTATAATAACGAGCAACTATTGATCGAATAGTCTTTATTTTTTTCTGAGCCGTAGTTCCATTATTGCCAAGAGTTTTTAGATGCTTTGCGAATTTCTGGAACCAATTAAGGTCCATTGAGCTTAAAAAAAGATTTTCAATGTTAGTGAAATCAGAAATTTGTGTTTTAAATCCGTTTACTTTATTGTATGACCCGACCTTCATGTCAGACTTTAAGCGTTCCATTTCCAAATCAAATGCTTCGGCTAATGTGAGCTCCTCCTTAGTTTCAAATAATGTATCCTCGTTAGAGTCGCCGGTTTTTACGCTAAATAGATTCTGTTCAGCTTCTGCGTACTTTTCAGATATGTATTTGTTTATATAGGCGGAGTTTGGGACTTTAGTCTTTATTCTTTTTAGGACGTCATCCCATTCCTCAATAAAGCATTTATGTATAACCTTCCTTTTAGTTGAACGTTTCGTGATAAATTGTAAAACGATTGGGTGTTTTCCATCTGAGTAGGTCTTATGCGTGTAGAGCAGCAATTTCAAACTTATATTCATGGTGTAAACAATAGTGTAAGCATGGTGTAAGAAAAGTAGGGGTTTGTTCGTGCCAAATATATGCTAAAAATATTAGTATTTAGTGTTTAGGCACAAAAAAAGACGACATCTGGAGCAATGTCGCCTTAATTTAAGATAAATCTTGTACACCCAATAGGATTCGAACCTATGACCTACGGTTTAGAAAACCGTTGCTCTATCCAGCTGAGCTATGGATGCGTTTCCCTTGTTGGTGCGACAAATGTAGGAGTAAAAATGTATATCTACAAATCTATTTTGCTTTTTTCTTGCCTGTAAAGTGCATTTGCCTGCTGTTAAGCACGATACAGTGTGAAAAAAAATGTAAATTAGTAAAATAGAAAAGTAGTGGATAAAGCTGCTACTTTCGTTAAAAATGAGAATAAAACTGTTGTTTTGGGTGTTAATATGCTGCAATATAGGTTTTTATACTGATGTTTTAGGGCAGGAGATCAATAAAAACTATGATGAGAAGCTGGCTAAAGAACTTCATGCCGATGATTACGGAATGAAGACATATGTGCTTGCTATTTTAAAAACAGGGCCGGAAAAGGGTTTTTCTAAGGCCAAACAGGATAGTGTTTTCCTTGGGCACATGGCAAATATTGGGAAATTGGTAGAAAAAGGCAAGCTGGTCGTAGCTGGCCCAATGGGAAAGAATGATAAGAGCTATCGTGGGATTTTCATTCTTGATGTGCCTACCATCGCTGAAGCGGAGCAATTAGTGGGCACGGATCCTGCGATTCAATCTAGATTACTAGATGTGGAGCTATATATCTGGTATGGTTCTGCGGCTTTAAAGGAAACGCTGAAAATCCACAGTAGAATAGAAAAACGCAGTCATTAAATGGCAATTCGCTTCTGTGGATGTAATTCTGTATGTGTCAGAATCAAATGCATGATATAATCATTGGACGGGAAAGGTTTCAATGCTGATTTCAACATTCCAGATTCTTTAACATCACTATATTGCGAAATATAACCCATCCCATATAATTTCCCTTGTTCTACAAGGATGCAACTTTGTTCGTCTTCAGTTCTTCCTGTATCTAAAATGGCAAAGCTTGGTAGCATGGTTTTCAGCTGTCCAATTGCATATTTTACCCGTACATTGTAGGCGGGGGCAGACTCCTTACCCAGGCAGGCACCGCTGCAATTTCCTTCCTCATGCCCCGTACAAGCCAGTCTTTTGCTTTGGATATAGCAAAGTTTCTCACATAGAAAATGGTCTTTGATCAGAATTTTTAGTACCTGATGTCCTTCCAGAATGGTATTGAAACTGTATAACACCGGCATATTCTTTTTAAAGGTATCCAAGCCTAATCTGAGGTAGCCTTTTTGATCTTCAAAAGCGTAAAGCGCATATTTTTGTTCATAACGCTTCAGTGCACGATTGTTTTCCGGCCAGAGCCTCTTGATTTCTGTCGCTTCTAGAATGAAAGCCATAAGCTCCGTCCCACAAATCTCAAAATCTATAGAATAAATGTCTTTAAGGAAATTTTGACGCTGCTTCCCTGTATTATTTCCTGTAAAATGAGAACACACCCTTTTCTTGAGACTTTTCGCCTTTCCAATATAAATGACTTTTCCCTTTTGATCCTTAAAATAATATACTCCAGGACAAAGGGGAAGTTGGTCTACCTGAGATTTCGGAAGATTAGGAGGGAGCGCTTGTTCTTTAGAACTGATTTTGAGCGAAGCCGGGATGATCCCTTCCAAATCATTGGTTAGTAAAAGAGTCAACAATTCAGCGGTTGCAGCCGCATCTCCACCAGCTCTGTGGCGGTTATTCAAGGAAATTTTTAATGCGGCACACAACTTTCCAAGACTGTAAGAAGCGTGTCCGGGTATTATTTTACGGCTCAACCTTACTGTACAAAGCTTTTTGCATTTTAAATCATAACCTGCAAGGCTAAGGTTGTGCTTGATAAAAGAGAAGTCGAAATTTACATTGTGTGCTACAAAAACCTTATCCTGTAACAGGTTGTAAATTACATCAGCCACCTCATGAAACATCGGTGAATTTTCGACCATATCGTTACTAATGCCTGTTAAGGCTTCAATATGGCCTGGAATATATTGCCCTGGATTGATCAGAGTTTCATATGAATCTACCACAGAAACACCGTCATGCACTAGAATAGAAATTTCAGTAATTCCATTTCCTGAAGCATGACCACCAGTGGTTTCTATATCTACAACAGCGTACAGCATTTTTCTTTAAAAGTTGATTTTAATTTGTAAATATGCTAATAATTTTAGTATATTATTAAATAATTCAAATAAATGACTCGACTGTAAGAATTTACCAATTAAATACTGGTCTCAATTTTAATCGGATTACTAAGAATCTTATGAATTGGGCATTTGTCTGCAATTTGCATTAACCTATCGTGATCTTGTTGAGATAGGTCGCCGGTAAAAGTTATTTTTCTGGTGATGGTAGTTTCCTTACTCATTTCTTCTTCATTGCAAATGGCAAGTTCTACCTTAATGGTGTCCAGATTCATCTTTTTACGGTCGGCATACATTCTGATGGTAATGGCCGTACAGCTGCCTAAACTTGCTAATAACAAAGCACCTGGTGCCATTCCTTCATCTGTTCCCCCAACTTCTTCTGGCTCATCAGCATAAATGAAATGCCCATTGGAATATATTTTTGTTTTATAATGTGATTGATCTAATTCTGTGATTGCAGTAATTTTACTTGCGGCCATATTGGAGTAATAAAAGGGTTTATAAATCGTTAATTGTTTTTTACAATATAATATCAATTCCTTAAGATTAGCTAAACATTTCAAACTTAGATTTGTTATAACTCACCTAACCACTACTAATATGCTAAGCACTTATCTCAACTTCCAGTTTGATATTCAAGGCAAGCCAGTGAATGGTTTTTGCCTTCAGATTCAAGACGATTTCCATGAAACCTATGCGGTGGTGTTAGACGGCTATCATTCCTTTTGCGTTTGGCTTGATTCTTCCAGCACCTGGAGGTCTTCGAGGCATACCAGTGTAGAGCCAAGGATATTGGAACAAATCATTAACCGTTTGTCAATCAGTAAACTGCGGTAATTTCAAAAACATAGTAGGCTAAATATTGATTTATGGCTTTAACCAATGAAAAATGGGTCTAAAACCTTAATTCTAGCCCCATTTTTCATAAAGATATAATAGGCAATTATGCCTAATTAAGAAGTGCCAAAAATTACCCGAAAAACAGGTAACATAAGCCAATAGCGGTACATACACCCACTAAATCTGCTAACAACATCGCGCCAATTGCATAGCGTGTATTGGTTACGCTTATTGAACCAAAGTAAACGGCGATCACATAAAACGTGGTGTCCGAAGAACCTTGTAAGATGCTGGATAATCTCCCAGCAAAGGAGTCAGGACCATGGGCAGTCATGGTATCGATCATCATACCTCTTGCACCACTTCCACTTAAGGGTTTGATCAGCGCGGTAGGAATACCATCTATAAACCGGGAATCCATACCTATTGTGGCACAAAGATGTTTTAGTGCATTGATGATGATGTCAAAAGTACCACTGGTACGCAGTAAACTTATGGCAACCAGCATCCCCACCAGGTAGGGAATAATACGGATAGCAGTATCAAAACCTCCTTTTGCACCTTCAACAAAAGCATCATATACGTTAACATTCTTATATAATCCGCCCAAGACAATCAAAAGAAAAATCAAGAGTAATAATCCGTTGCTTAAAATACCTGAAAATTCTTGTAAACTCGAGGTCGTGAGGCTGGTAAGGTATAGTACCAGTAAAGCAATAACCGAAGAAAGGCCTAACACCCAAGCCAGGATGACAGGCTGAAAAACATTGATTCTTTGCTTAAAAGAAACGATAAACATGGCAGCCATCGTAGCTACAAAAGTAGCGATCATGCAAGGGATAAATATATCTGTTGGATTGGCTGAATTTAACGAAGCACGGACGGCGATGATACTCACAGGAATTAAGGTCAGACCAGAGGCATGTAAGCAAAGAAACATAATTTGTGCATTGGATGCGGTATCTTTATTGGGATTTAGTTCCTGTAAACTTTCCATTGCTTTTAATCCGAAAGGAGTCGCTGCATTGTCAAGACCTAATAAGTTTGCAGAAAAATTCATCACCATGTGACCTGTAGCTGGGTGGCCTTTTGGTACATCAGGGAAAAGTTTAGAAAAGAATGGGCCAATAATCCGCGATAACAAACGGATGCCACCGGCTTTCTCCGCGATGCTCATAAAGCCCATAAATAAGGCCATAATTCCAATCAACTTTAAGCAGATATTTACTGCGGTCCAGCAGGTTTCAATGACCCCATCTACCTTTAATACGTTACCTGCATCACTGGCTTTTCCAATAATCATCAGGTTGAAAATTTCTGTTTCTCCGAAAAAGAAACACTTAATACTGGCTACTACAATCGCAATGATGATGAATGCAGACCAGATTCTACTTAGGGCCATTAAAATAAAATTAGTTGAACGGTTAAATTTATCGTTTTGAATCTAATAATTCGGTGTGGAAGCGTAAGAATTATTGCTTTTGGACAGGTAAAGCAATAAATTATCTGCCAGATATGTGAACTGGATTGATTAATGAGCTAATTGTTTTGTAAAAGGACCAACTGAAAAGTCATTAGGTAATAGCGATTTTCTTTGTGGCCATTACAGCATAAACCATGGGGATTTTGTTTTCCAGGTGTGCAATTCTGTATTTCCCAGGTTCAACTTCTAGTAGGTGTTGTAAACAATTATATGGTGAATAATCAAATTCATCTAAGGAATTGATTTCCATATTATTTTTGATCAAGGCATTGATCACTTCCCCCAAACCATGGTTCCACATCACGTATTCTTGAGTGATTTCTGCTTTCTTATTAGCATAGGTTCCAGTTTCCGTTTCCAAAATAGCTCCTGAGTTAAGGTAATTGTAAGCTATTTTTTCAAAATTGTCATCAAACATCCAAACTACAGGATGGAACTCCACGAAAATTAATTTACCTCTTGGCTTTAGAAACCTAGAAATTATTTTTGCCCATTTATCCAGATCTGGGAGCCAGGAAATCACACCATAGCTTGTAAAAACGATATCAAATTGTTCATTCAAATGATTCGGTAACTGATAGATATCGCAACAAATGAAGTTAACTAGCGAAGCTGATTTTTTTGCTAGCTCTTTTGCGCTGGCGATAGACTGATCAGATAAATCTACAGCGGTAACTTTTGCCCCCATTTTAGCCAAGGAAATAGAATCTTGTCCGAAATGACATTGCAGATGGAGAATTGATTTTCCTCGAATGTCGCCAAGCATAGCCAACTCTACAGGTTTTAAAGAAGAATTTCCTTTTAGAAAGCCCTCAACATCATAAAAATCAGATTCCAAATGAGCAGTCGTTCTAGCATTCCAGGACTGCCTATTGATTTCAAGGTAATTGTCTTCGGTTTTCATACTTCAATGACTTGGTTATTCAAATATGATAAAAAATAGGATAAGAAACAGCAAAGCGGCCACATCACCAATTAAGGGATGCGGCCGCTTTATTTTGTATTAACAATTACTGATTAAGGTTTATCGTTGGTCAGTTCAAAACCCCAGGTTTTTCCTTTTTCTGTCGCAGGAATTCCTGAAGTCATCCAGGCTGGAGCTTTAGCACCTTTCAGATAATAATCAAAAAACTGTTGTTCTCTGATTTGGATGTCCTTTCTATTCTGACGTTGAACCAGGTTATGTGCTTCACCATTATAGTTTAGCATCCATACAGGTTTACCTAAGCGTCTTAAGCCACTAAACATCTCAATTCCCTGATACCATGGTACGGCGCCATCTGCGTCGTTCGCCATGATTACTAAAGGTGTATTTACCTTTGGTAAGAAAAATAAAGGAGAGTTCTCTATATACAGCTCTGGTTTCTCCCAAAGGGTAGAACCAATTCTACTTTGCGTTTTTTCATATTGGAATTGTCTGTTCATTCCGCTTTCCCAACGCATTCCACCATAGGCAGAAGTCATGTTGGCTACTGGTGCACCTGCCCATGCTGCAGCATACATATTTGTGCGTGTAATCAGGTGTGCCACTTGGTAACCGCCCCAGCTTTGTCCCTGGATTCCAATCTTGCTGCCATCTACCCAAGGGTTTTTCTTTAAGGCTTCTACACCAGAATTGATAAATTCTTCAGCCGATTTACCTGGATAACCTGTTTCATAAGAGATATCCGGAGCAAATACCAGGTAACCATTACTTACAAAGAAAGAAATGTTCAGTCTCGAAGGTGTAGGAGCAGGGGCTTGATAAGAGAATAGGCCATCAGAAAGTTTCTCATAGAAATACACAATCATCGGGTACTTCTTAGTTGGATCAAAATTCTCTGGTTTATATAAAATTCCTTCTGATTTGTAACCTTTAGGTGTTTCCCATTTCACCAATTCGGCAGTTCCCCAGTTGTAGTTTTGTTGTTGAGGATTGGTGTTACTCAATTTGATCTCTGTTTTTAGATCTTTTGAAACATATACATTTGGCGAAACACTATAGTTTCCTTTATCGTAGATATACATTTCCGCATCCTTGGCTTTGGCTAAATCTGAGTATTTGTATTTCTCCATCACAATCATTTCTGGGTTTTTCTGATCACCAACATTGGTTTTATAGAAACCATTTTCCTTAGTGTTGTTGTTAAAAGCATCCATTAAAATATGTTGCTTTTTCTCCAGAAAACGGCTTTCCGGATCTACCTTTTGATAACGGAAAGTTAGCTTGTTTTGTCTGCCGAAACCGTTGGTCATATTTTTCGCCGGACTTTTCCCATCTGGAGAGAACTCCCATATATCATATCTATCGTAGATTAAGACAGTCTTATCATCCGCTGTCCAGGCCGCCACACCATATGCTGAAGGATCATCTGGTACATCATTTTCTTCATCCACCAATTTCACGGCTAAACCATTGTTTAGCGTAGTTACCTTGCCGGTAGCCACTTGATAAGTTGAATAAATACCTGTTTTTTTATCAAAGTAAAGCACATATTTACCCGCTGGTGAAGCCATTGCAGAGCCAGAAAGGGCTTCAATGATTTTCTTTCTAGCACCCGTTTTGACATCTACCAGGTAATAATCTTTGATCGTACTTGCGGTCCATTGTTGTTGAATCCTATTGCCGAAATCAGTAGAGGCCAATGCGAAAGGTGCATTTCCTTCGTTCATTAACATTGCATCAGGAAGCTTTACATCCGTTAAAGGAACGATTCTCGGTTCACTGTTGAAGATTTCAATGGTAGTCAGGTAAGTTCTTTTCGCTTCTTTATCTGCATTTTTCAACTGCATTGGTTGTAGGTAATCGTCTTTATAACCCCAGATGTCTAGTTTCGCGTTTTCGAAATCCACAAGCGTGGTGTCTTTTGGTGTTTTAACAGGAGCGATTCCGAAGAATAACTTTGTACCGTCCTTGCTAAAATTAACACGGGAATCACCACTTACCGCCCATTTTGCCGGCATACCAGGAATCGCATTGTCTACCAGAATCTGTGCGGTATCTAAAGAAAGAGAATTGTAGTACACATTGAAAGTCTTGATCTCTGCTTTCTCTGGACTTTGTTCACCTACGAAGGCCAAATATGCGCCATCCTCATTAAAAGCAAAGTTTTTGAATGTGCCTTTTCCTTTGACTAATGTTTTCAGTGTTCCTTTTTCTGTATTCAAAACAAATACTCCTACTGGAGCCGTTTTGTCTTTTTTAGCACCAGTACAAGCAAATATAAATTGCTTGCCATTTTTGCTGAAAGCATACTCGCTTACATATTTGAAAGTGCGTTCTACACCAGTATTCAGGTTTTTAAAGATCAAATCTGTTCCTTCAGTTTTGCTGGAAGCACCTGCCGGATCATCATCTGCGAAAAAGTCTTCTGTATCTTTTTTCTTATCTGTCGTCGCAGGTGCAGGAGTTTTCTTAGCCGTATCCATAGGTTTTTCCAATTGATATGCTAAAAAACCAAAGCCTTTTTCTGGCATTTTAAAAGATTTCACGCGGGCAATCTTTAGCACAGCCATACTGGTTAAATTGGCAATTCCTAAACTGTCTTTAGGTTGATCATCCGCTTTTTTCTTTTTAATTTTTGCCTGACGAATATCCTTTTGAAAAGGCTTAATGGTAAATACTGCATATTTTGAATCTGCACTAAATTGTGCATTTGTACCACGGTTTACTTTGAGTTTTGAGTGGTTCAGTAGGTTATTCAGGTATAAGTTCGCATCTCCTTCTTGTTGGTTAATGCCATACATGGCCCACATGCCATTGTTGCTAAGTTGTTTTGACCCCACAGATTCCCAGGTATCATAAACACTATGATCCAGTGGTTTTTTCTGCGCATAGGCTGCGCTGGCAAACAAAAGGAGAAGTAGTGTAAGTTTTTTGTGCATCATAAAGACTGTTTTTTCTAGTTTATTTCTTCAGGTTTAAATTTCTGATTTTTTAGTGCTATATCCGCATTTTACACCAAATTATTACAATGCAAAATTGGCCTTAAATGCAAAAAGCACCTCGAAAGGTGCTTTTTGCAAGGTCTTAAAAAAGACTATTTTTTCTTAGCCTGAGTTGCAGCTTGTTGTTGCGAACGCATATAGTCATCTAATCTCGATTGGAATTTAGATTTCTTCTTGGTCTCCGCAGGTTTTGTTTTGTTCTCCTGTAAAGTACGGTGAATCTTCTCATCATCTACCATAGATTTGATCAGGAACTGTTGAGCAAATGTCAACATATTCGCCAGGAAGTAGTAATAGTTTAATCCTGAAGGATAGCTATTCAAGACCCCTAAGAAAATGATTGGCATGATGTAACCAATGTATTTCATCTGACCTGTTGCACCTGAAATCTGGTTGTTGAAATAAGTATAGATCAATGTTGAAATCGTCATCAATACACACATTAAACTCAAGTGATCTCCGATAAATGGAATGGTGACACCAAATTTGATGAAATCATCATAAGTGGAAAGATCTTTCATCCATAAGAAGCTTTCTCCTCTTAACTCAAACAAGTTAGGGAAGAAGAAGAAGAAGGCCATTACAAAAGGCAATTGAAGTAGCATCGGTAAACAGCCCCCTAGTGGATTTACGCCTACCTGCTTGTACAATTTCAAGTATTCTTGTTGTAAAAGTGTTGGGTTATCTTCACCGACTTTAGCTTTAATCTCATCCATTTCTGGTTTAAGAATTCTCATCTTAGCCATAGAGATGTATGATTTATAAGTCAATGGAGACATCGCCAATTTAAGGAGGATTGTCAGGATCAGGATGATCAAGCCATAGTTCCATCCAAAGCCTTCCAGGAATTTAAACACTGGCAATACGATAAATCTGTTGATATATTTTAAAGGCCAGTAACCCATATCAACCAGTTTTTCAATTTCGTGTCCTTGTGCTTTTAACCTGTCGAACTTATTGGTACCGAAGTAGAAATCCATCGCATAGCTTTGTGAAGCTGACTGACCGAAATGCATTTTCATATCGGCATCATAACGTTTGATCTCACCAGGTTTGGTAGAATCTGTAATGGCAAGTCTACCACTTTCAAAACCATCTTTAGAAATCAATACTGCAGAGAAAAATTGTTGTTTGAAAGAGAACCATTCAACTTTTCCTTTTTTCAACTCTTCAGTTTGATCTTTAGCAACGCTCAAATGATCCGGACTTGCATTCGTGTATTTGTAGAAAGGAGCAGAGTGCTCTTTTTCTTTCTTAGCAGATTTTTCTTGCTCTAATAACGTTGCAGACCAGTTCAGTGAGATAGAATCTGTTTGGATCACTTGATTTAAGCCGTTCAAACTAATGTTAAACGCAACATTATTCGACTTAGGTTTTAAATCGTAAGTATATTCAATGTATTTATCTCCTTGGTAAGTGGCACGCATGCTCACTTTGTTGTCTGCTACTGTTGGTGTAAAATAAAGATCATCGGTGTTTAATGTTTTACCATTTATGTTCATTTTCAAACCGAACTTATTCTGGTCACCGTCAAATAAAATAACCGGGTTTCCATTGTAAGTTTTTACACCTTTCACTTGTACGGATAAAATCTTACCACCTTTATTGGTCAGGGTTAATTTTAAGTTCTCATTCTCTAAAACAGTAGTTTGAGGAGTACCTGTGATGCTGCCACCAAATGGTCCTGATAATGTTGCTGAATCAACAGCTGGTGTTGCCGCTGCTATTGAAGGAGCAGTAGTTTTTGTGGCTGCATTAACTTTTTTCAAAGAATCTGCGGCAATTCTTTCCTTTTCTTTGGTGATTTCAGTCTGACTAGGACCAAAAAAGTAAAAAGAACCGGCCAAAACGATCATGATCAGGAACAGGCCTGTAAACGTATTTCTATCCATTATTGTTATTTAAACTCGTATTATTTGATTTTTTTCTTCGCAAATTCCATCGCGGCGGCGACAAATTTAACAAAAAGTGGGTGAGGATTAGCAACTGTTGATTTTAATTCTGGATGAAATTGTCCACCAACGAAGAAAGGATGGTTTTTAAGCTCCACAATTTCTACTAAATGACTGTCCGGATTTAATCCTGAAGCAATCATTCCTGCAGCTTCATACTGCTCTAAGTATGCATTGTTGAACTCATAACGATGTCTGTGACGCTCAGTGATGTGAGCCTTGCCATAAGCTGCATAAGCTTTTGTACCTTTTTTAACATCACATGGATAAGAACCTAAACGCATGGTACCACCTTTATTGGTCACATTTTTTTGGTCTTCCATCATGTTAATTACCGGATTCTCTGTGTTTTCATCAATTTCAACAGTATTCGCATTGGTTAGTCCCAATACATTTCTACCGAATTCAATGACTGCACATTGCATTCCTAAACAGATACCGAAGAAAGGAACATCATTTTCACGAACATATTTAATCGCATCAATTTTTCCTTCAATACCACGGCTACCAAAACCTGGAGCAACCAATACACCGTCTAAGTGTGCTAATTTTTCCTTGGTATTATCTGCATAGATCCCCTCAGAATGGATATATTCTACTTTTACTTTACACTCATTTTTAGCACCTGCATGTACAAACGATTCAATAATCGATTTGTAAGCATCAGGAAGCTCTACGTATTTACCAATCAGACCGATTTTAACTTCTGAAGTAGGGTTTTTCAAACGACCAAGGAAGTCTTTCCAGCTTTCCATATCTGGTTCGTTTTTCTGAGCCAGCTTCAATTTACTCAATACCGTTTTGTCTAATTGCTCCTTCATCATCAACAATGGAACATCATAAATGGTCGAAGCATCGATAGATTCAACAACCGCGTTGATATTTACATTACAGAATAACGCGATTTTCTTACGGATATCCATATTGATATGGTGTTCTGTACGACAAACCAGGATATCTGGTTGAATACCATATTCCAATAATGCTTTTACCGAATGTTGTGTTGGTTTTGTTTTCAATTCACCTGCGGCAGCAAGGAAAGGAATCAATGTCAAGTGAATTACAATCGCATTGTTAGCACCCTCTTCCCATTTAAACTGACGAACAGCTTCAATGAATGGTAAAGATTCGATGTCACCAACGGTACCACCAAGCTCTGTAATCACGATGTCGTATTTACCAGTATCACCTAAGATGCGCATGTTGCGTTTGATCTCATCAGTGATGTGTGGAACTACCTGAACCGTTTTTCCTAGATACTCACCTTGTCTTTCTTTATTGATTACATTTTGATAAATCCTTCCGGTGGTAATGTTGTTTGCCTGCGAAGTTGGAATGTTTAAGAAACGCTCATAGTGACCAAGGTCAAGATCTGTTTCAGCACCATCTTCAGTCACAAAGCATTCGCCATGTTCGTATGGATTTAATGTTCCCGGATCGATGTTGATATACGGGTCAAATTTTTGAATGGCTACACTGTAACCTCTTGCTTGTAATAATTTGGCTAATGAAGCGGAGATGATGCCCTTACCTAAAGAGGAAGTAACACCGCCCGTAACAAAAATATACTTAGTCATGTTTGTGATTTTCTGAATATAAAAGCAACTTTATAGGCTACTTTTATTGTTTTTGTACGGGATACAAAGTTAGCAAATAAAACGGAAGCTGAAGGGCTAAATGTGGAAATATTGTTGATGTTGCAAATTCCAGACATAAGCACTTATTGCTGATAATGTTAGAGTGTGAAACCGTAGAGCCGTTTTTTCACCTCTTCTGGCTTTTGTTTTTGCGGTTGCTCATATCGCGTTAATATTTCTATTAATTTATTGAATTCTTTTGGGGTATCTGTTTTTTTTCCTTTTGAAGGCGGGTTAATTGCCAGCGATTGTTCTGTATAGGGCGTTACTTTGGTGGCAAACCAGGTGCTGAAATAGCGAGGAATAGCCAATCCAAGGATCATACCAGGTAAGCCGCTGAAACCTTCCGGACCACCTTTTAATAGAATTTCATCCGTATAAAAAGCCACCACATAGACGGAATCATTGATGATGCCTACCGCTTTTCTGCAATCATAACCGGCAATATTTCTGATGTCATGCATGATTTTCCATTCCACTTTTGGAATGCTATCATTTAAGAGGTAATCCTCTCCCCAGATTTTCTTTTTGATGATTCTTTTTTGCTGGTCATAATTGGCATATAGTTCATTTTCGGATTCTTCTATTGATCCAAAAAAGGAATTTTCATTTGACTCTTCTTCTTTTTTTGAGGGACGAAAAATGGATTTCGAAGAATCAAATGAGAATTCCCAATGATTGATCTTGTATTTTTTCATCCTTTCTCTAGCCTCCTCTGAAAGGCCGGACTCTGCCCATTGCCGCTGTACATTTACTTTTTTCTCAAAGATGATGGTACCATTCCGAATGAAAAGCTGCTGTGCCTTTACCGCAGTAAAAGAAATTGAAAAAATTAACAGACAAGCCAGTTGTTTCATGATCATTATGGGTTAGCCGGGGCTTTAGTAAAGTTACCACTTAAATTCCAGTTTATGCCAATCAGTACATAACGTGGAATATAGCTAAATGTGTTTGAAGAAATGAGGTTTCCGCCCACAAAGCGATTATAACCAATCTTTTGATTGAGGATGTCAGTTGCCGTTAGTTTTAGCTCAAATGCTTCATTTTTTCCTAGTTTAGTTGCTAAATAACTGTTAAGGATGACCACATTCAGGTCTGTTCCGAATGATGCATTGGCTGGACGAAGTGAGATGGATAAAGTAGTGTTAAACTCTGAACGATAAGGCAATTGCACGGTTCCAGAAAATTCATGATTATGGATGATGCTTTTACCATCATTAAAGCCCCCGATGGAAGAAGTTCCATACATAATCGATGCAGAAGGAGCATAGGAGAGGTCTATTTTTGAGGTGTAATAGTTGAAAGTACCTTTAACATTGTATTGTGTATTGATGGTTTTATTGCGTACGCCATTCAATTTGGCGAGGTTTTCGGAGCGATAAAAGCCCAGGTCTAGCCCCATACGGAAATGAAGCTTCGAAAATCCTTTGGAATAATACACATTTCCGCTCAGTGAATTATTGCCATTTAAATTCACAAAGCTGGAAACTCTTTTGGCAAAATCATCTACAATTTCGGAGGTCACAATGGCATTGTTTGTAAAACCATAATTTAGATTCGCGGAAATAAATTGGTCAAAATTCATGAGGTAACTACTGTAAGAAATCGCAAAATTATTAGTGAATGAAGGTCTCAAGGAAGAATTACCAATTACCTGATATAAAGGCGTGTTAATTTGAATTACGGGTTGTATCTGCTCGATACTGGGTTGCTGCGTAAACCCATTGTAGTTCAGTGACATACTGGTGCTGTTGCTGATCTTATAAAAGAGATTAGTTCTTGGAGATAGGTTGAGGTAATTGCGTTGAAAATTACTATTCTTGTCTATATCCTTGAGTTCAAAATTGGTTTGTGTGGCTTCCAGACCACTTGAGATAGAAAAACTTTTCACTTTGTACTGAAAAATCAGCTTGCCAATATTCGAGAAGTTAATGAATTTAAAGTTATTACTGAGAGAGTCTACTTTTTGAGGGCTTCCTGTAACGGCATCATAAACTAACCTATTGCTACTTGAGGCAATGGTTTTAAAGGTATATCCGGCTTCCATTGACCAGCGTTTGCTTAACAATTCCGCATAGCTGATCCGGGTTCCAATGGAATTTTGCTGGCCTGAATTGTCTTTGATCAGGTTGATGTCTTCACTGCGGTTCCATTGCCCTTGCGGGTTGTAGTACTCCGTATGGTTCACGCTGCGTTCCAACCCTTCGCTGTGTTGGCTTTCTGGTTGAATATCTATCGACAATATTCTTCCTTTTTTCTTAAACTTTTTGGACCAGTTGATATTACCGTTAAACAAATCGCCTGAACCCTCTCCAATATTTGATTGGTTATTCTGACTGATGGGTAAGCCAAATTGATTGGTGCTGCCATTCAGGCTTCTGGATTCGTTATAAGTCCGATTCTTTTTTAGGCCAAATGATACTTTTAGGATGGATAAAGAGTCGGTGTGATAGGTATAAGTACCACGGATATTTTCTCCGGTAACATTAGAATGATCGTCCGTCCTACCTGTACTCGTGAATTTCTGCCCAGATGGGAGTAACTCTTGGGAATCGGAAGTTTTATGATTGGTGTTTTTATTGTCAAATACTTTGATATTTAATTTCAAACCCATCTTATTTTGATGAAATTTATCTGAAAAATGAGCGCCTAAGTTGATGTTACTGGGAAGCCCGCCGGTAGAGGAGTAGTAATCGTCATCATCATCACCGCCAGAAGAATACATGATGGAACTGCCATCGTCTCCAATCTCAATCTGGTCATAATCCTCTCCTTTCAGTTTACGCATAGAGTTGTTGATCTTTGAATCATTATCCAGGTTAGAATAAGTGCCAAAAATGGCCATCTTCAATTTACTTTTAAACGCGCCAATCATGCCGCCATAATCTTGAAAGGCATCGGTTCCTGCATTGGCATCCAGGGTGGTTAGATAACCATTCTTTGCATTGTCTTTAAGTTTGATATTGATGGTTTTTTGCTTGATACCATCGTCAATTCCAGTGAGTTCGGCAGTCTTGCTTTTTCGTTCATACACCTGGACTTCATCTACCGCATTCGCTTTTAAATATTTGGTCGCCAGCAAAGGGTCGTCGCCAAAAAACTCATCTCCATCTACCAATACGGTTTTCACCTCTTTTCCCTGGGATTTAATCGCACCGTTTTTATCTACTTCCATTCCTGGAAGTCGTTTCAACAGTTCCTGTACATTGGCATTGTTCCGCACAGCGAAACTATCAGCTTGAAAGACCAGGGTGTCGCCACTCATTCTGATGGCTTTTTTTGTGGCTGCAATGACCACCTCATTGAGTAATTTTGATTTTAATTCCATGTTTACTTGCCCGAGGTCAACGATGGTATCTGCTACAATGCTGATGTTGCGAAGATAATCGGCCATTTTAGGGTAACTGATCAACAGCTGATAATTGCCATTTCTAATATTTCCCCATTCGAAACGTCCGTTTTTGTCAGTACGGGCAGTTTTCACTAATATAGAATCCGCAGACCTGATCAACAGGACTGCACTATTTTCAAGAACCTTTTTTTCTAAAGTATCAGCAACGAAACCTTTGATGACAGATTTTTGTGCTAAAGCGGTAAATGAAAATAAAGTGAAAAATATATAAGTGAAAAGTTTTTTCAGCATAATTTACCGGCTATTCCTCCTAGTGATTTCCTAAATCTAACAACATTTTTTTTGTCTCTATTAATTTTTAATCATATTCTTTTAAGAATTTTAAATTAGAAGCGTTGGTAGTTAAACTTTTAAAGGGTGCTGGGTGAGGGGAATCATTCAGTGTTTGAGGTTTTTGAGTCTGGATCGTCCTATGGAGAATGCCAGAAGAAGTTGAGGGGCAAAAGTTTGCTGCATAAAAAAGGCCCGAATGAAATCCGGGCTCTTTTGTTAAAGTATATTTGGTTAGAATATGCGGTTTTGGGTTGTTGTTGTTTTAATAATGTGGTCTTTGATTATTTAAATATAATGCAAAATATACTTTAATCACAATATAATTTTCAACTTTTTTCATAAAGCGAATGAAAATATCTGATAATCTTGCTTTGTAGCCTTTTCCGGAAGGATAATAGCTGAAATTAAATTTTACTTACAGCAGCTATAATAGGGTAAAACCTGTTTTTTTTGTGCCGACCAGGCAATGTAAACTTCAGTTTCATTGGATAATCGGTATTTAAAACCATTGAGTCCAGTACGTTTTAGCTCATTATAAAAGTCTTTATCTGGTGTGTGCTGGTCAGGATTCTCATTTTCTGTCACTGCAGGTTCCAAAAAGTTCTCATCATCCAGAAACAATTTCAATTCCTGCTGCATAAATTCTAGTTGTTGCGCTTCCTTTTTAAGATCCAACGTAGAAGCGTAATTTTTCAAAAGATCAGTTGCTTTAAAGTCCTTTTGATAAATTATGGAACCATCATGTGCCGTAATCCTAAAATTCATGGTCATGTTGGCCGGTTTTTCTCCTTTTAAGACTACTTTAAACGTATCTAGTAATAAGGTGTCACTGAATGCTTTTAATACCGTCTGGCCCTTTAGATTGCTTTTTAAGTCCTCCGCCGAAGCAGTGGTTTTATTGCCTTTGCAGGCGGCAAGAACACAGAGGAATAATAACAGATAGGTATAATGTTTCTTCATAAGGGGAAAATTTTAAGCGCCCAATATCTTTTTAAGGTCTTCAGGGGTGTCTATAGCAATCGTTTCAAAATCAGTTACCCTGGTTTGAATCGCATAACCGTTTTCTACCCATCGCAACTGCTCCAAACTTTCTGCAATTTCTAGAGAAGAGGGAGGAAGTTGTGTGATTTCCTGTAATACAGGCGCAGTATATCCGTAAATGCCAATATGCTTGTAGAACAAATGTGCTTGTAGCCAGTTTTCTTTTTCTGTATTTCGAAGGTATGGAATGGTCTGCCGACTAAAATAAACGGCTTCTTTTTTTGCATTCAGCACCACTTTCGGCAGGTTATGGTTAAACAGTTCCGCTTGTGTATGGATTTCCTTGATTAAGGTGGCCAATTGAACTTTTGGATCTGTAAAGCAGGAAACCAATAAGTCTATTTGTGCCGGGTCTATAAAGGGTTCATCACCTTGAATGTTAATCAGGACTTCAAAGCCTGGAAGTTGTCGCGCAACTTCTGCACAGCGGTCTGTACCACTCTGGTGCTCAGTCCCAGTCATGATGTATTCCGCACCAAAGCTTTTCAATTCTTCAGCAATACGTTCATCGTCGGTAGCCACCACCACTTTATCCAGTCCTTTGGCTTTTAATGCCTGTTCATAAACCCTACGGATCATGCTTTTCCCCTGAATGTCCACTAATGGCTTTCCGGGGAAACGCGTAGAAGAAAAGCGGGCGGGAATTACACCAAGTACCTTCATCTTAAAATAAACCGTTTATTTCTGCATCAATAGATCGGATAATACTGCCCAAATCTTCTGGGTTATTCGTGAAATCAAGTTTGTTCTTATCCAGGATCAGTAATTTTCCCATATTGTAATCTTTAATCCAGGCCTCATATTTTTCATTTAGTTTCGATAAATAATCAATACGGATACTTGCCTCATATTCACGGCCACGACGCTGGATGTTATTTACTAACGTTGGAACCGAAGCACGCAGGTATACCAATAAATCCGGTGGTTTAATAAATGAAGTGATGTTTTCAAATATATCACGGTAATTGTTATGGTCTCTGGTTGTCATTAAGCCCATTTCATGAAGATTCTCCGCAAAAATATGCGCATCCTCATAAATAGTTCTATCTTGAATCACATTGCGTTTATTGTTCTCAATGTCCACAATCTGCTGGAAACGACTGTTTAAAAAGTAAATCTGTAAGTTAAAGCTCCATCGTTTCATATCGCTGTAAAAATCTTCCAGATAAGGGTTGTCTTCCACTTCTTCGTATAATGCTTCCCATCCGTAATGTTTGGCAAGTAATTCAGTTAAGGTGGTTTTACCGGCACCAATATTTCCAACTATAGCTATATGCATATTTTAATTATTTAGGTAGCTACTGTAGCTATATGATCTAATTGTAGGACTAAAAGGATTTGAATCCAATCAGTTCTCTTGCTTCTTTAATGGTTTTTTGTGCGCTTTCTCTAGCTTTTAATGCACCATGTTTTGCTACCTGACGTAAATAAGACGTGTCCTTAGAAAGTTCTTCAATTTTTTCACGGATCGGGCTATTAAATATGATCATGTCTTCTGCTAATTGCTTCTTGAAATCGCCATAACGAATCTCGCATTTGTTATATAAAGCATCGAAATGAGCCATCGTATCTGCTGGCGAAACGATTTTCATAAGGTCAAATAAATTTTGAATCGCTTCTGGTTTTGGCTGATTCTCTGCTGTTGGTCCGCCATCTGTTACTGCACGGGAAACCTTTTTACGGATCACCTCTGGACTGTCAGCTAGATAAATACAGCTTCCCTCGCCAGAAGATTTACTCATTTTTCCTTTTCCATCTAATCCTGGAACCTTAACCAGGTTCTCTGAATAGTTGAAAGCAAAAGATTCAGGGAAAAGGTCTGTATTGTACAGTCTGTTGAAGCGATTTCCGAAGGTACGGGTCATTTCAAGGTGTTGTTCCTGGTCTTTTCCTACTGGAACTTTAGTGGCTTTATGGATTAAAATATCAGCAGCCATTAGGGTAGGGTAGGTTAATAAACCTGCATTCACATTATCAGACTGAGATCTGATTTTGTCTTTGAAGGAAGCACTGCGCTCCAATTCGCCCAGGTAGGCGTTCATATTCAAGTATAAATACAACTCTGCAACTTCAGGAACGTCAGACTGAACATAGATGGTGGTTTCTTCCGGGTTGATTCCGCAAGCAAGATATTCTACTAATACATGTTTTACATAACCATGAAGATCGCCAGGAGTTGGATGTGTGGTTAAAGAATGAAGGTCGGCAATGAAAAAATAACAATTGTAATCATATTGCATCTTTACAAAGTTTTTAACCGCACCAAAATAATTTCCCAGGTGTAATTTTCCTGTAGGACGTATCCCGCTAACTACCGTTTCTTTCATGCAACGAAATTAAGAAAAAACAGGTATTGGGGAGGCGTATAATTTCATTTTTATCTTTTATAAATTGCTTTCGAGCGGAATTTACATTGGTATGAGCATTTTAACAGTCTTCTCTTTAAAAAAATAGTAGCTTTGAATCAATGATCCGCCTCCTAAAGCATAGCCATCGCCTCTATTCTATCTTTATTATTTTATCGCTTTCGGTAGTTTTTTATCCGTTTTACTATGTTTCTGCCATGTCTCCAAAGGGTTATTTGACGCTAAATAGGCTTAGAAAAGCGAATAGTTTCCTGAGTAGCTGGCTTACGGGTATTTTTTTTAGGTTCACTTTTGAACAGCCGCTAGACAAGAATCAGACTTATATTTATTGTGCGAATCATACTTCCAATCTGGATATCATGATCTTTTGTATCCTTGCTCAGGGGAAATTTCATTTTATGGGGAAGGATGCATTGTTGAAAAATCCAATGCTGAAAATCTTTTTTAAAACGATTGATATCCCAGTAAACCGAGATAGTAATATATCGGCATTTCGTGCTTTCAAAAAGGCGGGAGAGCGACTGGAAGCCGGTTGGAGCCTCATTATTTTCCCGGAGGGGGGGATTGATGCCAATCATTATCCGCCTGTTTTGCAGTCTTTTAAGAATGGTCCGTTTCGCCTGGCCATTGAAAAGAATCTGGCCATTGTTCCTGTCAGCTTATCAGATGTATGGAAAAAAATGTGGGATGACGGTTCAAAATATGGTAGTACGCCCGGAATTTGTGATATTTACATCCACCAGCCGGTGGTTACCGCTGATTTAACGATAACAGATGCAGATCAATTAAAAGAACGCATCTTTGATTTAATAAATAGTAAACTCCTTTTGAATGACCATAGATAAAGAAACGATATATAAAGTGGCTGACCTGGCCAGAATCGCCATAGAAGAGAAAGAAGTCGATAGTCTAATGGGGGATATGAATAAGATCCTTACCTTTATGGAACAGCTCAATGAGTTGGATACTAGCGGTGTAGCGCCGTTGGTGTACATGAATGAAGAAGAAAATGTTTGGCGTGAAGATGTGGTGAAACAGGAGATTTCTGTAGCAGATGGATTAAAAAATGCAGCGAAACACAATGAAAACTTCTTTATGGTGCCTAAAATCCTAGAAAAATAAAGCCGGATGTAACATTCCGGGATAGTTTGCCGTCTAAAACAAAAACCGAATAATTTAGCTACCAATGGAAAAAGCGTTAATCAACATCAAAGATATAGGCCGTAAATACGTGATCGGATCAGAAGTGATCCATGCTTTAAAATCAGTTTCATTGGATATCCAAAAAGGTGAGTTTGTGGCATTAATGGGACCTTCAGGTTCCGGGAAATCTACATTGATGAACATTTTAGGTTGTTTAGACACCCCAAGTAAAGGTACTTACGTGCTGAATGGCATCAATGTAAGCCATATGACCGAAAATGAACTTGCAGAAGTTCGTAATAAGGAAATCGGCTTCGTATTTCAGACTTTTAATCTATTACCGCGCTCCACTTCTCTGGATAATGTGGCCTTGCCATTGATTTATGCAGGTGCAAATAAGAAGGAACGTGATGCAAGAGCACAGAAAGCCTTGGAAAATGTAGGTTTAGGAAATCGTGTGACGCACAAACCGAATGAGCTTTCTGGTGGTCAGCGACAAAGGGTGGCCGTGGCCAGAGCTTTGATCAATAACCCTTCTATTATCCTTGCCGATGAGCCTACAGGTAACCTGGATACTAAAACATCTGTAGAGATTATGGGCCTGCTGGAAGAAATTCATAGTAAAGGGAATACCATTATTCTGGTTACGCATGAAGAAGACATCGCGCAACATGCGCATCGTATTGTGAGGATGCGTGACGGTTTGATTGAAAATGATTACTTGAATACAGACATCAAAACAGTTTCTCCGCGCCTGGTTAAATTAGAGGAAAGTGGTGATGACTTCGAAAAAATTGGTTAATTTTCCAATATGAAGATATATACCAAAACCGGCGACAAGGGTTTGACCTCCCTGATCGGTGGAACCCGCGTGCCTAAATTCCATTTGCGCATCGAATGCTATGGAACGGTAGATGAGCTGAACTCTTATATCGGACTCATTATGTGCCAGGATATTGATCCGCACCATCAAATTGTACTGAAAGAAATCCAGGATAGATTGTTCACTGTTGGTGCAGCATTGGCTGCCGATCCAGAAAAATCTAGGATGAAAATCCCTGATCTACACGATACTGATATCGCTTTACTCGAGGAAGAGATGGATAGCATGAGCAAGGTATTGCCAGCATTAAAACACTTCGTATTACCTGGAGGTACAACAGTAGTTTCCTATTGCCACTTAGCCCGTTGTGTGTGTAGGCGTGCGGAAAGGCTGACGGTACACTTGGCTTCTGAGAGCTTTGTTGACGAAAAAATGACGATATATTTGAACCGTTTAAGCGATTATTTATTTGTTTTGGCACGTAAACTGAACTTAGACGCAAAAGCACCGGAAAACATTTGGATTCCAAGGCTCTAAAAATGGTTGAAAAAAAGTTTGTTTTGCTCAGGTTTTTTAATATACTTTTGCGAAACGAATAGAATAACTTAATTAGGATAGGAAATATGTATTGGACACTAGAACTCGCATCGCATTTGGAAGACGCTCCATGGCCTGCAACAAAAGATGAATTAATTGATTACGGGATAAGATCAGGCGCACCAGTAGAGGTGATTGAGAATTTACAAGCTTTGGAAGACGATGGGGAACCATATGAAACCATTGAAGAGATTTGGCCAGATTATCCTACTAAGGATGACTTCTTCTTCAACGAAGACGAATACTAATCTTTAACGATTTTATGAAGTAAAGGTCCTGTAAAATGCGGGGCCTTTTTTTTGTGCCAGAAATTTTTGGAATGATGATTGTTTAGGTAATGTCATGGGTTATTAAAATAACCTTTATCAGTTCATCTAAAATACAGATCTTAAATTTAAACGTTATGGGAAATTTACTTTATTTAGTGGCAGTAGTGCTAGTGATATTATGGGTGATAGGGTTCTTCTTTCAAGGATTTGGACCAAATGTCGGTAACTTAATTCATGTTCTTTTAGTGATTGCCGTAATTGCTATCATTCTGAAAATAATTAATAGAGCAGCTTAATCAGCTTATTTTTTAATATAGTTCAAGGCCTTTGATATTTTCAGAGGCCTTTTTTTTTAAAATGGAAGCGATCTCCAGGTCTTCAGGGTAAGTGATCTTTATGTTTTCACGATTTCCTGCGATCATATGAATCGTATAGCCGGAATACTCAACCACCGATGCATCATCAGTGAATTCATTTCTGAATGGTTGCTGATAAGCTTTTCTTAATATATCTACCGTAAAGGTTTGAGGAGTTTGGATCATCAGCAGGTTTTCCCGATTTAAAGCTTCCGTTTTACCTTCTGGATTGATGCTCCTCACGGAGTCGGTAGATTGAACTCCAGCAACAGCATTGCCATGCTCCTCAGCGGCAATAAAAGAACGTAAAATCAGGTCGGCAGATAACAATGGGCGTACAGCATCATGGATAGCCACGATTCCTTTGCCTTTAATGGCCTTTAAGCCGTTTTTAACGGAGTGAAAGCGTTGTGCTCCACCCTTGATCACCAAATGCTTTATGGTGAAGCTATGGGTCTTGCAAAGCTCCTCCCAGTATTGGTGCTGGTGAATGTTTAAAACCAATAGCAATTCAGGCTGTAATTCAGAGTTTGCAAAGGCCTCGAGGGTATGCATCAGGATTGGTTTGCCATCCAGCAGCAAAAACTGCTTGGCAACATCACTCTGCATTCTCGATCCGGAACCTCCTGCGACTATAATTGCGTAATACTTCATGGTTGTGGTCTTAGACAAATGTCTGTGTGTGGGTAAATAGGGTTTGAGCTAAAACAAAAATAGGAGATCCAAACCTGTATGGTCCAAAATCTCCTATTTTATTGGTTATATTTTTAATTAGATGATCAACATCGCATCTCCATAACTGTAGAAACGATATTTTTCTTTTAAAGCTACTTCATAAGCATTTCTTACATAATCATAACCACCAAAGGCACTTACCATCATCAATAATGTTGATTCAGGAGTGTGGAAATTGGTAATCATTGAATTTGCAATACTGAAATCATAAGGAGGGAAGATGAATTTACTTGTCCAGTCATTTGCTGGTTTTAGCATTCTTCCTGAAGAAACTGCAGATTCAATTGCACGCATAGAAGTAGTTCCTACCGCACAGATTCTTCTTTTCTCTTCAATCGCTTTGTTCACGATATCTGCATCTTTCTGCTCAATGATGAATTGCTCAGAATCCATTTTATGTTTCGTTAAATCTTCTACCTCCACAGATCTGAATGTACCTAAACCTACGTGTAAGGTAACTTCTGCAAAGTTGATCCCTTTCAGTTCCAAACGTTTCATCAACTCTCTGCTGAAGTGTAATCCTGCTGTAGGAGCCGCAACTGCACCTTCATGCTTAGCGAAGATCGTTTGGTAACGCTCTTTATCCTGAGCAGTAGCTTTACGCTTGATATATTTTGGAAGTGGAGTTTCTCCTAGAATTTCAATGTTTTTTCTGAACTCTTCGTCAGTACCGTCAAATAAGAAACGAATGGTACGTCCGCGGGAAGTGGTATTATCTACTACTTCTGCAACTAATAGATCGTCATCACCAAAGTATAGCTTGTTTCCAACACGAATTTTACGAGCAGGGTCTACTAAAACGTCCCATAAACGCAACTCTTTGTTCAGTTCACGTAGCAAAAATACTTCAATTGTTGCACCTGTTTTTTCTTTGTTGCCGTATAAACGTGCAGGAAAAACCTTGGTGTTGTTTAAAATCATGACATCCTGGTCGTCAAAATAACTTAAAACATCCTTGAATATTTTATGTTCAATTTTGCCACTATCTTTATGCAAAACCATTAAACGGGCTTCGTCCCTATGCTCTGAAGGATTATTGGCAACTAATGATTCAGGTAGATTAAACTTAAATTGAGATAACTTCATATTTTTTCGATGTGATAATTAAGGGCGCAAATTTACAAAATATAATTTTCTTTTCCATATATAATACTCATAGTCTGTCCTTGAATTGTTAAAACTTTTAGCGGACAGGATGTTTTTTTATTAATACTATGTATTTTTTATATTATATAGTATTTCTCTGTAACCTTTTTGGCTACTTTTGGTCTAAACCCTAATTATGATTATTCTCAGACTAATAGGCGAAAGTTTTCGATTTGCACTAGATGCGCTACGCCAAAATAAAACGCGTACCATGCTTTCCTTATTGGGGATTACCATTGGTATCTTCACCATCATCTTTGTTTTCTCTGCTGTAGATACCTTGAGAGGTAAACTGCAAGCAAGTATTGATAAACTGGGCTCTAGTACGGTGTTCGTGCAAAAATGGCCATGGGGTGGATTTGGTGATTATCCATGGTGGAAATATGTAAACAGACCAGAACCTTCTTTGAGAGATTATGAAGGATTAAAAGATCGTTTAGAATATGTGGAAGGGGTTTCTTATGAGATTTCTGCCAATGGTAGAACAATTAAATACAGAAGTAATTCCGTAGAAGGTGGTGCCATCAGGGCCGCTTCGCAGGATTTTAATAAAACATGGAACCTGGACTTTCAGGAGGGTAGATACTTTACCGAAAGTGAAGGGAAATCTGGCTCACCAGTCGTGATTATTGGTGCTGATATTGCCGAAGGACTTTTTAATGGTGAACCAGCAATAGGTAAGTCGATCTCTGTGATGGGAAGAAGGTTAACTGTAGTTGGCGTATTTAAGAAGGAAGGGGAAGATATGATGGGGATGTCCCAAGATAAAAATATCCTCATGCCACTTAATTTTGCGAAAGGAATTATGGATGTCGAAAGCGATAGATATGATCCTACAATTACGGTGAGAGGTAAAGATTATGTCGCTCTGGAGGAGGTGGAAAGTGAAATCAGAGGTGCTTTGAGAGGGATAAGAAGGACAAAACCAGGGGCAGAAGATGATTTTGCACTGAATAAAAGTACGATTGCATCCAATCAGTTAGATCAGATGTTCGGTGTAGTAGACATTGCAGGTTGGGTAATCGGTGGTTTCTCGATCCTCGTAGGTGGATTTGGTATTGCCAATATCATGTTTGTCTCTGTGAAAGAACGTACCAATATCATCGGAATTCAGAAGTCGCTAGGCGCAAAGAATTATTTTATTTTATTGCAATTCCTCTTTGAAGCAGTAGCACTCTGTTTGTTAGGT
The DNA here is from genome assembly GCF_014172405.1 of Pedobacter gandavensis. Taxonomy (GTDB): domain Bacteria; phylum Bacteroidota; class Bacteroidia; order Sphingobacteriales; family Sphingobacteriaceae; genus Pedobacter; species Pedobacter gandavensis. The sequence goes on along the minus strand of NZ_WNXC01000001.1, from coordinate 1,840,338 downwards.
GGGGCTTTTGGACTGTTACTGGTCTATTTGTTTACACTGGCATTGACAGCAGGTGGTTTCGAAATGACCTTGTTTATGAAGAATATTGTGCTCGGATTTACGATTTCGGTAGTGATTGGTGTGATATCAGGGTTCTGGCCAGCGTATTCGGCATCACGTCTAGATCCTGTTGAAGCAATTCGCTCCTAATTAGGTCTTGTGTCTGCTGTCTTTTAGGATGATACTCCGCTAAGGCTGAAACCTTTTCCGCTGAAGGGCGGAAAGTTTTCTAGGCCTTCTCTGAGATCATTCCTAAAATGCAGCTAGGTTAATCGAAATATTTACTCGCTACAGTAAATAGCATAGTGGATAACAAACCAGCGGGGTTTATGGGGACCAGATAAGAGACGGCTTTGTAAGGCAAAAAAAAAAGCCGGTTTCCTATGCAGAAACCGGCTTTTTTTATAAAATATGTTGTGCTTAGCTTAACTTTGCTAAGGCTGTTTTGATTCTCAATACAGCATCTCTTAATTTATCTTCTGCAGCAGCATAAGAAATCCTGATACAATCTTCGTTACCGAATGCCTCACCTGTTACGGTAGAAACATGAGCTTCGTTTAGCAGGTAAAGACAAAGGTCTTCAGCGTTAGTGATTTTATAATCGCCAGTGCTTGTACCGAAATAAGCTTTCACTTCAGGGAAGAAGTAAAACGCACCATCAGGAAGGTTAACTTTGATATTAGGAATTTCTTTTAATAGCGCGTAAACGATGTCTCTACGGCTTTTGAATTCATCAACCATAGCGCTTACAGATTCTAAACCACCTTGGTAAGCATGTAAAGCTGCACGTTGTGCAATTGAAGAAGTTCCTGAGGTAACTTGTCCCTGCATTTTGTCGCAAGCATTAGCAATTTCTTTGTTGGCAGCCATGTAACCTACGCGCCATCCAGTCATGGCATAAGACTTTGAGAAACCATTGATTAAGATCACTCTGTCTTTGATCGAGTCAAATTCAGCAATCGAAGCATGCTTGCCTACAAAGTTAATGTGCTCATAAATTTCATCAGAGATGATATAAATGTTTGGGTGTTTCTCGAATACAGCAACCAGATCAGCAAGTTCTTCTTTCGAATAAACAGATCCTGTAGGGTTACATGGAGAAGAGAACATGAACAATTTGGTTTTTGGCGTGATTGCCGCTTCCAGTTGTGCACCAGTAATTTTGAAGTTATTTTCTACAGTTGCGTTGATAAATACAGTTTCGCCTTCTGCAAGTTTGATCATTTCTGAGTAAGAAACCCAGTAAGGAGTAGGTACAATAACCTCTTCTCCAGGGTTTACAAGGCACATTACAGCATTAGCCAAAGATTGTTTTGCGCCAGTAGATACTACGATTTGATCAAAACTATAGTTAAGTCCATTTTCTCTCAATAACTTATCAGCAATTGCCTTACGTAATTCAGGATAACCTGATACAGGAGTGTAATAAGAGTAGTTTTCGTCCACAGCGATCTTCGCTGCGTCCTTTACAAACTCTGGAGTAAAGAAATCTGGTTCACCGAAGCTAAGGTTGATTACATCGATCCCTTTTGAGGATAGTTCTCTGCCTAACTTTGCCATTTTAATGGTCTGAGACTCTGAAAGGTTATTGATTCTGTTGGATAAAAATGTCATAATATTTTGTGCGCAAGCAAATATAATTTTGTGAGAACGCAAATATATAAACCTAACGGAATTATAAACTAAAAAAAATACTTTTTAATGTAGTTTGCTGGTTAAAACGTATTTTTGACGGCTAAACTCTGCCACTTGGTACCTCAGAAAAAAGCAATACTCGTTTCTTTATGTATTAGTGTCGTGCTGATGCTGGCCAAATTTGGTGCGTATTTTATGACGCATTCCAATGCCATTCTTACGGATGCTGCGGAGAGTATTGTCAATGTATTAGCTAGCGGTTTTGCTTTTTATAGTATTTACCTCGCTACATTACCGAAAGATGAAAACCACCCTTATGGACATGGAAAAGTAGAATTTTTCTCTGCATTTGTGGAAGGAATTCTGATTGCCATTGCAGGATTAATTATCGTTTTTAAATCTGGTTATGACCTGGTTTTCCCTAGGGAAATCAAGCAGTTGTTTGAAGGAGCTGTCATTATTGGGGCTACTGGAATCATTAATATGTTGGTGGGATTTTACCTGATCAATACTGGGAAAAAACATCGTTCTATTACTTTGGAGGCAGATGGGAAACACCTGATGACCGACGCGATTACCAGTGCAGGTTTGGTGGTTGGCATTATTCTGATACAGCTTACACAGATATTTTGGCTGGATAGTGTTATTTCTATCTTGCTCGGACTCTATATCATCTACAACGGATACAAACTCACCAGAAGATCAGTAGGTGGATTAATGGATGAGAGTAATATGGAATTAGTGAAAGATATCGTTTCCATTTTACAAGAAAATAGACAAGAATCCTGGATTGATGTTCATAATTTAAGAGCACAACAGTATGGTGCAGATCTGCACATCGACTGTCACATTACTTTACCATATTATTACGACCTCAATCAGGTTCACCATGAAATATCGGCTATTGATCAAATGATCAATGTGAATGCGGAGCATACGACAGAACTTTTTATCCATGCCGACCCTTGTTTGCCGGCATGCTGCAACTATTGCAAAATGAAAAACTGTGAGGTGAGACAAGAGGCATTCCAAAAAGAAATTCCATGGACGGTGGATAATGCAACAAAAAACCAAAAACATTTCGATCAATGAGTTATTTTAACGTAAGGGTATACGGCCTGCTTATCAATGCTGACAATCAAATTTTGATCAGTGATGAGCAGTCGGGGGGGAAGATTTTTAGTAAATTTCCTGGTGGTGGACTGGAGTTGGGTGAAGGCCTGATAGACGCACTTAAAAGAGAGTTTATGGAGGAGTGCAATGCGGAAATTGAAGTACTCGAGCATATTTATACCACCGACTTTTATGAGAAATCGTCCTTCAATGACAGCCAAATCTTAAGCATTTATTATATGGTCAAAGAAATTCAGCCATTGCTGCTGGATTTTAAAACCATACCTTTTGATTTTGACGGTGAGAGTTTGCAAGCTTTCAGATGGGTAGATTTAAAAGACCTCAATGTTGCAGATGTTACTTTCAAAACTGACCAAAAAGTAGTCGAATTACTAAAAAATATTTAAGCATGACTTTAGCAGAACGAGATCAGAAAGTAATTTGGCATCCTTACACGCAGATGAAGAACGCCTTACCGCATATTCCAATTGTTAGGGGAGAAGGTGTATATCTTTTCGATGAAGATGGGAAACAGTATATTGATGCCGTTTCCAGCTGGTGGGTAAATATCCATGGACATGCGCATCCACATATTGCAAAAAAGGTATCTGAGCAATTGAGTGTATTAGAGCATGTGATTTTTGCTGGTTTTACCCATGAACCAGCAGTGCTATTGGCCGAAAGGTTATTAGAAATCCTTCCTGCGGGTCAGGAAAAAGTATTCTATACCGATAATGGCTCTACAGCTGTTGAAGTTGCCCTGAAAATGTGCCTGCAATTTTGGTCGAATACCGGAAGTACCGGGCGGACTAAAATCATCGCTTTTAAAGACGCTTACCATGGGGATACCTTTGGTGCAATGTCTGTAAGTGGGCGCAGTATTTTTACAGGACCTTTCAGCTCCATGCTGTTTGACGTAGAATTCATCGATCTCCCTACTGCCGCTAACATTGAACAGATTAAATCTAAAATCAATTACCTGAGTAATGAGGTGGCCTGTTTCATCTTTGAACCGATGGTGCTTGGTGCCGGAGGGATGCTGATGTATGAAGCGGAACACCTGGATCAATTGATTGAAACTTGTCAGAAGCATGGGATTTTAACCATTGCCGATGAAGTAATGACAGGTTTTGGTCGTACAGGAACCTATTTTGCCTGTGAAACGTTAACCAATATTCCTGATATTTTCTGTCTTTCCAAAGGACTTACCGGTGGTACGATGCCATTAGGTGTAACTACTTGTAATCAGAAAGTATTTGAGGCGTTTTTAAGTGAAGATAAACTGAAGACTTTATACCACGGACATTCTTTTACGGCTAATCCAGTGGCTTGTGCCGCTTCTTTGGCCAGTATGGATATTCTCCTGAGTCCGGAAACTTTGCCAAATATCCAGCGGATAAAAGCAAAGCATGAGATATTTGCAGCGCAGATAAAGGACCATCCGAAACTCAAAGATGTGCGTCAGAAGGGGACGATTCTGGTGATGGAATGGGAAACAGGAAATGATACTTCGTATTTAAGCGGATTGAGAAATCAATTGTATCTTTATTTCCTGGACAGAGGGATTATTTTAAGACCTCTTGGGAATATTATATACATTTTGCCCCCGTATATCATCAGCAATGAGGATTTGGATCATATCTATGAAACGATTACTCAAGCATTAAACGATATTTAAACCGCTTTTTAATTTAAACTGCAATGATGCGGTTGGGTGTGATGGCATAGAAACGATCTCCAGGTTGTGGTTTGATCATACTTAAGCCCGTAAAGGCACTAAATGCAGGTAGTACTGCATAGCTTGCCCCAAAGTAAAAGCAAGGCAGGTTTAAACTTTGTCTTGCTTTTCCATATATCCTAAGCCCCGGATGGATATGTCCTGAAATCGTATAGTATTCGCTTGCAGCATCGGGCCGGTCGTGGATAAACCGGAAAGGCGGAAATATCATTTCTTCTTCATAAACTTCAATTCCTAAATCTTTGTAATCCTTGTCTATCAATTTGTCGTGATTGCCTTTAATCAGTAGAAATCTAGTCGCACTAAAGGAGGATTTCCATGCGGAGAACAGATCTACATCGCTATTGAGCTGATCATGGAAAAGATCTCCAGTGATCAAGACGGTGCTGGGTTTGTAAAGTTCAATGAGGCCTGCGAGTCGCTGTAAATCCTGATCGCCAAGAGTAGAAGGCACCTGTATGCCATGCTTACGGAAATGTGCAGCTTTGCCAATATGGAGGTCGCTGATGATCAGTAATTGCTGATTTGGCCAGAAAATCGCTCTTTCAATGTTCAGTATTAAGGTCTCTCCGCTACAGGTAATGGTCATTTTTTAGCTTTAATTTTATGGAATATACTTTTTTTATCTGCTTCAAGGGTCATTCTTTCAATCCTTTGTCCCAGTTCTTCGGTACTCATATTTTCTCTTAGACTGTCCACCTTTATCGGGAAGCAGAGTGGGGTATAACTCTCTGGTTTCGTCAAAACGATGGTGCTTTGTTGGATGCGTTGTAAGGCGGATAATAATCTGGGTTCTTCAATTTGCTGGTAAAAGGCCTCTTCATATGCCTGGCGTAGTAATAGATTGTGTGGGTCATAATCACTAAAGACACTGAAAAATAGGGAGGCAGAAGATTGCAAATGTTTGTTAGCAGTATATTTACCCGGGAATCCCTGAAAAACCAATCCGGAAATACAAGCGATGTCCCTGAATTTCCTTCGGGCCATCTCTGTAGCATTGATGCTGTTTACGATGTCTTCGCCAAGTTGCTGTGGACTGAACCAGCTCTTGATTTCATTTTCATCCAATGGAATTGGGTGCTCAGCCAACAGCTCAAATCCATAATCATTCATGGCAATAGAGAAGCTAATCGGTGTGTGTCTGCTCAGGCGGTAGGCAATCAATGCCGCCATAGCCTCATGAACCATGCGCCCTTCAAAGGGATAAGCAAAGAAATGATAACCATCTTTAGTATGAATCAATTCAATTAAAAATTCATTGCTTTTGGGTACATGAGATACCGCCGCTTGTCTTTCGAAAAGGGGTAAAACAATGTCCAGTTCTTCATCTTGATGGTCTTTATTTAGGGTTTCATTGTATTTTTTTCTTAAGATACTTCCCAGATTGGCGCTTAACGAAATGCGGCCGCCCATCCAACTCGGGCTCATTGCTTTTGTCGCTTTGCTACGCCGGACTAAGGCCGTCATTTCTTTGATCATGACGAATTCCAGGATTCTCCCTGCAAGGGTAAAACTATTCCCAGGTTTTAACTTGGCAAGAAAGGATTCTTCGACCATTCCAATGTAGCCACCACTCAGGTATTTTACTTTGATCATGGCGTCACTCACAATTGTTCCAATGTGCAAGCGGTGACGCATGGCGATTTGCCGGCTTTCCACTTTCCATAACCCATCAGATTTAACAACTTTCTTAAATTCATTGTAGGCGGTCAGGCTGTCACCACCAGTGGTGATAAACTGCATGATCCAGCTCCATTCAGAAGGCAGTAGCTCCTGGAAAGCATGTGTTTCTTTTACTTCTTCATAAATTTCATGGTCGTCAAAACCATCACCAACGGCAAGCGTAACCAGATATTGAACTAGCGTGTCAAAGGCCATCACGACTGGCTCCCGGCTTTCTATCTGCTGAGTGATTGCCGCTTCTTTAATGGCCGCTGCTTCTACTAATTCTAGTGCATGAGTTGGCAGGAAGTATATTTTTGAAGTTTCATTCGGGGAATGTCCACTTCTTCCTGCACGTTGCAAAAATCTGGCTACACCTTTAGGAGAGCCAATTTGTACGACGGTATCCACGGGCTTAAAGTCGACCCCAAGATCAAGAGAGGAGGTACTGATGACTGCTTTTAAGGCTCCTGAATGTAAAGCATCTTCAATCCAGTTGCGCAGCTCAAAATCAATAGAACCATGGTGGATGGCCAATAATCCCGCCAGACTTTCATCCATGGCCAGCAAATTTTGATACCATAATTCGGCCTGTCCCCGAGTATTGGTGAAGATGAGGCTGGTCTTGCTTTTATGGATGATAGGCAGTAGTTTGTGCGCTAGTTTATGACCCAAATGACCAGCCCATGGCAACATATCGATATGGTCAGGAAGGATCGACTTGATCATAATTTTCTTTTGAACGTCCGCTTTAACGATAACTTTTAACAGGTCAGGGTAGGGAACCAACACTTCCATCGCCTGTTCTAGGTTACCAATAGTGGCAGAGATACCCCATATTCGGAGCAATCGCTCCGGATGTTTCGCCTTCAGGATGCCCTTGATTCTGGAGATCGCCAGTTCCGCCATGACGCCCCGTTTACTTCCAATAAGTTCATGCCACTCATCGGCAACGATGCAGCGTAACTGATGAAAGTGAGTCGCACTGTTTTTCTGTGCCAATAACAAATGCATACTTTCCGGTGTGATAATGAGCACTTCCGGCATTTGTTTTTTCTGTTTTAGCTTTTCTGCAGTACTGGTGTCCCCATTTCTAACAGATATTTGCCAATCCAGCTCTAATGCTGTGCATACTTCCCGCATAGCCCGGCCAAGATCCTTCGCTAAAGAGCGAAGAGGCGTAATCCAGATTAATCTTAAGCCTTTCTGGTGCTTGAGGGGTTTTTCCTGCCCTTTTTTAGCAAGCAGTTTTGAGTTGTTTTCTTCTTGTTCATTTAGTTCTTCAATCAGCACGGCAAGGAAAAGAGAAAACGTTTTTCCAAATCCGGTTGGTGCATTGATCAACCCGCTATATCCTTCCGCATAATATTGCCAGGCATCACTTTGGAATTTGAAAGGCTTTCTTTTGCTCGATTTCAGCCATTTAATGACCTGCTTGTATCCCTTGCTCTTTTCTAGGCCCATATTTCTTTTATAATGTAGAATTTAACAACTGTCTTAAATCTGTCAGCGTATTGATCTCTTCCGCCTTTTTATCTTTGCGCCATCTGGAAATCCTGGGGAACCGTAGTGCGAGTCCAGCTTTATGTCTTTTACTCTCTGCAATACCTTCAAATGCGATTTCAAATACAAGAATCGGTTTAACGGTTCGTACCGGACCAAACTTTTCTATCGCATTTTTCTTTACAAAAGCATCAACTTCTTTGATCTCCGCATCTGTTAATCCGGAATAAGCCTTGGCGATGGTAATCAGCTGATCACCATCTCTTACAGCAAAGGTGTAATCAGTGAAAAATCCTGCTCTTCTACCGCTTCCTTTTTGCGCGTAAATCATAACGGCGTCAACGGTATAGGGATTGATTTTCCATTTCCACCAATCGCCTCTTTTTCGGCCGCTATGGTACAGTGAATCTAATTTTTTGAGCATTAATCCTTCGCTATTCATTGCTCTGGAATCCGCTCTTAAGGCGCCGAGTTCTGCCCAGGTTTTTGCAGTAATTACCGGTGATAACAGCAGCATTTCCTGTTCTGGAATTCCAGCAATGAGCTGAACTAAGTTTTTCCTCCTATTGTTAAGTGTTGCTTCGCGCTGGTCTTTTCCATGATATTCCAGCAGGTCATAACAGTAAAATCCCACAGGGACATTTTCAAGTTGACTTTTTGCAATGGTTTTTCTGTTTAGGCGTTGCTGCAAAAGGGAGAAAGGCAATATTTTTCCTGCTTTGATGGCAAGGATTTCTCCATCCAAAACTGTTCCATCGGGTAATATCTCCCTGAGGAAATGAAGCTCCGGAAATTGATCTGTTACCAATTCCTCTCCTCTAGACCAGATGAATAGTTCTCCACCACGCTTTACAATTTGTCCTCGGATGCCATCCCATTTCCATTCCGCCTGCCAGTCTTGGATTGCGCCTAAAGATGCTGGCTCTTGATCTAAAGCGTAAGCCAGACAAAAGGGGTAGGGCCAGGAATTATCGGTGTTCACATGGGCACCGGCAAGCAGTTCCTTGTAAGTGATTTCTTCAGGATTCCAGTTGCCCATGATGCTATGCATGATCTGATTCGCAGGTATGTTACTTTGCCTGGCCAAAGCATTTACAAGCATTTTTCCAGATATCCCAATTCTAAAATTGCCGGAAATTAGTTTATTAAAGACGAAGCGCTCAGGAATCTCCAGGCTGTCCCATGAATTTGTAATGAAGTGTTTTTTTGAAGCATCATCCTGTCCATTCAATGCAGATAAGGCCTTGATCCATTCGTTTAGTTGTAGGTCGCTTACTTGTTTTGGAGGTGGTAAAATTAGTGCAATCGTTTCACTAAGGTCTCCTACATGATGGTAACTTTCGGTAAAAAGCCAAGCTGCTATGCCACTCTTCTCTATAGCCCATTCTTTAAGTAGGGCAGTGCCAACGGGACGTTTAGGCCTTTTACCTGTAAACATGGCGATCACATAAGGCTTGTCCTGATCCTCGGCTTCATTGAAATAAGCTACCAGTGCTGCCAATTTATCATTGGTTTTATTACTGCTTTCCAGTTGAGCAATGAGTTCAGTGAAGCGCTTCAATGGATAACCTCCTCATCTTCTATTCCATATTGCGTTTTCACTTCTTCTGCAGCAATGCCAATTTCATTCAGGTATTTGGCAAAAATAGCTGTGTAGCCATGTGTGACATATACTTTTTCTGCTTCAGTTGCCTGAATAGCGGATAATAATCCTGGCCAGTCTGCATGATCACTCAGGGCAAAACCAGCATCAGAACCTCTCCATCTCCGTGCTGCACGAACCTGCATCCAACCAGAACAAACTCCGGTTACCGGATGCATTAAGCTTTTGATCCAACGTCCTTCTGCTACTGCTGGCGGAACGATTACAATACCTTCCTGCAACTCAGATTTGCTGATTTCAGGACTGATCCTAATGGTTTCAGGAAGGTCAACGCCTGCCTTAATGAAAGCCTCATTTAAGTTGGCTATCGCCGAATGAACATATAATTTTCGACCTGTCCCGCTTAGTCCTTTAATGAGCCTTTGTGCTTTTCCTAAGCTGTAGGCGGTTAAAATACTTGTCTTTTTCTGTAGCCAATTCTCGCTTAACCAGTTGCTGATCTGATCGAAAACCTGCTGTTGTGGCAGCCAGTTGTAAATGGGTAAACCAAAAGTGCTTTCCGAGACAAATGTATGGCATTTTACAGGCTCAAAAGCAGTGCTGATGCCATCATAAACTACTTTGTAATCTCCAGAAACGACATAGATTTCTCCTTTATACGCTAACCTTACCTGGGCAGAGCCGATCACATGACCAGCTGGAAATAAACTGACATTGACACCATTGATTTGTAGCTGCTCTCCATAGGCAAGGGTTTGGATTTTTAAATCGAGACCCAGTCGCTGAAGGAGAATTGGTTTGGTTAACTCATGACATAAATAAGCTTGATTGCCTGTTTTCACATGATCTGCATGACCATGGGTAGTTACAGCCAGATGAACAGGTTTCCAGGGGTCAATGTAAAAGTCACCTTTTGGGCAGTATATACCCTTACTTGTAAATTTGATTAGAGCCATCTATATCAGAACAATTGCACAGAAGATAAAGTTTGCTATCAATATTTCTGTGGATAATAGGTATCATTCAGTATATTTATCCATCCATGCCCAATTTGAAGGCTTTATTACTGAAGAATATACCTGATTTTTTTATGCCTAATACCATTCGATTTGTACTGATATCCTTACTGTGTATATTATTTCAGTATTCCAGTGCCCAAACCAAAAGAACACTTAGTGGCAATGTCACTGACGCTAAAACCGGGGAAACCCTGATTGGAGCCAGCGTTCGATTAGTTGGTAGTAGCACTGCCGGTAGCCTAACCAACGCTTATGGCTTTTACTCGGTGATCATTGCTGAAGGGAAATATGAAGTGTCCGTTAGTTTTATTGGCTATAAAACCACGTTTAAACAAGTAGAAATCTCCAAAGATTTGCGCCTCAATGTTGCATTGGAGGAGGACAATCAACTGAATGAAGTAGTCATTTCGGCGACTCAAAAGAACGAAAACGTGAGCAGCCCGCAAATGGGCCTGCAAAAGCTGAGTGTTCGCGAAATTAATGATGTTCCGGTATTGCTTGGGGAACGTGACGTCTTGAAAACTTTGCAGTTACTGCCGGGAATTAAATCAGCAGGAGAGGGAAATAGTGGCTTTTATGTACGTGGAGGAGCAACAGATCAGAATTTGATCCTCCTTGATGAAGCTCCTGTCTATAATGCTTCCCATTTACTAGGCTTTTTCTCCACTTTTAATTCCGATGCCATTAAGGATGTTAGCGTATACAAAGGAGGGATGCCAGCACAATATGGCGGTCGATTGGCCTCGGTACTCGATATAAAAATGAATGATGGGAACCGTAAGGAGTTTACAGCTGAGGGTGGTGTTGGCCTGATCTCTTCCAGACTCAAAGTAGAGGGCCCTATTGTTAAAGACAAAGGCTCCTTTATGCTGAGTGCTAGAAGAACCTATATGGACCTTTTCTTTAAACTATCCTCGGATAGCTCAATCAACAGCAATACCTTGTACTTTTATGATTTAAACGCCAAGGCAAATTATCAGTTGGATGATAAAAACACGATATATCTCTCTGGTTATTTTGGTAGAGATAAACTCGGCCTTGCCGAAACATTTGGCTTTAATTGGGGAAATGCGACGGTAACCCTGCGCTGGAATCATTTGTATAGCAATAAACTGTTTTCCAATACTTCCCTGATTTATAGCAATTATAACTATGTAATCCAGAATATGATGGAGGATAATAACTTTAAAGTGAATTCTTCTATCAAAGATTTTAATCTGAAACAGGATTTTGATTACCGCTTAAGTAATGACCATAGCTTGAAGTTTGGTCTCAATGTGATTCACCATACCATCGCACCAGGAAAACTAAGTGCCGATGAAAATTCTAGTGTTAATCCAACCACTTATGAGGATCGGAAAGGTTTGGAATCTGCCATGTATGTGTCGGATGAATGGGCTGTAAATGACCGGTTTAATGTGGTTTATGGTTTGAGGTTGAGTAGCTTTTCTTTATTAGGACCTGGTAATTTCAAGAGCTACGATGCAGAAGGAAATACGATTTCTAGTCAATATTACGGGCCAGGTTCAGTTGTTAAAACGTACTTGAATCTGGAACCGAGATTGTCAGCCAGCTACCAATTAAATCCTTCCGCTTCCATAAAAGGAGCTTATACCAGAAATGTTCAGAACATTCACCTGATGTCTAATTCAACTTCTACCTCCCCAACGGATTTGTACATCATGAACAGTAATAATGTGAAACCGGAAATCGCTGATCAGGTGGCGACCGGTTATTTCAAGAATTTTAATGATGATAAATATGAGTTCTCTGCGGAAATCTACTACAAATGGATGCAAAATCAAATTGAATACCGAAGTGGTACCGATTTGAGGGGGAATGGAAATGTGGAGGCAGATTTATTATATGGTGATGGACGTGCCTATGGAATAGAGCTGTTTCTGAAGAAAAGATTTGGCAAATTTAATGGATGGATTGGCTATACTTTCTCTAGAACGGAGCGCCAGTTTGATACTTTGAATGAAGGGAAATGGTTTTATGCGAAACAAGACAGAACCCACGACCTATCTTTAGTCGGGATTTATAAAGCGAGTCCACGCTGGACTTTCTCTTCTGTTTTTGTTTACAATACAGGTAACGCGGTGACGTATCCGAGCGGTAAATATCAGATCAATGGGACAACCGCTTTTTATTACAAAGAGAAGAATGGTTACCGTACACCTGCTTACCATCGATTAGATGTGGCAGCTACCCTGGAAGGAAAACCGGGCAAAAAAATGCAATCCAGCTGGTCTTTTGGAATTTATAACGTATACAACAGACAAAATGCATTTTCAATCGATTTCAAAGACAATCCTGATGATCCGACAAGGACAGAGGTGGTCAGAACCACTTTGTTTGGAATTATTCCTTCTGTAACCTGGAATTTCAAATTTTAACCAATAAGAGGCATGAAGAAAATGAATATATATAAAGGATTGGGATTGATTATGATCTTTCTTTTTACGGCTTGTGAGAAAGTAATTGAGCTAAAGTTGGATGATGCAGCTCCTGTGTTGGTGATTGATGGTGGCGTTAGCGACCAAAATGAGGTTCAGCAGGTTAAAATTTCAAAAACCTACAGCTTCACGGAGCCTAATAAATTTCATGGGGTATCTGCGGCAAAAGTACTGCTTTCTGTAGATGGGCTTAGTTCTATCGTTTTTTCTGAGGTCTCTCCGGGGATTTATCAGAGTGTAAAGTTCAAAGGTAAGTCTGGTTCCAAATACGAGCTTTCAGTTACGGTAGAAGGACAAACCTACAAAGCAAGCTCGGTTATGCCTGCCAGGGTACCTATGGACTCACTAACGTTTAAAAGTTATGACTTTTTTGGAGAGACTAAGAACTATGTCGCAGTGAACTTTAGAGATCCTGCAGGAGTAGCGAATCAGTACCGATATATCTTGAAATTTAAGGGTGTGGTAGAGAAAGATGTGGTTTCCGAAGATCGTTTTGATGATGGAAATAAAGTCACCAATGTGATCTTTTATGAACTGAATGACCTGATCAAGGGCGATAGTATTCAGGTTGAAATCCAATGTATAGATAGGAATGTATACCGTTATTTTTATAGTCTAGGCCAGAATTCTGGATCAGGAGGACCACCCGTAGCTCCTGCAAATCCCCCTTCTAACTTCAGTAATGGAGCATTGGGCGTGTTTTCTGCCCATACTTCCAGCATCAGAACGGCGCTGATTAAGTAAAGCAACATTGTGTCATCTTTGTGTTTTATTATTGCAATAATGTTGCATTAGTAGGCCGACTTTATAACTTTGGTTCTAATCTGGAACCAGGGCAGAAGCGGTCATTCTTTTTTATTTAAGGAACCGATTTTTTCATATTTCCAGTTCAGCTTAAATAGAATAAAGATGGAAAAGGAATTGACACAAATTGATATTGCACAAGAAGTTATTATTATTGGCGGCAGTTATGCCGGTCTTTCTGCCGCAATGACCTTAGCAAGAGCAGGAAGAAAAGTCCTGCTGATAGATAGTGGGAAACCCTGTAATGCGCAAACACCATATTCTCATAATTTTCTTACGCAGGATGGACAGCGGCCTGAGGCGATTGCGAAAATTGCTTTAGCAGAGGTATTAAAGTATCCAACGGTTAGTCACTTAAATGACCTGGCGGTTTCTGCAAAACAAATCAACGGTCTTTTTGAAGTAAAAACGGTATCAGGTTTGTCTTTTAGCGCAAAAAAGCTATTATTTGCCACAGGTGTTAAAGATTTGATGCCAGCAATAAAAGGCTTTGCTGAGTGCTGGGGCATCTCTGTGATTCACTGCCCATATTGTCATGGTTATGAAGTTCGTCAGCAAAAAACAGCGATACTTGCCAATGGAGATACCGCTTTTCATTTGGCTCAGGTTCTGAATCAATGGACAAAAGATATGGTGTTATTTACGAATGGACCAGTTCAATTGAACATGGAGCAGCAACAACAACTCCAAACTCATGGTATTTCGATTTTGGAGACGCCTATATTGGAAATTCAACATGAAAATGGACAGCTGAAAAGCCTGTTACTCGAAGATGGACAACAGTATTTTTTTAAAGCGATGTATAGCAGGGTAGGTTTTGTACAACACTCGGACATTCCAGAAAGTCTGGGTTGTGCGCTAAATGAACAGGGTTACTTGGTTGTTGATGATAAAAAACAAAGTAGTATCCCAGGCATTTATGCCGCTGGCGACAATACAACTATGGCGAGATCGGTTTCTTTGGCAGTGGCATCAGGCTCATTATCAGGGGTGGCTATTAATTCCGCATTGATTCTTGAAAGCTGGTAGATCCAGCTTTTTTTCTTCAAGATGAAAAATATATAGGTAAAACAGCTGTTTTTTTTGATTCGCTATTTCTAAGCGTAAATCTTTATCTTAAGTCATATTGTTGCTATATAAATCGTAGTAATTTGTTTTCCGCTAGAAACATTACTAACTTTATGTTTCTTAATGTATATCTCAATGGCGACTCATATAGATCTGGATACTGCAACATCAGAAGAAGAAAGGATAAAAGCCTTAAAAAGGTACAGTATTCTGGATACGCCACCGGATGGCTCATTTGATAAGCTGACTAAGTTGGCAGCAACGCTCCTGAAGGTGCCTATCGCTATTGTCAGTCTGGTAGATACCGATCGCATCTGGTTTAAATCGAAATATGGAATTGAAGCACAGCAAATCGACAGAGATGAAGGACTTTGTGCTTCCGTGATTTTTTCTGATGATCTGTATCTTGTGGAAGACGCAATCTTAGACCCAAGAACTTTGGCAAACCCATTGGTCGCAGGTAATTTTGGCTTGCGGTTTTATGCGGCTGTACCTTTGCGTACCAGAGACGGCTTTAATTTAGGTACTTTTTGTGTGATCGATAAATCCCCAAGGACGCTAAATGAAGAAGAGGAGCAGATCCTTAGAGATTTAAGAGACATTGTGATGGATCAAATCGAATTGAGATTGGCTTCCAGAACCAGTATTGCTCAGCACAATCAGATCCTGAATACGACAGCCCATGACCTTAAAAATCCCTTAACAACCATTCCCGTACGTGCAGATTTGATTAAAATGAAGAAGGATAATCCAGAAATGGTGGATACCCTTTGTGATCAGATAAAAATTGCCAGTCTGAATATGGTGCGTATCATTGATGAATTATTGCAGGTAGGAAGTATGGAATCCGGAAAAATACACTTGCTTTTAATTAAAGTCAATGTTTCTTTCCTGGTGAGTAATGTGGTCTCCATGAATCAGCCACTGGCGGAAAGAAAAGGCCAAATGATACATTTCAGTTATGAAAAAGACCTGTATGTAAATGCGGATGAAGGGAAGTTGACAGAAATTATTGACAATCTGATCAATAACGCTATTAAATATTCGGCGCCAGGAAAACACATCTTTATTCGTGTAAAAGAGCTCGCAGGAATGGTGCTGATTGAAGTAGAAGACCAGGGACTGGGCCTCACTCAGGAAGATAAAGGTAAACTATACCAGCGTTTTACCCGTTTAAGTGCGCAGCCAACTGCAGGGGAAAACTCCACCGGCCTTGGACTGTCCATTGTGAAGGTATTGGTAGAAGCGCATGATGGAACCATTCGTGCAGAAAGCGAAGGAAAGGATAAAGGCTGTAAATTTATCGTTGAATTACCGGGAAGGAATGGCTAAAAAATAAACCTTAAAAGCAAGTAACTTCCCAATTTCTAGACCACTCTTTTCCAGGAGCTAAACTAACAATTCCTTCTTTATCGATGAGTTGCTGATTGTGATGAATACCATCAGCGATGCCACACCATGGCTCCAGACAGACAAAGTCAGCATCTTTAGCCGCCCATATTCCAAAATATGGAAAACCTTCGAAATGAAAGTCTAAGCCATGGCTATCTTTATCGCATTTTAAACTGATTTTGTTGCTTTTTAAGTCTTTCATGACCAGTGCATCCCCATAAAATAGCTCGTGATTTAACGGAAGCTTTCCTGCAGACGTTAAATGAAGAATTTCTGTCTTATCATCAATCAGGTTATTGTTTACCTGATGCACGTTTAATTGGGAGTCCCTATTAAATTTCAGGTAATAATCGTTGTAATTTAAGCTTGATTTAAGCGGCAGACTAAATGCGGGGTGACCACCAACTGAAAACCACAAGGTTTTGTTGCCGGTATTTAAAACTTCATAGCTGCAACTGAGGGTATTTCCGCTAAGTCTGTAATGCAGGCCTAGCTGGAACTTAAAAGGATAAACTTTTAAACTTTCTTCATCTTCTTTCAATAAAAACAACAATTCTTCGTCCCCAATTTTATGGGCTTCAAATTCTCTATCTCTCGCAAAGCCATGGCGCGGCAGTTGATATTGCTGACCCTCAAAGTTGTAGGTGTCCTCCTTTAGCCCTCCAACAATAGGAAATAAAACTGGACTATGCTTCCCCCAGAATTGCGCATCCCCATTCCACAGATAGGATAAGGAAGTATGCTTGTTTTCTAACCCTTGTAATTCCGCACCTTTAGTAGAAAAGGAAGCTGAAATTTGTGCATTTTCGAGAGAAATCATCATAGATAAAAGTAAAAATTAAATATTACATTTAGGCTCTGTCTGGCAACAAAATGAACTTAGAGAAAAAACTATCTTCCAGTACCAATATTTTATTTAAAAGACCCAAAGTAACCGGTGCGGTTATCTCCTTGTTGCTCATTACATTGATTCTTTACGTCTCCAATCAGCGTTACCGGATGGTAAAAGATGATCAGCGTATGGAAATGAACAGGGTTTTAAATACATTGAGATATAATGTAGACCAATCACTTAAAAACTGTTATACTGCAGCCTTAACGTTGGGATTAACGATTAGCGGTGATGGTAAACCTAAGGATTTTGAAGTGGTAGCCGCTCAGTTGATGAGCTCAAACCCAAATGTACAAGCCATAGAGCTGGTTCCAGGTGGAGTGATTAAGTACATTTATCCTTTAAAAGGTAATGAGGCGGCTTTAAATCTTGATGTTTTTCATGTTTCAAAAGAGATTAGCTTAGAGGCAAGAAAGGCTGTCATGGATCGAAAGATGTATTTTGCCGGACCAATGAAGCTTAAACAGGGTGGGATCGGTATTGTGGGGAGGATGCCTTTGTTTTTCAATAATAAGTTCTGGGGTTTTTCTGCAGTGGTGATCAAACTGGATGCCTTTTTAAAAGAAGCAGGGATACAGGAAGTTACTAATAATCGCTATGCCTTTCAACTCTCAAAGTTAAGCCCTGTAACCGGAGTTGAGGAGTTTTTCCTCCCAAAGATAAAGACTACTCCTGATGCAGTTCAAGAAAGTGTGACTTTTTCTGATGGCAACTGGAAGTTGTACATGATGAACATTCCAAATTATAAGCCCTATTTGAAAATTGTGGTGCCTACCATATTCGCAATTTTCCTGGCGGGCCTAAGTGGATTTTTAGTCTCCCTGGTGTTTAAAAGACCAGCGGAATTGCAGCAATTGGTATTGGATCAGGCCAGTAGGTTACTGGAAAATCAGCTGAAGTTTAAAACGATATTTGACCAGGCAGCAATTGGGATTATGGAGGTAGAGTCTAATACTGGCCGTTTGCTTCATGTGAATCCCCGCCTCTGTAAAATCCTTGGTTATTCCGCAGAAGAGCTGGAAAGTAAGCGCTTTCAAATGCTCAGTCACCCGGATGATATAGAAAATGGGCTCAACTATTTTGAGCGGATGGAAAGGGGGGAGATCTCCGAATTTGAGCTCCTGAAAAGATATTTACATAAAGATGGTACAGTGGTTTGGGCAAACCTGATGATCACTCCTTTATGGCTTCCCGGGACTAAACCAACCAGCCACATTGCCATCGTAGAAGATGTGACGGCAAAAATTGAAGCAGAACGCATTGCCATAGAATATAGACAACGGATTGAATCTCTCGTAAATACGATTGATGGGATTGTGTGGGAAGCAAATCCATTTACTTTTGAATTTGCTTTTGTGAGTGAAAAATCAAAAGATATTCTTGGATATACCAGTGAAGAATGGCTTGGTTCCCCAACATTCTGGGTAGATCACATTCATCCGGAAGACCGCGAGTATCGACTCCATTATTGTTATTCTTTCGCAGATAAACTGGAACAACATGATTTTGAGTACCGCATGATCGCTAAAGATGGTAGCGTGGTTTGGTTAAGAGATATTGTGAATGTTGTGGTAGCCGAAGGAAAAGTGATCATGCTACGGGGGATTATGATTGATATCACCAAGAATAAGCAAGCCGAGCGGGATTTAAATCATTCTTTTGATCTGGTGAATGAACAAAATAAAAGGCTGCTCAATTTCTCCTATATCGTGTCTCACAACCTACGTTCTCATACGAGCAACATTCAATCTATTGCCGCTTTAATTGAATCCGCTACTTCCAATGAGGAACGGAATGAAATGGTCACCTTATTGAAAACGGTTTCAAATTCTTTAAATGAAACGCTATTGAACTTAAATAAGGTGGTCAATATTCAAACCAATATCAATGTGATTGTGGAACCTTTGGCGCTCAGTGAATATATCAATAGAACATTAGATGTTTTGCAGGATCAGATTGTATTGAAAAAAGCCCGCATCATCAATAACGTTGCTGAATCGGTACTGGTAAACTATAATCCTGCCTATCTGGAGAGTATCATGCTTAATTTTATCTTTAATGCAATTAGGTATAGTCATCCCGAAAGGCCACCGGTGATTGAGCTGACTTGTGAGCAGGATGGGCAAGTTGTGTTGAAAATTAAAGATAACGGTATAGGAATGGACCTGGAAAAACATGGTGCCGAGTTGTTTGGAATGTATAAAACTTTTAATGGCAATGCCGATTCCAGAGGCGTTGGATTATTTATTTCCAAGAATCAGATTGATGCGATGGGGGGAAAGGTGACGGTAGAAAGTGAATTTGGTATAGGAACGACCTTCAGGATATTCTTCAAATAAAAAATACCTGGTAAAATAAAAATGCGATGCCTGTTTAAGACATCGCAATATGGTAATATTATTTAATTGGGGGCTTATTCTGGGTTATTACCACCTCCTAAAGCAGTATAAAGTGTCACATCTGCAGCTAGTCGCTGACGTTTTAAGTCGCTCAACTCTAGCTCACTTTGTAGCAGGCTTCCTTGAGCAAGGATCACTTCAAGATAGGTCGCCATGCCACTTTTGTACAACATATCTGCATTTTTGATGGCCGAGCGTAAAGTGTTTACACGAGCTTCCGCCAAGACCAATTGCTCTTTTAAGCGTGCTGAAGTCGTTAAGGCATCCGCCACCTCGGTCACTGCCAAAAGAACAGTTTGTCTAAAGGCCAATACCGACTTTTCTCTTTCTAATTTCGCGATCTCGAATTTGGTTTTTAACTGTCGGCGTTGGAAAATTGGTTGTGCCACACTTCCGGCAACCATTCCAAATAGGGAACCAGGAATATTGAACCAATTGCTGGCTTTAAAGGAGTTTAATCCTCCCTGAGCAGTAATGTTCAAAGAAGGATACATACTGGCCTGTGCAATCCCTATAGCTTCATTAGCAGCACGTAATGCATACTCACTAGCCTTTACGTCAGCACGTTGGTTCAGCAAGGCTACCGGATATCCTGCAGGCATTTGAACTGCCGGACTGATTTCATTCAGTTTTTTCAGTCGGTAAACTGATGCAGGTAGTGTCCCTGTCAGTTGACTTAAAGCATTTTCTTGAATGCTGATATTTTGCAGTAGTGCAGGAATCAGTTGCTCGGAGCTTAGTTTTTGCGCTTCTGCCTGTTGAATGGCAAGGATAGTGGTTAAACCAGCCTCCCATTGCAATTTGGTCATCCTTAAAGTGCTGTCATTTAAGGAAACTGTTCGATTGGCAATACGCAATTGCTCATCCAACATCAAGAGGTTATAATAACCGGTAGCCACAGTGGAAACCAGTTTGCTGCGGATCAGTTTCGATGCTTCCTGAGTTTGAAGATATTGAGAAAGTGCCTGCGCTTTCATGCCTCTGAGTTTTCCCCATAAGCCGATTTCCCAAGATAAATTTAGCGCCGTATTATAGTCCTGAACCGTACTGGTGCCTAAGAACTGTCCCATACTTAAACCATTCAAGCTGTTTTTTGAAGGCTTGCTGCTATTGGCCTGTATGTTTAAGCCGAGTTCCGGTAGAAAGTTAACTTTTGCTTCGCGCAAAGTCTGATCTGCCTGCTCAATGTTTTTCAAGGCGATGAGCAGGTCATAATTTTTAGTATTTGCACTGTCGATCAATTGTTGCAAGGCAGGATCATTAAAGAAAACTTTTGTGCTCAATGCAGCCACACTGATCGAATCTGTCGCCTGCTGCGCAGCACGGTATTGTGTTGGGAGATCTGTCGCCGGTCGCACATACTCTTTTCCTACCTTGCATCCTGTGGACAGGATGGCAAGGGTCGCAATGGTATATAATTTAAGGTTGTGATTCATGATTAATTAGATTTGACCTGTGGGTCAGTTTCCAGTCCCGGTTTCCCGGTTATTTTTTCTTGTAAAGATTGGAATACGACGAAGAGCACTGGGATGATAAATAGTCCCAGGATTACTCCGGCAAGCATTCCACCGGCAGCGCCAGTACTGATCGAACGATTACCCATCGCTGATCCTCCTGTAGCAATCATCAATGGGGTCATACCCGCAATGAAAGCCAGGGAAGTCATCAGAATAGGTCTCAATCGCAATCGAGATCCTTCCAATGCGGCAGGGATTAGATCCATACCTTCTTTGCGTCGCTGTAAGGCAAACTCAATGATTAGGATCGCATTTTTCGCCAATAAACCAATCAGCATGATCAGCCCTACCTGTACATAGATGTTGTTGTCAATTCCAGCGATCTTTATGGCGATAAATACACCCAATAAACCGGTAGGAATAGATAACATCACTGCCAATGGTAAAATATAACTCTCATATTGAGCCGCCAGCAGGAAATAAACAAACAATAAACTCAAAGCCAGAATGAATACCGTTTGTGATCCTGAAGATTTCTCTTCTCTGGAAAGTCCATTCCATTCGTAGCTATAGCCATTCGGAAGTTTCTCTGCGAGTAATTTCTCCACTTCTTCCATAATCTTTCCATTGCTCACTCCAGGTTTGGCGATCGCATTGATGGTGATGGAATTGAATAGATTGTATCGGTCCACAGACTCAGGTCCATATACTTTCCTTACGGATACCAGCTCACTTGCCGGCACCATCTCGCCTTTGTTGTTTTTCACAAACACCATGTTCAAGGATTCTTTATCCGTTCTGAAAATACCATCGGCTTTTACATTGACACGGTAATATTTACCGAAACGGTTAAAGTCGGAGGCTTGCGCACCGCCATAATAGACCTGTATTGTATTCAGCAATTCGCGGACACTCACACCCAGTTGCTTGGCTTTCTGGTCGTTTACTTCCAGTTCAAATTGTGGGTAATCGGCTTTAAAAGTGGTAAATGCTACTGCAACGCCATCCACTCCAAATAGTTCGCCCACAATTTTGTTGGCCACCTGACTGAATTTCTGCAGGTCACCACCAGTTCTGTCCTGTAGTACAAACTCAACACCACCAATGGCTCCATATCCAGCTACCGGAGGCATACGGAATACACTCACGGTACCTTCTTTTAAGGTGGCCATTTTCGCATTCACCATACCTAGTACGGCATCCATATCCTGAACTTCGCCTCTTTCTTTTGGTGCTTTCAGTTTGACAAACCCAAGTCCATAAGCCGGACTTGCAGAGTTACTCATGATGTTAAAACCAGAAACACTGGTGGTAATATTTACCGCTTCAAAAGTTTTAAAAGTAGAGTCTACCTTTTTGATGAACTTCGTGGTACGGTCTAATCCAGTTCCTGATGGCATGGTTAAAGAGTAAATCATGAAGCTGTCGTCTTCCATAGGCACAAAGCCTTTAGGTGTAGTGTTCAGCATCCAGAGCGTACTGGCAATTACGATGGCCAATCCACCTAAACTAACCCATTTGAATTTGATCAACCACTTCAGGCTGCCAATATATTTTTCCGTCATTCTGTTAAACGACGTGTTGAAAGCTTGAAAGAAACGCTGCGAAAATCCTGTTTTATGACCTTCTTTTTCTGCATGCGGATTTTTTAAGAACAAGGCACATAGCGCCGGACTTAATGTCAATGCATTCACCGCAGAAATCAGAATTGCAATCGCCAGCGTAAAAGCAAATTGCTTATAAAAGATTCCTGAAGATCCTTCCATAAATCCAATAGGTAAGAATACTGCCGCCATCACCAAGGTAATCGATACGATGGCTCCGGTGATTTCACTCATGGCCGAATAAGTGGCTTCACGGGCAGTTAAATTTGAGCCTTCCATCTTCGCATGGACGGCCTCCACCACTACAATTGCATCATCTACCACAATACCGATGGCGAGTACAAGTGCAAATAAAGTCAACACATTGACCGTAAATCCAATCAATTGTAAAAAGAAGAAAGTACCAATAATCGCTACCGGAACGGCAATTGCCGGGATCAATGTAGATCTGAAATCCTGCAGGAAGATAAATACAACAATAAATACCAGGATAAAGGCTTCAATCAAGGTCTTTTTCACCTGACTGATAGACTCGTCCAATCGTTCTTTTGTACTTTGAAGAATGGCATACTTGATGCCTTTTGGAAAATCTTTCTCTGCCTTAATCAAGGATTTACGTACCGCAATTTCAATTTCATTGGCATTGGAACCACTGGCTTGTAAAATCCCCAGCGTTACCGCATCCATGCCATCCATTTTAGTGTCACTGGAATAACTTGCCGCACCAAATTCTATTCTTGCTATGTCTTTTAAACGAAGCACACCGCCGTCTGCTGAAGACTTGATGATCAGGTTTTCATATTGCTCTGGTAAGTTTAACTTTCCTTTATACTTCACCACATATTCTATCGTTTCCTTAGATTCCTCTCCGAATTTTCCTGGAGCAGTTTCTAAACTCTGGTCAGCGATCGCTTCTGTAACATCTCTCGGGGTCAGGTTATTGGCCGCCATTTTCTGCGGATTTAACCAAACACGCATCGAGTAATCCTTAGAACCAAACATCTGTACCTGACCCACACCCTGAATCCTTTTTAATTCAGGAACAAGGTTGATCTTGATGTAGTTCTGCAGGAATTTCTCATCATATTTTGTACGGTCTTCGCTATATACGTTGAAGTACATCACATTGCTGTTCTGCTGTTTCGAAGTACTGATCCCAGCCTGTAGGACCTCCGGAGGCATCTGGCTGTTGATCTGTGCCACGCGATTTTGTACGTTTACAGCAGCTTGATCCGGGTCTGTACCTTGTTTAAATACAATGGATACCGAGAATGAACCGTCATTACTGGCGGAAGATTTCATGTAGTCCATGTTTTCCACTCCGTTGATAGATTCTTCCAGGGGAGTAATGACTGAACGGATTACGGCCTCCGAGTTTCCACCGGGATATACACCAGATACGAAAATGGTAGGAGGGGCAATGTCGGGAAACTGGGTAATTGGCAAACGCATAAGTCCCACTATCCCCAGGAGTACCAGGAGGACAGAGATCACCGTTGCCAATACCGGCCTTCTTATAATTGATTGTAACATCTGTTTTTTAAAATTTAGGGGGTAAATTATTGGGCACGGTAAACGCTATCCGCATTTAATGGTTTAGGCTTAATTTCTGCTTCTTCTGCTAATCCATCCAGGCCTGAGTACACAATGGTTTCTCCTTTTTTCAGGCCATCTTTAATCAGGTAATTGTTGCCGCTTTTTCCAGAAATCGTGATCGCTCTACGTTCTAACTTGTTTTTTGGACCAACGAAGTACACGAAAATTTTATCCTGAACGTCCATTGTTGCAGCTTTTGGAACCATGACTACTTGTTCATGCTGCTCTTCCAGACGGATTTTTCCAGTATTCCCAGAACGTAACAGTCCCTGGGGATTAGGAAAGACTGCTCTTAGACTAATAGAACCAGTGCTTTTGTCGAATTGACCATCAACAATCTGAATTCTTCCTTTCTGAGGGTAGGTTGTTCCATCGGCAAGCACCAAGCTAACAGGGGGTAATCTTTTTAGCTTTTCAGCCATTGTGTTACCCTTAACCTGAGCATTGAATTGTAAGAATGCAGGCTCACTCATAGAGAAATAAGCATACACTTCTTTCGTGTCAGAAAGTGTCGTCATCGGTTCCTGATCACCTTTACTAACCAGGTTGCCAACTCTTTTCGGGATTTTCCCGATGTAGCCGGAGATTGGTGCTTTAATTAGTGTAAAGCCAATATTGATTTTTGCGGAAGCAATCGTTGATTTTGCTTGGGAAACAGCAGCCTGTGCCTGACTATAATTTGCTTCTGCGGTACTCAATTGTACTTCAGAAACTACTTTATTCTGTACTAAAGGTTTGATTTTGTTTACCTCGATCTGAGCAGTACGCAAGTTTGCTTTGGCTGATTCCATCGCCGCATTGGCGGTGTTTAGCTGTTCCTGATAGATTCTATCATTGATTTTGAAAAGTGGCTGACCAGCTTTTACATATGCACCTTCATCTACAAATATTTTGTCCAGGTAACCATCCACTTGTGGGCGAATGTCTACATTAACTTTGCCTTCAATGGCAGCACTATATTCGTTAAAAGTAATCGCAGATTGCTCCATAACAGCGATAACCGGTATTTCGGGTGCTGGTGGAGGAGTTCCTGCCGCTTGTTCAGGGCCCGCTTTTGATCCACAACTGCCTAAAATTAATGCAGGAATCAGCAAGGACAATAGCAAGAAATATCGGGTATTGTTTCTTTGGTTTGAGGGGAAAGACATCTTCATTAGGGTTTATGTTCATTAAAATGTCTGCAAACATAAAACCTATCTACGCGCGATCCGGGTATTAATTGACCGAAATGTATATTTTAGTCGCTGAAACGTAGAAAAACAATAACCGAATTTTTTTGGATTAGCGGTCCAGCCAGGATTTAAACTGTCCGGATTTTTCTTTGCTAATGATAATCTCTCCAGCACTTTTACTTTTCAGAATCACCTTCAGTTTACCATTGAAATAGTTATGGATAGAGAAAATACTGTTGACATGAATCATGTGCTGACGATTGGCTCGGAAAAAACAAACCGGGTCTAACTGGTCTTCCAGCTCATCCATCGTGAATGGAACAATCAGATCCGTCTGATCGTCCAAGACTAGATGTGTGATTTTATGCTCAGAATAGATGTAATCAATAGAAGAAACAAGAATGGTTTTATAGCCATCTTTATAAGGTAGGAGGAATCGGGAACGGTAAATTACCGATTTAGATTTGATATAATCTACCAATTGATCCAGTGCTTTATTAGGGTTAGTTTCCTGCAATATATGATCGTAGATGCTAAGGGCTTCTTTTAATTCGTTCTTTTCTACCGGTTTTAGTAAATAGGCCAGGCTATAAATCTTAAATGCACGGAGGGCATATTCATCATATGCTGTGGTAAAAATTACCGGGCAATGGATCGTTACTTTTGGGAAAATCTCAAAACATAAACCGTCTCCCAATCTGATGTCCATTAAGATCAGGTCTGGCTGAGGATATTGATTCAGGTATTGCACACTTTCTTCTACACTTGCCAAAACGCCCATGATGTTCACATCTTCTCTCAATTCTGCAAGCAGTTTAATGAGTCTGTTGGCATTGGGTTGTTCGTCTTCGATGATTAAAATATTCATATTTTATGGACTATAATGGAAGTAAAGGTAAATGAACAGCAAAGGAATACTCATTCTCTATCACGAAAGGGAGGTCTTCAGATAAAAGGGCATACCTGCTTCGTATATTTTGTAAGCCGATACGGGCGGAAGGAATAGATAACTTAATTCTTTGCAAGTTATTACTCACGACAATATGAGAATCGGTATTGTAAATTTCAATAAGTAATGGATTGCTTTTTGTTGCCGCATTATGTTTAATCGCATTTTCAATGAGCAACTGTAAGGTGATGGGAGGGATCCCACGGTCGTCATCATTGTTGATGTCAACGGATACGATTACATTTTCTCCATAGCGGATTCTGATCAGGTATAAATAGGCATCTACAAATTTGAGTTCCTCTTCCAGGGAAACTATATCCTTTTTGAGGTTGGCAATCATATAGCGGTATACCCTCGATAAGTTCCTCAGGAAAACCTCTGCCTTTAACTGGTCTTCAGAGATGAGCTCGGAAAGGGTACTGAAATTATTGAACATGAAATGAGGATCCAATTGGAGCTTCAGCGACTGTAGTTCCGCTTGCATGGCAATCTCTTTAAATTCTGCGGTTTTTAACTTTAAGTCAGTGGCCTCCATCATGGTGGCGGTCCATTTTTGTAATAGGAAGTTTCCTGTGGTTACCGCGCTGATCAAAATCCCCATGATGACGCAGACATACACAAATTGGAGACTGTTCAGCTCTTCTTCAAATGTAGGCTTTTCTTTATAAGTATAAACCAACGACCCGATGTAATATAATAGGATCATCAGAATGATGACAAAGACAATTTGAGTCAGCAATTGGATACTAAAACGCATAAATGGACGCTCCGTCCAGGGAATTACTTTATCCAGCATGGAGGAATTGAATACGCTCAGTTCAAAAATTAAAACACAGAAAAGCAGTGTTAATCCCGCATCCGTTAAGATTTCTAATATAGGTCTGTCAAAATATTCCTGGTAATAAGGGCTATAGGGATTGAGTAAGTAAGATAGTAAATTCAGGACCACAAATATCAAGGGGATCGTTATAAAACGAAGGTGACGATTTAAGGGCTTTGAAAAAATTGTGCGGGTTTTCACCATATTCCTTTATTGTGACTTTAAGGTGCGAAATTACATAAAATGAGCTTTATAATAGAGGAGGAGTCGGTATCTTACCTTAATTAGAAACAATAATAGGGAATTGAAAAAGATGCGATCGCGGGAATTTTACCCAGCTGACTAAATGGGCAGCTCAAGCGGATAAATGAATGACCCAAATGTGTTAAAAGAAAAATCCACTAGGGTAGGTAGTGGATTTTTTTAATGTTTTGTTTTTACTCTCTGTAAGGATCCGTGGTTTCGCGGTATTGTTGCTTTAGATCATTTCCAAACTCTTTTGCTTTATCAAGCCATTCCGGAGCCTGTTCCGTCAGTTCGTCGACAAGAGATTTTCCATTGGCACCTTTTTTTGTGGCGTATTTTACAGCCCCAAAAACTGCCGCACCGATAAGTAGAGATTTTAGTAGGCCCATTTGGTATATAGTTTAATGATTAATTGCTTCAAACTAAAAACAAAATTCTTTACTAATAGTTTTACCTTTTACAAAAAAGACCTGCTCCATATGTTCGAAAACATCGGGGCAGGTCTTTGCCTGTAGGATAAAAGAAAATTAAGGTTGTACTGGCGTTTTTGCCGCCTCTGCCTCTGCTTTTGCTTTTTTCTTAAAGAAGCCTCTCAATAAGAAGTTATGTTGTAAAGCCTCCATATTTTGGTCTAATTTTTTGCTGCTGCCTTCCAGATTTTGCATGATCACTCTAATCTGATCTGCTGCTTTCTGATCGTTTAATAACAAGCCTGCAGCATTGTCACTCTGGTTTAATTTAGAACTTGCTTTGTTCAGGTTGTCAGTTAAAGCTGCAGCAGAACTTGCTGTTTTCTTCAACTCATTCACGGAAGCTTGCAATTGTGAGAATACCATGGTATCGGTTAGCATTTTATCCGCTAAACCACCCTTGGTATTCATTTTTCTCGTGAACGTATTTAAATCCAGCGCCATTTTATTTGCCGCTTCAGTAGTCACTTTTAAATTTTTTACGATCGCTTTAAAGTTATCTGCAATCTGCTGATCTGCCAATAAAGCACCTGCAGCACCTTTTCCTTCCACCAGATTTTTGGAAAGGATTTTAAAGTCTGAAGTCACATCAACCAGGTTTTTATTGTTCACCTGGAAAGTTTTCATGATGTCATCTGTAGAAAGGGCATTGCTGGCTTTTAAGCGATCACCATCCTCTACGAATGGAAATTTAGGCGTACCACCTGTTACCACAATGATTTTATTCCCAATCAAACCATCTGAGCTGATTGTTGCTGTTGCATCTTTATGGATGTATTTGTGCGCCTCTTCTTCAATGCTTAAAAACACCTGTACCTGTGAAGTGCCAAAGAACTGAACCTTTTTGATGGTTCCTACTTTTACTCCCGAAAACCAAACATTATTTCCTGCTTTTAGTCCCTGGATATCATTAAAAACAACATCAACAGTAAAGCTTTTTACAAATGTCTTTTTCTGGCCTCCCAACGTAAAAACTCCTAATATAAAAATGAGTAGTCCAAGGAATACGAATACTCCTACTGTTACTTTGCGACGCGTGTCTGTTACCTGCATATTGTTATTGTATAAAATTATATTCGTAAAATGGTTTTACCCGTTCATCATCGGTATTGAATACCTCATCAAAAGTCCCCTGACGTTCAAATTTTCCGTCAAGCAACATCGCCACTCTGTTACCTACTGCTTTTGCACAGGTAAGGTCATGCGTGATGACAATAGAACTGGTGTGGAAGCGTTCCTGTACTTCATTGATCAGGTTGTTGATCTCTAAGCAGGTAATTGGGTCTAATCCCGCGGTAGGCTCATCATATAACATCACTTCGGGTTGAAGAATCAATGTTCTGGCGATGCCCACCCTTTTTCTTTGTCCACCAGAAAGTTCTGAAGGCATTTGGTTAATGGTTTGAAGTAGGCCAACAGCATCAAGCACGCGCTCTACAGCCTGGTTAACTTCTCCTTTAGTCAGGTTTCTCTGGTTCCTCACCAAAGGGAATTCCAGATTTTGTCTCACGGTCATACTGTCGTACAACGCACTGTTCTGAAAAGAGAAGCCTACTTTTAACCTCAAGGCCAATAGTTCCTTGTAACTGATTTTATCTACCATTTGGCCGAGTACTTTTACTGCACCCTGATCGGGAGTAAGGAGACCGACAATGATTTTGATCAACACTGATTTTCCTGTTCCTGATTTCCCAAGAACGACTAAGTTTTCTCTTTTATGCAGATCCAGATCTACGCCTTTCAGCACGTCATAGGTTCCAAAAGACTTATACAATCCTTTGATCTCTATCACTTTTTCCTGATCCATATCTGTGGGTTTCTTTTGTTCCATTATCTATAAGATCAAGTTCTGAATAAACCAAAGAATTGCACCGAAACAACCTCTTCAATGAAGATGAGGAACATTCCAATTACTACCGCTGAGTTGGCGGCTTTTCCTACACCTTCGGTACCTTTAGAAGAATTATAGCCCTGGTAACAACCTACAATTCCAATGGTAAATCCAAAAATAATGGCTTTAACTGTGGAAGCAGTAATGTCTAAAAAGGTAATCTGCTCTAAAGAGGCCTGAAAGAATGCTCTAGCACTGGTATCCTCAAATAGGGAAACATTGAGTAAGGCACCTAACATACCCACCATAGCGGTGTAAAAGGTAAGAATAGGAATGGTAATGGTTGAGGCAAGTACTCTGGTGGTCACTAAAAATTTAAAAGGATTAGTGGCGGATACTTCCATAGCGTCAATCTGTTCGGTTACGCGCATAGATCCCAGCTCTGCACCAATACTGGAGCCTACTTTTCCTGCTGCGATCAGCGAGGTTAGCAGGGGAGCAAGGGTTCTAAGTAAGGCAATGCCGACTAAAGATGGCAGCCAGGAGGTGGCACCAAATTCTGCCAGTGAGGGTCTCGATTGTTTTGTGAATACGATGCCGGTGATGAATCCGGTTAGGGAAATCAAGGCAAGTGAACGGTAGCCGATGTCGTAACATTGTCTCATCAATTCTTTTCCTTCATATGGAGGAAGGAATCCTTCCTTGAAAAACCGGGTGACGAACTGACATACGTCATAAAGTGTCAGGAACATCCTGGTGATTTTTCCAGGTGGCTTGGCTTGTTTTTGTAAAATGGCTGGATTTTCAGCTTTGTTATCCATTAATGTGTATCGATGTGTTCAGATAATAGGTGTTATAACAGAGATGTGCAACGCTTATCAAAATTTGCGCCATATTAGCGATATTATCTCAATTATGGTGTTTTAGTAAAAAAAAATGGCCTGTAAATTACAGACCATCCTTTTCATTATATTGTTTATTTACCTCCCGGAGGACAGTTTTTCTTTAGAAAGTCGGTGTAAGTCAGCGACAAATGACGGAAAGTTCCATCTCCTTCGCTGATGCTGTGCGTTCGGTTAGGATAAGGCATCATTTGAAAAATTTTACCAAATTTGATCAACTCATTAACCAGCATTTCGGCATTTTGATAATGCACATTGTCATCTCCCGTGCCATGGATATACAATAGGTTACCTTGTAAGTTTTTCGCATAACTGATCGGTGACCCTTTTACATAAGCTGCTGTCGTTTGTAATGGAGAACCCATATAACGTTCCTGATAAACATTGTCGTAAGTCAGTTGATTGGCTACCGCTGCAATAGCAATACCTGTTTTGTAAATTTCCGGATATTGGAAAAGAAGGTTTAAGGTGGAAGATCCACCGCCACTCCATCCCCAAACGGCAATTCTGTCTTTGTCAACAAATGGCCATTCCATGATTTTCTTGGCCGCCATTGCCTGGTCACGGATGTTTAATGTTCCGATGCTTTTGTAAATACTT
Source organism: Pedobacter gandavensis (assembly GCF_014172405.1). Lineage (GTDB taxonomy): Bacteria > Bacteroidota > Bacteroidia > Sphingobacteriales > Sphingobacteriaceae > Pedobacter > Pedobacter gandavensis. Next base: position 1,809,365 of record NZ_WNXC01000001.1, on the reverse strand, counting down.
TTACGCCATTCTCTGCCTTTTGGAGCAGGTGCGCCACGGTTTTCTACAGAAATATAAATGTAACCGTCTTTGGCCATATCTCCGTTGTATAAGAAATTGCGTCCGGCGCCATAAGTATCCGTTACGGTTTGAGAAGCTGGTTCGCCATACACATAAAATACAACAGGGTATTTTTTCGTGCGGTCAAAGTTTTCTGGTTTTTTCATCCAGCCGTCCATAGTTACCCCATCTTCAGTAGTTACTTTAAAGAATTCTACCGGGTTTTTCTGCGCCTTAATTCTACCCAATTGATTCGTTACGCTACCTTCCATGGTGAAAGGGTTCAAGGTAGTCAGTTTCATCCATTCTGTAATGGTAGGTACGGTTCCACTGGTATAGCTATGGCGTGCAAATAATCCATTCGGTGAGATCTCATAGTTATGTGTACCTGGCAGAATAGATGGAGTCACCATCTCGGCTTTGCCACCGCCACTAAGCTTGGTTTTATATAGATATTTCTGAGTTGCATTATCAGGCGAAGCCATAAAATAAAGCGTGTTGTTTTTCTCATCGACTAAGGAACTTTCGATCACATCAAAATTTCCCTTGGTGATCAATGTTTCTTTTTTACCATCTTTACTTATACGGTATTGATGGCGCCAGCCGTCTTTTTCTGAGGACCAAAGAAATTCTTTTCCTCCATTCAGCCAATTCCAACCCTGACCAACATCAATCCATGCTTTATCTACTTCAGTGTAGATGTTTTTTACTGCTCCCGATTGTGCATTGGCAACAAATAATTTGCTCTGATTTTGTTCTCTATTCAGCTGTTGTAAGATCACTTCATTGCTGTTAGGAATCCATTCCATTCTAGGGATATAATGTTGTATATGATCACCAGGAACATCCAGCCATTTCGTCGTTGCCGTATTGATGTCCACAATACCAACCTTACAAGCCGAAGGGTTTTGTCCAACTTTAGGGTATTCTACCGGTACATTGAAAGAATAGATAGAATCGGTATTGTTGATCATTAGAAAGTTTCTGATGTCGCGGGCGTCTAATTGCCAGTAAGCAATAGTCGCACCATCAGGGCTCCATCTGAATCCATCTCTGCAATCAAATTCTTCTTCATATACCCAGTCAAATGTTCCATTGATCATGCGGTCTGTACCATCAGTAGTTAGTGCCTTTGTGCTGCGGGTCGTCAAATCATCGACATAGATGTTGTGCTTGCTCACATAAGCTACTTTATTTCCATCCGGAGAGAATTTCGCAAACATCAGTGAGGACGCAGGTCTGTCCTTACCGATTTTGATCAATTCTTTTGTTTTCAAATCAGCTACAAAATAATCACCACGGGTTTCATATCTCCATACTTTTTTACTGTTGGTGTAAAGCAGGATTTTAGTTCCATCTGCAGAAATCTCAAAATCCTTGATGCCCCCAAGGCCTTTGTTGGCATTGGCATATAGGAAACTAGGGTCTAGAATAATTTTCTCTTCGTTTTTAGGAAGGGTGATTGCTACAATGCCAGATTCTTTGATCTGGTAATAGGAATTGCCATCTTTTGCCCATCGAATATCCGATTGCCTTTGTGCATAGGTTTGCCCGTAACTACCAAGAATTAGCAGGACTGCCAGTTTAAAAAAGAGGTGTTTAATTTTCATTATTATAGTGCTATAAATTGCTGATAAACTTTTTGAAGGTAAGCTTTCGCCAGGTCTAACCGTTTTTCGGTTCCTTCTTTGTCCTTGTCATTGCTGTTGAATAAGGTCATTTTTCCGACATTATCAAAAGTAACACATTGCTGGTTATCGATAAAGCCCATGCCATTGTCCCAGCTGAAATAAGCAAAAGGTTTAGTATAAGGGTTTAATAGATTTTTACTCCAATTGAAATCTTTAGCCGGAATGTTCAATTGCCCAAGTAATGTGGCCGCAATGTCTACCTGTGAAGCGACATTGCTGTATTTTTTTCCTCTGAATTCCTTTTTAATCACTTCTCCGAAAAAGACAAGTGGGATGTGGTAGCGGCTTGGTGAGGAGATGTCAGCATTTTGTTTTGGCAATACATGGCCATGATCTGCAACGAATATAAACAGCGTATTGTTATACCAGGGTTGTTTCTTTGCATTATTTAAATAGGCATTGATACAAGAATCTGTATAATAGGCGGTGCTTTTAAACTGTTCCACATTGTTGGCATTGCCGAATTTGTGTTTCCCCGGAAGTGTATAAGGCTCATGGTTGGTCAGCGTAAGCAAGGTAGAATAGAAAGGTTGCTTTTCTGTGCTCAATTCTTGCAACTGCCTATCAAATACGGCCTCATCATATTGTCCCCAAAAAGATTTTGGCGCATTCCCCGAGAAGTTGTTCTTATCGATGAGCTTTTGATAATGATGACTGAGGATGAAAGCTTTGTAATTGTCGAATTCTGATTCTCCTCCATAATAGAAAGAGGTATGGTAACCGTTTTTGGCCAGCGAACTAGAAATTGCCGGTAGCTTTTGCATTTTCTCGGGATACCTCACAATACTGCCTGCTGCAAGGGTAGGGAAGCCTGCCAGACTGGCGATAATGCCCTTGTCGGTGCGACTGCCAGGAGAATATACCCGATCAAATAATACACCTTTGTGCATTAAGGAATCGAAATGTGGTGTAATGCCTTCTTCATTTCCAAGGGTATGCGTGAGGTCGGCAGTGAAACTCTCAATAATCACCATGACCACATTCGGTCTGTCAGTGGTTAATATATGGGTGGTGCTGTCTTTTTCTGTAACATATAAATCCTGAATCAGCTGATCTGCTTTTTTAGGATCAAGGTATATATAAGGATTCTGGCGGGTCATTTTCTCTGAAAGGAGACTTCTGATCAGGTTCCATTCTGTATTTACTGCAGCATGGTTGAGCAGTTGTTCCTCAGAAAAATACGACATGCTTTGCGTTATTGGTGATCCTTTAAAACCTCCACGGATAAACATGAAGCTGAAAACGATGATCAAAATGGAAAGTACCGCACGCAACCAGATCGGTGACTTTTCAAAAGAAAGTTGATTGGGGATCAGTCGTTTTTGTAAGAAAACACCAACGGTAATCAGTAATACGAGTACGAATAAGGATAAAGCAATAGGGGAAGAAGCCCCGGAAGCTAAAGCTTCTCCGGGCGAAGAAAAGGCAAAATCAATGGCCTTGGCATTTACTTTAGTTCCCCATTCACGATAAATGTTAAAATTGACAACGGAAAGGATACTGAATAAAACGAGCAATACTAAATTATAAATAGATACCCACTTGATGTTGATGGATTTCCAACCACTGAATAACCAGAAAATAAAACCTAAAACAGGAATGACAGCAAGGTATGCTGTCATCGATAGGTCTAAAAGCAAGGCGTGATAGAAAGTAGCCATGGTTTCCGATAAAGGAACCATGGCCAGCTTTTTATGATAAATTAGAAGGAATATTAACCGGTCAATAAAGAAAAATAACAACCAGAAAATATAGAATCTGAGTAAAAAAATAAGGCTTCTAAACATTTTAGCGAATGCTATTGACCTCCACCTTGCATAGCCATAATCTCTTCCATTGTTTTCACTTCATAACCTTTAGGTACATCTAAAGTGAATGGACCAGCTTTCTCTTCTACCAGACTTTTTAAAGTCGCTGTAGATTTAACACCTCTGTTGAAAGTGGTAAATTTAATCGGCGTTCCTTTAATGTCTTTGAAATCGCGTCCAACTAAACCTGCAGGAAGTTCAATGTCAGTAGTTGCCCATAATTCGTATGTACCACCTTTGTCATCTTTATAAGTGTATTTTTCTGCATTATAGTCTAGGATCTTTTTCTTTTCACCAGTAGCTTTGAACTCACTGAATTTTGGGTCATTGGCTTTTTCTTTGTCATAATCTGCTTTAGTTCCTTTAACTGCGAATTGCATTTGCGCAACAGGAACATCAATAAGAACCAATGAAGTTAAGTCAGCAACATTAGCAAAAACCGTAATGGTGGCTGGCCCTTGTTGCATTTCCATTCTGGAAATGTTCCCATTGAATTTGATTTTAGATTCTGTAGGTAACATCGCTGCCATCGGTTCTTGTTCCGGTGTTAATGAATACTCTACTCCGAAAGTAACAGTTCCTTCAGTAATTTTCTTTTGAGCATGTGCGAAGATGGCTGTACTTACAAGAATTGCAGCTAAAACTCCGGTTTTGATTGATTTTAACATATTATAGTTTTTAGTGTTTGCGTTTAATGGATTCGTATTGAGATTGAATTTACTAATAAATTACCATTGTATTTTCTCCTTGCTGATAAAGGCAGCAATACCTTTTTTGAAATCTTCACTGTCTCTTACCCTTGCGTTTATCTGAACGGCCAGTGACAAACAACTCTCTAATTGAGGGTTGGTGGTTTGTCCAATCAATTGCTTCGTCACCATTAATGAATTGGCAGAAGTTTCCGAACACAAACTTAATGCAAATTCTTTAACCTTCAGATTAATGTCGTCTTTGTTTGTTACAAAAGTGATCAATCCATAGTCCAGCGCTTGTTGGGCAGAGAAGAGTTCTCCTGTTAACAGGATTCTTTTAGCAATTGTTTCAGAAGTTTTTCTGAGCAAAAAGCAAGACACGATTGCCGGTACAAATCCCAGCTTCACTTCTGTATAACCAAAATTAGCTTCCGGGACTGCGAACGTAATGTCACAAACAGTGGCCAGACCACATCCACCAGCAATAGCATGACCTTCTACCTGAGCAATCACCACTTTTGGTAAATAATAGATGCTGGTAAACAAACGCTTTAAATTCTCGGAATCAGCTAGGTTTTCCTCATAACTATTTTGTTGTAATTGTTGTAAATAGGCAAGATCGGCACCTGCACTGAAGGTGTTTCCATTTGCCTTTAAAATAATGACTTTGACCTCATCATCTTCAGAAGCCGCTATTAATGTTTCTCTTAGAAGGGTAACCAGCTCCGGATTCAGGGCATTTCGCTTTTCCGGGCGATTGATAGAAATGGTGGCAATGCGTTGTTCAACAGAGTATAAAACCAATGGCGCTGTCATAGAGGTTGGGGCTAAGTTTCTTATGCTTTATGATCAAAAGTAAATAAAAAGCAAATCATTTTGTTAAAACGCATGTAAATGAATGCTATGCTTAAGGAGGGAATGGTTTGATTTTTATAAACCGGATTTGATGGTAATCTAATATCGGTTGGATAAAATAGAAAAAACGAGGGTCTTGCTGCTTTAATTGGGTATAAATGGTTGCCTGATGGGAAAAAAGGTAGGCAATGGTTTTATGTTTTTGGATATTAAAGCGGATGACCTTTTGTTGGTGATATCTGCTGATCGAAGTCAGGCTGATGGAGAGTTGCAGTGCTAAAAACACGATAAAGGTGGCGCTTATTAGTCGCCAGTTGCAGTTTACAAAAGCAAGCATTCCTAATAATAACGAAATAGAAAGGAGTATTAATTCTAATTTATTAATCCAAATTCCTGTTAAGCTGGAATATGGAAGCGTTGCCAGGAACTGTAAACCAGCATTGTTGAATTGAATGAGCCAGTTGACCACCGGGACGAGGAAATCAAAGCCAGGGATCAATATCAAAATTCCCAAATACATGAGTAGGGTAATCGGGATTAAGATAAATAGGTTGCTTAACAGGAAATAGACCGGGAACTGGTGGAAGTAATAGATAGATAAAGGAAAGGTGAAAAGTTGGGCGGATAAAGACATGGAGATGATGCCCCATAATTTATACCCCCAGGTATTTTTTAAAGCCCTGGTATCTGGAAGGTTGTGCTTTACAGGCCAGCAATCTTGTAATTTCGGCTGCAGATAAATGAGGCCTAAAACAGCAAGAAAGGAAAGTTGGAAGCCCAGATCCCAAATTAAAAATGGATCATAAAGTAACATGGAAAAGGCAGTAAAAGCGACAACATTGTAACTGTTTGTGGTTTTGGAGTAGGTCTGCCCGATTAAAAGAATAGAGAGCATAATGACAGAACGAAGAACCGAAGGGCTGCACCCGGTTAGTAAAGCATAAAACCACAATAAGCTAAGGATGAAGCATAGCCTGGGTTTCTTCCATGCCTTTTTTCGATTTAAGAACGCAAGGGAATAATTTAAAATAAGATAAATCAGACCCACATGCATTCCGGAAACAGAAAGCGCATGGATGGTTCCGGTTTTAGAATAAGTGTCCAGTGTTTCTTTGCTGAGTGTTGCACGGTAACCAAGAATTAATGTGGAGGCCAATGCCACTGAGGTTTTGTCTTTAAGGAGCTTCTGATAACGTTCAACTTGCTGCGCTCTGAGGGAGATTGCAAAAGAAAATAGCCGATTCCCAGAGTTTTGTGGTAGTTTTAAAACCTGGTTTTGTAACAAAAAGCTTTGATGATAGATGTTTTGCATGGCAAGCCAAGCTTGATAATCAAACGCAGCAGGATGAAAAGGAGGGTTGATGGTTGTAAATCGCGCAGGAATTAATAATGTAGCACCATATTCCAGTAATAATGGTTGTTTAGCAGAAAGTTTGATGGATATAACCATTATACCAGAAGCCTTCTTGGCAGTTAAGGTTTGATTCCATGCAGTCTTCCTGGTCGGATTTTCTTCCCGCAGGTAGATTGACTTAACTTCTCCTTTAAATTTCAAAATATCTGCTTTTCGCTGGGGCTCATCAATCACCTGAACTTTTAAATAAGGCGCTGTTGATTTTGAAAAGTGATCTCGTTTAATCATATCTTGATGTTGGTAACACATCAATCCACCAAAAAAGAATAATAAAACATAAAGTAGTAAGCCGATCCATGATTTAAAACGATAAGCTTTAATTTCTAAATAACGCGCATTGAGCAGGAACAACCCAAAGAGAAGCGCCAGGTTTATCCCTATAAAAAGGGGTAAAAAGTCTGGTTGTCTAAAGGGATAGAAAACAACAATTCCGATACTATAGGGCAACAGGATTCTGGGAAAGACATAGGGCGGCCTTTTCGGGTTGCTCATGTCTTAGAATTGATGACGGATTAATAATTTAAGCTCCGATTTTTTACTTCCTCTAATTTCGTCCAGCCCGGAGCTGATCACTTTTTGGTGAGGGTAATAATAGAGGGCATACCGACCCCATAGGTCCAGCCTTTTTAGCAAGCGGTACCGGAGATTCAAAAAAGTACGGATGCCCTGCCCATAATATCCTCCGGAACCAGAACCGTATAATACATCGGATTCATAAGCATAGATCCGGGATTGATAAGAAGGGGTATTGAAATAGGCCAAACGGATATTGCCGGAGATTTTGGAGGGTATGCCTGTGTAATCAAGGTCTTGATAAATAAGATAACCCAATTCATGCAGCTGGCTTCCTTTTCGGTATTGAATCAACTCTATTCTTTGCTGGCTGCTGAATTTCTTATTCAACTTCCAGCTACAATCCATTCTGAAACTATTTTTTAAGAGCTTTTCTAAAGATCGAATGGTGATTTCTGCTGCGGAATTTTGCTGCTTTTTTTCTGTTTTAAAGCGGAACGTTATTTTTAACTGTTTGGAGGGCGTATATACTAATTGAGTAAGTGCTTCATATCCTGAAGAAGCAGTATCCACCCTGTATTTTTTTTTCGGAAATTTAAAGTAATCGAAGTAGAAAGCAAACTTCCAATGCGCATTTGGGAGGTAGTTTAAGCCGAGATAAAGCCCTTTTTCATTGCTGGTTTCTGTATTCTCTCCAATGGCCTGACTAAAAAAACTATGGTAATTTTTGTCATATTTCCGGTAAAGCAGCACCATGGATATTGATTTGGAAATGCTGGTCATTGCCCCTTGTAATCCTGCCCAGCCACCTGGACTGGCTTTAGCCAGTTCTCCATAAAAATAAATATTCTGAAAGGCGGAGTTGTAATGGAATCCAAAATTATTTAGTACCTGCCCTTCAAAGGAATATTTTTTATAGGTGTCAGGGTCTGGGCTAAAAGTATGGTCATACCGGGTCTGGTAAGCTAAAACACCCAGATTAAGTGGATTACTCAAGTATTGCAAGCTAGTGCCATAAACAGTTTCGGAAAGCCTTTTTCTGTTCCTGATTTCAGCAGCCGTGCGGTGTAAGCCACTTTCTGAGATGGTGCTTAAGGTCAGCTGGCCAGTGGTGTCGATTTTTAAACTCGCATCTCGTTTTCTGGAAGAATAAAATGGGGTTAAATAGAGTTTTTTAGTCAATTGGATGGTACTGGCAATTCCTCTGAAAAACGCAGTTTCATTGGACGAAGTATAAGGTTTTAAGCCCAAATCTTTACTGGCTACGCTAGTCACATCCGGCCCCTTGCCCAAAGAGAATCCAGACCAAAGGGATAGGCCTTGTCCAAATTGCAAGGTATAATCTCCGATAACCAATTTTTGAATACGCCTGTAATTGAAAAATGCTAAATTTCCAGATAGGAAATCAATAGGTGTTTTAGTCCTGCCTATGGTTTCACCGGCATCTTTCTTCATTAAAAGTGAGATTGCCCCAATTTTTGGATATTGGTATTTATAGCTCAGGAACAGTTTGTCTGCCGAGCCAAGGTACCTGCTTCCTGGTAAATCCCTGAACCCTTTTTGCTGCTCCAGGGTTCTGCCATATCGCAATAGCAATTGTTGTTCAGCCTGTCGGAATAGGTTTTTAAGCTTGAGGGCGGCATAAGGTGTACTGAGATTAAGGCTGACGAATGGTTGTAGGTTCGCAATGGTTTCCGGGTCAAAACCGGAGATAGATTGTAATTCGAGTAAATCCAGTAATTTCCCATTGACCTGAAGGTGTTGGAAAAAGTTGTTGATTTGAAGCGGAGAAAGACAGATTAGTTTTTTCAACTCTTCTGCATTCGTATGGTTTAAGTCTACCGGGTGTTTCCTGAAGAAATCAAGCTGTTCTTCGAAGGCAGATAAGTCTTCTTCCTCCTTTCCGTTTTCAGCAAGGTTTTCCCTCAGGTTTTTTACCTGTTCCTCTTCTTGTGCGAAGAGCGGTGAACCTACAAAACAGAGCAGGAGGCTAAAGTAGAAGCATAGTGAGTAGGACATCATGATGCCTAATCACTATATTATTTATGTAAATAAAGAATTATTTAATCAATAATTTATATTTCTTCGTTTAGCTTTAGTAAGAAGTCTTTTAGTTTCTCCAAAGAAGCAATGATCTTTTGATTTTCTTTAACTTCAGAAGTATTGTTTTTTAAGTGTTCTTTAGCTCCTTTAAGGGTGAAGCCTTTGTCATCTACCAGGTGGAAAATGATCTTTAAATTTTCAATGTCTTCAGGAGTGAATAAACGGTTACCTTTTTTGTTTTTCTTAGGCTGTAGTACATCAAATTCTTTCTCATAAAAGCGGATCTGAGATGCATTTACGTTAAACATTTCGGTCACTTCGCCCATCGTATAATACATTTTATTAATTTCCCGTTCTTTGTAAGGCATAGTTTGATCTTGATTATTAGTGGTTTACGGCATTTATATAAAGTGTTCAAATGTAAAGGGATTTTAGTAGAATACCGCAATAAAATTTTAATTTTGTTCACCACTAATATAGAGAAGGATGACAGCTAAGGAAATCAGACAGGCATACTTAAAATTTTTTGAATCAAAACAACATCATATTGTTCCATCTGCACCAATTGTAGTAAAGAATGACCCTACATTGATGTTCACCAATGCGGGAATGAACCAGTTTAAGGATTTGTTCCTGGGTGAAGCACCCATCAAATATCCACGTGTAACAGATACACAGCGTTGTTTACGCGTTTCTGGTAAACACAATGACCTGGAAGAGGTGGGGATTGATACCTATCACCATACCATGTTTGAGATGTTGGGAAACTGGAGCTTTGGAGATTACTTTAAGAAAGAAGCCATTTCCTGGAGCTGGGAGCTTTTAACAGAGGTTTACAAAATCCCTAAAGATAAATTATATGTGTCCATCTTCGAAGGAGATGAAAAAGAAGGATTGCCGAGAGATACGGAAGCTTATGAACTTTGGAAACAGTTTGTTCCGGAAGACCGCATCATATTAGGAAATAAAAAAGACAATTTCTGGGAAATGGGCGATATGGGACCTTGCGGTCCTTGTTCAGAGATCCATGTGGATTGCCGATCAGCAGAAGAACGCGCAGCGGTAAGCGGAAAAGACCTGGTTAATGCAGACCATCCTCAGGTAATTGAGATTTGGAACAATGTATTTATGCAGTTTAACCGTCTTAAAGATGGTTCATTGCAGCCTTTACCAGCTCAACATGTAGATACAGGAATGGGATTTGAACGTTTGGTACGGGTGTTACAAGAGAAATCTTCTAACTACGATACCGATGTATTCCAACCGATGATTCAGTTTATCGCCAAACATGCGGGCGTAGTATATGGTGCTGAGGAGAAAACAGATATCGCAATGCGCGTAATGGCAGACCATATCCGTGCAATATCATTTGTGATTGCAGATGGTCAATTGCCTTCTAATAATAAGGCAGGTTATGTAATCCGTAGGATTCTTCGTCGCGCAGTAAGGTATGCTTATACTTTCCTGAATTTGAAAGAACCATTTTTAAACCAGTTGGTGCCAATTTTAGCCGATCAGTTTAAAGGTGTTTTCGAAGAACTTTCTTTGCAGCAGGATTTTGTACAAAAAGTAGTATTGGAGGAAGAAGTTTCCTTTCTGAGAACTTTGGCTACGGGAATTCAGCGTTTTGAAGCTTATACTAAGAAACAAGGTGAATTGTTGATGTCTGAAAATGCCATTGATATCGAGAAATCATTTGATGACAATTGGGTGTACAGCATTTTGAAAGACCAGATGGTCATCTCAGGAGAGTTTGCTTTCGAGCTGAATGATACTTATGGATTTCCTATCGATTTAACCGAATTGATGGCCAGAGAGAAACGCTGGACCGTTGATATGGAGGAATATAATAAAGCCTTAACCTTACAGAAAGAAAGATCAAGAGCAGCAACCGCAGTAGACACCGGCGATTGGATCATGGTGAATGCTGATCTGGAAACTGAGTTCGTAGGATATGATGATTTTGAAGTAGAAACGAAAATTATAAAATACCGTAAAGTTAGTGCGAAAGGTAAGGAGCAATACCAGATTGTATTGAGTAAAACTCCTTTCTATGCAGAAAGCGGTGGACAAGTTGGTGATACTGGTAGAATAGAAGACCACAGCAGGATGTTCTTTGTAGAAGTAACTGATACGAAGAAAGAGAATGGAGTGATCGTTCATTATACAGATACACTACCAGAAGATTTAGATGGACTTTTCTGGGCAGTTATAGATGAAGACAAGCGTCTGTTATCGCAGGATAACCATACGGCTACACACTTGCTACATGCTGCCTTGAAGAAAGTGTTGGGAAGTCATGTGAATCAAAAAGGTTCCCTGGTAAATCCTGATTATTTACGCTTCGATTTTTCGCATTTTGCGAAGATCAGCGAAGAAGATCTGGCACAGGTGGAGCATTTGGTGAATCAAAAGATCAGAGAAAATATCCCGTTGAAAGAACAAAGAGATGTCCCTTACGACCAGGCAATTTCTAGTGGCGTTACCGCTTTGTTCGGAGAGAAATATGGTGATTTTGTACGGGTCATTACTTTTGATGACCATTATTCAAAAGAACTTTGTGGTGGAACACACGTAAAGGCTACCGGACAGATCGGCTATTTTAAGATCATTTCTGAAAGTGCTGTAGCAGCAGGTGTGAGGCGTATTGAAGCGATTACAGCGGATAAAGCGGAAGCATTTATTTTAGATCAAAATAGAGAACTGAATGAATTGAGGGCCCTGTTAAAAGGGAATAAAGACCTTAAAGCAGCGGTTTCTTCTTTATTAGAGGAGAATGCTAAGCTGAAAAAAGAGGCAGAAAAAGCGGTTGGAGAGCAAAGTGCGAACCTAAAACATGAAATTGTGCACCACCTTAAAACCATTCATGGAGTAAATGTGATTGCAACTCATGTTGACCTTCCAAATGCAGATGCCGTGAAAAATCTAGCTTTCTCCGTGAAAGATTTAGTAGACGACCTGTTTTTAGTATTCACGACTTTAATCGATGATAAACCAGGTATTACCGTGATGCTTTCAGATAACCTGATTAAAAGCAAAGGGTTGAATGCTTCAAACATCGTTAGAGAACTGGCTAAAGATATCCAGGGTGGTGGCGGTGGCCAACCATTCTATGCTACCGCAGGTGGTAAGAATAAGGATGGCTTAGCTACTGTTTTAACTAAAGTAGAAGCGTTAGTACCAGCATAAATTAACATTTGCCAGGAGGCAAGATGTATATTCACAAAGGAGCTGTCTGAAAAGAGAGCTCCTTTTTTTATGATGTCTCTTCCCGAAGTAGGTCTGGTTTAACCAGAATATAGCAGCTGTATAGTCAGGGTATAATCAGGGCTTGGCATGTTATTGAAATATAGCTGAGATGATATTGAGACGTAGTTGATATGTTCCTGAATATACCAACTACATAGCAACTATATAGAAAGTATATGGCAAGCCCTGATTATACCCTTAGTATACTATCACCTAAATAGGCTATACAATTTATTTGTTCTGCTATAAAGTTCTCTGAATGAATCTTAAAATTGATGAAATAAAATAATAGATTTGAATAGAACATCCTCCGCATTATATAGATGCTGATGGTTTAACGCAATCAAATCAATGAAACATTTTTACTGGATGCTACTGTTTTGTAGTATGGGGTATTTGCCTCAAACTTCGGCTGCTATTTGGAAAGGGGAGCATTGTGCAACTTGTAATGCGAATGGCAATTGCAGGGCTTGCAAAACCTGTAATTATTGTAAGCATTGTAATGCAGGAGGATCTTGTAGTGTCTGCAGCGGTAGCAATACTAAAAATACGCTTCCGGAAAAAAAGAGTTTTAAGCGCGTCACTTTCGCGAGTGCGACATGTAAAGGAATAACCAAGAAAGGAGTCCGGTGTAAAAGGGTGGTTAAGGACGAAGACTATTGCTGGCAGCATAGTAAATAGGGGAGAAATAATGAAAAACTCCCTGTGAAGTATAATACTGTACAAGGAGTTAAATTTATATTTTCTCGTGCTAATTTCCTTTTTTCGGGGCAATTCCTTTATCTACATCTAAGGTGAAAGATGCTTCTGAAGCATCAAATGCTTGTTTGAGCAGATCTACTTCTGGTAGTTCGATTCCTTCCGGTTTGTCAAAATTTTCATCGAAGCCATTAGAATGTACGTCTTTCTGACTTTGTTGATCATCTGCTTCTGAATTTAGAGCATCATCTATTGGAACATTGTCCTCAGGGTTTTTTGGGATAGCCATAATTGGATGTTTAAGTATATACCCATAACAGCAGATCTTTCTGCTTGTTTCATCATTGCAGCAAAATTTATTAAACCGATCCTTCCGGCCAATGAAATACCAATGGGAATCCATCAGGATCTCTAACATATAAAGCTTTATAGCCATAAGAAGTGCTGGTTGGTATGGTTACATCTACACCATTGGATTGCAGATAAGCATAAACATGGTCCAATTCCGGACAACCAAAATGGATGGACATATCGTGGCGTTCCAACCAATCATGGGCGGTTGCAGGCTTTGGACAAGCTTTTTCTCCTCTGGGTTCTAGCAGTAATTCGGTCCCGTTCAGGCTTAGTCGAGCCCATTTGTAATTGTCCGGTCTTTCTGGCGCCTCGGAGGTTTCGACCAGGTCAAAACCGAGCAGATCCCGGTAAAAGCGTACTGATGTGGGCATATTGAAAACCGAAAGTAAAGGTGTAAATCCCTGTATTTTTATCGGTTTTACTGAATTGGTCTCATTTGACATAAATTTCTCCTTTTTAACTGGTTAACAGATCATTCCTTTAAGGTAATAGAATAATTGGAATCGATCAATTATCTGAGCTATAATTATTGTTCGGAATTTCCCAACCATTAAGCCTTAACTTTGTTCTGTACCAAAAAGCAACGTGTTATGGAGATTAAAGAATTACAAATTATTACGAATCAACTGGAAGAAACGGAAAGGTTTTATAATCAAATATTAAATATGGCTACCCTTGATAGAACGGAGAATGAGGTCTCTTTTCAGGTTGGAAGGACTAAGCTCTCATTTGTAGGGGCAACAGCCGATCAGCCAGTTTACCATATTGCTTTTGACATCCCAAAAAACAAACTTGTGGAAGCTTACGAATGGCTAAAATTAAGAACGGTTATCCTTCCGGTAACACCAGAATCTAATTTTTCCAATTTTGAATTATGGAATGCAAAGTCCTTCTATTTTCATGACAACAATAAAAATCTGTTGGAACTGATCTGCCGTTGCGACCTTGAGAATGAATCAGAGCAACCATTTGATGGATCCTCCATATTAGCCATTTCTGAAATTGGTTTAGTCGCTGATGATGTCCCATTTTTGGCAGAAACACTGATGAGCAAATACGGTCTGGAAATTTATGAAAAGCAGCCCGCACATGACAATTTTACCGTACTCGGTGATGAAAACGGTTTGTTTATTCTGGTCAATCAGGATAGAGATTGGTATCCTACTGCACAAAAGGCGAAATCATTTCCTGTAAAATTAATATTTAACAATGGTAGCGGAGAAGATCAGGAGTTGTCTATCTCTTAATTTTCAGCATTCATATATAGTGGGAGTGATACATAGAAAACAGTTCCCTCACCTTTTTGGCTTTCAAACCATATTCTTCCGCCCTGTGCCTGGGTATATTCTTTACAAAGAAATAGTCCCAGGCCAATTCCTTTTTCATTGGCAGTGCCAAAAGTAGATTGTGCTTTAAGAGAAAAGATTTCTGATTTATTTTCTTCAGGAATGCCATTTCCTGTATCCCTGATCGCAATCAGGCAATCTTTTCCATACCTACTGGCATTCAATTCGATTAGACCATCAGCTGGGGTAAACTTGATTGCATTGCCAATGATGTTCCTGACAATCAGTTGCAGCATGTGTACATTGGAAAATAATTCCAGGGAAGGGTCAATGTCTGCTGTTAAGGTGATTTTCTTTTCTTGGGATGCTGCTTTTTGAATCATAATCACAGAATCCAGGGCTTCGTGGAGCTTATTAATTTCCATGACTGCTTTTCCTTCATTTAGCTGCGCACGAGACCAGGAAAGCATGTTGTCCAACATCTCCTGTGTACCTATGATCGCATTGCTAAGCTTCTTATCCATCATTTCCTTCTCCTCTGCACTCAGAATATCCATTCGGAAAAGCTCCATATAGCTTTGTATAGAAGCCAATGGTGCACGAAGATCGTGGGCGATGATCGAGAAGAATTTCGTCTTTTCATGATTCATTCGCTCTAATGCTGCTGTTTTCAGTTCTGCATTCTGCTTTTCTTTATAATAAGCAGTTTTAAGATAAAATAAACCCGTAAACGTAACCAAAATAGTGATGATATAAGTAGAGGCGATGTCTGCAAAAACAGCTGCTCTACCTTTATAGGTATCTTGAATAAACCCTGGGTTTTTGTATTCAAAAAAGAGCAGCCCCAGCCCCGTAGCCAGACAAAGAATAGACCAGAACCAGTACTGACTTCTGGGAGAAATGATCATAATCATAAAGAAAGCGATGGAAAAAGAGAGCAACGATGGCCCTTTTATCCCATTGTTTAAGAAATAGATACATCCTAAAGCCAGCAAAACCAATAGGGAAGAGAGAATAATACTGTATTGGAACTGTTTTTTAAATCTGGAAAGGTAATAGGTGAAAGTTAAGGCGAGGAATAAGAAGAAAAATAAACCGGCAATGGTTTCCATTCCATTGAAATAATTGAAAGGCACATCATAGCCCATGATGAGGATAGCAACTACACATATGGCATTAAAAACCTGGTTTTCAGGTTTAAACTGCGCGCTTGGCCCAATGAGTAAATAGACCAGTTTTTGTAAGCCGCTAATCAGGCGGGAGATGGTTTCTGGTATCATTACCTAAAAATAAGCAAAGTAATTGATGATGTAGAAAATAATAGCGCTATCAGGAATGATTTTGAATTGTGCTGGACTTTAGTATTCGTGGTATGAGTCTTGTACCAGCTTAAATATTAGCATATGGAACAATTAGTTGTATTACCCGCTGCCCTTTTAAAAACGTATGAAACAGTGCCAGGTTTATATTTGGTGCTTTCCCCTGATTTGATGGTGCTTACCGCCAGTGATGCTTATTTAGCTGCACAAGGCCTAAACAGGGAGGAGCTGAAAGGCAGGAGCTTTTTAGACCTATTTCCTCAAGATCCTCTAATTCCATTTGAAATGGGGTTTTCAGCCTCTCTTCAGCGGGTTTTAGATACCCTAGAGCCCCATCAGCTACCATTATTGAAATTAGAGCTTCCAGATCCTAGTGATCAAGAAGTAACCATCTCCAAGTACTGGGATGTTACACATACCCCTTTTCTGGATGAAAATGGTGCCATTCAGTATATTATTCAATATAGTTTTGACGTCAGTAATCTAATTTCGGCAAGGAAGAAATCAGAACAACGCGAAAAGAAGATTGCTGCCAGTGAAAAGCACCTGGAATTTTTGTTAAATGCCATGCCTCAACAGGTGTGGACAGCAACGGCTCATGGAATTATCAATTATGTGAATGAGATTTGTTGTCGTGATTTTGGAAAAACAGTAGAAGAATTGAGAGGGCTAGGCTGGCAGTCTTTTGTCCATCCGGATGACCTTCCTGCCTGTATCCGGGCCTGGAGTTATGCACTAGGTCAAAATTCTGAATATAGTGTGGAATTTCGTCTTCAAATGGCCGATGGCCAATATAAATGGTATTTAGGGAAGGCCATTCCATTAATAGAAAGTGGGGAGTTGAAGATGTGGATGGGGACAAATACCAATATCGATGTTCAGAAGTCAAATGAACAGCGGAAGGATGAATTTCTTGCTATCGCCAGTCATGAGTTGAAAACACCTTTAACTTCTATAAAGGCCTTCAATCAGTTGATGAAGAAAACGAATGATCCCGAAAAATTACATGGTTTTGTAGAGAAATCTGCCAGTAATATCTTTCGTTTGGAGCAGCTAATTGCCGATTTATTAGACGTAACCAAGATCAATTCCGGAAGTATGAGTTTTGATAAAGAAGCGTTCAATTTTAATGAAATTATAGAAGCTGCGATGCATACAGTTCAGGCGGTTTCCCCGGATCACGAGTTGTTTCTGGAGCACAGTATAGCCATTCTTTATCATGGAGATCGGCTTAGAATTGAGCAGGTACTGGTTAATTTCCTATCAAATGCAGTCAAATATTCCCCAAATGGGGGTAAAGTAATCCTGAAGGGAAAAATTCAAGCAGACAACATCGTAATCTCAGTGCAGGATTTTGGTATAGGTATTGCCGATTTTGAAATGAAAAGATTATTTGAAAGGTATTACCGAGTTGATAATGAAGATTTACGGTATGAAGGCCTGGGTTTAGGACTTTTCATCTGTTCGGAAATATTGAAAGCACATCAAGGAAGCTTTTGGCTTGAAAGTGAGCTGGATGCTGGTTCTACTTTTTATTTTAGGCTTCCCTTAAAGGCGCATGTTGCGGTTGACTGTCCGGTGGAAAGGCATCATTTTTATCAGGATGATAGCCTAACAGTTAGTTACAATAAAGAACACCATCGCTTAGATGCGAAATGGAAGGGTTTTAATAGCAAGGAAACGGTACAGCATGGGGCAATGGTAATGCTGGCGCTTTTAAGGGCAAATGAATGTCATAAGATCTTAAATGATAACAGGGAAGTATTGGGCACCTGGTCTGATGCGTCAGATTGGGTAGGAGAAACCTGGTTTCCTATGATTGAAAAAGCAGGCTTAACACATTTCTCCTGGATAAATTCCCCTGATATTTTTTGTCGGTTTTCTGCGGAAAAAAGTGCAAGTATCGCGCTTGGCAATGTTGAAATACAGTTTTTTGCAGAGATCCAGTCTGCGGAGGACTGGATCAATAGGCAATAGTTTATTTATTTAGCGGCTGCGGCTAGGCTCGGTCGTTGTACTGCAACATGTCTCTTCGTGTAGGAAGCCAACCAAACCAAGGCGCCGATTGCATATACGCATAAGACCAGAATCGAGGTGTTACTCACCGAATTTCCAGTTTCATGAGTGCTGATAAATAAAGACAGGATAGACAATCCGATTCCACCACCTAGAAAATAGGAGGTTGATGCCAGACTGGAAGCTAGTCCATAATGTTGTGGCGGAATACCTTGTACTGAAATTACAGATAAACTGGTATAACAGATCGTCATTCCCAACCCGGAAACACAAGCGGCAGAGCACAAGAGTAAAATAAAGTTATGGTCCATCAGTACGGAGGCCAATAAAAATCCTGCACCACCAACCATTAATGACATTCCAAAAACACCGGTTTGCCATACATTCAGTCTTTTCATTAAAGGAGGAAGTACAAATTTTGCGAACAGCGCAGAAATAATACTAAATGGAACCAGGGTAACGCCTGCTTTGGCCGCACTGAAATTCATGTCTTTCTGAATCAATAAAGACAGCAAAAACATATATCCGGTAAAATACGCACCTAGTAAAAAGAATACGCCAATCCCGGTTGTGGTTGCTTTGGAACGGAACAGGGATACCTCTATTAAAGGCTCTGCCTGAACTTTTAAGCGGTGTTGAATGATTTTGAAACCGGCAATAACCGCAATGGTTAAGCCAATGAGCATTAGGTAATGTTCGCGGATTCTACCCAGTTCATGGACACCATAACTCAACATTAATAAAACGATAACTAATAAAACGCCAGACAGTAAGTCTGGTCTGGATTTAGATTTTTTTAACTCATCCGGAGCCAGATAATACCAGGCAAGGCCGATAATGATAAATAGAACAGGGACATTTACAAAGAAAATCCAATGCCAGCCCCAATAGGTTGTGATAATCCCACCTAAAGCCAGGCCACTACCTGATCCGATGGCTGCAAATGAACTGAAAATACCAATGGCTTTTGCACGTTCACGGGATTCTGTAAAAGTATGAGTAACAATAGAGAAGGCGGAAGGCATGATCAATGCAGCACCAATTCCCTGCGCGGCGCGGAAGAAGGCAAGCATTTCAAAAGAACCAGAAAGCCCGGCTCCTAAAGAGGTCAGTAGGAATATTGCACAGCCGGCCAGGAAAATGTTTTTCTTTCCAACAAGGTCGGATAATTTTCCCCCAATGATTAAAAATCCTCCGTACAACAACACATATAGTGTTTGTAGCCATTGTACCTTATCACTGCTGAGCCCATAGTCTGATTGTATAGAGGGGATGGCCAGATTGACAATGGCAATATCCAATGCTTCTATAAAAATACCAATAGAAGCAATGGCAAGGATAAGATTCTTTCTTTGAGTCATAAAATGTAAAGGGGAAATTTTCCTTACAAAGGTAACTTTCGTAACACAGACTAAAAATAAGTTCTGCTTATTTAGAACAAATGATTATTATTTCCTAATTTAACAGAACAAAAGTATTATTGATCTTAGATATGGCTCCCCAAACAGAACAAGTCCGCCAGACCGCACTGGTTTTAGATGAGAAGGATTATGAAATTATGCGCTTATTGCAGGAAAATGCGAAGCTCACTATTCGCGAAATCGCTTCCAAGGTACATTTAAGTCCAACTCCCACCCATGAAAGGATCAAAAGGATGGAGCGGGAAGGAGTAATTAGAAAGTATGTGGCCTTATTGGATAACCGGAAAATCAATAAAGGGATTATTGTCATTGTACAGATCTCCCTGAAAGTTCACAATAAAAAGGCAGCTCAGGAATTTATCGATGCCGTATTGGCGTTTAAAGAGGTGACCGAATGTTATAATATATCTGGTGATTTTGACTTTATGCTTAAGATTGTAACGGAAAGCATGGAAAGCTTCCATTCCTTCTCCATGAATAAGCTGAGTGAAATCCCAGGAATTGCACAAACGAAGAGCATTTTTGTGATGGATACCATTAAAGATACCCATCACTTGTTGTAAAAAAACTTTATTCGTAGTGTAAAGCTTCTATCGGATCTAAACGGGAGGCCTTTAATGCCGGGTAATAGCCGAAAAATATACCGGTTATCGCACAAACCATAAATGAAATGACTATCGATGATTCTGAAATTACGGTTGGCCAGTTGAGCATAGATGGGATGACAATGGCTGCGGTGATGCCTAATAATACCCCAATGACGCCACCCGTGATGCTGATCATGACCGCCTCAATTAAAAATTGAAGCAGTATATCTATGCCTCGGGCGCCAATAGACATTCTAAGTCCAATTTCCCGGGTGCGTTCCGTTACAGATACGTACATGATGTTCATGATGCCAATTCCACCAATTAACAGGGAAATACTGGCTACTGCAGTTAATAAGGCGGTCATCATGCTGCTGGTAGAATTCATCATCGTCATTAATTCTGCCTGGGTACGAACCTGGAAATCATTGTCCTGGTTGTCACGTAAGTGATGCGTATCTCTTAATATTGCCGAAATCTGGGTAACAGCAGCATCTGAAGCACTTTCGGTGATGGCTGAGGCATAGATGCTGCCAAAATATATGGTGGATTGTATTCTTTTTTGCACGGTAGTATAAGGAGCGATAATGATGTCATCCTGATCCTGTCCGAAGTTGCTGGTTCCTTTTGGTACCAGAACGCCAATAACCTGGAAAGGAGTTTTTCCAAACCTGATGACCTTTCCAATAGGGTCATCTCCATTTGGAAAGAGGTTGTCTACCACCGTTTTGCCTAGCAAACAGACTTTTGCGAAAGACCTCACCTCCTGATCTGAAAACATAATCCCTTCTTTTACCACTACTTTTCTGATTTCCAGGTAGTCAGGACTTACGCCCTGAATGGTAGTCGGCCAATTATTTGCGCCATTGATCGATTGTCCGCCTGAAGAAGCCAATGGAGAAATGAGGGCAACATCAGGAGCGTTTTTTTGTATCGCTTCTACATCTCTAATCGTCAGTGTTTTAAGGCTACTCCCCATTATTCTTGCTCCACCAGGCTCATTACTGTAAGGTTGAATGGTGATCATGTTGGAACCCATGCTGGCTAAAGAAGCATTGATACTTTGTTTAGAGCCTTCCCCGATAGACATCATGGTAATTACAGAAGCGACACCTATGATGATGCCAAGCATGGTGAGCAGGGCACGTAATTTATTACGTTGCAAAGCCCTTATGGCAAGTTTGATCAGATTTAAGATTTTCATTAGGATATGTTTTTCAATGGTTATGAAGCTATCATAAGTTTATAAGGGTTTCATCAGCCTATCATTTAATAATCATCGGAAACAGGCAATTCGGCCAAAGCGGTTTTTGCGGAACGTGGATTTGGGTTGGCAGTATCCTTTAATACCCGGCCATCTTTTAACATGACTGTGCGATTGGTAAATGAGGCGATATCTGGCTCATGTGTCACAAAAATAATGGTTTTACCATTTTGATTGAGCTCTTGCATGAGTGACATGATCTCATAGGAAGTCCGTGTGTCCAGGTTTCCGGTTGCCTCATCCGCTAGAATCATCACTGGCTCATTCACTAATGCTCTGGCTATGGCTACCCTCTGCTGCTGTCCGCCGGAAAGTTGATTGGGCGTATGGTCAAAACGGTCGTCTAATTTTACCGCCTTTAATGCTGCTATTGCTCTTTCCTTGCGTTCCTTGGTGCTAATAGTTGGGTTATATAACAACGGCAGCTCCACATTTTCTAGCGCAGTTGTTCGTGGTAAAAGGTTATAGGCCTGAAATACAAAGCCAATTTTCGTGTTTCTCATTCTTGCCAGTTGATCTCTGCTCAGCTCTTTAACATTTACGCCATCTAAAATATAACTGCCTTCAGTAGGTTTATCCAGGCAACCGAGCATGTTTAATAGCGTAGTTTTCCCAGAGCCACTGCTGCCCATAATGGTCAGGAACTCTCCAGCATTCACATCAAAGGAAACTCCTTTAAGGGCACGCACGATTTGATCGCCCATGACAAATTCCCGCTTTACGTTCTGGATTTCCAGGATTTTTTTGCCGGTCATCGTCTACCTCCTCTTTTTGGCATAAATGGACTGGTTGCTGCGGCTGCCGGCGCTGATGAAGTAAGGCCCTCTGTTCCGGTAACTACCAACTCATTTTCGCTCAGCCCCGACAACACCTGTACTTTTGTATTGTCATTTAGGCCAGTCTTAATTTTCTTTTGAATCAACTTCTTCCCCTCCAATACCCATACATAAGCGGTAGGATTGGCCACCACATCTCCATTAACAGATTTGTCTTTGTTGGCTTTACCTGAGCGATTTCCTTTTCCTCCACTGCCTTTCCCAGATCCCCCTTTATGATGTCCTGGGTCTGGAACAATTTCATATTGTTTGGAAAGGGAAGAATCCGGGTGGAATTTTAAAGCTTGCGCGGAAACGAGTAGCGCATTATTTACTTCTTTAGTATAGATGATAATATTGGCGGTCATCCCTGGTTTTAGCTTTTTATCATCATTAGGTGCATCAATTAAAGTGGCATAAGTCACCACATTGGAAGATATGGAAGGTTGTAAACGAATCTCTTTCACAGTACCATTGAAGGTATCATTGATAAAAGCATCTACGGTAAACGTGGAGCGTTGCCCAGTCATGACGCTACCTATGTCCGCTTCATCTACTTTTGCCTGGACCTGCATTTTCGTGATGTCCTTGGCAATAGTAAAGAGGGTAGGTGTACTAAAACTCGCCGCTACTGTTTGGCCAATATTTACACTTCTGCTGAGCACCACGCCATCTATTGGGGAGTAAATCTGCGTAAAAGAGAGGTTTCGCTGCGCCGCCGTCAGTTGTGCTTTTACATTGTTGACATTGGCTTTCGCCACTTGTAAGGTGTTTAGTGCAAGGTCGTAGTCCGCTTTGCTAATGGATCCGGTCTCGAATAGTTGTTTTTGTCGGTTGAAATTTGCCTCCTGATAATTTTGATTACTCTGCGCTTGTACCAGATTTGCTTTTGCCTGGTCTACGGTAGATTGTATCAATACTTTATCCAGCTCAGCAAGTAATTCTCCCTTTTTAACGGTAGAGTTAAAATCAGCAAAAAGCGCGGAAATGGTTCCTGATACCTGCGTACCAACTGTAACCGTATCCACAGGTTGAATGGTACCCGTTGCAGTAACACTGGTCGATATGGCACCAATTACCGGCTTTTCTGTAATGAGGCTCACTTTTTGGTCTTTGCTCCTTAAAAAGAAATACCAGATACCGAATAACACGATAACGCAAGCGAGGATGAGAAAGATTTTTTTCGGTTTCATGGTTATAGTTTTATAGGTGTTCCAAGATAGAATTCATAGATTTTAGCCGCCAGTATCGCATTGTATTTTGCCTGGATGTAAGCTTGCATCGCTTGTACATATAGGTTCCTTTGTTGGTAAAAGTCGACGATGTTAGCGGCGCCGATCTTTAATTCCTGACTGGCAATGCGGAAAACTTCTGTATTGTACTTCAATTGCTCTGTCGCAGAAACGAGCTGATTTTGACTGTTTTGTGCAGTAATCAGTGCTTTTTCTGTTGTTAATGCCAGTGTCGTTTTTGTGTTTTCGAGGGTTAACTGGGATTGTTGCAGATCAATCCGGGCTTTTGCGACATTGGTTTTGTTTATTCTATTGGTGAAAATAGGTATGGAAAGTGTCAGCCCTGCTTGCTGATTGAAGTTATTATTCAGTTGTTTAAAGTAATTATAGTTGGGATCATTTGCATAGTTGGAGCCAATCGCTGCACCTAAGCTGAGGGTTGGCTTGAACCCTGATTTGGCTTTAATCAGGTTGAGGTCTGAAATTTGGATGCCTAATTCTGCGTTTTTGATCTCAGGGCGGTTTTTAAGTGCATAGTCCTGTACGGTATTCAGATCTGGAATATTTGGAGTAGTGATCAGGGTATCTGGCTTTACAATGTCAAAATCCCTGGTTTCAGGGAGCTGAAGCAATTGCTTTAAGGTGATTTTGTCCTGGCGCTCAGCATTCTGTGAAGCAGTCAGGTTATAGTTGTCGGTCGCCAATTGCGCTTCAAACTGTACCACTTCTTTTCTTGCTGCGGCGCCTACTTTGAAGCGATCTTTGGATTGTGCCAGTTGTGCTTCGGAGGTTTTCACCAGGTCTTTATTATAAACAATACTTTCCTTATCAACCAGGATGCTAAGATAGGCCTGTGTAATCTGTAGTGTAATGTCGTTCTCAGTTTCCAAAATGCTAAGTCCGGCCGACTGTACCGAAAGTTCTTTTTGCTTAATATCGGTTTTTAAAAAGCCACCTCGATATAAGGTCCAGGAAGAATTCAAACCGTAAGAACCAGAAGTATTAATCACATTGCTGGAAGTATTCTGGGTAACATTATAATGGTTGAACGATTGAGATGCTGAGCCGCTTAGATTTGGGAGTAATGCAGATTTAGCCTGCAATTGATCCTCTACAGCACTTTTTTTATTGAGGATCAGGCTTCTGATCTGGATGTTGTTCGTTTTGGCATACTGCAAACAACTGGCCAGATTCCATACTGGCGGAATAACTTTTAACGCAGTATCTTGAAGGCCTGTGCGGTCTTGTCCGTATCCATTGGTGCTGGAAATGCCGAGACCATAGAGGAGCAGGATTTTTAAAGTGAATCGTGACATAGGATGCGTTTAAACTGCTAATAACTAGTCAAATCAACGCTTCTTTACGCGTTAAAAAAAACAGAATAGACCGGGAGCTAAAACACGCCGACGAATGGGGCGAATTCGTCGACGGCAATATTTGGACTTTCTTTTGCCCTTTCAGTACCTTGTCCTATCGAATTTGTACCTAATCTTAAGATCGATGATTTCTTTAAAAAGCCGTTCTTACATTACCGTGCTGCTGCATTTTCTGCTTTGGGGATTGTTTGCTTTTATTTTACTGTTTTATCATCCGCTATCCTGGAATATTCGTCTGCCATTACAATTTTGGATTAAGCAAGGATTGGTATTGGTTATTTTAATGGTAGTTTTCTATCTGAATAGCTATGTTTTGGTGCCCCGCCTGTTGCTTAGAAACAAAAACTTGTTATTTATAACAGTTGTTCTGGCCATTTCCCTAATTGCAGGACCATTGGTGAAAGGACTTGAAAATATACTGCACCTGCCACTATTGATGGAACAAGCCGTTCGTAAAGTGGGGATTCCCCGCCTGCCAAAAAGAGAGGAAGGGGTGGATCTCTTTTTGATCATGATGATCCTGCTCATTGTGGGAATCAGCACCAGTTTAACAATGATCCAGAAATGGCAAACAGACAAACAACTTAGAGAACTACTGGAGAAGGAAAAGATCAGCTCTGAACTTTCCTTTTTAAAGGCACAGATTAACCCCCATTTCTTTTTCAATACCTTAAATAACATTTATGCACTCACTCATGTGGATGTAGAAGCTTCCCGAAAAGCGCTCCATAAGTTGTCTAGAATGATGCGCTATCTTTTGTATGAAACGCAGCAGGGCATTACGCCCTTAAGTAAAGAGCTGTCCTTTATTAGTGATTATATTGAATTGATGCGACTCCGTCTGAGTGATGCCGTAAAGATCACTTTTGAAAAGCCAGCCTTGGGCGATTCTCTGATGTTGGCCCCCATGCTTTTCCTTCCTTATGTAGAAAATGCATTTAAACATGGAGTAAGTACAGTTTCCCCTTCAGAGATTAGCATCGTTATCAAAATGAATGGGCAACTGTTAGAAATGACAGTTAAAAACACTGTTTTTAAGGAGCAGGGTGCTTTAGTGGATCATTACGGAGGAATTGGATTAACCAACACAAAAAGACGTTTAGATTTGTTGTATCCAGGGAAATATACCTTTTCAGCAGGGAAAACTGAATCTGGCAATGCGTTTATCGTTCATTTAACACTAATTCTTGATGATACTGAAATGTATAGCAGTTGATGATGAGCCGCTGGCCTTAGGGTTGGTGTGTAGTTTTATAGAACAGACGCCCTTTTTGGAGCTGAAGGGTTCTTTTTCCAGTGGCTTAAAAGCATTGGAAGTGGTACGTCAGGAGGAAATAGACCTCATCTTTATGGACATTCAGATGCCTGATCTGAACGGGATACAGGTGGCGCGTTTGTTGGACCATCAACCTGGCGGGCCTGGGCCAAGGGTGATCTTTACTACTGCATTTAATAACTTTGCACTGGATGGTTATAAAGTAGATGCCCTGGATTATTTGTTAAAGCCCTTTGATTACGAAGAGTTTCTAACCGCGGCAAACAAAGCCAGAAACTATGCAGAAATGAAAGTACCGGTTAAAACTCAGGAGGAAACAGGGGAAGCATTTATCTTCCTGAAAGTGGAATATCAATTGGTTCGGATCGCCATCAAAGACATTCTTTATATTGAAGGATTGAAAGATTATGTGAAAGTGTATCTGGAGCACAATGATAGGCCCATACTCACTTTAACTACACTTAAAGATTTGGAAACTAAGCTCTCTGCGAAAGCATTTATGCGCGTTCATCGTTCCTATATTGTTTCCTTAGAGAAGATTACAGCGGTGACAAAAAACACGTTGTACATCGGTGAACGGATGATCTCCCTTTCTGAACAACATAAAGAAGCATTCAATTCTTACCTCAAGAAATGGCTTTAAAGCCGATTCAGTTCTATCTAAAATGACATTCATTCGTTAATTCTCTATTCATGTTCCTTGGAATTATAATCCATGGATGTTAATTTTGTAATCGCTCCTGAAGGCGCCTCTAAAATTTAATACTCATGAAGATAGAAGAAGAATTAAAACATCAATTTTTGACTCCCCAGCAAAGGGCAGCAACAAATATCATTTTCACTTCTAACTGGATTCTCAATAAGATTGCAACTGCACTAAAACCAACAGGTTTATCGCTACAGCAATTTAATGTGTTGAGTATTTTATATGGACAGGAGGGGCAAACGGCAACGGTAAATCTGATCAAAGATCGGCTGATAGACCGCATGCCAAATGTCTCCAGGTTGCTCAATAAGTTGATGGATAAGGGATTAATTGTGAAAGAACGAAACTTATCCGATCAACGTGTGGTTTATGTTAAACTGAGCCCGGAAGGAGCAAAGCTGAAAATTGAGGCCAGAGAGATTATAGATCGGGGGGTGCTTGACCTTAGTAGTCAAGATGCTGACCTGTTGAATGATCTCCTGGAAAAATTAAGAAAGTAAAATTGTAAAGAAAATGGCTATGAATAAAGTAATTCTGTTGAACGCAAGACCGGTGGGAAAACCAGTGTCAAGTGATTTTAAATTTATAGAAGAAGCAATGCCTGTGGCTAATGAAGGACAGGTATTGTTGAAAACAAAATATGTTTCTGTAGACCCGTATTTGAGGGGCAGAATGAATGATTCGGAATCTTATATTCCACCTTTTGAGTTGAATAAACCAATGGCTTCCGGTGTGGTAGCCGAAGTGGTAGAAAGTAAATTACCAGGTTTTGAAAAAGGCGATTTTGTGACCGGGGTTCTGGATTGGAAAGAATATCAGGCGCATAATGGTCAGGGATTGATGAAAGTTGATCCTAATGCGGCAGATTTAAGTGCTTACTTAGGAATACTTGGTATGACTGGCTTAACTGCTTATTGTGGTTTAATGGAAATCGGGAAACCAAAAGCAGGAGAAACCATTGTGGTTTCAGGTGCAGCAGGTGCTGTTGGATCGGTTGTAGGTCAGATTGGTAAGATTTTAGGTTGTAGAGTCGTTGGAATTGCAGGTACTGATGAGAAGGTAGAAATGCTGAAATCTAAGTTCCACTTCGATGAAGCCATCAATTATAAAACAACCACAGACCTGAAAGCAGCCGTAAAAGCAGCTTGCCCGACTGGTGTAGATGTGTATTTTGATAATGTGGGTGCAGCGATTTCTGACGCAGTTCTGGCCAATATCAATAGATATGCGCGTATTCCCGTTTGCGGAGCAATATCCTTGTATAATGCAACAACACCGGATTTAGGACCACGTATCCAGCCAACTATGGTGATCAAAAGCGCGTTAATGCAAGGCTTTATTGTATCGGCATTTGCGGCTAAATTCCCGGAAGCCATTGCTCAAATGAGTACCTGGTTGAAAGAAGGTAAATTGAGTTACGCGGAAACGGTAGTAGAAGGATTTGATCAGATTCCCCAAGCCTTTATGGACCTTTTCGAAGGTAAAAATGAAGGTAAAATGATCGTTAAGGTTTAGACCTTAAATTGTTAACCGAAAGATTAAAAGAAATCACAGCCGTAATCCTGTTAGAATTATGGCTGTGTAATATTAATTATAAAACAACCCAATCAAGATGTTAAATTTTGAATTTAAAAACCCTACCAAGATCATTTTTGGAAAAGGGGAAATAAAAAAGGTAAGTAAAGAAATCCCTACTGGTGCTAAAGTGTTGGTGCTTTATGGTGCTGGTAGTATTAAAGCCAATGGCGTGTATGATCAGGTAATGGAGGCACTGAAAGGTTTTGAAGTATTGGAATTCTCTGGAATTCCAGCAAACCCGGAATATGAAGTGCTGATGCAAGCCCTAAAAGTGATTAAGGACGAAAAGGTGACTTATATGTTGGCTGTTGGCGGTGGTTCTGTGATTGATGGGGTGAAATTCCTTTCTGCAGCAGCATTGTACGATGGTGATCAACCATGGGATATTTTGACGCAAAATATCAGAACGGAGAAAGGTTTGCCTTTTGCTTCAGTCTTGACTTTACCTGCTACAGGTTCAGAAATGAACTCTGGTGCAGTAATTACCCGTAAAGAAACTCAGGAAAAATTAGCTATGGGCGGTCCTGGTTTGTTCCCTGAATTCTCTATTCTTGATCCGGAAGTGATCAAGTCTATCCCTAAACGCCAATTGGTGAATGGGGTAACAGATGCCTTTACACATGTTTTAGAGCAATACATGACTTATCCTGCTGGTGCTCATTTACAAGATCGTTTTGCAGAAAGTATCCTGCAAACTTTGATTGAAGTGGGACCAAAAGTGATTGAAAATCCTGGAGATTATGAGGCTGCAGCCAACTTTATGTGGAGCTGCACCATGGCCTTGAATGGCTTGATCCAAAAAGGTGTACCTACTGATTGGGCCGTACATGCAATGGGTCATGAGTTAACTGCCCTATTCGGCATTGACCATGCAAGAACCTTAGCGATCATTGCACCAAGTCATTACCGTTATAATTTTGAAGCAAAGAAAGAGAAATTGGCGCAATATGGTCAGCGTGTATGGGGAATTACTTCTGGTAGTATCGATGATATCGCCAATGCAGCAATTGCCAGAACAGAAGATTTCTTCCATAGTATGGAGATAAATACCGCTCTTTCTGAATATACTGATGATTACGAGGGAACCGCACAGAAAATCTCGAAACGCTTTACCGAAAGAGGCTGGCTGGGATTAGGAGAGCATAAAACCCTTTCTCCATCTGATGTAGAGAAAATTGTGGAAATGAGCTATTAAGCTTTTTTCAATGGCCATCCTGCCATAGGTAATGGCCAATTTTATGATGCCGGTATTCCTGAAATATTTTCAGGAATACCGGCATTTGTGCTTAAAAAAGCTTCATTTAAATGTTTTTGAGGCGGATGATGATGAGGTTTTAAAATGGGCATATTTGAACAGCTTCCACCAAACCGGACTAAAAAACCTGCTGGACCTGGCCGTTTTAGAACATGTGGAACTTCATGATTATCTGAAGGTCAATGAAGATTATAACAAGGTGGATGAAATTCCTTTTGATTTTCAGCGGCGGAGAATGAGTGTCATTTTAGAACAGCAGGATGGAAAGCAGTTGCTGATTTGTAAAGGGGCGGTGGAAGAGATGCTGGATCTTTGTACCCATGCCTTTGAACCTGGAGAAAACCATCAGTTACACCTGGAAAAAGATGCGGTGGTGCTTATGGATGAGCAGATGCGTAATACTGTACTCCGTACTTCCAGAAAGCTCAATGAAGATGGCTTGAGGGTATTGCTCGTAGCCATTAGAGCATATGAACCAAGGCCTTCAAATTATGGAGTCTCAGATGAAAATAAACTGATTTTAACAGGGTTTATCGGCTTTTTAGATCCGGCTAAACCGTCTGCCAGGCCAGCGATTGCAGGGCTTCAGGAACTGGGAATCACGGTAAAAGTTTTGACTGGCGACAATGATATTGTGACTAGAAAAATCTGTAAAGAGGTAGGGATTCCTTTCCAGCAAGTTTTACTTGGGCCAGAACTGGATCAAATAGGGGAGGAGGAGCTGAAATCTAAGTTGCAGACTACCAGTATTTTTGCGAAACTAAGCCCTGTTCAGAAGTCGAGGATTGTAAAATTGCTACAAGAACAAGGGCATACGGTTGGTTTTATGGGAGATGGAATCAATGATGCAGCGGCGTTAAACGCTGCTGATGTCGGAATTTCTGTAGATACAGCAGTCGATATTGCCAAAGAAAGTGCGGATATCATTCTATTGGAGAAAGACTTAATGGTATTGCGTAAAGGAGTGATTTATGGACGGCGGACTTTTGGAAATATCATTAAATACATCAAAATGACAGCCAGTAGTAATTTTGGAAACATGTTCTCCATGCTGGGGGCAAGTGCCTTTCTACCATTTCTACCCATGTTACCCATTCATTTACTCATCCAAAATCTGTTGTATGATGTTTCCCAGATTTCTATCCCATGGGACCGTATGGATGAAGATTTTTTAAAGAAACCACAGCAATGGGACGCCGGAGGGATCAGCAGGTTTATGGTCTTCATCGGGCCCATTAGTTCCATTTTTGATTACGCAACTTTTGCATTGATGTTCTTTGTTTTTAAGGCGAATAGCCCGGCATATCAAACCTTGTTTCAAACCGGTTGGTTCGTAGAAGGACTCTTGTCGCAAACGCTGATTGTTCATATGATCCGAACCCGCAAGATTCCTTTTATTCAAAGCTGGGCAACGGCGCTGGTAGTGGCGCTAACCACACTCGTGATGTTGGTCGGAATCGCGATTCCTTTTACACCTTTTGCTCCCGTAATGAAGCTAATGCCCTTGCCAATTGCCTATCTTCCTTGGCTGTTTGGGATCCTGATAAGTTATTGTCTTTTGACACAGTATGTGAAAACTTTGTTTATTAAAAAGTTTAATCAATGGCTGTAAGTGTCTGATTATATTTATTGTAAATAATTCAATATTTTACTGTTTAGTCATTGTAAACAACGGTTTCGCTGATTTGTGAGTTGGAAATTCCCCTTAGATAAATACTAAAAACTAGAAAATGAAAGATCTGATTTTGTTGGCAGCTTTACTGCTGCTTTTGGTTTCCTGTGCCCAAAAAAAAGAGGCCGAACCGGTTGAAAATTACCATATGCAGGGCGATACTTTGGTCCTCCCTGCAAGCTCAAATTTAAATGCGTTATTAAAATTGGATGTGGTTGCTGAAGCCCATATCAAATGGAAATCAACAGCGTAGGGAAGGTAAAAGCTATTCCTAATTTCTATGCCACAATAGCCAGCCCATTTTCTGGACGCTTGCTTAGGGTCTTTATGAAACTAGGGATGAAAGTGAGCGCCGGAATGCCTCTTTTCGAATTGTCTTCCCCCGAATTTATTGAAATTCAGCAGCGCTTTTTTAGTACAAAAGCGCAGTTGAAAAAAGCAAACCTAGATTTAAAACGTCAAACTGACCTCTTTAAGAATGATTGTCTTCAGTTAAAGATATGGAAGAAGTAAGACAGTCATATGAGCTGATTTTAAGTGAGTATAAGAATTTAGTAGAAGGACTTAAAGTCTATCATGTTGCTGCAGATCAATTGAAAATTGGACAGCCATTGATCGTTCGTGCTCCGATTAAAGGAGAGGTGATTCAGAATGATCTGGTGACTGGTGATTATCTGAATACGGAGGCTGGGCTTCTGGTTAAAATCGCCGAGTTGAGCCAGGTATACGTCGCTGCCCAGGTGAAAGAAAAAGACATTCGCTTTATCCATAAGGGAGATTAGATAACATTGGAGCTGACTGCGTATCCCGCCGTTCAGGCACGCTGGAGGCGCTGCAGTAACTGAAGTTTACTCGAAGTTCACTTAGCCTGATAAAATCGCTCAGATCGCTTGATTTTGGGTTGTCGCTTAATGTGACGGTCAACACTGTGGCTGCAAATTTGATTGTACCGGTGTTCCATATGGGAGCGTTGGACTGGGAATCATGGTCAAAATCCTAACCCTATAAAAGTGGCGAAAGTAAACGGGCTATTTTTTCCGGGAGCTGCACCCAGGCAGATCTTGCTGTCCAAACCGCTGCATCGATGAGCTGGGAAACCTGTAGGTCCTCTTCAAATGCGGCTTTGAGTTGCCTGGCAATCTCCTCATCATAAACGATTGTATTCACTTCAAAGTTAAGCTCAAAACTACGTTCATCCATGTTGGCCGTTCCGATGAAAGAGAGTTGTTCGTCAATCACCATGGTTTTTGCATGAATGAAGCCTTTCTGATATTGGTAAATTTCTACGCCCACATCCAGTAATTCCTGATAATAGGAGCGTGCTGCTGCGGCTACCCAAATGGAATCTGATTCATAAGGCACCAACAGCTTTATGCTAATTCCACTCAGTGCGGCTACATATAGCGCATCCAGTAAACTGATGCCGGGGATAAAATATGGGCTGGTGATTAATATTTCCCGATCTGCCATACCGATGGCTTGAATCAGGTTGAGCAGGATGGTTGGATGATCTGAATCGGGGCCACTGGCAGCGATTTGTAAGTCCACTTTCCCTGATGGGTTTTTCTCAAAATGGAAAAATTCGGGCTGTATGGCTAAATCTTCTTCTGCACAAAAATTCCAGTCGGATATGAAAAGATGTTGCAGGTAATGCACGCCAGTTCCTTTGATTTTTAAGTGTGTATCTCTCCAAAACAGGGTTTTATTATATTTAGGGTCATTAATGTATCGGTCGCTGATGTTGATGCCGCCAGTAAATCCGATGTTTCCATCGATGATGATGATCTTTCTGTGGTTTCTATAATTGAGCCGGTTGGCCAATGCAATAAAGATCACTTTGTAAAAGGGAAAAGCCTGCACGCCGGCTTTTCTAAGTTCGGGTACCAGCTTTTTTCGAATCGAGCGACTACCGAAATCATCGTAGATAAAACGTACCTGGACACCTGCTAATGCTTTTTCAATTAAGATCTCTTTGATTTCATTGCCTATCTTTTCATCTTCAAATATGTAATATTCAATATGGATGTGGTGTTTTGCTTCACGCAGCGCTTGTAGTACTTCCGGAAATTTCTCCTCTCCATTAATCAGTAGCTGCACTTCATTATTTCCGGTTAACCCACTGGTATTGCTGTTTAATAACAACTGAGCTAGTTTTTTAAACTTTTGAAGGCCTGGACTCATTTGTTCGACTGTTTTTTCCGAACTCTTCATGATTCTGGAAGTCACTCTTTCAAGCTGACGCTCATCGGAGATGATTTTTTTATTGTAGATCTTCCTAACCCGGTAATTGATACCAAATGAAAAGTAGATGATGACCCCTACGACGGGTAAAAAAACAGCAAGTAACAAGTAGGCGAGGGTCTTGCTTACGGAACGGGTATCATAGATGATGCGAAGACAAACCGCAATAATGAAGAGTACGTAAGCAATTTCAAAAACGAGAATCCATTTCATAAAAGGGGCAATTTACTTTACATACCTTAAAATGTTCATTTTGTTTGGTCTGAGTGAAGATTACCTTTGATATTTAACCATTTTCTGGAATTAACTGAGTCTAGCCTCATCTAAATCCAGTTGGTTTTCTTGTTTACGAATTTGCTCATCACTGAATGCTTTTTCTTTCCGCAGCTGGTATAATTCCTTACGTTGAATGCTGTAAATGTCCATTAATACGGCATGGTACCTGTTGATTTCCTGCTTTTTAGTCGTGTCACATTCCAGACATTCCAACTGCTGATTGGCGATGGAGATGTCACTTTCCAATTGTTTCTTTAAAAAGCCGACCAGCTCATTCTCTGAAGCATCTTTGGCAAATTTGTCATGGAGCCGCTTCAATGCGGCCTGCATCAATCGCAACCGAATCCCTGCTTCTTGTTCCCCCTCAGGAGGGAAATCTTTAATGTCTTTGATTCCGACCCATTTGATGACCATTGGCAAGGTCAGTCCCTGAAAAACCAGGGTAATGAGGATCACAATGAAAGTGATAAAGAGGATGAGGCTGCGGTGTGGGAAAGCTTCGCCACTGCGTATAAATAAAGGAATAGAAAGCGCTGATGCCAGGGATACGACTCCTCTCATTCCTGCCCAACCTACGATTACAGCACCTTTCCATAAAGGATTTACCGGGTCTGTGTGTTTTCGTTTACCCAGCCAGAAGGGGATGTAGGTAATCAATAAGGTGTATAATAAGCGGATGATGATGATGGTGATGCTGATGATCAGGCCGTAGTTAATGGCTTCCCTAATGGAGTAATTACCCAGGCTTTCCACGATCACTGGAAGTTCGAGCCCAATGAGGATAAATACCAGGCCATTTAAAACAAAGGCTAAAGTAGCCCATACGCTGATGGCTTGAATTCTGGAAGCACTATGGGATAAGATTTCATGCGAACGGTAAGAGAGAAATAATCCGCCGGAAACGACCGCCATGACACCAGAATAATGGAAATGTTCTGCTGCGATATACATAAAATAGGGACTCATTAAAGTCAATGCAGTATCAATGCTGGGGGTAGTGGGCAGGAAACGATGAACCACGTAAGCAATATGGGCAATGGCCAAACCAATAACTACACCCATTCCTGCAGTCAGGAAAAATTGTCCGACGGCCTGTTCCATGGAAAAATATCCTGATAAAATGGCCGCGAGGGCAAATCGGAACACAATTAAACTGGATGCATCATTGATTAAGCTTTCCCCTTCCAATACGGTGGTTAGCCTTTTTGGGATTTTAATGTGCTTCAACACGGAGTTCGCTGCAACAGCATCGGGCGGAGAGATGATTCCTCCTAAAAGAAAGCCCATGGCTAGTGTAAAACCGGGGATCATGGCCGTTGAGACTAAGGCGACAATAATTGAAGTGAAGAAAACGAGACCAAAGGCCAGCATGGCTATTGGCCTTCGCCATTTCCAAAAGTCATTCCAGGAAGTATACCAGGCCGATTCATAAAGTAATGGGGGAAGAAAAATCAGGAAAACCATTTCTGGCTCGATTTCAATTTTTGGGATTCCTGGGATAAAACTGATCCCCAATCCGGCGATCACCAGGAATATGGGATAAGAGATTTTTAGCTTTTGAGCGAGCATGGTCAACATAAATACTGCAAAGAGCAATATCAGGACGAGCAAAAGGGGTTCAATAATCATAGTCAGGTCCTGAGTTTTATAACGCTGAGGTCATTCCTTTTATCTTTTGCCTCTGATTTTCTGTTTTCAGATTATCCAAGGCCAATGACTTTTTTGGAATATTTGGCGATGATCTGAATATATTAATTTTTTTAATGAAAACAATCCAACAAATGGTCGGTTTTTTATTAAGGGTGATTTGTCAGTATAGGGTTTAAATTCAATGGATTACTTGTGTTTCGTCGTTTATTTGACGAAATTTAGATAGCGGGTATTCGTGACTTAAGGAATCAGCTTCTTTATGATGAAAGATATAAGGAAAAGAATTGGGTTGGAAGATTTCTTCTTCAATAGATTAGCAGATATTTATGATGCAGAAAGAAGGTTTATGAAGTGCTTTGCTGCATTGGGAATTGCTGCAGGGCATGACATGTTAAAGGAAATTCTGGTACTCAATATAAGAACAACACAAAAACATCTCGGGCATTTATCAGCCATAATGGAACGTTTCAACAGAGATGAAACCAATGGTAGATGCGAAATAGTAGGTTGCTTGACGGAACAGGCCTCAGACCTGATCAGAGATTTGGAAACAGGCTCTCCACTAAGGGATGTGGCTTTGATTTGCCTGGTGCAGATGATTCAGCATTATAAAATTGCTTCCTATGGCAATCTGATGTCTTTAGCGGTGGAATTAAACCATCAAAAGGTGAAGTTATTGATTGAGGAATGTCTGGTGGATGAGAAAAGGTTAGATTTTTACCTGACAGAGATTGCCAGGAACTTTATAAATCCAGCTGCAATATAACATATTTCCAAACAATAGAATTGGTCAGGTGTTAAAGATTTACATCTATCTATCTATGTTAAAGGGGGTTGGTTTTGGATTAAGAGCAGGATCTATTTTTGTACTGATGTTTGTGGCGGTTTTGTCCTCTTGTGCGATAAAACGTCCTAAAGAATCGGTTGTGCAGCAAAGTTATGCTCCGCAGTCAATCGGGATGGCAGATCCCCAGGTTATAGATGCCCTTCAACGTAAAAAGAAGGAGCAGCGTAACGAAAAGGTCAAAGGCCGGAATGATTCAATAACGGTTTTTAAAAAGTTTTTATCGGTAGCACTTTCGCGTTCCGAATATCCCCGGTGGTTGGATAGCTTGTATAAGCTTCATGATTACAGACCCTTTTTGCAGGATCAGACTTTTGGGGGATTAGTTGACCATTTGAGGAAAACTACGCTTCATGGGTTGGATACTAATTATTTCTACCTGAATGAAATTGGACCCAGAATCTTGGAATTGTCACAAGCACAAGCTAAATCTGAAACATTAAAATATCCGGAAAAGGTACAATTAGAATTGTTAATGGCAGCGGCGCTCCTAAAATACAGCAGGGCGATGCAATATGGGCTAATTGCTCCCGACAGCCTCGATAAGAATTACTTCCTCAAAACACAGGCTCCCGACAGTTCAAAGATCATGAGGGTATTTAATGCGCCAGATTTATTGTTTTTTCTAGATAGCATTCAGCCTTCATCTGAGGCTTATCGGTCTTTACAAAAGGCCTTGCAGGCAGATGCCGGCGCGATCAACAGAAATAAGGAAGATGCTGCACAGACCATTAAATTGAATCTGGAACGCCTGCGCTGGCAGAACAAACCGGATGCGCAGAAGTATGTATTGGTAAATATTCCAGACTATACTTTAGATGTAATGGAAAAAGGGGTGTCAACATTGCAAATGAAAGTTTGTGTGGGAGAGGGGCGGAAAGAAAGCGATCCGGAAGGTTCAAGGGAAACGCCACAGCTGAACAGTATGATTTATAGTGTTCAGGTAAATCCGATATGGAACATTCCGGCCAGTATCGCAAGGAAAGAAATTTCCAGGTACGCAGCACGTAATCCTAATTATTTGAGCAACAATGATATCGATGTGTACCAGGATGGGAAACGCATTTCTTCGAAAAATATAGATTGGTCCATCGTCGATGTTTCACAATATACCTTCAAACAACGTCCTGGTGAACAAAATTCACTGGGGAAGATCAAGTTTATTTTTAACAATAACAGCAGTGTTTACCTTCATGATACTCCGGTAAGGTCTGCGTTCAAGAAAAAGGTAAGGGCCATTAGTCATGGTTGTGTGCGGGTAGAAAAACCAATGGATCTTGCCCTGGCCTTATTTGGCCCTGGAAAGACCTTTGATCAGATTAAAACAGCCATGGAGCGGTCGTATCCAAGAGCAAAGTACATTGGTTTGCCAGTTAAAATTCCAGTATACCTGACCTATACCACTGCTTGGGTTGATGATAAAGGCTTGCTACAAATCAGAAATGACATTTATGGATTGGATAATTTGTTGTATAACGAGATGAAATCAAGACAAATGATCACTGAATAAAAAAAATCCATCACCCCAGGGATGACGGATTAATACGAGATAAGCCTATTTTATTTAAATATTAATAACCTGCATCAGCATTAATTTCATTTGCACGTTTGAAATGACGCTCAGACATACGCAATGCTTTAGTCGCAAACCCCCTGACTTTATAATCACCAGTTACACTCGCAGATTTGTAAAGGTCGATTGCTTTCGCATTGTCTTTAATCATCATACCTATATAATGTTTTTCAAAGGCTGCAACATCCATGTTTTTAAGTTCTTCAAGGTGTTTAAGGTCTGCCGCAGGAAGTCTGGCCGGTAAAGCAACCTTTTTACGCTCTGCCAATGTCTTCAATTCTGAGGCAATTTTAGTATGGTCTTTAACCATGCCTTCCGCATATTTTTTGATGAGTTTATTGGTGGATTTCTCAGCAGCAAGCTTTCCTAAGGCGAGTTCCATCATGCCATCAGTGGCTGCTTCCTGGAGGAATGTCGTCATCGTACCGCCTCTGTTTATATCCGCAGAATCTGGAATTACCTCCGCAATGGTGGAATCAGTGGTGGCTGCGTTGATTTTGTCGGTATTCCGGCAAGCGG
Source organism: Pedobacter gandavensis (assembly GCF_014172405.1). Classification (GTDB taxonomy): domain Bacteria; phylum Bacteroidota; class Bacteroidia; order Sphingobacteriales; family Sphingobacteriaceae; genus Pedobacter; species Pedobacter gandavensis. The sequence goes on along the minus strand of NZ_WNXC01000001.1, from coordinate 1,771,102 downwards.
AAAAAGAGATCACTAACAGACTGAAAATGGCCAGTAAATGTTTGTTTTTCATAGTGATAGATTTATAGTTTAGCATTAGTGTAATTACAAATCTGGAACTGAAATGTTTTGAGTAATTGAGAAATTAATGGGCGATTAACCTTACGCATCAGGCCATAGGAAACTTTTTAATAAGCAGGGTGTTATTAGCAGCAAATTGGGTTCATACATAATTATAAGTTGATGAAAAATAACAAAAAGAATTTTTTCGAAGTGGCGTCCACTAACATCACCAACTGGACCGGGAGTCCTATAGCCTTTGGTACTGCTTTTCTTGTGGTTATTTTATGGGTGCTTTCCGGACCTATCTTTGATTACTCTGATACCTGGCAACTGGTGATCAATACCGGAACCACGATTATTACTTTTTTAATGGTATTCCTGATTCAAAAGAGCCAGAACAAAGACTCCAAGGCAATTCAGCTGAAATTAAATGAATTGATTGCAGCAAGTAAACATGCCAGCAACCGGATGGTGGATATTGAAGACCTGACGGAAGCCGAATTGGATTTACTGCATAAGTTTTATCAAAAGTTATCAGATGTAGCAGAAGCTGATCAGGATATTCATCGATCACATTCTATTGATGCAGCCGTAAAGAATCATAAGTTGAAAGCGAATGCTGGCCTACCGCCAAAAGCAAAACCAACAGCTAAAATTAGCAAGCCAAAAGAAATTAATCGGGATCCCAAATCCTGATTTCACGTGTATTTTTTTGTTTACATATCGATGATGATGCTTATTAAGATTCATTCTTGATTCAGCTATTTGCATATTTAGTGATATTTTTATAATATTAGATCATCAACCATTCAACCAAATATATGAGTGAATTTCAAATCAAAAAATCGTCTACCGTCTACGATGTTGTCATCGTAGGGTCTGGAGCAGGCGGAGGTATGGCCGGATACGTATTGGCTCATGCCGGTCAAAAAGTACTGATGCTTGAAGCTGGTGCTTATTTCGACCCAAGAATCGACGCACAACAGTTAAAATGGCCATGGGAATCTCCTAGACGTGGCGCAGGTACCACCAGACCTTTTGGCGATTTTGACGCCTCATATGGAGGTTGGGAATTAGATGGCGAACCTTATACACAAAAATCAGGAACAGAATTTGCCTGGTTCCGGTCAAGAATGCTTGGTGGTAGAACCAACCACTGGGGTAGAATCTCCTTAAGAATGGGTCCATTGGATTTTAAATGTAAGGATGGACTAACCGACGACTGGCCTATTACGTATGATGAGCTAAAACCTTTTTATGACAAGGTAGACCGCCTTATTGGGGTTTACGGATCTGTAGAAGGGATCGAAAATGAACCAGATGGAATCTTCCTTCCGCCTCCAAAGCCAAGGCTAAATGAGCTGTTCATTAAGAAGGCAGGAAAAAAGACCGGGGTGACCGTTATTCCAGGTAGAGGATCTGTTTTAACAGAAGCCTTACCAGGTAATAAGGATCGTGCACCTTGTTTTTACTGCGGACAATGTGGACGTAGTTGCAAGGTATATGGTGATTTCTCTTCTTCATCGTGTTTAGTAATTCCTGCTGTAAAGACCGGAAATTTAACGGTAATTACGGATGCGATGGTTCGCGAAGTGTTAACCGATAAAAACGGATTGGCAACAGGCGTTTCTTACATTAATAAAAAAGACGGTTTAGAATACCAGGTAAATGCGAAAACAGTGATTTTGGGCGCGAGTGCCTGTGAGTCTGCACGTATCTTGTTGAACTCTAAATCTGTTGCTCACCCAGGTGGCTTGGCCAATGGTAGCGGGATTGTAGGTAAATACCTGCACGATTCTACTGGTGCTAGTTTAAGTGGTTTCCTACCTCAACTGATGGACCGTAAGCGTTACAATGAAGACGGTGTAGGTAGTGTGCACATTTATTCACCTTGGTGGTTAGACAATAAAAAACTGGATTTCCCTCGTGGTTATCATATTGAATATTGGGGTGGTATGGGAATGCCAGCTTATGGATTTGGCGGTGGTACTGCTAAATTAAATGGTATGGTACCGGGAAGAGACGGTAAAATGAAAGAAGCAGGCGGTTACGGTGCGGATTTTAAAGACGATATAAGACGTTTCTACGGTGCTGGGGTAGGTATGGCCGGCAGGGGAACTGCCATTGCCAGAGAATCTAATTATTGCGAAATAGATCCTAAAGTAGTCGACAAATATGGTATTCCTGTATTGAGGTTCAATTATAAATGGGCTGATGAGGAAATCAAGCAAGCGAAACACATGCAGGAGACCTTCCAGTCTATGATGCATGCAATGGGTGCCATCATTACTTCTGATATCCCTGGTCCGGAAACGAACTATGGCCTAGAGGCTCCAGGAAAGATCATCCATGAGGTGGGTACGATCAGAATGGGTGATGATCCTAAAAAATCAGCATTGAATAAATGGTGTCAGGCACATGAATGTAAAAACTTATTCGTGGTAGATGCGGCGCCTTTCGTTCAGCAAGGAGATAAAAACGCAACCTGGACCATTCTTGCACTTTCTATGAGAACTGCGGAGTACATCCTGGACGAAAAGAAAAAACAAAATATTTAATCTGTTTAAGACAAAGAAAAAATTATGAACAGACGTGATTCGTTAAAAGTCTTAGGACTAACCGCCATCAGTTCCGCAGTATTATTAGACGCTTGTAAACCAGGTGAACCTAAAGTTGCAGCAACTCCTGAAGCAGGTGATCATCCGGGAAGAGAAGAATGGGAAGTACTCAGAGATAAAACGCTGATGGAGGAAAAGTTCTTTTCAGCGCATGAGATGGCTACTATCGCTGTGCTTTCTGATATCATCATCCCTAAAGATGATAAATCCGGAAGTGCTACTGAGGCTAAGGTGCCAGAGTTTATTGAGTTTATTGTGAAAGATATGCCAGACCATAAAACACCGATGAGAGGTGGATTAAGGTGGCTTGACCTGCAATGTCTGAATCGTTGGGAGAAGCCTTTTAAAGACATTTCCTACGAGCAGAAAATTGAGATGGTGGATCAAATTGCTTATCCTAAAAAAGCAAAACCAGGAATGGAACAAGGTGTTGCTTTTTTCAACCTGATGAGAAGTCTGACCGCTTCAGGATTTTATACCACTGAAATGGGAATAAAAGATATCGGTTATGTAGGTAACGTTCCTAATAAATGGGAAGGTGTGCCTGCAGACGTATTGAAGCAATATGGATTTGACAGCGCTACCTAAGCACTAATTTTCCTCATAAAAAAAGCAGCAGTTTAATTACTGCTGCTTTTTTTTTGGTTATGGTGTTGATTATAAAATCATTAACTTTGTTTTTGATGCACACAAAGAAGCCCTTAAGTTTTAGAAATCGCTATGCAAAATACCTGTTGATATGGGCATTTGTAGGTAGCTTTTTTTGCCTGTTGGGCCCCACTGGCTTTTCTACCCAACTCAACCAGAAAGCCCAAATAGAATCTGTAATTGGTTTTCAGCAGTGGGTAAGTAGTTCACATTCTTACAATAGAACAAAGCAGGTCACACAAAAAGTTAATATTGAAATAGGGCCTAAGGCGATATACACCCTTGTTCTATGGTTTTACAATAACACAGTGAACGTTCGCTTTAAACACAATCAACATCATCTCTCTCTTTTTGAGCCTTTCAGGTTCTTTGTTATCCCTAAAATTATCCCTCCGGGCATCGACAGCTAAGTATTCTTTTTAACCCTGTTTTTTTTACTTAAATAAATTCCATGAAATCTTTTAAAAAGATATGGAGAGGGATTTGTCTTGTGCTCTTGCTTTCGCTGGCCTTAATTGGCATTGGTGTAGGTGGAGGCATACCGATACCCCCTTCCAGTAGAAAAGAAAACCAAATAGAAATCAATGTCGAAAGGATAGACGATCAGGATGATGAATCGGAGGAAAAGTGTTTTATTTGATCTAATGCGCTGTCTTTGTTTAGATTAATCTTAATTCCTGAGCCGTAATCTACAGAGATTTTAAAAATATGCTGAAGTGGAATGTCTAAAATGATGGCCCAGATGCAACGGATGACGCCTGCATGGGTAACAATGGCGACCTTATTCAGATCTTTGGTTCTGAGCATCGCTATAAACGCATTTACCCTTTCATAAAGCATTTCCAGACTTTCCCCGGAAGGGGTTTTTGTGCTGACGAAATCATTCATCCAGTTGCCAAGTAAGATCTGATCGATGTCGTTCCATTTGCAGTTCTCCCAGTCGCCAAAGTTCATCTCCATTAAATCTGGCCGAATTTCCAATGCTGAATTCCTGGTCAGTTGCTTAGCAAGGCGTGCACAGCGACTGGAGGGACTGCTATATACCTGATCAAAATCATCAGGTAATTTAGCAAGGACTGCCTTCATATCCTGGCTCGCCGTGTTTGCTAAGGATACATCAGATTGCCCATAACAGACACCCTTTTCTACCGCTACGGCGGTATGACGGATTACATAAACTTCCATAGTACCAGGAATGTTAAAAGTGTGATGACTTCTGCAAACTGCTCTACAGCGCCCAAACAATCGCCGGTATAGCCATCTAACCATTTGTTGAAGTACCGTTGACTCGTTAAATAAAGTAGGAGCAAAGGCAGTAAAACAAAGACAACCTGCCAATAAAAGTAAGCTAATGTTAAAAGCGGAACCAGGCCAAATACATAGGCGCCCAGGACTTCTTTATAAGTGTAGGCTTTGGCAATCGGCTTGGATTTACTGCTTTCATCCTCTCTGGAATATTTGGAGGTAAAGGTGATTTGTATGGCGGTTAACCGGGCCAGGGAGTGGTAGCTGATAAAAAACAGGAGGATAATGTAAGCGGGGAAGGTTTCAAAACTTAGCAGTTTATGCAGGGCCAGATACTTCAGGCCAAACATAAAGATCAGGGCAACTACACCATAAGTGCCCAGTCGACTGTCTTTCATGATGTCCAGGATTTTAGCCTTGGTCCAGCCACCTCCAAATCCATCAAACACATCAGCAAAGCCATCTTCATGGAAAGAGCCCGTGAGGTATACGCCTACCGCAATCGATAATAATACGGCGATATCAGCACCAAATAAATTGTTGCTGATCCAGAATGCCAGGAAGGAAAGTCCGCCAACAATCCAGCCGATCAAAGGAAAATACCGCGTGGATTTGTTCAGGTGTTCCGGATTGTGGTCTACCCATTTCGGACAAGGCAATTGGGTATAAAACATCATTGCCGTAAAAAATATACGAATCTCTTCCTTCATTTAGGATGCTTTAGTAGAAACACCAGCGTTTTCGAAACTGGCCATTTCATTTAGAAAGGCTACTGCACTTTGGATGATCGGGTAGGCAACTGCACATCCGGTACCTTCACCAAGGCGCATATTTAAGCTTAATATTGGCTCCACACCTAAGTATTTCAGCAATTGACGGTGACCGCTTTCGTCGGATAAATGACAAAATATGGCGTTGTTTTGCAGCAATGGATTGATCATCAAGGCAGCAAGGTAAGCTGCTGTAGCAATAAATCCATCCACCATGATCAGCATATTGTTTTCATATGCAGCTAACATCGCTCCGGTAATGTGTGCAATTTCAAAGCCGCCATAAGTTTGTAATACGGCTACAGGGTCTTTTGATCGGCCATGGCGCAATTCACATTGCTTCAGGATACTGATTTTATGGGCAAATTGTTCGTCGTTTAATGCGGTTCCTCTGCCAACGCAGCTTTCTATCGGTAGACCACAAAGATTGCTCATGATCATGGTTGCTGCAGAAGTATTGCCAATGCCCATTTCTCCGAAACCAATAATGTTACATCCGCCAGCATGAAGGTCGTTCACAATCTTCTCTGATTGTGTTAAACAGTTTTCCAGCTCATGAATGTTCATCGCCGGTTCTTCCAGAAAGTTTCTGGTGCCTTTTTCCACTTTTGCACGGATCAGTTTTTCATGGGGTTTAAAACTGAAATTTACACCAGTATCAGCGATGAGCAAATTGATCTGATGTTGTTTGCAAAATACATTAATCGCCGCACCCTCATTCAGGAAATTCAATACCATTTGATAAGTAACTTCTTGTGGGTAGGCACTAACACCTGATTTGGCAATACCGTGGTCACCTGCGAATACAACAATTGCCGGTTTCGTCAATACCGGGCTAAGGGTGTTCTGAACGGTTCCGATTTGCAAAGCAAGTTGTTCTAATTTGCCTAGTGCACCCTGAGGCTTAGTTTTTAAATCTATTTTCTGTTGAAGTTCTTCCTTCATATGCTGATATCGCCTTGTTTTTTAATAAATATTGGCCATATCTGTTGGGATATGGCCAATAAAGGCTGAAATTAACAATATTTTAGAGTTCTTTCATCACCTGATTTACAATGACGTCACAACGAACCAGATCGAAGGCATAAATAGATAGCCTTTAAATAGGGATTTTCATAATATGTATGACATAAAATGAAATTAATAGTTATCATTGGGGTAAATCATATTTAACCCCTATTATGAAGTATTCTTTATTAATTTGTTCTTTTATTCTCCTGCTTTTTTCTTGTAAAAAGTCTGAAAAAGAACCCCTTGAAACTGTCGCTCCGGCAAAAATTGTAAACTTTAAATCCATTACCGGCGTAGAAAATTTATTGGCTGATACGGAGCCTACTGCCGTCATGGTAACCAGAAGCATTGTTTTACGCGATCCGCTTAAAATTGAACTTAGTGGTACGAAGGAAGTAAAACTGATCAATTTTACTTTGAAAACCATCAAAGACGTTCATGTTTTTGCAAAACTGACCGCTGATGCAGAAAGTGTCGAGTTGTTTAAAATTGATTCAATTACGCCATTGGTGACTTTTAAATTGCCTTTATCGATCGTCGATAAGGAACTGCAAATGACTGATTTTTCAAAAGCGGTATTTAGCGTAGTGGTAGATGATCCGTTTTACAAAAGACTGAATGCGATGAAAATTCCATGGAAGCTGAGCTTTAGAAAATCGCAGGAAGATGTAGGAAATTGGTACCGTATGAATCCATTACATGCGAGAGAAAGCCTGGTGATGTTTACCAATTTAGCTTATTTATTTTCACAGCCAGCTACTCAGGAAGCTTTCATGGCCTATGAAGGGTTAACGGAAAATGATGGAACAACACTGTTGACCAAAGAGAAGAAAGAAGCAGTATATCAGGATATCCTGACCAGAGCAAATATCGAAACTGGCTTGGTTAGAAACGTGAGTGGTTTGGGTGGGGGAAACCTGGTTGCAGGTGCGGAATATGTGTTGATGCGCCATTACAATAAGAATGCTGAAGAAGTGATTGTTCATGAGTTGGGTCATGCGCTTGGTTTTGGCCATAGCAGTAACATGACTTATGCCTCAAGTAGTAAGGCTTTTCATTTAGCAATGAGACCTTTAGTTAATAAATTACTGGCCGATCGTGAGTATCCTTACTGGGATTACAGGATGTTGAATACGTATAACAAGTATATCGATATGACTGGTGATTACTTACGCGAAGGAAAGAATCCTGATGGCAGCAGACACAATGCAACCAAATACGACTACTAAAAGTAACAGGAATTTATAATGATCAAAACAGCCGGTAATTGCCGGCTGTTTTGCTTAACTCATCTATTCTTCCACGATATCTCCTTTATTGCCTGTGGCTTTTAAACCGGTACGGTCTGTCACAATTCCTTTTTCAATTAAAACAGCGATTCCTAATTTAGAGATTGCATTCACTTGGTTTAAGGACGTTTTTCCATTTTGTGTAACGGATACGGCCACGGAATTTCTTCCTTCTGCCAGGACTTCCCCTTTGATAGCTAGTTCTTTGACGGTGCCACCTTCTACATTGAAAGAGTGGACGCCACTACCATGAGTAATGATACTTCCGGCAATCTCTAATTGTTTTACTTCTCCACCTGGTTTGATGCTGAATCCATCAGCAGGTAAGGAAACGATCACTCCTTTTACCAGTGTTTGGCCAACAACGCCATGGGTGATGAGGTCGGTTTTTATCGTGATACTGCCAACAGGTTTACTCACCTGAATACCAATAGAGCCATTTCCATGGGTTTCAATCGCCTGAAATACGGCTTGGTTTACAGTGCCATCATACTGATTAAAGCCTCTGGCACCGAGACCAAAGGTTTCTATTTTATCTTTTGCCTCGAAATAATCGACCACTCCGAAGTTGACAAAGCCAATACCACTTGGGCCGTAAGAAGTGATTGGTTTTTCGGCGATCCAACGGTCCACTTGCCCCCAGGCATCCAAAACCATATCATTCACACCATACGTGGTTACACTACCTTTGTTGCTGAGTTTTTTGACTTTCGCACCATTCAGGATAAAAACCGCTGCGGTGATGATATTTGGTTGTCCATAAGGGATCATTCCATTGGTGTAAATGTCTCCCGTGCTAACCTGATCTGCAAGTACCCAACCACCATTGTCGCCAAAACCTCCAATAAACAGTCCCGTTCCAATAACCGGAGCGCCTTTTCTGCCTAAACTAATATTGCTTAGCGTAGCCTCGATGACACTATCTGGATTACTGTTGTAGTTGTAAATGGTAAATGCCCCCTGGTATACATTCACTCCGTATTTCTGTGGTTGTTCAGAATATCGTCTGGAATCACAACTTACGATGTCAATGTTTTCGGCAATGACTTTGGTTTTAAGGCTGCCTGCCCGGGTTAACAGTTGAACTTGTCCGGTAATGGTTAAGTTCGTTAAACTGAAAGTTCCGAGATCTGCCTGGTTGCTTATTAAATAGATTGCCCTGTTCCCTGGGTTTGTTTGAATATTGAGGTTTGTAATTTGGTTGTTGGCAGTTAAACCGATACCATCGCTATTGCTGAAACTAAGGATACATTTCTCTTTGTCCAATCCAACCAGACTAAAGCCAACTGGTAGCACAATCGCATAAGGACAGAGGATGGAGGTTTGGATTTCTAAACTTAATGGGGAGTCCTGATCAATTGCCGCGATGAGTTCTTCAAAAGAATTAATTTTTGCTTTCATAGGAGGTTTTTTTTAATATGAAATAGATCCTGGCTTTTTTCAGAGCGCAGCAGGACCTGCAATACTAAAATACGAAATTTTTCTACCGTATGGTGAGTTCACAATTATGGAGCACCCTAAAAAATGCGATTTGATTTATTTTCGATTTAAGTTCTTTATTGTATGGTTATTAAGGGATTATGCTTATTTTTATATAGTGCAGGCATTGTTTTTTGCCGGATGGAGATTAATTGCGGGTGTATAGTATTTGTTTGAATCTTAAAATTTAAGGTGTCTGGTGATTAAAGGCGCTTTATGATATAATATTTCTAACCTATAAAACTATAAGCATGAACTTAATTGAAATGTTAAAGAATGAGGTAAGTGGAAACCTGATCTCTTCTTTAAGCCAGAAAGCTGGCGTGACTGAAGATCAGGTGAAAACTGGCTTTTCTGCCGGTATCCCTGCTGTTTTAGCGGGTATACTCAAAAATGGAGCCGGTGGTGGCCTTCTGGATAAGATCCTACCTGGAGCCGGTACTACGGCAACGGCTTCCCCTGAAGATTTACTAAATGGTCATGAAGATACCTTGCTGGAAAAGGGGAAATCGATGTTGGGCAGTTTATTTGGAAATGATACCAATTCGGTAACTGGGGCAGTTGCTTCTGCTACTGGACTTTCTGATGGTAAATCTGCGGGTTTGCTGGCTATGATTGTTCCAATGGTGACTGGTTTAATCTCAAAACTGATGACCGCAAAAGGTTGGAGCGTATCCGATTTATTAGGGAAAATTTTTGAAAGTAAAAATGATATCGCCGCAGCACTTCCGGCAGGACTAAGCAGCTCTTTGGGGATCGGGAATATCGATCTACCTAAAGTAACTGTTCCACCTATTCCTAAAGTAACCCCACCTAAAGTATCTATGCCACCGGTAAACGTTCCGGATAGAAATACAGGTGGCGGCTTTATCAAGTGGTTGCTTCCGCTTATCGTTATTGTTGTGGCATTATGGTGGATGTTGGGAAAAAAAGGTTGTAATCAAACGGAAGTCACCAGTACCGTAGACTCGGTATCGGCCAGTATAGACACCGTAGGCGGTAAAATGAGTGGTGTAGTTGATGCGACTATGGGTACCGTGGAAGGAAAATTAAATGAAGCCGGAGATTTTGTTAAGAATCTAGGGGAGAAAATAACTAAGAGATTGCCTGATGGAAAAGAAATCAGCGTTGCAGAAAATTCCGTAGAAAACAGACTGATTGGATTTATTGAAGATAAAAACAAACCTGTCGATAAAACCACCTGGTTTACTTTCGATAGGCTATATTTTGAACCTGGAAAAAGCACGTTAAAACCGGAATCACAGGAGCAATTGAATAATATTGCTGCGATTTTAGTTGCTTATCCGGTAGTCACGCTGAAATTGGGCGGTTATACAGATAGTACTGGTAATGCAGAAGTGAATAAGAAAATATCAACTGAACGCGCCAATACAGCTAAAAATGAATTGGTGAAACTAGGTGTTGATCAAAAACGATTGGAAGCAGAAGGATATGGTCCGGAACATCCGGTTGCTAGTAATGCAACGCCAGAGGGTAGGGCGCAAAACAGACGCATAGATATTCGGGTAACAGAAAAATAAGGCTTAATGTAAATGGGAAAGCTGTTGGGATTAATCTCCTAACGGCTTTTTTTTGTGGTTTGAGGAGTATTGCCCAAGATGATTCCTTCCACTCCGTTTTTAATTTGCTGTTCAGTTTTTCCAGTAATTGCAGTAACCTTTTGCATAAAATTATCAGTAGTAATTTCTTGGTCGTAATATAACTTATAGAAATACTCGAGGCCATATTGATCAATCAGATATTTGCAAAATGCAGCAGCGAAAGTATAAGTTAAGTTGCTATTGTATTGCGCTTTCACTTCTCTGGCATATAGGTTGTCGAAATTGCATTTCCCACTTATATTTTGGATGCCATAATTAATTACTGATGGTATCCTGTTGCATATAGGAATTAATGAATTGGTATAATTCCATTGTTTTCCCTTGAGTGGTATCAATTTTTATAGGGACAGCTACCTGTGCATTAGATTTTTCAATAGCGAAAAGGAAGAGTAGTAGGCAAAATAGGTATTTCATTGAGATTGTATGTTCGGTTGAATATTGATAGGGCTAACTTTAAGGTTAATATTGTTTATGCGTTTACAGTTTACTTGGTTCGGCTGAAATATAGCCTAAGGTAAGGGGATGAAAATAAAAAAGCTTCCAAATCCTAAGATTTGAAAGCTTTTTTAGAGAGAAATTTGTCCTCAATTTATGGTATGAATATAATTGACTATTGAATAGACTTCCAGATTTTAAAGGTGTTTTGATTGTTTCCTCCGATTTCTCTAACCACCAAACAAAGGTGTTCTTCTCTTTGAGGGAAATATTTGTCGATAATCAGCTGCGTTTGCTGAATTACCTGGCCAAGATGTTCTTCAAAAACGATGTTTTTAACGTTTAAGATCACCTGGTTCATTCTTGCTGAAATGGTACATTCGAAAGTGAATTCTCTTTTTAGTGCTTTTACTACTTTTGACCTCAGTTTTTTCATTGAATTATGATTTAATGTGTCATTGAATCGGATTCTTCTCATATGTTCTTTCCCCCATAAACGCTGTCAGCTTTTATTAATTGTGTCGGGAAATGTCATTATTTTATTTCATAGAAATAATTAACTACTTTCTAAAAATAATGAAAAGGGTTTAAGTGAAGGAATTTGGGGTGTTGTTTTTATGTAACAAATTTGGTGTGATTTAATACCAACCTGTACTGGACAGCGGATATATAGCTGCTTAAATGAGATTACAATTTTGTGATTTTTATTGGAGTTTTAAGGGGTAGTTGCTAGGGCCATGCTTGCTAAAATTGCCTGAAAACGCTGAGATTTCCCTTATGTAGGTTGCTAAGGGGTTGCTAAAATAATTAGTATTATTATAGTGGTTTCATAGGATATCCGGTTGTTTATCTCTAGCTTGGTCTTCGTCAATTCAGACGAATTAATCAATTTTATCATGGCAATATGCAAAGTAGGCCCATTTGGGCATCCCTCCGGAAAAATAGGAAATATGGTTTTTTATATGTTAAATGGACAACCGGTATGCCGTAGCAAGGGTAAACCGGGGAAACCAAGCCTAAAGCAACTGGCGAATCGCCAGGCAATGGCGGTGGCAATGGATCTACTGAAACCGATGAAGGATTTTATCAATGTCAGTTTTAAGCGGGAATCTGAAGGTTCGGTGAAAAACCCTCATAATCTGGCGACGTCCTACAACAAAAAACAGGCTTTAACGGGAGACTACCCTAATATTACTATAGATTATAGTAAAGTGATTCTTAGTAAGGGCACATTGGAAATGGCCGCAGATCTGAAAGTCAGCAAAGGAACAGATGGCCTCAATTTAAGCTGGAACTCCAGTATAGCGGAAAATGGAGTTGAGGATGATATCCTGATGGTAGCGGTCAGTCATCCGACAAAAAAACGCGCAAGTCTTTTTCTGAATGCTGCTAAAAGGGGAGATGGGAGCTGTTTTGTCCCGCTGGATAGGGAATGGATGATGACAGCGCAAATGGAAGTTTATGTCTGCTTAAAATCTGCCAATGAGCAGTTAATCTCCGACAGTGCCTATGTAGGAAATGTGAATGGCCTTCCGGAAAGTTCTTTGGAAAAAGCAGAAAAAGAACATTACAAGGTTATAAAAGCCCGTTTTGATCAGGTTGCAACGGAATATGAGCATAAAAAAATGGACTACGCGGAGGGAGTCATTGAAACCAAAGCATTCCGTTACCTCGAAAAAGAATATCAGGTTTTAAAAGAGAAACTGAAGCACCTGCCGGGGAAACCTTCCTGAAATCAATAGGATATTCTGACGGAGAAATCATGTGAAACCTGTTTTTTAGCATGTTAAAGAAAGAATTTTGCCCAAATTTCATCCTATAGCAAGAAATACCTCCGCATTGTTGATTCCCCGGTTGTTCACATTAACTTAATCATTCCTTTATATGGGCGCCCTATTTTTGGGGGATGCCAATGACAGTATTAAATGAATCAGCATTAATTAGCGCGCTCCAAAGCGGTGATCATGCTGCATATGCTACCCTATATGAAAAATTTTGGCGGAGCTTATACATCCATGCTTATAAAAGGGTTAAAGATGAAGCCGCGGCAAAAGATATTATTCAGAATGTTTTCATTAACATCTGGCAGAGACGTGAAACGATTAGGATTCATACAGAAATCGAACATTATTTAAATGGAGCGGTTAGGTTTCAGGTGTTTAATTATTTCAGGTCAGAGAAGATAAAAGATAAAGTGTTGGAAAGTACCATCCAGCGTTTTGAAGAAATGACAACTATAAATAACCTTGATGGTTATTTTGAGCTGGAAAAAATAATCGCCGGAGAAGTAGCCTTGCTTCCCGACAAGATGAAAGAAGCCTATCTGTTAAAAGCGGCACAGCATTCTACTGCAGAAATTGCACAAAAGTTAAACTTAAAAGAACAGACGGTTTCTAATCATCTATCCGAAGCCCTGCGCAGAATCCGCGTTAAATTAGGTTCAAAATATCCGGAATGGGTAATCCTGGCATTTTTCGTTATAGAACTGAACTGGTTCATAATTTCTTAACAAACACTTAACGATTTCTATAAGTAAATCCTGCCTTTCCAAGCTACTTATCTAAAAAGGGCAATAGATTGGAATCACAAGAATTTAAAGATATACTAAAACGGTTCAGTGAAAATAAACTGACATCAGCTGAAAAGTTGAATTTGGAGAGATGGTATGAATCTTACGATGCAGAGGAATTCAGTGGTTTCCAGGACGAGGCAGATGCCAATCGGATTAAAGCCGAGATGTTTGCGGTAATTGCTCCTGAGCAAGAGACAGCGTTGCATCGTTTGGCAAACTGGCGCAAAATAATTTCATATGCCGCTGCTGCGGTGTTGCTGATTACTGTTGGGGTTTTATTCAAAGCAAAGGAAATCGGAGATAAGACTAAGGATTTACCAAGCTATGTTTTGTATTCCACCAAGGCTTCAGAAAGTAAAAAACTCACCCTGACAGACGGATCTATCGTACACCTAAGTCCATCCAGTGAATTTAGAATTGCGAAGCGCTTCGATAAGCAGGCTTCGAGGACTGTATTTTTAAAAAAAGGAACAGCCTTTTTTGAAGTCGCTAAAGATCCTGGACGTCCTTTTTTAGTGTATTCCGGGGAAATCGTCACGAAAGTACTGGGGACTAAATTTAAAGTCAGCAATTATACCGCTACAAAGGGAGCTGCCGCAATAGAGGTAAGTGTAACTGAAGGTAAAGTACAGGTTGCAACACAGAAAAATGTGTTGGCTCAGTTGCTGCCTGGAAAAAAGTTAAACTATAATCTTCGTTCCCATGCCTGGAAGCAGGCAGATTTTGGTCTGGCTGAAAATAGCCAGTGGCATGAGCTCAGCACAGAGCTCAATCAGGGAAGCTTTGAAGAGGTCGCCCGGATCGTCAAGCTTTATTATGGAGTTTCTCTAAGCAGCAAGGATCCCAATGTAGCCAGTTATCAATATAATATTCAGATGCGTTCGACGCATACGCTTTCCCAAACCTTGAAAATTATCTGTTCTATACACCACAAAAAATACAGGAGGACCGAAAATGGTATAATCATTTACTAAGCAAAGGAAAAAAAGCCGGTTCTGAAGCAGAACCGGCCTGTACTAAGCAATTGCATAGATTGAGCCCTTGGCAATTGCAAAACAATTATTTTTTGTTCATGATCAAAGATAGGAACTCTAAAGGGCATTTTATATGCTGGTTCCCGGGCTTTGAAAATTAAAATACAAATGAAAAAACATTTACTGCTGCTGCAGAAAATTATGCGTTATACCCTCATTGTCTATGTCCTTATCCTCACCAGTACACAGGTGTTGTTAGCAGGAAATACCAGCGGTCAGATTTTAAACCGGCGTATTAACATTTCTTTTAAAAACGAGAGCTTACTGACCGCTGTTCAAAAGCTCGAGCGCTTGAGTGGCGTCGACTTTGCTTATGATCCGGCCTATTTAAAGTTAAAAAATATCAGGGTGGAGGAGATCGATTATTCCAATGATAAGATCGCTGATATCTTGACCTCCTTATTGTCCAACACCTCACTAATCTTCTCTGAAGAAGTACCAGGCGTAATTACCTTGATGAAAAACCAGGAACCTGGAAAAATCACTGGTAAAGTTTTGGATGAAAAGGGTGATCCTTTGCCTGGTGCAAGTATTAAAATTCTTGAATTGAACAGAGGCGTTCAGAGTAATCCTGATGGTTCTTATTCCATTTCTGCGGCACCGGGTACTTATACCTTAGTGGCCAGTTTTATTTCTTTTACCAGCGCAACCTATAGTAAAGTTGTGGTGAAACCAGGAGAAATGACTAAACTGAATATTTCTTTAGTTGCCGAAACGGGGACGCTGAACGAGGTGTTGGTTGTTGGATATGGTACACAAAAAAGAGAAAACCTGACGGGTGCTGTAGATCAGGTCACTTCAAAGGTTTTTGAGAACAGACCTATTGCGAATCTTTCTCAAGGATTACAAGGGGTGATTCCTAATTTAAACATCTCCCTTTCAGATGGCAGGCCAAACCAAAGTCCTTCTTATAACCTTAGGGGTACCACCTCAATCGGACAAGGTGGTAGTGCCTTGGTCTTAATTGATGGTGTGGAAGGGGATCCTTCAAGGATTAATCCAAACGATGTGGCTACGGTAACGGTATTGAAAGATGCCTCATCAGCGGCGATTTATGGTGCCAGGGCTGCTTTCGGTGTGGTTTTAATCACGACAAAAAATCCACAGAAAGATAAAACTTCGATCACTTATTCATTTTTAGGGGCGATTAAATCACCAACCAGCATTCCAAACTTAGTCACCAATGGTTATGAGTTTGCAAAAGGTTTCAATGAAGCATGGTCTGCCTGGAATGACTATTCCCAAACGCCACAGAACATCAATAAGACAGTGAAATTCTCTCCAGAATATTTAGCTGAGTTGCAACGTCATGATGCGGATCCAAGTCTGCCGAAAACAGAAGTTAATGCCAATGGGGAGTATGTTTATTATGGTAATACGGATTGGTATAAAGAACTATTCAAGGACCATAACAATGCAATGGAACACAATGTATCCATATCTGGTGGAAGTGGTAAATCTGATTTTTACATTTCTGGTAGGTCTTACAAGCAATCCGGTCTTTTTAGGTATAATTCTGATGATTATTCGATGTATAACCTAAGGGCAAAAGGCTCTACTGAACTGTATTCCTGGTTGAAAGTTTATAACAACATGGATTATTCAGCAATTAAATATTATGCGCCATTGAATGTTGGAGAGGGTGGCGGAATTTTCAGAAACCTTTCTGATGAAGGGCATAATGTGGCGCCAATGTTTAATCCTGATGGCACATTAACTTACACAGCTGCGTATACTGTTGGAGATTATTATACCGCGAAAAACGGTACAACCTCTGATAAAAAAGTATTCAGAAATACCACAGGTTTCAGCAGTCAGTTTTTTAATGATAAATTCAGGGTTAAAGGAGACCTTACTTTTCAGCAAACCACAAATGATGATACCCGCGTGCGCGTACCTGTTGCTTACAGCAGAAAACCGGGTGTCATAGAATACGTAGGAAGCAATACAAATGATTTCCAACAGACTGACCGTACTACACAATATTTGGCATCTAATATTTATGGCGAATATGAACCTAAATTCAGCAAGGATCATTTTGTCAAAGTATTGGCAGGATATAATTATGAGCAATCCACTTATAAACGCCTGCTGGCTTCGCGTAACGGGTTGATTTTTGATGATGCTAAGGACATTAATCTTGCCCTTGGACAGTCTATTATTACTGCTGGCGGTTATGATCAATGGGCTGTATTGGGTGGTTTTTACCGCGTAAATTATGCTTATAAAGATCGCTATCTATTTGAAGCAAATGGTAGGTATGATGGTTCTTCAAAATTCCCTTCGGATCAGCGTTATGACTTTTTCCCTTCTTTTTCTGCAGGTTGGAGAGTAAGCCAGGAGCCATTCTGGAAGGTAAATAAGAATATCATCAGCGACATGAAATTAAGGGCTTCTTACGGATCATTAGGAAATGGAAGTATCGCTTCTTATGCTTTTCAGGAGAAATTTAAAATTGAGCAATCTGGCAGGATATTGAATGGGGTGAGACCTCAGTATACGAGTCAGCCGGGAGTATTACCTGATGGTCTAACCTGGGAAACTTCTCAAACCACAAACATTGGTCTTGACCTGGCTTTCCTGAACAACCGCCTGAATTTTAGTGGAGATGCTTACGTTAGAAAGACTAAAAATATGTTTACCGTAGGGATGACCCTTCCTGCAGTTTTTGGAACAGATGTGCCTAAAGGTAACTATGCTGATTTAACTACGAAAGGATGGGAAGCAACCATTTCCTGGAGAGATCAGTTTGCGGTATCAGGAAGTCCTTTAACCTACGACATCCGCTTAACACTAGCAGATTATAATGCTAAAATCACCAAATACAATAATCCTCAGAAAAGGCTGACAGACTTCTATGCCGGACAAAATTACGGAGAGATCTGGGGATATGATACGGATCGTTATTTTACTTCTGCGGAAGACATTGCGAACTCTGCAAAACAGATCTTAACTAAGGCATCAAACAGTGGTAAACTATTGCCTGGAGACATCAAGTTTAAAGATTTGAATGGTGATGGTGTAATTAATGACGGCGATAATACCGTTGATAATCCTGGAGATAAAAAGGTGATTGGTAATTCTACGCCTAGATATACATATGGTATTTCCTTAGGTGCACAATGGAAAAGTTTCTTCTTCAGCAGTTTTTTCCAGGGTGTAGGTAAAATGGATTGGTATCCAGGGGCTGATAATGGTCTTTTCTGGGGACAGTACAATCGCCCTTACAATAAGATCCCTAAATCTATGCAAGACAAAATGTGGTCAGAAAGCAATCCGGATGCTTATTTCCCAAGGCTCCGTGGCTATGTAGCGCAGAATGGTTCAGGAGAGCTGCAAGCGCAATCTAAATACATACAGAATGTGGCTTATATCCGTCTTAAAAACCTTCAGGTAGGGTATAACCTTCCAGTAAACCTGGTGAAAAGAGTCGGTTTAAGTTCAGCGCGTTTGGTGCTTTCCGGAGAAAATATTTGGACCTATTCACCACTATATAAAATCACGAAAGACATTGACGTGGAAAGTATCGGGAATGTTGAAGGTGGTGGAAATGGAAATAACTATCCGCAGTTAAAGAGCTATAGCATCGGTTTTACAGCCACATTTTAATTAAAAACTAGTAAATACATAAAGATAATAATATGAAAAGATTCTGTTTATGGTTCGCTTTTTCTGCTGTGTTTATGGCAGGCTGTAAAAAGCTGGATCAGACACCTGAAGATAGTGCAATCCGGACTTCAGTTTTTAGCAATGAGAAAGGGCTTGAGTTGTATGCCAATTCCTTTTATGAAGTATTACCTACTGCAAATGATACACATCGGGGAGATGAAATGTCTGATTATGGCGCAAGAAGCCAGTCGCCGGATTTTCTGGTTGCCGGTGCTTATAATTCCAGAACTTCCCAGGGAGAAAAGGGCTGGGATTGGAAGAAACTGAGGAACATTAATTATTTTATTGAAAATAATGTTGATCAGAAGGTTAGTGCCTCGGTCAGAAGTCAATATCAAGGACTTGCCAGATTTTTCCGTGCCTTCTTCTATTTTCAGAAGGTGAAAAGATATGGTGATGTACCTTGGATCAACAGGACACTAAAAGTAGACGATCCTGCATTGTACAGTGGACGTGATTCACGTGCTTTGGTAATGGATTCAGTATTGGCGGATCTTGATTATGCGATCGCCAATATCAGCCGTTCCAGTGATAATTCTAAAACCTTGATCACTAAATCCGTTGCGATGGCATTTAAATCAAGGGTTTGTTTATACGAGGGGACTTACAGGAAATATCATGCGGAAAAGAATTTAACAGGTACAGCAGATAAGTGGTTAAATGAGGCTGCAACGGCTGCGGAAAAAACAATGCAGACTTCGGGCTTTAGCCTGAATACCAGTGGTGGTGAAGATCTTTCTTACCGCCAGTTGTTTACCAGTACTGCACCAGTAGGTACAGAAATTATGCTTTCTGTGGTTGCTGATCCCAATCTTGCTATTTATAATGATGCCAATTGGTATTGGACCAGCGCTACTTACGGCAGCAGATTAAGCTTTACGCGTACTTTCGTAAATACTTACCTGAATATTGATGGTACGCCATTTACCAGTAAGCCAGGGTATCAAATGCTGCCATTTGTAGAAGAGGTAAAAGGTCGCGATAAACGTTTGCAGCAAACCATTAGAATGGGTGATTATAAAAGGATTAATGGTGGCACACCAGAAGCAGCTCCTCCAATTTTTTCTTATACTTATACCGGTTATCAGCCCATAAAATGGACGCTGGATGATACCAAATATGATGGTGGTTCTCTAAATGTGAATTCCATAAGTATTTTAAGGTATGCCGAAGTGTTGTTGAATTATGCAGAGGCAAAGACGGAATTGGGCACTTTTACGGATGCCGACTGGACCAAGACCATTGGTGCTTTGAGACAGCGTGCTGGAATTAAAGGTGGCTTAAACGCAAAACCGACTGTTTTAGATGCTTACATGAAGCAGAATTATTTTCCTGATGTTAATGATGCTGCGCTAATGGAAATTAGAAGGGAAAGAGGGATAGAACTGGCACTGGAAGGACTTAGGTTTGATGATATCGTGAGGTGGAAACATGGGGAACTGATGACTAAAGTTTGGAATGGATTTTATGTTCCGGCATTAGATGTTCCGATGGATTTAAATGGTGATGGTAAAATGGATGTATGTTTTTACAAAGTGATGCCTGCAAATCCTGTTGCCGGTGTGAATTATATCAACGTAGCGCCAACTACAAATGCTGGTGTAAACCCTCAACGCTTAAGTAATGATACTTCAGGTGAACTGACCTGGTTAACGACGGTAACAAGAGTCTTTGAGGATAAAAATTACTTATATCCTATCCCAGAATCGGATCGGATTGTGAATCCTAAATTGGGACAAAACCTGGGTTGGTAAATTATTGAATGATCTTTTAAAATATATAACATGATGAAAAAAATTAATATCATCGCAGTGCTTCTTTTACTTGCGGTTAGTCCGTTGTTCGCTCAAAAAATGGTGGTTGGAACTTATAATTTACGAAATGACAACAGGGGTGATGTGGGGAATTTATGGGAGCAGCGGGCACCCGTTGTCGCTAATTTACTGAGATTCCATCAGTATGATATTTTCGGGATTCAAGAGGGTTTTAAAAACCAGCTGGATGATCTGTCTAAATCTTTACCGGAATTTGAACATTACGGTCTTGGGCGTGACGACGGTAAAGAAGGTGGAGAACATTCTTCTATATTCTATAGAAAGGATAAATTTAAGTTATTGAAAAAAGGCGATTTCTGGTTGTCAGAACATCCTGGTCAACCAGGTTTGGGTTGGGATGCTACTTGCTGCAACAGGATCTGTACCTGGGTATACCTACAGGATTTAAGAAGTGGCAAGAAGTTCTATTATTTTAATGCGCATTTTGACCATCAGGGGGTAATTGCAAGGGTAGAGAGCAGCAAGTTGATTTTGGCGAAAATGAAGGAAATCGCAGGAACTTCTCCTGCAATATTTACTGGAGATTTAAATGGAGATCACAACAGTGATAGTTACCTGATATTGGCTAAATCTGACTTGTTAAAGGATACTTATAGCCAGGTTGAACATCCCTATGAAAACAATTCTTCTTTCAATTCTTTTGGTGCAAATGTGAAGGGCTTTGGTGTGATTGATCATGTGTTTGTAACGAAGGGTTTTACAGCAAGCAGGTGGGGTATTTTAACGGACACTTACCATGGAAAATATCCTTCAGATCATTTCCCGGTGTTGGTTGATGTGATGTTGAAATAGTATTTAAAGCTAGCAATCAATATTGATTGCTGGTAAATTACAGCCGTTCAATTGAGTTTTTGCTCAGTTGAACGGCTGTTTCAATTTATGCTCCTTCTACCAGTATGTCATTTAGTGCTAATCTGAAAATACTTTTAGTACTATTCATGATCTGCAAAGAATTGATTTAATTGGAGTAGTTGGGTAATTGCCGCTTCAGACCAGTATGCTGCGTTGTGTGCTCCAGGTCGTTCCTCATAGATGTGAGGAATACCTAATGTGATCAGTTCCTGATGTAATTTTCTGTTTTGTCCGATTAGTGGATCTTCTGTTCCACAGCTGATCAGGATTTGTTGTGGCGTGTTTTTCAATTTTTCTATTTGAGACATCACGGTGTATTTTGTCCAGTTTTCCGGGTTGTCTCCGAGTGTTTTTGGAACACCATAGTGCTTTCCATAAGGAGTAAAGTCCATTACGCCACATAAACTTCCAATGGCCTTAAAGGTGTTTTTGTGCCTGGATCCAATATACAATGCACCGTGACCACCCATACTCCATCCCATGATTGCTGTTTTTAATGGATCTGATTTGTAGTGGTTTTGAATGTAACTCACCAGTTCATTGGCAATAAATGTTTCATACTTTGAATTTTTAAGTTCACCGTCCACATACCAGCTGTCGTAATTTCCATCCGGTAAAACAAAGGTCATTTTCAGGTCTTTGCTAAGTTTTAACAAAGCAGGAATGTCTTGGGTTATTGTTCTTTTTGGATAGCCACTGTAACCATGCAGAATGTAAACTGTTGGTGTTTTCTTTTTAGTGGGAGTGGCGGGACGAATCACCAATGTTTTGACTTCCTTCTCCATGGAAGGGCTATAGATGTTTAAGGAATCAACTTTTTGGGAAAAGGACTGGAATCCAATACAGAGTAAGGATAGGGTACTGAGTAATATTCTCATTTTATACTTGTTTTAATTGTTACAAGCAAAGGTATTGAGGCTTGTTTTTTAAAACATGTACATATGTTGAGGAGTGATATTTCTTTGTATTGAGTTTTGAATTTCTACTGCCATCAATAGGATAGCAGTAGAAGTTTATTTATTGGTCAACTCCTGGAATTTCTTCTTCTTTAAAATACGGGTTACAATTTCAAATAATTCTGAAGTTGAGTTTCAAATTTTCCATCTGAAGGTCTTGGGAAGTTATCATTTAATGTATTCCCATTGCGATCAAAAACTAAATAGCGGGGAATGCTTTTGACTTGGAAAGCTTTGGATAAATCCAGATTACTTACATCCAGCATTCTATACTGATGAGGATCTGTTAGGTTTTCTTGTTTCATTGCCATTTCCCATGCTTTTGTGGCTGCGTTTTTATCCAAACTAATGGAAATAAATTCTATATGCTGAGCCGGGAATTTTTTCTTTATTTTTTCTAATACAGGTATTTCAGCTCGACATGGTTTACACCAACTTGCCCATAGGTCAATGAATATAATCTTACCCTTTTCTTTTTTTAGAATTTCGTTAAGTGTTGATGACTTGCCAGCGGCATTGACTAGAAGTATTTTGTCGTAAACAGCATTCGATGGGTAGTATTTAGAAGACAATTGACTTGCTATTTCTTCTTTCCCATTTTTCTTGCAGAAGTTTTTGAATTCATCAAAAGCCTTCATGAATGCAACTGAGTTTTTCTCTGGATAAGTATTAAATTTTTCAATCAGTGAGCCTAAGATTATATCTGATGAATAATTTGACTTGAAAAGATATTGCGTATAGAAATCTAAGTCATTTTTTGTTTTACCTAAGAGCAACATCTCGTATCTTATAAGACTATTTAACAAATCTTTAAATCCATAGCTATTGACTTTCTGTAATTGTTGGATGTGCTCTTTAGCATCTAATGTTTTTTTCTTGAACTCAATGGCTTTTTTAGCGGAGGAATGGGTGATATAGATTGGATAGAATAATTGTCTATAGTAATCTGTTAAAATGATATTTCTCCAAGTTTTTTCCGTTTTGTTGGTAATTAGGTCAAGTTTAACTAGGCTATCTATTCTTCTTACATTAGCTGTATAGACACCATTAAGATACGAATCATATTTTTCTATACCAGAATTGATTATTTGCCCTGTATACTCACTTTGTTTCTCGTCGAAAACATTATACAAGTTTAGCACCTTGTTAGCAAAAATCAGTTTATTATTTTGGTCAGAAATGAGTTCAAAATTGTCTTGAAGTTTTAATGAAATGTCATCTCCTGGGCTTAAAATGAAATTGTAATAGTAACGTTTGTTGTGATCTATATCTAGTAAGCTATAACGAAATTCTATTGGTTTTGTAGAGCCTATTTTTTTTGAAAAAGTCGAATCTCTAATGGAATGATTTTTAAAGGACAATGCTACCGGTATAAGATATTCATTTAGGTAGTTTAGCCTGATCGTCTCTTTTGCTTTTAAGTGTACTGTAAAGCTGATTGAATCTGAAACATTACTTTTAGCAAAAATAGATGTTGAAGAAACGATTAGTAACAGGAAGATGTATGTAGTTGCTTTTTTCATAAGTTGAATTCTATATGATTTGAATTTTCTATCACCATTCTGTTTTTATCAATTAACCTTTTAGAATTATTGTTTTTTTCTTTAAAACACGGGTTATAATTTCAAATAACAAGAGGAGATACGTTGTTTTTCTTTCCATGAATTGTTTAATTAGAATTGCGATGAGGAGAACATAAAATATGGTATGTTGTAGGTGTGTGCGTCTTGTATTGTTGTTTAACCTAAATATAAAGTAATTTATTGTTAAATTATTATACCTGTTATTTTTTTAAATTCGGTTATGATTCCTTTATGGAAAAACATGTCTTCAAGGAACTTCGTGCTCTATTATAAAGTAATTCTATGACTCTTATGGTAGAACAAAAGCGAAACAGTATGGTAACTATGGCGCTTAAAAAACAGTATTCCTTCCTCAGAAATCAGAACATTCTTAATTTCTAATTGTTATTTCTAGCGGTAGCTTAAAACCTTTATTATGAAAAATAATAGGATTAAGATGTTAATGATGCTATTAATTGCCTCGTTAGCATTGTCGAGTTGTTCCGTTCAGCGTCCAAGACATGACAGGGACAGATATGATGGCAGAGACCATCATGATAATCGAGGTAATGAGGGGAATCATTACCAGGGTAATTGACCATGAAAATCCTTATCTGAATAAAACAGATAAGGATTTTTTGTTGATGGTTAGGAATAACTGGCGGTAATTTTGCGGTGAGGGCCATGATCATTCGTAAAACATGAAAAATAAGCCGCTCTATATTCTTTCAGGTGTTGTTGTGCTTAGCATACTAATCATACTGTGTTATTATTGGTACAGTGCCAGTGCCGAACTGAAAACCGATTCTCCTAAAACTACTGCAATCGTAAAGAAAGAGGCAATTCAGCCCCTTAAAAAAGATTCCGTTGATCATAATCCTGAAGTACCCAAATCAGTGTACCATTGGACGCCAAAAGTTGTCGATTTTACACTGGATGATGCGGAAAGATTAACCAAATCAATTTATGATACCCTAACTGTTGACAAGCAAGGGGATATGGAGGGGGATACTATTGGGCGTGAATTTAGTGATCTTGTTTTCTTTAGTGCCGATGATGTACTTCATGCTGTTGTGGTTGTAGAAAACCGGGGGCCATTCTATGGCGTTTCTGTTGGTTGGTGTGATGTATTCTCCTTTGTAAAGGAAAAAAATGAATGGAAGCTCAGTGATTTTATGCTCAATGCGGGCGGTGGAGGGATGTATGGCAATCCTGGAGAATTCCGTCGACTAGAGTTGATTGGTAATCAAACGGTGGGAATTATATTGAGGGGAGGCCAGGAACATATGGGGGGAAATTACCACGAGAACGTGATCGGTTTAAATCAAGGTAAGCTTCAAAGAATCACCACAATTGATACCCATCATGACTATGGTGAAGGAGTTGGGGATGATTTCAAAACCTTGGTATGCGATGAAAATGAATTTAAGTTCATTCCTAATGGTCGGGCAATGTATGATTTAAAGATCACCAGATTCAATCGCCTGAGTGATAAAAATAAAAAAGTCAAAGAGATTGTGCTTCCTTATCACAACTCTTATAAAATTCCAGATGTCTTTTTATTCGAAGGTTAGCAAGTGCTGTCGCGTGCTTATTCTAATACCATAAAACATTAACTTTGGTTAACCTATGTTTAACACAATGATGATTATCCTGAAAAATTACATTCGGTTTCTATTTTTAGCTTTCGGAATATTTACAACAGTTCCTGTTTTTGCCCAGGAAGGTTGGGTAGAAGCCAGTCCTGCTAGTCAGGCGTATCATGCCAATCGTTTTAAAAATACCACACCTCCCTATGGACTGGTTAAAGTAAAGGCTATGATTGCCGGCATAAAAGCCACTGGTGGCGATAGCGACATTTATTTTAGGGTATTGAGTCCTAAAAACTACCAGAGCCTGTCACTTCCGGAAAAGTTTACTTATCATATGATTCATCCTGAAGTTTCAAGCCAAAACTGTGATGTTCCTACTCCAATTTTAGAAGAAAATCTGAAGATCTTTGGGACTTTACCTGATACCTTTGATGAAGCGAATTGGAGTGAAAGGCAGTTGAATTTCCTAATTAGCAACCGGGATTCTGTACTTGCGCTGATCTCAGAATCAGTAAACAGGAGTAAAAAAGTAGGTTTGAATTACAAAACAGCAATTGAACATATCAATGGTTGGGAAATCATCCCGTTATTGATCAAGACCTACAAAATTGACCATAAGGATCATGATATCCTTACTGTACTGATACAGTTGATGAAGAAAAATGATTATCAACCTTTCATGACTTCGGCTTCTTATGTTAAGCTTTATGGCAATAATAGTACGTACACCAGTTTCATTAACCATAACCAGGCCAATGAAGACCTGATCATCAGTAGGGCAGAAGCTTTCTATAATGGACGTAAAAAGTAAGGTCATTTGGGTATTTCTGCTGTTGTCGTCATGCTTATTTGTCCAGCAAACAGTCGCGCAATCTGATACTGGTTTTGTGCACATCCCAAAAGGAGAATACTGGCTAGGTGGTCGCATACATCAGCTTAATCCGCTGAGAAAGGTCAGTACAGCTGGTTTTGACCTGGCTGCCACAGAGCTGACCAACCGCTTGTTTGAAAAGTTTATTTTAGCAACCAATTATAAAACCGATGCAGAGCGTTTCAAAAATGCGATGGTATTTGAACCCGGGCTTGCGGAATTCAAATGGCTGAGTGATAGTACGGCTTATTGGAGGTTTCCAAATGGAATTAGCAGAGGTGGAATTGAAAATAAAATGAACCATCCGGTAACCTGTATCAGTTATACAGATGCAGAAGCTTATTGTAAATGGGCAAAAGTCAGGCTGCCATCACTAGATGAATGGGAAATTGCATCGCGAGCAGGAGCCAAAACCACCTATTTTTGGGGCGATAATATGGATCAGATCGCGGAGTATGCCAATATCTGGCATGGACGTGATCATCTGAGTCCTGATTTATCAGATGGTTATATGTATACAGCTCCTGTAGCTAGTTTTAAACCCAATGCTTTTGGCTTGTACGATATGTATGGTAATGTATTTGAATTCTGTGAAGGAACTTTAAAAACTGATCCTAAGAACAGGAGGGTTGTACATGCCAGGGGGGGCTCCTGGTGGTGCAGTAATTATGCCTGTGGTTTTTTCAACTCTTTGGATGTCGGAAGGGTTAATCCACGTGCTTCTTTTAGCAACCAGGGTTTTAGGGTATTGAAAAACCAAACTAAATAGATTTAAAAATTTTAAATACATGACGTTCAAATCTGTTATCTCCGCCATTTTAGTTGCCATATTGGCTTTGTTGTGTATGCTAGGTACGCAAAAGGACGATTTAAACTTAATGTATGCTGCATTCTGCAGTTCTCCTTATGTGATTTTAATGGCGATTTTTTATTTCCATTTCAACTATTTTCGTAGAAAACTCAATCTGCTCCAAAGGCCAAACGTTCTGGTCGAACTTGCATATGGTTTTGTGTTTTACCTTGCTGGGTGTATGCTTTTTCCGGTGTTATTATTCGTCGGCACAATTGGGGACAATTACGAGCACAAGATTTATGAGGATTTAGGTAGTATAATTTCAGAAATGCTCCCTTTATTTTTAATCTTGAGTGTTTTTCTGACGATTTTCAGTGCCATAATCATAGGATGGGCCATAAAGTCGTATAAAACACTAATTCTTGTTCTGGTTGGCTATACTATTTTAGTACCATTGATCTATAGTTTTGCTGAAGTTAGCCGTGATTATCATAAAGCAAAAGAAAAGGCGGAAAATATCGCCGATAATATAAAGGAAGGTAGGTATGAATGGCATGGTGCAATGAGCAATCCAACGGCTTACCCTGTGCAATTGTACAAGGGCTATTTTACCTTTCCTAAGGATGAAAAGTCTGAATTTACTTTTAGTGAAGGTAATACGGTAAATTACAAAGCAAAATGGGGAGAAGATGGAGGGGGAACTTATAGAGAAGTGAAGTCATTGCCGAAAGCAATAGATGTTACCTGGTTTTCTTTTGCTGAAGATACCTTTTACCGGGTGAATAGCCTTGTCGATTATCAGAAACTGAGGGGACTTTTTAGTAAGTCTTTTACTGATAAAAGAGTTTCCAGGTTTTTTGATGAAAACTATGACAGCATTATTATGGGCTTTGCACCTGGTGGTGTAATGGTGATTTGGGCAGGTAGCACTGGGCGTCGTCAAGTAGAGATTGGACGTTATCAAGCCGAAAAAGTAATCATAAGTACACCGGTTTCTAACACGGGGGAATTAAAATATGAAGATTTATTTAATCGAGAGTGGCGAAAAAAAGTATTGACGGATACGATGGTTGTGCCCTCAAAAATACAGCAATTGACAAAGAACAAGCCCATTCCTTATGGTTATTGGGATAAATTGCGAGCCACCTACAACTGGCGTCCAACGTTTGTTGTATCAGCGGAAATAAAAATCCATGATGCTGATTTTAGCTTTTATAATGCAGAACGTTTTGTGTTTTTCGATGAAAGTTTACAAAGTAATGAGTACGAGAAACGTGGTATTCCAGAAAATGTATACCTCAAATGGTATGATAAAAATGGCAATCGCTGTGCAGCAGACTTTGACTTTAACGAAGACCAGACTTTTAAAAAGTTTGATGTCTTTTTTAATCAACAGAAAAACGCGTCCGGGGAGATTGAATTTAACATCGACCAAAAAACTAAAAAGGCAACTGCCACACTAAAAAATGGCGGGAATAAGGTGCTGCTTTTGGAGACTGAAATTGTAGAATATGGGAAGAAGTACTAAGGATTAAGGTCTTTCTCTTATCTTTGCCAACAACTCAATATTCCCATACTGTGATTAATGTAAATAACATCTCCGTTTCATTTGGCGGAACCACCCTGTTTAGCGACGTTACCTTTTCGATAAACGAGAACGATAAGATTGCCCTGATGGGTAAGAATGGCGCAGGTAAGTCCACCATTCTAAAGATCATTGCCAATGCGGCTAAACCTACTTCTGGTAATGTAACCGGTCCAAAAGACGCGGTAATTGCATATTTACCACAGCATTTCCTTACCCAGGATGATGCTACTGTTTTCGAAGAAACAATGAAAGCTTTTGAAGAGGTAAACCAGATGCAAAAAGAGCTCGATGAGCTAAATGAACAGCTTACAATTCGTACCGATTACGAAACTGATGACTACATGAAGCTGATCGAACGTGTATCGGAACTGAGTGAGAAATTTTATTCGATCGAAGAGATCAATTATGATGCAGAGGTAGAAAAGGTGCTAAAAGGCCTGGGTTTTGAACGTAAGGACTTTACGCGCAAAACTTCTGAGTTTTCGGGCGGATGGCGCATGCGTATCGAGCTGGCCAAAATCCTGTTAAAGAAACCTGATCTTATCTTGCTAGATGAGCCTACCAACCACATGGATATCGAAAGTATACAGTGGTTAGAAGATTTCTTGATCAACTCCGCAAAAGCAGTTATGGTAATTTCCCATGATCGTGCTTTTGTAGATAACATTACTAATCGCACCATTGAGGTGACGATGGGAAGAATATACGATTACAAAGCTAAATACACCCATTATCTTCAGTTGCGTGCAGACCGCCGTGTGCACCAATTGAAAGCTTACGAGGAACAACAACGTTTCATTGCAGATAACCAGGAATTTATAGACAGATTTAGAGGAACATACTCTAAAACTTTACAAGTGCAATCGCGCGTAAAGATGCTTGAAAAGCTAGAAGTTATTGAGATCGATGAAGTAGATACTTCAGCATTACGCTTGAAATTTCCACCATCACCACGTTCCGGTCAGTATCCGGTCATTGTAGAAGAGCTGACTAAAGCTTATGGCGATCATGTAGTGTTCGAAAAAGCATCTATGGTGATCGAACGCGGAGAAAAAGTAGCTTTTGTCGGTAAAAATGGTGAAGGTAAGTCGACCATGATCAAAGCCATCATGAGCGAGATTGATTTTGAAGGCGAGTTGAAAGTAGGTCACAATGCTAAGATTGGATATTTTGCCCAAAACCAGGCCGCATTGCTCGACGAGAATTTAACGGTATTCGAAACGATTGACCAGATTCCATTAAGTAATGGTAGTCTAAAAATTAAAGACCTTTTAGGTGCCTTTATGTTCAGTGGTGATGATACCACAAAAAAAGTTAAGGTACTTTCCGGTGGAGAGAAAACTCGTTTAGCAATGATCAAATTGCTGTTAGAACCTGTAAATGTGTTGATCCTGGATGAGCCAACCAACCATTTGGATATGAAGACCAAAGATATTATCAAGGATGCGCTTAAGGATTTTGATGGTACTTTGATTCTGGTATCCCACGATCGGGATTTCTTAGATGGACTGGCAGAAAAGGTATTCGAGTTTGGTAATAAACGCGTTAGAGAGCACTTTGAAGATATCAAGGGATTCCTGGCCTATAAGAAAATGGATAGCTTAAAGGAAATCGAACAAAGCTAAAAGTTACCCTTTCCTAATATTGATACAGATATCTTTATTAATAGAGTCTGATGTCTGGTAAAACAGAAGAGCCTGAATCTTAAGATTTCAGGCTCTTCTGTTTTGATGGCTTTTTATGGAGTTGGATTTAAATACTCACCGAATCACTCACCGATCTTGTTTCTTTTGTAGTTGCAAATGCTATGACCCTAATTTACAGAATAGATTTTAATTATGCTATGAATTCGGTTCGACTTCATCCTTTGATACTGATCAAATACTTTAACCGAGGTTTTTATGTGTGGTTTTTTGTTAATTTATAATATTTTATCTAAGTAGTGATTGTTTCTAACTTGCAAAAAAATCAGTGCATCCCCGTTTAAAATCTTTTCATTATCATTGCTTTTACTAATTCTCCTGAATTATCTGACCATAAATTAAGCTTTCAAATATGCTCCTATTTCAAAATACACTTCGATCATTCACTTTTGTTATTTTCTTTTTTCTGCTTTATTCCGTTAATCTTTTGGCTCAGATACCAGAAAAAAAAATCAATGGAGACCCTCTATTTTTCATTGATGGAAAAGAAATGCTCAAATCCGAAATGGCGAATGTTAACCCTAATGATATCGCAATGGTAACCGTGCTAAAGGAAGATGCTTATAAAAAATACGGCGAAAAGGGTAAAAATGGAATCATATTAATTGAAACAAAAGTTTACTCCAGGAAACGTTTTCAGCGGTACTTGTCTACAAAATCGGCTAAGTACAAGATGTTACTTGGGGATAATTCTGATGACCAAAATATCCAGTACATTTTAAACGAAAAAGTCTTAAACAAAGATTATGAGGGCGATCTTGCAAGCATTGCAGATAGTACATTTATTGATATAAACATTGTTAGTGCGGAAGAGCTTAAAGCCTATAAGGTTACAGATAAGCGGTATGGGGTGCTTATTAAAACAAAGGTTAAAGCTGAACCAGTACGACAAGAAGTTAAGCAAAGTAAATTTGAACCTGAGTTGTTGATTCTTTCAGTGGGAGGGATTAGTTTTGATCCTACTGCAATCAAGTCTATTGAAGAAAAAAATAAGAAGTTAAAGCAAGAGATCAGCAATCCTGAACAAATGGATCTGTCAAAAGTTAAAGAAGAAAACAGCCGGTTGATGATGCAAAGTGCCATAGCTTACGCTGAAAAGCTTAATTTTTTCAATCAAATTTCTATGCTTTCTCAGAATTACCTAACCTATCGGTTCATAGAACGATTTCCAAATACACTTGTACTTTTAAAAGATATAACTGCAGAAAATGGCTTAACTGATTTGGCAAAGATTGCAAGAGATGAAAATATACCCTATGTATTGAGTTTTCCATCAGCACATATAGCAAAAGAAAAGGGACACTTTGTACTCCAGCTCAAAGTTCAATTGTATGAAGCCGAAAGTAATTCTTTAGTCCTGGACAAAGAATATAAAGGTGATCAGACCAATCCAGGTTTTGAGTTTTCATGCGATGGTTCTATCCAATGCACTATTAACAATGCTTTGTCTGGTGCTTTGGCTGATGTTATTCACCAAATTGCATTAAATAACAAAACGCTGAAGGCGGAACAGATATTAGCCAGGAAAAGATTTGATTTCATTAAAAGTGAAATATTCCCGAAGAATAATGACTTGTCATTAATCAAATCTGTTGTTAATCAGTCGGATAGTACGGTCAACTTTTCCGATCTGTACCAGACTTTTTATAGTGATGATAAAAGTAAGTTTATTGGCTTCTTCTTTCGTAAAGTAGATAAGCAGGGGCTGAAAGGCCTTTCGGAAAGCAAAAAGGATCATAATGTGAAGATTTTATCTGGAGCTTCTATAAAAGATAAAAACTTTCTGGATGTTCCACAGAACTATGCTTATATCGTTAAGGGTGTTTCAAGCAAAGGAAAATGGTATTATAAAAAAGATATGGTCACTTATTTTGAGGCCGAAAATGAGAATGAAGGTAAGTTAGCGTACCTTAATAAGCTTCAGGATTGGGGCTATTTTAACGATAACCTCATTGCAATTGATCCTGGGTTTTGGGAAGGAAAGCTTTTTAAGAAAATAGAAGACAAACGCAAACATCCTGACTGGGAAGAATACAATGAGATGTGGGAATCTGAGGAACGGGAAAATAGAAATTATATAGGCATGTACAAATTGGTTGCAGATCGGTTGAAAGAAGAAAAGCAAGCAGCTGAGGATGATTTTAAGGATAGTATTGCAAACCATGTTTTTAAGCCATTTTACGATGCCGCGATTAAATCAAAGAAATACAAAATTTCAGGTTATGAGTCTGTTTTGAAAGATTTTCTACTGATTTACAATGCTGATAAAAATGTAGTCATTAATCCTTTGGAAATTAAGGATGATACGGGCATGATTACTGTGCGTTATTTTGTATTTCTCCGGACTTCTGGAAATGTATATGAATGGAACTACTTTCCTGCATTTACTAAGAAAAAAGGGAGTGCTGAGAATGGAATTATGGAGAATCTTGAAACAATTACCAAGTGGAACTACTCATATGATACTTTAGATGATGAACAATTCTGGAGTAAATATGTGTTATTCAAAGAAAACGGAGTGTACAAGTATCTAAAATAAGCGAATAAGATGGGGCTGTAAAAATCATTCCAACGGATGTGTTCTTACTTTGGTCTGTTTTTCTGTAGGTTTTAAATGGTGTTAACTCTCATTTAGAACATTTTCAACTTCTTCTATTAATTGTTGTTTATTTGGTAATATGGTTGTGTATTTTGATGCAAAAACCGTGTTGTCAAAGCCACCTAGAATATATTCAGCGGTAATTTCATCTTTTTCTGCACATAGGATGATTCCAATTGGTGGATTATCATTTTCATCATTAATTTCTGCCTTATAGTAATTAAGATAGGTATTCAATTGTCCTGCATCTGAAATGTTAAGTTTAGTAGTTTTGAGCTCTATGAGGATGTAACTCCTGAGTATTTTATTGTAAAAAACCATATCTACATAGTAATGAGTATTATTTATAGTTATTCGTTGTTGAGAGCCTACAAACATAAATCCTTTTCCAAGTTCTAATAAAAAGTCTTCTATATGTCGGATGAGTTTTGATTCTAAATCTTTTTCTAGCAGGGGTTTGTTTTCAGGCAATCCGAGGAATTCAAAAACATATGGATTTTTCAACAAGTCTTCAGCCTTAGAAATTTCCTGCCCCTTTTGCGCTAATTCCAATACTTTTTCTTTGTTTACTTTTCCTGATGAAAGTAATAGCCTTTCATATAATGAACTATCAATCTGTCTTTTCATTTCCCGGATGGACCAGGCAGAATTGACGGTTTCTTTTTCATAAAAACTTCTTTTCTCTTTGTTCTCTATGATTAATAATTCACAAATATGCGACCAGCTGAGTTGTCCAGACAGCGTCTGGACATTAGGATATTCTGTATGAAATTTTCTCATATTGAAAAGGTTGGATCTGGAAAAGCCTCTTCCAATCTCCTTAGTAAGGATCTTTGAAAGATTAAGAATAATTTGCCTTGAGGTTTGGCTATCAATCTTATTTTGATGCTCTGCATTTCCAATCTCTTCACCAATCTTCCAGTAGGTTGTTATGAGGTCACGATTAATGTTTTGGTAAACACGTTTACGTGAATCATTAACTATTGATTTAATGGCTTCGAAAAGAACTTTGTTAATATTTGTTAGCTGGTTTTCATGACTCATATTAAAACAAATCTAACGATTTTTCATTACAGGGTGTTAACCATGATCGCCGAAATTAGTGAACCATTTGCTATTCCTCTAATTTCTTTAAGTATTGAAGAAACGATTTCTCTAAGTTATGTGTTTTTGTAACTTGTTAATTTTGAGTGAAGTATGGCCTATTCGGTGAGTCCCTACGAAATACCTTCAACTACTCACCGAATGACTCACCGATTATATCAGAAATGGTGATGATTTTGGTAATTGTTTAAAACAAAAAAGCCTTCGAATCTATGATTCAAAGGCTTTTTGTATGGTTTTGATGACCATTTAGCGGAGAGTGGGGGATTCGAACCCGCGGACCCTTTGACAAGTCAACAGTTTTCAAGACTGCCGCAATCGACCACTCTGCCAACTCTCCGGCACAAAAGTACGAACTCAACCCGGTTCTGCAAATTATGATTACCATTATTTAATGAAATCTTTATAACGAACTAAAACTGAGTAGTTTTATTTTTCATCTCTTGTCAATTTTAATCAAAAAGAGTGGGTGTTGTCAGCTCATTGTAGGGTTTAATCAGTTCTATACCCTTATTCGGTGTCTTTTTTGTGGAAACTTTATTCACTTTTTTGCTCACCTGAGTCCTGGTCATCATGTGATCGGGGTAAGGTTTACACATTTCCAGCAATTCTTCTATGCTCAGCTTCTTATTTAGCCACCTGAGTTCCTCATTTCTGTGTAAGATGACAGGCATCCGCTGTTTATCATGGATTTCTCCCACAGTTTTATTCGCCACAGTGGTCATGATCCCAAAAGTTCTGTGTTTCTCGCCTGTTTCAGGGTCTAGCCATTGACTCCATAAGCCTGCAAAACAAAAAGTTTTCCGTTCATTGGTAAAACGATAAGGTCTTTTATCGGTATCAGTAATCTTTTGCCACTCATAGAAGCTATCTGCAATAATTAAGCAGGTTTTCCTGTGTTTCATTAAAGGAGCATAAGTTTTCTTTTCCATGACCTCCTCTGAACGGATATTCCAGGTGTCATAAGTCAGTACATTGGTACTGGCGGTATGGGGGACAATTCCAAATGACATCTGTTGAATGATATCGGGCTCATCGGAAGTAATGACCAGGCCACCATCCGTGATGGCAATATTGGCATCAGGTTCATAAGCACCAATAAGTTGATATGGATTATTCTTTAGAATCTCTTTCTCTTCTGCTGTTAGGGTATATCTTGCACACATAATTTAAGGGGGCAAAGATATAATAATCAGCCTGAGGTAGGAACAATGCGCCGTATAAAGAATTTAGGTTATTTAGTGAAAATAATAGGCGTAAAAAGGAAGTAACATTTTTCCAGTTTATAGAGCCCGCATCATATTTTTGTTGCGGGCTCTTTTGTAAGCAACACTACTTGTTCATTATCTCTACTAATTTTTTATTATTTTAAAAAATTATTGTGTAATTTTCGCATTTAAATTATCGCTCCATGGAATTAAAACGCAGATCCTTTCTAAGAAAGGCCTCAATTTTTGCAGGTACAGCATTCATTGCTAAGCCATTATCGGCAATCGCCGGAGTAAACAAAACACTGAATACCTTTGCTAACGCACAAACTGTCACGGTTTTTCACTCTGGAAATCTAAATGGTTGTATAGAGTCTAATCGTCAAAACTTAGGTGGATTACGAGAACTGAGTCAACTGATAAAAAGACAAGAAACTGCCGGTTTAATGGTAGATGCAGGTAGCTTTTTAGGTCAGACTGATGGAAAAGAAGTGGTATCCATGATGAATAGAACCGGTTACCATGCTGCAAATATCGGTGCTGCCGAATTAAGGAATGGAGAGGAAGCTTTAGCCGCATTGCTGCCATATATGGATTTTCCATTGGTTAACTGCAATTATGATTTCAATAATGCCCAACTCTCTTCCGCAGTAAAATCTCATGTGATCATTCGTTCCGGTAACTTAAAAGTAGGAATCACCGGCCTTGGAAAAGAAATTGCTGGTATTGGTTTTAAAAATCCTTACCAATCCTTAAATAAAACAGCAGAGTTCTTGAAAGTTAAGGAAGGATGTGACCTGGTCATCTGTCTTTCTAATTTGGATCCCGAAGATAAGACCTATAATAATAACAATCTGGCAGAGAAATCAGCATACGTTGATCTGATCGTTGGTAAAAATGGGCAAAAGGTGAGTAAAGGTGTGATGATCAGGAGGAATTCAAACCGAGAAGAAGTAGCAATTAGTCAGGTAGGCTATGATGGCGTAATTGTTGGAAAAACTAGTTTTTCATGGGATGTGACCCAGGGAACTAAAAATGATTTCCAGCACAATTTTCTGGTTGCCGGATTGCCAATGAATAACAATTCAAAACAAGCCAATCTGATTTTAACAAAGATGAGTAAGGTTAAGTTGAGCTAAGCTCAGGAATTGCTGATAAAAAATCACAACAAATAAAATATATTAAAACAATACTGATCATAAAATATCCATAAATGGGCTTTTTAGGAATAAAAAGTTTAAGTATTGGCCTGTTTAGTTTTAGTTTTTTCAGATTACCAGGGATACCTTTGGCATAGGAGCGTCATGTTGCCGCTTGAAAAACTATAGTTTATAATCAGGTTATGATCACCAATTTTCTTAAAATGCAGCTGTCTAAAATACTCTTGTTTTTTTGCACAGCTGTATTTTCCGTACTCAGCGTTTCTGGCCAGGATCTGGCCTATGAATTACCAAAACAAACCAAGGGCGTTAAACAGCCAGTACAATCTCTGAATGGGGAATGGCAGTTTCAATTTGATGCCAACTCTCCATGGGACCTGATTCAGGTACCCGGGGAAGCAGTGATGCAAGGCTATGGAATTGCTCACGATAAGTCTTTCTTTTATAAAAGAAAATTTACCCTGCCAAATGATTTTAAAGGGAAAAAAGTCGTTTTAAGGTTCGATGGTGTATACAGCCAGGCAACCTTAAGTATCAATGGAAAGGTATTAAGAACACATAAAGGCGGTTTCTCCAGGTGGGAAACTGACATCACTCCTTATGTATCATTTGATAAACCTAATGAGGTGTTCTTAGAGGTTCAAGATAAGGTAGATGACATCTCTTATGCTTCAGGTTACGCACATCATCCAATTGGAGGAATTTTAAGAGATGTGACGCTTTTTGCAACAGCGGAAAATAGTATTCATGATTTTGGGATCACTACAGACCTGGACAATGATTTTAAGGATGCCCTGTTAAAATTGAGCTATGAGGCAGAAGCAGCAAAAGGAACAACAATTCATTATGCTTTATTCGATAAAAACAATAAGCCCGTACCCAATACCGCAGTTCAGTTTGCAGTCAACAGCGGACAAAATACCAATACGTTCAAGATCACTAATCCTTTGAAATGGGATGCAGAGCATCCAAATCTGTACCGCTTAGAGGTTAGGATAAGAAAGGATGGGAAAGACACTTATTCTTTTCATAAGGCTGTCGGATTTAGAACAGTGAAAATCGTAGCAGACCAGATGATGGTCAACGGAAAACCAGTGAAATTGAGAGGTGCAAACCGTCATGATGTGCATCCAACTTTAGGTCGGATCAGCACCGCTTATTATGATAGCCTCGATGTTAAGCTGCTTAAAGATGCCCACATCAATTTTATTCGCACCTCTCATTATCCTCCTTCTGAACGCTTCGTAGAACTGTGTAATCGTTACGGAATTTATGTAGAAGTAGAAACTTCAGTGTGTTTTGTGGATACCTACAGACAAAAAAACTATGCTCCGGGAGCAACTCAAGATGATCCAAACCATACCGCGCAATATTTAAGTCAGTGCCGGGAAATGGTCAATACTTTTAAATCACACCCCGCAGTAGTCATTTGGTCTATCGGAAATGAATCTATCTATGGCAGTAACTTTAGGAAGAGTTGGGATTATGTTAAAAATGCAGATAAAACCAGACCTGTCATCTGGAGTTACCCAGGATCACAAAAGGGTGACGACAAGATTTATGAGATTCTCAGCATGCATTATCAGGATGTGAATGGTAATTTAACCCAGTATGGAAAGACCACCAAAGGGTACGAAGGTCATGGCATTCCTGCATTATTTGATGAGTGGGCACATCCAGCCTGTTATACTTATCAAACCCTACGTGATGACCCAAATATCAGAGCATTCTGGGGGATTTCCATGGACATGATGTGGGGACGTTTGTTTCCAACAAAAGGCGGGTTAGGCGGTGCCATTTGGGGCTATGTCGATGAAACGTTTAATGTTCCGGCAAAATTAAAAAAGGGTACCGCTTTTTGGAATGAGTTTGCTAAAACAGCCAAGCCAGAAGGATATCAGGGACATGCAGTTGGCTATGGCGAGTGGGGGATCGTAGATGTTTGGAGAAGGCCGAAACCAGAATTCTGGTCTACTAAAAAAGCGCAATCACCAGTCCGTATCCTCGAGGAAGGAAAAGTGATTAAAAACTTTAACCCAAATCAGGAAATTCAACTTCCAGTATATAACCGATATGACCATACCAATTTAAATGAACTGAAGCTGGTTTATGTATATGAAGGCAAAAAGAAAACGATAAGCCTTCCAAATATCAACCCGCATGAGAAAGGTACCTTTCAATTGCCGGCAGCAGCTTGGAAAACTGGAAAGTCAGTACTGTTAAGCTTTGTAGATGCGGAAGGTAGAGCCGTAGATACTTATGAGTACTTCCTTGGAGAACGCCCGATAAATATGCCTGTCGCAACACATCAGGGTGCATTAAAACTGGTCGAAAACGAAAATATGTTCCTCATCAAAGGAGACAACTTTGAAATCCCTGTTTCTAAAATTACCGGTCTGATTGAAAATGCACAGTCAAACGGAAAAGTGTTTATCGAAAAAGGACCATTCCTGAATATTGATGTGAATCTGAACCACCTGACCGGTGCGGAAGTGAGAAAAAGTGCCAGCAAGTTTTTAATCCAGGATAAGGATTGGAAAAAAACTCTGGTAAAATGTACGTTGAAAAATGGGAATGCACTGATCTCAATCGAGGGAACTTACCTGGGACTGACTGTCTATTTCGACATGACTATAAATCCAACAGGGGAGTTGATCACCAATTACCGAACTACCGGTGAACCAAATGGATATTTGAGAGAAATAGGGCTTAAATATTATATGCCGAATGACGTTGACCAATTGAACTGGGCACGTGATGGCTATTGGAACTATTATCCTGAAGGAGAGTTTGCCGGAAATGAGGGAAGGACTTCGCTTTATGAAACTAAACAAGTTGCTTATGGCGTAAAACCTGTACAGCCTTGGGATCAAGATACCCGCAATTACTACTACTGGTCAGATAAAGGTGCCAGAACAGAAAAACCACTGACTAATAAAGCGAAAGGTATGAAAGAAAATATTTATTTCTACACACTTTCCGGCAATAATAAACCAAGACTTTCAGTGGTAGCTAGCCAGGCAGATGTCGCTTGTCGCATAGACCGTATGGAGGGTAACCAAGTGATCCTTTATCTCAATAACAAATGGGATTATCCGGAAATTGCTTGGGGCAATTATTGTAAGACTTTAGAAGCTTCACCTATTCATGGTGAAATAAAAGTGGTATTCTAGGGCATCTCCTCCGGTAAATCCAGGCGGGCTACCCCAATACGGTCGTCCGCCATGCCATAATAGACGTCAAAACGATTGGGCATCCCCAGATCATCACGCCTGTCAATGCCTGTTGGGAACACCACGTTGGCAATGGTTCCAACCTGCTCCTCCGGAAGGTCGGGAGACAGTACCGGTTCAGGCGATCGGTATAAAATTGTATGAGGCTGATCTTTGTCCAATAACATAATCCCTGCTGAATAACTCAATTGGTGCTTGCCATGGTTGGTAATACCTACGTCTTTTACGCCATGGTATAGAATCAGCCAGCCGTGTTTGGTTAGAATAGGTGGAGTTCCAGCCCCTATTTTTATGCTTTCCCATGATGCTTGAGGAATGGCCAAAGGTTGGTTTGAAGCAAATTTGGGAAGGTGACCGGAAGCCTGGTTTTCTTTTGTGACGTGACAATAAGAAATCCAGATACATTCGTGATGTTGCCTTATTTCATGGTCGTATGGGCGCTTACAGATTTCTTCCGGACTGGTGCCAGGAAAAAGTGGGCGGTGAAGCATGGCAAAGGAAGGGTGACCATGAGGACTGACAATAGGCTCAGGGAAAACACATGCATCCTTATTGTCAATTTGGTTAAATTGAATGTGCTCGTAAGGCTCAAAAGTAGCGAGGCCAAGACGCTCCCAGTGAATCAGATCTTTGGAATGAGCAATGGCTATCCGCGGCCCACTAGCTGAAAACGCAGTGTAAGTCATCACGTAAATTTTTAAGGATTCCATAAAAGTAACCCTGGGATCTTCACATCCACCACCGCCATCCGGACGCTTTTCATAATCAGCTTCTGGCTCCAATGCAACACTTAAACGTTCTACATCCACAGGATCTCCAAGCTCATTAAAAATTACTCTGGCTATCCCGATCCGGGAATAGTTGTTTTTACCGACTAAACGTGGAAATAAGTAAAGTGCACCGTCAGGTCCTCTTACCGCAGCAGGATTGAGTACCCCTTCAACTTCCAGCTCATTGCCAGCCTGAGGTGACATGATGACGCCCATTCGTTTCAATTTAATCGGATTCATTTGAGATCTGGTTTTAGAATTACTTATTATGATCAGTGTTATTTAAACAGGCAATAATAGTTTCAATTACTTTTTTAGTTTCCTGAGGATCTTTTACAGAGATACAAACTACCCCGGTTTTCCTGGCGGGATGATCATTGCCTCCCTCAAAAAGTGCATCACCGATAAATATCATTTCTGCAATGGATATTTTAAGTGTTTCTTCGAGTTTATGGATGCCATAAGCCTTATCAATTCCAGGTTTGGTAATGTCTATCGAAGTTGCCCCACCCATATGAATGGAAAATTCCGGTAAGGATTTGTCGAGCTGAGTTTTAATGACCTTTCGTTTGATAAAATCAGGATCCCAGATTTTCTTTGCGGCTAATGGGGCTTGTTGACCTAATGCCGAGAAGGTAATCTGGCTACCGCGATCTTCAATCTGTGCTCCCCAGATCTTGGCTGGACTGAATCCGGAAGCTTTCACCGCATCCTGCAAATTCACCAGAATCTTTTGCTGCTCTTCCGGGGTGAAATTTTCAGCATACAGTAGCTTCCAATCGGAAGTATATTGGTAGTATTTGGTGCCGCAAGTAGGTAAAATTGATAACTGTTGTAAATTGGTGCCAACAGGGAGATGAGAAAGTACCTGTTTTTGAAATTGAGGCCAATCCCCGCCAGAAATAATGGCCACATGAGCAACCTGAAGTAGATTGCTCAACAGTGTAGCCATTTCCGGATCAATAGCAGCCTTACTTTCCGCTAACGTTCCATCGAGATCAAAACTGATTAGTTTTTTCATGTTGGAGAATTTTAAACAGATGAAACTTTTTCTAGCGATGGATGGTATTCAGCCCTGCGTGCTGCACGGTTACAAGCTGCACGATGCGCCAGTGCTTTCTGTGCTGCAGAAACGTTTTTATCATTTCCTTTCCAGATTTCCAATGCAGGCTGTTGTATTGCTCTTGAAAATGAAAATGTCAATGGCCAGGGCAGCTGCGGCCCATATCTAAGCTGCATCATATTCAGTCGCTCAGTGGCTAAGACAGGAGATTGTCCTCCTGATAAAAAAGCAACCCCACCAACTGCAGCCGGTACAACTTTGAAAAACGAGCGGATGGTTTGTTGCGCAATCGTTTCTATGTCGCTCTGATCCGGACAGTTTAAGCCAGGTAAGATCATGTTGGGCTTTAAAATCATGCCCTCCAAACATACCTTTTGGTCATATAAGGCATTGAAAACTTCTTTTAAAACATCTTGGGTCACCGCTGCACAGGTCTGTAAGGTATGCTCACCCTCCATTAAGACTTCCGGTTCTACAATAGGTACTATTCCTGCCTGCTGGCAAATCGCAGCATATCGGGCCAGTGTAAAAGCATTTGCTGCAATGCAGGTCTTTGTAGGAAGGGCAGAGTCGATGTGGATCACTGCACGCCATTTTGCAAAGCGCAAGCCCATTAAATAGTAACCAATCATCCGTTCATTCAATCCGTCTAATCCTTCCGTAATCGTCTCTTCCGGGAAAAAGGAGAGTGGTATGGTGCCCTGATCGACTTTTATCCCCGGAATAATGTCCTTTTCCTTTAAAATGGTCAGAAATGATTGGCCATCATCCGTTTGCTGATGTAGGGTTTCTTCAAAAAGAATAGCACCGCTAATACTTTCTTCCAAATGAGGGGTCGTGACAATCATTTGGCGGTATTTCCGACGGTATTCTTCAGTTTGAGGAATGCCTAGGGCCTTAAATCTTCTGTTGCAGGTGCCTGTACTTTCGTCCATGGCCAATAAACCTTTGTCTGTAGCCATTAGCCTTTCAGCCAGGTTTTTAAGTTCTTGAGTGTTCATCATAAGAGAAGTAGTTTTAGCCTATCGCTTGATCTGAATTTAGGGCTCGTGTTAAAGGATGTTTATGGGATTCCAGAATCTCCCTCGTGGCTGAAAAACCCTGATGATGAAAGCTGCGGATGCCAAGTTTTTGAGCAGCCTGCATCAGCATCAACCGGTCATCAAAGTAGAGACATTCTTCAGGGGAGACTTGTGCAATCCCCATCGCCAGGTTAAAAATCCCCGGATCCGGCTTGCGCATACCCACTTCGCAAGAAGAAATAAACGCATCAAAACAGTCATGTAAGCCAAATTTCTGAATGCGGTAATTGTTGATTTCCCTACCTTCATTGTTGATCGAGATGAGCCTAAACCCACAGGTCTTTTTCCATTCTTTTAACCAGGGCAAAAAATCAGGGAGGGCCTGCGACTGTGCAAACATGAAATCCTTGAAATCTTGTTTACTGAATGATCTTGGATGATTAAACACCACAGTTTCCAGGTAATCATCTAAAGTGATTTTCCCAATCTCATATACATTGAAAATGAAATTGTGGAGCACCTCCATCTCCTCATGATTGAGGTTAAATCGCTCAGAAGCTAGCTGCCTGGACTGGTGTCCCCAGCCGTTATTCAACAGGACACCGCCAATGTCAAAAAAACACACTTTAATTTTGGAATCTTTCATACCTAAATTTTGATTATAACAATAAAATCAAACATTGGTTTGAACTTGGTTGCGCGGAAGAGCTACTTCTGTTCTGATAAAAGTCTTCTTTGCCAAGGATTAGAGCCAATTGTTTTATTTTCCCTGTAGCATAAGCAGGTAAGAAATAAGGGTAGGAGGTATCAGATAAAATTTGGGCTGTAAATTAAATCCGAATTAAGGCTTTTGTTTGGGTACTAAAAACAGGAGTAAAATAGAGGTGATTTTTAGGAAACCCGAAAACAGTTGTAAAGCGAAAGGCACGGTCATGGACTGATCCGGCATAACCAATAGCGGAATAGTACTCAAAACAGTCACAAATAAAACCACCCATTTTACCCAATGCTTTCCAATGAATGCAAAATATCCTAATGTCATGA
This sequence comes from Pedobacter gandavensis, assembly GCF_014172405.1. Classification (GTDB taxonomy): domain Bacteria; phylum Bacteroidota; class Bacteroidia; order Sphingobacteriales; family Sphingobacteriaceae; genus Pedobacter; species Pedobacter gandavensis. The sequence goes on along the minus strand of NZ_WNXC01000001.1, from coordinate 1,727,713 downwards.
ACATCAATGAGGTTTCTATGCCAATACTAATGTCAAAATTTGCGTTTTCTCGACTGTGAATGACACCAACAATTAAGTCAATGAGGATGGCTGCGAAAATTAGGTAGGATGCTATTTTGAAACTCTTGTGGATCTGATTTTCCATTTCTATTTAAAAAAATGGCAAGGTACAATTTAAATAAGCAATTCTTAATGATGTGCCCGGTTCTTCTCCTAATTGATTTGAAAGGAATATAAAGCCGGTGACTTCATGGATAAGTCATCGGCTTTATGCATTAGTATTTCCAGTATATTAAACGTTCACAGTCAGGACAATCTTGCCCTGTGTTCTGCCAGTCTCCAAAGCTTTGTGGGCCTCTGCCATTTGATCAAAGTTAAAGATTTGAGAAACATGTGATTTTAGCTTTCCGTTTTTTAGTAATTCGGCAATATGAGGAATGTGGTGATCATCAGACTGTACCATCGTGAAATATCCATGGATACCCATGGCTTTCGCTTTTTCGGTTACTTCTTCCCGTAGTCCCGAAGGAATACTGATAATCGTTCCACCTTTTTTCATCACTTTTAAAGAGTGGTCAATATTATCTCCACCAATGGTGTCCAATACAAAATCAATGTTGTTGGTGAATTGCTCCAAAGGACCAGCAGTATAGTCAATATGTTCATCTGCACCCAAACTCATGATAAAATCTTTCTTTGCTGCGGAGGAAGTGCCAATCACATAAGCACCCAAATTTTTGGCAATCTGAACGGCATAATGACCAACTCCTCCTGCTGCCGCATGGATCAAGACGCGATCGCCAGCTTTAATTTTCATATGATCTACCAATACCTGCCAGGCCGTTAAAGCGGCTAGTGTAGCTGCTGCGGCATCAGTATGACTCACCTGACTGGGCTTTAAAGCCAATTGACTTGCCGGCGCAGCTACATATTCTGCATATCCTTTGCCATGGCCAGGAAAATTAACCATGCCAAATACTTCATCCCCAACTTTAAATTTTTCAGATCTTGATTCCTGCACAATTCCAGAAATGTCCCAACCGAGAATCATTGGCTTCTCGTCCTTTATCTTTCCATATACCCCTTTTCCTTCACGGGTTTTTATATCTACCGGATTAATACTGATTGCTTTTACCCGAACCAATACTTCAGCTTCTTTGATAACAGGGGGCTGTATTTCCTGGATCTGTAACTCATCTGCCGAGCCAAATTCCTTTAATATGATTGCTTTCATGAGGTCTTATTTTTTAATAAAATTAGCGCTATTGTGATTAAAATCTCTGTACATCTATTCGTTAAATCAGTAAATTCGTGCCATGCATAAGGAAAGTCTTTACGAGCCATTTGAGATCGTTTTTAAGGAATTGAATGAATGCCCTAAAAAAGCACATGAGCACAGTTTTTTTGAACTGGTTTACATTGTTTCCGGAACAGGAGAACAATGCATCAATAAGAATAGATTTAATTATCGCAAGGGACACCTGTTCCTGATCACTCCTGACGATTGTCATTCTTTTGATATTGAGGAGACTACTCAGTTTTTATTCATTCGTTTTAACAATATCTACATTAAAAACTCTGCAATACTTCAGGAAAATGTTCAAAAGCTGGAGTTTATTCTGCAGCATGCCAATCACCAGCCTGGTTGTATATTAAAAAATCAAGTAGATAAAACCTTGGTAGAGCCCATGATTAATGCCATTATCCGGGAATACGTGAATCGGGATCTTTACAATAAAGAGCTGATCCGCCAGCTGGTGAATACGTTGATTATTGTAGTAGCCAGGAATATCGCTAAATCCTTACCGGAACAGATCAATGAGCAATCGGAGGAAAAAGCACTGGACATTCTCGAATATATCCAGCGTCATATTTATAATCCTGAAAAATTGACCACCGAGCATTTGGGTGCAACATTCGGGATTTCGGAATCCTATATGGGGCGTTACTTTAAGAAGCATGCCAACGAAACCTTGCAGGACTACCTCATGCAGTATAAACTGAAACTTATTGAAAATAGGTTATTACATAGCAAACTTCGCATTGGTGAAATTGCCAGGGAGTTTAATTTTACGGATGAAAGCCATCTGAACAGGATGTTTAAAAAGTATAAGGGAGCCAGCCCTTCGGCATATCGTAAGGCAAGAATGAATGCTAGCTGAGCATTGGCACCTGCGTTAAAAACGTGGCAAATCGCGCGGGAACTTTTAGCAAAAGAAAAGGGAAATGATCAGATGACCATTTCCCTTATTCTAAATTAACGCTCTCCCATATAAGACGCTTATTGCGCTTAAATATTGTGTGGCAATTAAAATTTCTTAGAATATTTCAGTTCCAAATGATTGATCATCTCTTAAAACTAAGATTTTTTAGATAGTTTGATATCCATTAAATGAACCAGGTTTTATCATCCCTAAGTTGTTCCCATACACCAGAAAACACATCTCCAATTTCATTGAATCCGCCTTTAAATCTTAAACTATCTCCTGTAAAAGTCCAGGAATTATGATGAACAGTTGCAGTCATCAGTCCAGAGTTTCCCTGATTGTCATAATGTTGCATCGTGTAGTGCTGGTTTAAACTGTCATAACCAATAATTTCATGCGTTTTACTGGTATCCTTTCCTATGGTCACATCTGCCTGATGAAGTACAAAAAAACCGTCCACGATCCATTCATAAGTATCGGTTCCTATGATTTTTATTTCTGGAGCCTGACTGGAAGAAGGGATAGTTCCTTCTGTATCCCAGCTCCCAATGAACTTACTCAATTGATTGAAGGCTTCCTCGTTTTTTCTCATATGCTTGTTCAATTGGATTGTGGATTTTACAATTATTTCATCTCGATCAGTTGACTGGCAATTTTACCATTCCAAATGTATTTCTCTCGCTTCTTGGTTTCCTTGAAAGTTAATTCTTTCTGGTTAGGATCTATGACCTCTCCGTCAGTGATGTCCTTTATAATCAGCGCGGAATCAAGTTTATGCTCTGAGGGGAATATCAACTTTTCCTCATGGTAAAAAACACCAGCATCGCCAACATTACTCTTTTCAGGTAAGCGTAAAAACTCCGTACCTGTCCAGCCCACATAATAATGGTTCGTTGCTACGCCACAAGCTTCCCCTAAAAATCCGATACGGTAAATTGCTTGTAAACCCATTAAGCCCATATTATTCATGACTTTTGCTTCTGTAAAAGTTTGACCGCCTTTTTCTGTTAAAAATGAGGTTCGGCCAACTACATGTTGCGACGGATTCAAAATCTTAACTTCACAAAGCGCAAGATGAGCTTCATCATTAGATCGGTTCGGATATTTGTTGAAACCATACATCCAGAGTTGGTTTTCTTTGTCTTTATTTGTACCCAATGCAAGCAAGCCCAACCAGATAAATCCAGCACGTTTCTGCTTCCCAACGGTATATTCTACCTTATACCAAGGCGCATAAAAATCCTTGATCAAGGTATTGTTGTAAGCCTCACTTTTGATGACCACCTTGCTTCCGGCAGTCAAGGAGTCTAGAACACTCCCTTTTAAACTCGGGTTGTCTCGTAGATAGGCGATATCTGCAAAAACGTAGGCAGTGTCATTTAGCTTTTTATTCCAAAGATTAAATTCATCAGCAGCAGCATAAGCCGCAGGAGCCTCCTGTGCTTGAATATAAGAAGCATTAACGATCAATAATGCGACAAAAATATATTTTAACATAGTGCAAAGAAACAAAAAAACACTATAATTTAAAATTCAAATGATTATTCTCTAATGGGGAAAAATAGCTTGAGTATTGCCACAATCAATACTGCTTAAATTGCTAAAACTAAGAAAGCAGAAAAGCCCTTATGCTAGATTAGCAATAAGGGCTCTTTTATGTGGTGCTGATCTTTATGGAAAAGCGCTAATGTTTTACTATTTGTTTTCTTTAAACATGATGTTTAACACGTTTTGTACTTTAAGCGCGTCATCTTCAACTGTTTTTTGGATGGCTGCATTAAAGGATGAAGCAAACTCAGGGCTAATCAAGATTTGACCTTGCTCATTTGATACCGTAAGGTCAAATACATTACTTCCAAACTTCAAGGTGCTCTTAATTTTACTAACTTCTTTTTCAAGCGTTTTTACAAACTCATAGCTGTTGCTAATCTGGTCAAAGGCATCTTTTGCAGATTGGTATACCAGCTGCGTTTCTACATCTAGTCCATTGATGATAATGGTCGTTTTTTCTAATTCAGTTTTTAATGCTCCTTTAGCACTTTTATGTAGCTCCTGCAGATCTGGCAATAAGTCTTCACTGAGTATAATATCTTTCGGGTCTTTAATGTTGATTGTCAGATTTCCGTTGCTGTCAGATTGTTGCTCTAAAAGTATGCCTGCATTGCCATCTATCAGGGTTGCTTTGCTTTCAGAAGTGTAGTCAACTTTAATGCCGCTGATGACATCCTCGATGATGCTTACAACGCATTCCAGCACTGGATATGGAGTGATATTGTTCATTATGATAATTTTTCCGCAAAGGTAAGGCTTGCGTGCCATCGTTTACTCACAGAAAAGAAAAAAAGAATAGATTTTTATGGAATTATTCATTTTCAGAGCGGAATGGAACCCCCTGATACTTGCTAATCATGGGGTTTAAGAGGAGTAAAATCAATTGTAAACAGGTATCGCTAAATTGATTATAAAAAAAGGAATAAGCTCAGCTTATTCCTTTAATTCTTTAAGGTCGTTTTTGTTTAACCAACCCTTGGTCACTTGTCCGTCTTTGGCCGTATGCGTGACATAAATAAAACCTTTATCTTCCTCAATGACGTTAAACTTGGCATTGTTCCATAAACCCAGCACCCCATTTTTTTGAGAAGTAGGACTTGCTGCTTCATAAAAATAAATAGTTCCTTTAGGCAACTGGTATTTTTTACCCTCGCTCACAATCACAACTGCATTGTCTTTTGCCTTGGCTTCTGCTTCTGCACGCTTTGCTGCGGCAGCCATCTGCGCCTCATATTCTTTCTTCAAACTATCAATTTCAACTTTCTGAGCTGCGGTGTCAATGGCAACCGGCTGTACGGTAACTGCCGTCGTATCGGGCTCATCATGTGTTTCAGTGCTCGTGGTGTCCACTGCCGTAATTTTTGAAGAATCTATGGGTACGGTATGGACAGCTGGACCATCACCTTTCATGAAAAGGCCGTAAACAGCAAGCATACCTAAGATCAGAAGTGATAAAATCATGGTCGCAAAAACAGGCTTCGATACCATTACCTGATCGCCTGCTGGTGTTGCGGGAACGATTTCTTTCGGAGGTAGAGGAGCGGGCTTTGCTGGTAATTGAGCAACAGGTATTATCGTATCAGCACCCCTATGCATAATGGCATCCTGCAAAGCAGCACCATTCACATATCGATTTTCAGGGCGCTTTTCTAAACATTTTTTAATGACCTGCAACAGCCATATAGGCACATTGGCCTCCTTTTTTCGCTTCTCCGCATCCCAGCTTTCCGGTAATCGGTTGTTACGTAAAGTCACCGGGTCTGGCACCTCAGCTTCCATATGAGAAATCATGACCTGATTGCGCGAGCTTTCGTTCTTATTGATCAAAGGGAAAGGAACCGTTCCTGCAAGCAGTTCATAAAGGATAATGCCATAGCTGTATATATCCGTCTGAAAAAACATCTCGCCATCGTGCTGTTCCGGAGCCATAAACTCTACCGCACCGGCATGCCGCAGACTAGTTCTGCGTTGCTCGTCAGACATGATCGCCAAGCCAAAATCCAGCAATACATAGTTGCCGGTTTCCGTATTGAATTTTACGTTGTTACTTTTTACATCACCATGTTTAATACCTACACGGTGGCAATGAGCCAATGCATTGGCCAACTGCTCCGCCAGTTTAATCAACTCATTAATCGTGAATATTGGTGGGTGAGGAGGCATTAAAAGTTTCTCAAGATCAGGTCCTTCAATGTATTCCATCTCGATAAAAGGAAAGGAGCCACTTTCAGTAAGTCCGGATCCCAATATTTTTACCACATTGGGATTTGGTACTTCATTAACCTTCTTGAGCTTTTCTACCTCGTTTTTAAACCTGATGAAGTTCTTATCATCCTCACTTTCTGTATGTATCGGCGTAGGCATAATCTTCACTGCGGTGATGATGGTTCCTACCCGTTTACCTTTATATACAGAACCCTGGCCACCTGTACTTAAAGCACCCAGATTTTCTAATCCCTCTGTTATCGTAAAAACTTTACTCATTGTACAATATTAATAATTACTGTGTTCAATATAACTAAATTCCAAAACTGCAAGCTCACCTAAAATAATCTGATCGCCTTCTTGTAAGGTATGTCCAAGTTCAGCGACGTTTAGTTTTACGGGGGTATGGTCGCCTACCGACCGCATTCTTACCTTATTTCGTGGAGGAATCCCACCTTCATCGGCAAATAAAAGAAAAGATCCGGTATTGTTATCCCATTCTATATGCGCATGCTGTCTGCTGATGAATTTATTAGCCTCATTTGTGCTGGCATCAAGAAATGCAATGTGGTTGATCCTAAAAAAGCCATCACTCACCTGAACTTTTGGGGCTCTGCCGATATTGATCTTCCCATCTGTAGCACTGATCTTATATTCCGTTTTTTCCGACTCACCATTCAAGGTACGGATATAAGCTGTTTTAGATTTAGTCACCACCACATGCTCCGGCGTTCTGATGTAAAGTGCGGCATTGATGTTGGCTAACTTTATGGCATCTGCCGGCAATTCCGTAACGAAATTAACCTGCAATGTCCAGTCCGCCGGTAAATCTATCGCAAAATCATCAACGATGCGCTGGATTTCATTCTTAAATCGTATTTCATCATCCGCAAAAACAGCAGATTCATATAGGAAATTTTCAGCTGGCAAACAGGCCAGGAGTAGAGCGAGGCCTTTAATGTGCTTGCCTTCACCGCCTTCAAGTTTTTGAAGCTCCTGCTTTATAGCAGTCAGCAATGCCTCTCTGATGGCTTTTACATCCTGCAATGGCTCTGGTTTACGCTTATTAAATAGATTAAACATACAATCTCTTTTTTAAATGTCTTCGTTCTTTTGTTCTTTACTCAGGTAGCCTAGTTTGAGCAGGGCAGGGATCACATGCTGACCGGCAAGCCTTACCGCCCGACTTGAGCCACGTGTAGACTCAATTCTGATACAGACTACAATATGTCCTTTTCCATTGGCCTTAGGCGCATAAAAAGTATACCAGCCGTCGTTAATTTTTCCACCTTTCCAGACCCTTTCCGGTGTGCCTGTTTTTCCGGCTACCTTCAGGCCTAGCAAGTTGGTTTTATTTGCACTTTGCTTGAGCATGTAACCGCCTATGATATCCGCATATTCAGGGTTGTTGGCAATCTTAACGGCAGGGTTCACTGAAGTCGCCGAGTCACTAATTTTTAATACATAGCGGTTCGCAACGAGCTTGCCATGATTCGCCACCCCGGAAACCAATCGGGCTATCGAAGCAGGCGTAGCAATCAGCTCACCTTGTCCCCAGGCCATTCCTGAAATGCCTTTTGCCCTGGTCCGACGAATCCGCGCTGGATCATACTTCGGTTTGGTATTAAACTCTGTCTTCTCCCAAAGACTTCGCCATTTACTTTCTTGTTTGGTATTCGCGCTGTCTCTGCCATAGTAATACCCACCAACGCCATGTAAAAACATACCGGTTTTTAAATATAAGTTGGCCATTTCATCTTGCAGGTGTTCTTCATTCGCAATTTTTATGAAGTACACGTTGTTCGATTTTACGACTGCAGACTCCATGTCAATCCGCCCCGTTTCATCAGGCTCAATGCCTTTGGTTCGAATACGCTCCGCTGTAGTTACAGTATATGTTTTCTTCGCCGCATCAAGCCCCAGCTTGTTAAAAGCAGCCATAGCAGTTAATACTTTGGCTGTCGATCCAGGAGGGGTGGCGGTGGTAAAACCCAAATCTGAGGTCGTATACCATCCAACCAGTTTATTCTGTTCTGTGCTGCTCATGTTTAGCAAATCCCAGTTTTTAACCGGAGGGAGGGGGTAAACGGCTGATGTCAATACGTCACCAGTCGCATCTTCCATAATCACTACCGAAACCCGACTGTTTCTGATCGCCGTATCCTGAGCCATGGTATTTTGAATGGTCGTTTGTAAAGCCGCATCTAAAGTCAGCTTCACATTGCGATTCCGTTTTTTAAAGGCCTCAACTTCGTTGCTGTTAATACCAGATAATAAAAGTGGCGCTAATGCAGCATAATCTCTTTTGCTGACTGTCATTTCCTTTACGCCCCTTGGCAGGAATCTGTTCTCCCGATATTTATGCGCATGGGTATTGAAGGAAACCGTTGGCGTATGAAAGCCCCTGAGTTCTGCAGCATGCTCATACTCGGCAAAATAACCATTGGTGCTGCCGTTAAAAACATTCGTATTGTTATCACCAACCCAGAAAAACAACTGGTCTTCAAAAGGATAGTATCTGTCCATACGCTTGTGCGCCGCTGAATCCAGATTGTAACTGATCCCCGAGTTGTTAAGTTCCTGTTCTTGCTTTTTAATGTGTTCAGGGTTACTAGTAGCCAGAATCCGGCCATTTCGGTCGTAGAGGTCGCCAGCAGCCAGCTTGTTCATTAAAATGGCAATTCTCGGGTTATAACTGAACATACGTGAACCACTTTTATCCGCAACCAATGCCGGTTGAACCACCCATTTTTTATTGTGAATGATGTAACTACTTACCGTAACCCCCAGTGAAACTATGGCAACGCTCGCTGCAAGTAATGCCGGAACCAGGTTTTTATCTTGTTGTTTGGTGATGTAATTCATTTGTACATCGGTGCCTTTAACCAGGGAGACGGCCAGTAGGAAACCTGCTGCCAGCATATTGGCAACCAGTGAAGAACCGCCGTAACTGATAAATGGCAATGCAACTCCCGATAAGGGCAAGGCACCTGTAGAGCCTCCTGCGATGAGTAAAAATTGTATGAATAAGCTGATGCCCACTCCGGCAGACAAGTAAAACAGGAAGGGCATTCCCGTTTGCCGCCCAATAAGGATAGCCCGGTGTAAAAAGACCAGAAATAAAATAAATATGCCTATAATCCCGGCCAAGCCAAATTCTTCACCAATAGCTGGTAAAATCATGTCGGTATGCGCTTCAGGAATGGTTTTGGCAAAGCCCTGACCAATTCCCTGACCATTAATGCCACCGCTGGAAATCGCCCAGATTCCATTGGCAACCTGATCACCACCATATACTTCGTTGTTCCATGGATCCTGCCAGATCGATTTACGTTCACTAAGCCTGTTTACAGGCCCAGGAATAAGTTTGTCCAGGTAAGGAACCTGATCGATCAGTAAAAAGGCAGCCATCACCACCACAATCATGATGGCAGATTCACTGGTTTTTTTGTTGATCACCATAATCAATGAAACGAGTGCCGCCGTGACTAATGTCGCAATCCATACATTGAGTAACCATGCACTAAACACATAGATCATGATGGCAGTAAGCATCATCATAAAATCTCCACGTGAAAAAGAGAAGAGGATGATAAAGGTGAAACAAACCACCATGGCCGGGCCAAGATCACCCAGCAGCAAGTACAATAGTATGGCACCAAGAATGGCAATTAAAGCAAAAGAAAAGAAGAAATAACGTTTTTTCCAACTGCTGTATTCCGTAATGAATCGTTCATTGGTCGCAAAGAAACCTGCAAGAAACAGGATGATGGCGTATTTTACAATTTCACTGGGCTGTACACCAAATAAGTTGACCTTGACACCACTACCTTCCGGGCCGGTACCAAAAACGATGGTAAAGGCCAATAAACACAAGGCCAAAATTGCCCATTGCCAGCCCTTGGCCTTGCTGAATGCATTTTTAACCAGCAACATGCGGTATATGCGGGAGTCTACATTGAATTTGCGCATGTTTAAGGAGAGCATGATGCCCATACTTAAAATGCCCAAGCCATAAAAAATAAGACTATCCCGAGCCAGGAAACGATCACGTAGGGGATCTTGCAAACTCAATAAGGTAAGAAAAGATAGCCCCGTCATCAGCATGATAATGGGTAGTATCAATTGATCGGCCTTCGGATATTTGGCCTGTAGGAGTAAATGAAGTACGAAGAAGCCGCTAAAGAAACAAGCAACAATAATCCAATACCATTGGTTGTAATTTTCTGGTGTACGGACAATCAGCGACTTTTCCTTTTTAAGGATTTTGAAATCCCGTGTCGAAAAAAGCCTGATGCTATGTGGTGATTGTCTGAAATTAAGCGTAACCTCCTTGTCCAGCTCTTGCAGCCCCTGCGATTTTCCAAACTGAGCGCCTGGTTTTAGCGGAAGCACACTGTAAGCTTTATTGTCAGGGAGATGTTGGAAATGGTATTCGCCTTTGGCATCTGTTCTTAAATAGGCAATGAAATCATTGACCACCTCGTCCTCGGTATAAGCAGTGTCCTGAGGAAGGATCATTTGTAAGCGTACCAAAACTCCAGCAACGGCTCGATTCGCAGTGTCCGTGATTTTTCCACTTAGCCCATAGCTACCTTTTGCGAAGTCTTTTACCGCTGGTAATTGTTGAGGGTGCCGCTGTTCCTGAGTATATTTTAAGGAATCGGCTCCGGTAAAACCCAATAATAAGCGCGAAGCAAGTACCCGTTCTTTAAAGTTCTTCCCACCATTTGAAAAAGCAATATCTGCCGGAACAAAGAATTTGCGCTTGTTCAGCTCGCCGATATTGTCAATGGCCTCTTTATGTAGTAAAACCTGATTGGTCACCACTTCTTCAATCAGGTTGATGTCCTGCTTGTCCTCAAAGTAATAGCCTTTAATCAGGAGTTTTTTGATTCGTTTACCAGGCTCCGCATCATTTAAGTTAACCATGGTACCCTCCGTCAAACGCGGATGTACCTCCTTAAATGTTTGCTGCTGGATAAAATAAAGCGTCACAAATAAAGCACCCAATACAAGTGTGCTGAGCAATAAAAAGATACGCTCAACCTTTCTGTTTTGGAGGTTTGCTGTTTGTTTGGCCATAGGAGGATTAATTTGTTGAGATGGTTTAATTAACTTAATTATTTTTTGTTTGTAGCAGGTGGGTTTTTCTTGGCAACCGGCACATCAGTTCTGATGAATTGTACGTTTTTCAGTAGCACTCCCTTTTTCTGTAAAGCGCTGACATCATCAAAATTCTCAAAAGTAAAGTTCTCTAATAAGGTGCTTTTATTCACAGGCATGATCAGGAATGCCTGACCCTTGTATCCGGTATCACTTTTAATCACCAGGTTACTTTCTGCCTTTAAATATAAACTGTCTCTGTTAATCCGAATGGGTTCCGTAATCAGTATCGGTGATTTAAAAACTGCAGTATCCAATATCAGGATGTTTCCTTTCAGTTTGTTCAAGGTATCCTGTAGTTTAAAAGCTTGAGTAGGTTGAACAATTACGGAGTCAGGAACTGGATGAACGGGCCTTGGTGTATTGGACGTTTTCCACATAAAGAAAGCAATTGCAACAAACACAATAGCGGCCATAAGCAGCATGATGGTATTTATGGTACTGCCTTGCTTTTTCTTTGGACGATTAATCGAAACGACTTGATCCTCCTGGTTGGCCTGGTCTATAATAAGAGGCTCGGCCGCTAGAACAACAGTTTTCTCTTTCTTAGCCGGAGAGATTGGTTTTGTAGCCTCATGAACAAATGCCGCTTTATCATTTTTAACCAGAACTACCGTGATGTTATCGCGACCGCCATTGGCGTTGGCTGCCTCAATTAAGGCTGAACCCTTTTCGGCTAATGTCAGTTCTGTGGACAGTATATTGGTGATGCCTTCTTTATTCACCATGTCCGACAAGCCATCGCTGCAAAGCAGGATCAGATCACCCGGTAGGAAAGGAGAGTGCCCAGTTTCAATATAATCTTCCTGTTCCCTGATGTTATTTCCTGCAAACCCTAAGGCCTTGTTGATCTCGTTACGTTTAGGATGCTGCATGGCCTGTTCCTCGGTTAAGCGCCCCGAGTCTTCCAGGAAACCAACAAAAGATTGGTCCTTAGATATTTTTATTAAGGAATTGTCGCGCAACAAATAAAGTCTTGTATCGCCCACATGCGCATAGTAGAACTGGTTGTTTTTCAGATCTGCAATGGCGATGGTAAGCACACAAGCCATGTCTTCATGCTCCTTTTGCTGCTGTTTGGCAGCCAGAATCTGATCGTTTGCTTCGGCAATCGCATGTTGCATTAACTGACCGAGCGCTCCCGAAGGATTATCCAGGAGTCTTAAAATCGTGTCTCTGGCAATAGCGGCCGCAACTTCGCCGCCAGTATAACCTCCAACGCCATCTATGACGCAGGCAAGCACAAAATCTCCCCCGGCTATTTTTTCGGCAATAAAGGTATCTTCATTATTGCCCCGTACTTTTCCAGTATCTGTTATTCCAAAATAGTTGCTATCCATCATTCTTGTTGGTCGACTTTTTAATGGACACGAAATGTGCAATGAGTAATATTAAACATATAAGCAATAACGCTAAGGAAAGGATTTGCGACATAAATTAGGCTTTAAATATATTGATGCCAATAATTCCATTCAGGATGATTCTTGAATTTACAGGCAGTTCTACCCATTTCGGATCATCCGGATTACTGCGCTCGACCAGGTTTTCATTGAGGATAGTTTTTTCTCCGAAGGAAGCTAGGGAGAATTTTTCTTCAGTCTTACGGTATCTGATTTGTAAATGTGGCGAGTTTACCCATTCCGATGGAATTTTGAAAACATTCGAATCTGTTCTACTTTCCTCATTTCCGGAAACAATGATGTCATTAGACTTCATCAGGTATTCCAGCTTTTGTCCGGAGTAAGCCTTATCAGGTAGGGTAGTTTCAAATCTTGCCAATAATACATCTTCGGCTACCACTTCCGCTTTCGGGGCAAATTTTAAATTGGCCAGGTATGGGATCTCATAATAACCTTCGCTGTAAAATATAAAATCCTTTAAGATGTCGTTACTGATGTCGAATGTTTGAGCCAGTCCGGTTTGTCTAGGGATAAAAGTAACCCTCAGATTTTCTTGCTTCTGACCACTATCAGGCATTAATTTACCTATAAAACCTTTATCACCAGATTTGTAATCCGGATGCGAAACAAATCGAAACACCCATTTATTACTAGATGGCTCCACTCTTTTGCCAGTTGCGGCATAGTCGTTCAATATTTCATAAAATTTCTTTACAGATTCCTGGGCAATTAAGCCGAAGAGTCCGTTCTTGTTGTCCATAAACGCCCGGTAATCATCCGTGTTTAAGCAAATAATATATTCATGGTAAAAAACTACGCGTTCCGCAAAGGACAGCTCCCCAATAGATTCTTTGAATTTTTCTATGATATAGGCATAAACGGTATCGGGCGTAAGTGGCTGTGCTTTAGCTACCGGATCGGCATTGTTGTTACTTAAAAACCAATCTTGTATACCAATTCGCTGCCAAAAAGAAGGTTTTTCTTCCATTTCTAAACGTTTAATGATCTTGTAAATTTTATATAACGGTAAAGCTAGCCATTTCAATGTATAAACTAGCGATTCTTGTTTGTCAACAGCTCTTCAGGTATTTCTAAATCTGCTGCACGAGCTGCTTTAATATGTGCTTCTGCTTTCTTTTCGTCTTTAAATCCCACTTCATTCCTGTAAATTTTAGCGAGCTCTAGGTGTGCATGATGATACCCAAGGTCTAGCGAAAGTTCTAAGTATGCTATTGCCGATGCTATGTTTTTTTCGGTCCCCAGCCCATAGCAATATAAAATACCAAGATTATAGGCTGAAACCTCATTTCCTTGGTCAGCACCCAATTGATAATATTCAACCGCTTTTTCGTAGTCGCCTTTGGAATCGTGCAGATAACCCAGCCAGTTGTATTTGGGTTCTCCTTGCTTTGCTGCCGCTTGAAAGTGTTCCAGCGCTTTGCCTAGATTAAAAGGGATAAGTCCATCTTCTGCATAAATGTCTCCCAGGTTGTTATTGGCCAGAGCCAGTTGCGCATCAGCAGCTTTATTCAGCCAGTATAGTGCTTTATCAATATCCACCGGGCAGCCAATGCCCGATTTGTAGCACATACCCAGCCCGTTCATCGCATTTTCATTGTCTGCTAAAGCGCCTTTTTGATACCAAAAGAAGGCTTTTTGATCATCTTCATATCCCTTAACCATATAGTAAATGTGTGCAAGATTATTCATGGCAGGGGTATAGCCTTTCTCTGATGCGACCGTATAGAAACGGATGGCCTGGGCATAGTCTTCAAGGAGAAAAGCTTCTCCGGCAAGTTCGAATAAAGTATGTATATCGGTCAGTTCATCCTGGAGCTGCTGCTCCTCCATTTTTTTGCCTTTTCCATAAACTAACAGCCTTTTCCTACTTTCATATTCAAAATGGTACGCGTAATCATCGCCGGCATGTTCCAATGCAACTGCTTTTGGTGTTGGTCTAATCGCTGTCTCTGTAATGGTGTATACCTCGGCTGCTTTGAGAGCATAGGCAAAGCCCTCTTCACCTGGTTGTCGGATAACCAAGTCAAACGCAAAGTCGCTAAAATCATTGGTCGACAGATTTGCGATACACCAACTTTGATTTTTCTGCAAAGCGAAAACCATTTCATCGAGCCACATGATCTGCTGATAATTGTCCGGGGGAATAATCCAGGATAAACGTTCAGCGGTCCCATCATATATGCCTTTTTGATCCCCCTGCTGAACCAGTGCCATGTCTGTTTTGTAGCCTTTCATGGCAATTCCGATATCCAAAATTGCGTCGAACTCGCAGGGTAGTACAAAGTCTTCATTCTTTCTGCTGATGGCACCGTATTTTTTACCTTTTTTTAGGACCAGCAGATCCGGGAAATCGGTCTCCCGTCTTATTTTTTCAAACTCAGCAATGAGTGGTGTACCGTCCTTTTTATATATGGCGCTAAAATTGAAACCCTTGTGAGGTTTAATTAGTAACAGTCCATTTTCCAGGTTTTCTACAGTCTGAAGTGGGAATTCACCCAGATAATTGAAATACTGATTGAATATCTTTTGATTTTTCTGGTCTGTTACCTCAATATGGTAAAAGCCATAGCCCGCCTGGATTTCATTTTCATGTTCGAAATGAATAACGACCGCTCCTGAAGTATTGATGACACCCCAGAGTTCAGCTGTTTTTGCATTAAAATAGTCACCATCTTCAATGGCTTTAAGGTCATTGTAAATGAGCGGAGTAAGTTGGGTGCCATCAGTATTGATCAGCCCCATTTTTTCTTGCATGGCCACTACGGCGACTCCCGAATGTTCAAAGTCAAAAGCATCATCCCAGATTAATGGAAGTGCAATCCTTCCTGTAGTATCCACATACCCAAATTTGCCGTTTTTTGAAACTACTGCCAGGTCATGCGGACCAAAATTGTAAAATTCGTCGAACTGGGGATTTAACAATACCGCGCCATTTTTATCTTTTAGTCCCCAAAGTTGATTTTCTTCAAATATTTCAAATGCTGATTCTTCTTCATAAGGCTGCCAGATACAGGTCCAGCCATAATCATAGTCTTCATAATTTAATAGTTTTGGGAAGGAGGTAAAAGCAGGGCTGACATCTTTAAGCGCTTTATAGTTAAGGAGACTATGGTCTCCCGAGTCCATCGCCAAGGTGATGACTTGGTTGTTATGTGCGATGGTAGCCATCCAGTCCTTCGCCTGTTCAGCATGAGGCTTATCCTCCATATTTAATACATCCCACATATCGAGGTGGAGGTAACTTCCATCAAGTTGATCTAAATAATTGAATAGTTTGTCGCGGGCAGCTTTAAACTTTTCTATATTTTCGATGAGCTCAGGCTGGTCTTCCAAAAAATCATAAAACCGCTTCAGGTTCTCAATACCAGGTTTTGCATGATAGTACAGACCCGAGTCATTAAATTCCACGTGATTGTTGTAATTATTGCCAGAAATAAAGCCCCCTTCAATTAATAAAGGCTGAAGCATGAGCGGCATTTCATATCCCCATTCCATCATCATCGTATCGGCATTTTCTGCAATTGATGGGGTATTGATATTGTATAAATAGGTGCGGTGTGACAATTCAGCTTAAATTAAAAGGTTTTACAAATAGTTCAAAGCTTAGAGCCAATTTTATGCCATTTATTAAGAAAAACCTATTTCTTTCTCTTGCTGTAACGTTTGTGGTTAATGTGGTGTCTTACCACCATATAATTTTATATTTATACATGGCGCTTTCGATAACCAACCTTAGCAAACAATACAACGCAGAAAAGACCGCAGTTTCTAACTTTTCACTGACCATAAACAAGGGAGTTTTGGGTTTATTAGGGCCAAATGGCGCGGGTAAATCTACCTTAATGAAGATTATAGCTACCATTAGCAAACCTTCTGGAGGCAGCCTTCTTTTAGATGATATAGATATCGTCCAAAATCCCAATTCCATTCGCAAGGTGTTGGGTTATCTGCCACAAGATTTTGGGGTATACCCGAATCTCAACGCTTACGAGTTTCTGGAATATATTGCTGCCATGAAAGGGGTAGGCGGTAAAGGGCTTCGCCAACGAATTGACCTGCTGTTAGAAGGTGTTAACCTGACCGCGGATGCTAAACGTCCTATCGGGAGTTATTCTGGTGGAATGAAACAACGTATTGGTATCGCACAGGCCCTGCTGAATGATCCCAAGGTCTTGATTTTTGACGAACCTACCGTAGGGCTGGATCCTGAAGAGCGGATGCGGTTCCGACAATTGATTGCCGATTTAGCCCAGGATAGCATCATCATCCTTTCCTCACACATTGTTTCTGATATTGAAACCATTGCTGATGAAGTCGCGATTATGCAATCGGGTAAGCTGATCACGCATGCACCGCAACATGAGATCATTAAACAGGCAGAGGGACGCATCTTTGAAGTACTATTAAATAATAGCGAGCTTAACGCCTTCAAACATCAGCATAAAGTAATCGATACTGCACGTCAGGCAGACCAGATCAAGGTGCGCTATATCAGTACATCAGGGAGTGCTGCTCCATCATCCATTCCGGTTACTGCTACCTTAGAGGATGCCTACTTGTTCCTAACCCAAAACAATAGCTAAACGTATGCAATATATTTACCCGATCATCAAAGCTGATTACCTGCAACGTACCCGAAGCTATTCCTTTTTGATTACCCTGGCCATTACCATATTTATGGCCTATTCATTTATACCTGCCCAAGATGCGAGCTATACGACTTTAAGCGCCAATGGCTATAAGGGAGCCTACAATTCGGCCTGGGTAGGTTATGTATCAGGTATTATGACGACCATTATGTTGTCTTATTTTGGTTTTCTACTGATCAACAGTGGGATCAAAAAAGACATTGATACTGAAGTAGGGCTGATCATCGCCACTACACCCATTAGCAACTTTAAATACCTGTTGAGCAAACAGCTGAGTAATTATCTGGTATTGCTTACCATCGCTGGAATTACCTTCTGTGTCAGCATTGGGGTGTTTTTAATCCGTGGAACTGGCTATCCCTTTATTTTAAGCAATTTTATATTGCCCTATATGTTTTTTGCGGTGCCGGCATTGTTTGTCGTAGCCGCTCTGGCTGTAGTAGGAGAGGTGTTTTTAGGGAAGCGCAACATCCTTCAATATATTGTCTATTTCATGCTATGCGGTATTTGCATGGGCTTTATCAACAGCAAAAGCGAGGCTTCAGCCTCTGGTCTTTTTGACCCATTCGGCTTAAGTCTAATTACCAAAAGTGTAACCAATCACATCAATACCCATTATGCTGAAAACATCAAAGGGGTGTCCTTTGGTTTTATCTTTAATGGACAGAAAGTTTATAAGCCATTTGTTTGGGAAGGTTTGAATTGGTCAGCCCTATTTATTGGGAGTCGCCTGGTGTGGATGGCCATGGGTTTTGCATTGGTTTATATCTCTTCCCTGTTTTTTCATCGCTTCGATTTTAAGCAAGCGCTAAGCGCGAAAAAGAGTGAAAAGGAAGCCGCAAGTATCAGCCTGGCTCAACCGATGACCAAGCCAATCGGTATGAATAAGGCAGCGCTGCCCAGTCTAACTTTTAATTATGGTATCTATCCCTTAGTGAAGACAGAGTTCTTATTACTGATCAGGCAGGGCAACAAATGGTTGTGGCTGTTGAATTCGGGTCTATGGATCGCGATGTGTTTTGTGCCATTAAATATAGCACATGCCTATTTATTGCCCATCTTACTATTCTTACAGGTAACCCGTTGGTCGGAGTTGGCAACGAAAGAGAAGACTAACCGTGTCCATTATTTTGCCTATGCTTCCTATAAGCCCTTACAGCGAATGTTACCTGCACAGATTTTGGCCGGCATAGTTCTGGCAGTCAGTTTATGTTTGCCGGTGATTATTCGTTGCGCTTTAGCCGCTGGTATTTATGCGATCGTAGATGTGATCAATGGCGCAATATTTCTGGTGTTGTTAGCGGTCACCTTAGGGATATTAACCGGCGGTAAAAAGCTGTTCGAGGTGTTTTTCTTTTTGCTGACCTATAGCGTATTGAACAAGTTGCCTGTTACAGATTACTTAGGTAGCTTGCCCCATCAGAATATGAACTTGGGTCTGCTTTTGGTATTGGCTTTAAACCTGGTATTGTTACTTATTAGTTTCGTAGCGAGAAGATACCAGACCAGGCATTTGTAAGCCTGGCTGTTTCATTTCTGAAAATACGAATCATAAGAAATCTAAATTTATATGAACAAGCTGCTTTTATTTTTTTGCTTATTACTAATTTTTGCTTGTGGTGATGCCAGAAAAAAGCAGACTAACACAACAGCAGATACATTGGCCTCAAAGGCTAAGGGCCATGTTGAATCGGGGCAAAAAGATACCGTTCAATCTGGTCCAACTAAAAAGGAAAAACCTGAAGCGGAAGCTCCGGATCAGATTAATGATGAGATGATTCAAAAAGCGATTGTCTACAGGAGTGATAGCTCCTTGAATATGTTCGAAAATATTAGAGCAGATTATAGGATTTTTGGTTATCAAGCACCAGATACAAATTCAAGAAAACTGTTACTGGTATCTGTTTTTACAAAAGATGTAGAAGGGAATCCTTATCACTGCGATTATGGCTCCTATTACTATTCCGGGGCAATGGAGGATACCCAAATAAAATTTGTTAAACGTACTGGCGATTTTGTGGAGGCAAATTTAATAAAGGATAAGGTCATATTAACACCTATCTTTTTTCATAAAAGTTGGGTAGAATTTAAGGATTAAATGTTTCTTGAAGTGAATTTTGATATGAAAGTGGTGTAGTCCACTGTCACTTTAGATGTCTGGAAGTAGTATTATTCTCCGGCGTCTTTGATAATCTGAGTAGTCAACCACTCAGAAATTCTGAAGTTGGTTTGCTGTATCTTGATAATGTAGGGTTTAACTGAAGGAATAATACCATTAAGCTTGGCGTTGAGTATTACACCTATGGTTCCTATAATGTTTAGTTCAAGTTTCTTAGCAAATCTTCTGCCTCCTGCATCATCAATGATTAGAAGGTCGGCATGGATTTCTGCTGCAAGAGCCATCGCACTCGCCTCACCAATATCCACAATTTCAGCAAAATTATATAATAAGTCACGATTTCGTACTGCTATGACATCAACCCAACTAGGTAATCTTTTCCCATATTCAGCAGCGATCTCAGGGGTGGTAATTACTTGTTTGTACAAGGAGTGGAGCAAATGCATACCGTCTATTTTATCCAGCGTTATAAAACAGCTGGCATCGGTAATGACAATTTTATCCTGCATGAGCATGCCTGAATGTCTCAAGATCTTCAGATGCACTCTGGTCTAGGTAGTGTACGTCGTATTTGATCAGGATTTCAGCAAAATCCCATTTTTTCATCCCACACATTTCAGCGGCCTGTCTTAAGGTAAGCTTACCTGCTTCATACAACTTGGCTGCAATAAGGCGTATTGTTTCATCATGCTCTTTTTCAAGGGCATCTGGAACTTGTATAGTCATTGTAGTCATCTTATAAAGATACGTATTATTACAATTTAAAACAAAATATGTGCCTCTTATAGAGGCTTGGTAAAATTATAAGATATTGATTTTTTCTTTTCGGCTGACATGACCATTCTTATCAACTATTTGGAGGTAGTATTGCCCTTTTTCTAAAGCTAAACCATATTTTAAAGTATTTTTAGTTACTACAAACTGATCTACTGGGATGTCATTCTTTGGGTCCAAGGAAACAACCTGTACCAGGTTATCAATGTCTTTTTTGTTAACCGTTATCAAATGTAAATGCGTTCCCTTTTTTGATAGGGTATAATCTTTCCTTCCATATGCTTCTTGAGGGGATGGCCAGGCCACAAGTAGATCATAGGAACCTATTTCATCACCTGCGGATATCTTGGGTTTGTTGTTTTTATCTAAAACCACATATGGGATATTTATAGCTGAGTCTAATTTTTCTTTAAACTCATCCATACTATTGATCGACTGATTAATGGTTAGTGGATTGATACCCGAAAGAATTCTGAAATATTCAGCCATAAAAATGATATCTCCTCCTTTTTCCCAAATATGGCCATGACCAGCATGCACCAGGATCTTTGCCTGAGGATCTTTTTCTAAAATATGATACAAGTTCTTTGCCTGATTAACTTCCCTAATATTATCCAGATAGGATTCACTTTTGCCATCATACTCAGTTTCATCAGTACTTTCGTATGGAACAAGTTTAAAGCCAAGCTTTAATGCTTTTTTTAACAAATTGCCCATATTCGGTTCTTGTGTATAAAAACCAGATTTGATTTGAGGATATCCTAAATTGATACAGGAGGAATCATTCTCCAGAGCCTCTACGGCTAAGTATCTATAACCTAAAGCGTAAAAATCTTCCAATAAATTGTAACTCAGTAATCTATGCTTAGGTGTGTTGTGATCTTCATTGATCATCACGACTTGCTGATCTTTAGAAGCCTTGATAATATAGTCAATAGCCGGACTGAAATTAACTCCTTCACCTTTCATTGCCCGCAGTTTGCTTCTTTTCCAGTTTAGGGTATAAGTATCTCCAACTAATGATCCAAAGAATGCCAGCGCTTGATCTTCCAGGGTAGGTGGAGCAACATTTTCCTGGAGCTGATGCGCTAAATAATAAGCATTTTTAATTTTTAGCACAGTGTCCCGTGCGCCCAGATAGTTTCCGGCTTCTATCAATTTACCACCTATTTTAAACGGATCTGTGACCTGCTGTGAAAAAGTATATAATGGGAATAATAAAACGAAGTATAGTAACGTCTTTTTCATGAATGATCTGTTTACAATTTGGTATGTGTCCCCAATCTCCTCTGTCTCCTTTTTCGAAAACAAGATACAACTATATATTTAGTTTATGGAGTCTTGAACCCATCTTTTTATCATAACCCATACCTGTTTTATAATTTTCCCATGTGTGAAATATGGAACTGAATTTTCCAAAAGACGCATTGTTGTCACTGAAAATTATGAAAATAAAATCTCACAATATAAATCGACATTTAAACATCATAGTGATCAGCAATTAAATGAAAAGATTGTAAATAGGAAAACATACGATAAAGCTGCAGTTGAGGCTGCCAGGCGAGTGCTGGCTACTCGGGAACAAAGGTGATAATCATACAGATTAGACCATTTTTTTAAGCACCAACAGTCCCTGTCTTCACTTCTCCCGCCCGCTTATAATTGGCCATAATTACACCAGTTGGGGTAACAAAGCTCTCTACTAATTCAAATGCTGCAGGAATCGATTCACTGTCAAACAACTTCTTCCCTTTACCAAGAAGAACAGGATGAATATTGAGCCAGAATTCATCTACCAAATCATGCTTAAGTAATAGCTGGACGAGTTTGCTACTGCCCCAAATTTTGAGGTCAGGGCCATCAGAATTTTTTAGGTTTTCGATAGCCGACAGGCTGGAAAGGAACACAGAATTTTCCCAATCAGATTCATTCATGGTGTTGGACAACACGTATTTTTTGACCTCATTGATACCTGGCCAATGCTCAGCATGCTCAGGCCAGTAAGAAGCAAAAATCTCAAATGTTTTTCTGCCCAAAAGCAGGTCTGCAGGTTGCATCTGTTTTTGCATGACTTTTCCCGAAGTCTCATCAGCATAAGTTGCAGTCCAGCCGCCATATTTGAAGTCGTTTGATGGATCTTCCTCAGGTCCACCAGGTGCCTGCATGACGCCGTCTAATGTAATAAATGATAAAACAATAATTTTTCTCATCTCAACTAACCCTCATTTTAAAATTTGTCTAAAAAATTTTTCTAAATTCGGTCTCTTGCTTGTTTATCAGTAATATACCTTGTTTAAAGATACGCAAAATCAAGAACAGGTAGTTCATTTCTATAGAATAGACCCGCCTCTCAATTGAAAGTCTTTCTTAACACGTTCATATCTTTCCGGATCAATAGGCTTAGATGCTCGTTCTATAATACTTGATTTAAAGCCTAAGTCTAAAGCATCATTGGCGGTGTAATACACACAATAATCGGTAGCCAGTCCACAAACAGCTACCTCTGTAACGCCTCTTCCTTTAAGATAATCGGACATTCCTGTAGACTTTTTTCTGCCATTATCAAAAAAACCGCTGTAACTATCAATTTCTTTGTCCATCCCTTTTCTAAAAATAGCCTCAATAGCATTCGTTGAAAGTTCTGAAACCAATTCTGCTCCTTTTGTTCCCTGTATGCAATGCTCAGGCCATAGTACCTGATTTAATCCGTTTAACCATATTTCTTCAAATGGCTTTTTATTTGGGTGGGAAGTAAAGAAACTTTTATGACCTCTTGGATGCCAATCTTGAGTGGCTATTACCAGATCATATTTTGATTGTAGTTGGTTAATTGTTTGAACGATTTCATCACCATGGTTGACGGCTAAAGCGCCACCTGGTAAAAAATCATATTGCACATCGGTAATAATTAACGCGTTCATAAATAAAGTTTTGAGCTGATAACCGGCTTATATAGGACATAAACAATATCATCTTTTTTTTGTTACAAATGATTGATAACAGTACTGTTTAATAAGTAAAACATGATGGAAATTGGAATAGACAGTTTTGCTTCTGCGATGTACGGGAGCAACAGCCTTAGTAGCGTGGATGCGATGGAACAATTGTTAGATAGGATCGCTTTTGCTGATGAGGCAGGACTGGATGTTTTTGGCATTGGTGAGCATCATAAGAAGGGATATTTAGATTCTGCTACTGCTGTGATTCTGGGGGCTGCAGCTAGTCGCACTAAACGTATACGCTTAACCAGCGCAGTTACCGTGTTGAGTGCAGCGGATCCGGTAAGAACCTACCAGAGCTTTGCCACGCTTGATTTGATTTCAAAAGGGCGTGCTGAGTTGGTGGTTGGTCGCGGCTCGTCGGTAGAAGCTTATCCATTGTTTGGCTTTAGTCTGAACGATTATGATGCCCTGTTCAGAGAAAAGCTTGATTTGTTACTTAAAATACGTGATCAGGAGCTGGTAAGCTGGTCGGGTAAGTTTAGAGCCCCTCTGGATAATCAATCGGTTTATCCAAGGTCATTACAAGAAAAATTACCAGTTTGGCTAGGCGTGGGCGGTACACCGGAATCTTTTGTAAGGGCAGGTACATTGGGATTACCATTAATGGCTGCTGTTATCGGTGGTGAAACACATCGTTTTCGTCCATTGATCGACCTGTACCGCGAGGCAGGGCATAGGGCCGGATTTGCTGCGGATCAGCTAAAGGTAGGGTTACATTCACCAGGATATGTGGCATTAACCAATGAGCAGGCTGTTGCCGATTATTATCCCGGTTATGCAGAACTTTGGACAAAACTCGGCAGGGAACGAGGCTGGCCACCGGTAACCAAATCGCAGTTCGATACTTTGATCGCTCCAAAAGGCGTGCTTGTTGTTGGCGGACCTGAGCAAGTAGCAGATAAACTCTTGCGTCATAGTGAAGCACTAGGGGGTGTCGATCGGTTTACCTTTCAGATGGACAATGCCGGGCTAACTCATGCGCAATTATTAAGCTCAATTGAACTCATTGGCACTAAAGTGATGCCCCTTATCCAAAATGCTTAGCTGCCATTTCTACCAAAACTTCCACCATTGCTTTGATGAATCTGCGAGGGATCTATGGCCTCTAATATTTTTGTCGCCCAATCAGTTTTGTTGATCTGTGGCAGAATATAACTAATTTGTTTTAGTGTCAGGTAGAAATAGGGGTTGTAAGAACGCCATCTGTTTTCTTCAGCCAGGTATTCAAAAGTCTCTTTCAAGGGTGGATGCGCAGAGTATACATATAAGCGTTTCATGATTGCGAGCTTTACATGTAGATTTTTGTCATTGATTACGGCCTCGTTTAATAAGTTAAAGCTGAAATGATCTGAAACATCACAAAGAAACATTGCTAGTCTTATTCTATTGTCATCTGAACATGATTTAAAAGAAGCAGCTAACGCTTCTTGCTTTAAGGTAAACCGTTCCTTGATTTCGCTGATGTTTTTTTCGTTGAATGTCGGAATACCTTGAATTCTTTGTGGTCCAACATCAGTAGATTGAGTCATCATTGCCAAAATGGAACGGGGATATTCATTATTTGGGTCGATAGACAGGCTCTTCTTGATAAAAGAAACTCCGAGATCGTAAATTTCACCGGATTTTTGTTCATTGGCCAATTCGCAAATGGCATCTCCCAAACCATACCAGGCGTTTGAATGTTCTGGCTGAAGTTTAACACAAAATAAAAAGAAATGTACTGAAGCCGCGTAATTCTGCTCATGAAGGTAGGTAAGCGATATTTGTTCGTATAGGGTGTATTGTTCTTTTATGCTCATAAAATATCAGTTAATGGTGATGGCCAATTTCCGCTAAGCTTTGTCCTAATGCTGTGCGTGAATTTATAATTTAAAAACAGGATTTTTATCCTATTCTGAAATTAGATTGTAATCATCATATGTATTTTAAACATCTTTTATCTAGTAAATTAACTAACTTCAGGTTCTTGTAAATCAAAATCCTTTGAATCCCATGATAAACAGATTCGCGTTCTTAACAGTTATGCTGATTACACTATCGTATTTTAGTTCAGCGTCACCAATCTACAGCTATTCCAGACACAAAATAACAATGGATTATTCGGCTGCAGAGGAATTGATCAGATTAGTCGGCTTGAAAAGTGTGAGCGATGAAGAGTTGTCCAGGTTTGCATCGCTCTATGGGAATAAACTCTTGATCCAAAAAACCAGCAACTCGACTGGTGGTACTGAGCAAGTTTTTAAAAAGACCCTTAAAGAAATGATTACGACGGGTAAAGTTAATGGAGATGATCCCTACCAATGGGGGAAAGTGAGTATGGAGCTTCAGCATACAAAAAAGTTGATTGCAGGCTTAAAGCTAAATAAGGATTCATTTACTGTCGAAATACTAGAACGAATCAGTGCTTATACTCCGGCTATTCTCCCTCCACAAGAGCTTCGGGCCTATCTTCTGCTAGGCGGGACTGCTACAGGATTCGTTAGTGGTGATGAGGGGGCTTTTTGTGTTGCCTTACAGAATTTCGGGAGCGATTTTGAAGGTCTTAAAACAATTATGGTGCATGAGCTTTATCATGCTGTTCAGCAGGCTGGCCAAAATTCGAGAAAGAAGATGTTGGCAGATAAACCTACCTATAACACGAAGGCGACTTATTTTTTGATCTATAATCTTTGGTCGGAGGGGACTGCAGAAAGTTTAGGGGATTTTGGTCTGATTAAGAATCCAGGTAGATATTCGAAGATACAGCAAGAAAATCAACGAAAAAACGAGGAAAGGTTATTGGTGAATTTTAAATTGATCGAAATGATGCTATATAAAATGTATACCGACTCCAATGCTCGGTATGCAGCGGTCTATAATATTGGCTTCAGTCCGGTTTACGAGGAGGCTGCTTACTCCGTTGGTGCAGAGATGGCCAGAAAACTTGATCGCCTTCTGGGAAAAGAGGTGCTTGCAGAAATGGTCGTTCAGGATCCACTTGATTTTATCAGCAGTTACATTAAACTTTACCAAGATCAACCGAAAGAAGTGCCATACCAATTCGACAAAAGCACTGAGGCTATTGTTGAAAAACTACTGGCATGGAGGAACAGAATTTAAGTCTTTATACGGGTAATTTTCCACCAACCATGTCCGGCATGTCTTTTTTTACAGGTAAGGCGTAAATAACCCCTTAATTTGTCGTGATTGCACATTTTCACTTACATAGCTTTAGCGTAAATTTGAGTATACTAAATCAGGAAACACTTATGGCAACTCAAATTTTTGTGAACCTAGCGGTTAATGACCTCAACAGATCTGTAGATTTTTTTAGCAAACTTGGTTATACTTTTAACCCGAAATTTACCGATGAGAAAGCAACTTGCATGATCATCAGTGATACCATTTATGTAATGCTGCTGACAAAGCCGTTTTTTCAGACTTTTACTAAAAAGGAAATTGTAGATGCACACAAGGCGGTAGAGTGCTCTATCTGCTTATCTGCGGATAGTAAAGATGCTGTTAACGAAATGGTAGACAAAGCACAAGCAGCAGGTGCTACCATACCTAATCCGGCCAGCGACTACGGCTTTATGTACCAACATAGCTTTGAAGACCTGGATGGTCATCATTGGGAGTTTGTATGGATGGATCCTAATGGCGCACCAGAGCACCAGGGATAACAGCAATCTCCAGGTAAAAAAGAAAAGGGAAATCATCCTAAGACTATTTCCCTTTATCTAAATTAACGCTCTCATATATATAGACGCTCAATGTTGTTTTATATTGTATGGCTATTCCTTTTTCTTTGTTTACATAACAGTTGGAATATCCCGGTTTAGGATCTTTAATGCCGATTCCTTTTTTAACATGATGGCCTTCACTTCATTATATTCAAGTGGATAAAAATCATGGTTGTCCACCCCAATATCGAAGGACAATGAATTCATATCTTCTTCAAGTGTTCCGTGGGAGTGACCATACAAATGGAAACTGCCTCTACCTTTCCCATTCCAATTTCTGATGGCGTAATGAAACAGAATGATTTTTTGTTTCCCACCTTTTACGGTGTCGTCATTAATTTTCAGCTCATAATAATCCTTAACCCATTCAAATCTCTTTTTGCAGGCGAGTGCAGTCACTTCATGATTGCCCGTGATGAGGTAGGTACTTCCGTTTAAGCGTTTAAGGATTTCTTTTAGTCGTTCGGGGCGATTAAGAGCAAAATCTCCGAGGTAATAAACCGCATCTTTATCATTTACCTTTTCATTCCATTTCTGGATCATGATTTCATCCATTTCCTCTACACTTTTAAATGGCCTTCCGGCATATTCGATGATTCCGTTATGTCCGAAATGGTGATCAGAAGTAAACCAAATTTTATTCATTGAGCATTTTTTGTTGGAATCAAAACTAGTAAAAATTCAGCTGACCTATTTAGGTTGGTTGGCGCAAACCAAAGTTATTAAAACAGAGGTTGACGATTAGCCCATAAGCATCGGAAGTCCTGCGAAAATTGTAGCCGTTTAAAGCGAAAAAGCCTGCTGTCTTACGACTTGAATGATTTCCCGAGTCTTGATATGCTATTTTTTTAATGTGAAATATTTGTTTTGCATAGAGACAACTCCAAAGAGAATGACTGAAGCCAACAGAGCAAAAAGAATAATTTGTTTTGGTGCACTTGAATTGATTGCCTGAGGAATAAAAAATCCAGATGCTGTACATCCCAGTAAAATCCTTGCTTTTAAAAAAAGCACCAGTTTAGCTTCATTTTTAGTGAAATAACTGATTAGTAGGAAAAATCCTATCATCATTACTAATGCTACTATTACTTTTAATGTTTCCATATTAAAAAAAATGCTGGTGGAAGTGGTCTTGTTGTTTTATACAATTTATGCAAAATAATCCATTTCTATGTACCCTTTTTGATTTGACTGGACTAGTTGATGTCTTTCCGAAAGAAAGTGTAGCTGTTTTCTGCCTAATCAAAGAAAACTATATCGCTGAAGCCTTAAGGATTTCAATCGTCGACTGATGTCTTTGTCTTATATTAGCGACAACTGACAAAAACAAAAACGCTTACAAATTCATCATGCAGAATAACCTCAGATACATTATATTTACATTAAGTTTATTTGCCGCAAACTTTTCATATGCCCAAACTCAAAACCGTAATAACATTAAAATTGATAGCTTAACATTTGTTCAAACACGGGCAATATTGAACAATATTCCTACAGATAAGTTTCAAAAGCGAATCTATAAGCGAGACAATAAAGAATTACCTTATCGCCTTCTATTACCAAAGGACTATAAAAGCAATGAAAAATATCCATTGGTCATCACGCTGCATAACTCTACACGAATTGGAAAAGACAATGAAAAGCAATTAGAACCTTTATCACGTATCTGGATCAGAGACGAGATTTATGAAAGATATAAATGTATTGTTCTGGTTCCGCAGTTCAGTGAACGTTCTTCAAATTACGTAGAAAATGAAAATGGAGTGCTGATCTCAAAACCATCAGAAGAAGTCCGTGCGCTACTGGAACTGGTAAAGGATTTACAGAAAGAATACAGCAGCATAGACTCCAGAAGGGTTTACCTGATCGGTTATTCAATGGGAGCATCAACAGCACAGAATATGTTGAGTTTAGAACCAAATCGGTTTGCAGGTCTAGTTTCAGTGGCTGCGGTTCCAGATTTGTCAAATCTAAAGGCCTTAAAAAGCAAAAATATCTGGCTTATCCATGGGCAAAAAGATACGGAAAACCCATATATCGGAAGCAAAGCGCTTTTTGAAAATCTTGAGTACAGTAAAAAGATCATTTTTACCACATACTCAGAACTGAACCATGACAATATAACCATTCCATTGCTGCTGAATGAAACAGTGCCTAAGTGGTTATTTAAGCAATGGCGTAATTGAATTTGAAAATCTTTGTGAGATTCAGTAGTAACTTGCATTTTTTTTATGTTAAATTGATACTTTCTTATCGAGGTATTAATATGTTATTACTATAAATAAATTAACATGAAAAAAACATCTTTTTTTCTGCTACTTGTCGTGATAATGCTGCTGGCAACAGCTCAAACATATGCGCAGATCTCTTGGATAACAAAACAAATTGACGCCAGACTGTCTGTAAAGTTCCCGGGAGAGCCACAGAAAACGACAAAGAATGGCGTTGACAGTTATATCTTCTACGGAAAGGACAGTATTAGCTACAGCAGTACCTTGATAGATTATAAGGTCATGGCCCATCTGGACTCGGCCACTCTGGCGCCGATCAAGGACAGCCAGCGCTTTGCGGACAGAATGAGGGAGGTGACGCTTCGTAGTGAGTTGTCAATTAGATAGGTGATTTGTTTCTCATTTGTGCTATATGGATGCGTAATGTGCTTTTTTGATTTCCATCCTTAATTCCTTGTATATATCTTTGTCTCAGAGATGAAAAGCGAGTATATACAGAAAACCTTCGGAAATATTGATATTTATTTATTCGACCAATTGGCTAAAGGTACTTACGATGAGTGCAGTGCCATTCTAGATGCTGGTTGCGGAACAGGCAGAAACCTGCTTTACTTTTTAAAAAGTGGTGTAGAGGTTTTTGGCGTAGATCAAAACCCGGCAGCTATCTCACAGCTCAGAGGCCTTGCCAGTCAATTTTCTCATATCAATCCAGAAGCAAATTTCAAAGTATCAGCTGTAGAAAAGCTGCCCTTTGAACCAGAGCGGTTCGACCTGGTTATTAGTAGCGCCGTACTCCACTTCGCTGAGAATCTAAGCCACTTTAACGACATGCTGAATTCCATGTGGAGCGTCTTAAAGCCCGGAGGTTATTTTTTCTGCCGATTAGCATCAGATATAGGTATCGAATCGTTAGTTCAGTTCATTGGAAACGGTAGATATATACTTCCAGACGGATCGGAACGCTTTCTGGTCAATCAGGAAATGCTGCTTAGGCTTACCAGAAACCTTGGCGGGGAACTCCACGAGCCGATTAAAACCACTAACGTCCAGAACCTAAGAAGTATGACTACCTGGTGTGTGCGAAAAATGTTATAATCTTATGCGCTACTACCCGCTATTTTGGACACAACTAACCCTGATTTGGAAACAGCTAACATTTAACTTCTGCGGACTTTTGCATGATCAATTTTAAAACAAAGTAAAATGCAAAAGACACTTTTTATCACAGGTCAGTAAGTATTTCTGTTAAAAGCGGCAATAGCTTTCCGTTAAAGTCTTTATCAAATCTAGCCTTTCATTTATAAACCTAGTGTTAAAGAAAGGATTTGAAAAATCGTCAAAGTGTTCCTGATGGAAATTCATGAAAAATATCCAAAATCCAAAGCTTAAATATGGGATTGCGGCTAACTCATTTTCCTGAAGCTGTCTGATGTCCCTATAAGCTGCAACGAATACACTAAATTGGCGATCGGCCTCTTCCTGACTTATTTTTTTAAATGTAGCATGGAGCGAAAGGTCTAGCCAGAAAGTCATTAGATCATTAACTAAATGGCCCTTTCCAAGGAAATCAAAGTCAAAAAAAGTAACCTGATTTTCATTGTCAAAATGAAAGTTTTTTGGTAAAAGATCGTAGTGACAATAGCCATAGCTAAACTTAGATAAATCAAAAGTTTTAAGATTGCTGATCACCTTATTCATGGTATCATCGATCCATGCAGCCATAGGTGGATTTCTTTTGAGAATTGGCTCAAGTGCTTTTATGGGTTGTGTAATTGTTGTATTAACATCGTACTCTCGACGCTCAAATGGCAATGTAATTTCGGCCGAGACATTGTGGATCCTTGCGAGTTCTTTTCCAAGATGAGCAAGCTGGGGATCACTTAACATCCCGAATGATTCACCCTGGGCATAACTGAATAAGACACCGTATCTCGTGCCCTCGGCTGCATTAAACTTTAATATTTGTTCCTCATTTAAAGAACTTACAGGATATGAAACACGAATTCCTTTCTCCTTTAGTACATTCAAAAAGAATACTTCTGAGCTTATTTCTTCAAGTGATCTATGCGTATTTCTGTATATTCTAAAAATATACTTCTGATCTTTGGTTTCAACTTGGTAATGATCGTTCACACCACGCAACAAATACCTGCATTCAAGAACCTCAAATCCATATTCTTCTTGTAAAAAAATCTTTAATGCAGTTGATGATAACGTTGAATATTGAGTTTGAAAAATAGGCATAGGGGGCTAATATAAAACTTTTACCCTGACTTCGCAACGGGAAGAATAAAACCTATTCCATATGTTATGGAGTAGATAAATGTAGATGTTAAATGAAAAAACCTGCAAATCATACGATTTGCAGGTTTTTTCTAAATCTAGTCACTTAGTTGTGGAGGATGGGGGAGCTTGCCATGGATAATATCATTCTGATCCAATAGCGCATGTTGCCTACATAATCTCCTTCCTCATGAGCAGTGTAATCCGGAACTGCAGGAAGAGACCGGTGATTATATGCGTTTGGACGCTGCCATTTGTCTAGTTTGAATTCCAAAAGAACATGATAGTACTTCTGCTTGATGAGTCCGATATTTAAAATACCTATGGATTTGCGATTAAATGGGTTGTCTTTCAGGAAAAAAAGTATATGTTTAGAAGGGGCTATTTGATCAGCAAAGCGCTTTAATTCTTCATCATCCTTGCTGTCCAAAGCTTTAACAAGTGCGAATTTCAGCTCATCAAATGTTTCGTAGCCTTGGTGTGACGTCATTGCTGCCGGCTTGCCGATGAACTTGCCGTTCTGGTCAATGAGCCCCATTTGTCCATTGTAGAAGGAAAGGGAATATTCGTTGTATGCACGGTTCTTTTGTTAATTTATAATATTTCATACAAGTAGTGATTGTTTGTAGCTTACAAAAAAATGAATACATCCCTGTTTGAAAACTTTTCATTATTTTTATTGATTCCCCTGAATTATCTGACCATAAATTTAGCTTTCAAATATGCTCTTATTTCAAAATACACTTCGATCATTCACTTTTGTTATGTTCTTTTTTCTTCTTTATTCAGTTAATCTTGTGGCTCAGGTACCTGAAAAAAAAATCAGTGGAGACCCTCTGTTTTTCCTTGATGGAAGAGAAATGCTCAAATCCGAGTTAGGGAATGTTAATCCTAATGATATTGCATTGGTAACCGTGCTAAGGCAAGAAGCTTTTAAAAAGTACGGTGAAAAGGGTAAAAACGGAATTGTATTAATTGAAACAAAAGGTTACTGCCGAAAACTTTTTCAGGGGTACCTGTCTACAAAATCGGCGAAATACAAGATGTTACTTGGGGATAATGCTGATGACCAGAATATCCAGTATATTTTAAACGAAAAGGTCTTAAACAAAGATTATGAGGGCGATCTATCCAGCAT
Source organism: Pedobacter gandavensis (assembly GCF_014172405.1). Lineage (GTDB taxonomy): Bacteria > Bacteroidota > Bacteroidia > Sphingobacteriales > Sphingobacteriaceae > Pedobacter > Pedobacter gandavensis. The sequence goes on along the minus strand of NZ_WNXC01000001.1, from coordinate 1,695,245 downwards.
TGCAGATAGTACATTTATTGATGTAAACATTATTAGTTCGGAAGCGCTTAAAGCTTATAAGGTAACAGATAAGCAGTATGGAGTGCTTATTAAAACAAAGGTGAAAGCTGAACCGGTGCGACAAGACGTTAAGCGACGTAAATTCGAACTACATCTTTAATTTAGTACCTTTAAAAATGAAAAAAGTACTCGTCTTCTTGTTTGCCTTTCTAGTTTGTCATCAACTGATTGCACAAGTGAAAATTACCCATTTGCATCAAAGAGCGGTAGCTGTGTTTGACAGTGTTATGGTGGCTCAGACTGGATTCGACTGTTTACAGTATAAGAACAAACTCTTAAGTGATGCTTATAAGTATAATAATTATCATGGCGGACCAATTTTTATGGGATCTGTAGTTACCGAAAAAGTGCCTGCAGTTACTGTCAATGGAGAATTTTTAATGCATATGACCCCGGAAAATATTTTTAAATATAAGCGTTTAATATCCTTTAAATATTACCCTAAAGGGAAGTCGCCTCTGGCTGCAGGGGTTACTGATCTGGGGCTACTTGCCTTTATTGCAGAATAGTTGCTGCTGACTTTTATTGCAGTTGCTAATCTCTAAGTTGGGTTTTTCTAAGCTCCGAAGTTCTGCTGCAATGAAATTTGAAAATGTGGGCTGACGTGAAAACGAAAGTGTATTGCTGGTATGGTTGTTTTTATTATGCTGTGGCAATGTTTTTCTGATATTCCTTGACAAGGACAATATCCAGGCGTGTTTCTTGCATAAAATCAAAATATATCGTTAACTTTATGTTGGCGATATCTCCCTGTATCATTTACTGAAGCATTTATAAACCTGAAGTTCAATAGCCATTTCTTCTGTTCAGGTATTAGCCGTTCCCAGAATCATCTTCCTATTTATTTCTGTTTTTTTTCTCTGTCACCCTTGATTTTTAAGGCGCTAAGGAGCCTGGTGTCACCAAAAATAATGAAATGTCAAGTTAATAGGACCGGCGAATGCCTCAAGCGGAGGGATCAGCCACAAATCAAAACAAAATGGAAACAACCAACCATCTGCCGGCAACATTATGCAGATTGGGTATCGAATCGTCAGTTCAGTTCATCGGAAACGGCAGATATATACTTCCAGACGGATCGGAACGCTTTCTGGTCAATCAGGAAATGTTGCTTAGGCTCACCAGAAGCCTTGGCGGGGAACTCCACGAACCTATCAAAACCACCAACGTCCAGCGCCTAAGAAGTATGACTACCTGGTGTGTGCGAAAAAAGTTATAATCTTATCTTCTTCGACTGCGAATTAATCTCTTTCACTCATACATAGGTAATTTGATAAGTAGAATGTGCATGCCTGTAACTCCTTTTAGAACGGATGATTGGGCGCTAAATCTAAACTAACAAAGAAATTGGTTCCTTTGTTTAATCCGCTTTCAAGCCAGATTTTTCCATTTTGTAATTCAACGTAGGTTTTAACTAGTTTTAGTCCTAAGCCTACACCTTTTTCTTTGTTGGTTCCATAAGTTCCATTACTCTTTAAAGAAAATATGAAGGGTTGCTGGTCTTCGGGAATACCAATACCGTTATCCTTTACAGATAGGATACATTTGCCATTTGCAGCCGATATGCTTAGTGTCACTGTTCCGCCTGGTAAAGAAAACTTTATGGCATTGTTTAATAAATTCCTAACAATGAGCTGTAGCATGTCAGGATCTGCTATTACCTTAAGGTTTTTATCTGCTAAAAAAATAAGATTGATATCTTTCTCCTGTGCTATGCTTTTTTGCAAACTGACAGTATGATTCAAAGTCTTATAAATAAAAATTGAACTTAGGGTTGCCTTAATTTCATCCATTTGATCCTTGGCCCATGACAATATGTTCTGAAGCATTTCGGAAGTTTGTCGGGTAGAAGATAGCAATTGCTTTTCCATTTCCATCTTTTCTTCATTGCTGAGATTTATTTTATTAAGTAGAGAAAGGTAGGCTTCTATAGAGGATAGTGGGGCGTTGAGATCATGGGCAACGATTGAAAATAATTTGTTTTTGGTTTGGTTGCTGTTTTCTAAAGCAACGAGGCGGTTTTTTGCAAGTTCTTTCTCTCTGTTGTAGTTCTTCTTTATATATACCGTAATGATGCATATAAGAACAACAACTTCTAAAAATGTTTGTGCTGTATCAATAAGTCTATGCTGTTCGTCAACATAAATTGATTTTACCATCTCAGGATGCAAGTATTCTACGGTTAAAAGAATGACCAGAAAAATGATGTTCAATGGTATCCATATCCAGAATTGCTTTTTGGGCGTTACCGTGCTGAGGATGAAAATGATGACGATAAATGTAAAAAGGTTGACCCCATTGGATCCATCAGCTGCAAAATAAGTCCCTCCGCAAAGTAGGTTAAATGAGATGGCAAATATTCCAATAGCTATATTTAATTTATCCTTATACCGAGACAAATAATAACCAAATAACAAAATGGCTATTAAAGGGAGCATCAGGTAGCCATATAAATCTAAGCCAAGTGCAAAATTTATTACGGCATTTATAGCAGCGATAGCAGTTGCAAAAATACTGACAGAATTGAAAATGCGTGATTCTATAGAATAATGCAATTCATCTCCAATTAATGCAGACCATTTTTTCTTTATTTGGTTTGGGGATTTCAATTTTGGGCCGTTAAATTCAAAGATAGAAAATAAACTCTTTTTACCTATAATCTTTGATTTACTTTACCCCTTGAATAATTAAAAGGTTACAACAACAACTGTATCCGTCGGGGTTGCAACTTTAACCCTAGTTCGGGCGATAAAAAGCATCCTGTTTGAAATCTTTTCATTATCATTACTTTTATTAATTCTCCTGAATTTTTTTGCCATAAATTAAGCTTTCAAATATGCTCTTGTTTCAAAATGCATTTCGATCATTCACTTTTGTTATTTTTATTTTTTTCTTTACTGCAGCTTGCTGTGTAAAGGTCCGGTAAAACTGCGGTATTCATTAGGTGTCATACCCGTTTTTTGCTTGAATAAACGTGTGAAATGTTGTTGGTATTTGAAGCCCAACTGAAAAGATATATCATTGATGGATTTACTGATATCGAATATTCTCAACTTAGCTTCCTCAATTAGTCTCGACTGGATATAATCCAACGCCGTATTTCCGGTTTCCTTTTTGATGAGGTCGCCGAAATAATTGGGCGAAAGGTGCAATTGTTCTGCACACCACGTCACGCTCGGTAAACCCAAATCCTGTCCCTTGGCAGAATGGAAATAATCATTCATCAGGTTTTCAAACCTCACTAAAATATCTTTATTGACATTGCTCCTTGTGATGAACTGGCGGTCATAGAACCGCATACAATAATTGAGCAATACCTCGATGTTGGAAACAATCAGCGTTTTGCTGTGCTTGTCAATATTCTGGTCAATTTCGGCAGCAATCTTTTCCAGGCAATCAATGATTGTCTTCCTTTCCTTTTTCGATAAGTGTAGTGCCTCATTTACTTCATATAAAAAGAAAGTATAGTCCTTTATATTCCTTCCCAATGAAGTGCCTGCAATCAGATCGGGATGAAAAAGCAATCCGTAGCCGGATGGCTTAATGGTCACGCCCTTGCTGTCAATCCCATAAATCTGTCCCGGAGATACAAATACTAATGTACCATCTTCATAGTCATAAGGCTGGCAGCCATAAGTTATATCTCCGCACTTAATATTTTTTAAGAATACTGCATAAAGTCCCATATATCGTCTGAACTGTTGTATGGTGGGTATCTCATTGAAGTTAACGACACTTATCAAGGGGTGTAGGGTATCTAAACCCGTAAACTGGTGGTATTGTCCTATCGTATCTATTCTATCTACCTGTTCCATAACGCAATATTTTATTGTACAAATTTAGCTAACCTAAACCCATATTGGCCGTATTATAGGTAAAATCAGTAAAAGTGGTAAAACAATCCGTGTCCTGTATAAGTATAAAAAGCAGTTGTTTACGAAATTTGCAGTGTACATTATTTGAGGGATAGGATGTGAAAAAATGTACAGAACTTTAAAGCTAGATAAAAAAATTATGAAAGATATAACGGATATATTCCACAGATTGAGAAACGGCCAAACAGTGTCCTTCCAGGACCCCGAAGCCTATAAATTGAGGGCAGCTTCGTTTGCCACGAAAAAACTGCTCAACACGATGAACAACTCGGCAGACCCGTCAGAAATCAGGGTTTTGTTGAGAGAGATTACAGGAAGTGAAATTGACGAAAGCGTTGCAGTCTTTACTCCGTTATACATCAATTACGGAAAACACACCAAGATTGGTAAAAATGTATTTATCAATTTCGACTGTGTGTTTTTGGATCTGGGAGGAATTACTATTGAAGATAATGTACAGATAGCACCTAAAGTCAGCTTACTGTCAGAGGGGCATCCCCTTAATCCCAAAGAAAGAAGCTCGCTGATGGTGGGGCATATCCTGATCAAAAAGAATGCGTGGATTGGGGCAAATGCAACCATATTGCCCGGAGTTACGATTGGCGAAAATGCCGTTGTAGCCGCAGGTGCTGTTGTTTCCAAAGACGTTCCCGACAATACTATAGTAGGTGGTGTTCCAGCAAAAATCATAAAAGGTATAGAATAAAAAAATGAAGTGTTATGAAAAAGCTGATGTACATCCTAATGCTCGTTACCACCTGCCTACAGAGTTATGCTTGTATCTCTTCGGGCAATACTCTGGTAAAAGACGAATCGCAAAATGACACCATTCAAAATATAAAAAATATGAGACTGAAAATAACCATAGGTAACAAAACGGCTACGACAGTTCTGTATGATAACCCTACCACAAGAGATTTTATAGCACAGCTTCCTTTAACGGTAGATATGGACGACTTCGCTGGAAAAGAAAAGATTTTCTACCCGGCCAAAAAGTTATCCACTGCCGAACGTAAAGCTGTCAGCGACCCCAAAATCGGAGATATAAACGTGTATGCCCCCTGGGGGAATATTGCAATTTTTTACGGCAGCTATTCCGGTTCCCCTGACCTTATCAGAATAGGTAGGATTACCGAGGGCATGGATGCTTTCTCTGTTTCCGGCACGATCAGCAAGGTAAAATTCGAGTTGGTAAAGTAATCCCAACTTTATTTTCTACAAATCATTTTCAACTTCTTATCATGTCATTGATATGAAAACTTTAAAATAAATACTTCAATTATGGAAAAAGATAACAATGAAACAGAAATGGGACGCAGAGATTTTCTTGCTACCTCCTCGTTGTCAGTAGCCGGATTGGTTGCAGGTTCAATTTTTACTCCTTCTGCTAACGCACAAACTAAAAATAATACAACAATGAAAAATAACAATATTATTGGGAGGGGGCCTTTCCCTGCAAAGGGTATGGCAGCCTATTCACCTGAAGGACCACTCAGATTAATGGATTTCCAACGCAGAGCAATAGGCCCAAAAGATGTGGCAATCAAGTTGCATTATTGTGGGGTATGTCATTCAGATATTCATACCATTCGACAGGATTGGGGAAAAATCACATTTCCTCAAATCGTAGGTCACGAATATACCGGTGTAGTGACAGGCGTAGGTTCCAGTGTAAGCAAATTTAAAGTTGGAGACCGAGTAGGTGTAGGTTGTATAGTTAATTCCTGTCGTCATTGTGCAGAATGTGAAGCCGGACACGAAAACTATTGCCTGAACGGTAATATCCAATCCTATGCATCGGTAGACCGTGATGGTACGATTACACAAGGCGGATATTCTACTTTTGCAGTAATTGATGAAGATTTTGTGATCAACATTCCCGATTCACTTGATCTAGCAGATGCAGGCCCACTTCTTTGTGCGGGAATTACAGTTTACTCGCCACTTCGCCATTGGGGTGTTACCGTGGGAAAAAAAATTGCAATATTGGGATTGGGTGGCTTAGGGCATATGGCTGTAAAACTTGCTAAAGCTTTAGGTGCTGAAGTGACAGTATTTACAACTTCAGCAGACAAGGAGGCCGATGCCAAACGCTTTGGTGCAACGAATGTGGTTCTCAATAAAGAAAAGGCCGATTATTCAGCCTACAAATTTGCTTTTGATTTTATCCTTGATACCATTCCTTACGAGCACAACATCAAACCATTTATCCCATTGTTAAAACGGGATGCTACTTTCTGCCGGGTTGGTGTTGGTAAAGTTCAGGACGATATTTCTACAGGACAGATGAGTCTGGTGATGTATAGAGCGGCTATTGCAGGGTCAAATACGGGAGGGATACAGGAAACTCAGGATATGATTAATTTTTGTGCACTTAACAAAATAACACCAGAAATTGTAAAAGTCCCAATGACTAGGGTAAATGATGCATGGAAAGATGTGTTTGAAAGAAAAGCCAGATACCGTTATGTATTAGACCTACAGACCATTTAAAAATATGCTTTAAAGTATGGAGTCATTGTCAATAACTCTTTAGTTGAATACTCATCACACGGAATACAGATTAACGCTGTCTGTCCCGGTACTATTGAAACCCCGATGGTTGATGATATGATTAAAAGTGGTAAATTTTCAGAAGAGGCTTTCAAAAGTGCTGCGCCTATCAAAAGGCTGGGTAAGGTTGAAGAAATCGCAGAAACCGTATTATTAATCCAACTGTATGTTGTGAAGATCTGAGGTATTTTTATAAACCACTTTTGCTTTGTCCTTTTGCCTGTATCGTTGAATACTGGTATAGATTTTCTTATCGATTGGATCTCCGAAATACACGCTCTTCTTTTTTGTAAGGGTAAGAATTTGTCTTTCAAAAAAGAAGATTGGACTCTAACCAATACTTGGTCAATTGATAATGGATAAGATTGGCCAATTTCTCAGTATTTAGCTATGGAATCGGTATAGATTAATTCTTTGATTGTAGTTTCTATTTTACGTTCAGCATTGGTGATTTTTTGTTTTTGTGCGTCATCAAACTAGTCAGGAACATAAAAGAACCCCAGATAAATGGTTACAACAAAGCCTAGAGATGTGATTAGATTAAAGAAGTTGACCAAAAGCCATTTCCAAATTGAGACCCATCATATGTATTGTGCTATATACATCAATATAGGATAGCTAGTTGGAATCTGATGTTCAGGACGAACTATATTAATATCCAAATGTTTTTTGATTTATTCAGTTCTCGAACATGCATAATTATCAATATAGCTTGTGTTGGAGCAATCAAATTGGTTTCTATATATCAGGCTTTAAAAAAAAGATTAGGATAAAAACTTCTAATTATTATATTTGTCCTACAAATAGGAATAACCAAATATATGAAAGACCTAAAAATTAATAATCAGCCAGTTACGCTGGTTGATCAGGTAGAAGCTAAATTACTTGAGTACATTAAAACGGAGGACTTAAATCCTGGATCACCTATGCCTAATGAGCAAACATTAGCAAAAGCTTTAGGAGTAGCCAGAGGAGTCTTAAGAGAAGCCCTAAGTAGGTTAAGGATGTTAGGCTTAATTGAAACCCGTACGCAAAGAGGAATGGTGCTGAAAGAGCCTTCTATTCTTGGGGGTATGCTTAGGGTTGCAGATCCCTTATTGTTAAGTGAGCTTTCTCTTTTAGATGTTTTGGAATTCAGGGTAGCATTAGAGCTCGGAATCTCAAGTGATATTTTTAGAAAAATCACTAAGAAAGATATAGAAGAATTAGAGGTCATTGTTGAAAAAGGAATCATTCTGGAACATAATGAATATGCGCTGGCTAGTGAGTACGCCTTTCACTCCAAATTATATGAAATTACCGGTAACCAAACCATTATTCAGTTTCAGAAAATCATCAATCCAATTATCACATTTGTGAAAGACAAGTTTGAAGAGAACTTTAAACCAATCAATATAGAATTGGAAAAAGAAAATAGGATTGTTACCCACGCTGACTTATTGGAGTGCATAAAAACAGGTGATGTAAATGCATATCGAGATAAACTGGATTGCCATTTTCTCATTTATAGTATCTTTTTAAATGAGAAAAGGAAACTGTCAAAAAAATAATTTCAATCAAATTATATACTTAAAAGCATGACACAACAACGATTTTTAAAAGGGTTGATTGCAGCCCCTTTCACACCAATGGACGAAGCCGGAAAGGTGAATCTTTCCGTTATTGAAACCTACGCAGGATTAATTGATAAAAATGAGGTTTCTGGAGTTTTTATCTGTGGTACAACAGGCGAGTCTATGTCGCTCACCACAGATGAACGAAAGCGCATCGCCGAGGCTTGGGTAGCGCAGGCCAATAAGCGTTTTAAAGTGATAGTTCATGTAGGTGGCACTAGTCAGCCGCAGTCAATTGAACTGGCAGCTCATGCTCAGGGGATAGGCGCAGATGCAATTTCTTTGATGGCCCCTGGTTTCTTTAAACCAGAGAAGGTAAAAGACCTGGTTGATTTTTTTGAACCTATCGCAGCAGCAGCAGCTTTATTACCCTTCTATTACTACAATATGCCATCCATTACAGGCGTTTTTTTGCCTGTAAATGAGTTTTTACTACAAGGAAAGGCGCGTATTCCTAATCTCAAAGGTGTAAAGTATACTCATAACAATCTTATGGAGATGCAACAATGCATCAACTTGAATGGTGGAGAATTTGAAGTACTGCATGGCTTTGATGAAATTTTATTAACTGGCCTGGCCATTGGTGCAACAGCAGCAGTAGGCAGTACTTATAATTATATCCCTGCACTGTATAACGAAATCATGGATTTGGTAAAACAGGGCAACCTTGAAAAAGCCAGAATACTGCAAAATGTTTCGGTAGATGTAATTAGTGTAGTCATCAAGCACGGAGGTGGGGTACGTGGAGGTAAGGCAATCATGAATTTGTTAGGACTTAACTGTGGCCCTTGCCGCTCACCAATAGCCGAATTTACTAAAGATGAGTATAAAGAACTAAAAGTCGATTTAGAAAAAATCGGTTTTTTTAACCTGGTGAATCAATTTTAATTAAATCAATGATAGAGGAGGGCTCATGATGACATAATCTAAATCTGGTTTGGATTTAAATAATCCGCAAACGTTGTTCATGCAATACATAAAGAGAGGTTATAATTTTCGACTCTTATAACCTCCCAAATTTAATCGAATGTTAAATTACAATTAACTTTTACAAAGATGAAAAAAAAAATTAGAACATTATGCGCTATTTTTTATCTATTTCTTGTTTCGCCACCTTTATTTGCACAAAATATAGGCGTTTCAGGTAGTGTTCTTGACGAAACTGGCGAAAGCTTAATAGGCGTCTCGGTTGTGTTGAAGGGGACCAAAAATGCAACGATAACCGATACACAAGGGAAATTCAGAATTCAAGCGCCAGAAGGCGCTATACTGGTGTTTTCTTACATCAGCTACCAAACGGAAGAGGTGGTGGTGAAGAACAATGTCCCTTTAAAGATCGTATTAAAGCCTGCTTCCAAAGGTTTGGACGAAGTGGTGGTGATTGGTTATGGAACACAATCAAAAAAAACAGTTACGTCAGCTATCAGTAAAGTAAGTGGAGATGTCCTGAAAGACATTCCCATTACTTCTGTAGGAGACGGACTTAAAGGGAAAGTTGCCGGGGCCCATTTTTATACCAGTAACAATAGCCCCGGTTCAGATCCGGTTATCCGTATTCGGGGTGGTTCTTCTATTAATAACAGCAATGAACCATTGGTGCTTGTAGATGGTGTAGAGAGAGGGTTAGGGGGGATAAATCCCAATGATATTGAATCGGTAGAGGTTTTAAAAGATGCGACATCCTCAGCTATTTACGGGGCCAGGGCATCCAATGGAGTAGTACTTATTACCACTAGAAAAGGGAGTAAAGGAAAGGAGCCGAGAATAACTTTCGAAGCTACCAATGCGATTCAGAATACGGAACGTACGTATGATTATATGAATGCAGCAGACTATATTAATACCGTGCGTCCTGCGGTGGCTGTCAGTAAGGCTGCTGCCACAAATTTTGCTTCAGGCTATTCTGCCAGCTCAGGTAACAATGAGTCTTCTGTTTACAGTTCCAGGTATCTGAATCCAGGAGAAACGGTTCCTGCCGGATATAAATCAATGGCAGATCCACTGGATCCTTCCAAAACACTCATTTTTCAAGATAATTCTTACGTAGACCAAATTTATCAACAAGCCTATTGGCAGAATTATTACCTCGGAATAGACGGTAGTTCCGAAAAGATTCAATACAATGCAAGTCTGGGGTATCTGGATGATGGTGGTGTGGCTATATCGACTGGTTTTAAGCGTTTTAGTGCACACGCGAATACCAGTGTTGAGCTCAGTAAAAAGTTAAAGTTTACCTCCGGTATTGATTTCTCCCAGGCATTAATGAAGGAATTCAGAAGTCAGTACCAGGTTATCACCAGGGGGCTCGCAACTCCGGCAACACAAAAGATTTATTTTGCCGACGGAACACCAACACCAGGATATAATGTGAGTTCTCCCAATCCTGTGTTTTATGACTATTACAACGATGATAATCAGAAAAGAAATTTGCTGACACTTAATGGAGCTTTAGATTATACCATTACAGAAGGTTTAAAAGCCAATGTACAAGCGTCCTTATTTACAAATACCTATCAGGCTGATTATTTTGAGAAAGCCAATATATTTAACGGTTCAAGAACAGCATCTACTAATCTTACAGACGTACAAAGAAAGCGTTTAGAAGGGTTCCTTTCGTATAATAAAACATTTCAGTCTACTCATAGTTTATCGGCTATGGCTGGCTATTCTTATCAGGATTATTATTATAAGTATGTTGGTGCCGCATCATCTGGTGCCAGTTCCGACAAAATTCCTAGTTTAAATGCCGGTCCCACAAAAACAGAAGCAACAAGTTTTTGGGAAAAAGAAGCATTAACAGGTTTTTTCGGTCGGTTCATGTACGACTATAGCAAAAAATATTTGTTTATGTTCACTTTCCGTGAAGATGGTTCATCACGCTTTGCTGCAGGTAAGCAATGGGGATTTTTTCCTGGGGTATCTGCCGGATGGGTATTAAGCGAAGAACAATTCCTGAAAAATTCCAAACAAATTTCAGAATTGAAAATAAGAACCAGCTACGGACAAACAGGAAACAATACGATTGGTTTGTATGATGCAGGAGGGAAATTTGCGGTGAATAGTAAGTACGATGGGGGCGCAGCGATTATACCATCGGCTATGCCGAATAGAAACCTGACCTGGGAAACGTCTACACAGCTGGATGTTGGGCTAGATGTTGGTTTATTTAATAACCGCATAAAAATTGCTGCCGACTATTTTAATAAAATCACCAATAATCTTTTATTTAACAAGGTATTGCCAAATACTTCTGGCTTTAGTTCTGTTCTCACCAATGTTGGTAAGGTGAAATTTGAAGGTTTCGAATTTGAAATTAATACTTCTAATATACGTAATGATAATTTTTCATGGGATTCCCGTTTGACCTGGAGTTTTGTGAAAAATAAGGTGCTTAAACTCCCTGCAAATGGAAATGACAAAAACCGCATCGGAGGTACTACCATAAAAATGCCTGATGGCTCTACTTATCAGATCGGAGGAATTGCGGAAGGTGAATCGCTATATGAATACTATGGATTTGTGACTGATGGCATACTTGAAACCCGGGAAGCCGCAGATAAGGCACGTTTTGATGAACAAGCGAGAGGTTATCGCTTTTCTGACGGATTAACAATTGCAGGCCGGAAAGAAGTAGGAGATTATGAATGGAAAGATAGAAATGGCGATGGAAGAATTAACGGTCAGGATATATTCAAATTAGGGTCAACCATGCCTACCATTACGGGAGGGCTAAACAATTCATTTTCTTATAAAAATTTCAGCCTCAATATTTTTGTTGACTGGGCATTGGGACATTCCATTAATGACAACGTAATGTCGAGATATTTTACAGGAATATTTGCGAATAACTTTCAACTGGTAAATGAGGTAAAGCAAGCCTGGAAGCAACCAGGAGACCAGACTATATATGCGAGATATACTGCCAATGATTCTGATGAAGGAAATAAAAATTTCCGGACAGCTTCCAATATTTTTAACTATAAAGCAGATTATTTGGCTATACGCGAATTGAGTCTTCAATATAAGTTTCCTGAAAATTTTGTAAAAAAACTTGGTGTTCAGGCTCTTAGTCTTTTAGTGGGAGGTAGCAATTTGCATTACTTTACTGCTGTGAAGGGGATTTCTCCCGAATTGGGGAGTGCAAGTCCATATGCTACTAATTTTAATACCTACCCACCAATCAGAAGAATTTCTTTTGGGGGAAAAGTGACTTTTTAAATAGTTGGTAAGAATATTTATCATTTAAGAAACTAAAATGAAAACAAGACATTACATCATTGTTCTATTTTTCGGCGGATGCATACTTAGTAGCTTAACCGCCTGCAAGAAAGCATTAGACATTACACAGGAGAGCGAGATCTCCTCCAACTCTATGTGGAAATCCCAGGGCGATGCAGAGGCTGCTGTAAATGGGATATATGTACAGCTTCGTGCCGCATTAGGTGCCAACTACGCAAATTGGGGAGATTACCGTTCCGGATTATATGGTCCAGGAAAAATCGCGGATGTGGGACAGGTAAATATTTTCAACAACACCATTTTCAGAGACAATGAAGGTACAGACTGGACGCTCCTCTATACCACCATCAACAATTGTAATCTGATACTTAAATATACTCCAGGTATCAGTTTCAGTTCTGATGCCGGGAAAAATGAAGTGATGGCCAATGCTTACTTCGTGAGGGCTTTTTGCTATTTCCAGATTGCGCGAATATGGGGAGATGCACCAGTTGTTACTTCGGGTTTTGAATCAGATAAACAAGACGATCTGTTGCCTTACAGGAAACCAGCGTTAGAAGTATTTGCTCAGGTAGAAACAGATGTGAATCAGGCCGTAAACCTAATGCCGCCAGGTGTTAATAAAAAGAAAAAGGCCTCTAAAGGATCAGTAAATATGCTTAAAGCGGATTACTACCTATGGAAAGCCAAAAGACTCAATGGTGGAAACTCAGCGCTTGAAATCGCAAATAAAGCCATTGATGAAGTATTCACTAGTGGCTATTCCTTAAGTCCTTCGTTCAGCTCTGTTTTCGGGGTAGCTAATGAATCGGGGCCGGAAATCATTTTCTCCATCAATTTGCTTAGAGATGAGTTTACTGGTGGGTACCCATCCTTGTATTTAATCCCAACACAATATGTGATTAACAAAGCATTGATAGAAAATCCGATTAAAATTGGAAGCGCACAGCAATACATTAGTGTAACTGATGCCTATGAAAACCTGATCTACGCCAATGCCAGTGACACGCGTTCTAAAACTAGTGTAATGATTTATCAGGAAGGTACTGAAAAGCATAGGTGGATCAATAAATTGTCAGGTGAGTGGGTAAATAATACCAGATTCTTTTCCTCTGATATCATCATTTACCGGCTATCTGAAGCTTACCTGATGAGGGCAGAAATATTAAATGCGTTGGATAAACCTCAGGAGGCTATGATTCCTTTAAATAGAATTGCAGAGCGGGCTTATGGTGTGCCTGATTTTTATCCTGCTGGTTTAGGTAAAACGGCTATTGATAATGCGATTATTAACGAAACATTGAAAGAGTTTGTGGCAGAAGGCAAGAGCTGGTGGGCCTTTGTACGCTTTGGCGTTGCATTTCAACGTGTTCCCGGACTGATCGGTAAGGAAACAAAAACCAATATCCTGCTTTGGCCAATTACTTCCGCCAGTATCAATAATAATCCAAATATTAAGCAAACGGAAGGTTTTAACTAGTTATTATGATAAAATTAATAAGATATATAGTTACGATTGCCGGAGTGTATGTAGCAACAAACTCAAATGCCCAGCAAAATCAGATAAAAGTAAATGTTGAACAACCCACTTTACCTGTCCTGACAGGTAAAGTGGTCAACCCTGTGTTAAAGTTTACACTCATAAAAGACAAGTCCTTAAAGACATTTGTTTTCAATCAGCTGGATGTTTCTTTGCAGGGTACGACAAATATTAGTGCTGTTCAAAGTTTGGCTTTAATACTCGACGATGGCTCAGGACAAAAGCCAGGGCCAGTTGAAATCGCGACATTGCTTAATCCTAAAAGCGTAAGCTCTTTTATACCAAAATATCTTGCAACTAAAGACACCACAATTGTCTGGTTGTCTGTTCGGTATAAAAACAATACAAATCTGAGTAACCGTTTTCGTGCAAATATCCTTTCGCTATCAACCAATTTTGGCAAGCTAAGTATTCCAGTGCAGGAATCTTCCTTTCAAAGGTTAGGATCAGCACTCAGGCAACACATGCAGGATGGGATAAATACTTCGAGAATCCCTGGAATTACTACTTCCAAAAAAGGGACATTGTTAGCGATTTATGACGGTAGGATTGAGAGTGACAGGGATTTACAGGGAGATATGGATATCTGTCTCAATCGTAGTTTAGATGGAGGAATCACCTGGAAACCTAAGCAGGTAATTATGGATATGAAAACCTGGGGTGGATTACCGCAAAAATACAATGGTGTTTCTGATGCTAATATCCTGGTTGATGAAAAGACAGGGGACATTTTTGTGATAGGCTTGTGGATGCATGGTATTCTTGATCCTGATAACGGGAAATGGGTAGAAGGTCTTAATGGGGGTAGTACACAATGGAATCACCAATGGCGTTCTTTTGGTTCACAACCAGGTTACGATGTGAAGCAATCTGCTCAGTTTTTGATCGTGAAAAGTACTGATGACGGTTTAACATGGTCAGCGCCTAAAAATATCACCAGACAGGTAAAAAAAGATTCCTGGTGGTTACTGGCACCTGCACCAGGACACGGCATCACTTTGACAGATGGTACATTGGTATTTCCCACGGAAGGAAGGGACGAAAAAGGAATACAGTTTTCAACCATCACCTGGAGCAAAGATGGTGGCGAAACCTGGAAAACAGGTAATCCCGCTTACACCAATACCAATGAATGTATGGCTGTTCAGCTTTCTGATGGGTCTATTATGTTAAACATGCGTGAACGGAGTAACAGGGGGAAAACCGCAGGTAACGGACGTGCCGTTGCCGTAAGTAAAGATCTTGGTCAGAGTTGGGTAGAACATCCCAGTTCAAGAAAAACCTTGATAGAACCAGCCTGTATGGCCAGCCTGCATAAACATAGCTACGTTGAAAATGGAAAGAAAAAGGAATTACTACTGTTTCTAAATCCAAATTCTACCACTAGCCGGAATCAGATGACACTTAAAGTGAGTTTTGACGATGGTAACACCTGGCCGGAATCGCACTGGATCTTACTGGATGCGTATAATGGCAATGGCTATTCCTGCATCACTTCAATAGACCAGAAAACCATAGGAGTAGTTTACGAAAGCAGTCAGGCAGACCTGGCCTTTCAGCAAATTACTCTTAAAGAAATCCTTAGAACCAAATAAAACCCAGATTAAGTTATGAAAAGAAGTGAAATCAACCAAATCATAAAAGACGCTTTAATGTTTTTTGAAAGTCAGCATTTTTTTCTTCCCCCATGGGCAAGATGGTCTCCCGAGGAATGGGAGACAAAAGGAGAAGAGTGTAACGAAATCCGCAACAATGGCTTAGGCTGGGACCTTACCGATTTTGGTTCAGGAGATTTTAACAGCAAAGGCCTTACCCTTTTTACCATTAGAAATGGTCATCTGGAAGGTGGAAAGAAAACCTATTGTGAAAAAATAATGTTGGTGCGCAACGAGCAGGTGACGCCGGCACATTTTCACTGGTATAAAACAGAAGATATTATCAACAGGGGCGGTGGGGTTCTTTGTATGCGCTTATGGCATTCAGATCAAAATGAAGCTCCTACCCAGGATGAAATATGGGTGCAAATGGATGGTATCACTAAACAGGTGATACCTGGTGACACTATTCGTTTACAGGTAGGAGAAAGTATCACCTTTGAACCCCTGTTATATCATTCTTTTTGGGCTGAAGAAGGCGATTGCATTGTTGGAGAAGTATCCACGGTGAATGATGATGCTAAAGACAATCGTTTTTGGGAGGAAGCCGGACGTTTTCCTGAAATTGAAGAAGATGTAGCCCCTGCCTATACCTTGTGTACAGAATACTTGAAATTCCAAAAAAACGCATAAGCCATGAATATAAAAAAAAGACTATTCGCCTTAATTTTCTTTAGCAGTACCGCCTTATTTTCTCCCGATCTATCTGCTCAAAAAAAAGCAGATCAGGTAGATTTGCTAGGTAAAGGTTCCTTCTCTATGGTCATTCTGCCAGACCCTCAGAACTATGTGAAATATGATTACAATCAACCTGTTTTTGAACTCATGACCGCTTGGGTAGCCGAAAATATCGAAAACCTAAACATCAATGCCGTAATCTGTACGGGGGATCTGGTAGACCAGAATGAATCATTGATCCCATTATATCCACGATATGCAAACATCAGCAGCACTGCCCAATGGGAATTTGTTTCAAAAGCTTTCAGCAGACTGGACCATAAAGTGCCCTATATCATTTCTCCGGGTAACCATGATTATGGCTATACCAGATCAGAAACAGATCACACCAATTTTCCTAAATATTTTCCTGTAGATCGAAATTCAGCATGGAAAAAGACCTTGGTCAGTGTTTGCAATAACCGTAAGGGCATGCCTACTTTAGAAAATTCAGCTTTTGAATTGCAAAATGAGAATTGGGGTAAGATACTGATCATTACTTCCGAATTTGCCCCTCGCGATGAGGTGTTAAACTGGGCCAAAGAACTGGCCGCCTCAACAACATACGCGAATCATAAAGTGATATTTTTAACACATTCCTATTTAACATGGGATGGTAAGCGGATTGAAAAAGAAAATTATAAAATCAGTCCCGCAAATGATGGACAACAAATATGGGATAAGCTGTTGTATACTTCTAAAAATATCCGCTTACTCATATCCGGTCATTTCGCAATTCCTGATGAGAATTTTGAACACAGTGTAGGACTGCGTACAGATAAAAATATAGCAGGCAAACAGGTTCATCAAATGATGTTCAATGCCCAGGCTTTAGGTGGTGGAATGAGTGGAAACGGCGGAGATGGGTGGTTACGTCTTCTTGAATTTCAACCAGATGGTAAAACCATAAAAATAAGAACTTATTCCCCTTTATTTGGCTTTTCGCCAACTACAAAACAATTTGCCTGGCGTAAAGCCCCATATGATCAGTTCACTTTAGTAATCGATTAATTATGATTAAGCATCATTTTCTATTGGCATTGCTTATCCTGTTTGGAATACAGGGATGTATTACTCAAAAAAATAAACAAATGAAAACCTACCAAATTATAAAAAGCTTATCTATCCAACCCCATCATAGTATCAATGCAAAAGAGTTTAAAATTCAATATAACGAGAATACAGAATTATGGGACAAATGCTTTCAGTTTATCAATGAAAATGATTTAGAGAAAATGGCACCGGGAAAATACCCCATTTCTGGAGAAAAGTGCTTTGCGGTAGTTAGTGAATATGAAACAAAAGCGCCTACTAAAACCAAGATTGAATCTCATAAAAAATATATTGACCTACAATACATCATTAAAGGAAAGGAACAGATTGGTGTAACGTCAGCCCTTTATGCCTCAGTGAAAGAGCCTTATGTTGCAAGCCGTGATGTTGCATTTTATCAAGCAGATCAACTCCATTATCATCAGGCAAAACCCTCTGAATTTTTTATTTTTTTTCCAGCCGACTATCACCAGCCCGGCGTGTGGCTTGACACTGCTACTCATGTGAAGAAACTAGTTATAAAAATAGAAAATCATGAGCATTAGTATCGTTAAAAGTAGTTACCACCCGCCTTTGGCAGGAGGCTGGCAGATAGTGGCCTTACTTAGTGTGGTTGGCTGTTTAAATTATCTGGATCGTACCATGATTACCACGATGAGAGAATCTATAACGCATGCATTGCCTATGAGCGACGCACAGTTTGGATTACTAACTTCAGTTTTTCTATGGACTTATGGGTTATTAAGTCCTTTTGCTGGCTTTCTGGCTGATAAATTTAATAGAAGCCGGGTAATTATAGTCAGCCTTTTCGTGTGGTCACTGGTGACCTGGTTAACTGCACATGTAACCAGTTTTGAACAATTGCTGGCTACCAGGGCATTGATGGGAATCAGTGAAGCTTGTTATATTCCTGCAGCATTGGCCATGATTACAGATTATCATCGTGGAAGTACAAGGTCTTTAGCCACCGGCCTTCATATGGGGGGGGTGATGTTCGGACAGAGCCTTGGCTTTCTAGGCGGTTGGATTGCCGAACGTTATTTATGGACTGATGCTTTTAATGTGTTTGGTTTAATTGGAGTAGGATATGCAGTCATTTTACTCTTTTTTCTTCGGGACTCGCCAGATAAAGAAAGAAATTCAGAATCAGGGCAAATAGAAGAAAAGGTGAATTTTTGGTCGGGGGTGTTTGGTTTATTTAAAAGACGGTCTTTTGTTCTTCTTTTAATATTCTGGGGTATGCTCGGCATTGTGGGCTGGATTATCATGGCATGGCTACCAACCTATTATCAGGAAAGTTTTAACTTGTCTCAAGCAACAGCAGGCTTGTATGCAACGGGATATGTTTATCCAGTATCCATGATTGGCGTTTTGGTAGGAGGTTTTCTATCCGACCGTTGGAGCAGAACAAATCCTTTAGCAAGAATTTATCTTCCTGCCATTGGCTTGTGTATTGCTGCAGCAGGTGTATTTTTTGCAGGAAGTACTGGAATGTTATACCTGGCTATAATAGGATTCATGCTATATGCTTTAACCCGGGTTTTTAGTGATACGAATTTAATGCCCATATTATGTATGATTTCAGATAGCCGTTATAGGGCCACGGGATACGGAGTGCTCAATATGTTTTCTTGCATTGTTGGTGGACTTGGAATTTATGTCAGTGGGGTATTGCGCGATGCTGATGTCAATTTAAGTATTATGTTTAAACTGGCAGCGGTTTCTATGCTGTTATGTGCTGCGGTATTACTACTGATTAAAGCAAAAATGGAACAAGTTAAATCATAAGTTGGTATATCAGAACCCGCTTATCAAATTTTAATCATGTTATGACTCCGGCACTGGGTACTGACCGGGATTGAATACTTCAATCCCGGTTTTTTATGGTTTTTCTGGGCTTAAATGTGCTTCAAAATGTCTCTTTATGCTAACGATTTTTCATTACAGGCTGTTCGCCGAAATTAGGGAGTCATTTACTATTCCTCTAATTCTTTTTTAAATCTAGAAGAAGCATTTTTTTAAGTTGAATATGTGTGAAATACCTTCAACACCGAATTACTCACCGTAACTATGCGAATTTAGGATGTTTTGAGGTTACCGGAAACGACAAAGCCTTAGAATCTATGATTCAAAGGCTTTTGTATGGTTTTGATTACCATTTTGGCGGAGAGTGGGGGATCGACAAAAACCGACTTTAAACACTCTTTATCCCGTATTTTATATCTTTTTTGCTCTTATGGCACCTAATTTGGGCACCACTAAAACAACACATAATCGCTATTCCTTGTATGCGTACAATTTATGTAAATTATTGAGTATTAAACAACAGCAGCGAATTATAACTGTTAAAGAGTTAAGCAAACGCGGAATAGTCCCAGATGCTGAAATTTTTATGAGATAGGAAAACAAGCTGCAGCTAATTTCTCTAGAGAAATGGAAAGATTGGCGATAAGAAAGGGCTTAGATCAAATGATCTTAAAAGTTACAATATTATTCACTAGCTATAATGCTATTGCATATATTTGAGCGTTGCCTTCAAGGCTGCAATAAACCACAAACTGAATAAATAACAGAGCCACAATTATGAGATTTTTATTAAAACTTTTTGTACAAAATCAAAATGATAAACCTAAACCACATATAGACATCCAAGAACATCTTGTTGCCGTAACGAAACATAAAATGATCAAAGCGGTTACGCTGCTCATCTGCCTGCTTGTTCAGTCGTCGCTATTTGCACAGGACAATCTTTCGGCACTTATACCCTTTCCGAATAAGATCGTACAAAAGGATATGCAAAGAAAATTTACGATTGCAGAGGGTACTTATATTGAACTAAGCTCGGATTCGTTAAGCTTCGAAGCAGAATATCTGCAAAAAATGCTGCGTGAACGCATGGGCGTTACGCTATCTATAAAGAAAGGTCCGGCAAAAAATGGCAAGGCAATAAAACTGGAGATAACTCCTTCTATAAAAGGCAGGGAACATTATGTTCTGAATATTTCGGACAGGGGAATCTCTGTTACAGGCGCCACCCGCGGTGCCGTCTTTTATGGGATCACTACATTGGACCAGATATTATTGGGAGACATTATTAATACGAAGCAACGTCGGGTTTCAGCACTGCTTATTGAAGATCAGCCCCGGATCGCTAGCAGAATGTTGATGCTTGACCCGGCACGTCACTTTTTACCAATAGACGATGTGAAGTTATTTGTAGCACAGATGGCGAAATACAAGTATAACGTTTTGCAGCTTCATTTAACGGATGATCAGGGCTGGCGAATTGAGATCAAGAAATATCCGATGCTCACAGATATTGGTGCCAGGCGTAACCCTAAAGGGGGCATGAAGGGACCGGACAACGGCTTTTATACGCAGGAGCAATTACGGGATCTGGTCAGGTATGCAGCCGATCGGAACGTTGAAATCATTCCCGAAATAGATATACCCGGACATACGTCGGCTATTATAGCCGCTTATCCGCAGCTGGGCTGTAAACATACGGATACCCTCACCAAGGTTATTGGTAAGAACATGAATCTTATGCTCTGCGCCAGCAACGACGCCGTCTATGAAATGTACAAGAACATTATCGGAGAGCTTGCAGCAGTTTTTCCTTCCAAACAGATCCATCTGGGCGGAGACGAATCTGTTATTGAAGAAAACTGGGCCAAATGCGACAGGTGTCAGTCGCTGAAGAAGCGCCTGAACTATGAGAAAGACAGCTCGTTGATGAATTATTTCTTTGGAAAGATGCTGTCCTTTGTACGTGAAGAAGGAAAGTTACCACTGCTGTGGTGTGAGCTGGATAACATCCGCCTGCCGGCTAGCAAATACCTGTTTTCTTATCCTAAAGATGCGACCCTTATTTCCTGGCGCAATGACCTTACACCTAAGTGTATTGAATTAACCAGGCAGTCGGGCAATCCGCTGATCCTGGCTCCCGGGGAGTTTACTTATTTCGATTATCCACAGTACACGAACGACCTGCCAGAAGAGAACAACTGGGGCATGCCCATCACAACGCTGAAGAAAGTTTACGCATTTGATCCGGGGTACGGACTTTCAGAACAAGATCAGGCACACATTGTTGGTGTTTGCGGAACTTTGTGGGGAGAGGCTATCAAAGATATCAATCGGGCCTTTTACATGACCTACCCCCGAGCTCTGGCGCTCGCAGAAGCCGGCTGGACTAACATGGAGCATAGAAGCTGGGACTCATTCAGGGACCGTATGTACTCCAATTTATCCTACCTTTTAAAGGCGGGTGTTTCCTTCAGAGTACCATTTGAACTGGCACAAAAAGAAGGGAACCGTGATGGTGTGGCTCATGGTCTTTTTGAAAATATTGGGCACATGATAGGTGCAACTGCAAAGACTGGTACCGATTTACTTAATGCGCTTATGGAACCTGTTTACGTGGCATCAGAAGTAAATCCAGTAGAAGAAGCGGAAAAACGTAGAGAGAAAAAGAGAGAAAACCTCGATCAAAGTCAAGGAATAGGCAGATGAAAAAATCTTTTTTAAAGAACAATGTTTTTTAAAAGAAAAACTAATATTAAATTGTAATCCATTGAATTAATATTAAGTTCAAAAAAAAACACCAAAATACATAAAGTTAAAATAGTTTCGCATATTTGAGAGTTGGTGGCAATATTACAAAACAACGTACAAAATGACAAAATACATAATAACATTATTTATAGTTTTTATCGGACAGACAAAACTTTTTTCTCAAAATCCTGAAAAAGTAACTATTGACAGCACACATTATTATTACAAACTTGTACCAAAGACAAAACCAGTCGGGACAATTATTATTCTTCACGGTGGTTCGGAAGATGCAAAAGGAGTAATGAACCAAATCACACTAGATGAAATTGCTCTTAAAAATAATTTCATTGTTGTTTTTCCCAATATTGAAGATGATGATTTTAAGATGACAATATCACAACAAATCATAGAAACTATTGCTAAGCAAATGGTTGAAAAACATAAAGTATCAAAAGACAAAATATTTCTTGGTGGACTTTCAGGCGGTGGAATGCAAACAATAACTTATACTGAAAGAGCGATTAGAGACAAAAATACTTACTTCACACCAAAAGCAATTTTTGCACTTGACCCACCACTTGACTATGAAAATATGTATTATCGTTATCAACGAGAAGTGGAAAGAAACTTTTCAGACGTTGGCGTAAACGAAGCAAAGTGGTTTTTGGAAGAAATGGAGAAAAATTTGGGAGGAACCCCTGAAACAGCGAAAGATGAATACATCAAAAATTCAATGTTTTCCTACAAACAAAAAGATGGTGGAAATGCAAAGTATTTAATTGATATTCCTATCAGAATTTATACAGAACCAGGAATAGAATGGCAATTAAAAAACAGACACCGAGATTTATACGACCTAAATTGTGCAGACATTTCAGCAATGATAAATTTTCTACAACTTAAAGGAAATAAAAATGCTGATATCGTGGTAACTCACGACAAAGGAGTAAGACCTGATGGAACAAAACACCCACATTCTTGGTCAATTATGGACGCGAAAAATTGTATGGCTTGGATTTTAAAACAAATGAAATAAAAAATACTGCCACCAACAAGGTATTGCCAAAAGCAGGGCTTTGTTTATACCAGTTGAATTATGTACCAGGAAAGATTTGTGGGTAAGCCTATCCAGTAGTGCCGCTGTCAGCACTGGATCCATACCGAAGATCTCATGCCATTTATCGAAGGATTTATTAGAAGTGATTGTGGATTTGATGCCGGTTCTTAAGGAAATGTGGTTGAAGAGCATTTCAGCACCTGGTTTATCAAATGAGATATAGCCTGATTCATCACAGATGACCAGATCATACTTTTCGAACTTTAGTTCCAGAGCACGTAGGGTTCTGGAAGAATGGCATTCCCTGATTTGCGTCAGCATTTTGGGGATAGAGGTAAACAGCACGCTTTTTCCCTGCTGACAAGCCTTGATTCCAAGTCCAATTGCGATATGCGTTTTGCCAGTTCCGGGGCTTCCACCCAGGATAACATTCTGTCCGGCATCAATAAAGTCCAGAGATAGATAGGGGAAATCGCGCCAATTTGATATTTTTTCTGTTTCTTCATGTAGAAGAGTAGGCTGAAATTAGTTTTCGTAATGTAGCACATTAAAATTTAAACAAATTTAGCTTTGCTACTACTATCAGTCAAGATGTTGATTTAGGTAACTGGTTCATTATTAATGAACTGAACCCTATTCGGTGAGTGCCTTAAATTGCCTTCAACTACTCACCGAATGACTCACCAACAATATGTGAATTGATGCTTTATTTGGCTTTGGTCTTAAATGAAAAAACCTGCAAATCGTATGATTTGCAGGTTTTTTCGAAATCTAGTCACCTAGTGGCGGAGAGTGGGGGATTCGAACCCGCGGACCCTTTGACAAGTCAACAGTTTTCAAGACTGCCGCAATCGACCACTCTGCCAACTCTCCGGCGCAAAAGTACAAATCTTAACTGGTTTTCCAAATTTAGATTGAAATATTTATCTATTTTTTTAAAAACAGCTATTTATGAGTAATGAGGGCTGATTCTTCCCGCTTTTTTATAAATAAGAATGATGGAGAAGATGCTGTTCCGACTCCTTTTCTGAAAAACAGCCAGCAATTTTAACCCTTATTTTTCCTGTTGCTGCTCAAATTTCTATTCTTTTACCCAAATGAACGTTCAAGGTGCTGAAAATACTGTCTTGTTCGCCCCCTCATTATGTCGTTTTTACACTGGTTTAAATTGCTTTTTCCCATCTAAATTTGAATAAGTAAAATTATTCTAAACCTAATAAGATGAAAAACACAATAATCAATCAAAGAATAACCACTAACTTATGGTTTGATAGGAATGCGGAAGAAGCGGTGAATTTTTACACAGCTATTTTTAAGAATTCTACTATTAAAGGAATGACCCATTATACGAAAGAAGGATTCGAAGTTCATCGTATGCCAGAAGGCACGGTGATGAACATTGTATTTGAACTGGATGGTCAGGAGTTTTTAGCTTTAAACGGAGGGCCGATTTTTAAATTTAATGAAGCAATCTCATTGGTTGTAAATTGTTCCGATCAAGAGGAAATAGACTATTACTGGGACAAGCTAGGTTCAGGTGGCGATCCAAATGCGCAAATATGTGGCTGGTTAAAAGACCAGTTTGGACTATCCTGGCAAATCGTTCCAACGTTATTATCCGACTTAATCACAAATAAAGACCAGGAAAAAACGAGTAGGGTAATGGCAGCAATGATGCAAATGAAAAAGATCGATGTCAGTCTGCTGGAAAAAGCTTTTGCTAAATAGAAAACCTTAATAATTTCATTAAAAACCAAACATAAAACCATAAACTGATGAAAAAGAACAAAATTATCTTCTGGGCGACAACCATTCTCATCTTCTTATTTGAAGGCGTGATGCCGGCACTTACTTCTCAAACTGAGATGGCAAAAGAGGGGATTCGACATCTCGGATATCCGGGGTATTTTGGTGTCGCACTTACTGTTTTTAAAATCCTGGGGGCACTGATTTTGATTATCCCTGCTGCACCAAAACGCGTTAAGGAATGGGCATACGCGGGTTTCGGATTCGATTTTATTTTTGCGTCCATTAGCCATGCTGCCGTAGACGGTTTCGGAATGGAGGCGATCTTTCCGCTAATTGTATTTGCAGTGTTGATTATTTCTTATGTGTATTATCATAAGGTCTATGATTCGGAAAGCCTTTAAACGAGTAAAGCCCAACTCAGTTGGGCTTTACCTTATATTTTTTGAATGGAGTAAATAATGATACTTCGCTCAATTATTACTTATTGTTCTCCAAATAATTTTCTAAAATACTTTTCAGATAAAGTTCTGGCTTAGGCATGATGATCACTGTGCCTGGCTCTTTATCTTGCGAATGCTTGATATAATTCGCTTTAATCTTTCCCCAGTCTTTCGAATAAAGCTGAATAAACATATCTACAAATTCTTTATCAGTATACTCTTTTGGAAGCTTACTTAATACAACTTCAATTTTCTCTTCTTTTCTATGTAATACTGCCATGGTAATTTCTTGATAATTTCTGCATCAAAGCTATGAAACTAAATTGAGTTAAGGCTTATGATTCTTCAGGATATCTACAGCAAAAGAATTTTTCGGGTAATCTTGTAGTTCGGACATGGTTCTGCAGCAACCAAGCCAGAGGTTGATTTCTTGATCTTGATTTCTAAAATAAAGCGTAAAATGAATCGATTTCTTACTTAACCAGGCTTCCCGGGCAGATGTTGCAGTTGATTTTTGAGGACTTTATATTCCTTTTCCAGACATTTAAATGCTTTGGTCTTGGGCTTCGTTCCGTAGTTATCTTTCAATTGACTTAAATAACTGCCTTCCACCTGATCAAATCTTGTTTTTACCTGCTGATATTTCTCTTTCGCCTCTTTTTCTTCCTTGTTTTTACCCAGTCCATTCAAATTACCCAGGTAAACACTGTCGGATATCCTTTCTCCATCCGCAGAAATAAAGGAAATATAAGGTTCTATCTGTTGATTCAGGGCCTCCTCATACATGGGAATAAAGCATTTCCCTTCAGATCTTCTGGCAACATTCAAGTAGTCCTGGTCACGTTTGGCTTCTGGAGTACAAATCATGACCATAACACTGTCGTTGTGCCTTAATTCGTCGTAATGCTTCGGATCCCAACTGATCTCTAATCCGCCATCAACTTTCTCGATCTTCAAATCTTTGGTTTCCGGCATCACACCTTTGCTCAGCATTACTTTGCTGTAATCGATGCTGATATTAGGATATTCCCCCTTTAAAGCCTCTTTTTTATGATAGGAGGTGGCCAGATTATGAGCATTATGAACCGTTCCTTTGGCCTGTAAACCATAGCCCAATTTAATAAAGCTACCCACTCTGTTGAGCAGTTTCATGGTCACTTCCATAGCCTGGTAATTGGCCAGTTGAAGTTTGCTGGGTTTACCTTTTCTCCCGATTAAACGGACTACAGGCTGCCCATTGAGCATATAGAAAACAAGATTGCCAACTTTTCCGTTGAGGTGACCCTGAGGGCCGTTTGAAGCGATAGCCATAGTTAAGAGGTTAATGGTTTGAGGTATAGTGTGGTTAAGTCGGGACTGAATAAGAGGAAGATACACATTTAATTCCAGGTAACACCTTATTGAGCTTTTATTTTATAAGCAATTAAATCAAAGTTATCTAGTGTTCTTCACGGGTTTGATGGGGCTATAAGCTTAGTTAGGCCCTATCAACCCCCAAATAAAGGAGCAGGAAAGCCCAGGTAAATGTAAGGTCAGTATAAGGCTACCTGCAGCTAACCATAAGGTAGCCTTCAGGAAATCCTCAAGGAAAAGAAGTCGGAATAAGGAGAAGTAGCGGAGCGGTACTTGAGAAGCTGAAATGTGGTGGTTAAATCAAGAATAAACCCCGATTTATTTGTGCTTAGTTGGCACTTTCTCGGGATGCAAGAATTTGTCAGTTTCGGCCCTCAATTCGTCTAACCGATGATTCACTAACTCAGTTTTTTTCTTGAGCTCTGCAGTGTGGGCTGCAAGGTTTTTAGTGATTTCTGCACTGCTTTGTGTGGTGTCTTTTTTATTTGATTGATCCATGACGATTGGAATTAATACTTAAATATACCAGAAAAAATAATTGCAAATATTAAAAACAGATTAAATTTTTATGCTCAAATCAAGGAGTATTTAGCTCCATTTTCATCTTCTTTTTTTACTTTTTTAAGGATTGATCAGTACGCGTTTTTTCGGTTTTTAAATCGTCGATTTCCTTGTTTAGAAAATACGATAAACCCGTTCTAATCACCACCGTGCCGGCTAATATGCCCAAATCTTGAAAAGTAGGATTAACAATGGTCTCAATAATATCCGAAGCAATTAAAAACTCTAGCCCCAGTAGTAAATAATAACCTACTTCAATCTTAATCTGAACGGTTCTATGTAAAGAAAAACCTTTACCTAAACGGTTGAATTCATTTTTCACAAAATGGAAAAGACCAATTGCGGCACCGTAACAGATGATCGCAATGCTGATATAACTGATGATATGAGAAGTGTAGATCAATATCTCATGCATCATAGTTACAATGTGTTTAAAATGTAATGAATTAACCCCCTTTTAATACAGGAAGTTACGAAAATATATTAAATTTTTATATCATTTTTAATTTCTTTCTTGCACTTGTAATCCTGCGGGGATATCCTCGTGATTTTGCTAGAGGTATACCATAAGATCTGAACCGATCAATCATAATATAGTCCATCAAAAGAACGGTTATATCCATTTTGGATTGCTCAAGTTCATTTATGTTTGCATCTGCTGATTATGAATTTGAAAATCAGTTGCGCACACAAATTTTAAAACGAATGAAGATTAGGTTTTTAGCAGTGATGGGGCTGCTGGTTATATTTATAAATAAAGGTGTTGCTCAGGAACAATTCTCCCTGGCCGGAACCTGGAAGTTTCAGTTAGACGAAGCCAATCATGGCGAAAAAGACAAATGGTTTGAAAAAGAATTAAAAGAAAGTATAGCGCTTCCTGGAACCACAGATCAGGCGAAAAAAGGCACAAAAACTGTAGGTGCTGATTACGGGATTTTATCCAGAGCCTATAAATATATCGGACCGGCATGGTACAGCAAAACCATCAATATCCCGGTATCCTGGAAAAACAAAGAAATTTCTCTGTTCCTGGAAAGGGTGATGTGGGAATCCAAAGTATGGGTAGACGGTAGGTTAATGACTACTCAGGATGGTCTTGGCGTTCCACACTTGCATACTTTAGGAAAACTGACACCAGGAAAACATCGCCTAACCATCCGCATCAATAATGAGCTGATTCATAATATTGGAGATAAGGGACATGCTTACACGGAATACACACAAAGTATCTGGAATGGAGCCGTAGGAAAAATAGAGTTGCGCACAACAGCAAGCACAGCTGTAGCCGATTTACAGGTTTATCCGGATGCAGAAAAGAGGGAAGTGAAACTGAAGATGACGGTTAAAAATCCACAGCAGATGAAGCTGAATTATCGCATCATAGACCTGCAAACAAATCAAACCGTTTTTAGTAAAGCCGGAGCTTTGTCGGCAGCAGGTTCAGAAACTCAGGTATTAAACCTGGATTTTCCCATTAAATTATGGGATGAGTTTAGTCCAAATCGATACCGAATGGAAGTTAAACTAGCCAACAAAAATGATAAATCTGTCGATTTTGGCTTCAGAAGTATCGGCCATACGAAATCGAAAGTTCTGATTAATAACCAACCGGTTTTTATGCGTGGTAACCTGGATTGTGTGCATTTTCCGATCACGGGATACCCTTCCTGCGAGGTCAAAGATTGGGAGCGTATTTTTAAGGTCTATAAATCTTATGGACTAAACCATGTGCGTTTCCATTCCTGGTGCCCTCCGGAAGCTGCTTTTGAAGCCGCAGATAAATTAGGAATTTACATTCAGGCGGAAGCCATCTGGATCGATTGGTGGATGACTGATCCGCCGAAAGACAGGCCGGACATGCTGACTAAAGGATTGCCTCCAGGCTTAGGGAAAAATCCTTCCGCAGATAAATATACCAAAGAAGAACTACAGCGAATGCTGGATGCTTATGGAAATCATCCTTCATTTACGATGATGTGTATCGGCAATGAACTCGGGAATTCTGATTTCAATGAGATGGCAAAATGGATCGAAAAGCTGAAAACGAACGACAATAGAAGGTTGTATGCCGTGTCTACAGCTAGAAAGATTATGCCGGTAGACGACTATTCTGCCACCCATAACATTCCAAATGTAGGCGGTACTTACGGTCTGCAAGGTGGAAGAAGTGATTACGACCTGGAGAAAAACTATTCGAAAAGTAACATCCCTATTTTCGCGCATGAGGTAGGACAGTTTCCAGTGTATCCATTATGGTCGGAGATTGATAAATACACAGGCGTTTTAAAAGCCAGAAACCTGGAAGTATGCAGGGCTTCAGCCATTGCCAATGGACTGGAAAATAAAGACCTGGCATTTCATCAAGCTTCAGGTGCTGTTCAAAAGATACTTTACAAGAGTTTAATTGAAAACTTTTACCGCACACCTTCCAGTGGAGGATTCCAGCTGTTGAGTATGCAGGATTACCAGGGACAGGGAGAAGCTTTAGTGGGATGGCTTGATGCTTTTTATGAAGATAAAGGAACCACGGATACGACCTATTTTAAGCAATACAACAATGAGGTAGTGCCTCTGGCCAGAATAAAGAAATTTGTATGGGAAAATACGGAGACTTTTACCGCTGCCTTAGAAGTAGCAAATTATGGAAGAGGAGACCTGAACACGGCGCTGGACTGGAAAATTATCGGAGCGAATCAGCAAGTATTAGGGCAAGGAACGCTACCTAAAACTTCGATCAAAAGAGGAGAAGTGAAAAGCTTCGGATCGATTGAAATGGCCTTGACGCAGGTTGCTAAAGCCACAAAAGCGAAACTGATGATCTCGCTACCAGGAACCAAATTCAGAAATGAATGGGACCTTTGGATTTATAATCCAGCAACAGTACAATTGGTTGCTACTGGAAGTGATCAGGCGCTAAATTCTGTAGTATTGGAAACCAGTGTGCTGGATGAAAATGCAATGAAGGCATTGGAAAATGGTAAAACGGTAATCCTTTTTGCAGCGAAGTTGGGAAATTCTGAGGTTTCCAGACCTTTATTCTTTACGCCGCTGTTTTGGTCAAATGTTTTCTTCCCAGGACAAGAGAACACTACTTTAGGAGCTTTGATCAATGATCAGCATCCCGCATTGAAAGGATTTCCAACGGAATCATTCTCGGATTGGCAATGGGAAAGCATCAGTAAAGGAAGGTCCTTTAAAATGAAAGACTGGCCTGAAAACCTAAATCCAATCGTACAGCCCATCAGTGATTTTCACCTGAATGAAAAACTGGCCGCGGTTTTTGAGTGTAAGGTTGGGAAAGGGAAATTATTAGTTTGTGGTTATGATATCGAAACACCAAAAAATCCAGTGGCAAAACAGTTGAAGTCTAGTTTGTTGACCTATGCGGCTGGTCCAGGTTTTAATCCTGAGGTTAAAGTAGATGCTGCACTGTTAAAGAAAACTTTTCCTTTCATAAAGGAGGCCGAATCAGCTGTCCCAGCTGCTTTTTCAGATGCTTTGGTGTATATGAAAACCGGTGATAAAGCACCCGTTTTGAAACGAAATACCACATATCAAATGAAAGGGGAAGAAGGAATCTGGGAATGGGAAGGGAAATCTGCCTGGTATGGTAAAAACCTCGAGATGACCATTAACCCACCGCAAGGCGTGATTGGCGAGTTATACCTACATTTTGAAGATTGGAACAATGAATCCAGATCTGCGAAAATATGGATCGATGGCAGGGAATTTATGACCGGTACGCTGGATAAAAAGGGAAAGTGGATCAAGCTGTTTGTGATGAGGGAAGATACGAATGATGGAAAACTCGGCATAAAAATTGAGTCAATGTCGGGCAGTAACGCAATGGTTAGTGAGGTGGTGTTTGTGGAGCAGAAATAGTTTTTAGCACTATTATGTTTATTTTTTTAGTAATAACTAAACCTTTATGCCGTTTCAATGTTATTGTTTTAGAATTATAAAATTATGAAAGTACCTATATTACCAGCTTTGTTGATTGCTGTGGCTTTATTAGGCCAGGGTTGCGTGAGCAATAAGAAGTTTGCAGATCTGCAATCCAGCTACAATCAATTACAAGAGAAAAATCAAGGTGTGAACCAGGAACTTGCGAGTTCTAACACACGCGTGAAAAGCTTAGAAGAGCAGATTGCTGCACAACGTGAGAACGTAAAAGCTTTGCAAATCGCATTGAACAAATGTTTAAATTCCAGTAGTCAGGGAAATACTAATATTTCGAAACTGGTAGATGAAATCAATGTCGCTAATAAGTACATCCAGCATTTGGTGAACACCAAAAATACCAGTGATTCTCTAAACCTGGTATTAACCACCAACCTGACCCGCTCTTTAAGCAGGGAAGAAATGAGTGATGTAGATATTAAAGTATTAAAAGGAGTAGTTTACATCTCGCTTGCCGATAATATGTTGTATAAATCAGGAAGCTATGAGATCTCTGATCAAGCAGGTGCAACTTTAAGTAAAATTGCAAAAATCATTAAAGATTACCAGAGTTATGATGTATTGATTGAAGGAAATACGGACAATGTACCTATTTCACAGGTTAATATTCGTAACAACTGGGATTTAAGTACGTTGAGAGCTTCCTCAGTAGTCATGTCTTTACAAAACAACTATGGCGTGATTCCTAAAAGGTTAACAGCTGCCGGAAGAGGGGAGTATAACCCGATTGCCAGCAATGATACCGCAGAGGGAAGAGCGAAAAACAGACGGACTGAAATCATCATTACTCCTAAGCTGGATCAGTTTATGGAGTTAATAGGAAAAGCCCCGGAACCAGTAAAAGAATAAATTTGTAATGCCCTGTTGATCTAAAGATCCTCAGGGCATTATTGTAAAATGACAAACTAAGCGTTCTCCAGCTCTTTTATGATCAGCTTTTTCATACCCATCATGGCTTTCATGGCCCGCTGACCGCGTTCCGGGTGACTGATTAATTGTACTATAGCTTTAGGAATGATCTGCCAGCTGATGCCAAACTGATCAATACACCAACCACAGGCGACTTCAAAGCCACCATTGGAGGTCAGTTGATCCCAATACTTATCAATTTCTTCCTGTGTTTCACATTCTACGACCAAGGAAATGGCGTCGTTAAATCCAAAAGCATGTGCTGCGGAACTGTCCATGGCCATCATCGTATAGTCATTCAGCTTATACTGTGCATGCTTGATGAAATCGGTACGGTCACCTTCACCTTCCGCGTATTTCTGGATACCCTGAATTACGGAATTCGGGAATAAACTAGTGTAAAAATTGATGGCAGTCTCTGCTTTACCAGCCCTGTCACCGGTAAACATTAAAGTCGGACAAAATTTCTGTGGCACATCTTCTTTTGTTCCGGTATACAGCTGCCAGGAGACGCCGTATTTGTCTTCAATCCAACCATATTTGGTGCTCCAGGGATAGCTGTCTAATGGCATCATAATTTTTCCGCCATCCTGTAGTTTGTTCCAGTATTTTTCTGTCTCTTCTGCATTTTCACCCAGAACCATAAAAGATATGGCGGGATTTGGATCAGTAGAAGGTCCTTCATTGAGCAACATAAATTTCTGTCCGCTCAGTTCTATTTGTATCACAAAAGGATGGGTCGTACCAATTTTACCTTCCCCAAAAGTCTGGGTATAAAATTCGGCTGCCTCTGTAATTTTTCCTCTGATGGTCAAGCAAGGATAAATGAAGTTTTTCATAATGATTAAGCTTTACAGTTATATAAACTAAGTTACAAAAAGACAAACTAGGAAAGGTGGGGCAGAAGAGACATTTTAATTGTTTATTAGTGCTCAGGTATTTCTAATTGGGGAAGGAATAGTTTTGCAATCGTTTGGGTTTTTATGTTTTCTGATTGAAATATAATGCGGCAGCGCCAAGGATGGGAATATGGTCAATTTCTGAAGCTGTGATCTGGATGTTTTTAACCACAGGCTGATACGGGAAATCTTGTAATTCTGCCCATAAAGTAGCTTCAAAAAATGGAAAGGATTTACTAACTGAGCCACCCAATACGATCATTTCCGGATCTACAGCATAGAGGATAGTTTTGATTAGCCAGCTGAGGTGTTTTCCGTATTCCTGGAAAATTTGTAAAGCTGCCGGATCTCCAGCCGCCGCTCTTTTGGAAACTTCCTCGCCAGAGCTTTGATGAAAATGACTAAAAAAACGACCACTACAATAGAATTCGTAATTGTGATCCAGGTAGGGGATCATGCCGAATTCGCCAGCTCCGCAATTGCGCCCTTCATAAAGGTGACCATCGCAGAGTAGCCCTGCAGCAACACCAGTGCCTAGAATTAAGCCTGTTAGGTTGTTTTTTCCTTTGCCTTTGCCATACTGAGATTCTCCGGCAGCAAAGCAATTGGCGTCATTGTTCATGAAAACGGGAACCTGGAAATGATGCTCCAAAATGGACCTTAATGGAACGGCCTTCCAGGAAGGGATATTCTGTACGTCATAAACAATGCCTTCTTTGGT
The DNA here is from genome assembly GCF_014172405.1 of Pedobacter gandavensis. Taxonomy (GTDB): domain Bacteria; phylum Bacteroidota; class Bacteroidia; order Sphingobacteriales; family Sphingobacteriaceae; genus Pedobacter; species Pedobacter gandavensis. The sequence continues at coordinate 1,661,734 of NZ_WNXC01000001.1, read as the reverse complement.
ATCCAGAATACCTGGAACACCAATTCCAATAGCTGCCACTTCAGGGTTGATCACCTTGCTGATGGAATTGATGACTTGATCAATAACAGTTTTTTCTTCGCTTTTGGATGAAATCCGATCGCTGTCGATTTTTATAATATCCTGTCCGTTTACTAATCCGGAGCGCACATTGGTACCCCCAAGGTCTACGCCAATCAGTGTTTTGTGGTTCATCAGCTACATTTTATTGTGGATACATTTCATTGCTTTTAGGGGAAATGACTTCCTGCTAATATAAACACGATTAGGCTAAAATGGTTTATTTTGTATATTTAAAACGAGAATAACCAAACCTAATAAAAGCTTTTTTAAGCAAGCCAACCAAATTTACTTAAATGAAGAGAATATTGTTAATGGGTGTATTGATGCTGGTGATGTTGACGCCACACTTAGCGAATGCACAATCAACTGATACTGACAAATTAATTATGCAAAGGATTGTACTGGATCTTAAAAAACCAGTGCAAGTTGTAGATAAATCCGCTGAAAAGAACCTGGCTTCCCTGGAAATCAATGGCAGCTGGAAAGACATTGATTATGGCGCTAAAACAATTACCAATTGGCAACCAGGACAACATTTAATCAGACTGGAGAACTTAATTCAGGCCTATGTGACAAAAGATAGCCGTTATTATGGTAAAGCTCAGCTGCTCGATGCGATTTCCCATGCTTTCAAATATTGGTACGATCAAGACCCAAAAAGCAGTAACTGGTGGCACAATGAAATTGCTACGCCTCAGGCTTTAGGAGAAATGCTAATCACCTTGCGCAGTGGTTCAGGCCGTATCCCTGCTGATCTGGAAGCACAATTGATCGAAAGAATGAAGCGTGGTAATCCTGAAAAACAAACAGGTGCCAATAAAACAGATATCGCCCTGCATTATTTTTATAGGGCATTGTTAACTAATGATCATGCTTTATTGGCGACTTCCACTGCGGAATTATTTGATCCAATTAAGTTGGTGCATTATAAAGAAGGGCTGCAGTATGATTTTTCTTATTTGCAGCATGGCCCGCAGCTACAAATATCAAGTTATGGCCTGGTGTTCATCACTGGGGTGCTGAAAATGATTAATTACGTACAAGGAACACCTTACGCAATTAGTAAGGAGAAATTACAGCTGTTTTCAAAGTATTACCGGGAGTCCTATTTAAAAGCCATCAGAGGCAGTTATATGGACTTTAACGTAGAAGGACGTGGGATCAGCCGCCCTGATATATTAAGCAAGCATACAGAGAAAACCAGGTTGCTGATTGCGGAGCAGATCGATCCAGAACACAAGGAGGAATGGCAAGCGGCAATTTCGCGAACAGACAGTACGAAGGCGCCTGATTATAAGATCGAGCCTATGCATAAACATTTTTGGAATGGAGATTATGTAATTCATGGCAGACCTGGCTACTCTTTTAATGTCAGAATGGTTAGCAATCGAACCAAACGCAGTGAGTCTGGAAACAAGGAGAACTTATATGGTAGATATTTGTCGGACGGCGCTACAAACATTCAGGTTAGGGGGCCAGAATATTTCAACATTATGCCCATTTGGGAGTGGGATAAGATTCCCGGTACCACAACCCGAGATTACCCTGCAGATCGCCTGACTTCAAAATTTTGGGGCGAAGATGGTAGCAATCCTTTTGCCGGTGGCGTGTCAGATGGTAAATATGGCGCAAGTGCTTATGCTTTGAATTATGACAGCCTTTCCGCAAAAAAAGCCTGGTTCTTTTTTGATCAGGAAGTAGTTTGCCTGGGCGCGGATATTCATAGCAATACACCAGAGTCAATCGTGACTACCCTTAACCAAAGCTGGTTAAATGGAGCGGTATTGGGTTCTGCTATAAAGGGTGATTTTGGAAAGGGAAAAATGGAAATGTTTAAAAATAATCAGAACAGCTGGATTTTGCATGATGGTATCGGTTACGTATTTCCTGAGTCCTCATCAGTAAGTTTGAGTAGCAATATCCAGACCGGAAGCTGGGCTCGAATTAACAATGCCCATCCAGATCAGGAGCTTTCCGGAAATGTTTTTAAGCTATGGATCAACCATGGTAAAAATCCGGAAAGTGCCAAATATGCTTATGTTGTAATTCCGGGGATTAAAAATGCGGAACCTTTGATAAATTTCAGCAAGTCCGGGATAAAGGTATTGTCTAACACTTCCGAAATTCAGGCGGTAGGCAATGAAAAACTAAATATGCTACAGGCAATATTCTATGCGCCTGGCGTGCTAAAAACATCAGAATATAGCATTAAGTCGGATAAGGCCTGTGCAGTTTTAATTAAATCGCTGAATGGGAAGATGCAGATTTCTGTTGCTGATCCATTGCAAACAGAAGTAAATGCCCTGATCAGTATTACGAATCTTAAGGATGGAAAAACTAAGGATTACCCGGTTAACTTTCCTCAGCAAGAATATGCCGGTTCTACCGTAACGCTTAAATAAATTGGAGATTATTTAACTGATATCGGGGATGAACTGATTATTACCCTCAAATAAATTAAATCGTCCCCCCTTTTTAATCCTGATGATGCTCAAATTTGGAAAACTACCTGTTTTGAGAATCCTGAATTAAACAGGAGCGATATCGAATAGACGAAGAATGATTTGAAACCTTTAATATCTAATAACCACAAATGAAATTGACCAATTTTAAAATGAAAAGAAACAGGCTGTTGCTGGTGTCAGCAGTAGCAGTTTCCGTAACCGCATCTTCTTTCTTGTTGCTTTCTCCAAAAACAGCGATGATTAAAAAGGATTTTGCTGTTGCGGAGCAGCAGTATGACCAATTGCTTAAAACCAGTAAAGACTTGACCCAGTTTCCCCGTACCACAAATAAAGATGGTTCGGTAAGATCAACAGATGTTTGGGATTGGACGGGCGGATTTTTCCCTGGAGGATTATGGTATTTGTATGAGTATACTCAAAAACCGGAGTGGAAAGCTGCTGCTACAGAATGGACGGAAGCACTTGAGAAAGGACAGTTTTTAACGCAACATCATGATGTAGGTTTTGTAATGTATTGTTCTTATGGTAATGCCTTGAGGTTTGAAAAGGATCCGGAGAAAATTGAAAAGTATCATAAGATATTGATCCAGTCGGCAGAGTCTGCATTGACGAGATTTGATCCAAAAGTAGGTCTGATTAAATCATGGAATGCTAAAAAATCATGGGATAAAAAGACGACCTGGCAATACCCGGTGATCATCGATAATATGATGAATTTAGAAATGCTTTGTTATGTTTCAAAACTAACAGGTAACCCTAAATATAAAGAGGTGGCGATGAGCCATGCTTTAAATACGATGAAGAACCATTTTAGACCAGATTTCAGCACGTATCATGTGGTAGATTACGATGCAAATGGCAATGTGATTCACCAGCAAACGAATCAGGGATATGCGGACAATTCGACCTGGTCAAGAGGACAAGGTTGGGCGATTTATGGTTTTACGATGATGTATAGAGAAACGAAAGACAAGCGTTTCCTGGAAGCAGCTCAAAAGGCAGCAGATTTTTACCTCAATCATCCTAATTTGCCAAAGGATAAAGTTCCTTACTGGGACTTTAATGTGAACCAGCCAGGTTATCAACCGGATTGGGCTTATGATGCGAAGAAATTGGATTACGTGCCAAGGGATGCTTCAGCCGCAGCATTGACCGCCTCTGGATTATTGGAGTTGAGCACGTTTGCGAGCAATGGCACTAAATACTTTAAGCAGGCAGAACTGATGTTGCAGTCTTTGTCGGGCACAGGTTATTTAGCCAAACCAGGTACCAATGCCGGATTTATTCTGAAACATTCTGTGGGGAGTTTCCCGCATAATTCTGAGATCGATGTGCCTTTAGTTTATGCAGATTATTACTTCTTAGAAGCCTTATTGAGGTATCAGAAGTTGTTGAAATAGTAGTACTATTAAAATTGAAACAGCCCTTAAATCTATTGATTTAAGGGCTGTTTTGTTGCATTTAGTTATACCAAATTCCCCATTAAAGGATCTGTAAAACTGTCTTTTGTATGTTCCGCATGTCCGGCAAATTGCTGGCTATACACTTGGTTTTTATCTGTGGATACGGTGAAATCATACCAACTGTGACTTGCTTTGAGGTCAATTGGAATAAATATTTCTTCCTGACCCTTATTTAAAACCGCATAGACCGCTGGTTTCTTATAACTGTTGTCTTTGACGGTTATTTTGATCGGATTTCCTTTGGCCAGTCTTCTGATGTGTAACAGCACATTCCCATTGGGTTTGCTGCCATCTTTTTCTGCCTGATACCTTAACGCGATTTCGATTTCAGGGTCATTGGCATTCCCTTTATATCGGCGGTAAAAACCATTGGCGCTGTAGACTTTTAAATCATAGGCTTCCTTATCGAAATCTGCTATTGGCCATTGGTAATCGATCGTATCACCGGCGTCGACTGTGAAATCCCAGTTTTTATCCCCTGCATAAACGATAAAACCAACGCCTTTTGCTTTATTGCCAAAGAACTTCTTGCCGGCAGTAAAATCGATCTTCAGTTGTTTGTTGGTTGGATCTAAAGCGGCATGCGCATAAAGCTCATAAGGGATGGCATTTGCCGGTTTGATACCTGGTTCTTGTTTCGGTAAATTCGGATTGCCTTTCGGGTTTTTTAGGATACCTGCAATGGCTGCTTTATCCAGGTTTTTGAAGTTGTCAGGTAGTTTTGCAAACTTAGCTTTGTGAATGCTTTCTAGGAAAGGCATTCTTTCAACTGCTTTTGGCAATGGAATATTTTCACCGTTGTAAGGTCTGAAAACAGAGGTTAAGTCGCCACAAAGGCTTCTTCTCCAGGAGCTGATGTTGTCTTCATGGATTTTCTGCCCGGTTTTATGAGAAAGGAAATGTTCCAGAAACTGGATCGAAGAGGTATGGTCGAAAGTTTGTGAGTTCACATATCCACCTCGTGACCATGGAGAAACCACTACCATCGGCACACGGAAACCTAATCCGATTGGACTTTCTCTTTTACTGTTGTCGCCAACATAAAGATATTCTGCACTGCTGTCTAATGATTTGGATACTTTTCCTTTGCGCTGGTCCTTTGGATCAGGAGCTACAAATGGAGGTAAATGGTCAAAATACCCATCATTCTCATCGTAAGTAAGGATAAAGATGGTTTTTTTCCATACTTCTGGGTTTTTCGTTAAAATGTCTATGGCTTCCGACAAGTACCAGGCTCCATACCAAGGGGCTCCTGGGTGATCTGAGAAGTTGGAAGGGGCAACCAGCCAGGAAACGGTAGGAAGTTTACCCGCATCAACATCTGCGCGAAATTGATGTAATACATCACCTTTCGGGATTTGTGCGGTTCTTTCCGTTCCATTGTCGTTATAGGTATGGGATTCCAGGGTATGGAAATCCGGGTCATTTCTATTGGTGACAAAAGCTCTTTTATGTAAATCCTGTTGTTCTGGACTTAGTTTTTCCAGCGGATTGAGTTCTAAAAATTCGATTTCTTTGGTGACAAACTGAAGGTTCTTTTGAAGTTTTGGATCTGCCTTTTCTTTCAATTTATTTTCCAGTTGAACTTTCGCTTTGCGGAGGTAAACCAAATGTTCCGGATGTCTTTTAACATGGTATTGCTTGAAAAACTCCATGTCGTTGTCGGTAAAGTTAGACAGCCAGCTGTCTTCTTCATCCTCCAGACCTACACCAACACTCAGTTCATTCTGATATATTTTCCAATCTACTTCATGTTTTGACAGACGTTCTGGAAAAGTGCTCCAGGATACGCGTTCTGAGCCATCAATGTAACCATTTGAATGGTGGGCTGTAGAGGTAGCGTTTTGTTCTTCCCTGATTTTGCCCGTCCAAAAGAAACAGCGGTTCGGACTTGTTCCTGTTAAAATAGAGCAAAAGTTATGGTCGCAAACGGTAAAAGCATCCGCCAAAGAGTAATAAAAAGGAATGTCTTCGCGGTTGTAATAACCCATGGTTAAGGGCATATCCGCATATTCTTTATTGCCGGATCTTTTCGCTTCTAACCAGCCGTCATAGCGGCCATTGTTGCGGGCATCCACCTGATTTTCCCAGGAATGGGGTAGGGCACTCATCCAGGTTGCTTTCGTGTCTTTAATATTTAAGCGGAAAGGGGCATAAGTTTCTCCCTTTTTGTTGCTTTGCAGCCATACCGGGTATTGATTGGGTAGGGTGATGGCTCTGGGATTGTTAAATCCTCTCACCCCTTTAAGTGTACCGAAGGCATGGTCAAAAGACCTGTTCTCTTGCATTAGAAATACGACATGTTCTGCATCTAAATACGTGCTTCCCAAGGTCGGGTTGATGGCCATTGCTCTTTGTATCGAGGCGGGTAATATGCCTGCAATACCCAGTGCGCCGGTCAGTAAGCTGGCTTTTTTAATGAAATCTCTTCTGCTTTCCATTTTTTGTGTGTGTAGTAATAAAAAGATTGATCAGCCTAAACTAAACATTCCTTTTAAAATTCTTATTGATGTGAGGTTAATTTTACCTACCAGGTCTGCTGGATGGCTTTTGCCCTTTCTTTCCTGGTGCTGGAGCTTCATTATTTCTGTTCCTTCTGGTTATTGTTTTGGAAAATTGTGATTCTTATTAGAAAATTAGGTTATTAAATGTATTTTAAGGCGAAAATTATCGCTTATGAAATTCCTGGCTCTAATCTTTTTTTTTCTGGTTCAAAGCACCTGCTTTGCACAAAATACAGTACGCTTGGAGATCGATGCACCAAAATTTAAGGACGGCACTAAAATGCAGATCTACCCAAATAATCCTTTAATCAGAAGGAGTGATAAAGTTGGGGAAGTTAGTTTGATTAATGGGAAAGCTACAGTAGAATTTGCAACTGGCAATGGAGACAGTTTTTCTCTTGCATTTAAGGAACAGCGTCTGGGTTTATATCTCGAACCAGGTACAGTAAAAGTCAATATACCGGATAGGGTACTTAAGGATGCTGGGGTAAGTGGTAGTAAATCTACTCAACAGATGGGCCAATGGTTCGCGGATTGGAAAAAGATGCCGATTTATGAAATCACGAGCAAGGCACAAGACAAATGGTTAGAAGCGACTACTGATGCGTTAAAAGCAGTAGCCAAGGAGGAGTATGATCCCATAAAAGCAATCTATGATCAGGAAAGAATGAGTTTCAATACCAAATGGATAATATCGAATCCTGATGCTGATGTGACTTCGGAAGTACTTAAATCCTGTAAAGGTTATATGCCAGATGATCAACTTGCAGCCTGGTATGAGGGGCTTAATGAAAGGGCGAAAGGTAATTTAGCTGGTAGATATATCAAGTATAATATAGATAGCCTTTTTGTCAATGGGACTGCGCCAGCATTTACACAAGCAGATACTGATGGCCACCTGGTAAAGCTTGCTGACTTTAGAGGTAAATACGTGTTGCTTGATTTTTGGGCTTCCTGGTGTCTGCCCCGAAGAGCGGAGAATCCATATCTACTTAAGCTCTACAATCGGTTTAAGGATCGCAACTTTACCATACTCGGAGTTTCATTGGATTCAGAAAGAAAACCCTGGTTAGAGGCAATAAAAAAAGATCAGGTTTTCTGGACGCAGGTATCTGAATTGAATGGGTTTGACAACTCGCTGATCACAAAGTATGCAATTAAAAGTGTGCCTGCGAATGTACTGATTGCCCCTGATGGGAAAATTATTGCGAAAAATATAGCTTTATGGTCATTGATGGAAATATTGGAGCGGCTGGATAAATAGTATTTAAAGATTTTAAAGGATATTAGTTAAATGAAGAAACGAATTGTAATTGCGGCGTTGCTGGTTTGTGCGTTTACCAAATTAACAGCACAAGATCATGGAGTTCATCAACAATCAACGGTTTACGAATGGCCAAAGGATCCGCTGGTAAAACAGAAACTGGATAAATGGCAGGATCAGAAATTTGGGATGATTGTTCATTGGGGATTGTATGCGGTTCCAGGAATCATTGAATCCTGGTCTATTTGTTCTGAAGACTGGATCGATAGAGATAGTACAAAAACCTATGGTGATTATAAAAAATGGTACTGGGGATTGAATAAAAGTTTTAACCCGGTGAATTTCAATCCGGAACAATGGGCTGCTGCAGGTAAAAATGCCGGTATGAAATACCTTGTTTTTACGACGAAACACCACGATGGTTTTGCGATGTTCGATACGAAGGAATCGGATTTTAGCATTGCTAAAGGTCCCTTTGCGGATAACCCAAAAGCGGATGTGGCAAAGTACGTCTTTGATGCATTTAGAAAACAGGGCTTTATGATTGGTGCTTATTTTTCTAAACCAGATTGGCATTCGCAATATTACTGGTGGTCTAAATATGCTACGGCAGATCGAAATAACAATTATGACATCAAAAAGAACCCATGGCGCTGGAATAAGTATAAATCATTCACTTATAACCAGCTGGAAGAACTGATGACAAATTACGGTAGCGTTGATATTTTATGGCTGGATGGCGGTTGGGTAAGGCCATTAGAAACGGTCAATGAAGAGGTGCTTTCCTGGGGTGCTAATATTCCAAAATGGAGCCAGGATATAGACATGCCTAAGATCGCCAGTATGGCAAGAAAAGCGCAGCCAGGTCTTTTGATGGTCGATAGAACGGTGCATGGTCCTTATGAAAACTATCAGACACCGGAACAAAAAATCCCGGATACCCAATTGAATTATCCATGGGAAAGCTGCATGACTTTAGGTGGGGCATGGGGATTTGTCAATAACGACCAGTATAAATCTGCAAATGTGGTGGTTCATAAGTTGGTAGAAATTGTAGCTAAAGGCGGAAGTTTGCTTTTAGGGATAGGACCCAAAGCCGATGGTACATTGCCAGATGAAGTGGTTCGTAAATTGAATGATATTGGAGAATGGACTGCTAAAAATGGAAAGGCCATTTATAACACGCGGATCACTAAAAACTACCACAGCGGACAAACTTGGTTTACCCAGAGTAAAGATGGAAAGAAACGTTATGCTATTTATTGCAAAACGGAGGGGGATAAACCTGCCGGTACCATTAGCTGGACTGGAAACTCACCGAAAAAAGGTACGGTAGTGACGATGCTTTCTAACGGTAAAAAACTAAAATGGACTAGTGTAAATGGGGAAACTACTGTAGTGCTTCCTGCGGGGCTTAAAGGTAATGAACCTGCTTTGTCCTTTGAATTTAGTCCGGCCGACTAAGGCTTTCTTTGTGTTCCTGAAATTTTAAAATGTGATTGATGAAGTTTATAATGATGAGAGTGGTTTTATTGTCTGCTCTGCTTGGAATTTTTAATGTAACAGTTGCAAGTGATACACTCGCTGTAGCTCATAAAAAAACAGTTAAACCTTTATATCAGAATCCCGCTGCTCCAATTGAAAAAAGGGTCAGTGATTTATTATCCCGGATGACTCCGGAAGAGAAATTCTGGCAGCTTTTTATGATACCCGGAGATCTGGATGGGGTAGATAAGAACCGCTACAAAAACGGTATTTTCGGATTGCAAGTCAGCGCAGTGACTCAAGGTGGCGGTGGGGCAGGACAAATGATGACTTACAATACGCAGGAAAATGCCTACACCCTTGCTAAAAAGATCAATGCGATACAACGCTATTTTATCAAAGAAACGCGTTTAGGGATTCCCATTATTGCATTTGATGAAGCGCTGCACGGGCTTGTTAGAAAAGGGGCTACTGCTTTTCCCCAGGCTATTGCGCTTGCTGCTAGTTTTAATACCGATATGATGGGGCAGGTGGCCGGCACGATTGCTCAGGAAACCAAACTAAGAGGAATAAGAGATATCTTAACACCGGTGATCAATATCGCATCAGATGTGCGCTGGGGTCGGACGGAGGAAACTTATGGAGAAGATCCTTTTCTTTCTACTCAAATGGGCCTGGCCTTTATTAGGGCATTTGAAAGCCAGAACATCATTACCACGCCTAAACATTTTGTAGCCAATGTTGGTGATGGTGGCCGTGATAGTTATCCCATTCATTTTAACGAACGCTTATTGGAGGAGGTTTATTTTCCACCCTTTAAGGCAGCGATACAACAGGGGCATAGTCGTTCACTCATGACTGCTTACAACACCGTTAATGGTACACCAGCTACTTCCAACAGTTATTTGCTGACTCAAAAATTAAAGACAGAATGGGGCTTTAAAGGCTTTGTGATTTCTGATGCCGGGGCGGTAGGCGGTGCAAATGTATTGCATTATACTGCTGCGGATTATAATGAGGCAACCAGACAAGCAATAATAGCTGGCCTGGATGTCATCTTTCAAACGGAGTTCGATCATTATAAATTGTTTATTACACCTTTTCTGGATGGATCAATTCCACAAAAACGGATAGATGATGCAGTTTCAAGAGTATTGACTGCCAAATTTGAATTGGGGCTTTTTGAAAATCCTTATGTTTCTGAAAAGGAAGCCCAGAAAGCTTTAACTGATCAAAGTCATAAAGCGATTGCGAAACAGGCAGCTTTACAGTCCTTTGTTTTACTGAAAAATGAAAACCATGTTTTACCGCTAAAAAATATTAGCAATATCCTGGTGCTTGGAGAGGATGCTATAGAGGGCCGTTTAGGTGGATATAGTGGAACGGGTAATGGTACGGTTAATATTGTGGAAGGCTTAAAGCAAAGAGCGGGCGACAAGATTAAGGTGACCTACAGTAAGGGGAGCAGCAGAAATCCGGTATCCTATGTGCCTGTTGCAAAGCAATTTTTAAAAGCGGGTACTGCACAAGGGCTTTTTGGGGAATATTTCGATAACCTTACTTTAAGCGGTGTACCTGTGCTTGCTAAAATAGATCCGCAAATAGATTTTATGTGGACGCTTTTTTCTCCGGACAAGCACTTGGCAACCGACCAATATTCCATTAGATGGAAGGGCAGTATTCAAGCTCCAAAATCAGGTACTTATCAGATCGGTCTGGAAGGAAATGATGGTTATAGGTTGTATCTGGACGGGAAGTTGTTGATTGATCAATGGGAAAAAAGATCCTATCATACACAACTGGTTCCTTTTTCTTTTGATCAGGATAAGTCGTACGAAATCCGCGTGGAGTTTAAAGAGCCTAAAGGGAATGCACATATTAAATTGATTTGGAATTATGAAGTAGCTGATCAGCAAGCGAAGGACTTGTCGGAGGCGATTAGATTGGCAGAAAATGCAGATGTGATTGTTGTTGCAGCAGGAATAAAAGAAGGGGAATTTCAAGATCGTGCTTTATTGAGCTTGCCAGGAAATCAGGAACAGCTGATTCAGGCGATGGAGAAATCCGGAAAACCAGTGGTGGTTTTATTGGTTGGCGGCAGTGCCATCACCATGGATTCCTGGCTTAAAGGTGCTGCGGCAGTGTTAAACGTTTGGTATCCTGGCGAAGAAGGTGGCCATGCCGTGGCGGAGACTTTATTTGGTGATTACAACCCGGCTGGACGTTTGCCGATTACTTATCCTATTCATGAATCGCAGTTGCCGCTGGTCTATAACCATAAGCCAACAGGTAGGGGCGATGATTATAATAACTTAAGTGGGGAGGCCCTTTTTCCTTTTGGTTTTGGACTGAGCTACACGACATTTGAGTATAAAGATTTGAAATTAAGTAAGCGCAATATTTCCCAAGCTGAGCGCATAACTGCAGACTTTACGTTACAAAATACAGGTCAGTATGATGGTGATGAAGTGGTTCAATTGTATGTTCGCGATCTGCTGAGTAGTGTTTCCAGACCAGTTTTGGAATTGAAAGCTTTTAAAAGGGTTCGTTTAAAAGCGGGAGAAGTTAAGCGGATTTCATTTGAAATTACACCGGATATGTTAAAGATGCTTGATGCAGAAATGAAGACAATTATTGAACCCGGAGATTTTAGAATAATGATTGGATCGTCCAGTAAAGAGCTGGTACTAAAAGAGAATTTGACAGTGGTAAAATAGGTTTATTTTGTGAGCCTACAATAGTTGTCGTTCCAATCGGTTAATACCTGAATAACCGGGAGTAAGGTGATCCCAATTTCTGTGAGTTTATATTCTACTCTTGGAGGTGATTCCGCGTATGCTTTTCTGCAAATGATCCCATCGCGCTCCAGTTCCCGGAGTTGTATGGTCAGTGTGGTCTGCGCAATATCATCCATTTTTCTTTTCAACTCTCCGAACCTGGAAACGCAATCATCAGCAATGATTTTTATCAGTAACATCTTCCATTTACCGCCCATAATTTTCAAGGCATTTGTCACGGCACAGTTATTTGTTGAATAATCGTCTTTTTCTGGTTTTGTAAGCCCTTGATTATGAATAATGGTATCGTTTTCCATACTAAGTATCGTTTTAATAACTACTTGTAGGTATTTACAAGTAGGGTAATATTTGTGGTGTGAACAGGGCCTGTTGTCTTGTTCAATTCCATTAAATTATGATCAAACAAATCGATAACAGAGGACCCTTATTTATTCTTTCCGCAGCAGCATTTCTATCCGTCCTGGATATTTTTATTGTAAATGTAGCACTTCCTACCATCAAAAAAGACATCAGTGCTACAGAAGCAGATATACAGATGGTGATCGCGGGGTATTTATTAGGCTATGCTGTTTTTTTGATTACCGGTGCCAGAGCAGGTGATTACTATGGGAAGAAAAGGGTTTATGTGATCTCCATGTGCTGTTTTACCCTGACTTCTTTGTTTTGTGGCATTGCGCAAACACCCATGCAACTTAACATTTCAAGGTCCTTACAAGGGATAAGTGCGGCATTTATGGTACCTCAAAGTCTGGCTTATATTCAGTTGCTTTTTCCTGATCAGGCAGCCAGAGTAAAGGCCTTGGGTTTTTATGGAAGTGTTGCCGGAATTGCATCGGTGATCGGGCAGTTTCTAGGTGGTTTTTTACCGGAGGTCCATTTTTCAAATGTGTTGTTTGCGCATATGGATGGCTGGCGACTGATTTTCTTAATCAATATTCCATTGGGAATTGCTGCGGCGACTACGGCATATCTGTATTTAAAGGAAAGCAAGGTCGCGCCGACTGGTAAGTTTGACTTTTCCGGTGTCGCATTGCTGAGCCTGGCGCTTTTATTTCTGGTGTATCCACTGATCAGGGGAAGAGAATTAGGTTGGCCTTTATGGAGTGTCGGACTGTTGGTCTCGTCTTTCCTATTGTTGTACGGCTTTGTGAAACATCAACAGGCTAAAATGAAAAGAGGTTTGAGCACCTTGATTAATGTTTATTTGTTTCGTTATCCGGATTTTAAGATGGGCCTTTTTATCGCGCTATTCTATTTCATCGCTCAGGATTCTTACTTTTTAATTACGGGATTGTTGTTGCAGGATGGCTTAAATGTCAGTTCCTCTGAAACGGGATTACTGTTTGTTTTTCAAGGGATAGGTTATGTTTTGGGGGCTGTAATTTCTGTTCATTTGATCGGGAAGTATGGCAGGAAAATCATCCAGCTGGCGGTGTTGTTGATGATGGGGTCTTTGGTTTTACATGGTATCTTGTTTAGTGTCTCCGGTTTGGATTGGTATTTATCTTATCCACTATTGCTGATGTATGGTGTTGGCTGCGGTTCGGTATTGCCCTCTATTATGTCCTTGGCCTTACAACGGATTCCTGGAGATTTAGCAGGATCTGCCTCGGGCTTATATTCAACGGTGCAACAAGCTGCAATTGCTTTGGGAATTGGGATAACCGGTGGTGTTTTCTTTTCTTTCCTGGAAGAACAAACGAACAAAGCGGCTTTTGTCAATGCGTATATCGGTGCAACCGGGGTAAATATCCTGGCCTTGGGGGCTGTGTTGTTTTTTCTGTATAGACTTCCAAAGGAGCTGAAACCGGAATTGCTACCGGAAAAAGCGTAACTGATGTAAAATGTTTGCCGGCCTATTTCTGATATTGTTTCGCATAAAAAAGGTTTAAACCTAAGCTTAAACCTTTTTTATAATTTGAGTATATGATACTGCTAAGGTGTTTTCTTTTGATTTGCTGCTGCCCAATCTTTGAATTGTCCAATCGCTTTGCTCAATACACCTGCAGAGCCTTTAAATTTACCTGATCCGCTAGGAACATCTCCCTGGCCGTACCACTCATAAAAACCTTGGTTTTTAACTACACGATCAATCATCGGGCGAACTTCTTCATAGGCTTCTTTTACAAAACCATTGGCGATAAGCTGCTGGATCATTCTGCCACCGAACCAGGTCCAGTCGCCACCATTTTGATAGACATAAGCTTTGCTCATTCCTCCTTTGAAAAATCCTTCAGGATAGGTCGGGTAAATGGTTAGCCCAATGCTGGGCATTCCGGAAAGTTTTACGTTTTCTACCATTTGCTTGTTGACCGTCGCTATTTCTTTTTTTGAAAGCAAGCCTGCTTCTATTGCAATTGCAGTGCCTCCATGGTAATAGATAGTGTTTTCATCAAATCCAGCAGGGATAGGTGATTTTCCCGGGTAAATATGTGGGATGAATTTTTGGTTTTTTGCATCCCAAAGGTACTTTCTTACCCGGTCATGGATTCCTTTTTCCAGTTTTTTCCATTGCGCTACTTTAGCGGGGTCAGGGACCACTTTTTCCAAATATTGCAAGGCAATTATGAACATGGCATTGTCGTAAACATCGATCGCTTCATTAGATAAGTTGTTCCAGTCGCAGCCAAAGGTATCGTTAGGTTGTACATCTCCCCAGTCGGCAGTCATTGCTCCCCACAGTAAACCGTATTGTTTGTTGTAACGCTCGCGCAACAAATAATCAATCATCTTTTCTATTCTGGCAAGGACGGTTACACCGGCTACCTTTTCATTTAATAGGCCAACATCTCCGGTTTTTTGAATGTATTTTCCTACGAGCTGGATCAATGAGGTTTCCTGATCGGTCTCTACTGTGTTCTTGAATCCTACATGAGCTGGTGCTGCATCTGAGTAATAGGGGGTGTCATCATTCCAGGTGAAATCTTTCTTGATGACATAACCATCTACCATCTCATCATTCTTCTGTTGGAGGGCAAAAAAGAGGAGGATGGCTCCACGAACGTCTGCTTTGGATTGAACATCTAAAGAAGTTTCAATCAGCGTATTGAAATCTCTGGCCCAGATCTGAGAGTAACCGCTTCCGGCATTGAAGCCTTCTTTGATCACGTTCTTTGCCAAACGATCAACGGTATTGAGTGAAGTATCTGCAAGAATTTTGGCGGCCAGTTCCTGTTGCTGAGTTTTTCCTTCAAAGTGGCAACCGATCACCAGGAAAGACAATAGACAGATGGTATATTTTTTCATAGGTTTTAAATTTGTTTGGTTAAATGGATGTTGTCAGATGCTGAACCGATCATGATGGTGAATGTACTGTTGGGTTCAAACACCTTTTTCATGTCCTTGTTGATGATGGAAAGTTCATCGGTGCTCAGTACAAACTCTACCAGTTTTGATGCTCCTGCTTTAAGTTTAACCCGTTCAAAATTCTTCAATTGTTTGATCGGTTGGGAGGTGGAAGCGAATTGGTTTTTTAGGTAGAGCTGTGCGACTTCCTCTCCATCCACTGTGCCGGTATTCTTCAGGGTAAAGGATACTTTGTAGCTTCCTTCGGTTTTGGAAATATTTAGTTGATCATAGGTAAAGGTGGTATAACTTTTTCCATAGCCAAATGGGTAGAGCGGAGTTGCTTCTTCTTCTACATAACGGTGGTCTAATGGACTTTTTCTATTGTAATGAATTGGGATTTGGCCTACACTTCTGGGTACAGAAATCGGGAGCCTGCCGGCAGGGTTATAGTCGCCGAACAATACATCTGCAATTGCAGAACCGCCTTCTTGTCCGGGGTACCAGGCGCAAATTAAAGCATCTGCATTTTCTTTTGCCCAGTTCATGTTGAGTGGTCTGCCTTGTATGTAGACCACAATTAGAGGTTTTCCTGTTTTCTTTAATGCACGTAATAAGTCCATTTGCTTGCCCAGGAGGTCAAGCGTAGCACGATCAAAACCTTCTCCACTTTCCATATCGGAGATCGTTGAAACAGTTGTAATTGCTGCGCCTGTTGCGGCATATTCCGTTTTAAAATCACGGGCACTTGATCCACCAACTACAGCGATGACTACATCTGCGGCTTCGGCTGCTGCGAGGGCTTGAGGAATGTTGGTATCAGTGGTATCACGGATCGCACAGCCTTTTACATAGCTGACTGCTGAAGCGGATAGTTTTGAGCGGATGCCTTGTAATACGGTGGTCACGCTTCCCTCGGGTTGCGGGGCAGTGTAATCACCCAGCATGTTGTATACATTGTCTGCATTAGGGCCTACCACGGCCACTTTAATCCCTTTTTTTAGTGGAAGGACGCTGTTTTTGTTTTCTAAGAGGATTATAGATTCCCTGGCCACCTGGCGAGATAGGTTGATGTTTTCTTTTGTTTTAATCTCCTTTTTAGCTTTTTGGGGAATGACAAATGGATGTTCAAATAAGCCCATTTCAAACTTTAGCCTAAGGATCCTGGATACGGCAGTATCAATTAGGCGTTCTTCTATTTTTCCTTGCGCTACCGCCGCGATCAGGTTGGGGTAGGCATTTCCTCCCAGATCTGCATCTAAACCTGCTGAAACCGCAAGTACGGCGGCTTCTGTATAATCTCTAGCGATGCGGTGACTTCCTTTGATACCTTCTATGCTTCCCAAATCAGAAACGGTA
Organism: Pedobacter gandavensis; assembly: GCF_014172405.1. Taxonomy (GTDB): domain Bacteria; phylum Bacteroidota; class Bacteroidia; order Sphingobacteriales; family Sphingobacteriaceae; genus Pedobacter; species Pedobacter gandavensis. The sequence goes on along the minus strand of NZ_WNXC01000001.1, from coordinate 1,645,030 downwards.
AACCCTTTAAAGCCCCATTCTTTTCTTAGAATATCCGTCAGTAAAAAGGAGTTGGAACTGCAAGGGATGCCATCAATGGAATTGTAAGCGGCCATAATCGATTTGGCTCCGGCGTTTATTGCAGATTGAAAAGGGGGTAGGAAGTATTCTCTAAGTTCTCTTTCGCCAACACTGGCAGCGGCACCATTGTGGCCTCCTTCAGGTATGGCATAGGCCACAAAATGTTTGAGAGTCGCTATTGTGCTATATGGATTTTCTAATTTGCCAGCACCTAAACCGGTGATGATGGAAGCGGCAAGTTTACCGGTTAGCACTGGATCTTCTCCGTAGCTTTCTTCTACACGGGACCAGCGCGGATCTCGCGATAAATCTAATACCGGACCGTAGCTGATGTGGCCGCCTTGCAGTCGGACTTCTTTGGCCACAGACTCCGCCATGTTTTTTAACAAGGCAGGGTTCCAGGTGGAAGCCTGACCAATACCCGTAGGGAATACCGTGGTGCCAATAGCCATGTGCCCATGAGGGGCTTCTTCTGCTAAAAATATAGGAATGCCAAGACGCGTGTTTGTAAGCATGTAGCGCTGTAATTCGTTTGCTGCTTGGGCAGACATTTCAGGGTTAAGACCATTGGCTAATGTTTTCTGCGTCCATGGATCGGCTCTGAATGTTGCCCAAAGCATGCCAATTTGCTTTTCTTTAACAAGTTCCTTGAATTTCTGAGATACTTTAACCTGGTTTCCTTGTCGCTCATACATTTCCCACCCAAGCGGACTTAACAATTGACCTACCTTTTCTTTTAGCGTCATTCGCTGAATCAAATCTTTAGTCCTTAGTGCGATAGGTTGATTGGCGTCTTTGTAAAGCGGTTGCTGGCAAAAGGCAGTCAGTGGAGCCGAAAGAAAAAAACAACAGGTCAATAGGCCAAGTCTATTCATGATGGTTTGGTTCTGGAATGTATGTACATACAAGTATAGCAAAATTTAAATGTCGTCAGTTAAAAATTGGAGATTTATCTTGAAATGCGGCTTGTTGATGATGTTAACTGGTTATTGTGTAATATATTTTAAAGTGTTGAGGAATTAAAATATATTTGACTAGTATGTGTATACATTCTCTTGGACTGCGTTTCTGTTTGTCTTTGCGAGCGTAAAACCTAAACCTTAAACCATGATGAGAAGGATTCTTTTAATATTATTAGTTAGTATTCAGGCGACGTTACTTTATGCACAAAAAGAGGCAGATCTGGTTCAATATGTGAAGCCGAATATTGGCTCTGCGCACAGTCGATATTTTTTCTATACGCCCGCAGCTGTTCCTTTTGGGATGGCCAAGCTGGCTCCGAGTACAAACGGTTCCGAAGGAAATCGCTCAGGATGGGAGGCTGTTGGTTATGATGACCGCCATCGTTCCATAGAAGGTTTCGCGAACTTTCATGAGTTTCAGATTGGAGGGGTTTTATTTGCCGCAACAGTAGGTAAGCTGAAAACCGTTCCAGGTAAACTGCAGGAGAAAAATTCCGGGTACAGGTCTTCTTTTGACAAGGCAGATGAGTATGCTACTGCGGGATATTATCGGGTACTATTAAAGGATTATCAAATAAAAGCGGAGCTCACTGCGACAGAGAGAGTGGGTTTTCATCAATATACATTTCCAGAAACGGACTCCGCAAATGTTATTTTTGATATTGGTCATAAGCTGGGAGAGAGCGGCCCGGTATTGGACGCTGAGGTGACTTATGATGGTCAGCATGTTTGGGGCTATGTGGTGACTAAGCCGGTCTATGTTCAGAAATATCAGGAGAAAGCAAATGTGACGATGTATTTTTATGCGGAGCTGGATAGAATTCCGGTTTCTTATGGTGCATTTATCGATAGTACGCAGTTTAATGGGCTTAAAACCATCAAAGGAAAAGGTGCGGGGATGTACCTGAGGTTTAAAACAAAAAAAGGAGATCAAATTGGAATTAAAACAGGTCTTTCTTATACTTCTGTAGAAAATGCAAAAGCGAATCTGGTCAAAGAAGCTTCCGGATTAAACTTTGAAAAAGCGAAGGTTAAAGCGATTCAGAATTGGAACCATTCTTTGGGCAGAATTGAAGTAAAAGGTGGACTTGTACAAGATCGCGTTAAGTTTTATACCGGGCTCTTTCATGCACTTTTAGGTAGAGGATTGGCGAATGATGTGAATGGTGCCTATCCGAAAAATGATGGTAGCATCGGTCAGATTCCGCTTTTGAAGAATGGTAAACTCTTACACAATCACTATAATACGGATGCAATTTGGGGCGCATTCTGGAACTTAACTCAGTTATGGGCTATTGCTTATCCAGAATATTACAATGATTGGGTACAAAGTCAATTGTTGGTGTATAAAGACGCAGGTTGGCTTGGCGATGGGATTGCAAATAGTAAATACGTATCTGGTGTAGGTACAAACTTCACAGGATTGGCCATTGCGGCGGCTTATAATGTAGGCATTCGGAATTATGATGTTCCCTTGGCTTATGCGGCGGTTCGGAAAAATGAATTGGAAGCGAAAGATCGGATTCCCGGAGCGGGAAAATTGGACGTCGGCGTTTTTGTAGCAAAGGGTTATTCTCCATTTGTAAAGGACCAGAGCGGTAATCCGGAATTAAACACACATGGTTCTCCTTTTGGGGCTTCTCATACCTTAGAATATTCATTCTCTTCATTTGCAGCTGCACAATTTGCTCATGCAGTTCATCAGCCTGAAGATTACAAACAGCTCATGAAACTTTCCGAGGGTTGGAAGTTACTTTATGATCCAGGTACGAAATTTATCAGGCCAAAAGATAGTCTAGGCAAATTTCTAGATCGCTTTAATCCTTTCGAATCCTGGCGCGGTTTTCAAGAAGGCAATGCCTGGCAATATACTTTTTATGTGCCTCATGCTCCAGAAGAACTGGTGGGGATGCTGGGCAAAGAGACATTTAGTCGCCGTTTAGACAGTATTTTTACGATTTCTCAGCAAAACTTATTTGGTGGAGGGAAGCATATTGATGCTTTTGCTGGAATTGAAGGGTTGTATAATCATGGGAATCAGCCGAACCTACATGTTTCCTGGTTGTTTCATTATGCAGGAAGGCCAGATCTGAGTCAAAAATGGGTAAGGGCAATCTGCAATGAGTTTTATGGAACCGATGGTATTCATGGTTATGGCTACGGTCAGGATGAGGATCAAGGACAGTTGGGTGCATGGTACGTATTGGCTGCCATGGGGCTTTTTGATGTCAAAGGGCTGACGGCACCGGAACCTTCTTTTTTAATTGGTGCGCCATTGTTTGAAAGTGTCAGGATCAAACTTCCTAAGGATATACAGAAAAAAGATTTTTTGATTCAGGTTTCTGAACAAGATCCAAATCATCCTTATATCCAGAGTGGCAAGCTCAATGGAAAGAACTTGACTGGGCTTAAGTTGAAGTTTGAGGATCTCCGTAAGGGTGGGGTACTTGAATTGGTACTTGGTGGCCAGGCTAAATCATTAAATACGGTTTCCCGTAATAAATAGAATTGTAGACTTCCTATTTTTGCAGTGTTGATCGGGATTGGTGACGTCTGAAAAATGATGATCACAGCACACCGATCAGCTCCCTAAAAATTTAATTAAGTCCCCCACCTTAATTAAGAACAGAAAAGCCCTTAAAATCTATGATTTAAGGGCTTTCTTATTAAGGCATAAATTCGGGCAGTTGTATAAAAATGAAAAGGGAAATAATCCTAAGACTATTTCCCTTTATCTAAATTAACGCTCTCACATATAAAGACGCTGAAACGATTGATATATTGTGCAGCATTTAAAATAAATGCTTGCCGCTGGACCGCGCTACATCAGTATTATAAAGAATAGCGTAAGGTAAGGCCATAAGTTCTTGGGTCACCAAGTACTCCGGCATATAAGCCAGAGTTACCTGCTGCGGCTTGTAATTGTTCGTAATAATGGGTATTTGTAATGTTTCTGCTCCAGGCGAAGATGGAGAACTTATCGGATTTAAATCCTAATCTCGCGTTTAGCAAGGAATAGCCCTCAACATTTAAAACACCTGAAGGTGTTGGGTTTGAAGAATATCCTGAACGGTAACTTGCATCAGCAGCAATAAAATACCTACCGAGTAAGCTAGACAAATTACCTGGGGTGCTAAATTCTGTACCGCCGGAAACATTCCATTTGGATATACCTGGCAGTCGTCCTCCTGAAGCATCTTTAAAAGCGACCTGAGTAGCAACACCGTTAACGAGTTCGGTATGTCCGGTTTCTTCTAAAGGTAGCGGGGCATTTGTGAATTTCACATATTTACCATCAAGATAAGCCAGGGCAGCATTTAAAGTCAAGAATCTTTTTACTTGATAAGTTGCATCTACTTCTAAGCCTTTTACATTCACCTTTTCTGCATTGGCAAGATAACCTCTGTTTACACCCAATTGTGGCGACTGTACATTGGTTTGGTAATCTTTAATGTCTGTATTAAAAGCACTAATGTTTACCAATGCACCTTTAAAAGGTTTGGTTTTAACACCTAATTCGTAATGTTGTACGTATTCTGGTTTTACAATCGCCAGAGATAAATCTGCTTCCCCAGTGGCAGTCGTTGGCAAGCCTCCTACGTTTACACCAACTGGTTTATAAGCGGTGGAGAAAGTTCCATAGGCATTTAGCTTAGGGCTAGGGCGGTAGGATAGGGTAAGGTTACCAGATAAGTTATTGTTGTCTGTACTGGTTTTGAATTGTTGGTTGCTGTAAACAGCTGTTTTGAGGGCAAGTAATGCTGCATCTGCGGTTTGCAGGCCTCCATAAGTTACGCGGTCATAATCCACATCTTTTTTATCATAGGTAAACCTTAAACCAGGTAAAATATGCAGTTTCGGAAGGAATTCCCAATCGGCTTGTGCAAATATGGCTGTACTTAATGATTTGATGCTGGAATTGGTTTTGATGCCATAGCCATCTAACAAGCCTGGTGTGGAATACAATGCCTGAGCTCCGGTATTCGCTGTTTGCACAAATCTCCACTGATCTTTACCGACCTCTTCGGTCTGTTCCAGTCCTTTCAAATTCTGGCCAAGGATAAATAGACCAATTACGCCACTTACTTTTTCAGCGATATTACCAGCATACCTAAGTTCTTGAGAATATTGATCATGGCGGGAGGTTCCCTGAGATTTGGTCAATGCAGACAATTCAGAAAAATCTCTGTCGTTTGTAGGATCCCAATTCCAGAATCTCCAGGCGGTAGTAGATGTCAGGGTTCCATTACCTAGTTTATAATCCAGGTTTACAGATAAGCCACCAATGGATTGGTTGTGCCTCCATGGTGTATTGGTATTGATTTCTCTTGAAAAAGGATCTATTTTAGGTTGTTGATAGCCCAGATCGGAAATGATTTTAGCATACTGGCGGTAAGCACTTCTTTCTGTGCTGGTTACTCCTGCAATCACCAATGGGTAACCTGCAGGATGTTGAATGCTGGCATCACCACTTAACAATACCTGTAATTTATCTGAGGGCGTAAAATACAACTGACCTTTAAAACCAAGGTTGTTTTGGCCACTATATTTGCGTTCTTCTCTGGTATTCCAAATTGTACCATCGCGTTGAGTTCCTGAGATGGACAATCTTGCGGCAAGATTTTTTGCTATACCTCCTGTAACGGAAGTTTTTGCTTGTATAAAATTATAGTTTCCAGCGCTCAGTTCTACTTTTGCACTTGGTGTCTGACTTGGTTTTGTGGTGCTGATGTTGAATGCACCGGCAGTCGTGTTTTTTCCGAACAAAGTACCTTGAGGGCCACGCAGAATCTCAATTTGATCTATGTCAAGGAAATCTGTAGAAGTAGCCGCAGGGCGGGCCTGATAAACGCCATCTACATAAAAGCCTACTCCAGGATCAATACCGTCGTTGGTTAAACCAAATGTGGAACCTAATCCTCTGATGTTAAGTGTGGTATTTCTCGCATTGGAGGCATACAGTTGTACGGAAGGAACGAGCTCTTTTAAACGGTTGACGTTAAAAGCTCCTGCGTTTTCTGCTGCTTGTCCGCCGATTACGGTAATGGCAATTGGTACATCTTGCAGCACTTCCGAGCGTCTCCTGGAGGTGACCACGATCTCATCGAGTAATTCGCTTTCAATCAGTGTCAATTCGAAGGGCGCTTCCTGAAACTTTAGAATTTGAAAATCCTGGGATTTGTAGCCAATTGAACTGACTCTGAGGTAAAATGGTAAATCTTGCTTGGAATCAATACTGAATTTTCCATCCTGATCTGCAGTTGTAGAAATCTTTGTGCCTCTGATGAGTACTGTGGCATGTGGTACCGGCGCGCCATTGCTACTTTTTATAACGCCTGTTGTCGCGGTTTGGGCAAAAACATAATTTACCAGGAGTATAAAGGAAAAGACGAGAAGTAATTTTTTTTTCATGATTTTAGTATGATATGGTTTGTTGGTTGATTATTGCAAAGCATGGCCATGGGGATGTTTTTAACATCCTTCATTTTAAAAAAATAGATAGGGGAATTTTATTCGCGCTTTAATTTGCGCAGCGATTATTTGTGCTGTATCAACAACAACAACAGGCTAAGCGGAAAGGGATTCCTGCTTCAAGGGTTTTTCTTTTTTTTCGTATAAAACGCAAATCTGTTTTCATTTGGTTGTATTGGTAATACTTTAATCGGTTATGCAAATATAGTACTCTTTTTGATTAATAGAATAAAATCTATGGATTTGGTAGTTTTTATTTGGAAGGACAATGGTAAACTGGGTTTTATATGGTCTATTTGGTTTATTACGTGTCTTTTAACAGTGTGTTTGTTCGCTCGGAAATTTGGATATTAAGAAAAATCAGGAAAAAATTGGGCTAGAAATTCGGTGAGCCTGGGAATGATTGGTGTTTATATTGGATGTTGTAGTAAACAAAAACATGTTATAGATATTTCTAATATCTGAGATGGAGCGTTTCACGCTGAATTTGAACGCAAGTAAGTATATCTATGCTTTAAGCACAACCGCTAAATTTAATATTGATGTGAACTTTTCGAATCAAAATATTCTGCAGAATGGTAACCTACAGGATTATAAAAACAATAATTACACCTTGAGTTTGGTGTTTGATAGTAAAATGTCAGAAAAATTTAATTTTAATCTGGAGGGCAGGGAAAGTTTTGGATCAGCAAAAACGACCAGTGCGTTGCAACCATTTCAGTCCTCATCAAGATCTGGACAATACAAAACCACTTTGGCTTACCAATTTCAAAAAACGATGATCGCGGAGACTAACTTCGAGTATCAATACTTTAGGGCAATCGGAGGAAAAACAAACTATTTCTTTAATGAGGCAAAGGTTACTTATACGCAACCGAAAAGTAAAACAGCCTATATTTTGGGGCTAAGTAATACCTTTAACGTGAGATCACTCATTTCACAATCCATAGATGCCAATTCAGATTTTTATCAAGAATATTTCTTGCGTCCACGAGTGATTTACCTGTCGGTCAAGTTCCTGTTGTAACATAATTGGTGTTTCCAATTGTCAATAAAAAGATTAACTTAGTTTTTAGTTTTAAGACAAATGAGTTGGTAATCTGCTGATTGTTGTTCTTTTCTTTCAGAGGGTAAATCAATTTACATGCTATGAACATTTTTATTTAATCTCTACTTAAGCACGATTAATTAAATGCATTCCTATGAAAAAAATAGTCTACATTTTATTTCCCCTGATGGTTTTGCTCGGGTGTAAAAAAAACAAGAATGAGGTCTACAGCGGTACTCTCCAAATTTTTGATCAGGGCTTGGTGTTTCAATCACCTATCAGAGTGATACAGGAGGGACAATCGGCTGCTTATAACCGACTGCTATTTACTCCTGTTCCAGGGCTTGCCACAAAAATAAGGTGGACGGTAGATGGTAAACAAGTATCGACGGACACCACCTTTACATTTACCCCAACTACAGGAGGTGAATTTGAGGTTAAATTGGAAGCCACATTTAATGGACAGACTGAAACACGTTTGTCTAGGGTTCTGGTAAATCCATCCAGCTATACACCCAAATTAAGCTCTTTTGTGCGCATGTCCTATCTTTCCGAAAATGGGATCTCTGCCCATGTGAACTGGTCCAATGTTTCTCATGTGGCTTTTAATGGCGCTCGGGTACTTGCCAATGGTAGTGTCGATTTTTCAAAAGGAGATCTGCATCAAAATGTAGATGAGTTGGTTGCCAGAGGCCATTTGAATGGTATTCCTGTGTTACTAGGTGTTACCGGCCGACTGCGGGGAATGGAAGGATGGACATTCCACGGTAATACGGATTTTGGTCGGAACATTAGTGATGTATCTCAAAGAGCTAAGTTGGTTAAAATCCTTGCTGAATATGTGCGGGAGCGGAAGCTAGATGGAATAGATGTGATGATGACAGACCTCAGTCACGAGTTATATGATATTCCTCGTAAAAGTGTTCAATCTGTTGGTCCTTTCTTGTCAGAGTTAAGGAAGGCATTACCTACAGGAAGTATGATTACTGCCACGGTAGCCATAGACTATTTGCACTGGGAATATACAGGGATGTCCACTGCTGATTGGATAAATGTTCGTGCATTTAATTATGAGAATCGTGTTGAGCCCGGAGCCCATCCAGGAAACCAATCTCCTCTTAGTTATATGATTCAAGGAGCAGAGCTCTGGCAAAATAAAGGTTTTCCGGCTAACAAAATTGTGATGGGAGTACCGGCTTTTGGTTTAAGGTATCTGGAATTAATAGGAGAGGGTGTAAATGCGACCTGGAAATCCTCTGATTACATCACCTATAGGGATATTTTGTTAAAAGATCCAACAGCTGCACAAAAAAACTTTACAGCTGCTGAAGCAAAAGGTGTTTATTATGATGGAATTCCACTGACTACTCAAAAAGCCAATTACATCAAGGAGAAGGGTTTTAAAGGAGTTTATCTTTGGGCTGGCGATTATGATGCAGTTGGTGAAAACTCCATGATGAAGACCATAAGTCAAATACTTCAATGACAGGTCCCAAACAAGGTGTTTAAGAAAGGGAGATTATTGCTCCTTTTCTTTCATGATGATGGATTGACCTTTAATAATGATGTTCAGTTGCTGAAGTGCAGAGATATTTTCCAATGGATTGGCATTCAATACCAATATATCTGAGTTTTTGCCCTGATGAAGGCTACCACTTTGATGAGTCATATTCATCATTTTTGCAGGTATGATGGTTGCCGATTGAAGTGCTTCCAAAGGACTAAATCCGAGGGATACGTAACTTTCCAGTTCTTGAATCAGACTTCCTTCATTGTCTGTGCCAGCAACAACGGGAATACCATAGGCATGAAGTTGTTTCAGGATTCTTTTATAATTCCCAATTTTCGGGTCTCCAGTTAAGGAATACACATTTAGTGTAGGGTCCAGATATATATTTTTCTCTTTAATGTGATCCAGTAAAACCTTATTGTCGGTGATCAGGTTATCTTTCCCCCATTTAAGACTATTCATGAAATAATGAATATGACTGATGCTTTTTATCCCGTTATCCACTACAGTACCCAGGAGGTAGCCGACAGGAAGATGACCAACCACATCCATATGGTAGCGGTTTGCTTCGGTTACAATTGCAGTTAAGACATTTTTCTTTACGTAAGAATATACTTTGATCTGGTCAAATCCAGTATCATAATATCTTTTTACTTCTTGTTTAGCCGTTTTATCATCTGTTGCGATAACAATGCCGAGGCTAAATTTTGAGTTCCCATCGATGACACCTGCGGTCATCAATCTTGGAGCGGGAAAATGGGGCTCGGCTATTGATTTCTTTAAGCGGGAAACAAAGTCAAATTCATTGGCCATATCCCTTACACTGGTTACTCCGGTCAGGAGTTCTTTTTTTAGGTAATCCGGATGGAAAATATGGACATGCATGTTCCATAAACCCGGAATCAAGAATTTATTGGTGACATCAATTACATGTGCTCCTTCCGGAATAAGCTGTCGATCTGTTTTTCCAATATATTCTATCTTTCCATTTTTAATCAACAGCATGTTGTCATATAGGATTTTTCCGCCATCGGCCAGGTCAATGACATTACCTCCAGTCAGCACGATGTTTTCGTAGGATACTGCCAGGCTTTTGTTTGCTTTCCTATAAGTTTCGATCAGATATTCATTTGATTTAATGTTGAAATTATTGAAAAAAGAAAGGTATTTGTTATCGATGATTTCTCTTTTGTCACCTTCTGTATCGCAACTGGCCAGGTATACCGCATGCCCCTCCGCATTGATCCAGAGTATTTCATTGTGCTGGTTTTTGAGTTCTATAACGCTTAATGTTTGTTGGGTTAAAGGGTCAGTTTCTTCTGCAATTTTCGTGATGGTGCTGAGTTCGCCATTCCAGGCAGATTTAATGGTTTTGGGCTTGCCATTTTTCAGCCAGAAGGAGAGGAGTTGCGATTTCATCCAGATAGAGCCGTTGTCACTTATCGGGAAGTTGGTACCTGTTATGAACGTAGTGTCAGCATGTTCTTTTTTAAATCTGGAGGTATGCCCTACAGAGCGATAGCTTGTCTTTTCGCTGTTGCTGGTAAACAAGCAATTTAAAGCCATATCAGCACCACGATCATTTGTGACGATGTTAATTTGGTCAGTTACCTGACCATTTGCTTGCGTACTGAGGACTTCTTCAGTACCGATTTTGCGTTCCATCTTATAGATAGAATAAATGATTTTATCCTGACTTAGACTGTGTTTAGGGAGTATCAATCCTCCCAGGATAGATAGGTAGATGAGCGCAATTTGTCTATTCACGATTGTATTTATTTGATTTCCTGACTCAATTCCTGAGCGATTTCCAGGTGCTTTCTCAATATAGGTAACTGTTTTAGTGTAAATAGCTTCAGTTCAGGATCTTTAGAATTACTGCCTACCGTATATAGCCTGAGGAGGTTTTGGTTGCTTTCCAGCATCATTTTAACAAAATCCTGATCTGTTTTAGGATTGCCACCCAATAATACCTGGTTCTCCAGTACCATGTTTTTCTGTGAACTGAGCTTTTTTAATTCCTTCTGAATCTCCGTATGATTGGCAGAAACCATGGAGGCGTAGTTTTTAATTTTGTCTTTGCTTGTGGTTCTACTGACCCTGTTGCTCGCTGTGATTTCCATTTGTTGAGCTGTGGCCATTCTATTGATCAACTCTTCGTCTGTCAGCATTTCCAGGTTCTGTGATTTCCCTTTTACTAGGTTATTGGCTCTTCCAATTGCACTGCTGGCTATGTTGGTTGCATTTTCCTTTGAACCCGGAGTTGCTGGTAGGCCGATTCCTGGGGTCAGTCCGTCGCCACTTGCATTAATTACAGATCTGGTCGGGTTTTTTAAACCGGGGGTAATGGTTGTAATTTTGCTGCGTTTTCTTTTTCCCTCATCAGGAGTGTTTTTGGAAGTCGAACAGGAATAGATCAGACAGGATAATAGGGCTGTAGCTGTGATTATGCGAAGTGTTTTCATAGATCGTGGTGATTAGATTGCCGAATCAAAATTATCGAATAATACAACGATAAGCTAAATTAAAATGTGTAAACTCTTATGTCCACCTGCTTTTGATCGATTCGGTTCTATGGAGCATCCCCCAGTCAATCATAGCGTCAATTACACTCGTTATTTGCTGACCAGATTCTGTGAGCAGGTATTCTATTAATACCGGAGTTTGATTGTACACTTTACGTTCTATAATTCCGTTGATTTCCAGTTCTTTCAATTCTTTTGATAACATTCTGGGAGTTATTTTATCGATGTTGTCTTGTAAATCTTTAAACCGGATTTTCCCGTGTAGTAACGAGGCAATTATCGGTAGCTTCCATTTACCATTTATGACATTTAAAGTGTCCGTTAAGGCCAGCACATAATGTCTTGGGCACTGTTGCACTTTATCTCTATCTAATAATTCCTTGAAATCACTCATATGATTATACTATTCTTAGTATACAAAAGTATAGACTAATCTTTAATAACAAAGTATACTTAGTATATTAATATGCCTAGGTTTACATCACAACAAAATATAGATTATGATTTTAGTAACAGGTGCCACAGGTCAATTCGGCTCGAAAGCCATAGACCATTTATTAAACAAAGGTGTTAGAACTTCGGAAATTTCCGCCTTAGTCAGAAACGCAGCAAATGCAGACCGTCTGAAAATCAGGGGAATTGAAGTAAAGGTTGGGGATTACACTGATTATGATTCGTTGGTTAAAGCATTTCAAGGAGTAGAGAAGCTATTATTGGTTTCCAGCAACGATAGACAAGCTGTCGAAAACAGGACCGCTCAGCACATAAACACCATAAAGGCTGCGAAAGAGGCCAATGTTAAACATATTGTTTATACCTCTTTTGTGAGGAAGACAAACTTTGAGAATTCGTCAATAGCCGCATTTCAGAATTCACATGCGCAAACAGAAGCATACCTGATGGCTAGTGGCATCGATTATACAATTCTTCAGAATGGTATTTATCTGGAAATGATCCCAGTTTTTGCTGGGGAAAAAGTAGCGGAGACTGGTGTTCTATTATTTCCTGCAAAGGAAGGTAAAGCAAGTTATGTGCTTCGCGAAGAGTTAGCAGAAGCTGCTGCGCAGGTATTAACTACAGAAGGACATGAAAATCAAATTTATAGTTTAACCAATTCTACTTCCGTCTCTTTTACTGAAATCGCGAAGGCTATAGCTGGTCAGTTGGGAAAAGAGGTTAAATATCAGTCCCTAGAAGTTGATCTATTTGAATCTAAAATGAAACAGCTTGAAGTTCCAGACCTGTATATTGGTATGTTTACCATGTGGGCGATGGCTCATGCAGAAGGCACAATGGATGTTTCAAATGATACGTTAGCAAGATTCTTAGGTAGAAAACCGACAACCATGACCCAGTTTATCGCTCAGATTTATTAGGTTGTTGTTTTCAAAATACACATCGTTTATATTTCAAAATTATGCATTTAATGGTGTAAGAAGGATAAAAGTTATTCGGTAGATAGAATGCTATTGCATATATTTGAGAGTTAGCTGTAATACCAACAGACCGCAGACCACGAAAAGGAATATAAATTGACGATATATTTTAACTGACTAATGACAAAAAACTGTTTAAATTGTAATGAGGTAATTGTAGAGAAATTTTGTAGTAATTGTAGCCAAGCAACATCCACACACAGAATTTCGTTACATCACGTTTTTCAACACGATTTTATTCACGGAATATTTCATTTTGACAAAGGCTTTTTCTACACCTTAAAAGAATTATTTACCAGACCAGGACATAGTATTAGAGAATATGTACAAGGAAAAAGATTAAAGCACTTTAATTCTTTTGCAACCATAATTCTTTTGATCACAATAGGTTATTTTATAAAAAAATGGACAAAATTTGATGCGTCTGTTTTGTATGAGGATAAAAAAACAGTAAAAGGTCTTTTGAAAGTACTAAAGGATTATTCAAAAATTACAGTTTTTCTGAACATACCAATTATTTCTTTGGTGAGTTATTGGTTTTTTAAGAAGAGTAAGCAAAATTATGCAGAAAACTTAATCCTCAATTTGTATTTGTTATGTGGAACATTAACCATTAGTCTTATCGCAACCATCTTTACGAATTTTAGTGATGACAAAGACTTCCTGGTTTCAGTAAACTATTTTGCGATTGCACTGACCTTGTTATATGTGATGATTTTCTATTGTCAATACTTTTCTGTTTTTGATTTTAAAAAATACCAACTAATAGGTCGAGTGGTAATTATTGCGGTTTTGTATTTAGGGACAAAATTTATGATAGATAATATTTTGAACATCATTGGACTTAGATATTTTCATTAAAACATAGGCAAACCGCAGTTTAGAATTTTTCAAGCCATCTCATTCGCAAGGGCTAACGTTTTGCTAGTATGTGATGATCGGGGTAAGAAAGTCTAAAGCCTCGATGATTACATACTAGCTGTTAGCTATAGCCCATTACTCATTTTTTGCAGCATTTATTAATTCTATAATCTTTAATGCTACACCGTTTGAGGATTGAAAATTTTGTCCAGTGACTATTCTTCCGTCCGTTTATACATGTGAGGCGTTACGAGCAGAAAACAAAAAAACTGCTCCTCCTTCTTCAATTGCCTTTTGAATTAAGAATGGAAAGTACTTAAAATAGTCTCCATCTTGCTTTTCGAATGAATCAGGGTAACCACTAATTTTGCGGTTCCATGACAAACAGAAGAGATGATCCCTTTATTTTCAGGCACATCATACATCGCAGATCCACCACCAATGTAATGAACAGCTTTATAATTTTTTGAATCAATTTCTGCAGGTTTTTTAGTGTTTTTTATGCCATACATAAAATCTGGGTCAAATAAATATTGCTTTTGCAAGGTGTCGGAAGTCAAAGTGTTTTTAAGAAGATGCAATGCTTAATATTTAACATCCGATTTCAGTTTAAAAGTATAGTCCTGCTATTAGTCCGATTATCCATTTTTTTTTCATTTGCTCTTACCATAGTTTTGTTAATGCGATAGTTTTTTTGACCTAAAACTTAACTATTCATTAACCTTATAGAATTCAATGAATCAAAAGATGTACTATTTACTCAGCGCCAACTGTAACCGTTACGGTAAAGGATCTGGGAAGTTCTAAATTATTGTATGCGCGGAGCGAATGGGGTGATCGCCGTGCAAACAAATAAAGCACAGGGTAAATTTGAAATTTCCTTTTCAGAGCAAGTCCAAATTACCAGTGCAAACATTTCACCGTTCCATCCATTAAATGCAAAACAGAAATTGGAGTGTTTTTCTGATATTCCTTGACAAGGACAATATCCACGTGTGTTCCTGGAATAAAATCAAAATATATCGTTATCTTTATGTTGGCGATATCTCCCTGCATCATTTAATGAAGCATTTATAAACCTGAAGTTCAATAGCTGTTTTTTCTGTTCAGGTATTAGCTGTTCCCATAATCATCTTCCTATTTATTTCTGTTTTTTTTCTCTGTCACCCTTGAATTTTAAGGTGCTAAGGAGCCTGGTGTCACCAAAAAATGAAATGTCAATTTAATAGGATCGGCCAATGCCTCAAGCGGAGGGATCAGCCACAAATCAAAACAAAATGGAAAAAGGGAACAACCAACCAACTGCCGCCAACATTATGCAGATTGGCACCGGATTCTGGGCTTCAAAAATTCTTTTGGCTGCAGTGAACTTTCAATTGTTCAGCCTCCTCGCAGAAAAGAAGACCATGTCAGCACAACAGATTAAAACTACGTTACAGCTTAAGTGTACAGACAGAAGTGTCTATGATTTTTTAGATGCATTGGCTGCATTTAAATTCCTGGATCGTGAAGGGCTTTTAGCAACCGCCCGTTACTCAAACAGTAGGGATTCAGATCTATTCCTGGATAAAAATAAACCCTCCTATATTGGCGGCATACTTGAAATGTTAAACAATCGTTTGTATCGCTTCTGGGGAAATCTGGAAGAAGGATTGCTTACCGGTTTACCACAGAATGAAGTTAAAGATGGGTTAGAGAGTCCTTTTGTAATGCTTTATAGAGATCCGGAAAAACTAAAGGAGTTTATTAATGCAATGGGCGGTATTCAGATGGGCAATTTTATAGCATTTGCGCAGCAATTTGATTTTTCAAAGTATAAAACACTGACAGACGCGGGAGGGGCAAGTGGCTTACTTTCTGTGATGGTTGCTAAGTATCAGGATCACATGACCTGTACAAGTTTTGATCTGCCAGCTGTGGAGTCAATGGCTAATGATAACATTCAACGTTTTCAATTGGCAGATAGGGTGAAAACAACGAGTGGAGATTTCTTTTCAGGACCCATACCAAATGGAGACGTTGTAGTTATGGGAAACATACTTCACGATTGGAATGAAGAGAAAAAACTGATTCTTATGAAAAAAGCATATGATGCGATTCCTTTTGGTGGTGCATTTGTCGCCATTGAAAATGTAATTGATGACGAAAGAAGACAAAATACCTTCGGACTGATGATGAGTTTAAATATGTTAATTGAAACAGGGGAGGGCTTTGATTACACATTCGCCGATTTTAACAGGTGGGCAAAGGTTGTGGGCTTCGACTCAACTTCAGTTGTTGCGCTGGCTGGATCAAGCAGCGCGGCAATAGCTTATAAATAAAAAATATTTTATATCATGGAACAAGAACTTGAAGTAATTCGCGACCAGCAAAAAGAATTATGGAATAAATTTTCACCTGGCTGGAAGAAATGGGACGAGCTTATGATGGATTTTTTAAAACCTATGGGTGATGAAATTGTCCGTGTGCTTAATCTCAAAAGTAATAATATGGTGCTTGATATTGCATCAGGCACGGGGGAGCCCGGATTAACAATAGCCTCCAGGTTGGATGCCGGAAAAGTTATACTGACCGACCTCGCAGAAGATATGTTGGAAATCGCTGCTGAAAATGCAGCAAGGAGAGGTATTACAAACATGGAAACACGGGTTTGTGATGTGAGCAATCTTCCATTTGCAGACAACTCTTTTGATGCCATAAGTTGCCGGTTTGGTTTCATGTTTTTCCCGGACATGCAGGTGGCAGCTAAGGAAATGGCAAGGGTGTTGAAGCCAGGAGGAAGAATTGCCACAGCAGTATGGAATATTCCTGAGAAGAATTTCTGGATTTCTGCAACTATGGGGGTGATTAATAAAAATATGGAACTACCCGCGGTCCCAGCCGGAGCCCCGGGGATGTTTCGCTGTGCCAAAACGGGTGTGATCTCTGACCTGTTTCTGGAATCGGGGTTGACCGACATTTCAGAAGTAGAAGTTGCAGGGAAATTGGATTGCAAGACAACAGACGTTTATTGGAAAATTATGAATGATGTGGCGGCCCCTGTTGTAGCAGCACTAAGTAAAGCAGATGAGGCTACGAAAGCTAAAATAAAGACAGAAGTTTTTGATTTACTGAACGAAAAATATCCTGATGGAAATGTGGTGATCGATTCCAGTGCTATTGTAATTTATGCGGAGAAAGGCTGAGTTCCTACTGACTCAAAATTTACTTACTGAACACTTACTAATTATCCTGCATAGTAGTATGACCGTATAGTCTCATATAATTGCAAAGGTATATCTACTCTTATTTTCTGTGGGACAATTCCTTTTCTAATCCAACAAAGCATTTGCAAAAACTGGCTGAGGAAATATAACATCAACTTTTATTCGCTATTTTGCTTCTCTTATCAGCTGACTGTTAAAAAAATAGCTGACGATCCATTTCCGCCAAGGCCGAGCCCTTGGTGTTTGCTGGAAAAAAATCATCCCTGCTCGCTGCGCTTGCGAGGTATTTTTTTCTGCAAAGCCTTGTCTTGAAAATGGATGGTGTTCAGGAGCGGTGGTTTACCAAAAAGACTGGAGTGGTTCTCTCGTTAGTTTGTGAAACCAAAGCTTGCATTACCTTCTCGACTATTTATTGATGCTTTCAATCTTTCAGTAAGTTCTAATTCCAAATCTTTATAATACCCATTATAAGATTGAGCTACTAATCCATTTTTATCCAATAAATAAAAGGAAGGATATCCATCATAGGGATATGCAACCTGTACAGCTTTTTCTGAAGTATAGCTTGGTGTTTTTACATTTTCCCTATGGTCAAATTTAATGATTGCCTCCTTTTGGTCTACAGGATAAATATTGACAATTACAAGTCCCTTTTCCTTGTATTTTTCATGAAGTCTGTTAAGCATCTGGGCAGCCCCGACACAATGCGGACAACCTATCAAACTAAAGTTTAGTAATACCAGTTTTCCTTTTAATTTTTTCAGATCAAAGGCATTGCCAGATAGATCGAAAGCTTTTATCGCAGGTGCAGGTGTTCCCTTTGGCAAAAACACAACAGGTTTACCTTTTGGTGGTATCCTAAAGTGGGTAGGGATCATAGCTATCGACAGGTCTGGAAAGTTCTTCTTGTCAAATTGATAATCGCTATAGGTATGGCTTTCGATGAGGGAAAAAATTGAACCATCATCTGCATTACCTTTCATTTGACGTGTAATATGTATGGGTAAATTGCTTTTTTTATCAATAATGAAGTGGGTTGCGTTATATTGACGGATATTATTTACAATAGTATCTGTTTTAATAGCGCTGATATTTGTATATGGAATATTGTTAATTACCGTATCTTGAAGCTGGCTGATTTTTGTTAGTGGCAGATGTGATAATTTATCCATACTTTGCGCCCAATACAGAAGTGTGCGGGTATTTTGCCCATCAACGCTTTCCTTCTGCACTGTATAGGTGCTATCCCTTAAGTTAAGTCTTACCATTTTATTTCCGTCAAAGGCATAAGAAGCATCACTACTCTTTAACAGATAATACCCGCCACCAACTGGCTCCGTGGGTAGGAGAAATAGCTGAGATTTCAGTGTATCCGCAGAAAAATCATCCTGAAAATGAAATTTAGTACGTACGATATCTGAATAGCTGAGGTTTTTAAAAGATCTAATTTTTAGCGCAGATTTTTGAAGTGTTTGCGCATTCGCCTCGACAAATCCCAGTAGGGAACAGAAGAGTATTGAGGAAAATTTGTTAGGCATAGATAATCTCATTTCTAAAAATAAGGTGAAAAATTAATATAGGCATTATTGTATTCAGTTAAAATATGTTAAAACCTCTCTAATGATTACAATTCATTGGGTTTATATCTAAGCCTTTTGGATGTGAGTTTCTTATTTTGCATCAGTGTTAGCTCCGCGGTTGTCAGGAACACCCTTTCGACCTTCTTAACTTTTGCCTTGTAATTTGCAAAGGGGGTTCTTCTCTATCCAGCCACTTGCCAGAGCAATGCGTATGATCTTGTTGAAGTTCTTTAAGTATTTGACGGTTGAATTATTGCCGCACCTGCGGACTGAACGGAGATGAAAATCGTATTCCATGATAAACTCGTGGTTGATTTTCTTAAGGTCGAGGTCGTCTACCCGATATTTCCATTGTATGAACCCAATGGTATGTTTGAGCGATGTCCGATAGCGTTCAGCGGTTCCCGAAGCACATTCCGTACCAACGAGCGCTTCGAGCTTCATGTTGTGATCACTGAACACGCCGACGATAGTTCTCTTGATAGTCCCCTTCCCGGTAAGCGCATCTCGCATCAACCTGGCCGTGATGGGTTCTTCGGTATCGGTGAGCCTTCTGTGAATCTCATAGAGCTTGTGCTGAAGGCTGTCAAGTAACTGGTTGAATGTACGCACCTCTTGGCGGTTGCCCTTCATCATCCCGGTCGATTGGTTCCAGTTTTCTGGTTCGCATGTGCGGCCTGCAGTTAATTCCTCACGTTTACCGTCTACAGTGATACGTAGGTATACAGGCAATGGGCCTTCCTGATAGTTTTTGGGCTTTTTTAGAAAAAAGCGCAACCCCTTTTTGATAGTTTTTCTGTTTCTTCATGTAGAAGAGTAGGCTGAAATTAGTTTTCATAATGTTGCACATTAAAATTTAAACAAATTTAGCTTTGCTACTACTGCCAGTCAAGATATTGGAATTTTCAACCTGTTCATTATCAATGAAATAAGGTCTATTCGGTGAGTACCTAAAAATACCTTCAACTACTCACCGAATGACTCACCAATTATATCTGAATTGATGCTTTATTTGGCTTTGGTTTTAAATGAAAAAACCCGCAAATCGTATGATTTGCAGGTTTTTTCGAAATCTAGTCACCTAGTGGCGGAGAGTGGGGGATTCCAATAAACCGAATTTAAATACTCTTGAGCCTGTATTTTATTCCTTTTTTGTTCATAGGACACCTTATTGGGGCACCATCAAAACAACACATAATCGCTATTCCTCGTTTACTTTCAATTTACGTAAATAATAGGAATAAATACAATAAAACACATTTAATTTATTGTATTTGTTGGCAGGTTTCTGTTTTTTTACTTAAGATACAATGTATCTGTTGGCTATGGATCGAGCTCTTCATAGTCTCTGTTTAAAAATTCGTTTTTCGATATTGTAGGTGTATTTTTTCTTTTGTAGCGTAATAAATTTACAAATGTTTTATGAAAACATTATGCTTAGGACAAGGAGATATACGCTAAGTTGGAAATTACACCAAAGCTCAGATCGATAAACACTATCCTAGAGATGAATATAGATCATTGATTTTCATATGAAGAAGACTGTATGGGAACATTCTGATGAATTAGTACTAGGAAGATAGGTATTCTTCTGTTCGATTGTATTTTATGCTTTGGTGTTTTTTTGTGTCAAATTGATGTTTGCTTATTGAAATAATATGATATCTTTACTGTATATAAAATAATATGAAAAAAACATCTTTTTTTCTGCTACTTGTATTGACAATGCTGGTTGGAACAGCTCAAATATATGCGCAGGCCTCCTGGGTAACAAAAAAAATTGACAATAGACTGTCTGTAAAATTTCCAGGAGAGCCACAGAAAACGATAAGAAACGGAGTTGACAGTTATATCTTCAAAGGAAATGACAGTATTAGTTACAGCAGTACCTTGATAGATTATAAGGTTTTGGCCCATTTGGACTCGGCCACTCTGGCGCCAATCAAGGACAGCCAGGGTTTTGTAGATAGAATGAAGGAGGGTATAGTTGCCCAAAAGGCCAATTATACCTTTGGAGATATCATTATTGGTACATGGAAAAACTATACTACTTATAATATCACGGGAGCTGACAATACCAACAAGAAAAAGCTTTTGATACACATGATATTGATCGGAAGTAAAATGTACATGCTTTCATACCTAGTGCCCGATGGACTGGTTACCAAAAACAATGAAATGTTTTTCGGTTCAGCCGAGCTATCAAAGATTTAGTGCTTAAAAAGCGGAAGGAGAGTTGTGTTATGATTCATTTGTTAGAAGCTTGGCAACTCATCCCATTTGATGGGAAGTGTCCAATTTGGTGGAGATAGCGGTAATAATTTTCCTCCATATTAAATATGGATGCCTCCTATCAGACCTAGACAGAGTCAATTGAGGGGAGATTCCATATCGGATAGGATTCGAATTATTGGCGCATTTTCGGACAGACCGTAAGTAAAAATCGTATCCATGGATAAAAGCATGGTCTACTTTTCTAATGTCTATATCACTGATGTTGTATTTCCATTGTAAAAAGTCCAGGGTGTGCTTTAAAGAGGTTCTGTAACGCTTCGCAGTGCCTTTAGAGAACCAGAGCCCACCAATGTTTCCATTTTGTGGTTATGGTCTTTAAATACGTCTATTAAGGTACATTGCTTTTCTATCTTTCCCTGAAACTGATCTCGTAATCTCTCGGCAGTGATGGAATCATCTTTTTCTGTTAATTGCCGATGTGCCTCGAATACCTTGTTTTTGCAAGTCGTCCAGATTAGCGTTAAAGGATTTTGCTTCTTCTTTTCTGCTATTACTACTACCTGATATCGTATTCCATTGTGAAGGTTCACAACTACGACCAGTGGTAACTTCCGCACGGTTGCCATTCACGGTAATGCGAAGATAGATAGGAGCAACCCCTTTTTGATAGTTTTTTGGCTTCTTCATATAGAAGAGCAAGCTGAAATTGGTTTTCATAATGTTAAACATTAATGGTGAACAAATTTAGCTTTGCAGTAATTAGAAATCAAGATGTTTAGTCTTGTAACCTGTTTATTGTCAGGTTTTTGATTGCTATTCGGTGAGTCTTTTGTGTTTTTAAATTTACTCACCGAATCACTCACCTATAGGATCGGAATTCGTGCGAAAATTGTAACCCTTTAAAATGCAAAAAGCCTGCTATCGTATGATTTGCAGGCTTTTTGTTGGTTTTGATACCATTGTGCGGAGAGTGGGGGATTCGAACCCGCGGACCCTTTGACAAGTCAACAGTTTTCAAGACTGCCGCAATCGACCACTCTGCCAACTCTCCGTCACAAAAGTACAAACTCCGATTGATTCTGCAAATTAAGAAATAGATAATTTAACGAAAACCTGATAAGCCCCTAAAAATGAGCCAGAATAATTTTCTGTCTTTCCGTTTAATCTGCCGTAGGACCCTGTTTTTTGAATAAATTGTAGCTGGGACGCAAGATTTTTACACTTCTTTTGGATAGATCGACACTCGCATTTAGCTCAAAACCGACTAATAGTATCAAAGAATTCAAATATAACCAGATCATCAAGACGATTAATGTGCTGATAGAGCCATAGATTTTATTGTAAGAGCTAAAATTATCTATGTAAAAGGAAAATCCCCAAATGGTTAGGAAGGCAAGTATCGTTGCCAGACAAGAGCCCGGACTAAAGAACTTCCATTTCTTCACATGGGAAGGACCGTATTTATACAGGATGGAAATGGTGACAAAATAAAGGATGCCTAATAGTGCCCATCTGGTGAGTTGAACCAGGTACACAATAAAGGAGCCTTTGATGTTTAATTTATTTAAAATGATCACCCCAATGGTCATTGCAACGATACAAATAATCACTGATAAAGCAATTGTAATCGTTAACAGCACTGCAATCAGCCGTTGCTTTAACCAGCTTCGATCTTCGATGATTAGGGAGGACTTGTTAAAGGCCATCATCAGACTATGCACCCCATTTGTGGCGAAAAATAGCGACAGGAAGAAACCAAATGAGAGTAAGCCTCCGTTCTGCTTATTCACAATCTCATTTAAGGTAGCCTCAAAGGCTTTGTAAGCATCTGCCGGCAATATGAGTACGATCAGTTCCATAAGTTGTTTCTGGAAGCCGATACGCTTTGGAATAAAGGGAATGAGGGTAAATAAAAAGATGATCGCTGGAAATAAGGCCAGCATAAAATTATAAGCGAGGGAAGAAGCTTTATTGACTAAAGAATCCTTCCCGATCTCTGTAAAGAAGAATGTGGCAACAGTATAGAGGGGTAGCGGACTGAAACCAGGAAGTATACATACTTTTGTCCAATCTATAAACAAAGCGTAAATCCTGATTTTTAGTAGTTGCTTATGTACCCACTCCATCTATCAAATTTAATTAAAAAATACCTTTAACTTCTCCATGAAATTTTCAGGAGGGGAGCAAGGTTTGTTCTTTGCCATGTCGACAAACACCAGGGTAGTTTTACCAATATTAATCAGCTCACCTGCCTCATTAAACAATTCGTATACAAAGTAGATACGAACACCTGGAAGTTCATGAATGGTAGTTTTGATCGTGATTTCCTGATCATAAAGGGCAGGTTTGATATACTTACAGTTCAGCTCTAAAACGGGCATCATGATGCCGCTGCTTTCCATACCCGCATAATCCATACCCAGGCTTCTCAACATTTCTACCCTTGCTACTTCATAATACTCCGCATAGTTGCCGTAATATACGTATCCCATCTGATCCGTCTCCCCGTATCGTACCCTTACTTTAGTGCTATGTGTAAACATCCTATTTGAAAATGTTGCGTTTGTTCAAGGCCTCTCTATATTTTTTCGCGTTGATCTCATGTTCCTGAACTGTAACTGCGAAATTATGGTAGCCAGAGAAGTCTTCTTTAGCACACATATAGATGTAATTGTTATTGTCTTTGTTCAATACGGCATCAATTGCATTGATACTTGGCATCATGATCGGCCCTGGAGGTAAACCTGCATATTTGTAGGTATTGTATCTCGAAGGTACTTGTAACAGTTTATTGGTTACCCTTTTTACTGTAAAGTCATCATTTGCAAAGATCACTGTTGGATCTGCCTGCAATAGAATTCCTTTTTTTAACCTGTTCAAGTATAAACCTGCAATGATAGGCATCTCTTTATCGTATAATGCCTCGGCATCTACAATAGAAGCCAATACCGAAACCTGAACCGGGCTTAGATTTAAAGCAGCAGCTTTACGTTTACGTTCATCATTCCAGAACTTGTCGTATTCCTTCTGCATTTTCTCGAAAAACTCCATTGGAGCAATGTTCCAGTACACCTCGTAAGTGTTTGGAATAAACATCGTATAAATGTTGTCTTTATTGAATCCGTATTTCTCAATTAATGCTGTAGAATCCAATACGCTGATGAAAGCTAAGGAATCGGCTTCCAGGTTTTTCGCAAGGTAACCTGCGAAATCTTCTTTCTTCCTGATGTTCTGGAATTTTAATTTAACTGGATCCTGGTTACCTGATTTCAGCATGTTGATCAACGTTCTGTTGTTCATTCCTTTGCTTACTTTATAGCGACCTGGTTTCAAGTTTTGTGCAAGATCCATTTTCGCTGCGGCCTGACTGAAAGACCCAATATCTGTCAATATATCTTTCTTGCGGATTTCCTCAAACAGGTCATCGAGGTGACTTCCAGTTCTTACATAGACAAATTTTTCATTGCCAGTGATGTTAGGGGCAAAGAAGACTTTGTAGAATTTCAATCCGAAATAACCACCAACCACTAACACGACCAGTATTGCGGCCAATATTACTTTAGTACTTTTTTTAAAGCTTTTCTCGTTTTCGTTTGACATATTATGATGGTAATAATTATTTTTTGTTAGACAAGGTAATGTTTACCGGCGTTCCGATTTTAACTTTTGTTACGGAATCCGTTAAGAAAGGATCTTGCTTTACAATCACCGCATTTGCAGTATCTGTAATTTCGCCCTCATAGAGCACGTTTCCTAAAGTTAACATGGCACCATTCTTTAAGGCGAACTTAGCTTCATCCATCGTTAAACCAATTAAAGATGGAATATCCACTTCTTCATTTCCTTTACCATCACCCAAAACCAAATCAATTCTAGATCCTTTAGGCATAGACTCTCCCGCTTTAATCGGTTGGCCGCCAAATAAAGCCTCTAACACCACATCTCTGGCTTGATCGGATTTATAAGTAGTATCTCCTACCTTTAGTCCGAAGCTTTCTATTAAAGCCTGTGCTTGTCTAAATGGTTTGAATTCGATATCCGGGAATTTAACGTTTGGAGCCATGGCTACATTTACCGTTAGATAGATGGTACGGTTGTCTTTTACAAAGGTATTGGCTTCAGGATCCTGATCAATGACAATGCCCGGAGGCGAATCCATGACAAACACAGAATCTACTTCGTAACGAAGGCCTAATGCCTCTAACTTGCTCACCGCTTGCGTGAAAGCAAGCCCTTTTACTTCAGGAACATTTAAGCCCTGACCGTGTTTGGTGTAATATCTTAAACTAAAGAAAGCCGCCAGGATGATGACCACCACCGTAGCTATCGCGGCAATGATGTTGGTTCTAAAGGATTTAGTCTTTAGGTAAGATATGAATTTGCTCATAGGAATTTTTTACTCATTAAGGTATAAAGCCCAAATTTAGGCTAAAAAAATATTTTATTGGAATTAAAATGACATCTGGGTCAACTAATTTATATTTGTGCTTACAATTGACTTATTACTTTGAATAGGTTTTAACACGCTTAAAAATGAAGAAAACATTAGCATTACTAACCGGTGGTACCACGGGTGAGTGGGTGATCTCGGTTAAAAGTGCAGCCACTATCGCTCAAAATCTGGATGCCGACAAGTTTGATGTTTATAAAATAATGCTAACCCAACAAGGTTGGTTTTATGAACCTGCAGACTCTGTAAGAATTGAGGTAGACAGAAATGACTTCTCCCTAAATATTAAAGGTAGAAAAGTCACTTTTGATGGCGTTTTTATAGCCATTCATGGCTCCCCGGGTGAGGATGGTAAATTACAAGGCTATTTCGATATGTTAAACCTGCCTTATACCACTTGTGATGCGCTGACTTCTGCGATCACGATGAATAAAGCATATACTAAAGCGATTGTTAAGGACATTGAAAACCTGCATGTAGCAAAGTCTGCGCAGATTTTTAAAAACATTCCTTACAGTGTGGAACAAATCAAAAAAGACCTTAAAGTACCTTATTTCGTAAAGCCAAATAGTGGTGGTAGTAGTATCGGAATGAGTAAGGTAAAGCATGGTGCTGATTTAGAAAAAGCGATTGAAAAAGCCTTTAAAGAAGATAATCAACTGCTGATTGAAGAGTTTATTTCCGGAAGGGAATTCACGGTAGGTGTAGTGAAACTGGATGGCAAGTTAGTGGTGCTTCCAGCTACAGAAGTGGAAACAGCAAAAGAGTTTTTTGATTTTGAAGCTAAATATACACCTGGAGTAGCCACAGAGACTACACCAGCAGCAATCAGACCAGAAACTAAGGCCAGAGTAGAGCAAATCGCTAAAGATGTATATTTGAATTTGAACTGTAGTGGGGTAGTCCGAATCGATTTTATCCTGACGGAAGATGAGGGTGATTTTTACTTTATTGAGGTCAATACCATCCCAGGACAAACAGCAACAAGTTTTATTCCACAACAAGTTGCCGCAATGGGCATGAAACTGAATGATTTTTACACCAAACTGGTTAAAGAAACCATTGGTTAAATAATGATATTAAAAAAAAAAAGCTCAGTCGTACTTTAGGTATGGCTGAGCTTTTTTTTGAGGCTGGCTTAATTAAAACCTGTATCCGATACTAAGTCCTGATCTCATTCCTGCCCATGGGCCCTTGAAATCAATTTTAGCACCTTCTGCGTCTACAGTAGATGTTGTTTTTACCAAAGGGATATTGTCAAGATCTGTTAATGCATCTCTTAATGCTTGTTGTTCATCAGAATTTAATTTCTTTTTCCCTGAGATACTGCCGGAGTTTGAACCATAGTTAGGACCTAAAATCCACCAGTCCAGATAAACCGCTTTGCTCAGTTTCCACTGTGCGCCAAAAAGTACACCACCAGTGATGGTATTCAGGCTACCCTTCATATCTATTTTATCCTTGATGGTAGTTGTGCCATCAGTTGCTTCAAAATTATATGGAAGGCTAACATCATACTTTGCATACCTTACAAATGGAGCAATGTAAAAACCACGGAATACACTTTGACCCAGATAAAACCTAACCTCCGGTGTGATGGCGAAGTTTCCGGTTTTGAAATCTTTAATGCTTTCCCAGGTTTGATCGTCATCAATCAAACTTTTAATCGTTGAACTGAATGGAACATGAGATTTTGGCATCATCCTGAACCCCATGGCTACCGAAATCTTATTGCTAACCGCGCGCTCATACTGGAAGGAATAGGTTTTTAAAGCCAAGGCAGCCACATTCCATTTAACCAGATTTTTTGCGTCACTATATTCATCTCCATAACTTGAATTGGCCTGTTGGGCAAAGCTGTTGGTAGCTGAAAAAGTTAACGCGGTTACTCCACATATCAACATTGTTTTAGTAAAGGTTTTTTTCATATAAATACAATTAGTTTTGAGCGGCCTAAATTATGTATTTAATAGTGTTAAACCTGTATGGTTTTCCATCTTCCTTTTTTAAACAAAATATATCCGGCAATGGCAATACCGATTTCGGCAACAGGAATCGCAATGAAGACACCAGTTGGGCCCATTTCAAAGTGTTTTGCCAGTATATAAGCCAATGGAATTTGAAATAACCAAAAGCCGAAAAAATTGACCCAGGTAGGCGTCCAGGTATCTCCGGCGCCGTTGAACGTGCTCACGAGTACCATTCCAATGCCGTAAAAGATGTAGCCAAGGCTCATAATCTGTAAGGCATGAAGCGCTACTTCCTGTACCAATTCATCATTGCTGAAAAAGGAAATGAAATAATATCCGCCAATAAAAGTAAAGGTCATCACCAGAAGCATATAGATGACAATGTATTTTGCGGTCTTCATCACGGAGTCCACGGCACGTTGCAAGTGTTTTGCACCTAGATTCTGGCCAACTAATGTGGCCGCAGCATTGCTCATTCCCCAGGCAGGAAGCATAAAGAACATCATCAGTCTTAATGCAGTTTGATAACCTGCTGAACCATGATCTCCACCAGTAGTTGCCACCAGTTGCGCTAGAAAAATCCAGCTGCAAGAAGCAATGATAAACTGGAAAATACCTGGTGTAGCAATTTTTAACAAGGCTTTCATTTGTTCAAAATGAGGCTTGAAGTAGGAGAGTTGTACTTTTAAAAGACCTTTGCCGCTTGCCAGGTGCCAAATCTGGTAGGCTACACCCATACTTCTTCCTATGGTGGTTGCAATTGCAGCTCCGGTTAGGCCAAAAGCAGGGATAGGACCAAAACCATTGATCAGAATTGGACATAAAATGATATTGGCAATGTTTGCGATCCATAGACTTTTCATCGCGATGGCTGCATTTCCAGCACCTCTGAAAATGCCATTGATCAGAAAAAGGAGCACAATAATGACACTGCCACCCATCATAATGCGGGTAAAAGTAGTGCCATGGGCAACGGTTTCATCGGATGCCCCCATTATTGATAAAATATCTGCAGCATAAATTACGCCTAAAACACTAATGATCAGGTTAAAGGCAACGGCAATAAGAATGGCCTGGACACCTGCTTTTGCTGCGGCTTCTGGATTTTTCTCGCCAATTCTTCTGGCAACAACTGCTGTTGCAGCCATGCTCATTCCTATAGCCAGGGAGTAAATAATAGTCAGGACAGATTCGGTTAATCCTACGGTTTGGATGGCGTGACTGCTATTCGGAAGGTGACCCACAAAATATAAATCGACCAATGCAAACACGGATTCCATTGCCATTTCCAACATCATTGGGATGGCCAGTAAGAGCACCCCTTTGCGGATGCTTCCTTGTGTAAAATCAAGGTCTTCGCCTTTTAGGGCTTGTTTTAAAAGAGATAATATTCTAGATAGCTTGCCCTGTGAAGCGGATTGGTGTGCTGTCATAAAAAAAGGAAAAAATTAGGAACTGAAATAATCAGCATAGAGGCGCTGATAAATATAGTTTTTTTATTCTGGAAGGCTTTCGGAAATTTTAATTAATCTTACGGTCATTATAGTTAATAAATCTAAAGCGCTATTGAAATGAAAATTACTGAGGTCAAAGTTTGGTTGGTTGAGGGGGTTAAATATAACTGGACACTTTTAAAAATATATACCGATACCGGGCATACAGGAGTTGGAGAAGCAACCAACTGGCCGGGAAGCCCAATCGTTTATCAGGCGGCAAAACATGTTGGCGAGCGCATCATTGGTTTAGATCCGATGAGAACTGATTTTATCTGGACAAAATTATACCGGGATCTTAACTGGATGGGGCCTTTTGGCGCAAGCATGTGTGCGATTTCTGCGATCGATATGGCCTTGCTTGACTTAAAAGGAAAAGTATTGAATACACCTTGCTATGAGCTGCTGGGTGGCGCTTTTCGTAAAGATATCTTGCTGTATGCGAACTACTGGTTTACTGGTGGCGGACATAATGCGGAAGATTATGCTGCTCAGGCATTAAAAGTAAAAGAAGCAGGATTCACCGGGTTGAAATTTGACCCTTTTGCACATACTAACTATTTATATGGAGAGGACCTTTCCAGTAATCTTCAATTGACCACAAAACAACAGGACCTTGCTTTTGAAGTAAGTAAGGCTGTTCGTGAAGCAGTAGGGCCTGATTTTGACATCATGATTGAAACCCATGCCATGCTCAATTACCGTGTGGCCGTAAAAATGGCGCAGCGTTTATCCGAATTGGACATTACCTGGTATGAGGAACCGGCTGGACCAGAAAGTGCAGATACTTTAAAAGCGATGAGAGATAGAATTCCTTCTAATGTATCGATTTGTGTGGGAGAACGCCATTATACACGCCATGGGATTCGTCCTTTATTGGAAAAGAATGTGTGCGACTTTATCATGCCAGACATTACCCGTTGTGGAGGTCCTTCAGAAATGAAGCGGATGGCGACAATGATGGAAGCTTACAATGTATTACTTGCACCACACAATCCGAATGGCCCATTGTCTACTTTGGCTTCTGCGCATGTTTGTGCTTCCGTACCAAACTTCTTCCGACAGGAGTTCATGTTTAACGATGTACCATGGAGGGATACCGTGATTACGCATCCAATTAAAGACATGATTAAAGATGGTCATTTGCATTTATCTGATCGTCCGGGTTTAGGCGTGGACCTGGTAGAAGAGGAAATGGAAAAACATCCTGGAATTGTAGTGCCAAGACCGGGGTTTTACGTATAAATCTGGCTTTAATTTATCAATCAAGTTTTTTAAGAAATAAGTATGTTCGAAATCAGTCTTCATGGGAAAGTAGCCTTAGTCACCGGTGTTACATCAGGTATAGGCTTAGGGGTGGCAAAGATGCTGGCAAAAGCCGGATGTGCCATTGCCGGTTGTGCCATGGATGAAGTTGATAGCCTAGCGGCAAAGCAATTTGTGACTACAATGGAAGGAGAAGGAGGGAGCGCATGGTATCAACAGGCAGACGTTACACAATCGGGCGAAATGGAGGTTTTCCTGGCTGGAGTTTTGGAGCGCTTCAATGGTCGGCTGGATATCCTGGTTTCCAATGCCGGAAGAAATTTCTTTCATGGGGCATTGGCTTGTGAGGAAAGCGAGTGGCAACAGAATATGGAGCTGAACCTATCCGCACATTGGCGATTGGCCAGGTTGTGTAAACCACATTTGGAACATTCGAAAGGGCTAATTATCATCATGACTTCAAATCATGCTTCGGCAACGATCCCCGGTTGCTTTCCTTATAATGTGAGCAAAACAGCTTTAACAGGTTTGGTGCGAAGTCTGGCAATAGAGTGGGGCCCAGCAATACGTACACTCGGAATTGCTCCCGGCTTTATCGACACACCCGGAAATCAAGATTGGTTCAATTCATTTGATCATCCTGATGAAGAAAAACAACGGACCATCAATTTACATCCGGTAAAGCGATTAGGGACACCAGAAGAGATTGGCGGTTGGTGTGTTTTTCTGGCCAGTGAATATGCAGCATTTGCCTCCGGGACTACTTATCTGATAGACGGCGGAAGAAGTGCATTAATGCAGGATAGCTGATGATCAATAAAATGGGCTTAGATTTTTAGGTTTCGTTTGAATTCTGAGGGACTAACTGTGGTATACTGCTTAAAATTCCTGTTGAAATTGGTCAGGTTATTAAAACCAGACTGAAAACAGATTTCGGTCATGCTGAGGTTGTCATCGAATAAAAGTTTACAGGCATGACCAATCCTTACCTCATTTACAAAGTGGGTAAATGTTTTCTGGGTGCGTCCTTTAAAATACTTGCAAAAGGCTGAAGTAGTCATGTTAGCCAGTGTTGCTGCGGTTTCCAGGGAAATGTCCTCGCTAAAGTTATCCATGATATACGTATAGATCCTACTGATTCGTTGCACATCTTTCTGGCTATGTGGGTTGGTGTAGCCAATACTAGATAGACATTTGTACTCTCGTGTTTCTGAAAGCAGGGTGATGATGCTCAATAAATGAAGAATTTTCCTTAGCCCGGTACTGAGCAATAATTGCTCTAATAACAAGACCACCTGTTTATGCGTCTCCCCATACACGCGAATCCCGCGGTTGATGTCTTTCAATAATTCGTGAAAATATGGGATTTCTTTTGAATTTATAAATTCCTCATTTAACCAATCCATTCTGAAGTAAGTGACAATGGCTGTCACCATTTGTTCGTTTCCAGGTTCATAGTACGATTTGTCGTTGTACATGACATGTGGAAGATTAGGGCCAATCAAAACCAAATCCCCTGCTTCAAAATTCTCAACACTATCGCCCACAATCCTTCTTCCCGTGCTTTTGGTGATGAGAACCATTTCATACTCTTTATGAAAATGAACCGGGTTACTGAGGTTTTTTACATTGATTTCTTTAACAAATATCGTGTTACGGTTTACGTTGTTGGTTTCAAGTAGAAGCGGTTGCATTTGTTGAATTTGCAACTTTTATTTCTAAATCTCCTATAATTAGACAATATAGTGTCAGTATTAGACAAATCTGGTATTGTAAAAGGGCTGGATTGGTGGTAATTTTATTTTACACAAATAAACCAAACCAAATTTAAGCAATGAAATTCCTGAGTAATAAGAAGCTATGGGTCCTATGCGTACTTTTTGTATTAGTCATTTCGGCTGTGCTGCTGATGCCCTATGAGAAAACGGTTGATTTTAATACGGAAGTAAAGCCGATTATCAATAAAAAATGTATCTCTTGTCACGGAGGCGTGAAAAAGCAAGGCGGATTTAGTTTCCTGTTTGAAAAGGAAGCTTTAGCAGCGACGAAAAGTGGCAAGCCGGCCATCATTCCTGGAAACCCGGAAGACAGTGAAATGATCAAAAGGTTGCTGACTAAAGATCCGGAGTTACGCATGCCTTATAAACATACTGCGCTGAGCGAAGAAGAGATTGATATTTTCACCAGATGGGTAAAACAAGGTGCCAAATGGGGAGACCACTGGGCTTATTTACCGGTTAAAGAAGTCGAAATTCCAGACGTTGATGAAGACTGGGGAAGAAATAACATTGACAAATTCATCCTTGCCAAGCTGGAGACTGAAAAACTAAAACCTTCAGCAGAAGCGGATAGGCCAACTTTATTGCGAAGACTTAGCCTGGATTTAATTGGAACGGTTCCTTCCGAATCCTTAATTAAACAATATTTCAAGAATAAAGATGCAGATAAAGCTTACGAAATTCTGGTAGATTCTTTATTGGCTTCCCCTCGTTTTGGCGAGAAGTGGGCCTCAATGTGGTTGGATGTAGCCCGTTATGCCGATACCAAAGGATATGAATCTGATGGCAATAGAAACATCTGGCAATACCGGGACTGGGTGATCCGCGCCTTTAATAAGGACAAACCTTACAATGAGTTTATCACCGAACAGATTGCGGGTGATTTCTTTGTGAATCCTACAGACGACCAATATATCGCGACTGCTTTCAACAGGAATACCATGACGAATGATGAAGGTGGGACAAATAATGAAGAGTTTAGGGTATCCGCAGTCATGGACCGGGTAAATACCACATGGGAAGGTTTGTTAAGTACCACTTTTGCTTGTGTACAATGCCATAGTCACCCTTATGATCCATTTAAAGACGATGAGTACTATAAATTCATGGCCTATTTTAACAATTCCAGGGATGAAGATTTAGCCTCTGAGTATCCTTTATTGAGACAGTATAATGATTCCCTGCAAAACAAGCTTACTTCTTTAACCACCTGGTTGAAGCAGAATGTTTCAGAAGGGAAATCAAAAGAGATACATAAATTCTTAAAAACGGGACAGCCGAGTATTAACTCTACCACGACTGATAAATTGGTGAATGCGGTTATCGGGAACAATAACATTGCGCTTTTCTTTAGAAACAATGCGGTGGCAAGAATTGAAAAGGTAGACCTGAGCCAGGTGGATCAATTGATCTATCGGTACAATTCCGGGAAAACCGGTGGTAAAATGCAATTGCGTTTAGACCAATCAGCCGGGCCTGTTATTGCCGAATGGAATGTTCCGGCAACAAAGGGGTACCAGAACCTACCGGTTGATTTTAAGACACAAACTGGAGTTCATGATGTCTACCTGAGTTATTATAATCCAACAGCAACGAACAAAGACGAGGTGGTGGTCACTTTCGATTGGTTTCATTTCGGTCAGCAATTTCCAGGAAAAAACAAGCCCAATTACGCAGAGAATAAGCAAACGTTCTGGGCGCTATTAAATGCGAATGTCAAAACGATCCCTGTGATGGTAGAAAATCCAAGTAACAGGTTGCGTAAGACTTACGTATTTGAACGTGGTGCATGGACTTCACATGGTAAGGAAGTGCAGCCGGGTGTGCCAAAAACATTGGCGTATGCGATGCCTGCAAATGCACCAAAAAACAGAATGGGACTGGCGATGTGGTTAACAGATGTGAAAAATCCGCTGCTTTCCAGAACTATGGCCAACCGTCTCTGGGAGCAGTTGTTTGGAACCGGGATCGTGGAAACGCTCGAGGATATGGGGACGCAAGGAATGAATCCTACCCACAAAGAGCTGTTAGACCATTTATCCTGGGAATTGATGCACGATTATAAATGGAGTGTGAAAAAGATGATCAAAGAGATGGTGATGAGCGCTACCTATAGACAAGATTCACGGATGACTGATCAGGTTAAAGAAAAAGATCCTTTCAATAAATTCTATGCACGCGGACCAAGAATGCGGTTATCGGCAGAACAATTACGCGACCAGCATTTGGCCATCAGCGGCATGCTTAGTAATAAAATGTATGGCGCAGGTGTTAAACCATGGCAACCAGAAGGCATTTGGAGTTCTCCTTACAATGGAGATCAGTGGAACAATTCAACCGGAGAAGATCAGTATAGAAGGGCGATTTATACCTATTGGAAAAGAACTTCTCCATATCCTTCCATGATTGCGTTTGATGGTGCGATGCGTGTAGCTTGTGCGCCACGAAGAATCCGTACCAACACACCATTGCAGGCATTGGTAACCCTTAATGACGGGGTGTACATTGATTTGGCCAAACATTTTGCCCTTAAGATGCAAAAGGAAGGGGGTAAGGAAATCCTGAAACAAATTGCCGCAGGGTATCAACAGATGTTGTATAAACCTATTCCGGCACAAAAACTGAAGATATTTGATGATTTATACCGTAAGGCATTGGCCGATTATAAGGTAAATCCTGCTAAAGTGAAGGAATTAATGGGTGACACCGTAAATAAAAGTCCGGAGACTGCTGCGCTGGTGATCGTAGCAAATGCAATGTTGAATCTTGACGAGGTGGTTACAAAAAATTAAATGATATGACTAGAGATGAATTAAACGCCTACCGCCTGGTTAAAGAAGCGAATGAGATCCAGGCCGCAGCTTATACACGTAGACATTTTTTAAAGGAAAGTGCAATGGGATTGGGGGCCCTCGCTATGGGTGCTTTATTTGGAAGCTGTAATTTTGGTGGGACTAAGGGAAATAACCCGGTTTTATATGATGCCGCCCATCCATTATTGCCAAAATCACCTCCGTTTTTAGGGAAGGCAAAGAGTGTGATTTATTTGCACATGGCTGGTGCACCTTCTCAATTGGAGCTGTTTGATTTTAAACCAGAACTGATGAAGATGAATGGACAGGATTGTCCGCCATCTTTACTGGCAGGGAAGAAATTTGCGTTTATTACCGGGGTGCCGAAGATGTTAGGGCCACAGGCAAATTTCGCGCAACATGGCCAAAGCAGGGCTTGGGTGAGTGACAATATGCCGCATTTCTCGACCATGACTGATGATGTGAGTTTCTTAAAAGCAGTGTCGACAGATCAGTTTAACCATGCACCCGCGCAATTGTTAATGCATACCGGAAGTGCCCGCTTGGGCAGACCAAGTATAGGCAGCTGGGTAACCTACGGACTGGGGACAGAGAATCAAAATCTGCCAGGTTTTGTAGTGCTCACCAGTGGAGGAAGTTTTCCTGATGCCGGTAAGAGCATCTGGGGAAGTGGATTTCTGCCTTCTGTTTATCAAGGCGTGCAATGTAGGAGTGAGGGAGACCCGGTATTGTTCATTAAAGATCCGCATGGCATGAGCAGGGATTTAAGAAAAGCCTCCATTGATGCCATCAATGCTTCAAATTTAGAAGAATATGCAACCTATAATGATCCGGAAATACAATCGCGCGTAGCGCAGTATGAAATGGCGTATCGCATGCAAATTTCTGCACCGGAAGTGATGAATATCAACAATGAACCACAATATATTCATGATATGTATGGCACGCAGCCGGGTAAAGCTTGCTTTGCCAATAATGTGTTGCTGGCGCGTAAATTAGTAGAGAAAGGTGTGCGCTTCGTACAGCTGTTCGACTGGGGCTGGGATGCGCATGGTGACGGACCAGCAAATTCTTTAAATATCGGTCTGAAGAACAAATGTCGCAGTACTGATAAGCCAATCACGGCGCTGCTGCTTGACCTTAAACAAAGAGGGATGTTGGAAGATACGCTTGTGGTTTGGGGTGGCGAATTTGGTCGGACGCCCATGATGGAGAACAGAAATGGTATACAAAATCCATACAATGGAAGAGATCACCATACAGAAGCTTTTACCATGTGGATGGCCGGTGGCGGTATCAAAAAAGGATATACACATGGTGAAACCGACGAAATTGGCTATAGTGCTGTTAGCGGAAAAGTAGATGCTTTTGATATACAGGCTACGATTTTAAATCAGCTGGGTTTCGACCATGAGCAGTTTACATTTCCCTTCCAGGGAAGGCCATTCCGATTGACGGATGTTGCAGGGAAAGTGATTAGAGATATCGTTGCTTAGCCTATTTATTAACCACCACATTTAATCACAATTACGACAAACTAAATGCATCAAAATAGAAGACATTTTTTGAAAACTACGGTAACGGCTGCTGCCGGAGGGATTCTTGCGCCTTATGCCGAAATTAAAGCTGCGGAACTCCCTTTTGTAAAGGCGAAAGCAGGTTATGAATTACTTTTTATGGCCACCTCATGGGGTTATGATGGCTCAACAGAAGATTTTTGCGCTTTGGCGAAAAAAGAGGGATATGAAGGGGTAGAAGTATGGTGGCCTGGCGATTTGGGCAGTCAGCAAGAGCTGTTTGCCGCTTTGAAAAAACACAATTTACAGGTCGGTTTTCTTTGTGGAGCTGGCGAAAATGATCCTGATCAGCACCTCAGCTCATTCATGAAAAATATAGATGCTGCAGTGGACAATAGTTTTCAGAAAGCGCTATACGTCAATTGTCATTCTGGAAGGGATTACTTTACTTATGAGCAGAATAAAAAAATCATTGATTACACTGTGAAAAAAACAAAGTCTTCAGGTATTCCAATTTATCATGAAACGCATCGAAGTAGGATGCTGTACGCTGCGCCAATTGCGAGGAACTTTGTAGAAAAGAACCCGGATTTGCGCATTACCCTGGACATTTCGCATTGGTGCGTGGTGCATGAAAGTTTGTTGGGCAATCAAAAAGAAACGATTGGGATGGTACTGGATCGGGTGGAGCATATCCATTCCAGAGTAGGCCATCCGGAAGGACCGCAAGTGAGCGATCCAAGGGCACCAGAATGGGGCGACGCCCTCAATGCACACCTGGCATGGTGGGATAAAGTGATTGAAAGGAAGAAAAGAAAAGGAGAGCGAATGACCATCCTTACGGAGTTTGGTCCGGCAGATTATATGCCTACTTTACCTTATACCCGGCAGCCAGTTGCTGATCAGTGGGGAATTAATGTATATATGATGAATTTATTACGCAAACGCTACCAATAAGAAGCATGATCATTTTAACTATACCTGAATTTATTGGCCGTTTTCATCCGATACTAGTCCACCTTCCTATAGGGATTTTATTACTGGGTTGTTTGTTTCAGCTGCTAACCTTGAATGCTAAGTTTGTTTTCCTGAAACCGGCCATTCCTATGATTTGCTTGTTAGGGGCCTTGGCTGCAATTTTTTCTTGCGCGAGCGGATATCTTTTGTCGGCCAGTGGGGATTATGATGGTAATCTGGTAGACCTCCATTTTTGGATGGGAATCAGTGTTTCGGTGATTTCATTACTACTTTATTTGATGTACTGGAAAGCAGTAAAGGAAATATTCTTGAATGTGACTTCCGCTGCTTTAATCATTTTGATTACCCTGACCGGGCATTATGGAGGTTCTCTTACCCATGGTTCTGATTACATGACTGCAGCATTAAAAGGAGAGGCGAGTAAGGTTGCAATTCCGCCAGTGCCCGATGTACAGAAAGCAATTGCCTATACGCATTTGGTTCAACCTCTGTTGCAAAACCGCTGTTATAGTTGCCATGGCTCCGAAAAACAAAAGGGGAAGCTGAGGATGGATAATATCAGTTTTATGCTGAAAGGTGGGGAAGATGGCGCGAGTCTGATTCCTGGTCGGGCGAATGAGAGTGATTTGATTAAAAGAATGCTGTTGCCGATTAGCAATGATGACCACATGCCGCCAAAAGAAAAGCCTCAGCTGACGGCCGAAGAGATTGCGATGTTGCAATGGTGGATCAATGAAGGGGCGACCGCTGATAAAAAAGTGTCGGATTTAAAGCAACCAGCAGAGATCAAACCGATATTACTGAGCTTTCAGACTGGAGCTGTGCTGGCTAAGAAAACTGTTGCTGCGGATATCCCGGAGGAAGAGGTAGAGAAAGCTGATGCTGCTGCAATTGAAAAATTAAAGAAGGTAGGCGTAGTGGTGATCCCGGTGTTGAGTAATAGCAATTATTTGTCGGCCAGCTTTGTAACGGCAAAGGCAGATCCAGCAGTTTTGAAGTTGTTGGAGGCTTTAAATAAACAGTTGATCTGGCTAAACTTGGCTAGCGCTTCGATCACCGATCAAACTATGGGGAATATTGTTAAACTGCAAAACCTGAGGAAAATTAACTTGAGTCATACCGCGATTACAGATCAGGGTTTAACCTTATTGAAAGACCTCAAAAAACTCCAGGTGATCAACCTGGTGGGGTCTAAAGTGACTGCCTTGGGTATTATCGCTCCGCTTACCGGGCTTAAAGAGTTGCAGCACCTTTATTTGTATCAGACTGGTGTGGAGCAGAAAGACCAGGCCAAATTGAAAGCTGCCTTTAAAAAGGTGAGTTTGGATTTCGGGAATTACACGTTGCCATTTTTAGCGCAAGACACGACGGTAGTTAAGTAATTATTTAAATAACAGGCCAGGGCTTGTTTCCTGTACTATTGTTTTGAACGATAGCACAGGAAACAAGCCTTTTTTTTACATGAAAAAATTTTAGCTTGGAATTATATATATTCGATATTAATATTTTAGTCTTAACGCGTTATAAGAATCCAGTCATGGCATTTCTACCCTATGAACAACTCAGTTATAAAAGTCCGCTTAAAATAGATGATGCAATAGAAAGACTAGGTGATAAAATTGATCCCTATCCTTCTTTGCTTAATTGGAAGTTTGGAAAGTTAGACCAACCATTTAAAGGAACAATGGATGGGAATGAGTTTGTGATTTCAAAGATTACATCTATAAATATGGGAATTCACCCCTATTTTTATGGAGAAATCAGGGAAAATGAAGCAGGAAGCATCATTCATATCGTCATAAGACCTTTCATTCCTATCATTGTATTTTCCGCATTATTTGGTGGTTTAGTCTTATTAATAGGCTTTTTAAATGATTTTATCTTGCCACGAATGCTTTTTCCCTTAGGGATCACCTTATTTATTTATACCGTGTTGACTGCGTCTTTCAAGTTTCAGGCTAGTTTTATAAAGGATGATCTTATGGAGATTTTTGAGGTGAAAGCAGTTTAATCTAGTATAAGAATAGGTAGCTGTCGTTTAGACTTATGTTTTTTTTTCTGAAAATAAAGGCCTTTATGCAAGTTTACTTGGGTTACAAATGGAAAAGAATGAAGTTCTTGCTGGAAAACGAGATCGGGTAGGCTCCTAAGATGTTTTTTCTTAAAAACTGACAAATTTTCATTTTATAGGTTACCGGAACTGAAATTCTTTCAGATAATAGTGCTTTTAAATAGCTTAAAACGCTGTTTTTTTGAATTGGCACAGGACTTGAAATATGCCTGGTGTATTTGATTTTTTTGAATTGATAGCTTAAGTTAAAAGTCTAAAAATAAAAGGAGGATTATATATGTCACTAGTAAAATTTAATAATGGAGCAAAAAACACTGGATTAATGAACGATTTCAATGATGTTTTCGGTTCAATATTTACCGATGCTTTATTGCCAAGTCACCTGATCACTAAAATACCTGCTGTAAATGTCAGCGAAACTAATGATCAGTACCACATTGAAATGGCTGTTCCAGGATTGAAAAAAGAAGATTTTAAAGTAAATCTTGAAGGAGATGTATTGACGATCTCTGCCGAGGTTAAAAAAGAAGATAAAAAAGAAGAAAAGCAATATAAGAAACAGGAGTTCAGTTACAGCTCATTCTTACGTTCCTTCACCTTGCCAGATTCAGTGGATCATGGCAGCATCGATGCAACCTATAAAGATGGTGTATTGGTGATTGAAGTTGCTAAAAAAGAAGAAGCTAAAAATTTAGTGCGTCAGATTGAAATTAAATAATTAGTAGCTCATCTGGCTTATTCAATCCGGCCGTCAGTTTTTAAAAGCTGACGGCTTTTTTTTGGTAATAATTAATAATTTATATGCTGTAAGCTTTGATCATTTCATCATTAACCTTGCAACCTTTACCGGTTTTTGTATCGATCATCACATAATCGAACCAACCATCAGAAGCAATTTTTTTTGTTCGCTTGTTTTCCATTTCAAATTGAACCCTGCAACCTTTTTCATTGATGGTTAAGATGCCGGTTCGAATTAAAATCACATCACCCAGAATCAAAGGTCGTTTGAAGTCAACATGAGCGGTACGTACCACCCAACCATAGCCACTCTCGAGGAAAGATTCCATAGACATGTTGTAAAACTCTTCCATCTGGTCGTAACGTGCAGAAAGTACATAGTCAAAATACTTGCTATTGTGTACATGCTGGAACATATCTATATCATCTGGGCGTACTTTTAATTCAGTTTCAAATATGCTGTATTCGTTCTTTTCCATGTTTTCCTCGTTTTACGGTCTGAAATTCTCGTTCGGGTTCAAAAATAAGGTTTAGATTTTGATATATTTAGCCCGGATGGCGTAAATTGAACCCGTATGACAATTGTTTTTTTTGCGATTCATTAAAACTTAAACTATCTTTGCACACAATTAATTAATCCATACACACTTTAGTATCATTCAAGAAATGTATTTAAGTAAAGAAAAGAAAGCCGAAATCTTCAAAACACACGGCGAAGTAGAAACTAACACTGGTTCTGCTGAAGGTCAAGTAGCATTGTTTACTTACCGTATTGCACATTTAACTGAGCACTTAAAGAAAAATCGTAAAGATTTCTCTACTCAGTTATCTCTACAAAAATTAGTAGGTAAACGCCGTGGTATTTTGGCATATCTATTTAAAAAAGATATCAATCGTTACCGTGCTGTTATCAAAGCTTTAGGCTTAAGGGACATTATCAAACCTTTAGGTTCAACTAGAGACAGCAAATAAGCGTTATAATATCAGGAAAAGCCATTCTTAGGGATGGCTTTTTTAATTGAATAATAAAATTAACATATATAAATCAGGTGTGTAGAAAGAGGAAAACACACCACAACACTCTTTAAATGAATGTAATAAAAAAATCGTTCGACCTTGGCGACGGACGAATTGTCGAAATTGAAACAGGAAAAT
This sequence comes from Pedobacter gandavensis, assembly GCF_014172405.1. GTDB lineage: Bacteria > Bacteroidota > Bacteroidia > Sphingobacteriales > Sphingobacteriaceae > Pedobacter > Pedobacter gandavensis. The sequence goes on along the minus strand of NZ_WNXC01000001.1, from coordinate 1,603,906 downwards.
TAGCGAAACAAGCTGATGGTTCTGTAGTTGTTAAAATGGGAGACACCATGCTATTGGCTACTGTAGTATCTTCAGTAGGTGCTAAAGCAGGTGTAGATTTCTTACCATTATCTGTAGATTATCAAGAGAAATATGCTGCCGCTGGCCGTATTCCTGGAGGTTTCTTACGTCGTGAGGCAAGATTATCAGACTATGAAGTTTTAATTTCTCGTTTGGTTGACCGTGCTTTACGCCCGATGTTCCCTGAAGATTACCACTCTGATACTCAGGTGATGATCACTTTGATCTCTTCTGACAAAAATATTATGCCAGACTGTTTAGCTGGATTAGCTGCTTCGGCTGCTATCGCGGTTTCAGATATTCCTTTCAACGGGCCAATCTCTGAAGTACGTGTTGCTAAAATCGACGGTAACTTTGTAATCAACCCTTATGTAAGCGATTTAGAGCGCGCAACAATGGAATTCCTTGTTGCCGGTACTGAAAGAGACATCGTAATGGTAGAAGGTGAAGCTGATGAGATTTCTGAAGCTGACATGGTGGAAGCTATTGAGTTCGCTCACAAAGCAATCATCGTGCAAGTTCAAGCTCAAAAAGAATTGGCTGAATTAGTAGGTAAGACGGTTAAACGTGCTTATTCTCATGAAAACAGCAATCCTGAATTAAGAGCAGATGTATTTGCTGCGACTTATGATAAAGTATATGCAGTTGCAAAAAGCAACACGAGCAAAGGTGAGCGTACTGATGCTTTCGCTGCTATCCTTGCTGAATTTGTACTTACTTTAGGTGAAGACATCGATGATGTAACTTCATTCTTAACTAAGAAATATTTCCATGATGTACAATATGATGCCATCCGTAACTTAGTATTAGATGAAGGAATTCGTTTAGACGGTCGTGATGTGCGCACTGTACGTCCTATCTGGTCTGAAGTAAGTTACCTTCCTTCTGCTCACGGTTCTGCAGTTTTCACTCGTGGTGAAACTCAAGCATTAACCACTGTTACTTTAGGTTCTAAAGATGACGAGCAAATGATTGATGGTGCATTCATCAATGGTTACAACAAATTCTTACTACACTATAACTTCCCTGGATTCTCTACTGGCGAGGTTCGCCCGAACAGAGGTGCTGGTCGTCGTGAAATTGGTCATGGTAACTTGGCTATGCGTTCATTGAAGAAAGTATTACCAGGATTAGAAGAAAACCCATACACGATTCGTATCGTTTCTGATATCTTAGAATCTAACGGTTCTTCATCAATGGCAACTGTTTGTGCTGGTACATTAGCATTAATGGATGCAGGTATTAAAATCAAAGCGCCAGTATCTGGTATTGCTATGGGATTAATCACTGATGAGAAAACTGGTAAATATGCGATCCTTTCAGATATCTTAGGTGATGAAGATCACTTAGGTGATATGGACTTTAAAGTAACTGGTACTGAAAAAGGTATTGTTGCTTGTCAGATGGACTTAAAAATCAATGGTTTGAAATGGGAAGTTTTAACTAACGCCCTTAACCAAGCTAAAGAAGCCCGTTTACACATCTTAAACGAAATGAAGAAAACGATTTCTGCACCACGTGAAGACTACAAAGATCACGCGCCACGTATCGTTTCTCTAACCATTGATAAAGAATTTATTGGTGCTGTAATCGGCCCAGGCGGTAAAATTATCCAGGAAATGCAACGCGAAACCGGCGCATCTATCTCTATTGAAGAAGTAGGTAACAAAGGTATCGTTGAAATCTTTGCGGATAACAAAGCTGCAATTGATGCTGCGGTAACCCGTATCAACGCGATTGCTGCTAAACCAGACATAGGTGCTACTTATGATGGTAAAGTGAAATCTATCATGCCATTTGGTGCATTCGTAGAAATCATGCCAGGAAAAGACGGATTATTACACATCTCTGAGATCGACTGGACTCGTTTAGAAACGATGGACGGTGTGTTCAAAGAAGGTGATAGAATTCAAGTGAAACTTTTGGATATTGACAAACAAGGAAAAATGAAACTTTCTAGAAAAGCTTTATTGCCTCGTCCAGCGAAACCAGAAGGAAACGCAGAAAACGCTCCTGCATAATTTCAAAACAATACTCAAAACCCCGCAATTCGCGGGGTTTTTTGGTTTAAAACAGCTTTATTTTATATATTTACCTAAGCATAAAACGATCCTATGAAACACCTCATCGCCCCCTCTGTACTCTCTGCTGATTTTGCAAACCTGCAACGTGATATTGAAATGATCAATTCTAGTGCGGCAGATTGGTTTCATGTAGATGTGATGGATGGCGTGTTTGTACCGAATATTTCTTTCGGATTTCCAGTGATGGAAGCCATTAATAAATATGCAACCAAACCATTGGACGTTCATTTGATGATTGTAAATCCAGATCAATATATCGAACGTTTCGCAGCAGCAGGAGCTGCTGTAATTACGGTTCATTATGAAGCTTGCGTGCATCTTCACCGCACTGTGCAGGCGATTCATGCGGCAGGATGTAAAGCTGGTGTGGCATTGAACCCACATACGCCTGTCGCTTTGTTAAAAGATATCCTTGCGGATTTGGACCTGGTATTGGTAATGTCTGTTAACCCTGGTTTCGGCGGACAAAAGTTTATTCCCAATACCCTAAATAAACTCAGAGAATTAAAGGCAATGGCTTTACAGATCAATCCGGACCTGATCATCGAAGTTGATGGTGGGGTAGGGATTCATAACCTGGAAGATTTAATCGATGCGGGTGCTATGGCATTCGTGGCTGGTAGTGCCATTTTTGCTGCTCCGGATCCAAAGGAAATGATTTCGGAGCTGAAAAACCTAAAAACAGGTACTTTAAACATCTAAGTTTCTTTTCAGCAAGCCAGCTAAATTCTTCCCATTCTCCCTTTAGGTTTAAACTCGTCCTGTAGGGCATTTAACCGCTGTTTTCTACGCAGCGTACCGGTGGGTGTTTGTCCTTTGTATCCCAATGATTTTCCCGCTAATGATTTAACTGGCAGGCCCATTCGGCCATAAATGTTCATTAATCTCAAAAATTAGAATCATTAAATCATATAAAATATTACATTTACAATCAATAAAAATAAACATAAAAATGAGACATAATTTCGGCGCTGGACCCTGTATCCTACCACAGGAAGTTTTCAAGCAAGCATCACAAGCAGTACTTGATTTTAAAGACGGCTTGTCTATTCTGGAGATCTCACACCGCACACCTGAATTCGAAGGTGTTGTGGAAGAGGCCGGGAAGTTGGTTAAAGAATTGTTAAATGTTCCTGCCGGTTATTCCGTTCTCTTTTTACAAGGTGGTGCGAGTTTGCAATTTGCAATGGTTCCTATGAACTTATTGCCTGAAGGCCAAACAGCCAGTTACCTGGAGACAGGAGTATGGGCAAACAAAGCGATTAAAGAAGTCGTTAATTTTGGAACTGCAAATATTGTAGCTTCATCAAAATCATCAAACTATACCTTTATTCCAAAAGGTTATAGCATCCCTGAAGATAGTGCTTATTTTCATTGTACCTCCAACAATACCATTTATGGAACGGAAATGTTCGACCTGCCGGAAACTAAAGTTCCTGTAGTTTGTGACATGTCCTCTGACATCATGAGCAGAGTGATTGACGTAGCTCAATACGACCTGATCTATGCTGGTGCACAGAAAAACATCGGCCCTGCCGGCTTAACTGTAGTGATCGTGAAAGACGAGATCTTAGGTAAAACAGGTAGAAAGATTCCTTCTATGTTAGACTATAAAGTGCATATCGAAGGTGGTTCTATGTACAATACTCCTCCGGTTTTCTCTATCTACGTGGCGATGTTAAACCTACGTTGGTTGAAATCTAAAGGTGGTGTTGCAGAAATTGAAAAAGAAAACATTGCAAAAGCAAGAGCTTTATACGCGGAAATCGATAGAAATCCATTGTTTAAAGGTACTTGTGCTGTAGAAGACCGTTCAAGAATGAACGTATGCTTCGTGATGGAAAATGCTGAATTAGAAAAACCATTCCTGAAATTTGCAGAAGAAAATGGGATTGAAGGCATCAAAGGACACAGAAGCGTAGGTGGTTTCAGAGCCTCTATGTACAATGCCTTGCCGATTACCAGTGTGCATACTTTAATTGAATTAATGCAGATTTTTGCAGAGAAACACCAATAAAATATATAATTGATGATTAAGATACTTGCCAACGATGGGATTGATCCTATCGGTAAATCCTTATTGGAACAAGCGGGTTTTGTAGTAGATACAGAGACCGTAGCTCAGGATAAATTAGCCGAAGCTTTACAGAATTACGATGCAATTACGGTACGTAGTGCCACAAAAGTTCGTCAGGAACTAATAGACCAATGCCCAAACCTTAAACTGATTGGTAGAGGTGGTGTAGGTATGGATAATATCGATGTAGATTACGCCAGAAGTAAAGGTCTTGCGGTAATCAATACACCAGCAGCATCTTCTTTATCAGTAGCGGAATTGGTATTCGCACACTTGTTTACAGGTGTACGTTTCCTACAAGAAGCGAACAGAAAAATGCCGGTAGAAGGTGATACTAAATTCAATGCCCTTAAAAAGGCTTATGCTAAAGGTGTAGAATTGAGAGGTAAAACCATCGGTATCATTGGATTCGGTAGAATCGGAAGAGAAACGGCTACGGTAGCTTTAGGCTTAGGTATGAACGTACTGGCTTATGACCTTTTCCCTTTCGAAGGAAACCTAACCTTGAATCTTCAAGGTGGTATTAAAGTTGATATTCCTGTGAAAACAGTATCCTTAGAAGAAGTGATCAGCAACAGTGATTTCATCAGTTTACATACGCCATTTGCAGACAAACCTATCTTAGGTGCTGCGGAGTTTGAGAAAATGAAACCAGGTGTTGGTGTGGTGAACTGTTCAAGAGGAGGTACCATTGACGAGGCAGCTTTAATTGCGGCTTTAGACAGTGGTAAACTTGCTTTCGCAGGCTTAGATGTGTTCGATAACGAACCAACTCCAGCAGCAGCTATTCTTCAACATGCTAAGATTTCTTTAACGCCACATATTGGTGCGGCTACTAATGAAGCACAAGAACGTATCGGTGTGGAATTAGCCAACCTCATTATTGCGCATTTTAATAAATAGTATCAATAGTATTTAATGAGGTATCCTAAATATTGGGTACCTCATTTCCTTCTCCTCCTATGCCAAATATAAAGCCTTTCTGTGGATTAAAACCTGCAGCACACCTGCAATCAAAGGTGGTTACCCGCCCATTGGAAAACTATGGCTCAGGAGAAGCGCGACTCATCGCTTCTGAGAATAGTTGTAGCTTTCTGCACCTGATCAATCCCGAATTAGATAATCCTTACCTTAGAGGAACCAGACAAGAGCTGATTTTTAAGAAAATTGCCGAGAATTTTGAAGGTTTCCTGGAGCATCATTATCTGGAGAGAGAAAAGTTGCCGGTGATTTATGTGTATCAGGTAATACACGATGGTTTGTGTCAGACCGGGATCTGGACTTTAACACACATCAACGATTACCTGGAAGGGCGAATCAAAAAACACGAATCTACCGTAGAGCGAAGAGAAAAGCTATTGGCTGATTATCTACAGCAAACCGGACTTGATGCTAATCCAGTCTTGATTACCTACCATCCTAATCCTACAATTGATGGTTTGATCAAAAAATACACCGCATTAAAACCCGAGCTCGATTTCATCTTTACCGATAAAAGTGAACATCGGATCTGGGCCATTGCTGATCCCGAAGATTTAAAGGAAATGGTTGCTGCTTTTGCGAAAATCCCTGCAGTTTACATTGCTGATGGCCACCATCGTGCGGCTTCCATGGCCAAAATGGGACTACAAAAACAAGCTTTAAACGAGGGAAAGCATAATGGATCTGAACTGTACAACTATTTTACTACGGTCTATATGAATACCGAAGAAGTCAAGGTGTTGGAGTTTAATAGATTGGTTAGAGATTTGGGTTCCATTACCGCAAAAGAGTTCATGGAAGATTTAAATAACTGTTTTGAAGTGGTTCCGGTAGCGGATGCCTTAAAGCCAAAACACCTCCATGAAATCGGGATGTATTTCCGCGGACAATGGTACGCGTTGAAACCTAAGCCGGCTATTTATGATGAGCATGATCCGGTAGGCGTATTAGATGTGAGTATTTTACAGAACTTTATACTGGAGCCAATTCTTGGCATCAAAGACCCGAGAACGGATGCCCGGATTACCTTTGAAGGTGGACGTACGAAGCTGAGCGAATTGCAGGAAAAAGTAGATAATGGCTTATTTGTCATCGCTTTTACTTTATTCCCAACCTCAGTAGCTCAGGTGATTGCAGTGGCAGAAGCTGATGGCGTCATGCCACCGAAATCAACATGGGTAGAGCCTAAGTTTTTAGTCGGACTCCTTACAAATTATTTTAACTAAGGTCGTTAAACAAACCTTTTTTATAACCAAACCAGACCATTCCAACAATCAGCAGACCTAGAAAAGCAATGACGTAATAATAAAAGGTCTTTCCCTTTTCTACCATTACAATTCTTTCTCTCAAGTTCTGATTCTGGTCTTGCAGTTTTTTGATAGACACCATGTAATTCTGGATTCGTCCATTCGTGGTATTGGAGTTGATGATCACGTTTTTTACCTCCTGGTCTTTGTAATCCATCAGTACTTTAAGCTCCTTAAAAACGTTATTGTCATTCAAGACAATTTGACGGAGGATCTCATTGGAATTCTTGATGTCCTTTTTAGTTTGAAAACCAAATATCCCCGTCCTGGCGTCCAGACTCTGGTCATATTGTCCGAATCTCACGCTGCGCTCTGCCAATAAGGCGTTGATTTTCAATCGTTGTAACTGATAAGCGCTCGTATCTACTCGTATAGCCGCGGCATTTAAGCTGAAAAATCCAACAAAAAGCAGCAGTAAGCAATTTTTAATCATTTGTGTGTGTTTCTTTCTATGGAGCAAGCAAACTCCATGCCTCAGCCTTAGCTGCGAAATTGGGTTTTACCTTAGCCCAGGTGTCTCGGAAGAGGGGAGAGCATCTGTAGGCTTCTAAATGGGCCTCATCCTTCCAGTGGCTGATCGTAAAGAAGAGGTTGTCTTGTTGATGGTCTTGGAGCAATTGAACACTGCTGCAGCCCTCAAATGCTGCGATCTGAGGTTGTAAAGTTTTAAAGTTCTCCTGGAACTCCGATACAAAATCAGCGTTAAATTGCATTTTTACCAGGCGAATCAACATAGATTTAAGGTTTAAGGATGAAACTCAACTCTGATGATGTCGTTGAGGTGTAAGCCCAATAAACCACTTGCTTTACCTTTGTTAATGGCAATTTCCAAGTGGTTACTAATGCCAAAAAGACAGAGCTTTTCGCCTTCTGGAACTTCATTATAATGCCAGCTGAGTTGGGTAATCGTTTCGCTTTTTCTGAAGTATAGCGTGAAGTCCCGGTTGCGCTGTATTTTGGTGAATAATTCTTTGGTAATGTTGGTGATCACATTGGAAAAAGTATCAATATAAATGACGCTTCCACGGATGATATCCCGTTCGATTACAGGGTTTAATAACATGCGTTCTTCCACGCTGTCCGTAGGCATGCCAATGTCTTTTAACCTGCCGCCTTTAGCCAGGTGAATGGCTGCTTTTACAAAGATATCTACGAGTGGGAAATGCAGGTATTTGAGATCTTGCATGATATTCAATTCCACGATCTCTTCCGGAAGGTCCTCAAACAATAAAGAAAAAATCCCATTGTCTGCACCTACAAAATAATGATCCCTGTATTTTAACGCAATGTATCTGGTGTTTTCACTAAACACAGAATCGATTCCAATTAAATGAACCGTGCCTTTAGGAAAATAAGGGTATACATTTTTTAAAACGAATGCCGCATAAGAGATATTGAAGGAAGGAACTTCATGCGTCACATCAACAATATTGGCTGTAGGCAAGATGCTCAGGATACTGCCTTTGAGGGCAGCCTGATAAAAATCTTTTGAACCTAAATCTGTTGTTAATGTAATTATGGCCATTAAAAATTGAATATTTATTCTTAATCTTGCGTAAGCGGCAAATCGCGTACAAATATTCAATTTTTATATCAAAATATACACCTCTTAAAAAAAACAATATTTTGAACGAACTTATTTTAACATTAGAATCGGTAGATCCGGTACAGTTTTGGGGAGCGAATAATGAGCACTATGAGCTGATTAAGAACGCTTTTCCTAAGCTTAAAGTGGTGGCAAGAGGAATTGAACTGAAAGTGTTTGGCGATGAAAAAGAACTTAAAGTTTTTGAGCAGAAGTATATTCTTTTGTTGGCCAGACTTGAAAATCACCTGGGTTTGAATGCAAGTGATGTGGAAACCATCCTGGATTCCAGCGGAAAAAGGACGGTTTCTGAAAAAGGAGCGGAAAAACCTGCAAGCCCAACTGGAGGCGGTGGAGAGGTCATCGTATTTGGAACGAATGGGTTAATGGTGAAAGCCAGAACAGCGAACCAGAGACGTATGGTAGACAGCATCGTGAAAAATGATGTATTATTTGCCATAGGCCCTGCAGGAACAGGAAAAACGTATACTGCAGTTGCACTTGCGGTGCGCGCACTGAAAAATAAAGAAATTAAAAGGATCATCCTGACCAGACCGGCGGTAGAAGCAGGTGAGAACCTGGGTTTTTTACCTGGCGATCTAAAGGAAAAAGTAGATCCTTACCTTAGACCATTATATGATGCCCTGGATGATATGATTCCAGCGGAAAAATTAAAGCAATATATTGAGAATAGAACCATAGAAATTGCCCCTTTGGCATTTATGCGTGGAAGAACACTCGATAACTGTTTTGTGATTCTGGATGAGGCTCAGAATTCAACTGACCTTCAGTTGAAGATGTTTCTCACCCGGATGGGCCCTTCTGCTAAGTTTATAGTGACGGGAGATGTGACGCAGATTGACTTGCCGAAAAAGACAATGTCTGGTCTGTTTAACGCCCTGCGTATCTTAGACGATATTCCTGGTATTGAAATTGTTTACCTGACGGGGGAAGATGTAGTGCGGCACAAACTGGTAAAAAGAATTTTACAAGCCTACGGCGATATCCAATAATTAAGAACAAATAACACAACAGCTCTTTGGCAAATACCATGACAGCAATTAAAGAAACCAATTTCAGCTTTCCAAAGCAAAGCAATTTTTACAAGGGAAAAGTGCGCGACGTATACACCATCAACAACCAGTTTATGGCGATGGTGGTGACCGATAGAATATCTGCATTCGATGTGGTATTACCCGAAGCAGTGCCTTTTAAAGGGCAGGTACTCAATCAGATTGCCGCTAAATTTTTAAATGCGACCAAAGATATCGTACAGAACTGGGTAATTGATGTACCGGACGAAATGGTAACCATCGGCCGCATTTGTGAGCCTTTCAAAGTAGAAATGGTTGTCCGCGGATACCTTGCAGGCCATGCCTGGAGAGAATATAGCGCCGGTAAACGCAGTGTTTGCGGAGTAGCTTTGCCAGAAGGATTGAAAGAAAATGATCAATTACCTCATCCGATCATCACCCCAACCACAAAGGCGGCTGTAGGTCATGATGAAGACATTTCAAGAGCAGATATCCTGGCTAAAGGAATTGTGTCTGTTGAAGATTATACACAATTAGAAGCTTACACTTTAGCACTATATGCACGTGGAACGGAAATGGCAGCAGAACGCGGCCTGATCCTCGTTGATACCAAATATGAATTCGGTAAAGTAGGCACAGCGATCTTTTTGATTGATGAAATCCATACGCCAGATTCTTCCCGTTATTTCTATGCGGAAGGGTATGCTGCACGTCAGGATGCGAATGAGCCTCAAAAGCAATTGTCAAAAGAATTTGTTCGTAAATGGCTAATTGAAAATGGTTTCCAGGGTAAGGACGGACAAGAAGTTCCGGTTATGACCCCAGAAATTGTAAACTCTATTTCTGAGCGTTACATCGAGCTTTATGAGCAAATTACAGGTGATGTTTTCGTGAAAAACGAAGCTTCCAATGTAATTCAACGCATTGAAGCGAATGTCACCAAATCTCTAAATCAACTTTTGGGAAATTAATTCCAAAGTTTCTATAATTTCAGACAGCCGCCGCTAGCCTTTATTTTGGTAGCGGCGGCTGTCTTTTTTTGTTAAAATCTGCTGATCTGGATTTTTCTTAGTGATTTATTAGGGTGATTGACACCAATACCAGATAAAATTAATTACTTTAGCAATAGAAATAAACAAAACAATATCATGAAATTTTCAGTTGACAAGCACGAAAAGTATGTGGTTCTTAAGCTTAGGGAATCTAAGTTTACCAATGACAATACGCCTAAGTTAAAATCTGAGTTCATTTTATTGAACGCAGAAGGATACCACAACATTGTACTGGATTTATCCGCCGTAAAAGAATGTAATGACTCACAGGATTTAAGCAGCCTGTTGGTGGGAGACCGCCTATGTAAAAAAGCAAATGGGTTGTTTATCGTTACCGGAATTAATCCTGAATTGGCTAAAATATTAGAAATGTCTAACCTGGACCAGTCGCTGGTGATCGTATCTAAATTAGATGAGGCAACAGACCTGATCTTTATGGAAGAGATTGAAAAGGAATTGTTGGGGAGTGTAGATAAAGGTTAATGAAATTTGAGGTTACCATTTTGGGTAGCAGTTCTGCTACTCCTGTATACAATAGAAATCCAAGTGCGCAGCTATTAAACTGTAATGAGAAGTTCTACCTGATCGACTGTGGGGAGGGAACTCAGCAGCAATTGATCAGATTTGGTTTTAAAGCCAGTAAAATAGATGTGATATTCATTAGCCATTTGCATGGAGATCATTATTTTGGATTAATTGGCCTGCTTTCTACCATGCACCTCAATGGAAGGATCAAACCAATTCATATTTATGGGCCACCAGCCTTAATGGAAATCCTGGAACTCCAGTTTAAGTATTCTGAAACCATCATCAAGTATCCTTTAGAATTTACGCCGATCAGCGCAGATGTACCCAAGGTTATTTTTGAAAATTCAGACCTGAGTGTTTCCACCATTATTCTCAACCATAGAATTCCATGTACCGGCTTTACCTTTACAGAGAAGAAAAGATTGCGTAAAGTGGTGATCGAAAAATTGGAGGCTGAAAACGTTCCATTGGAATACTATCCTTTGTTGAAAAGAGGCGTAGACCTTACTTTACCAGACGGAAGAACCTTACTAAATCTGGATTATACCGTGGATTCTGATCGTCCAAGAAAATATGCTTACTGTTCTGATACACTTTGTGATGGAAGCTATTTTGAAGAGATCAAGGATTGTGATACCCTGTATCATGAAGCGACTTTCTTACATGAGCTTTTGGAACGTGCCAATCAGACACACCATACCACTGCCTTACAAGCTGCTGAAACGGCCATAAAGACTGGGGCGCAAAAGTTACTCATCGGACATTTCTCCTCCAGATATAAAACCTTACAACCGCTATTGGAAGAAGCCGTTCAGGTTTTTGAAAATACACAGCTCGCTACCGAAGGCAGTACTTTCTCTATCTAATTTCCTGTTTACTAATCAATATTTCCCGAATGCACATTCGGGATTGTATTTTAATGCCTTAATTTTAAGCTGATTGCATAGGTATTGAGCATTATTCTTAAACTATGTGTGTACATACTGACATATATGATATATTTGTGTTTCATCAATTATTATGGACATCGCTAATAAAGAAAACCTCAACGAAAAAGACAGGAATACCCAGCAAGCGCTTTTACCTTTAATTAAGCCATGGGATAAAATGGTTACCTATGATATTTACCCAACAAGGGAAATTAGTCAGGGCAGCATCAATCCGGATTTAGAAGCATTATTTAGCTTGCTGCCTGCCGAAGGAAATCTGATCATCGATGGTGACGTGGGTATAGATTGGGAGACTTTTATTGGCCAGTCTAAAGCATTTCTCGCTCCTGATTGTTCCTGGTTCCATGTCCTAACAGCTTTAAAGCCGAGCACAGTAATTGAGCAGATGCTTCATCCATACCTACATAGCGATGGGGAAAATTCCATATTTGGTAAATCTTTTAGCGGGGAGCTTCAGGATTTTTTTGATCCAGAAAAGCTGAAAGAAATACAACCCACAACAGGAAGAAACATTGTTTATGGCACCGGAGCCAGTTTGGCCGGTTGGAAAGGGACACTGATTTACCTGGACCTTCCAAAGAATGAGCAGCAGTTTCGTTCCAGAGCCGGGCGTGTACTGAACATTGGTGCGAGAGAGATCGCAGATCCTAAAATACAATATAAACGGTTTTATTTTATAGACTGGCCGGTATTGAATCGCCATAAAGCAAAGTTGTTAGCTCAGATTGCGTATTTTATTGATGGACAACATAGCAAGGTTTACCCCTGGACTACCGGCGATACCTTTAGGGCCACACTTACCGAATTAAGTGAACATGCATTTCGTGCACGTCCCTGGTTTGAACCTGGGATCTGGGGGGGGAGCTGGATGATGGATCACATTCCACATTTGCCCAAGTCAGTACCAAATTATGCCTGGTCTTTTGAATTGATTAGTCCTGAAAACGGTATCCTTATCGCCGACAAAGGCAAGCTCCTGGAATTCTCTTTTGATTGGTTGATGTTTGCGCATTCCTCAGCCATATTGGGAAGCGCAGCACTAAAGTTTGGCACCTACTTCCCGATTCGTTTTGACTTCCTGGATACTTTTGATGGAGAGCACCTTTCAATTCAATGTCATCCTTCTTTAAAATACGCACAGGAAAATTTTGGCGAGCTCATCACACAGGATGAAACCTATTATATCCTGGATCAAAAAGGGGATTCTGGTGTTTATCTGGGCTTTACTGAGGAGAGTGATCCAGCATCATTTGAAAAGGATTTGAGACAAAGTTATGAAACCGGGCTAGCGCTACCAATTGAGCAACATGTGCAATTGATTCCTGCTAAAAAACATGATTTCTTCCTGATTCCTAACCGTACGGTACACAGTGCTGGGATCAATAACCTGGTGCTGGAAATCAGTAGTACACCTTATATTTTTACTTTCAAACTGTACGATTGGGTGCGGAAAGATTTGAATGGGATGCCAAGGCCGATCAATATAGACCACGGGATGAAGAACATCGATTTCTCTAGAAAAGGGAAGAAAGTTCATCAGGAACTCATTTCTAAGCCGGTCTTACTACAGCAAACGCCTACTATGGAACATTGGCATTTGCCCACACATGCCGAACATTTCTACGATGTAGAACGCTATGAATGGGAGGGGACGCTAGAAATCGAGTCTAAAGGTCATTGTCATATTTTGATGCTGGTAGAAGGAAATCAGGTCGAAATTAAAGGCAATGGCGAAAGTACCATTTATAATTATGCGGAAACGATTGTCCTACCCGCAGCAGTAAAGTCCTATACGATGACCTATTTGGGGGCTGGGAGAGGGAAATTGGTCAAGGCCTTCGTCAAAGACGAAGCGCTATAAGGCAGGAAAACCAAAATCAACCAATACCAAATATAAACCATATGACGAACCACAAAACTTTTCTTCTACTCATCACCATGATCGCTGCACTTGGGGGATTCCTCTTTGGCTTTGATATGGCGGTGGTGAGTGGAATCATTGAGCCCTTAAAACTACAATTTAACCTGACTTCCGCCCAGGAGGGATGGTTTGTTTCCAGCGCCCTGTTGGGTTGTATTGGAGGGGTCGCATTTTCCGGCTACCTGAGTGATCAGATTGGACGGAAAAAAGTACTTTTTATCGCTGCCTTGCTCTTCTTTATTAGTGCCGTAGGATTTGCGTCGAGTGGCAGTTACACCTTGCTGATCTTTTTTAGAATCCTTGCTGGAGTAGGGGTAGGTGTGGCTTCCAATATTTCGCCGCTGTATATTTCAGAAATGTCACCTGCAAAAAACAGGGGAAGTTTGGTTACTTATTATCAATTGGCCTTGACGATTGGAATTCTACTGGCCTATGTTAGCAATTACTGCTTACAAGGACATGCCAGTGCTGCTGGTATTGTTGCAAATCCTGCTGTGCTGGATTGGTTATTTGTTTCAGAAGTATGGAGAGGTATGTTTTTAGTAGGCGTAATTCCTGCGGTGTTGTTCTGTTTCCTGATCTTTTTTGTACCCGAAAGTCCGAGGTGGCTGTTGCAGAAGGGGAGAGTTGAGGAAGCAAAAACAATTTTGTCCAGCATTCATGGCGAGAAAGAGGGAGCAATCGAAATGGCAGGAATGAACACAGGTAATGTGCAGGTGCAGGGATCATTTAAGGCCTTGTTTAATGGGCCGGTAAGGAAAGTATTGATCCTGGTGATGGTGCTGACAGCGCTGGCACAATTTAGTGGCATCAATGGGGTGATCTTTTATGGACCAACAATTTTAAAGTCTGCAGGATTTGTGACCAATGATGCACTTTTATACCAGATGATTTTGGGCACGGCCAATGTGTTGTTCACTTTTATTGCCATTTGGAAAGTAGATACCTGGGGTCGCAGGCCATTGTACCTGACGGGCGCGATGATGGCAGCAGCGGCATTGGCACTTACCGGACTCTGTTTTCTGTTCGGAATTAAAGGGATGGCTTTGGTTTCCTGCATCATTACTTTCTTATTCGCCTTCGCATTCTCGCTTGGGCCTTTGAAATTTGTAATTGCGACAGAGCTTTTTCCAACCGCAGTTCGTGGCCGGGCCTTATCAATTTGTATCATGACGATGTGGATCGCAGATTGGCTGGTTAATTTAATGTTTCCATTGATGAGAGATGGACTTGGGATTCCGGCAACCTTCTTTATTTTCGCCTTCTTTTGCCTGTTCACCTTTTGGTATGTGAAGAGAAATCTGCCGGAAACAAAGGGGCAGTCGTTGGAAGAAATTGAAAAAGACCTGATACGTTAGGAGCGGAGAACCTGATCAAATTTAGCGGAGCAGCAGGAGACTGCTTTACCAAATGAAGCCAGATGACCAATGTCAGTCTGGATATAAACCAAAAAAAGCCTTTCAGTATGAACTGAAAGGCTTTTTGTAAATCAAATAGGAGTTGGCCAGTTTTAACCGGCTTCTATTTGATGCTTATTTATCTTTTTTAGCACCACCCCCAAAAACGGAGAAGTGTACATAACGTTTAGGATTTTCTTTTAAGTCGATAATCAGCTTATCCAAATTGCTGGAAGCATTAGTCAGATTGTCATACATTTTTGTATCGTTGATCAATAAGCCTAAAGTACCTTTTCCTTCATTGATCTTTCCAACAATACTTTGTAAGTCCGCCATAGATTTGTTGGCATTGTCAATGGTTTGTTTGAAGTTCGCAGCTGCTACCTGATCAGTCACGGTATTGATGTTGTTCAGGATGCCATTGATCTTTTCATTGTTATTTTTAAGGTTATTCGTGATCGCTTCTACATTGGATAGGATAGAGGAGATTCTTGAACCTTCAGAACCTACTAAATGGTCAACTTTCTTAGACGTTGCTTCCAAAGAAGTCAAGGTAGCTGCAATACTGTTAAAGCTTTTGTCTACGTTTTTCTGGAAGTTAGGGTTAAGAATGGAATTCACACTGGTTAAAATAGAATCCATTTTAGCAATGATCAACTCCGCTTTCTTTTGAACCGGTTGCACAGTTTCTAAAATTCCTTTAGCCACATTCGCATTCAGCGTATCTCCATCTTTGGCGAATACATTACCGGTTCCTAGTGCCATTACAATAGCTTTACCACCTAAAAGATCGATGCTTTCTAATCTGGCAATACTATTACTTGGAATTTCATATTTCCCTTTAATCTTTAAGGTAGCGATAATGGTACCATCAGGTTGCAGGGTTAAAGCATCTACACGGCCAATCTGGTAACCATTAATTAAGACAGGTTTAGAGACACCCAGACCATCTACATGAGAATATCTGGCATACAATACGGTTTCGCTGGAAAAGATGGCGTTGCCTTTTAAAAAGTTGTAGCCAATGATTAATAAGGCTATAGAAAAGGCTGCTAATATGCCTACTTTGGTTTCGTTTGCTATTTTCACGTATCTGTCTTTACTTAATTTACTTCTGTTTGTTTTTTATATTTCTTAACCGCATCGAAAATTGCATTTACAATCTCTGCCTGACCGCTTGCGGAGTTCATATAATTTTCCTCTGCGGGATTAGAGATAAATCCGATCTCTGTAAGTACAGCTGGCATTCCAACCCTTTGTAGGATTAAAATTCCCTGCTCTTTTACTCCTCTGTTTACTCTTCTATTCTCGTTTGTGTAGTTGTCTTGAATCAACCTGGCTAATTTTAGGCTCTTATCCCTAAATGTATTTTTAAACAAAGATAGTATAATAAATGTTTCAGGATCATTGGGATCGTATCCATCATAGTTTTGTTTATAATTTTTTTCCAGCTTAATGTCGGCATTTTCTCTGATGGCAACATCTTGTTCGTTAAGGCGATGCGTACCGGCAACGAAGGTTTCTGTTCCACTGGTACCTGTGTTTTTTACATAAGCATATTTTGGGATTCTTTTACCGTTTTTGCCTTTTGTATACCCGTCTACCACTCTGCGGTCTGGCATGGAATTACAGTGAATAGAAATAAAGATATCTGCTTTTGCATCATTGGCAATTTCGGCTCTTTTATAAAAGTCGACATCCACATCTGTTTTTCTGGTGTAAAGAATTTTTAGGTCTGGCATGTCCTCTTCAAATTTCTTACCCAGCTTAAGGGCTACCTGAAGGGCAACATTTTTTTCTACGGAATAGGATCCGGCAGCGCCTGGTTTACCACCACCGTGACCGGCATCGATGACAATGGTTTTAACTTTGTATCCTTGGGAAAAGGCAAACTCTGAACTTATAAATAATAAAACGGCAAATAAGAATACACTTCTTTTCAATCTCATCGGGCTTAACTCTTAATTTTTACTTGTAATCTAATTATCCTTCTACCTTGTGCTGATAGCTCACTATGGCCTTTAAAAGGCAATTGGTAATTTCTATTTGCCCGGCTTCAGAGTTCATATAATCCTCTTCGTCGGGGTTGCTAATAAATCCTATTTCTGTTAAAATTGCAGGCATACCTGCTCTTGCTAAAACGGCCAGACTTTTTTCCTGAACACCACGGTTTACTCTGCCTACATGTACATATTCATCCTGCACCAATTTCGCTAGTTTTAAGCTTTGGGTGCGGAAGGTGTTCTTCATCAAAGATAGGATAATATAATTCTCTGCATTATTTGGGTCAAAGCCTTCATAATTCTCTTTGTAGTTTTCCTCTAAAAAGATGGCTGCATTTTCTCTTTTGATCACCTCATCCTGCTCATTGATCCTACCCATACCTGATACAAAGGTTTCCACACCACGTGTCGAAGTACTTTTTCGATATACGGTTTCTGTAATCGGAATCCGTTTTCCATTCTTACCTTTACGAGAACCGGTTACCACACTGGAGCGGATCATAGGCATATCATTACAGTGAATCGAGATAAAAAGATCTGCTTTTGCATTATTGGCAATCGCAATGCGTTCATAAAGCGGAACAAATACGTCAGTTGACCGCGTATAAATTACTTTTACGTCTTTCATATTGGCCTCAATCGCAGCACCAAGACGTAAGGCCGTTTTTAAGGCAACATCTTTTTCAGTCGAATAAGCCCCTCTGGTAGAGCCGTCTTTCCCCCCGTGACCAGCGTCTAATACGATGGTTTTTATTTTATATTCTTGCGTAAATCCCTGATAACTAGTGGTTGTAGCTATTATCATGGAAATAAATACGATCAAAATTGCATTTGGTCTAAGCAATGGCATATTTTTCATTAATTTTGAACGTTTTGGATTAAACATCAATGCAAAAATAACATTCACACACGAATTTGAAACTTTTACGCGACATCATTTTTATTAAACGCCTTGTTTTATTGTCATTTGTTGGTATTCTGACATTTGTAGCTCCTGTTTTTGCCAGCCCTCAGCAGGTGACTCCGGTAAGGAGTAATACTAAAACTGCGCCTCTAGGGAAACCCAATAAAACTACAGCAATACCTGATGATGTCAAAAATGGCCCCATCAGTAGCAATAATAAAACTGCGCCGGCAAAGGGTAGTCCGCAGGATACCGCCAAAACCAGCGATAAACTCGAATATTCGGCAAAAGACTCTACCAAGGTAAATAAGAAGGATGGTACCGTATATCTATATGGTAGGGCCAGGGTGATTTATCAAGGTCTGGAACTTGACGCCGATTACATTACTTATAACGACAAAACCAAGAACATTTTCGCCAGCGGCGTTAAAAATTCTAAAGGTAAGTATGTGGGGAGACCCATTTTTAAGATGCCCGGACAAGGGAATTCTATTGCCGATTCCTTACGATACAATACCGAAACTGGTGCCGGAAAAATCTTTGGCGTTTTTACAGAGCAAGAAGGTGGATTTTTCTCCGGCGGGATTGCCAAGAAACAACCTGATGATGAGATTCACAGTAAAGGACAGCTTTATAGTACCTGTAATTTGCCGCATCCCCATTTTGGAATCCACATCACCAAGGGGATTGTGACCGAAAAGCAAATTATTACTGGTCCGGTGTATCTAGAAATAGAGGATATTCCATTGCCATTAGGTTTGCCTTTTGCCTTCTTTCCAAAACCGAATAAGAAATCTTCAGGGTTCATCTTACCCTCTCCTGGGGAGGATTATACCCGTGGGTTTTTCTTAAGAGAAGGTGGATATTATATTGGTCTTAATGATTATTGGGATGCTAAAATATTAGGAACGATCTATACCCGGGGTTCTCACCAACTAGACCTGACTTCTAACTATACCAAAAGATATAAGTACAATGGAAATGTCGCTTTAACTTATGGAAGTAACCGTTACGGAATTGAAGGAACACCTGGATATGCGCCGGTAAAAGACTTTAGTGTGCGTTGGTCTCATAGCCAGAATGCCAATGCAAATCCGGGGAGTACTTTTTCTGCCAGTGTAAACATTGCCAGTCGGGGATTTAACAAGCGTACCGCAGTGGGAGGATATTATGATCCTACCCAGTTATCGTCGAATAACTTAAACTCTTCGATCAGTTATTCTAAAATGCTTTTTGACGGCTTGTTTAACCTGTCCATGGCAGCCAGGGTAGATCAGGATATCTCCAGAGGGACTACTACACTACAATTGCCGGATATGAATTTGGGAATGACCAGAAACATTTATCCTTTTGCTTCAAAAAATACTATAGGTGATCCGAAATGGTATGAAAAGATTTCAGTGGGTTATACGATGCAAAGTTCTAACACCGTAACTGCTGGAGATAGTATTTTGTTCAAAAAAGACATTTTGAATAAATTCAGGAATGGGGTTCAGCATAATATTCCCATCGCCATGAACTTTAACGTGCTGAAATACTTTAATTTTAACACCAGTATCAATTATACAGAACGTTGGCATTTCCAGTCGATCAGAAAAACATTTTTGAGGCAAACGGCAGGTACGCCGGATTTGGTGAAAATAGACACTATACCAGGATTTAACCGATATGGTACCTATACCGTAGGAGGTGGTGTGACGACTAAAATCTATTCTACCGCACAATTTAAGAATTTGGGCAGGCTGAAAGCACTGAGACATGTGATGACGCCCAGTGTGAGTTTTGGCTATACACCTAATTTTGCAGATCCTAAATATGGTAATTATTTGCCGGCATTATATGGGGGGAATCCAAACGATCCTGTGAGAGATCAGAAAGGTGATCCAGTTTATTATGCTAAGCAAGAAGGTTTATTATATGGCCCTCCGGGAACCGGAAGTTCAGCGAATATCAGTTTTGGGATCCAGAATAATGTGGAAGCAAAGGTTTTGGTACCTAATGATACGACTGGAAAAGGTGAAAAGAAAGTACCGATCATCAATAACTTATCCATCACCTCTTCCTATAACCTCTTGGCAAAAAGTTTTAAACTGTCTCCTTTTAATGTTTCAGGAAGTACACCTTTTTCTGATAAGTTTCAGGTGAATTATCAAGCGGTATTGAATCCTTATGTTGTTGGGGACTCTATTAATAAATTTAATGGCAATAGAGATTATTTTCTGTTGGATAAATATACCTGGCAAAGAGGAAGAGCGCCACGCGTAACTTCCTTTGGTTTCTCTTTTGATTACAGTTTGAATCCGGAAGCTTTAAAGCGTAGAAATGATACGGAGCAAGACCGTAAGATGGATGCCATTCAAAAAGGACTTACTCCGGAGCAATCGGAGGCCCTGGCAAAAGTAAGCAGAGACCCGAATGCCTTTGTCGACTTTAACATTCCATGGAACTTTGCCTTCCGATATAGTTTCGACTACAGTACTGATGCGGTAGGTAGAAATAGAAGAATCACCAACAGTTTGTCTTTTAATGGAGATGCCAATATCACCCCTAAATGGAAGGTGACCTTCGACTCCGGATGGAACTTTGAAACCAATAGTTTTGCAATTACCAGGTTTGGAATCTATCGCGATTTACATTGCTGGGACATGAGTTTCAGTTGGATTCCTTTTGGAACACAACAAATGTATTCCGTAGATATTAAAGTAAAAGCTTCGGTATTACAAGATCTGAAATTGAGTAAAAGAAAGAACTACTACACGAGATATTAAACCCCTTAATATGCTGGCAGAAATTATTACCATAGGAGATGAAATTCTTATCGGTCAGATTGTGGATACGAATTCCGCCTGGATGGCCAAACAGCTGAACCAGATTGGGATGAAAGTGAAACAGATTACCTCTGTTTCCGATGATGCCGAGCACATTATGGAGGCGCTTCGGTTGGCCGAAAGTCGGGCGGATGTGATCTTAATGACCGGCGGATTGGGGCCTACCAAAGACGACATTACCAAGGTTACCCTCGCGAAATATTTCCATATGGGTTTCCGCAGAGATGAAGAAACCCTAAATCACGTGACCGAGATTTTTGCCCGTGTGAACCGGCCAATGATCGAACTCAACAGGAAGCAAGCAGATGTGCCCGATGGTTGTACCGTCATTAAGAATAAAAACGGAACCGCGCCTTGTATGTGGTTTGAAGAACGCGGAAAGATCTTTGTATCTATGCCAGGCGTTCCTTTCGAAATGATGTACCTGATGGATGATGAAATCATTCCAAGGATCAAAGCTGCATTTAAACTACCTGTCATTTACCATAAAACCATCCTGACTTCCGGTATTGGGGAATCCTTCCTCGCGATGGAGATTGAAGCTATAGAAAACAGTTTACCCGAAAGCATTAAATTGGCCTACCTGCCAAAATTGGGACAGGTGCGTTTGCGCTTGAGTACAACCGGAGCAGAGGAAGCGCCACTCAAAGCGGCAGTAGATTTTTATGCACAGCAGATCATTGCCAGAATAAAAACTCATGTGGTAGCAGAAGAAGATATTGCTTTGGAAAAGGCCATTCTGAACTTCATGGAAGAAAGAAAATTGACCCTTTCAACCGCAGAAAGTTGTACCGGCGGATACATTGCCCACCTGATTACCCAACATCCCGGATGTTCTTCTGTATATGAGGGTGGTGCGGTTACCTATTCCTACGACCTTAAGATGTCATTGCTTGGTGTTAAAGCCGAAACATTGGCCAATTATGGCGCGGTTAGTGAAGAAACGGTAAAAGAAATGGCTTTAGGTGCAATTAAAAATTTTAAAACAGACTATGCTGTCGCCGTAAGCGGGATCGCTGGTCCGGATGGGGGAATGCCAGATAAACCGGTTGGAACTGTCTGGATTGCAGTAGCTCATGCCAAAGGAGTCGTGTCAAAAGTTTTTAACTTCGGCAACAAAAGAACACAGAATATTGAGCGCTCAGCAGCAGCAGCCTTATCAATGATTTTGAATGAACTCAGGCAACATGAGGATTAAGTGTCCGAAATACTTTACTTTTGTACCTGTTACCAATTAGAAAATAAAAAATGGCTCAATACGAATTATTGTTACCTAAAATGGGGGAGAGCGTTGCAGAAGCAACCATTATCAAATGGCTTAAACAACCAGGTGATGTGATAGAATTGGACGATACGATTTTAGAAATAGCAACGGATAAGGTGGATTCTGAAGTTCCATCACCAATCGCCGGTAAGTTAATTAAGCAGTTATTTAAGGAAGATGAAGTAGTTCAGGTAGGTGCAGTTATTGCCATTATCGAAACAGATGTTCATGCAGCAGCTACACCAGCAGCAGCAAGTGTTGTGGAAACTGTGGTACCACAAGATCAAGCTGAGGCCATTTTAGCGGAAATTCCGGGAACAGCGCAACTGTTGTCAAATGATAAACAGGAAGAAGCGGGTACAGCAAGCTCAGATCGTTTTTATTCTCCATTGGTGAAGAACATTGCAGCCCAGGAAAATATTGAACTGACGGAGCTGGATCGCATCACAGGAACAGGAGCAGAAGGCCGCTTAACAAAAGACGATCTTTTAAATTATATACAACAAAAAGCCGGTGGTACAGCACATCAAACACCAACAGCTTCGGCAAATACAACAGCAGCAGTAAAAGCCAGTCAGCCAGCTGCAAAAGCAGCACCAGCGGTCAGTGTAAGTGGTGGTGATGAAATCATTGAGATGGACAGGATGCGTAGACTGATTGCCGATCATATGGTGATGAGCGTGCAAAATGCCCCACACGTGACTTCCTTCGTAGAAGCTGATGTGACCAATATGGTGATGTGGCGCGAGAAAGTGAAACGTAACTTTGAGAAACGTGAAAATGAAAAGATCACCTTTACGCCGATCTTTATTGAAGCGGTGACCAAAGCCATCAAAGATTTTCCAATGATCAATGTATCCGTTAATGGAACGCAGATCATCAAAAAAAGAGACATCAATATCGGGATGGCAGCAGCATTGCCAAGTGGCAACCTCATTGTGCCTGTCATCAAAAATGCAGATCAAATGAACCTTTTGGGTTTAACGAAATCTGTCAATGACCTGGCTGTACGTGCACGTAATTCTAAATTGAAACCAGACGAAACCCAAGGTGGTACATTCACCCTGACCAACGTAGGTTCTTTTGGAAACGTGATGGGAACACCGATTATTAACCAACCTCAGGTAGCTATTTTAGCGGTAGGTGCCATTAAAAAGAAGCCAGCAGTATTGGAAACAGAATATGGTGATGTGATTGCGATCCGTCACATGATGTTCCTTTCTCTGTCTTACGACCATAGGGTGGTAGATGGTTCATTAGGTGGATCATTTGTACGCCGCGTGGCTGATTACCTGGAAAACTGGGACGTCAACAGAGAGATTTAAACAAAAGAACGCAAGGAATATAAAAAGTTTGTTTTAGCAGCGCTTTAACGAAAAAGGCCCCGAAAAATTCGGGGCCTTTTTACGGTCAAAACAAAAAAACTAGTTAAAAAACACTTCTTCTTCAGTTACTGTTTGTACCTGTTGTTCCGTGTAAGTATATCTTCCGGTATGGGCAATGAATACATCTTCTTGCTCCAATATACTGCGGTTTTCCAATAAGGTTTTCAAGCTGATGCTACCGATTACATATTTGTAATCCTGACGTGAAAAGCGCTCCACAATGTTCTCAACCTTCAACTGATCCAGTGTATCTTCATTTGAATAACGCAGATACACTTCGATGTTTACATTGTCGGTATGAATTAAACCATTTTGCTGATGGAATTTTTTATACTCATAGCGATAATCATATCTTAAGGCTGCAATGTCGGAAAGTACTGCAGCACCTGTTGGGTGGCCACCAGCGCCTTTGCCGAAAAAGAACTGCTTGTCAGCGAAAGCTGCCTGAACAGTTACGCCATTATATTCATTTTCTACATTGAAAAGGAAATCATCAGATTTCACAAACTTTGGCAATACATAAGTAACGACTTGTTTTGTGCTGATTTTACGCGCTGTAGGAACCAGTTTAATCTTAAAGTTTTTCTCTTTTGCATACCTGATGTCATCATCATTCAGGTTTTGAATGCCTACATTCAGGATGTCGTCAGGGTTGATGAACAGACCATAAGCATGTGCCGTAGCGATGGCTAGTTTGAACTTCGGATCGTAACCACCAACATCCATAATTGGATTGGTTTCTGCGAAACCCAGGTCTTGTGCTTGTTTCAGAGCCACCCCATATTCCATATTTTCATTGAAAATTTTGGAAAGAATATAGTTCGAAGAACCGTTGAAGATTCCGCTGATGCCATGTAGCAATTCATTGTTGTAGTATTCTTCCAGGTTTCTAATGATTGGAATACTTCCGCATACAGCAGCTTCATAAAGTAAAGATGCGCCATATTTTTCCTGTAGTTCTACCAGTTCAGCAAGGTGATTGGCAATCATTTTTTTATTGGCGGAAACCACATTTTTACCGCTGATTAATGCGCGTTTTGTAATGGTATAAGCGGCTTCGGCATCATCGATCAATTCTACAATGGTATTGATTTCTTCGTTATTCAGGATTTCGTCGTGATCGGTAGTGAAGAGGTGCGCGTCTAAACTGCGTTTCTTTTCTGGATTTTTGATGGCGATTTTAATAATCTCCAGGTTTAGATCCTGACCACGGATAATATCGTGTAATCCCTGACCTACAACTCCAAATCCAAATAAACCAATTTTAAGTTTCTTGCTCATCTAAGTACTATGCTGTTTTATGTAATTTAATTATTTTCTTGTTTGTGCTTTCTTTAAGGAAGTTCCCGATCACATTGGTCAGGACATCCGTTTCAATAAGGAATCCATCATGACCATAAGCAGATTTTACACTGAAAAATTCTGCCTCAGGAATGTGTTTGCTCAGGAATTGTTGTTCAGAAATCGGGAACAATACATCGTTTTCTATCCCGATTACCAAAGTATTGGCTTTAATAGAAGCCAGGGCATCGGTAATGCTGCTTCTGTTTCTACCAACATTGTGGCTGTCCATCGCTTTGCTCAGGTACCAGTAGCTATAGGCATTGAAGCGTTTGCAAAGCTTTTCACCTTGATAGTTTTGGTAAGAGGAAGCGCGGAAGGAATCTGTTTTTTCATTTACACTCTCCAGTTGAGTAGCGGTATAGGCATCATAACTGCGGTACGACAACAATGCGATGCTACGGGCAGTTTTTAGACCTTTTAGTCCACCATCCGGTTTATTTGCGTAGAAACTTCTATCGGAACTGATGGCTAAGCGCTGGCTTTCATTGAAAGCGATTCCCCATGGGGAGTGTACTGCATTTGTGGCTACCAGAATCAGGTTTTGTATGGCTGAACTATCTTCAATAGCCCATTCTACGGCTTGCTGGCCACCTAATGATCCACCAATAAGTACTTTGATCTCTTCAATACCCAAATGCGCCGCTAATAAACGGTGTGCAGCGACCATATCCCGGATGGTTACTTCCGGGAAAGCCAGGTAGTAAGGTAATCCGGTGGTTGGATTTACACTTAGTGGATTGGTGCTGCCATAGTGGGAGCTCAATACATTGGCGCAAATGATGAAATGTTCTTCAGGATTAAACAGGTCATTGTTTCCA
Organism: Pedobacter gandavensis; assembly: GCF_014172405.1. Lineage (GTDB taxonomy): Bacteria > Bacteroidota > Bacteroidia > Sphingobacteriales > Sphingobacteriaceae > Pedobacter > Pedobacter gandavensis. The sequence goes on along the minus strand of NZ_WNXC01000001.1, from coordinate 1,578,384 downwards.
AACAGACCTTTCCACCAATCCAATACATCTGCATTGGCTGTCAGCGCGTGACAAGCCCAGATCACATTGTCTTTTTTGGCGTTTAATTTTCCATACGTCTGGTAAGCAAGCTCGATTTTGCGCAATTTCTTGCCGCTTTCAAGTTTGAAAACCTTAGTGTGGGTATATGTGGAGGTAGTACTCATTGTGATGCTTTGGTATAAGGTTATTATTTTGTGGAGATGATGGCAAATGCCTGTTCAAAATCCGCTTTGATATCGTCAATGTGCTCGATGCCTACAGAAACGCGCAATAAGTTCGGCGTCACACCTGCAGCGCGTTGTTCCGCTTCGTTTAACTGTTGGTGAGTGGTGGCAGATGGCTGAATAATCAGGGTTTTCGCGTCCCCAACATTGGCCAAATGGCTAACCAGTTTCAAGGAATCCACTAAAGTAGTGGCTTGACTTTTCTCTCCATGAAGTTCAAAAGAAAGCACGGCACCGAAACCATTTTGCAGGTATTTCTTTGCGTTGGCATGGTATGGGCTGCTTTCCAAACCTGGGTAGTTCACTTTTTTAACTGCTTCATGATTTTCTAACCAGGTGGCTAATGCCAAAGCATTGTCTACATGGCGTTGTACACGAAGGGAAAGTGTTTCTAATCCCTGGATCAACAAAAAGGAGTTGAAAGGGGAGAGTGCCGGACCGAAATCTCTAAGGCCTTCTACACGGGCACGGATGGCAAACTGTATGTTGCCAAATGGGCCACCAATACCAAAAACATCATTAAATACCAGTCCATTGTATCCTTCCGAAGGTTCTGTAAATTGTTTGAATTTACCATTCCCCCAGTTGTAATTTCCACCGTCAACGATTACGCCACCAACACTGGTACCATGGCCGCCGATCCATTTGGTAGCCGATTGAACGACAATATGTGCACCGTGCTCCAATGGACGGAATAAATAACCTGCTGCACCGAAGGTATTGTCTACAATTAATGGCAGGCCATGTTTGTTGGCAATGGCTGATATTTTTTCAAAGTCAGCAATGCTGAACGATGGATTACCAATACTTTCTAAATAGATTGCTTTGGTATTCGTATCGATTTTTGCTTCAAAATCTGAGGCATCATCACCATTTGCAAATTTCACTTCAATGCCTAAGCGTTTGAAAGCTACTTTGAACTGGTTGTAAGAACCACCATATAAATGTGAGGAAGACACAAAATTATCTCCGGCTTCCAGGATATTGTTTAATGCAATGAATTGAGCTGCCATTCCAGAGCCTACTGCCACTGCTGCTACACCACCTTCTAATGCCGCCACACGTTTCTCAAAAACGTCCGTCGTAGGGTTCATGATGCGGGTATATATGTTACCGAATTCTTTTAAAGCGAACAGGTTAGCGCCATGCTCAGAGCTTTTGAATCCATAAGAAGTAGTCTGGTATATAGGTACTGCTCTTGAGCCTGTTGTTGGATCAATTTCCTGACCTGCGTGTATCTGAAGGGTTTCGAATTTATGGTTGGTTGACATGTGTTTTCTTTTAAGTGGTTGATATCTAGGTTTTTTGTGGCTTTCCGATCCTGAATAAAAAACAGGATTGGATATAGGGGTATAGCGTACCTCGATGGAGGCCTTCCGGATGGATCAAGAATGCAAAAGGAAGATTTTTGAATTTATCGCATGCAACAGCACATACACATTGTACGCTGCTTACCACAATAATTAAAAGAATCGGATGTAATTTTTACTGTTTTCATTATCTTAATTTATCTTTCCAGAACGCACCATGCGAACCGGTCAGGAATTGGCACCTTCTCCATTTTGGGAGGGTTGCCAGTGGGTCAAAGAGCCTGTCTCTCGCCACTTCTTTATAAATCAAAACCAGCATTTAAGGAGGTGATGACTTGAATAGCTTTCGCTAAGAATAATCCAAATGTAAAGCTAAGTCACAAAATAACCAAAATATAATTCTGGTTATTTTGTAATCAACTGAAATACAGTAATATAAAATGAGATTTAACTGCTGTTTATTTAGTGTAGCATTGTATTTCTAACCTAAAGCTTGCTTGAAATCTTCGATTAGATCATCTATGTGTTCTAGTCCAACGGAGATCCGAATTAAATTTTGCGGCGTCTTCGTGTCCGGGCCTTCTACAGAAGCGCGGTGTTCAATCAGGCTTTCTACGCCACCAAGACTGGTTGCTTGCGCGAACAGTTTAACGGTGTTGACTACCCTTCGCGCTTCCTCAGCACCTCCATGTACTAAAATGGACAACATACCGCCAAAACCACTCATTTGTTGTTTTGCGATTTCATGTTGTGGATGTGCTGGTAATCCAGGATAATATACGGCTTCTACTTTAGGATGTTTTTCCAGGTAAGCTGCCAATGCCATCCCATTTTCGCAATGGCCACGCATGCGGTAAGGTAGGGTTTTAATACTTCTTAATAATAGATAGCAATCGAATGGGGAAGGTACTGCACCACCTATCTGTTGGATATTTCTAACTTTTTCCCAGAAAGGGGTCATTTTGGCTGTGATTAGCGCGCCTCCCAGCACATCACTATGTCCGCCGATATATTTAGTAGACGAATGCATGACGATATCTGCGCCTAAGGCAATCGGATTTTGTAAACAAGGAGAAGCAAAGGTGCTGTCGCATGCCAGTAAAAGGTTGTGCTTTTTAGCGATTGCGGAAATAGCCAGCAGGTCTGTGATCTTTAGTAATGGGTTTGAAGGTGTTTCTACCCAGATCATCACCGTATTTTCTTTAATATAGGAAGCGATCCCGGTAACATCAGTCAGGTCAATAAAATCAATGGTTAAAGTGTCTGCAAAGATCGATTGCAATTGCTTTTTAAAGCCCCAATACATATCATCAGGTGCGATAATGTGGCTACCAGGAGCTAAGGCCTGAAAAAGGGACATTCCTGCGGTGTTTCCTGAAGAAAATGCACAGGCATCTGCGCCATTTTCCAAATCAGTCAATACCTTTTCTAAAGAAGCGCGGTTTGGGTTACTGACACGGCTGTACATGTGTCCGCCAGAATAGCCACCATCTTCATCTCTAAAAAAGGTTGTGGACAAATTAATAGGCGGTGTGACATCACCTGTGGTTGATTTATACAAATTTCCGGAATGTATAGCTAAAGTTTCTGGTTTCATTTTCAGGAGGATAAATAGTTAATCAGGGATTTGAATCCCACAATGCTAAAGGTAAAAATTATTCTGTTGAAGTTTTGGCAAGATTTATGTAATTGAAAGGTCATTGTAGCTTATATGGTAAAAAGGACATTTTTGTCAGCCACTGTTACAATGGAGAGAAGAAATTAAACAAATAAAAAAAACAGATTGATATGAAAAGAATATTCCTGATCGCAGCCATTTTATGCAGTTCATTAATGGTATTGCAAAGTTGCTCTCCAAAAGGAGGAGCGGGTACCGAAGTTGTTAAGAGAGGTGATGTGACTGGTACATGGGTATTGAATGATATCACTTATGAAGGTATTCCTGAGGCTTCTGTAAAATCATTATTTGGCGAAGCGGCTCCTACATGCTTTGTAGGTGGTACCTGGAGATTAACAAACAGCGGTAACGGAAATTATAGCTTACCAGGTGGTGGCAATTGCGCAGCAAGAACACAGTCGATTTATTGGTCTGCAAGTGTACCTGATCAGACTTTCCAGTTTAAAAAGATATATGAAGGCGATAAAGCTAAAAACGTAACTGAAGGTTACCGTTTAGTACTTTCTACCGCTTCAAAAGAAACATTGGTGATCAAATCACCAGTAGAATATGGTAATTCAACGGCTTACATTGTATTACATTTCGCAAAGGCAGTAAAATAAATTTTTGGTTAAATTTGGTTTAGGTTGAAGGGACTCGTGGTTGGGTCCCTTTTTTGTGCTTAAAAAAGCCTAATTTTGCGGCATTAAGGGAATACTATGATGTCAGACCTGATTATACTCTGTATAGTCTCATTTTTTGCCGGTTTTATAGATGCGATTGTTGGTGGAGGTGGATTGTTGCAAACGCCGGCCATTATGATTGTGCTACCTCAGTATTCCGTGGCTACACTTTTTGGAACCACAAAAATCCCTTCTCTTTCCGGAACAGCTTTCGCCGCATGGAAGTATTCGCAAAATGTAAAATTGAACTGGCCATTACTCATTTACATTGCATTGGCTGCATTTATAGGGGCAGTGTTGGGTGCGCATAGCATTACGCTGATCGACAATACCATTGTTAAACCCATTGTTTTTGCCATCCTCATCCTGGTGGCCGTTTATACTTATTTCAATAAAAAATTCGGGGTTCATCAGGAAAAGGAGCATTCGGTATTGCAGCAAGTTCTGATCGGGCTGTTGTTTGGATTTGTCATCGGTTTTTATGATGGCTTAATTGGCCCGGGCACAGGCACCTTTTTTATCCTGGCATTCATTGCCTTAATGGGATATGACTTTTTACATGCTAGTGCCAGTGCAAAGCTGATCAATATGGCAACGAATATTGCTGCCATTTGCTATTTTGGAAGCACCGGACATATCCTTTATGAATTTGCCATTCCGATGGCTTTTTGCAACGTAGGAGGATCCTTTCTAGGAACTAAACTGGCCCTGTTAAAAGGCAATAAATTTATACGCATCTTTTTTTTACTGGTAGTTTTCGGGACGATCCTGAGGTTTGCTTATGATATTTTTATCAAAGCATAATTGTTGTTTTATGGTGTTGAGGATTGTTTATGAAGCGCTCAATACCCAATTGATATTTAATGAAGAAGAATAAAATTTTTGTATTTGCGATTTTGATTTTTGGCTTGTTGATTGCTGTTTTCGCCTTTGGCTTGTCGACCATTAAGACAGATGTTGCAGTAAGAAGACCGGTTAATTTTCCAGCAATTGTGCAGCAAGGACCTGCTTTAACCGTAGAAGGAGTCACACTGGGCCAAAAGTTGTTTGATGATGCCCTGCTTTCTAAAAATGGAAAAGTAGCTTGTGCTTCTTGCCACAATCAAACGGATGGCTATGCCAGTAAAGGAATAAAAATCAATCCAGGCGTAAATGAAGCTATTATGGGTACAAAAAATACCCCTGCTTTAATGAATTTACAATGGAAGACTTCTTTTTTTAGAGATGGCAGAGCAACGCATTTGCGCAGTACTGCGATTAACGCTTTAACCAGTCCGGCAGAAATGGGAGAAACCATGGAGAACGTGGTGAAAAAACTGAATGCTTCCCCAATTTATAAGCATTATTTTAAGTCGGTTTTAGGCGTAGACACCATCAAAGAAAGCGACATGACCGGGGTGATCGAACAGTATTTATTGTCGCTGGTCTCCGCAAATTCACGATATGATAAACTGGTCGTGAAGCAGGAAAATACTTTTACACCCGCTGAGTTGGATGGTATGAAGCTTTTCAAAGAGAAATGTGCGACCTGTCATTCCGGAGATTTGTTCAGTGATGAGTCTTTAAGGAATATTGGTACGGCTACCGCCAATGATCCGGTGCAGAAATTTAAAGTACCTTCCTTAAGAAATATTGAGGTAACCGCTCCATACTTTCATGATGGTCGTTTCCAGACCCTGGAAGAAGTGATGCAGCATTATGCGACTGGTGTACAGGAGGAAAAGCATTTAGATCCTTTGATGAAAACCAATGGGAAGGCTGGTATTCCCTTAACTGATCAGGAGCAGAAAAAGGTAATCGCCTTTTTGAAGACCTTAACTGACCATGCTTTTATCAATAAAATGACGCTTCAGTAGTGCGCTTGTGTTTTCTACTGCTAGGGCTTTGCTAGGGCCAGTGTAGGGCTGATTGCCGGCTTTGATATACCCGAAAGCCTTAGCGGAATCCTACATAAGCCGGCCCGATGCCTTTTCATTACTAAGCTACATCAAATTACTTCCAATTGTGTTCCGGGGATTTACTAAAGCTCCGGACTGCTCTTTTACATAATGCTGACAGCTAAAACCTGTTTAAAAAACGGGTTTATGATGATTTTATACTACTTTTGTTTGTCAGCAGGCCATTCTTTATATGCGCCTGTCTTTTTACATTTGTACCATTATCTCATTATACATGGATGCTAATTCAAAGCTGTCTTTAGTGCTGAACGACAATGATTTGTCTGCCGAACTTAAAGCGATCGCAAATAAAGTACAGAATCAGGAAAGAATCACCTTCGATGAAGGCGTATATCTTTATAAACATGCCGAACTAGGCTATTTAGGTGTTTTAGCCAATTATATCAGGGAGCAAAAACACGGTGATAAAACTTATTTTAACCGAAATTTCCATATTGAGCCGACCAATGTTTGCGTATACGACTGCAAATTTTGTTCTTATTCCCGTTTAATCAAACAACGGGAAGAAGGATGGGAGATGAGCGTAGAAGGAATGATGGATGTGCTGAAGAAATATGACAACGAGCCGGTTACTGAGGTTCATGTGACTGGTGGGGTAGTGCCAAAGCAAAATCTGGAATTCTACAGTGACTTCTTTAGAAAAGCAAAAGCACACCGTCCGGATTTGCACATTAAAGCATTGACTCCGGTAGAGTATTTTTACATCTTTAAAAAGGCAAAACTGACGCATTATGAAGGGATGAAATATCTGCAGGAAGCTGGTCTGGATTCTATGCCAGGCGGTGGTGCGGAGATTTTTCACCCGGAAGTAAGAGAAAAAATTGCACACGATAAATGCAATGCAGAACAATGGTTGGATATTCATGAGCAAGCACATAAGCTAGGTATGAAAACCAATGCGACGATGCTTTACGGACATATAGAAGAATTCTGGCATCGGGTTGATCATATGGAGCGCCTGCGTCAGCAACAAGATAAATCTGGAGGTTTTCAAGCCTTTATTCCATTGAAATTCAGAAATCAGAACAACCAAATGGACCATGTGCCAGAAGTTTCTGTCATTGAAGATTTAAGGAATTATGCCATTGCCAGGATTTACCTGGATAATTTTGACCATATCAAAGCCTACTGGGCGATGATTAGCCGTCAGACGGCACAGCTTTCACTCAACTTTGGGGTGGATGACATTGATGGTACCTTAGATGATACCACCAAAATTTATTCTATGGCGGGAGCTGAAGAGCAGCATCCGGCAATGAACACAGAAGAATTGGTGAACCTGATCAAACAAGTGAACCGTAAACCGATAGAAAGAGATACGCTTTACAATGTGGTAACCGATTATACGGACTTCGTATTTGAGGGAGAAGCGAAACCACAGTATTATAAATTACCGGTCATCAATTAATGGGGAAAGAACTATACATCATCAGACATGGTGAAACCGATTTAAATAAACAGGGAATTGTTCAGGGAAGAGGGATCAACAGCGATCTTAATGATACCGGAAGGGCTCAGGCAGCCGCATTTTATGCTACTTATCAGGATGTCCCTTTCGATAAAGTATACACTTCTACTTTAAAACGTACACATCAAACGGTTAAAGGTTTTATCGATGCAGGCTTACCTTGGGAGCAGTTGTCCGGTTTGGATGAGCTGGCCTGGGGTGTTTGGGAAGGTAAAGCGAATGATGAACACGCCATTGCTGCATTTAAAGGCATGATGGAAAAGTGGCAGTCGGGAGATTTCGATAGTCATTTTGAAGGTGGCGAAAGTCCAAATCAAGTGAAGACCCGTCTTCAGGAGGCTTTGGAGGTAATTGTTAAGGCGCCAAATGAGAAAAAGGTGTTGATCTGTATGCACGGCCGTGCCATGAGGTTATTCCTTTGCATACTAACCGGCAAACCTTTAAGCGAGATGACCGAATTCCCTCATCAGAATACGACGCTCTATAAAGTCGACTTGAACGATGGTCAGTTTACGATCATGGAGTTCAATAATACTGATCATTTAAAATTATTTCCAATTGACTAAGATTAAAATTTCCGCAGTTTCTTATACCAATACCAAGCCCTTTATGTATGGTATTGAGCATTCAGAACTGATCAATAAAATAGATTTAAGTTTAGATATCCCTACGGATTGTGCTGCAAAATTGATTAGTAATCAAGTGGACATTGGTTTGATTCCCGTTGCGGCAATTCCTCTGGTACCCAATGCAAATATTGTTGCCGATTATTGTATCGGCTCGGTAGGTGCGGTAAATTCCGTGTTTGTGTTTAGCAGTGTGCCTTTCTCGGAGATTAAAACGGTAAAGTTGGACAGCCATTCCCGCACTTCCAATAACCTCGCTAAAGTCTTGTTGAAATTCCATTGGAAACAATCAGTGACTTTTACCACTGACCCAGCGGCACAAACGGATGCAATGGTCTTAATTGGCGACCGTACCTTCGGTAAAAAATCCGACTATGCCTATGCCTATGACTTGGGTGAAGAGTGGATGAATTTTACTGGTTTACCATTTGTTTATGCAGCATGGGTTGCCAATAAAACAATTCCAGAGGCATTTATTGCAGAATTTAACCAGGCCTTAGCCTTTGGTCTTGCTCATCGTGGGGAATTGTTAAAGGAATTACCCGAAATCGCAAACTTTGATATGGAAGATTACCTATGTCATAAACTGGATTTTGAGTTGACCGATAAAAAACGTGAAGCATTGAACTTGTTCTTATCGTACATAGAACAATTGTAAAATTTATAGTTTTCAACAAAGCCTAAAGGTTAACCATTCAGGTGCTATCTTTACGGTTTTGTAAATAAGATACATTTTGGCTAAAGACAAGACTAAAGAGACACCTTTAATGCAGCAGTACAATGCTATTAAAGCAAAGTACCCCGGTGCATTATTATTGTTCAGAGTGGGCGACTTCTATGAAACATTTGGTGAAGATGCTGTGAAAACCTCCCAAATTTTGGGGATTGTATTGACAAGAAGGGGAAATGGACCTGGAGGTCATATTGAACTGGCTGGATTTCCACATCATTCTTTAGACAATTACCTTTCTAAATTGGTTAGGGCCGGACAAAGGGTGGCGATATGCGATCAGTTGGAAGATCCAAAAATGACCAAAACCATTGTAAAACGCGGGGTAACAGAGTTGATTACACCTGGTGTTGCTTACAGTGACAATATCCTGAGTCAGAAGTCTAACAATTACCTTGCTGCCGTTTATTTCGATAAAGCAGGATTAGGAGTATCCTTTCTGGATATTTCTACCGGGGAATTTTATGTGGCTCAGGGGAATGAAGAATACATTGACAAGCTGTTACAAGGCTTTAAACCTACGGAAGTTATTTTCCAGAAGAGTAAAAGGAAGGAATTCCTGGAGCTTTTTGGCGATAAGTTCTATACCTTCAGTTTAGACGACTGGGCTTTTACCACCGATTACGCAACAGAGACTTTACAGAAGCATTTTGAAGTCAATTCCTTAAAAGGATTTGGCGTAGATAAGCTGTCTATTGGTATCATTGCCTCCGGGGTAATTCTTCATTATCTGAATGAAACAGAGCATAAGAACTTAAAACACATCAGTGCTATTTCTCGCTTAGAGGAAGATAAATACATGTGGCTGGATCGTTTTACGATTCGAAACCTGGAATTGGTGAGTTCCAACAATGAAAATGCAGTAACGCTTTTTCAGATTTTGGACCAGACTTCTACGCCAATGGGTGCGCGTTTATTGCACCGTTGGATCATCATGCCGCTTAAGGAATTGAAACCGATTCAGGAACGACTGGGGATGGTAGAATACCTGGTTAAAGATGAAGAACTGGTAGAGAAATTCCTGGACCATATTAAACAGATCGGTGATCTGGAACGCCTGATTTCTAAGGTAGGCTTGTTGAAAGTTGGCCCAAGAGAATTGTGTCAGCTGAAAAAGGCATTGTACCATATTGAGTCGGTCAAAGATATTGCTAACGCCTCCGATAATCCATTCCTAATGGCTTTAGCGGCGCAGTTAGACCCATGTTTATCCATCCGGGAAAAGCTGGAAAGAGAATTACAACAAGATCCTCCTGCTTTACTGATCAAAGGAAATGTGATTGCAGACGGGGTTGATGAAGAATTAGACCGCTTGCGTAAGATCTCCTTTGGTGGAAAAGATTATTTAGTAGAAATTCAAAAAAGAGAAGCAGCTATTACTGGTATTCCTTCTCTTAAAGTGGCCTTTAATAACGTTTTCGGTTATTATTTAGAGGTTACACATACACATAAAGACAAGGTTCCTACCGAATGGATCAGGAAACAAACACTGGTCAGTGCGGAGCGTTACATCACTCCAGAGTTGAAAGAATATGAGGAGCAGATCCTGGGTGCGGAAGAGAAGATCATGCAGATCGAAATCCGCCTTTATGGAGAATTAATGCTACTGGTAAGTGCTTATATCAAACAGATCCAGCTGAATGCTTTTTGTATTGCACAACTAGATGTATTGCTGTGTTTCGCACAATTGGCGGTTAAAAATCACTATGTGAAACCAGCGATGAATAAAGGTAAAGGTTTAGATATCAAGGGTGGCAGACATCCGGTGATTGAAAAACGATTGCCTGTAGGCGAAGAGTACATTACGAATGATGTTTTTCTGGACAATGTGACGCAGCAAATTATCATCATTACCGGTCCCAATATGTCGGGTAAATCGGCAATTTTGAGACAAACCGGTTTGATCGTACTGATGGCACAAATGGGTTGTTTTGTTCCCGCTAAAGCAGCAACAATTGGCTTGGTGGACAAAATATTTACCAGAGTTGGTGCTTCAGATAACCTTTCTTCCGGAGAAAGTACGTTCATGGTAGAAATGAATGAGACGGCAAGTATCCTGAATAACATTTCGGAAAACAGCCTGATCTTACTGGACGAAATTGGTAGAGGTACCAGTACTTATGATGGGATTTCCATTGCCTGGGCCATCGCAGAATTTCTACATACCCATCCTACAGCCAAGCCTAAAACTTTATTTGCCACGCATTATCATGAATTGAATGAGTTGGCAAATACGATGAGCAGAATTAAAAACTTTAACGTTTCCATCAAAGAGGTGGGTAACAAGGTGATTTTCCTGCGTAAGTTGGTGCCAGGAGGTAGTGAGCATAGTTTCGGTATCCATGTGGCAAAGATGGCTGGTATGCCACCTAAGCTGATCAACAGGGCCAATGAGATCCTGAAGAAATTGGAAATTGATCGTACAGAAGGGCAGAGTATTAAAGATAGCATTAAGAAAGTTCAGAATCAGGCTTATCAGCTGCATATGTTTGCGATTGATGACCCGGTTTTAGTAAAAATAAGAGACACGTTAAATAACCTGGATGTGAATGTTTTGACCCCGGTAGAGGCTTTGCTGAAACTGGATGAAATTCAACGCATCATTAAACAATAAACGATATGACCATTAATCAGACCGCTCTTAAAGGAAGATTTAAGTTGTTGCTGTTGTTAATGGTATTGCTCGTTTTTTCTGCCTGTAGCACCAGAAAAAACACCAATGTGAACACGAGTGGTAACAGGGCCGCAGTAGTGATGGCTCATTTGAAAAGTAAGCCTTTGTACCGTTTTATCAACGATTGGACGGGTGTAAGGTACCGTTTAGGCGGATTGGATAAGCGGGGTATCGATTGCTCTGGTTTTGCCTTTTTATTACAAAAGAATATTTACGGAAATGAACTGCCAAGACGTTCAAGTGATCAGGCCGCGGTTATCCGCAGTAAAAGTGTTGGCCAATTGAAAGAAGGTGACCTGATATTCTTCTCTTTTGGTGGCAGAACCGTAGATCATGTTGGGGTATATCTGAGTGATAATTTCTTTGTTCATGCTTCAACTACCCGTGGGGTAGTGGTAGACGATCTGAGCTTGCCAGCCTATCAAAGGGCAATGGTAAAAGCCGGTTCCATCAAAAACTAATCCTTTCTTTTTTTTACGTAATAGGGTTGTTTTTATAGCGCTAATGGCTTGTTGCTGTGCTGGTTTAGCAATAAGCAGGAACAAATACGTCAAACTCCTGTTGTTATATTATACCAATTTAAATAATATATGACAGAGAGACACACTTATCAAACCGGAATCATTGGGAATTGCGCTTTCCTTGCTCACGTAAATAAAAACACCAATATCGATTGGCTATGCTGGCCTAGATTTGACAGCAGCTTTGTTTTTGGTGGTTTATTAGATCAGGAAAAAGGAGGTGAATTTTCTATCCTCCCGGCTGCTGAGTACCTATCAAAACAGTATTATCTGGAAAATACCAATATCATTTGCACGGAAATCAGCAATTCGGAAGGCAGTTATCGCGTCACAGATTTTGCGCCGCGTTTCCATCAGCATGAGCGCTATTTTAAGCCATTGATGCTGATCAGGAAAATAGAACCCATCACCGGAAATCCCAGGGTCAAAGTAACCTGTAAACCGGTATGTGAATATGGAGGTAAGAAACAAAATGCAAACCGGGGAAGTAACCATCTGGAATTTACGGGAGATACGGAAGACATGCAATTGAGCACCAATATCTCATTGAGTTATATTGAAGACGAAAAGTACTTTGCCTTGAATGAAACAAAGTACCTGATTTTAACCTATGGGATTGAACTGGATGCACCCATCATCAGCACTGCTGAACGCTTTTTAGTGGAAACTAAAAAGTATTGGCGTACCTGGATTAAGCACTCTACGATTGTCGGCTTTTATCAGTCGTATATTATCCGCTCCGCACTCACTTTAAAAATCCACCAGTACGAAGATACCGGCGCAATCATCGCGGCAAGTACCACCAGTTTGCCTGAATCTCAAGGGAGCGGCAGAAACTGGGATTACCGCTATTGCTGGATGAGGGATACCTATTATGTGATTACTTCTTTAAATCATATCGGCCATTTTGAAGAGATGGAAAGGTATTTTAATTACATCACTGATCTATCCTTCAGGGATGAGGAACGTTATCAGCCCTTATTTGGTATTGCCGGGGAAAGGGTGTTGACAGAGCACATCGTTACTGATTTAAAAGGTTATTTGGGTAATACGCCAATCCGAATCGGGAATCAGGCTTATGAACACATTCAGAATGACATCTATGGACAGGTATTGATTTCCATGTTACCTTTATATACAGACCGGCGTTTTATTTACTCGGAAAGAAAGGATTCTGAAAAATGGCTGGATTATTTGCTGAAAAAGATTGAACGTACTATTGATGAAAAAGATGCCGGTATATGGGAATTCAGAAACCTTCCGAATACCCATTGTTATACGAATCTATTCCAATGGGCTGGGGCAAATGCGGCCTTAAAAATGGCTAAAACTATCGAGAATAAACCCTTTCAGGAGCGCGCTCAGGTTTTAATTGATAAAGCCGCGCAGCATATTGAGGATTGTTATGATCCGCTGCGTAAAGTATACACGCATGCTGTGGGGAGTCCTTACCTGGATTCCAGTACGCTGCAATTGATCTTAATGAACTACCTGGATCCGAATTCGCAAAGGGCGAAAGATCATTTGATCGCTTTGGAATCAGAACTTAAAGCGGAAAATGGTTTGTTTTATCGCTACCTGCATACCGATGATTTTGGTAAACCGAAGACAACTTTCTTAATTTGTGCTTTTTGGTATGTGGAAGCATTGGCCTGTGTAGGCAGGTTAGATGATGCCATCAGGGAATTCGAATCCATCATTAAATATTCGAATCATTTGTTGCTGTTTAGTGAGGATGTAGATGAAGTTGACGGGGGCCAGTGGGGGAATTTTCCACAAGCTTATAGTCATGTTGGCTTGATGAATGCAGCGCATCGCATTGCGATAAAGCTGGATCTACCCTCATTTTTATAAATGATTTACTTGAAGCCCTGGTCCTTATTGGACCAGGGCTTGATTTTTAACCTTTATTTTGGCGTTATTGCAGCAGTTCTTTGAGAAGCTCCCTGACTTCTCTAAAATCTTTCAGGTAATACCGTGCTGCAGAAATGTTGCTGCCCACCTTGATGGTATAGGCTTCCGGTTCTAAAGCCTTAAAAATGTCCTCATCGGTATGGTCGTCGCCAAGGGCCAGGATAAAATCAGGGCTTTTCGCGTAAAGCCAATTTTGTGCTGCTTTTCCTTTGTTAACTTCAATGTTCTTGAATTCGATGACCTTGTTTCCTGGCATCATCTGTAATCCTTTGTCAGCAATAACCATACGGAGGTGGTTGATGATTTCGTTTGCTCTGAGGGCTCCTAAGCCTTCTTCTACTTTTCGGTAATGCCAAACCAGCGAATAACTCTTTTCTTCAATAAAAGATCCTGGCGTACGGTCTGTATAAGTATCTAAAACGGTCTTTACTTCCTGTTTCCACTTGTCGGTGAGTAGGGGCAAAGGCTTCCAGTCAGTATGCTTGTATTTTTGCCATGCGCCATGTTCTGCAATCATATCTACATCTAAATGGCCAAACCACTGTTCTAGCGTCTGGTAATTACGGCCACTGATAATGATGACTTGATTTGCAGGGTCACTGGTTAATTGCTTTAAGATCCCATAGAGTTCTTCATCAGGGGATGCCTGATTGATATCGGCATTAAAGCCAACCAGTGTTCCGTCATAATCCAGAAAGATATACCTGTCTTTTGCATTTTTGTAATCAGTAGTGATTTGATTTTTGATGGATGCGACGGCATGTTTGGTGTGTAATGATTCCTGCATGGTTTTGACTTCTCTTAATTTATCCATAAAGTTTTTCACCCAGAGGTGTATGTTGAATTTGCTGACCATTGCCCTCATGCTTTTCATTCTGATTTGTTGTTCTTCGGCTGGCATATTAATCGCCTGAATCATCGCTTTGACCATATCTCCGATATTATTCGGGTTTACGATCAGGGCATCATTCAATTCTTTGGAGGCACCAGCCATTTCACTTAAAATCAATACGCCATCCTCATTGAGCCTGGAGGCTACATATTCTTTACTCACCAGGTTCATTCCGTCCCGCATTGGCGTTACCAGGCAGATGTCTGCGGCGCTGTAAATTGCGGAAAGGAATTCTACAGAAAAGGAACGGTAGAAATAATGTACCGGGAGCCAGCTGATGGTTCTGAACCTTGCATTAATGTTCCCCACCAATTGGTCGATCTGGTCTTTTAACTCTTTATACTTAGGAACGGTATCTCTTGATGGCACTACAATCATGTAAAGCGCTAGTTTTCCCAGGTATTCCGGATGTTTTTCAAGTAAAAGCTCCAAAGCCTGAAGCCTTTGTAAAATCCCTTTACTGTAATCCAGGCGATCTATGGTTAGAATGGTCTTTATATTTTTTAAACTGTTTTTAATAGAAACAGTGAATTTTGCGACTTTTGGATCTCTGGTCAGGCGGTCAAATTTATCATTGTCAATCCCCATTGGAAATGCTTCCACAACGATTTGTCGGTTTTTATAAATCAGGATATTGTCTGAAGGATTACTGGAAGTTAACCTGGATGCTGCACTGATAAAATGTCTGGCATCATCGAAGGTATGGAAACCCAGCAGGTCTGCGCCAAGAATTCCTTCAATGATTTCTTCTCTCCAGGGGATGAGCCTGAAAATTTCGAAGGATGGAAATGGAATGTGCTGGAAAAATCCAATGGTGACGGATGGCTGCTCTTCCCGGATTAAATTTGGCAATAATAAGAGTTGGTAATCGTGTATCCAAATCTTATCGCCACTGGAAAGGTGCTGCGTTACTGCCCGCTTAAATTTTTCATTTACGTCCTGATAAGCATCCCAATAGGCTTGTTCAAAATTCGCATAAGTAACGAGGTAGTGAAATACCGGCCATAGAATCTCATTGGAAAATCCCTCGTAATAGCCGTTAATCTCTTCGCTGCTCAGGAATACAGGGATGAGGTTTAGCTCAGCAAGTTTTTTGGTCACTTCTTCCTGTCTTTCCTCTGGTACTTCCAGGCCTGGCCAGCCAATCCAGATGTTATTTCCTTCTTTATAGATAGAGCCAAGGCCTGTGGCTAATCCCCCTTCACTGGGACTCAATTGATAAACGCCGTTTTCTTCTGTTATTTTTACCGGTAACCGGTTGGAGATGATGATGGTTTTACTTTCTCTTATCATTATACTAAATAATAACGGAGTAAGTTGCTTATTGTTTTGATTTTTTAACTATTGGGTATTTAATGGGGCCGATTCCACCGAATCAGCCGGATGTTTTTGGGATAAGCGAAATTATCAGCCTATATTTGTAAGGACAATTGAGCAACAGCATTATGTCCCTACCAAAACAAGAAGATTCCTTTTGGAAAAAATACAAGAAATTTGCAACAACAGAAATCCTGATGTACCTGATTATGGTCATCGGAATTGCCTTAGGTATTCTAATTCTCAGTTAATTATAGCGTATATACGATCTTAGTTTGATCAGCAGTACTGATGTCATTGATGAAAGTACTGAACTCCTGATACTGCTCCGCAGGATAAGTGCCATCTTTTATGGTCATTTTCCTTTTGTAGATGATCGTTTTTCCTTCTATTTTAATGGTTGAGCTATAGCTCCCAAATGCGCTTATGATTTCTTTGTTCTTAGGTTGTAATTCCAATTTATACCCTTCTGGAAGTTGAAAAATTAATTCGTCTTCGTCCGTATATCCTCTATTGATATAAACTTTTAAGGTTCTATTTTTTACTTCCCGAATCGTCTGATTTTTATTGAATAGGTTGAGTTCAAGATAAAAGTGCTTGTTGTTATTTGCCACATATTTTGGGATCTCCAGGTTAAAGGAGGTGGTTGTGCTTGGTTTTAGACTTTTGTCCTGGCTGAGCTTAAAATCACTGAAATTAATGTTGTCGACATCATATTTGTCTTTTAACAACTTGAGCTGCTCGGTGTTTGGCTGGCCGATAAGCGGATTAAAACTGTCGTACTGGGCCCCAGTATAAACTGCTTTAAGATTACCCCTGATGTTGCCAAGGCTATCGACCTGAAGACTTACGTTTCTATTCAACTGGTTCATCTCCGTGGTTAGCTTGGGGGTATGGAGGATTTTTCCGCCATCGGGGCTACAGGCGAAAACGGTTCTGTCATCCGTAAAATCACCAAGAAAACCGAAAGGATTTTCTGAACTCGTACATTCCAACCAGATGGTATCGGCTTTTAGGGGAAGGGCTAAAATGATGTGGTTACCTTGCTCCATATCTGCAAAGTTGGGATCCATGTCTTTTTTCGCATCTCCGGCATTCACCACACAGTATAGCGAGGGGATACCCACACTTTTTAAAAGTGTTTGGGTATAATTTACGAGTGCTTTACAATCGCCATAAGACATTTGCTGAACTTCGGCTGCCGGCATGGGCTGAAAACCTCCAATGCCTATTTGTACACTGATGTACCTTGTTTTTTTCTGTACGTATTCATAAATTTTTTTGGCTTTTTCCCGATCGTCCTGGAGACCACTGACCAGTGCTTTGACCTCCTGTATGCTGGATTCCGGTAATTGCTGTCTGTCTTTGATCAGCTCTTCATAGACCCATTTTCCCAGTTCTTCCCAATTTTGATACTGACCCTTATGGCCATAATAACTAAATTGTTTGGCTGCAATTTTTACTGCGGTTGTATAATCCTCCGGATCGGGTGCAAAGGGCTCTTTTTTCGTTGCGGGCTTATTGCTCAGCTGCCAGGTATAACTTTTCGTTTTTTCAGTAGTTTGAACTTCTGCTTTTCCTGAATAATTGCTTTCCTTAATTCGGATTTCATCCGCGGGTTTGGTAATAAAAACATACTTATTGCTTTCTACAGATTGGTCCGGATAGGGATTACCATACCATTCTGGAAGGATGAGGTTTTGTTTATTCCGCAATTCATATTCATAAACAATGGTATAGGGATAGGTCATCACTCGGGGGCTGTAATATTTTACGCGGTAATCAACATACAGGCTTCCATTGCTGACTGCACTTTCATCATTGAAATCACTTTGTGAAAATTTATAAACGGGATTTCCGAAAGCATCGAGTAACTGACCTTTTATGCGTTGAATCACGGTGCTTTTGTTGTAATGTAAGGCCAGTTCTGCCCTGGGATCTCCATTTTTATTCCAGACGGTAATCACCTTTTTAACACTGACCATGACCTGATCTACGTCCCGCATTTCTACGGTAGTTAGCATATCGCGGATCACCGAATTGGCATTGACTTTCAGGTTTCCAGGTATTTTATCAACGGCATAATTGGACTGTGCAATACCGGAGATCGTCGTTCCTAAGGAAAGCAGGAGCAAAATCAGCTTCTTCATTTTATGGTGTTTTTTTAAGGATGATGTCTGTTTTTTGATTTTGAATGATCTGACTGTAAAATTCTTTTAAAGAAAGATATTCTGAAGGGTCATAGATTGGTTTACTCAATTGCAGGAGCTGAGTAAAGGTAATGACATGGTCGGCAACCTGGGTTTTAGTCAGGTAGCGGCCTCCGTTATCAGCTAAGCCAATGCTCATGTCTTTCGGCTGATCTACCAGCACGTAATCTTCTGGGATGGTCAATTGAATGTTTATGCGACATTCTGAGCTACCACCTAAATCTACCGGATAAGTTCGGTCATTCAGGTTAAATGGATTTTTGCTAATGTGCTCTATGAAAAAGGGACTGAAGAAGACCTTAGACATTTGCGCTGCATCGAAGGAGTTGATCAATAACTCGTATTTTTCTGTTAAGGGGAGTTGGAGACTATCCAGGTTAAGAATCTCATGCTGAGTAATACTGATTTTCGGCATTTTTTCATCCAGTTTCTCTACGTATTCAGCGATGGAATTGGCTTCTTCAATGGCCTTTCTTTTTTTTAGTGCGGTATAACCGGAAGAATAAGTAATCAGTTCTCCTTTGATCTTTCCATCTTTTGTTAAAGTGGCGTTAAAGTTATATCGGCTATAATCTTTTTGTCCAGCGCTGACATCATACCAATAGGAAGGTTTTTTTAAGCTAATGACTCTTCCCTGGCCGTTGATGCAATGTAGCGGAAGCATACCGAAAGGCAACAGGGGAACTGATGCGTCCAGTAAAAAACTTTGTTCCCCAATGTTTACTTTAACCACTACATAATTGAAATTAGTAATCACTGGAAACAATCGATTCAATTCGCCATTGTTACGTGTAGAGAGGATGAGGGCTTCCGCATCCAGATTTGCGGCAGTCAAGGCTGATATTAATCCAAGATTAATATCTCCCGTATTTCCAGAATGACTTGCTAATGCTTTTTTAACATCGTTTTCACTGTAAATGCCAATGTATCCATTGGATTTGATGTTCTTCGCGATGTAGGCATACACAGCCTTAGCTTTGGAGAGGTCATCGGTTGTGTTTTTTAAGATCTCTGGCATTAAATCTTTGAAGGCATCTTTCTTTTTCATTTGTGAACCAAAAGAACGATCCGATTTCAGCTCATAATCTATGTCTTTCCAGCTCTTGGTCAGGTTTACTTTACCACCTGTGATCATCACATAATCAGACAGCTCAAAGTTAATGGCAGATTTAAAATTCACCGGAGCAGTCATGTAATTTTCTTCTATAAAGGCTGGAATGTTCTTCATGATATACGTCATCTTGGAACAGTCTACATTAGTGCCGTTTAATCTCAAACATTCTTTGTTGAGTTCTGCTTTGGTGTCACTTAGTTTTAGAGCGCCTCTTAATACGACATTATAATTGTATAAACCAGGTATATAAGCCACATACTCACTATGAAGCTTTGGGATATCTGATTGGAAGTTCCAAGGTCTAAAGTTAAAGATATAAGGACTGCTGATTTGATAGCTATATTCTATAATGCTGCCATCCTGAAGGTTTGGTATTGTAAATTTTGTCTGCGCGGTATATTTGCTGCTTTTCTCATGAAAGATTTTCTTTGGATCAAGCGCAGTTTGTTTGAATTCGCCATCGATAAAGTTAACGGTGACTGCTTTGATGTTCGTAATCTGATCTTCTTTATCGCCATAAATGCGTTGCGGAATGGTAATATTCCCCTGTTCATATCCTTGTTTATTGAATATTTTAATGCGAACATGGTAGTTAAAAGTAACCACCAACCTACTGTCATCAGCATTTAACTGGATTCTGGCGGTTCCAAATTCCTTGAGGACAATGGCATTGGCATTGGAATCAATTACCGTGTTTTTGAGGTCTAGTTCCTCATGGGTAATTCCTGCAAAGGGAAAGTCCTGTGCCTGAGTAGTTAGCTGGACCAGCAGTAATAGAGAGAGCAATAAAAGGCGTTTCATAAGAGCAATTATTTGAGCCTGCAAGTTAAGTTACTTTACGCTAAATAAGAATTTTTAGCGTTGATTATCATGTAGGTCAATAAATAATCAGTTGTCATGGAATTCATCATCATGGTATTTAGTGGATTACTAAATAAGTTGAGGTTTAATGGATGATTTTTACGACTTTTGAAGAGCTACCAAAGTGTTAATCATGGATTCTTTAGGATTCAAACCTTTAAAAATAGCAATATATACGAATGAAATTAAATTTAAACCGCCCTCTTGCTTTTTTTGATCTGGAAACTACAGGTGTTAATGTAGGTGCAGATCGCATTGTTGAAATTGCCATTTTAAAAGCGATGCCCGATGGTACGGAGCAAATCAAAACGATGCGCATTAATCCAGAGATGCCGATTCCTTTAGCATCATCCCTGATTCATGGGATTTATGATAAAGATATCGCTAATGAACCAACCTTTAAAGAGGTGGCTGCAGAACTGGCTGATTTTATTGGAGACGCTGACCTTGCAGGTTACAATTCCAACAGATTTGACATTCCGGTATTGCTGGAAGAGTTTTTAAGAGCAGGAGTAGATTTTGATATGTCTGACAGGAAATTTGTAGACGTTCAGAATGTTTTTCACCAAATGGAACAACGCACTTTACGTGCTGCATATAAGTTTTATTGCGATAAAGATATTGTTAATGCGCATTCTGCTGAAGCAGATATTACCGCTACTTACCACGTGTTACTGGCGCAAATTGAGCGTTATAAGGATACCGAGTTTGAAGATAAACAAGGGAATATTTCTAAGCCGGTAAAGAATGATGTTGAGGCCTTGCATACTTTCACAAATATGAACAAACCAGTAGATTTTGCTGGCAGAATGGTATTTAATGAGCAGGGGCAGGAGATCTTTAATTTCGGTAAGCATAAAGGTAAAACTGTAGAGCAGGTATTTGATACTGAGCCAAGTTATTATGCCTGGATGAGACAAGGAGACTTCCCGTTATATACCAAGAAAAAACTGGAAGAGATTTGGGCAAGATGGAACAAGAAAAAGGAGCAGTTGAAACAAGAAAAACAACAGCAGACCATTGCGAGTAAACCAAAACCAATAGTAGGTTCTGGCGCGAGTAATGTAGTTAAGCCTGCAGTTCCTCAAGAGAAAAAGACAAAACCGGCTGTTGAGGTGACCAATGATATGTTGGAGCAACTAAAAATGAAGTTCGGTAAATAAAGAATATCAATAAAAATACAAAGAGGCTGCCGCAAAGTTAATTAACTTTAGGCAACCTCTTTTTTGTTTAAAAACAACATCTATATGCTGATTAAAAGAATCTCATTTCTTATCTTTTCTATTGGGCTATCCAGTATGGTATCTGCCCAGCAAAGTCTTCCGGTTCTTCCGGAAATTCAGGCAGCTTATGCTAAAGGTACCCGTTCTGTTTCTGGTAAACCAGGTCCGAAATACTGGCAGAATACAGCCAATTATGATTTAAAGGTGAATTTTAATCCGGAAACCAGAGCCTTGAAAGGGGTCGTGGAAGTGGTTTATTATAACAACAGTCCGGATACACTGAAGCAATTGTGGTTTAAATTATATCCAAACCTGTATAAAAAAGGGGTGGAGCGCAATACTAAATTCAATGACCGCGACTTGCATGAAGGGGTAAATATCGCTGCTATAGTGGCTGATGGCCGCGAGATTGCTCAGACCGCCATTACCATTGAAGGTACGAATATGAAGGCTACCATTGCGCCACTAGCTCCCGGAAAACAGATCAAATTAAAAATCGATTACCAATACGACCTGAACAAAGGTTCTCATATGCGTACCGGACAAGTAGATGAAGGCTCCCATTTTGTAGCCTATTTCTTCCCTCGTATTGCGGTTTATGATGATATTGACGGCTGGAATAAATTCCCTTATACGGGCGATGTAGAGTTTTACAATGACTTCTGCAATTTCAAAGGAGAAATCACCGTCCCAAAGAATTTTGTGGTATGGGCTACAGGAGATTTAATGAACGCGAAGCAAGTACTTCGTAAAGACATTGCTGCGCGCTTAGCGAAGGCAGAAAAGGTGGATGAAGTGATTGACGTGATCAATGATCAGGATTTGGCAAATAAAGCTGTTACTGCAGATCAGGCCTTTAATACCTGGAAGTTTGATGCGAAAAATGTGACGGATTTTGTTTTTGCACTGAGCGACCATTACCTGTGGAAATCAACCAGCTTGGTGGTAGATCCTAAGACAGGAAGAAGAACTCGTGTAGATGCTGCTTTTAATCCAATTCATAAGGATTATTATGAGGTGATTGATTTCGCCCGCCAGACGGTACATGCGATGAGCTATTCTTTTCCTAAATGGCCATATCCATATGCGCATGAGACGATCTTTGATGGCCTTGACCAGATGGAATATCCGATGATGGTAAACGACAATCCGGTAGAAAAAAGACAGGATGCAATCACGCTGACGATTCATGAAATTTTTCATACGATGTTCCCTTTCTATATGGGCATCAATGAAACCAAATACGCCTGGATGGATGAAGGTTGGGCAACGATCGGGGAATGGCTGATTGCTCCGATGATCGATACCACCATGGTGGATGAATATGGGATTGCAGCAACGGGAAACTCTTCAGGTACAAAAGATGATACCCCAATCGTGACTTTAAGTACGGAACTTAAAGGTGCTGGAACTTTTACAAATTCCTATCCAAAACCAGGATTAGGTTATTTGTTTGTGAAAGATTACCTGGGTGATGAAGTGTTTTTGAAAGCTTTGCACCATTATATCAAATTATGGAATGGTAAACATCCAACGCCTTATGATTTCTTCAACAGTATGAACGAAGGTTCTGGGAAAAACCTGAACTGGTTCTGGAAACGTTGGTTCTTTGAAGAAGGAGTAACCGATATGTCGATTGATGGTGTAAATAAAACAGCTGATGGTTACGCATTTGTGGTACGCAATAAAAGTAATAAACCTTTACCGATAGACTTAAAGATCACGTATGAAGATGGCTCTACTGCTGATGTGCATAAAAGTATAGGTGTATGGGAAAGTGGCGATAATAAGGTGATTGTCAATGTGGTTACGAACAAGAAATTTGTAAAAGTGGTCATGGGCAGTGCGCATGTACCTGATAAGGATAAAAGCGACAATGTTGGAAAAAACACAGTCGATAATTAACAAATCTTAAATAGATTAACGTAAAAAGGCACCATTTCTTAATGGTGCCTTTTTACGTTAAAACCGATCTGTTTGATTAGGTTTTTAATGTTTTTTGGTTGTTCAGCAACATGGTTAATGCTTTTTCTGCTCTGGTAGTCCTTGTTGCTTCCTGTTTTGCAGAGCCTACCCAGTCGCAGTAACCTTGTTTGTAGGATTTCGCCAGGCTTTCAAAGAAAGTGTTCGCAGTTGGGTTTTGGTCTAGTAGTAATTGAAGTTCTGCTGGAGTACCTTCAATGTGTTCACCTTTTTTAAGCATAGTTATCTGGTTGTTTTTATAAAGTCAATATTTCTGCTGAGCCCTTTATATTTAGTGCGTTTTACAGCGGAATTCTTAAAAATTGTCTTGAATACGTCTTCTGTAATGTCCATCCAATCTTCCTTTTTCATGTTCAAAAGCTGTGGGTTGGGTTGGAATTGTGGTTCTGTATTTGGAACGGAAAACCTGTTCCAGGGGCATACATCCTGACAAATGTCACAGCCAAACATCCAGTTTTCCATTTTATCATTAAATGATTTCGGGATTTCCTCCCGGAGTTCTATCGTCAGGTAAGAGATACATTTTTTAGCATCAATAATAAAAGGGTTCAGGATGGCATCGGTCGGACAGGCATCTATACATTTGGTACAAGTACCGCAATGGTCGGTTACAAAGGGCTGGTCATATTCCAAGTCGAGGTCTATAATCAGCTCTGCCAGAAAAAAGAAGGAGCCACTTTTTTTATTGATCAGGTTACTGTTTTTCCCGATCCAGCCAATTCCAGCTTTTTTCGCCCAGGCGCGATCTAAAACCGGTGCTGAATCTACAAAAGCCCGGCCTGATACCTCGCCGATTTCTTCATTGATGAAGTTCAGCAATTGAAAAAGCTTGTCTTTGATTACTAAATGGTAATCCATGCCATAGGCATACTTGGAGATTTTTGGCGCCTCAGGGTCTTGTTGTTGGCTTTCGGGGTAATAGTTGAGCGTAAGGGAGATGACCGATTTTGCATCATCAACCAATAACCTTGGATCCAGTCTTTTGTCGAAATGATTTTCCATATAATTCATTTCTCCATGGTGCTGGTTTTGCAGCCACTTTTCTAATCTTGGTGCTTCTTCTTCCAGAAAACCGGCTTTGGCAATCCCGCATTGCATGAAGCCCAAGCGGAGGGCTTCCGCTTTAATTAGCGCACTATATCTTGCTGGATTGTTCAACATCTGGTACAAAGATAAGGTTTAGCGATAAAACCTTTTAAAAGATGTACTGTTATTAAAGTACACCAAATGTAGAAATCATGGAAACTAAGCATGAAGAAGGGAATCAAGAACCATTAAAACCCCATAAACCGATAGAAACGGATTATGCGAAGCACCAGGAGGATCCGGGGCCATCACCTCAGGCGGTAAATGAATATGATAAAAATGGCGCTGCAGTAGCGTTAAAATGGATTATTCCGATACTGATCCTCGCCCTGTTGATTTATTGGTTGTTTTTTAAATAGTACCAAAGCCGTCAAAGCTTTGGTACTAAATAAGTGATTATTTAAGTAGACGTACTTCATAAAGATCTTTACGACGATCTTTCAGGATTCTTACGGTTCCAAAATGGTGGATTTCATCTAACAGGTGGAGGTCTACATCCACTACCAACATCATTTCTGTGTTTGGGGTAGTTTCTGCTTTTACCGCATTGGTTGGGAAGGCGAAATCTGAAGGCGTAAAGACAGCGGATTGTGCAAACTGGATATCCATATTGTTTACTTTCGGCAGATTACCTACGCAACCGGCGATTGCCACATAACATTCGTTTTCTATCGCTCTTGCCTGTGCACATCTTCTCACCCTGGTATACCCATTTTGAGTATCAGTAAGGAAAGGAACGAATAGAATCTGCATTCCTTGATCGGCATAAATTCTGCTCAGTTCAGGGAACTCCACATCGTAACAAATCAGGATCCCTACTTTACCACAATCGGTATCAAAAACCTGGATTTTATCTCCGCCCACCATACCATAATATTTCTGTTCATTTGGCGTGATGTGGATTTTTCTGAATTCATCTGTTTTACCACTTCGGTGACATAAGTAGGTTACATTGTACAGCTTATTGTCGTCTACTACCGGCATGCTTCCGGATACAATATTTACATTATATGATACGGCATACTCTTGCATTTTGGCTACAATTTCATCCGTAAACTCTGCTAATTTTCGCATGGCCTCCATCTCTGGAAGATCATTGTAAGGTTGTAATAGTGGCGTATTAAAGAATTCAGGGAACATGATAAAGTCCGACTGGTATCCACTAACTGCATCTACGAAAAACTTTACCTGTTCATAGAATCCTTCAATATCGGGGAAAAGGCGCATTTGCCATTGTACCAAGCCAATTCTGATGGTTTTCGCGGAGCGTGCTGAAGCATCAACACCTCTATAATAAATGTTATTCCATTCTAATAAGGTGGCATAGTCTTTAGATTCATGATCTCCGGGAAGGTAGTTCTTCAATACTTTTCTAACGTGAAAATCATTGGATAACTGGAAGGTCAGGGTAGGGTCGAAGATCTCCTTCGCTTTTACCTTATCGATATATTGTCTGGGGCTGAGGGTATCTGCGTATTGGTGGTAATTGGGGATTCTACCTCCGGCAACAATACTTTTAAGGTTTAAAGTTTCGCAAAGTTCTTTCCTGGCTTCATATAACCTGCGTCCTAATCTTAGTCCACGGTATTCCGGGTGTACAAAGATTTCTATGCCATAGAGTACATCACCTTCTCTATCATGCGTAGAGAAAGAGTAATCTCCGGTAATGTTCTTGTAAGTATGTTTATCACCATATTCATCGTAATCTACGATGATGGATAAGGAACAAGCCACCACTTTACCATCTACAGAGATACAGAGCTGACCTTCAGGGAATAACTTCAGCAATCTTTCGATGCTACTTTTACTCCATATTTGTCCGCCAAGTGTATCATAGGCCTGGCTCATGGATTCCTTTAAATCATTATAGTCTGCTAAAGTGAGTTTTCTTAATTCTATGTTCATATACCTAGGTTTAGGTGATCAACACAGAAATGATGCCTAAAGCAGGTAAATACTTAAAATAGTTTGCCTGTATGTCCTGGGAAGTTCTTTTGCAGGTGTTTGTAAGCGGCTTCAGTTACCTCTCTTCCACGGGAAGTACGCATCAGAAATCCTTCTTGAATTAAAAAGGGTTCATAAACCTCTTCGATGGTTCCTTCATCTTCTCCTACGGCGGTAGCAATGGTTTTTAAGCCTACAGGGCCACCTTTAAACTTGTCGATAATGGTGACCAGGATTCTGTTGTCCATTTCATCCAGACCGTGTTCATCTACATTTAAAGCTTTCAATGCATATCTGGAAATGGCGGTATCAATCTTCCCATTACCTTTGATCTGTGCGAAATCCCGGGTACGTCTGAGTAGGGCATTGGCAATACGAGGTGTTCCCCTGCTGCGGCGTGCAATCTCATAAGCACCTTCTTCGGTGATTGGTGTTTTTAGGATATCAGAGGAGCGGAGTACGATGGTGGTCAGTAGTTTCGCATCATAATAAGCCAGACGGGAATTGATCCCAAACCTGGCCCTTAATGGTGCGGTTAGTAATCCGGAGCGGGTAGTGGCTCCAACTAAGGTGAAAGGATTCAGACTGATTTGTACGGAACGGGCATTTGGGCCACTTTCCAGCATGATGTCGATCTTGAAATCCTCCATTGCAGAATACAAATATTCTTCTACCAATGGGCTTAGCCTGTGGATCTCATCGATAAACAAGATATCACCTTCATCCAGGCCGGTTAACAATCCGGCCAGGTCGCCTGGTTTATCCAGAACCGGACCTGAGGTTACTTTAATTCCTACACCCATTTCATTGGCAATGATATAGGAGAGGGTAGTTTTACCAAGTCCCGGAGGACCATGTAATAAAACATGGTCTAAAGGTTCTCCGCGTAACTTTGCAGCCTCTACAAAGATCTTTAAGTTCTCCATGATCTTTTCCTGACCTGTAAAGTCTTCAAATGCCTGCGGACGTAATACTTTTTCAATATCACGTTCGATAGGGGTTAAACTTTCAGCGTTCGGGTCCAGATTTTCATTCATGGGTGTAAAGTTAGTATAAAAGGCTTAAAATTGATATTATTTACTAAATTTATTAGCCACAACAGCGTCTTTTATGCCATTTGCATAGTTGTAAAAGCCTTCTCCGGATTTTACACCTTTGTTTCCGGCAGTCACCATATTGACCAGTAATGGGCATGGTGCATATTTAGGATTTCCAAAACCATCATGCAGCACGTTTAAGATCGCCAGGCAAACGTCAAGGCCAATAAAATCAGCCAGTTGAAGTGGTCCCATTGGATGTGCCATTCCCAGTTTCATCACCGTGTCAATTTCGGATACTCCTGCTACGTTTTCGTACAGGGTGTATATCGCTTCATTGATCATGGGCATTAAAATCCTGTTGGCTACAAAGCCCGGGTAGTCGTTTACTTCTACCGGGGTCTTAGCCAATTTTGTAGAAAGCTCCATGACGATTGCAGTGGTTTCATTGCTGGTTGCATAGCCTCTGATTACTTCTACGAGTTTCATCACAGGAACGGGATTCATGAAATGCATGCCAATCACTTTATCGCCGCGGTTGGTGACTGAAGCTATTTTGGTGATAGAGATGGAAGAAGTGTTGCTGGCCAGGATGGCAGCAGGCTTCGCAAAGCTATCCAGGTCTTTAAAGATTTTCAGTTTAAGGTCCAGGTTTTCCGTTGCAGCTTCAACAATCAAGTCAGCATCGGCAACGCCAGCCTTCATATCAGTGAAGTTAATGATGTTTTTAAGCGTGTTTGTTTTTTCGGTTTCCGTAATGGTACCCTTGCTCAGCTGACGGTCCAGATTTTTAGCAATGGTTGCGATGGCGCGATCCAAAGCCTCATTATTGACATCAATTAAGTTTACCTGATAACCAAACTGCGCAAAAGTATGCGCGATTCCATTGCCCATAGTTCCTGAGCCAATCACTGCGATGTTCTTCATTTATGTTTCTTTAAGGTAATAAGTTATGGCGCTAATCTATTGATAATCCATGAACCTTCCACTAAGTGATAATTTAAACGGTCGTGCAGGCGACTAGGGCGGCCTTGCCAGAACTCAATATGAGTAGGACTCAGTAAATATCCTCCCCAATGTAGCGGACGAGGGATTTCTTTGCCTTCAAATTCTGCAGTCAGTTGTTTTACCTTTTCTTCTAATATTTCCCGGTTTGGGATGACACTACTTTGTGCTGAAGCGCTTGCACCAATTTGGCTACCTATCGGGCGCGAATGAAAATAAGCAGTAGAATCTTCCGGAGCAATTTTGGTCACTGTGCCATCTATGCGTATTTGTCTTTCCAGTTCCGGCCAGAAGAATACCATGGAAGCATGTGGGTTTTCTGCGAGGTTTTTTCCTTTATCACTATTGTAATTCGTATAGAATACAAAACCATCTTCATCGAAGCCCTTTAGCAGGAGTATACGTGCAGAAGGTATGCCCTTGGCACTTGCTGTTGCCAGAGTCATGACGTTTGGTTCAAATAATTTCGAGTCTACCGCTTCGGTAAACCATTTTTTGAATTGCAGGATGGGATTGCTTTCCACATCAGTTTCGTTCAGTTGTGCTGAGCGATATTCCTGTCTTAAGTCGTGTAGATTTTGTTTATTTAGCTCCATATGCAAAAATAGGTTTTAGTTTATTTAATATTATCGCTAAATTTCCGAAATGTTAAGTCCTTTAGCGCCATCAGCAGGTAAATTATTAATCTCGGAGCCATTTTTAATGGACCCTAACTTCAAGCGTTCAGTAGTTTTGGTAACTGAACATCAGGAAGAGGGAACGGTTGGGTTTATTTTAAACCATAAAAGTACCTTGTTACTGAGTGACCTGGTGCCTGATTTTACGGGAGGAAATTTTCCGGTATATATCGGTGGGCCAGTTGCGGTAGATACCATCCATTTTATCCACCGTTGTTCCGATTTGCTAACTGACGCTGAGGAAGTTGCTAAAGGTGTGTATTGGGGTGGTAATTTTGAAGCGCTAAAGATATTGGTGAATAACCAACACATTAAACCAGAAGATATTAAGTTTTTTATCGGTTATTCGGGATGGTCCGGCGAGCAGTTACAGGACGAAATGAAGGAGAATACCTGGATTGTGTCCGATCAGTATGATGCTGATGTGGTATTTTCTCACAATGAAGAGGAATTATGGAAGGAAGTGATCATTAACCTTGGACCTAAATACGCCCATGTCAGTAATTTCCCTCAGAATCCCAATCTGAATTAATCAGGGATGATCATAAACGGTAATATCAGCGCTGAAAACACCCTGATATTACCGCGATTAAGATTAGTAATTTTCAAGATCGATTGCGCTTTCTTCAATCTTTTTCTTTAAATCATCTTTATACTGTTGCATTTTTACAGCAATTTCCGGACTTGCGGTACCTAAGATTTGCACGGCTAATAAACCGGCATTCTTTGCTGCATTTAACGCTACTGTGGCTACAGGGATACCATTTGGCATTTGAAGGATAGACAGGATAGAATCCCATCCATCAATAGAGTTAGATGATTTTACGGGTACACCGATTACCGGTAGGGTAGTGATGGAAGCCACCATTCCAGGTAAATGTGCTGCACCACCTGCACCGGCGATGATCACTTTTAATCCTCTTGATGCTGCAGTTTTCGCGTATTCATACATTTTTTCCGGAGTACGGTGAGCTGACACGACGGTCATTTCAAATTGTATACCGAACTCTTTCATGATATCGGCTGCGTCTTTCATGATATGGAGGTCAGACTTGCTGCCCATAATAATGCCTACTTGTATGCTCATTAGGAAATAACTTTTAATGTTTCTTTGATGTAATTGGCTTTTTCAATTGCTTTCTCGCGGTTTTGATCTACAATCGTAATGTGTCCCATTTTGCGGAAAGGCTTGGTATATTTTTTACCGTAAAGGTGTACGTAAACGCCATCGATGGCCATTACTTTTTCTAAGCCTTTGTATTTGGCTACACCGGTATGGTTTTTCTCTCCCAGAAGGTTGATCATCACCGCATTGTTTGTTGCACGGGTATCTCCTAAAGGAAGGTTGAAAATTGCACGTAAATGTTGGTTAAATTGAGATACGTAGTTTCCTTCAATGGTTTGGTGTCCGCTATTGTGTGGGCGTGGTGCCAATTCATTCACGAGAATTTCTCCTGTTTTGGTGACAAACATCTCTACGGCCAGCAGACCCGTAATATTTAAAGAGGTTGCAATGTTTTTTGCAATCACTTCTGCTCTTTCCTGAATGGATTCCGGGTAAGTAGAAGGAGAGATTAAAAACTCTACCAGATTTGCTTCCGCATTGAATTCCATTTCCACCATTGGGAAGGTCTTCATCTCACCATTAGGGTTTCTGGAAACGATGACTGCGATTTCTTTTTCAAAATCTACGAGTTCCTCAATTAAACATGGGGCATCAAATGCATTATCAATGTCCTCTATGTTGTTTATTTTCATGACCCCTTTACCGTCATAACCATCTTTACGCTGTTTAAGTATGTAAGGGAATGGAATGTAGCTATTGCGCATGTCTTCTTTGGTATTCACCAATTGGAAAGGCGCAGTAGGGATATTGTTTTCTTTAAAGAATTGTTTTTGAACACCTTTGTCTTGAATTAGTCGGATCACCCTGGATTGTGGGTATACTAGTTTTCCTTCTTTTTCCAGTTGTTCCAGTGCTTCAATATTTACCTTTTCTATTTCAATAGTAATGATGTCTGCTTTCTTGCCGAAATTATAAACGGTGTCGAAATCTGTGATAGAACCACATTCAAAGTAGTTTGCCAGGTGTTTACATGGAGCGTCAGTATCCGGATCTAAAATTAAAGTGGTTAAATTATAATTGATGGCTTCCTGTATCAACATCCTGCCCAATTGACCGCCACCTAATATGCCTAATTTTAAATCACTTATTTGTTTTGCCATATCGATATGAAAAAGTTATGCTTATTTTGCACAAAAATAACAATATAAACGGATTGATGGAGGCAGATGCT
Source organism: Pedobacter gandavensis (assembly GCF_014172405.1). Lineage (GTDB taxonomy): Bacteria > Bacteroidota > Bacteroidia > Sphingobacteriales > Sphingobacteriaceae > Pedobacter > Pedobacter gandavensis. Next base: position 1,546,952 of record NZ_WNXC01000001.1, on the reverse strand, counting down.
ATAATTATTGGTGCTGGTGCATGTGGTTTAATGTGTGCAGTACAAGCGGGCTATTTGGGAAAGCGGGTGATATTGTTGGAAAAAAGCGATAAACCGGGTGCTAAGATTTTGATTTCCGGAGGGGGTAGGTGTAACTATACCAACCTGTTTGCCAGTGATGAACAATTTATTTCCAACAACAAACATTTCTTAAAATCTGCTTTTACGCAGTGGACAGTGGAGGATACGATTAGCTTTTTTGAAACGTACGGGATTCAAGGAAAAGAAAAAACTTTAGGGCAACTTTTTCCTGATGGCAAGAATGCGAAGGACATTGTGGGCGTATTTACAGAACTCTGCCATGATTTTGGTCAGCAGATTATATGTGATGCAGCAGTAACTGATATTGAACAAACGGCGGATGGTTTTTCGGTCAGCTTTGATAAAGGGAGTAAGTCGAGAACGTTGAAGGCGCCGAAATTGGTGATTGCAACTGGTGGCTTGCCAATTCCAAAAATGGGTGCTACAGATTTCGCCTTGCGGTTTGCGAGAAAGCATGGGTTAAATATCATAGAAACGGCTCCTGCATTGGTGCCCTTAACGATTACGGGAAAAGATGAAGACTGGTATGCGGCTTTGTCGGGGAACTCGGTTTTCTGCGAAGTGAGCAATGACCAAATCTCTTTTGAAGAGAACATTTTGTTTACACATTGGGGCCTAAGTGGCCCTGCAATCTTACAAATTTCTTCCTATTGGAGAAGAGGAGAGTCGATCAATATCGACCTGCTGCCGAGACAATCTGTGGTAGATTTAATCGAAGAAGAGCGCAAACATAATGGGAAATTATTGCTCTCTACCTTACTGAATCGTTATTATCCTAAGAAATTTACCGATGCGCTGGGCAAATTCCTTCCTTTAGAAAAGCAGGTTGCGGCCTTGACTAAAGTGGAATTGGAAACGATTCAACAGACAATTCATTTTTTCAAAGTGAAGCCAGCAGGAGATAAAGGTTATGATAAAGCGGAAGTCATGAGAGGTGGTATTGACACAAAGGAGCTGTCGTCGAAAACGTTGGAATGTAAAAGCATTCCGGGTTTATATTTCGGTGGGGAATGTGTGGATGTTACCGGATGGCTCGGCGGATATAATTTCCAGTGGGCTTGGGCAAATGGTTACGTAATTGCGCAGAATATTTAAAAAGATTTAAGCTTTTTGAAAATACGCCCACTCTTAGCCCAGTTTGTGGTTAATAATGCAAATAACAATTCGAGAAGAACTTCCATAGGATTTGATTTAAGATACTAATGTAAATAAACAAAGCTGTATGTCAATGGTTTGGCATACAGCTTTGTAGTTAAAATTTCATCCCCATCAGTTCTCCTAGTTTAAAGGCGTTACCGATCGCGGTTGCGGCGCCATAATCTAGTATTGCGCGGTATTTGTTGTGGTATTTCTTATATACATAAACGTCCCTTCTCCAGGCTTTATAATTAGAGCTGTTCACCTGATCGATGATGGTAGAAATGTTCTGACCATGGGCTTGAGTGGTGTGCCAGATGCCACTCGGGATGTAAAGCACTTCTCCAGCCTTTAAAGTAATGGTGGTAGGTGTGGCTTCTCTAAATCTTGGGTATTTTTCGTAATCTGGATTGGCAATGTCTATCGGAGATCTGGATTCTAATAAGCCACCCTTTCCAGGATACATTAACTCTTCCTGATCTCTTGGGAAAATGATGACATCTTTTTCGCCATACAGCTGGATGAGCCAGGCATGCACATCGTAAGCATCTTTATGTACCGAATAGCAATTCCCTGCACCACCGATATGTAAGTCCATGCCGTTTCCTAGTTTATTCTTCAGGATCTTATGGTTCAGCCAATTGGGCTTGACCAGGTTCATGTCCATCGGGTCCATAAATTCCCGGATTTCAGGTAACTGAGTTAGGATATTGAACTTAACAGGGTAGGGTGCCGGGTTCTCTTTTGTGCTGTTGGCTGTTAAATCCAGTAACTCAGATACGGTATATTCTTTATTAGAAAACCAAGTGGTTCGGTTACCAAACCGTTCTCTGAAGAATTCAGGTGTAAAAATCAGACTGGATTTCCAGGCCTGTGTTGCATTTTCAAGGATCACCGGAATACCGGGTTTTTGATACTTCTCTATGAATTCTTTGTAAGAGAGGTCTTTTCTTCTGTCAATTGTTATCATGCGTTCCCTATAAAAAATAGCTGTTATAGTCCTTCCCTAAAGTTAAGGTTTTTTTGGAAAAGTTAAAAAGAAGCTGGGAAATAAAAATGCCCCCATAAAGTGTCTAACTTTTTGGGGGCATTGCAAGATGTTGAAGGCATTTTTTTTAGAAATATTAATCAAGCCTAATCGCAGTTAGGGATGGTATATGTATAGGTTTCAGCCACACCAGTAGGGAAGGTGTAAATCATTCCTTTACCGGTTTCAAACCAGAATTTACCACGAAGTTTTTCTCTCGTCCCGAATTCATTCATCGAAAGACTATCGAAAATACGGCCGTTAATCATGACGTATTTAATTTTCTCCGAGTTTCTAATGTCATTCAATGGGTTGGCATCCATGATCACCAGGTCAGCTAGTTTTCCGGGCTCCAGGGATCCGATTTCTTTATCCATTCCCAGGTAAGCGGCACCATTTAAAGTACCGCTACGGATGGCCTGTAAAGGCGACATACCTCCTTGTACCAACATCCATAGTTCCCAATGTGCGCCAAGCCCCTGGATTTGACCATGAGCACCCAGGTTTACTTTCGTGCCTGCATCTGCAATTTGTTTGGTGGCTTTGGCCACTTCAATATGTCCGTAATCGCCGTATTCCGAGGTTGTTCTTCTTCTGGCACGTGCATCAATAATGGCACGCGGGGTGAAGGCCATCAGGCGTTCATTTTCCCAAACATTGGTCCTGTCGTACCAGTAGTTTTCACCCCACTGACTGCCATAACTCACAATCAGGGTAGGAGTATAACCTACTGCGGTATTGCCCCAGAAAGAGGTTACATCTTTGTAAACCGGTGCAACAGGAATACTGTGCTCAATTCCGGTATGCCCGTCAGCAATCATGTTCATATTGGTGAAAAACGTAGAACCACCTTCAGGAACCACTTCCATTTTTAACTGTCTGGCTGCTTCAATGATCTGTTGGCGCTGATCTCTTCTAGGTTGATTGTAAGATTTTACCGAAAATGCGCCTACTGCTTTTAACCTTTTCAAATGAGATAAGGCATCCTCAAGGCTGTTGATCACGACTTTAAAATCGCCATCGGCACCATAGAGAATCGAACCTGTTGAGTACAAACGAGGCCCCACCATTCGGCCAGCTTTTAACATTTCTGCCTGACTAAAAACCATTTCCGTATTGCTGGAAGGATCATGAGAAGAGGTCACACCGAAAGCGAGATTGGCCATATACGACCAATCCTGTTGTGGCGAGATTCCATCTGGACTCGTTCTCAGGTGGGCATGGACATCTACGATACCCGGCATAATTGTTTTACCGGTTACATCGATAACCTTAGCCTGTGTAGGAATCGTCATCTCTGCCGACTTTCCAACCGCAATGATTTTATTGTTTTCTACCAGAATAGTTCCTTCTTCAATCACTTCATCGCCTTTCATCGTGATGATTCTGGCGCCAGTTAAAGCAAGCAATCCGGTAGGCTGGTCGCTTTTTAATTTTAGTCCGATAGACAGACCTGATGCCTCTTGTTTTTCTGCAACCTGCTCACCTGCATCATTGAAATTGAAAGCAGACTTGATGTCTTTACTGTAGTATTTATCGCCCAGTGTCCAGAATAACTTCTGACTGTCGTTACTCCAATGGATATAAGTTCCGCCATCTTTGGTAATTTTTGTCAATGGGATTGCCTTATTACTCGCAGAGAGTTCTAATGGAGAACCTACGGTAATCATTGGGGTGATGTAGACATTGAACAACTCGGTGAAAGCCATCCATTTGCCATCCGGACTAGGGGTAAACTGCGTGACATAAGTAGAGGTGTAATGGGTTCTTTCATTTGCACCATAGATGTCCACACTTTTAAAAGCTTTTTTACCGCCTTCATAGCCCTGGAAATAAATTCTCGTATCGTCAATATTGAATTGTGGCTTGATCCCTTTGTCAGAAATCAGTGTTTTTGGTCCGCCATTGGCCGACATGGTAAAGATTCCTGTGCCTCTGCCATAAGCATAGCCCAATACATCATTCCCAACTCCTTTTCTGAAGACGATCTTATCTCCTTTATTAGAATAGGATGGAGAATAATAGAAACCTTTTTCATCCGTAAGGGTAACCGTTTTTCCAGATTTCAGATCCGTTCTTTTGATCGCACCTTTTAGCTCATCATTCCAGGTCGTATAGATGACATATTTACCATCATTACTGATTTTAGGTTCAAACTCAAAATCTATCCCATTGGTTACGCGTTCAGGCGTTCCATCAGGCAGGTCTTTTTTATATAGAAATCCTGCTGCATTGAAGATCACCATTTTTCCATCTGCGGAGGTGGTCAGTTGTCTGATCATCTTTACATCGAATTCATTACTGAAAACCTGATGCGGGAAATGGAGGGCTTGTTGAACCGTTTGTTTACTGGTCAGATGGAAAGGAATGTCATTGCTAATCAATGTAGACAGCTCCAGCCTTTTGATCTTTCCTTTGGAATAGAAGACCAGGTTCTTATTGTCAGGCGTCCAGGCAAAGTTCGGATAAACACCAAAGATTGCCCAGGTTTCCTGCTGGTCATGGGAAAGATCCTCATAAACCGGCCATTCTTCGGCAGTCCGTAGATTTTGTACATAAAGTACAGATTTTAAACGGACACGTTTTACATAAGCCATCATTTTTCCATCTGGGGAAACCTGTGGACGTGCTGCACCACCTTGTTGAGCAATAAGATCTGTGAACTTTCCAGTCACCATGTCCAGTTGACGGATGGCATAGATCATGCCGTTCGGATCTTTACTATATTCAAAATTTGGTCCCGGAGCCATGTCTTCACTAAAGTAAAGGTATCTGCCATTCGGGCTGATATTTGGCTCTCCGGCATCTTGCTGGTCATTTTTTCTTTTAGTCAACTGTACCCCTTCACCACCGTAAATGCTGTACATCCACATTTCTCCTGCACCAAGAGAACGGGAGCCCGTGTAGTGTTTGCGTGCCACAAGATACTCGCTGTTAGGCATCCAGGTTGCATTGTTCAGCAATCGGAAGGTTTCTTTCGTGATTTGTCTTTTTCCTGAACCATCACGGTTCATGATCCAGATGTTGTCTGCGCCATTCTTATCACTGGTATAAGAAATGTATTTCCCATTTGGGCTAAAGCGAGGCTGGATATCCCAAGGTACTCCGCCACTAAGCAGGGTCGCTGCACCACCAGAAATGGGCATGCTATAAATATCACCCAATAAGTCAAAAACGATATCTTTACCATCGGCACTGACGTCGAGGTTCATCCAGGTTCCTTCATCGGTATCAATGCTGAAGGTTTTTGTTGGGCCTTGATATTTTTCAATGTCCCACTTTTTTTCCTGGGAAAAGGCGGAATGGAAAATGAAAACAAAAGCCAGTGGTAGTAAAGATTTTTTCATCAGGTTATCGTGTTTTTTAAGCGATTATGAAGGATGGTCTCTTCTAATTGATCGGTGTAAATAGGCCTGCAATTTAATAATATCAGTTCATTTTTATAGTTTTGATCAGTAACCTTTTTATGAGCGAAACCGAGATATTAAAAAAATACTGGGGGTTTGATACTTTCAGGCCGCTACAATCAGACATCATCAGTTCCGTTTTAAATGGCCATGATACCTTAGCATTATTACCTACAGGTGGGGGTAAGTCCCTTTGTTTTCAGATACCTGCCTTGGTAAAGGAGGGGATTTGTATTGTCATTTCTCCATTAGTTGCCCTGATGAAAGATCAGGTGGAAAACCTGAAATCCAAAGGAATTGAAGCAGTCGCTATCTATGCAGGAATGGGAAAAAGAGAGATCGATATCCTGCTCGATAACTGTATTTATGGGAAGATTAAGTTTTTATATCTGTCTCCGGAAAGATTATTGTCAGAAATTGTTCGAATTCGTATTTCTTATATGAATGTGAATCTGATTGCGGTAGACGAAGCCCATTGTATTTCTCAATGGGGTTATGACTTCAGGCCGCCTTATCAGCAAATTGCCGAAATCAGGGATATTCATCCTAAAGTACCCATCCTTGCGCTTACCGCAACTGCGACTAAATTTGTCAGGGCTGATATCGTAGAGAAGCTAAAGGTCAAGGAGCCGAAGGTGTTTGTCCAGAGCTTTGAGCGTAAAAATCTGAGTTATGTGGTGATGGACAATGAAGATAAGTATAAGAAACTGATCGACATTGTGAAGAACGTAAAAGGGAGTGGTTTGGTTTATGTCCGTAACCGGAGAGAAACGGTTGAGATTGCTTCATTTTTAGTGAGAAATCAGATCGCTGCGGATTTTTACCATGCAGGAATTGAGAAGCTAGAGCGGTTCCGTAAACAGGACGACTGGAAAAAGAATAAAATCCAGGTGATGGTGGCCACCAATGCTTTCGGAATGGGAATCGATAAACCTGATGTTCGTTTTGTGGTACACCTGGATCTGCCGGAAAGTCTGGAAGCTTATTATCAGGAAGCTGGCCGTGCGGGTAGAGATGGACAAAAAGCTTATGCCGTTTTGTTGGCCAATAAATCAGATCAGCTGGATTTGAAAGCAAAATATACGAACCATTTTCCAAGTGTGGAGGATGTTAAAAAAGTATACCATTACCTTGGGAATTATTTCCAGCTTGCCTATGGTGCAGGGGAGGGCTTGACTTTCAACTTCGACCTGGCAGACTTTTGCAAGCGTTTTAATGTAGGCGTGATTAAGACCATGGCTGCGCTTAAATTCTTAGAGCATGATGGCTACCTGACACTTTCTGAAAATGTGTTTTTACCTTCCCGGGTATTGTTTACCGCTGCTCATGAAGATGTTTATCGTTTTCAAATTGAGAACGCCGGATATGATCCTTTAATTAAGGCCATATTAAGGTCTTATGGTGGGGCATTTGATCAATATGTGAAGATTGAAGAAAATGAGATTGCTAAAAAAGTAGGACTGTCTTTCAGTACGGCAAAGAAGATGATCAGTAATCTGGAGGAGCAGGGCTTACTTTCCTATCTCCCACAATCGGATCAGCCACAGCTACAATATATCCGCCCAAGGGTAGATTTTGTACATATGGATGTTGATGTGAAATACATGGAGCTGCGGAAGAAAATCCAATTGGATCAAATCAATGCGGTATTGAGCTATACTTCAGTAAAGAAATGTAGGAATATACAGTTGCTCAGGTATTTTGATGAGCCAGATGCCGATAAATGCGGTGTTTGCGATGTTTGTTTGGCAGAGAAAAGAGCGGACGATTATGAGGTGCGTGCCGATCGGATCGATTTTGAACTGGTCACCTTACTGCAGACGAAGATGCATTCGCTCGAAAGTCTGATTTCCGGACTTAAAACCGGTAATGAAGAAGAACGCATGGAACGCCTCCGCGAATTGATGGACGCGGGAAAGATTAAATCAGATGGTAAAAACTTTTACTTGTAGATTTGGGTTGATACCTTAGTTTTAAAAAATTAAATTGCAATAAATAAATCCCCTATGAAGAAATTACAACTTATCGCATTAGCTATCCCTGTACTTTTAGCAGGATGTACTTCTAAATGTATTGAAGATTCCGGAGTTCAGGTAACTAAAGTGGTGGAGCTGAAGAGTTATGATAAAATCAAAGTGAGTGGTACAATTAAGTTAATCTTAACTCAGGATAGCACCTACAATGTAAAAATTCAAGCGGATTCTAATGTGGTGCCATTGATCAGGTCAAGAGTAAGTGGTAGTGAATTGGAGCTTAAACTGGAAAACGGAAAATACTGTGGTACTGATTCAATCGTGGTTTATGCCGGAATTGGCGATCTGAAAGAATTGGAAACCAGTGGGATGGTACGTGTAATTGGCGAAAGTCCAATTTATGTGAAGGATTTGGACCTTGATTTACAAGGTGGTTCTGACGTGACACTGAATTTAAATGCCAGTAAGCTGAGTTCAAAAATTGATGGTGTAGGAAAACTGACTTTGACAGGCCAAACGGGTACACATATTGTGAAAACAAGTGGAAATGCTAAATTGGATGCTTTTAGTTTTGTAGCCGGGATTTATGACATCAATATAGAGGGTACTGGAAAAGCCAATATCAATGTACTGAACGACTTAAAAGTGAAGACCTCCGGAGTGAGTGAGGTGTTTTATAAAGGGAATCCTAAAAATGTAACTGAGAAAAAATCAGGAGTATCAAAACTAGAAAAAGTTAATTAGCCTGATTGTTGTTTTTTAGCTATTTTAGCGGCCTTATTTGATACATGGAACAAAAAAACGACAAGAAAGTCATCCGGTCATGGGCTTTTTTTGACTGGGCAAATTCTGCTTACAACTTAGTCATTACTTCAACCATTTTCCCCGCTTATTATACGATTATTACCACCACCGCCGAACATGGTGATCAGGTGAAATTTTTCGGGCATACTTTTACGAATACTGCCTTGTCAAATTATGCACTATCGGCTGCTTATTTAGTCATGGTGATATTGATGCCCTTACTTTCCGCGACTGCAGATTATCGTGGGAACAAGAAAATATTCATGAAAATTTTCACCTATATCGGCGGTTTCGCTTGTATGGGCTTGTTTTTCTTTAGACTGGAAAGTCTGGAGTTGGGTGTCATACTCTTTGCCATTGCAGCCATGGGCTATATAGGAGGGGTATTGTTTAACAATTCCTACCTTCCGGAAATTGCGAGCAAAGACCAGCAGGATCGGGTGAGTGCTCAAGGTTTTGCTTATGGTTATGTGGGGAGTGTGCTTTTGCAAATCATCTGCTTTGTGTTCGTTTTAAAACCGGAGCTTTTTGGCATTACAGATGCGTCGCTACCGGCAAGGCTGTCCTTCCTGCTCGTTGGAATCTGGTGGATTGGTTTTGCGCAAATTCCTTTTCGTAAATTGCCTGCCGGAAGCCCCAATTACACGGCCATCAACAAGAGTTTAGTGCATAGCGGGTTCGGAGAGCTGATGAAGGTGTGGAAGCAGCTAAAGCAAATGAAGTTTTTAAAGCACTACCTGATCGCATTTTTCTTCTACTCCATGGGCGTGCAAACCGTAATGTTGGCAGCGGCTGGTTTTGGAGAGAAAACCTTACATCTGGGGACTTCTAAATTAATTGCCGTAATTTTGATCATGCAGCTTGTTGCCATTTTAGGGGCGATGTGGATGTCAAAACTGGCGAAAAGAATTGGGAATGTGAATGTGTTGATTTTAGTGGTCGTGATCTGGGTAGGATCCTGTGTTTATGCTTATTTTATTACCAATGAATTTGAATTTTACGGCTTAGCAGCAGTAGTTGGCCTGATTATGGGTGGTATCCAATCCTTATCAAGGTCTACTTACTCTAAGTTTTTGCCAGAAAACACACCAGATACGGTATCCTTTTTTAGTTTTTACGATGTAACAGAAAAACTGGCTGTAGTGATTGGTCTTTTTAGTTTTGCTTATATTGAGGAACAAACGGGAAGCATCAGGAATTCTGTGCTGGCATTGGCCTCATTTTTTGTGATAGGTTTGATATTTTTGCTGCTGTTAAAAAAAGCAGAACCAAAATTGGTTAAAGGTTAACCATGATAGATTTTAATAAGAATTAGATACACATGAAGATAGAATTGTTTGTTCCTTGCTTTGTTGATCAGTTATATCCTGAGACTGCATTTAATACGATAAAGCTATTGGAGAAAGCGGGTTGTGAGGTGTTTTATAATTCTTCGCAAACCTGCTGCGGACAACCGGCTTATAACTCCGGATACTGGGAGCAGGCCAAAGAAACAGGAACGAAGTTTTTAAATGATTTTTCTGGCATAGATTATATTGTTGCTCCATCGGCATCCTGCGTTGGGATGGTGAAGAACGGGTATAGTGACTTGTTTACCAATACCAATCTTCATAATAAATGTCGGGGTATTCAACAGCATATTTTTGAGCTTTCTGATTTCCTGGTGAATGTATTGAAAAGAGATTATTTCGGTGCGGAACTAGATGGTAAAGCTGTTTACCATGATTCTTGTAGCGGATTGAGAGAGTGTAAAATTAAAGCAGAGCCTCGTCAGTTGCTGTCCAAAGTACATGGACTGGAAATGGTAGAGATGAAAGATACAGATATGTGCTGCGGTTTTGGCGGTACCTTTTCTGTGAAATTTGATGCGATTTCTTCCGCAATGGCTGAGCAAAAGGTGAACAATGCATTGGAACAAGGTGCGGAATATGTGATCTCTACTGATTTGTCCTGCCTGATGCATTTACAAGGTTACATCGACAAAAACAATATTCCTTTAAAAACCATGCATCTGGCTGATGTTTTAGCGAGCGGATGGCTGGAAAATGATGAGTTTTAGACTTGAATTGTTATATTTGTATCAATGGCGGATATAAACACCGTTATTATTTATACAATGTTTTATTACACGTAGAATAAGAGTTGTGTAAATCAGTTAAAACCAATTAATTAACTTAAATCATAGTTGTAGATGATTAACATTACACTGCCTGATGGTTCTAGCCGTCAGTATGAACAGGGCGTAACTGCCCATCAAATCGCACTCTCTATTTCAGAGGGATTAGCGCGCAACGTATTAGCTGCGGAAGTAAACGGCGAAATTTGGGATTCTTCCAGACCAATTGAAAGCGATTCAACTGTAAAGTTGCTGACTTGGAATGATGCTGCGGGTAAAGCTACTTTCTGGCATTCTTCTGCGCACATTATGGCGGAAGCATTGGAGGCTTTATATCCGGGTACAAAATTCGGTATTGGTCCTGCAATTGAAACTGGTTTCTACTATGATGTAGATTTCGGCGACAGGGAGTTTTCTTCGGACGACTTTAAAGCTATTGAAGCCAAAATGATTGAGCTGGCCAAGCAAAAACAAGTTTTTGTAAGGGAGAGCGTTTCTAAAGCGGATGCGATTAAATATTTTGAAGAAAAAGGTGATGAGTACAAACTAGACCTGTTAGAAGGACTGGAAGATGGAAAGATCACATTCTATAACCAAGGTGAGTTTACTGACCTTTGTCGTGGGCCACACATTCCAAATACCGGTTTTGTAAAAGCGGTAAAATTGATGAATGTTGCAGGTGCTTACTGGCGCGGTGATGAAACAAAAAAACAATTGACCCGTATTTATGGGGTAACTTTCCCTAAAGCGAGTGAGCTGACTGAGTACCTTCACATGATTGAAGAGGCGAAGAAAAGGGATCACCGCAAGTTGGGTAAGGAGCTGGAATTATTTGCTTTCTCTGAGAAAGTGGGTATGGGATTGCCATTGTGGTTACCGAAAGGTGCTGCTTTGCGTGAGCGTCTGGTTCAATTTTTAACAAAAGCACAATCAAAATCAGGCTATGAGCAGGTGGTTACCCCTCATATTGGCCATAAGAATTTGTACATTACTTCTGGTCACTATGAGAAGTATGGTAAAGATGCTTTTCAACCGATTAAAACCCCACAAGAAGGGGAGGAGTTTTTCCTTAAGCCGATGAACTGCCCTCACCATTGTGAGATTTATAAAGTAAAACCGCGTTCTTATAAAGACCTTCCTTTGCGTTTTGCAGAGTTTGGAACGGTATACCGTTACGAGCAAAGTGGAGAGCTTCATGGCTTAACCAGAGTTCGTGGGTTTACTCAGGATGATGCGCATTTGTTTTGTCGCCCGGATCAGGTAAAAGAAGAGTTCAAAAAAGTAATTGACCTGGTATTGTACGTATTTAAATCTCTTGGATTTAATGACTACGTTGCTCAGATTTCTTTAAGAGATCCAGAGAACAAAACGAAATACATCGGTACTGATGAGAACTGGGCTTTGGCTGAATCAGCAATTATCGAAGCTGCTGCAGAAAAGGGATTACCTACTGTAGTAGAATATGGTGAAGCAGCTTTCTACGGTCCTAAATTGGACTTTATGGTGAAGGATGCGCTGGGCAGAAAATGGCAATTGGGAACGATCCAGGTGGATTATAACTTACCTGAGCGTTTTGAATTGGAATATACTGGTAGCGACAACATGAAGCACCGTCCGGTCATGATCCATAGAGCTCCATTTGGCTCTCTAGAGCGTTTTATCGCGGTATTGATTGAACATTGTGCGGGTAATTTCCCATTATGGCTTTCACCTGAGCAATTTATTATCCTTCCGATCTCTGAAAAGTATGAAGATTATGCAAAAAAAGTTTCAGATGAACTAAATAATTCCGATATTCGCGGTTTGATTGACTTCCGGGACGAGAAGATTGGAAGAAAAATCAGAGACGCTGAGGTGAAAAAAATCCCTTATATGTTGATCATCGGAGAGAAGGAAATGGCGGAAGGAAAGGTGTCAGTAAGGAAACACGGAGAAGGAGATTTAGGTGAAATGACTCAGCAAGAGTTTAGTGAATTATTAATCAAAGAAATAACAATTTAAATAGTATATAAATTTGGCATTAGGCAGACCAGGATTTAACAGGGGACCACGTCCTCCTTTTAAGAAAAAAGAAGCAGAACATAATATTAATCAGTTTATCAGGGCTCAGGAGGTTAGATTAGCTGGAGATAATGTTGAACCGGGGATCTATCCTTTGGCAAAAGCTTTAGCCCTTGCCGACGAATTGGAATTGGATCTTGTTGAGATTTCTCCAAATGCAGTGCCTCCGGTATGTCGGATCATTGATTACAGTAAGTTTGTTTACGAGCAGAAGAAAAAACAGAAGGAGATTAAAGCAAACGCAAAACAGACTGTCATTAAGGAGATCCGTTTTGGTCCTAACACAAATGATCACGATTTTCAATTTAAGTTGAAGCACGCGGTTAGTTTCCTGGAAAATGGGGAGAAAGTTAGGGCGTACGTACACTTTAAAGGTAGAGCGATTGTTTACAAAGAACAAGGAGAGATCCTACTTCTTAAGTTTGCACAAGCGCTTGAAGATATCGGTAAAGTGGAGTTATTACCTAAGTTAGAGGGCAAGCGTATGTTCTTAACGCTAGCTCCAAAAGTTGCTAAGAAATAAATAAATTACATATTAATAAACACAGGTTATGCCAAAAATGAAAACCAATTCCAGTGCTAAAAAGCGTTTTAAGCTTACTGGAACAGGTAAAATTGCAAGGAAGAATGCCTACAAAAGCCACATCTTAACTAAGATGTCGACTAAACGTAAGCGTAATTTGGGTCACACTTCAATGGTGTCCGCAGCTGATATGGGCAACGTTAAGCGTATGCTTGCCATCGGTAAATAATTAAATTTTTAACCAGGTACCCGGTAGTAAGTTTGCTGTAATACGCAACACCGTTTATCAAAAAACAACACACTATGCCACGTTCGGTAAACGCAGTAGCTTCGAGAAGAAGAAGGAAAAAAGTCCTTAATATGGCCAAAGGCTATTGGGGATCAAGAAGTAAGGTTTTCACTATCGCTAAAAATACGGTAGAAAAAGGTTTGCAATATGCATACCGTGACCGTAAAGTTAAGAAAAGAGAATTCCGTGGATTATGGATTCAACGTATCAACGCTGGAGCTCGTCAACATGGTATTTCTTACTCTCAATTGATCGGTAAATTAGCGACTGCAAACATCGGTTTAAACCGTAAAGTTTTAGCTGATTTAGCTATGAATCACCCAGCAGCTTTCAAAGCAGTTATTGATGCAGTAAAATAGATCTAACGATCATTTTAATCATAGAAAAAGGGAGCCAAAAGCTCCCTTTTTTATTGGCTTATAATTTTTACAGCTGGATAAATTGTCCGGCTTCCGCAATAGACTGTTGATCTAAACTCAGCAGTTTTGGAATTTTCCCAAGGATAGGGATCCCCGTATAGTTGGCGATATAGCTTTCAGATTCTGCATTCGCCTCGCCATTAAAAATAATTCCTTCCACTTTTATATTTCTGGATTTCAATACCTCTAATGTCAGCAAAGTATGGTTGATGCTGCCCAGGTAATTCTGAGAGACGATGATCACCTTTGCTTTTAACACAGGGATCAGGTCTAGAATCAATTCCTTTTCATTGAGGGGTACCATTAATCCGCCTGCACCTTCAATAATCAGCTGGTTGTCTGTTTGAGGTACGATTAATGCAGAAGCTTGGATGGTTATGCCATCGAGTCTGGCGGATAAATGCGGCGATAAGGGCTGAGTTAACCGGTATTGCTCCGGATGGATGATTGTTTTTGTATTGCTGATCAGATCTTTGATCGATAAGCTATCGCTTTGTTCGAGATCTCCTGATTGTATAGGTTTCCAGTAATCTGCCTGGAGCTTTTGGGTAAGGATGGCACTGACAATCGTTTTTCCGATGCCTGTACCAATTCCGGTAATGAAATACGTATTATTCATGTTATTTTAATAAGACCAACGATTGGATCAGGGCGTTAATTTCTTCTTCTGTATTATAGGTATGCAGGCAAATCCTCAATCTTTCGGTTCCTATTGGAACTGTCGGACTCACAATCGCACGGATATCAAATCCTTTTTGCTGCAGGCTATGAGCTGCATTTTTTGCCGAAGTATTACTTTGGTAGCGGATCGTTTGAATGGTACTTTGGCTCGTTAGACCTCTGTAGCCAGCGGATTTTAGCGCATTGCTATATTGCGCGACGGTTTGCTGAATCCATGGCGTATGGTCTGCTGAGGCAAGGAGCTGATACGCGCAGTTGATACTTACGATACTATGGAGTGGTGCTGCGGTGGTATAAATAAAGGAGCGTGCGTAATTGATCAGGTATTCCTTTAATGGGGCATTTCCTAAGACAATTGCGCCATGACAACCGAGTGCTTTTCCAAAGGTAACCACGCGTGCGAAAACCTCCTTTTCCAGACCAAGTTCTTGCACTCTTCCTCTTCCATAAGCACCAAAAATACCGATTGCATGCGCTTCATCTACGATGAGGTTGGCTTCATATTTCTTACAGCAAGCATTGATTTCCTGAAGGGGGGCGAGGTCACCATCCATAGAATACACACTTTCTACAAGGACATAAATATGTCCGGTAGCCAGTTTGAGTTTAGCTTCCAGGGCTTCTATGTTATTGTGTTTAAAAGTGTATCGGTTGGCGTGACTGAGGCGTGCACCATCAATCATACTGGCATGTATCAGTTCATCGGAGATGATGGTATCTCCACGCTGCGCTAAACTGGAAATCAGTCCAACGTTGGCATCATAACCAGAATTAAAAATCAATCCGCTTTCTGCCTGGTGGAAATCAGCAATAAATGATTCGGTTTCTTCTGTATAGGCATGATTGCCACTGAGTAATCTTGAGCCACCAGAGCCGATGGCTGAGTGTGGGATCTGGCTAAGGGTAGCTGCGATATTTTCTTGCAGCTCGGCTGACCTGGAAAAACCCAAATAATCGTTTGAGCAGAAGTCGATAGGATAAGGAGTACTGGATAATTTTCTCAAAGATCCTTTTTCCTTTCTATCCTGTAACTTGTGCAATATAAACTGCCAGGTTTTGTTCATCGCCCAAAAATAAAGAAAGCAGGAGGAACCTGCTTTCTTTATTTGGTTTTTTTAATGTTTTTAGCGCGGTATTTTAGTTTTTATTGAGCTGAGAAATCGATTTCTGCATTTGTGCCATCATGCTGCTTAAGGTTTCTATGCTTGGTTCTGGTGTTGGCTCTGGCAAAGCAGAAGAGATAAATGCTTTTGCTTTCCATATTTCCAGGATATCATCCGAAGAAATGGTGTACGGATCGTACAGCTTATTGTCAGAGACTAACTTCAGTTCTTTGTTCTCTTTAAATTTATTGCCTGCTCTTTTGTAGACTACCCCTTCACTTTTGCTGATGACGATATAGGTTTCTCCCACTTTAATATCGTTCCAATTCTCCAGATATTCCGCAAGGATGATACTTCCGGATTGGATCGGTAACATGGAATCTCCCAAGATCTCAAAAGCTCTGAAAGTACCTTGCTTTAAGAAGGGTAGTGGCAGTTGGAATTTTGGCAATTCTTTGATGTATTCTGGGTCAGAGAATCCATTCAGGTAACCTGCACTTGCTTTTACCGGTACCATTTCTATGTTCTCTTTATCGTCTTTATCTACCGAGATACTGAGTATTCTTAGATTAGATCCCTGGCTTTTTAGCTTCGGTTTCCAGCTATCGTTTATCGTTTCGTTAATAAATTCATCTATGGTTAGTTCATAGTATTCTGCTATTTTTTTTAGCAAATCATATTTAGGTTCTGCGCGGTCTTCCTCATATGCGCCGATAAGTGATCTCTTAATCCCCATAGCATCAGCGAATTGTTGCTGTGTGAGGCCTTTTTTCTTTCTAAGGTATTTTAGGTTAGGGGAGATATTTGACATAAAATAAAAGTTTAGTATTTATTTGTTTTTACTAATATTGTTAGTATTATTGTACCAATAAAGTTAGTAATATTAATTTGAATCACCAAGCGCTATACTAACTTAATTAGTTTGTATCATTTAAACCTACAGTCATGAAGAAATTTGTATATATCGTAACCGATAGAAACCGCAAGAGTTTACATGTTGGAATAAGCTCTGATCTAATGAAAACGCTTGATTTTTATAAGCAGATGCCAAATCTGTTTTTTGATTGTGGGCAGCAGCTCACGAGGTTGGTATATTTCGAAGAATTCAAGACTGAGGCCCAGGCACTGGGAAGGTTTAAAGTGATCAGTCGTTTTACAAGAATGCAGAAGGAGCGGATGGTAAGGGCCTGTAATCCAAATTGGATAGACCTGACGATCGGTTTGGATTTTGAACACATCCTCAGCAGTAAGCCCTTGGTTAATCAGGTGAAACTGCCATTTCAGACTATGTCTTAGTCTTAGCGATACACTATGTCGTTATTTCTGGACAACCTGTTATACAAAAATGTCTTATGAAATAAGCTGGTTTCAGCATATTTCATAAGACAATATTTAAAGTCTATAAAGTTCGCTGAGGTTATTTCCCCAGCGGTTTATTCTTCTCTTGTTCTTTTTTGATTCGTTCTCTTTCCTTTTCTTCTTCACGCTCTTTTTTTCTCAGTTCTCTTTTTTCCTTTCTGGTTAAAGGAACTTCAGCAGCGGGTTGTTTTATAGGTTCTGGAGTTTTCTTTTCTTCAGTTTTGACGATTTCCTCTTCCTTTAATACTGGTTGTTGGTCATCAGCTATTGGAACATCTGTACTGGTTGAATCTACAGCAAGACTATCAGTGCTTGAAGTATCTACTCTTACCCTCGGACTAGGGCAATCAATCTGCCTCGTAATTTTAACTTTCGCTTTCGGGAAAGGGCCGTAGGTATAACCTGTACTTGGATCATGGTATACTTTCTCCATGAACTTAGCAAAGATTGGCAATGCTGTTCTGGAGCCTTCTCCTGTAGCACCATTGTTAAAGTGAGCGGTACGTTCATCACAACCTACCCAAACACCCGTTACGAGGTCTTTTGTTACGCCCATATACCAGGCATCCACATAATCAGAAGAAGTACCTGTTTTTCCACCAATCTGGTTGCCTTTTTTCCAAAGGTCCCATTCCCAAAGTGCTTGAGAAGTACCACCTGGTTCTTCCATACCTCCACGAAGCATGTATAACATCAGCCATGCAATCTCTTCAGAAAGCACTCTTTTTGTTTTCGCTTTAAAGTCTTCAATTACATTGTCATCCTGATCGGTGATTTTCTCCACTAAAATTGGATCTGTTCTCACGCCTTCATTTAAAAAGGTACTGTAAGCCCTAACCATTTCATAAACGGATACATCGTTTGGACCCAGACTTACTGAAGGCACTGCTTGCAGTGGGCTTTCTATCCCACATTCTTTTGCCCATTTGACTACATTATCAGCACCTACGGCTTCAGTTACCTGAGCGGTAATGGTATTTACAGATTTACCCATGGCCCAACGAAGGGACATTTCTCTGTAGCTATAATTCCAATCTGCATTTTTAGGTTCCCAATATTCTGTTTTTCCTTTTTCCTGGTAAGCGATTTTAACGGGCTTATCAGTGAACTTATCGCAAGGACTCATTCCTGCTTCCAGAGCTGCCAAGTAAGCAAAAGGCTTAAAGGTGGAACCTGCTTGTCTTTTACTTTGGTTGACGTGGTCATATTTGAAAAACTTATGGTCAATACCACCCACCCAAACTTTAATCTTGCCACTGAAAGGATCCATGGTCATCATTCCTGCGTTCATGATTTTTCCGTAGTAGCGGATAGAGTCCATGGTAGAGAAAAGCGTATCACGATCACCTTTCCAGGTAAAGATTTTCATCTTTTTCTTTTTGTTGAAATACGCTTTGATAGAGTCCGGGGTATTGCTGTATTTCTTTTCTAGCATTGCATATACCGGTAATTTGCGCATGGCGCGATCCGGGTAGTCTACTTTTTTCTTTTCAGAATCCTGCCAAGGATCTTCATTTCCCCAGACGCTGTAAAATCTCTTTTGGATGATTTTCATTTGATCAGCAACAGCTTCCTCAGCATATTTCTGCAGTTTTGAGTCGATGGTGGTGTAGATCTTTAAACCATCTTCATAAAGGTCATAATCATTATCATCCGCCCATTTCTCCAGGTATTTATCTACTGCAGCACGTAAATAAGAATCACCGTCACTTCCATCATCTACACTACCAACTTTTAATTGTATCGGCGTGTTTTTGTAAGTGTTTAATTGATCTTTTGTGATGTAGTTGTATTTATTCATTTGAGCCAGCACCACATTTCTACGTTCCAGTGCCTTTTCATGATTTTTTATTGGGTTATAAACAGAGGTTCCTTTTAACATACCTACGAGTAATGCAGATTCAGGAACTTGAAGATCGTTCGGGCCTTTATCAAAATAAACCCTTGCCGCTGTCTTGATACCGAAAGCATTGTTACCAAAGGATACGGTATTGAGGTACATCGTGATGATGTCATCTTTAGAATAGTTGGATTCAAGTTTTACGGCAGTCATCCATTCTTTTAACTTGGATACGATGGTACGTACTACAGGAATATGTTTAATAACGCCTTGTGACTTGTTGTATCTGGTTCTATATAAGTTTTTGGCTAATTGTTGTGTGATCGTACTGGCACCACGTTTATCACCGGTAGCAGTTGAGAGTCCGCTAGACAATAGTGAACGAAAATCTATACCCATGTGACTATAAAAACGAACATCTTCTGTCGCAATTAAGGCCTCAATCACGCTCGGGGAGATTTCTTTAAAGCTGACCGGAGTACGGTTCTCTTTATAATAGCGGCCGATCAACTTACCATCTGAAGTATAGAGTTCAGAGCCTACACTTTGCGTAGGTGCTTTGATGTCTTTATAAGATGGGGAGTACCCAAATAGCCATAAAAAGTTGAGCTGCAGTGCACAGAAGAATATAATTATACAATATAGGAATATGCTAATGTAGCGAATATACTTATTGCGAATTTCTTTAAACATGGATGTAAAGATCAAAAAAACGTAAAACAGTTCGTGTTAAATAGTGTTAAAATTGTTAACGCAAATTAACGTAAAAAAAATGCGAATGTTCTTATTTGTTGCTTAAAAGCAATTGTTGTTTGTCCAGCACTAAATTTATTTTAGGTGATGAATTTTAAAATGACTTACTTTTCATTTGTGTCGATATAGTTGGGCTTGGCCATTTGTTCTTCTTTAGTTGATGAGGTATGGATTGGTATCAGTTCTTGAAGTTTCTTTAGGAGCATATCACCCCGCAAGTTTGTTGCCACAATAATGCCGTCGCCATCCACCAGGTAATTTGTAGGGATGCTTACTATCTTTAACTCCCTGCCGAGACCACTTAAATCACCACCATTAAAAAGATTAGTGAATTTATCCATGTGATCAGTTTTTAGTGCTTCGATCCATTTTGACTTATCTTTCTCATCATCGATGGAGATGGTCATCACATTAAAGCCTTCCCGATGATAGGCTGTAAATGCTTTAATGATATTAGGAGTCTCTTTACGACAAGGGCCGCACCAGGTTGCCCAGAAATCAATTAAGGTGTATTTTGCAGGTTGGAATTCTCCTTTCAACAAATTGTCTCTTTCGTTTTTGAGTGAAAAGGCAGGCATTTTCATGCCTACGATATAAGCTGGCTTGGCCATGAGTTCTTCTGAGCGAATTTTATCCTTCACATCTTTAAAAACATATTGGCCAAATTCTGAATTTACTATTGAGGGGGAGAAAAGACTGAAAGCATCTAAAACTTCCATGCCCGATATTCCATTATTGTAGATGACGGATGGGAAATTAAACACGGCTGCTCTTGAATCTGGATGTTTTTTAATAATATTAATAAATCCATACATCGTTTGGGTGTACAACCTTTGCGTCTCTAATGACTTTTTATCTTCTTTTTTAGGGAGGTCTGTTTTATCTATGGCCAGGTAAATACTATCTCTTTTATTTCTGAAATTGGCCAGCGCGTTTTCAAAAAGATTTTGTACTTCATTTAACTCTCCACCAGAAAGGGAGAATGTTTTCTGATCAGTATTGTAAAGTAAGTTGATGTTTTTCTCCATTAATACCCTACAAATATCATGATCCCTCCTTGACAGGAGATTTAAATTTTCTAGCTCAACAGTGCTAAGCGGATTTTTTTCTAAAAGTATGATTGCATATGGTATTTGGCCAAATCGCTGTTTGTAATCAATTTCTCCATTAAATGAGTAGGAGCCATCAACAATTTTGGCCTTGTCAAGTAGTTTGTAGGAATTGTTAAAAACATAGGCATAATTGAAAGTTTCAGATCCGGTTACTTTGCCTTTTAAAGTAAAAGTGTCAGCAAATAGATTGAAAGTAAATAATACCTGTGCAAAGAAGAGTGTTAGGAATAACTTCATATAAGATGAATTGATTGGTAGTTACATTGAGTTAGTTTGAATTGCTGAGTCAAGTTCTTCAACTAATTTAAGTTTACCTAATTAACGAATATTAATTAGTTAATCCTATTGTAATTTGAGATGGGTTGTGGTCTTATTTTCCATAGGAGAAAGGAGTGTTGAATAATATCTTATTTTTTTCTTTATTAATCATCTAATATTTTTGTTAGCCCGACTATTGTGGTTATATTACCTATCGAGAAAACATCTAGCTTTTCTTTTTTTATCACCCGAATAATGGCTTCCTAAATCCAGTTTGTGTTGTTGAATTCCAGCACCTTTTTGGAAAGAATTCGCGCTGTTGCCAAAACCAGTTTTAAAACCATTTTTCCTAAAAAAAACCTTGCACAATTATTTTATTCCTACTACTATTTTGATTAATGGTTTTTGTTTGAATTGTTTTGATAATTAGTCGGTTCTATGTTGTGGTTTTGCGCCGATTTTTAGGATCTGTTATGCTGTTTTTTAAGCCCGTTAATCCTTTGTTTTAAGCTCAAACAAGTTGTTAAATACAACTTGAAACCTATGTAAAAAAAACAGTAAAAATTGTCAATTATGTATAAAAAACTCGTCCGTTGTTACTTATCGTCCAGATGCCTTAAACCTCCATAGAAAAAGCCTGAAAACAGTGTTTTATTCCTATTAAACGATGTTAATGTCTTAGTTATCTGTGTTTTGTGTCTAGAGGATTCAAAAAAACATTTACCCTAGACAAAACCGAACTCGTTTAGATTACGTAGATGCTAAAAACAGGCATAATCCTCTTAATTATAGCTGTTTGCTCTTTTTTTATGATGATTTGATTTCTTCCTTTCAGCGATTTTCCTTTAAAATGACTGTCAGGAGGCCTTGAGAAAAAACTTTGATCAAAAACGCATTTATAATGAATAAAATGAATAAAAACCAAGAGTTGTAAAATACAAAAGGGGCGTAATAATTGTAAACCCCGATAATCGATATTTCTAGGTTAAATTATATGGCATTAAGAGCTGATTATACTGAACTTCCCGACAGTCAACTTGTCCTTTTATTGAAAGAAAGCAATGCGATTGCTTTCACTGAGATGGTAAACCGCTATCACACTTTGTTGTTCTCATTTGCCTACAGGCGACTGGATGATAAAGAGCAGGCGCGAGATTTAGTCCACGATACATTTGCCAATATTTGGGAGAAGCGGGCTATGCTCATCATAGAGGGAATCCTCGAAGCCTATTTAGTACAGGTAGTTAAAAACAAGATACTGGATCACTTCAAACATCAACAGGTATCCAGGAAGTATATTGAGAATTTTGGGAAGTATTTAAATAATACACAAAACAATACAGATCATTTAGTTCGCCATAACGACCTGTCCACTTTGATTGAAAAAGAAATTGCTGCGCTCCCTGAGAAATTAAGGGTGGTGTTTGAGCTCAGCAGAAAGAAATCTATGAACCGTAAAGAGATCTCGGAGTATTTAGGGATTCCAGAGAATACAGTGAAAACCAATCTGCAGCGCTCGTTGAAAATTTTAAGAGTTAAACTACCTACCACCAATCTGTCTGTTCTTTTTCCGTTCCTATAGTTAATAGTAAATGATGATCGCGTGTTGTTCTTATGTTATAGAGCAGCACGCGATTTTTTTTATCCCAAAACTACCAGTTAACAATTTATTTACATTTTTTGAATACTAACCTAACGCTATGTCGTGTGGTAGTTGTAATTAATCAATCACATGAGCAATTTAAATCCTGAACAACTATTAAATAAATATCAAGCTGGTGAATGTACACCGGAAGAACTAATGCTTGTTGAGGATTACTTGATTAATGTTGAGATCACACCTCAGGAAATTGAAGCGCATGATGCGCTAAAATATAAAGAAGAAACTGCAGGTCTTCCATGGAAATCTAAAAGCAGAAAATGGCCGCTATATCTATTAACGATAGCTGCTACAATAATTGTTGTTTGTGGGTTATTCACTATACTCTACACTGAAGATCCCAATTCAATCAATTATGCAGGCGACATTAACCCTGGTGGTAATAAAGCCACACTAACCTTGGCAAATGGTCAGAAGATTCAACTGAGCGATGCAAAATCTGGAATTGTGGTTGATGAATCGAAATTGACTTATAACGATGGTACCATCATTAATAACGAACAAGCCAAATCTTTTACCATATCAACACCACGTGGCGGAACCTATCAGGTGCGTCTTCCTGATGGGTCCACTGCCTGGCTAAATTCAGCTTCAAGTTTAACCTATAGTCCGCCTATAAAAGAGGAGGGTGGTACTCGCCGAGTGAAGTTGAAAGGCGAGGCTTATTTTGAAGTCGCAAAAGACAAGGAACATCCTTTTGTTGTAAGTACCGGGTCAGAAAGCGTTACTGTTCTCGGTACTCATTTTAACATCAATAGTTATACAGATGAACATCTGGTTAAAACTACGCTCCTGGAGGGTAGTGTTCGTGTGGATCTTTTATCTGCAGCCGGTATCCCTATAGCAGGTAAAAATAAAATTCTTAAGCCAGGTATGCAGGCGATTACTTCTGCGAATAGGATAGAAACAAAGGAAATAGACCCTAGTTTGGCCGTTGCCTGGAAAAATGGAGAGTTCGTATTTAAGAATGAATCTCTCGAAGATATCATGAAAAATGTATCCCGATGGTATGATGTTGAAGTGGTATACGAAGACCCTAAGGCTAAAGAAAAGCTGTTTGGGGGATCTATTTCCAAGTTCGAGGCGATCTCAAAAGTGCTCAGTATGTTGGAGCTTACCGGAGATGTGAAATTTAAAATGGCCGATAAAAAAATTATAGTTAAACACTAGGGTTCTCACGTTTGATTAACGCTCTCAATTTATCATACCTATTCTGAAGACCGGATCTGATAAATGTTATAAGTAACAGTATGGAACAATTTAAATCAATTGAATGATGAAGAACGCAATAAGAAATTCAACTTAATCCCCCCCGGGAAAGAGGCATATAGAGACCAGGAGTGCTCGATACACTTCCTGGTCCAATGCCGGAAATAAGAGATAATGGAAGTAACCAATTAAACCAGACAAACAAACTTAGCTATTTTTCGTCAATAAGAAAAATAACGGTCTTATCAACCGCTAGGACTTGTCGTACCTGATAAAATCACCATGAACAGAGTACCTTTTAACCCGGACAGGCCTAAGTGGCATGTCTTAAAACTCCTACGGATAATGCGATTAACCACCGTTATTCTTATCGCTACACTAATGCAGGTCAGTGCTTCAGGTTTTAGCCAGAAGAAGATCACGTATGTGAAGAAAAAGACAACCTTATGGGATTTGTTTATTGCCATTAAAGCGCAAACGGGCTATAAAGTACTATGGTCTGATGAGGTGATCAAAACGTCGGAAGCTATTGAAGCTAATTTTACAAATGCAACTATTGACGAGGTTATGAAAGCAGTCCTCGTAGGCAAGCCATTAACCTATGTTGTACACGGTGAAATGGTGGTAATTAGGAGAGATAAGCCTTCCTTTCGTGTTATACCTGGTGTGGCTATTACTGCAATTGATGTTCGTGGCCGCGTTCTTGACGAAGAAGGAAAGCCACTGGTGGGAGCAATTGTAAGGGTCAAGGATACAAAGACAGTCATACTAACAGATAATAATGGGGAATTTTCGTTAAAAAATGTAGGCGATAAGGCGGTTTTGGTAATTTCATTTTTGGGCTATCAAACACGGGAAATTTTAGCTTCGGAGTCTTCAAATTCTATCAAATTAGCAATAAGTAATGATAAGCTCAATGAAGTGGAGATTGTGAGTACAGGTTATCAAAATATACCTAAGGATAGGGCCACGGGCTCGTTTGTACTTGTTGATAGTGCTTTATTGAATAGAAGAGTCGGCTCAAATATCTTAAATAGATTAGAAGGAATAACAAGTGGAGTCCTTTTTAATCGAAGTGGTCCTGCAGGATCAGCTCCAGAGGTTATCATTAGAGGGCGCAGTACTATATTTGCAAACACGAGCCCATTAATTGTACTGGATAACTTTCCATATGATGGTGATATAAATAACATAAATCCTAATGATATTGAGAGCGTAACTATTCTTAAAGATGCTGCTGCATCTAGTATTTGGGGAGTTAGAGCTGGGAATGGCGTTATCGTAATAAAAACTAAAAAGGGGAGGAATAATCAATCTTTGCGCTTTAATGTTAATGCAAATACGACAATATCAAATAGACCAGATTTGCATTATCTTCCACAAATGAGTTCTTCTGACTATATAGATCTTGAACAGTATTTATTTAATAAAGGATTTTACAATAGTACTATCGACGATAAATACAATGTAATTTC
Source organism: Pedobacter gandavensis (assembly GCF_014172405.1). Classification (GTDB taxonomy): domain Bacteria; phylum Bacteroidota; class Bacteroidia; order Sphingobacteriales; family Sphingobacteriaceae; genus Pedobacter; species Pedobacter gandavensis. The sequence continues at coordinate 1,521,665 of NZ_WNXC01000001.1, read as the reverse complement.
TCCTGCTGTGGCTATAATGTTACAAAAAAGAAAAGGTCAAATTTCTGGGATAGATTCGGCAACTAAGATAGATGCCCTAAAGTTGTTGGATGCTAGAAATGACGTACAGAAGTATTTTTATAGGCCAGCAATCAATCAACAATATTCTTTTAGTTTAAATGGTGGAAGTAAAAACAACATGTATTATGTATCATCGGGTTATGATAAAGAAAAACAGAATCAATCAATTAATAGTTATGACCGATTCACTATCACCGCCAATAATACTTATTTAGCATTGAAGGATAAACTTCAACTTTCAGTGAAAATTTTATTGACAAATAGCAATACCAGAGGGGCAATAAGTTCATACGGAAACCCATATACTCCGTACGATCAATTGATAGATGAAAATGGAAATCATTTAGCCGTTGTCGGTAATGCGCAGGGCCTAAGAAAGCAATATACAGATACAGCCGGTCATGGCGCTTTATTAAACTGGGATTTTAAACCATTAGATGAGAACCGAAAAAATAGCATAAATAAATTAACCGATTATACGGTGTCAACTGGTTTGAAATATATAATAGTAGATGGGTTAAGTGTCAATTTGAATTATCAGTATCAGAAAGGTGTTTCTGAGAATAGCCAGTTATATGAAGAAGGCTCTTTTTATACACGCAATTTAATAAATACGTATACGCAATTAAATCAAACGACACTTGTGCCTACACTACCAATACCACTTGGAGGAATACTAAGAAATTCAAATAGTAATTATTACTCAAATTATGGTAGAGGCCAAATTAACTATTCTCTAAAATTCAATGACAGAAATGAACTTAATCTATTAGCAGGTTTTGAAATAAAGGATTTTCAATTAAGTAATAATACCGGTACTCGTTATGGGTATAATAGTTCTAGCGCGACACATATTCCAGTAGATTATCTTAAAAACTTCACGCTCTATACTAGTGGTTTTTCTGGCTTTATTCCTGAAGGCGCGGGCCAATCTTATTCAATTGATAGATTTCGATCTCTGTTTTTTAATGGATCCTATACTTTTGATAAAAAGTATGTTGTTTCTGGTAGTGCTCGTCGTGATGAATCTAATTTATTTGGTGTTAAGACTAATCAGAAGGGGGTTCCATTGTGGTCTTCAGGTTTTATGTGGAATATTAGTATGGAAGAGTTCTATAATTTTAATTTGATACCAAATCTAAAAGTAAGAGTGACTTACGGTTATAATGGAAACCTAGATAAATCTACTTCCGCTTATTTAACAGTATCGAGGATGGGGGGATCTTTTAATCAGTTTAAGTCACCGATCAGTGAGTTTGTGAATCCACCTAATCCAGCCTTACGCTGGGAAAAAGTGAAGAATTTCAATGCAGGAGTCGACTTTATATCCAAGGCAAATTTGATTTCTGGAGGAATAGAGTTTTTTATTAAGCAGGGAGTAGATTTAATTGGGAATAGCCCCATAGCAGCCCAAACTGGAGTGATTGTTTTCAAAGGGAATTCTGCAGATACTAAAACTTCTGGAATAGATTTAAGCTTGACGAAAAATAGTATTAGCAATAGACATTTAAAATGGACTTCTAGTTTTTTGTTAAGCTATAATAGAGAGTTGGTTACAACTTACAAAGTTAAGATGCCAAATAATTTAAGTATTGTTCAAGGTAATTTTTCCAACCCAATAGAGGGTTATCCATATTCCGCATTATTTGGTCTTAAGTTTATGGGATTAGATAAAATGGGGCAACCGCTAGGTCTTTTAAACGGTGTTGTAAGTAAGAATTATTCAGCTATTAACGGTTCAAAGAATACTTCTGAATTGGTCTACAAGGGGGCAGGTACTCCAACTTTATACGGCTCTTTTCGTAATACTATTAATTATAAGGGATTTGACCTGTCAGTTAATATCATTTACAAATTCAATTATTGGTTTCGTAGACTTGATGTGTTTTCTGGTACATCATATGGCTATTTTAATTCTGGATATGATTTAAGGTGGAAAAAAGAAGGTGACGAAGAAAAAACATATATACCAGCTTTAACTTATCCATTGGATATGTCTCAAACCAGTTTCTTTCAAAACTCGGATGTCTTAATTGAAAAAGGAGATCATATAAGATTTCAGGATCTGAGACTAGGTTATAGTTTTAGTGGGCTAAAAACAACTGCATTACTCAGGAACATACAGGTCTACACCTATATTAATAATATTGGAATTATTTGGAAAGCAACGAAACAACCAATAGATCCAGATTATTCAAGAGGGGCAAACTACATTGCTCCAAGAACTTTTTCATTCGGATTAACGACTAATTTTTAAGATTGTAATTATGAAGTATTTAAGAATTTATTTTATCCTAATTGGTAGTGTCTTTTTTATTAGCTGTACTAAAAATTTTCTAGATGCCAAACCAAATTCGTTCATTGTCACTCCTAACACACTCCAAGAGCTACAAGTCTTTTTAGATAATGGTATTCTTAATAGATCTGGTGGACTGCCGCAAGTGTCTTCAGATGAGTTTTTTATTCCTAACAAGGTTGTCTATGATGCTCTAAATACTCAAACACAGAAAAATGGATATCTATGGAAACAAGATATTTACAAAGGAGAAAGAGTGCCCGATTGGAATGAACCTTATACAGCCGTTTTTTATGCGAACAGTGCATTGGATGAATTAAAGAAAATTGAGGCCAATGTGTCGAATCAAAAAGAATGGAATAATATTAAAGGCACTGCACTGTTCTTTAGGGCTTTTTCATATTTTGATTTGGCACGTAATTTCTGTCAAGTCTATAACGAGGCAAGCGCGAGTAATGATCTTGGATTGCCATTAAGAACTTCAGCAGGCATTGATAAAGTAAGCCAACGTTCTTCTTTGAGATCAACGTTTGACCTTATGATATCAGATCTTAATGAAGCAAAATTTTTATTAAATGATGATTCTCCATCTAAATACCGGAATCGCCCTTCTAAATCTGCTGTTTATGGACTATTGGCCAGAATTTATTTATATATGGGCAATTATGTTGAAGCGGAAAAGGCAGCTGATGAGTGTCTCTTGAAATATAGCACGCTTATTAATTTTAATAATATTAGCACTTCAGCTGTTCAGCCATTTTTAAACAATTACTCAGAGATTATTTTCTATTCAATTCAGGTAGTAGCCTATCCTATGACTGTGTGCGGGGGGAGGTCTAACCAGATAATTTGCATAACGCCAGATCTGATTAGTTTATATGAAGTAAACGATCTACGATTACCTGGTTTTTTTGCTAAAAATACGTTGAATAATTATGTTATGAAAACGGGTTATGGCATCGGCTTATATCCATTTACCGGCTTAACAACAGCTGAAGTTCTGCTCATAAAAGCTGAATGTGCTGCACGTCGTAACGATCCTCAAGATGCTTTAGGTGCTCTAAATCTTTTATTGTCAAATCGTTGTATTGCTTCTACTTATGTTGAGATAAGGTCTTTGAGTGCTGAGGAAACTCTCAAAAGAGTTTTATTAGAAAGAAGAAAAGAGTTGGTCTGGAGGAATTTACGTTGGTCAGATATAAAAAGATACAATAGGGATGGAGCAAATATTACTTTAAAGCGAAATTTGGATGGTGTTGAATATTCATTAGCTCCAAATTCCCCATTATACGTTTTTCCAATTCCAGATGAAGAACTTCTATATAGTGGAATAAAGCCTAATGTAAGATAGTTAACTACATGTAGAAATTAGCAAGGATAGTGATTTGATTGTCGTCATCAATAATAAAAAGCGCGACAGAATTTCAAAATGAAATTAAGCATTTATTTCAATTAAGAATTTTCAAGATGAAAAAAAGACTTTTTATTTGTATAGTATCATTAATATTGGCTTTTGCTTCAAAGGGACAAGGGCAATCCAAAATATACGATAGTATGCAAATCTCAGGATATATACCTGACTCATGCTTAGTATTACTGAAAGGTAATCGAATTATAAGAGTGAGTTATTATGATGATTTTGATAGGTTTTCTTATGGTAAGGCAAGGGTTTTTGAGGGGCCGTTGATCGGTAATAAATTTTCAATAACAATTACAGGTGTTAGTTCTTTGGGATGGTTTCGGTTTAATGGTTTTCCAACCGATGGGTGGCTGTATCCTTTCCTTGTCGAAGCCGGGGATAGTTTGTACTTAAAAGTCAAATCACAAAAAGAGATGAGGTTCTCTGGGAAGGGAGCTGAAAAAGCTAATTACCAATTAATGGTATACAACTTTTACAATAAACAGAGATTCGAATCCATAAATGATATTGAGAATATTTCATCTCAGAGAGCATGGAAAATAGAGAGTTTGTCATATTGTTTGGACTCGCTAGATAAAATTAGGAGGTATTTAGATAATAACATTTCTAATGTTCTTAAATCAAATGCAATAAACTATGTGAAATATATTTCTTTGCAAGGAATTTGTAGTCAAATGAAGCATCGTGATAGGGATTATGTTAATGCATTAAGAATAGAGGTGACTTCAGAATTTCGAAAACAAATATCAACATTGCCGGTAATAGATACTTTAGTGATAAATAACGTGTCTATGTATATTCAATACTTGTATTATTTAACAAAATACAATTCAGAATTATTAAATTATGATGGTAAGCCTTTGTTTGGTGTCGTTTATAGATCTATATTTAATAACTTTAAAGGGTTGTTAAGAGATAGGTTGATTTTATATCATTTCAATGCAATGTCAAATGATCCTCTCAATTTTAATTTTCTCAGTGATGCGATTACTCGTGTAGGGGATAATAAATCCAGAGACATTTTGGAACAAATAGCTAATGCTAAATTGAGGGGTGTAAAGGCATTTGATTTTAGTCTTGAGTCTTTAGATGGTAAGGTGTTAACTCTTAGTGATTTTAAGGGAAAGGTTCTTGTCGTAGATAGTTGGTTTAATGGATGCCCTGGATGTTTAAAATTGGCTAAAGATATGAAGCCTATCCAAGAATATTTTAAGGGAAATAAAAACGTGATTTTTTTAGGGCTCAATGTTGATAAAGATCGAAAAAGGTTTGAAGAAGGTGTTAAAAGTGGCTTGTATGGTACAAAAGAATCTATTAATGTATATACAAATGGATTAGGGATAGCTCATCCTATCGTGGCTCACTATAAGTATGTTGCTTTTCCCAATCTTTTACTTATAAATAAAAGAGGTTTAATAATCTCAACTTTACCCCCTTGGCCGAATAATCAAGTAGGAGAAAAAGACTTAATAAGTTTAATTGAAAAAAACCTTTAGAAAGTGTTTGATTTTTAGTGGATTAACTTGATCAGATTATTCTATGTCCACAATGTAACCCTTTGTGTTAAAATGATAAATTATAGGGTTGTTTATATATTGAAGTATTATAGGGTCAAAGCTAACTCCATTACGGTATTGGAGAATAATCATGCAATAATAAGGTTTATCTACATAACAAAAAGCTTCATCCGGCCATTCATTTGTGAGGTGATAATTGCCATCAAACTTTAATTCATAAATATAATAGTTAGACCATTTTGATTTAACTGTTTTAATGTTAGCTTGAGAACTTGCTACTAATGCGATCATGACAATTGTTAATCCAATTATTAATTTTTTCATAATGATTGTATTTAGTAAGTGATTTTAAGTAAAGGGGGGTAATTTAACCTCCCTCTACTTAAAAAATGGTCAGTCTTGATTAAGGAGTGATAACCCCTTGCGACATTGAACTATAAATAGCTGGATTTGTTGCAAGTGGAAATAGAGTAGCGCTGAAAGTAAGACCTTGATCATTTGTTAGTGAGATAACACATGGTTTAGAGTCTGGGACAGAGTTGCATAAATCTGGATCTGTTCTATCAACTGTTTTGTGGTAAAGGCCGTCAGCCTGAAGTTGATAATTAATTCCAGTTACTTTAGTTGCACTTGTAAATGCGCTTGCACCTAATGCAGTAGCAACTACCACAAGGCCAAAAAATACCTTTTTCATAATGTTATTAATTATTGGTTATAGTTTAAGGTTGCTATATTTCTTTTTACAGGGTATAGCATTTTACCTGCTTCACGCGCGTAAACTTTTTTTATTTAAGTAAAGACCTAGTATTGCTAGAATAATAAAGCTAATATTAAACCAAATATGCTGTTGCCAGGTCAAACTGCTAATTACTCCTCCACAGTGACAGGGTAGTTGACTTCCGGATAAAATACCATAGGTTAGAAAGCCAGTAAATAAGACCATCAAAAGTAGAGAAGCATATAATCCAATCCTTTTTGTAAAAGGAATAATAAGTAAAGCTGAAATTAAGGTTTCAACAATCGGAACTGCCCAGGCGATGAAATCGTGATATGGACCGGTTAATGGTGATCGCTCTAGGATTATCTTAAATGAATCAATTGTTTTGAATTTACTATAAGCTGTATAGACAAATAAAAGAATAAACAAATAGGTGATAATGTCAACTATAATCTCTTTAGCTTTTTCAGAAAGGTGAAATCTTGATGTTTTTCTTAGTGTCGTTTCCATTTTTTTATAATTTTTTGAGCGTACCTAATATTTTTTTGCAAGTCATATAGAGTTGATGACTAGGAGCAATCCATCTGTGCCATAAAACCCGCGAGTTTAGCGTGATCAGGATTTGGTAAGCTGGTGATCAACATGATCATCATGCTCTATATTCTTGCGGTATATAAAAACTACAATCGTCCTTGTAGCGTCTAATTTTCTTGAAAAGGACCGGAGCTTATTCCCGAATTTCAGCCCGCGGCCCTTTCAGATTAAAAACTGTGTAGAGTTTGGTTTAAGTGTGTTGTTTTCCTTTTTTATTCAATCGCGATAAGTGTAGTTTATGTTTTTCCCATGCCAGGTCCCATTCACCATTTACAATCGTTTCATTTCTAATGTCAATTACTTTTCTTAATGCCTGTTCTTCACTGTCTGCGAATACCTTAGAAATAAATAAACCATGACGACTTTCTGATCCGCCATAAAAGCAGATGTTATGCTCTTCATTTTTTGTTTCTTCTACCTCGCAATTCTGATCGCACATAAAAATATCTCTGGGTATGCTATTCGTTTGTTCAAGCGAGATATAGTAAGCACTCTGCTGTTGGTCAGAGATGAGATCCGGGTTTAGAATCCCATCAATGATTTCGAGACAAGCATCATTTTTAAAACCTCCTATGAACTGCTGTGTATACCTTTTAGGTTTTACGAAATAGATTTTTTTCTCAGCGTGCATGTTGGTTTTATTATTAGCGTTTTGTTATACCAAATGTAAGCAGGGTTTTAATCGGTTTTTGTTACATATGTAACAAACGCGTGTTGCAATTGGAACATATTTAGCAGGTTAACGCTCTCTATTGAGCTTGTACTGAGCGTATGCGGTACTCAACCTGGATCTGGATACATTTAGGTGTTGCGCAATACAATCCTTGTTTATTCTATTGATGATCGTTGGATTGTGCTTAAGGAAGAGGTTGAGTCTTTCTTCAACCGAAGATTTTAGCAGGTGCTGATAAAACTTATTATAGGTTTCTCTTTCTATTTGTAAATATGTGGACAGCGAAAGTAGCTTCGGAGAATTGTTGAGCAAGTTTTTTAAATGGTAATGACCAATAGAGATGAGCTCGCCATCTTCTAACATTTGGATATCTTCTTTTCTGTCTTCACAGTTCACAAAACTGTTTACATCAAATAGGATATCATCCTTTTTCCAGAGACGCGTTACAAATGTTCTGTCAGATTCATCATGGTAATAGAAACTATGGGCAATGCCGCTATACAAGAAATGCAAATGACCATCTTCATAAGCTCCGCTTTCTTCTATATATTGATCCTTGCTAACCTGTTTTAATCTGCAGCTTGAGATAATGTAGCGAATACATTCAGGTGTTAATGGGCCGACTAATAATTCCACTTTAGGAATTATCTCCTTGTACATGATTGTTTCTAATCGTGTTTTATTTGATTCATTTCCAAATACTTTCATAACTCTAATTAAAAAGATGACGTTATTCGTTTTTCGGAGGTTTTTTATAATCTGTTGATAATAATAAAGTTACGGTCAGTAATCTTCAGTTCAAACGGATTTTTCTTGCAAAATGAATGAAATAAACAAAAAAGTTGTAGAGGAAAAATCCACCTCCTTTAATTTAGACAACATAGGTCCTAACATCGTTAGGAGGCATTCCAAACGTTTTTTTAAACGCGCGACTAAAATATTTCGGGTCATCGTAGCCCACGCTAACAGAAATTTCCTGGATAGTGCTTTCCGTAGATAACAGCATTTTCAAGCCATGATGCATCCGCAGTTCAATCACTTGTTTGTGCAAAGGTTTGTCAAAAGCAAGCTTGGCCAGCCTGATCAACATGGTGGTAGAGATCATAAAATGATCGGCAAGTGCAACTTCATCACCAACGATTTTGCTGGCATAATAGGTCTTTACAAATTCTGCAATTTCCCCGGCTTTTTGCACATGGCTCTTTACAGTAGATTGGCCTTGACCTAACTTATGCAGATATTTGTTGATACAGTTGTTTAAAAAAATAAGTAAGTCAATTTCGACGTCTCTTCGTTTAGATAAGATATTTAGCTTCAAAAGGTTGTTAAAAATCTGTTTGGTGATATTAGCACTGGGTAAACTAAAGAATGATGCGGTGCCCTTGTTAAAACTATCAATCAATTCCTGAAACTGATCAAGTTTGCCATATTTGGAGATGAGCCATTCCGGACTAATGGTGAGCAATAGAATCTGGTAACTTCCGCCCATTAAGCTGCGCTTATATTTTCCTGCCTTGAGGTAAGCAAGCCGGCAAGAGTTACCGAATATCTCTGATAAAACTTCGCCCTGCTCATTGTACAATATAGAATTGTCGTCCTGAAGCACAATCATAAAAAAGGAATTCTCAGTAACCTCAAAATCTATAATGAAAAAAGATTTTACTTTGTAATCATACAAATGGATATGAACCAAATGATGGTCAATAGATTGTACCAAAATATTAGTTTCTTCTAAACTTGCATAGGTGGCCTCTGCGAGTTTTAAAGGGACTGAAGAAAACTCCAATCGTTGATGGAAAGGGCTGTTAATTACTGATAATGGTTTGTATATCAATTTAACATTCGCGTGCATATATTTGTCTTTGAATCAAATTTAAACACGTTAGCTCTAAATAAGAATGGCTAAAATTTACAATTTTTGTATAAAAAGGCCAATTTTTTGTGTAAAAAGTATAAATAATTGGGATTATTGGGGTTTGTGTTGTTTCCCTTGTTTTGGTGGAAAACCGTAATAACTTTTAAAGGCCTTGCTAAAATGAAAGATATTTTTGTAGCCAACTGCCAAAGCCACTTTTCCCACATTATAGGAGCCGCTCCTCAGCATTTCTTCCGCATCTTCCATTCGACGCTTCGTAATAAACTTAGGAACAGTACGTCCAAAATTCTTAATGAACATCCTGTTTAAGGTAACACTGGTCATGTTAAACATAGCCGAAATCTCATTTGCGTCCCCAATGTCTGGGTTAGTGTAATTGGCAATTAAATAGTTAATGATTTTGTAAGCAACATTACTGGATTTCTCCAGGTTGTTCAGGTGGGTATCCGCAGATTGCTTGACTATGATCTGATTCGAAGACAATAAGGTCTCCACCAGTGTTAAATAAAGGTCTAGCGTTAAATTAAGGAAAGATGCACATAGGGGAGCAGGTAAACCAGCCAGTGGGAAATTTTCCAAAAAGAACTTCACACGTTCTTCTTCAGGAAGTCGAAGCATTTGATTGTTTTCATCCGCCACTTTACTGTCTATAAAAGCAATGTGTTGAATGATCTTACTGGTTTCTGGATACTTTTCTAGCTTCGATAGGTCTGCTTTTTTGATCTCCAACACGGTAATGTCGCCTACACCTACGTGTTTAAAGCCAATAGGGAACCCTTCGAAGAAACTCCTTAAGTCTGTCACGATATCATTTGGGAAATAAATCCTGGCCACATTCTCTGCTCCATTATGGCCGGTTCTCATCACAACAATAAATCCGGAGACCAAATGCCAGGCTTTACCAGCAACATGACCTGGCTTTAAAAATAAATAACCATTTTTCCTTTGTCTCTCGACAAGTAGGGGCTGTATGTCATTCCAGAAATTCGCCGAAATCGGAGTTATTCCATTTAAATCATTCAGCAAATGAGTAATATTTTTCATATAGAAAGATATTCTTTGAAGTAAGAGCGTAGCGTATTAAAGTTCTTTATGTAAACTTAATTAAATAAAATACAATTGTTGTTGTTTTGCGATAGAATATTTTGTTCTTTTTTATTCATTTTAGCTAAATACGACTTAGCTTTGCCTTTGGAATAGCAGAAAATGGGCTTTTTGCCCAATAGGAATAGTTTACAGAAAAAATTGGAGGGTTTAGCGTAGACTGAAATGATTGGAGAATTCTGGATTTATGTGATTTAAATTTGCTTTTGAATCGGGAAAACTAAGGTCTACCAGCAAATCATTATACTTTTCTAGTAAATCAATATACTTAGTCATCCAATAATCAACCACATTGTCGAGCGCAATATCCTGATTTCCTACTTTAGCCGCCAGCTCCGTAGGTTTTTGATTTTGAGCATTAGCGAATTCCTCTGGAAACTCTTTGCTGAAATCATAATCTATAGCCTGGCCAATTTTACAGAGGGTTTCCAGGTTCACCTGGCCATTTTCAAACCAGTTATATATAGCTGTCCTACTCACATGAAGTTTTCTGGAAAGCTCGCTGATTCCGATGTTTTTACGTACTGCACGTTCAATAACATCTCCTTTATTAGGTATCATAGTTTGTAGATTAAAAAAAACATGAACTTGCCTACATCATGAAAAAATGATACCAGTTCTTCAAAATTTTTAGTTTACGGACTAGTTTGTAATCATTATGGCGAGAAATTTAAGGAATGATTCAATTTATGAAGCAGCTGAACATATATGAAGGGATATCACTTTTCGAACGTTTCCAGTCAATCTGAAAAATTCCCATCAATGAAAATGGTTTATTGTGTAAATATGGGGAATTGCAGATGCAGTAATGAGGCTTAATTTTCAACAGTGTAAACCAAAGTGTGAAAGTTATACAATTGGTCTACAACTTTTACAATCACGTTATTTTCTCCATAATTATTACCTAGCTTTAATCTATGAAATCACCCCTTAAAAGGTGAGCTCTAAAACCGAGTTGTTTTCCATTCAGCATTGTAACTGAAGTGGCGAAGCTGTAAAATACATAGTAGAAAATATCATCATCTTCGATGATTCCCAAAGCTTTTTAAGGAAAGCAACCATTCTAAAATCACCTGCTGATTCATCTATTTCTTAAAACCATTAATATGTTAGACTCGCGTACTAAAATTGGTATTATCGGCCTCGGATATGTCGGGCTGCCACTGGCTGTAGAATTTGCTAAGAAATATAAAGTGTTGGGTTTTGATATCAATGAGGAACGGATCTCCGAACTCAATTCAGGATTTGATCATACACTGGAAATTGATAGCGTAACGTTGAATAAAGTGCTGACCAAGGATTGTACAACCACCCAAGGTTTGTATTGTACCAATGATCCCGAAATCTTAAAAAATTGTAACGTCTTTATCGTGACCGTACCTACGCCGGTAGACAAAAATAATCGCCCGAACTTAATGCCTTTAATCAACGCCAGTATTACAGTTGGTAAGGTGCTTAAACCAGGTGATATTGTGATTTATGAATCAACTGTTTATCCTGGTGTTACGGAGGATGAATGCGTACCCGTTTTAGCCAGAACCTCAGGCCTTAAATTTAATGTTGATTTTTTTGCAGGCTATTCACCGGAAAGGATCAATCCCGGAGATAAAAAACATACCGTAGCTAATATCCTTAAAATAACTTCTGGCTCTACACCAGAGATTGCAGACATTGTAGATGATTTGTACAAGTCTATTATCGTTGCAGGTACACATAAAGCATCCTGTATTAAAGTGGCTGAAGCTGCGAAAATTATCGAGAATGCACAGCGTGATATTAATATCGCTTTTGTAAATGAGCTGGCCATGATTTTTAACCGCTTAGGTATCAATACAAATGAAGTATTAGATGCCGCAAGTACAAAATGGAACTTCTTAAATTTCAGACCAGGTCTTGTTGGTGGACATTGCATTGGGGTAGATCCTTATTATCTCGCACAAAAAGCACAAGAAGCAGGATACCATCCAGAAATTATCCTGGCAGGTAGAAGAGTTAATGATGGCATGGGCGCCTATGTTGCAGATCAGCTGGTTAAACAGATGATTCAAAAAGATACCCATATCGTTGGTGCAAGAGTACTGGTATTGGGCTTCACATTTAAGGAGAATTGTCCAGATGTGAGGAACACCAAGGTGATTGACATCATTAATAGGTTAAAAGAGTACAATGTGGTGGTAACAGTTCATGATCCCTGGGCAAATGTGGCCCATGCAAAACATGAATATGGAATTATATGTGAAAATGGGGAGTCTAAAACCAGGAAATACGATGGGATATTATTAGCAGTTGCCCACCAGGAGTTTAAAAGTATTGACCTGAGGAGCTTATGTAAAAAGAATTCAGTAGTCTACGATATCAAATCATTGCTTCCTAATGCATCAGTCGATTTCCGATTATAAAGGTGATGGATCTACAAGGGAAAACAGTTTATGGGGTACTTTGGTCAGTAGGACAGGAGCTCAGCTCCAAATTTATCGGCTTTTTTATCACCATTATACTGGCCAGAATCTTATCTCCGGCAGAATTTGGTCTGATCGCAATGTTGTCCATCTTTATTGCCGTAGGAAATTCATTACTTGATGGGGGATTAACCTCCTCCTTGATCAGAACAACAGAAGTGACACAAAAGGATTGCTCAACAGTCTTTTATTTTAATCTAATCGGAAGTATACTGATCTATGGAATCCTGTTTTTATCCGCCCCTTTTATCGCCAGGTTTTATGAGCAGCCAGTATTAACCAATGTCGTTCGCGTTTACGGAATCTCCCTAATTATAAATGCTTTTTTTGGAATTCAACAAACCCTCTTGGTTAAAGAGATGAAATTCAAAACAATGACCATGATACAGGTTCCATCAGTAATCGGTGGCGGTATGGTCGGGATTATCTTAGCGAAAATGGGTTATGGTGCCTGGAGCTTGGTTTGGATGAGCTTAATCACCTCTTTAATTTCTACAATTTTACATTGGTATTGTTCTTCCTGGCGGCCGATTTTGCTCTTTGATTCAGAGAGCTTTAAAAGTCATTTTCACTACGGATACAAACTGACCTTGTCCAGCCTGATTGATAAGCTGTACCAAAATATTTATACCATCATCATAGGTAAGTTTTATATGCCCGCTCAATTGGGTTTTTATTCCAGAGCCGATTCGATTAGCCAGCTGCCAATAGGCGTCATATCATCAGCCATTAATAAAGTCACTTTTCCGATGTTTGTGAATATTTCCCACGATAATGAACAGCTGGTATACGTTTATAGAAAGGTAATGTTACAAGTGCTTTTTTGGATGGCACCTACTTTAATTGCCCTTTGTGTGATCGCAGAACCCTTATTTCGACTGATGCTCACCGATAAATGGTTGCCAGCTGTGCCTTATTTTCAGATTTTATGTTTAGCAGGCATACCTTATCCAATACATGCTTACAACTTAAATATTCTAAAAGTAAAGGGACAAACACATTTGTTTTTAAGATTGGAAATGATCAAAAAAGTGCTTTGTGTAATTGGGATTCTCTGTGTGTTTCCATTTGGAATTTATGGCCTGCTTTATTTTCAATTGGTTTTTACCTTTGTTGGCCTCTACATCAATTCTATTTATACCACTAAATTTATCAACTACCCATTTGTCAGGCAAATAGGAGACATCATACCCACCTTGGTCATTTCAGGTTTAGTAGGTGTGGTTTGCTTCTTCATAGATAAACTATTGGTTGCCGCTAATTTCAATGATTTGTTTAGAATTATCGCCTTAGGTCTCCTTTATTTCATGGGCTACTTTACTGCAAGCTACCTCTTTAAACTATCCGCAATCATAGATTTTAAACAACTCGTCCTAAAAAGGTTGTACCAGTAAAAAAAGAATTCTTCGAGGTTTTTATTAAAAATTTATTATAGAATATGGAAGCAAATGATCAGGAAATTATGGTTAGTGTGAGCTGTCTAACCTATAATCATGAGCAATATATCGCTCAGGCAATTGAAGGTTTTCTAATGCAAAAAACAAAATTCAAATTTGAAGTCTTGATTGGTGAGGATTGCTCAACAGATGGGACCCGGAAAATTGTAGAGTCGTATCAGGAAAAACACCCGGAAATTATCAAAATGGTTACCTCTGAGCACAATGTCGGTCTAAAGGATAATTTCAATAGGATTGTGAAACGGGCCAAAGGGAAATACATGGCCATGTGTGAAGGAGATGATTTCTGGACAGACCCCTATAAACTTCAAAAGCAAATCGATTTCCTGGAAAATAATCCAGAATATATCATCTGCTGTCATTATTCGAAAATTATTGATCAGGAAGGGGAAACCTTGTATGTGCATCCCAATCCGGTAAGCCTGGAATTTGGTTACGAGGATGTGCTACAAGGAAATAAAGACGAAACTTTTACGGCTACACTAATCTATAGAACCAGCCTGGATGTGACCCATATGGGAAATCAGGACTGGTACCTGAAGTGTCATGCACCGGATAAGTTCTTGAAATTGTACGCAACAGCAGTGACCGGTAAGAAGATCTATGTGATGCCGGAAGTCATGAGCTGCTATAGAAAACATTTTGGCGGGGTTTGGAGTATGGTAGATCCACAGATCATCCGGGGTAGGATGTTGAGCGATTTTAATGTCATCATTAAAAATTTTAAATATCCTACCAACTTCAAGTGGAAACTGCTCAAGGTATATTCCAAAAATTACCTACGCCACGATATCAGGCATTTACAACTCAATAATGCGTTTAGTACCATCAAATATCTATTACTCTACTAAAGGATTTCTAAAGACCTTTCATCTAATTATCATCTTTTGGATATGGCAAAGCGCAAACTTTTTTTTGTAATAAATTCATTAACATCTGGGGGAGCAGAACGGGTGGTAACCAACCTGGCAAATTATTTTTGCCAGGAAGGTTTCCCGGTTACGATCGTTTGCCTCAGTTATAAGGAGCCTGTTTATGCGGTGGACAAAGACGTAAATATCCTTTACCTTACCAAGGGAGAGAAAAAAGAACAGCTGTTTTATCGGCTTTGGTATGCCATGCTGACGTTTTTTAAACTCCTGAAGTTGATGATCAAAGAAAAACCAGGCTGTGTGATTTCCTTCATGACCTCGGCTAACCTGTGGACAGGGATCACCTGTAGCTTAACCAGAACTCCTTTCATAGTTTCCGAGCGCACAACACCTGACAATACCATTAACAAGTTTAATTTTCTGTTGAAATCGGTGTGCTGCTTCGTGTACAGTAAATCCAAAGCGATCGTTGTACCCGCACAAGCAATGGAAGGTTGTCTGAAGAAAAACAAATCATTCCAAAAGCTAAATAACTTTCAGCTCATCAAAAATTATGTGAATGTTTTTGAGCCCGCAGGAATGGAACAGGTGCATTACAAAAAGTTTATACTGGGTGTTGGCCGGCTTTCTTATGAAAAAGGGTTTGACCAATTAGTAGAAGCTTACAGTAAAATTCAGACACCGGAAATTGATTTGATTATTGCTGGAGATGGAAATGAAAGGGATCAATTGATCAAAAGAATTAAGGAGTTGGGCTTGACAAACCAGGTGAGGTTAATCGGAGCAAAAGAGAATTTGCAAGACTATTACCTACAGGCGGAAATGTTTGTCCTCCCCTCCAGAAATGAAGGTTATCCAAATGCCTTAATTGAAGCGATGAGTATGGGATGCCCAAGCATCGCCATGGATTGCGAATTTGGCCCCAGAGAAATTATTGAAAATAGAAGAAATGGCCTGCTGGTAGAAGATAAAAATATTTTTATGCTTGCCGCGTCAATGTCTGAAGTTCTAAATGACGCCGCATTTAAAAAAAGACTTTCCCTAGGTGGGAAATTGATCGGTAAAACAAACGCACAGGAGGTAATCACCTCAAAATGGGAAGCGTTAATCTTGAGTTAGACACAGTTTAATAGATCAGAAGATGTACATTAAAAGAGGTTTTGATATTGCTTTGGCCCTGCTAGGAATGCTCTTCCTGGTAATTCCCTTCCTAATCGTGTCTATACTAATTTTGGTAGACTCAAAAGGAGGTGTTTTTTACAGACAAACCCGTGTTGGACGAAATATGATTGATTTTGAGCTGTTGAAATTCAGAACCATGTATACCAATTCGGATCAAGCAGGATTGCTCACCGTTGGCGACCATGATAAACGGATCACCAGACTGGGATACTGGCTGCGGAAGTATAAAATTGATGAACTGCCTCAACTGATCAATGTGTTAAAAGGAGATATGAGTTTTGTTGGCCCCAGACCGGAGGTTAATAAATATGTGGCACTTTACGATGCACAACAACAAAAGGTACTTTCTGTGAAACCAGGGATTACCGATTGGGCCTCAATCGCCTTTTCTGAAGAAAATGAGCTGTTGGCCAAATCAGACGATCCGGAAAGTTTTTATATCAACGAAATCATTCCCAGCAAAATCATCCAGAACTTAAAATATATCAACAAACATGACCTCTGGGTTGACCTGACCATCATTTTCCTGACGCTAAAAAAAATAATGATCCGATCATCTCATAGCTAACAAAATCGATATGTTACTTAGAAAGTTTTTAATTACAGGATTTATGGTCGCGTATATCTATACGTTGTCATTCGGGATATTCATGACGCAAATTTTCAGAATTCCTGCACCACTGGTATTGTGCCTACCATTGGTCCTATTTTTTAGAGAAGCAAAATCACCGTTTTTATATGGAAAAGAAGCAATGCTGTTTTTTTTCGCATTGTTCCTATATGATTATGTTGGGATGGCGGATCATCTGGGCTTTTTTGCCAGCCTCATTGTGGTGACTTGCTGCATCCTTTACTTTAATTATTTCGTAGGCGATAACATATTCAGGTTCAAACTATCCATGTGGATTTTTTATGCTCTGCTATTTTTCTCCGCAATCATCATGGTCCTGAATCATTTCTTGCCTGCCAGAATAGATCAATTGAGGGGAACCCTGCTGAATGATACCATTTTGCAAAGTCCGGCTGGACTGGCGCTGACGCAGTTCAACTACGGTTATCAACTGGCCGCTTTAGTATCCTTTCTCTTTGTAATTACGCAGGTATTCCGACTAAACATTGTCCTTAAAGTCCTCGCATTTATCGTATGTATCATTTTCATTTATCTGGGAATGAACAGATCCGTATTTGTTACCTTTTTAAGTTCAGCCTTTTTGTTCGTTGTTTTTTACTATAGATATAAGTCGATTTTTATCATCAGTGCAGCCGTATTAATTGGTTTCATTTCTTACTCCTTCATCATCAAAGAGAACTTCGATGCCAAGAATAATATCCTGGCTAAAAATGAAGGAAAAGGGGCAAACTATTACAATCGGGTAGGGATGTCTGAAGAGAATCTAAAAATATATGCAGATTACCCTTTTGGACTAATTTTCTATGGGAAAAACTGGAGGGATGTTACTTACAGAAATTCGACATTCAATACAGGATTAACCTCACATAATGCTTACCTGATGTTTTTCACGTATCTGGGGCCCTTTCTTGGACTAGGGCTGCTCTTGTTTCTCTATTATAGGGTCGGAAAAATATTCTTTGGCGTACTATTCAAAATCCGGCGAAAGGAAAATGCCTTGCTTATCGGTTTGTGCTTTTCCTTTTTAGGAGTCTCCATTAACGCGTTTTCTCATAATGGGTGGTTGGTGAGTGCAGATGGGCCTACTTTGTTCCTGTATTTCAGCATTCTCCACCTCGTGAAAATCCAGGAATTTAAACGTGTTCAGCAACCAATTGACATCACAGCCGAGCGGTATGATCCTGAACCAAATGGTTTGAGATATGATACCGGAGCAGCTGAAGGAAATTATCGATTGGGATATAGTAAATTGGGCTAAGGCCCTGGATTACTGGGAAGAAAATGTGGATATTAAAGACAAAGATTATCATTGTCTGGAATTGGGTGCCGCCAACGGAGGTCTGTCCTTATGGTTGTCGCTCCATAACAATAAGGTGCTTTGTACCGATTTAATGGAACCCAAAGAAAGCGCCAGGAATATCCACAAAAAATACGATTGCAATGCCAATATCGAATATGCAGCTATGGATGCCATGAATATTCCTTATGAGAGCTATTTTGATATTGTCGCCTTTAAATCCATACTTGGCGGGATTAGTCAGAAAGGCTGCAATGAAAACAAATTGAAAACATTGAACGAGATCCATAAAGCACTTAAACCAAGTGGCCGGTTGTTGTTCGCGGAAAATCTGGAAGCTTCTCTACTACATAAAGTGCTCAGAAAGAGGTTTGGTACACCAGATTGGAATTATGTTAAACTGGATGAAATTGATTACATCTTTCAGTCTTTCAAAAGTATCTCTTTTACCACTGCCGGTTTTTTAGGTTGTCTGGGAAGAACCGAAGGTCAAAGAAATTTCCTGGGTAGAATAGATGGACACCTCGAAAAATTGATTCCACAGAAAATGCATTATATCCTGATCGGCGTAGCTGAAAAATAATAGGTTAATCATGACGAAAATAGCACATATCATCGGAGTTTTGGGAAGGGGAGGAGCAGAACGTTTTGTCGTGGATTTATGCAATGAACTTGCCGGAAATGGACAAAATGAAGTGTATCTGATCTCCCTGTGCCACAATGATCCAGAGACTACCTTTAGGAATGAAATTAGTGCTCAGGTAAATTATATTTCCTTTGATAAAGGACCAGGGTTTAGCTTAAGGGTATTACTCGCCCTGACTTCCTGGTTGGTTGAGCAGAAAATAGAGGTGGTTCATTCCCATTTAAATGCCTTGGAATATTTAATGCTATACCGGCTTAAAAAAACGAATACCAGGTTTTTCCATACGATTCATTCCACTGCAGAAGCAGAATGCCCAGGTTTTTTGATCAAGTCATTAAGGAAAAACCTTTATAAAAGACATTTAATTACGCCTATAGTCGTATCCAATGATGGCAGTGATTCCTTCCGTAAGTATTATGGTTTAAATAATGATATGGTGATTGAAAACGGCAGGCCGTATTTATCCCTAACCAAGGAATACCCAGAATTGCGCCATAAATACAAAGACAATCAGACCGATTTTCTTTTAATTCATGTCGGCAGAATCATTAAAGTGAAAAATCAACAGCTGCTCATCGAAGCGGTACAAAAGTTCAATGCCAAGGAAAAACAGCAGTGTAAGTTGCTCATTATAGGGGAAGTTCGGGATGAGTCATTATATCAAAAACTCCATGAGCTCAGCAAAGATGATCCATCCATCGAATTTTTAGGAGGTAAGGACAACATTGCAGATTACCTGAGTATCGCCGATTTTTTCTGCCTGTCAAGTTTTTATGAAGGCATGCCGATCTCTTTAATCGAGGCCTTGTCTGTAGGTTGTATCTCGATCTGTACGCAGGTTGGTGGTATTAAGAACATGATTAACCATAAGGATAACGGTTTTTTAAGCAAGGACAATAGTGTAGATGGTTATTACCAGGCCATAAAGGAAGCGGTGTATTGCCAGGATAAGCCTACCATCAGGGAAAATAGTAAAAATGCATTTAGGTTAAAATACCATATCGGCGCTGCGGAAAGAAAACATAGCCAGGCCTATAACAGCTAATCAATGGTCTCAAAAAAAATCAAAGCATGAACAACATTATAGATAGGTATTTTGGTGCCGATAAATGGAATATTGGAACGTTAGAACAATCTGCCAGAGACCTGGTGCTTCGCAAAGGTTTCAATGGAAAGGTATCCTGGTTCAAAGAAGATAAAGCAGATTATTCCGCAGATCCTTTTGTACTGAGCATCAAATCAAACCTCTATATCTATTATGAAGAACTTAACTTTTGGAAAATTAAAGGTAAGATCGCACAGATTAAGAACTTTGATTTTAGTACTAAACAACAGGTGACAGGTATTTTACCAGCAAACATTCACCTTTCCTATCCCTATATATTTGAGGAAAAAGGAAGTTTTTACTGCATCCCCGAAACAGCAGACGCTGCTGAAGTGAGTCTTTACCAGGTAAACCAAGGGCAGCCAACAGTGTTGACAAAAAAAAGGAATTTGTTGGGAGGAGCACGTTTTGTAGATAGCTCTATCGTGAAATACCAGGGGAGATATTGGTTGTTTACCAACATCGATGGCGAGCTGAACGACTTATATATATATCATGCGGAACATTTGGGCGGGGAATTCATTCCCCATAAACTGAACCCAATTCCGGTAGTCATCAGAAATTGTAGAGGAGCAGGTAGTTTATTCATGGTTGATGATGTACTGTACCGCCCAACACAAAATCTTGAACTCAGGTATGGAGGTTCCATTATCATCAATAAGATTACCGAACTGACCGCAGATACCTTTAAGTCTGAACAGGATTTCGAGTTGTTGCCGGAAGCTCCATATCTGCAAGGGATGCACAACATCAGTTTTGGGAAAGATGTGATTGTGGTGGATGGAAAAAGAAGGAGACATTCTCCAATTACTCCGGTACATCGCCTGCTGAAAAAACTCTTATATCAAAGATCATAGCCTTTCCGATACCGCTTTTAATCATCAGATATTATGGTACAAAATGTTTTGTTCATCACCACTGGCCTTCGTAAAGGTGGCGCAGAAACGCAATTGATTAAAATTGCAAGGTTTTTAAAAAACAGGGAATACAGGGTGAGCATCGTGTCTTTAAAGCCAATAAATGATTTTAACATAGACTTTAAAGCGGAGGGATTGGAGCCGGTATTTCTTAAAAATTGGCTAACTAACCCTTTCTCCAATTGCTTGATGCTCTATAGAACAGTCCGCGCATTTAATCCGGATGTGGTCATCGCATTCATGTTTATCTCGATCATTTTTGCCCGTTTTCTGAAAATGTGGTTCCGGTTTAAACTCATTTCATCAATACGTACACCGGTAATAGCAAATAAATGGTACGGCCTGTTTAAAATAACGGCAGACTGGGACGATGTGGTAGTCTACAACTCCTTTAAGTCGAAATCAAATTTTGAGAAAAATAACCTGGTTAAAAAGACGGGTCTGGTGCTCAACAATGCCATCTCCATTCCGGATTTATCAGCCATAAAAAACACCGGTGTTCAACATCCTTTTGTTTGGATTTCAATGGCCCATTTTGTTCCTGAAAAAGATTATATGACGCTGTTTAAAGCGATAGCCCTGATTAAGGAGGAAAACTTTAGGATTGATATTTTGGGGAATTTGTTTGATCAGGAATGGCCTTTTCAGGTGATCAAAGAATTGCAGATCACAGATCATGTGAACCTCCTGGGCTTAAAAACCGATACCACCGGGTATCTGAAGGAAGCGGATGGCTTTGTGCTTTCCTCTTTTTTAGAAGGGATGCCAAATGCGCTGTTAGAAGCCATGGCTTACCATAAGCCGGTCATCGCCTCCGCTGTGGATGGTATTGAAGAGTTATTGGAAAACATTGATTGTGGCTTTTTATTTCAGCAAGGTGACGAAAAAGAACTCGCAGAAAAGATGTTGCAAGTCATGAATATGACTGCAGCAGAACGAGATGCACTTGGGCAAAATGGAAGAAAACACATTGAAAAACACTTTTCTGAAGATAAAGTCTTGCAGGATTGGCTTTCCTTAGTGGAGCAATTCGCGGATCATAAGAAGGTTTCCTTATCAGCATCCTGATCGCAAAATACCGGTCTTAAATAAATCAACGCTTAAAACTCAAAAAATTATGTGCGGAATATTTGGAACATTAAATTTTAACTCCAGGGAGAATGATGAGCATATTTTCCGCGATCTGTTCCATCGTGGGCCAGATGAACAACGTCATCTGCAACATGATAATTTAGAATTATACCATACCAGGTTGGCCATCCAGGACCTGACAGACCAAGGGCAGCAGCCGATGAAATACCAGGGACTTACTATTGTCTTTAATGGGGAGATTTATAATCACCTGGAAATCAGGGGAAAATTTGGATTGCTGGATTCCTCAAGCTCAGATACCAAAACCATTTTAATGTTGTACGAACAGATTGGGATGCGCATGCTGGAAGAATTTGATGGGATGTTTGCCTTCGCACTGTATGATTCGGTGAGAAAGAAATTATTCCTGGCCAGAGATCGTGCCGGTAAAAAACCATTGTATGTATATGTAAAAGGAGTAACCAGTGTGTTTTCTTCTGAACTGAATATTCTTTCTAAGGTGGTGCGCCCGGAAATTGACTATGCTTCCATCGCAGATTATCTATACCTCGGATACCATTATCGGAAAGCTACTCCTTACCAAAGGGTAACAGAACTGGAGAATGGATGTTACCTGGAGATCGATACCCATACCAACATGAGTAAAAAGGTGAAATGGTTTGATATTGCGAATTTCTATGAAAAGGACAATGAATTAAACTATGCCGATGCCATGGAGAAGTTAGACCATAACCTGCATTTGGCAGTTAAAAGGAGGATAGAGAGTTCAGATCTGGATGTAGGTGCGTTTTTAAGTGGTGGTATTGACAGTGGATTGGTTACTTCCATTGCAGCAGCACATACCAGTAATTTAAAAACCTTTACGGTGAAGGTAGAAGGCAGTTTTGATGAATCCCACCTGGCGAAAAAAGTAGCAGAAAAGTATGGGACAAATCATACAGAGGTAGACATTACTTTTTCAGATTTACAAAACGACATAGAAAAGATATTGATCAATCATGGAGAACCCAATTGTGATAATTCTGCAATTCCAAGTTACTATGTCGCTAAAGAAGCCAAAAAACACATCACCGTAGTCTTGAATGGAGATGGAGCAGATGAGTTGTTTGGTGGGTATCGACGATATGTGCCCTTTAAACACTTTGATTTTTTTAATCCAGGTAGGGTAAGCACCACCGCTGCGAGAATGCTCACCAGCATCATGCCTATTGCAAATGAAAAACAAAGCAATTATAACTATATATATAGGCTATTGAAATTGGCTGGTTATGATGACTTTCTGAAGATTTACAATTCCGCGTCCTGCGATTTGTTTGTCGGATTTGAAGATCAGTTTCTGCGCAAACCATTGATGACGGATATCTCCGCAGATCTGCTGAAGGTAAACAATATGCCAATATCCGCCTTAAAAAAGATCATCCTTACAGATTTTCAGTCGATGTTGTTCAGTCGCCTGCTCCCTAAAATGGATATCGCCACGATGGCGCATTCCTTAGAAGGTAGGAGCCCGTTTTTATCCAAAGAGATTTTGGAGTTCGCACCAGGTTTACAAGATCACTACAAAATAAATAAACTCACCACCAAACCCATTTTAAGAGATTTAGCAATCAAGTACTTGCCTCCAGAACTGATCCATCAACCTAAACGGGGTTTCGAAATCCCCCTGAAGTCTTGGGTAAACTCAGAGTTGAGGACGATTATAAATGATTACCTGCTCGCTCCGGATGCATTATACCCTAAAATTATTAAGAGAAGCTTTATTGAGGACCTGTTGGATTCAAAAGTTAAAATCTCCGATGAAAGAAGAGCAAAAATCCTCTTTTGCATTTTCGGACTGGAGGTCTGGTTCAAGGGCTGTTATCGCAAATAGGCTTTTACCCATGATGATTTAAAACCATATATAAACACTTAACCTAAACACTATGAAAATTTTAGTAACTGGTACAGCCGGATTTATTGGCTTTCATTTAGCAAAACGTTTATTGGAAAGAGGAGATGAAGTTGTTGGCGTAGACGTAATTAATGATTATTACGATGTGGAATTAAAATATGCCCGCCTGGAGGAAAGTGGCATTGCCCGGGAAAAGATTGTTTACGATCAGCCGGTTACCAGCACAAAGTATGAGCACTATGTATTCCTGAAATTGGACCTGAATGATAAAGATGGAATGATGGAGTTGTTCAATAACCATCATTTTGATGCAGTATGCAATTTGGCCGCACAAGCAGGGGTGAGATACAGCTTAACAAATCCAGAAGCTTATGTGGAATCAAATATTAGTGGATTCTTGAATGTACTGGAATGTTGCAGATATGCGAAAGTTAAACATTTGCTGTATGCAAGCTCCTCAAGTGTTTATGGGCTAAATACAAAAATGCCTTTTTCTGTACACCATAATGTAGATCATCCGGTCTCTCTATATGCCGCCTCTAAAAAATGTAATGAGTTAATGGCACATGCCTACAGCCATCTATTTGACTTACCCACTACTGCTTTACGCTTCTTTACCGTTTATGGTCCTTGGGGCAGACCGGATATGGCTTTGTTTATCTTTACGAAAGCCATCATGGAAGGTAAGCCAATCGAAGTTTTTAACAATGGGAACATGAGTAGAGATTTCACCTACATTGATGATATTGTGGAAGGAATTCTACGGTTGATCGATAAACCTGCCGCCGTGAATACCAATTGGGATTCGGAACAACCAGATCCTGCAAGTTCGAAAGTACCCTTCCGTTTGTTTAATATAGGAAGAGGAGCACCAGTAACACTTTTGGATTTTGTTAAAGAAATAGAAGAGAATATCGGCCTCCCAGCCATTAAAAACTTCCTTCCAATGCAATCTGGCGATGTAGCAGCCACTTGGGCAGACGTTTCAGGATTAGTAAATGAAATGGAGTATAAACCTAAAACCTCCATAAAAGAAGGAGTCCATGAGTTTATAGATTGGTACAAGATGTTTTATGGCTACAATAAAGAGGCTCATAAGCGTGCAAGAATCAGACCATCGAATCAGATTCACGTTTATGCAACTAAAATTTAACCAAAAACTCAGCTAGTTTGGTCATTTAAATGTCACTAAATAGAAATGTGCAATAACTGTAAAACTACTTTACACACTGTTACACAGTCTTATAATCTTTGTTAGGGTCACCCAAACCCAATTTTTCTACCCACACGAGGTCTCAATTCAGTTCTTCTTTGTAACATTTGAGATACAATTTTTTTACAACCACCCCGTTTAAAAGGGGTATTTAAAAAAAATTAGTGTGTTTAATGGAAAGATTGAAAGAAAAATTTAAAAAAGTGTTAGTACTAAGTTTATTGTTATCGACAATTTTAACGTTTAGTCAATGTAAGAAAGATGAGGTTGGGCCGCAAGGAAATGACAGCTCAATCACAAATGAAATTCCTGGTACAGTAGATTCACAAGCTGTGAATGGAGGAGGATCAGGAGGCGTGATGCAGGTTAATGTTTCAACCGGAACTTCTGATACTGGTTTTTCTCTAAGAATTCCAATGGATTCAAAATTAACCAGTGATTCTAATGAAAAACCTTCTGCTTCTACAGTAAGAGTTTTTGAAAATGGTGTGGAAATTGGGCCAGCTCACTCTTCACATGATGACATCAGAACTAAAGGAAAAGGCCGTTTCAGCCATAAATCTAATTTCCTTTACTTATCGGCTTCTGACAACTCAAATCCTAAAACCAATGGTAAGAAATATACTTACACGGTAAATGGACAAGGAGTAACCAACCCAGTACAGCCACCAGTTACAGAAACTCCGGTTCCACCAACAACGGAGACTCCTACTGCTCCGGTAAATGGAGATACGCCGATTGGCTATGCTTCAGTAAACGGTAAAACTACAGGTGGTGCAGGTGGACAAACAGTTACAGTAACTACTTTAGCAGCACTTACCAGTGCATTAAGTTCTAAATCGCCGATGATTATCAAGGTTTCTGGTACGATTACAGGTACAGGATTGCTACAAGTAGAATCAAACAAAACCATTTTAGGTCTTAGTGGATCTAAACTAATCGGTGCAGGTCTTTTGATCTACGGAAAAAACAACGTGATTGTTAGAAATATGACCATCAGTAAAGTGCGTACGTATTCAAACATTATTATTAAAGAAGGTTCTCACCACGTATGGGTAGACCACTGTGAACTATCTTCAGAGTTAGTGAGCGATTGGGATTATTATGATGGATTGTTAGACGTTGGAACAGGTGCAGACTATGTGACCCTATCATGGAACAAATTGCATGATAACCACAAAGCAATGCTTATCGGTTTTAGCTATACTCGTCCAGATGATGCGAACCACCTTAAAGTTACAGTACACCATAACTACTTCTATAACGTTTCGGAGCGTACTCCAGATGTGAGATACGGTAATGTACACGTATTCAATAACTACATGCAAAATGCAGGTTATGTAGGTTCATTAATGGGAGCAACAGTAAGAGTTGAAAACAACTATTTCAAAAACTCTTCTCTTCCAATCAGAACTGAAATTAGCCCTGTTGCAGGTGTAATCAGTGGTTTAAGTACCAACATCTTTGAAAGCTCTGGAAGTAACAAAATTACTTCGGCAGCCTCAAACTGGGTTCCAACTTATGAGTACAAATCAGCGCTGGATGCAGCTGCAAACGTACCAGCTATTTTAACTAAAGGTGCAGGTGCAACCTTGTAACCCATAATATCAATACCATTCCGCAAATAAGTAGACCTTAGAGCTGAAATAAACTGGTCGTATATTTCCGGACAAAAACCATTCAAGCTACCCGAAATTTAAGGTAGCTTGAATGGTTTTTAATCATTATCCCCTTTTTTTTCTTCCCCCGTATTCCTCGGAGTTTCTTACACTGCCTGATATCGAATTTGTATATAGTCTCAAATCGCATTAAATCGTAGTATATTATGGACAATAAAAGAAAAAATGTATTGATCGCCTGTGATTCTTCCCATACCTTATTGGAGTTCCGTGGTAAGCTCATTGAAGAGCTGGTGAAGGGAAACAATGTTTCGGTTTTTACACCGAAAATCTCCAGACAGCAGGTGAGAGATAAGTTGGAAAGCCTGAAGGTAACCGTATATGAGAATGATTTAAATGGAAGTAATGTTTCCATTTTTTCAGATCTTAAATACATCATTCAGCTGTATCAACTGATTAAAGAAACTAAACCTGATGTATTTTTCCCCTATACCTTTAAACCGGTAATCTACGGTACGATGGTGGCGAAACTATGTCGGATAGATTGTATTACCCCCATGCTGACCGGATTGGGTTATAATTTTACCGATAGCGGCAAAAAAAATAAGCTGGTCACCGCAATCACCAAGATGTTATTAAAGTTCAGTTTAAGAGGGAACAAAGGGATTCGTATCATTTTCCAAAACCAGGATGATTATCTGAAATTGCTGAAAACCGGAATCATCGGTCGGCAACAACAGGCTTTTGTAGTCAACGGCTCCGGTGTAGATTTAACGCATTATGATTACTCAATACCCGATACGCTAAACATTAGTTTTCTGATGATCTCCAGATTGATTAACGCAAAAGGAATCAGGGAGTATTATGAAGCCGCTAAATCAGTGCGCCATAAGTATCCTGAGATCAAATTCAAGCTGATCGGATCTTTTGATAACAACATCGATGCAATCACCCTGGATCTGTATTCCAAAATTCTTTTCGATGATACTTTAGAATATATTGGAAGTGTAGATGATGTAAGACCCTATATTAAAAATGCTTCAATTGTGGTATTGCCTTCCTATTATGGGGAAGGGGTGCCCAGATGTATATTGGAAGGGATGGCCATGGGCAGAGCAGTGATTACCTGTGATTCCGTAGGCTGTAGGGAAACCATCTATAATTCTGCTGAAGGACGCAATGGCTTTCTGGTTCCTGTCAGAAATGTATCCGCCCTTGCTTCAAAAATGGAGTATTACATTAACCACACCACAGACATCATCTCTTATGGAATTAATGGTAGACATTTTGCCAAAGAGAAATTTGATGTGAATCTGGTTAATGCCGAAATGCTCAAAATCATGAACGTAGTTTAAAAAGAGATTGGTATTTTAAAACTAATATTTATTATGGCGTATCACTTGATCAATATTGAACAATCAGCCAAATGGGATGCTTGTGTTCATGAGGCTGTAAACTACGATTTCTACCATACCTGGCACTATCACGCCTTGGAAAAAAATGGAGAGCCACTACTTTTTGTATACGAGGAAGCAGGTGTGTTTATCGCGCTTCCATTGTTGAAAAGAGAGATTAACAATTCTGGCTTATATGACCTGACCTCCGTTTATGGCTATTCCGGACCAATTTCTAACCGGAATTTTAAGGACATTAGCGATCAGATGCTGGACAATTTTAAACAGTCCTTTTTAACTTTCATGAAGACCAGTGGGTTCATTAGCCTTTTCTCCAGACTAAACCCCTTCATTGATCAAAAAGTGCTGATAGAGAAAATTGGAGGGCTCTATGACAATGGGAAAACCGTTTATATCGACCTGTCGGTTTCCATTGAAGACCAAAGAGCAGGTTATGAAAAAAGACTGGGTAGGCAAATCAGGCAGCTCAGAAAAATGCCCTTTCAGATTAAAGAAACTTCCAGTGCAAAGGAAATTCGGTTGTTCACTGCCATGTACACCGAAAATATGTTAAGACTCGGCGCTAGTCCACGTTACTTTTATGATGAATCCTATTTTATTCAACTCCTCACAAATAATGGGGAAGAATGCAAATTAATCGTCATCTATGACGGAGAAGAGATGATTTGTGGTGCGGTAATTATGTGCGCCGGAAATGTGATCCGGAATCACTTGTCTGCAACAGCCGATGGCTATGTTCACTATTCACCAAGCAAGCTGCTAACGGACGAGATTAGTGTGATCGGCCGACAACTTGGAAAGCGATATTTCCACCTTGGGGGCGGTCTGGAAGGAAAAGAAGACTCTTTATTCAAATTTAAAAATGCTTTCTCTACGCTTTTATTGCCAGATTCCACCTGGAGATTTGTATCTGACTCCAGTGTTTATAATGACTTGGTAAAGGAACGGAATAACACCAGTAATCTAAACTATTTCCCACTCTATCGCGTTCCAGCGGTAGCGCTTAAATAAGCGATTCAAGATAAATTAATTAAGGTTTAACCTCTAAATCTCTGTGCTTTGAAAAACAAATTTAATTATTCCGAAGCCACTCTAAGTGACTTTGAGAATGCAATGGATCAGTATGGTTGGGTCATCTATGAAGATGCGGTAGATGACAAAATGATTAATAAAATAATTAATGACCTCGAACCAGCCTACTTAAAAAGGAGAGAAATTCAAGTCCAAAATGGTATTGATACCGGTATGGAAGGAACGCTTCACCATTTGTTGGAAAAGGATAATTTCAGTATGCCCTTTTTATCGCAGCAGTATTGTGATAAAGAAATGAGACATTTCCTGGATGGTAATTACATCGTAAACGGGATAAGTGGCGTGCTTAATTTTAAAAACTTTAAAGCTTATGTGCATAATATTCATCGCGACATCAGGAGCTTTACCGGAGATTTTAAAATAGCCATTCAAATGATTGTTTTATTGGATGATTATACCCTTGAAAATGGGGCAACTTATTTTCTTTCAGGATCTCATAAGAAAGATGCGAAACCACAGGACGTATTTTTCTATGAGCAGGCAGATCGGGCGGTGGCGAAGAAAGGAAGCATTGTTTTATTTGATTCAAATATCTGGCATGCCGTAGGTAATAACAATACCGATGGACCAAGACGCGCACTCACCCTAACTTTTACCCGTCCATTTTTTAAACCTCAGTTTGACTTTCCAAGATTTCTGGGCTATGATTACGGAGCAGGTTTAAATGATCATTTAAGACAGGTAATCGGCTATAACGCCCGTATCTCAGCCAACCTTCAGGAGTTTTATCAACCTCCACATTTAAGAATGTATCAGCCTGGTCAGGGTTAAATCTTCTATTGTTTGTGTTTACCTCCTCATCTTAATTTAAATGATATGAATAATCCGATCTACTTAAGACCATTGAATGTAGCAGATGCTAAAATATCTTATCAATGGCGCAATGACCCTGAAGTATGGGTTTATACCGAATTTAAACCTAGTCAGCCTGGTATTACCATGGAAAAGGAAATGGAGTGGCTCCGGCATAAACTAGAAATAGAAACAGACAAGCGGTTTGCCATTTGTCTCAAAGATACCACCCAGTACATAGGTAATATACAACTGATCGATGTAAAGGATGGTCAGGCCGAGTTCCATCTGTTCATAGGAGAACGTCAATTTTGGGGAAAAGGAATCGGAAAGGCTGCAACTAAATTAATTCTTGAGCGTGCATTTGAAGAGATGAACCTGGATAGTGTATTTCTATTTGCACATGAAGACAATGCCGCTGGACTTTCTATCTATAAAAAACTGGGTTTTGTTCCGCAGAGCAAACACGGTAATCAAGTTAAGATGCTGTTGACAAAAGGTAGTTTTATGCCCGGTAATTAGCAGTTTTCGCAAATTCTTGAATTCTAAATTCATACGATTATGGGAAAATTAATCAGCCTCCAAGAGCGGGAGGAATGGACTGCATATGTTAATGGTGCAGCTGAATATGATTTTTATCATACCTGGCTCTATCATTCTTTAGATCTATCTGGAGATCCTTTCCTCTTTGTATACGAGGAAGATCACAATTATATTGCCTTTCCTTTACTCAAAAGAGCCATTTCTCAGACTTCTTTTTCTGATTTAGGCTCGGTTTATGGCTATACCGGTCCAATATCCAATCGGAAGTTCGAAGATATGGAGGATAGTTTTAGAGAGAAATTTATGATTTCATTTTTGGCTTTTCTGAAAAAGGAGCAAAACATTTCTGTCTTTTCCAGACTCCATCCACTTTTTAATCAATACCTGTTATTTGAGAAATTTGGTGGGATCCATGAAAATGGGAAAACAGTGGCGATAGACCTCAGCTTATCTATAGAGGAACAACGTAAAAAATATAGGAGAAACACACTCAAGAGTGTTAAGAAAGCTTGGCATGCTGGTTATTCCGTTAGGGAAAGCAAGACACAGGAAGATATTGACTTGTTCTATGAAATATATACCCACAATATGGAAAGGGTAGAAGCGACTGACTATTATTTTTTTAGTAAAGCATATTTTATGAATCTTGTTGGTAATGAGGATTTTGATTGTAGGTTGTTGTTGGTTTGCTTCAAAGATGAGGTGGTCTGCGGGATGATTACAACGTTTACAAACGGTATTATTCAAGGGCACCTGGTTGGAACAAAACATGCTTATTTAGTCAATTCCCCAGCTAAATTTTTGGTAGATGAAATCACCCTCATCGGCCGGAAAGAAGGAATGAAATACCTGCATTTAGGAGGTGGAGTAGGCTTTAAAATGGACACCTTATTCAATTGGAAAGCAGGTTTTTCAGACTTGTTTTTAGAGTATAAAAGTTGGCGGTACGTGGCCAACAATATGGTTTATCATGCATTGGTCAATAAGCGGAAAATCGATCAGCACAAAAAAGATATTGATTTCTTTCCGCTTTATCGCGCAATAGTTAATGGTCTTACCCTTGGCTACTTTCAAATGGTCATTTAAATCTTCACATTATGAAAATGCTCCTGTTTCGTGACAAAACGTATTCACGTTGGCTGATCTTATTTATTGATCAAGTTATCATTGCATGGACATTGTGTATGTCCTTTTTACTCCTCCATAAATTTGAATTTATACAACTGACGTATTCTCATTTTCTGATTTATACGGCTTTGTATAGTGTAATCTCGATTGGTGTATTTATCGGAATGCGCATCCATACCGGGATCATCAGGTATTCTAATACACAGGATATCATCCGGATATTTATGGCCGTATTGTTAACCAGTTTTATTTTTACGATTATCAGTAAGGTGTTTTTTGTCCCGCATTTCCAGATCTCCTCCAAATGGTTCCCAGAAATTCTAACGATGAATTTCTTTGTGTCTTCCTCCATGTTGATTATGCTGAGAATTGCAGTGAAAAGCCTGTTCTTTTATGTCAAAACAATGGAACCCGGAGATAAGAAAGAGAACATTCTCATTTATGGCTCAGGAAGAGAATCTATCCTGGTTAAAAAAGCCTTGGAAGGGGGAAATACCAATGATTTAAATGTGTTCGCTTTTGTTGATGACAATCCAAATACGCTCAATAAACACATTGAACAGAAAAATGTATACCACTCTAAATCAATTGAAACCTTACAGCAGAAATTTAACATTCAAAAGGTACTTTTTATTGGCGATGACCTCAATGTAAATGGAAAAAAAGTAACTATTGATAAGTGTATAGAATTGGGCATAAAAGTAGTGACGGTTCCACATTCCGATAAATGGTTGTATGGTAAACTCACCTTAAATCAAATCAAAGACCTGAAAATTGAGGATTTATTACATAGAGAACCGATCGTGCTCACCAAAAATAATATTCTTCGGGAAATGGAGGGTAAACGGATCCTGATCACTGGTGCTGCGGGCTCTATTGGTTCCGAGATTGTACGTCAGATTATAGGATTTAACCCCGAATTTGTGGTGCTGTGTGATCAGGCAGAAACACCTTTGCACGACTTACAACTGGAGATTGAGGATGATTTTAAAGGAGCCAAAACTCATATCGTGATGGCTAACATCCAAAATCGATGTCGGATGAAAACGATCTTTGAGGAATATAGACCTCAAATTGTATTTCATGCCGCAGCTTATAAACATGTGCCGATGATGGAAAATAATCCTTCTGAGGCCATTTTAACCAATGTGCTGGGTACTAAAAATATTGCCGATCTCGCCATAGAATATGGCGTGGAAAAATTTGTCATGATCTCTACAGATAAGGCAGTTAGGCCAACAAATATCATGGGGGCCTCTAAACGTCTCGCCGAAATGTACATTCAATCCTTAAACAATGAAAAAAATCTAACCATAGCAAAGGAAACGACCGTTATCCAGCAATTTGAAAACCATACTAAATTTATCACCACCAGATTTGGTAATGTGCTGGGCTCTAATGGTTCCGTAATCCCAAGGTTTAAAGCGCAAATTGCGCGTGGAGGACCCGTTGCAGTGACCCATCCGGAAATCACCAGATACTTTATGACGATCCCGGAAGCGGTACAACTGGTGCTCGAAGCTGCAGCCATGGGGAACGGTGGAGAGATCTATATCTTCGATATGGGCGAGCCGGTTAAAATTGTGGACTTAGCCATCAACATGATCAAATTGGCGGGGCTGGTGCCCGATAAGGACATTAAAATCATATTTACAGGGCTAAGACCCGGAGAAAAGTTATATGAAGAACTGCTGATGCTCGAAGAACAAACCATATCTACCTATCACCCTAAGATTAAAATATCGAAAATCATCAACCACAGTATTTTCTACGTGCAAAATGTAATTGAAGAGTTATTACTACTCAATAGCTGTAATAACGATTATGAAATGGTGAAGAAAATGAAAGAAATCATCCCTGATTTCAAGAGTAAAAACTCAAAATTTGAAAATATAGATCAGTATATGGTAGGTTGAGAAAAGAAATAACATTTATTCTTTTTCTTACTTTATTGTAGTGAACCCAATTTTCCAACCTTCACGAGGTCTCAACTTAGTTTTGCTTTGTAACATTTGAGATACAATTTTTTTGCAACTTCCCCGTTTAAAAGGGATATTTAAAAAAAAATTGGAGTGAATAAATGGAGAGATTGAAAGAAAAATTTAAAAAAGTGTGTGTATTAAGTTTATTGTTATCGACAATTCTAACGTTTAGTCAGTGTAAAAAAGAGGTTGTGGTGCCTCAGGATCCTGAGAATCCTATCACTAATGAAACCCCTGGTGTAGTAGACCCAACTCCGCCAAGCACGGAACAACCTACTGTTCCGCCAGCAACGGAGACCCCTACTGTTCCGCCAGCAACGGAGACTCCTACTGCTCCGGTAAATGGAGATACGCCGATTGGCTATGCTTCAGTGAATGGTAAAACCACAGGTGGTGCTGGTGGACAAACCGTTACCGTAACTACTTTAGCTGCGCTTACCAGTGCCTTAAGTTCTAAATCACCAATGATCATCCAGGTTTCCGGAACGATTACAGGTACAGGATTGCTACAAGTAGAATCGAACAAAACTATTCTAGGTATGAGCGGATCTAAACTAATTGGTGCAGGTCTTTTGATCTACGGAAAAAACAACGTGATTATTAGAAATATGACCATCAGTAAAGTGCTTACCTATTCAAACATCATTATTAAAGAAGGCGCTCACCACGTATGGGTAGACCACTGTGAGCTATCTTCAGAGCTAGTGAGCGACTGGGATTATTATGATGGATTGTTAGACGTTGGAACAGGTGCAGACTATGTGACCCTATCATGGAACAAATTGCATGATAACCACAAAGCAATGCTTATCGGTTTTAGCTATACTCGTCCAGATGATGCAAACCACCTTAAAGTTACAGTACACCATAACTACTTCTACAACATTTCGGAGCGTACTCCAGATGTAAGATACGGTAATGTACACGTATTCAATAACTACATGCAAAATGCAGGTTATGTAGGTTCATTAATGGGAGCAACAGTAAGAGTTGAAAACAACTATTTCAAAAACTCTTCTCTTCCAATCAGAACTGAAATTAGCCCTGTTGCAGGTGTGATTAGTGGTTTAAGTACCAACATCTTTGAAAGCTCTGGAAGTAACAAAATTACTTCGGCAGCCTCAAACTGGGTTCCAACTTATGAGTACAAATCAGCGCTGGATGCTGCTGCAAACGTACCAGCTATTTTAGCTAAAGGTGCAGGTGCAACCTTGTAACCCATAATATCAATACCATTCCGCAAATAAGTAGACCTCAGAGCTGAAATAAACTGGTCGTATATTTCCGGACAAAAAACCATTCAAGCTACCCGCAATTTAAGGTAGCCTGAATGGTTTTTAATCATTATCCCTTTTCTTTTTTCCGCCGTATTCTTCGGCGTTTCTAGACTGCCGGTTGAGGAAGGAAAACAGTTAATTTTTTTCTTGCTTTATTGTCATTATTTTGTTATATTTATATAGATCTCATCCCTCTAATTCTTGGTGTCATTATTAATCTTTTAACTATGAATTTAAATGTAGGTCAAGTAATTGAACATGTTGTAAGAAAGGATCATATGGGGATCACTGAACTTTCTAGGAAATTGCACGTTAGTAGACGAACTATTTATAATTGGTTCGATCAGGAGTCTTTAAGTTTTGATATTATTTTTAAAATTGGAAACGTCATTAACCATGATTTTTCCAAAGAATTTCCGGATGATTTTGCACGTTTACAGAATGAAGCCAGAGAGAAAAAGCAAGATCTAATGAGTAATGAAGATAACTCTACGGCGAACTACTCAACCGCTGTGAATTACTGGATGAACAAGTACATCAAATTATTAGAGAAATACAATGAGCTACTAACAGAACGAAATCCTAAACATTATTCAGAGATGCGATCTGATGAATAATTCCCTCCAGCGATTGTTGCAATCGTTAAGCTAAGCAAAAGCTAAAAAGGTGTCCATTGTTTTGGATACCTTTTTTTATGCCCTTTAATTTCTGCGGTCTCAAATGTTGAGCACAAAAAAAACGGATGCCTTTTGGGCATCCGTTTTTTAACGAGAGAAAGAAATACAGCGTTTTTTATCCAGGTAAATACGAAGTTTTTACCATAGCCAATTCTTTACGTTTGCTATGGAGCATTTGCGCTTGTACCGCTTTGATCACCGCATCAATAATATAATCTGTATCAGCATCAGATAACGTTGGGTAAATAGGTAAAGAGATTTCACAAGCATACTGTGTATAGCTGTTTGGATAATTCACGATATTATACCCTGTTTTTTTAAAATAACTCAACATAGGCATTGGAATAAAATGAACATTTACGATGACTCCAAAGGCCACAATATCTTCAATGATATGGTCTCTTTGCGCTTCTGTAATGTGTTTGATGCGCATTGGGAAGATATGGTAAGAAGACTCTCTTGAAAAATCTTTCAATGTTGGTGGAATAAACCACTCGTAATTACTTAAAATATTGCAATACTTTTCTGCGATTTTTTTGCGCTCTGGCATTAAGCTGCGCTTGTACTGTTTGATTTGCGCTAAGCCAATCGAGGCGCAGATATCAGGCATATTAATTTTTAACCCTTTATACAAAATGTCATACTTCCAGTTTGCTCCTTTTGACTTCGCATAAGCATCTTTATTTTGGCCATTTAAGGCAAATATTTTGAGAAACTTATACTCTTCCTCATGATTGAAATTACCCGGTAGGTTTAAACAAGCACAGCCCCCTTCAGCAGTCGTGACATTTTTCACAGCATGAAAAGAAAAGATGGTAATGTCGCTACTTAAAGCGGAGGAATGTCCCATATAGGTGGCGCCAATGGAATGTGCCGCATCTGAAATTAATAGAATCCTGCCGAGTTTTCGCTGTTCATCTGAATTTGGAACAAATAAGGCCCTGACCTTGGCGCTTCTGATTAAAGTTTTAATGGTATTGTAATCGCAAGGTAAACCAGCAATGTCTACTGCAATAATGGCTTTTGTTCTGGAAGTAATGGCCATTTTTACGCGTTGAGGATCTATGGTAAGGTCGTCAGCGATATCTACCATGACTGGAGTTGCACCACAATGCAATACACATAAAGCAGTAGCACAGTAAGAATATGCAGGGATGATGACTTCATCTCCTTCCTGCACACCAAACCATTTTAACATCATTATCGCAGCAGAAGTCCAGGAGTTCACACAAATGGCTGCCTTGGATCTGGTCAATCGAACCACCTCTTTCTCCAGCGCTATTACTTTTGGTCCGGAAGTGATCCAGCCAGATTTAAGGGTGTCCATTACTTCATTAATTACATTTTGGTCAATAAACGGAGGTGAGAATGGTATGTTCATGATGGTTTGTTTTAAAGGTTGATTACATGGGTGTGTTAGGCTTGTTTATAGCATTTAAATCGTTAATTTCTGTAGCGATTTTATCCGTGACGAGGATCCCAAAATTATCTGTGGCAACAGGAGAAACATCTGCATAATTCTGCGTTCTTAAAATGACACGGCAAATCATGTCCAGGTCTGGAAGTGTTAAAGTGTGATAAAGTGGCAAACAAACAATTCTGTTGGCAATGTCTTCACAAACAGGCATGGCCACCGGATCAACATAGGGTAGGGTAGATAGTGATGGAGAAAAGTATCTTCTGCAAAACACTTGTGACAATTCTAGTTTTTCCGTGCAACGCTTTCTTAATTCCTCCGTTTCAAACAGGACAGGGAAATAAGCATAATTGTAATCCTGGTCTTTATTTAGCTTTGGAAAACTACCTTTAATCTTACCTAAGCGCTCGTAGTAATGAAGGGATAGGAGCTTTCTCCTTTTCAGGATCTCATCTACATATTTTAAATTACACAAGCCCATGGCTGCATGGAATTCGCAGTTCTTACCATTTACACCTAGTCCGGCGAAACTATCAGGTGTGCTGTGACCAAAATTCCGAATGTATTGCATTTTCTTTAACAGATCCGGATCGCGGGTAAAAACAGCACCCCCTTCAATGGTATGGAACAATTTTGTAGCATGGAAACTCGTGGTGCTGATGTCGCCATAATCAAAAACAGACTTGTTTTTATACTGCGTACCAAAACAATGCGCCGCATCATAAATGACTTTTAAGCCGTGTTTATCAGCAATCGCCTGGATGGCATCAATGTCGCATGGATTCCCGTAAACATGGGTTGCCAGAATAGCCGAAGTATTTGGTGTAATCGCGGCCTCTATTTTGGTTGGATCTATGTTAAATGTCTCGCTATCGATATCAACGTAGACAGGTTTACAGCCTTCCCAAACAATACTACTGGTGGTGGCCACATAAGAAAAGGGCGTGGTAATAATTTCACCAGTCAGGTTTAATGCTTTAATGGCCAGTTGTAAGGCAAAAGTACCATTACAGACATATAGCATGTGATTTACATTCAGGTATTGCTTTAACTTGAGTTCCAGGTCATTCAGTAAAGGCCCATTGTTGGTCAGCCATTGACGTTCCCAAATGCTGTCAAGGTATTCTTTAAATTCATCTTCCTTTGGAAGAAAGGGTTTGGTTACAGGAATCATGTGCTTAATTTTAAAGGTGAATTTTTTATTGCATAAGACAGCTGCCATCGATTAGGGAGATCAATGGCTGTCGGAAATTCAGAAGAAAAAAAAGGGATGGTATTCTTGGAATGTTCCGGCTCAGGAGAGAGCCGGAACTCTATTATATAGCGGTATTCAACATCACATCAGTAATGGGGATACTGCTCACAACTGCACAGTTTAAATGATCGAGCAACATTAAAACATGTTTGCCCTGTACCTTGATGACGGTTCCTTCCTGGTTGTAAAAGATCCCCTGTTTGATTCGAATGCGGTCACCAAGATGGATTTCCTGGGAGTCAACAACTTCACATTCCACATTTTTACTCATCAGTTCTTCAATTTTCTCGATTACGTTATCTCTGATGACTGCAGGTTTCCCCATGTAATAAATGAAGTTTAATACCCCTAGCGTTTGTCGTACCTTATATTCTTCGCGCTCATTTACCCATACAAATACATAACCGCTAAAGAGGGGCAGGTCTACAATTTTCTTTCGGTCCGCCCATTGACTGGTTACGCTGCGAACTGGGCAATAGGACCTGATGTCCTGCAACTTTAGCAATTTGTCTACTTTTTTCTCCCACCTTGGGCGGGTGTAAATTACAAGCCAGTGCCTGCTCCAGGTGCTTCTGGAGCCGAATTGATTTTCCATATCGAGAATTTTAAGATTGTAAAGACTTTCATAATACTTTTTTAAAAAGGACAGAGCTTCGCTACATCACTTACATGATAGGGGGAAGGCAATACTTAAATGAGGGGTGATTTTGTTAGTTTTTGGAGACCTCAAAACCGTAGCCATAGCCAAAACCGCCATAGCCATAGGTGTTACTGGGCTCCACTTTTGCATCATTAAACACGACCATAGGGTTTGTCAGTTTTTTATAATACAAAATATCTTTTAGTATATTCAATTGTAATTTATCCGTGTAATTATAGCGGATCAGGTAAATGCTCAGGTCAGTATAGGCAGAGAGACTAAAAGCATCTGCAACCTGGCCAACAGGAGCGGTATCAATGATCACATAATCAAACCTTCTTTTCAATTCCTCGATCAGTTTTCCAATTTTTGGATGCATCATCAACTCCGAAGGATTTGTGGTAATGGGCCCGCAATCCACCACAATTAAGTCATGGTATTTTCTTGAATTCGACAGGAGCTCATCGATGGTCACATCAGGATTCAGCAGGTAATCGGTAATGCCAATTTTGGAATCTAAATGAAGTCTTTGAAGTAATTGCGGTTCCCGCATGTCGAATTCCAATAATACCACCCGTTTATTTACGGAAGCTAAAGTGAGCCCAAGATTGACAGAGAAGAATGTTTTTCCCTCAGATTTCATGCAGGAAGTAACCAACATGACCTGATCAGGCAAACCATTGTTCATGAAATTAAGGTTGCTTCGGATGTACCGGAACAGTTCAGTAATGGTAGACCTGCTGTTGTGGTCAATGAGCGCCGCCTCATTCTTGTTCACATGGTTGAGTACCCCAAGAACTGGTACACCAGTTAGTAACTCAATGTCTTTTATATCCCGGATTTTATTGTTTAACAATGATCTTCCATAGATGAATGCACCTGGGATTAGTAAGCCTGCAAAGCTCGCACAAAGGTAAATCAATTCTGTTTTTGGCGAAACTGGTACGCTGTTGTAAGCCGGTTTATCTATCGTTTGTGAGGTTGGGACAGTAGCTGATAAGGAAAGGGTGGTCTCTTCTCTTTTTTGAAGCAGGTAACGGTATAATCCTGATTTCACACTCTGCTCTCTGGTTCTTTCCAATAATCCACGCTCTACAGCCGGTACCGACCTTACCTTAGAATTAAACCTGGAACTCATGGCCTGCTGACTATTTCTTTCTATTTGCAAGCCTTTTTTGATGTTCTGAAGGTTCTCCTGGATATTTGATTTTAAGCTGACCAACTGAGCCGTCAGATTTTGAACCAATGGGTTACTTTCTTCAGAAGTCCGCAACATTTTAGCCCTTTCCTGCTGGGTGGCATTATACTTTGCCGTTAAGTCGGCTAAGGTCGCATTGTTGATGTTCAATGCACTGGGTACAACGTTTAAACTGCTATTTTGAAGGTATTTTTCCAGGGAAGACACCACATTAAGTTGTGAATTTGTGTTAGACAACATTTGGCCATATTCACCAGATTTAGCCACATTCATTTGTGCATCTGTATTGACATCAGTTACCATATTGTCCTGTTTGTAGTTTTCTACATCATGCTCTACACCGGTCAAATCTTTATTTAATGCATGTAATCTTTTATCAATAAAGTTGATGGTGTTTACGGCAATTAGATTTTTCCTGAGGACATCTTCTTCATTGTATTTTTTGATCAGTACATTTAGGATATCCAAACCTCTTTGCGGGACGTTATCTGTCAGACTAATCACGATCGTATTGGCGTCTTTAACCACTGGTAACACCACCAATCCTGTTAAGCTATAGGATTCAGCCATGCGCTGTAGGTTTTTGAATTTGAGTTCAACCGGATCGGTAAAATTTTGAAATGCCGGACCTTTGCTCACGATGATTTGATAACCCGGTTTCTGTACCGTTTTGTCGTATGGTAGTATCCATTTTTGGTCTTTATCTTTCAAAACATACTGATGGTCATTATAGGCACTTACCTCCGGACGCTTTAAGTAGCCACTGGCATTGACACTTAAGAGCGTCACTTTTATAGGTAAATTTTTTCCGTATAACTCTTCGTCCTTTAAGCTGCCCTTAACAAAGTATCCGGTTTCTAAAGACAGGTCTTTTAGTGTTTTATAAATCAGATCTCTGGAACGTAGTACTTCCATCTCATTGTCCGCTTTCCGATCGCTGCGGAACATGTTGAGGTCACTAAAGGCACTTTCTTTAACTTCTCCTTGTCCTTTTTGATCGTCCTGAACCAATAAAGTACTGCTTACTTTGTACCTGGGATTGATCGTTTGCAAGTAAATAAAGGCACCAAGTATACATAGCGCAAATGTTAGTATAAAAACATACCAATATTTTGTATACTTCTGTATGTTTTCTCGCAGGTCTCCCAGGTTGGAAGGCGCTTTTTGATAAAAAGATGAGTTCATGTTTTCTGAATTAAAATAGAACAGATTATCTCAGCACTATAGTTAATACTACAGCTGCTGCGGAAACAAGCGTAGATATGATTGGAATCAGGTGGTTGTTGGGATTGACCTGTTTTTCCTTAGATTTATCAGGCTCTACATACACGATGTCATTCTGTTTTAAATGGAAGTATGGAGAGTTGTAAACGTTCTTGTCATTGAGATTTAGTCGGGTCATGTTACGTATGCCATCTTCTTCCCGAATCACCAACACGTTTTCCCTTCTACCAAAAACAGTCATGTCTCCGGCCATACCTAAGGCTTCCAATAAGTTGATTTCTTCTCCAGGTACATTTAATGAGGCTGGATGATTCACCTCTCCAATAACAGTGATTTTGAAGTTGACCAGCTGTAAATCTACAAAAGGATCCTTGATTTGTTTTTTTAAGGCCTTGGTAATTACGCCTTGAGCTTCTTCCAAACTTAGTCCTTCCACTTTTACCTCGCCCACTAGTGGTAAAGCAATGTTTCCTGCACTGTTGATCCTGAAACCACCCTTACTATTGATGGGATTATTACTGTTGGTCGCATTTGCACTGGCAAACAGGACGTTGTATTCTGGGTTTAAACTAGTTAAGGAAATACTCAACTGGTCGTTCTTCTGGAGCTTTAAGTCCGCAGCCTTTGGAATTTGATCACTGGAAACATTGGTAAGGTTGCTGAAGTATACTAGATTTCTTTGTGGCGCACAGCCTAGTAAAATCAGCGAAACGAATAAAGCAAAGGTTAAATTTTTCATTTTGGTGGAGGTTAAATGATTTAACTAATTGATATTCCCTGGAATTCTTAGAATAAAGTTAGATAAATAATACCCCATAAAATGAGTAGCTGGGCAAGTTGTAATTCACATTGTAAAAGTGCACACTATTAGTTTACATTATTGAGAAAATAGAAGGATAATTTAGTCGATTTAGTGCTAGAATATAGATATGTTTTTACAATCATTTATTTTAAACATTATATTCGGAATAACGTTCTACCAATGTAAAGAACCAAAATGCCAATGAATAAGGAAATAGAAAATTCCCGGGTTAGCCCAGGAAAGAAATTTGTACTAAAAGATCAGGATACCAGCTATAATGGGGACCTGGAAAAAGAAGCTGGTAAGGCAGCACTGGATCTGGTTAAAGAGGCCTTAGATAAGTTGCAGGAAACACTTTACGCTGCGGATTCACACTCGGTTCTCATTTTGTTTCAGGCAATGGACGCCGCTGGAAAGGACAGTGCGATTGCACATGTGATGTCCGGATTAAATCCCCAGGGTTGTCAGGTGTAT
This sequence comes from Pedobacter gandavensis, assembly GCF_014172405.1. Taxonomy (GTDB): domain Bacteria; phylum Bacteroidota; class Bacteroidia; order Sphingobacteriales; family Sphingobacteriaceae; genus Pedobacter; species Pedobacter gandavensis. The sequence goes on along the minus strand of NZ_WNXC01000001.1, from coordinate 1,479,110 downwards.
ACCTTTAAAACGCCAACTTCTGAAGAATATGACCACGATTTTCTCTGGCGTCATTATAAAGCGCTACCAGAAAGAGGACGTATTGGGATTCACAACAGATCTCATTATGAGAATGTACTCGTTTGTAAAGTTCATCCGGAATATGTGTTGAATGAGAAAATTCCAGGATATGATACGGTAAAGAAAATTGATGATAAGTTCTGGAAAAGGAGATATGAAAGCATTCGGAATTTCGAAAAACACATCTCAGACAATGGAACTGTAGTCATCAAGTTCTTCCTGAATGTTTCTAAAGAGGAGCAGAAAGCCAGGTTTTTAGAAAGAATAGAGGATCCTGTTAAGAACTGGAAGTTCTCCTCCTCGGATATCACAGAGCGAGAGCGCTGGAAAGATTACATGGAGGCCTATGAACAGGCCATCAATGAGACTTCTACAGCACAAGCACCATGGTATATCATCCCTGCGGATAAGAAATGGTACGCAAGGTTGTTGATTAGTCAGATTTTAGAACATCATTTAAAAGGGATGAACCTGAAGTTTCCGGTGTTAGGAGAGGAGGAAATGGCGAAACTGGAAGAGATAAAAAGGAGTTTGCTCCTGGAAGGTTAAAGCCATCAAATTTTATATCAATGACTAAAGTTTGTCCTTGTGGGATAATTAAGTACATTTGCCACGCTTTTGGTTCCCGGTAATCTTTACCGGGATTAAAAGGGAATACGGTGTGAATCCGTAACTGTCCCGCAGCTGTAAGCTCTATAACGGTATTCAAATCAAGGCCACTTTTTTAACAAAAATGGGAAGGCAGGATCACCGGGAGTAAGTCAGAAGACCTGCCATAAGTATAATATTTCATAGCTTTCGGGGATTGAAGCTTGGAGTGAGTGCTTATTTACTGTATTTCATTTCCATGATCTAACTGTTTGCTGTGGGTAAATAACTCACAACAAAAATGAGAAGAAACAAATTTGCCTTTTCAGGCATCAACGCTTGTTTTTTTACTTTACTAACCTTAATCGGTGTTGGGGTAGCTGTGCCTTTAAATTCGCAAGCCCAAATCCATCCGGTTAAGCCAGCAAAACAGGATTCCCTGGAAAAAATAAATGCATTAAAGGAAGTACAGATCAAAACCATAAAACTCAGTAGACGCCAAACTTCCTCCACACCCTTACAAATCCTTTCTGGTGCCGAACTTGAAAAGCTGAACAGCCTTTCTGTTGCTGATGCGGTGCGTTATTTCTCCGGTGTTCAGCTAAAAGATTATGGTGGAATTGGCGGTTTAAAAACCATTAATGTGCGCAGTATGGGCAGTAACCATACCGCGGTATTTTACGATGGGGTACAATTGGGGAACGCACAAAATGGACAAGTAGACCTTGGGAAGTTTTCATTAGATAACATTGAAGAGATCGAACTGTATAACGGGCAGAAAAGTAGTATTTTACAATCGGCAAAAGGCTTTGCTTCCGCCAGTTCTCTATATCTGAAAGCCAGACAACCAAATTTTGAAGCGGGTAGGAGCAATCGGGTAAAAGCAGCATTCAGAACAGGCTCATTTGGTTTGTTGAATCCATCTGTTCTATGGCAAAGTAAACTGGGTGAGCATACCTATAGTACCCTAAGTGCAGAATTAAAAAAGGCAAACGGGTGCTATAAATACAGGATCACCAATGGGGTGTATGATACCACAGCGGTACGTACCGATGGTGATGTAGAAACGATGCGCCTGGAGCTGGGCTTAAATGGGATGTTGGCCGACAGTAGTAAATGGAGCGTGAAATTATATGGTTATAAAGACGATCAGGGATTACCTGGCGCAATTGTAGCCAATGTTTTCCGTTTTTCGCAGCGGATGTGGAACCGTAATTTCTTTGCACAATCAGCCTATGAAAAGAAGGTCGGGAAATACAGCCTGCTGGCTTCGGCGAAGTATTCAAATGATTATATGCGCTACCTGAACCCGGATATTGTAACGACCTCGGGTTTTCTGAACAATACCTACCATCAACAGGAATTCTATCTTTCTTTAGCGAATAAATTGAAAATCAATAAATACTGGGATCTGGTTTGGTCTGCCGACTATCAGCGGAACCATATGGATGCAAACCTGGATCGCTTTGCTTACCCAACCAGAAATACCTTGTTGAATGTGCTGGCCACACAACTGCATTTCGATAGGTTCGATATTCAGGCCAATGTATTGAGTACGCTGGTAAGTGATCAAGTGAAATCTGGCCCTTCTGCAGGTCGCAAAAATGAGCTTACCCCAACAGTAATGGTATCCTGGCAGCCTTTCGATCAAAAGGAATTCAGAGTGCGATCCTTTTATAAAAGCATTTTCCGAATGCCAACTTTCAATGACCTTTACTATACTTTTTACCAGTTTACGGTACTTCGTCCAGAATACACCAAACAATATGACCTGGGATTCACTTATATCAAAGGCTATGAAAACCGCGCATTATCACAATTCTCTATTCAGGCAGATGCCTATTTCAATCAGGTGAAAGATAAGATTGTGGCCGTTCCCGGAACCTCACAAGCCATGTGGAGCATGAGAAATTTAGGAAAAGTAGAAATCAAAGGGATTGATGTCAACATCCAATCTGCCTGGGAAGTAGCACAAGCACTTAATTTAAGTTTAGGGCTAAGCTATACTTACCAGCAGGCCATCGATGCAGATCCAAAATCTACGACTTATAAAGACCAGATCCCTTATGTCCCTTTACATAACGGCACCTTTCTGGCTGGCGCTTCCTACAAGAAATTTGCAATGAACTATAGCTTCCTATACACCGGCGAACGTTACGATCAAAGTGCCAATATCCCAAAGAATTACGTGCAACCTTTTTATACTCATGATCTGGCCATGCACTACAATATGCAAATTCAGAAAAGGAAATTGAGGCTTACAGCGGAAGTGAATAACTTGTTAAATCAGGCTTATGCCGTGATCACGAATTACCCCATGCCCGGCCGTTCCTATAGATTCAGCCTGACGTATGACTATTAACCAAACATTAAACGAATTAATTTTTTTAAACGATTATATAAACCGATGAAAAAAATGAAAGCCATTACTAGATATGCCTGTTTCCTGCTGATCTTGCTGAGCTCATTTTTAGGTGCTTGTCGCAAGGATTTACAAGTGATTCCAGAGGAACTGGTAGGTATACTGCCAGCCGATCCCTCACGCCAATTACAAGGTTTTTACCTGGTCAATGAAGGCAATATGGGGATGAACAAAGCCTCCTTAGACTACATGGATTTTTCTACCGGCGTGTACAGAAGAAACATGTACAACCAGATGAACCCAGCACAGGTAAACGGCCTGGGAGATGTGGCAAATGATGTGGGGATTTACGGATCTAAACTTTATGTGGTCGTTAATATTTCCAATAAAGTGGAGGTTATGGATGCAAAATCAGGTAAACGAATTCAGCAAATTAACGTGACCAATCCCCGTTACATTACCTTCAAGGATGGAAAGGCCTATGTGAGTGCTTACCTCGGACAAGTTGGCGTCCCTGATGCGCCAAATGGGGTAGTAGTCCAAATTGATACGGCATCCTTAAAAGAAGAGAAAAGAATAGAAGTAGGAAGGCAGCCAGAAGAAATGGCGGTTGTTGGACAGAAGTTATATGTCGCGAATTCTGGTGGCTATACCCCCTTGAATTATGATACCAGGGTTTCAGTGATTGATTTGAACTCGTTTAGCGTTGTCAAAAATATTGATGTTGCCATAAATCTGCACCGCCTGAAAGCAGATAAATACGGAGATATTTATGTGACCTCCAGAGGGAATTACCTGGATATTCATTCTAAAATTTATGTGATTGATACCAAGACTGATCTGATCAAAACGCGTTTTGATATTGGAGCCAGTAATCTGGTGATTGATGACGATATCGCTTATTTCTATGGCTCAGAATGGAGCAGCAATACCGGGAAGTTCAGCCTCAGCTATGGTATGCTGGATGTAAAACAAGAGAAAATCCTAAACACGAAATTCATTACCGATGGGACCGACGCAAAAATTATGATTCCATACGGTATTGCAGTTGATAAATATACTAAAGAAGTGTTCGTCACGGATGCAAGGGATTATGTCTCTCCAGGGGTCCTGTATTGCTTCGACCCGGCAGGGAAGAAGAAGTGGTCTGTTGTTACCGGGGATATCCCTGCACATTTCGCCATGGTATATAAGTAAAATAAGAAGCTACAATTAAATTCATCACATAAAGACAACAATAAATAATACAACTAAACAAAAAAAATATGAATACCTCAATGACCAAAAACGGAAAATTATTCTTGCTACTTGCTACTGCGGGTTTACTCTCTCTAAGTTCATGTAAAAAGGATGAATTACCTGTAATTGCCCCACAACCGCTAAATACAACAGGCGTATACGTACTTAACGAAGGTTCTTATTCCAGTGGTGGCGCAAGTTCTATCAGCTACTATAATGTGGCAAGTAAGAAAGTGGAAGTCGATTATTTTGCCAAACAAAACGGTAAAGCACTTGGCGCTAATGCGAATGACCTGAAGCAATATGGAAGTAAGATCTATTGCGTAATCACCGGAACAACTGTTAATGCAAAAGATTCTTATTTGGAAGTGATCAATATGGCAACTGGAAAATCTTTGAAACGCATTCCATTTTCTGATGAAAACGGAGGCTTTATGCCAAGAAATATTGTTTTCAATAAGAACAAAGCCTATATCTCTGGATATGATGGGAAATTGACTAAACTGGATACTACAAGTTTAACGATTGATAGCAGATTGCTTGTTGGTGGCGCTTTAGAGCAATTGGCCATTGTAAATAACAAGATTTATGTGACCAATTCTGTACATCAATTTTTCCCATCTGCTAACAATAGCTCCGTATCTGTAGTAGACCTAAATAACTTTACCAAGCTGAAGGAAATCCCTACCTCCCTAAATCCAAGGGTAATTTTTGCCACTCCTAGTGGTGATTTATTTGTGCAGACTTCTGGCAATTATAGCTCTATTCAGGGAACGCTTGAAAAATTGAGCAGTGTATCGGATACTAAAATTAGTTCTGGTCCTGATTTAGGTCTTTCGTTTTTGAGCATCACCGGTGCCAATGGTTATGCGATCGGTTACAGTACCGCTCCTTATTTGAAATCTTTCAATACCAGCACTGGCGCATTAGGAAATGACCTGATCAAAGATGGTACAGCTGCTGATATTACCTATCCTTACACGGTAAGCTTAAACACATTGGACAATAGTTTTTATGTGGCTGATGGGAAAGATTTCACCAATAATGGTAAAATGTTTAGCTACAGCAAAGATGGAAAACTGCAATTCGCTTTTGAGACTGGTGTTGCACCTAAAATGGCTGTATTCCAATACGGATTCTAATCATCAAGCTCCAATCTATAATTATCAATAAACATCATATCATGAAAACTAAGTACTATCTCGCTTTCCTAGGCATGGCCGCACTGGCTTCCTGCTCAAAAAACTCAGATCCAACACCGACTCCAGAACCTATTGTGGGCACAAGCTTTGTCTCTAAGTTAATAGAGTACCTTCCAGCACCAGGCCAGTTTATCAATACGGACCTTGGAAATACAGTAGGAGCCAATACAATTATCGGTAAAAAAGGAATGGTAAGTCTTGGCGCATGGGGCGGCTCAATTGTGCTTGGATTTGACCACTTGGTGATCAATCAACTGGATAAGGACGACATCATCATTTATGGAAATCCATTGCCAACTTTTTCTGAACCAGGGATTGTATGGGTGATGCAGGATACCAATGGCAATGGCCTGGCAGATGATACCTGGTATGAAGTTGCAGGTAGTGAGTTCAAAAATTTAGCCTACCAACGCAATTATGCGGTGACTTATACCAAGCCGGCAGCAGACACTGATCCTGTGCCTTGGAAAGATGTATATGGCAAGACCGGAGTGGTTGAAACCAACACTTTTCACAAACAAGCGTACTTTCCTGAAATGAAAGACAAAGCGGGAAAATTGATCACAGAATATACCCTTAAAGGTTCACTATTGTCAAATAGAAATATCGATATGTCTGATCCTGGAATGATCCTCAGTCAACCATATGATTGGGGTTACGCAGATAATTTGCTTGGTGGTGATAAAATCGACATCGCAAATGCGGTAGATCAAAATGGAAAGAAAGTGACTTTAAATGGCATTCATTTCATTAAAATCCAAACCGGCGTACAGGCAAATATGGGCTGGCTGGGAGAGTTGTCTACCGAAGTTACTGGTGTAGAAGACATCAGCTTAATGAAGTAAGCACTCCTTAAAATAAAGGCGACCAAACAATCATACAAACAAAATTCAATCCATTCAATGAAGTTCACAAGTTTTAAAGGATTAGCATTAGCAGCTGTTTTATCAGCTGCGCTATTCTCATGTAAGAAAGATACCCCAGAAGTTGGTGTAGACCCAACAGTAGTTGCCGGGAAATATGAAAAAGGATTTTTTATCATCAATGAAGGATGGTATGGTCACGGCACAGGATCAGTGTCATTTTATGATGCCGTAAGTGGTACGCTAAAAGACAGTGTTTTCCAAAAAGAGAACGATGGAAAAGGATTTGAACCTGCGAGTTCTACCGTGCAGTACGGTACCGTTTTCAATAACAATTTATATGTGATCAGTAAAGTAAAAGGACCAGTTGTAGTAGCTGATGCAAAAACGATGAAAGAAGTAGGTAGAATTCCTGGTTCCGGAGACTATGATTGGCGAGCCTTTGTTGGTATAGACGAAAACAATGGGCTTTTAAGCAGTAGCGATGGGATTTATCTGATCAACCTTAAGACCTTAAAACCAACATTTAAATTAATAGGTACTAAAGGTCAGATCGGCGATATGTTGAAAACAGATAAATACATCTATACCCTTTCTCAATCAGAAGGTGCAGTGATCTATAATGTTTCCGACCTTTCCGTTCAAAAGAAAATCGCTGGTGTAACCACCGGTTTCGTGAGAACACCAGATGGTAGTGTATGGTTTACTGGGGGTAAAAACCTGTATAAATCGAATCCGGTAACCTTAGAAACAGAAACAGTAGAATTGCCATTTACTACTTTTAGCACCTTTGGCGCCTGGTTCTCTTCAGCAATCGTTGCCTCTACGAAAGAAAATGCAGTATTTATGATTAAATCGTCAAATGGATGGGGTGGAGGTCAGGATATTTACAAATATGTATCCGGTGATAAAACTTCTCTGGATAAACCTTTCATTACTGCTGTGGATAAACAGGTTTATTATAAAAAGAACTTAGGTTATTATGCTCAGGCAGATCAGATTGTAACCACCACGATGTTGCCTGGTTTTGGCGTAAATTCTTACACCAACTTCTTGAATATCTATGATGCAAAAACAGGTACGCTGAGTAAAACAGTTCCTTTTTCAGGTTACTATTTCCCAGCAATGTTTGCCTTCCACTAAACGTTATGCCCATGGGCTTTTTAATGCCAAGGAAAAAATATAACTTTGTTATTATAATATAAAAGAATATGTCTGAATCTAAATTCAACCCGCGTTCGATAATCCTGTTAATGATTATCATCTTTGTAAGCATTATCCGTGTTGCAGCCCCTTTATCTAGCGACTTTAAAGAGATCGCTAATTTCTCAGCTGTAGGAGCAATTGCCTTATTTGGCGGCGCATATTTCAATAACAATGTGAAGGCATTTGCTTTCCCTATGTTGGTGTTGGTACTGAGCGATATCTTTATTGCTAAAATTTCTGGATATGGATTTTTCTATGCAGGATGGTACTGGACCTATATTGCAATTGTAGCAATGGTTGCCGTTGGTAAACTGATGATGAAAAAAGTGAATGTAGGAACCTTTATGGCTTCCACTTTCATTGGTGTTTTTCTACACTGGATCTTAAGTGATATCGGCCCAATGTATGCACCAAGTATTTACCCAGCTACTTTAGCCGGTTACGGTCAATGTTTGATCAATGCGATTCCTTTTGAATTGAACTTCCTTTATGGAACTGTAGCTTATGGAGCAGTAATGTTTGGCGCTTTTGAAGCCTTAAAAGCTAAATACCCATATTTAAGTTTAGCCAAAGCAGCATAAACAGCGTTTAAAAACAATAAGATAAACAATCCCGGGATTGTTGCGGAGGAAACTCTTCAACCAGCCGGGATTTTTTTATGCCCGGAAGAATTATTTACCTTTGAAGGAAGCTGCAGTCCTCAACGACAGCTGAATCGCCCCTTATGAAAAAGAAATTAGTTGTATTTACAGGTGCCGGAATAAGTGCGGAAAGCGGATTGAGAACCTTCCGGGATACGGACGGACTCTGGGAAGGTTACAATATCTATGATGTAGCCACACCTGAAGCCTGGCGTAAGAATCCGGTATTGGTTCAGAATTTTTATAATGAACGCAGAAAACAGGTGTTGGCAGCAGCGCCGAATGAAGCTCATAGGGCATTGGCAGCGTTGGAAGCAGATTATGATGTTCAGATCATCACTCAAAATGTGGATGATTTACACGAACGTGCTGGCTCCAGTAAGGTAACGCATTTACATGGTATCATCACGCGCTCACAATCTGATAGAGATCCTTGTTTAACTTATCCAATAGCAGGCTGGGAATTAAAGATGGGCGATCTTTGTGAATTGGGAACACAACTTCGGGCACATGTGGTCTGGTTTGGTGAGCCTGTACCCATGATCGACGAGGCGTCTATGATCTGTCGCTCAGCAGAAGTATTCGTGCTGGTAGGGAGTTCTTTGGCCGTGTATCCTGCTGCTGGGCTAATTGATTATGTTCCCGCAGACAGTCCAATCTATATCATCGATCCAGTAATTCCGAAAGTTAAAAATAACCATCAGCTGATCAAAATTGAAAAAAGAGCAGTGGAGGGGATGAGGGATTTGATGGCCTTGTTAACCTAGAATTTTGATTTTACCCGACAAGTAAATTTCTGTTCTATGTTATTGAGTGGTTTTAAGTACCCCTGCACTTCATATCTGATCCAGAAGCCCTTAACTGCTGCTTCCGGCTTAGTTACCCATCTGCTCTGAAATTAAGCTCATAAACCAGAGTAATGAGGCTTTACCCCTACGAACTTTTAAAATATTAATGAACAAAGGTTGTAGTATCCTTACTTTCTTCGATTTGAACTTTAATATTTCTTCTTCCAACGAGTAAAATCAGGAGGGCAATGATGGTTGTACCGGTCATAATGGCCACCATAGGAACTGCAGATTTTACCTCGAACATGCTGACGCCAAAAGAAGCCAATGCACCCAATCCCATTTGTACGGCACCCATTAAGGCCGATGCGCTGCCTGCGTTTTTGCTAAATGGCGCAAGAGATAAAGCAGAGGTGTTTGGATTGGTTAAGCCCAGACAAGAAAGGAATAAGAACAATAGTAATACGGTTTCTGTAAGGCCAAACCAGTTGTTGATGCTACCCAATAAGAAAAATAAGACCACTAAAACCTGTGTGCTTAAAGCGGCAAATATCACTTGCTCACTTCTGTATTTTCTTAGTAAAAAGGTGTTGATCTGGCTAGAGCCAATTAACCCTGTAGCCAGTAAGGCGAAGATCCAGCCATAACCTTCTTCGGATACTTGAAAAATATCGATGAAGACGAGTGGGGAACCAGAGATGTAGGCAAATAATCCGGAGAAAGCCAGTGCCCCAGTGAAAGCATAGGTATAAAACTGTGGCTCTTTGAGTACAGACAGAAAATTTTTGAGAATAGGGATGGGCTTCAGGGAAAGGCTGGTGTCTGGTTTATAGCCGTCCGGTAGCCAAAGCCAACTGGCGATCAGGTTTAAAATGCCCAGGCCCATCAAGATGATAAATACAGAATGCCATCCCCAGGCCACAGTGACATAACCGCCTAAAGTAGGGGCAATCATTGGAGAAACGCCTACTACAAGCATCAGCAAGGCGAAAACCTTCGCGTTTTCTTTTACCGGGAAAAGGTCTCTCACCATAGCTATAGAAGCAACTGCTGCGGCACAACTTCCTATGGCTTGCATGAAACGGAGAATGATCAAGGCATCCAGACTGGTGGCAAATACGCAAATCGCAGAGGCAATAATATAAACGACTAAACCAATATATAATGGTTTTTTCCTGCCAAAACGATCTAATAATGGTCCATAAAGCAGTTGTCCGGCAGAAATGCCTATGAAATAGCTGGAAAGTGATAACGATACTTTAAGTACAGTGGTGTTCAGGTCTTTTGCAATAGCCGGGAATCCCGGGAGGTACATGTCGATTGAAAAAGGGCCTAAAGCGGTTAGGGAGCCTAATAATACAATCAGGAGGAAGTATTTTTGTTTTGTCATTAGCCTTGCAAATATAGGTATTGTCGGCTTGGCATCCGCCAGAATCGGTTGTTTTATCCTAAGATAATGGAAGCTTTATCAAAACATAAATGATCCCATTTCGTTCTAATTATATAAGTTTTAAGCAGGATTCTGTAAGTATTCAGAAAGTAAATAAGTTATTTTTGTAATTTCGTTTTAACCTCCGGAGAGATAGAATTATGGTGTTATATGTAAAAAATATGGTTTGCGAGCGTTGTGTGATGATTGTACGTCAGCAATTGGAGCAACTTCACTTCGAGGTAAAGGACATCAGCTTAGGTAAAGTGGAGGTGGTACCAGACCCGAATCCCAATCAGCTGCAGGATATATCGGCAACGATGCAAATGCTGGGTTTTGAACTGATGGATAAGGAAAAAGATCAGCTGATTGAACAGGTTAAAAATAAGGTGATTGAACTGGTTCATTATTCTGATTTGAATGCGCTCAACCAGAGTCTGATCACCGTCATTGCGGACCGTTTGGATAAAGATTATGCCTACCTGAGTCGGTTGTTTTCTGACGTAGAAGGAATCACCATCGAAAAATATATCATTCAACAGAAAATTGAAAAGGTGAAGGAGTTGTTGGAATATGGAGAATTAAACCTCAATGAAATTGCCTATAAGATGGGATATAGCAGCAGCGCACATTTATCTGCGCAGTTTAAATCGATTACCGGCTTAAGTCCTAGCAAATACAGAGACTCCAACGCTAACCCGAGAAAACCATTGGATAAAATCAAATAGTCCGGCGAAATTTGTAACATTACCCTCCCTAATCTATTCTAAACACACAGATGCCCCTTTATAAACATTATTCATTTGATCTTTGGCTAACCTTGATCAAGTCCAATCCAGCCTTTAAAACGGAAAGGACAAAATATTTTCATGCCCATTTTAATTCCAAAAAGAAAACGATAGCGGAAGTTGCGTTCATATTTAGACAAGTCGACTTGATGGTGAATGCCATCAATGAGAAGACAGGAAAAAATATAGATGCCGATGAAATGTATCTGATGGTGATTAGCATCATCAATGATTATTCAACGGAATTCCAGGGATTGGATATGGAGGAGTTATATCTGGAAATGGAAAGCTTATTGTTGAATCATATGCCATTGCTATACAGTGAAGACTCTTTGAGGGTATTAACCGAGTTGAAGTCTACTGGATTAAGCACCGCAAATATTTTGAGTAATACCGGTTTTATCAGAGGAAAAACGCTAAGAAAAGTGCTGGATCATTTACAGCTGACCGACTTGTTGGATTTTCAATTGTACTCAGACGAAATGCGCCTGTCTAAACCCAACCCCAAATTCTTTCAGCTGATGCTGGATACAATCGATCAGGACAGACATCCTGAAATTGGACTCCATGAAATTATACATATCGGCGATAACCCGATTGCAGATGTGAAAGGGGCAAAGGCGATGGGAATCAACACCCTGCTCATCAATTCAAATCATTTATCAATTTTACAATTACGCTCATGATTCCATATACCTATTCCCTCCATAAAATAAATGATACCGTTAATTTCGGGTTTTCAGCAGATGATTATAGTCGCTTTAAATTTGGTGATGACCTGGTGTCTAAGTCTTTCGGAAAAGACCTGGCCGAGGGTTTTATCAAGTATTACCTGCAAGAGAATCTGATTACAGAACAGATTGTAGTGATTTCTAGTCCTTATTGTTTCATTCCAACAGCGACTTTTGCCATGAAAAATGCATTTGTAGCGCAATTGAACCGTTGGTTGGTGGAGCATGGTGGACTGGTGGTTCAGGAAGCAAAAGTCCACCGAACCATCACCTACAAAGAGGATTACGGCGGACTAAGTGCGGAAGAAAGGATGGAACTGATTGGAAATGATTCTTTTCATATTGACAAAGGCTTTCTGGAAGGTAAAACCTTGCTTTTCCTGGATGACATCAAAATTACTGGTAGTCATGAGCGAATGATCCTGAAAATGGTGAAAGAATATGGCTTGAAAAACGATATTCACATGCTCTATTTTGCAGAGCTAGTGAATAAAAATATACATCCAAATATTGAAAACCACCTGAACTATCATTTGGTGAAATCTATTTTTGACCTGGATGAAATCATTAAAAGCGGAAACTTTGCGATAAATACCCGGATTGTAAAATATATTTTGAACAGTGATTTTGAGAGTTTCAGTGTTTTCCTGGAACGACAAAATTCGGCGTTCATGAACAGCTTATATGATTTGTCATTGGGAAATAGTTATCATACGATCCCGTCGTATGAAGGGAATTTAAATCATTTGAAAAGTTACTTGAATCAACAGGCTTACAAATTAAGTTAAGACGATTTTTTAGTTTTAAACCAAAGACTCCTGCATGAAAATGCAGGAGTCTTTTTTTGGCTGTGTATTTAAAGGGAAGTCACAGGGTATACTCAGGGTATAATCAGGGCTTGCCATATACTTTCTATATAGTTGCTATGTAGTTGGTATATTCAGGAACACATCAACTACATTTAAATAGTATCTCAAGAATACCGCAATAACATGCCAAGGCCTGAGTATATCCTTAGTATATAGCTGTTTTATAACCTCATTCCTACTGAATAAGGAAGTCCGCAGGAGTTCAAATGCTTTGGCATTTTAAGCAAAACTATGGAATCTAACTCCTTACTAAGTCAACAGAATTGATTGGCCGGGAATAATTGTCATCAGATCTTCAAATCCGATGGTATCAGGTGCTGAAAAAGTTGTTTTTTACATTAAAAAGCTAGTTTTTTCAGTTAAAAAATGATATTTTGCAGGTACTGATAAAGCGCGGTAATTTTAGTATTGGAATTGGTAAATTACCCAAAATCAATGCTGAATTATCAGCTTAAAACAGTATTGTTAATTATTGATTATAATTTAAAAATTGATTAAATATGGCAATTAACTTGCAAAAAGGACAAAGGGAGAACATTGATGCTCCTAAATTTACGATCGGTCTTGGATGGGATACCAATAGTTCTACTACAGGTACAGCATTTGACTTAGATGCATCGATTTTTATGTTAGGTGATCAAAAAAAATTGGTGTCTGATCAAAACCTGGTATTTTACAATAACCTGGTTTCTCCAGATGGCGCTGTAGAACATACAGGTGATAACCTAACAGGTGATGGCGCTGGTGATGATGAGCAAATCAAAATTGATTTAACTAAAATTGATCCTAAAGTTAATGAGATCTGTGTTGTGGTAACGATCCATGATGCAGAAGGCAGAAAACAGAATTTTGGTCAGGTTAGAAACTCTTTCGTACGTATTTTTGATGCCGTTTCAAATGAGGTGATCTTAAAGTATGAACTGGAAGAAGATTTTTCAATTGAAACTGCTGTAGAATTCGGTAGAATTTACAAACGTGAAGGAAAATGGAAATTCGAAGCCGTAGGTATGGGCATGAAAGGTGGTTTACAAGATTATTTAAATAAATATCAATAAGAAATTATGGCAATCAATCTTCAAAAAGGACAGCGTATCAGTCTTGAAAAAAGTAACGGAAGCAAGCTTCAAAATATTTGTGTAGGAATTAACTGGGGTGCCATTGAGAAAAAAGGCATGTTTGGTTTTGGTAAAAGCAAAGAAGCAGTAGATTTGGACGCGAGTTGTGCTTTGTACAATGATAAAAAACAACTGGTAGATGTCATTTATTTCGGCAGTTTAAAATCGAAAGATGGTGCTGTAAAACATAGTGGTGACGACTTAACAGGTGATATGGGCGGTGATGATGGTCTGGATAATGAGGTGATTACCTTAGATTTCTCCCAACTTAATCCGGCTGTTGACTATGTCGCATTCGTATTGAATAGCTTTAGAGGTCATGATTTTGGAACGATTCCTTTTGCTTCAATTCGTATTTACGAAGGAAATCCAAAACAAGTAAGAGAGGTGTTTGCAACTTATGATATTGCAAATGGCGCAGGATTTGCTGGTCATGTTTCTATGGTATTGGGTGTATTCTACAAGAAAAACGGAGAATGGAAATTCAATGCCATCGGAGAGCCTACCAAAGACAAGAAATTAGAAGAAACTGTAAATACAGTAACACAAAGCTATTTATAACGTCTAAAAGGTAAAGGACATTTTATTGAATTATGGAAATAACCCCGATTACGACCGAAAGCCTTAGCCCGGTTCCTGTAAAACTGGATAAGGATGGAAATGTTGATTTGACAACCATCACTCCGGAAGAAGTGAAAAAGTATAATGAGATTAATAAATCATTACAGCCTTCTGATGTTAATTCTATCCTTAATTATGGGGTGGAAGCGCAGAATTCTATGGAGAAATACAGTAATGATTTTCTATCATCTGTAAGAACTCAGAATAGCGGAGAAGTAGGTGGATTGATTAATGAATTATTGAGCGAGCTTAATTATATTGATGTTTCTGAATTGGAACAGAGTGGTTTTAAATCTTTCATTTCAAAAATCCCTTTCCTTAAGAACCTGGTAGTTGATGTTAAAAAACTCTTCCAAAAATATGATGTGGTGGTCAATAACATTGACAAAATCACCAATAAGATTAAGGCTGGGCGATTAAATTCAATTAAGGACAATAGCTCGTTGCAAACTATGTTTGATAACAATGTGGCGTATATCCATCAGATGGAAGACCTGATCATTTCAGGACAACTTAAATATGAAGAACTGAAGCAGAAGTTAACGGAAATGGAAGCCAGTGCCGCTGATTATGAGGATTATGAGATCGCTGATTTAAGAGATTTCGTAACCCGATTAGACAGACGTTTGGCAGACATGAAAATTGTTCGCTTTATCATGTTACAATCTTTAGCTCAGATCAGAGTAGTGCAGAATAACAATACGTCTATCGCCGAAAAAGCGCAGTCGATTGTTTCTACCACGATTCCGGTATGGAAAAATCAGTTGACCATCGCTGTTGCACTACAAAGGCAAAAAGCCAATGTAGAAATGCAGAAGAAAATTTCTGACACCACCAATACGATTTTACAGAAGAATGCAGAAATGCTGAAACAGAATAGTATTGATGTAGCCAGAGAGAATGAAAAAACAGTGGTGTCTTTGGATACCCTGAAAATGACTACGCAATCGTTGATCGAAACCTTGAATGAGGTGAAGAAAATTCATGAGGCAGGAGAGCAGAGCAGAAGGGTGTTAGATGGAGAATTGAAAACGCTGGAAACTGAATTGAAAAAGAACGTGACGCGAGTTAATTAAAAAAATCGATGGATGACCGCCGTAATAATATTTTAAAAGAATCCCGCACAGAGATCAGCCGCTTGCAGCTGCTCTCTGTGTTTTTTGAAGAAGAAGCGGTTTATAAAATTTACCTGCGCAGTCAGGTGATTCATCAGTTATTTGAGCAGAATGAAGAATTGGATATCGATAAACTGGAGCTTTTTCATGTACAGTTTACATCCAGTGTGATTGAACTGCTCAGAAAGATTAAAAAGAATAATGAAAAGAATGTCAGCCTGATCTATGATGAAATAGAGCTGAATAAGGAACTGATAGAGCGGATGAGTAATTCCGTCTTTACCGATCGTAATTTCAATTTAGACAAGCAGAAGCAAGCCTTAAAGGTCAATTTGTCCCTAAGGAAGTTGTTTGAAGTGCTGTCGGAGTTGAGTACTGATTTTCCTTTTTCAAAAAACATCAATTCATTTAGCTCCAGGTATGCTAAAGACTTTTATTATAACATTACTCCTGATCAGTTGAGTGAACTGATTCAATACGATCCGAAAGATGTGTATTTGAACATCCACGCTACGATCGAAAGAAAATTAATGGGTACCCTATGTAAGTATGATTTTAAAACGGAGTTTTTCTGCGGATTAAAGTCAGGGCAAATGATCATTGAGGTCTATAAATTCGTAGAAGTAGACCGATACTTCCTCTTTTTCCCGAACAGGAATCTCTTCCTGTTTTGTGATATGGAGGTCTTGAAGGATGTGGATTGGACAAACAATCTGTCAGAAAAAGAAAAGATGATTCAGGAGCTTTCCTATAAGAACGATAAATTGGAAAGTAGTGCTGCGGCCCTTAAAACCTATATTCCGAAGGAAATTATTGACCTATTAGAGGAAAATTATCTGAAAATTTCAGACATAGATTTTCTGGATCATTTGAATAATTTCGATGTACAGGCGAATATTTTAAAAGCGATGCTTAAAACCGATCTTTTTTAGCATTTTTATCAAAGTAAATTAAAACAATAAAGTAAAACATGGATAATAATTTAATTAATCATCCTGGGGTAATCCTCGGGTTTGCAGTGCTGGTCGTCGTGATGCTACTGCTGGATTTGGGCGTTTTTAATAAAAAGGTTCATGCCGTAACCAGCAAAGAAGCTGCAATATGGTCTATAGTATGGATTACTTTATCTATGGCATTTAGTGGGGTAATTTACGTTACCTCAGGGTTTGAAAAGTTTACACAATTTCAATCGGCTTACTGGATTGAAAAGGCATTATCGGTAGATAACCTCTTTGTCTTTATCCTGGTATTCGGATTCTTTAAAGTGCCAAAAGAATTACACCATAAAGTGTTGTTCTGGGGTATTATTGGCGCGTTATTGTTCCGTGCGATCTTCATTTTTGCTGGCGTCGGACTGATTAACTTAACCTATTTACCTGAAATGACCCTGTTTGGTCATGTGATGCGCATCAATGTGATCTTGTTAATTTTTGGTCTCTTCTTAATCTATGCAGGTATCAAATCTTGGGTTGCAGATGACGATGATGATGAGGAAAAAGATTTTAGCAAAAGTGCCGGTGCACGTTTGATTTATAAGTTCTTTAAAGTAAGCAAGGAATTTGATGGTGCTAAATTTTTCACGGTAGAAAACGGAATTAGAGTAGCTACACCACTATTGGTAGTGGTTGCAGTAATCGAGTTTACGGATTTACTTTTCGCAGTAGATTCGATCCCTGCGATTTTTGCGATTGCTCCTGATGATCCACTGATTTTATATACTTCTAATATTTTTGCCATCCTGGGTTTAAGAGCCCTGTATTTCCTATTGGCGAATTTCATCCACATGTTCAGCTTGTTGAAATATGGTTTGGCAATCATCTTAACCTTCATTGGAGTTAAAATGGTGATCGCACCGTTCTATCATATTTCTTCACCGCTATCATTGTCGATTGTTGCAGGGGTATTGATTCTAGCAGTAATTGCTTCCATCATTTTTGTGCCGAAAGAAAAAGCAGCACAATAAGCCTTTTAAGGCTGATGAAACGGCACAATTGAGCAATCGGAAAAGGCTTGGGTTTAAAAACTCAGGCCTTTTCTGATGTATAGGAATCCAATTAAGCTTTAATCTGTATTTTAAACCTTAATTTTAGCTAACAATCAACCATTATGCAGCACTTTTTAAACATCAATCTCGGGGAAGATTTTTATGCTTTATATCAGAATGAACAAGAAAGGGCAGTACTTCAACTGTTGGAAGCACAGAAGGAACCCTTGGCGCTCATGATCCAGGGTTATCATACCAGAGAAAAGGTACGCCATGTGAACCTCATCGCCGACAGTCTGAAACTGGAAGCGGGAGGGAAGGGGAGCTTGGTCGTTACCTATCAGCTAGAAGAGTTTAATGTATGTAGTGCGATAGACCGTACGGATATCGAAAGTATGAAGTTGACATTTACGCTGCCTGATGGCAGTCAAACCATGAATGTAGCAGGTATATTTATCCCAGAGCGTGAGCCCGATTCCTTTTAGAATCACAGGGTTTTGCGCATAAAAAAAACCGGCAATTGCTTGCCGGTCTTCGTACTTATGAATTGATTAAACTAGAATAATGTAAATTCAACTCTACGGTTTTGTTGACGACCTTCAGCAGTTTTGTTGCTTGCAATTGGACGGTCTGGACCGTATCCTACTGCTTCAATACGTGAAGCGTCAGCACCTTGAGATACTAAATAAGCTTTTACTGATTCTGCTCTTTCTTTAGATAAACGTTTGTTTAAAGCTAAAGAGCCAGTGTTGTCTGTATAACCAGCTAATTTAAGGCTAAAGTTTTTCTCTACCAATAGTGCCGCAACACGGTTTAAAGTAGGGAATGATCTTTCGCGGATTGTCGCTTTTCCTAAATCAAATTCCAGGTTTTTGATGGCTTCAGCTACGACCTTACGGTCCGCTTCAGTTACAATAACTTTTTCTCTGATAATAGTTTTAGGTGCAGCTAATGGACATCCTGAACCATCAACAACTATTCCTGCTGGAGTACCAGGACATTTATCAAATTTGTTCGCTACACCATCTTGATCATCATCGCCCATTTCCTTAGCATAGATTTCTCTATCTCTCTCAATTTTTTGCTCTGCTGTAGACAATGCATTTCTTAAAGCTGCGCTTTCTTCTGCACTTTCATTGCGTAGGTTAGCCAATGAGCTGTAATTTTGTAATTGTGGTTTTGATTTGCTACCCAATGCAAATTCGATACCTGCATGACCGTAAGAGAATTTATCAAACTTACCAGTGTTGTAACCGTCAAATTCACCTGTTTTAGTAAAGTTTACATCATAACCAAAGTCTAGGTTAATACCTTTAGCGATACCAAGTTTGAAACCTGCACCAACTGGGATAAAATATCCGTCTTTGTAGTGGTTTTGTTCTGTAGTTACACCATCAGTAACTTTAGCACCTGATGACATGTAACCCACACCACCTTTTAAGTAGGGAATTAGAACGGCATTTTCATTATTGATGCTAATGTTAGCCAGATTGTAAACGGCTGTTAAAGCTGCGGACCATTCCAGGTGAGTTTCAAAAGCGTTCTCGTTACCTAAATATTTTGCTCCGGCAAATGGGTTTAAAGGTCCTGAACCTTTAATTTTTCCAGCAAGGAAATCAGCCTGAAGGCCTAAAGCTGGGAGAATTTGTTTTTTGATATACCCACCATAACCTAGTGCTTCTCTAGCGGTATTGAAATCACGGTCACTACCATTAAAAATTGTGTTTGAGCTAAGTACGCCGGCATGAGCACCAATTGACCAGGTGCGGAATTCTTTTTTTCCGAAGCGGCCTGTTGCGCCAGGGTTGGTATCTTGTGCGAATAATTGCGATGATGCGCCTAGTAGCGTCACTACCATTGCGGCTTTTGTAATTTTGGATTTCATATTCTTTTCAATTAGGTATTTGCGTTCATTGTCAATTGACGAACTACAATCCCCCCTTGAAATAATCCTGCCAAACACATTTTAGTGCTTAAAAACCATTGAATATCTTAGTAATGAGTTAGTTATTGTTTTTTTGAAAAATACGGAAATTTGGGATGATCAGGATTAAAGCCTGGATTTTGTGTATAGTATTTGCTACAAAATTTATAAATCGAAAACTTCGCCTAACTCCGGAATGCTGACTTTATAGTCGATTTCCCGTAGTGCTTCTGCCAAACTTTGGCTGCTTTTATCTTCCCCATGTACCAGGAATACCTGTTTTAATTTTGTAGGATCTTGTTGTTTTACGGTGTTCACCAAATCTTTATGGTCGCCGTGACCGCTTAAAAGATCCGTTTTTTGAATGCTCGCATACACCATCAAGTCCCGGTTTCTCAGTCGGACGATAGAATCTCCTCGAAGTAAACGGTGGCCCAATGTACCTTTCGAACAATACCCTATGAATAGAATAGTGCAGTAATAGTTCTGTATGTTATAGTAAAGGTGGTCTTGTATTCTTCCACCTTCCAGCATACCCGCCGACGAAATAATGATGCAAGGCTCATGGTAATTCGATATGGAAACGCTCTCGCGCTTATCATGAACATAGGAGAGACCTTCAAATTCAAATTGATCTCCCTGGTGTGTATAGAAATCCTGTGCCTCCTGATTTAACAACTGGTAATGTTTGCGGTAAATGGCGGTTGCAGATTCTGCCAAGGGGCTGTCCACAAATATTTTAACATAAGGAAGTAAGCCCTTACTGAAGATTTGATTTAAAGCAAATACGAGCGATTGGGTTCTGCCAATACTAAATGCTGGAATGATTAAGCGGCCCGGATTTTTGATACAGGATTCCTGAATAGTGCTGATCAGTTTCTGCTCCAATGTCATTTCTGAGCTGTGTAATCTTCCGCCATAAGTAGATTCAGAGACCAGGTAGTCTACCTGAGGGATGGGTTCCGGATCACCCAGTACAGGATAGTTGCTACGGCCAATATCACCCGTAAACGCAATTTTTTTAGTGATGCCTTGATCCTGTAGTGTTAAAACTACTGCTGCGGCGCCAAGAAGGTGGCCAATCGGAATGAATTCCAGGGCAACTTCGTTATTGATACGGAAGGTTTTATGGAAATTAATGGTCACAAAGCGGTCCACTGTATCCATAACGTGTTTATGCAAGTAAAGCGGCTGCGGACCAGGGCCTCTTTTTCTTCGACCCTTACTGGCTTTGCTTTGTTTGCTGATAAAAATGTTAACGGAATCGAGTAAGAGCAATTCGGTGAGGTCAGCAGTAGCTGGGGTACAAAGGATCTGTCCTTCAAAACCCATTCTGATTAAAGTAGGGAGATTTCCGGAATGATCAATATGTGCATGGGTAAGAATCACGACATCTATACTGCCAGGATCAAAAGGAAAGTGTTGATTCTCTTCCTGATAAGTGTCTTTTTCGTAATCCAGACCACAATCAATGAGTATTTTGTAGTCTTCTAATTCCAGCAAATGCATACTCCCTGTTACCTGTCTTGCTGCTCCCCAAATGGTCAATTTCATATTTCCGCTATTCCTTAAATGCAGCAATATATCAATTTATAAGCTATGAGTATCCATCCATTTTGAAAAATCAGCAATCCGGTATTGATAATTAAAGCTGGAATGGACAGGTTCTCCAGAAATGATTTTCCAGTTTAACAGCTCATCAATGAAAGATGGTAAAGGGAGTTTTGACTGCTCAGCTGCTTTGACATAGAAGGCCTGTCTGCTGGGATGATCAGGGCTACATACGTTGTAAATTACACCGAAGGCAGCCTGCTCGATTAGCGATAAGGTAAATGCTACGCAGTCCTCCTGATGTAGCAGGTTGACGGGTGCCTGTCCATTGGGGATGTCTTGTTTGCCAGCAAAGAATCGTCCTGGATTTCTTCCTGGTCCGATAAGTCCGGCAAAACGGAGAATAGTGGTATTGAAGGAGAGGCTTGCTAAGAATTGCTCCGTCTCCAGCATCGCTTTACCTGATGCGGTATCAGGCATAGGTGTACTTGAAGCTGTGATTTCGGAATTGCACTCCCCGTATACGGCTGTGGAGCTGATAAAGATAACCTGCGGAATTTGCTGTTCTTGTGCTAGAGCAGCAATCTTTTGAACTTTCCCTAAAAATGTCGACTGCTCAGCACTGCTTCTTTTTGGAGGGATCGCAATCACCAGGATATCTGTTTTGAAAAAATCAGGATCATTTGCCGTTTCCTCTTCCTGGAAATTTAGTAGATAGGGAAGGATGCCAAGGGAAGAAAGGATTTCCATTTTCTCCGGACTGGTGCTGGAGCCTTTTACCGTATAGCCTTCGGCCACCAGGCGTTTGGCCAATGCCAGTCCGTACCAACCACAACCAAGAATGCTGATCGTTTGTTTTTTTGTAGCTGTTGAATTGCTTTCCATTGCTGATGAAAATAAAAAAGGGGTAATGCTTGAGCATACCCCTTTAAGAAATGAATGTAAAGACTAAAGAACGGTTACGTTTGAAGCCTCAGGACCTTTTTTTCCTTCATTCAATTCGAATTCTACGCTGTCTCCTTCATTCAATTCTCTGAATGAATCTCCTGCAATCGCAGAAAAATGTACGAAAATATCTTTTCCTCCATCTTCTGGAGTTATAAATCCAAATCCTTTTGCAGAATTAAACCATTTAACTTTTCCTGTTGTACGCATATTATTATATATATATTTCGAGGTGAAAATAATGAATTGAACATTAATATCAAAATCTTAAAATAAGGGTGGAGTATATTTTAAATTTAGGAAATTTTATTTTGTTAAAACCTATATTAGAGCTACTTGTTAGGTTATCCAGGTCAATATCTGCCTTAAGGGTGTACCTCAAGCTTACCGGGCAAGAAGCAGCGCAGGGCTGAATTTAGATAGAGAAGCGCGATCTATTTGGAAAATATAAAGAATAATAAAAAAAATATAGTGATGAATACTAGGAAAAACAAGCTTAGCAACAGAATTTATGAAGAAAAAAATAACCTTGGTTTAGATGCAGATGGCTCTTCTGAGGATTTTTCGTTTAATGGCGATTTGAACAGTGATTATGAGCGTATCACCGGAAATCCTGATGGAGAAAACGACCTGAAATACCCAAAGCACTTTCCCGACTCAAATCCCCTAATGGATAAGTAATATGGCCTATTTGGTGGTGTAACACACATTATTCTGGCTTGAAAACTTGTAGAAAAATGCCCAAAATGGGGTCTTTATTGGGAAAATAAGCCACCTTTTTTTTATTTCATGAAATAATCAAGAAAATTTTTAGTCTTGAAAATAGGTCTCAGTTAGCTTGTGTCTAAGTTTATTGCTTTATTTTCTGGTGCATTTCCCCAAAATATAGGCTTGGCTTGGTTTTTTCCTATAATATCTCATTAAACTACAGGAATATGAGAGCACTATATCCATTGTTATTGTTTGCTGTTGTCTTTTTTGGCAGCTGTAAAAAAGACAATTCTTTGGAGGAGTCAATTCCTGCAATTGTGAAGCAAGCAGGGGTGTTGAGGGTAGAGTGCGCTAATTGTGTGGTGAACTATAAAATCAACTTTAAGAAATACAGTGTAAAAATTGATAAGGGAAGTAATGACATCGCTTTTTATTATTCAGGTAATTTTAATTTAGTTGCTGAGGTTGTTTCTAAAGAGGATCAGAAGATCAGGGTGTTAGTGATTGATGCCTTCGGTAGAGTGGTGTCTAATCAGTTGAAAAATTGGAATGAAGGAGAAAGTAGTTTGCAGACGTTCGTGATCAATATAAAATAATTGAGCCGAGCCGATATAAAATGTCTAATCATTCCTGCTTTTTTTTAAATCAAAAGAAGTTTAGTTAAGGGTTTAATTAGAAAAAGCATTATGTTTACAGATAAAATCAGTAACAAGAATAGTACAGCCAGGTCTCCTGAAACAGATCATTCTCCATATTTGGATAAATTTTTGTTGTGGAGTTCCAATAAGACGCACACTAAAGAATACATGGAAATCAAAAACGGGCACAAAAAAAGTATATTAATTGTAGATGACGAACTTAGTATTCTGAAGCTGTTGAGCTTTATATTAGCCGCAGATTATGATTTAATCATCAAGAAAAGTGGAATAGAGGCGATTGCCTGGTTGGAAGAAGGAAATGATCCTGATTTGATTATATCTGATTTGATGATGCCTTATTTTGATGGAAGTTCATTGATTAGAAACCTAAAAATCAGCGGATTTTATAGAAATACTCCGGTTATTTTATTATCGGGAGCAGAAGATCTTGCTGAAAAAGTAAAAAACATGCCGTTTAAGATAGACAGTTATATGGAAAAACCATTTAATCCGGCTACCTTAAAATCTCAAATTGCTCAACTCATCACATAATGAACACGTCTACAATTAATCGTCCTCAAATAAATGCTAAAATTGTGCATTTTGGAAAACTTCTCAAAAGTGTCATCTCTGAGGAGTTTGATGCCAATGTGGAGCAAATGGACGATCCTGAGGATTTTAAGCGGTACCTGGATCAACAATCTTTGTTGACTTTACCTGATATTATCTTAATTGAAGTGGACGACAATAAGAATTGTTTCGACCAAATCAGAGAAATTAAGAAAAATCCATTGCTGCAGGGATTGATTATTGTCTTGCTTGGAATCAAAGAAGATAAGAACTGGAGAAGGCAAGCATTGGATCTAAAAGTGAATGATTATTATACTTATCCATTTCCTTTAGAAGATTTTTGTGAAAGACTTAATTTTTTAGTTAAATTTAAGCTAATCAAACCTAAATTAATGGAACTCGCTCAACAGGTAGAAGTAGAATACCAAACACCTTTCGCAAAACGAGCGTTTGATGTGGTTGCCTCTGGTATTGCCCTATTGTTACTATTCCCCTTATTTATTGTGGTCGCAATCTTAGTTCGCCTGGAATCTAAAGGCCCGGTTATTTACAAAAGTAAACGGGTAGGTGCCGGGTATCGTATCTTCGACTTTTATAAATTCCGCTCGATGAGAAGCGATGCAGATAAAATGCTTGACTCTATTGCTGATCTCAATCAATACGCGAATGAGTCTGATAAAAAGAATAGCAAAGCTGCCTTCGTGAAATTTAAGGATGATCCAAGAATCACCAAACTTGGGGCATTCCTAAGGAAAACAAGTATTGATGAGCTTCCACAGTTGATCAATGTTTTCATCGGGGATATGTCGCTGGTAGGTAATCGTCCACTGCCTTTATATGAAGCAGAACAATTAACCACTAATGAATGGTCTACTCGGTTTCTGGGGCCTGCAGGTTTA
This sequence comes from Pedobacter gandavensis, assembly GCF_014172405.1. GTDB lineage: Bacteria > Bacteroidota > Bacteroidia > Sphingobacteriales > Sphingobacteriaceae > Pedobacter > Pedobacter gandavensis. Next base: position 1,454,271 of record NZ_WNXC01000001.1, on the reverse strand, counting down.
ACCGGCCTATGGCAAATTAGTAAAAGAGGGAAGAAAGATATGTCTGAAACGGAGCGTAAAGAGCTGGACAATTATTATGCTGACAATTACTCTATCCTACTAGACCTTAAAATTATATTAAAAACAATACCTGCGCTGATTCAAAAGGAAGAAGTGTAGTCCCAGATAATGATTAATTGAATATAAAATATAAACGCTTAAACAATCTCTTTTAACCTTAACCAAATCATGAAAAATCTATTTAAACTCGCATTAATTTTATTAATGTTTATAGGATTAGATACTTACGCCCAGGAATCAATTATTGGCGAAATTAAATACACTGATTTAGAGAAGTATATTTCCTTAGCTAAGCAGAATTATCCTCGAAGAAAGGCCTTAAATGAAACAGTAACTAAAGCAAAAGCTGAATTGCCAATCACTGCACTTTCTTATCTGGATATCTTCAATGGCTCTTATTTCTATAGACCTCAGCAAAAAACGGTAATAGATCCTGTAAATCCATATAACGTTAACGGATTCCAGTTTGGAATAAACCTGAACCTTGGTGCTTTTCTTCAAAAACCTTTTACTGCAAAAAAAGCAAAATCTGATTTGAAGATTGCACAATATCAAGCTGATGAATATGAACTTGCATTAGCTGTAGAAGTAAAAAGAAGATATTATGCGTATATTCAACAAATTAGCCAGTTGAAAATTAATACCCAAAGTGTTCAGGACAATAAGAATGTTGCGGATAATCAATTGTATAAATTTGAAAAAGGAGAGATTACTTTAGATACTTATAATCAGTCAAGAATTAACCTGACTAATGCAAGCACAGCGAAAATTCAATCTGAAGTTAATTTGCTGATGGCTAAAGATTCATTGGAAGAAATTATTGGTGTCAAACTTTCCGAAGTTAAATAGATAAATATTTTACAGCCTGATAATGGATATTAAAGCATTTTTAAAAGTTCTCAATAGATACAAATGGTTACTGATTCTGGTTCCGATTACGGCAGCAGTGATTACTTTCTTTTTGGTAAAGAACCTACCCAAGGAATATAGTTCTGAAGCGCAGATTGCAACTGGATTAGTAGATCAGTCTAAACAGGTTGTTGCTGTAGGAAATCAGAATGCTGATTTCTTTAAAATCAATCAGCAGTTTTCCAATATTATTGAAAGAATGAAAATGAGAAAGATTATGAGTATTCTTTCTTATCACTTGATTATTCATGATTTGGAAGACCCTAAGGATTCTTTTAAACCTTATAGCCCTAAGGTTGATTCTCTGAACCAAACGCAACGTCAGGAAGTGGTACAACTCTTCAAAGAAAAGTTGTCGAATAAAAGCGTGATCACACTTGCAGACAATAAAGGGAAGTACAAGTTGTATGATATCCTGGGCTCAATGGGCTATAGCAAGGAAGATATTGAGAAAAAACTATCCATTTACAGACCTGATAATAGTGATTTCATCAACATTTCTTACGTTTCTGACAATCCTAAGCTTTCTGCTTTTGTAGTGAATACCCTGGCCGTAGAATTCATTAAGAATTATGGCCAGGACGTTAATGTCAATCAAAATAACTCCATTGAACTGCTGGATTCTTTATTGAAGAAAAAAGAAGGATCGATGAATGAAAAGAATGCGGCATTAAAGGATTTCAAGATGAAAAATGGGGTGCTTAACCTCGACAAACAATCTGAAATTGTTTACACCCAAATCTCTCAGAATGAAGAGCGTAAAGCGCAAGCCATTAGAGATATTCAAGCCAATCAAAGGGCCATAGCAGATATTGATGCCAAATTGAGCGGTAGGAGTGGTGATGCTTTCTCACAAGGGAGTACCACGGTAGACAATAAGGCTATAGTTAACCTTAAAAACCAATTGAAAGCAGCAAATGACGCTTATATTGATGGTAACTTTAAAGTAAGCGATAAAAAAAGAATAGACTCTCTTACGAAGCTGATTGATCGTTTAAGTACCAGAATTTCTGATGATGATGTGACCAATCCAATTGCTTCTAAACAAGCGCTGATTCAACAAAAACAAGCCCTGGAAACTCAGGTGAGTATTGCAAAAGGTAGTATTCAGTCGATAGACAATGAATTGGCCATGCTTAAGGCAAAATACAATACGATGGTTCCATTTGATGCTGGAATTCAGAATTATGAACGTGATGCTGATTTGGCGACTAAGGATTACATGGCTTCCTTGGATTCTTACAATCAAACGCGTACGGAGCAAAATATCGCCCTGAAATTGCAGTTGGCTCAAGTAGGTTTGGAAGGACCTCCTTTACCTTCAAAAGGGATCATGTACATTGCTTTGGCAGGTATATCCAGCTTTTTCCTTTGCTTTGTTGCAGTGCTGATCATTTTCCTATTAGACAATACCATTCATGATTCAAGACAGTTGGAAGCAGCTACAAAGTCAAAAGTACTGGGTAGTTTAAACTACATGCATGATGCTGATCTAAGCATGAGGAATATCTGGAACGACAATAAAAACAATCCTGAATATACCGCATATAGAGATTTGTTGCGATCCTTGCGATTCGAGATTTCTAATGCCTTTGATAGAGATAATACCAAGATCTTAGGAGTAACGAGTTTAAATGATGGCGAAGGCAAATCTTTTATTGCAAGTAGCCTGGCTTATTCTTTCGCCATGATCGGTAAAAAGGTATTATTGATTGGTGGGGAAACAGAAGTTGTAAAATCAAATTCTAAGGAACTGTCCTTAAGTCAGGATTTTGAAACTTTCCTGGTGAAAAGACAAATTCAAACAGAAGATTTAATTACTGTTTTGAATAAAAACGACAACAATACTTCTCTTCTGGAAATGCAGAATGCTAATAATTTGCGTGCTGGATTTGAGGTGCTCAGAGAAGAGTTTGATGTGATTATTATTGATGTGAATAGCCTGCGTGATATTAATATTGCTAAGGAATGGTTACTGTTTACAGAAAATAACATAGCGATATTTGAATCGGGAAGGTCAATTGAAGATAGAGATAAAGAGCTGATTGACTATATTAAGGAACGGCCAGGTTTTGTAGGTTGGGTACTAAATAAGATTCAACTGAAGAAAATTAAATAGCGTTTAAATCGTATGGCCTAAATTAAAAATTAGGCCATACGAATAAAGAAAATTATAAAGATCACAATGATCCGATTTCTATCATCCCTATCACAAACGTGGCGGACAGTGATTATTTCTATTCTAGGGTTGCTACTGGCGGTTATCGTGAGTGTGTTAACCTTTGCATCCCCTATAGCCCCAATGATCTTAATTGTCGGGGCATTGGCCGTTGTATACATCATTTTTTTATTTCAAGACCCGGCTATCGGGCTGACTGCCTTAACCGTCTATTGTTTCTTGTTTGGAATATTGGCAAGGGAGGTTGGTGGGCTTGCTTACGGGATAGGAATTGAGCTATTTTTATTGCTGATCTGGATCGCAGTCATTATCCTCAACAAGCGTTATGATTGGAAGATACTCAATAATACGCTGACGAAGCTGATGCTGGCCTGGTTTATCATTAGTGTCGTAGAGATTATTAACCCAGCGGGAGCAAGTGTGAGGGGTTGGCTTCAGGAGATCAGGAGTACAGGTCTTTTTCCAATTCTAGTGATCCCTTTGGTTTTTCTGTTGTACAATTCTAAACAGAAACTGAACCTGTTTCTTATTTTAGTGCTGTCTTTGTCCTTACTCGCTACAATAAATGGCCTTAAGCAGCAATTTATTGGGCTTTCAGCAGGAGAAGAGCAATTTCTAAAAGATGGTGGGGAGATTACCCACGTACTTTGGGGTAGGCTTCGGGTGTTTTCATTTTACAGTGATGCCGGACAATTTGGTGCTTCTCAAGCCTCATTTGCTTTGTTGGCGATGGTATTGGCTGTAGGTCCTTATAAATGGTGGAAGCGTCTGATATTACTCATTATAGCTGGTTTGTCTTTCTATGGGATGTTAATCTCCGGAACCAGAGGTGCACTTTTTGCCTTGGTAGTAGGTGCTTTTTTCGCCATCTTCTTAACAAAAAACATAAAAGTATTGATCATCGGTGGAACACTAGCCCTAATGGCCTTGTTCTTTCTAAAATATACTTACATTGGTAATGGCAATTACCAGATCTACCGCCTTCGTACGGCTTTAGATCCCCAGGAGGCTTCGCTGAATGTTCGTTTTAACAATCAGAAGATCATTGGTCAGTACCTGGAATCCCGCCCATTTGGCGGTGGATTAGGGGTGATTGGAACCTGGGGAAAGGAATACAACAAAGATAAGTTCCTTTCTACAGTAGAACCGGATAGTTATTGGGTGAAGCTTTGGGCCATGTATGGCATTGTCGGCTTTACGGTCTGGTTCTGTATGATCCTATATATTTTTGGAAAGTGTTGCGGAATTATATGGAAGATACGAAATGAAGGCTTAAGGTATAAAGCGATTGCGATGATGTCCACTTGCGCAGGGATTTTCTTCTGTAGCTATGGAAACGAAGTAATGAACTCACAGCCTTCTTCATTGGTGGTCTCCGTTTTCCTTGCTTTTATTTTCCTATGTCCAAATTTTGACGATAAACCAGAAAGCTAATGCCATTTGAAATTTTTCTAATTCCGGGTCTCATCTGCTTTGCAATTGCTTTTTTCCAAGAAATTAAAAAGAAAAAGTAGTGACGGATAAAACACGTATAGATTTTAATTAGTATGTCCTTAGTCAATAAAATTAAACAAAATCCTAAGCTGAAAAAGATCGCACATCGCTTGTTGATCCCCGCCAATGACCATAGACCAAGGTTGTGGGTGAGGCTATTTCTCAACCCCTTTAAACATAAAAGAGGCAAAGGAAGTATTGTCAGATTTAACAGTAGGATGGACGTTTTTCCTTTCAATAATTTTGAATTGGGAGAAAGGTCTGTCATTGAGGATTTTGTGACCATTAATAATGGTGTTGGTGATGTGGTCATCGGTGCACATACCATGATCGGGATCGGAAGTGTGATTATTGGCCCGGTAAATATTGGGAAGCATGTGATGTTGGCTCAGAATATTGTGGTTTCTGGATTAAATCATGGCTATGAGGATGTAACGACCCCACCAAGCTTACAAAAGGAAATAAGGAAACAAATTACCATTTCTGATTCGGTATGGATCGGGGCTAATTGTGTGATCACCGCTGGGGTAACCATTGGGAAACACTCCGTTATTGGAGCTGGTAGTGTGGTCACGAAGGATGTTCCGGAGTTTTGTGTGGCGGTTGGAAATCCAGCCAGAGTAATAAAAAAATACGATGCCAAGGATAAGGTATGGCATAGCGTAAAAAATAATTAGCAAATGATCAGTAGAGATATCATCATTATAGGCCAGCAGGCATGGGATACAGATATAGGTAGTAATTGTAAAAACATTGCACTGGAGCTCTCTAAAAATAATAGGGTGCTCTACGTGAATTCTCCCCTGGATCGGATTACACTGTATAAAAAACGAGCAGAACCAAAAGTTCAGCAACGTATTGCGGTGATTAAGGGCAAGCAGTCTGGTTTGGTAAAGATTCAGGAGAATTTATGGAACTTTTATCCGGATTGTCTGGTGGAATCTATCAATTGGATCAAGAATGAACACTTGTTTAATTACCTGAATAAACGCAATAATATCAAATTCGCGGAGTCGATTGCAAAAGGTATTAAAGCCCTTGATTTTAAAGATTATTTGCTGTTCAACGACAATGAAATCTTTAAAGGGTTCTATTTAAATAAATTATTGAAGCCATTCCTGAGTATCTATTATTCGAGAGATTACATGCTTGCAGTTGATTATTGGAAAAGACATGGGGAACGTTTAGAGCCACTACTCATTGCCAGCAATGATATCTGTATGGCAAATTCGGTTTATTTGGCTGACTATTGCAAGCAGTACAATGAAAATTCTTATGATATTGGTCAGGGCTGTGACCTGGAGATTTTCAAAGAAGACCTTGCAGCGGAAAAACCGTTGGAGTTAAGGGCGATCAATACCCCAATCATTGGTTATGTAGGTGCCTTGCAGAGCATCCGACTGGATATCGAATTGATTACCTTTATTGCCAGAAAACGGAAAGACTGGACAATTGTTCTGGTTGGGCCAGAAGATGATCAGTTTAAAAATAGTGAGTTGCATCAACTTCCAAATGTGGTATTCACTGGGATTAAGCCAATGGAGTCTCTGCCTTTATATATGCAATATTTTGATGTGTGCATCAATCCGCAATTGGTGAACCAGGTTACTATTGGAAATTATCCCCGTAAAGTAGATGAATACCTGGCGATGGGTAAGCCAACTGTAGCTACGGAAACACGTGCGATGGAAATTTTTAAAGACCACGTATACCTTGCGCAATCTAAAGAGGATTATATCACACACATTGAAAAAGCTTTGACAACTGATACACCAGCTTTGCAAGAGGAGCGGAAATCTTTTGCCGCCAGCCATAGTTGGGAAAATTGCATCCTTAAAATGAACCAGGCCATTCAATTGACTATTGATAAAAAATAAAACCAGCACATGAACTTATTTTATACTCTTCTCGTAGTGTTACAGGTCTTATTTGGACTTCATTTTTTTATGCCACTGATTTTATCGATAGCCGGTCAATTTAGGAAGCCCAATCGGCTGTCTGCTCCTCCGGTGGAGGCAGATTATGCGGTAATCGTGACTGCTTATCAGCAGGTGAACCTCATCCCTATGGTGGTAGATTCTATTCTTAAAGCTGATTATTCAAACTATATCATTTATGTGGTTGCTGACAATTGCGATGTTAGTGAATTGCACTTTGAAGACCCAAAGGTAGTTGTCTTGAGACCAGCGGAAGTACTGGCCAGCAATACTAAATCGCATTTTTATGCCATAAATAACTTTAAGCGTAATCATGAGCGACTGACCATTATAGATAGTGATAATTTAGTCCATCCAGCTTATTTCAATGCCTTAAATGTGGTGTTCGATCAGGGCTATGAGGCAGTTCAAGGTGTTCGTGCGGCTAAGAACCTGGATTCAACATACGCTTGTTTGGATGAAGCAGGTGATATTTATTACCGTTTAGTAGATCGTAAGTTGATGTATGAAGCGGGATCTTCTGCAGCGCTTTCAGGATCTGGTATGGCATTTACATTAGCACTTTACCGTTCTTGTTTGGAGCATCTGGAGATCTCAGGCGCTGGTTTTGATAAGATTCTACAGTATGAGATCTTAAGCAGGGGAGAAAAGATTGCATTCGCCGAACAGGCGATTGTGTACGATGAGAAAACGGCAAAAACGGATCAGTTGGTTAATCAACGCTCCAGATGGATTAATACCTGGTTTAAATACTTGTACCTCGGTGCTAAATTGTTAATGAAATCGGTCTCCGGTTTAAACTGGAATCAATTTCTATTTAGCATCCTCTTGCTCAGACCACCGTTATTTATGTTGCTGATCGTTTCTTTCCTTTTCTTTGTGATGGACTTGTTGCTGATGCCTTTATTTGCGCTTTATTGGGTTCTTGCTGTCATCACTTTCTTTGTTTTTGTATTTAAGGCATTGTCGCACTTTAAAGCAGATGATAAGATTTATCATTCTTTAAAGAATGCGCCGAAGTTCATTTATTTTCAGTTACTGGCTTTACTGAAAGTACGCAAAGCAAATAAAATATCCGTAGCCACGGAGCATTATTATGAAGAAAAGATAAGTAAATAGAAGCTGTTTTTAATTGAAGACGAATGAAAGATAAACTCCGTATAGGCATAGAAGTACAACGTATTTTCAGAGAAAAGAAGCATGGGATGGAAGTGGTCGCACTCGAAATCATCCGTGAAATCCAAAAACTTGACCAACATAATGAATATATTCTATATGCAAGAAAAGATGTGGACGAGCAATGTCTGCAAGAAACGGCGAATTTTAAGATTAAATCTCTTCCTGCAAAATCCTATTTTACCTGGGAACAACTGACACTTCCTGCGGAGGTGAAAAAGGATAATCTTGATTTTCTACATTCTACCTGTAATACGTCTGCATTGCGTTTGTCTGTTCCCATGATGCTGACTTTACATGATATCATTTATTTGGAAAAGACGGATTTCAAAGGTACAGCTTATCAGAATTTTGGCAATTTATACAGAAGATTTGTTGTCCCGAAAATTGTAGATAAAAGTAAGTTGATCATTACGGTTTCAAATTTTGAAAGAAACGTGATTTTAAATAAGTTAGACCTGCCTAAGGATAAGGTTAAGGTGATTTATAATGCGGTGAGTCCGAAGTTCAATACTGATTATGCAGCAGAAAGGCTAGCAGAATTCAGAAAAGCACATCAACTTCCATCGGATTTTATCCTATTTCTGGGGAATACAGCCCCTAAAAAGAATACTTTAAATGTGATTAAGGCTTATGCAGAATATAAGGCTGAGGTGCCAGATGGTTTGCCAATTGTTATTCTGGATTATGATCAAAAACTAGTCTTTGAACTACTCATGAAGATGGGTAAGCAGGAGCTGGAAAAGGATTTCATCTTTCCAGGATACATCGCTTCTGAAGAAATGCCATTATTGTACAATATCAGCAGGCTTTTTCTTTATCCTTCGCTGAGGGAAAGTTTTGGTCTTCCACTATTGGAAGCTATGGCTTGTGGTGTACCTGTAATCACTTCTAATACTTCTTCTATGCCGGAAGTTGCTGGAGATGCTGCTCTATTTGTTGATCCCTTGGATTATCACCAGATAAAGGATAAAATAATCAAGATCTTAAACGACGCAACATTGGAAGCGCAATTGAAAGAAAAAGGCCTGAAAAGAGCTGCTGAATTTACCTGGAAGTCTGCCGCAATGCAATTGCTGGACTTGTACAAGAATTTTCATCATTTATCATCAAAAGGATAAGCGCATATGCCAATCAGACCCTTGATAATTCCTGCTTATCTGGAAGCACAACAATATGATGCCAAATGGTTCCTTGAGCATATCGCAGAAATCCGGGAGGGGATTCAGCGCCTTCAGTCAGATCAACCTGCGGTAACTGTGAGCATTCCTGCTTATAATGAGGAAGCTTCGATTTTGAAAACACTCTGGTCTTTGTCCAGAACAATTACCAACCAAAAAGTAGAAATACTGGTGGTGAACAACAATTCCAGTGATCGTACCCAAGAGCTGATTGAGCTCAGTGGAGCCAACTGGTTGATAGAAAAAAAACAAGGCGTTACGCATGCCAGAAATTCTGGCTTGCAGGCAGCTAAAGGAAAGATCATACTCAATGCAGATGCCGATTCATTTTATAGTCCATATTGGGTAGATTTATTGTCATTGCCTTTAAAAGACGAGACGATTGCCTGTACGTATGGTCGCTTTGCTTTCCTTTCCGAAAAGCCTGCTAACCGCTTGCCTTATTTTCTATATGAGACGCTTGGAGATGTCTTTAAAGCAGTGAAAAGAAGAAGTAATGACGAAGCAATGTATGTGTATGGCTGTAGTTCCGGATATCGGAAGGAGCAAGGGCTTTCAGTGGATGGGTATCATCATCCACCAGATACCAATGAGGATGGATACCTCGCACTTAAGTTAAGAACCAAATTTGGAAAACTTCATAAGGTAACAGAGAACCGTGCATTGGTGTGGACCTCTGATAGAAGGTTAATGGAACAAGGGGGATTGTTTAAAGCTTTCTTATCCAGAGTTAGGTTTTAATCATTTGAATTACAGCGTTTAAGTTAAGTTTATGTTGTTTTTCTTCTTTTTGTTAACGATTTGTTTTTTAGGTAGTTGACTGCTTTGGAACATGATTAGGCCTGAATGGTCGTGTAATTTGGATTATGTGGGGAATTGCATAGTCTTGTGAGATATTGAAATATTGTGGAACATATTCCTCATTATTAGCTTTTTGTAAATAATTTAACCTATGGGTTACTATACGAAAGCCAGTTTGTGCTTTTTAATGGTCGCTTTGTAATATTAATGTCACAAAGCACTTTATTTTAATTCCAAAAAAGTGTTGATAAACGAGGAAATTATTCCCCAACATAATAATTTGGCGGTTTTTGTTGAAAACGTCAATTTGACTGCCGAACAGGTGGCTGCTTTTATTTGTAGATTATTTGTTACAATTGTTTCGGTTGTTCAATGTATTAGTAAAAATTAAGTTATGGTAAACGCCCTTAGAGTGAATTTAGCATTGTGTGTATTAGTTGTTTTTTGTGCGTGTAAAAAGAATCCAAATATAGGGACAGACATTACAAAGCCTGAAACTGAGATTCCGGTTATACCGACGCCTCCAAAAGATTCTGTAGAAATTCCCGGAAATTCAAAAGTAATTGAAGTCGGGACGGGTTCAGGAAATCTATCCATTGACGGTAAGACATTAGGTATTACTGGTAATACGGTGATTAAGATTAAAGGTGGTTCTTATAGTGACATCCAGATCGCTAACATCGTTCTTGCAAATGGAACAGCATTTGTTTTAAATGACGGACTCGTTGAAATCGTTGGAAACAGACAAATGACTTTGTCTAATTTGAAAAATGTAACGATTTCTGGCAATGGAACCCCTGGAATTGATAAAGGCTTTGTTTTTAGAGACAAGAGTTCTGACGCAGCATCGATCCAGCTTAAAAATGACATCAATGATTTTACGCTAAAATATGTTTCATTCTCTAACGTAAACACCTATAACGCGATTCAATATAACTCCGAAAAAGTTTATAATGGTTCTGAAAGTTCTTACAGTAAAAACCTGAAATTCCTGTATATAGATGCGGTCAACACCGGTACTTTAATTAGGTTTAGAGGATCCGTTGAAAACGGTACCATCACTGGTCTTGTGAAAAATGTGGAAGTTGCTTACCTAAACTTTAGGGATTCAAGAGCTGTAGGAAGTGTGGTTGCATTGGAAAATGCAGAAGCCTACGACCTTCATAATAATACGGTGCAAGACATCAATCAGAGTAATGATAACCACAATGGGATCTTTTATGTGCAAGGAAATGGTAAGTTTTATAACAACCTGATCAAGAATCATCAAGGAAATGCAATCAGAGCCTGGGCTTATAGTATTGGTACTACACCTCAGGAAGTGTTGATCTTTAATAATATTGTGATCAACTCCAGAATGTACAGCGGATTTGAATTGCAGGCCTTCGAAAGAAATATGTTGCCAGGTAAGACTACTTTTGTAAATGCAAAAGTGTTTAACAATACGTGTGGAAACCTATTGCCTAAAGAACAATTCCCGGCGCAGATATTAGACCTTTATGGTTTGCAAGGTGGTAAAACAGATATCTTCAACAATTTAGGGTATAAGTTTACTCTAGTGGGGCAAAATAACACCAACTTCATTTATAATGATATGGGACCTACTCCGCCAAATGCTTTTAATAATAAATATTTCAAGACTGCTGCTGAAGCAGGAATTGTTGATGAGAATAAATTGATGCTTGGCGCCAACTCAGCAGCAAAAAATGCAGGAGCAGCACTAACGAGTCAGAATTTACAGATTTCTGCTACACCAGCGATCAGTTTCGATATTTACAATACACCAAGGTCTTTATCAAAACCATCAATAGGTGCAGTTGAGTAAATAATGTCAGTGTAAATATCACTTTAATGACAAGAGAAAATCCCCTTAATCAAGATATTGGTTAAGGGGATTTTTTATGAACTTGTTTTCTCCCTTTTTGGTCTGTTTATTGTGTAAAGGGGCATAGCTGATCCTTGGGTAACTTATGGTTTTTACCCGGGTTTTGTAGCCATTTAAGTATTTGTTCGGTTAAAGTTGATTATTTTTATATCTTTCCCTATCATTTGCTTATTTCAAATCTGACAACCTGTTATACATGCTCGAACGCCTAAAAAAACTGCTCTCCATCTTTAAAAATATGCATTTTCAATCTTTGCTCGGAAATGCAGTGATGGCAGGTTTTGGAATGATCACTTTGGCGCTTTTATATCGTGGACTTTCGGTAACCGATCTGGGTATTTATATTTTCTTCCTGGCCGCAATAGGACTTATTGATACCTTAAGAGCAGGATTTCTGACGATTACCTTCGTTAAATTTTATAGTGGGACAGAAAAGGAAAGGGCAGAAGTGGTTGCCGGTTCCGCATGGGTCATCGCATTATTAATCACTTTGTTGCTGGTGCTGCTTAATATCCCCGCTTATTTTATTGCAGATCATGTAAGTAATGAAGGTTTGGCTGTATTTCTCCGTTATTTTGCGCTGATTTCTGTCATCACCTTGCCTTCTTTTATGGCAAATTGTGTGGTGCAGGCCGACAAGCGTTTTGACCGTTTATTGTGGCTTAGAGTCATGACTCAGGGTAGTTTTACCCTGATTGTCTTTATCCTTTTTATCTTAGAAAAATTAAGCCTGGATTCGGTGCTATTGGGTTATTGTATTTCTTTTTTCGTTTCAGGGATTCTTGTCCTGATTTTGAAATGGACAATGATCAGATCTGTGGTTAACGCAGAACGGCCAACGGTTCTTGAATTGTTCCATTTTGGGAAGTATAGCATGGGCACCAACATCGGCTCCAATCTGTTTAATGTAACCAATACCTTTATCATCAATTTCTTTATTGGTCCTGCGGCGCTGGCCATGTACAACCTTGGCGGAAAGTTAATTCAGCTGATCGAAATTCCACTTTCTAGCTTTGCCGCTAGTGGAATGCCTATACTTTCTCTGCATTACAACAGAAATGAGAAGGAAGAAATGATGTATACCTTAAAAAAACTCATTGGGATGCTCACCATTGCCTTGGTGCCAATAGTGCTGTTTGCCTTGATCTTCGCCGAACCCATCATTAGTCTAATTGCAGGGAAAGGGTATGTTAACAATGAAGCACCCAACCTCTTCCGCATGTTTATGGTGATCGCCTTGCTGTATCCCGCAGATCGTTTCTTTGCATTGGCACTCGATGTGATTCATCAGCCTAAAGTGAATTTCTATAAAATTATCGTGATGTTGATTGTGAATGTGATCGCCGTTTTTATCGGAATGTCTATTTATCATTCAATTTATACCATCGCCATAGCTTCCGTATTCCCTACGGTAATCGCCATCCTCATGACCTATTACCCTTTATATAAATATGCTAAATTTAGTTTTTGGGGGATTTTTGTGATTGGCTATAAAGAAATAGTTGTATTTTTAAAACAACTTAAACGTTCATTTTTAACCAGAGGTTAGTGGTATTTCAATTCAAATATCAGATAATATATATAACATAATAATGAGTAAGAAGATCTCTATAATATTAGCTTGTGACAATCATTATGTGGTTTTACTGGCCGCACTATTGAAATCAATTGAAATGAACCACCAGACGGAAGAGTTAATTGATGTTTATTTGGTGGATGATCAGATATCTAAGCAGAATAAGCAAAAGTTAACCGCTTCTCTGACTATGGAGAAGATGAACATGATCTGGTTGAAAATGGATGAAATTATCCCGGAAGGGGTGACTTTACCATTGGTTAACAATACCTATCCTTTAAATACTTATATCAGATTGCTGATCCCTTACTTCATTCCAAAAGAAGTAAATAAGATCATCTTCCTGGATGTCGATATGATTATGCTCGATGACATCAGTAATTTATGGAAAATTGATATCGGTGATAAAGTAATTGGGGCTGTGAATGATACTGTAGGACCACAAGCGAAAACGATTGCTGAAGGGATTGAAAATTATCAGGAGTTAGGACTAGATCCAAATGAGAAATATTTTAATGCGGGAATGCAATTGATCAATATTGACAGATGGAGAGCACAGGACATTACGCAGAAGACTTTTGATGCCATCAATAACAACAAGAAATATGCAGCGTTGGGGGATCAGTATGGTTTAAATATCGCATTGGTAGGAAACTGGTATGAGATCGACAGAATGTGGAATTGTTTCTCTGTCTGCACAGACCCTCATCCTAAGTTGATTCATTATTTTCACCGTAAGCCAATTTATAAAACCTACGCCTATAATTATAAAAAGGAGTTTTTCTACTATCTGAATAAAACGAAATTTAGTGATTTCCAGCCTATTGGTGAAACGACAAGGTATTTGAAGAAAATCAATAACATGTTGGAGAAAATCAAGTTGTTTTTCAAATAGAACGTTTCTTATCGATAATTTTTTAGTTAGAACTTTTGAACAGAAGGAGTTATTTAAAACGCATTGTAGTTTTTGGTGCCGTAGGGGTGTCATCATTTTCCATTTTTAAATGGACGGAACTGACGCGAAAAGTCGATCCAGCTACCTTATGGAGTAAGAAAGACATGATCGCAGAACTTGCCGAAATTATTATTCCCGAAACGGAAACACCAGGGGCAAAGTCCGCTAATGTAGCAGATTATATTGTTAAAGTGTTGTTGAATTGTATGGACATCAAGAAACAAAACAAGTTTTGTGCCGGCCTTGATCGGGTAGAATCGTATGCTTTGGACAATTATGGAAAGCCATTTATGAACTGTACTGCTAATGAAAAACAAGCCGTTTTTGAATATATTGCCAGTCATTCCGGCTTCTCTTACCGCATTTTAAATAGAATTAACAAAAAGATTTTTGGGGAATCATTTTACCTGACACTAAGAGATCTAACTATTGAAGGGTATTGTATGTCGAAACCCGGGGCAACTCAGGGGCTGGCATATGACTACATTCCGGGCAATTTCGAAGCCTGTACCATCCTTAAACCAAACCAAAAATCCTGGGCGACCAAATAGTTATGTATAACAGCCAAAAAACTAAGGAACAAAATACTTACGATGCCATTGTCATCGGTTCAGGAATAAGTGGTGGATGGGCCGCAATGGAGCTTTGTAAAAAAGGGTTTAAAACCTTACTCCTGGAAAGGGGTAGGGATGTGAAGCATATCGCTGATTATCCCACAGCCAATCTGAATCCCTGGGATTTTAAATACGGACTCAACAATACGCTGAAAGATCAGGAAATGGATCCGGTTCAAAGTAATTCCTATAATCCTGGAACCAAACATTTTTATGTGAGTGATGCCGAACACCCTTATATACAAGATCAGCCGTTTCACTGGCTGAGAGGATATCAGGTGGGAGGCCGGTCGTTGGTTTGGGGCAGACAGTGTTATCGCATGAGTGATCTTGATTTTGAGGCTAATATCAAAGATGGGATAGCTGTGGATTGGCCGATAAGGTACAAGGATCTAGCACCATGGTATAGCCATGTGGAATCTTTTATCGGGGTAAGTGGACAGAAAGAAAATTTGCCGCATTTACCAGATGGAGAATTCTTACCCGCCATGGAGTTGAATTACATAGAAAAACACCTGGCAGATTCTTTGAAAAAAAATGAGGAAAACCGATTGCTCACGATCGCAAGAGTAGCCAATCTAACACGCGGATGGGACCATCGCGGACCTTGCCAGAACCGGAATTTGTGTGATCGTGGATGCCCTTTTGGCGGTTATTTCAGTAGCAACAGCTCTACTATTCCAGCGGCAATGGCGACAGGGAATTTAACACTTAGGCCTTTTTCTATTGTGACTGAGGTACTGTATGAGGAACAAAGTCACCGGGCAAAAGGTGTGCGAATAATCGATGCACTCAGTAACGAAGTTTATGAGTTCTATTCGAAAATCCTTTTTATCAATGCCTCAACTATCGCTACCGCAGGTTTATTGTTAAACTCGGTATCGTCCCGCTTTCCTAATGGTTTTGGTAATGATAGTGAGCAGATCGGCCATAATTTGATGGATCATCACTCTTCAGCAGGGGCTTATGGGCTCCATGACCAGTTTAAAGACTATTATTATAAAGGAAGAAGACCTTGTGGATTTCTAATTCCAAGATTTAGAAACCTCAAAGAAAATGAAGGCCTTAATTTTAAAAGAGGCTATAATATCCAGGGACATGGAGAAAGACAAGAGTGGACGGATCTTTCTCATAATTTAAATGGATTCGGAAAAGACTTCAAAAAACAATTGACCAGCCCTGGGGACTGGACAATCTGGATGGCAGGATGGGGAGAATGTTTGCCCTATTTTGAGAATCAAATTACACTAGATAATACGCAAAAGGATAAATGGGGGCAGCCATTAATCAAAATTGACTTTTCATTCAAAGACAATGAAAATAAAATGATGCAGGACATTCAGAAAACTTCTGCAGAAATGTTGGAGCATGCTGGGTTCAAAGGGGTAGAAGTTTTTAATTATAAAAAGGCTGGAGGAAGTACCGTTCATGAGATGGGAACCGCTCGTATGGGGCATGACGAGAAAACTTCTGTCTTAAATAAGTTCAATCAGATGCATAATGCTAAAAATGTTTTCATTACCGATGGAAGCGCAATGACCTCTTCAAGTTGTCAGAATCCTTCTTTAACCTATATGGCACTGACCGCTAGAGCCTGTGAATTCGCTTATCAGCAACTGAAAAAAGGGGACTTGTAAATATGGCTTACAATTTGACTATGATCAGAGCCTAACCTTTATTGAATGAACATTATACGCTTAGCTCCAGGACATGTTAAATAAAAATTTAGTCCTACTTTCCTATGGGAGGGAAACAGAATATCGTAGAGCTATTTTTTCTATTTTGAGTTTCTACTCCTGGTCAACCTCGGATCTTAAAGGTCTTAGGATTCTGATTTATACCGATCATCCTCAGTTTTTTGAACCCTATCTCGGGCACATTCCGATAGAATATGTGCTGCTAACCGAAGCACTGAGAAAGGAAATGTTAGGAGCACTAGACTTCATTCATCGGATCAAAGTTGGGGTCATTGACTTAACCTTTAAACAATATCCCAATGATCATCTATTGTTCATAGATTCAGATACTTTTTTTACCGAGGATCCGAAAATGCTATGGAATGGATTTAAAGCCGGGCAAAGCTTTATGCATACCAAAGAGCATACCCTGGAACAAGGTTTTCAGTTTTTTAACGCCATTAATATGGGGAAACATCCAAAAGATTTTTTGGACTACATCTCCAACCGGGATTTTACCGTTAAGGATAAGACCTTGCGTTTTGATAAAAACGACTATAGCTGGAATTCTGGTGTTCTAGGCTTGCATACCAGCTTTTCAACGGTGATGCCGGATGTCATCAAGCTCAGTGATGAGTTTTATGCAAACTCCAAATGGTTTGTCAGCGAGCAATTGGCATTTGCTTTAATCTTACAAAAAACTACGGATATTGTGCCAACGGAAGATTTTGTTGCTCATTACTGGGGCAAACGTCAAAAAGTAATGCTGGACAAATTTATTGCACAGCTGTTTAGCGATTCTAAAAATCGTTTGACTGAAAAAGAATTCATCATTAACTTGACACTGAAAATGAAAAGACTGTTGAAAGATGATTTAATATTGGAACAAGCGGTACTTGCCCTAGCACAACGACATTGGAAATATGGATTAAGGAAGAGTTTACAGGTTATTCTACGGAATCCTGTAAAGGTTAGAGCTTACAAAGAATTACTGCTTGCAGTGAAATAATTACGAAAAACTAAGAATACTCTTGATTGTTGCTATTTTTAATCTATATTAATTGATGATAAAGTACCAGGCCGTTCACCCATTTCTTCAGATGTTTTTAATTTATTAGTTATGCGCGTAGCTCACATTATAATCGCACATAAAAATCCTTTGCAACTAGAGCGATTGATTCGGAAAATGCAACATGAGCATTTCGATTTTTATATTCATATCGATAAAAAAGTCGAGATCGAAGACTTCTTATATCTTAAGGAGATCGCAGGAGTCTATTTTATAAAGGATAGGGTAGTTTGTAATTGGGGAGGTCACAGTACGTTAAAAGCGATGTTAAATTCTTTAAAAGAAGTTCTGAAGAATAAAACCAGTTATGGCTTTTATAACTTATTAAGCGCTCAGGATTATCCCTTAAAGACAAATGAAGAACTTTATGCTTTCCTTAAAAAACATGAGCATAATTCTTTCGTGTTTTACGAACCCGAAGAAGAATCCGATTGGTGGAAAATGGCCAAGCATAGGTATGAGCAATATCATTTGACCGATTTTAATTTCTTTGGGAAGTATTTTATGCAGGGCGTCATGAACAAGGTTCTTCCCCTTAGGAAGTTCCCGATGTCCTTGAAATTGTATGGTGGCCGAAAAGCAAGTTGGTGGACTTTAAACCATGAATGTGCCAGCTATTTATCTGGATTCTTTGATCAGAAAAGTAAACTAGATCAGTTTCTTAAGTTCTGTTGGGGTACGGATGAATTTGTTATTCCAACAATCTTGCTCAATTCCCCATTAAAGGATCAAATCATCAATGATAATTTACGATATATCTATTTTCCTGAAGGAAAAGCGAACCCCAGGATTCTGGAGTTGGAAGACATGTCATTAATGCTCAATTCAAATATGTTTTTTGCCAGAAAGTTCGATATGCCTATGAGCGCATCAGTTTTGGATTTAATTGATGAGCAGACCAGCTAGTTTAATCAGGTAATTCGAAAAGGTAAACACTGACGTCTTTGGTTACGTATTGGGCAATCGGTTTTCCTAGTTTATTGAATTGGCTGAGCAGGTGATCCATCGGTTTTATCGGGTCTTTGTAATACCAGGTAGGCTCATCAATGCCGTCACCTATGTCTGTCAGGAATTGTGTGTTAAAAACTAACCACACCCGCTTTTTGCCAGTAAATTTGCTGAAATCTGCTTTCAGTAATTGTTCGTAATCCCTATAATTTTTGGCGTATTTACGCTGGTTAGTTCCCTCGATGGCTTCGTATTTAAGTGGATACATCGTTTTATAGGCCCTGTATCCCGGTAAATTATTCCAATACACATAAACAGCATCACCTTTTTTATAGTGTAGATCCAGGAATTGTAAGGCTTCCCGTTGCTCAGATTTCTTGTGGACATAAAATTGATCAGGTTTCCAAAGAAAAATGGCCGATTGTACCAATGCAGGCATAATGACCAGCAATAAAAATAAGAGCCTAAGTTTTTTAGATTTTATCCTGCTCGATCCGCATTCGAAGCCCTTCGCAATCAGTAAGATGAAAATTGGGGAAATGAAAACCCAGAATCGCTCCGTAAGGGGGTAGAGCTCCAGTCCAGAGGCGAGAAGCGTCAGCAATATCGGACTGAAAAGTATCCATGCGAGCCCTGTTCTTTCTTTAAAAAAAGCATAGCTCCCATAAATCAGTAGAAATAATGGGATGAATGGTAATTTTACAAGGATGCTTAAAGCTCCAGAATTTTCAATCTGATTAAAGTTCCACAATAATCCTAAAGGATAATCCATCATTCTGTAAAGGTTCACAGCGAACCACTGCAAGTCTGACAAAGATTTTGGTGGGAAAGGCATAAAGTTACCATAGGATCTGAACCATAAAGCGATCCATTCAGATTCCGCATGTTTATGTGTGAATAGGAAATAGTTGGCTAAAAAACTGATTAGCCACAGTCCAAAAGGGAGGATGCTCCAGGCAAAGCGGTCCCATTTTTTTGTCAATAGGTAGGAGCTACTCAAACTGATGGCTATACCCCCAAGTATGAAGATGGCGGAGTAAGAAAACCAAAGGATCAATGCGCCACTTAGTCCCCAGAAGAGGAGGTCTTTAAATTGATTAGATGATCGATACTTAATATAAAGATAAAAGGAACAGAGGGTCGCTAATAACTCCGTTGAATATTGCTTAATTTCCACACTATGATAAACCAATGCCGGTGAAAGGCAAAGTATTCCAATAGCGAGTACTGCCGCAGGCTTCCTGAGAAAATAGTTCGCCACAGGAATAAAAAGGAATAGGGATGAAATTCCTGAAATTAGGGGAATCAATCTTAAGGCCATCTCTTTGTTTCCAAATAGCTGAACAGTATATTTTACAAATAATAAAAAGCCTATAGGTGCTTTTTGCTGATAATATAGTGGCTTAGTCAGGATCTCCAGCCCATCCATTCTTAAGAAGCTACTGGATAGATATACTTCATCCATCCATAAAGAGCGGTTGTATAAATAGTGATAAAGCCTGATGGCTATTCCAATGATTAAAAAAATGACCAATAAAATGTTCCATTTTTTCTTTTCTTCTAAGAAAGAGCTGTGGTTTATTGTGTTCATTTATAGCTAATAAGGTGTGCAATATCGAATTTTTTAATATTTTTACAACTAAATAGAGATAAAGAATTTGAAAGATATATCATGGGATAAGCTTGAGCTAATTATTTTCGACGTGGATGGCACACTTTACGACCAGTCTAAGTTAAGAAAGAAAATGTTTTTCGCGCTGATCAGATATTATATCATCAGGCCATGGAAGTATAATGACCTGTTGATTCTATATTATTTCAGAAAAGAAAGAGAGGCGCATGCCGGTTTGAAGGTGGATAATTTGGAGGAAGCGCAATATGAATGGTGCGCTAAGCAACTGAATTGCTCCATTGCGGAGGTAAAGCGGGTAGTGGAGCATTGGATTTTTAATTTCCCAAATCCTTATTTAGCCTCCTGCAAATATGCTGGACTAAACGCTTTCTTTAAGGAGCTGGAAAGGCTGAAAATTGCAAGAGCAGTTTATTCCGATTATGATGCCGCACAGAAACTAAGTCACATGAATATTCAGGTAGACCTGATGGTAAGCTCCACTCAGCCGGGGATCAATTCGCTGAAACCCTTACCCAATGGTTTGAATTATATTTTGTCGGAGATGAAAATTAAAGACAAAAGGAATTGTCTTTTTATTGGGGATAGAATGGAACTGGATGGCATCTGCGCAGATGCTGCAGGGATTCCATTCTTATTGGTCAGGAAACAGAATGCTGGATTTTATGAGGATCTGGCAATTAGCATAAAGAAATCAAAATTATAACTCTTGTATTTATGACCGACGAACAGCCTAGGAAAACGGCGACTTTAACAGACTATATCGCGATAGCCAGACCAGACAATTGGGTGAAGAATCTGTTTATGGTACCCGGGATGCTTTTTGCATTGTCTATTTTTCATACGCCTTTTGATTCTGAGCTGCTTTTTAAGATTGTCATCGGTATCATTAGCATTTGTTTGGTGGCTTCAGCAAATTACGTCATCAATGAATACCTAGATGCAGGCTTTGATCAGTTCCATCCTTTAAAGAAGAAAAGATCTTCTGTGGTGACCGCAATTAACCCAGTTATTGTTTATTTAGAATATGCCGTGCTTGCGGTTATCGGCCTCGCTTTGGCTTACCTGGTTTCCTTGAAATTCCTTTCTACAGCAGCGGTATTGTTATTTATGGGGGTAATTTACAATGTTCAACCATTTAGAAGCAAAGACCGGGTATTCCTGGACGTGCTGAGTGAATCGGTGAACAACCCGATTAGGTTTGCTGCAGGCTGGTTTATTTTTAGTCCGGCTTTAGGTGCACCGGATAGCAAATGGGATTTAGATTGGATCAATACTTTGCCTCCGGTGAGTATTATCATCGCTTACTGGATGGGGGGTGCCTTTTTGATGGCAACCAAACGTTTTGCAGAATATCGACTCATTGGAAACCCGGAAACTGCCGGGCAATACAGAAAGTCATTCCGCTTTTATACAGAGAATAGTTTATTGGTATCTATGTTTTTTTATGCCATTACCTGTGCTTTCTTTATGGGCATATTCCTGATTAAAGATCGGATAGAGCTTCTGTTTAGCTTTCCTTTTTTTGCATTGCTGTTTTCCTGGTACTTGCGGATTGGTCTGTTAAATGATTCCCCGGTGCAGGGTTCCGAGAAGTTATACACCAGAAAATGGTTTATGCTCTACCTCGTTTTATTCACTACTTTATTATGCGTGTTGATGTTTGTCGATATTCCATGGCTTCATTGGTTCTTGAAAAACGCTAATAATTACTAATTTAAACCATTATAATCTCGCTCATATTTTAAATGAAAAATAGCCATTATGATTTAATTGTAGTTGGGACAGGTTTTGCATCCAGTTTCTTCTTAAAGAAGTATTTAGCTAAGGTAAATGCTGATCAAAAAGTATTGGTTTTGGAGCGTGGACATTTTTACCCTCATGCCGAAAGGCTCAAAGTAAAGAGAGGGGAGCAATCCGACTTTCAGCAGTATGAAGAGCCTTGGGAACAGGCGATTCAGAATGTGAATACGAAGAAAAGATGGCCATTTACCACGGGTTACGGAGGTTGTTCAAATTGTTGGTGGGGTTGTACACCTAGGTTTATGCCTTCAGATTTCAAGATGAAAAGTCTTTTTGGAATAGGAGAGGACTGGCCGGTGGATTATGATGACCTTGATCCATATTATGATGAAGCGGAAACGCTGATGTCTGTTTCGGGCCCGGAAGAAACTCCTTTCCCGCGGAAAGGTAAATATCCTTTACCAGCACATGAATTTAGTATCGTCGATAAAATCCTGCATAAGACTTATGGTAACCAATACATCAGCCAGCCAACCGCCAGAGCGAGTCGAGCGGCCAATGGCAGAAACCGTTGCATGACTGCCAGTACTTGTGATACCTGCCCTGTAAACGCGAAATTCACTATAGAAAATGCCAACCTGGGTGTTTATGAGGATCAACGCGTAGAATTGGTGTATGGTGCTCAAGTGTACAGCCTGGAAATACAGAACGATGTGGTGAAAAAAGTACTATACGTACTTGAAGGGAAGGAGTATCAAGCTTCTGCTGAGGTGATTGCATTAGGTGCTAACCCGTTTTTTAATACCAATATTCTCTTGAATGCCGGAGATAAAAATCCATTGACAGGACGCGGGTTTGGAGAACAACTTGGGATGCAGGTCCTGATTTATCTTGATCAGATGAAAAATGTTGGTGGAAGTACCTGGGTAAATGCGAATGGATATATGTTGTATGATGGAGCGCACCGGAAAGATTTTGCTGCCTGTTTAATGGAGGTGAGCAATGCGCCATATTACCTCCGGATGGAGCGTGGAAAATGGCTAAATATTGCGAGTTTCCGGTTACTATTTGAAGACTTACCCCTTCATAACAACTACATCAGCAATTCGGCTGCGAATAAATTGGTACCAACAGTACATTTTACGGAACGTTCTGAGTATACCATGAAAGCAATTGAAAACATGAAGAAAGCCCTTCCCGGTATTTTATCTTGTTTGCCGGTAGAAAAATTAAAATACTTGGATCCTTTTCCAAATGAAGGACACATAATAGGGGGCACAAGAATGAGCAAAGACCCAAAATTGGGCGTCGTAGATCAGCATTTAATTCACCATCAATATAGAAATCTATTTGTGCTTGGCGCAGGTGCGTTTACAACATTTAGTGCCTCAAATCCAACACTAACTCTTTCTGCATTGTCTTTATATGCAGCCGACAAAGCTTTTTAAATATGAAACGTAGAAAATTCTTATTGCTAACAGGGTTGGCCACGGGGGGTGTATTGATTCCGACAACATTATATCTGGTATCTCCGGGTATCAAAGAATATGCGGTATTACTTCTTGAACGTGAGTTTAAGTATTTGAAACTGGAACCCGGAAGTGTTTCCAGATATGTAGATGATTATTTTGCTGCAGGAGGAAACGATATGATGGCTAAAATACGCTGGAAAACAATGTATTATCTGAATATCAATTGGGAGAAGTCCGATCAGATTTTTGAATTGATGAAATCATTTTTACTGTCCAGCGATTTCTTTATCCATAAAACAGACGAAACGAAAGTCGTTCGTTATTTGGGATTATATAGTCCATATAAAAGTCCCGTTCCCAATCCTTTTTCTTTTCTGCTTTATCCTCCGGATGAAATCGGGGAAGCTTAATCGGGCGGATGGTTATCTCGAGAAAATGGACTTGAAATCCTTAAGTGCAGTGATTGTTTTTTGAGGAAAAAGAGCCAGGTGAACCACTAAGATGATCCAGGCGTAGGGCTGTAGGAAAGCCGCAGTTATCAAAAGAGAAAGTGGGAAAAATACCTGGTAAAAATCTGCCATTAAGATGTGAAAAGGATGGTTTTCAGGACAAATGATCAGTACAGGCTTGTAAGAAAGATGGTTTGAACGGATCAGTGCCAATATCAGATACAGTAGTAAAAATAGAAAGGGTAGGATCAGATGAAGACTATATAACATGGTTGTCATCGCCATAAGTTCAATACAGAATAAGCTCAGTTCCTGTTTTCTGAAATGAGCGGGATCGATTTTGACTGCGTAAGTATTTAAGTCTGCCTGTAGGTCGTTTTCTCGATCATGGAACTGGTGCCATAGAATCCCCCTGGCGCCATAACACAGTGCCCATACACCAGTACTTCCAAACCAAATCCAGTCTATAGTTTGTCCGGTGACATGGCTAATACTGCTGATCATCAGTAAGCTCGTGAAAATATGTGAGCCTGATGCATCAGCCAATACTCCCCAAATACCTCGGTTTTTCAACCTTATCGGACGAAAAGAATAAAGACTAAAACTGATCCATGGGATTAGATATAAGAATATTGATAGTTGATCAGGATAGAGGAAAGCACAAAACCCCAGGCCTAAGATGAAGCATAGCGTTGGAAAGATCCAGCGAATTTCCGGACGGATACCTACCATTCTGTTTGCTTTTCCACTGGCCAGGTCTGCTTCAATATCCGTCATGTCATTGATAATACTAACATAAACGGCACCAATAACCAAGGCTAGCAGTAAGATAATCAACTGCGGAATGGCCAACATAAACACCCCATCAGTTTTCAGTGCCGTAGCATAGCCAATGGCAAGTAAGGGAGGTAATTTATATTCCCACCATTCTACGGATCTGATTATTCTAAAAAACTTCAATACCTTATTTTTCTATGGGTTCTTCAATGATTGCCTGAACAAGCGGCTATTTTTTGTTGAGTTTAGTGGTTATATCTTTTACTTTTCCTCCTAGTCCTTTCATTAGTATGTTGGGAATGGCTTTTAGGGTAAAAGGAATGTCGATAGCAAATGAGCGTTTTAATAAGCGCATAGAGTGAGGGAAATTAAACTCCCTGATCAAGTTATGTTTGGAGAGTTCCACCAGGCTGGCCATATATCTTTGTTGGAGTATTTTTAGCTCATCTTTATGAAGTAGGTGCTTAAACTTATCCATTTTAATCTTTAGGTCGGCGATGTGAAGGAATTCCAGGATTTCACTCCATTTTCTACCATCAAAGACATTAATTTCATCTACTCGCTTTCTCCATAATCGGTCTAGTGTATAGGCAGCTTTACATTTCTTGGTTAAGATCATTTCCAGGTACATACACCAGTCGTCTCCAATGTTAATCTGTTCATCCCAACCGGAGACAATCGAAGATTTACGAACCACCACGGAGGAAGAAGGCGAGGGGCAAGCTTTCAGGAATAGCGCTCTTAGTTCCTGATCATTCAAATTTGACCAATGGTCTTTTGCCGATTGGTGGTAAGGTTTTAAAAATGGATCATTTGATAAAAAATCCCAGCTTTCGCCAACTTTTACATCCTGATCCCAGTTCGCAAAAACAAAATCAAGCTGTTCAGCTTCTAGCTTTTCCACGCATCTCGTTAAAAAATCAGGATACCAGATATCATCTGAATCCAATGAAGCTAGAATAGGCCCTTTCGCATTTTTTAAGCCTTTATTTCTTGCCGAGGCTTGTCCACCATTTTTCTGCCAGTGATATTCCAGCTCTGGATAATTTTTAACCAAATCTGCAGTATTATCTGTTGAACCATCATCAATAACAATGATCTGAACATGCTTATAGGTCTGGTTGAGGACACTTTCAATGGCATCAGGAAGTTTGTCCGCCCTATTAAATGTGGGGATAATAACAGAGACTAATGGGTTATAACTCATCTAGTAGGTCGTTTAAGTGATTCGCGAAATCCGTTTCCGGAGAAATTGGGAGGTGATTTGTTATATGTAGTGAAGCTGCTGTTCCTATTTCAGGCCAACGGTCGCGCAGTTGCCAGGCGCGCTCCATAGCCGCTTCAAAATCTTTTTCTGTGGCTTCAGCGATGAATCCGTTTACGCCATCGTTAATGATATCAGCATTACCACCGGCATTGCTGACAATCACGGTACGTCCAACAGACATCGCTTCAATCATGGATAGCGGAAGGCCTTCGCTTCTTGAAGGTAACAATAGGGCGTGATAATTTCGCCATAAATTTTCAATATCATCATGAAAGCCAAGGAACTCCACATTGTCGAGTGCTAAAAGATTCGCCATATCTTTTATTCCTTGTTCATCCAGGCCGGTTCCAATAAGAGAAAGTGTGATTGGTCTTTCCCGCCACTTCTTTTTATTCATGATTCTCAGTAAAATATCCTGGGCCTTATCGATGATAAATAAGCGGGCTACACAAGCCAGTTTATACCCTTGACTTGTCTCTGGATGAGGCAATACATTTACCTTGGTTTTTATTGGGTTAAAGACCACCTGACTGTTTTCCAGGCGTAGGCCAAATTGTTCTTCAGTTAAGGTCTTATTGTGATGGGAAACAAAAAAGCATTGTTTTGCATGGAGTAGCGTTTTCTTCATATAGTCCCGATCGGTTGGATAGGGCCAATAAAAGTCCACTGCTTTTTGTGCAATAATTACGTAAGGGATTTTAAGCAAGTGACATTGATAGGCGTAAATTAAGCCGTCAAAATTTATTCCCTGTGCTACAATGACCAGATCCGGCTGCGCTTCTTTCAGTTGATCATGAAATCTATCCAAGCCATAATTTTGTCGGTAATCTCTTGACCTAAGCCTTTTGTATAGTTGCTTGATTTTTCGGTTAAACTGCTCCGGTATTGTAACATGAGGTTCTAATTCCACCAGCTTTACCTGCTGTTGGATGAGTTTAATGAACTCCGGATGAGAACTGTTGATGCGGTTTTTAAACAAAAGCACTGAAGTTCCTTTCTTTAACATAGGAATGCTTTTAGCCCAAAGTTCTTCACTTCCGCCCCAGTCGTCCATGCAACAGGTAATTATCGCTATTTTTTGATGAGTGTTATGCTTCAATTTTTCTTTTCCCCTATATAGAATGCCTAGAGTAGGTGGTCCGGGAGTTAAACAAATCTAAAGAAATTTACATTTATTTAAGCCTTCATTATTAACTTTTACAATTATTCATGAGAGAGGATAAGGGGGGGCTTAGGGCTTTAACTTATTTAACTGTTATGTATATAATTTTGGATATTGTATTATCTTAGTGTAAACAAAATAAGAGATGAAAAAAGTTTACCCATTGATAAGTCTCGTTCTATTTCTCTTCCTGAGCTCTCTAGCTGGTTGTACTCAAGATAAAAGAAATTACGGCGAGATCAAGCCGCTTAGAAGTAAGCAAGTTAAGATGAAGGATATGTTCGGTATAAATGGTTTCGAATGGGATTTTTATGATGCACATAACAATTTTGATTCGGCAAAATTTAACATCATTCGTAATTTTAGCGGCTTTAGACATTTCCTGGATTGGGAACGCGTTGAGCCACAAAAAGAGGTCTTCAGATTTAATCATAAGCCGGAAGGTGGTTGGAGTTATGATGAAATTTATGAGAAGTGTATGCGTGATAGCATCACTGTACTTGTGGATTTACAGGTAACACCAAATTGGCTGATCAACACCTATCCAGAGGGGCAAAGACAGCGGGACTTAAGTCCACTTCCTTATGGTGCAAAAAAAGACCTTCCCAAATCTTATATTGACATTGCGAAAGCTGGTTTTCAGCTCGCAGCGAGATATGGACGCAATAAGAATATTGATAAAAAATTAATCCTTGTTCCTAAAGAATCCGCTTCACCAGTTATTGGGTTAGGCTATGTGAAATACCTGGAAAGTAGTAATGAGCCAGATAAATGGTGGAGAGGGAAAGATGCAGAACAGAGTCCTGAGGAGTATGCAGCACAGTTATCTGCTTTTTATGATGGCCATAAAGGGAGCCTGGGAGCAGGTGTTGGGGTAAAAACAGCAGATCCTACGATGATGGTCGTGATGGGTGGAATAGCCAAACCTAATGTGGAGTATGTGAAAAGAATGGTAGAATGGTGCAAGAAAAACAGAGGGATGAAGAAGGATGGTAAAGTTGATTTGTGTTTTGACGTGATCAACTACCACATGTACTCAAATGACTATACCGGATGGTTTGCTAAGTTTAGAACCAAGAACAGAGGTGTTGCTCCAGAAACAAACGACATGACCGAGATTGCGAATTCTTTTGTTAATTATGCAGCAGAGCTGGGTAATATGCCAGTATGGTCTACAGAAACAGGTTATGATCTGGGGAATAAAAGCTCGCAAAGAGCCATTGCAATCGGTTCAAAATCAAAGGAAATTACGCAGGCAGATTGGTTGTTAAGATTGGGCCTACTTTATGCCAGACAAGGGCTGGACAGGGTTTTCTACTATCAATTATATGACAATAATGAACCAGGAGCAGATGATGGCGGTACTTTTGGTTTCTCTGGTCTGGTAGACAGAAGTAAACGCAGACCTGCTGCCGATTATATTCGTCAGGTGACCAAATTGATGGGAGATTATTACTATCTGAATACCATCAACAAAGATCCTATCGTAGATGTTTATCAATTGGGAAAAAAGAGAATGTTTGTATTGGCGGTTCCAGATGAAGTAGACCGTAAAGAGAAATATTCACTGGATTTGCAGCAAGCAAAAAAAGCGTTGATTTATACACTGCAACCAGGAAAAGATGCGATGTCTGTAAAAGAGGTGGCTATCCCTAATGGGATCCTGGAATTAGAGGTTTCAGAAACCCCAATTTTTGTGGAGGCTAAGCTGTAGTGCTTGATTTTTTTGTTTAGCTGAAAGCCTGATGACATTAAACCTTTAACAAGGCTTAATGTCATCAGGCTTTTTCTTGTAGTTTTATGCGGTACAAGGCCAGGGCTTCCAGACAAAATCCAGTGGTCATTTCTTCTGATCCATAACACAATTGCTTCTTAGGACCACCATAATAAACCGCCCATCGTGGCCATCCACCGGAACGTTTTTGCTGGCGGATTAAGTAGGCTATTGCAGCATCCAAGTTGGAGACAGCGACTTCCCAGTTGAGTAGGCTGATGATGGCCAGTGCGGTATCTAATACCCCTTCACCAAATGAGCCATCAGGCTTCGATGTTTTTAGTATCCTTTGAACTATCTTTTCTCGGGCTGGTTTCATTTGATATACGCCGGCGGTGTAGGGTCTTGAGAAAAAGTAATAGATGGTAAATGGATTGCGATACCAAAGGTCGCAATCGGCTTCTTTTCCTCTGTCAATGATGTCCAGAAGATAATCAACTATTGGTGCCGTTTCTGCCCGATAGCCAAAATAGAATAAGGCATTTGCATTGACCGCTGCATCGATATCATATCTTCCGGCCTCTGTTTTTTTCCAGAATAAAAAGGTGCTAATGGGATGTTTAAATGCCCGGAAATTGAGCATCCAAAAGTCTTTAATTGGTACAAGGCTTGGGCGCAGGGTAAACCAGGTGTAAAAGAGTCCTGAGGAATGCCTGTTGGCCATGATTAACGCTTCATTGGAAGGGTAGGTTTCTCCCATAGCTTGTAGAAACTTGGAGGCACAAACGGTATTGTCTACATCAGGTGGGCAAATCGGAAAGAGCGGGTTTAATATGGTGAAGTTATTCCATACGCCGCCACGCATCGTCTGGTATTGCAGAAAAGCAGCAGCCATATCCAGCATTTCGCTGACTTCAGGAAGTTCCTTTAAATGCAGTAGCGAATAAGCAATTAATGAAGTTGGAAAGACATTGCTGTGTGGAATACACATTTTCATTTCGTCCTCATCAGAGATATAGCAACAAAATTCCCCGTTTGGATATTGATGGTCATAAAGGTAGTTGACCCCTTTCACAATAGTTTGATCCAAATTTGCTGATTCGCTTAGCATGGTGATTACGAGTTGTGATGTAATGAATCTTTATTAAATAGCTTAAAGTAATGACCTTGTAATGCCATTAAGGCTTCATTTGTTCCGGCCTCGACTATCTTCCCATTGGAAAGCATATAAATGTAATCGGCGTGTTTTACTGCTGACTGTCTATGACTGATGATAATCGCGGCACGATTTCCAATCCTTTCCCGGAATGAGTCGAATAATATTTTCTCCGCATTGGCATCTAATGCACTGGTAGCCTCATCTAAAATGATAAAACGCGACTTGCTATAGAATGCTCTGGCAATGGCCAATTTTTGCCACTGACCAATGCTCACCTCATGTCCATCTTCAAAAATCCTGCCCATAATGGTTTGATAACCGGCAGGAAAGGTGTCAATAAATGAATCTGCTCCAGAGTTTTTTGCAGCTTCCTGAAGCTCTTCTTCGCTGCGTATGCCATCGATATCGCCAAATCTGATGTTATCAGCAGCCGAGACATTGTATTTTCCGAAATCTTGGAATACAGCGCAAATTTCTTTTCTATAGGCCCTGCTTTCAAAACGCCTAATGTCGGTTCCATTGAGCATAATCTGGCCGGAACTCGGATCATATAACCTACACATCAACTTAATTAAAGTCGATTTTCCAGCACCATTCATACCGACCACCGCTACAATTTTTCCCGCAGGCATTTTGATATTGATGTTTGTTAAGGTAGGACGTTTCGCATGGGGGTAGG
The DNA here is from genome assembly GCF_014172405.1 of Pedobacter gandavensis. Classification (GTDB taxonomy): domain Bacteria; phylum Bacteroidota; class Bacteroidia; order Sphingobacteriales; family Sphingobacteriaceae; genus Pedobacter; species Pedobacter gandavensis. The sequence continues at coordinate 1,423,759 of NZ_WNXC01000001.1, read as the reverse complement.
TGAAATTCAAGTCTTTGATTTCCAAGTCAATCAGCGAGTCATCTGGAATAGGTATCGGATGCTCAGCCTCAGGTAAGCTACTTTTCAGGTCAAACAGTTCAAATACACTCTTAACAAAGATGTTGTTTTGGTAAAGTGTAGAAATGCTCGAAGATAATCCCTGTAAGATGTTAAAGGCTTGAGGGAAAGCGACAAGGAATAGCGTAATGTCACCTACGCTGGTACGGCCATGGATGCTGCCAATGGCGATATAAGCGATACAGGCAAAGAAACCTATAGCGGCAATTGTGGAAGTCAAAAGCTCTTTGTAGGTGCGTCTTTTGCTGATTTTTAACCTCCCGGATAATAAATCTAAGCGGATAGCTACATGGATCTTTCTCAAATAATCTCCCAATCCAAAGCTTCTGATCTCTTTAGCATGGGTATCTGCAGTTAATAAAGTGCTCAAATAATTAGATTTTCGCTCCAAAGCTGTTTGTGCAATCCGAAGTGCATTCTGACTGTCGGCGAAATTAATCCTTACCCATAAAGTGGGGATCACAAAAAGCGCCAGGATTGGGAAGAGTCTCCAGTCAATGGCTACCAGCATAGAGGCGATGACGATCAGGCTCATCGTGTTTTTGGCAATATCCACAATGCTGAACACGATCAGGTTAGGGCGGTCACTCCCCATATCTCTTGCTCTCTTGAGGATGTCAAAGTATTCAGGACTCTCATAAAAAGAAAGATCCAGACCAATGGCACTTTCATGGATCTTACTATCAATATATTCAGCGACTTCTCCGGATTGTTTTTCAGTTATGTAGCTGGAAATGGCTTTTATGGCAGCGTAGGAAATGGCAGATAGTGCAGCAAGTGACAGGTATTTTATGACTTCCGATTCATTTTGAAGGTTGTTGATGCCATATTTTGAAACCGTATCTATTAATTTCTTCAACATATATAGCGAAGAGAAAAATAGAACGCTTTCTACAATAATGAAGGCAATAGATACCGTTGTCCAAACTTTGGAGGCCGACCAAATCAACTTTAAAATCCTTAAAAGATTCAGGTTGGTACTTAGCTTATGGAGTTTATTTAGGAATGATTTAATCATTATAGGGAACAGGCAAAGTATAAATGGTCATGAGATTCTTTATTTTTTGATTTCCCAAAAGGAACCTTCATACCGAAAGGGTTTTAGCTGTAGGTAGTATTTTTCAGGAGCACAAAGGAAATCATACTTTTTTTCATAGTGGCTAGCCAGTGATAATTTCACGCGATTCCGGTCCGGGAAATAACAGGGGTAAGAAGCTTCAATTCCATAAAACACAGGCGGCACGTATTGTATCGTAATTCTATCACCCGCTTTATCATTATAGCCGATAAAATCAAGGAGTACATGTGGGATACCTGAATTTTTCACTTCCTCCAACAACTCATAAGGTTTTTCAAGATATTGAAGCACATTGCAGATCATGAACAGCTGAACCTTATTTTCTGCCAAACATGCGGAGATGGAGTCATAAAAGACAATGTGTTCATTTTCAAATGATGCTTTTCCTGCTTCAACAAATGAAGGTTGCTCAATAATGCACCATTTTAGTTTTTTTAAATGTTTTAAGTACTCATAATTTTGGTAGAACGTCGTTCCTAATGAGCCTCCAAAGTCAATTAGAACCAGTTCATTGTCATTTTTGGAGGCCACATATAACAGCACACTTAACATAGGAAAGTTCATTTGAACCTGATCGTAAGAGATACCATCACGTTCGTAAGCAATTTCCTTGTTCTTTACTTTCAAGGTACTCTCCTTGATCTTATTTAAAATAGCTTGCTCATCATAACCTGAGCATTTTTGTTTGGCCTCGTCATAATTCTTATAGTCACCTTTCCATCCATAATTAAAACTAAACCATCTTAAGCTATGGGCAACGGGGGGGATTAATTCTTTGACGAGGTAAAACATATTCGGTTAGGTGTTAAATTTATTTAAAATTTCTACTACCTGATAAATATCGGCTTTGGTATGCGCGAATGAGCAGGGTAAACTTAATGTTGTTTCGTGTATTTTAGTGGATATTGGATAATCAAATTTTGTCAGGTAATCTTTAAGGGCGAGCTGGTTTTGTGGGGCTACAGGATAATGTATTTCCGTAGCGATTCCCTGATCCAGTAAGTATTTTTTTAACCGATCTCTTTCCGGGTGTAAAATATTGAAAATATGGTAAACATGATGGAAGTCTGAACCAACATGAGGTTTAATAAAATCCCCATTCAATTCCTGAAAATAAATAGCTGCTAGTGCCCGCTTGTGGTTGTTGATCTCATCAAGGTAGGGAAGCTTCTCTCTCAGAAAAGAAGCTTGTAACTCATCTAATCTGGAATTATACCCCACCACACTGTTGTGGTATTTCTTCTCAGAACCATAATTCCTAAGCTGTCTGATCTGTGCTGCATCTGCTTCAGATTTGCAGATGATCGCACCTGCATCTCCCAAAGCACCTAAGTTCTTGGTCGGATAAAAGCTAAATGCAGCAAAATCTCCAAAAGTACCGGCAAGCTGGTTCTTGTATTTTGCACCATGAGCCTGTGCACAATCTTCAATAACCTTTAGCCCATGTTGAGTAGCAATTTCCATAATCGGATCCATTTCGCAGCACTGTCCATAAAGGTGCACCACCATAATGGCTGCCGTTTTATCAGTAATCGCTGACTGAATCTTAGCCGGGTCTATATTATATGTTTTTGAATCCGGCTCTACCAGTATTGGCGTTAAGCCGCAATGGATGATGGATAAAATGGTGGCAATGTAGGTGTTTGAAGGTACAATAACCTCTGCTCCTGGGCTGAATTTACAGCATTTTAAGGACAGGATGAGTGCATCCAGTCCATTCGCTACACCAACAACATGTTTTTCCTGGTGGTAAGCAGCAAATTCCTCTTCAAATAAGGATACTTCCTGGCCCAGTATATACCAGCCTTTATCTAAAAATAGGTCGAACTTTTTACGTAGTTTTTCTTCAAATGGTTTATTCAAAGTTTTCAGATTTTCATACGGTATCATACGGCTCATAAATATAGTCTTTAGGATCAAATGCAGTGGAAGCTAGTACTAGTAAAATTGCATCTGACGAAAAATCGTGCATAACGTGCCAGTCTTCCGGCAATAAAAATAGGCACTTTTCAGGACTATCTAAGTCGAATATTTCAGTTTTTGTACCGTTATTGTTGGTGATTTTGCAGGAACCTTTGATACAAATGGCGGCCTGTTGCGTTTCGTGATGTCTGTGGCCACCTCTGTCGGTATTGTCTACAGAATAGATGTAAAAAAGCCTCTTGATTTCAAATGGAACGACCTGGTCTAATACGGTCAGAACTCCTCTGGAATCTTTAAATGTTTGAATGTTAATAATGTGTGCCATCTTTTAATAGGTTGTTGTCAATTAAATCTAAAATCTCGGGTTTGTGGATCATGTCAAATTTTCTCGCGAATAGCATCTTAGTAGATTTTAAATGTTCAAAATCAGTTTCGTCTAATACTTTTGGATTAGCACCTCCGGCAGACCAATCAATATATCTATAATTATTATTTACTACTTTATCTTTATATTTTGAGTTCAGAATCATGGTTTGAAAAACAAATTCATCACTCGCCCAGCAGAAAGAAAAGAATTGCTTCAATTCGTTGTCTTTTTCTACTCTGGTTACCACATACATGGCTACTTCCGGGCTGAGCATCCAGAACATTGATTTTCCATAAGGGTGAAGTTTTTGTGGCAATTTCCTACGTGGAAGTACTTTATTAATCACCTTTTCTAATCTATGTTTACCTGGGAAATTATAACCAGACAGGAAATACTTCTCCATCCTAATTAAACCCTCTTTCCAGTCGTTTTTAATGTCCCTGTAACTTAAGAATTCTTTGCCAATATTCTTCTTGAAAAAATCATGAATATAGTTTGGTGATTTAAGTGGATAATCCTGTCCACTTAGGAAGTTAATAAAGTCATATTTGATTCCCGTACCCACAATTTCTTTGATACATTCGAAAGTAGCAATAACGGTACTAAAACCAGCCCATTTTACATCTACTCGATTATTTATGAAATAAACATTAGGTAATGACTTGAGGAATAAATGAGGGTTGACATCAAATTTTTTATCTACATGAATGTAAAAATCAAAATCAGGATGATACATGTTCCTGATCATTCTTTCAGTCTGTTGAGGATTGGTATAAGTTAATATCAGATGAGCGATACGCATGTTTAATTTAATAAATTGCTTGAAAATATAATGCCAATGTTTATAATTTCTACAACGTTTTGTTATGGTGTCTAAGAAATTATCAATTTTACTATCTGAAGATAGTCTCTTCTTAGCGTAAGTAGTTGAATACTTTTGTATTCTTAGGCTAAGATACTACTCCTTCGGGTAAAGGGTCATCGGAAAAACTAATATCACCACGCTGCATGCGGTAGCAGAAGAAAGGGGGAAGGTAAGTCTCATTTTGTCTGAGCAATTGCCATATCTTTCTCCCGGAGCTAGCCTCAAAGTTCTTATTTGTGCTTTCTCCATCAACTTGTTTTCTATTTTGGTAGATGGGTTTACTGTATAGAATCGCAACCCGGTTTTTTTTATAAAGTATCTTTAGCGTTTGAGTTGGTAGTTTATATTTAAAAATCCGTTTAGGGACTTCAGGGTTTGCGTATTCATAGACCAAGGTATGCGCTCGTATTAAATGTATTCCCGGAGCTAATTTGTGGTGATGAGTAAAAGACTGGTCTATGCTAGAAGTGATGGGCTGTAGGTATTCTCTTGATTTCAGCTCTTTTTGAAACCTGGTTGGAAGGACATGATAGCTCATAAAAGCAAACAACGCAATCAACAGGCATCTTAATGCCTTAGATATAAAACGTACGTCAAGCCTGTTTTTCATTCCTTGCTGATAAAAGCGTTCAAAATATTACTATCAAATTTCTACATTTATGATCTCGGAATGATTTTTTAAATCTGGCATATTTATAGCTTCTTTGCAAATTAAATCGCTAAAAAATGATCAATCAAAAACCTACTTTTACAGCAGATGAAACTGACCTCTATAATTTCCGTTAATTTTAACCAACCCGAGGTTACCATAGCGTTCCTACATTCAGTCAAGAATAATACCACAGGAATACCAGTAGAGCTGATTTTAGTAGACAATGGGAGCAGAGAAGACCATGAAGCTGAATTTATGGCTGCTTATCCGGGCTTAAAATACCTGCGTTCAGCACAGAATTTAGGCTTCGCCGGAGGAAACAATATAGGCATTAAAATAGCTACAGGCGAGTTTTTACTCTTATTGAATAACGATACTGAAATCAGTGCCAACCTCATTTCAACATTAACTGAAGCCATGGAGGAAAACCGGGAAATCGGGATTATTTCTCCATTATTATTATACTATGATCAACCAGATACGATACAGTATGCGGGATTTTCGGAGATGAATTACCTCACTGCGAGGAATAAAGGGATCGGTAATATGGAACATAATACTGGCCAATATGATCATGATAGTCGGGAAACCGCTTTTTGCCATGGGGCAGCCATGATGTGCAGGAGGGCAGATCTGGATCAGGTAGGCCTGATGGCAGAAAACTATTTCTTATATTATGAAGAGTTAGACTGGTGCGAACAATTCAAACGCGCAGGAAAGAAAATCTGGTTTACCGGGCAAACAAAGGTCTACCATAAAGAGTCGATGAGTGTCGGAAAAGAAAGTGCTATCAAAACCTATTTCATGACCAGAAATAGATTACTTTTCATCCGTAGGAATACCGGCCTTTTCAATACCCTTCTTTTTACTTGCTTTTACATCGGAATTGCTTGTCCGAAACAAATATTTATCTACCTTAAAAAGGGAAGAAAGGATTTGATAAAATGGGTGTTTAAAGGGTTATTCTGGAACTTTACCCATTCCAAAACCAGCAATAACTTAGGCTTTAAAATTTAATATTAATGATCATACTTTTCTGGATCAGCATTTTTCTGATCGTATATACGTTTGTTGGTTATGGCTTTGTCCTTTACCTGTTGCTGAAGCTCAAAAACCTCTTTGTGAAACCCTTTTCTTTTGAAAAAGGGAAGGATTTGCCTACCGTAACCTTGTTGGTAGCGGCCTATAATGAAGCCGAGCTGATTGAAGAGAAAATCAAAAATACCCTCGCTTTAAACTATCCTAAAGATAAAATCCAATTCATTTTTACCACTGATGGTTCTTCAGATAGTACTCCTGATCAGGTGCGGAAATATTCGGAAATTACCTTACTGCATATCGATGCAAGGGAGGGGAAAATGGCAGCAATTAAACGGGCAATCCCATTTATTACTGGGGAAGTTACCGTGTTTACCGATGCCAATACCTTTTTAAATAAGGACGCTATTGTAGAACTGGTTAAACACTATCAGAATCCGAAAGTAGGGGCAGTAGCTGGAGAAAAGAGAATACTGGTACCAGAAACAGCCGATGCCAGTTCTGCTGGAGAAGGGTTTTACTGGAAGTATGAATCTCTATTGAAAAAATGGGATTATAACTTGTATTCAGGAGTTGGTGCAGCGGGAGAGCTGTTTAGCATTCGAACCGCATTGTACCAGCCTGTAGAATCGGATACGATTATCGATGATCATATGATCGCCATGCGCATTGCTGAAAAGGGATACATCATTGCCTATGAACCCAATGCCTATGCTATGGAAACTGCTTCTGCAGATGTGAAAGAAGAATTGAAACGCAAAATAAGAATCGCCGCAGGAGGAATACAATCTATCTTAAGGTTGAAAAAAGCGGCAAATCCTTTTCACAATCCCATATTTACTTTTCAATACATTAGCCATAGGGTACTGAGATGGACCATCACGCCATTTCTGTTAATCCTTGCCTTTGTTTTAAACGGAATCATTGCATTTAAAACGGGCGATTTGTTTTATCAGGTGCTATTTGGACTGCAGGTATTCTTTTACTTGTTGAGTCTCATCGGACTCTATTTTGAAAATAGAAACATCAGAATCAAAGCCTTATTTATTCCTTATTATTTCTGCGTGATGAACTATGCCGTGATCGCTGGCATCATCAGGTACTATAAGAAGAACCAAAGTGCGGCTTGGGAAAAGTCTAAAAGAAAATAATGGAAAACTATAATCCAGCAATTGATCCTAAAGAAGCAATTGCTGGATTATGAATGGCTAAAAGAAATTAAGGCCATTACTCAATTCCCAGAATTTAACAGGCTTACTGTCAGTTGGAGTAGCCGTGCTGAGTAAATGAGTCTCCGTCGCAAAAAAACTAGCGATGTCATAGTCCAAGCCATTTCTAAATACCCGAATATCCTTGCAAGGGACCTCTTGAAGTTGTTCTACAATTCCCTCTCCGGTAGATTTAACGATCGCTTCTTTTCTGGTCCAAAGCAGGTAAAACGTAAGGATAGGGAGGGCTGAATTCCCCAGCATCGCTTTTTCTTCTGTACTAAAGCAAAGATCAACCACCTCTTGATATTGAAAATATGGATCCACATACTCGATGTCCACACCAATGGGACTTTCGCTGATGGCGATGGTGATCAGGTCTTTAGAATGGCTGACGTTGAAGGATAGTCCGTCAATTGCGGGCTTCTTATTGTCTTTCAATTGAAAAACAAGGCCTTCAGCTGGACTACCCAGGAAATGGGCAAGGAGTTTTCTCAGAAAATATTTGCGGACCGTATAATTCTCTCTGCTTTGTTGGTGTAGAAATCTACTTGCTTTAGCCAATTCTTCTGCAGATAATATTCCATTGGGGTTTATCTTTTTAAAATAGTCACTCGCTTTAATTTTAAAAACGTGGACAAAATCCTTTATAGAGAGGTCTTGTCCATCATAAAGAAGCCAGTTGATCTGGCCAATCATCAAATTATCAGCGGTTGGTTCCATTAGATATTGTTTAAAGCAGCCTGTAAAATCCGCGCAAATTCTTCATTATTTGGAGGGTATAAGAAAGTCTCATGATCGCCAGGTACATGATGACGTTCTATGCCTTTGTTTGCATATTTTGCCCAGCCAAGAGAATGGTTGTCATCCAGATAATACAACCTTTTCTTTACGGTAAACAGGCTGATTTTTAGGTCTTCCGGAACCATGGTGTAATGATTGTGTGCCTGGTCGTAACTTTTATAAATCTCCTTTTCATAAGGACTGAAATGCATGGTGTATTCCTGGCCTTGAGGTGTCAAAGTCTGATCCATGCGGCGCTTGATGATTTGTCGTTGATAATGTATGGTTTCTCCAGGGTGACGGAATAATGAGCCAATGATAAATGGAACTTTATAAAATTGCCTTTTAATCTTATTCAGCACTTTTACAGATTCAGGAACCGAGCTCCCCACATCTCCTGCATAAGTATCTAGAATTCCTAAAAACTTAACCTCTTTGCCCATTTTTGTCAGCTGTTTGGCCATCTCATAAACAATGAAACCACCCAGCGAATAGCCTGATAAATAGTACGGCCCATTTGGATGAACTTTCATGATTTCTGAAACATATACCGCAGCAATCTCTTCAATACTATTATAAAGTACTGTTTCTCGGTTCAGACCCAAAGCTTGCAAGCCATAAAGTGGTTGATCTTCATCCAGGTATTTGCTAATGGATTGGAAAACCAGTACGTTTAACCCACCACCATGAACCATAAATAATGGGTGCTTTGATCCGGAGGTTTTTATGGGTACCAAGGCTTCCCATTTTACCTCTTCTTCATCAGGGCGCAGTTTTTTTGCCAGCTTTTGAATGTTGGCATTTTCAAAAAGAGTGGCCAATGGCAGTCTCTTTCCGGTTTCTTTTTCAATAGCAGCCATTACTTTTACGGCAAGTAGGGAGTGGCCACCAAGCTCAAAAAAGTCGGCAGTCGTATCCATATATTCTAAACCCAGTACCGCCGACCAGATGTCAAAGATTAGCTGCTCATCTTTATTTTGCGGAAGCTCCCTTGATTGCCATTGGTTTTCAGCTTTTGGCTGTGGTTTAGGAAGTGCTTTCTTATCAATTTTATGGTTTGGTGTAAGCGGGAACATTTTTAAAGCGATAAAATCAGCTGGCACCATGTAATCTGGAAGCGCATGGCTCAAAACTTCTTTCCAGGCTGCTATCGTTTTTTTAGAAAGAAAAACCTCGTTGGTTGAAATTGGGGTTTTAGCAAAGTCTAATGGGTTGGCCGTTGTCATATCAACCCCTATAGAAGGGGCTTCCGGTATCACGTTTGCGATTCCATCTTTTATAAATATCACGTCATAATTGCCATCTGTGCCATCATTGCCCCAACGGATATGTGTTTGATAACCCATTTCCTTCCCTAAGTCCCAGAATTGATCAGGATGAACGCCATCTTCCAAATGTGCCAATTGCTGTTTAATATCCGCAACCAAGGCCGTTGGTTCCGCATGACTCATCCATTGCAACAATGCATAGTCCCTGGCAGTTCTGGAATTGAATACGCCATTGATGGCAATACAGTTTGCCGCTTCTTTTTTGATCAAATCTGCTACAGCAGCTACACTTTTGAGTTGTTGCCAATCCAGTGTTATATCTGGTTTTATAGATTTATGATCAGAATTGACATAGATCCAAACATCGTAATGGTATTTAGTGGTTTCATTTAATGAGGATCCTCTTCTTAACTGTACATCTACACCAGATATCTCTGGCATTAACTTCGGTAGCAAATAGAAAAACGTGGGATCAGCAACAAACTCATCTTCGATTCTTACCCGGTTACTCACTACCTCCTGGAAATCAGGAAGTGTGCTGCTGTCTTTTGCATTGGCCAAATAGTCCATCGCATGGTACATGGTTAAGCTATTCTTCCCTTGCATATCTCCGATAAACAAGCAGCCACCATTCTTCAATCGCTGCACCGCATTACCAATTACTTTAAGGAAATAAGCAGTATCGGGAAAATACTGAGCCACACTGTGGATCAGTATCAAGTCGAACGCCGGATTGGTAATTTTACTAAAATCATCTGCAGCATTGGCACTTGTCTTTACATGCTGCCACTTCTCCGGATGCGTGTCCAACTTTTCCTGTAGTTTTTCAATCGCTGTTTCTGCATAATCTGTAGCCAGATAGGAGCTGGCAAAAGGAGCCAGTTCAAACATCAGCTGGCCACCGCCACTACCAATTTCTAAAATATCTTGTGCATGGAGCGCCTTAATCCTTTCCGCGGAAACCTTCAGCCACTCTGCTGCCTGTTCTACCAGGCTGTCGCTATTTTTCCATTGTTCTAATAAAATTCCATCAATCTTCTGCTCGGACTCTTCTTTTCCTGAGGAAGATTGTGCTGCCATATCATAAATGGTGTCCCAACGGTCTTTCCAGGAAGGTGTGGTGTTTTTTTGTTCCAGGTCTTCAGGAATCACATAAGCAACGAGTCGTTGCCCAGTAGATTGGTCTGCGGTGGCTATAACGACTGCCTGCTTGACCGCTTCCAATTCGGCAATACAATTTTCAATTTCGCCAAGTTCTATCCGATGACCACGGATTTTTACTTGTTGATCAGATCTGCCCAGACAAATGATTTCCCCATCTTCGGTGAATTTCCCCAAGTCTCCGGTTTTGTAAAGCCTGCTATTTTCCAGACCACTAAAAGTATCTTTTATGAACTTTTCGGCGGTCAGTTCTGGTTGATTTAGGTAGCCTTCAGCCAATCCTTCCCCGCCAATTACAATCTCCCCGATATTTCCCGGAGGAACCAACTGGCCGTTCTCATTCAGCAGATAAATACTGGTATTAAAAATAGGCTTACCAATAGTAATCAGTTCATCTTCTTTTTTAACCTCTTTTATGGTCGACCAAATTGTGGTTTCTGTAGGGCCATACATATTCCATAAAGAGGAACATCGCTGTAAAAGTGCTGTAGCTAAATCTTTAGGTAAGCTTTCGCCACCACACAATACCTTTAAGGAAAGGTTATTGGTCCATCCCGATTCTATCATCATTCTCCAGGTAGAAGGGGTAGCCTGCATGATGGTGATCTGTTGTTCTTGGATCAGATCCAGTAATAAACGCCCGTCTCTGGCGTTTTCTGTGTCGCATAAAACCAATTCTGCCCCGGTAATGAGTGGTAAATATAACTCCAGTCCGGCAATGTCAAAAGAAATTGTGGTGATCGCCAATAAACGATCCGAAGGATCAATGCCTGGCTTAGATTGCATGCTGAACAAGAAATTTAGCAGGTTGGCATGCGTGATTTTAACCCCTTTAGGTTTTCCAGTTGAGCCTGACGTATATAATATATAGGCAAGGTTGCTACCTAAAACAGCAACTTCCGGTCTTTTCGCCGGGCGGTCATCCAGCAAAGTCCAAATTTCTTCGATCACCAATTCAACAGCTTCCCCAGTATATTTGCCCTGATGTGCTTTAGAAACCAATAATATTTTCGCTTTGGAATCGGCCAACATATATACGATACGGTCATGCGGAAAATCTGGATCTAATGGTAGGTATACCCCGCCAGCTTTAAGAATCCCCAATAAGCCAATCACCATCTCTATGGAACGCTCTGTTGCAATGGCAACAATATCTCCGGTTTTGATCCCTTTTTCCTGTAAATAAGTAGCAAACTGATTGACACGGTAATTGAGTTCCCGGTAAGTCAATTGTTCCTTTCTAAAGCTAATCGCTTTTTGATTGGGTTGTTTTAAAGAAACGTCTTCAATGAGCTGCGTTAAGGGGGTGTTTTTGTCGAAATCTACTGCGGTTTGATTCCATGCTTTCAACTGATCCAACCAAGGTTCCGAATTTGCCACACTATGGGCGCTGATGGTTTTCGTAGGATCTTCAATGATGCTTTTCAATAAACTTTCAAAATCCCCGGCCATTTTTTCAATGGTCGCAGCGCTGAAAAGCTGGGTGTTGTAAGTCCATTCTAAGGTAAGTCCGCGCTTAGAGCTGGTGGCATTTAAAAACAATTCAAAAGTCTCGTAGGCTCTGGGGTTAGAAATCAGTTCGTAATCTAAGCCATCAAATGAGACAGAATTGTCCATACCCATATCAATATTGAAAACCACAGGAACCAATGGTATTCTTGAAGGATCTCTTTTTAGGTTCAGTGCTTTCACCAATTGCCCAAAAGTGAACTTCTGGTGGTCATATGCATCAAAGAAAGCTTTTTTTCGTTGTTTCAGATACGTACTGAATGATAAGTTCGGATCGATCTTAGTTTTTAATGGAAGCAGATTTACACAGTGACCGATCAATCCGAATTTCTCCGTTGCCGCTTGTCCGGCTGCAGGAAGTCCGACCACCAATTCTTCCTGATGTGTTTGTAAGTATAAGAATACCTCAAATGCGCTCAGCAAAGTATTCACCAGGCTGGCTCCGGAGCTGGCCCCTGTCTTTTTTAACTGTGTCACGATTTCCGTCGAAAGATGCAAATCAAAGCGGGATGCCTCATAGGTTCTTAATGCTGGCCTTGGGAAATCTGTTGGAAGATTCAGTACCGGCACATGATCTTTGTACATATCCAGCCAGTAATCGAGCGTTTTCCGGTACTCCGGACTCTGCTCAAAAACCATCATATCATGGGCATAATCACTGATCTGTGGAGCAGGACTTAGGCTAATCGGTTTCCCTTGCACATTGGCATTGTAAATTGTACATAAGTCTTCCAGGAATACTCCCGTAGACCATCCGTCGCTGATAATATGGTGCTTAACAATGGTAAAGAAGTAGTGTGTTTCAGAAAGTTTATGTAAAAATAAACGCATTAAAGGGCCTTCCTGTAAGTCAAAAGGAGATTGCATTTCCTGTTTAATAAATGCATTCAACATGGCTTTCTGATCAATTTCCCTGGAAATATCCTGAAAATCAAGTGCAATATCTTGTTCATTATAAATGATCAGGCTTTCTCCATTCGGACTCACTGTAGCACGTAGCGCTTCGTGTCTGTCCAGTACGTCCAGTAAAGCAGTTGCAAAATGAGCAAACTGAATTTCACCTTTAAGTTCCAAAGAAACAGATTCATTGTAGGCCAGGTTGGCGGCCAATCCACCTATCATGCAAGACAGCCAGATTTCTTTCTGTGGTTCATTCGTGAATACAATCTTTTCAATCTCTTTTGTTTCTTCAAAAGGGTCAAAGTCGACTGGTGTTAGTATATGTTGAGACATTAATTTCTTGTTTAGTTTATTTGGAGGTATTTTCCCGGGTTTTGTTCATCTTCAATAAACCAGGCCGGATTCCCATCTTTATCCTTTCCTAATCGGGCATTGGTTAAGGGCGGGTTATTATATGTATTCATTTTTGTAGCGATATCCTCCTGAACTTCAGGGTGGATATAGGTTGGAATAAAATTAGCCGCTTTTAACTCTCTTAAGCAGGCTTCAAAAGTGTGGATGATCTTGTCAATATCTTCCTGGCTGTGCGCGGTGGTCAGGAAGCAAGAAAAGCCTTCTAAAATATGGATGCCTTTTAGCCGCATCAATGTAAAGAATAACTCGGTATAAGCATAGTCTTCTAAAAACTTAACACGCCATAGTGAACCAAATTGTGCAATAAACATCGGTACATCTAGCTGTTTGATGATCCCATTTAAAGTATCCGCAATGTACTTAGTTTTTTCATTTAATCCCGATTGTAAACCAGGGCCTTGTTCCTGCATGTAAGTTAAAGAAGCTTTTGCTGTGGCAAGTGCCAGGGGATGGCGAACAAAAGTACCTGCAAAGTAGGTCACCCCAATTTCAGGAACTGAATCATCGCCATACTGCCAGAAACCACCGTCCAATGCATCCATAAACTTCCTTTTTCCTGCGATTATGCCAATAGAAATTCCTGCACCAGCTACCTTTCCATAAGTCCCCATGTCAGCTTTAATGCCAAACATTCCCTGGGTGCCACGTGGATGAAAACGGAAACCAGAAATCACCTCGTCAAAAATTAGTGCCGTTCCAGATTGCTCCGTTACGACTCTTAATGCTTTCAAAAAGTCAATTGGCTGGAATTCTGGCCGGCGACTTTGAACAGGCTCAACCAATACTGCGGCAATCTCATGCGCACGTTCTTTGATGATTTTTAAAGATTCATCCGTTCCATAATCCAGGATCAGCATATTTTGTACAGCTTCCGGCATAATTCCCGGTGCCGCAGGGAATGATTTCAATTTTTTACTACCCCTTACGATCACTTCATCCACAATTCCATGGTAAGAGCCGGTAAAAGCAACAATCAAGGACCTACCAGTTACGGTACGTGCAATCCGCATGGCACCTAAAACGGCTTCTGAACCGGTATTACATAGGGCAGAACGGTCAAAATCAGTGAACTCACAAATCAATTTACTCACTTCTCCGGCAAGCTCATGCTGTGGGCCAATTTCATAACCCTTTTCAATCTGTGCTAATAATGCATTTTTAATCACATCAGGCTGATAACCCAACATATTTGAACCAAATCCATTTAGGGCGTCGATGTACTCATTTCCATCAAGATCCCAGAACTTACTGCCTTTGGATTTATTGATTACAATGGAGTAAACCAACTCTTTTGTCGCGGGTTTAAAGCCAGAAACAACCCTTGGGTCGGCCATGTGAGACCGGTTTTCCTGAGTATAGGTCTTGCTGGATTTCGTTTTTTCGGTATACCTTGCTGTTAATTCATCCAGATATTGTTGTTGCTCCTGATTCAAAGAAGCTGATTGTTTCTCTATTTTCGGACTGGCGCCAAAAGGTTTCTTAATCTCTACCAGCTCTTCCGGAGTTAAATCAGGTGTCTTTCCATTGGCTATAGGAGCTGGACTAGCTTCCCTTGGTGTTACTGCCGGGCTAACCCCAACACTGCCGTTTTGTAATGGAATAGAATTTCCTCCTTGCAACAAGGCAACTTGTTTGGCTAATAACTGTATCTGCTGACTGATTAAGTCGATTGCTGCCCCTGAATTTTGTGGGTGATATCCAATATTCGAATGGCCGTTTAGTGCGGGTGACGGTTCAGGAATAGCAGATGATCCTGGATTTGGAGCAGTCGTTGTTTCCGCAGGTAATTGTTGATCCAGGTAATTGGCTAACAAATCCAGATTGCTAAACTCCTCATTTAACTGTCTAAAAGTAATCGGCACATGGAAACTTTTCTTCAGGGCGATTGCAATTTGTGTTAACAATAGGGAATCAAGTCCCATTTCTATAAAGCTGATTTCCGCAGAAGCATCCTGCATATCTATTCCTGACGTGTTTTCCAGAATGTCTTTGATCTGACTAATTAAGGATTGCTTTCTCATTACGGGTGTAGTTTGTTGGTTTGATGAAATTAAGGTTTCTGCTGTAAAAACGGGTGCTGTAAAATCTGACAATAGTGCAGCGGGCGTAGAAACAGGTGGTTGAACCCAATATTTTGTTTTATTAAAGGCGTAAGTCGGTAGATCTGTTAGCTTATTGCGCTTTTCTTCCTTGTAAAATGCAGCCCAATTGGGTTGATATCCATTCAGCCACAACTGTCCATAGGCTTTTAAAATACTATGAAAAGCAGTTTCATCCGCTTTTGGCATTTCCAGGGAGCTCAGGATCAGGTTGTTTTTTCCTGCTGGTTGCTGACGTAAAAATGTAGCCGTAGCATTACCAGGCCCCATTTCAATAAATGCTTTTCCTTCGTTTTCTGCGAGCAGCAATGCTGCGGCATCGTCAAACAGCACAGTAGCACGTAGGTGCTTGGCCCAATACGAAGGGTCTGTAGCCTCCTGGTCAGTCATTTTGCGCCCTTTTACCGTGGAGTAAATCGGTAAACGAGGCGCATTAAATTTCAATTGTAACAGCTCCTTGGTAAAAGGTTCCAACACAGGATCCATCATATAAGAATGGAAAGCATGGCTGGTATGTAATAGCCTGTTGGCGATTTCTTTTTCGTTCAATATGGCAGTAAACGCAGTGATTGCATCATCATTTCCGGCCAGCACACAGAGGTCTGGGGAATTTATTGCCGCGATTGCTATTTGTTCTGAAAGTAGCGGCTTTAATATTTCTGCCTTTTCACGCACAGAAAGCATGCTGCCACCAGGAAGCTCACTCATCAGTTGTCCGCGGGTAGCAATGATATTTAAAGCATCTTGCAAGTCGAGTACACCTGCAAAATGTGCGGCTACAAATTCTCCGATGCTATGGCCGATGAAAGCGGAAGGATAAACGCCCCAGCTCATCCATAATTTCCCTAAAGCATAGCCAATCATGAACAAGGAGGGCTGACTATATTTCGTGTTTTTCAAACGTGCTTCTGCGGCGGCATTGATTTCCGATGGATAGATTACGTCTAACAGGCTTTCTTGCAGTTTAGGCATTAAAAGCGCATTACATTCGTCCATTGCCGCACGAAATACGGGTTCATGGTCATACAATGCCTTGCCCATACCCGGGAATTGCGCGCCCTGTCCGGGGAAGGTAAATACCGTTTCTCTAATGATGCCTGGGTTCTTTTTTGTTTGTCCAGGCGCTAAATTACCGCCTTTTAGTAAGGCTGTTTTAAGTGATTCCTGGTCGGAAGCCAGTATAAATCTTCGGAATGGAAAAGCTTGTCGGAATTGGTTTAGGGTATAAGCAATGTCGGGAACAGACACGGCCTTGGCATCTGTGACGTAAGCCGCCAATTTTTCGCCATATTGATTTAAACTCTGTTCGCTTTTTGCAGACCAGCTGATCAATTGTAAAGGACGCGAGGGTGCTGAAGGTGTTGTGTTTTTGGCAATTTGATCTGGAGTCCGATGCGGATAAGATTCCAGAATCAGGTGCACATTGGTGCCACCCACGCCAAAAGAACTGACTCCTGCAAGGCGATGATCGCCTTCCCAGCTTTTTAAACGTGTATTTACGATGAAAGGGCTGTTCTCAAAATCTATATTTGGGTTTGGCTGCTCATAATTTATACTCGCAGGGATTTGCTGATGATACATGGCTAGACTGGCCTTAATCAAACCAGTTACACCTGCGGCACAGGTCAGGTGTCCGAAATTACTTTTTACAGATCCAATGGCACAATACTGGTTTTTTTCTTGTTTTCCAAAGGCGAGTTTTAACCCTTCAATTTCTATCGGGTCACCAAGTGGGGTTGCAGTACCATGGGTTTCTATATAGCTGATCGCTGCGGGGTTTATGGCGGCATCATGAATTGCCATCCGAATTGCTGCGGCCTGGCCTTCGGCGCTAGGCGCGGTAAAACTACCTTTTCCACCACCATCATTGCTGATTCCTACTCCTTTAATCAGCGCATAAATCAGGTCTCCGTCTCTTAATGCAGCGGCTTTGTTTTTCAATAAGACCACTCCGGCACCATCACTAAAAACGGTACCTTCAGCAGCAGCATCAAATGGCCTGCAATGGCCATCATTGCTCATCATTGCACCTTCTTCATAAAGGTGTCCCACATTTACCGGGGCATTGATTGTTGCACCACCGGCAAGCGCCATATCACATTGACCAGCTCTAATGCTCTGTACGGCCTGTGCAATGGCCAGGAGCGAAGTGGAGCATGCCGACTGAACATTGACTGCCGGACCTTTTAAATTGAATGTATAAGCAGTCCTGGTGGATACATAATCTTTATCATTGACCGTCACCACCTGAAACCGACCTACATTGTCAATGAGCTCCGGATTGGGTAATACGTTATTGGCATAATAGGTATTTACGCGGACACCAGCAAAAACGCCGGTGGTCAGTTCATTATTTACGGTTGAATAACCAGTTTGCTCCAATACCTGCCAGGCAATTTCTAAAAAGATGCGTTGCTGAGGGTCCATTAACTCCGCAAGTTTTGGGGTAATGCCAAAGAATCCTGCATCAAAGCCTTGAACCTCTGCTACGATACCTCTTGCTTTTACATAATCAGGATTGTTCCTCACTGCTGCAGGCACACTCGGATCGAGCGCTTCGTCGCTAAAAAATGTCGTACTTTCTTTTCCTGCTTTTAATAGTTCCCAAAGTTCTGTTACGGAATCCGCACCTGGAAAACGACCACTCATGCCAATTATGGCTACATCCTGATCTTCGTTTTTAATTCTGCCGGGGTGGTTATAGGTTTTAACCACTTCCTTGCCATCCATAAAAGCAGCAAGGTCTTTAACTGTTGGGAACTGGTAAATCTTGGTCACCAGTAAATGCAAGCCATATCTGGTTTTTAATAAGGCAACAGATTTTTGTGCCAGTAAGGAGTTTCCGCCAAGCTCAAAAAAGTTGTCTTCAATACCCACTCTACTTACCCCAAGGATTTCTTTCCAGATTTCCGAAAGGTTGTTTTCTGTTTCATAATTTGGCGCCTCATACTGATTGGTTAAGAGGGTAGCAGCATCCGGATCAGGTAAAGCTTTTTTATCTACTTTTCCATTCGGACTAAAAGGTAAAGCCTCCAACTGAACAATCAGCTGAGGTACCATGTATTTGGGCAGTTTGCTTTCCAGATAGCTGACCAATGTTTTTTTATCGTAGTTTTCCTGTACCACTACATAAGCGATGAGCCTCTTGTCGCCAAGCTGATTCTCTCTTGCTAAAATTACACCCTGTTTGATTCCGGGAGCTGTTTGAAGGATACTTTCAATCTCTCCAAGCTCAATCCTATATCCACGAATTTTCACCTGATCATCAATTCGACCCAGGTATTCAATCTCCCCATCTTCACGTCTTTTGCCAAGATCACCGGTTAGGTATAAACGGGCTCCAGGTTCATCACTAAAGAAATCTTTCACAAAGCGTTCTTCCGTGAGGTCCGGACGGTTTAAATAACCACGTGCTAAACCCGCTCCACCGATATAGATTTCTCCGGGTTCATTTGTTCCAGCCTCCTGGACTGCAGTATTCAGGATATAAACCTTTGCCTTGGTAAAAGGTTTGCCAATGGGGATGGTATGGTCGTAAACGGTATTTTCATTGACCAAATGCAGCAGCTTTCCAATGGTGGTCTCTGTAGGGCCATAGTGGTTTACAATTTTGCAGGTGTTTGAAGCAGGACGATTGATTTCTTTGACCATGCTGGCACTCAGTGCTTCCCCTCCAAATATCAATAACTGTTGTGGCATCAGATCCTGGCCATCCAGGGCTAAGGACTTCCAATGGGAAGGTACAATCTTTAGACAGTCAATTTTATGATCCTCGAAATAAGGATGAATGTATTCCGGGCTATTAAAGTTTTCTTTACTGAACAGGTGTAATGTGCCTCCAAGAGCCAATGAACTAAATATAACCGTATTGCCAAGGTCGGTTGCCATAGTGGCACCTACTGCATAGTTTTTACAACTGGATAGGGGTAAATGAGCTGCTAAGCCCAGTACATAGTCTGTTAAAGAATGATGTTCAATCAAGACGCCTTTAGGCAATCCTGTAGAGCCAGAGGTGTAAATGACATAGGCAGCCTGATCAGGACCAATCGTGATGTCGACTGGAGTATCGGGTAATTCGGCGGTAATGCTCCAATCTTCATCCGCCAGAATGACCTGCAGGCCAGAGGCTGCGGTTAAAAAGGGCAAGGATTTCAAATCGGTAATCACCAGGGAAGCACCACTGTCCTGAGCCATGTATTTCATGCGGGCCAGGGGGAAATCTTCATCAACGGGTACATAGGCTGCTCCAGCTTTTAGGATGCCTAAAATACTGATCAACATGCTTTCAGGGCTATTCAAGCAAATGGGCACCAAAGTTTCCTGATGTATTCCTTTACCGATCAGGTAATGCGCAAGTCGGTTAGAAATCTGGTCTAATTCCTGATAGCTTAAGGCATGGCTTTCAAATAATACGGCAGTATGATGGGGTGTTTCTTTGACTTGTTCAGAGAACAAATCCAGAATGGTATTTCTATCCGAAAAATTGGAGAGGTTATTCATATTGATTAACGTTTAATCTCTTGTTTACTTTGTTGTTCAGCAAAAAACAGGCTTATTTTTCTAAAATTATATTGGTCAGGGGAAATTACATAATTTCCCCTGACCAAAAATACTAAAATCGCAGGTTTATTTTTAAGGAAATAAACAACAGGTATTTGAAATGGAGTGTAACCCGCTGTGTGTTAGTGTTCAACTTAACTTTGTAAACCTTTACAAGGATAGCTGTTGAGAGAAAATAAATGAAGAATATCATTGCTTTTTTTTTAAAAAAAAGAAAAAAAAATCCCGTTGAAGAAACGGGAAGGAGGGTCATAGGGGTTTAATGCCTGTAATTGTGGCGTTCTATACCCAATAGTGTACAAAAAAAGCCGCTTTGTAGCAGCTCTCTTGTTTTATTATTTCTTTTCTGGTCCTTTTTCTGGGGCCTTTTCCGGTGGAGTAGATACAATCTCCCCGAATTCATTCACATAAGCCATCATGCTTTCCAGATCACCACCAGTAGAATTTTGTTGACGCTCTTGCTTGCGATGTTCTTTATCTTCTTTTTTCTTCTGCCTGTTTTTTTCTAGTTGCTTCTTCATGAAGGTAGCCTGAGATTTAGCCATAAATTCAATGTATTAGTTAAAAAATAACCTTCTCCTCTGGTTTTACCTTATTCTATGGTGCTTAATTATTTGATTCCTCTATGAATCAATAATGGCTAGAATGTAATTTAATTCTCGGGAGGCAACGGATCAGCAACCTGGAGAAATTGAAACCTAATCAAAGATTGATCAGTGGGTAAGTAGTAAGAGAATAGTTGTAATGATATCCCGTTTCATGCAAATATAAACATTTTTAAGTTCATAATCAATTCTGAACATTGTTAAATCGTGGTTATTGAGGAAAGCTGATGTTTGAACGTCTTTTAGGGCTTAATGTGAATGAATCTAAATTGCAATCAGCCGCGGTGTTTGAGTTTGCAATTTCTATTTTTGTCAAAAATATTTAAAGATGTCAAAAACGAAATTAACCATAAATAACAACGGATCTGTAAAGATCGAAGGAGACTTTGAAATTGTAGATATGCAAGGAAATGAATATGGATTGCAAGGTAGAACAACCTTGTCGATCTGTCGTTGTGGATTGTCTGCTAACAAACCTTTCTGTGATGGCGCACACCGCGGTCATTTTGAGCATGAAGCCGTTGCTTTCGAACTTCCTCCAAGAAAAGTTTAAATCAGGCGATTGTCAGCCCATTAGAAAATAGGGTGTCCAATTAATTTTGGGCACCCTATTTTGTTTTATAGCTTCATGTTTCGCCGTCATTTCCGCAAAGCTCAGCGGACTTTTCTGCCTGGTATCTGAAACCCTGGTGTTGGCTTTGATTTTAGCAGGGTTATTAATTAGTAGTTAATTGCTGATTGCGTTAAATTTTACTTTTCTGTAGTCATGCAGCTCTTTTGTTGTGGTTTTGCTATTGTTTTGCTTGAGCAAAGGAAAAGCAAAACAATAGCAAAAGAAAAGCAAAACAATAGCAAAACAAATAGCCTTGTTTGGACGGTTAAAATACGGGTAGAAAACAGTCTTTTCTACCCGTATTTTATATTAAATAAGGAGGTGTTTAGGAGAGAAGTCTATAAAAAATCGATTCGAATGAGTTGGAAATAATATTTTCCCCGTAAGAGATTATTCTATTTTTTTTAGAAAACATGCGCTGAGCTGCTTGCTCAAGAAAAAGCTATTTTTTAAGTGTTAAGGTGTAGCTTGCACTGATCTTTGCTTTGATGGTATCTGTAGTTGGTTTTCTAAACTTAATTACCAGACTGTATTTTAAATTTCCTAAGTTAAGGTATTCTTTAAGGAGCTCTTCCTTCATCACCGGTGTTAGCGTGAAGATTCTGCTGACTGCATCTATTGAACCTGTATTCACAACCTTGGCCAAACTGTCTCTTTTTAGTCCGTTGTTGAGGTTGAGCATAATGGACCCAATATTGCTGAAGTTGTTTTTAGTGTCAACACTGTCTTTTGTTTTCGGCACATAGGTGATGCTGATATTCGAAAGTCGGACATTGGTAATGTTATCCAGGCCGAAGGTCTCTCCACCCAGGTTATTGATTTCGTTGATGATGTTTACGGTAGTAGGTAGGTCATTGATGATTGCCGAATCTTGACTTGATGCCTTAGGGGGGATGGAAAACAATATGGAGTCTGGCTTAATAATGACGTCGCGCTGGATGCTTTCTGAGATTTTATTGCAGGCAGATAAAGCCAGTAGAAGGGTAGCTGCTATTAAAAGTAAGTTCGCTTTCATAATAACAAAAGTACATATTAAGAGGCAGATTCATAAAGCAGATGATAAAGTTTTGATTTGCCTTAGATCAAGGGGCCAGCAGGTAAGAGAATTCAATCTGGCTGTGCACTTGGCCGATGGTTCCTGAGGCTGGTTCTGGGCTGCTGCAGACGCTGAATTTCTGACATTAAATTTCCCTTGATTCGCTTACTAAGCAAGAGTTGCACTGGTGGATTCTTTAAGTTGAAAGCAGCGTGCAGCATTGTTTTTTTTTGAGGAGAAATTTGGATCTCTCCTCAAGAATTGAAATCCTGAATCGAGCTGGGAATGGTTTGAATAGCGGGGGAGATGGGAGTGTGCACCAAGTGTAGAAAGCTGTTCCAATTAGCTAAGAAATGGGAGGGAAGACTGTGTTTTTGGAAGATAATAGTTACCTTTATTGCTGCCCTCTATTTGTGCTGCTGAAACCCCTTGAAACTCAAAACCTCCCTAATATTTGGCTAATTTAGCGCGCCATATAAAGTTTTGTATACTACATTAACTGTTTGTTTTTCAGTGTATTTAGTTGGTTTTTGTTAATGTATTACTGAATATAGGGTGAATTTTGAGTTCCTTTTTAAGGCTTTTTTTGCAGAATTAAATTCTGCTATGATGTTAAATCTATTGTTTTACAGATAGTTAGGTGTCTGGATGTCTACTAATATTGCTGGCGTTGATAAGCTGCTGAAAAATCAGCTCTCATGCCTTTGAATCTTGCCACGACAGTTGCGATGAACTCCTCGTCCAGGATCTGGAAAATCTCATTTGCTCCACCGCCCGTAAGGTCTAGTTCTGATAATTTGTAGCTCTGCTCCAGTCCACCTTGTTCGAATTTAATGATGTATTTCTGGTTCATGTTGAACAGGGTGATTTTGCATTCTGGATGCGGTAGTTCTGCGATTACTCTCATGTGATGTGGTTATAAAAAGGGCCGTCTTCAAGCGAGTTAAAGACGGCCCGATAGTTTAAAATTTGACTTATAATTTAACGCCCATTTCCTTGATCAGATAGTCGGCTTTGTCGATTTTTGAAGCTACCCATAATACGTAACGGATGTCTACTCCAATCGATCTGCTGTAGCTTTCGTTCCAGGCATAATCATTGATTGTTGCGCCATAAGCGCGGTCAAAGTTGACACCGATCAGTTCGCCATAAGCGTTCATGATTGGTGATCCTGAATTCCCTCCGGTGGTATCCATGTTGTATAAGAAAGCAACCGGAACATCGTTCAGGTCTTTTTTAGCATATGGACCGAAGTCTTTAGCGTCCCATAGGGCCTTGATTTGTGCAGGGTAACCGAAATCTGGGTTTCCGGTAGTTCCTTTCTCTAGAATGCCTTTAACGGTGGTGTATGGCCTCATGTAAGACGCGTCTGCAGCCCAGTATCCTCTTACGTATCCGTAGGTAAGTCGCAGGGTGCTGTTGGCATCAGGAATGAAGTCCTTTTTCATGAATTTCTCTTTTACGTTCACGTAATCCCCCATTAGCTTGTTTAGAAGGCCCTCTCTGCGGTCCTTCTCGGGCTTGATTTCAGTGATTTGTTTCGCAATGTCCCTTTCAAACAACAATAAGCCGTCGTTGTAATCAGCAATTGATTTAGGTGATTTTAATAGGGTATTCATCACGTAAGATTCGTCTTTAAGCTTGCTTAATCCGATGCTGTTGTCAATAAATTGGTCAATAACCGTGTTGCTATTGGTTCCTTTGCTGGTGATTTTGTTTACTGCAGTTACTTTTTGCATCGGATTGAACGCTGCGGCATCTGAAAGCATTCTTTTCAAGATCTTTTTGTCAACATCCAGGTCGTATGCTTCGTAATTTGCAGCCAGACTTTGTTTAAGTTTGTCGATGTTTTTGTCAAAGAAAGCTTGTTTCTGAGCTACTGGCTGAGCATCAAGCGCGGCTTTGAAGGTGTTGATGTTTCTGGATACACCCAATAAGCTGGTTGAATTGTAGATTTGAGAGAACCATAGATCTCTTTGTGCATCTCCGTTGATCAGTTTGTATAGGTTGTCAATATCTGTCATTAATGTGCCGTATTTTGCTTTAACGTCTACATTGTTGTTGATGAATTCGGCAAGTGCAGCGTCTTCTTGTTTTTTCTGAGCAATCAGGTCAATTCCTTTTAATCCTTGAAGTTTGCCTCTGTAGTTCTTTAGTACATTGGCATTTCTCTTGATTCTGGTAGCCAGCTTAATCTCTGTGGTTTTGTCTTTCTTACCTGCATTTTCCATGGTGGTATTCTGGAAATCATACAGTTCTGAGGTGTATGGCAATAAGAATTGTTGCTGGTATTGGATGAATTCAGCCGGACGGTGGCGGAAAGTTTTTCCGGGGTAGCCCAGAATGAATACAAAATCTTCCTCGTTTGTGCCTTTTGGATTCACTTTAAGGAATTTCTTAGGGCTGTAAGGAACATTATCTTTAGAATACTTTGCTGGAGAACCATCTTTAGCTACATAAGCACGCATAAAAGAGAAGTCTCCGGTATGACGTGGCCATACCCAATTGTCGGTTTCCCCTCCAAATTCGCCAATCTGACGGTTAGGTACGTATACGAGTCTAACGTCCTGGATGGTTTTGTAGCGGAAAAGTACATAGGTCTTTCCGATGAACATTTCCGATACTTCCGCTTTGATGCTTGGGTCTTTCTTTTCCGCTTCCAAAGCAATGTTTTTCATCGTATTGTTGATGATTTGTAGCCTTGAAGCTGGGTCTTCTATTTGTGCTACAGCACCTAGTACTTTGTCTGATACATCTTCGTAGCTGTCCGTGATGCGGCAGGTTAGTCCTTTTGCTTCAATTTCTTCTTCGTGTGATTTGGCTACAAATCCATTGGTCAGGTAATCGTGTTCTGGTGTACTGGCCAATTGTACAGCACTGAAAGCGCAGTGGTGGTTGGTGATGATCAGGCCTTCTCCGGAAACAAAGGATCCGGTGCATCCTCCTACGTTCACCAATGCGTCTACCAGACTGGTGCCGTTAGGATTGTAAATTTCATTTTGATTTATCTTTAAGCCTGCTTTCTTTAGGTCAAGTTTGCTAATCTCGCTTAAAGGAAACATCCCTTCGTCCCAAAGCTTATAGCTGGAGAAGACCGCGCCAAAAGCGAGCAGGGAAGTCATTAATAAGATTTTCTTATTCATTTCGTTGGTGTATGTGATTATAAAACCACAAACTTAGATAAAATTTCGCAATTGAATTTTATTGCTTTTACGTGCTGATGGCAACAATAGTATCAGGCTTTTGTATCTTTGGGTAGTAAAAAAGCAGATATGGCAGAAGATTTAAAGATAGTAACAGATATAAGTAAAGAGGCTCAATACCGCTCTTTGATTCCTCAGATTGAAGCATTGATTAGCGGGGAAACGGATCAAATCGCGAATTTGGCAAACATCGCTGCTGCCTTAAAAGAGCAGTTCAATTGGTTCTGGGTGGGTTTTTACCTGGTGAAAAATGATCAGTTGGTTTTAGGTCCGTTTCAGGGTCCGGTAGCCTGTACCAGAATTCACAAAGGAAAAGGAGTTTGTGGTGCTTCCTGGTTGCAAGAAGAAACCTTGATCGTGCCAGATGTGGATGCTTTTCCTGGGCATATTGCCTGTGCGAGTGCTTCCCGTTCAGAGATCGTTTTACCGATTTTCAAAGGGACTGAAGTGATCGGTGTGTTGGATGTTGATAGTGAGCATCTTGCTCATTTTGATGAAATTGATGCCAAATACCTAAAGGAAATAATTAACTTAATTCATGGCTAAATTACCTTTCTCTTTTTACCAGCGTGACGATGTAAATGCCTTGGCGATTTCGCTATTGGGTAAGCAACTTTTCACTTTTGTAGATGGGAAGCTGACTGCGGGTATAATTGTAGAAACGGAAGCTTATAAGGGAGTAGATGACAAAGCGTCTCATGCTTATGGTGGTCGTTTTACAGATCGCACTAAGGTGATGTATGAGCCCGGAGGCTTGTCTTATGTCTACCTTTGTTATGGGATTCATCATTTATTTAATGTGGTAACGGCTCAGAAAGGAACACCGCATGCGGTGTTGGTGCGTGGCTTAGAGCCGGTCATTGGAATAGATGTCATGTTGGAACGAAGAGGGATGGAGCAGTTGAAGCCTAACCTTACTGCAGGTCCCGGTGCCCTGGCGAAAGCAATGGGTATAGATCGTCGATTGAATGGTTTATCGCTTGATGGAGCAGAGATCTGGATAGAAGATGCGCCGGAAGACTGGCTTCCGGGGACGGTGGTTGCAAGTCACAGGGTGGGCGTCGCTTATGCAGATGACTATGCTTTTTTACCCTGGAGGTATTACCTGAAAGGAAATAAATATGTAAGTAAACCCAGGACCTGATTTAGCAAATTGGGGAAAGGTTGTGGATAACAAAAGGGCAGGTGTTTTATTTTATTTGCCTTTTTTATTGATATTTGAGACAATGAATTTTGACTATACTTTAGCGTTTGCAAAAGAACTGGATCAGGCAGATCCATTGGCCAGTCTTAGAAAAGATTTTCTATTTCCTAAGCAAAATGGTGAACAGTTTATATACTTGTGTGGTAATTCGTTAGGTTTGCAGCCTAAAGCGGCACGTGAGGTTTTAGAACAGCAGATGGCCAACTGGGAAAACCTTGCGGTAGAGGGGTGGTTTGAGGGAGAAGATCCCTGGATGTTCTACCATAAAGAATTGAAATCGTTGATGGCGCCCATCGTTGGAGCAAGTCCTTTAGAGGTTTGCCCGATGAACACGTTGACGGTAAATCTCCATTTGCTGATGGTGAGTTTTTATAAACCTCAGCCAGGTCGGTTCAAGATTATCATGGAGGCCGGTGCCTTTCCTTCCGATCAATATGCGATAGAGAGTCAGGTTCGTTTTCATGGGTATGATCCTAAAGAGGCCATTATTGAGGTGAGTCCAAGAGCAGGAGAATATACCTTGCATACCGAAGATATTATAGCGCAAATAGCAGAACATGGGGCAGAGATAGCCCTGGTACTGTTTGGCGGAGTCAATTACTTTACGGGCCAATGGTTCGATATGGAGGCGATCACGAAGGCAGGTCATGCGGCTGGTGCATTGGTTGGTTTTGATTTGGCTCATGCAGCAGGAAATGTGCCTTTGAAGTTGCACGACTGGGATATAGACTTTGCCTGTTGGTGCTCTTATAAATATCAGAACGCTGGACCAGGTGGAATCAGTGGTATTTTTGTCCATGAGAAACATTTTACTGATACAAGTTTGAATCGCTTTGCGGGCTGGTGGGGCTACCAGGAAGCGCAACGCTTTAAAATGGAGAAAGGCTTTGTGCCGGAGGCAGGTGCAGATGGATGGCAGGTGAGTTGTACACAGGTGATGCCTATGGCTTTGTACCATGCTTCGTTGAAAATCTTCGAGAAAGCAGGGTTCATGGAGACTTTGAGGATTAAGAGTGAAACTTTAACTGCTTATCTTATTTTTGCTGTTAATCAGGTGAATAAGGAATTGGGATTCGAGCAATTTAAGGTCATTACCCCAACTGAAGCTGCCGACCGTGGCGCCCAGGTTTCCATCATTGCAAAAGATAAGGGGAAGGAAATATTCCAACAACTGGTGGCACATCAGGTACTTGGCGACTGGCGGGAACCGAATGTGATTCGTCTTAGTCCGGTGCCTTTGTACAATTCTTTTGAAGATGTTTTTAAGACAGCTGAGCTGATGCTCAAAATTAGTAAGGAGATACTTATATGATCAATTATAACCCAAAAGATTGGGTAACCTTTATATTTCATATCGATCAGGCAGACGTTTTTAGAAAGCTATGGGCCTTGATGGTCAGTGTGGCACTCTTTTCTGCTGGTATTGCATTTTTAGAATTGAACTATCTGAAGCTTTCTGAAACACAATACGTAAAAAATATTGGGATGATGCACAGCTTACTGGGCTTTGTAATTTCCATGTTATTGGTGTTTAGAACGAATACTTCCTATGACAGGTGGTGGGAAGGCCGCCGGTTGTTAGGCGGATTGACCAACGTAAGTCGCAATTTTGCCATCAAAATCAAGTCTTTAAGGTTGAACAAGGAGGATGAGGAATTCTTTGAATATGCCATCCCCAAATTTGCCTTTGCACTGAAGGAACACCTGCGGGAAAAACAGTATTTCGGAAAGAATAGTTTGCTGATCGCAGTAGATGGTGGGAAGCATATTCCAATCCAGATTGCATCCAGTATATCTACCCGTGTTTACGATTTGTTAGCTGCCGGAAAGATCAGTAACGAACAGCTGATTATACTTAATGCAGATGTTGAGAAGTTCATGGATATCTGTGGTGGTTGTGAGCGAATTAGAAGAACGCCAATCCCATATTCTTACAGTGCTTTTATCAAGAAATTCATCTTCGTTTATGTGATTACTTTACCTATCGGATGGGTCTTCAGTTTGGGTTATTATGTGGTGCCGATTGTACCCTTTATCCTCTATGTTTTGGCTGGTTTGGAGCTGATCGCTGAAGAGATTGAGGATCCTTTTGGAGAGGATGCGAACGATCTTCCTGTGGATGATATTTGCAATAATATTGAGAAGCATGTGGGGGAGATTTTAAACTAAATGGGGAGAATCGCCTGGCATCCTTTATTTGCCCATCCCTTGCCTGAAGGCCATCGTTTTCCGATGTTAAAATATGAGTTGATTCCTGGACAATTGCTACATGAAGGCGTAATTAGTCCTAATGATCTTTTTGAACCAGAACCAGCCAATGAGGCAGCTGTATTGTTGGCACATGAGCCCGGCTATTGGGCGCAACTCAGGGATTTGACCTTAGCTCCAAGGGAACAAAGACGAATTGGATTTCCCTTAACGGCACAATTGCTGGAGCGGGAACTTCGGATCGCCCAGGGAACAATAGATACTGCAATCTACGCTCAGGAGAATGGAATTGCCTTTAATGTGGCTGGTGGTACGCACCATGCCGGAAGTAATTGGGGTGAAGGCTTCTGTTTATTGAACGATCAGGCGATCGCTGCAAGTTTCTTATTAAATAAAGGCTTGTCGCAACGCATCTTAATCATAGATTTGGATGTACATCAGGGAAATGGTACCGCAGAGATTTTTGAAAAGGAAGATCGGGTATTTACTTTTTCTATGCATGGGGAGAAGAATTTCCCCTTTAGAAAGGAGGTTTCAGACCTTGATATCCCGCTGGAAGATGGATTAAAGGATGATCAGTTTTTAAGGAAACTGGAAGCTGCTCTTCCGGAACTCTTAAAACATCAACCTGATTTTGTGTTTTACCTGTCTGGCGTAGATGTGCTGGAAAGTGATAAGCTGGGCAAACTGGCTTTATCAAAAGAAGGCTGTAAAACCCGGGACAAGATGGTTTTTACGTTTTGTAAAGAAAACAACCTGCCTGTACAGGTGAGCATGGGCGGGGGCTATTCCCCAAACATCCGGGACATTGTGGAGGCACATTGTCATACTTTTAAAATTGGTTTAGATATTTTTGAATAATTATGAAGATTGTAATTGCAGAAAAACCCTCCGTAGGGCGTGAGTTAGCTAAAGTCTTCGGTGCTACGACAAAAAAAGATGGTTACATTGAAGGAAAAGGGTATTCGTTTACCTGGGCCTTTGGTCATTTACTTCAATTGGCGCCACCGCAGGAATATGGTTTTATTGGCTGGAGAAGGCAGCACCTGCCGATGTTACCCAAAAAGTTTAAACTGGCGATTCGTAAAATCAAGACCAAAGATGGTTTGGTGGAAGATCCCGGAGTAAGAAAACAATTGGATACCATCAAAATGTTGTTTGATGAAGCCACAGAAATCATTGTTGCGACGGATGCCGGGCGGGAAGGTGAACTGATTTTCCGCTATATCTACTATTTTCTGAAATGTAAAAAGCCTTTTAAAAGGCTCTGGATCTCTTCGCAAACTGACGAAGCGATTAAAGAAGGGTTTAGAAACCTGAAACCAGGAACAGATTACGATACGTTATTCAATTCTGCACATTGCAGGTCAGAGTCTGATTGGTTGGTCGGGATGAACGCAACCCAGGCCTTGAGTATTTCCGCAGGAAACCGCTCTGTACTTTCGTTGGGAAGGGTGCAAACCCCAACATTGGCCATGATTTGTTCCCGTTATCTGGAAATCAAAAATTTTGTGCCCCAAACGTATTACCAGCTGGCCATCCAGCTGGATAAAGATGGACAGCTCTTTAGAGCGATGTCTATCGCCAATTTTAGTAAGAAAGAAGAAGCGCAGGAGTTATTCGATAAAATCGAAGATGTAGCCTCGGGTTTCCCCAATGGTGGAAAGATTCTCAGCGTTGAAGCGAAACCAAGAAAAGAACCACCTCCACTATTACATGATTTAAGTAGCCTACAACAAGAAGGAAATAAAAAGAAGGGATTTACTGCTGATCAGACTTTGAGTTTGTTACAGGGCTTGTATGAGAGTAAATTGATCACTTATCCCCGTACTGGGAGTAGGTTTATCGGTGATGATGTTTTTGCTGGCGTTCCTGCGCTCATTGAAAAACTAAAAGACCATAAAGATTTTGGTAAACAAGCGGAGTTTCTAAGTACCGCCAAGCTGAGCAAGCGTAGTGTGAATGCGAAGAAAGTAACGGATCACCATGCGATTTTACCTACAGGTGAATCTCCTTATCAGCTGACTGGGGATAAACAAGCCATTTATGACATGGTAGTTGGGCGGATGCTGGAAGCATTCCACCAGGAATGTGTGAAGGAAATTACCAAAATAACGGTAGAATCGGGATCTGTATTTATCGCTAATGGTACAGTGATTCGTTCTGCGGGATGGAGATCAGTATTCAATGAGTCTGATGAAGAAAAGAAAGATGAGGAAAATCCGGCATTACCGAAAGTGAAGACAGGAGAGTTGTTGCCGGTGGTAAACAAGGCCTTCATGGAGAAACAAACTAAGCCTAAACCGATGTACAATGAGGCTTCGCTGTTGAAAGCTTTAGAAACTTCAGGTAAGGATATCGAAGATGAAGAGTTGCGTTATGCCATGAAAGATAGTGGTTTGGGAACTCCGGCCACCAGGGCGGCAATTATCGAAACGCTGATCAATAGAGAATATATCATTCGTGAAAAGAGGAATTTAGTGCCTACACCAAAAGGACTTGCCGTATATGACGTGGTGAAAGACCAAAAAATTGCGCAGGCAGAATTGACGGGTCAATGGGAAAAACGATTGGAAGAAATCCGTTCCGGAGCTTCCGTGGCTGATTTCAAAGCGGAGATTACAGAATATACCAAAGAGATAACAAATGAGATGTTATTGGCTGGAAATGGGCTTGCGGCTAAATTAGCGCCGGCACCAGCACCGGTAACACCAGCACCAGTTCCGGAAGCTAAATAAAAAGCAAGGAATTAAATGAAGAAGTTTATGTATATTATATTAGTGCTGATCGTGTTAATCAGTGGTTTTGCCTTTTGGGTGATGAGTTTGCCAGTGTTCGGCAGCTTGTCGGAAGGGACACGACTGGAGCGCATCAAAGCGTTGCCAAATTATAAAAATGGTGCCTTGGAGAATAAATCGCCAACGCCCATGAAACCAGATGAAGTGAGTTATTTGGATATGGTGATCGCCATGATCAAGGGGAATGAAAATTCAAGCCCAAAAAAGGCGCTCCCTCATGTGAAACCTGATTTTTCTAAATTAAGTGGGCTTAAAGTGATCTGGTTTGGCCACTCTTCTTACTTATTGCAAGTAGATGGACTTCATGTTCTGGTAGACCCGGTATTTTCGCCACGCACTTCGCCATTCTCTTTTTTAGGAAATAAGAATTATGAGGGGACGGATTTTGTAAAGACAGAAGATTTTCCAGCTTTAGATATCGTATTGATTACGCATGATCATTATGACCATATGGATCATCAAACCATCCTCAGATTGAAAGATAAAACGAAGCATTTTGTAACTTCTTTAGGTGCCGGTGCCCATTTGGAGCGATGGGGAATTCCTGCCGATAAAATTACAGAACTGGCTTGGGGAGAAACTGTAGAAAAAGATGGCCTGAAATTTTTAGCCAGATCTGCCAGACATTTTACCGGTCGGCTTTTCAAAAGAAACCAAAGCTTATGGTCGGCTTTTATACTTCAAACGCCAAATCATAAGCTTTATCTAGGTGGTGATTCCGGTTATGATACCCATTTTAAACAAGATGGAGAAAGCTACGGTCCATTTGACCTCGCGATTTTGGAATGTGGGCAGTACAATGTGAATTGGCCACTCATTCACATGTTTCCGGAACAAACGGTTCAGGCGGCAATAGATTTAAAGGCAAAAGTATTGTTGCCTGTGCATTGGGGGAAATTTACCCTGGCTTTGCACGATTGGAATGAACCGGTAATCAGAGCGGTAAAAAAGGCCGAAGAAATGAACCTGAAGATTACCACTCCAATGTTAGGAGAGGCTATTGTATTAGATCAGGAGTATCCTGTGAAAAGATGGTATCTGGATTAGGAAACAATATCTGGTTAAATCATGTTACCCTATAAAACTGATAATCATGAAAACTGATTTTGTAGAAATTTTTCAAACGATTAGAGCAACCATGCAACAATATGAAGCTCTGGGTTTCAACGACAGGGTGAATAGTGAAACTGCCTATGAATTGTGGACCGAAAAAGAGGTGCAGGTTGATGGTAAGAAGAGATTAGGGTGGTTTTTCGGCAGTGTGGTCATTGCAAAGGGTTATGTTGGTTTTTATTTTATGCCGATATATGTAGAACCAGAAATGAAAACTACTTTTGATCCTAAACTATTGAAGCATTTAAAAGGGAAGTCTTGTTTCCATATCAAAAAACTGGATTTTGAGCTGCTTTCGATGATTGAAAGCGCCTTGGCAGAAGGATTCAAATTATATAAAGAAAAGGGTTGGGTAGATTAAGACCAGTTTGGCAATTAGATTTTATTACCGCATTAACGGATAAGGGCATTGCCTTTACTGAAATAGAGGGGAATGAGCTGGTCTTTCTGGATCAGCAGCAGGTAGCCATACATTTGGTGTCCTTAAGAGATGGGGGGAGTCCTGCCGATTTCATCGCGCTACAAAAGACTTATCAAGAGCAAAGCTGCTATCTGGTTCATTTATGGGAAGATATTTGGCACAGTCGCAGGGAACAGGTATTGGGCAGAATAGCCTCTATCCTGGGTCGGAATAAAACGCTCCATGGTCGTAAAGGCAAAATCATAGCCATAACCCAGCTGCAGGCTGATGAGTTTCTCTTGAACCATCATTTACAGGGTTCTGCAAAAACAAAATATAAATTCGCATTGCTGATTGGGGAGGAAATTGTAGCAGTTGCGTTATTTAGTGCCGCCAGGCCGATGACGCGTATTGCAGTAGATTACCGTTCCTACGAATTGGTTCGCTTCGCGAGTCAGATTGGTTTTACGGTGACTGGTGGTTTTAGCAAACTGCTCAAACATTTCATTACCCTGGTCCAACCCAATGACCTGATGAGTTATGCAGACAGAGACTGGTCGCTGGGCAATGCCTACGCTTCTTCTGGCTTTGAACTGGTCAATGCAACAGAACCTTTGGCCTTATGGCTGGATTTAAAGGATTACAACCGGAAAACTTTGCTTCGATTGCCTGCAACGTTGCAGGAGGAATTGAAGATTCTGGAGGAAACCGAACAACAACAATTTTTAATCGCACAGCATTATCTTCCTGTGTTCAATACAGGGAATTTAAAATACATTTTATACTTGTAAATGGAGCAGAACCCACTACTGGTCATACTAGGGCCTACGGCCTCCGGAAAAACGAAGCTTGCGGTAAAGCTCGCGGAAGCACTTCATGCGGAGATTATTAGTGCCGATAGCAGGCAAGTTTTCAGAAATATGGACATCGGTACCGGAAAGGACCTTCAAGAGTACCATGTCAATGGAAAAGATATTCCTTATCACCTGATCAATATTAAAGAGGCAGGAGATAAATACAACGTAAACGAGTTTAAAGAAGATTTTTACCGGACTTTTGAAGCACTTACTGCGAAAAGAGTATTGCCTATTCTTTGTGGTGGTACAGGCATGTACATGCACAGCATCCTGCAAGCGCAGGAGTATACGGCGATCCCAGTAAATGAGCGGCTAAGAGCGGAGTTGCTACCTAAGCAAAAAGAGGAGTTGAGCGCCATGCTGTTGAATTATCCGAAAGCTATCGTAGCCCATGCCGACCTTTCTTCTCACAAACGACTGATTCGTGCCCTTGAGATTGCAGATTACTTGCAACACCATGATTTTAATCCGGTAAAAAGGCCTTTAATAACTCCTTTTATTGTCGGATTGCAAATTGATGTCGCGCTGCGCAGGGAAAAAATCCTGACCAGAATGGAAGCCAGGTTCAAAGCTGGCATGATCGAAGAGGTGAAAATGCTGCTGGAAATGGGAGTGGATCGGGAAATTTTAATTTTTTACGGATTGGAGTACAAGTTTATCATCGCTTACCTGGATGGTGAATTGGATTATGAAACACTAAAAGTACGTCTTGGAACGGCAATATGCCAGTTTTCGAAGCGCCAGATGACTTTTTTTAGGAAAATGGAGAAAGATGGGCTGAAGATTCATTGGTTTGATGCCACAGAAAATGAAGCGGATTTATATGGAAAAGTAATGACCGCTTACCAGCAGGATTTGTCTTTTTAAAAAAAAATATTTCTGGTGGCATACATTTTGTAAATGTCTGTGTATATCAACGAAATTACAACATGAAAAAATCTACCACCTTTATAGCCTCGGCAGCAGCTGCTGTGGCTTTATTATTGAGTACGAATGTGAATGCGCAGAAACTTGGTGTAGGTGTTAATTTAGGTGTTCCTACTACAGATGGCTATAGCTTTGCCATAGGTGCAGATGCGAGAATGCAATTTGATGTTTCCAAACAAGTTTCGGTTCCAATCACCACAGGATACACGCATTTTATTGGTGAAAACAAAAATGGTATTGATGTGCCTGATTATGGATATATCCCATTGAAAGCAGGTTTGAAAGTGTTTTTTGATCCAAGTGGATCTGGGTTGTATGGGATGGGAGAACTTGGGGCAGCCTTTGGGGTGACCAAGAATTCCGGGACTTCATTTCTTTATTCTCCTGCTATTGGCTACGCTTGGAGCAGTGGTTTGGACTTGGGTGTGAAATATGAAGGTTTACCAAAGCGTGGTTTTAATACTGGCCAAGTCGCCTTACGTGTGGCTTATGGTTTTAAATTATAGGTCTGAAAAAGACTTAATTACACTAAGCCCCTGTTTTTTTAAGGGGCTTTTTTATTTATTTAAAATTAAAACTGTAATTTAACCAAAAAACAGAATATCATAGATCTGTTATTCATAAAAACAAAAAAACTTATATGAAAAGATACTTCGCTGTAGCGGCAATTATGATCGCTACATCTTGTACCAGCAACACGAATCAAAAAGTAGCTTTAAGTGCTACGGCTGATTCTACGGCTGCAACGGTGGCTGATCCCGCAACACCGGCAAGCGTAAAATTGAAGGACGCAAATGTACAGTCCATTTATAACGGATACCTTACTTTAAAAGATGCTTTGGTCAACTCTAAATTTGAAGACGCTAAAAAAGCGGCTGCGGAATTGAAAGTAAATCTTGCCGCTGAGAAGGGTTGTGAAAGTACTGCGGTTACTGCAGAGAAAATGGCTACAGCAAAAGATATCGCCGCACAAAGAAAAGACTTTACTGCGTTAAGTGCAGACCTGATTGCCTTATTCAAACATGCAGCTGTGGAAACAGGTACGATCTATGTACAACATTGCCCAATGGCCAATAAAGGCGATGGTGGCGACTGGTTGTCTTCAGAAAAGAAAATTCAGAATCCATATTATGGAGATGAAATGATGGAGTGTGGTCGTGTTGTGGAAGAAATTAAGGCAGCGAAGTAATTTCACAGATTCTTACTTACCCTTGACTCACATTTAATAATTATTTAACAGCTTTGTTAGCGCTGATCAAATGCTAATCAATATGGATTAGCTAATTTTGTTTATTATAAATTTAAGATATATATATGTCAGATATTGCAGAAATTAAGATTGACGGAAAAGTCTATGAATTTCCCGTTATTACCGGTACCGAAGGGGAGAAGTCTATAGATATTTCGAAACTTAGAGATTTAACCGGTCACATTACCTTAGACTTTGGTTACAAAAACACCGGATCCACGAAAAGTGCAATTACCTTTTTAGACGGAGAAAAAGGGATTTTAAAATACCGTGGTTATTCAATTGAAGAACTAGCGGAAAAATCTACCTTTTTAGAAGTAGCATACCTGCTTATATATGGCGATTTACCTACAACTGAGCAATTGTCTGATTTTCAGGTTTCGATCAGCCGTCATACGCTGATTCATGAAGACATGAAGAAGTTTTTAGATGGTTATCCTTCTAAATCACATCCGATGGCGCAACTGGCTTCATTGGTATGCTCATTGTCTACTTTCTATCCGGAGTCTTTAAATGCAAACTCTTCGCCAGAAACCATGGATCTGACCATGATTAAATTGCTGGCTAAGTTCCCAACGATTGTATCTTTCATCTATAAAAAATCTTTAGGTCACCCACTGATCTATCCAAAAAATAAATACGACTACGTTAGCAATTTCTTAAACATGATCTTCGGTCAGCGTACAGAAGAAATTGATATTGATCCGGTAGTAGTTAGTGCAATGAATACTTTATTGATCTTACATGCTGATCATGAGCAAAACTGCTCTGCATCGACAGTAAGAATGGTAGGTTCATCAGACTGTAACCTTTATGCTTCAGTTTCTGCAGGAATCGCTGCTTTATGGGGTCCACTTCATGGTGGTGCTAACCAGGCAGTAATCGAAATGCTGGAACGCATTAAAGAAGATGGTGGTGATACTGAAAAATGGATCAACAAAGCAAAAGATAAAAACGATCCTTTCCGTATGATGGGCTTCGGACATAGAGTTTATAAAAACTTCGATCCAAGAGCAAAAATCATTAAAAAAGCTTGTGATGATATTCTGGAAAAATTAGGCATCAATGATCCGGTATTGGAGATTGCTAAGAAACTGGAAGAAGCTGCATTAAGCGATCCTTACTTCGTAGAGCGTAAGCTTTATCCAAACGTAGATTTCTATTCTGGAATCATTTACAGAGCCTTAGGTTTCCCTACAGATATGTTCACTGTGTTGTTTGCTTTAGGTCGTTTACCAGGATGGATTGCACAATGGAAAGAAATGCATGAAAATAAAGAACCAATCGGTCGCCCACGTCAGGTGTATGTTGGACATACCAACAGAGAGTTTGTGCCTTTAGATAAGCGTTAATTCAATATAACCACATAAAAAAACCGCTTCGTCATTTGACGAAGCGGTTTTTTTATGTGGTTACTTTTTTGTTTATAACATAAAGATAGATGCAGAAGCACCTAATATCAAGGTTAACACCATCACAATGCTATAACAAACGATTAACAGGAAATACTTTAATATAGTTACCCATCTGCTGTTGCCATAGAAAGTCCGCAAAGACTTATAGATGTACCAGGTGATCCAAAAGAAGCTAAGGGTAAACATCAGTTCACTAATGTCGTAAAAATACCCCCCAAGCCAGGTAATCAGTGTACTGATCAGCACGATTAGAAATATTGCCGAATGAATATGGAAAGCGTAAATTAAATGCTCAAAATAGTATTTCTTTTTATTGAAATAGACAATTTTAAGTATCAGTGCAAAAAGAGGAAGTAGGAGAAACATCATTTTCGGGACGTTGTGCAACAGACTTTCTTCCAGCTTTTCTGATGAATCTTTAGTGTGCATTAATTCAATGTTCTTTTTCTGGATTACTGCCTTGATAAAGCCATCACGTTTTTCCTCCGGTAAACCGCTTTGCCTTTTCTCATAGGCTGCGATGGTACTGTCCACAACAGGGCCGATTGAGATGATGTTATTACTACCAGTACCGCCTGAGTCAGCTTGTCTTTTTGCTTTGTCTTTATTTTTTTTAATGGTTTCAAGAATGTTTGGCCCAACAAAATCTGAGGATTCCTTTTCTGAGGTATCTAATTGTGAGTTTGACTTACCCTTCTGTATGGTGGTACTTTCTTTTTTAGTTTCTGTTTCGTTCTTCTTGTTACCACTTAGGGCAACCAAAAAGAAAACAATGCTGATGAAAATATAGAGCTTAATGGGATGTAAATAGGAAGCTCTCTTACCTTCTACATATTTTTGTGTCAATACCCCCGGTTGGAATAACAAGGGTTTAATTGTCCCAAAAAACTTGGATTCAAAATGGAAATAATCGGATACAGCATGCACTACCATATGTAGTGCATCTTCTTTAACGATGATATTTTCTTGTCCGCAGTAGGAGCAGAAATGCGCTTCTACTTCATGACCGCAGTTTAAGCAGTCCTTCTCTTTACGGTATTTACCAGACATATAGTTTATTAGGTTGTTGGTTGGTTCGGTTGGTTTTTTAGTGGTTCATTGCGTTAATCGCATTTAACTCCGCTTTGTTGTGCTTGTATTTGAAGATGAAAGGGAAGGTAATTGCCAATAGCAGTGTGTAAGCAGCAAAGGTTAGCCAGATGCCGTGCCAGTCTTTACTTTGATTTGCTCCGGTAAAGAAATGTTCAATGATCATTCCACTGGTGAAACTGCCAAATAAAGCACCAAATCCGTTCACCATCATCATGAATAAACCTTGAGCACTTCCTCTGATTTTCTCGTCAATCTGGGTCTCTACGAATAAAGAACCGGAGATGTTAAAGAAGTCGAAAGCCATTCCGTAAACGATACAAGACAAAATGATCATCCATAATCCGCCGGCAGGATCGCCAAAGGCAAAAAGACCGAATCTCAATACCCAGGCCAGCATACTAAACAACATCACGTATTTAATACCAAATTTCCTTAAGAAAAATGGAATTGCCAGGATAAACAAGGTTTCAGAGATTTGAGAAATCGACATGATAATTGCTGGATACTTTACGGCAAGGAGGTTAGCGAATGCTGGATTTTCCTTGAAATCATGTAAGTAAGTGTCTCCATAAGCATTGGTGAGCTGTAAAGCCGCACCTAAGAACATAGAGAATAAGAAGAATGTGGCAAATTTCTTTTGCTTAAATAAGGTAAAAGCCCTTAATCCTAAGGCATCTACGAAAGATTTACTTTCCACTTTGTTAGCCAATGGTGGGCATTTCGGTAAGGTAAAGGCATAGATGCCTAGCGCCAGGGAAACGCCGGATGCGATGTAAAACTGGTTGGAAGAAGCTTCATTTCCGGTTAAACTTACTACCCATAAGGCCGCAATAAAACCAATTGTTCCCCAAATTCTGATGGGAGGATAGTCTTTTACAACGTCCTGTTTCGCATTCTTTAAAGCAGTATAAGCCACAGTAATCGATAAAGATAGGGTGGGCATATAAAAGATCATGTTGAGTAGGATCACCCAGAAAAAGGTGCTTGGGTTAGTCACCATAGGCAGGCAAAACAACACACATGCACCAAGGATGTGAAATGTGCCGTATAATTTTTCTGCATTGACAAAACGATCGCAAATAATTCCGGCAAGGGCAGGCATAAAGATAGAGGAGATTCCCATGGTGGAGAAGATCACACCGAATTCTGCACCTGACCATCCTTTATTCTGAAACCAATACACGCCAATCGTAATAAGCCATGAACCCCAGATAAAGAATTGCAAAAAATTCATCAGAGTTAAGCGTAACTTAACATTCATAATAATAATTTAGTTTTTTTTGAATTGATACTTCAAGATAGAATTAATTTGAATAGTTCTTCTAAATTGAGATAAGATATTTAAAATAATAAGTAGTAATGAGTTATGCGGAGTTTCTTCTGTTTAATTCATCCCGAATCCTTGCTGCTTTTTCATAGGCTTCTTCGGCAATGGCCTCCTGAAGTTTCTGATTTAACTCTTCTGTGCTGAGTGAGGCGTAATTGGAGCCTGGGATGGGAGGGCTCATGTCTTCAGAGCTGTGTTCTTTTGGAATTCCCTCCATGTTTTCTAAGAAAAGGAAGTCATTGCCTTCAATGACAATACCTGCAGAAGAAAGAATAAATTCGTAGGTGTAAATGGTGGCATTGAAACGAACCGCCAATGCAATCGCATCAGATGTTCTGGCATCAATTTCCTGGATGGTTTCTCCATCCGTACAAATAAGTTTGGCAAAAAATACGCCCTCTACCAGGTTGTAAATAAGTACCTCTGTGATTTGTACATGATAAGTCTGTGCAAAAGTCTTGAACAGGTCGTGAGTAAGGGGTCTGCTTGGGACCATCTTCTCAATTTCTATGGCAATAGCTTGTGCTTCAAACGCACCGATAATAATCGGTAAACGCCTTCTGCCGTTTACTTCACCAAGAACCAGGGCATAAGCGCCTGATTGGGTTTGGCTGTAAGACAAACCGATAATTTCGAGTTTTACTTTTTTCATCTTAAGTAATACCCGGCCAAAACAAGCGTTTCAGCCGGATATTTATTTAGCCTTTATGTGCTTTTAATGCTTCTATTAATTGAGGAACTACTTCAAAAGCATCACCTACGATGCCGTAATCCGCAACCTTAAAGAAAGGAGCTTCCGGATCTTTGTTAATCACTACGATTACTTTTGAAGAACTTACGCCTGCTAAATGCTGGATTGCTCCAGAAATACCAATGGCGATATATAGATTCGGACTGATGGCAATACCAGTTTGTCCAACGTGTTCTGAATGTGGTCTCCAATCTGCATCTGAGACTGGCTTAGAGCAGGCTGTAGCTGCGCCAAGTAGTCCGGCTAGCTCTTCGATCATCCCCCAGTTTTCAGGACCCTTAAGGCCACGTCCAGCGGAAACTACCAATTCTGCATCCGGTAAAGATATTTTGTCTGTCGCTCTAACGATTTCTTTCACAATTGCAGTCAGATCTGTTGATTTCAGTTCTGGAGCGAAAGTCTCAATTGTCGCCTCAACTGCAGCTTCTTTTACGCCAAAAGCATTCGGATTTAAAGCAATTACTTTGATTGGAGAGGTCAGTTCTGTGATCCCGAATGCTTTTCCTGAGAATGCATTTTTCTTTACGGAGAACTTACCGCCTTCTATTTTAGGCAATTCTACTGCACCGTCTACTAATCCTGCTGTTAATTTTACTGCAACACGTGGACCTAAACCTTTTCCAGAGAAAGAGTTTGACAATACCACTACTTCTGCATGCTCTTTTTTAGCGGCTTCTGCGATTACCGAAGCATAGGCTTGGTTTACGAAGTTTTTTAATTGGTCGTTGGCAACGTTTAACACTTTAGAAGCGCCATATTTGCCCAACGCTTTCAATTCGCTTTCTCCAACATTACCAATTGATATTGCGGTTAAATTACTTCCTTGTATATCTGCAATGGCTTTAGCATAAGAAACTGCTTCAAAAACAGACTTCTTAAATTTACCATCGACTTGTTCTACATATACTAAAACTGACATAAGATCTTTGTTAAATAATTTTATAAATGGAAATAGAACGGTTTAGATCACTTTAGCTTCTGTATGTAAAAGCTCGATCAGTTGTGCTGCAGATTCGGCAGGAATCAATTTCACTGCGCCACGTGGTGCAGGGGTTTCAAACTGAGTAACCTTGCTGATTTGCGCGATTTCTTTGGCTTCAATTACTTGTAGCGGTTTAGATCTGGCGGACATAATGCCTCTCATGTTTGGAATCGTTGGAACAGCAGTTCCTTCTGCACAACTCGCAATAAACCTGCCAGTTACAGAAACAACTTCTTTTCCACCTTCAATTTCACGTTCTATGGTAGCTGTCGTTCCATCATAATCCAATTTCTTGATGATAGAGATCGACGGGATATCTAAAAATTCGCCTACCATTGCAGCTACCTGAGATCCATTGTAATC
The DNA here is from genome assembly GCF_014172405.1 of Pedobacter gandavensis. Taxonomy (GTDB): domain Bacteria; phylum Bacteroidota; class Bacteroidia; order Sphingobacteriales; family Sphingobacteriaceae; genus Pedobacter; species Pedobacter gandavensis. Next base: position 1,381,713 of record NZ_WNXC01000001.1, on the reverse strand, counting down.
AATAGATTCGCGACCGCAAAGGATCATGTCGTAGTCTGTGGTTTTAGCATACTCCGCAATCTGGTAAGCAGTGAAGTAAGCGTCTCTAGGTGCGGCGTTGATTCTGACAGCATCATCTGCTCCGATGGCAAGTGCTTTTCTTATGGTTGGGTCTGTGGTACTTTCTCCAACATTGATTACGGTAACGGTTCCTTTACCTCCCTCACACAGTTCAATTGCTCTAGATAAGGCAATTTCATCATAGGGATTTACAATAAATTGTACGCCTGATGTATTGAATTGTGTATTATCGTTAGTAAAAGTTATTTTTGTCGTTGTGTCGGGCACATTACTGATACAAACTAATATTTTCATAAAATTGTCTTTTTGCAAATCTAATTAAAAAAGCAGGGATTTAAAATGCAAAGTACCCGATTAGCAAAGTTATTGGAGTTTTTATCCAATGATCCTCATGATCCATTCGTTCTGTACGCTTTAGCTACAGAATACAACAATTCAAATGACGTAGAAAAGGCATTTGAATATTACTTAAAACTAACCCAGGATCATCCAGATTATGTAGGTACTTATTACCACCTCGGTAAACTATATGAGAAAGAACAGCAAAAAGATGCTGCCCTGGAAATCTATCAAAAAGGGATGTCCGTAGCCAGAAACAAAAGAGATATGCATGCATTTTCTGAGTTGCAGGGTGCTTATAATTCTGCTGCCGGTCTGGATTACGAAGACGATTAACCATGGGGATGGTGAACAAAAGACAACTGTTGTTTATCAGAGATGTGTTCCTCTTTACGTTTACTGCTTTTGGAGGGGCACAGGCACACCTGGCTTTATTGCTTAAATATTTTGTAAAAAACGTCAGGTATATTACGGAAGAGGAGCTCCTGGAGTTAAACGCACTGTCGCAGGTGCTACCAGGGCCGGCTTCTACCCAAACATTGGTCGGCATTGCGTATAAGGTAGGCGGTTTAAAACTGGCGCTGATTACTTTTCTCATTTGGATCATTCCTTCAGCAGCATTGATGACATTTGCTGCCATTAGTTTTGCGAAATGGGGTCAACAGCAAAAGTTTGGAGAAATTCTGGAATATATTCAACCCATCGCTTTGGGGATTGTCGCTTTTGGGGCCTATAATCTGGCAAAAAGGGTATTGGTTTCGCAACTGACCATTTTTCTGGCCGTTGCTGCTGTGGTGGGTACCATGGTATTGAGGAATGCTTATGTATTTCCGATTGCCATTTTAATAGGGGGGATGATTTCTTCCGCCATCGGTACACCAAAAGAGGAAAGTGAGCTTAGGGTGCGCTTGTTTTCAAATATCAACCCTAAAAAGCTGATCTACTTTATTGGCGTGTTACTTATTCTGGCAGCTTTGGGTGCCATCATTAACCGTACTTCTCTTTTTAGCTTACCAATCAGATTGTTCGAGAATTTCTACCGAAACGGGATTTTTATTTTTGGCGGCGGACAAGTTCTGGTGCCCTTGATGTTTACAGAGTTCGTAGAGATGAAACATTACCTGAACGGAACGGATTTTCTTTCTGGATTTGCTTTACAGCAGGCTTTGCCAGGCCCCACTTTTTCATTTACCAGTTATGTAGGCGCTTTAAGTATGAAAACCTTTGGCTATGGACTGACCGGTCAGATGCTGGGCGGTTTAGTCGCAGTTATGGGGATCAATTTGCCAGGCTTGATTCTGGTCTTGTTTATTGTGCCGTTTTGGGAAGATTTGAAAAAGATTTCCCGCATCAAGTATTCTATGGTGGGGATTAATGCCGTAAGTGTCGGCTTTATCATTGCAGCTTTCATATTGCTGGTACAGCCCATGGGCTTAAATCTGATGGCAATAGGCGTGATGGTTTGTACTTTTCTCGTGCTGAATTTTACAAAAATAAGCCCACCAATAATCGTATTGGCGGGCATTTTATTAGGTTATTTCGTATAGATTTTATCGTTTAAAAGGGAGCGTCATCGTCATGCATATCATCCATTCTTGATGGTTTGATGATGACGTTTCCTGCCGGACGGTCAAAGTCTTGTGAAGGGGCCATGCCTGCACTAGTGTCCATAGAGAAGGACGTTGGTGCAGCAAAATTATCCTCCAAATCTGTAAATTTAACGTATTTACCAATGAAGCGTAAAGGAACGATACCGGTTTCACCGTTACGGTGTTTCGCGATAATTACCTCTCCAATACCCGCTTGTGAACGTCCTTGCTCATCTTCCGTAATTCCGTAATATTCCGGTCGGTATAGGAAGAGTACCATATCCGCATCCTGCTCAATGGAACCAGATTCACGTAAATCCGATAGCATTGGGCGTTTACCATTCTGACCAGGTCTACTCTCCACCGCACGACTCAACTGAGAAAGTGCCAGTACAGGAACGTTTAATTCTTTGGCAACAGATTTTAGGGCTCTCGAAATACTACCGATTTCCTGCTCCCTGTTTCCACCACCACCTTCACCTTTACCATGCATCAGCTGCAAGTAATCGATGATGATCAGTTGTAGGTCGTATTGTGATTTCAACCTTCTGCACTTCGCTCTGAACTCAAAGATGTTCAGGGCAGGGGTATCGTCAATTAATAACGGCGCTTCCGTTAGGGTACCTATTTTGCTATGGAGTTGTTGCCATTCCCATTCTGCCAGGTTCCCTTTTCTGATTTTCTCTTGCTCAATTTCAGTTTCTCCGGAAATCAAACGATTCACCAACTGAACCGAGGACATCTCCAGGGAGAATACCACTACCGGACGTTTGAAATCTACTGCAGCATTTCTGGCGCAGGTCAGTACGAAGGCGGTTTTTCCCATCGCAGGACGTGCCGCGATGATGACTAAATCTGAAGGCTGCCATCCACCGGTAATGCGGTCAAGGTCTGTAAAGCCGGAAGGTACTCCCGTAAGTCCGTCGCTTTTTCCACGAAGGGCTTCTAAAGTGGCTAAGGATTGTTTGACAATCTCATCCATTTTCTGGGTATCTCTACGCAGGTTGTTCTGTGCAATGTCAAACAGGTTTTTCTCCGCATGATCCAACAGGTCGAAAATATCTGTGGTGTCTTCGTAAGCATTCTGGATGATCTCAGAAGAGATTCTAATCAACTCTCTTTGAATATATTTTTGAGAAATAATCCTCGAGTGGTATTCAATGTTCGCAGCAGAAGCAACCCTGTTGGTTAAATTGGTAATATAGTAAGCACCGCCTACCATCTCCAATAAACCCAGGTTTCTAAGTTCTGCAGTAACGGTTAATATATCAACAGGTTTTGATTTTTGGAATAATAAGGCAATGGCCTCGAAGATTTTCTTGTGCGCTTCCGCATAGAATACTTCAGGTTTTAAGATGTCAATTACCGTAGATAGGGCGTCCTTTTCTAACATTAAAGCACCTAAAACAGCTTCCTCAAGATCTAATGCTTGGGGAGGGATCTTTCCCATGGTGTTCATGGAATTGCTTAATCTGGTCTTTCTGGCAGTGAAGTTCGCTTTATCTGTTCCCTGATTTCCGTTGTCGTTACTCATGGCTACAAAAATATGGAAAAATTAGTGCCTTTGCTTAATTCTTTTATGAACATTTAAAAATGAGAAATACGAGGTTTGCGGTCATAGATTTCCAGAAGGGTTATTTTTATCAACCGAACTATGTGGAAAAGAGCAAGTTAGCTTCATCGTGAAATTGCTTTCCTTTAATCGCATTATTTCATCTATTTTTGCGCTTCAATTTTAAGAAAGATGGAACATTCGAGAAGACCTGCGAGAGCTAAAGAAAATAATGAATTCGTATTTGGTATACGAGCTGTAATAGAGGCTATTAAAGCTGGTAAGGATATTGAAAGTATTTATATTCAGCGTGGATTAGGCGGTGATTTGATCGTAGAGCTGAAAGGATTTTTGAAAGATGTAGATGCACCCGTTCATAATGTTCCGGTTGAAAAACTGAACAGAATGACCCTGAAAAATCATCAGGGTGTGATTGCGGTGATTTCTGCCATTACTTTCCAGAAAATTGAAGACATTATTCCTGCAGTTTATGAGAAAGGTGAAGTACCTCTGGTATTGATTCTGGATGGCATCACAGATGTGCGAAACATGGGCGCAATTGCGAGAACAGCAGCTTGTGCTGGTGCACATGCGATTATTGTGCCTACTAAAAACTCTGCACAGATCAACGCCGATGCGATTAAAACTTCGGCAGGTGCCTTGTTCAGTATTCCAGTGTGCAGACATCCGAATCTTCATAAAGTAGCCTTGTATTTGCAAGACTGTGGCTTGCAGATTGTAGCTTGTACTGAGAAAACTAACGATTTAATTTATGCCCCTGATTATACAGCACCTACGGCAATCGTAATGGGAGCAGAGGATGAAGGAATTTCAAATGATATCATGAGAATGGCCAATCATTTGGCTAAAATCCCTATGATTGGAGAGATCAGTTCACTGAATGTTTCTGTTTCGGCAGGAGTGATTCTTTACGAAGCCATTAGACAACGTCAGTCTTTATAATTTTTAAAAACTTTATATTTTGGGAGCCTGTGATACACAGGCTCCCTTTTTTTATGCGTTTTCAAATAGGTATCCGCTATAAGCCAGTCCTTTGGCTACACTAATGAAGTTGTCGCCTGAGTTGACAGGTACTTCTGGAAATCTGCTATTAAATAAATCCTTTACTGCAGCAACCATAGAGGTTCCGCCAGTCAGGAATAAACTGTCAATTTCTGCAGGGTTGATCTTGTTTTTCGTAAGAAACTCATCCAGATACATGCTGATTTTTCTTAAATCCTTTTGGATAATCTTGTTGTATTGCTCCAGTGTTACGTTTTGATCAATTTCTATGTCCATATTGCGGTATACAAATGGAGCATCGTCATTTTTGGATAAGGCAACTTTTGTTTTCTCAATAGATTGAAATACGGAATAACCCAGATTGTGATCCGTTAGGGTAATCAGGTTTTTGAACTTAGGATCTTGTTTCGAATAATGGTAATAGGTTTGGATGTCATTCCTTACTTTGATGCCATTAAAGAAGTTCATCTGCTCCCAGGAACAGATGTTACTGAAATAGGAATTAGGCACGGTCAGCATCTTGCCTGGCGAAGCCTCATAAAGCGTGTCTTTACCGAAATGCGGTGTTCCCTGATCCCACATGAAAGAAGAATCAAAACTGTCTCCACCAATATAAATACCACCAGTCGCTAAAATGTCATTTTTACGATCTTTGCTGCCTACCTTTGCCGGATCTAACTCCAGATAGGTGAAATCCGTTGTTCCACCTCCAAGATCGGCTACCAGTACTCTTTCTTTTTTGGTAATGGTCTGCTCGTAAGCAAAAGCAGCCCCAATGGGTTCAAACTGAAAACGAATGTCTGTGAAACCTGCGTTCTCTGCAGCCTTGTTCAAGCGTTTTTGGGCAAGTGCATCTTTTGCAGTGCTTTCATCATCAAAGAAAACGGGACGGCCAATAACGGCTTTCTGGCAGTCATAGCCAATAATTTTATCTGCTTTAAGCTTCAGGTCTTTTAAAATTAGGGTCACCAGGTCTGAGGCATTGTATTTCTTAGTGAATACCCGCGTTTCAATGAAGCTGGTTCTTGGGAGCACCCTTTTGACTGATTTCATGAAACGGCCTTTCATCCCGTCATTGATATAGGCGTTTATAGCCTCTTCCCCAACATAATGTGTAATAGATTCTGTTTCATTAGCCTCATCTTTGAAGTATAGAATGGAAGGAACAGTAATGGTTGCGATGATTTCTTTTTTCTCATCGTCATAAATGGATAGGGCAGAATTGGTAGTTCCAAAGTCAATTCCGTATAAATACTTAGTCATTGTAATGATAAATTTGGAGGCAAAAATTGTTAAAAACAATACATCCGGGTTCTGGTTATGCCAGAATCCGGATGTATCTTGTAAAATGGTAAAGTCTTGACTATATATATTTTGTGCCGAATTTTGATTTTACATCGGCAACAATCTGTTTAATGTTTTGTTCTTCTGTTCTTGGACAGATCATCAAGGTGTTGTTGGACTCTACCACAATGTAATCGTGGAGGCCTTGAAGGATGACTAATTTGTCTTTTGGTACGTTAACCATACAGTTCGAGGAATCGAACATCATTACTTTTTCCGCTGGAATTACCGCATTTCCTACATAATCATGCTCCGCAATTTCATAAATGGAAGCCCATGTTCCCAGGTCTGACCATCCGAAATCTGCAGGAAGAACATACACATTATCAGCTTTCTCCATAATGCCAAAATCAATAGAGATATTGGTGCATTGCTGATAAGCATCGCTAATGAAGTTGGCTTCTCTTTCTGTGTTGTATATCGGATTCCCTTGTAGGAAGATGTCATGCATGTCCGGAAGGTGCTTAGCGAAAGCTTTAGTAATTGACTTCGCTGACCAAATGAAGATCCCTGCATTCCATAAGAAATCACCACTCTGAATAAATGATTTGGCCAAATCCAGGTTGGGTTTTTCAGTGAAAATTTTCACCTTGTGAATCTGATCATCAGTAGGGAGTGTGTTTTCTACGTATTGAATATATCCGTAGCCGGTATCAGGTCTGCTCGGTTTAATGCCCAGGGTAATCAGGCAGTCGTTTTCCGATGCTGCTTTTAAAGATTGCTCAATAGCTGCGATAAAAGCATCCTGATTGGTAATGGTGTGGTCTGAAGGCGCTACAACAATGGTTGCATCGGGATTCAGGTTGAGGATTTTCATGGAGCCATAAGAAACGCATGGTGCCGTGTTTCTCATGATCGGTTCCGCAAGTATTTGATTTACTGCTAAATCCGGAAGTTGCTCTTTAACGATATCCGTGTAGATTTCATTGGTGACCACAAAAATATTCTCTGGTGGACAGACTTTTAAAAAACGCTCATAAGTGCTTTGAATCAGGGTTTTGCCGATCCCGAAGAAGTCGATAAACTGCTTTGGATATTCTGTTCTGCTGACTGGCCAAAATCTACTGCCAACGCCACCGGCCATTATTAATGCGTAATTATTTTTATTCATGCTAAATCGAAAGTATTAAATTATGCCTTCTTGTAGAAGGTCATGTAAATGGATCATCCCAAAGTACGCTCCGCCATCTGTCACTAGTAATTGAGTGATGTTATTCTCCTTAATTACTTCCAGTGCATTGATGGCTAAAAGATCTTTTTCAATAGTTTTAGGATGAGGATTCATGAGATCGCTTGCTTTAATGTCGGCTAAATTAGTATGTTTTTCTAACATTCTCCTGATATCTCCGTCAGTAATGATGCCTAAAATCGTATCCGCCTCAATAACAACGACTGCGCCTAAACGGTTTTGACTAATTTCAATAATGACATCTTTTACAGAAGCCGTTGGTGGAATAGCCGGTTTTTGGTTTTTAAGGGCGATATCACCGGATTTTAAATAAAGACGTTTTCCTAATGCCCCTCCAGGGTGGTATCTGCCGAAATCCGCTTCATTGAAATTTCTTGCATTCAGCAGACAAATGGCTAAGGCATCACCCATTGCCATTTGAGCAGTGGTACTTGTGGTAGGAGCCAGGTTGTGCGGACAAGCTTCTTTTGTGACTGTGGTATTCAGGATCAGATCTGCTTGTACGGCAAGATCAGAGTTCAGTTGCCCCACCATACCAATCATCAGATTCCCCGATTGTTTCAGTAAAGGAGCCAGCACTTTGATTTCAGGTGTGTTTCCGCTTTTGGAAATACAGATCACAATGTCATTTTTCTGGATCATTCCCAGGTCTCCATGTACCGCATCTGCAGCGTGCATAAAGCTGGATGGGGTGCCTGTAGAATTGAAAGTTGCCACTATTTTTTGTGCAATAATGGCGCTTTTGCCTATTCCAGTAACAATAACACGTCCGTTACATTGCAGAATATGGTCGATAATCTGGCAAAAATCATCATTTATATGGTCAATTAGTCCTAAAATGGATTGTGCTTCCAGTTGTAACGTGTTGACTGCGTCCTCGATAATAGCTTTTTTACTTTTCAAACAGAATTTATTAGTATATTGATGCTTTGAATTAGTGCAAAATTATGTTATTTTGAAGTAAATATAGCACTGAATATTTTATACGCGTAATGGATGTGAAAAAGTCGTTGTTTGATAACTTGCAAACCTTTTTTGGTTTTGATAATTTTAAAGGTGACCAGGAGTCTATCATCACCAATGTTCTCGAAGGAAAGAATACGTTTGTGATTATGCCTACAGGTGGAGGGAAGTCCATATGTTATCAGTTACCCGCGCTCATGAGCGAAGGTACTGCAATTGTTATATCGCCCCTGATTGCCTTGATGAAAAATCAGGTGGATCAGCTGAGGGCCTTTGGTGGAAGCGACAGCATCGCACACTTTTTAAACTCTTCTTTAAACAAAGCGGAAATTACCCAGGTAAAAAGTGATCTGCTAAGCGGACAAACCAAATTGTTATATGTTGCTCCGGAATCTCTTTCGAAGCCAGATAACATTGAATTCTTAAAGTTAATTAAGATTTCCTTTGTAGCTGTTGATGAAGCACACTGTATTTCGGAATGGGGACACGATTTTCGTCCTGAGTACCGAAAAATCAGACAAGTGATCAGCGGGCTGGGTGAGGATATCCCAATTATTGCTTTAACGGCTACGGCCACCCCGAAAGTTCAACAGGATATCATTAAGAATCTACAGATGTCTGATGCTACCTTGTTTAAATCATCCTTTAACAGGCCAAACTTATTTTATGAGATCCGCCCGAAAAGAGATGTGATCAAGGAAATGATTAGGTACATCAAGTACAATACCGGGAAATCAGGAATCATTTACTGTCTGAGCCGTAAAAAGGTGGAAGAGGTTGCGGAAGCGCTAAATCTGAATGGCATCAAGGCTTTGCCTTATCATGCCGGTTTGGAGCCTAAAGTACGTGCCGATACACAAGACAAATTCCTGATGGAAGATGTTGAGGTGATTGTAGCGACCATTGCTTTTGGGATGGGAATCGATAAGCCTGATGTGCGTTTTGTGATCCACCATGATATTCCTAAGAGTATGGAAGGTTATTATCAGGAAACTGGTAGAGCTGGAAGAGATGGCGGTGAAGGGGTATGTATTGCTTTTTATGCACAGAAAGATGTAGATAAGCTGGCGAAGTTCATGAAGGATAAGCCGGTGTCTGAGCGTGAAATTGGAACACAGATTCTGAAAGAAGTAATTGATTATGCCGAATCAGGCGTATGCCGTAGAAAACAGATCCTGCATTATTTTGGAGAAAACTTCAATGAAACAGGCTGTAACTGTATGTGCGACAACTGTAAAAAGCCTAAGAAACTTTTTGAAGCGGAAGAGAATTTATTGGTTTTACTGAAACTGATTCAACGTATTGGCGAGAAATTCGACGATGCACATATTCTGAATATCTTTACCGGATCCGAAACCGCACAAACTATCGCTTATGAGCATGGTAAGATTCCTGAATTCGGTTTAGGAATGGTTGAAGGAGAAAATTACTGGAAGTCCTTAATCCGCCAGTCGGTATTAAATAACTTCCTTTCTAAAGATATTGACAATTATGGCCTTTTAAGGCTAACCAATAACGGTAGAGATTTTATTGAAAATCCATATAGCCTTAAATTTGTACTCAACGAGCCGATAGAAAGTGCGGCAGATGATGATGAAGATGATGTGAAACATGGATCGGGGACTTTAGATACACAGTTGTTACAACTGCTAAAAGACCTGAGAAAGAAAATTGCGAAGCAAAAGAATGTACCACCATTTGTGGTGTTCCAGGATCCTTCGCTGGAAGAAATGTGTACGCATTATCCGATTGCAATGGATGAGCTGAAACAGATTTCGGGCGTTGGAAATGGTAAAGCAATGAAGTTCGGTTCACCATTTATCGAGCTGATTAAAAAATATGTGGAGGACAATGATATTGAACGCCCGATCGACCTGATCATTAAAACTCAGGCCAACAAATCGCAGCTGAAAGTATCCATCATCCAAAATGTAGACAGACAAATCAGTTTAGAAGATATCGCTAAATCTAAAGGCATCACTTATTTTGATATCTTAAAAGAGATTGAGGCAATCGTGAACTCGGGAACAAAGCTAAATCTGAACTATTTCGTAGATGAGTTAATTGATGAAGATCGTCAGGATGAAGTATTCGATTATTTCCAATCTGCGGAAAATGATTCCATTGATGAAGCACTCAAAGAATTAGGGGAGGCAGATTATTCCCGCGAAGAGATTCAATTGATGCGCATCAAGTTCATGTCTGAATTGGGTAATTAACAGGTTTGAATTCGTAATTATTACACACAAAAAAAATGATCAATTTTCCACTAGATAATTTAAAACACCAGGAATCAGGTAATTTCTTCTTAATGGCAGGACCATGTGCCATTGAAGGAGAAGATATTGCTATGCGTATCGCAGAGAAGATCGTCACGATTACTGATAAGTTAGAAATTCCATTCATTTTTAAAGGTTCCTACCGTAAAGCCAACCGCTCTAAAGGTGGTTCATTTACTGGAATCGGGGATGAGAAGGCTTTGAAGATTTTAGAAAAGATAGGTAAGACTTTCCAGGTGCCTACCGTAACTGATATCCATGAAAGTGCAGAAGCTGCAATGGCTGCTGCCTATGTAGATGTTTTGCAGATCCCAGCTTTTCTTTGTCGCCAGACAGACCTGCTGATCGCTGCTGCGAAAACAGGTAAGGTTGTCAACGTGAAAAAAGGACAGTTTTTATCTGCGGGTTCTATGAAATTCGCCGTAGAAAAGATTGTAGAATCGGGAAACAACAGGGTGATGCTGACAGATCGTGGCAATACTTTCGGTTATCAGGACCTGATTGTTGATTATCGTGGGTTACCGGAAATGCAAAGCTTCGGCGTACCAGTTATAATGGACTGCACGCATTCCCTACAACAGCCTAACCAAAGCTCTGGTGTTACCGGTGGTAAGCCAGAATTGATTGAAACCATTGCTAAAGCAGCAATTGCTGTGGGTGCTGATGGACTATTTATTGAAACACATCCTGATCCTGCAAATGCAAAATCAGATGGCGCAAATATGTTACACCTGGATTTACTGGAAGATTTACTGGTAAAACTAGTTAGAATAAGAAAAGCGGTTATTTAACCGCTTTTCTTATTTATTCCATATTTCCCAAGGCTGATACCTGATCTTTAGCGATGATTGCATTAGATTTTTGTAATTAGGAAGGAAGTTCTTCTGTTTTGCTTGCGTTTCTCTTCCGTGTCATTTCCTGCGATAGGTTTACTTTCTCCGTAACCTTTAAAGCTCAGTCTGGAAGGATCTATTTTCTGATTGATCAATTCATCATATACTGCCTTGGCGCGATTCAGTGATAGTTTTTCGTTCTGAAGATCGTTCCCTACATTGTCCGTATGCCCCTGGATTTCTATTTCCACCTGAGGGTTATTCTTCAACAAGGCTATCAAAGTGCTCAGTTCAGTAACAGAGGCGGGTAGCAGACGATATTCGTTGGTGTCAAAGAATATGTTTTTGAGTACCATGTTATTGCCTATTTTCAAGCGTTCCAGGTTAATTTCCAGTAGAAAAGGTTGTGTTCTGCTTCCTACACCAAGCTCATAGTTTTCCGAGTAAAATAAGTAACCATCTGCACTGGCATTAAAGGCGTAATTTGCACCTATCGGCATTACAGCCAGGAATTCTCCGTTTTCCTTAGCAGTGTAGTCGTTGTACACCGTATGTTTATTGAGGAGGTTGACCACCTGTACTTTTGCATCCAGGAACTGTCGACTTTCTTGATCACGAACAACTCCTTTTACATACGTAATCGGCATAGGTTGTTTATCAATTGGTAGTTTAAACTGATAAATGTCCATATCACCATAGCCCTCTTTTAGATTGGAAGAGAAATAGGCCGTGCTGCCATTCGGACTAACGATCATTCCCGTTTCTTCATTAAAGGTATTGATGGGATAGCCCATATTTAAAGGGAGACTCCAATGGCCGTTGTCTTGCATCCGACTGATGAAGATATCTTTGTTTCCCATTCCTGGCCATCCATCTGAAGAAAAGTAGAGTGTTTTCCCATCTGCATGTAAGAAAGGGGTGTTCTCGTCGTAAGGCGTGTTGATTTCCGGACCCAGATTAATAGGGGCAGACCATTCACCTGCTTCATTGAGGTTAGATTTCCATATGTCATATCCACCAATTCCACCAGGCCTGTTGCTCACAAAATAAAGGGTATTGCCATCCGGACTAATAGCCGGTTGGGATTCCCAATAAGCACTGTTTACCGGCGCCCCAAGGTTAAAGGGCTCAGCCCAGTTATTTCCTTCCTTGTGGCTCACATAGATGTCGCAGCGACCTAGTCCACCAGGACGGTTGCAGCCAGTGAAAAATAGGTACAGCCCATCTGGAGAGATGGATTGTGCACCTTCATTGAAATCTGAAGTATTGATTTTATTGCTCAATGGAACGGCTGTATCCCATTCGTTATTCGTCTTTTTAGAAATGAAGAAATCTTCGTTTCCATCTAAGTTGCGACTAAAAATCAGGGTCTCATTGTCGGCCGTAATTGCCGGAAAATAATCCCGGTAAGCGGTATTGATTTTAGGACCCAGATTTATAGGTTCATACTGTTGTGGTGTTTTTATAGCCAGCAGAGCAAATTCACAATCTTTCAGGTATTTTTTTGCCCTGGCGAGGAAAGCAGCGTCATTGCCATTGTATTTGCTGATAAATAAGCTTAGGTGTGTTGAGGCATTGGCGTATTCTCCGCTGTAAAGTTCACATTCTCCCAGTCCATAATATATTCGGGGTTCTGGCTGAGTATTCATCGCAATGGCTTTGCGGTAATAACTTTTTGCCTCTTCATAAGATTTGATTCTTCTGTTGAGTTCAGCGAGCTGGAGTATCGCATTTTGAAAACCTGGGTCAGCTTGTACGGCTTCTTTTAAAGCCGCAATCGCTTCTACATAATGGTTGTCATTTAAATGAACCTGCGCATCATTGAAGCTTGCCATTGCTTTCTTTACCGTAGAAGTCTGGGCGCTTACACTAACTATAAGCAGGAAATACAGAAAAAGCGCAACAGATATTTTTTTCAAAACGCTATTGTTAATGAAGTACAATTAAATATAGCTAAAAATCTGTGTTCGCGATTAAGGGATATTTAAATATTTATGCGTTTGTAAGGAAATTTCCCATTTAGGATTAGCCATCACATAGTCAATAATTAAAGGTGTAATCTCCTTTGACTTAGACCATTCCGGTTGTAAGTATAATTTGCAGGTATCAGAAACCGTTGCTGCATATTGCTCTGCCCATTCAAAATCACTCTTGTTAAATACAATGACTTTTAATTCATTGGCAAATGGAGTAATGTCTGGACGAGGAGCTTTGAATTTCTTTGGAGAAAGACAAATCCAGTCCCAAGTACCTGAAAGGGGGTAAGCGCCTGAAGTTTCGATAAAGGTCAGGATGTTTTTTTCCTTAAGTTTTTTGGTTAAATAATCCAGGTTATAGATTAAGGGTTCACCTCCAGTAATCACTACCGCTTTACCCGGGAAAGTATCCGCTTTGGCCACAATATCATCAGCTGAAGTTAAAGGGTGCAATTCTGCATCCCAGCTTTCTTTAACATCACACCAGTGGCAACCTACATCGCAGCCTCCTAAACGGATAAAATAAGCCGCCTTTCCTGTGTTAAATCCTTCGCCCTGTATGGTGTAAAACTCTTCCATTAAAGGAAGTAATGTGCCGTCTGCTGGTATATTGTGTGCCATATATTAAGGGGGCAAAGGTAAATAAAATAATCACGGGAAATGAGATTATATGTATATTGAAGCGATTTATATGACCAATCTGTGAAAAAAGAAGGTTCATTTTTAATCATTTATCTAATTAAGGTGTATGCTAAAGTGGTATAAATTGGAAGAGAACTTTCCCGAAGGTGATTTTGTAGAGCAGATTAAGGTAAATGGGAAGAAGTTATGCCTGGTTAGGCATCAGAACCATGTTTTTGTAGTTCAAAATAGTTGTCCCCATGCCGGAGGAATTTTAAGTGGCGGAACTTGTAAAAATGGTTATTTAATTTGTCCGATACACCGCTGGGAATACAACCTGGAAACGGGGAGAGGGGCAGAGGGGCAAGGTGATTATATTGATATTTATCCTGTAGAAACCAGACCTGATGGGATCTATGTGGGCCTAAAAGAAAGTTGGATAAAAAAGCTCTTTAGTTAAGGAACTAAAGAGCTTTTTTAATATTTTAAGAATTGACTGCTTAAGAATAGATCTCTTTCTTTGCAGAAGCAAGCGTATTTTTTAACAAGCCTACAATCGTCATCAGACCCACACCTCCGGGAACCGGAGTGATCCATGAAGCTTTAGGAGCTACATTTTCAAAGTCCACATCACCATATAGTTTAAATCCTGATTTGGTTTCTGTAGAAGTTTCTCTATTGATACCTACGTCAATGATGATCGCACCTGGCTTAACCATGTCAGCAGTTACAAAGTTCTTTTTACCGATTGCAGCAACGATAATATCAGCTTGTAATGCCAGCTCTTTTAAGTTCGCAGTCTTGCTATGTGTTAGTGTTACGGTACAGTTTCCTGGATTGGCATTGCGGGCCATCAGGATACTCATTGGGCTACCAACGATATTACTTCTGCCTACAACAACACAATGTTTTCCAGTAGTATCAATCTCATAAGCCTGAAGCATTAGCATGATGCCATAAGGTGTAGCAGGGATGAAACAAGGAAGGTTCCTCATCATACGTCCAAGGTTTACCGGATGAAATCCGTCTACATCTTTACGGTAATCAATGGTTTCAGTTACTTTTTCAGGATCGATGTGCTTAGGAAGTGGTAACTGAACAATAAGTCCATCTACACCAGCATCCTGGTTGATCTCTTCGATTTTTTGTAGCAACTCCGCTTCTGTTACCGAATTGTCGTATCTGATTAAGGAAGATTGAAAACCTACCTTTTCACAGTTTTTCATTTTACTGGCAACATAGGTTTCACTACCGCCATCATTACCCACCAATATTGCAACTAAGTGTGGTTTTCGGCCACTCTCTGCTAAAAACGAGGCAGCTTCAGCTGCGATTTCCTGTTTTATTTTTTCTGATGCGAATTTTCCGTCAAGTAACTGCATGTAAGTCTTATGATGTTGTTTATTAATCTAATTTAAGTACGGCCATGAAAGCAGATTGTGGAATTTCCACATTACCCACCTGACGCATACGTTTCTTTCCTGCTTTCTGTTTTTCAAGGAGCTTACGTTTACGGGAAATATCACCACCATAACATTTAGCGGTTACATCTTTACGAAGTGCGCTTAGTGTTTCTCTGGCAATAACTTTCGCACCAATAGAAGCCTGGATTTTAATCTCGAATTGCTGACGAGGAATTAGTTCTCTCAGTTTCTCACAAATTTTCTTTCCAAAATCATAAGCATTGCTACGGTGAATTAACGAAGATAAAGCATCTACAGGCTCTTCATTCAATAGCATATCTAATCTAACCAGGTCCGATTTACGGTAACCAATCTGATGATAGTCGAATGAAGCATAACCTTTAGAAATTGTTTTTAGCTTATCATAGAAGTCGAAAACGATCTCTCCCATAGGCATCTCAAAAACAAGCTCTACACGGTCTGAAGTTAGGTAAGACTGGTTGATGATTGTTCCTCTTTTCTGAATACAAAGGGACATTACCGGACCCACAAAGTCAGCTTTGGTAATGATGTTTGCTTTAATAAAAGGTTCTTCTACCGCATCCAGTTTACTTGGATCTGGTAAATCGGATGGATTATTTACAAAAATTACCTCACCCTTAGTGGTTTTTGCAATGTAAGATACGTTGGGTACAGTGGTGATCACTGTCATGTTGAACTCACGCTCTAAACGCTCCTGGATGATCTCCATGTGTAGCATACCCAGGAATCCGCAACGGAAACCAAAGCCTAATGCTGCAGAACTTTCAGGTTCGAAAACGATAGAGGCATCATTCAGCTGCAATTTGTGCATGGCCTCACGCAACTCCTCAAACTCATCGGTGTCAACCGGATAAATACCAGCGAAAACCATTGGTTTAACCTCTTCGAAACCTTGAATTGAATCCAGTGAAGGTCTGTCTACGGTGGTGATGGTATCTCCAACTTTCACCTCACGTGCTTCCTTAATTCCAGAAATGATATAACCTACATCACCGGTTTTAACAACGCTCCGTGGCGACATATCCAGTTTAAGGATCCCAACTTCGTCTGCTAAATATTGTTTACCTGTATTGATGAATTTAACTTTATCGCCTTTTTTAATCTGACCATTCACTACTTTATAGTAGGCAATGATTCCTCTGAATGGATTGAAAACAGAGTCAAAGATCAATGCTTGAAGTGGTGCTTCCGGATCACCAACCGGTGCTGGAACACGATCTACAATAGCTTGAATAATGTCAGGAATACCCATTCCAGTTTTACCTGAAGCAGGAATAATGTCCTCACGTTTACAGCCGATTAAGTCAATAATCTGATCTTTTACTTCCTCAGGCATTGCCCCAGGTAAATCCATTTTATTTAAAATAGGAATGATTTCAAGATCGTGCTCTAGCGCAAGGTATAAGTTTGAGATGGTCTGTGCCTGAATACCCTGAGATGCATCAACAATAAGTAGGGCACCTTCGCAAGCTGCGATAGAACGAGAAACCTCATAAGAAAAATCTACGTGTCCAGGAGTATCAATCAGGTTGAAATTGTATTCAATATCACCAACCTTATAGTTCATCTGAATGGCGTGGCTTTTTATCGTGATCCCACGTTCACGTTCTAAATCCATATTATCCAGCAATTGAGCTTGCGCCTCACGCTGGGTAATAGTTCCAGTATATTCTAATAGACGGTCAGCAAGTGTGCTTTTTCCGTGATCAATATGTGCAATTATGCAAAAATTACGTATGTGCTTCATCAGTGGCGCAAATATAGGATTTTGAGTCGATTAATTTATCGGAAATTAATCATAGTATGTTGTGCTGACAGAGCAGGATTAAGCGTTGGCCAGTTGAATCAGGTTTTTAACGGTATTCACATCAGTTAAGTCATAGCTAAATTCATCTTCACTGGTGCCCATACTTAGGTTCGGGTTTCTGAATTCCATCTTGCTTTTTACCGCATGTTTGGCCGAAGCATGGAATTCTGTTGCTCCGGTAATACGGATGATTTCTGCAATATTAGTTATTTTAACACCCGCTCCAGGCATAATGATAATTCTTCCTGCAGCTTGTTTAATTAAAGCCTTAATTTGCTGCGCACCAGCTAATGCAGAAGCAGCCGCACCAGAGGTTAATACGCGCTCACAGCCCAGTTCAATCAGGTCTTCTAAACCTTTTTCCAGGTCATTACACATGTCGAAAGCCCTGTGGAAAGTGATTTTCATTGGTTTTGCCAGGTTAATTAATTCTGCACAACGTGCTTTGTCGATGCTGCCATCAGCGTTAAGTATCCCAATGACTATACCGTCGCAGTTTAGAGATTTACACATTTTAATGTCTTCTTTCATTAAAAGGAACTCCAGATCTGAATACAAGAAATCACCACCCCTTGGGCGAATGATAGGGTACACTAAAATGTGTAGTAATTCTTTTGCCAGCTTCAGTTGTGCGTAACTAGGAGTGGTTCCTCCCTCTGGTAAATTGTCGCAAAATTCTACCCTTACTGCGCCACCTTCCTGTGCTGCCAGTGCAGAAGGAAGGGAGTTGGCGCATACTTCCATTTGAATCATTTCTTGTTTTTTGCAGTTAGTAATAGCTTTTACCAGGGATTAATAAATCGTTCTTGTTTTGGTCACAGACTGCATAACTGAAGCCTTTCTGGATCGCATAAGCACCATATTCTCCTTTTTTATTTAAGGCAAGGAAACCTACCTGAATATTTTTTGCAATGTCGGGTTTCTTCTTGATGATCCGCATTACTGCTTCTTTACAAGCAGCTTCAGGTGTATAACCTTGTCTCATCAGTTCTACGACTAAAAAGCTCCCTACATTACGGATTACTTCTTCGCCAACACCGGTAGAAGTGGCACCGCCAACCTCATTATCTACAAATAAACCAGCACCAATGATTGGGCTATCGCCCACACGGCCATGTAATTTATAGGCCATACCACTGGTGGTACAAGCGCCTGAAATATTTCCTTTGGCATCTATAGCAAGCATCCCAATAGTATCGTGGTTGTATTGATTTCCTGGTAGTCTAGTCGGAGCAGCTTTGTCGTAAAGTTTATTTTCTATGTTCATGACCGGGGCATACTTTGCCGTTTTCAGCCATTCTTTCCATGCTTTTTCACTTTCTTTAGTCAGGAGATTCACTTTCTTGAACCCATTTTCTAAAGCGAATTGAAGTGCACCATCACCTACAAGCATCACGTGAGGTGTTTTTTCCATCACCATTCTGGCTACAGAAATAGGGTGCATAATATGTTCTAAACCAGCAACAGCACCGCAGTTACCTAAGTCATCCATGATACAGGCATCCAGCGTTACATGACCATCTCTGTCCGGTAATCCACCATAGCCTACAGATTGATTCTTAGGGTCAGCTTCTGGTACATGAACGCCTTGTTCTACCGCATCTAATGCTCGTCCACCAGCGGATATAACCTTCCATGCCGCTTGATTGGCAGCAATTCCGAAATCCCAGGTAGAGATTACAATTGGTTTTACAGGTTCATTTGACAGACTTGGGATCATGGCAGCAGCACTGGTTCTATCAATAGCCAATAAAGAGGCCGAAAGCGCAGATGCTTTGATGAATTTTCTACGGTTAAACATTTTTGGTTTAGGAGCTTAGTTTAAAGGGAAATTAAATGATTTGAAATTTATCAGCGTCTTTTAAGAATGGGAAATCCTTACGGGTTTTAAGCAATTCTTCATAACCGATACTGAAGGTATAAAGATCTTCGTCTTCAGGTTTATAGTAAACAGTTTTACCCATTGGATCAATACACTGGGAATGTCCGCTATGGTATACTTCTTTGCCATCATGACCAACTCGGTTGGCCGCGATCACATAACTTTGGTTCTCAATGGCACGAGCAGGGATAAGCGCATTCCAATGAATGGCGCGTTTGTCCGGCCAACTGGCAATCAATAACAGGATGTCGTATTCTTCATTTTGATTGCGCAACCATACCGGGAAGCGGAGGTCGTAGCAAATCGCCAGGCGGATTTTCCAACCTTTTAATTCTACAATGACTTTATCTTGTCCTGGGGTATAGTTTTTATCCTCATCCCCTAGACCGAATAAGTGTCTTTTGTCATAATGACTGTATCCGCCATCAGGTAGCATCCAGATGAGGCGGTTATAGTAATGACCGTCTTCCTTGATGATTAAACTACCTGCAACCACACACTCATATTTTTGCGCAATATCATTCATCCATTGCATAGTTTTGCCATTCATCTCTTCAGCAAGTGCTGGAGCATTCATGCTAAAACCGGTATTGAACATCTCCGGGAGTACAATCAGGTCTGTTTTTTCTTTAACGCCTGAGGATAATCTTAAGGATAGATTTTGTAGGTTTTTGTCAATATTCTCCCAAAATAAATACGCCTGAAAAATCGTAATTTTCAGGTTTTTAATACTTAGGTAATCTGGACTTTCCATTATTGTAATTTAAAGGGATGTAAATTATAATTTAACTAGTCTTTCAACGGCTTTTTCTAAAGTTTCTTGCTTTTTGGCAAAACAAAACCTTAAAACGTGGTGGTCTGTATTCCTAATGTAGAAGGCTGAAACCGGGATGGAGGCAACTCCATATTCTTTGATTAACCTTTCGGCCATGGCGACATCTTTTTCATCGCTGAGGTGCTCATAGCTAACGCATTGAAAATAAGAACCATTGCAAGGTAATAATTTAAACTTAGTTTCAGCAAGCAGGCCGCGAAACAAATCACGCTTCTGTTGGAAGAAGGCGGATAAGCCAAGGTAAGATTGAGGATCTTTTAGATAACGTGCAATGCCTACCTGCATCGGGGTATTCACACTGAATACGTTAAACTGATGTACTTTTCTGAACTCTTTCATCAGCTGTTCCGGAGCAAGGCAGTAGCCTAATTTCCAGCCGGTGGTATGTAGTAATTTACCAAAGGAAGCCACGATAAAGCTTCTTTCACGCAGTTCCGGATATAAGGCGACACTATGGTGTTGTTTACCGTCAAATATAATATGTTCATAGACTTCATCACTTAAAATCATGATGTCCGTGTTTTTTGTTAATTTGATGAGCGCTTTGATGTCTTTTTCAGATAAAACACAGCCTGTAGGGTTCTGTGGGCTGTTTAAAATGATCATCTTGGTATTCGCTGAGAATAGTTTTTTGACCATTTCCCAGTCGATCTCATAATTTGGAGGAGCAAGTTCATAAGGTTTAACCAGGCCTCCTAATAATTTGATAGTTGGCGCATAAGCGTCGTACGCCGGTTCAAAAATAATGACCTCATCTCCGGGATGAATATAGGCGCTTAAGGCCGTAAATATTGCCTGAGTACCTCCTGCGGTAATATTGATCTCTGTTTCCGGGTGATAATTTGCACCATAAAGGGTGTTCATTTTTTCTGCGATGACTTCCCGCAATGCAGGTAAACCAGTCATAGGTGCATATTGATTGAAGCCCTGTCGCATGGCATCGGCTACATAGTCGATGAGTTTAGGGTCACAATCATAATCAGGAAATCCCTGAGAAAGATTAATGGCCTGATGTTCTTCTGCTAATTTGGACATGACCGAAAAGATGTTCGTTCCTGTGCCAGGTAGTTTTGATTGTGTAGCTATCATGTGGCAACGAAAATAGAAATAATATTTATCCTCTTATATCAGATTTATTTAATAATTTCATCGTCCTATGACTTTTAAAACCAAAGAAAGCAGATTATTACTGATTCTAGGCTCCTTTTTCGTAGCCAATGCCATCCTTTCAGAATTTATAGGTGTAAAAATATTTACAGTAGAGGGCACACTGGGCATCAAACCGTTTGACATCAACTTACTTGGAGTACCCAATCTTTCCTATAATATGTCTGCGGGGGTGTTGACCTGGCCCTTAATCTTTATCATGACGGATATCATCAATGAATATTTTGGGGTTAAGCAAGTTCGTTTCCTGTCAGTATTGGCGGCAATTTTAATCTCTTACGCGTTTTTTGTAGTCGCAGCGGCGATGAGACTTTCTCCATCTGACTTTTGGGTGAATCAAACGATTGATGGCCAACCACTCAATATGAATGTTGCTTTTGCTGGGATATTCGGACAAGGGATGTGGATTATTGTAGGTTCTGTGATTGCTTTTTTAGTTGGGCAGATTGCTGATGTGTTTATTTTTCACAAGATTAAGAAAGTAACGGGAGAGCGCGCATTATGGCTTCGGGCCACTGGTTCCACAGTGATTTCTCAATTCATAGATAGTTTTGTGGTGATCTTTATTGCTTTTTACCTGAATCCGCAATACCATTGGAGTTGGCAAATGGTTGCCGCAATCGGATTGGTGAATTACACCTATAAATTTGTAGTTGCTATTTTGATGACGCCTGTCTTATACCTGGTGCACGGGGTTATAGACCGATATCTCGGCAAGGACCTTTCGCAGCGTTTGATAAAAATGGCAGGGAGATAGTTTACATTTTAATCCTCTTGTCAAAGATAAACGGTTCGCATTTTAGCAGTTTAATGAATTTGAAATCCGGATGATTGGGATTGATGAGGTAGTTAGCTTCTGCTGAGATGATAGAAGAGGGGACTTTCATGATGGCTGTTTGTTCTTTTTTGATCCAGTTGTCGCCCATTTCTTGTGTGATGGACATGTTTTCAAAAGAAAACCAATCCTTGGGTAATGTTTTTAATAGGATCGTAGTTATAGGCAGGTCATCTGGAATCTCAATCGTCATCACCTGGAAAGCGTTATTAAGTCCAAATTGACTCCTGTGTACCACATTTTCCAGGCAGGCAAGAGAACGTGATTCTGCGCTATAAATGACAGAGGTTTCATTGGGATTCCATCTGGCGGCGCGGCCTGAGGCAACCAAAGATCCTGCATAATTACTTAAAGAAATACGGAATACATTCATAATTTCTAGGCCAGATCTCCGTAAGCGATCCTAATGAGTTCCTCTTCGATTAGGGTGATCCCAGTGAAGGTATCCATGATATCAAAAGGAATTTGGTGACCAAGACCATAAGAAGGTGTATTTAGCCATTGGTGGAAGGCTTTGGCTGAACCGAATATTTCTATTCCTTTTTCAAAAAGAGAGAAAGATTTTAGCAGTTTCTCGCTTAAAGAAGCATCTAATTTGGAGGAGTTGGAAGCATAATTCTGGATAGTTTTAACGTTAGTTTTAAAAGTATCCTGGAATTCTTCCCTGCTAAAACCGGAAAGGCTTAGAAAATCGAGTGCGGCTTTGGCAGATAAGCCAGATTTTGAGCTCATGAGCAAGCTGATGGAATCGTTATATAACGGTTGATAAGGTGCAATAAGTGCCGCTTCTGCAACCATAGGTAGGCTTGCTTTATTTTTGTAGGGTTTTGAAGTGGTTGCCATAATCATAAATTTTGATTCATTCGAATATACGGAATTTTTTCTGGAATTCCTGGAATTTTTTCCGAAAGATAAAACCGCATTCTAAGCTTGTTTACTTTTCAGGTAAAAAAGAGGAATGCGGTTTTTTAAGCTGATATCGGAAATTAGCTCATTTTTTTTACTTCCAGGATCTTAAACTCCTGAATGCCGTCGGGCATTTCCCAATTGATGATATCACCTGTTCTATAGCCAAATAATGCAATA
The DNA here is from genome assembly GCF_014172405.1 of Pedobacter gandavensis. Lineage (GTDB taxonomy): Bacteria > Bacteroidota > Bacteroidia > Sphingobacteriales > Sphingobacteriaceae > Pedobacter > Pedobacter gandavensis. The sequence continues at coordinate 1,358,888 of NZ_WNXC01000001.1, read as the reverse complement.
CTAATTGGTGCGAAAACAGATACCTTTTGTACTTTAATATTGGCTTCTTCTGGCATCACAATTTTAAATGTGAATTCTTTACCGGTTTTGGTATTGGCAATTCTGGCTTCAGACTTTAGACAAACTACGTCTCCTGGAAGGTCCTGATCTGCATATATAGTAGCTTCTTTGATTTCTTTTCTTAATTTTTCTTTATTATATGGACTCATGTTGGACTTGTCCAGGTGGTCTTTTAATAGTTTTAAGTCGCTTTTTGAAAGTGATAATGTTTTTGTTTCCATGCTTTAAATGTCTTAATGTGATGATTGAATAAATTAACTTCTTATAAGGATACAGGGAGGCACAACTGAAAAACTAATTTCATAGCTTACCTAAAGTAAGCTGTGTATATAATAAATGAAAAAAAACAATGTACTGCTTTTTCTTAAATTATAAAATAACGAAATTCATCAGAAGAAAAATGCCCCTGAACCGAAGAGTAGAATGAAATGATTCGGGGCCTAGTTAATAAAGTCTTTACTTGTAATTTGGGAAGTAAAGCCGAAGGGATAGTTCTCCCTGAAAAACCTTTTGAACAGTGCATATACCTGCAGCTGACTCTTATTATAAGTCATTAATGTTGCCTGATATCGATCTGTTCTTTGTTTCATTATTGCTAATCTCGGTAGGTTTTTTATTAAATCAAAGTAAAAGGAGATTTATATTAGTGATCATGGGTTTAATTGACATTGGTGTTATCGTTCCATGGGTTTAAATCGGGATAAGGGAGCTGGGCAGAGGGACATCGAACCCGCTTTTTGGCCTGTTCATAAGGGCTGCGGAGCAGGTAAATCGCCCTATATAAGCGCTAATAAGGATAAATAAAGGGAGATTTAGCAGAAAAAGCGCAATAGAAGGGAAGTTATGTACGTTTATTTCTAAAATAATATATATTTGGCCATAAATTAAAAATTTAAAACATGGAAAAATTTTCAAAAGTTAAAGAATTATTAGCTTCTATTGAAGCTGACGCTGAGAAGTTTTATAGTGCAGGAAACAGTGCTGCAGGAACTAGAGTACGTAAAGCTATGCAGGATTTAAAAGTTCTTGCTCAAGAAATCCGTACCGAAGTAACAGAGAAAAAAAACAGCGATAAATAATATCGATTTATTCGAGCACAGTAGCCCTTCCAGGAGGGCTACTGTTATTTAAAATCCCCAGCACATGCCTTATACTGCCGCCCCAAATAGATATACTCAAATGCAATACCGCAGATGCGGAAACAGTGGATTAAAGCTCCCGGCTATTTCCCTTGGTTTATGGCATAATTTCGGACATTTAGATCAACTGGAGAACTGTAGTAACATCTTAAAGCTGGCCTTTGATAATGGCATCACTCATTTTGACCTGGCCAATAATTATGGTCCGCCTCCAGGCTCTGCTGAAGAGAACTTTGGTCGCTTGTTGAAAAGAGACTTTGAAGGATATAGAGATGAAATGATCATTTCTTCTAAAGCAGGGTATACCATGTGGGATGGCCCATACGGAGATTGGGGTTCTAAGAAATACCTGGTGTCTAGTTTAGACCAGAGTCTGAAAAGAATGGGTTTGGAGTATGTAGATATTTTTTACCACCACCGTCCGGATCCGGAAACTCCACTATCGGAAACCATGGCTGCATTGGACCTGATTGTGCGTCAGGGAAAAGCATTATATGTTGGGATTTCTAATTATCAGGCTGAGGAGGCTGCAGAGGCAATGAAAATCCTTAAGCAATTGGGGACACCTTGTGTGATCCATCAGCCAAAATATTCGATGTACGAACGTTGGATTGAAGGTGGTTTGTTGGATTTATTAGGGAATGAAGGGGTGGGCTGTATTCCTTTTTCACCACTTGCCCAGGGGATGTTAACAGATAAGTATTTGAAAGGAATTCCTTCAGATTCCCGCGCAGCAAAGTCGCATGGAGCCCTGCAACAGGAGCAGTTAACTCCGGATAGAGTCAGACAGCTGAATGAATTGAATGTGCTTGCAGAAAGTCGCGGACAAAAATTGGCACAAATGGCCTTATCCTGGATTTTAAGAGATGACCGCGTAACTTCCGTATTGGTAGGTGCGAGTAAACCTGAGCAGCTTTCAGATTCTTTAAAATGTCTGAACAACCTTACTTTTAGCACTGAAGAACTGCAAAAAATTGATCAGATCTTAGCTTCATAAACAGAAAAAGATAAGAAGCTGTCTCAAATGATTATTTAAGACAGCCGCTTATGATGTTTATAGGGTGATTGCTGTACTCAGTTGAAGTTCTGCCTGTAAGTCCTGTACAAAATTATCAATCTGGCTTTTCGTTACACCAGGCATACAAATGATATGACTATTACCGTCTTCAGTCGCAATTTGCCATTTTTGTCTCAAAGCGATAGAGGGTGCTGGAAATACCACTGTTAATGCAGAAGGGTTTGTCCATGCCGGTACACCAATTTCATTTAAGCTTTTTACCGTATAGGCGGCCGTTTCCAGGCAAGCTAATGCACGTTGTTTCAATCCTTCTTTACCCATCTTTTTAAGGGCATACCAGATGAAAATTGGACTGTGTCCGTTTCTGCTACCGGTAATTGTGGTATCTACTGTGCCGATGTATGGAATTGCCTTTCCTATCCTGTCTTTATAGTTCTTTTTAACCAATACCAATCCGCAAGGAATAGGAGAGCCGATGAATTTATGCCCGCTAATGGCCATGCTGTCTGTCCCATGGTTAAAATCGAAGCCCGGTTTTAAATCCAGTAGGGCGCTATAAGTTCCTGCTAAAGCGGCATCACAATGGATGTAGTGATTTTTAATGGCTTGCTTGCGCAGGATTTGCTGGATTTGTTGCAAATCGTCTTTTGCTTCCATCATGGTTGTACCAATGTTAGCCAGGATAATTACAGGTTGATCTCTGTGCATCTGTACCATGGAATCTAAATCCTCATAATCCATTTCCCCATTTTTCTGGGTTCTGATTACAATACTGCGTAGGTTAAGGAGTTGAATGTTCTTTTGAACACTGTAATGTGTAGCCTCAGAATAGTAAACGATACCATTAGGATAAAGCTCTCTGGCAACATATAGTCCATATAAATTCCCTTCAGAACCGCCGTTGGTGACATATCCCCACCAATTATTGGCGGGTGCATTGAATAGCTCTGCGAAAAATTCCAATACTTCCAGTTCCAGGGAGCGGGAGTTTAGGTCGTACGTAGATTCTACCCATGGATCGCCTACATTGTTCAATGGTAATTTTAAAAGTGGATATAGTTCTGAATAGTCAAAATCTTGTGCAATTGGATAACCGATGAAGTGCTTGGCGCGCTCTTCAGCGAGTTTCATATAAGTGCTTAAACGCTCGTTGTCTTTGGTGTTTAATGGTGTCTTCATGGGTAGTGTAAATATTTGGTATTTAATTCTTCAAAATTAGATAAGTGCCATATTATTTCCTTTGATTATCTGATATTCAATAAAAAATCCTGTATGTGTTAATCATAACAGTAAAAACCACCATATTTGTGTCTTGCTGGATACTGTTTCAGCAAAATGCTATGATGGAGAAATTGGATAAGCTCGATACCAGGATTCTGAATATCCTACAAAAGGACGCTTCTTTAAGTACAAAAGATATTGCCGGAGAAATTGGTTTAAGTGTTTCCCCAACTCATGAACGCATCAAGCGACTTAAAGCGGAAGGATACATTGAGAAATATGTGGCTTTGGTAAATAGGGAAAAGTTGGGAAAGCACCTGTTGGTCTTGTGTACCGTCACCTTAAAGGAGCAATCTATTGCTACTTTGAAAAACTTTGAAGAATCTGTGGTGCAGTTCAAGGAAGTGCTGGAAGTGCTTTGTATTGCCGGCGGACAAGATTATTTACTAAAGATTGTGGTAGATGATGTGGATGATTACCACACCTTTGTAGTGACACATTTATCTTCACTTTCTAACATTTCTACGTTGAGCAGTAGTTTTGTGTTAAAAGAAATAAAAAGAGAAACGGCATTCCACCTTATTTTCTAACTTTAGGCATGGAATCTATACAATCTTTGCCAGAATTAAACGCAGAGGAGCTTCGTGTGCTAGGCGTTTTAATGGAGAAATCTAAAACTACCCCTGAATATTATCCAATGACGATCAACAGCCTTACGGCTGCCTGTAATCAGAAAACCTCCCGTAAACCGGTAGTTCAATATGACGAACAGACGGTGGTATTGGCCTTAGATACCCTCAAAAGAAAAGGGCTGATTTCTACAGCTACCGGTGGGTCTAGTCGGAGTATTAAATACAAGCATAATTTCGCTATTGTATTCCCTGTTACGCCTCAGGAAGTTGCAATTCTTTGTCTTTTGATGCTTAGGGGTGCCCAAACTCCAGGGGAACTGAATACCAACTCCGGAAGATTATATGAATTTGAATCCTTGGAAGAAGTACAATCGGTTTTGGAACGTCTTACAGATGCTGAGCCTCCTTTTGTGATTCAACTGCCTAGAAAAGCGGGACAAAAAGAGATGCGTTATGCGCATTTACTTTCTGGAACACCAGATTTAAATGCTGATGAACTTATGGAAGAACCAACTCATAAGCCCGCATCAGAGCTGGAAAATCGTGTGGTAAAGCTGGAAACCGAACTGGCAGAATTGAAAACTGCTTTTGATCAATTGATGAAAGAGCTGATGGGGTAAAAATCGAAACCGGCTAAAACTATCAACAAAACTTGGTGTTATCCTTTTATAGCATCCATTTCCTATTGATCTGCGGTGTTATGGTCCTAAAAAAATCATACTATGTCTAAAAAAGTAGCAGAACAATTGGTTGATATGCTGGTTCAAGCTGGTATCAAGCGCATCTATGCCGTAACAGGTGATAGTTTAAATGAGTTAAATGATGCGGTAAGACGCAATGAAAAGATCCGTTGGATTCATGTCAGACATGAGGAAGTCGGCGCTTATGCCGCTGCCGCAGAGGCAGAGTTACATGGCCTTGCCTGTTGTGCAGGCAGCAGTGGGCCTGGACATGTTCATTTGATTAACGGACTTTATGATGCCCATCGTGCTGGGGCTCCAGTATTGGCGATCGCTTCCACCTGTGCAACTACTGAATTTGGGTCTGGCTATTTCCAGGAAACCAATACCATCAAACTTTTTGATGATTGTAGTCATTACAATCAAATTGCAACCACTGCTGCTCAGCTACCAAGGATGACGCAGGCAGCTTTGCAACATGCATTCCACCACAAAGGGGTAGCCATACTCGGTTTACCCGGGGATGTGAGTAGTATGGATGCCGTTGATAACCTGTCCTCAGATAAAACCTATTTTTCTAAAGCAACCATTTGTCCGGCGGAGGAAGAATTATTAGCGCTTTCTCATTTGATCAATCAACATAACAAGATCGCTATTTTTTGTGGAATCGGTGCTTCGGAAGCACATGATGAGGTGGTTAAACTGGCGGAGATATTGAAAGCACCGGTAGGTTATTCTTTCCGTGGAAAGATGGGAATACAATATGACAATCCTTATGAAGTGGGCATGACCGGTCTCCTTGGGCTGCCTTCAGCTTACCATAGCATGCATGAAAGTGACCTGATCATTTTATTGGGTACAGATTTTCCTTACGTACCTTTTATTCCACAGGATAAAATTTTGGTGCAAATTGATAGCAAACCAGAAAGGTTGGGTAGAAGAGCAAAGTTGGAAATGGGACTCCATGGAGATATCAAGACCAGTCTAAAAGCTTTAATTCCGTTATTGGATAAACATACTGATGATAGTTTCCTGGATGCGCAATTGAAAGTCTATGAAAAAGTAAAAGAGCATTTGAATACTTACGTGGAAGATAAGGGCGAAAAGGATGCGATCCATCCGGAAGCCGTTGCTTTTCAGATCAATAAGTTGGCAACAAATGATGCCATATTTACGGTGGATACCGGGATGTGTTGCGTTTGGGGTTCCAGGTATATTGATGCCACAGGAAAACGGAGTATGTTGGGCTCTTTTAATCATGGCTCAATGGCGAATGCGATGCCTCATGCGATTGGTGCGGCTTTATCTTCTCCAGAGCGACAGGTAGTCGCAATGTGCGGAGACGGCGGCATTTCCATGCTGTTAGGTGATTTAGCGACCATCAAACAATATAACCTCCCAATAAAGGTGATTGTATTTAACAACCGCTCTCTGGGAATGGTCAAACTAGAGATGGAAGTTGCGGGGCTTCCAGACTCGGAAACTGATATGCTAAATCCGGATTTTGCCATGGTTGCAACTGCAATGGGCATTAAAGGAATGACGATTGATGATCCTGAATTGCTGGAAGAAGGGATGAAAGCTGCATTTCTTCACGAAGGGCCTATATTAGTCAATGTGATGACGGATCCAAATGCTTTGGCAATGCCTCCGAAAATCGAGTTTAAGATGATGAAAGGAATGGCCCTTACCATGACAAAGTTAATGTTAGGTGGTAAGTTTGATGAGGTGCTCGATACGGTGAAATCTAATTACAAACATATAAAGAGTATCATAGATTAATAAAAAATCGGATGGCTAATGCGCCATCCGATTTTTAAATTATTGCCGGGCAAAAAATCTTGTTTATCCTACTGTTTTTCGAGAATGACCTTCAAATCATTCAAACCTTTTTGTAGGTCTTTTCCTAACATCTCTTCCATGTTAAAAAATAATAACATCAGGTTCATTGGGTATTTCATGGCACCATTAAATCCCCACTTCACTTTGGTTTGTCCATCTGAAACCGCCTCAGTGATCATATAAGCACGGTCATTCGCTTCAAATGGTACTTTAAAACGTAGGTCCATGTCAATGCGCTCCCCATCGGTAATTTTAGTGATCTCCTGAGCTCCCGCACTTCCTTTGTCGTCCCAGGAATACACAAAACCTACGGTGCCATCAGTGCCCTTGTAATCTATTTTTTTATTCGGGTATTGACGGTTCCATACGCTATACTGGTCCTGGTTTTTGATCAGTTTAATGTAATCGAAAACCACTTGTTTTGGTTTGTTAATAATCACTTCACGCTCCACAGCGTAGTCCTTATTAATAAATAATGCAACGATTAAAGCCAGGACAATCAACCCTGCAATTAGGGCAAGGACAATTTTAAGAATTTTCATGGTGGGTTTGGTTTAGGTTAAATTTTTCGTTTGTTGGTTTTTCTTCTCAAAATTACATATTTTATCTGTTGTTCTGTTTTTAGGTACTTAAATTTCAAGCCCTGATTTTCTTAAATCAAGTCGTTAAAAATATTGAGCAATCTTATTAAAGGAGTTCAATAAAGCTTTTATAAGGAGAATTGAACGGAACATGGTACTTTTGGAATAAAATTGTCGACAGCTCATCATGCAAATACAACCAACTATCGCACTTACCTCTATTCTTGATAATGATTTTTATAAAATCACGATGCAGCAAGGGGTCATTCGCTTGTTTCCGGCTGCAAAAGCCCGGTATAAGTTCATCAATCGTGGAAAACATGCTTTTCCTGAAGGATTTGCTAAAGCATTAAGAGCTGCAGTAGATCAGATGGCATTGCTAAAACTGACTAAGGAGGAGAAACATTTCCTTCAGGTAACCTGTCCATATCTGGATCCGGTATACCTGGATTTCCTCGAAGGATACCGTTATCAGCCGGAAGAAGTACACATTGAGCAGTTTGGAGACCAGCTGGAAGTTCATGTGGAAGGCCTTTGGTACCGGACCATATTATGGGAAGTGCCCTTAATGTCATTGATTTGCGAATTGTATTATGTGATGAATGGCTCCCACAGAATCAGCAATGAAGAAGTGATGCAGCTGACCGCACAGAAAATAGAAAAGTACAAGGCGCTTGGGGTAACTGTTGCTGAGTTTGGTACCCGAAGAAGGTATTCTTATCAGGTGCACCGTTCGGTTTTACAAGCCTTAAATCAATATGGAGCGGGTTCATTTATTGGCACCAGTAACGTTCACATGGCCATGATTTATCAGACGAAACCCATCGGAACGCATGCGCATGAATGGTTTATGTTTCATGCGGCCAGGTATGGATTTAAGATGGCCAATGCGATGGGATTGGAACATTGGGTCAACGTATACCGTGGAGATTTAGGGATTGCCCTCTCTGATACCTATACCACAGAAGTGTTTTTTAGTCAGTTTGATAAGATGTTTTCCAAATTATTTGATGGTGTAAGACATGACAGTGGAGATCCCGTTTTATTTGCCGATAAAGTGATCAATCATTATCAGAAAATGGGAATTGATCCTAAATCAAAGACCATTATCTTCTCCGATGGTCTAAACTATGATAAAGTAGAAAGAATCGCAGCGCATTGCCAAGGTAAGATAGGGATGTCATTTGGAATAGGAACTAACCTAACCAATGATGCAGGTCCGGATCCTATGAATATTGTGATTAAAATGACCGCTGCACAACCTAAGGATGGGGAGTGGACTGAAGTCGTGAAGCTCTCCGATGAACATGGAAAGTATACGGGTACAGAAAGGATGATCAACCTTGCCAAAACGATCTTGCAGATCGATTAATCCCTTGATCTGTTTTGTTGATTACAAAAAATCGGGATGCAAAATTAATTGCATCCCGATTTTTATAATGGATTATTCTAGGTTTTTATGCACCTTGTTTTCTCGTATATTTTGTTAGGATGACAATTACTTGTCCTTCGATTTTTCCTTCAATCTGATCGGTATTGTTCTCTACCAGACGGATGTTTTTTACAACTGTCCCCATTTTAGCGTTTAAGGTAGAACCCTTTACGTCTAAAGATTTTGTCAATACAATAGAATCTCCAGCCTGAAGTACCGCACCGTTACAATCCTTGTGAACTTCAGCTACAGCATCATTGTCAAGGTCTGCGGCTTTAGCCCATGCCAAACGTTCGTCGTCCAGGTACATCATGTCCAGGTTGTCCATTGCCCAGCTTTCATTGCTTAGACGGTTCAACATGCGCCAAGAAACCACCTGTACACCAGGAACTTCAGACCACATGCTGCCACTCAAACATTGCCAGTGCTTGCTGTCCAATTCTTCCTTTTTTTCAATTTGAGCCAAACACTTATCGCAAATCAGGATACAGTTATCTGCAGTGTTTGCTGTTTGAGGAGGTACTTCATATACACTTAGCGTTCCCGCAGATTGGCATAATTCACATTTGTTTTCGCTTCTATTTAGCAATTGTTCTTCCAGTTTCATGGTCCTTATCTTAAAAATGTTCTCGTAATTGAATCAAAGGGGCGAAGGTAATTATTTTAGACGGCAAACTGGCTTTGTTCAAGCCATTGAAAAACAGTTTTCCGAATGAACGTGATTGCTGGATTATTACTTTGGCTTGAACTACCTGAAGTGATAGGGGCAGTTGAGATCAAATTGCCCCGGACCAATGTTCTCTAGTCGGGGGATTAGGCAATTACATTAAGATCAGTTATTGTAACCTCTGGACTGGAAAAATTGAAGAAGCATTGCGGCAATTGGGTCCTATGATTTATGCTAAAATTTAATAATACATAGGGTTGTTTAATACCTCTCGTTATTCTTGTCAATATTATGTATGTACATTTGTTTTTGGTTGGTCTTGCGTTTTGTTTCTGCTTAAACACTTTTTTTTGAGTTATTTTTGATTGTTTACGTCAAAGTGGCTATAAAAATAAATTTTTGTTTTAAAAATTAATGTGTAATTATGTACATACAATATGTTGTTTGAAATTTTTTTTATGCTAAAAGTTGATTGACATTACTTATTGTGTGCGGGAGAAAGTAGCAGGGGAAACCTATAAGATTAAACAGACCACATCATGAAAATAAAAACAGTAGTATTAGGTTGCCTAGGTGTTCTTGCCTTATGCGGCAATACCAATGCACAGCTGGTATCGAACAACAGTACCGGAAAGGAAGTTAAAGCGATCAAGCCTCTGACAGATTCAGTCAAGCGTATGGCTGAAAAACTAGTGAAATCTGGCTTTACGGCAGGGGACGGTTATGCTGAAGTATGGATTCGGGATCTAAATACTTTTGTTTCTATTGCTTGTGAAGTAAATGATAAAGCGTTGATCAAAAAGCATTTATTGACATTTTTTGATTTCCAGCAACCAGACGGGGCGATCCTGGATGGATATGTTCCGAAAAAACCGGGTGGTATTTCTTATAATTTCTACTATTCGAAGTTGGCTCCAAACTATGCCGGACACAAAAATACTGTGGAGACAGATCAGGAAACGTCTTTAGTACAGGCCGTTTCAAAGTATATCAAAGGAACAGGTGACCGATCCATTCTTGAAGAACAAATCGCCGGTCAGCCAGTGCAAAAGCATTTGGAGCGTGCAATGGAATTCTTGTTAAAAGAACGTTTTGTGAAAAAGTATGGGTTGATCTGGGGCGCTACTACGGTGGATTGGGGAGATGTACAGCCAGAACATAGTTGGGGTGTGGTACTAGACACTAACTCACATAGAACGATTGATATCTATGATAACGCAATGTTTATCATCGCTATTAACGATTTTCTGAATATGGCTGAATTGTTGCCTGCACAAAAGAAATATTGGACGGGAATCAGAAATAATATCGTTATCAATACCAGAAAGCACCTTTGGGATAAAAAGCAACAGAAATTTATTCCCCATATTTATTTGGAAGGCTCTCCATTTCCAGCTTCCTTCAATGAGTCGGAAATTTATTACCATGGCGGAACAGCAGTGGCCATAGAAGCAGGACTATTGAGTAAAGACGAAGTTCGTCATGCTTATAAAAGAATGCAGGAAAACGTAAAGAAAGCTAATGCAGCCACTATTGGGCTCAGCATTTATCCGGTATATCCTCAGGGTTTTTTCAAGAATAAAGGAATGGGACCGTATTCTTATCAGAATGGAGGCGACTGGACTTGGTTTGGCGGTAGAATGGTTAGTCAATTGATTCGTTATAACTTGATTGAAGAGGCTTGCGAAGCGATGAAACCAATGTTAGACCGAGTCGTTAAAAACAAGGGTTTTTATGAATGGTATACTCCAGATAATAAACCTCAGGGTTCTGCAAGTTTCAGAGGTGAAGCAGGGGTATTGTGGACTGCCATCACCGATCTAGAAGCAAAAGCCGGAAAATAAGCAAATGAAGAGGCTGTAGAAGGCTTAGTGCTACAGCCTCAATATTTTAATTTAAACGTGCTGGTCAATTAAAATAGGGTTGCCATCCGGATCGATCAGAATCAGACTTGCAGGTCCGTTTGTGTTTTCATCCGCTTCAGTTTCCAGATGCAGTCCGGCATTTTTCAATTGACGCTGAATGACTCTGATGTCATCAAATGAATCAAGTAGCTTCGCATTTTCATCCCATCCCGGATTGAATGTAATCATGTTTTTCTCGAACATTCCCTCAAATAGGCCAATTAAAGCATTCCCATTTTTCATAATGAGGTAATTCATATCCAGACTGCCAGCAAAAACACTGAACCCAAGGTTCTCATAAAACTGTTTTGAAACCTTAATGTCTTTTACGGTCAGACTGATAAAGCAGGCGCCTAATTTCATATGTTGTTAATTAAATTTGAACTTCATTTAATGCCAGGTCTTGATGCTATTTTAGTTGACAACAGACCTGTACCTTGCTATTAAAATTACTAAATGTTTTTGTGATCAGGTAATGTCTTATTGAAGTTCTGCGATTATAGTACAGGGCTTCCATATTTTAATTTTCTCCGATTTGTATTTCATAATAAATAAGCATAACTTGAACTAAATAATTAGTTCTCATGAAAAACATCAAGCCATTTATTCTGATCTTGCCTTTCGTTTTCTGTTTACAGTCTACTCAGGCCCAAATCACCGGAGTAATTCCAGGGTTTAAATCTACCGCCTTACTAGAAAATATAGAGGGTGTTAAAATTCCAGTTAAGGCCGATCAAGAAGGCCGGTTTAAAGTCAACACAGCTCAACTTAAGAAAGGGTTTTATACAATCACTGATATTGGAACAGTCTATTTAGAGCCATCCTATTCGGTTGCAATCAGTAAAGTTAATAAGGGGTATGTATTTACTGGAGTAGGGGCGGTTGAGAATAATTTAATACAGGAGTTTAATCAACCGATTCCGAATTTACAAACGAATAGCGGTTATGGGGTGTCAATGGCTATGCTGCTAACAGAACCTGATCAATTTATTCCGCTCTTGGATGCTTACGAAAAAGAGGCGAATTTGAAGTTGGAAAAGTCAAAGCGTATTTTTTTTAAAACCATTAAATCGCAAGATATCGCTTATGCCAAAAGATATTTTTTGTTTAATTACATCCGGTTTTACGGCTTAGACTCCACAAAGAAGGATTCCTTAAATAAGTATTTAAGAACACCCCTTGCACAAAGAACAAAAGACCACGCGCAGAAACAATACAAAGCCTATTTAGCTCAGTTTACAAAAAAATTCACAGCGGAAGAAAGAAAAAAAGTAAGCGAAATGGCCTTTACAGACTGGGATCCAAATAATGAGCTTTTATTTAAAAATTCTGGAGAATATAGAACGGCCATCAGTAACCGGTTGAACTTCTTAACTTATGCTAAAGAACGGGAAAAATTACGTGATTCTTTAAAGAGCGAAGAGCGGGTTAAGCTTTTAATCATTGAAAAGGAACTTACTAATCCCTATATAAACGAATACTTTACTGCTGAAAGCGTGATACTCTTGATTAAGAAATCAACAGAAACTTCGGCAATAAATGACGTGTATGCCGCCTTTATGAAGCGTCCAGGAAATCCTATGTATAAAGAGAAAGTTTCATTGGCTTATCAGTACTTAAAGGGGACGGAAAAAAATGCATTAGCTCCGGACTTTAGTTACCCGAACAGTAAAGGTACACTGGTTACCTTGAAAAGTATGCGCGGGAAATATGTATATATTGATTTGTGGGCTACCTGGTGTGTTCCTTGTATTGCAGAGCTACCAGATCTTAAAAAATTAGGTGTGCTTTACGGTGATAAGAAGATTAGTTTCGTGAGTATTTCCGTTAATGAGGCAAGCACCAAACAGGTTTGGTTAGATTTTCTGGAGAAGAATAATTTGCCGGGAATTCAATTGATGGCAGATCAGGATTTCAGTTCTGATTTTGTTAAAAAATTCGGCGTGAATTCAATACCAAGGTTTATTCTGATTGGTCCGGATGGTAGGGTGATTGATAACGATGCCAAAAGACCTTCAAATCCGGCTTTAGTAACTCAGTTAAATGGACTCTTTGAAGGGGATAATATGTAGTACAATATAAGTCCTTATTGCCCAGATTATTATTGTATGCACAATACGTTTTAACTCAATAGTTATTTTTATTGGATGTTTTTTACCTCCCAAAAGCCTCAATCGTCTTTTTTGACTTTTGAGGCTTCTTTTTAGGTAAGAAAACCAGAGGTTGCTATCTATTTTAATATTATATATATTCGCTTTATATAATTATTATGTCGTACAATATAACCGATGGGGATCAGGAATTATTGCAGCTACTTCAAGGGGGAAGTAGGGAGGCATATCTGCAGGTTTATAAAAAATATCAGCGTTTGTTGTTCCTTTATGCCTTTAGAAAACTAAACAACCAGGAGGAAGCGGAGGATGTGGTTCAGGAGGTATTCATTTCCTTCTGGGATAAATGCAGCAAGCTAAGCGCTGAGGTATCTATTGCCGGTTATTTATACCGTGCAGTACGAAACCGTGCCTTAAACATTTTTGCACACCGGGAGATCGAGAATAAATACCTGGAATCTTTAGATACTTTTTTAGAAAGTAACTATGAAAGCGCCGATACGCTGATCCGCGAGCGCCAGATTAGGGCATTGATTACTGCTGAAATCGAAAGGCTCCCTCCAAAGATGCGCGAGATCTTTGAACTGAGTAGAAATGGCCATCTATCCTATAAAGAGATCGCTTTAGAATTGGATATTTCTGAATATACCGTAGGCACTCAAATCAAAAGAGCACTCAAAGTATTGCGCACCAAACTGGGTGCTTGTATTTTTTTACATTTATTTTTCTAGCCTGTACCTGAAGGTCATAAGTTACCTGTTATTAATTACGAGAAGCGTCCTTATCGTTAATTAGAAAACGGATCAATGCGCAGATTCAAAGATTTTGAACCTATTACCTTATGCAGGCTAAAGAACTATTAGAGAAATATCGTGCTAATCAATGTAATGAAGAAGAGCGCATTCAACTTCAGAATTGGTTTCATCAACTGGACCTGGAAAAAGAGGCTGATTTCACGCTGGGTGAGCTGGATAGGATAGAAGAAGAGATGTGGGAAAGCATCCGAGCGCAGACCAGTCCAAAGAAAGTCAAACTCTGGCCATCCATTGCTGCTGCGGCAATATTGCTGATTGGAGTGGGGATCGGATATTATGTAAATCAGGAACAAGCGAATTCCGCAAAAGTTAAAATTGCTTTCCAGGACATTCCTCCAGGCGGAAATAAAGCATTTTTAATATTGGCCAATGGAAAGCGGATATCTTTAACCGATGCAAAAAATGGCACTGTTGCGAACCAGTCGGGCATTAACATTACTAAAACTGCAAATGGGAAACTGGTTTATACTGTAAAAGAAACTGAAGTTAACAGCAGCAATGTATCCAATACGATAGAAACTCCGGTAGGAGGGCAATATGAAGTCGTCCTTCCAGACGGAACCAAGGTCACCCTGAATACTTCCTCTTCGATTACATTCCCTACTTCATTCGCCTCAAAAAAGGAACGTAGCGTTATTTTAAAAGGGGAAGCCTATTTTGAAGTTGCTAAAAATATAAACCAACCATTTAAAGTCCTAACCACCTTACAGGAAGTGGTTGTTCTTGGGACACATTTTAACATCAATGCTTATACCGATGAGGACCTGACTTTAACCACTTTGCTGGAAGGAAGCGTAAGGGTGGCTGCTATCGGTAAGAAAGCGAAGTTGCTGGTTCCCGGAGAACAATCGGCGATCAATGAAGGGCAGTTTGAAGTTCAGCAAGTCGATGTGGAAAGTGCGGTAGCCTGGCAGAATGGAAATTTCTCTTTTGAAAATGAATCAGTGGAGGCGGTGATGCGTAAGATCGCCAGATGGTACAATGTAGAAGTGATTTATAAAGGCGATTTCAGCAATATCAAATTATTGGGTTCAGTTTCCCGTAAAAAGAAACTTTCAGAAGTGCTGCGGGTAATTCAGCTGAGCCGTAAAGTTAAATTTAAGGTAGAAGGAAGGAGGGTCACAGTGATGCCATAACGCTACACCTAACATGACCTTGTGAATGAACCGAAAGCGCGGGAACGCTTCCGGTTAAATGAGCTGGGTTATGGTTTCCATCGAAGTTTTCAAGCAATCAACTAAACCGGAAACAGGAGCTAAACCCCTGTTTCATTAAACCAACTAACCAAATGTATGAATTTTTGTAATATAAGTGCGTGCTGGAATTCCAGCGCAGCAATTAGGATAATACGCACTATGAAACTGATTATCTTATTGGCCACCACAGCCATCCTACAAGTCAGTGCGGCGGGTTATGCCCAGAAAAACATTACGCTTACCGCACATAATACTTCACTCGAAAATGTACTAAAAGCCCTGCGGAAACAAAGCGGTTTTGACCTTGTTGTAGTTTCCAATACACTAGGAAAGGCCGCTCCGGTAAATATCTCCGTAAATAAAGTTTCCCTTCAGGAAGCTTTGAAAATTTGTTTTCAAAATCAACCATTTGAATACTCCATTGATACTGAAACGATTATTGTTCAGGAAAAACAAGTTTCAATTCAAAAAACAAAAGCCGCATTCTCCTATAAAATAGCTGGGGAAGTACGCGATGAGTTGTCCAACCCAATTCCCGGGGTAAATGTGGTCGTTTCGCGTACCACACGTAAAACAAGTACCAATAATCAGGGTAAATACGCCATTGAAGTAGAACCCACTGATACTTTGGAGTTTTCTTATATCGGTTATAAGAAACAGCTAATTCCGGTACGCAACAGGATGGACATCAATGTGATCCTGGAACCTACTCAGGGAAGTCTGGATGAAGTATTGGTGGTCGGCTATGGTAAACAAAAAAGCTCCCAATTGGTGAGTTCTATCTCTACTATTAAAGGAGAACAACTTCAATTACCAGGTAGGAGTTTACAAAACGGCTTAGCCGGACAAGTGGCCGGTTTGTTTGCCGTTCAGCGTAGTGGAGAACCCGGATATGACAATGCTGAAATCTGGATTCGAGGAATCAGTTCCTTTGCCGGTGGTACGGGAGCCTTAGTTCTGGTAGATGGAGTACCCAGAAAAATCTCAGACATTAGTCCGGAAGAGGTAGAAACTTTTACCATTTTAAAAGACGCTTCAGCAACTGCTATATATGGTGCTGAAGGTGCAAATGGGGTAATCCTGGTGACTTCAAAAAGAGGTAAAAATCAAAAAACTACCATAGATTTTAGAGCAGATTACAATGTGAATCAACCCACAAGAAAAGTATCTTTTCTAGGTTCTGCTGATTTCCTGCGTCTTTACAATGAGGCAAAATGGAATACGGAAGGAAACCCGAATATGAGTTCTTTTATCCCTTATAAAACAGAGGCAGAAATTGCCAAATATGCGAGTGGTGAGGATCCGGATTTGTACCCGAATACCAATTGGATGGACCTGTTGAAGAAAGATGCAATCAGCCAAAGATATGCGCTAAACTTCCGCGGTGGAGGTGATAAACTGCGGTTTTTTGTAGCTACGTCTTATTATACCGAAGAAGGATTGTTCAAATCTAACCCGATAGATGCCAATGAATTTGCTAAAAAAGCCAAGTACAATACCAATATTGGTTTAGATCGCTACAATCTAAGGTCTAATGTGGATTTGGATATTAGTAAAACGACGCTGTTGCGTGTCGATATGAGCGGGCAATACCTGACCACCAATTATCCGGGAACAGGAACACAGACGATATTTGCGAACATGATGCGTAGTGCGCCTCATTTGATTCCAATGATTTACTCGAATAATTATCCATCCAGATATAGCGCTGCTGCAGGATATGAAAATCCTTACAACCAGTTGAATTTTGCTGGTTATACCAAAGAGTATCGTGTGGGGCTACAGACCAATGTAGGATTAGAGCAGAAACTACTGTTTTTGCCAGGTTTAATGGTGAAAGGAAATGTGAGTTTTGATACTGATTTTAACTCTTATGTTTCTCGTACCAGGACACCAAGTCAATACCTGGCTACCGGAAGAGATGCGGATGGTAACCTGATGTTCAGGAAAATCATAAACGGATTAAATACGGCTACTGAAGCTGCTGGTGGTGGGTTTTCGGAAGGAAACAAGCGAATCTACATGGAAACCTCATTGAATTATAACCGCGCTTTTTCCGGAGACCATTCTGTATCGGGTTTATTGCTGTACATGCAGAAAGAAAGTCAGCTGCAAAACAATCCATACCTGTATAAAAAACAAGGTATTGTGGGGCGTGGTAGCTATGGCTATAAAGACAAGTACTTTTTTGATGCCAGTTTCGGTTTTACGGGAAGTGAAAACTTTGCGGCCGGGAACAGATTTGGATTTTTTCCTGCCTTGGGCTTAGGTTATACCATATCTAATGAAAAAGCATTGAAAAGTATGTTCAGCGCTATCGGGGTGGATCGGTTAAAGTTAAGATTATCGATCGGACGTGCTGGAAACGATCAGATTTCGGATGTCAGATTCCCTTATAAAGAATCATTGACCTGGTCTAGTGAAAGCACCAATCTGGGCATGACTTCCGGTGGAGGAACCAACAGTACGGGTAGTATGATTTATGAAAACAAAGCATTTAACCCGAACATCAGCTGGGAGATCGAAGAAAAGCGAAACATAGGTATCGACCTTTTGGCATTTAAAGGAGCGCTTGATTTTACTATAGATTACTTTAACAACAGAAGACATGACATTCTTCTACAACGAAATACCGTAAATCAAGTTGCGGGTTTCATGAACAATCCATTTCAGAATTTTGGGGTGGTTACCAATAAAGGAATTGACGCCAGTATCAATGCAAACAGAAAGTTCGGCGAACTGGGCGTAAGTGTAAGGGGAACTTTTACCTATGCGCACAATAAAATCATTGAAATGGACGAAATTCCCAGAGCAAATCCTTATCAAAATTCTACAGGAACGAGTATCGGTCAGGTAGACGCATGGGTGGCAGAACGTTTGTATACCGACAATGATTTTAACATTACCACCAACCCTACAAATGGGGCTAAATCTTATGTGCTAAAACCAGGATTGCCTGTATCTAAATTTGGCCCGGTTTATCCTGGAAATATCAAGTATGAGGATTTAAATAATGATGGGGTGATTGACGATAACGATTGGACCAAAACACCTCCGGGCGCAAAAACCGGAAACCCGGAAATCATTTATGGCTTTGGGGTCAATTTCACTTTCAAAGGATTTTATGCCAGTGCATTTTTTCAAGGTGTAGGGAATACCAGTGTGTATTTAGAGCCTTCTTTAACAATGCCTTTCATCGGAGTCGATCCAATGACAACCTCAGCAAAGAGTTTTGCGACAGATCGTTGGTCGGTAGAAAACCCTAATCCATCAGCCATGTTGCCTCGTCTACAATTGAACAATACCAATCTGAATGACAATCGTCGGAGCACTTGGTTCCTTAGAAACGGAAGTTTCCTAAGGTTTAAAAATCTGGAACTGGGTTATGCCTTCAATAAAAAACAATTGGAGAAAATCGGTGTACAAGGATTGAGAATATATGCATTGGGACAAAATTTAGGCATCCTCTACGATGACATTAAATTTTATGATCCAGAACAAGGCAACGCCTCCTCAGGATTAAGGTATCCTATTCAACGCACAATTAATTTCGGAGTAGAATTAAAGTTTTAAAAGTTATGAGAAAATATACTTACCTAATCCTGATTGTAGAGCTGTTAGCGCTACTTACTTTCAGTTCCTGCAAAAAATATCTGGATGTTAGTGATGACTTCTCGGAGTCAGATAGTAAAGGATTTATCTTTACCAACCCTGGCCAGAGCAGGAGATTTCAACGTTACATCTATAAGGCTATGCCTGATTATTCAGACTATTCAGCCGCAAGTTCTAATGCCAATGGTATGGGTAATCCATGGGCCAGTATGAGTGATGAGCTTAAAAACAATGCGAATGGGGTACTCAGGAATATCCCTACTCAGGGTTACACAGCCAACACCGCATCAGGAAATACTTTCCACCGTTGGCAAACTTTGTATAAGGTGATTCGTCAAGCCACCATTTACATCGATTCAGGAAGGGTAATTGGTGCTCAGGGTGATCCGGATTTTATTGATGCAGCAGAGTTAAGGCAATTAAAAGCGGAAGCCTACTTTTTCAGAGCTTATTCACATTACCTCTTGTTTGAGCAATACGGACCTATTCCAATCATGACCACAGAAGCCGATCCTACAGATCCTAACGTAGATTTCTTCCGGAACTCTGTTGATGAAGTGGTTGCAGCAATCGATGCTGATTTGTTAAAAGCTAAGGAAGATTTATCAGAGAACCGTTTTTCAAGCTCCTTTGCCAGCGGCTTTGATGAGAACAAATTAGCGATTCCAACAAAAGGTGTGGCCCTGGCGATTCGTGCCAAGCTTTGGATGTATGCTGCCTCTCCATTATACAATGGCGGTTATTCGGAGGCTTTAGCACTGACCAATAGCGATGGAAAAAAATTGTTTCCAGCAAAAGATCCAAACAAATGGGTAAAGGCGAAAGATGCCGTAAAGGATTTTATTGATTTTGCCAACGCAGGTAATTATGAGCTGTATTACAGTGCCACGGCAAACAATCCACACCTCAATATTTATGAGTTGTTTCAACGGTATAATAAAGAAATTATCTGGGCCAATTCTATACAAAGTTTTGCTGCGGTGGAGGCTAATCAAACGCCAAGAGACATTTCCGTTACGGCAGGAGGGGGCATGGGTGCTAATCTTGGAGTCACACAAGAAATGGTAGATGCTTTCTTTACCAAAGATGGTTTGGATATCCATGACCCAGGTTCTCAATATACAGAAACCGGCTTTTCTAATGTGCCTAATCCAGCAACGAGATTTGTGAAAAGTGGAAATACTGTAATCCTGACGGATGCAAACATTTCAAACAGGTATGCGAACAGGGAGCCTCGTTTTTATGCTTCCGTAACCTATCAGGGAAAAAGCTGGCATGATGTGGTCTCCAATCCAGCTTTACAAGGGACTACCGCTGCCACTTCAAAAGCAACAAAAGTGTTGTTCGCCAGAGATGTTCCTTCTTCTGTTAATCCTTTACCAGGCTATGGTGGAATTGCAAATAATGACAATCGCACGGGAGGTTTTCCAAGCACAGGTTATCTGTGTTATAAACGAAGTAACAGAACGATTCACCCAACTGTGGGCTCTGGTATAAGATCGGTATTCAGACCATCGATTATATTTCGTCTGGCAGATTTTTACCTGTTGTATGCAGAAGCCTTAAATGAGCTGGACCCTGGTAATCCTGAAATTATCACGTACCTGGATAAGGTGCGTGTCAGGGCTGGTATTCCAGGATATTTAGATATGCAGACCAATGGTACTAAAACAGGTGTAATCGGTCAGTATTCTGCTCAGGCAAAAGCAATCAGACAAGAGCGTCAGGTGGAATTATTCACCGAAGGACAACGTTATTTTGATGTACGCAGATGGATGATCGCAGATAAACCGGAAGGCCGTCAAGGCGGGGTTTTTCATGGAATGAATATGGATGGAAGAGCCGATGATCAGAGTTTTTATCAGCTCAATGATTATGATCGTGCACCAAGACTGTTTTCGCGTTCCATGTATCTATACCCAATTCCTTTGAGTCAGATTACTGTAAGCAAGAAACTAATCCAGAATCCTGGCTGGTAGTAGGAGTCAATAACAACAAAGGTGGTCCTCAGAGACCACCTTTGTTGTTTCTATCTAAGTCCTTTTCGGACTCAAAAGCTATACCTTTAATCCTGATCGCTGAAAAGTTCAACTAAATATGGAAGTGCATTTTCTGCATGAAGGGCTTCGGTTTGTTCAAGTGTGAAAGCTGTTACCTCCGCTGAACGTTTACACATATACTGCTCAAAAGTCGATATGGCTTCCTTTAAACTGCTAAATCGAACATTTGTCAGGGAGTTTGACAATTCCAGGGCATCGAGCATGGCCATGTTTACACCTTCACCTGCATATGGAGGCATCAGATGTGCAGCATCGCCTAACATCGTCAGGTTCGACTGTGTTTCCCAACTTTGATCTAAAGGGAAATGGCGCATGGCTCTGGCTACAAAGTAAACCTCATCAGCAGTAAAAAGTTCTTCCCATAAAGGATTCCAATCGCTAAATGCGGTTTTAAACCAATTGAATACACTGCTCTTGTTGTTGAAATCAATGCCACTTTCTTCAATCCAGTTTGCTGTTGACTTTAGTCCGGCATAGAAAGATAGGGAACCATCTCCTTTGGCACTTAGGATGATGGATTTTTCTTTTCCGAGGGCGAAGATTTTTCCGTTTTGCAAGCGCATGTTCAGTTGTGGCGCGCTCTCTTGAGCATGGTGTATATGACCTTCAATTACGCTTAGACCGGAATGGATCGGTTTTATAGCGCTGAGGTAAGGTCGTATTTTTGAATTGGCACCATCGGCAGCAATGACCAAATCCGCTAAGTCCGTTTTTCCATTTTTGAAATGCATGAGCCATTGCTGGTTTAACTGTTCCATGGACACAAATTGACTGTTCCATTGCATGGTGTTTTCAGTTAAGGAGTTTATCAATAGCGATCTCAAAGGTCCACGGTCTATTTCTGGCCTGAAATGGGGATGACCAAAGTCATCCGCCAATTTTTCATCATGGTCACTGAAAACAACATTTCCCTGCTCATCCATCAGCTTCAGCCGATCAGCACCCGGTCTGTAATGTTTCTTAAATTCTCCGATTAAGCCTGCCGCTGTTAAAGCTTTTAGGCCGGATTCGTCATGAAGGTCTAAAGTTGCTCCTTGTTGGCGCTGGTGTTGGTCAATATCACGCTCATATACTTTTACAGATGCACCTTGTAATTGCAAGAGTCTGGCCAAGGTTAATCCGCCAGGTCCGCCGCCAATAATGGCTATTTTTATATCTTTAATGAGTAGATTATTCATTGTTTTTAGGATTGTTTATCAGCATTCAGGTTGTTCTTTTTATCGTGTCCTACAAAACTACGCTTCGTTATTTAGATAAAATAGCTACGTTTGACTTTAAAATAGTCCAAAACGGTATTATGGTCTTTAAGTTCGACGGAAAAAAAGGAGTAGGGTTTTTAACTGCATTTGCCGAAGCCATCGGTACTCAGGTTGAAGATGGTTATCTGTATTTCCCGCCAGAACTTGGCAAAGGATATTTCAGGGGAATTGATCTTCATCCGCAGTTAAAAATGATGATCCGTAAGTACGAGCTGTATGAAGATTTAATCCTCTCTCGTACCGCGATGGAAGATGGAGCGCATACCATCGTTCTGGCCTTCCATAATTTTTATACGGAAGCGGAGCTAAAGGCGGATCCAAGTATTCAGAACCAATTGCCCGCTGTTCAAATCACTTCAGCGGGAGTTAATTACGAGGATTTCTTTCCTATTCATGCTCATGTAAACACCGTATTGATTTCGATTCATACTGATTTCCTGAGCGCGCTGCTCAAACCAAAGGATGGTGATGACTTCTTGACGAATATTTTATCGGGCAACCAGGCGTTTTTGTATGAGGCTTTTATTTCTCCCGAAATGCAGGAGGTGGTGATCCAGGTTTTGAACGCTAAGGTGGCTCAAAATCTCTCCAATTTTTATTTCCGGATAAAAGCAGAAGAACTGGTTTACTTGTTTTTCTCGGAATTGTTAAAAAGGGAAGTGATATCGGGATACCCAATAAATGCGGAAGATGTAAAGCTCATCTACGGGATTCGTGATGGTCTGATGAAGGACTTAAGTCTTCCGCCAAAACTCCCTGAATTGGCACAAGCGAATGGCATGAGTGAGAGTAAAATGAAAAAGCTGTTTCTGCAGATCTTTGGTACGAGTATTTACCATTATTATCAGACTTTGAGAATGAAGGCGGCAGCCCGGTTATTGTCTGATAAGGGCCAGTCTGTAGGGGAGATCGGATACCTTCTGGGTTTTACCAACCTCAGTCACTTTTCCCGCCTATTTGAAAAGCATCATGGCATTAAACCCAAGCAATATTCAAAGCGCTAATCAAGTATGGAAACATTGACGTTTTCTGTCCTGAATATATTTATATTTGCGCCGAAATTCTGTGAATTAAAAAAATGAAAATAAAAGGGTATGCACTTGCCGCCATTTCGGCGATCTCCTACGGACTGATTCCGTTGTTTATTCTACCCGTAAAAGCAAGTCATTTTTCGTTGGATACCACTTTGTTCTATCGGTTTTTTATCGCCGCAATATTCCTTTTAGGTTACCTCCTGTATAAAAAAGAAAGCTTAAGGGTCAATAGATCAGAGTTTATGATCCTGGCCATACTCGGATTGTTTTATGCGCTTTCTGCTGAGTTTCTTTTTCTGGGTTATGATTATTTATCGCCGGGAATAGCCTCAACGATACTTTTCGTCTACCCGGTGATTGTAGCACTTGTCATGACGTTTTTCTTCAAGGAGAAAATCACGGTGTTAACGGTGCTTTCGCTGATCATTACCATTGTGGGTATTGTTGCGCTGAGTGCAAAAGGGGGCGTCTTAGATATCAATTTACCTGGACTTCTGATTACACTCTTGAGTGCAACTTTTTATGCCTTATACATGGTGGTGGTGAACAAGGCAAAGATTAATGCTTCTGGATTTAAAATCACCTTTTACTCTCTGGTGTTTTCTGCTATTTTTTACCTGGGTAAATCATTGCTATTGAAGGAATCTCTGGCGATTCCAAACCTGGAAATATTCTTCAACTTTACCGCCTTTGCTTTTGTCACTACGGTGCTTTCGATGTCCTCCCTGGTTTATGCCATTAAAACAATTGGCTCCACGCCAACTTCTATTGTTGGCGCCTTGGAACCAGTTGTGGCTGTAGCGATAAGTGTGGCACTATTTCATGAAAGTCTGAGTCTCAGTTTAATCATTGGAATTACACTGATCCTGACTGGTGTCATGATCAGTATCATTTCTGAAAGTGTAAAAGAAAAAGGGGTACAGCCTGATTTTATGGAAGGAAATGGTGGCTAGGAGGTCATAAGTTAATTTAAATTGTATGCTCTAATATCATTTGACTGAAGAAGTTGTCTCTGGATAGTAATTCTACTGGTGTTCCCCCATCCCTGATAATTCCATGTTCAATAATGTATATGCGGTCTGCAATTTTTGCGGTCATCACTTTATGTGTAACCATAATTATAGCCATTTTCTCTTTGTATTTTAACAGCAATTCAATAATAAATTTTTCGGTTCTTCGGTCCATAGCTGAAGTTGCTTCATCCAGAAGTAAAATTTGCGGATTTCGGTATAAAGCTCTAGCTAAGGCAACGAGCTGCTTTTGTCCTCCTGACAGATTTATACCTTCTTCTCCTACAAGGGTATGGTAACCTTGTGGCAAGCGGCTGAAAAATTCATCCAGTCCTGTTTCTTTGCAAAATTCAATTATTGAGCCAGACTTCTTGAGGGTATCTGAAATTGCAATATTGTCTAATAGTGATCCATTAAATAATTTAATTTCTTGAGGTACGGTTGCTAACGTTTCGCGCCATGATGGTGTATCGAATTCATCCAGGTTTTTTTTATTTACTAGAATGATACCCTGGGTTGGTTTATAGAACTGTTGTAATAGCGCTATGGTTGTGCTTTTTCCACAACCACTTTCTCCAAGGAGTGTAATTATCTCTCCTTTTTTAACCTCGAAATTGATATTTTTAAGCGTTGGACCTCTGCCAGGAAAGCCGAAAGTCAGGTCACAAACCTCTAGTTGATTGAACATGATTTCGGTTGCTCTATCTTTAGGATTATATTCAGGGAGGATAGAAGCAAAATCATACATTCGGTCAAAAGCAACTTTAGCCTCCTGTAATTGTAAATTTACTTGTGAAAGCCTCCCTACCGCTTGTATAAGAATATTGGATAAGGCAATGATGGCTATCATTTCTCCTAGTTCTATTTTTTTCTGCATCACCTGATAAGCGGATACGCTCATGATGGTGGTTGACAGCAGCATTGTGATCACCTCCGTAGAGAATTTGAATCTATTCCCGAGTCTACCGAGATCAAAAGTCTTTAATTGTAAGCCACCATAGGTAAGATTTACTTTTTCTATAAAGAACATTTCCTCATTTTGGGATTTTATAATCTCAATTCCCTGTATAGTGTCAATATAGTTGCTTTGATTTGTTGCCTGAGCAACCATAAGATTCTTCTGAAATGTTTTGATGGGTTTTGTGTAGCTTGTTATGAGCCAGATGATTACAGGGATGAAGCAAAAGGTGATCATTGATATCAATTGGGAGTAATTTATAAGAAAGAGAGCGGTGGTAATCACTACGACAATGTCAATGAAAACAGTGCCGGTAATAAAAGCTACATTTTGTTGTATTCTGCTGGTGTCATTCATTCGGGTAATCATGTCACCGGTGCTTCTTGTATCAAAAAATTGTTTTGGCAAATAAACTAAAGCGCTAAAGAAATTTCTAATAATCCTATGGCTAAAATCTCTATTTTGTAAGAGAGATAGATATTGTCTTACATAAGTTAATGCTGATTTTAGTAGTATTGCCAGCGCTAATAACGTCAGTGAAAAAATAAGTTTTTTTGTATCCCCTCCAGGGATGATCACGTCAATTAGCTTTTGGGAGAAGATTGCAGTTGAAAACCCAAGTATGGTGATTACTAAGCCCAATGCCATGGTAGTTAAGAGTATGTTTATGTCTTCATAGATTAAGTTTTTAAACCACTTCACTTTTGCTTTTTCCTTGTCTTTTACAATAGTAAATTGACTGTTTGGGGAAAGTTTTAAGAGCGCTTTACTTTTCCATATATTAGTTAATTCTTGTGCATCGAGTTCATAAATACCTTTTGCAGGATCCCCAATAATAAATTGTCCTGTAGCTGGGTTTTTTCCATAATAAATTACGAAATGTTGAATGGTTTTTTCCATAACAACATGAAGAATCAATGGTGAGGTTTCTAGTTCAAGATGAGTCAAATCAGCAGTAAAAGCATTTGCATCAAAGCCAATTTTTTCTGCACATTGGTATAGGCCAAGTAATGTGGTTCCCTGAGTGTTTGTTCCACTGATCTCACGTAGATTTTCTACTGTTTGGTGGCCTCCATGAAATTTTGTTATCGAGATCAGGCAGGCAATACCACAATCTGTTCTCTCCTGTTGGCGCTTGAAGGTTTTTCTTCTTAATTTGGATAAATTGTCATCCATGAGATTAAGGATTAAGGAAGGTCATTAAGGTGGCTGTATTTACGAAACCATTGTATGTTTTTTTAATCTTGTAATTCTGGTCTATGATTATCGTAGTTGGAATAGATAATGTTCCAAAAAATTTATAGAAATTAACGCTATTTACATGTGCATATTGAATATTTGGTTTATTGATCAAACCTTTTCTTTTTAAATTAATATCCATGATTTGACTTGATTCATTGGAAAGTAGTAAAATCTGTTGATTTGCAAAATCAGAACTACCAATGACCTTTAATTGTTGTGTACAGGATAAACAGTCCGTACTTAAAAAGTTGATAATTAGATTTTTTTTAATCGTTATATCACCAAGTTTCAGGTTGTCGTTTCCTCGGCTGATTTCCATTTCAGAAATATCCTTTCCTGTTTTTTCTTTATTAAGTTCAGTTTGATAATAAACTGCGAATCCAAGACCGAAGAACAAGATCACAAGGAAGCTAAGTAGAATTATCTTAATTGATTTTTTATGCATGTTTTCCCAAAATTGAGTTGATTAAGTAAGTTGCAATTAGATAGAGCAAGAAAAGTGTTACATATCCGGAGAATACAATTTTTTTTGCCTTAATCTTATCATTGTCAATAATATAGGTCATTCCGATACATAAAAGCCAAATAAATAGTGCCTGGAAAATATTAATGCTTTTTAAAACCGGATAAACTGGAGTATTAATTGTTTTTTGGAAAATACTGGCCAATGACCCTGCGGAGAAATTGTAGACATCCTTAATGGTGTATAGGGGGGCTTTTATAATAAAATAGAGCAGTCTAATGAGTTCAGGGATAATAAATACAAAATTGGCAACCGTAACGATCACCATAAATTGATTGAAACTTTTTTTTATTTCAAAAAATTGACAGGCTACGTATAGAGCGATTGATTCTATTACTATCGTAAAAATACTTAATACAGGGACTTGTAAAAGCTTCCATATCCATTGGGTTTTGTGCGATTGAACCGCATAATCTATAATTCTCGCTTCGTATTGTCCCTCCATAGAAAGCCTAATTTTATCTTCAGTTAAGATATAGGTGTCAAGAAATAGCGCAATTAAAGCCTGTGCCATGCACAAAATCAGGAAAAGCGGTAGGAAGTTGTTCTTATAAATGTTATTTGTCTTCATGGTTTAAAATGGCTCGATAGATCATAAATATAAGGGAACATGAAATTGTCATAGTGATCAGAAATAAACTATTGCTTTGTTGAAAATTGCTGCTTTCTTCGATTTTTAGCATATGTTTTAATGCTTTATAGCTTGTCGTATAATATTCGTAAGGGAGGGTGTATATAGAGGTTTTAGTGAAAAAACTATTTAGTAACCCTATAAGGGTTAAGACTATACAAAGTATGATGTTGATGATTAAACCGTGTCTGAATTTGATGCAGATTAAGTATGCGAATAGCATGGCAGGTATACTAAGTAGGCAGTATAAAATTTGAAGGTTAAACATCATTAAAAATGTTTTTCCTATTGAAAAAGTAATGATGTATTTGGCTAATATAGGTTTTAAGCAGAAAAGTGTTAATAGTGCTAATTGAGTTCCGGCAAAGAAGATCATTCCTGAAATAAAGCAGAGTGTGATCAGCGTTATAATTTTTGTTTGAGTTACAGCAATCGGTGATACCGGGTAGGTGCGCAAGGTGTTAAGTTCCTTGATTTTAAAATTGAAACGACCGTAAGATGAGGTCATTAATGTTGTTGTTATAGGCAGGATTATGATTACATAAACAAAATATATTTTTCTGAAATATAAAAAGTAGCTGTTTTCAAAATTGTTTATTCCAACATTTACCTGCGCTATTAATTGTGTTTCAGATTTTAAGGATTCCATAATTATGAAATACCATGGGAAAAGGATAGGTAAAAACAGAATTAGCAAGAACTCTTTATCATTAGTTATTTTAATCCATTCGTTTCGCAAAAGTTGTAAATACATATTTAACGGGAAAGCTTATGTTGTGGGAAATACTTATAAAAGGCAGTTGTAGCTAGAAGTAATAGCACCAGAAGTAGGTCATTCAGGTTATAGAGCATTAGACTGAATGTTTTTTCGAAGTTGAGTTGGCTATATTTTTCAATTAAATCGGGTTTCCAGCTCTGGTAACTGAAGAATGGTAGGGTAGATAAAATAACTACACATAGAATTGCGACAACCCAGTTTAGTTTAAAATAGAACAAACAGAAATTAGCAATCATAGAAAAAAGGATGTATTTCAATATTAGCTCTAGCGTTGCACAGATGATAATCGAATAGTTTAGAGAATAGTTTTGTAGAGAGAGCTCAGGGCGGATGATTAATAAAAGATGGTTAAATCCTATAATAGTAATTAGGCTGAAAAGTAGGGCAGCTATTAGATAGGTTAAAATCAGTAATAATTTTGAGATCAGTAGCAATCTAACAGATATAGGATAGGCGAATAACTTGTTCCAGGCATTTGATTGTTTTTCTATTTCGTAAATAAATGCAGAAAAGAATACTATAATTAATGGACCAAAAAGATGCAGCATATTTAGTGGGGTAACCTCAAGAAATACCCATGGGTTTTTAATGCCTGTTTTTAGCATTAAAAATGCTAGTTGATCTGTTGTTGTTGTATATGAAGCTATAAATGAAAGCATACAAAAGACGAGGGGAGTAAGAACAATGAGCCAGATGTAACGTAATCTGCTGAATTTGAAAAATTCATTTAAAAGTAAATTCCTCATGACAATGTATATCTTTTGTATAGATGCTCTATGTTACAGGGGGTCACTTTGTATTCAGAAAGGGTGTGCTTTAGAAGCATGGCTATGGTGTCTTGCTTTCCTTTTTCATCAACTAGGTAAATGATAGTTTGATTGTTTTGACTGAAATATTTCAGCCCTAGTTTGATGATGTCATTTTCTAAGTCTTTAGTGATGAGTTCGTTATTTATGAGGCATTCCATTTGTCCAAATGGATTTATGTCATTGTAAATCAAATTTCCTTTATGTAATATCCCAATATGAGTTGCTGTTAATTCTATTTCGGATAAAATATGACTTGAAATTAAAAAAGTAATGTTGAAATTTTTATTCAAATCGGTGATTATGTTGCGAATACAAAGGATCGCCTCCGGGTCTAGTCCATTTAATGGCTCATCTAAAAGAACAAAATCGGGCTGGGTAACTAAGGCCATAGCAATTCCAAGGCGTTGCTTCATACCGAGAGAATAGGTTTTAGTTTTTTGGTCAGCAACGGAAGTGAGGTTGACCAATTCCAAAGTCGAAACAATATGAACATCATCAGTTTCGTAGATGTTACATAGCATTTTTAAATGTTGCCTTGCCGTTAGGTAATCATAAATGGAAGGGGTTTCAATTAAACTTCCAAGGTGCTTGAGGATGGTACGATCCTCATTCCCTTTTCTTGAAAGTTGTTGCCCTTTAATAAAAATTTCGCCTTCTTGAGGTTGTGAAATACCAAATATCTGTTTGAACAATGTGGTTTTTCCACTCCCATTAGAGCCAAGTAAACCAAAGATTTCTCCTTGATTAATTTTAAGATTTAAGTTGTCGAAAATCAATTTTCCGCTCTTTGTTGTGAATTTGAGGTTTTTTACTTCAAGCATATTAAATATTTCTATTAGACTTAAAATTAATCATTGATCTAATATATAATTTATATTTGATAGTAAGCTTAGTGTGTCTAATTAATAAATTTTAAACAGAAAAGTGTCAAATATTCTTTATGACACCTTTCTGTTGTCTGATTTTAAGTTAGTTAATCTTTGTGTTGTTAAGCGGTTATTTCGTACTCATCAGCCAATCCACATAATATGTATGCTTCATAAAAACTCATGTGATCTGACATTGCCCAGATGCAATCAAGGTCCAAGCCTCCAATAAGGCTTTCCATTTCGTTAAAATCTAATTTTTTCATGATTTAGTTTTTTTTGTGTTTGTTTTTAATATTTAATAACTCAAAAAATCTTTATCAAATATTATTAATTATTAATTGTTAATTTAGGTTTTAATGAATAAATTTAGTTGTAAAGTTTAGGGTATTATTCGTGTTGTTATTCACATCGTTATTCAATGTTTTAAATTAGATATGAATGTTGTAGATCAAATAAGGAAGATACGTCTTGAGAAAGGAATTGCTCAGGAAGCTGTTGCAGAATATCTGAAGATTTCCCAATCAGCTTATTCCAGGTTAGAGTGCCAGGAAACAGTTAATGTGGATCAATTGTTACGAATAGCTGCTTTTTTAAATGTAAAACCTGGTGAATTGTTATTAGAGCTGAATATTGAACATAATAAAAAAAATCAACAGCATAGTTATGCTGCTGATCATCCAAGTAATGTTATTCTATTTGAAAGGATTTTAGCCGAAAAAGAGCTTTATATGGAATTGCTGGTAAAGCGTCTTAAAGAGCTTGAAGATAAAATCGAAAAAAAGGATAAGAAGATTAAATCCCTTAAAGAGAAGCTAACCATTAATAATATTAATTGATGGTTTCTTTAGGATTCGGCTGCCCTTTTCCTGTCGTAATTAGGTTGTATAAACTATTTTTAATGTACTTGCTCCAAGAATCAAAACAGATGTCATAGCATTCATAATCTGGAATTAAACCCCAATGCGTAAATTTGATTTCCGTTTTGTTGTCTTTTACAGCAATTTCAAAACTAATTTTATCGCCAACCCATTCCTTCTGGTCTTTAGTGAAATTAAAATAGTTTTCAAGGACATCCCAAACAATTCTTTCCTCAGGTATGACCTCGGTCAACCTCATTTTACAACGATGTACATCCTGAAAATGATAGGTAAACTCATCGTTTAACCTTTCCGTACCACCT
This sequence comes from Pedobacter gandavensis, assembly GCF_014172405.1. Taxonomy (GTDB): domain Bacteria; phylum Bacteroidota; class Bacteroidia; order Sphingobacteriales; family Sphingobacteriaceae; genus Pedobacter; species Pedobacter gandavensis. Next base: position 1,327,625 of record NZ_WNXC01000001.1, on the reverse strand, counting down.
TCAATTTCTTCAGACCACCATCCGCGTACATTCTTAACGGCATCGAATGCTTCCTGTGGCGTTTGTTCAACCAAAATACTCGTAGTAAAATTGTGATTACTCATGATTTATTTGTTTTAAAATTTGATATTTATTGCATCACACTAATTTAATGTAATCTGTCGATTAATAATGATCGTATTTAGGCCGATATGTGGGGGGAATCAGGACAGAAATTTGTTACTATCCATATAAAATGACCGCTAACTATGAATAAACACCTACTAATGATCTTTTGTTCGGCAATTTTGTTCGCTTCATGCAGCGTATTGCCTTACCGAAAGACAGACCATTATATCTACTTGCAGAAAGAGAAGCGCGGGAATCAGAACTGGAAATTGATCTGGCAGGATGATTTCAATGGCAAGTTGATTGATAGTACAAAATGGAGTAAAATTCCAAAAGGAACTGCAGACTGGAATAAACACATGAGCAGCAACCCGGCATGTTATGCACAGTCTGATGGTAAGTTGTATTTAAAGGGCATTAAGAATCCAGACACTTCAGCCGATTCCAGGCCTTACCTTACCGGTGGCTTATATACTAAAGGAAAGTTTGCCTATCAGTATGGTAAAATTGAAATCCATGCCAAGTTGGAGTGTGCTGAAGGCGCATGGCCGGCCATGTGGATGCTGGCAGAGCAAAACAAGTATGGTAAGTATCCTAACAACGGAGAGATAGATATTATGGAACATCTTAACAGGGATTCCATCATTTATCAAACCACGCATTCTTATTATACCCTCAATCTGAAACAAAAAGATAATCCTCCACATGGTGGTACGGCAAAAATAAACATCAATAATTACCATACTTTCGGACTAGAATGGTATCCTGATCGCCTGGTATTTACACTGGATGGTCTTGAAACTTTTCGGTATCCACGCATCAAAGGGGTAGACCCGAGTCAATGGCCATACGATCAACCATTTTATGTCATGATTGATCAGCAATTGGGAGGTAGCTGGGTTGGTAAAGTCAACAAAGATCAGTTACCCGTACAAATGATAGTGGATTGGGTTAAAGTTTATCAATAAGAGCGGAGCGCTTATCCTCAATTGAATGATCATTAAGGAGCGCATGCCCCATGCAGGCTTAAATTTTAATCTGGAAATATTGCTGGAGCTTCAATTCAAACTCTTGAGGGTCAAAGATTAAGATTTCTTCGTTTTCTTTTCTGCTGATTTTTACCTGTTGATCATTGAGGGTAATTCTGCCCTCATTTGTTAAAATTGAGATCATCTTTTTAATGGTAAAATGAGAATCCTTGCTGCTTTGATGGTAATTGCACATTCCTTCAAATTCAGAGAAAGCCCTAGGGCTCATTTGAAATAGGTATTGTGGGTATAGTATGCCATCCTTAACCGTATTTACACTGAGGTAACCGTCTTGTTCCTCCTCAAATTGAAACTGCCCATAGGGATCATGAAGTACAAGGCCTTTTTTGATTTCCAGGGGTTGAAAAGAGAACTTTCCAAAACCAACATCTACCAGGTATTGTCGGTGATCTATGGTGGCAATGATAGCCATGTGGTCATATTCCGGGCCATAATTCCCATCTTTTGTATGCACCCTTCCAGAGATCATCTTTACCTCAAATCCCAACTCTTTAAGTAACTGGTAAAACAATCCGTTCAATTCATAACAAAAACCTCCTCTTTGCTTTAAAACAATCTTTTTAAAAATAGCATCCAGCTCAAGTCTGATCACTATCCCATAATGGATATCCAGGTTTTCAAAAGGCACATTTAATAAATGTGCTTCTTGCATTGCAAAAAGCGTCTCCCTGTTGCATTCGATGCTTTGATGAAATTTGATTCGCTGAAGATAAGCGGAGCTAAAGTTTTCTGAATTCAACATCCCCAAACTTAAATATTTTGTGAACTTTACCTGATAATAATGGTTACCTAAATGCTGAATTTACACAAGTATGAAAATGACAACCCAAATACGACCATCAAACCTTGCTTTTTTAAATAAACTAAAGGACCATAATGATCGGGATTGGTTTAATGCCAATAAGGCGGAGTTCCTACAGGAACAGGATATGGTAGTAGGCTTTGCTGAAGCTTTATTACAAGATTTAAATACCCATGATGTGATTGAAACCGCTTCAGGAGCTAAAAGCGTGTACCGAATTTACAGGGATACCCGTTTTTCTAAAGACAAAACTCCGTATAAAACGCATTGGAGTGGTAGCTTTAAACGCGCTGGGAAAAACCGTAGGGGTGGTTATTATTTCCACATTGAACCTGGAAACAGCTTTATCGGCGGCGGCTTTTGGGGCCCAAATGCCAGTGATCTGAAATTAATCAGGGAAGACCTGGCTTTTGATCCAAGCCCATTGAGGAAGATATTAAGCACGGAATCATTTATTTCAAGTTTTGGAAGCTTAAAAGGGGAGCAGTTAAAAACGACACCCAAAGGTTTCGATGCTAATGATGAGGCCATAGACCTTTTACGTTATAAGCAGTATTTGCTACTCCGTAAGTTCTCTGATGAAGAAGTTTTAAGTGCGGATTTTATAAAACAAGTTGGTCAGACCTTTAAAAATATGCGTCCCTTTCTGGATTATATGACAGAAGTATTGACCACAGATATTAATGGATTGAGCGCATAAAACCAATTTGATAATATTTCTTTCCATCATTGTAAGTGGTAGTTCCAAAAGGTTTTATCTCTTCACCTGCTTTTAAATTTTTCTTTTCTACCTGAAGGTTTAGATATTTAGCCTTTGTAGGCAGGTAATAGGTGATCGTAGTGGTCTTTCCCGAATCTGTATAATTGATGAACAGGTATTCCTGCGCTTGCTTGTTGTGGTACAAGGAGAGAAAGCCACCTTGTTTTTTAGGACCGCTATATACTTCTGAAAATCCTTTTTTCTTTAACATTTGCGGATGAAGACTGCTCGAATCACTCCAAAAATCAAATATCTGCGGATATCGGAACGTTTGTGCCATCATTTCTTGAGGCACAAACGCTAAAATGCAAAGACATAAAAAGGGTAAATATTTTTTATAGCGCGCTTTATTCATCATGGCTAAAGGTAGTTTATTTATATTTACGTTATGAACATAGAAGAATTACGGGATTATTGTCTGCAAAAGCAGGGCGTAACAGAAGGTTTTCCTTTTGGGGAAGATACCCTGGTTTTTAAAGTCGGAGAGAAAATTTTTTTACTTTGTAGCCTGGATGCTGGCAATCGCTTTAATGCCAAATGTGATCCGGAACGTGCGATTGAATGGCGGGAGCAATATGAAGAAATCATCCCTGGTTATCACATGAATAAGAAACATTGGAATACAGTTTATATGGACGGTCGTTTAACAATGAGGCAATTGCAAGAGCTGATAACCGACTCTTATGATTTGATATTTAACAGCTTACCAAAGAAAAAACAGGAAGAAATTAAAGCCTAAGGCTAAACCTAATTATTGATCATCGGAGGTAAATTCTCGTCCTTATTTCTAAGGTCCAGTCCGCCTTCATAAACAGATTTTAGGTTTACTAAATAGAAAGCCCAACCACTGGCGCAACCTAGTCTGATGTGCTGTTTGGATTGATCATCTGTTGGGATTTGATGTTGTCTTAACTCCACAATGGTGCAACCTGCTTTTTCTGTTAATTTTACATCTACCAGGCACGCTCCTTCAAAGCTGAATTGTAAAAAATCTTTGCCATTTGCTGCTTTGATCAATCCAGACATCGCATCTTCATACAAAAACCAAAGCCAGTGATAAGAACTGCCTGCCGTAACATTGAGTTTCGGGCCAATCAAAGCACCTGATTCATCCTTGAAAATTACTTTTTTAAGAAACCACTTTTCTAATTCCTCAACTTGGGTCCAGGCATTATAAATGTCTGCTAAGGGAGCCTTAACAGCTATAGTTTTTGTAAATGAAGTCCAATCAAAATTTTTCATAAAGGGCTGCGAATTTGGTGTTCTAAAATTTAAGATCTTTTTTAAGTTACTTATATACAGTTGTGTAATTTAAAAATAACAATTATTTTCCCAGTTTCTGTTTTACATAATCGTTTAATTCCCCTATGGTTTTTAGCGTACTAAGTTCTCCATAGGTTTGTTTGTGCACATCGGATCCGTGTTCAGCTCCTGAAATAACCTGGGCGAGTATAGGGAGTATCATGTGTTGGAGGTCATTGAGCAGCTGGGGTTGCGATTTATCTAAAGCGCATACTACTGGATTCAAATCAACAGGTTCGATATTGACAACCTCCTCAGAAAGTACGCCTGAGAAGTCTGGTGCCTGCGCGGTACGGGCACCCATTACACCAGTACTTACGTCAATATTCTGCCAAGCCAATAAGGTTCTGATAATTGAAGTATGGTCGAAAGCGACAGGAGTTGGAGAACGGAAAACCGTGTTACTTTTAATCAAAGGGGAAATTAATAGCGTTGGAATTCTAATCCCCAATCGGTCAAATTGAAACCCTGACCAGTCGGTCTGCTCATCGGCTGCAATTGTAGCTCCCGGGGGCACATGGTCAAATGTTCCACCGTGCTCATCGAAAGTGATGATCAATAAAGTAGATTCCCATTTCCTATAATTTAGCAGGGCTTCATAGATCTTGGCAAGATTTTGTTCACCTGGACAAAGATTTGCGGGCGGATGATAATCGTTGCCATTTCCAATGATGGGGATATACCATGCGGGCTCCAGATAGGAGAATGCAGGTAGGGTATCCTGAGCCAGATCGGTTAGGAAGGTGCTGACTGTAGCGTCCTTAGAACAGAAAGGTCTGATATGGTCAGTTCCTTTGTACTGATGGAGCTGCTTAAAGAGGTGCTCGGTTAGGGAACAACCCAGTAAGCTATCCTGATAATAGATTGCCCAACTCTTATCCAGTCCGCAGTTGGAAAGTACGTTGAAAATGGTGTTGGAACCAAAGGAAACGACATTGGTCAAGAAGTTGAATGGAGTAATCGGCTTACCGTTTTTTGAATTGTCCACGTATCCGTTTGAGGTGCCAGTGAGAGAAAAGGCGCGGTTAGGATAGGTTTGAGATGGGATGGAAGCATGCCAGGCATCGCTTACCGCATAGTGCTTAGCCAATGAACTAATCACAGGTAAATCAGCAGAAGTATAATACTTCATGATCTGGTCCGGATCATTGATAGGCTGTCCAGGTTTTTCCTGTTGGAGATAATCAGCAAGAAAACCGCCCATATTGGCTGGACAATTGGGAGGAGTCTCGGTTGTATTAAACACTTGAAGATTGGTGTTGAGCCATCCTTCACCAGGATCAGGATTGGGGATGTCCATTGTACCAGATACCGCAGCAACGTTAACCGGAGGCCCGGAAGCTGGACGATTACTAAAGTCAGGATTGTTGAACAAGCCATCAAAATTTATAGGCTCAACATTGCTGGAATGCGCAGGAGGAGTGCTGCCGGCAGGATAGATGTTTTCCGGGTTTGTCGTATAGAGCATTCCTAAAAGATGGTCAAAGGAACGATTTTCTAACATCAGCATCACCACATTGGTGATCCCCGGTAAGAAATTTGTCGGTGCTTTTTCTATGGCAAAACTGTTATAAGCGACGGTAAAATTTGCATAAACAGAAGTGTCTGTGGCATCTGCAGATTTATTGATATAATCCCGACCCATTTGTACCTTTTCTCCACCTGCTGCGGCGTAAAAATAAGAAGTGCCATAAGCCAATAAGGCATTTTCACCTTTTGGTTGAACAGTTAATGCCACCACATGCTCTCCCAGGAAAACATTGGCAAAAGTCATCGTGATTTCAGCTTCCGACTGATCATCCGCATGACCTGTTGACCAGGTTAAGGTAGCTCCGGAATCAAAATCACTGGAGATGCTGAAGCTCAGGATTTGATTGCTGTTGGCAGGAATGATCAGGCCTTTAAATAAGGCGTTTTCAGGGCTGAAATCTCCTTTTGCATGCCCTGAACCTTTAGGTCCAGTGATACTTTGAAGTACCAGCGCATTGGGATTCTTAGCATTGTTGATGGTAATAATACACTGTTTCAGATCCATAAGATAAAATGTTTATAACTGTTTTTCATTTAAGCAGCTGAGGGTCATTTTTATAAACATCCTCGACATATTAAACTTTATGATTAACCTGCTTTTACTTGATTTTGTTTAAAGATGAATATCTATCGCATTTACCCAAACCGCTGATCTATCCAAATGATCAGTAAACTCCTTGATCAGGAAGTTTTTGTCATAGCTTACCTTTCCCTTAAAATAGACTTTATCATTAAGAATCACCGTTATTGGTTTCCCCATATCTACCATATCCGGAGAGATGTAGATTTTAAAAGACTTGACCCGCGAGGTGCTGATCCGAAAGGTATTGTCCGCATAATGAGCCTTTACAGCAGCTGAACGTTTCCGGTAATTGAACCCATTCTTAACGGTGTCTACAACTATTGCCTCATCGTCTTTATCCAACTTCACCCATTTGGTAATCTTAAAATTGACTGCTTTCTGCCAAGGGGCAAGGCTAGCTAAAGTATCCAGGCTGGTGATGTTGATCCAATCACAACGGCCATACTTTGTGTCATCAGTTTCCCATTGGATATTGGGTTGAAAAGCATTTCGCTTTCTTTTAATCAGGTCGGCAAATAGCAGCTGGTAAGCTGGTTCTGAGGCATTAAAAGCAGGAAACCAATGTGGAAAGCCATTGTAACGATGATCCTGGTAATCTGCATGTAATTCTTTCATCACCTTGTTGAGCGAATCATGTGCCGCTGGTGGGTAATAATAATCCTGATCTGTGGAAACGTTAAAGAACGACCTGTTTAATAGATTACGAATGTAAGTTCCACCAGTGAGTACTTCCGGTCGGGTATTAAAACCATAAAATCCCGTAAATGGACTGGGTTGTTTCATCGCATAAGAAAACGATCCTGTAGCGCCGTTCGAATGCCCTGATATAAACACCTTGTCGTCATCAACATTGATCAGATTTTTTATCTGTGTCAAGATGCCAGGAATCATGTAGAAGCCTTTATCAGGGAACATCCAGTTGTAATCTCTATTTCCCGAGGGATAAACCATAATTACTTTGTTTATCGCCGCATATTTGGTATAGAACCGGTTCCATCCTGTAGTGTCTCTGGTATCACTATAGTCAGTATAACGGGTATTTCCTTTTACAGCCCCATGAAGAAAAAACAATAAGGGATATTTTCTTTTTGGGTCATAATCCTTTGGCAGGATCACTGAAAATGAGTTATGGAGGGTGTCATTAAACTTAAACTGCATGGAAAGTAATTGTCTGTTGATTTTTGGGTAAGCGCTATAAGTTTTGAGCTGATGATAAACGGAAGCCACATTTCCACTAAAATTTAACTGATGGAGGATGCCCTGTTTTTCCAGTGCAGCTTGATAAGCAACAAGGGAATCAACCTTTTTTTGCTCTGCTTGTCTATATAAAGCTTCTTTTTCAAACACCCCGGCAATAATCTCCTTCCAGCGGGCATCATCTTTGAGCAGGTCGAATATGGGCTCTTTGGTCAGCTGATCACCAAAGATATGATAGCGGTTGATGTAATTATTAGCTACATATTTTTTTACTGCAACCAATGCCTTTTCTTTATTGCCCAGCAAGCTCCAGGATTTTGCTGCCCGGTAAGCAATAATATTGGAGCGACTTTCCACCTTTTCCAAAAAAAGCTCATAGTTTTCTGCGGCAGCCTGATAATTCTTTACTTGGAAACAGGAATCCCCCAAGAGGGCATAGTCTTGCGCATGGGCAAAAGTGGCCAAACAAATAAGCAAAATTATTAGCGAAAATCTTTTCAAAATCGGTCTTTTTTAGGCTAAAATGAGGGATAATAATTGCGAATGTTGCAGCAAAAAAGGGGGTAATCCACGGACTATCGAATTTCAATGACCAATCTCCAATATTTATTGATCAATGAAATTGGCTCGATGGTTAAAGAGGTATATATTTAGGCAATGGATAAGAGGAAGGTTATTTTATTACATGCAGCTGTTTGGTTGATATTCATTATCGGAAATATTTGCAGAGGCTATATTTCTGATAAGTTTGAAGGGGAGTCTCTCTTTAATTATGCTGTAATTGAATTTTGCTATGATATCGTTGCTGCAATCTGCTTCTATTGTAGCTATTTTTTGGTGGCCCCGCAACTGATTTTAAAACGGAAATATGCGCTTTCCCTGCTGCTGGCGCTCCTCACATTTGTCCTGATTGTCTTTGCCAGATATGCCCTGGAGTTTTGGTTCCTCAAGCCTGTGCTGCATTTTGACAATTACTTTGGCAGAATTCCAAAAGTAAATTACTACTTACCCAATGTATTTTATTTTTATTTCCCGAGTTACTTTGTCTATGGTTTGATGTATTTTTTCGCGGAAAGCTGGTATAAGAACAACCAAAAACAACAAGAAATGCAGAAGGAAACCTTGACTGCGGAGCTGGCGTTTTTACGCTCACAAGTCAACCCTCATTTTTTATTCAATACGATCAATGATATTTACACGCTGACCTATCAAAAATCCGAACAGGCACCGGAAGCATTGTTAAAATTATCGGTTATGCTGCGTTACATGCTGCGGGAGGGCAACGAAGAACTGATGCCACTCAACCGGGAGGTAGAATATTTAGAAAACGTAATTGCCTTACAAAGGATAGCCGCAAAAGGGGAGGCCTATGTGAATTTTGTTCAGGAGGGTTACATTGGGGAGCAGCCTGTAGCCTCTCTGTTGTTTATCGCATTTGTAGAGAATGCATTCAAGCATGGGGTCTTGGACGATCCGGAGCATCCGGTCTCGATTACCTTAAAAGCAGATAACAACAGCGTGGAAATGACCGTTCGCAACAAAAAAAGCAATGGTCTGGAAGATGAAACAGGAGGCATAGGGCTAACCAACGTCCGCCGTAGGTTAGATTTAATTTATCCTGGAAAACATGAACTCCGCATTGAAGACCGGGATAATTTCTTTACTGTTGTACTCAGCCTAAAACTTAATTAATGAAAATAAGATGTCTTGTTGTGGATGATAAGCCACTGGCCATAGATTTATTGGCTGATTATGTCAGCAAAATCCCTTTCCTTGAACTGGTAGCGAAAACAACAGATCCAGTTGAGGGACTAGAATTGTTGCGAACGCAGCAGATTGACCTGGTTTTTCTGGATATCCAAATGCCTCAACTTAGTGGATTACAGTTTATGAAGATCGCAGGGGATAAAGCCCGGGTGATTTTAACCACAGCATATGCGCAATACGCGCTGGACAGTTACGAACATGATGCCATAGACTACCTGCTTAAACCAATCGCATTCGATAGATTTTATCAAGCCGCAGAAAAGGCCAAGCGGAGCTTAGAGGCGAGCATCGCAATAGGACTGAACCAGCAACCAACAGAGCCGGCAAATACCTGGCTTTTCGTTAAAACAGAACACCGCATTCAAAAAATTAATCTTTCAGAGGTACTTTATGTAGAAGGCCTGGAAAATTATGTTTCCATTCAGACCAGTACAGAGCGGATTCTGAGTTTGCAAACCTTAAAGAGATTGGCGGAACAGTTACCACCAAGAGAGTTCGTTAGAGTGCACCGATCCTTCATCATTTCGATGCGCCATATCAGCTATGTGGAACGTAGTAGCATCTTCCTGAATAACGGTTTCTCTATCGCTATCGGAAATAGTTACCGTGGGAATTTCTATGAGATTTTAGAGAATAACTAAAAAATGGAGGTATCGCTAATGCAGTAACTCGGCTAATTTTGCCTGTAATTCTTCCCTTTTCAGATCTTTGGCAATCACAATTCCATCCGGAGAAATGAAGACGTTTGCGGGGATAACCGTGATTCCATACAAGACTTGCGCCTCATTTTTGCTCCCCTTCAGATCTGACAATTGTGGCCAAACCATTTTGTCCTCCTGAATGGCCTTCAACCAATCTGCTTTATCTTTTAAATCATCAATGGAAACACTGATCATGACCAGACCTTTGTCTTTATATTTTTGGTAGGCAAGCAGTAGATTTGGGTTTTCTGCTCTACATGGGCCACACCAGGATGCCCAGAAATCCAGGAGCACATACTTTCCCTTAAAATCAGAAAGGCTAACCAGCTTCCCGTTCACATCAGGTTGACTGAAATCTTTGGCGACCATACCAACCGTAATTTTCTTCCCTAAATGTATCTTCTCTTGTATCGATTTGCCCAAGGTTGACGATTGTAGTTCTGGACTGAGTTTAAAGAAGCTAGATTCTACCTTGGAAAGCCACCTGCTATCTCTTACCAGTTCTGAAAGGGTAACCAAGCTCACAAATGAGGAGGGATGGCTATTGATAAATTTGAATTTTCCGGGTACCATGAAGTCTAGATATTCATGGAGCTTCTTTTTGGTTTCGGCAACCAAAACCGGGTTTTTCAACTCTGCTTCAGTAAGCTCATCTGGATCCTTCAACATCCTTCTTTTTGAGGTAAAAGGGGCTAAGATGGCGCTAAGTTCTGAATTGTCATCATTTGATTTTGTACCAAATACCACTGCGTTTAGGAGCGTATCAGGGGAGGCTAATGTGATTTCTCCTTTTTCTAAATAGACATTCTTATAATCGAAAACGAGCAGGGCATATTTTGGATTTTGATTGCGGTAAAGACTGGCCCTAACCGGAGTTTCAACCTTTCCCTTAAATTGGAATTTGTGATTGCGAACGACTACCGAATCAGTAATGACGCCCTGAGGAGATTTGTACTGCAGGAAAATCTTGTCCCCATCTTTGAATCCTTGGCCTTCTGCTTTAATCGAGAACGGCTGTTGGGCAAAACCAAAGATTGGAAAAGAGAGTATTGCGCAGCGGAGGAAATGTTTCATACCTAAGGTCATGATCGTTTAGCGGTTCAATAATTAAAATTCAGACACCACAACATCGGCTTCCGGATTCACCTTGCTGCGGTGCATATTGCCCCAGTCAGACATCGCCTTCAGCATGGGCCTCATACTTAAACCAAGCTCGGTAAGTTCGTATTCCACTCTTGGTGGTACCACAGGGTATACCGTTCTCTTTACAACCAGATCGGCTTCCAGCTCCCGCAATTGGGAAACCAGCATCCTTTCAGAAATTTGGTCTATGGAGTTTTTTAAATCACTATAACGCATCGTTTGGTGCATTAGCCTACAGAGTATCGCAGGCTTCCACCTACCTCCCAATACGGATAACGAATAAGCCATACCGCAACTGTCGTTGATCTGCTTTTCATTAAAAGCATTCGTAGATGATTCCTTTCTCATTTCTTACCTTTTTGTTAGTACCTGACAATTTAGTGTTTACCCACGAAAATAATGATAACTGTCTACTTTTGAGCAGAAAACAATAAAAAAAACATCATGAAACGTTTAGAAAATAAGATTGCATTTGTCACAGGTGGAAGCCGTGGAATGGGAGCAGCCATCAGCAAAAGATTAGCTGCAGAAGGTGCGCATGTCGTATTCACTTATTCGAAATCCAAAGCGAAAGCCGAAGCTGTGGCCGCTGAAATTAATGTCAATGGCGGACAAGCACAGGCGGTCCAGGCAGACAGTATCGATCCAAAAGCTTTAACCGCTGCCATTCAGCAAACCATTGCTGAATTAGGGCCGATTGACATCCTGGTGAACAATGCCGGAATCTATATTGGCAAGGAATTCAAATCACATACCCTGGAGGATTACGAAGAGATTATGGCCATTAATGTCCGTGCAGTTTACGTAGCATCACTTGCTGTAGTACCACATATGTCAAACCATGGGAGAGTGATTACGATTGGAAGTAATATGGCAGAAAATTCCGTTAGTCCACAAACCACATTGTACACCATGAGTAAAGCTGCGCTTGCAGGTTTTACCCGTGGTTTAGCCAGAGATCTGGGCGCTAAAGGGATCACCGTAAATCTGGTACAGCCAGGTCCGATTAATACCGATATGAATCCCTCAGATTCGGATTTAGCGGATTTTTTGAGGAGCAGGATGGCACTTTCCGAATATGGAACAGGCGACGATGTTGCAGGCCTGGTTGCTTTTCTGGCGAGTACAGAAGGAAAGTACATTACAGGTACCGCCATTACGATTGATGGGGGTTTAAATGCCTAGTTATTAAAATTTGGGTGATTCCGTATAAACTGGCTTTCGGTGGGTAGTTTTCAAGATCTACTCAGCGAAAGCCAGTTTATATTTTAGAAAAATAAAAAATAACATGGTGTATTTTAAATTAAATATCTGCTATATTAGGGTAATTCATTTACTTTAATTTGATGTAACGTTCGTTTATTTAACATTCGTGATATGCTATTGTTTATTAAAAGAGGTTTAATTTTCACACTGGTTGCATTGTCTTTTATGGCAAAAGCACAAGATACACTAACCATTAACGGGAGTATTGATAAAGTTTTTGACGGTAGGACGCTTTGTCTTGAGCCGATTTATCCTTACCGATCAGACTCACCCGAGTTTAGCGAGGAAAGTGTCATTAAGGAAGGGAAATTCTCATTTTCTGTCCCTGTAAAGACGTTGGAGCGTTATAAGATCAAGTTTAAAGGAGATAGAGGTCCTAATGTTGGTAACACCTTCCTTTTATTGCCAAAAAAAACGGAGATCATCTTCCAAGATACCCTATCAACATATCAGGTGAAGGGTAATGATATTCATAAAGAATATTGGGATTCAATTGTACCTTTAAAGGATGGAAAAAAGTATGCGCCTTATGAGATCAATAAGCTTGTCACTTCTTGGCTTGAGGCACACCCCAATTCGCCTCTGAATACTTATGTTTTATATGGTCTGGTCGAGGAAGTTTCCGATAAGGAGATTTTGAGGTTATATAATTTAATCCCTGATTCGCTGACCACAAATTCTTATGGAAAGGAATTAAAATTCATAATGGATAATCTGTACGTAGGAAAAACTGCACCTGATTTTACTCAAGTAGATACTGCCGGGAATAAAGTTTCACTTTCTCAGTTCAGAGGGAAATATGTGTTAATTGATTTTTGGGCTTCCTGGTGTACCCCCTGCAGAGCGGAGAACCCCCATTTGGTAGAAGCGATGAAAAAATATGGCAACAAAAAAATTGAAATCATTAGTGTTTCCTTTGATGACAAGCGGGAGCCTTGGTTAGCGGCAATTAAAAAAGATGGGATAGGGATGTGGAAGCATGTTTCTGATTTAAAAGGTCGTGAAAATGAATTGTCTAAGATTTATAGGATTAGCCCAATTCCCCGCAATTTCCTGATAGATCCGGATGGGAAAATCATTGCAAAAAATCTAAGGGGGAAAAATTTTCTCACAGAATTATCTAAGCTGATTAATTAACAAATCCTAATTATCACCTTGTCCATTTAACTTATTCGATATGCGTTTCTTTCTTAAAGAATGTTTGATTTTTGCACTGGTTGCATTGTCTTTGATGGCAAAAGCACAAGATACACTAACGATTAACGGAAGTATCGATAAGGTTTTCAATGGTAGGGTATTGTGCATTAATCCGATGTATACTTATGGCTCAGATTTGCCAAATCCAAAAAATTATGTGGAGAGTATAGTTAAGGAAGGGAAATTTTCATTTTCTATTCCTGTAAAGGAATTGGAACTGTATCTTATCGTAATTAAAGATGATAGTGTTAAAAACCGTTTTGCAAGGTTTCTATTATTGCCAAAGAAAACAGAGATTGTTTTCCTGGATACACTATTAAAAAAATACCATTTAACTGGTAATGATATTGATAAAGAATATCACGATTCAATTGTACCAATATATAACACACGTAAATTTACCCCAGAGCAGATCCATAAATCCCTGACCTCCTGGATCGAGGGTCATCTTAATTCCCCATTGAATACTTTCCTTTTAAAGGAATCATTGCTTAAATATATTTCAGATGAGGAAGCTTTAAGGTTATATAATCTAATCCCTGATTCCCTAAAAGCAAATTCCTATGGAAAGGAACTAAAATCCATTATAGCGTTGTATGTAGGTAAAACCGCCCCGGATTTTAGTCAATTGGATACTGCGGGGGCCGAAATCTCTCTTTCGCAATTTAGAGGTAAGTATGTACTGATAGACTTTTGGGCTTCCTGGTGTGGACCTTGTAGAAAAGAAAACCCTAATCTGGTTGATGCAATAAAAAAGAACAGTCACAAAAACCTTGAAGTAATAAGTGTTTCATTAGATGACAAGCGGGAACCTTGGATAGCGGCCATTAAAAAAGATGGGCTTGGCAGCTGGAAACATATTTCTGATCTAAAAGGTTGGAAAAATCAAATCGCGAAGCGTTATAAGGTTCGTTCCATTCCCTGTAATTTTTTGATCGATCCAGATGGGAAGATCATCGCAAAAAATCTAAGGGGGGAGACCTTTCCAACAGAGTTGTCGAAGCTAATTCATTAACCTGAAATCTGAATCTATAAAATCTATAATACTCCTTTCCATATCCCATTCTTTCTGAAGAAGGTAAGATCGTATTGTCGATTATTCGCTTAATTATTAGATTATTTTGGATACATTTAGTCAATGAAAATCCTGAAGACCGGCCAATTTTATGGGCATACAAATGAAATCCAAACCCTAGGGAGTCTTACACTGACTGACACAGAATATACTCAGGAAAAGGTGGACTGGCATTATCATGAGAATGCTTATTTTACGTTCCTCATTGATGGTATGGTAGTCGAAGGGAATAAAAAAGAAATCTACCATTGTCCGGCTGGAACCTTATTATTTCATCATTGGCAAGAGCCCCATTACAATATTAAACCTAAAGGATTTACCAGAGGCTTTCATGTTGAACTTAAACCAGAATGGTTTCTCGATTTTGAGCTGGAGATTGGTAATTTACAAGGCAGCACCAACCTTTACAATCCACAACTAAAGGCTTTGATGTATAATATCTTCAAAGAAAGCAAACAAAACAATGGTTCCTTAGCTATAGATTCCTTACTTATAGAGCTATTCAGTAAGGCAGGTAAAAATGAAGATCAGCTATCTAGAAAAATCCCAGACTGGGTACCAAAGATACGGTCGGTGCTTCATGACGATTTATCTTATGAATGGTCCCTGCATAAACTGTCGAAACAGCTGGATATCCATCCAGTACATCTATCCCGGGATTTCCAGAAATACTTCGGTTGTAATATTGGCATGTACATTCGAACCATCAGGGTTCAGCGATCGCTTGCCATGATTGCCAAGGGAAGTACCTCGCTAACCTCTATTGCTTTAGATTGTGGTTTTGCTGATCAGAGCCATTTCATTCGATCCTTTAAATCATTACATAAAATCACACCACTGGCCTATAGGAAGCTTTTATTTTAACATCAACATGTTAATCCCATTCTATTTTTGAAACCAGATCCTAACTACTTTTGAAAGAAAAAACGATGAACCTATTCCCTTTACGACCAACGGCTTTAATGACCTGCGCCATGTTGTTCTTTTGCTGCGCAGTAAATGCGCAAGTTGCAATGGATAAAAAATCCCCTGTAATCACTGATCCTGTCCACAAATCAAACATTGGAAAAATTGTCTTTACAGATAAACCTGTTAAGGTAAGTCAACTGGCAGAGGCTAAGCCCTTGCAGCAGTACCGGATGACCAACAAAAGCGACCTGTTCCTGACCGTGTTTTTAGGCAACACGATGACGGGTTATTTGCAACAGCTTGCCCCCAAATTGGATTCGGAAGCGCTGGTAAAGTCGGGTAACTATCAATTTTCTTACTATGTAGATCACAAACTGATTTACCAAACAAACCTCATGCCTGGGGCACCTAGTCCCGAGCAGCAAAATACCCTGACTGTTTGGAGCAAACCATTAATAGATAATGCACATGAAGGCCAATACTGGAGTCAGTCTGCCTGGAACCGGTTTATGTACAATGGGGGAGATAAAGCGCTAACTGAAGGCAACCATACCTTGAAAATCGAGCTTAGACCCTATATTAATTCCGGGACTTTAACCATCGGAAATGTAATCGCTGCCGGAAGCTTAAATTTAACCGTAAATAAGAAGATCGTCGTAGATTTGAATAAAGTAAGTCTGAGCCCGGTAAAACCTTATGCTGGCTTAAAAGTATCCAATGAGTCTTTCGATCGGGATAAAATCAAGACTTTAAAAGCCAATATTGAAGCCGATGCATTCAGACACATCACCAGCGTGGTGGTGATTAAGAATGGAAAAATACTCATAGAAGAGTACTTTAATAAAGCAACTCGTGATAGTCTTCATGATGTCCGCTCCGTTGGTAAATCCTTTGCTTCCACTATGACTGGAATCGCCATAAATGATGGATTTCTTAAATCTGAAAACCAAAGCCTGGGTGAGTTTTATGACCTTAAATCTTATGAGCATTATTCTGCTAAAAAAGCAAATACAACGCTTAAAGAACTATTAACCATGAGTTCGGATTTTGATGGAAATGATGATGACGGAGATTCTCCTGGTAATGAAGAAAATATGTACCCAACTGCAGATTGGCTGAAATTCACGCTTGATCTTCCTATGGATACCTTGAAGTACAAAGGACAATGGCATTATTTTACCTGTGGCGCGATGTTAATGGGTAGTTTATTGGATAAGTTGGTTCCGGTAAGCCTGGAAAGCTATGCCGATGCTAAGCTTTTCAAACCTTTAAATATTAGCCGCTACGAGTGGCAGTATACGCCTCAAAAGGTGGCCAACACTGCCGGTGGAATTCGTATGAATGCACTTGATTTTGCCAAATATGGTCAGCTGTATAAAAATGATGGCCTTTGGAATGGGAAACAAGTACTTTCTAAAACCTGGGTTGATAAGACGTTGACCAAGCAAATCGAAATCCCTGGAAGACCAGAAGAATTTTATAGTTACTTATTTTGGAATAAAAAGTACCAGGTTAAAGGCAAGGAATATGAGACTTTTTATTGCTCAGGTAATGGAGGAAATAAGATCTTTGTTTTTAAAGACCAACCTTTGGTGGTGGTAATCACCGCTACAGCTTATGGCACGCCTTACGCGCACCCTCAGGTAGATAAAATCATGCAGGAGTACATCTTACCTGCTGTAATAAAATAGTAAGACTAAATGCAGAAAACAACGAATTATTAAAAGTACCTGCACGTTTTTTACAATTTTAAGCCATTCTGTTGGGCTTAATTTGTAATTCAAAGAAATTATGAAAATGAAACTGCTTGTATTGTTAATGATGATGATCAGTGCGAAGGCATCTTTTGCACAAGACCAATGTAATTGTGAAGAGAGCCTGACTAAATTGATCGGTAAAATAGAAACGGAGTACCCCGGATTTGCAGAGAAAACAAAAGATACGCTCCTTTATCATAGCTTAAAAAGAAGTTTGCTGTTGGAGTCTAAAAGCCTCAGTGATTCCCTTTGCCTGAACGTTTTGGAGCGGTACACTAAGTTTTTCAAGGATAGTCATATCTGGATTCTCCCGGCACAAAAAAAAGCATTAGGACAAGGACCAGGATTTAGTAAAAAGGCCTTGGAGATCAATATTAAAGATTTCGAAAAGAGAATCAGTAAAACGCAGGATCAATTAGAAGGAGTCTGGAAAACAGAAGGCTATACTATTGGAATCATCAAGACTGCCTCCAACGAATATACAGGATTTATCATGCAGGCGGATTCGAAGGTTTGGAAACCAAAAGATATCAAGTTTAAGCTGGCTGGAAAAAATCATTTTGAATACTTGATGCTAGACAAAAGCCTGCAACAAGGAACGTATAGTTTCCATGAAGGTGGCATCCTCTTTTTTAATGAGCTCAAATCTGTATTTGTCCGCCAGCAAGCCCATCCAGTTTTGAATGCCAGCCAGATTGCAGAGAAAATAGATGAAATTGAAGGGTTTTATGTCAAGAAGCTCAGTCCTAAAACGACGTTAATCAGACTTTCAAATTTCAGTTACGGATATGTAAACCGCATTGAACAACTGATAGAAAAAAATAAAGAGCTGCTTGGACAAACGGAGTACCTCATCATCGATTTACGGGGTAATGGAGGTGGTACTGACGATGCCTATGCTAAGCTCTTGCCTTTCATATTAACTAATCCTGTGAGAAGCATGGGTGTAGAATATCTGGCTACCCAAACCTTAATAGATGGATTGGAAACCTACAAAAATGGCCTCCAAGATGTAGAGAAAAATAAACCTGAAATAGAAAGGATCAATAGAAATGTTAAACTGTTTAAAGAGAACCTTGGGAAGTTTGTGAATACCTCCGGGAAATCGGTCGAGATAGATACCATACAATTAGCGGCACATAGCCCGAAACAAATTGTAATCCTCTCCAATGAACGAGTCGGAAGTGCCGCAGAAAATCTCCTGTTAATCGGAAAACAAAGTAAGAAAGTGAAAATATTGGGTACCCCGTCTTTCGGGGTGCTGGACTATGCATCTGCGCGGTTTTTTAAATTCGGATGTCCAAACTATCAACTCTTATTACCAACTTACCGTTCCCTAAGACTCCCAAAATATCCTATTGACAATATTGGTGTTCAGCCGGATACCTATCTGGATGAAACAGTTACAGATTGGACCGATTATGCCCTGAAGTATTTGGAAGATAATTAATCTAATCGGGGGAGAATTTATTCTCCCCCTTAACAATCACATAACCCCACATTAACTATAAGCTTATTTCTTCCTGCTAGGTTTACCACTGTTAAATTCAGGCAGACTATGAAGGAATTAAGTGAATTATCAGACCAGGAGCTATTGACAAATTGTCGGAATGGTACCGATAAAGCTTTTGACCTTATTTTTCAACGTTACTTTAAACCGCTCTATTCCCTGTCGCTGAAATATGTACGCGATACCGAAGTTGCCGAAGAATTGGTGATGGACCTGATGATGTGGGTCTGGGAAAAAAGAGCCATAGATTTCTGTCCGGACGGAAACCTTAAAGCCTATTTGTTTCGGGCGATCCGCAACAGCGTGATCAGCTTCTTCCGGAAAAAGACTTTAGCCACCCAACCATTGGAATTGTACCATGAGGAAACCATGCCCGATTCCAGACATGCCGATCACAACCAAAGCTATGCTGAAATTGAGGCCTGCTTTCAGGAAATGTTGAATGAACTGAGTCCACAGCGACGAAAAGTATATCAAATGAGTAGGGAAGAGGAGATGACCTATCCACAAATCGCAAATCAGCTTAATTTATCCGCCAACACCGTTAAAAGTCACATGGCTTTCTCTTTAAACCACCTGCGTAAAAGTTTACATGAGTACCTCGATGTAACCGCTACGATTGCAGTCTTTTGCTGGTTTATAAATTAATTCAATTATTTTTTCAAACGCGTTCACCCTACCCGTGTTTTTTTGCGCTATTCCTATTGAAGGATATCGCATATGCAGCAAGCCACAGATAAAGCACTACTAAAAAAATATTTAAACAATACTTGTACCCCCTCGGAACTGCAACTGGTTCGCAGTTATTTATTGAGGCCAGGTACCTGGGAGATTTTGAATGAGCTGATGGCGGAGGAATCAGCTGCAGAATGGGAACGTGAAACAAACCAACCTGTCGAGCTGGACGAGCAACTCCGCAATTGGCAGTCTAAGTTTGAACAACGTAAAGCCAATGCGGTACAGCCGGAGGAAATAAAACCGAGCCTCGTTCAGACTACACAGCCTAAAATAATACCAGGATTTTTCAAAAGAAACGATCTTTTTAAATATGCGGCTATACTTAGCACCATCATTTTGGGGATAGGCATTTATACTTTCAATAATTATAGGGGAAAGCAGGTTCAGCCGGCAACGCTTACCGCTAAAATATCGATGAAAGAATTTAGCACAGTAAGAGGACAACGCGCAAAAATAACCCTGACTGATGGTACGGTAGTTTATATGGGTGCGGCAAGTACCTTAAAATACCCGGAACAGTTTACTGGCGCCCAAAGAAACATCTCCCTGGAAGGAGAAGCATTTTTTGAGGTTGCAACTAATCCAAATCAGCCTTTCCTGATACAGACAGAAAATATTCGTACACAAGTATTGGGAACTTCCTTTAAAGTGAATGCCATTAAAGGCAGGCCATTTAAAGTACAGGTAGCAACCGGTAAAGTCAGAGTGGATCGCATCAAACCGGGATATCCCAAAGAGCAACTGGCTATCCTAAGCCCCGGACAACAGGTCACGCTAAAAACATCAGATGCCAGTACACTCACCGGCCAGGTCGCGATTAAAGAAATCGAGGGCTGGAAAAATTCAACCCTGGTGTTCAAAGATCAAACGATTGGGGAAATCGCCGCACAGCTAGAACGGGCATATGATGTTCAGTTCAGGTTTAAAAACGAAGAAAAGGCGAAGGAGGTAGTCACGGTGACGCTTCAGGACAATATCCCATTGAATCAAACCCTTCGTGCTTTAAGTGCCGGGGCACAATTCCAATACAATATAAAAGGCAAAAACATCACCATAAAATAAGGAAAGGCGGTTATGATCGATTAATTACTCAGAAAAAAAACGTTCCCAATGGCCTTGCAGGGCTAAAGGGAACGCTTAAGAATTCCATCGTGTCTGCATTGTTTTCGAAGACACCTAGACACGGGGAAAGAACAGCCGGAAACCGGCTCATTAACATATTGTTGCCCAAAGGGCATTTTAACACGTATAACATTCAAATATATGCAAAAAGGATCAATAGCTAATCCTTCACTTTTGGAGGAACCCGGTGGTTCCAGATTTTTAAGAATAATTTATTTGCTGATGAGATGTTCATTTGTCCTGTTATTTACCAAACTGACCATGGTTGGAATGCTGTACGCCAGCACCGTCACCGGTCAGGATCTTAGTCAAAAGCTGGATCTGAAATTAACAGCGATGGGGGTTAAAGAAAGTCTGCTTCACATCGAAGCCAGAACAGGTGTTAAGTTTCTGCTTCCACAGAAAGTATTAGACCTCAGTGATAAAAAGGTAAACCTAAACGCAACTGCCATTACCGTTGCTGAAGCCATCAATAAGGTGCTTTCCAATACGGGTTTAAGATATAAAGTGGTAGCCAAATATCTGGTCATAGAAGCTATCCCGGTTCGGCAACGCATGACGGGGCAGGTAATTGATGCGGCAAATAAAGAAAGTTTACCCGGTGTATCCATTCAGCTAAAAGGACAGGCTGGAGGGACTACAACCGATATGAACGGTAATTTCAGCATCATGCTCAATGAAGCGGAGGGCCTTTTGGTATTCAGCTATATGGGCTATAATACTAAAACGGTTAAAGTTGATAAAAATAGCATGAACCTGAGTGTAGCCATGACGGCATCCAGTAAAGCCTTGAACGAGGTCACGGTACAAGCCAGAAGGAAAACAAATACAGAA
Source organism: Pedobacter gandavensis (assembly GCF_014172405.1). Classification (GTDB taxonomy): domain Bacteria; phylum Bacteroidota; class Bacteroidia; order Sphingobacteriales; family Sphingobacteriaceae; genus Pedobacter; species Pedobacter gandavensis. Next base: position 1,306,275 of record NZ_WNXC01000001.1, on the reverse strand, counting down.
GTGGCCGTATTAGATGAAAGGAGAAAATCTTCCACCATTCAAGATGCGATTTCCTCTCAATTGATTGAACGTACAGGAAGCATCACGACCACACAAGCTTTACAGCGGGTTTCTGGGGTAACTGTAACCGATGATAAATATGTAGCCATCCGCGGATTGGGAGACAGGAGTGTCATCGGGCAGCTGAACGGTGTTCGCTTAGCCTCTTCAGATCCGGATCGGAGTACCATCCCATTGGATTTGGTACCCGCATCCTTACTGGATAACATCACCATTTATAAAACCGTAACACCAGATAAGCCTGCTGATGCCGCAGCTGGTATCGTGGAGTTAAAAACCAAATCCGTACCGGAGAAAGAGACTTTTGAAATCATGGCGCAAAGTGGTTTTAATTCCAATGTTGGTTTAGGTGGTCAATACAATAGTTTCTGGAACAGTGATATGGGGACTTTTGGAAGTAAAATCAACAACAAGAATCTAAGCGCGGATTTTAAGAATCTGGCCAAGCAATATCCCGATGGATTAGGTTCCATACAAAACATGATCGCGAATAGCAATTACAGTCCGACAGCCTATCAGGAAGTAAATCGGGTCAATAAAATCATGCAGTCTTTTGATCCGGTCTTGACCACCCAATATAAAAAGGCACCTTTAAATCAGTTGTATTCCGCAACTTATGGAAATAGCTACGACCTGTTTAAAAAACATAAACTGGGCGTAATCTTAGGGGGGAACTACTATCGCCGCATCACCGATATCAGCGGCGGCGATCTTACTCAATACAGCATTTATCAAGGTGTGGTGACCGGTAACCCGGACATCTACAGTCCAAGGAATATTCCAAACTACATTACCCCAAATAGTCTGTATATGGGTAAATACCAGACCTATAAAGAAAATACAGGTATAGAAACACTCAACTACGGGACTTTAGCGGGTTTAACTTACCGTTTCAACAGCCGTAATGAGATCAGTATGCAATATCTAGGCAGCTGGGGAGGCGAAAGTAAGGCCACAAACCTCTACGGTCGTTATGAATATACCGGCTTGCCAGGAGAAGTAAATACCACTACTTATTCCTTGAAACAAACCTTCCGTAACCTGAATACTTTCAATTTACAAGGCGAGCATAAATTTTTTGATACGGAATTGTCGCCGCGTTTAAGTTATAATGTAGCCAGTTCCAGATCCAAACAAAATGATCCCGATTTCCGCTTTGCGAGTTTGGTAGATTATATGCCAAGGGGCGGTGGCTGGTATAACAAGCCAGGTATTGGCGCTGGAAATACTGCTGGCGACCTTACCTATACTAAACATCTCTATGCCTTAACTTCAGGTTATGTGAATGGATTTGGTCCTTATGGCATCATGCAAGCGGAACCAAACGGACGTAGATGGCGTAACCTGGATGAGAAAAATTACAACTATAAAGCCGACCTGAATATTCCTTTTAAACTATTCGGACAAATCCAGCAATTCAAAACGGGCATAAATTACCTGTTCAGAGACCGGACTTTTGCCGAAAATCAGTTGTTCCTACCCGGATCAAACTTCACCACTTATAAAGCGGTACCACTGTATGGTGTAGAAGGCAATCTGAACCGACTGGTCAGCAATCAGGTGATTGGTGTGCAATTGCCTGCTGCCAATCAAGGCGAAGGGATGTTGCCTGTAGGTGGTTTTCTATACAACACCCAGAAATCACCAAATAACTATACCGGCTATTTTGAAACGAATGCCTTCTACGGAATGCTGGATTTGAAAATCACAGAAAAGCTCCGTATCGCTGGTGGGCTACGTTTCGAAATGACCAATATCGGGTCTAAAGTAGATACTGCAGGTGTGTTTTTAGATCCTTCTTTAACTGCAGGGGGTGTAAATGGTGGCCGGATTCCGCTAAATCCGATCAATCCGAATTCAGTATATAAAACAGGATACAAACCTTTTTATTCTGTTAATGCCACCTACACTTTAAATGATAACATGAATTTCCGTACGGCTTTCAATACCACTTTAGCCAGACCAGAATTAAGAGAAATTACCAATGTTTTTGAATTCGATGCCTTCCAGATGGGATTGGTAGTCGGCAATCCGAACCTGAAAAACCAATCTACACAAAACCTGGATTTCAGGTGGGAATGGTTCCCGGACAAAGGAGAGGTGATCGCGATCTCTGCATTCGGTAAACGCATAGAAAACCAACTTGTAAAGGTATTCAGCCTGCAAACTGCAGGTCTGGCAGCCACCTATCCTGAGTTTCCTACCATCCAGTTTCAGAATGATCCGAATATTGGTAGAGTCTGGGGATTGGAATTAGAACTGGTGAAAAGTTTAGGTTCTTTATTCGATCCGTTGAAGAATTTCTACCTCGGTTCTAATTTGTTGCTCGCACAAAGTGACATCAAGAAAACACCAGAACGTTATGAAGCGATTCGCTCATTAGATCGGTATACACCTAAAAATTCTCCGCTTTTTGAGCAAGCACCTTACTCGATCAACGCCTGGTTGAATTATGAAAACCCAAAATCAGGGACAGATTTAACCCTAACTTTTAACATGGTAGGAGAGCGATTGGTACAAATTAACCTTACCGGAGAACCTGACTTGTACACGCAACCAGTTCCGGTGTTGGATTTTGTATTCAGTCAGCGGATTACCAAAAATGTCAAGTTTAAAGGCTATGCCAAAAACATCCTGAATCCGGATATCAAAACCGTTTATGCAAATCCTCAAACCGGTGGTAAATGGTACGGCAATGAATACATCAACAGAAGCTTTAACCGTGGTGCTGAAATTATGCTGGGCTTCACCTATAATTTTCTCAAATAATGAATCAGATAAAATATAAATTTCTCCCCTTGTTTTGCCTGACTGCCATGCTCATCTTCCAGGCATGTAAAAAGGATAAGGTTAATTTTGAAGCAGACAACCGCGTTTTAACGGAGAACCGTGCCAATTCGACCGCCAGGGTGATCAATCTAGCGCTTTTTAATCAGGTCATCGCGAATGGCGATAGTCTGACCAGTTTTATAACGCCAACACCAACTGCTGGAACTCCGATTAAATTACCAGGAACAGCTTATTTTCCTATAAATGGATACCTGACTAAAACCTGGTATATTCCACAAAACCTTTTCAATGCACAGGAAATTGTAAAGCTGGATTTCATGACCAGGTCTTATCAGTCTACATTAGGCAATGACATCAATATTGAGATCAAAAATGATGACAACAATCCGACGGATTACTTCCTGATGCCAACTTTTGGGATGGAAGGACAGCCAGATGTTGTTGCCGTAAAACGTGGTGTCTCGGCACCATCAAAACCCGACCATTTTAAAATAAGAATCGTAAATCTTTCCGGAAAAATTAAAAATCCTGCCTTCAATAGCAGTGGTAGCCAGGAAGATTTAACAGGTAGTGTCTCCTTGGCTTATGCCGATGGTACTTTGGTGAATTCCCAAACCAATAACATCAGCTCCAGCAAACAAACTTCTGAATATATAGAGGTTCCTTATGGTACTTATCAGTTTAAGGTGCTCATGCAGGATGGCCGACAAATGCCGGCACTTGGTACGGAATTGAATCAATATACTTTGCTGGATCCGCCAACCTCTACAATTCCAAAGGATATCATGAATTCTACCGCTTTAACTTATGCGCCAATTCAAACCTATCAACCCGGTGGTATCTATACGATTCTAATCGCACCACAGCGTTTTAACTACCTGATTAACGAGAATTCGGAGACTGCTGATACCTATCAGAATTCCTTTCAGATCCTCAATGACAATACCGCTGCGGTGAACAATACCTATTTCAGGGTTCAAGCTGCGAACGCCTGGAATACAGGAGCTGTAAGTTTTAAAGTAGATGGCAAAACCATTGCAACAGATCTTGGGTTTGGCGCATCCGGTGCCTATAGTAATTTTATTCAGGGCACACATACTGTGGAAGCTCTGGATGGTTCTGGAAAGGTCATTGCCAGCGGATCACAAGTACTTCGCCCTGCACAAAATTATACCGCCTGGTTATACCCGGATGCTGCAGGTGCGGCGAAATTAATCCTGGTAGCCAACGATTTGAGCGGGGCAACTTATACCGGTGGCCCGGCACAAGAAGATGCGACCTATGCCAGAAATCAATACCGCTATTTCTTCTTTAAAAGGTTTTTGAACCTGTCCACCGGCAACCCATACCTCACGTTTACGCTGGATAATGGTCAGTCTATTGCCAGTGGCGATGATAACCCCAATGCCGGTGTCAACCTTCAACCGGGAATGCCATTGTTTGAACGTCCGTATGTGCGCAGTAATTATGAGGAAAGCTCCTACGAAGTGATGGCTTACCGTTCTAAACCTAATGTCGTTCCTGGCGTTTGGGCAAGCGATATAGCGGTGCTCAAAAGCAGTGATTTTATCGCCAATAAGGACCTGTATCTACGCCCGGGGAGAGCTTTACCCGTACATGAGCCGGGAATTTACACGGTTAGCTTAATTGGGCAATCGGGTACGGGAACTGCAGCCAACATGAAAGCAAAAATGATCATGATCAAACATAACAAATAATGAAAAAGAATAGATTATTTCAAATGAATACCTCATTTGTCTGGCTTGTAGCTTGTAACTTTCTACTGCTGACTTCTGGTTGTGTAAAGGTAGAGTACAGTAAAATTAAAGAGCCCGCTTACCTGCGCGTATTCAACAACCTTAACTATGTCCAAACCCTGGGTAGCAAGGACAATAAAGTGCCGTTTTTCTGTATGTTCATTAACCCGGTTGTAGATGCCAGCGGCATGCCGGTAAGTGCAGAAATTGTCGGTGATTTTCTAGATCAGCGGGACGCCTATGCTCCGCCATATCCATCGCATATCGGAAACAGTACTTCCGTAAATAACCCGGAGTATCCTGGAAAAGAAAATGTATTGGTAGGTTCGATCCTGAATGGTTTTGATTTGAGCAGCTGGGCACAGGTGCCATCGGGGAAAGTACGGATCATGTTCGCATACCGCCCTAAAAATACCGTACCCTTCTTTCAATTGGAAAGCCAGCTTAAAAAGGATATCCTCATCGATACCACCATCAATTTAACCAATAAGGAGGTCTATACCTTGCATCTGCTGCAGAAAGATTTTGTGACCAAAAAAACAGGTGTTTTACTGCGTCAGGAGATCTTCCATAAACTACCATTGTCTGACTCATTAACCTATGTGAATTTCTATAATATGAGCGCAAAAGGTTATTGGGAAGCCGACAAGTCGCTTAAGGAAGACAATTTCTTGCTGGCAAGTTTTCAGGGGGGAATGAAAGATGATATGAACATTTATCTTTCCCTTTTTGAAGATCAGAATCTATTGAGTAAGCAAGGGCCTACAATACCTGGTTTTAAAGGGAAATACTTCGCCAATGTGAAGCTAAATACCGAAAGCCCGGCGGTTAATCCCTATTCCAGCTTCCCGATCTGGGCCAGTAAATCATCCAATGGCATCACCACAAACATCTGGCAGCGCTTCGACTTTTTTGTACCGGGGATGGATATTACAACCAATCCATACTTTGGTGGCTCTACTGATAATGGAGGTAACTGGGTTTCTGTGAATTGCCTGCAAAACGGTAAAATCAGGATGGCGAGCAATGATAACGCAGCGATACTGCCTAATGTATTGGTCAATATCCACTCTGGTAAAAACAATCCAGCCACATTCGCTACCGTAAACACCATTGAGGTTGTAAATGGTAAGGTTTATTTAACCACCATTCAAAGGAAATATGCACCGCCAATTTATTAAGAATATGATTTTCATGGAAAAAATAAGATATAGGAGTAAAACGCTGATGATACTGGCCATAGGAATGCAAATCTTAGGTCTGGTTGCCTGTAAGCATGAGGATTTAACGATTGCTGTACCTAACGAGAACATCCGTCCGGCAGCTGATTTTGTGAAGAATAATTATGAAATGCGCTTGTTTTATGCAGCCATCAAAAAGGTGGGCTATGTAGATCAGCTCAATGGAACAGGCCCCTTTACCATATTGGCACCTACCGATGAGGCATTCAATAGGATGGGGGTTTATAACCCTTCAGATTTTGATAAAATGAACCAGGATAGCCTGAAAAAGGTAATCGGATACCATGTATTACCACGTAGATTAATGGTAAGTGACATTCCTAATAACGGGATCGATGTACGTTATGCTACTTTATCCGATGCGGAATTATATGTTTCCAGGGCATCTACCAACCCAAATGGAGGCGCTGAAAATGAACTGTATTTTTCCGGATCTGAGGTGATCCGACAAGATGTGGTGCTGGCCAATGGCAGCCTGCAGGTATTGGACAATGTAATGAAACCTAATTTCAATAAAACGGTACAAAGCTGGCTGGCCGGACAGCCGGAATACAGTGTGTTTGTAAGCGGTTTGAAGAAGTTTAACTTATGGGATCAGCTGGCTGGAAAATCGGAGTTTACCATTTTTGCGCCCAATAACGAAGCCCTTAAAAATGTAGGGATCACTTCGGCTTCTTTAAATGAAATGGATGCCAGTAAATACCAGGGAGATGTCCTTTTTGGGGTTTACCTCTTATACGACAGACACTTCTTTGTGTCCGATACTCAGGTATTCGCCAGGATCAATTCGAATAGCTCCTTTAATTATTTTCTAAAGAACAGTGGCTATTACATGACTTTCGGAGGCGGAAAAATATATCCCAGTTTTAAGCTCGGTTTTGGTTTGGTCCTGCGTCCAGGTAACGGACCTGCGGATAGTCCTATAAAATCAGCAACTGGCGACATCGTCGCAAAAAATGACAATTTATGTAGCAATGGGCTTGTACATCATTTAATGGATGGAATGGTAACACCAGAACAAGCGCTAAAAAAATAAGATATCATGATGAATATGAGAATTTTAAGGTCTGCGGTGCTATGGTCAAGTCTATTTCTTTTAGCGGCTTGTACCAAAAGCGAATTTTTGCCTGATCCGGAAGGAAGCCAGGTTCCTTTTCAACCTGAAGCCACACAAACTGTAGAAGAATTACTAGCCGCATCTCCGGCAAAACTTTACTACAACGCCTGGCAAAAAAGTAATATCAAGACAATCCTGAAAGCCAGGAGCAGCAAATTGGTATATACGGTTTTCGCCCCCAATGATGCGGCGATGCAAGCTGCGGGTTTAACCGCCAGCGCAATCGCTCAGATGCCTGTAGCAGAATTGGATAGCCTAATGATGTTTTATACCACGATTGGACTGGTTACGCAGACAGAATTGAAACAGCGAACCGACAATTTTGTGGTGAAGACCTTGTTGCAACGACCAGGGCTTTACCTTCCTTACTTTGAAAATACCGGAACAGGCGTAAATCAGTACGATCTCTATTTCTATAAAAACTATGTAGGGATAAAAGGAGAGTCAATACTGATCAATGGCAAGAACTCAGGTAAGCTGAACTATGTTCCAGCGGTTAACGGCGGACTGTATATCTTGGAAAAGGCCATAGAAAAGCCAAGCAAAACCATTTTAGAAGCTTTAACTGAGGATGGCAGATTTACGATGTTTTTAGAATCTCAGCGCCTCGCCGATGAAAGTTATATAGAGGCCATGATCAATGATATGGAGCCGCTTTTCGGTTATAGGCCTGAGCCGGAAGAGGTGTTACCTTATATCAGCAACCGAAAGCTTTATACCGTTGGATGGGGCATCAATGCGCCGACTTATTCAGGATATATAGGTCCAAATATTACGATATCTACACTGTTTGCACCTACGGATGAGGCTTTTAAGAAAGCTGGATTTCAAACGGTAGCCGATATAATGAGGTTTAATGAACGTAGTGCAGGTACGATCCATTTTGATGACTCCTCGTTCTCAGGAGTAGGTGGATATCCCATGGATACGGTTTACAACTTTCACCGCGACTGGGGAAGGATGTTCCAGCCAATGACGAGTGGTGGTGATAAAGCCTATGCCAATACGACGGTGTTTTATGGCAATGTGCTCCAAGCTGGGTTGAACGGTTACATGGTTAATGTAGGTGGAAATCCACCCTCAAATTTTGCCTATAAAATGCCCTTGGAATTTTCATCAGCAAATAACAGCATCCAGATGAAGGTAAAAGGTTCCGAGTATCCGGCAGCTGTGGTGACAGAGACGGATATAAACACACTCAACGGACCTATCCATGTTGTGGATCGACTGCTTTTTCCTAAAGGATTTAAATTAAACTAAAACATGACACAGCAAATTAATTTATATAAAAAGTACAGCCTGTTTTCTTTGATGCTGATGGTGGTATTGGCTACGTCATGCAAAAAAGATAAAGCAGCGTTGAAAGATTACGATAACAATAAAATCAACCTGGTGATTGCTGATAATTTCAACTTGTCGGCTTTTAGTGCAGCTTTAAAGCGTAGTGGATTAGATCAAACCTTACAACAGGGAGCGGGTCCTTATACCACTTTAGCTCCTTCGGATGCGGCTTTTTCTGATGCGGGATATGCTGGGGCAGTAGGGGTCATGACGGCAAATCCAACCACGATTTCGCGAATTGCCAATTACCATACTTTGGATGGTCGTTATGAACTGAATAAGTTGCCGTTTTTATTTAATCAGGAGTTGCGTTCCCGAGGAGGAAAACTGTATGCGACACATTGGATCAAAGGGCAGGATACGATACTTACCCTCAATGGTTCCCGAGTGATCTCGCAAAATATCCCCGCTTCAAATGGGCTGATCCAAGTGCTTAACCGGGTGCTCACACCTTACCTTCATGATTTACTTGGGGATGCAATCGCCGCAGAATCTAGTGTGACGCTGTTTACACAGGCGCTAAGGACTTCCGGTGTTTTACAGACCATCAACGATGCAGGGCCCTACACCATTTTTGCACCCGACAATACCGCAATGCAAACGATGGGGTATAATAGTATCGAGCAAATCAACAATACCGATCCGGAAATATTGAAGCGCCTGGTCAATTACCATATTGTGAAAGACCGCCGGTTTATCTACGATTATATTTTAAGTACTGGCCCTTCGAATACGAGTAGACAAGCCATGATGGATGGCAATTCGGTTACGATGACTTTAGTGCCGGACTATAATGCGGAAGGAAGCTTTACCGGGATCACCCTAAGGGGAATTGGCAATACGAACGAGCTGAATTTGGTTAAGCAAGATATCCTTGCCGGGAATGGTGTACTACATATTATTGATGGCGTTTTGCGAATTACCCAATAACAGGCTTCCTAAACTCAAATTAAAATTAGAAAATGAAGAAAATATATACAATCGTTATGCTTTGCGCCCTGATGATGGTGTCGTTTTATGGCCTGGCGCAAGAAACAAGTGGGTCTTTAACGGGACAGGTTAAGGATGCCAAGGGCTTAGCGATCCCCGGAGCCACTGTGGTGGCGGTTCATACGCCTTCTGGCACACGATACGCGATGTCTGCCGATAAGGATGGTCGTTATTTCCTGAATAACCTCCGGATTGGCGCACCTTATTTGGTGACCGTTTCTACGATGGGGATGAAAAATACAACACGTAATGACATTTCAGTTCGTTTGGGCGGCAGTCAGCAGCTCAACTTTGTCCTGGAAGAAAATGCACAGGAATTAAAAGGCGTAGAAGTTTCTGCGAAAAAAACAATCCGCCAAAAAGCTGATAGCTATGGAGTAGGGAAGAATATCAGTACTGAGCAGCTGAAGAACATGCCTACCATCAACAGAAGCATTACTGATATCACCCGGTTAACGCCGCAAGGTAGTCGCGATAACAGCTTTGGGGGCACTAACTTCAGGTATAATAACGTGACTATTGATGGTGCGGTAAATAACGATGCTATTGGTTTTAGTCCTTCTTTAGGTGGCCAAACAGGTACCTCAGGTATGAATGGTAGCAGTACCCGAACCAATCCGGTGTCCTTAGATGCGATCGAAGATATGCAGGTTTACCTGGCACCTTTTGATGTTAAAATAGGAAACTTTACTGGTGGATCGGTCAATGCGGTAACCCGTAGTGGTACCAATACTTTTACGGGTTCTGTATACGGACTAGGCAGAAATGCAGCAATTACGGGTCGCGATCGTGTAGGAGGTCTGGGGAAAATGAACAGCGATTTCTATGATTACCAAACTGGTTTTCGCCTGGGCTTTCCGATTCTGAAAAACAAACTGTTTTTCTTTACCAATGAAGAGATTACTAGGCGACAGGATCCCACACAGTTGAATGTAGGTTCAGCAGAAACGGATCCTATTTTTAGTGTAGCTGATGCAGAATCCATTGCAAACACCGTAAAAACCCGCTATGGGAGTGTTTTTGATGCCGGTACTGCCGGAGTTTATACGAACTGGAGTAAATCTCAAAAGTTTTTTAACCGTTTAGATTGGAACATCAATGATCAGCATCAGCTGACCCTTAGAAATAACACGATTTTCAGTAAAGCGACCCACATGGACCGCGATCAGCAGGATTTCCGCTTCAGCAGCATGGCTTTTCAACAGGAAAACAACCAGACGAGTACGGTGGCTGAGTTAAAAAGTAGGTTCAATAACGCGTTATCCGGCAATTTATTGGTCGGCTTTACCCATGTTAACGATAGCCGGGATCCATTAAGCGATCCCACTTTGCCACAAGTACAAATTATGGGCCGTACACCAGGAACCACCATTTACTTAGGGACAGACCGCGAAGCCAGTATCTTCAATATGAAACAGCAAACCTGGGAGTTTACCGCCAACTTAAACTGGACTAAAGGACGTCATAAGGTTTTAGTAGGTACACACAATGAGTTGTACCATATCACTTATGGCTTCGTCAATGCCTGGAATGGTCGTGTAGATTACCAGAGTATTGAAGATTTTACGAATAATAATCCTTATCGGGTAAGGGGTAGCTATAATTATTTAAATAACAATAGAGATTATCTATTGGCTAATCCGGCCGCGGATTTCAATGTCAACATGTATAGTTTATATGTGCAGGATGAAATCAGAATCAGTGATAAATTACGCATCACTCCAGGTTTACGTGCAGATTTTGTAAATCTACCGACCATGCCGGTTTTGAGTGATAAAGTTCGCGACATTATCGCTGATCCGTATTTTGGAAGTACTTATACCTATACGCCACTGAACCGGATCGACAATAAATTCTTAAACAAAGTACAGTTATCGCCGCGCCTTGGTTTTAGATACGATGCTCTGGGTGATCAGAAGTTGATTTTTAGAGGAGGTATAGGGATGTTTACCGGGCGGATTCCTTTTGCATGGTTGGCTTATGCCTATTACAATACCGGGAATACTTTTGGTGCTATTGATCAGAAAGCGGATCAACAACCCTTTTTACCAGGTACCGATCCGATTAGACCAAACCCAAATGGAATTGCTGGTTTTATTGAGCAAAACGGAACAGTGGTTAACAATCCAAACAGCGGTCGGACACAAGCAGATTTGGTAGATAACGGATTTGTGATGCCACAGGTATTGCGGGGAAGTTTAGGTATCGATTATGAAACGGAAAACGAATGGCGTTTTACACTGGAAGGAATGTATACGAAAAGCTTAAAAGACGTACTGTTTCAGCAGTTGAATACCAAGGATAATCCGCTGTATTATGGCTACGACAAGGAAAAACAACAACCGGTTTATGGTGGCACAGTTGATCCGCGTTTCTCCAATATTTACCTGCTGAGTAATACCAAAGAAGGTTATCGTTATAGCTTAACTGGTACCATCAACAAAACATTTGCAAAAGCATTAAATGTGAGCACTTCTTATACCTACGGACAATCCAAAGATTTAAGCAACGGGGTGCGTAATTCTATGGAGAGTAACTGGCAGCTTAATCAGGCTTTAATCCCAAATAACCCATCTTTAAGTTATAGTAATTTTGATATTCGTCACCGCATTATTTCGACGATCTCCTATAGTTATGCCTGGAGAAATGCAGGAAAAACAAGCATCAATCTGTTCTTTAGTGCGCAATCTGGTAGTCCATTTACCTATGGTATTGTCAACGGTAATATTCAGGGGTTGCCACAGCAAGTGAGTTTAACTTATATTCCTTTGCCTGAAGAAGCGATCCGCTATTTTAAAGATATTCCAACACAAACTGCCGGGCAACAAGCTGCGGCTTTTAATCAATTTATTGATGGAAATGAATACCTAAGTAGCAGAAGAGGGAAGTATACCGAGCGAAACAAAGGCAGGACGCCTTGGAATGTACAGGCCGATTTACACCTTGCCCATGAGTTATTTGTCTCTCCAAATAAGTCGCAATCGTTGAGCTTTACGGTAGATGTGATGAACATCACCAACCTGATCAGCAAGAGCTGGGGTGTGCAGTATTTTTCACCAAATACATTTAACTCGACAAGCAGTGTCGGTTTAACGCCATCGCTATTTCCGCCACAGCAAAACGCAGGTAATTATCCTGTTTTTACTTTTAACAACCCTGGACAGCCTTATAGCATCGATTATTTCGGGTCGAGAACGCAGATGCAACTGGGATTGAGGTATAGCTTTTAGTTTATTTTTTAGAAATTAAGTCATAGAAAAGATGAATATTCAACATAAATGGAATTTTAGTATCGGCATGATGCTGTTCTTCCTGCTGTTTATTGGCGCTTGTAAAAAGGATAAGGTGGAAATACCTGTTCTGGCATTTAAAATAGACAGTTATTACCCTAATAGTGGGAATGCAGGAACACTGGTTTCCATTGTTGGCGAAGGTTTTGGAACGGATCTTCCCAATTATTCGGCCACCATTTCCGGTAAAGTGGCGGAGGTGATCAGTGCTACTTCAAACACCATCGTTTTGCGTATGCCAGAAGGAGGGAGTACCGGGGCATTGTCTATAAAATATGGATCTCAAAATTTTGAGCTGGGACAATATATTTATCAGGATTTAAGTGTGAAAACGGTATTTCCTGCCAACGGACCTGCGGGTTCTCAAATTCGGATTACCGGGGAGGGCTTTAGCAGTACGGCAGGTCCGGCTACAGTTTTCATCAATGGAAAACCTGCATTGGTAGTCAGTGTTTCAGACCAGGTGATCGTGGCGGAAGTGCCATTGGATGCTGGATTTGGGCCAATCGTAGTGAAGGTTAATGGTAAAGAGGCTAAAGGTCAGAATTTCACTTATCAGGCTATTGCCAGTATCAAACCTTTAAGCGGTGGTAAAAATACAAAGGTGACCATCACAGGTACCGGCTTTGAAGCATTGGCAGTTGGTAATCTGGTAGATTTTAATGGAATCACAGCTACGGTACTGGAAGCCAGTAACGAAAAGTTGGTGGTGCTGGCTCCTGATGGGGTAACCACTGGTCCACTTTCCGTAAATATCAATGGACAGAAAACTGCAGGGCCAGTCTTTAAAGTAGTTGCTGCGCCATCGATTCAAATTGTAACGCCATTAAGTGGCCCGCAAGGTGCGGAAATGACCATTTCTGGAGCGTTGTTTAGTACGGTTCTGGATGAGAATAAGGTATTTATCAATGGCGTCTCAGTTCCTGTGCAATCGGTTAGCGAAAGCCAGATTAAATTGGTTTTGCCAGGTGGTACAGGAAGTGGATTGGTCAAAGTGGTAGTCAATGATCAGGCCACGGACGGGCCGCAATTTAAAGATCAAACGCTTGGAATACTTTCTGTAAGCCCGGATAATGGCTTAGCGGGGACAACCGTCACCATTAAAGGATCTGGTTTTAGCACCAACGCTTCGAATAACAAAGTATATTTTAATGGCTTGCTGACAACAGTGAAAACTGCTACAGAAAACACCTTGGTATTGGATGCGCCAGTAGGATTGAGTAGCGGTGATTTAAAAGTCGTAGTTGGTGGTCAGGAAGCACTGGCACCTCAGGATTTCAGAAGAGCAGGAATGCTGACCTTAGCTGGTGGACCAAATAGTGACACCTTTGGAGGTTTTATGGCCGGAATAGCCGTGGATAACAGTGGAAATATCTATGCAGCGGACAGAATGAATGGTGTCGTGAAAAAGATTACACCATCTGGAGTGGTTAGTATCTTACAGGCCAATGGGGCCAACATTACTTTTGATACGCCTTATGGAATTGCGATCGATAAACAGGATAATATTTATGTGTCAGATATTGGCCGTAATCACATCCGGAAAATCACGCCTTCCGGTCAGAATTCGGTCTATGTTTCTGGTTTCGCGCCAGGTTTGATGACATTTGACAATGCCGGAAACCTGTATGTGAATATTGTTGCTGCCTATGCGGGGATGAACAAGGTCAATACTGCCGGTAGTTTCACTAAAGTGAGTGGCCCATTTTGGCCTATGGCTAAGGCAGTGGTAGATGCAGATGGAAATTTATACTATGTAGATTCCAGTTCAAGTAGTAATAATGCTGTTGGACGTATTGCTGCCGGAGGTGGAAATGAAACCTATTTCACGGGTAGTTCTGATCCTGGATTCGAGGATGGAGTAGGATTCGCGGCAAGATTTAACAGTATTGGAGGTGGATTGGCTTTATATGGTCCTGGTAAATTAATTGCCGGCGACAAGTATAATTATGCGCTTAGAGAGATTGATATCGCCAGTAAAAAAGTCTCCACACTGGTTAAATTAACCTCAGGATTTGCAGATGGGGCATTCTCCAAGGCAAAAATAGGCTCAATGGATGATATGGCCGTTGATAAAGATGGAAATATTTACATTCTCGATGCCCAAAATAAGGCGATAAGAAAGATTTTCTTGAAATAAAGAAGGATTTAAATTAATCTGTATTAACAATTGCGCTCCAAGCCCCCATAAGTTTTAAACTTTTTGGGGGCTTGTTGTTTAGCAGGGATTCATGTTGGGGTAAATCAGGAACCAGCCTATGTCAGGACAATATATGGGCTATGATGACCTTTAAATTTTTACGGCTTTCTCAGTTTGTTTCCAGGAGGTTGCTAGGGCTATTACTCGTCAAGTTGCCTAATCAACTATGAAATAAAGCCGATTTAATCTACTATATTGTTACTATTAATTATAGACGCTATATAGATTTTCTACTGTGTATCTGGTTATTTATCAATACCTTGATTTATTCGTGTGGTACACACATTTAAAGCTCTTGATTATGGCAATATGCAGCGTAGGCCCTTATGGGCACCCTTCTGGGAAAATAGGAAACGTAGTTTTCTACATGCTAAACGGACAACCGATATGCCGCCTGGTCGGCAAACCTGGAAAACCGACTACAAAACAGTTGGGAAATCGACAGGCAATGGCTGTAACGATGGGATTGGTGGGACCAATGGCTGATTTTATCAATGTTAGTCTGAAGTTAGAGGCGGAAGGAACCCTTAAAAATTCACACAATCTGGCTGTCTCTTACATCAAAAAACAGGCTCTAACCGGTGAATATCCCAATATTAAGGTAGATTATAGCAAAGTAATTCTAAGCCGGGGATCATTGGACGCAGTAAAAGATTTGAAAATCAGCAAGGGCGAAAATGGACTGAATTTAAGTTGGGATAATAGCCTTTCTGCAAATGGGGCTAGTGATGATCTGGTCATGGTGCTGGTTAACCATCCGAGTAAAAAGAGGGCAAGTACTTATCTGAATGCCGCTAGAAGGGCAGATGGAAGCTGTTTTATTGCGCTTTCGGAGGAATGGATGCTGAATGAGCAAATGGAAGTTTATCTGTGCTTAAGGTCTTCAAATGAAAAATCAATTTCTGACAGTGTTTATGCAGGAAATCTGAATGGTGTTGCCGATAGTCAGGCGGAGAAAGCAAAAAAAGCTCATTTTACGACTATGAAAGCGCGTTTTGATCAGGTATCCCTTGCTTATCAAAAGCAAATGGAGGGGGAAAGTATTCCAGAAGGAAAGGCTTTCCGACATTTGGAAAGAGAATATCGGATGTTAAAGGAAAAACTGAAACACCTGCCGGGAAAACCTTCCTGAAATTCAAAGGTTAGCTTCAGTTGAAAGGATTATATGACTTGTTTTTTAACAATAATAGATGCGTTTTGCCTGAAAATTTTGTAAAATTATATCCGTATATTTTGTGCTATCATTGTTAGATTGATCTCTAATGTTGTTATTTGTTTATATTCACGAAATTAACGAATCTTAAATATGTCAATGTTGGATAGAAAATATCCGTTTATAAAGCTTAAGTTTTTGAGCCTGTGTATGGTTTTAGCTTTTACGGGTTGCACGCAACCTGAAGATCCGACTCCCAGAAAAGTACAGGTCAAAAAGATTGAAGGCAGTTATAAATTATATAAAGATGGTAAACCATATACCATAAAAGGCGCGGCCGGTAATACCCATTTCAAAACCTTAAAAGAAATGGGTGGAAATACGATTAGAGTTTGGGACACTACGCGGTTATCTGTTATTTTGGATAGTGCAAAAGCCAACCAGTTGGCTGTAATCGTTGGGTTGCCAATTTTTAATAGTGATTATCAGTCCTTCTATAATGACCCTGCAAAAGTGAATGGTCAGTACCGGGCATTTAAATCTGTTGTCAATAAATATAAGAACCATCCTTCGCTATTGATGTGGTGCCTGGGTAATGAACTTGATTTTCCTTTTAAGCCATCCTACAATGATTTTTATAGCGCTTTTAACGAGCTCACGAAGATGATTCATCAGGACGATCCTGATCATCCTGTGACCACAACAGTCTTGAATTTTAATAAGAAATACCTGTTTAATCTGAAGTTGCGCTGCGATATCGACTTGATATCTTTTAATATTTTTGGTAGAATAACCTATTTGAGGGATGACCTTAGCAGTGTTTCCTGGTTTTGGAAGGGACCATTTATGGTTACAGAATGGGGGATTGATGGCCCCTGGGATGGGACAGCCCAAACGGCCTGGGCTGCTTATATCGAGGATACCAGCACGAAGAAAGCAGAACAGTATCAGGATCGTTATGAAAAACATATGCCAATAGAAAAGCCAGGCTTTTTAGGAGCCTTTGCTTTTTTCTGGGGCAACAAACAGGAGGGGACTCAGTCCTGGTTTAGTATGTTTGATACGCAGGAAGGTAAATCCCAGGTGGTTGATGCCATGAAATATTTATGGACAGGGAAACATCTTGAATATTCCTTTCCTCAGGTGAATTACATGCTTTTAAATGAAAAGGGAGCTAGAGATAATATCTTTTTATCTCCTGGTCATACTTTTTCAGCCAAAGTTTTAATGTTGAATAAGGATCATATTAAGTCTGTGAAATGGGAAATATATCCCGAAGACTGGTACAAGAAGAATAACCTTCACAATGATAAAAAGCTCCAGCCATTAATGCAGGAAACTAAAACAGCTCAATTTTTGGAAGATAAGTTTATAGCCCCGAAGGCTGAAGGACCTTATCGGATTTTTGCGACCATTTATGATGATCATGGTAATTTTTCTACCTGCAATACACCCTTTTATGTTGTAACTGATAAATGAAAGTAGTTCCAGTACCATCACCCCCGACAAAAAAAGAGCGGTTTACGCTCAGACTGATGATTACCATCGGATTAATTTGTATTGGTTTTTTTCTGAAAAACATGCTGAATCCTGTTATTGTAGGATACCCTCCATTGTATGCACTGTTGCTGACTACATTTATATTTATGAGCCTTAAAACAGTTCATGAATGGATTCATTATTTTTTCATTACCATCCCTAAAACGCCTGAAACGACTAAAGTTTATACGGTTGATGTTTTTACTACATTTTGTGCGGGTGAACCCTATGAAATGATTGAAGAGACATTGATTGCCATTAAAGCGATCACTTATCCTCATGAAACCTATTTATGCGATGAGGCAAATGATCCTTATCTAAAGCGTTTTTGTGAAGAATTGGGCGTTCATCACATTACCAGAACGAAGAAGATCAATGCAAAAGCCGGAAATATTAACAATGCGCTAAGTTTTTCGTCCGGAGAGCTTTGTTTGGTTTTAGACCCGGATCATGTGCCTATGCCGAATTTTTTGGACCCTATTGTTACGCATTTCAATAATCCTGAGATTGGTTTTGTTCAAGTTGTACAGGCATATAGTAATAACGATGAAAATCTAATTGCTAAAGGAGCAGCGCAGCAAACCTATCAATTTTATGGGCCGATGATGATGACGATGAACAAATATGGGACTGTTCTTGCCATTGGTGCCAATTGTACCTTCAGACGGACTGCGTTAGAATCTATTGGCGGTCATGCAGCAGGGCTTGCAGAAGATATGCATACCGCAATGCAGCTTCATGCCAAAGGCTGGAAGTCGGTCTATGTGCCACATGTTTTGGCCAGGGGCTTGGTTCCTTCTACACTATCTGCTTATTATAAGCAACAGCTAAAATGGTCAAGGGGAGTTTTTGATTTACTGGTTACCGCTTATCCGAAACTTTTTAAAGGATTTACCTGGCAGCAGAAGTTGCACTACGCAGTTATCCCATTGCATTATTTCTCAGGGGTGATTTATTTAATTAATTTCTTGATTCCGATCATCGCATTGGTTTTCGATGCGAGCCCTATTAAGATGAGTATTACCACTTTTGGAATCACTGTGCTACCCTTAGTCACCATGACACTTTTGATCCGTCATTTTGTCCAAATGTGGGTGATGGAAGATGAGGAGCGGGGTTTTCATGTGGTTGGTGGACTCCTGATGATCGGGACCTGGTGGATCTTCATTTTAGGATTAGTCTATACCATCATTGGGAAAAAGGTGCCTTATGTTCCAACACCAAAAGATGGTAATGAAGCGAATAACTGGCCATTAAATGTTCCTAATCTGGTGATACTTTTCTTGTCTCTCGCAGCAATTGTTTATGGCTTGTATTATGACTGGAATCCATACAATATTATTATGGCTGGTTTTGCGGGTTTGAATAGTTTGATCATGTGTTTTAACATTATCGCCAGCAGACAACAACAATTTAGAGCTTATCAGGCCGGGCATTCTTCGGTAAAAGGCTTTATGAATAATTTGAAGCAAGTAAAAATCAAATTTTGGTTTTTAAGAAGGCGTATTTATGCAGGCGTGCGGAGTTCTGCTTTGATCATCACCATTTTTCTCTGTTTTTCAGTGCTTTATTATGCAAGTTCAGATGCCGAAACTAAGGATGGATTACCGGTTTTAAATCATAAAATGAATTATTTTCTAACAGGGGTATTTGCGCCAGGTAATGGGGATGGAATCTCCTCCTTAACTAAAGTTAACCAGCTTCAAAAAGCATTTGACACTCATTTTGATCTGGTGTCAATTTATATCCCCTGGGGAGAGCAAACGCAATGTTTCCTGCCTCAAAAAACGCTGGATTCGATCTATAATAATGGCTCCATTCCGATGGTGACCTGGGAACCCTGGCAGAATTTGTTTGCTCAAAATGAGATCAATGGGAAAGATAAAAAAGACTTGAAAGTCTTTAGGAAGGTGACGAATGGAAGGTACGATGCTTACCTTAAAAAGTTTTCTGACCAGGTTAAAGCACTAAACAGGCCTGTTTATTTACGTTTTGCTCATGAAATGGACAATCCATCTTATCCTTGGTCTCCTGTTGGTGATAATACACCAGAGGAATACAGATCGGCATGGAAATATATACATGATTACTTTGCTAAAAATGCGGTTTACAATGTGATTTGGGTTTGGAACCCATGGAACCCAGAAACTGTTGATGCTTATTTTCCAGGGAGCGCATATGTAGATTGGATAGGGGTCACAAACCTGAATTATGGGCCATTGAACTCCTCATCGGGATGGCAATCTATGGAGGATTTATATAAGTACTTTCATCAAAATCCAATTTTCCGTTCCGGATTACCAGTGATGTTGGCTGAAATGGGATCATTGGTTTCTGCCGGCCGACAAGAGGAATGGTTTAAATTGGCTTTCAAATCCAGGAATAAGTTTCCAGAAATCAAGGGCTTCCTGTTCTTTGACTCCGGCTATGATAAGAATGTGCCGAAAGGTGGTTTAGAAGGAGTATTGAACTGGAAGATACAACAACCGGAGCAAATGAAACGCTTGTTAAAGGAGTATCATAAAGGGATGACTCATGGGGCGATTGCCAAGGTTCCTTTCCTATTGACGAAAGTCGATAGTAATAAGGCAGTCGATTCCATGACTACAAAAGAACTGAATCAATTTGCCACCATAAAAGGAATAAATTACAACCGTGGACAGGATTGGACAAAAAACTATCAAACGGTTACGATGCGGGAGATGGTTGCTGATTTTGAGGAGATGAAGCAAATTGGAATCCATGCGATTAAGCGTTATGGTCCGGATATTTATGATGATAACATCTTGAAGCTCGCTAAAAAAACAGGCATGGACATCCATTATGGGTATTGGGTATCTGATGAGCTTAACTTTTCATCTGATACTAAAGGACTCGATTTGTTGAGTGCTAAGATCCTTGCTTCTATTGACGACCTGAAAGATGAGGAAAGTATCAAGTCATGGAATATTGGAAATGCAGTGTTTCAGAAATTGGACCTTTATTATTACAAACCTGAATTGTTATATCAGCAGGATGCTTATTTAGCCTGGCTTAAAAAGTTAATCGTCAATATCAAAAAAATAGACCCTAAAAGGCCGGTTAGTGTCGATGTTGAAGTTTCAGAAAATATGAATTCAACAATAGAAAGGTATAATAAGGTGATTCCTGAAATTGATCTATACGGACTTGTAGTTGGCCCTAAGGAATTAGATCCGAAATTCATTATGAATATGAAGGTTCCATATTTTTATAGTGAAATCCCAGTTCAGGCTTATCATGCGATGCATGATACTAAAGTGGGTACCTTCATAGCGAATTGGCAGGACGAGCGGAAAACGAATCGGGTAACACTTGATGGAATAAAAGATGATCTGGGAAGAAAGAAACTCAGCTTCAGTCAGCTTTTCTATAGCTGGAATAAAGGACCTTTACCAGCAGAGAAAGCTATGGTTAAGATCTTGAAGCCAGCATTAGGAACATTCCCTGGTCAGGAACTTACTTATCATGTGATTATCAAAAAGAATAACGAGTGGGTACTTGCTGATGCTACAGCTGCAGGAAACTTAACCTTCGAATGGAAGTTGGCTAAGGTAGACAGGTTTAACAAGCCCATATCCATGGTAGCAGTTGGGAATGGTGAAAATCTTAAACTAAAAATCCCTGAAAACCCGATGAGTTACCGGTTGTATCTGTATGTGGTTAAGGATGATGTAGTCTTGGATGTGATCGAGTCTAAACTCAATACTCCATTGTAGGTTATTATTTTTTTTGGGTGCTCATATCTATGCTTGGCTTAGTGTCTCTAATGAAAATTATGGCATCATAAGAGCCGCTAAGCTTATGTTGTAAATAGTATGGCGTTTGGCCTTTGTCAAAACCAGCGCCATAGGCAACGGATTGAATTTTGCCGTTTAAAAACTCGCTGACTATCGGATTTACTGAAGCTGTTTTGAAATCAAGAATGAAGTTGGGGACCTTGCATTTCGAAAATATCTCCGCACTGGATCCTATCTTTGCAGGTGGCAATTCTACATCCACTTTCTTCCTTAATTTCAGGTCGTACGATCTCATGGCACCACTATAAAAATCAAAACCCAGGGCATAGTATTTATCTTTAAAGGTTTCCGCTAGGAAATTGCCCATGCGGATCAAACCAGTGCTGCTTTTTGTTCTGGAGATGTGCTGATTGTGCTGCCAAAGCATCATCTTATTTTGCTTGGTATATTGGTAGATCCATTCACAATTTTCAGCCATGTATTGATCTCTTGCATCGCTCTGCTTGTAGGAGGATCCTTTTGATTGGGCGTCAGCAAATTGTTGCAGTGCTCTTAAATCACGTTTGTACAAGGCATTTTTTGCGGTATCCTGATCCTCAAATTTTAGGGAAGATAAGTTCGTAATGGTGGTTGAGATTGCTGTCTTTTCCTTTCCGGTTAAGCTTGGATAGTATTTGTTCATGGCCTCAAATCCTACACTTAATGCTGGTGTAATCAGGTTGTTCTGCACTAAATATTCCTTTATTTTTTTAGCAGCATACACAGGGTATTGCATGTCACAACCATAAAGGTTCACTTTGTTTTCAGGCAACTGGGTGTCATTGTAAGCTTTCAACCATTTCACCAGGTCAACAAACTCTTGCGTAATGCCATAGAATCCCATTTCCAGGATTGCTTGTTCGGCTGTCCCTTTACCATTTACAACGTAATCATTCATGGTTTGGCTTCCAGAGAAATCAGCTTCCAAAATAATAGTTTTGACGCCTATTTTTTTTACTAAATAGGCTAACATTTGGTGCTTGTACAAAAAGAATTCATGGGTGCCATGGGTAGCCTCGCCAAGGGCAATAATTTGCTTCTCTTTTAGCATGGAATTTAGGGGATCAAAATCCATGAAATCAAGATCTTCAGAAACCGTTTTTAAGGGAATAAGTTGCTCATTGAGGGCGTTAATTAGCTTAGGGTCTGATTGTGTAAAGGCCTTGTTAAGGTTGAAATTTAAGGCGAAGAAAGTGATGATAAGCCATTTGATTGGAGCAGCCATATTCTGAATTTGATGGCAACATAGGGTTTTATTTTTAACAATTGAAATATTGATGTTATTGTTCTTATATATAATTTTCTTAAGGTGAAAGCGCATTTATAAGCTATATTGCGAAAACATACCACGATCCAATTTCATGACGCTTATCAAAAAAATTCTCTTAGGAGCTTCGCTATTTTGCTCCATGAATGGAGCTGCTCAAAATGTCAATAGCTATCTTTCTAATCATGCGATTGACTTATCAAGAGGGATCACCAATCATCAGGATAAACTCGATCGTACATTTTTTAATCACCAGCTTTTTATTTTAGGCGAAATACACGGGATTCAAAAAGGGCAAGACATCGATTACGACATGATCACATTGTTAAATTCTGAGCGGAACATCAACACCTACATTGGAGAATTCGATTTTGCTAAAGCGTATCTACTGAACCAATACTTACAAACGGGAGATGAGCAGTTAATTGATGAGGTGTTTGAGGATTGGGTTGCTCAAAATTCACAATGGGGGAATCTGGATTTTAAAAATAAAATTAGAAGAATAAGGGTGTATAACCAGGGGCTCAAACCAAAGCAAAGGATCTATTTTGAAGGGATCGATGAAATACATAATCCTGTGCTGGTAGCAAGGTATTTTAAAGAGGTGTTGAAAGACCCTTCTTTAAAGGGCTGGAGGAGTTCATTTCAACCTTTAATCAATGCTTTATCAGCGAAAAATGATAGCTCGATTATCTCTATTGCTACCCAATTAAAAAAACAAGTTGAACTTAATACTGCACTGAAGGGCAGCAGTAAACTCGAAGACTTACGATTCGCCTTGAAAAATTGCAGCTTGAAAAATTCTAATCGGGAGCGCTTGCTGTACGATAATTTCGTTGACTTGTTTAAAATTAGAAATTGGAAGGATAAGAAATTATATGCGTTTTTTGGTTTCGGTCATGTCTATCAATCGCTAGGGAATCCAGGAAAATTTAAATCATTAGCGTATATGCTTGATCATGATGAAAACTTAGCGTTAAAGGGTAAAATCCTTACTATGGTTTTGCTCTATGTAGATTCAAAAATGATGATGCCTACTGCTTTTACACCGGAAGCCTGGCAAACTAAAGGAAAAACATATGGTAATCTAACCCAGTTTAACCATGATGGCAGACTGGTTAATTTTGATGGGATAGAAGATTTTAAATCGGTGACAAAAACAAATACCACCACTTTGTTCAATTTAGAAGCGGAAGGTTCGCCATTTTTACGGAAAAGCATAACGATTAATTATGGAGATATGATGCCAAAAGGCCAGCGGTTATTATTGAATGAGGAAGGGAAATATACCACAGACTATTTTCAATACATCGTGTTGGTTCGGAATTCAGAGGCAACCGTGCCCATTAAAAACGAATAAAATGTGATTGTGGTCGGAGCTGCATTTTAGATATACGTAATGGATTTGTTTTATGGTGTAGAATAAATACCGTAACTTTTAAAATCAATACTTATTCCTATTTATAAACCTTCAGAACCAATATGAACCAAGTCCCTGTTTATGCTCCACCTGCCGAAGAACCAACGGTAATAAGCGCTACTTCCATTCCAATTACAGATCATAAAGTTGAATACCTTCCTTCCTTAACAGCCTTACGCGGCATAGCGGCATTACTGGTGGCTGTATTTCATTTTGAAATGGCTGTTGCCCGATTTGTTCCTGCCTCAACCACGATGTTTTTTGAAAAAAGCTACCTGATGGTGGACTTGTTCTTTATCATGAGTGGCTTTATCATGATGCATGTCTATAGCAGTCATTTTAAAAACAGTATTCAGGCCGAATCATTGAAAAGCTTTCTTGTTGCCCGGTTTGCAAGGGTCTACCCGCTGCATTTGTTTTCGTTGCTGTTGCTGGTGGTCATTGTGCGTTGGCTTACCGACTGGGGTAATCCACCTATTCTTTTAGAGCAGCCATCTGATATTTTACCGAATATTTTTTTACTTCATTCCTTTGGCTTAACAAAGATTTATTCCTGGAATATACCTTCCTGGAGTATCAGTGCCGAATTTGCGGCTTACCTTCTGTTTCCGTTAATCGCACTGTTTATTAATAAGAAAAGGACTATTTCAGTGATACTTCT
This sequence comes from Pedobacter gandavensis, assembly GCF_014172405.1. GTDB lineage: Bacteria > Bacteroidota > Bacteroidia > Sphingobacteriales > Sphingobacteriaceae > Pedobacter > Pedobacter gandavensis. Next base: position 1,281,652 of record NZ_WNXC01000001.1, on the reverse strand, counting down.
GGTGATTCTAGTCGTAGTGGCCTATTATTCAATCATGTATTTGCTGCCTCGAAAAAACCCTATTAATCCTGCTATACCAGTTCCTCACAATCTGAATACTACCTTCGATTTCGGATATATTCGCGGAATAGCCGGGTTTACGGCTGGTGTCCTGATTTATCTGCTCTATCAATTACAAGCTTTCAGGAAAGCATTTTCTTCTGATCTTGTCTCTCTGATTATAATTCTGGGGATCATGGTGTCTATGCACTTTTCCCTGAATGATGGCATAACCGTTTCTCTATTTGCAATTCTTGTACTCAGCTTTACGGCAAATAAGGGTAAGATTGCCGGTTTCTGTAATCGGAAGTTTATGCAATTCTTAGGGAATATCTCTTATTCCGTTTACCTGATGCAGATCTTTCTGCAAGAACCATTTTCGCATGGAGCCTTACTGCCGGGTACGGTAGGAATAGGAAGAGGTAAGCAGAATATTGATTTTTCTATTGGGCTTTTATATTGCCTGGTCTATCTAATTCTACTCATCCTCATCTCTTATATTACTTATCGCTGGGTGGAGGGTCCTAGTCGGAGATTTATAAACCGTATGTGGGGGAAATAAACTTTTTTATCTTCTAAATTTACGGGTCATGACCATGATTTTTATCCTTTGTCTTTTAAGAGAAAGGTTAATTCCTGCTTCTTGATTTTCTTTATGATAGAGCTCATAGGCATGGAGTACATCATTGTAGCTAAGTATACCGAATACCTCCTTAGAATTTTTGGAGGACATTATTGGTAAAACTTCTTCGCCATGGATGGCCATCAATTCTACAGCTTTGGAAAGTGGATCATTGGGGCTTAGTACAGGGACGTTTTTCAGCAATAATTCTTCAATGGTATGTGCTTGGGGATGCAGCCTTTTACCCTTTCCAAGAACCTGTGAAACAAGGATTCTTCTAAGAATGTCAGGTTCATAGGCATCCGGGGTATATATGCCACGGCGGGCTATTTTCTCCGTCATAATGGTGTTTTCCATAAAGAAAAAGGAAACCAGATAGGAAGCTGTACAGGCAGCCAACAAAGGGAGTAGGGCTTGCGATTGCATGGTAGACTCTAAAGCAAAAATAATACTGGTTAAATAGGCTCTGGAGGCTCCGGCAAACATGGATGACATGCCGATAAGTGCAGCCATTGGAATGCTAATTCCCGCTTCTGGAAAAAACATCAGAATGAGTGTCCCTAAAATTGCACCTGCTGCGCCGCCGATGGTTAGCAGCGGGGCGAGGGTACCTCCTGAAGTCCCGCTGCCAAGCGCAATTGCCCAGGAAAGAAATTTAAAAAAGCATAAGCTCAGCATGAGTGTAAGCGGAATTTTTCCGGAGAGCATGTTGACAATGTTATTGTAACCAACTCCAAGGGTATTTGGGAAAAAATATCCGATTATCCCTACTGCGAGTCCACCTAAGGCTGGCCACCACATCCAATGAATGGGAAGCTTTTCAAATACATCTTCCACCCAATAAACTACTTTTGTGAGCCCCAAAGAGATAAATCCAATAACGATACCAATGGCGCTGTAGATGGCCAAGGCAAAATTTGTTGGGCTTTCTAAGTTGGGCATTGGGAAAACCGGACCTGATTCAAAAAGGAGATGATGCCCTGCGGCTCCCGTAATACAGGCCAATGCTACGGGTAAGATTGCCTTAGGGGAGAACTCAAAAAGCAGCAATTCGATGGCGAGGAAAATCGCGGCAATAGGGGTGCCAAATATGGCAGACATACCTGCTGTAGCGCCAGCTGCCAGGATAATTTTACGTTCATTAGAGGTGATCTTAAAAAGCTGACCAATCGTTGAGCCCAATGCACCTCCGGTAGCAATAATTGGCCCTTCAGCACCAAAAGGTCCTCCTGATCCAATTGCAATTGCCGAAGAAATGGGTTTTAAAAAAGCAATGGCGGGTTTGATTTTACTGTGATTGGTTAAAATTTGCTCCATGGCTTCAGGGATTCCATGACCCCTGATTGCTTTAGAACCAAATAATGCCATCAGTCCGACTAAAACTCCTCCAATTACGGGCAGAATAATCACAAATAAGCCCAGGTTATTTTCAGCTGGACTGTGAAAACTGATGTCAAATGAACCATAGAAAAAGATATTGGTAACCAGGTTGATCAGTAAAACCAGGATTTTAGCAATCAAGCTAATTAAAATGGCTACGCCAATGGATAAAAGTGAGATTTGTAACAAGCGTTTTTTCAAAAAGTGGACTTTAAGTAACGTATTGTCTTTTTGTATCAGATTTGGCAAAGATGGAGCGATGGGAATTCCATTTTCAGGCCTGTTTTTTTTCATGGTTGTTTTAATTGATTTTTTTGAACGATCCGGGGTAAAGGTAGAGGTTGTAACTCACATTACGAAACTATAAATATTGTTTATGATATATTTTATTTGGTATTTGTTTTTGTTGATTGATTTTAAATATTGTTTTAACAATGTTTTATGGTTGTGGTCTCTATTTCTTGATATCCATTGGTTAAGGTATTCGTATAAATTTGCATATTTGAAGAATGAGGGAATGCGGTAATGTTTGTGATCTTAAAACCTGTCTACTATGTAAACTCTGTTTACCGGAATGGCTTCCTGCATTAGCGGTACAGAAAAGGAATTTTGAAGTGAAAAAGGGGGAGATGATCTTTAAAGAAGGGGATGCTGTTCATGGAATTTACTTTGTATACACGGGCAGTTTTAAAATCCACAAAAGATGGGATAAGGATAAGGAATTGATTATTCGTTTTGCAAGACCCTCAGACATTATTGGGCATATGGGGTTGGGTAAAAGACTGCTGTATCCGGTATCAGCAACAGCCCTGGAGCCATCCGTAGTTTGCTATCTGGACATGGCTTTTTTTGAAGCTACTTTGAAAGTAAATACCGAACTGGCTTATATGATGATCCGATTTTTGGCGAATGAACTGGATAATTCTCACAGGAGCATGAGGGATTTAGCTCATATGTCTGTTAAAGCGCGTATTGCGCAAGCATTTATTTCTCTTCACGAGCAGTTTGGAATTGATGAACAAGGCTTTATTGATGTGGAAATCAGTCGGCAAGACATTTCTTCATTTGCAGGTACGACTTATGAGACTTTGTTTAAGGTTTTGAATGAGTTTGCTAAACTGAATATATTAACCCTAACAGGGAGAAAAATTTTGATCACCGATCATTTAAAGCTGCAGGAAATTGTTAACCGTGATCCTATTTGATCCTTATTTCCGCACTTCGATGACTGTTCCTGCATTTACAACCTTAAATAACTGATCAATGTCGTAGTTCTGTAGGGCAATGCATCCGGCAGTCCAGTCTTTTGCATTAGTTTTTTCCGGGTAGGTACCATGAATCATGATGTTAGAACCAGGCTTTACCCCATTCTTTTGTGCGATGGCTTTGTCCTTTTCATTGGGATAGGAGATCCAGAAGCTTTTGTAAAATTTATCGCGTCTGTAATGTTTGATGTCAACATGGTAAATACCTTCTGGCGTTTTACCGTCTCCCTCAGTAATCTTATTACCATTAGGATTGAATCCAAGGTCTATGTTAAAGGTAAGTATTGGCTTGTTTTTTCGGCTAACAATCATTTTACGCTTCCCCTTGAAGACGACAATATGATCTGCGGCGGAAAGTGTATGTGCGATTTCCTGGAGCTTAAATTTCCAACTCCGTTCGGTGTCTTTGGTTCCATAAGCTGAGGCTCTTTCATATCTCGCGACGGCATCGTCATCTTTTGCTACCGAATCATAAGCTGCTTTAGTTAGACGTTGTAATCTCCATATGCCACGATCTTGAAAGATCATTGCTTCGTGGTTAAAAACGGGGATGAGGTACTGACGAAAACTCAAGGAGTTATCTTTGCTATCTTTAACAATAATAGTGGTGTCTATCCCCAAAGGAAGGTGTTTAAATAGAGAATCGTGCCATTTTACACCGGTAACTTCAATAACCGGTTCAATTACCTCAACCTTATGTGGCTTAGGCCAGAGGCAAAAGGTGATCACGCCCAGCCACAGCAATAGTAAACCGAAATACTTCGTAGATTGATTCATAACTAAATGTACAGTTATATTTTTAGGATTCAAATTAAACTTTGTTGAAAAAGTTTAATTTGGTAGGCTAGTTTTTGTTATTAGTTTATTATTTTAGTAATGCAGGAATATGGAATTAAGAAATTTAGAAAATATAGATCTTGAAAAATTGGTGTCGGTTATCAATTTATCATTTTCAGATTATTTGGTGCCGATGCAGTTGACTTTAGAAAAACTGGAATCTAAAATTGCTGCAGAGGATATTAAGCTAAAATTATCAACAGGAGTATTTGATGGAGATCAAATGGTTGGCTGTATGTTACATGCTTTACGAAGTACTGAGGAAGGGTTGGCGGTGTACAACGCATGTACTGGAGTAATTCCAGCCTATCGGGGGAGAGGTTTAGTGTCTGAAATGTATGGATATTTGCTGCCTGAATTGAGAAAAATACAGGTGAAGAAGATGGTTTTGGAAGTGCTGACAGGAAATCATGCTGCAATCAAAGCGTATGAGAAAATGGGATATACGAGGGATAGAAAACTGGATTGCTATAGCGGGAAGATACAGGTCAAAAAGGATAAGTCGGCAGCTTCATTGAAAGAAATTGACGGTTTGAACTGGAGGGAATTAATGACTTTTTGGGATGCCATTCCTTCCTGGCAAAATGCGAATCAGAGCTTGGAAAATAGTAAAGCACAGTGTCGCATTGTTGGGGCTTATCAGGATGATTTATTAGTGGGTTATGCCATCTTTAATCCAACATCAAGAAAAATAAATCAGTTTGCAGTTGCCGCTGAGTATAGGGATAAGGGGATTGGTAGCCAGTTGTTTTCCTATATTAATGAAGCCGTTGAACAACAGGAAGTTTATGTGTTTAATGTAGATCAATCGGCTGTATCTGTGTTGGGGTTTTTAAAAAGTGTCGGTCTTTCTGAGGTTATCGCACAGTTTGAGATGAGTAGAAGGGTCTAAATAGTTTATATTTTAGAGATTGAGGCTAGGAGTATTCAAATTTAATTAACATTTAAAAATTATGAAAAAAATGAAGTTAAATAAAGTGAAATTTACCGGAGCATTGCTGATCATGTTATCTGCTTTCCATCTTAGTGTCAATGCACAGCCATTAATTAATCTTGGTCTGAATATCGGTGATCCTGCACCTCCATTGAAAGTAAAAGAATGGGTTAAGGGGACGCCAATCCAAAATTTTGAAAAGGGTAAGATTTATGTGGTAGAGTTCTGGGCAAGTTGGTGTGTCCCATGTATGGATTCCATGCCTCGACTTTCTAAATTGGCACGTAAATATCAAGATAAAGCGACTTTTTTAGCTATTGACATCCTTGAAAAAAAGGATATGCCAGCAGCAGAAATAAGAAAAATAGTGGAAAAGATGGGAGACCGAATGGATTTTCCGGTAGGTATGGAAGAAGGTGAATTTATGGCTAAGAAATGGGTCGATACCTCCAGACAGCACTCGATTCCAAGTAGTTTTATCGTAAATGATGGGAAAATAGATTGGATTGGCCATCCGCAATATCTCGATAGTGTTTTAACACAAATATTAAATAAAACATGGAGGCGAGAGTTTGCGCTGTTAAAACGAAACCACCAATTATATTTAGATGACTTGGATTTTCAGGCTGCAGACGAATTAGTTTCAAGAATACAACGTTATGTGGTCAATATGGCTGGTAATACAAGAGATCGTGTCCAGATTAGCCCGGATTCTGTAATTTTAGTGATTGATGAAATGGTTAAACATATACCTGGTTTAGAATACTCATCGACTTTTATCGCATTTAAATTTGCGGCGCTATTAGAAACAGATTCACAAAAAGCTTATGACTATGGCCGAGCAGCAATGATGGATGGCAAGTATAGTGAAGATCCGTCTTATCCCGTGTTGATTGCTCAAATCGAAGAACATTCAGGAAAAATAAAGATCCCAGAAAATATATACGTTCTGGGTGCAGAATGTTATCAGGCGATAATTGATCGTAATCCCTATCCGGAGTTTGGTGAGATGCCCCTTAAATATGATAAAATGGCTAACCTATATCGACTAGCTGGAAATCAGGAAAAAGTAACAGAAACAGAACAAAAAAAGGAAAAATATCTGTTGAAGTATGGATCAGCTAAGGAGGTAGGCGCAGCTGAGTAAAGTACTGCAATATATGGATGACGCAATTGTGTGAATGGTTATGGATGTAGTTGTTTCAGGAAAAATAATTTAAAGAAAAATATAATTATTTCAAAATAGTATCTATATTCAGTAAATAAGTTCCAGTTTTTTTGTTTCTGTGAATTTATGTTAACTCGATTCAATCATTAACGCTTACCATTAAATCATGTTCAAATACATCTTATTGATCGTTGTTTTATTTAGTAGTTGTCACGCAAAAAATGAGTTCTCAAATGGTACAGTTGTATTTTCTGAATTTCCTAAAAGCGAAAATGTCACTTTTAATGAGGTGATAAAATTTGAATATGGGGATATAAGTAGAATGTTTTTAAGGGATACCTCCCTAATTGTTTACAATTGGAGGGCTAAGGGAGGCTGTTTTTTTTATGAGTATGGTTTAAATTCAAAACGAAATGTCGGGAAAGCTATACCGGCTGGCAGCGGCAAAGGAAAAGCCTTAGGATCGCTATCGGCGGGAGTTGATAACAATGAGGTATGGATGTATGACATCAGTTTAAATAAGATCATTTTTTCCGCACTGACTAATCCATCACTGCCTGCAGCTACTGCTAGCTATAGGGAATATCCATTTTCACCAGATTATTATAACATTCAATTTTTAGATAGCTCAAGAGTGATCGCTAATGGAAATTATAAAACGCCAAACAAGATCCAGGAAATTGATTTGCATTCCGGCAAAATTTTAGCTGACTATGGGGTGTTAGATAGTGTGCCGAAAGACATTCCCTTTTACGCATATAAGCGGGTTAAGGAAGCTTTTTTGGTGCTAAAGCCCACAAAGGATAAGGTGGTTTTAGCGCATCGCTTGAGTGATCAGATCGAGATTTTTGATTTGAAAAGCCATAAAAGCATCACAGTTAAAGGACCCGAAAATTTTAAAGTCGAGTTTAAATTTTTTAAATCAGTGGATCAAGAAGATGTAATTGGTCGGGATGAAGGAAGCAGGTATGCCTTTATTCAAGCAGCGGCAACAAATAAATTTATCTATGTTTTGTATTCGGGTTACAACATGTCTAGCCAATTTGTTAATTGTGCTAAAACTATATATGTGTATGATTGGGATGGAAAGCCGGTAAAAAAGATCAATTTAGATCGTGATGTGAGTAGCATAACTGTAGGCAATGATGATCAAACTTTATACGCTTTTGATATGATGTCAAAATTTATTGTGCACACTAAAATCTAGAATATGAAAATTGTATTTGCTTTATTCCTATCCCTATCTACATTTCAAGGATTTGCTCAAAAAGGGGAGCCGGTCATATTGAATGTGATCTATAAGTTTAAACATATCAATGATTTAAATAAACCGAACAAGCCGTTTGAACAAGAAATGATATTGCGATTGGGTAAAACCGAAAGCAGATATAATAGCTGGACGGATGAAGTTAATATGAAAACTGCTGTTAAAAATGCAAATAATTCGGGGAAAAGCAGCTCTTCAAGCGGCGGAGTCTTTGGCTTTGTGCCAACGGTGTTTGTAAAAAGTAAGGGTGTACAAGATTTTGATCTTTTACAGTATCCGGGTCTAGATAGATTAGTTAGGGTTGTGGTGATGGGTGACTCAAATTATTTGATAGAAACCAGCTTACCTGTAATCGATTGGAAAGTATCAGAAGAGAAAAAAGAAATAGGGGGTTATACTTGTCAAAAAGCTACTGGCACTTATGCTGGGCGAACTTATATTGCCTGGTTTGCTCCAAAATTGCCTTTCCGTTGTGGCCCCTGGAAGCTTTCGGGGTTGCCTGGACTGATTTTGGAGGCAAAAGATTTAACGAATGAGGTATCTTTCACGTTCAAAGAGCTGAGTCGGCCTGAAGGTATTGAAAGTACGGCTCCCAGAAAAAGCAGGGTCATCAAAGTTAGCGAAAAAGCATTCGATCGGGCATATACAGCTTTTGAAAAAGACCCTGTTTCTGTATACCAAAGTCAGTTGCCTATAGGTGCAGATAAGGCACAATTAGCCTATGTGGATGATAAAGGGGTTCCTTTTTATGCTGAAGAGGGAAAAAAAATGTATGAATCTCTAAAAACAGACTTAAAGAAAAGGAAGAGTAATCCTTTGGAGCTGAAAATCGATGCCAAAGGAACAGGACAGGTAATTAAATAAATACCCATAAATTGGAAGAAGCAATAGCCACAAAATTAGGTCGACGGTTACAAAACATTTGTAAATACAAGCTAAATATAATCCTGATCCTGTGCTTGAGTTCCGCTGTGGTCTGTGCTCAGAAAAAGCAAATTAATGGAGTTTTGAGAAATGGCAATGGTAGCGGTGTCGCCAATGCCAATATTGTGCTAAAAAACGCTAAAGATTATGTCATGAGCTTTACGCATAGCAATGCAAAGGGGGAGTATGCAATTGGATTGTCGGATACCAGTAGTATGGCTGCCTTGGTTATTGAGCTAAGCTGCATAGGCTATGAAACCATGCAACAACGATTGTCTGTGCATAAGTATACTTATGATTTTTCGCTGAAAGCGCAATCCATCGATTTAAAAGAAGTCAAAATAAGAAGCAGGCCAATCATTATATCCAAGGGTGATACCTTGAGTTACCATGTTGGCAGTTTTTCCAGGCCTGAAGATCGCAGTATCGGTGATGTGATGAAGCGTTTACCAGGAGTAAGCGTAGCAGAAAGCGGTCAGATATCATTTAATGGTAAAGTCATCAGCAATCTCTATATACATGGTGATGACCTCATGGACGGTCGTTATGGTTTGGCCACCAAAGCGATTGCTAAAGATATGATCAAGAGCATTGACGTGATGCAGCGTTTTCAGCCCATTAATGTGCTGAAAAATAAGGTTTTTACAGATGATGTAGCCATTAATCTTGTTTTAAAGGATGAGCATAGTTTAAAGCTTGCAGGACAAGTGATGCTCGGTGCGGGCTTACCGCATCAATATGATGCAGCTGTAAATACCATGATGTTTAATAAGAAAGTCAAGGTGTTAAATTCATTAAAAGCGAACAATAGTGGCATCGATATGCGGAATGATTTTTCTCAACTTGGTAGCTCAGGCTTTGTGAAGGATGTGGGGAGTTGGAAACCTAATGGCATCCTTTCCTTAGGTACAGTAGGAAATCCAGATTTACCAAAGGTTAACTACTATTTGAATCAGTCAAAATTATTAAATACGAACAACCTGTATAATTTTGACAATGGGTTACAGATTAAAGCGAACGTTCAATTATTTCTGGATCAAAACAAACTGAATTATACCAATAGCTTAGATAATTATTTGAATGGTGATACCTTAAGGTATAGGGAGAGGCAGGGGATAGCCAATAAACCCTATTCGCTGAATACTTCGTTAACTGCTACTTTAAACAAAAACACTTACTTTCTTAATAATAAGTTCAGTTTCAATCTTGATGGCAATCATGCCAGTGGTGATATGAGTTTTAATAATGAAAATTTCAATCAGCACATGAAGGAGAAAGCGCTAAATTTCTTTAACGATTTTAGTTACACACCAGCACTAAAGAATAAAAATGTGGTGGATATGAGGTGGTATGTTGGCTATTTTAATAATCCTCAGCAGTTAAATATTGACGCAGGACTTAATCCAGAATTATTAAACGGTGGGATACCCTATACTGGCATTCTTCAATCTTTAAGTACGCCAACTTTTTTTAGTAATGCTAAAGTAGCTTATCGTATTTTCAATGACCATCTTATTCAACAAAGTTATGAGTTAGGCCTAATTAACGAAAGACAGCAGTTTAATTCCAAGCTTAATTTAATTCAAAACAACAACAGTATAGCCGATTATAAAGGTGATGTTGGTAATGACCTGAGTTGGCAAAATGACAAGGTGTTTGGAAATGCAGAATACACTGTGAAAAAGAACAAGTGGAGGGCAGATTTATCTCTACCTTTAATCGGTCAGTTTATTCATTACAAACAATACGATTATGGATTAAACACCAGGAAAAATCAGGTTTTTCTTAATCCAAATGCAAATCTGACGGTATATCTGAATGCAGAAGATCAATTTACAGTTAACTATAACTTTAACAATAATTTCGGTAAGATATCCAATGTTTATAGCGGTGTTGTGCTGGCTAACTACCGCACAATCTCTGCAAATCATGCAGATTTACAAGAGCAGAAAGCTTCCAATTTAGCATTAGCCTATAATTTTAAAAGGTCAATTATTATGTTTTTTGCCACTGCGCGAGTTGATTATAAAAAAGCGAAGGCAAATACGATTGCCTCCACTGAACTTCTGGAAGATGTTCAGCGTACCATATTGTTGCCTTATCAGAATGATCAAAACACGATCAATTGTACCCTGGATATGAGTAAGTTTATTTTTGCTTTAAATACGACAATTTCTGCGCGTGCCGTTTTAGGGAGTAGTGATTACAATCAGCTAATAAACGATCAATTGTATCCTTTTAAAAACAAAGCTTTGACCCTCCAGGCAAAAATAGAAAGTAAGTTTTTTGGCGCGGTAACCTTAAGCTATAATGGCCTGGGATTATGGAATGAGAGTAAGCAAAAACCTACAGAAGGTGTGATTTTTAATATAAACAGTAAAACGAAGCGCTTTGACCAAAATCTAAACATCGGATTTGCTCCGGTTAATCGTCTCTTTGTTAATCTATTGGGGAGGCATATTTATGGCAGCCAATCCAGTGTGAACTATCTGTTTACGGATATACAGGCTCGATATAAATTGGTCAAATGGCGTACAGATCTCGAGCTAAATATCAGTAACCTGGGTAATTTAAAGACTTATGAAGTCTTTAGCTTGTCTTCAAACCAGTTTTTTCTTAGTCGTTATGAAATTAGGGGGAGAATGGGAATGATCAGGGCTACGTTTAATTTATAACAATTGAGCAACGTATGGCATTGCTACCATTAACTTTAAATCCAAGTTGCAATATCTTGTCTGTTTACGTTTTTGTTAAACCGCATAGTTATAGCTAAGTGGTTTTTCAGATTAAGTGTATTTCTTTTTAGATTTTCCCGGACTAATCTTTCTTCTTAGTGAAATAAATTCTATTGATAAATGTAAAATTCCTAACTTGTTTTTCTCAAAATTAATTGAATTAAAGTATAAAAAATATGAACCGTAAAAATTGGATGCTTGCAATGTTGCTCAGTTTATCAATAACCTGTTATAAGAGTAGTGTTAGCGCACAGAGTTCGATAAAAAGAGGTTATTTCAACAAAACCAAGGTCGGCTTTCTTCCAGGCTTGAATGATCAGGACCAAAGGGGGTTTAAACAGAGAGGTACTGAAATAACTAATGTCAATGGGTATTTTGTTAGCCCACAATTTACTGTAGGAATTGGGCTTGGGATTGTCGCTTATGTGAATCCGACAATTACAACGATACCAATATTTATACATGCTGAATACGATTTAAAAAATGGTAAATCTGTTCCTTACTTGTTTGGGGGGACTGGTTATTCATTTAGTACTGCTAATCTTACAACCGGTGGACTTATGGCTGAGAGTGGCCTTGGTTGGAGAATCCCGGCGTCAAACAGAACCTCAATCAGCCCTGAACTTGGTTATAGGTATCAGCGGGTAAAATACAAGTTTATAGGTAGTTCAGGATATGCCAAGGATAATATAAGTTCTCTGTCCATTGGTGCTAGTTTGCGTTTTTAAATATTAAATGATCAAATAGGCAGATATTGGTTATTATCCGGTTGCCAGCCTGGGATATTCAGTGTATAGGTAGTGATAATGATGATATAGTTAATCCTATTGATGGAATCTGGACTTCCGGGTTCTCAGGGTGATATTCACTCTTTTGGGTGATTGTGTAAGTAGAATTTAATTTTGATCTTGTACTAGATTTCATCCCTAGGTAAAGTCCTGGATAAAGGTGGAAGCAGTCAGGTTAGCATTGTATCAGACTGCAAATGAGCGTTTTCCTGAGTGCAATTTGTATTTTGGCAATGGCATCATCAGAGCTTTTGATTTTTCTAAGGTAGATAGCCTTAACAATCACCAGAATCTAAGGTTGGCCTTAAAAAAGCAGTCCAGAATAATTAAGCCTCTGTAAAATTGACCCCACTATTTACTTGATGAGATGAAAAAATCTAGTAATTATCTGTTTTTTCTTGCTTGTTGGAGAGTTTCGTCGCATACTGTGCTTTTTTACTTATAATTTTTTTATAAATGATATGAGTTTTTATGATTTTCTTGCTACCAACTACAAAGTTGAATCGGTAATTGGCTTATTGTCTTTTATTGTTTCTGCTATACTAGGGTTTATTGCCTACAACAACTCTGTGAAGATGAAAAGGATCGCTGAGATTGTTGCGTTAGCAAATACAAAAAGTAAAGCAAATTTGGCAACAGCCCTTATGGAAGTTATGCCTTCCTATGAAATACCGGATCTCAGTCAAGACCAGGGATTCAAGATCATCAAAATGCAAATGGAGCAGAAAAAGTTAGAGTTTGCTTCTAAGATGAATTTACTGAAAATTGGTATTATCTTATTCGCTTCAGTTGTGATGATCATTACGATAAGCACTTATCTTAATTTTTATAAAACAGAAGGTGATCAATCACCTATTGTCAAGGGTGATAGTGTCATTATCAATTATAACAATAAGGAAATTCAGGATAGTTTGAAGTTAAATAAATCCGCGGACAGCGTCAAAACCAAAACAGATTCAATATAGTTCCTAGCATAGATCTGTTTGTCTAAAAAATGCTCATATGAAATTGCAAACAACTTTTTTTTGTGTCATTTTATTTTGTGGAAAAGCACTTTCACAAGGCGTTTCTACGGCGAAGGATCAGTCACCGATTATCATTGGGACGAATGCAAAAATAAACTATGTGAAACAGCAGGTTTTAAGCCAGAAGGTTCCTGATGAACTTACCCCTTACCTTGCTGGTCTTTTATTTTCTAATAGTCGGATAGGTTCACATAAATCAGCTATAAACGAAGCTCTGATGGTTTGGTTCAAAAAATATAATTCTTTGAAAGCAAGTTTGGAGAAACATCCCGATCTTCAGGTAAAAAAACTGGCCCTAAAAAAACTCAATGAAGGTGATTTTACTGGGGTGGAGTCACTGATAAAGGTGAAAACCAATTATGATGCCTTGGTCAAAATGTTTCCTAAGTCATATCAGACTAATGGTAATTCCAGTCCAATAATTGTCGGTGACTTCGGAAGTGTTTCTTATGTGGTTAAAGAGATTATTACTTATCAACTTCCGGAAGGTTTAACAATCAATCTTTTAAATGAACTTCGATCCAAGGATAAGATTTTGGGTTTTCAAAATGCTAAATTAGGGGATTTAAAGAATAATCTGGAAAGCAGAGATGCTATCATAAAGGACTATATAAAAAGATATAATTTTATTAGGGAGCAACTGAAAAAGAGTCCTTTGGAGGTATACAAAAAGGCATATGCCTTTTTTAATAGGGGGGATCTGGAAGGTGCTCTTCGGGTTCTGGATTCTGGGTCGTCTAATGATAAATCTTATGGCGAGTCTAGAATGCTAAAAGCCAGGATATTGTTATTACAGCTTAACACTAATGCTTTAGATGCAACGTTAACGGAAATAGATAAATCCTTTAGTATCGGAGTTTCGCTTGCACCTACGGCAGATAACTACTTTGAATACTCAAGATTTCTAATCGATTATTTGAGCAATTATATGGGAGCTATTTCTTTTCTTGAAAAAGCAGAATCGTTAACTGAGGACAAGTTAGAAAAGATACAAATTTACAATTACCTAGGAATGGCCTACTATTCAACGGATAGGGTTAAGTCGAATGAAACGCATGAAAAAGCGATTGCACTGTTGGACAATCTAGAGCCTCTGAAGAGTCCAACTCTTATTGTGCTGAAAGCCCAATTGTTCTTTAATATTGCTTATGGTTATTCAACTCGTTTTTTTGATGTAGGGATTATAAACACTGCTATTTCTTATTCAAAAAAGGCTATTGTGCAAATGGAAAAACTGGAGGTTTTTTCCAAACAAGATCTATACAAAAGAGCGATGATGTATAATCAAAGCGGACAGTTATATGCAATGATTGCCGATTCGGTCAACTCTATTATTGCATACTCAAAAGCACTGTCAATCTTGGAAGGGGCTTATTTGAATGACCAGCAAATGTATGCTATTGGTCTGGTTACAGTTTATTACAATATCGCTGAATTATATTTCAATACTGGAAGAGCAGTTCAGGCAATAGAAATCTTGAAAAAATCGCTTGCAATTTTGGAACCAAAAATTTCGTTGAACAGTAGAGTTTATATAATTGCATATGAACAGGTTTATACAGCTCTGTTTAAGAACTATATGGCGTTAAATATGGTTCCTGATATTATTTCAGGACTTTATGCACTTAAAGCTAAAGTTAAACCTTTTGTGCTTGCGGATCCTAAAATATTTTTAGTTCACCAAGCCTGGACAGATACTGATCTGGGCAGCATTTATGTCGCTCAAAAACAACTTGATTCCGCGAGGAAATACTTGAAGCCTGCCTACGATTACTATCTGAATAATGTAAATATGGTTCAGTATGATAAAGCCAAATTTTCTACCTGTCTGATTCAAATGAATGAATTAATGTTGCAGTCAGGTGAAGCAGAAAGTGCCATTGAGGGAAACAGGAAACTATTGGGAAAGTTCAAGGCAATAGCATATATCAATAGAATGGCTTATGATGAACTTATTCCTCAGATGGAGAGGCAGTTGGCAAGGGTTTATACATTTATCGGTATTAGAGACAGTGCGTTTTATCATATCAAACTCGCGCTGGACCTGCTTGAGCCGAAGGTTAAGCAATATGGTACACTTTATCTGATGTCATATGGTGATTGCATGTTGCAGTCTTTTTTAATGAATTTGCATTTCCGGGACTTTAGTGGTGCTGATTCGGTAGTCTCCAAATTTAATTCAGATTGTAAGGTAATAATGGAGGTCGACCCTTTTGTAAAATCAAATATGCAGGCAAGTATTGGCGAAAGGCTGACAAGCTTTGCTGTTAATCTTTTTGGCTTTACTCAGGCGCCTGAAACCGGAATTCTTAGTGCGTTGGATTTGGAATTGCTATTTGGAATGGATGCAAAATACTTTGAATTGGCGGATGAATATTTTGTAGTTGCAGTCAGGAACAATCCTTTAGACGGAATTAAACATGCATTGTCCCTTTCCTCTGCAATGTATCTTCAGAATTTTTTGATACCCCGGACAAGCAATATGCAGGATAGGGCTGCTTATGTGAAAAAGAAGTGTGAAATCGCAAATAGGGCAAAATTGGTACTTTCAAAGCTGCCAGTTAACCCTTATATCGAGAGCATCAGACAAAAGGTTATTGCAATGAGTACAGATTGTAATTAAATTCTCCTTCAATCTTTCAAGCAATGTTAAACCCTCTCTACGAAGTAATGTAAAAATTCTTTCATTGCAATTTCCTTCATCCGCATTCTGATTATTTTGTCGTTATGGATTATCCTTTTGTAAAACTTCCAAATAGATTGTGATGCCTTTATGTCAAATAAATAGTTAATTTTGATGAAATAAAGCAAGAATTAATAAATCAAAATTTTACTATTCTTGATGTTCTGGTAAAGAAATGAAAAGACCTTTTTTAAAGATTCGACATTTCATGAAGCAGAACCTAAAAACACTTCATCAAACGTCTCCGGAATCTTGAAAAAAACGACTCGTCTCCTATTTATATTTTTACTCCTGTTAAGTAATCTAATCAGCGCCCAACAACCATTTAGTGTGATCAATGATATCCCTCATCTTGCCTTAAGAGCGCCTGATGCGGTTGTTAATCCAGAAGTTGGTATGTTGATTTACAGTACTGTAGATGATAAACCATTGATATATACTGGTGCAGTTTGGGAAGACTTATGTACCAGCAGGATGGGTGCCCTAAGCACAAATGATTATTTTACGGTTAAAAATGGGATTTCCTATTTAGCAGTATTAAGCGATAATCCAGCCAATTCCGACAAAGCGGGAACCATTTATTATTCCTCAGTTAAACAGTCCGCCATGATTAATAATGGAGGGGGTTGGATTAAAATCCGCGACATTGGCAACAGCACTTTTACCGAAAGTAAAGGCTTTTCTGCCGGTATTGATGTGAAAACATTTAAGCTTCCGGTCTTACAAAACAATCCGCCAACAGCTGGTTTGGCAAAAGGCGCATTTTATATCAATTCATTGTCCCGAAGCATCCGTTATTTCAACGGAGTAGCCTGGAAGGATTTAAACTGCACAGAT
The DNA here is from genome assembly GCF_014172405.1 of Pedobacter gandavensis. Classification (GTDB taxonomy): domain Bacteria; phylum Bacteroidota; class Bacteroidia; order Sphingobacteriales; family Sphingobacteriaceae; genus Pedobacter; species Pedobacter gandavensis. The sequence goes on along the minus strand of NZ_WNXC01000001.1, from coordinate 1,265,148 downwards.
CTTCCTACCATAATTACCCTTTCTGTGACTGATATCACCAGTATGACCGCGGTAAGTGGTGGAGATATTACCGCCGATGGAGGGAGTCCGATTACCGCCCGTGGGATAAGATGGAGTGTTAAAGGAGATCCTATTGATGACAAAGACGCAATTTTGACGAATGACGGTTCCGGGGTAGGTATATTTCCGAGTTCGCTGGCGGGACTATTGGGGAATACCAGTTATTATGTCCGCGCCTATGCGGTTAATAGTCAGGGGATCGCCTACGGTAACCTGTTGCAGTTTACGACTGCTCCTCCAGGACTACCGGTACTCAGCTTTGCGACCCTAAACATCACCGATATTACAGAGAAATCTGCCCAAGGATCTGTTAATATTCTGAGTAACGGTGGTGCCCTGGTAACTGATCGCGGATTCACCTGGAGTACCGACAGGATAAACTGGATTGTCGGTAAATCAACTGATGTAAATAAAACTGATATCGGGATATTCGGTAGTAACCTGGTAGACTTGTTACCGGGTACAACTTACTATGCGAAGGGATATGCCACAAATAGTGTGGGGACGATTTTCACCAGTGAAACGAGTTTTGTTACCAATTCTGCACCATTTATTGTCACGATTAAACCTGTAAATATTACCGGAAGTCAGGCTTATAGTGGCGGGCACATTAACAACAATGGAGGCTCTGCCATTACCCTGCGTGGCATTTGCTGGAGCACGGAAGCGCTGCCAACCATCTCATTGAGCACTAAAACAGAAGAGCCGGTCTACGGCGATGGGGTAGGAAGCTTTAGCAGCATGCTTTCCGGACTAAGTCCGGCAGTTAAATATTATGTACGTGCATATGCGGTAAATGATGCCGGACTAACCTACGGTAAACAGGAAACATTCAGCACACCAAATTATGCTACCGTTGCCACTTTATCAGCAGGGTCTTTCTTCAATAATACAGCCATGGCTGCCGGACAAGTGCTTGCCGATGGTGGTGCTGCGGTCATTGCCCGAGGTATTTGCTGGGGAACAACAGAAAATCCTGACATGCAGGGTGCTTATGTCTCTTCTGGTGGAGGAATCGGTATTTTTAGTGGTAAATTATCCCAGCTGTTACCTCATGTTACCTACCACATGAGGGCTTATGCCACTAATATTGTAGGTACTGTTTACGGAGCCGATAAAACTTTTATCATGATTCCGGAAATTCCGGAGGTCACTACACTTGCGCCTATTGCCATTACCAATATCTCGGCAACTGCCAGGGGGAATGTATCCAGTAATGGCACTGCAGATATTACTGCAAGAGGAATACGATGGAGTAGCCTAGGTGATCCGCTTGACGATGCCACAGCATTGGTAACCAGTAACGGCACCGGTACTGGTAGCTACGAAAGCGTATTGAGCCCATTAATGGGGAATACCAGCTATTACCTGCGCGCTTACGCTACAAACAGATTCGGAACGGCTTACGGTGAGCTTTTAGAATTTAAGACTTTAGCAGCTCAGGTACCTGTACTTGCTTCTGCAACCTTGAATTTGACAAATGTTACTTATACGGAAGCTTCAGGCAGCATATATATCCTCAATAATGGGGGAGCAGCAGTAGTTTCGAGAGGAATCATGTATAGTACGGACGGAATTAACTATCTGACACAGGAATCTCTGAGCCAGAATCCAACGGATTTAGGTATTTTTATGAGCAACCTTAAAAACTTATTACCAGGGACTACCTATTATGCGAAAGGGTTTGCAACCAATAGTGCTGGTACGGTTTATACCACAGAAACGCGTTTTACCACGCCTCTACAACTGAACTTAACCACTAATGTGGTAACGAAGATCACTAACAATTCTGCGGAGAGCGGAGGACATATCCTGAGCTCGGGAATTTCAGGTATAACCTTCACCGGAACTTGCTGGAGTAGTTCGCCGAATCCAACTGTAGCAGATGATTACATCAGCGGCCCTGTTTCAGAAAGCTTTGTCAGCAAAATTGGCGGACTCATGGGCGGTACCAAATACTATGTGAGGGCCTACGCGGGCAATAATTCTACCCTGGTGTATGGTAACGAACAAAGTTTTGTGACGGCGACCGCTGGACTGGCCTCAGTGACCACATTAGAAGTCCTGAACTTGCAGAGCAGCAAAGCAACAGTTAAAGGGAATGTACTGGATAACGGAGGAAGCTTGTTAACGAGTAGGGGAATATGCTGGAATACCACAGGTGATCCAACGACTGCGGATCAATACACCGCGGATGGTGATGACCTGGGCGACTTCCTCATTATCCTGAACGGTTTATCAGCGGAAACCAAATATTACGTTCGCGCCTATGCGATAAATGGGGTAGGCATTTCCTATGGCGATGAACTGGTTTTTAGCACAAAAGCTACTCCAACTATCCCTACATTGAAAACCTTAACGGCAAGTGGAATTACTGCCATTTCTGCAAATAGCGGTGGGGAAATTACCAGCGACGGCGGATCAGCGGTTAGTGAAAGAGGAATTTGCTGGAGTACTTCAGAATTGCCAACTCAAGCAGACCAGTTTAAAAATGCAGGCGCTGGAACCGGGAATTTTGTTCAGACATTGACCGGATTAAATGGAAATACCAGCTATTACATCAGGGCTTATGCCACAAATGAAATCGGTACTGCCTATGGTCAGGTAGAAGAATTCAAGACTGCTCCGGCAGTTTTAGCGACTTTAATCACCAAGCCAGCTAGCAGTGGGGCGCAAGGTATTACAGCTTCCAGCGGTGGTATCCTGTCTAACAATGGCGGCGCGGTGATTAACGAAACAGGTTTAGTTTGGGGTAGCAGTGCGGGCTTTAATCCGGATACAGTTTCCAGCACAAATCGCCTCAGTACGCAGGGTTCAGCAGAAAACTTTAACCTCCTGATGAGTGGTTTAAAACCAGGCACAACCTATTACATCAGGGCTTTTGCGGTCAATAGTCTGGGCGTAGCTTATGCGGCCAACGAAGAACGCCTGACTACCTTTAGCCAACCAGTGATTACCACCAATTTAATTGAAAACATCACAAACTCCACTGCAACAGCTGGCGGAAATATCACTTACAATGGCGGAACTCCTGTTGCTGCCAGTGGCGTATGCTGGAGTACCAGCAGTAACCCGGATTTAGATGACAACCATACCACAATCACGATAGGTACAGGTGCTTTTAGTCATGAAATCAAGGGATTACTGGCCAATACTACTTATTATGTCCGTGCTTATGCGACGAATAGTGTAGGGACAAGTTACGGTGCAGTACAAACTTTTACTACGCTTCCTCCAACGCTTGCTACCCTAACGACCATGGAGGCAACAGCTACTTCCGGAACAACGGCCAGCAGTGGTGGTGCGATCGAAGACAATGGCGGTGCAATGGTGACTACCAGAGGGATCTCTTGGAGCACACAACCTAATTTCAATCCGGATACAGTCTTAGTAAATAAAACAACAGAAAACGGCACATTTACCAACGGTAGCTTTGCCGCCCAAATGAGCGGATTGAAAATTCATACGGTTTATTATGTCCGTGCTTACGCGAAAAATATTGTAGGTATTGCTTATGGAAATCTGGTTAGTTTTATCAGTCCTCAGTTACCAGCATTGAGTACTTTAAATGCCAGTAGTATTGCAAGTACATCGGCCATGAGCGGAGGAGAGATTACAGACGATGGCGGTGCCGCAGTAGCTAAAAGGGGTGTTGTATGGGGAACGGAGGCTGATTTTAATCCAGATGCACAAACGCTGAACAGGACCAGTAATGGTGCTGGTACAGGGGTGTTTACTGCAACGCTTACTAATTTGAAACCCGCTACCAACTACTACGTCAGGGCTTATGCGACAAATGTGGCAGGAACCAATTATGGGAATTTATTAAGTTTCCTGACTAACCCACCCGTTCTGGCAACTTTAACCACAAAAGCGCCTGTAAATATCAGCGGATCTACTGCCACTTCAGGAGGTATCCTGATGGATGATGGCGGTGCAGCAGTAACCAGCCAGGGATTGGTATGGAGTATCTCCTCCGGATTCAGGCCTGATACGGTTCAGCATAATAAAACCACACAGGCGGGAACTGGTAACTTCGACAGTATGATCGCCGGTTTATTGCCGGGTAAAACCTATTATTTCAGGGCTTATGCCAGCAATAGTGTAGGGCTTGCCTATGGTAATGAGTTGAGCTTTATGACCCTTAACAGTCCTACATTAACCACAACTGAAATCGCGGTTTCTTCAACAGGCAGTACAGCTACCGGAGGAGGGACGATTCTTAATGATGGAGGTGCTGTGTTGAGTAATCAAGGGCTGGTATGGAGTAAAACAGCAAACCCGACGCTGCTGTCACCCATGAAAACCGATCATGATCCGCGCAGTGGGAATACCTTTAGAAGTATACTTAAAGGGCTGGAACCGGTTACTTTATACTACGTAAGAGCCTATGCGGTAAACAGCCAGGGAACAGCTTATGGTAATGAGGTCACTTTTACCACACCAGCGGTGTTGCCCACAATTACAACGGCTTACCTGACGGCCAGTTCTAAATCAAGCGCGACTTCAGGTGGCGAGATTACTAAAGATGGTGGGGCAGCCATCACTGCACGTGGAGTGATCTGGAGCAAGGACCGTAATTTTAATCCGGATACGGTCATGGTAAATAAAACAGAGAACGGAATCGGATCTGGGACATTTACCTCGGAAATTACCAATCTGGCTTTGAGCACCGCTTACTATGTTCGAGCGTATGCGAAAAACAGCATAGGTATTGCTTATGGAAATCAGGTGAGCATTACTTTGTTTCCTACAGCACCAATTCTAAAAACTACGGAAATTACCGGGCTTGGGGGCTATAGTGCCAATGCTGGCGGTGAATTTACGAGTGATGGCGGGGCAGATATTACCGGAAAAGGATTGTGTTGGAGCACAAAAACCAACCCTACTATAAATGATTACAGGACGCTAAATGGTTCTGGAATGGATGCTTATACAGGCACGATGAGCAATTTATTGCCAAATACCTTGTATTATGTGCGTGCTTATGCCCTTAATAAAATTGGGGTGGCTTATGGGATTGAGCTTAGTTTTCTAACGAATGCGCTTCCTACGCTTACGGTTACCAGCCCGGTAACCAATATCCGTGCAACGATCGCAACCAGCGGTGGAGAGATTACAAATGATGGTAGAACGCCAATCCTGGCCAGGGGAATAACCTGGAATACGACAGGCAATCCAACCATTGCACTAGCTTCTAAAACGGTAGACAATAGCAGTACCGGAACCGGCAGTTTTATTGCGCAGCTAACGGGCTTAACCCAAAACACAATTTACTACGTACGTTCTTATGCAACCAATGCAGTGGGTACTACTTATGGTAGTCAGGTATTGTTTAGTACAGAAGAAGTAGCACTTCCAACGATTGTGACCAATAGTACAACGTTAATCAGCAGCAGGTCTGCAACAAGTGGGGGAAACATTACTTATGATGGAGGTATGCCGGTGATCAGTCGAGGTATTTGCTGGAACACCAGTCCACAGCCAACTTCGGCTTTACCGACCAAAATTATTGACCCGGCCACTGGTTCAGGAAGTTTCGGCGCTAACATCAGCGGGTTACTTCCCGGTACCACCTATTACCTTCGTGCGTATGCGGTTAATAGTAAAGGAACCAGTTATGGGCAGGAAGAGATTTTCAGCACGCTGAAGGAGCTCCCTGTAGTTTCTGGAGTTACGGTAAGTGATATTACACTGGTTTCTGTGAAAGGTGTTGCGGTGGTAAGTGCCGATGGTGGTGCCGCGCTGACCGCAAAAGGATTGGTATGGAACACTACCGGCAACCCAACACTGGATGATCATGTAGTTTCCGCCGGACTTGGCATCGGTGCAATTTCGGAAACTGTAGCCGGATTAAATGACCAATCTACCTATTATATAAGGGCATTTGCGACCAATAGCGAAGGCACCAGTTACAGCGCGAATCACACTATTTTTACCACTAGAATCTGTCCGCCAACATTTGTGATATCCCATGTTGCAGGTGTCAACGGTGCTGCTGCTACTAAAACAGTTACCTATAATACGGTGAAGACGATGATCTCCGGATCACCAAGATGTTGGATTACGCAAAACCTGGGTGCAGATCATGAGGCGGCCTCCTATAATGATGCAACTGAAGCTTCTGCAGGATGGTATTGGCAGTTTAACAGATTGCAAGGTTATAAAATGGATGGGGTACGTACACCAGCAACGGCATGGACCTATTCGATTACTGAAAATGGAGACTGGGCGCCTGCCAATGACCCTTGTCTTCAGTTATTGGGTGGAGGATGGAGATTGCCAACCCAGGTAGAGCTGACAAATATTAAGACTGGTACGAAGACCTGGGTAAATGATCAGGATGTTTATAAATCCCCATTGAAATTACATAATGCAGGATTGATTAGTTACGATAGTAATTTTTATTACCGAGGATTACAAGGTTATATCTGGTCAGGGCAGGCAGTCAGTCCAGGTAAGGCTGGAGTGATGTATTACACGAGTACAGCATATGATGTCGTTCCATTAGAAAAAGCTTATGCCTGGTCTGTTCGTTGTATTAGTGATCAGGCCATTCAAATGCCCCCTGTAGTTACTGAGGTGACTATTCTTTCTGCCACTATGAAAAGCGATCGTGTTGATGCCCAGGCCATTGTTTTACAGGATGGTGCAGCTACGGTTACTGCGAAAGGATTTGTATGGAATAACACCGGCAATCCAACTTTGAAAGATCATGTAGTTTCCGCAGGATCCGGTACGGGTGCAATCTCGGCTACTTTAACAGGGCTTGATGAATCGCTGACTTATTACGTAAAGGCCTTTGCGACTAATATTGAGGGCAGTAGCTACAGTGTGGAAGAAACTGTTTTTACGACTAAAATTTGTCCGCCAACATTTATTGTATCCCATCGTGAAGGTATTAATGGTGCGCCAGTTACTAAAAAAGTGACTTACAATACGGTGAAGACTGCAGTTTCCGGAGCGTTAAAATGTTGGATTACTCAGAATCTTGGCGCCGATCATGAGGCTGTTTCCTTTAATGATGCAACCGAAGCTTCGGCAGGTTGGTATTGGAGGTTCAATCAATTGCAAGGTTATAAAATGGAGAGTACACGTATCCCAGCAACGCCATGGGGTTGGAGCATTTCTGAAAATAGCGACTGGGTTGCTGCTAATGATCCTTGCCTTCAGATGCTTGGTGCGGGTTGGAGAGTGCCAACGGCTACCGAATTGACAAATGTGAGGACAAGTCCGCAGAACTGGAAAATTGATCAGGATGCCTATAAATCACCATTGAAATTGCATAATGCAGGGCTATTTAGTTATGATGGTAATTTTTATTATCGAGGAACACAAGGTTATTACTGGTCCGGTACACAAACAAGTAATACGATGGGCTCAGTGATGTATTTCACAAACGCAACTACTGCAGTAATTTCGCTGGAGAAATCCTACGCCTGGTCTGTACGTTGTATCAGTGATCAGGTATTCAGATCTCCACCTGCAGTAACGGATGCGATTGTTCCTGCGGCGACTATAAAAGCCGATCGTGCCGAAGTTCAATCTACCATTATAGCGGATGGTGGTTCTACGATTACTGCTAAAGGATTGGTATGGAATACTACTGGCAATCCAACATTGGCTGATCAGGTCGTTTCTTCCGGATCTGGTACAGGGGCGATTACCGGGACTATAACCGGCTTAAATGAGGAGCTGATTTATTATGTAAGGGCATTTGCGACCAATGGTGAAGGCACTGGTTATAGCACTAAAACGACAAGCTTTAGTACTAAAGCTTGTCCGGCAACATTTACGGTGTCACATATTGCAGGTGTTAATGGTGCCGCAGTTACTAAAACAGTAACCTATAATACGGTGACCACGATGCTTTCCGGAGCAGCAAAATGCTGGATAACGCAGAATCTTGGCGCAGATAGGCAAGCTTTATCCGCCAATGATGCGAGCGAAGCTTCCGCAGGATGGTACTGGCAGTTCAACAGGCTACAAGGTTATAAAATGGAAGGAACTACGCGTACACCTGCTACGGCATGGAATAGAACCATTTCTGAAAATAGCGACTGGACTGCGGCCAATGATCCTTGTATTCAGTTGCTTGGAGGGGGATGGAGAATGCCTACCGCTACAGAATTGAAAAAGGTAGTGGGGGCTCCGCAAAGCTGGACTAGTATTAATGATGGATTTAATTCCGTGCTAAAAATACATACTGCGGGCTATATTAGTTATACCAGTGATTTCCAATTCCGTGGAACTTATGGTTACCTCTGGTCGAATACGCAAGAAAGTAATGCACTCGGATCGGTGTTGTGTTTTAGCTCGATTACCGGTGTAACAGGCCTTGAAAAAGGGTACGCCTGGTCTGTGCGTTGTTTGAGAGATTAGGTAGGGAGTGAAGATTGAAATGTTTACCTTCTTTTATTGCGAATTTAGATAAGTAAAAACCTTGTTAATCGTACGATTAACAGGGTTTAAAACGAAAAAGGCTTAGATTTCTCTAAGCCTTTTTTGTGATCCCGCTGGCATCAGAACCTAGTCCCGAAATCAACGTTTAAATAATATCTAGTGTGGTTTTTAAATTCGACTCACCGAATCACTCACCACTTTTTTTATACGTTTTAACTGCAATTGCATAAATATAATCATTTGTCGTTTTTTATTAAACCCTAGATATACATTGTGCTTGAATCACATTAGAAATATAGTCATTTATAATTTAATGGGTAAAAAGAAGTAATGGCGTTGAAGAGCAAAAAGTTATTGATATTTTGGCATTGGTGAATGGTAGCCTCCGCCTAAGATTAATTAGTTTCAAACCAGAAATTTCAGGAAATAAACTACATTTGCAACGGTTAGGAATTGGGTACGCTACAAGACGAGAGCTTTATGCTTGGCAGTCAGCCTAAAGATTAACTTTAGGTAATGACAGATCCTACTGCAATGTATCAACAGTTCCTAACCCTTGGTTTTATAGTGGCAGCTTAAAAAGGTTACTTTTCGAAAAATTCTTTGGGAAAGTTGACCTTCCAGAAACCAATTCTTAGGGTAGCGTATCTCCTCAATAACTCTTATTATCACTTTTTTGTTTTCCGATTTAATGCTAACATGATTCCATACCTTGGCTCTATCATAACTAAGTGCGTAGTGTATTTGTCTAATTACATAATCCCCATCCGTAAAATAGTTAGATTCAGTTGCAAACATTTCACTTGGCCTGTGCTGTAATAATCTTTTTAGATATGGAATAACTGTCAGACTGCTTTCCTTTCTTAGTTTTGATCGGTCTCTCCGGAACATGTGTTTCCATCCGATCCTCGTAAAGTTAATAATACCAACTGATGCGGATAAGATGCCTTCAGATGGAAGTGCGGCGTAAGCATTCTTGGCTAGTAGTCTCTTTTCCTGTAATGTACTTCCTTTAATAGATAGGATTATGCCTTCTCCACCATATAACGGCGTATAGTAGTTACTAGTAACCCGTGCTAGATCGTAACGAAGGGCAGGTGTAACCTGATGATGTTTTCCGTAAGTTGTGGAACCTTTAAGGGTTTTAGGATGGACATACGCCCAAAAAGCTTCGCTTGTAGCTTGGTCTATCCAGATGATACAGATGGCGTGACTTGTCCTTTGAGCAAGCCTCTTAGCTTCTGATTTCAGCTCGAATCCCTCCTTAAGCACTTTTCCATAAGAAACACCAGACTTTACTTGAACCAATGTTACCAATCGTTCAGAGGGTTGCCAAGGGTGTGGCTGAGAAAGAAATAGATCGATCTTGTTACCGTCTTCATTCCTCGATCCCCAGCTAATCTCTGCTCCACATGCAGTCAATATGCGTGCAGCTGCAAGTAGTTCAGCATCATTACCATTTATGGAATTAAACTGTTTGCTGTAATCGATTACTGGCAGCTTTGTCCTCATGATCATTTGTTGTTTCTGCATATCTCCTTTTATTCTTAGATAGTAAAAATCAAAATTTAATTTAATATTGTTCATGTATTTTTGAGATTCTTGCCACTATCTTTAGCAGTAATTCCAAATACACACAAAAATTAACACAGCTGCGGATACGATTCGTATAAATTAATTAAAAATTCGGCCGAGGTTAAAACAAAGAGCTAATCGATTAACCAGTAGAACTATGAAAAAGGAGCGGAGGGTGTAATTTCTTATCATTTTATATAGATACGGTCACATTGGGGCAGTATCGACAGTTATATATCGGTTGTCCTGTGCAACACGCCCAGATAATTTAAATTTGATCGAATGATTGCACAATGAGAGAAAAAAGCCGATATTAATATTTTACACGAATAGACAAACGCTTTAAGCCATATGACACCTACTTTTGAAAAATGGATCCAAAATGATCAAAAACTGAACGATCTACTAGTTAAAATACAATCAATGGAAAAATCCCCTTTCCAACAGGCTGAAGTGGCTTTCGATGAGTTGTCCGATCTATATGATTTACCCAAAATGCCAGAAGATTTAGATCGATACGAAGAATACTATGAAAGCAATGGAATCACTGATCCAAGATCTCTATATGAAGAAGCCGCTTTACTAAAATTTCTAGAGCCCAATGATGATCCTAGAGGTGTTGTTCTTCTTGCCGTATATCATGTTAAACATGCAATTGGCGTGGATCTACATCACGTGTTTAAGAAGAATTCCAGAAAACTTCCCAGAAATTCACGGTTAGGAATTAAAGGAGAAGGGATTAATACCTTTATTGTTTTTATAAAGGATAATGAAAGTTGGTACGATTTAGATTGCAAGGTGATGTTAAAACTGCTATAGATGTCCATTCATAAATGTCTGGTCAATGGATTTAATATTGACATCAGTTGTTTTTTTAATATCCCTGTGAAAACAAAAAACCTGCTAATCTTGCGATTGCAGGGTTTTGTACGTTTAGATATTGAATCTTTGATTACGCTGGGATTCGAACCTAGTCCTGAAATCAATGTTTAAATAGTACCTAATACGTTTTTTGAATTCGACTCACCGAATCACTCAGCAATTTTTTATATGTGTTAACTGCAATTGCTATTTAGTAGATACACAACTAAAAATTTCTTTCTTAAAAAACATAGAGTTCAATCCTAGCTTGTTCTTTGTTGTTAAGTTCTTTTATTATACATCGGTGTTAGTTCCTACGACAGTTTCTAGTGAAGATTAAGTTAAAACTTATATTTTCTCCAGTGTCCTGCTCACTATGTAGACAGTAGTTCAAAGTCGAACTGTGCGTTGAGCATACTTAGCCTTATGTTTGCCCACATTTCATAAACTTGACCGGTGATAATATAGACTAATATTCCATTTGGGACACAAAGGATTTGATCAGGTCTTCATACGAGATTAAAGTAATCTATTTTCCCTAACTAACAAGCTCCTTAATGTATTCCTAAGGTTGTTTTATGAAATGTTGATTTTTTTTTGATTATAAAATTTCTAATGGGTAACTGAATTTTTTTTCTGAAATATTTGGTTTACGAATAACGTTAAGTAACTTGTAGATTATAAGTATAAAGTAATTATGAAATCAACGCTCTCAAAAGGTTGTAAAACCATGGCTTACCTAGCATTATTATTCATCTTGTTTGCTACATCCTGCAAGAAAGACTCGCTGTCCATTGAACATAAGAAAAAGGTGGAACATCCTATTCCAAAAATAACATATGCGGAATTTCTCCGGTCTGTCGATCTCAGTTCTTTAGGAATTCTAGCCAAAAAATTTGAAGCTTCAGGTGCACAAGCGAAAACTATGTCTATTGGTGATCAAAATTTTATGGCTGAACTTGCAGTGTATACAGATTCTATTCAAAAGATTGTTAGTCCAGAAGGAATTAGTTATGTATTCATGATGCCACTTTCATCCCCGCATGCCATATCTTTTCGCAATCTTACTGTACAGGTCAAGGGAAATAAAACTACTGCATTTATTGCAACCTATACCCCTACAAAAAAGTGGATTAATGATCGGAAGAGTTCAAAACTAATTCCATATGAAGGAGATGTCTCATTTGCCCCAATGTACTTAGAAGGCTTAAGTCTTAAAGCTGCTTTAACTGAAACTAAAACAGGTGCTAACAATAAGTCTAGGTTAATGCCCAACAAGGTTATGATGCAGGAAGTTTGCATAGGATATACGATATATACTACAATTGCTTATAGCTGTTCACGCGGAGGTCACATGCCATGGGATGAAGGATGTGTATGGAATTTTGATGGAGCTCCAGATGGGGAAAGGGCAGCTGGATATACGATGAATGTTGAAATGTACGAAGTGTGCCAAATGATTGATACAGGAGGGGATGCTGGAGGTGGAGGTGGAGGTGGAGGTGGTGGCTCAACTCCAACACCACCACCTCCTTATAATCCCTGTGATGGGGGAATTCCAGTTGTTTCATCTACGTTTGTTGGCGGTACTACCCTGATGGCGTTACCTCCCAACCCTTGTGATGGACAAGTATTGCCACCAGTCGTGGATCCAGTTTATCGAATGGAAATACAAACACTTTTGAGTAATCGTTTGATCAATCAAGATCCCTCAATTGGCAGATACATAATAAATAATGAATCAAAGAGCGTTGAGTTGTTTGCTTTACTTGAGGAAAGTGATTTTTCTTATGAATCTCAACTAGCTGCAGCGATGATGATAAAAGCGTCAATTGCTAATCAATTGACTGTTTCCAATATAGCAGTGCATTACTCTGCAATAAATGGCCTTTTGCCATCTCAATATCAGGACGTTTTTGGTGACATGATTGCAAGACATATTATTATTCAAAGTATCCTTATTAGGCAGGAACATCCTGAATATTCAGAATGGCGTGTGTATTGGGAAGCTTCACAGGAAATAATTCATCTCCTCCTTGACGGTGTTGGACTTATTCCTGTTGGTGGAGAAATAGCGGATTTGGTTAATGGGGTTATTTATACAATTCAAGGGGATGGCACAAATGCCTCGCTCAGTTATGCGTCAGCCCTTCCTATAGCTGGATGGTGGGCTGCAGGGGTAAAGTTTGCGAAAAAAACAATTACCCTCACTAATGGGACTAAGACTACATTAAAATGGGTAGTAGTAGCAGGAGATGTGGTTCATTTTGGAAATAGATCGCAATTACGCAAAGTTTTGGGATTGGTAAACAATTTAAGTCAGGCTCATCATATCATTCCTTGGGGAAAATCCGGGCATAGGGCAATTCAGAAAGCAGCAAAATCCAAATTGGCATTACACATGAATTCTGCTCTGAATGGGATACCATTAAATACTTTAATTCATAATGGGAGTCATGCAGCATATGATGCAAGGGTAGCGCAGCGTTTAGAACTTATACCTTCTCATTTCAGTCCAGAACAAACTTATGATGAAGTTCTCATTATAATTAATGATATTAGAAATGCAATGAATAATTATCCTAATGTACACGTTAATCAATTGATTTTTTAATGTATTATAGAATTGAATGTAGCCTCAACATGAGAATTATTGGTTATTATTCTCAGATCGAACAAGCTGAACTCCCGGCAAATTGGGATGATGATCCTAATTTTGTAGGAAATATTGAATTTGCTAAAGCAGATTTTAGACCAAAAATGCCTAGGGGAATCCTGCATAAGAAGGCGAAATTGACAGATCTTTTGAGTGCATGCTCACCTGGCTTTGAACGACGGTTGTTGGTAAGTAAATTATTAAAAAACTTATGGGAGCTTTTTGATAATGAACACTTTCAGTTTTTTGACTGTGATGTTATCACTAAAAATTTAACATATGAATATTGGCTCATGAACCCTTTGATAAGTAATTTTGAGTTTGTAGACTTTCAACGTTCTACAGTTGTTATAAGAAAGGTTAAGCCAGATGGAGGATCTTTTCTGGAAGAGGTTCCGATTACCAGCTTAAAGGAATTTAAAGCTTTTTTGGAAATATTAGGAATCGTAGATCGAGGAAGGACGTTTATTTCCAGAGTTTGTCTTTTGGATAATATTCCAAAAGATGTTTTCGCGTTGAACCACGTGCATGGCGGTGTTGGATACTATGTTTCAGAAAAAGTGAAGAATGCTATTGAAGTTAGCGGAATCACGGGCATTGAATTCGCGCCGATTTCCCTGACATTTCATGAATGGAGTTATGAGTACAGAAATAGCATCTATGGTTAAAAAGAAAAACAGGTTCGTTCTATGATACGAAATTGTGGTATGCCATCCTTTTTTGGTAGAAAATATATTTAGGACAATTTAAACAGAAAAGCCTCACATTTCTGTGAGGCTTTCGTGATCCCGCTGGGATTCGAACCCAGGACCACTACATTAAAAGTGTAATGCTCTACCAGCTGAGCTACGGAATCATTTCCCTTTTTGAAGGAGTGCAAAAGTATTAAAATAATGCAGCTTTTCTGCATTAACAATGGCTTAATTTTAAGTTTACATCGTTTTTGCGTTTAATTCCTTGATTTGTAGGCCGAAAAAAAATATCTGATTCTGCCATTTTTATAAAGCAGGCAACCAAAAGCGATTATCGTGCAGGTCCACATCGTAAAAATCATCGGATAAGCGGTGTTATTGTGGAGTAAACTTAGTATGGAGGTAATCAGGAAAGCAGATAGGTAGCTAAGGGAGCCTATTAGTGCGGATGCTGAACCTGAAACTGTGGGCAGAGAAGCCAGGTATAGCGCGGTTGTATTTGGCAAAATCGGACCTAACATAGCGAGAAAAATAAAAGTAAATCCAAGCAACAGAGGGAATGGTCCATTAAAATAAATGATCAAAACCATTGTGGCCCCGGTAATTAGCTGACAGATCAATGCAAATTTTGTGATGACTTGGATTTCAAAATGTTTCAGTAACCTGGTATTGATCAGCCCTGCGCAGATAATGCCTACGGCAAACAAAGAAAAGGTAAATCCAAATTGTTTCTTCGTCAGGGAATAGATATTGGTGAATACGAATGGAGAACCGGTAATCATGGCAAAGGCCGCGCTATTACTAACGGCTCTTACTAAAGCATAATTTACAAAGGAAGGACTCTTAATGCATTGAAGGTATCCATTTCGGATGGTCTGAAAACTTAGTACTTTACTTTCAGTGCCAGGCTTCCCATCTGGCAGGACAGTTAAGCAGCCCAACAATCCAATCCCTGAAATTATGGCCATGATCAAAAACAAAAACTTCCAGGTCGATTCCTCTGCAAGCATACCGCCGATCATGGGGGCTAGAATAGGGGATACGCCCATCAATATTTGTAGCAGTGTAAAAACATGAGCCGCATTTCTACCTTTATAAAGATCATTTACCAATGCTCTCGATATGACTTGACAGGAGCTGCCTGCCAGACCTTGTAAGAACCTCAATCCTAATAGCAAGGTAAATGAGCTGGTCAGAATGCAACATACACTACAGATGATGTAAATCGCTAAACCTATTCTCAGTGGCATTTTTCTTCCCCAGACATCAGAAAGAGGGCCAATGAATAACTGACCAAAGGACATGCCGAAAAGGAATAACGTAATTGTGCTCTCTATCCTTACCATGGGTACTTTAAAATAGTCAGACATGACACCAAAGGCGGGCAGGTACATATCAATAGAGATAGAACCGATGGCAGTTAAAATACCTAAGGTAAGCGTGGTAAGGAGCGGATGCGGATTAATCTTTGACATGATCGGAACAGCAGATTTGTTATCTGCAAAACTAAGCTTACATTGGTTCTTTGTAAAGAGCCATTATATAAGGAATTAATAGAGCCAATTTATGAGTAAAATCTCTCCTGAAATCCTGTTGACTTTCATCAATCTGGACCGTTCCCTTAAAACACCGCTATATATTCAGTTGTATGATGCAATTAAGCAAAATGTGTTTGATGGGATGCTTAAGCATGGGGATCGGATGCCTTCCACTAGAAGTCTCGCCACGGAATTCAGTATTTCCAGAAACTGTGTGTTATTGGCTTTTGAGCAGTTGACATTGGAAGGTTTTTTAACCAGTAAAACCGGTGATGGGACCTATGTTTGTGAACAGGTCAATGAGTTGAAGCCCAGTGTTAGGGAATTAAAAAAGCGTTCTGCAGTCGAAGAACGGACTTTGATTGCTACCGAAACGGCAGAAGTTCCTTTGCATGCTAAATTTGTTTTGAATTATATCGGACAGGAAGCGATGTTGCCTTTTCAGCCATCGATACCTTCTTTGCCCGATTTTCCATTCCAGATATGGGCAAAAATAGCAGCTAATGTGTACCGAAATATTCATAAACTGCATCTCGGTTATGATAGTGCACAGGGCTTTCTTCCCTTAAGGGAAGCGCTTACAGATTACCTGAGGATTAACCGTTCTATCAGTTGTACTGCAGACCAAATTGTATTGGTCAATGGCTCTAGTCAGGCGATGCACCTGATCGCAGAATTGCTTTTAAAAAAAGAGGACCAATGCTGGATGGAGGACCCTGGTTTTCTTAGAGCAAAATCAGCTTTTGCCCGTTTCGGCGCGAAGATTTGCCCGGTTCCCATTGCTGCTTCAGGAATGGATTTGGATTATGCCAGGAAACACTTTCCTGCTGCAAAGCTCGCTTATGTAACGCCATCCCATCAATATCCATTGGGAGAAACGATGCCACTAATGGAAAGGATAAAACTGCTGAAATGGGCTGCACAACAAAATATGTGGGTCATAGAAGATGATTATGAAAGTGAGTTTCGTTATGTGAACCGGCCGATACCAGCCCTTAAAGGATTGGATACTTTTGGAAAGGTAATCTATGTAGGCACCTTTAATAAGACTTTATTTCCTGCCTTAAGAATTGGGTATATGGTGTTGCCTTCGGTAGCGCTTGCCCAACAATTTACAATTGCTAAAGCAGTGATAGATCGGCAGAGTCCGGTAATTGATCAGGCAATCTTAACTGAATTTATCCTCGAAGGGCATTTTTCCAGACACCTGCGTAGAATGAGGCTGGTGTACCGTAAAGCGCAGGAGGATTTGGTCGCTTTGTTGAAACAACATTTAGGCGATTTTCTTCGGGTGGAGACTACCGATGCTGGAATGCATCTGGTTGCTTGGCTATTAGACGATGAGGATGCTACAGCTGTCGCCAACAAGGCAAGAGCAAATGGTGTTTTCATATATGCTGTAGACGAGCTTTCTGTGGCATTTAAACATCCTGCGGCATTGATAATAGGTTTTACCGGCTTTAGTTTGAAGATGATGGAAGAGGCGGTACTAAAACTGAAAGAGATCCTGAAAATGAGCTGCTGATGCCTTGTCCGCGATTTTATCACCAAAAACTGATAATTTCTGTAGTTATAGGTTTTGCTGATTTGAAGATTATTGGTGTAAGAGGTAGTCAAACGTATATTTAGGCTGATAACCCAAGACTGCTTTGGCTTTTTCAGAAACATAGACACGGTCTATGGTTTTAGGGAATATCCAGTTGTTTTTCCTATAAATTTCTTCTGCCTCCGGAAAGTATTTTAAGATAGCTTCTAAAGGAGAATGCTTCAATAAAGCTAGGTCTTCTTTTCGAAATGGAGTCCCACTGGAGATGTTAAATATTTCAAATTGGTCAAAATTATGGAGTAAAGCCAGCCTGATTGCTTCTGCGCCATCCCTTTCGTCCAGGCCTCTATAAAGCCGGTGATTGATGGTCAGGTTTTCGGACTCAGGTAAAAATCTTGCCACCCTAAAAACGGTTGTTGCTAAGCCTTCCCGGTAAAAGAAATCTTTGCAAAGTTGTTCACAGCACTGCTTAGTAATGTCGTAAATGTCTCTGGGTTGTTCAGTTAAGGTTTCATCCACCCAAACGGCTTGCTTTTCATCCTGCATTGCAGTGCCATATATCGACGTTGTACTCAGGTATAAGAATTTCTTTATTCCATTCTTAACAGCAGCATTTAACAAATTAAGAGTTCCCTTGATATTTACTTCTATTAATGCTTCTCGGGAATAGTTGAGGTCGTAATGTTTACCATGAAGCGCTGCAGTATGGACGATGAAATCTACCCCCTGTAAGATATTTCCTACGTCTTCTTTGTTTTGAATATCGATCAAATGATCTGTAGATGGGTGTTTGATGAGGTCTATCCCAATAACTTGATGCCCTGAGTTTTTCAAGTGCTCAACGGTAACTGAACCTAGGCGTCCTGATGATCCTGTAACTAGAACTCTCATAATTATTTAATCTTTTTAAGTAGTGGCTAATGAAAAACGAAGTAAAATTAAGAGATTCGAATAACAAAGCGTTCATCACATGAGATATAAAATGACCATCCTATTCTTCTTTTTATCGTCTAATCTATGGGCGCAGAGCTTGTGTCGGACGGATATCATGAATAAGGAAGCGCTGGTTCCTGCGGATAGAACCGAACAATTCATTGGGTATAATTTTGCTAACCTTTGGCTAGTGACTGATGATAATTTGGTTTATGGAATAATCGGCGATGAACACCAACGACTTTTAATTAAGATTTTGACCGTCGTAAAGGACCAGAAGAATCCAAAAGAATACCTGATCAAAGGAAAATCATGGGTTAAAGGAAATGTTTGCGATTTCAATGGAAAGATCCTGATCAAGGAGATTAGAGTATCTAAAAGAACCAATTTTGGCGTTGATGATGAGTTTAAAGATAAAGGGATGAAAACTCAAGGACTGCTGACCGCTAGTTATGAGTTTTTTGAAGATAAAAATCAAAAGTATGCTGGCCGTTTTTATGGTGTCCTTAAAACAAAATGGTATGTGGACTAGAATAATAAAATGACTTATGATGATGTCAATATTGCTTCGGATGGTTATTTTAATAATGCTTTTGTGGGAATGTGGAGGGGTTACAAGTCTACAGTCGAGAAAAAATGTAACTGGGCTGATTATCGGGTGCCCAGCTCAAATTGTGACTTTGATATCGGCGCTGGCGAGTTCAATGTTGCTGAAAAATACATCAAAAATGGCTGGCTAGATATCGCACTAAAAAATATGGCTCCAAATCCCGCAATTATCAAAAACAAAACACCCGTATCCCAAAAGCTGTGGTGGCAATAAGAACTCCGGCCTAAAAGCGGACTTCAAAATCTCCATTGTATATGGTGACAGAATCTGTCATGTTTTTTACATTATACAAAACACCATACAACTTTCCACCAACAATTGGAACAAAACTGTCATTAAGCAATTCATATTTTGTGATTTTAATCTCGAAAGGCTTTTTTAAATTGTTTGTGGTATACAAGACTGTAGAATCGGTACCTGAATTCTTTGCTAAGAAAATATGTGTGCTTAAACGTTCTAAATATTTAGCTGCGTCATTTAAGTAATATGCCTTTTTTTTGATGTCAAATACCTGGAAATTCAATACAGAATTGCTGGGGAATTGGGCTTTTGGTAAAATTACTCTTACGGTGTACATATCAATCTGATCTCTGTTGTTCATGCCTACTCCAGTCCATGATCCTGTGAGATTTTCTCTGTCCTTAAACAGGTTGTTTTGAATTTGTATGGACTTATTGTTAATCTCCGCATTAAAATACTGCTTGTACTCAGGTTTTTTTAGCGGTTGTTCTTCTTGTTTTGTACAGGAAAGGACTGTGGGTATTGTTGATAAGGTAAATAATATTTTTAAATATTTATTCATTATAGTTCTGATCTTTGTTTTATTTAATTGTGAAAATTAATTTTAAATAAGCTGCTTGTTGATCGATATTTTTCAATAATAATAATTTTAATTTACTTAATATTTAATATTGTGTTTATTATCAATATTGATACATTTTTTTATCTTTTTAAGGGATATATTATTTTAATGGTTTGTTATTTTGCTACAATATGCCTTTCGGTGGTTTTACATGCAATGGGCTCGTTAATACGCCAAATGGTCTTTTTTAGGTAATAAAACTAAACCTGGCATAAATTAGGGAGTAAAATATTTTGATTAGATTTATATAGATCGTAATATTGCAATATAAAATATGGGACTTACTAAATCAGAAATATTCACCAAGGAACAAAATGAGCTTTCAACGCTGTTAAAAGCTTTGGCTCATCCAGCACGTATTGCTATCCTGCAAAGGATACTCATCTCTAATACCTGTATTTGTGGTGATCTGGTAGAAGAACTAGGGTTGGCTCAAGCCACCATTTCGCAACACTTGAAAGAACTTAAAAATGCGGGAATCATTCAGGGTACTATAGAAGGAGTGAGTATATGCTATTGTATTAATCCTACGACCTGGAGACTGCTAGAAAAACAATTAGGCGCATTTTTAGGATCGTACAAAGGGGAAACAACTTGTTGTTAGCCTTTTTTTGCTACTATCAATCGTTAAATTGCAATAATATAATTAATATAAAAAAAACAGTTATGAAACTATCAGAAATAAAAGAAATCCTAACCAAAGCGGAAGGAGTTAATTTTCAATTAGAAAATGGAAATATGGTACCAGAGCATTTCCATGTTACTGAAGTGGGTATTATTACCAAAGACTTTATTGATTGTGGTGGTACTGTACGTCATGAGAAGGTGGCAAACTTCCAAATTTGGGATGCTAATGATTATGAACACCGTTTAAAAGCAGGGAAATTATTGAGTATCATTTCACTCTCAGAAGAAGTACTAGGTATGGGTGATTATGAAATAGAGGTAGAGTATCAAGCCGAGACCATTGGTAAGTATGACCTTGGTTATGATGGAAAAAAATTCCTGTTAATTCCTAAAAAAACAGCCTGTCTTGCGATGGATAAGTGTGGTGTTCCAGAAGAGAAGAAAAAAATTGAACTGGTGAATTTTGCTTCTGGCTCGGTCTGCACTCCTGGAGGAGGCTGCTGCTAATTACTGTTGTTATAAAATAAATAGGTATGTCTGCAACAAATTGCGCTCCAGTAGCGGAAAGAAAAAAGATGAGTTTTTTAGACCGTTATCTCACCCTGTGGATATTTTTGGCAATGGCTACAGGAGTATCCATAGGGTTCTTTATTCCTTCATCATCGGGGTTTATTAATTCTTTCTCCAGTGGAACAACAAATATTCCATTGGCAATAGGGCTAATTTTAATGATGTACCCACCCTTGGCAAAAGTTAAATACGAGCAGATGGGTAAAGTATTTAAAGACACTAAGGTTTTAGGCGTTTCTTTAATACTCAACTGGGTAATTGGCCCCTTATTAATGTTCTTCCTCGCGATTACTTTTTTACGGGATTACCCGGAGTATATGGTGGGTCTAATCTTAATCGGTTTGGCCAGGTGTATCGCAATGGTGGTGGTTTGGAATGAGCTTGCTGAAGGAAATCGTGAATACGCTGCCGGTTTAATTGCCCTGAACAGTATTTTTCAAGTATTGCTGTACAGCGTGTTTGCCTATGTTTTTATTACTGTTCTTCCGCCATATTTTGGCCTCCAAAGTATCGACGTAAATATTACCATTTCAGAAATTGCTAAAAGTGTGGGGATTTATTTGGGTATTCCTTTCGCTATGGGAGTCATAAGTAGATACGGCTTAATTGCGCTAAAGGGAGAGGAGTGGTTTCAAAACAAGTTTGTACCGCTCATCTCGCCAATCACGTTAATCGCATTGCTATTTACGATCGTAGTGATGTTTAGTTTGAAAGGGGAATTAATCGTTCAGATTCCTATGGATGTACTTAGGATTGCTATTCCACTGGTGATCTATTTCTCTATCATGTTTGTGGTTAGCTTTTTTGCTGGACGATATTTTGGAGCAGATTACTCGAAGAGTACTTCCATCGCTTTTACGGCCACTGGAAATAATTTTGAATTGGCTATCGCTGTTGCAATTGGGGTATTTGGGATCAATTCCGGACAGGCATTTGCAGGGGTTATTGGACCTTTGGTAGAAGTTCCCGTTTTAATTGCCCTGGTAAACCTTGCTTTATGGTTTAGGAAAAAATATTTTAATCCAGTGCCAACTATTTTGTAGTGCGTATTTACGTCTCAACTGTTTATTGAAAACTTAAAACAAACCATATGAAAATTGCACTTTTCTCTGATATTCATGCCAATCTGCCGGCATTGGAAGCTTTTTTTAAAGATGTAGAAACACGGAATACAGATGCTATTTATTGCCTGGGCGATCTAGTCGGGTATAACATCTGGCCTAATGAGGTCATAGATGAGATCCGCAAACGTGGTATTCCTACCATTGCAGGTAATTATGACTGGGGGATAGGCAGGTCAAGCGATGATTGTGGATGTGCCTATAAAACAGAGGAGGAAAAGGCGATGGGGAAGGTTTCTATCTCTTATACAAATGACATTATAAAAGAGGAACAGCGGACCTATTTGCGAACACTTCCAGCACACATCAGACTGGAATATCAGTTAAATCATGACAAACGCAATGTGCTTTTCGTTCATGGGAGTCCTCGTAAAGTAAACGAATACCTGTTTGAAGATCGGGATGAGCATAGTATGCTTCGTATTATGGAGCAAGCAGAGGCCGATATCTTGTGCTTCGGCCATACCCATCAACCGTACCACCGGATTTTAAATTCAGGCATTGATGGAAAGGATCATTTCCGTCATGCAATCAATATTGGATCAGTAGGGAAACCAAAAGATAAAGATCCAAGAGGTGGATATGTGATCTTAACGATCAATCCCGATAGTACGGTAACCGATAAGGATAGTATTAAAGTGGAGTTTATCCGCTTTGAGTATGATATAGAAAAAGCGGCAAAAGCGGTTGAAGATAGCCCTTTGCCTAATGGATATGCGGAGATGTTGCGTAAAGGATAAAATTAAAAAGACGAGGATTTAAACTTTTCCTTTCATGATTTTGAGTAAGACTTCATCTCTTTTTTGTCTGGATATTGGAGCCTGACTACCATCGTCCATGGCAATGTATCCACCATCGGTTTTTACATAGGCAGAGATTTTTCGGAAGTTGATCAGGTGAGACTGGTGTGTCCTGATGAAATTATAATTTTCGAGTAATTCCTGATATTCCTTTAATGTTTTACAGACGAGATATTGTTTTTTATTGTCTAAATAAATATGTGTGTAATTGCCCTCAGCCTCGAGCCTGATGATTTTATTGATCGCTAAAAACTCTATTTTATCAGACAAGGGGATAGCAATTTTCTGCTCATTCTCTCCTCTGTCTATATTAGCAACCAACTCCTTTAACCTTTCATTTTCTTTTATGGGATTAATTTGGAGTGTTGCTTTTTCAACGGCATTGCTCAGTTCCAAAATATTAATCGGCTTAAGCAGGTAATCTATAGCGCATGCTTTAACTGCCTGTATCCCATATTTGTCAAAAGCGGTAACAAAAATAACTTCAAATTTCTGCTGACCATTTAATAATTTTAATAAGTCGAACCCAGAAACTTCTCCCATTTCTATATCTAGAAAAAGTAAATCAGGGTTTAATTCTCTAATTAATTTAATTGCTTCAACAGCGGAGCCCGCTTCGGCGATGATTTCTACATTTGGGCAATATTCCAGCAACAACTGACGTAAGTTAATTCTGCTTTTCAATTCATCGTCAATCAATATTGCTTTTAAGATTCTCATTAATCTATTGGAATAGTTAATACAGCAGTAACGCCGTTCTCATTTTCGGCTAAAATACTACTTAAATGTAAGTTTCCTACATTTCCATTGGCGCTGAGCAGGATTAGTCGTTCTTTTACCAGCTTTAATCCAAAGCTTTTATTGCCCTCAGCTTTATTTTCTTTTAAGCCAGTGCCATTGTCTGTGATTATAATCTTAAGGTATTTCTGATCACAACTAATATGAATAACAAGGCGTCCTGTATCTCCCTTTTGGGCCAAACCATGTAGTATTGAATTTTCTACAAGCGGTTGAATGATCATACCTGGAATTTCCAACAATTGGGTATTCACTTCAGGAGAGACTTCAATTTCGTATTTAAAGTTAAAGCGCAGCTGCTCCAGCTCGCAATAGAGTGTGATTGCATCTAGCTCATCTGATAGTGATACGAAGCTTTTCTCTGAATTGTTCAGAACCCTTCGCATCAGCAAGGAGAATTTCTCCAGATAAATATTAGCTTCTTTATACTGATGATTGTTAATCAGGGATTGTATGGAGTTTAAAGCATTGAACATGAAATGTGGGTTCATCTGTGAGCGTATTGCTTTGATTTCTAAATCCTTGATTTTGTTCTTTAGTAAGGTCTTCTTCTTTTGGCCGGAAATTCTTGCTCTATATACCGAAAATACGATTACTGAAGTAAGTAGAGCGGAGCAAATGCTCCACCCTAAAGTATTGATTAATGATGCCTTTTGCTCCTTGGTCATTACACTCGAATCTATTGCATTTTTTATCATTTCCTCTACAACTTGATGTTCATCGGGTGATTCATCAAACAAGTAACTGGATATAACCCTAAAGTCGGAAGTAAATGTAAATACCTTAGTCTGCAGATAATAAAGGTCAAAATTCTTTTGTTTGTTTCCGTCATCACTTAATACGACATAAGTGACGTTGGGTAGTTCCCTCAGTTTTTGATCAACGGTACTTTTCTCCACTGAGGACAAACTCTGTGCGATAACAAAATGAACCTGACTACCTTTTTGTTTTTTTATAAGCTCTATAAAGCCTTTTAAAACATCGGGATTATTATTGTTCACAATTAATACCAATGGCTTTCCTTTAAATTTGGCAAGCTCAAGAGCGCTTCCGTCTTGTAAAAAGAGTTTCTTAATCGGGCTTGGATTTCCGGGCAACCATTGTCTTGCTTGTGTCCAAATCTCTTTGAGTCGATTTGTAAGGGTAGAATCGCCACAATTATGGATGAAATCTTCATAATAACTTTTCAGCCTTTCTGTACTTTCCACTTCGCTTTTGTGAAGCTCTTTTTTTAAGGATTGATAAATGGAAAAATATAAGGGAAATCCTTCGAAAGAGGCCAAAGCGGTTGCAAAATCAGTATAGAAGCCATACTGGTCGGCATTGACCATACCTAATTTTGTTTTCTGATAGGAGAGTAACCAAGTTAGATAATAATTGTAATAAAGACCACCGTCTAAACCACTCATAAAAACCGGCAATGTATCAATACTTTTAAAGAACGCTTTAGGGAACTCATCAAAAGGGATTTTCGGTTTTAGTTGTTTACGGTATTCAGAGAGGTACATCAGTTTCGTCCCAGCCTGCACATACTTAAAGTCAGTTCTGCAATAGTTTAAAATTTCTGGAGAAACACGGTTCTTGTACTTGTTTATAATACCATCAAAATCTTTTTGCCCCTGTTTTTGAAAAGATAAAAATTCTTCTAGTGATTTTGAACGATAATTACTTTCATTAACCCATTGGTGGTTAAAAACAGATACCAAATCTTTACTTAGTGAGGCTTTAGCTGCTGCATTTCCTGCAAAAGAAAGGGTGTTGTCAAAATCTAGTGCATCCGCTTTAATGATCAGCGTGTCTAAGGGTTCCAAAAGGACACTGAAGGTTTTATAGTGATCAAACTCACCAAAAATAAACCTGCGCCTTGAATTTAAACCTGCCAAAATATTGGCACGAAAAGAACCATCATTATTAAACTTAAAAATCTCATGATGAATTTCGTAAATGCTATCTGCCTTAGGTAAATTGGTGATTATACCTTCGATAAGTGCATTTTTTGGAAATTTGAAAGAGGCCGATTCTAAAACCGGATTTGCAATGTCATTCGCGCCAGTGGAGTTAGGCAAGTCTAATGTTTTAGCCAGATCCTTACCGGCAATCAGCGAAATTATTATGGTCTCAGAAATTTGTTTTAAATGTGCAATTGGGAAAACCCTATCAGCTGACAATTCTGTTTTTGGAGTAGAAGACGTTGTTTTACCCTCAATTGATAAGAAGTTAATCTTTTGAGCAGTCGATAATGACTTCAGTGTTAATATTTTCCCATGGCTATCAGCTGTTATTTCATAAACTTGTTTAGTTAGATTTTTTTTTCTGTTTTCTAAATAGGGTGGGTAGTGAGAGTCATATCCCAACCAAGTATTTTTTGCATCAGCATATTTTAATCTCATTCGTTCAAGAGTGACTTTAAATACCAAATTCCCATTTGACATTTTACTTAAGAGCTCATACCTAACATTAAAGTTATAGTCGAAGGTCTGCGCTACATTACGAATTCGCATATCTGTTTCGAACCAATCTCCTGATTTGAGCGCCATTGTGGGATGTTGCTTTTGAGCGAAGAGTTGTGAAAGCGCGAGCAACAGTATTATTCCAAGGCTTAAAAGTTTTTTCTGTTTCATGTTTTTAAGATTTAAACAAAAGAACTTAAAGCGATCCATTGCGTTTGGCCTCATTGAGCAGATGACGTATATGACTTATTATTCTGCAATAATACCATTTCATCTTGTTGTTTACTGCGAAATAGCAGTTAGACTATGAAATAACCCTACCACGGAATGACTTACCAATTATCGTTGAATTATGGTTCTGCAGTAATTATGCCTGCATTATTAGCAATTGTAATTACTAATTTTTACACCTGGGTTAGAAAAAAAAGTCTTTAATGCCTGTTCTGTATCTAAAAGAATTTTTTGATGGCTTCTGCGCTTACCGGTGTGAAGAAGTTAATTAAATTACCGTCTGGGTCACGAAATAGTAATGACCGGTTACCCCAAGGCATTGTTGTGGGCTTTTGAACGACATCAGTAGTTAACACTTTGATTCTCCTGTAATCATCATCCACATTCTCAACGAGAAATTCTATGATTATACTTTTGTTAGCGGCTGGTTGAGCAACTCCTTCGCCAAAGAAAGCTAATGTTCGGGTGCTTCCAATTGCCAAGGTAAAAGAGCTCGTAATGAGCTCTGCAAAGTCGTCTGTTGACCATTTTGCAGTTACCCCTGTCGCCTTCTCAAAAAAATGAACTAATCGTTTAATGTCGGCCGTAATAATTCTTATAGATACCAGATTCATAATTTTAGGGTAGTTTGTTTAACTGTTTTCAAATTAATTTATAGCACAAAATTAAAACGGCGTTGTGACAACAGTATGTCAGGACTATTGTCGTTTGTTGTTTTTGTCCTAAAAATTACTGAAGGGTAAGGAGGTGCGGTTTGAAGGTGAATCGATTGATAATATTCTTTGGTGCTGGTTTATTTGCTGAGTAGAGGAAGCTTCAATTTAATCACCGAATCACTCAATTTATAGGATGATTTATGCAAATTTTGGTATCGCATGAAAAGAAAAAAGGCCTTCAATCATATGATTAAAGGCCTTTTGGTGATCCCGCTGGGATTCGAACCCAGGACCACTACATTAAAAGTGTAATGCTCTACCAGCTGAGCTACGGAATCATTCTCCTTTCGGAGGAGTGCAAAAGTATAAAAATTCTGCATACTTTTCATTTTAACAACAGATTAATTTTACTTTAATGCAATGATTGATCTTAACTGGTTGACTTACATGTAATAGAAGGCCGAATTATTATTCGTAATTTTTATCATCGATCAATCCAATAATTATAGCCGATTGCTACAATTCCTGGCTCATGTGATTTAAGGCGAACGAAATAGAAGAGGAACGGTTAAACTTGGATTTAAAATGGATCATGTTATAATCCAGAAATTCTCCAAAATTGACTTTTATCTTGGTGTAAAAATGTAATCATATGAAAAAAGTAATGATTTTAATTGCCGGGTTGGTCGGCTTAACAATTACCGCCAATGCGCAGCAGTTGGCTGCATCAAAGGTTCCATCTGCAGTGAAGACTGCATTCGCGAAGGCACATCCGGATCTGAAATCTGTATCCTGGGAGAAGGAAAAAACAAATTATGAAGCTGGCTTTAAGTTAAACGGTAAAAAAACTTCTGAGCTTTATACCCTTAATGGGATGATGACTGAATCTGAAGTCGCTATCATGCCCACAGAATTACCGGCTGAGGCTCGTAATTACATCGCCTCGCATTATAAAGGAGTAAAGATCAAAGAAGCCGCCAAAATCACCAGAACCAATGGAGAGATTACCTATGAAGCTGAGATAAACGGTAAGGATGTTATTTTTGATGCCAAAGGAAATCCCGTTAAATAAGGTGATTTTTAGAGGAGGTGATTTGTACCGTCGACATTTGCAAGGCGAATTTTGAGGGTACGATCATTTGTTCTTCTTTTCTAGAAATGGATGTTGAATAAGGGCTTTAAAATCGGAACTTGAATAGTTCTGGTAATTGTCTACTCCAAATTTAATATCTTCTTCAGGCATTTCTCGATAAGTCCCAAATAACCTATCCCATATGCAAAATACATCTCCATAATTGCAGTCAGTATAAGGTAATTCAAAGTGATGATGCACTTGATGAAGCCTTGGTGTGATAAATAACAATTGACAAATACGCTCAATTTTGACCGGGATTTTGTAGTTGGAATGCGCAGTTAGGTTTGCCACAGTTTGTATGGTTTGTCTTAGTAAAAGCACGCCTATTGATGCCCCTGACAAGAATACCCAGACCATTAGAAAACAGACCCGGATAAAAGTTTCGCATGGATGCTCACGTAATGTTGTAGATACATCTACTTCTTCATCAGAATGATGAATCAGATGAAAGTTCCAGAACTTGGGAGTCTTATGCATCAATACGTGATAAACATATTCGCAAAAATCTAGTAGGAGAAATGCGATGAGGTATTTCAGCCAGCCATAGGTAGTGCCAGGTAGTAAATACAACAGTCCCCAATGATGAATAGTTACCCAACCTGAAACCAATATGACTAAGGCCGATAGAGATAGTTGAATTGGAAGAGCAGTGGTGATAAAAAGGAGGTTTACACGACTATGGCGCCACTTTTCCTTTGCATCTACCAATGCATTATGTAATTCTGCGACCCATATCAGTATGATTACACCTAGAAATAAGAAAATTTGTAATAAGGTACTATGGTTATTCCATAAAGAATGAAGAAGTGCTTGCACGGTTTGGGTTGTTTATTTTATGCGATAGTACCATCCAAAACTGATTAATTTCTGTAGCGCTTAGTTAGTTCGCATTTTTACTTCCTACGATAGGATAACTTCAGAAAGAAAACAGCATTGCCTCTTATTTTGCCTATAGATGAAAATTTTAATTGTAGAAGATGAAAGGGAACTTTCAGAGAGTATTAGAAAATATCTGGGTTCTGAAAAGTTTATTTGCGAAATGGCCTATGATTATCATACGGCAATGGAGAAAATACATCTCAATGAATACTCCTGCATTCTATTGGATATTACGCTCCCAAATGGGAATGGCCTTGATATACTTAGAGAATTAAAACGTATGAATAAGGCAGAAGGTGTTTTGATTATAAGTGCCAGAAATTCAATGGATGATAAGGTGAATGGCTTGAATCTTGGAGCTGATGATTACCTTTCAAAGCCATTTCATTTACCGGAGTTAGCGGCAAGAGTTTCTGCAATTATCAGAAGAAAAAGCTTTAACGGCCGTAATCAGATTGTTGTTGATCAGCTGATACTTGATATCCAAGATAAAATGTTAATAGTTAGTGGTCATGAAATAGCATTAACCAGAAAAGAATATGAACTGCTTCTTTATTTATTGAGTAACCAAAATAAAGTAGTTACAAAAGCAGCAATCGTTGAGCACCTCTGGGGTGAAGATATTGATCTGGCAGATAATTACGATTTTATCTATTCACACATTAAGAACTTGAGAAAGAAAATTATACAGGCCGGATGCCCGGATTATATAAAAGTGATTTACGGCATGGGCTATAAGTTTAAAGTAACGCTCTAAAATCCAGTAAATGAAACTATTTACCAAATATAGTAGGCTGAACCTCGCGGTAATGAGCTTGGTATTCGTGATATCAGGTCTTATCTATTACTTATTAATCAGCAACATGCTGATTGCTGAGCTTGATGAAGCGCTTGGAGAATACGAAGTTAGGATGGAGAAATACTTGAGTATAAATGGCGCTTTGCCTGTCTTTGAAAATATTGAGGAAGTATTGGTCAGTTATCATAAAATTAATAAGGCTCAGGATAAAGTATACAGTACTGTTAAGCTTTATGATGCTGAAGAGCATGCTTATGGTGTTTTTCGGCAATTGTTATTTACACAAAAAGTTAAAGGACAACTATATCAGGTCAAGATCTGCATTCCTATTGAAGGTACTAAAATGCTCACCAATGTGATCGCATTCACTACATTGGGCATGTTGTTGCTGGTGATTGTATCTTCGCTAATTTTCAATTATTGGATATTGGGAAGGCTCTGGAGACCATTTTACACTGCAATGAGTGTGCTGAGAACGTATAAATTGGGGAGTAATGTTGTGCCGAAATTACCTGTTACTGAGATCGAAGAGTTCTCCTTTATGAATGCCAGTCTTACCAAATTGATGAGTAGCATAGGAGAGGATTATAACGTATTAAAGGAATTTACAGAGAATGCGGCCCATGAAATCCAGACTCCACTAGCCATCATCAGGTCTAAGCTGGATGTAATGATACAAGCGGAAAACCTATCAGAAAGCCAAAGTATGGAGATTTCAAGTATCTACACTGGAATTCGCAGACTTAGCAAGTTAAATCATTCCTTATTGTTGCTCGCGAAAATAGAAAATGATCAGTTCTCCGGGATTGAAAAGATTGATATGAAAGAGAAGCTACAGGAAAAGTTTTCACAATTTCATGAACTATGGGAAGGAAAGGCTTTACAAGTAGTAGTTGATTTAAATGACTCAACCCTTGAGGCTAATCATGATCTCGTAGATGTTTTGTTGAATAATCTTTTAAGTAATGCGGGGAATCATAATTATGATCGAGGCGATCTGAAAATCGCGCTACATGCAGACGTGTTGGAAATTACCAATTCTGGTAATGGAGCAAAACTTGAAGAGGCAGCGCTTTTTACCAGGTTTTATAAAGAAAATCAGCATAGTTCAAGCAATGGTCTCGGCCTCTCCATCATCAAGCAGATTTGCGATAGATCAGGGATTGATGTTCATTATCGTTTTACTGATGGGTACCATAGTTTCATTTTAACCTGGATAACTCCATAATTTTTAGGGATGACCGATATGGTCATCCTATTAGCCCGTATTTGTCAATGATTGGCTGCCTCTTCTCAGGGAAGGTCGTTACGCCAAACCGCTGATCCAGGTTTTTTAGCCGTTTAGCAATTTGTGGATCTGCAGGGCTCAGGTGTTTCCTCATCATTTCGGGGAAAATCTGGTGAAAGAGTTCTTCCAGGAAGTCTTCAAAGTTTTGGTTGAAGTACATGTCAATGAAGCGAAGTGGTTTTTCAGAGCTGTTCCAAAATGTATGTTCCATATTTCTCGGCCTGAAATGCCATCCACCAGTTTGAATTTCATCTACCTTGCCATTTACGATCACCGTAGCTGTTCCTTCCAGTACCAGCATCAACTCATCCAGGTCTTTGTGGATATGTGGAGTCGGCCCCATTTTTCGGGCTGCAACCGCTGTTTCTACGCAGGAGAACTGCCGGTTTGTTTGTGCACTCTTTACCCAGGTTCGTATATCAATCCCTCCTGGTCCAGGTTGTAGAGGAGGCTGTGGGGGAAGATAAAAGGGGGAGAGTGTGTTTTCTTCTATGCCAAAGTTAAACTTTGGAAGTCCGATACCAATTGTAGCCAATGCAATATGTTGAATTAGGCTGCGTCTTGAAATGCTTAGGTTATTTTCCATTGTTTTTGGGATTACTGATGGTTAATTACTCGATTTATTAAACAAAATACAGATAAAAAAGGTGTCGATCAATGTGCTTACCTAAAGGTAATTACCTTATCTTTAGGTAGGTAATAGAAATTATGTCCTCAGAAGCGCTATATGTCGGTTGTCCTGTACAACATGCCCGACAGTTTTTAAGTGGGAAGTGGCAGATTGCCATTATATGGCATCTAAAGACGCAGCCGTCAAGATTTGTCGACTTGAGAAACATATTGCCAGGGATTAGTGAAAAGGTACTGACACAAGAGTTGCGGTTTTTTGAAGAAAGCGGCATCGTTCAAAAGGAAGTATTTGTTTGCAGTCCAGCGAAGGTGGAATATAGGTTGACCACCCAAGGTCTAACCTTAATCCCGGTTATACAACATATTATCCAATGGGGCTACACCAATTTGCAGGAGGAAAAAGCAAAGCGTTCGATGAGTTCTACTCCAACTAGCGTTATCGATGAACTTGAAGCCATGCAAGTTCCGGAACGAAATCAGGAGTAGTCGCTTGATGTAAAAAAACTCATTTCGTATTAAAACTTACTACTCTTGCAGTTGTTATTGCATTGTAAATCAGTCGATCGCCTTAGTGTTGTGTTCAGAGAATTTTTATTAAATTTTAAAATAACTTTTATGAAAAAGCAACGAACTAACTTTCTTCAGAAACAATGTCTAAAGAAAGAAATTATTGAAAGTCCTGGCCATCATTCAATAAAGGAAAAGGTACGCCGAGGGAGTCAGATTCTGGTTAGACTTATGATACTATCCTTCATTTTCCTATTTACGGTTCCTACTGCTTTTGCCCAGGACACCAACTATTATACGAACGACCAAGCCACTGTTACCATAAAAACTCAGCAAGTGCCACCACCAATACCTGATTATGTTCAGCCTCCATGTCCAGGAGATGGGTATTACTGGACTCCTGGCTATTGGGCATGGGCATCAAATGATTATTATTGGGTACCTGGTGTTTGGGTTATGCCTCCAGCTGTTAATTTATTATGGACTCCGGGGTATTGGGCATTTATTGATGATTTTTATTGCTGGTATCCAGGTTACTGGGGGGCTCAGGTAGGCTATTATGGTGGCATTAATTATGGATTCGGTTATTTCGGTAATGGCTTTTTTGGAGGCCGTTGGGAAGGAGGCCGTTTTAGATATAACACTTCTGTATGGCGTGTAGGCAGAAATGTTCACAATACTTATGTCGAAAGAGTAAATATAGATAACAATAGGAATCGAGCCAGTTTCAATGGTGGAGGTGGAATAAACTACCGCCCAAATAGGGATGAAGTGAGAGGTATACAAAATCATACCCCTGCAAATGTAGAGCAAAGGAGTCATGAAATAAATATGAGCAATGAAAGAGGGCAGTTTCACAATACCAATCCAAAGCCAGCGGTACATAGTATGAGTGCACCTGGAGGTCAACGGTTTGATGATCGTGGCCGTCAAATGAGAATGGGAGGTGGTGGTGGCGGTCGCCGAGGAGGAAGAGGATAACACAGAATACCTAATCTATATCTGAATGAATGAAGTAATCCTACAGTCCCTAGGCGCCGCTGAAACAGTGACCGGATCAAAGCATTTATTGAAAACCCCTGAGCTAAATATTCTTATAGATTGTGGGTTGTTTCAAGGAATTAAATCATTGAGAGAACAAAATTGGCAACCTTTAAACTTCCCTGCCTATGAGATTGATTTGATCATTTTAACCCACGCACATCTTGACCATTGTGGTTACATTCCATTGTTGGTGAAAAAAGGGTTTAAAGGATTGATTTATATGATTACATGACTATAAGCCATGAAGAATTTTAGGAATTAAATAACAACATCACGATTAACGAAGATCATAATTGTACCATTGGTTTTATTAAAGATAAACGAAGTAAAATTATCATTGCAGCCAGTGGTATGATGACGGGAGGGCGGGTACTGGAATACTTGAAGCATTATGTTGTGAATGGCAGAAATACAGTGCTTATTGTTGGTTTTCAAGCAGGAGGTACCAGGGGAAGAGTACTGCTAAATAAAAACCATGAAGTTAAAATTCATGGCAGGTATTATCCCGTTAATGCTGGGATTCTTGAAATTCAAGGACTATCCGCTCATGCGGATCAATTGGAATTATTAAAGTGGATTCGAAAATTTAAAAAGCGTCCAAAACAAATATTCCTTGTTCATGGAGAGCCAGGTGCCCAAGATGCATTACGAGTTAAAATTCAAACAGAATTAAATCTGCCAGTGAAGA
This sequence comes from Pedobacter gandavensis, assembly GCF_014172405.1. Lineage (GTDB taxonomy): Bacteria > Bacteroidota > Bacteroidia > Sphingobacteriales > Sphingobacteriaceae > Pedobacter > Pedobacter gandavensis. Next base: position 1,231,189 of record NZ_WNXC01000001.1, on the reverse strand, counting down.
TAATGAAACAGAATCAGGATGTTTTGCTTTTTACCTGTAATAGTTTGAAGAATTCAAATTTACCTTAAGACGATTGTCATGGCGTTTATTGGAATATTGTTTGCTCTGTTTTTTGCCATTATATTAACGGCTGTTTTTCGACTGTTTTTTCATAATTCCGGGTCATGGGCTGAATTTTGGTCTTTCTTTGTATTGTTGTTCTTTGTTTCACTCGCAGCCGGAGAATGGGCCGCTCCGCGTGGACCTTCTGTCTGGGGGTATTATTGGGTTCCAGGCTTAATTTCGGCTTTTGTGGTTGGGTTGGTTATTGTTGCTGTTTCTCCCCATTCCACTATGAAACGGACAAGGAGGTCAAAGAATAGGAAAGAGGATGCAGTTGAAGAAGAAATCAGAGAGTTTGAGGTTGGTGTAGCTGTGGTTGTATTTGGTGTTTTTTATTGTATCGTGATTGTTTTATTGGCGTTGATTGCACTTTCAGGTTTAGTGATTAAAATGTAAGGAGGAATGTAGGACAATATGAAGAAGAAGGCCGCATTAAAGTACCTTAAGAAGGAATGGAAAGTGATGAGGGTACATCTTCAATCTTTTTTGAAAAAAGAAGAGCAGGAGGACTTGCATCGGTTTAGGATACAGGCCAAAAGAATAGAAGCTTTTTTGATGCTGTTAGATCAGGTCGGTCATCATTCAAAACTTGTCAAATGTTTCAGTCCCGTTAAAAAAATGTTTAAAAAGACGGGAGCATTACGCAATAGATACATCATAAATGAGCTCATACCAGGGTATTTCTCTCCGAAAAAATCGCTCAGGAAGTTTCGGTCTTTAGTAGTTCGGTACCGGAAAAGAATTAAAAAAGCAAGACTCAAATTGCTGAGAAAAATAAGGCCTGTTAAACGAGCTCAAATCTTCTGCTTCTACCAAGATCATCTCCAGCAAATAACTCGATCTTTGAATGGAATAATTTCAGATGATGGGTTACATGAATTTCGTAAACAGATTAAAGTGTTGTTGTATAATTATAAGCCATTTTGCGAGAAACTAGATCTGCATTTGGATGTCGATTATTTGGAAAAGGTGGAAGAGGCTATAGGTAGATGGCATGACCAGTTGATGATTAGCTCGCTTTTTGGTAAGAATGTGCCTATCGTTAGCCATAGTGAAGATGATTCTCTGGAAAAGTTAAGATCCAATATCATCGACTTAACTCATAACTTCTATCAACGGGTAAATCACAACTAAATTAAGCTCAATGTTTATCTCAAATTTATTGGGCAACAAAGTTTCAGCTGGGCTTTTGTAATTGAGATAAGTAAAATATCACTTCTTCATCGCTGATCTGCTTGAAGTCTTCATAGAAAGCGCCTACGCCATAAAATGCCTCTGGGCTCAATAATACTACGACTTCGTTTACTTCTTTAGATAGCATTTCGACAGCCTCTTTCGATGATACTGGAACGCCTATAATTATTTTTCCAGGTTGCCCCTGACGAATTAGGTTTAATGTTCCCAACATGGTATTGCCGGTTGCCATTCCGTCATCTATAATAATAACTGTTTTTCCGGCTATGTTCTCAGGCGTTTTGTTGCCCATGAATTTTTTATACATTTCTTTTAGCCGTGTTCTGATTACGAAGAGTTCTTGTTGAATGTAATCTTCAGAAACAGCTCCGGGATGTATAATAAAATAGTCTGAAAGGTTAGCAGCACCAATGGCGTATTCTTTGTTCGTTGGGTGTCCAATTTTCTTTGTTAGGATTAGCTCTATGGGGTAACCTAGTTCTTTGGCGACAAAATAGGCCAGGGGAACACCACCTCTCGGCACAGCCAGGACAATACCAGGGTCGTTTCTGTATTTTTTTAGCCTTTCGGCCAATAACCGGCCAGCTTCTGTTCTATCTTTAAACATGATGCATGTGATGATATAAAAGTCGACTTACATTGATAAACCAAGTTACTGTTTATGAATAGCTTTTATGGTGTCGACGGTCATTTGAAGGAGTGATCTTGAACATCACTTGCATTGAGCAACAAAAAAAACATATTCAAGAGGAGTATTTGGTGGTGGTGACTTGAAAAGCCAAGAACTCCGTAAAAGAAAAACACCGTTAATCAGGTGATTAACGGTGTTTTTTGTGATCCCGCTGGGATTCGAACCCAGGACCACTACATTAAAAGTGTAATGCTCTACCAGCTGAGCTACGGAATCATTTATTCTCCCCTTGATTGGGAGTGCAAAGGTAGAAAATTTCTTTTAACTCGTATGTGTTTCGCCTATAAAAATGAACAATAATTAAATATTTATCGTAATGTATTGAGATACAGTTGAAATATTTTTGCAAAAAAAGACCGATTGTTTCATTAAGTACTGAAATGTGACATTTATACAGCCTGCAGAATGGTTTGGGTTGGGGCACTGTCTATTTATAAAACGGTGTTAGAAAATAATTTGCTACAAATACCCGCTTGTACCAAACAAATTGGCACTCTTCTTCATTATCCTCTTAACCAAGATTACAATTGATATTTATCTGGCTTCACCATTAGTGTAAAGCTCAGGTAATTTTTTATGCATTTTGTTCAATTCTATGTAATTAAACAATTCTTGCCCGAAAAAAACGAGATAATAATTTGGAATTTAAACGATAAAAAGACAAATTTGTGAAAGAAAACGAAACTAATTGAAAGTTTCATTTTGTTAAAAGCTTCTACTATGGACAGACTTAAATTGATACAAAATTTAGCAACCGGAGAAAAATGGGACGTAGTCATCATTGGCGGGGGAGCTACAGGTTTGGGGATTGCAATGGACGCAGCTACACGTGGTTATAAAACCTTATTAGTGGAACAGGCAGATTTTGCCAAAGGAACTTCCAGTAAGGCAACCAAGTTAGTGCATGGCGGTGTTCGCTATATGGCACAAGGCGATCTCGGCCTGGTGCGTGAAGCTTGTCATGAAAGAGGGCTTTTGCTGAAAAATGCGCCTCATCTGACAAAAAATGAGACATTTGTGATTCCAAACTATTCTTGGTTTGACAATGTGAAATATACCATAGGATTGAAATTCTATGATCTTTTAGCGGGTAAATTAAGCCTTGGTGCTTCAAAGTATATCAATAAAGAAAAGACAATCGCTGCATTGCCTTCTATTAAAAGAGAAGGATTGAAAGGCGGGGTAGTTTACCATGATGGGCAGTTTGATGATACCAGGCTGGCCTTAAATATCGCCCAGACCGCTATTGAAAACGGTGCTACTGTGCTAAACTACATGAAAGTTGAAGGTTTACTGAAAGATAGTAATAAGAAAGTAAACGGTGTCAAAGTGAAAGATATAGAAACCGGACAGGTTTATGATGTATTTGCTAAGGTAGTGATTAATGCAACCGGTGTATATGTAGATAATATCTTGCAAATGGATCAGCCGGAAGCACCACATATGGTACGCCCAAGTCAGGGAGTACACATTACGCTGGATCGTTCTTTTATGGAAGGGGATAATGCCTTGATGATTCCTGAAACAGACGATGGCAGGGTGTTATTTGCTGTGCCATGGCATGATAAACTGATTGTAGGAACAACCGATACCTTAAGAGATCATCCGGAACTAGAGCCTCAGGCATTAGATCAGGAAATCGAATTTATCCTTTCCACAGCAGCGAAGTATTTTAGAAAGAAACCAACAAGAGCAGATGTATTGGCTGTTTTCGCAGGCTTACGCCCATTGGCGGCCCCGAAACAGGAAGGTTCCAAAACCAAGGAGATTTCTAGAAGTCATAAGATCATCGTTTCAGATTCAGCAATGATCACGATTACGGGTGGTAAATGGACAACTTTTAGAAGGATGGCACAGGATACTGTAGATAAAGCCATTGAAAAAGGATATCTACCGGCAAAACCATGTAAAACCGAGCAACTGCACATTCATGGCTATGTGGCCACACCTGATCAATCAGATCCACTTCATTTCTATGGAACAGATCTTCAAGGTATTCAAAATCTGATTAAGGAAAACCCTTCGCTTCAGGAAAGGTTGGTTCCAGCTTATCCATATACCAAAGCAATGGTGGTATGGGCAGTTAGAAATGAATATGCCCGTAGGGTAGAAGATGTAGTGGGACGACGTTTCAGGTTGCTATTCCTGGATGTGAAAGCGGCAATTGAAGCTGCGCCAGAAGTAGCGAGAATTATTGCAGAAGAGCTGAAACGCGATCAGGCTTGGGTGGAAAAAGAAATTGAAGATTTCAAAACCCTTGCTAAAACCTATACCATATTTTAAATTGCTGCCACAAATAAAAAAAATGTTAATTCTAATCAATCAAATACAATGGAGCCAGACCAAAAATTCATTCTAGCCCTCGATCAGGGAACAACCAGTTCTCGTGCCATTATCTTTAACCATGATGGGGAGATCGTTGCCGTAGCGCAGAAACCATTTGAACAATTCTTTCCGCAACCAGGTTGGGTAGAACATGATGCAAATGAAATCTGGTATTCGCAGTCTTCTGTTGCGGCAGAAGTAATTGCTAAATCTGATTTAAACGGGTTGAACATCGCTGCAATTGGAATCACCAACCAAAGGGAAACTACGATTGTATGGGATAGAGAAACCGGTATTCCAGTTTATCACGCCATCGTTTGGCAAGATAGACGAACCTCAAAATATTGTGATGAACTGAAAGAACAAGGCTGGAAAGACAAGATAAAAGAAAAAACAGGTCTTGTCATTGATGCTTATTTCTCTGGAACAAAGGTGAAATGGATTCTTGACAATGTGAAAGGTGCTAGAGAAAGAGCAGAACGCGGAGAATTGTGTTTTGGTACGGTAGACAGTTGGTTGGTCTGGAAATTTACGCGTGGTGCCATGCACATTACCGACGTTTCCAATGCCAGCAGAACTTTGATGTTCAACATCAATACCATGGAGTGGGATAAAGAATTATTAGAACTGTTGACCATTCCTGAAAGTATGCTGCCTGAAGTTAGACAGAGTTCTGAGGTCTACGGAAATACAGTAACGACACTTTTCGCTTCTAAAATTCCCATCGCAGGGATTGCAGGAGATCAGCAGGCCGCACTTTTTGGCCAGATGTGTGTAGACGAGGGTATGACTAAAAACACCTACGGTACTGGTTGTTTTATGCTGATGAATACAGGTAATAAACCCGTGTTTTCAAAAAACAATTTGCTCACGACAGTGGCCTGGAAAATCAATGATAAAGTTACCTATGCTTTAGAAGGTAGTGTTTTTGTAGGTGGTGCAGCAATTCAATGGTTGCGTGATGGTCTTGGAATCATTAAAACCTCCGCAGAAAGTGAGAGCTTATCGGCTTCTGTAGAAGATAATGGTGGTGTGTATTTTGTACCCGCACTTACCGGTTTAGGTGCCCCTTATTGGGATCAATATGCTCGGGGAGCAATATTTGGTATCACCAGGGGAACAACCTCTGCACACATTACCCGTGCAGCATTGGAGGGGATCGCTTTCCAGGTAAACGATCTTTTGAAAAGTATGGAATCCGATTCCGGAAAAACCTCTACGGAATTAAGAGTAGATGGAGGAGCGGTAGAAAATAATGCACTAATGCAGTTTCAGGCAGATATTTTTGGTAGCGATGTAGTGAGACCTAAAATTTTGGAAACTACAGCGCTTGGTGCAGCTTACCTGGCAGGTCTTGCAGTTGGTTACTGGGATAGCGTGGAAGAGATTAAGAAACAATGGAACATAGAAAAGAAATTTGAGCCGTCAATGGAAAAAGATCAGGCTAAAAATTACCTTCACTACTGGAAAAAAGCAGTAGAAAGATCGAGAAATTGGTCTGAAGAATAAAAAGGTGAATTATTTACCAAAATTTAAAATCATGAAACATCAAATGTTAATGAAAACAGGGGCATTAGGACTTGCTTTTGCAGCTTGTACAATGACTGTGAGCGCACAGAAAATTAATGAAAAAGAACTGAAAGTGAATGTCGATAAGATCGCTAATTCTACACAACAATTGAAGAACTTAGAGCCGGTTACCTTTCAGTATGATACTAAGAAATTCAATTACCTGGAGCTTCCAACAGGAGCCCAATATGGTTTTTTGGTGAGCAATGTGCTCCCTGAATTTCCAGAAATGGTAGCTGAAGTATCTAAGCAATATAATGCTGGAAAAAACAATTCTAAAGTAGTAAAATACACTGAAGTGCAGACGGAAAGTCTGATTCCGGTATTGGTTGCTGCCATCAAAGAACAGCAAGCACAGATTGATCTTTTAAAGAAAGAACTTGATCTTTTGAAAGAAAAATCTAAATAGTGCGTTTTTAACGTTTTAAACAAAAAGACCGTCTTCCAGATGGTCTTTTTTGTTTAAAACGCCCTCCAGTAGAAAAATGGCTCTCCAAGAGCATGATTTTCTGCCCTGAAATATGATTAAACAAACAAGCCCCAGATTTCTCTGAGGCTTGTCTAATCCTTTAAAACCGATTAATTGGTTTGTTTTGTAACTTCAATGGTTTTATCCATCACACGTACAATCGTATCTTTATATTGAATGAAGTTTGCCTGACGCGCTTCATCTGTTTCACTTTCTTTCACAGCGTTTCTAACGCCTTTTAATTCCTGAAGTTCATTAGTATATAAATCCATAAACAATTCAGGTTCTTTGTTTTTTAGAATTCTGATTGTATGTGAGTATTTCTCATGGCCGTCAACGAGAATAGCGAAGTTTTTCTCATTATAAACATCCAGACCATTAATTTTTCCTGATAGCTTCTCCAGCTTTCCTCTTTCTTTTGCGTAACCCATAATTGCCACGAATATACCAGTTTTGTGGAATATAATATAATTCCTTTGAGCTCTCTGATGTTTTTATCTAATTCTTTTACTAATTGTCAATATCAAACGTTTGCGTTGTCTATTTTTAAACGAATATATATTTCCAAAACAAATAAGGGTAAAACTTACAATTAATTGTTTTTTTCGTAGTTATTTTTGGTGATTTTTATTCTAGTTATGGGCAAATTGTCAAGTGGTTTATGTGCTTTTTATCGTTTTAGCGCAAACGGTTGTGCTTTCAAATTATTTCAATCAACCGGAAATACGTATACCTTGCTTTTGGTGTTGACGCGGAGATTCTCAGCGCTAAACCGATAAAGAACCTAACCTAACCAAATTTCTATGAACAGAAAATTACCCATTCTAAAGGGTGCGGCATTGCTGATTGCAATGCAATTGTTAAATCAGCAGGCACATGCTGATTTATACCTCAGTAAACCACCCGGTTTTTCCCTCTTAAAGGGACCTCAAAAAAAAGTCTACCTTAATTTTGCAGCGGTACAAGGTATTGTGAAAGATGCCAATGGACAGCCTTTACCTGGTGTTTCAGTATCCGTAAAAAGCAAACCCGGTAATGGAACCAGTACCGATGGCAATGGAGCATTCAAACTAAACACTGCTCCAGGCGATATTCTTGTCTTTAAAATGGTAGGATATGCGACTAAAGAAGTCCCAGTTGGAGAGAAAACTACAATTAACGTGACTTTAGCCGAAGAAAACAACGAGCTTGGCGAAGTCGTTGTAGTGGGGTATGGCACCCAGAAAAAGGTATCCGTTACCGGATCTGTAGCCACAATTAAAGGTAAAGAACTGGTGAAATCGCCCGTGGCGAACATCAGTAACGCACTTGTAGGCCGTTTACCAGGTCTTAGAGCCACACAGCGAAGTGGAGAACCAGGTTATGATGGTAGCTCTATCGACATTAGAGGATTAGGAAATGCCCTTGTCATTGTGGATGGTGTACCTTCAGACTTTTCACAACTGGATCCAAATGAGATTGAAAGCTTTACCATCCTGAAGGATGCTTCTGCAGCGGTTTATGGAGTACGTGCCGCAAATGGAGTAGTCCTGGTGACCACCAAAAAAGGTACACCTGGGAAAACGAACATCAACTACAGCACTTACCAAGGAATTCAGCGTATTGCTACTTACCCGGAACTAGCCAATGCAGCTTTGTTTTCGGAGTTGTCTAATGAAGCGGCAGTCAACACCTGGATTAAAAACAACAACCCAAATACTGCACTTTCATTGCCTTTTTCTAAGGAAACAGTAGAGCAGTATAAAAATGGCACTTTACCAAGTACGGATTGGTTTGGAGCAACTGTACGTAAAAACTCACCGCAATCGTACCATAACGTAAACGTAGATGGTGGAACAGAAGAGGTGAAGTACTTTTTTAACATCGGTTATTTAAACCAGGGCGGGATCTGGAGAAGTGAAGATACCAACTATAAACGCTACAATTTCCGTAGTAACATCAATGCGAAAATCGGAAAAAACCTGACTGCTGAACTTAACCTTGGTGGTCGTTTAGAAGATCGTTCTTATCCGGGAGTAGGTGCAGGATTTTTAATTGGGGGGATTCAAAGAGCATTCCCAACTTTCCCAATCTACGCGAATAACAACAAAGACTATTTTGCACCACCTAACAATGCACACCAAAACTCGGTGTTCCTGATGGATAAAGACAATTCCGGTTACGCTTCCGACAAAAAGAAGGTGTTTTCAGGGATTTTATCCTTAATGTATGATATTCCTTTTATTCAAGGTTTAAGCGCGAAAGGATTGTTTTCTTATCAGAATCAAGACCGCGATGTTAAAAACTACACCAAAAAATATAACCTTTACAAGTACGATGAGGCTACTGATAAATACAATGTGGCTTACGTAGGTAACGATCCAAATAATCTTTACCAGTCAACCGCTCAGGATGATAAGCAGGTGTTTCAGTTTTCATTGAATTATAAGAAAACAATTGGAACTAAGCATAACCTTTCTGCGTTAGCGCTTTTTGAAAGTCAGGAGAATATTTTGTCAAATTTCAATGCTTCCCGTGAATTCTTGCTGGATAATATTGATGAGCTATTTGCCGGAGTATCGAAAAATCAAAACAATGGAGGCTCTTCTGCTCAAATCGCCAGAATAGGATATGTGGGTAAAGTGAATTACGACTTTGCCGGTAAATACTTAATGGAGTTCGGTTTTAGATATGATGGTACCTATAAATTTGCACCAGATCAACGTTATGGTTTCTTCCCTAATGTTTCTGCAGGATGGAGAATCAGTGAAGAGCCGTTCATGAAACAGTTTAAAGCGATTGATAACCTGAAGATCCGTGCCTCATGGGGTAAAGTAGGAGATGATGGTGGCGATGATAGTTCCGTTGCGAATTACATCAATCCGTTCCAGTACCTGACCGGATTTAATTATCCTAATGGAAAATACCTTTTTGGTACTGACCTGATTCCAGGATTATCGGATAAGGGCTTGGCAAATCCATTGTTAACCTGGTTTAATTCTACCACCATGAACTTGGGTTTGGATATTTCCTTATGGAAAGGCTTGTTGAGCGCAGAGGTGGATGTATTTTATCGTAAAAGAACTGGGTTACTAGCGCTACGTACTTCAAGCTTGCCAAATACCTTTGGTGCTACTTTGCCCCAGGAGAACCTAAACGGAGACAATACCCGTGGTTTTGAAATGATGATCTCCCATAAAAAAACGATTGGCGATTGGCAATATAAGGTCTCACCAAATGTATCATTTACACGTACAAAAAATGGATACCTGGAAAGAGGAGCTTCCACAAACGCTTTGCAGAACTGGAAAAGCAATGGTACCGATCGCTGGAACAATCTTTACCGCGGATATGTAGCGAGTGGTCAATTCCAATCTCAGGAAGAAATTAACAATGCCCCAGTACAAGACGATAAAGGAAATCAAACCCTGTTGCCAGGAGATATTCGTTACAAGGATGTGAATGGAGATGGTGTAATTGATGATTCCGACATTACCATTATTGGGCGAGGAACTACACCTGAAATTTTCTATGGTATGGATATCAGTGTAGCCTATAAGAACTTTGATTTCTCAGTTTTATTCCAGGGGGCCACTAATTTTAATGCCTATTTCGATGGGGAATTACAAAATCCAATGTTTAATAATGCGAATACTTACGCAATGTTCCAAGATCGCTGGCACCGGGCTGATATTTACGATCCTAATAGTGCATGGATTCCAGGAAAATATCCTTCTACCATCATTTCAGGAAGTACAAACAATCAAAAAACATCTACTTTCTGGCTTAAAGATGCCACTTATATCAGGTTGAAGAATTTTGATTTGGGCTATACCTTTGACAAGGAACTCATTGAAAGAATTGGAATTCGCAGAGCCAGAATTTATATATCCGGACAAAACATATTTACTGCGGATAAGATTAAGTACATAGATCCAGAAGCGCCAACCGGACGCGGAACTTATTACCCTCAACAAAAAGTGTGGACATTAGGCGTGAATATTGGCCTTTAATTGAAGAATAATGAAAAAGATAATATATTATGGCCTGTTTTCAGTAATGGTAACAGGAACAGTATCCTGTAAGAAGGATTTTTTAAGCAGACAACCTAAGGATCTGGTTTCAGAACTGGATGCTTATGGAAGTGTTAGTGGAATTGAAGCACTCACCGTTACCCTCTACAATGATATGCAGACGGAAGACCTAAATTCTACCGTGAACAATGAGGCAGGATATGCTTCAACCACTACAGACGAGGCAGTTAGATCTTATCCATGGGGTGATATCAATAATCCAGTGGTTGGTAATTGGTATGGTGGCTGGGACTATAAGATCATCCGCCGTGTGAATGATTTTATAGGAAAGATGCCATCAGCATTGGTAACCGAGGATCAGAAAAAACGCTTTATCGCAGAAGGTAAATTTATCCGTGCATTCCATTACTTTTCCTTAGTGAAACGTTACGGAGGAGTACCATTGGTGACGGTTGCACAGCAGTTTGCGCCTGGTGATGATATTGAGCTCCTAAAAGTTCAACGTTCAAAAGAACAGGAAATCTACGACTTTATCGCTAAAGAACTGGATGAAGCAATTGTGGATCTGCCAGAAACAAACACCGGACCAAATACTTACCGTGTAAACAAATTTGCGGCATTGGCATTAAAGTCAAGAGCGATGCTTTATGCAGCTTCAAGCGCGAAATATGCAACAGTACAAATTAATGGGCTGGTAGGGATTCCTGCGAATCTTGCAAATGCCTATTGGCAAAAAGCAATGGATGCCGCTCAACTGATTATGGAGTCTGGTAAGTATTCGCTTTATAAAGGAGATGCCGATAAAGCGACGAACTTTCAAAAGTTATTCTTAAATGCACCGGCAACAGAAGCAATCTTTACCAAAGCTTATCAATCACCAGATAAAGCCCACAGTTTTGATTTCTACAATGCGCCCCAAAGTTTCAGAGTAGATTATGGAAATGCCACAAACCCAACCCTGGAAATGGTGGAAGAGTTTGAATATACAGATGGTACTCCAGGTACTTTGAGAGTATTAGACGGAGCAGGAAATCCGATTGTTTACAATAAGCCAACCGATTTATTCCTAGGTAAAGATCCTCGGATGTTTGCTACCATACTTACGCCATTTGATGACTGGCAAGGGGGAGTTGTAGAGATTCGTCGCGGTGTAATTGATCAGGGTGTTAAATATACTTCGGAAGTTTTGAGTGATGGCTACCCAGAGGCAAAGTCTGAATTTAAAAAGGTGGGTAAAGATGGGCCACTAACCACAAATGACCCTACTAAAACGGGTTTTTACATTAAGAAGTTTATGGATCCTGTAAATAGGGTGCCTAGTGATCGTTCTACAACCCCATGGATGGTATTTAGATTTGGGGAAGTTTTACTAAACTATGCGGAAGCAGCTTTTGAATTAGGAAAAGATGGAGAAGCATTAACTGCCTTAAATCAGATCAGAGAAAGAGCTGGAATTGCCACGGTTGGGGTAGTAAGTCTGGAGAAAATCCGACATGAGAGAAAAGTAGAACTTGCTTTTGAAAATCATCGTGTTTGGGATTTGCGCAGGTGGAGAACTGCAACCAGCGTATTGAACAATACGCAGTTTCATGCTTTATACCCATGGATCATGTGGGAGGCAAACGGAGATCCTAAAACCATGAAATATACTTTTGAAAAAGCAATTGCGCCTAAGAATTCAAGAACTTTTCCAGAGAAACTATATTATGAGCCTGTACCACAAGGAACCCCTGTTTATGTTCAAAATCCTTTGTATTAATCGCGTATTAAAGAAAAACCAATGAGAAAACAATTTATATACCTTTCTTTAGCAGCTACACTCTTTTGTGGCGCCTGTAAGAAAGACAATTATGAAGCACCAGATGCCGGAATTTCCGGAAATATTGTAGATGCTTTAACCGGGAAAAATGTACCACAACAAACTTTAAATGGTGCGAAAATTCGTTTGTTTCAAACAGACTTTAGAAATCCTGAACCCATCAATTCTGCGATTAAAGCGGATGGCAGTTATGCGAATACATTCATTTTTAGTGGGAATTATAAGGTGGTGGCAGAAGGGCCATTCTTTTATAAAGACACCCTTAATTTAAATATTAAAGGAAATGTTCAGGCGGATCTTAAAGTTACACCATATATGGAAGTGACTTGCGAACTGGTTTCAAAAACATCAACCTCTATTACGGTAAGGGTGAAAGCAAACCGTACGCCGAATAATACGCAAAAAATAGCCAGAGTTGCGGTGGTTGCCGGGACTACAACTGGTGTAGATATTAACAATTATTATAACGTGAATGGTACAAGTAATGGTCGTGTTTTAGAGAATACGGAAGCCATTGCAGATGCCGTGGTAGAAGCTAAAACCTACGAGTTTACCTTGGCAAATTTAAAGCCGGGAACTTCGTATTATGTAAGGGGAGCTGCACGTACCATCAATAATGGTAATTTTTACAACTATGCGAGTATGCTGCAAATCAGCACAAATCCATAGTAGATTATATACCTGATCTTTTTAATTGAAAACCCAGCTTTAAGCTGGGTTTTTTGTTGATCTGTTTTCAATATAGCTTGTGTTAAATTAAGTTAAAATTACTTCGTTCATGAGAATGAATAATAACTTTAAATAAAACATTAACTGTCTCATGAAGTCATTTATAATCAATCGATTCCTTATTGGTGTTTTTGCAATATGGATGCCTGTCGAAGTCTTTTCGCAACAGAATAGTACAGCAATTGTCAACAGCTTAAACAAGGTAATCAGGCCGATTGAATCGCTAAATGCAGACAGTAATTTTAACGATCTGGATTTTCTTAAAGCTTCCTTAAGTGGTAAAGAAATAATTTCCCTTGGGGAGGTTACTCATGGAACTGCAGAGGTCTTCAAGCATAAAGATCGTTTAGTTCGGTTTTTAGTAACCCATATGGGTTATAAAGCGATTGCTTTTGAAAGCGATTATATCTCGATGGAAAACATTGACGATTATATCAATGGAAAGACGGATAGTTTAGTTTTTCTAGCGGGTACTCCTTTAATCGGAACGAACCGCCCTATGTTAGCATGGTTAAGAAAATATAATCATGAACAATCTGATGCCGGTAAAGTTCATGTTTATGGCTTGGAAGTAAGGAATTTCTCCAACATCATTACTAAGATTCTCGACGTGTATCCTGATATATCAACCGCAGATCAGGTGTTACTGGAAAGAATTAAAGGTACGGCCTATCAAAAGATCGAAAAAGAAGATGTCAAAGCAATGAAAGTTACTTTGAGTAACCTGGAAAAGATGGATGGAGCAGCATCGAATAAGATTTATCTTTCCTTATTTCAACAATTGATCAATGGCTATTATGAAACGAAAATTGGTTTCAGAGATCAGATCATGGCTACAAATGCAATTTGGCTGAAAGCGCAAGCAAAAAATCAGCAGTTAATTTTGTGGGCTCATAATGGACATATTGCAAAGGATGAATTGTATGGCCTTCCTACATTGGGTACTTACCTCGACAAACAATACGGTTCGAAGTATTTTGCAATTGGCACAGACTTCAATCAGGGAAAAGCTTATGTAAATGTTTTTGTTGCTAAAAATAAACCGATGTTAGGGTTCCAGGCTTATCACTTTCCAGAGGTTGAAAGCAATAAAGGATACGAATACTATTTTAAACAGGGCAAGTTCAGGAATTTCATTATGGAGGTAAGTGTCGCACTGAAAGACCCCATTTTAAAAGTGTTCTTAACTCAGCCACGTGAAATGAGAATGATAGGGTCATGGAGTAGTCCAGTCAATAAAAAATTGTCTATCGCTAAAAATTTCGACTTGATTGTGTTTTTTGACAAAGCAAGCAGTCAGTATAATTAAAAAAATATAACCATGCTACGTTATCTCAGCTGCTTTTTAATGGCTAATCTTTTGTTTAATGCCGCTTTGTATGCACAGGAGGTTAAAGGAACTGTGGCAGACTGGGAGAGCCGTGAGCCGCAGGAATATGTAGAGGTTTTCAATCTCAACAACCATCAAAAAACGGTAACCAACAAAAGGGGAGAATTTAAGATCGCAGCGGAAATAAATCATCTCCTCGTTTTTTTTCAGCCGGGTTATAAGCCCGATACGCTATTACTGATCAGCCTAAAACCGGTAAAACGATACCTTCAGCACAACCGATATGATTTAAGTACAGTGAAAATTCAAGGAAAGCTTTTTGATCCCAGAGTTCAATATGCGGATGCTTTTCGCGAAGCCAAGGCCTTTACTGCTGAGGTCAACCGTCCACTAACCTTTAGCCCATTCCGGTTTTTCAGTAAAAAAGGGAAATCTGGCCGGAAATTTAAACGAAGAATGGAAGTGGAAGTACTAGAACGAAAAGTGGACCAACGTTTTAATAATGCTGCAGTTCAGGCATTATGCCCTTTAGAAGGTGCAGAGCTGGATGGTTTTATGGTGTTGTATCGTCCTTCTTTTAAAGCACTCGAACGCTTAGATAACGCTGGTTTGAAGTTGTACATCATGGATGCTTATAAAGAATTCAAACAACTCCCTGAAGAGAAAAAGAAGATACCTTCCTTGAAATTGTAGTGCCTGTAATTCTTTTAATGCTAATTGCCTGTTTTCACCCTGTTTTGTTCTAATTCTGAACTGTTGGATCTTGCTCTGGCAGGCTTAATCACTGAGCTGCCAAAGTTGTAGCTAAACGTTAATCTGAAAATCCTGCTTTCCTGCTTTTGAGAAAGTTGGTAATCCTGTAAAGGGATGGCACTTTTAATCCTGATCTCTCTGGTATTGAATACATCATTGATGGCGAATTTAAGGTTGGCCCTTTCAGCAGCAAAAGATTTACTGATGCCAAGGTCTATCCCGTAGATTGGTTTTGCCACATAGGTGCCGTAAGCTTGTTCTGAGGTGTAATTGGCGGCCAATTCTGCATTCCAGGTTTTGTGAAGCTGGAATGTTTGTGTACTATTCAGGATAAAAGTTGTTTTCCCATTTTTGAAAGGGGCACCCATCAATTCCGGGGAAGAAAATTGGCTGTAATAGAGCGTAATGTCGTTGTTGCTGTTCCACCAGTCTGTTACTGCTATTGGTCTGTTGACGTTAAAGCTAATCGTACTTCTGGATGCCAGATTTTGCTCATATAACAATAGTGTTTTCTTGATGCTGTCGGTCAAAAGGGTGGTTGCAATGACATCTTTAGTTTTTATAAAGGCCAGTGTGAAATTTGTTTTCTTTTGATAGCCATAAGTCAATTCAAATGAATTGGCATATTCCGGTTTAAGTGCAGGATTGCCTTGAGATAGGGTGTATAAATCCGCATAATAAATAAAAGGATTCAGTGCCTGGTAGCCTGGGCGTTCAATTCTTCTGCTATAAGAAAAACCAAGGTCATGATCTTTTGATAGATTATGACTGATGGAAAAGTTAGGAAAGAAGTCGAGATAATTGCGTTTTAGTACGTTTTGTAGCGTGATGGAATTACCTTCAGAATGTGTGAGTTCTGTACGTAACCCAACTTGCATTGTTGTACCTTCTTCAAATGTTTTATGAAACGCAGCGTAGGCGGCATTGATGTATTCTTTATAGGTAAATCTGTTGCTTTTTGTGGGGTCATTACTCCAATTGTTATCTTGTAATAGTGCAGACTGGAAGTCATTATCGGTATTTACATAACTGCTTTTTATTCCGGTTTCCAGCTTTAGTTTATTGTTAAAAGGGTAGGAGTAGTCTATTTTTGCGGCAAGGATGTTGATTTTTGTAGGCGTAGCATTTCGGAAAATCAACGGCGTTTTATAAGCTGTACCATTGGCGTCTACAAACTGACTTTGGTAAACTGTTTGCTCCGCGTTTCTAATTCTTGAATAGTCAAGGTCAGCATTGAATTCCTGTCCGGAGGTATCTAAAACTGCTTTGTAGTTTAAATTGTAGCTTTGATTTTGGTATTTGCTTTTCCCCTTGTTATCACCATGAACGATAGAGTCAATGCCTCCTGATCGCTCCCCAATTTTGGTTAGAATTTGATCGGTTGATTTGGTGTTGTTTAGATAACCACTGGCCATAAACCCAATGATTTGACGGTCGTTTAAATAGTAATCGAGCCCCGCTTTGTAGTTATTATTTCTTTTAAAATAGGTCTGTTTAGCTTCCTGGTCGAAATAAGTGAGCTTTTCCTGAGCTTTCGTGCTTCTTTTTACAAACAGGTCTTCATAGTCTTTACTGTTGGCATAATTGTAATTTCCGAAAATGTTTACCTTTTTACTACTGTGGTTCAGGGTAATGCCGACATCCGATTTGTAATAGTTTCCATAGCCACCGCCAATCTGTAGCGTTCCATTGGTGCCATAACTACTGTTTTTCTTGAGGTTTATATTGATAATCCCCCCGGTTCCTGCGGCATCATATTTGGCCGATGGATTAGAAATGATCTCAATATTTTGAATAGAATTTCCAGAAGTAGCACGAAGTAAATTGCTGAGCTGAGCGGTCGATAAATAGGTCAGTTTACCATCTATCATGATGCTAACACCTGCTTTTCCCCTTAAACTTAAATTACCTTCATTGTCGGCCGTAACACCGGGTGCCTTGGATAGAATCTCCATGGCGGTATTACCTGATGCAATGGTGCTATTGGCAATGTTCAGGATAACTTTTCCGTTTTTTCTTTCTATCAAGGGTTTTTTAGCAAGAATACTCACCGTATTCAATTGCTTTGAGGCGACTTCCATCACTATGTTATCTATAGCGATCATTTGATGTTTGTCATCTACCAGGAAAGGGCCATGGAATCTCTTTTGATAACCCATGGATTCTACCTCAATCAAATAATTGCCTCCCAATGCTTTTGAAAAGCTGAATTCGCCTTGTTCATTTGTTAATGTTGCGGTCACCAGACTACTGTCTTTTGATTGATATAAATTAACTATCGCATAGATCAGCTCTTTTTGATTTTCATCCAATACCTTTCCTTTGATCTGATAGACCGGAGTTTTAGTTTGCGCTTGGACTTCCATATAAGAAAGTAAGAAGAAGGAAAACAGGAATAAATGTTTATGGAGCGTGATCATCTGAAGCGGTTTTGACTGGTTTACTGCGTCTAAATTAGTAGGATGGATAATCTTATTTTTTAATTTAACATAGTTTAACAAGACTGAGCCTTTAACCTAAAAATGGTGTGGTTCCGGGTTGAAGCTTCGGTGTTTTACGCGTCTTAAACGTCTTTTTTACTTGAGGACATATAGGCGGTAGCGGAACTGTGTTTAATAGCTCTCTAGGTGGCTTAAGGCCCTTAAATCAGTCCTGAAAATAGCTCAAGAATACCTTTGTTAGCCGGTTGTTTTTACCTAATTTCACGCCAGAAACAAGAAATAATTAATTAAAAACTACCTCTAATTCCGGAAATCAGAGGCTAAGTTTTAAGTACATAACCTGCATAATGTTGGCAATTGTTAGGAATCCCAACATGGGATCTGGCATCGCTATGAGCAAAAAACACACACATGACAGAGAAACCCTTATTCAAGGATGCATTAAGATTTTGGTTTAAATTGGGATGGATTAGCTTCGGCGGTACCGTTGGGCATATTAATATCATGCACGATTACCTCGTAGATAAAAAAAAATGGATTAGCAGTAGCCGCTTTTTTCATGCCTTAAATCTTTGTATGCTATTGCCCGGACCAGAAGCACAACAATTGGCCATATATATGGGCTGGCAACTTCATGGAAAAAAGGGAGGTTTAATCGCAGGGATACTTTTCGTTTTGCCCTCCATGTTTATCCTACTTCTATTGAGTGTCTGCTACGTTTACTTCGGAAATCAACCCTGGATGTTTGCGATGTTTAATGGCTTTAAGCCAGCTGTAATCTCTATTATCATCGTTGCATTGCTCGGAATTGGTAAAAAAGCACTCCATACGCCTTATCATGTGGTTCTTGCACTTCTTGCTTTTTCCTGCATTTTCTTTTTCAATATTTCGATGGTATTTATCATTCTCGGCACTATCGGAATGGCTATAATATTCAATTATCTGTGGCCATCATTAATTCATCAGGAAAAGCAAGTTAAGCAGCATACGCCGGTTTCCGAAAAAGAATATTATTTCAATAAAAATTCTGTTGCTGCGGGAACTGGAACTAACTGGAGAAGTTTCGGATTACAAATCTTTGTTTTTGTACTGCTCTGGCTAATCCCAATTGTTGCATTATATTACTTTAGTAATGATTTTTCCTTTTGGAGAGAACTGACTTTCTTTTTCTCTAAAACAGCCTTCCTTACCATTGGAGGCTCTTATACGGTATTGCCATACGTAGCGCAATTCACGGTTACGAAACTCAATTGGCTCAGTAAAATGCAAATGATCGATGGTTTTGCATTGGCAGAAACGACTCCAGGTCCACTAATTATTGTGGTTGCTTTTGTGGGATTTATGGCGGCTTATAATCACTTTGATGCCTCTATTCCAATGGGGGTATTGGGCTTGCTCCTTACTAGTTTTTATACTTTTTTGCCCTCATTTTTATTCATATTCGTTGGGGGCCCAATTATTGAAAAAGCACATGGAAATACCGCAATTACCAATGTTTTGGGCTTTGTGACTGCTGCGGTAGTCGGGGTTATTCTTAACCTGACTTTATTCCTGGGAAAAGACGTGCTCTTTCCAGGTGGCATTGGCTTTCATAACCTGGATTTTGCGGCACTGATATGGATTCTGATCACCTTGGTGTTCATGAAAAGATTTAGAGTCAATGTCCTATATATTATTGGGATCAGCTTAATCTTTGGTTTGTTGCATTATGGGCGGGTGTTTTAGGGTATTTGTATTGATTATGAGTGTGTTGCGTGTTTATTTTTAGGGTCTAAACATGGTGTTGAAACTCCCGGTTATTTTTTTTGGAATAATAAATGCTTATTAATAAATGATCAGGAATAATAAATAAATTCTTGTCTACAAAATTAATTAGCAGATATGGGAGTGAAAAAGAGAATTTTATTGACAGGAGCATCGGGAACGGTCGGTTTTGAAGTATTAAAACAGTTGATTCTGCAAGCTGATCAATTTGAGATTACTGCTTTCGATCAAAAGACAAAAAACGCCATCAAGTTATTGTCTCCCTTTGAGAAACAGTTGAACGTCGTTTATGGAGACCTGACCAATCCAGAAGAGGTGGCAAAGGTTTGTAAGGAACAGGATGATGTGATACATTTAGCGGCAATTATACCGCCTTTAGCAGACGAGAAACAGGAACTGGCTTATGCAGTAAATGTGAAGGGAACGGAGAACTTGGTTCTTGGTTTAAAAAAGCATTCGCCACAGGCATTCTTTATGTATAGCTCCTCAATTTCAGTGTATGGGGATCGCCTGCATACACCTTGGATTAACAGTACCGATGTTTTAGCCCCAAGTTTGGAAGACCATTACGCGGTCACCAAAATCGAGGCGGAACAACTGATCCGAAATAGCGGATTGGATTTTTGTATTTTCCGTTTGGCTGCAATTATGGGCTTAAGCAACCACAAACCTTCTGGAATTATGTTCCACATGCCTTTGGCTACTGCCATGGAAATTTTGACCCCTGAGGATACAGCCAGAGCCTTCGTCAATGCCATAGCGCATCGAACTTCTTTAACCGGTAAAACCTACAACCTTGGAGGTGGTGCCAGTTGTCGGACAACCTATGAAGAATTTCTATCCCAATCCTTTAAAGCTTTCGGCTTAGGGAAAATGGATTTTCCAACCCATGCCTTTGCGGAAAAGAACTTTCACTGCGGATATTATGCAGATGGTGATGAATTGGAAGACTTGTTGCATTTCAGAAGAGATACACTAGAGGACTACTTTGAAAAGCTCCACCATTCCGTATCCCCGGTAAAAAGAACTTTGGCATCGGTGTTTAGGGGCACTATTAAAAGTCATCTGTTGAGGAAATCAGAGCCTTTTAATGCGCTATTGCATAAGGATAAAAAAATGGCTTCCCGGTTCTTTAATGAACTGTAGTTTATTAGTTAAATAAAACATTATGAAAAAGATATTTGGAATAATAATAATGCTGTTTGGGCTTCAATTTGGGTATGCTCAGAATAGCCCTTTAAAAGTGACGGTAACTGATATTCATGAGTTGAAAGGGAAAATTCAGGTCAGTTTATACAATAGCGAAGCGTCATTTATAAAAAAAGGGAAAGAATATAAATCGATGGTCAGGGAGGTGAAATCCGGAACAGAGATTTTTACATTCAAAGACTTACCAAAAGGGGAGTATGCTGTGGCACTTTACCACGATGAAAACAGTGATGGAAAATGTAATACCAATATGCTTGGTATCCCAAAAGAAGGTTATGCTTTTTCTAGAAACTTTGTCCCTAAATTATCAGCACCAAAATTTGAAGACACCAAGTTTAGGCAGGAGCAGGGGAACAGCATCATCATCAAAATGCACTATTAACCTCATTCCGTATTTGCTCTTATTTTAAACAGTTCAACCTTGGAAATTAGGAATCTGTTTTGAAGTGCAATTCTCGATAATTGCGTGCTCACCAAGCTGTTTTCTCTGGAATTGAGCAAAAACACGGAGCTTTCCCCCATTAAAAATAACCTTTCTTCAGATTGCAACATCTTTTCATAATCGCTCACTAGCGAAGCGGTAATGAAAATTTGTTGCTGAATAGACTTGATCTCCGCTTGCTGTGCAGTAATTTTATTTTTCAACTGTAAACGCTCCAAGTTAAGGTCAAGCTGCTGATCTGTCATTTTCAATTTGGCTAATTTCAATGCTCCTCTTTCCTTTCTAAGGAAAAGCGGAACGCTGAATTTTAGTTCAAGCTTATAATTTCCGGTCTGGTAATCATTGAGGTAGGAAGCATCAGATAAGTAATGATAACCTACATCCAGTTTCGGTAATAACATATTGCGTTTTAACTTTTGTTCAATACCCAGTATTTCAATTTTATTCTGCATTGCCAACAGTTTCGGGTGACTGTCTAAATTTATTTGATCAACTCCTGTCTCTTCAAAATTTAGCGCTATTTTAATCGAATTCTCCAGGTCATCTTCAGGAATCATGCTTTCTCTCAGCTCCATCGGGATGTTCTCAATCCAAAGGTAATTGGAGAGTTCAAGCTTAGATTTTGTTAGTTTCAGTTGAGCTTCAGCCAAATTCAATTGCCTGTTCTTAATGACAATTCTTGCCTCAATACTATCTACAGCAGCCTTATCTCCGGCTTGGATTAACTTTTTTATATCCGCTGCTCGTTTTTCGGCGAAACTAAGATATTCCTGGTAAAGTGTAGCTTCATCATTAGCCCTTTTCCAGTTAATATAGGCTGTAGCGGCACTATAAATGACATTAACTGCTTGCAATTGGCGTTCGGATTTACTCATGTTTAACTGGATCTTTGCAATGCGTAAGTCGGCCATACGCTGATTGATGAGTAAGCCTTGTGCCAAAGGAACAGTAATCCCTAAGGAAGCCAAACCATTGTCCGGGGTCTTGTTTTGTGGATTTAGATAATACCCTTCATTGGTGTCAAAACCTGCTTTAACTTCTATGCCATACCAGGTTGGTATCTTGAAACTGCTGTTAAATAAGGAGTAATAATCTGTTCCTTTAAATTGTTTATTGTTGAAATCTACTTCCAGTTTCGGGTCAAAACCACCACGAGCCATCATTAAGGAAGTTTCCGCTTTACTGAGCATTAAATCTGCCTGACGCACTGCCGGATGATACTTTTTCACATAACCCAAAAACTCGTTAAAGCTCAGCACTTCTGGTTTATGCTGTTGGGCATTTACTGGGATACGGCATAAGATGAGGAATAGCAACACAAATAGTTTGATTTTCATGCCTTTATTTTTTAGCAGTAACAGGTTTTTCTGATTGATAATAATTAGGAGGGAAGCCGTTTAAGGTTCTCCATATTTCAAACCAAATCGGAACGGTTTCTAATAGCGCAATGGTTTCTGCGCCAGAGCCCATGCTCAATTGTTTTGGCCAGGGATCTTCGTCTTTATCTGGCGCAATTAATACCCTGTATTTACCATTTGGGCTGATGAAATTCTCGATGGCAACAATTCGTCCTCCAAAGGTACCATAAGACATATCAGGCCATCCTGAGAATACAATTGTTGGCCATCCATCAAACCAAACGCGGATTTTTTCGCCCTTTTTTAGTAGCGTCAGGTCAATAGGACTGACATAAGTCTCCACTGCCAGCTCGTAAACTGCTGGCATGATACTGACAATAGGCACTCCTTCTTTTACGGTTTCACCCAGACCAGATTGTAATGCACGGTTCACATAGCCATCTTGTGGCGCGGTGATGTAGTACATCCCATTGCGAATGCTGTAATTGGCATATTGATTTTCTAATTTGCTCAGCTGCGCTTCCGCATCAAACTGGCTACTCATTGCAGTATATTTATCGCTGCTGCTTTTAGAGATCTTTTCTTCGTACTCTGCGGAAAGGCGATCAAATTCCAATTTTGCATTGATCAATTCATTTCTTGAAGTCAAAAGTTTATTCTCCTGAGTGATCAATTTTGCCTGGGCATCTTGTAGTTTTAACCGCTTTTCTTCTACATCGGTTAATGGTTTTAGTCCTTCTTTTTGAAGTTGTATGGAGCGTTCCGATTGTGTAGCTGCAATCTTCACCTGAGTTTTTACAGCTTCAAAATCCATACTGTCACTTTTTATTTTTAAAAAGGACTGTTTGATTTTATTCTCTGCCTGCTGGTGTTTTAGAGATCTTTCACGCTCAAGCGCCGTAATCTGACTGTTTAATGCCTTTACCTTGTCGCCATAAGCGCCCAATGCCATCTTTTTGGCATCGACCTGGTTCTTGGTGTTTTGCAAAAGGTTGGGGTCAAAATATTCTTCCTTGACTTCTGAAAGAAAAATAATCGTATCTCCTTTTTTCACAAGATCACCTTCCTGCACGTACCATTTTTCAATTTTACCTGCGATGACGGTGTTTATGGTTTGTGGGCGTTGGTTAGGTTTTAGTGCTGTAACAGCCCCAGATCCGGATATGTTTTGTGTCCAGGGAAGGAAAAGCACAATAATCCCAATGATAAAAAGCGCTAGAATTATCCTGTTCAACACCTTGTAGTGCGATCGGTTGCCTAGGTTCCTGACTGCGCTATAGCGTTCCAGTATATGTGGTTGTGTATGTTTCTGATCAGATAGATGGAGCATGTCTTTATTTTTTTAAGTCGCTGATGATTTTTCCGTTTTCCATGGTAATGAATCTGCTGGATTTTAACTTCCAGGTTGGATGTGCAGAGGAGACAATAACGGTCCATTTATGATGCTCAGCGCAGATGAAACTGATGATGGCATCGGCAGTTTCCGGGTCTAATCTGTCTGTCGGATCCTCCAGGAGCAGGATTGATGGTTTGCGGATAATACTTCTTGCCAACAGGATTTTCTGGGAATTGGAAGAAGACATTTGCTTGCCTTCAGGAAGGATTTTAGTGTCCAGACCATCTGGAAGCGTTTTAATATAACTGCTTAACTGTACAGCATCTAAGGCCCAGCGGATATCTTGATCGCTAATTGCAGGGTCATTGAAGGTGATGTTTTCGAGTATAGTCCCTTCAAAAGGGCTTTCCCCTTGTATGATCGTGCCAATTTGTGAGCGGTATTGATTGATGTCAATTTTTCGGAAAGTATCATCATTGATGAAAAGTGCGCCACTGGTCGGTTTTAAAATTCCGGAAAGGGTCCTGATTAAAGTGGTTTTTCCAGCACCATTTCCGCCGGTCAGGATGATTTTTTCACCCTGTTCAATTTTCATCGAGATGTCTTTTAACATGTCTCTATTGGAATCCGGGAATCGAACAGATAACTGATCAGCTTCTAAGGTGATGCGATCAAAAAGCTGTTTCTGTTCCGTGTCCATGCCTTCTTCAATCTCCATATCCGTAACTTTTCCGATTTTCTCTACCGCAGTGAGCACATCATAAAAGCTTTCGAGGCCCAGTATGATTTTCTCTACCGAATTAATCACAAGGAGGATGATGATTTCTGAGGCCACAAACTGGCCGATATTCATTTGCTGATTCAAGACCAGGTAACCTCCAATCAGGAGCAGTCCGGCAGTAATGATCACTTTAAATATAATTAACTGTCCATATTGACGCTTGATGATGTTGAAGTGTTTCTCGCGGTAATCCAGGTAATTATTGGTTAAGGTATTGTTCTTTTGAAGCGCATAATCGAAATTCAGCGACTTTCTGAAACTGTGTTTATTGCGGGCAATCTCCTGTAACCATTCTGCCGCACGGTATTTATACTTGGACTCACTTAAACTGGTCTCAAGTCCGCCGGTATAAGAGAACTTATAGATCAGGTACAGCAAGACCAATAACAACAATCCAAATAAGATAAAAAACGGATGGTATAGCGAGAGCAGGATGATCCCAAAACCAATCTGAAGCAAAGCGGAAGAATAATCTAATAACAGCTTTGAAACACCTTTTTGGATGGTTAAAGTGTCAAAGAAACGATTGGCAATTTCAGGAGGATAGAGGCCCTGGTAGAACTCCTCGAATTTGATCTTCGGAAGTCGGTAAGCGAATTCAAAGGAAGACCTGACAAAGATTTTTTGCTGTAGATTTTCTGTAATTCGCAATTGCATAAGTGATAGGATCCCCACAAAAGCAACCCCGGTAACTACACCAATCACCAGCACAATCCAGGAAACACTTACCCGGCCGCTTTGCAGGAAATTCACAATGGCCTGAATCCCTAAGGGCAGAGAAAGGCTGATGAGCCCGGCAATGATCGCGTAGAAGAATATCTGGGAAACATCTTTTTTATCAAGTTTTAGCAGACTGAAAAATCTTTTTGCTGGACTCATGAGGTAGGGCTTAAAATGTGCTGAACTAGGTTTTTGTAGAAATCCGAAGGACTAACGGTTTCATTGCAATCTGTAATGGTTTTGAAATGGTCTTTTAGGAAATGTTGGTGTAATGCCCCCTCTACAATACTAGAAATTAAGCTTTTCGGATAAGGGTATTCCGGGCTGATCAAAACCACCATGGCAACCATCCTATTGATCACCCTTTTATAAATTAAGAAAAATCCTTCTTTATTCTCTTCATCAACTTCTTTCGTTAAAAAGGTCTTCGTGAACTCAGCAATGATGATTTTATTCAATAAGGCTTCATTAATGTAAGGGGTGTTCAGGTCATCCTCAATTTTTTCGGTAACAATTTCCAGGGCTTTTAACAATTGGTCTAATGGTACAGCAATATTGGCCGTCGCAAATACCATTTTGTACTCGATCCAACTCCAATACCAGGAGGATAAATAAACCAATAACTTATGCTTATTTTCAAAGTAACGGTAAATAGAACTTTCATTGGAACCGATCAGTTCGCCAAGCTTTTTGAAGGTGAAATTGTCAAAGCCGATTTCATCCATGATCACCAAACTATTCTTAATAATCTTCCTGCCAAGCGTAGTGGTTTCAGGGTCCTTGACATAAAATTTGTCGTTCACCTGTATTTTGATAGTGGAGAGTAATTGATCCATTTTAAACGTCTTTAATGCAAATGTAATAGTATTACTATTAATTTAAGGTATGATACTTTCTTTTTTTACCCGATCTGCTTTTAAATACTCCTACTGCGTGTTTTGGTGGGATGAAATACTTTGAGTATTTTACCTTCATTATGAACCTTTAAACAAAAACGATGCTCAACCGAAGAAACTTTATCCGCAATAGTGCTGGCGCAATTGGCAGTACTGTCTTACTTTCTGCACTCGACAATCCTGCTTATGCTTTGTATGAACGGACTATTGGTGCCAACGACCAGATTAATATCGGTGTAATTGGTGTGAATGGAATGGGTTGGTCGGATTTGGTAGCAGCGCTAAAAGTTCCTGGTGTTAATTTGTTGGCCATATGTGATTCAGATCAAAATGTACTGGATAAACGAATGAAGGACTTGAAAGGTTTGAATGTGGATGCTTCAAAAGTTAATGCTTATCAAGATTATCGTGCTTTGCTCGATCGTAAGGATATTGATGCGGTGATCATTGGAACGCCAGATCATTGGCATGCTTTAATGATGATCCATGCTTGTGAAGCCGGGAAGGATGTTTATGTGGAGAAGCCGGTTGGCAATTCCATTGTAGAATGCAGGACGATGGTCGCAGCCCAACAAAAATACAATAAGGTGGTGCAGGCCGGACAATGGCAGCGGAGTCAGCAGCATTTTAAGGATGCAGTAGATTTTGTGCAAAGCGGTCAACTGGGTAACATCAGGACCGTTAAAGTTTGGTGTTATCAGGGCTGGATGAAACCAGGGCCCGTAGTTCCAAATTCTGCAGTCCCTTCAGGTGTAGATTATAATTTATGGTTGGGACCAGCGCAAAAAAGAGCATTTAACTCGAGCAGATATCATTTCAATTTCCGCTGGTTTTGGGATTATGCAGGAGGCCTGATGACGGATTGGGGTGTCCATTTACTGGATTATGGTTTACTGGGGATGGGATCGCCAATTCCGAAAAGTATTTCTGCTTTAGGTGGACGTTTTGCTTATCCGGATCTATATGAGGAAACACCAGATACACTGACCACACTCTATGAATTTGATAAATTTAATTTGGTATGGGATTCCGCGATGGGAATCGACAATGGTTCTTACAATAGAGACCATGGGATCGCTTACATTGGCAACAACGGAACGCTGATCCTGAATAGAGGAGGATGGGAGGTCGTTGAAGAGCGACAAAGTGGAAATAAAGTGAGTAAGCCATTGGTGAAAGCCTCTGATAATGGGCTTAACAATCACATGCTCAATTTCTTTGCTTCGGTGAGGTCAAGAAAAAAAGAAGATTTAAATTGTTCGATCCAGGCGGGTGCTCATGTGGCCAGCATTGCGCAAATGGGAAATATAGCATACAAAAGTGGCGAAAAACTAACCTGGGATGCCCAGAAAAACCAATTTACCAATTCAAAGATTAATAAACAGTACTTAATGGCTCAGTACCATAACGGTTATAACTTACCAAAAATTTAATACATGAAATCTATTTTTACCACTTTAACATTTGTTCTAATTACCGTTGCTAGTTACGCTCAATCCCGATTTGTACGCTTGGAAACCAATAAAGGAAATATCACGTTGATGCTATATGATGAAACCCCTAAACATCGGGACGCATTTTTAAAAAGCATTAAAAAGGGGCTCTATGACCATGCTGCTTTTAATCGGGTGATCAAAGCTTTCGTGAGTCAGGGGGGAGAGTTGGATGAAACTATTCTTGACAGAGAAAAGCTAAGTCCTGAAAAACCTTTAGCACGGATCCCAGCAGAGATCGTTCCTGAGCTTTTTCATAAGAAAGGAGCATTGGGCGCAGGTAGAAATGACAATCTGGAGCACAGTTCCTACCTAACCCAAATCTACTTGTCTGTGGGTAAACCACAAACCGATGCAGAGCTGAATGCTATAGAAAAAAAGAAGGGTCATCAATATTCTCCGAAGCAAAGAGAAATTTACAAAACTCTTGGAGGAATTCCGCGTCTGGACCTGGACTATACCGTATTTGGCCAAATTGTGGAAGGGATGGAGGTAGCTGATGCCATCAATTCTGTGCCTACAGATAAGAATGACTTGCCTTTACAAGCCATCACATTTACGCCTAAAGTGCTGTCGAAAAAAGAATCCGCAAAGCTTCTGGAAAAACTACCTAAAAACTAAGTAAAATCACTGGCTATTTTCATTTTTTATGCCCTTCAACAGGGCATAAATTGCCATGCTATGGCCAGCACCAAGGTCAAAATCATTTTTTAGCCAAGCGGTAATTTCGCCTGCTTTTACCGTTAATTGGCCATCCTGCAGAAATTTCTTTTCTGTTGCAAGGGCTTTAAAGTCAGCCGGTCCTTTGCCGGTTTTTTCTTTGATCGTTTTAAGATACGCTTGAAATGACATGATGTATTTGTTTTATGATGATATCCAAAGTTAAGCCCGGTACATAAAATCGATACGGTGTGATTAGGACTTTATCAAGGGGTATTTACGACCTGGAATTTCATGTAGACAAAAAAAATGACCAGTTTATTTAACATATCGTAACTGGATGTTGGAGAATTTGACGCCAACATCAATCAATCCCATGTTTGAAGTTTAGAGAATGTTTATCTTAGGGGATAAATTATAATGATAAAATGATTGATGATAGCCCGAAGCGTTTTGATAGGATAGTAGCAATATTGATTCAGTTGCAATCTAGCCGTATGGTAAAAGCACAAGAACTGGCGGATCGTTTTCAGGTAAGCCTTCGCACAATTTACCGCGACATTCGTAGCTTGGAGAGCTCTGGTGTGCCTATTTTGTCCGAAGCTGGGGTTGGTTATTCTATTATGGAGGGCTATCGCTTGCCTCCGGTTATGTTTACGCGTGAGGAAGCCGGAAGTTTTGTAGCAGCAGAAAAACTCATGCAGCAAATGACCGATAAAACCTTAGGCGCCTACTTTTGCTCTGCCATGTTCAAAATTAAGTCGGTGCTGCGGAATAAAGATAAAGATTGGATTAGCGCTTTAGAATCACAAATCGTGGTAAACTCAGGTCAGGTGCTTTTTAATGAGCATGTACCCGATGCCTTAGAAATTATTATGCAAGGTATCGCAGAGCAAAAACAAGTGATGTTATGGTACCAGGCATTTGAAGCCAATGAACCAGGGCAAAGGACTATTGAACCTGTTGGTCTTTTTCACGAAAACAATTTTTGGTATATATTAGGTTTTTGTCATCTGCGACAAGATTACCGTCAGTTTCGTACAGATCGTATTGTGCAGATCAGGCGTACTACAGATCCTTACCTGAGTACGCATGGCCCATTGGAGCAATACCGAAATAAAGAAGTGATCTGTGAGGATAGAATTAAAGTGCGGATCTTAGTCGATAAGAAGGTAGTGAAATATCTTCAAGGTAGTTATAAGTATCATGGTTTTGTGGAAGAAGTGGATCGGGGCAGTCAGGTGGAAATGACTTTTATGGTTAACGAAACTAATGATGGATTCCCCCGCTGGTACCTCATGTTTGGCGATTATGCAGAAATTCTGGAGCCGGAACATATGAAATATCGTATCCATGATCTCGCGAAGAAAGTGATGGCTAATCTTGAGCTTCCTGAAGCGGTGTCCCTAGTTTAATAAAGTTTGCCTTGTTGGGTACAAGACAAACTTTTGATAGTTGAATCTAGGGCCTTTCATAAAAGAAAGGTGGGGTAATACCGAGGCTGCGCAGGTATACATAACCTTCTCCACGATGGTGGATTTCATTATCTATAAAATAGAAAATTGAAGACCAGGTTGTGCCTTCATATTGGCCAAAAATAGTGATGACCTTAGAAAATTGATCTTCAGAAATTTGTGGCCAATAAGTATTGATCTTTTCGGTCGCTTCATCCCATAATTTTAACAATTGTTCCTTTTGAGTGATACCTTCAAAGTGCTCATTCAGCGGATTAATCTGTCCGGTAGCGATTTCTTGTATTCCAGGAGCACCTATGCCAAGTAACTCCATCACCATTCCAGAAAAGCTGCGCATGCCACCAATAGAATAGTTGAAAAGTTCTTTTTCTGGGAAGGCCTCAATGACTCTTCTTGTTAAGGCACGGTGTCCTTGCCAATGCGCCAATAATTCTTCTGAAGTGATTAGACTTGCTGTAGTTGTATTCATGATCTCTAATTTTAGTATGTGTTTTTAATAAAACAAATCTATAACCGCCTAATGACAACAGTATGTCAACAGGTTTTTAAGTATTTTAGTTCCACTAATCAATTAAACCGACTGATGATGGATGCACAAATTAAATTTTATGAAAACAAATTGGCCTTCGAAATGGATCCTTCAGATTTGTTTAAGGCCTTAAATAATGGAGAAAAAGTGATTGCGCTTGATGCAAGAAAATTCTTTGGCTTTGAGGCCGAACATATTCCTACTGCCATCAATATCCCTCATTCCGAAATGAATCAAGAAAGTACAAGACATTTAGACAAAGATTTCACCTATGTTACCTACTGCGACGGTATTGGATGTAATGCTTCCACAAAAGGAGCTTTGAATATGTCAAAACTTGGTTTTAAGGTCAAAGAACTGATCGGTGGCCTGGAATGGTGGAAGTTTGATGGTTATGCAACTGAAGGGACTAAGGCCGGTCCAACCGGTGAAAAAATCCAATGTGCTTGCTGAAAGCAGCAGATCTCTTTTGAATAAATATCGCTGGTGGTTTAGCAAGTTTCGGGTTTCATCGCAATGCTAATTGTTTGATTTTTGACAATCAAACAGAAAATCATGGAAGAGAAAATAGCATCTGTAAATTGGAGTAAGGTAGTGGAGGCCATGCATGAAAAAGGTTTTGCCATTATCCCGGAATTCTTGTCAGCGGATCAATGCAGTGAATTGATAAATGGTTATGACCATCCCAACCTGTACAGA
Source organism: Pedobacter gandavensis (assembly GCF_014172405.1). Classification (GTDB taxonomy): domain Bacteria; phylum Bacteroidota; class Bacteroidia; order Sphingobacteriales; family Sphingobacteriaceae; genus Pedobacter; species Pedobacter gandavensis. Next base: position 1,200,392 of record NZ_WNXC01000001.1, on the reverse strand, counting down.
AAAACGGTTGTCATGGAACGCTACCGTTTTGGCTTAGGCGAATACAAATATTTCAACTATCCATTGCCAGATCCCATTCAAATTATTAGAACTGGGGTATACCCAAAACTTGCCACCATTGCAAATACCTGGATGAAAGTGCTAAATATCGCTACCCATTTTCCAGATACACATCAAGCGCTTTTACAGCAATGTCAGGAGAACGATCAAACCAAAGCAACAGTTCTCATTTTGAAATATAATGATGGTGGATACAATACTTTGCACCAGGATTTATATGGAGCTGTATATTTTCCGATTCAAATTGTTTTGTTCCTGAATGAGCCAGACGAGGATTTTACTGGGGGCGAATTTGTACTTACTGAACAAATCCCCAGAGCACAGCCAAAAGTCATCGTATTAAAACCCAAGAAAGGCGATATGCTAATATTCACAACCAATTTTAGACCTGTGAAAGGAAGCAAAGGTTATTATCGCGTAAATATGAAACACGGCGTAAGTGAGGTTCACACTGGAGTACGACATACACTAGGCATCATTTTTCACGATGCTTTATAAAACATTGGGAAATCTACGGCGGTTGCCATCAATCAGAACGGCGAGCTGATAATTTTCCTCTGAATCGATTGCTAAATTCTCGATATCATCGACACCGCAGACAAAAGGTGCTTTACCTACTTTTCGGTTTCCTGCTGCAAGGAATGTGCTGCGGTTAAATAGATGCAATATGCCGTCTTCTACAAAGGTGTTTGGGCGATCTTCGCGTATAAAATCCCTATCGCTGTCAAAATATCTACGGTTTAAAGTTTTAATGGTAAACACAGAGTCATGGCGACGGTCTTCAGGGTTAATCACGTATTTGTCGTAGGTTTCTATGACATAGTCGATGGTCCGTTGTCTTAAGAAGGGGAAAATTGGCCCTAGCTGTAGGAAGTGTTCAGCATCCACATGTGCTAACAATGCCGCTGTGGTTTTGTCTGAGGTAAGCTCCAATTCAATCTCATGTGGCTCTGCCTGATAAACGTTGATCACGTTCACCTTTTTTGAACGAGCGTAGCTGTTCTTAATCATGCTGGAGTCGGTGTTGACAATGATTTTCCCAATCTGTGGGATATCTTCGAGTTTCTTTATCATAACGTCGAAAAGTAAGTTACCGGAGATGTGTTGGAAATGTCTGTTAGGAAAAAAATATCCTGCTTCTTCAGGGATGGAGATGAGTGCGGTTAATAAGTTATGATTCATAGTTTGATAGTTTGAGTTTTATGGTTTGGTCAAACCAATTTACGAATCGGTAGGCTTGATTACTCAAAAGACAAAAAAAAAATGATGTTGATTCCCTAAATGATTTAATCAGACTGTCCGATCTCGCACAACGAAAGTTCGATAATGAACACTCTTAGATGTGTTTGTATTTTAAATATTTGATATGTAGTTGTTTGAATTGTATTTCTTCTTTTGGCACAAGCTTGGCGCAGAGGGATTGAACAATAAAGAAAACGTATGTCTATGTTTAAATTAAACTTGAAAATCGCGTTGCGAAATCTTTGGAAGAACAAAAGTATAACCTCAATTAATGTTGGTGGTTTAGCTATTGCATTGGCTGCTTTTATTTTGGTCATGATGTATTTTACTCATGAAACTGGTTTTGACAAAACAAATCCAAATTATAAGAATATCTATATTGTTGGAAGAATTTATCCCGAGTTTAAAACGAATTATACGTCACCACCATTGCTGAAAGCGATCATGCAAAACTTTCCTGAAGTGGAAAACGGTGGCTTGGTAAAGGAAGGATCTTATGAACTACCATTAAGAAATGGAAATAAAACAGTCATCACTAAGAGTTTTATGCAGATTGATTACAATGCGGCTAAAATTCTGAATATAAAACCCAATGGAGGTTTAGGAAAACCGGCTGGCGAAATGGATCGGCTCACTTATTTAAATGAGGCAGGCATGAAGACATTATTTCCAGATAAAAAGGATAATAAACCTGAGATGGTTGGCGTAGGAAGCAGTAATTCAGGTATAACCAGTAAAATAAACGGTGCTATCGCCAACAATCTACAGTCAAGCATAACCTTTGACGCCATCTCGCTGGCGAATGAATTGGGACAAGGGGAGTCTTATGGTTACAACAACTACTATACTTATATCCAGGTAAAACCAGGCACTGATATTGCCAGTCTGGAACAAAAAATAACCAAATTATATCAAGCTGAGGTTTCGAAAGGTGAAACGGATGAAAAGAGAATTGATGAAGTAAAAAAGGTGACTACATTCTTAGATCTACTAGGGAATCAACACCTAAGACCTAAAGCCGGGAATGATGCACCTTATAAAATCTTGATCGCCATTTCTATACTTGGAATCTTGATTTTAATAATTGCCAGTATCAATTTCACCAATTTAAGTATCGCTCAGGCAAGTAAAAGAGCGAAAGAGGTAGGGGTTAAAAAAGTGATGGGTGCTTATCGTTTTCAGCTGACCACTCAATTCCTAACGGAAATCTTTATACAATGCCTGGTCGCAACAGTTCTGGCCCTAATGTTAGCAGAATTATTGTTGCCAAGCTTTAACAATTTGTTCCAGGTAAACCTGTCCATCTGGTCTGTTAAGAACAACTTGATTTGGCAGCTGCCGTTAATCTTAGTACTGATTACCATGATTGCCGGCATCTATCCCGCTTTAGTGCTTTCTGGTTTTAAACCTGCCTTGGTATTAAAGGGGAATTTTTCTACAAGTAAACAGAATTATTGGCTGCAAAACAGTTTGCTGGTTTTTCAATTCTGCATTGCAGTAACCTTTATTATCGGCTTATTTGTGGTTAATTCGCAATTAAAATATATGCGTAGCCAGGATTTGGGTTTCAATGCAAATCAGGTCGTTTACATTAAGAACATTGCTATTTTCAACAATCCTGCTAAATTTGCGCCGGTTAGGGAAAAGATGCTGAAAATACCTGGCATAAAAGCAGCAACCGTTGCTACTGGTGTTCCGGATGGTTCTGGGAACGGAACTAACGGTTATACAGTCAATGGCACAAAATCCAGTATTGATTTTGTGGACGTAGATTTTGATTATTTCGAGACTTTAAATATTAAGTTAAAGGAAGGCCGTTTTTTCTCCCAAGCATTTAAAACCGATACTGCAAATTCAGCGGTAATCAATGAAAGTGCTGCTGCCAGGTTTGGAATAACAAATGCTGTCGGGCAAACGATTAGAGGTTGCGATATGGATTATAAAATCGTAGGTGTAGTTAAGGACTTTAAAGCGCAGGGATTTGAAAGTGCAGTTCAACCCACCATTTATGCGATTAAAAATCCTTGTGGTAATCAAAAACTTCAGATCATGTTAAAGATTGAAGAAAATAAAATGGCTGCTGCTTTAGCTGCTTTGAAAGCGCAATGGCCGGAAATTAATGCCAAAGACGGTGAAGATTTTCGCTACGAATTCTTAGATGAGCTTTATGGTAAGCTTTTTAAAAAACAGGAACAGTTACAATCCGTGTTTTTTGCAGCCGCAATGTTGACCATTTTTATTGCCATTTTGGGATTATTTGCCTTTGCGAAGTACATCACAAATGGCAGAACCAAGGAGATTGCAGTGCGTAAAATATTAGGAGCTAGTGACATCCAGATTTTGACATTAATCAATAGTTCATTTCTGGTGATGGTTGTTGTAGCCAACATCATCTCCTGGCCAATTGCCTATATTCTAACAAGTAAATGGCTGGAAACCTTTGCCTATAGAATTGATTTGCCAGTTTTTCCTTTTGTGATCAGCGCATTCATCACCATTTTTTTAGCCATATTCACAGTAAGCTTACAGGCCAGAAAATCCGTTAATGCCAAGCCCATTGATGCTTTGAAATATGAATAATAAGAAGGGAAAGGAATAAACAAAAAGCCGAATCAGTTATATAAAAACTGATTCGGCTTTTTGTTTTTGTATATCGGTCTTAAACCAGCTTGATTCGTATTTCTTAGGAATCAAATTCTTAATTACCACCTTCGAAATAGGCCTTTACATGAGCATGCATTTGGCTTTCGGTCATTTTATCCGCAGTTCTGATCTCAACTTTGATAGCGGAGTATAAATGATTATCCTTAAAGGTATTGTAAAGTTCAGTTTTTGCCTCAGTTGGGCCAAAAAGTAAAACTTCATCATACTCTCTGATAATTTCCGCTAATTCCTTGTAATAGGCTGCCTGATCGCCTTGTTCCAAATTGTGCATGGTGCTTTCACCATGTTGCAAGGTCTCTTTCCTGGCCTCCTGATTAAAGTTACATTCAATGGTTCTGGTCAGAATGGGATCTGCCGGATAGTCCATGAGGTGTGCCACTGAATGATCCATCCAAATGGCGATTTTTGTTTTTTCTATCATAGTAGTATATTTAAAAGGCGCGACCAACAGAAAGGAGTTCTCCAAAAAATGGCATCCTAAATGTGTCATGTACAATGATTTACAGATGGTAACAATCTGCGCTATATCTACAATTTTAAGCTCAACTTTGTTTTAGTAAACCCTGATGAACGCAACCAGGAGATTATCCTGCTAATTTTCTAAATAGAAATTTGTTTTGCTGCTATGATCTGGGAAATTTCTGCTATTATCTTAGCACTGAAAGTATGTCTGCCCATCAGCCATCTTTTTATTTCGTCTGGATTGATGTCAAGGGAGACCGCAAGTTCATTTTCTGAAATACCTTTATCGGCTAACATTTTCGCGATTTTACTGGCAACATCCAGATTCAGTTGCGCTAATTCCTCTATTGCGGGGTTTCCGCTCTCTTCCAGCCAGATGGATACAAAATCGTTCTCTTCCATTTATGTTATTCGTATTTGTTTAAAGTATTCCGGACATTCTACGTCCTTTCCTCATTAGGGCGACAAATTTAATGATATTAATTTTATTATTACAACTATAGGGGAGGCCAGGTAACTATTGGAGCGCGCTGGCGTCAAAATGTGCTAGTAATCCAGGACCAAACCTAAACCAATCGAAAAGAATGAATTCGGTCATTATTAAACCCGGGAACGAAATCTTAAAAAGGTATGTACAGTATTTTCTGTTTTTTAATAAAATGGACGAACGCATGGTGAATTATACCACTTTTCCCAACAATAATCTATGTCTTGCAATCTACAAGCAGAACGAAGTGCATTATGTTAACGATCAACAGTCGAACAGCTGCATCATCACAGTTGGGGATAGTAATTTTGTGAGCAGGTGTTACGGATTTCATAAAATGCCATTTCAAGTCAATGTAAACTCCCCACTTGATCAAGTTTGTATTGTCTTTTATCCGGCTGCTTTAGGGGCCTTCACTTCTGCATCCTACGAAGACTTGATGAGCTCAAATCATGTTTTTGAAACTGTTTTCCCCGACAAAAACACTTTCTTTTTAGAGCAACTCTTTGCGGAACAAAATTTTGCGAAACGTGCTCAAAGATTAGAATCTTTGTTATTGAATAATCTAAATGATTGCATCCCGAACAGGCTAAAAGATGCCTTACTGTTTATTTCAAATGGTCATCAAGAAAACCCAACTGTGGAGGACCTTGCCCGAAAACTGCGTCTAAGTGAAACCTCCGTTTTCCGTTTATTTAAGAACCATCTGGGGCAAAATCCCAAGTCATTTTTAAAAACAATCCGCTTCCGAACAGCTTTGGATAAAATGCTCAGTAAAGAGTGTTCTTTAACGGAAACGGCCTACCTCAATCAATATTACGACCAGGCACATTTAATTAAAGATTTCAGATCACTCTCCGGTCATTCCCCAAAACAACTGTTAGGCAAAGTTGCGCTTTCTCAAAATGACCTGGTCTGGATCTGCGATGGCAAATTCCCTGAATGATTTATACAATTTTTAACCTTCGGCTATAGTTTCCTTTGCTGTATAAATTTTCCATAGCCTTACTTGTTGTCAGCAATGTGATTTACGCACAAAACATATTTAGAGCAACAAGTATTTTATGTTAAATGATAAATTAGGTCTGAATATGGGTAAATTACTGCTGATGTTTACTGAAATTTAACATCAGTTTTATAAGAAATTAAATTGTTTTTCTTATGATACGTGCCATCATGAATACAGGGATTCCAAATAAAAAAAATATGCTCAAGACTGTATTAGCCGTAATGCTTTTGATACTATCCTCAAGAAGTACCGATGTAAAAGCATTAACCATTCAAATTGACTCCGCTACTAGTTATTTAATTACAGGTAAAATTCGTAATTATAACAATGGATTGGTTTACCTTCGACATGGTGATAATCTTAAGAATGGCTTGAGGGTTGACTCTGCCAAGGTCTTAAATGGGGAGTTTAGCTTTTCGGGGGAAATTTCGGGAATAGCTCCATTTCTTTTGGGTGTACATGGTAAGGATAATAAGGGAAGAATAATGCCTTCAATCATTTATCAGGAGCCATTTATTTTGTCTCCCGGGCACCTTTATTTTGAGGGTGATTTTGATGGGCGAGCCCCATTTATTGCTTTTGGAACGAAATCACAAGATGAGTATAATATTTTCAGAAGAAAAATAGACCCACTAAACAAGAAGAGAACAAATATTTCTGGAAAAAGAAATGGGCTAAAGTCATCGGCTACCAAAAAACTTGATAGCCTGAGTTTGCAGGAACGATTAGTGGAAAATCAGATTAAAGATGCGCTTCGTGATCATGCTATACGATTTCCAAATTCTTTAGTATCAGCCTATATTGCTAAATCAAACTTAGAAAATGCTGATGTCAGCACGATTAAACCCATATACGAGGCGTTAACAAGCGTAGTAAAAGAATCAGTATATGGTAAAGCATTACTCCAAATGTTGCAATTAAGCGAATTAACCGGTATCGATCATATTTTACCTTCATTTAAATTACCAGATTCAAAAGGTCAACTGGTTTCTCTAGAAGAACACAAGGGAAGCTATTCGCTTATTGATTTTTGGGCCAGCTGGTGTGGACCTTGTCGGCTGGAGCATCCAAACTTAATCAAAGCCTACAATGCTTATCAAGCTAAAGGCTTTAAAATCATCAGTATATCAATGGATACCAATAAGGCCAGGTGGTTAAAGGCAGTAACTGAAGATAAGTTATCCTGGCAACAGTTATCAGACTTGAAAGGAATGGAGAGTGAAACAAGGAAAATGTTTGGAATAACTACGATACCCATGAATTTTCTAATCGATAAAGAAGGGAAAATCATTGCCAGAAACTTAAGAGGAACGGAATTAATTAATAAATTAAAAGAGCTGCTTTGATTTTAATTTCATGGAGAGACTGTTTTTAAGTTATTACACCACTTCTCTCGCTTCGCGATTTGGGCGATCCATTCTGGCGCTGCGCGCGTTTCCATCGGTAACATTTTAGGAAGAAAACCATGGCCACTAATAGAAAAATTCCCGAGCAAATAGCGACCTGAAGTGGGTGGGACAACAGGTTGTTTTGGGAAGTAGTGCGGCCATCTCAGGAAATAGAATTTCCGAAATACCTACCATTAAGCCAATCATGAGGTGCGCAAAGAGCTATCGAACTAATTTAAGTCTATTCATTGCTTTTAAAACTTGTGTTTCTTCAAATGAAGAAAACAGGAATCGGTGTTTATAAGCAAAATTAATAAGACTCCAGTTTAGTTGGAATGGACAAATCTGCTACGATAGATACGCCAACCTGCTCCCGAAAAGCGGTAGGTGTAATTCCGGTGTGTTTCTTAAAATACCGGCTAAAGTAATTCTCATCGTCAAAATTGAGTTCGGCAGCTATTTCTTTCATGCTTTTATAGCTGAGGTGAATCAGCTTTTTGGACTCCAGGATTACCCGTTCATGTATGAGTCCAGAGGGCGTTCTCAAGAAATATTGTTTACATATTTTTGAGAAATTATTGGGCGAAATACCCATTTTTTCAGCATAAAAAGAAGGCTGTCTTTCTTTATGGAAATTACTTTCTAACAATGCTTTGAATTTCATGATGGGATGGTGCCTGTTCACTTCCTCATAAATGACATGATCATTCGATTTAATTTTACTACATAAGGCTAAAATCAACTGTAAATAAGCTCGAACTATAGCTATTGAATAACTATTGTTATGCGCCAATTCAGGAGTCAGTTTTCCTAGAATATGATTCAAGTCTGCATAAGCTTCCATTTCAAGATTCACATAAGGTTGTTGGTAGATGTTGTTAAACAAAAGACCATTGCAGGCAACTTCTTTTTTATGGTATTCTATGCAGTAAAAGTCTCCATGAAATTGAAGTCTTTTTGTTGGAATAGGATGTGCTGTGTCAAAGTAAATAATTTGATAGGGGGTAGTAAACAATGCAATTTTGCCTTCAAAAGAATATTCTACCAGATCGACGCTAACTTTACCGGCTCCATCTAAAAGGATGATATTATACATGGGAGAGCCTCCGGATTGATTGATGTCATCTGTGTCACATTCCTGTACGATACAATCCTTATGATTTACTTGTTCTTCTTTCATGTTGAAATATTAGAGTCTTAGGCATTGACTTTTGCCGTTGATGATGAACATTTGCAATATGCAAAATAACTTGATCAAAGGAAAACTCCGCTAAGGTGTGTTTGCTGAGTGTTTTTCTCAAAATTTTAGGATTTCTTATAATTTTTTGCGTACTAATATTATTAGTATAGCTTTGTGTGCCCGCTAGAATTTAATTAGCCCATTATGGATTTCAATACTTCTCTTTTTCCTGTGGACAATAGCCATGAACCTGATAATGGTCAGCAGCAACAGCCTATATTAAGGAGTTTTGGGGAAACACCCTGGCACCGCAACTGGAAGAAGGAATTCCCAGCTTCTTTTCGTGAAGTAAGTTTTTCAGATCAAGCTCTCGGGGAGCTGCATCGGGCCGATGTGCATACTTCATGTGGTACAACCATTGAATTTCAAAATTCGCCGATTTGCCTTCAGGAACTGGAAAGTAGGGAGGCCTATTATCCCAAATTAGTATGGGTATTGAATGGGAAAAAGTTCAAAGGTTTTCGGATTTTAAAACATTTGCCTGATGTGGATGATCCCAGGCTCTCAGGCTACGAGTTTTGCCATATGGATCACCTTTCTATGATTAGGAAGGCTGATCTCTTGCAGGCAAAAGGCACAACGAAAGTGTTAAATTTCCACCATCCAGAACTCAAAAACATCCCTTTAACCAGTCATTACTATTCTTTCTGCTGGAAGAATCCACACCGGGTTTGGTACCAAGCCAAATGTCCGCTAATTGTGGATTTGGGTGGGCATTTCTTATATCAATTGAAACAACGAAAGCAGTTGTCAGGGGATTATCCTTATTTACATATGATCCCCAGAAAGGATTTTCTCGCGCTGTACATCAGGTAGAAATGATTTTACTTCTGTGATTGTACTTTGTTAATTACCATGTTGACTGCCGCTGTCATATTACATGCACCAGTTTTAGCTATGATGTGTTTTCGATGGCTCTTTACGGTCTCAATAGCTAAATATAGCTGATAAGCGATTTCTTTGGTCGTATATCCAAATCTTACAAGTTCCAGCACCTGTTTTTCTCTTTCTGTGAGCTTCGTTTCAACTTCTGAAAATTCTTGCTCATGGCACAGTAGGTAAGTCTCGGAATCAGATAGTTGATGAATGGTCAGGTTGATGTTATTACTGAATTTAAAGCCTGTGATATCTGTACTGTGTACGGACTCAATAGTAGGTTTTCCATCTACTGTAAATTCAGTAAAAGTACTCTGTCTTAATATGTGAATATAGTCGTCATTTACTTTTTTTACTCTAAGGTTATAGCTGAACCTTAGTTTGGGACGTTGTTCCGGTGTTACACTGTAATAATAGTTAAAGATGGATTGATGGAGTTCTTTTAATCTCAACATGTCTTCTGGGTGAATAATACTCAGTGTAAAACTCAAGCCTTCCTCTAAAAATGCTTCGCTGGTATAGCCTAGAATACTCTTAACAGAATCACTCATAAAGAGATACTGCATAGAGGACCAATTGAAAATGCAGGAATAACCGTGGTTGAAGGTGTTGTCTAAATTCTCCGAAATAGAATAGCTGCGAGATAATGTAATCATTTCAACTTCTAATCTATCAGGATAACCTGCTAACTGATAAAGCTCGGTTGTTGTTGGTTTTTGAGATGCGTTCATATTTACCTTAGTTAGATAACTTAAATTTAAAGAAAATTTCGGCATTAATCAAGGGGCTTTTAATCCCTCTTTTGAGGGATTGTAAGGGGGAATTATGATTTGGAACTTGTATATGGTTTGTTTGTGGTTAAGAATTTTACCTTGTTTGTTGCGCTCCATAATGGAGTAAGGTTCTCCAATCCCTAAGTATTTCCAATTAATATTCACTCTTTTGGGTGATTGTATCTGGCGTGTTTAATCTCGATATTGTATTTGGATTTCATTTAAATAGGGGGGATACTATTACATGATTTTTTTTCTTAAAATTAATAGAAACCATTTACCCCATTAGGGACTATGGTATGGCCCTAATGGGGAGAAATGGTGTGCTAACGTTTAAAGCATTAGGTATTAGTGGGATTTAAAAATCACTAACGCGGTGCTACTTATGAAATGGATTAAAGTCATATCGGTTCTTAGTCATTGCAGGTTAATACTTACCGTAAGCATGACCAGCAAGAACCATCACCTACTTTTTTCGAAGTCAGCTCCAGCGGGAATTATTAGTCTGGAACTTACCCGGAATAACAGTACACAATATCAGGTTTTTACGGAATGGAACCGACCGGGGAATTATGTTTATGTGAGGGACTGGAGTAGTCCTTCAGTAAAATCATATGAGCATCCCATAGAAGAGAAAAATTTTTATGAAGTGGTCGCTCCGGCAGTAGCATTCATCAAACGATTAGTCGCAATTAGATCAAAGCTGACACTGTAAATCGGGTTGTCTCCGAGCGCAAGGGATGGAACTATCGAATAGTCGGGCCAACGGAGGAAATGATAGCCAACAACTGGCCTGTTTTACCATTGGGTTGGCAAATTTCAGACAACGCCCTTCTGGCGATGAGAAAAAGCATAAAAGATCAGTCACTCAAAATGGATACTGTGCTCATGCCGTTTGGTCATCTTTATGTTTCGCAAATATCTGTAAAATAGTATTTTGTGATTACTCGTACTTCTCTTTTTAATTACTCGTACTATTTTTTTTAAACAAATGCGTTCGACTACCTTTACTCGGTCGCCTAGTTTTAATTTCTTCCAGATGTTTGTATCGAACTAATTTTTAAACTAAATCACGATACAATGAAAACCTCCTTAAAGTTCTTCGCCGCGCTATTGTTAATCAGCAACATCTCTTTTGCACAAGAGATCCCAACAAGGATTGATTCCTTAATTAAGGCCAATTATAAAAAGAATCCTGAAATAGGTATCAGCCTTGGTTTTATCAAAAATAATGAAGAATTCTACACAGCCTACGGTAAGTTGAATGCACAAGGTCAAGATGAAATAAATAAAAACTCTATATTCGAAATCGCTTCAGTCACTAAAATTTTAACCACAAATTTAATTGCACAAGCGGTTCTTGAGCATAAAATAAAAATAGATGATTATATCGACGCCTACCTTCCTAAAGCGTATGTATTACAGGGAAATCTTAAAAACAAAATAAGAATTTCTGACCTGGCATCTCATCAATCAGGATTGCCTGATATAGACTTTGCCAAGTTAATAGAACTCGATCCGCAACAGCCTGTAAATAGTGTCACTGAAGAAACGTTGGCTACTATAATCAATAACTGTACTGAACTTAAAGATTATGGCAAATACCGTTATTCTACGATTGGAATTACTTTACTCGGACAAATATTGGAACAAGTCTATGGCAAGAGCTACGATGAAATTATTAGAAAGAAAATAATAAATCCCTTAAAAATGAAGAATACACTAACGATAGATTTTGATGTAAAAAACAAAACTCTTGGTCATAATCCGGATGGTGGTATTCAGGAATTCTTCAAATGGAATGTTACCGCACCTGCTGGTTTGGTGAAATCTAATGCTGCTGATATGGTAAAGTATTTAAAAGCAGTCTTAAACAACGATAATGCAATCGCCAAAGCAGCGCTAATTACAGAGAAAATCTTCTATAAGGACAAAAATAGAGAAATGGGATTGGGATTAAATATCATAACTGATGATAAAAATACAATCTATTTAAAAACGGGAGATTCTATGGGACAATCTTCGATTATCTGTTACAATAGGGCTAAAAACTGGGGCTTTATCATCCTTCTAGATCAAAGGAACTCAAAACTGAGACAGAATTTGTTAAATGGAATTAATGAGACCATCTTGAATTAAACAATTACCGGGCAAAATCGTGTACAAGCCCTTACTGTTAAGGCGTAAACCCCATGCAGACCTATTGCATGGGGTTTACGCCTTATTCAATACCATATGCTGACCCGCTTACGCGCTTTCAATATTTCTTTCAGGCGCTAATCTACTCTGACTGATATACCATTTGTCGTCAATAAGGGCATATTGGTCCGTATAAAAGCCTAAAAGTAGTAGTGTACTTTCATGCTTAGGTCTGGCAGTTACTATTCATAGCGATATTTATTCAATACATGAACTCAAGCATAAATTAAGCGCTTTTTGTCCATTGTTTTACCTGCTCAGCATAACTTTCGCCAATAGGCAGCATGACCTCATTTAAGCAGACTTTTTTATGTTGTACAGATTTCACCGCGGCAACAGACACAATATAGCTGCGGTGAATTCTCTTAAATTGCTCCTCCGGAAGTAATCCCAACATCTTTTTTAAGGTCATTAAGGTAAGTACTGTTTTGTTCGTTTTAAGGTGGATCTTGATGTAGTCTTCCATACTTTCAATGTATTCCACCTCATTGAAAATAATTTTGATCATCTGATAGGCGGAATGGACATAAATAAAGGCATCATCCTGCTCTGGAGGGGTACTCATTTTATATTTTTTCACCTCGATAGCCTTGTCCAGTGCTCTAGAGAACCTATCGTAGTCAATTGGCTTTAATAAGTAATCCAGGGCTTCCAGCTCGAAACCATCAAATGCGAACTGCTTGTGAGCGGTCGTGAAAATGAGCATAGGTTTGTTTTTTAGCGATTTCGCCAAATCAATTCCAGAAATATCTGGCATGTTGATATCCAGAAATATTAAATCTATCTGAGCTGTGGATAAATACTCAGCACCAGAAATGGCATCTTCAAACGTGTGGATGAGCTGGACATCTGGTCGGCGGCCAATATAGGTTTGGATCAGTTCCAGTGCTAAAGGCTCATCATCAATAGCGATACATTTTAAAAGCATGCAATTAGTTTAAGGGATTAAATATATAAATAAACAAGGATACCAGTAGGAGGAAAATTTTGTCGATACAAATGTCCTGTTTATCGGGACATATCCAGATAAAACCTGGAGTTTTAACACTTTTGACTCAACATCCCTTTTTATTAATCAAATGGAAAGAAATGTATGGTAGGAAAGGGGGGGCCTACCTACCACACATTTTAACTTCTCATGTTTTACGTTTTCAATTTCTGAATGAATGGCAAGCTGATTATCTCGTTAATAATCAGCTTGTTGTTTATCATTCTGTTGAAATGATGAATCATCAGAGGTCTAATTATTGTTTTTTATCAAGATCAATTATGTTAATCATCGGGGCTAAGGGATTTGCAAAAGATATTCTAGAAATTCTTCAACAGAATGATGAACTCAATCAACTGGTTTTTTATGATGATTTAAGTTCAGATGTTGAAGCGGAATTATTTGGAGAGTTTCCAATCCTCAAATCCATGGAGGAGGCTGAACAGTACTTTTTAAACGTGGATGCCAGATTTTCAATTGGTATTGGAAACCCTAATTTAAGGGCTGAAATGTACCATAAGTTTACAGCATTAGGCGGCTTATTTCATGCTACAATTAGTCCAAAAACAGAGATTGGTCACTACGGTGTGAGCATAGGTAAAGGCTGTAATATTTTATCTGGTGTCAAAATTTCTAATAGTGTCGAAATAGGGATGGGAACGATGATCTACTATAATTCTATCATAAACCATGATGTGGTGATTGGTGATTTTGTTGAAATATCACCCGGTGCTATGGTTTTAGGGAATTGTAAAATAGGGAGCTTTACCCATATCGGATCGGGCGCAATCATATTACCCGGGGTGATCATTGGTGATTATGTGAAAATAGCAGCAGGAGCTGTAGTAACTCATAATATGCCGGACAATGTCATGACTGCAGGTGTGCCAGCAATTATAAAGAAAATAAACTATTATAATTAGCGCAAAATAATCTTGCTATGGAAATCAATAAATTAGGATACCAGTAAGAGGTTGACGGTGAAAAGGTTGTTTTTATCGTCTATTTCTAGTTTGTATTTTCCCGGATAGAGATGCTCCAGTCGCTGTCTGGTATTGGAGATCCCAAGACCTTCCCGGTTGTTTAAATTTCTATTTTCAAATATGGTATTTTGGGCATAAAAGCTGATCAGCTTCGGCTCAATTCGGATTTTAATGACAATATTAGTCTCACTATGATTGCTTAAGCCATACTTAAAGACATTTTCAATGAAAGTCATCAAAATTAAAGGGGAGATCTGGTGTCCCTGAGGATTTCCAATTACCTCATAGGTCAAGGTGATTTTTTTTCCAAGACGGATTTTTTGCAGGGCTATAAAGTCATCAATGCAGTCTAATTCTCCTTCTAAGGAAACAAAGTCTGCTCCAGCTTCATCAGTTACATAACGCATGATATGAGACAACTTCAGAATACTTTCTGCAGCTTTTTCATTTCCAGTAATGCATAAAGTATAGATATTGTTGAGCGTATTGTATAAAAAGTGTGGATTGATCTGGGCCTTTAAAAAGGAAAGCTCCGCGTTCGTCTTTCCCGCTTCAGCAAGGATTGCCCGTTTTTCAGTAAGTTGCCACTCTTTTATGGTTCTCAATGCAATTCCTATACCTATGACCATCAAAAAAATAAACAGACTGTTGATGTCAAAAAAATAGCCTTTGTTCCGATCTCTTGCTCCAGGTAATGTTGTTGTTTTTACCACATCCGGTAAATGAGTTTTAGATATGGCTGAACGGGGTTTACGATTCAGTTGTATCAGTTGATCAAAGGGTTTGATCATGAAAACAAAAATGACTAATAAGGTGATAATCGAAAGACCATACATGAGGTACTTTTTATTGAAATACAGTTTTGGAAAGAGGTAATAGGCATTGAGGTAAAAAATGACCATATACAAGAGGCAGAATTTAATATAGGTCCAGACATGGTTCCCTGAAAAGGAATTCATCAAATTGTGTCGTTGATTAATGAAAATTATTGGGAAACTTATAAAAAGTATCCAGGCGGCAAAATGTATAATAATGTGCGATGTTCTTACTCTGCTCATATACAAATCAACCTAAATTAGGTGAAATTCTAATAATTTGTCGGCTAATACCATAATTGTATAGATGAATGATTCATGCCAGACTGTGTATACGTGAATATACAAAACTGAGGCTGTAATTACTTAATAGCGTATGTAATTTTGTCTCTACAGAAGGGGAAAACAGATGAATTACATAAGACTATGCAACTATTAAAAAAGAGCTGTGTATGCTATCCTGTTTGTGGAAAATACATTTGCCAAATTTGTTGATGATTTTCTAAAAGTTGCTGGATTTAAGCAAAAGAGTTTGTATTATCGTATTGATTAAGGTTGTTTGGATTAATCAATCGTGGAGAATGTTATCAAGGCACTATAAATAGAAAAATATGGGATTATTTGACTTGTTCAAAAAAAGAGAAAATAAGGAAACACTAAAATCAGAAACACCAAAAACTGAACTGTTTTTATCAATAAGTAGGTACAACGAATACATTGTCCGATTTGTAGGCATGCAACAACAGGGAAATTTTGCACCCATTTCAGCATACGAGAAACCAGATGGTGAAATTGTTGGTTTTCTGTATTTTTTTTCAGGAGATGATGAGTCCTATACGCTTTCTGCACAAGAAGTAAT
Organism: Pedobacter gandavensis; assembly: GCF_014172405.1. Taxonomy (GTDB): domain Bacteria; phylum Bacteroidota; class Bacteroidia; order Sphingobacteriales; family Sphingobacteriaceae; genus Pedobacter; species Pedobacter gandavensis. Next base: position 1,184,347 of record NZ_WNXC01000001.1, on the reverse strand, counting down.
TGGTAAAATGGAAACTAATTTTGAACATAAATTAGCAAACAACAAAATTAAATCCTACACCATTTTCTATCATTCTCAGTTTGCAAACGACGACAATCATAAACTTGCGAATAGTGATGAGGAACTTAAAGCGATTAGTATTTCTTATCATTTTAAAAATGGGAAAAAGGGAAAAATCGGACTTCCTTATCACTATGAAAACGATGTTATAAAGTATCATGGATTTACAGATTTTAGTAAGGAAGAGAATGATGCCATTTTCAGCACTGAATTAAAAGACAATAAGAATTATTTCGAAGATAGGGAAGAGGTTAAATCACCAATAATTGAAAATGAAATTGGGTTAAAAATCAAGAAATCCAATAGCGCTGATTTGGATAATACTTGGGGTGGAATATTTGGCTTTGATCGTTATGAAAAACCAAATGGAGGTCAGGCATTAAGAGATCATTTTGTATTGGCTATTGAAAATGGTGTCGTTATGTCTAAGGATAATGTTTCTATTTCTCAATTAGAATACGAAGATGTGATTTTGAAAGGCATAACAGTCGATGAAAGACCGATAACAATTTTGCCGGTAATAAAAACTGATTACGTAGTTGATGTTGTGAATAAGGAAATAACTGAATGGGAGAATTTTGATAATCTAAAAGCGATAATAACAGGCAATAGTTGTGATGAATTTGGACTAATTTATTTTGCCACAGATTATGCAGAAAATAGAGAAATCTATCTTTCGAAAAAGGAACTGAATGTAAATATTAGCGGAATTGCTTTTGTTTTAGACATCAGTACACTTGATAATTTAGAAGGAGAGCCAAAATTTAGTGAAGACTTTACCATGTACATGCCCAGTAAAGATTTAACGAATTATGCTTGTTTCGACTTTATAGGTTTGTTACAAGATTTTAAAGCAACAGAGTTACTTGTAGACAGCAGTTTAAAAGGTTACCTGATGAAGGTTCAACTTGTTAATGCCCCAGGCATTAAAGACTTATTTACAATTGATATTTTTGTAGCGGAAGAGAATATGAGATTTACGGAATTAACAAAGGGGATGAAATTATCCGGAATGTTTCAAATGCAAGGACACATCGCAAAATAATAAACAGTTCAATGAAATTAATTATAGACGTAGCTTATGAGGGCAATCAAGCAAAAGTAGTTGGTGGTTTTTTTGAAAATTGGTTTGATGATTCTTTGGTAAAACAATCCATAAAAATCGTTGACAATGTACAGGATTATGTCTCTGGAGAATTTTACAAAAGGGAGTTACCTTGTATTTTAGAATTTCTAGATGAGGTCAATCTAAAAGAAATAGAACTCCTGATCATCGACGGCTTTATTTATTTAGATGACGAAAGAAAAAAGGGATTAGGAGCATATTTGTATGATAGTTTAGCTGAAAAAATCCCTATCATTGGCGCTGCCAAATCGAGATTCTACAACAATACAAAGTATGTACAAGAAATATTTAGAGGCGAGAGCAAAAAACCATTGTATATCTCTGCAATAGGAATTGAGCTGCCGGAAGCATCATTATTAATAGATAAAATGTTTGGGAAGTTTCGCTTGCCTAGCTTGATAAAACAAGTGGATACAGAAACAAAAAACAAATGGTAATTCAATAACTTCTTTATTGGGATTACATTAACCATTCATTTAAGTTTTTCCCTTTTGTTTTTTACTTAAACCGGATTATAAATAAGTAGGAGTTTTAAAACTTTTTTAGCTGTTTAATCGTAGTTGTATTTGTAATCATCTCATGATAAAAATATTATAAATTATGAAGAAGCTGTAAGGATTTGCTTTACAGCGCAACTATAATCATATGAGAAAGCTAAATTTTTTGATGATTCCACTTTTGGTACTTGCATTGAATGCTTGTAGCCAGAACCCAGCATCACAACGCCAAAAAGGGATGACTGACTATTCTGAGGATACAAAATTGTACCCTGATGCAAAACCAGCCCAATACTGGAAAAAGATTTTGTCTCCCCAAGCTTATGAGATCATGGTAAACAAGGGAACTGAAACCCCCTTTAAAAATCCCTATTGGGACAATCACAAAAAAGGAGTTTATGTAAGCGCGGCTACCGGCAAGGCATTATTCAGTTCAGATGCAAAATTTGAATCTGGAACGGGCTGGCCAAGTTTTTTCCAACCAATTGATGCCAAGTTGATCAGGGTGGTTAAAGATACCTCTGATGGGATGGTTAGAGATGAGGTTGTTGAGGCAAGTACAGGGCTACATTTGGGGCATGTTTTTGATGATGGACCTCAGCCAACCGGCAAGAGATATTGTATGAATTCTTATGCTTTTAAGTTTATTCCAGTTAAATAGGAAATTATGTTGTTTTTACTCCAAATATATAGCCGACTAATGCGGTCATCAACATGGCCGCGGTTCCCCAGAAACAAATCCTCAGTACAGCTTTTCCTCGGTTTGAGCCACCCGCCTTTGCCGCAACCATTGCTGACAGTGCTAAAAATAGGATGGCAAAGCCATACTGGTAAATGACCATTAGTTTTATTGGCGCAAATATGGAAACCAGTAGGGGAAGCAGGCCACCAATAATGAATGAGGCTGCGGAGGCGAATGCAGCCTGCATCGGTTTTGCCTGGGTGATTTCATTAACACCCAGCTCGTCCTTCGCATGTGCTGCCAGAGCATCATGGGCTGTAAGCTGGACGGCTACCTGCATGGCCAAATTTTCATCAAGACCTCTATGCTCGTAGATTTTTGCCAATTCTTGCAATTCTAGTTCAGGGCTTTCGGCCAGTTCCATTTTTTCTCTGCTCAGGTCAGCAGCTTCAAGATCTGATTGTGAACTTACAGAAACATACTCTCCGGCAGCCATGGATAAAGCTCCGGCAACCAGCCCAGCCACTGCAGCAAGGACAATAGGTTCACGGCTGGTACTGGCGGCGGCAATGCCTATAGCCAGACTTGTGGTCGAAAGGATCCCATCATTGGCTCCTAAGACCGCAGCCCTTAACCAGCCACTTCTGTTGGTATAATGCTCCTCAACTTCCATTTTATACTTTTCCTCCATTGATCATGTCAGATACAATTCCTTTGCTTTCTTTTCTTTCGGCAAGGAGAACACCAATGATGTGTATAGCAATAAAGGCAAGGATGAGGTACATACAAAAACCATGAAAATCTTTGATGCTGTGGCTCGTTGCATTGCTAATCCCTAATTCCTGGTCGAAAGCCATGGATAATCCAGTTAAGGCCATAATGGTCAGGAGTAGATAAAAGAATAGGTATAATGATTTAACGGTAAGGTCATGAAGGGCTAAGGTCGAATTTTTACTCCGTATCCGATAAGTACGATAAGCATCTTTTAGTCCGGAAAAAAAGCGCTGCCGACCAGGTTGAAAAAACTCAGCAATTAATCTGAACAGGAATAGCGTGGCAAGGGCATAGCCAAAATAGATATGTATAGCCCAAACTTTATCCTCCAATCCATGAGCTACACTTTTAGCTTGGGTAGTAGTGACAGATATACCAGATTCCTGCAATTGTTGTTGTACATAGCCAGTATTACTTTTGACATCAAACAAGGTGGAGTTTAACAGTACGGTTAACAATGAGCCGGTGATGACTAAGAGATTTAGCCAGTGCCATAATCTCACAGAAATATTATGTTTTTTAATTTCGCCCGGATGGTTAATGTCTTTTCTTAGCGGTTCAATGTTAGCCATATTGATTGTATGGGTTTTTATTTTACTTTTAAATTTAAGCTTATTATGTTAGAAATCAACTCTGTGGATCTACACCATACCGATTTTTCAGAAATCATTAGCTTTTTTCGCTCAATCCATTACTCAAAAGTGGAGGAGTTGTTATATTGACTTGGAGGTGTTCCAAATTGCTTTTTAAATTCTTTAGTGAAGTATTTTGTATCGATAAAGCCTACCATATATGAAATTTCTGATATAGAGTATTTTTTCTGACTGAGCATTTGAGCAGCTTTTTTCAACCGGATACTTTTCGAGAAATCATTTACGGTCATGTTTGTAAGCGCTTTAATCTTTTTATATAGAACAGATTGACTTATTCCCATTTTATCTGACAATATATCCACGCCAAATTCCCGATTTTCCATACTGTCTTCAATTATTCCGATAAGCTTTGATAAAAATTGCTCTTCCAGATTGTCTATAAGAATGTTTTTTGGTTCAAAAAGAAACTGTTGACGGTATTTAGCGGAAATTAGCGCTCTTGACTCCAGAATATTACGAACATTCAATAGCAAGACGTTTTTGCTAAAAGGTTTGGTTAAATAGAGATCGGCCCGCATCGCTAATCCACTGATCTGATCAGTCTGTGAGGTTTTTGCAGTAAGCAATATTACCGGAATATGGCTGGTTCTTTCGTCCGTTTTAATGTTTTGACAGAGTTCCAGTCCGTTTTTATTTGGCATCATGATGTCGCTGATAATCAGGTCTGGAATTTCATTTGTAGCCATTTCCAATCCTGCTAAACCATCCACACTTTCCAATATTTTATATTCTTTTTCGAGAATACTTCTTATTAATGCACGTAGCTTTTCATTATCTTCTACAATCAGGATTGTAAATTTTCCTATATCCTGAGCCAGGCTGCTGGACTGCAATGAGGTTTCATATACCTGTATATCATCAGATTTATTTTCCACTAGTTGTGGCTCACTAGAAATAGTCTGAGTATTGTGAATAGGTATTTTAATTGTAAAAACCGTATTTCCAGTTTCACTTTTAACAGCTATAGTTCCGTTGTGCAAATCAATGATGCGTTTACTTAAAGCAAGGCCAATACCATAGCCGTTGTTTTTATGCTGTCCATCTATCTGGTAGTAATTCGTGAATAACTTGTCATAATATTCAGCAGGAATTTCAGCTCCGGTATTCGCTACACTAATAATTACGGAATCTACTTCCTTATCAATGGTGAGTATGATACTCCCATTTTCTGGTGTAAACTTTACAGCATTGCTTAACAAGTTAAAAATGACTTTCTCCATTTGTCCCTTTTCTATAGCTACAAATAGTTCGTTTTCTGCATGAAAGAAGGATAAACTGATGTTTTTTATTGCACAGACCTCTTTAAAAGAACTATAAATCTCATCGAGAAAGCGAATGATATCATAATTCGAAAAGTTTAATTTTAAATTGTTTGTTTCCGCTCTTCTGAAGTCCATTAACTCGGTTACAAGTCTTACCAGTCTGTCTGTGTTCTTTTTAATATAAGTCAACTGTTTACTCACGATGTCGTTGTTTTTGGTTTCGTCGATAACTTTTTCGAGTGGCACCATAATTAAAGTCAGGTGAGACCTGATTTCATGAGAGACATTGGTGAAAAAATTCAGCTTTAACTGATGAAGCTCTTCATCTCTTTTTATAAGCTGTCTGAGGAAAAAAAAGCGCACAAAGAAGAAGGTGATTGTGCCGAGTATCATCATGTAAAGGGTGTATGCCCACCAGGTTTTCCATAGGGGGGGGAGGATCTTAATAGCGATATTGATAGGTTCACTCCATATACCATCATTATTTGCTCCTTTTACAGAAAACACATATTCTCCGGCTGGAAGATTGGTATAAGTTGCTTCCGGTATATAACTCTGATTCCAGTTTTTGTTAACTCCTTGTAGTTTGTAGGCGTATTTGTTCTTTCCTGGTTTGATATAATTTAGGAGTGCAAATTCTATGGTGAAAATATTCTGATTACTATTAAAGGTTAGTTTGGGACGTAGAATGATATTTTGTGGGAGAATCCCATTTTTTCCATTTGTTTTTTCAGCTTCATCATTAAATAGTCTTATACCTATAAAACTCAGGGGGGAATGGTCATTGTTTTGTTGAATCTCCAGGGGGCTAAAATAGGTTATGCCATTTAGTCCACCAATAAATATCGTTTCATCCGGAGCCTTATACAATGAATTGTAATGGAATTCATCTCCGGCAAGGCCATCAGCCATCGTATAAGTCTGAAATGTTTTTCGATCTGCTTTTAACCTTGATAAGCCATTTGTTGTACCAAACCACAAGTTTTTCTGCTGATCTTCCGTAATACTCAAAATGTTATTATTACAAAGTCCATCCTTCGTCGTGTACTTTGCTATAAATTTTCCCGTTTTCGGATTGTAAACCTGAATTCCTCCATAATTTAAGCCAATCCAGATATTACCATCATGGTCTTCTGTTACGATGTTGAATGTATTTATTTCCGGATCCTTCGGCCCGGAAGTAATGATGCTTAATGTTTTCTTATCCGGATGATATAGGAGGATTTCCTGATAGGTTACTATCCATATATGCTTGTTTCGGTCCTCATAGTACTTTTGGATACTCTTATTTTTAAAGTATTTCTTGAAAACCGGAGGTGTTATATCAGTAAGTGTTGTTCCTTCACGTTGGTATAAGGCATTAACCCCTGTTCCTCCAATCCATAATTTCTTTTGAGCATCTTCTAATATAGTAGTTACAGTTGCAGGTTTAGTTTCAGAATCGCTATTCCCGGAATAAAATCTTTTGAACTTTCCACTTGCGGGATCATACAAATTTAATCCTGTTCCACTGGTACCAATCCATAAATGATTATCTGTATCCAGATATACTTGTTTGATCAGATTTGAGCTCAGACTTCCAGGATCAGCTGAATTGTTAACAAAAGACTTAACCTGCTGCGTTTGCCTGTTAAAATAATTTAATCCTCCTCCTTCAGTTCCAATCCATAAATTTCCTTTTGCATCGCCAGCAATTGAACGGACAACATTGCTACTTAGACTGCCACTATTGCTGGAACTGCTTAATGTTTTGAATGTGGTTTTTACGCCATAGGAAATACTTACACCTCCAAAATAAGTGCCCACCCAAATGTTTTTTGCTTTATCCTCGAAAATGCTGTAAACAGAGTTTTGATTCAGACTTAATGGATTGTCAATCTGATTTTTGTAATTGTGGAAGTTATAATTTGCTGTATTGAAGACGCTGATTCCTTCTTGTGTCCCGATTATAATATTTCCTTCCTTATTCAGGATCATTTTCCTAATAGAATTATGACTAAGGCTATTTGGATTGTTATTCTGATGAACATAATGCTCAAATGTTTCGGATTTTTTGTTAAAACGGTTAAGCCCCCCGGTTCTCGTTCCAATCCAAAGATTTCCCTGTAGGTCCTCAACAATAGACTTAACCGGACCATCACTTATACTACTGTTATCGCCAGGTATATGTCTGAAGATCTTAACATCGGATATTTTTTTGTTGTACCGGCATCTGATCAGCTCCTTACTTGTGCCAATCCAAAAATATCCCTGCTTGTCTTTATAGGTAAATAGTACTTCTCCACTAACTAATGGGGAGATTTCTAATTGATTAGCGCTTACAAAGGAGTTTTTTTGTCGGTTGCTTACGAGATACAGCCCATTATCCGTACCAATCCATAGCTCATTCCCGTTTTCATAAATACAGGATACATTAGGTTTTATGGTTTTCTTTTGCTGGAAAAAAATGATGTGTTGAAAATTATCATTTACTGCATCATATTTGTTCAAACCTGTTGATGTACCAACCCATAAAGTTTTTTGATGATCACAATATATAGTGTTGATAAAACTGTTGCTCAAAGAAGTCGTATCATTTGGCAATGATTTATAGATTTTAAAACGTGTACCATCATAGCGATTCAAACCATATCGGGTAGCAAACCACATGAAACCATAACCATCCTGAGCAATATCAAGCACTGAACTCTGTGAAAGTCCGTCACTGACTTTAATTGAATTAAAACTTAGTTTTTGTGCTTTAACATTAAAAAACGGGTTAAAAATAAGCAGAATGAAAATTATTTTGCATAATCCGAACTTAAGATCGTTGTACATTTTTGTAAGTAAATATTTGGTTGGTTATGGTTCTAAATATAGAATTTTAGACCTAAAAAGAGGCTTGAAATAAAATTTTCCTCTATTTTAAGCAGGATTATCTCCACCCATTTTGAAGAGCTAGTTTCTTTTTGCTCTGGTCATGAACTCCTGGAATATCCTCCAGTATAGACTAATAATCTTCAAGGGCAACACATCCGGTTGTTTTGTCAAGTAGGGACATTCTTTCCAGGAAATCAAGCGGAATCTAATAAGTGCTTTACAGGAAATGAATACAAGTGTCGGGTTTTTAGCCCCTTATAGGGGCTTAAAATAAAATATTCCTCCATTTTAAACAGGATTACCCTCCATCAGTTTCAACTGATAAGTTCATTTTTGATTTTCAGGTGTTGCAAGCTTTTAGCAGACGCCTGGAAAAAATTCAAGGATTCTAATATCCCTGACAAGACACACAAAAAACCAAATTAAACTTAGTGATGCAAATGTACAAACGAACATTTTTATCCCTTTTGATCCTTTTCTGTTTTGAGACAGTTAAAGTGCAAGGACAAAATGGGATATCAAAAACCGACTCCTCTTATTTATTAATGAAAAAAGTTGCCGATTGGCAATGGAACACCCTCGATACTCATGGTTGGAAAAATCATAAAAAGGATTGGACCAATGGAGCCATGTATGCAGGCATGATGGCCTGGGCTAAACTGGCAAATGACGAGCGCTATTACAATAAATTAATACAGGTTAGTGTAGATAATAAATGGGATACCGGTAAATACAGACATTTTGCAGATGATTACTGTGTCGGACAACTTTATTCACAGTTATATACCATTTATAAAAAACCGGAATATATTCAGAAGTTTAAAGCCTTAGCGGATACCATTGTCACTTTGCCTCATACTGAAGGTCTGGAATGGAAAAACAGCATTTTTGTACGTGAATGGGCATGGTGTGATGCTTTGTTTATGGGGCCACCAGCATTAGGCTATTTAACCCAAGCTACCGGCGATTCCAGATACCTGGATAAATCAATTGCATTATGGTGGAAATCTACTGCATACTTATATGATAAGGAGGAGCACCTTTACTATAGAGACAGCCGTTACTTCAATAAAAAGGAAAAAAATGGAACTAAGGTATTCTGGAGTAGGGGCAATGGTTGGGTAATTGGCGGTTTAGCTCGTTTACTATCTGTAACGCCGGAAAATCATCCGGAGCGCAAAAAACTGGTTAAGCTATTTGTACAAATGTCGGAGAAGCTGGCCTCCTTGCAACAAGCAGATGGCAGCTGGCATGCCAGTTTGCTGGATCCGGAGACTTTTCCTGTAAAAGAAACCAGCGGTACCGGATTTATTTGTTACGCGATGGCCTGGGGCGTTAATAACGGCCTTATTCCTTATAAAAAATATGAGCCTGTTATTTCTAAAGCCTGGACTGCTTTAGCAACTTCCGTTCATCCTGATGGCAAGTTGGGGTTTGTACAAGCTCAAGGTGCAGCACCTGATAAAGTAGGTTATGACGATACCGATGTATACGGTGTGGGTGCTTTTTTATTGGCTGGCACTGAAGTGCTTCCGATGTACATAAACCATAGAAAAGATGTGTATGTAACTCAGGCTTATAATGAAACCGGAGTAGAAAAGGAGCAAACAATCGAGGTTAAATGGTCTGATCTATCTAAAAAGGTTAAGAAGCTTAGTCCTGATAAATTAGTGCTAAAGGATGCATCTTCTGGATTGTTGATTCCTTCAAAAGTAGAGTATACAAATGAAAAGCCACAATCGCTTCGCTTTACGGTAAAGGTTTCGCCTGGAACTCATAGAATTTTTGAAGTCACTAAATCATAATATCAGTCATAAAAAGAATCATGAAGAAAATAAAATATCTGTTTTTGATTGCGGTAATATCTTTTGCCGGCAATACAACAATTAATGCACAACAAAAGAAAAAGAAGCCATCTGTAGTAGTTAATGGTGCTCAGGATCGTGAGTATTGGGCGAATTTATTATATAAAATATCATCTCCGGTGATTCTTAATCTGGCTAATGGAACCTTAAAACAGAATATGCCAGTGGCAGTGCCTCCTGGCCAAAAGACAGACTTTTTTAAGAAAGTTACTTATCTGGAAGCTGTAGGACGCACCATGGCCGGTGTTGCTCCATGGCTTGCCTTACCTGATGATGAAACTAAAGAAGGAGAGATGCGTAAAAAACTTCGTACTGCTCTTTTAAAGGGAATAACAAACGCAGTAGATCCCGCCAACCCGGATTATCTCAATTTCAGAACAGAAAGTCAGCCAATAGTTGACGCAGCTTATATGGCTCAGGCTTTTTTAAGAGCTCCTAAAGCATTATGGGAACCGCTGGATGCAGTAACTAAAGCAAGGATCGCAGAAGAGTTTAAGACCTTACGTACAAGAACAGGTGCCTATAACAACTGGTTACTTTTTGCAGGTATTAACGAAGCCTTTTTAATGAGCATTGGACAGCAGGCAGATCCGGCGAGGATAGAGATTGCAAAAAGAAAAATTCAGGAATGGTATCAAGGCGATGGCTGGTATAGTGATGGACCAAGTTTAAGTATAGACTATTACAATTCGTATGTGATCCATCCAATGCTGGTTGATTTTTTTAAAGTTTTAGCTGATAAAAAACGACTGAATGTTGAATCCTATGACACCGCTGTGAAACGTATGGTTCGTTATTCAGAGTTTTCTGAACGAATTATTGGAACGGATGGAACTTATCCACCTTTAGGCAGGTCTGTAACTTATCGTACGGCAGCATTTCAGGCTTTAGGACAGGTTGCATTAATGGATAAGCTGCCTGCCGGAATTAGTCCGGCTCAAGTTCGCTGTGGCTTAACTGCGGTCATGCACCGAATGTTTGATCAGTATAACAATTTTGATAAAGACGGTTGGTTGGTTTTAGGTTTTTGTGGTGCTCAACCGGGTATTGCAGATGGCTACACCTCTACCGGAAGTTTATATATGGCAACGCTTGGGTTCTTACCTCTGGGATTACCTGCAGATCATAAATTCTGGACTGACCCTGCGGCAGACTGGACTTCCAAAAAAGCCTGGAGTGGACAGCCCTTCAAGAAAGATTATCACGTGGATTACTAATGGTATTTAAAAAAAATTAAAGACCATGTTTTAACTCATGGTCTTTAAAACAATAAAAATGGAAAAACACCTACCTGAAATTATGGACGAATAAAATTACCAGGATCATTATTGATCCTGATGTACTGCTTTTTGAAACCAAACTAAACCAAACCAAATATGACCAAAACAACTACTCCTTTCCTAAAAATGGGTCTCCATTTTTTCTATGAATCCAGTCTTCCTTTTGTAAGGGAGCATTCAGACTGGCAATCAACAGCATTCCAGAGTTGGATGCTATAAAATCTATAAACCTAAAAATACGAATGAAAATGATCCGAATTAATGCGTGTGCTTTGTGTACGGTATTACTTTCTGTTCTTTGCTCATCAAAGGTTGCAGCAAAAGTGTATCAAGACACGTTGCACCAGGACTCTGTCAAATTAAAACAGATAGATAAAAATATAGCCAAGAAAATCAGTAGTATTCCAAAATTAAAAGGCACCAGAGATACTGTAAATATTAAATTAGCGGCTTTAAGTCCTAATCTCTCCCTCCAGCAAATTGTTAAGGGGAACTTAGCCGGTGTATTTGTACAGGAGCCGAACGGTGAGCCTGGCACAGAACAAAGCATGATTGTACAGGGCGCATCTGGCCTGTTGTTTAACAAAAAAGATATATATGCACTTCAACCGGCAGTTTATTTAAACGGCGTTCCTCTGGTGCAGGATAATCCCTTTGCATTTGATGTTCAGAAGTATGATTACAATAGGATAGGGCCGGCCACAAACTTACTTGCGCAAATTGATATTGATAACATTGAATCGATATCGGTGATTAAGGATCCTTATGAGCTGGCAAAACTAGGTCCTAATGCTGCAAATGGTGCAATATATATTACGACCAAAAATGCCAAAGGAGGTTTAACGGACATCAGTTTAAATTCATACTTTGGATTTGTAACTGCTCCTAAAGTAAATACAGTGAATGGAGTTTATGAAAATAACTTCAGAAAGCCATTTTATGCAAAATATGCCAGCGCAGAAAATTACGCTGGTTATGCCTCTTATCTAAAAGATTCTACGAACACAGCTTATTATGGACCATCCAACTGGAATGACCTTTATTATCAGAATACGCCTACTTATTCGGTAAATTTAGGAATTACAGGGGGAGGGGACCGAGCCAATTTCAGGTTCTTTGGATCTGGAACAAAAAATGCCGGTAACGCTGATCACACTAGTCTTAACCGATATAACTTGTTTTTTGGCATTAATATGCTGCCTTTTAAATGGTTAACGGTATCAAGCGCCATAAACACCGCAAGATTAGATCGTTTTCGGAACAATAGCTTAAGAGATCGTTTCGCTGAGCAACGTTACATTCCCGATTTATCCAACCCATTATCCCCAAATGCAGCTATTTATCAAGGTTTCTTAAATGAAACTAAAAAAAATGTGGACAATAACAGGTCAACAATTCTAAATGGAAACTTAACGCTGGCTGCAAAAATCAATAAGTTAACCATAACTTCAAGCTTACTTTTTGATTATAACGAAGGTATCCGGGATTATTTTACGCCCTCAACTTTGTTGGATGGCGTGAGTTATATCTCAAATTATTTTGGCTATAGCCAGCGTATATTATTAAATAACAATGCTGCTTATAAATACGAAATCAATGAAGACCACACCGTTGATTTTGAGCTAGGCCAGAGTTTTCAAGGTGATACCTATAAGTATAATTATGCCCGGGCCTACAATGGACCAAATGACTTTGTGAAGCTGAATAAAGTACAAGGGGATGTGTTAAAGGATGACTATTTAAATACCCTTGCTGCCAGTGGTTTTTATGTTTTCAGATACATCGATAAAGAGCGGAATAATTTAATGTCTTTTTATGGTTCGGCTAAATATAGCTACAAAAAAATCCTGACTGTTAACGCCATCCTAAGAAGGGATGGTACTTCCAATGGGCAGCCTGATAGCAGGTGGGTAACCACACCGGCATTTAATGCGGATTGGGATATTAAAGAACAATTATTGAAAAATAATGAAACCTTTAATAGCCTACACTTAAGCGGAGGTTGGGGTAGGGTACTCCGGATATTTTTAGATGATCGTTTTGCCGCTGGTCCCCAATACAGATCTGAAAGTGGCTGGTATGAAGAACCAACAATTCCGGGGTATGGAAGCGCATTGGGTATCAACAGACCGTACGAAAGTGGTTTTATAGGATATGGTATTAAAGTCCCAACTTCCGACAGGACTAATCTGACCCTGAATGCCAGTTTCTTTAAAAATAGATTGAGCGCTGCTGTTACGGCCTATAATCGTAATGATAACAACCAGATCATTGGTCTGCCAGTCCCGTTTGAACTCGGATATAGTGCTAACTACAAATCCGGTATGAACATCAACAATAAAGGATTGGAATTGGTAGTTAATGGCTTGGTAACAGATCAATCTAAATCACTAAGCTGGACAACAGGTATTAACTTTAGCTACAACCAAAACAAGTTAAAAGCGCTCCCTGGAGGGGTAACTGAGCTCATTCTTAATGACAATAAACTTGAGGTAGGGAAATCAGCAGGTAGTTTTTGGTTATATACAAACCAGGGTATTTATAACACAAATGCTGAAATTCCTGAAGGCCTTACTTTCAATGGTATTCCAATTCAAGCAGGAGATCCTAAGTGGGTAGATTACAATGGCGATAACAGAATTGACAACAAGGATAAAGTAATGACAGGTGACCGCTTACCTAAATATGTAGGTGGCTGGAATAATACGTTGAGTTATAAAAATTTCGATTTAAACTTTAATGTAATTTTTGCCCTCGGACAAAAAGCCATTAACCAGTACGAAGCGAACCGTTATGGTTTTGTAAACGCGGAGACCGGTAATAGTATTAATTCTGTTAAAGAAATCTCCTCCTGGCAAATATTCGACAACGGAAAGAATTATCCCATTTATAATCCATTTAGCCCTGTTGATGCTTATCGCGTAGATCAGGATTTGTTTTTGGAAGATGCGTCTTATGCAAAATTAAGGTCGGTAACCTTAGGTTACGATTTTGGTAAAGCTAAATTCTTTAAAAAATCCGGATCAAATCTTAGGCGAGCTTATCTATATGTTACCGCCATGAATTTATTTACCATAAGCAAATTTAGTGGTCTTGATCCTGAGCTGATTAACTATAACGGATATTATGATGGTGCCAATTTAACGATTCCCCGAACTTTTGTATTGGGATTTAAATTGGATTTATAAAATATAGAACAAGAAGATATGAATTACACGATCAATAAAAGAAACAGTTTATACAAGGTTTCAATTGGAATTATTGTACTACTGATTGGTTTCGGTAACTTTTCCTGTAAAAAGATTGATAATCTTCAATCTAATAGATTGGCGACAGAAACGACCAATTGGAAAACTTTAGAAGACGCTAAAGCAAATTTACTGTCCATTTATGGGTTAATGCGTTCCGCATCCGTTTCTGATAACGGGCATTGGTTGATGGGCGATTTACGTCAGGGCGATTTTCAAATTACCAACCGTGCGGATTTAAAAGCAATTGTAAATGGCCAGTTAAATGCATCATACCCGGTAATTAATCGAATAACCAATTGGCGTCGGTTTTATGCAGCTATTAATGCAGCGAGCTTGTATATAGAAAGGTCTGGTGAAATCTTGAAATTAGATCCCCGCTATACCGAATTAAATAATAGGGTTGATATTGCCCAGGCAAGGATGATCAGGGCTTTTGCTTATTTCTATATGAGCAGAATTTGGGGGGATGTACCTTTGGTAACTTCTTCTCATGATGGCGACTTTGTACAGCTAAGTAGAACATCACAGGATAAGGTTTTGGCCTTTGCAACCAATGAGTTGTTAGCAGCGGGACAAGTGGTGCCATTTAGGTACGGCGGTACTGATCCAATATTGCCTGGTCTATATCATAGTAATTCCTGGACTGGATGGAATGGTATTTTGTTCACCAGATTATCCTGTTACGCCATGTTGGCTCATATTGCTGCCTGGCAGGGTAATTATCTGGACGCCGCTAACTATGCTAAATTTGTTTTAGAAAATCAGGCCACACAAAATAAAGATGGATCGTTCGGTTTAGCTTACCTAGATATGGCTAGCCTAACAGAAAACTCTTCCAATAGTCCTTTTGCTTTTAAAAGGGCAACTCTAATCGTAGGTTTTCCTTTTGAAGCAGGAAACGGATTGTTAACCGCCAATGGTCACCTGGAACAATTGACCTTAGCCTCACCATTTATTCCTAAAACACAGCCGGAAATGTTTGTCCCTAAGGATACCATTAACAAGGTATTTACTGATCCTTTTGATTTGCGTTTCGGTATTGATCCGGTGACAAGATCTTATAGAACAAATTACTTCTATAACTATCAGTCAGAACAGCCAATTTTCAACAAGGTAAAAGCTATTTATACAGGTCAAACGGCTAGTAATGTCGCTTTGTTCAGTTCATCAATGGTATTTAGCCGGCTGGAAGAAATTTCCTTACTAAGGGCGGAAGCATTAGCTGTACTTGGAGATAGGGAGGGCGCTATTACTGCTTTAAATCAGGCCACAAATTTAAGAGGAGTAACTTATTTATCATCTTCTAAAGTGCCTGTAATTGATGCGATTTTTGCGGAAAGAAGAAGAGAGTTAATGGGTGAAGGATGGAGATGGTATGATATCATCAGATACAATAAGATTAAAAATAGCAATAACATTTTTGCCAATAAAAACGGTGTAGCCATGACTTTCAAGCAATTTGAAGCTGCAGGTGGTATCTATTGGCCGGTTTCGCAAGATGTGATTAATGCAAATCCATCGATTACTCAGAATCCATATTGGAACTAATTTAATGATTCGTTATAAAATGAGAAATATCATATACAAATACAGCTTATTATTTTGCCTGGGTGTTTTTTTTCTGAACCTCAGTGCCTGTAAAAAAAGCGACTCGCCATATCATGATTATGAGAACACGGTACAAACATTTGAGGGTTCTGCTTATGATTATTTAAAGGCTCAGCCAAAAGGCACTTTCGATTCCTTATTGTTGGTTTTGGAGCGATATCCGACGCTTGTTGACTCGTTAAAAACTCAGGAATTAACCCTTTTTGCACCAGTAAATAAGAGTTTCGAAACTGCGGAAAAATACCTGAATCAAAAACGGGTTGCTGAGGGACATAGCTTAATTAATTTAAGCAATGCTGATCCCATCGGACTTGGCCTTATGATTTGCAAATACATCATCAGAGGCAATAGAACAACCGATGCTTACCTAAGTTCAGTTGATGGCACCTTCCAAAATTCAATCCTGATAGGTTATCCGATGCACATTAAAAATGTAAAACTAAGTTCATCCGGTTACCAGACTGGTGGCCCTACCCGGTTAAATTTCAGTGATCCTAAGGGGTTTATTTTTACGAAAGATTGGATAATTACCACAACTGATGCGGTTAATATCAAAACCAAAAATGCAACAGTTAACATCATTACGCCTCTGCATAGTTTTGGTTTTGATGAGTTCACTAAAAATTTAGATAAATAGTGTTAGAAAAATGATGAAAAATATTAAATATACTTTACAAATTGGATTGGCATTGCTGAGCAGTATTGTCTGTCTATCCTCCTGTAAAAAGAACCTGCCGGATGCCCGGTTATCTTTAGCCAACAATTCTCTGTACACGCAACTGATCTACCAACCGGTATTGGGAAGAAATACGCTATTTAGTAATAACTTTCAATTTGGAAGCTCCAGTCGTCCTTTAGATTTTAAGATCGTAAATATGAGGACATTTTCGGGTGAAGCAGCACCAGAAATGGAAGCCTTTTACCCGGTGATGACCTGGAAAACTGCTTACAATGGAACGGAAAGCTCCATTGCGGAGATTGAAGCCAAAAGAACGACAGAGAATCATCAATTGTTTGAAGTACGACCTCATTCCGGCGAATTTATTATGTGGGCGGCAGCCAATTCAAACCAGGTAAAGACGCAACCGGATTCAGGTTATGTGTTCGATGTTGAAATGTCTAACTCAGGCGGACGTAAATACTTTCAGAATTTCCGGTTGATGCCGATGAAGGAGCGCCCATATGAACCTTCAAATTTAGACCCGATCATTGGACAGGGCCCTCAGATTTCCGTATTGCCAAGTGGTGTAAATATCACAGGTGAGCGTACCGGACAACCCTTAAATGCAGGCTCTGATGTTCGTGTGCTTTTTAAAAGAAGTGGAAACGGTAACAGTTTAACTTTCAAATTCACAGATACCTTATCTAACCCAATTGATCCTAATAAGTTTTCAGCTACAGACTGGGGTAATCTGGTCCATGGGTTTAACATGGTTAAAACCAATACTTATGTAAAGTATGAAACGGCTTATCCAATTCCCCTAAGTGCCTACCCAACAAAATATACCACATTATCGGGCAACCAGGCCAGGGTGGTATTTAGGTTTAACAGGCAGGTTTTTGGGAATGTGTTACAGCAATGCTTTGTAGCCATGAATTTTAACATTTACCAACAAGGCGATTGGGAAATGACTTTTCAGTTTTTAAGGGATAGACCAAAATTTGACAATGACTAATGGAAGCAAATAGATTTAGTAAGAACATATTTCCGATGAAGTATTTCTACACCATAGCATTTTTATTGATTCTTGGTTTCCAACAGGTAGCACAGGCTCAACAAAAGATTAATGTAAAAGGTATTGTGTACGACGGGGATTCAAAATTAAAAGGACCCATCGCCGGAGCCAGCGTAATCCTTGCTGGTAAAGCGATTGGGCAATCAGATGGCAACGGTCATTATAGTGTTACCGTAAATAGCAATGCCGAATTGACCTTCAGATATATTGGTTATAAACCTGCAACGGTAAAGGTAAATAATAGAACTACTATTAATGTGACCTTAATTGAAGATGATAACAATGCGCTCAAAGAAGTGACCATCACCTCTGGATATCAAACTAAAACCAAAACATTAAGTACGGGTTCGGCAGTTACGATCTCTGGTAAAGAGTTACAAGGACAGCCTGCAGGTGATGTGATGTCTCTGCTGCAAGGTAAGGTTGCTGGTTTGAACATTCAAAATAGTACCGGTGCACCAGGTTTTAGGGGAAGTGTAACTATCCGCGGTATTTCTAATGTCAATATTTCAGGAGATGGTAACTCTAGTTTCCTCAGTCCAACCTCACCTTTATATGTAATTGATGGTGTACCCGTGGATGATAATACCGATTATTCTTATGGTTTTCAGCAAGCGGGGCCTGGCGTATCTCCTGCTTCTCAAATCCCACCCGAAGAGATTGAAAATATCACGGTGTTAAAAGATGCTGCTGCAACGGCACTTTATGGCTCCAGAGGTGCTTATGGAGTGATCTTAATTACCACCAAACGTGGTAACTCAAAAGTACCGGTAATCCGTTATAATGGAAGTGCATTTGTGTCTACTGTACCTCAGTTACGTGCGGTAATTGGTGGTAAAGGAGAGCGTTTATTAAGAATTGATCAGATTTTGCGTTACGATACGAGTAGGTATACCGCAATTGATTTGGTGAACAATACGCCCTTTCTTGCGGATAGTTTAAATGCTTATTACAATAACTCTACCGATTGGCAGTCTTATTTCTACAGGGCTACATTTAACCAAACACATAATTTAAATATTTCTGGTGGTGATGTCGGTTTTAATTATAAAGTAGCAGTAGGTGTTTTTGATGAAAAAGGGATTCAACAGGGTACGGGTTATTCCCGATACAATTTGAACATGAATATGGGGTACAGCCCAACCCGAAAGTTCAAATTAGAAGCACAATTAAACAACTCCATACAGAAACAACAAACCGGGAGCGGAAACGGCTTGCAAAATTCGGGCGTAGCAACCGGTGGAAGTTCTTCTTCATTATTGCCCTCACCATCATTGTATTCGTCTGTAAATTCTGTTCTGGGAGCACTAAGAACAGATAATGACAACAAAATTTTAAATACAACAGCTACGATTAATGCGGAATATGAGATTCTTAAAAACTTAAGGGTGGCGTCTTATTTGAATTATACCGGAGTATCGAGTACTAAAGATAACTTTTCACCAGCAATTTTAAATGCTAACCAGTCGCAATATTATACGTATAACGATAGGGCAACAACATTGTACAATCGAAACCAGTTTTCTTACGTTTATTCACTTCAGGAGAAAAATGAGGACGCACACAATTTCTCACTGTTTGCTTTCTCTGAGTTGAGGTCGTCGTTCTTTAAAGCAGATGCAATGTTGAACCAGAAAGGGGTAAACGATCAGTTAAGAGGGCCATTAACGAATATGACGAATTACACAACGTCATTAGGAGGGACTATCGGTTATACAGATTTGAGAACCATTGCTTTTGCCGGCGCCTTTTCTTATAACTATAAGCAGAAATATGTGTTGGATTTTAACTACCGTATTGATGGTTTATCTACCAGTGGCCCTAATGCTGGCTACAAGAAAAATCCTTCAGTTTCGCTGAAATGGAACTTTAACAAAGAAAAATTCTTAGAAAGTCTTAAATGGCTTGATTACGGTGATTTCCGTTTCAGTTATGGCTCAAACATTACACCAAATGGTGGTATTTATGATGCTTACGGTAAATATTATGGTGGCAGTCAGTATAATAACAGTCAGTCTGTTATTTTAGACCAGGCTTTATTACCTAACCTGAGTTTAGAACCTACCAAAGCGACTACTTATAACGCAGGTTTCGATATTGGTTTATTGAACAATAAATTCTCCCTGGCATTTGATACCTACTATAAACAAACGGATAATATTTTACAGTCTAAGCAGCTCTCCAGCTCTACCTCTTTTAAGGGGATTTCAGCAACGGAAATCAGTAACGTAAATTATGGTTGGGAGTTTCAGGTTACCGGTCGTCCTTTAAATACTACCAGTCCTTTTAAATTGAGTTTATCAGCTACATTGGCAATCAACAGAGAAGTTCTGGCACAGTTACCGGATGGTTTAAGGGAAAAAATCTATGACGATGCTTCTATTTTAGATCAGGATACTTATTACCGCCTTGGTTTAAATTCACTATCTAATTATTTGTACAATACCAAAGGGGTCTATCAAACTAATGGACAAGTACCAGTTGATCCGGTAACAGGTTTACCTTATCGTGTTGGCGGGACAAACATCTTAAATTACTTTAAAGCTGGTGATCCTATTTTTACCGATCTGGATGGTAACTATATCTTAAATGATAACGATAAAGTAATTGCTGGTAACTCACAGCCACAAATAACAGGTGGTTTTACCTCTTTGCTGCAATATAAAAGCTGGAGCTTAGAGATTAATACCTCTTTTACTTTTCAACGTGATATCTTAAATAATAGTTTAGCCGCTCAACTTTTAAACTTTAATAAACCTACGGTTTTGGGTAACCTGGTACCCCTTTCTCAATTTAATTATTGGGCAGCTCCTGGTGATGTGGCCAAATATGGTAATCCTTTAGATTTTATCAGATCATCCATCATTAATCCATTCAGGTATTCTCAAACGTTGTTTCAGGAAGATGGTTCTTATCTGAAACTAAATTCCGTAAAGGTTTACTACAGTCTACCACAAACATTTACAAAGCAATATGGAATGAATAGGGTTAGCGTGAATGCAACCGCTTCAAACTTAGGTTTTATTACCCGTTATTCTGGCCCTAACCCGGAAAACGTGACCGCTTTGGGTAGAGATTATCCTGGCGGATACCCCTTGTCAAAACAGTTTACCCTGGGCTTAAACATAGAGTTTTAATTTTTAAATGATGAAAATGAATAATGTAAAATATTTACTGTTGGTAGCCGCAATATTGTTTGTGATGCCAGGGTGTAAAAAGTTCTTAAATGTAACTCCCATAGATGCCCAATCTGGAAATAATTTTTGGAAAACGAAACAAGATGTGGAAGGTTTTACCATCGGAATCTATACCCGGTTGAGAAGTAAAATCGGAGGTGGAGCTTTTATGCCTGCTTTGGAGATGAGGGGTAATTTTGTGAGTGGTACTGCTGGTGTGGATTATAATAATCTAATTGCAAATAACCTGAAACTGGTTGGCAGCACAGCCTTTAGCAACATCCAGGACTGGAAAACCTGGTATGATGTGATTGCCAATTCAAATATTATGTATCAGGAAATAGATAGGGTACCTGGTACTGCTTTGTCTGATACAGACAGAAAGCGCTATAAAGCCGAGGCTGTTTTTTTACGCAACCTGAGTTATCTGTTCATCTGCAGGCTTTTTGGCGATGCCATTTATTATACAGATGCTTATCATAGTACTTCCTTACCCAGAACAGCCCAGTTAACGGTCTTAAAAAATTGTATCGCAGACATGACTGCGGCGAAGGATGATTTACCGACTGTAAATGCAGATGGATCTCAGGTAGGTTTCAGACCGACCAGGGGCAGTGCAATCGCCTTATTAATGCACTTAAATATGTGGGCGGCTGCCTGGGATAAAACAGATAAAAAGCCTTACTATACTTCAGTAGTTGCTTTAGGTCATGAGTTAGCTACCTATACCAATTATAA
The DNA here is from genome assembly GCF_014172405.1 of Pedobacter gandavensis. Taxonomy (GTDB): domain Bacteria; phylum Bacteroidota; class Bacteroidia; order Sphingobacteriales; family Sphingobacteriaceae; genus Pedobacter; species Pedobacter gandavensis. Next base: position 1,162,780 of record NZ_WNXC01000001.1, on the reverse strand, counting down.
GTTGTTACCAGTAACGATAGAGAATACTAAAAAGATCTTTAAAGGTCGTTCTTCGGAGAATCTGTTTGGGATCTTACAGGAGTTTAATTACGGGGAAACTTTTAACCAGGCCGCAGGCTATTCCTATTTCTTTTCGCATTATCCGTATTACGGTTCCACAAGCACCGCTACCAGTCGCATGAACTATAAGAAAGATTACCTGACTAAGGTTTTTCCTTTGGGTGTGGCAGATGCAAGGTTGGCTATTTGGTTTGATAATTATGATGCGGATAATAATACTTTTCAGTTTAAAAAGTTTATCAACAATTATGCTACTGGCTCTGGTTCAGGTGTCACTATAAACAGTGATGACAGCGCCATTATTTTTAGGTTGCCAGATATGATATTGTTGGCAGCTCAGGCAGCAGCAGAGTTGGATAATGATGAAGAAGCAAAAGAATTCGCTAATCAGGTTCGGTTAATGGCGGGTGCACCTGTGTTTATTTCTACAGGAGATGAGCTTAAAACAGATCTTTATTTTGAGCGATGCCGGGAACTGATCGGAGAAGGACAATTCTTTTTTGATGCAGTACGTACCAAAAGGGTTCTCGATTCAAAATATTCAAGTAACCCAATTTCTGTAACAGATTTTAATGCTGGTGCCTGGACATGGCCTTTAGCCATTAGTTCTACAGAGCGCTTAGCAAATCCCTACCTGGTTGGAAATAATTTTTGGAATAAATAAATATGAAAATGCAACATAAAAATAGAATGATCCTTTTAATGCTCGCAGGTACATTATTGTTATTTGGCAGCTGTAAAAAATATTATTTCGATACAGGCTTACATGAAAGTAAGTTTGATGGTACAGTTTTAGAATACTTAAAATCGAAGCCGGCTTTTTTCGATAGTACCTTAAGGGTGATTGATCTGGCAGGGATGAACGATGTGGTTAACAAGGAAGAGATCACTTTTTTTGCTCCACCAAGTGGTACGATTTTTAAATCGATCAATCGTTTAAACCTCTATTTGAAATACAATGGTAAGGATACGGTTTCACAATTATCCCAAATTAAACCAGAGGTCTGGAAGAATACTTTGTCGCAGTATATTTTCAAAGGAAAGTATTTGCTAAAAGATTATCCCCAACGGGATACCGTATCGTATGTCACCTATCCGGGGAAGAATTATGCCTCCTACGGTGGTAGAGTAATGAATCTGGGTGTCCTGTTCAATGATGCTGGCGGTGTGATTTATGCCGGATACCGTCAGTTATATCTGGCTTATATTCCGGATTTATCTAACCCACAAGTTGCCCTAGTTAATGTTCCTATCGCTAGTTCAGATATTCAGCCGAGCAACGGTGTAGTTCATGTATTAAATAAAACTAAGCACAATTTCGGATTTAATACAAATTCGTTTATTGAGCAGGCCGTGGTAGCGGGGATTTTGCCTGCAACACCTTAATTATTATGTTATTATAATTAAAATTTAATCAGAGATGTTCAAAAATAAAATATATCAATTTATGCGCTTCAGTCTGGTCATTGTGGCCATGCTTTTGGTTGCTTGTAAAAAAGGGAAGGGAATTGCCGATGATCCTTATGCCGGAGGTAAAGTTTCATTAGATGTTAGTATTCTTTCCAAAAATACAGATCCGGATATTGTGGCGGCTGGTACAAGTTTAACAGTTAAGGTCAGGGGCTTAACCACTGATAAATATAAAGATACCGATTTTAAAATTTTTGTCAATGAAATCGAAGCAGCGTTAACCTCAAGGACAGATAGTACTATTTCTTTTAATGTGCCGCTCGAAGCCAGTACAGGTAGTATGTATATTACCCTTAACGGAGAAATATTTTTCGGCCCGATAGTGAAAGTAGGAGGGAAAGTTAGTGTCGATAATACATTTAAGATTGTAAATGGTGCCGGAACAGTAACGGGTAACGGAAACTCGGATGTGTACGCCATTCAAGCGTTGACTAACGGGAATATTTGGTTAGGCGGAGCTTTTAATAGCTTTGAACAAAAAGGGACCGCGGTACTGCCTAATGGAGGCATTGTTCAGACAGATGCAGATGGTGCTTACCTGACTTCCGGTATTAACTTTGGAAAAGGTGTTGTAGGGAACAATCAAACCATTTATTCCATTAACACGATCAATACAGGTTCGAACACAGGAAAAATGATTGTAGCAGGTAGTTTTAACGCTTATAATTCTACCCGTGTAAACAGGCAGACCCTGAACAATATCACGAGATTAAATGCCAATGGCAGTTTGGATAGTATGGTTGTTGATGTGGTCAATCCAAAACCAGCCGAAACCTATAAAAACAAAGACACCATTGCCTCGTTTAATGGCGGTGTGGATGGATCAATTAGAAAAACCTTTGTTTTTGGCGAACAAGTCTACATCGTAGGGAATTTTCAAAACTATAAGACGATTTATATTCCCAATTCCAGTTACGATGCAAAAGTTTATGATGTGACTAAAATGCGTCAACTGGTAAGGGTAAATAGTGATGGTTCCCTGGATCAGACTTTCCATTACAATAGCGTCACCAGACAGAGTGAAGCAGGCGCTAATGGAGGGATTACAGATGCCATGATGCAAGCCGACGGCAAATTAATTTTAGTAGGCAATTTCACGACGTTTAATCGTACCGCTGCAAACCATATCGTTAGGTTAAATCTTGATGGAAGTGTAGATAATACCTTTAACGTAGGTGCCGGAGCTGATGGAGATATTAATTCGATTCGTTACAATGCGACCACAAATAAGATAGTGATTGCGGGTTTATTTACCACGTTTAATGGAAAAACTGTTGGTGGTATCAATTTATTAAATGCCGATGGTTCTAATGTGAATACCTTTTCAAGTCTGGGCTACTCCGGTGGTGTGGCCACTTTTGCAGGGCAATTGTCTAACGGTAAAATAATAGTAGCCGGTTCCTTTAATAAGTATGGTACCTATTTGAGGCAGGGATTTTCTATACTGGAAGCGAACGGAACTCTCGCAGTCGGTTATAACAATACAGGTGGTTTTCAAGGTAGAATTTACGATTTAATGGAGAGCCCGGTAGCTAAGGGTACCAGGGTGACTTTGGTTGGTAATATTGTAAGATTTAACTCCATGTTCCCACATAACGTATTACGATTGATCATTGCTAACTAATAAATGGTTTAAAGGAAAGGAATATAGAAATGAAAAGAATTATTAATCCGGATCTTAAGCTTAAGATCTTCATCATGGCCGGCCTGATTGGCTTAATCGGGCTAAGTTTTGGCTGCAATAAAAATTTTGACAACGTATTACCGGAATCATTTAAAAATGATACTGCTGGATTGGGCAGTAACCGTAAAAAGGTATTGTATATTATTATGGATGGTGTTAAAGGTTCCGTATTGGAATCAATAACACCAGCAAATATCACCACAATAACCCAAAAAGCTATTTATAGCTATGATGGTTTAGCTGATTTTCAGAATAATCAATTGACCAATGCTGCTGCCTGGACCACCATGCTTACCGGTGTAGATTACACTAAACACAAGGTAATCAGCGAAAACTTCAATGGTCTGAACTTGCAGGCAACGCCAACTATTTTTACCAGGATAAAAGAAAGCTTAGGTAATGTTAGAGCGGTTTCAATCGCAGCGTCTGCTGGGTTTAATGATAATTTAGCCCTTGATGCTTCGGTAAAACAAACGGTAACTGACGATGCGGCTGTAAAAGCAGCAGTGGTTGAAGAATTAAGTACAAACGACCCTTCGTTACTCGTTGCCCAATTTCATAGTGCCGAAGTCGAGGGAGCCAGCGCTGGCTATACCACTACAACGCCAGGCTATACAGCTGCGATACAAAATATTGATGGCTATGTTGGCGAAATTATGAAAGCCTTGAAAGCCAGAAAAACGTATGCTACTGAAAATTGGCTGGTTGTGATCGCTTCTAATAAAGGTGGTGGGGCCTCTGCTGGCGGCAGTAATATTTATGATGATCTTTCGAGAAACACATTTGTTGCATTTTATAACCCCAAATTTGTGGTCACCGCCATCAGCCAACCAGACATCAGTAACCTGCCTTATTTTGGGACTGCGCCGCGTTTCACTTCAAATGCATCGATAAGCCCAAAAGCATTGTTAAACAGTAATACAAACATAGGCAACTTTGGTGTAAGTGGTAATTTCACCATGATGTTTAAAATGAGGGATGACCTTGGTACAGCAAGTGGCTTTCCTCCGTTCTTAGGTAAGCAGGTTACTTTTGGTTCCAGCGCAGGATGGGACTTTTTTAGGGGAAGTAACAACGTACAGCTAAGTTTTACCGGAGCCAGTACCCTGAATGGAACCCAGCAAATGAATGATAGTAAATGGCATACTTATGCAATTACCATAACTACCTCGGGGAGTACAAGAACGACTGCTTTTTATCTGGATGGCGTTGCTCGTAGCAGTACAAATATCGGAGTAACGAACAGGGACAACACAGCTCCATTAAGAATTGGTGCAGATTTGGGGAAAAACACCAATTTTATGATTAAAGATCTGGCGATCTTTAATGTAGCGATGAGCCCAGCTGAGGTCATCAAAAACATGCGTATTCAGATTAGACCTGAGAATACCTATTTTGGTAATTTAATAGGCTACTGGCCATTTGACGAAACCAGCGGAACCCTAGCCGCAGATGCCTCGGGTAAAGGTAATGACATGACCTATTCTGGTCCTGTTCAGTTTGTTCCATTCTCAGAGATTTCGCCAAATATTTCTCCGGAAATTTCAGCCGCTGCATATACTGCTGTACCTAACGGTGTAGATATTCCAATACTAATTTACAATTGGCTAAATATCGCCGTTCCATCGCAATGGGGCTTAATGGGTAAACTATATGTACCAACAGTTACTTTTCCAATCAATTAAAAATTGTAGCATGAAATTTAATCAACTCACTAAAATATTTGTGACCATTTTGTTATTGACAATGACGGCTTGCAAAAAATACGGGTACAATATCCCGGATGGATACCCAGACAATTCAGGCAATATAGCTACAGGTAGTATTGATACCAATATGAAGGTTATCGATAAATCAAAATACAGTCAGGCGAGAGTTTTTCCAGGTTTGGTTGATCCATCAGAACCCCGGGTACAAGATGCAAAGTTTACTTTAGATTTAAATTATACGGATCAAACAGCAGGTAATTTACGGATCTCTGTGGCTCCAGAACCGCAGTTTAGTACTGGATATTATGCTGCTCCAGGCGAACTGATCAAGATCGTAGTGCCTCAGGGTATCGAAGGGCTGGTTGTTCAAATCGGCGGACAAACTGACGATCTTTCTGGTAAATCTCCTTTATTGAGAGATCCCGTAATTTATATGCGCCAGCAACTTTATGCAGGTAATAATTTTGTCCGTAACCTGTATGGCGGTACCATTTATATTCGTGCCAGCCATGCTTATGCAGTTCCGGTAGAGTTCAGTATTTCTGGAGCTTGTGTTTCACCGGATTTTATTCTGGGGAAAAGTAACGATGCCGTCTGGATGGAGCAGGTTAAAGCTTCCAAAGTGCCATGGTTGGAATTAAGAAGCAATCGTGTTATCTTTTTAGTTCCCCGCGACAAGGTTGTAGCTGCATTTAATTCGCCAACTGAACCATATACTCAACCTGGGTTGGTGATGAGTAAATGGAATGATGTGTTTGAATTAGACTATAATGGCTGGATGGGCTTATCTGATAATGCTGTTGATGCAATAGACAGAAGCCCGCAAGGTGCCTGGCGCGGCGTATTGGATATACAGTTGAGCCTGGGTTATGGTCACAGTGGTTTTCCTTTTGTGGGGCAAAATGATAATGAATGGTTTGGTAGTTTTACCAGTTTAAAAAACCTTAGCAGCAACGGGACAGGAAATTGGGGCTCTTACCATGAATTTGGTCACAACTGTCAGCAAACAAGCGCCTGGAGCTGGAGCACCCTGGGCGAAACCACCAATAACCTTTTCAGTTTTAAAGTCGCCAATAGAATCGGAGCTAATTACAGTGGCCTGCACAGAGCGGTTAATAGTAATTTCCCATTGGCGATTACCTATGCAGGCACAGCTGGACTGAAGGACTTCGACCGGGATGTGGCAATGAACGACCCTTTTAGACGGATGACGCCTTTTGTGCAAATTCTGGAATTGTATGGTTACGGAGCAATGACCTATTTATACAAGGAGGCTCGCCATGCCGACCGCTTAAATTCATCGGATATTCTTAAGCACAATTTTGTTTATGAAAAACTATCAGATTATACTCAGACTGATTTGTCGCCATTTTTTGGTGCTTGGGGTATTCTGATTAGTGATGCTGTTGTGGCTAAAGTTTCGGCTAAATATCCGCCACTAACCAAAGCAATATGGACTTATAATCCTCTGACAAAAACCGGTGGAACCGGATCCATTATTTACACCACAACCGTAAGCGCGAGTTCTTCGCAATCAAACGACGGTAATGTAACTAATTTAATTGATGGTGTGGTTTCTACAAGTTCTTACTGGTCCTCGCAAACCAGCCCCGCACCAACGGCAGCACAAACTTTTCCCATTGCGATTACACTCGCAACTAATTCTCCGGCACCAATGCTAATTAAAGGGGTAACCTTTGCGCAGCGTCAGAATGTTAGTACAGGTTATGTGAAAGATGTAGAGATATTTACCAGTACGGATAATGTAAATTATACCAGTGTTGGCACGACTACCTTACCGCAAACAACGGCCGTATATAATTATAACTTCCCTGATGGCAAAATCAGCACTAAATATGTTAAAGTGGTCATAAAAAACGGGGCAAATGCAGTTTCCTGTAATTTATCAGAATGTAATCTTATTAAACCTTAATGAACTCAGAATATGAATAAGAATATAAAGAAATACAACATCCTATTTGTAGCCGGAGCGTTTTTATTGCTGGGATTCATGGGCTGTAAAAAATATGCTAACCCAGCACCAGTATATGAAGAATTAGTACGGACAACAACTTTGCAACGTAAGGTATTAGTGATCAGTATCGATGGTTTAACAGGTGCTGAATTACAAACTGTGGCACCGACCAATATTTCAGCACTTCAAAAAAGCTCAAAATATAGCTATAATGTACTCACTTCTTCGGTAGCTACCGATGCGGCGGCCTGGGCTTCTATATTAACAGGTGTTGGTTACAATAAACATTTAATCAGTCAAAATACCTTTGACAAAGATTTAAGTGCCGGGAACGGGGATTTTGAAGGTAGTATTACCTCCTACAGAAATGTGTTCGATTATATTACACAGTTTAAAAATGTGAAAACGGCATTGGTTACGCCTTGGGATCCTTTGCGTAACTATATGAAAAACACTGATTTTTCACCTATAGTCTCTACGGATCTGGCAGTAAAAGATTCTACCGTTAATATTTTGAATACCCAAAATTTGTTAGGGGCTATGATTGTTAACTTTAGGGATGTAGAAGCTGCAGGCGTAAACGGCGGTTACTTGTCAACAAATAGTAATTACAAGGATGCCATTGTTAAAACTGATGCCTATGTGGGTAATATTTTAACCGCATTAAAAGCCAGAAAAAATTATGCTAATGAAGATTGGCTGGTCATTGTGACTACAAATCATGGTGGAAGCAGTGTTGATCCAAAAAATGGATTTTTTATAGCTGCTCATCCAGCTTTTAAAGAAAAGGAATTGAAAAAAACGGGTTTTAATACCGTATTGTTTAAAGGTACAGATGTAATTGCAGAGGTTCCTAATGATAATGGTTTGTATAATTCTGGAAGTACACAAGATTTTACCGTGCAGATGCAGGTAAAGTTTAATGGACAAACTTCATATCCAGGTTTTCTTTCGAAGAGTACTGATGTTCTGGGTACTACCGGAACAGGATGGGTGCTTAGACAAGGAGGTAATTCGTATTTATGTGTTGTTGGTGGCTCGGCGAATGGTGGAGGTGCTACCTCAGAATTTACTGGTGGAACCGCGGCTGATGGATCCTGGCATACGATCGCCATTACTGTAAAATATGTGAATACAAGTACCAGAACACTGACCACCTTTTTGGATGGTGTTGCGGTAACCAGCACAAATATCAGTTCCAAGGGTAATTTGAGTACGCAGGAAAAATTAACTATTGGCTATAGAAGTGTATATGGTGTTAATACCGCACTAAATTTCCAGGCGGCAGACCTCTGTTATTTTAATGTAGCCCTGGATGCGGCAACTTTAGTGGCTAATAAAGGTTTAAAGGACATGAGACAGCACCCTAATTATGTAAACTTAACAGGTTATTGGCCGATAGATGAGGGAGGAGAGGGGATACTGACAAATAAGGCTCCGGGAGGATACAATATGGTGTTAAAAGGAAGCTACAAATGGATTGCAATGGGTACAGATGTGCCAGCCTCGGTAGTAGCTGATCCAAATGCAAAGGACAAGTCTATTATTGTAGCAAATTATTCAATAGGGGCGAACATTTTGTATTGGATGAACATTAAAAATTTAGCTTCTTTTGGTATTGATGGTGATCCGTTTTTGAACCAGTTTGAGTCAGAATTTTTATTGAATTAGTGGTTGTGTTTGATTCGCTGAGTAGAAGTTTATTGAATTCATTCAGCGGATCAATCATTACTTAAAACATACCCTAACATTTAGATACCAACAATTTGAACGATAAGAATAAAATGAAATACCATTTAAAAATAATCGCGGCCATTTTATTACTGATTCCAGGAGTAGCATCTGCGAAAAGCCAAATCAGTACAGCGAGCGCAAATACTGATTCCTCAACAATGGTAGCACCGATTAATTGGAGCAAGTTTCAAAAAAAAGTGCCTCGTAATAAAGTAACAAATGCAGTAAAAACGGCATTACTCAATGCCAATAAGTTTGCACTCACTGCCTGGTTTAACGATGTAAAAAGATATCAGATCGATTCCAGCGGTTATCTTGACTTGAAAAGTAAATCTAAGGTAAATGAATACCGATACCGTTTTCCTGCAGCAATGGCATTCGGTATCGGTATTGCCATTAAAACAGGGATATATGATCCCGCTGTAACAGGTGTGTCATTGAAAGAAGCTAAAGATAAAATGATGCTGATGATCCGTTCAGTGGCTTATGATCATAAAGTCAATGGTAAACGTAAAGTATGGGGTGGCGATTGGCAGGCAGCACATTGGGCCTATTATTCGGGATATACAGCTTGGCTCTTTTGGGATGAATTTTCAACCAAAGATCAAACTAATATCATGAAAATGATGGTTTCTGAAGCAAATCGTTTTCTTCCTACAGCACCGCTTTATTTTAAAGACAGCACAGGAAAAGTACTTTTCCCTGGTGACTCTAAAATCGAAGAGGACGCCTGGAACGCTGAATTGTTGTACCTGGCTGCAGTAATGTTACCGAATCATCCAAACTCGAACAAATGGTTATACAAGTCTGTTGAATATTTGATTGCATCTACCTCTTTGCCTTCTGATTTAAATAACCAAAGAATTATACATGGCCGGCCGGTTAGTAGCTGGGTTAATGGCTATAACATGGAGGAGCCTGGTTTTGTAATCAATCATGGTATAATTCATCCGCAATACAATGCCCTCGCCTCTATGATCAATGCGCCAATAATATTCTCATTGGCAGGTAAAGCAATACCAGAAGCCGCACGTTTTAACCTTGATAAAATTTACTACTCGGTAACGACACATTCATTTTCTGCGCCGCCTTATAAGGCTCCCGGTGGTACCATGTATCGTGAAGCAACAGCTGAGGTTTATTACCCTGAAGGTTCTGATTGGGGTTTCGGTGTTTATGATAATTTTGCCAATCTGGATATCGCTGCTTATACCTATGGCTGGGATAACCTTTCGCAAAAGCATAAAGGAGAATATTGGGCAAAACTGCATATCGATAAAGTATTGCAACAACAAAAACGGTTTGTCGACGGACATACCTATATTGGTGATTCTGAGAATAGTTATTTAGGTAGGGAAGAAGCAATTTCCAGTAGAATGGGCTCTGCCTGGATGACCATCTGGTTACAGCGACAGGTATCTGCTGTTTATGATAATAAACCAATTTTAAATTAATGTTTTGAAATTGGTGCTAACCGATTAGCTCATTTATGCGCTAATCGGTTTCATACTGTTTGGCGGATTCAACAAGTCTTTTTTGAATTCTGGAAGCGAGACTTCGAGGTGCCAATACTTTCATGCATTCACCGAAGCCAAGAATTTCCCTTTCCAGCTCAAAGTTTAAGACTACATCAACTCTAAAGATCAAGCCATCAGACTCCTCTTTCAAGACTTGCTGACTATGATGCCATGGCTTAGTTAGGATGTAGGAGATTTGGTTACCCCAAGCAGGTCTTCAAAATAACGGTCAAAATCTATGCCCTTATATTCAACATAGGGTTTATTTGGGAATTCCTGAAATTCGATGATCCGATCAAGAGCAAGGGGCAGCAATTTCGGACCCTTCTTTTTCTTGAAAAAAGAGATGAGGTCCTGAATATTGAAAAAGGTAGTTGTCTGGCTTTGCTTAGCCACTCTGGTTCCCGTGGATTGGGTGCAACTTTAGCTGACTATTACACCAAACTGGCTAAAGAAAACTGTAAATTGCCTGTTGAAGCTACTAACCTGGCATTAATTGGTGCAGGTTTAGACGAGGCTCCAATGGCTTACAAAGACATCAATCTGGTGATGGAAGCTCAAAAAGAGCTGATTGATGTGGTCGCTAAATTCACACCTAAAATGGTAAGAATGGCCCATGATGGTAGCCGGGAAGATTAATTGTATAAAAAAAGTATATTTGAGGTACCACCACCCATAGCCAATTTATGAACTTCGGTAAGGAATTCTTGTTTTTTTTCAGTGTATTAGGAGCCTTTAACGGGCTTATTCTAAGCTTATACTTTTCTTTTTTCACCAGAAAAAAGTACCTGAGCAATTATTTCCTGGGCGCCCTGCTGTTTGTCCTAAGTGTGCGGATTGGTAAATCAGTGTTTATATATTTTGATGGTAATCTGCCGAAAATATACCTGCAGATTGGTCTTTCCGCCTGCTTTTTTATCGGCCCTTTCCTTTATTGTTTTCTAAAATCTACAGTTAAGGGCTTGGAGTTAATTCCGGAATCCTGGAAATGGATGATAGCTTCCTTATTTCTGGTGGTACTTGTGACAGGTATATGCTATCCTTATGAAGATTATTCATTGCTTTGGAACCAATACTTTAGCAAGATTATTTATTTGCAATGGTTTGTTTATATCGTTATGTCGGCTTTTGTGATCAAAGGAATCCTGAAAAAAATGTTCAGTAAAGGGCAGCAGTTGACTCCTGCTGAAACCTGGTTGCTGATGATCTTTTTTGGGAATGTAGTGATTTTTATTGCCTTTTTCCTAAGCCTGATCCGGGCACCATTTACGTCCTATATCAGTGGTGCAATTGGTTTTTCCCTGATCTTATACCTGATTATTTCGGTGCTTTTGTATAGAAAGAAAACCGACGACCTGTTTCTGCTCAATCCAAATAAATATTCAGGCAAAAAAGTGAATGAAGAAGAAGTTGGAATTTTGCTAGGGAAACTGGAAAGGGTCATGACAGAACAGGAGATTTACAGAAATCCGGACTTAAAATTAAGTGATTTATCAAAAGGGATAAATGTAAGCAGTCATCAATTGTCACAGTTCTTGAATGATAATTTGGGAAAAAACTTTACAACCTTTGTCAATGAATTCAGGATTAATGAAGCTTGCAAGATCATCTCAACGGATCACCGCCTTACCTTGGAATCTATAGGTTATGAGGTGGGCTTTAACTCAAAGTCTACTTTCTTCGCTGCGTTTAAGAAACTGAAAGGGACTACACCCCTGAGCTATCAACAGCATACCCTACAAAAGTAATTACCGGTTTCTGAACCAGGTTCTTTGTGTTAATTTATAAATCCGTACTCCGGATTCCCGTTTCCGGAGCCTGCTGCAGGATTTTACTATTGATTTTTGTGAAAAAGAAAAACTAAATCCAATTCACAAATGAAAATCCTGCTGATCACATTCCTCAGTACATTGACTTTATTCTTCCATTCCCTAAAATTAAATGCCCAAAATATTCGGAGCATCTCCGCCAAGGTCACTGATGCAAATCATGAACCCCTCATGGGGAATGCACTGCTTTTTGCAGTTGCAGATCCTGCTTTTAAAAAGGGCATTAGCTTCTTGAATGGTCACTTTGAGCTCTCAGACATCAATCAGAAAGAAGTGACTTTGAAATTAACCTCCTTGCTTTTTGCTGATACCCTGATCCGGGTAAAGTATAACGGAACGGTAGCCATTGATTTGGGGACTATTGTGATTAAACAACGTTACGTTCAGTTGAATGAAGTTCAGGTTCGTGTTCAGGTGCCATTAACGCGGCATCTGGCGAATGGTAACCTGGAGGTGAAGGTTGCCAATACCATACTTGCGAATAGCAGTTCCTTAACTGAAATCCTTAGCAGGGCTCCAAATGTCATCATCAATGACGGACAGATTTCCGTAGCAGGTAGAGGCGAAGCTACGATTTATCTTAATGGAAGACTCATCACTGCAGAACGGATGTCTTCTATTCCCACATCGCAGATAGAGAAGATTGAAATCATTTCCAATCCATCATCAAAATATGATGCAGAAGGAAAAGCGGTTATTAATATCATTACCAAAGCTAATATAGCAGAAGGGATACTCGCCTCCGTCAGTCAACAGGTTACTGCATCTGAATTTGCAGGGAGGAATACCAATACCATGTTTGACTTTAATTACAATAAAGGAAAACTTTCTGTATTAGGTAATTATGGTCTGTTTCAGGGGAAGGATAGGGAGCAGCTGTATACCACCAGAACCCGGCCCTCAGAAGAAGATTATCTGCGATCTGAGGTAATCACGAACTGGAACCGAAAATTTCGTAACCGCTCGAATTATGGACTCGGCGTTCAATATAGTATCAATAAAAACAAAAGTCTTTCCCTGAGTTATAGCGGGAATTTGGAAAAACAGGGGGGAAGCCAGGACAGTAAGAACAACATTACAACGAATGAAGGAAATCGCTTTTATACCAGTGACACCAAGAAAAACGAACACCGGCTAAATCATTCCTTTAGTTTTAACTACAACCAATCTATAGATACACTAGGCTCGGTATTTTTTGTCGGAAGTCAGTATTCAGATTACCATGCCAACATCAATGACTTTATTGATGAGCAGAGTTATATCGATGGTAAAGATGCGTTCAGGTTCTTAAAAAATGATGTTCAACATAAGATTTTGATTTCCAGTACGCAGCTGGATTATACCAAAGTGTTCAATGCCAGAGAAAAGCTGGAGCTCGGACTTAAATTCAGCTATGTAAATACCAATTCTGGTACAGGTTTCCTGATCGCAGATAATGGGGGAGACTTTAGACCCGATGAAAACCTATCCAGTGATTTTGAATACAGGGAGAAAATACCGGCAGCCTATCTCAATTATAGCGGTCTGATCATGGGCAAGATCAACTTCGGACTAGGTCTTAGGGGAGAATGGACCAATTACCAGTTAAATACGAGTGTGGGCGGGGGACAAGTAATCCGCGATAATTATTTTAATCTTTTTCCAAACCTAATGTTCAGCAGGATGGTTTCCGGGCAATTTAAATTGAGTGCTTCCTACGTTTCGAGGATCACCAGGCCGAGGTATCAGGCCTTAAATCCATTTGTGATTTATCAGGATCCGTTTACAACCATAGAAGGGAATCCCAACCTTATCCCAGAGAAAGTCCATTCTTTTGAATTGGGCGCATATTACCGGAAAATTGACCTGAGGGTCGGTTATAACTATGTGAATAATCCGCTTAGTGCCGCCGCTTTGAGAGGGGATATACCAAATAGTTATGTCTTAAAGGGCCTTAATCTGGAAAAAAGTCATGCTTTTTTCGCTGCACTTTCTGCATCTACAGGTATCGGATTCTGGACAGCCATAAATACAGTAAACCTGAGCTATACCAAAATGATAGATGATCAGTTTTCCTTTGTATCCTTATCGCCAAGGCCGCAATGGTATTTATATTCCAGCAACACATTTAAGGTGAAAAACCTGTTTAAAGTTCAGCTGTTGGCTTGGTATCTTGGGGAAGGATCTTCAGGATTGTATCAAAATCGAAGCAGGTCTTCAGTGACCATAGGAATTGATAAAGAATTTTTTAAAGATGCACTGAAGTTGAAGTTTATGGCAAACGATATCTTCAATAAAACAAATAATTCCGGCGATTATAGCGTTGGGCAAACCGATATATTTTTCGACAGGAGATTTAACAACAATTATTTTCGGGTGATGGCCATCTATAGTTTTGGTAAATTGAAAAACAGCACTTACAAAAATAAGGCAACAGGACAGACAGAAAATAGCAGAGCAAATTAATATTAAAACCGTTTAAAAAAAATCCTTACCTGCTTATCCAGGTAGGGATTTTTTTGCTGTGCTTCGGTTTAATAATTAAAAGCCCATTTGTACTTGGTCAAGTAATATTGGGACATAACGATCTTGACGAAAGTCGGTTATGCCTGATGTTTTTCTGGAAGATAGATTGATGATCTCTAACTGCGGATTATTTAACCATTTCTCTCTGTCTCCTGAGGTAATACCCATTGCGACTAGGTCTTCCAAGGTTGATGGTATTATAAATTTAACCGCAGTAAATTTTCCTACTTCGCCCACAGGAGCCGTCAGTGATACAATTTTGTAAAAGTCGACTGCTCCTTTTGGTTTAACTACTTTTCCGGGAATTGGTTCACCTGTAGATTCAATGGGTATTCTTATGCCTATGCTCAGTTCATCAACACCCGTATTGAAAGGTAAGAGCGCTACACGAATATATTCATCAGGGATACTGATCTCTGAAAAGAGGGTGTAACCAACACTCTTACTTCCAGCAAATGTAATGTTTAAAAATTTTAGCCCTTTCAAATTCAGTTTTTCAGAAGGAAAGAGTTGCATATAACCACGAGTGGAGTCTTTCGGTAAATAGGGGTATATCTTCCCTAATTTCGTAAAACTGCCATCCGCTGCAGTTGCCAGCTGTTTGACGGGTCCTTCGTATATATTTCCATTCCAATTCGCATATTCAGTTTGTAACGTAAATCTCGGAAGGATAGAACTATGGTTCCAGGTTGTATTTGTCCATTTTGTAAATTCATCAATAACATATTTTAATGGACGAATCTCTAAGGTGTTGCGGGGTATTAGCTGGACTTCATTTCCTTCTAAGTGTACTATCCCCACTATGCTACTTACATCCTTAGGAAGCTCCTGTCCAATGAAACTCGCATCTTTCATTATTCTTGAATTAAGGATAGCCTTTCCATCCTTAATTTTCATGTTGTCTGAATATTTTCCGTTATCTGAAATCAGTTGGCAGATTCCAATGCGTATTAAACTGCCTTCCCAATCTTTTTTATTTGCTTCAAGCGCTCTAACACTGGTTTCACGGGGAAAAATTTTTCCAACACCCACGTTTTTCACCAAATTATTAGGTAAATCCTGTAAGACGACTGCGCCATTCAGCCTGGTTATGGTCTGATCGAAAATTTCTATTTCCAGACTGTCATTTAATGCGAAATTATGATCTTTTTGCAACTGTACTTTAATCCCTTTCTGGTTGGTGCCTTCTTGTAGAAATAAGGTTTTATTATTCTCCACATTTTTTGAACTGGCATCAGAGATCACGACTCCTCTTATTACACTATGGTCTTTGATTTTTACAGGTAGCTCTGTGATTAAATCTTTTAAGTAGGTAATCGAAACTTGTTTTGAGAATGGCTTCGTCTCTTGGCCCTTTGTTTTATCCTTCTTGCAAGAGATCATACTGCATATGAAGAACAAAAGAATTAATGTTGTTAAAGGATGACCTGCGTGTATTTTTTTCATAACTGTTTTTAGTTTGATTTAAAACAATAGAGTCGAGTTCTTTGGTTAGGTAAAACAGGGCCCTTAATCTTCATTAATTTGTAGTTGCAAGAAATGATTTTTAAATGTTAACTATGATTCTTTCAGTAGGTGATTTAATCAATAATGTATATCATTCTAATTATTATGAATTAATTATATTAGTGATATTTTTATTTAAGTTACATTATTAAGCATATTTATTAGGTAACATTTTTGTTTTAAATAGAAATTGTCACGTGAATCGTTGTTTATGATCATGTCAGTTGAGGTTTATTGAAAATTATTATTTATAAAAAGAATGATTTTGTCTTATTTGCTGATTAGCAGTGGTTTAGTTATTGTTTTTTTTGTAAAACTTTAAGCTCATTCAAACCCAGTTTTCCCAATAATTCTGCAGGGGGCTATCATCACGATATCGGTCTAAATACCTGGCATAGTAAAAATTATCCGCCTGCAACTAAAGGTGGTGTTGGACTTTATCATACTGAAATCTTGTATTCTGGAAAGATCGAATCTAATGTTAGGTGTTGCGCGAATGAATGGGCTGAGATTTGATTAGGAAGTTATTACGCTTAATTTCATCCGCACTTAAGGATATAATCTGTAGTTTTAATAACGAGTTATTCCAATTATTCCAATGTTATGTTCAGGTTGGAAGTTTAATTTACGAATATTGGTTAGTAAGCGCGCTCAAAACAGGTTGGGAATTTGATGATTTTAAAAATACAGAAACATTAATCAGAATAAGGAAGGAAGAGGGAGGAACATCACAACTACTTAATAAAATAGGCACAATTGTAAGATTTTTTTAGTCACAGAAGATCTTGAAGATTTAAATTATCTAAGTCAGAATTTGCTACCGGATATATCATATTGAAACGGGAACTCAGCCATTAAGTTTCTATACAGCTATAGAAAATAAGACTAATGAAACATGTAAACATAATACTCCGGCCATTATTGCATGTATAAATGAAAAACTGGAAATTGAAAAGCTCAAATAAAGAATAACATAACTGATGATACAAAAAACACTGATCATAATCCTCCTCGGTATATTTGCCACTCGGTACCTATTTCGTTTAATAGATTACTTCGAAACCAAAAAAATGGCTAAAGACAAGAAGCTCGTTGATAAAGTTTACGTAAATGATGTGGAAGCTGATTTGGTAGCAGATGAACAGTTTTCAATTGAAAACAACACAGGAAACGATCTTGTTGAAGATAGATTTAAAGATTTTGAGTTTGTTAACAAGCACACGAAGACCTTGAAGGAGTTTATTGTCAATGATGAAATAAATATAGTCGACATTAACAAACTCGCAGAATTGAACGGAATTAGCTTTTTTATTCCCATAGGCTGGCGCTCTTTACTCATATCTTTGGTGAAGGAGCTTGATGAAAGCGGCTGGGACAGAGAGGTATCGTGTATAAAAGAGAAATTTGCACAGCTGAGATTTCACGCAGATCAGGCTGATGAGGATATCATAGAAAAATATGAACAATTATCAGAGATCACTTGTGAAACCTGTGGAGGGAAAGGCAAAATCAGGTATGATACCTGGAACTATGTAGCATGTAGAGCACATTATCTGGAAAATAGAGGGCTAGTCCTGGTAGAAGCAGGAGGATTCCGTATTTCCGAAACTTACTTTCAATGGAGCGATGTGGTATCCATGGAATTTGAAGGACTTGATTTAAAAGAGGACTTTCATAGATATTTGAAAATAAAAGTCAAAAATGAGGTTCAGATTCAATGTAATTTGGCTTATAATCCGTTCAATATTTATAAGGAGTCTATAGGGTATGGTGAATTTTTAAAACAGATCCCCGGAAACTATAGGGAACTAAATTACGAATACATTAATAGGTACTATTCGGAAGCAGCGTATTGTGAGATCTGTGGCTATAAGGCGGTATATAATCAGCAATGTGAATGCTGTGAAGCTGAAACTTGGTTGAGCTACAGCAAAGGATCCGTATATAGAGAAAAAGTGGAATATCTGACCTATGCGCAGGGTAATTGGGTAAAAGATAATGGTGAATTTTATGCATCAAAACAAGATCAATATCCCAAAAATCCAGATCATCGAATTCTGTAATTACAGTTTTGCCTAATATATAGCACTCATTCATTCTCCAGGTATGCTGGAGATTGTCTCTCTTTGGGTTAAGTTCTGGGTTTGTATGAACCTTTGTCGGTGTTTAGCTGTAATATGGCCTATATGACACTTTGTCGTTGTAATCTTTAAGTCGCTTTTATCAGTAGGTTGCTAGGGCCTATGGTGGTTAAATTGGCTAACAACCAATTAATAAGCTTGCTTTAAGCTATTGGTGAGCCATCCCAACCAAAGGTCGGGCATCCAGCTTTCTGAATGCTGCTAAAAGGTCTGATGGTACCTGTTTTCTCCCGCTTCAGGAAGAATGGATGATGAGTGAGCAGATGGAAGTTTATGTCTGTTTAAAATCTGCTAATGAAAAGTCAATTTCTGATAGTATCTACGCAGGCTTTCCGACACATCGAAAAAGAATACCAGGTGCTAAAGGAGAAACTGAGGCATCTGCCGGGCAAACCATAGTTGACAATTTAGTATTGACCATCAGTCATCGCTAAAATGTCAAAATATTAGTTTAAATTCATGTAATGAATAAACGCTTAGAGATCAGTATACCAAAAAGCTGCCCAGGACATTGGTCTGGCATGCAACAGGTAGCGGGAGGGAGTTATTGCTTATCCTGCCAAAAAGGTCACTGACTTTACTACTTTCAACCAGGAAGCGCTACAAGGCTGCTCCGGTAACTGACCGTAGCTCACACAGCCAGCGCTTTAATGACTGGGATATGAGACTTTGGAAAAGGAAGTACGTATCAAGGCCGGTAAGCCCGTTATAGGCAATAGATAAAACTTGAAAAAGAATAGGTTATGAATACTCACACTGACAAAGCCCAACCTAACAAAAGCCAATCAGTTGCGAATGAGGTTACTCAAAAAAAGAGTGGTAGTGAACCCATTTTTCAATTTGTAGACAATCGACCTGAAGCGGTTGCACAGGGAAAACTGCAAGAGATGGCGAATAACAGCCTTCAGGCTAAACAAGCAGCTCAGTTGCAGGTAATGACGGATAATTTTATTGCACAGCAACAGGACGCTACGAACAAAGGTAACCATACAGTTGCTCAACGAGTAATTGATTTTTCCAAGAAATCATCAACTGTACCCGTTTCCAACATAGATGAGTTAATCGATTTTTTTGTAGCTAAATATGGGAGGTCCAATGAGGAGGTTATCAGAGAAAAGATAGGCAAAATTAATGAGGATAAAGAGGTGTGGTCAGTCTTCGATGTATATCGTTTATTTAAAGATGAGAAACTTCCCGTATATACGGAAGTAGAGTTTAGCCATCATTCATCAAGGCCTACTTTACCAGGGGGAAGTTTGTCGGATAAAGGACGATACGCAGCAATTAATCAGTTCTCATTCAACACTGTGACAAGGCTTGTTGGACTTGTTGGAAAAAAACGATTCGAAACCAGGAACGATTCCAATGATGATCTACATGCTGAACAGATTTTCATGCGTCAAGTTGAGAGTAGCGGTATTCCTTTAAATGCACATACCGTAATTCAAATTACCATCAACAATAGTCCTTGTCATGAAAAATGCGCTACACTATTAGCCAACTGGGTTAAAAATCATAAATTAAAAAAGGTTACTATATTTTTTGCAAACCCATACGGTACTGATGAAGAATTCACTAATGCAATAGGAATTCTAAAAGAAGCGGGAATCATGATTCATGGATTCGTACCCTTAGATGAAGTTGGACCTGATACTGATGAGGAAATTGATGACGATTATCGAGTTCGGTTTACAAATATGAGAGATCGACTTAAATCCGCAAAAGGAAAAAAACTCTACACTTCAGATGATGAATCAAGTTCTTCAGATGACGACTCAATCTACGCTGAGGAGGAAGAAGAAGAAGGACTCACGTTTAAAGAATGGATGAAGGCAATAGAAATCCTTGCCTGGACTGAGTATGGTCTGAAATTGGAAGATTTACCTGACGAAATGTTTATGGTGGCTTATGAGGATGGAGATTCACCATTAGAATTTTATAACCAACGAATGAGCAAGGGAAAGTCTGCAGGGCCTTATGCTCCAACTTATAACATTGGCGGAGAAGGAGAATTAGAACCTGTGATGATCAGTTCCGTAGCAGAATTCTTAAATGATCGTGGTGTTCATCCCGGCTCAAGTATATTTGTTGTAAGTGGAAAGAATTGGGAGTGTTATATCCGCTGCGTATTGCATCATTTTGGGAAAATTGGTCTTTTGGGCACCGTTGTCGAAGCGTTAAGAAATAAAGGAATTGACATCAGCAACGGGGTAGCCATCAATACAATCCAAGAAGATGGCATTAGAGAGATTTTAGCTGCCTATGTAGGTGCATTTCATGTCACAGCAACGGATTATAATCAAAATATTATGGAGAGCTCCAGAACCACTGTAGGAACCAAAGTGAGGATTATATTAACAGGCGCTCATTTTAGTTTATTGAAATAGTATCAAAAAAGAGAAAAGGCACCAATTCTATAAGCGCTTTGTGCTGAGAAAGATATTATTGCCATGTACTATAGTTATCTTACCGAAATAATGGCCAATATTCATTTTCGAAATAAGCTTATAGTTTGTTTATCCTTGATCATATTTTCATCTTGTAAGCATGAAAAAGTATATCAAGCTACACTTTTTGATGTAAAAGTTAATTTAAATGAACTCCCTAATGGTGAAAAACCTATATTTTTACAGCGGCATCTAAAAAGCAAGAAACAAAAATGGGTAGGGGGGATATTCGGATCTAACCAATTCCTGGAGTGGAATGAGGTGCTTTATAACAGTGCAGTTATTAGGATAAATCCCCAGGTGGCGCCTCCCTATGATTCCGAATTTTCAGACTATCCTTCCCAGGAGCGTTCACAATACAATTTTGATGACGTTACTTACATTAATCCAGTCAAAACAAGTTTTATTGCGCGTATTTCTGGTCCAAATAGTATAGGAAATAGATTTTATTTATTCAGCGCACAAAAATCTGGTTTAAAGGTCTATAGTATAGACAGACCTACAGTGATAGAGGGCGACAGACAATGGGAGAACCGTGATATGCTGAAGATTGGACCTAACTTGTTAATGGTAGATAATGACTATGTTTTTAACCAGAAAACCGGTAAAGCTTATGAAATAACCCGGCCAGGAAAAGACAGAATTCGGGGGGAATTCGCAGCATTGTCGCCAGATGGGCAAACTATAGCCTTCACAACAAGTCAACAGTTATACCAATGCCATTATCCTAGTGGTAAAGTCTATGTCGAACCAATAGACGATCAGCAATTGTCTAAAATTGTTAATAATAAAACAAAAGAGTGGCCATACAATTATTTTAGTTGGATTACTGTGAATGGTAAAATGTTTCTGCATCCAATAATCTAATCATATTTCTATTCAGTATCATTGTCTGGTTGGTTTTTTAAATTAAAATGCAGAATGGAAATATTAGTTTTTATTGTGGAGTATAGAGAAATCTCCGTGATATACATTTTTTGTTTGCAACAATATTGACCACCTATTTCTGAAAGAACCAAAAGGAGGTTTTGAGGCCATAAAGCTGATGTCATCAAAAGGCCAATCGATTAAGGAAGCTGTTTCTGGCTGCAACAATTCATCCTCAAATAAATTAATAGGCGGTCCAATTGTATTCATCATTTTTCTCAATGTTCCGTTATCCAAATAGACATTAAAATAAAGGGCGAATTTGTCGCTAGCTATTTCATATGCATAGAGGTTGGTAACGCTCAATCCAAAGAATGTGTACTTTTTTGATTTAGAAATAATCTCTTTATTTAATTTATAACCGTCAAAAGGGTGATCTCCTTCCAAATAATCTCTTTCAAATCTTGCTTCGCCTCCAATTGGGGTAAATGACTTGAAATCACTTACCAGAAAATCGGATAACTTTTTTACATCAAAAATAATATCCTCTAATTCAACAGTGCTACTTGATGTTACCTGACCTCTGCTCATAATGAAACAATTGTAAAAAAAAAGATTTAGATTTCACTTTAAAATCAGACAATGGTTATTTATTTGCTACGTTCAGCATACTTCGTCTGGAGCTCTAAATTGCCTTTTAAAGTTGTAATGACTTCTGCATCATTAATCTCAAAAGTTAGTTCAATTGATTCTCCTTTTAGTTAATTACAATTTACGCTTTATTGATGCTGTAACTGAGCGACACCAAACCAGTTTCATAAGTTTTGCTATTCAATAGCGTCAGTTTCGTACGACTATTCTGCTCACAAAATAGGGGCTTGCCACGACCAAGAATAATGGGATGCACTGACAGCCATAATTCATCTACAAGGCCTTCTTTCATCAAGGTATCGCTGAGTTCAGCGCCGCCATATAGCCATATGTCTTTACCGGGCTGTTCCTTTATCCTTCGTGCTTCGGCCATGCTATCTTCCGCTATGAGTACAGCACCTTCTTTTACTGTTTTCAATGTTTTAGAAAACACATATTCAGTCATACCAGGAACGATCTCTCCATTATTGCTATCTGCATGCTTTTGTGCGATCTCGTAACTTTTACGACCAATAAATATCGCATCAATACGAGTAAAGAACTCATTTAGACCATAGTCCTGATCTGTAAAGCACCAATCATATTCGCCGTTTGGCCCTTCAATATATCCATCCAGTGTTGCTGCCAATCCTAATATTAATTTTCTCATATTGTCAATGTTTTTATACTACAAAATTGCAATGATTTATTGATTTAAAATTGTACTAAACGGACATTAATACAGCGTGTCATGCGCTTGATACAACTGACCAGGAGCATAGCCCGATTAAAATGTTCCTGGTCATAATATACTTTTACAGGTACAAAATCCTGCTACAAAGTTGAAACAAGATATTAAAATTTAGTCCCACTTATGAGTTATTGATAATGAATAATCCGTCCCCGGTTTTTCGCCTTCATCAAAGGTGCATAATGCCTCGAGAGCCTGACTCCAATTCGGTAATACCATTTATTGTTGAGAAACTGTTCTTCGCTCTTCTGAAGACTGACTCTCAGATTGCCCCAGTTTCCAATAGGAGTATGCCTTCCATTCATTTCTTTTTAACTCTTTATTTTCTCTAAGAACACCCTGAATTTCTATTATGGCCTGCGATTCGGCAGCTGCAAAAAGGAATCTGGTTCCCTGACTAGGAATTTTTACCCTGCGGAATCTCTCAGGAAGACTGGAGTTAAGACCTGGTGTCTGGTTGAAGAGCCAAATCACGTTTACACCTGCCGGGGAGTTCAATTCAATCACGTCTTCAGGTCCATAGACTTCGATCATTACTTCGCCACAGGCATCTTCTTGCATTGCTTCAAGTAGCACACTAATTACAGGTAAGGCGGTGTGATCTCCGGTAAAAAAGTACCAATCAGCGGGCTGAAAGATCTTTTTATCCTTTTTTTTCATTACTACACCTAGCTGGTCACCTATTTCGGCTAAAATTGCCCAGGAAGAGGCAGGTCCCTCATCACCATGTGCAACAAATTCAATTGTCATTTCCTGCTTTTTCAGGTCAAGTTTTCGTAAGGTATAAGTCCTCATGATCGCGGCTTTCTCATCAGCCCTTGTGCTATCATATGCTTTTTTCTCAGGAATAATAACGGTTTTTGAACCTTTAGCCGGGATCAATAGTTTGTTATTATCGCCGATATCAGCGTCTCTGAAGTTTTTCAAGTCTTCACCCTCTAAAACCACACTGATGTAGTGTGGGCTAAGAAAAGTATTTGACTTTATGGTCAGTAGACCCCTCATCATTTCAGGCTTCATTTTTTCGTGCTTCATATTGTCATTCATATGAGGCAAAGGTAGCTGGCGCAAAATCGATGCCTTTGTACATTTCTGATAAACATTTGTACTTTTCAAATCATTTTATGGTTTAAAACTTTGTTATATATACCTTTAATGCATGGGGTCTTTAAAGCAGTTCAGTGCGGTAAATGTGCAACGCGTTATCATCAATGAGGGGACAGAGAAGGATATAGTCAATGACTTTTATGAATTCCTCTATATTTGTTCGGGGGATGGTAAATTCAGAAAAGAGGGGCAAGAAGTAAGCTTTGAAAATGGCGATATCTTTTTTATCAGGCGTTTAAAGCAATACCATATTCTCGCTGTCACTGCTGTAGAAGTGATCACGATCCGATTTACTGAGGCTGGAAAAAGTGTACTAAGGGGGTTGATAGATAAAAATAGCAATATCGTTGTTTCACTTTCTAAGGCACAGTCCCCATTAAACTTAAAAATTAGACTGAAAAACGATGACCTCGCATTTGCCGAAAAGGTAATACTCTTGATGCTAGATATGAATCAACATCCCGAAAAAAATGAGAACTTATTTTATTTCCAACTGCTGACTCTTGTTTCTGTCATTGAACGTAACCTGTCTTTCGGGGAAAATAAAAATTCCAGAAGAACGGGAGGGAAGTCTATTGATAAAATATTAAAACATATCCATAAAAATTTAAAAGATCCACAAATGCTAAGCCTTACGGGACTGGCTGAAACCTTCCGAATGACATTGCACCAGTTGAGCATTTACTTTAAACAAGAGATGGGGGTTTCCATTAAGGGCTATATAGGTCGCGAGAGATTAAGGGCAACAGCCCATTTGTTAATTCATTCCGCCGATACCATTTCCCAAATTTGTCGCTCCTTTGGGTATGCCGATGAAAGCCACTTTTATAAGCGCTTCAAAAAGGAGTACGGTTTAAGTCCATCCGATTATCGGGTTAAGGCCTTCAGAAAAAATCCTTCAGAGAAGTAAGTAGTTAATTGTTAAATGAGTTTAGATGGTAAAAAAGGAATAGAATTGATTAATATATTATGCTGTTTTAACGCCAAACATATAACCTACTCCGGCGGCCATTGATAAGGCTCCTGCGACAAGACCTGCTGCTGCTGCAAGCACAATTGGCTCACGGGTAGTGCTGGCTGCCGCAATCCCTATGGCCAGACTCGTTGTGGAAAGAATGCCATCATTGGCGCCCAAAACTGCAGCTCTTAACCAACCACTTCTAGTGGTGTAATGTTCTTCAGGAATTGTTTTTTTTATGGTCTCCATTGATCAGTCTGGTTGCATTGTTCCACTTTGTTTTGGGCACACTTACCTCAATTAAAAGCTAAGTAATCATGCATATTAGCGCTATTATTTCGTTTGATCCAGTTGCTCAAAGCTTACCGTTATTCTAAACCCTCAATTGTCGTTATATACTTTTAATAGTTTTTGCAGGGACGCCTCCAACTATGGTGTTGTCTGGAACGTCTTTGGAAACGACGGCTCCTGCGGCAACCACTGCGTTTTCACCAATGGTTACTCCTGGTAATATAGTGGCATTGGCGCCAATCCAAGCTCCTTTTTTAATGTGGATATGTCCTGGAACTAGTGATTGTCTTTCTGCGGGCAATATGGGATGTCCTTCGGATAATAGGCTGACTTTTGGTGCTAGGAGCACATTGTCTTCTATAGTTATGCCTCCAAGGTCAAGAAATACACAGTCGAAATTGATAAATACATTCTTGCCAATTTTAGTGTGTTTACCATAATTGATATATAGTGGTGTGAAGATGGCAACACTTTCATCAATTTCTGTCCCGGTAATCTGGCTCATTAAACGTCTTATTTCAGTAGGGTCGGATGCATTGTTCATTTCTAGAAGCAATACTTTGGTTGCATATGACGCATCACGCATTTTATAAGCTTCTGGATCGCCCGATCGTATGGTTTCTCCAGCTCGAAGACGTGTAAAGATATCTTTTGTGTTTTCCATCACTCTTAATTTATTGATTACCGATGAAGGGATTCTTTTTATCTTGTTTCACCCATATTAATTTGGAAGTGTCGTATCCAAGGTCCCTGGCAATCTTAAGATAGTTATTCTTTACATCATCTGGGATGCTTTTTTCTCGGGATAAGATCCAAAGGTAATCTAAATTTTTCCCGGCAATTAAGGCATATTGATAATTACTGTCAATCGCTAGTACATTGTAACCTGCGTAAAATGGCCCGAAAAAACTTACTTTTAAAGCAGCGATGTTTTTATCGCCCCTGAATTTAGCAATTCCATTTGCTGACTTCCATTCTTTTTTTTTATAATTATAGCCACTATTTAGGACTTTTACATTTCCGTTTTCGTCTAAACTGTATTGTGCGATTGTATTATCCATATCCTTCTCAAAGCGAAAGTCAAAACGGGCAATTTCATACCAGGTACCTAAATAGCGTTTTACTTCAAAATTGGCTACGGGTTTTGCTTTTTTAGGCATGGATGCACAGGAACTTAAAACCACTATTGCTGCAATTGTAAGGATGGTAGGGATGATGATTTTATTTTTCATAATTATCTACGGGCTTTTGAAATATTTTAAATAAATGTTGAGTAAAAACTGTATTTAAATCCATTGTAATTCAGGTTTTTAGTTTCCTCTGTAAGTAGAATAACCGTAAGGACTCAAGGTAATGGGTACATGATAGTGCTGATCATCTTTTATTTCAAAAACCACTTCAATGAAAGGATAAAAAGAATTCTGTTTTAAGCTTTTGAAATAAGGCTCGATAAAATATGTCAGCTTAAAAATTCCTTTATTACCCTTATTCCCATAGGGGAGAAAGTCTTGTATTCGTCCTTGCTGGTTAGTTTTATTTTCGGCGATAAATGTCCATTGCTTATTGCCGTTTTGTTTTTCGAGCCTAATCAACACCCCTTGTGCAGGTAGCCCCCTTGAGATATCTAGTATGTGGCTTGAGAGTTGAAATTTTTGACTTTGAGCAATACCAGAGAATGTAAAGCCAACTAATAGAATTAATATTGAAAGTTTTTTAAGCATAATTTATAGTTTAATTTTTTTGTAATAAAAATTCATTAAACGCGATATTGACAAGTTCAGCAGGCGCTATACTTTTTTCGTATATAGCTTGATGGAAGTGATCCAATTTCTGAAGTAGTTTAATCAGTTGCATTTTTTCAGTAGTACTGAGGTTTCCAGTCACAATTTGACTGGCTTGCCTTATTTTTTTCATAATATCTTCTAAGGCTGTTAGTCCTTTGGCGGTAATCGAAATGATTTTACTTCTTTTATCAACTATAGAATCGTTCTGCTGTATCCAACCTTGTCCAACCAATCTGTTGATAGTTTGCATTCCTACAGGTTTTTCCTGAAGATTCCTTTTTATCAATTCTGTTTTTGTCATTGATCCAAAAGCTTTCAAGTTAATTAAGTATATAAACTCTTCTTGAGTGCTAAACTCCGAATCGTATATTGCTGATTTGGAGTAGGTTTTTGCATACCTGTTAAGGTGAACAATTAAGGTGCTGATCTCGCTCTCCGGACTCCTTCCATTTTCTTTTCCCTCCCAATTGAGCTCATTATACAAATGGTCTGTCTCTCTTTGGTCATCGTAAATCCAACGTTTGAAGCCAATCAGGTCTTTTGTGTAAGATTTGGAATCTTCAGTTGTGTCAAACTTTTCAATTAGGCCTATAACTTGATTTATGAGTTTATAGTTCATGATTAATTGCATTAAATTAGTATACAAATATACTATAATTATAAAACATAGTATTATTTAAAACTAAATAAATACTTTTGTAGACTAATATTGAAGTCTATTAAAGCTTGCATTATCATGTAGGAATACCCTTCAATTTGTAAAATGAGTTTTTATTAAATAAACAGGATGATGAACTTTGAGGGTAAAAACATATTGGTAGTCGGAGGAAGTTCGGGTATTGGGCTTTCGCTGGTAAGGTTGCTGGCTTTAAATGGGGCAACTGTTTATAATATATCCAGAACTGAGCATGCGGATTGGCCACAAGGTATCAGGCACCTGTCTATGGATGTTCTTGATGAGGTGAGCAACATGGCAGACTTTCTTCCTGAGCAGTTACATGGTTTGGTGTATTCAGTGGGTAGTATTACCCTTAAGCCTTTCAACAGGCTTACCGAAGAAGATTTCTTAAACGACTATCGAATAAACGTTTTGGGTGCCGCACGTACTATTCAGCAATCTGTTAAAAATTTGAAAAATGCTGGTGCATCATCTATAGTTTTGATTAGTTCTGTTGCCGCTAAAACCGGAATGCCTTACCATGCCAGTGTCGCTGCAGCAAAAGCGGCATTAGAGGGCATGGGATTATCATTGGCAGCGGAATTTACTGCGCAACAGATACGGGTAAATGTGGTAGCTCCATCCCTTACTGATACCCCACTTTCACAATATCTATTAAGCTCTCCAGAAAAACGTGAAGCGTCTGCGAAACGTCACCCTTTAGGAAAGATTGGGCAACCAGAAGATATCAGTAGTTTGATCGCTTTTTTACTGTCGGAACAAAGTAACTGGATAACAGGGCAAGTTATTAGTGTAGATGGTGGATTAGGAAAATTAAAAACAAGTTAATATGGTGAATATTAAGAGTGAGGAGATCTATCAGTTAGAAAAGCAGTACAGGATAAGCCTGATTAATAGTTTAGTTGGCTATAAATCCCTGAATCTTTTAGGAACTGCCAGCATTGAAGGGATTACTAACTTATGCGTGATTAGTTCGGCCTTTCACTTAGGCGCTAATCCACCGCTTTTGGGTATTGTGATCAGACCCGAACGTGAGCAGAATAGTACGCTTTCAAATATTAAAACCACAGGCCAGTATACATTAAATAATGTATTGCCAGAATGGTATATGCAGGCACACCAAACCAGCGCCTATTATCCATCTAATGTATCCGAATTTGATACTTGTGGATTTCAAAAGTTATATGTTGATCGTTTTAAAGCACCTTTTGTAAAGCAATCCACGATTTGTATCGGATTAGAGCTAAGGGAAATTATTGATGTAGAAATTAACGGTACAACTATTCTGATCGGAGAAATCGTTCAAATTCTAGCGGATGATGATCTGATAGCAGCAGATGGTACTGTTGATCATGTAAAAGCAAAGACCATGACTGTTGCCGGCTTGGATGCTTATTTTTTGCCGCAGGCTGTTGGCCGTTTGGCTTATGCCAAGCCAGGGGTTGAGCCTCATGAATTAAATAATCCTGTTAATTCTTGACGTGTGATAAGCTGCCGATCGAAAAGCAGGAACTTCATCTGATCCATGCAGAAAATTTTTCAAAAAACAAGACTTACCATCCAAAATCTGCAGGGTTTGCAATAGGTATTTTACCTGGCGTAAAAAGTGAGAAAAGAATTGGAATGATGGTAAATAACCCCATAATCTTTATATTATATAGCCATTTTAGTAACCCTTAAAAACTTTGGAATTGATAATTAGATACTTCATAATAATAGCAGCATTGTTTACTTTTAGTCCAGTGTTTTCCCAGCAAAGAGGATTGTTGACAGGAGTTGTACAAAATATTAACACTGGTAAAGCCCTTTCTGGAGTTACACTTACGGTTGATGGTTTATCAATTTCGACCATGAGTGATAGTTCAGGCCGTTTCCGTATGAGTGTTCCGGTAGGGACCTATAAAGTTTCTGCTAGTCTTGTTGGATATATTGCTCAGCTGAAGTACAATATAGTGGTGGGTAGTGGAAATCCGCAATTGGTCAATTTTGAGTTGCAGCCTCAATTGAATAATTTAAAAGAGGTTAACATCAGTTTTAGTAAAGGAAAGTCGGCGGTTGCCACTGATATGGTTACTCCTATATCTGTGCAGCAATTAACAGCAGAAGAAATAAAAAGCAGTCCGGGTGGCAATTTTGATGTTTCTAAGGTAGTTCAGACACTTCCGGGAGTGGGCATAAGTAATGGTGTTGGTGAACGGAACGATATTATCATAAGGGGCGGAGCTCCAAATGAAAATGTATATTACCTGGATGGGATAGAGATTCCAGTATTGAATCACTTTCAAACCCAGGGCAGTTCCGGAGGTGCTCAGGGTATACTTAATGTTTCTTTTATTGAGAGTTTAAAGCTGAGCTCTTCGGCTTTTGATTCCAGATACGACAATCCTTTGGCTTCGACTTTTGTGATCAGGCAAAGAGAAGGAAATTCGGAAAGATTATCCGGTAATGCCAGGGTTAGTTTTACTGAAACGGCACTAACTTTAGAAGGACCATTGTCGAAAAATACTACATTTCTAGCCTCGGCTCGGAAGTCTTATCTCAGTTTTTTATTTAAACTGATTGATTTACCCATCAGACCCGATTTTGATGATTTTCAATATAAGGTCACTCATAAATTTAATGCTAAAACCAAACTTACGGCTATAGGTCTGGGTGCGATCGATCGTTTTAGTTTTGCAGCAACTAAAAAGTCGACCTTGGAAAATACATATGTACTACGTTCTACACCTTATATCAATCAGTGGAACTATACTGCTGGTTTTAACTTGAACCATCAGATTGAAAATGGCTATTTGAATTTTACACTCAGCCGAAATGTATTTGATAATAATCTGGATAAATTCGAGGATGAACTAAAAGAGGAAAGTAAAAGGAGTCTGAAAGTTCAATCTCGTGAAACCGAAAATAAGTTTAGATTTGACATCAATAAATTCCTAAATGGTTGGAAGCTGTCTGCGGGATTAATGGCCCAACTGGTTGCCTACAAAGCAGATTTGTTTAATAAAGTGTCTAATGAAATCACCAATTCAGAGGGGGCAGTAATTGTGCCGGAAAAGGTAGTCAGGTTCAATAATGACATGGAATTTTGGAAATATGGTGCGTTTTTCCAGGCGTCAAAAAATCTTTTTAATGAAAAGTTATTGTTTTCTGCAGGTATCCGTACTGACCTGAATAGTTTTACTGTTGCTGGGAATGATCCGTTAAAAACACTTTCTCCTAGGTTGTCTTTGGCCTATCACCTCAGTTCAAAATGGGATGTAAGTGCTTCAGTGGGGACTTATTTCAAAATTCCTACTTATACCATGCTTGGTTATCTAGATAATAATGGCGCAGCACTGAATAAAAATATGGATTATATCCAATCGACGCATTATGTGCTTGGTACCCAGTTTTTGCCAAGAAATGATTCGAGATTTACTGTGGAGACTTTTTACAAGCAGTACAGCAATTATCCGGTCTCTGTAGCGAACGGGACTTCTCTTGCTAATCAGGGCGCAGAATATGCTTCTGTTGGCAGTGAGCAGGTACTCAGTATAGGAGAGGGGGAAACCTATGGTGTGGAACTATTTGTGCAACAAAAGCTGGTTCATAATTTTTTTTATGTAGCAAGTTATTCCTATGTGGTCAGTAAATTTTCTGGATTGAATCAGAAACTGGTCTCATCATCATGGGATAACAGACATCTATTGTCACTTACATTGGGCTATAAATTAAAACGCAACTGGGATTTGGGGTTGAAATACCGGTATGCGGGAGGATCGCCCTACACACCATTTGATTTGCAGGCATCCCAGCAAAACTATTTAACATTGGGCACAGGAATAGCAGATTACAGCCGGTTAAATACGGAAAGGTTATCATCATTCAGTCAATTAGATTTTCGTATGGATAAGCGCCTGAATTTTAGAAAGACAGCTTTGAATTTTTATATAGATATACAAAATATTCTTAAAAATGAAAATGACAATTTTCCAAAATATACGTTTAAAAGAACAGAAGATAATACCGGTTTTTTAACAACTGACGGGCAGCCTTTACAAGCCAATGGTTCGAACGGAATTCCATTTATCTTAAATACTAGATCAGGGAATCTGATACCTTCATTTGGCTGTATATTTGAATTCTAGGAAGCTAATTTAGCTCTTGGACCTACTAATTCATAGTATGAATGAACTTTCTGTTATTCAATTTATTAAGATTTTATTTGGTGAGTCGGGAGGAGTCTCAATTGACTCACCAGATTACTCAGCGAGTATTTTTGGATTTACGGTGTATTTAAGTAATCACTAAATTTAGAAAACGCTATTAATCTGGAATAAACAGCATTTAAACAGAAAAGCCTCACATTTCTGTTAGGCTTTTGTGATCCCGCTGGGATTCGAACCCAGGACCACTACATTAAAAGTGTAATGCTCTACCAGCTGAGCTACGGAATCAATTATGTTCCCTTGTTTCGGGATTGCAAAGATAGAAAAAAATATTAAAAAACAATTATGTAAACATAAAATTATCAGCATCAGCCACATTGATATGCGGTTTTTGATCGATTTTATGTATTATCTATTTGATGATCAGTTGTTTGATCTTACGATAAATATTGAATAAAATATTCCAATTCATTAAAAAAAGCAACGATTTCTTGTTTAGGTCTCCAATGAATCCCCAGAAATAGGTCAGACTTTCCAAAATTTCAGAAATATTACCCAACTTACGGCTCAATTGCTGCCACAAATAAAGAACACCGCTTTAGGTATTTCAAAATCCCAAAGAGTATTTAAATCACAGCAGCAATTCTGTACAACATACAGATTTGTCCAATTTTTAGAACCCTTAGCTACAAGGTCTCAACTTCAAAATCAGCGCAGGGAAGAGGAGCTGCCCTCGATCTCCCTTGTAGATCATTCCAAATTCCTCTTTAATCTAATTCAACTTTAATAGATATCAAATAGGTAGTTGATAGGTCCTTATTAGGTCAAAAAGACCTAATAAGGACGATTTTATATCGTATTAATAATTAATTTATTTAATCATCAATTTGAACTTATCTCGGGATAATCCTGTATCTTACAAATGCAAGTTGTTGTAAATCAATTAAAAAACGCGATCATGGGAAGGTTAAATAATGGATTGTTCGGAGGATTTAATGGCCGTGTGGGTAACCTGGTCGGTTATATGTTAAACGGGAAGTCAATTGTCAGAACAATTGGACACAGTACAAAGCCCTTAACTCCTGCAAGGAAATCCAATTGTGAAGAAATGACGGTCGTAAATGCCTTTCTGAGGCCAAATTTAACCTTTATCAAGTCTGGGTTCCGCTTAATTACCGTCGGAACAGACAGGAATTTTTACAATGAAGCCGTTTCTTATAATAAAAAAAACGCTTTGCAGGGAGAATATCCAAATATAAGCATGGATTATACTAAAGCCCTTTTAAGCATGGGAAGCCTCTTAAAAGCGGGTAAAACCACGATTTCTAAACATGCAGACGGTATAGAATTCAAATGGGAGGTTCCTGGAGACCTACCCTGGAGAAATAGAAACGATCGGGCCATGTTATTGATTTATTTTCCTGATGCTGGGGTATCCACTTATGTGCTCAGCGGATCCAGAAGACATGTAGGAGAAGAACTGGTTGCGATCGATCCAAACCTTGCTGAAAGCAGGATGGAGGCCTATATTTCTTTTATAGATGAAGATGCATCAACCATTTCCGACAGTGTACATGCCGGTTCTTTAAATGTAAAACCCATTGAACCGGAAGAGTTTGCCGAAAAACCTCAAGAGAACGAAGAGGAGCTCAGTGTTAAGGCGGTAAAACCCATTATCCATAAGAAACCGCTTAAAAACCAAGTTTTTAAAACACCACAGAGCAAAAAAATAAGACAGCAACTGATTTCATCAGCTGGTTTTTCAGCACATACAGGCCAACGAATCTTTCCTTCGCCCTCCTGATGCTGAAATATTGAGGAGCTTCTTTTAATTTGGGTGTTCTTTTTCGTCCATTAGGCAATCCTTATGACCTGAATCCAATAATATCGCCATTGCGAAATAAATCCGGCTAGATTTCCATACCCAAGGCATAAAAAAAGGAGAGAAGGGCAAAGCTTCATCTCCTTTCAGTTCAGTAATTGAACATTTTATCCCCCCCAAGGGATAATCGTTAAACAGTAGGGCTTGTCGCTCTATCTTTCTGCATCGGTTTTAATCCTAACAATTCGAACATCTTGCGATCATCGTCTAGTTTTGGATTAGGCGTCACCAACATCTCTTCGCTTTCACTCGTGAAAATTGAATTGGCACCTGCCATAAAACACCAGCTCTGCTCTTCAGTAGTCATTTCTGCTCTTCCTGCACTCAATCTCACCATCGCTTTAGGCATCAAAATTCTTGCAGTAGCAATCATTCTCACCATTTCCCAGGTATCTACTTTCGGCAAATCTGCCAACGGAGTTCCTTTAACCCTGGCTAAAGCATTAACAGGCACTGATTCCGGATGCTGTTCTAAATTTGATAAGGTATGGAGCATACGGATCCGGTCTTCATGAGTCTCTCCAAGTCCAATAATACCACCTGAACATACTGAAATCCCTGCTTTACGCACATTGTTCAAGGTATTCAAACGATCATCATAAGTTCTGGTGCTGATAATTTCCTCATAATATTCTTTTGATGAATCCAGGTTGTGGTTGTAAGCATACAATCCAGCTTCCTGCAACCTTTCTGCCTGCGCCTCATTGATCATCCCTAAAGTACAGCAAACCTCCAGTCCGATTTCATTTACACCTTTTACCATTTCAATAATTTTATCGAAATCGCGGTTATCACGCACTTCACGCCATGCTGCAGCCATACAAAAACGGGAAGATCCAGCGTCTTTAGCTCTTTGAGCGATGGCAACTACATCATCTTTATCCATCAATGCCTTTACCGTGATGCCAGTATGATAACGCGCCGCCTGACCGCAGTAGGAACAGTCTTCCGGACATCCGCCAGTTTTCACAGAAAGCAGTGTGCAGACCTGAACTTCATTTGCTTTATGCGATTTGCGGTGTACCGTGGCAGCTTGATAAACAAGCTCCAATAAAGGTTGGTGGTAAATGTTCTCTATTTCCTGGATAGTCCAGTCATTTCGTAAAGTAGTACTCATTTGATATATTTTTCTTTGGTTGTCGATAAGGATAGGGCTGTTATGCGGATATGGTTTTGGAAAGATCAGCGATCCAGTCCTGATACAATTGGCTTTCTATGGCAATGATTTGTTGCGCATGTTCTTCCCAGGAAGGTGAGAAGGTTTTCAGTTGTACAATCATCTCTTCCAAATGTCCTTGCTCTTCTAAAATGATCGATCGCACACTGACTTTGCTGTTGTTTTTGCTTAAAATACCCTGGTAAATCGGGTAAATCTCATCCGCGCGGACTTCAATCGCATACGTGACTAATAGGTATGCAGCAAATTTTAGTGCAGATCCATGCAGTTGTAGCGTGTTTTTTAAGTAGCGGCTGGTCAGTAAATCCAGTTTGTTTAAGTAGTATTTACTGCTGTATGGTGCCAACAGGTAGTCCGGCTCATAGGTAGGGCAGGGCGTCGTATTTAATCGGGTAATTTGTTTTTTCAGATAGAAGGCATGGCGGTGTTCTTCGGCCGCATGCTTCAATACCATATAAGTGGATGTTTCCGGCTGTTCGTTCGCAGAGATCTTTCTAGCCCCTATATTTTCCTGTAAAGAGAGGGTATTGAGAAAGCGGGCATGCACCTCGTCATTGTTCACGATCTGTTGCAGCAATTCTTCTAATTCCATTGATTTCATTTGTTTCGGTCAAAAGTATTACCTTGCCGGATAGTTAATAGGTACCAGTTTTAAGTTTATGAGTAGTCCGGTTCAAATTCCCTTTCAAAGTGTAATCCGTATAGATCGGTTATTAGATCGTCCGGTTTACCTTCAAATTGCCCATCAAATGATCAATGCCATCCAGAGAGGGGTGCTTTTGCCAGGGATTCAGTTGCCGGGCACCAGAAGTTTAGCAGATGATTTGGAAGTCCACCGAAAAACCATTATTGCGGCCTATGATGAGTTGGATGCCCAAGGCTGGACGGAAATCAGGCCAAATAAAGGGACTTTTGTGAGAAATAAAGGGCCACAGGAAAATACCGCATTACAACCTTATGATGAAAAATTCTTGACCAGCTATCCAGCTGAAACCGGTTACCGCTTTAAGCAAAGCATTTTATTGGATGTGCTCCCGGTAACTGCTTCTGCCGGACTGGAGTTTAATGATGGTTTGCCTGACATCAGGCTTTTGCCCTTAGAAAGATTGTCTAAGGTGTATGGAGGGATTCTAAAGAGTAAAACCAATTACAAACATTTCGGCTATTCTCACGTAGAAGGAAATGAATATTTTAGAGAAACTTTGGCGCAGTACCTCAACAATACCAGAGGTTTACACATCAATAAGAACAATATCCTAACCACCAGAGGGATTCACATGAGTATTTATATGGCTTCCAGTATGTTAATCGAGCCTGGCGACCTGGTTATTGTAGGTGACCTCAGTTATTATCTGGCCAATATGTGCTTTCAACAATCTGGGGGGAAGATCATTGCTGTGCCTGTAGATGCAGATGGGATTTCCGTGGATGCCATCCGGGAGCTCTGCAAAACTAAGAAAATCAGGATGTTGTATTTAACGCCACATCACCATTATCCAACCACCGTTACCCTGAGTGCGGAAAGACGGGTGGAGTTATTGCAACTGGCTCAAATGCATGGTTTCATCATCCTGGAAGATGATTATGACTACGATTTTCACTACAATGGAAATTCGGTGCTGCCCCTGGCCAGTGCAGATACCAATGGGATGGTGGTATATATTGGCTCTTTCTGCAAATCATTAGCGCCAGGATTCAGGTCTGGTTATTTGATCGCTCCAGAAAATCTGATCCGGGAAATGGCGAAATTCCGCAGATTGGTAGACAGACAAGGAGATATGTTAATGGAACAAGCCTTGGCAGAATTGCTGGAAGAAAAGGAAATCCAGCGGCACCTCAAAAAAGCAGTGAAAATTTACCAGGAAAGGAGAGATGTGTTCACGGAACTCCTGAAAAACGAACTTGGAGAGGAACTGAGCTTCGCCTCGCCGCCAGGTGGCTTATCAGTCTGGACAAAATGGAATCCACAGTTAAACCTGATGCGGATCAGCAAAAACTGTTTAAAGAGAAATCTTCATCTACCTCAGGAATTGCTATATCAAACTGATAACTTCACCGCAATGAGGTTGGGTTTCGGAAACCTAAGTACTCAGGAATTGGAAGAAGCAGTTCATATCTTGTCCCTTGCGGTAAAAGAATCATGATCCTCTCCTGATAATATAGTAGAGTTGCCTGATGGAAACCAGATGGCCAAACAAAACCAGGGGTACAATGAATGTTGGTAGCCATACATAAGGGAAGTTAGGAAGGGCAATGTTGGGTTGCTCAAATGCGAACTTTTGAAAAGGAGAAGGAGCAGAAAAAAGCGCAAGAAATACGATGTTGATCAAGAGCCCCAGACAAATGAGATTCCAGATCAAAAGTATGGTAGGGCTTATTTTACCATTCTTAATGCCAAACCAGGCTATATTAAAAGAATCGTAATGATACCGGCTTTTTTCTGTACGAACCTGTAAGGAGAGCAACTGATGGTCCATTGAAATAAGGCTAAGGTGGCTAGAGTGGTCAGACCAAACAGAATAGATAAATATACCGGCAGAGATTGAATCATGATCATCAGTTTTTAGCGTATGTACTAATATACTCATTCTTGTTCTGTGCTCCAATCCAAATAATGTGGCTTTAATTGGAAATAATCATAAATTCGTAATAGAAAATAACGGGTATGACTTTACAAGAAATTATGGAGGAGCTGCAATCCAAAGGCAGCGATCAAATCAAAAATATTCTATTGAAACATGGGGTAAGAGAACCGTTTTTTGGCGTTAGAGTGGGGGATATGAAACCCATTCAGAAGAAAGTAAAAATGGATTACCAGTTGGCAAAAGATTTATATGCAACTGGCAATGCAGATGCGATGTACCTGGCTGGCTTAATTGCTGACGATAAGAAAATGACAAAGGAGGATTTGCAACGCTGGGCAGCGCAAGCCTTGTCTTCCAATATTAGTGAATACACCGTTCCATGGGTAACTGCCGGCAGCCGGTTCGGCTGGGAATTGGGAAATGAATGGATCAATCATGAGGAAGAACATATCGTTGCAGCAGGTTGGGCAACGCTTAGTAATCTTGTTGCATTGCTCCCAGATGAGGAATTAGACCTGACCGCGATAAGGGCTTTATTGGATCGGGTAGTTCTGGAGATGCCCAATGCTAAAAATCGGGTTCGTTATCAGATGAATAGTTTTGTCATTTCTGTAGGTGCTTATATAGCCGCCTTAACTGCTGCTGCAATTGAAGCGGCTAATAAACTGGGTGTCATAACGATTGAGATGAATGGTACTGCTTGTAAAGTTCCTTCTGCCGCTGATTATATTTTGAAAATAAAAGATAAAGGCGCAATTGGGAAAAAGAAGAAAACAGTGAAGTGTTAGCCTAAACGGAATAGGTTAAAGGCTTAATTCCGGTTTCCAGACTTTGCCTGGCGTACAGATTGCCCCTCCTTATGGTTAAATTTATAAACGAAACTAATGCGGTAACGGTCGGCATTTGGGTTGTTCATTTGGTTCAGCAGGTAATTACTGCCAGTCGTTATTGTCCTGAATTTTCGGGAATTCAAAACATTGATGCCATCGATTACTACAGTCGCGCTGTTCTTAAACAGGTTTTTACTGATCCCCAGATCTAAAGCATGGATCGCCGCAGTCTTACTTTGCGCATTTCTTTCTGCACTACTGTAATTATAGCGTCCCTGAAAACTAAAATTCATCGGTAGTTTCATTTGCGCAGAAAATCGACTCGTGAAGGTCTGCGCAGAAAAATTGAAATCCTGCGCTTGATAATATCCCCGCTGTTTAAATGCATAATAATTAAATTCCGCATTCAGCTGCAAGGATGTTACTGGCTGATAGAGGATGGAGAGTTCCATACCCCGACGGGTTTCCTGGTCGATGTTAATGGGGCTGGTAATGAACGTATTTCCATCCTTTAAATAGGTGTAGTCCTGGATTGGATGCGCAATGTATTGGTAGTACAAGGATGGGTTTATGGTAATCTTTCCCCAGTTCTGTAAAAAACCGAGTTCAAAAATATCAGCATAGGAAGGGTTTAGTTCAGGGTTACCTCTATATTGCGCATTGAAATCCGTGATTTCATTAAAAGGGTATAACAGGTAAAGCGAAGGTCTGTTGATTCGTTTGCTGTAACTCAGTTGTAAACTTGTTCCTTCTTGAATTTGATAGCCTAAATGAGCTGTAGGAAATAATTTGGTGTAGTGCTTCCGACTATCAAAGCTGTGTTCCGCATCCTCCACACGAACTTTAGTTAACTCCGCACGTAAGCCCAATAAGTAAGAAAACTGCTTCCATTTACTGCTAAATTGCGCATATCCACTGCCAATCAGTTCTTTATAATCTAGCTTGTTGTCGATTTGGTCGAAAATTATCCATTCGTTTCCTGCTTGTTCCTCCGCTTTATAATCACTGCTAACTCGTCTGTTTTCTAGCTTTAATCCAAATTCCATGATAGAATTGGCGGCAACTGGCTGGATGAAATCTGTCTGTAAAAGAAAATCTTTACTTGCACCAGCAGCACTTGTTCTGATCCCCGGCAATGTTTCTGCGGTGGGAGTGATCCTGCTGGTGTTCAGGTTCCAATCCTTTTCACTGTTCCAGAAGTCATATTGTAAATCCAGACTGAATTTTTTCTTAGGACTCTTAAATGTTCGTGTGTAGTTGAATTCTAGCTGGTTATAAGATCTTTTCTCCCAGGATTCTCCCTTGCGAAGGAATGCGCTATCTACAAGTTGATTGCTGTAATCATAGTTTAAACTTGTTTTGTCATGGTCTTTAGTCGCGTTTTTAAAAAATGCGGCAGTGATGGTATTGTGATCATTCAGGAAATAATCGGCACCCAGGTAAAGGAGTTTCCCATCATCATGTCGGTTTTCTTTTTTTAGTTGCTGGTATTGTGCTGTGCCCAGATCCTGCTGCTCAACCAATTGCTCAGAACGGTACAGGCCAACGTAATCGGTGCTGCGGAAACCAAAAGTCGAAAACAAGTTGATTTTATCGGATTTGTAGTTCAAGCTAGGGTTCAATCGGGTATCATTTGGAAGACCGCCAACCAGCTTAACCTGCCCTGTAAATCCTCCTTTGTTGTTTTTTTTCAGGATGATGTTGATGATGCCTGCATTGCCTGCAGCATCGTAACGGGCAGAAGGGTTGGTGATGATCTCCACCCGGTCAATCTGTCCGGCAGGAATCTGATCGAGCGCATTACTCTGGGTTAATCCGGTTTTGCGACCGTTAATGAGGATGAGCACATTGCTGTTTCCTCTTAAACTAACTGTGCCTGTTGGACTGACGGCAACTGCAGGAAGGTTGTTGAGTAGGTCGTTGGCAGAACCATTTTGTGATAAGAGGTCTTTCCCGACCACAAAGATTTTTTTGTCTAACTTCAGGCTAACCCCTGGTTTTTCAGCAGTAATGGCCACTTCTTTTAAAATGGTTTGTTTTTCTGTGCTTTGCTCTTGTGCGCTTGTGGTTAATGAGCAGCAAATGGTAAAAAGTAAAAATATCGGTAGTTTCATGCTGGTTTGTTTTATCAATGCCACAAGATTAGGGGTATAAATATTTATCTATTGAAAAAACGGGTCAACTGCTCTATATTCTTTTGAATGACATTTTTCTCCCTTATCTTCCGCCTAACTTTACCTTATGAATCGCTTTCTATTATTTGTAGTCCTGTTACTCTCTTTTTCTTCCTGTCATGGAGCACAGGATGCCACGATCACTGAGGTGGTTTATCAGGTAGGAGATGAGCCCATTTGGGCATCTCCAACTTTTGACGATCGGAACTGGTCAAAAGCGCGTGCGTATATTCAGGATCGGATTTTTTGGGTTCGTGCCCATGTTGATTTGGAGAAAGCTGGTCGTGTTGAGGAGCATTTAGGGCTGAGAATTAATGCATTTGGAGCTTTTGAAGTGTATTGGGATGGTCAGCTGATCGGACGAAACGGACAGAATAAACAGGGCGGTAAATCAGAGATTCCCGGGACCGAGACGAGCTGTTTTGTGATCCCAGATACGCTGGCGACCAAAGGAGCGCATGTATTGGCCATCAGGGCTTCGCAAGCTTATTTAAGCAGCGACCTGCGCGATGTAATTGTCTCCATAGACGCTTATCGTCAGCTGATTAAAAGTCCGTTCATTGGTGCTTCCTTGATGAATATGGTTGCTGGTGTATTTCTAGTTGCTGCAGTGTACTATTTCTTTATTTTCATCAACAGCAGAAAAAGAGATTATGCCGTGCTGATATTCTGTATCACCTGTTTTCTTTTCTTTATCCTTCAGCTCACAGAATACCTAAAGGTTTATGTCGAAATTCCCTACGCTCAGTTTTACCTGAGGCTCAAGCTGATCGGTTTGCTCACTTTTGTGATTGCCTTCCTGATTCCCTGGTATTTTAGCATTCAATTTAACTTCAAAAGAAAAGGCCTGCTCCTTGGAATCTTAGGCCTGTCGCTGCTCCTGATTTTTAGCTACAATTATGGCCATTATGACCTTACGGCTTGGTATTATGGCCGTGCAATGTGGTGTGCAGCCTTCCTGATCGTAGGGAATGCCATTCTTCAAAAAGAAAAGGGGGCAGGGATTGTGATGACCGGATTATTGGTCTCCGCTTTGGTTGATTACTTTTTAAATTATGATCTCAGTCTGTTCATTAGTTTCAATATCATCGTGATGTGTATGCTTTACCTGCATACCATCAGAACCAGAGATGCTGAAAACGAATACAGCTCCGCTTTGTTGCTTTCCGCCAGATTGAAAACGGAATTGCTTAAGAAAAATATTCAACCTCATTTTATTAAAAACACACTCACTTCCTTAATGGATTGGATTGAGGAGTCGCCAAAACAAGGGTTAGTCTTCATTCAGGCACTTTCAGCAGAGTTTGACTTGTTGAATGAGATGGCTGATGAGACTTTAATCCCCATTCAAAAAGAGATTGAGCTGTGTAAAGTTCACCTTAAAGTGATGCAGTTTCGAAAAGAGGTAACCTATCATTGGTCGGACACTGGAATTGATCAAAAAGAAACCATTCCGCCGGCCATCTTCCATACCATATTGGAAAATGGAATCACCCATAGCAAACCCTTGCCAGACGGATGTGTCAGTTTTTGCTTAAATTTTATAAAACAACCCGATTGTAAACAATATACCTTATTAACGATTGCTGAAAATCGGAAAAGTGTGTCTAGAAAGGAAGCTGGGACTGGTTTTCGATACATTACCGCCCGATTGAGGGAGAGTTATGGCGAGAATTGGACTTTTACTTCTGAAGCCAGACCGGAAGGTTGGATGACCACCATAAAAATTTACAACCAGAAATGAGAATATTAATTATAGAAGACGAAACCAGGATCGCCGCAAGGATTGAAAGGATGACCCGTAGCTTTTTTGCAGAAAAATTGAAACGCCTGGACCGATTTGAGTCTATTGAGGAGGGTTTGTCTTTTTTAGCAGATCATGAGATTGATTTGCTCTTGTTGGACCTCAATTTAAATGGAGAAAATGGTTTTTCGCTATTAGAATCGGTGCTGTCCAGGTCTTTTCATACGATTGTGATTTCTGCCTATACCGAAAAGGCAATTACCGCATTTGAGTATGGGGTGCTTGATTTTGTGGCTAAACCATTTGATGAAAATAGATTATTACAGGCTTTTTTACGGATC
Source organism: Pedobacter gandavensis (assembly GCF_014172405.1). GTDB lineage: Bacteria > Bacteroidota > Bacteroidia > Sphingobacteriales > Sphingobacteriaceae > Pedobacter > Pedobacter gandavensis. The sequence goes on along the minus strand of NZ_WNXC01000001.1, from coordinate 1,120,255 downwards.
TCCAGTCCAGGGCAGGGGAAGGGATTGAGGTTCCTGGCAGTAAAGAAAGCAGGGGAGATCTCCATGATTGAGGTACAGGACTTGATTTATATTAAAGGTGCAGGGATTTATACAGAGCTTCATTTGAACAATGGGAAGCTGGAGCTGCACGATAAGTCATTGGAAAAACTGGAACAGCTACTTCCTCCAACTTTTGAACGGGTTCATAAATCGTATATCGTAGCCATGGATCACTGCGAAAAGATTATGGTCAACTCCGGAAGCAAATACGAATTGATGTTGAAAAACGGGGAGCTGCTTCCTATTGGCAGAACCCGTTATTCACAATTGAAGGAAAAATTATTTGGGCAGTAAATGAGGTTTAATCATAAGCAATTCGGTATTTAAAGCCAACTTTTAAACCTGGGATGGTCTTATGTACATCCGGACCATTCTTGTAATTTTCCTGTATCAGCATTAAACTCGGTGCGGTGGAGATGGTAATTTCTTTACTTAGCGTGTATTCCAGTTCAGTAACAAAGTTTTGTGAAGAATAACTAGAGGTATTTCCGTTCCAAGTGTTTATAAAACGGCCATTGTAATGCGCTTCAAACATGAATTTATTGGAGATGTTTAACTCAGCATTTCCATTTACGCCAGCACCGGCACCATAATCATAAGGTCTACCATTATAAATACCATTCTCTCCGAAAGCAGCGAGCATGATGGGCCCCATGCCTAGGGAAGTTTTTATCCTGGTTGAAGTATTCAGCCCAAATTCTGAAAACAGGTTGATATTGAGACTTTGGCTGCCATAATAATAAGCCTGGTTGTTTAGGTAATCGTAATTTGAAGTGATAGACAACAGGTTTCTATTGCGGCTATTTTTATTCAGTAGCCAACCATGAACCGTTCCAACGATGTTTACTGAGTTTACAAAGGAACTGTCGTCCTGTCCAACTTCCGCATTTAAGATGAAGCTGCTAAATGGAATTTTATAGTTGTCAAAAGGGTTTCCATAGATTAATTTTAATCTTGCATAAACGCCAAAATTTGCTTGATCATCTCTCATATTGAACTTTCTGATCCCACTTTCTGCTTCCACCTGTAAGAGTGTAGTATCTAGCTTCTCCGTTCTGGAAGGCACTTTTCCCCATTCCCCATCTGCGATTCTCCTGAAGCCATTGGTTGGGTTGATCGCGAGACTGATGGTTTCGTTCAGGTATCTTCTAAATCCTCTTCTCCGGGTCTGTAAGATCTTCCTGGTTAAACGGTGAACGGTTTCACCTATGGTAATTCCTCCGAAAGTTGTGTTGATGATGTCGTTTTTAGAAGGTGCCTGATTTTCTCCGGCAGTTTCCCATATATAGCTACCCACTAATGCTGCAGGGGCTGATTGCCAAAAGCTAAAACCGTTAGAACGGAAGGAATTGAAGAACACACTGCCATGGTAGGGATGGTCAATTTGATTGGTTGGAAAGGCATCGTCATCCCAATTCCAGCTACTAAACTTCAGGTTGTGTTTAATGGAGTTCAAGCTGATATTAGAAAACTCCGCATGCGTAATGAATTTGCTGAAAGACCAGGGGATAAGCTCTGCTATTAGCAATGATGATGCAGCTCTTGCGAATCGTTTTTTCGCGGGAATTTCAATGATTGGGCTGGCAAGGCTGTCGGGCTCGATTTCCTGAGCGGGACTTTGAGCATAAATTGGGATAGAAATGCTAAGAAAAAGGAGGGACAGTGTCGTTCTGAAGCCAGAGATTATGCTCATATATGTAATTACCTTCAAGTAAAAACACCTTTATCTACCCTAAAAGTAAGATAAAGATGTATTAATTGGGTAACACTAAAATCTCCGTAATGTTTCTTAATCAGGTTGTTTTTTTTAAAAATGAACCCAATTAATCTCTTTTAAGAATCTGGTTATTTCAGCTGTTGAATAAGCTTCAGTAAATCTTTTTCGGATTGGAATCCGGTAACACGTTTGATTTCAACGCCATTCTGGTAGATTGCCACCACAGGAAGCCCCTCAATCTTGATGGATTTACTTAATGATTTTGCTTCATCAACATTTACTCTTTCAATAGAAACCTTACCTTTAAACTGATTTTTTAGCTTTTCCAGTACAGGTTCCATCTGTTTGCAAGGGAGACACCATTCTGCGTAGAAGTCGACCAGTACATTTTTATTTGCTTTCAACATTTTATCAAAATCAGTACTCGTAAAGCGATCTGTTTTCGGTTTTTCGGCATTACTAAGTGGTAAGCCACCTTGTTCCCAGGCCATTATACCTCCTTTAAGCTCGTAAACTGAGGTAAAACCAAGCTCCTGCATTTGTTTTACCGCATTTGCACTTCTACCGCCACCTTTGCAATACACGTATACAGGTTGCGTCTTGTCCATTTTGGAAAGCTCCTCCTTAAAAGATTGATCGTAAATATTCAGGTTTTTTGCCTGCTCAAGGTGCCCTGAATTGTACTCTTCTGAAGTCCTCACATCAAGTAAGACCGCTTTATTGTCGGTTTTTAGCTGATTTTGGAATTCCACAGCAGGAATTGTTTGTGCGAAAGTAGCCGAGCTGATGCTGAAAAGGAAGCATCCGATAACAAGCGTTAGAAAGGAAAAGGTATTGGTTTTTTTATGTTGTTGAACTTTCATGTATGTTTTTTGTAATGGTGATGCTCAAAATTAGGAAATACTATTGAGTTCTTTGCGGGCAGATTGTCATTGCTCCATCATTCTAGGAATAAGGTTTTTTAGTAAATTTACCGCCCTATGGTAATTAGACAAGCAATTTTAAAAGATATCCCCGCGATAATGGAGCTGGTAAAAGCGGTAGTGCCCTTAATGAATGCTGCTGGAAACTGGCAATGGGACCATACTTATCCGAATCCTGCTGTTTTTGAAAAGGACATTAGCCTTCAGCAGCTATGGCTGGCTGATATGGAGGGGGAAATTGCCGGAGTTGCAGCGATCACTACGGATCAGGACGCCGAATATGCGCAGGTAGGTTGGGATCTTCAGGAAACCGCGATCGTGACACACCGACTGGCTGTTAGTCCTAACCACCAGGGGAAAGGGATTGCCGTAGCCTTATTGCAGCAAGCGGAAAAGGTAGCAGTTGATCGTAAGATTCCCATTTTACGAATTGATACCAATTCTAAGAACGAGGCCACGCAGAAGCTGTTTCCAAAATTAGGTTATACTTATGCTGGAGAGATCGATTTGGCTTTCAGACCTGGTTTGAGGTTCTTTTGCTATGAAAAACGGCTCCATTAATTTGGTTAAATTAATTCCGGTTCTTAAAACCTTGTGCGGTAAATGTTTGTTGTTATTTTAGATATTTCTATTTTCCGCTGGTTTTCAATTCTGATTTTTCTACGCTCTGATACACGATTGCTTTAGCAAAGGGAGAGGAGATGGATGATTAAAAGGAGGTTATAACATGGAAACATTTTTTATTAAATTCAAAGCTGGAAGCTTGGATTTAAGTGCGATCATTACTACCGCAGAACAATATCGAAGATTTAAGGTAGAAATGGTGACCAATGAAAAAGATCCCATTATACTGGATCGCTCTTCAAAAGGCAATTGGGAAATTGTAGAACGTGGAGAACGAACCTTGTCTGATGCCGATTTCCAGGAGCTTGAGCGGGCTATTGACCATCAATTGTATAAGTTTTACAGCGGCAAGCATATTTTGGTGCCGACTGATTTTTCTGAATCCGCCAATAATGCGGCTCTATATGCTGCCGGACTGAGCAAGCAATTAAAAAGCACCAAGATCACTTTATATCATTCTTTTGAATCTATTTTAATCCCAGTTTCCACAGGATTTGCTCCCGTAGGGCCTGGATTTACGGAGTCGGCGGAAGGGAGCTCGACGAAAATTAATGCTTTAAAAGAAGAGTTGGAGAAAGAAGTTTTACCGGAAACTAAGGTAGAAGCTAGAAATGACGATAGAACCCTGGTTCCAGCCATAAACATGTTGGTTCAGCAATTGCGAGCGGGTATGGTGGTGGTCGGGATGACAGGGAAAGGCAAGCTGGCGAGGGCTATTGTAGGAAGTAATACCATCGATCTGGCGAAAAACTGCCTGGCTCCGCTATTGGTTGTTCCTGCCGGACTAACTTTCAAAAAAATAGAAAAAGTAGTTTTTGCCTGCGATTTGAAAGAGGTGCTGGCCTTTACTCCGGTTCATGCCATCAAAACTTTTGTAAATGCATTGAATGCCTCGCTGTTAATCTTTAATGTAGATCCCAGGAAAGGGGATTTTGATCCGGATGAAATGAAGCAGTTGACAGCCTTACATGAGTTGTGGGACGATCAGAAGCCGGAATACCATTATATAGATCATGAGGATGTGGTGAAAGGGATTATTGCCTTTGCAGATGAGAAAGGAGCACAACTGGTGGTTACTATCCCAAGAGTTTATGGTTTTATAGAAGGTCTTTTTCATCAAAGTGTCTCAAAAAGGCTGGCTTATCATACTCATTTGCCATTAATGTTCTTTAGGAGCGGTTTCTAACCCATTAAAAATTAGCTTTTATGGATTTCTCTTTCGAAAGCATGGATATTTTACGCTTTGCCTAATTATGCTTTGTGTTATTTTGATTATTTAATTTTATTTTTCGAAAATTAGGCTATTTTTGTTTTCGGAGCCAAATGAAACGTATTAATGTTTTTCATATCCTGATAATTCAAATAACTAACTTATTTTTTCCTGAAAATTCTGATGAACTCCAAGACCAAAGGTCTGCATTTTAGGTGCACGGACTTTTTGTTGCCAATTTTTTAACCTAACACACACAAATGAACCAAACGATCAATGAATTTATGAGTAAAGTAGCGTCCCGCAATACTCATGAACCAGAATTTTTACAAGCAGTATATGAAGTAGCAGAATCCATTATCCCTTTTACAGAAGAAAACCTGAAATATAAGGTGAATAAGGTTTTGGAGCGTATCGTTGAGCCTGAACGTGTGGTTATTTTTAGAGTACCTTGGTTAAACGACAAAGGTGAGGTAGAAGTAAACCGTGGTTTCAGGGTGCAGATGAACAGCGCCATTGGTCCTTATAAAGGTGGTTTGCGTTTCCATCCATCGGTAACCCTAAGTGTCCTTAAATTCCTTGCCTTTGAACAGGTATTTAAAAATAGCCTGACTGGCCTCCCTATGGGTGGTGGTAAAGGTGGTGCAGATTTCGACCCTAAAGGGAAGTCTGATGCAGAAGTCATGAAGTTCTGCCAGAGTTTCATGACGGAATTATACCGCCATGTAGGTGCAGATGTGGATGTTCCTGCCGGAGACATCGGTGTGGGTGCAAGAGAAATTGGTTATTTATTTGGTCAATATAAACGCATTAAAGGCGAGTTTACAGGGGTGTTAACCGGTAAAGGCTTTGAATGGGGTGGTAGTTTGATCCGCCAGGAAGCTACCGGTTACGGCGTAGTTTATTTCGTAGAAGAAATGCTAAACGTGAAAAATGACTCGCTTAAAGGTAAAACGGTGGTCATCTCCGGTTCTGGAAATGTAGCCCAGTTTACGGTAGAAAAATGTATCCAGGTTGGTGCTAAGGTCTTGACGATGTCGGATTCTGAGGGTTTTGTTTATGATCCTGCAGGAATTGATGCGGAGAAGCTGAAGTTCATTATGGAGCTGAAAAATGTGCGCAGAGGAAGAATTAAGGAGTATGCTGATGCGTTCAACTGCCAGTTTTTCCCGAATGAAAAGCCTTGGGGCATTAAATGTGACATTGCTTTCCCAAATGCAACACAGAATGAACTGGATGAAAGCGATGCCGAATTATTGGTAAGTAATGGTTGTATTTGTGTGGCAGAAGGGGCTAATATGCCAACCACGCCGCAAGCCATTCATGTTTTTGAACGCGCTAAGATTTTATATGCACCAGGGAAAGCTGCAAATGCAGGTGGAGTAGCAGTTTCCGGCTTGGAAATGTCTCAAAACTCTCAGCGCTATTCCTGGGATCGTGAAGAAATTGATGGTAAATTGAAAGTGATCATCTCTCAGATTCATAAAACTTGTATGAAGTATGGGGAAGAAGCTGATGGATACATCAATTATGGTAAAGGAGCAAACATTGCAGGTTTTGTGAAAGTTGCAGACGCCATGATTGCACAAGGCATCGTTTAGAACATCGTATTCGTTTTGATATAGGCCGGATAAATACCCGTTAAAGGTGTTTGTCCGGCTTTTTCTTTGAAGTTTTAAACCTGATTTCTGTTTTTTGTACCAGATATCCGGTGTCTATCCCATATTTTGTAGGCAATTAGCTCCGGTTCGTATCCTTGTATCAGATCCTGAACTAAAAAAGATCTTGAACCTGTATGAAAAACAAACTCATCAACCATGAAATTCTGTTCTTTGTGTTGTTGGCTGCCATGTCGACCATCAAAGTGTCCCTGTCGGTGGGAATTACGGAGCGTATGGCCGCGCTTGTATTGCCCACTTTGTTGCCAAGAATTGGGGTGATCCTGCTTTTTTTAATGGTGTATTTATGGATCAATTTATTCACTATTCCTCGTTTCAAGCGGATTGAAAAGAAGGGCTATCTGGACTATCTCTACTTAGTTGCTCAGTTGTTGGCCTTAAGTTTTTTGCTGGCCTTCGGGGTAAATGTGGCCAGTTATTATGCAAATCCAGCAATTTACAATTATGGCGGATATCAGCTGTTTGCCTTGTTTGGGTATAACGATCAGCCCCTAAAATCAATTTGGATGGGCTGGGAGCGAGGTTTACTGATCCTGACTTTGTATGGGGTTTATGCTGCTTTAAGAGAATATTTGTGTTATAGGATTGAGAATTCAGGCTCAAAAAAAGGTTATTATACCTTGATCGTCAACCAGATTTCGGGTCTTTTAGTGATCTATTTAATTATCCCTATATTCTTGTCTACTTTCAATCTCTTTGCCAATGATCTATATTATCTGGTGTATTTTATGGTGGCTACTTCTGTTGTTTTTATTTATGTAAGTAGTGTTTATTGGTTGTTTCCTAGTTTTTTAAGTGGGAATAAATTGAATATTGGTTTTGTTCTTAGGTTACTCTTATCTACGTTTGTCTTTGCTTGTCCGTTATTGTTTTTTTTGCCTGATTTCAATTTGTTCCGGACCTTATGGTTAGAGAATTGGGTATTCCAATTGGTATTTACAGTGCCTTGCACCTGGCTGCTTTATCGTCAGCAAAAAGATCGGCTGTTGGAGTTGAAGCAAGCAGCGATGGAGTTGACACGTTCCAAAGCAGACTTACAATTTTTACGTGCGCAGATCAACCCACACTTCTTGTTTAATGCACTGAACACTTTGTATGGGATCGCATTGATAGATGGTTCCAAAAGAACCGCGAATGGCATCCAGATGTTGGGAGATATGATGCGCTTTATGTTGGAGGATAATCAGCAAGATTTTATTCCAATGAAGGATGAGCTTGCTTACCTGGAAAACTACATCGCCTTGCAAAAGCTGCGGATCCTGCCTTCCGACCAGATCAGGCTGGAAACTAACCTGGAAGTGGCGTATTGTGATCATTTGATTGTGCCCATGCTGTTGATCCCTTTTGTGGAGAACGCTTTTAAGCATGGCATAGCTGCCGATGAAAAATCCTGGATTGTACTGGAGCTGACCTGTACAGCGGATTGCATCCATTTTAAAGTGCGTAATGGCGTTCCTAAAGCGATTTATATTGATCCGGAAAGAAAATCATCAGGGATAGGGTTGAATAACGTTAGAGAGCGTCTAATGCTGTTCTACGAGGGCAGATATCAGTTGAATTGCCATACTGTTGAGGATGAATACCTCGCTGAACTCACTATTCTATTTCCAAATTAATCCTCAAAGCATATGATGAGCACTAGAACCACAGCTGTTTTAAAGGCGATAGCGATTGATGATGAGCCGATTGCCCTGGAAGTGATTAAGAATCTGGCTTCGGAAGTGGCCTGTATAACACTTGATGCTTGTTTTACCAGGACTAAAGAGGCCATGGTGTACCTGCAACAGGAGGCGGTGGACTTGATCTTTCTAGACATCAAGATGCCTGGTTTGTCTGGGATTGAGTTTTTGAAGGCGCTTCCAAATCCACCCATGGTGATCTTCACGACGGCCTATTCAGAACATGCCGTTCAGAGTTTTGAACTGGATGCCATAGATTATCTTTTGAAACCATTCTCTTTTCCCAGGTTTTTGAAGGCCTGTAACAAGGCTTTCGAACAGCAGCAACTGCGTCTTCCTGGAACGGCGGTCGGGCAGGATTTAGACAAAAAAGGAGCAAGCGCAATTTTCATCAAAAGCGGATATGAGCTGGTTAAAATTGAACTGGATGATTTGCTATATGTGGAGAGTATTGGCAATTATGTGCAGTTTGTTTTAACAGATGGATTGCTGCGGTCGCGCTTAACAATGGTAGAGGCAGAGGGCTTATTGTCGGCGCATTCTTTTGTTCGGGTCCACCGGTCTTTCCTGGTTTCCAGCTCCAGAATTACGAAGCTGGATAAACGGAATGTATGGTTAGTGGATAGGCCTGTTCCTGTTGGAATGATGTACAGATCAGCGCTGGAAAAAATGGTTTTTGAATCACCGGAAAGCCGATAAACTCCTAAAATAATCACTCATGTTGTTCAAGATTTTGATGACAATTTCATTGTCAATAGGGGCTTTTGTGCCCGTGTTTTCTCAATATTCAGTTAAAGGTGTAGTTCGCTTTATTGACTCTAACTAATTGAATTTAAATGTTAATTTCGTTTTAAGAAAACAAGATGTTGTCCAAAGCCAGGGTAGCTTGTCTGGGGGTGGTCGGTTTGAATGGAAGGGCTTAACTCCCGGTAAGTTTTTCTTGTTGCTAAGCGCGCTGGGCTATGCAAATCACCGTTCAGAATTTGATTTGGATTTGAAAAATCCGAGCCTGGATCTTGGCAAAATTACCCTGCTGCTGAAAGCTCAATTGTTGGAAGAAGTAAAGATTTTTGCCACAGTCCAGCCCATCACCATCAAGGGAGATACTACAGAATATCATGCGCGGGCATTCCAATCTAACCCCAATGATAAAGTTGAAAATCTGCTAAAACAGCTCCCTGGAATTTCGATTGATAAAGCAGGGAAGCTGAGTGCGCAAGGACAGACGATTACCAAAATATTGGTGGATGGGATGGAGTTTTTTGGTGACGATCCGACTTTAGTGACCAAAAATATCAGGGCAGATATGGTGGATAAATTGCAGGTCTTTGAGAAACAAAATGACCTCGCCACATTGACCGGTGTGAAAGACGGGAAGGGTGCTCGGACGCTTAATATCACACTCAAGGCTGATAGGAAGAAGGGGTATTTTGGAAAAGTAGAACTGGGGATGGGAACGGACGGCTATTACGGGTCTCAGTTGATGTTGAATTTATTTAATGGCCAACAAAGGATTGCGGTGTATGGGGTAGCTGGTAATAATGGTACGACGAGCTTGAGTTGGCAGGATGAGGTCAAATACGCCTCTTCAAGCGTCGATCTTTCCGTTCCGGGATATCAGTTAGATTTGGGCGGATACGACGAACTGGAGTCTCGCAGTGGGCGTTATGAGGGACAAGGGCTTCCTGTGGCCAGAACGTCCGGACTGCATTACGAGGACAAATGGAATAAAGATAAAAACAGCCTGAATTTTAATTATAAAATTGGATCGTTAAAGACGATTGGGGAGCGAGGAATGAGTAGTCAAAATAGTCTGCCTTCAGAAATCGTCAATACGCATACGGATCAGGTATTCGAGAATGAGGTGTTTCGACAGAAGCTGGACGGGCTGTTAGATTTTAAGCTGGACAGTATTGCCAGCTTGAAAATCGTAATCAATGCTGGGCTTAAAAACATCCATGCCAGTACGGAAGCGCTTTCCACTGTGGCTGTAATTGGGCCTGCTCAAGGATTGATTGTTGAGCAGGAAAACTTAAGGTATTCGATAGAAAAGTCAAGTTTACAGGAAATTATGTCGTCAATTTTGTATTTGAGGAAGTTAGAGAAGAAGGGGCGGACTGTTAGCCTGGGGCTAAAGAGCGCTTTAGTGCAGCGCCAGATGGAAGGGCAACTCAACTCCGACACCAGAATAGCTTCAGCCGGTGTAGCCAACCGTCATGAGTTGATTGATCAAGATAAAACCAGTGCAGTTTCCAGTAAGAGCCTGCACACAAATGTTGCTTATTCAGAACCGCTATCAACGTCAATGCTACTGCTGGTTAACTATGGGCTAGGGTTCAGTAAGAACAGCATCAGTAGGTTTTCATTTGATCGTAGGAAGGAACTGCAATTTGAAACTCCAGATCCCTTGTATAGCAATGATTTTGAGCTGAAAGAGTTTGCCCAGGAGGCAGGTCTTAATTTTAACCTGGCCAAAAATAAAACCCTGCTTAATTTTGGGTCAAAACTGACTGCAGTCGGGTTAAAGCAGTTGGATTATTTTTCTAATAAACCAACCGATCAACAATTTTTGCTCTGGAATCGGCAATTGAACTTTCAATATAGCCTCTCTCCGCAATCCAATATTCGTTTCAACTACGAGGGGATTGCAATTGCGCCGCCTATTGCGAAGTTGCAACCGGTTCTGATCAACGACGATCCGCTTCATATTACGCAAGGGAATCCGTTCCTGAAACCTTCTTTTAGCAACAGGTTTTTTGTCGGATATCAGTCCTACAACGAAAGCAACGGGCAGTTAATAGGCGTATTTGTGAATTATGGAAGGGTATCCAGTCCAATTGTCAACAAGATGCAGGTGGATACACTGGGAAAAATATTTACGCAATTCAGGAACCTTTTTGATCAGCAAAGCAAGAGTCTAAACCTTTCCTTGTTTTTCGACCGTAAGCTTAAAAAGCTAGACCTCAGTGCAGGAATCAATTTCAATGTAAATGGCAATACGGGTTATAACATATCAAATGATTCGCTTAATAGACTCCATGATTATACCTACAAATTGCAAATGAGGTTTTCAAAATTGATCCTTAATGTCTATGAATTTAACCTGAGTTTCGGACCCACTTATACGGTTAGCGGTAGTTCTTTGCAAGCAAAATATCCCAATAATGGAAGCGGTTTTCTGCTGGACGGTGATTTCAGGGTTGACCTGCCTTTGAAATTTCAGCTGACAGCAACAGGAGCTTATCAGTATCTTGGGAAAACAGCAGCTTTCAACCAGCGTTTTTCCAGATTGATGCTGAATGCGGCGATTAGCAAAGTGTTTTTGAAGGAAAATGCATTGAAGGTTTCATTTGCAGGTACGGATTTATTGAACCAGAATGTAGGGTTTTATCGAAGTATAGCAGGGAGTTTAATCACACAACAAATCTCTACAGTGATCAGGCGCTATTTTATGTGGGCTGTGGCTTATGATCTGCATAAAATGAGATCCAATTCCAGATGATGGATCTTTCCCTCAAACAGTTATCAATTCTCAACTGTTTTTGATCATGTAGTTACAATGAAGTGGCTATTCTATATTGATGACAATGGATAACGTAGTTCAGAAACAATGGGAAGAGGTAGATAAAAAACTGTATAAGGTATTGATATTTAAAGATTTCCAGGAAGCATTTGCTTTTATGGTTCGGGTAGCCTTTCTAGCGGAGCAACACAATCATCATCCAAAATGGACAAATGAATGGAATAAGGTAGAGATCTGGCTCAGTACGCATGATGCCGGAGGTGTGGTCACTGAAAAAGACAGAAGCCTGGCTAGAGAGATTAATGAACTCTTGTTGGTTGAAGCGAACTGAAACTAAAAATTATGCGAATTGTTATAGCTGATTTAAATCTAAGAATATGGAAAAGATAATGGTTTAATTCGATATGCCAGGTGTATCGGCAGAGCAGTATGAACAGGTTTGGAAAGACCTGCAGGCAGCTGGCCAGTCCAGACCAAACGGTTTGATACATCATGCAGGAGCACCTACAGTCAGCGGCTGGTTGGTTGTGGACATTTGGGAATCTGAAGATCATTTTAAGAAATTTGGGGAGATACTGATGCCCATTCTTAGTAAAAATGGGCTTTCAAAAAATGACCCGGTGGTTTTACCGCTCCATCATATGTATTCAATGGACAAGTCGCCAGCTTATGAATCAAAACTCTAAGACACAGAAAGGTGTCCATCATAACTGTATACCTTTTTTTATGGGGATATAGCGTTGATTAGGATTCAATTTTGTGTTTTACAAAGAGTAAACAGGCATTGCTCTCCAGGTAGAGCACCTCATTTGCTACACTGCCCATAAATAGTGTGGTGACTGAGGTAACTCCTTGAACACCCATGATCAATAGGTCGGCCTTTTCCTTTTTTACATACTGAATCAATGCAGAAGCAATATTCTTGTCTTCCGCAGGAACGACTTTTAAAGGGTTGGCGTTGGGGTAAAGCTTGGCCCACTTTTCTGATTTCATCTTAATATCTTCCTGAGTATTCTTTCTGATCTCGGCATTGGAAAGGCCAGGGAAGAACTTCCAGGACAATTTGGAGATGTTTATAGGCTCAAATGTCAAGTCTGCTTGTTGATGGTGGTTTTTAATGAGTTTACCCCATTGCATCACCGTAGGCGTGTATTTGGAGAAATCTATGGCCTCGATGATCTTTTTAGGCGCCGGATTGTAGGTTTCAGGTACGAGTAAGGTCTCAAAAGGAAGCATCCGGATTAACTTATGAGCCAATCCACCATTGCCTTCCAGGTTTTGCTTGTTGCCCAGTACGGCCAGGTTAATTTGTTTCTTTTTGGCCATTTTACTGAAAGACAGTTCCGTATAATCCTCAAAGCTGACTTCTATGTCATAAGGGAGCTGATCGCCCAGGAGTGCAGGAATAGTGGCCTCTAGCTTCTTTTTAATCGTGTTGGCGATGGTATTTAGTTGCTCAGGGCTTTTGAATGATTCAGGAAGCTCCGATTGCTTGATGTTATGAAAGAAAGTCACCTTGTTGAGGGGTAATAGTTCTGAAAGTAGCTTAAGGTATTTGATCAGTGGCTGATCCATTTCAGAAAGATCAAGACCTGCAAGTACTTTTATGTTTGGGGTTGATGCCATATCTTCTTGTTATTTTTGCTCAGACATTAGGTCTGAAATGGTGTCTCTATAGCTTTTCTCCTGTTTAGAACGGAGTTTCTTTTTATGCTTGTTCAGTTCTTCCTGGAGTCCTTTTTTCAGGCTGTAGCACATGAGTAAAATGATGACTGCAAAAGGGAGCCCGGCAATGATCACGGCAGTTTGTAAGGCTTCCAATCCGCCACCCCAAAGTAAGACGATGGCCACGATGGCCTGTGTGAATGCCCAGAAAACACGCTGTAATGGTGGGGTATAGGAGGCGTTACCTGAAGTAATATTGTCGATTACTAAGGATCCTGAATCAGAAGAAGTGATAAAGAAAAATGCCACAAGTAATACCGCAAGGCCGGATAAGATGGGTGTAAAAGGGATTTTTTGCAGGAAGACAAACAGCGCTGTGGAGATGTCGGTATTCACTGCATCAATCAAGGTATGGTCTCCTTCCAGAATAAAATGAAGGGCAGTGCCGCCAAAAACAGTCATCCACAATAGGGTGATGATGGCCGGGGCAATCAATACGCCAAGGATAAACTCTTTGACGGTTCTTCCTTTCGAGATTTTCGCAATAAAGCTGCCCACAAAAGGCGACCAGGCAATCCACCATGCCCAGTAAAATACGGTCCAGGAGTTTTGCCAGCCTGATTGCCGGTAACTGTCGTTCCAGGTGCTGATTTCTATGAAATCGGCCAGGTAAGACCCGGTGTTCTGAATGAAGCTTTTTAACAGGTAGATGGATGGTCCAAATGCAAACACGAGCAGCATTAAGGCGAAAGCCATGATCATATTTCCTTGGCTCAGTAATTTAACACCTTTATCTAAGCCCGAAACAACGGATATGGTGGCTATGGAAGTTACAATGACGATGATAAAGGATTGTAGTGTGGTAGACATTCCCCAGCCAAATAGGAAGTTTAAGCCGGCGTTCATTTGTTGTACCCCCAGTCCGAGGGAAGTGGAAAGGCCAAACAATGTGGCGATTACAGAAAGGATGTCTATTGAATGCCCCCACCAGCCATGAATGCGTTCCCCCAAAAATGGATAAAATAACGAACGGAAGCTGAGCGGAAGTTTTTTATTAAAAGAGAAGAAGGCGAGTGCTAATCCTACTACTGCATAAATCGCCCAGGCATGTAATCCCCAGTGTAGGGCGGTAAATTCCATCGCCTGAATGGCGAGCTCCGGAGCCGAACCCGCAGGGCGAGGGGGCTGTGCGAAATGAGAAACAGGTTCAGCAATACTGAAAAACATAATTCCTATCCCCATTCCCGCACTGAATAACATGGCAAACCAGGATATATTGCTGAATTCCGGCGTTGCATCTTCTCCGCCAAGACGAATCCTGCCAAACTTCCCAAAAGCTAAATATAGACAGAAACCGAGGATGAAGTTGACGGTCAGGATTAAGAACCAGCCGAGGTTCGCGGTGATCAAAAGCTTGGTGCTGTTAAACCAGGCATCCAGGGATTCTTGAAAGAGCAGGCAGAGTACAAGGCTAAATACGATCAAAAATATCGAGCTGTAAAAGACCGGCTTATTGATGATAAATTTAAAATTTGGCTGGTAATTTTTAAGCATGATCGCTGGTTTATGAAGGCATAACATTTTTTTTCTCATTAAGTTTCTGATTCTGGCGCAATTGCCCCTTTTTATTGACGTTTTACTCCCCTTTATTTCAGCAGAATCTACTTAACTTTAATAGCAGGTAACCATAATTAGTTGGACCATAAAATCATAATGTTATGGAAGTAAATACAGTTAGTGTCAGAATGCAAGGGTTATTGTCGTTGTTTGACCTTCATACTGGTTTTTTTGCGAAGGCGCTTGTAGGTGTTTCAGAAGAAGATATGTACAACCGTTTAAATACACAGGCGAACCATATGGCTTGGCTGACAGGTTCTTTAGTAGGGCAGCGTTTTTGGATGACTGCGGAGACTAACCCTGGACTTAAACAGACAGGTTTTGAGTTGTTTAGTGAGCACAAAGGGATCCAGGAAGGAGTGAAATATCCAACTAAAGAAGAATATTTGAAAGATTGGGAGATGATTAGCCCGATTGCCCGAAAGGCTTTAATAAATATCGAAGATGAAAAGCTGGACAGTGAAATCGATATGGGTTTTATGAAAATGACTTATTATGAGATGATTAGTTTTTCGATTTATCGGGAAGCGAGTATCATTGGCCAATTGGCACTATGGAGAAGGTTGTTAGGTTACCCAGGATTGAAGTACGATTAGTCATTTCTTTGATGGCATAACATACACCCCTTGATGTTCCGGTTAAAAGCGGATTGTCAAGGGTATTTTACTTTATTTGTTGCCTTGTGAATCCTATATTTATCTGTTTAAATCCTATGATCACAAACGAAAACAAATTAGATAACCCGGTTTGGTTTTCACTAACCGAAAGCCATGAAAAATTCTCAGTCAACTATGGTGATGTCAAGTTTTATCACCCAGACTATTGCCCATTTGGAGGTTTTATCACACTGGATTCCACAGCAAAACCCCTGGAGGAGTATTCAAATTTAGCCAGTAGCTTTTATGTGGTTGGTAAACAACCCAATTATCATCCTTCATTAACTTTAAACAAAGAACTCATTTGCCTTCAAATGGTGCTGGATACTCCGATTAATATGGAGATCAGCGAGGATATTATTCCTTTGAAGGCCGAGCATAAAGCAGATTTACTCAGACTTGTGAATCTGGTGCAACCAGGCTATTTCAAGAACAATACACCCGAATTGGGTAATTACTACGGGATTTACAAGGAAAAGGAACTGGTTGCGGTTACGGGAGAGCGTATGAAAATGAACGATTATACCGAAGTGAGTGCGGTAATAACGCATCCAGATCATACTGGCAAAGGATACGCCAGGCAATTGGTTGCCCATACTTCCAATCAGGTATTTCTGGAAGGTAAAACTCCTTATCTGCATGTCGCCGAAATCAATGTTGGCGCAATAAAGCTTTATGAAAAGCTGGGCTTTGTAACCAGAAGAAAAATCAGCTTCTGGAACTTCATTACCTCTTAAAAGCTGTTTTCTGTGTGCTATTTTTCAAGGTCGTTATGCCGACCTTGAAAAATTAGCTTTGATTTTGTGATTTTTAGCAGGCTTCCTATACTAATAGCTTGTAGTTCATTTTTCTATGGAAAATAAAAAGGAGTTTGTAGAAATTATTAAAGATAACCAGGCGCTTATTTATAAGGTGGTGAAAGTGTATACTGATGGCAAAGCGGAGGAACAGGATTTGTATCAGGAGATCATCTATCAGCTATGGAAATCATTTGCTTCTTTTAGAAATGAATCAAAATTGACCACCTGGATGTATCGTATCGCATTAAATACGGCAATTGTTCATTTGAAAAAGGAGCAGAGAAAGGGGAGTCAGGTGTCTATTGATGAGCAGGTCTTGAATCAACCAGATACCAGTGATACACTGAAAGAAGAACAATTTGCTCTTTTATATGCACAGATCAGAAAACTGAATAGCATTGATAAAGCAATTGTACTGCTTTATCTGGAAGGCAAAACGCATCAGGAAATCTCCGCAATAACGGGCTTCAGTACTACTAATGTTGCTACGCGTCTCAGTCGGATTAAACAAAAAATCATTGCTCAAATCAAATAAAACCTCGGTTATGGAACTAGAAGAAATGAAATCCCTTTGGGAAGAAATGTCCAGTAAAATTGAAAAACAAAGTAAAATCACGGATTCTTTAATCCTTAAAATGACAAATCAAAACTATAGGCGTAAAGTTAATAAGCTGATGGTTTATGAAGTGATCGGTGCTTTAGTTTGTCTGCTGGGCTTGTTATTTATGGCAGTCAATTTTTATAAGTTAGACACCTGGTACTTGCAGGTCTGTGGCCTTGTTTCTGCTTTAATCCTTATTTTATTGCCTGTTTTTTCTATCAAAGCACTTTGCAGGATGAGCAGGATCAACATCTCCGAGAATAATTACCAGCAGACTTTGAAGGCGTATTCGAAAGGAAAAGTTCAGTTTCTTATGGTTCAGAAGGCCAGTTTTTATGCTGGAGCCATTCTTTTGGTCAGTTTACTCCCTGTGATGGGCAAGCTGATTGCTGGGCATGATTTCTTCAAGGTCAGCAATATTTGGCTCGTTTATGCGATAAGCTTTCCTTTTTTCTATTATTATGCGGTTTGGGTCTCGAATAATTATACGAAGTCGGTGCTGGAGGCAGAAAATATGCTTAAAGAGCTGGCGGAAGTTGCTTAAGTACGGAGGCTAATGGTTTTCTGTTTTTAACTATTTTTAGTTAAGCTCTTGTGTAACAGAAAGCTAAAATCGTTTAATCATATGGCATTATCACAGAATTGTGAATGCCCATTATTGCTTTCTTTGTGATAACCAAATCACACAAGTATGAAAAAGAGCTATCTGCTGATCGCCGGATTAATGTTATCCAGTCCGGTTTTTGCACAAAAGAATTACTTAGAAGAATCGAAATCTGCCAAAACACAGCGCATGCAGTGGTGGCATGACGATACTTTCGGAATGTTTATTCATTGGGGCTTATATGCGATTCCTGCTGGAACTTACAACGGAAAGGATGGCGGCGCAGAATGGATTATGGAAACGCATAAGATTCCGACTGCGGAGTATGAAAAATATGCCGCGCAATTTAATCCTCAAAAATTTGATGCTAAAAAATGGGTAAGTATTGCTAAAGCTGCAGGAGCGAAGTATATCGTGTTCACTTCCAAACATCATGATGGTTTCAGTATGTGGGATAGCAAAGTGACGAAATATGATGTTATGGATGCGACACCCTTTAAGAGAGACATCATCAAGGAGTTAGCAGATGCCTGTAAGGCGGAAGGAATCAAATTTGGTTTGTACCATTCGATTATGGACTGGCATCAGCCAAATGCCAACCCAAAGCAAAAACCTGCAGAAAAACCTGATTTTGCTAAATATAGAGAGGAATATTTAAAACCTCAATTGGCCGAATTGATCAAAAAATACAATCCAGACATTTTGTGGTTTGATGGAGAATGGATTTCGGAATGGACAGAAGCTCAGGGAAAAGACTTGTACAATTATTTACGCGGTCTTAAGCCATCTTTAGTGATCAATAACCGAATCAGTAAGGCTCGTGGTGGTATGGAGGGCATGAATAAGTATGAAAATGCAGCAGGTGATTTCGGTACCCCGGAACAGGAGATTTTAAAGACCAATTCTCAGGATTATTGGGAAAGTTGCATGACCATCAACAACAACTGGGGTTTTGTAAAGAACGACCAGAATTGGAAATCAGCAGAAATGTTGATCAACAACCTGGTAGATGTGGCTGCAAAAGGTGGGAATTACCTGTTAAATGTTGGTCCAACAGCGGAAGGTGAAATTCCAGCGCCAAGTGTAGAACGCCTGGCTGAAATGGGTGCCTGGTTGAAAGTGAATAAACAGGCCATTTATGCCACAAATAGCCTGGAGAATTATAAAGAGGGGGATAACCTACGTTTTACGCAAAGTAAGGATGGGAAAACGACCTATGCAATCTTTAATAAACAGGATAATAATGAGCTGTCTATTGCTTCAGTTCAGCCTAAAGCAGGCTCAAAGATTTATATGTTGGGCGTAAATAAGCCATTAACATGGACTAATAATAATGGGAAGATCCTGGTGAAATTGCCGGAAACATTGCCCTGCAAATATGCCTGGGTGTTGAAAATAGAAACGGCCTCGAGGAATTCTAAGTAAAGTAATTCTATTTAATAAGTGTTTTGCGGCAGGTGTTTTCATTTTGAAATACTGCCGCTTTTCTTTTATACTCAACCCTTTCAGAAAAGGATAGAAACAAAAAAAGCATCTCTTTTGGAGATGCTTTAGATAAATCATCTATAAATTAGATGGCTTTAACATTTGTTGCATTTAGGCCTTTTTTGCCGTTTTCAACTTCATAAGTAACTTTGTCATTTTCCCTTACAGGTCCTGCTAATCCAGTTACATGTACAAAGATTTCTGCATCTCCGTTTTCTGGTACGATAAAGCCAAATCCTTTTGACTCGTTAAAAAATTTTACTGTTCCTTCTGGCATTGTATTTTATTTAATAATTAAAGATAAGTGTTATTGTTCCAAAAAACAAGCTGCTCATCGGAAATCAATAACAAGTGTAAAATAAGGATTGTTTAAAAGAATTCTAAGTTTTTTTGATAAAAAATTTAATAATTGTGGTTTTTCTGCTTAAATGATGGTTTAAGTACTGTTTTTTGATAAAAAAATTAATTTAATAAGAACTGTTTTGAAGCTACCATCAGTTCATTTATTGCATTTTTGAGGCCATAATGATTGATTTTACGGGATTCAATTTTTTTTTCTGGGGCGAGCTCTGCTTTCTCCAACGGAAATCATCAAGTAAAGACGTAGATGGTGTATCCAGCAATGATTTTTTTACATCTTCAAGCGGGTTTCCATCTAATATGGTCTGTTTTCTGACAATTGGTATTCAAGCTGTTTCTTGAATTGTCTTGACTATACTTTTTGAAGATAGAATTTTTGTATATTTACTTAATCGATTGTATTCATTTACAGTTGGATAGACCTGAATATTGTAACCTGAAATAAATGAAAAAGATAAGTTATATCGCTACTATGCAGAAGTGTCTGCTACTTTTTGTGGTTTTAAATTTGTTCACAGCGCTGGTGTTTTATTTTATTAAGGATGGATTTGAAATAAAAAAACAGCTTGCAAGTATTCCTGCATTGCTGTTCTTTTATTATTACCTGGCTTTCTTAAAAAAGATAAACTTAAGAAAAGCAAGGAAAGCCAAGCTGTCGATTTAAAGGATTTTATCCAATGCATCTAACATTTTTGTCCAGGACTCTTCTGCGCTTCCAACGAAATGTTCCCAATTTTCGGGCATTTTTTGCACTAACGTTAGCTCAGCACCTGTAGCACTAGGCACAATATCAACCTCTATTTCTGAATGATCAGCGGAATCTTTGCCTACAGCCCAGGTGAATGCAAGGCGAAGGGGGCGGTTAATCTCCAGATATTCACCTACATGGTCAATTTCTTCCGAATTTCTCAGGACGATAAATGAAAAGGCTCCTCCAACTTTAGGATCTGACGTTAGACTCACAATCTTTTCATCCCTGACATCGGGACCGAACATAAATCTTCCAATCATTGAGGTGTTCAACCAGGCATCAAAAACATCTTCAGCAGTTACCGAAAAATGGCGGGTTACAGTTGCATGAGCAGAGAGTTTATCATTCATGATCTTTAGTTTAAATTAGGTTTTTCTGTTGTTATTTTGGTATAACTGATTAGCACATCATAATGTTTTAGGATCCTGCTATTTTTTCAAATACTTATGGGCAGCGGCCTTGTACCTGATTCGATCTAAGCCATAATCATTCTTTTAATGAGGGTTAATTTCTTTAGCTAATGGCTAGGATAGTTATTGTCTGGTTTGTTTTTAATGCCTATTTTTAAAACCGAACCATTAATGAAATTATGAAACTAAAAATCAACTTATTACTTTTTGCATCCTTGACTTTTCTATCTATTAACCAGGCATCTGCCCAAAATGGCTGGATCAATCTTTTTAACGGAAAAGACTTGAAAGACTGGAACATTAAAATCGCCAAGCACGACTATAATGATAATTATGCCAACACGTTTCGTGTGGAAGGTGGCCTGATCAAGGTAAATTATGATGGATATGAAAATTTTGATCAGCAGTATGGTCATATCTTTTACAAGAAGCCTTTTTCTTATTACCTCTTAAAAGTAACTTATCGCTTTGTTGGCGATCAGGCAAAAGGAGGAGAAGGATGGGCGATACGAAATAGTGGTGCCATGTTGCACTGTCAGGCACCAGAAACGATGCTGAAGAACCAGGATTTCCCGATTTCCGTGGAAGGACAGATCTTAGGGGGTGATGGAGAGCATATTCGTCATACCAGTAATGTCTGTACTCCTGGTACACAAATCGTGTATGATGGAAAGCTGTTTACGCCTCATTGTCTGGATTCTAAGTCGAAAACTTATGCTGGTGATCAATGGGTGACTGCTGAATTCTTAGTGTTAGGAGATTCTGTGATTAAACACATCATTGATAAAGAAGTGGTATTGGAATATTCAAAACCTCAAATTGGTGGTGGTAATGTTTCCAACTACGACCCAAAAATCAAACAAGATGGCAAAGCTTTAACCGGTGGTTATATCTCTTTACAGAGCGAAAGTCACCCGATAGAATTTAAAGAAGTAAAACTTTTTAATTTGGAGCGCTATTCAAAAGATAAAGCAAAGCTGGATAAAGTACTGGCGAAGTTGTTAAATTAAGAAAGCCATCAAACAATAAACCTAAGCACAGGTATCATTTATTGAGCTGAAAAGCAGTAAATGATACCTGTTTTGCTTTAATCAAGGGTTTGTACCCCACCGCCATTAACGAACAGGATCTGTCCGCTAACCCATTCTGAAATTGGTGCAGCGAAATACAAGACCGCTCCTGAAATATCTGATGGGTTACCCAATCGCTTTATTGGAGTATGTGACAACATTTTTTCCTCTATTTCTGGTGTGAGTACGGATGCCAATGCCGCAGTTTTTGTAGCGCCCGGCCCAACGGCATTGACGCGTACTTCCGGTCCGAAATCCATGGCCAGGTTTGCCGTCATATGGTTCATTGCCGCTTTAGAAGATGCATAAGCACTCATATTTGGACTTTTATTGACGCTGCTCATGGAGGTGATGTTAATGATACTTCCATAACCATCCGCTTTCATTAAAGGAACACAGAGTTGTGAAAGTCTCCAGGCACTGAAAACATTGAGTTTAAAAACCCGTGCAAAGTCATCCACCGTAATTTTAAAGGGATTTTCGCGGCCACCACCACCACCGCCGGCATTATTGACCAGGATATGTACGCCGCCTAATTCCTGGCGACAGGTTTCCACCAGTTTGACCAGATCTTCATCATTCATCACATTGCATTCCACTGCAATTGCTTTCCCGCCATTACTAATGATTTCTGCAACCACTGCTTCTGCATCTTTAAGTTTAAGATCTGCAACGGCAATTGCCGCTCCAGCTTCCGCAAGCGTTTCGCAGCAGGCTTTTCCAATTCCATTACCACCGCCGGTTACAATGGCAACTCTCCCCGTCAAGTCAAAAAGTTCGTTTATAATCATATATGTAGATTTAATTTAATCTGAAAGGTGTTTTCTCTTACTCTTGTTGTAAGATTATAGCCGTTTTTCCAGCTTCCGTTTTGGAAATAACCCATTGTTTCTGACCGTTTTTGGTCATTTTGTATTTGTTGTCCTTAGCAATGTAGCTTTCTGCACCTTCCGCATCCAGCACAATCGATGGTTTAAACTCAACCGCAAAGACCTCCGCCTGTTTGTTATCCGAAGAAAACAACAGGTAACCGGCATAATTACTGTTCTGTAAGTCTTTCAATTTGGTTTTTAATTCAAAAGGACGGATACAATCCTGTTTCAATACCGACCAGCTATAGCCTGCCGCGATTAAACAGCCATGCTCGTCTTTATCACCACCAATCATTTTCTTCTCCGTGGTGGTATCGGTTGTAGCCATTTTTGCGGTGTCCTGTTTTTCAGTAGCGGTACTTGCTTTTTGAGGGGTACAACTAAATAAAGCAAGGGTAAAGAATGAAATTCCAAAGGTGTAAATTGTTTTCATAAAGCGTTTTTAGGGATTAGATTTTTAGTAAACAGCAATACGGTGAATTTGTTTGGAGGCCATTCGCTTGGCATCTTGAATTTGTGTATCTTCTGGACTCTTTGATTGCCAAATATTTATCAGAAAAACGCTTATGAAATACCTGCTGAAATTAAGCTGCCTTATTATTGTCGTCAATAGCACTTTGATGAACCTCAGTAGTCAGGCCCAGGTTAAACAGGTTCAGATTTCGCGTGTAGCGGAGATGGCCAACCTACCTCAACCTTTAAATATTATTGACTGGAGGGAGATGGCGCTTCGTTTCGATAGTACCGTTTATGATTTTAAGGCAAGCGGGCAATACTGGCCATTGGTGTGGATGGATAGCACACGTAAAAACTTCGATCAACCGGTGATGGGCATGTATACCGCGATTGGGGATGTCCGGCAAGGGCCAAACCACAATAAAGGAATGTTTCATGAAGCACTTGCAAATATGGGCGCTGTTTTAGGAGCCTCGCTGGTAGGGATAAATAAGGGAAACCAACAGGGGATGAACTATGTATCCATGCTGAAGAACTACTTTAACAGGGATACGGGCTGGAACATCATGATGAACAATACCGCTCCGGAAGTGGCCTTATTGGGTGGTGGTTATGGGCGCGATTGGTGGTACGATGTTTATCCGAATGTGCTCTTTTATGCCATCTATGAAAAGTATCCATCAGAACCGGATTTTGATCAAATGGCGAAACAGATTGCGGAGAAGTTCTTCAAAGCGGATTCCATATTGAATGGCAATTACCACTATTCTTATTTTGATTACGCTGCAATGCTTCCTAAAACGAATACCATTTGTGTGCAACCGGATGCTGCTGCCGGGCATGCCTATGTTTTATATGCAGCCTATAAAAAGTTTGGTGATCCGCGTTATTTACAGGGCGCAATCAGCGCGATGAAGGCATTGGATGCAGAGAAAATAAACCCCACTTACGAGTTGTTAATGCCTTTTGGGGCCTACTTAGCGGCGAGAATGAATGCAGAATCAGGGACAAATTTTGACCTGGCTAAAATGCTGGACTGGACTTTTTCCGGTACTGCAGTCTGTAGGGAAGGTTGGGGCTTTCTTGTCGGAAATTGGAATGGAATCGACATTTCAGGCACAGTAGGAAGCACGGTGGACCATGGGGGCTACAGTTTTCTCATGAATACTTTTGATGCAGCATGGCCCTTAGTACCTTTAGTGAAGTATCAACCTGCTTATGCTACGGCCATCGGAAAATGGATGTTAAATGCGGTAAATGCCTCCAGGTTATTTTACCCTCAATATATGCCGGCAGCCCATCAGACTTTAGCAGAACTCGCTGCGGTAACTAAAGGTGTCATTGCTTATGAAGGAATGGCAAAAGCCTCTACTTTTGAAGATCGGTATTTGGATCTGAAAGCACCAGTTGCACAAGGGGATGGGCCGAAATGGGTGCCGGGTAAAAATCCGGAAGTCTCCCAGTTTAGTGTTTATGGAAGTGGCCATGTGGGAATCTTTGGAAGTATTGTCCAAAAAACCAATGTGGAGGGCGTTTTACAGCTGGACCTGAATGCCACAGATTTTTATGGGGCTAAAAGTTTCCCTTCCTGGTTGTATTATAATCCGCATCAGGAGGACAAAACGGTTCGCTTTGAGCCACTTGATCAAGTAGATGTTTATAACCTGCTGACGCAAAGGTTTATCGCCAGGAATGTGAGGGCTCCAATTGAATTTACGATTCCTGCCTTAGCATCGGCGGTGTTGGTGGTGCTGCCTGCTGGCACCAAAACCCGGGTAAAAAACAACCAGCTACTGGGGGCTGGTCGCGTGATTGATTATCATTATAGCCGCAAAAACTAATTTTTGTATTGTGTTTTATTTATGCTGAGTTTATAGCCAATGTATACGAATGGTATGGTGCAGGTCATCACAATGGTGGTGGTTAACAAGGCATCTTTTGAAAACAGGGAAACCACTCCACTGGCAATAAAACAGATGCCCAACTGAATGGTGTTTTGCATCGCCGCTGCTTTTCCTACGTTATGTGTAGCTGATTTTAACGCTTCCGCTACAACGATAGGGTAACAGGCACCATTTGCCAAAGCCATTAAACAAAATGGGATTAATAATAGGGTTAATGTAGGAGTGATGCTGATGGTAATTAAATAAAGTGCCAGGCAACTGATCGAGTAAATGATCAGTAAATAAGGGAGCAATTTCTTTCCTTCTATTCTACTGGTCAGACTTCTATAGCCATATCCACCGATTAAAAAGGCAATGGTTTGTGGGAAAAAGCTCAGTCCGATCTGACTTTCGTTGTAGCCCAATTCTTTCAAAAAGAATGGAGAACCGGTAAGCCAGGCGAAAAAAGCAGCAGAACACAGGGCATAGAGCAATACATTTCCGATGAATTTTTTTGACTTTAGGAGCGATAAATAAGATTTATCTAAGGCTGAATCCTCTGGTTTTGCAGTTTCAGTTTGGCCATTTTTCTCTTCTTTTATGGTTAAGGTATACAAGATAAGCAGCGCCGCAATAATGGCGAGTGCGATAAATATAGACCTCCAACCGAAGTAATTGAGCAGGAAAGCACCCATTAGTGGGGCCAGGGCAGGTGATAATGCTACCAAAGGCATAATAGAAGCAAATATCTTATTGGTTTCTTCTTTTGGATATCGCTCGATCACCAAAGCCTGCCAACTTACAGCAGCAGCACAAACACCGATTGCCTGTATTAATCTGAGGCTTAATAAAATGCCAACATGGTGTGTGAAATATATCCCTAGGGAAGCAATGGTGAAGATGCTTAAGCCCATCAGCACTGTTTTCGGCTTGCCGAACTTGTCGGATATTGGACCCCATAACAGTTGTGCGATGCCATATCCTGCTAAGAATAAACTCAATGTTGCACTGATATTGCTTTTGGATGTGCCCAGATCTATGCGCATTTTGTCGAATGCGGGTAAATACATGTCTGTGGCTAAAAAACCTATAATACTAAGACCTACTAAGTAAAGAAAGAACAGGAAACTATTTTTTTTATGATTTGACGTAATCTCATTTTTCATGATTACGCAAAGATAACCAAAGATCTGCTATCTGAATGTCTATTTTAACTGCTGAGCTGTTTGTCCCATTCTTCTTCAAGAATGGAGTATAACACTAAATCAAGAAACTCCTCGTTAACCAGCTCCGCTTGCCTCAATATACCCTCTTTTGTAAAACCTAGTTTTTCTGGTACTGCCAGACTTCTATGGTTTGCTATTGCGGCCTTTATTTCAATTCTTTTGAGTTTCAACTCCTGAAATCCGTAGCTGATTAGTTCTTTGCAGGATTTTAGGATTAAACCATTTCCTTCGGCAGCCCTGGTTAGCCAATAGCCAATGGATGCATTTCTATGCTGGCTATTTATGTTGTGTAATCCTATTCTTCCTACCGGAATCTGATCAAACACAATGGCATAGCTGAGCTCTTTTCCCGCGGCGGCAAGTTGTCTGGAGGCGACGATGTAGTTTGTGAAATCATCGGGAACCTTCATATTGTCAACCCAGGGGAGAAAGGCGGAAAGGTGCGCTCTGTTACCATCTATGGCCTGGAATAGCAGTTCAGCAATCGGATCGCTGATCAGCTCGAGACTCAATCTTTCGTTAATTTTAATCATGAACACGGTTTAAATTTCTAAGATAGGGTACTTGTCACTGAATTTAAAAGAACGCGCTCAGTTTTTACTGAAATTGATAATATTCTAATTTGATGTAACATTCCTGTTTATCAGGAACTCTAAAATCCAATCTGTATTAAATTATGAATAATCACACAAAAACACTTCGTCCAGGCTTCCTTTTATTAGTCTTATCCCTTAGTTTCTTCTTCTGTTTAATTCAAACTGAAGTCGCCCGTAGCCAAAATTTAATCAATAATCCAATTACAGTACCCATGCAGGTTACTGCTGGAGGGCACTTGGTGATCAAAGCCACTATAAATGGAGTTGAGGGTAATTTTATATTTGATACTGGCGCTGGACTGAACCTGCTGACGAAGAAATTTGCAGATAAAGTAAGTGGTTTGAATAAATTGGATGGATCATATACCGGGCATAGAGCCACCGGGGAGGCCATGGATTTAGAATTGTGGAATGTGAAATCCATGAAAATAGGAGGCCTTGATTATTCGAATCAATTGTTTTCTGTACTGGACCTTGATTTTCCTTTAGATGGCTTGATCTCCTTACTGCCGTTCAGAAATACTCCATTGACGATCAACTATAAAACAAAATCACTCGTATTTGAATCTGCAAGCTCCTTAAAACGTTTGGCAAAATCGGGCAAAAGCACAGCATTACAGCTCGCAGATGATCGCGGGAAAGCATTGGATATTTTCGCTAATGTGCGGGTAAATGATACGTTAACCCTGCAGGTTGGTTTCGACAGTGGGGCGGGGGCCAATGTCTATCGATTCAATTCGAAATTTATGAATGCCTTAGGGGTAGACAGCACTAAAACCGACATCAGTTATAGAAAAAGCAGCTTTGATCCAAAAATGGGCAATAAGTTTTACAACACTAAGCTAGGTAAAATTGCACTTGCAGATGCGGATGTCAAGTTGAATGAGGTGAAGGTATCCTTTATCCAAGGTTTGATCTATGATGGCATCATGGCGATGAATTGGCTTGGAGAACAACTTACGATTGATATTCCTGGTAAGCAGTTGTTGATCAATTAATTAAATATTGAAACTATTTGCTGCCTTTTACGTCTTTTAAAAAAAGAACCTTATGAAATCTTCATTTTTACTCCCTTTATTCCTGATCGCTTCCCTAAGTAATCAGCATTTGTTTGCTCAATCTGGCAACGATACCAAAGTAATGATCAAGAAAGTGGAGTCAGGATTAGTTCCTGTACTTCGTTTTGCAGGGGATTCGGTGTGGACTATGGAATCAAGAATGAAACATTATGGGGTTCCCGGATTGACTATTGCAGTAATCAAAAATTCCAAAATTTCCTATGTCAAAAGCTATGGGATCATGGATAAAACCAGTAAGCAGCCTGTAACCGACCAAACGCTTTTTCAGGCAGCCTCAATTAGCAAGCCCGTAAGTGCTTATGCTGCATTGAAGTTGGTGGAGCAGGGGAGGATCAATCCGGAGGAGAATGTAAATCTTTACCTTAAAACCTGGAAGCTACCAGATAATGAGTTCACCAGTACAAAAAAGGTAAATCTTAAACACTTGTTGAGCCATAGCGGCGGACTTACAGTGGGCGGTTTTGGAGGTTATACACCTGGAGATTCTATTCCGACACTTGTTCAAATACTCAATGGAGAAAAACCGGCAAACTCACCGGAAATCAGGGTAGATAAAGTCCCAGGTGGATCCTTGCGCTACGCAGGAGGAGGTTATTGCGTGATGCAGCAAATGATGATAGATCTGGAAGGAAAGCCTTATCCGCAAATCATGAATGAACTTGTTCTGGCTCCGCTGGACATGAAAAATAGTACTTACAATCAGCCTTTGACTGCCGAACAATTGAAATTCGCGGCAACAGGTTATTTACCCAACAACACAGAAGTTCCCGGGAAAAGACATATTTACCCTGAAATGGCACCTGCAGGGCTTTGGACAACAGCAACAGATCTTGCGAAATTTATCATTGACCTGCAGGCTACTTTAAAAGGGGAAAGCCAGAAAGTGATCTCTCAAAACATGGCTAAACAAATGGTCAATCCATTTTTGGAGCCTTTTGAAGGGCTCGGTATTTTCCTTGAGAAAAGAAATGAAACTCAGTATTTTAACCATGGTGGCTGGAATGAGGGTTTCTCCAGTTTTATTATTGGAAATACAAAGAATGGCGATGGGGTAGTGATCTTAACCAATGGAAATCAGCCTCCGCTAATTAATGAGGTGATGCGTGCAGTTGCAGTTACCTATAACTGGCCGGATTATCAGTTCCCGATCTATAAGAAATTAGCCTTGAATGCCATGGATCGTAAAAAGCTGGTAGGCCGTTATCGGACGGATACCTATGGGCAGACAAAGGTTTACGAACAACAGGGGAAACTGTTTATTCAAAATAATATCGAAGAACCTACTGAATTGTTTAAAGTAGCAACAGATACTTATGTGATGCAGGGCTGGGAAAGAAAGTTGAAGTTTCTGGTGAATCCTGCAGATCAGAAAACGTATATGGTTTTCTCGATGCTCAATGAGCCAGCTCGCTATGAGAATCCGAAACTGTCAAAAGAAGAGCATACTCCTTATGGCTTGATCAATGAGGGGCGCTTTGAGGAAGGTTTAGCGGCATTTAAAAAAGGGAAAATCGATCACCCAAATCACGGGATGTTAAATGAATCTTATATCAATGGCCAGGGCTACCAACTGCTAAACGCAAAGGCCTATAAAAAAGCGATCGATATTTTTAGATTAAATACGATGCTCTATCCAGAAAGTGGTAATGCATATGATAGCTTGGGAGAAGCATATCTTGCCAATGGTGATAAATCCTTAGCCAAAGAAAACTATCAAAAAGCATTGAAGCTTAATCCGGGAAATGTAAATGCCGCCAAAATCTTAAAGTCATTAACAGCTGAATAAAAATAATACCCGGGCTTGCTCTATAATTATCATATGGGTAATTTTATGGAGCAAGCCTCGATTCTGATAATATATTGCCAAATTATTTATAATATTGAATTCCCGGAACTCAACAAAAACGGTAATTCAATAATGGCAGTCACACCACTGGAAAATGAAATTTATATTCTAAAAAAAATAGCGGAAGGCGACGAGCGTTCATTTGCTGAATTATTTCATTGGTATGCCAAACCCCTTGCTGAGTTTGTTTTTAAGCTCACAGATTCTATTGATATCACAGAGGAGATCATTCAGGATTCCTTTATCAAGATCTGGGTAAGGCGGGAAACGCTGACAGATATCTCCAATTTTAGCGGTTACTTATATATCCTATGTAGGAATGAAACATTTTTAGTGCTTAAAAAAATGGCCGCTAAAAGCGTTGTTCATGCTGCATTTGAAAAAGAGGCTTTAACGGAATTTGCCTTAGATGAACTCGATAACCCAGCTGATGGCTACCGGAGGTTGATAGAAATGGCAGTTGATAAATTACCTGAGCAGCAGCAAAAGGTCTATAAGATGAGCCGTTACGACCGGTTAAAGCATGATGAAATTGCAAAAGCGCTTCAATTATCCCCCGAAACTGTCAAAAAACACATTCAATTAGCGGTTCAGTTTATCCGGAAAGATGTCAATGGTAGGATCGATTTGAGTGTCATTCTGGTACTGACATCTGCAGTGATCATCCGCTAAAAAAAATATTTTAATTTCATTACCCCCTTTTTCCTGAGTTTTTACTCTTTAGTGTAGATGAGGCAGATTTCTATGGCCTGCATCTATTTAATTTATGCTAGAAGAACGATTTTCCTATTTATTCGAACAGTATTTCAGTAAGCAAGGCAGTCCTGCTGAAACGGAAGAACTGTTGCGCCTCATTGATTCTGGCGATTATGATCAGCAGTTAAAAACGATCATAGACCAGCACTACGATAATTTTGAGCCCTATCAAAGTCCATTTTCTTTGGAGCAGGAAGATCAGATCTTAAATGAGGTGCTGAGCGTTAAAAATCCAGGGACGAAACTGAAAATAGCCTGGCGCAAAAGATTATGGGTTAAGATTTCCATTGCGGCCTCTATTGTGCTTTGCCTGGGAACGGCCTTCTTTGCCTACCATCACTATACTTATACAAAGCGCCAGGAATTAGCGGCAAGTTTGATTGGCCCCGGTTCCAATAAAGCACGTTTAGTATTGAGTAATGGCAAAGTGATCTTATTGGATACCCTTAAAAATGGCAGCGGGGTTTTTGAAGATGGCGTACAGATTACGAAGACAAAAGACGGACAGCTGATTTATAAGATTAGCGATCAGAACGCTGAAAATGCAAATTTGATCAATACCATCGAAACTCCAAAAGGTGGCCAGTACCAGGTACAACTGCCGGATGGAACGGACGTTTGGCTAAATGCGGCTTCCTCTTTAAAATATTCAAGTGATTTTACAGACAAAAAAAGGGAAGTGACCCTGAGTGGTGAAGCTTATTTTGAGGTTGCACATCGTGCAAATCAACCTTTTCTGGTACATACACCAAACCAGGTGGTAGAAGTATTGGGCACGCATTTTAATATCAATGCTTATCCGGATGAAGAAACACAGGTGACCACATTATTAGAAGGTCAGGTGAAAACCAGGAGCAAAGAACAGACCATATTGCTGAAACCCGGGCAGCAGTCTATACTTAACCTGAACAACGACCGGTTGAAAATGATGGCGGCAGATTTGGAAACGGTAATGGCCTGGAAAAACGGAGACTTTATTTTCAAAGATGAAGACCTGGCAAGCGTCATGAAAAAAGTGGAACGCTGGTATGATGTGGATGTCGTTTATGATGGCGTAGATCCAAATACCATTAAGTTGGGCGGTTGGGTGTCTCGTTCAAAAAATATCTCCGCAGTGATTAAAATTATTGAACCAATTGCAGGTATAAAGATTAAAATCGATGGAAGGAGGATCACTGTGATGAAGTAACTCTACTTATCTCAGGGGATCTTAAAGATTCAGGAGTGCGCTAACACTCCTGAAATGAATTGGATTATCCTTGATTAATATTTATGCGAACAAACAATTAAACCAATAACCCAAACAACTCAAATGTATGAATTTTAGTAGTAATTTCTCATGCGGGATAAAACCCTGCGTGCAGAAGTTGAGTGTATGCCCGGATATGAAGCCTAACCGACTCAGTCCATCTTTAATGCGATTGATTATTATGCGTATTCAACTTGTTTTTTTTATTGTATTTATGGCCATGTTGCAGGTCAGTGCCAGTAGCTTTGCACAGAAAATCAATATCAACCAAACCAACATCAGCTTAGAAAAAGCTTTAAAATTAATTCGTCAGCAAAGCGGCTACGATATCTTGTACGACGCGAATGTAATACGGAAACCAACAGTTGTCCAGCTGAATGTGAAGAACGGAAGTCTTACTGATGCACTAAATCAGTGTTTAACAGGGAGTCATTTTATGTACCAGATTGAAGAAAATACGATTTTAATCCGGGAGAAATCTTTTTTGGAGGACCTGAAAGAAAAGATCAGTCATCATTTCGATGGCACTACCATCTATGGTACCGTTACCACCATAAAAAATGATGAAGCCCTGGCTGGTGCGACAATTATGGTTAAACGGACAAAAAAAGCAGTTTATGCAGATGCTAAGGGTATTTTTATCATTAAAGATGTGCTACCAACAGACACCTTGGTTTTTAGCTATATCGGCTATGTAACCCAGAATGTTGCGGTAGGAAAAGAGAGCACTTATTTTATGAAAATGGTTGAAACTACCAATGCATTGGATGCAGTAGTGGTACAGGCTTATGGTAGAACCACACAGCGCTTAACAACGGGGAATATTGTTAGGGTAAGCGCTGCTGATATTGACAGACAATTGGTTACCGATCCATTGCTTGCGCTTCAGGGGATGGTA
Organism: Pedobacter gandavensis; assembly: GCF_014172405.1. Taxonomy (GTDB): domain Bacteria; phylum Bacteroidota; class Bacteroidia; order Sphingobacteriales; family Sphingobacteriaceae; genus Pedobacter; species Pedobacter gandavensis. The sequence goes on along the minus strand of NZ_WNXC01000001.1, from coordinate 1,087,960 downwards.
CCGGGTTTGGAAATTAGTGCGACTAATGGTCTGGAATCCAGTGTGCCAAAAGTAGAACTCCGGGGAAGAAGTTCCATCAATTCTGGGTACAGTTCAGAGCCACTATATATTATTGATGGTGTTCCTTTGACTGTTTTGAAAACCAAGTCTTTAAGTTATGGTGTGAATGCCCAGGCAGAACTTTCTTCGGGATTGGATCAAAGTGGGATCACTGCTGGAATCAGCCCATTATCGACCTTAAACCCTAAGGATATTGAATCTATAGAAGTATTAAAAGATGCTGATGCTACTGCTATCTATGGAAGCCGTGGTGGAAATGGAGTGATTTTAATTACCACGAAAAGAGGACAGGCAGGTAAAACTAAGCTTCAGGCAGGTTTTCAACAGGGTGTTCAGATTGTGGCAACGCGCTGGGATATGCTCAATACGGAGCAATATTTGGCGGCCAGGACTGAGGCCTTTAAAAATGATGGAATCACACCAACAAGTATCAATTCGCCTGAATTGTTGAAATACGATCAAAACAGATATACGGACTGGCAGGAATATGCCTGGGGTAATACTGGAAAATGGACAAGTTTTGATGCAGGTTTATCTGGTGGTGATAGCAAAACGAATTTCAGGATCTCCACAGGATTAAGACGAACTAAAAATATCACTCAGGTGAGTGGTGTAAATCAGTCGCTATCATTCTCCTCTAATTTATCTCATAAAAGTGCCGATCAGCGCTTTAAGATAGATTTTTCCAGTCAGTTTTCAGCTGCCGAAAACAACACGAGAAACTTAGATAATGTGGCATTGTTACCCCCTAATGCCCCTGAAGTATATGATGAAAAGGGAGGGTTAAACTTCATACCCTGGCAAACAGATATGTCCGAGTTTACTTCCACGAAAAAGGAATCTAAGAACAACATGAATCTGTTAAACGCTAGTTTGAACCTCGGTTATTCACTATTGAAGAACCTAAACTTCAATTTAAGCATGGGCTATAATTCTACGGGTTCAAATGTCCGTCTGATTACGCCGCTTACCGCTTATAGCCCTAAGGTATTGGCAAGTTCGGAGTCCTCAATTTATACCGGGGTTACAGCTGTTAAAAACATAATTATAGAACCTCAGGCAGAGTACAATACTTTTATTGGGAAAGGAAAATTAAACGTACTCATTGGGGGAACATTGCAAAACAACAATACCAATGTACAAAATATACGAGCCTCTGGATTTGAATCAGATGAAATGCTGAAAAGTATCAATTCCGCAAAAACATATGTTGCATCGGAAAGGGTATTACAATATAAGTATGCCGGGGTATTTGGCAGATTAAACTACAATTTGGAGAATAAATATATTCTGAACTTAAATGGAAGACGCGATGGCAGTAGCCGTTTTGGAGCCGGAAATCGTTTCGGGAATTTTGGTTCCATAGGAGTAGCATGGATTGCCAGTGAAGAGTCCTGGATAAAAAACAACCTCCCTAATGCCATTAGCCTGATTAAGTTTAGAGGGAGTTACGGAATAGTGGGGAAAGACAATGTAGGAGACTACCAGTACTTAACCCAATGGGGGACTGAAAGCAACGGATCAAAACTTCCGGTTTACGAGGGAGTGAGTCCCATGGTTCCTCAGATCCAACCCAATGCAGACTTTAGATGGCAGCGGGATGAGAAATCAGAAATAGCCATGAACCTCTCTTTTTTTAAAGACGCACTGAGTATGGATGCTGCTCTTTACAGTAACTATTCCAATAATCAGCTCTTAGCTTATCCCATACCCGGTTATACTGGATTTACTACCGTGGTTTTCAACTCTCCGGCAGAAGTAAAAAACAGCGGGATTGAGTTGAGTTTATCTGCCAGAATTATAGATAAGAAAAACTTCTCCTGGAGTACGAGATTTAACTTTTCGAAAAATAAAAATGTATTGGTTGGTTATCCGAATTTTGAACAATCACCTTATTATGCGGAATATAAAATTGGACAATCGCTGAATAATATTTATGTGTTTAAAAATACAGGGGTAGACCCTCAAACAGGGGAATATACTTATTATGATTATAGTGGTGATGGGCAGATTAAGTCTGTCAATTATGCGCCAAAAGGTACAGGAGATGACGATAGAGGACTGGCGATCAATACCAACCCAGATTTTTTCGGTGGTATGAGCCACCTGTTCAGATATAAAGACTTCTCTCTGAGTGCCGATTTTTATTATGCTAAGCAAAAGGGGATGCTGACGATCAGTCCATCTGGTAATAAAAACATGAGTTTATACAGTTATGAAAATACCTGGCATCATCCAGGTGATCAAGCAATGTATGCGAAGTTAACCACGCAAAATAAAACCACAAATAATTATTCTTCAGCTTCAGACCTGGTGTATACTGATGCGGATTATATCCGCCTTAGAAATCTTCAGTTTGCCTATGCTTTGCCAGCCAATAAATTAAAATCATTGGGCCTGAGTGCTTTGTCGCTGAATGCAACTGCCAGTAACCTTTTTGTAATTACGAACTACAAAGGAATGGATCCTGCGACACCACAATTTGGAATGATCCCACAGGCAAGAACCATCACTCTGGGCTTAAATTGTACATTTTAAAGATCAAGGAATTATGAAATTGAGTAATAGATATTTGATATACACATTGCTTGCGACTGTATTTTTAAGCACAGGATGTAAGAAACTGGTTGACATTGATGAACCTATAAATACCGTAACGAGTGTCAGGATTTTTGCTTCCGATGCTCAGGCCGATCAAACATTGGCAGGTATGTACAGTCAGATGGTAGGTAATGATAATACTACAACGCTGATACAGGGTGGTGCAACAATTTACGGTGGACTGGCTGCCGATGAGTTTAATGTCACTAACAGTGTAAACTATCCTGAAGATTATGATGTTTTTCGAAATAACATCATGACGAAAAATAGTATTTCTGAGACTGTGTTATGGCTGCCTGCTTACAAAGTAATTAATACGGCCAATGCCATTTTAGATGGAGAAGCCGCTTCTGTATCGTCAAACCTTACGAAAGGCAAACGCATAGAAATGAAGGCTTCTGCAAAATTCATCAGGGCTTATTGTTATTTCTACCTGAGCAATTTCTTTGGTGAGATCCCTTTGGTACTGACCAGCGATTTTACAAAGAACCTCAGGTTAAAAAGAGTAGCTCAAGAGGAAGTTTATCAACAGATGATCACTGATTTAAAGGAGGCATTAGCACTCCTTTCTGATCCGGATGCAGTAGCTTTAAAGGCTAAAAGCCGGGTAACTAAGGCAGCGGTACAGGCTTTGTTGGCAAGAACCTATTTATACCTTAAGGATTGGGAAAATGCGGAAAAATATGCAACTGAGGTCATAGGCAGCAATGCTTTTCAGCTGGAAACCTTAGCTAAAACATTTGATGCCACGAGTAAAGAGACGATCTTTCAACTTTACGTAAATCCTGGGGTTGTTTTTGGGCTTGGGGAAACCATTAATCTCTCACCTGCTGCGCCATTATCTCTTTTTCCTCCTGCTGATCAGGCTATGTTTTTAGACCCGGATAATTATGATGGATTTGCAGAAGTACTGCAACCTAGAATTGGCCTGAATGAGGGGCTGGTGAATGCCTTCGAAGACGGCGACAAAAGGAAAACCACCTGGGTGAATTACAACGGAACGCCTAATGTTTCGCCGTATTTCGCTAAGCGGTTCTACTTCGCTGATAAATATCCTATGAGCGACACGGAAAGAACCAATTACGTTTTGATGAGACTGGCAGAAGTTTATCTGATCCGGGCAGAGGCCAGGGCCATGCAAAACAAAATTTCTTTAGTTGCCGGAGATCTCAATCTCATCAGGAACAGAGCCGGACTTGGAAATACCACAGCTACAAATCAGACAGCGCTGCTAGAGGCTATCGCTCAGGAGCGGAGAACCGAGTTGTTTGCAGAGTGGGGGCATCGGTTTTTTGACCTTAAAAGGACGGGGAAAGCATTGTCTGTCTTGGCTACAATTCCCGAAAAACAAGGAGTTACCGCAAACAGGTTATTGTTTCCTATTCCATCAAAAGAAATTTTAGCGAATTCTAATCTCACACAAAACCCAGGTTACTAAACCCTAATATAATATATAAAAACAAATGAAACCTTACTTAATTAGCAAGGGATGGAAGGGCTATGCCCTGTTCGCCCTGAGTATTTCCCTTTTTTCCTGTGAAGGAGCGGGGGATCTCCCGATAGAACGGAAAAGAATGCCGCGCTTTAGCAATTCCGGTTTAGACCAGGAGTTTGCCGGACGAAAGGCTTACACCTCTTGCGGGATGACTTTTGAAACAGATCTGGTGAACCTTGGATCGGCTGGAAATCGTAGTGAATATCTCTGTATTCCACTCGCTGATGCTAATGCCGATTCTTCCGCTTTTGCAGTCATCAATATGTTCAAACCCTTTGCCTCAATTTATTTATCCCAATGGGCTAAAATGGGAAACAAAGGGATCATGATTGATCTCCGCAACGACCGTCAGCAGCAGGGATCCAGAGTAGATTATCACCTCACAAAGGAAGCCTCTTTCTCTATTCCTGTGGTCCTCCTATGGGATGTGAAATCTGCATTAAGAGCCAACGAATTTAAACAGGTAATGAATAGCCTGCCAGGAATAAACAGTATAAAATCAAATGCTCCATCGGCTAATGATTATCAAATCTCCAATGAAAACTCATTTTAACTAAAACAATGAAATTTAATAAGTATAGTAAATATATATTGCTTGGCTTTTTTGTCAGTACTTCTTTTCTGGGTATGGCTCAGGATAAAAAAAGTAAGCGTTCAAAACATAACAAGAGTGCAGTTTCGGATACGACCAAAAAGGTTGCCCCAAAGCCAAAAATTAATCCCTTAAAAAAGATAAAACCTTACGAAACGGTCATTAACAAAAATTTTAAAACGCAGAAAGGCATGTTTGGGGTACACCGTTATAGAGATACGATCTATTTCGAAATCTCCGATACGCTGTTGAAAAGGAATGTGATGGTGATTAACCGCTTGTCGAAAGCACCTGGCGGTTATGGCATGTATGCAGGAGAGCAATTGGACGAAAAAACAATTCAGTTTGAAAAGGGAGCCGATTCTTCGATTCTTATCCGTTTTAATGAACTGATTAATGAGGCTGAACCAAACAGTGCAATCAGCAAGGCAGTATTGCGTTCAAACTTGAATCCACTGGCAGCGTCTTTTCCAATCGTTGCTTATTCTAAAGACTCCAGCTCCTGTATTATTGATGTTTCCAAATTCTTGTTGGAAGCAAATTTTGTCAATAGTATTGATCCTGGTTCTGGTCTGGATAAAAGTGTGCAATCGAATCTCCTGAGAAATGTGACGGTGGAATCTATTCGCACTTATCCGATAAATGTGGAGCTGACCATTAGTAAAACGATGACGTCTAAAGCGCGTCAGGGTGTTTCCGGAACGCCACCAGTGAGTATGGAAACCAATACTTCCTTTGTTTTATTACCTGTAGTACCGATGCAAAGAAGGTTTTTTGACAAAAGGGTGGGTTATTTTGCCGCTGATTATAATGCTTTTGCGGATGGACAACAACGTGCAGAGGTTAAAAAGTTCATTAGCCGCTGGAGATTGGAACCCAAAGATGCAGATATTGAAAAATGGAAAAAGGGAATATTGGTGGAGCCGAAAAAACAAATCGTCATTTACATTGATCCGGCTACGCCAAAACAATGGGTGCAACCGCTGATTGATGGAGTTTCTGATTGGCAGGTCGCTTTTGAAAAAGCTGGTTTTAAAAATGCAATCATTGGAAAAGCATGGCCAGAAAATGATAGTACGATGCATATGGATGATGCCAGATATTCTATGATCAACTACTTCCCTTCAGAAGTTGCCAATGCTTACGGTCCGCATGTTGCTGATCCAAGGAGTGGGGAGATCATACAAACACATATCGGCTGGTACCATAACGTGATGGACTTGTTGAACAGATGGTACCTTGTTCAGGCAGGTGCAACTGATCCGGAAGCCAGAAAAGCAAAATTCGACGATAAACTGATGGGGCAGCTGGTCCGTTTTGTGGCCAGTCATGAGGTAGGTCATACCTTAGGTTTACGCCATAACTTTGGATCCAGCAGTAAAACACCAGTAGATAGTTTAAGAAACTTAAATTACCTGAAAAAGTATGGACATACTGCCAGTATTATGGATTATGCCCGTTTTAATTATGTGGCTCAGCCCGAAGATCATATCCCACAACAATATCTGTTCCCAAGAATTGGTGACTATGACAAATGGGCGATCGAATGGGGTTATAAAAGTAGCTTTGCTGCCGATGCCGACGAAGATCAGAAAATCGTAAAACAATGGATTGTAGACTGTGTAGGCAAAAACCCTAGACTTTGGTTTGGAGATGGGGAATCATCTTCTGGCGATCCACGTGTGCAGACCGAGGATCTTGGAGATAATTCCATGAAGGCAAGCAGCTATGGCATTAAAAACCTGAAACGCATCTTACCCAACTTAAAAACATGGACCTACGAAAAAGGTGGTTTATATGGCAATACCGGCAGAAGCCATTCCGCTTTATTACAACAGTATTACCGATATCTCAATCACGTATTAATGAATATAGGTGGCATTTATAGAAACTACAGCAGTGAGGATGAGAAACGTCCTGTTTATAGCGCCACCCCAAGAAAACTGCAGATAGAAGCCATTCAGTTTTTTGATAAAGAGCTATTTACTACACCGATGTGGTTGTTGAATTCCGATATTCAGAACAGCGATATGGATCCTCAATACGATCCAATGGGAAATGCTACAGGTTCAAACTTTGTAGAAAATATGCAGATTAAAACCCTGAATACCTTATTGGATTTGGATGTGCTGCATCAAATTATGGCCAATAACCTGCGTTTTGGAAAAGGTACGTATACAGTTGTAGAACATATCAATGGGCTGCATAAGAGCATCTGGAAAGAGCTAAAATCACCAACCATAAAAATGGATAGCTACCGTAGAAACCTACAGAAAAGCTATGTAGGGGCATTGTTGGATGTGTTGATGCCCAAAAAAGTTGGGGCGAATGAAACCGATGTTTATTCAATTGTCATGATGGAATTAAAGACGTTAAAACAATCCATAAAACAAGCTATTCCTAAAGCAAATGGACTGGATAAATACCACCTTGTGGATTTGGAGAGTAGAATCACTAAAGCCATGAATGTAAAAAGTTAATTCCTACGCGCTTAATTTCAACGCTACAGCCTCCTGGTACAACACCCTGGAGGCTGTTTTTCAATCCAAATTTTTGATTTTTCATGATGCTGAACAAGAAAATATCCCTGTTTTTGGGCTTTATGTTATGCCATTTTTTTAATTACGGACAAACGGTGCTGTCCGGAAAAGTTCAGTCTGCCGACGGTTTACCCATGCCAGGGGTGAGCATAAGGCTAAAAAATTTGGCATTAGGAACTTCTACTGACGCCAATGGACAGTTTCGCTTTACGGCCAATGTTTCAGGGAACCAGCTGATACGTGCTTCTGCGGTTGGTTACCAGACCGATAGTCTTCAGATGATGATCAAAGGAGACAGTCTTCTTTTCAATTTTACACTTCATGAAGACAGCCACAATCTTGCTGGAATTCAGATTTTGAATAAACGTACGTTGACTGAGGTTAATCCCGATTATACCCTTGGCCCAATCGCCTTGGTGCTCACTGCCGGAGCGGCTGCGGATGTCACCGCCGCGCTTCAAACCTATCCCGGTGCTGCTCCTGCGGGAAATGAAACTGGTTTTTTTGTGCGCGGGGGCACAGCAGCAGAAACCGTAGTGCTATTTGACGGGATGCTCGTGAAAAATGCTTTTGGCAGCAGGCTACCCGATCTTGCGAACAGAAGTAGATTTTCGCCTTTCCTGTTCGACAAAACCACGTTTAGTACCAACGGTTACGGGGCTGGTGCAGGGCAGGCTTTATCTTCTATTTTAACCATGGACACCAGGGGCCTTGCTCCTAAATCATCGACAGAATTTTCGCTAATTAGTCTGGGATTAGGTGCTGCACATACCCATCGCTTTAAAAACAGTTCTTTGACACTGGGCGGAAATTATTACAATTTTTCGCCTTACAATTCGCTCGTCCCACAATATACTTTATGGGAAAAGGATCCTGAACAAAAACAATTGTCGCTGGATTATAAATTAAAAACCTCGGCAAAAGGAATGTTCAAGGTATATACAGATTATAGCGACACCAAACTTTCCTTTAAAATCAATAATCCAAATTATGCCAGTCCAGATCTGCTTTATAACCGGAATAAGAATTTATATTTCAATTCGAATTATCAGGATTTTGTTGGTCGCGACTGGAAAATGTTTGCTGGTGTTTCCTACAATAAAACACAGGAATCCGGGCAGGTAAATGCCGAAGCATATCATCAAAATGATGAAGTATGGCATCAAAAGTTGTTCTTTACGAGGAAGTTCAGGGGGAGTTCGCTGCTCAATATCGGGGGGGAGTTATTTGAGAACACGAGGGGAGAAGGCTATGCCGGAATGTCCAGGAAATATAGCGATGTTCTTGCTGCTGGTTTTGCAGAATCGGAACTCTATTTTACGGATCAACTGAACTTAAAATCAGGGCTCCGCCTGGAATCATCTTCCTACCTTAAAAAGATGAATCTGGCACCACGTACGGCTTTATATTATCAGCCAGACCTTAAAAATAAGCTTGTCGCCTCCTATGGTATTTACTATCAAAAACCTGATGATAGTTTCCTTACACAAACCGCTTCACTGGATTATGAAAAATCTATTCAATATGCGCTGGAATATGAATTGAAAATCCTGTTCAGAATATTGAGAGTCTCCGCTTATCTGAAAGATTACCAGCAGTTGGTAAAGATTAAAACGCCGGTGTTTTCTGGATTTCAGGCTTACGGACCGCCATTGGAGATTTATGATTTCAATAATAACGGTAAAGGATATGCAAAAGGATTTGAGGTGTTCTGGAAAGATAAGCAAAGTGTTAAACTAACTGAGTATTATGTTTCCTATTCTTACCTCGATACTAAAAGAGATTACCTTGATTTTGAAACTTCAGCAAGGCCATCATTTGCACCGAAGCATACCTTTAACCTGGTTGCGATGCGGGGTACAGCAGATGTCCATTGGCAATTTTCAGCAACCTATACGTTTAGTAGTGGCAGGAGTTATTACAACCCTTTAAACAAGGTTTTTATGGGCGACAAAACTCAGCATAACCACAATTTAAGCCTCGGAATTACGCACCTTCCAGGATGGATAAAAGGGTTCTCCGCCTTCAACCTCAATGTCAATAATATACTGGGCTTAAAAAATGTATATGGTTACCGTTATGCTTATGATGGAAGCCGCAGGGAAGCTATTTTTCCTCCAGCAAAACGAAGTGTTTTATTGAGCTTTTTGATGAATATTAATGGGGATGGCTTTAATCATTAAAATATAATTTCCATTACCCCCTTTTCCTGAGTTTTTAACTCTTTACTGTAAATGAGACTGATACGCTTAGAAAAATTTTCTTATTTAAAATCAATGGAAGGAGGAGGTATTATGATGAAGTAACTAAATACCTCAGGGGAATTAAAATGATTCAGGAAGCGCTAACACTCCTGAAATGGATTAACCCTGCTGATTAATATTTATGCGAACAACCAATTAAACCAAACAACCAAAAAGTATGAAATTTAGTACTAATTTCTCATGCGGGATAAAATCCGGTATGCAGAAGTTGAATACATACCAGGACATGAAGCCTAACCAACTCAGTCCAGCCTTAAGACGAACGATTATCAGGCGTATTCAACTCATTTTTTTTATTGTATTCATCGCCATGCTGCAGGTCAGTGCCAGCAGCTTTGCACAGAAAATCAATATCAACCAAACCAACATCAGCTTAGAAAAAGCTTTAAAGTTAATTCGTCAGCAAGCTGGTTATGACTTTCTATTTGATGCTAAAGTAATTCAGAAAGCTGCAGCATTCAATATCAATATTAAAAATGCAGATATAAATGAGGCTTTAAAGCAATGTTTAAAAGGGCAAAAATTAACCTATAGCCTCGAAGAACATACGGTTCTCATTAAGGAAAAATCATTATTAGAAAGCCTGAAAGAAAACCTGAATTTTCAGTTAAATGATAAGGACGTTACGGGTTATGTTTTTATGGAAAAAACCAGTACGCCCTTGATTGGCGCCACCGTCATGGTTAAAAGAACTAAAAAAGCAGTATTTACAGACAATAAAGGTGTTTTTATTTTAAAAGGGGTATTGCCAACAGACACCTTGGTCTGTAGTTATATTGGTTATATTAATAAAGAGGTTCCAGTTAAAAATAACTATCAATCTATAATTTATTTAGCGGAAACTACGAATGCCTTAGATGCGATCGTAGTCCAGGGTTATGGTAAAACTACACAGCGATTGGCTACAGGTAACATTGTCCGCGTTACTGCCAGCGATATTGGAAAGCAACTCTTGGATAACCCAATTATGGCTTTGCAAGGTGCAGTACCTGGTTTAGAAATTACGAGTATAGATGGCCGGGATGCCGGCCTTAAAAAAATTGAATTAAGAGGCCGAAAATCAATTAATTCTAATTTTAGCTCAGAGCCATTATACATTATTGATGGTGTGCCACTAACCATATTAAACCCGGTACCTAATTATTCAGGTGGACAAACGCAAAGTACGATCGCCGCCGGGCTAAATGGTAATAGTCCATTGTATAACATTAACCCGGGTGATATCGAGTCGATTGAAGTATTAAAAGATGCAGATGCTACAGCTATTTATGGAAGTAGAGGTGGAAACGGCGTCATTTTAATTACGACAAAAAAAGGTAAAGCAGGCAAAACAACCTTTGCTATTAATGGTCAGCAAGGCGTTAAAATGATCATTAAAAAATGGGACTTATTAAATACCGAACAGTACCTGGATATGCGCAGGCAGGCTTTCAAAAATGATGGCACCACACCTACCGCACTAACTGCACCCGAATTATTAAAATATGACCAAAACAGCTATACTGATTGGCAGGAGATGGCTTACGGAAACTTAGGTAAATGGACCAATTTTGATGCGAACCTCAGTGGTGGAGACGCGCAAACTACCTTTAGATTATCATCAGGAATAAACCGGACTAAAGATATTAGTACATACAGCGGTCTAAACCAGCGTATTTCTGCTAATGCTTCTTTATCACACAACAGTTTAGACCAGCGATTTAAAATAGATTTCATGGCGAGTTATAGCTCAACAGAAAATAATAGTATTTCAGTAGGAGATGTCGCTACAGCACCAACCAATGCGCCTGATATTTTTGATGCAAAAGGCGACTTTAATTTTGGGGAATGGGCCAATGAAATGGATTCATTTACCTCCTTAAAAAGACCAAAAAAAAACACTAACGACTATTTAAATTCTAGTATAAGTATTGGCTATAGCTTTTTTAATAACTTTAATTTTAAGGTAAACGCTGGTTATAACAGTAATCATTCAGATTCGAGATACATTGTACCTCTTGCTAGCTATAATGTAGCCTTAAGTCCAGATTCTAAAGCGACCATTGCCACCTACAACATGAGCGCTAAAAACTTTTTAGTAGAGCCTCAGGCAACTTACAATAGTTTTATTGGAAAAGGAAAATTAGCGCTACTACTAGGAGGAACTTTCCAAAACAACGCCACAAATTCCCACCAGTTAACTGCTTCAGGTTTCGATTCCGATGAACAATTAACCAGCATTAACGCGGCAACCACCTATGTGAATAAGGAGTCGGTTTTAGCTTATAAATACGCTGGTATTTTTGCCAGGATAAATTACAACTTGGAAGATAAATACATTTTAAACTTAAATGCCAGAAGAGATGGAAGCAGCCGTTTTGGTACGGATAACCGTTATGGTAATTTTGGTTCTTTTGGTGCCGCCTGGATTGTATCTGAAGAAAAATGGGTGCAAAAATACCTTCCAAAGGCGATCAGCTTAATTAAATTAAGGGGTAGTTATGGAATTTTAGGGAGCGATGGTGTTGGCGATTATAAATATTTAACACAGTATGGAAGCGAGTATTTAGGCAGTAAATTGTGGCCCTACGATGGAATCAATGCTCTTGTCCCACAGATACAACCCAATAGCGATTTTAAATGGCAGCAAAACAAAAAAACAGAAATTGGTTTAAGCTTAGCCTTCTTTAAAGATATCATGAACTTAGATTTAGCCTGGTATTCTGATTATACGAACAACCAGTTGTTAGAATTTCCAACGCCCGTCTATACTGGTTTCAAGACAATTGTAATGAACTCTCCAGCTGAAGTTGAAAATAAAGGATTTGAATTCATGCTTTCAGCCCGAATCCTCAACACTAAAAACTTCAGTTGGAGCAGCAGTTTCAATTTTTCTAAGAACGACAACAAATTAGTGGGTTACAAAAATATTGAAGAATCTCCATATTACAATTTTTATAAAGTTGGCCAATCCTTGAATAACAGTTATGTGTTCAAGAGTTTAGGCGTAGACCCTAATACAGGGGAGTACACTTATTATGATTTTGGTGGAGATGGAAAAGTATCCTATCGCGGCGATGTTCCGGCCGGCACCTTAGGAGATGACCGGGGTGTAGCGATCAATACCTCCCCTGAATTTTTTGGTGGAATGACCCAAAGTTTCAGATTCAAAAATATGAGTCTGTCTACTCAATTTTATTACAGCAAAATCAAAACAACGTTCAACAGCAACCCTGCCGGTAATAGAAATAGAACAAAATTCGTATATGAAAATACCTGGCGCCAACCTGGCGATCAGGCACTTTATGCCAAATTCACAAACTTACAAACTCCGGAAGGGGACAATTTTGGTAGCTCTGACGCCAATTTTGTAGATGGAGATTTTATCAGGCTAAAAAATATACAACTGGCTTATAGCTTGCCTGCCAATGCAGTCAGATTTTTAGGAATCACTGCATTATCAGTGAATGTTACCGGGCAAAATATTTTTGTGATTACCAAATATCCAGGATTGGATCCGGAAACCACACAATCTACTGGAATGCCACCAACAAGAGTCTTTACCATGGGTTTAAATTGTACTTTTTAGAGAAATATACTATGAAATTAAATACTAGTTATATCAAATGTCTGCTGTTATTAGCAGTGGTATTTTCTGTGGCTTGCAAAAAACTGGTGGATATAGACGAACCAATAGACACCGTAACCAGTGTTAAGATTTTTAATTCTGATGATCAGGCGAGCCAAACTTTAGCCGGATTATATAGCCAAATGGTTGGTACTGATGGAGCTCCTCTTTTAACTTTTGGTGGCGCAAGCATATATGGGGGCTTAGCATCGGATGAATTGGTACCCAGTAACCCTGTTGACTATTCCGAAGAAAATGAGTTCTTTACCAATTCCATACTTATAGGAAATACACAATCTGAGAATGTGTTGTGGACAGCTGCTTATAAAACTATTTATGCTGCAAATGCAATATTAGATGGAGAGCAAGCTTCAACATCTGCTCAGTTCACGCCAGGGAAGAGAAACGAATTGAAAGCATCGGCAAAGTTTATCAGGGCCTTTGGCTTTTTTTATCTGACCAATTTTTATGGAGAAATTCCATTGCCTTTAAGTAGTAAATATAGTGAGACTATAAAATTGACACGGGTTTCACAGCAAGCTGTTTATGAACAAATTATTAAAGACCTAACGGAGGCTATTGCATTATTTCCACAAAGTACCGCAAGCAGCACCGTTAAATCAAAAGCCAACCAACTCAGCGCCGAAGCACTTTTAGCCAGAACCTATTTGTATGCTAAAAATTGGGAACAAGCGGCCTTACATGCCAATAATGTAATGAACAGTGGCCAATTTAGCTTAGGTACCTTAGCGAATACTTTTGAGAAAAATAGTACGGAAACCATTTTTGAATTAAACGTGAATAGAAGCATTCTTACAGGACGGTTGAATGAAACTGTTTATTTAGCCCCTTATTTATCACTGTATTTACTACCAGAAGCAGATCAGGAAATCTTTTTAGATCCTTCTGCGTATGCAGAATTTCAGCCATACCTGGTTCCGCTCTTTTACTTGAATGAAAATTTAGTGAATGCCTTCGAAAGCGGAGATCAGCGTAAAACAACCTGGGTAAACTATAATGGAAGTCCAACGGATGCACCCTATAATGGCAAAAAATACTACTTCTCAAATAAATATCCCAATGATGAGCAAGAAAGAACGAGTTATATCGTAATTAGATTGGCCGAAATGTATTTAATACGCGCAGAAGCATTGGCTATGCAAAATAAAACAGATTTGGCTTTAGCAGATCTGAATAAAATTAGAAACCGCGCTGGTTTGGGTAATAGTTTAGCGACAGATCAGTCCAGTATTTTAGTTGCCATTGCACAGGAACGCCGTTCCGAACTTTTTACAGAATGGGGGCACCGCTTTTTCGACCTGAAAAGAACAGGCAAAGCAATAAGTGAATTGGCAAAAACACCTGAAAAAAGTGCCATTAACACCAATAAATTACTGTTCCCAATTCCATCAAAAGAAATTATAGCAAACCCTAGATTAACACAAAACCCGGGATATTAATCCATAAAACGACTAATACTCATTTCATGACGCCTACTCAAGCCTCCTCGCTAAATTTAGCCTGGAGGCTGTTTTTTAATCCTTAATTTCAATTCTTTATCAACTCCAGATTTTACCATAATCATCAATTGTATCATTTTCCCAAACGTCTGTTTAAAACTATTAGTCGCCTTGGTTGTTTTGAATCCATTGCAGCTCGTTTGATTGATCGTAAAAATAGGAGTATGACATTTTCAGAAAAAACACCTGTCAGCTCCACGAATTATCGTGGAACAGACAGACTCATTTTAGGGATTGTATTAGCGGTCATCACCTTTTGGCTATTTGCCCAAACTACACTCAACATTGCACCCACGATGAGTGCGGATTTAAACATCAGTAACAACATCAACAGTATCGCTGTTAGCATTACCGCCTTGTTTTCTGGAATATTTATCGTGGTAGCCGGCGGACTGGCGGACCGGATAGGCAGGCTGAAGATCACGAACATTGGCCTGCTGCTCAGCATCATTGGTTCCTTATTAATTGTGGTATCGCCCTCAGGAACAGCTGTGTTTCTATTGGCAGGACGTATTTTTCAAGGACTCTCGGCTGCCTGTATTATGCCAGCAACTTTAGCCTTGATGAAAACTTACTTTGATGGTAAAGAAAGGCAACGTGCTTTAAGCTTTTGGTCTATTGGTTCTTGGGGTGGCTCTGGGCTATGCTCATTATTTGGTGGATTTGTCGCCTCTACAATTGGCTGGCGCTGGATTTTTATCATCTCCATTGTGGTGGCGATCATCAGCTATTTGATCTTGCGGGGTACACCGGAAAGTAAAGTGGTCAGTACCGAAAAAAAAGCTTTTGACTGGCCTGGCCTCATCGCCTTTATAATAGCCATGCTTGCTTTAAATATTGTGATTGGACAAGGTTCAGGGCTGGGATGGTTAAGTTCGCCAATATTAGTTGGAGTTGCAGTTTTTATCATTTCAGCTATTGCTTTCTTTATCATTGATGGCAGAAGTAGCAATGGCTTTGTAGACCTTTCGCTTTTTAAAAATAAAACGTACTCAGGAGCTACATTGTCTAACTTTCTGCTCAATGGTGCTGCAGGAACCTTATTGGTCTCTCTAACATTGGTACAAGAGGAAGCGGGTCTTTCTTCCTTGCAATCGGGACTGATTACTGTGGGTTACTTGGTGGCTATTTTGAGTACGATTAGGGTAGGAGAAAAGTTACTTCAAAAATTAGGACCAAGGAAACCGATGTTACTGGGCTGCCTGATCACTGGTTTTGGTATTCTGCTGACGAGTCTTACCTTTCTCCTGGCTAAGGAATACATCATTACAGCATTTATCGGTTTCACCTTTTTTGGGATAGGACTGGGTTTCTATGCCACTCCTTCGACGGATGCGGCTTTAAGTAGTATCCCGGATAGTAAGGCCGGTACGGCATCCGGGATCTATAAAATGGCTTCCTCGCTTGGAGCTGCCTTTGGTGTAGCCATATCAGCCGCCATTTTTTATGGACTTAGCCATAGTAAAGGCATTTCACCTATGGCAGAAATTGCGCTGGGAAGAACGGATAACGTAAATGTAAGGTATGCAGCAGCGATCGCCTTATTGTTTAATGTTTTTATGGTTGCTGTGGCCATTATTGCCATTCTGTATACCGTTCCGAAATCCGATTCAAAAACCGCAGTTAAATAACATACAGTAGGAAATCCAAAATATAATCTTAAAAAAACCATGGAAAACACGCAGATTAAGACCTTTAATGATCGTATGGAAAATTTTATTGATCAAATGCTTCCAGAATTGGAAACGATTTATAAAGACATCCATCAAAATCCGGAATTATCAATGCAGGAATTTCGAACCGCTAAAATTGCTGCGGATTATCTAAGCAAATATCAGTTTGAGGTTTCAACGGGTGTTGGGGTAACTGGTGTGGTGGGCTTGATGAAGAATGGAGATGGTCCAACCGTGATGCTTCGTGCGGATATGGATGCCCTTCCGGTTAAGGAAGCTACCGGATTACCCTATTCCAGTACTAAAGTGGCCAGAGATGAAGAAGGCCTAGAAGTTGGGGTGTCGCATGTATGTGGTCATGATTTGCATGTCACCTGGCTCATGGGTGCGATAAGGCTATTTTCAGAACACCTGGATCAATGGAAAGGAACATTAATGGCGGTTTTTCAGCCGGGTGAGGAGGTGAGTCGCGGGGCGCAGGCGATGATCGATGACGGGATGATGGACCGTTTTCCTAAGCCGGATATTATTCTCGGGCAGCATGTTATGGTTGGGGAGGCGGGTACCGTTGGTTATCGCAGTGGTCCAATCTTATCGGCAGGTAACAGCATTAAGGTGAAGATTTTTGGTCGTGGTGCACATGGTTCACAGCCACAAACTTCCATAGATCCGGTGATCATGGCGGCGGCAACCACGATGCGTTTACAAACCATCATTTCCCGCGAGGTCGCACCAATAGAAAATGCGGTGCTCACTATTGGCTCTTTGCAAGCCGGGGTAAAGGAAAACATCATTCCTGAGGATGCTACCCTAAAATTGAACATTAGAACTTTTAATGATGGCGTACGAGACCACATCCTTTCCGCAGTTAAGCGTATTTGTTGTGCGGAATGTGCGGCTTCTAATGCGCCAAGGGATCCAGAATTTACCATGCTGGACAGCTATCCGATCACGGAAAACGACGCCATCGCTACAGCGAAAGTAGCCGAGGCCTTCCATACTCAGTTTGGAGATAGGTCTTATGAAACGCAACCCGCTTCAGCCAGCGAAGATTTTAGTGTTTTTGGTAGGAATTGGAAGGTGCCTTATGTTTTTTGGTTCGTTGGTGGAACCGAGCCTCAGGTTTATCTGGAAGCTAAAAAGAACAACAGCTTAAACACGATCCCTAGTAATCACTCTCCCAAATTTGCGCCGGTAATTCACCCAACTTTGAAGACTGGTTTGCAGACCATGATGACTGCTGCAGCGGCTTGGTTGAATGTTGGCTAATTAATTTTACGAAATATCATTCCAATGAAAGCAATTGAACAGCATTATCAGAATTTAATAATAGGCTTTGGAAAGGGCGGTAAAACACTCGCCGCCTATTTGGCCAAACACGGGGAAAAGGTTGCCTTGATTGAAAAATCTGAAAAAATGTATGGTGGATCCTGCATCAACATCGCTTGTATTCCTACAAAATCGTTGATTGTAAATGCCGAAAAGCATGTTCCTTATGCCATTGCTCATCAAAAGAAAGATGAGCTTACTGCATTTTTAAGGGCGAAAAACTTTGATAACATTGATGGGCTGGAACTCGCGACTGTAATCACCGGAGAAGCCTCATTTGTTGGCCCCAATCAGGTGCTTGTCAAACAAAATGATGCCACCGAAATAAACATCCTGGCCGATCGGATCTTCATCAATACCGGATCTCTGCCATTTATACCCAACATCCCAGGAATTGAAGCTTCCAACAAGGTGTTTACCAGTACTTCTTTAATGGAACAAGCTGGCTTGCCAGAGAAGCTGGTGGTGATTGGCGCAGGCTTTATCGGCTTAGAATTTGCAATGATGTATGCTAATTTTGGTGCCCATGTGACCTTATTAAATAGAGGCGCGGAATTCCTTCCTAAAGAGGATCAGGATGTTGCGGATGAAATTTCCAAGGTAATCACTGCAAAAGGAATTCACCTCCTCAATGAGGTCAACATTATAGGTGTTGAGGATATTGCTGAGGATCAGGTTCAAATCAGTTTTAAAGATAAGGAAGGTGAGGTTATACAGTTGGAGTCAAATGCAGTGCTTTTGGCTACCGGTAGAAAACCCAATATTGAGCACTTAAACCTCGCAGCAGCCGGAGTGGAATTGGATGATAGAGGCTACATCAAGGTGGATGAAGCTTTGAAAACCAGTCAGCCACACATTTGGGCAATTGGTGATGTTAATGGCGGTCCCCAGTTCACTTACATTTCCCTGGATGATTTTCGAATCATCAAAGATCAGTTGTTTGGCGGAGATTATAATTCCCTGTCTAAAAGAAAACAAGTTGCTTTTTCTGTGTTTATCAGCCCAGCTTTAGCGCATATCGGTTTACGGGAGAAGGAAGCGATTGAAAAAGGCTATCAGATCAAAGTCGCGACGCTTCCGGTAGGGGCCATACCCAGAGCCAGACTTATGGAGGAAACCAAGGGGCTGCTAAAGACAGTTGTAGATGCGAAAACCAATAAAATATTAGGATGTACGCTATTCTGTGTCAATTCAAGTGAGATGATCAATACGGTTCAAATCGCCATGAATGCAGGGCTTGATTTTCAGACTTTACGAGATACCATATATACCCATCCTTCGATGACCGAGGCATTGAATGATTTGTATGCTTTGATTTAGTGCGCGTGTTATGGATTTCTAAAATAATTAATTCGAATATCTTAATCGATTGAAATTCTTTTGAATACGGCTGTTATCTGTTGTGTCTCTTCTGGATTGAATGTCTTTTTTTATCCTGATAAAAACTCAGACGATCATTTTTCACTAAATTTGTAATTCCAGTTTGACAATAGCTAAAATAAGGGGTTTATATGAAGGTACTTTTAATAGAGGATGAAATAGCAGTGGTTTCTTTGATAAAAAGAGGCCTGATGGACGATAATAGTGAGTTGGATATCAGCGTGGCTATGGATGGGCTTACCGGACTAAAAATGGCTGGAATGAATCAGTTTGACCTGATTATTCTGGATGTCATGCTACCTGGAATGGATGGTTTGGAGGTTTGTAGAAACATCAGATTAACAGATCCTGATGTACCCATTATTATCCTTTCTGCCTTGAATCAAACGGAAGATATTGTGGCGGCCTTTAATCAGGATGCCGATGAGTACATGACCAAGCCCTTTAAAATTGATGAATTGAAGGCTCGCGTGTACCGAAAATCCCGTAAAACAGGAACCCTGCGTGCCACACCGGCAAACATCCTTTCTATCGCAGACCTGGTGCTGGACAAAGACAGTAAGACCGTAACCCGGGCGGGGAAAGTGATCGTGCTGACCGCTACAGAGTATAGATTACTCGAATATCTGATGCAGAATATGAATCGAATCATTACCCGTGTTGATATTCTGGAAGAAGTATGGGGAATGGATTTCAACCTCAGTACCAATGTAGTGGATGTGTACCTGAACTACCTGAGGAAAAAAATAGATAAGAACTTTAGTCCGAAATTAATTCATACGGTGATTGGTATGGGCTATGTAT
This sequence comes from Pedobacter gandavensis, assembly GCF_014172405.1. Lineage (GTDB taxonomy): Bacteria > Bacteroidota > Bacteroidia > Sphingobacteriales > Sphingobacteriaceae > Pedobacter > Pedobacter gandavensis. The sequence goes on along the minus strand of NZ_WNXC01000001.1, from coordinate 1,068,095 downwards.
TGAGAGTACAGGATAATTATGAGAATTAAAACTAAAATCATCCTGCTATGCTCCGCCATAGGGAGTTTAATCCTGTTGTCTTTTGCCGTATATGTTTCTTATTTCACGGCGAAAACCCTGGAAAGTAAATTCTATATCAGGTTAGAAGAAAATGCCCGAATGTTGGGGACTCATGTTTTTAATTCTAAAAGTTACAAAGACAAAGGGTATTATGAATTGAGCAATCAGTTTATCAATCAGTTCTCTTTTGGTAGAAATTTCCTGGTACGTGTTTCAAAACATGAGAAACAACCCCGTTATGAGCCGCTTTTACCGATGGACAATTCTTTTTTTGAAGAAGCAATTCAAAAGGGGAAGTCTGAGTTGATGATCAATGATACCGCTTATGTGGCGCTGTTTTTTGAAGATAAGGACCATGATAAGAACTTGGTGGTGGTCTCTTCAGCAGTCGACGAATTTGGAGAGGCAGAGCATGCTGATCTTAACCGTGCACTCATTTCCGGCGTAATTATATTTTTATGCCTCATCATTCTCCTTTCCTTTTATTTTGCGGAGAAACTCTTGAATCCGATCGCGTCGATCAATAAACGAATCGGTTTGATCAACATCAGTAACCTTAACCTCCGGCTACCGACCAAGAAAACAAAGGAAAAAGACGAAATTGAAGTGTTGATTTCTAACATCAACGATATGTTGAGCCGATTGGAAATTGCCGTAAAATCTCAGCGTAGTTTTATCAGCAATGCTTCCCATTCCTTAAGGACACCGATGACGATCATCAGTGGGGAATCAGAACTGGCCTTGAACAGCCTGGATCCTAAACATCCTGCACATTATTCCCTGGAGATGGTCAGCAGAGAGGTGGATCGAATGAACTTAATTGTGAATAATCTGCTCTTGCTTTCGAGAACCGGTTATGATGGAAAAGTGCAGAACATGAGCCATGTCAGGATTGATGAATTGCTTTATAAAGTGAAAGAATCTGAAGGCTACCTGAACGATAACCATCGGATATTCCTGGATTTCTCTAATATTCCGGAAGATAGTAACCTGTTGAGCGTTTACGTGAACGAGGATCTGTTCTTTATCGGGCTTTCTAATATCATTTCCAATGCCTGTAAATATGGCAACGACAAGGAAGTGAAAGTTAGTATTGAAGTAGAGCATTCTAAAATTGTGATCCGGGTAATGGACCAGGGGATCGGTATTCCTGACCAGGACAAACCGCACATCTTTGAATCTTTTTTCAGGGCTTCAAATGTGGGCAGTATTTATGGAAATGGACTGGGTCTGGTACTCGCGAAGAATATCTTTGAACTTCATGACGCTACCCTGACTATTGATTCTAAGGAGGGTAAAGGCACAATAGTGACCATAACCTGTCCAATCGCCGATTTCTAATCTCACACTTATTTCCTCCTAATTATGCGTTAATCCTCGGTTTAACGCATTTTTAGGTCTGTATCCTATACTTGTATCCATAAGTCTAGCGATATGAAAATAAGAACCAGTGTAGGTGTAGTTTTATGTGCAGTTTGTCCGGCAATTACCTGGGCACAAACGCCAGTTGACAGTGTAAAACAATCCAGTAAAATCATCCAGCCTACTAAAACAGTAGCTAAGGATTCCTCGATATTTAACCTCAATGTACTAGGTCGTACTTCATTGAACATCGGTCAGCATAAAGACCGTCATTTGAATGCCGGTTTCCGATTGGATGAAACCAGGTTATTGCTGACTGGGAATGTTCATCCCGACCTATCTTATAAAGTTCGTTTCCGTCTCAACAGAGCATTTGCGACGACCACGCAGGACAATGGGTCCAGAGCGCTTGATTTTGCCCAGGTCAACTATAGATTTGGAAAGCAGAAGGAATGGGAGGTGATCCTGGGTAAACAAGCTGCTGCGGTAGGGAGTTATGAGTTTGTCAACAATCCCGTTTATGAATATATTTTCACCGATTATGTAGATCGTATTCTAAATCTATTCGTAGTAGGAGCTACCTTTTCCTACAAAGTAAACCCGAATCATAACTTTCAATTACAAGTCTATAACACTTCCACGGAGACTTTAGATCAACTGATCAAAACCGCTGGATATGCTGCCGGCGATTTCAAACAATCAGAACGTCCAATGGGTGCTTATTTAACCTGGGAAGGTAATTTCCTGGATAAAGCATTCCATACCAAATGGTCTTACAACTACAATCAGCTGATCGCTGGTGCAGACAATCATTCAGTTTCCCTGGCCAATATGTATAAGGTAGGGCGTACAAAAATTTACTTAGACCTTCAGTATTCTGATTATGGTGTAGACCATACCATGTTGGCATCCAATCCAATTCATTCCTTTTACGGAAGTGTTGGTGCAGATAGGGTTATGCGTAAAGATGTGGTTTATAAATCTGCCGTACTGCGTTTTGACCAACAGTTTAGCCATCATTGGGGCATCTCCTTAAAGGGGGCTTATGAAACGGCTTCTGCTGCGAAGGACAAGCAGATCGGTCAGGATTTTAGAAGAAACTGGACGGGCTATGCGGCATTGGAATTTAAGCCATTGGTAAATCAAGACTGGAAACTTTTCGGAGGATACATTGACAATAAAATCAGTTATACAAACCGGATCGGTTTACCTACCGAAAAGAACAATCGCTTTATCCTGGGTACCTATTTTAACCTAAAAGCGATTTAAGAAAAGCAAATTGAGAATCCTACAGATAATAAATTTAATACTATAAAATTTTATGCGTTTAACACCCAGAGAAACCGAAAAATTGATGCTGCATCTTGCAGGTGAGCTTGCGAGCAAGCGCCTCAAAAGAGGCGTGAAGCTGAACTATCCAGAGTGCATCGCTTACATCAGTGCAGAAATCATGGAGAAAGCAAGAGATGGAAGAACGGTTGCCGCATTAATGGATTACGGAACCAAGCTGTTGAGTAGAAAACAGGTGATGGAAGGCGTTCCTGAAATGATCCATGATGTGCAGATTGAAGTCACATTCCCGGATGGAACAAAGCTGGTTACCATTCACAATCCTATCCGTTAATCTTTAAAATCATAAGAAATGATACCAGGAGAATACATTATTAGAAAAGAAGACATCCAGGCCAATGTAGGTTATGAAACTATGCATTTGTCAGTGACCAATACCGGAGACAGGCCGATACAGGTAGGTTCCCATTATCATTTTTTTGAGGTGAATCGTCATTTGCAATTCGATAGAGAACGTGCATTTGGAAAACGACTGAACATTCCGGCAAGTACCGCAATCCGCTTTGAGCCAGGAGAAAGCAAAGACATCATCTTGGTGGAGATTGGTGGCAACAAAGAAATTCACGGATTTAACGGCCTTACCAGTGGTAAGTATACCGATGAAAAAGTGAAAGTAGCGGCGATCGAAAAAATGAATGCAGAAAAGTATAAAACCGTAAAATTAAGATAGAATATTATGGCAGAATGGAATAGAAGAGAATGGATTAAGGTAGTCGGGATGACTGCAATGGGCAGTGTAGTTGGTTTAAGGTCATTAGGACTAGACAAACTTGGCCTGGAAGCAGGATCCGTTAAATATATAGATGGAGACCTTTACATTCCAAGAGCAAAATACGTGGCGCTTTTTGGCCCTACTACAGGTGATAAAGTAAGGTTGGCCGATACGGAATTGTTCATTGAGATCGAAAAAGATTTCGCGGTATATGGTGAAGAAAACAAATTCGGTGGTGGTAAAACCATCCGTGATGGTATGGGCCAGTCGGCTCGTGCATTAGAAGACGAAGGTGTACTGGATTTCTGTATCACGAACGTCATGGTGATCGACCATTGGGGTATTGTAAAAGGTGATGTTGGGATTAAAGATGGTAAAATTGTTGGGGTAGGTAAAGCGGGTAACCCTGACGTACAGGACGGTGTAACTCCAAATATGATCATCGGTGCTGCTACAGAAGTACACAGTGGTGTTGGAATGATCCTTACAGCAGGTGGTATTGATACCCACATTCACTTTATCAGTCCGACGCAAATAGAAACGGCACTTTATAGTGGGGTAACTACTTTCATCGGTGGTGGTACCGGACCAGCAGATGGTACACATGCCACTACAGTAACTTCTGGTAAATGGTATATCGAAAAAATGCTACAGGCATTTGAGACTTTACCAATTAACGTAGGGTTATTTGGTAAAGGAAACGTGTCTACGATGGCACCGATTGAAGAGATGGTAGAAGCTGGGGCTCTTGGTGTTAAAATTCATGAAGACTGGGGTGCAAATCCGGTAACGATTGATATGGCACTAAGGGTTGCAGATAAATATGATGTTCAAGTAGCGATTCACTCGGATACACTTAATGAGGCTGGTTTCCTGGAAGATACGGTTCGTGCAATTGACGGTCGTGTGATCCATACTTTCCACACGGAAGGTGCTGGTGGTGGTCACGCCCCGGACATTATGAAGATCGCGATGTATCCTAATATTTTGCCTGCATCCACCAATCCAACCAAGCCTTACACCGTGAATACGGCAGAAGAGCATTTGGATATGTTGATGGTATGCCATCACTTAGACAAGAACGTAAAAGAAGATGTGGCTTTCGCAGATTCAAGAATTCGTCCTCAGACAATCGCTGCGGAAGATATTCTTCAGGATATGGGGGTATTCAGCATCATGAGTTCTGATAGCCAGGCGATGGGTAGAGTTGGTGAAGTGATTTCCCGTACTTTCCAGACTGCGCACAAGATGAGAATCCAAAGAGGACCATTAAAAGAAGATGAAGGAAAAGGTAATGATAACTTCAGGGTGAAACGTTACATCTCTAAATATACGATCAACCCGGCTAAAGCGCATGGAATTGACAGTTATGTGGGTTCTATTGAACCGGGTAAAATCGCCGATTTGATTTTATGGAAAGCAGAGATGTTTGGTGTAAAACCAGAACTGATCATCAAGGCAGGTATGATCCTGGGTGCTAAAATGGGAGATGCGAATGCTTCTATTCCAACACCACAGCCTATTGTTTATAGAATGATGTTCGGTAACCATGGAAAAGCATTGTCTAATATCTGTTTCAACTTTGTTTCTAAAGTTTCTTTAGAGAATGGAAGCATTGCGAAATACGGATTGGCACGTACCAGCTTACCGGTAAAAGGATGTAGAACGGTGATGAAGAAAGACATGGTTCACAACGATGCCATGCCGAATATCACGGTAGATCCGGAAACTTATGATGTACGTGTAGATGGCGTAATTGCTACTTGCGAGCCTTTGGCAGTACTTCCTATGGCACAACGTTATTTCCTTTTCTAGTATGATAAAAGTAGATCGGGTTATTGCTAATCTATATGACGATGCGAAGCGTTACTCCAACTGTAAGATTGATATTTTACAATTGGAGTGGTATGATACCACAAAGAGAATCCTGCGCATGCTAACAGATACTGGCCGCGAAATCGCGATCCATCATCTGGAACAGGAGCAACTGTATCATGGTGATATCATTTACCAGGAGGGTAAAGATATCATCGTGGTACAAATTATCCCTAGCGCCTGTATTGTGTTTCAGCCGGCTACCTTTCGAGATATGGCCATCGTATGTTTTGAAATTGGTAATAAGCATATCCCGGTCTTTATTAATAAAGACAAAGAAGTCATTATCGCATTTGAATCCCCCCTTTATCGGTTCTTAAAAAGGGGTGGGTTCGAACCGCGAAAAGAGATTCGAATCATAGAAAGAACCTCCACTTTGATGATCCACAAATGGAGCAGCTCGGGGCAGGTAATTTCTTTAGCAAGCAAGTAAGATGAATGCATTACTGACACTATTACAGATTAATGATTCTGCATTTCCGATCGGCAGCTTTACCCAGTCCTATGGATTGGAAACGTATGTGAGCAAGGGAATTGTGAACAATAGCAAAGCCGTGAAAGTATATGCGGAAACCATGCTGCAACACAACTTCTATTATAATGATGCTGCATTTTTTATGCTGGCCTGGAAGATGTGTGATGGCCATGCGACGAAGGCGAAAGTCCAGGAACTCGATGAGCTGATCAGCGCCTATAAAGCGCCATTTGAAATCAGAGATGCCAGCAAGAAACTGGGGATCCGATTTTTAAAAGTAACCGAGAACCTGAAACCGGTAGCGCGTTGTACAAAATACCTTCAGGCGATCAAACAAGGGGAGGTACACGGACATTATGCGATGGCTTTTGCCATGTATGCGCATGCGGCTAAAATACCATTGAAGGATGCTTTGCATGCCTTTTATTACAACACCTTAAACGGGATTGTAACCAATTGTGCGAAGCTGGTACCGATCAGTCAGATGGATGCGCAAAAGATTTTGTACAACCTTCATGATTTGATTGATCAGTTGGTAGCCTCACAGGAGGAAATGCCTGAGGAAATGTTAGGGAGCTGCTGTATTGCACAGGACATCAGATGTATGCAGCATGAAAAATTATATACACGGATTTATATTTCATAAGAAATGGCGAAGAGAAAATATGTAAAAATAGGGGTCGCAGGACCCGTAGGTTCAGGTAAAACCGCATTAATCGAAAGGTTGACCAGAGCAATGTGTGACTCATACAGTATTTGTGTGGTGACGAATGATATTTATACACGTGAAGATGCTGAATTCCTTCAGAAGAATTCTTCACTACCAGCAGAACGTATTGCTGGTGTAGAAACCGGCGGTTGTCCGCATACTGCCATTCGGGAAGATTGTTCCATGAATATTGAAGCAGTAGAGGAACTGGCAGAGAAATTCCCCGATGTGGAGCTGATTTTTGTGGAGAGTGGCGGGGATAACCTAACGGCTACCTTCAGTCCGGATCTGGCCGATGTGACCATTTTCGTGATTGATGTAGCTGAAGGGGAAAAGATCCCTAGAAAAGGTGGTCCTGGAATTACCAGATCAGACTTGCTATTGATCAACAAAATTGACCTTGCGCCATATGTTGGTGCAGATCTTTCAGTGATGCAAAGTGATGCGACACGCATGCGTGGAGAGCGTCCTTTTATTCTGACCAATATGATGACCCTACAGGGTTTAGATGAAGTACAGAATTGGATTAAGAAATATGCCTTGTTAGAAGGATAAACGAAAATATCATGGATAGTGCAATAAAGATAAGTGTATGTGTAGAAGAGGAAAAGACGGTCATGAAGGACAGTTTTTACAATATGCCGTACAAAATAGTGCCTTATGGTTCTCAGCGTGAAAATCAGCATCTGGAGTTAATCATTATGAGTTCTTCTCCAGGAATTATGGATGAGGATCATTTGAAAATTGATATTCAGATCGCTGAAAAGGCCAATCTTCATCTGTACTCCCAGTCTTACAATAAGCTACATCCGATGAAAACCGGTGCTACACAGCAAACGATGGTGAATGTCGGAGCGGATGCTTTTTTTCAGTATATCCCATATCCAATCACGCCTTTTAAAGATTCCATATTCCATACGGTGAATGAGGTGCGTATGGAAAAGGGATCGACATTGCTTTGGGGGGATATCATTTGTGCAGGAAGGGTACAGCGTGAAGAGATTTTTCAATTTGAAAAGCTGCACAGTACCACTAAAATATACAAAGAAGGTAAAATCGTTTACATAGACAATCAGGTCTTGAAACCTAAGGAGCAGCCGATTGATCAAATGCTGTTTCATGAGGGATATACCCATCAGGCGACCTTGATTATCGCTTCAGATTTCGCAGTAGCCTTTAAAAAGGAACTGGATGAAATCTTCAGGGGAGAATATGAGGACATCACTTTTGGATTTACGATGTGTAGCAAGGACATGGTTCTTGTCCGCGCTTTAGGAAACAATGGCGACTTACTTTACAATTTCCTGAAAACAGTGGCCAGTATGTGTACGGATTTTATGGAACATCAAACACCAATAGCGGAACTTATCGAAAGCTAATTATTATGCACGAAATCGCAATAGTAAAGGATATTTTTAAAACGCTGGAGCAAGCGTATCCAGAAACCTATGAAAATATCGCCAAAATAACCATAGAGGCAGGCTTACTCTGTAATGTCCAGCCGATTCTAATTCAAAATGCCTTCGAAGCATTTGTTTTGGAAGAAACGAGGTTCAGGGAAACGGAACTGGAGATTGAACTGCTGCCCATTATCGCCTACTGTAAACAGTGTACTTCTCAATTCGAGGTTCGCTTTCACAAATTTGTATGCGTATGTGGACAGCCTTCAGATCAGATTGTGCAGGGGGAAGAACTTCGAATCAGTCAAGTAATTTTTAAAGATTAACATAACAATATAAACATGACAGCAACACCGAAAAGTAATCAAATGCCGGTAGGGTCGGTACAATGTGACAATACAACTTTGAATTTGTTAAAAGCTAACGATTATGTAGCGAAAGCGGTTCGAGATAAAATTCCCGGGATCTGTGTGATCAATATCTGTTCTTCTCCGGGTTCTGGAAAGACCACATTGATGCAGGAAACGGGTAAGCGCTTAGGCAAGGACCTGAACATTGCCGTGTTGGTAGGAGACCCTGAAACAGAACGTGATGCCATTCGCATGCGCGATGTTGGGATCAATGCCTTACAAATTGTAACCGGTGGTATGTGCCACATTGAAGCACAAATGATTTTACAGGCTTTAGATCATATCGATCTGACGGACTGTGACCTTTTATTTATTGAAAACGTAGGAAACCTGGTGTGCCCAGCTGCTTTTGACCTTGGCGAAGATTACCGGGTAACGGTACTGGCTTCGACTGAAGGCGACGATAAACCTAAAAAATACCCGCGTATGTTCTTAACGAGTGAATTGATGTTGGTTTCTAAAGCAGATTTACTACCATACGTTCCTTTTTCGGTAGAGGCAGCAGCGAAGGATGCGAGAGAAGTGAATCCTAACCTGGATGTCATTTCTATCAGCAGCTTGCAGGATACAGGAATGGAAGAATGGTGTAACTGGTTAAAAGCTAAAGTAGCAGAAAAAAAAGCAAAGTATGCTAAATAATGAAGTCATCAGGATAGACAGATTGCCTGTCGTACAGCCTTTGAATAATCAGGAAGAAGATAGTCTGATCCTGGAATGGTATGAAGTAAACCGTACCATTATCAAAAGAGAGAGTGCGGCAGGCAGGATGATCCACCTGGATAAACCTTCATCAGCAGTACTTAAACAGGGTTTAGTAATTTATCAGGATGAGATCTGTGTGATTCGGATTTTCATCAAACCTTGTACCTGTATGGTGCTGCAGAGCAGTAATATGGAAATGGTAGGCTTGTTTTGCTTTGACGTAGGAAATAGGCATTTGCCGATTTACATGATCGATGACCATAAGATTGCCATTGCTTATGATGGACGGTTGTTTCCTGCGCTTCAGCAAAAGTATGGTGCATCGGTTACTTTGGCCAATTATAGACTAGATCCATCTCAAATTATCAATTGTTATGGGAATATCTATGAACAAAACATCAAAACGAAAAAGTAATTAGATTTAAGGAGCAGGCAAATGGTATACATTTGCCTTTTTTTTAGTTGTAACATTGACTGTGTCTTAAGCTCTAAATTTAAACCAGCAAACCAGTTGTTATGACCAGACACCAATCTAAATATCAGGGCCGTTTCCTGAGTACATTGTTCCTTTTTTCCTTTTTTGGCATCACAGCTGTTCATGCGCAGGAACAAAAAATAAACGCTTTTGTAAGTACATTGCATGAACAAAAGCTATTTAATGGAAGTCTGATGATCGCGGAAAAAGACAGGGTTTTGTTTCAGGGCCAGACTGGGCAGTCTAATGCCGGAACCCAGGAAGAAATCTCCTCCAGATCACAATTCCCGATTGCTTCTGTCACCAAAACTTTCACCGCAACTGCAATATTACAACTCAAAGCAAAAGGCCTTCTGGATCTGGACCAACCAGTCAAAAAGTACCTGCCTGAATTTCCATATGGAAATGTGACCATACGCCATCTGTTAAGCAATACCTCTGGTCTTAGTCAATATTACAGCCTGTTTGACCAGGAAATTGAGGCAGATGGAAATAGGGTGATTACTAATCAAGACATCATTCCTGTTTTAAAACAGAAAAACATCCCACCCAGTTTTACGCCTGGAGATCGGTGGGAGTATAATAATGTTAACTTCTGTTTGGCTGCATTAATTGTAGAGAAAGTTAGTGGAAAGACTTTTCATAACTACATGAATACATTCGTTTTCCGTCCGTCAGGAATGAAAGACACTTTTGTGCCAGTAGATAGAAGGGTTAAGTCCAAATCACAGGTGCAGCTTTATGGCTATCCTAATCTATATTCTACTGCTCTAAAAAATGTGGACAGTCTTCCTTTGCCATTTAAAATAGAGGGGCATAGTAATTTTTATGGAAATGGCGGGATTGTGAGTACTGCAGCGGACCTGATTAAGTTTAACCTTGCCCTGCAAAGTGGTAAATTGCTACCAAAAAAAGAACTGGCAGAGGCCTTTAATCCAACGATACTCAACAATGGAAAAACGGTTAGTTATAAACTGGATGAGAAAGAAGTGAGTTATGGCCTGGGTTGGGAAATGTATACGGATACTACCCATGGTAAAGTGGTTTTTCATGACGGTTCCTTATCGGGCTTAACCAGTATTCTGATCTATAATTTGTCTACAAAACAGGCTATTGTGATGTTGGACAACACTGGAAGTAATGCTGTTTTTGCCAGTGTTAATGCCCTGATGGAATTACTTGGAAATCGGGCATATGTGATTCCTGGAAAGAATCTCCCACGCGAGTACGCCAATGCAGTTGTTAAGGGGGATATCCATAAAGGGAATGATTTCATTCGTAATTATGAGTCGAATCCGAGCAGTTTTCGCAGTTCTGAAAGAGATTTTATCCGTGTAGGATATGATTTGTTGCGCAATAACCTGATCAAGGAATCCTTAACCGTTTTTGACACGGCTTCAAAACTATATCCTGAGAGCTGGAATGTTTATGACAGTTTTGGGGAAGCGCTATTGAAGGCAGGGGATAAACCCAAAGCTCAGGAAATGTATCAGAAATCTATAAAATTAAACCCTGAAAATAAGAACGCAGTTGAAATTCTGCAGAAATTACAAAAGATTTAAATAATTATTCGCGAGGAACAGGATATATCGTGACCTGTTAAAATTGCGGGATAATAATCGTTTTGTCTTTCACTTGAACTTGCATCAATGGCATTTCATAAAGTGCTTCATAGATATTCGCAAAAGGATCTTCTGCTATCAATAAGCTACTGTCATAGGCCTTTTGGTCTTTGATAAAATAGGTATGGTCGGCATAGATGCTGGCCATGTTGGGATCGTGCATGATACAGATCACGGTGTGACCACTGCGGGAATACAGTTTTAGCTTATCTAAAACTAAGACCTGGAAATGGAGGTCCAAATGATTGGTTGGTTCATCCAGGACAAGGATATCCGGGCCCTGAGCCATTACGCGACTGATGAGAACCAATTGCCTTTCTCCACCTGAAAGATCGGTATAGGATTTATCTTTCAAATGCGAAATCCCCATGTTTAACAAGGTCTGCTCCACGATTTCATGATCGCGACCTGAAGGGCCAAATCTGTAAAAGGCCGCCCTTCCAGTGAGAATGACATCATATACTGAAAATGGAAAGACACTCTGGTGAAACTGTGGAAGGAATCCAATGGTTTTAGCCAAACTCTTCTGCGGTATACTGGAACGTTCTTTTCCCAAGAGCTCAACTACTCCTGAAGAATAAGGATACTTACCAGTAATCAGGTTGAATAGCGTAGATTTTCCACTTCCATTTCTCCCAAGGATGACGCTAAACTGGTTGGCTGCCAGGGAAAGGGAAACATTGTCAAGTATCGTTTTCCCTGGTATGGAATAGGACAGATTTTCTATTTTAATTGCAGCTAAACTCATGACCAGTTGATTTTTCGTTTCTTGATGAGGAATATAAAAAAGGGCGCACCGATGATCATCGTAAAGATTCCAATCGGAATTTCGTAGGGGAATACTGTTCTACAGAAGTTGTCGATGATCAAAAGAAAAGTGCCTCCAAAGAAGATGTTTGCGGGGGTGGTTTTGGTATTACTAGCACCAACAAGCATCCGCGTAATGTGTGGCACAAAAAGTCCGTATAGGCTGATAATCCCTGCGCTCGCCACTGCAACCGCGGTCACGATTGTGGCCAATAAAACCGCAATGATTTTAATATAGGTCGGATTGACCCCAACCGCCCTTGCTTCATCATCTCCCAGAGATAATAGATTGAGCTTCCAGCGGATGAAGTATAATCCAAGCAGTCCGAGGGAAATCGGAATCCAGCTTTGCTGGACTTTATGCCAGGAACTCAGGTGCAAACTTCCCATAGTCCATTGGATGATTGCTTGTAATTTGAAGGGATCACTCAGGTATTGCACTAAGGCCAGACTCGCGGAAAATAAGCCGGATACAATCATCCCCGCCAGGATAATGGTGATTGAGGAAGAGTTTTTAGTGTATCCGAATACATAAGTCAGGGAAACCGCTGCCGCCCCGAAAACAAATGCAGAGATATGAATGGACAATAAGGGGACTAAGATGGCTAAGGAAGCCCCAAATGCTGCGCCTGAGGAGATCCCCAGGATATATGGATCTACCAAGGGGTTTCTAAAGATGGCTTGCAGTACACCGCCTGCTGTGGCCAATGCCGCGCCGACAAGAAAGGTCATCAATGCCCTGGGTAACCGGATGTTGAAAATGACATTTTCAACAAGTACCGGGCTTGGATGACTGCTATCTACCAGGCTCCTGATCCAATCCCAAAAAGCAGCTAAGCCAATGTTGTCTGAAGAACCAATCAGTAAGGAAATGATAATTACAGGAATGGGCAGCCCATAAATGATGGTATTGATGAGTAGACTACGCATTGTTGTAATACTGAAATATGGTGTTTTCATATTACAATTATATAATTAGTATATGTGAGGAGGATAAGGAGAAGATTAGAATAGCTTTAGAATCCGCTTTACTTAGTTCTGGTTGAGTGTTTTATGGTGTTTTTTTTGGGTGTTAATAATAAATGACAAAAAAAACCGACTATTATATTATAATAGTCGGCCTGTTATGTAGATCAATTGAATTGATTTATTCGCCGAAGTTTTTCATTTTTGTCAGGTTCGGAATGAAGATTAAATAATCATTACCTTTTATAAATCTGTCCAGCCCTAAATCATCTATTTTAAGTTGCTTTTTATAAATAGCTTGATGTAAAGGCCTTAAATCATAAGCATACCATTGGTCATCTTTTACAACTGTTAAGAAAGATTTAAACTGCACTAAATCTTCTAGTTTCCCCCCTTCATCTTTTCCAATAATCATTAGGTGTAATGATTTCCTGTAATTTGCCTCTTCAAGATTAGAAACAAAGTTACCGATATCATACACTTGGCTTATGCTCTCACCTTTAGGGGTATGGAGCGAGCCAAATTTAAAAAGATTCTTTTTATTTCCCCATTCAGGTAGTTTTTGAAGCATCAGGTGTTTCAATAATTGAACCCTTAAAACGTGTTTCCTATTTAAATATAATTCCCTACTTGCTTTTAGTGCTTCCACTTGCTCTTTCTCATTAGCGGATAAATTTAGGGCAGTCAATGCGTTAAGTTTGGCTAAAAAATCTTCTGTAAGTAAATAGAATTGTGTGTCGTTTTTCCGATCAAAAGCTTTGGAATCACCAATCATTTGCTTGTAAATTTCTTTTGCTTTAGCATTTTTCGAATGTTTACTCAATTCTGAGAGGATGACCTGATCCGAAAATAGGCTGATTTGCTCAATCCCGTAAGGTTTTATATGGTGCTTGAGGGTGTTTTTGAAAAAATCAAATTCTACTTCCTGACTTAAAAATGAAAAACTCTCATTTTGACCATAATCTGTTATGAATTTGTTGAGTTGCTCAGGTGATAATGTGTTGATTTTTTCTTCTAATATCTTTACGAGATAGGGATCTACTTCCAGGAAATAATTGTCAAACTTAATGCTGTTGATGGTTGCGTTCATAAAGTAAGGAACTTCATTTCGAAAATGTAGTTCACCCACTACAACAGAGTTGCTATTGGTCATTTCCTCCTGTAAGGCAGTCCAGCCTTTACCTGTGAAAGAATTTTTGTCGTTTTTTTGAAAGGTAGTATAGTTTTTTTGGATTAAACTATCCATCAGCGTGCTTTGTGCGTAACTGTAATTGGCAATAAATAGGGTTAGAAAAAGTAGTTTGGTTTTCTTCATTTCTTTTTTTTTAGAAAGGTATAATTTATTTGTAGAATAAATTACATTTTTCAATATGCTTGTTGTTTAATGTATTATTAATGAGGCTGTTTTTCGGGAAGTTATCACTAATAAATAGCTAAAAAAAAGCCGGCTATTATACATAATAGCCGGCCTGTTATATAGATCAATTGAATTGATTTATTCACCAAAGTTTTTCATTTTAGTCAGGTTGGGGATGTAAACTAAATAGTCGTAACCTTTGATAATTCTTTCCAGCTCTAAGTTGTCTACTTTCAGTTTGTTTTTAGAGATAGCTTCTTTTAAAGGTCTTAAATCATAATTATACCAATTGTTGTCTTTTACAACCGTTAAGAAAGATTTATACATTTCCAAATCTGCTAATGTTTCACCTTCTTCCTTGCCCATTACCATGACATGTAATGATTTTCTGTAATTTCCATCTTCAATATTGGAAACAAGATTACCGATATCATATACCTCTAATAAACTCTCACCTTTAGGGGAGTGGCCGGCACCAAATTTGAACAGGTTCTTTTTATCTTTCCATTCAGGTAGTTTTTGAAGAGTCAGGTGTTTCAGTAATTGAACTCTTAAACGGTGAATTCGGTTTAAATACAATTCCTGACTTAATTTTATGGCTTCAATTTGTTCTTTTTCATTGGCTGATAAATTTAAGGCAGTTAAGGCGTTCAGCTTTTCTGAAAAGTCCTTCGAAAAGAAATAGAACTCGGTGTTCTTTTTCCTGTCGAATGCTTTAGAATTATCCATCATTTGTTTATAGATAACCTTCGCTTTCGCATTTTTGGAATGTTTATTCAACTCTGAAATGATTACCCGATCAGAAAATAAGCTGACCTGCTCAACTCCATAAGGTTTTATTTGATGCTTAATGATGTTCTTGAGTAGGTCAAATTCAGCCTCCTGACTTAAAAAAGAGAAGCTTCTTTGGTTACCATACTCTTTTATGAATTTATTGAGTTCGTCTGGGGATAACGTTTTGATTTTTTCCTCCAGAATTTTCACCAGATATGGGTCTACCTCCAGAAAATAGTTGTCAAATTTTATGCTGTTAATGATTGCGTTAGTGAAGTAAGGGATTTCATTTTGAAAATGAAATTCACCAAGCACAACAGAGTTGCTTTTAGTCATTTCATCTTTTAGGTTGGTCCAACCTTTACCTTCAAATGAGTTGTTGTTATTTTTTTGAAATGTTGTATAGTTTTTCTGAATTAAACTATCCATTAAGGTGCTTTGTGCGTAACTGTAATTGGCAATAAATAAGGTTAGAAAAAGTAGTTTGGTTTTCTTCATTTCTTTTTTTTTCAGAAAGGTATAATTTATTTGTAGAATAAATTACATTTTTCAATATGCTTGTTGTTTAATGCCTTATTAATGAGGGTAATATTGTATATTACTATTCGTAAAGGCTTTGAATTGATCAAAATTTCTAAACGCTAACCATTATGCAAGATTACGAGAACCATATCCGTTTTTATCCTCCGCATCACTTTGTTTTTTATCCGGTAGTTATAGCTGGATTTGTGGTCTGTGTCACCAAGGCTTTTGGGGAAAGTGCCAACTTTTGGTTATGGATTTTTCTTGCTGTTCTTTTTGTGATTATAGGATGGCTATCTTTTATGTTACGCCAACATTATGCCTTGATTCTTCAAAATCGGGTGGTGATGTTGGAAATGAAATTCCGCTATTTTGTGCTGACTGGTAAGCGACTTGATTTGTTAGCAGATCGTTTGAGTTTTGGGCAGATTGCAGCACTTCGCTTTGCCTCGGATGCAGAACTTCCAGCCTTAGTTGAGCGGGCTGTGTTAACAGGACTGAGCCCTGATGAAATTAAAAAATCAATAAAGGAATGGTTGCCAGACCATAATAGGGTATAAGTAGATGTGCTATTTTCTGATCCATAGTAATTTCCTGTAGATAAGCTTGTTGTGGATTTTCTTTTGTATTTATAACAAAGTACATTGTATTGCTATGTGATTTGCTATATATTTACTTTATGAATGAAACCTTTGTATCAAATTGGAAGTCACAGGTTAAGAAAGGGACACTTACTTTTATTATCCTGAATATCCTTAAGGAAAACGAGTATTACGGTTATGAGCTTATCGAGCAAATCAGAAAACATACGGAAATAGAGATTGCCGAGGGGACATTGTATCCGCTGATGAACAGGTTGAAAACTGAAAATCTCGTGGATTCAAAATGGGTGGAGCAGGAAACGGGTATTCCCAGAAAATATTATTGCCTGACGGAAATGGGCACAAAGACCCTGGTTCAAATGAATGAATATTGGAAAAATTTAGAAAATGCTATCCAGAAAATAATCAAATGAAAATAGAGCAGATAAAATTCAAACAAGAGGCATCGAAAAGAGTGTACAATGATTACATGAAGCGTGTTAAGAAAGTAACGAATTCACTTTCAAAAGAAAGCCAGGATGATATCTACATGGAAATAAACAGTCATATTTTTGAGGCGATTCAACAAAGTACTGAAGGAAACGAAATTGATGCCTTACTGGATATTATTGAAAAACTGGGTAGCCCTGAGGAGGTTTTAAAGCCTTTGGTGGCGGATAAGAAATTGGAGCAAGCGACAACAACTTTCAATCCAATCCACATATTAAAAGCATTGGCATTAAACTTTACCAATGGTTTCTCGTACATCATTTTCTTTGTTTCCTACCTGCTACTGCTCGGATTTGTGTTTCTAATTTTTGCTAAAATTCTACATCCAAACGAAACTGGTTTATTCTTGAAAGATGGCCAGTTCAAGGTTTTAGGAATCAGTAGTGGGACAGAGCAAGATGGCTTCACTGAAGTCTTGGGGTCTTGGTTTATACCAGCTATGTTCTTCATCACCTTGTTTTTCTATATGTTGATCACTTTCACCTTAAAAGTCAAAAAACACCTAAATAAAAAATAACCATGAGAAAAAAACTACTATGTATCAGTATGATGACTGCAATTGCGACGACTTGTTTCTCGCAAACATTCAATCAGCAGCGTTTAGATAGCCTATTTAAGATTCTAGAAGAAAAAGACCAGTTTATGGGGAGCATTGCAGTTTCTCAAAATGGTAAATTGCTATACACCAAGGCGATTGGTTATGGTGATGTCGCATCTTCAAAAAAAGCAGATACGAAGACCAAGTATAGAATTGGATCTATTTCTAAGATGTTTACCGCAGTGCTCACTTTTAAAGCAATTGAAGAAGGTAAGCTATCGCTAGACCAGACCCTGGATAAGTATTTCCCAAAAGTTGAAAACGCCAGTAAGATCACTATTGGAAACCTGCTGAACCACCGTAGCGGTATTCATAATTTCACAAATGATGCAGTCTATATGGAATACCATACACAGGCTAAGTCAGCAGCGGAAATGATGGATATTATTGTTAAAGGGAAAAGTGATTTCGAACCTAACAGCAAAGGAGAGTACAGTAATTCTAATTACGTTATCTTAAGCTATATACTGGAGAAAATTTACAATAAACCATATGCTACGCTACTAAACAACAAAATTATCAGCCCATTACATTTGGCAAATACCTATTTTGGAACTAAAACTGACCTTCAAAAAAACGAATCTTATTCTTACCTCAATAAAGGTAAATGGGCTAAAGAAGCGGAAACAGATTTGTCTATCCCAATGGGTGCAGGGGCGATTGTCTCCAATCCATCAGATTTAACGGTTTTTATCACACAACTCTTTGCAGGTAAACTCATTTCGGAAAAATCATTGGCATTGATGCAAACCATCAATGGAAACTATGGAATGGGGATGTTTCAATTTCCATATTTTCAAGAGAAAAGTTTTGGACATACCGGAGGAATTGATGGATTTCAATCCGTTTTGAGTTATTTTCCGGAACATAAATTGGCTGTAGCATTAACTGCTAATGGATTGAATTATTCAAATAACAATGTATTGCTATGTGCTTTAAGTAGCTATTTCAATAAACCGTTTAAATTGCCGTCATTTAATTTTGTAGCTTTAAAACCAGAAGATTTGTCCGCATTCTTGGGTAATTATGCCAGTGCTGCAATTCCGGTGAAAATCTCCATCACGAATAATGAAGCCAAATTAGTTGCGCAGGCAACCGGACAACCTGCTTTTCAATTGGACGCGACCTCTCCAAATAGCTTTGAATTTGAGAAAGCTGGAATTGTATTGGTGTTTAACAGTGACAAGAATGAAATGACCTTGAAGCAAGGGGGAAAAGAATTCCTTTTTACTAAAGAATAAAAACGATCAGGTGTAACCTGACCCTATTGTATTGCGAAAGAATTCAATTTAAAGATCGAAACAGATGCTAAAATTTATGTGTTTACACAGGAAACAACTCCTAACGGTTTTTTTATTTATTTCTTCAATTGCAATAGGGAAGGCTGCCCTGCTGGACAAAAAGATTTCCATCAAGATAGACACCACAGAAGTACTGAAAATAGGGGGAATCAAGCAATTTATTAAGCTACAGGGCGCAGATCAGACAAAACCATTACTGTTATTTCTTCATGGCGGACCGGGAACATCATTGATTCCAGTGGCTGATACCTTCACGGATAAGCTAAAAGCGGAATTTGTAGTGGTTCAATGGGACCAAAGGGAAGCGGGAGAGACTTTAAAACTGAATCCTTCTCCTGAAAAATTATCACTGGTTTTGTTGCAGAATGATACAGATGAGTTAATCAAATACTTGTTAAAGAAGTTCAATCGTAAAAAGTTATTCCTGGTTTCTCATTCTTTTGGTTCGATGTTGGGCTTTAATTTTGCGGTTAAACATCCAGAATTGCTCTATGCTTATATCCCAATAAGTGGTATTGTAGACCAAAGGAAAAGTGAGCAATTGACCATGGAAATGTTAAACAAATGGGCACAAGAAACCAAAAATGATACCGCTGTAAAAGAGCTGGCACTGGTGAAGCTTCCATTTGAAAATGAGGACGACTTATTCTATTCTCAAAAATGGTTGTTCATTCACAATGGCGTTGATTTTGCCAAGGAGGCCAGTTTCAAAGTAAAGTATCATGATTGGCTGGCGATTTGGTTTCCAATGTGGAAGCAATCTGTAAAGAACAACCTGTTCAAAACCTTGCCGGTATTAAAATGTCCGGTCTATTTTATAGAAGGAATTGGAGACCAGCAAAAATCACACTATATCGTAGAAGATTATTATCGCTTTTTAAAAGCACCAAAGAAAAATATGTTTTGGTTTGAAAAATCAGGACATACTGTTTTTAACAGTGAACCAGAAAAGCTGCAGCAGGTCATCATTGATGAGATCCTGCCGGCAGCTTTTCAGTAATAAATGGAAGAAATTAGTTGTCTTTTCGCATTGCTTTGAATGACCCATTAGGCTGAATAAACAACATGGATTCCGCCTTTTTTCTATCCTTTACATCGAACTTTACGCTAAAGCCATTTAATGCTTTTAATTTAAAAGTATGGTCTCCTAAAGCAAGCGTTTCGTATTCTGGTTGCCCTGGGACATATACATACAAGGTATTTCCTTTAATAGATACTGTGGTTTTTACAGTTCCAAGCATATATGTTCCAACATATTGTTCCAGGGTTTTAAGGTCCAGGTTAACCAATCTAGGTGTGGCAGTAAAGATTGTTGGCTTCATACCAGGCTCTAATGAACTGGATAGGCTGCTTATTTTTCCATCCAGATCTCCAATGAAATTTAGGTTGATGTTGCTTTTGGAAGTATCCGTTTTTCCGTCCTCGATCTGCCTCAAGTTAAATACATCATAGTAGTTATGTTTTAACCAAAAGCTATATTTTCCCATTTGCGCAAATAAGGAGTCATTTTTGACCGTGACATCCATTTGTCCATACCCAGGGTTTGCAAATAAACCGGTGTACTCTTTTAATGGACGTGATGGTTTGGTATTTAGAATCTCCTTTACTACTGCCGATTTTTTAGCCAGTGCTTCCTTTTTCTTACTGTTTTCTCTTGCCTGAATGGCTTTGCCATTCCAGTCTATTGTTTTTAATTTGAAAAACCTATCGGCAATGCTATTGAGTACAATTTCCGGAACCTCAGAACCATTCTGATTGGTCAATACCACTACACCAAGTTTATCACTTGGAAAAAAGGAGACGCTGGCACTGAAGCCATCAATATTTCCGCCATGTTCTACCTGGTAATGCCCCCGATAAGAGCTGATCATCCAGCCTAAACCATAGCCATTCATATAGATGTCCGGATTTTCATCAGGCAATCCGCCTCCTCTGGCCATTTGGACACTCGATGCTTCGGTAATATAGGCTGGTGGCAACAACTCTTTCCCTTTAAAATTACCTTTAGAGATCCATAATTTCAGCCAGTTGGCCATGTCGTTTGCGCTACTGTTTATGCTGCCCGCGGGTCCCATACCATCAATATTATAATAGTCTATTTTTTTTATTTCATTACCCTCAGTTTTATAGGGTAGGGAAGCGTCCGCATCTTTCTCAAACTCAACAATAGAGGTTGTGGAACGGTTCATATCTAGTGGTAAAAAGAAACGTTCTTTGATGTTTTGTTCCCATGATTTTCCCGTTAATTTTTCTGCAATCATGCCTTGAGCCAAAAACATATAATTATTGTATTGCCATTTTTCCCTTAAACCAGCATTAGGTTCCATGTAACGCACTCTGTTAATAATGCTATCGCGGTTACTGGTATTAAATATATACCAGGAAAGGTCATAACGAGATAAGCCAGTACGATGCGTCATCAGGTCACGCACAGTGACCTGGTTGTTCAAATTGTCATTTGAAAAACGCAATTGTGGAAGATAAGATACTGCATTGCCATCAAGGGAAAGCTTGCCTTCCTTTTGCAGCATGCCTAATAAGCCAGATGTAAAAGCCTTAGTACTTGAACCAATTGCAAAAAGGGTATTTGAGGTCACTGGTTTCTTGTTTTTAAGGTCTCTGTATCCAAAGCCTTTGCTATAAAGAACTTGATCTCCATCTACGATCGCCACCGAAAAACCGGCTACATTTTGATCTTTTAAGATTTTATTGAGTAAAGAGTCCATTCCCTGCAGACGGACATCTGTTGGTTTTTGGTGCTCCTGTGCAATGCCTGTAAAGTTAATGGCTGCTAAAAAGCATAAAGTAAATGTGTATTTCATCCTTGAATATTAAAAAATGGAAGATTGTGATGCTTATCATTGATAAGACACCTGTAAATGAACTAAAGTTACAATCTATTTTATCCGGAGTGGTTCTAGGAGAAGCGAGATAGGCTGTAATATGAAATTATTGAATGGTGATTTTTATGGAGATGCTATTTGTGGGTTGCTAGGGCTATGCTTGCTTAAATTGCCAGAAAAGGAGGGTTAATCGCCGGTTTAGGTTGGGAAGGGGTTACTAAATATTTTAGTATTCTTGTAGGGAATTCGTAGGATATCTCTTTGTTTATGGCTAGCTTGGTTACCGTCAATTCAGACGAATTAATCAATTTTATCATGGCAATATGCAAAGTAGGCCCTTTTGGGCACCCTTCCGGAAAAATAGGAAATATGGTTTTTTATATGTTAAAAGGGCAACCGGTATGCCGTAGCAAGGGAAAACCAGGGAAACCAAGTTTAAAACAAAAGGCCAATCAAGAGAAGATGAAGGTGACAATGCAGCTCTTGAAACCGATGAAGGACTTTATCAACGTTAGTTTTAAGTTGGAATCGGAAGGGTCACTTAAAAATCCACACAATCTGGCGACTTCCTACAACAAGAAACAGGCTTTAACCGGGGAGTATCCTAATGTTAAGGTCGATTATAGCAAAGTGATGCTGAGTTATGGGGCATTGGAAATGGCTGCAGCTATGAAAGTCAGCAAGGGAGCTTCTGGTCTCAATTTAAGCTGGGATTCGGGTATAGTAGAGAACGGTGAACTGGATGATATCCTAATGGTCATGGTCAGTCATCCGACGAAAAAACGTGCAAGTAGCTTTCTGAATGCGGCTAAAAGGGGGGATGGTAGTTGTTTTATCCCCTTGGATAAGGAATGGATGATGGCGGAGCAAATGGAGGTTTATGTCTGCTTAAAATCTTCAAACGAGAAATTAATCTCTGACAGTATTTACGCGGGAAATTTGAATGGAGCTCCGGAAAGCCCGCTTGAAAAAGCAGAAAAGGAACATTACAAGGCCACAAAAGCTCGTTTTGATCAGGTTGCCGCGGATTATGAGCATAAAAGAATGGACTACGCGGAGGGAGTCATCGGAACTAAAGCATTCCGATACCTGGAAAAAGAATATCAGGTTTTAAAAGAGCGGCTAAAACATTTGCCTGGAAAACCCTCCTGAAATCAGGAATAAGTTTTAGGTTAAACGCTTTTAGAATGTGCTTTTGGGTATGTTAATGGGAGTGGTTTGTCGAAATTATAGGGAATAAAAGGTTCAGAATTTATTATTTATATTGCGCTATGGAATTGGCCTTTCAGGACATTTTTTAATAAATTATGAATACAAAACAAGTCTATATTATCCATGGTTACATGGCAAGTGTTAAAGATCATTGGTTTGATTGGATAAAAGCTGAACTTGAAAAGGAGGAAATTCGTGTCCATATTTTAGCGATGCCAGATTCTAGTAAACCACAGCCAGAGGCATGGATCAATCATTTAAAGGAGAATGTGGTACTTCATGAGCACACTTATTTTGTAGGTCATAGTTTGGGCTGTATTTCCTTGCTGTTATTTTTGAACCGGTATCAATTGAAAGCTAATGGGATGGTCTTGGTTGCTGGGTTTTTGGAAAAGTTAAAAGATATTCCTGAGCTGGATGGATTTTTAGTTGAGCAGATTTCTATCCCATTACTGATGAATAATGTACCGAAACGATTGGTGCTAGGGGCCGTGGATGATTATATTGTTCCGTTTGACTTGACAAAGAAATTAGCGGAGGCACTTGAAGCACCACTAATTACCGTTCCTAATGGCGGTCATTTTCTGGGGAAAGATGATTTTAAGGAATTTCCGGCGCTGCTGGAGGAGTTAAAAAAAATGGTTTGATAGGGACATTTATAGCTGATTCTTGCGGTATTGGCTATCCCATTTTTTTTCTGAATTTATACTAGATTTTGGGTAGCTTAGTATCAAGCAAATACGGCTAAGCTAAACATTCAAATCATCATGGATTTTCAGACTTTCCCACCTTCCGAAATACTAAGACCTTATGTCAGGTATTTTTATCGATTGGAAACAAAGGTAGGACTTCCATGTGATCAAAAAATGCTGAGGACAATTGCCGATGGTTGTCCAGGGATCATTTTTCAGGAAGACAGCAAAGGTAAATTGGTTCGTGATCAAAAAGTATTGCCTTCTGTGTTTTTGTTTGGACAATCCACCAAACCTTCAGATATATTGCTGACCGGTAGTTTTGATACCTTGGGTGTCTGTCTTCATCCTAATGCCTTAAATTCCTTGTTTGGATTGAATGCGGAATTACTCACAGATTCCTGCCTTGAACTCGATGAACTCTCTCCGAAAAACCAATCTTTTGTATCAGAAAGACTTAATCATACTCATTCCACAGCAGAGAAAATAGAAGTCCTAAGTCATTTTCTGCTCGGAAAAATTAAGCACAGACCTTTAGGGAGTCAATCTGAAATGCAATTTGCCATGAATAAGATGATGTGCTCGAATGGTGCTGTGTCTTTGAAAATGTTGCAGCAGGAACTCTTTTTTACGGAGCGGAGTTTTGAAAGAAAGTTTAAGCAATATGTAGGAATAACGCCTAAGTTGTTCTCCAGGATATGTCGTTTTCAATCTTCACTAAAACAGCTCAATAACCATCAATTTGATAAGCTTTCAGATCTTGCTTATGAAAGTAATTATGCGGATCAATCCCATTTTATCCGTTCTTTTAAGGAATTTACAGGATTATCACCTCATCAATATCGGAAGCGCTCCACTGAGTTGGCAGAGAACCTTTCTGAGCTGACCTTATAAATTTGTCGGGTTTGTTCTATTTTCTGTATTGCTGGGACCATAGTTTTGGTAAAAAAAAGCAATGGAAAATAATTCAAATATGATATTGGTTTTAGGAGCCAATGGTAAGACAGGCAGTCGGGTTGCAAAAAAACTGGAAGCCTTAAACCTATCTGTAAGAAAAGGCTCTCGTACTGCTCAGCCAAAATTTGATTGGGAAGATCAAAATACCTGGGCGGCTGCCCTTGATGGGATCAAGCGTGTTTACATCACTTTTCAGCCAGACCTGGCAGTTAAAGGGGCGGAAGCATGCATTGCTGCATTTGTGGAAACTGCGAGGAAGGCAGGTGTTCAACAACTGGTGCTATTATCTGGACGTGCTGAACCAGAAGCACAACGGTGTGAGCAAATCGTGATGGAAAGCGGTTTGAACTGGACCATAGTTAGGGCAAGCTGGTTTAATCAAAATTTTAGTGAAAGCTTTTTAATGGAACCCATTGCAGCTGGATACGTTGCATTACCTGTATCTGGAGTAAAAGAGCCATTTATTGATGCGGATGACATTGCTGATGTAGTGGTTGCCGCGCTTACAGCGGAAGGACATGACCGTAAAATATATGAAGTTACAGGCCCAAGGTTGATTAGTTTCAAGGAGGCGATCGATGAAATTGCTCAAGCTACAAATCGCAGTATTGAATATGTTGAACTCCCGCTATCTGATTATATCTCACAAATGAGGGCATATCAGGTCCCTGAAGCATCTATTGAGTTAATCTCTTATTTGTTTAGGGAAGTGCTGGACGGACGTAATGAGTCTATGACAACAGGAGTGGAGGAGGCCTTGGGAAGAAAGCCAAAAGATTTCAGTCAGTATGTAAAAGATAGCATAGCGGATCAGGTGTGGCTGGGCTAAAATTAACCTATAAATGCCCCAAGTTTTTGGTTGGGGCATTTAGATGATTTAATAATCGTTAATTACTAGTTATCGGGTTCAATATGAATCATAATGTCGTTGAACTTTGGTAAATTAAAGGTAATGTGGTCTTTAACGCGATGTGCAATATCATGTCCCTGATTTACAGTGATGTCCTTATTGACCCAGATGTGAAGATCAGCATGGTTCATGATCCCCATTTTTCTGATATGACATTTTTCGACATATTGAACTCCAGCTACCTCAGCTGCCAGTACTCTTACCGATTGGTTTAATTCCGGGTCAAGTTCTTCATCTAATAACTCACCGATTGCGGGGCGAAATATGCGGTAGGCATTGATGACGATGATCAGCGCTGCAAGTAGTGCCGCCCAGTCATCTGCAGATTCATATCCTTTGCCAGCAACTAATCCTATGGTTATCCCGATAAATGCTGCTGCTGAAGTGATCGCATCGCTTCGGTGGTGAAAAGCATCCGCCTTGACAGCTCCGCTTCCCAATTCATCAGCCGTTTTTAAAACATATCTAAACAATAGTTCTTTTGTTGCGATCACAAGCGCAAGAATGATTAAGGTATATGCTTTAGGTGTTTCGTGCGGTGTTCTAATATTGTGAATGCTCTCCACAGCAATGACATAAGCAGCTATAATAAGGGCAACTGCAATGCCTACAGCAGTAAGTGCTTCGGCTTTTCCATGCCCATAGGGGTGTTCTTTATCGGCGGGTTTAGCGGACCATTTTAGCCCAAACCACAACATTGCAGAGGTAAAAATATCTGCTGTTGATTCAATGGCATCAGCAATCAGTGCGTAAGAATTACCAAAAATGCCTCCTAAGGCCTTTACAACGGCAAGAATGGCACTGATAATAATCCCTATCAATGTAGTTTTTAGCCCTTTATTTGAAGTTGCAACTTCAACAGGGCTTTTATTTTCCTGAAATTTCATTTAAAATAAGTATTTGATGACAGCTTTATGCTGAATTGATATGATCTGTTTGGAGTAGATCATCTAAAAAGGAAGAAAAGAGTTAGATCCAGGGTGGCCTGAAAGTGGAAGCTAAGGCCGGGTTCGGATGGAATTTGTAGCCTGAGATTTTATTCGAAGCGGGTAAAAGTTTGCTGGAAACCGTAAGTTCAATATCGCTCACGTTACAGAATAATGTATGTGAATTGTGCGTGTTTATTTGCTTGAATGGTAGTTTCATATCCTCTACAGTATCATCATCATTTAAGTCCTGCCCGAAATAATGCATGGAAATAAAGGAAGACAGACTTAAAGTAGGATCTGACTGGGTATGAACTTTAAAGTGGTGTAAAAACAAAGGCAATTTATCAAACTGGTCCAATGTCAAAGCATCTGTGCTGATAAATAAAAGTAGGATGTAGATAAATAGCCTTTTCACGGCGCAAAAGTAGAATTTATTCCGCTGATATCAGGCTATTTTATCCGAATACACCATAAAAATATGGAATGGGTGTTCAGCTTACTTGTAAAAAACGAGCACCTTCATTGCTTTAGTCTTTTTTACCAAATCCAGGCCGATGTCATGAATTGATTTCAGTATGCCATTTCTATCTCTCAAGATTACATTTGTTTTGATATCATATCTTTTTGTCAAGCCCGTTTCATCCACAACGGGTAGCTCAAACTCATTACTTAAATAATCATTGGCAAATTCTTCCAGGCTTGCACCTTCACTTTCATAGCCTTTTCCACTAAAACTGTAACTCAAAGCTGTTTTTGCAGATTCTTCCTGATGGAATCCTTTATTTACTAAAGCATAAACGGGCATTTCCCGAAATTCTATTCTAGCCTTTACGGGCATCAATAATGGAAGTTTTTGTTGTAGTATTTGATATAAACTGTCTTTTGAATTTGGCTTAATCAAGAGGTCTAGACAATACAAACTTTGTTTGTTATTATAGTCTGAGACTTCCTTTTCGGGTATTTCATAGGCTATCTGTTGAGGGGAAACAATATGGTAAGCCTGTCGGTAGATTGACAATATGGTACTATTTATGAAAGTGATCCGCCTATTGTTATAGATACTGTTTAGGCTATAACGCTTACTCATGGCTTGTTGGCCAATCATGTAACTTCTGATACTGAAACTTTCCTGAACTGTACTGTCGACGGCAAAAAGATCCTCCTGATTGCTTACTGGTTTTTCTTTTAATTCGGCAGTTGATTTAACGGTTATGCCTTTAGCTAATTGATCAATCATCGCCTGATTAATCGAATCTGTTTTAACCAGGGCGATTACCTTTCCCTTGGCATTTACCACCGCACTTTGTCCTACATAAGCAAATCCAAATAGTTGATAAAGCGTAGCCGAAGTATCACTTGCGAGCCAGAGCTTAGATGGTTTCTTCTTTAGATAGTTGAGGAGTCTATTTGGTTCATCATCAGCAATGGCGATGACCTGCATTTTGCTCATATTCTTATTTTGCAACTTGGCTAAGTTGTCCATCTCGGGGATACAAGGGCTACACCAAGTGCCCCAAAAGTTCAAAATATAAAACTTGTTTTCTCCTTTGTTGGTCAGGCTGAAAGATTTTGTAGGCGCGTTTAATAAATTTTGGATGGGGATATTTGGAAATTGGTCGCCATTTTTAATTTGTAGACCCTGAGCAGCAACACGGATCGACAGCGTCAATAAAAAGAAATAGAAGAATACGGTTTTCATGATTTTGTTGGTTTGGACAAAGTTGAAGAACAGGATGATGGAAATGAGTTATCTGCCAGGTTATTTTAGGTTATACTATGTTAACGGCGCTTTGAAATTAATGGATTAAGCATACATTTGGATATGCGTAAAAGTGCCAATCGGTTTGTTGTTATCTGTTTTACCGCAATGATAGCGCTGTTATTGTTACAGGTTTATTGGATCGTGAGGCACTATAGAAACACAGCGTCTGATTTTGTAAAAGAGGTGAATCTGGCTTTTGAAGATGGCATTAAAAAGGAATCGAGTCTACGTTGTGATACCATCCAAAAAATCATCGAAAACAAGATTCTGGATACCAATGCTTTTGTGATCAGCGCCAAGCTTGATGAAACGAAGAAAAAGTATGTGTACACGGTTAGTGATAAGGGAAAAGAGAAAGACCGGTTTTCTTCGTCTTTTTCTCTGGCTGAATATAGCAAAGCTTTACCTAAAGACAAGGCAGATACCAGTGTGAGAAGACATGTTGCTGCTTCACTCGCAGAGTTATTGAGGGAAGAAGATCTGGAAAATCATGTCGTTTACTACAGAACACAAAAACTTGGAGCCTTTATGTCTGAGCAGGCTAAAAGGTATCAATTCGATACTGTCAGACTTAGATCGGCTTTTAATATTTATCTGCAACAAAGGAATATCAATAGCCCCTATCATTTTGTCGTAAAGAAGAATGACAGTACCACCAACAGCAAGGGGATTGAGAAAACATCAAAAGATCAATCTGTTTATACAAAAGCATTTGCTACCTATCGCTATACTGATAACCAACGATTTGTTCGGGCAGTATTTGAAAGTCCATTTTCCTATGTGCTTTCTCGGATGTGGCTGATGTTATTATCCTCATTGTCTATCATGTTGATTGTTTCGGCTTGCATGATCTTTATCTTAAAAAACTTGTTTAAAGAAAAACGGCTGTCTGCGATAAAGAATGATTTCATTAGCAACATTACGCATGAGTTTAAAACCCCAATTGCTACGGTAGCTGTTGCGATTGAAGCTTTAACTAACCCCTTGATCAGAAGCGATGATGATAAATATAAGCGGTATTTATTACATGCAAAGACCGAGATTGAAAGGTTAAATGTTCTGGTAGATAAAGTATTAAATATCTCTATATACGAGGATGGAAAATCATCCCTGCTTAAAGAGGAAATCATTTTTGATGAAAAGATCACTGAATTGATCAGCTTACATGAGCTATCCGCTGATAAAAGAGTCAGGATTCATTATGAAAATAATAGCAGTTTAAAGTCTATAAAAGTGGATAAGACACAATTTCAGCATGCGCTGAATAATATTATAGACAATGCGGTTAAATATTCTCTCCATGAGCCGCTGATTCGGATCACTTCCGTAGAAGATCGTCATTTCCTGGCTATAAAAATTGAGGACAATGGGATTGGGATTGCAGAAAAGGATGTCGAGGCAGTTTTCGAGAAATTCTATCGGGTGAGTACCGGAGATAGCCACCCGGTAAAGGGTTATGGCTTAGGGCTAAATTATGTGAAGCAAATCATGAATCAGCACAATGGCTGGTGTAAAATTGAGAGCAAGTTAACAGTAGGAACCACAATTACCTTAGGATGGCCAGTTTAAACAAGATTCTTTTTACGGAAGATGAACCGGCACTCGCCGAAATAGTTAGGGAAACCTTGATGATGAAAGGTTTTGAAGTAGTTCATGTCAGCACAGCAAAAGAAACCATCCGTCAGTATCAGGAGTGGAAACCAGATATATTGGTCTTAGACGTCATGCTTCCCGACGGGAATGGTTTTTCAGTTGCCAGACAGATCAGGGAGTCGGATACTTATACCCCAATTATTTTCCTTACTTCAAAGTCTCTCCCTGCTGATGTTGTAACGGGATTTGAGAGTGGAGGAAATGACTACCTGAAGAAACCATTCAGTATGGAGGAACTTGTGATCAGAATGAAGGCCTTACTCAGTCAAAACCGCCTGGTGGTTAAGGTAGAGGATGAACGGAAAGTAGCGATTAATATCGGGAACTATAAGTTCCAGTATCCTGAAGGCGTACTTTCATTTGCGGATCAGCAAAAAACACTAACAAATCGGGAAGCGGAGATATTGCAAATGTTATTGTTAAATAAGGGGCAAATGTTGGAGAGAAACATTATTTTAAATACCCTATGGCACAATAATGATTATTTCTCGGGAAGAAGTTTGGACGTGTTTATTGCTAAATTAAGGAAATACTTAAAGGACGATGCTGGTGTCGTTATTATCAATATTAGGGGACAAGGTTATAAATTGATTTATTAAAAAAAAATATCCATAATTAAGTATGAACATTGAACATCTTTTAGATACGCCAATTTTGCTTCCCAAGGACTTAAAAATCGCGAAGGAATTAGTCTATGATCCGGGCAATATTGAGCTGGTTAATCTAGAACTAAGTGCTGAAAGTAAGGAGTATGGTGCCTGTTCTTTTGAGCTTAATGGAAAGAAAGTTCAGCATCGGATTTCTAAAATTACCCCAAAAAAAATTGGTCAGTTTGTAACGATCTGGAAAAGAAACAAGGAGGGAATAACTGCGCCTTTTGATATTTCTGATCCACTGGATTTTATAATAATTACCATACGTTGTGAAGATCATCTCGGGCAGTTTGTTTTCCCAAAGTCGATTTTGGTAGCGCAAGGGATTATATCGAACAATGGTCAGGGGGGAAAGCGTGGGATTAGAATTTACCCACCATGGGATATGGTCACAAATAAACAAGCACAGCATACTCAAAGATGGCAGGAGCCCTATTTTTTTGCAATTAATCCTGATGCTGGAGTAGGGCATGATCCCGAGGAAAACGCATTTGAGCGGTTTGGTCACCTTTTAGGTCTCTAATTATATTGGTTAACATTGATTTATGCGTAAATTTAGGAAAGCATCTCGGAGTTGTAATGTTCTGGTAGTTTCTAGAACCTCATGACCAGGAGATTTAGTTGATGACAACCTAAATTCAAGTATTATGGAGCGTGCTCATGAGGTTTTTAAAACTCAGGTGATCATTGTTGGGGCAGGTCCGACCGGCTTGAGTATGGCAGCACAGCTACTCCGATATGGTATCGATTTCATCATCATAGAAAAAAAAGTAAGTACTACTGTATTTTCAAAAGCCCTTGTTGTACAGGCTAGAACACTAGAAATCTTTCAGGAATTAGGCATAGCCAAGAAAGCGGTTGCGGAAGGTGCAATAACGACTGCTTTGAACTTATTTTATAGGGGGAAGCGAAAAGCAGCTTTAAATTTTGCAGGCCTGGGCGAGGGTTTGAGCTCATTTCCTTTTCCGTTATCTTTAGAGCAAAGTAAAACCGAATCGCTGCTGGTTGACCACCTTTCGGCCAATGGGATAAATATTCAGTGGCAATCGGAACTCCTAAATTTTGAGCAAAACGAAGCTGGCGTTACTGCTTTTTATAAGGACAATAGTGGAAAAGCGCAGCAGGTTGTAGCTCAATACTTAGTAGGTTGTGACGGCGCAAGCAGTTTGATCAGACATCAGTTGGGCTTGTCATTTGATGGTGATACGGTACCCAAATTGTTTTATGTGGCAGATGTTAAACTAAACAGTAGGGTCATCCATAAGAATGAACTCTTTATGTTCCTGATTAAAAAAGGGTTTATTCTCTTTTTTCCTATGGAGGGTCATGGACATTACCGTATCGTAGGGGTTTTACCAAAATCAGAAGGGATGGATGTGGAATTTAAATTTGCTGACATTCAAAATTCCATCATCGAACAGGTGAATGTTCCATTGGCTTTTGAAGAAGTAATGTGGTATTCCAGTTACAAAGTCCATAGCCGAAAAGCGAGTTCTTTTGAAAATGGAAGGTGTTATATCGCTGGTGATGCTGCTCATATTCATACACCAGCAGGAGGACAGGGGATGAATACGGGAATACAGGATGCTTATAATTTAGCTTGGAAAATGGCTTTTACCATAAAAGGAGTGGTAAATGCTCAGGTTCTAAGTAGCTATAATACAGAAAGGATCGACAATGCAAAGCACTTACTGCAAACCACAGACCGGCTTTTTGACATCATGTCTGGTACAAACCCGATCTGGAACTTTTTCCGTTTAAATTTTATGCCTCCAATCCTGGGTTTGGTAACTAAAAGTGCCATGGTAAAGAAACGCTTTTTCCCTTTGATCTCACAAACTGCAATTTCCTACCCCAATAGTTTCCTGACTGTGGAGAGTCAGGTAGGGAAGGTTAAAGCTGGAGTCAGAATGCCTTATTTTACATTTTCTGATGGCAAAGATATATTCTCGTATTTATCCGACCCTGCTTTTAAAGTGTTGTTTTTTGGTACATCCGATAGGAATAATTTCAAGCAAGACCCTGGTGGGAAAATGACCATACTCGAATGTGTTTTTAATGAAATTCCTGCCGCTATATTTGGAAAGGAAAAAGATTTTTATGTGCTCCTACGCCCTGATAACCACATTTCATACCTCGGTAAAGATTTAAATCGCTGCTATCAGATTTTAGACAGTTTAAAATTGTAATTCTTGGTGTTGCGCTTGAGTGGCCAAGTTACTCTTTAAAGCCTGTTATTTCTGGTTTGCTAACCAAATGGCATAGGTTAATTGTACGTCTTTCCTTTCAATGAGATCTTGAATTGTGGAGATTACCTTATGCTGAGGAACAATACCTTTTCCTGGTTCAGCTACACTGTTTACAGCCATTTCGTATTTTATGGTACCAAAGGAAACCTGAATTTTCGTGTTTGGTAGTGTAAACTCAGACTGTACACCAGAGGTGTTGCCTTCGTAAGTTCCACCTGTTTCTTCCCCAATAAAATCACCACGCTTATGGCTGTAGGCTATGGCACAGAACTCGGAGGTCGTAGAAAAGGATAACCCGTCAATTAGAAATAGTACTTTACCATTATAGTGGTAATTATTCGGTTGGAACAATTGCAAATTTGGATGCGCTTCTTTCCCTAATTGATATTGATTATTCTTGACTCTCCTTAACATGGAAGGTTGTAAATCATTATAGGAGGAAACTGTGCTTTTGAATTGATTAAAGTCCAGGTTGTTAGTCGCAGTCTGAAGGTTTTTGTAATATCTAAAAGGCTTATTCGCTAAATATGAATACAATAAGCTGCCATAGGTATCCTTTCCGCCACTATTTCCGCGTAAATCGATGATTAGCTTATTAAGCTTTAAGTCCTTGATTTGCTTAAAACTCGTTTCTAGAAAGTCACTGAAATTTCCTTTCAACGCTGATGGATCAAAAGTTTTTATAGTAATTAAAGCAGTCTGATCAGGTTCAATAGAAAAGTCAAGAAGAGATTGAGGAGGAGCAGCGATTTCAGGTCCAATGATGTTTTGTTCTAAATCCGCCTTGATTTTTGAATTTTTTAATTGTCCATCTGGTGATTTGAATTGGATATCAAAGGTAGGGGATTCATCAAATGCAATGAAGTAATAGAAGTAGAAAAAGTTATTGAGTATGTGGTATTTTTTAGTTTGGATATTTCCATCAGCAGGGATATACTTCAGGAGTTCAGTTATAATGGTGTCGATTGGTTTTTCGTTAATGGATTTGATTTCAGATCCGGCAGGAATTTGGGCGTTTGTGGCTGATATTACATAAACTTTACGCGCTATAAATTGTAGTTTTAGCGGAAAGAACAAAGTCTTTTCATTCCTGTCTGTTTCTAAGCCAGGAGGTAAACTACAGTATAAATGCCCATCCTTCATTTCACTTAAGAGCATTTTAAGCTGTTTGTAAAATGTTAAATCAGTTGTCTTTTCATTTATTGAAGCATAGCTGCTGTCAAATAAGGTTTCCATTTTGTTGCCATCTGAATAGCGGTCGAGTGACGGATAACTTTTTTGAATATTATTTCTAAAAAGCCTAAAATCTTGTTTTAAGGCCTCAATGTGGCTAATATTAAGGATTCTATTTGTGGTTTGACCGTTGGAAACTATTGAAAAGCAAACCAGGAAAAGGAAATAAATGGTTTGATGAATTTTATCAACAGTCATGGGCAGAGGCTTCTTTAGACGGCTAATATAGTCATCAGAATTATTATCATTTATAAAATAAAATAGCGTTATTGATGAATGATGATTAGCCGTTAAAATTGATAATGAAGCATAACACAAAAAACAACTACTCCTTACACCGTATGCTCCCAACAGAATGGGAAGCTTATAAGTCAATTAGGTTAGAAGCATTGCAAACTAACCCTGAGATGTTTGGTAGCAACTACCAGAAAGAAGCTGCATATAGTCAGAATGACTGGGTTGCATTTTTGGAAAATGATGCGCGCGCCATTTTTGGTTTATATGATATGGAATCCTTAATAGGGCTGACTGGTGTAGCCATCAAAAAGGAAGATGCGACAAAGGCGATTCTATTTGCTTCTTTTATTAAGCCTTTGTATCGTGGAAAAGGACTGTCTAAATTATTTTATGAAGCGCGAATTGACTGGGCAAAGGAGAAAAAATGCCATATCATTGTGGTTTCTCACAGAGCTGGTAATGAAATCTCCAGAGCTGCAAATCAAAGGTTCGGTTTCAAATTTTTACAGGCGAAAAAAATTGCCTGGCCAGATGGCGAATTTGCAGATGAACTTATTTATGCTTTGCAACTGTAAAGCTAATTCGGTGGGGATTAGAAAATTGTTGAATAAAAAACTAAGACAAATAATAGTCAGATGCAGGAAGCAATTAATGCAACCAATATATTAAATCTAAGTGATCAAATGGTAGCCATACCCGGCGGTGTAATTGAACTTAGAGACGATCGGATAAAGCAGCAATGGAAGGTAGAAGTTCAACCATTTTTGCTGGCAAAGTTTCCTGTAACACAGGAACTGTATTTTGAAGTTATAAAAGAGCGGCCAAGTACTTTTATAGGTGATAAACTACCTGTGGAGACTGTAACCTGGAAAGATGCGGTTATTTTTTGTAACACATTATCTAGTCTGAAAGGGCTAAAACCTTGTTATACTATTCATGATAAAAACGAAGAGATTAGCCTTGATATCACCGCAGATGGATATCGTTTGCCAACGGAAACAGAATGGGAGTATGCTTGTAAAGCGAACACAACAGCGATAAGATATGGAGAATTAGATCGCATTGCCTGGTTCAAATCCAATTCTGAAAAGAAAACACATGTGGTTGGAGAGAAGGAGCCTAACCAATGGGGACTCTATGATATGTTAGGTAACGTTTGGGAATGGTGTTCCGATATTTATGATGAAACGGTTTATGGTTCGTATCGGATTTTTAGAGGGGGCGGTTGGTGTGATGAAGAACGGAGCGTCATGGCGACGACGAGGAGAAGAAGTCACCCTTTAAAATTTAAGATTGACGATCTGGGATTTAGAATTGCAAAAAACAGTGGTAAAGATGAATCCCTTAAAGGTTAATTATTCGCTCTCACTGCTGTAATTGTCAATAAACCATTGCAATGCAGGATGCTGAGCGTTGGGTTTATAGGCGACAACAACTTCCGTATTTACGGGGATATCGATCAGTTCAACAAAAGAAACTTTTAAATGGTCATATTGCTTTTTTAGAGATAAAGGTAATATCGATACGCCCAGACCTGCTTCCACCAACTGTAATATGGAATGTACATTATTGGCCTCATGGGTAATATCAGGAGTAAACTGAAGGCGTTTACAGATTTCCATGAGCTTATCGTTGTAATGTGGTGCAAACTCCTTGTTGAAAAATATAAATGGATTCTTTTTTAAAAAATCAGCCAGTTCCTTATTCGTGTCGAATTTTTGCTCGGAATAGGGAATGACCACTACAAAAGGATCAAAAAATAAAGTTTTAACCAATAGTTTCTCGGAAAGAACCGGTGCTCTTAAAATACCTACATCTAATTTTCCTTGTTCCAATGCTTCTATTTGGCTGACTGTTGGCATTTCAAATAAGCCCGTTTTAATATAGGGAAATTCTACACGCATGGCCTTTAGGATTTCTGCCAGATGGGATTGATAAACAGAACTGATATAGCCAATCTTTAATTCGCCGCTGGTATTTAAATGAATTTGGAGCGCCATATTTTTACTCTCTTCCAGCTTTGCGAAAATTTCATCCACCTCCTTTTTGAAGTATTTTCCAGCGTCCGTTAGGCTCACTTGTTTGTTGTTACGTGTAAACAACTGTACGGCTAACTCTTCTTCCAATTCTTTAATCTGCCGACTCAATGGTGGTTGAGAAATGAAAAGCCTGGCTGCAGCTTTTGTAAAATGCAGTTCCTCTGCAACGGTTTTGAAATATAAAAGATGCCTGAGTTCCATAGCTTGATACCTAAAAGGTATTATAGATTGATAAAATTGGTATTTTTCAAATATGATCAAAGCCTTTAGTTTTGGCAAATAAAAAATGAATTATGAAAACAGAATATTCAGAAAAGGCGACTAACGAAGAAATAAAAGCGAGGTTTGATCAGGATGTAGAACGCTTTTCAAACCTTGAAGCAGGGCAACAAACCACGATTGATGCCCCATTAACCATGGAATTATGCACAGAGGCCGCGAAATACATCAGCCCAAATGCTAAAGAATTACTAGACATCGGTTGCGGTGCCGGTAATTATACCTTGAAAATGTTAAGCAAAATTCCTGATTTGAATTGTACACTGAATGATTTGAGTATGCCAATGCTCGAAAGAGCAAAAGAAAGGACTTCCGCAGCAACTCGTGGACATGTAAACGTAATACAAGACGACATGCGTAATCTTGATTTACCTGATCAACATTTTGATATTGTATTGGCGGCAGCTACCTTCCATCATTTACGTACCGATGCGGATTGGGAGCTCATGTTTGGCAAGGTGTATCGCGCAATTAAGCCCGGAGGGAGCTTTTGGATATCTGATTTAATTGCGCATGACTCGGAGTTGATTTCCTTGCTTTTCCAGGATAAATACAGAACGTATCTGGAAACATTGGGTGGCCCGGAATATGGACAAAAGGTATTTGAATATATCGCTTATGAGGATACGCCACGTTCTTTAAATTATCAGCTGAATTTGCTGCGCCAAGTGGGGTTCAAAAATGTCGAAATACTACATAAGAATTCCTGTTTCGCTGCTTTTGGCGGAATCAAGTAAGGTTAAAGAGAAGCTGAAACGCGGAAAGTATTAAGCTTGTGCTTTCCAGTGTTTCAACTCCTCATTGATGAAGTATTGCACAAGATCAGTATATAGTTTTTCAATAACATCTGGATCAATATTTTGCAGTTCAGCCCATTTTCTTCTTTCTAAGAGCATTGCGGCAAATCTCTCAGGTGCTTTTACCGATGTTTCATCCGTTTTGAATTTAGAAGCGGATTTTACGTATTGGTAACGCTTAGCGATGAGGTCAATGATTTGCTGATCAATGCAATCTATTTCCTGACGGATGTCGATCATGTTCTTGCACTCTTCTGGTTGTTTTTTACAGCATTCAATTGGTTTATCTGACATGGTTTTTTTTCAAATCTACGATTTGAATGGCTTAATTTTTCTGACTTCCTGCATACCAGTAATAAATAGTGGCAATGTGTTGAGCCAGTTCGCCCATGGTTCAGGAGATTTCTGAAGGTTTATAACCTAGGTTTTTTACCGGCACTGCCTGTAACAATTTACCGGTGTTGTTTACTTCATTCTCGAATTCAGTAGTCAGGTATTGCAGTATCATAAGACAATATTTAAGTTAAATAATAATAACAAATACCAAACAGCCCAGGATTGGAATAAGTTTCGTTTGATCGTGTTAATTTAACTGCAGCTTTTTGTTAGGTAGTTTGCTGAATTATAGTGTTTTGTTGGTTTTTTTCTGAAGTGTTGTTAATACATAATGAAGTTTTTGTAACCATCTTCCTTCTGTAATCGTTAGCTGGATTATTCGTTTTTCTTTGCCTAAAATTTAGATATATGCAAAGACCTTTACTCGTATTTTTATTCTTTTTTACCTTTTGTTTTTCTGTAAGAAGTCAGACGCTTTACTCCATAAAAGGAGTAGTGCTGGATGCGGAAAATAAGGAGCAATTAATTGGGGCTACCGTTTCTATTGAAGCCATAAACAGAAATACCCAGGCTGGTTTGGATGGCTCTTATTCTTTAGCCAATCTTAAGTCTGGTACTTATAAACTCCGCTGCCGTTTTCTGGGCAACCAAACTAAGGATACTACTATTGTACTGAATGGTCATATACGCTTGAATTTCTTGCTTAAAAACACAGCTGCCGTGCTTAATAATGTAGAGATCGCTGGTAAAACGAACAGAGAAACCGATGCTTCGGTACGTAAACATGAACAGAACGCGGATAATGTGGTCAATCTAATTTCCGCCAGAGCAATCCAGTTGTCACCAGACATTACAGTCGCCAATGTGATACAACGGGTATCAGGTGTTTCCCTGGAAAGGAGTGGTAATGGTGAGGGACGTTATGCCATCATCAGGGGCATGGATAAAAGGTATAACTATACGCTGATCAATGGCATCAAAGTGCCAAGTCCGGATAATAAAAATAGATATGTACCCTTAGATATTTTTCCTTCCGATCTGGTTGAACGTATTGAAATCAGTAAAACACTCACACCTGATATGGAAGGTGATGCTATTGGAGGTGTGGTAAATATGGTGATGAAAAATGCACCTGAGCACCAGTATTTGAATGCCAGCATTTCTACGGGTGCAAATCAGCATGTGTTTAATCATGGATTTAATGCTTTTCCGGTCAATGCCATCAACAGAAAATCACCTTATGAAATTAATGGGCCATCTTATCTGGCAAAACCGGAGGATTTTACCCGTGATAATTTAAACTATACCGGGAAAAGTTTCAGGCCAAATTTATTGGCGAACCTTTCCATAGGTAATCGTTTCTTAGGTCAAAAACTCGGGGTAATGTTGGGTGGTTCTTATCAGAATACCTACCGTAGCTATACGAATATTTTTGTACCCGGGGATCAATACCTGGATCAGGCGAATGCACCTGGTGTGCTGTTGATCAAACATGCCAGTTCCAGAGATTATTCTACTCAGGTAACACGCATCGGTTTAAATGCAAAAGTGGACTATCGTTTTAATGATAAAAACAAGATCAGTGCTTATGCTTTTCATGCCATTCTGGATGATGCACAGGCGCGTCTGACAAGGGATAGTATCCAAACGCCTCCACGTGAGGGTTACGGAACTGCTCAGGTTTCGTATTTTGGGCGTTCAAAATATCAGCATCAATCTATAACCAATACGACGATTGATGGACAACATACTTTAATTCCGGGCTTAAAATTCAACTGGATAGGGGCCTATTCCATTGCTAAAAGTAACATCCCAGACCTGGCTGAATACGGCTATGATACCGGGTTTTATGCAGATGGAACAAATCCAAATCCATACCAACATCCAAACAAAGCAGTAGATTATCATCGCATTTGGGAGAACAATAGCGATAAAGATCTGTCGGGATATGCGAATCTGGCCTATACCAATAAGCTGATGAATATTCCTTTCACCTTGACCGGTGGGGCGATGTACCGAAATAAAAAGAGAAACAATCTTTATCAGGATTATCTGTTGAAGACGGTTCCAAATAATGATGGAACATTTCAGGAGTGGACCAATATCTACGACTTCAAATGGTCTGTAAGCAATCCGGATGGTTCTCCTGAGAATGCCAATACTTATCGCGCTACGGAAGATGTGACGGCTGGCTTTGGGATGCTGAAGTTTAAGCTGAACAAATTCGAGACCTTGCTTGGCTTAAGGGTTGAAAATACAAAGCAACATTATGATAATGATTTGCCGGTAACACAGGCAGGTAAAACCGGTGATAAAAGCTATTCGGATCTGTTGCCAAGCATCAACATCAAGTACATCTTAAATCAGAAGACCAATTTAAGGTTATCTTATTTCGCTTCCATCAACAGGCCAAGTTTTTATGAATTGGTACCTGCTCCAAGAAAAGGGGATGAGTATAATGAAACGGGTAATCCAGAGCTGAAACATGCAACTGCT
This sequence comes from Pedobacter gandavensis, assembly GCF_014172405.1. GTDB lineage: Bacteria > Bacteroidota > Bacteroidia > Sphingobacteriales > Sphingobacteriaceae > Pedobacter > Pedobacter gandavensis. The sequence continues at coordinate 1,028,250 of NZ_WNXC01000001.1, read as the reverse complement.
GATAATTTTGACATTCGTTATGAGCTTTTTCCTAAATCAAACGAACAAATCCTGATCGGGGCTTTCTATAAAAAAATCCACAACCCTATTGAGTTTGGTTTTATCAACGATAAGTTTGATACCTATGCGCCACAAAATTTTGGCGATGCTACGAATTTTGGTTTTGAACTGGTGTATGAAAAATACATCCGAAACTTCGGTTTCAGGGCCAATTATACTTATACGAACTCCGCTATAACGACTACTAAATTCCAAACCATTAACAAACAAATTGTAGCGCCTTTGCAAAAAAGACCTTTGCAGGGACAATCGAAAAATATTGCCAATGCGGCCTTACTGTACAAAAGTGTTAAACAGGGTATTGATGTGCAACTGGCCTGGCAATATACGGGCGAGCGTATAGCGGTAGTCTCTCCATACTATGAACTTGACCAATGGCAGAAAGGTGCCAGTACCTTTGATTTCTCGGCTGAAAAAAGATTCAAAAACCACCTAGCCGTTTTTGTGAAGGTTCAGAATCTATTAAATACCCCTGATGAGATGTACATCAAACAACCTCCAACGGGAAATGCTGCACCTGTATCCTATCAAACTGTAGGAAGTAACCAAACCTTGGCGAGTAAAAGTAGCTACGGACAAAATTATCAGTTAGGACTACGCTACACCTTATAATAAGCAACCATAAAATCTATAAAAAATCAAATTCATGAAAAAATCTTTATCTAAAATTGCTTTCCTCGCTGTGATGTCAATTGCGCTTGCTGCGTGTAAGAAAAATGGCGACAATGAAAAGACGGTCATCTCAGCGCCCTTGAGGGTTGTTGGTCAGCCGATCACAGGTACAACCTTGCCCTTAAAAGATGCGCAAGGCAATGCGATTCCGTTAAAGGGGACCATGTTAGCGGGTAAAACCTATGACATTACAGGAGATGTAACCGTTAATGCTGGTGACACTTTATACATCCAACCTGGTGTAATGATTCAAGTGCATGGTGACGGACTTACTGCGGCAAGCAGTCCAACTTTTTATGTGAATGGTACCTTAGTTAGTGATGGTACAAAAGAGGCTCCTAATACTTTTACTGTTTTTGAAACGGCTACTGTAAAAAAATCTGTTGGTTTTAAAGATGATGTTCCGAATGATCCGGCTTTTAAAGGTTATTGGGGAGGTATTCAATGTGGTCCTACTGCAAAATTATTGTTTTTACGCTGGACACGTTTAGAATACCTGGGTGCTCCATGGGGTTCCAATGCAGGAGATTACGGCGCTACTGCCGGCGATGCGAAATTTGGAATTTACATGAACAGTGGCGCTAATAGTGCCGGCAAACTGATCGTTGAAGATTCCTGGTTTTATGGTTCCAAAGACGATTGTATCGGTAAGTGTGCCAACATTTTTGTGAGTATTATGCGCAATACCTTTATCAAAACCGGTGGTACTGGTGGGGAAGGGGTCAACTTCAAGGACAATGTATTTGGCGATATGGCTTACAATTTGTCGTTTGGTGGTGCTACAAACGGTTTAAAAACAGCCTCTGTTAATGGTAAGAGTACGATTGTTAACATTTACAACAATACCCTGGTACAATGTGGTTTCAGACAAACGAAAGCGACTCGTAATGGGTCAATCAATACGGAAACCAATACCGGAGGTTATATCTATAACAACATTGTGGTGAACTGTAAATCTGGTTTAAGGATCACTTATCAGTCAGAAAAAGGCAAGGCTAGTGACACTTTAAATACTTCTTATGGCAACAGTTTAACTTGTATCGGTCGAGGTACGCCAATGGGTGGTACAGAACAATATATGGTGTTTATCGAACCTGGTCAATTTACCTTAAAAAGATCAACAGATTTAAACGGTTATGTGAATGGTCAGATCCTGACTACTGGTTCTGCAGCAGGCACCAATATCGGTACCAATACGGCCAGTGACTCCTTAAAATATGATCCACTTTTTGTGAACTATGATGTTAAAGCAAATAGTACAGGTAGAAATTATAGGGTAAGTGAAATACCAGCAGGAACTGATTTTCACTTGAAAACAGGCTCTCCAGCAATTGGAGCAGGTGTATATCCTGGAGGTACTGGTAAAAATGCCATGCCAAATAAGGCAACCGCTCCTTTATTGGCTCAATATGGTTTCCCAATGAAAGTGGCTTCAACCGGTGGAACTTTCAACCCTACGATTACTCCTCCAAATAAAGACCTTGGGGCTTTCCCAACAGATGGCTCTGGGAATCAACATCGTTATTAGTTTTTAAAATCAAAAAAGGGCGGCTTCGGTCGCCCTTTTTAATCTTCACAAAAATGAAAATAACTTTATTTTTAACGCTATTGGTTGCAGGCTTACAGAGCTGTACTAAGGAAAAGACGGAAAGTCCGGCTCAAGATACTGTCGTAGTGGTTAAGCCCCCAATAACCGATGAAATTCCGAAAGCTAATTATGACCTCTCCCTATTGGATAAGAACAATCTCTTTAGTAATTCTGCGTTGGTCGGCGCTTTCAATAGACAAGATTATAGAGAACTGTCTGGCATCGCTTCCAGTCAGCAATACCCTGGGGTAGTCTATGTGCATGAGGATAGTGGAAATGGCAATGAGGTTTACATCAGCAATACCAAAGGGGAGGATCTTGGTAAGCTGATTCTCGATGGTGTGTCCAATAGAGACTGGGAAGATATTGCTTATGGTCCAGGTCCTGATCCAACAAAGAAATACATTTATGTTGCTGAAATCGGGGACAATGACGCAAAATATTCCAGTGTTTTTGTATACCGTTTTGCGGAACCAGCAATAGTATTGAATTCTTCCCAGAATGCAGTTCATGTGACGCCTGATAAATTACAATTTACCTATCCTAAAGGGGCTGTTAATGCGGAATCTTTATTGCTTGATCCGGTAACGAAAGACTTGTACATCGCGACAAAGGAAGAAGCAAGAAGCACATTATACGTAGCCAGGTACCCTCAGTCTTCCAGTTCAACGACAGTTTTAATACCATTGGCCTTGTTGCCTTTTGACCTTTTAACTGCCGCTGATATTTCTGCTGATGGCAATGAGATCTTGATGCGCAATACCGGTCAGATCTGGTACTGGAAACGTGGCTTGAATGAAAGTATTGCACAGACGATTCTTCGCAAACCTCAGGATGCGCCATATTCCGGCAATGAACATCAGGGGGAGGCCCTTTGCTTTGCTGCAGATGGATCAGGCTATCTTTCTACCTCTGAAACTAAAAAATACCCCTCAAGTATTTCTGCTATTTCCTTTTATCAAAGAATTAAAACCAATTAAGAGATGACTAACAAATTATTGCTTTCTATATCATTTGCTGCAATTACCATTCTTTCGGCCTGCCATAAAAATGCGGCAGAGGTGGTTCCGGAGGACCTTTCCCCAGTGCAATTTATCCTGACTTCTGATGCACATTATGGAATTACCAGGGCCTCTTTTCGTGGTGCTGCCAATGTAGATGCCCATGTGGTGAATGCGGCTATGGTGTCTAAAATGAATAGGTTACCCGGTTTTACCTTACCCAATGATGGAGGCGTAAATGCAGGTAAAGTTATCGGGTCTGTTGATTATGTATTGGAGGCTGGAGATATCGCCAACCGGATGGAAACGAGTGCTTCGGTACAAACAGCTGCTCAATCCTGGGCGCAATTTAGAATGGATTACCTGGACAACCTGACTTTAAAGAACAAGAGAAATGAAAAAGCAGCTCTGTTTATGGTACCGGGTAACCACGATGTATCCAACACCATCGGCTACTATGCGAATATGGCGCCTTTAAAAGATGCGAGTTCCATGGCTCAGATCTATAACCTCATGGTTAAACCGGGTACTTTAAGAACAGCAACGACTTTCAATTATGCCAATGATCGGATTAACTATTCAAAAGATATTGCCGGAGCACATTTTTGTTTTATCCAAATGTGGCCTGATTCTGCGGTAAGGATCTGGTTGAATAAAGACTTACAAAGCGTATCCAGTACAACGCCAGTAATTATTGTGGCGCATGATCAACCGGCTGTAGTTTCAAATCACTTTACAAATCCGAACGGTGATCATGGGATTAACAATACGGATAAATTTGACAATGTGTTGGATGAACATTTTAAAGATGGCAAATCTGCTGCTGTTGCAGGCTTGATAGAACAACGTGCTTTCGCTGCTTTCTTAAAGCAACATCCAAATGTGAAGGCTTATTTACATGGCCATGTTCATGAAAGTAAATACTATACCTGGACTGGTCCGGATAATGATGTGCAGTTGAGTGCAGTCAGTACGGATTCCCCGATGAAGGGCTTAGTGTCTGGACCTGATGAAACCAAACTAAGTTTTCATTTTTGCGTGTTAGATCCTAAGACCGAAACTTTAACCGTTAGGGAATGTCTTTGGAATCCAGAACCCTCAAATCCTGCTGCTGCAGTCAAATGGGGCAATACGGTTACTATAAAACTCAAGTAATTGAATAGGTCAGCAGTACTTTTAGCGAAGTGCTGCTGATTTTTCTGTAGCTCAACCTTCCTGTCGTTGGCTCGACGAAACCCAGTTTTTTCACGATGAAGCGCTTTGGACTTCTTTTGATCCGGGAGATCGCTTTATTGGTCGAATTAAAAGTATGAAGCTTAATGTTTCCCCTTTATTTGTGGAAACATTAAGCTTTTGAACATGAAAAACCAGACTTTCTTATTCTCTTTTCTTTTAATGGTATTTTTCTATACCAGTACTACTGCACAAGAGACCGTTAACGGCGGATTTGAACTTTCTAACCAAACTGGTATGGCCAGAAATTGGATTACTGATGATGGAGCTGGGAATTTTTCGATCAGTCTGGATCAGAAAGTGTTTCGTTCTGGCCATCAGTCGCTACAAGTAACTGGGCTAAATAAAAACTTAAATAAAGAAAGTGTCGGTATTGCGGCCAATGTATTTGGCAGTATGAGTGCTACAAAAATCAATACCATACAAGTTAGCGGATGGATCAAGAGTCGCGAAGAATTGGATTCCACGGTGTCTGTTTTTGTCCAGAGTGGGGCGAGAATTATACGAAGCCAGCAACAAGAACGCAATGAAAAGGGCTGGACTAAAGTTATACTCAACTACAATACCTTGCCTACTGAATCATGGTACATGGTTTATTATGGCGTTGAGCTGAGGTCAAATCGCAGCGTTTGGCTTGACGACCTAAGTCTGACGGTGAATGGGAAGAAAATCAATGATCCGGAAAGCCTGTATCAGGAACCGAATCCAAAAAGCCTAAAATGGCTTCAGGATAATCTTTCTGTGTTGACCTCCGTTGATACTGCTCATGCTTTCGAAGATCTAAACGCAATCGGTAATGCCATCAAGAACGCAAAGATTGTGGGCATTGGTGAGGCTACCCATGGAACCAGTGAGTTCAGTAGATTTAAAATACGTTTGCTGGAATACCTGGTAAAGGAGAAAGGTTTTACCACTTTGGCGCTGGAAGAGTCCATCGCTACTTGTGATCAAATGAACCGCCTTTTGAATTTACCATCCGCTGCTTTAAGGGGTAGTTTGCTAAGTATGCCATTTTACAAAACATGGAAAACAGAAGAGATGCTTGGACTTTTCACCTGGTTAAACCATTATAATTTATCACAACAGAAAAAGATTCGTTTTATCGGTGTAGACATGGAGGATTTAGGACTTAAGAATTCACGTAAAATGCTTAGGGAGTATGGTAGATCACATAACGAGAAAATTCTGGCACAGACGATTGTTGTTGATCAACACCTGGATAGCCTGCTTCAGTTGAGTAAACTTAGTATGAGTAATCGCAAGACCCTGGATGCTGCCAATAAATTGAAGCAAAAAATTGCTTCCCTGGATTCGCTGATTGTAGCGGAGGGGAAAATGACTGGAGATGAACAGCGCTTGTTTCAATTGAGGAGTTATGCCAGAGTTTGCAAACAATGGCTGGACAGTCGGTTTTTCGCTGGCAGCAGAGATGAGTTTATGGCAGACAATATGCTGAATTTCCTAAAAGCCAATCCGGAGGATAAGATTTTGCTTTGGGCGCATAACTTTCATATCGCCAATACCAATGCAGGTGGTCAGAAGACCATGGGTGCTTATTTGAAAGAAAGGTTAGCTGGTCATTATTTTCCAATAGCCATGACTTCTGATGCCGGGACTTATATGGCGGCCGAGAATTATTCACAAAAAAAATGGGTATCTTTTCCAATGCAAAAGGCATATAAAGGCACTTACGAATATTATTTAGGCCAGGTTAAGCCCAATAATTATTTTCTAAGCCTTTTAAAGGTAGATCAAAAACCAAATTCTTTCTGGCTGGATCAGCCGATGAGGCAGCTGAACCTGGCTTACATTTATTCAGGTGAGGATGAATACAGTTATCATGGGACACTAAAATCAAGTTTCGACGGCCTGGTGTTTTTAGGTCAGACTTCCGCAAGTAAATCTCTTTTGAACTGATCTTTAAACCTGCTTTATTTTAGAAATTCATACCTTCATAAAATAACTATGGGAAATCTCTTTTTTAAACTCAACTGTACCTTTATTTTTCTTTGCCTGGGTACCACGCTTTTTGCACAACTACCAGAAGAAATCAACTGGAAACATCTGATGAAAACCTATAATAAAGACAGCACTGAAATGGTACTTTCTCTGAATGGTAAGTTATTGGAGGGCAAGTATAAAATTCCTTTAGAGGAAGGTTTTGCTTTGTACAATATTAAAAAGGGGCTGATCACAGGGGAGGCGTTCTGGTACACCCAAGGGGGAAGAATGGAATGTAAACTATATTATAAAAATGGGGTACGTAATGGCTTAAAAGAAAACTATGACCATCAGGATCAGGTATGGTTGCGTCAGGAATACAGGGATGGGAAGCAAGATGGCATCAGCGAAATGTATACCAATGGCAAAATCGTTAATAAATCTTCCTATAAAGCGGGTAAAAAGGATGGTTTATCCTTAACCTATTCGGGCGATCAACTGAGTACTGAGGCGAATTACGAAAATGATCAGCGAAATGGGCTGTATCGTGTTTATAATGGAGGCAAAATCGTGACTGAAAACAATTATAAGAACGATTTGCAAAACGGATTATCTACCACGTATTTAGCTGGCAGGAAAAGTATGGACTCCACTTATGAGAACGGAAAAAGACATGGTGTTTCACATATGTACAAGCCAGATGGGAGCACTCTTTTCGAAAATTATTACCTGTTTGGGGAAAAAGTAAGCAAGGCCGCTTTTGAAGAATATCAGCAGCGCGATAAAAAATGATATCACAATAGAACGGGCGACAAAAATTGTCGCCCGTTTTGATTAGAATTAGTTTGACTATTTGGCTTCAGATTTAGCCGTTTGAAAAAAAGGGTAATAATTAGCGCCCCAAAGTTTGTAACGGTCAAATTGACGTTTCAGTCGCTTTTCAAATGCATTCCAATTTCTACTTTCTTTGCTACTCCATAAGACCTCACTTAACGCTGACATGCGCGGAAAGATCATGTACTCTACTTTTGCTGGCGAACTCATATATTCTGTCCACACATTCGCTTGTGCTCCTAAAATATATTTTGTTAATTCTTTAGGAAGATGCTGCGGAACAGGCTCATAGCTGTAAACCTTTTGTAAGGTGGTTAAGCCCGGCATGGTAAGCGAATCTCTTTTTGCAGTTTGTGCATAATCAAAATACATATAATTGCCAGGCGTCATGATTGCATCGTGCTTTTGTTTTGCAGCCTCAATACCTCCTTCTTCACCATTCCAGCTCATTACAGTCGCATTTTGCGCCAGTCCACCTTCCAGAATTTCGTCCCATCCAATAATGCTTTTACCTTTTGAATTTACATACTTCTCCATGCGTTGTACAAAATAGCTTTGTAGTTCATGCTCATTTTTAAGCTGATGATCTTTCATACGTTGCTGGCATTTTGGACATTTTTTCCAGCTGGTTTTCGGGCATTCGTCACCTCCGATATGGATATATTTGGCGGGGAAAAGCGCAATGACTTCATCTATTACTCCTTGAAGAAAGGCAAAGGTCTGCTCATTTCCCGCGCAAAAAACGTCATCAAAAACACCCCAGGTTTCTTGAACCTTGTAAGGTCCTCCGGTACATCCTAAAAAGCTATAGGCAGTTAAGGCAGCAGAACCATGGCCAGGCATTTCAATCTCTGGAATTACGGTAATGTACCGATCGGAAGCATATTTTACCAGCTCCCTGATCTCATCCTGAGTATAAAAGCCACCGTGAGGCGTATTGGTGTTTCCAGTACCGGGTAGAAAACCGGTGATGGTTCCTTTCCTGGTGGAGCCGAGTTCAGTAAGTTTTGGGTATTTTTTGATTTCAATTCTCCAGCCCTGGTCGTCTGTAAGGTGCCAGTGAAAATAATTCATTTTATGGAGTGCGAGGTAATCTATATATTTCTTAACAAATGCGAGCGGAAAAAAATGTCGCGTTACATCAAGGTGCATACCACGGTATTGGAATCGAGGTTCGTCCTTAATCAGTACAAAAGGAATCTGTACTGTTTTTTCTGTGGGATCCAGGAGTTGAATCAGGGTTTGGATGCCGTAAAAAACACCTTCCTCAGTTGCCGCTGTAATGAAAATCCCTTCTTTTTTTACCTCCAGCGCATAGTTTCCCGCAACCTTTTCTGCTTTGTTTCCAATTTTAAGATAGATACCTGTTGTTGCCTTTATGTTGCCTTGCTTCAAACTAAAGCCATAAAACTGACTCAGATAGCCATTCAGAAACGCGGCTGATTTTTCTAAGCCTTTCTGCTTATAAATAATCGGGGTTTTGTCTGACAGGCTAAAGGTTCCTTTGGAAGGGCTGGTTACTTCAAGGGGTTGAGGAATGACATTAACCTGGGCATGAAGATCTGCTTTGACCAGAAGTAAAGTGAAAATACAAAGGAAGAGTTTGTTCATTGTGTGTGTTGTTTAGATATAAAGTACTATAGTTTATTTAGGTAAAAATCGTCGCCGTAAGCGGTTCCTGAAATGGGCTTGTACATATAGACGGTAACGGAAGAATTGTTTGGTCCTGTGGTAAATGTAACTGCTGAATTTTTGTAGTTGGTATCATCGACGGCTGCATTTACGGCTGGACCGCCATAATTTTTAACACCAAACATTGCGGTTTGACCAGCTGCGCTTACTTTCCCATACCCCCCAAAAACATAGGTTGTATTTGGACTCAGGCCGGTAACGACCTGCTCTAATGAAGTCTCGCCACCTTGTTGTCTGATCGCTTTTGTCCCAGATCTGACATTTGTAGTGACGATAGCTGTGTTTCCTGCAGGATTCCAGGCAGCCCATGGCGCCAATGCGGCGGCTTCGAAATCTGGATTTCCCAAGACAGGGATTTCTTTATATACCCGGATGTAATCCACATTCATATTAAAAGGGAGGTCGGCATTGTTAATGGCTCCTGGCCATCCTGCTCCGCCAGACTGGTTTAGAATGAGGTAAAAAGGTTTGTCGAATGGCCATTGTGAAGATGTTGCATTGGTTGCTCGGGTATAGGTATACTGGAGTACATTGTTCACATAAAACTTAATGGCTTCCGGGTTCCAAATGATTCCATAGATATTGTAATCTGCGGTATTGTAAGCTGTTGCTTTTGTTGCAGAACTTCCACCGGAGGCATTGGTTACTGTGCCATTGTGAATCGTTTGGTGTACGGAGTTTTCATAGTTTACCTGCTCCATGATATCTATTTCTCCACTATTTGGCCAGTCGCCATAAGCTACAGGAACTTCTGGCATCATCCAGATGGCAGGCCATGAACCCTGTCCTTGTTTAAATTTGGCCCTTACTTCAACTTTTCCATATAAGAAATTGAATTTGGTAGAAGTTTGAATTCCTCCGGAATGGTAGGGTACAGGATCTCCAGGAATTACGGCATTGTCCATTTTCAACACGAGGTCAGTTCCATTTTGAGCCACATAATCCGTGCTGGCTGTCAGGTATTTCGCCCATGCTGGAGACCACCTTGGACAATAGGTCCATTTGGCAGTGTCGAATCCTCCGGTTGTGTTGAACTCATCCGAGAAAATAAGGTCCCAGCTGGAGGTCAGGGTAGCGCTTGTTGCAGCGGTCTGGACTACTTCAAGTTTAGCCGTGGTTTTATTAGCCGCCAGTTCCGGATTTGACTGAATGGCTTTTGAACAAGAAAACAGGAGGATGGAGCAACCCATCAGTAAGTTCATGATTTTCATATTTTCGTTGGTTTAGGTGATTATTTATTCCTTATTTGATGATGGGAATTGGCGCCCAGTAAAACTCATGAGTACCATCATTCGGTTTACCTTTTAATGGAAGTTCAGCTGGGTCACGATCCGCATTCGCTTTTGCTACGGTTTCTGTTCGGATTAAATCAAACCATCTTGCAGCAGGCTCAGGGCCAGCAAATTCCCATCCTCTTTCTGCAACTACAGCATTTCTAAAATCAGTTGGTGTTAAATTTTTAGCTAGCTCAGGTAATCCGGCTCTGTTTCTTACCTCATTAATGGCCTGATAAGCCGTTGCATCGGGTCCAGAGGAAGACATTGCTTTTGCTTCTGCATAGGTAAGTAGCACTTCTGCATAACGAATCATGTAAACCGTTGCACTTCCCCACCAGTCGTTTAATTTATGGGTAGCCGGATCATAGGATTCATCATCCCTATATTTTAAGAAGTAAGGATGTTTATGCGTAAGTTTTGTATAATCAACGGCTTTTAAGGGGTCATTATTCAAGAAATAAACGGTCTGGTAAGTGGCATCTTTTCGTGGACCTGCAGGAAATTTATTGTAAAATGCAATCTCAGCAAAAGCTTCATCCCATCCACCTTCTTCACCGGGAGCAAAATTGGGAGGGCCCATTTGGCTTCCATTCCCCCAGTTGTCTGCATAATCCCAGATACTTGGCATATTCTTGTTATAATAGCAAGCAAATACAGCTTCTTTATTTAACCTGGAATCCTTATCCCAAAGATCTGCATAGCTGTTAACCAGGCCATAGCCCCAGGTACTTTTATTATCTATGACTTCTTTCGCTTTAATCGCTGCCAGCTCATATTTATCGGTTTGTTTTAGTGGCCATCCAGCCATTGTCAGGTACACATTGGCCAGAAGCGCTTTTGCTGAACCCCTTGTTGGAAGTATATCCGTATTGCTTTGTCGTCTGGGACCTGACCAGGCATCGGGCAGCATCGTTTCCGCTTTTTGAAGATCTGCTATTACGGTTTCATAAATTTGTTGTGGTGTAGCATTTGTTTTTGACTCCAAAGAAGCTTCAAGTGGCATTGGTACAGCGCCCCAGGTTCTGGTCAGAAAGAAATAAGACATGGCCCGATAGAAATAGCCCACTCCAGCTGAATTATTCCGTTCCAGCTCCGTAGCTTCTGTTGCTTTTTGGTAGTTTCCAATTAAGGAATTTGAAGATTTAATGGTTTTATAGAAGTAGTTCCACCAAATAGACATCCTGTCATTGGAGGAATTGGCTTGAAAGGTATCGAAGTTAGAAAAGCCGATTTTATTTCCTCCGGCATGTGTGGTGATGTCATCCGAGCCAAAAGTGGTGGCTAAACCACCGGTTTGATTCCAGGCTAAATTATAAGTTAAGGAAATGCCAAGGGTTGCCGCATTTAAGTCCTCAGCACTCTTATAAAAGGTTTGTGTAGTGATGCTGCCTTTAGGATCTTCTTCGAGGAAGCTCTTTTTACAAGCGGAGACAAATACGGCAGTGATTAGGAGGGGAGTAAGGTATTTTTTCATTTGAATGGTTTTAGATCGGTTGGCCATTAAGCTCAATGGACAGCGTAAGGTTAAAAGTTTAAATTAAGCATCAGGGTGAACGTTTTTGGAGAGGGGTAGGCTCCCAAATCAATGCCTGCATCTGCATCACTATTGGAAGCAGTTGAAGTCGCTTCCGGGTCAAATCCCTTGTATTTTGTGATGGTAAATAAATTCTGGCCACTTACAGTGAGTTTGGCATTTCCAAACTTCAGCATGCTTTTAGGTAGTTTATAGGATAAGCTGATGTTCTTAACTCTGGCATAACCAGCGTTTTGTAGAAACTGTGTAGACTCAATGTATTGTTTTGCTTTACTTGTTGGACTTGCCCATAGGGAGCCTGAGTTTTGAGGGGTCCAATAATTGGCTGCTGCGGCAAGTGTTGGATAAGCGACATCGCTACTGGCAATTGCAGCAGCTGCATAGGTTGCATTAAAGACTTTATGTCCATAAGCACCTTGAACAAATACATTGAATTCAAAAGTCTTATATTCAAAATTATTGTTGAAGCCCCATTGTACTTTTGGTGTTGCGTTTCCTGAGATCACCATGTCCTCATATCCGATCACACCATTTCCGCTCACATCAGTGTATTTATAATCACCTGCTTTATGTCCATTCTGGTCCGTTTGGTAAACTCCTTCCCATGGAATCAGGTAAAATGCACCCAGTGATTGTCCAACCTGGATGACCTGTATATCTGAATTGATTAAACCTCCGCCGATATGTGCTCTTTTAATCATGGTTTGATCACCGAGGCTAACTACCTTATTCTTGTTGAAAGCGGCATTAAAACTGGTGTTCCATTTAAAATCTTCATGGTTAAGTGCAAGGACATCGATTAAAAATTCAAAACCTTTATTGTTGACTGCTCCAATGTTTTTTAACAGCTGGCCACCACCAAGATAATTCTCAATCTGGGTAAACAACAGCATATCCGTCGTGTTCTTGTTGTAATAATCGGCCGTGATGTTTAGTCGTCTGTTAAAGAAACTCATATCCAGACCTACATCAGTTTGTTTTGTGGTTTCCCATTTGATATCTGGTGTATTTGGATTACCCAGCGTATAGCCCTGGAAAGAGGAAGTTGTTCCATAAGAATAATTTACCGGGCTCAATAAGCCAAGCGTGCTATATGGGGCGATAGATTGGTTACCGGTTACACCCCAACCTGCTCTAAGTTTAAGTGCTGAAAAAACATTTAGCTTTTTGATAAAGGACTCTTCATTAAGGTTCCAGCCTACGCTTGCTGAAGGGAAATTGCTCCATTTATTCTTTCCTTGAAACTTTGAAGAACCATCTCTTCTTACAGTTACGGTAGCTAAGTATTTGCCATTGTAACTGTAAGCAGCTCTACCCATAAAAGACAAGATGGACCACTGTGAGTAGCCAGATGAGATACTTTGAGCGGAGTTGAGGCCTAAATTATAATAGCCATTAGAAGTGGTGCTTAAGCCTGATCCATTTGCACTAAAGCTATTTGATGTGTTTACTGTACTTTCTTCCACAGCAGTTACGGTTAAATCATGCTGCTCATTGATCAGCTTATGAAAGGTCAGCACATTACTGTTCTGGAAATTGTAATTTTCGGAAGAACTTTGTGCGGATTTCATATTTCCCGGAGAGATCCAATTGTTGGAAAGGGAAGCTGCTTTTGAAAGGTTAAGGTCTAATCCAACATTTGAGGTAAAGGTAAGCCAGTCGGTAATGTTATACTTCAGGTTACTATTGAGTACGGCAACATTAGCAAAAACATTATTGTCGCTTTCCATACTGGTCATATAAGGGTTTGGCCAAATAGGGGATATTCCGTTGCGGTTGTATTGTTTGGTTGCTTCATTGTCATAGACTGGTTCTGTTGGTGCCCATGCGATGGATGCCATTACCGGGTTTGCTTTGGAAGTTTGTACGCCATTATTCAATGAATTGATTCTTTGTGCAAAAAGGTTAACTCCTAAAGATAGCTTCTTGGTTATTTTCACATCTAGATTTGAGCGCAATCCAAACTTCTTTTGGTTGGTGTTTACCAGTAGGCCGTCCTGATCGGTATAGAAACCGGAAACATAATATTTTACATTTTCTGATCCGCCATTCACCGAAAGCTGGTGATTTTGTGTGGTTGCATTTTTAAAAAGCAAGTCCTGCCAGTCGGTCGTTTTACCTGCATAGGATTCTGGATTGGGGATTACCGTAGCACCAGCAGATAGATTCGCCATGTTTGCATAGGTTACCGCGTCCATTAATTTGTATCTTTTCATTGGACTGTTGAAGCTAACAAAGCTGTTATACGTCACTTTTGCCGCTCCTGATTTTCCAGTTTTAGTCGTGATGATAATTACACCGTTTGCGCCTCTGGAACCATAAACGGCAGTAGCAGATGCATCTTTTAATACATCCATAGATTCAATGTCGTTCACATTGATGTCCTGAATTCCTATACTGCCCAATGCTAATCCGTCTACAATGTATAAAGGTTCATTGCTACCACTCACAGAATTGGCTCCTCTAATCCTGATTTTAGCTTGTCCGCCGGGTGCACCAGAACTTTGGGTTACGGAAACTCCGGCTACTCGTCCCTGTAATGCTGTTGAAGCATTGAGCACGGGTTGATCTTTATAAGTATCCGCCTTTAGTGTGGAAACAGATCCGGTGAGGTCTTTACGTTTTTGTGTGCCATAACCAATTACAGCAACTGCCTCCAGGGTTTTAACATCTGATTCTAAGGATACATTTAGAAATTTTTGGTTATTTACTAATATTTCTTTTTGTTTAAGCCCAACATAGTTGAATGTCAGTGTGGCATCTGGTGGGGTATTTATGGAGAATTTACCCTCCTTATCTGTTTGAGTTGTTAATGATCCTCCTTTTATTCTTACAATAACTCCAGGTAAGGGAGTACCTTCCTCAGTCACTTTCCCGGTTACCATTTGTTGTGCAAATGTGATGAATCCGGAAAAAACTAGGAGTACGAGCAGCAGCATTCGGAGTGCCAGTGGATGTTTAAAAAAAGGGAAATGAAGTAATCGATTGGTCATAATTGATGGATATTTGGTTTTGATTGAATGGCTAAGATATATAGGAATAGCAGCCTGAATAGGGGGTGAAATGGTTAAAAAAGGGGGGTAAATACCGACTACTTCATGTTAAAAAGGCAAATAATGTCTACATTCAGCCCTAGATCTCAACACTAACCAAATTCATGTTTCCTCAACTTAGAAGTCTTGCCATTACCGTTTCATTGATATGGATTAGCTTACCTTTGTATGCAATTGACTTTTCGTCGGTGTTTTATCTGGGGATTGAACATGGTCTTTCCAACAATGAGGTGAATTGTATTTTTCAGAGCAAGAATGGATTCATGTGGATTGGTACTTTTGATGGGTTAAACCGTTATGATGGTTATGGTTTTAGCATTTTCAGAAAGCAGCTGAATGATAGAAATTCGCTCCTCAACAATAGGGTTCAATGTATTGCGGAAGATGAAGCTGCCAATCTTTGGATTGGTACTATGGGAGGCGTGTCCATCTATAATCCTGCTCAGGAAAAATTTAGCACCCTTTATTTTAACTCTGCTTCAAAACCGGGAAAGCAAAGGGTGGACAATACCACTTTTTTAAAAAAAGACTTCAATCATGATATGCTGATCGGGACGGCTAAAGATGGTCTGTTACGCTATAGCAAGGAAAGCGGTAAGACGACCCAGATACCGCTTTTAACTTCTTTCGCTCCCCGAACTTCCTATCAGGTGACTGCCATAGAAATTGACAAGAAAAATCAGGTATGGCTCTTTATTGATGGCATCGGTTTGTGCAAGTATGATCGAAATACGTCTAGTGTTGCTCTGGTCGATAAAACTTTAAAATATGCTTCCTGCATTAAGGTCGATCGTTCGGGGAATCTATGGCTGGGCTCCAGTTCAGGGATCTATAAATACATGATAGCTAATGGGAAATACTCCTTTAAACCCATATCCCGGGCAGTAACCAGTTTGTATTTCGATCAGCCGGATACTTTATGCATCACTACAGATGGTGGAGGTGTTTTTTTGATGAGCATCAAGGATGAAAAGATGACGCACCCGCTAACGGTTAATGGAGAAGAGATTTTTACAAGCACCGCGATCAAAGGAATGCTAAAAGATGCAGAAGGTCGGGTTTGGGTGGCCACTTTGCGGGGTGGTATAAATATCATCGATGATCAGCGATACCGCTTTAAAACGCTGACACCTGATCCCTTTCAAAGAAATAATTACCATAACTATTTTATCTCTTCCTTTGCCCAGGATGCTTCAGATAACATTTGGATAGGGACAGATGGGAATGGTGTGAATCGTTGGAACCGAACAAAGAACGTTTATGTAAACTATAAAAAAGAGGCTGGAAATGGGTTAAGTAGTAATAACATTACGACCATTTTGAATGACCATCAGCACAACATCTGGTTGGCCACCTGGGGCGGCGGGATCAATCGCTTCAATAAATCAACAGGTTATTTTGAGCACTTTAGCTGTATAAATCCTGCTAATGGCTTAGAATTTAAAAATGTTTGGAAATTGTATGAGGACGCAGCACAAACCTTATGGGCAAGTACATTTGACAACGGAGGATTATACCGGTTTAATACGAGGCTTAAACGCTTTGAATTGTTTGATGCTACCATCGGGAACATCCTTTGCTTTGTGGAGGATAGCAAGGGTAATTTATGGGCTGGTACAGATAATAAATTAATCCGTATTGACCGAAAATCCAAAAGACACCTCGTTTACAATATCGGTTATCGGCTGAGATCTATCCTTGAAGATAAAGGAGATGGCCTTTGGCTGGGAACGGAGGGAGGAGGATTACTTTTACTGAATACCAGGAACCATCGTCTTACCCGATATACGGAAAGCGAGGGATTACCAAATAATTCGGTGTTGAATATTTTGCGCGATAATGACGGTGCACTTTGGTTGAGCACCTTTTATGGCCTTTCGAAATTCAGTCCGGCCAATAAAAAGTTTCAGAATTTCTTTGCTTCTGATGGGCTACAAAGTAACCAGTTCAGTTATCTCGCTGCTGCTAAATTAAAAACAGGTGAACTTATGTTTGGGGGGATCAAAGGGTTTAATTTGTTCTCACCAGAGAAAGTGAGTTTCTCTAAGGGGAAACAGCAGATTTTGCTTACTGCCGTAAAGATTGATAATGCGCCTTCAAATGATCAGGTAAACCTCGGTTTTATTCAAAAAAGCAAGGATGGGGTAGTTGAAAAGTTAGTTGTTCCTTATCATAAAGCATCCTTATCGTTCGAGTATATCACACTTGAATACTCCAAACCAGATAAAATTAATTATGCTTATTTTCTTGAAGGATGGGACAACGACTGGATTTATGCCGGCAAAATAAGAACTGCAAATTATAGCCGATTAAAAGAAGGAACGTATACGTTACACCTAAAAGCAAGCAATAGTGAAGGTGAATGGGGTGATGAAAAGTTAGTCAATATCGTTGTGTTAGCCCCTTGGCAGCGTACCTGGTGGGCTTATGGGCTCTATACTTTAACTATTTTTATGCTGATTTATTTGTACGTTCGTTATAAGCGACAACAGATTGGTTTGGCATTTAAAGTGCGTCTGGCTCAAATGGAGACAGAAAAGGAAAAGGAGCTCAATGAAAAAAAGCTGTCCTTTTTTACGAATATTACCCATGAACTGAGAACTCCGCTGACGCTGATTGTTAATCCTGTGAAAGAGCTTATTGAAAAAACGGAAGATACTTTAAAGCAGGAACTCAGTATCATCTATCGGAATGCCAGTCGACTGTTGACTTTGGTAGACCAGTTGATGCTTTTCAGAACAGCTGACCATGATACAGCAAAGCTTCAGGTTCGTGAATTAAATTTATACCAATTGTGTAAGGATATCTTTGACAGCTATGTTAAGATTGCGCTCAGCAAAAATATTAAGTATGAATTTGAATGTGCCAATCATGATCTGAAAATTTTTGGTGATGAGGAGAAGCTGGAAATCATCTTTTTCAATCTCCTTTCAAATGCCTTTAAGTTTACGCCTCAAAATGGTCAGATTTTGTTTAGGCTGGAGGAGAATGAATCGGATATTGACATTTTCATTAATGACAGCGGTTGTGGGATTGATAAGGATGTTAAGGATAAACTATTTGAAAAATATTATCAGGGAAAGGATACCTCAAAACATCCTGAAATCGGTTTTGGCATTGGTTTATATCTCGCAAAACAGTTTATCGATAGTCATAAGGGAAAATTAGGTTATTCCAGCAAGCCGGGTATTGGGACTTCTTTTCATATCAAATTGAATAAAGGACCCTGGTTTGATCCAGAGATCAGATTGGCGGCACAACAAGAGAAGTTGATGAGTAGAGTAGAACAAATCCCAGAGGAAGAAATCATTCAGGTTCCCAGGATTAATATCTTGGAAATCACGGAAAAGAAATCCCTGCTTATCGTAGACGACCATGTGGAACTTAGACAGTATTTGAAGAAAATTTTCATCAAAGACTTTGTTGTTTATGAAGCTTCTGATGGTAATTATGGGTTCGAGTTGGCGCAGAAACACTTGCCTGATATTATTATAAGTGATGTGTTGATGGAGCGGGGAAATGGAGTTGAGCTTTGTAAGAAGATAAAAAGTGATCCTATGCTGAACCATATTCCTGTAATTCTCTTAAGTGGTCTAAGTTCTTCGGAGAGTAAATTGAAAGGGATTGAAAGTGGGGCAGATGATTATATCATTAAGCCCTTTGATAAAGACCTGTTATTGGCTAAGATAAATGCGGTTCTGGACAACAGAGATACTTTACATCAATATTTTAAAGACAACATTACACTCCGTAACAATAACCAGAAAATATCTGCAGCTTATAAGGATTTTCTGGAGAAATGCATAAAGATTGTAGAGGAGAACTTAAGCAATGAAGATTTTAATGGCCAATCGTTGGCCAGTTCCTGTAATTTAAGTTATTCTATCCTGTATAAAAAAGTAAAGTCAATTTCCGGCCTGTCATTAAACGCGTTTATAAGGTCTATCCGGTTGCGCAAAGCTGCATTATTGATGCTCAGCACCAATACCAATATTAATGAAGCTGCCTTTAAAGTTGGGATTTATGATATTAAGTTTTTTAGGACTCAATTCAAGAAATTATATGGTATGAATCCTTCGGAGTATATTAAAAAATATCGGAATTCCTTTAGTAAAGAGTTCAATTTGATAAAACATCAAGAGGGCTAGGATGTTGCCTTCCAACCTCGGCTTAATTATGGATGCTTGCATTGCCGATCGGTATTCTCCTTTTGCCTGGCTGGGGATACTGGATCATTGATTTTTAATGCTATACTTCTGATTTTGATATCCATTTGCCAACAGTTGGCGCTTCATAACTTGCCATTTTGTTCAATAGATCGTCAATGTGATCACTGGTTAGCAGCATATTCTTGTTTTCTGATTTTAGGAAACCTTTTTTTACCATGGTCTCCACTAAAGCCAGAAGTTCATTATAAAAACCGTTGATGTTTAGAATCCCAATTGGTTTTTTATGCAGGCCAAGCTGTGCCCAGGTTAGCATTTCAAAAAACTCTTCTAAAGTCCCAAATCCTCCGGGTAAAGTGATTACCCCGTCAGAAAGGTCGTTCATTTTGGTTTTTCGCTCATGCATGGTTTCCACCACAATTAATTCTGTTAATCGGGCATGAGCAATTTCCTTTTTCTGCAAAAACTGAGGCAAAACACCAATTGCTTCTCCTTTATTATCGATTACTCCATTTGCAACAGCACCCATTAATCCAACATCTGCTCCGCCATACACCAGGCCAATATTTCTTTCCGCTAAGGTTTTTCCCAATAAATAAGCTTGTGCTTCATATTCCTTTTCAGTTCCAAAGCTAGAACCACAAAATACAGTTATCCTTTTCATCCATTTTTAAATTTATGTTTCAGCATAGGGTCAATATGCTCCAAAAGTAAATATTTCAATGCTATGGATGTATTCATCCTACAAATGATTATACAAAATATGTTGCTTATTTTAACATTTAGTTATAAAATCTCTTAATTCATAATCATCTATTGATCTAAAAATACCCTTCAATTAATATCTGTATAACACCTTCGTACCATAAAAATCTTAAAAATATTATGGTAAAAAAATTACTATTTGGAGTACTATTGCTATGTTTTTGTATTAAGATCCCGCTTTTCGCACAAACAACACAAGCATCTATATTCGGTACCGTTACAGATCAACAAAAGAAGCCAATTCCAGGTGCTTCTGTACAAGTGAGGAACAACTCAACAGGTTTTACAAGTAGAACAGCAACCAATGCTAAAGGAGAATACACCTTTAAGGAGCTTCCATTGGGTGGCCCATATTCAATAAAGGCTACGTTTATGGGCTTTGGTGAACAAACCAGAACACTCGCAGCCTTGAATTTTGGTGATGCTGCAAGAGTGCCGATTGAAATGCAGGAGGCCTCACAAAATTTACAGGCGGTTAACGTGGTGGCCTCAGGCCTGAAAAACAAGGTTCAGAATTTTGGCGCTTCCACAGAAATATCAGCTAAAACGATGAACCAATTGCCAGTAAATGGGCGTAATTTTTCCAATTTAATGGATTTATCCCCTTTAAGTCGTGGAGGTAGTATTGCCGGACAATTGGCTTCCTCCACCAATTATACCATTGATGGAATGAGTGCCAAAAATCCAACTTCTTCAGGTAGTACAACCAGTCGTAGTGGTGCACCTTACTCGATATCAATTGAGGCGGTTCGTGAATTTAAAGTCGTTACCAATCAATACGATGTAACTTTAGGTAGAGCTGGTGGAGGTACGGTTACCGCGGTAACGAAATCTGGAACAAACACAGTTACCGGTAGTGCGTTCATGTATGGAAGGGCCGATTGGTTATCGAGTCCTTATGATATCAGAGGTGTTAAACGTAAGAATGACTTCTCTACTTACCAATACGGATTTACTTTAGGTGGGCCAATTATTAAGGATAAGTTGCATTATTTTGTAGGCTTAGATCATCAGAAAGACTCAAGACCTTTAATTATTGCAGATATCAATGGTCCTGCAGACGAGGCGAGGTTTAGAATTACCAATGCGACACTGTCTGAGTTTTTGGATGTTGCACGTTCTAAATATGGCGTCGCAAATACGCCACAGTATGGCACTTTTGACAGAACTCGTGGTTCTGATGCTGCTTTTGCCCGTTTAGACTGGCAAATTAATGAAGGAAACTTATTAACCATTCGTGACAACTATACCAACGACAGGAATCCTTTGGGTTTAGCAGACAATACGGCGATTAACTTTTTCGAGAGTTATGGTAATGATAAAAACGTAGACAACAGTTTATTGGCCACTTTACGTTCTACGATTAGCAGCAAGGTTACCAATGAGTTGAAAGCACAACATTTGTATACTTACCAGGCCAGTACCCAAAATGATCAGCTTGGTTTTTCTATTCCAAGGGCAGTTGTTGGAAACTTAGCCTCTGTACTTTCAGATGGTACCAGCGCAAACACGGCAATTCAAATCGGTGGTCACCGTTTTGGACAGGAGGGCTTTACCAATAATGTATTCCAATTGGTTGATAACTTGTATTACAATACAGATAAAGTGAAGTATACTTTCGGTTTTGATGTAATGTATACGCATGCAAAATCACTTTATGGTAGTGAAGTGAACGGAAGATTTGAGTATACCAATACAACTGCAGGTACCTCTATGCAGAATTTTAGAAACTTGCTTCCCAACAGGTATTATCGTGAAGTACCTTTGGTTGAAGACCCAACGGTAAAAGCGGGGATCTGGAATACTGCTGTATATGGTCAGATGCAAACCAAACTAGCACGCGGTCTGGATTTTGTTGGAGGCTTGCGATTGGACTACAGCGCCTATCCAACTTCACCATTGAACCAAACTTTATTTGATGAGCTGGGTGTAAGAACAGACCATAAGCTGAAACAATTCTTAATTCAACCAAGAATTCAATTCAACTGGGATATCAACGAAAACAGAACTGATTTTCTGCGTTTCGGAGCAGGGATATTTGGTTCTGATGTGAACAATTATGTGACCATTAATAACCTAACTTTTGATGGTAAACATTTAGCAACGGTGGATGTAATCAACGAAAATGTTCCCAGGCCTGATTTTATTGGGTACAGAAACGGAACAGCTTCTGCGCCAACCTTATCGAATTTGCAATTGCCAACAATCAATACCTATGGGAAAGATGCTAAAATCCCGGTGGTTTATAAAGCCAACTTATCTTATAGTAAGTTGATTACGGATGGGCTGAAAGTAGGCATCACCGGTTATGCAAGTTTAGGTCGCCATAACTATATGTATGTAGACAGAAATATGGTCGCGAAACCATTCTTTACTTTACCTAATGAAGATAATCGCGGGGTTTTTGTACCTGAGATGCCAAGTAATGGTACCCCAGATTGGAAGCTAGGCCGTATCAGCAATAAATTTGGCCGCGTATTGGAGCTAAACAGCGAAGGTAAAGTGAACCAGTTTGCGGTAGTTCTTGATGCCACATGGAGATACTTCAAAGACGGTGAAATATCTGCAAGTTATACCTGGAATGATACAAAAGACAATACCTCTTATAATGGTAACGTCGCAAACTCTGCAACTTTATCACTGCCAGTTAAAGATGATCCAAGAGATTTAAGTCATATGACTTATTCTGATGGACAGTTTAGAAATAAGCTTGTAATTTATGGTACACTGCCAACTTTTTATGGGGTTACCGTTGGTGTTCGTTATTCAGGAATTGGTGGTACACGTTATAGTCTATTGTCTGGCACAAACAACAATGGTGATTTTGTAGCCACCAATGATTTGGCTTTTGTTTTCGACAGAAACAACCCTTCAGTTCCTCAAAATGTTCGCACAGGTTTACAAGCGATTTTAGATAACCCACTTGCCAGCCAAAGCTTAAAAGATTACATCATTGATTATTCCGGAAAAATCGCTCAGCGTAATGGTGGTGTCAATGATTTCTTCGGCGTAGTTGACGTAAGGGTAAGTAAGAAATTTAAAGTCTATAAAACACATCATATCGATGTTTCTTGCGATATCTTCAATTTTGCCAATTTACTGAAGAAAACATGGGGTGTAAATGAGTCTTTAGGAAATCAGTCATTATATGCTTTAAACGGACGTGCTAAAGTAGAGGCTACGGCTACAAGCCCAGAAATCCCTGCAGTTCCAAACTATGATTCGGCAACAAAATCATTCAATTACAAGGTGAATAATTCTGGTATTGTGAATCCTTCCGGAAATCCTTACCAATTTCAAATCGGGTTGAGGTATGGATTTTAAGCGCTGAAGTTCGCTTTACTTAAAGGTTTATATCAATGAGGAATGAGTCCGATCTTGTATCGGGCTCATTTTTTTTGAATTCAAAATGATGCACCTCTGGTGATAAATAACGTTTTAGTGTATCTGGATTATTTAAGCCGATTTGTATCTTACACCTGGTAAAAATCAAAAATAACCGTTTATGAATTGCTTTAAAAAAGACTTCCTGTTTGCCGCTTTTTTCCTTGCTTCCTGTGCTTCCTTTGCTCAAAATAAAGGAGCTAAACCTGACGTAAAACCTAATGTCATTTTCATTATGGCCGATGACCATACCGCTCAATCCTGGGGTATTTACGGTGGCGTATTGAAAGATTATGTGGTCAATAAAAACATCAAAAGACTGGCGGCTGAAGGGGCAGTTTTGAATAATGCTTTTTGTACCAATTCCATATGTGTACCAAGTAGGGCGACGATCATGACCGGGCAATACAGTCAGAAAAACAACGTGTATACCTTGGGCGATGCTTTAAGTCCGGAACATCCAAATATTGCAAAGGTTTTGCAAGGGGCCGGTTATCAGACTGCTTTAATCGGGAAGTGGCACTTGAAGAAACAGCCAACAGGCTTTGATCATTTCATGGTCATGGACGATCAAGGGGTGTATTTTAATCCGACATTTAAGACTGAGCTAGATTGGAAGGATGATGGGCAAAAGGCTGGTGTAGTGCACAAAGGTTACAATACGGATCTGGTTACCGATTATTCTATAGATTGGTTGGAGCAGCGTGATAAAAACAAACCATTCTTTATGATGACTCATTTTAAGGCTACACATGAGCCTTGGGAGTATCCGGAACGGTACAATGATTTATATGCAGGGCAGACGCTACCTGAGCCGGTATCTATACTCGATTTTGGTCCGGAGACTAATGGGCGGAGCTTTAAAGGGCAGGATTTAGAAGATCTGGAAAGTCGGTGGGCGCAATATCAGAAGAACCCAAAAGGATATTGGACTACTTATCCGGGAATGCCTTTTAGCATCAATGGCCTGGATAGTATTCAAGCCCGTAAGAAAATCTACCAGAAGTTTGTGAAAGATTACCTGAGATGTGCTGCTGCGATTGATGACAATATCGGGCGGCTGCTGGATTATTTGAAGCGCAATGGCTTAGCCGAAAATACCGTTGTGATTTATACTTCAGATCAAGGTTACTTTTTGGGGGAGCATGGCTTTTTTGATAAAAGAATGATGTATGAAGAGTCTTCAAGAATGCCTTTTGTGATCTGTTACCCCAAAGAAATTAAAGGCGGTACCCGTATAAATGATATCATTTTAAATATAGATTTTGCCGCACTTTTTGCAGATTATGCAGGGATTAAAAAGCCTGATTTCATACAAGGGGAGAGCTTTAGGAATAATTTAAAAGGAAAAACAGCCAAATCATGGCGTAAATCTATGTACTACCGTTATTGGGAGCATAGTAAAGATAGACCAGCACATTTTGGAATTAGAGATCAACGGTATAAATTGATTTTTTATTACGGGCAAGGCCTTGGAATGAAGGATGCTTCGAATGTGGCTACGCCAGCAGCTTGGGAGTTTTATGACCTTTTAAAAGACCCAAAAGAGTTGCGCAATGCATTCCATGATCCAGCTTATAAACAGCGGATTGCTGCGATGAAAAAGGAGTTGTTGAAGCAGAAGGAGTTGACTGGTGATGATGATTCCGGAAGACCGGAAATGAAGGCGATTTTGGATAGTTCATTTTAATAAATTGGCTTTGGCTTCTGGTAAAGTAATTATCTATTCATGCAACGTTCTCTAAAAAGATAACGTCTTATGTACTGAATAACCGTTACCTTAATTTTTGAATCAACCAATATGAAAATCAAACTCTCCACCATTTTACTACTGCCTTTTGTGGTAAACATAGCCTTAGCCCAAAAGAAAGTACCCATTATCAAAGCAAGTTCCTTGCAAGTGGATATTAAAGACGACAATAATCCTGTCCGAAAAAATGCCTGGACGGTTACGCCAAATGAAAAATTGGACGTTTATAATACTGATGCAAAAAAAGTGACCTTTTACACTGATCTCGAATCAATTTCATTCAAAGTTGACCCGAAAGTAGGGGAATATAATTTTATCATCTTGGTTAATGGAAAGGATACTGCGAGAACACAAGTGAAATATGATGCAAAAGCACCTAGAAGAACACAACCTGCTTATCTGGATACCCTTCGCAAAGCTGAAAAATACAGTTTTTCAGATCAGCGTGAAATCCCTGTCTTCAGTTATCAGGCAATGGATGATCCTAACCTTGTTCGGATTAGGAAGGATCTTAATTTGGATTCTGTTGCAGGTAAAGGAAATGAGCTTTCGAAAGTATTTAACCTTTTGCATTGGGTACATAATCTTGTCAGACATGATGGTAGTAGTAACAATCCGACATTAAAAAATGCGATTGAACTCATTAAGGTTTGCAAGCAAGAAAACCGTGGGGTAAACTGCAGGATGCTGGCCACCATACTAAACGAATGTTATCTATCTATGGGCATAACATCCAGATACATTACCTGTATGCCAAAAGAAACAAAATTTGACGACTGCCATGTGATCAATATGGTGTACATCAAAGATTTGAAAAAGTGGATATGGATCGATCCTACATTTGATGCTTATGTGATGGATGAAAAGGGGGGGCTTCTGGGCATACAAGAAGTGAGAGAACGTTTGATTAAAGGCATGCCATTGGTGCTTAATGCCGATGCGAACTGGAATCGGTCATCATTGCAGACCAAAGAGGCCTACCTGCAAACCTATATGGCAAAGAATCTTTATCGCCTGGAAACTCCATTGGTAAGCCAATATGATACGGAAACTCTAACCAGCGGAAAGGAAATAACTTATGTCGAATTGCTACCCTTAGATGGTCTGGTTCAAGCGCCACAAAAGAAGGAGACGATTGTTCAAGAGAAGGGGGTGAAACTTATAAACTACAAAACAAACAATCCTAATCTATTCTGGACTGTTCCTAAATAGTCAGGATAGTTGTAATTAACACTGCCCCAAAATTCAGGAAATTTTGGGGCAGTGTTATATTATTTGTTAATTTTTTATCCCTAATGACTTTTTACGAATAAGCCATAGTTTTGTTAAAACTAAAGCAAGCAATAGACAAAAGGTTAAATTGATCAGCATTGATTCCAACACAAACGAATAGATTTCTGCTTTACCCAAATCAGCATTTGTAGTTGTCAGTTTAAAAAAGGGCTTAGGGAAACCTATGGCATTCGAAATGACAAAGACTAAGACAAAAATTCCAAAAAATATCTTCATAGATTAGGTTTTAGATAGTTGAATTCAGAGGGGATGCTGGTCAAACATCAAACCCAATATATGAAATCTTAATACGTACCCCGCTAAAAACTTTTTGTAATTCTGGATTGTTATGAACCAATATTGTTTAAAAACAAAGCATTATGAAAAACTTCCTTTTGGCTTTCGTCCTTGCGGCAGCAGTATTACCTGCTACCGCCCAAACAGCTGCTCCTCTGGCTACATCAAAACAACAACCTGCTAAAAAAATGCAGGCAGCCCCTCAATCTGCAGAGCAGCGTGCGGTTGCCTATTCCAAAGAATTAAAGCAGAAGCTTAACCTAGATGATAACCAATATGCAAAGGTTCTGGCGGTTAATACGGAGTGTATTCGACGTAAGGATGCACTAAAGCTCACTAAACCACAAGATCCAAAGGCATCAAAAGCTATCGCTGATTACCGTATGCAAGAATATCAATCTATACTTAAGCCAGATCAGCTTACCAAATTGAAAGCAATGAATGCTCAAGGAGGTAAAAATGTGAAAGGAAAAATGGCTCCAGTAGCTTATTAAATTGTAAAATAGAACATTATGGAACAGAAATGGCCAATACTTTCTTATGAAAGGGGGAGTTCTACCTATGAAACTTTACAACTATGGACACAGATTGTAGGAAAAATAAAACTTGCAGTTCTGCCCTGGGTAAACCATTCCTGGCACATTACGCTGCATGTTACAGCTACTGGCTTAACGACGCAATCTATGCGCTATAAAGACCTGGATTTTCAGATAGATTTTGATTTTATAGCCCATTTGTTAAAAATTACAACCAGCAGTGGGGAAGTCAGGCAATTTGACTTGCATGGAATCTCTGTTGCTGATTTCTACCAGAAAATTTTCAAGTTGTTAAACGACTTAAAAATCAACCTGTTGATTAAAGCTACGCCTGTAGAGCTACTTCATCCAATTCCTTTTGAATTAGATACCATCCATGCTAGTTATGAGGAAGAGGAGGTTATTGCTTTCCATAAGGCCTTGCTGCACATACAAGCTGTTTTCTTGAAGTTTAGAGCTGAATTTAAGGGTAAGTGTAGCCCTATTCATTTCTTTTGGGGAAGTTTTGATTTAGCATTGTCCTTTTTCTCTGGTTCTGAGGCACCCAAACATCCTGGGGGAGTGCCTGGTATGCCCAATTGGGTTGCAGAGGATGCTTATTGTAAGGAGGTAAGCAGCTGTGGATTTTGGACAGGTGGAGCAGATTTAAAAGAAGCCGTATTTTATGGTTACCTGTATCCAGAACCGGAAGGATATAAAACAGCAAAAGTTCAACCGGACGAGGCCTATTATCATCCTAAATTAGGTGAATTCATTTTGCCATATTCCGCTGTACAAAACGCAACAAACGCTGAAGATAAACTACTTGAATTTTTACGAAGTACGTATGCTATTGGTGCTGATTTGGCCAAATGGGATAGGGTATCACTGGAATATTAATACTCACTAAAAATCTCGTCTTTATAACACCATAACCACCTTTCACCAGGGACAGCAGAGATGACAACCGGGTGAGCGGTGCTGTGATAATGTTTTGTCATATGCGTATTGGGGGAGTCATCACAGCAAAGCGTCATCCCACAAGTCTGACAAGTCCGCAAATGAACCCATTGACCACCTATTTTAACGCATTCTTCACAGACGAGCTCTTTAGGGAGTTTTAGCTCTTGTAAGTTTTTGATATGCTCGCAAATTTGTTCGTTTTCCATCACAAGAAGATTTGGTTTGATTTAAGCCAAATAATGTGCCATAAAATTATTATCCAAACTTCATCCATGTTTTTTTTGTTTACGTTGTAGCTAATTAAAACCCAAATGCTTATGAAGTATTTTTTCTCTTTTATTTTTGTAGCATTTCTTCTGGTTCAGAAGGAATCTTTAGCCTGTACACGAGTGGTGTATAAAGGCCCGAATGGTACAGTGATCACAGCCCGCAGTATGGATTGGAAAGATGAAATTTCGGCTAATCTTTGGGTATTCCCTAGAGGAATCGACAGGACTGGAGAAGTTGGCCGACAATCCTTGAAATGGAAATCCAAGTATGGTAGTGTCATCTCCAGTGCCTGGGATATTGCTACTGTGGACGGTTTGAATGAAAAGGGTTTGGTAGCCAATGTGTTGTGGTTGGTAGAATCTAGCTATCCAAAATTTGATCCGGAAGGTAAAAAGAAGGGCATTAGCATTTCCGCATGGGCGCAATATGTATTGGATAATTTTGCCAGTGTAAACGAAGCAGTAAATGCATTAAAGGACGAATCATTTGTAGTGGTTAGTGATTATGTTCCTGGTACTAAAAAATTCACCACCCTTCATTTGTCAATTTCTGATGCTTCTGGGGACAATGCAATATTTGAATACATCAATGGGAAATTGGTGATTCATCATGATCCTGCTTATACCGTGATGACAAATTCGCCAGTATTTGGAGAACAACTTGCCTTAAATAATTATTGGGCGGGTATTCCTGGGACAATTATGCTACCAGGGACCAACCGTGCAGCCGATCGCTTTGTGAGAGCATCTTATTATATCAAGGCCATTCCACAAACAGATGATACGAGGATTGCTGTAGCAAGCGTGTTTAGTGTGATCAGAAATTGTTCGGTCCCTTTCGGAATCAGCTCAGAAACAGAGCCGAATATCTCCTCAACCCGATGGAGGTCTGTTGCAGATCAAAAAAATAAAGTCTATTATTTTGAAAATGTTTTGACCCCTGGAACTTTTTGGGTAGACCTCAATAAATTTGACCTGAAGGAAGGCTCAAAAGCGATGAAATTAGCTTTGAAGCCGGATCTCGCTTTGAATGGGTTGTCAAATTCAAATTTTAAAGCAGCAGAACCTTTTAAGTTTTTGGGGATCTAATCTTCTTTTCATTATTTTGCTGTTATGGAATCACTGATGCTTAGTAAAGCTCAAGCCAGAAAGATCATCCTCCATGCAGCGGGATTGGCCAAGCGGGCACAGTTTGGAATGGGCCGGGAAGCGGTTTGTCAATTGATTGATCAACTGGGTTTTGTGCAGTTAGATACGAATTTTGTAGTCGAGCGGGCGCATCACCATGTGATGGCTGCACGTGTGCCTGATTATAGGCCGGAGTGGTTGGAAGAACTATCGGCTGATGGTTTAATTTTTGAGTACCTCAGCTCAGATGCAGGTTACCTGCCAATGCATGACTTTCGTTTTTCACTGGTATTGAAGCAAGCATTTGCTGCTCAGCGGAAAGCATTAACTAAAGCTGAAGAAAGTTTGATGAAGGAGATACTTGACCGGGTGCAACGCGAAGGTCAGTTGATGGTTGGAGATTTTGACAATGATCGATTAGAACCTAGCTCAGGATGGTGGGACTGGCGGCCGTCTAAAGTCGCATTGGAAAGGTTGTATCTGGAGGGTGATTTAATGATCACGCGTACCAGCGGCTTTAAGAAAATCTATGATGTGCCGATGAATTTGATTCCGGAGGAAACAGATCAGATTTTACCAACGGAGGAAGAATTTGCTCAATATGTCATCAGACGCACACTGGGTGCATTGGGAATTGCCACTGTCAAGGAAATGGCTTGGCGGGCACGTCGTGTAAAAGGTAACCTGGTCAAAAAGGAGTTGGAGAAAATGGTTAATGGTGGGCAGCTGAAGCCAGTTTCAGTAGAAGGGATGAAAAGTGCATTTTATATGTTGCCTCATCAAAAAACGGATATCTTGTTGTCCGGTGACGCCTTTATCCTCTCTCCATTTGATATCCTTAATGTTTTCCGGTACCGATTGAAAGATTTTTTCAATTTCGATTATCAAGTAGAGTGTTTTGTACCGGCGCCCAACAGGAAGTACGGTTATTTTTCTCTGCCCATTTTGATTGGGGATGCTTTTGTAGCGCGGATGGATGCCAAAGCTGACCGGAAACAAAAGCTATTGATTGTCCATAACTTGCATTTTGAAGCCATAGTACTAAGCGATATTCAGATCGCAGGGATGATTGATGCCATAAAAGCATTCGTAGATTTCAATCAGTGCCGGGATATCGTCTTTAAAAAATCAAATCAAGAAGATTACCTAAGTTCCATCATTGAGGGATTCTCCTAGTATTGAATTGGCTATATGACAAGATCTGGAACTCCTGGACTAAAGGTTACAGGGGCTGTAATCGCCGAGATCAGTTCCTGTCTAAAATCATTTTTTGTGACATTAACTGCTCCAAATTGTGCAAACCAACTATCAGCATCGCCGGTGAGGTGCAGTTTAAATCCATCTTCTTTAAGTTTGGTTAACAGATAACAAAAAGCAACTTTACTCGCGTTATCCACAGTTCTAAAGAGGCTTAAAGTTATAAAATAACCATTTAAAGCGACTCCGAAAACACCACCTACAAGCGCTCCATTTTGATAGGTTTCAAAGCTATGGGCAATTCCCATTTTATGGAGCTCCAGCATCACTTTAATGTATTCATCGGTTATCCAGGTGTTGCCTTTATTCCCCCTTGATTTCGAGCAATTGATTACGGTTTGTTCAAAATTAGTATTCATCTTGATTTCAAATCGTTTGTCTAATTCTTGCAGCCTGTTTTTTTTTAAGCAACGCATTACATCATTCCTTATTTTAAAATCAGCAACGGGGATAATTGCTCTGGGATCGGGATCATACCAAACAAATATTTTATTATTATCTACTTTCGGCATAGGGAAAGTACCTTGTAAAAAAGCCTGGATCATTATATATGGGCTTAGTTTAACTTGTGCGGAAGTCCATAATAAAGCTTCTTCCTGACTTCCAGATACCTTTACCAAACCAGAATGAAAGAACTGTTGCAGTGATCTTTTTGTTGGAGCCTTAAAACTTGCAGGAACTATGGCAGATAGTATTAGTGGCAAAAATCCCATATTTTATAATATTTTAAATGAACAATAAACTGCTAATAAATTTAAACATTTCGTTTAAAAAAAAACACGCTAAAATGTGTTTTTACGGTTGTGTAAACCCTGTTGAGACTCCAGCTTAAAGATTGAGTTTCGCAAATTCAGTTTTCTTTAGATCTGGATCGGTTTTCGTGGCATTTAATAAGGCAGGGAGCTCGAAGCTAATTTGTTTCGCCACCTGGGTATGTCCGTAACAAGACCAATGGCCATCATTGGCATTTAAGGCCCAATCTCTATCATCCTTTTCTGAATTTAATACAATATGTTTGATGTGGTATTGATTGGCCAATTTAATAATGGCCGGTTCAGTTCCTGGATGAAAAACTAGGGTTACTTTGTCCATATCATAATTTTCAATGCAGTAGGCAAACAATTTATTGACAAGGGTATCATCGAATTCGGGCTTTATTTTAACGAACTTTTCTGTGGTTCCTTTGTGATCTTCTTTGTTTTTTGCGTCCACAAATAATGGAAATCTTAAGTATAAATAATAGGCGAGTTTAATGTTGTAAAGTATTTTTTTTACACCTGGACTTTTGAGATTCCCATGGAGAATGGTTTTATTACTTAAATCAATTTGCACCCGATCCGTATATCGTTGATTGAGGGAGGAACTCTCCGGAAAATCATTGGTACTTACATAAATGAGGTGCATCTTGGGTTGGATCGTAGAGTCTAGTAATTTACTGATTTGCATGGCTTCAATAAAGGTGACACCAGACCTTCCTGCTTCGAAAAAACTATAATCTTTAAATCTGGATTTAAGTTTATTTCCTTGATTACAAGTGATTGGATTCATGATGTTTTCAATATAGGAATCACCAATAATAGAGAGCACGGTGTCTTTGCTGGTATCGGATGTGCCAAGCCAACCATATTTGTTCACGACCCATTTGGTTTTTGCTTTCGTATAGTATCCAGTCTGGCCGGGTACGTATCGCTGTATCCCTGTATTGTCAACATACAATCTTGGAATATCCGGGACAAGCTTGTACATTCTAATGATGAGCTCACCGGCAACTCCAATCACAAATGTAAATACGAATAATCTGATCAAGAATTTTTTCATAATTATGTGCCTTTTTATTTGGTGATGATGCTAGTTAAAATTGGAAATATATAAAGGTTTGAGCTTCTCCTTGATAAATAAACATGAGCAGTATCAGGGAGAAATAGAAGGACCATCTCAGTGGTACTGGTAGTTTAGTGATATTACTTAAAGAGAATTGGCCTGCTCTGCCAATCCATTCTACGGTCAGAAATCCCAAAACAAGGAAGGAAATGACGATCATAGATTCGGAGAAATCAGGTTTTACAAACAAGGAGGGGGATAATATGCCCTTGATGTATTGTATCGCGTCGGATACACTTTTAGCTCTGAAAAATATCCATGCCAATACTGTTAAGCTAAAGGTGAGTGCAATTTTCAGAAAATCACGGAGGCCTGGTAGGTATTTGCCTTCTGCCACAATATTCAAATTATCTCTATTGGTATTAAAAAGGATAGATGGCATAATGAACAATGCATTTAATGCTCCCCAAATAATAAATGTCCAGTTGGCACCATGCCAAAAGCCACTGACAATAAAAATAATAAAGGTGTTCCTGACTTTCTTCCAGAGGCCACCTTTACTTCCGCCTAATGGAATGTATAAGTAATCACGAAACCAAGTGGATAGGGAGATGTGCCATCGCCTCCAGAACTCGGCGATGTCACGAGAAAAATAGGGAAAAGAGAAGTTCTTTAAGAGTTCAATTCCAAAGAGTCGGGCTGTCCCTAGTGCGATGTCAGAATAGCCGGAAAAGTCTCCGTAAATCTGAAAAGCAAAGAACACTGCTCCTAAAACCAGCATGCTTCCTGGCTGACCGACAGGGTTGTCAAATACCCTATTGGCGATATCAGCACAGTTATCTGCAATGACTATTTTCTTAAAGAGTCCCCATAAAATCTGGCGTAGACCGTCAATTGCATTGGTGTAATTAAACTGTCTTTTGCGCTGTATTTGTGGCAACAGGTGGGTTGCTCGCTCTATTGGACCAGCAACGAGAAGCGGAAAGAAACTAACGAATACGCCGTAGTCGATAAAATTCCTTTCGGGTTGGATTTTACCCTTGTATATATCTATTACATAAGATAAACCATGGAAGGTATAAAAGGAAATTCCAACAGGGAGTATGATATTTAATGT
This sequence comes from Pedobacter gandavensis, assembly GCF_014172405.1. GTDB lineage: Bacteria > Bacteroidota > Bacteroidia > Sphingobacteriales > Sphingobacteriaceae > Pedobacter > Pedobacter gandavensis. The sequence goes on along the minus strand of NZ_WNXC01000001.1, from coordinate 994,661 downwards.
GGATGGATTTACTTGAAGGCCTACATTCCCCAGGGCTTCTGCAAATGAGCTTGCAAAGAAATTATAATATTTAAACACGGCAAGGAATCCCAGGTTGATGCAAACACTTAACCAGAACCAGAATTTTTTCATCTTTTGGCTTTTGGATTCAAACATTTTTATTCCGGTAAAGTAGTCCAAAAGAGTAGAAAAGATTAATAGAAACATAAAGCGCCAGTCCCAACAGGCGTAAAAAAAATAACTCGTTGAAAGCAATAAGATATTCTGGAATTTTAAACTTTTATTGGCGACAAACCAATAGAAGAAAAAAACTATGGGTAAGAATAGTGCGAAGTTAAGAGAATTGAAAAGCATGGGCCTGAAGATTAGAAGTATCTAAGACTCTTTTCAGGGTAGGGAATCCCAATATTATTAGAGCCTTAAACTAAAGGTATAATAAAATCAAATGATTTTAAGTAACTGTGAATCAAGTTGTCAGGTTTTACGTTTTTTAGTTTACACTTTTGTGAAACGTATGGATTAAGGAATGAGGGGGAGGTGTATTATTTTAAAAGGATTGTTCGTACTTTGATCACTGTATAAATCCCCAAATGAATCCAAATATTACTTGCAATAGTGTATAGGAGAGAATTACTAAAATGCTCCTGAAAATCAGTGCTTTTTTACTATAACCATAGCACGAGTAAAATTGAGCGTAGAACCAAATTCCGTATATGAATATAGCAGGGGTTATTACATATAAGTAAAGAAATATAAGTGTGTTGGTATTTGTAAACACGATCGCAAAAACAGCAAAGAAAAGCCCAATAATTAGTTCTGAAGCAGTTTTGTAAGAATTCAAAACCAAATTTTCTGAATAGTTTAGCTTTGCTTTTTTAAACCAAATGAAGCTAAATAGTGAATTAATAGGTATGGTAATCACCAGTAATACTTTTGGATATTTTGTAGCAAATTCTTCGAAAGAGTTCATTGCACGTTCAGCGCTAGGAGACATCAGGTCTGACAGTTTGAAGTGTACATATGGGTTTAACAGACTAGAAACCGTTAGGATTAAAAGTATGAGCGTGACGAAATTAAAATAGTTAGCCCTTTTACCTTGGGTAAACTCACGAACACTATGGCCAGGTCTTGTAAAAAGCTCTTTTATGGTAAAAAGAATTCCTTTATCAACATGCCATACTCCATGTATAAAATCATGTTCAAGGAAGTGTTTAATTGAATATCGGTGAGTACTTGATTTTTGTCCACATTTTTGACAATAATGATCAATTACTTGTTGACTACAATTTAGACAATTATGCTCCATAGATAAGGCTAGATTTATTATTTATTTACTTTTTTTCCTTTTACAAGGACGAAGATCATAAAGAGAAAACATAGGGAATAAATAATTCCCATGCCCATATGTTTAAAGGTTAAGTTTTCGAAATCTATTTGTTTATAGGTGGCGGTCCCTAAAATAATGGTTAAAATCCAAAAGGGTATCGAGTCTAAATTCGTCTTGTTTTTCATGGTTCTACTTTTAAAGAAAATGTAATGGTTTAAATCTTCTCTTAACCATACGATCATTATTCCCGTAAAATTGGGTACAAAAATTTTTTCAAAACCTACACTAAAGTGTAGATTTGCTTTAAGCCATTGCTCGTAATGAAAAATAAAATAAATTCAAGTCTGCTAACCAAGAATAGGGTAGGTAAAATATCAGAAGCGGATCATTTTCAACAGCAACAATATCTTGAAGTTGTTCAATCTTTTGCAAGGTTAACGTATGAGAGTATTTATGTTATTGATTATGAAAAGATGGCGTTTGAATATGTTTCAGACAATCCCTTATTTTTATGTGGACATACTTCTGAGGAGGTTTTAAATATGGGCTATGATTTCTACTTCAAAAATGTCCCGGAAGATGATTTACAATTGTTAAATCTGATTAATGAAGCAGGATTTGATTTCTTTGAAAAATTACCTGGGAATACAAAGAAAATGTATAGTATAACTTATGATTTTCATTTGGTTAACGAGGATGGTAAACATATTCTAATCAATCATAAGCTTACGCCATTGTTTTTGACGAGTGATAAAAAACTTTGGAAAGCGATGTGCATTGTTTCTATTTCGCACCATAAAAATGCAGGTAACATCTGTATTCATAAACAAGGCACTAATGATGTCTGGGAATTAAATATTAAGCATATGGTTTGGCGCAAAATTGAAAAGCCAAAACTCAGCAAAAGAGAGCTAGAAATATTACGATTGCACGCACAAGGATTAACAATTAACCAAATTGCAGAAAAGATATTTGTCGCTCCTGATACTGTGAAGTATTACAGGAGGCGTATTTTTGATCGTTTAGGCGTTAGTAACATAGTTGAAGCACTTTCTTATGCCGTTCACAACAAAATTATTTAATTCTGATGACTGTCTATTTCAAAATAATTATCTTCTCTAGGCATTTGTTTTGAATCCTGTGGCAAAAATAATAGCTATCTTATCGGCAACAATAGTCAGGATCTCACAGAGATCGTTTTAACAAATTCAGATTTATGAAAATTGCAGTTTTTAGTACGAGTCAATATGATGAAGATTTTTTGAGCCAGCACAACACCGGCCACCAAATCGTTTTTTTTAAAGCATCACTTTCTGAAGAATCGGCTGTTTTGGCGGCTGGGTTTGATGCGGTTTGTATTTTCGTTAACGATATCATGAACAAGCAAGTGCTGGATAAACTCTATCAATCTGGTCTTAAGTTAGTAGTGTTGCGCTGCGCTGGATTTAACAATGTTGATGTTGATTATGCGGATCAATTGAAAGTGCCGGTTTTGCGCGTACCTGCCTATTCCCCGGAAGCTGTTGCGGAGCATGCGATGGCTCTAATTTTAACGCTGAATCGAAAAACACATAAAGCATACAACCGCGTTAGAGAGGGGAATTTTTCCCTTGAAAAACTAATGGGCATAAATTTAAATCAACGGAAGGTAGCTGTTATTGGAACAGGTCATATTGGACAGGCCTTTTGTAGAATATTGAAGGGTTTTGGTTGCCATATCAAAGCCCATGATCCTTTTCCATCAGCGGAGATGCGGGAGTTGGGTGTGGAATATGGGACTCTGGATGCTACTTTGCAGGATGTTGATATTATTTCATTGCATTGCCCGCTTACTGTTGATACGCAATATTTGATTAACGCAGATCGCCTTCAAATGATTAAACCGGGTACGATGCTGATCAATACCAGTAGAGGTGGATTAGTTGATACCAAAGCCATCATTTCAGCCTTAAAATCTGGCTTAATCGGTTCCCTTGGGCTGGATGTTTATGAACAGGAATCGGGCTTCTTTTTCCATGATTTTTCTGAATTGATTATTCAGGACGAACAACTTAGTCAGTTAATCTCTTTTCCAAATGTACTGATTACCGGGCATCAAGGGTTCCTGACCCAGGAAGCCATGACGGAAATTGCCAAAGTAACTTTTGATAATATTGATGCCTTCGAGGCCGGATCCCCGTTGGTGAACCGTGTTGAAATACCGCATTAAGTCGTTGATATACTTTCTTAATCCTGAAATTTTGAGCCAATCAGATAGTTTTTTGCTGAGTTGTAACAATCAATAAGTTACCTGATCAAATCAATCTCTATCTAGTATGTAGATATGAATGATATGATCACTCTTTAAATAACTGTTTTTCAATGAAACATAAGTTTTTTAGTCTATTCATCCTTGTAGGGATACTCCTAAGTCAAGGGAATCTGGTTCAGGCACAAGATACTGTGAGGAATGTAATCGAAGTTGGAAAGCTTGACTCCTTAAATTCTATCGTATTAAAACAAAAAAGGCTGATTCAGGTATTTGTTCCTAAAGACTATAAACCTGGGAGTACCAGTAAATATGATGTGCTTTATGTCCTGGATGGCGGAAATTGGAATACAGGATTAATCTCCAGGACCCTGGGATTTCTGGAGGCAGAGCAGTACATACCTTCCACCATAATTGTAAGTGTATTAGGGATCGATCGGAACAAAGACCTTACTCCAACACATATAGACAATTGGAAGACTTCAGGCGGGGCAGAGAATTTCCTCGGCTTTATTAAAGATGAACTGATTCCTTATATCAATCAAAAATACCCTTCAAATGGTGATAATACGCTCTGGGGACACTCCTTCGGTGGATTATTTGTGGTGAATGCGCTTTTGACTGCGCCAAAAACATTTAAGTCTTATATCGCCGTAGATCCAAGTTTGTGGTGGGATAATTCTTATATACCGAGAATTGCATCTGAGAAATTATCAGCTTTGAAGGATTCAAATATTACCTTGTTTATGAGCGGAAGGGAAGGAAAGGAGGGAGAGACCATGAAGATTGATACTATGGATTTAATTCTGAAGAAGTTTGCTCCTGAAGGACTAACCTGGAAAAGTATCCGATACCCTGATGAAACGCATAGTTCTGTAAGATTTAAAAGTACTTACGATGCACTAAAATTTTCTTATGGCTGGCAGAATAATGGAATCGATTTTCATCCAATGAATGGTATTGTTTTAAAAAACAAACCGCTTACAGTATGGTATTTTGGCGATACAACAAGAGTTCGTTACACTATGGATGGCATTGACCCTACGCTGAAGTCTACAAAAATATGGTCCGAGATTGTGGTAAACGATGCAGCTAAAATTACGGTAAAGCAGTTTACCAATCGAGCAAGATACGATAAGATTAATACAGGTAATTTTATCAAAGGAAAAACCTTATCACCTGTATCAAAACAAAACAACCTGCAGCCAGGTGGTTTTCATTATGATTATTATGAAGGGGAATTCGATAAAGCCGAGGATCTTAAAGCGAAGACACCACAGAAAACAGGAATAACAAATGCTGATTTTGATGTTAATAAACTACCACGGAAAAACAACTATGCTTTAGTAATTGAGGGATTAATGGAAACAAAAGAAGAAGGTTACTATGCATTTGTTCTTGATGCGGATAAGGATTCAAAATTATACCTTAACAATCAGTTACTCATACGCTGGGAGGATGCTAACAACAATCGGAACTCTCCATACACTTATATTTTGCCATTGACCAAAGGATTTTATACGCTTCGTTTGGAGTATTTACATAAGAACGAAAAGAATAAGCTAAAACTTGGCTATTTAACACCAAGTATCATGAAGACTAAACAAGCGATCCCGATTCCTTTGAGTCTTCAATATGGACGCCAATAGCTAAGTAGAAACAATTAGGATATGGCAATAGCTTTTAAATTTTCCGAATTCATTTTTACGATGATAAAAAGGATCAGCATGCTCAATATCGACCCAAAGAAGCACCATACCGAAGTTAGATAAGTTGTATAGATGATTGCTGTGAGTACATAGGAAAGTACCAGCGCCCAGCCCAACATTCTGAGCAACTTGTGACTAGAAACAAATGGTGAAATGGCCGTAGCCAACATATAGGGAATGCCTCGGAGCAGTCTGCTCTGGAAAGGGAATCCTAGTGAATATCTGATATGGTGCTCCTCTATTCTAGCCGAGGCATGATAGTTTAATAGCGAATAGCCAAGGTATAGGGCTGAGAGTACACCTGTCCCTAATAGACCGAGCAAAATTTTCTTCCTAACAGGATCCTTCTCGAACAACAACATGGATAATGGGACCATTATGGGCCAGACAGTCTGGGCAAATGCCAGAAACAGGTACATTGCGAGCTCGCTCCAGCGGGCATATGCCGCATGGGAAAGCGCCAGCCATAAGAGCCCCTCGATCAGTTGTTGTGCGGCAAAAAGGATAGGAATGCAGGCCAATACATACTGTGACGTAGTTTTAGCCTTGACCAAGGAAATACTGCCTACCAATAGCAGACCGGCACCTGCCGTAAAACTTGCCGTAGTGGAAAAACACATCAGCCATTTCTTAATACCCGATGAAAATTCATCAGGTATTAAACAAACGATCCAGCGTAATAAAAGTTTAGCTATTTTTAAATGTTGTTTAGTGTTTCTGTCCTTTATTTACTTTAAAAAGATGCAGTATTTGTGGGAACAGTGCGTTAATATATTCTTCTACTCCCTGCTTTGATCCTGGAAAGGTAAGTACCAAAGTCTCACCAATAAATCCAGCTACACCTCTGGATAACATGGCATAAGGCATGCGCTGTTGCCCATAATTTCTTGCAGTTTCCATAATACCATCAATACGGCGTTCAATTAATGGTGAAATGGCATCAGGGGTAACATCTCTTGGAGAAAGACCCGTTCCACCGGTAAAAATCAGCAATTGATATTCGGATCCGCAGAGTTCAAGGGTTTTTGCACTGATCGCACTGGCCTCATCGGGCAAAATTTCATACTTCAGTGTTTCAATATCAAGTTTTTCCAGTAAACTAATGATGCATTTTCCTGAAGTATCCTGGCTTTTACCAGAAAAAACAGAATCAGAACAAACCACTACCGCCGCTTTTATTTCAGGAAATTGTAGCGCTTTAAAGTCCGATTTGCCACCTGATTTTTTTAATAACCTGATGTTTTGAATTTCTACTCCTTTGTCTATCGGCTTAAGCATGTCATACATGGTCAGGGCCGTAATCGAGGCACCGTGCATGGCTTCAACTTCTACACCGGTTTTGTATATGGTATGAACTTCTACTGTAATGTGGATTTCAAGGCCGTCAATAGCGTAAGTTATAGCGGTGTATTCTATGGGCAGGGGGTGACAATCGGGGATGAGGTCACTTGTTTTTTTTACCCCTAATAAGCCTGCAGCGCGGGCAAATTCGAAAACATCTCCCTTTGGTATTTTTCTTTGTTCAATAGCCTGGATTGTTTCTGGTTTTGAAACTTTAACAGTGGCCATTGCAATGGCAATTCTTAGCGTACTTGATTTATGTGTAATGTTTACCATTTTAGTTGTTCTCTTTCCATTGATGTGTGTGGTCTTCAAATATTTCTTTGCCCCAGATCGGAAGCTCTGCTTTTAACCGTTCTACGATTTCTGCGCAGGCATCAATTGCTGGCTTACGATGTGCAGAAGAGCAGAATACAAAAAGGCAGATCTCACCAGCATTGACAAGGCCAAGACTATGATGGACATGAAGACAATTTAGTGGGTATTTGTCAAAAATCTCCTCCCTGATCAAATTCATTTTTTCTAAAGCAATAGCTTCATAGGAAGTGAATTCTATAGCAGATACAAATTTGCCATCCAGCTCATCTCTTCTTACTTGCCCCATAAATATACTGTGACCGCCAATCGCTGTTTTGGAACTGTGTTTGGCAATGCTGTCTCCTATAAAAGCAGGGTCAATCTTGCCGGTTACAAATATGTTTTTTATTTTTCTCTGACTCATTTCGTAGCTTCTAAAAAGTAATTTTTCCAATTGGCAATACCTCCAATTAGACTGTAAATGTTTTTACTGGTACCATATTTTTCCTGTGCAGCTTGAGCAGCAAGAATACTACGTATGCCGTGTTGGCAAATGAATACCATATTTTCCTCTTCAATATCACTGTCCAAAAATGTTGGGAATTCAGTCATAGGTGCCTTTTTGTAGATTTGTTCATTGAGAATTGGAAGCTCATGTCGCTCTCTGACATCTACAATTATTGTGGATTGTTTTTGAAGGCTGAGCAATTGTTCCGCGTCAATTTCAGTATAACCAACTTCTAGCGCACAAAAAACGGGATCAGTCATCTTTAGAAAATCATCTTCATTTTGAGCTATTGCATAATCGTCTCCCGGACTAATGTTCATTTTGTATTGATCCTGGCTGAGCAGGTTATACTGTAAGAGTTGATTAATTAAGGGCCGGCCAATTCCGGTAATTAGCTTGATGGTTTCCGCTGCAGCCATCGTGCCAATAATTCCTGGCAACACACCCAAAACGCCATTTTCAGCGCAACCTGCAATTTCTCCCGGCTGAGGAGGTATAGGGAAAATATCCCTATAATTACAGCGCTGACCTTGTTTGTCAGCAACATTAAATATGGCCAATTGCCCTTCAAATCCGGATACGGCAGCAAATATTAGTGGTTTCCCAAGTAAGACACAAGCGTCGTTAATGAGATATCTGGATTCAAAATTATCGGTTCCATCCAATACATAATCATAGTCTTTTAATAAAGCAATGATATGCGCTCTTTCAAGACGTACAGGATGGGAAATGATTTCAATCTCCGGGTTCATCTTTTCAAGTCTTTTTTTTGCAATCCGGACTTTCGGTTTGTCTATGTCCTCAGTATTAAAAAGAACCTGACGATGAAGATTAGATAGCGCAACCGTATCATCATCTGCAATCCCAATACATCCAACCCCAGCTGCAGCAAGATATTGCAGGGCTGGACAGCCAATTCCTCCAGCGCCAATCACCAGAACCCTGGCTTTTGATAATAAAAGTTGGGCAGTTTCCCCAAAACCATGGAGAATAACTTGCCTGTGGTATCTTTCTGTTGCCATTCTTTTTAACCTCCGGAAAAAGGGGGCATAATTGCGACCAGATCATTCCCTGAAATTTGGGTATTCTGCTGAATAAGATTTTCATTTAAGGCCAGCTTATATTTCATCTGACTAATCTCGGGGAAAGTCTTTTCCAGGTATATTTTTAAGGCATCTGTATCACTGATACCAGTAATGTCTACTCTCTGGTTCTTTATAAATTCGGATATCTTTCCAAAACTGATGATGTCAATTTCCATAATACTAATTTAACCTTAAAATGCTGATTTTGCTCAGTCCTTTTACGAATCTTCTACCTGTTGCCTGGTCTGTAGTCACAATCATCGCAATATTCCCATTTTCTTTTTTTGTCGGATCGACATCAAAACTGCTTAGAATCAAGACGCTGTCATTCTTAGAATTGAAGACCTCATTCCAGGAAAGGACAACTTTGTAATTATCGGTAGCGGTACAAACAAGGTAATACTCGCTCAGTTCTTTTGGGTGACCAGCAGTAATTTCTACACCAGCCAATACATCTTTCAATAGTGCCGCTTTTATGTTTTTAACACTACTTTTTCTTTGCATCAGGTGGTTGTAAATGGTCAGACTATCAAGACTGATCATTTTATGTTGCTGGATTGCATCCAGACTGATGGTGAGTGTTTTTTTTACTTGACCATCAACAATAAACTGCTTGCTTTCCTGCGCATTGGCAGACAAGCAGAAAAACAATAAAAAGGGAACCAGGTATTTCATATTAAGCATGGGTAAATATTAACTTATAAGCAGCTAAGGCAAGGACGCCAGCCAGTACATTTTTTAAAACATTTTGTGGGAATTTTAAAGCACCGAAATAGGCACCACATATTCCTCCAGCAAAAGCAACCCCTACATAGGCCAACATAGCACTGTTAAATTCAAAACCTTTGATCAGTTGACCACCCAGACCAGCAACAGAGTTTACAAAAATAAAGGCAGCACTGATGGCAGCGGTTTGCTTCTGATCGGTCCATTTTAGCAGCAGCAAAATGGGAGAGAGGATGATGCCACCACCAATACCAATCATGCCAGAGAGGAGTCCAATAACACCGCCAATGAGTAGAGAAAGCGGAATATTTGAAGGCTTGAAATCTTTAGGGTCTGTGTTCTTAAAAAAGAGAAAACGGATCACTGGAATCAGTAATAAAATACCCAGAATTTTTTTGTAGATAGAACTCTCAATCGCCATCATTCCCCCTACAAAAGACAGTGGGATCGAGGAGAGTGCAAATGGCCAGAATGTTTTCCATTTGAAATAACCGCCTCTGTAAAACTGAATAAATGAGGTGGAGGATACAAATAGATTTAAAAGTAAGGCCGTCGGTTTCATAATTGTTGGTGAGACGGCAAAAATGGCCATGAGTGCTAAATAACCGCTAGCTCCTCCATGTCCTACAGAGGCATATAAAAAGGCTACTATAAATAGTAAGCCGTAAAAAAGGATAAAGTTTTCTTCCATAAAATTATTGGGGTAGCATCATTATAGTTACGGTTTCACCAGTCAGGAATTCTTCCTTAGCTTCCTCCAGGCAAATGAGACAGTTTGCCAGCGCAAAGGAACTGAGGCGAAAAGATTCTTGTGCATTTAGTGGACTTACCTGCCCATTTTCATAGCTTCCCTTCAGGAAATGGCTCAGACCGGCTGGTTTTTGATAAGCTTTAGTCAGTTTTGCCTGGATATAGCTTACACTGTCTGCTTGCTGCGACAACTGCTTAATTCCAGGAAGTACGTAATTGTAATAGCAACTCAAAACTGAGGAAGGATTTCCGGGTAAACCAAAGATCAGTTTAGGTCCTTTTTTACCAAAAAACAAGGGTTTTCCAGGCTTCTGTTTTACCTTGTGGAACACCTGTTTTATCGCACAATTTCTGGATGCTTCCAAAACAAAATCGTAATCTCCAACACTGACGCCGCCGGTAAGTAACACCACATCACTAATTTGAAGTGCTTCCTCCAATACTTGAGTCAACACCGTTAATTCATCATCTGCCTGAAAAATATTTATTGGCGTGATGCCTTCTATTTTTAATGCCGAAGAAAGAGAATAGGAGTTGGATTCATACACCTGGCCAAAACCAAGCGCAAGTCCGGGTTGCTGTAACTCTTTTCCGGTGACAATGATCGAGATTCTTGGCAATGGAAAAACCTGCAAATGGAGGATGCCAATTCCAGCAAGAAATCCTACTGCGGCAGGGCTCAACAAGGTTCCTTTTTTCATTGCCAATTCACCGGATCTGATTTCCGCACCCTGATCACGGACATTGGTTCCAGGTTGCATGTGTTCGCCTTGAAACCGGATTTTGCCATTGCTTAAAGTTACTTTTTCCTGCATCACCACCGTATCTGCAGCAACAGGTAATGGAGCGCCAGTAAATATCCGACTGGCTTCTCCTTCTTTTAAGGTAAATGACTGATCTGTTCCTGCAGCCATTTCTCCGGCCAGAATAAGTTCCTTTCCCAGGTCAGTAAATCTAAAGGCATAACCGTCCATGGATGACTGTTTGAAGGCTGGTATATCGCAACCTGCATAAATATCTTGTGCTAGAATTAATCCGGATGCTTTATCTAAGCTAACCAAGGTAGGATCTAATGGGCTAATGTGGCTTGAAATGAGTGTTTTTGCTGCTGTGACTGTAATCATGTTAAAGACTTATCCTCCTATGGTAATCATGCTTCTGTTGTGAATTGCAGCAGCATCTAGTTTTTCAAAATGGGTATTTAATTGTCCGCCGAGTTCCTTCTTCTTAGCCCATATAGAAGCTTGAATCAAGGGGAGTATATCTTCATTATTTCTGAGTGCACTCAGTAAATCGGTCTCCCCGTCACTAAAAAGACAGTTTTTAAGTTTCCCATCTGCTGTCAAACGCATCCTGTTACAAGTACTGCAAAAAGGAGCTGTCATCGTGCTGATCACGGCAAAAGAGCCCTCATGGCCTGGAATCATAAAATGTTTAGCCGTGTCATGAACTTCCCCTTTAACGGGCATGTAGGCGAAATCTTTAGCGATGCTGGCCAGGATTTCATCGAGAGAAAACATTTTGTTACTGGTCCATTTGTTCCCGCTAAAAGGCATGAATTCTATGAATCGGATCTGAATCGGGTGATGTTTTGTCCAGCGTATAAAATCTTTAATCTCCTCGTCATTGAGGCCTTTCATCACTACCATATTGATTTTTACGGTAAGCTTATGCTGTAAAAGCAGTTCTATGTTGCTGCGGACCTGATGAAAAAGATCTCTCCGGGTAATGAGCAGGAATTTTTCAGGTTGTAGCGTATCCAGACTGATGTTTACCGTTTTTATGCCAGCTTCTAATAGCGTGGGCAGCATTTCTGCAATCCGTGTTCCATTGGTGGTGATGACCAATTCTACCGGAAGCTGACCTAATGCCAGGATAATCTCCGCGGCATCCTTACGTACCAGCGGTTCTCCACCCGTTAACCGAATTTTTTTAACGCCCTGCCCGACGAATATTTTCGCAAGTTGAACAATCTCATCCGTTTGCATCAACCTCGATGCAGGAGTAAAGTCGTATTCTTCTTCCGGCATGCAATAAAAACAGCGGAAATTGCAGTTATCGGTAAGCGATATCCGCAGGTAATCATGTACTCGTCCAAAAGAATCCGCTATCATCGCTGAAGTTTTAAGTTGTTATAATCTGATTCCGTGTCAATATCGATATAACCAAGTTCAAAAACCAGGCTACTGCTATCTTCGGGATATTGTTTCAAAAGCTGTTTTGCTCCTTGATTTCCATGGAGTGACAAAAGCTGAGGAAAGTACTTTTTACGAAACAGGACGGGTGTACCCGAAGTTTGGGCATAGCTGCATGAGACGATTCCTTTCCGGCTCTCTTGTTGTCTTTTGATTAGGTTCTCTATGATTTCTGAACTGATAAAAGGCTGATCTGATACTGAAATGATCACTTGATCTAAATCTTTAGTATGGGCTAAAGCCGCAGACATTCCAACTGCAATGCTGGATGACATACCTTTTTCCCAATTGTAATTGACCACATAAGTAGGCCCATTAAGTCTATGTGCTGCTGAAATCTCCTTGGCATATGCACCAAGAACGATGATAATGGGATTACAGGACGATTGAATTGCTGCTTTGCTCACAATTTCCAGCAGGCTTTCTCCTTGATAGTGTAGCAATTGCTTTGGTTTTCCCAATCGACTGGAGTTGCCTGCTGCCAATATGATGATTCCAGTTTTCATAACTCGATTTTCTTTTCCTGATGGTGAATTGGACTACTTTTCGCTTTCAGGGAACTTGCAGAAGCTCCTGAAAAAACAGCTTTAATCTCTGCAAGGATAGAGATGGCGATTTCTTCTGCCGTTTCTGCACCAATATCAAGGCCTACAGGACCATGAACCCTTAATTGGTTAACGCTGATGTTGCGATCTAACTCATCGAGCATCCGGATCAGTTTCTTTTTAGGTCCTAGACTCCCAATATATGGGGTATTTGTATCTAAAAGTATGTTGAGTAAGGCGAGGTCATAATTGTAATTGTGTGTCATCAGCACAAATGCCGTTTGTTCATCTATATTTATCTGAGATAAAACCTGTTCTGGTTTAGCAATGATGACACGTGTTGCGTTTGGAAAGCGTAAACTTGAGGCATGAGTAGGTCTTCCATCTACCACCATAACTTCCCAGCCCAGTAAATAAGCCATTTCTGACAAAGGTTGAGCATCATTTCCTGCCCCGGCAATGACCAGGGAGATAGCCGGCCGGATGAATTCAAAAAAGACATCGATAGGAGATGCTCCTTGCTCATCATGTTTAAATGATGATGTTTTCTGTTGTAAAGCAAGCCCGGCACCTTCGATCAGCGCTTTATTTAAAGTACCAGAAATGCGGGACTTTATATTTCCGGCTCGGTATAGCATACTACTACCTGGTTGATTCTTTTCTGTCAATGAAAATAAGGTAACTATCACTGCATCTTCCCGTACAGCGATTAACGCTTCTAAAAGTGCGATGGGGTTCAGCGGATCCTGATCTTTTATGGGTTCAAAAAGAATATGGACAATGCCATTGCAACCCAGCTGAACGCCAATTTTTGCATCTTCTTCATCGGTAGTATCGTAAGTAATCAGTTTGTTTTCTTGTTGTACGATAGCCGAGAGTGCTTTTCTTAGGGCGTCTCCTTCCAAACATCCGCCACTGATGGCACCCGTTAGCTGACCATCTTCAGTGATCAGCATCCTGGCACCTGGTCGGCGATAGGAAGATCCTTCCACCTTAACAACAGTAGCCAGCGCAGTTTTCTGCTGCGCTTTTACTGCCTTTTTGTAAGCTTTAAGTATGTCGCTGATTTCTTTCATGGGGATATTTAAACTGCGCTCAAATCAAAAGGAAGTTTGCGAATCCGCTTTCCTGTTAAATCAAATATGGCATTAGTCAGGGCGGGAGCGAAGGCTGGTAAACCTGGCTCTCCAACACCACCAGCATTGGCCTCATTTTCCATGATGTATACCTCAATTGGCGGAATGTCTGTAATTCTTGGCATTTTATAGTTATAGAAATTACTTTGTTCTACGAGCCCATCTTTAAAAGTGATTTCATGAATGGTAGCTGCGCCCAGGGCCATGACGATACTGCCTTCTACCTGTGCCTTGATGATGTCAGGGTTTACATACCAGCCGCAATCCATTACTGCCCAGACCTGATCAATTTTAATTTTTCCATTTTCAGCTCTGGAGACTTTGACAATCTGGCCAACAGTACTGGCAAAACACTCGGTAATCGCCACACCAAAACCTTCATTTTTCTTTCTCTGCTTCCAGCCGGAAACCGCTTCCATTTTGTCAATCAGCAGTTGGGAACGTTCCTCTTGTAAATATTGTCTGCGGAGTGCTAAAGGATCTTTTCCGGCTGCTAATGCAATTTCATCCAAAAAACTTTCATAAGCAAAGCCGTTGGTTGAAGCATACACTGACCTCCACCACATCGTCGGTATTGGTGTTTCGAATTGCACCTCAGCAAAGCTGATATTTTTGATGCTATCATAATATGGTTTTAGAAAACCTTCTGCTGTACTGCGGTTGGCCTGATCAGTTTTACCAGCCCTCCAGTGGTCGTTGTTTTGACCTGCCATGCGGAATTTTAATGCAGTAATCTCTCCATCTTTAATTGCTCCCTGGCACCTGTAGGAAATTCCAGGACGATAGGGCCCCTGCGTAGCATCATCTTCTCTGGTCCATACCACCTGAACAGGAGCGCTCATTTCTTTGGAAATCATGGTGGCCTCATGGGGATAATCCATAAATGCTTTTCTTCCAAAACCACCACCTAAGAAGGTCATGTTTACAATAACTTTCTCTTTAGCAAGGCCCAATTGCTCACTTATGTAATCCTGCACCCATTCCGGAGCCTGAATAGGCCCCCAAATTTCTACTTTGTCGCCCTGATAATGGGCAACACAGTTTACAGGTTCCATACAACTATGGGATTGGTACGGAGTCTGGTATACCACATCTACAGTTTTTTCTGCCTGTTTAAGTATGGCATCGGGCTCTCCTTGTTTTTTTGCGAATAAGCCTTCCTGGGTTTGAAGACTATCTTGCTGACGTTTGTAAATGTCAGCAGTATTGATGTGTTCAAAGCCAGTATCGTCCCATGCTACTTTTAACGCTTTTTTCCCCTGCATAGCTGCCCAGGTAGAATTGGCTACTACGGCTACACCTTCACGGAAAGTTTTGAAAACACCCATGCGAACTTTGAATACCTTGATGACCCCCGGTACTTTCAATGCAGCGCTGGCGTCAAAACTTTTTACCACACCCCGTAGTCTGGGGTTACGCTCTACAGTAGCATACAGCATGCCGGGTAACTTTTTGTCCAGGCCAAATATGGCAGTACCATTTGTTTTTAATGGAGTATCCTGTCTGAGCAGGGGTTTCCGAATCAGTTTATATTCCGATGTTTTTTTAAGGATTACTTCTTTTGGTGTGGCTAGTTTAGAAGCATCTACAACAAGTTCTCCATAGTGGAATTTATTGCCGGAAGTTTTATGGAATACATGACCAGACGCTGCATAGCAGTCTGCCAGACTGACCGCCCATTTCTGTGCAGCAACACTGATCAGCATCACGCGGGCAGTGGCACTTAATTTTAATAGGTTCTTATAGGAACTCCGTATTGTTGAACTTCCTCCAGTTACCTGATTGCCGTATTTTTCGCGGTTACCTTGTGCGAAAACAATATTTACATCTTTCAGATCAACTTCGAGTTCTTCAGCTATAATTTGTGGAACCGATTGAAAAGAACCCTGGCCCATTTCGGCACGGTGGTTGAAAATCGTTACTTTGCCATTGGTATCAATATGAATCCAGGCATTAAGTTCTATTTCTGAACTTGCTGTTCCTGTAGTATTTATGATCTCTGCTTCCTTAGCGCTGGAAGGGAAATAGAAACCTAGACACAATGCTGTGCCTGCCAGACCTGAAACTCTGAGGAAATCTCTTCTGGATACCTGATTAGTGTTCATCTTGTTGGTTTTTATTGATTTGATTTAGGAGCGTAGGCGCCGTTATTTATCCAGGTTTCCCAGGCTTTTTTGAATTCTGCATGGCTCATAGGCGGTAAGGTTCTACCTTCTCCAGGCTTCCAACCCCAACGTACTAAACCATCCTCGGAATGTGCTAACAATTGCTTCATAGACTTATTGCCATTTTGCTTAGGATCAATGAGTTGTTTAGCGAGTTCAGCCGCGCTTTTACCTTGAAAAACCATTTTCATATTTGCTGGTGGTAAATGCCATTCCGCATTTCCGGGAGGACTGTGTTTACCGGGCGTATTTGAGGGCTGATGGCAGTTTCCACATTTCATGGCAAAGAGTCCTTTACCATCTTTCCCTCTCTTTGGAAACATTTCATGTAAATGACTATCATCTCCTTGTAAAGGGATATCTCCTGATGGATGACAGTTCATACAACGTGGACTCATCAATACACGGTAAACTTTTTCAAAAGCTTTAACAGAAGCGATGCTGTCTTTCTTTAAGGGCAGTGCAGATAATGGGAGCATAGCTTCTTTTTTACTTCCGCTGCGCCAAGCGAAAGCCATCACCCCAACCATAGTAAGGATGATGGACATGATCATGATTGATTTTTTCATTTCGCTTCCCCTTCCTTTTTTTGTAATTCTGCAGCCAGATGTATGGCTTTGCGAATGCGTGGGTATGTACCGCAACGACATATATTTCCTGCCATGGCATTGTCTATATCCTGATCTGTAGGGTTTGGGTTTTCTCGTAGCAATACTGCTGCAGACATGAGTTGTCCGGAATGACAATAACCGCATTGGGGTACACTCACCTCATTCCATGCCAGCTGAAGGGGATGGTCATTGTTTTTTGAAAGTCCTTCAATGGTGACTATTTTTTGTCCTGCTGCACGGCTCAGTTTGGTGACACATGACCGCACTGCTTCGCCGTTTAAATGCACTACACATGCGCCACATTGAGCAACGCCACATCCATATTTGGTGCCAGTGAGTCCAATAAGATCTCGCAATGCCCATAACAATGGCATATCTGGATCTGCCTCTATTTGATAGGGTTGCTGATTGATAGTTAAGGTGATCATACTGCTTGGTTTATAGTTAATGTTTTTGGTGTGTTTTTTTTAGGCGTTTTATTCAGTTTTTAATTGAAAAGGCATTTTTCTAAAGCGTGTTCCGGTAGCGGCAAAAATTGCATTGGCTAAAGCAGGAGCAAAGGGAGGCAGGCCAGGTTCTCCCACACCCTTTATTTTTCCACCATCGGCTAAAATATGAACCTCAATTTTTGGAGATTCATGAATCCGGAGCAAAGGATTGTCATAAAAATTATGTTCTGCTACTTCACCATTTTTGAACGTAATTCCAGGTTTTATAGCTGCAGTGAGCCCCATGATAATGGAACCCTCCACCTGGTTTTTTACATTGTCAGGATTGACCACTTCTCCCAAATCAATAAGGGCAATTACCCGGTCAATGGTGATGGATTTATCTTTGTGATGGCTAACCTCCACGACTTGACCACACAGCCCGGCAAAAAAATCCCAGATGGCTACGCCTCTGCCTGTTCCCTGCGGTAAAGGGGTATCCCAGCTGGAGAGTTCTTTAAGTTTTAGCAAAACTTTCTTGCTGTCAGAGGGCTTGGATAGCAATTCTAAACGAAAGTTCATTGGATCTTTCCCAGCTTTATAAGCCAATTCATCGATAAAACATTCATGAGCGAAAGCCAATGTGGAGCTGGTCACAGACCGCCATGCCGCAACAGGCACATGGCATTCTGCCCGCACATAGGTGGTCTTTAAATTTGGGACCTCATAGGCTTGTTCTCCAATACCCTCTACCATAATTGAATCCACTTTGGACTGATCATAGTCCGCCTGGAAGGACTCAAAATAAGAAGGACTGATTACTTTATGTTGAAAGGTCATCAGTTTACCTGCTGTAGAAAACCCAGCTTTCATCTTTGAAAATGTCATTGGCCTGAATGGGCCTTGTTGCGTGGTTTCTTCCCTTGACCAGATTACTTTCACTGGCTTATCCGTAAGTCTGGCAACGTTAACCGCTTCAATGATATAATCCATATAAAGCCTCCGTCCGAAGCCACCGCCGATAAATTTAGCATGGAGCTTGATGTTTTCTGGTGTAAAGCCTACATATTTATGTAAATCATTTGCACCAGTTCCGGTAACTGAACTTGGGACCTGTGTGGATGTCCATATCTCCAGCTTATTGTCTTTGATCTGAGCCACGCAATTCATGGGCTCTAAAGTATGGTGGGCAATCATCGGTGTTTCATAAAATGCCTCCAGCTCATTTTCCGGTAAAATCTGGGCGGTTTCAACCGATCCTATATTTTTGTCCGTTAATCCTTCCTCATCCCCAAGCTTACGTAGCTGTGCTTCATATTCCACAGAATTGAAAGTTTCATATCCTTTGGTGTCCCACTGAACCCTGAGTTTTTTGCGACCTTGAAGGGCATTCCAATAAGAATCTGCGATGATGGCGACTCCGGTATAGTGATATTTCCCTACAATTCTCTCGACGGCCGCCACTTTTTTTACTCCCGGAACCTTTAAAGCCTCCTTGGCATCAAAGGTTTTTAGTGTACCTCCAATCACCGGACACCTTACCACCAAAGCATATAACATTTCAGGTAAGCGGACATCTATTCCAAATTCGGCTTTACCGCAAGTTTTAAGCGGTACGTCAGGTCTTTTACTGGATTTTCCAAGAATATTGAAGTTTTTTGGATCCTTAAGTTTTGGCTCTTTTGGCAATTCCAACTTGCTTGCGTCTTCCACCAGCGCTCCATAAGTAAATGATTTGTTGGATGGTTTATGAATCACTTTAGCCCGATCTGCATAACAACTTTCGGGTGTAACGTTCCATTTATTTGCTGCGGCCAGAATCAGAACTTCCCTTGCTGCAGCACCGACTTTTCTCATGGCAAGATAGCTGGTTCTGATCGAGGCGCTTCCGCCTGCTCTTTGTCCGGTACCCAATTCTTTTTCTCCATTGGATTGCAAAATCGTCACCTGATCAAGCGTTACTTCCAGTTCTTCCGCAATTAATGAAGGGAAAGACTGGAAAGTTCCCTGACCCATTTCAGGCTTCGTATTGTAGATCGTGATCTTCCCATTCGCTTCAATTCGGATAAAGGGAGAAAAGTGCTGTAGGGCAGAACCAGCAGTGTGTTTTTGGGGCAGCCCCTTTGCCGATAGACCCAGCCATAGCGCAAAGCCTGCTGTTCCGGTACTCTTAATAAAATGACGTCTGCTGATTTTCATTGGTTTGGAGTTAAGGAATTGGTTAGGGTCTTTTCTTGTTCTAATCGTATAACCGATTGAAAACAATGTGTTTAAAATATAAGTTACGATTTTGGCCTTAAATATTAAAGTTATGCGAACAAAGATGTCAGCTATTTTTTACTCGCATATGATATCAATTACTGCTTTCGCTACCAATATCACTGATTACTGGTTTAATTAAATATTCTACTACTTTCTTAAGGTAAACATCATGAAATTATTCCGTGTTTTTTGAATATCAGGATCAACACGAAAATCAGGTGCTTTAAGACGAAAAGATAATCGTTGGCAAGATCAATGATCCGCTCATGTTCTTAGTCGGTTGTGCTTTCTATTAAAACAATATCCTTAAAGATGGAGTTATCTGTAGCAACAGCCATTCCGGCCTTTATTGGCTTTACTGAAAAAGCGGAATGGAAAGGGAGATTCGTTTACAGGATTTGTTGGCCAAATTTGGACAATTCATGTCCAATGAGCGATCAGCTTGGTTTATATCGAATTTTGCGAACTTCTCCTTTGACAGAAGTTCCATTTATATGTTGCACATAATAGCAGATTAATCAAAAAAGATTAAAATGGAAGCGCCATATACAAAGCCGTTCTACATGTTTTTCCTCATTATGCCTATGGGGATTAGCCAGGGCTTTGTAACGGTAGCATTGCCTTTTTTGCTAACGCGTAACGGATTTCCTGTAGCATTAACAGCAGGGATTGTTGCCATAGGAATTTCGGCTAACTTATGGCGTTTCGTTTGGGGACCGATAGTAGATTTATCACTTAGTTTACATAAGTGGTATTGGCTAGGTTTATTGGCCTGCGTTGCTTCATTGTTAATACTTAGTTTTATTCCCTTTACCCTAAAAGACGCTCCTTTACTTTCAGCAGTTGTTTTTGTATCGCAAGTGACGGCTACGTTTACGGTACTGCCTGTTAATGGCTTTATGGCAAAGCGAATTAAAGAAAATAGAAAAGGAAGGGCTTCCGGATGGTATCAGGCAGGTAGTCTTGCCAGCACGGGCTTGGGCGGAGGTGCCGGTTTGTGGCTTGCTACGCATTACAACCTGAAGCTTGCAAGTATCGTTTTAGGTATAGCCTCCCTTTTATTTGCAATGGTTATCCTGCTGATCAAAGACATTCCGCATGTTAAAGAGCAAACCCTAGCACAGGAAATAAAGGGAATGGGCAAAGATATGTTATCCATGATAAAATTACCCGTTGCACTATTTGTCATGATACTAATTGTTATGCCGATTGGAACTGGTGCTATGGCAAATTTATGGTCGGCGGTGGCAAAAGACTGGAATACTGATGCAGATACCGTTGTACTTGTTACTGGATTATTGTGTGGCGGTGTGAGTGCCATAGGTTGCCTGGCAGGTGGTGTGATTACAGACCGATGGGGTGTTTGGAATGCCTATTTGGGTAGTGGCGTTGTTTGTGCCCTGGTTACTATTTTGATAGCGGTGTTTCCTTATTATCCGGCAACTTATATTGTGGGTGTGCTCGCTTATGGGCTTTGTACGGGATTGATGTATACTGCTTTTACCGCGATTATATTTTTTGTAATTGGCAAAAAAAATGTAGCCACCAAATATTCTTTAATGTCCTCTTTGGGTAATTTGCCAGTGGTATATATGACTACTTTCAATGGCTGGACACATGATATGTTCGGTAGCAGGTACATGCTTTCCGCAGAGGCGATAGCAGGGTTAATATTTGTAATTATTTTCTTCCTTATTCTAAAGCGTATGAGGAAGAATAATTTAATTCCGGTGGTTGTTGAATCAAATAATCAGTTCGTTGCGGATAAAAATTAAATTCCTTAATCTACTTAGTATCGGTATCTGGCAAATAGTCAATAGGCAGCAGATCACCGAGACGCAGTTTGGCCCAGCGTTGCTCCAATTTTAAATTCATAGGGTTAAGGATGTTCCCATTCCGGTCAAAGAAAACATGGTCATCAAAAATGGAAATCAAACTAGCCATTTTATTCATCTCAGCTGTAGGCTTGAAAGATTCTTCTATATGGGAATTATCTTTCCCCAGCTTATGGGGGATATCTTTAATATAAGTTATATATAACGAGTTTTTAAATTCGCTGGTATCAGCTTTGATCCTTTCTAAGCCTTTTGCACCGTGTATAATTATATTTTTCCACTTTTTAATATAGTTGACATCGTTGTTTATTAGAAGCGCATATAAGCCCTTTTGATCGGTTACCTGCGCGATCTGTTCTGCTGTCCACTTTGTCGTATCTAATACTTCAATATAGCGAGGTTGCCGAGGTATCTTGTTCCAAAGCCTATTGGGTGATCGGGTGCCTGCAGCGACTAAAAAACCAGGTTCTCCTGCTCTGTTAATATTCTCTCCGATCACAGATCTAAGAAAGTGTTGCAATGAACCAGTATATACTTCAAGACGATTTTTATTCCAGTCCCGGCGTTCCTGATCATTGCCCTCCATCGTTTCAAATAAAACGTAGCCTACATAGGATATAATTTCCGTTTTTTCATTCCGTTCAAAATCTTCAACCAAATACTTCAAACGATATCCAAGGGCTTTATTCTCAATTACCATAAAATCCGTTGTGTAGGCCCTGAGGTTATTTTCTTTTCGATCGAAGTTAAGTTGGATCACTCCCGGATTAATGATGCGACATTGTCTGCCTAATTTTGAATTACCTAATAGCTCTCGCTTAAACATATCCATGTATTTACTACCTGGCTTTTTAGCGCTCATGATCACAACTTCATTTAATTGATTTCTTTTCTCCTCTATGGCAATCGTTGGTACTTTTGTATCAGACTGCACCGATATTGGAACACTATAAGTTTTGAAGCTTATCATGGAAACCATAAGCTCATAATGACCAGGTTGAACATTATAAATTGTGAAACTACCGTCCTTAGCTGTTTTTGTTCCATAATTCGTTTTATTTAAAAACACGGTGGCACTTTCCAGAGGTTTTCTATCTACCACATTTATTACTTTGCCAGTTATCGTAAACTGTGCAAGAGCTGCAATTGAAGTAGATAAAAAGAATAAGATTAAGAATATACTTCTCATAAGTTGGGCGTTAAAGGTTTCATAAGTTAATAAATTTTCCTGGTAATTTTTTTTAAACGGAGTGCCGTCTAAAAATATCCTTCTTCAATGATTGAAGTATTTGAAAACAGTTCTCTATTGCAATCTGTTATCAGTTAAAAATTGGTCAAATTTTTGTGTTTAATCATCATTAACTATTGAGTGAATGTCTGATAAATTATTTCATGCTGGATCTATGATTACAGATGAAGAAATGCGGGAACTAATTTTATTTAATAATACGATCACTCCTTATCCTAAACTTAAAACGCTTCATGTCCTGTTTGAAGAGCAAGTTTTGAGAACTCCGGATCATGTAGCTTTGATGCTAGGAGATGAGTCATTAACTTATAGAGCGGTTAATGAAAAGTCCAATCAGCTGGCAAGGAGGATTATCGAATTGGGTGTCAAACCCGGTGATAATGTAGGACTGCTGACCGAACGAAATTTTGACATGATTATTGGCATGTATGCCATACTTAAAGCCGGTGGAGCCTACGTACCTGTTGATCCCCACTATCCAATCGAAAGACAACACTACATCCTTTCAAACTCTGCAGTAAGCTTATTGGTGTCTGGTGGTACTGATCAAGTAAGTGTGCTGATGCCAGATTTAAAAATATTAAATGTTCGTGATTTAGTCTTAAATGAGTACAGTGCGCACAATCTCGACTTATCTATCGATAGTCAGCAATTGGCTTATACCATTTATACCTCCGGCTCAACCGGTAAACCTAAAGGTGTAATGATCGCGCATCATTCTGCCGTAAACCTGATTCAATGGGTAAATAACAGCTTTCATGTTGGAGTAAATGATCGTTTACTTTTCGTCACTTCCATGTGTTTTGACCTTTCTGTGTATGATATATTTGGAATTTTATCTGCTGGTGGATCATTAGTGATTGCAGCACAGGAACAGGTAAATGATCTTAATAAATTGTTGCAGATGCTCCAGGATTATGAGATTACTTTTTGGGATTCGGTACCCTCTACATTTGACTACCTGATTAGAGAACTGGAGTCAACTGATGTTGACTATAAACAGCATCATTTAAGGTTGGTGTTTTTGAGTGGGGATTGGATTCCAGTGAGCCTACCGGATAGAATTAAGCATTTTTTTCCGGCAGCTGCGGTAATCAGTCTGGGCGGGGCTACAGAAGCAACGGTATGGTCGAATTATTTCCCCATTGAAAAAATAGAATCCAGCTGGATTAGCATTCCGTATGGTAAACCTATTGCCAATAATTTCTTTTACATACTTAATGACCAACTGCAACCTGTGCCAATTGGTGAGATAGGAGAACTATTTATCGGTGGTGTAGGGGTAGCGCGAGGTTATGCAAACAATGCAGAAAAAACAAAGGCTTCTTTTGTGCCAGATCCCTTCAATAAGGATTATGGTGGGATAATGTACCGAACAGGGGATCATGGCCGAATGTTGCCTGGAATGAACATGGAGTTTATTGGCAGAAAAGATGATCAGGTTAAAATTCACGGATTTAGAGTTGAGCTTGGAGAAATTGAGCACTTATTGAATCAATCAGCGAATTTAAAAGCTGCTGTAGTGCTTGCAAAAATGAATAAAACTGGTCAGAAGGACTTGATCTGTTATGTCGTTCCTGCCGGGAAATTCGATAAGCATGCCAATGTCGATTATTTAAAGCAAAGATTGCCAGATTATATGGTTCCTGCGATATGGCTGGAGCTACAAAGTCTTCCCCTAAATATTAATGGTAAGGTGGATAGAAAAGCTTTATTGGATCTGGAAATTCCAACTGAGGTTTCCAAATCACATAAGGAGGCCGTTACTCCTCAGGAGAAAATAATGGTTGCCATTTGGCAAGACGTGTTTAGCCTTGAAAATATTGGTATTGAAGATGACTTTTTTGAACTAGGTGGACATTCTCTTATGGGCCTGCATATTATGTCTCAATTTGAATGGAAAACCGGTATAAAACTTCCCCTGGAAAGTCTATTTAAAACGCCAACTATTGCAGGCTTATTGGCATCTATAAGTGATAAAGAGGAAGAGAAGAAGTCGCATTCACTGATTCCCATTAAAGCCACAGGAAGTAAAATGCCTTTATACATCATACATGGGGATGGTCTCTATGTTTTGAGTTTTAAAGACCTTGCAAAATATGTAGATGCGGAACAGCCACTTTATGGCCTTCAGCCTGCAGACCTGAATGGAACTAATCAGCATACTGAAACTCTGGCTGATATTGCCAGTCATTATGTTAGTGAAATTATAGCACATAATCCCAATGGTCCTTATGCCGTAGCAGGTTATTCTTTTGGCGGGTATGTAGCGATAGAGATGGCTAAACAATTTGCTTCCCTTGGAAAGGAGCTGAAGATGCTTGGGATTTTTGATACAGATGCAGAGAATGTCTTTTATGCTAAGTCATGGCGGGTAAAATTACCAAGGAAAATTAAACGACAATTTCCTAAACTGCTCTGGATTTTTAAATCCTTTCTTAAGGATCCTTCAAGTACCTTAAATTACCAATATAACTTATTCACAAAAGGGCTGCGTAAATTGATATATCGGGTCGGTTTACGAAAAGATCCAAAGAAGGAGGGGGTCTACAGTCAAATCAATGCGATTAATCAAAAACACCAGGAAGCTTTTAAAGCGTATAACCTGGAGCCATTTAATAATTTTGTTTACCTTTTTAAAGCTAAAAATAGGGTTTATTTTGTAGACGATATAAAATCTTTAAGTTGGAATAAATATGCCATAAAAGGAGTAAAGGTCTATGATGTTCCGGGAGATCATGCTACGATGCTACATGATCCTCATGCTCAGGAATTTGGGCAGAAATTACAAGAAGCTTTAAATAACTGTTAATGTTGTGCTAAATCTGAGGCCATGACCATTCAACCAGTAACCGAAAACGATATTGAAAATTGTGCGCAAATATTTGTGCAAACCTACAATCAGGCCCCATGGAACTATCAATGGGATCTTAAAGATGCTTTAAATTATTTAGCTGAGTACTATTCTTCAGCCCAATTTAAAGGCTTTATTTTATATGATAATGATGTTTTTTCAGGTGCTATGTTTGCGCATACGAAGACCTGGTGGACAGGGCGACAACTTTATATTGATGAGTTATTTATCGTCCCTAATTCTCAAGGTAAGGGCTACGGAAAAGCTTTAATGAACTATGCAGAACAGTACGCCCTTGAAAATGGTTTAAGCACCATCACGCTAATGACCCATAAGTATATGCCATCGATGAAATTCTATGAAAAGCTTGACTATGTGCATGCGCTACCCTTTGTTATTTTATTCAAACAAATGGGAGGTAAGGGGTAAAATAGATGATTTAAAAGGCCATTAATCATGCGATTAATGGCCTTCTTTGCATTTTGATTTTAAATTTTGTTTAATTATGTTTCTTAAAAAAAGCAGTTAATGACTGATATAATTCTTCAGGAGCTTCGGCTGGTACGTTGTGAGAAGCATTTTTGATATAAACCAGTTGTTTATCTTTCTTAGGAATATTTTTCAGTGCTTTATAAATCATTTTGCCCGATTCTACGCCAATGGCATAGTCAAATTCTCCTTGAATCACTAAGACAGGAGTTTTAACAATGGCAAGTTCGTTTAATATATTAAGGTTATTGTAGGCTTCCTGACCGTGAAAAGCTTCATTGACGTATTCAAATCTTGACATAACTTTTTCTAAAAGCTCTGGTGTATATTTATTTCTGGTATAGAAACCTGGGTCTTTCAGCAACGCATCAATTTTTGCTTTCTTTTTAGGTTGAGCCCAATAAACATCAAATCCCAGTTCTTTTGGAAATTCATATCTAATCGTATTCATATCAACAAAGAAAGTTTCTTTAAACCCACTTTTTTCTATGGTGTCCAACTTTTTCAGAATTTCATTATATCTGTTTATTTTGGTAGAATCATTGGTTTTCTTGAGGAGTGTATTCGCTAATTGTTTTTCGTGTTTGATTAAAGCAAGCGTATTGTGTTGGATATTTGCAGTACCTGAATTGCTAATAAAAGAATTGATTTTTTCTTGATGTTTTATCAAATACAAAAAACCGTACATTCCACCCCAAGAAGAACCTAAAAGGTTTATCTTTTTGTTTGGATACTTATTTTTCACATAATCTACCACATGGTCTAAATCTTTCACAAATTGCGTGGTTGTGAGCATCGTTTTATCTTTCCATTCCTCAGATTTACCACATCCTCTTTGGTCAAAATAGACCATCAAATAATCTTTTTCAAAAACGTCTCTATAAAATTCGTGGTCTACGTTAAAAGCACCTGGTCCACCGTGAAGTGTTATAATTATAGGTTTGTCAGGATTACCAACAACTCTTGTATATAGGTTTGACTTTTCAATAGGTATGAAAAACTCGGTGTCTATTTGCTCGCTTTGGATTGGATTTTGTGCATCACAAAAATTTGAGAATACAAAAGAGAATATTAGGGAAAGTAATAGGATTTTTTTCATTATAGCTTGTTGTAGTTTATGTTTGATGGTTTTTATTAGATTGTTGGAACAATAGGATTGATGTCCATTGTATCGAAATTGGTGTTTTATTTATCGTTAGATTTTAGCCAATTAACAAGTGCATCAATGTCTACTAAATTATTTTTTGCAAGTAATTCTGTTGCGCTTTGGAGCTGTCCATTTTGTAAATGAAGAATAATATTTTCGTGTTGATTGTAATAGCAAACGTAATGATTTTTAGTAGTACTATACTGTTTCAATTGATTTTATTTGACTTTATGTGTGGTTTTTTGTTGATCCTTTTTAATTTCATTTTAAATTTTGAAATAATTTTTCTCTCATTGTCTGAAACCTATATTGCAGCCTTATCATCAATCCATCATCTAGATCTCGATTTTTCAATAATTGAAGCAACCACATTTTCTGTAGGTTGCTTTAGTTTTGTAGATTGCTGCATCTAGTACACTAGATTGAATTTTTATGAAGAGAATAATTGAAAGAAATCCCGTTATAATCCTTGCTATTCCGCTTATCATTTTCTTTCTAATAGGATGTGCGTTACTTTATTTCGCAGTTCATAAAATTGAAATCATTCCATTTTATGGCTGGATCGTCATTGGAGCTTTTATCATCATTCCGCTACTATTGACCTATGGGTACTTCTTTGGTTTCAGTCCTCGTAGTGATGTAGCACCTAATGGAAACCAATTGATTTTTAACTCAGATGGAATTAATTTTGAAAGGGCTTTATTTGACTGTTCTTGTTTCATCAAATGGAATAGCATTGATACCATTATTTATTCAGACTCCAGAAATGAGGATTACGCTGAGTATATCATTTTTGTAAATGAATTACCAATATGTACTCAAAAGGAAAACCCATGGAGGCTAAATAGGTTATTTCCCTTCAAGCAGAAAAACTTTAAAATAAGAATAAAAAGTGATGCTATAGGCTTTAAAGCGCTACCAGATCTGGTTGAAAAGTATTTACGATCAAAAGTTGATTTTGAATTTAAAGACAGTAGGAAAGGGGCTTTAATAGATTCCAAAACGTTTATGAAAGGAAATACGCATACCGTAATAGAAAAATGGAAGCCAGCCAGCAATTATGAACCTTTTGAAATGATATTCGACAAGTATAGCCGAACAGTTCATGATATTGAAAAACGGGATGGTGGAATATAGAACTAAAGGTGTAAATCACAGAGCGGCTTAGATTTCTCTAAGCCGCTCTGTGATCCGTTGGGATTCGAACTTTGTTCGTTATTTTCCTTTGTTATCAATTTGAATTTCAGTTTTCAGGTGATCTCTTGTCAAGATGACAGTACTTACCTTTCCATTGCTGAATTCGAACTTTAATAAGTTGGGATAATCCATGATTTTAAAAAATCCGTTTTTCAGATATACCAACTCATTGTCGTTTTTACTTCTAAAATGATCCAATATTGCAGATTCTACAAAAAGGCGGTTGTTTCTTTCCACTATTTTAGTTTCTGCTCCTTGTTCGTAAAGGAAATCGTTGTAGGTTTCGATGAGTTTTTGTTTTAAACTAGTTGGTATTTCCTGAACTCCTTCATTATGGAACTGTCCATTCCAATTCATTAAGGAAAGGATTGTGTTTTGTGTTTGTCCCATTACAGGAAAACGATTGGGCTTTTCTCCATTGGCAAGATAAGCAAAGCCGTTTCCATCTTTCATTGTCCCCATCACATTACCACCAACTCCAGTGTTGGAACCGTTGCAGGCAAACCAGTCATAATTATTGTAAGCAAAGGATTTTTGCCAACCGTAGCTCCATCCGCCTACAGCCTTTTTTAAAGCCGATACATCCGTCATGTTTTTTGCCACATGGTGAGAAATTACTTTGTTGTTTTTATTGCGCAAAGCATTTTGAATTTCTATTGCGATCTCAGCTAATTCTGTGGGTGTTGACCACAGTCCGGATGGGCCAACTTGAGGTGTGATTGGCAGGCCGGTTTTGATTACTTTTCCATCTTTGTCGTGAACCAAAGCTACATTGGTCAAAAATCCTTTTTCATTGGGCTGGATCATCGTAGTGTATTTTAAGCCAAGTGGAGAAAATATGTATTGTTTTGCGAGGGCTGCGATTGGTTTGTTGAAAGTGTCTTCCAAAGCCATTTGGATGATCGTGTAACCGCCGCCACTGTATTGCCAACTGGTTCCTGGCTCGAATAGAAAATCGATTTCTTTGTCATATCTCGGTATTTTTCCCAAAAGACTTTCTTCTAAAGTAGGGAGTTTGTCGCCTTCATAATAATCTTCAAAACCTTCCTGCGTGGTTCCAGCAGTATGATTTAAGAATTGTCTCCAGGTTGGACTATTACTTTCCGTAAACTTGCTCTTTGGCAGGTGCCATCTTTTTAAAGACTTATCAATTGGCTCATTTAGATCGATTAAGCCTTTTTCTTCCAAGATAAAACAAAGAAGTGCCGTGATTGGCTTGGCGATAGAAGCTGTAGAAAAAGCGGTGTTTTCATCTATCTTTTCTGGAGAATCCATCGACTTCAGTCCGAATTGTTTGGAATAAACAATCTTATAATTTTCAAAAACAACAAGGCTAAATCCCGGGAGCTTGTATTTTTCTAATTGTTGATCAATATGTAAGCTGTCCGTTAGAAAACTATAGTCTCTTTTTTTCGAGGAAACTTTGTTACGGATTTGGCAGCCTGAAATTGTTAGTAGAAGAATTAGTAAATACAGTGTGCGTTTCATGGTATCGAATTTTATGTTAAAAATCATTTCGATACAAACATGGGGAAGAAACTGGCGCTGTGCGACCGAATAAAAATAGTCGTACGCATTTGTTTCAAAAAACAAGTTCGAATAGTTACAAAGATAAGTACGAGTAATTGCAAAGTGTTGTTTTTCAATTATTTGCAGGGTGGTGTTGGCTTGCTTTTTATAACATTCTTTTAAAAGTACAAAAGCCGTTTGTCTTTCGATTAACGGCCTTTTTCTCTGTTTTGATTTTAGATCATGTGAAGTTGCTGATTAGCTCAGACTCATAAATTTAAGCGCTGTAAAATTATCCTTTTCCAAGACGATAGGCTGATAGAACTCCAAAATGTTTTTTTCAAATTCTTTAAAATCAGAATCCAGTTTTTCCAGTAGCTGGGTCTTTATTTTCCCATCTTCGAGATTGGAATAAGTAATGGAGTTGGTGACAACTTCTTTGATTTCATCATAACTAAGTTTGTACCGGTGGGCAAGCAGAACGTATTGCTCGGTAATACTTGTACGAAGTACTCCCTCATCATCAGTGCAAATTACGATTGGAATATGGTTTCTATAATAGATTTCCACCGGGTGTAAATCATTGGCAACACCAAGGATAAATTCGTTGCTCGACAAGTTGATTTCAATCACTGTTTTTTTCGCCTGTAGCTTTCGAATGGTGTTAATGAAATCATTATCATAGATGATATCGACTGCATGACCAATACGGGTAAGATTATCAAGGATTAGAGTCTGCCTGATGTGGGTACCCAAGTTTTCCGGTTGTACCATTCCACCAACCAATTCCCCAGCATGGACTGCATATCTTACTTTGGGGTATTTACCTTCCAAAAATTTGAAGAACATTGTATGCAGCCAATAATCTCTCATGGAAGTCTCTCCATTTTCAGCTGCGACAATATTGACACCTGAAATCAGGTTTGAGTTATCACTGGAGTGAAAACAGGCAAATAGTTCAATAAAAACATCTATAGGCTGCTTATACCTGGCTACATAGTTCTGGAAACGAAGTACAAAACCGTTGGTCTCTACTTGACTGTCTGCATGGAGCTTTTCAACCTTCCTAGTATGTTCATTTGCGGCGGTCGTAACTGGCTGTAGATATTCCTTAAAGATTTTTTCGAGTTCTAGGTTTAGGGCGCCAGTGTCTTTTGTTTTTTGAATGTCCAGGAACTGTTTGTCGAGTTCTGTTTCGTTTGGCAGTTGTATGTCTTTTGTGCTTAGTGTGATGAATATGGTTTCGAGGTAAGAAATTTTCTGATTCAGCGCACGTCGCTTAAGCTCATTTAAGCCATTAATATAATCTTCCTTACTGGGAAGGTTAAACTGGGTGAATGTGGCAAAAAAATGTTCGTCACCAGACTGGCTTCCTTTCACAAAATCTTTAATAGACCAAGCACGTAAAAGACTTAACTTGAGCTTTTCTTTGTTGATAACCTGGCTGATTTTTTTCCATTCTTTTTGAATCTCTGCTGGTAAGGTGGAAATATCTTTGGCTAGTTCCAGCGTTACTTCATTAATGAAAAAGTCTTTTTGGAAAACATAATCGATATAACTTTCTGTATAAATCGATCCGGAATAGTGGTGGTGAAGGTCTCCGCCTTTTGGCATCATACTGAAAAAACCAAATAAAGCGCTTCTGTTCGGGCGGATGGTTTCCAAGATTTCGTTAATTGTGTTCATTGTAGGTCTGGTTGGTTATTGAGATAAACTTAGGTTGAATTTTGTAATCATTAAATATGATATTCTGGTGCTATGTTATCCGTCAAATAGGTCTACAATATCGCTTTACCTTTACTTTCGGATTCACTGAAAAGATAAGACTTTAAAGTATCAAGTTCAAAGAAATTATTCAAAGAATGTCCTTCAGTTAGGATAAGGTTTATAGGATGGCAATTGCTTGTATTTAAAATAGATACATAGTGTTGGACTGGAGAAGGTTCATTATCTTTATTTTGCATAATTGATAAAGGTAATTTTAGAAAGACAATACTAATGAACAGTTACGCCGACAAAAACAACGTAAACAAAAGTCATGCGGTTGCCAACAATTTGACACCCCATAATGGTGCTAGTAAACCTACTTTTCAGTTTGTGGATAATCGACCTGAAGCTATTGCACAAAGAAAATTACAAGAGTTGGCTAACAACAGATTGCATGCATTTCCTCTGAAATCGACAGAAGGTGGTACATCAAAATCAGTTTCTGCAATTGACAATAAAATAGTTCAGCTAAAGGAAATTAAAATTAACGGAAATACTGTTGATACAGATAAACTAACCGAAGAAGAGCTGTCAAAACTACTTGATGAAAAAGATTTATCTGAAGAGGTTAAAGCCGATCTAATTATTGCACTCTATAAGACAAGGGGAATCACTTTTCCTATTGTTATTCCTAACGGTCATGATCACCAAGACAAAAAGTTCGAAGAAGAATTCAAATCGGGAGATTTGATATATGGTAGAAGCGAAAATAGAGCAGAATTTTACGATGTAATACCTGTGAGTGAAAGTAAATATGAAGATAATATAATTGATACCGCTAATGATCTGATTGGATTTGCAGATCCATTAAACTATAAGGATGAAAGTGATTTTAATAATAATCTCGACAAAAAAAGAGATGTATTGTTAAAAGAAATTGGAGACAAGAAAAAAGACTTAGAATCAAAGGAATCAGTCATCTCACAAGCAAATCAGTTTATGGGTAGAAGAAATGATTTAGCAAATAAAATCCTTCAATCTCAAGGGGTATTTCAATTACAAGGAGAATTAAAAAATTTAGAATTTACCTTGCTACACCTAGAAAAATCAAGCCCATATATTGTTGAAGTCTTTAAATGGTCAAATGACAAACTTTTCAAAGGCCTCGAATCGCAAGACCCTGCCATAGATTTGAAAAATCCAACCCAAGAATTAATTATTCAGGCTCGAACATATAGAGGATGTGTACGAGCATGTAAAAATGGTCTTACTTTAGCTCCGAATTCAACTACAAAGAGGATTCATTTTACTCTAGATGATTTGGACTCTTCAAAGGTAGTTGGTAAAGAAGTAAAAGTTCCTCTTTCCTTTTTTGGTAATAAACTCAAAGGAGAACCTGTGACATCCAAAGAAGTAAGAGCTGTTTCCAGATTTTTATCAGACAATGACTCAAGGGTGGCCTTAAACGTTATTCCATACAAGAGTAGAGAAGGTGTAAAATGGCCTTGGGAAGATCCCTCGACAAAAATGCTTTGGGGTAAATATATTGAACAAAGAAAACTGGCGAAAGAATTGGATTAAGAAAGGCCCAAAATTACTATGATAAAACCAAAACAGCATTCAATAGAGTAACGGCCTAGAACATCAAAAGAATAAATGTAGGTTAGCTCTAAAATTGAAAAACCCTGTTTATCGCACTGAAAATAGAGTTATAACAGAAAAGCCTCAGATTTCTCTAAGGCTTTTTGTGATCCCGCTGGGATTCGAACCCAGGACCACTACATTAAAAGTGTAATGCTCTACCAGCTGAGCTACGGAATCAATTATTATTTCGTTGTTTGGTATTGCAAAGATAGAAATTATTATGTAAAAACTGCCCTGGTGCTATTAAAAAGATGGTTTTCTCTGTTAATGCGCTGTAGCTGAGTTAAATAATTTTCCAATTATTTTAGCTCCCTTTAAATAATTTCAATTTCCTAAGAAAACCTTGTTTACAGCCCTAAAACAAGGTTTTTGAGTAAATCATTTGATGGTAAGTACTTTATCTCATTTTTCATGAAATTACACGGATATGTATATTATTTTCCTAGAAATATCATACTTCCCATATCTTTGTATTTCTAAACATAAAAAACAAATCTTCTGAATAGGCGAAAGGTTATTCAGTACAAAATAACAAAATGAGTATGTATAAGACGGATGAAGAAGTTGAGATTCAACGTGAAAGTTGTTTACTAGTAAGTGCTACAATTACAGAAGTGGCAAAGATTCTTAAACCAGGAATCACCACACTATCACTTGATGTAATGGCGGAGCAGTTTATCAGGGACAATGGGGCGATTCCATCTTGTAAAGGTTATCACGGTTTTCCTTACACCCTGTGTATTTCTATAAATGAACAGGTTGTTCATGGTTTCCCGAGTGAATATATTATAAAAGAAGGTGATGTAGTATCAATTGATACTGTTGTTGCGAAAAATGGTTTCCATGGCGATCATGCTTACACCTTTATCATGGGTGAGGTAGATCAGAAAGTATTGGATCTGGTTAGAATTACCAAAGAATCACTTTATATCGGAATCGAGCAGGCAGTAGTGGGCAACCGTACCGGCGACATCGGTTATGCGATAGAACAATATACCAACGGCAAACATGGTTACGGCGTAGTGCGTGAAATGGTTGGACATGGGGTAGGTAGAGAGATGCATGAAGATCCTCAGGTTCCAAATTACGGTAGAAAAGGAAGTGGTAAAAAACTAACTGAAAACATGGTATTGGCAATTGAGCCGATGATCACTATGGGTAGTCGCCATATCTTTACTGAAGAAGATGGTTGGACGATCTCTACAGAAGATGGTTTACCAGCAGTTCACTTCGAACACAATGTATGCGTTAAGAAAGGTGCTCCCATCATACTTTCCGACTATACACCAATTGAAGCAGCAGAAAAGGCAAATACAAATCTAAACAGCAGCTATTACAACTAATAGCTAGCATAGATCTAAAATCATTCACAGGCCGATCCTTTAACCAGGATCGGCCTGTTTTGTTTAAATATTTAGTACTCATTGTTTGTAATTAATCTAAATAACATATATTTGCCGCAAGTAGTCAACTCCAATTTTGCCAGAAAAAACAAACATAACCGCCACTGATACGACCACACGTATCAACCGACAAACTTTTGAAACCATCTACAATATGTACTGGGACAAGGTTTATGCGGTATGTTACAACAATATCAGAGACATTGAATCGGCAAAAGAAATGGTTCAGGATATTTTCAAGTCACTATGGGAAAGGAGAGCAGAGCTGGAATTAGAGCATGTAAGTAACTACCTCATCCGATCTGCTAAGTTTAAAACTTTCGAATACATCCGTAATAAAGTGAGCCGTGAGAAGCACATCTGTCTTAAATACCAGGATTGTAGCCACTCTTCCAATTGTACAGAAGAACATATTAATTACAATAACCTCAAGGAAAGTGTCAATCTGCTGGTCGATACGCTACCTTGTCAGTGTAAAAAAGTCTATCGGATGAGTCGGGAGCAAGGCATGAGTAACAAAGAAATTGCGGTTGCCTTATTGATCTCTGAACGCGCCGTAGAATACCACATTACCAAAAGCTTAGCTGCCCTAAGAACCCGCCTTGCCAATTATTCTGAATAAATATAACTTTGCTATTACGGAAAGTCCGTTGTTATGCTACTTATATTTTATATAAGTTTGTAATCCATTTAAGCAGGCTTTAAACACCGAAATGAACATCAACAAAGACCTCATAGAAAAATACCACCGAAATGCATGCAGCACAGAAGAACGTGATGCTGTGGAGGCCTGGTTATTTTCCAACCATACGGATGAAGGGCTTCAGTTGCCATTGGGCGAGTCTAAAGCAGCACATAAAGCGGATATCTGGAAAGGAATCGAGGATTTTCTTCCATCAGAAGAGCTTTCTACGGCCCAAGAGGCTAAAACGGTATCGATAAAAATACCAGCTACAGAAAAACCTAGGCTAAACTTTTGGATGGGAGCGGTAGCGGCTACCCTGGTGATCGGACTATCGGGATTAGGTATGGTGCAATTGCAGAAAAACAGTGCACAAAATGAGCCTGCATTGGTATCGGTGAACAACACTTCTGCCATAAAAGTTCATCACCTGGAAGTAAGCGATTATGCCCTTTCGGTGGGCACCAACACTTCTGCTAAAATTGACAACCTCACTGGGGTGGTCAATCTGGCTGGAAGCATACTTTTCTCTCCTAAAAAAGACATCACGCTTAGTTTTGAAGGTAGCCCTAAAAAGGTCACTTTCAAAAAAGATCAAACTTATATCATACTCAAAGGCAAAGAAGGAACTGAGCAGATTATTGTTAGCGAAAAAAACCTGATGGATCTTCCTCCGGTACTTCAAAAGCAAATTATCAATGAATTCAAGATCTAAGCGTTCCCTGTTTTTTCTATTGATAGCACTGTCTGGTCTTTTTGGATGTAGGGAAAAGTCTTTAATATCAGGGGAGGAAGGACAGCATAAATACAGCATTTATATCCTGGGAAAAGACGGGAAGGAATACCTCCTGGAGACCAATCAGCTGGATTCAGGCCGCTTAACACCTGATCGCGATGGTGCTGAGTTGAATACCAGAGAGATGGATCGCAGTGTGATGGTGAAAAACGGCTACTATTACTACCTCAACAGGAAAAAGACGTCATTGATCAAATACGCAATCAAAGAACATCAACTTCAGGAAATTCAATCTATGCCTTTAGCACAGTTTTCAATTGAAAACTACCAATGGCTGGGAGGAGATACTTTATTGCTTACCGGTTTAGCGAATCCGGATTTTAAGCAAGTCAGGTATACCATGATTCAAACCAATGCGATGAAGCCAATTCGCGCAGGAAATATGGAAATCCCGGTACCTACCGGACGATTCGATAACATGTCGGTTGGCTTTGTCAAAAGACAGGGTGCTCAGCTATTGCTGGGATACACTTACCATCAGCAAATCGGCGTATCTAATTATACAACCAGCGATACCACCTACATTACAACACTGAACTATCCGGAAATGACAGCGGTAAAGACAGTCAAGGATACGCGTTCTACCTATCCAGGAGGAGTAAATACCGTGCAAACTTCCGCTTTTCAGGATGCGCAGGGAGATTTCTATTTCATGGATTGCCCAGGGATTGCTTTGGGTAATCGCCCGGAATTGTCTACCGCGATCATGAGAATCAACAAGAATTCCACAGTAGCTGATCCTCATTATTTTTTCAATTTATCATCCGCAATCGGAAATCATGCCTATGGAATGTGGTCTGTCGGAGCTGACAAAGCAATCGTTAGAGCAGAGCGAAAAGACTTGTTCAAAGGTCTTGGAGATCATTACAGCACTCCTCATTTCGAGTTTTACCTGGTCGATGTGAAAAATAATCAAGTGCTTCAGAAACTAGCACTTCCTTTAGATAAAGGGACAAGAAGGGAATGTGTACTCTTAAAGGATAACATCGCTTACATCTCGGTAAACTCATCATCAGAAGGGAATTACATTTGGAAGTACGACCTTAAAACTGCTGCCTTAACGAAGGGGATGCAGCTTGCTGGAAATACAGATTTCATCCTTAGAATCGACAAGCTTAGATAATTCTCTATATTTTTTTCTCAGTCACCTTCGGGAATATTGTGGTTATGCTACTAACAGGTATAAATGCACAATATAAAAATAATGACCTACGGAAAAACTCTACTACTCATTCTCTTCAGCACTTTTTCAATTGGTGCTTTTTCACAACAAAATACTTCGAGCATTTCAGGAAATGTAAAAGATGGCAACGAACTGATTATCGGGGCTTCCATTTTTTTGAAAGGCACTAAACAAGGCGTAGTTTCAGACCATCAGGGGAACTATCAATTGAAAAACCTCTCAGCAGGGACTTATACGGTCAGCATTTCTTATATAGGCTTCGAAAAGGACAGTAAACAGGTCGTGCTGAAAGCGAATCAGCAGCTGATCCTTAATTTTTCTTTAAAAAAGGACCAGCAACAACTTCATGACGTAAAC
Source organism: Pedobacter gandavensis (assembly GCF_014172405.1). Lineage (GTDB taxonomy): Bacteria > Bacteroidota > Bacteroidia > Sphingobacteriales > Sphingobacteriaceae > Pedobacter > Pedobacter gandavensis. The sequence continues at coordinate 957,276 of NZ_WNXC01000001.1, read as the reverse complement.
ATCAGCGGAAAAACGAAAACCCAGCAGGTAAAAGAATCTGGATTTTCAGTAAATGCAATCGAAACGAAGAAATATGCGAATACAACTGCCGATTTGAACCAGATCTTAAACAGAAGTACCGGGGTCAGGATTCGCGAACAAGGCGGATTGGGCTCTGATTTTAAGTTCTCGATCAATGGTTTATCAGGAAAACAAGTGAAATTTTTTATCGATGGCATTCCGATGGATGTGATGGGCAGCGCAATGTCCCTGAACAATATCCCGGTAAATATGGCAGAGCGTTTAGAGGTCTATAAAGGGGTAGTGCCCGTACAATTGGGCGCTGATGCGATGGGGGGTGCAGTAAATGTGATTACCAATCAGAAAGCAAGTAATTACCTGGATCTGAGCCATAGCTACGGTTCATTTCAAACCAACAGGTCTTCTTTAACTGGCCAGTTTGTAGAGCAGAAAACCGGTCTGATCATTAAAGGAAGTGGTTTCTTTAATTCTTCGGAGAACAATTACAAGATGAAAAACGTGGATCTTGTAGTAGGAGGAACCAGAGTAGGAAATCACATTACCGATGTAGATGGAGCTGAATATGTGAAAGGTGACGCCAAGCGTTTCCACGACAATTACCTTTCTGCCCTCGGACAAGTGGAAGTTGGGTTAACCAATAAAAGCTGGGCAGATGTGCTGTTTATTGGCGGAGGCTACAATGAAGGTCACCAGGACTTACAAACCGGTTTTGATCAAAACACCGTTTACGGTAAAGTTAGACGTACCAATTTCGCTAAAAGTGCCACTTTACGCTATAAAAAGAACAACCTGTTCACAGAAGGACTGACCCTAAGCGCTTTTGCAGCACGATCAAAAGATACCTATAAAACTACCGATACTGTATTTCGCAATTACAATTGGGATGGTAGTTATTATGATAAAGGTTACACAGAAATGGGGAACAGTATCAAAACCATTAACAACATTGTTAGGCCGCGGACCTATGCCATGGGGAACCTGAGTTATGTGATCAATAATCAACATTCCTTAAATCTGAATTACACCATTGATCATTTGAAAAATGAGAACTACAATCAGCTTCAAGTGGGACGTGATAGCTTACCAGGTACCGTAAACAAGCAAATTATCGGATTTGCGTATCAACAAAACTTGCTGGACAATAAATTATCAAATACCATTTTTGGTAAATACTACCACCTTGGCTTAGCGCGGGCAAAATACATCAACGGCCGATATGTTAAACAAGATACCACTTTCTCCAACTTCGGTTATGGGATCGCTTCCAGGTATAAAATCACAGAAGGGCTAGGTGTAAAAGCTTCTTATGAGCATAGCTATAGGCTTCAGGAAGCAGAAGAGCTATTTGGCGATGGATTAAACCTGCAGGGAAATCCAGATTTGAAACCGGAAAGTAGTCACAATCTAAACCTGGGTGCCTATTACAGTTTCCAGATCAATAAAAGTGCTTTCTTCTTTGAGGCTTCTGGTTTTTACCGCAATGCCAAAGATTTCATCTTTCCTGTGCCTGATGTACGTTCCAAGTTGCTGAAAAATGAAAACCAAAGCAGTGTACGCATCACCGGTTTTGAATCGGAAGCCAGATACAGCTATGCTCAATTGTTGTCATTATCACTGAACCTGACTTATCAAAGTGCGGTAAATACGACCAAAAACGGGCAGACTGAATCCTATAATGTAGAAGGAACGTACCTGAACAAAATCCCCAATCAACCTTGGTTATTTGGTAATGCAGACTTTACCATCGGACAAGATAACTTATTAGGAAAGGATACCCGATTACAATTCAACTGGTTCACACAATACGTAAACTGGTTCTACCTGACCTGGGAAAGTAAAGGAAATCCAAACGGAAAATCCGATATCCCAACCCAGTTTATTCACAATGCTTCCCTGAGTTACTCCCTGCAAAAAGGAAAATATAACATCTCCGCAGAATGTAGAAACTTAACGGATCACCTGGCATATGATAATTTCAAACTTCAAAAACCGGGCAGATCTTTCTCTGTGAAATTCAGATACTTTATTCAGTAGTAATTATATTAAAAATCAGATTATCAAAATATTACCACCATGTATATGAATACATTATTTAAATATTCGACAAAGCTATTTCTGTTCGTCATGTTGATGCTCAGCATCATTGGATGCGAAAAGAGAAACATCGGAAATGTAGAACAAGGCACCAAATATGCGGCAGTTCTTTGTGTGGGTAGCTGGCCAAATACAGCCTATTATATTTCCAGCATTCCTTCCTTAACTAGTGGAACAATCAGTCTGAAGGGAAACGGAGCAGAGATGACCGGTAAGGTTTACGCGCAGGATGTGGTTCAAAGGGACGGCTTCTATTACCATATGAATTCTACCAGCGGACGTTTCGGTAAATACCATGTCGAGAACGGTGCTTTAATCATTGATAAAGAGATTCCTTTCGCTTACCTCAGCTGGAGTTCTTATGCCTGGGCCGATAACAATACCCTGGTTATTTTTGGAGAAGGGAATGGTGAGGCGCGTTACGCAGTGGTTAAAGTGGATGTGATGACGGTTAAAACGGGTAAACTGAACCTTAACGCCATCCCTAAGGGATTTCAACAATATAGTTTCGGATTTGCGCAATACAGAGACAGTAAGCTGTTTCTTGGATATGGATTTGCTTCGAGCGACTGGAGTTTGTTTCCGAACATGCCGGTTTATCCGAAATCATATGTCGCCGTAATTGATTACCATACGATGGCTGTGGAAAAAAGCCTGGAAGAGCACCGTACCACTGGATTGGGCAGTCTAAATGTCTATGCACCATCTTCCTTTGTAGATGAAAATAACGACTTGTATTTCATCAGTGACCCGGTATCTGGTTATGATTACCAAGCTCCATCTGCCATGTTCCGCATTAAAAGCGGGTCCACAGAGATCGACCCGGGCTATTTCTTCAATTATTCTGCATCTGCGGATCAGGAAAAAGCACCAGCCATGTGGTACATCGGAAGCGGAAAGGCCATTGTCCGTTCCAGACTGAATGGCGAAAGTATTGATGCCGATCATTATTACCGACTAATTGACGTTAAATCCGGCACGATGATTAAGAAACTAGACCTTCCTGCGGATAAAGGGGAGCGGATGGTCAATGCAGTCATTGTAGAAGATGGGAAGGCCTTTATCGCTGTAAATGCTGCCGACAGAGATTACATCTGGCAATACAACCCTGCAACAGATCAATTGACAAAAGGAGTGGAGTTTATAGGCGGTATCGACTATATCTTACGCATTGAGAAACTGAAATAACACACCATTCTACAGACCTTAAATGACTTTTAAAAAGATAAATGCCTGGATTCACCTATGGTTCGGAATTGCTTCCGGGATCGTAGTTGTGATTCTGGGCATCACCGGTTGTATCCTTGTTTTTGAACAGGAAATCAGAAGCATTTCTTCACCATGGTTGCATGCAGCCTCAGAAGGCAGACCTTTATTACCTCCATCAAAACTTTATGAAGCGGTGTCTACTGCTTTGCCTGATAAGAAAGTAGCCTCCGTCTGGTATCATGGAGAAGCGCATACCGCCCATGTAACCGTAAACTCGGATTCTACCATTTTTGTAGATCCCTATACCGCCAAAATAGTGGCCATGGTAGACCATGAAGACTTCTTTCATATCGTGGAAGAAGGTCATTTTTACCTTTGGTTGCCCAAATCCATCGGGGAGCAAATTGTAGGTTGGGGTACCTTCATCTTTTTCTTCTTGCTGATTAGTGGCCTCATCTTATGGTGGCCAAAAAGATGGAATAAGAGAAGTCGGGATCAGAGTTTTAAAATCAAATGGAAGGCTAAGTTTAAACGCCTAAACTATGATTTACACAATGTACTGGGCTTCTATTCCATGATTATTGCCATGCTGTTGGCCTTTACAGGTTTGATGATGAGCTTCCAATGGTTCAATAAAGGGGTGTTCTGGGTGACCGGAGGCACAGATAAGCCTAGAGTTGAAGCACTTTCTGATACGCTCCAGAATCCTCAGACTAAAATGCTCGTGCAGGTGGATAAGGCTTGGTCTAAGGGCATTCATGAACTCGCGGAACACAATCCCAAAGATATCATTGTGAGCTTCCCGGAAAAAGCCTCAGAAGCGATTTATGTCTGTACCGATATGTTTAGTGGAACCTGGCGCGACCTCTATCTGGATCAACATACTTTGAAAGTATTACCAGCTTCCAATAAGAAGCTGCTGGATGAAAATGTTGCAGATCTGATCCGAAGGGTAAATTATGGCATTCACGTGGGTACGATCGGAGAATTACCGACTAAAATCCTGTTTTTTATCGTCAGTCTGATTTGTGCTTCGCTGCCGATAACCGGATTTATCATCTGGTGGGGAAAAAAGAGTAAGTCCCGGAAAAAAGCAACCCGCTTGATTTAAATCAAGCGGGTTTTATGTATTTAAATGAGTGGAATAATTGCTTTGGCCTTCTCTCCGTATAGCTTTAGGATGATTTTTTCTACTTGCTGCTTCACATCAACATCCGGATTTGGATAGGCCCAATTGTGAATGCTGACGGCTGCACTCAGCGACTTTAGCGTATGTGGGTTGTAGAAGAACATCGGCAACAGGTTATAGATTTGCTTGTTTTTAATCGCTGCTACTTCCCCCAGTTCTGTTCTCTTGTAAAATTCCTCAGGACTGTCATTCCACATAATGATGATGTCTGGATTCCAACCAACCAAAGTCTCCGGATTGATATTGGGTTGATCTAATTCAAACGTACATGCGTTTTCTACACCAGCTGCTTCAAGGCAGAAGTTCATCATGCTATTTCGCCCTGCAGTGGCAAAGATGCGGCCATGTGCCCAGGAGAAATAAGCCTTTTTCTTAGTCTGAATGGTAGCAGACCTGTCTTTCATACGGGCTAATTCAGCTTTCACATAGGAAACTAATTCCTCGGCTCTTTCCTTGGTCCCTGTTAAGATCGCCAGGTCATTCATCGTTTGAAATACCTCCTGATACTGTTCTACTTTAGTGGTATACACCTTTACACCAACAGATCTTAAAGCTTGCGCGAGTTCTTGTTGGGCAGATTGCAGGATCACCAGATCAGGATTGAGCATCATGATACTCTCGATATTGCCATCGCCATTACTACCGGGAACGGCTAGTTTTTTTTGCTGAATCCGATCATCTAGTTTAGCGTAAAAAGGGAATAGCTCGTCACTGGTGTAGATGTTGTTAAAAATACCTACGATGCTTTTTTCTGCATTTAACATGTAAAGCGCATCTAAGGCAGGCTCATACAGCACTACGATTCTCTCCACGGGCTTGTCGAGCTCAATGGTATGTCCTACAGCATCCATTACCCTAATCGATTTCTTTTTTTCAGGATTCTCCTTGGTGCCATTTGCACAGCCGAAGAGGAGCATCGTCCCTGCGATGCCTAATATTGCGATAATTTTGTTCATTGTCATTTTATTTAAAGATTCACACGAAAGGAGAGTCTGGCATTGATAGGTGCCTGTTGTACCCAGTAGTACATATCTCCGGTTTTATTTCTCCAGGCTGTGGAGTAGATTTTTGAATTCAGGACATTGTTAACCAGGAAGTTGATGTTGTATTTTGCGTTGCTCCAACCTAAGCCAGCATCAAGTCTGAAGATATCATCCAATTTATCAGGGGTAGTAGTTGGGATGCGCTCCGTTCTTCCCATCAATAACTGGTAGCCAAGGGAAACGGTAAACCCTTCCACTTTTTCTATAGGTAACAAGTAGTTGATCCATGTATTTTGGATATGTTTCACCCGATTAGGTGTAGCCATACCGATATTTGCAGGGTATAAATCATCTTTGATAATTTTTGAATCTGTAAAGGCATAATTGAAAATTACATTTGTACCCTTGGCGATTCTGCCTTTTAAATCGAATTCTATTCCCCTCGACTGGCTTTCTCCGGTTTGATACAATAAGTTTGAGGTTGGATCTGGCGTGATCAATCTGTTTCTATAGATATTATAGAGCGATAAGGTGGTATTCCAACCGCCATTTGCCCAATCTTTCTTCATTCCAACTTCATAGCTGGTTCCTTTTAAGGGCTTTAGTGTTTTCCCTTCAACGGAGGTTCCGGCTTGTGGAAGAAAGGTCTGATCGTACAAAAAGTACAGGGAAGAGTTGTTGTTCAGGGAATAGTTTATCCCCAATCGTGGGGTAAGTGCCCAGTCTTTGGATTGACTTTCTTGTCCATAATCGTTTGTCAGGCCATCAGATGCCGTTAAACGTAAACCCATGGATACGCGTAGTTTTTCATCTAACAGCGATACCTCATCCATGGCATAAAGCGAAGTGTAATTGAGTGTTCTGTGGATTTTGTTGGCCGAAGTAAAGGCATTGTTCTCTGATTCAAAACTACCCCCAATGCCATTGTTTAGGATCACTTCGGAATAGATCGGGTTGGAAATGCTGAGTGGGTAAATGGTGCTTGCAGTTCCCCAGGTATCCCAGCTTCGCGATGATTTTCTATTTACATCAATTCCTGCAATAAAATGGTGACCGATATTTCCGGTCTTGAAGGCACCATTCAGGTAAGCTTGCGTAGAAAAAACGGTGTATTTGTTGGAATCGTAAACCAGATTTCTATCCAAAATATCCTTATCTGTAGGATTAACGCCATTTACCCAGAATAACGTACCATCATAAGCACTGTTCACATAGGAAACTTTAGCGGTTACCTGCCAGTCTTTCTTAAACTTGTGCTGGAAAGTAAGGAAGGCATTGTGGTCTTTTCCGATGAAAGGTCTGGTAGCAGGATCTGTCAGCGTAAAATCTCCTGGCAGCGTGCCATAGCCATATGGAGAGACCTGTGCTTCACTTAGCATTTTGTAATTCAGGTGTTGAAAAATGTATTCCCCTGTTAAAGAGGTATTGTCGTTAAACTTGTACTTTAAAGCAGGAGCAAAGAGAAATTTACTGCTCTTATCGTGCTTTAAAAAACCATTGGCGCCCATTCCCATGACATTAAGCCTGTATTGAAGCTTATTGCCCTTGTCTAACTGGCCATCCAGATCTATGGCAGCACGAAGCATATTAAAGCTACCGAATAGCAAATCCGCTGTCTTTTTAGTTTGTCCGGTTGGCTTTTTTGTGACGATGTTGTAAGAACCGGAAGGGTCACTCATCGCATGCATAAAATTACTTGGGCCTTTTAGAAACTCTACACTTTCAATGATAGAGACATCGTCAGCTAAAGGGCCCTTGCCTAGTGGACGTAGATCTACACCATTTCGCTGTGGACTAATGTATCCTCCACGGGAATAAATATCCGGTGATATTCCATTGTGGAGCTCTTCGCGCAGTGTTCCGCTAACATTGCGGGTCACGCTTTCATTTAGATTGTAAACACCTTGATCTCTGAGGATTTCAGCACTTAGGATCTGAATATTTTGAGGTAATTTCAGTAGGGGTGTTGGTAAGCGCAACATTTCAGACAATTGGGAAGATTTGTATCGCTTAAAATACTTGGAGAAGATGGAGATCTCGTCTAAGCTCAGATTTTTTAAACTGTCTGGCTTGGTTTGTTGTGCATTTGCTGAAAATGAAATGCTTAAAATAACTGCCAGAGTAATACGCTTTCTATGTCTTGTCATGTTCCTTTATTCTTTATTACAAAGAAAAAAGAAAGAGATTAGGCTGAGATAAGAGCGATATTAAGGGGTTATGAGAGGTTACAAAGCCTCCCATGAAACAGGTTTCTTAGGAGGCTTATATTAATGGTATTAGATTTCTTATTTTGAGAGATCTAATTGAAGTACATTAGCATTTAAAGGTTGTTCCGGCATTGTTTTTTCTTGCGCGTCTGAATTCGTAAATAACAGCATAGCGCTGAATAATAATGGGATTTTCTTTATGTTAGAGAATTAATGGATGGCCACTGGATTAATGTTGACTTGTGTAGAGCCTTTATATAGCGGTTGACCGAGGACGAAAAGGAATTCCCAAACCTTGTCTTGCACTAAGGCCCGACTGTCTATCAATTCTAAATTATATATCCCGCGTTTAGCAAGCATGTACTGATTGATAGGGAATTCCTCGTCACTTTTAGGATTTGGATATACCTCGGAAGCCCAAGTGTCTCCTCCAAATGCAACAATACTTTGATCAGCAAGCCATTTTGCAGCTTCCATGCCAATCCCTGGTTCTGTTTCCAGGAACTGTTTGTTGTCTTTTCCGATGAGTTCCAGCCAGCCTGTGTTAAACAACACGACATCACCTTTGCGAATTGCTAAGCCTTGTTTCTTAAGTACTGCTTTGATATCGGCAATTGTAAACTCTGTACCACCGGGTACGATGGGTTTGCCATAATGTTCGGTCATGTCTAATACCAGACCACGGGTAACTATAGGAGGTACTTTTTCTATGCCCAACTTATTTACGCCCTCAACAGTTACAAAGTCGGTCGCTTTGTTACCATTGTAATAAACATTGTCGATACCGATATGTCCGATACCATTTAGCTGCGTACCTACACCTGTCCATCCATTTACAAGTTCGTCATTGAAGCTGAACTTATTGGGACCCATAGTTTTTCCGGCTTGCTCTCCTGGCTGAATGTTGTATAGATTGAAACTGCGGTGGCGAAATGCTGGTAAGTTTTTATCTACAGGAACCGCCAGAGGATATGTTTTTCCTGTTTTCACAAGTTTCACTGCTTGCAGAACTAATTCTGGACTTAGTAAATTGGCCGTACCGATTTCGTCTTTTGCACCATAAGCGGATGGAAACCAATCCATAGGTGTGTTCGTGTTTTGGGTTTGGGCCTGCAACTGGATTCCATTTGTTAATAATAATCCCGCTATTGTAGCTGTTTTTAATAAGTTTTTAGTCTTTATGGCTCTACCAGCTAAGCCTGATTTTGTGTATTCCATTTTGATATTTTTATAGCGATCAGAACATCAATGATTTGATGTTTCAGATCTTTTTTGAATTGTACGGGGCAAAGCTCGCTCGTTTTAATTCATTATAAAAATAACTTAATTCATAGGATTGTATCATAATTATGATACCTTGACGGTTGTTTACATCGTTCTTACAAGCCATGGATGGTATGTTCCAGGTAAAGAAAGCCTTAACAAATAAGACTTTCTTGTACTTTAAAAAGCGGGTAACATCAATTCTTAGTTTTGATGGTTTTTAGTTCTGTTACAATCAGTTTAACAGTAGCATCGCCCATGTTTTTAGCCATGTGTGTTGTGGCCACCATATACATCGCATCTCCTGCTTTAAATTCCGCAACAACTGGTGCTTTTCCTTTGTCGGTAATCTCCAGCTTTCCATCTGTTAAGGCATAAACTATATGATCTGGATGGCTATGCCAAGGCACAGAATCCATAGGCGCTATTTCAACCTGCATTACACGTACCTTATCATTTTCCAGGATTACTTTTTTATATGCATTTGGAGCCACTTTAATGGGGTCTTGTGCACGCACATTTGCACTTAGGGTCAGAAATAATCCCAAAAGCAAAGACATTGAAATCATTTTAATCGTTTTCATAAGATTGTGGATTTAAGTAAACAATTCGGAGCGAATCTAGATTTTAGTAAAAACAATTGGCTATCGTAATGGTTTCATTTGGTCAACGGTCGCAAAGTGTAAGCTTAGCCAAAAACTAACCTTCAAAAGTAGAATTCTCGACCATGCTTAGCGCGGACGATAAAAAGAATTTTTAAAGGCCGAAGAATGGATGTATGATTACAATAATCATAGGCCACACAAAGCTTTAGGCTTCAAAATACCTACAGATTTGTTTCTAGAAATTCGCAGCTAAATTCTACTTTTGAAAATTAATTAATTGGCAACCGATAAGATAAATTTGATGGATTTTTACCAAAAAACATATACTGTCATTATAGCAGAACCTTGGGATTTTGAAAGTCCTGATGGAAAGAATATTATTCGGGGAATTATATTGTCAATTATTAATTGTTCTCTTCTGATTTTTAAGGCTAACTATAAGCTGAATTTTGATGGAGTAAGTGGGGATATTCTAATTCTATCTCCCCGTTTTAAGGAGGGAGATTTTGAAAATGGAACTAATAAAGAAGTACATGTAAATGGTGGTCTTTTTTTAGATGATTATAATGATGAATCTGAAAAAAGCAAATTAAATGAAAATTGTAAGTTTGTTTTAATAGGAACATTAAATGGTAAAAGTAATACCATACTTCCGGGGATATTGGGTAAAGTATACTGGTAAGGCGTTGGTTTAAAGCTGGTTGTTGAGATTAATTCCCGATAAATAATAGGTTTGTCATATTAATCTAATCTGGTTATCTTGGTTATGAACTAAATTATTTGCTATGCGATATAGAAAAATAATTACTTTTTCTCTGTTATTAGGTGCGGTTGTGATGTTAAGTGCTTTTATGCAACAAGAGGAACCCAAAGCAAAAAACCTAAAAGTACTTCCTAAAAACATCAGTCATGATGATCTCGATAAAGTTATGGACGGATTTAAACTTGCATTAGGCGTAAAATGTAATTTTTGTCATGCTCCGCGTAAGGACGATCCTAAAAAGCTTGACTTTGCCAGTGATGAAAATCCTAAAAAAGAGATTGCAAGGAATATGATACGCATGACTAACAAGATTAATAAGAAGTATTTCCACGAAAAAAACAAAGAAGGGAAATTAACGAATATATCTTGTGTAAGCTGTCATAATGGAAAAGAAGAACCGATAACGATAAAACTGTAATTACACTACTTTTATTATTGATCATTTAATTTGCAGGATCTACTGGCTTTAATGGCGGCATTATTAAAGGTCATTAAGGGGGAGTTTTAACTCTTGTCACCTCAAAGGGCGGAAGTGGAGGGATACGGTATATGCCTTTCAGCTTTAACGAACAGGTTGAAAAGTATTTGATGAAGCATGATTAGAAGATTTAACTTTTATTCACCTCAGTATATTCCTTGAAAAGGAGGATCAGCCCAAAACAGAGATTGGCTTTAAGCGAAGAGGGTAAGGGGGAACTGACTAAAGATGAGTTTGTAGACTTGATGTCGCATTTTGCGACTTCAAATTGAACGGAGTGAAGGATGCTACGATTATTAACCAATATACTTATGGAGTTCCTGGATCTGGTTCGGCTGCTCGTTCTGCGGCATCAGTTGTATCTGCAATACTATTTTTAATACCTGTTGTATCCATACCTGATGAATCTGTATAGTTGGCGGCATTCGTATCTGCTTCTTTTTTCGCATGTTGTTCCGGAGAGCCGCAGGCCATTAGAAATCCCGCTCCTAACGCAACCAATATTAGTTTATTTTTCATGATAGTAAGATTTTAAGTATAACCATTGGTTCGCTAAATGGTTTTTATTTCCTTAGTAGGTTGTGGATCATTGATTTGTAGTTATTTAGGAAAGATTTGGTCACTCTGAATTGCTCTGTGTCTTCATAACTAACTTCGCTTATTCCTATTTCATCGAATTGATAAATTTTTGCATTCGGATAGGACAATAGGATGGGAGAATGTGTAGCAATGATAAATTGTGAATTCATATTTACGAGATTATCGATAAGACTCAAAGCTGTTAACTGTCTAGTTGGAGAAAGTGCCGCTTCAGGCTCGTCAAAAAGGTACAAGCCGTTACCTCCTAATCTATTTGCCATTATAGCCAAAAATGATTCTCCGTGGGAGCATTCGTGCAGGGAATTGACCCCATAATTCTCAGCTAATTTCTCGCGGTCCAAGTAAGTCTCATCTAGATAAGTCGCAACATTGAATAGGCTTTCTGCACGCAAAAAGAAATAATCCGAAGGTCTACGATGGCCCCTTGTTCCTTTAAAGTGATCGGAAAGTGATAAATCAGGTCTTTCTTCCACCTGGCTTTGGTTGGAGCCTCCTGCTCTTGAAATTCCCAGATATTGTGCTAAAGATTCGATAAATGTAGATTTCCCGGAGCCATTTTCGCCAACAATAAACGTCACATCTGCGTGGAATTTAATCGTAGGCATATTTTTTATTGCGGGAATATTAAATGGGTAATGATCAAAGGATTTGATACTCCCTTCTCTAAGCCCGATTTCTTGTAAGTAAGGCTTGAAATCCATACGTCATAGGTTAAATACAAATCTTAATTCTTCATAAAGGTACGTCATTTGAGTCCTCTTAGTTCATGAACATCGATTAGTTTATTTGATTATATAATTTCGTTATTGTTCATTTTTTATAGATGTTTTACCTACTTTGCGGTAACATACAAACTAGCCGACACCACATTTGCCATTTTATACGATTTTGTACAGGGGAAATAGCGTCTTTTTTGTGATGGACCTATTTTTAGAAATTTAATCAAATATATAATATGGAAAAAAAAGTGCAGGGAGAGATGGGATGGGTGAATCTATTACGCGTTATTGCTTGTTTTTTAGTGGTGGTATCCCACAGTTGTGACCCTTTTGTCTCACAATTCGATTCCAATCGGGGTGCTTTTCTTACCGGAGTATTTACCGGAAGTTTTGTTCGGTCTTGTGTGCCCTTATTCGTGATGATGTCGGGTGTGTTATTGTTGCCGATCAATATGAGTATGGCGGATTTCTACAAGAAACGAATTGTCAGGATTCTTATTCCACTGGTATTCTGGTCACTTGCCTTACCCATATTATTCTATGTTTACTTGAATCATATTAACCCTGGCACTCAAAATCCAGCATTAACTTTGGCGAATCATACTTATGATGCAACTCTAGGTAATCTGTATCTGTTTATTTTCAATTTCAGCTTTGCAACCATTCCATTGTGGTATATGTACATGCTGGTTGGACTTTACCTGATTATGCCGGTTTTTAGTGGCTGGTTAAAGCAAGCAACCAAAAAGGATATCGAGATCTTCTTGTGCGTTTGGGGAATTGCGCTGGTATTGCCTTATATCAAAATGTTAGCGCCAGTATTGGGTTACAAAGGTAACTATGGCAATATGGGACTTTTTGGTGTGTGCGACTGGAATGATTATGGTACATTTTATTACATTTCTGGATTCACTGGTTATTTAGTATTGGCCTATTATTTAGTGAAATACCCATTGGATTGGAGCTGGAACAAAATGTTGAGCATCACTATTCCAATGTTTTTAGTCGGATATTTCATCACCTCATTTGGATTTATTGAGACTCAGAAACACTTCCCTGGAAACTATGCCAACCTGGAAATCGTATGGTATTTTGCCGGTATCAATGTCTTCATGATGACTTTCCCTGTGTTCGTGATCGTTCAGAAAATGAATATCGCCTCTACTGCAGGATTGTCGAAACTGGCTTCTCTAACGTTTGGAATCTACCTTTGTCATTTTGTATTTGTAGAAGTGAGTTATGATGTGATCGAGAAGATTGCCGGACCACTTCCTGTTCTAATTAAAATCTTAGGTATTGCTTGTTTCACCTTTGGCATCAGTGCTTTATTGGTGTTGTTGATGAGAGCATTTAAACCAACACGTCGTTTTGTGATGTAAAATAAAGCAATTGCTTTGATATAAAAAGAGGATTAAACCGGCATTTTAACGCCGGTTTAATCCTCTTTTTGTTTACTGAGCTTATTTAGATTTCTTGTAGAAGTAATCCCAAACTAGTTTGGATATGTCTGAAATGATCTTGTCATTGGTTGCTTCATTCTCCTTGGTATTACACACAAAGACAGCAATCGCATAGTGTTTCCCATTAGGTAGGCGTACAATGCCCATGTCATTGATCGCTGCTGTAATACCTTGTTTATTAGTATCTGAAGTGCCTGTTTTATGGCCAACAATGGTTCCTTTTGGAAGTTGTCCTTTCAGTCTGTTCACACCTGTAGTTGTTTCTACCATGGTGGTCCATAAGAAATTGAAACTGTCTTTCGACAACAGGTTTTTCGTATAGAATTTCACTAAAAGATCGGTAATGGCTTTCGGAGTACTCCAGTTGGAGAATTGCACATTCCATTCTTTATGCATTTCTTCCTCATTGGCTTTAATAGACACATCTTTAACTCCTAAACTATGGATGTAATCATTGATGGGTTTTGGGCCTCCAAGTAGTCTCATTAGGATATCACAACCGTTATTGTCGCTAAGTGCAACGGTATATTTGATGATTTCGGAAAGCGGTAAGTCCACCTCGCCATTGGGATGTGCCTCGCGAATAGGACTCCAGGTATTAGGTAATAAATCACTTTTCTTGATGTGGATTTTCTGAGAAAGACTAAATCTGCCTTTATCTACTTGATTTAAAACCGCCATAGCGATGTGGAACTTGAAAACACTCTGCATGGGATAATGCTTGTCTCCATTAAAACTAAGGGTATCCTTACTTTCTATGCCATAGACTGATACACCTACATCGGCTTTTTTATGCGCAAGAACTTGCTTTATCTGATCTCTTAATTGTTTTTTCTGCGCCATACTATAGAAAGAAACTGAAAGTAGGATCAGACAGGAAAGGTATATTTTTTTATTCATTCGGGTGTTTTTTAAGGTAACGCAAAAATGAACATTAAAGTTGTCATTTGTCCAGCTAATTTGTTTTTGGGGTGATTACCCAAGCCCAATAAATCAAAAGAAATTGAATGGGTAGCCTGATGTAAGCCAATAAATGAGAACCTATTGCCGGATGTGATTTAAAAACATCAGCAAGGTGAAAAGGGAGGAAAAACAACATCAATATCAAATTGGCAATTGCCGCAGCTCTTCTAAATTTTGGCAGGAGTAAGCCGAGGCCAATAGATGCTTCCAATAATCCTACAATATAATTAACCGCTAGGCTGGGCATCCAGGCTGGAATAAATGGATTGTAAAAGGCCGGTTTTACCAAGTGATTGATTCCGGCAGCCAGCATAAATATGCCAAATAACCAGGTCAGGTAAAGCTTTGTTTTGCTCATGGTTTTCATTTGATTAGCGTGATGCAGCTTATACTAAAGATAAGCATATTGAATGGCTAGTATTTCAGAATTTTTAAAAGCCCAAAGAAAGCGGTTTGATTTTAAGCAGCCAGATAATGAGCGGAATAGATTTTAATCCCAGATTATGATTCACAATGGCTTAGTCTTTGCAATAATAATGTATAATCAAATTATTACCGTTTAATTGAATTTAATGAACCATTTCTCCCTGAAATCTCTTCCTAAACTAGCCATTATAGCCGCAACCACTGTGTTTTTTTCTTGTAATTTGAATACTTCACCGGATAAGTTTTTTGGTGTTGCAGTGCTAAATACCAATTTCGTCAATGATTTTGGAACCGATAGATTGGCAAAACATATTCAATTGGAAACATTGGAATTCGCCGATAGACCTTCTACTAAGAAAAAAGGGGATGAGGCTCAGAACGCGATCAATAACAAGATCCTTTACATGGAAAAAGTGGTGAAAGATGTAATGGAGCTTCCAGAGAACGACGACACCAGAGAAATTAAAGCATTGTCTTTAAGTATTTTCGAATATGTGATCCCTGTTTATAAAAATGAATACACCGCTTACGCAAAACTTTGTGATGAGAAAGGACCTGAGGATCAAAAAGAACTGATCATTCAAAATATTGAAAAGAAATATGTTCCGCATTTTGAAGAGAAGCTTGCTTTGTTGCTTGATAAAGGAAAAGCTTACGCTCAAAAGCATGATTTGAATGTAAAGTGGGACTAGCTTCTTTATTTATGGACATTTGTCCGATGTAGGCCTGGTTTTTTGAAACAACTTTGCCATCTAAATTTATCATATTAAGATGCAAAGATTAAAAAACAGGATACTCGTAGTAGGCGGAAAAGGATTGGTTGGGAATAAGCTCGTTAAGCTGTTAAAAGCAAGAAATCCAGCAGTTGAAATCTTCGTAGGGAGTCGCAATTTGAGCCCTGGATTGACCAACGGACTGCATATCGATGTGAACAATCCGGCGAGTTTTTCTGCTATTGCTGAGCATAACATCCAATTGATTGTGTTGTGTGCCAATGACAATTCGAACCATATGCTGAACTATTGCATTGAAAATAGTCTCGATTATATTGACATCACAAAACCTACCCCGGATCTTGAAAAGGCCTTGATGTTTACTGAAGATAAGTCCATCAATAGCCAGATTGTATTCAGCTCTGGTTGGATGGGTGGTTTGGTGAGTAGTTTGGTGTTTCTTCTAGAGCCTCAAAGAGAAAGCATTCAGGAGGTGAAACTATTTGTTTACTATTCCGTAAATGACCAGGCAGGCGTTAGCTCCGCACATTTTATGGCAGCGCATGTAGCAAATCCCTTTAAAGGATATGTGAAGAACAAGTTGGTATGGCTCAAGCATTTCCTGGATTCAGAAAACTACTCGTATTCTTTTGGAATAGGGAAGAGACAGTCTTATAATTTTGATACACCAGATTTATATATACTCCATAAAGCGGAAGGAATCCCTACAGTACAGGTGAAAATGACGTACAACTCCAAGTTTGTCACCTGGTTATTGGGCGCCTTTCAAAGCATTAAGTTGTTCGATGTGCTTTCCTTATCGATGAGAAGGTTGATTTTTAGCGCAAATGGGAAAGGTGATCAAACTGTCTTTGAGGTGTTGGTAGATAATGGAAAGGAGAGTAAGACGGTCGCTATTCAGGATACCTTAGGGCAAGCGCACCTAACGGCCTTCAGTACGGTATTACATATTGAGTCGGTGTTAAAAACAGGTCAAAAGAAAGGGGTTTTCTTTAGTCACCAATTACATCAACCTAAAGATTTTATGAATCAGCTGAAGTCAGCGGAGACAATTAAAATAACGATGTGTTAATTTCCTAATTAGTATTCTTGTTCTGAAGATTTCCCCTAAACTATTGCTTTCTGAGTACCTGAAACAAAACGTGCTATCAAATTCTTAATATAATTATGGATATTGGAAATACATTGAATAATTGTCTTAATGTAAATGCTAACCAATTGATATTTTGATGTATTATAGAATTGAATCCAGCCTCGATATGAAAATTATTGGGCATTCCTCCCAGATTGAACATGCCGAACTTCCAGCAGACTGGGATACGGATCCGACTTTTGTAGGAAACATCGAATTTGTTAAAGCAGATTTTAGGCCAAAAATGCCACGAGGAATCCTGCATAAGAAGGCTAAATTGACAGATCTTTTGACTGCATGCTCTCCTGGGTTTGAACGAAGGTTATTGGTCAGTAAATCATTAAAGGACTTATGGGAGCTTTTTGATCATGAACATTTTCAGTTTTTTGACTGCGATGTTATCACTAAAAATTTGATATATGAATATTGGCTCATGAACCCTTTGGTAACTAATTTTGAGTTTGTAGATTTTCAGAATTCTACAGTGGTTACAAGAAAGAGGAAACTAGAGGGTGGGACTTTTCTAGAGGAAGTTCCGGTTACCAGCTTAAATGAATTTAATGTTTTCTTGGAAACCTTAGATATCGTAGATCGTGGAATGACGTTTATTTCCAGAGTAAGTCTTTTAGATGATATACCTAATGATGTTTTTGTGTTAAGTCATGTTGATGGCGGTGTTGGATACTATGTCTCTGAAAAAGTTAAAAAAGCAATTGAAGTTAGCAATATCACAGGAATTGAGTTCGCACCAATTTCGTTGACATTTCATGAATGGACTCATGAGCACAGAAATAGTATTTATGGTTAAAGTCAAGATACGCCTAGTAGGGGGAAATTTCAGGAGAAAAAGAAGACTGCTACATAATGAGGTGTTCAAAAAATTGGATGCAGAATCGAAGTTATTCAAGGTGCTGGTGATCAAAACCAATGAAGTGATCCCTTACACTTCTGTGTTTTTACAGTTGGATTGTGGCTACTGGAATGGGGAAAAGGAACAACAGTTGCGCGATGAAATGCGGGTTAAGAAATAAGTAATTCTAAATGAAAATGTTGACTCATTTTGATATGTTTGTTCTACAAGTTGAATTCATGTAACGCGCTCAAATGAAATTAAGAATCAAGAACACAAGGCTGACCCTGAAGCTGATTAGTTGGATACAAATAATCGGTGGGATTATGGGAATCTGTTTAATGACCTTTTATGCGTTGAAAACACCTGAAATTAATGGGCCGCTATTACTTATCTTTTTATTTGGATTTAGCTTGTTTATCTTTTCAATTTTTGCAGGTTATAAACTGTCTTTTGGGCAAGATCCGAAGAGCGGGGTAATTTATTCCTTAGTCAATCATGGATTACAACTTTTCCAATGGAGTTTGTTTGGTTATAGTTTCTGTTATTTTTCAGGAATAGCCATACTTATAGGCATGGAAGAATTTTCATTTAAAGCGAATTTTAATATAGCTTCGAATTTTCAATTATATTTCAACACTAATCTGTATTATTTTTTCAAGATAAACCTTTTTGCAGTGTTGATGATTGTCGTTTTATTGGACCTGAGGAAGGAACTTGTAATACAACATTCAACTGATCCTGAAAGAAATCGTGAAATAGATAGGATCAATGCGATAAAGGGTTTGGAAAAGATGACTATCAATCAAAGACTGGAAATAAGTGGACTACTGGATGAATTCACCGAGACAGCAGCTCAAAATAAAACGAGAGCAAGGGAAATCCTGGTGCTACTGCGGGTTGACGAGGAGTTTATAGAGGAGTTGGTCCCGGAATAATTAACCAAAAAAGCGGTTATGATTTATAATCATAACCGCTTTTTTGAATATTAATAATTGATCTATTTCCAACCGCCACCTAAGGCTTTGTAAATAGAAATCTGGTTCAACACCTGTTGTTTCTTAGCTTGAACCTCATTAAGTTCCGCATCCAAAACATTTCTCTGTGTAGTAATGATGTCCAGGTAGGTCACTCTTCCTGCCAGGAACAATGCGTTAGCCGCTTTTACCGAAGCATTTAAAGCTTTCACTTCTTCAGAGATGAAATCTCGCTTTGCTTTGATAAAGGCTTGTGATTTCAGCGCATCCTGTACTTCGTTATAAGCCTTGAGAACGATCTTCTCATAATTCTGGAAGGCAATCCCATAAGTTGCTTTGTAACTCTCGTATTCCGCGCGTATGCGGTGCTGATTGAAAATAGGAGCGGTTAAGCCACCCATCAAGCCATAAGCCAAAGCAGTTTGCGGTTGGAACAACTTACCCAGGTCAAAAGACTGCAAACCGATCTGCGGTGCTAACACAATTGCAGGTAAGAATGCCGCAGATGCAGCCTTAGTTTCTTTCTGCGAAGCGATCAATTCCAGTCCGGCTTGCCTGATGTCTGGTCTCAAAGCAATCATCTGTAATGGGGTTCCTGAAGCTAAAGTGATATTGGAGCTGAATTCATTTAATCCATTATCTTTTAGGGTAATAGTAGATTCGAATCTGCCGGTTAGGAAGTTCAGGTGGTTTTGCATCAGGCTAACCTGTTGCAAGACTTCCTGTTCTTTCGCTTTAGAATTGGCAAGCACCGCTTTGAACTGCTGCACACCCAATTCTGTCGCCACACCTGCTTCTTTTTGCACCTGAATCAGTTTCAATCCATTCTGCTGAAGTTGGATGTTTCTGCTTAAAATCTTAAGCTCCTCATCCAGGGTTAGCAATTCAAAATAGGCCGCGGATACATTACTGATCAGTTCCGTTTGTACCAGTTTCTGTCCCTCGTAAGAAGCCATAAACTTGTTCACTGCTGCTTGCTTTTTGTTTTTCAATTTGCCCCATAGGTCCAGTTCCCAGGAGGTTCTGATCCCTACAAAATAGTCGGGTAGTGGATTGGGTACCTGCTCACCGGGTTTTAGATTAGGAGAGAAATTGGTGTCGTAATTACCAATTCCATCGGCAGTGTGAAATCCGTATCTTCTTAATCCTCCTTCGATTGCGAGGTCTATATTAGGTAAAGCTGCACCTTTGCGCATTCTTAAATTTGCTTTAGCAATTTCAATATGATGCAAAGTTTGCTTCATATCGGTATTGTTTGCCAGGGCAGTTTCAATTAAGGCAATCAGTTGCTCATCTTTAAAGAATTCTTTCCAGGTGGTATTGGCTACCGTATTGGTATCTGTACTTTTCTGGAAACTTTCCGGAAGAGTACGGTGCTCATAAACTGGAATGTCTTTTTTCATCGAACAGCTGCTGATCAGCATCACCGATGTAATCGCTACAATCACCTTAGCACTAGTACTTGTTTTTTTCTTCATCATGGAGGAGAAAAGCACATATAAACCTGGGATCACAATAACGCCCACAACCGTACCGATGATCATCCCACCTACAGCGGCCGTTCCAATCGAGCGATTTCCAAGCGCACCTGCGCCAGTAGCCATCATTAAAGGAACCAATCCTGCCGCAAATGCGAAGGAGGTCATCAAAATTGGGCGCAAACGGGCAACAGAGCCTTCAATTGCTGCAGCTAAGAAACTCATACCTTGTTCTTGTTTTATAATGGCATATTCGACGATCAGGATCGCATTTTTCCCAAGTAAACCGATGAGCATCACCAAGGCTACCTGCGCATAAATGTTGTTTTCCAGGCCAAACATCCATAAGAATAGGAAGGCTCCGAAAATACCTGCCGGTAAAGAAAGTAGTACTGGCAATGGGAGCAGGAAGCTCTCATATTGTGCGGCAAGGATCAGGTATACAAACAATAAACAAAGTGCAAAGATGTATAAAGCCTGATTTCCGGAAAGGATCTGCTCGCGGGTCATACCAGACCATTCGATTTCATATCCTGCCGGAAGCTTATTGGCAACAGCTTCTACCGCTTCAATCGCCTGTCCGCTACTGAAACCGGCAGCTGCATCACCGTTCAACATCGCCGAAGAGAACATGTTGTAACGGGTGATTTGCTCAGGACCATAAACACGCTCCATATGGATGAACGTAGAGAAAGGCATCATTTCGCCCTGATCATTTTTGATGAAAAGATTCAGTACATCCTCTGGTTTTTCACGGTAATTAGGGCCAGCTTGTACCATCACCTTATACATTTGTCCGTAACGAATGAAGTTGGTCGCATAATAACTTCCCATTAAAGTCTGCAAGGTGTTCATGGCATTCTCCACGCTGATGCCTTTTTTTGCCGCCAAATCATGATCTACTTTGATCAGGTATTGCGGAAAACTGACGTCGAATGTGGTAAACACATTGCCGATTTCAGGGGTTGCCTTTAAATCTTCAATAAACTTCTTCATCACTTCAGAAGTTTTGTTCAGGTCGTCTGCACCCGTTTTATCTAAAAGACGCAATTCAAAGCCTGAAGAGTTACCAAAACCAGGTACGGTAGGCGGAGGGAAGAACTCAATATCCGCGTCCATGATGTGTGAAGTGGCTTTCTTAAGGTTTTCGATCATGTCAGTTACAGACTCTTCGCGGTCTTTCCAGGCCACAAGATTGATCATCCCCATACCATAAGAGGCACCAGATACCTCGTTCACTAAACTATAACCGGCAAGGGTAGAAACCGTTTCTACGGCCTGCATTTTTCTGCTGATCGCATCAATTTCATTCAGTACGCTTTCTGTTCGGTCTACCGTAGCACCAGGAGGCGTAGTCACGTTTACGTAAATCATCCCCTGATCTTCTGTAGGGATAAAGCCGGAAGGTAGGATGCTGCTCATGCCCCAGGTGGTGATAAAGAAAGCGACCAGTAGCCCGAAAGTTAAGATTCTACGGCCTGCAATTCTCGTTAATAAGCCTTTGTAGCCACCTGCCATGCCGTTGTAAGCCCTGTTGAAGCCAGCAAAGAACCTGGACATCCAGCCTTTTGCTTCTGGTTTATTGTGCGGAGAACGCAGAATGATGGCACATAGCGCCGGTGTTAAGGTTAAAGCATTAATTCCAGAAATGATAATTGCCGAAGCTAAGGTTAATGAGAACTGGCGATAGAAAATACCCACCGGACCAGATAGGAAAGCCACCGGGATAAACACCGCTGACATCACCAGGGTAATGGCCACAACCGGTTTACCAACTTCTTTCATGGCAGCGATTGTTGCTTCCATCGGTTCCAGGTGTTCTTCTTCCATTTTTGAGTAGACGGCTTCGACTACTACAATGGCATTATCTACCACAATACCGATCGCAAGTACCAGGGCAAATAGGGTAAGTAAGTTGATGGAGAAGCCCAACATCTGCATGAAAAACAAGGCGCCAATTAAACATACCGGAACAGCCAATGCCGGAATTAACGTAGAACGGAAGTCTTGTAAGAAGATAAATACGACAATAAATACCAGAATAAATGCTTCAAGTAACGTAATCAATACACTTGATATTGAGGCGTCAAGGAATCTGGATACGTCGTATCCCATGGTGTATTTCATACCCGGAGGGAATGAGTTGGCCTGTAAGCTGGCCATACGCTCCTTGACATTCTTGATGACTTCCTGAGCGTTAGAGCCCGGTAGCTGTTTCAGCATGATGGAAGCTGAAGGGCGTCCGTCAGTTTTAGAAACCATCTCGTAATCTAAGGAACCAAATTCTACATCTGCAACGTCTTTAATCCGGATGATTGAACCATCAGCATTGGCCCTGATCGGGATGTTTTTATATTCTTCCGCATCCGAAAACTTACCAGGATAACGCAATACATATTGCTGCATGTTGATCGATTTGTCTGAACCAATTCCCGTTTGTCCGGGAGCAGCTTCCACATTTTGCCTTCTCAATGCAGCAATGACATCATCCGATGAGATATTGTAAGAAGCCAGGCGGTCTGGTTTTAGCCATACACGCATCGCATAGTCCCTTAAACCCATGATCTGCGCAAAACCCACACCTTCAATTCTTTTCAACTCTTTTAAGATGTTGATGTCGGTGAAGTTGTAGATAAAGCGCTCATCTGCAGTTTTATCGTCGCTGTAGATGTTCAAATACATCAGCATACTGTTCACTTCTTTTTCAGTAGTTACCCCGGCCTTAATTACCTCTTCTGGTAATTCATCGAGTACCGTGGTTACCCTGTTTTGCACGTTTACCGCGGCAATGTCCGGGTCTGTACCTACTTTAAAGAATACCTGGATGAGCGTAGTTCCGTTGTTGGTGGATACCGAACTCATATAGGTCATCCCGGCTACACCATTAATGGCTCTTTCCAATGGAATGGCCACGGCATTGGTACTCACTTCGGCATTTGCACCGGTATAATTTGCGGTCACCACCACGGATGGTGGCACGATGTCCGGGAATTGGGTAACTGGCAGGGTAAATAGCGCCAGCAAGCCCAGGAGGGTGATAAATAAGGAAATAACCAGTGATAATACCGGTCGTTTTATAAATTGTTCAAACATAATTGTGTTGATTTATGCGCTGGATTTAGTTTTTGGCAATCGGGTTAGTTTTGGCTTCCATTGGTTTCACCGTTAAACCGTCGCGCAGACTTTGTGTGCCTTCAAAAACGATCTTATCAGATTTCTTTAGTCCGGAGTTGACCATGTAATAGTGGCCAATACGTTGACCAGCTTCAAACGGAGTCATTTTGATGGTGTTGTTTTCATTGAGCACATACACATAGGTTCTGTCCTGGATTTCAAATACAGATTTCTGGTGTACGGCTAAAATCTCCCCGGTTTCTACAGGAACACTGATTTTACCCGATGCACCGTGCTTTAAAAGTCCTTCAGCATTAGGGAAGTTGGCTTTTAAGGATAAGGAGCCGGTCTGACTGGCGAATTCGCTTTCTGCAAATCTTGCTGTACCTTCAAATGGGTAGACTGTGCCATTGGCAAGGGTCAGTTTAACACGCTTTTTGAAGTTGTTTTTCGAATATGCGGTGTCGCTGGCAATGTTCAGGTATTCCTTTTCTGAGATTGAAAAGTAAACGTTTACGGCGCTTAAATCAGATACTGTGGTTAGGAGGGAGCCTTCTTCCAACAAACTTCCTGCTTTTAAAGGCATCCTGTCAATGCGGCCAGTGAATGGTGATTTGATCAATGTGTGGGAAAGTCTTGATTTCGCATAACGCAATACAGACCTGGCTTCTGCCACACGAGATTCTGCCGCTTTTAATTTGGCAGCGCCTAAATCAAGTTCAGTTTTAGAAACGATGTTACTTTGTACCAGTACTTTGGTTCTTTCCTGCTCTAAATCTACCGTTTTCGCGTCTGCGATGGCATTGTTCAATACGGCCTCGGCCTTGCTTAAGTCGGCTTTGTACTCTTCATCGTTGATTTTAAAGAGGATTTGTCCGGCTTTAACCGCTGAACCTTCTTCCACATAGATTTTCTCTAAGAACCCAGACAACCTGGACCTTACTTCTACGTTTTTTACAGCCTGTATGTCGGCAATGTATTCCTTGAAAATAATGGTGTCTAATACGCTGACTGTGGCGATAGGGACTGTTTTGGCCTGGTCTGTAGTGTTCTGCTCTTTGCTTTGAGAAGAGGTACAGCCGACAATGGTAACGGCAGCTAAAATTGGGAAATAAGCTAAATACTTAACTTTCATGGTCATAATGATTTTTAGGGACGCGTCAATGCCTCCCGTGATATGGAATGTTTAAAAAAGGAAATGCACTAAAATGGATGTTCTAAAGGGCTTAAGCGCTCAGAACAAATGCCCGGAAAGGCAATAAAGTATAACCAACCTGTTGGAATCAGACAAAAGCATAGATAGGCCCAGACATTACGTCGGACAACTCCATAGAAATCTGGTTTTCACCGTCAGAAATACTAAATGATAAAATGAATGCCTAGAATGGCTTCAACCTAAAAAGGTGGGTGTAATAACTGGGTAAGCAAGTGCTTTTCGTTTTGTAAAAGGGGTGGATGGGGTTAACTACTTTTCCAATCTGCTTAAAAATAAAGAAAGAAAATAGGATCAGAATAGCCGGTAGGATGTAAATCCCCGTTTGGAAAAGGCGGTAGTTTTCATTTGGGATTTCAATGCCATCTTCGTAATTGTGCATTGGAATGTCAAGAATGTCATCAAGTACAATTTCAAGTAAAGAGTCGCCGGCAAACGAATATTGCTTAACAGAAGCGTCTCCTGCTTCATAAGCAATAATGTTCAGGTAGGCGAACAGCGATAAAAAATGAAAAAACTTGATAAACATATGGAATCAAAGATAGAATTTTAGCTACCTGTATTCTTTAGAGAAAATTGTCTTTACAATTTTATGATAAAGCCCATTCCAGCTGATCGAACCGGAATGGGCTTGTTCAATGGAGATGGGCTTGGAGATTAAATTCTTCTTTTCGCTTCTTCAGCACCTGTATCCCGGTCTCTCTTATCTTTAACCGTCATTTTACCAAAGTTGAAACTTAAGGAAAGGGCCACACTTTGCGTGTCATAATAATTTTCATCCACAATCCTTAACTCATTCACAACCACCTTGTATCGGTCTTTGTTACTCTTAAAGAAGTCCTGGCCGGATAAGGTGATGTTCCAGGCGCCAATCGCTTTTCTTAACCTCAGCTCTGTTTCCAATCGGTTGCCGATTTCTGTATTTACAATGGTGGCAGGGAAAGTGTTATTGGCTATTACGGTGCAGGAAAGGCCATCTTTCTTGGAAATGTTGAAGGTTTGATTGGTCGAAATACTCAGCAAAAAGGTTTTGTTGTCGATCAAGATGTTGTTCGCATAATTGCCTTTAGACAGGATATAACCGGTTAATCCGGTGCCGGAGAACCTCCACCAAGGTTGAATTTGCTGGTAGTAAGTGATGGTACCGGAATAACCATATTTGTTGCCATAGTTAACTTTCTTGTTGGCAATCACGTTTTCCGAAGGATTGCTGGGTAAGGCATAGATCTCATCCAGCGATTGGCTCGCAGCCAATTGGAAGGTGAATGTCCCTGATTTGCTCATTAGGGTATGGCTCAATTCTTCTCTATAATATTTAGAAGGCATTAGAAATGGATTTCCTTCAAAATAGGTTTGGTCAGTGGTATAGGTTCTGAACGGATTCACATCCCAGAAACCCGGTCTATTGATCCTGCTGGAAACGGCCAATACGTAGGATTTATCCTTGCTGCTGGTGAATTTCAAAAATGCAGTCGGGAATAGATTGGTGTAGTTTCTGTTGACTACCTGATTACCTTCCAGCCAGCCTTTGGCAATGGTGTTTTCTACACGTAGTCCCAATTGATAAGACCATTTCGCGTTCACTTTCGCATTCAAAATGCCATATGCCGAGTTTATAAGTTCATTGTATTGGAAGATATTGCTTCTATTCCCGTCATTTACCCATAGCTCATCGGTTACCCTGTTTTCAAAAAGGAGATCATTATTGATCTTAGAGAAGGCGGTTTTTAGTCCGAAATCTAAAGACAGGTTCTTACGAATAGGCCATTCAAAATCAGCTTTAACAGATTGATTGCTGATTTTCTGTGGCGCCGAACTTCTAAACCAATCCTTTACAAATAGGATTTGCTCGTTGTTCAGGTCTAAAGCTTCTGTTTTACTGATGGATTTGTTCTTTGAATCGTATTGCAGGGCATCTGCATCCACACTCAGGCTTAAACCTTTCTCATTCAATTTACCTTGGTAGTTCAGGTTCAGCGAATAGGTGTTTGAGCTGGTATTATCCCTGTTGTCCGTTAAACTTAGGGAGTCTGTGTTTTTATAAAAATCCCGACTTCTGGCCATCCTGCTTTCCTCATTGTGCATCCCGGAATAGTCAAAAAGAAGGCCTACCACATGATTGGCGTTGATTTGATGGTCGATACCCAGATTAGCACCTGGCGACAACACCTGGTAATCGTTTAATGAACGGATGCTTCTGTGCAGCAAATCATCCGGACTTTCCGCTGGAAAATAGATGTCTTTCTTAAACTCCGGCTTCCTGCTTCGGTTGTTCAGGTAAAGACTGGAGTAAACATTCCATTTTCCGGAACGGTTGTTTCCATAAATGCTTCCTGCCTGGGAGTTTACAGCGGTCTGCCTGGCACTCAAACTCGCATTACCAATAAAACCTTCTTCTTTGTTCTTTTTGGTGATGATATTTAAAATCCCAGCTCCGCCTTCGGCATCATATTTACTGGATGGGGTAGTCATGACTTCAATGGCCTCGAGATTCTCCGAAGGAATGCTGCTCAGGTAGTTCTTTAATGCATTTCCAGTTAATACTTTCCTTTTATTATTGAGGTAAACCACAGCACCGGTAGTCCCGCTAATTTGAATGGCACCATCTGCAGAAACATTAACCAAGGGTGTTTTTTCAATGACATCCCAAATGTTATTCCCGAAAACCAGGTCTGTTTCTCCTACATTAAAGCGAAGACGGTCAATTTGTCGCTGGAAGATGGGCTTCTTTGCAGTTACTGCTACTTCAGCTAAGGTATGAGCACCTTGATACTGCAAATGGAGCAGGGTATCTTTTTGGATATTGGCCAATAAGGCGGTATCCTTGTAAGCAATGTACTTAAACAGAAATTTATAATCTCCCTTTTTTACCGTCTTAAACTGATAGTTTCCTTTAGGATCGGTGATGGAGTTGGCGATAACTTTACCACCTTGTTGCAGGCTAACCACTACAAGGCTCAATGGTAATTTGTTTTCATCGGTTACGGTGCCGGTAACGGCAATCTGCGCAGAAGCTAGCTGGCATCCAAAAAGTAGAAACGCAGAGAGCGTAATTTTTTTCATAATCTAAGATGAAGACAATTACCGAATTTTCCAAAAAACACAAAAAAGCGGCTACCTGATTAGGGTAACCGCTGGATATTTATGGAATGAGATCTTTTAATGGTTTATATCAATTCGAAATAATTGCTTTTCCATAGGATTCCGTTTTTGCTTTCCATTTTTTTCAGGAAGCCCTGATCAAATAGATCTTCTAATTTAACTGCCGCTTCTTCCATGGATATATCACTCAAATAAGCAAATTCCTTATCTGCCATGGTAGGGAAGTGGCTAAACAGGTTCTTCGGATCGGTATCTATTTCTTCTTTTACCGCATTTGGTAAACGCTTCAGAATGATGTCTACAAAATGATCGTAAGTCTGATGTCCTTTAATGGTCACATGATCATTTGATGGGTCTGAAAAGATCAAGGTAGGAAAACTGGTGACGCCATGCGTTTTGCCGGTGTTCAGGTCTTCTTTAAACAGCTCTTTCGCACGTCCTTCATAATCTCTCAATAGCCTTGCCGAATCTAGTCCAACTTCCAAAGCCGCCTTTTCCAGAAACTCCCATTTGATGATGTTTTTCTTCTCTACAAAAACCATCTCATTGATGCGTCTTAAGAAAAGCGGAGCAAGGTCATTGTCTTGCATCTGTGCCGCTTTAAATGCAATGGATGGCGGATAAGAGGAGTTCATCGGATCCTCAATCCATAAATCACCATCAATAGGCATTTCATGAATCGCGCAAACTTCATCCCAATGTTTTGCCACCTCAGTGGGTCCGTTTACTTTTCCTTTCGGATACTCTCCCCAGGAAGGAAGCATGCCACCCATACAGTATTTAATGTTCAGGTAGCTGCCGTATTCCAGTTTAAGTTTCCTTAGCAAAGGTTGAATGGTCCAGCAAGTAGAGCAGATCGGATCAGTAAAGTACAACACCTCAATTTGCATACTGGCGTTTACTTCATCCAATTCTTCTTTGTTGGCGATCAATGGTACAGGAATGTCATCATCATTCTGATCTGTAGGGTTTAGAAAGATATGTTTTAAATCTCTACCCAACTGGATGTGTTTCCCTATTTGTGGTGCCCTTGCCGCGTAATAATTTTCAAAAGCAGTTTGAATATCGTCCTGTTGCATCAATTCATCTACCAATGTTCTGGCATCCACAATGGCATTGGTGGTTCCTGCACTGGTAAATGGTAGGGAAAGGTGTGCCGCATCGCCAATTAATACCACATTTTGATGGTGGAAAGTAGGTAACAGGTCAAAATCACGCGTATTCCAGATGTAACTGCTGGTAAAGTCGTTGGTCGACAATAATTCTCCGACTTCCGCCGGGAAATCTTTTAACAATTCTGCACAGAATTCTTTGATTCCTTCCGGGCTTTCATCTTTAACCTGATTTGCATTCGCATCAAACTGCACAAACCAAACGAATTCATTTTTAGCTGTAGGTATCATCCCAAAAGCCAAACCTTTGGTGTTGTCCTGGAACTTGGTAAAGTTCTCAGCATGGGTTTTTCCAAGTTTCTCATTATAGGATACACCTACAACCTCTTTTACAGCTACTGGACTGAAAGTAACGTCACCCATGATTTGCTGCCTTACTTTGGAGTTTCCGCCATCAGCCCCGACAAATATATCGCCGTATTCTACTTCTCCATTACGGAATGCAGCAGCAACAACTTTGTCATTTTCGTAAATGAAATGGGAAAATTCCCGTCCTTCGTGGACAAGTTCCTTGGGGATAGAATGTTTCAGAAATCGGATCAGATCGCCACGCTTGATGCATTTCCAGGAATCCAGGTGTAAATGCTTGATCTCCTTTCCTGATGGGCGTTTTAAAATGAAATCATCCACTGTTTTTCCAGGGATCGCAGTATGGTCATCCGGACTAAGTTCCTTCAGTTTACTGAGTCCATCGCTATGCATTAAAAATGCATGACCACGCTCTGGCATATTGACCAACCTTTCATTGATGGTAGTTTCTATATTTTGTTTTCGTAAAAATATACCAAGTGTGAGTCCGGCAATGCCGCCTCCAATGATGACAACTTTCATATTGATTTTATGGTGTTCTTGATGCGAGAGAGCGCATCTGTAAGTATTCCTTCTGAAGTGGCGAAACTGAGGCGAATGTAGCCCTCAGCACCTTCTCCAAACCATTGTTTTAAACCAGGTACTACCGCAACTTTAGCCTCATTGAAGAGTAAATCCCGGACCTCCTGACTGGTTTTATGTGTTCCGGTAATATTGACAAAAGCCACGTAACAGCCTTCCGGTGCAATGCAATGGAAGCCATCAACACTGTTGAGTTCTTTCACAATGATTTCCCGCATCTGATGCAGGTGTGTTTTAAATGCATCCAGGTAATATCCTGCTTCGTCTAATGCAGCTGTTGCAGCAATCTGTGACAAGACATTGGCGCCATGGATGGTTGAGCTGTGTAGAGAAGCTTCAAATAGCCGACTGTAATGCGTTGGATTCGAAGCCATCACCGTACCGATTCTTAAGCCAGCCAAACCGTAAGATTTGCTGAATCCGGTAATCGTAATCGTTCTATCACGAATCTCTTCATCCAGTGAAGCGATACTGGTGAACACATGTGGTGCATAAATGATGTCACTCCAGATTTCATCAGACAGGATAATCAAGTCATGCTTGCAAGCGATTTCTCCAAACTGAAGTAATTCTGCCTTACTGAAAACCTTTCCTGTTGGATTTAACGGATTACAGATGCAAATCATCTTGGTGTTCTTGTTGATCAAACTTTCCAGTCTTTCAAAATCCACAGGCTGATCTCCAGGAGGGATAGCAAAAGGAATGGCAGTAGCACCAACAGCCTCAATAGAATATCGAAATAGGAAGTCTACCGGATCAAAAATTATAGCCTCATCGGATGTCGTTAAAAATGCCTTACAAGTTAACCAGATGCCAAAAGCGGCACTGTCTACCGGAAAAAGAAGCGCAGGGTCTGCTGGAATATTTCGTTTTTCTTCAAAGAAACCCGCCATGCTGGTTTTGAATTGTGGTAAGCCTTCCGGCGGACCATAGCATAGGTAGCGGTCTTTTGTGAAACGGATAATTGCGTCGGAGATTTCCGGGGCACAAGGGAAATCTGGATCAGCAGCTGTTAATGGAATGACACCGTCTGGAACGGTTGCCCACCTTAAATTATAAGCCCTTTTTTTTAGAACATCAAGGTTTACTGTAGGAGAGGAGAACATGTTATGGTGATTAATTGAATGCTTAAGAGTGGTTCTTGCAATAAATTAGCATGGGAGCTTAAGATAAATCTCCCATGATCTGGATAAATCTTTCTTTGTTCAATGGTTTAATGATAAAATCAGAAACTACACTGAAATTTCTAGACCTTTCAAAGTCATGAGGGGAAATGGAAGAAGATACAATATATAGGATGATGCTTTTTCTGATGCTTGGTTCTACCTCCGTATACTCTTCTAAAAACTCCCAGCCATCCATGATGGGCATGCTGAGGTCCAGAAATATCACATCAGGCAATACTTCGGCATTGTTTTGGTTCGCTTTCAGGAAATTGAGCGCTTGTAGACCATCATGGAATTCATCAATTTGAGTGGAGATATTAGCCGACTTGATCATTCTTTTTGTTAAAAAGACATAAGTGCTGTCGTCATCAATGAGCGCTATTTTTTTTAATGAATTCATGCTTTTTGATTTATAAATTCAATAAAAAAAGTAGAACCAATATCGATTTTACTTTCTACCCATATTTTACCTTTCATGGCTTCTACTTGTGTTTTAGTCATATATAAACCAAATCCTTTTGAATTCGGGTGGTGGTGAAATACCTTTCCGATCTTGAAACAATTGTCTTTATGTTTATCCATATCGATGCCAAGACCATTGTCTGTAAAAGACAGCAGTACTTTTCCATCCACTTTCTCACTTTTAACCTGGATTAAAAGTTTTCTTTTTGGACTCTGGTATTTTAAGCAATTGCTGAAAAGGTTGTGAAAAATGCTGTATAGGTATTTTGCAGGAAAATAAACCGATGGCGCGTCTTCAAAATCTGTTTCTATAACGGCTTCGGATTTATTAACCTCCGACTGTAGTCCTTCGAAAGTTCTGCGAATACAGTCCGTCAATAGGATGTCTTCCGATTTTACCTCCAGGTCTTGTTTGATTTGGATAGATTCTACAAGTTCATTAAAAGTCGTATGTAGGTTTTCAATAACTGGTTTTAATTTAGAAATCAGTGTTTTCTGTTCTTCAGGATTGTTGGTTTCTTCAATAAATTCGACCAACATAGACATGTTCACCAATGGAGCCCGCAGGTTATGAGAGACGATGTTACAGAAGTCAATTAACTGTGTGTTCTGTGAAGACAACTGCTGTACCAATGCGGCCTGCTTTTCTTCCATAACTTTACGGTCGGTAATGTCGATGCCGAAACCAATCACCATGGATAACTCGCCATTTTCATCATGAACCGGATACATCCGACGTAAATGGGTGATGCTATTGCCCTGCGGATCTTTCAGACTGTCTTCCCAACGGATTTCCTTGCCGCTGTCTTTCACTTGTTGAAATTGTACTCTTCTTAAATCCGCTGTAGTGGTATCTCTATTGCGATAAGTCGCATACTGATAATCGTCCTTGCCAACAATAAAATCCCGGTATTCTTTAACACTAATTGCTCCTGGGTTTACAAACAGGTATTTATGATTGGCATCAAAAACCGCAATGTCCGTAGGTAGCTTGTTTAATATGTTTTCATAGAACTTCTGTTGTTTATCCAGCTTCTGAGAAATTTGATTCCGACTGGTGATGTCACTCACAAAACATATGTAAAGGTGCTTTCCCTGTATGGTTGCCGGAGAAATACTCAATGCAACATCAAAGGTCGTTTGGTCTTTTCTAACCGCAGAAATTTCTACAGTAGCATTGGGGTGGTTTTTTTCAGTATCATAATTGAAGTTCTCCAGAAGTTGAAGGTACTGTTGATGATACTGTTCCGGAAAGGCAACTTCATGGAAGTATCGTCCGGTAACCTCTGTTTTTTGCCAACCAAAGATGTTTTCAGCCTTAGGGTTCCATAGGGAAATGATGCCTTTATCGTCAACTACAATAACGGCGTCGATTGCATTGTGAAAAATAGTGTCTATTTCTTGAGCTGGTGTCGCATTTTCATCTGTTAGATTCTTAAGGTCTAGGTTCTCCAGTTTAGTCTTGATGATTTCAAATGCCTGCTGAGCCAAAAGTTCCAGTCCACCGATTTGCTTGCTACTCAGATTGCCTGGTTGATGATCCGTCACACATAGATAGGCCAAAGGATGGCTCTCCGCAGTCAGGATCGGGACACAGGCAAAAAAATGAATACCTGATTTTAGTAATTGATGGTTAGAAAAACGATCGTCAACACTGATATCCGGGATAACGACAGGTATGTTGGACGTAAATGGGACAACACTTTTTTCACCTTCAATAGCAATAAACGCTTTTGGCACTTCACACAAAAGTTCTGCTAATGATGTAATGAGACTAAAGTTAGTTTTATTTTCCTCATCAAACAGGCGCTGTAGATGAGTGAAGCTTACTTTTTCAATCCCCGGATAGGAGCCTAATCTCATATTTTGGTTTAAAATTAGAATGGCGTTAAGAGTAAAGGTTAAAGTTAGTATTCGAAATCTTTCGCAAGAATCCAACACTGTAATATTAAATAAAATTATTGATTTGACCCTAATCCGTATGATTTTTTTGAAGGCTATTTTTTTTTGCGTTCTGTGCTCTTAAATTAAGATCGTTTTCTTTGGAAAAATCTGTGGAATCGGGCGCTATGGCAATGGCCTGACTGTCTCCTTAAGGGTATTCGTAGAGGTTCCCAATGCCAATTCTTGATTCAGCCGGAACAACTCAAAATCTAAATGTCTCATGGTTCCAGAAGGATAGCTTATAAATAGCGCAATAGAATTGGATGGCTTGGTTTTTGAAACAAAACTTAATATGGAATTTTATAGAAATCAAAAGAAATCAAATCAACTGGTTTTAATTTATGTCGGAATGATCGTCATTTTCCTAGGTATGTTATTGTATAGTGCCGGAGTACTTTCAGATCGGTATTTGCCTAAAGCGGCGGTGATATCCGGGGTAGGCCTAATCGTTCTTACCTACTGTCTGATTAAATCATTAGCAGCAGCGAAAGATAAATCACCAATGATTGCGCTTAAACCAGATGGGATTGTTTCCAGGGTGACTCCGGTAAGTAAAGCTGCCGGACTGATCAGGTGGAGAGATATTGAGGAGTTGAGCTTAACAGAAATGGGAGCGGATGTATTGGTGACAATCCACCTGAGTAATGTAGACCATTACAAAGCAATCATCAGTAAAAAGTTATCAAAGATGGCGGTTAGTGGTGGCTTAGATGAAAACGGACATTATATGGTATACCTGACAGCCTCTCATATTGATTGCAATGCGGAAGAATTATTGGCTAAAATCAATGCATACGGTCCAAAAAACAAATAACACAAGCGTTTTTAACGCCCTAAACGCAAAAAACCGGATTTCTAAATCAAGAAATCCGGTTTTTGTTTATATCCAGGTGATCATGATGGCTGTTAATCCTGATCTAGTACTTGCAGCAGCTTTTGGAGATCGGCCTCCGTATTGAAAAAATGGAAGGATAGCCTTAATCCATCTCCTCTTGGAGTAACAATGATGTTGGCTGCCTGTAATTTCTTGAAAAGTTCAGCGCTGGTAGGTATGTTGAAAATTGTGGAGTGTGCTTCGCGTCCCACAACTGAAGGGGTCAGTAAGCCACGTTCTGTTAAAGCTTTTTTCGCCATTCCGCCAATCAATTGGAGTCTTTCGGCTATAAAATCATTACCCACAGACTCAAGAAGTAGTATAGACTGCTTGAGTGTACCAAAACTTAAGGTATCCAGATGTCCAGGTTCAAAGCAGAGCGACAAAAAGCTTCGGTCTTTCAAAAAGGATTCTGTAGGAAGTGGGTATGAAATTCTTTCTTGATATAGGTGTTGTGAAACCTGATCCTTTAAAAGCACAAAGCCATTGCCATAGCCGGAAAGCATCCATTTATAGCCGCTACTGATCAGCACATCTAAGCCTGAGGTTTCAAAGTTAAAAGCGCTGGTGCCACAGAATTGTGTGCCATCTCCAACAATCAGTAGATTTGGATAGCTTTCTTTTAGCCTTTTCAGGAAATTGAGGTCGATCTTAATCCCATTGGTATATTGAACCAGACTGAGGGCCAGTATAGTGGGTTTAAACTCAGCCATTTTCGCAAGTATGTTTTGTTCAAGCTGGGCGTCGGCAAGGGCGTAATCGCAGCTAAAGCCTCTGCTTTCTACCGGATAATTTACCGAAGGATAATCGCTGGCAACCAGCAGAAATTTATGATCGGCTGATAATCCATCAAGAAAGGTGTTGAAACCTATAGATAGATTCTGAACTAAAAAGGTGTTATCGACTTTACTATGGAAAAATCTGGCCACATGTTCCCTGACATCCTGTAAGAATTCCCTTTGTTGCAAGCGGAAATTACTTCCCCCATGGAAAAAATCTTCATCATGTAACTTTCTCCAGGCGAGTATGGAGGTAGACAATAGGCCTGAACTGGCCGTATTTAGATAGGTGCAATCCTCTAGTAAGGGAAACGCTGCAGTGAAACTCATAGCGTAAATATACAGATTACCCGAAAATCCAGGAGGCATCCATTGGATAATCCATTAAAATAATACTTTAATCTATTTATTGATGATGTTGATGCGGTTAGCTTTGCTTCTAACCACAAATGAAACCAACCAAAACTGAATATCAAACACACGATGTATAAAACCAAGATCTTTAAAGCCAGCTTTCTCTTTTTAAATATTTGCGTAGCTGTATCCAGCTATGCGCAACAAGTTAGACTGCCCGACCCAGCCTACAATTTAGTACTTAAAGCCCCTGTTAAAACATGGGATGAAGCACTGCCATTGGGCAATGGCTTAATGGGAGGCTTATTATGGGGCGAACAAAACACCATCAGGCTGTCTTTAGACAGGGGGGATTTATGGGATGAGCGTACGCATGGAGAGAAGGAATGGTGGAAAAAATACACCTATCAAAAGGGCGCAGATTTGATCGCTAAAAAGGAGTTTAATACCGTTAATAGTTGGTGGGATCAGGCATACAATGGCGTAAGCCCAACGAAACTCCCGGCTGGTCGAATAGAACTTAAGTTTCCAGATGGGGAAGTGGTTAGGGAATTTGAATTGATGGAAGCTACAGCAGAAGGAATCACGAGGTTTAACTCAGGCGCAACCATCAATACTTTTTACAGTGCTAAAAACCCGGTAGCCATGCTTTCCATCAAAGGAACTGCTGCGGATTCGGTAATGTTGTTTAGTCCGATGGATGTGTATCGTAAAAACGCCAAAGGAGATGGCGGCCCAAGTAGCGGTGGATCGGTTAGCAAACTCGGTTACCCGGAAGCAATCAAAGGAAAAACTGCCACTGCCGAATGGTACATCCAGGAAGCCGCAGAAGGACTTAAATATTGTGTATACCTGGAAACAAAGAAAAGTGCTAAGGAAACACTGATCGCATTCACAATTACCTCAACAGTTGATGGGAAAGATCCTTTGTCGCTGGCACGTGAACGAGTGGCTCAGGCATTAAATAAAGGATATGCTGGCATGCTTAAACCTCATGCAAAATGGTGGGCAGAATTCTGGAAGAAATCAAGTGTAAGTATTCCGGATACAGCAGTTCAAAAGCAATACAATCTAGTACAGTATTTTTATGGTGCAGCTTCTAGGCTAAAGGCTCCACCGATGCCATTGCAGGGAGTATGGACGGCAGATAATGGTGCTTTACCACCATGGAAGGGTGATTATCACAATGATTTGAATACACAGATGACCTATATGGCTTATCAACAATCAGGCAGATATGAGGAAGGGGAATCCTACCTGAATTTCCTTTGGGATCGCCGTGATTTTTTCAAAGATTTTGCCAGAGATTTTTATGGTACCGGTGGTTTAGCTTGCCCGGGTGTGATGTCTTATTCCGGACAACCTTTGGGCGGCTGGGGACAATATAGTATGTCGCCAACCATGAGTGCCTGGAGCGCGCATTTGTTTTACCTGCACTGGTTGTATACCGCAGATGATACTTTTTTGAGAGAAAAAGCTTACCCTTGGAGTTCAGGCGTTGGGGAGTGTATGTTAGGAATATTGAAAAAAGATCAAAATGGTCTTTTGAAATTGCCGCTTTCATCCTCTCCGGAGATTTTCGACAATAGTCCTAAGGCCTGGTTGGAGCCCAATAGTAATTATGACCTGATGAGCTTAAAAATGTTGTTCCTTTCCCTAAAGGAAATGGCGGCGCAAATGGGTAAAACTGCTGATGAAAAGAAATGGGCAGATGCTGCAGTGGCCCTTGGTGATTTCCATACGAAAGCAGATGGGACGCTACTTTTAGACGCGAAATATGAATTGACCAATAGCCATAGACACCTATCAAACATTATTGGGATCTATCCTTTTAACCTGATCAACAATGAATCCGGTAAAACCGATGAGAAAATGATTGAAGCTAGTTTGCAGAATTGGGATAAATTAGGCACCAATCAATGGGTAGGTTATACTTTCTCCTGGATGAGCTGTCTGCGGGCAAGAGTAGGAGATGGAGAAGCCGCAGTTAAAAACCTGGATATTTTCGTGAAAGCCTTTGTATTGCGCAATGGTTTCCATGTGAATGGCGATCAGACTAAAAGCGGTTATTCAGGCTTTACTTATAGGCCTTTTACTTTAGAAGGGAATTTCCTGGCCTCACAAGCAGTACATGAAATGTTGATGCAAAGTTGGAGTGCAAAACCTGGAGAACTTAACACCGGGTTGATTCGTATTTTTCCTGCAATGCCTAAAAAATGGGCAGATGCATCATTTACAAATCTTAGAGCTGAAGGGGGATCTTTGGTTTCTGGCGCCCGCAAAAACAATCAGACTGTCAGTTTTAGCATTACTGCCGGCAGAAAAGGAAAGTTGCGTATCAAAGATAACTTCGATGGCCGTGTGCCGAAATGGAATGTTAAAAAGGTCCTAAAAACAGGCGATGTATATGAAGTTAATTTGGAAAAAGGACAAAAGTTGAAAGCTGTTTTTTAGTAGATTATTCA
Organism: Pedobacter gandavensis; assembly: GCF_014172405.1. GTDB lineage: Bacteria > Bacteroidota > Bacteroidia > Sphingobacteriales > Sphingobacteriaceae > Pedobacter > Pedobacter gandavensis. Next base: position 919,589 of record NZ_WNXC01000001.1, on the reverse strand, counting down.
AAGGTATTGTTAGTTTTACCCCATCAAGAAAAAATGGGGTAAAACTTAAACTGATATGAGGAAAATAAAGGTTAGAGATGGATTTGAAGGCCAGAAATTGATTAGTCTACCAGGAATGGTCTACAAAAATACCGCTGCTTCAAATTTGTTAAACCAGATTTTTATTACACATATCGGTTATTTTCCAAAAGCATCACATCATTTTAGAGAGCGGAGAAAGGGTTGTGAAGATAATATTCTCATCTATTGCCTACAAGGGAAGGGTTGGTATGAAATAGAAGGGAAGCTTTATGAGGTTAAACCCGGTCAGTTTTTTCATATACCGGCCACGACAAAGTTCATGAGGTATGGTGCCGATGAGGAATTGCCATGGACGATATCCTGGCTTCACTATTCCGGGGCAGATATGGCTGCTTTTAATGCCAAGCTCAATATTTCTATCAATGATGGTCCTAAAGATATTCCTTACAATGAAAAAGGACTGCAAATATGGGATGAAATGTATGCTTCGCTGGAAATGGGTTACAGTAGGGACAACCTGAACAATGCCAATATGTGTCTTTACCATTTTCTATCTACCTTTCTTTTTCCAACGCAACATTTTTCAGGTACTGATGATAAAGATATGATGCGGGAAACGATTGTCTTTATGAAGGATAGCCTGGAAGAAAGGTTTACTGTGGAGGATTTTGCAGCCCGTTACAAATTGTCTTCTTCTCATTTTTCAAGTTTATTTAAACAGTCGACAGGCACTTCTCCAATGGATTATTTTATTCAGATGAAGGTTCAAAAGTCATGTGCGATGTTGTATGGTTCCCATAGTAAGATTAAAGATATCGCGCAATACCTTGGTTACGATGACCCTTATTATTTTTCTCGTCTTTTTAAGAAACTAATGGGAATGTCGCCGGAGCACTATCGATTGGCCAATAAAATAAATGCACTCCCATAAAAATTCACCATGGGTTTTACAAAAAACTGGAATACTCCTGTTTTTATTTCTTTTTATCCTTTTTTAAATTTTCCTGCTTTCTAAAGGCCACGATTTCTCGGATTAGCGCTAAGGGTAAGGGTTGGTCAATTGGGAATTTAACAGATCCTTTAGCCATCTCGTAGGCCGATAATTCCTGCTTAAAGGATTCGATTCCTGCAGGTGTAGGGTAAAATCCAATGTGATTTTTATAAGCGGCAAAATGAACAAGATTGCCATTCAGCGTAAAAGTTGGAATGCCGTAGTTGATCGTTTCTGCTGCTTCCGGAGCCGCTTCTTTTATGGCTGTTCTAACTGATTCCAACAGCAATTGTACCTGAGCTGGAAAGGCAGAGATATACTCCGTTATGGTTGTTGGTTTAGCGGTATTTGAGGTGTCTTTCATTTGAAGGTAGTTTTAAGGACTTCTGAATTTGTTGGTTATCTCCTTTTGGGGGACGCATTGGGTTTACATTTAACATGCCAGCAATGATCAGTCCAGTGGAACTTAGCAATAGTAAAGCTAAGCTGATTTTTCCTTTCCAACTTTTTATCCGGGGCGGCAGGTTCATCAATAAACAAGCATAGCTGAAAGCCCAAATGGCAAACACAAGCAGTATAATCCATTCCATTTTCTCCAGGGAATACTCCTTAGTCCCCCATAAGGGAAGATCAAGGATAGATTTTGTAAATTGGACTAATAGCATACTTAAACAAATATATCCTTCTGAGTTACCGGATCTGCTGTGATATCATGACATATTTAGGGGGGATATGCGACATCCTCGTAGAAAATTCTTTTGACCCGCCGTCCTGATTCTTTCTCCATAGCAATTTGCGCAAACGTTTGTGTGATTTGAGTGCATTCATTTGTCTTCTTCTTGGTTGGTAATTTATTAAAATTGTGTTAATGGAACTGTGCTGAATTGATGATTTTGTGCCGTTTTCCATCTGAACCTAAAATATGAAGATGAAAAAATTATACGCAATGGTTTCCTGCGCCCTTTTGTGTGGTGGACAGGGATTTGCCCAGCAGCCCGATAGTGTGCTGTTTGGAGAAATCGGAAAACAGGTGGCCTTTTCAGGCACTTTAAAACCTGGAGATCTTTCAATCCCTAATTTAAAAGTCCCTAAGGGCTTTCGCGCGCTATTAAAAGGCACAGACCGGTTAACAGTCATCAATGCCGATGGAAAGGTTTTTAGTCCGCTGGAAAATGTCGATGTTTCTTTGTTTTATCAGCTACAACGTGAATCTGACCAAGTCACGATGGATATGCAGACGCTTAAGTTGAAGGTACCAGGTCAGTTTAATGACCAGGATAAAGCGATCAATCCTAAGCCTTTTGTAATCCCTGCCTTAAGAGAGTGGCATGGGGCAACCGGTACATTTCAATTGAAAAAGAAAAGTAAGCTTGTTTTGGCAGAGAAAAGCCCGGTCTTACAAGAGATCGCTAATTTGCTTCAAAAGGACCTTAAGGCCATGAATCTGTCCTTAGAAATCAGCTCAGGGAAACCTGCTGCAGGTGACATTTTACTTTCCCTGAATTCTTCAGACAAAGGATTGGCAGAGGAAGGATATGAATTGATCATCGGGGATTACCTGCAGATTAAAGCACTACACAAGAAAGGTGCAATTTGGGGAACAAGAACATTGCTGCAACTACTGGAGCAAGATCCTTTAAACCATCGCATCGTAAAAGGAGAGAGTCGCGATTATCCCAAATATGCGGTAAGAGGATTGGTATTGGATGTAGCCAGGAAGTTCTTTACCATAGATTTCCTGAGGGATTACGTGAAAATGATGTCTTATTATAAAATGAGTGAGTTTCACATCCATTTAAATGACAATGGTTTCCCTATCTATTTCAAGAACAATTGGGATGATGTACCTGCGGCTTTCCGTTTAGAGAATACGACTTATCCTACGCTGACGGCAAAAGATGGTCACTATACCAAGAAAGAGTTTATCGCACTTCAGGAAATGGCCAGCAGTTATGGTGTGGACATTATTCCAGAAATTGATGTGCCGGCACATTCTTTATCAATCACCAGAATTCTACCTGAAATAGGAAGCAAGAAATATGGACCAGACCATTTAGATCTGTATAACCCAAAAACCTATGAGATTGTAAGTAATATATTTAAAGAATACCTGGAAGGTCCGAATCCTGTTTTTCAAGGAAAAGTAGTTCATATTGGTACGGATGAGTATGCTAAAGCAGAAGCGGAGAAGTTTAGGTATTTCACCGATTACTTTATCAAATATGTACAAGGATTTGGAAAAGAAGCGCGCGTTTGGGGTGCTTTGACTCATGCAAAAGGAACTACGCCTGTCGTTTCTAAAGGAGTCACCATGAATGCCTGGTACAATGGCTATGGTGAACCCAGAGAAATGAAGAAATTAGGTTATAATCAAATCAGTACTCCAGATGGTTGGTTGTATATTGTTCCTGCAGCAGGATATTATTACGATTACCTGAATTTAAAGAATCTATACAGAAAATGGGAGCCGATTAATATTGGTAATGTAACTTTTCAGGCGGGTGACCCTTCTATTATAGGAGGAATGTTTGCGGTTTGGAATGATAAATCGCCGGCAAAGAACGGAATCACAGAAAAAGATGTTCATGATAGGGTATTTCCTGCCTTGCAGGTTTTATCTCAAAAGATGTGGGCAGGTACGGATAGCATTCCTTTTAAAGATTTCCTGGTTAAAGGAAAAGGTGTTAAAGAGGGGCCTGGTGTAAACGTAGCCGGTTATGTTTTAGGAAAGGATTCACTGGTGTTGAACTATACATTTGATCAATCAAGTTTGAAGGATCAATCTAGTTACCAACGCGCTGCTGCTGTTAAACACAATGTTCGTTTCGACAAAGGGAAGACTGGGAATGCATTAGTTTTATCCGCTGAAAATAGTCTTTTAGAGCTTCCGCTTAAGGAGATTGGTTACGGATATACGGTTTCATTCTGGTTAAAACCAGACCCGAAGTCTGTAGGAGAGCGGATTTTATTTAGTTCAGAAAATGGGGTGTTTAAATCTTCTACTAAATCTCAAAAAATAGGATTCTCCAGAGAAGGGATCGATTATGAGTTTAACTATCAGTTGCCGCTAAACGACTGGACGCAGGTAGTGATTACCGGTAATCATAAAGGAACTTCCTTGTACATCAATGGAAAACTTCAGGAAAAAATGATGGGTAAAGAGATTTTGTACCCGGATACGAAAGCTAACATGTTCAAGGTAGAAACTTTGGTGTTTCCGCTAAAAACGCTAGGAAGTAAAACCAATGGCTATTGTGGTGCAGTGGACGACCTGAAAGTGTTCAATAAGATCCTTTCCGATGAGGAAATTAATAAAGGATTTGTCAATAAAGGAGCGGTTTCAAAATAATAATAATCCTTCTTCAAGGATCTAAAAAAGAATTCGCCGGAATCATAAAGATTCTGGCGAATTCATCCATACTTGTTTTCTTTTAAAGTCAATTGTAAATACAAATTTTGCCATTGAATCCCAGTTCAAGACGCCCTCATAAATGATGTCTCTGAAAAAAGGAACAGCCCTGAAGTTGGATTTACCAAGCAGGATATTAACGGAAGATTTATTAATAGTGGAGTCCAGTTTGCTCTTTCTCAAGCCCCATTGCAATGCAGTTTCATTGGATAAGAGGAGCGGGCCACTATTTCCAGAATCAAAAAGGAACCAGTAACTGAAGTTGTTTTTTGGAATACCAATAAAGATATTGAGTTCCGTTCCTGTTAAACCATTCGCAAATCGACTTTCGATTGGTTGCTTCCCCTTTATCCTGTTTACCGCTGATTTTTCACTTTCTATGTACAAGGTATTCCTGGCAAGATCTAGGGTTAAAATTTGGTTTTCAAATGTCTTGAGCGAAATGAGGCCGTCAATTCTTGGGAATTCTTTCGGTAAAAGACTCATGATGTCTAAAACAGCCACTGATGGATGGAAAATCTCTGTATGACCAATTTTCATGGTTATTCCATTTGCTTTAACCGTCTTAATGATATCACCACTCATTCGAAAACCGGTTAAACTCCCATAAGTATTTTTGTTTAATACCCGGGCAATTTCTGGCGAAATGGTCGTTTCTCCTCCGCCAGTATCGAAGAGAAAACTATATTTTTTTCCCTGAATATAAACATCAATGGTTTTGAGATTTTCTTCATAAGCCTGGAGTGATAGGCTATCCTGGGAATAAACAGAGCCTATATTTAGGCAGAATAACAGTAAGAAGTACAGTTGCTTAGCGCGCATGTTAAATAGGTTTTTGTTAATACGAATCTTTTCGTAGTTAAACATACGAATAATTAACCTCAGCGACCAGATATTCACCTGGATTTATATCTTTGCAGCGCTTTTGGTTCCCGGATTCGCAATCGGGATTAAAAGGGAATCTGGTGTAAATCCAGAACTGTCCCGCAGCTGTAAGCTCCTTAACCGAGGTACATTCAAAAGGTCACTGTTTCGAAAAAATGGGAAGACCGTACTTAGGGGAGTAAGTCAGAAGACCTGCCTTTAGCATTTATGATTCATAGCTTTCGGGGATTGAAGCTGGAATGAGGATACATATCGCGTATAACCATTTTTAATAATTCCGTTTGCTGTGGTTTAAAGCAGAAGATGAAAATAAAACAAACTATAGTCGCAATGTTTTGCGTAGGGATGCTTGCTGTATCCTGCAAAAAAGAACAAACAGAAATCGCAAAACTAGCTTATCAGACTGCTAGCGATAGCTTGATTACTGTTAAGATGGACAAGGAGCTGACCCTGGCACCACTGATCACAGGGAAAAAAAACCGATATCAATGGCTGGAAAATGGTAAAGAAGTAGCCAATACCGCAACATATACCTTTAAAAAAGTAGATCCAGGTGCTTATAATATTGATTTTGTAGTAGAAAACGATAAAGGTAAAACGACCTTAAATTACCGTATAAAAGTACTCGGGCCTTATGGCGATGGAGTTCTATTGTTAAGTTACACAGATGAAAGCGGATTGGGAAATTCAGAATTATCACATCTGGATGAGGATGGAACAATTCAGTTGAACATCTTTTCGCGCGCTAACCCAGGTGCATTCTTATCACCGGAAGCAAATAACTTATACCAGTTTAATAACCAATATTACATTACGTCCTCTTCAGGGCCTAATTCCTTATCCGTTGTCGATGCACAAACCATGAAGTTAAACTACGTGGTCAAACAATCCAGTATAAGTAATGTGACTTATTTTGCGACAACGGATGGAAAGACCGGATATGTAAATGTGACGAATCGTAAAAAATCTGGTCTTTATCCCGTCGACCTGACGAACAAAACAATCAGCTCTACCATTCTAGAGGGGAGTAAAGACGTAACTTTGATTCCAATAAATACCGCCAATCAGGGTATTGTTACTGGAGCAGGAAAGCAACTGATCAAAGTAGAAAACGGTAAGGTGATCGTCCTGAATACTTATAAGGAAAACGTATCAGGAGTGGTTAAAAGTTCGGATAACAGCTACTGGTTAGGTGTTCAGGGGAGTGCCAGCAATAAGGCTAAATTTGTGAAATTGGATCAGCGTAATAAAGGAATAGATTCGGTTGAACTGGCCACGAATTTCAAGGTGCCTGCAAATGGGGTGCTTACCTCCAGCGGAAAAGATGAATATTTATATTGGCAAGAAACTTCTCGAGGAGTGATTTGCAGATTCAATACCCTGACTAAAAAAGCAGAGGAATTTGTTGACCATGCGAATGCAGGGATCCTATTTGCTACCTGCTGGAAAGTAAATCCTAAAAATGGGGAGCTCTATATTGCGGATAGTCCGGAGATATTCTCTGGAGGGGAACCTTTCAGTAATCTTTTCATATTTGATAAAAGCGGTAAGCTTAAAAAAGAAGTTAAAAAGGCCGGATATCAGATCACAGATATCGTGTTTCCACAGTGAATAATAAGAACAGATTTTTAACAGATAGGAAAGCCTCAGCTAATAACTGAGGCTTTTCTGCTAAAAAGACAGGGATAATTAAGGAAACTTTAAAAGAATTTAGGTGTTAAATATAAAATACTTATTTATCCCTGTTATGACCCATACTTATAAAATAACTGGAAAGCATCAACCATCTGCTCATGTTCATCATCAACCCAATCATCTGCAATCAAAACCAATAGCCCATCATCATGAGCCAGGTGGAGGCATTTATTATTGCCCCATGCATTGCGAGGGGGATAAAACTTATGATAAACCAGGCAACTGTCCGGTATGCGGTATGGACCTCTTGAAACAACCGGTATTACATAGGGCCACCCAATTCACTTGTCCGATGCACCCGGAAATTATAAAAGATCAACCAGGTGCTTGTCCTATCTGTGGGATGGATTTGGTTCCTTTGGGTGTCGATCTTGACGCGGAGAATCATACTTATGAAGACTTGTTGCGTAAGTTTAAGGTCGCTGCGGTTTTTACGATTCCAATTTTTATCATTGCGATGACTGAAATGGTTCCCAATAATCCATTATTCAAACTCATGGAGCTTAAATATTGGAACTGGGTTCAATTTGTTTTTTCTTTACCAGTAGTCTTTTATGCAACCTGGATGTTTTTTGAGCGTGCTTGGAAATCTATAATCACCTGGAACCTGAATATGTTTACCTTGATTGGCATTGGGGCAGGGGTAGCCTGGCTATTTAGTATTGTCTCCTTGTTATTTCCTGCTGCTTTCCCTGATCAGTTCAAAACCCATCATGGCACTGTGTACGTATATTTTGAAGCGGCAACAGTGATTCTAACCCTGGTTTTACTGGGACAGCTTTTAGAGGCCAGAGCGCATGGGAAAACCAATAGTGCCATCAAGGAACTCTTGAAATTAGCCCCAAATACGGCGACCAGGATTTCAGCTGACAAAGCGCAGACGGTTTCGATTGATGACATTCAAAAAGGAGATTTATTGAGGGTGAAACCTGGAGAGAAAATCCCCGTAGATAGCAGTATAAAAACTGGAGAAGTTACTATTGATGAGTCCATGATTACCGGCGAACCAGTACCAGTGGAAAAGAAACCGGGGGATAAAGTGAGTTCAGGTACGATCAATGGCAATAAAACATTTGTAATGGTAGCTGAAAAGCTGGGCTCAGAAACCCTTTTGTCTCAGATCATCGAGATGGTGAATACTGCAAGTCGCTCAAAAGCACCCATTCAAAAATTGGCGGATAAAATTTCTGGATATTTCGTGCCAGTAGTGGTATTGATTGCCTTACTTACTTTCTCTGTATGGGCGAAATATGGACCAGATCCGGCCTATGTTTACGCCTTTGTAAATGCCATTGCTGTACTCATTATCGCCTGTCCATGTGCACTTGGCCTGGCAACGCCAATGTCTGTAATGGTTGGGGTAGGAAAAGGTGCAAAATCGGGCATCCTGATCAAAAATGCGGAATCACTGGAGAAGATGAATAAAATTGATGTGGTGATCATTGATAAAACAGGGACGGTTACCGAAGGAAAGCCTTCCGTTGAAAAAATAGGGAGTGTAAATCAGGATTTCACTGAAAAGGATGTCCTGGAAAGAATTGTTGCTTTAAACAGCAGCAGTGAGCACCCTTTGGCAGAAGCAACCATTCGATATGGGGAAGAGAATCAGGTTAAGGTACATCCCGTTTCAGACTTTGAAGCAATAACGGGTAAAGGTGTGATTGGCAAATTAGAGGGAGCGAAACTCGCTTTAGGAAATCAAAAATTAATGGAGCATGTAGGAGCGGAAATCAGTGCTGACTTAGCTGAGCAGGTGAAGTCTGCACAGAAATTAGGTAAAACGGTTTCTTACTTGTCTGTCGGAAAGCTTGCCGTTGGATATGTTGTTATTTCTGATAAAATTAAAGCCTCCAGTGCAGGAGCAATTCGTAAACTTCAGGAAGAGGGCTTGCAGGTGATGATGTTTACCGGCGACAATGAAGATACGGCCAGGGCTGTTAGTGATAGTTTGAATCTGAATGGTTTCAAAGCTCAAATGCTACCGGAAGATAAATTAAATGAAATTAAAAAGCTACAGGCAGAAGGTAAAATGGTAGCCATGGCCGGTGACGGGATAAACGATGCTCCTGCATTGTCTCAGGCAGATATCGGCATTGCCATGGGTACAGGAACCGATGTTGCAATTGAAAGCGCTGCAATTACCTTGGTAAAAGGTGATCTGAATGGGATTGCAAAAGCTCGATTGCTGAGTCACAAGGTCATGGGTAATATCAAAGGAAACCTATTTTTTGCTTTAGGTTATAATGTATTGGGTATTCCGCTGGCCGCGGGTCTTTTATACCCGTTTTTTGGCATATTGCTTTCTCCAATGATCGCTGCGTTAGCGATGAGCTTTAGCTCAGTGTCTGTTATTTTGAATTCATTGAGATTAAGAGCGGCTAAAATAGATTAATGCAATTAAGTTTACTTAACTGTTATTGTCTATTTTGTGGAAATAAAAAATTAGTAGCCATGGAATTTATACTTAAAGCCGCTTCAACACCGCAAGAATTCGAGCAGATTCTCGACCTTCAAAGACAAAATTTATATACTTTGCTCAGTAAAGAAGATCAGGAAAAACAAGGATTCGTTTTTGCTGAGCATACCATGGAGCTTTTGCAAACATTGGCACTAGATTTACCTCAAATAGTTGCAGTACATGATGAAAAAGTGGTCGGTTATAATTTAGCCATGACTGCTTCGATGAAAGAGGTTTTGCCATCGATAACACCGATGTTTAATGCTTTTGAAACTTGTATTTTTAACAATAAACCTTTAACTGATTACCAGTATATAGTAGGAGGACAGGTGTGTGTAGATAAGGACTTTAGAGGACATGGTTTGTTAAGTAGGTTATATAGTGAAACGAAAAATCAGGTATCCATAGCTTATGAAGCCTGTGTTACTGAAATTTCAACTAGAAACATAAGATCCTTAAAAGTGCACCAACGACTGGGATTTGAGGTCATAGGAACCTATCATGATGGAGTAGAGCAATGGAACATCGTTGCCTGGGATTTTAAAAGAGTTTAACCAGGCTTATAATGTTTACGGCCAATATTAATAATGGGATCTTCATAAACTCTTTTGGTAGGGAGAATTACTGGTTGCGATCATGTAGTTAATCTGTTTTTTGGAAGAATTGTACCAAGAGGAGGAGGACTGGTGATTGATACTGGTATTAAATATTTGTGGATGATCTGTTGTATCCGGGATTTGCGCATTTACAGGCGATTTTTGTTGAGGTTCTTTATAGCCGGCTCCACCCTCTTTTTTAGGGAACTCTGTTTGCGCTACTCCTGGTAATTCCAGCTCATTTTTTTGCTCCAGGCTGCCTGCATAGACACTGTCCGAAATTTCGGATGCATCATCAGAAATAAAAGAGATATAGGCCTCTACACGTTCGTTGGCAAGGGATGGGTCAATCTCCAGCCTATGTTTTCCATCTATTCTATGGGATCCACTAAGGCAATGCGTTTGCTGGTTTTGATCAGGCCAATAGAGTAATAACATGGCCCGGTCGTTTCTGTTGCGCCATGGCAGATCAGCAGGGACATCCCAGCTAAATTCAATTGCTGTGCCCATAAGCTGGATTTGAGGTTTTTCTGCTTTTAACAGTGTCCCCATACTCAGCATCGCTTTAGGATAATCCATGAAGGCATTTGGATATTCACCGGTAACGGCATGTTTCTTATTATAAGAAACGGCTTCGTTATAGTAGTTCCTATCAGTGCCTAAGACTTTGAGCTTAAAACCTAGCTTAATAAAAGTATTGATGGGACGTAGAAATTCGTTAACGATGGTCATGCGATTACAATTGATCTTTCTGGCTGGACTGAGGGGCTTGGTGCTATGCCCAATTGTCCTGATGACGTTTTTTCCGTTCAGCTCATAACCTACTAAATTGCCTACCCGGCCATGAAACCCACCAAATAATCCGTTTTTTAAACTTCCCATAGTGTTGTTGTTTATTGGTAAGCAATGTGTTATGAGGAGTAAGGTATACAATAAATTCGGCATCCGCTCAGGATCCTCTTAAAGTATTGTCATAATAAAAGCATAGTTACGAGGTCATTACAACGTGGTTAAATGGTCATTTAGACCTTGCAGGGATTAATCAACCATTAATGAAAGACTAATAGAAGACGGACTGTATTAAAGTTCAGATGAGATGAAATGTTTACTCAAACCAATTCTCAGGTTTATCACAGACGTTTTACGGTAAGTCTGAATTACCGTTTTGGTAAGCTTAAGGATGAGGTCACAAAGAATAAACAAACTGCCTTGTGAATCGGCTAATTAGAGAAACCAATGATTTTTTTTTAACTTGGGATTTATATTTTTGACGACGATATGGATGTTCCTGCTTTAACGAAAACCGTAGATTTCTTATACACTCCTTCTATAAATTTTGCACTTCAGCAAAACCATGTTGCGAGTATCAGGGAACTGACCATTACCAATACTACTGAACATCCCTGGGAAGATCTGCGTATAGAGATCATTGCCGAACCAGAATTTGCAGCAATTTGGTCTCATCAAATTGGAGCGCTTCAGGTGGGAGAGGTTTTTCAAATCAGCTCCAGGCAGCTTGATATTTCTCCCAAGTTCCTGGCTGATCTTAGCGAAAAGATGACAGGTAAGCTGATTTTAAGGTTATTTGATCATCAACATAAGGTATTTGAAGCATCTTATCCTATTGAACTCCTGGCTTACGATCAATGGCCAGGTGCAGGAATGTTACCTGAAATGCTGGCGGCCTTCATTATGCCTAACCATCCGGATATCCCAAAGATCATTAGACGGGCTTCCCAATTATTGGACCAATGGACCGGCAATCCTTCATTTGATGGATACCAGAGTAAAAATCCTAATCGGGTAAGAAATCAAATGGCAGCCATCTACGAGGCCATTTCAGAATTGCAAATTGTCTATTGTTCGGTGCCTGCGAGTTTTGAACAACAGGGCCAACGTGTACGATTGTTAGATACCATATTTCTAAATAAATTAGCCAATTGCCTGGATTTAAGTCTGCTATTTGCAGCTTGCCTGGAGGCAGTTGGGATACACCCCATAATCGTGGTGATTAAAGGCCACGCTTTTACAGGTGCTTGGTTGATTGATGAGTCTTTTGCTGATGCAGTGAACGATGATCCTTCATTATTGACCAAAAGAGCGGCAGAAGGAATCACAGAAATCGCATTATTGGAGGCTACTTGTATGAATGCAGGAAGCGAAACCACTTTCGATCAGGCGGTATCATCTGCAGATCAAAAGATGCTGAATACAGACGAATTTCTTTTCTTTATTGATGTGAAACGAGCCAGATTTGGCGGCGTTCGCCCCTTGCCTTTAAGGATTGCCACTTCCTCCGGTTGGGAAGTTGAAGAAGTGCTGCCGAAGGAACGTCAAAGCCATAGTCCAGCAGCAAAAGCCGTTGGAAAGAAAATAGTTGAAGTAACCTGGATGGAGGTTTCTAAACAGCAGATGTGGGAGCGAAAGTTATTAGATCTTACCCTGCGTAATAGCCTGTTAAATGTGAGAATGACCAAGAGTGTCATTCAGTTTATTACCGTAGATACCGGGAAACTGGAAGATGCCCTGGCAAATGGGGAAGAATTTCAAGTTCTGGGGAAACCTTCAGATTGGGATAATTCCGCGAGAGATTCAGGTATTTATCAATCGATTCACCATTCTGATCCCATCGCGGATCTTGTTGGACACGAGCTTTCACACAAAAGACTAAGAGCTTACCTGTCTGATCTGGAGCTTGGCGACAGTATGACCCATTTATACCGCTCTTCCAGAACTGCAATGGAAGAAAACGGGGCAAATACCTTGTTTATTGGCTTGGGAATGTTGAAGTGGTATGAGACCGACGCGAGTGAAAGAGCCAGATATGCGCCTTTACTTTTGTTGCCGGTAGAAATAATCAGGAAATCAGCCCAGAAGGGATATGTGATTCGAAGCAGAGAAGAGGAAACGATTGTGAACATTACGCTGCTGGAGATGATCAGGCAGGATTTTGGAATTAACATAGGCGGATTAGAGACCTTGCCAAAGGATGAAAACGGGGTAGATGTAAAGGCTATTTTTAATGTCATTAGACAAGCCATCATGTCTAAGTCGAGATGGGATGTAGAGGAACAGGCACTCCTTGGAACCTTTTCTTTCAGCAAGTTTATCCTCTGGAATGATATTCACAACAATGCAGCTCAACTTTGTCGAAATAAAGTAGTGGCAAGTTTGGTTTCGGGTAAACTGGAATGGCAACCGGAGGACAATGCAACCTTAGCGGAAATCTCCGATAGCTTGCTGCATCCTGCTGGGGTGGCACTTCCGATCAGCACTGACTCCTCCCAACTTCAAGCGATCATATCTTCCGCACAAGGAAAAAGTTTTGTTTTGCACGGTCCTCCGGGAACGGGTAAATCGCAAACCATTACCAATATCATTGCAAATGCGCTTTATGCCGGTAAAAAAGTACTTTTTGTCGCCGCCAAAAAAGCCGCTTTGGAAGTGGTCGAAAAACGATTAGAATCCATAGGGATTGGTGATTTTTGCTTAGAACTACATTCTAATAAATCAAAGAAAACTGCAGTTTTAGAACAGTTAAAAGCGGCTACAGAAATTGTCCGCTCAAACGCCCCGGAACATTTCTCTTTAGAAGCCGACCGTCTGTTTGAACTTCGCAATGAAATCAATGTTTATGTGGAAGCGCTACATAGAAAATATCCTTTCGGTTTCTCCTTATATGAACTTTTTAGCGCTTATGCTCAGCTAGAGCAGCAGGAGCAACGTGTGTCTTTTAGCCATGTGGAAATTGAAGGGGTTACACCACAACGCTTTAGTAAATGGAAGGATGTGCTGGAAGAAATTCAGGCTGCGGGGAACCTGATCAGACATCCTAAAGGTCATGCATTAGAACTAATTGACCTGATGTCCTATTCTCCTGGGTTTAAACTAGAGCTTAAGGAATTGTTGAGTAAATATCTGGAAGAGCTTAAGCTTTTGTTGATTAAGAAAGAAGAATCTGCTCAGGTGCTGATGCTTGCCGGACAAGTGAAAACAGCAGCACAAGAGGATGCCTTTGCTGATCTTTTGACGATTCTTCTGGACTTGCCAGATTTTCCTGCTTCGCTTTTAGAAACGGACGCTTTTGAACAGACACTGGCACAGGTTGTCGGGATAATTGAACATGGTGTAAAAAGAGATTTTGTAAGCGCAGAACTGTTGCGTGATTTTTCCAGGGATGTATTGACCATTCCAGCTTCAAAATTGCTTACCGATTGGAACATCGCAGATGAAAAATGGTTCCTTCCAAGATGGTTGGCGCAGCGCAAAATGCTAAAACTTCTGAAAGGGTATTCTTTATCAGCTAAGCTGGATAAGGCAGAAGTGCCAAATCTGCTAATTAAAGTGAATGAATACCAGCAGGAGCAGGGAGTTATTGACTCTGCCGTTTACCTGGAGAAACTTTTGGGTTTTCTATGGTTGAACGGAAATCCGGATTGGAGCGCCTTAGAGGTGATTTGTAAGGGATTGATTCAGTTGAATAAATTGGCTGCTAAACTCAGCGGAGCTGCAGAACTTAAGTTTTGGCGGGAGCAGTTGGCCAATGCTTTTACCGAAGGTAGTCAGTTGTTTTTTACAACCCATAAAAAAACATTTAAGGACTATGTACTTCAACTTAGGCAAGTTCGAATTACGGAGAGCTCTACTCAAGAAAAACTTGGGGTAAATCTGTTAATCCTTAAAGAATCAGTACCTGTATGGAATAAATATATCAGTCTAAAAGCAAACAGTTGGCTGGAAAATATAGATGATTTGAAGGATTGGTACAATTGGTGTGTGGTTCGCAAGCATGCCATCGATGAAGGCTTACAGCCTGTAGTAGCAGCTTATGACAATGGGTCTATTCCAACCAGCGACCTCATGACACAGTTCTATACTGGCTTTTATCGTTCTGCAGCAGAATATATCATTGAGCAAAATCCGGCGTTAGCGACATTTAACGGTGGACTTTTCGAAGAGAAGATCAAAAGATTCCGGGCATTGTCTCGTAGTTTTGAGGAGCTGACGAAAAAGGAACTCTATGCGAGGCTTGCAGCTAAAATCCCATCTTTTACGCAAGAGGCGGCTCAGAGTTCTGAGATAGGTTTACTTCAACGCGCCATACGAAACAATGGAAGGGCTCAGTCGATTCGGAAAATCTTTGATTCGATTCCGAACTTACTCCATAGAATCAGCCCATGTATGTTGATGAGTCCGATATCAGTAGCTCAGTATTTTGATGCCGACAGTGTGAAATTTGATTTGGTGATCTTCGATGAGGCCTCTCAAATGCCTACATGTGAAGCAGTCGGCGCCATTGCCCGTGCAACAAATGTCATCGTGGTAGGTGACCCGAAACAGATGCCCCCAACTAATTTCTTTTCGACTAATAATGTGGATGAGGATAACATCGAAAAAGAAGATCTGGAAAGCATCTTAGATGACTGTCTGGCATTATCTATTCCATCCCAACATTTATTGTGGCATTATCGCAGTAAGCATGAAAGTTTGATCGCTTTTAGTAATGCAAAATACTATGAAAACAAGTTGCTCACTTTTCCTTCTACTGATGATATTGTCAGTAAGGTGCAGTTTGTTCCCGTTAAAGGCTTTTATGACAAAGGAAAAACAAGACAAAATGCAGCCGAAGCAAAGGCAATTGTGGAAGAAGTAGTTGCCCGTTTATCTGATGCGTATTTGAGCCGTAAAAGTATTGGGATCGTCACCTTTAGTGCGGTTCAGCAGTCTTTAATTGAGGATCTTTTGACAGATGTTTACAGGCTCCGTCCTGATCTGGAAAAGATTGCACTGGAATGTGAAGAGCCGATCTTTATCAAAAACCTGGAGAATGTTCAGGGAGATGAGCGTGATGTGATTCTTTTCTCCGTGGGTTATGGTCCGGATGAAAACAATAGGGTAAGCTTGAATTTCGGCCCAATCAATAGAGAAGGAGGCTGGCGTAGACTTAATGTAGCGGTATCCAGAGCCAGATATGAAATGAAGGTGTTTTCGACGCTTACTGCTGATCGGATCGATCTTAACCGTACTTCATCTGAAGGTGTGGCGGGGCTAAAAGCATTTTTGGCCTATGCAGAAAAGGGGAAAACGGTCCTGCCAATCCGAAGTAGAGTTAATTTGGAACAAGCATTTTCTTTTGAAGGTGTCATCGCTGCTGAAATTGCCAAACACGGATTCATGGTGCATACTGAGGTTGGATGTTCGGAGTATAAGATTGATTTAGCCGTTGTAGATCCTGATCACCCGGAAGAATATATGCTGGCTATTCTTACCGATGGTAGGAATTATCATCAAGCCAATACCGCTAAGGATAGAGAAATTATTCAGGTGGAAGTTCTAGCTTCGCTGGGTTGGAATATCCACAAAATCTGGTCGGCCGAATGGTGGGAGAAGCCGGAAAGGGTAATCAATGGAATTTTAGAGGCGATTAGATTGGCTACCGAGAAAAGGAAAAACAAAGTAGTTGAGTCTATAGTTGCTACAGCAGTAATCCAGGCAGCAGTGGTAGAGCAGCCTGTCCAGTCGGTTGATGCAGCGCATTTAATTGCGGAACCAATCCCCCTTGCTTCAGCTGTTTCAGCTTATGAAGTTGCAGAAATAGCGCTTAGTGGTCTTTCTCCTGATGAATTCTTCGGGCAAGGAAGTAGAGAAAAGATTAAGTCACAGATTCTAAAAGTAGTGGAAGTTGAATCCCCGATTAGCAGGAATTTGCTGAGTAAACGGATCACAAGTTCCTGGGGTATTGGAAGAATGAGTAGTAAATACAGTGATTATCTTCAGACTTTGTTCCTTGAACTGGGCTTAGTTTTATCTTCTGATTTGGGAAGGGATATTTTCTGGAAAAAGGACCATAATCTTCAAGAATACAGCACATATAGAACTGCCAGTACTGATTTTCAGAAACGTGATGCAGAAGATCTGCCCGTTTCGGAAGTTGCCAATGGCATTCAGGCCATTTTAAGGAATCAAATCAGCCTTCCTGAGGCCGAATTGGTGAGGGAAGGTGCTAAGTTGTTTGGCTATTCCAGAGTTGGTGCCAATGTGGAGATGGTTATGCATTTAGGAATAAAAAGAGCAATTGAAAAAGGCTACGCTTATGAGCAAGATGATCGGATTGTTTTTAAAGAAAAAGTGTAATTCCGATCATGAAATAGAAGAAGAAATGGACATCCAATCAAAATTGGAAAAGAAGCAGATTAACCCGATATTTTTTCCGATTTTAGTTTAAACTAAAAACTATGCCTCCCTCAAAGCTCGCTGTTTATCGTCGAAAAAAAGGATTGACTCAGGAAAATCTGGCGGAATTATCAGGTGTGACTACCCGTACCATCCAACGGATAGAAAAAGGCAGTGTGGTACCGCATATCCAAACTTTAAAAATATTGGCAGATTGCCTGGAAATAGATCCAGAGCTGTTGATGGATGCAGCAGAGGGGACTGCCAGTCTGCAAGAACAGCCGGTAGTTGAACAATCTTCCATCACGCCATTATTTCACCTTTCTGCGCTGATTGGCATGTGCCTTCCCATTTTAAACATCGTCTTTCCTTTCGTATTATGGCTACTCAAAGGAAAGAAGCATCCCGAAGATGATGAGCAAGGAAAACAAGTGCTTAATTTCCACCTCAGTATGAGTATTTTGTTATTTCCGGCCATTGCTTTGATGGTTTTCTATTTTCCAATTGGCTTTCCACTTGTAGTGCTGATCTATGTTTTTATGGTTTGCATGACCCTGCTGAACCTCTATCGTTCCATCAAATTGCTACCAATAAAATATCCATTCTCCTTTGCATTTTTCTAAACCTGGCTGTCCTATAAAATGTAAAAGACGCTTTCTAGTTTAATAGAGGCTGATTTGTCGGGTAACTGACGTGTGTATGTCGTTGTATGCAATTGGATTTAGTCGGAGATTTAGTAAAAAAAAACGCAATATGAAAAAGCTAATTCTCCTAATCGCTTGTAGTTTGATATTCACAGTAAGTGATGCCCAACAAGCCAAAAAGATTAAACAGTTAAATGGCCGATCTATTCCTACAGCTGTATTGATCGCCAGATTGAATCATATCCTGGATAGTGCCAAGGTTACCGGATTGCAGCTGGCCATTATCAATCACAATAAAACAGTATGGAGCCATAGTTTCGGACTGAAGGATGTAGAAAGGCAAGTACCACTCAACGACAGTACAGTCATGTATGCTGCCTCCCTCACTAAAGTTGTTTTCAGCTATTTATTCCTACGTTTGGTAGATCAGGGGGGTTTCGATCTTGATAAACCAATCCATAGTTACCTGAAATTACCAATAGCTGAGTATCCGAAATGGAAAGATCTGGCTGAAGACACGGCTGCATTCAATAAGATTACGCCAAGAATGATCCTTAGCCATAGTTCAGGGATGCCTGTCTTACGGAGCATCTATCAAAATAGCCCCCGTTTAATTGCTAAACCCGGTGAAAAGTTTTATTACTCTAACGAAGGGATGAATCTTTTGGGATTTATTGTGGAGGAATATACGGGTAAAGGACTCAATGTATTGGCGAAAGAAGAGGTTTTTACACCCCTTCAAATGAAATATACCAGTATGATTTGGGAGCCGGAGTTTGAAAAGAATTTCTCTTTTGCCTATTTTAAAGATGGCAAAAAATATGGATCAGAAAGAAGGAGTAGTTCTCGTGGAGCTGGGTCAATGACCACTACAGCCAGTGATTATGCGAGATTTATTGCCAATTTAATGAACAAGAAAGGGCTGTCTAAAAGGTGCTATGAAGAAATGTTATCCCCACAAATTCGTGTGCTTAGTCAACGGGGCTTTGGTCCGAAAAAAGACAGCCTGACCACTGATAATGACCAAATGAATTTATCCTGGGGTTTAGGTACAGGACTTTTTAAAAGTATCCAGGGACCAGCATTTTTCCATACTGGCCAAGGAGAAGCGAATCAAAATTATTTCGTTGCCTTTCCAAATAAAGGGATTTCAGTAGTATTATTGAGCAACAGTGAAAACTTTGATGGTGTATCCAATGCCATTCTGGAAGCATGTATTGCCGATCGATACTCGCCACTGGCTTGGTTGGGGCATCTGGATCACTAAACTATCTGGAATTAACGTACAATCAGTCCTTGTTCAGCCTGATATTTATCATATTCCATATGTGCAGCGATTCTTTTTGCTTCATCTTTTCCTTTCAATTTAGCGACCAGGTGGAGCGCACCATCTATTCCTGCAGAAATCCCGGCAGTGGTTATGATTCTTCCATTGTCAACATACCTTACATTGGAAAGTACTTTTGCCGATGGCACGGCGCTTTGTAAGTTCGCAATACTGCGATGAAAAGTAGTTACCTGTAGGTGATCCAGGAGACCAGCTTTACCCAGAATAAAAGCACCTGTACAAACGGAGAAGTAACTCTGAGTCGCTTTGTCGCGGGATTTAATCCAGGCAATTACTTCCGGATCATTCGTAGTTACATTGTCGTCGCCTCCGAATACGGCGAAAATATCAGCAGGTGGAGCATCTGCAATGCTATAATCAGGGTTGATTTTTAGGATGCCCTGTGAAGTTAAAGGAGCCTTAGTCTTGGCCACAGTAAAAACGTTAAAACCAGCATAGGAGAAGACTTCCATAGGCCCTGCAAAGTCAAGCACTTCAACGCCGTCATATAAGTAGAAACAAATGGATATCTTTTTCTGAGCGGTAATGCTATCCTTTTCTTGCTTAGAGACTAGGGTCATACCACAATGAGCACAAGTTCCAGCTTTGCTGAAACTTACATTGTCGCAAGTATTGCCGCAAGGCGGACAGCGGTAGGTCGTATCTGTTTGGGGTTTCGCTGACACAAGGAAAGGAAACAGGAGTAATAGCATCCATAATTTTTTCATCACCAGAATTTAGATGAGCAAAACTAAAGGGAAAAGAAATATAAATTCGGCCAAACAGGATCTAGATTGGGACAAATTGCTAATCCTCGAGTTTTAACATTTGCCGAAGTTGGTTTGGGCTTTTAAATCCACATTCCAAAGCAATCCAGGCAATCTTGTAATTCTCTTTTAGTAAATGAAGTGCCTTTTCCCTGCGCAATTGATGTATATACTGGCCAATAGTGATACCAGTAGCTGATTTAAATAATCGGGTGAGCGACCTCGGGCTAATATGGACCATTTCTGCTAAGTCTGGAATACTAAGTTTTTGTCGGAGGTTTTGGGAGATGTAATCTTGCACCTGATGAACCTGATGATTGATGTGTTGTCTGTTTTGAATGTAAATGCTATCCTGCTGATCTTTCCCTTCTCGCCTTACATAGACAACCATATCTTTAGCCACTTGACAGGCAAAGGCGACTCCATGTTGCTCTTCCAGTAGAAAAAGAGCTAAATCAATACCAGTAGCGATACCAGCACTCGTATAAATCCGGTCACTTTTTACATACAGCAAATTCTCCTGTACTTTAATTCCAGGATATGCTTGTTGTAATGCAGCTGTCCAGGCCCAATGCGTTGTACACTGACGTCCTTCCAGCAAGCCAGCAGCAGCCAAAGCAAATGCAGCGGTACAAACTGAGCAGACTTTAGCACCAGTAGCTGTAGCATTTTGTAACCAGGGGATCCACAATGCATCATCAGCACGGTTCCATTTGGCAATTTCCATTCCAGCCACAATAATCAGATCATCTTCATTAATGGTGATTTCCTCCAGGGGTTTTATATTATGGAAACCCAGTCCACTCGAGGAAATCGGCTGAGGATAGGGGGATACATAGCAGAGTTCATAAGGTTTTCCAAGGCAACCGGCTTCATAAAATACAGTTACCGCTCCAGCAAGATCTAATAAATGTACGCCCTCAAAGAGAAAAAATATGATGCGATTTCCTTCCATGATGCGAATTTAAATGATTGCTATGGATTCCTGTTAAATAATTTAAGTACGGCTTGTGGAACAAACAATTATCAGCTATTTTTAAAGAAGGAAAGCGATCGACTTGATTGCGTTAGTTAAAAAGTTTAAACCTTTTAACCTCTAAAATATGATGAAATATAAACGGTTCTCTCTTCTGTTCTTGATTTTTGCTACAAGTGTTGGCGCCTGTTATGCGCAAGAATCCGGAAAGAACACTCCGATGGCTCAGGAACTACGAGACAAGCTTAATAATGGGCAAGCTGAATTATCAAATTACAATACTGCCTGTTATTTTGCACTGGCTGGGGATCAAGTACTCGCATTTACCTATCTTAAAAAGGCAATTTACGATGATAATTTTTCGGATGTTAAGGGTGTTGAAAAGGATACAGATCTGACCTCCTTACATGATGACATTCGCTGGAAGGAGGTCCTGAAGCAGGTAGAATCTAATGCCCTCAGGAAGAAAAAACAAAATAAAGCATTTTATAACCAAGCTGGTTTTTGGGATTCCAAGGCATTGAAAAGCCCATATCAGAAGAATATTTCTACGGATGAGAAAGTAGCAGGGCTATCAAAATTCTGGTCGGAAGCAAAATACAATTTTGTCAACTTTGATTTGGTACCTGAATTAAACTTTGATTCTCTTTACTTTGCTTATCTGCCAAAAGTGAAGGAAACCAAATCTACCGCGGCCTATTTTAAAGTGATGACTGAGTTTTGTGCGTATTTAAATGATGGGCATACCAATGTCAATGTTCCAGAAGAGTTATATGATGAATTTTATGGGAGACCTTTGATCCGCACGAGATTAGTGGAGGAAAGGGTACTAATTGTGGGTGTTTTTGATCCCAATGCGGAGAAGGATGGTATTAAAGCAGGGCAGGAGGTTATTGCTGTTAACGGTCTGCCTGTTAAGGAATATGCAGCCCGTTTTGTCACTCCGTATCAAAGTGCTTCTACTCCTCAAGACAGAGAAGTCCGTGCCTACGAATATGGACTGCTTTCCGGATCTGTTAATGAGCCTATTGAACTGCAATTACGAGATGAAAAGGGCCAGATAAAGAAACATACCATTGTGCGCTTAAAGCCAGCTGCGCGTTCTGCGAAAATGAATACACCACCCTTTGAGTATAAGATGCTAACGGGAAATATTGCTTTTGTTTCCTTGAATAGCTTTGGTACGGACTCTGCTGCAAAGGCTTTTGCGATTCATTATCCAGAAATTTCTAAGGCTGATGCGATTATTTTTGATGTGCGAAATAATGGAGGAGGTAATTCATCTGTTGGCTGGGAGATTCTGAGCTATTTAGTTAAAAAGCCAGAACTGATACATTCCTGGTATACCCGGGATTATAAACCTAGTTACAGGCCATGGGGAGTCAATCAAGAAGTTTATGGAACTAAGAGCTTTTTAAGACCTAACGGTAAATTCTTTTATGATAAACCGGTTATCGTATTGACTAGTGCCAGGACCTATTCAGCAGCAGAGGACTTTGCCGGTGCCTTCAAATCTCTCCATCGTGGATTGATTATCGGGGAAGCAAGTGGCGGTAGTTCCGGACAACCCTTGATGATTAGCTTGCCTGGTAATGGATCTGCACGTATTTGTACCAAAAGGGATATGTTGGCCAATGGAGATGATTTCGTGGGAAAAGGGATTTGGCCAGATAAATTGGTAAAACCCACAGTGCTGGATTTTAGAAAAGGGGTTGATACAGAATTAGCCGCTGCCATTAAAGAATTGAAAAAATAAGTGATATACCTCAAGGTGTTATACAGATTACTGCATCTCTTACCAATGTTACTGATTGGGAACAGGACTAGATTATACCTGCTATGGAATGCGTAAATTTGTAGGAGTAAAACCTTGCATTATGGAAGAAATCATAAAACTAGACAGTATTGCAGCCTACAATAGAATGCGTGGGGTAGAAACCTTACATCCTTTAATTACCGTGATTGACTTGTCAAAAGCCAATCCTATGGCTGCCCAAACCTTTAACTTTGGTTTGTATGCTATTTATTTAAAAGACCTGTTGTGTGGTGAGTTGAAATATGGTCGTAACAATTATGATTATCAGGAAGGTACATTGGTTTTTATTGCCCCCGGACAAGTTGTAGGTGTACAACCAAACCTGAAAACATTTGAGCCAAAAGGTTGGGCATTAGTGTTTGATCCTGAACTGATAAGGGGTACTGCATTAGGAAAGCATATTTCTGATTATTCTTTCTTCTCTTACGATGTAAATGAAGCGCTACATCTCTCCGAAAAGGAGCGACAAATTGTATTGGATTGTTTCGGGAAAATTGAATATGAATTGAGGCAGTCAATTGATAAACATAGTAGAACATTGATCGCATCTAATATTGAACTGTTTTTAAATTATTGCACCCGATTCTACGACCGTCAATTTATTACCAGGGATACGCCTCATAAAGGTATAATAGAACGATTTGAAGATTTATTGATCGGGTATTATGCTTCCGATAAACCAAAAAACACCGGACTACCTTCTGTGGCTTATTGTGCTGCTGAATTGAACTTGTCTTCCAATTACTTCGGTGATTTGATCAAAAAAGAAACCGGAAAATCTGCACAAGAATACATCCAGTCGAAAGTAATCGATGTGGCTAAAGAAAGGATTTTTGACTTAGGGAAGTCCATTAGTGAAGTCGCTTATGATCTTGGTTTTAAATATCCGCAACATTTCAGCAGGGTGTTCAAACAAAGAGTCGGTTTATCTCCAAATGAATACCGGAATTTGAATTAACACCAGATGGCAGAGCTAGACTGGATGCCTTATCATACATCGGTATTTATTCGTCTTTAATCCTCAGCTCTGGCTTTGTGATCCTTTATTTCATATTTTTTCTTTTGTGTAAGGTTGCTTTTTGAAAAAACATTAGTATCTATGTATATACAAACTATTTTAAATAGCTTTATTGCTAAGATAAAGGAGTTTGTGGGGGAGATGACCACCCTCAATAATTAATACCTAAAACCAAATATACTATGATACACTTTTTTCAAGCAATTTATGATTGGATGATCGGTTTTTTCGGTGTCGGAAATTTCATCAAAATTATCAATTCTGGCGATTACAGCTCTTTTTTAACCTATGATGGTTTTACTTCTATTATTGGCCCGCTTTTTCCAATCGTATTAGTCATTGAGATTCTAGTGGCTTTAGTATTGCGAAAGTTCAATGCGATCGACTATAAGATTTCTTTCTTTTCCTATGTCTTGAATGCTTTTATTGGCCGATTTATCTCTATAGCTGCAATTATATTTTGTATTGGGCTGTTTGAAAAATATGCGATCTTTAAAACTACTTTTACCTGGTACTGGTTTATTTACGGATATATTGTATGGGAATTTGCACATTTTATCTACCACTATCTGGGGCATAAAGTCCGCCTCTTCTGGTGTCTGCATTCTACCCACCATGCCCCACAAACCATGAATCTTTCCGTTTCTTATGCCCACTTTTTTCTGGAAGGAACATATGCTGACATTATCAGAACTACCGTTTGTATTTTACTGGGAGTCAATCCGCCAATGCTATTTGTGATCATGTTTATTGATGGTTTTTATGGTGGTTTTATTCACATTGGGGAGCACCTGATGAAAGATGGGAAATTAGGTTTTCTATATAAATACATCCTGACTCCTTCACACCATAGGGTTCATCATGCTAAGAATCCATTGTACATGGATACAAATTTCTGTAATTTGTTGAATATCTGGGATCGTATTTTTGGTACTTATCAGCCCGAAGAGAAAGGTCTTGCAATCGAATATGGTATCACCAGAGAAATGAAACCCAATAGTTTCCTGGATAGTTATTTTGGAGAATTTGCCTGTTTGCTAAAAGATGTTTATAAGGCGCCGGGTCTTAAAAATAAGTTTCTATATATTTTTATGCCACCAGGATGGAGCCATACCGGCGATCATAAAACTGCCAGTGTAACAAGGACTGAGTTTATGGAATCGCAGCGCCAATTCAATCAAAATGAGTTTGAAACACTTGAAAAAGAAGCGGTGGTGTAGTTTTGCCAATCTGGAGAACCTGAGAAAATGAATTTGAGCGAATAGGATACAAAGGTAATTGATCAACTTTGTATCCCATTTGCCCTAATTATTTGATATTTTGACGCTTAACTGCTTCTTCAATCATTGGAAGATCCTTTTTGTAATTCTGTAAATCCCAACCTTTACTATATTCCTGCATTTGTGGCATCCCCATGGCCTTCCGTCGCGCCTCAAGGTTGTCGACATCAATTATTGGATAAATGTATTTCTTTCCTGTCTCTTTATCAGTGAAGAACTGACTGCCATAAATTTGGGGTTTAGAGTTACGCACATTGATCCTGTCTTCAAAAATAGCCAGATTGCTGGAGAGCGTTTCTCCATTTTTCTCCGCAGTCCTGATCATAGGTAAGTAGTGTTCTTGTGTTTTTAGGTTTGCGTGTTGTATCACCAAAAACAAAGCCTGACTAGCTTGCATTCCCACCTTTTGAGGACCTAACCAGCCATGTTTCTCAAGGATTGCTTTCACCTTTTCCAAGTTTTGTATATCTCCAATGCGCATATTGTTGCTCAGGCTGTCTATGCGAGCAGGACTTTCATTACGCTCTCTGGCCTGTATTAATGCTATCCTGTTCGACTGGTCCTTAATGTAAATGGAATCCAAGGTCTTCATCAAGGAAATGTCGAATTTCGAGCTGTCAATATTGAATGATGTCACCTGCGCTAAGGCGGCATGGCCGGTAGAAAAGGCTAGCAAAGCTAAAAGGAAGATACGTCTCATGAGATTAAAGATAACTTTTTCAAAGAAATTATTATTGTTATTTATCATAAATACGGTAGGTTAGAGAAACCAAGAAAATGAAACCCAATATTGGCTAGGCAGTTTTTCTAATAGCGGGCAGAATGGGTAGGAATATCTTCTTTTGTCGAAATATTACCAGCGGCGATTGGTAGTCGTTTTATTTTTAATTTCAAATGTATAATGTTTAAAAAGCTCATTTTTACCCTGCTAACCCTTTGCCTCATTGGAGTAGCGAAAGCTCAGATACAAAAAGGAAATTTAATCTCCATTCTTAATCCAACAAAGAAACAGATACATTTCGAATTTTTTAATGAGTTTAATGATATGATGAGCTTAAGCATTCATCCTGGAAAAACGGGCATAATCACCTCTGAATTACCTATTGTAGTGTATAATGGCAGTATCTTTAATAAAAAGTTGTTTTTGTTATATCCTGATGATAGTCTTAAGGTTTCGGAGATCAATGAGGGTGTACTTAACTTAGTCAGTCCATTGAAGCGGCGAAATCAAGAACTTTTATTGTTAAATGCCTCTAATCATGACCTTAATAACAATGCGCTCCTTAAATTACCTTCCTCTTTCACAAATTTAAAGAGCAGGGATTCTCTTCTGTATAAACGTTATATAGCATCTGTTTCTTTTTTAGATGATTTTGTTTCAAAACACCCCATTCTTCCGCTTACCGAAAAGTACATTCGATCCTTTAATCGCTATGATTATCTAAAGTCAAGGGTAGAAGGTTTAAATAGCAAAGCCTTTTATTCAAAGAGCACGAGTGCTACTCAGATAGATAGCTTAGTGAATCTTAAAAGGTATTTGAATTGTGATGATTGCTTGAATCTTTATTCCTACAGACAATTTGCGCTTGCTTATTTGTACTATCTTGAAAGAAGTGCTGGCGACGAGAAAATATTCACTGAGTTTAGGGACAATTTTAGCGGGGAAACAAAAGAATTTATGATGTTTAATCTCATGAAAGGTTATGCGAATAAAAAACGTCAAACCTTTAATAAGTATTATGATTATTTTTTAAAGGAATGCAGCAATGAGAAGTATAAAAACTATGTCAAAAATCTGAAAATTGAGGATATAAAACCAGGTGAGGAACAATTGTTGGTTAATTCTAAAGGCATAAAAATCAGTCTATCAGACCTGCTAAAGGTCTATAAAGGTAAAGCTATATATATTGACTTCTGGGCAAGTTGGTGTGTGCCATGTATCGAAGAGTTACCCGCCTCTAAATTATTAGCTTCATCTTTATCAGATCAGATTACTTTCCTTTATTTCTCCCTCGATAAAAACAAAAATCTTTGGGATGCTGCTATTAAAAATCTTGATTTGGATCCATCTCGTCACTTTTTAGTGGAGGGAGATTTTAATTCTCAGCTCGCCAAAAAATTGGGAATTAAAACCATACCGAGATACATTATTATTGATCGTTTAGGAAAAGTAATATCCGAAGATGCAGCCCGGCCAAGCAGTAAAGAAATTAAAGGAATCTTAAAAAATGTAATGCAGTAAACCTTTGTTTTCCTTGGCGAACAAGTAATATCGAACTCAGCTTAGTGATGATGTCAGGAGTTAAAAGGGCTGTTTACGCTTGGAAAAACGATAAAAATAACTTTGTTTTACCCAGACAAGAATTCCTTTCTCAATGAAAATATCAGTAGCACAAATAAAAGCAGTTAAAGGTGATATCATTGCAAATGTAGCGCGACATAAGAAATGTATTGACCTTGCGGTTTCCCAACACGCGGCGGCTATCTTTTTTCCAGAATTGTCTTTAACGGGTTATGAACCGGAGCTTGCCGCTGAACTGGCTACTGATCAGGACGACAAAAGGTTGGATGAATTCCAGGAAATCAGTAACCATCAGAACATTACTATTGGGTTAGGGATGCCAACACAAACAAATGTTGGAATACAAATCAGTATGGTGATTTTTCAACCCAATGCCCATCGTCAAACTTATTCAAAGCAACAATTACATCCCGATGAATTCCCATATTTTGTAAATGGGGAAGCGCAAGTCATTTTAACCGCTGATGTTAAGAAAATTGCACCTGCCATCTGTTATGAAAGCTTACAAGAGGAACATGCTGGCCATGCCCATCAGCTTGGCGCAGATATATACCTTACGAGCGTGGCAAAATCACAGAATGGATTGGACAAAGCATGGCTGCATTATCCTACGATCGCCAGGAAATATGCGATGCCGGTGTTAATGGCCAATTGTACCGGCCCATGCGACAACTATCAAAGTGCTGGACAAAGTGCGGTCTGGTCTAAAGAAGGGCATTTAGTAGGGCAGCTTGACGATAAGCAGGAAGGAATCTTAATCTTTGATACAGAAACCGAAGAGCTCATTAAACTAAACTTCTAAAAAGGGATAGTTTTTTGGTTTAGATATGTTTTTCAATCAGAGGTTTCAGCTTTTTTAGGTCAAAATTGCCAGCATAAATCACTTTCCCAGACTGATCAATCAATACGACCTGAGGAAATGCACTGATTCCATAGTCTTTATTGATTTTGCTTTCTTCTCCATACAATACCGTGTATTTAACCTTGTTTTTATTTGCAAATAGCTCAATAGATTTTTTGTTATCCTCTGTATTGATGGCCAGTATTTTAAAGTCTTCCGGCTTGAAACTGTTATGTAGATCATTCAGTCCAGGGACAGCCTCAATACAGTATCCGCAGTTTTTTATCCAAAACTCCAGTAAAGTTAAGCGCCTTTTGTAAGCAGACAACTGTTCTGTTGTATCCGTTGACAAACTCTTTAATGCCCAACTTGGAGCCATCTCGCCAACCTTGATCATCGTTACAGGCTTTTTGTCTTCGATTTTGTAATCATTGAGGTAGCTGGAATAATACCAGGAGCTTTCCTTAGGTGGTAGTGGCTGAGTCTCTATTTTAGTAAAATCTGTTCGGTTTAAATCTTCACTATTTTTTTTGGTTTGCAAAAGGGTTAAGGGTAATAAGGTTTTCTTATCCACGATCAGTTTATGGTAGAAATACAATGGGACGGTAGTTGAGGTAAAAGCGGTTCCCAAATAATTTGGGAGCTTATTTTGTAAGTCAAATCGGAGGAGATAATAGCTCTTTTTATCAATTAGCGTATCCGTTACGGATTTAGGGATATGCTGATCGGAAATAATTTGAGGTAACAGGTTCCGTAAAGTGATGAGTGAGTTATACAATGCCGATTTTCCTTCCAAACTAGATTTTTGGAGCTGATTGGTCATCGTCATGGTTTTACTTTTTACATCGCCATTAAATATTTCTGAATTGTTAAAAATGGAGAATCCATCAGGCTGTATAAATTGATATCTGAAACCTACCAGATCATTTTCTTTGCCAAATTCCACAAACAGGTCGCCTTCAGACTTGTTCCGGTAATTGTCTGAAGGATAGCTGAATTCCCTGGAATAATGGTATTTTACTTTGGTTAAGGTGTTCAAGCGTTCAGATACCTGTTTAAATATTTTAAGGTCATCCTTGTTAGATGCAGGTTTGCCACTGATCAATAGGAGTGGTATTAGTATAAAAAGGCCATGGCGCAAATAGCTACTTAAGTTTTTCATTTTATGGTTTTTGTTGTTTACGGGCGTTGATGATCAAATCAAAATACTCCTCTAGAGGTTCAAGCCCCACTGCTTTTCTTCGCTCATTCACCTTTTCCGGGTCTATTAGTTTCTTAGGAAAAGGGCTGCCATCTGCTGTATAGTCGACTTGGGTTCCATAAATTTGAGCTTTCCCTGAATTTACATTCACGCGGTCTGTTAAAAAAGCAAATTTACCTGGATCAGCTTTTTTTTGCTGTACCGCTAATTTCATTTTCTTTAACACCGCGCGCTGAAATTTCAGGTCAGTGTCGGAATGTTGTACACCCAGGAAAAAATTATCTGAAGCTGCTTTACCGACCATATCATAATTTGGGAAACCATATTTTTTAAATATTTGCTTCAACACCAGGGTGTTTGCATTCGCAATCTTTTTAAATTCTTTATTTAGGGAATCTCTGGTACCTGGCTTTGCCGCCATCGTTTTTTGACCCGCTTTTTTATCCATTGCGATTAGGCTATCAATTTGCTGCTTTAGCGCCGGATAACGCAGCGCCTCCTGGGCGTAGCCTATGATAGTCGTACAGAGAAAAATAACAATTACAGGAAAGCGTTTTCTTTTCATAGGATGAATTTTACGTTAATTAAAACTAATGTTTTTAAGTTTTCCTGGTCATTATTTAACATATTTTAACCTATATATAAGTAGGTTCCTTAATCAAAGGAAATTACGAATTTAACAGAACAATTTTTAGGAATGGACTGTTGGTTTGCTGATTGTCAGTGTTTTATCTTTTGTTTTTGGCGAGTATTTGCGAAGGCAAGCCATTGTAGTCCTCTAATTTAAAAAGAATCAAATATGAAAGCAAAATTAAGTATCATCCTTGTACATGGTTTTTGGGGTGGAGCCGCATTGGAGTAAAGTTATCGTTGAGCTTGTAAACAAAGGGTATGAAATCATTCGTGCCGTAGAAATGCCGCTGACTTCCTTAGCAGATGATTTAAAGTGCTGCCAATCACCTTAGATTATAAATAGGATGAAGCGCATCAGTTTAGTATTAGGTTGTTTATTGCTGATGGTTTTTATGAGCAATTGTAGCAAGGAGAAGACAGAACCTATTGATACCATTTACCCAGAGATTAATATGAATTTTTCAGACACTTTTCCTAAGCAATGTAGTGTAATCAAAAGAGGAGAAAAGTTCTTGTTTAAGGTAGCCCTGAGTGACAATAAAGAATTGGGTTCTTTAAACCTGGATATTCACCATAATTTTGATCACCATACACACAGTACGGAATTGGAAGCATGCGAAATGTCGCCTGTTAAACAAGCTGTAAAACCATTTTTGCTTATTAAGAACATCGCGATTCCGGCAGGAATGAAGACGTATGAGGTAAGTGCAGAGATTGAGGTTCCGGCAGATGTAGACGCTGGAGATTATCATTTTATGATTAGACTGACCGATAAGGAAGGCTGGCAGACGATTAAAGGGCTGAGTATTAAAATTAATTAAAATTGTAAATTACCCTCCAGGAAGCTTTGGAGGGTAATTTGCTTAGGCTTCAATTGAGTCCATGATAGCAGGTATGGAGGAGCGGAACTAATTTGAATTTCTAGGCATCTGCTAGGGCCTTGCTAGGCCCTTTCTAGTCCATTGAAAGGATATCTTGCCCTAGCCAGGCCGGAGTAAGGCTGCTTCAATGGGCTAATGGATTACATGGAATTAGCCGCACTATGGCGTGTCTTCTTGTCTGATAACGGGGAATAGAAATAAGCGCATGAGTAGGATCCCCAATGCAATTCCGGTAAGTATGATCAAATATAATATCAAAAAAGGCATGTCTATACACTTTTTGTCAAGTCCAAACCAAGGAATGTCATTGTCCAGGTATAGCCATGCAAAACTGCAGGTAATGAGTGTGAAAGTCATGGTACCCATGATGATGAGCATTGGTGTTCTATTTGTCCATTCGTCTCCTTTTGTTCTTATTTTGGAGTAACAGAAGTAACCTAGTCCTAAACAGATAATCAATAAAATGATATTTATATAGGTTAAAAGGGTACGATCTAAAATAGATTGACTCGGGTGACAGGGGTGTCCAAGAAGAAAATAATACGTTTTTAGATTTCTAACGATATAAGCCCATCCGAATTTCTGGTTTTCAAGTTCAAGATTGGTCAGTTTGGTTGTTAGGGTATCTGGCAAAAGAAATTTATAAGCAAGCTCATCTGCGAGTTCTCCGTAGCCTATATCTGCGGTCATGTCGTGTATGGCAACCCCTGCAAGTCCAGCCTTAAGGGCGAAATCAAACTTTTTGTCTAAAGTATGTTCATTGTCAAACCATATCTTTTCCCGCGTTTTTCCTGCGGTATCTACCACTTCAATGATTGCTGTGGCAGTTTGTTCATCATAATTTACCGGGAGATATTGATAGTTTGCCCGGATTCTGCTATAAGAAAGCAGCATGGGGTTTTCTGGCTTTCCTTTGGCATCTATCGTTCTTCTTATGCCATAATATGGGAGTAAAAGAATCAATTTTGAGGGCGCAAGATGAGATAAGTTGAGGTAGCGGGACACGCAAGTCTCGATACTATAGTCGCTTTGTTGCTTTAATGGGGCAAGTGGACCAGGACGATTTTTGAAGTCTTGCTGGCTAAAATCAACTAGAAAGCGATCGGTAAATGGACTAAGCTCAGGAAGTAAATAGCCTTCTTTGATGTCAAAGTCAGGGATGGTGATGCTGAGTATAAACTGTTTATTTCCCTTGCGGCATGCTTTGGAAAGATTGTCAATAAAAGCCAACATGGGTCTGGAAAGTTTAGCATTCAGTCCTTTGAATTGGATATTTAGTCCTTCCATGTTGTTTTCAGCAAGTGCAGTGGCGATTTCTGAAATAAATTGGTTTTGGGCAAAGTCATGCAGCAGAAAATTACTGGTGTTTTTCGCATCAGCAGTAACCCCCATAATCAGTTTACTGCCAATTACCTTTGCGCGACGGGTAACTTCAAAATTCTTTAAATCTAAATCTCTCATGCTTCTTCCTGTATTCCCATTGAGTTCGTAGGCGTTAATCACCAGGGTATTAAAAAGCCTGTAGTTGAGGTCTATTTCTCTATTGGTATAGGGAAAAAATCCCCAGACTTCAGCAGCATGTTTGAGTTTAACGCTGCGTTCTCTTTTGAATATCTGATCAACAGTATCCTTAAGTACGATTGGCTCCAGAATTAAGTTCTTAATCAGGGCAAGTCTTTCCTGTTTTGGAAGGGAAATAGTTTCTACGGGAGGCTTATCCTGAGCGTAAATCGCTTTGATCAAATCATCGATGTATTTGTCGTTATTTGGGGGGCCGGAATCCGGAGCAGGTTCAGGTGTAATGGGGTCGGAGGGATCGGTGTCTACCGGAAATGGAGCCACTGGTCTGATGGTTTCTATATCCGATTGAATTTTGTTGATAATAGATTGTAGGTCGGCTAACTTAGTGTTCATCGAATTCAGGGCGAAGTCTGTATAGTTAGGCGCTGAAGCCGCCGCTTTTACATAATCATCAATAATTTTAATGACCCTTTTCTTTTCCCTTTCATGGGCATTCTTTCTAAATTTTAAAGCCTCTGATAGTTTCTTTAGAAGACTTAGTTTGTTTTTACTAGTGTCTTGCTGAAGCAATAATGTTGTGTTCTTGTCAATATTGCTTTTTCCTTTCAGCGTAAAAGTAGAAGTGATTAGAAATGTTGCAAGGAAAATCAAGATTATTGCTCTCATTTTGCGTATGGATAAGTCTAACCGAAAATATTACTTTTTTTCTTGAAATTATTTTAAAAAAGTAAAATACTTTTAAATATTTAATTTTTTTTTCTTAATGTTACATTACGAAACGCTACTATCTTTAAGTGTACAATAACTGTTGAATTTTTAATTAATTCCACTAGGAAGTGTACGATGTATCTATTATTTTACATTATTTAGAATAAATGATTTTTGAGGCGCTATCTTTCTTATCTGAGGAAATAAATGAATATTTTCGAAATAAACTTCGGATTAAGGAGGATAAGGTGGTATTGTCTGGGATTGTTGATGCAAGAGGGGAGATTGCCATTGATGGTTCTAATAAAATCATCGTTACTTTAATCAATATAGAGAAGGAAACTACACAGACCACTGTCCTTGGTCAGCATGCTGCAAACACTGCTGCCAGCCCTTTACAACTGAACTTATATGTGATGTTTTCCGCTTATTTTAACAGAGGGAATTATGGGGAATCACTTCGGTTTATTTCTTTTATTCTGGCTTATTTTCAGCATAAAAATGTGTTCAATTCGCAGAATTCTCCTGGATTGGACGAACGTATTGATAAGCTTATTTTTGAACTTCAGGTCCTTTCTCAGGATCAACTGAATAACATCTGGGCCAGTTTAGGGGCCAAGTATATGCCTTGTGTAGTTTATAAGGTTCGCATGCTAAATATTGACGAATCTATTGTTCGGGAGTATAGGCCGGAGATTACTACTATTGAAAACAATTCTTCGCTAAAATCATGAAAATCAGCTATGAAATATTGACCGAGGTTCAGTTTGAACATGAATATTTCAAAGGTATATTTTCCGTTTTTAAAATTAGACCAACCACAGCTTCGAGCAAAATATTACTGAATTTTGGAATGGAATTCCGGGAGCAGTATGGTCGGTTTTATATTTATTTTGATATTTTTCATGCTGGAGTCAAACGGTCCAGGGAGGAATTACTCCTGAAGCGCATGAATTTGATTTTTACAATTGAACTTGTTGATTCGCAGTTTTTCAACTATACAGCGCGATTTGAAACCAAGCTAAGTCAAGAACTCTTTTATTTTAGTAACCCAAAAAGGGACAATGAATTCCTTCATAAGAAAAGTTTGGTTTCTAATGATGATCTCTACAAATATACTTCCCGCTTTTTCCGGGAACCCGGTCTGGTTAAACCTTTTGGTATCCTCGCGCTAAAGCTAAGTACTGATTTGCGCAAGGTGTATGTGATTCGGTTTGAAGCCATGGCCACCTATTGGCGGTATGTTCTGGTAAGTGATTACCTGAAAGCGATCCCCAATGCAATCGTGATTGATAAAGAAAAACAGCAGGTCTTTATTGGACCTAAGTCCATTACACTTCCTTCCGGAGCAATTTATAATTGTTTTGTTTCTCCTGAACCGATCAAACTTTCCTGTAAGGCGCTGAACAGGTATCAGCTACTGGAAAGTTCAGCAGAGCGTCCGCTGAATGGACGGGTAATTATTCGTGCACTTCAAAATCCAAATCATACTTATCTGTCTCTGCTGCCTCCGGAAGAGGATGCGGAGCCGAACCGTAATTATTCAGAAATCATCATTTAAACCAAAACGCTCTTATGGCAAATTACAGATCACCAGGTGTTTACATCGTAGAAGAAAATGCTTTTCCCAATTCCGCAGTAGCAGTTGAAACGGCTATTCCTGCATTTATTGGCTACACGTTTAAAGCAGAAAGAGATGGGAAATCCCTTCACCGAGTTCCCACAAAGATTAATTCATTCGCAGAATACATTGAAAGTTTCGGCGGAGCATTTAAACCTAGTTTTTTAGTATCAAAGGGGGCAGTAGAAGAAGGTCTAACAAATACTGGTAAGGCTGTACGGGTACAGTCTTTTAAGATTGATGATCAGGATTTTACGTTGCGTTATGCTGATGGTAATGAGCTCTATTTATTCAATAGTATTCGCTTATTTTATGCGAATGGTGGCGGTTCCTGCGTGATATTATCTGTAGGTACTTATGAAGGTGTTAAATCTAAAGAAGTCTCGCTATCAGATTTTAAGGCTACTGAGGCCTTACCAGAAGGGCCTTTGGATATCCTCAAAAATGAGCAGGAACCTACACTGATTGTGATACCTGATATTGCGGCACTTGGTAAGGGGGCTTATTCGATTTACAAAGATGTGTTAACCCATTGTTCAAATATGCAGAGCCGTTTTGGGGTGTTTGACCTGAGAAATCAAAAGACTATCGAAAAGCCAGATGATGTGGTTGATGAATTCAGAACAGAGATTGGTACCAATTTTCTAAATTATGGTGCAGCCTATTACCCATGGCTGAATACTGGAATTGTGGATGCGGATGAATTGACTTACGAAAATCTGCCTGACAACCTAAGTACATTGCTGGAACCAGAGGTAAAGCAAATATTCGATGGTTATCAGAAAAGCTATACTAAACTTAATAATACCCTGGACCTCGTGTCGAATTCGATTGCAGCACGTAGAGCGGCAGAAGTAGCGGTTCAGAAAGCCGCAGATGCTAAAAAGGCATCTGATGATGCAGTTACTGCAGCCCCAATAGCAGAAACAGCATTAACGGAAGCCACAACCAAGGTTAATAATGTAACCACGGATTTAGAAAAAGCGACCAAGGCGGTTAAAGATGTTGATCCTACAAAGACCGATGTTTTGGAAAACCTAAATAAAGAGGTAAATAAACAAAATGATGCCCTTAAAATAGTAAATCAGCAGTTAGATCAGGTTAAGCAATTATCCGATAAAGCAAAGCAGGCTGTGACAGATACAGCTGCAGCGCTGGTAGCCGCAAATAAAGCGGTGTTAGATCGTGCTGGAGAGGCTAAAGTGGCCGCTACCGCCGCTACCAGTGTAACCGACGGTGCGACAAAGGTAGATGGTGATCCTATAGAGGCCGATAAAGCCGAAAAGAAGCTTAAAGCCGCAACATTGATCGAACTTCAAAACCTAAAAAAGAACCACAATTTAGCCTTAAAATCTTCCAGCGCATATTATCGATCGTTCTTAAACCAGGCCAGAAATCTTTTCAATGAAATGCCACCAAGCGCAGCTATGGTTGGATTGTATACGATGGTAGACAATACAAGAGGAGTTTGGAAAGCACCGGCAAATTATTCGTTAAATAGTGTAAACAGTCCTATAGTGAATATTTCCAGTGAAGCTCAGCAGGGATTTAATGTAGACCCTTACACTGGTAAATCTGTCAATGTAATCCGCCCATTTCAAGGTCTTGGGACATTGGTATGGGGTGGTAGAACTTTAGATGGAAATAGCTCGGATTGGAAATATATCAATGTAAGAAGGACGCTGATTATGATAGAACAGTCTTTAAAGGCTGCAACAAGAGCTTATGTTTTTGAACCAAATAATGCCAATACCTGGTTAACGGTGAAGTCCATGTTCAATAACTTCCTAACCAATCTTTGGAAACAAGGAGCTTTAGCAGGTGCAGCGCCAGAGCAGGCTTTTGAAGTTAACATCGGCTTGGGTTCTACCATGACCCCAACGGATATTTTGGACGGAAAAATGCTGATTACGGTAAAAGTAGCAATTGTAAGACCTGCTGAGTTTATCGTGATTACTTTCCAACAGCAATTGCAACAATCATAATTAACAATCAAACATTTATTTAAAGAAATTAAAAATATATAATCATGGCAGAAGATGGATCAACCCAATCGGCAATAACCTACGCTTTAGTTAAGTTTGCTTTCCAGGTCAAGTGGGAAGATGCTGAGTTTGTGTTTTCGGAAGTAACTGGTTTAACTGCAGAGGCTCAAGTGATTGAGTATCGCGGA
This sequence comes from Pedobacter gandavensis, assembly GCF_014172405.1. Classification (GTDB taxonomy): domain Bacteria; phylum Bacteroidota; class Bacteroidia; order Sphingobacteriales; family Sphingobacteriaceae; genus Pedobacter; species Pedobacter gandavensis. The sequence goes on along the minus strand of NZ_WNXC01000001.1, from coordinate 882,652 downwards.
GGGAGTAGTAAAGTGAATTCTACGGTAAAAATGCCGGGCTTACTCAAATACGGTAATGTCACCTTGAAAAAGGGGATGTTTAAAGGGGACAACGCAATGTGGGAGAAGTTTAAAGCACTGAAGATGAATACCTATAAAAGAGCAACTATATTGATCAGTCTGTTAGATGAGAGCAATGAAGTGGCGATGAGTTGGACGCTTTTAAATGCTTTCCCTGTAAAGCTGACGGTAACAGATATGAAGTCAGATGCGAATGAGGTGGCATTGGAAAGTATAGAACTGGCACATGAAGGACTATCACTGGCAGAAAAGAAATAACGGATGGAGATGTTTACTTATTTCCCGCCTGTAGCCTTTAAATTCCATGTATTTGTTGATGATATGGACGGAGATAAAGAAGGCAGCTTTCAGGAAGTAGTAGGTTTGAACGTTAAATTGGAAACAGAGGATATTCAGGAAGGAGGAGAGAATAGGTTTATTCACAAATTCCCTAAAGCACCAAAATTTCCTAACCTGATTTTAAAGAGGGGGATGCTCATTGGTTCCCCTCTTATGGAATGGGCTTACAGTTCCATTGGTAGATTTTCATTTAAACCGAAAACGATCCTGGTGACTTTATTAGATCAGCACCAGGTTCCGCTGCTGGGTTGGAATGTGATCAATGCCATTCCTGTTGGCCTGCAGCTATCCGACTTAAAAGCCGAAGAAAATAAGATCATGGTGGAAAGCATTGAGCTTGCCTATGATTATTTTGAAAAAATTAGCCTATAAATATGCCTATTGAAATCAGAGAACTGGTGATCAGAGTAGCGATCGAAAAAGAGCAATTTTCCGATTCCCTTGATCCCTTAGCCTTGCAACAGCTAAAAAGCGAAATCGTTAAAGCGTGTACGACTAAAATTATACAGAAGATCAACAAAAATAAGGAACGCTAATGCTGGTTAAATTAAAAATTGAAGCCTATGAAGATTCGGCCTGTAAAGGACATAAAAAAGGCCAGATTTTTGCCTTTTTGAATCCTGCGAATTATCAGCGGTCTTTCAGTGTGAATTATAGTAGTGATATGACCATTGGTTCTAGTAATATCACCAAAACCTTTCAAAGTATCGGTCTCAGTGATTTGAACCTAAGTTTATTTGTGGATGGTACCGGAAGGACTCCGCTAGCCTCCAGCTATAAAGATATTGACGACTATATTGATAAATTCAACAAGTTGGTCTGTGGTTTTCATGGAGAAGTCCATCGCCCATATTATCTCCTGATCACTTGGGGAAAGCTCATATTTACAGGTGTATGTGTTAAGAATAATATAAAATACACGCTGTTTTCGCCTGAAGGAAAAGCTTTAAGAGCGGTGATGGACTTGTCTTTTTCGGAGAGTGTGGATTATAAAACAAAGGTGAAAGAGGCGGCAATGTCTTCTCCAGATCTTACTCATGTTCGGACGGTTAAATCAGGGGATACGCTTCCCTTGATGGCTTTTCGGATTTATGGCAGTAAAGGGCATCATATTGAGGTGGCGAAACATAATAAATTAAGCAGTTTTTTTGCAATTAAACCTGGGGATCAAATTTTATTCCCGCCAATAGATAAATTAAATGGCAATTAAATCACCGGCTGACGTCGTAGATCTTACGCTTTCCTTGGTGATAAAAGTTTCAGGCAGTATTATTCCTGATTATTATCCCCAAATTTCCGTAGAAATCCATCATCAGGTAAATCGCATCTCGCATGCGGAACTGATCTTTGCTGATGGCACAGTAGACACCAGAACTTTCCCAATCAGTGATAGTGATAGTTTTGTGCCCGGAAATGAGATTGAAATTCTTGCCGGTTACGGGGGAGAAGATAAAGTTTCTATATTTAGTGGTGTCATTGTTAAACAAAGTATTGAGGTTAATAACACGGACGCTTTTAGCTTAATTGTGAGTTGTAAACACAAGGCGATCGGCATGACTTTTAACCGAAAAGACGTGGAGTTCACGAGCTTGTCGGATGCAGATATTCTGTCTAAAATTATTAAAAATAATCAGTTGAAGGCGGAGGTAACCAGCACTTCTGTGGTTCAGGAAACAGTGATCCAAAAAGGAGCTACGGATTGGGATTTCATCCTTTCCAGAGCAGAATTCTATGGGTTTTTAGTCAACTGTTTAAAAGGCAATACCATAGAGATTGCTGCGCCTAAACTAAGTACTGAGCCGGTCCTGCGGCTTGCTTTTGGTGATAGTATCCTGAGTTTTAATGCAGAATTGGATGCACAAATGCAGTCGCCAGCATTGGAGGCCTCTGCCTGGGACATTAAAACATTGACTATACTGAAAGCTAGTGCCACAGAGCCCTCACTTCAGGCGCAAGGCAATATCTCGGCAAAGAAACTTTCTGGAACACTGAGTCAAACCAAGCGCAATATATTTACCGGGGCACCGATGGAAAAGGCCGAAATCGAGACCTGGGCAAATGCGTCCTTACTAAAAATGCGTCTTTCCGCATTGAAAGGGAGTGTCAGTTTCCAGGGGAACGGCTTGGTGATGCCGGGGAAATTAGTTTTATTGGAGGGCGTAGGTGCAAGATATAGCGGCAAAGCCTTCGTTTCTTCGGTTAGCCATTACCTGGAGGAGGGCGTCTGGAAGACAACTGTCGGCTTTGGTTTGGATGATACCCCCATAGCAGCACAGGAGAATTTTAACGTGTTGCCAGCCGCAGGACAGCTGCCTGCAATAAGTGGTTTGCAGATCGCCACCGTAAAAAACCTTTTTGAAGACCCGCAATCTTTGCATCGGATTCAATTGACTTTAAATTCTAGTGCCGATAACCAAACTGGCACCTGGGCGAGGGTATCTAATTTCTATGCTACGGCAAACGCTGGTTCAGGATTTCTTCCTGAGATTGGTGATGAGGTGGTAGTGGGTTTTTTGGATTCAAACCCCCGTTATCCTGTGGTATTAGGCTCACTTTATAGCAGTTCAAAAGCACCTGTTTATCCAGCGAAAGACAATAAGAATTTCATCAAGTCGATCATTACCAAAGGGAATCTTAAGATTTCTTTTGATGATGAAAAGAAAGTAACCAAGCTGGAAACTCCGGCAGGAAATGCTTTTTCGTTGGATGACGAAAATAAAAAGATCGTAATTACGGATCAACATGGCAATGTGATCACGATGGATAGTAAGGGAATTAGCCTGGCGAGCGATAAAGATATTACCCTTAAAGCTTCAGGAGATATTAGCCTGAATGCCATGGGAAAAATAGAATTAACTGCAAAAAAAGATGCCGCTATTTCGGGCATGAATGTGAGTAATAAGGCTCAGGTTGGATTTACAGCCAAAGGAGGTGCGACCGCTGAAATAAGTTCTTCTGGCCAGACGGCTGTTAAAGGAGGTATTGTAATGATTAATTAAAAGATTATGGGAATGATGGCTGCCAGAATAACAGATATGCACGTTTGTCCGATGCTAACTCCAGGAATAGTACCCATTCCACATGTAGGAGGACCATTGATTGGACCTGGGGCACCTACAGTTTTGATTGGTGGCTTACCGGCTGCAGTAATGGGAGACATGGCCGTTTGTGTGGGACCTCCTGATTCTCTGGTCAAAGGTTCTGCAACCGTCTTAATTTGTGGGAAACCAGCAGTAAGGATGGGGGACTCAACGGCTCATGGTGGTACCGTCATTTTAGGATTTCCAACAGTATTAATTGGAGGATAGCATGGACGAAGATTCAATTTTAGGAACAGGATGGAACTTTCCGGTATCTTTTGACAACCTGAATCACCGCACGGTGATGGTTTCAGGAATTGAAGATGTGAAGCAGAGTATTTATATCATTCTGCATACCACGCCTGGTGAAAGGATTATGGAACCTGAGTTTGGTTGTAATTTGAAACAGCTGGTTTTCGAAAACATTGACGAGTCACTTCATAGTAAGTTGAATCATGTTGTTTACCATGCGCTACTCAATTATGAGCCCAGGGTGAAGTTTATAGGAACGGAAATCTTAGAAAAAGTTGAGGCTGCAGGTATTTTACACATCAGTATTGAGTTTTCACTAATTATTACCAATACCCGTCATAACCTGGTGTTTCCTTTTTACTTTAAAGAAGGAACAAATATTTAAATAAAACATGTTCTATGGGTAAAGAAATGGGGTATTTAATGGATGGTTTGAGCAGGGATGAACGCCTGATCAAAGAACTTCTGCCCGAATTTATAAAAATCGAAGATCGTGATATTGTTGATCAGCTGAAGATCATGTCGAACTTATCCAGGCATTTAATTTATTTTAATGATGGCAATAAGGCAGATGGAGATTGGGAAGAGTTTTTTAAAACGGACTACAACCTGTTGAACAATCTCCTCGTTAAGTTTGATCTCCAGGTATATCTGAAATATTTTACACTGTTAGAGATTAAATTAGAAAGAGCCGTAAGTGATGAGGCTGTGATGAGTGCTTTAAAGAAGGTTTTTCTTTTCATTCTTGCTTCTGGATTAAAAATGCACGATCTCGGTAAACGGTTATTGGCAGTACAAAAAACGCACGTCTTTGACAAAAGACTCAAGGAAATAATTGGGAACTTGGAGCAAGTTGTTGAAACGTTATGGGCTTATAACGATCAGATACACCAGGCTTTCGATGTGGTGTTTATTGCGGATGAAATTTTTGAAGTAAAGAAATTTAAGCGCTCCAACAATGTAGAAAATATATTCCCAGCTGACAAAGGGATTAGTGAAAGTACAGGGGAGGCATTTATAGTTATAAAAGCACTCTTTGAAACGCTAAGAACTAGTTTTAATAGGTTGCTCAACGCTTGTATCTTTTATGTGAAAGAAAATCCTATTCTGGAACAAAGCTACAGTCCACATTTGGCACTGGTAATTACTTTTTTAGATCTTTATGGGCATCTTAAAACGGATATTAATGAAGTGACCGTTAGACATCTGGATTTTTATTATCAACGGATACTAGGCTTTAGCCAATTTCCTGCGCTTCCAAATAAGGTGAATCTGCTTTTTGAACCACTTCCAGATGTGAAACAGGTGGCCCTGGAAAAAGGGGAATTGGTAAGTGGCAACCTGCCCGAATTTGAAGATGGGTTATTTTATGAACTAGATCGGCGTATTGTATTGAGTGATGCCCACATTTCCGCTTTAAAAACATTGTTTGCAGTTCGTACAGATTGGTTGAATTTAAGGGAAACGGAGGCGGAGGATACGAAGATTGGTCTTTCAGAATTGCAGTTGTTTAAGGGGGAATATGAAAATCCTGATCCTGCATTTTTTGTTAAAAATGCAGATTTGATGCCTTCATGGCCAATATTTGGAGATGATATCAATGAATTGACCGAGAAACAACGTCAGCATGCAATGGCAGAAACCGGTCTTTTAATATCTTCTCCGGTGCTTTATCAGCAATCTGGGCTGCGTAAGATTGAAATCAGGCTGTTTATAACCGCAGATTCGTACACGCAGTTTATTGAATACCTAAATAATTACCAGGGAAATACAGATCAGATGGACAATGTAAAGTATCTATTGCTGGAAAATGCATTTGTGATAGAGTTTACAGGACCAGCGGGTTGGGAAAAGGCGAGACTGACCAGAATTAGCTTAGATGAAGGAGAAAAATCATTGGTATTGGAGTTGCAGCAGGGAAAAATGGACTTGCCTTTTGCAATTTATTCGCCCTTACATGGTGCTTTACCGGGATTAATATGGCCTGCTGTTCGATTAATAGTTAACAATGAGGCAAATTTTAATCCTTTGGCCTATTTGCAAAACCTCAATATAGAAAGGATCAGTATTCAGGCTGAGGTGAGCGGTTTAACAGATTATATGCTTCAAAACAACATTGGAAACCTGAGTAATGCGACAGTTTTCCAGCCATTTGGGCCTGTTTCGCCTGTTAAAAGTTATCTTGATATTGTGAACCCCAATGTGTTTAATAAGTTCTTATCTAAATTGGAGTTGAGGATGGAATGGGCTGGGCTTCCTGATGTGAGTGGTGGATTTGAAACCTATTACCAGGACTACGGGGCTAATATTAAAAATAGCTCCTTCCGGGCGAGGCTCTTAAGCCATAAATATAATCCTTTTGCAGCAGCAAGTCTTAAGAATGATTTTCCATTGTTTGAATCAGATTTTGATGCCAATTATGAACCCGTGTTGAAACAGAACACCACGTTTAAAAAGGAAGCCCTGGATGTGAAAGAATTGGGCTTTACTAATAATGCAATATTGGGAGAAGAGGTTCAATTATTACCTGGGGAAATGACGGAGGGTACATTGAGAATTGAATTTAGCAGTCCGGCATTTGGTTTTGGCCACAGTTCCTTTCCTGCTATTTTCTCCGACGCAGCCTTGCACAATTCCAAGCGGTTTGTTAAGAAAAGGCCATTGCCAGAACAGCCTTATACGCCATTGCTCAATAATGTATTTATTGATTATACGCAGCGTATTTCAGAACAATTAAACAATGCCACAGGAAATATCCCTGCGTTCAATAACATCACACTTTTCTATTTGGAGCCATTTGGCTATGAACAGGTATTTCCTGGGAAAATAAGATCTGAATATCCGCTGATCCCTGCGGAAGAGTATGATAGCAATTTCTATATCGGCTTTGACAAAATTACCCCTGGAGAAGCGCTTTCCATTCTTTTTCATCTGGAAGAAAAGACCGCTCATGAGTCTGCAGTTAAGGTGGAGCCATTACAGTGGAGCTACCTTTATCACAATTCCTGGATCCGGATGAATGAGAAATATGTGCTTTCGGATACGACGGAGAGTTTTATTACCAGCGGAATAGTTCAGTTGATTGTTCCGGAGGACATTAAGTTGGGCAACACCAGGATGCCTGGGGAGCTTTACTGGATGAAGATTGCTGTGGCGGGGAGGAATGTGGTGAAGTCAAAGATTAAAGCCTTGTTTGTGAATGTGGTGCCTGCGACACACTTGGTTGGAATGGATGATCCTGACTTGTTGATTTTACCTCCTGCTGTACTCAAAACCATTGTGAATCCAGTGAAAGGGATCCAAAATATCTGGCAATTATTTCCATCCTTTGGAGGGAAACCCGCAGAGAATAAGGTTGATTTCTACATTCGGGTCAGTCAGCGGTTGCGGCATAAAAACAGGTTGCTGATGGCCAGAGATATTGAACAAACGGTACTGGAGAATTTTCCCGAAATCATTATTGCTAAATGCCTAAGGACGGATGAAGAGGAGATCGGGTCGATACCTGATTTTTCCGGGCTTAGGATTATTCTGGTTGCCCTAACGGAAAATTCCTTTCCGGTTAATATGAAGCCCATGGTTTCATTGGATACACTCTGTAAGGTGAAGGATTTTCTTCAACCCAAACTTTCACCACAGGTGGATATAAGTATTGAAAACCCAGTTTATGAGCGCGTGAAGGTGGTGTGTAAGGTGAAGCTTGTCTCTGGTAATCATGCAGAGCAGTTGTTTTATACCAAACAACTTGAAAAAGACATCAATGAGTTTATCAGTCCCTGGTATTTCCGAAGGGATACAAATTACGGTATAGGAAGGAAGCTTTTTGTGGAGGAGATGCGGAATTTTATAAAATCGAAGCCTTATATCCTGACTATTGAGCATTTCGGTTTGGGGCATTTTTACCATAGCATGGATGGTACAGGCATGAATGACTCCAAATCAGTTAAAATAAGCGGGTACCTGGTTGGATCAGTACCGGAAGCGATTTTTATCCCTGCTGAAACTCATTTTATTGAAATTTCTGAGTCTACAGAAGCGTCTCATGAAACGCTGGATATTGGATTAAATTACCTGAGGGTAGGAGACGAACTGCTGATCGGGGAGGCTGCGAAGCCAGAACATGAGGAGACAAAAGAAGAAAATAAACAATTTTATAACTGGGTGATATCGACAAATAAATAAAAGATTATGACGTTCTCCAATAAAATAAATCAGACCAGAGCGCAATTGAAGGGGTATTTCCGAAAAGGGAAGATCCCAACAGAAACTCAATATGCCGCACTCATAGATTCTGTGGTGAATAAAGTGGATGATGGTTTTCTAAAGGATGAAGAGTTTGGGTTTCATATTCAATCTACTGGAAAGTCTAAAACATTCGCATCTCTTTTCCCGGATAACAACGCGATCGATCCATTTTTCGTCATTTCAAAAGATCAGGCGAAGCCAAAAAACTTAAAATTGCAGCCCTATGTAAAGGGAGACGACAATGAGAACTTTAGTTTTTATTTTGGTGCAAACGGAAACTTAGGGCTGGGCAAACCTGCAGCGGATAAAATCAAACTTGAAGTGGCCGGGTTTGTTGGGATGCAAGGCCGGGCCGGGACTTTTAGGGCAGGTAAATTTCCTGCCGATGGCCAGTGGCATACTATAGTGAAGGACCTTAATAATTGTCATGCTTATGAAGTCATGGCCAGAGCCGGAGCAAAAGGTAAAGGCAAGTTTGCTTTAATGCAGGCTACTGCATTGGGTGTGTATGGGAAAAGAGGTAGTAAAATAAAGAAAACCAGAACCTGTTATGGTTTTTGTTGGAATCACCTGAACCTGAGGTGGATCGGTACAACGCATAACTATGCCTTACAGATTCGTACCAACAGTAATTATGGGCATCATGCGCAGATCTTTTTTAAGGTAAGCCAGCTCTGGAATGATCATGAATTTTTGGACGAGGGTTATTTTCATAAAAATGATTGATACGCAGCAGAGTTCTACTTCCAAGGCAATGGATTATGATTTTCTTCGAAAAGAAGGGATTCGCCTATTGCAAAAAATGTCCGGTAAAGACTGGACGGATTATAATTTACATGACCCTGGTGTCACAATTCTAGAATATTTATGTTATGCAATCACCGACCTTGCTTACCGCACCAATTTTGACATTGAAGATCTCCTGACTCAAAAGGATGGCACCATAGATTATAAAGCGCAGTCCTTTGTTAAACCTGCAGCAGCGCTGAGTTCTAATGCGGTGACGATAAATGATTTCAGAAAGATACTGCTCGATAAGATCGATGCAATTGGAAATGTATGGATTGAACCCGTAGGTTCCAACTATGCGCCTAATGCCTTAAAAGGGTTGTATACTTTTTTTGTACAACTGAACAAGGAGGCTATGAAGGGTTCAGGCGATGTGTTAGAGATAGACCCGGAGACCAAAGCGCTGGTTAAACTGCAGGTACAAAAAAAATTCACAGGGCACCGTAACCTCTGTGAAGATGCCAGTACGGAAATTCACATTCTGGAGCCTCAACAGGTCTTCTTAAGCGCCAATATCATCATTAGTCAGAATGAACTACCGGAAAATATCATGGCTCTGGTTTATTTTGCAGTTTATAAATATCTAAACCCTCAAGTACGGTATTATACAGAAAAGGAACTTTTAAGTAGAGGCTACACGACCGAAGAAATCTATTCTGGTCCAAAATTGACTAATGGCTTCATTCTTGACGAGGAATTGAAGCCCAGGAATCTTAGGATTGACCGTTCCGAATTGTATCAAGTGATTTCGGCTGTAAAAGGAGTGATGGTGGTTTCCGGGCTCAAAATAAATGGGCAGATAGATCCTGTTTTGGAAATTGATCCGTTGAAATTCCCCTATTTTAACATTAAAAAATCCAGCTTTAGTATTCATGATTATAGTGACGCCAATGTAATCTCGGTAAGAGAATCCTTAGCACTGGATATATTATACAACCTGCAAGAGCGGGCTGAAAGACGCTTTATACATGATTTTCATCTGGTTCAACAAAAAGAGATTAGAGGAACCTATATGGATGGTTCTTACTATTCTATCCAGAAGCATTTTCCAGCCGTTTATGGGATTTCGGAAGAAGGTTTCTCGAAATCTGAAGACGGTTTGCGATTAGCACGTGCCAAACAACTGAAGGCATATTTGATGTTTTTTGAGCAAATCATGGCGAATTATCTGGCACAGCTTAAAGGCATCAATGGACTTTTCTCCAATAACTTCGTTTCAACAACTGCAAAGAGTTACTTTACACAACCATTAACTAGTGTTCCTAACTTTTCAGCAATGGTTAGTGAGGAACAGCACGGAGACTGGGAAAATTATTTATACTCGGTATCTTATTCGGACTTTTTAAACAAGGGTATAGAGAGTGAGGACCAGTGTTTTAAACGGAAAAACAGGATGCTGGATCATTTGCTGGCCAGGTTTAATGAATCTATCTCCAGTTATCCAATACAGTTATTTGATAAAATCTACGGTAAGACCGAGGAGAATCAAGTGGCTGAGGAAGAATTGAAATGGAAAAGTTTTCTGCTCCGGAAAGTGACTACACTTTCACATACCAGATCACTTGGTTTTAATTACCTCGGAAAGCAGAAAGCAGGCTTGGGTAATGACTTTAGGAAAAAGATGTATTATCTTTTGTACATCCGTAATTTGCCAGGTACCAGCTTATTGCAGCCATTTTCAAATCGGCTGAGGGCTGAGAAAATCAGGGGGCTTGGAGGGCCATTAAACGGAAACGTTGGTAGTCCTGAGGTATCAAATGAACCTGAGTTAAGTAAGGTCATCAGTTTTACTCCTGCACAGTTTATGGAGGAGAAGAAAAAAGGCAATGTTAAATCCTACCCGGCAAACCATGCTCCAGGGGAGACGGTATTCCAAAACCAGCCGGTTTCTTTCCTTAAGCATGCATTGAATATTGATAACTACCGTTTGGCAGTGGATCCCGCTGAGCCTAACCTTCATTTGTTACTATATCAAGCGCCAGGAACGGAGGTATGGGTAACTGTAAATCATTATGAGCGCAGTATAGATGCTATCGTAGCCCTGGATGAGCTTATTGATCTTCTGATTAAAACCAGTACCAGATCTGAAGGGTTTTACCTCCTGGAACACATCCTATTAAGACCTCGGATTAGTTCCGAAAACTTTGGCTTTAGGTTTTATAATCAGGAGGGAGAAATTCTGTTGGAAAGTCGCACCTGGACTTCATTCAAGCAACGTGAGCAGCAGATTGAGGAGCTAATCCGTTTGTTAACTTCTGATGTGTCAACAGATTTGGAAATCAATGATTTATTGAGTGGTTATAAGTTGACTAAATCGGACAATCAGCCCCTTCCCGAAGTGGTAAAAGATTTGATCGCTAGTGTTAATTGGCATGTTAAAAACAAAGAAAGGGAGGATAGCCGCTTCGAAATGCTGGTAAAGCATGTAGAGAAAGTCAAGAATGAAGATTATTTTAATTTTAGGATGAGTATTGTCTTACCAGAGTGGCCAGCCAGATTTCAGGATAATGTTTTTAAAGAATTTCTTAAAGACCTTTTCCGTGTACAGGCACCCGTCCATTTGAGGTTAAAGTTCTATTGGTTAAATATGGAGCAGATGACCATATTTGAACGCTTGTATGCCAGCTGGCTCCATGAACTCAAATTAAATAGTGATACTGAAGAGCGGATGGCCGCTTCAAATTTATCTGTTTTTCTAGAAACAATTCAATAGGATGGAGATTCACAATCAGCCTCATGTGATAGAACGCCAGGTGTTTGAGGTCGAGTATTTTTCGAGAGCAGAAGCGCATGGCTTACAGGACAGGTTGATTAAACTGTTCAATGATCGGATTATGGGCGCATTGGAGGAGTTATTTAACCGCATGGTACTTCCTAATGAGCATTTTAATTTAAGTGATTTGATTGTAGATATTGGGAAGTTCAGCGAAAATTGGGATGAAGAGGAATTGGTTGAACGAATTATTATGGGTGTTGAGCAGGAGTTGTCCATGTTGTTGAATAGGTCTTTAAAGCATGGAATTGCTACACCAGATCCGGATCTGTTACTGGATAGTCGGCATAAGCCACTTCATCTGTTGGATCATTTTCTTTTACATGGCAGTCTACCTTGGTGGGTTGCCGCTGCCGAAAGACCAAAGTGGTCCGAGATATTGACTGAATTGTATGCTGCTAACAAGTCACAGCTTAGAACCCGCATTTTGAATGCGGGAAAGTTGGCTCATGTGCGGTCGAGAATTGTACATCAGTTTAATGATCCGGATATTTATTTACTGCTGCAATTGATTGAGCCTGATTATGCAGATTATATCAAGTTATTTCATTCCGATCTGCTCCAGATTCAACAAGAAGAACAGGTCGTTAAAAGCGATTCCAAATCTTTTAAGGAAGCAGTTTGGGAATTTATTCTGGATTATTTATTGGTCGAGAATCAGGCTTTTTTTAGTAAAATTCATTTTGTGGAAGCTACATTAATGCGTTTTGCAGCACATTTTAACCTTAGTTATGCAACAGTATTGGCTTTGTTTGTGAAAGCAGTGCCTGTCGCCAGCAGACAATTAACTACAGATTTACCGAAGTTATTATTACTGCTTTCCCTAAAGAACGGTCAGCAATCTGGCTTGCTAATTTCTGGTCCGACTAAGGCTGCAGCTGTTGTTTTTGGAAATTTCAAACCGTTCAAGGAGGTTCCAATAAACGATCCCTTGAACTTCGGATTGATCGGTTATTATCTGTTTCATGGCCGGATGCCTGCCTGGGCGGAAGAAGACCATATACAGTTATCAGATCTCGCTAGTCTTTTTGAGGTGATGATCAACACTTCAGCAGATCTTGCAATAAAATTGATCAAGTATTTGGCTGTAAGTGAGCAAGCCAGGTACAGATTTCTGATCTTGTTATCTGGGGAAGCGCTTATTGCGGGACTTGCTAAGCTTTTCCCTGAATCAGGAAAGGGATATGTTGCATTTCGTTACCTGATCGAGAAATTTTCAAAAGTGTTCTCAAGTCATGATCTTTTAAGGATAGAAAAAACGCTTGCCAGCGTGTTCTTGACGGAATTCGAGGCCGCTGGTTATGCTGGTTTGAGGGTGGACCGTTTTTTTGAAGCTTCGATTCATTATGTTTCGGCATTTGCTGGACTAAGTCCGGTTCAATTGATCAGACAATTACTTTCTGTAATGGCTAAGGCTCCTAAAGCTCGGGTAATAGAATTCGATAATTTACTGCGTAATTTTCTGGGCGATAAAGAGTTTCTTGCCAAAAGGATTTTACCGGATTTTGATTATCATGAACGCTTACAACAATCTGATCAGCTAATGTTTATTGATGCTTGGTTGAATGATCAGTTAATATATAAAAGCAAGGATTCCAATGCAGAGAGCTTTAAAGTTTTACATTATTTCTTGCAGTTTGGGCATTTACCTGATCAGTATGGTTTTACTGAAAATGAGAGTCAGCAGCTGCGTCTCAATTTAAGTGATTATATCAGGAAGTATTGGTTTTCATTGAATAGTTCCGCCTGGGTGTCGGATCTACCACCATTGGTATCTGAGCAACAAGCATTAGAAATTCTGGAAGCAATTTTATATAAGTCAGGCCAGAAACAATGGCAAACTTTTTCAACAGGGGATGCAGTCAAGGCGTTGGAGATACTTAATCATATTTTCAAGAATACTCAAAACTTACCTGATGGCTGGATTATAAATGATAGTCAGCTGGCTTTAAGGGCGATCAGACATTTCATGTCTACTGGCTCATTGCCCTCACATTATGCTTTTAGCAACGCAAGAGCGGAGCTTGCGCTTTTAAGACAATTGATCAAGATCGCCAATAAAGGACATCAGTTAAGTCTTTCGGAGATATTTCAAAAGGCAGCTTTCCAAGGACAAGCAATTGTTAAATTATTGAAATTAGTTTACTTGCCAGAGGAGGATGTGGAGATTTCAAAAATTCTGGAGCGTTTTGTCGACAAACAGCTGTTGAATGCTTTTACAGATTGGGGATTTCATCGCGCGTTTAGCCATAAGGAGCTCAATATACTTGCCGTTTTCTCGGAAGTAAAGGAGAATCGCACTAAAATTTTTCTTGAGCTATTGGCAAATACACAGCTGAGAAGCTACATGGCTAAAAGAAGCGCCATCGAAGATATTATGAAAATCATGGACCAGGAGTATGCAAGTTGGAATGCCGAAGAACTGGTAGCGAGTAAAGGGGCATATCACTGGATGGTAGCGCAGATGAACGATAGTTTGGAGAAAGAGCATTTGGCAATTTTGTTCAAAGAGTTTTTCTTGTTGCAGCTGACGAGCCAGGAACGTTTTACTGATGCAGCTGGCTTTTTTAGTGGATTATTAAAATTTCTGGCATCAAAACGCAATGTCATCTTCCGACAGCTTTTAAAAGCAATTTCTTCTGAAGTACCAAACAAGGTATTATTTCAAGCGGTACCAAAATTGATTAGAACTGAAATTACCAGGTTTTCAGTTGGATTTCTAGCGCGTGATCAGGTTGAAAAACAGTTTCTTGAAGCTGATTTAGAGTTTTTTAATGCAAACCATCCTTCGTCATTTGAAGTCGCAGATAGCTCGCCTAAGTATACTTCTTTTGAAAATGATTTTGAACTTTCTGGAGTATCATTTTTAGTCCATAATGCGGGATTGGTATTGCTGCATCCATACCTTAAAACCTTTTTCGCTAACCTTGGGCTCTTGAAAGAAGGGAAGTTTATTTCAAAAAAAGCAAGATTTAAGGCCATACACGCTTTACAGTTTTTGATTGATGGGGAGCTGGAGCATGCTGAAGATATGTTGATCCTTAGTAAGATTCTTTGTGGCTGGCCCGTAAAAGCCCCAGTCCCTTTATCTGTGTCGCTTAGCACTGCTCAATTGCAGCATTGTGAAGATTTTATTTCCGCAGTGCTCTCCATGTGGGCGCAAATGAAAAATTCATCTCATAGTAATTTCAGAGGCTCATTTTTAAAACGCGATGGCTTGTTGAGGAATGAAGCCGGGGATTGGAGTTTGCGGGTGGAACCAAGGGGCTATGATGTGCTGCTCCAAACTTTGCCTTGGGGCTATAGTGTGGTTAAAACCTCGTTAATGGAAACAATAATATATGTAGAATGGATATAGTACAGAGAGACAGAAATGCGGTAGTGATCGAACAGGAAATGAAATGGCTATCCAAAGTAATTGAATCCAGAATGCAGTTGCATTGGGCTGCTGATGGTGAAGCGCCGGATGTTTTAGTTGTTGAGCCGGATGATTTAAATGGAGATATTTCGCAGTATGCCAAATTAATTAAGGATTTAAATATGAATACAATGCAGCGTATTTGCCTTTTGTTAGCCTTGGCCCCCCATTTCAAACCGCATATATTGGATGTTTTCTTTATCAAGAATACCTATAATGATAGAGGCTTTACTGAATTTGGTGGTATTAAGGGCAATAATCATGGAGGTTTTTTGCCTACTGGGGAAACAGCGGCATTTGTTATTGCTGGAAACGACATGGAAAAGCGATTCGAACTGCTAAGTTCTTTTATGCAGGATGCCATATTCAATGAGCTGAATATACTCAATATACAGCGTACTGCGATGAATGAACCTTTCCTGAGCGGCTTCCTGACCATAGCAGAGGAATACCTGATTCATTTCGTGACTGGTGTTAACCATAGGCCTTCCTACAGTACCGTTTTTCCTGCAAAATTGTTAGGTACTGCATTAGAATGGGAACACCTGGTGCTGGAAGATAGTGTAATGGACGAGGTTTTGGAGATTTGCGATTGGCTGCAATTTAAGGATAAGCTGATGGGGGATTGGGAGATGGCAGGGAAGTTGAAACCAGGTTTTCGTGGCTTGTTCTATGGCCCTCCTGGAACTGGAAAGACCCTTACAGCAAGCCTGCTTGGTAAAAAAACAAAACTTGATGTATATCGTATCGACTTGTCAATGGTGGTTTCCAAGTTCATCGGTGAGACAGAAAAAAACCTCTCCAATATTTTTGACCAGGCCATGAATAAGAACTGGATTCTATTTTTTGATGAAGCAGATGCACTTTTTGGTAAGCGTACTCAAACTTCCAGTTCAAATGACCGGCATGCCAATCAAGAGGTTTCCTATCTTTTGCAAAGGATTGAGGAGTTTCCCGGGATGGTTATTCTGGCGACTAATTTTGAGACCAATATCGATGAAGCTTTCAGCCGGAGGTTTCAGGCGATGATACATTTTCCTTTGCCCGGACCAGACGAGCGTTTCAAGTTATGGCAACAGTCTTTTTCGGCTAAGGCAGTGCTTGAGGATAAAATTAATCTTCGGGACATATCGGAAAAATACGAGCTATCTGGAGGCTCATTGATCAATATTGTACGCTATTGTTCGCTCAGAGCGCTTAAAAGGGATTCAAATGTCATTTTGCTTGATGATATGATCAATGGACTCAGAAGAGAGTTTAATAAAGATGGTAAGACGATAAATATTTAATCGTATATTGTAATATAATTTCTTTCTGAAATGGCAAACCACAGCGATCAAATACCGGAACCCAAAATACATACCAGAGCAACTGCGTTTGTTCAGAAGAAGGCTGATACCAACTTAGGTGCTAAATTTGTTGAGCCTCAGCCATTGGCAATTGTACAAATGCGGTTGGCGGAAGTGATGAATAGCAGCCCGGCTATCCAGCAATTGAAAGCCATCCAGCTGATGGCCGATGGTGCTATGGCTAGTAAAACAGCGCAACGGGAAGCCTTGGAAGAGGAGGAACCTATCCAGGGGAAATTTGAAGTTGTACAAAAGAAAGACAACAATACCGGCTTGCCAGATAACCTGAAAGCAGGTGTTGAAAACCTCTCTGGCTTTTCTTTGGATGATGTGAAGGTGCATTATAACTCCGATAGACCTGCTCAATTACAGGCGCATGCCTATGCCCAAGGCACAGACATACACCTGGCACCCGGTCAGGAACAACATTTGCCCCATGAGGCCTGGCATGTAGTCCAGCAAAAACAAGGGAGGGTTCAGCCTACCATGCAGATGAAGGGCAAGCTGAACATTAATGATGATGCGGGCCTAGAAAACGAGGCGGATGTGATGGGCGCCAAAGCTTTCAGTTTATAGAAAATAATCTGAAATCCTAGTGATTTACTTTCCTATCTCGGTTAGCGCCAATGCCGCAATGTCTCTGGTAATCTGTGTTGGCGAATGACAGTCACAATTACTAAATCCTATGACATAGATGTCAACTGAAGGAATGTACACGCCCATACTTTTAAACCCAAATATACTGCCGCCATGTTCCCTGGTTGGTATGCCGTTTATGTCTTTAATGTGCCAACCGTAGCCATAAGTAAACGCTTCTCCATTATTCAATTTGTATTTACTAAATGCTTTTCTTGTCTTATCAGTACTGAGAAATAGATGCTGATTTAATGCGTTTTGCCATTTTAGCATATCACTTACAGTCGACATTAACGAGCCCGATGAAAAAGGAACACTAAAACTGATCATCGTTTTAT
The DNA here is from genome assembly GCF_014172405.1 of Pedobacter gandavensis. Classification (GTDB taxonomy): domain Bacteria; phylum Bacteroidota; class Bacteroidia; order Sphingobacteriales; family Sphingobacteriaceae; genus Pedobacter; species Pedobacter gandavensis. The sequence goes on along the minus strand of NZ_WNXC01000001.1, from coordinate 865,373 downwards.
TTACATATCCGTATTCTTTTCTATGGTAGCCATAAGCTCTTTTGTTGATGATTTTTCTATCACTGGCGTAGTAAGATTGATTCATTCCAGCCTTATCAAAAATGTGCTTCTTAATAAAATCTTCGTACTGTTCCCCAGAAACCAATTCAATCAGGTAGCCTAAAAGCACATAACCGGAGTTGTTGTATTCAAATTTTTCGCCAGGATCAAAATCCATTGGTTCATCTTTAAAAAAGTCTACCATCATTTTGGGTGTCATCTCTTTTTGGGCAATAGTCGAAAGCGACTTCATTTTAGTGAAATCCTTAATGCCTGACGTATGGGTTAGTAAATGATGAATGGTGATTTTATCTCCCTTTGGGTAATCAGGTAGGTATTTTGAGATGGGGTCATTGGTGTTTAATTTCCCTTGTTCTTCTAGCATCAGTACTGAGATGGCAGTAAATTGTTTGGTCATAGAGCCAATTTGGAATACAGACTCAGGACTTAAGTTGTTATCCAACTCCAGATTGGCTTTACCAAAAGCCTTCCTATATATCGGTTTTCCATATTGAGCCACCATAAAGACTCCACCAGGGCCATTGCTATCACTGAATTCTGTTTGAATTAATTGGTCTACTTTGCTTTCAAAACTTTGTGCAACAGCGGTGTTAAATGGATAACAAATGGTAATAAACAGGATTGTTAATAAAAAACCTAGCCTTGTCTTTTTCATGCTATTTTATGTTTGGTTATAGTATGAGACGCTTTAGAAAAAGATTGGGTTACATGGCTCAGGCCTAACTTCCAAGGTTACCTTGGCTTTTGCCTTAAGGTAATTTATAAAAGTAGCTCCTTTTATTTTTTTGTCTGTTTGGAGAATTTTTTATTAGTTTAGGTAACAATCTAATTTCTAACCAAAGTTAATGTATGGGCCGGAGACGCTACTTTTTGATTTTTTGTATTCTGGCAATTTTCGTGTTTGCGGCTGTGCAGTGCACACAGGAAAAAAGTATAAATAACGACAGTAGGGGGCCAGCCTATGCGGGGAGTGCTAGCTGCGTAAGCTGTCATAAAGATCTTTCTGAATCTGCGGTCCATAATTCCCATTTTAATGCTTCAAAAATGCTGACTGGTTCTGCCGACAGCCTGCATATCCCTGATGGAGATTTTATTTTTAATGAAAAGACAAAAATGCTGGTTAGAAATCGTGCAGACGGACTTTATCAGTCTGCAATAATCAATGGAATTGATAAAAAAACGGAACGCACAGATATGGTTTTTGGCGCAGGAAACAGGGCGTATACCTTCGCTTTTTGGTATGGCAATCAATTGATGCAGATGCCATTAAACTACCTAACGAAAGAACATCAATGGGTAAATAGTCCAGGTTTCCCTGAAGAACAGATTTATTTTGGCAGACCCATCGTTGCGCGTTGTTTGGATTGTCATAGTTCCTTCGCAGATGTAAATCTGGTCCAGGGTGATAATTTTTCGATAAAGGAGGAATACGTTAAAAACTCCATTATTGCTGGAATAGATTGTGAGCGTTGCCATGGCCCTGCGGCAGAGCACGTCAATTTTCATCAAGAAAATCCTACGGTGAAAACGGCCAATGCTATGGTGAGTTATAAAAAACTGGCCTTAACACAAAGGGTGGATGTTTGTGGCGTATGTCATTCAGGAGCAGGGATACAAACATTGAGTTCTACGTTTAATTTTAAACCTGGTGATACCTTAAAAATACTCCCTCAGTACAGTGCCTATAGGGGGGAAGATCCTGATGTACATGGTAAACAGAAGCAACTGCTAGAGGCTAGTGCGTGTTATAAAGTGGGTAAGGCTGAATGTATTAGCTGCCACGATGTGCATGAGCAGCAGAAGCCTACTATGGCTATTTATTCCGCTAAATGCATCAGTTGTCACCAGGATGTGAAACATGAAACATTGAAGGAGAAAAATAAAGCGATACTGGCCAATAACTGTGTCGACTGCCACATGCCAATCAAGGAATCTCATGCTATTGATTTCCAAATCAGCAATAGTAAAAAGAAGATACCCTATAAGCTTCGTACACATCGTATTGCGATTTACAAAGATCTGGTTAAGGGTAAATAATTTCTTGATTTTTTTTAGCGTTTTACCCTTAAATATCTAATAAGTATGCGTATCAGGCGTTGTTTTCATTTCAGCTATTTAATGGCCTTTTGTTTGATTTTAACTGGTAGTTCGGCACATTCACAAGAAAGTCTGACCATTCAAGGCTATGCGCCAAAATTGAAAGATGGTACCTTACTATATCTTAGACCTTTTTATCCAAGACGCTTTTCAAAAGATCAGAAAGAGGATGCTGATGCACTTCGTAAAGATCTGGGACTAATTGTTAAAAAGGGGTTTTTTAGTGGGAAGTTAAAAGTGAGAAGTGGAGATCTGTACACTTTATCATTAAATAAGACAAGCTCTGATTTTATTTGCCTATCTCCAGGGAAACTCATGATTAACCTTCCAGATTCAAGTTTAAATGGACTAAAGGTCGATGGCAATAAAACTAGTGTAGAATATCAATTGTTTAGAGCGGATTTGACTGGTAGTAAAGCAAATCAAGACTTTCGAAAGGCATGGGTTGATTGGTCGAAGTCAAGGATAACCAAAGATACTTCAACCACCAGAAGAATGAAGCGGGTGTATGATTCCTTAGCAATACCAAGTAAACTTTTGACTGTCAAATCTACTTTGAGTGCTATAGAAAAGAATCCTTCATCTTTTATTAATTCTACGATACTATATTCACTATTGGATAACTTACCAGATGCAGAAATAAAAAATATATTCTTATCTCTCCCTAAAAAGGGGAAGCGTAATCGGTATGCTGAAGAACTACAATATCTGGTTGACAGCCTTTTTGTAGGTGGGTATGCTCCAATCTTTACACAAACAAACACTAATGGTGTACCTGTGAATTTGGAGAGTTATAAAGGTAAATACGTGCTAATTGATTTTTGGGCCTCCTGGTGCGTTCCGTGTCGTGCTGATAATCCAAATCTTGTTAAGGCTATGAATAAATATAAAAATAGAAACTTTACGATTTTAAGCATTTCTCTAGATGTCAAGAAGGAGTTGTGGCTCGATGCAATTAAAAAAGACGGATTGGAATGGGATCATGTTTCTGATCTTAAAGAATTTCGGAATGAGGTCTCGATGAGGTATAATGTATATTCAATTCCTGATAATTTCTTAATAGATCCCAATGGAAAAATTATTGCCAAACATTTGCATGGAACGGAACTCCTGAATTTGCTTGGGAAATTGCTTAATTAGCTGTTGTTAGGCCTCTTAATCACTGTGGGCTAGCTCATTTTTCTATACTGGAAAAATTCAGGGTTCAATTTTCCTAAAAATTGACCTATATTTGAGAAAAGCGATGTGCTGGTTAAGTTTAAATGCAAAACTCTGCCCTTATGAAAATCTTTGTATACCTCGTCATATTCTTCATTACTACTGGTTTTATCCCAGCGAACGCACAATCTGTTAAGCTTTATTTGGCAATCATTAAAGCCAAAAATAATATCAGTCATAAAGGGATATTGCAAAGAGTTGATTCTAATAATGTAATTCTTAATTCTGAAAATGGGATTGAAACTATTCCTTTTCAGCTGATAAAATCAATCAAAATTCGGGTACCTAAGAAAAGCTACAATTTAAAGAATTTCACCCCTGATACGGATAAAAACAAAGTATACAGGCAAAACGCTGCAGGTAAATTTGTTGATGAATGGGGTAATGAAGAACCTTCCTTAACAGACATAAAAGATGGAGTTATTGCTTCAGTGATTGGTAATGTACTGATCAATAGCGTTGCGCTGCCTGTTAGTAAGATCAATCCAAGTATAAGTAATTTTAAAATAGATTATGATCAGTCGAGGTATATCAGTCAGTTGAATGAATTGTCTTATTATTCGATTTATTATCAAGCTAACCCGGATATAGCAGCTGAATTGCGCAAACTAAAAGAAATATCATTAAAACCTTCTAATTGAATTTCTATTTGGGTGTCAACTGATTTTAGGACGGACAGTTGGTAAATTTAAAAAGCGTAATTGAAGGTGAAGTTACCCCAGGTGAGATTATACAAATCCCTCATCAAAGGGGTTGTACTCGTCATAGTTGAGGATATGCTGAACCTGTTGATCACAATAACAGGTCCATAAGAATAGCTGGCAATGAAATTTTTGATCGGGTGATAATATTCCAGGCTTGGGGTAGTCCCAGTTTCTCCCGAAACTAGGATCGGAGCTGGTCGGGAAGCGTTGATTCCTCCTTGTAGCAGTATATTACTCAGTACCCATTGCACTTTGGGTTTGAAAATGAAATAAATCTGTATTTTATTTCTTGCCCCTGAGCGACTGTATTGTGATATTAAACCCTGAAAATAGGGGTTCATTTTTCCTATCCGGATTAGAGAATAGGCTGCAGCAGCGTTTATTCCTGTCCCTGCCTGCAGCTCTCCGCCACCAATCACTTCCAGGAAATTGCTGTGGTGTAGCAATTGTTTCTCAGCTCTGAAATTTAGGTTCAGTATCAGGCTATTCCCAAACTGATTAGACCATCCCTTTGGTTTCTGATAACTGACAAGACCGTGCGCTATTTCCTGGGCTTGCCTGGCCAATGAGGCGGGCCCGTTCACACCGAGATCCAATTCTGATTGGAAACTATATTTCTGCTGCTCATTATACGAATAAAGACTACGAGTAAGGTATAAGGACCCAGACCAGGGATAATCGCCTGGCTGGAAGTTAGGGTTGGCAATAATATTGGGGGTAAAAATCAATTGTGTCAGCCCAAAACCAAGTACGTTCAGACTGCTGTCGCCCGCTTTTGGCATAAATCGGTCTATTAAAAAGTTGGAAGACTTGTTTTTGATGTAAAACAGGTTGAATTTGTTACCATTGGTATATGCCCTGTCTGTACCATGCCCATAAAAACTTATATAATCATCATCCCAATAAGCCTGGACCAAATGCTTGGGGATTTCTTGCTGTGCAAAGGAGGAGTTGACAGCATTGAACCAGAGAAGGAATAATAAATGCAAAAGCTTTTTCATAATCCATGGCGCTGAAACTGAATTTATAACCAACGTCTGCCAAAATAGTTTTGTAAATAATCAGGGACTCTGAAGGTAAAGTTTTATGTAAAAACCAGATGTTAGTTTCATTTACTAAAATGCTAATTTTTGTACTTGGTGATACCCTATCTTTCACATATTAAGAATTTTTAAAATGAATAAACTAATAGTAGCTATTCTCTTCGTTGCACAACTAATTACCTATAACACTTTTGCTATTCCGCTTAGTTCAAGTACTACCATTGGTTATGGTATTAAGAATATACACATTGCTCAAATCAACACCAATCAAATTGTGTTGGTTACTGGAAGCACGTATCGCTTTACGGTAGATACACCAGAGGATAAAGGTTTGGTTGCTACACAAGCAACAGTTAGTGAACTGATCAGTGAAATTAAATCGGCTGATGGTTCAAGGCAGCATTATCAGGTTATATCTAAGGATGGAACTGTTAAAAGTGCTGGTCTTGTGCAAGAAGGAGATGTATTAAAGGTTACGGCACAAGATGGAAACACTACAAAAAAGTATTTAATTTTATTAAGAGCAGGGGCTTTAGGTGGAAAGTTGAGCTTAACGCAATCTCAAATTACTCAACAGACTACTAAAACCATCACCATTGCCTACACAGCGGGAGTAAGAAGTCCAGATGCAACTGTTCAATTGTTTTTACCGAAAGGAATTGAGCCTTCATTAGAAAACACAAGTATTAACGTGATAGGCAGAGGTTTTGTAAAGCTAAGCGAATTGTCAAGTCAGTCAATTGGTAGAGTGGGCTCAGGTTATTCATATACACAGGTTGGAAATGTAGTTCTTTCTAAATCTGCAGATGGCACAGCGCTGATCACTCTTAAACATTTAGATTTTAGACCTGCAAACGGAGCCGACTTAATTATCAACATAAATGGAGTAAGGTTAAAAGATAGTGGGAACCTTACTTTTAAAGCTATTTACACAACGGATCAACCAAATGTTTTAAGTAGCGCTGGAACAGGAAATGAAACAGCGGTTTTAAAAGTAACCAAAACCATTGCAGATTTTGAACGTGTGGTTAATCGTAACTTAGCCTATCAAGAATCTCAACAAACATATACTTCAACAAGCTTTAAATGGGCGTTAATTAGCGATACTAAAAACATACAATTACAATCATCTATAAATGAAGGCAAAACTTGGTCTACTATTGCTGCAGTTATCGATGCTAAAAAGGGAACGGCAAAAGTGATTAACCTAAAGCCTAATCTGCTGTATAGTTTTAGGTTATTGGTAAAAGATGGTGAGCACAAAGGGTTTTCTAATCAGGCTCAATTTTATACCGGAAAATTAGCTATTAAAAAGTTTGGTGTCAATGCCGATGATCAATTAGATGATACTCAAAAAATTGATGAGGCAATAGCTTATTTGAATAAGATTGGGGGAGGCACGCTGTGGTTTAGCAAAGGAACATATTTAGTTAAAACGGTTCATTTGCAAAGCAATGTTTACTTGTTTATAGATAAGGAAGCTACCATAAAAGCTGTAAAAGGGGCTGATGCACCTGAAACTACTTGGTTTAGTGATAAAAAATATCGCTCAGGCTTATCACCAACTGCCATTGGTCCTTATGCTGATCCAGAAAATTACCTAACTAAACAAGATGTAGGTCATCATTATTTTAGAAACACTATGTTTTTTGGCGAACGCCTGGATAATATTAAAATTATTGGAAATGGTAGAATTACAGGTGATGGCAATTTAGTAAATGGTGATAATGTAATGAACAATGCGGCCGATAATAGAGCCGATAAAATGTTTACATTAAAACTTTGCACCAATATAGAAATAGGAGGTCTAGCTAAAGCTAACGACCTATGGTATGATCCAATTAAAGATGAGCCTTATTATATCGCTAAGGATGGTACAAAGGATTTTAACGTAGAAAACATGCTGAATATTGATAGGGCAGGGCATTTTGCGTTGTTGGCAACTGGTTCTGATTCAATCCATGTTCACAATACCTATTTTGGAAAAAATAGCACTTCCAATGTTCGTGATATTTACGATTTTATGGCCTGCAATGAAGTTACTGTTACCAATATTTATTGTAAGGTAAGCTCTGATGATATTGTTAAACCAGGTTCAGATTGTTCATTGGGTTTTACAAGACCTGCACATAATTATAAAGTGCGCAACATTATAGGCGATACCAATTGTAATTTATTTCAAATTGGGTCAGAAACTGCTGATGATATCATGGATATCTGTGTAGACAATATTTATGTTCTGGGAGCAAATAAAGCAGGTTTCTCTATCTCCACCAATGATGGAGCGCACATTAAAAATATCCATCTTAATTGTGGGCACACCGGATCTCTTCACTCCAGGTCTAAAATGTTTCGTTCTACAACACCATTTTTTATCTCTATCTCTAACCGTGGTCGGATTTTAGGTGCCGAAGTAGGTAAATATGCCTTTACTGATAATGGAGTAAAACATGATGAACTGCTGGTTAAGAATGTGAACATTGGCTTGGTAGAAAATATTATAATTAACGGAGTTGATATAGCAGAGGTTTATGGTGGAAGTTCTTATGGCGACGCAAATATCCGTTGGAAGCCTTATGATGGTAAACAACGTAAAGCTAGTCCGATCATAGCGGGTTATAAGCTGCCTGATAGTTCAGAAGTAGTAGGCGGACTAGATTTTAAACTCCCTAATGGTAAACATACTGGTTATATCAAAAACGTATCCTTTACAGATGTACACGTTTTAGTGAAAGGGGGAAATGTAGTTGCTGATACTTTACAAGTATCTCCAGAATTGGGTGTTGGGCAGTATAATGTCTCCAATTTAAAAGTGCAGCCTTCTTATGGTTTATGGGCCAGGCATGTAATGGGCTTAACGGTTAAAAAAAGCTCATTTAATTACGAGAAAAGGGACAGTCGTTATGTGATGTTTTTAGATGATGTAATTGGTGCAGAGCTTTCGGAATTGAAAATGGTAAAACCGATGGATAACCCTACGGTGATTGGTTTAAAAAATGCATCTCAAGTTAAAATAGATAAAATATTTTATGATGATGATGTGCAGGGTAAAAATCCTAGCGCATTATTAAAACTCAATTAATTGTATTTATTGCCTCAAGGATTTGAAACATTTTTAAATGAATGCATTGATATATAAACAATTATCACGTGGTTGCATTATCAAATATAAACGACAAATCGGTTTAATACTTTTCTTTTAAAGGTAAATTTTATGAAAAAATTAAGTGCATTACTGTTTTTCCTATTCATTCTGAACCATGCAGAGGCAGTAGATTTTGACATCACAAAATATGGCGCAATTGGTGATGGGACTACTTTAAACTCGCAAGCTATCCAAAAAGCTATTGATGCTTGTCATAAAAATGGAGGTGGTAGGGTAATCATCCCTGCGGGTAAATTCTTATCCGGTACCATAGCCATGAAAGATAACGTTATCCTCTATTTAAAGAAAGATGGTGTTTTATTGGGTAGCATAGATTTAAAAGATTATCAAAATTTAGATCCATTTACTGAAGGTTTAGGGATAGATGTTGGTTGGGCCTTACTGGTTGCTGTTGATGCAAAAAATATAGGCATTGAAGGTGAAGGGACAATAGACGGACAAGGTTCTGCAATAAAAGCAAAACACATATTAACAGATACTCGCCCAGAAGGACAAAGATGGGGATTAAGACCATTTTTAGTACGAATTGTAAGGTGTACAGGTGTAACTATAAAAGGAGTGACTTTAAAATATGCAGGTGCCTGGACCTCACATTATTTTCAAAGTAAACAGATTGTAATTGAAAATGTAAAAATTCAAAGTGTAGGCGTTGCACATAATGATGGGATTGGAATTGACGGATGCCAACAAGTACGCATTAAAGATTGTGATGTGGTAAGTGGAGATGATGCATTGGTATTTAAAACTACATCAATTAAAATGGCTTGTAAAGATATTGAAGTATCTGGTTTAAGGTTAAAAAGTAGTCAAGCCGGTATAAAAATGGGTACAGAGTCTATGGCACCCTTTGAAAATATTAAGATTACCAATTGCCATATTTATGATACCAAAAACGGAGGTATTAAATTGTTAACCGTTGATGGTGCTGACCTCAGAAATATACTTATTTCAGATATAACAATGGATGAAGTACGTACACCTATGTTGTTTAGGTTAGGTTCAAGATTAAGTGTTTTTCGTAAGGATACAGAAACCAAACAAGCCACAGGAACTTTTGAAAATGTAGTGATTAGAAACGTGAAAGCCAAAGCCGCTGATGCAGCACAATTAACCCCACCATCTGGTGTGTTAATTACAGGTGTACCTGGCCATGATATTACCAATTTAACCTTAGAAAATATAGAAATCACCCTTGCTGGAGGAGGTAATAAAGCAGACGCAGGTGTGGTAGTTCCTGAAGCAATAGATCAATATCCAGAAGTTAAAACCTTTGGTCCAAAAATACCAGCTTATGGAGTTTGGGCTCGTCATGTAAAAGGCCTTAAATTGATTAATGTGAAATTTAATTTAGGCAGTAATGATGTACGCCCTGCTTTAGTTTGTGAAGATGGTAAAGATATTACCATTAGCAATTGGAATTTACCAGAAACAAAGGGTGCTGAAGCAATTATCCGCCTGGAAAATGTAATTGGAGCTAATGTTAATGCTATCGCTGTAAAGGCTGAGGCACAAGCTTTAGTAAGCGTTGAAGGTGCCCATAGTAAAAGTATTATTGTTGACAAGAATAATGCTCCCTCCATTAAAAAACAATTAGCGTTTGCAAGTGACGCTAAATCAAATTAACTAAAAATAAAAAAAGTAATATGATCAAATCTCTTTAGAACAGGATACATGGGGGGTGGTGGAAGCACAGCAATGCCAGAGGTAAAAATAACATTGAACTATGCAAGAGCTGTATATTTTGTTGTTGGGCTAACATTTAAAGTGGTTCTAATGACACTTTAAGATACACAAAAGGAGTAGAAAACGTTAGTTTTTCTACTCCTTTTGTGACCTCTAAAACCTAAAGGGCTTTTTCAGTGCCTTCCTTTCCAGGGCAGCCTTTTTTAGTTATTTCCGAGATTTATTTAGTCTTCGAAGCCCTAATCACTTTAACTTGAGCAGGACTAATTATACTTGCCTTATTCCCGAAATTGTTACGGATATAACTTAACACATCTGCTACTTCTTGATCGCTTAGATGGCTTAGTCCGGGCATAGGGTTTGCGTAAGTTTCGCCATCAATTTCAATTTCTTTATCCAGGCCTTTTAATATTATATTGATCAATCTTTTTTGGTCGCCTAAAACATAATCGGTTTTAATTAATGGTGGGTTTAAACCCATTACTCCGCCACCATCAGCCTGATGGCAAACTACACAATGTTTGGCATACAATATCTTTCCTTTTGCCAATTGGTTTGTAGGGGTTTTAGCTACTATATCCTTTTTTTTGATTTGTGCCTTTGAATTTGATAAAAATCCAATTATTAAAATGGCAGCACATATTATTTTCTTCATTTAATTTATTTATTAATATTATATCCAATTCTATAAACAGTTCCTTTAACATCATCTGTAACATATAATGAGCCATCTGGTCCTTGGGCTAAACCACAAGGTCTATGTAATGCCTCTCTTGGCGCCATTACCTCATTTAAACCAGAGAAACCATCAGCAAATACTTCCCATTCGCCAGCGGGTTTTCCATCTTTAAATGGAACAAAAGCAACAAAATAACCAGCCTGTTTTTCTGGTGCTCTATTCCATGAGCCATGAAAAGCAACAAATGCACCTTGTTTATATCTTTCAGGAAACATATTACCTGTATAAAATAATAAGGCATTTGGTGCCATGTGTGCTGGAAATGCCACTATAGGATTGATGAACTCTTTACTGCCTTCTTTTTTTCCATCTCCGCCATATTCTGGGGCAAGGATATTTTTATGCTGATAAGTATCATAATAAACATACGGCCAACCTGCATTATCTCCTTTTTTAATCATATACATAGCTTCAGCCGGAATTTCGGCAGATTGTTTTGTGTTAAAAAGCTTGGGCCATGAAGAGTTTAAATTGTCTCGACCATGTTGCATTACATAAAGTGTGTTGTTTTGTGTATTCCAATCTAAGCCCATTACGTTTCTAATTCCTGTAGCATATCTTAAGCCGTCAGCATAAGATTGATTTAGCTTATTAGCCTTAAATTGCCATATTCCGCCGGCCGAATCTAAAATGGGACAACCAACTTTGCCTTTAGACTCCAATCCTCTATCATTTTCTTGACAAGAATTAGTAGGGGCACCAATGTTTACATAGATGTTATCTTCATTATCTAATAAAATAGATTTGGTTTGATGTTGCCTGCGAGCTAATAATCCAGTAATGATTTTCTCTGGGTTTGCAGGATCAATTACTTGTTCGTTTTCATCTAATTTATAACGAAATACTTCTTTATCGGATGAGGCATATAGATAGCCATTCTTAATGGTAACACCTGTTCCACCGTAATTGCAAAATGCAGTTTGAACTTCATATTTTCCATCTTTATCCTTATCCTGAAGAAACAAAATACCTTTTCCATCTACTACTTTCATTAGTTTAATATATATGCTACCATCTTTGGTAATCACTATATGGCGTGCTTTACCCAAATTGTCTGCAACTTTATTTGCTCCAAAACCAACTGGCAACTTTAGTCCAGCGTTATCGGCATCGGGTTTAAATGGAGTAACATCATTCTTATGTTTGTTCATAAAGGAGAATGATATGCCTACAATTACAAGGCAGGCAATAAACAGTGGTATAATTGTTTTTTTTCTCATTTTGTTATTGAATTATTTATGAAGTTTTATTTTTTTTTTTAATACTTTCCGTAAAAACATCTCGTTTCGAAACATATAAAATATTAAGCTATAATTACCTGGTTGTTTTGTTCCCATAAACTAGTGGTGTAAAACAAGGAAATGGTAAAGAGAATAATTTTTGAATTCATGTGTTTTTTTTGTGATATGAAATAAGCAAATCAAAGGAGTATTTGAATAGCCTTTATTATCCAGTTACTCAATTATGTTGGCAAGTTGAAATAAAAAAGCTCATAGGTTGTTCTTCTTTTGTTCCGATTAATCGGCTGGATCTTTTACTCCAAGGACTTGGGTTACAATCCCTACTGGTCGCAATTTCTGCACGTTTACCGCCTACCGTAATTTTCATGTAAATAGGGGTGTTGCCACTGATGTCGTTCTTTTGCTTTTTCAGATAGAAAAGCAAGCTAAAGAACGCCTACAAGTTGTTCAGTTTGTAACTAGCTGTTCAGTAGTTGAATATGTGCTATTTGAGAATTGGTGTAGGTTTTGGTTTTTCCTAAAAGGAAAAAGCCCTCTAATCATATGATTAGAGGGCTTTTTTGTGATCCCGCTGGGATTCGAACCCAGGACCACTACATTAAAAGTGTAATGCTCTACCAGCTGAGCTACGGAATCATTTATGTTCCCTTGTTTCGGGAGTGCAAAGGTAGAAAAATAATATTAAGTTGCTAATTAATTTTAAAAAAAGTTGTGTTAATTTTTAGCTGATTCTTATATCATTTTGTATAAAATTGCGTATCGGTTTAATAATCAAATATTTCTGACGACTTCAGTACTAACGTTATTGTGATGTTTTTGTTCAGGTTTAATGGAGAAATAATGATAAGCCACATCAACTACCCCATATCTTATTTTTAAAGATGTCAAAGGATTGCCTCAAGTGACGATTAAAAATCAATAAAACCACTAAAACAACCAATCCTAGCCCAATTGCGGTAAAAATCTCCATATTAGAAAGCAAGGTTCCTTGTTTCCTCAGGTTACTGGTAATTTGTTGCATGGCTAGCTTAGCAGACTCATCTAAGCTAAAACCTTTACTTTGAAATTTTTGAATGTAACCGTTTACCTGCTCCTGGATCTCTGGTCGCTCCGCAACGATTGTTTCACTGAATTTGCTATAATGTTTTTGTTCTAAAAATACCTGTGCATTTTGCATCAGGCAAAAACCGATCGTGCTGCCCCAGAATCTACCAGTTACGCCAACAGTACCTGAAAAGGGGGCAAGCTGAGCTGGAACTGCAGAAACTGTAAAAAGCACCAGAGGAACGAACAATATGCCTACCGCGATTCCTTGAAGTAGGTATGGTATCATGATATCCTGCAAAGTCACATCAGGAACAAAAAGAAAAGTAAACCATAAATGGTAAATCGCCATCAGACTAAATCCGAGAATAAAAATATACCTTGTTGCCACCGCACGGGAAAGTAGGATAGCTGCAATAAAAATCCCAATGAGATCACCCAAAGCATTGATGTATTGAATGTTTGCGACTCTTACAGGTTCCCAATTCCAGACTTTACTCATCGTGGTGTGACAAATATTTAAACTTGCTCTGGAAATATAAAAAAGCACAAATAATACTAAGCCTGTGCGCAAGTTTGCATAACGGAAAACTTTCAAATCGAAACATGGGCGCTTTACCAAGAGTTGCCTCACCAGGAACAGGCCGGAACTGACCGCTGTAAGGGCTGAAGCAAGAACAATCTGAGAAGACTGGAACCAGTATTTCTTTTCTCCATAAACCAATACAAATGCGCCGCAAAGAATGGCGGTATGCACCAGTACAAAACTTGCCCAATCAACTTGATAAAGTGGTGTTTTTTTATGAAAACGATGTCCATTGAAAGTGATCAATACCAAGGCTACGCACAGAAATTGAAAAAATGCAGAGCCATAAGCCATATATTTCCAATCGTAATTTTCTAACAGCCAGACCACAATATTCATGATAAAAGGGGAGGCGATGAGCAATGTCCCATAAGTGAGTGAAAAGACTACAATGGTGGCATTTTTAGATTTAAACCTGCTGAGAAGTAAAAGTCTTAAAGGAATCCAGGGCAAAGCCATTAACACACCTTCCACCATTCTTAAAATGATAAATAAGACGTAATCATGGGTATAAGCTGAAATGATGAAAGTAACTGCGGCAAGAAAATAGATGGCGATGAAGTAATTTCGGGTAGGAAAGAACTTAAAGATTCTACTTTCAATCAGTATGGTGGCTAAAAAAGTACCATAGGTGATGCTCATCGCATATTGTAAATCCTCGACTTCCACATCCAGAAAACTTGCTGAATAAGTGGTATTGGAAGTGTACAATCCCAGGAGCACCATGGAATGCAGCATACAAAAGATCAGTACAGCTTTTACGGCCCAATCGGGCACCCAAGGCTTAAATACAGTTTGACTGGCCATTGTTATTTCTGATGATTAGCAACAACAATCACGTTCATTCCTGCGCGTAAAAATTCAGTTTCTTTTTCAGGATCTGATAACTTAATACGCACAGGAATGCGTTGTTCAATTTTGACAAAATTCCCTGTTGCATTGTCCGGCGGAAGCATAGAAAATCTTGCGCCACTTGCCGGAGAGAAGGACTCTACGACCCCGTTAAACACCTGGTCGCCGCTAGCATCTGCTTTAAAAGTAACGCGCTGGCCGATTACAATTCTTCCTACCTGCGTTTCCTTGTAATTTGCCGTAATCCATTTCTCCTGGCTCACCACAGAAACCAGTGTTTGTCCTTCTTTGACCAATTGGCCAGGTTGAATGGTTTTCTTACCCACCCAACCATCGTAGGGAGCGGTTAAGATGGTATAAGAAAGGTACAGTGCCGCGTTGTCAACTGCTGCTTTCTTCCCACTAATCACGGTTTTTGCCACTGGAACGCGGGAAGAAGCCTCCGAAGTACTCAAGGCTGTGGATTGTAAAGCATGTGAGATTTCTTCATAATGCGCTTTAGCGGAATCGTAATTTGACTTCATGGTTTCCAGCTGCTGTTTGGTTGCCGCATCCTCTTTCAATAGGGCTAGATATCGCTTATATTCTTCTTCCGCTTTCCATACTTGTGATTTAGCCGCATCCAGTTGAGACTGCTGAACCGCGGTATTACTTTTGGTAGTCGCCACGTTTCTTTGCAACACGCCAACACTCTCTTTTGCATTTTCAATTTCTGATAATGCCAGGTCTAAATGGGACTTATATTCTCTGTTGTCGATGATAATAAGGGTATCACCTTTATGTACAAATTGGTTTTCTTTGTATTTGACGTCCTGGACATAACCAGTGATACGTGTCACCACTGGGGTCACATATTGATCAATCTGTGCATCATTGGTTTCCTCATTGTTGTTGTAAAATATGAAAAACCAGACGCCCATAATCAAACCTCCTGCGGCAATTAAGCTGGCTAGAATTGTAAATAACGTGTGGAAGGGGCCGTGTACTGCAGGCGCTTTAGTAGTATTCATTGTAATTTATTGGGCTGATTTATAATTGTCCTGCTGCGTAACGCAATTCGTAATGTTTCATTAAAGCGTCAATCTGGGTGGATACCACATTGTATTTGGCCTGGAGTAGTGCATTGTCGGCATCCAGCATATCGGTAACCAAAGCCAGTTGATTCAGGTATTTTAATTTGATGATCCTGTAGTTTTCTGTCGCTTGTTTCTTCGCCTTTTCCGTTACCGGTAGCTGATCCATGATTTCTTGATACTTTGTATACTGCTTAAATACCTCATTACTAATCTGGTTCTTAAGAATTTCAGTATTCGCTTTTTCTTCTTCAATCCTTTTCTCTGCCAACTTCACTTTACTTCTGTTCTTGTACAAATTGGACAGGCTGAAATTAGCTTCTATACCAACTTTACCTAAAGTGTAGCCATTTTTGTTGGGGGGAAAGAACATGTAGTTGGGATAATTGTATCCATAAGAACCGAATAATGCTAGTTTTGGATAGTAACTACTTTTCGCAAGACGCTGTTCAGTCTGGCTGATGGCCTCCTGTTTTTTCGCAATACCCATGTCTTCCTTTTGAAAACCTGACTGCAGGTAATAAGGATAGGGCTGAAGCCTCAATGTATTATTGATTAGGGAATTAGTATCAAGGGTTAAGACATCTTCTTCAGGTAACTCCAATAATGTTTGTAAGTTATGTAAACCAATAGCGATGTTTCTTTTGTTCGATAAAAGGCGTAACTGCATGTCTGATAATTGCAGTTCTGCCCTCAATACCTCATTGCCCGTCACTGTTCCATGCGCTTTAAAGGCACGAACTTCTTTTAAACGATCTTCTTCTTCCTTGATGTTTTCCAGGATGAGCTTCTGAAGTTCCATAAGCTTAAACACACCTAAATAGGTAGCTACCACCTCAATTTGAATGTCGTTTACGGTTTTCTGGACTTTTAATGCACTGATTTCCTCTTCCTGTTTGGCTTTTTTGATACTGTACTTAATTTGTCCGCCATTATAAATGGGCATTCTAGCAGAGGACGTTACATCAGCCCATTCAGGAATCGTAGAAGTGACTACTTTATCACTCAAGCCATGGTTGTACTCGGTAAGGTCTGTGATTCTTGCATAAGATGCATGGAAATCCACGTCGGGAAGCCTCATTTCTTTCTTTTCTTTCCATTCTTCTTCTGAAATTTCCTGCTGTACTCTGGATTTATGAACCTCTTTATTGTGTTCTGCAGCCAGACTCAAGGCTTGGGGTAAACTTAAAGACTGTTGCTGTTGTGCTTGAACAGGGAGCATCATCGTCCCGGTTAATAGTAATGTGCCAAGAATAATTCTCTGTTGATTTCTTAAGGCACTTAATGATTCCCTTGCAATAAGGGGGAGCTTTTTCATTGTGTAGAATTTTCATTACAAAGTTGCAATGATTTCAGTTGGCTTGATTATCTTTGTTGGTCAAATGTTTATTCATTTCCGCCATGGCTAATATTCATAAAGATTACTACCTAACTGAGGTTGATAAAAACCCGAATACCATCTATTGTATGCATGACCTCATGGGTGAACAGGATATTTCTGCCCATCAGCATGAGAAAGGACAATTTCTATATACAGAAGGTGGGGTGGTTCACGTGAGTACGGAACAAAAGACCTATTTTTTGCCTGCCAGACATTACATGTGGATTCCACCAGGCGTGGTTCATAGTATCCACCCGAGTTCTGCTGATGTGACCATGAGAAACCTTTATTTCCCTGTGGAGGCTAATGAAAACCCTTTCTATGCGCAGAAAGGAATTTATCCGGTTAATGATTTATTGTTGCAAATGATCATTTTCAGCAACCGCTGGAGTGGAGATATCGACCAGACCGAACAAAGCTCTTATCGCTTTGCATTGGCATTAAAAGCAATTTTACCAGAGGTGAGCTTATATAAGTTACCACTGGCATTGCCTTACGCGAAAGATAAGCGACTGGCATCAGTGATTAAATATATGGGAGAAAATCTATCAGAAGCCATCGTTTTCCCCGCCATGGCCAGCCAATTTGGCCTCAGCGAAAGAAGCCTTTCCCGTCTTTTTCAGGGTGATGTTGGCATGTCGTTTATCCAGTACCTCACCATACAAAGAATGATGTTGGCGGTGCAACTGCTATTAGAGGATAAAATGTCAGTGAAAGAAGTTGCATCCATGGTCGGCTATAATAGCATTCCGACTTTTAGCACTACATTTTACAAAACCTTGGGCGTTAGGCCATCGGAATACGTGAAGATGAAAGGGGCATTGGGCTTAGATGTTATGCTGGCATAATAAGATATGCAATTGGCCGGAAAGGATACCATTCCGCTGATTATTGCAGATAGATTTGTGTTCTAAACCAAATGTATGTACGCAGATAGAATACTGAGGGAGGAATTAATTTCCAGAATAATGACCTCAGAAGAAGCCGCACAGCTCTTTAAAGATAAGATGGTCGTGGCCTCTAGTGGCTTCACTAAGGCCGGCGATAGTAAAGCTGTATTAGCTGCTCTGGCAGAACGAGCAAAGACTGAACCACTTAAAATCACATTAATGACAGGCGCTTCTCTGGGGCATGGTACCGATGGTGCTTTGGCCGAAGCAGATGCCCTTTCTTTACGACTTCCCTTTCAGGTAGATCCTATTTTGCGAAAGGCCATTAATAAAGGAGAGGTCTTGTTTATAGACCAGCATTTGGGAGAAACAGTGACGCTTTTAAAATCAAACCACTTTCCTAAAATCAACATTGCAGTGCTGGAAGCCTCAAGGATTGAAGCAGATGGAAGTATCATACCGACCACATCTGTAGGTAATTCTGCTTCCTTTGCTGCACTAGCAGATCAGGTAATTATTGAACTAAACCTAGCCGTACCTTTATCAGTTTGTGGGATTCATGATATATTTTCTGCGGGTGAATATCCGAACCGCTGCGAGATTCCAATTGTATCAGTTGATGATCGTGTAGGGCGAAACTCCATCTATATCAACCCTAAAAAGATTGTAGGTGTGGTAATCACGAATAAGACGGATAGTCCGGCAGAAATTGCTGCTCCAGATGCGTCCACTTCAGCAATCGCCAGGCATTTGGTCAGGTTCTTTTCAGCAGAGGTAGAACAAGGTAATCTGACTAAATCATTACTTCCTTTGCAAGCAGGTATTGGCAAGGTAGCCAATGCAGTACTTCATGGATTTATGGATGGTGATTTTGAAAACCTGATCATGTATTCAGAAGTTTTACAAGACAGTACATTCGATCTATTAGACTCTGGAAAGATGACTTTTGCATCCGGTTCATCCATCACAGTCTCTGAAGAATATTATCTTAAGATATTCCATGATTTTGAAAAATATAAAGATAAAATAGTCTTACGTCCACAAGAAATCAGCAATGCCGGAGAAGTGATTCGTCGTCTCGGAATTATAGCCATCAATACGGCGTTAGAATGTGACATCTATGGTAATGTAAACTCCACACATGTGGCTGGAACAAATATGATGAACGGAATAGGGGGTTCAGGCGATTTCGCCCGTAATGCTTATTTAAGTGTTTTTGTAACACAATCTTCTGCAAAAGGAGATGCCATCTCACGGATTGTTCCGATGGTTTCCCATGTTGACCATACGGAGCATGACGTGGATGTGATCGTTACGGAGCAAGGCTTGGCTGACTTACGGGGTTTAGCACCTAGACAACGCGCTAAAGTGATCATAGAAAACTGTGCACACCCGGATTACAAAGCAGAATTACTAGATTATTATGAGAGAGCCTGTGTGCGAGGTGGACAAACGCCTCATCTTTTAGAAGAGGCGTTTTCCTGGTATGGCCGATTGCGTGAAAATGGTACCATGAAGAAGTTTGCAGATTAAAGATCTGCAAACTCCCATGCGCTTTGATAAGCGTTGATTTCTTCTGCATAGCTGATGAAATCGGAGTAGAATGGAAGGCGGGATAAAGTTGCACTGTCGCCAATGACCACGAGTTTTTTCCTGGCTCTGGTCATGGCTACATTCATCCTTCGGATGTCCGAAAGGAAACCAATACTGCCTTCATTATTGCTCCTGGTCATGCTAATATAAACGATGTCGCGTTCCTGTCCCTGGAAACTATCAATGGTATTTACCGAAATTTTAGCGGCATAAGCCATAAGTTCCGGGGAATGTAATATCAATTCCTTCATCAATAAAACCTGCTGTTTATAAGGAGAGATCACTGCGATGGTAGGGAAATTATCTGCGGTATAATGATGGCCGGCTGTGTTTACGAGTTGTGTAAGGTGTTTGAATAGGAATGCCGCTTCTTCTGGATTGGTACTACTGGTCCCTTCATATTTCTCTTCAAAACCACAACCAGCTGTATCCACGAATGCCAATGGCGCATCTTCTGAAAACAACACATGTTTCGCAACAGAATCGTGGGCTTTCAATTTATGCTCATAAAATACTTTTGAAGAATAACTCATGATGGCCTCATTCATGCGGTATTGCTCCTCTAGAAGCGTCACAGCTTCCGGGTGTATTTGCGTGGCTTTCTCTAATAAAGTCGTGCTAAGACCAGCTTTTGCAGCTTCATTAGACTTTATCGTTGGGGACAGCTGACAATGATCTCCTGCAAAGATAACTTTCTGTGCTTTAAGAATCGGAATCCAGCAGGCAGGCTCTAAAGCCTGACCAGCTTCATCAATGACCACCGTGTGGAATTTTACTCCGCGAATGGTGTAATGGTTGGCGCCAACAAGTGTAGCGGTTACCACCTGCGCTTTACTGAGCAGATCATCAATCATGTATTGCTCCGTATTGCCCACTTCTTTCATGAGCTTATGTGCTTCATCAAACAAAGCTTTACGTTGCTCTTTCTCCGCACGTCCGAAATTTCGCTTGTACTTATGGGCCATGTTTTTATATTCATTGGCCTGTTTCTTTAATGCACGGATTTGCTTCATGCTGTCGTGTTCAGACAGTTTTCCATCGAGGGTTAAAGACTGTAGTCTTTCCGATACCCTGGCTGGATTTCCAATACGCAATACATTTAAACCTTCTTCGTCCAGCTTTTCTGTAAGTAGATCTACAGCTGTATTACTTGGTGCTACAACAAGGATTTGTTGATGATCTTGCTTGATTAATGCTTTAATCGCCTGTACCAGGGTGGTCGTTTTTCCAGTTCCCGGAGGGCCATGAACAATGGCCAGCTCTTGTGCTGCAAGGATTTTATCTACAGCCTGCTGTTGTACCCGGTTTAATTTTGGAATGGTGTAATGAGGAATTTCATTAGAAAAAGTTGGACTGGTCTGACCGGTTAAGATCTTAATCAGTCTGTTCCCTTCAGATTTTTCCAATGCTGTTGAGGCCTGTTTCAGCGCGTTTTGCATCTCATCGTAACTGTTGTTATCGAACAATACATCTATACCCAATTTGCCATCACGGGTCCAATCCGGTAGTTCATCCGTCTTTAGCGTGATTTTTAAACGGTTGCCGCTTTGATGAGTAATGGTGCCTTCTACACGATCTTTAGGATCATGATTAGAGAACAATACTGCCGATGCACCAAAACGAAGTTGGTGCGCAAGTTCTTGATGCGTAGTGCGTTCTATCTCTACCGTTAAATAATCACCACGGCTCATCTCTGAACCTCTGATGGCTATCGGATACCAGGATAATCCATTTGCTCTACGGCTGGCTACAGAAGAGGATTCTGTTAATTGTTGGTAAGACCTTAAGTCTTCTTCGCGTTCAATCTTTAATAACTCAAGGAGTTTTTTGAAATATTCCAAAAGGGATAGGGGTTATGCTAATTGTTTTTCCATGATATAATCTTCCATTAAGAAGCCATCGCCAATGTCGATATTCTCTTCGCCGACTTGTTCAAAGCCTATGTTTTTGTAAAAGAGAAATGCGGAATTATCACGGTTTACGTTTAAGGACAAAATCGTATTCTTATTGTCTTTGGCAATTTCTGAGATGGTTTTCATCAGAAGTTTACCGACACCTTTGCCTTGTGCCTCAGGAAGTAAATAGATTTTATGGATTTTTGTTTTTGGTAAGCCTTTGTAATTTAGCTCATAAGAGGCATAGCCTAAATCATTTGTTTCATCTTTCACCAATAAGAAATGATGGCCTTTTCCTGCCACCTGCTCTGTTAAGGCTGCTGTACTGTACATCATTTCCAGCATGTAGCTGATTTGTTGAGGGGACAAGATGGCGCCAAATGTGGCTGGCCATGTTTTATGGGCGATCTTCTGGATCACCGGGAAATCATTTGCTGTAGCGGTATAAATGTTAAGCATAGGTCTTAATGTGAGCTCTTTATGCTGAGCTCTGGGCGTTAAAAAAATAGGAAAGCCTATAAATGTATTTAGAAAGAGTTAGCTTAACAAGTAATCGTTCAAAAATGATAGAAGGTTAACAATGGCTGAATTGGGTAGCTGAAAAAAATGATACCTTTATACCATTAAAAAGAGAATGATATGAATACTGAAAAAGCCATTTTAGCAGGGGGTTGCTTTTGGGGAGTAGAAGAACTGTTTCGCCACCATCCAGGTGTGATTTCAACGGTAGTAGGGTACACCGGGGGCGATGTTCCCAATGCAACATACCGAAATCATGGAACACATGCGGAAGGAATTGAGATTGTATTTGACCCAACAGTATTAACGTACCGTGGCCTTCTGGAGTATTTCTTTCAGATTCACGACCCTACAACCAAAAACAGACAAGGAAACGATATTGGAACTTCTTACCGCTCTGCGATCTTCTTTGTAAATGAAGCGCAGCAGGAAACAGCCTTAGCTTTAATTGCAGAACTGGAAGCAACGGGTAAGTGGCCTGGAAAATTTGTAACGGAAGTTGTTCCGGAAACAGATTTTTGGAATGCAGAAGAAGATCATCAGGATTATTTGCAAAAGGTTCCTTATGGTTATACTTGCCACTTTGAACGTCCGGATTGGAAATTAGGTTAATTCTGTTTTTTGATCAGTGGGACCAGGGAATAGGGTTTGCAGCGTTTTGCTAAGGGCAGGTTTGCTGATATCATCCAGCGTGTATTGATCCAGGTATTGGTATAAGGCATTTTGCGCCCCATTCAAGATACCCTTCAGTCCGCAGTTTCCAGCAAGGATACAAAGCGGGCTTTCACAATTGATCAGTTCTTCATCTTGTTCCAACAGCCGAACGAGCTTTCCAATCCTATAGCTTTCCGCAGAATCGAAAAGGCGTAAACCGCCACCTCGGCCTCTTTGGGCATCAATAATGTTTTGATTAGAGAGAAACTGAACCACTTTAACCAGGTGATTTCTAGAGATTCCGAACTGGTCGGCCAGCTCAGTAATGGTCGTTGCCGGCAGGTGTGCTGGCTTGCGACTCATATACATCAGGATTCTCAATCCATAATCGGTAAATTGGTTCAGTTTCATCTTATAGCAATTAATTCATTTGAATCGTTTGTGGGCCAAACTCTTCAAAGAATAACTTTTTATGATCTATGCCTAAGGCGGATAGGTCTTTCATTGTTTTTTCGATAAAAGGCTTGGGTCCGCAAAGATAGTATTCTGCTTCCGGTATCAGGAGCATTTCGCTGATTTCAGCAACATCCATCCGTCCTGTGCGGGTATCTTTTGACAATGAATTTTCTTTTGATGCCAAATCTGTATTTTCATAGAACACGATATGCTCAAACCAATCGTGTTCGGATTGCCATGCGTTGATTTGTTCGCGGAAGGCATGAACACTTTCCGAGCGACAAGCGTGTGCCCATTTTACCTGGCGTTGTTGGTCTGATTTTGTGAGGAAATCCAAAATAGAAACAAATGGCGTTTGACCTACGCCACCACTTAAAAGAACCAGCGGTGTAGTCTGATTGATATTCAAGACAAAATCACCGGCAGGAGTGGTCGCTTCAATCACATCACCCTCCAGCAGTTGATCATGCAGGTAATTTGAGACTGTTCCACTTTCTTTTTGCTCGTTTCCAGGCTCTCTTTTTACCGAAATCCGGTAATACTCAGCACTTGGTGCAGAAGAGATGCTGTATTGACGAGGCTGATAAATGCCTAAAGCAGGCACAAATACCTTAATGCTTAAATATTGACCCGGTTGGTGCGCTGATACTTCAAGTCCATCTTCCGGACGCAGATAAAAGGAAGTGATCTCCTCAGATTCCTGTACTTTTTTATCGATGATGAACTTTCTCCAGCCAGTCCAGGCACCTTTTACAGCAGCCTTTTGCAGATATATTGACTTTTCAAGATTGATCATTAAGTCGGCCAGTTGACCATAAGCTTTAGCCCATGCGGTAATCAAATCAGCTGTTGCTGCATCACCAAGCACTTCTCCAATGGAAGCCAATAGGTGTTTTCCAACAATGTCATACTGCTCGGCTGTGATTTGTAAACTGGTATGTTTATCACCGATTCTTTGAAGTACAGGCAGGAGTACTCCTGGATTTTCAATGTTCTCCGCATAAGCAAGAACAGCAAGCGCCAATGCCGTTTGTTGTGTGCCATTTTGCTGATTCCCCATGTTGAAGGTATTCCTTAATTCCGGGTTATGTTGGAACATTCTTTTATAAAAATGTTGCGTTAACAATAGACCCTGTTCTCTTAAAATTGGGACTGTGGCTTTGATCAAGCCTATTTCTGTTGTACTAAGCATAGTGGTTTATTAAAGTTGTATCAAAAATACAACTTTAAATAGGAAGGCCTAAATTATACCAGATTTTCTTAGGAAATTACATTTTACTGATAATAGGGAAGGCTGAAATTCATGGGGCATTTACCCCCTATAAATTTCCCTTAAGCCACTCTTCAGCACCTTCAAAACACCTCAATTTGAATTGTAAAATTAACTGAATATATTTAGGTCTGCATTTCAATGCAGCGCACCAAACCTTAAAAACAAAACCATGGCTACTATTAATCCTTATTTAAACTTCCTGGGAAATACGGAAGAAGCATTCAATTTTTATAAATCTGTATTCGGCGGGGAGTTTGTCGTGTTTCAACGATTTAAAGACAGTCCACATGGCGATAATATGTCTGCAGAAGATAAAGAAAAGATCATGCATGTTGCATTGCCAATTGGTAATGGGAATGTACTTATGGGTACTGATGCACTTGACTCGATGGGACAGAAGCTGAATATCGGTGATAACTTTTCCATCAGTATCAGTGCAGATAGCGAAGCAGAAGCTGACCAACTGTTTGCAGCACTTTCACCAGGTGCGCATGTCGTAATGCCTTTAGAGAAAACTTTTTGGGGCGCTTATTTTGGAATGTTGACAGATAAATTTGGCATTCAATGGATGGTGAATTTTGATTACGACCAGAAGTAAGTATAATGTTCTATCCAGATCGCTAATTTAAAGATTAGCGATCTGGATATTGTTTTGGTCCTCAAAAATTTGACAAGGCCTCAGGGAAATCAGTTTAATTGTATTTTACAGGGCTACATTGAGCAAAGTTCTCCTTTGCTTTCATCGGGAACTTATAGTCCTTAATAAACACATTAAGTAATCTTTGAAATTCCTTTTCTTTTTCAGCCGCAATCATGTCCTTTGGAAAATTAAACAAGAAGTAGTCAATTTTACCACCAGGGTTAAAATAAATTCTGTTAAAACATCTTGTTGGTTTTTCCCAATTAAAGTCATTAGCCTTCAGGAAGACACCCAGGTCTTGTATCAATGCGCTATATGATTTTTGAAGTTCTGCTTGTTCCTGCGGAGTTTTAAAAACCGCTCGTTTTGGATCTGCATCAACCGCGCTTTTATATAAGCTATCTAAATGTTGAAATGATCTTCCACGAACTTCTGCCTCTTGAAAAGTCATCGCTTTTTGTCCATATGAGTTAAAAAACACAATCATGAGGACTAGAAGTGTTAAGAATTGTTTTGTTTTCATGTTGATGGTTATATTACGGTTGTTTTTAATACTCTTATCTTTCGGCTTAGCCATGTTCTTTAGGGAAATCCTATAAAGCAATTTCTTTTTCTAAATGCCTCTTGATCTGGTCAGCATCTTCCGATATAAATATGATTTTTCCTGTTTTGTTTATCAGAAAATGAGTGGGATAAGCAGCCACGTTTAGTTGTTTACGCATGTATGATTCTTGTGCAGGAATTGTTGCATAATCAAATTTTGTTTTACTTAAAAAACGCTGTAATTCCTTCTTGTCATTGATCGCAAGGCTGATGAAGAGGATATCTGTTCTGTTTTTATATTTTTTTACAAGTTTGTTTAATTCAGGCATTTCTGCTATGCAAGCTGTGCAAGTGGTAAACCAACACTTAAATAACACTATTTTTCCTTTGGTATTTTCTGAAGTATAAGTCTTTCCATTTACATCTGTGAAATTAAAAGCGGGTGCTTTTTTTCCTTTCATTTGAGAGAAAATAAGCTGTTTTTTTCCAAAATCACGCATATAACCAACAATTGCAGGATCGGCAGTAGCTGGTATCTTGTGAAGTTTATAGGCTAGCGATGAAGTAGCTGTGTAGACCTGCAAAGCAATGTATTTTCCAGTTTTTAACTGGTTTAAGAATTTAGTTTTACTGATTTTTTTGCCGGCCAAATCATAAGCTAAGAAATCCTCATTGAGCGTTACATTCTTATAATGGTAATCCCAAAAAGTTGGAAAATCTTTTAGGACCCTCTTTGCATCATATATCGGTTTACCTGCATTTGATAGGCTTGATACCGTAACCTCAGTTCTGGAAACCTTCGTAGCTGAGGGTTTTACCTGATTTACGTTTTTCTGCTGTGCCAGAACCTGATTGTTTAGCGTAATCAATAAAAAACTAAAGAGGATAAATGCGTTAGTAGTTTTCATATTAAACAAACTAAGTGTATAGTTGATCTAATCTAGTGTAAAAAAATGAATTTATACGCTAGTGATTATTAATTGTCTTTTTTCTCTTGTTGGGTAGCATTGCTTATTTTAGGCCATTGAATTAGAGCAAACCTCATGAGTAGATTAAAATTAGGCTGGATAGGTCTTGGAAATATGGGAACCCCAATGGTAAAGAACTTACTTAAAGCGGGTTTTGAAGTTGTCGTTTTTAACAGAACGAGACAAAAAGAAGAAGAATTAATCGCCAGTGGCGCTACAAGTGCAATAAATCCCCAATCTCTAATCGAGACTTGCGATATCGTATTCACGATGTTAGCGGATGATCAAGCCGTGAAAGCCGTCTATGAGGGGAATGAAGGCCTGCTGACAAAACCTTCGGAAGGTAAAATGATTATTGATATGAGTACGGTTTCCCCGGATACCTCCAGATATTTGTCAGGAGCTTGCCAAGCGAAAGGGATTGATTTTCTGGAAGCACCGGTATCAGGGAGTGTTAAGCCTGCACAAGATGGCACCTTGATTATCCTTGTTGGTGGAGCGGCTACAGCTTACGAAAAAGCAAAACCTGCTTTTGAAGCCTTAGGGAAATTGTCCGTTCATGTTGGAGGGGCAGGAGTAGGTAGTTCTGCCAAGCTGGCCATCAATTACCTATTGGGGCTGAACTTACAGGGGCTGGCTGAAACGGTATTATTTGCAGAAAAGAATGGCGTTAGCAAGAGTGATATGCTGACCATAATCAATGAAGGAGCTTGTGGTAATGGTATTACAAAACTTAAAACGCCATCCATTCTAAACGAGGAATATCCCGCAGCTTTTGCATTGAAACATTTGGTTAAAGACCTTAGACTGGCTAAAGAAGCCGGACTAGATGCGCCATTAATTAACCCGTTATTCCATAGCTTTCAGGAGGCACAACAAGAAGGTCTTGGAGATGAAGATGTCATGGCGGTAATCAAATCCTTGGCTAAGAGATAATATACGATTAGCATAACGGATGATGATTAGAAAGAAAATTGAACTGTCCTTAGTTAAAGCAACGCTTGATGATTATCAGCAAAGTTGGAATTTGCAATTAGATGGAGCAGCTTTTTCGACAAATTCAAGTATACTGCAGCCGGTACGTTATGAGGGGATTCCCGCAATGCTCAAAATTGCTTTAGTAGAGGAGGAGCGTAGGGGCTCCAAATTGATGGTTCATTGGGCTGGGAATGGTGCGGTAAAAGTTTTAAGGCATTCCTCAGCGGCTTTGTTGATGGAAAGAGCCTCAGGCCAAGGGTCTTTGAGGGATATGGTGTGGAATGGCGCGGATGATGAAGCCAGTAAGATCATTTGTCAGGTTGCGGCTAAGCTACATACCGCAAAAGCCTCAGCATCGCTAAAACTCATTCCTTTATCAGAATGGTTTTATGCTCTTTTCTTTGCTGCCAATCAACTTGATGGGGTTTTCAGTCAATGTGCGGAGATTGCCAGATTCCTGTTAAATGATCCAATAGATGAGGTTGTCTTACATGGAGATATTCATCATGGAAATATACTGGACGCCGGTGATTCGGGTTGGTTGGCTATAGATCCGAAAGCGCTGTATGGAGAACGGGGATTTGATTTTGCCAATCTTTTCTGTAATCCGGAAATGACTATAGCCATTCAGAATGGGCGCCTGGCTCAGCAAGTAGGTGTAGTATCCAAAGCTGCAAATTTGGATTCAAAGCGACTTTTGCAATGGATCGTGGCCTGGTCAGGGCTTTCTGCATCTTGGATGTTAGCAGATGCCATGCCAATTGATCAAAAACTGAAGCTTATTGAAATCGCTTTATCAGAGCTGAATTCCTAAAACAAAAAAGGAAGGGCCTCTTCATTGCCCTTCCTTTTTCAAATTATCTGAACATAATCCAGTAATTTTTATATTATGATTAGTTAAGTACTAGTTTTTAGGTTGTACTCTACCTGATTTTCTATCCTGGGCTCTACCAATCACATATCCTGTTCCTGCACCAACAACACCACCGATGATGGCACCTCTAGCATTGTTTTTGTCTACCAAAATACCTCCGATTGCACCAGCACCAGCACCAATTGCAGCACCTTTAGCAGCCTGGCTCCATCCTTTTTTCTTAGCAGGTGTAGCTACTGTGTTTGAAGACGAAGACGATGAGTGAGACCTTCTTTCGGCCGCATCATTGCGTTCCGCTAAAAGAAGTGTTCTTTTCTCTTCTCTGATGCGTGCAGTTTTGATTTCTTCATCTTTTACTTTCGCAATTCTCTCTTTTTCTAAAGCATCTGCTCTTTTGAAACTATCCAATCTCAGACTATCTTTTACAGCAACAATCGCTTGTTGTTTGATCATCGCTTCCTCTTTAGCATTATTTGAACAGGCAGATAATAAAATCGCTAATGCCGCTACTGAAAATATCTTTTTCATAATTTTGAATATTGTTTACACTTGGTAACCTGTAAAAATGATGCCAAACTCTTTATTTATAGCTTCCATTTGAATATAAAGTAGCTAAAATGTTACGAACAAATGTAGCTTTTAAGCTCCGTTTTGCGTATAAATGATTGATTATCAAAACAGATTTTACTCCGGAATTAAATTTGATTTTTTTTAAACAAAAAGAATGGAAGGATGTTTCTTTCCACCAAAAAGCCCTGTTTTTAGGTCTATTTGTCATGGTTACTTTCTTATGGAGTGCTTAGGATAACGCTGTTCCAAATATATTATTACGCGATCAAATCCATAAAAGCATTGGCGCCATTCCCCAATAGATCAACATTCCAACCCACTGGATGGAAAAGATTAGCGCCAGGCTGGTCAACCCATTTGATCTTTCTTCTTTTTTAATATTTATCGATCGCCACAATCCAAACAACAAACCTATTGGAAGTAATGTGGTCACTAGGGCCAACGCAATACTGGCTGCAGTTATATCCCCCAGTGCAGTAAAATGCTGCATCATAAACAAGGGTATAGGAAGTAGTAATGCGAGGATGCAAAGGAATGGAACCCCAATGGCTTGGTGTAAAAAGCGCTTTCTATTGGATAACAATTTGACCCAGCCCAAGACAAAAAGGTAGCTCAAACCCAGTAAACCGAAGATTAAACTCATATACATCGTCCATAAATAGAGAGAACTGATCTTTTTATAGGTTTTAAAGCCATCTGTAATCCGTCTGTTTTGCATTGAGTCTGTATAGATCACATGAGAACTACTGATTTTATCATCCACTTTAAACAAGTGGTAACGGGTAGGTTTCAAGATTTTATCTTCTTTCTGTAGCTGGCTGAATACCAGATGGTCATTTCCAGGGATCAGGGTCACAAATCCTGCAAGGAGATCCACATAAGCAAACATTTTAAACTGATCCCTGACTGCCACATAGTTTCCTGCCCAATTTTTAATGTCCACTGGCATCACAGCCCTGGGATCAGGTTCTTGTTTTTTAAGGTTTAATGACTCCAGTAAAATCTTGTTGAAAACCTCATAATCTGCAGTTTCACTATCCATATTATGCGATATGAAGAAAGCCTTTTTTTCCTTAGGAAAAAGATAGATCATCGCATGGTAGCCCACAATACTCCCTGCATGAGCCAGACCAATTACCTGGTGACGGTCTCTTTTCATTAAACCCGCTGCATAGCCGGCTTCTAAGCCATGTTGCTTAGATTCGGTTTCCGCATCGGGATTACCCATAGTAGCCAATAGATCCTTACGGATAAATGAATAGCCTCTAAGATTGCCATTGGTCATTAGAAACTTTAAGAAAATACCCATATCATAAGCGGTAGTGGTAAATTGGCCTGCAGGTCTGAGGTACATCGGGCTGGCAGGTTGTGTTTGCATGTGGTCAAGATGTCCCATCGCTAATCTTGGGTCAGCATTTTTGCCTAACTGAGATACAAATCCGAAGGTACTCTCTGCCATACCAATTGGCTTTAAGACATAAGTATCCAGATATTCCTCATAACGCTGCCTGGTAATGGCCTCTATCACCATTCCTAACAGGGTGTAACCCATATTAGAATAGGCAAACTGAGTACCCGGACGACTATGAATCTGCAAAGTAGAAGGGTGTTTACTGAAATTTTCGACCAGTGGTGTATTTGGTGTTACCTGTTCGCTAAACATTTGCCATAAGCGAAGGTTTTCTAGACCAGCAGTATGGTCTAATAGATGTCTAACGGTTACGGGATGGCTGGCTGACCAGGGATTTTTGAACTTAATATTGGTTAAAATTTCCTCAACAGGTGTATCCAGACTCATTTTATTCATGGTAACGAGCCTGAAAATACCAGTAGCAATTAATGTTTTTGTGATAGAACCGACCTGAACTTTGTCTGAGGTTGACAAAACTTGTTTCGTATCCGCATTTTTAACTCCGCTGGCACCTGTGGAAATGTTGCCAAGGGAATCTACTGTAGACCAGACCGCTCCGGCTAATTTTTCTTTTGCCAGAGCGGTAGTTATATTTTGATATAAGGTTGTTTTTGAATCTTGAGCGGTAATGGATAGGCTAAAAAGGCACAATAGAACGCTGAGTGCAGGTATTTTGATCATATTTTGCAAAGCTATCCATAATTATGAAAATCACAGCGTGTCACCAAAGAAAGGCTTATTGCTTATACAACCTTGCTTCTTCTAAGTCCAGACTGCTTTCCAGATCTCTGATTACTTCATCATCATATTGCTTTGTTGCACGCAATTTATTCAGCTCGATTCTTCTCATGGTGATTAAGTCCAGCATGATCTTCCCGTAAAGCTTTCTTACAGAAGCAACCTGTTCTTTTTGCTCAGATAAAGTCTGTTCTGTTGCATGGATACTACGTTCGAGTTGCTCTTTGATTCTCGCAATGGTTTCAAATTCCTTCATTTCCTGATTGTACTTATTGTTAAGGAAGGTGACAGATTCTTTAGCCAACTGTAATCTGATCGCTTCTTTTTGCTGATCATAAGGAATATGGTCGTCAACTTCTTCTACTTTTAATAACCTCAGGAAAATAGGAAGGGTAAGCCCCTGAAATACCAGTGTCACCAAAATAACGATGAAGGTGATAAACAAGATCAGGTTTCGATGTGGAAAAGCTTCTCCGTTGGCTAAAGTCAAAGGAATGGCTAAGGCCGAAGCCAAAGAAACGACCCCACGCATGCCTGCCCAACCAATGATAAATGGGAGCTTTAAGCCTGGGCTTTTCTCGGATTTGCGAATTTTAGGGCTTAATAATCTAGGCAGATAAGAAACTACATATACCAGGATAATCCTGGCAACAATCACAATCGCACTAATGATCAATCCATAATGGATGGCCTCTTTAATTGAATATCCGTCTAGGGCGGCTACGATTACAGGGAGTTCCAATCCAATAAGGATGAAAACAAAACCATTCAATAGAAAACCTACAGTTGCCCATACTTCCTTCGTTTGTATTCTGGTATGGTAATTTAAAAAGTCGTTGGAGCGGAAGGATAGAAATAACCCACCACTAACTACGGCTAAAACGCCGGACCAATGGAATTCCTCTGCAACAATATACATCAGATATGGGGCAATTAGTGTGATTGGGGTAGTAATGCTGGATGATTTAGCCCAATACCTCAGTACGAGATACAAAATGTGTGCAATCGCCAGACCAACAAATACGCCCATTACTGCCAGTACTAAAAAGTCTGTTGCTGCTTTCTGGAAAACAAATTGACCAGTCAAGATCGAAGCTAATGCAAACCTAAATACGGTTAGCGAGGCTGCATCGTTGACCAAACTTTCACCTTCCAACATCGTTAAGCCTCTTTTTGGCATATCCACGCCTTTTAATACAGAGGTGGCCGCTACCGCATCTGGAGGAGAGATAATCCCGCCTAATAAAAAGCCTAAGGCAAGGGTAAAGCCGGGAATGATACTCACTGAAAAGTAGGCAATGGCTACTGAAGTGATCAATACCAATCCAAAACCCAACAATAAGATGGATCTTTTCCATTTCCAAAACTCATTCCAGGAAGTATACCATGCGGCTTCAAATAGCAATGGTGGTAAAAAAATAAGAAATACGATATCAGGATCGATACTAATTGCGGGGATTCCAGGGATAAAACTTATTCCCAATCCTCCAATAACCAGAAAAATAGGATAGGAGATTTTCCAACGTTGACTCAATAAATAAAGAAGTGCCATGGCAAAAAACAAGGCGAGGATCAGCAGTAAATTGGCGTGTATCATAAACAAAAGTAAAAAAATATCACTTTCTTTCGCCAACTTGTTGGCGCCACATGGCATAATATAATCCTTTTTGCTCCAGCAGTTCAGCATGAGAACCTGACTCAGAAATCTTCCCTTTCTCCAAAACATAGATCACATCGGCATGCATAATCGTAGAAAGCCGATGGGCAATTACCACAGTAATCCGCTCCCTGCTCATAGAGAGGTCACGTATGGTAGAAGTAATCTCTTCCTCCGTAAGGGAATCCAGGGCGGAGGTGGCCTCGTCAAAAATGAGTAATCTTGGATTTCTTAATAAAGCCCGCGCAATAGAGATTCTTTGTTTTTCTCCTCCGGAAAGTTTTAATCCGCCTTCCCCCAATAGCGTATCCATCCCTTTTTCAGATTTTGCCAGGAGATTGGTGCAGGAGGCCTTATCCAGTGCCAAGCGTAATTCTTCGTCCGTTGCATCTCCTTTGACAAATAAAAGATTCTCTCTGATCGTGCCTGCGAAAAGCTGAGTGTCTTGTGTGACGAAACCGATTTGTCGGCGAAGTTCATTGTAACGGATTTCCGTTGAAGGGATCTGGTTAAATAAAATTGCTCCGGAAACGGGTCGGTACAAACCAACCAGTAACTTGACCAGCGTAGATTTACCAGATCCTGAAGGGCCAACAAAAGCAATGGTTTCTCCGGTATTGACATGGAAAGAAATGTCGTCAATTGCATTGCTCTGTGCTGTTTTATGGCGAAAAACGACTTGGTCAAAAGATAGATTTTGCAAAGGGCCAGTTTGCCTCGGTGATTCTGGCTTACGTTCCACAGGCTTACGCATCAATTGATCAAAACTATGAACGGAAGCCTCAACTTCCCGATAGCTCAGTATGATGCTTCCAAGATCCTGTAATGGCCCAAAAATGGAAGTGGAGATAAATTGCATCGTAATTAACTCGCCGGTGCTTAATTTATTCCGAAAAATCAGCCAGAGTAAGATGAATAAAATTGATTGCTTGAGTACGTTGAGGGTGGTTCCCTGTAAAAAGGAAAGGGTTCTAACTCTCCTGGTTTTTGTCATCTCCAGGTCGTAGATCTTTTGAGTCTGTAATTTTAACCTTCGGATTTCTGGGAAAGTCAATCCAAGACTTTTGACCAGTTCTATATTTCTGAGCGATTCGGTAATGACTCCTGCCATTTTATTGGTTTCTCTATTGATGGAGCGCTGTACCATTTTGATTTTCTTACTCAATAATCCGGTAAGTGAGCCTAATACCAGGATTCCAATAACAAATACTGGTACGAGCATCCAGTTCTTGGTAATAGAATACCAAACGAGAAAACCCATTCCAACAAATGAAGAAAAGAGAATGTTAATGAATGAATTGACGAAGCGCTCGGTATCGGTTTTTACTTTTTGAAGAATGGATAAAGTTTCACCACTATGACTTTCCTCGAACTCCTGAAAGGAGAGCCGCAGTGTTTGCCGGATGCCATCATTGAAAATCTGCATCCCAAACTGCTGAACGGCCAATCTGGTGTAATACTCCTGAAAAGCCTTAGCAATCCTTGCTGCGATAGCAATAGCAATAGCGATGCTCAGCCAATAAAGCACTCCTTTTACCAATTCATCCTGACTTTTATTCCCCGGATTACTTGCATACTCGTCTATGATCTTTCCAAAAATAATTGGATCTGTTAGACTTAGGAGTTGGGCAATTGCGGCCAGGAAAAGTGCCAACAGCACCCACCATTTTTGTTCTTTAAAGTATTTCCAAAGGATAGGCATAGGTTAAAAGATCAACATTAAAAGGGTCTGTATGACTCAAATTACTAAAAATAAAGCGGTTTTATCATTTGTAGGTCAGCTTTTTCGTTTCTTTGTATCGTGAATAATCCTTTTTAGACTTGTCTAGTCCAACTGTTAAAATTTGATAATATATGAAAAGTTCATGGTTTAAATCGTTTGTCGTTGCAGGAGCCGTTTTATTAACTAGCGGAATCACTACAACAGATGTTTCTGCCCAAAGAGGCGAGAGGCCATCAGGTGGAGGCGGTAGCAGACCATCAGTGAGTAGGCCATCAAATGGAGGTAGCAGACCATCAATAAATAGACCTTCAGGAGGAAACAGGCCTTCTATAGGTACCCCATCTGGAGGCAATAGACCTTCGGTTGGTAACAGGCCTTCAGTAGGTGACAGACCTTCTGTGGGTGATAGACCTTCAGTAGGAAACAGACCTAGCTATAGGCCGGATTACAGGCCAAATAGACCTGGATACCGTCCAGGAAATAACTACAGACCAGGCTATAGGCCAGATTACAGACCCGGTTACAGACCAGGTTATAGACCTCATTACAGGCCGTATTATAGACCTCATTATGGTTATTATAATTACTACAGACCTTATCTTGGTTTAAGTATTAACGTCTTGCCTTTTGGCTATTACCCGCTTTATTTTGGTTCTGACCGTTTTTACTATTCTGATGGATTGTTTTACAAACAATACGATAAGGAATATAAAGTGGTTGTACCTCCGGTAGGTGCAGAAGTTCCTACACTTCCTAATGATTCAAAAGAAGTGGTGATTAATGGACAAACCTATTATGAAAGTAAAGGCGTTTATTACTCATCTGTTCAGAATGCAGACGGAAAACAGGTTTATGTGGTAGCTGGTAAAGATGGTGTTCTGAATACTGATGGAAAAACAATATATGTGAATCCTTCAGCTCAAATTGGTGATATTGTAGATCAATTGCCTGAGGATTCAAGAGAAATACTAATTAAAGGTGCGGTTTATTACGTAAGCCCTGATGGTGTTTACTATGAAAAATTGGTTGATGGCAATAAAGTCAGCTTTAAAGTAATCGGATTGGATAATGAGCCGCTTGAAATAGAGAAATAAAACGCGGTTTAAAATCACAAAAAGAAACCCTTTTGATACTTTCAAAAGGGTTTCTTTTTATATCAACTTTATGTAGTCGCTTGTCTGTTTTTATGATAGGTGACCAACATAAATGCCGTGGCTACCATTGCTCCTAAGATAGAAGGTAAAAATTGACTATATGGATGGTATTGAGCGAATACAGTTCCGGTAAAAGCTGATAAAATAGCACTGAAGGCACTGATCATTTTTAAGATATGCTCATAAAGCCATAATTTGCCATATCTAGACTTAGGGATAAAATACCTGCCCAGGTCATAGGAGACAATTAGGATGAGATAGCCCATGGTGCTATAGATGATCATCGGATCCCAGATCATACCAGAACGCTTAAAATAATATAAGAAATAACCAAGGCTAGCTAAGGAGAGTAGTGCAATTACAATGTCAGGGGTTTTCGGAAGGTTGGATTTTGTCTGTAAGGTACGATAACCAGAATAACCAAGATAACCACTGAGGACTGTAATGACTAGCAAAAATGTATTCCTTTGAAAAAAAAAGACCGCAATTAAGCCTGTTAAAATCACGACCAGAAGAAAGCAAAGAAACAATTTGCCACTCTTTTGATGAAGGGTACTTCTTTTACTTATTAAGATTGCAAAGCATCCAAAGAGTAATGCCAAACATCCACAGGCGATGTGGATGGAAATGTTGATTTGATGAAGCCAATTAGTAAGTGTGATCGTCATTTGTTTTATAGTTTAATGACGCAAATGAAAGCCTAATTTGGTCGCCTGACGTCCTGAAAGGTAGGCTCGGACTCCTTGAGAAGCGTTTTTGATAACTTTTGGTATTCTGAAGGAGTGGTATTGGTCTGCTCTTTAAAGAGCTTGTTAAATGAAGATTTGGAACGAAAGCCACAGTCATAGGCAATACCAAGAATGGAAAAGTGTGTAAAGGCAGGGTCTGCTAATCGCTGTTTTGCCATGGCAATTCGATACCCGTTTACATAATTAAAAAAGTTAGTACCTGCCTGTTGATTGATGACCTGGGAGAGTTGATTTGCGGTTACCTCCAACTGTTCTGCGAGTATGCTTAGACTTAGTGCTTCATCTAAAAAAGGTTTTTGATTTTCCATATGAACGCTAAGTTGCTTAAAAAGCTGATCAGATTGCAGCTCAGTAATTCCTGACTTTTTATAGCTCTCTTTTGTGGTTAATTCGTTCGTTATGCTGTTTTTTATGCCAATATTTGAAAGATTGGTCGTTTGCCTTAGGCCCGCATAACCAATAAAAAAAACATAAAAGGAAAGCACACTCCCTACCACCGCAAATAAATTCTCTGGTTGAAGTAGGCCCAGAACTATCCCATATTTTATAACCAAAAAGAGAACAACAAAAAGAATAACCAGGGAAAGCATAATCCATTTAAGCCAAGTCAGATTAATCTTTTCTGTATAGGAATAATGATCAGGAAGTAGTTTTTGATACCTTTTTACGGCCTGAAAACTCTTGTATATATAATATGCTGGTACTAAGGCCATCATCATAGTCACTGTTTGACCCAAGATTGGTGGTATGGCAGTGCTAAAACGCGGAAATCCATAATGTATCTCAATTCCTCCCGGCCATAAGAAATAAATGGAGAAACTGAGGGCATTAAAAAATAGGTAAGGTAAAACATGAATCCAGGTTTTTTTTTCGAATTCCCAACCAAAAGCCAGCGATTTGATGTAAAGATAAAAGATTGCCGAGTTAAGAAGCGGAAGAGAAAAGGCTAGTATTTTCAATAATCCAGGCGTTAAGGGATCATTTGATAAACTATCATAATAGAACATCAATTGAATAGAAATAATGGCAAGCCATAGCATCAGAATCCTATCTGGGTAGGAGTTTGCTTTTTTTGTTTTTAATAGAAGGATTAAAAATAATCCTTGAATACTGCCTGTGAAAATGATGGATTTAAGAAGCATCAAGCGTTATTGGTCATGAATACCAATATAAAACATTAAATGTGATAAGCAAGTAAAAGCTTTAATACGCTTTCATTTTTGGCTCAATTTCTGTAATGTTTCTTACATTGTCCGATCAGACCATTTCGATCCGCCGGCGTCTGTATAATTATGAATATCACCACCTTTAACGCGTTCAAAAGTCGTAACTATAGATTGTATTTTACAGGACAGTCCGTTTCTTTAATTGGGACATGGATGCAAAAAACCGCTGTTAGCTGGGTAATTTATGAGAAAACTCATTCTAACTTTATGTTGGGACTGACGCTTTTTGCCAGTCTGTTTCCTTCCTTTGTTTTTTCTTTTATTGGAGGGGTAGCTGCCGACAGGTACAATCGCTATAAACTGCTGCTGATCACGCAAGTCGCTTCCATGATCCAGGCCATACTCCTCACTTTACTGATCTTCTTTAAACATTATTCTGTGTGGGAAATTATTGCCTTAAGTGCTTTATTGGGGTTGATTAATGCTTTTGATGTTCCTGCCAGACAATCATTGGTCTATGAAATGGTGGAGGATAAATCCGATTTACCCAATGCCCTTGCCTTAAATTCCTCAATGGTTAACCTTTCCAGACTGATAGGTCCGGGTCTCGCAGGTTTAGCACTGGAAAAGTTCGGAGAAGACATTTGTTTTGGTATGAATGCGCTTAGTTTTATCGCCGTGATCGGTTCCTTACTGATGATGCGCTTGCCGAAATTTACCGTTGTTGCACATACAAAGAATATATTTGGAGAGCTAAAAGAAGGGTTCCAGTATATCAAAAGAACACCGTCAATTTTATTGGTGTTGATCATGTTGGCCTTGATTAGTTTGCTTGTTTTGCCATTCAGCACGTTGATCCCGGTCTATGCCAAGGATATTTTTAAAGGAACCGCCTCTACCTTTGGGGTGATTGATAGTGTGATTGGTCTCGGGGCATTTTGTGGAGCAATCTTTCTAGCCTCTCTGAAACCCGGGAGAAACTTAAGAAAGATTTTGGCGATCAGCACACTTGTTTTTGGCGCCGGACTGGTTTTGTTCTCTCATACGACCTATTATCCTATAGCTTTAGTTTTTGCAGCAGTTTCCGGCTTTGGTATGATGGCACAAATCACCATAAGCAATACGCTGATTCAGACTACGGTAGATCCAGCGATGCGTGGTCGGGTGATTAGTTTTTATGCAATGGCATTTTTTGGAATGCAACCACTGGGAGGCCTGCTGATCGGATACCTTTCTCAATTGATTGGTACACCAGATACAGTGATGATCCAGGGATTTATTGCTTTGTTGATTGGCCTGCTGCTTTTGCGTTTCCTGAGAAAAGCAAAAGAAAGGAAAGCCCAGCTCCAAGTCAGCATTAAAGCCAACGCTATTTCTACCTAAGCGCATCCATGGGATTTGCTTACGCATCAGGTTTTTTCATACCAGCTTAGCGGGAATATTGTCCTTTGATCCGCTTTTTAAAATAAGTAGTTTTAAAACCTGATCCCATTAATATGAAACATTTATTTTCCGTACTCTGTATTTCCGCAGGTTCCATATTGTCCTTATCGGCACAACAAACTCAAAAACCGATCTTGTATGGACGGAACTGGATGGCGATTACCGGGAAGCCATTAGCCGCAACGGCTGGCGCAATGACTTTTCAAAAAGGAGGAAATGCAGTTGATGCCGCTTGTGCGATGCTGGCTGCTACTTGTACCATGTGGGACACACTCAGCTGGGGAGGGGAAACACAAGCCCTGATTTACAATCCCAAAACGAAAAAAGTGATCGCAATAAATGCGATGGGTGTAGCGCCAACAGGGGCAACCATAGAATTCTTTAAAAGTAAGGGCTATAATTTCCCCCCGGAATATGGGCCTTTAGCTGCAACAACTCCAGGAACACCAGGTGGGTTAATCTATATGTTGGTCAATTATGGAAAACTCAGCTTAAAACAGGTGCTGGAACCAGCCATGAAAATGGCTGCCGGTTACCCCATAGAGGCACAGGCAGCAAATAGCATAGAAAAAGGGAAAGAACACATCAACCAATGGCCATATAGTAAAAAGGTATTTCTTACACATCCAGGGGAGAAAAGAGAAGCACCAGAAGCAGGGGAGATCTTTGTCCAAAAGGATCTTTTAGCCACATTAACGAAGATGGTAGAGGCGGAAAGTAAAGCTTTGAAGCAAGGAAAAACCAGGAAAGAAGCTTTAATGGCAGCTTATGACCGTTTTTATAAAGGTGACATCGCAAAGGAGTTTGTACGTGGCGCTCAGGAACAAGGCGGGCTGATTACCATGAAGGATCTGGCGAACTGGAAACCATTACAAGAAGAACCACTACAAGTCAATTATAAAGGCATTGATGTATTCAAATTGCAGCAATGGACACAAGGGCCGGTGATGTTACAGGCTTTAAATATTTTGGAGAATTTTGACCTGAAAGGGATGGGCTATAACAGTCCGAAATATATCCACACCCTCTATCAAGCCATGAATCTTTCCTTTGCCGACCGTGATTTCTATTACGGAGATCCTACAACTATGCCCAAAGGGCCAATTCAAGGATTGTTGAGCAAGGATTATGCAAAAGAACGTGCTAAACTGATCCAATACGATAAAAATAACACGAACATAGGACCGGGGAACCCATATCCCTTTGAAGGCAA
Organism: Pedobacter gandavensis; assembly: GCF_014172405.1. Lineage (GTDB taxonomy): Bacteria > Bacteroidota > Bacteroidia > Sphingobacteriales > Sphingobacteriaceae > Pedobacter > Pedobacter gandavensis. The sequence goes on along the minus strand of NZ_WNXC01000001.1, from coordinate 825,379 downwards.
AACAAATCCTTACCTAAATCTCCTTCAACAAAGAGGCTACGAAATGGATACGACAAAAAGAAATTTTGCACCAAAGCATGACTTGGGGAAAATCAACACTTCTTCAGATGACGTTTATCAAGAACGATTGCTGCTGGGGACAACCTCTATTGAAGCTGCAGATAAAGAAGGTTGGGTGGTTTCCGTTACACCTAGTGGCGGATGGCTTCCGGCTTGTATTGCTGGTGAAACAGGGATTGGGATGAGCCAAAGAATGCAAAGCTTTGTGCTAGATAGTGCATTGAACCCTTTTAATGTGCTGGCACCTGGTAAAAGACCAAGGGTAACTTTGTCGCCATCCATGGCGCTAAAAGATGGGAAACCGTTTTTGGCATCTGCTGTACAGGGTGGGGATACACAGGATCAAAACCTCCTGCAGTTTTTCTTAAATGTGACGGAGTTTGGAATGAATGTTCAGCAGGCTACAGAAGCAGCAAATATCAATACGAACCAACTCTGGCTATCTTTAGGAGGAACAAAAACTGAAGACCGGATGCCAAAACCCGGACAGATTTTACTAAACAACAATACCCCATCAGCTACAAGAGAAGCACTGCAGGAGATGGGTTATATATTGAGCTTTGGGGCGCGAACCAGTGGCCCAATTAATGCTATTTATTTCGACTGGAAACATGGCAGTCTTTGGGGCGGATCTAGCAATCACGGTGAAGATTACGGTATAGGCTGGTAGCCCAATCAGGAGTTAGTAGTTCAAGACCAGGTTGTCTACAACCAATGTGCTATTGACTCCTCCTTCATATTTCGCTCCGGCAGCACTAGAAGAAAATATAATACTGATATGAGTAATTGCTTCATTTGCAGTTGCAAACTGACCGTTTTCAGGGAGCTGGTATGCAGGACTGCCAGTAGGTAAAGCACCATATACCAATGGAATGGTGATTTTGCTGAATTCATTTACCATTTCCCCAGACCTAAACCAAGCTGTAGCAGCTCTTTTTACGACTTGTCCGGTTCTATTTTCCAATAACAGATAGATATCACAGCTATCTAGTTTACTCAACGTTTGTCCAGCGCCATTTTTGTAAGGGGTACCAGGCGCGTATTTATAGCTTACTGTAAAACTCTTCGGTCTTGAGGTATAAGCAATTCCAAATTTCGCAGAATTTATAGGATTGGCAAGGTCTAGCTTAAACGTACCGGTGAACAGTGTTCCTGCACCCATGCGCTGGCCGGTTAACTGGGCTAAAACTCCTAGATCTTTAGTGATCATTTGCGCGGCAAAGTCTCCTGGAGCAATTTCAATAGGCGTGGTATTGGCGCTGGAAAGACTCACTACTCCATCATTTCCGGTAGCCCACTCTGAACTTGCATCTAATCCTGGCTGTTTATAGTTTTTTCCGGAAGGGGTATACCATTCGTTAAAATTAGAATTGCTGATCTGTGGATTTGCAGATTGTTTGTTGACAATCACCGTATAAACCGACCTACTGCCATCTTCTGCGATACCCGTGTAAGGAACAGGTTTACTAAAGTCCTGTGGAACCCGAACGCCCGGACTAAGCTGTGCATAGGTGGAAAGTCTGACCGAATCTGGGAATAACTTTGTTAAATCGGCATTTCCATCCACATTCAGACGGATGATCAGGCTATCCTGGTTAATAGACGTAGTTCCAGTTTCATTGGAAAGGGTAAAATAAAGGATTTTCTTGAATGTAGATTTTCCAAAATACGTTTCTTTTACGCATCCTGATGACAGTAACATTGTTCCGGCAAATACAAAAAAGAGTGATCTATAATTTAACATGTTCGTTTTAATCATGAGGATACCAATTAGAAATAAGTAGAAAAACCGAAACCAATTTTCAGAATGTTGATCTTAAAGTTCATATCTGTAGTGGTTACCCTGGAATCCGGCATTCCTGTGCTACGCCCTCGTTCTATGCTCGTATTGATCCCAAAGATATCTACCGTGGTCTCAAATGCGAAGTTCTTCACAATAAAGATCATTAATCCTGGTCTTAGTCCAACGCCATAAGTATCTTTTGAAGTATAGGTTCTGGTCAGTATTTCATCCACTACCTTTTCTTTGATAGAACGGTCGAATAACAATTGGATTTCTGTTTGATTGACGATGTAAAATCTATTTTTACGATCTAAGGGGATGAAATTTTTAATAAAAGGCCTAACGCCGTAATTGTTTGAAAAGCTCTTGTTGCTGGTTAAATTGCCATCAGCGCCTTTAATCAGGTTGTTGTCTTTTGATTGTCCATAGGAGAGACCTAAACCTACTCCTAAATTCTTTTTTATAATATAACCGCCATCGGCACGGACTGTCCAACTGGTTTTCTTTTGATCTAGGTAATTGACAAAAATGTTATTGTCATTCACCGCATTTCTATTACTCAATGAAAAGGTGAGGATATTGAATTTTAATCCTTTTTCTATAATTAAGCCAGCTGGTTTTTCCTCTTCTGAAAGACTTTGTTTTTCAGTTGCGCTGTTGGATTGTTGTTCCTGAGCAAATAGCGTAGGGCTGGAGATAGCTATTAAAAATAGAATTAAGACTGTAGATCTTAGTTTTGAAGGGAATACCAGCAAGCGCCCAGGGCTTAAGGATGGGAAAGGCATTAATGTAATTTGAGAATTCATTCAATAGGTTTATTCCAAAATAAGGATATTTTCATAAAAGAAAGGGCGTTAATCAAATTAATTTGAAAGCCCCTTGGTATCTCCTAACACATTTGACACTATAATGTTTTCGAAATTATCAGGAATACTGATGGTATAAGGCGGCTAAAAAATAAAGCGCTTGTTTTTAGGCTCAAATGACATAGCGAAACAAAAAAAAGGGATATTTCAATAAGAAAGATCTTATCAAAATATCCCGGTAAAGAGAACGAATTAAATTTCTACCAGAAAATACTGTAAAGAGCAATGATGATTCCAATAATGATCAGTGCTCCGGCGGTAAAACCAGCATTGGTTTTAAACATACCACGATCTACATCCAATCCTTTAGGATTCAACCCTTTTCTATTTTCGAATAAACTAATGATCACCATCGCGACCACGCAAATGATAAACACAAAACCCATTCTATCTAGGAAAGGGATTTCATATAGCATACTGCCATCTTTTTGAACCGCTAATTTTGAGAAGCCAAATTGACTTAATCCTTCCAGATTACAGAAGTTAGGTAAGGCTTTGAATCCTACGGAGAGTAAAAAACCTCCAATTGTAGCAAAGAGCGCTGCATTAGAAGTAGTTCTTTTCCAGAAAAACCCAAGTAAGAACATGGCAAAAATACCTGGTGAAACAAAGCCGGTATATTCCTGAATGAACTGGAAACCTCCTTTTTTGTCAATTCCCAATTGTGGCGCAATAACAATGGCCAATAACATGGCTACAATGACCGTAATTCTTCCCACGATCACTTGTTTATGTTCATTTGCATCCTTCCGGATCACTTTTTTGTAGATATCTAAGGTGAAAATAGTGGCAATACTATTTGCTTTTCCAGCCAATGAAGCCACAATTGCAGCGGTTAAAGCGGCAAATGAGAGTCCTTTTAGTCCGGCAGGAAGCAAATTAAGCAATACCGGATAGGCAGAATCTGCATTTAGTTCCCCATTTTTCAACATCGCAGTATGGAAATTACCATAGCCTTCTTTGTACAATACATAAGCGGCAATACCAGGCAATACCACGATAATTGGCATCAATAATTTTAAGAAAGCGGCAAATAATAAACCCGATCTGGCTGTTTTCAAATCAGCACCTAAGGCTCTTTGTGTGATGTATTGATTGCAACCCCAGTAGTTCAGGTTCACAATCCACATCCCACCAATCAATACCGTTAAGCCGGGAAGATCCATGTAGTGTGGGTTTTCCTGTTTAAAAATCATATGAAAATGATCCGAAGCCTTCTCTTTGACCATAGCTAAGCCATTTAATACGCCGGAACTGCCAAAATGTGTGGCTACCAATTCCAGGGCTAAATAAGTTGTAGCTAAACCACCCAGGATTAAAAAGAAAACCTGTATCACATCTGTGTAGCCAATTACTTTCATCCCACCGAGCGTAATGATAATCGCAAATACAGCGAGTACATACATACAAGCGGTAGTATTGATACCAGAAATGCTGTTGATGGCCAATGCACCAAGGTAGAGGATAGACGTGAGGTTGACCACCACATAAAGCAACAGCCAGAACACCGCCATAATCATGGCCACCGTACTGTTGTAACGTTGCCCAAGGAACTGCGGCATGGTGTAAATTTTGTTTTTTAAATACACCGGAATGAAAAATACAGCAACAATGATGAGGGTAGCAGCAGCCATCCATTCATAAGTAGCGATTGCAAGGCCCATAGTGAAGCCTGAGCCACTCATTCCGATAAATTGCTCGGCAGAAATGTTTGAGGCGATTAGAGAGGCTCCAATTGCCCACCAGGTAAGAGAGTCTTTCGCTAAAAAGAAATCTTTTGAATTCTCTTTATGCGCTTGTTTTTTCTTGTAAACCGACCAGCCATAAACCGAAACAATCAGAAAATAAACCAGAAAAACGACATAGTCGTACGTACTCAATGAGTTCATGTAGATTGGGTTATTTAATTTTAAATGAATCTGTTAATGATATTTTCCAATAATTCTTGCTGACCGCTTATGGTTTTTGGTTCTCCTTTTTCAATGGCATAGTTTCGGAGCTCTTCCAAGCTCAGTTTACCGTTTTCAAAATCTTTTCCGGCACCTTGATCAAATGAAGCGTAACGGTTGGCTCTGATCTTCAGGTAATCAGAGTTTTGAAGTACCTGATCCGCGGTAATTAAGGCTCTGGCAAAAGTGTCCATTCCTCCGATGTGTGCATAAAATAAATCAGCAGGGTCGGTAGAGTTTCTTCTGATTTTCGCATCAAAGTTGATCCCGCCGCCTTGTAATCCATTTGCTTCCAATACAATTAGCATGGCTTCTGTCAATTCGTTGATGTTGTTTGGGAATTGATCGGTATCCCATCCGTTCTGGTAATCCCCTCTATTGGCATCCATAGAACCCAATAAACCTGCATCAGCGGCAACCTGTAGTTCATGTTGGAAAGTATGACCGGCAAGTGTGGCATGATTCACTTCAATATTCAGTTTAAAATCGTCCATTAAACCGTATTGACGAAGGAAATTGCTGACTGTTGCCGCATCGTAATCGTATTGATGTTTTGAGGGTTCACATGGTTTCGGCTCAATAAAAAAAGTCCCTTTAAAACCTTGTTTTTTAGCATAATCCTTAGCCGCATGGAGGAATTTTGCCAGGTGTTCCTGCTCACGTTTCATATTGGTGTTCAGCAGGCTCATATAGCCTTCACGACCACCCCAGAATACATAATTCTCGCCACCCAGCGCTATTGTGGCGTCTAAAGCAGATTTCACCTGTGCTGCGCCATGTGCCAATACCTGGAAATCCGGGTTGGTGGCAGCACCATTCATATAGCGACGATGAGAGAATAGATTGGCGGTTCCCCATAACAACTTAACCCCACTAGCTGCTTGTTTTTGCTGAGCATAGGCTACAATGGCCTGTAAACGTCTTTCATTTTCATGAATATCATTGGTGTAATCTACCAGATCCACATCATGAAAGCAGTAATAGGGCAGGTTCATCTTGGTGATGAATTCAAAAGCAGCATCCATTTTATCTTTTGCACGTTCAACGGCATCTGTTTTCAAATTCCATGGATGAAGAATGGTAGGTTCACCAAATGGGTCTCCACCAGTAGCTACAAAAGAATGCCAATAAGCACAAGCAAAGCGCAAATGGTCTTTCATTGTTTTTCCTGCAATGATTCTATTTTCGTCATACCAGCGAAATGCCAGTGGGTTGTCTGAGTTTAATCCTTCGAATTTTACTTGTTCTATGCCTTTAAAAAATTCCTTTTCTCCTGTCGTTACTGTTGTCATTGTGGTTCTTGGTTTTTGTTAGATTTATTATGATTTTATGAGAATTGTTTATTGTTATACCTAATTGATATACTGAATTTTATGAGTTTTGTTTAATTTTTAAATTTAACTCGGACGACCAGCGCTGATAGACCGGTTCATAGGCTAGGGTAGCATTTGGTTCCACCAGTTGGATGGGTTTGATATTGCTAAAAGCGGCTGCAGAATCAAGGTAAATTCCGGCACCAATACCAGCGCCTAAAGCTGCACCTACACTACCATCATTGTCGTAGAGTTCTACGGGGACACCGGTACTGTTCACGAAAGCTTCCAGGAATAGTTCGCTTAGAAAAAGATTCGCTTTTCCTGCTCTGATCACTTTTGGTTGAAGGCCATTACTGCGCATAATATCTAGTCCATAGCGAAAAGCAAAAGCGATTCCTTCCTGTACTGCTCTAAAAATATGAGCTGAGCTGTGCAGGTTGAAATCTATGTTTTCTAAATGTCCTCCAATAATCTTGTTGTTGAGCATACGTTCTGCGCCATTACCGAATGGCAGGATGGTCAATCCCTCTGCGCCAACAGGGATTTTCATTGCGGTGGTATTGATTTCCTGGTAAGATTTTCCTGGAGCAAATAAGCTTTTTGCCCAACGGTTCATACTTCCTGTTCCATTGATGCAGAGTAGGATACCTAGTCTTTTTTTGTTTTCGGCATAGTTGACATGGGCAAAGGTATTCACCCTGGATTGCGGATCATAAGCCAATTGGTCACTGACGCCATAGATCACACCAGAAGTACCTGCAGTAGCAGCCACTTCTCCGGGCTCTAATACGTTTAATGACAGCGCGTTATTTGGTTGGTCACCAGATTTGTAGCTCACTGGGATACCAGGCTTCAAGCCGAGCAACTGTGCGGAATGGGCACTTACTTGACCGTGTTCAGAGAATACCGGCTTAATTTCCGGGATCAGCTTTCGGTCAAAACCATAGTGATCCATCAAAGCCTCTGATAGGCTGTCTGATTGAAAGTCCCAGAAAACGCCTTCTGATAGGGCGGAAATACTGGTCGTGATGCTCGAACATAGTTTCATGGCAATAAAATCACCTGGAAGCATCACTTTGTCGATTTTAGCATAGCATGCAGGTTCATTTTCCTTCACCCAGGCCAACTTTGAGGCGGTAAAATTACCCGGGGAATTGAGCAGGTGGCTTAGGCAATACTCATGTCCCAATTCATCATAAGCGTTTTGACCGATAGAAACGGCTCTGCTATCGCACCAAATAATGCTGTTTCTTAGGAGGTTCTGGTCTTTGTCTACCAGCACTAGTCCATGCATCTGGTAGGCTATCCCAATGGCCCCGATGTCCAAAGATTGGAAATTCACTTTCTTTTTGCAAAGGGCAAGAGCTTCTTGGGTATGGCTCCACCAAAGCTCCGGATCCTGTTCTGCCCATCCAGGATGGGGGGCATGAATCGTTGCCTCGTCCTCCGGATATTGCGCGGTAACAATGCTCTTTTGTGTTTGCGCGTCTACGATGGCCATTTTAATGGAAGAAGTGCCAATGTCTATTCCCAGTAATAACATATAGTGTTGTTTTATTGGAGTTTATGGAATTTATATTTGGTTATCAGGAAACGAATTTAGTAGAAAGTTTTATAATTGCAATCGATTGCCTAAAATATTTTTGTATTTTTACTTTCCTTATGAAGCAGCAGAAAAGAACAACTATATACGATATCGCCCAAAAACTTAATTTGGCGGCATCTTCTGTATCCAGAGCATTGAGTAATAGTGATAAAATCAATGCGGAGACGAAAGCCTTGGTGCTTAAAACTGCTGCTGAGATGAATTACCAGCAAAATGCAATGGCTTCAAACCTTAGGAAGGGTAATAATCCAACAATCGGCGTGGTGGTTCCCCGCATTAATCAGTATTTCTTTTCGAATATCATAGCTGGCCTGGAAGAAGTGACTTTTAACAAAGGATATAACCTGGTCATTTGTCAATCCAATGAACTTCATTCGCGTGAAGTAGCCGGTGTTAATGCCTTAGTGAATCAGAATGTAAGTGGAATTGTGATTTCTATTGCTGCAGAACAAGGAAGTTCTGACCACCTGCAGCAGGTTTTAGACCGCAACATTCAATTGATACAATTTGACCGTGTGCTGGAAGAATTGGAAACCTTTAAAGTGGTGAACGACAACCATAAGGCTTCTTATGAAGCCGTAAAGCATTTAATTGATCAAGGTTACCGGAGGATTGCGCTTTTGGAAGGTCCTCAGGAGCTCCATATTTTCAGAGAACGAAAGGAAGGCTACCTGGCTGCGCTTAGAGACCATGGTTTTCCGGTCCAAGAAGAATTAATGTATGCGAATGCCTGGACTAAAGAGCTCGGTGCTGTAGCTACCGCGAGGTTGTTGGATATGGCCATTCCACCTGATGCCATTTTTGCTTCTACCTCTGATTTTGCTGCTTTAGGGGTATTGGAAGTCGCTTCTGCGAAAGGAATCCGCATTCCGGAAGAACTAGGCATCTGCGGCTATTCAAATGAGCCATTTACAGAGATCACCAGTCCTTCAATCAGCACCATTGATCAGTTTAGTATTGAGATGGGGAAGACCATTGGTAACCTCCATTTCCAGGAGATGGAGAATTCAGGAATGGTGATCAAGAAAACGGTAAACATCAAACCGAAATTAATCATCAGAAAGTCTAGTCAACGGCTTTAAATTTGCTTACGCATATTATTGATCTAATACATTATATGGTAGTATAATTATCATTGATTATTAGTGATTTACAAAATAGGATCAGACACAATGACAGGTTTGAAATGAAAAAATGAATAGGTTAGATACCTTACAGAAAATCCCGGATGAGCACCGGGATTTTCATTTTTAAGGTGTCCTATTTCATGCGATTATGAATCATGTTGATCATGTCCAAATGCTTTTGTACGACCATTTCAGTGTTTGTTGCAAATGATTTTAGGTCCACATCAGAACCATTTTTTGCTTCGTTTTTCATCAGGTCAAGTGTAGATTTATGTCCTTCAACCATCGCATCGGTATATGCTTTATCGAAATCCTTACCTGTTTTTTGAGTCAGCTCAGTCATTTTCTTCTGATGTGCTTCATCAAGTCCCATAGGTAGGGTAATGTTTTTGATCTTTGCAATCGCGATCAACTCCTCATTGGCTTTACCGTGGTCGGTCACCATCATGGTTGCAAATTCTTTGAGCTGTGGATCACTGGTTTTGGTCAAGGCGAGTTTAGCAAATTCTACTTCAGCCATGCCACCAACCGCAGCTTTGGTTGCAAATTCAGAATCTGTAGGCTCAACTGCGATTCCACCTGTTTTACTTGCATTGGAGGTGGTGTCTTTCACCATATTTAAACTATCCGCAGTTTGTCTGGCATCTTTTGTACTACTGTTGCATCCTTGAAATGCAAATGCAGTGGCAAAAATTGCACATAAATAAATTAGTTTTTTCATAACGTAAGATTTTGTTTCCCTTTATAACAAGTGTTTATTATTTATTGTTTTACAGGGCTTTACGCTTACTCAGCTAAATATTGCTATGAAGATAAATTGATCCAATGGAGGCCGGGTGATGGATTTGACTAGATTGCCTTGTACCGGAATGAACTGTTGCTTGTTGAAAATGAATAAATATAAAGGCATACAAAGCACCTTTTAAAGCAAGCCTCAAAACTTTAAGCGCCTGGGTGAGTTGGTTTTCTACACTACGTTTGGAGATGCCCAGTTTACAGGCAATCTCATCATTAGTAAAGTTCTTCATCCTGCTGAGGACAAAAACCTCCTTGCAACGCTTCGGTAGGGTATTGAGCACCTCCTCCAGGTTTCTACCTATTTCTTCATCACGCATTTTTTCTTCGCCTTGATTGCGAACCCAGTCCAGATGGGGTACCAGGCTATAATCTTCGATCAGCTGAATCGGATTTAGTTTTTCTTTCCTAATCACCTTGTATACCTGATATCTTGCTGCAGAAGTCAGGTAATGTTTAAAAGAAATGACCTCAAGCGTTTCCCGCTTTTGCCAGATGTCTAGAAAAATATTGTGTACAATCTCTTTACAGGCTTCTTCGTTTTTCAAATAGCCATAGCAAGTACTGTAGATTTTTTCCCAATACCTTTCAAACAGTAAATCGAAAGCTTTACTGTTATCCTGCTGAATTGCACCCCATAGTTCCTGATCAGAAGGTAGCCGTCTTGTCATACATAATAATCCCCGTTTTAAAAGTAATAATTTTTTAACAGGGACATTGATAATGTATATTTTATTTTTTTTTAACATTAGTAGGTGTGTGCCTTACAGAATATGGCACTATATAGATAACACCAAGTATAAACATATGTCCGAAAAAGAGTTTTTAGCACTTTACGAACAATATCTGCAGGGCAATTGTACGCCTGAAGAAATCCTCCTGTTGGAAAACTATCAGGATGATTTTAAATGGAAGACATGGACTGCAGATCTCGGCGATAAAGAAAGAATTCATGATGAAATTTACCAGAGGTTGCATCAGGAAGTTCAGCCTGTCCTCCAAAATTCTGGATCTTTCCGCAATCGTTGGATGGCGGCAGCGGCCGCTGTACTGATCACGGCTGCTGGAGGTCTTCTGTTTTTTAACACCCAGAAACTGAATCTATTTAATGAATCATCCTTGAATGCCTCCGTATTTGAAACCAGAACTGGCGAAAAGAAGCAAATTCGACTGCAGGACGGTACCATTGTATGGTTAAATGCGGAGAGTAAATTAGTTCTGGCAAAAGATTACAATCAAGAGCGCCGGGAGGTTGACTTAACTGGGGAAGCTTATTTTGATGTTGTACATTCAAAGACTAAACCCTTCAAAGTACACACCAAAGTGTTTAACATCAACGTATTGGGTACTGCATTTAATGTGAAGGCCTATCCAACGGACTTCAATGCGACTGCAACGCTTATCCGCGGTTCTATTTCTATGTGCGGACTAAGTCCGGATTCAAAACAGATCATTTTAAAACCTAGTGAGAAAGTAGTCTTCTTGAATCCTGAAAAGTTATTGAATACCCCCGGTAAGCAACAACTTAAATCAAGTCCAAATGTTCGCATCCAGCACTATACACAAAGAACTGACACCGTTGTGGTAGAGACTGCATGGAAGAATAACAGTCTGGAAATTTACGATCAGACTTTTGCAGAAATAAAAGATATCCTGGAAAGATGGTATGACATAGAAATCCAATTCAAATCCAAAACGGTTGAAAACTACCGTTTCAGAGCAAATTACAACAATGAAAGTATCGTAGATGTATTACAATCCTTACAAGAAGCCCATAAATTTAAATATGAGATGAAAGATAGAACCGTGACGATCTCTGAATAAAAAAGGGCGGTGTTGAAGCACCGCCCTGAGTACATTCTGATCCTCAATTTCTGACAGTTGCCAACGCAATATCGGCTGTCAAAAAACCTGCAAACCAAAAACCAAAAATATGATAATTTATTACTTCCACAAACAGCGGTCTTGGCCTAGACCGCTCATCAAACTCATTATGCTCATGAAGCTCACTTTTTTTATGGTGTTGATCACATGCCTTAATGTTTCTGCGAAGGTTTTTTCACAAGAAAAAGTCTCTATTGATGTAAAAAACACCAGTATTGAAAATGTCTTGAAAACCATCGAGAAACAAAGTAGTTACCACTTTGTGTACAGTCCGAACTTTGTTCCTGCTTCAAAAAATATCAGTTTAACCGTTAAGGATGCACTGGTTGGAGACATTTTGAAACAGATCCTTAAGGAAAGCGGACTAAATTTCTCCATATCTGGAACAGGCCTGGTGGTCATTTCTAACCAAAACTCGGCGATGAATGAGGTCGTCATTACCGGTTCTGTAAAAGACAGCGCAGGTGTAGCAATGCCTGGCGTATCTGTTATCGTTAAAGGAAGCAAGAAAGGGACTTCTACAGATGCCTTGGGGAAATACGCCATAAGCGCAGCCGAAAAATCGGTATTGGTGTTCTCGCTGGTCGGTTATCAAACCGTAGAAAGATCTGTTTCTGCCAACACTAAAATCATCAATGTGATCCTTGGAGAAAGTCAGAATATCCTGGATAATATCGTGGTAGTAGGGTATGGAACTTCCACCAAAAGGAAAATCAACAGTGCCATTAGTAGTTTAGCGATGGACAAGGTAGCACCCTTGCCAGTTCAGTCTATCAATGATGCTGTTGCGGGTAGAGTACCAGGCTTAATTGTAACCAGTGCTGCCGGTTCGCCAGGAACGAAAAGTACCATCTCCATTCGTGGTGGAGGAACACCTTTATACGTAATCGACAATCAGGTGCGCAGCCAAAATGACTTTGAAAACCTAAACCCGAATGATATAGAATCCTATTCTGTATTGAAAGATGTAGGGGCTACCGCATTATACGGTCAGCAAGGTGCAAACGGGATCATCATGGTGACCACCAAAAAAGGAAAGGATGGTAAGGTAGACATCAACTATTCCTTCAACCAGATTTTTTCTTCTCCAACCTTGTTTCCAAAGAAATTAAGTTCTTATGAGAATTTAAATTCCATCAACGAAGTCTATAGGGCAGAAGGTCGGACTCAACCAATCACAGACGCAATTTTGGGGCTGTATAAAGACCAGTCTCAACCATTCTTATACCCAAATACAGATTGGCAGAAATTGGCTTTGAAAAAATATGGCTTAGAGAACCGTCATGACCTTTCTGTTACTTCAGGAACAAAAGAGTTAACTTACTATGCTTCAGGTTCTTATTTTAGACAAGGGACCAACCTTAAAACGGATAACAATTACAATGAGCGCTATACCTACCGTTTAAATACCGTGAGTGAATTTGATAAAATCCACTTAAAAGTAACCACAGGTTTGGATGGCTATGTAGAAAACAATAGGGTTCCAAATTCTAACACTGCAGGTTCTTATGCTGGTATTTATCAACACATTCAGCAAAAAGCATCTAAAGATCTAGCTGTTAATGAATTTGGTTTGCCTTATTCTGGCACAACCGATAATCCTGTAGTCGAGTTATCGCCATTATCCGGATACAATAAAAACTCCTCACGGATTTTCAATAGTATTTTAGGCTTAGATTACGCAGCCCCCTTTCTTCCTGGATTAAACCTGAAAGCTACCGGTAGTTATAACATGTGGAACTCTATCGGTAAATCATGGAATGTTTCTGCGCCTAGTTATTTACTCAATAGCACAGTCGCCATTCCAGCTGGTGCGCCTTCTTTAAGTGGTACAAGAGGTGATGGTACGACTTTCAATTTGCAAGGTTTTGTGACTTACAATAAGACTTTCGGTGATCATAGCATTGATTTTACCGGAGTTTATGAGCAGTCAAAAACAACGAGTAATTCTCTTTCTGCAGTTAGAAGAAACTATCAGATTATTTATGATCAGTTTAATGCCGGACCAACGGTAGACCAGCAAGCTAATGGCTCTGAATATGAAACGGCTAGAGCGGGTTATGTAGGTCGATTATCTTACAACTATAAGTCTAAGTATTTTGTAGACGGAACCATTCGATACGATGGAAATAGCGCCTTTCCAAAACACAAACGTTGGGGAACTTTTTACTCTTTATCCGGTGGTTATACACTTTCAGAAGAGAATTTCATGAAAGGCCTGAAAGAGCAACACATCCTGGATTACCTAAAAATCCGCGGATCTTTTGGATTGGTAGGACAATTGGGTGGATCTGCGGTGTCTAATGGAGTCAACTTATATGCGTATGTACCAGGGTATTCTGTAGATGCAAATGCATGGGTAGTGAATGGAAACCTGGTACAAGGCACCTCTGAGCCTGGATCTTTAGCCAGTAATAATTTCTCCTGGTATAGCGACAGAGAACGAAACATCGGGATAGACCTGGCTTCATTAAATAGCCGTTTAACTGCTTCTATGGATTATTTCTATAAACGTACTACGGGTTATGTAACCGCAGATCCGAGGTTCTCTTCTACTTTAGGGATTGGCTTGCCGCCGATAAACTTTAAAGAAGCTGCATTGCGTAGAGAAGGTGCAGAGCTTGGTCTGGCATGGGATGATAAAGTAAGTGACTTCAGTTATAAAGTAGGCTTAAACTTCACTTATTTCAATGAAGTTTGGGAACGTACCACGAATGAAGATGAGAATGCACTTAAAAATCCATATTCCAGAATTTCAGGTACAGACTTAGGCTTTTTACAACAAGGATACAACAACTTGGGCTTTTATACCAATAACGCAGATTTGTTAACCGGTCCTAGAAGAATCACCTCGGTGAATGTGGTGGCTGGAGATTTAAGGTATGCAGATAACAATGGTGATGGTAAAATTGATGGTTCAGATTTTAGAAATGTAGGGAGCAATACCAAGCCTCGTATCAATTATGGACTAACCATGGATTTTGGCTACAAAGGATTCTTCTTAAGCGCTGTGGTGATGGGTTCTGGTAACCGTGACCGTTATTTAGGTTCGATCATTCAGGGTACATCTTCTCAGGGGATTTTAATTTATGGATTTCAACAGGATTACTGGAAACCGGACAACACCGATGCTTTATTCCCACGTCAGGTTTCTTCTGCAGGGGTAAACGGTGGTAACAACGGCGTAGGTAGTGATTTCTGGGTGTTAAAATCAAAGTTCCTGCGACTTAAATACTTGCAGTTCGGCTACGATTTCAAGCACTCATTGTTGAAAAGATCAGTATTGAAAAACTGTAAGTTGTTTTTCTCAGGAACCAATTTGCTAACCTCTTCTAAGAGCATGGATTACTTTATTGATCCGGAATCAGATCAGAATAACGAGAACTACCCAATTCAGCGTACCGTTTCTTTTGGTTTAAACATAGGTTTTTAATCTCCCAATAAATATAATATTCGATGAAAATAAATATAAAATTAATGGTATCCCTGGCTGTTGCAGGCGCTGTGTTTTTCAGCTCATGCAAGAAAAGCGTTTTAGATACCGAACCATTTAACAAAATCTCTGAAGAGACCGTATGGAATAACAAAGCCAATGCGGAAACCTTTATCTTTTCTACTTATGGCATCATGTATGATTATGCCAGTGGGCCACAAACGGATCCATATACTTTAAATACCTTAGGTTTTGACGACATCTATAATGGCGCAGCTCCGGTTTTTAATGAGCGTTTAGATCGTAACTCAGGTGGAAATTTCAATAACTGGTCTACCATACGTCGTTGCAACCAGATCATTACCAAGGTGGGCGCATCTGTTGGCATTTCTGAGGCAGATAAAAAAGCGCTAATCGCAGAAGGTAAGTTCTTAAGAGCAATGTCTTATTATTCTGTCGCCCGCCGTACTGGCCGAATTGTATGGATTGATGGTGTGCTGAATCCGGATGATGATTTATTCTTGCCTGCTACGGCCAATCCAACAGCATCGTACCAATTGATTATTAAAGACCTGGAAGATGCGGTAGCAGATTTACCAGCGACAAAAGTTTCTGGTCGGGCAAATAAATATACTGCTGCTTCATTTTTAACAGAAGTTTGTTTAAGCGCCCTGGCCTACAAAAACTATCCAGCTGCTGCAAGTGTATCAGCCTCAGATCCATTACTGGATAAGGTAATTGCAAATGCCCAGATCGTTATTTCAGGAGGTTATGCCTTGGAAAATAATTACGGGGCGATGTTCAATAGTGAAAACCCACTTTCTTCGGAAACGGTATTTGGCATTTATCGTAAAGCAGCCAATACCTTTTTGTCTAGTACGCCAATGCAGTTAATGGTTCCAAATATGAACAACGACCGTGTCAGGCAAAATCAAGGTAGCCCATTGTTTGCCGCCACAAATACGGTGTTTGAAGCTTGGGTTCAACATGGTCCATCACAGAATATGGCAGATGATTATCTGGTGATTGATCAGGCAAATCCTACAAAAGCACTACCTTGGAACCAAACCTCTCAATACCTTGCTGCAGTAGATGAAACTGCGGTAATTCCAACTACTGCCATTCGTAAAGCAGGGGGCGAAACCTCTATCAAAAGAGGTATGATCAGACCGGGAAGCACAGAGAGTATCTGGACACTAACCAACAAAGGTCGGGATGCCAGATGGGCAGCTTCCATCATCAGTGATTCTACAAAATTCTATGGGGAGACGATTACTACGGGATTAAGAGGTAATGCAGACCGTTGGATTAAGATTGACGGTGTAGGTTATTACCTAAGCTTATCTAACTTGTACTGGAAAAAAGGGGTGTACGAAAATATTTCTCCAAGATATATCAATTCGACGCCTACCGACTATCACTTTGTAGTAAGCAGATTAGGACGTGTTTATTTAAATATGGCTGAAGCTTATTTGCTAAAAGGAGATGTGGCAAACGCGGTAGCTATGTTCAATAAAACCCGGGTAACGCATGGTAAACTGCCAGCTTCCCAAGCAGCAACCAGCGCAGAAGCCTGGACAGATTACAAACGCGAAAGAAGAATTGATCTGGTATTAGAGAATGATTATTACTGGAGTTTGTTGCGTTGGGGACGTTATGGTGGTGATGCCAACTATGGTAAGCCTTCTGGCGATAAAATCCCTGAACTTGAACAATTGCCAACAGTAATGGACATCAGTAAAGACAGAAAGTCCTTTTCTATTGTTCAAGGATCGTTTTTCTCTTCAAATAACATCCGTGTATTTGACAATAGCAGAAGGTATCTATTCCCAATCACACAAGGTCTGATTGATCAAAACCCTAAATTTGGCCCGCAAAACCCGGGTTGGTAACCTTAACTCTTTATTAGCTATAAAATCATGAATAAAAATATAAAAACTCTGCTCTGCCTAAGTTTACTCTTAGTAACTACCGTGATGACTTCCTGTTTGAAAAAGGGGCTTCCTGATTATCCGGAATGGGATGGTACCAATATAGACAATGTATATGTGGAGTACCGGTTCAATGGACCAGATCAATATGGCGGGCAATCCATTGTGGCCATTAAAAAACTGGATGTGGTCAAGACAGTGGACGCCCCAAACTCGACCATTAAATTGGCAGTTACAGTCCCAGCTGCCAGTGGTAGTTTCAGTATTGCAGAACGCGCAAAAGTGGCACAAAATAACCTTTGGGTATACCTGGATATCTCTACTGCTGCTACAATTAAACCTTTAGCAGGAACACCAAAATTAGGCGATCCTACCAATCTGACGGTTCCACAACAGTATGAAGTCACTGCTGCCAACGGAACAAAAAAGACCTGGACGATTGTTGTAACTTCCTTTAATAAACCTTAATTTACTCTCCATAAAAAAGGGGTTGGATTTGATCCAATCCCTTTTTTTTTTGACCGAAATTTAAAATTAACCACTTAAACCAAATGAACCAAACCACTGTTGTGCCATCCGGACGCTTGCTGTCTCTTGATTTTATGAGAGGCTTGATCATGGTCCTGCTGGCTTTAGAAAGCACTGAATTTTACGTTTATCTTCATGAATTATGCAATCGAGACAGCTTTTCTGCAGCTGTAATGAGCCAGTTTTTTCACAATGACTGGAGGGGACTGCATTTCTGGGACCTGATTCAGCCTGCTTTTATGTTCATGGCTGGTATCGCCATGACTTATTCCTTAACCCGACAAAAGGAGCAGGGGATATCCTGGAATGAACGCTTTTTGAAAATCCTGAAGCGCAGTAGCTTGCTGCTGTTCTGGGGAATTATAAAAAGAGTCCATACCCCAGACTGGCTATCCTTAAATGCATTAGACCTTACGGATATACTCACGCAGCTTGCTTTTACCACGATCATTGCCTTTCTGCTATTTGATTTTAAAATCAAGTATCAGATCCTCGCAGCAGTAGGTATTTTACTACTCACCGAATTCCTTTACCGTTTCTGGTCTATTCCCGGATTTGTAGCAGGTTTTACCGATGGCCGTAATATCGGTAGTTATCTGGATTACCTTTGGTTTCAGCAAAAAGGAAACCACTATGTATTCATCAATTGGTTGCCTACTGCAGTGCACACGCTTGCAGGTGTAATTGTTGGAAAACTATTCATGCAATTCAAGCAACCTTTAGCCTGGTTAGTTCCTGCTGGGATCATTCTGCTACTAAGCGGTTATACCTTGGACTTTTTTGAGGTTACTTTGATCATTAAGCCTATTGCCACCAGTTCTTTTGTATTGGCTTCCCTGGGTTTTTGCTGTTTGCTGGTTGCCTTATGTTTTTGGTGGATAGACTTGCGTAAACACCAGAAAGGCTTGCTTTTCTTCCAGGTGATTGGCATGAACTCCATCTTCATTTACCTGTTTTTTGAAATTGTAGGCCGGAATTGGTTCAATAGCTATGTAATTATGCTGCTCAGTCCGATGGAAATTTTGTTGGGCTTATCGCATCACTGGTTTTTAGTCGCAGCTGCATTAGCTACTTTTGCCGCCGAATGGGGGATTTGCTATTTCTTATACCGTAAGAAGATCTTTTTCAAGCTCTGATTTTATGCGTATCCATTTTAACAACCTGGAGAAAATCCAGCTGTTAAAATGGATATTTAAAATACTTCATTCAAGCCAAGGAAAAGGCCTCTGGCACCAAAATTCCCAAAAGCATAATCTACAGCTAAATTGGTTCTAGTGGCTTTATTAAAGAGTATTCTCAAGCCGGCACCACCAGCAGGTTGCCATTTTTGAAACAGCTTGGTCCCTAAATTGTCGTTTGCCGTTTGTATGTTAAAGAAGGTAACGCCGCTTAAAAACTTGTTTGTGGTGATTGGAAAACGATATTCAACTTCCGAATAGAAGTAATCCGTGCCTTTAAAATAACCAACTGTATAGCCTCTGCCACTTCTGAAGTTGGCATCCTTACCAGTTCCAGGAAGTTCAAAATAGGGAAGTGTTCCACTCACCAAATAAGATCCCCAATTCCAAAAAGCAATCACATGTTCCGGATTTTTGGAAGAAAGGCTCCAATATTTTCTAAAGTCTGTGGTAATTTGTACTGCATTTTTTGTACTACCAATCCAGCTTTGATTTACCCTCAATCCAGCATCCGCATAAATACCTTTATACGCGCGGTTCTGATGGTCACGGGTCGTGTATTGTAAGTTGAATAAAAACCCATTAGAAAGGTAATGATTGGTTTTTAATCCATGTTCCTCACTGTAAACCTGGTAGGGAGTGACGGCATCCGGGTGGTCTTTATCGATCAATTTCCTCCGGATATCAATGGAAACTCCAGCGCCAACAAATAGGTGATCCATCACTTGCTTGTATACTTTCTCCTTGAAATTGTAATATTCTCCATGAATCACATATACTTTACGATCTGGATTGGCGAGAATCTCTTGCTCTGGTGTCCCGCTTACTTTTGCACCTATACCCAGTCCGAAATCGGGTACCACCGTTTTTGCGGCAACCAGACTGCCCTGAAAATTCCACCTGTTTCCCGGAGTATAGACATTGTGACTTAGGTAAAAGTAAATGATCCCTTTTGTAGTGATGGAAGCAGAAGTAGCCGCAATAGACATTAAGGTGTGTGGCTCATTTCCCAATACTTTTCCTGCAACTGCTTTTAAGCCAATTTGTGCGCCTATACTCGGGTTGTATGCAATACTAGGCATGGGAGTGATGCCCGATTCTTTTTGCGCAGGCTTCAATGGCTTACCTGGACGGAATATTTGATGTATTAAATCGCCGATATCATAGGCTCGCTTTACACTATCTTTACCTAAAGAATCTTTAGCCATTTTCTTTTGCCCATAGCCATTTACAATTCCGGATGTACTCAGGATCAATATAATTACACTGATTTTGGAGAATTGGTTAATCTTCAATTTGATCTATTATTAATTGCATTTAATCCAATAGGGTGATCTCGGTAATGCCTTACCTGAGTTCATAGCAAAGCTAGCGTTTGATTCTTGAAACTATGCGCAATTACTGTTCCAATAAAAAGAAATCTTTAAGGGAGACCGATTACTCTTTTGACAGTTCCACAATGTCTTTCACTTCTAAGACTCGCTTCGGGTAACCAATTTTCACCGTATTGATCATCGCGAGGCCAACTTCTTCTAATGTGCAAAATCCGGCAGGGAAAAGCTTTCTGCCAATTGGATATATCCAGGAAAAGAACTTATAATAACTTTTTAAATTTTTCTGGCCTGGGCTGGCCTTCATGAAACCTGGACGAAACATGTAGGCATTCTTGAAAAGTCGCAGGAGCGCGTTTTCCGTGGCACCTTTAATTCTTGCCCAGGCAATTTTACCCTGCTCAGTACTGTCTGTTCCTGCTCCAGAGACATAGCAAAACGTCATTTCAGGATTGAGCTGGGCAAGGTGTTTTCCTACGGACAAAGTGAGGTCGTAGGTAGTGTGTTGATAATCTTCTTTACTCAATCCAAGGGAGGAAATACCCAGGCAAAAGAAACAAGCATTGTATTCCGACAGCTGTGCACCTAGCAGCCCCAGGTTAAAAAAGTCTTGATGAATGATCTCTTTTAACTTTGGATGATTCAACCCTCCAGGTTTTCTATTGATTACCAACACCTGTTCAACATCCGGATGTTGAAGGCAGGTTAATAGTACACCTTCACCAACCATGCCTGTTGCTCCGGTAATAATTGCTTTTATTTTCATGGTTCGATAGGATTATGCCGTATTTAAAGTTAATAAAATAATAGAATCTCCAGGGAATTAATGAATTTCTCAAATTTTGAATGTTATTAAATTTGTTGCTGGCCAAAGAAACTTATATATTTAATTATGAAAACAATTAACAACCTTAACCCTTTGTTCCTAATCCGTTTGGCTATTGCAACGATTTTTTTATCTCACAGTTTACATGGTGTGCTAAATCACACGGTGAATGACTTTGGGGAGCACTATTTGAATAAAGTTGGTTTTGCTCCTTTTGGTGTTTATGTAGCCTGGGCATTGATGGCTTTTGAAATCGTTGGTTCTATATTCATTCTATTTGGAAAGTTCCTGAAATACATCGTTCCGGTGTTTATCATGATCCTGGCCATGGGAATCGTATTGGTTCATTACCCTGAAGGTTGGTATGTAGTTGGCCCTGGAAGAAATGGAATGGAGTTTAGTTTCGTACTGATCCTTTCTCTGATTGCCATTTGTATTCCTGTAAAGGGAAGAAGATAGGTTACTGATCTATGCGCAACCATTTTGTGATACTACTTTTGATATCCTCATAAAATATTTGATACGTGTCTTCGGTTACATAGCCAATATGCGGTGTGGCCAGGACATTTTTTAACGTCCTGAAGGGATGATGAGCTGGCAATGGTTCCAGCTCATATACGTCCAGGCCTGCCCCAGCAATCTTTTTATGCTCCAGCGCATGGATCAGCGCGGCTTCATCTACCAATGGCCCTCTGGAAGTATTGATAAAGAAAGCAGTTGGCTTCATCAATGCAAGTTCTTTTTGGGTGATGGTGTTCCTGCTTCTTGAGCTTAGGATCAGGTGAACGGTTACAAAATCCGCCGTAAAAAACAGTTCTTCTTTACTCACTAATTTGACTCCTTGCGCATTCGCCTTTTCTTCCGTCAGGTTTTCACTCCAGGCGATGACTTCCATTTCAAAGGCTTTGGCATAGCGGGCTATTGTGCTGCCGATGTTCCCTAAGCCAATGACACCAATGGTTTTCCCCTTTAAATCCAGGCCAATTTGGCTTTGCCAACCACCTTTACGTACCTGATCAGACTCTGTGACGATGTGTTTTGTCAATGCCAGCAATAAGGCCCAGGTCAGTTCTGGTGCACCATTAGACTCATATCTGGTTGGAGAAACTGCAATCCCAAACGCCTCTGCAGCCTTCATATCAATAGACGCGTTACGCTGACCGGTTGAAATGATGAGTTTCAGGTTTGGCAGTTGAGAGAGGATCTCTCTGGTCAGTGGTGTCCGTTCTCGCATGACTGTAATTACTTGAAATGGCTTTAACCTGGCAATAACCTCAGCCGCATTGCTCAAATGGTCATTGAAAACAGTGATGTCAGCATGTTTATTTATAGCTGTCCAGTCTCCATAAGTCAATGCTACGTTTTGATAATCATCCAATATGGCAATTTGCGCTCGAGTTTCCATCTTTGTTTCTTTTATACAAAACTTAAATTTTGCATTATAGTTTCAAAATACTTTAGATTCTGAGTCATGCGAAACAGGAATGTGCTGCCCGAATCCTGGGAAATAAGTTTCAGAATATAATTATATGTATTGAAAATTACATACATAAGATTCTGAGGTATATTGAAAATATAGTATATTTGAATATGGCAGTCAACAATGAACTCTTCAAAGGAACCTTGCAAACGATCATTCTCAACTTATTAGCTGAGCATCACCGGATGTATGGGTATGAAATCACTCAAAAAGTAAAGGCAATTACACAAGGTGAACTGTTGTTGAAAGAAGGTGCTTTGTATCCTGCACTACATAAGCTGGAAGCAGAAGGCTTACTGGAAACTTCGACAGAGGTGGTTGATAACCGGCTACGTAAATATTACTCCTTATCACAGGAAGGGGAGAAGGAGGTGGTAAATAAACTACAGGAAGCCAGGGACTTCATCCAGAATTTACAATTGCTGTTAAACCTTAAACCTTCGTTTTGAGATGAAATTGACCGAAGCTCAACTGAAAGAAATTAGAAATTACCTCCTGGCGGGACCACGTTACCAGGAAACCTATAATGAGATTTATGATCACATCGTAAATACGTTGGAAGATACTGAAGGAGAATATGATATCGATTTGGTTGCTCAGATTATTGAAGAAGACTTTTGCAGTTTTCCAGAAATAGTACTTCAGGAAGAGATTTACAAAAAACAGATTAACAAGAAGTATGCTAGTCAGTTATGGCAGGAAGCCTTAAATACCTTCAAGTTCCCGGAGGTATTCAATAACTTACTTCTGGTTTTAATGTATGGCCTGTTGTATCGCCCAGCTGTTCATGGAGATATGATCTCTAAAATTATGTATCCCTCCATCTGGATCCTTTCTTCAACTCCAGCCTTATTCTACCTCGGTAAACGCTACTTCATCGATAGGAACTTCCTGAAAACATCCATTAAATATGATTTCTTACACAAGACCTGGATATTGGGCTTACTTCAAATTCAATTGTTTGGGTATTTATTTGTCAGTAAGCATAGTCCTTTTAACCTGAGTCCAGAAAGCAGGTACCAGTTTGTGTTTTTAGTGTATTTTCTGACCAGCATTTATGTCAGGGCCTTCATTAAGTTTTACAATAAAAAAATTAGTGTTTTAGCCGTTTAAAATATGGGACTTACCACAGCGCAATTACAACAGATCAAGCAATTTATACAACGTAAAGGTTTTGTGTACCTCGATGTTCAGCTGGAAATTATCGACCATGTAGCCACCGCCATAGAGGAAAAGATGGAAGTAAATCCACAGCTGGACTTCAACCAGGCGCTAGTAAAGACACACGCCAGTTTTGGGATATTTGGATTTTCAACGATTGAGGATGCCATTAGCAATGGGTTAAGCAAGAAGTATAACCGGTTTTTCTGGAGGACTTTTCTTTCTTTTTTCAATTATAAGTATATCGTATTGCTATTTCTCGGCGCTGCATTCACTTATCAGGTACAACAGCTGTTGGTTGGTTATCACTGGTGGTTTGCGGCATTTATCGGTTTAACCATAGTTAGCTTAATTATTTTGATCGCGGTCAGAACTTACCAGGTTAAACTAAATCAATACCTGTCATTTAAGCTATCAATAAGCTATTTCCTGGCCACAAGTTCCCTGCTATGCTTCATTTTACAGTTCCAGAATCAGGTACTCTTAAGTACTACTATTTTCGGGCTGAATACAACCGGAGCCTGTGTTTCTCTATTGATGGTGCTCTTTGTACTGTACTTGCTCAGTGCTTTTAAAACGATGGAATTGGGTATAAGCGAAAGCACACAACTTCAAAAGAAATATCAATATCTGAGTTAACAATAATTGCTATATTCATATCTAAATTAAGGAGTTATCTATTTAACACCATGAATATGGATATGATTTTTAAAAAGCCGATTCTCTCTCTTATCCTGCTGGTAACTTCCATATTACCATCCTCTGTAGCACTTGCCAAAGTACTGCAGTTGACTCCGACGCTAAAAAATATAGCGGGTTATTACCAGCATCCTCAGGTTAAAGAGCTATATCTTCAAATGAAGATATCAGGAAATAAACTAAAACAGATAAGAGATTGGGACGGTAGGGAACTGTTGTTAGATCCTAAATCTGAAACTGAATTCTCCAGTCCTAATGGTGATTATAACCTACACTTTTTGAAAGATGGCAATAATGAAATCTCTGCAGTAAAAATTGGACAGGAGTTATGGGTTAAAGTTGCCGGTTACCGACCGGAGAAAATGCCGGGTCTTACTGTGGCTCAGGTCAGCGCCCTTTTAAATGAGAAAGCGGAAAAATTAGTCGCCGCTATTAACGCTAATACCGATAAAAGACTGGTAGACTATGTAAATAATAATTTTTCAAAAAAGCTTAAATCCACAACACAAGGTGATTTCTTGTCGCGCGCAAAAGCAGCATACCGTTCTACTGCTGGTGTTAAATTCGACAAACGCTTATATTTTAATGCAAACGCTTTATTTGCTGAATATCAATATGCCAGTGCTGATTTAAATAATGTACTGGAGTTTAGTTTAAAGCTTGATCAGAAAGGTAAAATAAAGCTATACAACAGTAGAGTCACTTATAGCCAGGATCCAATTAAAAAGCTGAACACGGAGCAAGAACTTATCGGAGATCTTGATCAAACCTTAAAGCATTTATCCCAAAAAGATGTTTTCTCAGGCGCAGTCCTTTTTGCTAAAGGAGACCGTGTTTTATATGAGTATTCTACTGGATTGGCCATAAAGAAAGATGGCATCAAGAATAACATAGATACAAAATTCAATATTGGTTCCATAAACAAAATGTTTACCGCTGTAGGAGTTATGCAATTGGTAGAACAAGGTAAGCTTAATCTAAACGACCCGCTGTCGAAATTTTTGGATAGCACCTGGATACCAACAGCGCTCGCTGATCAGATAAAAGTAAGTCAGCTGTTGAACCACACTGCGGGTGTGGGTGATTTTTTTAGCGAAAAAATGCAAGCTGCTCCATTGTCTCAGTTCCGAACGCTGGAGGGCTATAAACCTTTTGTTAAGCTGACTAAGTTGGAGTTTGAACCAGGGACATCCTGGTCTTATAGTAATTCTGGGATGTTGCTGTTGGGGCTGATCATTGAAAAGGTATCCGGGCAAAATTATTTCGACTATGTAAAGGAACACATTTACAAAATTGCCGGAATGGAGTCTTCTGCGATGCGAACGTTTGGGGGAAAAGAACCTGGAGAACCAGTGGAGGCTCAAGAGAATAAGTACCTCAGCAATCAGGCTATGGGATATATCCCTACAATTGACAATACCTATATATTGGCTTCAAGTCCTATTTATACCATAGGTTCTGCTGCAGGCGGTGGCTATTCAACGGTAGGTGACCTCCATAAATTTGGCATTGCATTGTTATCTGGTCAACTGCTATCTGATTCCTCAAGACTGAAAATGTTCAAAGATGAGCTGGGAATTGGCTATGGCTACGGCTTTCAGTTGTCAGGTTCTCCCAAGCTGGAAGTGGTGGGGCATTCTGGCGGGGCGCCAGGAGTGAATGCAGTTTCGTATTACTTCCCTGAGACCGGATATATGATCGTTGTGCTCTCCAATTATGATAGAGGTGCTGCTGATTTGGGCGAATACATGCTTAATCAGGTGAAATCAATAGTGAAATAATTATCTGCGCAAACGTTTGTGTGAATTTCATTGTATTAATAAAGATTTCTACTGAACTAAAACGCTTTATTCATACGCAAACAGGATCTTCTGTTCTCTTGAGATGAAAAAACAGAAACGAAGAGCGAAATGCTATATTTCAGCACAGAACTATCGTTCATTTTTGCAAGAATGATATAGAAGCAAGACTTTGCTCCAGAAATAAATAAGGAAATACAAAAACCTGTAGAGGACAACCTTAAAAGCAGACAGAACAGCTGTACAGGATCAACGATCGCCACACCAATAACCATAGTCGTTATTGAAAACAAAAAAGCCATCAGAAACGTTCTGATGGCTTAAAAAAAGGGGCATTGTTGTCTCGGTGATTTTTATAGTCTTTTCATTGCGTCTGCATTTCCTAATTTTGAATCTGGTTTCGCAATACGTGATTTTCCAAACTTATAATTGAAGCCAATCAGCAAGCGTCTGCTATCGGTGTGAATGCGTTCTGCAGATTTAAAAGTCCCGTAGTCTCTTTCCAGCAAATAGTCATTTCTTTTAAAAACCAGTTCAGATCCACCCAGTCTAAACTGACCGCTTCCTTTCCATAGGTTTACCATTAATGAGGCATCAATGTTTTTATTTCCCTCGTACCTACCTAGGTCCTGTGTATACTTCGTCCAGTAATAACCATCTATCTGTAGCTTGATGTCTTTTGTGATTTTGAAAATATGAGCGGTTCTAAAATCAGAGTAGAATGCCGAAAGCTTGTGGTCTGCTCCAAGAACGACACCCTCTGCGCTATTGCGACCGATAGGTGTACCGCTATTCATCGTTTCCCACCATTCATTGATCCGGTATGGGAAGAAAATATTCAGCGCTAGACTGGAAGCTTTCTTCAGATTCTGACGCTTAAAATAAGTCACTTTGGTACTGTAATCCTGTTGTGAAGGGAACAAACCAATCATTCCTTTGGTATCCGTATAGCTCAGGGACACGTTTAACCGCTTAATGTTCGCAGTAAAAGTATAAACATTATCGAACTGTGGTTTCAATTCCGGATTTCCCTGCTCAATACTGTACTGGTTCAGGAACACAGAGTAGGGAACCATTTCAGTATAGCGTGGCCTGTTGATTATTTTCTTATAAGAGGCAGAAACATTTAGGTCCTTATTGATGTTATGCTGATACATTAAGGTTGGGAAAAAATTAAACTTGCGCTGTTTAAAATTAGCTACAGAATTTACATTTGTAGCTTCGGCTCTAAAGCCCACCTGAACCTTATCATTTTCCCAGTCTTTGCTTAAAATACCATAAAGCCCTGAAATCGATTCTTTCAAATTATTGTCGTTAGAAAATGCCGGGTCTTCTTTTAATTCCCCAGTTTTATAATCTTCATACACCACCAGAGTTTTGGAATTGGTCTGCTGATGTTTTAGTCCGGTTTCCAGCGACCATTCTTTTTTAAACAGGTGCGTATAGTCGATTTGTGCGATGTAAACATCAATATTCCCTCTATTACGGGTCTGGTAAAGTGGTGGATTTTTAATGATTTCACCATCTCCATTGTAAAGCGTAGAAGGAAATGTCTGCAGTAGATTCCTTTGCCATGGTGTAAAAGTCCCCAAGACAGTCAACTCATTCTTTCCAGAGTCAGAAAGTAATCGGTAATTTAGGTTATAAGTTTGTGATTGCCCTTTTTGATTAAAAGAAGCATCCGTAAATAACACAGAATCAATCTTCCCATTTTCCCGGCCAAAGCTATTTGTGGTCTTCCATGGTCCTTTAAACTCCACATCGCTTAAATCCACGAATAAACCTACAGTTTGATTCTTATCTAGCTGTAGTTCCATGTTGGTTTGGAAAGTGTACATCAAGTTGTGAGATAACCGTGTCCAGTTATTCGTTAAAAAGTAGGAGGGATCTGTAGGGTCCTGAAACCTTTTCGATTCAATACTATAATAATTATCTCCTTTATTTATCCCGCCATTGGCATAAATAGTGAGGTTTTTATGCTTGTAAGTTGCCCCTGCATTGACACTCCCATTCGCATAATTTCCCGATGAACCATCCAGGCGTAAATTCCCGGTAATTCCTTCCACTTGAGATTTTTTGGTAATGATATTGATCACCGCCCCATAGGACGCGTCATATTTAGCAGATGGCTGCGTAATCAGCTCCACTTTTGAAATGTTTCCGGCTGGCATGGTTAGCAAAATATTCTCCAATGAGGCGTCTGGAACGGGCTTATTGTCGATCAAGACCATGGTCTTTTTGCCTTGAAGTGTCAATACATTTTCAGTAGAAACCCGAACAAATGGGGCAGATTTTAAAACTTGTAAGGAGTTCCCAACGGCCATTGCACTGTTGTCTACATTGAAAATAAGACGATCACTTTTAGTTTCTACCAAAGCTTTGGTAGCGGTCACCTGAACTTCTTTCAAAGTTTTATCGGAAACTTTCATGGCAATTGGTTCTATAGCTGCTGTTGGAGCACCATCGCCCACTTTGAAAGCCTTACTGAGGTAAGGTTGATGTCCCATCGAAGAGACTTTGATTTTATAGGTTCCTGGTTTAACGGATGGAAAAGCGAAAATACCTGATAAATCTGTTAAAGCATTGGAAACGAAAGCAGAATCTAAGGCTACCAACAAGGTGACCGTGGTATATTCTAATGGTTTTCCATTTTCATCTACTATCGAGCCTGTCACCTTTTCCAGTTTCGAGGAATCCGGCAGACTGGATCTCATTCCCTTGCCTTTATCTTTTGAGTCTAACTTTTTTGGCGTTAAAAAGATAGAATAATTCCTTGCATCGACCTTGTACCAGGATAAATTTAACGGTAGCAACAGGCTATTTAGCACTTCCGAAATTGGCTTGCCCTTGAAATCTATGGCGTTAAAAGTTACTGTTTTTTGTTTGAGGTTGACCTCTTCATATAAGAAATTGACTTTATATTGAGCGGTTAATTCGGTCAATACTTTCGTTAATAGTTGTTTTTCTGTTGGTTTAATTTGTCTTGCAAATGCGAACTGATGAAACATCAGGATGTAGATTAAGCTCATCAGGCCGGTTTTTAGGTTGTTCATAGCTGACCTTATTTTGAAGTAATCATTAGTTGCTTAGTATCTTGATTTAAGTTGAAGTTGAGGTTTAAAGCCATTCCCAGGGTTTTAAATAACACCTGTTCATTTTGTGTACTCATCGATCCTGAAACTCGTTTCTTAAGAATTTCTTGATCATCAACGACCACTTTATACCCATAAACATCTTCAAAGTAATCGAAGATCTTAGCCACTGGAACATTGTTGAAATTCAATCTTCCATCTTTCCATGAGGCATATTCAGCTACATTGATTGGCTTTACCATTAATTTACCATGCTCAAACGCTGCAATATCTCCTGGAGAAAGTACCAAAGGCTTGCCAACAGCACCATTCAGACCTAAACTAATTTTACCCTCTAATAAGGCGACTTCCGTACGTCCTCGACGGTCATTTACGTTAAATGAAGTACCCAGTACTTCTACATTAACATTACCGGTATGCACCACAAAACGCTCGCGATCCAATACCTTTCCTGAAGTATTTAAATGCTTAACCTTTAGGAAGGCTTCACCTTCGATCCATACTTCTCTAATTCCATTTTTATCCCAGTTTCTATCATATTTAATGGTAGAGTTGGCATTTAAAGTAACCAAAGAACCATCTGGTAACGTGATGGTTTTCAATTTCCCATAAGGCGTATTGATGGCGATAGGTTGGTTTACCTGGTAAAGAATGCCAATGCCCAGTAAGACTCCTGCCAGCACAGCTGCCGCTGCATAGCGATACCAAAGTTTCCTGACTGGTGTTTTTCTTGAGGTTGTTTCCGACTGGATGGCATTCCAAATCTCGTTTTGGTCTTTTAGGCTCAAATCCTCTTTTTCGAATTTCATGGATTGAACAATCGCTTTTCCTTGGCGGATAGGCTCAGTCAGCTGAGGATAAGTATTTTCAATACGCCGCCAATGGGAATCTGACTGTTCATCAGGGTGCAAGACCCATACCAGAAAGTCCTGATCATTGATCAGCTCTGCTAAAGTATAGGTTTCATATGCACTAATTTGTTTCTTCATATTATTGCTTTTGATCCTATTAGCCGAAAAGGAGCCAAATTACCCCAGCAACCTAAATAAAAATTGAAAATAATAGTTATCAATCTGGTAATCAGTTCAATAATCTTAAGTGAAGTAACAGAGATAGGAGCATTAAATCATCTTTTGATAAGTTTTCCTTTAGAAAACCCAATGCTCTTGCCATGATTTTATAGCTGGCTTTCACTGAAATATCCATCACCTCGGCGATTTCCTCATAACTCAGTTGCTCGTAAAACCTTAGAAATATAGCTTCTTTTTGCCTGGGGGTAAGTTTGGCCATAACCATATTCAATTGTTCCGTCACTTTATCCCGCTGTTCACCATCAATAATGGCTTCCTCCATATTTAAGCTAACATGAAAAGAATAGGTATCAGTTTCTTCTTCATAAACTTCAAAGTTCTGCAACTGTAAAGTCTTCCTGAAAACCAGGTGGCGGAATGATTTATAGAGATAGTTTTTTAGATGATCAGGGTTTCCAAGCGTGGCCCTTCTGGTCCAGATACCTACAAAAAGATCCTGAATACACTCTTTAATCAGATCTTTGTCCTTGCTGAATTTTGAACCATAATTATATAGACCAGCAGCATAGGTTTTATATAGGTACTCAAAAGAGTCCGCATTTCCGGCTTTAAAAGATTGCCAGTATTGTGGTTCAGTCGATTCAGGCATAGGGTGATTTTTTGGCTAAGATATAAATATGAGGATGTAAATGTCACAAAAAAAACGTCCTTCCGATAAATCTGCGATGAAGGACGCTTTTTTTTTAAAGATTAAATTATTTTTTATTCAGTTTGATCCACCAGATCAAAAAGCAATTTAGGATGCTTTTTTAAGTTTATTCATTAAGTATTTTCGGACAGGAATATCATAAAACTTCATCACCACATAGGCGAAAGCAACCAGTAAAGCGGTACCACCAATGATGATCAAGACCAATTGACTGGTATCCGGTTTATGAGCGGTGTAATAGCCTGCGAAAATCCACAATACCATATAATGTGTCATATACAGCGGATAGGAGATGTTTCCGGAGAAAACACATAGTTTTTTCAGGCCTTCCTGAAGTTTCGCTCCTGCGCCCAAACAGATCAGTAATGGGAAATAAATCAGGACAACTAAGGGTTCAGTGATCCAGTTCCATTTGCTGTCAGGCATAAGAAAAGCGAGTAAAAGCAACACGCTTAAGCCAACAAAACCGAGTTTGGTCCTGATGATCCATTTAGAACGGAAGATCAGTAAGCCTGCTAAAAAAGAGTAGGAGATACGTGCACAACCATGCCAGAAGGTCTCTCCACTCCAGCCGCCAAGTAATGCTCCATAGGTATAGCCGATATAGCAAATGGCGATTCCTGCCAGAATTGTTAAGATCAACAATAGGTTACGAGTCGCTTTATATAGCACCAATACATAAACAAAATTGGCTATATATTCCCAAAAAAGAGACCATGCAGGCGCATTGAAGCTGAATAAATTGAAATACCTTTCTGATACTACCGGAAAAGGAATCATCAAAATAGAGCTTAAGAAAACAAGGGCAATTCTCCCTGCACTATACAATTCTGAATGCAGCGAAAAGGGATCGAAGAGAAAGGCCAGCAGGCCTAAAACCGACCCTAGAACCACCAGGGGATGTAACCTGATCAATCTTGTTTTTAAAAAGGTAGCCATGCCCATTTTGCCAATCCTGTCGTCATAAGCGTAGCCGATGACAAATCCGGATAAACAAAAGAAAAAGTCGACCGCCAGGAAGCCATGACCGATGAAATTTTTTGCAGGAATATAGACCACTTCCATGAAGTGGAAGATGACAATGGCTACTGCGGCTACACCCCGCAGGCCATCAAGAATATGAAAGTGTTCTTTGGTTTTTAATAGTTCTGGACTTAACGTTTTAGCGTTCATTAAATTGGCTTGGTTTAGAATTGATAATTTGGTTTCAGTTGTGGTATTGTGTGACACCAAGAATACCGAATAATTGCGATTCTACCAAGCTTTGCCGGTTATGACAGGCAAAAAAAGAATGAAGCCATCAAAATGTTACCTGCCGCTATTAAAGAAAGAGAAAGATTTTAAGCCGTTAAACTCTATATAGAATATTCCGTATTTATAGGAAGCATGGGTTGTTTTTACCGTCCCAATGCGTTAATTTTCAACTGGTTTTTAAAATACAAATCCCATTTATCTTGTGGCTCTAACTCTTCTCCGTGTGAAGTTTCTATATCATATTTGAAGTTCATTTCTAACAATTCCTTCATCGTATCATCATAGATTTTTTTAACCTCATTCTGATAGTTTTTAACCGTATATACTTGTTTGGATAACTGCTTATAAAGGATTCTACCATAAACAACAGCCAAATCCGAATGTCCTTGTTCATGATTTAGCAGTTTCTTTTGGCCTTCCTCATCCAGCGAAGCCAATTTACGAAGGTCCAGGGTGGACTTCTTACTGTCTAGTGCAACGCCCACAGTGAATTTCAAGGAAAATTGACTTCCTTTTTGGGTTGCCCGATATTTGTGGGTGGTTTGATGTGCAGTATAGGCAATGAATGGGCGATTGGTTTGCTCCAATTGCTGGTACATATTCCATTTCAAGTTGATCCTGTTCAACTGGTTTTCCTGACTAAAAGCTTTTTCAGACTTCAGAAAGCCACAAAATAAAAAGATACTAATTGATAGTAAAAGGGGAGTAGCGCGTTTCATATTCACAAAGAAGCAAAAAATCAGGAACATTTATAAGTATTTTTTTAGCCTAAGGTTTTTTACCTTTGTGCTTTCAAATCGATATGAAACATATTCATCCAATCAAAAAATACCTGATTTTAGGTGCCATACCCCTGATGTTTTCTTGTAGCTCACATTACGCGGTCGTAAAGAGTAACCGGACGGAGTATAACATGAACGGTAATCAGGCCGCAGACAGTGCTGTGATCAAAACTTATCTCCCATACAAAATCAAAATGGATCAGGAGATGAACACAGTCATTGGACACTCCGATGAATTAATGGAAAAACTGGATAAAAAGGATGGTAAGCCCGTTCAGGAAAACCTGCTGAGAAATTTCTTCTCTGACGCGATATTCCACGAAGCACTTAAATACGATTCGACCATAGATTTCGCTATGCCTTCTACCAATGGTGGAATTCGGGTAGCCCTTCCTAAAGGAGACATTAAACTATCGAACATTTTTGAAGTCATGCCTTTTGAGAATGAGATGATGGTTTACGTTTTGAGCCCTGCGGCTGTGCAAAACCTATTGGATTACATTGCAAAAACAGGCGGACAACCCGTTGCTAACCTCAGAATGAAAATTGTGAACGACAAGCCAACTGAGGTTATGATCAATGGAAAACCTTTAGATCCGAATAAAAACTACAAGGTATTAACCTCTGATTACGTAGCTGAGGGTGGCGACAATGTACAGAGTTTCAAAAACCCAATAGAGAAGAAGATTATAGGCGTCAGAATGCGCGATGCCTTGATTACCTACATTAAAGAAAACCAGGCTGCTGGAAAAACTATAAATCCAAAATTAGATGGAAGAATTACTAAAGATTAACCGTAGAAACTTCCTTAAAACAGGAGGGATTGCCGCCGCAGCTGCGGCATTGAACTTAAATGCTTTTGATGCACTAGCCGCCGGAGACCTGGTAAAATTGACCATTTTGCATACCAATGATGTGCACAGTAGAATCGAGCCCTTTCCGATGGATGGTTCAAAATACCAAGGATTGGGAGGAACAGCCAGACGTTCTGCTTTGATCAAATCAATTCGTGCAAAAGAAAGCAATGTATTGCTTTTTGATGCTGGTGATATTTTTCAGGGTACCCCATACTTTAACAAATATGGTGGAGAGTTGGAAATTAAGCTCATGTCTGAAATGAAGTATGATGCTGCAACGATGGGAAACCATGATTTTGACAACGGTCTGGAAGGTTTCTACAAACAATTACCTCATGCCAACTTCCCAATTTTATGCAGTAATTACGATTTCTCTAACACCTTATTGAATAAATCGACCCTGCCTTATCAGATCTTTAAAAAGCAAGGAATAAAGATCGGTGTATTTGGAATCGGGATTAAATTAGCTGGATTGGTAGGCGATAGAAATTATGGCGATACGGTATTTTTAGATCCGGTTCAAACGGCAAATCAGACTGCAAGTCTGCTTAAAAATGATTTAAAATGTGATCTTGTAATCTGCTTATCACATTTAGGTTATAAATACGATAGCGATCGGGTTTCGGATCAGGTAATGGCCAAGAACACCAGAAATATAGATTTAATTATCGGCGGTCATACCCATACATTCATGGAGAAACCAGAAGATATTCTAAATCTCGATGGAAAGATGACGACGATTAATCAGGTGGGATTTGCTGGAATTAATCTAGGCAGATTAGATTATTACTTTGAAAGATATAAGGGCAAGCACATTAAAACTGCCGCACCTTATACCATTTCAGATCAATTAGATAGCTAATTTAATATCATTAACAAAGGAAACCGCCTCCAAGGAGGTCGTTTCCTTCATAGAATACCGCAGACTGTCCCGGTGCTATTGCCGAAACTGCATGATCAAATACTACTTTGATTTTATCATTTTCCTGTACAATAGTACTTAACGTTCCTGCGTCTTTATATCTGATTTTAGTAACCACGTCATTCATGGGCTCCAAAATATTTTCGTACTTAATCAAGTTCACATTTCTAACCAGGGCTTCACGACGTTCCAATTCATCTGCTCTACCTAAAACTACGGTATTGCTTTCCGGAAGGATTTGCGTTACAAACATCGGTTCGCCAAAAGCGATTCCTAAACCTTTACGCTGTCCGATGGTATAGAAAGGATAACCTTTATGTTGTCCAACCACCATGCCGTCACTGGTAATGAAATTACCACCTGCCACGCGACCTTCTAAATCACCTACCTTATGCTTCAAGAAAGCACGGTAATCATTATCCGGTACAAAACAGATCTCATAACTTTCGCTTTTCTTAGCCAGTTCTTCCTGCCCCATATCTAAAGCCATTTGTCTGATATCCGCTTTTGCGAAAGATCCCAATGGGAATTTAGTACGTGCCAGGTTTTCCTGAGAAACGCCCCAAAGCACATAAGACTGGTCTTTGTTTTCATCCAAACCTTTAGAGATCACATGACGACCATTGTCGTGCTGTCTAACGTTCGCATAGTGACCGGTCGCAATAAATTCGCAATCCAGTTTATTTGCACGTTTTAACAATGCTTCCCATTTGATGTGGGTGTTGCATAAAACACAAGGGTTAGGCGTACGACCTGCAAGATATTCATCAACGAAGTTATCAATCACATAATCACCGAACTCATCCCTGATGTCTAATATATAGTGTGGAAATCCGTAATTAACCGCCAGGGTACGTGCATCGTTGATGCTGTCCAGACTGCAACATCCAGTTTCCTTACCATTGGTACCTGAGGTCGCATAATCCCATGTCTTCATGGTTAATCCGATTACTTCATATCCTTGTTCGTGTAACATCACTGCTGCAACTGAACTATCTACTCCGCCACTCATGGCTACCAATATTCTACCGAGTTTACTCATTATAATTTATTCTGAGCGCAAAAATAGCGGTTTTTACCCATACATTCTCATTTATGCCGTCAGTTGCTTGTAAAAAGGATAAAAGCATAAAGTTTAGATTAAACGTTATAGCAAGATAATAGAGCTTATTTTGTGCCAATTATTTATACCTTAGAACCTTGTAAAAAAACCTCAACTTAAACAAATGAAAAAAGCATTATTGTTTTGTATACTGCTTCCAGCCCTTTCTGCACAGGCACAAAAGGATTTGGTAAAGTATGTAAAACCGATTATTGGAACCCAAAAGATGGGCCATACTTATCCAGGGGCCACTGTTCCTTTCGGATCAGTGCAGCTGAGTCCAGACACAGACACCCTTTCTTATGAGCTGAATGGCAAGTATAATGGCGACGTTTATAAATACTGTGCGGGTTATAAATATGAGGATAAATCAATTGTTGGATTTAGTCACACTCATTTTAGTGGTACTGGTCATTCAGATTTGGGTGATTTCCTGGTGATGCCAACACAGGGTGTTTTAAAAATGAACCCGGGTACTGCTGATGTACCTGGAAGCGGATTTCGCTCTTCTTACTCCCATGCCAATGAAACTGCTGAAGCCGGTTATTACAAAGTGAAATTGGATGACCACAAGATTCAGGCGGAACTCACTGCGAGTAAAAGGGTAGGGATGCACCGTTATACGTTCCCTAAATCTGACCAGTCGCACATTATTCTGGATTTAATGTCCGGGATTTACAACTATGACGACAAAACAGTGTGGACTTATGTGCGCGTTGTGAACGACACCTTGTTAACCGGCTACCGCCAAACCAACGGATGGGCAAGAACAAGGACCGTTTATTTCGCCATGACTTTCTCGAAGCCTTTTAAAAGCTATGGTCAGAAAAACTATGACAAGAAGCAGGTGTACTCGGGTTTTTGGAGAAAATTTGACCAGAACAACAACTTCCCGGAAATTGCAGGAAAGAGAATCCGCATGCACTTCGATTTCGATACCGATGAACAGGAGCAAGTGAAAGTAAAATTTGCACTGTCGCCGGTGAGTCAGGCAAATGCTTTAGAAAACATGAGTTCAGAAGTTCCTGGATGGGATTTTGACCGTGTAAAAAAGCAAGCCCAAACGGATTGGAATAAAGAGTTGAATAAAATTGACATTGCCGCTGCTGAAGACGATAAGGTGAATTTTTACACCGCCATGTACCATGCATTTATCAATCCAACAACTTATGGAGATGTAAACGGACAGTATAAAGGTTTAGATCAGAATGTGCATCAGGCAAATGGCTTTACCAATTATACTACTTTTTCTTTGTGGGACACCTATCGGGCATTACATCCTTTCTTTAACCTGATACAGCCTTCCCGCAACAATGACATGGTGAAATCCATGCTGGCACATTACGACCAGAGCGCTTTGAAGATGCTACCCATCTGGTCGCATTACGCCAATGAAAACTGGTGTATGAGTGGCTATCATAGTGTTTCAGTTGTGGCTGATGCCATTATCAAAGGTGTGTATGATGGTGATGTTCAAAAAGCTTTAGAGGCTTGTATTGCCACAGCCAATCACCGCAATTATGAAGGAATAGGAAAATATATTGATCTGGGATACATTCCTGCGGAAAGCAGTGGAACCTCGGTGTCAAATACCTTGGAGTATGCTTATGATGATTGGTGTATTGCACAGATCGCAAAAAAACTAAACAACCAGGCAGTATATGAAGAATATATGAAACGCTCAGGAAACTGGAAGAATGTATATGATGACCGTATCGGTTTCATGCGCCCGAAACTGGCGAACGGTGCTTTCAAAAAAGAATTTGATGTCATGAGTACGCATGGACAAGGTTTTATTGAAGGAAATAGCTGGAATTACAGTTTCTTCGTGCCACATGATCCAGAATCGTTGATGAATAAAATGGGTGGGAAGCAGAAGTTTGCAGCCAAGATTGACAGCTTATTCAATATGCACCTTCCTGATGTGTTTTTTGCAGAAACTGAAGACATTACCCGAGAAGGGATTATTGGCGGATATGTGCATGGTAATGAGCCGGCACACCACGTTGCTTATCTGTATAACTGGGCAGATCAGCCATGGAAAACGCAAGAAAGGGTAAGGAAGATTCTGAAGATGCAATACAAACCAACACCAGATGGCTTAGGAGGTAATGACGATTGTGGCCAGATGAGCGCCTGGTACATGTTTTCTTCTCTAGGATTTTATCCGGTCTCACCAGGATCAGCAGATTATGCGCTTGGAAGTCCTGCAGTAAAATCGGCTGTACTTCAGCTGGAAGCTGGAAATACCTTTACCATTGAAGCCATTAACCAGAGTGACAAAAATATTTACGTGCAAAAAGTATTACTAAACGGTGTATTAATTAGCAACAATGTGCTTAAACACGCAGATATCTTAAAGGGTGGAAAACTAACTTTCTACATGAGCTCAAAACCGAGCAAGTTGGGGAAGTAAAATTTGAATTTTATAATTCATGGCCGGGAACTCCCGGCCATGAATTCTTTAAACAAAAGCAGGTACAGCTGATCTAGGATCATTCCCTTGAATCTGATTTCTCCTGATATCAGCATGATCAGTAGGTTTTCTAACGATCTTTTTATGGATACCAACCGTTCCGGTGTATAACAATATCCCACCTAATACCGCCTCCTGAATTCCTACTACGGGGTGTTTAGAAATCGCTCTGACTCCTTTTTGAAAGATGTATGCACCCGCAAGGATGGCTATAAATCTTTTTCCTGCATCTAATTCTTCTGTATCGTACGCACTTAACAATGATGTTGCAGCTATAATTCTTACTTTATTTTTGAGTAATTCAAACATAACTTTCGTTCTATATCTATCAATGGAACATTGGAAGGCCTATTTTGTTTCGAAATCTTTAAAATCCTTTCACAGTATTGACTCAGGAATTGCTAAGATTTAGGCAAGTTTATCCAGTACCATACGGATGGCTTGATCTACTACTTTATCCGGGCTATTACTGAACTCAAAATTGACTCTACTGGCCAGTATCGCATTTACGGATAATGCTTTATGACCTAAGACTTTGGCCAGGGCATAAATTCCGGCTGTTTCCATTTCTAAATTCGTGATCCTATCTTTTCCATGTTGGAAAGTATTGAGCAAGGAAATGAAGTTCGGAATGGAGTTTTTAGCGCGGACTTGTCGGCCTTGCGGCGCATAAAATCCTGGCGCAGTAATCGTGATGCCATGGACCATATCAGCCCCAATGGTGTTTAATAAACGATCATCAGCAGCGGTTAAATAAGGATGAATACCTTTGATGTGTGCACAATGGGCGTTAAAAGCTTCCAAAATTGGACGTTCCTCTACAGAAAGTTCATGAATATAATACTGCATCAATGCATCCATTCCAAGGCCATAAGAAGAGGCCAGGATGGTGCCCATTGGTAAATCAGATTGGATGGCCCCAGATGTACCAATACGAATGATATCCAGTGAGGTCAGGTCTTTTTTTACCGTCCTGGTTTGGAAGTCAATATTGACCAACGCATCTAATTCATTAAATACAATGTCAATATTGTCTGTTCCAATCCCTGTTGAAATCACCGTTATTCTTTTCTGTCCCAGATAGCCGGTATGTGTCAGGAATTCACGCTTTCCTTTCTTAAGCTCTATTCGGTCAAAATGTTTAGATATTTCTGAAACCCGATCAGGGTCACCTACAGTGATCACAGTTTGCGCAAGATCTTCAGGCAATAGGTTAAGATGGTAAATGCTGCCATCTGGATTGATGATGAGGTCTGCTGCTGATATTTTGTTTTCCATAATTACGGCTTTGATGGTACAAACCTATGAAACATGTAGGAGTTAATTGAAATTCTTGAAGAGTTAATTGAAATTATTACCTTTGTACCATTCACAAAATCAATAAGGATAGCATGTAGCAGCACATTTCTTTCAGGAAAATAAAACGGAAGCCTTAAAGGCCTTCTTAACTATTCAACTAAAAAAGAAAGGATCTCATGCTCATTCTTCAAGATATTACCTACCAACATCCCAATAGGGACTTACTCTTTACAGGCCTAAATTTCAACCTGAATCCACACGATAAAACCGCCTTGATTGGCAATAATGGTGCTGGGAAATCTACTTTATTAAAAATTTTAGCAGGTCAGCTACAGCCTGGTACTGGCCTTGTGAAAGCGGCGTCTAAGCCTTACTATGTGCCTCAACTTTTAGACGATTACAAAGAGAGTAGTATTGCCGAAGTGCTTCATTTAGGCGACAAGCTACAAGCCATGCAAGAAATTTTAGCGGGTCAGGTGACGGATGAAAACCTGGCCATACTCAATGACGACTGGGATTTTGAATCGCGTTGCGCGCAAGCTTTTGCCTATTGGAAGCTGGAGGGGCTGGATTTAGCTCAAAAAATGAGCAGTTTAAGTGGCGGACAAAAAACAAAAGTTTTCCTGGCAGGGATCCGAATTCATCAGCCAGAGATCATTTTGATGGATGAACCCAGCAATCATTTGGATCGTGCAAGTAGAATTCTGCTTTATGACGAAATCAGGTTTAGCAAAAAAACTTTGCTGATTGTCAGCCATGATCGGGAATTGTTGAACCTTTTAAATGTTGTCGCATGGTTAGGGCCTGATGGAATCAGCAGCTATGGTGGAAATTATGAATGCTATGTGGAACAGCGTGAGATAGAAAGCGCCGCTTTTGCTCAAACCTTGAAAAGTAAAGAAAAAGCATTACGTAAAGCGAAGGAGGTAGAGCGTACTGCTTTAGAAAGACAGCATAAACTGGATGCCCGTGGAAAGCGGAAACAAGAAAAGGCGGGTGTACCTACCATCATGATGAAAACATTGAAAAATAATGCGGAGAAAAGCACTTCACGTTTGAAAGGACAACAAGCTGAAAAACTGGATGGCATAGCGCAAGAGATAAGCGAGTTGCGCAAGGATCAACCAGGGCATGACCGTATGAAAATGGATCTTGATGCTTCTGCACTGCATATCGGAAAAACACTGATC
Organism: Pedobacter gandavensis; assembly: GCF_014172405.1. Classification (GTDB taxonomy): domain Bacteria; phylum Bacteroidota; class Bacteroidia; order Sphingobacteriales; family Sphingobacteriaceae; genus Pedobacter; species Pedobacter gandavensis. The sequence continues at coordinate 784,913 of NZ_WNXC01000001.1, read as the reverse complement.
ACCGCAAAAGAAATCAATTTCAGCTATGAAGCGCAATTGCTCTGGCAGCAAGGCTTGAGCTTTCAGATCAAAACCGGCGATCGTTTGGCGATTAAAGGAGCCAATGGATCAGGAAAAACGACCCTCATCAAAATAATTCTGGGGTCATTACAGCCAAAATCCGGCAGCATAGCGCGAACAATGGTTCATTCCATTTACGTAGATCAGGAATATTCTTTAATTGATCCCAACCTTAATGTTTATGAACAGGCGCAACAATTTAACGCTGGAGCATTGCAGGAGCATGAGATAAAACTTCGTTTAAATCGGTTTTTATTTACCAAAGCACAATGGGATAAACCTTGTTCCTCCCTAAGTGGCGGAGAAAGAATGAGACTTATACTCTGCGCTTTAACCATTGGTAATCAAAGTCCTGATTTAATTGTTTTAGATGAGCCGACAAACAACCTGGACATGCAAAATATTGAGATATTAACTGCAGCTATTAACGAATATAAAGGAACCTTAGTCGTGATTTCTCATGACTATTCCTTCCTGAATCAGATTAATGTGGAAGAGGGAATTGTCTTATAAAAGTCTGAGGTTGATAATTCATTTTTTTCTTTCAATACTTTGATTACTTTTGCCACCAAAATGAGAGTAGTCGTATTTTTCGTATCCCTGTTTACCTTTCTGCTATGCGGAGGGCACTATCTTCATGCAGGTACGCATCATAATCCTACGCATTGTGTTTCCAAACAGCGGCTTTCTAAAAGTGAACAGGCAAAATTCAGCGGCACTGGTCTGGACATCAGCCTCATTGAAGAGGCCGACTTAGATCTGGATGAGGAGCACAACTATGGCGACGAACTTCCAGACAGAAATCTACACCAGGAATATTATACCCTGGAGCGCTGGTATCTTGCTTTTTTACCAGTTTTAATTGCTGATGATTACCATCAGTATGATCAAACCTTTCAGCCATTTTCAGGCAATTCTTCACCGATTTATATCAAACAACGCGTATTGAGGATTTGAGCATTACGTTACATCAGTTAAAACATTAACCATACGTCCCTCGTGTTGGTGTGTTTAATGCAATCTTTTGGCCCGATTTTTAAATCCGGCCTCCAGTAACTAATGTTTTTTTACGTTGATTGGAATCTTTATTCCAGGCATTTATTCGCTTAATTTCCATTTATTATCATGAAGAAAATACTCGTGTTCAGTGGCGCTATAGCCTTGTTGAACCTTACAAGCTGCACCACCAAAAAAGAAGAAAAAAAGGAAGAAAGTCAGTTTACCATTACGGCTCCTTTAAAAACTGATACCTCCTTTACCAAAGAATTTGTTTCTCAAATCCGTTCTGTTAGAAATATTGAGATCAGAGCACAGGAAAAAGGATACCTACAGAACATTTATGTAGATGAAGGACAGACGGTTAAAGCAGGTCAATTGCTGTTTCGCATCATGCCTAAACTCTATGAAGCAGAATTGTTAAAAGCGCAAGCAGAAGTTAAAGCGGCGCAGATAGAATTACAAAATGTGAAGACACTGGCCGATAAAAATGTAGTCTCGAAAAATGAGCTGGCTATGGCTCAGGCTAAATTGGAAGGCGCTAAAGCAGAAGCTTCCTTAGCAAAACTTCATTTATCATTTACCGAGATTAAAGCACCATTTGATGGTACCATTGACCGCATTCCTCAGAAATTGGGAAGCCTGATTGATGAAGGAGAGCTGTTGACCAGCCTTTCTGATAACAGTCAGGTGTTTGCCTATTTTAATGTTTCAGAACCGGAATATTTAGCTTATCAAACGAATGTAAAAGACCGTGGCGACAAGCAAGTTAGTCTGCTATTGGCCAATAATGAAGTCCTGAAAGATAAAGGAACTGTAGAGGTAATTGAAAGTGAGTTCAATAGTGAAACAGGTAACATCGCTTTCAGAGCAAGATTCCCGAACGCCAATAAGCTATTGAAAAATGGCCAAACGGGCAAAATACAAATGACTGTACCATTGCGTAATGCGCTAATCATCCCACAGAAAGCAACCTATGAAATCCAGGACAAAATGTATGTTTTTGTGGTTGGAAAAGACGATGTTATTCACTCTAGAAACATTACGATTGCCAGTGAAATGCCAGACTTATATGTCGTGAACACCGGTCTTTCTGAAACGGATAAAATCCTTCTGGAAGGCGTTCAGAAAGTTAAGGATGATGAAAAGATCAAGTACAAATATCTGGAACCTAAATCGGTTATCTCTCATTTGAGATTAAAGGCAGAATAATAAAACAGATCAGTCCAAAGGTTCTATCATTTAAAAAGCAAGTAAATGTTTAATAAGTTTATACAAAGGCCAGTCCTTTCTATAGTAATATCGCTCATCATTGTGTTTCTGGGCGCTTTGGCATTAAGCCATCTGCCGGTCACACAATTCCCTTCTATTTCACCACCAAAGGTGAATATTACTGCCGAATATCCTGGAGCAAACGGCGAACTGATGATTAAATCGGTTATCATCCCGCTGGAAAGAGCGATCAATGGTGTTCCTGGAATGAAATATATGGCTTCCGATGCAGGTAATGATGGAGAGGCCTCCATTCAGGTCGTGTTCAATTTAGGAACAGACCCGAACCAGGCTTCTGTTAACATTCAGAACCGTGTGGCTTCGGTAATCAATAAGTTACCACCACTAGTGGTACGTGAAGGTGTTAAAATCACCCGCGAGGAATCCAATATGTTAATGTACATCAACTTGTACAGCAAGGATCCGAAAATGGACCAGAAGTTCTTATTCAATTTTGCAGACATCAATGTCCTTTCAGAATTGAAAAGGGTGGATGGTGTAGGTGTGGCAGACATCTTGGGTAACCGGGAATATGCCATGAGAATCTGGTTAAAACCGGATCGGATGCTAGCCTATAAAATTTCTGCTGATGAGGTTTTAGAAGCCTTAAATCAACAAAGTTTAGAAGCTTCGCCTGGAAAAACCGGGGAAAGTTCTGGAAAAAGGTCACAGTCATTTGAATATGTACTGAAATATCCTGGACGATTTACGACCAAAGAAGGTTATGAAAATATCATTTTAAGATCTACCGCTAAAGGGGAAATTCTAAGGCTAAAAGACGTGGCCAATATCGAGTTTGGAAGCTCTATGTATGATATCTATTCGAATTTGAACGGCAGACCTTCTGCTGCAATTACTGTGAAGCAGTCTTATGGAAGTAATGCCAGTCAGGTTATTAAAGACATTAAGGCTAAAATGGAAGAGATCAAAAAATCTTCTTTTCCTAAAGGCGTAGATTATGAGATCAGTTATGACGTTTCTAAATTCCTGGATGCTTCCATCGAAAAAGTAATCCACACACTTGTAGAAGCTTTTATCCTGGTTGGATTGGTCGTGTTCCTGTTTTTAGGAGATTGGCGTTCTACATTAATTCCTGCAATTGCCGTACCCGTATCGTTGATTGGTACTTTCTTTTTCATGCAGTTTTTCGGGATTACGATCAATTTGGTCACCTTATTTGCATTGGTACTGGCGATTGGGGTGGTGGTTGATGATGCCATTGTGGTAATTGAAGCGGTCCATGCAAAAATGCATGAGCACCATATCTCTGCCCGTAAGGCGACGAAAAAGGTGATGCATGAGATCAGTGGTGCGATTATCGCGATTACTTTCCTGATGGCTGCCGTGTTTATACCCGTTGCATTCATGTCCGGGCCGGTCGGGATTTTCTACCGCCAGTTTTCTATTACCATGGCTACGGCAATTATCCTTTCTGGTATCGTTGCATTAACGCTGACACCAGCACTTTGTGCAATTTTATTGAAGAACCATGGGAAACCACAAAAACAAAACGCATTAGACAAATTGCTGAATGGCTTTAACAACGGTTTCGACAAACTTACCGGAAGGTATCAAAAAGTATTGAGTGCAATTGTAAGCCGCAGGCTGGTCACTTTTGTGGTCTTAGTCGGTTTTTCTGTAGGTATTTTCTTCCTAAACAACAGTCTTCCTTCAGGTTTTATACCCAATGAGGATCAAGGGATGTTTTATGCCATTATCCAAACTCCTCCGGGATCTTCTTTAGAGCGTACGAATGAAATCGCAGAGCGGTTACAGAAAATCGCAGAAGGTGTGGAAGGCGTCCAGTCTGTTTCAGCCCTGGCTGGTTATGAGATCCTTACTGAAGGAACCAGTGCCAACTCCGGAACTTGTTTGATTAACCTGAAAAGTTGGGAAGATCGTAAGCACGGTGTGGAAGAGATCATGAAAGAACTGGAAGAAAAATCTCAGGGGATCTCTGGTGCAACCATAGAATTCTTTCAACCACCAGCTGTACCAGGTTACGGTGCTGCCGGAGGTTTCGAGTTGCGTTTACTGGATAAGGCAGGATCCGGCGACTTCAAAAAGATGGAGACGGTGAGTAAGGATTTTGTGAAGGAATTGAGTAAACGTCCGGAATTGTCCTCTGTATTCACTTTTTACAGTGCAGCATTCCCTCAGTATATGTTGCGTGTTGACAATGATATTGCGCAGCAAAAAGGCGTAACCATTGAAAATGCCATGAACACGTTATCTACCTTAGTGGGTAGTAATTATGAAACCAATTTCATCAAATACGACCGTCAATATAAAGTAATGGTGCAGGCGCTACCACAATACAGGGCATTGCCAGAGGATATCCTAAAGCTGTATGTTAAAAACGATCGCGATGAAATGGTGCCATTTTCGGCTTTTATGAGGATGGAAAAGGTATATGGTTTATCTGAAATCACCAGACATAATATGTATAACGCGGCTGAAATCAGCGGTTCTTCCGCAGCAGGATATAGTAGTGGTGCAGCAATTAATGCCATTAATGAAGTGGCGGAAAAAACTTTACCAAGAGGCTTTAGCATTGACTGGGCAGGTATTTCAAAAGATGAAGTATCGCGTGGTAATGAAGCGATTTACATCTTCCTGATCTGTTTAGGTTTTGTTTATCTGATTCTTGCAGCGCAATATGAGAGTTTCATCTTGCCATTAACCGTTATCCTTTCCCTACCATGTGGAATTTTTGGAGCCTTCTTATTGCTGAAAATATGTGGCCTGGAAAATAACATCTATGCGCAGGTGGCCTTTGTCATGTTAATTGGTTTATTGGGTAAGAATGCGGTACTGATTGTAGAGTTTGCCGTTCAGAAACATAGAGCGGGAGCAACGGTACTTCAGGCGGCATTGGAAGGTGCAGCCGTACGATTCCGTCCAATTTTAATGACCTCATTTGCCTTTATTGCAGGCTTGATCCCATTGGTTTTAGCCAATGGACCAGGTAAAATCGGTAACAGAACCATTGGTTCTGCAGCTGCCGGTGGTATGCTTTTAGGAACCATTTGCGGTGTGCTAATCATCCCTGGCTTGTATTATATTTTCGGTAGAATCGCCGAAAAGCACAAACTAGTGAAAAATGAAGAAGAAAATCCATTAACAGAAGAAATCGATCACAATGTATAAATTTAAGTTACCTCAATGCACCATGGCCTTGAGCATTTGCCTTGCCATGGCAAGTTGCAAAGTGCCATTGGTTGCAACGAATACGGCAAATACAGCTGTTCCAGAGTCTTTTGCTCAGGAAAGGAACGGTATAACCAAGGATAGCACCAATGTCGCTGTGATGCCATGGCGGACTTTCTTTAAGGATCAAAACCTGATCAACTTGATTGATACTGCCCTGAAAAACAACCAGGAATTGAAAATCACCATGCAGGAAATTGAAATCGCGGGGAATGATATCCGCCTTAAAAAAGGAGCGTTGTTGCCAACAGTAGGGTTACGCGGTGGTATCGGAGTGGAAAAAGTTGGCCGTTATACCGGTCAGGGAGCAGGCGATGCCTCCACCGAAATCACACCAGGTAAAGAGGTGCCAGATCCTTTAATGGATTACACTTTGGCCGCTTATGCGCACTGGGAAGTGGATATCTGGAAGAAGTTGAGGAATTCAAAAAAGGCCGCTGTAAGCCGATATTTATCTACTGTAGAAGGTAAGAACTTTGCGGTAACCAACCTGATTTCTGAAGTTGCAGATTCTTATTACGAATTACTGGCTTTAGATAATCAACTGGAAATTGTAAAACAGAACATTGAACTGCAAAAGAATGCATTAGAAATTGTTAAAGTTCAAAAGGAAGCAGCGAGAGCTACGGAATTGGCGGTTCAGAAATTCCAGGCAGAGGTGTTGACTTCAAAAAGCTTAGAGTTTGACATTCTTCAAAAAACAAAGGAAACGGAGAATCGGATTAACTTTTTGCTGGGTCAGTATCCACAGGAGATCAAAAGAGCGCATGGAAACTTCTTAAATTTACTTCCTTCGGAAGTCAAATCCGGAGTTCCTGCACAGTTATTGGCCAACCGTCCGGACATTAAACAGGCAGAATTGGAGCTTGCCGCAGCGAAACTGGATGTAAAAGTAGCACGTGCTGAATTTTATCCTTCCTTAGATATTTCGGCAGCGATAGGATTGCAAGCTTTTAAACCTAGTTATTTTTTAAAGTTCCCGGAATCTGTGCTTTATTCTCTTGCAGGAGATATTGCCGGACCATTGATCAATAGAAATGCCATCAAGGCGGAGTTTAGTAGCGCCAATGCCAGACAATTGCAGGCCATATTTAACTATGAACGTAGCATTCTAAATGCTTATCTGGAGGTATCTACACAGCTTTCCAAGATCAGTAATTTGGAAAAAAGTTACGACTTGAAATCTCAACAGGTAGATGCATTAAACAAGTCGATTGTAGTGTCAAATGACCTGTTTAAGTCGGCCAGAGTAAACTATTTTGAGGTATTAATGACGCAAAGAGATGCTTTAGAGTCGAAACTCGAACTGATTGATACCAAGAAAGAACAAATGAATGCGGTAGTCCACTTTTACAGGGACTTAGGCGGAGGCTGGAAATAACCTGCTTAATTTATTGGCTAACGCCTCCAGAAGTATTTGATTTCTGGGGGCGTTTTTATGCGCTATAAACTCTACCTTTAAATTATATATGCAATTGCCTCCTAAAAGTTTACTTCAAGGTCTGGTTAAGCACTATCTGGTATTACATCAGCAGGCTGACCAACAGCAGTATTACCGGATGTTTTCTGATGGCAATCCAGGTATGGTTTTTCATTTGACAGCGCCATTACTACAATGGAATGAAGGGGATTTGACGCCGCAGTTACAGCCGAGAAGCTTTGTGTATGGGCAACTCAGCCAATTCAACACCATCGCCTCCAGTGGCGATCTGAACATGATTGTAGTGGTTTTACAGCCCCATGCCTTACATACACATTTCCATATTCCTGCTTATGAATTGAAAGATCAAATCCTACCGTTGCCAGACCTATTTGGGCAGGAAGCCAGGGATTTAGAAGCGCAGGTTATTTCTGCTTCATCAATTGATACGGCGATTGCTTTCATTGAAAAATTCTTATGGAAGCGCTTGAATGGGCAAAGCGCTTTAAACCGGGAAATGGCATTGGCAATGCACAACATTTATCACCATCAAGGCATGCTTACAGTAGAAGCGCTATTGCAAGTTATACCTGTAACAGAAAGGCAATTGGAACGTAAATTCAGGGAGTATATCGGTAGTAGCCCTAAAAGATTTATAGACACCATTAAGTTCCAGTACTTGCTTAAACTCCTCCAAAAGCAGTCTGAGGAAGAGCCTATAGCGGCACTAATTTATAGTTCCGGATACTACGACCAGGCGCATCTGAACAGTGTTTTTAAAAGAATGACTGGCCTTACGCCAAATCGTTATAAAGACACTTCGCAACTATTGGCCATCAACCTGATGCCGGTTGGCTAGATTGTTTAGCATTTTACTTTTGTCGGTTTTATACAAATTTCTAGAAGCAGGTAAGGGTAATTTTGGAAGATAAATACCATACCTATGAAAAACATTAAAATCGCATCTGCACAGTTTGAAAACCGCAGTGGGGATAAAACCTACAACCTTTCTGTCATTGAGCAATTGACTAAAGATGCTGCAGCACAAGGAGCGGAGGCCATTGCCTTCCATGAATGCTCCATAACCGGCTATACCTTTGCCAGAGCACTTTCCAGATCATCCATGTTGGAATTGGCAGAATTTATACCGGATGGGCCCAGTATCCAAAAACTCAAGAAGCTCGCAAAGACCTATAACATTGCTATTCTGGCGGGGCTATTTGAAAAAGATGCAGATGATAATTTATTCAAGGCCTACGTTTGTGTAGATCAGACTGGCCTGATTGCCAAACACCGCAAACTTCATCCTTTTATCAATCCTCACCTTACACCGGGTAATGAGTTTACCGTGTTTGACTTATATGGTTGGAAATGTGGGATTTTGATCTGTTATGATAATAATATTATTGAAAATGTGAGAGCTACCACCTTATTGGGGGCTCAGGTTATCTTCATGCCACATGTAACGATGTGCACGCCATCCACCAGACCAGGTGCCGGTTTTGTAGACGAGGAACTTTGGAAAGATAAGGCCGCCAATCAGGATCTGTTACGTACTGATTTTGATGGATTAAAAGGCCGTGAATGGTTAATGAAATGGCTACCCGCCCGTGCTTACGACAATGCGATATATGCCGTTTTTTCTAATCCTATTGGAATGGACGATGACCAGCTTAAAAACGGATGCTCCATGATTGTTGATCCTTTTGGGGAAGTGATGGCCGAATGTAGGTCTTTGAACAATGAGTTCGTGATTGCAGATTTGAATCCGCAGTCATTAACATTGGCCGGAGGTTATCGGTATATCCAAGCGAGGAGACCGGATTTATATAAAGATATCATAGCTGCTGCTCATGACAGTAATCAGCAGGTTTCCTGGCTTAAAAAAGATTAATCCTCTTTCTTCCTAAAGATAAAGACAGCCGGAAGACTAATGGTTAACACAGCGCGCCATCTGATGAGGAGCCGGCGCGCTGTATTTTTATTTAGATGATATTTTCGCCATCAATTATATTTACCTTTTTGCCCATTTTTTTCTGAATGATTTCAAAATGGTGTAAATCAAATTTGCTCACTAAAGAAATGGCGTCTCCCGCAGCTTCTGCACGGCCGGTTCTACCAATTCTGTGTACATAATCTTTCGGGGATCTAGGCAATTCATAATTGATCACATAAGGCAGGAAATTAATATCAATTCCTCTGGCCATCAAATCTGTTGCCACCAATACGCGAAGCTTTCCTGATTTAAATAAGTACAAAGATTCTGTTCTGGAACCCTGGCTTTTCTTGCTGTGAATGGCTTTAGCATCAATGTTATTTTTGCGAAGTTTATTGACAACAGCATCGGCCTGATGCGTAGAAGAAGTAAATACCAATACCTGTTTCATATCATGATGATTGATCAGGTAGCGTAAAAACGGCCCTTTTTTCTCTTCTGAGATGATGTAAGCCACTTGGTTGATCGTGTCTAAAGTATCTTCTTCAGCTTCTATTTTAATCACTACAGGTTCATGTAGCAAAATCTGGTTGATGTTTTCAATATCAGGACTTAATGTCGCAGAAAACAACAAGTTTTGACGTTTTTTAGGTAGTAAAGCAAGGATTTTGTTCAGCTCTTCTTTAAAGCCAAGGTTCAGCATTTTATCTGCCTCGTCAAGCACCAACGTTTCAATATCTGATAGGTGTACCGCATTGTTATCTACCAAATCTAATAACCTACCTGGTGTAGCTACCAATACGTTTACGCCCTGCATTCCCATCATTTGAGGGTTAATAGAGACTCCGCCGTAAACAGCTAAGGTTTTTACAGGTTTAGGAAGTGCCGGACTAAAGGTCTTAAATACTTCTTTTACCTGTTCTGCCAATTCACGTGTAGGCACTAAAACCAATACATTCGCATGGCGATTTTTCACACCAATCGTTTGTTGTAAGTTCATTAAAAGCGGCAAGACATAACTGGCTGTTTTTCCTGAGCCGGTTTTGGCAATACCTAAAACATCTTTTTTATCTAGTATAGCTGGAATAGCTGTTTGTTGAATAGGGGTAGGTGCTGTGAATTTCTGATCGGCCAGTGCTTTTAATAAAGCAGGTGACAAACCTAAGGCTGTAAAAGGCATAGTTACTCAATTTTTTGTGTAAAAGTACGCAAAAAACGTTGTTAGCGGAGCACCTAAAACCTACTTGGATTGATTTGACTGTATTGCGTTTCTTCTAGATTGGTTAAACCAGAAGTTAGGAGGGAAAACACCCGGTTATGCGTTGAAGCCTAACCGGGTGCTTATCAGATTAAAATTTAATCAGTAGTTTTTCAGTAATCAGTTTATTGTTCTGATAGTATTCAAAGAACCATTCTCCATTTCTTTTGAAGGCGATCCCGTGAGCAGTCTCATTTTTTGCAATGAAATAATCTTGTACTGTAGTGGTTAATAGCGTCAATACGACTTTAGGCGCAGTGTTGATCAATTGAAAACCATTAGTGATCGGTTGGGCGTACAGCGTGCCTTCGGCAACGATTACTTCAGCTTTTGCAGGAGCAATGGCCACAGGGGTTTGTTGAACAGGTGTTTGCTGAGCAACTGGTAGCGTAGTTGGCGTAGCCATGGCCACATAATTCAAAGAATCTAATGAAGTAAAGGCATCTCTTAGGGCAAAATTATAAGAGGCTTTATATTCTTTTTCCCTGCTTTTACCTTCCTTACTTTTAAACAGAATATTACCTTGACAATCCTTTAACAATAGGGTTAAGTTGGTGGTAAACATGGTTTTTCTTTCGATGACCTCCAGATTTAGTGCTTTACATTTGTTGTTTGCCAGATCTGCAGGTAATTCTGCATTGTCAAAATAGGGCGTGAACCCTTTCTGTTCGATCAGAAATTTAGCCAGGTCATTTAGTCCGTAAAGGTTAGCTGTTTTAAGGAATGGGAACTTTTCTGGAACCACTACATATTTGTAATTGTTGATCGTTTGTGCGAATCCCGAAAAGGAGAAGAATAAAAAGAGTATAAAAACGTATCTTTTCATGAGTGTTTTTTGTTAAAAATGATTTAGAATGTGGAATCAAATATAGTTGTTTATATTTATTTAGCCCGATTCAGATAGGCTTCCATATTGCTGTTTAAAGTCAGCCCGAGCGCTTTTAGTTTTGTTAAATAAAATGCACGTACTTCTTTATAGGGATAATAAGGGAAGGTTTTTGTATTCAAACCTTTGATGCCTGTCTCTTTTTCATTCAGCAAGAATTTGATCAAAAAACCATTGGTTTTAGGATTTTTATAGACCAACATTTGGATATTTGCACTAAATGGAATGATATCTTTTGCCTTCCATAGTCGGTCAAAATTTAAAATATCTTTTGTGGCAGTGGAAGCACCATTTAAATTTAGTATCGCTGCAAAAGGGGCAACTGTTTCTGCGTGTGCAAACCGAAGTACTGAGCTATAAGGTTTTGATTTGATAAAATTGTCTGTAGAATTAATGAAATCAGCCAATAATGGGGCTGCAATGTTTACCTGGATCCCATTATTATTGGTGCCCGGGCCCTTTTTTAGGAAGTTATCAGCATCACTTAAGCGACACAATACAGCCAGGTCTTCAGCTATAAATAAAGATTTAATATCAATATCCTGATCGCTGAGTTTATTTTCCAGTATTTCCTGATGAATGGCTGGTAAAATGCTATAAAAACCATACAAATCTTCCACAAAGCGTATTTTATCTTTAGCATTGATCTGTTTAACATAGTCTGCCTGGAAGAAAGTATTGAAGATCCGGGCAGACATGGCTTCCAATTGAACTGCTTTAGCCAGTTGATTGTAAAAGGAGTGCCAGGCCCCTGAAGCTTTAAACGACAAGTATGGCTTGGATAAATCAAAAAACCGAAGGTGAACATCGTCTTGCTCATTCCAATCTATTGTGGCCATTTTTCCTTGTGTTGCGGTTGAAATACCATCCAAAAATGCCAAAGCGCTCTCTTTTGTTCTCTCTTTACTCGTTGTGCTGACCAATACGTTGTGGTTTCCGGCAAAAAAATCAGGATTCACACGATAGGCACGTTCCGCAATTTCCTTTAATTCCAGTTTTCCAATTTCAGAAATAGATTCCAGGTGTTTGATTTCTACCTTTTGTAGCTGCATTAATGCAGATTTTAATTGTTGTCCGCGTTGATTTAATGACTGAGTACTATCCGCCTTAAAGATCAATTTCCAGGCGACAGATTTAGCGACATCTTTAGTTAAATTTCTTGCGCCATGGCGACCGAGATGGTTCAAAAACACCGGTTCATATCCAGCAGGGACTTTGCTATATTTCTCCTGAAGAGGCCTATAGAGCGTTTTTGACCCTAAATACGTTTGCGATTCTGCAGCAGTATAGATCAGGTTGCAGCCCAAGAGGACGAAGGTAAAGATGTACTTCATTTTTTACGTTTAAGAGATGGGGTAAATGTAAATCATTCCGATGTATCGATAAACAAAATTTTGGAAATGATGTTTTAGTTTTGGCATGTGTTCAGCGCATCGATATCAATGATCTTTAATAAGAATAAAAATGGAATATAGAAAATTAGGGGCATCAGGCCTACAAGTACCTGTACTCAGTTTTGGTACCGCGACCTTCGGTGGCAGTGGCAATTTTTTTAAAGCCTGGGGAAGTACTCAAGGGGAAGAGGCGAGCAGATTAGTGGATATTTGTCTGGATGCCGGCGTGAATTTATTTGATACCGCAGATATTTATTCTGATGGACTCTCGGAAGAAGTATTAGGGCAGGCCATTGCAGGAAAAAGAGGAAGATTGATGATTTCTACAAAAGCGACTTTTCCTTTCGGGACAGGTCCTAATAATCAGGGTTCTTCTCGTTCTCATCTATTGAAACAGGTAGAAGGCAGTTTAAAAAGATTGAAAACGGATTACATCGACATTTATCACATGCATGGTTTTGATGGGAATACACCGGTAGAAGAGACCTTACGGACTTTGGACGATTTGATTCAGAGTGGAAAGCTGCGTTATATTGCCGCTTCAAATTTCTCCGGCTGGCATTTAATGAAATCCTTAGCCATTGCTGATCAGGCGCACTGGAACCGTTATGTGGGACACCAGGTGTACTATTCGCTGGCCAATAGGGAATATGAATGGGAATTAATGCCTTTAGCTTTAGATCAGAATGTAGGCGCAATGATTTGGTCGCCACTAGCTGCCGGAAGATTAGGTGGTAAATATGGTAGAAATAAACCTTTACCTCAAACCGGGCGTATTGCTGAAGGCGGCAGTCCTGTTCCAGAAGCAGTTGTAAATGAAGCAGTGTTTTACAATACCTTAGATGCTTTGGATGCGGTTGCCGAGGAAACTGGTAAATCCGTTGCGCAGGTTTCTTTAAACTCGCTTTTACAAAGACCTACTGTTTCTAGTATTATAGTTGGGGCAAGAAATGAAGCACAACTACTACAGAATCTGGAAGCTGTAGGTTGGAATTTAACCGTTGATCAACTGAAAAAGCTGGATCAGGCGAGTGAAGTTCCTACTATTTATCCCTATTGGCATCAACGCCAGAACCTGAGCTTAAATCCGCTACCTAAGTTTTACTAGTACCGTAAAAAAGAGAGGTATAATTCCAGGCTTCGACAGCATCATGCCGAAGTCTGGATTACTTATGCCTAAGGATTCGCCAGGATGACAATTAAACTTTGTGTGCTTTTTAAGTATATTACCAGGTGGTTGTTAGGGCCATGCTTCAGTAAATTGCCTAAGCAACCAAGAGCCAAATCTGTTTCAGTCTACTATATTGTTACTCGTAATTGTAGTGTTAATACGGTGCGACTATATATAACTCTGCTGCTTATCAGTATATTGCTATCTGTACAACACACACAAATTAACCTCTTGATCATGGCAATATGCAGCGTAGGCCCTTATGGGCATCCCTCAGGGAAGATAGGCAACGTAGTTTTCTATATGTTAAATGGGCAACCGGTATGCCGAATGAAAGGTAAGCCAGGAAAACCAAGTATAAAACAATTGGGCAATCGCCAGGCAATGGCTGTGACCATGGATCTTGTGGCTCCTATGGCCGATTTCATCAATATCAGCTTTAAACAGGAAGCTGAAGGAACAGTTAAAAACCCGCACAACCTGGCCGTCTCTTATAATAAAAAAGGGGCTTTAACCGGGGAATATCCTAATATTAAAGTGGACTATAGTAAAGTCATCCTGAGTCGTGGTGAGCTGGAAATGGTAAGTGATTTGAAAATCAGCAAAGGGGAGGATGGGATCAATTTGAGTTGGAACACTGATATTTCTGAGAATGGTTCCTACGATGACTTGCTGATGGTACTGGTAAACCACCCCACAAAAAAGAGGGCTAGTAGCTATTTAAATGCGGCCAAAAGAGCAGATGGAAGCTGTTTTATCCCAGTTTCACAAGAATGGATGATGAGGGAGCAAATGGAAATCTATGTATGCTTAAGGTCTTCTAATGAAAAATCTATCACCGATAGTGTGTATGCAGGAAATCTGAACGGCGAACCAGATAGCCCAATGGAGAAGGCAGCAAAAATACATTACAACGCAACTAAAGCACGTTTTGATCGGGTTGCAGCGGATTATCATAAACAAAGAATGGATGATTGGGAAGGCGCCCTTGAGCGAAAGGCTTTTCGCCATCTGGAAAAAGAATATCATGTTTTAAGAGATAAACTCTTACATCTGCCAGGTAAACCTTCCTGAAATTCGGCAGTTTTTGATTTGAAAACACTTATTTGATCTTGTTTTTCAATAAGGTAATGGAGGTACTTTGTCTAGATTTTTTAGGCCATAAAGGCCGATTAAAGGTGAAAAGGAGCAGGGGTATTGTATCTAAAATAAATAATGTCGCTTAGAATCAGGTCAGTATAGAATTTATGAAATATTAATTTGCAGTATATATATCCTAACCCTATATTTGCATCACTTTAAATGGAAACGCTTAGAGTAAAGCTAAATAAAAAGCTTTGATTCCGTAGCTCAGCTGGTAGAGCATTACACTTTTAATGTAGTGGTCCTGGGTTCGAATCCCAGCGGGATCACGAAAGCCTCAGAGAAATCTGAGGCTTTTCTGTTTAAGAGGATTACACTTATCTACACTATGGCATCATTCGTTTAAAACAGTAATAGCGAAAGTATGCTTTCAGTTCTAAATAGTTCTTTTTCTGCATAATACACAGTAAAATTAGAAACATTGGACTACGTTGTGGCCATTTCAATGTAGGGGCTCTGGACAAAATCTATATCCCGCTTTCAATAGAGGATTTTTGTTTTTACCCCAATATTCGTTTATTAAAAAATCACATCACAAGGGGGTAGATGGAAGTAGGAAGATTAGGTTAAAGTTTAATATGGTCTGTGATCTGTCGTATTAATATTTCATTTTCCTTTTGGATTTTGGTTATGCCTAGCCAGGTGTAAAACAAGTCATAACCCCATCCTGAAATGGCTTTCTTATTTTCCAGGATAAAATTCAGCAATTCAGGTTTACTTTTAATATCAAAAGAATTGTTACCAATTTCTGCGGAAGCTTTTAAATAGCGAAGCAAGGTTATGTGTTCAATTGACTTGAACTCCTTTTCTAAATCAGCGGCATATTGTATTGCGCGATTAAATTCTTCTTGAACGATCATCAATTCCAACAAGCTTAATTGTACCATTTCAGTAGATTGCTTGGAATTTTTTAAAAAATTGATCTGCTCATGGTATTTTTTGATCCCTTGCTCAAATGCAATGTTGGCGTCATTTGATTTATGAATAGTTTTATACAACACACCAAGTTCTGCCCAGCTACCGTTAAACTTTTCCGCTAAGATTCTGTAATCATTTATTGCACTTAAGGTATCTCCAAGTTTAATATAGCTTTTAGCTCGAAATTTGAAATCAGGAATTACAAAATTCAATACGCGCAGCTTTCCAGCTGTATCTTGATTAATTGCCCTTGTTAAGTAGTCAATTGCCTTATAATAGTTTCCGACCTCATAATTTGCCCCGCCTATGTTTGTTAAAGACATCTTCTGAATTGCTAAACTATCATTAATACTAAGCGCGGTATTTGCTAAATCTACAGCATATTTAAACTCCTTTTGATAATAATGGTTGTTACTTTTGTTGATCAACGCAAGCACCATAGAATCTGTTCTAGGTAATTCCTTGTCTTCCATTAATCCTAAATCGGTAAACCATAGGGATTTCTCATATCTATTATCTGCATATTCATTTAAGTCCTTTGGCGAGGTTTTTAGCTTGTTTTTTTTCAAATTGATTTGTGCTAAATAAGGAGCCTGAAGGATTCCACTGGGAATTTCTTCAATTTGATTATTACGAAGATTTAGAGACCTAACAAAGAAGTTATGCCATCCTACATCGGGCAGAAATGAAAGCCCACAATTCTCTAATTCAACCAAAAAGCCTTTTGAGGGGATCGTAAACAATCCTTTCATTAGTTGTTTATTATTGATTTCGCTGTTATTATTTAAAATAAGTTTTTTAAGAGAGATCCACTTGCTCAAATCTTCTGGGAAATTCTTGATCTGATTTACTGTAATCTTTTTAATTGGGTTTGGATCGTCTTTTTTGTAAAGAACTCTTACAGCGCTATTCTTTTTAAAATCACTGATTTTTCCAGTATTAAGGTACAGCTCCTGTAAGGATGACAGACCCGCGATTTCCTCCGGCAGGCTATCTAAATCATTAAAGCTTAGGTCAATTTTTTTTATTGCACGAAGCTGTACGATACTAACTGGAATGTGCTTGATATTATTTAAGCCTAAATATAAATTTTCAAGGCTTTTCATTTTGCCTATTTCCTCGGGTAGGGCACTAAGTTGATTATTGAAAAAACTGAGTGTCTTTAATGTTGTAAGATTTGTCAAAGATTCTGGGATATTTTTAATGAAATTATCATTGAGATTAAGAATTACCAGTTTTTTCAATTGGCCGATGTTGGATGGAAGACTTTTCAATTCGCCATTCTGAAGATCAAGCACTTCTAAACTACTTAATCTTCCAATGCTTTCGGCTAGTTCATCTATTGGATTAGAAATTAGATTTAAAGTTTTCAGATTTTCCAAATTCCAAAAATTATCAGGGAGATTTCGGAGCCGATTATTCGACAGATTTAAGTGTTCCAGGGCTTTCAAATCTGAAAAATTATTAGGCAAGTTCGTCAGAGAATCAAAATCCAGTTTAAGGGTTTTGAGTTTTCTTAATTTAAGAATAGCGTTCGGCAAAACCTTTATATCGTTCGAGCTTAAATCAAGGTCAACTAGATTATTGGGAAACCCTGATTGATTCAAAAACAGATTTAAGTTTGAAAGTTTTAATGATTTTAGTTTAGTAAGATCTTTTAGATTAAAGTTAATATGCAAGCTATCTTTCCTACCCAAAATGCTTAATTCCGTTAACTGTTTTAGCTTAGAGAAGGCCGAATCTATATACTGAGGACTTGAGCCATGAATTATGATGGACCGTAATTTTTCCTGATGTGTCAAGAAATTCACAAGGCTCTTGTTGGCCTTAAAATCGACACTGTAAAGTTCGATATTTTCAAGATTTTCAAATTTCAATGTACCAAGATCACCATCACTTCTAAAAAAATAAGAGAGGGATAGATTTTTTAATAATGGCAGCTTCTGCAATTTACGGAGGGCATCAAAATAGTTTAAATAATCGGAGCCTTTAAATTTATAACTTACCATCGCTAACTTGATAGATTCAAGCTTTTGAAGTGCTGTAACCCATTCTGGAAAACCAGCAAAATTTGAGCTTTCCAGAGAAATTCCCTTTAACTGAGTAAGACCTCTTAAAGTGTCAGGAATAGGTTGCTTAAAATTTTGAAAGAACAAATATTCCAAACTAGGTAATTCCTTAAGAGTCGCAAGTCCGTCCAAATAATCAATTTCCCATTCCCCTCTAAACTTTAAGCCTATGATGTTTTTATAATTCCCAAGAACTTTAGGAAGTTTAATTACATTACTGGTTGTTTTGGAGCCGAATTTCCAATCGTTTAGCACCAAATACTTCATCGATGGAAAATTAGGCAACAATGCTATTTCCTGATCAAGTTCAAATTGATTGCTAAAGCACAATTCAACAAGCTCAATTTTATTTAATTGCTTTAGCTTTTCAGCTGTAATGCTTTTGATATCCTCATACACAATAGAAATTCCATGCGTAGAATCTGGAATAGATATGATAAAACGGGGAATGGGTAAGTTGCTTACAAAGCTCATTTTTTCGGCTACAGTTTTTAAATCTTGAGCAGAAAGATGTGCCGAAAAAATAAACACAAAAAACAAGCTTAAGGAGAGAGATTTCATAAAATTGCCCATTATTTTTTCTAGATAAACTTTAACTAAACATAGAAACAATAATTCAGAAAACAAATTGCAAGATATTGTGGCCAGAAGGAAGCTGCATTAATCATTTATGGGATAAAACCCCTTACGCTTTAAGAAGTACAGATTTCGAACGGAACTTAAAACAAGTATTTGAATAAATTATTACATATTAGCATATGGAAAAAACAGACCAGGCAATGATTTTTAATAAAAGAAAGATTTTTCTGATCGGAGGGATCATTACACTTCTAATCAGTCTTTTTATTATCTACCCAGTAGAATATGGAAAAAGTTATTTAATCGATGATTTTGTTTATACTTTTTTAACCTTAGCCATTGCCCTATTCCTCATCATGTTTGGCTTAATGGGTAAAAGCTTTTTTAAGGGTATTTTGTTCCTTCTTGGGAGTACAATTTTTGGCTTTATAGGTTTCTATTTCGCCTACCTTAGGATCCGATGGAGTGGATTAGCAGCAGTATACTTAGGCATTCCATCAGGGATTGTTACCGCAATAGTTTTCTTTCTGGGGAACTATTTGTTCTTAAGAAACGAAACAAACTACAAGTTACTGAAACAAGTTACGATGTATTTATTAATCCTTCTGGTTGTCTCTATCTTATTCGCTTTTGGTGGCGACTGGTCTTTCGAAATATCTCAATATCTCCAGCGCGAAAACTAAAATTGAGGGAGTTTTCTGAAAAAAAACATATAAATAATCGATAAATTAAACAATATACAGAGCAAAATGAAAAACACTTCATTCTTTAAACGACACCAAAAAGCAGTCATCAGCTTCACTGTAATAGTCACTTTATTTTTAGCCCTAGGCTATTATTACGGATTTCAACATATCCCACATCATCTGCAGGAACTTTGGCAATCTAGTGCGAGTAAGCAGGAAGCGCAACCAGCTATGGATGCTAGTGTGGCGACCGCAGAGGCAACTACAGAGGTTTCATCAGCCCCTGAGTTTCCGCTTGATACTTTAATGTGGATCGAGGCTATTAAAAAAGGAGAATATATTCCTGATGGAGTAAAGGAAGAATTGGCGAACATTAGAAAAATGGATTTTTCTAAAATGAGTGTAGCTACAGAAAAACCAAATAACCAGGAGATTAAACAAGCAATCATACAGAGATTTGGCGAGGAAGCTATTCATTTATTGAAAGATAATAATGCAACACTAAGGGGTGGAAAGGCTTTTAATGCGTCTTTACAAAATACGGAGAAAAATGGACAGGAGATAGCCAGAGTAACCATGATGGTTATCGCATTTAATGATAAGAATGTAAATCTGTTGAACATTCAACAACCTATGCTACCAGCTTATGATTTTGTGAAGTTCGAAAGCGATCCTGATACCTGGTATGTTACCGACATTAGTCAGACCATTCCATATGATTACAAGCTAAATAAAGGATAGAATGAGATTACTTCATTACGGTCGTTTTCTACTATTGAGTGTTATTTTATTTGCATGTACCAGAAAGCAAGAACCCGTTAAAACAAATCTAATCATTGCGACCAATAATGGAGACCTCTACAATGTCAATCTAACGACCGGTAAATTACAATGGCAAATATTAGATCAGAGAAATAATGATGAACTCACTTATTTTACACAACACAACCAAACTATTTTAAGAGCCTATTCCGATAAGCGTATCCTGGAAATTGACAAGCTTAACGGAAAAATCAATTGGACTTTTATTGATGAGGTTTCAGCCAATCAAGCCGAATATGGTTATAATTTTACCGGTGTATCCCATTTGTTGTTTGCTCAGTATCCAATTGTACAGGGTGGTAGTTTTATTTTTGGCAACAGTCAAGGGGAGTTTAAGTCTGTTGATCAGAAAACCCGAAAAATAAATTGGACTCATCAAATTCATCAACCTATTTATTGTTCTCCAGCAATGTTCAACAATAAAGTAGTCATTAATGCCAGTTCTTCCATTAAAACCTTAAACCTGGCTAATGGCAGCAGAATCGCAAGTTTTGATTTAGAAACCCCATCGTTTTTAGCACCTGTTGTAAATGAAAATCTGCTTTACGTAGTTGATGAACATGGTGGTGTGTATTGTTTAAATGCTGATTTGAATTTGCTTTGGAAGCATCAACCTGAGCTCGATATGTTTCAGCAGACTAAACTCAATTTTAGTGAAAGAGATATTTTTTACGGTGATACTGCAATGGTTTCATTGAAGAAAAAGAATGGGGAATTGAACTGGAGATTTGTTTTACCACATCAAATAGATAAAAAAGGAAAGAATAATCTTTTACAATCTATGGAGGTAATCGATGATGTTATTGTGGCAAATACCCCACATTATTTGCTGGTTATCGACCAGGATGATGGAAAGATTTTAAAGCAAAAGTATTTTGGTAACCGGGAAACGATTGGGCAGCTTAAATATGATAATGGATTTTACTATTACCTCTGTTCAGATAACAATTTATATAAGATTGATCAAGATTTGAAAGAAGAAACAGTAGTGGCAAGGAACATCAGGTATCAAACAGATAGGGCTATGGATGATACGTATTTAGCGTTCTATTAAATTATATTGATTATTCCTTTTATGCTTATCTTAGTATAAAGGAGTAATCAAATACTAAACTTAATCAGATGAGAAATGTAATCTACGGCATCAATCTGACTACAGATGGTTGCTGTGACCATACCAAATTTAATGGCACTGAGGAGACCCATGAGTATTTCACAAACCTCATGCAAGACGTTGACCTGATTATCTACGGTCGTAAAACCTATCAATTGATGGTTCCTTATTGGCCTGACGTCGCAAAAAATCAATCCGGCACGAAAGTAACAAATGAATTTGCACGAACCTTTGATGCCATTGACAAAATCGTTTGCTCAAGGTCATTAGATAACTTTGAAGAGGGTACGAGGGTTATTCGTACGAATCTGGCAGAAGAAGTCCTCAAACTGAAACAGGAATCAGGAAAGAAGATTTCAATTGGTGGTGTTAGCCTTCCCTCGGAATTGATTGCACTTGGCCTGGTCGATGAATATTATTTTCTGGTTCATCCGATCATTGTCGGGCAAGGAAGACGGTTGTTTGACGATACAGGTCTGCAAAAGCCGCTGAACTTAAAGCTTGTAGACTCGAAGGTACTTCCATCAGGATGTGTATCACTTCATTATTTGAAACAATGATGTTTTTTTATAGTACTCTAGGCGCTATCCAATCAAGATCAATAAGATGCTCCAGATTATCTGTCAATGTGTTGTCGGGATTTGACCTGAGGTATTTCCCGTTTTCACCGTTTACCACGGTAACGCTTTCTCCAACATTCCATGCAGCGCTCTTGTAATTCCAAATCCAGGTGACTGCTGTATTGCCCGGTTTTTCTAACAATGCAATGGCATCTGCTTTTGTTATTTTTGTGGTTCTCGATGTTGAAATCTCTCCAACAGTATGAAAGGCATAGTGAGTGATCATTCTATTTTGGTTTACCCAAACTCCTGTAATTCTATATTCTGCCATAGTAATTTTATTAAAACGCCCAAAGTTAGCGGTATGCAAAATGATTTTATTACGGGAAACCTGATTACAAAATTACTAGTATAAAATTTAACGAATTGCGGTAATCAGTTTTAGGCAACCGGAGAAATTTGTTTGTGTACGCAAATACCCGTATTTTTTATCCCATTTACCTGAAATCAGGTCATCTGAAAGCACTTTCAGGCCAGCATCTCTTAAGTCTTGTCTGCCGAATCCCCAACAGGATTGGCCAGCACGAACTGATTCACTCAAAAAAGCCTCAGGTCTACCGTAAAAAGCCTCTGTAAATCCATCAATACAATTCATTGGAATAGGGATTGATTCTACCTTGCATTGGCCACCTAATATATTTAGCAACCTATCAATAGCAGGCAGGCGGAAACTTTCCACTTCCATCATTTCCGGAAAATAATCGTTAATCCAAAAATCCCGCATCAGCTTCGGATCTAAAGTTAAGATAACAACCGGTCCAGCGGTAACCCTTCGAAGTTCAGTTATTCCTTTTTCTAAATTTTGCCAATGGTGTATGGTGATCATAGCCATTGAAGCTTCGAATGCCTCATCGTCAAATGGTAAGTTTTCAGCATAAGCTATTACTGCCGGCCCTCTGTTCTTTGAGACTCTTTGTTTACGCATGACGATTGAAGGTTCAACAGCAACAACATATCGATCCTCAGGCTCATAAGAACCACTGCCTGCACCAACATTCAATACGGAAGCCGAATTACCCAAAGCTTGCCATACATAGGCAGCTATACGAGGATCTGTTGTCCGCTGAATCGCATAACTTTGCCCATATTTATCATAATTAAAGGAGGGATTTTCAATCTTCATCACTCTAATTTAGTAAATAAAACAGACCTTCTAACCAAAATAATAAAGGCCATATCAGATGATACAGCCTTTAATTAAATAGAAAATGTTTTTTTTAAATTTCCCAAAGCTTAAGCTAAGGTTCAGCTCGAAACTACCATTGGTAAAGCCGCTGAGTGCGGAGGTTTGTGCGCTTCTAAATAAGAGTTTCTTGTTTTTATCTCTTTAAAAAATTCACCAATAATTGGTTCAATTCATCTTTATGAGTGATAAATAAGCCATGTGAACCACCTTCCATCTCATAGTAATCGGCGTTGGGAAGTAACATCGAAGTAATTGCGCTGGTTGCTTTAATGGGTACCACCTTATCTTCATCCCCATGAATCACCATTACAGGAATAGTAATCGTACTCAGGTCTGTTCTGAAATCTGTTTCAGAAAATGACCTTACACAGTCTACCGTAGCTTTTGGACTGGCAACTATTGCGAGCTGATGCATCCAATTCCGGATCTCATGACTAACAGGTTTATTCAAAACACCTTCGCCAAAGAATTGCTTTCCGAAGGCAGCTAAGAATGCCGGGCGATCGTGTTGAATATTGGCAATCATCTCTTCAAAAACTTCCTTAGGAACACCTTCCTCATGGTCTTCTGTTTTTAACATTAAAGGAACTACAGAGCTAATCAATACCGCTTTTTCGACTTTAGAGCTACCATATTTACCTAAGTAACGTACGACTTCTCCGCCACCCATAGAAAATCCAACCAGGGTAACTTCTGACAAGTCCAGCGCAAGAATCAATTCGTTTAAATCGGAAGCAAGCGTGTCATAGTCGTAGCCGCTCCAGGGCTTATCCGACTGGCCAAAACCACGCCTGTCGTAAGCAATACAACGATAGCCACTGTATACAATAGAGGCGACCTGATATTCCCACATTTCGTGCGATACTGGCCAGCCATGAATTAAAATCACCGGTTTTCCTGAACCTAGGTCTTCATAGAATATATTGACAGATTTACTGTTCTCAGGATTTCTTTTGATATAGGGCATAATATAAATTTAAAGGTTCAATGGTTAATAACATCATATATCGTGATTATGTTTAACAAAAACGACATCAAGGACGAATAAACAATTATAATATCCTCATCTTTGCAGAAAAAGAACGATAAAATGAATAAAGCAATATTTCTGGATCGTGATGGCGTGTTAAATCACGAAATCTATGATTACATCTGTAAAGTAGAAGATTTTGAAGTCCTGGAATACCAGATTCCGCCATTGAAAAAGCTGTATGATGAGGGTTATATGCTAATTATCATTACCAATCAAGGTGGAATTGCCCTAAAAAGATACACCGAAGAAACATTGGCAGAAATGCACCGTATTTTAGGAGAAAAGTTTGAGGCACAAGGTGCAAAAATCACCCATGCTTACTATTGTCCACATCATCCAACAGTTTCTGAGCCTTGTAATTGCAGAAAACCTTTATCGGGAATGGTATTAGAAGCAATCGCAACTTACAACATTGACCCTTCCTTATCTGTGATGATTGGTGATAAACCAAGAGATGTAGAAGCAGCAAATGGAGCAGGAGTGAAGGGTATTCTTATCGAACCTGACGAACAAATCAGTTATGAAGCCATAAAAAAAGTCCTGTCGAATTAATCAACAGGACTTTTTTGTATCATTAATGAGATGCCTATTTACCAGCAGCTTTTGCATGATCAGCTAAGAACTGAGCAAGACCGCTATCGGTTAATGGGTGTTTCATTAATGCAAGGATTGCAGAAAGTGGACCAGTCATTACATCAGCACCTAATTTAGCGCAGTTTACAATGTGCATTGGACCTCTAACTGAAGCTGCAAGAATTTCAGTTTCGTATTGGTAGTTATCAAAAATCAATCTGATATCTTCGATCAATTGAAAACCATCTGTAGAGATGTCATCTAAACGACCTAAGAATGGAGATACATAAGATGCACCAGCTTTTGCAGCAATTAAAGCCTGGCCAGCAGAGAAAATCAAAGTACAGTTGGTTCTAATTCCTTTAGATGAAAGGTATTTAATAGCCTTAACACCATCTTTAATCATAGGGATCTTAACCACGATTTTCGGATCTAGTTTAGCTAATGCTTCACCTTCTTTGATCATGCTCTCATAATCAGTCGAAATTACTTCTGCACTAACATTCGCATCAACGATGTCACAGATAGCTTTGTAGTGGTTAATTACATTTTGGTCCCCAGTGATACCTTCTTTAGCCATTAAGCTAGGGTTGGTAGTTACGCCGTCTAGAACGCCAAGGTCTTGAGCTTCTCTGATTTGATCTAGATTAGCTGTGTCTATGAAAAATTTCATAAGATATATAGTTTAAGAAAATATATGGTTTTATTTAACTCGTGTTGGTCGTTAGAAAGAAGAGGATGCATCGGAAGCATATCAATCTAAAAAATAAAAATGGGCAAGCACTTTACATCGCATCGCTACAACTTTCTACCCTTGCTTCGTTCCCGCCCTGGGGGAGTTCAAAAGGAGCTGATCGTGTAATACTTGCCCGTCACAAAAGTAGGAAAAGATCTGAATCTACCAAAGGATAAAATGCTTTTATTTTAATTTTTAAGCGGTTTTTTGGTTAATTCACTGAAATTAAAGGTCTTGAAGCTGAAAATAATTTTAAAGTTTTTTTAGCTGGCAGAAAGGCTTGCTGCCAATTGAAGATCATTTTAGGGCTAACTCTCTTATATAGGGAAGTCATCATTGCCAATATTTCATTTTACATCGATTGCAGCTATCAATATTATAATATAAAGACGTTATATTTGAAATGTACTGCATTTTTCTTAAAAACGATGCCGATATTATAATTACTTGATTTATTTGCGTAACTTAGTGTTCGAATCACACTATACCAACCAACAATAAATTAAACTTATGAAACAAACACAAGATCAGCAAGGGTTATACGACCAGCGTTTTGAACATGACGCATGTGGCATTGGTTTCGTTGCTCATATCAAGGGGAGAAAATCGCAACAAATCATTTCCGACGCAATAACCATTCTTGAAAATCTTGATCACCGCGGAGCTTGCGGCGCTGAAATTAACACAGGAGATGGTGCAGGTATCATGATACAGATCCCTCACGAATTTCTATATGACGAATGTCTTAAAATAGGATTCAGTCTAAATGAATCCGGAGACTATGGGGTAGGGATGTTATTCTTACCGAAAGACGTTAAAGCGAGAGAAGAGTGCAGAGAAATCATTTATCGTGCAGGAGAGAAGCTAGGCCTGGAAGTTCTGGGTTTTAGAAAAGTATTAACCAATACAGCAGGTATTGGAGATATGGCCTTATCTGTAGAGCCTGAAATGGAACAGGTATTTATCGCCCGCCCATATGCAATCGCTGCTGGTGCAGATTTTGAACGCAAGCTTTACGTTTTTAAGAATTACCTATCCAAGACCATTAATAATACTGTAAAAGGAATTAACGGGGAGTTTTATATCGCCTCTTTCTCTTCCAGAACTATAGTATATAAAGGACAGCTGACCTCATTACAGGTAAGATCCTATTTTACCGAGCTTAGTGATAAGCGTGTTGTTTCTGCTTTTGGATTGATCCACAGCCGTTTTGCAACGAATACTTTCCCTTCCTGGAAATTGGCGCAACCTTTCAGGTATATCGCCCATAATGGAGAAATCAATACCCTTCAGGGTAACCTGAACTGGTTTAGAGCAAGTGTAAAGTCATTGGCTTCCTCACACTTTACACCCGAAGAACTGAATATTTTACTTCCTGTAATTGATGAATCCAATTCCGATTCAGGTTGTTTAGACAATATAGTAGAGCTTTTAGTGCATGCAGGTCGTTCTCTGCCACATGTCTTGATGATGTTAATTCCTGAGGCATGGGATGGTAACGATGATATGGACGAGCTTAAACAGGCATTCTATAAGTTCCATGCGACCTTAATGGAGCCTTGGGATGGACCTGCGGCTGTTTCCTTTACAGATGGTAACCTGATTGGAGCAACTTTGGATAGAAATGGATTACGTCCGCAAAGATATGCCATTACAGAAGATGACCATGTGATTATGGCTTCGGAAGCTGGTGCATTGGCTTTAGATCAAAGCAAAATTATTGAAAAGGGTAGGTTGACCCCTGGAAAGATGTTTGTAGTCGATATGGAGCAAGGAAGGATTATTTCTGATACCGAGATTAAACAACAAGTATGTAGCCGCAGGCCATATGCAGATTGGTTAAATCAATACCAAATTAGATTAGAAGAACTTTCTGATCCAAGAGTAGTGTTTAGCGGTCTTTCAGAGGAATCTATATTTAAATACCAACAAGTATTTGGATATAGCCGTGAGGACATCGATTTAATCCTGAAACCAATGGCTAAGGATGGTAAAGAGCCGATCGGCTCGATGGGAACTGATATTCCTTTGGCCATTCTATCTCAAAAACCACAACACCTTTCTTCTTATTTCAAACAATTGTTTGCCCAGGTAACGAATCCGCCAATTGACCCGATCAGGGAAAAAGTGGTGATGAGTCTTGCGGGATTCATGGGGAATAACGGAAATATTCTGGAAGAAAATGCGCTGCAGTGCCACTGTGTGGGTATCAAGCATCCGATATTAACGAATTTAGAGTTAGAAAAACTTAGAAGTATAGATACTGGTGTATTCCAATCTAAAACTTTACAAACTTATTTCAGAGCCACAGGTAAACCTGGCGCAATGGCAAAAGCATTAGACAGACTTTGTCGCTATGCCGTTGATGCCGTAGAAGATGGTTTCCAGGTGATTATCCTGTCTGATCGTGCGCTAGACTCTGAACATGCTGCAATTCCTTCTTTATTGGCTGTTTCTACTGTTCACCACCACTTAATCCGCAAAGGGTATAGAGGTGATGTAGGTTTAGTGGTTGAGGCTGGTGATGTTTGGGAAGTGCACCATTTTGCTTGTTTAATCGGTTTCGGTGCAACAGCAGTAAATCCTTACTTAGCAGAAGAAACAATTACTGGTTTTGAAAAAGAACTGGAGGTTAAACCTGCAAAATTGATCCAGAACTATATATATGCTGTAAACAATGGATTGTTGAAGATTTTCTCTAAAATGGGAATTTCGACATTGCAATCTTACCATGGCGCGCAGATCTTTGAGATTCTTGGTTTAAATAAGCAGGTAGTCGACAATTACTTTACCGGTGCGGTTTCCAGAATCGGTGGTTTAGGATTGGATGAGATCGCCAGAGAAACTTTGATCAAACACAACAGGATTTTCGGTTCGGCAACGCGTCCGGATATGATTTTGCCTACAGGTGGTAATTACAAATGGAAACGTAAAGGAGAGCAACATTTGTTCAATCCTCAAACGATTCACTTGTTACAAAACGCAACCAGAAAGAACGATTACAATGTATACAAACAATATTCTAAGCTGGTAAATGAGCAAACGCATCAAGCGTTTACCATCCGCGGATTGTTTGAATTTAACTACAAACGCCCCGCAGTACCTTTATCAGAAGTAGAGCCAATTGAGGAAATATTGAAACGTTTTGCAACTGGTGCAATGTCTTTCGGTTCGATCTCTCATGAAGCACACTCCACTTTGGCCATTGCAATGAACCGCATTGGTGGAAAAAGTAATACCGGAGAAGGTGGTGAAGATGAATTGCGCTATGAGACTTTACCTAACGGTGATTCTATGCGCTCTGCAATAAAACAGATTGCTTCTGCACGTTTCGGCGTAACGAGTTATTACCTGAGCAATGCAGATGAGTTACAAATTAAAATGGCACAAGGTGCAAAACCTGGTGAAGGTGGACAATTACCTGGTGATAAAGTAGACGACTGGATTGCAAAAGTTCGTCACGCAACACCTGGTGTAGGTCTGATATCGCCGCCACCACACCATGATATTTATTCTATTGAAGATTTAGCACAGCTGATCTTTGACTTGAAAAATGCAAACCGTGAAGCTCGAATCAATGTGAAACTGGTTTCTAAAGCGGGTGTAGGTACGATTGCTGCCGGTGTAGCCAAAGCACATGCTGATGTGATCCTGGTTTCTGGATTTGACGGTGGTACCGGCGCTTCTCCTTTAACTTCCATCCAACATGCAGGCTTACCTTGGGAACTTGGTTTAGCAGAAGCACACCAGACTTTGGTTAAAAACCGCCTGCGCAGCAGGGTCGTATTACAGACAGATGGTCAATTGAAAACAGGGAAAGATATCGCCATTGCAGCGCTTTTAGGTGCTGAAGAATGGGGTGTAGCAACTGCTGCTCTAGTTACCTCTGGTTGTATCATGATGAGGAAGTGTCATTTAAATACTTGTCCGGTTGGTGTGGCTACACAGGATCCTAACTTGAGAAAGTTGTTTACCGGTGAAGCAGATCACGTCGTGAACTTATTCAAATTCCTGGCGGAAGAGTTGAGAGAGACCATGGCAGAACTTGGTTTCAGAACTGTGGAAGAGATGGTAGGTCAGGCAGATGCCTTAAGCTTACGTCCAATTGATCCTAGCGACTGGAAATTAAAAGACCTGGATCTTTCTGCAATTTTATATAAAGCACCAGACAATGGCTTGAGCTTGTTCCAAACAGAAACACAAGACCATGGCTTGGCGGATATTTTAGATCACCAATTGATCAAAGCTGCTGCGCCTGCCTTATTAAATAAAGAACCTATTTATAGAGAGTTTGAGGTTAAAAATACCAATCGTGCCTTAGGTACGATGCTTTCCAATGAGGTTTCTAAAATCTATAAATCACAAGGCTTACCTGCCGATACGATCAACTTCAAGTTCAAAGGTTCTGCCGGACAAAGTTTTGGTGCATTCGCAGCAAGAGGAATTTCCTTGCAGTTGGAAGGTGAAGCAAATGATTACGTAGGTAAAGGTCTTTCTGGTGCAAGGTTATCGATCTATCCTTTTAGTACGATCAGCTATGTACCTGAGCAAAATATCATCATTGGTAACGTAGCCCTTTATGGTGCGACTTCCGGTGAGTTATATGTAAGAGGTCAGGCCGGTGAAAGGTTTGCGGTAAGAAACTCTGGTGCTACAGCTGTAGTAGAAGGTTTAGGTGACCATGGTTGTGAATACATGACTGGTGGTGAGGTCTTGGTAATCGGTGATACAGGTAGCAACTTTGCCGCTGGAATGAGCGGTGGTGTAGCCTGGATCTATGATACGAAACAAGAGTTTACCAATAAATGCAACAAGGAAATGGTAGACCTTGATCCACTAGACGAACAGGATGAATTGCGCATCAATGTATTATTGAAAAAGCACATCCAACTTACGGATAGTAGTTTAGCTAAGTTTATCTTAAGCGACTGGGCAACTCAATCCGCACATTTCATCAAGGTATTCCCTAAAGAATACAAAGCAGTAATGATGAAAAGAGCTGCAGTAAGTGTTTAAGTATAGACCAAACAAGAGCCACCGTAAATTGAAACACAAAATGACGACAACCACTAAACTAAATATAGCTTAACCATGGGAAAAGTAACTGGATTTTTAGAGTATGAAAGAACTGCTCCTATAAAAGAAGATGCTAAAGAACGTTTAAAGCATTATAATGAATTTGTAGAGAATTTTGAATTAGAGCAAGTAAACCGTGAAGCCGCAAGGTGTATGGATTGTGGCGTTCCATTTTGCCAGTCGGGATGCCCGCTGGGAAATGTGATTCCAGAATTCAATGACGCGGTATATAAAGGAGATTGGCAATTGGCATCAACTATACTGTTGAGCACCAATAACTTTCCAGAATTCACCGGAAGAATTTGTCCGGCACCATGCGAGTCTGCATGTGTACTTGGCATCAACAAATCTCCGGTATCTATTGAAGAGATTGAGAAACATATTATTGAAATTGCCTTCAACAAAGGCTATATCAAAGCGGAAGAGCCATTGATCCGTACCGGTAAGAAGGTTGCAGTGATTGGATCAGGTCCGGCTGGACTTGCGGCAGCAGCACAATTGAACAGAGCCGGTCATGAGGTGGTAGTGTACGAACGTGATGATACCCCGGGAGGTTTGTTGAACTATGGTATTCCTGACTTTAAACTTCAGAAAGATGTCGTTACAAGACGTATCAACCTGATGGAAAAAGAAGGTATTGTTTTTAAATGTAATTCCAATGTAGGTGAAAATGTAGAGTTGAATACTTTACTTAGAGAGTTCCAAAGCATCGTTTTGGCAGGTGGTTCTACCATCCCAAGAGATTTGAATATCACTGGTCGCGAGGCAAAAGGTGTTCATTATGCCATGGATTTCTTGAAACAACAAAACAAGCGTGTTAAAAATATTAGCTTCGAAGAGGAGGCTATCCTGGCTAACGGTAAGGATGTAATCGTGATTGGTGGTGGTGATACCGGATCTGATTGTATCGGAACATCTAACCGTCAGGGCGCTAAATCCGTAATGCAGTTTGAGATTATGCCAATGCCTGCGTCACAACGTACCGCGAACATGCCTTGGCCAACATTCCCAATGTTGCTTAAAGTGACTTCTTCGCATGAAGAAGGTTGCGAGAGAGCTTGGGGAGTAAATACGAAGGAATTTATCAAAGATGAGAACGGTAATCTGAAAGCCCTAAAAGTAGTAGACGTAGAATGGGAAATTGATCCTAGCGGCAGACCTTTGAACTTCAAGGAGAAACCAGGCACGGAAAGAGATTTACCTTGTCAGCTGGTTTTATTGGCCATGGGTTTCTTACATCCTCAAAAAGAAGGCTTAATTGAAAAGTTAGGAGTAGAGCTGGACAATAGAGGTAATGTGAAAGCCGAAGAAGGTAAATATCAAACGAATATTGCAAAGATCTTTGCAGCAGGAGATATGCGCCGCGGACAATCACTGGTAGTTTGGGCCATTTCTGAAGGAAGAGAGGCCGCCCGTAAAGTTGATGAATACTTGATGGGACACAGTCGACTCGCTTCAAAAGACGGTATTCCTTATGCCTAATTAATAAAAATTACACTTAGTGGAAATTATTCCACCAGCTATCTTAAAGCAGCTATTACCTACGGGTTGATAGCTGCTTTTTTTTGAGAATTATTTTTTATATAGAAATTATCCAAAACGCGATCACAGCAGAATTTCAAAGAAAGAACAAGCGCTGACAAAATCAAGAGAACTTTTCTAATATGATCCTTTGTTGTCTTTCTCTTCCTTAGGACAGGTGGTAAATCTGAATTTATATGCTCAATACGAGTCCTTTATCAGGCTTAATTGTTAAAAAAAGCGCCCAATATACATGTTTAATCCTTTTTTTTGAAATTGTAATAAAAAAGAGACAAGATAATTCAGATAGGTAGTTTGTTGCTTAAATTTAAGTAAGAAACTAATTCTAAATGGACTATGAAAAAATCACTACCATTTTTAATGCTTCTATCGCTATTTAGCATAGCCGCATGGGCACAAACCCGTACGATTACGGGAACTGTGATCGCTGCAAGTGACCAAAAACCTCTCCCTGGAGTATCCATACGGGTCGTGGGTCAAAAGACAGCCACCTTAACAAATTCTTCAGGTAAGTACAGCATCCAAGTAACTGGAACCAACCTGAGTTTGGAATTTTCTTATCTCGGTTTTAAAACCCAGACGAAAACAATTGGAAGTAATAATCAGATCGATGTTTCTTTATCAGATGAAGAAACTAGCTTAAATGAAATTGTAGTTACCGCACTCGGTATAAAGCGAGATAAACGAACCTTAACTTATTCAACACAGGAAGTAAGTGGTAATGCTTTAGTCGCTGCAAAGGAAAATAATTTGGTGAATGCATTGGCTGGTAAGGTCGCCGGAGTTCAAATCACGAACTCCAGTGGTGCCGCTGGTAGTTCTTCGAAAATTGTAATCCGTGGAAATACCTCTTTAACCGGGGAAAACGGTGCGCTCTTTGTTGTGGACGGCGTACCTATTAATAACACGGAAGCTGGGAATCCAGATGGCGCATTAAGTGCGGGAGGGACAGCCAATAGAGCCATTGATATTGATCCAAATATTGTAGAAAGCGTGACTGTACTAAAAGGCGCGGCAGCTAGCGCACTGTATGGATCCGCTGCAGCAAGAGGTGTGGTTATGATTACCACAAAAACAGGTAAGGGGAAACCTTCAGTTTCTGTCTCTTCAGGAATTACGGTAGACCATCCAATATTTCCCGAATTTCAGGATAAGTATGCTCAAGGTAGCAATGGAGTGTATGTAGATGGAAATAATGGAGAATTGGGTTCAGGTTCTTGGGGACCACCTATTGATGGGTTGATAGTCAATGGGGCTCCGGTGCAAAAACACGATCCCAGGAAGGAATTTTTCAGAACTGGATTTACAACCGATAACACCGTTGCGGTAAGCGGTGCAAGTGATAAGTCAACCTACCTCGTTTCATACTCTTACTTGAAAACCAAAGGAACAATGCCGGGAACTGATTTTGGCCGTCACTCTTTCTTTACTAAGTTTTCAAATAATATTACGGATAAGATAAACGTAATTGGACAACTAAATTATGTGAATACTGCTAATGATCGTTTACCTGAAGGAAATAGCCTTGCAAGTCCATTTTGGACAGTTTATGCTGCTCCCATATCCTGGAACCCACTCCCTACTACTTATCCGGATGGAACACAAAGGGTATATCGTGCCGCAAGAAATAATCCTTACTGGTTAGTGGATAATGTACAATTTTCCTCCCAAGTAAACAGATTTTTGCCAGTTTTTACAGTTACTTATAATCCAACTCCATGGCTAACGATCACAGAGCGGTTAGGCGCAGATATTTTTAATGATGACACGCATTACCATGAAGCTCCCGGAATTGTGGGTGGAGAATCTGATAACGGTAAAATGTACAATAGAGAGATTAACTTCAGACAATACAATCATGATTTGATTGTAGAAGCAAAGAAGAGCTTCGGTGATGATTTCTTTGGAAGTATTTTGATCGGTAATAATATCCTGGCTTCTAATCAGAAAACAATCTTTGACAAGGGGATAGGTTTATCAGCTAAAGACTTCTATAATATCGCCAATGCGTCCACCCAAATCTCCACAATTACGGAAAGCAATTATAGAAAAGTAGGTGTGTATGTACAGATGACAGGTGAATACAAGAGAATGCTATCTTTGTCATTAACAGGAAGATATGATGGAACTTCTGTACTTAGCAGCAGTAAACAGTATTATCCTTATGGTTCAGCATCTGCCGGATTTATCTTCACAGAAGCATTGGGAATGAGTAAAAATCCGATTATGAATTTCGGTAAATTCCGCATTTCTTATTCTTATGTAGGAAATGATAATGTAGCACCTTATAGTATAGGTACCCCATATATAAAACCGGTTATTGGAAATATAGAATTCCCTTATGACAATCTGAATGGGTTCTTATTAACCAATACCTATGGTGACAAGAACTTGAAGAATGAAGGCTTAAAGGAGTTTGAAACCGGGCTTGAATTTAAATTCCTCAAAAACAGATTGAATCTTGAAGCAACTTATTTTAATAAACTAAGCCAGGATCTGATTAGTACAACGCCAATCACCCCATCAAGTGGTTTTAATGCAGCTGTTATTAATGCGGCAAGCATGTATAATCGTGGAATTGAACTTGTACTAGGTGGTACTCCCATCAAAACAAAGGACATCACCTGGGATATTAGCCTGAATTTTGCCAAGATTAAAAATAAGGTAACTGATATCGGACAAGGTCTTGACAACATTCAGTTTGCAGGCTTTGTGAGCCCGGGTGTTTTTGCTTATAAAAATCAACCTTATGCCGTTATTTTTGGTTCAAGGTACCTTCGCAATGATGCCGGAAAGTTAGTCATTGATGATCAAGGTTACCCTATCATAGATGAAACACTTGGGGCAATTGGAAATACCGCCCCAAAATGGAATGCAGGTCTAACCACAACCTTCACCTATAAAGGCATTAGCCTTTCTGCTGTACTTGACATGAAAAAGGGTGGAGATGTATACAATCTTGATAATTTTTACCTCAATTTTTATGGGGTTACTAAAGTTACCCAAGACAGAACTGCAACTAAAGTTATTGAAGGGGTAACTGAAGATGGTTCACCGAACACCAAACAGATTACATTAGATCAAAAGTACTATCAGGAAAACTTTTCAGCAGTCGATGAAAATGGAGTAGAAGATGGAACTTATGTTAAACTAAGACAGGTAACGCTGGCTTATACTTTTCCAGCAGATTTATTGAAGAAAATGCCCTTTAGAGGATTAAGTGTATCTGCAACAGGTAGGAACCTCTGGTTCTATACACCACACTATACAGGCTCAGATCCTGAAGTGAGTTTGTATGGAACAGGAAATGGAGGTGGCTTTACCAACTTTGTAACGCCATCTAACAGAAGTTTCAATTTTGCAGTAAAAGTTACCTTTTAAACAGATCAATCATGAAAAAGATAAATTATTTATTCGTAGCATTTTTAATGCTGGTTTCTGCATCTGGATGTAAGAAATATTTGGATATCAATAAAGATCCTAACAACCCTTTAGATGTTCAGGAGGCGCTGATCTTAACACCTGTTGAACTTTATACCACGACCAATATTCTTGGCGGTTTTCCCGGCTCTGTTGCGGCTTACTGGACGCAACAATTGGCAATCAATCAGGCGCCACCAGAAATTGACAGTTATAGAATTACCCCTAGTGACGTTAACAATACCTGGAGTTTTGACCTTTACCCTGCAATTTTCAATAACTTAAGAATCATGATAAGTAAAGCAGAAGCAGGGGGAAACAACAGCTATGCTGCAATTGGAAAAGTAATGCTAGCTTATAATTTGGCAGTCTGTACAGATTTATTTGGAGATATTCCTTACTCAGAAGCCTTTCGTGCACTAGATGGATTAAAACCAAAATATGATAGCCAGGAAGACATTTACAAGCTCATTCAACAAAATTTAGATGAAGCTATTGTCATTTTGAATACGACACCTTCTGGTATTACGGCAAAAGCAGATGACCTGATTTACTCCGGGGATTTTCCTTCCTGGAAGAAATTTGCTTACACGCTCAAAGCCAGATACTACCTACGGTTAAGTAAAGCAGCAGGATATTCTGCTTCCACTCAAGCTGACCTCGCGCTTGCAGCTTTGCAGAATGGATTTTCAGCCAATAGTGAAAATGCTAAAGTAAGCTATAAAGGTGGCGACAAATCACAAAACCCTTGGTATCGTGGAACTTTACCAGGTGCTGGTGGTGTGGTGTTAAACAAAACTTTTGTCGACCTACTAACGGCAAACAACGACCCAAGGTTACCAATCCTTGCGCTTCCTGGTTCTGGTGGAGGTTTTCTGGGCAGAGAAAGTGGTACAGATCCAGATCCGAATCCAAAAATATATGCCACTGTAGGCCCCAAGGTCGGTGGGTATTTGCTCTTAGATCAAGTGGGACCAGCAGCACCTGTTTACCTGGCAACCTATGCTGAGGCTTTGTTTATTAAAGCTGAAGCCACATTAATTAAGTCTGGTTCAGGCAGTGCTCAACCTATATTTGCAGAAGCCATCAGGCAAAACATGCTTTCCCTGGGCGTCAGCACAGATAATATAAACACCTATATCGCTGCACATGGAACACTGGATCCAACTACTCCGCTAAAGAGCTTAATTGGAGAAAAGTATGTGGCTAATTTCTTATCACTGGAAGCTTATAATGACTGGCGTAGAACAGGATACCCAACTTTAAATGTAGTTGTTAATGCATTCCGGCCATATATCCCTCAGCGTTTTCCTTATCCTTCTCAGGAGATTACTTCAAATCCCCAGCCGCAACAAGGAATACTGACCTCTGTTCCGGTTTGGTGGGCAAAATAATTTTGTGGGAAAAAGACTGATTTAACTTTAAATGGCTACTTATCTAAAGATAAGTAGCCATTTAATTATTTGTCGTTTGGATTCTTTTTTTTCGCAAGCAGCATTTGGATCGTTTTCTCTATTCTTCCAATCCTGGTTTTATCTTGTTTCGCAGTTAATATCCAAAGTACATATTCTTTTTTATGAGAATAGGCCAGCGACAAGAAATACTCCAAGGCTGTCGGATATTGTTTTAATGCGAATTCAAGATCCTCAGGTGCTTTTACTTGCTTATTCTGTACATCAATGTAATTAGAGAAATCATTCTTTTGAATGTTTTCATTCCTAACGGGAGATGCTTTTACCAAATCAATAGGCTTCAGACGGAGACCTGTCCAGACCTCGGAAATAGAGGCAGAGGCGCAAGGTGTCAATTGATAAGTTTTCAATTCATCCCAAGGTCCCATCATGTTCAAATCAGTTGCTATCCCTGAACTTTTTTTAGGATAAGCAATCCAGAATAAGGTGTTTTGCTGTAGCTTTTTATGTAATTTATCCAAATGTTCTTCCAATTCATAGCCATTGGCCACAAATAGAAGTACTGCATCAAACTCCTTTTCAGGGTTAAAGCTGAGCTGTATCGCATCAAAATCACCTAATAGTTCTACTAAATTCTCCGGAGCATTCTCAATGAGCACTTTGTATCCAGGTTTTATATGCAGTTTTTTAAGTAATTGGTTTTCCATAAATCAGCCTTATAAAAGTATTTATAATCTTAATTTAGCAAAGAAATCCCAGAGTACAATTCCTGCTGAGATTACAATATTAAAAGAATGTTTAGTCCCAAATTGAGGAATTTCAATACATTCATCAATTTGTGTCATCACCTCATCACTCACACCATTCACTTCATTTCCGAAAATCAAAGCGTATTTTTTCTGTACATCTGGCTGAAAAGTGTTCAACATCGTACTTCCGGATGCCTGTTCAATCGCAATGATCTCATATCCATCTTTACGTAAACTGGCCACAGCATCCAATGTCGTTTCAAAATGTTCCCAGGCTACAGATTGTGTAGCTCCTAATGCGGTCTTCTCGATTTCGCGGTGGGGAGGTTGTGCAGTGATACCACACAAGTATAATTTCTCAATGGCAAAACCATCTGCTGTTCTAAATACAGAGCCGATATTGTGCATACTTCGCACGTTATCCAACACTACAATAACCGGTAATTTCTCCTGTTCTTTAAACTCTTCTACACCTACACGGTTTAGCTCGTCTGTTTTTAATTTCTTCATTAAGGACTATTATTCTATTCTATGGGGGCAAAAATAAGATTAAATTGCAGAAGCACCATTGCCAATTTCACTGATATAAATAGAAGCAGGGTACCCAATACGCGATACATAAAAATCAGTCAGTTGCTTAGAAAAATCTTCTTCCTGACCTTTTTTAAGCAGGGCGATCGCACAGCCACCAAAACCAGCACCAGTCATTCTTGCACCGATTACATGTTCGTAATCACCACAAAACTCCACAACAGCATCCAATTCTTTACCAGTAACCTCATAAAGGTCCTTCAATGACTGGTGAGAAGCATACATTAAACGACCAAATTCTTGTAAATCACCATCGTTTAGTGCTTTCGCAGCAAGGTGCACACGGTCGTTTTCTTTGATCACATGCGTCGCTCTTTTTAATACGGTTTCATCTGTGATCAATTGGCTATGTAAGGCAAATTTCTCTGCATTCAACTCACATAAGTTATTTAATTTAATTTCTTTGTTAAGGTCTGCTAAAGCAGCTTGGCATTCCGCAACTCTTTCATTGTATTTTGATTCCGCAAGCTTTCTTGGCTTATTTGTATTGATGATCGCCAAACGGTAATCTCCAAGGTTACAATCCACAGATTTGTGCTTTAAAGTATCGCAATTCAGCATTAAAGCCTTATGTTCTTCTCCAAATGCAACAGCAAACTGGTCCATTATGCCGCAATTTACACCTATGAATTCATTCTCTACTTTCTGTGCCAGCAATGGAATCTCAATTTTCTCATAGCCCAAATCAAAGAAATCATTTAATGCATAAGCCATAGCGACTTCTATAGATGCTGAAGAGGAAAGTCCAGAACCAATAGGTATATTACCGTAAAATAAGAGGTCCAAACCAGTAGGAATTTTATGCTTCTTTAGGATTTCATTAAACACACCTAATGGATAATTGTACCATTCAGAACCGGTTTTAGTGTATGCATCCTGCAATGAAATCTCCTGTTCTTCAGGGAAGTTCAAACTTTTAAAGCGAATTACCTGGTCGTCGTTAGGCGCAATACTTAACCAGGTTCCTAATGTAATCGCACATGGCATCACCAATCCACCGTTATAATCAATATGCTCGCCAATCAGATTCACGCGTCCAGGGGTAAAGTAGTTCGCCTTTGGTTCTTGTCCATATAGCGCTGAGAATTTTTCGGTCAATTCCGCTTTCATTGTAATTTTTTAAATTAATGTTTTTGTTTTAAGTAAAGTATTGATAGTATTGTTATAAATAACAACCGCCCTAATATACAATTTATGGAAACAAAGCTAATCAAGACCGGGAAATTTATTGATGATAAAGAAGTCTTCGGAATTGAGTTAACAAATACGCATGGTACTTATGTAAAAATATATAACTATGGCGCGATCATTAATAAGTTCATCGTGACTAATAAACAGGGTGAAAAGCAAGATATCGTACTGGGTTTTGATGATTTTGAAGGATATATCAATGAGGATTACCTGGCCAATTACCCTTACCTAGGGGCGGTAATTGGACGCTATGCCAACCGCATTAAAGACGGACGATTCACGATCGATGGAAAGGTCCACCAATTGTCCCAAGCGAAAGGTGGAGATTGCCTTCACGGTGGCGATATTGGCTTCGACAAAAAAGTATGGACAGTTTTACCAACCATTGATCCAAGTCTGACTTTACAATATATTAGTCCAGCAGGGGAAGAGAATTTCCCAGGCAACCTGACTGTTCAACTGACATTTAAGCTAACGGACGACAATGAGTTGAGACTAGACTATAAAGCGGTTACAGATGAGGCCACCGCCATCAATTTAACACATCATAGTTATTTCAATCTTTCTCCGGATCTTGGCGTAATTGATCAGCACTTCCACAGGATGCCTGCAAGTAATTACCTGGAACAAGATGATAATTATGTCGTAACCGGGAAGTTAATCCCTGTAGAAGGTACTAATCATGACTTTTTAGGAGGAAAAACATTTGCTCATGACTGGAATCCGGAAGAAGGATATGATCAAACGTACGTTTTAGATAAACCATACGGTGAATTTACCTTGGCTTCAGAAACTTCAGAAGAAAAAAGTGGCCTTAAATTATCTGTTTATACCACTGAGCCTGTTGCGCACCTATACACCGCCAAATACTTAACGGTACAAGGAGGAAAAGGGGGGGCAACTTACCATCCTTACGAAGCTTTCTGCGTAGAAACACAGCACCATCCAAATGGAATCAATGTGCCTTCTTTTCCAAGTACAATTTTGAGACCGGGAGAAACTTATACACAAACTACAGTTTATAAAATAGAACATAATTAATATGAAAGTCGATATCTGGTCGGACGTAAGGTGTCCGTTTTGCTATATAGGAAAGAGAAAGTTTGAAACTGCATTGGCAGATTTTGAACATAAGGGAGAAATAGAAGTGGAATGGCATAGCTTCGAGCTGGATCCGAATGCGGCAACAGTACTCGATAAAACTTCTGAAGAGTATTTGGCTGAACGTTATGGCAAGTCCAAAGAATGGGCAGCAGAAACTCATAAAAACGTAGCCAATGCGGCTGCTGAAGTAGGCCTTACCTTTAATTTCGACCAGGCAATCGTTGCCAATTCTTTTGATGCACACCGCTTAATTCAATTGGCAAAAACAAAAGGATTGGGAGATGCCATAGAAGAAGCCATGTTTAAGGCGCATTTTACAGAT
Organism: Pedobacter gandavensis; assembly: GCF_014172405.1. Classification (GTDB taxonomy): domain Bacteria; phylum Bacteroidota; class Bacteroidia; order Sphingobacteriales; family Sphingobacteriaceae; genus Pedobacter; species Pedobacter gandavensis. The sequence continues at coordinate 744,424 of NZ_WNXC01000001.1, read as the reverse complement.
GGAAAGAACATCGATGATCATGATGCATTAGTAGAGATTGGTGTTGCTATCGGTTTAGATGCAAAAGAGATCAAAGAAATGTTAAATACTGACCAATTTACCGATGAGGTAAGGTATGATGAGAAAACTGCGGAAACTATAGGTGTTCGCGGTGTCCCATTCTTCGTCTTCAATGATAAACTGGCAGTTTCCGGAGCACAACCACCAGAAACATTTCTTGGCGCTTTAAATCAAGCTTGGGAAGCTCGTTAATCAAGAGGTAGTGATACAATAGGGTAGATAGCCCTAATCATAAAGGCCTTGCTTAAACTAATTCTGCAAGGCCTTTATTTTTATTGATGTTGCTATACCGATTGCGCTAATACTTGCTTTTCCAACAGCGGGAGCGTTAAACGGACAAAAAAAGTATGATCCTTTTCCGCACGCTCTGCATGTAGTTTTATAGCATCCCCATAAAGCTGACTATAATTACTTTGATATTCCTCCAGATCGGTTAACAGCTGGGCGGTAACATCCGATCCATATTGCATTTCCAGATGCAGTTCATCAGATTCAATAAGCACTATAATTTCCAGCAAAACCTCATTAGGATTGGTTGCTTTACAAAAAATCTCCAAAAGGTTCACTAAAGAAAGCGGAGCGATATATTTATCATCATCCAGTCCTTGAACAGCGAATTTAATATGAAGTTGATGATGTAAATGATCCAGACCTATAAAATGTACAAAAGACTGAAAAGCAAAAAGTTCTTCCTTTAGCGGGCTATACAGCTGACGACCTCTGTACAAACGATATCTTAATAAATCTGAAAAGGTAAGAATTGCTTCAGGTGTTGTTTCTTCGGGTATTTTGGCAGACTCCTTTAACTGATGTAAAGACCGCATTAAGAAGTCTGGATTGATATTGGTTTTTAACAGATCCAGCTTGACCTGCTCAATTTCTTTTTTTTCTTTTTCCAATTCTAAAAGCGTACTGTCTTCTTCATTTTTTTCCATAAAGAAGAGCATAATGGAAAAGAAAAAGAAGTTTAATAGATAGCTTACTAACTTAGAAAAATAAATACGCGAAAAACTTAGATGACGATCTATTTCTACAGGGTCTGTCAAATGAACAAAAGCTCTACCGAAAAATATATCAATTGCCACTATTACAAAATAACTAAGGATTAAAAGGATCCAGAATTGCATATTTTTATTCCTTTTGAAAAAATACGGGATAAAATACAGGCAATAAAGGTAGAAGAAAGTCGCAATCACTATATTCGACAGAAAAAAATGATTAAAAACTAAAGAAGGGGTGATTGGTCCTTTTGCAGGCATGATCGTGCTCACAATCAAGACCCAAATCCAGTAAACCAGATGCGCTACCCAACGATAATTAGTAAAATAAACCCAGCGATTGCGTTCGTTAATCTCTAGTTGTACAAAATTGCTCATGTTTAAAAATTAAGGATTAAGTAGATTTCAAAATGATCTGGAGCATTGTGTATTGTTAATTTATGACGTCTTGGATAGAGAATTTCCAACCGCCTTTTGACGTTCTTTAAGCCGATGCCACCCTGATACTCAGAAAAAACCTGGTGCACAGCCGTATCGGGCTTACTATTTTGTAATTTAAAGTGAAGTTCTTTTTTTAGAACTTCTATTTCCATATTAATCCAGGATTTACCAAAACTTGTCTTCGTTCCATGTTTAAAGGCATTTTCTAAGAAATTAATAAGTAGCAAGGGGGCAATTTTATGCCCTGCGGTATTTCCTTTTATCGTAGTGCTGACTGTACATTGATCTTCATTATGTCTTAACTTTTCCAAGGAAATGTAGCTATTCGTGAAAGTAAACTCGTCATCAAGTTCTACTAAGTCCTCCTTACATTCATACAGCATGTAGTGAAGTAAAGACTCTAATCTTTCAATAATGATTGGTGTTCTATTAGATTTTTTTAAGCTAAGGGCATAAATATTATTGAGCGTATTGAAAAGGAAATGAGGATTAATTTGCGATTTTAAAAACCGACTTTCCAATTCGATCTTTTCCGATTTGAAACTTTCCAGTCGCTGAATTTCTTTTTGTCGCTCATAAATGTCGACAAAATAGTAGAAGGCAATGAATATCGAAGACATAAAAAGATACACCAACAAGCTGTTATTCATGAACATCCACCAGCCAAATTCTGGTCTGGTACTCATACTTGGAATTGAGCTAATCACCAATTTAATAACGGCCACATTAACGACAAACCAACCTAGAAACACAAGTGGAAAACTAAGCCAAAATATATACTTCTTTTCTTTTTTATGTAGCGGAATGATGAAAAGTAAAAAGGTGTAAGATTGCAAAAATAACACCAGGCAAAATGTACTGATAGAGAGAATTGGAAATGGATGTGGAAATTTTGGATTATTAAGCAGTTTACTATGTTTGGTAACCAAATAGATCGCGCTAAAAAATATAACCCAGAATAACAGGTGTAAAAGCCATCGATATTTAGAAAATACTTGAGAAAAATGTTGCTTAAAAGCAGGAGTCATCAATTGAAAGTTTAGGTTCGGCCTGGTAAAGTTATAATAAATTTACTGCCTTCATTCTCCTTACTTTCCACAACGATGCTTCCTTCATGTTTTTCGATAAAATCTTTACATAAGACCAAGCCCAAACCAGTTCCTGTTTCATTATTAGTTCCTCTACCTGGCATTTTCTTTTCAATACGGAAGAGATTGTTAAGCGTTTTACTACTCATACCAACGCCAAAGTCAATGACCGATATACGTACCGCTTTATCTAAAATTTCTGCATGTATCTCTACACTGCCAAAGTTTGGCGTGAATTTAATCGCATTTGAGAGTAAGTTTCTGAAAACCGTATGCATCATATCTATGTCCGCTGAAATCATGATTTTGGCTGACACTTTATTGATTATCTCAATATTCTTCTGAGCAGCAACAATCCTTAACACATCTATACTAGATTTCAATGTTTCCTGAACATCCAAAATCTTAGGCTTAAAGTTCAGAATTCCTGCCTGATTGGTAGACCACAATAATACGTTCTCTAGTAATTTCGCACTATTACCCAAACTATTTTGCAAGAGACTATATGTTTTCTTACGCTCTTCTGTATCCTCTTCAAATGCACCCTCTTCCAAAAACGTAGTTAAGGCCAGGGCAGAATTGAGCGGCCCACGGAGATCATGCGCTAATATGGAGAAAAACTGATCTTTGCTGGCATTGGTATCTTCGAGTTCCTCGTTGGCAATAGTCAATTTCTCATATTGATATTCTAATATTTGCTTTTGCGACTGTATCAGACGATCCTGTTTAAAACGGGTCATGTTATTGTTCCACAGTACCCAGGAGATTATAAAAGAGACCGCAATCACGCAAAGTCCATCTATCACATTGAACAACACCGTATTTTGATTGGGCTGAGTTAAGGTCACGCCATAGCAGAAAAAACAATAGATAAGTATAAAATAAATGGCAGCATATAATGGCCTGATTAAAATAGTCGCCGCATTTAGCACACAGGCCAGCATAAAAGTGATGATGGCATTGTCTAAGGATTGCCCGAAGATAGAGCACAATGCGCCACAACCAGCAAATACAAAGAAAACCAAATGTGGCAATAATTTACTCATCAGCGAATACTCTCTTCTTGTAAACTTCAAAAAGAGCCCGATTAAACTTAGAAAAAGGCATAACGGCCCCATGAGCATGTTGACAAAGAACAAATCGTTTAACCAGCTCGTTTCCTCAGGGCCAACTTTGAAATCACCGTACCTAAAATAAAGATGAATAATTAAGGTAATCGGAACAAATAACCCTGTAATAGAGATGCACCTGATAAGGTTAGTGGAACTAACTTCATCCTCCGTGATCATTTTGTCTAGAGCCGGTCTTTTGAAGTACCTCAGAAATAGATTTAGAGCGTTTGCCATTTTGATATTAAACAAATCTATTCTTTTATTTCATAAATAGCTAATCTTTTGAAAATGAAGTAGTCAGCTTATTTACATTTAAGATTATGCCATACATAATCGGGTAATAACTTAAAACAAATTCCTTTTAATTATCCGGATTAAATGCAATTTGTTTCAATAAGCTATTTTAAGCGACTTTATCAATCGCATTCCATATAATTCTTAGGCTGGAAAGTATGACAATTACCGCTACTCCTATAAACATCTTTTTAATTGGAAGTTTTCCCACCAACCTTGCAGCAATTGGTGCAGCAACAACACCGCCAATTAGCAAACCTAATATAGATTGCCAATGACTAACGCCTAAAATGAAGAAAAAGGTCACGGCACTAGCCATGGTCACAAAAAATTCGGTTAAACTAACCGAGCCAATCACATACTTTGGCGTGCGCCCCTTAGAAATTAAGGTGGATGTCACCAAGGGTCCCCATCCACCACCACCAAAGGAATCGAGAAATCCTCCAGCACCTGCAAGCCAACCTGCACGCTTCACTTTCTGAGGTTTCGGTTTTTCCTTAAAGGCATTGGTTAAAATTTTTATACCCAATGCTAAAGTGTAAACAGAAATCACTGGTCGGATGTATTCAGAAAAAGCTTCTCCAGCATATCCCAATAAAAGCGCCCCCACAATTGCACCCAATACGCCAGGTATCAATAAGGTTTTAAACAGTTTTTTGTTGACGTTCCCAAACCGATAGTGACTAAAGCCGGAAGCACCACTTGAAAACATTTCAGCGGTATGGATACTGCCCGAAATTACAGCTGGATTCATACCGCCCGATAACAATAAGGTAGTAGACACCACACCATAGCCCATTCCCAAGGCTCCATCTACCATTTGTGCAAGAAAACCTACGGCTAGCATCCATAAAAACTTCTCATCCACTTGACCATAAACTTCCTTGCCAAAAGCCAACACAGATTCATAATTCAGGTAAGAGGCCAGCGCATAACCCATAAATAATGCGGCTAAAATGAGTAAACATAGATAGGCAATACGCTTCCATTTTTTTTCCTGGGAAGGCCCCTGGTTCAGGGATAAGGCAATTTCTTTATCTTGTATACTCATTGCTAGTCTGTGCTATAATTTTATCTGGTTTATACGCCATCCAATTGATGATGGCCAGTCTTTAGGTCTAAAATATAAGGACTTTATAACGTTAAACTGACTAACTTAAATAAAGCCTATGGATTTAGTAGTCAATTATAGCGTAACTTTTTGAATAAACAAAATTATTCCAAAAGATTGTACCAGATTTAACTTAAACTGCTCCTAAAAAGATTGCAATAATCAGGGTTAAAATCTGGCTCAGATCTCAAATAAAATGGGTTGCCAAATAATTTGGTAAAAAAGGAGGGGAGCTACAGCATTACATTTTGAAAAAATAGCCGATGAGAAATAGCCAAAAAATAAAAAGATCCTGAAAGCAAATTTCAGGATCTTTTAGCTATTAAGTATGAATTATATCGCAGTTACACGAGTTTCAATATTCCCTCTGGTTGCTTTTGAATATGGGCAGGCACGATTTGCTTTATCTGCTAATTTTTGTGCTTCCTCTGTAGTAATACCAGGAATGTGTACATCTAGGTCTGCAGACAGAACAAAAGCGTTATCGTCCTTATTAAAAGAGACATGAACTTCCACGCTAGCTTCAGAAACATCTACACCATCATGAGCTGCTACAGCTCCTAAAGCGCCCAAATAACAAGGCCCCCAAGCAGCAGCAAATAGTTGCTCAGGATTTGTGGCACCACCTTGTCCACCCATTTCCCTTGGCTTTCTAACGTCAAATTCTATCGTTCCATCGCTTGATTTGATATGCCCATCGCGGCCACCTTTTGCCGTAACAGATGCTGTATATATTTTTTCCATAATTTAAATTTAATACCTCTACAACAGTACTAAACCAGCTAAAGTTTTATATTTTAATTTTTTCGCAGAGCTTGAAAATATCATATGCGACCTTTTGGATCAAATCAAATTGCTCATGGATAATAGCATCATTGCTATCTTCATCCGATTTTTCAGGCTTTACCGGCTGCCTGATCAAAGGTACGTTACTCAATGCAGTACTATGACTATTCAATACCTCGATAGATAAATTCATCAAATAGGTGGTGTTATTTACTACAGGCTTCAGGTCATCAAAACTAGAAATTTTAAAAGAATGCTCTTTATTGTACAAGGAAAGTGTGGCAATGTAAGAGGATAACAAATGATTTAAAGCAGTAAACTGATGAAGTTCCTTCATGCGTAATTGCTTACTTTTAGGCTCCGAAAACATGCGCTGAAACAGGGAGGCAAGATTAGCCGTCGTTACATAAACTTCTTTCCTGGCAACCTTATAATTTGTCATATTATGTGCGTCATCAGTGTACAAGAAGGTAACTTGTTCAAAGTAATTCATATTTGCCTTTAGCGTGGCTAACATGGCTTCTTTAAGCTTCTGATGCTCCCAGTTCGGAAATAACGAATAACTTGCCAACAAGGCAATCCCAGAGCCAATCAAGGTATCATATATGCGTTCACGTGCAACAGACAGTCCACCCATTCCAAGGAAATCAAAAAGCACCAAGATATAGGGGGTCATAAATAAAACACTAACCACATAATTTTTACGCTGAAAGCTATAGCAACCAATCATACAGAAAAGCAGGATGACAAATAAAGTATGTTTATCATGTACATAAACCAAGATTCCCATTCCAATAAAAGCACCGATAACGGTACCTATTAAACGCTCATAATTTCGTTTTTTTGTAAGACTGAAACCTGGTTTCGAAATGACCAGAATGGTCAATAAAATCCAGTAACTATGGGAGAAATTCAATAATCTAGCGACCACAAATCCAATCAACATGACTATCGCCACCCTTAAAGAGTGCCTGAAAGTAGATGAGGTAAAAGTTAAGTTTTCAAACAACAATTTTAAATCAATAGATTGTCTCGTGATAAAACGCTCTACATCAATTTCTCTGGGTTTCAGATTCTTTTTCTCCTTTTTATTAAAATAACCATTGATCGTTTTTACTCTGGAGAGTATATTCTCAATATTTACCTCAATGTTTTTAAGCGCAATAATTCCTAAAGTATTGTATTTTCCATCCTTGTTATTGATTTCGAGGGTAGTAATTTCATTTCTAAGCGTCTCTACATCCTCGATTAAAGAAGTTGGCAACTTAGGAACTCCACCGCTTTTTAAGGCAAATGCAATCTCATCTAATTCATCTGCTATTTTTATAATCACAGATTCATAGTGTGCTAAAATACCAGATTCATCAAATTGATCGTGAAGCTGCTCATAATTATAATAAGTGGACATCACTTGTTCAAAAAGATCCACCATGTCCACAAAGACGAGTAAAAGAAAACGTCCTTCTGGGGTGGATTCCCTAATGATTTCCCTTGTTTTAAACAAAACCTCCCGAACTGCATCCTGTTTTTCATGCACAAGTACCTGCAGCTGAAGGAGCTTTGCATAATTCTCATTATAATCCGTATTTTGATGATAAAATCGCGCTTTCGCTCTTAAAAACTCCGAAATCTCATGGATAGAATCACTTAATGTTTGTTGAACCAAGCGGAAAGGTCTAATTCTGTAGACAAAATAGCTCAATAAGGTGTACCAAATACTACCTATAAATATGAGCAATGCAAATACCAATACTTCTTTCCAAGGTCTAATATCGTCAATACTTAACACCATAATGAGTAGGGCAGCGGTGCCAATTGCGGCTGACCTTAAACCATAAAGAAAAAGCATCGAAAAAATGAAACTACAGATAAAAAGCAGAGCCCCAATGAAATACACGTTACTATTGGTTAAACCAACAACAATTGAAATGATGGTAATCAAACCAGTAGTAATCAACATCGCATTCCGCCTGTGAACGATTGGACCTGGAGTATCAACAACACTGACACACAAAGCGCCTAAGGATAAGGTCATTCCATATTGAAGCAGACCAAATTGCGCAAGAATAAGAGAAGGACAGAGTACACCAATAGTAATTCTAAGACCATCAGCAAAATAAGTGCTTAATAAAAAATCCTGGATACTTCTGACTGGACGATTGAACATAGCGTAAAAATAGATTTACAATCATCAATTGTGCCATTAACAACTGCTTTATGCAAAATAACAAAATCATACCACAGTATTAAGATATATTGCTCCATATCTAATAATAATTTTTTTCTGATAATCTAATTGCAAGAAACACGAACGTTTTTCTCTATATTAGATTCATACAAGAAATTTTTCAATTGAAAATTGTAATAAGAACCGCTTTTAGCAAAAAAACTTGATTTATAGAATTTGAGCCTGGACCGCATCAAAAACAACCCGCGTAGTATAGGTTGAATACGCATTAAGTTGCTTTAAATCAAATGAATGACAAAAAAGTCCGGCTGTAAATTCAACGATAATTCGACAGCAATTGTTAGAGCAATACGTCAATACAATCCTCCACAGCTAGGAAATAGTTAATTACTTGGCACAGCATAATGGTACAATAGACAGCACCAAAGCCCTCTTTAAAACCTTCCTTATTTATGAGTCTTATAATTAATATTATGTTAAGTAGTATTATGCAAATAGCCTACTTAGTAAGCATTTGTATGGTACATAATAAAATATTTAGTTTTTTTCTCTAGAACTCTTCCAGCTTTCCTTTCAGCTCTTGAACTTTATCGAGTCTGTTTTTTCTGGTATAAATATCAATCAATAATTGAACTGTAGATTTGTCGTTCTGATTGATCTCATGAGCCTGTAGTAAAGCAACTTCAGCTCGGTTGATATAAGATGTAAATGAAGGACCTTCGCTGTTCTTCTTCTTCAACGATTCATTCGCAGCATTTATGTAAGCAATTCCCAATTGATGAAGCGCGTCAAAATAATTTTCATCAATACTCAGCGCTTTATTATAAGCTAATATCGCCGTGTTGTTACTTGATTTATTTTGATGTAGATATCCGTAAAGAAAATACAACAACTTGTTTTTAGTTTCCGTTTTTAAGGTAGTTTCGATTACGCGAATGGCATCATCATACTTCTCCGTATCTAACAACAAATTGATGTAATCATTCGTCAGGTACACATTGTAAGGATTCATTTTTAATCCTTCCTCCAGCGATTTCAAAGCCAATTCATGTTCAAATTTAGAGGAGTAAATTCCGCTGAGCTTTTGATAAACAACAGGATTTTTAATTCCATTATCTTTGGCTCTCTTATAATAGATCAATGCCTTATCTAAGGATTGCATATTCTGAGCAGCTAATGCCGTATTGATTGCCAATGTAGTGTCTTTTGGAAAGAAATCACTCACTTCTTTTAATAATTCAAAAGCAGTATTGAAATCATTACTAGCAAAAGCAGTATTCCCTTTTTCTTGCTTTTTTATATTCACATTGTATACTGCAGCTGAGATTAACTGTGAATTTGCTTGAAATTTATCCAATCTTTTTGCTGAATCAATCGCCTCATTTGCTAAATTATAATAGCGATCAGAATTACTGACATCGCTGTCAATTAAGGAAACATACGCACTCAAATAAGCTTTAATTGCCCAGGTTTCAGGCCACTTTTTTGTCTTCTTATCATTCTGAGCAGCCTCAGCAGCCTTAACCCCCTCTCCTAGTATACTTAACTGTTTTTTTTCATCCTGTTTAGCCTCAATAGCCATTTGGAGTTTCCCCACGCTATTTCTAGCAATTTGCAATTGACTTTGTTGCGAAAAAGCAGTGTCAGCACTCAATAAAACCAGGAAAGCAGCATTAAATATATAGATCTTTTTCATACCAGGGTGTGTTCTAGCTACAAACTTATAAAAAAAAAGGAGGGATAAAAATTACCCCTCCTTTTTACTTTGAATTATTACTTACGATTAAGGTTTTGTAGCTTTTAGAGCATCCAGTTTTTTCTTGGTTGCCTCATAGTTTACCTTGTCATCCTTAAATAAATAAATCACTTTTAAGTTTTCTAAAGCATTTTCATTTTTAGGATCTAATTCTAAAGCTGCTTTATAATAAGGCGTCGACTGATCAATTAGCGCAATCATTTTAGCACTCACTGCATTAAACTCTTTAGTTTTCTTAGGATCGATTTTATTTCTTTCCGTTTGTAGTGCTAAAGCTTGTTTGTAATAAGTGTCTCCTAATAAATACTGATAAATCGCATTTTTTGGATCTTTTGCTGCCAATTTATTCAACATTTCCTGAGATTTAGCAATATTACCAGATTTGATATAAAGATCAGTCTCCAAGCCGATGAAATAAGAATCATCAGGGAATTTGCTGCTCGCTTCTTTTAACAAAGCTAAGCCACCTACTGTATCTTTCAACTTGTCAAAAGTAACACCTACGATTTCAGAATAAAGAACTTTTGAATCTTTATACCCCAGGTCAATTGCTTTCTTAAAATTCTTAACGACCTCTGGATAATTTTCTATTGCTTTCGCAGTTACACCTGCGTTTACATACATAGAAGTATCTGTTGGATTTTTAGCCGTTACTTCATTAAAGGCCGCTAGTGCACCCGCGAAATCCTTTTTGTTATAAGCAAAAATAGCACGATTTCTCATTGCATTATCTACATTCATTTCTGCTTGTTCGATATTGCTTTTCTCGTCACCTTTAGTATCTAAAGTTTTTGCCTGAACAATTGCCTCTTCAGCAATCTTCTGATTTGCTTTAGCATTGTTTAGGTCTAATGAATCTACTAATGCAATTCTAGATGCAAATAAGGCTCTGTAAGACCAAGCTTCCGGCATTGTTTTAGATTTCTCATTAGCAATCGCTTTATCAGTATGGGCTAAACCTCCATTTAGAGTTTTCAAGTTTTCAGCTAAAGTTTCTGTCTTAGGAATTAATAACATCCCCCAGATTTTCTTCGCTTCGTTTACTTCACTTTTTTGCGCATTTGCATAGGTGGCAGCACCTACAAGTAACATACTAAAAAGTACTTTTTTCATCTTGTTAATTTATGGGTCAAAAATTTAATTTTCTTCTTCTTCGGTATCATCATCCTCAGCCTCTTCTTCTTCCTCTTCGTCCTCATCTTCGATGATTTCATCTGATTCTAAAGCGTCTTCAGTAGCAATTACGTCATTTACCACAACAGCTCCTTCTACACCCTCTTCCGCTTCAATTTCCTCATCTTCATGCTCAATCTTAGCCACTGAAGCAATCTCATCATTTCCTTTAAGGTTGATTAGGCGAACACCCTGTGTTGCTCTTCCCATTACCCTAAGTTCGCTGACCACAATTCTGATGACAATACCTGATTTGTTAATGATCATTAAATCATCCGCATCGGTTACGTTTTTAATGGCTACTAATGCACCTGTTTTCTCAGTTACACTAATGGTTTTAACACCTTTACCACCTCTATTCGTTACACGGTAATCTTCAATATCAGTACGTTTACCGTATCCTTTTTCTGAAACTACCAAAATAGTAACACCTGGATCATCAACAGCAATCATGCCAACAACTTCATCCTGATCGTGCGCAAGTGTTACACCTCTTACTCCGGTTGCAGTTCTACCCATCGGTCTAACTTTCTCTTCGTTGAAACGAATTGCTCTTCCAGAACGTAAAGCCATTACAATTTCGCTTTTTCCTGTAGTTAAACTTGCTTCTAAAAGTTGGTCACCTTCGTTGATGTTAATCGCATTGATACCATTTACACGTGGTCTTGAATATGCTTCTAAAGAGGTTTTCTTAATCGTTCCCTTTTTAGTACACATGATAATGTAATTGTTTTCCAGATATTCCTGGTCCTTCAAATTCTTTACCTTAATGTATGCTTTGATTTTTTCCTCTTTAGGAATATTGATAATGTTCTGAATCGCTCTACCTTTACTTAGTCTCGATCCCTCAGGAATTTCATAAACTCTTAACCAGAAACAACGTCCTGATTCTGTAAAGAACAACATGTAGTTATGGTTCGAGGCTACCAATAAATGCTCAATAAAATCTTCATTTCTTGAATCACTTCCTTTAGAACCTTTACCACCTCTACCTTGAGTACGGTACTCAGTTGCAGGTGTACGTTTGATATAACCTTCATGTGAAATTGTGATCACTACGTCTTCATCTTCGATGAAATCTTCCATGCTCATGTCTTCCGCAGAATGTACGATCTGAGTTCTACGCTCATCACCGTATTTTTCCATCATTTCAGTTAACTCGTCCTTAATGATCTGCATACGTAAATCTTCTGAATCCAGAATAGATTGTAAGTATTCAATAGTTTTCATTAATTCCTCGAATTCTTCTTTGATTTTATCGCGTTCCAGACCAGTTAATCTACGCAAGGTCATGTCAAGAATTGCTCTGGCTTGAATGTCACTCAAACCGAATTTCTCCATTAATCCTACCCTTGCTTCTTCCGGCGTATTAGAAGCACGAATTAATTTAATTACTTCTTCAATATGATCTAAAGCAATCAATAAACCTTCTAGAATATGCGCTCTTTTCTTAGCTTCCGCCAATTCAAATTTCGTTCTTCTAACCACAACATCATGCCTGTGGTCAACGAAATGACGAATCAAATCCTTCACATTCAACATTTGCGGTCTACCATTCACAAGTGCAATATTATTTACACTAAATGAAGTCTGTAAAGCAGTCTGTTTAAATAGGTTATTTAAAACAATTGAAGCATTCGCATCACGCTTAATTTCATAAACGATACGGATACCATCTTTGTTGGATTCATCTTTAATGTTGGAAATACCATCGATTTTTTTCTCACCTACCAGTTCAGCGGTACGTTCAATCATCATCGCTTTATTGACCTGATAAGGAATCTCTGTAACGATAATCGTTTCACGATCTTTATGCGTTTCAATCTCTGCTTTAGCGCGCATTACAATACGGCCTCTACCAGTTTCGAAAGCTTCCTGAACTCCTGTATACCCATAAATAATTGCTCCTGTAGGAAAATCAGGTGCCTTTATGTGCTTCATTAATTCAGCTATGGTGATTTCTTTATTTTCAATATAGGCAATAGTTCCATTGATTACCTCAGTAATGTTGTGTGGAGGCATATTAGTCGCCATACCAACCGCAATACCGGAAGAACCATTGATCAGTAAGTTTGGAACTTTAGCTGGAAGAACCGTTGGCTCTTGCAGGGAATCATCAAAGTTAAGTTGGAAATCTACTGTATCTTTATTGATATCAGCAAGCATATCCTCTGCGATCTTTTGGAAACGAGCTTCCGTATAACGCATTGCTGCCGGAGAGTCACCATCAATCGATCCAAAGTTACCCTGACCTTCCACCATTAAGTACCTTAAGCTCCATTCCTGAGCCATCCTTACCATGGTGTTATAAACTGAGGCATCACCATGTGGGTGATACTTACCTAATACCTCCCCAACAATACGGGCAGATTTTTTATAAGGTTTGTTATTTGCAAGTCCCAGATCCAACATGCCGTATAAAACACGGCGGTGAACTGGTTTTAATCCATCACGAACATCAGGTAAAGCCCTTGATACAATAACCGACATCGAATAATCGATGTAAGCGGATTTCATCTGCTCGTCAATATTGATTTTTATTATTTTGTCGTTTTCTTGATTTTCTAAATCTTCTGCCATAAATAGTAATGTTCCCTAAGAACGATTTAAACGTGGTATTCTTATAACCTTGCGAATTTAATAAAAAATGCGCCATAAAGGCGCATTGTGGAAAAAATTTATCGTATATATTTTAGGCCTAAAAAGGGCGGTTAAGCCCATTCAATGCCTTTTTTTAACTTACTTAAGGTATCCGCTTCAGGGCTCTCCGGTATTGGTTGATAATTATATACCCATTTGGCCATTGGAGGTAAGCTCATTAGGATCGATTCTATCCTCCCGTTAGTTTCCAGGCCAAATTTAGTGCCTGCATCGTACACTAAATTAAACTCCGCATAACGGGATCTTCTTAAATATTGCCATTCTTGTTCTTCGGCAGTAAAATCAGTATCCCGATTTCTATCAATGAGCTCCGTATAGGCAGGCAGAAAGGTATTTCCAACTGCGACTGAAAAATCTAATAATCGGTCAAAATCTAATCCTGTATTTTCTGGTTTTAACTTATCATAAAAAATACCGCCAACTCCCCTGGTCTCTTCTCTATGCTTAATGAAAAAATAATCATCAGCATGCGCTTTAAACTTAGGATAAAAAGAAGCATCAAATTCATCACAAGTTTGTTTTAGCAGGTGATGAAAAAATCGGGCGTCAGTATCAATCACATAGTGCGGTGTCAGGTCTATCCCTCCTCCAAACCATCTGGTCTGATCGTCCATCTCAAAATAACGGATATTCATGTGTATAATAGGCACGAAGGGATTATTAGGATGCATGACAATAGAAACACCAGTGGCAAAGAAATCATCATTCTCCAGCTTAAAAGACTTCTTGATGGCTTCCGGTAATTTGCCATATACTGCTGAGAAATTGACGCCCCCTTTTTCGATTACATTTCCATTTTGCAAAATTCGTGTTCTGCCACCACCACCACCTTCGCGGCTCCATAATTCTTCTACAAACTTTCCTTTACCATCAGTTTGTTCCAAACCTTGGCAAATGGAGTCCTGAATTTTCTGGAAGGCTGCGACTACTTTATCTTTAAATACCATTTCTCTAAAACTTATCCTCAAAGTTAACTTTTAAAAAAGCTCCTTTGCAGCTAAAGTTGAGATAGTACATTTTTTTGACATAATGCCCGAAAAACGGACATTACCATTAATCGTGGTGCATTTTTAGCTTATCCAAAAGCTCTGGAGATACGTTTTCCGCATACACGCCATAGGCATCAATCAATACGCCCTTCAAGTTCCCTACCGGGGAGGAAATTGCATAGATGACCGCACTATCCGCCGGGTCCGTCATCCCCTCAAAACGGTAAAATTCGTCGATCTCAAATTCTTCAGGCATTAACTGTAAATCAATAGCCTTACATTCGATGCAATCGGCTGCCAATATGAAATCATATTCATAACCTCTCTTCTCAAGGTCAGAAACAGCAGCGGTTAAAGTGTCATAAATATACATAGCTCTAATTTAATAAAAATATTTTGGAGTATAGACCGTTTTAAATTTCATTGTTCAATAAACTTTATTGATATTTAAACATCATGGTAGTATCAGAAACAACGCTTAAATGGGGACTTTGTTTGTATCCACCTTTATTATTCCAGCGAATATGGGTGAAAAAATTCCATAAAGGTTTTCGTGGGGTAGATGTAAAAATCAATAGAAGTCTTTTCAATAAAAATTATAACGGATCCATATTCGGAGGAACAATATATGCGGCTACAGATCCTTTTTATGCCCTGCTATTTGATCAACTACTGAGACGGGAAGGTTATAAAATAAGGGTATGGTTGAAAAGTGCTGCTATACAATATCTAAAACCTGGTCATGGAGATTTATTTTTCACCATCACCGTCACGGACGAAATGCTCAGTGAAGCCATCGAAGCCATGAACACGGTCGGGAAATTTGTAAAAGCCTACCCAATGGAAATCACCAATGCCCAAGGAGAATTATGTGCTACGGTCATGAATGAAATTTACGTACGCAATCTACATCACGGAGAAAAACCACGCATTGCCTATTAAACTATGAACATCAAGAAACTCATCCTGCAAGGTGAAGGAACTACCCTTGATTTTAAGAAAACCATTACCAACCACGAGAAAATTGCCCGTTGTCTCGTAGCATTTGCCAACCATAAAGGCGGACAACTACTCATTGGTGTTGCCGATGACGGAACGATTAAAGGTGTGAAATCTGAAGACGAAGAAAGGTATATGCTCCTGAAATCGGCACAGCAATATTGCAAACCAGCTGTAGATTTATCCTTTGAAGAGGTATATGTAGATGATAAGCTTGTCCTGGTAGTGAGTATCCATCCTAGTGAGACCAAACCACATTATGCCTTGGATGAAAACAAAAAATGGTGGGTTTATTTCAGGATCCAGGACAAAAGTCTTTTGGCAAGTAAAATCCTGGTCGATGTGATTAAAAAAACCGCAGAACATCTGGTAGTGCCAATCCCTCATGGAAAAGAAGAAACCATATTATTTGACTATCTCCAACAAGAAGGACGTATTACGTTAAAACAATACAGCAAAGTCATTAAAAGCTCTTTTAAAAAAGCGCAAAAAATATTGGTCGGACAAATTCTCAATGGCGCCATTCAACCTCATAGTTCTGAAAAAGAAGAGTATTTTACAAGAATTTCACAATAAGATTATGTAAAATAATTTCAACCTCAAAAAATTGAGGATAGAAATGTCGACTTTTGTAGCAATGCTACAAACACTATATTCAAAATATAAACCTTATTACTCCGACAACCTCCGTCTGGCTATGCCAATCGTGGTGTCACAATTGGGACATACCCTTGTTCATTTAGCCGACAGTGTGATTGTTGGGCATTTTGCTGGCACCATTCAGCTGGCGGCAGTTTCACTGGTCAACAGTCTATTCATGCTCATCCTGGTGATTGGAATGGGGATTTCTTACGGACTAACGCCTTTAATGGCTCAGGAAAATGGCCGCAAGAACTATGATGAATGCGGGAAACTCTTATCGAACAGTTTAATCATTAATATCCTGACCTCTATTTTACTATACGGTTTCGTACATCTTGGAACTTTATTAGTCATAGATCACCTCGGACAATCGCCGGAAGTGGTTGCCTATGCAAAACCTTACCTGGGCTATCTGGCAATTTCCATTATTCCACTCATGATTTTTCAAACCTTTAAGCAATTTGCTGAAGGTTTAGGTTTCACCAAACAAGCTATGTTTGTCTCAATCTGGGGAAATTTATTGAACATTATTCTTGGAATTATCCTGGTTAAAGGGATGTTCGGCATCACTCCTATGGGCGTCAAAGGTGTAGGGATTAGTACCTTGGTAGACCGTACGCTAATGGCTATTGTCATGTCGATCTACGTCATGAAGTCGAAATATTTTAAAGAATACATCAAAAGCTTTAAAGTTACTTTCTTCGATAAAGTAAGGGCCTTAAAAATTATTAAAATCGGTGCCCCGGTAGCCTTGCAATATTCTTTTGAGATCAGTGCCTTTAGTGGTGCAGCGATTCTGATTGGTACCATTGGCGCGGTAGAACAAGCAGCTCATCAGGTAGCTATTAACCTGGCCTCTGTTACGTATATGATGGCCAGTGGTATTGCTTCTGCGGCCACCATTAAAACAGGTAATAACTTTGGTAAAAAGAACTTCCTGGATCTTAGACAATCAGCAATTGCGAGTTACCATGTCATTATTTTATTCATGAGTATTACTGCAATTCTATTCATTGTGGCCAATAACCTGCTTCCCTACATTTATACGGAAGATACAGCTGTGATTAATATCGCTGCTCAGCTATTGATCATTGCAGGATTCTTCCAATTGTTTGATGGTACTCAGGTGGTAGGATTAGGTGTTTTAAGAGGGATTGGCGATGTCAATGTCCCAACATTTATCACCTTTGTGGCTTACTGGGTGATTGGAATTCCACTGGGTTATTTACTGGGCATCAAATTAGGCCTAGGCGTAAACGGAATATGGTATGGCTTAACATTTGGACTGCTCACTGCTTCTGTGTTGCTCTTCTTTAGGTTCCAAAACAAAACCAGAGCACTAAATACAACAGCAGCTTAAACATAAAATAGCAATACTGTGAAATGCCCCAAAAAGTTAAACACTTATTGGGGCATTTTTATGATTATAATAAATGAAAAGGCTTTTTTAGGCCAATGAGATTTAAGTTATAGCAACAGTTTGCTCGCTAATCCTAACAACAGTAAAAACCCAAAAACATCTGTAAATGTGGTAATGATGATGGAAGATGCGATGGCTGGGTCTATCCCTACTCTTTTTAGAATTAAGGGAATACCTGCGCCGGTAACACCGGCAATGAGTAAATTACCCGTCATCGCCAGAAAGATAACGACACCCAGTAATGGGTTGCTGTCAAAAAATATGGCGAACATAAATACGATAAGTCCAGTTACAGCCCCATTGATCAATCCAACAGTAAATTCTTTCAATACCGTCCGATAAGCCTGGTTATCGGTCAGGTCATATAAGGAAATCCTCCTTACAGTTACCGCTAAGGCTTGCGTTGCTGCATTTCCACCCATCCCGGCAATGATTGTCATATAAGCAGAAAGCACCGCAATCTTTTCAATTGTAGAACCAAAATGCCTGACTACTGCTGAAGCTAAAAATGCCGTTCCTAAGTTTAAAATCAACCAAGGTAAACGAGATTTCACCGCCTCTACCCAATTACCACTAAGTTCCTCATCTTCGGAAACCCCGGAGATTTTTAAGATATCTTCTGTGTTTTCATCTTCCAGTACGTCGATAACGTCATCGAAAGTAACCCTTCCCAACAACTTCATATCATTGTCGACAACCGGAATACTGGTAATATTATATTGAGAAATTAACCGGGCAACTTCTTCCTGATCTGTATCTGGAGTTACCCAAGCTACTTCCGCTTTAACCAATTCTGTGATATGTACATTACCTTTTGCTTTAATGATGTCTTTCAAAGAAACTATTCCCTGAAAAACATTGTCGTCATCAATTACAAAAATGGTATAGAATTCTTCGATCTCTTCACTCTGACGGATAATCTCGTCAATTGCATCCTTTTTAGTCAGGTTAAGATTGACACGAATAAACTCGGTGTTCATTAAACCACCGGCCGTCTTCTCGTCATAGCTCAATAAATTCCGGATACTGGAAGCATCATCCTCGCTTAAATCCTCTAGAATCTCCTTCTGCTCATGCTCCTCTAACTGGGAAATGATGTCTGTAGCATCATCATAATCCAGCTCTTCAACAATTTCCGTCCTTTTGTCCGGATGCAACTGTAGTAGCAATTCTTCAGGGTGAGATTCCTCATGCATTTCGGAAATAACCTCTGAAGCAATCTCTACAGGCAATAAGTTAATGATCCGCTCCTGGTCTTCTTTATTGATGCTTTCGAAAAGTATCGCTATTTCTGAGGCATGATACTCCGATAGAATAACTTTAAGTTGTTCATCATCACTATTTAAGGCGTTTTTTAGTTTAGAAACGTCTGTTTTGTCCAGGTCGAAGGATTGCATCTATTGCCAAAGTTACAATAATCAGGGTTATTTAAACCATCCCTTACGCCAGAAATATATGATTTGTAGCACAGCAATTAGCGCCATAATCACCATCGTATATAAATAACCGTTAGCTTGATAAAGCTCGGGCATGTTCTGTGGCAGTAGTTTACCAGTAACCGGATCTACATTTGCAAAGTTCATACCGTAGATTCCGGCGATGAAAGTTAAGGGAATAAAAATAGAGGAAATGATGGTCAGCACCTTCATAATCTCATTCATCCGATTACTAATGATAGACAGATACATGTCAATATTACTCGCGGAAATCTCTTTTAAAGACTCTACAATGTCAATAATCTGAATACAATGGTCATAGGCATCGCGAATATACATTTTCGTTTGATCCGTGATTAAATGACTATCACTGCGAAGGATATCGTTTAATTTATCCCGCTCTGGCCAGGCGACCCTTCTAATGTTAATCAGATTTCTTTTGATCAGTTGTGTATCAAACATGACCGTTTTATCGGGTTTATCAAACAAACGATCTTCAATATTGTCTAGTTCATCACCCCATGCACCTAAAATTTCAAAATAAGTATCAATAATGATGTCCATCAGGGCATACATCAGGTAACTACTTCCACCAAGGCGAATATTGCCCTTCCCTATTTTTAGTCGCGAGCGCACAGGATCAAGGCAATCCTCATAGTTTTCTTGAAAAGTAAACAAAGCATTGTCAGTCAGCAGAAAAGAATATTGCTGATTCTCCAGATTTTGATTTTCATCCAATTGCAGCATTCTACTCACTGCAAAAACATAATGATCGTATTCTTCCTGTTTTGGCCGCTGGTAAGTTCTGGTGATGTCTTCCAGCGTCAGTTTATTGACATTAAAATCCCTGCTTAAAGTCTCAAACAAAGCCAAAGAACTAAAGCCTTTGATTTCCACCCAAAAAGTATGCGTTTTATCTTGCAACAGGACTTTTAGGTTACTGATGTCTTTTAACTCTTTTACCTCATAGCTCTCCGCATTGTATCGGTAAAGCTTAATGATCGGGTTTAAAGCCTTGGAATCAATAAAAATCGTCCCTGGACTAGCTCCGGCATGTGGAAGTTCTATATGCTGACGTTTCTTTTTGTGCTTTGCTGGTTTAGCCATTTTAAAAATAGGATTTCGATTGAGGGCCTTGATTAAACAACAAGTCCACAATACTTAAGTTTGGCTTAAAGCCTGCTCTATCGTCAAAAACTTGAAAGTAAGGTTTAAAATCACCTGCTGGTTTTTTAAATACAGGGCCGGAACGGAAGTCAAGATCTGCAGGCACCTCACTTAGGTATTCTTCAGTCATTTCAAATTTGGGCGTAATTTTCAGTTGTTTGAACAACCAATCCATAATCTCTTGGTTATAATCAAAAAGAGAATCGAATTTCTGGTGATAAAACCTGGCGAATTCATCCTCATAATATTCAAAGTATGCTGAATTTCTGTAACAGCTCTCCAGACTCTTCCAATGTAATCTTTGCCAGTTAAAATCATTACTGATCTTCACATCCTTCATTTTGGTATGTTGTTCTTTGCCACGGATTACCGGAACAATTAAATCTAAACTCCCATTAGGTGAGTAAATTGTAGCCCTGTTTCTGAAAGTCTGTTTGGGAAAATGTTCCTCTTTTTCCAGTAAAAACTCGTTTCCAAAACGTTTCAATTCTCTGAAATAACTCACTGGTGGAAGATAAAAAAGGGGGAATATAGCTAAACTTTGCATCTGTTATTTTATGTTTGCACTCTTAATCCGCCAAAATAATGATAAAAAAAAGCTTTTCTTATATAGGAGTAGTTTTTTTAAGCTTTTTCTCTCTTCTGCCGATGCAAGTTCTGTATTTAATTGCAGCAATTTGTTATTATATCCTATATTATCTTGTAGGTTACAGGAAGAAGGTGGTACGTGAGAATCTGGTCAATTCTTTTCCAGAGAAAAGCCTGGAGGAAATCATCAACATAGAAAAGAGATTTTTCAGGTACTTCGCGGATTTAACTGTTGAAGTCATCAAAATGCACTCTATTTCTGAGAAAGAAGTTCAGAAACGTGTAAAGTTTACCAACCTACATCTCGTAGAAGCGCACTTTAACAAAGGAGAAAGCGTGCTGGCCTGTACCGGTCATTATGGCAATTGGGAATGGGGAATGCTGGCATTAGGTGCACACCTTTCAAAAACAGCTTATGTGATCTACAAGCCACTTAACAATAAAATTTTTGACAACTGGTTTTTAAAAATGAGGAGCAAATTCGGTAACGTATGTGTGCCCATGCGACAAACCTTACGCATGTTAACCAGCAAAAAAAATGAAGCAAGTATGTTTTGTTTTGCGAGTGATCAGAGTCCGGTTCGTGGGGAAGCGCATTACTGGCTAAATTTCTTAAATCAGGATACTTCTGCCTTATTAGGATTGGAAAAAATAGCCTTACAAACCAATAGACCAATATTCTATTTTAGACTGAAATACCTCAAAAGAGGTTATTACGAGGTAGATTGTGTCCCCATTTGTCCTGTACCAAAGGAAACAAAGGAGCACGAAATTACCGATATCCATTTCAATTTATTGGAACAAATTATTAACGAAGAACCGTCCTATTGGCTGTGGAGCCATAGGCGATGGAAAACAAAACGAGAAGACGCATCATGACAACAGCAAGTGTAGCAGTAGTAATTTTAAATTGGAACGGAAAAGCACTTCTGGAGAGTTTTTTACCGGGTGTAGTACGATCAGTTTATCCCAATTTACAAATTATAGTAGGCGACAATGCATCTACAGATGAGTCAGTAGCATTTTTGCGTAAAAATTACCCGGAAATCCGTTTGATAGAAAACGATAGAAATTATGGCTTTGCTGAAGGTTACCGGAAGATTTTAGAACAAGTAACTGCAGATTATTATGTGCTGCTAAATTCAGATGTTGAGGTGCCGGAAAACTGGATTCAGCCGGTGATTGAGCTGATGGAAACGGACGATAAAATTGCAGCTGCACAACCAAAAATAAAATGGCAAAAGGATAAAACTAAATTTGAATATGCCGGTGCCGCAGGTGGTTATTTGGACTTACATTGTTTCCCATTCTGTAGAGGACGCCTCTTTGATACCGTAGAAGATGATCATGGTCAATATAACGACGCCAGAGAGATATTCTGGGCAAGTGGTGCAGCTTTATTCATTAAAAGTAAATGTTGGAAAGAATCTGGTGGCTTAGATCCTGATTTCTTTGCGCACATGGAAGAAATTGATCTTTGCTGGCGTTTAAAGAATATGGGCTATAAAATCATGTACTGCCCGGATGCTGAAATATACCATGTTGGTGGAGGAACGTTAAATGCCAACAACCCATATAAGAACTATTTGAATTTCAGAAACAACCTGATCATCATGCAGAAAAACCTGCCAATATCAGATGCTTTTTTCAGAATCTTTATCCGGTTTTTTATAGATTTTGTTGCGTTAATTCATTTCATATTACAAGGGAAATTAGATTTTGCCCTGTCCGTTAGTAAGGCTCATTTCCATTTCTTCAAGTATATATTTGTCAATGGTAAGAAAAGAACAAAGCAGCAACTTCCTTACCAACAACATACCGGACATTACGCTTCTAGTATAGTTTATGCCTACTTTATTAAGAAAATCAAGTTCTTTAGTGGCTTAGGTATTTAAGGTTAAGTACCTTGCCCTCCAAACGCATATTTAAAAAGAAAGCCTGCAAATCACAAAATGCAGGCTTTCTTTTTTGATGAAAAACGGGCTTAGAACCCTTGATTTTGAATTATAGACTACTTCTTTTCTGGAACAAAAACAATCGCTCCCGGCCTATTCGCAACATTCATTACTGCTTTATAAATATAATCACAAACGAGTTTCTCTCCTGGAACATTAATCAATCGTCTATCGTCTTCTGGCGTATGGTATTGCGGATGTCCGCCAGTATGAAATCCCAATA
Organism: Pedobacter gandavensis; assembly: GCF_014172405.1. Taxonomy (GTDB): domain Bacteria; phylum Bacteroidota; class Bacteroidia; order Sphingobacteriales; family Sphingobacteriaceae; genus Pedobacter; species Pedobacter gandavensis. The sequence continues at coordinate 721,337 of NZ_WNXC01000001.1, read as the reverse complement.
CAGGAATATCTTTCTTATAAAACGAGACATGATCAGAACCACCAACATCATAATGATTTACAAATGGATGAATTCCAATTTCAGGACCTAAGCTAGTCATCAGTTCTACGCCGCCATTAAATGTGGCAGCTCCCCCCATATACAAGTGTTTTTCGGCATTCATCCTACCCACCATATCCATATTAATCATCAGTTTAATCTGAGATAAAGGCACTGTTGGGTGTTCTGTAAAATACTTAGAACCTAATAATCCTTGTTCTTCTGCACCAAAAGCAATCAGCAATACACTACGTTTCAATAAGGCTTTATTTGCGGCTAACTTTTCTCCGATTTCTAAAAGTGCAGCGGTTCCACTAGCATTATCATCTGCGCCCAAATGAATCGCTACCGTGTCTGGTTTTTTGGAGGATGCCCCTCCCATTCCAAGGTGATCATAATGCGCACCAATCACAATAAACTCGTTTTTTAAAACCGGATCTGAGCCTTCAATATAACCGATTACATTCTGGGTTTTCACGTAAGGCGTATCCTGTACTACCTTTTTCACCCTCATTTTGGCGGTAAATTCCTGTATGTAAGTTCCGTTATAGGGTGCAATTCCAGATTTCTTGAATTGTTTTACCACATAATTAACGGTCTTTTTGTTTTCTTTGGTTCCAGGAAAACGTCCTTTCATTTGCGGAGCTGCTAATGTCCAGATGTGTTCCTTAATTTCCTTTTCAGTAATATCCGCCTGCGCGAATGCAGATGCGCCAATTGCTAGGCATACCGCAGATAAAAGAATCTTTTTCATGATGGCGCTTAGCTTTTCAAAAGACTTTCAATTGCCAAACGGTAACCATCCAAACCAAACCCGGTCAGCACCCCTTTACAATTTTTTCCAGTTAAGGATACATGTCGATATTCTTCTCTTGCATAGATGTTTGATACATGAACCTCTATTACGGGAGTCTTGATTGCCGCTATCGCATCCGCTAAGGCAACAGAAGTATGGGTATACCCCCCTGCATTGATCACAATACCATCATATTCAAAACCAACTTCATGCAATTTATTAATCAATTCACCCTCTACATTACTTTGAAAGTAATCAATTTGCAGGATGCTGTACATGGTTCTCAATTGCGCTATATATTCGTCAAAACCTAAATTTCCATAGATTCCTGGCTCGCGAACGCCTAAAAGGTTTAAATTTGGGCCGTTAATAATTTGTATCTTCATTAGCTCAAACTTAAAGCTAAAAACTTACAGTAGAAAATTTTTGTGTGATTAATAACCCATTTATACCCGCTTATAAAGCCTATCTGAAACTGGAACGTGCGCTTTCAGGGAACTCGATTACAGCCTATATCAATGATGTTCAAAAACTGTTTCAATATTTTGAATCTATTGACAAAGCACCATCGGTAAAAGAGATCAGCAGTGCCGATTTAAAAAAATTCATCAGCTGGATTAACGAGCTAGGAATGCTTCCCGCTACACAAGCTAGAGTGATCTCTGGGTTAAAATCATTTTTCAGCTTCCTGATGCTGGAGCAAATCATTGTAGAAGACCCTTCCGCTTTGCTGGAAAGTCCGAGGTTAGGCCGAAAATTACCGGACGTTTTAAATATTGAAGAAATCAATGGATTGATAGCGGCTATTGATGCTTCTAAACCGGAAGGCATGAGAAACAAGGCCATTATTGAGCTACTTTATGGCTGTGGACTGCGGGTTTCAGAATTGACCAATATTAAAATATCCAATATATTCGCAGATAGTGAATTTGTAAAAATCGTAGGAAAGGGAAATAAAGAGCGGATTATTCCAATTGGTGCAACAGCATTAAAGTACATCAGGATTTACCTGGAACAAAGTCGGGTTCATATCCCTATAAAAAAAGGCTATGAAGATTATATCTTTTTGAATCGCAGAGGCTCAGGCTTGTCAAGAATATCCGTGTTCACGATTATCAAAGATCTGGCTTTAGCATCTGGCTTAAAGAAAAGCATTAGCCCACATACCTTCCGACATTCTTTTGCTACCCATCTGATTGAAGGTGGTGCAGACCTGCGTGCCGTACAGGAAATGCTAGGGCATTCCAGCATCACAACTACCGAAATTTACACCCACCTGGATAGAGATTACCTGAAAGGCATCATCAACGGATTCCACCCCAGAAGTTAAAGCGACACGCTTAACCTTAAAAGAAACAAAAACTAATCCTTTGTGGCAAGGATCATTCTCGGCTTCCCTTGCATGTCTTTTCTTAAAGAAACGTTAACGAAACCCTTATCTTTAAGCATCTGAATGGTTTCTTCTGATAAATACTCGTTGATTTCAAAAAACAAGCGCCCATTCTCCTTCAAATGTCCGACTGCAAAATCGGCGATCGCTTCATAGAAAAGCAAAGGCCTTTCATCTGGAACAAATAGCGCAAGATGAGGCTCATGTGCCAAAACATTCTGATGCATTTCGGCCATTTCTGTACCGGTAATATAAGGAGGATTGCTGACGATGATGTCAAACTGCCCAACGATATCCAAGTTCAAAATATCAGCATGGATGAAATCTACCTCAGCTTCAAGTCTGGAAGCGTTTTCAGCAGCCAATGCCAATGCTTTTTCTGAAATATCCACCGCAGTTACGGCTGATGCTTTCCCATGTTTTTTTAAGCTGATGGCGATACAACCACTGCCAGTTCCGAAGTCTATAACCGTTTTATTTGCCAGGTCTTCCGCTAAAATCCAATCTACAAGTTCCTCTGTCTCTGGTCTGGGAATCAGCACGGCTTCATTAACTTTAAATGTAGCGCCATAAAAGTAAGCTTCTCCCAATAAGTACTGAATGGGTTGATGTGTTTTTAACCCTGCTGCAATAGAAAAAAACTGATCAGCTTCCTCTTTGCTAACTTCTTTCTCCCAATTCATCATCAAGCTGCTCCGCTTGAGCATAAGCAAATGTTCTACGCTGACAGAGAAAATAGACTTAACTTCCTCTTCCTCATAAACATCTTTCAATTCTATCTTAAAATGGGCTAATAACTGGCTTAAATTCATGCCCTGCAAAAGTAAGTAAATCGAACAATATACCTTACTTTTGCCTTAATGGCCGACGAATTATATATTAAAAGATGTTTGGAGCTCGCTATTTTAGGCTCCGGAAACGTTAGTCCAAATCCAATGGTGGGTTGTGTGATCGTAACTGACGGAATCATTATTGGCGAAGGATACCATGAGAAAATCGGTGAAGCGCATGCCGAAGTAAACGCCATAAAAGCAGTATTTGCTAAATATGGGGAAACAGAAGCAGCCTTATTGCTGAAAAAAGCAACCGCTTATGTGAGCTTGGAGCCCTGCGCCCATTTCGGTAAAACACCACCATGCGCAGATCTGCTGATCAAACATCAGGTAAAAAGAGTCGTGATCGGCAACAAGGATCCCTTTGATGCAGTAGATGGCAAAGGCATCAGCAAATTAAAAAATGCCGGGATAGCAGTGGAATCAGGACTACTTGATAAGGAATCTGCCCATCTAAACCGTCGTTTTTTCACCAGAATTAAACAACAACGTCCTTACATTATACTAAAATGGGCAAACACAGCCAATGGCTATTTTGCCCCTGTAGATGATATGCAAAAATGGATCAGTGGGCCCTTGGCCAAACGCTTGGTTCATAAATGGAGAACTGAAGAAGATGCGGTTATTGTTGGTAAAAGAACCGCACTAATTGATAACCCACAACTGAACGCCAGAATATGGCCTGGTAGGAATCCAATCCGCATAGTGATCGACCGGAATCTGGAAATCCCAACTACACATCACATTTACAACAACGAAGCTAAAACCATCATATTCAACGAAATAAAAACAGACGTAATTGACAACATCCATTTCATTCAAATGGAAGACATGTCTTTTTACCTCCCTCAAAAAATCGCTTTTCAGTTGTATTTAATGGACATACAATCGGTGATCATTGATGGTGGGGCCCAACTACTCAACCAGTTTATCGAGGCAGGATTATGGGATGAAGCCCGCGTATTCACCTCAAAAATTTCATGGTCTGGTGGAATCCCTGCGCCAAAAATAAATAAGCCCTTGGCTGCCCAACATCAGGTAGGCAATGATCAACTCTCTATTTATCACAATAACCAAGAAGTATGATCTATTTAATCGTCAGTATTTTTTGCAGCGTCACTGTAGCTGTGCTCTTAAAATTAGCACGCAGGTATAAAATCAATGTTTTACAGGCCATTACCTGGAATTACCTGTTCGCGATTGCGCTGAGTTTCTTCTTTTTTAAACCCAGCATCAATGACTTAACTACGGCTAAAATATCACCGGTTTACCTCGGACTAGGTGTCTTATTACCACTTGTTTTTTGGTTTCTTGGGGCTTCTATCAGAAGTATTGGAATTGCCAAAACAGATATCGCACAGCGATTATCCTTGTTTATCTCTATTCTTGCAGCCTATTTCCTGTTTGGAGATCAATTCAATACCTTAAAAATCTTAGGCCTGTGTTTTGGCTTTACAGCCATTATTTTTACGCTTTACCGCAAATCAAAAGCAAAAACTTCTGGAGGAAACTGGCTATATCCATTGTTGGTGTTTTTTGGTTTTGGCGTCATTGACATCCTGTTTAAGCAGATCGCACAAATTAAAGACCTTCCCTATACCAGTTCTTTAATCCTAACCTTTGCGATTTCCTTTGTCTTATCACTCCTTGCAATCGTTTACCTCGCTGTCATTAGAAAGCAAAAGTTGGAATTGGTTAACCTGGCTTGCGGTGCAGTTCTGGGAATCTTCAACTTCGGAAATATCCTTTTTTACCTAAAAGCACATCGTGCAATGGCAGAAAATCCATCTACGGTATTCGCTGCCATGAATATTGGCGTGATCATTCTAGGCACGCTGGTAGGCATATTCCTATTTAAAGAAAAGCTGAACAAGCTCAATTATGTAGGACTCATTCTAGCGCTAATCGCGATCATTTTTATTACTTTATCACAGTTTCATGCTATTTGACGATACCTATAAAACAATAACTGCTCCTGCCGAGGGATTATTTAAAGACCGTGGCAGTAAATTTATTGCATTTGCTTACCCCATTCGCTCAGAAGAAGAGGTAAAACCTATTCTAACACAATTGCGCTCAGAACATGGAAAAGCAAGGCATTTCTGCTGGGCTTTACGTTTAAGCCCCGACCGTTCTGTTTTTAGAATCCAGGATGATGGGGAGCCTTCAGGAACTGCTGGACGACCAATTTTAAACGCCATGCTTTCTGCGGACATCACCAATATTCTAATCGTTGTCGTGCGTTATTTCGGAGGAACCTTACTAGGCGTTCCAGGTTTAATCAATGCGTACAAATCAGCAGCAATCGAAGCGATTCAAGCTGCAGAAATTGTAGAAAAGACAGTGAATGACGTTTATGAGCTTACCTTCGATTATTTGAGTATGAATGACGTGATGCGCTTATTTAAAGAAGAGCAGCTAAACATTCTTGCTCAGCAATTTGACAACTCCTGCAGCATAAAGTTTGAAGTTAGAAAGGCACAGCTGAACCAGGTCCTTGGCAAAATAGAAAAGATTGATGGCATCAAACTTAATTATTTAAACACGGTTTAAATAGCCTAAAGCCAGGCTTAAGGATCCATGGGCTCATCAAAATCAAGCTGTAATGAGCTCACATTTGGATAAAACTCCAATGCAAAATCCGACAACCTTGCCCCCAATCTGTAAGGTTCATAACCCAGATCTTTCACACAACGCGCCATCAATTCAGCACCAATGTACCTACTTTGCGATGGAGCAGTTACCGTAAGCGCCACCTTTTCCATAGGCATACCGTACCTGAACATGATTCGTGCTGCATTACGCATATTGGTTGTCGTATGTCTCGCATGAGGCTCCATTATGATCACGCGCTCGGGAATCTGTAAAGTATTCATTAAATACTTTTTCATCTCATACGCCTCGCTATATTTAGTTTTAAAGGGATGAACTCTCCCACCGGAAACCATAATAAAAGGTGCTACACCTTTACGGTATTCGGCAACAGCTAGTCTGCAACGCAACATTCCACCTGCACTCAATTCCGTGTTCTGCTCTTCAGGACCTTCGCCTGGAACCAGGATTAAACTATACTTGTAAGCAGCAAAATTCGTTTTTTTAATGGCCTTCAGACTTTCTCTATTAACGGTAGTCATCATCGGTTCATAATCAGCCGCGTCATTTCTTTCATTAATATCGAGGGCAATTAAAGCGAACTGCATTGAAGGCTCAAAAAACAGCCTATCCGGGTTAACAGAACTTAACACCCCATTCATCCTAACCAATTCCGGGTAACTTTTATCCCGCACATTAAAGCCAATAGAGTCTATTTTCGGATAATTTGGTTTTGCACCTTCTACGTACACAGCAATCGCAAAATTAAGGGCTTTAGCCTCTTGTTCCCAAGCCTTAACTAACAGGTCAACGGGCTTCAGCGCTCCGTAGCTGATGTAACAGCCTGAAGGAATCAACTCCTGTTTCACCAAATTTTTTAAGGCCTCATCCTGTTTAAACAGCGCCGTTAGACGCTTACTAATCGCTATTACTTCTGCTTCGCTAAACTTAAATACACCACTGAGACAAGCGATATCTGCACCACAATTTTTAAGCGCATCAGAAATTTTCAAAGTTCTGTTCTTAGCGTATGTTTTCAACTCAGGGTCATTTAAAATTAACTTTCGAACCGCGGAATCTTGCGCGAATAAGGTCAATAAATAATAGTTTTTATACTGAACAGGATTTGTCCCTGCTGGAAAAACATAATTTGGATTTGCCTGCTGACCTTGCACCTGCCCTACCATCATGCATAGACTTCCAAACAGCAATAATAAAAAGATTCTCATAGCTATATAATGATCTTAAATGTAATTGAAACAAAAAACCGGCACCTTTTAAATATAAGACCAGCAAAACTGCTGAATTTAAAAGGTACCGGCAAATAACATTTATTTAATTATAGCCATCATTTTGATAGCCGCTTTTATTGTTAATATTATCAATCTCCACTTGTGGAACCGGATAAAGGCTTCTAAAAGATGGAATCCCTGGAAAGATAGTTGACATTTGGTTTGTTCTTACAATATCAAACCAACGATCCGCTTCTAAAGCCAGTTCCAACCTCCGCTCTAAATAAACCGCGGTTCTAAAATCTGTTTGAGTAATTAGCATAGCAGGTGTTTTAATAGACGCATTCGCATTGGTACGAACCGCATTCAATGCTTTAAACGCTTCGGTATTTCCATAAGCTGTTTCATTTAGAGCCTCTGCATACATCAGTAAAACATCAGCGGCACGTAACACCGGAAAATCACTACTGGTTTCATTGTTCAACTGTGGTGAATTAAACTTCCCTGGTCTGCCGCCTGTTCCTGTACTGGCCACTAAAGCCTGACGATTATCGCCGGTTTCAAACAAAGTTGGAGGAATATTAATGATGTTCGTATTGTTGTTATTTCTATAGCGATTGTCTTGGTTTACGAACTCCTTTACCCCACCCATTAAGTATTGAACAGCAAAAATGATATCCTTACTTGTCTTTAAGTTATCAGGAAAAGTGAGGTTCTGCGGTACAGTAGCCAATGTTGTCCCAGCATAAATGGCTGCTACAACAGGTTGTAAAGTTGATGCCACCAAGTCAAATTTCTTCTGATAAAGGTATACCTTACCCAATAGGCTTGCTGCAGCGAAACTGGTTGCTCTACCACGTTGTGCCGCTGGCCAGCTTGACGGAAGCTTTGTCCCAGCATCGTTTAAATCATCAATCACCTGCTGATACACCTGTGCCGTAGTTGCACGGGTATTTTGTCTGGCCTCTTCCGTTTTTTGAACCGTAAGTACTAAAGGAACCTTTCCCCAAATCCTGGCTAGGTTAAAATAGCTTAGTGCCCTGATAAACTTCGCTTGCCCGATGATCTGATTCTTTGTGTTCTCATTCATGGAAATTGCCGGCGCACGATCTAAAATGATATTGCAGCGGTAAATGGCCTTATAATGTCCCATCCAAGAGCCGGAAAGAATGCTGTTTGCAGAGGTTTCCGAAAATACTTCAATCTGATTGCGGACACCTGCACCCGATCCAGGGTCGTTATCGATCAGGTTATCGCCACGAAGCTCCCCTAATGTTAAAAAATTATTCCCGTAAAGACTGTCACTTTGCAAAGCGTCATAGCAAGTAACAAGACCGCCTTGTAATCCCTTTTCATCCAAATAAAATGATTTTTCGACATAAGAATCCTGGGGTTTTAAGTCTAAGAATTTCTTGCAGGATGTGGCGGTAATCATTAAGCCACAAATAAGTATGATATATTTTTTCATCGTTCTAATGTTATAAAGTGATGTTGATGCCTATTGATGTTGTTTTTGCTGTTGGATAAACCCCATAATCTTCGCCATTTGTGGTGGCATCGCTCCTGTTGGTTACCTCTGGATTATACCCGGTATATTTGGTAAAAGTGAAAGGATTTTGCATGGCTACATACACCCTAACTTTGGTTAAAGTAAGTTTCTTAACCAATCTTTCAGGCAAGGTATAACCCATTGCAATGTTACGAATACGTAAATAAGAACCGTTTTCAATATGCCAGGTTGAAGTAGTACCATTACTTCCTTTGGCTGCGCGATTGGCCCTCACATCCTGACCACTTCCCGGATCACTTTCCGACTTCCAGCGGTCCAGCGAACTGATCATGTTGTTCATATTCCCTTCTTTATTTGCAAAATATCTGCGGGAAAGGTTCAGTATCTGATTTCCATAAACCCCTTGCATCGCTACATTTAAATCTACACCCTTATACTCAAAAGAGGTGGCAAAGCCATAGGTAAACTTAGGCAGGTAGTTCCCTACAATCTCCCGATCTTTGGTCAGGTCAATAACCCCATCACCATCTACATCTTTAAATTTAAAATCTCCAGGTTTAGAAGTATTCACATCATAATTACCCTGCGTATCCATATAGTGAGGATAAGCATTAACTTCAGCCTGATTTTTAAACACACCTAAAACCACTGGTAAATAGTACGAACCAATTGGCTCACCCACACGGGTAATAAAATAAGCATTGGTTACGGAGCCGGTTTTAATAATGTCTGCATTACCTGGACCCAATTCTACCACCTTATTGATGTTCTTAGAGAAGTTTCCACTAGCCGTCCATTTGACAGCACCAAATTGTTGCTGTGTACCTAGATTGATATCAATCCCTTTGTTGTTCACTTTTCCAATGTTTTTCAATTCCGTAGCAAAACCTGTAGAGATTGGAACCGGTACGTCTAGCAATAGGTTATTGGTGTTACTGTTATAAACGTCAACAGATAAAGTCAGTTGATTATTAAAAAAGGCAGCATCAAAACCTACATTGAGCTGGGATGTTTTTTCCCATTGCAAGTCGTCATTTGGCTTGGCAATTGGCGCCGCACCATTAATTACTGCTGGAGGTGTACCGCCAAACACGTAACCGTAATTGTTCATCGAACCTTGCGCTGCATAATTTGGAATGTTAAAATTACCCGTCAAACCATAACTCGCTCTCAACTTCAGATCTGAAATGGTCTGGGAATCTTTAAGGAAATCTTCTTCAGAAACTCTCCAACCCAGGGATGCAGAAGGGAAATACCCCCATTTGTTATTTTTACCAAATTTAGAAGAACCGTCTGCTCTCATTGAGCCTGTAAATAAATACTTCCCTTTATAAGCGTACTGTAATCTGGCAATACCAGATGCCAATGCCCATTGTGTTTTAGTTGCTGTTCCATTGGTGACCAAGCCGGCTTTAATAAACTCCACCTGATCACTGATAAACCCTTTTGATGCAAAAGCATAATTACCACTCAAATCGTCTTTCTGTGTAGAGAATCCCAATAAGGCATTGATGCTATGATCGCCTATGGTTTTGTTGTAATTTAAAGTTTGCTCCAACAACCAGTTGGTTTCTTTAATCGTACGTGAAGAACCGGTTGCATCAGATAACGGATTTCCTGCGGTGTTAGACTGTGGGAATATAGACGGTCTAAACATATCTTCAGAACTGTTGAATAAATCAACACCCAATTGAATCCTATATTTTAAATCCTTACTTAATTCCGCTTCTAAAAAGGCACTTCCAGTCATCCTGGTTGCCGCTACATCATCCTTTTGAAGCATAGCCAGGGCGACAGGGTTCCAGGCTTGTGTTTCCCCATTACCATCTGCGGTTTTACCATTTGGCAAAGTTGTCGTAGTCCCCGCACTCCATGAATTCTGCGCAAAATTATAGCTGCCATCGACATTGTATACCGGGAAAATTGGTGAATAATGCAAGGCTGAAGCGACAATACCTCCCCCATTAGCATTGTAAGCCCCATTCGCATTTACTCTCTTTTCATTAATCACTGAAGGACTGAAGTTAAGGCCAAATTTGACCGCTCCTTTTTTTCCTTCCAAATTAATTCTACCACTGTAACGCTTGAAGCCACTATTTAAAATGATTCCATCCTGATCGAAGTACTCCAGGGAACCGTAATACTTCATCATTTCAGAACCACCAGCTGCCGAGATAGAATGATCTTGAATTGGTGCTGTTCTAAAAATCTGATCCTGCCAATCGGTATTCGTTAAACCCTGCTGACCTTGCAAATAAGGTAAAACTTCCAGCGGCATCACCGTATTGGTATTGTTGCCGGTATTGAATAAGCGGATTCCATTGTTGTCATTTACACTATAATTAACCAAAGGCAATCCTTTATCAGCATACTTTCTGTTGTTGGCCTCCATCACATCCACATAAGAATTGTTCCTTGAATCCAAAACCATCTGAGAATACTGATAAGCATCCATCATTTTGATCTTATGAGCCAGCGTTTGCCAGCCGGTATAGCTATTCACATTAATCGTGGTTACTCCATTTTTTCCCTGTTTTGTGGTGATCAAAACCACCCCATTGGAGCCTCTTGAACCGTAAATAGCTGCTGATGAAGCATCTTTCAAAACCTCAATCGAAGCAATATCATTGGTGTTTAGCGTGTTGATATTGTCATTTGAAATCGGTACACCGTCAATCACATATAGAGGATTTGATCCTGCAGTAATGGTACCGACCCCTCTAACTTTGATGTTAAGCGCTCCACCAGGAGCACCAGAACCTTGCGACACCTGTACACCAGCCATTTTTCCAACCATGGCCTCTGCCGCGTTACTAATGGGCTGATTTTCAATATCGGAAGCCTTGATACTTGCAATCGCAGTAGTGACATCTTTCTTCTTCTGACTTCCATAACCCACCACCACTACATCCGATAAGTTATTGGCAGTAGGATTCAACTGAATCAGCAGCGTGGCTTGTTCACCCGGTTTTAAAATGTAATTGCTGATCATCTTCGTTTCGTACCCGATATAAGAAGCGCTGATGTTGTAGGGAACACCTGAGGAAAGGCCCTTTACGGAGAACTTGCCTTCGGAGTTCACCATGATCCCCTTCTTTTCATTGGTTTTAGTGTTCAGTAAAAGCACAGAAGCCCCGAGCAATGGCTGCCCTGTTTCATCTTTTACAACCCCTGTAATCTCCGATGTTTGAGCCAGGGCTTTTGCCGATACTGACATAATCAGCAGGCAAAAGAACAAATGTGTAGTAAATTTTTTAAGCATAGTTTATTTATTTTATTGGTTTTTAGGCAAAAGGATTCCATGTCCGCGATTTTTAGCGGATGTTGGTATTTAAAATAATAGGGTTTTGGATTTACTTTCTGATCAGATAACCGTTGACTGTTTTGATTTGGTTAAGTTTATTTAGTTCGGCAATTTCTTCTAATATGGTGGTTATGGATTGTGTCAATTTTATATTACCGGTGAAGGACATTTCGGCCAAATCGGCACGATCGTATTCGATGTTCACTTTATATTGTTTTTCCAGTTGGTCAAAGACATCCACCAATGAGGCTTGCTGAAAATTCAGCTCCGTTATCATATTTACTGGTTTTACCTTTAAGACTCTGGAATCAGAAACAACAACTTTGTTTTTAATACTATTGTATACCAATTCCTTTCCAGGAATTAAGATCTCGCTAAATCTCGAAATGGAATCTGCTTTTTTCACTAAGACCTTACCGGTATGCAACTGCACTTTAATAAATTTGCTATTATTTAAAGCTGTTACAGTGAAAGAAGTACCCAGTGCTGTGGTCGAGATTCCCTTAGCATAAACTACAAAAGGATGGTTTTGATCTTTTGACACCTCAAAAAAGCTTTTCCCATTTAAATATACTTCGCGTTTATTTTTCACAAAAGGAATCGCATATCTGAGTTCTGCAGCCGGAAATAATTTAACCGTAGAACCATCCGGAAGCTGCATCAATTGTTGATGATCAGTATAGTTTACAATAGATTTCCAATTGATCGGATCTCCCTTTTCTTTATTCAGCGCCTGATTATCGGCGAGTTTTGGGGCTGGTTTTTCTGTCTTGATACCCAAAAGAGCAAGGCCAACTACGACCAACACCACAGCAGCTACAGCGATGATTTTCTTCCATTTTAAAGGATAAACCTGCTCCATAGTTTGCTTTTTCACTGCATTAAAGATTTCCTCCGTTTTCCCCTCTGGTAATATTGCATCGCTGGTTTCATCCCATTCCGCCTGACTTAATAAATGGTCTGGTAGCTCGTCAATATCATTCAAATAGTTCAACACCAGAAGCTGCTCCTCGGGGCTGCACTGTCCTTTAAAATATTTATCTAACAACTGATCAGATACATTCATACTAACAATACGATTGAATTAAAGAGAAACCCGTAAGGGTTGAAAAATAAATTTAATTATTGGAGGAATTTAGCGAACAGGATTAACATGGGCACATAAGCATAGCCATCAAGCTGTTTTATCGCCAATGAAATGTGCTTTTCGACAGTTCTCGGAGAGATGGAAAGCTGTTCAGAAATCTCCTTATAGGAATAACCTTGCAAGCGGTTTAAAATGAAAACTTTCTTCCTTGTTGGAGGAAGTACACTCAGCACGACTTCTAATTGTTGGTTAATTTCAAACTTTTGATTCTGGTCTAATGCTTCTTCTGAAATCCAGTTATAATAAAGTTTCAGGTTTCGCTCGTCATTACTCAACTTTTTGAAATAGTCAAGCAAGGTGGTTCTTGCAATACGGAACAGTTGTACATCCAACTCATGTGTTTCTGATAGCGTGTGTTTAAAGTTCCATAATTTGATAAAAGCAAGCTGAGTCAACTCCTGAGCCATATCTTCATCGTTAGTCTTCTTAAAAAAATAGGCATAGACCTTTTTGTGAGATAGTTTAAAGACTATTTCAAAAGACTCATGATTGCCCGATTTTAAATTATGGATATAGCTCAACATTGCTGTACAAAACTATTAGATTCATATTAGCCAAAACTAAATATAGTGTTAATTCTGATTAAAAGAACGGTTCTGTAGAATGGCTAATATTTTATGGTTTCCAAAATTTTAGTTTCCATATCGTGTTCAGGTAAAAAAGCAGAAGGAAGAAACCAAATCCCATGGATTTATCATTAGTTAAGCAATCTTAAACATTTACCTTTTCCTTGATTCTTAGTACCTGTGTTCTATTTTTAACATCCAGTTTAACGTATAGATTACTGATGTGGTACTTGATCGTATTTACAGAAATGAACAATTTATCAGCCAACTCCTGATTGCTTAAACCCTCCCAAATTCCCAGTAGCACCTCTGTTTCACGGTCAGTTAGTTGAAAATTACCCTTTAAGACCTCCAGGATATCCTGATCATTACCAGGGATGGAATTGGAAATACGGGGTGTTACCTTAACCGTATCTTTAATGTTGAATAAATATTTGTTAATCTCCAACCTAAAATTCACATTCTCTTCCTGCAAGGCCCTTACTTTAAAAGTGATGGCGAAGCCTATTGCAATAATTTCAAAAGCGCTGACCATCCTCAAAGCATCCATATCAAAGCCAGTTAACCAAGAGAAATTGAAATTCATATTGAGTACAAAACCTATTGCAAAAATGACAATAACGCCGAATGTTAACACTAAAAACCTCGCGTAAACATCTTTTCTAAACCTGGTGATGGCAATACCTATTGGGATAGCGGCCGCTGAAAAACTGAGAAAATCATTCACTGGAATCGAAGCATCCCATTTAAACAGGGTAAATAAGATCAAATTCAACAAGGCCAGGCCAATTACCGGAGTTACATAACGCCAATAATTCTTATGGCTGTCTTTAAGATCCAGGAAATAATAAGCAAATACGCAGGCAAATGAAGCCGTTAACGGAATGGTATATACCAACAGGTTCTCCAAAACCAGTTGCCCGGAAGACAAATAGTAAAACATTCCATCCTCGTAGAAAAACTCTATAAAGACCCCGATCTGCAAAAAGCAATAGGCAATAAAACGTTTATCCTTAAATACAAGATAAAAGACAACATTAAACAGAATAGACATCAAGCCTAATCCGTAATAAAACCCTATTCGAAGTAACCTCTTTCCTTCTTTTTCATTAAAAGATGACGCATCCATTAATACCAAAGGCAATTGCTTCAACAAAGCATCGGAACTTCTTATATAGTAAACGGAACTATCTGTTTTAAAATTAAACTGATCATATCTTGCCAGATCGGTCTGCTCTTTTACCTGTTGAAGTTCTCCATTGTTAAAGCTGTAAAGGCTGGTTTCATGAAGATGTGAAGAAGAGATTTGCAAGGTTAGCAATTCATTTAAATGATTTGCGGGCAACTTTCCTTTTAACCAAAAATAGGTCTCGGCAGAACCAGACTGCCTTGACTGATTTTCTTGCAAAACTTTTTGCGTAGCAAAACTAAATGAAGGGTTCTTATCCAGCGGTTTAAAATCGAGATTTGAGATCTCTTTTTCTAAAAATCTGGACGTGTCAGTAGTTTGACCATTCACAAATAAAGCTTGTAATAAAAACAGCAATAACAAGATTGTCTGTTGATAGAAGAATCGGAATCTGGTAAGCGGGAAGTAATTCATTAAAACTGGAAGCGGCTATTTTAAACGCTAAAATTAACCTTTTTTCCCTTATTCTACGTGTAATAACCTTGTGGTGATATTTTCTTCCATATCCTCCTAAATCATTTTTCTTCAGCATTCAATTGAACCTCTTTTATTCACCTCAAACCAAAAAAACACAACAAACTACACAACAGCCAGTTACAAGAAAACCCACCCATATGGGTAGTGTCAATTTAGCTGTATTATTTTCAAACCTACCCCTTCGGGTGGGAAAAAGAAGAGGTGCAAGCAGTATGTTTGTCAGAAATAACAGCAAAAGAATCTGGATCACAATTCCTACTGGAATACAGATTATAATATATAATTCATTCAATACGCCTCAACCAGAAAAGGGATGGTTTTACAACCATCCTTTTCTTTTAAACCAAAAGTAGATCGCTATGGTAACCAACACCATCATCGCCATCACACCTGGATATCCCATCTCCCATTTCAACTCTGGCATAAATTCAAAGTTCATTCCATATACCCCAACAATAAACGTTAGGGGCATAAAAAAAACTGAAAAAATAGTAAGTATGCGCATAGTTTCATTGGTTTTCTGAGAAGAAACGGAAAAGTATATGGCAAGTAATTGGTGGATATTTTCAAAAAGTGCATCTAGAATACTTTGATGCTTCACATAGAGATCTCTGGTGTCTCGGGTGTTCACGTTTCCTTCCTGGGAATCCAAAGCATCAATGATGTCAAAAGACAAGATCAACATCCTTTTCAATAAATCAGTTTTACGTTTCAAATAATAAAGTCCCTTTAATAATGGTGCTTTCTTAGGCCTTAAGAAAACGACTTCTTCATAATAATCAACAGCTTTAGCCAACTTACTTAATGGTTCTGTATAGGTATTCAAACAGGCACTAATCAATAAGTTCAAAAGATCAAGGGTGTTGCTGCATTTTTCATGCTTGACGAGTTCCACAATCGGCAGGATTAAATCGTGATTCCGCCTATGAACGGTGATGATAAAACGAGAGGAATAGAAAAAGGCAATTTTATGGGTCAACTCCTGAACAGTATCAGCTTCAACTACGTTATTATGGGTATGGATTCTAAATATAATGAAAGCATAATCTTCCATTCTTTCATATTTTGGCAAATGGTCAGGTTGAAGACAATCGTTTACCAATGCAGGATGTAAGTTGTATTTTTCAGCTACTCCTGTAAGCTCTTCTGCTGTGGGATCAATTAAATCAATCCATTCAAATCCCTGATGTTCAGTAAAATTGTTGATCATACATTTCTTTTTCGGTTATTAATCCTTGTAACACGAATCAGCTCCCATTGTTCTGATAAAATCTCATGATCGCTTTATTTTAAATTTCGCTATTCAACCAGCAGTTTATAATCATAGCCGCTGCAAACACAAGGACGATCCCATCAAATTACGCTCGGACTCCATCCGTGATGTGCTTGAAATGACGTCTATTTTCTACCGTTATTAATTCATCTTTAATTAATGGTTGATTAATCCTTAATAGGTCTAAATGACCATTTAACTATGTTTTAATGACCTCATAACTATGGATTTACCCTACTCACAATTTTTATGCATCCTGATAGAATACCGAACTTATTAACTACCTTACCAATCACAACACATTGCTTACCAATCAACAACAGCGCTATGGGAAGTTTAAAAAACGGATTATTTGGTGGATTTTATGGCCGCGTAGGTAATTTAGTCGGCTATGAACTGAACGGAAAAAACGTTATCAGAACGATTGGGCATAGTACCAGGCCCCTCAGTTCTGCCAGAAAAATCAATTGTGACCGCATGACGATCGTCAACAAGTTTTTAAGGCCTATTGATCAATTTATAAGATTGGGTTTCCGACTTAAAGTTGTTGGTACGGACAGAAACTATTACAATGAGGCCGTTTCCTATAATAAAAAACACGCTGTAAGTGGTGAGTATCCAAATGCACAGCTGGATTACCCAAAAGCTATGGTGAGTATGGGTAGCTTATTAAAGGCTGAAAGCCCTCAAATCCAACTTATAGAGACAGAAATTGAATTTACCTGGGAGGTACCTGCTGATCTCCCATGGAAAAATAGAAACGATCGGGCGATGATACTACTTTATTGGCCAGATCAGGGACAAACCACTTCTTGTCTCAGTGGATCCCACAGACATGAAGGAAAACATCGCATTCAAATTGACCCTAACCTTGTCCATGAACGTATAGAGGCTTATATTTCCTTTATTAATGATGATGCGACTGAAGTTTCAGACAGTGTGTATGCGGGTAGTATCCATCAAAACGAATTGAAGGAGGCAGCTTTGGTAGATCATTTAAGTACAAATACGAGTGCTAATAGAATCGTAAAAAAACAAGCCGTTGCCAAGATAAATCAGGTTAGCAAAGTAAAAACTACCATTAAGAATCAGGGACATTCCAGGTTAAACGCAAAGTTAAAATCTCGGTTACAATCAGCCCCAAAGTTAAAAATCCCAGACAAGTAGAGTTTTCGTATCATAAACAGCTTACTCCCATCCCCATTTTTGAAATATCCGGTGTCCTGCCGGGCTCTTTAGAAAATCGACGAATTTTTGAGCATTCCCAGTGTTCTTCTTATTTTGTGTAAGTACAACAGGTGTACCGCGATACACACGTAATGAAACTGGAAATTCTACAATCATCGTGATGTCCTTAAGATTTTTATGCCATGAAGCATAGGTAATCCAGGCATCAAAACTACGATCGGTTTTCCAGCCTTCGATACCTAAGGCAGTATTGGCAAAAGATTGTCCAATGTTTTTTTGTATTGGAGCAATCAAATTCTCTTTCCCAGCAATGTCTTCCCATAGTCCGAGCTGTCCTGCACCATTTACATCGAGTATTTTAATTCCTTTTCGTATTAAATCCCGTATCGAATTGATCTTTTTAGGATTACCCGGTCTCACTAAAATTGCTGCTCGTCTTTGATACAAAGCCGTCCTGCTGGCTTCGTTTACCATGTTGGGGTGGGCTTGTATAAACTGAGTTAGCATGTATTCTGCACCACCATAAATGATATCAGCATTTTTTTCTGCGCTGGCTAACCATTTACTTTCTGGCCCACCTACTACCTTAACAGGAGTTTTTGTAATTGCTGTAAATTGTACAGCACAAGCTTTCATTGCAGAAAGCGGTCCGCCAGGACCATAAACATATATCGTGTCTGTCTGTGCATTTACCAAGGTAGTTGAGGCAAGCAATGTTACTGATAAGGCTATTTCCTTCAATAAACTTTTCATATATGATATTTTAAATAGAACAAAATTATACTAAGGTAGCCAAATCAATTAACCCGGTTTCTTTTCTTAAATTCTTCAAATGAGATTTTTATATAATTCGCCACATCATACCGCGACCATTGCTTAAGCTTATCCAGTTTCGGAGTATAGTTCAATTTGAATTCTTCCAGCTGAGCACTGTCTATAGGTATAGTCTGCTGAATAATGAGGTCATTAAAATGCCTGTCAATTTCTTCTGCTTCTGCAGCTTGTTTAGCCAGTTGATTTAATCGCCTTACTCTGCGACCATCCTTTCCTAAAAGCTCGTAAAAAAAGGTAACAGGACTCCCGCCAAAAGGTGATAAAAGCCTAAGCGGTGGTTTTCCGCCATAGAAAATACCCTTTTCCTTACTATAGGCCGTACTGATCTCCCTGAAGTTTTGTGAAGCAAGTTTACCGGTGATTACCACTTCTTTAAGGCGATTACTGAGTTTAAGTCGTATGATCAAATTAGTGAAATTCTGAACGACAGTTTTCTGAGGTTGATATCCTATCCTTTGTATTTCCAGGGTGTCACCAATGTTACTGATCAATTCAAATCTTCCAAGTTTATCAGAGTAAACCATTTGGCCACTGCGCTGGTTGCGAACTTCTACCTGCTCTATACTTGCTTTTGTGCCATCCTGTAAAATAGCACCACCTATCCGCTTAACAGTTTGTGCCAGGCTATAAGTGAATGGGTTAAATAGGAAGATAAATATAATCCTGAAAGCGAATTTTAAGTTCATCTCTGCCAAGATACTAACCAGAGTATCTTTAAAACAGCCATTTAACTTTTTTTAACACTATCATTCAGCCCAGGACATATCATCTATTTATATAAGAACTAAACAAAACTCGTATTTAAACGGTAAATTTGCATGATGGAAATGGAACACCACAATACCGCTGAAATGATTAAAGGGTATACGGAAATTGATGCTGAGCAATTAACTGCAATTCAACAAGAAAGATCAACCTTGCTTATTGATGTAAGAGAGCGTCATGAATTCCCTGTACTAAATGAGGTAATCTTCAAAAAAGTGCCCATGTCTGAATTTGCAGAATTTCTAGCTATGGATATTGCTGAGGAAAACATTGTCTTCATCTGTCAACATGGTATACGTAGTGTTGCTGCGGCAGAGGCGCTACACGAGAAGTACGGCCAGGAAAAACACATCTATAGCTTAAAAGGTGGTGTTGTGAAATGGAGGAATTACTTCTTATAAGATCAGGCCCAAAATTTAATCCATAAAAAAACCTGTCTCGAAGGAAACAGGTTCAAATAAAATTGTCAAAAGGTCTTAAAAGTTTTTGGTGATCTCTTCGCTTAAAGGTTTCACTTTCGAACGGAAACGGTGTACCAATTCTCCTTTTTCATTAATTAAGAACTTTTCAAAGTTCCAATTGATATCACCAGTGAAATCAGGGTTTGCAGCAGTGGTCAGGTATTTGAACAATGGATTCATGTCATCTCCTTTTACACTCACTTTCTCGCTTAATAAAAAGGTAACGCCAAAATTCTTTTTACAGAAATCTTGAATCTCTGCATTGGTTGCTAACTCTTGTCCACCGAAGTTTCCAGCTGGAAATCCGATTAACACTACATTTTTACCGTATTGCTTGCTTAATTTTTCCAGCTCCTCATATTGCGGTGTATAGCCACATTTAGATGCCGTGTTCACGATCAAGATCTTCTTTCCTTTGAATTTCGATAACTTCAGCTCTTTACCATCGATGGTTTTAAAGCTAAAGTCATAGATGCTTTTTGCCGGTGGCGTAAAGATCAGGCTCAGTAATATTAATAATGTATTCATAGTTTGATATTTTTAATGTATAAACGAAGTTAAGCACAAAAAGATTGTTTGTCCCAATTTATGACATTAAAAGTTGCTAAAAAACTACAATAGCTTTGATCTGATTCGGAAGAAAATGGAAGCCATACTTAGTAGATAAAACGGAAATATTTGCATTCATTAAAGATATGCAGGAACGGAATACCTCGTTTAGGACCGAAATATCTCAAATACACTTTCAATTGACATGCCTGAGCTTAGAACCATTTTTTTATCAAAAAAACACTATACAACGGATAAAGCCCATAAATAAGCTAGATATCACCACTTTATATAGGATAAAATGAGGCTTTTTCAAATTTATTTACTATAAAACTAGTGTCGGATTTTGAAATTAGCTTTATTTATAGCTTTATTTGCAGAAAAACGTTCTGAATGGCGAAGAATTTATTAATAGTTGAGTCACCCGCAAAAGCTAAAACCATTGAAGGGTATTTAGGAAAAGATTTCCTTGTTAAATCAAGTTACGGACACATCCGGGATTTGGTTAAAGGGGATATGGGCATCGATGTGGCCAATAATTTCGCGCAGACCTATGAGGTCCCTGCCGATAAAAAGCATGTAGTAGCCGAACTTAAGAAGTTAGCCAAGGAAGCCGAAATGGTATGGCTAGCGTCCGATGAGGACCGTGAAGGGGAAGCGATTTCCTGGCACTTATTTGAGACCTTAGGACTTAAAGAAAATAAAACCAAACGTATTGTATTCCATGAGATCACTAAGCCTGCAATATTAAAGGCGATAGAAAATCCGCGGACAATCGATTATAATCTGGTAAATGCTCAACAAGCACGCCGTGTATTGGATAGATTGGTAGGTTTTGAACTTTCTCCGGTATTATGGAAAAAGATCAAGCCATCTTTGTCAGCAGGACGTGTACAGTCAGTAGCTGTACGTCTAATTGTAGATAGAGAAAGAGAAGTCAATAAATTTAATGCAACTGCTGCATTTAAGGTATCTGCACAATTCAGTACTGGAAA
Source organism: Pedobacter gandavensis (assembly GCF_014172405.1). Taxonomy (GTDB): domain Bacteria; phylum Bacteroidota; class Bacteroidia; order Sphingobacteriales; family Sphingobacteriaceae; genus Pedobacter; species Pedobacter gandavensis. The sequence continues at coordinate 700,197 of NZ_WNXC01000001.1, read as the reverse complement.
AGGTAAAGAAGTGGTTAAAGCAGAACTTCCACAACGTTTTGAAAAAGAAGCAGATGCAGAGAAATTCTTAAACGACTGTATCCAGGCTGGATTTAGCGTGGCGAGTTTAGAAACCAGACCTGCAAAAAGAAACCCTGCTCCTCCATTTACAACGTCAACCTTGCAACAGGAAGCATCCCGTAAATTGGGATATTCGGTATCGAGAACGATGCAAATCGCGCAAAGACTGTATGAAAGTGGACGTATCACTTATATGCGTACCGATTCCGTAAATTTATCGGAAACCGCATTGCAAGCAGCAGCAGCGGAAATCAACTCTGCATGGGGAGAAAAATACCACCACCAAAGAACTTATAAAACGAAATCTGCAGGCGCACAAGAAGCTCACGAGGCCATCCGCCCTACTTATTTCAATCACCATACCGTTACCGGAGACAGTTCAGAACAACGTTTGTATGAATTGATCTGGAAACGCGCTATTGCCTCTCAGATGTCTGAGGCTCAGTTTGAAAAAACAACTGCACAAATTGCCATCAGTACCCGCAAGGAGCATTTAGTTGCCGAAGGTGAAGTATTGAAATTTGACGGTTTCCTAAAAGTTTACCTGGAATCCAGTGACGACGATGATCTGGAAGATTCTGAAGACAGCAATATGCTGCCTCCATTGGCCAAAGGCCAGGAACTTACCTTAAGAGAAATGAATGCTACAGAACGTTTCTCCCGTCCGCCAGCAAGGTACACAGAGGCCAGCATGATTAAAAAACTGGAAGAACTGGGAATCGGTCGTCCATCTACTTATGCACCAACAATTTCTACGATTCAAAACCGTGGTTATGTGGTCAAAGAAGATCGTGATGGTCGCCAGCGTTCCTTTACGTCAATTGTATTGGCTAACGGCGCAGTTAACAAACAGATTAAAACAGAAATTACGGGTGCAGAGAAATCAAAACTCTTCCCAACAGATATAGGTGAAGTTGTAAATGACTTCCTGGTAGAACACTTTAAAGGGATTGTCGATTTTAACTTTACTGCGAATGTAGAGAAGGAATTTGATGAGATCGCGCAAGGTCTGCAGGAATGGACTAAAATGCTCCACTCCTTCTACACACCTTTCCACCAGGAAGTAGAAACTACTTTAGAAACCGCGGAACGTGCAAACGGAGAGCGCTTATTAGGTGTGGATCCTGTTTCGGGAAAGAACGTCTATGCTAAAGTTGGTAAATTTGGTCCATTGGTGCAAATCGGTCAGAATGACGATGAGGAAAAACCGCGTTATGCGAGTTTAGCTAAATCTCAATCAGTTGCGACAGTAACCCTTGAGGACGCTCTAGAGCAATTCAAACTTCCTTTCCAGCTGGAAGATTACGAAGGTAAAGAAGTTTCCGTAGGTGTAGGCCGTTTTGGTCCTTACGTGAAATGGGGTGACACTTACATCTCTATTCCTAAAAACGAAGAGCCTTTATCAGTAGATAGAGACCGCGCCATAGAAATTATTCAGGAGAAAATTACTGCTGATGCTCCAGTTGCACATTATGAAGGTTTACCGGTTACTAAAGGCAAAGGCCGTTTCGGTCCTTTCATCAAATGGAACGACTTGTTTATCAATGTACCTAAAGCATACAACTTCGACGAGCTTTCTACTGCAGACATCAATGAGCTGATTAGTAAAAAGGTAGAGAAAGAGGCAAACAGATTCATTCAGCAATGGAATGATGAGAAAATTGCCATTGAAAACGGCAGATGGGGACCTTTCATCCGTTTCGGTAAAGACATGCTGAAACTTGGTAAAAACCCGGCTACAGGTGAGAAATATACTCCGGAAGACCTGGCTTCAGTTTCTCTGGAAGAAGTAAAAAAACTAATTGTTGAGCAGGTTCCAAATGCGTTTGAACCTAAAGCAACCAAGAAAAAAGCAGCAGCAAAAACCACTACAAAAGCGGCAAAAGCACCTGCAAAAAAGAAAACAGTAGCAAAGAAATAATTAGTAGGTAGCCCCTACGGAGCGCAATTATGAAAAAAGATCTCCCTGAAAATATAGTAGAAGATATTGCCATTGCAGTGGTATTGACCAGCGAAAGTCCAGAGTTTAAAAACTGGACTGTATACCTGATCAACCTAAAAAATGAGGTATTGGAAAATGTAATGATCAGTTCAAAAGGTTACGGAGAAAAAGACGGCAGAAAAGTACAAACTTCTGTTTTACGTCACTCTTTAGGAAATATAATGCCGCAATCTTTTGCTGGTGTGGAAGCTATTGCTCCTGAAGTACTAGGCCTAACCAATGAATATTGGCTGAGCTATTATATCAATGACGTCATCTATGATAAGAAATTTATTTTTCTACCAGAAAGTATCGTTGATGAGAACCTAATTCGAATTCCCCTGGTTAACAAGCCAGGAGTGATGATAAAATAATTTTGGTTTAATTTCGGTTTAGTTTCCGAAACCAATCCTTTTTGTTAATTTTCATGTCTATTTCTACCTACAAGAACAGATTACATGAAAATTACACAAAAAGGATTTTTTATTGGCGGAGCTTTGCTCGTCATTATCGGCCTTGCTACCTTTTTTCTCTTAAAGAAGAAGCATACTCATGAAGACAAACAGGCCTATGCAAAATACATAGACGCCTACACTTCCGGTACCATCTCCAAAAAAAGCAACATTACGATCAGATTGGCCAGTCAGGTGAAAACTATGGGCGATATTGGCGTTCCTGACAAAAGAGATTTATTTAGCAGCTCCCCTTCCATTAAAGGAAAAACATATTGGATTGATTCACAAACTTTAGAATTTCGTCCGGATGAACCACTGAAATCCGGAGAAACCTACGACGTTACTTTTCACCTGGATGAAGTCGCTCAAACAGAAAAAGGGCTGGAAGATTTTGATTTCGACTTTAAAGTGATCAATCCAGGATTGAGTCTGACGCAAGAAGGTCTAGTTTCTCAAAACAACACTTCGCTGGACTACATGAAGTTAAATGGGGAATTCAGCACTGCAGATCAGGAAGACCCAAAACTGATTGAACAATGTTTAAAAGTTGATTTCCCTGGTGCTTTAAAAGTAAAATGGCAACACTTTCCTGCACAAAACACCTCTAAGTTTACAATAGATAGCATTCCTAAAGCAAAGTCCGATACGCGGTTGAGCTTGGATTGGAATGGCGATCCCATTAACGCCGGAATAATTGGTCAGGAAATTCTTTCCGTCCCGGCAAAAGGAATTTTTAAAATTTTGAACATGAAAGCGGTTCAGGATATGGAAGATTTTGCCTTGGTGCAATTTTCTGAACCGGTCAATGTTGGTCAGGATCTGAATGGACTGATCACGCTCTCGCAATTGTCGAACCTCAGGTTTACCATTGATGCCAGTCAGGTGAAAGTGTATAGTCCAGATAAACTGGAAGGCAATTACGGATTTACGGTAAATGAAGGTATTGAAAACATCAACAATACCACATTAACGGCAGGAAAAACTGCTAACATTGTTTTTGAAAACAAACTTCCATCCGTAGAAATTTCCGGAAAAGGTACTATTATTCCAAATTCAGGAAAATTGGTATTGCCTTTTGATGCAGTAAATTTAAAAGCTGTAGATGTTACCATCATCAAGATCTATGAAAATAACATCCCTCAGTTTTTTCAAACAAATGGATTTGATGGAAATCAGGAACTTCGTCGCGTAGGTAGGCCGATTGTTCAAAAAACTGTTCGCCTGGATGAGGATAAATCGCTTAATCTGCATAAAAAAAACAGATTCACCTTGGATTTGGATAAGATCATTCGCACTGAACCAGGTGCCATGTATCGGGTAACGATTGGTTTTAGAGCTGCCTATAACCTTTTCAAATGCGCAGAAGATACTTCAAAAGAAGGCAATGGAAATGAAGATGAAAATGAGAATTACGGTAGAAATAATCTCGATGAATTTGATGATTTCTGGCTAAGGTATGATAATTATTACCCAAGTGGTTACCGCTGGGAAGATCGAGATAACCCTTGTACCCCATCCTATTACAGGTCTGAAAGATTCGCTAGTCGCAACCTGATCGCTTCTAATATTGGGCTGATTGCAAAAAATGGCAATGACGGCAGTATGTTGATCATCGCTACAGATCTGCTGACTGCAAAGCCTATGAGTGGCGTATTCATAGAATTACAGGATTACCAACGTCAAATCATCGAAACCGTAAAAACAGATGGTGATGGTATGGTCAGTATCAACTTAAAAAGAAAGCCATTTTTACTAGTGGCTAAATTGGGTGATGAACGCGGTTATCTGAAGGTTAACGATGAGAACGCGCTTCCATTGAGTAGATTTGATGTGGCTGGTGATGTGGTACAACATGGTTTAAAAGGATTCATTTATGGAGAACGTGGTGTTTGGCGTCCCGGTGATTCCTTGTTTTTATCTTTCATATTAGAAGATAAATTGAAAAAACTACCTGGTGCTTATCCAGTTACTTTTGAATTGTATAACCCAAAAGGACAATTGGTGAAGCGACAAGTAAATGGCAAGCCGTTAAACGGGTTTTACGCTTTTAGAACGGCCACGGAAAGCACTGCACCAACCGGAAACTGGTTGGCTAAAGTAAAAGCTGGTGGTGCTGTATTCTCTAAAACACTAAAAATTGAAACGGTCATGCCTAACCGATTAAAAATAGGTTTCGATTATGGGAATCGTCCATATTTAGGCTCTGGTGGCCCTTCAACGGCAACCTTATCGGCCAATTGGTTATTTGGAGCTCCAGGAAAACACCTGAAAGCGAAAGTTGATGTGAGCCTGAATACCATGAAAACTACCTTTAAAGGATATGAGGCTTATAGCTTCGACAACCCGACGATTGTTTTCCAATCCCAACTGAAAACAATTTTTGAAGGCACCTTGAACGAGAATGGAACGGCTACGGTGAACACCAACATCAGCGAGAACAATACTGCACCAGGCATGTTAAAGGCCAATTTCGCGATCAAAGTGTTCGAAGCTGGTGGCAATTTCAGTATCGATAATTTTAGTATCCCTTACCATGTTTATTCTAATTATTACGGTATTAAAACCCCGGAAGGCGACCGTTTAACGGGCATGTTGCTTACTGGTAAAGACCATAAGGTTGATATCGTCAATCTAAACAGAGACGGAAAACTTATGGCAGGTAGTAAAGAAGTGGATGTAGAGCTTTATAAAGTACAATGGCGCTGGTGGTGGGAACGTGAGGAAGAAGATGCCTATGCCAATTTCACGCAGAACTCCTATAATAAGCTGGTTACCAAAGAAACCGTAGACCTGAATAATGGCAAAGGAAGCTGGAACCTCCGCATTGATGAACCAGAATGGGGTCGTTACCTCATCTTAGTCAGAGATCGCAGTAGCGGTCACGTAACCGGAAAATCGGTCTATATTGACTGGCCAGGATGGGCACAACGCGAACAAGGTGAAAACCCTACGGAAGCTGCTATGCTGTCCTTTACAGCCAATAAGACCAAATTTAAGGTCGGTGAAGAAATCGTATTGACGATACCTTCCGGCAAAGACGGCAAAGCTTTGATCTCAATAGAAAATGGCAGCAGGGTGTTAAAAACCTTCTGGACTGACACTAAAGCGGGTCAAACGCAATTTAAATTCAAGGCAGAGAAAAGCATGACACCAAATGTGTTTGCCAACATCACGCTTTTACAACCACATGCACAAACGGTAAATGATTTGCCAATTCGGATGTATGGTGTGATTCCTTTGTTGATTGAAGATCCGGAAACCATCCTTAAGCCATTGATCAAAATGGCGGATAAATTGAAACCTGAAACAGAAAGCACCATCAACATTACTGAACAAAATGGAAAAGCAATGACTTATACCATTGCCATTGTAGATGAAGGTTTACTAGACCTAACTCGATTTAAAACACCAGATCCTCATGCCGTTTTCTACGCTAGGGAAGGATTAGGGGTGAAAACATTTGACCTTTTTGATTATGTTTTGGGAGCATGGGGCGGCGATCTTCAAAGGATCTTAAGCATTGGTGGTGACGGCAGTATCAACAAAAATTTAAACCCTGCTAAAGCAAACCGATTTATACCGGTTGTAAAATACATGGGCCCATACAGTTTAGCAAAAGGAGGCAGCAATACCCATAAATTCAAACTACCCCAGTATATTGGGGCAGTAAGAGCCATGGTTATTGCAGGTCAGGACGGCGCTTATGGCAATGCCGAAAAAAGCGTACAGGTGAAAAAGCCATTGATGTTATTGGCAACGCTACCCCGGGTAATCGGACCAGGGGAAACGTTCACCCTGCCGGCAACCGTATTTGCGACAGAGAAAAATCTGAAAAACGTAACGCTGCAATTACAGGCAAGCAATTTGGAGGTAATTGGTAGTAAAACACAACAACTCCTGTTTAAACAGCCAGGGGAACAAATGGCTTATTTTGAGATTAAAGTTCCTGAAATCACTGGTATTGCCAAAGTGAAGCTGATCGCTCAAAGTGGCAGCGAGAAAATTGCCTATGATGTGGAACTGGATATTCGGAATCCGAACCCTTACCTCAGTAATGTCGTTTCTGCCATTATAGAACCAGGCAAAAACTGGGGAATGAATTATGCGCCAATAGGTATGGCAGGAAGCAACTCCGGAAGTCTGGAATTATCAGCCATCCCTCCCATTGACCTTAAAAAACGCCTGGGCTATTTAATGCAATACCCGCATGGTTGTGTAGAACAAACCACGTCAGGCGTATTTCCACAGTTGTTCCTGAATAAATTGACCCCACTTTCGGAGCAAGAAAAAACAACTACAGAAAGAAACATCAAAGCCGGCATCAATAAATTACGCACTTTCCAGACTGGAGATGGTGGATTAGGTTATTGGCCTGGCGCAAGCACTGCTGATGAATGGGGAAGTATTTATGCCGGACACTTCCTGATCGAAGCACAAAATGCGGGATATAGCTTGCCGGTGGGTATCTTAGACGAACTTTTACGCTACCTGAAAGGGAAAGCTTCAAATTGGGCGCCTAACAGCAGCAATTTCTACGGAGCTGATCTTACTCAGGCTTACCGCTTATATGTCCTTGGATTAGCTAAAAAACCCGAAATGGCGGCAATGAATAGATTAAAAGCATTCCAGTATTTGTCTGTGGCAGCAAAATGGCGTCTTGCAGCGGCTTATAAGCTCGCCGGACAAGCGGATGCGGCAAACGGCTTGATCAAAGGTTTGTCTATTGAAGTGCAGCCTTATCAGCAATTGGGCGGCACTTATGGTTCTGATTTAAGAGATGAGGCCATGATTCTAGAGACGCTAACGCTATTAGGCCGTAAAGCGGATGCTGCTAAATTATTGCAACCAGTAGCTTCAAAATTGGGAACCAATGAATGGTACAGCACACAAACAACTGCTTACAGCTTATTGGCAATTGCCAAATTCTGTGGCGCCAATACTACTGCCAATAATTTGAAATACAGTTATACCATTGATGGTAAGAAAGCCAGCAAGGATTCAAAAGACTTCTTGAACAGCATTCCTTTGAACTTTAGGAGTCCATCAATAGCCATAACCAATACTGGTAATCGCGTGTTGTTTGCCCGTTTAATCTTGCAAGGACAACCTGCAGCCGGTCAGAATACCTTCTTGCCTAACAACCCGGAAGCATTGGATATGAGTATCAGTTATAAAACATTAAACGGCAAGCAGATTGATCCTTCGCTATTAAAGCAAAGCACAGATTTTTATGCAGAGGTGACGATTAAGAACCCAGGAAAAATGGGCTATTATGAACAAATGGCATTGACGCAGATCTTCCCTTCGGGATGGGAAATCATCAATACCAGAATCAGTGATACGGAAAGTGCGATCGCCTCCTCTCCTTACATTTACAGGGACATCAGAGACGACCGTGTCTTTACTTATTTCAATCTGAGAGAAAACGAAACGGTGACCTACAAGGTGTTGCTCAACGCGGCTTATATTGGTCGCTATTATTTATCAGCGGTACAATGTGAGGCCATGTACAACAATAACATTAGCGCCACAACACCCGGAAAATGGGTACAGGTAATTAAATAAAATGTTTAAAAAAATATATGCGGAACCAAAACTACTTTACAGTGACCTGCTTTGTCTGCTCTTGCTGTTGTGGTTTTGGTTCCTTTTACCCTCAAAGCTATTTTTAAGCCCCACTTCGTATGTGCTGGATGCTTCAAATGGGGAGTTATTGAGTGCAGCTATTGCAAAAGATGGCCAATGGAGATTCCCACTTGCGGACACTATTCCTGAAAAGTTTAAACAATGTATTGTTGCTTTTGAAGACCAGCGGTTTTACCAACATCCCGGAGTTGATGTTTTGGCGATGGCCAGAGCCATGCAACAGAATTTCAAAGCCAAAGCAGTAGTCAGTGGTGGCAGTACTTTAAGCATGCAGGTGATCCGTTTATCCCGAAAGGAAAGCAGAACGGTAGGACAAAAGTTAATTGAGGTTCTCATGGCTATTCGTCTGGAAATCACCAATTCTAAAACTGAAATTTTGAGGCTCTATGCCGGCAATGCTCCTTTTGGAAGTAATGTAGTTGGATTGGATGCTGCTTCCTGGCGCTACTTTTCCCGGAGCCCGGAAAGTTTATCCTGGGGGGAAATGGCGACGCTTGCAGTACTTCCGAATAGCCCTTCCTTGGTTCACCCAGGGAAAAATTCGCAGAAGTTGATCAAGAAGAGAAACGACCTTTTAGATAAAATGGCGGCCTTAAAAATCATTGATCAGGAAACTGCTAATCTTTCTAAATTGGAGCCGATTCCTGGAAGGCCATTACCATTGCCACAAAACGCACCGCACCTGTTACAACGCTTTAAAACTGAGCGTGGACAATTGGAAATCCCGGAAACCAGAATCACCTCTACCCTCGATTACAATTTACAATTGAAGGTAAGCAACCTATTGAAGCGTTATCAGAATAGGTATCGTGCCAACGACATCAATAACATTGCAGCATTGGTACTGAACGTAAAAACAGGCACCGTGCAAAGTTATGTGGGCAATATATACCAGCCTGAAAACAAAGAATTACAAAGTCATGTGGACATGATTAAAGCGGCTAGAAGTCCGGGGAGCACGCTAAAACCTTTGTTATACGCCAGTATGTTAAACGATGGTTTTATCTTGCCACGCACCCTAATTCCCGATATCCCTACACAGATCAATGGGTATTCGCCACAGAATTATGACCTGGGTTATGACGGTGCAATTCCAGCAGATCGTGCCTTAAGTCGTTCCTTAAATATTCCTGCAGTTAAGATGCTGCAAAACTATAAGTACCAGCGCTTTTATGATCAGCTAAAAAAGCTCGGCATAAACACTTTAAACAAAGCTGCAGATCATTATGGATTGTCGATCATCCTTGGTGGTAGTGAGGTTACGATGTGGGATCTGGCTAAAACTTATATGGGCATGGCCCGTACTTTGAACCATTTCAATGATTACCAGGGACGTTATAATCCACATGATTACGATGCCCCCGTTTATATTCAACAGTCAGCAAAACCGAGTTTGGCGCAGGAAGATGCTCAGATTAACGGAATATTGGACTATGCTTCCATCTGGAATACTTTTAATGCCATGGAAGAGCTGATGAGGCCTGGTGAAGAAGGACTTTGGGAACAGTTTTCCTCTTCCCAAAGGGTGGCTTGGAAAACAGGTACCAGTGTGGGTTCCAGAGATGCCTGGGCGGTTGGATTAACGCCAGAATTTGTGGTCTGTGTCTGGGTGGGCAATGCGGATGGCGAAGGCAGACCTGGTTTAACAGGCGTCGATGTCGCTGCACCAGTGCTGTTTGACATTTTCAGAGAACTCCCAAATGGAAAATGGTTTAAGACGCCAAAACATCACCTTAAAACGATGCGTGTGTGTAAACAAAGTGGTTATAAAGCGGGTGAATATTGTAAGGACATTGTAGAAGAATTGGTACCACCTTCTGCCGAAAAAACAGGTATCTGTCCTTATCACAGATTGATTCATCTGGATAGAACAGCCACTTATCGGGTTACTGATGATTGTGAATCGACAACCATGATGGTTCATCAACCTTGGTTTGTACTTCCTCCTGCCATGGAATATTATTATAAGATCAAAAACAGCGATTACAAGCTATTACCGGCATTCATGCCCGGTTGTACAGATCCAGGGAATAATTTTGTGATGGAAATGATTTATCCAAAGCCGAATGCCCAGATTTATATTCCATTGGAATTGGATGGTGCCAGAGGAAAGGTGGTTTTTAATGTCTCACACCGCAATACTAACGCAAAAATCTATTGGCATATTGATGAAGCGTATGTGGCAACCACCAAAAACTTTCACCAGTTGGCCTTGAGTCCGACGCCTGGAAGGCATACCCTCACCTTGGTAGATGAAGATGGTGAAAGACTGGTTCAATCATTCACCATCCTCAGTAAGGAAAAAGATTAGTCGTTATTCAATAGTTTTCTCTCTATTCCGCCCATGGTGATCAGGTATTGAGCAATCATATAGGTCGCCATGATGAAGACCCCTGCAAAGTCAAAGCCTTTTACAAATTTGTTATAGGCGAGTGTGGCATCTGATGCAAGGAAAAATAATGCACCGAAAAGAATCAGGTTAAAACTAAGTGTGTTTACTCTTTGGTTTCTAAATGCGGCCATCATCATCATCAAACTGATCACGAAAGTATAAACCATAACCGGGAGCTTCATATCACCCAAATGAGGTCTTAAATAGAAGTAAAAGGCGATGCTAAAGGCAGCGCATAAAATAATGGCGAGTCTGGCTCCTTTTTTATCCAGTTCCTGTGCGGAACGGAAATCCAGATAAAATGCGCTGATATAAAAGAGATGTCCAATTAGGAAGGCCAGTAAGCCATAAATAAAGTAGTTTGGATGTTGCCAGGCAAACATGAGCAGCACATCTCCAAGCAAGGCAAAAAACAATCCGGCAAACAAGCGTTTATGAAAACGACCTTTTAAATTGGTGCTTACATAGAACATGACCATTAAGGAAATGACGATACAAGGTTTGATAAAATACCTAAGGGTCGTAATTTGTTGGAATTCCGCGACGATCTGCAAAATAAAGATCAGGGCGAATAAGAGGTTAAACTTCAGGTATTTCTTCAGCATTATTGTTCTTTTTTTGAAGGTTATAAAACCAGACCAGCGAGCAGATGTTCAGGCCAGAAAATATGACCTGATATCCGATCGGAAAATCCTGCAGCAAAACTATCAAAATCCCCAATACCAGACGAGCAAATTCAAATTTTACCTGCCATTTCTTTTCTTCCAGCAGGGCTGAACAGGTCACTAAGGTTAGAATCACGTAAATCACCCCGGAAACCAAGGCCAGTACCGGCAGCGTTGGATACAAAAACAAGATGGCGATTGCGGCAGCAAGACCGATTACAAATTGAAAGACGACATAAGGCACCAGTTTCTGCTGGCAGGCAGGATTGTACTTTTGATAACGAAGTGTGTCTATCTCCGGAGCGCTTTTAAAGCCCCCAAGATGTGCAGGAAACCAACCTGGAGGTTTGAGAAATACATTGATTTTATCTGCCCATCTTGGGCTTTGTTTCGCCGTATTCCATAGCTCATCCCAATAATGAACATTGGCCCATAGAGGATTCCAGCTCGCTAATGGTGTGGTGATGCCATAATAAACTTCTTCTTCTTCTTTTTGGAAAGTCCCAAATAGCCGATCCCAGATGATGAGCGTACCTGCATGGTTCTTATCGATATACTTTGGGTTTGAGCCATGGTGAACCCGGTGATGCGATGGCGTATTCAGGATGTACTCCAGTGGGCCCATACTCTTGATGACTCTCGTGTGAATCCAGAATTGGTATAAGGTATTAAATGCGCTTAGGGTTAAAAACATCAATGGATCAAAGCCTAAAAATGCCAGTGGCAAATAGAAGATCCAGGAGAACCAGCCTTGGAACCAGGACTGTCTTAGGGCTACAGTTAGGTTATATTCTTCAGACTGATGGTGAACAATATGTGCCGCCCATAACGCGTTGACCTGGTGACTCATGCGGTGAAACCAATAATAAAAGAAGTCTACACCAAGGAATAGCAAAAGCCAAACCCAGATATTTTTGGGCAGATCAAATAACCGCCAGTGTTCAAAAATATATAGGTAGCCGAAAAACACGGCTGTTTTCATGAAGATCCCGGTGAGCTGCTGCCCTATTCCCTGGCTCAAATTTGAAATAGAATCATTGAAACGGTAATAGTCGAGCTTTTTGTAAAAGGACCATGCCAGTTCAATTCCTATAAGGATAAAAAAAACAGGGACAGACAGCGCTATATAATCAACTTTCATAATCCTAATTTAATAAAATACACGGTAAATTCTTTAGCCTTAAAGTATTATCTGAGAAACAAATTATAAACAGATGCGTTATTCAGTTTAAGATTATCGTCAAATGTGTTCAGTAAATAAAAAATGAGCTTATTTACCAACTAAATATGGCTATCAAAAATGTTTTCTTATGAAAAATGAAATACCGAAACAGGAAGAAGGATCCGAAATGGATGTTTTCGAGAAAGTAACCTTTAAAGATGAAGCAAGTGCAAAAGCTTTTTATCCGGTAGTTCGGGAGCGGCTATTGCAAGTATACAACTGGGATAAATGGTGTGGATCTCCGACAGCCACTTTTATGCTTACTGATCCTACTGGAAAGGAAATCCGCAGACAAGTAAATGAAGGTGATCATTTTAAGATCCATATTCCTGGCCCTGGAACGACCAAGGGTGATGGATTTGATTGGGTTCAGGTAGAATGGATCCGCGAAGAACAATCTCCGACGGGGCAAATGATTGCCATCAGGGTGAGACCTGCTCCAAATCCTCTACATCCAAACAAGGAAACTGCTCATTTTTTCAAAGATAAAGCCACTTCTACCTTTAAAGTTTATCGGGCAGGTATGGAGGTTCATGCCGAAGTGCATGGAAGAAATGAAATTCCTAATGCTGAAACCGGAGTCTTGGTGAATAATGTAAGAAATGTATTGGTGGGTTGGATGGCGAAGATCGGATTCTCCTATCCGCAATGGAAAAGCCTGGTTATCGGCCTGTTAGACATAAAAAAGCAGGGAATGTAATTTGCATTATATTCCCTGCTCTATATGGATTTATCTCTAAATATAGAGTTTATAGACTATAAAAAGAAAAAAGCTATTAATAGCTTTTCTCTGTACGGTTATTGCGTTTAAAGCCACCACCGCCTCCAGCGCCACCAGTACCTGGTTTCTCTTGAGCTTCAGCAACTTTAATTCGATTACCGTTATAATCGCCACCGTTCATGCGTTTGATTGCTTCTTTTGCCTCTTCTTCTACTGGCATTTCCACAAAACCAAACCCACGACTCTGACCAGTTTCGCGATCTTTGATAATCCTAAGTGATTTTACTTGACCGAAATCACCAAAAACGGCTGTTAATTCATCTTCCCCTACTTCTAACGGAAGGCCTGTAATAAATATCTTCATTAATGTTTAAAAATTTGCACAAAGTTAAGCATTTTTAGCTTAAATTCCAATGCTAGTGTCAGTTATAAGTATAATTATCTAATTACTGTTTCAAACAGCCGGCCGTTATTTTTGTTTTAAAGCACTGTATTATTTTAAACAAATAACCGTTTTATAGGTCTTCATGACACTGAAATGAAGATTAATAAAAGTCAACACACTCATTATGTGTAGCGAACAAGATTTTTTCTACGCACTGAAAAAAAACAAAGATTTTTTTATAACGGCCAAATGAACAGCTCATATTGCAAGTATGGAGGCTGATTTCTTTTCCCTGATGTTTAATTTAATGACGCTGTTATGCTTTGTTTTTGCTCAATTTTAAGCGTTTTCTCCAATTATCCTCTTGGATATGCGCCAATTTTTGCTCAAAAAGTAGCGCATTACGGCTGAAAAGCTATGGGGCTGGAGATGACCAGCTCCGTAGCTTTCTTAGGCCAGATCTTTCTTAAATAGTCCTATTGTTCTCCCCCATGCTAACTTAGCTGCCGCTTCATTGTATCTGGTTGGGGAGGTATCATTATTAAAAGCATGATTTACGCCTTCATAAATAAAGAGCTGATAAGGAATGTGGTTTTCCTTGAGCGCTACTTCAAATTCAGGTATCCCTGCATTGATCCTTTCATCCAGTCCGGCGTAATGCAACATCAGGTCTGCTTTAATCATACCTACATCTGCCGTTTTTGGCTGCATGCCGTAATAGGCTACTGCTGCTTGAAGCGTAGGATCGTTTACTGCCAAATTATTGGCCAGTCCACCACCCCAACAAAAACCGACACAGCCTACTTTTCCATTTCCATCTGGATGTCTTCTTAAATAATCTAATCCACGGAGATAATTTTGCAGGTTTTCTTCTGGATTTAGCTTCCCAATCAACTCTCTGGCTTTGTCTTCATCTGTCGGAGTGCCCCCAAAAGGAGACAATCCATCTACGCCGAGTGCTAAAAAGCCTTCAGCAGCGACTCTTTTAGTAACCGCTATGGTGTGCGGGTTGAGTCCGCGGTTTTCATGAATAACCAGCACAGCGCCCAAGTTTTTCTTACCTTTTGGTTTGGCTAAAAAGCCTTTCATATCACCTGTAACGCCCTTGTAAGTGATGTTTTCGGTACTGAGCTCCTCCTCATTTATCATAGCCGCTGATGCATAATTATTTTCCAGTAGCGGCAGTACGCTCAATGCCAAAGCCGTACTACCGGTTAAAAGCGCCAATTTTTTGAGGAATTCTTTCCTGTTGATGCCGCTATGGGTGTACTGATCGTAAAGATTGATAATTCTTTGATCCATGTTGAAAAATTTTAAACCGTTAAACTGATTCCAATATAAGAATTTTTAGCGTTAAAAAAGGCCTTTCCGGCAGCAAGAAAGCCCCTATACAATTGATCCTAAGAAAATTATCTAAAAATCTTACACACTTTTGTTAGATATTCCTGCTTAAATATTAAATTGGTTTAATGTTTGTATCACTATAAATCAATCTTTATTATTAACCGCGTATCAAAAAAGAAAACCATGAAAAAACTACTTTCAGTCCTTACCATGCTGACCTTCTGTGTAAGTCTAAGTATGGCTCAAACTGCGGCATCTACAGCAGCAGCAACCAAACAAAAAGCAAAAAAACAAACGACTACAGCTACCGCGGACGCAAAGGCAACGGCAGCAGCGGCTAAGAAAGAAGCGGCAGCAGCAAAAAAAGAAGCTGCGGCAGCGAAAAAAGCAACAAAAGCTGAGGCAGCAGCTGCAGCGGCAACTGGTGCTAAAATGAAAAAGGACGGCACGCCAGACAAACGTTATTCAGCAGCGGCGAAAACAACTGCCGCAGAAACTAAAGCTGCAGCAGTAACTAAAAAAGAAGCGGCGGCAAAAACGGTAGCAGCAAGTACACCTGGGCTTAAAAAAGATGGCACGCCAGATAAACGTTATAAAGCGGCGGCAGCAGCAGCCCCGGTAGCGGCAGGAGCAGCAGCGGCAACAACTACCAAAGCAGCAGCAGCGGCTAAAGATTACAAACCTACCGTGGATAGAAGTCTTAAAGGACCAAACGGAGAAGAAATTCTAACCGGTCCAAGAGGTGGTAAATATTACATCAACAAAAACGGTAATAAGACCTATATCAAAAAAGAAGGCTAATCGATTGACCGATAAAATAATAAAGGCGATAGGAATAAATCCTATCGCCTTTTCTATGGGTGCTATACGGTGGTTTTTAATTAACCTACGCTGTAAACGTTAAATTTATCGTTTCTAACTGGCTGTCCTTTGATGCACAATGCTTCCCCTTTATGATTTCTTGTAGGTTTGATTACGAATGGTTCGTCAGATTGTTGCGCAGCTTCATAAGCCAACTTTAATCTGTCGATATAGGTATCCGCATCCACTCTCCATTTTTTATCTTTATACATGAAGTAGGCAAAGACGTTCCTTGTTTTTCCTTTTAGTTTTCCATCTAATCTGATGTGTGCCACATTGGCTTGCTTTAAAGGCTCCACCACCTGCTTATAAAAATCAGTGAAATTCTCGAACGTTGGTATGGTATTGATAGTGCTCATGTATTCTTTTTTTTTTCAAAAATACATAAAATCTTTTGATCAGGTAGAAAGCCTTCGATTTATCCAGAATATTAATCGCTTCAAACGCTTAAATCAGGATTTTATGATACATAACCAGAACTAAGTTTTGTTTTTTGGTATCAAAATTGTATCCTTGCTTGCAAATCATAAAGCAGTAGACAGTTTATTTGTGGTCTAAAACCAAAGAATTTATAAGAAAATTGTAAATTTTGTTTTAAAAAGTAATATATTCAAACTTGTAGGACCTCAAGTTTTGTTTTCTGTGTTTATGATCTTAGCTTTGGGGAGTTTTTCATTATTTGACAAATTTGTCAAACTGAATAAACGATTTAACGGGAGAAATTATTAAATACAGAGCTAATGATTTTTCGATCAAACCGACAAACATCAACAAAAAGCTCCGTGATCTAAACATACAGTACTAGCATGCGCAAAAAATTACACGATAGGATAGCCGCTTTTAAAGACGCTACAGCAATCAAGGAAAGAGGCTTATACCCTTACTTCCGAGCCATTGAATCAGGACAAGATACAGAAGTGGTTATTGATGGGAAAAAGGTGTTGATGTTTGGCTCCAACTCCTATCTGGGACTAACAAATCACCCAAAAATAAAGGAAGCTTCAAAAGCTGCAATTGATAAATATGGTACGGGCTGTGCCGGCTCAAGATTCTTAAATGGCACATTAGATATTCACATTGAATTGGAAAGAAGACTTGCTGCTTATGTAGGCAAGGAAGCTGCCGTACTTTTCAGTACAGGATTCCAGGTAAATCTTGGTGTGATCTCTTGTCTTTTAGACAGAAATGATTACTTGATTTTGGACGAATATGACCATGCTTCTATCATTGATGGTAGCCGTCTATCTTTTTCAAGATCTATTAAATACGCCCATAATGACATGGACGATCTTCGCAAGAAATTAAGTCGCTTACCAGAAGATGCTGCTAAACTTATCGTTGCAGATGGTATTTTCAGTATGGAAGGTGATTTAGTGAAATTACCGGAAATTGTTAAGCTTGCCGAAGAATTTGGTGCAAACATCATGATGGATGATGCCCATAGTTTAGGTGTAATCGGTGTGAATGGTGCAGGAACTGCTTCTCATTTCGGTTTAACAGATCAGGTAGATCTAATCATGGGTACCTTCAGTAAATCTTTAGCTTCTCTTGGTGGTTTCATCGCAGGTACAGAAGAAACCATTGAATATGTGAAACACAGAGCACGTTCATTGATGTTCAGTGCAAGTATGCCACCTTCTGCAGTTGCCAGTGTAATCGCAGCTTTAGACATCATTGAGGCAGAGCCAGAACGTATTGACCAGTTATGGGCAAACACAAACTACGCTAAGAAATTATTATTAGAAGCTGGATTTGACATCGGTCATACGGATAGTCCAATTATTCCAGTATATATCAGAGACAATGATAAAACTTTCATGATCACCAATATTCTAAGCAATAACGGAATTTTTGTGAATCCTGTAGTTTCTCCGGCGGTACCTTCGGATGCTTCATTAATCAGGTTCTCATTGATGGCTACACACACTTTTGCACAGATTGAAGAAGCGGTAGAAAAAATCGCGCTTGCAGCTAAAGAAGTGGAATTAACCCCATCTCAGATCGCTATATGAAAAACATCGTTGCTGTAAACGACAAGAAACAACTGGCATCTTTTATTGATTTCCCACATGATTTGTATAAAAACGACTCGAACTATGTTCCGGAACTTTTTATCGCGCAACAGGATATGCTTACCCCAGGTAAGCATCCTTTTCATGAGCATTCTACTTTACAGCTTTTTTTAGCTTATGAAGGTGATCAAATTGTTGGGAGAATAGCCGCTATTCAAAATAATAACCACAATAAAATCAATAAAACAACCGAAGGTCATTTTGGCTTCTTCGATTGCATAAATGATCAGGAAACGGCTCAACTGTTGGTTGATGCTGCCGCAAAATGGTTGAAAGAAAGAAACATGACCAGCATGATTGGTCCGGTGAATTTCTCTACCAATGACATTTGTGCACTGTTAATTGAAGGTTTTGATGGACCTCCGGTAGCCATGATGCCTTATAATGCACCTTATTATCAGCAATTGCTGGAAAATACAGGTTTAGCAAAAAAGGTAGATTTAAGGGCTTATAAATTTATTGCCGGTGATTACAATGACCGTTCTTTAAAGCTGACCGAAGCAATTCGTGAACGCTTAAAACGCAATAACATCATCATCAGAAAGATCAACATGAATGATTTCTGGAATGAGGTGGTGAAAGTACGCGAGGTATACAATGGCGCATGGGACCACAATACAGGTTTCGTTCCGGCTACAGATAAGGAATTTCATTATCTGGCAAAGGATTTGAAAATGATTGTAGACCCGGACTTTATCTATGTAGCGGAACAGAATGGTAAAATGGTAGGGATTTCTTTATCTATCCCTGACATCAACCAGGCTTTGATTAAAATTAAGAGAGGGCGTTTATTGCCTTTCGGTATTTTCAAATTGTTGTGGTATAAGCGTAAAATAAAAGGCTTGCGAATCATGGCTTTGGGCGTGTTAGACGGTTACCGTAAAATGGGTATTGAAGCGTGTCTATATGGATTGACCATTAAAACATTCCAGGAAAAGAAGTATGATTATGCAGAAGCTTCCTGGACTTTGGAGCACAACACCATGGTAAACAGCGCTATTGAGCAAATCAACGGTAAACTTTACAGAAAATATAGGATTTTCGAAAAATCAATATGATAAAAAAGGTATTAATTACCGGTGCAACAGGATTTGTGGGCTATCATTTGATAGAAAAAGCATTAGGAGCCGGACTGGAAGTGCACGCTGCAGTCCGTCCGGGTACTGATAAGTCTCATTTGAAAGAATTTGACATCCATTACACTACTTTGGATTATACTTCCGTAGAGCGCCTTAAAGCTGCCTTGGAAGAGCAGCAATACCATTACATCATCCATGCGGCAGGGATTACCAAAGCAAAGACCGAAGCAGCTTACAATAAGGTCAATGCCGAGTTTTCCAAAAATCTTGCCCTGGCGGCAAGTACGGCTAATATTGACCTGCAAAAGTTTGTGTTTGTGAGCAGTCTGGCGGCAATAGGTCCTTTAACCGATTTATCTGCCGAAATTCAGGACGATTCTCCGGGGCATCCGGTGACCAATTATGGTGCAAGCAAATTATTAGCAGAGCAATATTTATCGGAGATTCCTAATCTTCCATTGATGGTGATCCGCCCAACAGCGGTATATGGTCCAAGGGAGAAAGATTTATTCATCTTATTTAACACGATTAACAAGGGATTAGAGCCTCATATTGGTAGCTTCAAGCAGCAGCTGAGCTTTATTTATGTAAAGGATCTGGCAGCTGTAATTGTCAAAGCACTCTCTTCTCCCCTGATTGGAAAAAGCTATAATGTCTCTGACGGCCATATTTATAGTCGTTATGCCTTGGCAGAATACATTAAAAAAGCGCTAAATAAGAAAACCATTAAATTTCATTTACCGGTTTCGGTGGTCGGTTTCATGGCTGCTATGATGGATATTTTCTATGCGAAAAGCAAGAATACACCAACATTGAACAAAGAAAAAATGGCCGAACTTACAGCCATTAACTGGGCATGTAATATCGGCCATTTAAAAGCTGACTTAGGTTTTGAACCAATCTATGACCTTGAAAAAGGATTAATAGAAACCGTCAGCTGGTATAAAGATAATAACTGGTTATAGTTTTATAAATGGTAAACTTAAAGAGTCACTTTAGATGCTAAAAATGTAAGGTACTTTTTATCATCTTCAAATAATTCTTTACCTTCTAACTTATAAGCATGGTGCAGGTAATCTGTAGCATGCTTTTCTTCACCTAGCTCCAGGTAACTTTGTCCCATACGCAATAACACAAATGCATTCGGATCATCTTCACCATAAATCTGGTAGGCACGGTGTAAATGGTCTAATGCTTCTTTGTATTTTTTCTCCGCAAAATAAGCATCTCCGATTGACGCAGAAATCCATGCCGTAGCATCCCAGTCGTCTTTTGGTGCAGGCAATACTTCTAATGCTTTCGTAAAAGCGGCAATGGCTGCAGGATAGTTTTCTTTGTCCATCTCCGCATTTCCTTCTTCACAGTATTTCTCCAATAGCTCATGCTCCTCTTCAGAAAGCTCCAGCTGCGCTTCGTCTTCATTAGGAACAAATGTTTCCTTGAAAGCGACAAATTCCGGATCATCCATTAAAGCAATCTTCAGGTAATCTGAGTTTTCATCCATGAAAATCTTGCTACCTTCTTTATCATAGGCGATTAGAAAGTTAGCTCTGGCATTGTCCAAATCATTTAAAGCATAATAGATTGCTCCGGTGGTCAGGAAGTGACGCGTGGAATGGATTTTTTCATGGGCCATCTTTTCTTTTAAATACTCGGTTTCCTCCAGGAAGAAAGGCAAGGCCTTTTCTAAAGCTCCCGTTTGCTCATAAAAAGAATAAATGCTGTCGAGCACTACTCCTCCTACACTACTGTTTTCCTTAGGTCCTGTGATTGAACCATTGATCTCCATTAACAATTGTTCCGCGGCATCAAAGTTTGAAGCCTCCGTTAAATCATAAACCTGGTCAATCTTATTGAAAAATTCTTCCTCTTGTTCGGCGTTAAAATTCCCTTGTGTAGACATATTGTTTAAACTTAAATGGTTTACGAATGTGACTAATATACTACTTTTGCTGTTCCATTTGTTTAATGATCTTATTTACTTCTGTCTCTGTTGCACGCAACTTGTTCTGACAGAATTCAATGAGTTCTGATGCGCGTTTCACCTTTTCTGCTAAAACATCCACAGAAACTGATTCTGTCTCTATTTCCTGCGCAATTTCTGCCAATTCTTTATAGGCTAATTCATAGGTTAAATTCGTTTTCATCGTATGCTGATTTTGATTTTACTGTTGTTTTGATTTCTGAATTGGCCAATCTGACGGTTAATTCCTCCCCTACATCGATCTGATCGGCATTGCCTACTATTTTCCCATTTACCTTTAAAATTGCAAAACCTTTGTTCAGGATATTCTGAGGGCTCATGATTCTCATCACAGATTGAAAATGGGCAATGTTTCCTTTTTTGTTCAGAAAATACATTCTACTATAGGTTTGCATGTTCTGACTGAGGTTGCTCAGATCTTTTCTTTTATTGGAAATGAGCATCCTTGGATTGCTGAGGATCAATCCTGACAACTGCAAAATGTGGTTATGGTGGCCGTGTAACAGATTTCGACTGGTATTTATGGTAGATTGATTCAGTTGCACCAGTCTGTCTTTATGGTGATTGATCATTTGATAGGTTTTGATCAGGATCATCTTTTGGATTCCCGTTAGCCGATCCTCAAAGTTGCGGTTATGAGCAATGATAAACTCCGCTGCTTTAGTTGGTGTTTTGGTAGAGGTATGTGCCATTAAATCGGCAATGGTCTCATTTTTTTGGTGTCCGATTCCGGTAATGACGGGAATCGGAAATTTGGCAATTGCCCGGTTGAGTTCGTAGTTATCGTACAGCAGAAAATCCGTCTGCGAGCCTCCGCCTCTAATAATGATTAACGCATCATAAGGTTTTTTAGATTCATATACGGCAATGATTTGTGCCAGGAATTGCTTTGCATTACCATCGCCTTGTACCAACGCAAAATAATCGTCAATTTCAAACTTATAGCCAAAAGGATTGTGCTCCAGACTGTGTCTGAAATCCTGAAACCCTGCGGAAGTATCAGAAGAGATCACCGCAATCTGTTGAATAACCGGACCTAAGATCAGGCTATTATTTCTGGTGAGGTAACGATCTCCTTCTTTTTGAATGAATGTTGGGTTATCACGAAGCAAGCGTTCTAAAGTTTCTTTTCGTTGCTGCTCAAATAAGCCCAACGTGAAATTGGTGTCAATATCCAGAAGATTCAATTGCAATCCAAATGCTGGATTATACTGGACGGATACCTGGACGAGTACATTGATGTCATTTTTGAACTTCTGACCAGTTGCTTTTTCGAAGTTCGTGATGTTCAAAGAAGCATTTCCCCATGCCCTTCCAGCCACTTTTGCCAGGATTCTTGCCGCAGTCTTGTCTTTTTCTACCAGTTCAAAATAATGGTAATTGCTTTGTGGTTTATAGGTGTAGTTGGTAATATCAGCGATGATCCAGAAGGTCTGCTGCCCAAAAACACCATCAATTGCCTGTTGAATTTGGCGGGTCAGTTCGGAGAGTTTTATGGAGGGAATAGTGCTCAAAAGTTCTAGGTATCTGTGATTATGGTCTAAAGTTAGGAAATCTAAAAACAAATCAACCCTTTGATAGTTTATAATGCAGCAACGACGCTATAAATACAGATATGAACAACGACACAAAAATAATACTAGGCATTTTTGCAGGTTTGGCAGCTGGTGCTGCATTGGGCTTATTATTAGCTCCTGAAAGGAAAAAGAAACAATTAAATGGGCATGAAGTCTCCAGGGCTAAGCGGGCACATCAAAGCGAGGACCATACCAAAGCGCAATTACAACACTTGGAAAACATTAAAGATCGCTTAATGAATACTTTTAATGAAGATTTCAACGATCATGTAGAGCACGTTTAATGTGCTACAGGAACAGAAATTAAGGCTTTTTGGAAAAGCATGGGGATATAGATAGAAAACGGGATGACATGGAAAAAAGCTACAATTACAAGGAGATTAACAATCTAAAAGATTTAAAAAAGAGGCAGGCTGAATTATTGTTGGATCAGGAACGCTATGAGGAAACATTTAAGGAAGATCTGAAGACATACATCCATCAATATAGTCCGGGGTATATTGCGAAGAAATACACTCGAAAACCGAAGGAAAAAGTAGTGACTTTATTTAATAAGGTAAAATCCTGGTTTAGCAGAAAACCGAAAAATCCTCCCGGATTTAAAAGCTAGCTGGTGTTCAGGAACCGTTTTAACCTAAGGCGGAAAGTCGGCTTCCATTTGCCCCTACTTCCAGACTGTGTTTTACGCCACATTTAAGGGCGAAATTGTTTTTTTGGTGTCCAATCGGAAAGTCATAAGCAACAGGGTACCCGTAATGGCTAACTTTCTCCTGAACAATATCATAGATCGTTTTTCCGAACTCTTCCCCGGGATCATCAGGTTTAACTTTAAATCCACCAATAATTAAACCGGCTAAGCGATCCAGTTTCCCTGTTCTTTTCAGGTTCCAAAACATACGATCGAGATTATAAAGGTACTCTCCGGTATCCTCCACAAACAGGATTTTCCCATCGGTGATCAAGTCGGACTTTGTACCGGCCATACTTTCAATGATACTCAGGTTACCACCGACCAAAATCCCGGAGGCCCTCCCCGGCTTGTTGATGCCAACGATGGGCCCTTGATATTGCATATTTTCTCCTTTTAGCAATTTCTTGATCGACATGATGGTGGCCAACTGCATTGCATCTGCTACAGCAGGATCTGTAGGAAAAGAGTTACACATTTTGGAATGTATCGAAGCAATTCCAAATTGGCGGTTTAAATGACAGTGCAAAACGGTCACATCGCTAAAACCAATGATCCATTTGGGTGTTTTTACAAAACGATCAAAGTTGAGCAGGTCTATGATTCTCACCAAGCCATAGCCACCTCTGGCACACATGATCGCCTTGATTTCCGGATCGTCCAACATCTGCTGAAGGTCTGCAGCACGCTCCTGATCCGTCCCACCCATAGTAAAATCACGCTGATCTATAGTTTTCCCGATTTTAACCTTAAATCCCCAGCTTTCCATCATGGCTATCGCTGGTAGAATTTCCGGCATAGTGATGAAACCTGCCGGACTGGTAATTCCAATGGTATCTCCCGCTTTTAAGTAAGGTGGTTGTTTAATTGGGAGATCATCCAGAGTTTCAACTGTCTTTCCTAGAGAAACAGTAACAGGAAGGGTTAATCCTGCAGTCAGCATAAAAGAGAGAAAACGTTTCCTTTTCATATGGTGGATTGGTGATTACACGATTAAGAATTCCGCGTTGCAATGATAAGGGTATTTGTGGAAATACATCCTACCTACTCCATCGTTTTCGTAATTTTTCTATGTATTTAAGTTCTTAATTAAACCGGTTTTGCGGGAAGAAAAGTATATTAGCTTAATACGATCAGACTGTTTAGCAGTTTAGCCGTGTAAAACCTGACCAAGTATGACCAAATATCTTATCCTTGCCTTTTGTGGGTTAAGCCTGCAATCTCATGCGCAGACTAAATCTGTCAGTTTCCAACCGCAGAAAAAAGGGAAACAGCTGGACGTTATTGTTGACGGGAAGTTTTTTACCAGCTTCATTTATCCGGATAGCCTGGAAAAACCAATTTTATATCCGCTTCAAACGGCAACTGGTCTTACCCTAACCCGGGGATTTCCCTTAAACACCAGAGATCAGGAGCGTACAGACCATCCACACCATGTGGGCTTATGGCTCAATTATGAAAGTGTAAACGGGTTGGATTTCTGGAACAACTCCTACAATATCCCAGAGTCAAAAAAAAGCAAGTATGGCTGGATTAGAGCGGTTCAATTGACCGGCTATAAATCTGGCAGTAAAAAGGGGGAATTGAGTTACACTGCAAATTGGGAAAGGCAGGATCGACAGGTGTTACTAAAAGAAGAAACCACCTTTACTTTTTCAGGGAATGAAAACAACAGGACCATAGATCGAGTAACCAGGCTTACCGCGCAGAAAGACACGGTAAAATTCAAAGATGTCAAGGATGGCATGATTGCGCTTAGGGTGACTAAAGAATTAGAAATGCCTTCCAATCAAACTGCAGAATTCACCGACAGTCAGGGGAACCGGACGAAAGTTTCTGCTTCTGGCAATGGCGCAAATGGCGATTACCTGACCAGCGCAGGAAAAAAAGGCAATGATGCCTGGGGAACAAGAGGTAATTGGTGCTTATTGGCAGGGGTTAAAGACCAACAGCAAGTGTCCATTGCCATCATTGACCATCCAAAGAACCCCGGATATCCAACCTATTGGCATGCCAGAGATTACGGTTTATTTGCCGCTAATCCATTAGGACAACAAGTATTTAGCAATGGTAAAGAAAACTTAAACCTTAGCCTCGCTCCTGGTGAATCTGTTACTTTTCGTTACCGGATTTTCATCAGCTCCAATGAAAAACCAACTGCAGATCTCTTAAATGAACAAGCAGCGCAGTTCAGTAAAACAAAAAATTAAAACATACCTAAACCACACAAATGAGAACCAAACCAGTACTACTTTTAGCTGCCTTGCTATGGGCAGGGAGTCCTGTAAATTTACAGGCACAGACTCAGAAATGGCAAAATTTATTCAATGGAAAAGACTTACAGGGATGGAAACAGCTCAATGGACAAGCAAAATATGATGTTGTAAACGGAGAAATTGTGGGTACTACTGTCCCTAATCAGCCAAACTCCTTCTTAACCACCGAGAAGAACTATGGGGATTTTATCCTGGAACTTGAGTTATTTGTAGACGATTCTATGAATTCCGGTGTACAGATCCGAAGCGAAAGTAAATCGGATTACTTAAACGGAAAAGTACATGGTTATCAGGTGGAGATTGACCCATCCGACAGGAAATTTAGCGGCGGGATTTATGACGAATCGAGAAGAGGTTGGTTGTACCCAATGGATATCAATCCGAAGGGAAAAGCTGCTTTCAAGAATCAACAATGGAATAAATATCGTGTTGAATGTATTGGGAACTCTATCCGTACCTGGGTAAATGGGGTTCCAGCGGCCAATGTGGTGGACGCGATGACACCTGCTGGCTTTATTGCATTGCAGGTTCATGCGATCGGCAAAAATGACACACCGGGCAAACAGATTCGCTGGAGAAACATCCGAATTCAGACTGAAAATCTAAAGCCATCAAAAACTGATCAAATATTTGTGGTGAACCTGGTGCCGAATGACCTGTCAACTCAGGAAAAAGCAGAAGGTTATACTTTATTGTGGGACGGTAAAACGAGTAAAGGATGGAAAGGCGCCTATAAACCAGGCTTCCCGCAAAGTGGATGGACGATACAAGATGGAGAACTGAGCGTGCAGAAATCAAATGGCGCAGAGTCTACCAATGGTGGTGATATCGTAACCGAGAAACAATATGGTGCTTTTGAACTCAAATTCGACTTCAAGCTTAGCGAAGGTGCAAATAGTGGCGTGAAATATTTTGTGACCTTGACAGAAGGAAACAAGGGCTCTGCGATTGGTCCGGAATACCAGATTCTAGACGATGCCAGGCATCCTGATGCGAAACTAGGAAAAGATGGCAACCGTACTTTAGGTTCTTTATACGACCTGATGACCAGCAAAAAAATACCTAATGCACAACGTAAAATCGGCGACTGGAACAGAGGCTTGATTCGTGTTTATCCAGATAACAAGATTGAATATTGGTTAAATGGATACAAAATCCTGGAATATACCAGAGGATCAGCAGAATTCCTGGCTTTGGTAGCGGACAGCAAGTATAAAAACTGGAAAGACTTTGGAATGGCTCCAAAAGGGCACATTTTATTGCAGGATCATGGTGACCAGGTATCCTTTAGAAGCATCAAATTGAAACAACTTTAATCTCCCCTGTTATGTTATCTTCAAGAAGAAAATTCATTAAACAATCTGCGATTGCAGCTGCCGGAACTTATATGGGAACTATGGGTTTAAGTGCAAAAAGTTATGGCAATATCATTGGCGCCAACGACCGGGTAAGGGTTGGTGTGGTCGGATTTTCCGATCGTTTTAACAGCTCCCTCCTGCCGAGCTTCCTAAATCACCATAAAGAACTCAATTTCGACATCGTTGCCGTGTCTGATTTATGGAATTACCGCCGAGGTGTTGGTCAAGGTATTCTTAAAGCTAAATTAGATCATGACATTACCGCTTGTCGTAATAATGACGAATTATACAATTTAAAGGATATAGATGCAGTAATTGTGAGTACCGCTGATTTCCAACACGCTGTGCACACCATAGAAGCCATCAAAGCCAAGTGTGATGTGTATTGTGAAAAACCCTTCGCAGAAACCATGGAGGACGCCAGAGCGGCGCTAAAAGCCGTTAAGGGATCCCAACAGATCGTACAGATTGGTTCTCAACGGAGAAGTGGTGGGAATTATAAAGCGGCTTCCAATTTTATTAAAGATGGAAAATTTGGTGACATCACCATGGTTGAGCTCAGCTGGAATGTGAATCAACCTGGAAGATGGCGCAGACCCGATTTAGTCGCTAAACTGAGACAAGAAGATACGGATTGGAAACGCTTCCTGATCAATCGCCCTTTTGAAGAATGGGATCCGAGAAAATACCTGGAATACCGCTTATTCTGGCCTTATTCGTCAGGAATGCCTGGACAGTGGATGTCACACCAAATCGATACCGTTCATTGGTTTACCGGATTAAAACATCCGAGAAGTGTAGTCGCCAATGGTGGCATTTACCAATGGAAAGATGGTCGCAGAAACTGGGATACCACCACCGCGGTATTTGATTATGGACCAGACAACAATACAGAAAAAGGTTTCCAGGTAGTCTTTACTTCAAGAATGCACAATGGCGATGAAAACCCAGCAGAAATTTATTATGCAAATGGTGGTGAATTGAATCTAAACACCAATATGGTTTCTCCGAAAGGTGGATTAAAAGCTGGTGCAGCCAGTGCGATGAATATGCAACCAAATCTATTGCCAGAATTAAAGCTTTCTGATATGGTAGAAAAAGTTGCAGCCTCCGCGAACACTGGTGGTGATAAATTGACCTCTGCCCATATGAGAAACTGGATGGAATGTATTCGCAGCAGAAAGGAGACCAATGCACCGGTGGAAGCGGGTTATTACCACTCTATTGCAAATATCATGACCAATGCAGCAGCCAGGACCGGTAAAAAAGCGGTTTTTGATGAGGTGAAACAAGAGGTAATGGTAGATGGTAAGCCTTTTAAATATTAATGATGTTCAGAAGGAAATTTATAGAAAATAGCAGTATTCTGGCTGGAGGACTGTTATTACCCCAGGACCTATTGGCTACAAATCCCTTTGGAGATGGAAGACGTATTGCTCCTGAAAACAGGATAAAAATAGGTGTTATTGGATGTGGAGACCGGGGAAAAGGACTCATTCATATCGCCAGTCAGCTACCTGAGGAGTTTGAACTGGTTGCGATTGCAGATGTACTGGATTTCAGAATCAATGAAACCTTAAAGCAACCAGGTGCTGCTGGTGTAAAATCTTATACCAATTACCGGGATTTATTAAATGATCAGCAAATTTCAGCAGTTTTCATCTCCACACCATTGAACATGCATTTTCCGATTGCTTCCGATGCCTTAAAAGCGGGAAAGCACGTGTATCTGGAAAAAACCATGACTTACAATATTCCAGAGGCTTTTGCCTTGGTAGAATTGGTAAAGAAACATCCTGGACAAACCTTACAGGTAGGTCATCAATATCGGTATGCACCTATCTATTATAAAGTCAAGGAAATGATCGACAATGGCTATTTGGGAAAAGTAACACAGATAGAAAGTCGCTGGGACAGGAATAACAACTGGAGACGACCGATCGCGAATCCCTCTTTAGAAAGGAAGGTAAATTGGCGGATGTATAAAGAATATTCGGGCGGACTCATGGCTGAATTACTCTCCCACCAGATAGATTTCATCAATTGGGCCTTCCGTACCCATCCTCAGGAAATTATGGCTACGGGTGGTATTGACACTTATAAAGATGGCAGGGAGACCTACGACAATGTTCAGGTGATGTTTCGGTATGAGGATATGATTGGGAATTTCGGAACCACATTAGGTAATGAAAGAGATGGCTATTTGTTTAAACTCAAAGGAACTAAAGGAACCATTTCTTTATTGGTGAATGAAGCAATCTTTTACCCGGAAAAAAGTCATCAGAAAGAATTGGAAACTGTGGATGGCGTAACCGGAGCGACAAAAATCGTCTGGGATAAAAATGGCGGGATTCCAATTAAAACAGAGTTACCAGCCAAAGACGGTACTTATTACTCCTTAAAAGATTTCCATAAATCTATTCTGGAGAAGAAACAACCGGACTCCAATGTGATCACTGGTGCAACCACTGCATTCTGTGTGCATTTGGCGAATAAAGCGTTGTACGGCCAGCAGATTGAGCGCTGGGAGCCAAAATATAACCTATCTTAGTCTAAAGCTGCACAACATTGATCCATAAAAAAAGGGGTTTCTTAACAGAAACCCCTTTTTTTATCTTGTAATTTACGATCTGCTACCAGAAAGCAGAATACAAGGCTACAATCATCGCAAAGATGATTAAGGCACCTACGGCAAATGAAGTCGACACTCTAAACATTTTAGCATCAATCTCTAATCCATTGGTCACTACACCTTTTTTACCTTCATAAATACTGATCAGGTACATTCCTAGAATACAAACCGCGAAAACGATCAACATTCTATCCATAAATGGAATCTCAAATACACCAGTTGAATTGGCTATTGCCCATCCATATTCATGTAAACCAGATAGATCAACCCATCCTGGTAAGAATTTAAGGAGTACAGATACGATAAAACCACCTATAGTAGCGAATAATGCTGCATTAGAAGTTGTTTTCTTCCAGAAGAATCCAAGAATGAACATTGCAAAAATACCTGGCGATACGAATCCGGTATACTCCTGAATGTATTGGAAACCTTGTTTTCCTTCTCCCATTAACGCATCACCCACAATCAGTGAAAGCACTACTGCCATCAACATAGAAACCACTACTGTGATTTTACCCACGTTAACCATCGTGCGTTCTCCTGCTCCTGGATTAAATGCTTTTTTATAAATATCCAGGGTAAAGATCGTTGCGATACTATTTGCTTTTCCAGCAAGGGAAGCTACAATTGCTGCCGTTAAAGCTGCAAAGGAAAGCCCTTTTAAGCCGATTGGCAACAGACCTAATAATGCAGGATATGCTTTATTAGGATCTTCCACACCAGAGGCAGTCAATAAATCTCCTGCTTTGATGCCGCCAACGTTCTCTTTAACGATATAATATACGGCGATACCAGGAATCACTACGATGACCGGCATTAACATTTTAAGGAAAGCTGCAAAAAGAAGTCCGGCTCTTGCAACTGGTAAAGAAGCACCCAATGCTCTTTGCGTGATGTACTGGTTACATCCCCAGTAACTTAAGTTTGCGATCCACATCCCACCGATCAATACACTTAAACCTGGAAGGTCCATGTAATTAGGATTGTCTTTTTTGAAAATCAAGTGGAAATGTTCTGAGGCACCAGTTCTTAGTACACCGAAACCTTTGATGATCCCCTCACCACCTGAAATCAGGTTTAAAGCAAGGTAAGTAGCTACCAGACCACCCAAGATTAAAAAGAACACTTGAATTACATCCGTGTATCCAATTACTTTCATCCCACCAAGGGTGATGAAAATGGCAAAAATTGCCAGGGCAAGAATACAGGCGGTTAAATCTAATCCTGATATACCACTAATGGCCAAGGCCCCTAGGTAAAGAATAGACATTAAGTTTACAACGATATATAACATCAACCAGAATACCGCCATGATCATCGCTACTTTTTCATTGTAACGTTGACTTAAAAACTGGGGCATGGTAAAGATTTTATTCTTTAGGTAAACCGGCATAAAGAACACGGCTACAATGATTAAAGTTGCAGAAGCCATCCATTCATAAGCGGAAATCGCTAGTCCGAGCTTAAAGCCTGAACCACTCATTCCAATCATCTGCTCAGCAGAAATATTAGAAGCGATCAGTGAGGCTCCAATGGCCCACCAGGTTAAAGAACCCTCTGCTAAAAAGTAATCTTTGGAATCTGCCGATGCAGTTTTCTTTTTGTAATAAATCCAAAAGCCGTAAGAAGATACGATAATGAAGTAAATAAAAAATACGATGTAATCGTATTTGTGAAGTCCGCTCATTGTGGTTTAAATATTGATTAGCTGGCTAAAATATAAATTTATTTGACATAACTTTTCAGAAAACAACAGAAAAGCTGAATTAATTTTAGCTAGATCAAAAGGCATTGATTATTTCAGCAGCTGTTCTGGCTTTAAACTTAGCGGTTTATAGATAAATTGCAGGTAAACCAATGCCATCAGCGTAATTCCTGTACAAGCATAAAAAGTAACTGGAATCATGGCCAGATCATCAATAAACAACCATCCGGCTAGTAAAGCACCTAAGCCAATTCCGGCTTCAAGCGCGATATACATGGTGGCCATAGCTTTACCACGGTGATGAGGATCACTCAGATCCACGGTCCATGCTGTTGCCGTTGGGGATAGCATTCCAGTGGCTACACCATACAAAGCAGAAGCCGACATCAGCATGAAAGAAGAGTCTGCCAGGGCGATCCAGAGCGTCGAAGCAGCCAGGAGTACTAAAGAGAATTTAAGGATCACTGGCCTTCCGTATTTATCGGAGGCCTTACCTGCCACGAATCGAATCAAAAGAGAGGTTAAGGTAAACACCATAAAGAATAATCCCTTGTTACTGGTGCCCAAAGCCTTACTCCAATCAGAAATCACCGTGAGGATAGCACCATAACTGATATAAGTCATGAAAATGATAATAACCGCTGGAATCACCTTCCATTCCACAATATCTTTCCTGTTAATTTTCAAATGGCTAAACTTGAACTTCTCTTTATTGGGAAGTGTTTCTTTCATATTCGCCAGAATGACAATAGACAAGAGGGCGAAAAGAGAAGAACAGTAAAACAAGATGTTAATGTCAAAATGGTCTGTGATTAAACTGCCAATTGCAGGGCCAATAGCGAGTCCGGTACTAAAACAAACCCCGTGTACCCCCATGGCTTCTCCCCACCTGTTAACCGGCACTAGATCTGCCACATAAGCTGCGGTAGCTGTAGGCTTAAATCCGGTAGAAAAGCCGTGAATTAATCTTAAAAACAGAAAACCTGCAACGGTGGTTAGCATGGGATAAAGGAAGCCGCATAAAAAGCAAACTAAGGATCCTACTGCCATTACCGGCACCCTCCCAATGGTATCAGTCAGTTTTCCGCTAAACGGCCTTGAAATCCCGGCGGTAAGCGTAAAAAGCGCAATGATAAATCCTTTGTACTCTGCACCACCCATCGCCGTTAAATAAGCAGGCAGCTCTGGGATCAACATATTGAAGCTGGCAGAAAAGAGAAATGAGCTTAAACAAACCAGACCAAATTGGAAGGTATAGATAGAATCGGAAGATTGTTGCATGGAGAAATGATGAATGATTGGCCAAAGATAAGTAGAAAAACTGTCTTAAGAACCATCTATTTATATTAGCATTTTTCATAATAAAACTAAAATAATTAGTATAATTGCATCCGCATTGGTACTCAATTGATTCATTGTTAAACGTTTTTAATTCAAAAAACATGGTAATTGTAAATGATTTGCTTTATGGAAATGTAGAACTTCCTGCAGTTTTTGCTGATTTACTGGCTAGTCCAGCATTAAAAAGATTGGGGGGAATCCATCAAAGTGGCGCGATCTTTTTAGTAAATCCAGAGATTAGTCATACCCGATTGGAACATTCAATTGGCGTGATGTTGTTGATCAGGAGGCTTGGTGGCACTGAATTGGAACAAATTGCCGGTTTACTACACGACATTTCCCATACGGCCTTTTCTCATGTTTGCGATTACGTGTTTAAAAACAAGGAAGAGAATTACCATGAGGAAATGTTTGCAGAGGTCCTGATGAATTCAGAAATTCCTGCTTTACTCCAAAAACACGGTTATCACCTGAATCAGATCTTAGATGGGGAGTTCCCGGTTCTGGAGCAACCGCTCCCTGATCTTTGTGCAGACCGATTGGATTATACCCTTCGCGATTCCATTCATGCGGGATTAATCAATAGACCGGCGGCGATCTTATTTTTGGAACACATCAGGATGCAACATGGGCAGATTGTGGTGACCAATAAGGAGCAAGTGGATTGGATCAATACCCTTTATGAACGATTAAAAAAGGAAGTATTTCAGCTTCCCTTGCATCTTTATGCCAATCAACAAATGGCGGTATTGATCCGGGATTTCCTAAAAAATGGCTTTTTACAGGAAGCGGACTTATTTAAGGATGATACTTTTCTTTTGAACAAAATCAGAAGCATCGCATTGGGATATGAGGCTGTTAAAGCCATTAAAACTTTAAAAGGCTACCCAGCCTTCCTGAAAAAAGGAAGCACGATAACCACCAAACTCAGGAACCTTAAAGCCATGTTATCTATTTCCTAATTGGTGACTTTCTTTTTACCACCCAGGTTAACCACTGCACCGATGGTGAAAATGGAATTTCCAGCAGTCATAAACTTTCGGTCTTTTAGTCCGAAGTTACCGCTGGAGGTGTATTGAAGCTGTACTGCATCACTTAACTTCATGCGGGTAAAGAAAACAGGCTCAATGAACATGTTGTCTTCTTTCGGCTGTCCTATATTGTTAATGAGAAAGGTATTCATACCTACATGGCTAATCCTAATCGCAGTACCGTAGTTTAAAGCATATCTATTTCCAAACAAGTTGAGGTAGCTGTTCTTTTTAGAGCTGTAGTTTACCTGGATAAACGTTTTTGTAAAGGTCACCTCCTCCTGGCTATTGCTGATCAGCACATCATTATCAAATTCTCTAAAATTCCGATTGGCACTACCCCCACCATAACCGGCATAGATCTCAATAATCCGGTTGTTATCCGGCCCAAAGGTATCAATGTATCCACCGCCAATCTCCACTAACTTATGGCGAAAATCCTTTCTTGTTCGCTCATTTTTCATGTAGGAACCGCTAAACAATACACCAAAATGATTAGAAACCGCATAAGCGCCGTTGATACTTGCATTTCCTTTTGGCGATATGTGTGCTCCGGCACTCAGCTCACCTTTAGCGCTCAACATGGGCGTATTTGGAACGTTAGGCATATATACTGAAGAGCAGGAACTCCAGGTCGCAGCAGCAAAAAAAAGAGGGATTATCAGGTATTTTTTCATAAATCATGGCATTAACAAAACGATAATCAAACGCGTTTTTTATGGGTAATTTTTCTAAAAGTAGGGATTTAGAGGGGAAATTCATCCAATAACATCCTCGTTATCGTGGAACAATCGGCTGTGCGGAAGTGGATTGTCCGATAAACACCAGAGTAACAGAGCTGTTACAGTACTCATTTACAGCTCCGTTTTTATCTTGTTTTTTTAATAAAAAAATTAAGATAAACAGAAATGGAGATTGAAATCAGGAACAGACCAAGTGTTAGACCATCAATAAGTACTGGGTTGATATCGGAACCGGTTACCAGATCTCCATAGTATTTCACAAAAGAATTGGGCAGGTTATTTTCTCCAAGTTGCTCCTTTACCTGCCACTGCCAATCTGTGATCGGGCAATAGCCAATTCCGTACCAGATCCCTAGAATCAACCAGCAACCTAAGGTTAGCGCTACACCATATAGGTGTAGCTTTCTTGTGGCCGGAAATGCCCAGGCAAAGAGGTTAAATCCAATAATTAACAAATGGAGCAGGGTATAAAAGTAATCGAGGGCAACTAAACTCATCTAACGTATTTTAGGATTCTTTTCTTAAGATCTGCAAAGGTGGTTGGTTTAACACACTTCTACTGCTGTACAGGCCTGTTAGCATGACCAATAAGGGTATAGCGAACAGAAATACCAATAAAGGCAAGAGCTCTGGCGCATAATTACTTTGAAGTGCAAATTCAGCAAGTGCCCAACTTCCGAGTAATGCAAGGATGATTCCTGCAGCGGTAGCAATGAAGCCCAGGAAGAGATATTCCAAACCAGTAATGGTCATAATTTGCTTCCTGCTGGCCCCCATAGTTCGCAGCAAAACGCTTTCTTTTAACCGCTGCCCCTTGCTACTCATGACCGAAGAAAGCAAGACAATCCATCCGGTAGCCATGCTAAAACCAGCCATAAATCGGATCACAAAATTAATCTTATCTAACAGATTTTCAATAGTTTTAACAATCATATCTAAATTAACAATTGAAACATTAGGGAATTGTCTCAATACCTTAGATTGTAAATCAGCGGAACGTTCTGCAGCAGGTACATTTGTCATGAATACATAAAACTGTGGGGCTTGTTCCAATACACCTGTAGGAAATGCTACCCTGAAGTTTGGTTGTACGGTATTCCAATTTACTGACCTGAAACTACCCACTTTTGTCTTTAATGGTAATCCTTGAACATCAAATACGATCGAATCTCCAATTTTCACTTTAATCCGATCTGCATAGGCTTTTTCTAATGATATGAAAACAGTTCCATTCTCCGTAGTGGTTCCAGTCCATTTACCCTCAGTCAACAGCTCTGTCGGTCTTAAATCGGCCTGATAAGTGGCTCTAATCTCCCCACTAAAAGCTCTGGGTGTTCGATTTCCAGGTTCTTTAGCTGTTGTATCCTCATATTGAGCTGCAGTCTTACCATTAATTTCAAGAATTCTCATTGTCACAATAGGAACTTGTCCTAATACAGGCAAATGCTCCGCTTTCAACAACTTCACAAGTGGTTCTTTTTGTGCGGGCTGAATGTCAAAAAGCACCATATTAGATTTTGTCTCCGATCCGGAAACGGCTACTTTATTTAAAAGTACACCTTGTACCAGGTAAAGCGTGACAATAAAAAGCGTCGATAAACCGATGGCTACACTGAGTAACATCGTTTGATTATTGGGACGGTAAAGATTCGCAAAGCCCTGACGCCAAACATAAGCCATACGCTGAGGAATCATTTTCCTCAAGATGACCATCAAGAGTTTAGCCTGACCAATCAGCAGCAAAAATGAAAGTACAATTCCAACTAGAAACGCTAATGCTTGCATCCCATTGTTCATCTGCAAATAAGTAAAGCCATAGACGAAGGCAATGATTAACAAGTAAACCAACCATTTTAGGAAATCTCGCCTAGGTTTTGCTTCCTCAAAAGAAGCTCTTATCGCATTTAAAGGAGAAATACTTCGAACGGAAATCAGGGATGGCATGGCAAATAAAACTGAAATGACTAAGCCTGTGGCTAAACCTTGTCCAATTGCTGCCCAAGAGACACCCATAGACAATTCAACCGGGATAAAATCCTTTAAGACTACGGGCAGTAAAAACTGTAGCACTGTGCCCAGAAAAGCACCGGCAATGGCACCGAGTAGGCCAATCACCCCAACCTGAATCAGGTAAATCAAAAAAGCTTCTTTTGCATTTAAACCCAGGCACCTTAAGGTGGCAATGGCGCCTAATTTCTCTTTGATGTAAACTTGAATCGAGGTGCCTACGCCAATACACCCCAATAACAACGCGATAAACCCTGATAAAGCCAGGAATTGATTCAGGTTTTTAAAAGCCCTACTGGTACTTTCTTTCTTTGTCGCAACCGTTTCATAACTCAACTGTTCCTTATCCAGCAATTGCTGATGCCGCTTTAAATCACTGTTTACGCCAGAAACGTCTTTATATTGGTAAAAATAACGGGACTGAATCCTACTTCCCAGTTGCATCAGACCAGTTTGCTCCAGGTATTCCAATGGGATATAAACCACTGGAGTCACCATACTTGTAATGCCCGTTTGTCCGGGCACACTTTCCAGGCTGCCTTCAATTGCAAAACTCAGGTTCCCGATCTTGATGGAGTCTCCGGGCTTTGCTTGATATTGCAGCATCAAGGTATGATCGACCAATGCCCTTCTACCTTTTTTAAAAGTTTTGGCAGCGGCAACTGGTTTTGTTTCGATGCTGCCATAAAAAGGATAATCACCTGTTAAAGCCTTAACTTCAACCAAGCGACTACCTTCCCCTTTCGGAAAATAGACCATGGAGACAAAATTTTTCTCCTTTGCACGATGCAGACCTAAGGTATCTAGCAAGGCCGTAACAGCAGGACTCAATGGTCTGCGACTCTGAATGATCAAATCCGCACCGGTTAGTGTTTTTGCTTGTTCATCAATGTCTCTTTGTAAATTGGCTTTAAAGGAATAAACCGCTACAAGTGCTGCAATCCCCAGAATAATGGAGGACATGAACAGTAAAAGTCTGGAGCGATTCTTCCTTGAATCCCGCCAGGCCATTTTTACTAACCAGGAATAATTTATCGGTCTTTTAATGTTGAAATTAAGCTCAGGCATGGTTCAATTCTAAATCAGCAACAACTACACCTCCTTTTAATTTGATCATCCTATTGGTTTTTGCGGCCAGATCCAGATCATGGGTAACAATCACCAAGGTTGTTCCTGCTTCCTTATTCAAATCGAACAACAACTTAATTACTTTATCACTGGTTTCAGCGTCCAGATTCCCTGTGGGCTCATCCGCAAATAATATGGCCGGCTGATTTGAAAATGCTCTGGCTAGAGAGACCCGTTGCTGCTCCCCACCAGATAGCTGTACCGGATAGTGACCTGAGCGATCAGCAAGCCCAACCTTATCCAACAAATCCAATGCATGTTTCTTGATGTTCCTTTCCCCTCTCAATTCTAAGGGTACCATCACATTTTCCAATGCAGTAAGCGTAGGTAAAAGCTGGAAGTTCTGAAAGATAAAACCCACATATCGATTTCTTACTGCTGCCCTTTCATCCTCTGTTAAATGATCTAAATCGATGCCATTTAGAGAAACTGTCCCTGAACTTGAACGGTCTAATCCTGCACATAAACCCAGCAAAGTGGTCTTTCCACTTCCCGAAGGACCAGTAATAGCCACAGTAGTACCGGTTTGAATGGAAAAGTTGATCTGATCAAGTACAGTCAATTTATGACCTGCATTTTCGTAAATTTTACTTACATTTCGGATGTTAAGGATGTGTTCCAAGGT
Source organism: Pedobacter gandavensis (assembly GCF_014172405.1). Classification (GTDB taxonomy): domain Bacteria; phylum Bacteroidota; class Bacteroidia; order Sphingobacteriales; family Sphingobacteriaceae; genus Pedobacter; species Pedobacter gandavensis. The sequence goes on along the minus strand of NZ_WNXC01000001.1, from coordinate 662,219 downwards.
GATGTAATTAGAGTCTTGCTTAAAATAATGATTCTGGAATGCAAGTATTGAATTCTGTAGTGATGCATAAAGCATAACTTGTCAGCAACAATACTGCTTGTTGTTAAATATACTGGCTTTAACAAACATTTACGATACTTCGATAAATAATAATTATATATGTTACAGTCTAATTTCAAAGGTTCATTTGTTTTGATGTTTATGTTTTCGGCCATGGCGCTATTCAGTTCCTGTGCACAAAACCAGGGATCAACAGATACCTCAGGAAAAACGGAACCTGATACTTCTTCAAAAAACAAAATAGCAGCACAAGCAAATACAAGTACAACCGCAGAAAGAGAAAAAACCATTCTATGTTTTGGAACCAGCCTCACTGCGGGTTATGGATTACAGGTAAACGAAGCATTTCCTGCTTTAATACAACAAAAAATAAAGGAGGTTAAACTTCCTTACAAGGTGGTCAATGCAGGATTAAGCGGAGAAACCTCTGCGGCAGGCAACACCAGAATCGACTGGTTATTAAAGCAACCTATTGACATATTGGTACTGGAATTAGGGGCTAACGACGGATTGAGAGGAATTCCTTTATCAGATACTAGAAGCAACCTACAGCAGATCACTGATAAAGTAAGGAAAAAATATCCAGAAGTAAAGATTGTACTCGCCGGGATGCAGATACCTCCAAGTATGGGCGCTAAATATGCGAATGAGTTCAAATCGCTTTTCCCGGAACTTGCCAGGAAAAACGATATGATATTGGTTCCTTTCCTACTTCAGGGCGTTGCTGGAATACCAGAGCTGAATCAGAAAGATGGAATTCACCCTACAGTTGCCGGACAAAAAATCCTGGCAGAAAATGTATGGGCGAAATTAAAGCCCATTTTATAAGGACGGATTTGCTTCAACAAAGGTGAACATCCACTTCTGTGGATTTTTCCAATCTACCCCTTTAAAGCTGGCAATAGGCAATTTGATCAGCACGTCATTCCAGCCCTTTTTTAAGGTTATTTTTGTTGGCGCTCTGAACTCATACCCCTCATCTATCAGTGGAATTTCCATGTTTCCTGATAAACCTGCCTGTTTCCATGCGGGTGGATCAATCAACAGACCATTCACATGAACAGTACTTTTGCGATTATCCCAAGTCCCTTTTTCTGGAGAACTGGAAGCATAAGATCTGGACATATTGTTAAAACCGATCCAAAAACCTTTGGTTTCCTCCTCCTCACTCCATATTTTACGGTAGGCATACCAAGTGGTGTTTTCCTGAGGCTTATCCAATACTCCCGTCACCTGTGGCGTCCACCAATGTCTGAGTATGATAGTTCCACCTAACACTTCCATGGCTGCAGGAAGACTATCCTTATTTACATTAGCTGATTCCGGATCAAATGAAGCGGTTAAATTTCCACCATTGGCAAATGGACCAATCAGCTTCCAGCTGATGTCAGATTGAGCCACATAAGGAAAAGGTAAACGCGTAAAATAGCGTTCTTTATGCTGCATCAACCGACTTTCAAATTCCCTAAAATCAAGTGCTTCTGTAGATCCAGGTTTTCCAATTTTGGCCATCCAGCCCGGAATCCCTCCTCCTCTCCAACTGCGTTCAGAAAACGCAAGGATCGAAGGGTAAACTGGATTTTGCGTCAATGCGTCTTCTTGCTTTCCTATATTACGGTCTGGCCAATTACAAATTACACCACCCAAAGCATTTGCATTGCCTTTATCTAAGTTGGAAATCTTCCTATTGAAGATCGTCGCCACACTCTCCAATGGATCCATATGGTTCAGGTAAAGGTGTCTTGAATCGATGTATTGAATGTTTTTATTCTTACTCACTTTCGTTGCACCCTCCATCCACAATTGTCGGATGGTACTCTCCGTAAAATTCCCACCGGGCTCCCATCCGATTACTTTTTTACCGAGCTGCTCAATCACTTTTGTTACTTCGGGAAGGAAGTTTACATTGGTAATTTTAACTTCATCCGCACCAATATGTACATAAGGAAGGTTATAAGTTTTAATGAATTCTTTTAAAAGGTTTTTTACAATGTTCAAGCCGGTATCGCTTTGCATTTCCGTTTTCATCGCCCTTTTGAAAGCATCACTATGTCCGGGCATATCAATTTCCGGCACGAGTAGAATATTTCGTTCTTTACAATAAGCAATCAGCTCTTTTATTTGGGCTACGGTATAAAAATCACCTTTATTGCGCAGCATCGTTTCCGGAGCTGTTAATTGCGGATAGAGCTTACTTTCCAGTCTCCATGCGATGTCTTCTGTCGCATGAAAATGAAAAATATTCAGCTTATAGGCAGCCATTACATCTATTTGCTGTTTGAGCATGGCGACAGATTGGAAATTACGTCCTACATCCACCATGTATCCTCTCCAGGAGAACGCAGGCCAATCGACGATATCACAAGCAACCGCCTTTTTATCTAAAGCAATTAGCTGTTTTAAAGTTTGAATTCCGTAGAAAACCCCTTTTCTGGTCAGGCCTTTGATCACAACTTTATCAGGGTTTACCGTAAGACGATAGGCCTCCTGTTTAAACTCTGCATCCAGCATTTCATCTTTATCAAAGACCAGGTATGCTGAACCTTCCGGAACCTGTGTTCCTATTTTAACTTCTATCCCCTGACTTTTAAGCACTTTTTGCAAGAGCTTGGCTTCAGGAAGAAAATGTTCATCCCGGACTACAATTACCTTACAACTTTTGAAATCAAATACACCGCTTTTCTTTTCAAGTCGCTGAGGAAGCGGCATTAAAGCAGGTATTGCCCGCTGGTCCTCTTTCAGAGTTGGGGCTTGGGCATACAACATATCGATGGAGAGCAGCACGATGGTCAGTATTAAAAGGTTACGGATAAACATAATTATAATTCAGGAATAATAAAATTTATTTCTTAAGATATTCTGTTAACAACGCTGCACAATACCATTCTTGCCTTGGTAGATGAAAAGGTCCTTTAAACAAGTTTCCTTTAGCCGTTTGCGCCAGGGTTCCATCTTTATGTAAGTATCCAAACCATTCTCCGTTCTTTTTATCATGAAAATGACCATATGCATAGTCGTGGACCATTTTATGCCATTTTGCATATTTTTCATCACCAGTGATCGTATAGGCTAATAAAGTGGCAATAATCACCTCATTATGCGGCCACCAGAACTTCATGTCCTGCCAGTATTCCTGTACTGGTTTATCGTATACATCCTTGAAATATAAAATACCTCCATGTTCTTTATCCCATCCGCGTTCCCACATATAATCCAGCATTTTACAGCCCAATGCGATCAGCTTTGGATCATTATTTCTGTATTTAGCTTCATGAAGAATAAACCAGGCGCCTTCAATTGCGTGACCAGGATTAAGTGTTCTTCCATCGATATGATCCACAATACTGCCATCAGGTGCCACTTGCTCCATCACACAACGAATATCATCCTTCACAAAATAGGTCTCAATCTCAGCAATCCACTTATCAATCCATTCATTGCAACGCGGATCTCCAATGGTTTCCCTCAATTGTTGTGCGGTGTTCATCATAATCATAGGCACTCCAATTCCTTTCGTAGGTCTGGTTCCTGTAAATTTAGGCGCCAATAAACCTGGCGTTGTGGAGTACTCAATACACTTTCCAAAAAGATATCTAGCCATTTCTGCTGCTGCAGGATCACCACTGGCTTTTGCATAAGCTGCATTGGCAATCACGGCAAAGGTTTCTGAAAAATAATACCTACGTTTTCTAATTGGCTGACCATCTCTGGTCACATGAAAAAACATCTGTCCATCGTCATCAAAGCAATATTTGTTCAAGAAATCTATCCCTGATTTTGCGGCTGATAACCACTCTTTTTTCGGTTCTATGGTATTGTATAAAGTAGAAAGCAACCATGCCGCTCTCCCTTGTATCCAAACAGCTTTATCATCATCTATCAGTGTACCATCCTGATCTCTCATTAACAGGTACCCACCAAATTCGGTATCCACAGATCTTGGAAACCAAAAAGGAACGGTATCATTTAAAAGTTGATGGTTATAAAACTGTTGTAATCCGGTCAGGTCTTCTTTAGTGTAGTTCATGTGTTTAGTTGCTTAATTTTATTGGTAAAGTGAAGGTGGAAGCTGGTAATCCAGTTTGATTAACCAGATTTGCGCGACTAAATGGCGCGTAGCTATACCTTACTTTTCTTATTTTTTCTGTATTTGTTTGTGAAGGGATTTGAAGTTCAACTTTGTGATTAACTACCGTAGCTACTACCGGCAGAATGACTCCTTTTTCCAAAAGCAGTTCGAAACCGATTATAGGTTCTCCACCCTTTAGCACCGGGTAGTTGCCATTAACAAAAGAAACCTCTATTTTATTGCCTTTTAATAGCGCAGATTCTGCAACCGGCCCTTCAGCAACAACTGATTTATGGTAGCTATGTTTTAATGCCTGTAAAGCCAGTCGCAGAGCCACCTCCTTCTTTTTAGTCGGGTGGACATCCAGAGAGTCCCCAAGATCTGAGCTAACGGCCATATAAGTATTTGGTACCTCATATTGAACTTCGCGCTGCATATCTCTAAAATAAGGCCATGAAGGGCGGTTAATACCTGAAAGTTGTACGTAGTAAAATGGAAAATCAATGCCCCATTTTGCTCTCCAACTTTTGATCAATACCGGAAAACTGTGTGCATAAAGTTCTGGATTTTGAGTATTACTTTCTCCCTGATACCAGATCACCCCTTTTATTGGAGAGGCAATCAGCTTTGAAATTCCTGCTTCATAATTATAAGCGGGTTCATAAGGATGGCGTTGTCTTGGGTTTTGAGCGTTTTTAAGGTTTAGATTTGCGCGTCCACGTGCCCATTCTTGCACAAAATCCGACTTACGCCAATTGGTTAGCACATCTACCAGTTGTGGATCATGCTCCATAGTATAGCGGTCGATCCAGGATTCCAAAGTAGAACCACCAACAGCCATCTCGATCAGTCCGATGGGTACCCCTTCCTCTTGCATTAATTGCTGACCAAAATAATAACCTATCGCAGAGAAATCTGCGGCATTACTGGCATTGGCTGTTTCCCAGTTTCCAGAGAAATAGTCCAAATGGTTGAGTTTAGCTAAAGTAGTACTGTCCCAGGATACGGCATCAGTTTCTGCAAGGGGAGTAAATTTCATCAACCTTAATTTTGGCTGTGCCCGGAACTGCTTTAATTCTGCAGCACCGCTGGCTGCTTGTTTCAACTTAAAATACATGTTAGACTGTCCGGAGCATAACCAAACATCACCTAACAATACGTCATTTAAAACGATCTTCTTTTTCCTGTCATTTACCACCAACTGAAAAGGTCCGCCATGAGGCATTGCAGGAAATTCTATTTTCCATTTCCCATCTTTTCCAGTAACTACAGTTTTCTTTTGCCCCTTAAAAGTAACCGTAACCGTTTCATTTGCGTCAGCGGTTCCATAAACAGGAATCGCCTGGTCACGCTGCAAAACCATATGGTCTGTAAACAGAACAGGCAGCTTTAATCCGCCATAATCCCCAGTGATATTTTCATAAATTGTATGCGCAATAATACTTGCCCCCTCCTTATCCGGATGCAGGTTATCAGCAAATAAGTCTGTGCGACTGTTTAAGGGTGTATTCAAATCAATCAGCGAAGCTTGATTATCTTTTGCGATCAATGGAATCTCTTTTTGTATCTGCCAGTACCATTCACGGGTTCCAGATTTAAATCTTGGGTGTTCGCTAAAAATTGGACTTAGGCGACAAACATATAATTTGATTTTGGGATTATTCTTCTTTAAAGTATCCAGTAACCAGGCATAATCGCGTTGAAATTCATCGCGGTATTCCGGCCAGTTTCTAGGATCCGTATCATTTAGCCCCAGGTGTACAATGGCAATATCTGCCTGGAAATTTAAGGCTGCAGTAAACTCTTTGGTTTTAAAATATGGCCTGTGACCCTTTTTCAACAAAGTGGCTCCGCCCAGGCCAAAATTACCTACCTCATAAGCATCGCCCAGAAGTCCTTGGAGAACTGATGGATAAGCTTCCTGTGTAGGGTCTTTAAGCAAATAACCTGCAGTTACGGAATTTCCGATGCAGGCTACTTTTATCTTTTTACCCTGTGCAAACAGGTTAAATTGTAAAGAAAGCGACAATAACCATACGATTAGGATGATTTTTTTTGTGGTTCTCATGCTGTCGTGTATATTTTCTTATTTGGTTTATGGGTTGAGGTTTAATGCATTTCAAGTAAAAACAACAGAACCAGCCATACTTGATCATAAAAGAATCTCTGCAGTTGATCAACTCAACTACAGAGATTTATGTGTATTGATTATTTAATCAGGTCATTAACCGGGATACGTACAAAATATAAATCACGCACACCTTCGTATAACAAACCTAAAGTTTGGTCGTCAATTTTTGTAAGTGCAGAATAACCGAAAGAGTCTCTGTCATCAACCAGTAAATTGGCATCTTGCCAGGTCTCTCCAAGGTCAAGGCTCACTTTAATCGTCAGGTCTTTCCTATCTGTTGAAGAGTTCGGGTTACTGAAAAACAATACATCTTTCATTTTTCCCTTTACTTTTACGCGGGCCTTAATCAGACTGGCCATACAAACCGGATCGATCAGTGTTTTGTAGGAAGTAGCGTGTGTCTCCCAGCTTAGTCCCATATCTGTAGTTGTAGCTACACTTCTAAATTTCCCTCGATTATCGCGCATATTTAGCATAAGTTTTCCCGGTGTAGTTTCTACCAACTGACTTTCTGTGGTATTAGATTTAGCACCTACTCCTGCTTTCCAGGTTTTCCCATGATCAGCACTGTAGATCAAAGTAGAATGTGGCATTTTGTTTTCGTCCCAATATTGAGCTGGAAAAACAATTTTACCATCAGCCATAGCAATTCCATTTCCCGGACCAGGGAAAAACAACCTCCATTTTGGATTTTTCACCTGATTGGTAATGCTGTATGGTTTTGACCAGGTTAAGCCATCATCGGTACTGCTGGTTACTGCAAATTGTCCGGTTTCATCTTCAGAAAGACCTGGGCCAGAACCTGCAATAGAGCGATTTCCTTTACTCCATAATGCGGCTACCCAGATGGTTTTTGTTACCGGATCGAATAAAACGGAAGGATCACCAACCCCATTATTTTCATGGGGAGCACCCATATCCATAATGATTTTCATCGGCTCCCAAGTCTTACCACCATCTGTACTTCTGCTCATGCCTACATCAATATTACCTGGCAAATCACCACTATTCTTGTAGCGTGCATCATAAACAGAGATTAATGTTCCTTTAGCTGTTTCCGTAATTCCGGGAATACGGTAAGAATTCACCTCGTCATCATTGGGATTTCTCAATGCAATTCCTAATCTAGTAGCAGCTAGAGGACCTGAAATACCAATTTTATGTTTTACCAAACCTGCATCAGTTAAGTTTGAAACTTTCAATTCTATACGGTCGTCAATGTTGGCTTCAGGCTTTAAAGTTGCACTGATCCAGATCACTTGTTTACCTGCTGCCAATTTAGCATCCAAAGGAATTTGGAAGTTTTTTCCAGTAACCTCTACCGCACCTATTCTTTTCTTCACATCCAGCACTTGCTCATGCGCTTTGTTCTCCGTACTCAAATAAGCTTCTAAAAATTTAAGGTCGGTTATTCCGGCTTTATTTAGCGTGCCTGATAAGGTTTTAAATTCCAACCCTTCCGCAGGAACCTCTATCTCCATCCGCCATACAGGATTAACGGCCTTTCTTTTTAAGATCGGGTTTACGGTTTGTTGGGCTGTGATGGTTAATCCAGCAGATTTGGTTGAAACATTTTGACTATGGGCGGTAAAGCCTGTGGCCAATAAAAGGACAGAGAGGGCAGCATACTTGTAGTGTTGTGAAATCATCATTTTTAGTTTTTTTTCGTGAATTATTAGGTATCAGCAAATAAATATTAAAGGGATTAGCAATGGACAATTAGCATCTGAATTAAAAATTAGTATTTGGTATTAAGCATCTGCAAAATCGTTTACTACTGGTCTAAGGAAGTAGAGTTGTACAAACAAGGCTATACATACAATTCCGGCAAGCATGGCAAAATCCTGTCCCAGATGACCCGCATCTGAAGATTTTCCCAATAAATCCGTAATAAATGCACCAAAAAACACCCCGGTCATATTCATCAATCCATAAGCTGTAGCTCTATATTTTGAGGAAACAAACTGACAAAGGATCGGCATATTATTGGCATCGAACATTCCGAATCCTAAGCCGAAGCATAATGCGGCACCTAGTACATGAAACAAAGAATGGCCGAAACCTAAAAACAGCAAAGAAGGAATGGTTAATGCCAAACCGATGGCGCTGGTATAAATACGACCTTTAATGTTTTTCTGCACCCATCGATCTGAAAGAATCCCACCAAAGATCACTCCTACAAAAGAAGAGAAAGCGATAGTAATGGTCGACAGCGGGCCTGCAGTAGCCATAGGAATATCCAGGTTTTGAGCGAAAAGCGTAGGCAACCAGTTTTTTGCTGCCCAACCTGGTAAGCTTGGAACGGCAAAATAAAACAGGATAATCCAGAAAGAAATATTGGTGAATAGAATGGCGAATCCTTTAAAAATGGAAGGTTTTACTTTCATCTTAATCTCATCATCCATACTTACATTTTCGGAAGCCTTCTTTTCTCTTAAGAAAAACACCAATACAAAGGCATAGACGACCCCTACAATTCCAAAGGAATGGAAAGTCGCTTGCCAGGAAAACTTATCGGCAATGGTTGCACCGAAACCTCCCAAAGCCTGGCCCATGTAGAGGCCGGTCATGTGGATTCCAATGGCTAGTGATCTGGTTTTCGAAGAGTGGAAGTCGGCAATCAATGATAATCCCGCAGGGATATATAATGCCTCACTTACACCCATCAAAGCTCTCAGCCAATAAATTTGGTTAAAAGTAGTGGCGTAGCCCATTAAATAGGTCACCAATGACCAAACGAACAAACTGCCAACGATCAGCCATTTTCGGTTGAATTTATCGGCGATAATTCCGGATACCGGACTCATAAACCCATAAATCCATAAAAAAATAGCCATCAGGTAGCCGAAGTTTGTGGCCGATTGCAGTTCATGAATATCGATCTGCATTGCAGGCTTCATGGTAGACAACATTTGTCTATCCATATAATTTAATAGTGCCACCACCCACAATAATCCAACCACCACCCAGGCATATCTGTTTGTGTTTTTCATTTCTAGTCTTTTATTTTCCCCAGCATAATGTTCGGTGTCCTGACGCCAGGTTGCACTTCTCCGCTGGAAATGAAGATATCATTGTTCCATTTTGTGGCCATGGCCGTTACCTGTGACAGAAAAGGCAATTCACCTATTTTTGACCAGGTATTATTGACAACGTCATAGCGTAAAAGTCCCTTATAAAACCCCTTATGATGGATACTTAACTGGTTCTTCTCCGCTGTCAACCTTGCTTTTTCCTCAGGGTTCTCAGTTTTAGCAATTTTAGATAGGTAAATTTCTATCTGATGAAAAGTCTTTCCATTGTCGCCACCAAAGATTAGAATCTGATTTTTACCCACAGCCAGACCGGTTCCAGCAGAGAAATTCATCTCTTCTTTTCCATCATTAATCTTTGCTCCTGCTTTCCATTCTTGCTTTTCAGGGTTATAAATGAATACGGTTGAATGCAAGTCGCTAATCCCTTCAGGAGTTTTAGTACGACCACCAATCACATAAATCAGGGCCTGTTTTGAAGGACTTTGCACCACCACAACTGAATTTGCCAAAGGAATTGGCAGGGCTGGTAATACCTTCCATGTTGCATTAGGCAAACTCAAATCCAGGCTGAATACAGCTTTAGATGTTGATTTTTCCTGATCACCACCAATGGCATATACCAAATTCCCAATACTGGTTAAGGCAACATTTGTTAAGGCGATAGGCAAGTTGGCTAAAGGTTTTGCTATTATTTTAGAACTAAGTTCATCCTGTTTCAATAGAAAAACCTGATTGGATAATCCTTGCTCATTTTCCCCACCTGCGTATACAATCCCGAATTTCGTAGTGGTATTTCCGGCATAGGCAATCGCCTCTGGCAAAAACACCTTTTCTTTACTCCATGAATATGTATTTCCTGTTTTTTCTAAAATATGAATCTCCTTAGAATAGTGTTTTTTACCACCTTCCCAGGGTTTCTTATCTGGGAAATTAGCACCTCCAGCCACAATAAGACGATTCTGAAGAACCGCATTAATCGCCCCGGCAAATCCAATGGAAGTTTGCCCATCGGGCGCTTGTAATTTAGCTGCAATAGACCATTCGATCTGTTCAGCAGAAGTTTTTTGTGCGAACACGGCTGTTGTCAACATAAGGGGGACTGATAAATAAAATAGGTACTTGCTCATCGCGTTCATTATTAATGACTAATGCGCTGCTTTTGATTTAAAATTATCGAAACCAACAGCGGCTACATCTTGTTTAAAACTCTCAAACTGCGCTGCGCTCATATTTTTCACAGGCAATCTAAATTCACCGCAATCTACGCCAACTAATTTTAAATAGGCCTTACCAGTAGCAATACCACCATATTTACCTAATAATCTGATCATATCGATTGATTGTTGTTGTAGTAGTTGTGCCTTTTTCAAATCATTGTTTTCAAAAGCGGTTATCATATCATAATACAAGGGAGCGGCATAATTAAATGTGCTACCTACAGCGCCTTTAGTTCCTAAAACCAATGCAGAAAGCATATTTTCATCACGACCCCAAAGCATATCATATTTACCTTCTTTAAAATGGATACAAGATAGGAAATCCATGAAATCTTCATGTGTATATTTCACTCCAGCGAAGTTAGGAATCTTACCATCAATAGCCTGTAACAAGTCGTACATGGCAAAACCGACACCCGTTAATACTGGAATATGGTAATAATAAAAAGGCATATCAGGTGCAACAGCCGCAATTTCCGCACAGATGGTAGCCAATACTTCTACATTTGCAGGTTTAAAATAGAAAGGGGCGGTAAATGAGATGGCATAAAGACCAATTTGCTGAGAAAATGCAGCCAGATCTTTACAATCGGCAACACTCGTTCCTCCCAAAAACATCATTACCTTAAAATCATTGTCGCCACGGGTGCAATCTGCCCATGCTTGTGCCACTTCTTTTTTCTCGGTATTGGTTAAGGACACGCCTTCTCCGGTAGATCCGCAAATGAATGCGCCCGTAACTTTGTTCGCTTTTAAAAACTGGTAATAGCTTGGAATCAAGGATACATTTAACTGTCCATTTTCATCCATTGGTGTAAAGGGCGCAGCAATCAGGCCTTGTAAGTGTTGAATCGTCATTTTATATGTGTTTTAAAGAATGCAAAATAGGGATGTATAAGTTAGGAGTGTTGGCCATAAAGGCCTCCACTCCTACACCAAATATTATGTTAGAATTGAGCGTAGCCAGTGGTTTGAACCAGGGCTTTGTTATTTGTCAAAGAAGTACGGTCTATCGGCCAGAACAATTTGTAAGCATCAGCCGGTAGCAAGGTCGTGTTGGCATAAACATAATTATCACCCATACGTCTTAAATCATACCAGCGCTTTCCTTCGCCAATAAACTCAAACAAACGTTCTTTTAAAATCGCTTGTTTTATGTCACCATCACCAGGCATATTAGGGAAACCTTGCACTGCCGGATCATAATTTACACCGTAGGCTCTGGCTCTTACTAAGTTGATCTCAGCTGCAGGACTTTCTCCTAATACTTCTTTAGCTTCTGCAAGTAATAAAAGTAAATCAGCATAACGATAAATTGGATAGTCATTGGTGTATTTTCTGGTTGCTGCATCTTGTTGGCCCTGGAATTTTTTCAGGAAAGTACCAGCAATGACATAGTTCCCGGCTGTTGGCATTTTATAAGCTGCCTGAATGGTCCCAGCTCTACGGGTATCTTTCTCATTGAACTTTCTATAGGTTGCAATTTTGATTGGTGCACGCAAGAGACCACTATAATTCTCAGCAGTCACACTAAACTGTCTATTGGCCAAAGAGTCATAAAAATTCGTGATCAGGCCCGTCTGAGGAGTAAATGAGCTCGGAATAAAACTTAATTCCGCTTCATTTAGCAAATACCTACTGGCCAAAATAACCTCTTTATTTCCCCTGTTTGTAGTCGAGAAAAGATCTGCAAATGGGGTGTTTAATGCATTGCTTGAAGTTGTTAATAAACCTAATGCCGGAACATTAGTTTGAATGTCAGTTAAAGCCGTTTTAGCCGTAGTTGCATCGGCAGCACCACCTTCTCTATGGGCACTCCATAGGTAGTTATCCGCTTTCAGCATCAGCGTAGCTGATTTAGACCAATATCCTTTATTGTGTTGAATCGTATAATTGGTACCAAAGTTCTCCAGCGACAATTCAATATCTGCTCTGATCAACTTCAGCACATCTGCTGCAGGAGAAGCCGCTTTAGCAAGGTTAAACAAATCCAGGTTAGCAGCATCGATAAAGTCGGTAACGATTACCGTGCTGCCCCAACTGCGGTACAACTGGTTATAATAAAAGGCACGCATGCCATAGGCCATACCCAATTCGTATTTTTTTGTAGCTTCAGACACTACATTCCCAGTATTCAGCTTATGGATCAATAGATTCAATTGATTGATATTGCTGTAAAAACCACCAAATGTATTGACTCCGGCAGCATCGAGTGTCAGAGTTTGCAACCACATCCGCTCTAGCCCTTGAGAGGCTTCACCGGTGAAAGAAGCAGCGCTTCCCGGCTCAGTTCCGTAAATATCAGCCCTTAACTCCCCCAGAAACATAAAACTACTATTGTGACCACGGAATTTACCATGAACAGCAGCTACGAAGGCATCATATTGATCATTTGTTTTCCAGAAAGTATCATCACTCAGGTTACTGATTGGTTTTAAATCCAGACTTTTTTTGCAGGCGCCAAGGCTCATTACCAAAAGGGCTGCTGCGATTATATTTTTATAGTTATTTTTCATGATGTTTAATCTATTATTGATTAAAAGGAAACTTCTAAGCCCAAAACAAAAGATCTCGCGGTAGGATATGCACCTAAATACACACCAGTAAGTTTGTTATTAGCATCCAAAGGAGCCTCTGGAGAAGAACCGGTAAACTTAGTGATGTAGAAAAGGTTACTTCCAGTAGCATAAATTCTAGAATTCGCTAAGAATTTAGTTTTAGCCATTAATGATTTTGGCAAGGTATAAGAAAGGGTAAGTTCTCTTAATGCCAGGTAATCTCCTTTTTCATACAGCAATGAATTGTTTCCATTTACTACAGCACCAGCATTATTCGCTCTGGTATAGTTCTGTTTAGAACCTTGTACCTGATCGGCAAAATATACTTTAGGAATATCAGTAACGGTATTATCAGGACTCCAAGCTTTAGTAATCAGATCGGTATAGTTGAAAGTACCCTGATAGTTACCTAGTGTACGTGCTAATAGATCATTGTAAACGGTATGGCCTAAAGCAAACTCAAATCTGGTATACAAATTGAATCCTTTATAATTCGCATTGGCATTAAAACCACCGGTCCATTTTGGCGCCATATTTCCAAGATACACCTGATCTCTTGAATCAATAATATCATCACCATTTACATCTAACCAGTTTACATCACCTGGGGTGATTCTGCCAGTACCTGGAGCAGTACCTTTGGGTAAATTAGGTCCGTTTACATTGGCGATCATATCTTTTCTATTGCCAGCAATGCGTTGTACCTCTGCATCATCTTTAAAGATGGATACTTGTTTGAAGCCATAAATATCACCGATAGTTTGACCTTCCTGAATTCCACCTACCCATTTTAACTGACCAGTTTTAGCATCATACACCTGTAATCCACCTTGTCTGTTGTTTTCATTGCCATTGTAAGGAAGTTTCAATACTTTGTTCTTCACAAAACTGGCATTCGCACCCAGGCTTAGTGTAAAACCACCAGCCGTATTCAATACTTTTGCATTTACTGCAAATTCATAACCTTTATTTTGCAATGTCCCTGAGTTGGTTTGAATTGGAGGATAACCCACATAATCAGGAAATAAAAGCGGTGTTAACAAATCTGAAGTTCTGCGATCGTAATAATCAAATAACAAGGTAACTCTGTCTTGCAATAAACCAAGGTCTAAACCAGCACCTAAAGTTTTGCTTCGCTCCCATCTTAAATCCTGATTGGCCAATTTATCATGGTAAAAACCACCAGCACCATCATAATTTGGTGGAGAAGTGTATACCCCTTGAACTTCATACCTGCCCAAACCAGCGATATTACCATTCACCCCATAACTCACTCTAGGTTTTAAAGTAGATACATATTTATCAACTCCAGCATTCACATAGAACTTTTCTTTTTGAACATTCCATCCTGCTGAAACACCTGGGAAATAACCCCATTTGTGTTGGTCAGGTAAGCTGGAAGCACCATCCGCACGAAGTACTGCGGTAAACAGATATTTCTGATCAAAATCATAAGCAAACCTTCCGAAGAATGAATTGATGCGGTATACTGATTTTTCACTATAGTTTGCTTTTGCACCATTTACTGTTGCAGGGAAAACTGTAGAAGCATTAATTGTAGGAATTTCATCTGTAGGGGCATTCTGACCATACAACTGCGAATTGAACGTTTTAACCTGGAAGGTTTCTGCACCCACCATCGCAGTAAAATTATGCAGATCTAAAGATTTATTATAGTTTAATATCCCGTTAAATTGCGTCTGAAAATCTCTTCTTGACAACAAAATCGCATCTCTACTTGCAGAACCTATTGATTGTGGGTTGGCAAAGATATTGGCGTAGGTCTGTGTAGATTTCTGGAAAGACTCATCTTTTCTATCTAGTAAATAAGCATTGGCAGTACCTTTGAAGTATAATCCAGGTAGTAAATCCCATTTAATGGAACCGTTAATTACTACTTTATTCACTTCATTCTGACGCTTTAATCTGCTCAACCAATATAATGGATTACCATCACTGGCACTATTTCCAGGATTTGGAGCGGTCTTAGCCTCATCTAACCATGGGTTAAAAGTTGGCCAAATTGCTAAACTTCTGTACAGTGAGTTCACCTCACCACCAATTGTACCCAATTGAGAAGAAGTTGAAAGCGTGGTACCACCGGCAATCTCGATATTAGGTCTGACTTTATACGAGCCATTTAAATCTGCAGTGTAGCGTTTATAGCTAGAACCCACAATCACCCCATCCTCATTATAGGAATCAAAAGCAGCAAAGAATTTACCTTTGTCATTGCCACCTGTAGCACTGACATAATGGTCTTTAGTATAGGTATTTCTGAATACCAGGTTCTCAATTTCACCACCATGATCTTTGTACATCAACTGACCTCCGTAAGGATCATCAACGATACCCCATCCTGTTGGCAATACAGTTGTTCCATCCACATATTTTCTGATGTCAAAACTTGCCAGATTGGCTGCGTCATTGATTAATCCTAAGCCTCTTGCATTATTTGCATCTCCTACTGGTTTTCCAGAATTCAGGTAACCTAAACGCGTATAATAGATATAATCTTTAGCACCTAAATAGGTATAGCCATCTCTTCTTACGTTATAACCACCGGTAAATTTATAATTGATTTGCGCGGCACCTGCTGCGCCTGTTTTTGTGGTGATCAAGATAACCCCGTTGTTTGCTCTGGCACCATAGATCGCAGTTGAAGCTGCATCTTTCAAGATTTCCATAGACTGGATGTTTTCAGAAGCGATGTCATTATAATCTCGAATAACCCCATCAACAATTACCAATGGCGTTCCTGGTGAATTGATGGATGCCCCACCTCTTAAAAATACAGTTGGGCCAACACCCGGCTGTCCACTTTTACTAATCGCCTGAACACCGGCAATCGTTCCCTGTAAAGCAGATCCGACATTGGCGCGTGGCGCGTTTGCTAAAACTTCTTTATCTAACTTCGCGATGGAGTTGGTTACGGTACGTCGGTTTTGCGTACCATAACCTACGACCACGATCTCATCAAGATTCGCAGCTGCAGGCTTCATCACTACTTTTAGATTGGTATTGTTTCCAACCTTCTGCTCCTGAGTCAGGTAGCCGACATAAGTAAACACAAGAACATCGTTTGGATTGGCTTCAATAATGAACTTTCCATTCATATCGGTTTGTGTGCCCGACTTAGTTCCTTTGATGGAAATGCTGACGCTGGGAATCCCTTGCCCATCATCTTCAGCGGTCACGGTACCGCTCAGCTTTTTGTTTTGTGCAAATACACCCATTACGGAGAATAGGCAGCATACTAAAACAATTGTTTTTAGGTAAAACTGTTTCATACTTTTAGGTTTATTGGTTAGCATTATGTTATACATAATACTACTAAGTTGAGATAAATATTATTTGAAAGCAAGAATTTTTTATATTTTTTTTTAGCCATTTTTGATAAATCGCTTTATTAGTACTATTTTAGACGTATACTCTCAATTAGTTATTATTATACATAATATGGAAAGCACTACAGTGAATACATTTATCCAGATGGATACCAGCAGTTTGGTAGATAAAGTGGAAGCCAACCTCGTACAACTACTGGTAGACAGGAAGTTAAAAATCGGAGATGTCATTCCTACAGAAATAGATTTATCAAAGAACCTAGGCGTAAGCAGAACCGTAACCCGCGAAGCATTATTAAGGTTAAGAATGAGGGGACTGATTGAAACGAAAAAGAAAAAAGGTTCAGTGATCACCAGTCCAGATATATTTAGCATCATTGGAAAATCCCTTGATCCGCATTTACTAGATCAGGAAACCTTAAAGGAAATTTTTGAAATGCGTTTGGTTTTAGAAATTGGCATGGCCGATTTCCTATTCCAGAACATTACTGCAGAGCACATCAAGGAGCTTAAAGAAATCGTTAAAAATGAGCCAGACACCTCAGAAGACTATGTTTTTCACATCGATCACGAAATTACTTTTCATGGAAAACTTTACGAAATCACCGGAAATCAAACGTTAAAGAAATTCCAGAAATTATTACTCCCAGTATTTGATTACGTTCATAACAGTGGTTTGTTAAAAAAACCTGCAACGATTAAAAAGTTTGTATCCCACAAAGGTTTGGTAGATATCCTGGAAAACGGTTCTCCAGAATTGTTTAGGAATGCCATGAGAAATCACCTGGAGAATCATTTCTTAAGAATTTTCAGCTAAACCTCGAAAAAGTCCAAGTATGGAGCAACAAAAAAATCAGGATTGGCGGGCTAAGCTCCATGAAATCATTTATGAGTCCAACACCTATGCAGGAAAAGCATTTGATGTAGCCTTACTGATTGCGATTTTCACCAGTATTCTGGTCGTGATGCTAGATAGTATTCAAAGTTATCATCAAAAGTATGGCGATATATTTTCTATTATGGAATGGACCTTTACTGGTTTGTTTACGATAGAATACACCCTGAGATTGATCATTATCAAACATCCGATAAATTACATCAAAAGTCCGCTGGGTATAGTAGATTTATTAGCACTTATTCCCTCTTACCTAAGTGTGATTTTTGTTGGCGCTCAATCCTTGCTTGCCTTGCGTGCCTTGAGGTTACTCCGTGTATTCCGAATTTTTAAACTGGGCCATTATCTCTCAGAAATGAAGTTCTTAACCGTGGCCTTAAGGGGAAGTATGCGTAAAATCAGCATCTTCATGCTCACGGTGCTTGCTCTGGTAATTGTGTTGGGCTCAATGATGTACCTGATAGAAAACCGGGAAAATGGGTTTACCAATATTCCCGAAAGTATTTATTGGGCCATTGTCACCATTACTACTGTTGGTTATGGTGACATCTCTCCGGTAACGCCACTTGGTAAATTTGTAGCCTCCTTAATCATGTTGATTGGTTATGCCATTATTGCCGTCCCAACCGGAATTATTACGACAGAAATGGCGGTTGCAGCCAGAAAAAAAGGTTTTCATCATGAAGTTTGTCCGGGCTGTGGCCGAGAAGGCCACGATGACGATGCTAAATTCTGTAAATATTGCGCAACAAAACTTTAGAAATTCATTCCGAAAAACCATTTATTATAAAGGACATCATAAGTTCCGTTCTCTCTAATTAATTTCAAGGCTTCATTAAACTGGTTCTTCAATTCCACATCACCCTTTTTCATGGCAATGGCATATTGAGAGTCTGTGCCGGGTAAAAACAAGCCTATTTTTAATTTGTCGTTCTTTTGCAAAAAGCCATTCGCAATTGGAGAATCGTCAATTAATGCGTCAATCTCCCCCAATTCCAGTTGATGATACAATTCTTTATTGGTATCCGCATGTACCATGTTAGCATCTGGAAATTTGGTATGCACATGGCGTTCCGCTTCCGCTGCGATTCTTACACCTACCCTTTTTTCTTTTAAATCTTTGACCTCATTGATCAATACATCATTGGCAGGCACTACGGCACAAAGTCGGAAATGCAAATAAGGCTCTGTAAATTCCAGGATGTGTTTACGTGTAGCTGTCATCGTGACCGCAGAGCAGATCAGATCCAGCTCCCCTTTGAATAATTTTCCAAGTATTTTCTTCCATAAAGAGACTTCGTACTGTATTTCGAAATCCAGGTGCTTTGCGATTGCGCTCAAAAGATCTACTTCAAAGCCCTCAAATCGTTCAGAATTATAGTCTGAGTGCATCGGGAACGGTGCGGCAGAATCTAAACCGACTTTTAATACTCTCTTTAAGGCCATATTCAATTAGGGATTAAGGGGTCAAGGCGCGGCTAATTTACGATTGTAAAAGCAATTTATGCCTATAACCCGAAGAAAGAAGCTTCATTTCATGAAAATTTTAGCGCTAAAATCAAGGTAAAACAATGAAAAAGAGTTGGTTATTTCGAATGTAAAAAAACAGTAAGCATATTAAGTACGTCTAAAAAAGAATCATTACCTTCATACCATAATTATTTATCAACTTTAAATATCAATACGTATGTTAGTTTTCTTACTTTCTCTTGTAGTTATCATTATGGTGACTGCATACTACCTGTCCTTCATTAAAACACCAGTAGATACCAGCGATCATTAGTTATATTTGATAATATCGCTTTCTGTTGAACGCTTAAGATCAGGAAGCGATGTTATCTCTAAATACGCCAACCACTTTCCAGCCATCGTCAGTTTTAACTGTTTTCAAGCGTTGTTCTATCACGTTTCCATTTGGAAAAGTAAGGATCTCCGTAATGATCCAATAATCATTAGTAATTTTATCTCGTTTGGAAAATGCCCGTTTAAGATCTACAACATTAGGCATCCCATTTTCTTCCAAATTTTCAATATAAGCTGCTTCAAGCGCTTCTGAAGCTTCTCGAATCGCCACCTCATCGTTTTCTCCTAATTCTAAAAGTCCTAATAATACCCGGGCTTCTTCCCTAAAATCCATACAAGAAAGAACCTTTAAAAGGTCTTTATTTTGATAAGCATCTTCCAAAGCAGTGATGGCTCCTTCCGGTGTACTAAAATCTGGGATAAAATGATCTGCACCGGCATCGATGGCAATACCTATTGACTCATCAAATAATTCTTTTTCTATATCAGGAAGTACATCACGAACTGCTCTAATGGTATATCCACCAAGCAATATCCCATGTTCTACAATCATCCAGTCAGAGATTAAAGACCGACCAATGCCAATTTGCTGTCCCAATTTTATATTATTCACTTGAATAGGTTCATTCCCCACTCTTCCATAAAGGTTTCCTTCTTCGTCAAAATCTGGTGCAGTCAACCAAAGGTGTTCTACCCGATCCTGATCTTTAACCATTACTTTAATTGAAAAGTAATCCTGGCCAGGCTTCGGCCTTTTTAAATGTTCTTCAAAATACCATAATGTTAACCGAGCCTTTTCAATCGCCCAATTCATCCGTTCATCTTCTTTTGGAATATACCCCAGACTGAATTCGTTTTTCCTCTCCTCTAATCTACCTTTTTTGAAAAATTGTGACAAGAAACCCATGAGCGTGTAATTTATGGTTTTTTAAATATAATAATTTCTTTTATAATTAATAAAAGAAATCTTTACTATACCATGGAAACAATACAGAATGCCAGTTTCTTTTCTTCTTACAAATAATATGTAAATTTGAATAACACACAAACCCGAAACCAACAAGCATGAATACGACCAAATGGGTTGCAGCCCTTTCTATTGCTGCAACAATATATTTAACACCTCAAATTACCATAGCGCAAGATTCTTTATTTATAATTCCAAGACCAAAGGTTCAAATTGCGAAAGCAGGACACTATATATATACTACAAAAACGGAAGTTTTTGCCAGTCCCGACTTTAAAGATGCAGCGTCACTATTAAAAGAGCATCCTTACCTAAAATTCGATCAGGTAAGCACGCTTAAAAATCTAAAGCAGCTTCCAAAGCAAGGCGTAATCCTAATTAAAGCAGCTAAAGAAGATACCCTTGCCACAAATGCCTACCGGCTTGAAATCACAAGCCATAACATTGTAATTACTGCACATCAGCCACAAGCACTATTGAATGGTATTTCCACCTTACGCCAGATTGCTTATACCAGAACTGACACCAAATCATTACCTGCAGTATGGATTGAAGATCAGCCTGCTTTTGGTTACCGTGGATTAATGTTAGATGTATCGCGTCACTTCTTACCAATAACTTTTCTAAAAAAATACATCGATCTTTTATCCTTATATAAATTAAATACCTTCCATTGGCATCTGACTGATGGTGCCGGCTGGCGTTTAGAAATTAAGAAATATCCGAAACTTACCCAGTTTGCTGCATGGAGAACCGATGCCAATTGGAAAAACTGGTGGAGCAATGGTCGTAAATATGCTGAAATGGGAAGTCCTAGTGCATTCGGAGGCTACTATACAGCTGAACAAGCAAAGGAACTGATCAGCTATGCTGCAAAAAGAGGCATTACCGTAATTCCTGAAATAGAAATGCCGGCACATAGTGAAGAGGTCCTTGCCGCCTACCCGAACTTATCCTGTTATGGCCTCCCTTATAAGAATTCGGAGTTCTGCATTGGAAACGAAGAGACCTTTACTTTTCTTCAAAACGTATTGGATGAAGTACTTGATATCTTTCCTTCCAAGTACATTCACATTGGTGGAGATGAAGCAGATAAGACAGCCTGGAAACAATGTCCGAAATGCCAAAAATTAATTAAAGCGCATGACCTAAAAGACGAGCATGGTTTACAGAGTTATGCCATCAAAAGAATAGAAGCTTACCTCACCAGCAAAGGAAGAAAATTGATTGGCTGGGATGAGATCTTGGAAGGTGGATTGGCACCAAATGCAACCGTTATGAGCTGGCGTGGCGAAAAAGGAGGTATTGAAGCTGCCAACTCCGGGCATGATGTCATTATGACACCCGGTTCACACCTCTACCTGGATTCCTATCAAACCAATCCCATCGGACAGCCAGAAGCCATTGGTGGCTACTTACCCTTAAAAAAAGTATACAGCTACCAACCAATTCCTACCGAAATTGATCCTGCAAAGCAAAAACACGTATTGGGTGTACAGGCCAATGTATGGGCAGAATATATGCCAACGGCTAATCAGGTGGATTATATGGTATTCCCACGGGTAATTGCCCTCTCTGAAGTTGCCTGGACTTCGATTCCCCAAAAAAGCTGGGAAGATTTTCAATCTCGTCTGCAAAAGCATTACCGCTTATTACAGCAGTTGAATGTAAACTACTACCCACCATCCAACAGTTTGAGTATTCTTTCCAGTTTTGATATGCTAAAAAAGCTGGCGCAGGTAACTATCAATTCTGAGCAATTCCAGCCGGAAATCAGATATACTTTAGACGGAAGCACACCAACCTCGAAATCCTCAGTCTATAAAGATGGAATTTCCTTAAATCAAACCGGAATCGTAAAAGCAGTAATTTTCAAAGATCAAGTTCCAGCAGGGAAAGTACAGGAATTAACAATCGATCTGCACAAAGCCATTGGTAAAAAAGTAACCTACAACAATAAATACAGCAGCAATTACCCTGCGCAAAAAGAGTTGAACTTAGTTAACGGACAAACCGGAGACCTGACTTATGGGGACGGACAATGGCAAGGTTTTCTCGGCGACCTGGATATCACCATCGACCTGGAGAATCCAGAAAGCTTGCAACAATTGAAAATGAGATTTATGCAATTGACCGGCCCAGGAGTCTACATGCCTGCAAATGTTAAAATTGCCCTTTCTGCTGATGGCATCAATTTCAAAACAATACCACAAGTAGATAATGATGTACCGGATACAGATGCCTCATTAAGGTTCAAAACTTTCATTTTTGACCTCAAAGGAAATACTGCCAGATACCTTAGGATTACGGCAAAGAATGAGAAAAAAGGTTTTATGTTTACGGATGAGGTAGTCGTTTATTAAATAACACCCATATGGATGATGTGACGGTAGTCATTTTATCATCCATCGTTATTTCGCTTCTTTGTATTAAGAACAGGTTTTATGAATGTAGGAATTATCGGTTTAGGCGATATGGGAAAGATGTACGCCAAGGGGTTTGCCAAAGCAGGTTATGTTGTTTATGGCTCAGACCTTCCGCAAAGACGGGCACAACTGGAAGAAGAACTGAACCCATTGGGGATTTCCATTCTTTATGACGGTAAAGAAGTGTCTAGAATTTGTGATGTGATCTTTTATGCGGTAGAATCTGAACGTATTGAAGAAGTGCTGGAGCGTTATGGCAGCTCCACCAAATATGGTGCGATTGTGGCTGGACAAACTTCCGTGAAGCATCCTGAAATCATGGCTTTCGAAAAGCACTTACCAAAAGACGTACACATCATTACTTGTCATTCGCTTCATGGCCCCGGATTTGATCCCGCAGGGCAGAAAATGATTGTAATCCCACACCGAACTACTGTAGAAGCTTACCAGCGCATGACGGATCTCCTCTCCTGTTTAGGCTCTGAAATGGTAGAAATCAAGGATTACAAAGACCATGATCGTATTGTTGCCGATACCCAGGCTGCTACCCACGTTGGTTTTGAAAGTATGGGAACCGCTTGGGCATCCGCAGGTTTCTTTCCCTGGGAAAATGCCTCTTACCTGGGCGGAATAGACAATGTGAAAATTCTCACTACACTTCGGATCTTTAGTTATAAAGCACATATATATGCTGGCCTGGCGATCTTAAACCCATTTGCCAGACTACAAGTTAAGCGCTATGCACAGTCGGAATCTGAGCTTTTCAAAATGATGATCATGGAGGAAGAGCAGGCCTTCAGAACCCGGCTGTATAAAGTTCGGGATTTTGTTTTCCATGAAAGCAGGAAGCCTTTGTTATTGGATGATCAGATCATGCAGGAATTTTCTCTCTCTTCCAGTCCGGGCATTAGAAAAGCAAATTCTCACTTGAGTTTATTGAGTATGGCAGATTCCTGGTACCACTTACAAACCAATCCTTATGACAACCTGATTTGCCAGACTCCTCCTTTTCGTTTGCGCCTCGGGATTGTTGAATACCTTTTCCGCAATGAGGAACTATTGGAAGAATCTATCACTGCTGCATTGTTCGATAAAAGCATCCGTGCCGACGATCTGGAATTTCATTCCGCAGTACGGGAATGGACCTCTATTATTGGGTACGGGGATATGGAGGGTTACAAACAACATTTTGATCAAACTAAGCTTTTCTTCAAAGACCGTTTGGAACATGGACGTGAACAAAGTTCGGCAATGATCAAAAGGTTATCAGATCAGACCTATTCGCCTTAGTTTTGCTTTCTCAGGAAAATGATCAGGTCTTCAATAGAAATGATTTTCAATTTATGTTTAATGGCTATTTTCATTAAATCAGGTAAGCGAGCCATTTCCCCATCTTCTTTAAGAATCTCTACCAGTACACCGGCGGGCTCCATCCCTGCCAAACGAGCCAGATCTACGGTTGCTTCTGTATGTCCTGGTCTAGCCAATACCCCACCGTCATGTGCTCGCAAGGGAAATATATGTCCTGGTCTACCCAGGTCATAACCTTTAACTTTAGGATCTATTAAGGACCGGATGGTTCTGGAACGGTCGGAGGCAGAAATACCTGTACTACACCCATTTCCAATCAGGTCTACTGAAATAGTGAAACTAGTTTCATAAGCAGCAGTATTCTGCTGTACCATTTGATGAAGTTCTAACTCCTGACAGCGTTGATTAGTTAATGGCGCACAAACTAGTCCTCTGCCATGAGTAATCATAAAATTAATCACCTCCGGACTTGCTGCCTCGGCTGTGGTGATAAAATCACCTTCATTCTCCCGGTTTTCATCGTCTACCACAATAATGACTTTGCCTTCTTTTAGGGCGTCGATTGCCTCAGGAATGGTATTTAGTTTAATTCTCATGCTATCTATCGCTTAAATTACTCAAGTGCAAAGGTATTTAGAATTGATACTCGATTTTAGGATAAAAAAAGGCATTATTGGTACTTTAGGAGCGTCAATCGGCTTTCATTTTACGGAATGCCGCCGGACTAACTCCCTCTTGCTTCTTAAACTGTCTGGAGAAATAGGAAAAATCTGCAAATCCAAGTTCTGAAGCGATTTGTCCAACAGTCAAATGGCCATGCATTAACATCCTTTTGGTCTCTAAAAGTAATCTTTCCCTTACCGTTTCACCTGCTGTTTTGCCAGTAATCGCTTTCACAACCTCATTGAGATGTGCGGGCGTCATAAACAAGGACTCTGCAAAAAAAGAAAGCCTCGTTTCTTGTTTGAAATGGCTTTCTACCAATTTTTTAAACTTTTTAACGGTCAGTACTTGAAGGTTATCTTTACCGGAAACGGGCAATTCTGCGACCATTCTCTTGATTTGAAACAGAAATACCAACAACAAATGCCTGATGACATTTGCAGATCGGTCTATTCTTCCTGCTTCAGTATGGAGCAGGTTTAAGGAGGCGAAAAGTGCATCAAGTTCTTTCGGAACTAGAGCTAAAGCGGGGTTTTGATACGTATTCTCCATAAATGACAATTGAGAAAGTGTCTCCTGAGAGGTATCTCCCATGGCCAGAAAATCTGCCGTAAACATAATGCTATATCCCCTTAAATCTCCTTCCTGCGCCAGTTCATGAATTTGTCCGGGGGCAATAAAAAAAATCGAATCTAAAGAAAGTTCAAAAGAATGCTGGTCAATAGTATGTTTAGAAGGCCCCCTTTCTAACCATAAAATCTCATAGAAATTATGTTTATGTGGCCATTCCATATTAGCCGGTCGGCCGATATTTTCAAATCTATCCATCATGAACTGACCTGGAATTAGACATGGAGAACAGAAATCTTCAATCTGATAGGTAACAATCATAAACTATAACCGGTTAATATTTGAAGGCGGTCCAATGAATCAGTTTTCCCTTAAAGCCACCCTTAAAGTAAGCATATAAAGCATCTGCGTTAGAAAAACCGTCATTTACGGCAAATTCCTGAACTTCTTCTGTTGTTAAGAACCGACCATCAATACGAATTTGAACCCATCCATTTTCCGTTTTATGGAGTTCAATTTTCTGAATAGACTGACAAGATAAAATGGGTGCAAATTGGAATTCTTGCGGGCTGTCTTTATTAATAACCATCGTGATTTCCATACCAGCTCGCCACAAATCATCCATATCCTTACGGATGGTATGTAGCTTTGGTTCTAAAAATTCCGTGTATTGATCTCCATCCCAACTATGGTTAAACTTTTCCAAATGGCGTTGTAGATACTCGTAATAATCCTTTTCCAAATGAACTGAAAGGTTCGTTAGTCCCTTCCAAATCTTTTCCACAAAATAATTAGGCTGATCATTAATGACCGTTCCAAAAGATAATTTCATTTAAATATAATTGATCGTATTCCATCAAAGGTAGTAAGATATTTTACGAAGGCCTTTAAAGGTATAGTAAAGACCAGAAAAAGTACTCCTATTTTATTGGATCGCCAAAACAAACGTCGCTAAACACCTAAGTGCTAAGAGTTTTTAAAACCAAACCCCTCCATATTTGTTACCTTATTACATTTAAATTCTACAAGATGAAAAAATTATGCTTAACACTTAGTTTATGTGTCGGCTTGCTTTACGGAGCATCAGCGCAGATACAGAAAGGAAATGTGATGATGGGTGCCAACATCACTAACCTCCAGTTTGGGCTAGATAAGCCCAATGTCTTTAGCTTAAATATCAATCCAAAAGCAGCCTGGTTTATTCAAGATGGTCTTGCACTGGGTGGAGATGTTAATTTTGGTCTTGCCACAGCTAAAGGAGCAGGAACCAGTGTTTCTTATGGCGTTGGTGCCCTAGGACGATTTTACGGCATGACAGGTGCCAATGAGGTCGTTAAAAATTCAAGATTTTTTGGTGAAGCTACTGTAGGCATCAATGGAATCAACCCTGCAGGATCTGGAGGTTCTACCAATGGCCTTGGGTTTAGTTTCGGACCAGGTTGGACGTATTTCGTAACCCGTTCTATTGGATTAGAAGCTTTATTAAAATACAATGGAATCGTAGGTTTTGGTAGTAGTGCCTATAGCCATACCTTAAGTCTAGGGGTAGGTTTCCAAATTTATCTTCCTGGACAGAGTACTGCTAAAAAGGTGGAAAGAGATATGAATTAACCGCTACTTTTCAAAGTATTACCAGCCAAAAGAGGTTGTCTCATCGATAAAAAGATGCGCAACCTCTTTTTATGTTATATGCAATTGCCATAATGACAAGATATAGTGTGGCGCATTATCAAGGCATTGGGAGGAGACTTCTGGGGATCTACTAGGGCTTTGCTAGGCCTACTTGCCTAGGAAACGCGCCTTAACCCCGATTTAATCTCCACTGAGGTAAATTGAAATCATAAGGTCAATACAGTGGCAATCTAAACATCCTATTAGATAAACTTTTCCTCCATGGAATCCGATATAAATTTGAAATTAGCTGCTTCTATCCCCCACAAACTGTGGAATAATGCTACATGATTACATGCTGCTAAAAAAACACAACCACTTGTATTTCAGATAAATGCCAAAAACATTAATTTACGGCATCATTATTAAACCTATGCAAAACGTAATTAATTAGAATATTAACTGAAACACAAGAGATATGAAAAAGATCATTTTATCAGCAGCATTTTTAGCTTTCGCAGGATTAACAGCAGCAAACGCAACAGAAGTAAAAGAACCTTTAGCCATTACAGTTAAACAAGACAGTACCACTAAAGTTCCAGTAGAATTGGCTGACTTGCCAGAAGCAGTTAAAGCGACTTTACAGACAGAACCTGTAAAACAATGGACACCAACAGCAGCATTTCTAGTAACAAATGCAGATAAAACCAGCTATTATCACATCGACATTAAAAAAGGTGATGAAACTGCTGCAGTAAAACTAGATAAAGATGGTAAGCCAATTAAATCTTAATACGAGCAGTTGAATAATAATTGAAGCAGTATTTTTACAAGCAGAAGCCGGATTACTCCGGCTTCTGCTTGTCTATGCTTTTTTCTACCAATCTCTCCCTATTTATTTAACATATTCTAGTCCCTAAAGAAAACCTCAATACAAACTAATAACTTGACAAGACCACTAAATTGATGGGGTTTCCTCTTTTATGATATATTTGAAGCTCAAACGCTCCAAAGGCGTATAAAGCACAAAACAGATGATCCGTAATTTTCTAACTTCCTTTCAACTCTTTAGTTCGGCAGAAATCAATGAACTCGTAAAAATGATGAAGCCAAAAAAACTACAAAAAGGAGATTTTTTTATTCAGGAGGGGAAAACGTGTAAAGAAGTTGCTTTTATAAACACGGGGATTCTAAGGACATTTTTCCGAGCAGAAACGGGAGTAGAAACCACTTATTGCATCACCTTTCCAGGTGCATTAATGACTGCCTACGCTTCTTTTATCACTGGAAAGCCAACTATTGAAAACATACAGGCTTTGGCACCAACAGACTTGCTTTTGATTCAAAAAAGAGACTTGGACTATTTATCGGCAACGAATCCCAACTGGAGCCAATTTCTGAGAATTATTGCTGAGCAGCAATATCTGGAATTGGAAAAGCGGGTTTTTCAATTTCAACAGGAGAAGGCGAAAAAAAGATACTTAGACTTATTAGAAAACCAATCGACTTACGTTCAACAAATCCCTTTACAATATCTGGCCTCCTATTTAGGGATTACGCCAAGGCACCTCAGTCGCCTGAGAAATGAAATTTCTTTATAGACATTTGTCCTAAAACGACCTCCTTGTTCCAACTACTTTTGTGAGATACCATTTCATAATCGTAAAAATGACCAAAATCCTCCTTATAAACGGACATCCTAATCCGGATAGTTTTAATCATGCACTAGCGAAAGCCTATTTTTCAGGTGCACAGAAAACAGGTGCGCAAATTAGCCAGATTAATATTGCAGAGCTCCAATTTAACCCAAACCTCGCTTTTGGGTATACTAAAAGAATGGAACTAGAGCCAGATCTCCTCCGTAGTTTAGAAATGATCAGATCTGCAGATCACCTGGTATGGATTCATCCGGTTTGGTGGGGAGGCTTACCTGCCATTATGAAAGGGTTTATCGATCGATTATTTCTTCCAGGCCTTACCTTCCAGTATCGAGAAAACTCCATTTTCTGGGATAAGTTATTGACCGGAAAAACAGCAAGAATCATTACCACTATAGATCAACCTGGTTGGTATTACCGTTTCGCTTATGGGAGTCCTAGCATTAGACAATTGAAAAAAAGCACACTGGAATTTTGTGGAGTAAGCCCTGTGAGGTTAAGTACCATTGGTATTATTAAGACAGCAACGGCAAAACAGCGACAAAAATGGCTCGACAAGATTCATCTTATGGGTCAACACCAAAAATAAGGTAGTCCGTTTTTATCTAAACCGCTTCATTAAGCCACAAAGTGTAGAGCATCTCTACAGTTTAAATTCGACACATTCTCATAATTGACTGAATATCAGCTGTGTGCCAAAAGTGAATCGCCATGGCATCATTATTAACCATTCCTAATCAGAATTAACAAGAATATTTAACAGTAACACAATAGATATGAAAAAGATCATTTTATCAGCAGCATTTTTAGCTTTCGCAGGAATCTCAGCAGCAAACGCAACAGAAGTAAAAAATCCAGTAGCTATTACAGTAAAACAAGATAGTACTACTAAAGTTCCTGTAGAATTGAAAGATTTACCTGAAGCAGTAAAAACAACTTTACAATCAGAGCCTGTTAAAGCATGGACGCCAACAGCTGCTTTCCTGGTTACTAATGCAGACAAGACACAATATTATCATATAGAAGTTAAGAAAGATGCAGAAACGGCGGCTATCAAAATCGGAGCTGATGGTAAAGTAATTCAATAATACGTATTCAAAAGTATAAGTGTATGTTTAAAAAGGGCTGGAGAAATCCGGCCCTTTTTCTTTTTTAGGCATTAAAATCAAAAACTGTACTTATAAAGGTGCCATATATAATGTAGCTTTGCCTGAAACATCATTATGGCGACAACACTTCAACAATTGACTCCTGGGAAATATTTATTTTTTGGAAGTCCTTCACAATTGGAAGGGCAAAACCACCTGGTTGTTGGATTTAGCGCGAAGGCGCTGGGTATCACCAAAAACGAATCCGGTATCCATGCTGCCATTCAACAGTTTGACATTAGTCCCCTGATCTCTAAAATATCAACACATATACTGGAAGAAAAGTCAATTGAAGCCCATAAATTGTATACCTGGCCGGCAAATCTTGGGGACCCTAAAGCCTGGGCATCCAGCAAACAACTATTTTTTGAGCAACATTTAATGAATCAGGCTATAGAAGTATTAAAAGTGTTGGAAGACCAGCAGATTTCCTGGAAATTTATACCTATTTCCTCCTTCCGAACTTTAGCAGAAGAGGCTCAAGCAGTTAACCTACTTTCTGATATTACTACCAATTTGTAATTCTTTTGAGTTTGACAGAAATGTTAAATTAATGCCATTTAACAGTTATAGGAATGCCATAACGCATTAATAGATGTTTAAACTCTTTGTTTAAACCTTAGGTTTGCGAAAACATCGGGATTTTCTATGAACAAATTTATACTACTAGGGCTTGTTTTAAGTGTTGGTTTGGGGAGCTGTAACCGTTTTGAATACAGCACAGATCAGTCATTCGACAGAAACTCTCCCAGAGATCTTAATGCCACCAATTTAAAAAAACTTGGAGAAGGCAAAAACGACAAAACTGTCCGATTTATTTTAACAGGTGATACGCAAAGGTCACGTGACGAAACGGTTAGTTTTGTTAAAAAAGTGAATGAAATGACAGACATTGACTTTGTGCTTGTTGCTGGTGATTTCACTGAATTTGGCGTATTAAAGGAAATGGAATGGATTGCCAGAAGTCTGGCGAAGTTAAATGTTCCTTACATGGGCGTTATTGGTAATCATGATATGACTGGTCGCGGAAAAAAAGTTTTCGAACGCATGTTTGGTGCTTTAAATTATTCATTCAGCTACGGTGGAACAAAATTCGTTTGCCATGACACCAACAGCAGAGAATATAGTTTTAATGGAATGATTCCTAATATCCCCTGGTTAAATTCAGAATTACAACCGGAAGAAGGCGTTAGTAATTATCTGGCTGTTTCTCATGTCTCTCCCATATCAACCGACTTTGACACGACTTTAGTTAAAGATTATACCGGAGTTTTTGCACAAACCCCTGGATTTTTAGCCTCTTTACATGCCCATTCTCATGTTTATGACCTTTTTTACCCTGACGATTCCAAAATCCCGTATGTCGTAACCAGTGCCATGGGTAATGAAGAGTTTTTATTAGTTGAAATCATTAATCATAAAATAAGTTTTGAACGGATATCATTTTAAACGCGCCTATATATCATTAGCAGTACTATTCATTTTTTCTGGGAAAGCATCTGCCCAAAAGCTAAATTTCTTGGTTCCAGATAATGCAATTGTACAGTTTGCAGGAAGCATCGGCTATTTCAGTGTTGGTGCAGGCTATGATCTTTTTAAGAATAAAAAAGGAATTCTAGATTTCAATTATGGTTATGTTCCCGCTTCGAAAGGCGGCGAACTACATATTGTTACCGCAAAATTTGCCTATAAATTTTATGAAATAAAGTTGAAAGACTGGGGGAAATTCTATCCATTTAATCCAGGATTCTTTGCGACCTATACTTTTCATCCGGAACTTTCTTTTGCTTTCGATAAGGAGCTTTATCCCGATAAATATTATTATTGGTCTGAAGCATTAAGGCCACACCTATCAATCGGCAATGAGCTGGAATTCGATATGAAAAAAATCTGGAAAGATTCTGGGGTCAAAGCCATCAGCATTTATTCAGAAATCAATACCAACGATTTTTACCTCATTAATTATTTCCAGAATACCTCTGCCCTTACCCTTGCAGATATATTTCAACTGGGAATAGGTTTACGGGTCAAGTTTTAACAAATCCATCCAAAGTTTGTAGTAAGAAAATTTCCTTTTTTTTAGATTTTTTTAAACTTGGCTAAACATTTTGAGAGTTTTATTGTAATACTATTATTAGGTATAAAAAATTGGTTCTGTGGTCATTTACAACCAAAATAACCTATAATAAAAAAGCATTAAAATTTATCCTACTCTAAAAAACGTTTACCATGAAAAGACAACTATTATTATTACTCCTGACCGCAGGGATGCTGTCAGCCTGCTCACCGTACAACTACTATGCAGTTGGTAGTAAACCGGTTGGAACCGATTTCAAAACCTATGCATGGCTTCCACCAGAGGATGGACAAACCAATAACATTTACAACAATGACATCGTTACTGATAAAATTGTACAGACTACAGAAACAGAACTGACTAAAAAGGGTTTAACAATAGATAACAAAAATCCTGATCTATTGATTCGTTATTCTGCCATTGTGAGTAAAGCCATGAAGGTCTATGATGAGCCAATCTATTATAATCAACCACCAATGCTAAGTCCTAGGGTTGCTTATTACAGAGGTCGTGCCAGGTTCTTCTATGTGTATGACAATCCATTTCCTGTATATGTAGGTAGCAGAGAGCGTAGAATGCCTATTAAAGAAGGCAATATTATGATCGATATCATCGAGCGTAGTAGTTCAAAGGTAATCTGGAGAGGTTGGGCTGAAGGTGAATTGACAGATCCACAAAAAGCAATTGATGAAATTCCAAAAATAGTAGAGAATATCTTCAAAAAATTGCCGTAATTTTTAGCATACTAAAAAAAAAAAAAAAGCCTCCTAGGGGGCTTTTTGTTTTTTATCAAAATATTGGCATGGATTTTAAAATTTTGTCTATATTATCCTTTACCTACAAATAACACGTTTAACTAATGAAAAACATTCTGAGAATCCTTATTTTGGGAGATCCAGCTAATGATAATAGTTTAATAAAAAACACTTTAGATCAGTCAGAGTTTAAATGTCAACAGCTAAAAACATCAGACCTATCTGATTTTAACCTTACTTTAAAAAGCTTCGTTCCCAATGTGGTACTTGGATTTTGTGATGGAGAACACTCCATTGGTCACCAGGCCTTAAACAGGCTGCAGGAGCTTGATCATCAAGCTGTTTTTATCTGTATCATCAAGCCAGCATTTGAAGAGGAAGCCCTTAAAATGCTGAGTTATGGTGCTGCTGACTACCTTTTCGAAGACCGCCTAAGAAGATTACCCAATGCCATTTCACAAGCTTTAGAACGATGCGCTTTGAATGATAGTTTCAAAAAAATTGCGGTACTTCAAGAAATCCCTTCTGCCATAGCCATCCTCAAGAAGCCTCAACATATTTTTACTTTTGTAAACACTTATTTTCAAAATAACATTGGAAATAATCTAATGATAGACAAAACTTTAAAGGAGGTTTATGGAGGTACTGACCTTGCTTTTTTAAATGAAAAAGCAGATCTGGTATATGAAACAGGAAAGACTTTTATCATTAAAGAAGTCAGCCCTTCCTTATCAAATGGTGCTTATTTTAATTTCACGATTCAAGCTTTACGCGATTCAAAGGGGCTGATCAATGGTCTACTCCTCTCCGGAATGGAAGTCACGGAACAAGTACAGTACAGAAAAGAAAAAGAGCAGGTAAGCCATGAAATTGAAAAATTATTGGATGCCGTAAATGAGGGGTTCTACCTAAAAGATATCCGCCAAAATAGGTACATGAAGTTGTCTGCGGGTTGTTCCAGGATTTATGGTTACAATTTAGAGGAATTCCATGAAAATCCTGATTTATGGTACGATGTGATTCACCCGGAAGACCGCCATATTGCCCTGCGTGATGGGGTGCTATTGGAAAAAGGGGAACAAACAAAAAGCCAGTATCGGATTATTGGAAAGGACAATAGCATTCGATGGATTGAGATAAAAGCAGTCCCACATTTTCTCGATGGGGGAATTCACACAGTAGATGGTGTAATCAGTGACATTACGCAATGGAAAGAAACTGAAAAGCGGATCAAACAGGCAGAAGCTGTCCTTTCTGAAGCACAAAAAATGGCGCAGATTGGGAATTGGAATTTCGACCTGATCAAGCAGGAATTAACCTGGTCCGACGGGTTAAAAGAGATTTATTGGGCAGATGAATCATTAGTTCCGATAAATGAATATTTTGATAACCTTATTCATCCGGAAGACAAACTCCGGGTAGCGTATGAAGTCGATAAATTGATCCGCTTAGGAAAAAACATGAAAACCAGCTTCCGCATTAAAAATGCGAAAGGAGAAGTGAAAATACTACAGGGAGAAAACCGGATTGAATTTAATAAAGATGGAGTCACTACCCGCCTGTATGGTACGCTTCAGGATGTGACTGCCGTAAAAGCTGCCGAGGATACGCTTAAAAAATCTGAAGCCAATCTCCGTACTTTATTAGACCATACTGACGCCGCTTACATTTTGGTGGATCAACAACTAAACATCATCTCCTACAGCCAAATGGCAAAAGAAATTGCAGAATTCCGTGGGCACTTTAAAGAACTGGAAGGGAATAGTATATTCGATTATTTTGCTAAAAACAAAAGAGGAAGACTTCAAAAGATTGTCGATGATGTGATCAAGGGGCAGAACATGTCCTATGAAACAAATGTCATTGAAAAAGATGGATCAGAAAAATGGTATGCTTTAAAGTGGATTGGAGTAAATGATGAAGACCAGCAATATTGGGGATTCATATTATCCATCAAAGACATTACCGAACAGAAAAATATTGCCAAAGCACAGCATGCCATGACTTCTGAATTGATTCGCAGAAACAAAGATCTGGAACAATTTACGTACGTGGTTTCACATAACCTACGTGCACCAGTTGCGAATATCATGGGGCTTAGTGATTTATTAAGTGATATGGAATCTGACCCATCTGCAGTTGCTGAACTTATGCGTGGATTACGTACTTCCATCAAAAACCTGGATACCGTAATCAAGGATCTTAACTATGTACTCACCGTAAAAAAAGATGCGCCAGAGCGCATGAAAGAGCTCGTAGAACTACAAGTTCTTGTGGAAGAAATCAAGGACAGCATCAATAATCTGATTGTAAGTGAAAATATGACTTTTGAATATCAACTGGAAGAAGAGAAGATTTTTACGGTCCGTGGTTACCTATACAGTATCTTTTATAACCTGATTCTGAACAGTATAAAATATAGGCAGCACCATACCTCCCCTAGAATGATCATTAAAACTTACCTCAGCGGAAAACATTTGAATATTGTATTTGAAGACAATGGGAAAGGGATTGACCTAAAGAAACATGGCAGTCAGCTATTTGGCCTTTATAAAAGGTTTGATGTAGCTGTTGATGGAAAAGGAATGGGTCTATTTATGGTTAAAACACAAGTAGAAGACCTTGGAGGCACGATCCAGGTGGAAAGTGAACCGGGAAAAGGGACTATATTTCATATCCTTCTCCCGATCCATGAGCCACCAACTGCCCTCTCCTTGAGGTAATAACTACCAGGGGGAATTATTTGATAATTTCCCCTGTATAATATTTAGACAGGAAAAAAGCCAGGTCTTCTTTATAACCTCTACCAGAAGCTTCAAATTTCCAGCTACCATTTCTCTTATAAAGCCTACCAAATTCGATCGCTGTTTCAATAGAGAAATCTTCATCTAACTCATATTTAGCCACTTCATCACCATTGGTATCGTCTACAATTCTTATGTATGAACTGCGTACTTGTCCGAAATTCTGTCTCCTGACTTGTGCTTCATGTATGGTCACTACAAACAGGATTTCTTGAATCCGTTCATCTACCAGAGAAAGGTCAACCTTAACAATTTCATCGTCACCAGTCGCACTATTACCACCTGTAGGATCGTCACCTGTATGGAACAATGCGCCATCAGGCGATTTATCATTTCCATAAAAAACGAAATATTCTTCAGCGGGAATCATTCTCGTTCCATCCACCATAAATGCAGAAGCATCCAGATCAAAGTCATGCCCTGTCCCTTCATTTGGATCCCAACCTAAGCCTACACTAATTTTTGTGAGACCAATGTTAATTTTTTCGCCTTTACGTAAGTTAATTGCCATAATTTCTTCATTTGAACTTTCTAAAGTTAGTTTGTTTTGCTACAATGGCAATTTTATTTTGATATCTTGGCAGAAATATTACAAGTGTCCTAAAAGACGCTTTTCAGGATTAAAATAAATCATGTCATTACTTCAAGATATTGCAGGGAACTACAAGAGATCGTTCTCAGGACTGAGTCGGGAAACCTGGATTTTGAGCATTGTGATGCTCATTAACCGCAGTGGTTATATGGCCGTTCCCTTTATGGGATTATATGTTACCCAATCTTTGCACCGCTCCCCTTCCGATGCCGGATTGGTCATTACGCTATTTGGCGTGGGTTCAATTATGGGATCTGCGGCGGGTGGTAAATTAACGGATATGATTGGTTTTAGGCCGGTTCAAATCCTTTCGGCTATCATCGGAGGTAGTTTTTTTCTTTTTTTTGCCAGCATTACACATTTTCATACACTTTGCATTCTGGCGGTCGTAATCAGTTTCTTCGCGGAAGCTTTTCGTCCGGCAAATTTCGCGGCCATCGCTGCTTATGCCAAGCCTGGTTTGGAAACAAGATCATACTCTTTGAACCGTTTGGCCACAAATATTGGCTGGGCCTTTGGAGTAAGTATGGGTGGTTTGATTGCGTCCTATAATTACAGACTATTATTTTATGTGGATGGTGCAGTAGGCATCTTTGCCGGATTGGCGATTTTATGGTTCCTGCCAAAAATCAAAGGTTACAGAAAGACCATTAAAGAAAAGGTGAAAGGCATCGTAGTGCGCAAACCATGGGAAGATGTGCTGTTTATCAAGTTTCTACTCCTGAGTACCATTTTTATCATCTGTTTTTTCCTGATGTTTAGGGTCGTTCCAGTGTTTTTTAAAGAATCCTGGAAGATTGATGAATTTATGATTGGTCTGATTTTAGGCCTTAATGGAGTGATTATTGCCCTTTTTGAAATGGTAATGATTCATAAAATTGAAGGAAAAAAATCTTCAGTATTTTTTATCACCATTGGCGTCCTATTAATTGCAGCTTCCTTTCTGGTATTGATGTTGCCTTTTGGATCACCCCTAGTATTAGGGGTGCTTTGCATCGTATTTTTCACTGTTGGTGAAATGTTTGCCCTACCCTTTGTCAATACGTTTGTAATGAGTAGGGCAAATGAATTTAACAGGGGACAATATGCAGCCGGATACATGTTAGTATGGTCTGTTGCACAAGTTGTAGGTCCATCTGCTGGATTTTATATCGCCGATCATCATGGTTACAACACCCTATGGTTGATCCTGACATGCCTGTTACTGGCTTGTGCTTATTTATACAAATTTATGAAGGCTGTAGACGAGCCTACTTCAAAAAATCTTCCCGAGCTGGACTAAAAGAATCTATCAGTGTTCCTGCCGCGATACATACACAACCGTGGATCGTATGCGGTGGGACATAAAACCCATCTCCTTTTACAAGTGTCTTTTTCTCTGTTCCAATGGTCATTTCAAAGATTCCGCTATCTACATAAGTCACCTGCGTATGATGATGTTCATGTAAGGTTCCTATTGCGCCAACCTCAAATTTAGCTTTAACCAACATGATCTGGTCATTGTAGCCAAACACCTGTCTTTTTATTCCATCGCCAAGGTCTTCCCAGGGCATTTCTGCTTCTATTTGAAACAATTCGCTTTGCATATCCATAGATTTAAACTCAAATATAACAAAAGCGCGGAATTGCCAAATACCAGAATGCTATTGCAATGAAGGTTTGAAAAAAATTACAAGAAACATAATATGGAAGAAGTGTAAAGGGGTGTTACCCCCTTTTGGGTATGATTTGAGTGCGTATAGATCTCTTTTAATTAAAATCCCTGATGCACCTCCATGCACCAGGAATCTTGTTTTATAGGGGGGATGGTCTAAAAGTAATCAAGGCTTTTATATTCACGAATTCTTTTACACCAAATACAGGTTTCACGTGGTGAATGATTGGATTTATGTGGTTAATGAAATAATTGCCTTTATAGTCAGTCTAAGCTAATTTATGAGTTATTTAAGTCCAGAATCCTGCAACCTATGCTCGAAATGTAGTTTTATCCCCAAATTTGATTTATCTTTACAGATCCTTAATAAATTTCATGTAACAAAAAAATGTATTACGTCAAATGTGGTTTTTACGTTGCGAATATATTTTTTGATTAGATTTATTAATAAGTATTTGAATTATAGGAGGAGATCAATGGATAAAAAATTAAACTGCGTCATTATTGACGATGAGAAGCATGCTGTAGAACTCCTGGCAGATTACATTGAAGCCATACCTAATCTACAGCTGCTAAAGTATTTTACTGATCCTTTACAGGCATTAATGGAAATTTCTGAGGAAGACAACATTGATATTGTCTTTATGGATATGGATATGCCTGGTATATCCGGATTAGATCTTTCCGTAGCGATTAGAGCGAAAACAAAATACCTGATTATCACCACAGGTCATTCCAAATATGCTTATGAAGCTTTCGGAGTACAAGCCAATGAGTATTTATTGAAGCCAATCTCGATGAGTAAATTTGCGCTAATGATCAAAAGACTAATGAGTTTGGAAAACACAAGTAAAACCATTGTCCCTGCCGATGATTTCTTCTTTATTAAAACAGATCAAATTCAGAAATACACAAAAATCAATATAAAAGATATCATTACCATTGAAGGTTTGAACAATTACGTAAAAATTCACACCAACACAGAAACGCATGTCGCTTATTTGACCATGAAAGAACTGGAATGCAAGTTACAAGACATCAACAATTTTGTGCGGGTACAACGCTCCTTCATTGTTGCTGTAAATTACATTCAAAAAGTAGAAGGAAATACAATTGTACTGAGTAACAAGATGGAGATTCCATTGGGTACAACATACAAGAAACAATTCCTGATGTTCCTAGCGGAGAAAACGATGAAATCTAACCGAAGTATCTCTGAATAGATTTCATCGTAAGGGCTGAATTATTCAGCATCTGAAATGAGAAATGTACAAGTATGGGATATTGCAGTTCCATTGGTTGGATCGGTTAAAGTTGGAAAAAGTCTTGATTTACTTTTTTTTGATTTGAATACAAATAATGTACTTTTTTTTAGATCGAACGAAACGATGTCTTTTTTCATAATAATAAGTTTTTTTATGAAAATTAGATCGGATCAATGGTCAATAAAAAAGTATTACGCTAACGCCTTTTTTTTTTACACGAAATGAATATTTTCCCTCCCTTCCTGATTAACTTCTTACGTAAATACAAGATCCATTTCATTGGATGGTTTATCTTTATTTTTTACGAAGTAGTCATCATGGGACTCATAAGAAAACAATTTGCTCCAGTTGGAGTATATGCTTTCTTTTATTTTTTTAATATTATTCTATTTTATTTTCACGCGCATTTTGTTATGCCTGCCGCAAAGATGAAGACCGTTCAAGCACTCTGGAGGCTACCTCTCTTCATCGCATTAGAAGTCGCAGTCTACGTTTACTTTACGCTGAATCTTACAGATTTCCTTCATCGAAATGGATTTTTAGTTTTTACCAATCCACCACAACTGAGTCTAGATGCTTACCTTGGAACTTCCTATCGCGTTGTGTATTTCATCCTTTTTTCCAGCGCCTATTATTATATCCTCCGCTATTTTGAAGAAAGAAAACGTGCTGAAGAAAAAGAAAAGGAAAGGCTGTTGATTATTATTGAGAATCAAAGAATTTATGCCGATCTGATCAAATCTCAACATGCACATTTAAAAGCACAAATCAATCCGCATTTTCTTTTTAACACTTTGAACTTCATTTACACAAGCACCAGGAAAGCAGCCCCAGATGCTGCAGAAGCTATTATTACGTTGTCAGAAATGATGAGGTATTCTATTGAGGAAGTGAGCCATTCCACCGGCCCTTTGATTGGAGAACTGGAACAAGTGGAAAATCTGATTAAACTGCATAAATTGAAATCACATCAGCAGCTTTTTATTAGCTTGGAATATGAAGATGAGGTTGCAGAACTCGAAATCATTCCACTTTTGGTAATGACCCTCACCGAAAACATGTTTAAACACGGTGACCTGCTCCAGGAAGCCCACCCTGCCTACCTTAATTTAAAATACGAGGAGGGTGTATTACGGGTGGAAACTAAAAACCTCATCAACAAAAACCAATTGCATCCGAGCCATCATATTGGCCTGGATAACATAAAAAAACGATTAAAAGCAGCGTATGGAGACCATGCAGCACTCCATACGTCCAAACAGGATGAGCAGTTTATCCTTTCCCTGGAAATCCACCTTGGCGCAAATTAGGGGAAGGTAATTTTAAATCGAGGTCGCCTTTTGCAGATCCATTTGCATTTGCTTGTATAAGAAACTATAAATGATGAGCTCATGTGCCCTTTGATGATCAGAAAATAGCCGGTTGATGTGCATATGAAACAGGCTACAGTACAAGCTTCGCCTTTGTCCCACCGCAGTAGCCTCAAGGGTACTCAGGAAAGACTGCTTAAGCTCCCTGAATTGCAATTCATTTTGAACTCCATTTTCTTGAGGCTGGGCTTTAAAATTAGTCCATTCCCGGTTCACCATTTTGAAATCTTCTGTTTTAAGGTGGTGCTCCTGCTCAAAAGCACGCTGCACCTTTCTGACAAATCCCAGTATTTCCTTCTTTTCCAACTGCAGAGCTTCCAGCGCGGCTTTCATCAGACTGATGCAATTTGTATAAATTGAAAAATCCTCTGGATGGTTTGCAAGAAGCTCCAGCGCATAAAGACTATCCCTACTGAAGTGCTGTTCTGTAAGTAGCATTTGAGGCCCACCATAACGGGCAAGCTCCCGGTAATAGGTTTTCAACTGGACATCTTTGATCAAGCCTTCCAGGAGATCTGGAGCAAACAGCTCCATGAGTTTAGTCATGTATATATATCCCGACTGTTGATCCTTCAGTTGAATCCTCAATCGAAGATGCGGGCTCGGATCATTATACCTGATAAAAAACCAAGTATGGAAAGCAGCACTATAGGTGTTGATAAACCCTCTGATCCGTTCTGATAAAAGGAAATTACTCCTGTCCGAATGACAATAAATCTCATAACACAACCAATCTTTCCCAGGCATGATGACCGGTTCAGTCAATGAATCACGGCTGACATCTCGGGAAATATAAGCCGGATACATTTCCTCCTGGTGACTTATTGCCAACAAAATCTGAGTAAAGTAAAACTTACCATACTCATCCTTAAACACCTGACTATCTACACCAATAACCTCTGTTATAACGAAATCGTCATATTGATTTAGGTAGTATTTAAAGAATGTAAGATCGATAGGATTAGCTTTGTCGAAACACAAAGTCTGATCTCCGGATCCAACAGAAAAGTAACGAGGCACCCCAATTTCATCCAGAGCCCCGACCGTACAACCTCCTTTCAGTCTCGCTCCTTTTACCCGCCATTTGGCGGCAGATAATACCAGATTTTCGTATTGAATTCTCGGGTAATAATCCAGCCCCGGTAACAGCTGCTGCACATCAAACAAGACCTGAGACTGGATTCCCTGATGCTGCAAATCACATAAAAACCGATACACAGACAGGTCTGATCTGCTGTAATTGTAGGCAGAAGCTAGTCTTGGAATCAATCTTTTTCCATATTTCTTTGAAAATAGAATAACTTCGTCACCTTGAACCCGTATTAAAATATCATCTAGGCCAATCAGCGCCTCGCTACAGGAGTAGTTGAGAATAGGTAATTCATAGGTATAAATCTGCTTTCTACGATTGATGTTATCTACTCTTCCTTCCGCCATATAAGCCATATCAAAGAAAATCACCGCTGGATTTGCTTCCGCCTCTGCTGCCGCGATTGTTTTACAATGTTGAGTACAAGATTCACTTGCCAGCGTAAAGCGCCCAGCCAAAGCATTTGCAGTGCAACCACCAATACTATCCAAGACGACTAAATCCCCTGCAAACCTCGCTAGTACACTAAAGCTATTTGCAGGTTTCACACTATTTTCCTCTTGCTGGGCAGGGATTAAATCTCTCAACTGCAACACCTCAGTCTGACCACGATCACCTTTAAGCATGGCTTTCATCAATGCCTTGGTTAAACCCGTCCAAGGGATTAAAGTTGAACTCTTTTTTTGGACATGCCCAGGCAGCTCCTGAGCCAAACCTACTTCCCTGGCCGCTGAAGTTAACTGCCCATAACCAATTCCTAACTCTGGATCAAGCGCATTCATCAAGGAAACCTCCTGCCCTTCATATCGTTTATAAAACTCCTTAACAAAAACACTAAAACCTTCATTTACTTTGTTTTGAGTTAAATCAAGTAAAGTAGTGATACAAGGAGATAAATACTTCAATGGGGCGCTAATCAGATCTCCGGACAATACTTTTCTTTCCGCTATCAAGTATGCTCCGGCTGCTTCCCCCTGAGACTGGTCAGTACGCGCAAAATACTCTGGCCCTATAATATTAGCATCTAAATCCGTAAACAACAACTGGGCCTCTACCATGGCTTTCAGCATCCCTAACAGCGTTTCTTCTTCAATTGCTTTAGCTACTGCAAATTCAAGAATCTGAGAATAGGACGCCTTTTCTGCACAAAAACTCAAGAGTTCCACAATCACCTTATTATGGTCAATTTCTGACAATTCAAACACCTGACCCGCTAAAGAAATGAAACGAATATGGTCAGCAACAGCATAATGGCTCGAATTTGAGTAATAGAAGCGATCTAAGGCTGTTAACTGGGATCTAGAGGTGTTGCAGACCTTATACTCCGACCAGTCCTTAAAACGGTGTAAATGCTGTGCCTTAGAGAAAATCAATGGTTCTTCACCAACTCCTAAGCTGGCCACAGCAAAACCAGCAAAACTCCCAAAAGGTGTACCCCGATATTTAGAGCGGTTAAAATATTTCCAAATGGTATACTGTGTCTTTGGGTCTAAATCAGTAATTCCAGCAGCAGGCAGACTCTTGATTTTATCATAGAAACCACTGGATGAATGTGAGATAGATTGCTTCAACTCTTCCCAAACTTCAGGTAAATCATCTGTTACAGAAAAGGCTGGGATCCTCAACAATAGCACAGGGCTGATATTTAATTTTATATTCATAACGAGCGATTTTTATCTTTTCTTCTGACAATTTCCTGTACATTTAGGAATGAACCTAATCTATTACACCAAATAGTGCTAAACCTACGTTAATACTTCAAATCCCTGATTTAAACCTTTTGGCTGATTAAGCGTCAATTAGTCAAAACAGAGAAATTTGGATAGTATGGACTATGTAGTAGCATCGTCATTTTAAAACAAAATATTAAAATAAATTCAGCTAAACACCAACTAATCAATACCTTTGTAAAAAAAACAACTGCTTATAGGGAGAATCCAACTTAAATAACAGATTAATTATTCATAGCACTAAAACCCATTTCTATGATGAAATACCTTTTTGGTGGAGCAGGCTTGATTACCATTACCTTAGCCCTCACCATGGTGAACCGAGAGACGGTAAGTACCCCCATTGCCTCGGCAATATCCGAAGTTAAGTTAACGCCCGACAGTATATACAACAGGCATGTAACGGAGTTGTATAAATCAGCACATCTTTCTGAAAGCGGATTAACTGAATCCGTATTTGAAAAAGCAGTCACAGGCTTCTATAACCTCAAAAAATCCGGACAGCTTTCGGCACACAAAGACATTTTAACGATCGCAGATTTTGATCAGAGCAGTACTAAAAAGCGACTGTGGATCATT
Organism: Pedobacter gandavensis; assembly: GCF_014172405.1. GTDB lineage: Bacteria > Bacteroidota > Bacteroidia > Sphingobacteriales > Sphingobacteriaceae > Pedobacter > Pedobacter gandavensis. The sequence continues at coordinate 618,834 of NZ_WNXC01000001.1, read as the reverse complement.
GACCTCGATAAGAAAAAACTAATACTCAATACATGGGTTGCCCATGGACAACGCAGTGGAAATGATATAGCTACCCGTTTTTCAAACACCAATGAGTCTTTTCAAAGTAGTATTGGTTTCTATTTAACAGCCGAAGTTTACCGAGGACAACATGGTAAATCGTTGCGATTAGACGGAATGGATGAAGGCTTTAACTCTAATGCCAGAAAACGTTCTATCGTGGTCCATGGAGCGGATTATGTGAGCCAGGGTACAATTAATGCACTTGGAAGATTGGGACGCAGTCAGGGTTGTCCTGCAGTACCACCAGAATTAGCCAACCAGGTGATCAATTCTATTGAAGGCGGAACAGTTCTGTTTATCAATGTAAGTGACCCTTACTATACTTCCAGATACCTGAACACCCATGTCGCGGCAATGTATGCGACAAATGACATCGGTACTACCCCTCAAACGGAGGCAGCCGACACTTCTTTAAGCATCTAACATACAGCAACATAAAAAACAGCAGGTAATCTTTAAATTACCTGCTGTTTTTGTTTACATCTATACTGGGATTCCTATATTTGCCCTTATGTACCCTGTGCTCCTTCAACATATTCATCAATACCTCCCTTTAAATGAAACGGAAGAAAAAGCAATCGTTCAGCACTTTAAAGTACTGCAACTGAAAAAGAAATCCGTAATATTTGATGCCGGCCAAGTTTGCAAAGGGAATTATTTTGTCGCCAAAGGCTGCTTACGCATGTATTTTTTTGATGAGAAAGGCATAGAACATACTACCCAATTTGCAATTGAGAACTGGTGGATCAGTGATTATACCAGTTTGGCGCTCCATAAAAATTCAGATTTCTTCCTCCAGGCTGTAGAAGACAGCACGGTATTGGTACTGGAGCGTGCTGTTGAAGATGCATTGTTTGAGCAGGTTCCAAAACTGGAGCGCTACTTCCGCCTCCTGTTGCAACGCGCTTATGGCGCCAGCCAGCAGTTGGTAAAGTACAACCACACCTTATCTAAGGAAGCGCATTATCGCCATTTCAGCAAGTCTTTTCCTGATTTTGTACAGCGTATTCCGCAGTATATGCTGGCTTCCTTTCTTCGCTTTACACCCGAATTTTTGAGTAAAATCAGAGCAAAAAAAGACAAACCCATTTCTTAATCCAGATTAAGTTTTTTGAGCGATTTCTTATGCACCTTTGAATTAGAAATTTAATCAAAAATACATGAGCAATCACATGAATATGCAAGAAATCAATCCAAAGGCCTACCAGGCAATGTTTGCTTTAGAAGGCTTTATGGCAACCTGCTCCCTGAGTAAAAACTACAAAGAGCTGATAAAAATTCGTGCTTCACAAATCAATGGCTGTGCCTATTGCCTGGATATGCACACGAAAGATGCACTAAAGAATGGCGAAAGCCCACAAAGAATCTATACACTGAGTGCCTGGAGAGAAACTTCATTCTTTACTGAAGAAGAAATGGCCATACTAGCTTTTACAGAAGAACTTACCTTAATCCCATCTGGGATTTCTGAGACAACACAAGCGCGTGCTGCAGCTTTGTTCAGTGAAATAGAATTAACAGAAATTATCATGGCCATTGTCACCATCAACGCCTGGAACAGGATCGCGATCAGTACACACCTGAAGCCTATAATGGACCCAAAATAAGTCCTAAAAAAGAGGCTATCCCCGATCTTGCCAAACAAGTACCGAGGACAGCCTCTTTAAAAAATAAGACGAATTTTAAGACTTAGGATTCAATACGTTATTTACACGAACCAAAAGGTCTTGTAAATGGTATTTACTCAATCCTGTTGCTGTTGGGATCGCAGCGCGGATATCTTTAGCTAAAGCCGCCATATTAGCGCGACCGATACTAGATACATCAGAACTAGTTGGATCCAACACCCTCATTCCCGGGAAGCTAGCAGCAGCAGCCGGAGCTACCATCAGTTTACTTAAATAATCAACGTAGGCTTTCTGAAGGTTTCTTCTGTACACATCAATAGGCTTATGGCTGTAAAGCTCAGACCATACACCGCTTTTAAGATCAGCAAAAAGATGGTCAGCAGTATAAGCTTTGGCACCACTCATAACCTCTGCATTGATCAGCTTGCTAATTGTACCAGCGCTCAGTAACCTACTCAAGGTAGTTTTTTGAACTCCTTGAAAAACATCAACTGCGTTATAACCTGTACGCTCGATTAATTCCTTATTGATTAACCAACTCGGACTATTGAACAATTGAGCATTTAAGAATGTCATCGCTTCTTTTTGTTTGGCAAAAGGAACAGCAACATATACTGCGCCAGTTTGCTCCACTGTTTTCGGTGTGGTGTACACACCTCCCACATTTTTAGTAACGTGCCCCATGTAACGACCATATTGACTAATCACCTCCCCATAAAACATTCTTGCATTCTGGTAACCTTCATTAGGCTCCTTAGTCCATACCAGGAGGTTAGGAAGAATGCGTTTTAAGTTTTTAATCCCATAGGCAGATGCTAACATGGCATTATCACCTAAATCTTCATTCTGGTTACGTGGATCATTAGGATCAGATTCTGTACCAAACACTAAACGGTTATTGGCAGTGATTCTTTTCATAATCTCTTGATTAGAAGCAGTTAATTCCTCCTGTGGACCTTTAAACTCAGGCTTCCATTTGTACCCCCATTCGATCGCCCAAAGGTCATAGTCACCGATTCTTGGGAAAATTCCTTTGGAACTGATGTTATCTTCCGGTTGCGCCACATAGTTAAAACGAGCATAATCCATGATAGAAGGTGTATGACCATTTTTCTCTACCCATTGCTTGTTTCTCAAATTCTCCACTGGCACTGTTGCTGAAGAGCCAAAGTTATGGCGTAAACCAAGCGTATGACCGATCTCATGAGAAGAAACGAAACGAATCAACTCTCCCATCAGTTTATCATCAAACTTCATTTTACGGGCTTCAGGATCTACCGCTCCTGCTTGAATTAGGTACCAATTTCGTAGAATTAACATCACATTATGGTACCAGTTCACATGTGTTTCCAGAATTTCTCCACTACGCGGGTCATGAACGTGTGGTCCACTTGCATTTGGAATATCTGAAGGCTTGTAAACAATAACGTTATGTCTAGCATCATCAATACTCCATGATGGATCTGAAGGCGCTTCTTTAGCTACAATTGCATTTTTGAAACCTGCTTTTTCAAAAGCAGCTTGCCAGTCATTTACACCCAGCATTAAGTAAGGCACCCATTTCTTCGGCGTAGCCGGATCAATATAATAAACAATCTGGTTTTTAGGTTCTACCAGTTCTCCTCTTTTGTATTTCTCAATATCCTCTGCTTTTGGCTCTAACCGCCATCTGGTGATCAAAGCAAGGTTTTTAACGCCCTGTGGATTGGCATCAAAATCTACATATCCAGTAGCAAAATATCCTACACGAGGATCATAATACCTGGCTTTCATTTGATTTTCCGGTAGCAGCACCATGGAGCTGTTTAATTCATAAGTTGCTGGTGATGCACTTGGAGGAGCCCCTCCTGGCATTGGAGGCATAGCTTTAGTATAAGTTTTCAAGGTACGGATCTCAATGTTCATTGGATACGCTTTGATCTCTTTGATGTAACTTCTGTCTGGCACCAACCCTGTTAGGTTTAAAGCTTTCTTAACACTTGGATCAAAGAAAAGAATTTCATTATCACCATTCACGTAATCGGTAACATCAATCACCACGCCTTTCGCACCAGACACAGAATCCTTTGCCAGAGCTTTAATGTCAAACGAAGCCACTAAAGGCTGTAAATTTGAGTTCATCACGGATTTATACAAACCATGAGCAGTGGTATCCTGCGAACGCTCCGAATAAGAAATACTCTTTAGGAACAATTTGTTAGCCGGCCCTTTCTGAAATGAAATTACGTTATCTCCAATTTGGTCTCCACCATATCCCATCATTTGAGAACGATTTCCAGCAGCGGCTTTACTGATTCTGTTGACCACTAAAATATCTCTATCTAATAGAGAGTCAGGGATCTCAAAGAAGTAACGATCTTCAATTGTGTGTACTTTAAAAAGGCCTTTGTCGGTTTTAGCTTTGGCGGTTATCACCTCTTTATAAGGTTTAGGTCCAGTAGCTGCCGGTCGGTTTACCGGGGCTGGGTTCACTGGAGGCACTACGGCCCCTTTTTTAGGGTTTTTCTGTTGAGCAAAGCCCTGTACTCCGGCGCCTAATAGCACCAGTGTGATCAAACTTAATTGTTTCATTCTTAGTAATTGGTTTATATTTCTCTAAATTATCCTTTTTATAAGGTCATCTTTCATAGAAGACGGAGATTAACAGCAATTTTACCATCCAAACGAAATGTCCGTTTACTAAAATGATGACCTGCATCCACAGGCCATCATTTACGATTATTAACTATTAACCTATAATCTCAATTATTCATTGAAATTATTTAAGCCACTGTTGAGGAATTTAAGGTATTCCTCTGCATTATAATTTGCACCTGTAGGCTGCACCAGCAACTTTTCGTCGTGCCCTAAGAGCACATAATAAGGTTGTGAATTGGAGTGAAATTTAGCGGCTTGAAAGTCGCTCCATTTATTCCCTATCGTGTTGACGGCTTTGCCGCTAAACGTTGAGGTAAATTTTTCATGTTGTGCCAATTCCGTTTTATCATCTACATATAACTGGATGATCACAAAATCATTATTCAATCTGCTGTAGACCATTTTATCTGGCCATACATTGGCTTCCATCTGGCGGCAATTCACGCAAGCATGACCTGTAAAATCAATCATTACCGGCTTGTTTACCTTTTTAGCATAAGCCATTCCTTCTTCATAATCAAAAAAGACATTCAGGTTTAATGGTGCATGAAAAATATCTGCATATTTATGAGGTCCTTCTTCGTGTTTAACAGGAGTATTTGAAGTTCCACCTGTTAAGGTTGGAGTATATAGGTCAAAGTCTTGAGTCGCTTGTGGAGGCAGGAATGCTGAAATCGACTTTAAGGGTGCGCCCCATAGGCCTGGAACCATATAAATGGAAAAGGAAAGTACTATAATAGCGATCATTAATCTTGGAACAGAGATGAAATTAACTGGGCTATCATGAGAGAATTTCAGTTTTCCTAACAGGTATAAGCCCATTAATCCGAAGATCACAATCCATAAGACCAGGAATACCTCCCTGTCAAACCAGTTCCAATGATAAGCAAGATCAACATTACTCAGAAACTTCATTGCTAGTGCCAATTCCAGGAAGCCCAACACTACTTTTACACTGTTCAACCAACCACCCGACTTAGGCAGTGCGCTCAACCAGGACGGGAACAGCGCAAACAAAGCAAAAGGAATCGCCAAAGCAAAAGAGAAGCCGAACATTCCGATCGCGGGTCCTAATAATGCACCACTAGTGGCCGCTTGAACCAGTAAAGTGCCAATAATTGGCCCTGTACAAGAAAAAGAAACCAATGCGAGTGTTCCTGCCATGAAGAATAACCCGGCAAGGCCACCTTTATCTGAATTCGCATCCATTTTATTCACCCATGAAGAAGGCAATGTAATTTCGAATGCTCCTAAAAAAGAAATTGCAAAAATCAGTAGTAAAATAAAGAACAGGAAGTTAAAAATACCGTTGGTAGATAAGCTATTTAAAGCATCAGCACCAAAAATCACCGTTACCAAGAGACCCAACACTACATAAATTACGATGATAGACAAGCCATAAAACATGGCACGACTCACTGCCTTCCCTTTCGTCTGACTTCCTTTCGTAAAGAAACTTACGGTTAAAGGTAGCATTGGAAAAATGCAAGGCATCAACAAGGCTGCTAATCCACCGATAAACCCGGCTATAAAAATCCCTGTTAGGCCCTGTTGCTCTTGCTGTTTAGGCGCAACCAATTTGACATCTACTGCCTTAACACTGTCCTTTGCTGTAGTAACAATAGTGGCGGTAATGCTGTCTATTACCGGCACCTCTTCCTTGATTTCTGTAAACTCAAGGTCGTCAATTCCAGCATCAGCTTGCTGTGCAAGGGCGGTACCTACCGAACATAAAAGCAATAAGACTCCCAGGACGAGCGTTTTAACGCTCGTCAGAATGTATTTAAAAGTCATATTTTACGCTATTTTACTGGGATCGAAAACTGGATAGTTTCTGGAGGAAGACACTGTGATTCATCACAAACCATATATTCCAAGGTACCTTTAACAATGGCATTTGCGCCTGTTAACTTTATTTTCTGTTGAAAAATTGCCCCATTCTCGAAGTAACCCACATTCATATCAAATGCCTTCTCAAACTTAACAATAGGTTTTGGTTCTGTCGTTTTGCCCGCAAGCTTGTAAGTAGCTGCCGGAGTAAAAGTAAAAGATGTTTTTACAGGCCCCCCTTCAGGTATGTTTTGTGAATAGAGGTGCCATCCTTCATCAATTGTAGCCTTAATATATAAGATTGCTTCTGTTTTAGAAGTTCTTTTTGCAGCATAACTCCATTTTACGGGTTTTAAAATCTGGCTACTCGCTGTCAGACTGAAAAGTAAGACAACTGCGGATAAGAAGAGGTTTTTCATATGTTGTGTTTTATTGTGTTTATAAATCAATTTATTTAAAAGTATACAGCGATTACAATTTTTAACTTAGGTAATCAGCTGTTAATCCTGTCATTGCTTATTATATTTTACCTGGTTTTTCAGCTGACATTCCATAGGGCATCACGATGATCTTATTACCTTCCACTCTAAACTCAACGGATTTCGTAAGTTCCATGATCCGGAGTACTTGTGATAAATTCTTCATGCGGGAAACTTGTCCACCGAAACGAATATTGCGCACATCTCCTCTATATTCTACCTCTATATTATACCATCTTGAAAACTGACGCATAATACTATATATGTTCTCATCATTAAACCAGAATAATCCTTGTTTCCAATCTATTGCTGAATTCGCATCAACTTGGTTTATTTTAATGTCATTTAAAACCAACGATTGCTCCCCAGGTTTAAGCAAAGCCGATTTATTGGAAGGTAATTTCACTTTTACACTACCTTCAAGCAGCGTAGTTTTTACCCCTTGCTCATCATCATAGGCATTAATATTGAAGTGTGTACCTAAAACTTCGACCTCCTGCTCCTCTGTTTTTACCTTAAATGGCCTTTTTTTATCTTTAGCCACTTCAAAATAAGCTTCGCCCGTAAGTGCAACTAACCTGTCTTTTCCTGTAAAGGAAGAAGGAAACTTCAAAGAAGAAGCGGCATTGAGCCAAACCATGGTTCCATCAGGAAGAGCGATTTGATATTGTCCGCCCCTAGGCGTAGAAATGGTGTTAAAAGCGGGTTTTACATGTGCTAAGCCTTCACGTACACTATATAATAAGCGGCCATCCGCAGTCTTAGTAATTTTCACGCCTGATTCTTTGGCGATCTCTCCATTGGCCATCTCATCCAGCTCAATCTGAGAACCGTCAGACAAAGTAAGCACTGCTTTACTGCCTCCTGGAAGGATATGTTCTCCCTTATCATAACTGATAGGATCGCTCTGCAGAGTCGCAGGCATCGAACTCAGGTAATAACTCCCGATTCCAATCGCCAAGACTGCTACAGCTGCTGCAACCCAACGCATCGGACGGAAAGCAAGTACTTTAGCCTCACCAGTGTGTAATTTAACCTGTTCATAAACCAGGTCCAAGGTTTCTTTTCCTGCGGTTACCGGAAATTCTGGTGCAGACAGGTCTTCAGTAAATAAATTCTCCAGTTGTTCACGATAGGCCGGATCATGCAACAAAGCCATGAGCTGCTGTTGCTCCTCTGGACTTAAACTGTCCATTCGGTAACCTGATAAAAGTGATTTAAATGTCTCTGGTGTCATTACAATAATATAGACAGTGAAAATGAAATGTTGTGGGGGTATTATTTTATTTTTTTTAATTATACCTGGAAATCAGCCACAGCAACAGCAAATGGGTATAATGATTTTCAAGAAATTTACGAAGATTCTTGAGGGCATTGCTCATATGTTCTCTCACCATATCGTAAGAAATATTGAGTTGCGAAGCAATCTGTTTATGGCTCAACCCCTTTTCCCTGCTTAGGAGATAGATTTGCTGTTGCCTTGGCGAGAAGGTACTGATACCGATTTTAATCGCTTTTTCAAGCTCACGATAATCAATCTCGTTGCCCGTTGTAGTTTGATGGTGACCGCTATCTTCGGAAGAAATAGCTTCAAGAGATTCCATTGGAATCAGACTTTGGAGATCATTGATCAGTTGATTCCTGGAGATCGTGGTTAGCCATGCAGGAAAGCTGTTCAGGGTAGTCAGTTGCTCCCGGTTTTTCCAAACCTTCACAAAAACCTCCTGGACAGCATCCTGGGCCAAAAAGGGGGATTTAAGATAGTTCATACCCATGGTGTATACCTTCCCCGCATACTTTTCGTATAGCAGTTTGAATGCAGATTCGTTGCCCCCCGCAACTTTTTCCAGCAATTCCTGTTCAGTATAACCTTCAGGTTGGTTAAGAAACATAGCCTTTATAAAAGATGATAATAAGGGCCAATGTTAAATAATTAAAACATTAATTATACCATTATTAGGATAATTAATTATCGTTTATCCCATTTAAAATCTTAAAAACCTCCCCCTAAAGCACGGTAAAGTGCCACAGTAGCATGGAGTTCTGCAGTTTTAATGCTGGCCAATTCCAGCTCACTTTGCAAAGCGTTACTTTGGGCGGTAATGACTTCTAAATAGTTCGCCATCCCATTATTAAACAACAAACCCGCATTTTTGACCGCCTCTTTTAAGGTTTTCACCCGACGCTGGGCAATGGTTTCTTGCTGTTTTAGTTTTTCAATGCGCATCAATTCATCAGAAACTTCGCCTACTGCATTCAAAACCGATTGTCTGAATTGAAGCACTGCTTTTTCTCTTTCTATCTTTGCCACTTCAAATTGAGTTTTCAATTGTTTGCGTTGAAACAATGGCTGGGTGATTCCTCCAGCAACGACCCCAAATAGAGACGCTGGCACATTAAACCAATTACTTGCTTTAAAAGCATTTAAACCTGCTGTTGCAGTAATATTTAATGATGGATACATACTTGCTTTGGCAATTCCCACCTGGGCATTGGCAAGGTCTAATGAAAGTTCTGCAGAACGCACATCCGGTCTTTGTGCCAAAAGCGCCGAAGGAACTCCAGCGGATAATTGAGCAGGAAAATTGACCTTATCCAAACTTCCCTGGCGGATAATCGCAGCTGGCAACTGACCCGCCAGAATGCTCAACGCATTTTCCTGGATACTAACCTCCTGTTCTAAAGCCGGAACCAATTGAGCAGCTAACAATTGCTGCGCTTCTGCTTGTTGAATAGCCAAAGAGCTGACTTGTCCTGCATCAAACTGCATCTTAATCATTCTTAAAGTACTATCGTTCAGTGCAACATTTCTCTTAGCGATGGACATCTGAGTGTCCAACATCAACAATCGGTAATACCCTTGGGCAACATTAGCAATTAGTCTCATTTGAACAGCTTTCCTAGCTTCAGCGCTTTGCAGATAGCTGGCTAATGCGGCTTTCTTCTGACTTCCAATCTTCCCCCAGATGTCTGCCTCCCAGCTTATTCCAAGGTTTGCATTGTAATCCTCGATATGTTTGGTGCCCAGAAACTGGCCCGCACTCAGACCATTTAAGCTATTGTCCGAAGGTCTGCTACTATTCGCTGTGATGTTCAGGTTTACCTGAGGTAGATTTCCCAATTTCGACTGCTTGAATAACAATTCTGCTGCGGTCATATTTTTCATTGCGATTTGTAAATCGTAATTTCTCAACAAAGCTGTATCTATTAGATCACCTAAGGTGACGTCCAAAAAAAACTGTTTTACTGATAGTTGAGCAATACTGCTTGTACTATCCTTGGAGGCATTCCTGAAATTTTCAGGAATGCTTGTGACAGGTAAAATGATGTCTTTTGAAACTTTACAGCCTCCTAGGAATACCAGGAGCATCAATGCCGTAAGTTTATATATAGGTGTTTTCATTTGATTTTTCTATTAAAAGATTAAGAGTAAATAATCTCCGTATCTGGTTTAACGCTTACACCATGTTTTGTCTCCTCTGCCAATGGTGGTTTACCACTCACCTTTTCTTGTAAATATTGGAAGATGACAAACAATACCGGAATGATAAATAACCCTAGTATTACACCAGAAACCATTCCTCCTGCTGCACTAATACTGATCGAATGGTTACCCATTGCAGAGGGTCCAGTGGCACTCATCATCGGAATCAATCCTACAATAAAGGCCAGAGAAGTCATAATAATAGGACGTAGACGTAATTTAGCTGCTTCTAAAGCAGATGAGACCAAGGTCTTCCCTGTTTTCCTGCGCTGAACAGCATACTCTACAATCAGAATCGCATTCTTCGCCAAAAGCCCAATCAACATCACCAAAGCGACCTGAACATAAATGTTATTCTCAATTCCTGTTAGGCCAATAGCTACAAATACTCCAAACACACCCGTAGGGATAGAAAGTACTACTGCTAAAGGCAAGATATAACTCTCATATTGTGCAGATAACAAGAAGTAAACGAAAATCAGACACAACATAAAGATGATCGCCGACTGTCCGCCTGAAGAAATCTCTTCTTTTGTTAAGCCGGAGAACTCGAACGCATACCCAGCAGGAAGGTGTTTTTGTGCCACTTCTTCCACTGCTTTAATGGCATCACCAGAACTATACCCTGGTTTAGCAATGGCATTTACACCAATTGAATTAAATAAGTTATACCTTGATGCAGTTTCCGGTCCATATACCCTAGATAAGGTAGCTACCGTATTGATAGGAACCATCTCTCCTTGTTTGTTTTTAACATATACTGCGTCCATGGCAGAAGCATCTGCACGGTTCGCGATATCTGCCTGAACCATTACCCGGTAATATTTACCGAAACGATTGAAATCTGAAGCCTGTGCACTTCCAAAATACGCTTGCATAGTTTGCAGCACATCTTTTACGTTGATACCCAGCTGCTCCGCTTTCTCTTCATCAATTTTCAACTCCAACTGCGGATAATCTGCTTTAAACGTAGTAAAGGCAACAGCAATCTCCTTCCGTTTCATGAGTTCCCCAATGAAGTTATAACCGATACCACTGAATTTATCCAGCTTTCCACCTGTTTTATCCTGTAATACCAGGTCTAATCCATCCACATTACTGAAACCCGGAACCGTTGGGAAAGTAAACACAAAGAAACTAGCCCCTTTTATGCTACCCAATTTAACCCTGATATCGTTCATGATATCATTTATATTCTTCATTTTGCCACGTTCTTCTGTTGGTTTTAGCAGCACAAAAGCCACACCTGCAGAAGGACTGGTACTTTGAGTCATAATATTGAAACCAGAAAGCACATTCAGCAATCGATTAGATTCCAAAGGCGTCAGAATTTTCTCTGCTTCTTTTAAAGCTTCCGTTGTACGTTCTAAGGAGGCACCTGCAGGCATTGACAATGCAATTGCAATGAACCCCTGATCTTCAGAAGGAATAAATCCAGTTGGCGTTTTCTTTACCATCCATACTGTGGAGAGCGTTATTAACAATAGCCCAACCAATCCGATCCACTTAAATCGGATCAAGAACTTAAGGCTTCCAACGTACTTATTAGTCAAACTGTTAAACCCTGTATTGAATCCCAAAAAGAAACGCGCTGAGAAAGTTTTCTTAGTTCCTTCTTGTTGATTCGAATGGTTGTCTTTTAAAAACAAAGCACATAAAGCCGGACTTAAAGTCAAGGCATTTACCGCTGAAATTACAATGGCAATGGCCAAAGTGAAAGCGAACTGTCGGTAAAATACACCGGTTGAACCTTCCATAAAACCAACCGGTAAAAACACGGCTGACATCACCAAGGTGATCGAGATGATGGCGCCAGTAATTTCCTGCATCGCGGAAGTTGTAGCTTCTTTAGGAGGTAAATGTTGTTGTTCCATCTTCGCATGGACAGCTTCTACGACCACAATTGCATCATCCACTACAATACCAATGGCTAATATCAATGCGAATAAAGTCAGCAAATTGATAGAAAATCCAAACAACTGCATGAAGAAGAAGGTTCCGATAATTGCGACCGGCACCGCAATAGCAGGGATTAAAGTAGAGCGGAAATCCTGAAGAAAGATAAACACCACAATAAATACCAGGATAAAAGCCTCGATCAACGTATGTATCACCTGATCAATAGACTGATCCAATGATACTTTTGTATTATACATCACATCGTACTTTACCCCTTTTGGGAAGTCTTTCTCTGCTTTTTTTAGGAAATCCTGAATCTTGATCTGAATCTCATTCGCATTAGATCCTGCCAATTGCATAATCCCAATGTCAACTCCTGGTTTACCATTGATACGGGTTAAACTACCATAGGTATATGCACCGAATTCAACTCTTGCAACGTCTTTCAATCTCAAAATAGAACCATCCGCATTGGAACGGATCACCATATTTTCATAATCTTTAGGCTGATTCAACTTACCTTTATACTTAATCACATATTCAAAGGCATTTTTGCTGCTCTCGCCAAATTTACCTGGAGCAGCTTCTACATTTTTATTCTGAATGGCCGACATCACTTCATTAGGCATCAGGTTATAGCTGGCCATTTGAGCAGGATTCAACCAAATACGCATAGAGTAATCCTTACTTCCTCCAAAAACACTGGCAGAACCTACACCTGGAATCCTTTTGATTTCTGGAATCAAGTTGATCTGGGCATAATTCGCTAAGAAAGTCTGGTCATATTCTGATTCATTTTCAGTGTACATATCGAGTACCATGATCAAACTGTTTTGTTGTTTTGCAGTGGAGACACCTGCTTGAACTACCTCAGCTGGTAGTTGGCTGGTGGCTTGTGCTACCCTGTTCTGCACGTTTACTGCGGCTTGATCCGGGTTTGTCCCCAGCTTAAAGTAGACAGTGATCACTAGCGATCCATCATTACTCGCGGTAGAGCTCATGTAACTCATGCCTTCTACCCCATTGATTGATTCTTCCAGCGATGGCGCTACAGCCCTCAACACGGTCTCTGCATTTGCCCCCGGATATAGGGCGGTTACCTGAACTGCGGGCGGTGCAATATCGGGAAACTGTTGTAATGGTAATTTTGAAAGTCCCAGGATCCCGAAAATCACTAATAAAATAGAGATTACTGTGGCCAGGACCGGTCTTTGTATGAATATTTTAAACATGATTGAGATTAGTTAGCGGCAATTTTTGGTGTTTTTTCATTGGGTACTTCCGGAACAATCGCATCACCGTCTTTTAGGATTTCAAATCCTTTAGAAACGATACGGTCACCAGATTTCAATCCTTCTTTTATAAGGTAGTTTGTTCCACTTGTTCCGATAACTTTAATCGGCTGTTTGGCTACTTTGTTGTGCTGATCAACCGTGTACACGAATACCTTATCTTGAACTTCGACGGTAGCCGATTGCGGAACCAGCATCGCATCTTGGTGCTCGAGACTCAGCCTTACTTTTCCAGTATTTCCAGATCTCAACAATCCTGATGCATTAGGAAAGCTTGCTCTAAGCGTAATTGACCCTGTGTTTTTGTCAAATTGCCCATCAATCATATCGATTTTACCTTGCTGCGCATACACGCTATTGTCGGACAAAACCAATGACACAGGTGCTAAATTTTTAAGATTTCCAGCAGTTGCCGATGGATATTTTGCTTTAAAGTTGACAAAGTCTGCTTCGCCCAAAGAAAAGTATACGCGTATTTCATGAACATCCGACAGGTTAGTCAGCGGTAATGGGTCTGATGGAGAAACTAAGCTTCCTTGTTTTTTAGGCAAACGACCGATGTAGCCGCTCACAGGCGCTTTAATTAAAGTATATCCCATGTTAATTTGAGCAGTTCCAACACTCGCTTTTGCTTGAGCAACATTTGCCAGCGCAATTTGATGCGCAGTTTTAGCCGTTTTCAATTGAAAATCTGAAACCACTTTGTTTTGTACCAAAGGAATTAACTTGTCGACTTCCAATTGTGCGTTTAATACCGCCGCTTCTGCTGCACGCTGATTCGCTTTGGCATTGTTCAACTGCTCCATAAAAGGAAGTGAATTGATTTTAAATAAAGGTTGTCCGGCATGAACAAGCGCACCTTCATTTACCAATACCTGCTCCAGAGCACCAGATACCTGTGGACGAATTTCCAAATCCACCGCTCCTTGTAAGGATGCCGGGTATTCTAGAAAAGTTGTTTCTGCAGTTTGACTGATGGAAACTACGGGTAAAGTCGGCGCAGGAGCGGCAATTTCTGTTGCCGGCTCAGCAGCGCATCCGAATAAAAATACGACTGTAGAGAGTAAAAGTATAGATTTCATAATGTACTGATTTGAGGGGTTAATAATTGGCGACTGGCCAATTGCTCCAGACGCAGAAATTGAGGGAGGGAAATATTCCATGATGTATTTGATTTAGAGTTTAAAAAACAGGCTTAAGTAATTTAACAGTGTTAGATAGTATTGGGTAATCGGTAAGTGCTTCATATCGGTTCATAATTTTAGGTGTAAATAACAGGTATAAGTAATTTAACAGCGTTAAATGCTTAACAATAGCCGACACTTGTTCAATAATGTGCCATTTTCATGGACAAATAACGGGTGTAAGTGATTTAACAGTGTTAAGTGACTGTGGACAAAAAAACGGATTGAATTAAATCCGTTTTGTATTCTAGATTAATGTTTTATTGCCGAGATTTTAATCATTAATATATTTTATAATTCCTTTAAGCGCATCTCTAAGGATATGTTGATTCGTCATATTGTCTGTTCCTTTACGTACAAAGTTGATGGAAATTAAACCATGTACAACAGACCAAAAGGTAAAATATTTCCTACAGACCAGATCATCATTGATCGGATCAGCAGTCATCAGTTCTTTGATGGTATCACAGATGATATTTGTGGTTGCTTCTGCTTCCGGAAATGCTTTCATCACCTCGCAACAACTCATATCCACGCCATACATCAATTGGTACAGCTCTTTGTATTTAAAAGCAAAATCCCAATAAGCCATCCACATCGCCTCTAATTGATCCTGAGGGAGTTCATGTTGAACTTTAGCTGCTTTTAATTCCTGAAAGAGTATAATGTATCCTTTCCTGGTTAATTCCAGTAAAATCCCCTCTTTATTTGCAAAATACTCATAAATAATGGGTGCAGTATACTCAATCTTATCGGCAATTTTTCTCATGCTGAGCGACTGCCAACCATCTTCCTTCACAATTTCTAAGGCAGCATCCAATATATTGAGTCTTGTGTCCTCTTTTAACCGTTGTATGCGTTCTTTACTGCCCATGCTTTAAAAATAAAATAGTGTAAATAATCTAACACTGTTAAGCAAATGTAATTAGTTGTCTTGAGAATCGCATCATTAATTTGTCAAATACTGGAAATCCGGCTTTGAAAGGATTAAGAGCCGGATTTTTTTGATCAATTATTAAATAGAGTTTTTGTTTTATTTTGGATTCTTGGAGTAAACTCCAGCCTTGATTCTTTTTATTTAGCTGGAATTACCAAATGATTTGGCAAACCTGTCAAATCATTTGGTAGCTTATCGAATCATTTGAATAAATGCGTTGAGGTCTGGTCTTTGTAATTCTAGGTTTCCTCTTAATCTTGCAGTTCCATTCCCTGCTTGAGCTGCTGTAATTTCAAAATGTGTAAAAGGTGCGATCCAGCTATTTAATAAAGGAAACAGTTGCTGAACTTTAATCTCTTTTAAATCAGCGGAAGCAAAAAAGAAATTCTGATTACCCTCATTAGCCAAAGCAATTTTTGAGGAAGAACCGATTTCATTCTCCACCGTTGTAAGGCTTATGGGATCATTTTTCAGCGTACTCAGTTGCCAAATAGGATCTTGCTGACTGCTAAAGACCTGGTACAATGGAAATACTTCTTTATTCAACTGATCATCTACAAGAATGACTTGTCTTTCTCTCAAATAAGTCGTTAATTCTCCCGTTTTAGCTAATATGCTGACTTTCAAATGCGGTACAATCACCTTTTTCAATTGAACAGTAGGTACTTTTTCAAAGTCATCATTATACTCATAAGTAATCAGAGAATCAATTTGTGTAATACCAGGGCCTATTTCTACTGCAGCAAAGCCTAGATAGGATTTCAACAAAGTCGCTGATTGAAGGGAAATCCCATTTAGGGATAGCTCTCCCGTTGTTTTCGTTGTTCCTGCTGCAGCTATTCCTGATAGATTAGCCAGCCAAGACGGGCTAAAGCCTGCATTTATCCAGATGCTTATTAAAGAATTATCGGCAAATTTAATAGAAGAATGAGGTTGAGTAGGAATTTCTAGTCCCTCCGTTGGAAAAAGACCATCGATCTCAACACCTCCATCTTTAAAATTAACCTCACCGGTATATGCTGTTGTTGTCCAACTCAAATGACCTTTTGCCTTTTTCAGAGCCAGCATAAGCGGAGCCGCATCCTCCATCCTGTTTTTCTGATCCAGAATATCGTTCAATTCCTCCATTACTGATTCTCTTTTGAAAGAATATGCAATGGCTAAAATCTTTCTATCATAAGCAACTGTGATTTTACGATCTGCAGAAGTCCCGACAATCTGCTCTGCCCCCTCTTCTATTGCTGATTCTTGACGCCCACTTACTCCTGTACGATCTCCCTTAGTTGTTGCCCTGAAATCTTTGATCTTCAAAACCCGCTTTAAATAGGCGTTTAAGCCAGTGGTATCCCCTAAAGCCAAACTTGAGTAAAGACTGCTTGGAGCCCCGGTATTAAGCGAGTAGAAAAAGATGTTGGCCGGAATAGAGAAGCCGGGTCTGCGCACTCCTTTTTCATTATTTTTTAAATAATAGCCAGGGTTACCAATAAAATCAGTAGCCATGGTGCTCAGTAAACCATCCACGTTCAACTTAAAAACCACATGCGCATTTTTAGCAATAATCTGGTTATAAGAGTGGGACTCCCGAAATTTCAAGTACCCATAAACAGAAATCAGCAACAATAGAATTATTGTTGCTGATATTTTCATTATTAATTTCATTAGAATGCGATTACTTTTGAAGATCCTCTGTGATAGACATCAAGTATTTCAATGCATTTTTTTGACCCCTAGGAATGTCCATACTAATCTCAGCAGCAAACGTATTGCCTTTCATAGGGAAAGATCGGATATAAATATCACCCAATGCGCTTAGCGTTTTATTGGTTTTTTCCACTTGCGTTAATCTACCCAATGTTTCTGCTGGTATTTTACCAGACAATTTTTTAGGACTAAAATAAGCCGCATAATTATTTCCCAATAGCGCCTTCTTGTGTTTAGCACTCAATTTTGCGGTAAAAGTATTGTTCACAATCTGCTGTATCTCTTGTCCATTAGTAGTCAAAAAGATCACCCCATCTTTAATGGTAAAATAAAGTGCCATCGGACTTTTAGGAATAGAAACCTCATAGTAGTTATTGTGATTCTTTAGCAGTTCTTTCTTAACTCCATAGGCGATCAATTTGTCCATCAAACGGGTATCCTCAGTAGAAATCATCATCAGAAAGTCTGGCAAAGTTTCTTTCTTTGTTTTCATCACCTCTTTCGTCTCAAAGTTGTCCTCATTATAATCATAAGATTTATAAGCAACCTCTTTTTGTGATAAGCCGTTGAATACAAATATTCCGTCTCCTTTAATCACTTTTCCAATCGCTTCCTCATCTAATAGCAAAGAAAATAAATCAGTGGCCATGCCTATTTCATCTGAATAAACTGAGCCGTAAATTTTAGAAATCAGTTTAGGATATTCCTGTAAATAGGCTTTTGTATCCATCGCATAAGCCATGTAACCGATCATTTGATCCTCATTTACATATTTCATGAATTTCTTATTCAGCTTTCTTTTGTGAACTTTTCTCAGCACGTTACCCATATCTTCACTAAAAGTCATCGCTGAACTCATACGGATGGATTGGTCTTCCAGGAAAAGCTTGGCATTAGCCGCACCATAACCGCCCATGAAATTAACCCCTTTGAAGTAATCTAAAGGTAAATAAGCACTTGTTAACTTTTCCAATCCAGAAATCCAGATCGTCGCTTCAGCTTTATGATCAACGCTTTTATTAAAGTCTGCATTATTTAGAATAGAGCCTTGGTTTTTACCCGCAAAAAAATCAGCACTCATTTTTGCTGTCCATTTTGCCATTATTGCCCTTTTTATTCTCAAATCGCTGAAGAAAGGACTATTTGAATTATCATTGTTATCAGCATAAGCCGTATCTACAACCACGGTGTCTGAAGACATATCTGATTCAAAAGTTGCAGGTGCTTCCTCCGAAGTTGACACTTCCATTTCGGCGGTTTCTTCTTTCGGTAGGGCTACTTTCTTTTTTGTCAGGTTCTTTTTTCCTACTTTCTTCTTACTGTTTTTTCCTGCTGATTTCTTTCCTTTCAGCTTCGTTTTTTTTGATCTATGCTTAACAGCAGTTGATTTTTTTTGTTTAACCGGTTTTGCAACTACAAGTTCTTCTTGTTCATCAACAACTTCCATAGCCTCTGTTACATCCACAGCGGCAGAGTCTGCCATCACTGCATCATTGGCATTTTCCGGAGCATACAGGTTGCTCTCTTCCTCAGTAGATAAACCAAGGCGTTCACGCACTTCAGGGCGCTTGAAATAAGCAGATTTTTCAATAGGAATTACAGACAATAACATCTCAGCATTCCAGTGAACAGCTTCCGTAGAATCTACATTGAAATAAGATCTTACCTGATCTTTAACAGTAAATATCTTCCCGCGTTTTGAAAAGAAAAGATCTATTTTCGCCGCGTCCTTAACAGGTAATAAGAAACAGTTATAACTTACACTGTCGCTACTTTGATTGTAATAAAAGAAATCCGAAGACAGGTTAAAACCGAAGTCTTCCATGCCTGGAAAATCAGCTATATGATCTTTAGCAAGTCCTTCCAACATTTTTTTTCCAAGAAAACTCTGGTTAAATTCACTTACAGACATTAATTCGGTTAAGTTTCCTCCTCTGAGTGTAGCTACAGCAAGTGCATCAGCAGGGATTTTACGGGAAAGGTCTTGCGCATTTACTGCAATCGAACCCAATAAGAAAGATCCGGCAATTGCAGATTTAAAATAGTAATTCATGTTTTGTATAGGTGTTTTTAATAGATAGTAGATGTAAGATAAGTCAAATCATTATTTAGCCAGGCTGATTTGATTGGTGATATTGGTTTTTCCATTGATTAGACCCATTATCCCTACATTTAACATCACTGCTTTTTTTGTCTTTGACACTTTAGCTAGTGGGTTTACGCTGCTTTCAACTGGTTTTTCAAAGCGATAGATACTCGTGTAACTGGCTTCTTTGAACACGTTTTTAACTTCCGGTTTCAACTTATTATACTCGATTAAGGCTTCTTTTGTATGGGTATAACGGCGTTGAAAAATGCCAGTTTCGGGATTAAAACTATAAGAAGAATTGTTGATCGCTTTAATTTTCATCTTCTTCAACACGTTTTGATTGACGTTATTGATATTAGCTATGTTTTTAAAAGCAAAGCTTATGGTGGCTATGTAATTCTCAAAATCTAATGTCTTTTTCACATTGCTAATTCCTGGAGCGGATCTCAAATAAACCACAGCCTCTTCCATTTCTTTCTGAATGGTCTGTTTACTGGGAACTTTATAACCATTTACGCTATCCAAAAGCATCAAAGAAGCTACCTTAGTTTTGCTGGCACTTAGATTCACAGTCAAGTTAACGGTGCCTGAGCCATTATTCGCCACATTTATCTCTTCAATAATCTGAAAACAGGAGGAAAAAACACATAAAACGAGTATTAATAAAAAGTATCGCGCCTTTCTCTTTAACATATCTCCAGCAAGCATAATTAAATATATAATTTCCCAAAGATATAATTTACTGGGAACAATCCGGTCTATTGACGAGGAATGAGCTGGTCAAACACTAAAAAATCACAGAATAAGCCAATCATTTAAATGATTTGAGTACTTCATTTAAAAGGTACTCTTTTGGGTCTGAGGCATATTCCCAAAACATGACACCAGCCATACGATGCGCATTCACATAGTTACATTTTTCCCGTACTGACCATTCATCGTCATAAGTAATTAAGGTTTGAGTATCTGAATTGTACAGATAAGATGCCTTGGCATCATTATCCTTATAAGCAACAAAGCCCTTCTTATTGGTCAGACTGTCTTTGATCTTTGTATACCCACTTCCAAATTCTCCTTTAATATAAGTCGCGCCCAATCCTGTAGCACTTCCCTCCGCTACCTTGCTATTTCTGCCATAAAACGCAATGCCCATCACCAATTTCGAAATAGGAACGCCTGCATCAACAAAAGCTTTAATTGCTTTGTCTGCGGAATTATCCGATTGGTAAAGCTTGGAAGGATATAAATTAGTATGATGACCAGCTATTTTACCAGAATAGTAATCATAAGTCATCAGGTTCACATAGTCCAGATACTTTGCTGCCTGATCCATTTCAGTATGCAATAAGAAATCTGAAAATCCCCCCACAGCGGTGGTCAATAATTTCTTTTGATTAGTTTCCCTTTCCAGGATGTCCAGTTCTTTTCTGAGTGCTGCAAACATTAACGTGAAATTGCGCTTATCTTCAGGTCGATAAACATTGCCAACCTCTCCTGGCCTTCCTGGATATTCCCAATCTATATCTACCCCATCCAATCGGTATTTTCTTATGATATTTACTGCACTCGAGGCAAATTCAGCTCTGGAAGTATCCGTCAATACCGCATCTGAAAAGTTCTTACTCCAGGCCCATCCGCCAATGGAAATAAGAATTTTAAGCGAAGGGTTTTTCCTTTTTAACAATAACAGCTTTCTGAAATTTACCGTATCCGTTTTTTCATTGGTCAAAAAAGCACGGTTTCCCTGAACATCCACAAAAGCATAATTGATATGGGTTAACTTTTCAGGAGAGATTCCATCCGTATTCACCAAACCCCTAAATCCACCAACATAACCGATCACCACCTTTCCAGGATCAGTTTTTTGATATTCAATTTTCATAGAACCGAAAAACAAAACCAATAAGAATAAACCGAGCGCTTTTTTCATTTGAATACAATTAAATGATTTCTTATTATAAAGATATTAAAGATCAGGGGAAAAATAGAATGGTCAAAATAATCCAGCGGAAAAGAATCACCGTCTTGCGGATAAATAAAAAAAGATTCCCTTATCTCCTCTAATAATCGCATTTTAGCCTTTATATATAAATTGGTATGAACAACAGTATCACATTGAGGGATATTGCAAGGGCCCTGAACCTCTCAACTTCCACCATTTCTAAGGCTTTAAATGACAGCTATGAAATTGGGGAAGAAACTAAAAAAAAGGTGATTGCTTATGCAACCGAACACCATTATGTTCCAAATCGGATGGCCAAAGGCCTAAAGCAAGGAAAAAGCAGATCAATTGGTGTGGTGGTGTGTTCCTTAGACAATAACTTTGTGGCGCAAATGCTAGATGGGATCGATAAGGTTAGTACAGACAAATCGTATCAAATCATCATTATGCAAAGCAAGGAATCCCAAAAACAGGAAATAGCCTGTATCGACCTGCTTTATTCTGGTGGAATAGACGGCCTACTCATTTCTCCAGCTTGTGAAACTACCGACTTTAGTTACCTTAAAAACCTACAGGAATCAGGTCTTCCGATGGTATTATTCGACCGCCTAACCGACCAGATTGACACGCATAAAGTAGGCGCGGATAACTTTAAAGGTGCGTATGATGCCACCATGCACCTCATAAATAACGGTTATAAAAGAATTGCACACCTCAATACCAACACCAAACTCAGCATATCTACGGATAGATTAAATGGCTACAAACAAGCGCTATCAGATCAAATGATATCATTTAATCCAACCTATCTTCGTTCCTGCGATTATACCGATTCTCATAAACTAAATGAGGATCTTGAAGAGGCAATTCAATATTACATGTCGCTACCAGAACCGCCAGATGCCATTTTTACGGCTACCGATCAGATTACGACCAGATGCCTTTCTTTGTTAAATAAACTCGGTTACCATATCCCTAAAGACTTGGCTTTGATTGGATTCACCAATACAGAACTGGCCGATGCAATGAACCCTTCGTTGAGTACTATACACCAGCCAGCCTTTGAAATCGGACAGCTTGCTGCCGAAAAATTAATATCCTTGATAGAACAGAAACATAAAGAAGTAGATTTTGAAACCATCAAACTGGAGACACAAATTCTGGTTCGTGCCTCTACTCAAACAGTACCCACTTCCAACTGAAAAACTAATAGTTCCCAGTAATTCCGAGTTCCAATCCGCGTAATTCTGCTAGTCCACGTAAGCGGCCAATGGCAGAATAACCGGGATTCGTGTGTCTGGCCAAATCATCCAACATCTGGTGACCATGGTCAGGGCGAAAAGGAATTGGCAATGCTCTTAAAGCATTCTCTGCCACAATTGCCTTCATTACTTCATACATATTTACATCCCCGCCAAGATGGTCTGCTTCAAAGAAATTACCTTCCTCATCTTTGGTCACATTCCTCAAGTGTAGGAAATGAACTCTCGATTTTACTGCTTCAAAGATCTCTGGCAGATTGTTGTTTAGTCCTGCCCCCAAAGAACCGGTACAAAAACAAATCCCATTGAAGTCCAAATTTACACTATCAATAATATATACCAGGTCTTCTTTCGTGCTCGCAATACGTGGTAAACCAAGAATTGGATATGGTGGATCATCTGGATGAATGGTCATTTTGATTCCTTCCGACTCACATACTTCCGAAATCCCCTTTAAAAACCAGATCAGATTTTCTTTCAATCCCTCTGTACCAATCTCTTTATACTCGTCAATGCTATTCTGCAAAGCCTCCAGCTCAATTTCTTTCTCATTAGGGATGCCCATCAAGACATTAATCCTCAATAATTCTAATGCTGATGCAGTCATTTCAGAATGCCTTAACGTAGCTCTTTCTCTAATTTTTTCTGGATAATCTCCTGCAGCACCTTCCCTTTTCAAAATAAAGAGGTCAAATACAGCAAGGTCTGTCCAGTTAAAATAAAGCGCTTTTGAACCATCCGTCATGGTCAGGTCCAACTGTGTGCGCGTCCAGTCTAACACCGGCATAAAATTGTAGCACACTGTTTTAATCCCACAAGAAGCCAGATTTCTCAGGGTCTCGTTGTAATTAGCAAGGTATACATCTGCATCTTTACGTCTTGTTTTTATCGCCTCATGAACAGGTACACTCTCCACTACGGCCCAATGTAAGCCTGAAGCTTCAATAATTGATTTTCTTTCCAGAATATCGGCTACCGGCCATACTGCTCCATGAGGAATGTGGTGTAAAGCGGTAACGATTCCCGTGGCTCCTGCTTGTTTTACATCCGATAAGCTTACCGGATCTGATGGCCCATACCAGCGCCAAGTTTGCAATAATTTATGATTATTTTTATCCATTTTTTATACGCCGCTATAGGCATTAAATCCACCATCTACTAATATAGTCTCTCCATTTACAAAGGCAGAAGCATCACTCAATAAATAGATCAAGGTTCCGTTCAATTCTTCCGGATTCCCTAATCTACCAAAAGGAGTATGATTTACAAAGCGCTGAGCACGATCTGTATAGGAACCATCAGGATTGGTGAGTAAGGAACGATTCTGCTCCGTCAGAAACACCCCTGGCGCAAGTGCATTCACCCTAACACGGTCGCCATAACGTTGTGCCAGCTCAACTGCCATCCATTTTGTATACCCTTCTATTGCATTTTTCCCCAAGGTATAACCTAAAACTCTGGTCAAAGGGCGTTGTGCCGCTAAAGAGGAGATATTAACAATAGAGCCTTTTCCCTTTTCCGCGATCACCCTACCAAATACATGTGTAGGTAATACCGTACCAAAAAGATTCAATTCTACTGCTTTCTGTGTATCTGCAATATTGGTATCAAATATGTTTTGATCGGGCCCAATCGTTGCACCAGGAATATTACCACCTGCAGCATTTACCAATCCATCTATCGTGCCCCATGCATTAAGAATTTGTGTTCTTGCGGAAATCAATGCTTTTTCATCCAATACATCGGTGATGACCGCCATGGCTTCCCCACCATTTATGGTGATCGCTTTCACGCGCTCGTTTGCTTTTTCTTCATTTCTACCTAAAATAGCAACTTTCGCCCCTGCAGCAGCCACAGCTAACGCAAATGACTCGCCCAAAACACCGGTTGCACCGGTAATTACAATCACCTTATTTTCTAATGAAAACAGATCTTTGCCCTTCATACTTTATGATTATATAGGTTAAATACTAGAATCAATGTTAAGGAAATTAAACATTGAATGCCGCCGAATATCTTTAAATATTTACGATAACGATTGCGTTTTTAGGCAACCAGAGCAATTAGTTCGGGAATACGAATAAAAATGTGGCACGTAAAAAAGAAAACTTAAAAACTAATGGTGAAAGTATGTTGACCAGCTCCATAGGCATAAGTCATGCTAAAACCATAAAGGTTGCAAATTTGCCGGGAGATGGCCAGGCCCAGCCCCAGCCCATCAGAAGAGGCTGTTTTATTGAAGCGTTCAAAAGTTCTGGCTCCATCTAAAGCCATTGTTATTCCGGTATTCTTGAAAACCAATTGACTGGCGTTCAGGATGACCTCTATATGGCCAGGTTTGACGTTGTGACGGATAGCGTTACTAATCAAATTGTTAAACAGAATATCAGCAAGATACTTACTCATCAACACTTCCTTATCAGTCAACTGTGTGGAGACCATAATCTCCGCAGACTGCAATAACTCCTGAAACTGTCTCAACTTCTGTTCGATCAATGGTTTTAAATGAATTGGTTCTTCATTCTTGATCATATTGTTTTCGATCTTCGCCAATAATAACAAAGAATGATTTAATCGAGAGAGTCTCCCGACTGCCATATAAATATCTTCTATCAACTCTCCTTGTTGGTCACTAAACCCTTCTGTTTGCAGCAAGGTATCTAATTTAGAATTGATCACTGCGAGTGGCGTCATCATCTCATGAGCCGCATTATCTGTAAAAGATTTCAATTCCTTATAATCTTCTTTTACACGCTGCGACATTAACAATACAGCCTGATTCAATTCTACAAACTCATCAATCTTACTTTGCTCCACTTTCACCTCATTTCTACCAGTCAGGTTAAAAGCTTTCATTTGATCCAGGATATGATAAAATGGCTTCCATAAGCTGTTTAACAAAAACCTATTCACCAGAAAAAGTGTCAGTAACAATAAGATGATAATCAGCAAACTGATCAGAAAAATAATGCGTACCAGGTCTTCTGCTTCCAGCCTAGATTTAGTCACACTCACCTCAAAGACCTGATCGTTCACTTTCATAAACGTCGTCAGACTTCTTCCGGGCTCTTTTTCATGTTCTTTTTCATTCAGATAAACACTATTCCCAAAACTCCTACCCGTTGTATCTGATGGATTCACCAACCGGTAACTCACCTTTTGATCGTGAAAATCTCCGGCCAAGGGGAGCTTATGGTACTTTTCTGCATAGGCTCGGATTTCCTCTTCTTCAATTCGAAGATCCCGATCCAGTTTCTCCGTCAAAATAAAATGGATAACCACATAATAAATTACTCCGGTAGATAATAAAACCAAGAGTGACACCAATATATTTACCCGATTATACCGACTGGAGAGTTTCATATGTTCTCAAACTTATAGCCCACACCATACATAGACTTGATATAATCTTTGCACCCTGCTTCAACCAGTTTTTTCCGTAGATTCTTAATGTGCGTATAAATAAAATCAAAATCATCCGACAAATCAATTTCATCCCCCCACAAATGCTCAGCTATAGCATTCTTGGTCACGACCTTGCGCTGATTAGCTGTAAAATACACCAGCAAATCAAACTCCTTTTTGGTTAAGTTCAGCATCCGGTCTTTTACCGTCACTTTCATAGCGATGGTATCAATACTAATTTCATTAAAAATAATGGTACTATTGCCATCAAAACTTTTCCTACGCACAATGGCGGTCACACGTGCCTGTAGTTCGGATAAATGGAAAGGTTTCACCAGATAATCATCAGCCCCTAGATTTAAACCATCCACTTTATCATCCAGCGAATGTCTGGCAGAGATGATCAATACCCCATCTTTCTTATTCAATTTCTTTAGTGCACGTAGAATTTCCATCCCTTCTCCACCAGGTAAAGTTAGGTCTAATAAAATGCAGTCATATTGGTAAAGGCTAATCTTCTCCATTGCAGATTGAAAATCTACAGCCAGTTCACAGATATTTCCTTCTGCACTAAAATAAGTAAGGATACTTTCACGGAGCGACTGCTCATCTTCAATTAATAGTAATTTCATTAAATAAGGTATGCTAGATGGCTTTTAAGTTAATAATTATTATTGATGAAGTCCGCCGTTCTTAAAAAGATCATAAGCAGTCTGATAATTTGCAATGGCTTCTTTTACCACATTTCCAGAGAAGTTTTTTGGAATCTGCTCGTTTTTCTGTTGGTTATATCGGTAGGTTTCTACCTTTTGCTGAGGGCTTAAAATTACTAAGCTGTCCTTTTTAAGATAAGCCAACTTTTGATAAGTTCCCAAAAACGTTCTTGGCACGTAAGATTTATCTAATACATCTTTTCCGAAGATATTACTTTCATAACTCCAGCCCATTAAATTAAATAATGTCGGATAAAGATCTATTTGAGAACATAAAGGAGTAATTTCATTACCCTTTGCCGCTGATAAATCCATTTTTCCAAGCAAGTTTGCGCTTCCTTTGAGCTTCTGGCTTTTCAGTTTATCAACGGGTAAATTCAGCACGATACAAGGTATATGATATTTACTGATGTCGATTTCATTCGTTCCAGCACTACTTGCACAGTGGTCAGCTACAATAATCACAACAGTATTTTTGAACCAGGGTTTAGTGCTCGCTACGCGCAGAAATTTCCCAATGGCATAATCTGTATACCTCAACGCTCCATTTCTACCTGTCCCTGAAGGAATATCAATTTCTCCACTTGGATAGGTAAATGGACGATGATTTGAAGTGGTCATCACGAAGCTATAAAATGGTTTTCCTTCTTTAAACTGGCGATCAGAGCCATTAATCACTGCGGAGTACAAGTCCTCATCGCTAATACCCCAGGCATTTTCAAAATGCACTTGATCATCGGTAATGATGGTTCGCTTGGTTAAGTAATTATCCCCGGCCATCACCTTTCTGCCACGGTCAATAATGTCATAACCATTACTCCCAAAATACTGATTCATATTGTCAAAATAACCATCCCCACCATAGTAGAAGCTCCGATGATATCCTGCTTTTTCAAAAATATTCCCTATAGTAGTTAAACTGTCATTATTCGGGCGTCTCACAATGCTACTGCCGGGAGTTGGTGGAATTGCCAATGAAAGTGCTTCCATCCCTCTTACCGTTCTAGTTCCAGTGGAATACATATTGGTAAACAATAAATTCGTATCCGCTAAAGAATCGAGAATTGGTGTTAGGCCTTCCTTATTCCCAAAATGCGCCATAAAATCAGCGCTTAAACTCTCCACCGTAATCATGATGACATTCGGCTTATATGGCGTTCCATTTCCACTAATTTCTCTTTTTATACTCGCCCCAGGCGCCAGGAAAAGACTGTTATTTTCCTGAAGTGATGACCTGATGATGCGATATGCTTCCGGTTCATCTAACATTTTATAGAAATGATTATAATTCAGCTCATTGTTCTTAAAAGCAGAAAATATCGAATAAATTCCTGCTTTCGCCAGCTCATTGTGGTAACGATTTGCCCCTTCTTCCGCCCAGGAATTGGGAACAAAAAAACCGTAAAAAAGGCAGGTTAGCAAAATCATCGAAGATATAACCCCTCTCTTTTTAAAAGAAGTATCTGACTGAAAATGAATTTTAAATGCACCCAATTTAACAAAACCAAACAACAACAATAGACTAATCAATACCACCCCACCAATTAACAACGGTAAAGGATAAGATTCATTGATATTGTGGATCACCTCGTACGTATAAACCAGATAATCTACGGCGATAAAATTAAAGCGACTTTCAAATTCTTGCCAAAAAGTAAGTTCTGCAAAAAATGAGAACATGGCAATCACAGTCATTAAAAATAAAACCGAATAGCTAAGAAAAACATTAAACCAGGATTTGATCCAACGTTGAGGCAAAAAGCATAAATAAAGGGCGTAGAACAACACCAGAAACATGGCCACCCCAAAGTCGTAGACTAAACCCTGACCCAGGATACGAAGGATAGAAAGAACAGTAAAATTTGTTTTTTCTAATGTAGCAACCATCAATCCAAGACGAATCAGGAACGACCCGGCAATAAAGGTTGCTACATAAGAAAAAAGCACACTGTACCTTGATTTAAACAGAAAGGAAAGGCTCATAAAAACTATAAAGTATAGTCAAAGATATGCCCTTATTCTGTAGTAAAACTGAAGATAAAACAGGAAGTATCAGTGTCTTTAACCTCCCCCAGAAAAGACCAACATTAACCAAAACAAATGACTAATAATCAGCGATTTAAAAAGAAAATAAAGACACCGAAGCTTACAGACTCTCTAAAGATTAAGCATTTTTATTGCGCTGATCTTCTTTATCATATAAATCAATCAGTTTACTTTGCAAACGGATCACAGAACTCTCCAATTGACTGATTTTCTCTTTCAATTGTTCGATAATCTGGATGTGTTCACTTACACCTTCTTCCCCAACATCAAGAAACTCTCTTAAGCTCAATCCGTGTACTTCAGCGATCTGATTGATGCGGCTAAAGTTCGGATCAGTAATACTGGTTTCCAATTTTGAGTATGCTGGAATTGAGATATCCAACAGATCGGCCATCGCTTTTTGGTTGACCCCTTTTTTTTGACGTAAAATTCTAAATTTCTCCCCTAATGTTTTCATAATGAATATTATTATTTTTTAATAACCCCTAATTGAAATAAATTTAAGAAATATTAAATATAATATTATCATATTATTACAAAATTTTGAAATTAATAATTGAAACCGCTTTTCGATACTAAAAATATTAGTAAAAAACCCACATAAAAGAGGTTAGTTTTCCGATGTTTTTTTACGCTTTAAAGGGCAAAAAAACATCGGAAAAACACTTGGCAACAGCCAGGTAAATCACTGCTCATTAGCAAGATAAGGCGGTTTACTTTTTAGTCTGTCTAAAGATAAAAGCACCCAACATTAATGCTACTGCCAAGCCTGATAAGCCGGGAAAAAGAATAAATAAATAAAATACCCCAGCAACGACAGCTAAAGCCACAATGAATAGAAATCCTTGTAAAAAAGACTCCATTTTAAAAGCTGCGATCAAAGCGAACAACAAAAACGTTAAAGCAAGAATGGTTAAAAACATATACAAAGATGCGTTTCCAATGTTAAGTTAACGTTAAGAAAATCGTTTTCCTTGCTTTTTTTTGTCAAAAAAAAGGAGCAGATATGAAAAATAACACTGCTCCTTTTATGAAAATATGAAGATTGAGGGTTTAGCAATTCCGGAGAATTTTGAGACTAAATTAATTCAGCTTCAAAATCCCCCAAAAGGACTGCTAAAATTCAATAAGATTAATAATCGTCGTTTAATGCGAAAATTGGTTTTCTGGTCATCCAGCTTCCACTGGTAAAATCAGGGAAATCAACAGTTTCATTTCCTAATTCTATAGACTGCTCACTTAATGGCGTAATTGCGCTCCATGCTGCTGCATCATAAACATCCATTGGGGTAGGCTCGTTTCTTTTTGCTGCTTCAATGAAAGCATGAATTACGAAGAAGTCCATACCACCATGTCCGGCACCTTGGGCATCATTACCATATTTTTTCCAAAGTGGGTGATCATATTTATCTAACCAGGCTGCAGCAGGATCCCATTGGTGAGGCTTGCTTACACCTTCTACATATACGCTCTTGTTAACATCCATCCACAGACCTTTAGTTCCCTGAACTCTGAAACCAATAGAATATGGTCTAGGAAGGTTAGTATCATGTTGCAGGATGATCGTCTCACCGTTTGCACAGTCAATTGTAGTTGTCACGATATCTCCTAAACGGAAGTTTACTTTTGCATTTGGATGGTTCTCGCCACCTTTCTCCACAATATAATTATGTAGACCTCTTGATTTAGTTGCAAAAGAGTTCAGTTTTAGGAATTTATTACCTCTGTTGATGTTGATACAATGAGCAACCGGACCAATACCGTGTGTTGGGTATAAGTCACCATTACGGTGTACCGAATGATTGGTTCTCCATTTTGCTTCAGAGAAACCTTTCTCATTAAACTCTACACCACCACCATATGGTTTTTTACCATCGTTAAATTTAACCTCTCTAAGGTCATGTTGGTATCCACCTTGTAAATGCATGATTTCACCAAACACCCCTTGACGTACCATATTTAAAGCAGCTAAAACATCTCTTCTGTAACAAACGTTTTCTAACATCATCACATGAGCATTGTGTTTTTCTGCCGCTTGTACTACATCCCAGTGGTCCTGAAGGGTAATACCTAACATGACTTCAGTAGCTACATATTTAATACCAGCTTCCATAGATTTAATGATCATTGGCTTGTGTAATTCCCATGGCGTAGAAATCACAACAGCTTTTAGTCCTTTTGTTTCCAAAAGTTTCTTCCAGGCATTTTCATCACCAGTATAAATCTTAGGCATCGCTTTACCTGATTTTGCAATCAGTGCTTTTGCAGAATTTAACATAACGTCATCTACATCACAGATCGCAACTAAATCTACATCATCTCTCTTTAATAAAAGATCAAGGTGATTTTGGCCTCTCATTCCCACTCCAATCATTGCTACCTTAATCTTTTCACCCTTGGTGCTCGCAAAAATTGATTGCTCAGGTAAAACCGTTATAGCCGCGGCAGTGATGCCGCTATTTCTAACAAATTGTCTTCTATTCATAATATTCAGTTCATTATATATGTTCGGTTCAAAAGTATCGCTTTTATGGCATACCACACGCGATTTATCGATTACAAGGTATAGACTATATCCAAAACCCTCGCAGATTAAGCTTCAAAAACTACACGCAAACGTTTGATATTTGGATTTTTTATACCTTATAAATAAGATACCCACATAAAACCTGACCTTTTCAGTATTTGTAACAATTTCATGATCGTTACAACAAAGAATTACGACATGATTTAACAAAACACCCGCATTAGGCCCGATAAAATGGGATTTTCATCAAACAAACACCCCTTAAAACACAAAATCAGGCTTATATTTCCAAACAAACGTTTGCGCATATTTTAGACCTAAGCGTCAAACAATTGGGTTTTATGCGAATTGTTTTTTCAAAATAATTGAAGGTTATTGAAAGTTTATGCCAATATTTGAACATCATGTCTGATAAACCAACCACGATAAAAGAAATAGCCAAAATACTTAAGATTTCGGTTTCTACCGTTTCAAGGGCTTTAAATGACCATTCCAGTATCGGTTTAACAACAAAGATGAGGGTCAAAAAGCTAGCGACAGAGCTAAATTATGAACCGAATCAGAAAGCCATCCAATTTTTACAGGGAAAGTCACATATTATAGGTGTGATTTTACCAGAATTATCTGAATCTTTCTTTTCTACTGCCATTAGTGGCATTGAAGATGTTGCCTACAAAAGAAACTATACCGTACTACTTGCACAATCGCACGATGATGCGGACCGCGAGAAACTATTGGTTGAAAAAATGAAAACTCAACGTGTGGATGGATTATTGGTTTCTGTTTCTAAAACAACCAGTACCTACGAACATTTTGAAGTGTTTAAGAAACTGAATATTCCTGTTGTATTCTTTGACCGTATCCCCCCCATTAAAGACATTCACTATGTGGCTTCTAACTTGGAAAACGGCACCTATGAAGCCGTGAACTTTTTGTTAAAGAAAGGACACCGCACCATTGGAATGATCAATGGCCCTACCACACTGGTAGCCAGTCATGAGAGAAAAGAGGGATATATCAAAGCTATGATCTCTAACCGCCTAAAATTCGACCCCTCTTTAATTGTCAGCTGTGACCTTTCCGAAAGCGGCACAATTGAAGTGATGAACACCATGCTCAACCACAGACGTAAACCGACTGCCATCGTTACCTTTAACGATTATGTCGCTTTATTTGCCATGAGATATACACGATCACTGGAATTGGAAGGAATCGACTTTGTCAGCTACGCCAATCTGCCGATCATTAATTACATGGATTATACGCCTATTGCCTCTGTAGAACAGTTTCCTTATAAACAAGGTAAGAAAGCAGCAGATATCCTCATCGACCTGATCAACAGACCAAAAAATGAAACTGGCACCGAACAGGCTTACTTTAACGTAGTTGTGGAATCTGAACTGATTATTCCGAATCCTAAGTAATTTTGCGCAAACGTTTGCTCAATGGTTTTGATCACATAAATAATTACGTTTGAATTTGTAACCAATTTTGAAAAGACGCATGTTCGAAAATATTTTACCATTGTATGGCCTGAATTCTGATGACACAACTGTTAACCTATTTGGCGATGGCCTCATAAACCATACTTGGAAAGTAACTGCCGCTGAGCAAAGCTATATCCTGCAAAAGGTAAATACAGATGTATTTAAAGAGCCATCAAATATTGATAAAAACTTAAGTCTGTTAAAAGACTTTTTAAATAAGAAAGACCCGGAATACCTATTTGTATCGCCTGTAAAGGCTTTGTCTGGCGAATCTCTACTAGATACACCATCCGGATACTTCCGCATGACGCCATTTGTAGAAGGCTCAATTTCTTTAAATGCCCTGACTAAAAGAGAAGAAGCTTATGAAGCAGCCAAACAATTTGGAAAATTCTCTGGTCTGTTGGCAGATTTTGACGCTTCCACATTAAACATCACCATCCCTGACTTCCATAACCTGAGCTTAAGGTATGAGCAGTTCAAAACTGCCTGTGCCAATGCAAATCCAGAACGTTTGGAGCAAGCAAAAGAGTATGTTGATTTCATCAATGAGCATAAAAGCATTGTGAATACCTATTTGGATATTGTAGCCAATGACGAAGTTCCTTTGAGGGTGATTCACCACGATACAAAGATCAACAACGTACTTTTTGATGCCAATAACAAAGGAATCTGTGTTATTGACCTGGATACCGTAATGCCAGGCTATTTCATCAGTGATGTGGGTGATATGATGAGAACCTATTTATGTGCTGCAAGTGAAGAAGAAACTGATTTGACAAAAATTAGCATTAGAAAAGACTTCTTTAAGGCCATTTATGAAGGATATATGGAAGAAATGGCTGCTGTATTGAGTGAGACTGAAAAACAGTATTTTACTTATGCAGGAAAGTTCATTATCTACATGCAGGCGATTCGCTTCCTGGCAGATCACCTACAGAATGACATCTATTATGGTGCTAAATATGAAGGTCATAATTTTAACAGAGCAATTAATCAAATCGCCCTGTTAAAAGAATATTTAAAAATGGAAGAAGAGTTTACAACTCCCCTTTCTTCAATGAAAGAACAGCATAATCAACCGCACGCGCTGTAAGTGCCATATAAGTTAATGATGGGTTTTGTGTTGACGTAGAAGTCATGCAAGCCCCATCAGTAACGAATACATTCTTGCAATCGTGTAGTTGATTCCATTTGTTTAATACAGAAGTCTTAGGATCATGTCCCATTCTTGCCCCCCCCATCTCATGGATGTCTAATCCTGGAGCTTGTCCAGCATCATCTGCCTTGATGTTTTTAAATCCAGCTTCCGTAAACATTTCAGTCATCTGCTCCAGATAATCCTTTTTCATTTTTGCATCATTGTCGTCGTACTCAACAGAGATTCTTAACAGTGGAATTCCCCAGGCATCTTTTTTCTCCGTGTCCAACTTCACATAATTGCTCTCTTTAGGAATGGTTTCTCCCATCATATGGGAACCTACCTGCCAGGGACCTAGATTCTTGCTGAGCAACTGCGCTTTTAGGTCAGCCCCCATACCAGAAGTATCTCTTTCCGTACTTCTGTAGGCCTGAAATCCAGCCGCATAACCACGTTTAAAGTTGGTTTCCTGCTTTAATAGATTTCTAAATCTAGGAATGTAACCTCCACCAGCAGGGTTCCTACCGTCGGTAGAAAACTCTTTCAACCCATCGTATTCCGCATTAATTCTTGCACTATAATTGTGGAAAGCCACATATTTACCTAGCGTTCCACTATCATTCCCAAGACCATTTGGAAAACGGGAAGAGATAGAATTCAATAAGATCAAGTTGGTGTTGATCGCAGCAGCATTTACAAAAATCACTTTCGCATAATATTCAGTTACCTCCTTAGTATTGGTATCAATGACACGTACCCCG
Source organism: Pedobacter gandavensis (assembly GCF_014172405.1). Classification (GTDB taxonomy): domain Bacteria; phylum Bacteroidota; class Bacteroidia; order Sphingobacteriales; family Sphingobacteriaceae; genus Pedobacter; species Pedobacter gandavensis. Next base: position 584,327 of record NZ_WNXC01000001.1, on the reverse strand, counting down.
GAGGCTTTACCTAATTTTTCATCATAAATCACTGATTCTACTACAGAAAATGGCTTTAGTGTTAGGTTTCCTGTTTTTTGTGCCCAAGGTAAAGTAGAAGAGTTGCTACTGAAATAACCGCCAAAAGGACAACCCCGCTGACATAAATTACGGTTCTGACACTTTCCTCTACCCTGATCAAAATGCACCTGTTTGGGTTGAGATAAGTGTGCACATCTGGCACTGATTACATGACGTCCTTCATACTTTTCCCTCATGGTATTTTTGAAGTAATCTTCTACCGCATTCAGTGGAAAAGCAGGCAGAAAATCGCCATCTGGCAAAGAAACTAAACCATCTTTGTTACCTGAGATCCCCGCAAACTGTTCAACGTAAGTGTACCAGGAATCAAGGTCTTTGTGCCTAATTGGCCAGTCCACCGCAAAACCATCGCGCTTTGGACCTTCAAAATCAAGATCGCTCCAACGTTGGGTTTGTCTGGCCCAAAGTAGTGATTTCCCACCCACCTGGTACCCACGAATCCAGTCGAAAGGCTTCTCTTGTACATAAGGGTGTTCCTTGTCTTTCACGAAAAAGTGCATGGCATCTTCCCGGAAAGCATAACATTTGCTCACCACCGGATTGTCCTTCTTAATGGCCAAAGTCAATTCTCCACGATGTTCAAATTCATAAGGATATTTATTGGTTGTCGGATAATCAACAATGTGTTTCACATCTTTCCCTCGTTCCAGCACCAAGGTTTTCAACCCCTTTTCTGTAAATTCTTTGGCTGCCCAGCCACCGCTAATCCCTGAGCCAATGACAATGGCATCATAGCTACGTTCTTTTATACTATCTATATTCAGATTTGACATGTGCGCTGTTAATTAAGCTGATTTAACCCGAAAATAACCATTGTACCTACCTGGAACGAGTTCCCAAATCAGGAGGTTACTCATCACATACTTCGAATTCAGATACCCACCGATTGTTCTTGACTTCATGATGTTGTAGAATTTGGAGACCTCTTCCGAGATTCCAGATTTTCCAGTATTCGCATCCGATACCAATTGGGCGAGCCCTTTGCCCTCATGGCCTTCAAAAGTTTTCAGTCCTGCAAGAAATTGCTGCTGATCGACCGGTTCATAACAATCGTCCAGCATCTTTAATACAAAAAGGTGGAGATTTAGGTCTTTTGCCCCTGAGGTGTCAGTTTTAGGAATAATCAGCTCGGCAATCTCGGCCAGCAGTTTTTCCTGTGTGGCAGAAATATCGAGGTTTTTAAGCGGAATGGAGACTTTCCCTTCCTCTCTTAAACAAGAAGGCAATAATGCCATTCCCCCTGCAAATATCAATACCTGTTTTATGGCTAATCGTCTATTCATGGTTCATTTTGTGGCGCTAAAATAATCCAAAATTTGGAACTCTCCTAAGCCTATTTATAAGGTGGTTAATTTCAATTGATCCGCTTAATTCACCAGGAAATGAGCAATCCGGCAAGCATTTCCTTTACTATTTTCATTTTTTGTTTTGCTGATTTTCAATTTAACTTGGTGCTTGCCATCTTTTAAATCACTACCCAGTAAAAGATACCAAGGTAAATGAAGCGATTTGCTCCATTGCGTATATAAATCAATTTGTTTTTCTGAACCACCATCTATTGAATAATTCAGAATCCCTGCATCTGGTCCAGAAACGATCGAAATTCCAATGGCATTTCCTTTAAAATCGAGACTTAATTCCGCGTCTGATTCAGTGCTCAATAACATAGGAATATGTACAAAGCCCTTCCGGGTACTTTTCCCATCTTCGGGTTTCCAATCCTGCACCAATGACCAGCCGCTCATGATCTTTGAATTCTCAATACCTACATAATGTCCATTTGAAAAACTTCCACTAATCAATTGAGCTGGTAACTTGCTTTTAGTTTTTTTATTCCTGCTGGCATCGTCTAGCATTCGTTGTATAGCTTTAAAGTAAAGTTCCTGCCCAAATTCCGAAGGATGTAAATCTTTAAAGTCCTTTTCCCAGCTAAATTCCTGATTGGCTATTCGATCTCTCACCGCTTTTGCAAGGTTAATAGAAGGCAATCCATAATGTGCAGCCACCAATTCATGGTTACTTACAGATACCGGAATTCCCCCTTCATTATACCGCTTTGTTTTATCAGGATCCGCAAAAGACATGAGGACGATATCCATTTGCGGATAACTTAATTTAGCCTGCCTAACGATCCCCTCCAATGAACGAACCTGCGTTAGGCTATCTGTGCCGTTGACCTCATCATTTACAGCTGCCTCCAGAAATAACAGGTCTACCTTTCCGGAATCCAGCACATCATGTTTCAATCGAAAAGCATGAGGCAAGCTGCCTAATGATGGAATCCCTGCTGCAATAAAATGGAACTTTGTTTTTGGAAAACGGCTTTGTAAATCGGCCTCGACTTTATTTCTCCAGCCATGATTGTAGGTAATTGATCCGCCCAAAAAAGCGACTGTTGCGATTTTCTGCTCCTGAAATGCTTTAAGCGCATTACCTATACCGGCTCTTTGCTGAATGAAGTTTCCATCATCCAATACCTTTACCTGAGCATATCCCATTACGATACTGCACAGCAAACTGCTGCAAAAACAAAAAAACGCTTTACTCATAAATTTTCAGGAATTATTCCGCTATTAAGATAGGAATTTAATGACTTGGATCATACTGATAAACAACCTGGTATGGAGTACTTTTTAATTTCGCAGAAATTGTTCCAATCGGAAGGTCTTCTTTCTGAGGAGTAGGCTCGCATACTGAATACAACTTGCCATTATATAAAATCGCATCCCCTATTGGCTGGCTAAACTGCACCCCCATAGTGATATGGGTCGGATAAAGCATCGCGATCATAGGCAAATTATAAATTTCTTTGACCAGGTAGAAAAACAACGCCACACGGTCATCACAATCGCTATGGCTGGCAAATAAGGTCTCCTCCGGTGAGAGCCGTTTCTCTGCCCCAAAATTATCTTCATCATCCTGATAAAGAAAAGCATAGCGTGTGAATCTCATTAAGTAATCCACCCCTTTTTTTTGACTCATCCCCTGGGTGTTTTTTTTCAGCAAGGGAATTAATGAACTATAAGTCTCTTTGCTCAAAGGAATATTAAAATAAGTTTCAAAATTTACTCCTGGATAATTGGCAAAAATGGCTTCTACATCTTTACTCAACTTCACATTAAAATGATATGCTTTATGTTTATAAACAAACTCCAGTTTCTTTTCCTCATAGTTCTCCGGCTTGAAATCAGGTAATTTTGTGACTTTGTAAGAGAAAGATTTTGTGGCTTCCGGCACAATAATCTGTACTGGGACCGGAGGATCAAGGTTGAGGTCTGCTTTAGGATAATCATGATAATTTAAACACATGAATTTCCTTTGATCAACCATGAAAAATGGAATATCGGAAATATCTTCATCATTGAACACGTAAAAGATGATCCTATCCCGACTTAACGCCAAACGGGCATCATAACCTGATTTCGCTAACAAAAACCATTTGTAGAGGGTATAACGGCTGTAATTGATTGCTTTTGGACTCAGCTCCTCTGCTGTTTTCCGAATCAACTGGTAGTACAACCAATCGTTAAGCTCCTCTTTTTTTTTGTATGCTAAAAGAGAATCCAGGACAGGTTGATAAGCTCCGGAGTTTAAACATAGATAAGCTTGTTTAATCGCAGCGGCTGAAAGGACCGGTGCAGGTACGACAATAGAAGTATCGAATATCGTATAGAATACTCCTCCATAAAATTCAAATGAAACAGCACGCTTGTGCTGGCCATAACTGGTACTTAGTGTCAATAGCAGTAATAAAGTTCCGAATATTCTTAAGAGATGGCCCATAACTAAGGATTGCTTCCTATTAAATATACGTAAATTTTATGTTAAATCATTATACATTTTTCAGCAACTACTCCTTGTAAAATTTGACCGGAATCCAACAGCAAGTAGCGCACTACCCGAAGCATACTTTCCGGTCAAACCAACAGATGCCTATTTCTTTGTTTTTGGAAAAGAATAAGTATCTAGTAATGTGCCATTCATATTTAGTACGGAAATTTTCAATTCCTTAGCTGTAGCTTCTCCTTTAATATAGGTTGCAAACTCCTCACCTTCCAGTTTTGGCCCGCCACCAATCAGTTGTGGAATCGCAGCAGTCACCTTCGTTTTCTTCTCCCAATCCATCCATTCTGAAGAATCAGTGAGCTCACCTGGCTTCACAAATTCATAAGTGTGTGTATGTCCGGAAATCAACAGGTCTACCTTATGTTTCTTAAGAATTTCCAACCATTTGTTTCTGGAATCAGGGGAATCCCAACCACTTCTACTGAACAAAGGAATATGCAAAAGCACAACATTAAAAGCGGCCTTTTTCATGGCTTTTCTACTCAACACCTCATCCAACCAAAGGGCCTGTGCATCACGATAAGGCTCAAAACGTGTTCTACCCTTACAATATTTATGCTGATCAGGTTTATCCTCCCCCGTGTCCAAAACGGTAAAAGCAACAGGTCCATGAATAAAATGATAGTAATAAGAACCCTTTGGAATAGACAGGTACCTGCTGAGTTGTGAAGCCCAATTTCCTCTGGTGTCATGATTTCCACAAACATAAACCAATGGCGTACCGCTCGTGAAGTACTCCTTCGTAGGGTTTAATATGGCTGTTGTAATTTGTTTTTCTGAAGAAGGATCATTAATCTGATCTCCATTCCAGCATAAGAAATCCGGTTTAAAATCTTTGTTAATCTGTTGAATTTTATCTAGGACAGCCTGATTTTCATGGGTATCATTAATGATTCCAAAACTGATCTTTTCAGCTTGAGCATTTAGTGTTGTAAATTGCTGAACGGCTGTTTTCACCACCGGTCTGACCTCCTGAGCCAATGGGCTTTCAATACAAGTTCTATAAAAATATGTAGTTCCTGGTTGAAGACCGGTCAGGGTCACTTTATGCACCTGGAAAAATTCTGCCAGGCCATTCTGCTGCGTTTCTGCACGTTGATTACAGTTCTGGTCGGTACCGTATTCCACCCAGCCAACAGCAGGCTGGTCAGTTTGCCAAACAACAGCAATGGTATCTTCGTAAGGAGACATTACCGTTGGAAATCCAACCAATTTCACTTCATTAACGGCAATAATAGCTTCATTATTGGTTTCTTTAGACTCCTCAACAGCCTTAACCTCAGGAACTGCAGCCAAAGCCTCCCCCGAGCTTCCAATGTGTAGTAATGCGGCAGCGGTAATGCCGGATTTCAAAAAGTTTCTTCTTTTCATGTGTGGTTTATGGAGGATTGTACTCCTTCCCACAAACTAGCCAGAATTTCCAATTCGGTCTTCAGTAAAACCTATCAAATTTCACACAAACGTTTGCATGAGATCCTTAGCTAAACAAAGCTAGAAGGTCCTTTTTCGACAAAGATTTAAAGATGGAAGCATCTGTTTTAATGAGGTCTTTAACCAGGTCCTTTTTGGAGGACTGCAGTTTCATGATTTTCTCTTCAATGGTATCAGGGCAGATCAGGCGTACAGCAATTACATTTTTCTGTTGCCCGATGCGGTAGGTACGGTCAATTGCTTGGTTTTCAACTGCCGGATTCCACCAGGGATCAACCAGATATACATAATCAGCTTGAGTGAGGTTCAATCCCACACCACCAGCTTTTAAGCTGATCAGAAATACCCTGATCTCCGCGTTGTTCTGGAAGGAATCTACTACTGCCGCTCTGTTTTTTGTTTGTCCGGTTAAATAAGCAAAGTCAATTCCACGGGCCTTCAATTCTTTTCTAATCAGGTCCAACATTCCCACAAATTGAGAGAAAACCAAAATCTTATGATTGGATGCTTTGTTCTCAATCTGTTCCAACAAGACATCCATCTTTGCTGATGAGCTGCCATAGAACTCATCTTCACTAAGTAAGGCAGGTGAATTACAAATCTGTCGCAATTTGGTGATCCCTTTCAATACATTCATGGTATTGCTCGCCACCTCCTCGTCCGTTTGATTGGTCAGGTAGTCTCTGATTTCCTTTTCATAACCATCATATACTTTACGCTGATCTTCCTCCATCTCACAATAGATCACCATTTCGGTCTTATCCGGCAATTCTTTAGCCACCTGCTCTTTCGTTCTGCGTAATAAGAATGGACTGATGCGTTGTTGTAATTGGATCGCCGCCCTTCGGTCTTTAAATTGATCAATAGGTGTAGAATAGATCTCTCTGAAATGCTGTTTGCTTCCCAATAAGCCCGGGCAAGCGAAGGACAGTTGTCCATACAAATCAAAAGTATTGTTCTCTATTGGTGTACCAGTGAGCACCACTTTATTCCTGGATTGCAATAAACGAACAGATTTATACCGTTGGGATTCCGGATTCTTTATGGTCTGCGATTCATCTAAAAAGATATAATTAAACCTATACTCTTTTAAGAACCTGACATCAGTGAGTAAGGTGCCATAAGAAGTCAATACCACTTCATATTGATCAAAATCTTTATGGCTTTTAATCCGGTCGGCACCATAAATTGTCATCACTTTGATGGAAGGAGCAAACTTTTGAAGTTCCTGCTGCCAGTTAAAGATCAATGAAGCTGGAACTACGATTAAATTGGTATTGTGGTGCCCTTTTTCTCGTTGTGCCAGAATAAAAGCGATAATCTGTATGGTTTTCCCAAGCCCCATATCGTCTGCCAGACAAGCGCCAAAATTAAACTCATCCAAAAAGCTGAGCCAGTTTAAGCCTTCTTTTTGGTACTGTCTTAAAGTGGCGTTAAGTCCTTCAGGGACTTTGATATCGGTAATGGTAGCCGCAGAGCCAGAAAGCTTTTGCTTATACATCGCCAGTTGGTCTTTTACGGATTCGTCCAGTAATTGCGATTCGTACAATTCTTCAATCGCCGTAAAATTTATTGTTGGCGTGTGAATATATTCTTCAACCACTTCACCGGCATTGAAATATTGACTAAACTTCTCGATCCACTCATCAGGAAGAATCCCCATCGTCCCATCATCCAGCTTTACAAACTTATTCTTGTTCCTGATCGACTTGTGGAGATGTCTTAAAGAGACAACCTGATTGCCATATTTCAGCTTAACCGCGGTTTTAAACCAATCAATGCCACTCATCACATGGATCGAAATGTTGGCTTTATGGGGATTAAGGTTATTTTGTTTTAGTTCATTAAAACCCAGGATACTTATGCCTTTATTTCTCCATGCTTCAAAAGCATGAAGAAACCAACTATCTTCTAATAGCCTGGTTTTATGCAGATAGAAGCAGTCATTGCTCTCCATTTGCTCCTCGAAGTAAGGATGTTGCCTCATCATATTAGAAATGAACTGAAGCTCAGTCTCGGTATCTCTGTTTAAGGTAAATAAATTACCGTTTCTATCCCGGGATTGGATTTGTTTTCGGGACATCACTGGAATCTCCAGGTTTCCATACCTGATCACAGGGGTAAGCAACACAAAGTCATCAGATTCAGAAAGGTAAATGATTTGCTCATTTTCCAGGTCAAAACCCTTCTCTTCAATTTGTTTCTTTGTAGCAGGCTTCAGATAATCATAAGTCACCTTGATCTTGTTTTCCAATTTTGAAAGAATTTCCTCTTGGAAGTTTTCAAATTTAGAATGGTGGATCAACATCTTATCATGATGCTGTTTAAAGAAATCAATGACCCTTAAGAAATTGGGGTTATCAATCAGATGAAGACACTGATCCATCTGGATGAAATAATTGTATTTCAACTGAATCTGATCCATTGCATAAGCGGTCCCATTGAGCGTTAGTTTCCCGAAAACTTCATAAAACTCATGCCTTTGACTCACATGAATGGCCATATCCACACTTAATGAATTTAGCTGAATGGGGATAATCGCATTTGCTGTAATGTTCGCGGAGACTTTCGCATCATGCAAAAAGACATCCATTTGTAAGGGATTTTTTGCGACCGCCCGCAAAGCATCCAGGTCCGAATCGCTCCTTTCCGCATTATAGTTGTTCTGAAACTTTAAAATACCACTATAGAATTTTAAAACGGCATTATCTTCGGTTTTCCAAAGGAGATCCGAAGGACTAATGGTCTGAATTGGGTTTTTAAATTTCCCCTCCACTGTAGTTTGCGCTTCAATCAGTTCTAAAGTCAAGTGGCTATAAAAACGATGTTGACCAAAAACCAAGCCCATTTTATGTTTAGGCTTTAACCCTCCAGATACAGGTAATTGCAATCCTTCTTTAGGCAAAAGGTTTTTTTTAAGATCTTGCTTATGCGCGCCGCTTAAAGGGTACAATTCCCTCATTTTAGCTTTGATAAGCGTCTGCCCTTGCTGATATTCCAATTCAAAGAAGTCGGTCAGGTTACTTTCAGATTCCAATCCGTAGTCCTTAGCATGAACCCTCATCTTTTCTACACGCAATTTCTTATCAAAGAAAAGACGTAATGCAGATCGGTTCAGAATGTTGTGAAGGGCTTGTGCCTGATGGCTGCAAAGCCTTGGGTTGGCATCTGTGCATCCACAAGTAATCAGCGTTTGTCGATCTCGTTGAGTGATGCTCACACCCGGAAATGGAATGTTGCTATTAGGTTGTGTAAAAAAAACAACGTCAATGTCGATGTGTTCCGGAAGTAGTTCGTAAAACCCTTTTACCCCGGTATCCACCCGCTCATTGACGTGTTTTAATATATATAAATCTGTTAATTCTGAAAAATCAAAATCTGCTAATACGTATTCTTTTCTAACCTCCATTTGCTCCGGCAATTCCAAGCCTTAAAGGTAATCGATTTTTGAATGACCTATTGTGCTTTTTTTGTAGCAATTACAATTCCTGTTGCCCAGCATTGTTTGGTCAGGATCAGGTCTTCCCGTTGTTCCAAGTCCTCAATCAGGCGAATAGCCTTCTCTGCATGTCCTTCAGGCCAGTTTTCCTGAGGAAGCATGTCATCAATGATGTAAAATGCACCTGGATTTAACATCTCCAAAACTTCATCCAACAGCAGATACTTTCCATGCCAGGTATCGGCAAAAATATAATCGAACTTCTGATTCTTATTTTGAAGTACCCAGTCCTCACCTTCCATACATTCCAGTTTTAACCGCTCATCACCTCCTAAGAAATGCTTTGCAATGTCTAAAAACTGTGGATCATGATCAATGGAGATTAAAGTAGCTTTCGGATCCATTCCTTCCAATATCCAGGACGTAGACAATCCCGTTCCAGTACCCAATTCCAGGAAAGCACCACCAGGTTTTGAAGCAGCAAGGGTTTGCAATAAGGAACAGGTCATTGTTGCGGAGGCCATAGAAAAGCCTGCGTCTTTGGTCGCTTCATCAATAGCCATATAGGCCTCAGGAAATTTTTGTTTTATTTCTTCTATCATATATTCGTGGTTCCTTTAGGAATTTGAAATATAGATAAAAGAAATAAGAATAGCTTAACTAAGCAGTTCTTTGAGCATCTATAGTGTTTTCCTGCTCAACATTTTCCAGCTGACCTTCTCCTAAAAGCACGGAGTTTGTTTCTCCAGATCGCTCTTTCTCCAGGAAGTCCAGTATTTCTGTCCAGTTATGTACCCTCAGGTGGTGATGTTGGTTCACATTATGAGAAGCATCAAACATAATCGCCTTGCCTTTACAGAAATCCAGGTTTTTACAGTGATCGTCAATCAGGTAATCCGTCACGACTACACTTTTATCTCCACAGAAAATGATGTTTCTCCAGCTGATGAAAGGGAAATGTTCCGCCAACCATTCATGTTTCTCAGATAAACATTGAGGAAATTCCATCGCAGCAGACACAATATAAACGTCATAATCTTCCATCAATTTTTTCACTGCTTCCACTGCAGCTTCCATGACCGGAATCGTCCTAAAAAAGCCTGGCGTATTTACATAACGCTTGATCGCTCCCTTTTCAGGAAAGCCCTCTGGCTCTAAAACACCTAATCTTTCTGCTCTTGATACCCTTACACCATATTCATTTTCGTACCAGTCCATGAATTGTTCTTCTATATCTGCAAGAACCCCATCCATGTCAATTCCTATAGTCTTTCTTATATTTTCCATATGTTATCGTAATATCTTGCAACAAATATAGCTATATTTTGCAACATATTGCATTATATTGCTCGAATTATTTACTTACATTTGCAACAATATGATTAAGGAAGAAAGATTACAACTCATCATAGAGCACATTCGTAAAGAGCGGAAAGTACTATTGGGCGACTTGAGTACCCTATTAGGGGTTTCTGAAGACACAGTAAGACGTGACATTAAGGAGCTTTCCGACCAGGGATTATTAAAAGCCGTACGTGGTGGTGCAATTTCCAGGTCACCAATCCCTCGCCACTTTAGAGAACGCGAACATTATGATGTAAGTCATAAAGGGATTATTGCTGAAAAAGCATTGAAACTGATAAAGAACGGCCAGGTGGTATTGTTCGATTCCGGTACTTCAGCATTGGCAATTGCCACGCTGCTACCAAGGGATTTACAAATTACAGTCATCACCAATAGTTTCCCTGTCGCTACAGTCTTAGAAGATCACCCTTGTATAGAAGTGATATTTTTGGGAGGACGATTAAACAAAACATCCTTCTCTACTACTGGTTTCGAAGTGATTCAGACCATTCGTGGGATCCGTCCGGATCTTTGTTTCCTTGGTATTTGTAGTATCGATCTGATTTCCGGAATTACCGGAATCAATTATGAGGATTGCCAGGTCAAAAAAGCAATGGTGGAAACCTCTAAACAGATCGTCGCATTGGCCACCGTAGAGAAACTTGGTACCACAGAACCTTATTACATTACCAGCATAAGCGACATTGACATGATCATTACCGATATCGATCCTAACGATGAAAGCTTGAAAGCTTATAAAGAAGCCGGAATCAAAATGGAGTAAATCCCATGATTCCGGCTTTCTATCTTAAGTTCAGCATATCCTAAAACAAGTATCTTGTACTCAAGAAATTAGAACTGTTACTATCAACGATTTCATTGATCAGGTGTTTGTTGTTTTCATTTAGCTTTGTGGCTACCAGAGAACGAATAGAAAATGACCTCAAGGCATCCACTACGGAAAGCGTGCCTTCAGCACTGTCTTTTCTTCCGGTAAAAGGGAACACATCTGGACCACGCTGACATTGGCAATTGATGTTTACTCGACTCACCTGGTTCACTAAAGGATCAATCAGAGCGGCAATCTCCTCATTATCATTGCTAAATATACTCACTTGTTGTCCGTGGGTAGATTCGATCAGATATTCAATCGTTTCTTCTAAATCATCAAAAGGTACGACTGGAATTACCGGTCCGAATTGTTCCTCCGTATATAATTTCATTTCTTTCGTAACCGGGTACACAATGGCTGGGTAAACAAAAGACTCATTTACCGCACCTCCGTTTTCATTAATTACACGCGCGCCATGAACGATTGCATCTGCAATACATTCTTGTAAATAAGCTGGTTTATGTGGCTCTGGCAATGGCGTTAAGGACACCCCATTTTCCCAAGGCATTCCGAACTTCAACTGCTCCACAGCTTTAGTCAGTTCTTTTAAAAACACATCCGCCAAACTCCGGTGTACGAATATAATTTTCAATGCAGTACAGCGCTGTCCGTTGAAAGACAAAGCGCCTAACACCGTTTCCTGCACCGCCAATTGCACATCTGCTTTTGCAGTGATGATCGCTGCATTCTTGGCATCCAATCCTAAAATAGCACGTAAACGGTTTACTTTTGGATGGAGCTTTTTCAATTCATTGGCAACTTTACTAGAGCCAATTAAAGTCAGCACGTTGATCTGTCCTGATTTCATCAGATCAGGAATAATCTTATTCCCCCTACCATATATGGTGTTCACCACTCCTTTCGGAAAACAGTCCCGGAAAGCTTCTAACAATGGATAATGTAATAAAGTTCCATGTTTAGGCGGTTTGAACAACAAGGTATTCCCCATGATCAAAGCCGGGATCAAGGTGGTAAAAGTTTCGTTTAAAGGGTAATTAAAAGGCCCCATACACAACACGACACCCAGTGGAGAACGCCTGATTTGTGCAACAATCCCTTGCTCGATTGTAAACCTCGAAGATTGTCTGTCCAAATCTTTTAAGGCATCAATAGTGGCATGAATATACTCTACTGTACGGTCAAACTCTTTCACAGAATCGGCATATGACTTGCCAATCTCCCACATCAGAAGTTTTACTACAATCGCCTTCTTTTCTATAATTCGATGCGTAAATTTCTCCACGCAATTGATTCTATCTGCAACGCTCATGGTGGGCCATTCACCTCTACCATTATTGTATGCTGCTACTGCCGCCGCTAAGGCTTCTGCAGCTTCCCGTTCACTGCATAAAGGGTATGTTCCAATCACCTTACGCTTCAAGCCCTCTGGGCTCTTGATGCATATTGGTGATAAAACCTCATGTATTTCTCCATCCCATGCACGTAGTTCTCCATTGCTTAAATATTCGCGTTGGTGAACCTCTTCTGCCAGTTTAAATTCCTCCGGAATTTGATGCTCCTCTACAAAAATAGATTGGAGCTGGTCATTAAAATTCATAGTAGTATGGTCGATTAGGTAAATAAAAATGAATTATAGGTCAGTAATTGGTGCGTATTTTGGAACCAATGACTTCATAACGATCCAGGCCAACAAATAAGCCACTGCGCAAATCGTAAACATAATAGTATAACCAGTTTGCGTGTGTCCTAGTTCTTTATAATGATCAAATAACGCGCCACCAAGTTTAGACATCGCAACGCCACCCATTCCACCTGCCATGCCACCAATCCCAATCACTGAAGCGATACTTTTCTTAGGAAACATATCTGAGACTGTGGTGAAAATATTTGCAGACCATGCCTGGTGCGCTGAAGCACCAATTCCAATGAGTACCACTGGAATCCAATAACTATAATGACCCAGCGGCTGCGCCAATAACACCAATAATGGGAATAAAGCAATCACAAACATCGCGCGCATCCTGCCATCATATGGGGAATATCCTTTATTGATGAAATACATCGGGAACCAGCCTCCGCCAACACTTCCAATCATGGTCATACTGTACAACACTGTCAGTGGCAACATGATGTCTGTGCCTTGTAAATTATACTGTACTTTAAGGTAGGAAGGCAACCAAAACAAGAAGAACCACCATACACCATCAGTCATAAATTTACCAAAGGCAAAAGCCCAGGTTTGCTTATAGCCCAATAGCTTAGTCCATGGTACTTTTTTACCTTCATCAATGACTTCAACTGGCGCTTCATCTTCCTGGTCACTATTCACATAGGCCAATTCTCCAGCACACATTCTTTTCTGATTTTCGGGTTTTTCATAGAAGATCCCCCAGAAAGCCAACCATACAAAACCTACTGCTCCAATAATCAGGAAGGCTGCTTCCCAACCCCAAACCGTAGCTATCCATGGTACGGTAAGTGGCGCCAGAATGGCACCAACGTTGGCACCTGAGTTGAATATACCCGTCGCAAATGAACGTTCTTTCTTCGGGAAATATTCTGCCGTAGCTTTTATAGCTGCCGGAAAGTTAGCGGATTCGCCAAAAGCCAATACCGCTCTGGCAATGATAAAACCGACAACAGATACTGGCATTGCACCCAATCCTATCCAGGTCAATAAGGTGGTTGCACCTTGTCCAATTGGAATGGCTACCGCATGCATGATGGCACCAATAGACCAGATAATCAAGGCGATGATATAGCCCCATTTCGTGCCTAACCTATCTACAAATCGCCCTGCGAAGAGCATAGAGATGGCATATACGAATTGAAATGCAGCTGTTATATTGGCATAATCACTGTTTGTCCAGTTAAATTCTTTCTCCAGCATGGGATGCAGGAGACTTAACACTTGTCGGTCAAGGTAGTTGACTGTGGTTGCGAAAAATAGTAATGCACAGATTGTCCATCTGTAATTACTCATTTTAGTCTCTTTCATTATATTTGGTTTTTGGTTGGTTGTGGTTCGATTGTACGGGTATTATCTACCCGCTTTTACCAGTTCAATCGTTTTTCTGGTGAGATTCGCTAGTTCGTTATAGTCTTTGTTTTCTAAAATGTCTTTACTGATCAGCTTGCTGCCCATTCCAACAGCACATACGCCAGATTTGAACCAGTTGCTAATATTTCCCTGTTCGATTTCAACGCCGCCTGTTGGAATGAAAAGCTGGCCAGGGAAAAGGTCTTTAATGGCAGCCATATAAGCTGGGCCTAAGATGTTTGCAGGAAACAATTTGATTAATCCAGCTCCCATTTGATGCGCCGTATTGATTTCTGTTGGTGTAAAACAACCAGGAACCCATAGCAGGCCTTTTTCATGAACCAGTTGACCAACCGCTTCATTTACAATTGGTGAAACAATAAAATGAGCACCAGCAGCAAGAAATGCTTCTGCCTCCTGAACGGTTTTAATGGTGCCAATTCCTAGATACAGGTCTTGCATTTCCGTTTTTAAGGCTTCAATTAGCAATGTGAAATTAGCCAATGCAGCTGGACCGCGGTTGGTATATTCCAATACCCTGATTCCTGATTTGTACAAGGTGCGGATGATTTCCAGACTCACCTCTGCATCTTCAAAGTAAAACAAAGGAAGGATTCCTTGTTCTGTAATGGCCTTTAAAGAGTTTTTTTTCGTTTTCATTTCTATATCTTTTTGTAACAGTTTGTCTGTAATGTGTGATTAACCTATTAAATCGTCGCCTCGTACATTTTGGCTACTTTAGGAATATCAGCCAATTTTGTCGTCGTGAAATCAGTATGGGTAAATAGCTTCGAAAAAGCTGCTCTGGTCGCAAAACCGAGAACTTCTTCTTTACTCAGCTGATGGTAAAAACCATATATCAGGCCTGCCATAAAGCAATCTCCGCTTCCGATCTTCCCGATGATCCTTTCCGCACGGTATTCTTTGGAAACAATATGGTTTATTAAACCTTGTTTTGCCCCTTCAGTAGCTGTCTCCGCTGCCGTATGTAACGTACAGTAGTACTTTACGCCCTTTTCCTTGAAATCAAACCTAAAAGTATTGGCTACTGCAGTACATTTTGGAAAAGCCTGCATGATGGCCTCCGCACTTTTCTGCGCTTGTTCCAGGTAAGCTTCTTTGCGATCTTCTTCTGCTAATCCGGAGGCTACCGGAATGCCCAACATATTTTCTGCTGCCCATACGTTACCCATAATCAGGTTACAATACTTCGCTAATGCAGGCATCACCTCCACTGGCTTCTTACCATATTGCCAGAGCTTACTCCTGAAATTGAGGTCCAGCGAAATCTGAATATTACGTTCAGAAGCGGCAATCAAAGCTTCTTCGCAAACGGCTACGACATCGGTATTTAAAGCCGGACAAATGGCGCTAAAATGCAACCAGGAAACATCCTTCAATACCTTGTCCCAGTCGATCATTCCAGTTTTTAACGTAGAAAAAGAAGAATATTTGCGGTCATAGATTACACCCGCATTCTTCAAATCCTTACCGTTTGGCAGGTAATACAAGCCAATACGCTCACCCATGTACTGCATTGGATCAGTATCAATGTTTAGCTTGTCCAGGTAGTTGACCACCTGTTTACTCATAAAATTGTCTGGCACTGCCGAAAGGTAGGACGATGGTACGCCCCAAAGCGCTAATGCAGCAGCCACATTGGCTTCTGCACCTCCTACATAAAAGGACAGGTTGTTCTCTTTGAGCCAGTTCCCATCCAAATCCGGAGAGATTCTCAATAACAGTTCACCAAAGTTTAAAACCTTTCCCATATTTATTAAAAATTAAAGTATTCTTTTGCGTTGTTATAGCAGATGTCCTGAATTACTTGTCCCAGCCATTCCTGATCATCAGGCAATTCCCCATTTTCTACATCATCACCAAAAAGATTGCATAAAATCCTTCTGAAATATTCGTGACGTGGATAAGAAAGGAAACTTCTGCTGTCAGTTAACATCCCAACAAATCGGCTCAATAAGCCCATATTTGATAAAGTATTCAGCTGTTTGATCATGCCATCTTTCTGATCCAGAAACCACCAACCTGATCCCCATTGCACTTTTCCGGCAACCGTTCCATCATTGTAATTTCCGATCATCGTGGCCATCAACTCATTATCTGCAGGGTTTAAATTGTAGAGAATAGTTTTTGCCAAACAGTTCTTGCTATCCAATCGATTTAAGAATTTAGCTAAGGCTTTCCCCTGACTAAAATCACCTATAGAATCGAAACCGGTATCCGGCCCTAACTGACTCAATAATCGATCATTATTATTTCTTAGCGCTCCCAAATGGTATTGTTGCACCCATCCTTTTTCATGATCCCATAAGGCAAATTGAAAGAGCAATGCCGATTTAAACTGCCCAACTTCTGTAGGAGTTAATGCCTTTTGTTGTCTGATTTTAAGGTAAATTGCGTTGAGCTCTTCGTCCGTGTAATCATCAGCATAGATTTGCTCTAAGCCATGATCAGATACCGAACATCCATTTTCCGCGAAATAGTCATGTCTTGATTTCAGCGCCGCCAAATAGGCATCCAAATCATTCAAAGAAGTGCCAGTTAAAGTAGCCAACTGATCTATATATTTATTCAATACCTTCAGATCGTCTGCATTCATGGCTTTATCTGGACGGAAAGCAGGCAGGACTTTAATATCCAGCTGATCCCTTTTTATTTTCTGATGGTGTTCTAAAGAATCCAATGGATCATCTGTGGTACATAGCGCCTTTACGTTCATTTTACGCAAAAGGTTTTGTACTGAATATTCCGGTGTTTGCAATTTGGCAGTACATTCTTCATAAATCCGCTCTGCATTTTCCGGAGAAAGTACTTCATGTATATCAAAATAACGCTGCAGCTCCAGGTGTGTCCAGTGGTATAAAGGATTCCTTAAGGTGTATGGCACAGTTTCCGCCCATTTCTTGAACTTTTCAAGGTCAGTAGCCCCTCCAGTGATGTAATATTCATCGATGCCATTTGCACGCATCGCGCGCCATTTATAGTGGTCGCCATATAGCCAAACCTGTGTAATATTTTCAAACATGAAATCGTTTGCAATCTGATCCGGCATTAAATGATTATGATAATCAATAATGGGCATCTGTTTTGCAAAATTATGATACAGCGATTGTGCTGTCTTTGTCTGTAGTAAGAAGTTGCTATCTAAAAAGTTTTTCACAATAATATTTCTAAATGTATAAAATTTTATAAAGAAACGCCCCTTTTCCAGGGAATAAAATCATCTTGTCTATGGCGTAAGGCACTCACCTCCACGGCTCCACTGGCCACTTGGATTACATATTCTAAAATCCGGGCACCAGCAGCTTCAATACTCTCCTCGCCCTCGATGATTGATCCGGTGTCCAGGTCAATAATGTCCCTCATTTTATTAAATAAGCGTGTATTACTGGCAATTTTCACTACTGGAGCAATTGGATTTCCTGTCGGCGTTCCCAAGCCAGTGGTAAATAAAACCACATTCGCACCTGATCCTACCTCTGCTGTAGTAGATTCCACATCATTACCAGGAGTACATAACAGGTTTAATCCAGGTTTTGTCACTTTCTCTGGATAGTCCAAAACTGCAACTACCGGGGAAGTCCCCCCTTTTTTTGCTGCTCCGGCAGATTTAATGGCATCTGTAATTAATCCGTCTTTAATATTCCCAGGGGACGGATTCATGTCAAATCCTGATCCTGCAGCTGTTGCCCTGCTACTATAAGTAGTCATCAGTTCGGAAAAACGACTTGCATCTTCACGCGTTACACACCTGTCGCTCAAGTTCTGCTCTACTCCACACAATTCTGGAAACTCTGCAAGAATTACGGAACCGCCTAAGGCAACTAATAAATCGGAAGTATAGCCAATTGCAGGGTTTGCAGATATTCCGGAGAAACCATCTGAACCGCCACATTCCAATCCAATACACAACTTACTCAATGCTGCGGGTTTTCTAACATTCGCATTCGCTTGAATCAAACCTGCAAACGTTTGCTTAATTGCCATACTTAACAGCTCAGATTCTTTCCCAATAGTCTGCTGATCCAGAATGTATAATGGTTTGTCAAAATTAGCCACACGTTTTTCAATTTCTTCCTGTAATATACTGACCTGGGCATTCTGACAGCCCAAACTAAGGATCGTTGCACCTGCTACATTCGGATGTGTAATGTAGCCAGCCAATAACCCACATAAAGTCTGCGAATCTTGTCTCGTACCACCACAACCGCCCGTATGGGTCAGAAATTTGATCCCATCTACATTAGGGAATAGACGATTGGCTTTTTCCTTTTGCTCCGTATAAACCAATTGCGTATTCAGAATTTCATCCAAACTTTTCCCCTGTTCATACAAAGCAATCAATTCTTTGGCCTGTTGCTGATAAGTTTCATTGCGACCATAACCTAAATTATTCAACAAAGCCTCTTGAATCACTTCAAGGTTTCTGTTTTCACAAAAAACCATTGGAATCACCAGCCAATAATTTGCCGTTCCTACTTGCCCGTCATTGCGATGAAAACCGTCAAATGTACGGTCTTTCCAAGCTTGGATATCTGGTTTATTCCAAGATAAATGCGCTTCATTGGTCTCAAAACTAGTTGAAGCATGTTTGATGTTTGCAGTGGTTAACAGGGAGCCAACCGGAATATCCTGCTGTGCTTTACCAACCAATACACCATACATCAGGAGCTCGTCACCAGCTTTCAAAGCTATTGTATTGAACTTATGTTTAGCTGCTACATGGTCTTGCAAAAGATATTCTGCGCCGTCGTAACTCAACACTTCTCCTTTGGACAGGTCCGTTAACGCCACCAACACATTATCCTTTGGATGGACCTTTAATATTCTTTGCTTCATTAATTGCTTTGTAAATGTTTTTCTGACTGTTGCAAAGCTTGTTGCAACGTTTCCTGCATTCCTACCGATAGAATCATTTGATATTGATCTGTTATGGTTTCTTGTAACCCAGGTAAAACTGATAAATCAGTAGTCCACAGTCCTTCATCCGATAATACCTGTTGTATATATTCCGCTGCAGATAATCCACTTTTCTCCTGGAAGTAACTTCCCTGATCATCTGTAATCTGGTATTCTTTGCCTTGGAAAACGCCAAAATACTGGCCATTGGAGGAAGCTCTGCTAACCCGCATAAACACCAGGTAAGCCGCAAAACCCAATGCGATATGCGCCGGAACCTGGTGGTATTTTTTATAATAATTGAGCAATACCGGAACCACTCGAATTTTAATCTTCATGGTGTATTGAAAGGTAATATTGATCCAGGAATGGGCAATAAATGGATTAGAAAAACGATCAATTACCGTATCCGCAAAAGCGGTTGATAGTGCTATTGCCACTTCATAAGGGATCGCGGGTGCAATCTCTTTTTGCATGACCTTACTGATATAGCGCTTTAAAGGTGCTTCTGCCATCGCTTCTGCTACGGTTGAAATCCCTGAAAGGAAAGCTATAGCCGAAGCAAGCGTATGTGAGCCATTTAATAGACGGACTTTTAACTCTCTATAAATCTCAATATCTGGTTTTACAATAATACCTTCATCTACTCCAGTTAATCCAAGTAAACGCTCTACTGCTGCTCCACCTTCAATTGCCCATAGGCGATAAGGCTCAGCCATGATCAACAACTGATCCGTATATCCCAATTCCGCTTCTAATTCCGCTAATACCGCTTCATCAGGTTTTCCTGGGACAATCCGATCTACCAGGGAATTACAAAAATGAACATGCTGTTTTAACCAACCAACAAATTCGCTATCCAAACCTTGATAATCAGCCAACTCAAACACGATAGCCTCCAGCTTTTTTCCGTTATCAGGGATCAACTCTGTCGCAATCACCACTAAATCCGCATCTTCATCTGTTTTAGCAAATGCAAGATATCTCGCATACAATACTGCGAGTAATTTGGCTGGAAATGAGCGTGGCGGACTTTGATTAATGTCTTCCTTAACCAATTGTATACCCACCTCTGTGGTATTAGAAACAATTAATCGCAAGTCTTTACTGGTCGCTATTTCCAGAATATGATCCCAATCTGTATCCGCCGTCAACACCCGACTAATCGCAGATGTAACGATATTCTCTTTTATTTTCTCTCCTTGTTCAATTCCCCTGACACATATCGTATACAAATTGTCCTGTTCGGTAAAAGCATTCGTATTCCCTTTACTAGTAGACTTTACCACAGCAATTCTGCCATTGAAAATCCCCTTCAGATTTGCTTTGTTGATGAAATAATCAGGAAGTCCGCGCAATAGTACGCCAGTCCCAAATTGTAAGACTCTTTCAGGAAGGTTAAAATGCCTTTGATCAGGAACAATTAGCTGCGCTGACCCCAGACCATTTAAGGTGGTTTTGGATAGTATCATGTCTTAATTTACATTCGGTTTGAAACAATTCTACATAATAATTATAAGGAATGACCGGCTTCACAGGAAATTATTTGCGCAATCGTTATCGGGAACGTTATCGTGCCCGATTTATTGGTCTATTTCCTCAGAAAGGCCATTATTTAAAGAAATTTACGGGTATTGGCGACAACCATTTGATCAAATCAGGAAGGTCGTAATAAGAAAGGACACCAGGAATAAGCTCCGTATACCCATCTTTTTGTAAGGGATTCTCTAACCTACTGAGGTAAGAATTAAGCCCCTGATGTAAGTCCAGCTGCACAATAGCAGGCTCAAGAAAAGCGGCATGCATCGCCGCAACATTTAAGAGGCCATTGCTGCGCAACAATATCTTGTGATTCCCAAGCAATTGGTCACTTTTTACAAATTGCACCAAAGAAAGGATATCGTAAACCCGCTGACCTACCAACGGTTGCCCGAGGTGCAAAGCAAACATCGCATTCCGGTAATCTCTGTTTTGATATTTCGGATCGTTTAAACTGACCTTGTCTTTTGTTTCTCCAATCCCTCTCAAATCAGGAAGGATCAGCGCAATGCCTTGATCAAGATATTTCTTCAGGCTATCCGTATCTTTGGCTAGAAGTGCTTTCCCATCTTCGTTTACCCAAATCAATACCTGTTTGATTTCGGCTTTTGGCTTCAATAACAGAAAAGGCAAAGGAATCTCATTTGGAGTTCTAAGGATCACTTTATGATACTTCAGTTCATTTCTTGTTAAACCCTGATGCTTAAAACCCCCGATTACTCCGGAATCCAACACTTCCGAAAACACTTCAATATTCAGGTCAGACACCCCCAACAACACCCTTATTTCCTTAGATTTAAACAAATGATTTTGTTTAGAAAAGACAGCCCTTTTTGACGCCAATTCCTGATATAAAGACAGGTGATAATCAACCAGACTTTGTTCCTGCTTCCCTTGCAGCATTCCCTCCGGAGTACACCATAATCTTTCTGCTGGCAAGAGCTGAGAGCTACCTGTTACATCTTGTTGTTCCCCCTCTTTAACCGGCTTTACATCTTTATAAAAGTATTTACGAAACCAGCTGACTGCCGCTTCCCTTTTAGGTTTGGACAAGCCATGACCATCTGGATAACTAAACAGTTCCAAGTCAGCAGAAACGCCCAAATCTGTATAAACCTGTCTAAGATCCCGATAAGACTCCAGGGTTCCCTGATAATCGATAAAATCAAATTTACCCGCCAAAACCAATATAGGCTTGGGAGCCGCTGCAATCAGAAAATCAACCATTTCCAATCCATATTTTCCCTCTTCCGGGATTTGTGCGCAGCCATCAGCAGGACCGGTCATCTCCAAAGTACGCTCCCTGCTGGCCAGATAACTACATGGCGCCAGTAGTTTCACCCGGTCATCCATCGCTGCAAAATAAATGACCTGCATCCCTCCACCACTATTTCCAATGCAGCCGATTCTTGCCGTATCTACTTCTTTACGACTGGAGAGGTAGTCCAGACCCCTGATATTGTCGAAAACCTCATAAACCGCTACAGAATTGCCGAAAAGATTAGCCGCCTGGTTGAGTAAGGTGTGTTCAGTTGTACCTCCTTTTGTTTCAGGCCTCCCTGCTGTATCAAGTAATTGATGTCTTTCTGCTTGGGAAAGGGGATCAATCACAAAAACAACAAAACCATTCTTTGCAAAAAGAATGGCGGTTTGCTGATAGGAAGGTGTTGCCTTAGCGAGATCTTCATGGCCGCAAAACATGATCACAGCAGGAAAAGGCCCCTTTCCAGCAGGTACATAAAGATTAGCCGTGACATGGTGGTTCTTAAAACTCTGATAAATCACCTTTTCAATGTGGTAACCAGCCCGACTTAAGGTCCCTGTTACCTCTGGTTCTAATGCTGTTTTTGTTGGAAATCCTTTCATAACTAAAGCGATATTAGTCCGGACTTTATGCTGATAGTCCAGTGTCGCTGACCTGGAACCTTTAGCCGCTGCCAATGTCATTCTCCTAGCCTCATATGCTGTCTTCAGCTTACCAACGAGATAGGTATTTAAGCTGGTCTCTCCTTTCCAATCCAGCACATCAAATGGCCGCTGAGAGAAACATAAGACACTGTTAAAGAATAGAAAAACAGCAGCAATTAAAGTTGTTTTAACCATTTCGGATATTTCTTATCAATTAGATTTTCCGGCCATTTCCCATACCAGGCATATCCTACCCGTCTTTCCAGTTCTATCTCAGCGACGGCCTTTTTAGGGACACTTTCTCTACCCGTAAAAATGGGTATATTGGTCGGGATGTCGTAAAATCTAGCCCATATCACACTGGAAGAATCTGTTTTCAACACCCGGTCTTTACCGCCAGGCAGTTTAGAATCTTTAATGAACACGAAGTCATAACCGGTAATTTTAGCTTTATCAAACCAGGCTACAGCAGATTTAACAGCAGCGATGATGGCCGTAGAAGGATTTTTCTGGCGCATCAAAAACTCTACGATATAAACGGATTCCATGCCACTTAGTGAGATCGGCTCAAACTTCCGTGCCTGAGCCGGTTCTAAGCTGTGTTGATCATATTGTGCACACCAGACCGTCAATTTTCCATCCTGCAATACTTGCGTTTTCAAAATGCAGGAAATACCCTTTTCAATCGCTCCCAAAGCTCTTTTACGGTATTCTTCGGAAAGTACTTCAAAGCCTTCCTTTCCTTCTGCCAGATCCTGCAACACATTCAACACATTGACCATGGCATTGTCGTTATAAGTGACCTGCCCGCGATACAAATGATGATCAGGGAAATATTGTGGCCAGCCTCCATTTTCATATTGTGCCTTAAAAAGGTAATCAATACCCTTTTTTACCGCAGCAAGGTACTTTGAATTTCTAGTGTTGCGATATGCCCCTGCTAAGTAACGTAATTCTCTGGTCGTCGCTTTATTGTCAATTGTAGCATCATCATGCAGTGAATCCGCTTTAATCTCCAAACGTTGCTGCGCAGATAGTTCCTGATCATAATCTATAGCCACCTTGCCTACTGCTTTTGGCCAGCCGCCTACGCTACGCTGATAAACCAGTATTTTTTCTGCGGTACTATCCAAATCCGAAGACGCCTTGTTGGTGTTTTGCGCAAGAGCACAAGAACTCTGCAAGACTACCATCAGCGCGAAAGTTAATATTTTCATTTGCCCGAAGTTGAAGGTAATTGTTTAGCCAACCATTGCACCAAGTCTGTTGCTGCCGTAAAATTATCATAATCCGCTGGTAATTTCCGACCATCAACATACTCGTTGTACAGCCATGGATCACCGATCACAAAGACCGTCCCTTTACCATATTTTGAAATGGCAATGACATTATTTCCTGCTGAGTCTTTAACGACAGCAACTGCAGTACCACTTAAAGTAAAACTACTAAACTCCTTCACAAACAACCGCTTTGCATTCTTGAAGATAGAATTTCTTGCAGGAATATCAATCCTTGCCGTTTCATATTCGTTCTTGTTTACTCTGCCTTTGCTGTCCTTGTTGAACTGAACACCAAAAGGCTTGGCCAACTGGTTAAAATGATCTAGCTCGGTGTTCCCGGTGTCATTTGCCATCAAGACCAATAGCCCCCCTGCTTTCACCCAAGCGGTCAGGTCTTTGATGTGATTGCTTTCAATATAATTTGGTTTTGGACTTTCTTTTTCGGTATCCGGATCCACAATAATGTACACAGCAGCATTGCTGAGGTTTTTCAAAGTTGGCGCTTCCGACAATTCTTTCGCCTTAAAGCCATTTCTTTCAAAAATCCCTGCCCACATTGAAAAACCTCCATTGGCACGTTCTGCCCATTTATAATGCCAGGAAAGGTCATTCCCACTTTGGTCTTTCTTAATTTCATGGTTAAAGTAATTGTCCAGCATCACCGTTTTCCCCTTTCCAGGTTTTCCTGCGGAAATCCATTCCATCTCATTTGCAGCAAGTAAAAAGGCCCCTACACCTTTAGGGTCATTACTAATTACCGGCTCGCTCATGTAATAAGCAAAACTACCATCTCGATAAGGTTTACCGCCCAATCCAGACACACTAACCGTACCTTTCAGATTTACCTTCCCATCAGGAAAATGCTCCACAAAAACTTTCTCTATTCCATGATAACCACGCTCTGCAACAGCAAGATAAGAAACAGGCAAATCACCTAACCTTACTCCTTTTGCTAAACTATAAACGAACATAGCGGAAGCAGAAGCTTCCGGATAATTTCCTTTTGCATTTGGTTGATCCAGGATGTCATACCAGAGCCCCGATTTTGGATCCTGATATTTCTTAATCGCCACAGCGGTTCTGTTTAAAATCTCCTCAAGTGTTTTTCTTTTTGAATGGTCTTTTGGGAAATACTCCAGCACATCTACGAGCGCCATCGCATACCAACCCATGGCACGTCCCCAGAAATTAGGCGATTGCCCGGTTACCGGGTTTGCCCATTTTTGCTCCTTTGATTCATCCCAACCATGGTACAGTAAACCTGTCTTCAGGTCTTTGCTATGTTTTTCCATCAGGACAAACTGATTGGCAATGTCATCAAAAGCAGCTTGATCATTTACCAACGCCGCATACTCAGCATAGAAAGGTTGCCCCATATATAAGCCATCCAGCCACATTTGATTAGGATAAATCTTTTTATGCCAGAATCCTCCTTCTTTAGTCCGTGGATGGCCTTTAAGCTGCTCTCTTAATGCGGTAGCTGCTTTAAAGTATTTCATTTGACCAGTCACTTTGTACAAAGTGAGTAGAGAACGACCATTTTTAATATTGTCGATGTTATAGTCCTGTGGCTTGTAACGTTGAATTATACCGTCTTTGGTCACAAAAAAGTCCATGCTCTTCTGCATATACTTGAAATATTCACCTTTTCCGGTTCTTTTCCAAAGGCCATCAATCCCCTCGAGGATCACCCCCTGGTCATAAGCCCATTTAACCGGCTTAGGCTGCTCAGGATTGAGGTTTAGCGAATCGGCCCATATTTCCATCACTTTAGCCGCCATACGCGCTGAGAGTGGCTCGTTCGACTGTGCAAAGGCAACAGAAGAACAGCTTGCCTTCAAGATCAGCAGAGCGACCGCCGTATTTATCCAGGTTATTTTCATTTTGTTTCTTTATTTCAGGGGTAAAAGCCCCCATATGATCAAGGATAGCACTTCTCAGGCTACAGAAAATTATTTTTTTGTTTTCTTTATTTCGAATACCTCAGGTTTTGCACCATGCGTAAATTCTGACAGCACTTTCGCCTTAGTAGTTCCGGTATCTGAGATTTTCAGGTCTTTATTTTCTGCTCCGGAAACCCGCAGCAGCAGTTCAGCATTGGTATAGTCTATGTTTTTAAAATTGATTGATTTTCCGTTTTGTATATACAGCAAAGGCTTTGCACCAGGAATGTCCAGGTGAGCATTCGTCAAATGAATATTTTTAGCTTCCTGAATATCGACCCCTTCATCGGCTTTAATCACCAAATTATCCAGATAAATATCACTAATACTCATTTCAGGCAATCCCCGTATAAATACCGCCTTGGAAGCACCATCACAAACGATATTCTGGATGTAAAACTTTCTGAATATCGGCGTCTCCTCGGTTACAGGTAATAATTCTACTTTAGGCGCCAAACGCTGCTCTCCTGTTAAAGGAACCGGGTCAACCGCAGCATAGTACATGTCAAAAAGAATTGCTTCGCCAGCAATGTCTTTCATATTGATGTTCTTAGCATAGATATTTTCTACCACACCACCCCTTCCTCTGGTCGTTTTAAAGCGTAAGCCGATGTCTGTTCCAATGAAAGTGCAATCAGAAATGAAAATATTTTTTGCTCCACCAGACATTTCGCTGCCAATCACAAAACCACCATGAGCATGGTAAACGGTACTATTTCTAATGACCACATTTTCGGTTGGCATTCCGCGTTCCCTTCCCGCAGCATCGCGACCAGATTTAATACAAATTCCATCATCACCAACATCGAAGGTACTTCCTTCAATCAACACGTTTTTACAGGATTCAATGTCTATTCCATCGCCATTCTGCGCATACCATGGATTTTTAACGTATACATTCCTTACTATCAGATCTTCACTCATTAATGGATGTAAGTTCCAGGCTGGAGAGTTCTGAAAGGTTACCCCTTCTAATAAAATCTGTTTACAACGATTCAGCACCATTAAATTCGGACGTAAAAAATCCTTAATGCTTTCATAGAATTCTGGCGTTTTTTCCGGGCTAATTTTCCCTGCATCCTTCATTTTTGATCCTTTCATAGTCAAGGCTGAAGGATACCAGATTTTCTTATCCTCAGATACGATCCCACCTGAAGCGAGTAATTTCTTCCATTGGCTTTCGGTTAATTTATCTCTTTTCACCATTCTCCAGGCATCACCACCACCATCGATAATTCCAAAACCAGTAATCGCGATGTTTACTTCCTGGTTTGCCCAGATTGGAGACTGGTTACGCATCTGTGGGAACCCTTCCCAGTTTCCCTTCACCAATTCATATTGTTTAAAATCCTTGCTAAACTGCAACAGAGAATTCTTTTGCAAATGCAGATTTACATTGCTTTTCAACTCCACAGGGCCCGTTAACCATAAACCAGCCGGGATAACCACAACACCCCCGCCTTTTTTGCTCATAGCTTGAATCGCAGCATTGATGCTTTTTGTATTTAAAGTGATGCCGTCATTTTTGGCGCCATAACTCAGAATATTAATCGTATCTTTTTTAAAAGCCGTTCCTTTTACTGTCGGTAAGTTATCAAATGAATACTGTTGCGCTTTGTTTGATCCTTGTGCATTGGAAACCGAAGGGTTCCATAACAAAAGAGCAAAGGACAAAGACCACAGCATAGGGTTAATCTTGTTCATACAAGGTTGGTTTAGGTATCGTAATCTATTTGGTTCAACTGTTTCCAGCTGCTTCACAATTCTACATAGTTTTGGGAGAGAATAAAACAAAAGCGCTCAAAATAACTGCGCAATCGTTCCCGTAAGGGCTTTAAAAATGAACCGGTTCCACTCGGAACCAATCAAAATCTGCATAACCGGAATCGTTGCTTTTCCCCTTTTTAACTGCAAAAAGGCCCATTTTTGCCCCGATCCATTGGCCTTCTTCTGCCTGAAACGTTTCTGGAAGAGATTTGAAATTCAAGCCATCTACGCTGTAGCTAAAAGTACAAACTGCCCCTTTGCCTACTTTAACGCGCAAATAGACTTCCTCTGGCTGCGCATGAGTTCCATTTTGTTTTATCTCTTTCCAGTCTGTGAGGCTAATTTCTTGCTCCTTTTTACCTTTAGCGGCCCCAACACAGGTGCTGTATACCAAAGAAACCTGACCGTTTTTACTTCTCAAAGCAAGATTCGCATAACTTCTACCCATAACAATCAACCCAGCTTTTTCTTCCTCCAACTTTAAATTTGGACTGAATTTCATTTTAGCAGTGGCCATGAACTCCTCCGCAGGAAACTTTTGCAAAAGCAGGTTAGGTACTTCCCAATAACTATTCATGTCTTCGGGAGCGGATTGTGTGAAAAGCCGCAAATTACCTTTTCCAGGGTTCATGATCGCCCATGTGGCTTCAGGATTGGCTTGCCATTGCCATTGAAGGCCCATCCTATGATCATTAAACTCATCGCTTTCTGCAGGTGTATTGATGGGGTAAATCTTAGCTACAGCCGGTTTTTTATATTGTATGACTGGGGTTCCGATTCCTTTTCCTTCAGCATCCAGCCCAATCACGGGCCAATCTTTCAGCCATTTCATCGGCTGTAAATGTACCACACGACCATAAGGGCCTTTATCCTGAAAATGAAGGAACCAATCTTCTCCACCTGGTGTATCAACCCATGCCCCCTGGTGAGGTCCGTTTATTGGGGATTTCCCTTGATCCATCACGACTTTTCTTTCATATGGGCCATAGATGTTTTTTGAACGCAGCACGAGTTGCCATCCAGTGGATACACCACCCGCCGGAGCAAACAGGTAATAATAACCGTTACGTTTATAAAATTTTGGCCCTTCAATCGTCGGATCGTCCTCATGACCATCATAAACGAGCTGCCCCTGGTCTATGGCTTGATCTCCCGCTTCATTGAGCTGTTTAACCGCCAGCACACTTTTAATTCCGGCTCTACTGCCGGCATAAGCATAAGCTAAATAAACTTTCCCATCCTCATCCCAAAGCGGACAAGGGTCTATCAGACCTTTCCCTGCTGCGACCAAGACTGGCGCAGACCATTTTCCGACTGGATCTTTTGCTTTAATTAAATAGATTCCGAAATCCGGATCCGGGTAATAAATATAAAACTCTCCTTTATGAAAGCGAATTGCTGGTGCCCAAACCCCATTGCCATGTTGGGTTTTAGAAAAATGAGCTTCAGGAATTTGTCGGGTTAAAGCATGGTTAATAATCCTCCAGTTCACGAGATCTTTGGAATGTAGAATTGGAATCCCTGGAACACCATCAAAGCTGGAAGCAATCATGTAAAAATCATCACCCACCCGAATGGCATCCGGATCAGAATAATCGGCATTCAAAACCGGGTTTTTATAAGTCCCATTACCCAGATCAGCTACCCAAACTTTACTAATTGTGCTGCTACTCACTGTAGGCTTTTCTTTTGCATACCTTGGTGAGGTCTGCGCCTGTAAAGGTGCTGGACAAAACAAAACACTGCCCAACCATAAACTACCCCAGCACAAATGGCTAGGCATATTCCCTGTTTTTTTAACTACTGTTCCGGCTTCCATAAACTTGTTCCTGAAAATATGTTCATTAATGTATAAGCTTTAACTTCTTTCTTTGACAATTGATTTGACCAGGGAATCCTGGCTTCTTTTAGCCCACCTGGACCTTTCGAGGCGTACTCCGCATAAAAACTCGTCTTATGGTTGTCGTTTTCATTCCATGCACGCCAGCCCGCAGGCAAAATATGTGCATCCATATCCGTGTTTATAAATACCGTATTGGCATAAGGACGCCATGGCCTGCCCAGGTATACTTTTTCTATACCCGGTGCCGCTGTCAGCTTACAGTCCTTGAAAACAAAACCAAAACGCTGTGCAGCAGTAGTGGAGGCCGCAGTGATGTAAGAATTCTTCTTGCTGTGGATATGGCAACGTTCAAAAACGACAGTAGCAGCCCCGAAGATAAAATCTGTAGTTCCTTCAATATAACAGTCTAAGTAATACTGTCTACTGGTATCCACCGCAGGAAAAAGCGTATCCTGATTCCCCAAAAACCGGCAATTCTTAAACATCAACCGGTCTCCTTCGGCATGAAGTGCAACTGCTTGTCCAACTGGCCCGGCATCATTTTCAATGGTTAGGTTTTCAGCCCTGAAATCATTCCCCTGCACCAGCATCGTATAAGAATTATAGGTATTGAAGCCTGCTTTACCTGAATAGTCCCCGTTGGAGATCACCGTAAACTGTGGGTCTTCCCCGAGAAGAAAGACTTTTGTCTTCCAGGAAGGCACTACTATTTTCTCTTTGTAAACGCCCTTTTTAATACGGATAGTGACCACTTGAAGGGAAAAATCGCGAACTGCATTAATTGCAGCTTGTATCGTTTCAAAATCACCTTTTCCATCCTTGCTTACCGTAAAAGAATCAGGTGCTGTATTTTGGGCCATTGTTCGCATGCCCAGACCGAACAATATTAGGCATAGTATTAACTTTTTACTGGTACCCATCCTTTAAATATCTTTTCTACTGTATACTCCGATGCTTCCTGATCGTTTAATTGCTTAGACCAACTCACGCGTTTTTCTGTTGAACTTCCTGCTCCTTTATTCTTATATTCCGCATAAAAAGCAGTTTGTTCATTGCTGGTTTTACCCCAATTATTCCAACCCTCTGCTTTAATCATAGCGCCAAGGTCACAATTTAGAAAAACTGCTTGTGCATAAGGACGCCATGGTCTACCCAGATACACAGATTGCGCAGCTGCAGTTCCCGTAACTTTGCAGTTCAAAAATACATAACCATGTTTTACGGAATCTGGTGCCGAAGAAGCCGTCAAAAAACCGGGCTGCTTACAAAACAGTTCGCAATCTTCGAAAACTGCAGTAGCAGATCCGAAGATAAAATCAACTGTTCCACTGATGAAGCAACGATAAAAATACTGTTTACTCTCTGGCCCATACGTATAGAGCGTATCCTGGAAACCCAACATTCTACAGTTTAAAAAGCTGGCTTTATCGCCAGCTACCCACAATGCGACCGCCTGTCCAACTGGCCCGGCAGTATTTTCAAATGTGATATTCTTAGCGGTAAAATCATCTCCATAAATGTAAAAACCTGAAGATCCGGAAGTTCCCATTTCTTCCCCAAACCGGTTTTTCTTTTGCGCGTAATCGTCGTAGTACAAAATGGTTTTCGCTACATCTTCTCCAATTAAGGTCACCATTTTTTTAGAGGCCGATAAGTTTAGCTTCTCTTTATAGCGCCCGTTTTTAATGAAAATGGTGGTGGTCACTTTTCTAAAATCAGGAACCGCATTGATGGCCTCCTGAACAGTTTTAAAATCACCGCTTCCATCCTGGGCAACCACAAGCCTTTTATCCTGTGCCTTCATTTTATCCTTTGCTTGCAAAGGTCCAATTCCTAAGAAACTGAACACCGCAAACCATAATATTATTCTCATTTTTTTAGGGCTTTAGGTTGTACCACGTACTTACACAATTCCAATTGTTGTTGTTTCATTTCAGAAAGTACAAGCTGTGCTATTTTTCTGGCACCAAATTCAGTGAAATGCGTATTGTCTTTTTTTCCCTCCGGATAATTTGGATGAACACCGGGTTCCAGTTGCATAAACAATTTTTTAGTGGCCATGGGGCCCATCTTTTCATACATCGCCCTGCTGTCTCTATCTAGGTCAATCAAAGGCACGTCATACCTCTTCGCGACTTCATATACCGCAGCCCTGTATTCCGCATGTGTTTCCTTTGCATGTCCATCTTTGTCGAAACTCATCCGCGATACTGGGGTAATCAAAATAGGAACCGCATTTTTCGCTCTGCTTTCCTTTATAAATCTCGCGAGGTTTACCTCATAATCTGGCACCGATGTATACCGCTCTTTATACTTTTCTTCTTTAGCTTCATCATTATGACCAAACTGAATCAACACATAATCTCCTTTACTAAGACTATCTGCGACATTTCCCCAACGGTTTTCTGAAATAAACGTTCTGGTGCTTCTTCCACCTTTTGCCCGGTTATTCAGCTGTACTTCTGCAGTAAAGAAACCAGCGAAAGGCATTCCCCAGCCTGTTAATGGTGCTTTGGAACTTTCATAATTACACATGGTCGAATCACCAATCATCCAGACCTTTATTGGTTTTTGCTCGCTTATAAAAGCAGTACAGACACACAACAGCCCAACAGCAGCTATTTTTAACCTTGTAAATCGAGTGATTTGCATTCTTTTTTATTTAAAATTCTTCCCTTTCTCCAACATCAAATTCCCATGCCTTGACAAATCAGGTAAATTCAAAGTCCTCATCTCTTTTAAAACCAGTTGGGCCATTTCTCTAGCCCCAAGTTCATTAAAATGGGTATCGTCTTTTTTTCCTTCCGGATAATTTGGATGTTCTCCTGGTTCTAAATGATTGAACAACAATTTTGATTGTTCAGCTCCATATTGTTGTAATAACTCCTGGCTTTTCTTATCCAGATCTATCAAAGGTACCGAGGCTGATTTGGCCAATTCCCGCACCAGATTCGCATATATCAGATGTGTTTCCTTAACTTTTCCGGAAGTATCGAAACTTCTCCTGGCTACCGGTGTAATCAAAATCGGGATTGCCCCTTTCTCCCGACTTTCCTGGATAAATTTCATCAGGTTCTTTACATAATCTTCCTCCGGAGTATAACTTGCTTTGGTTTTCACCTCATCATTATGACCAAATTGAATCAGTACATAATCGCCTTTATGAAGTCCGGAGACCACTGGAGCCCATAAATTTTCAGAAATAAAAGTCTTGGTGCTCCTGCCATTCTTTGCGCGGTTATCTACCAGAACCTTTTTGCTAAAAAAGTTAGCAAAAGGCATTCCCCAGCCTGTCTCGGGGAAAGCGCTTGCTGATTTAGCAGCAAGCGTTGAATCCCCGATCAGATATATGGTTAATTTTTGCGGGCTTGAAATGAATGACATCCATATCATGCCTACCAAAGCAAGTATCCAGCTATATTTTCTCATTATTTAATTTTAAAACCATCTTTTACTTAAAACGTCCATCTTGGATCACCCAAAGCCTCACCTTCGGTACTGCTTTTCAACAAAATTGATCCTGTTGGCAGTATGAATTGTGTGGTACTGGCATTCCATCCCGGATCTACAGTTTGTCCTTGTTTAGCCGTTGCAGGCAAAGGCAGTTCGGTTCCGTTGGTACTGGTCGTTTTCAGGTTAAAAGTATTGTTGTTTTCAAAGGTTGTGGTAAAACTGCTCGAAGTACCCGCAATCAGTCCAACTACTGAGCCAGCGCGCGGAGCATTCGCAATAATAGAGTTTTTCACACTGAAAGTGATCGGATTTGCCACAGCATTAATCAATAAAAGCATGCTACCATAACCGATATTATTGATGGTACACGCATTGACGCTCACTTCAGCAGGTGTACCAGGCATGGTAGTTTTACAACTTACTAATCCCGGAGCACTGTTATAAATGGTGCTATTCGTAATTTTTAAAGATTTAAAAGCCAGTTTATCTAAGTGGAATAGATAATAGTTAGCCCCTGCGAACTCATAGATCAGACATTTATTAACCACCATTTCGTCCAGACTGAACAAAGCACTACGATCCGCACGGAGTACAGCTGTGGTGAAGCCATGAATCCAGGAATTTTCTGCATGAAAAGTTTTGAAGTTGGCAGCAACTGTACCAGAACTTAACATATCGCAGAAATACGCAGCAGCGTAAGCTGTTCCATCGAAATTAATACCCGATACCGCTAAACCGGATCCTGTACCCAGGAAGGTAAAACCTTTCAAATTTACTTTTACCTTTTCCGGATTCCCATTCACGGATCTTAAGGTAATCATTTTACCTGCAAGCCCCACCAGTGCCGGTAGTTCATAGGTACCATCTTCCAGACCAATAACCGCATTATTTGCTGCATTGGCAATGGTATTCGCTAAATTATCAGCTGGCGTAATCTTGATGTTGTAAACAATCGCAGCTGTGGTTGTAAAAGTCAAATAACCACTACTACTGCTTCCTGAAAACAACTCTGCAGTATATTTCATGCTCGGACTAAGACCAGGAATGGTCATTGCTCTTTTTGCAAGCTCTTCTGCACTTAGGTTGATGGTAATCGCATCACCAGTTTCTGGAGTAATGACAATTTTAGAACCGGCTGCAAGTTCGAAAAAGGAGAAGTCGACACTATTTTCTCTGATGACCGTTTTATTTGCCCTAAACAATTGCTTGCCGACAATCTTAAAACCGCTACTCAACAAATATTTAGACTCCGGCTGTGTCGCTGTTGCATTGGCTTTCACCCTGGCAAAATACTTGAGCCTTAATTTCAACTCTCCCTCTTTTACTGTAAATCCGGTAGAATCCGTTTTACCGGAAAAAACTGTGGTAGAAAACAAAGAGTCTGTAGAAAACTCCACGGTATAGCTATATTGATTCTCCCCAGTAAACAAAGGCGCCTTCCAGCTTAACCATGCTGAGCTTTCTGAGGCAACTACCTTTACTGCTGAAGGCTTAAATATTCTTGGTGCTTCTGTTTGTACTTCCTCCTTTTTGCAGGAAGAGATGAACAACGCTAAACTTGCAAATAAAAAACAATGGCAAGCGATCGTTAATAGATTTCTTTTCATAACTGTATATACTTAATAACCATTATTTTGAACCATATTCGTTGTTTCGATGAGTACTGTTTTTGGATAAGGCAACAGCTCTCTTTCATTCGCTTTAAAATAAGTAGCGAATCCATTCGAAGTCCCGGAGATAGAGCCGGAAACAGGATCATCATTAACCGCCATACGCCAGGCCTTCACCGTATACCCTGCAGGCGCCGTAGAACTTTCCAATCCTTTGGTGTAAAAAACTGCGTTTGGGGTACCACCATATAAATCAAGGTTAGCCACTTCCGCAACGCTACTACCTTTCAGGTAGTTGTTTTCTTTCACGTAGATATAAAGCGGTACGTTCGCATAGGCCCCTTGTCCACTCATAAAATCCCTCAATTTCGCACGTGTTTCGATAAACTTAGTCGCGATCAGATTCCAGCGGATCAAGTCGTATTTACGAATTCCTTCTCCACCAAACTCCAACAAGCGTTCCTTTACAATCGCTTCAAAGAATCCTGCTTTATCTAATGGTGTCGCAGGGATATCATTTTCAAAACCCAGATAAGCACGCTTACGCACTCTTTCTAAAGCATTTTTCGCCTCAGCAGTTGGCCCACCCTTAACTTCATTCTCCGCTTCAGCAAACATGAGCAACACATCTGCAAAACGTAAAATAGGCCAATTGATAGCGAAGTTCTGAGAGGTAGAAGAATTGTTAAAAGCCGTCCATGCCTTTCTAAACTTGGCATCGGTCATGGTATTTGCGGTATTCAGTATCTTTTTAGAGTTATCATTGATTTCATAAACGCCAATGGTCACATCTCTACGGCAATCCTTAGCAGGATCAAACTCATAAAAATAAGTAGCAATGGCATTCATACCACCTCCACCTGCCCCGAAAGTAGATTTCGCGGAATACCTTAAGCCATTATAATAACCCAATTTACTATCTGTAGAAGCATTGGCACCAAAAGCACCAACCTCCATCATCAGTTCAAATTTATCATCCGCACGTGTGCCATGTAAAGTCTTAAACACGTTTTCATAACTTGGATTTAAATCATGTTCCCCTGCTTCAGCAATCACCTCTGCACATTCTTTTGCTGCAATCTGATAATAGGTTAAATAATCTGCTCTTCTTTCCATTTTACGGGTATCCGTACGCAAGGCATATCCACCTCTGGCTAAAGCAATCCTCGCCCTTAACCCTTTTATTGCTCCTTTAGTAAAGCGGAAGCTACCATAGTCACTGATTTTAGATCTCCATGGCACTAAAGTTTGTGCCAGCTCCAGGTCTTTCAATAACTGATCATAAGTTTCATCACGGTTGCTATTGCTAAAATTCAAAGTAGGCGCATCGGACCCCGGAACAAAAGTTCCCGGAACATCTCCCCAATTGCGGATCAATTCATGGTAAAATTGCGCCCTCAAGGCCAATGCTTCCCCGAGGTACCTGCCCATTTCCTCTTTCTGCGACGCAGTACCACTCGT
Organism: Pedobacter gandavensis; assembly: GCF_014172405.1. GTDB lineage: Bacteria > Bacteroidota > Bacteroidia > Sphingobacteriales > Sphingobacteriaceae > Pedobacter > Pedobacter gandavensis. Next base: position 548,572 of record NZ_WNXC01000001.1, on the reverse strand, counting down.
GTATAATTTCGACAATGGGATGTATTTAATACAAATATTGGCGCGTTCTACCCCAGCAAATAATTGTGCAAAAGGTTTGGTCAGCTCTGTATTGTCTGAACTTGCCCCATACATACTCACCCCTCTACGGTCAGAGGAACTATAGCTACCCGAAGTTTTGAAATCATCGGCAGTCAGATTTAATATGGTTGCCAATCGGTTACCATAACCGTCATCGCCACAAAGTCTATTGTACACCCCGATCAGGGCAGAGTTTGTATACACCGTACTTTCAAAAACTGTTGTAGGTGAAGAAACAGAAGGAGATTCAAATTCCAACGCTTTTTTACAGGAAGGAAGTATGCTTAAGGTGCTCATCGCAAAGGCCATGATGGCAGCCGATAATATTTTCGTTTTCATTTCTTTTCTAGCTGAATGATTAAAAAACAAGGTTAAGACCTGCAAGGATATATCTGCTACGCGGATAAGCTGCGTAATCGATCCCTGGTGTTAGTGGGTTACTTCTGCGGGTATTCGCTTCCGGATCATATCCTGAATAACCCGTAATCGTCAACAGATTATTGACCGTGCCATACACGCGAAGTCTGGAAATAAATCCGGTACGTTTCATTAATTGCGCAGGAAGCGTATAACCCAAGGTCACGTTGCTGATGCGAAGGAAAGAGCCATCTTCAATAGCAAAAGAAGTTAAGGCATAATTTCCTGGTGTAGGTGTCCAATAAGTAGTGTTCTCATTCATTGCTGCTAAGGCAACCGGATCGGTAACTTTAACCCCATTCGCATCAAAATTCTGCCAACGTTGCGTCATGATCTCCAACAAATTATTGTCTTTCACATTGTATTGTGAAGTAAACTCTAAACGGTTTGCATTGTACACTTTGTTCCCCACAGAAAAGTTAACGAATACAGTCATGTCAAAATTCTTATAGGTAAACTGGTTGTTAAATCCACCGATAAATTTTGGTTGTGCATTGCCCAATACGGTACGATCGTCTTCAGTAATCACCATGCTTTCCGAAGAAGATAGCTTTTTAAGTTTCATATCTCCAGGCTGTGGCTCCCTATTCCCAATTAAAGATTTGCTGTTGGGAACATCCGACTTTAAAGTATAGCTGTATACACCAGTACCCGCATTTTGTACATAGTTGAAATCATTTACAGTGTACCTGCCATCAGAAATGTATCCATAGAATTGCCCTACAGGCTTCCCTACTTCTACCTTCACATCGGCAAGACTATTTACCCATCCAGACTGGGTCAGGTAAGAGTTTACCCCAGATTGTAATTCAAGGATCTTATTCTGATTGAAAGAAATGTTAAAGCTGGTGTTATAACTAAAGTTTTTACTTTTCACTGCCAGGAAACCCAATTGTAACTCAATACCTCTATTTTGTGTTTTCCCTACATTTTGTATTTGTGTATTGTATCCTGAAATCGGAGAGATATTCGCATCCAACAACAGATCCTTCGTTTTATTGTCATAAAGGTCAACTGTTGCTGTTAAACGGCTATCAAACAGTTCCAGATCCAGACCTAAGTTGGTAGAAAGATTCGTTTCCCATTTGATGTTTGGATTGGCCAGTTTCGTAGAAATCAACCCGGTACTCACTGCAGCATCATTTGCTGCGTAGCCACCTGCGGTAGAATTTGCCAGGAATATGGTTCTAAACAAATCCTGTCCGATTCTGCTATTTCCAGCAGCACCATAACTCAATCTAAATTTCAAACTGTTTAACCATTTGATATTGGCTTTCTTGAAGAATTCTTCTTCAGAAGTACGCCATGCAATCTGTCCGGATGGAAAATTACCATAGCGATTACCGGCAGCAAATACAGAGATACCATCCCTTCTAAAATTGAAAGTAGCCAGGTATTTCCCTTTGTAAGAATAAGCAGCTCGGGCAAAAACAGAAAGATTCCTGATGCCACTAACTAAAGATGTTGGTTTATCCTGAACCGCACCATTTGGCAAATCTGTTTTTTGAATGTTAGAGAATGCCTCATCAGGTGTAATATTTGCAGGGAACCATTTGATGCTCATGTTATCAGAATTGACATCGTCATTACGCAACTCTTGTCCCACTAAGAGATCCAGGCTATGATCTGCACCAAGACTCGGTTTGTAATTTAAGGTATTGGTGTTGATGAAAGTCGTAGTATAAGAATTCTCCAACTGAATCGCAGGTCTGTTCGCATTGTTTCTGGCGATATTCGTCAGCAAACCATTAAAAGTATCCACATGACGGTCGTTATAATTCAAACCGATGGTACTTTTTAAGGTCAGGTTTCTTAAAATCTGATAACTGGCATAAGCACTGGTGATCAAATCATTGCGGTAATCATATTTCAATTCATTGTGTGCTAAACTAATCGGATTGGTTAAGTTCGTTGCCTGATAGTCAGCATCAAACAAATCTCCGGAATCACCACCACCCAAATAAGGTTGGTAACGCACTGCATTTCTTAAACGGTTGGCACTTTGTGATTGGGTATTACTCGTTCCTACACCATCCACGCGTTGGCGACTATATCTTGCATTCAATCCAAAGCGTAATTGATCAGAAATCTTATGGTCAAAACGGAAAGAAGCGAATGTTCTTTTATAAGCAGATTCCAACATAATCCCGTCTTCTTTGGTATTGTTCAGGGAGAAATTAAACGTCGTTTTATCACTTCCTCCGGAAATATTTAAAATCTGAGTACCTGACCAAGCCTGGCGACCAAAAACTTTGTCTTGCCAATCTACCTTTGCCAGGTTCTTATAGATATCCAAATCTTCAAACGTTCCATAGGCCTTGGTAAAATCATCCTTCACCTGTTGAGAAGTATTGTTATTGTACAATTCGTATTGATACTTCACAAAATCATAAGGCCCCATAACATCCAGTTTGTTCACAATCTGGCGAACGCCTCCAAATACATCAAAAGAAACCATGGTTTTCCCCGGTTTCCCTGCCTTTGTGGTAATGATCATTACCCCATTTGATCCTCTGGAACCATAAATAGCAGTGGAAGCCACATCTTTTAATAAGTTGATGGATTCAATCTCCCCAGGAGATAAAATAGAAAGTGCATTGTCTACCGGAATTCCATCTACTATATATAAAGGTGAATTGTCGCCGGTAAGCGAACTTCCACCACGAACTTTGATTTGAATGTCTGCTCCCGGATTACCTTCAGGTGTAGTTACCGATAAACCAGCCATCTTACCCGCTAGCGCTTGTGCCAGGGTTCCAACCGGAAAATCAGCGACATCTTTGCCAGACAATACCGACACCGAACCGGTCAGCATTTCTTTTCTGACCGCGCCATAACCAATATTGATCATCACCTCGTTCAGTTGAGCAACATCTTCCTCTAAAATAAAATTAATCTTTGATTGTTTGCCTACCGGAATTTCCTGGGGCACATAGCCGATATATCTGGCAATTAAAACGGTTTCTCCCTGATCAGGAACGGAAATCTTAAACTGGCCTTTCTCGTCTGTACTCACCACGATGGCAGTACCCTTGATAGAAACACTCACGCCAGGAATCGATTCCTTGCTTGTTTTGTCGGTCACCTTGCCTGTTACCTGGCGAATTTTCTGTGCTTCCGCCCGGAAAACTACAATAGCCAACAATACAAACAGTAGTAAATTTTTTTTCATACTCGGTTTGGTTAATACTCCCCTTTTGGGATCAGGGAGTTTTGGTTTATTTTGGTTAGTATGGAAAATGCTCAGTCTTCCATTAACAATTCTACATTGTTTTTTTAATAAAGGAATCCAATAGCGCCAGATAAATTTGCGCAATCGTTCCCGACAACGTTGCCGTACTGAAAATCAGATACTTTTAATTAGGAGGAAAATCCTTATATTGCCCTAATAAGACCAAGTATTAACAATTCCCTCTTTTTCATGTTCGAACCTACTACTTTAAAAGACATAGCGAAGGCCTTAGGCCTATCTACCTCAACCGTTTCCAGAGCTTTAAGAGATACCCACGAGATCAGTTCAGAAACAAAAAAAATAGTATTAGAATATGCACAAAAGATCAACTACCGCCCGAATCCTATTGCGTTAAGCTTAAAAGAAAGACGGACTAAATCTATTGGAGTTTTAGTGAGTGAAGTAGCCAACCATTACTTTTCTCAGGCCATTGGAGGAATTGAATCTATTGCGTACGACAGAGGTTATCATGTCATCATCACGCAAACCCATGAATCTTATGAAAGGGAAAAGATAAACATCCAGCATTTGGCATCCAGAGGCGTAGACGGGTTATTGGTTTCGCTATCTGCAGAAACCAGTGACACTTCCCATTTGAGCCTTTTACATGACCGAGGCTTACCAATGGTCTTTTTCGACCGGGTAGCGAAAGATATTGAAACGCATAAGATCAGTGCCAATAATGAACAAGGTGCCTATGATGCAACCATCCAGTTGTTGGAATCAGGCCGTAGGAAAATTGCACACCTAACCAGTTCAAACCACCTTTCGATCAGTATCGAACGCCTGGCGGGATATACCGCTGCCTTACAAAAATATGGAATTCCGGTTCAGGAGGAATATATTAAATACTGCCCACATGGTGGCATGTTCCCTGAAGAAACTGAACAGGCCATCCAGGAACTCATGTCCTTAAAGGATAAACCTGATGCTATTTTCGTTGCCGGCGACCGCCTCAGCATTGGCTGCATTACCGTGATGAAGAAATTCAACATCTCCGTACCTGAAGAAATCTCGATTTCTGGCTTTAGCAATTCAGATGTACTAGATCTATTTAACTCTCCCCTAAACTCTGTTAGGCAGCCTGCTTATGAAATGGGACGTTTGGCTACAGAAATGCTGATCAAGCTGATTGAAAGCAAATATCCGGTAACGGAATTCGAAAACCGGGTATTGGATACTGAACTGGTGATCCGGAGCTAGTCTTCAATTCTTGCAATCCGATAAGCACACCTCCGATCGCCACTCACAATATGGTCCATACGCTTAATCGTGATGGTTTCTCCCAAAACATGTTTAAATGCTGTTTTTTCACACCCTACCATTTACAGCTTATGGAAATTTAAAATTCTGAAACACAACCGATAAAATGCTTCCACAAACTGCTCCTCTGATCTAATATGACAATCCCCTGAAATAATTTACTTAAAGTCTAGGGATTTAGTAGTGTTTTTACTTACCTTTGCCCTCGAAACGTTTATATGTTCAAGTAAAGACACGGTTATGTATCAAATTCTACTTCAATTTTTTCATCAGGTTGAATCCTTCACCTGCTTAATGCTCCAAATTCCAGCAACACGCCGAATGTGTTGTTGCCCAGCCTAATTCTGTAGAAATATTTTAATGTTGCCTAACACACCGGTTCCCGGTGCAGGAAGACTATTACCTAAAATTTCTGCCTAAAACATTTTTTATTGCCCCCTGATCCATTCCTATTCATCTGGAAATCAGCGGAGCTAAATCCTATTATCAACGAAAAATATTCAAATGAAAGCAAGATTATCTATTTTATTCCTTTTGTTCTTCATTCAATTCGCACATGCCCAGGAACCTTATAAAGTCAGCGGTAAAGTAATTGAAAAAGGAACCCAACTTCCCCTACCTGGCGTAAGCGTACTGATTAAAGGCTCGAAAATTGGTACCACTACCGATCAATCTGGAAACTTCAGTATTCAATTGCCGAAGGAACAAGAAACATTGATCTTTTCTTTTCTAGGCTTCAGCAGTCAGGAGCTTGTTGCAAAAGCAGGAGCCAATTTAAAAGTAGCGCTTGCAGATGCTTCCAATGACCTCGATGAGGTTGTAGTGGTGGCCTATGGTACCACAAAAAAGAGAGACATTACCGGATCAGTATCCCGCATTAATGGGGAGCAACTGCAAAACCGACAAGTCTCAAATATCACGAAAGCACTGCAAGGCCTGGCCCCCGGTGTTCAGGCAGTTTCTTCCAGTGGACAACCAGGAACGGCTGCAACCATCCGCATCCGCGGTATTGGTTCAATCAACGCTTCCAGCTCACCGCTATATGTCGTTGATGGCAATCCTTATTCAGGAGACCTGAATTCCATTAATCCCAGCGATGTTGAATCGGTAAGTGTGCTAAAAGACGCCGCATCAAGTGCCTTATATGGCTCCAGAGGTGCAAATGGTGTCATCATCATCACCACTAGATCTGGTAAGAGGAATAATGAAACACAAATTAATGCCAGCATTTCACAAGGAATTTCCGACCGCTCAGTGAAAGATTACAAACAGGTAACGACCGATCAATATTTTGAAAATTATTGGTTGGCAGTAAAAAACAAACAACTGAGTTCTAACCCTGTCTTCAGCGATAAACAGGCTGGAGAAGCTGCAAACAGACAGATAATCGGCGATTTAGGCATCAATCCTTACGGAATCAATTTCCCTAATCCTGTGGGATTAGACGGAAAAATTGTTCCTGGAGCAAAAGCTTTATGGGATGACAACTGGGGAGATGCAACGGAACAAACCGCAAGAAGAACGCAGGCAGACCTGAGTTTTAGTGGTGGCGGAGAAAAAAGCCAGTACTACATCTCTGGTGGTTACCTAAATGATCAAGGAATCGCCCTTGGCTCAGGATTTAAACGTTATAATACAAGAATAAACCTGACTACGCAGGCGAAAAAATGGTTAACGGCAGGATTGAATCTTTCTGCATCCAGCAGCACACAAGATTATCCAACTTCGGAAGACAGTAAAACTTCTAATGTAATCCAATATTCCAGAGCCATTCCAAGCTTCTACCCGATCTACGAACACAATCCTGATGGTTCGTTTAAACTGGATGATAACAATCAAAAGATTTATGATTTTGGCGCTTACCGACCTAGTTCGGCCATTCCAAGAAGTAACCTTCCGGCAACAGTTGGACTGGATAAATCAGAAATCATGAAAGACAATGTGTCTGCCAGAACTTTCTTAGAAGCGACTATCCTACCTGAATTGAAACTGAAAACTACCTATAGCGGAGATTTCCAGAACTACAATTCTCATTACTATACCAACCCTTTATTGGGTGATGGAAAAGAAAACGGTGGTTCTGTTTCTAAATCAAACAGCAGAACTTACTCCTGGACCTGGAACAACATCGCGACTTACGATAAGACCATTGGTGATCATCACTTCAATGTGTTAGGTGGACAAGAGCTTTACAAATACAATTACCGCGTCATTTCCGGCTCCCGCCAGCGATTCGTGCTTCCTGATTTATATGAGCCAGATGCTGCGGCACAGCTAACCGGTTTTAGTGGAAGTTCCATTGATTATACCTTGCTGAGTTTCCTTGGAAGAGCAGAATATGATTACAAAAAGAGATATCTTTTCTCTGCCTCTTTAAGAACAGACGGAACATCAAGGTTCTCTCCAGCACAAAGATGGGGAACTTTCTGGTCCTTAGGCGCTTCCTGGAAAGTATCAGAAGAAGCCTTCCTGAAAGACACACCATGGTTGAGTACCCTATCCCTAAGAACCAGTTATGGCGCACAGGGTAATGACAATATCGGTATATACTACGCTTACAAAGGATTATATAGCATCAAAAGCAACCTTGGAGAAAATGGTTTAGTAACCTCAAGATTGGCAACGCCAGACCTAAAATGGGAATCTAACTTAAACCTAAACGTGGGGCTGGACTTCGGTATTTTCCACGACCGCATCAATGGTACAATTGAATACTTTGACAGAAGATCAAAAGACCTGTTATTTAGTCGCCCAATCGCACCATCACTCGGATTCGGATCTATTGATGAAAACATTGGCGCTTTGAAAAACCAAGGTATCGAGGTTCAAATCAATGCCGTTCCCGTACGCACCACAGATTTCAGGTGGACGATCAGTCTAAATGCAACCCATTACAAAAATACCATTACGGAATTACCTGGCAATAAAGACATTCCAACCACAACCAAAATTATGCGTGTAGGTGGGACAATCTCTGACTTTTACCTTAAAGAATGGGCAGGTGTAAACCCGGCAAATGGCGATCCCCTTTGGTATAAAACCACTGATGATAAAGGTACCAGAATCACGACAAACGATTATAGTGCAGCTACGCAATATTACCAAGGCACCTCATTACCCGACCTGACTGGTGGTATTTCCAATACTTTCAACTACAAAGAATTTGAAATCTCTGCATTGTTTAACTACAGCATTGGTGGTAAAATTCTTGACAATGATTATGTAGGTTTAATGCACACAGGTAACGCAATTGGCCGCCCATGGTCTACAGAAATACTGAACCACTGGACGCCGGAAAACCCTAATACCAATGTTCCTAAATTGACAACGGATGATAAAGGTTGGACACAACCATCTACGCGTTTCCTTTATAGCGGTACTTATGCCAGATTGAAAAACCTAACCCTCGGCTATAGTCTGCCAAAAGCATTGGCAAACAGATGGGGTCTGGTGAACCTAAAATTCACCATAACCGGAGAAAACCTGCTGACTTTCTACGGTCATAAAGGAATGGATCCTGAACAAACCATTGAAGGAACTACCTATTACCGTTACCCGGCAATGCGTACGCTATCTGCTGGCTTAAACCTTACTTTCTAATTTAATTCTACGACAATGAACATAAAAAATATCACCTACATCGCGGTTACAGCACTATTGCTCCCATTTTTGGGTTGCAAGAAAGAGCTAACCACCAGCCCTACTTCCTCCGTAGATGAAGCGCTGGTGTATGCGAACGTTGACAACATCGAGACGGTTCTGAACGGTACATGGGCCTATATGCACGAAACCTTTTTCACCTATGCCAACCCAGGATATACCACCATTTTAAGAAACAGTGATGCCATGGGGAATGATGTAGCCATCATTCAGAACAAATATGGATACAAGGATTCGTACAACTTTACCATCGCCAATAACCAAACCCGCTTGGGCGCAATCTGGTCGATTCTTTATAAAGTGATCGACAATACCAATAACATCATCACTAAGATCGATGCTTCAGCAGGTTCTGCGGATAAAAAAGCAAGGATTAAAGGACAGGCCTTGGCCTTAAGAGCTAACAGTTATTTGAACCTGGTTACCTATTACCAGTTCAATTATCAGTTGAATCCACAGGCAAAAGCAGTTCCTTTATACACCACGCCAACGGTTCCAAGTTCTGTAGCAAAGCCAAAAGCTACGCTGGAGGAAATCTATCAGGTGATCCTTGCGGATTTAACACAGGCAGCGCAATTGTTACCAGACTATAACCGTCCGAACACCACCAAATACAAGATCAATATTGATGTTGTTCATGGTCTTTTAGCAAGAACATACCTGAATATGGGGAAATGGGATCTGGCCAGGGAAAATGCTTTAGCAGCGAAAAAGAACTATACGTATATGGCTCCTGAGGAATATGCGAATGGCTTTAATGAGCTAAAAAACAGCGAATGGATCTGGGGACAAGGTCAACAGCCAGATCAAAGCAACGCCAGTTACGCTTTCCATTACCTGGACGTAAGCAGCTCTGCTTCTTATTACTATAGCTTTATGGCCGATCCAAATTTCAAAAAACTATTTGATGACACAGACATCAGAGCAAAACTGTTTTTATGGGATGGATTACCAAGTAGAGAAGGTTATTTAAGGTACCAGAAGTTTAAATTCCGCCCGGATGTAACCGCAGACATTGTGCTGATGCGTTCTGCAGAAATGACATTAATTGCTGCAGAAGGTTATGCAAGAACAGGAAACCTAACTAAAGCAGCAGAAACATTAAATGAATTGCTGGCTGCCAGAAAAGCGACCCCATTTGACCTGGGCACCAAATCTGAACAAGAAGTAATCGCTACGATCCTGATTGAAAGAAGAAAGGAACTCTGGGGCGAAGGTTTCTCCCTTTCGGATATCCTGAGAACACAGGCTTCGGTCATCAGAAAACCAGCATTGGGACCTGATGGGCAACCTTTAAAGGTAACTGTCATTGCGCCAGATGGTAGTAGTAAAGAAGTATTTGCCAAACAGCACACTACTTTAAGGTTCCCAAATAGTACGGATTTCGTACCCAATAGCCCTTACTACTTGATTCCTATTCCACAAACCGAGTTATCCAATAATGATAACCTGGGAAAATAAGCAATAAAGACAATACCCTACAAATACCCCCTACCTATGAAGAAGGGCTGTTCCGAAATCAATTCGGACAGCCCTTTGTTTTTTTATTTAAACTGCGTCAGATAAAGACGTGAAGGTGAAATCTCTGATTTTCAATGGAGGAAGCAAATAGTTTGAATTTGATTCTGCACTCACTGTTCTTTCCGTTTTACCCATCTCTTCCAGGTTATTGAGCATGATGATCGGACTCTCATTAAACCTGAAATTCTTTACCGGAAACTTGATCTCTCCGTTCTCAATATAGAAAGTACCATCTCTGGTGAGCCCTGTTAATAATAATGTTTGGGGATCTACAGAACGTATATACCATAATCTGGTGACCAAAATCCCTTTCTCTGTTCCTTTAATCAACTCTTCCAGGGATTTGTTACCGCCCATCATGATCAAGCCATCTGGAGAAGGAAGTGCTTTAATACCGGTCTTTTGTGCCCAATATCTGGAAGCGTAAAGGTTTTTAACCACCCCTTTCTCTATCCAGTTGACTTTCGTTTGAGGTCTGCCATCACCAGACCAGGTTGCTCCGGGCAGTTCTGGATTCCATGGATCTGAATATACATTGACACGTTCGTCCAGCAGTTGCTCTCCTACTTTAGTCTTTCCTCCGGGCTTGCTCATCGAGCTCCTGCCTTCATCTGCGGTACGGGCATCCAGGTCGAAAAACAGGTTCTCCAACATCACTGCCACTGCGGTAGGTTCCAAAATCACCGTATATTTCCCGGGTTCTATGGCCTTAGCCGTAACAGAAGCCATGGCTTTTTTTGCCGCTACTGCAGTATCTGTATTGGTATCCAACTTACTAAAGTCGTTGTAGCCCCTGGTGGCATAACCAGATCCCTTGCCATCTTCGGTACGAATGGTGATGTTGAAGGCTACATCTGTGGCTTTATTATAAGCAAACAAGCCCTTACTGTTCATCATGGCAGCATAGCCCGCCTGATTAGAAAGGAAACCTGCTGCATTCAGCTTGTTTTGCTTTGCCTGATTCAGACTGGCCGCAACCGCATCAGCTCTTTCCTTTGGGCCTACAGCGGCTGTGATTTCAGAGAAAGTAGGCGAATCCGGGCCATACTCCTGAGGGCCTAAAAAGGACATAAACTCCGGATTTTCCGGTGCCAATTTTGCCAGCTCTTCTGCTCTGCGTACTACTTTTTCCAGGGAGGCATCATCAAACTCATTGATGGTGGCTACACCTAATTTCTTTCCAAAAGCGGAGCTCACCACCAGACTTTGAGTACTCGACCCACCGCTGGTAGATACAGAACTTCGCGCATATCGGATATTTCCTGAATCAGATCCACCCAGGTTTACTTCACATTCATCTGCTTTTGAGTAGCTCAGTACCTTCGTTAAAAGTGCTTTTACTTGTTCTTTAGTTAGTATTGCCATGATTTCTATCCGATTTTTCTAGCTGTATTGATCACATTAACTCCATTGAAACGTGCAGTAGCAGATCCATGAGACACGGCACTGCTTTGCATAGGCTGCCCCTTACCATCAAAGAAGGAACCTCCCAGACGGTAATCACTTTGATCACAAACTGCGGAACAAGAATTCCAGAACTCCTGAGTATTGGCCTGGTAGGCCACATCTTTCAGCATGCCAACAATCTTGCCTCCTTTAATTTCATAAAATAATTGTCCGCCAAACTGGAAGTTATAACGCTGCTGGTCAATAGAAAACGAACCATCACCAATGATATAAATCCCCTTTTCTACGTTTTTAATCTGATCGGCGATGGACAATGGTTTTTTACCCGGTTGCAGGGATATGTTTGCCATCCGCTGAAACTGTACACTGCTCCAATTATCGGCATAACAACAACCCTGAGAATGGTCCAGGCCAACAATATGTGCCTGATCTCTGATGGCCTGGTAATTTACCAAAACACCATCTTTAATCACATCCCATTTACCACATTTTACACCTTCATCATCATAACCTACGGCCCCTAAAGAACCCGGCTCTGTTTTATCTGCGGTAATGTTCACTTCCTTACTGCCATACTTGAATTTCTTGCTTTCCCATTTGTCTAAAGTCAGGAAGCTGGTACCTGCAAAATTCGCTTCATAACCCAATACGCGATCGAGTTCCGTAGGGTGTCCGCAGGATTCATGAATGGTTAACCAAAGGTGTGAAGGGTCTAATACCAGGTCATATTTACCCGGTTCTACCGACTTCGCTTTTAGCTTTTCGCCGACTTGTGTTGCCGCCTGCTTTGCATCTTCCAGCATATCATACCGGCCTTTATAAAGCGTACCAGAAGCTGTTTTTATTTTGTCCTGAGGCCTGGCATCCAGATACTCATAACCTTTACCTGTAGGTGCACTTAAGGCATTTCTAGTCTCAAATTTCCCAGTCTCTTTATTGATCTTGGTGATGAAAAACGTAGGCCAGATGCGGTGAATATCCTGGTCAATATAAGAACCATCAGAAGAAGCAAAATACTTTTGCTCATTCACCATAAAAAGAATAGAATTGATATAATCGGCACCACCTTTCATGGCGGCATCATTAACAGACAACAGCAGATCCACCTTTTCTTTAATCGGCACTTCAAAGGCGTTCTTCTCAATCGGGGATTTCCAGCTCACTTCGCCATAGCCCTTTTGAGGCGCTAACTGTACCGGTTCATTTTGTAATCTTGCATTTTCTTTAGCGATCGACACTGCTAATTCTGCTGCTTTCGCAATGCTGTCTTTGTCCATCTGATCTGTGGCCGCAAAGCCCCAGCAACCGTTAGCAATCACACGAATACCAACGCCATAAGACTCTGTATTGACGATATTCTGTACTTTATCTTCTCTGGTGACCACATATTGGTTCAGGTATCTGCCTACACGAACATCTGTATAAGTGGCTCCTTTAGCCCTTGCCGCATTGAGTGCAACATCAGAAAGCAGTTTTTTTGCTGCCGGATCGATGTATTCGAGTGACCTTTCCTGGGAGATCTCATTTCCCCACACCGGAATGGCTGGAAGCATTGCCGCAGTCGCTCCAATGCCCGTTAAATAAATAAAATTTCTACGTTTCAAAGTAAGGTGGTTTAGGTTTTTAATAATAATGATCAGACGGTTATCCGCTACAGAAAGTTACAAAGAATCTTGGCTTTTAGCGCTGGCTATGATCAGAAAAATCATGACAAGCAGGAGAGGCCTGCTTATTTTAAAATTGTCTTGACGGAACAGTGTTTAGGTGATCAACAAATGAGTGTATTTATTGAATAATACACTCATTTGATTGTGATTAAACTGCGTCAGACAGAGAGGTAAACGTGAAATCCCTGATCTTCATTGGTGGAATCATTCCGCTTCCTGTTCTTACCGGTTTCCCTAATGCTTCTACATTATTCAACATGATCACCGGACTTTCATTGAACCTAAAATTCTTCACTGGAAACTTGATTTCTCCGTTTTCGATATAGAAAGTACCATCTCTGGTTAATCCGGTTAACAATAATGTTTGTGGGTCTACCGACCTGATGTACCAGAACCTGGTCACCAAAATCCCCTTTTCCGTGCTTTTGATCAGGTCTTCCAAAGATTGAGTACCACCTTCCAAAACGATACTTCTATTAAAAGGAAGCGGTTCTACGCCCTTCTGTCCAGCCCAATATCTGGAATAAGCTAAGTTCTTCACTACCCCATTTTTCACCCACTGGGTTCTTTTCACAGGTAATCCATCGCCAGTCCAAGTGGAAGAAGGGATTTCCGGGTTCATTGGATCAGAATAGATGTTTACATTTTCTGAAAACAGCTGTTCGCCCAATCGGGTTCCCCCTCCTTTTTTACTCATAAAACTTCTACCTTCATCAGCACTACGTGCGTCAAAGCCTCTGAACATATTGCCCAGCATATCGCTTGCTGCGAGTGGTTCCAGAATTACAGTATATTTTCCAGGCTCAATGGCTTTCGCCCCTGCCGATCCTGTTGCTTTGGACGCGGCAATTTTACTCAGCGTTAGGGTATCCATTTTATCCAGGTCATTGAAACCTTGCTCGATATAACCAGAACCTGTTCCTGCCTGATTTCTCACCGTTACCGAAAAGGAAACATCAGTACCTTTATTATAGGCAAAAAGCCCTTTAGAATTCATAATGGCATTGAAACGGGTAGAATTTTCTAAAAACCCTGCGGCTTCCAGGTTTGCAGCTTTAGAGACCTGAAGACTCTTACCTACCATCTCTGCTCTGGTATCTGGGGTAATCGCAGCTGTTTTTGCGTTATAGGTGGCTGACTCCTGAAAGGTCTGTGGGCCTAACAAAGGCATGAATTCGGGGTTCTCCGGTGCCAGCATCGCCAGTTCTTCTGCTCTTTTTACTACTTTTTGCAAGGAGGCATCATCAAATTCATTGATCGTTGCTACTCCTGTTTTCTTGCCAAAGGTTGCGCTTACCGCAAGATCCATCACACTAATTTGCCCGGCAGTAGATACTGCATTTCGCGCATAACGGATATTTCCGCCATCAGATCCACTTAAACTTAATTCGCAGGAATCTGCTTTTGAATAGCTAAGTACCTTTTTTAGTATTGCCTGGGCTTCTTCTTTACTTAATATGGCCATAATTAAATCTTTCTTGCTGTATTAATCACATTAACTCCATTAAATCTTGTGGTTGCACTTCCATGAGAAACCGCGCTGCTTTGCGAAGGTTGTCCTTTACCATCGTTAAAAGAACCTCCGAGGCGGTAATCACTTTGGTCGCAAATGGCAGAACAGGAATTCCAGAACTCTTGTGTGTTGGACTGGTAGGCCACATCATTGAGCATACCAGCAATCTTTCCGTTCTTGATTTCGTAAAATGTTTGTCCGCCAAACTGGAAATTATAACGCTGCTGATCAATTGAAAAACTGCCATTACCGATGATATATATCCCTTTTTCTACGTTTTTGATCATATCATCCACACTTAACTTCTGTTTTCCGGCTTCTAAAGAGATATTTGGCATGCGCTGAAACTGTACATCATCCCATCCCTGAGCATAACAACATCCTTGCGATTCATCTAGTCCGATGATGTGTGCCTGATCGCGGATCGCCTGATAGTTCACTAAAACACCATCTTTGATGATGTCCCATTTCTTACATTTCACGCCTTCATCGTCATAGCCAACAGCGCCCAAAGAACCTGGCTGCGTTTTATCCGCCACCACATTTACATGATCACTTCCAAACTTAAACTTCTTTGATTTCCATTTATCAAGCGTCAGAAAGCTGGTTCCCGCATAATTCGCTTCATAGCCGAGTACGCGATCCAACTCTGTGGGATGCCCTACAGATTCATGAATAGTTAACCATAAATGCGAAGGATCCAGCACCAAGTCGTACTTTCCAGGTTCCACAGATTTGGCTTTCACCTTTTCTGAAGCGTTGAGCGCGGCAGATTTCACATCTTCCAGCATGTCATACCTGCCTTTATAGCGGGTAACCACACCGGAAACCTTATCCTCCGGACGGGCATTCATGTACTCATAGCCTATCCCCATCGGAGAACTTAAAGAAGACCTGGTTTGAAACTTACCAGATTCCCGGTCGATTCTCGTCACATTAAATGAAGGATAGATGCGATGGATGTCCTGATCAATGTAAGAACCATCGGTAGAAGCAAAATATTTCTGCTCATTTACAGCGAAGATCACCGAGTTCACATAGCTGGCGCCATTTTGCATCGCGATATCGTTCACATTGAGCAAGAGGTCAACTTTATCCTTCACCGGAACTTCAAACGCATTGATTTCTATAGGAGTTTTCCAACTTACCTCACCAAAGCCTTTCTGTGCTGCAAGCTGTACCGGTTCCCCTTGAATCTTGGCATTTGCTTTAGCTACTGCCACTGCTTGTTCGGCAGCTTTGGCTACCGCTTCCTTGGTCACGTTATTCGTGGCTGCAAATCCCCAGCAGCCATTCGCAAGTACACGTACCCCAATCCCATAAGATTCCGTATTGGCTACGCCCTGTACTCTTTTCTCCCTGGTCGCTACAAATTGATTGAGGTATCTGCCGATGCGAATATCCGCATAACTGGCACCTTTAGATTTTGCTGCATTTAAAGCCACATCAGCGAGCTCCTTTTTAATTTTCACATCTACACCCTCTAATGCTTGCGAGGGATCTATCGGATTTCCGAAAGCAGAAAGGTCAGGAAGCAACAAGGCCCCCATCCCCAGTCCGGATAGGTAGATAAAGTCTTTTCTTTTCAAGTGGTTCAGTTAGTTAGGTTAATAATACTCCCAATTTAACTAATTTAAAAAAGGAATATTCAAGAACCTTTATAACATTTTAGTTTCATACCACAAAAAACTGAGGGAAAGTAATAAAGGAATAAAAAACCACCATAAGGAGTACTTTCTCTCTAATAAAATACTTGTTTCCAAAACCTTAGTACGGATGGGATGATCTTTCACAAACTGACTGGTAGCGAGTCGGTTTTGAGCCGCAGACAACTGCTGCCAATCGGATGTTTCATAGACGTAAAAAGAATCCTGAACATCGCCAACGCTAAGGGTATTCCAGCCTGGATGGGCAGCCCAGGTGTTCAACTGCCATTGTGTTGGAAGTTCCCTGTTTTGCAAAGGACTCATCAATAGGTTGCTCACTTTAAATGGAGGAACTGTACCTCCTTGCGGCAATGCAATGGAAATAGCTAAGCTTTCCCCTGTTTTAGGAAAGGCAGGGCTCATCAACCAAGTTTGAGTTGCTTGAGTTTGCCTTGCGGTTTGATGCAACATTTCTGCCCAAAATTGTGCGTAATCCTCAGCGGAACCATTCAATAACCAGGGATAGGTGGCCGGTAAAGTGGAAACCGTTTTCCTTCCCATGCCATAAATACTGGTGCTGACCAGGATTTTCGCAGCAGGAAGCTGTGTACCCTGAAATACAGGCAAGTCATTGTTTCCAGGTTTTAGAAACAGCTGCTGTTCCATTGGCAGCGCGCTGAATACCCTCGTTTTGTTGCTGAAACGACCACTTAAAGTTTTATCCTTTAGGGAGGCTGATGCTTCAGCTGCAACAAAAGTCCCAAAGCCGATGCTAGATTTAGCGGTAGATTGAACAGCATTCAGTCTGACAAACAGCCCCAGCCCTCCTTCCATCGCAGACTTTACATTGGAAAGCTCTGCAGCGGAAAGTTGCGCTAATTCTGCTTCATCCAGGATCAATAAGTCCATTTTCTTTAATAATCCAGCACTGATGGTATTGATCTCCTTAATATCCGTATTCAGAAAATCTGTGCTGTACTTATCTTTACTGATCCGGGTTCTAAAGATCAAAGGATACTGTTTCTCAAAGAACCAATTCTTCAGAAACTTATATTCAAAATCTGGATTAGCAGCCAACATTAAGATTTTAACTGGCTTGGAGGGCTTGATTTCTATGGGAACAGGTTCCTTGAACAATGTATCTTTACCGGCTACCCTGTTATTCTTAGCACTTTCTCCTTTGATACTTTCCTGCCTGTCTCCTTTAATGCCGATCAAATGAAAAACTGCTTTACCGGATTGCTGTGGATTGGCCCTTAAAGTGAAATGTTGCTGACCATCCTGGCTGATGGTTACCGAATCCTGATTTGCACCCAATCCTTCCAAGATCAACTTTACTGATGCTCCGCCAGCCTGCTGATAGGTTCCCTGCAAAATCAATGGTTCAGTGGCTTTCGCCTGGGCATTCCAATTCAGGGCGATCAAGCCATCTGTAACTGGTCCTGGCCGAAAACTAAGTTGTTTGTCTTTGAGCAATCGCAGCTGATCCTTACTCAAACCATTGCCGTAAATATGAACCCGCTGCAGATCTGGATTTGATTTAAGGAAATACTCCAGATCTGGAATAAAACGAACTCCAGCCTTTTTATGATTCATAAAAACCTGATAATCTAAAGTATAAGACAACCCATTTAAAGAATCAATTCCCAAAGAAGCACCTTTAGCTGTTGTAGCAACCTGCTTTGAATTTGCACCAGTTCCTACAAGTCCAGCTCCAGTTATTAGATTAAAATCCTGAGTTCCTCCTGGCTTTACAGTGGTATAAACCGGGGGATATAACAAAAAATAAAAGCAAACCACCGAGACCACAATTGCAGTCAATCTCCAGGACAAATGTGCCTTACGCTTTCTAAGCGTTTCCATGACCAGCAGAAAAATTCCCAATGCCACACAAATTCCGATCGCCAGGTACTTAAAATCCATTTGATTGTTCTGCTTTTTTAAGTTGATTAAAATACTTTTGACTCAATGAAGAAGCCGGAGCAATGGTTGGCAATTGTGGGCTGGTTTGTACTGGCCCCAATATTTTAAGTATTGCCTTTTGAACCAAGGCGATATCTTTTGCATTGCCCCCTTTAGGAGATAACAATTTACGTCCCGCTGTTAAAGCCGGCAAAAACAGTACGGGTTGATCTGAGGCTGCCAGGATCATGTATCGTTCCGTTTCTTTTAGCAATTGGCGATCCTCCTCCCCAAATTGAGCGGGCTTGTGGGCACTGGCAGCCGCTTTTCTGTCTTCTAACAAAGAAAGCACTTTCCTTAACAACACTTGTTCCTGCTCCTTAGGCTCAAAATCACTTTTTTGTACGGGTGTACCAATCTTATCCAATTCCCCTGACAAGCGTTTCTCTTCTTTAATTTGAGTTACTTTCACAGTAGTTTTAGCCACATAAGCTCTTGATTTTTGCTGAAGGTCTTTCAGTAAACGTAAGGCTTTGTATTCAAAAGGTAAAGCATCGCGCGTTTTGTAGGTCCGCAGTTGTAATTCCGATTTCCACATTTCAGTCAACACGGCCTTTAACTGGGCTTTTATCCCGGGCTCAAAAAAAGTCGCATCCTCTGCAATGTCATGCTTATGGGCATAACTATCCATAATCGCTTTCACATCCCCAAATCCACCTGCAGTTTGTGTTTCCTTCCCTGTATCGTGACCATCATGATCGTCCTTTTCTCCTTCCTTATGGTCATGATCCGCTCCGATCTCTGTTTCAGACTCTTCGCCCAGGAATTTTCCATAACGCAGTCTCAAGAGCTTTTGATCCATACCAAGGTCATTACTCCTATTTCTAAAAGCATCATCAGTGATCGTATTCTTTTCTGCCAGTAGTTTTTCCGTATCCATAATGATCTGCCGCTGACTTCTAAAATATTCCGGAACCAGGTTTACTCCATTTGTCATCCCAGCCATACTCATCAACTCCGCAGTATCCACGATGGAAACAAAATACACATCCGACCTGCTCATTTGACCCAGGTTATCAAAGGCTTTCACAAAGAAATAAAGCTCATCTCCGGGTTTCATGCCTAAAGCTTTCAAGTCTATTGTTTTGTTTAAGGACATTGATTTACGGTTGTCGAACTGTTCCTTAAAATCCAGCTTCCGCTCGGTAAAACTAACGCCTTCCCCTTTTCCACTGGCCATGGTAGCCGCAACATAGGCAGATTTCAAACCATAATCATCTGTTAAGGAGAGGCTTAAACGAACCTGCTGTACTTGTCCATAGTCAATACTGGTATGTGGCTTAGGCTGCGTAATTCTAATGACCGCTGGAAGATCCGGTATCACGTTCATCAGATAAAGGTCTGATTTTTTACCATCCAGTTCTACCTGATAAAATCCGGATTTATGAATGGTTTTAAGGTATTCCCAGGCTGTGCCTGCTCCATCCTTTGATTTTAAAACCGCTACTTCTTTATCATTGAAAATCAGTTTCAAAACCTTAACCGGAACTGAAGTCTGAATGTTCCATTTCAGTAAGGCTCCGGTTTCTGCTTGAAGGGCAAACTGCGTTTGACTCCTTTCTGGAACACCAGTATAAGCAGGGGCTTTGATCATTAGGGAAAAAGACGCAATCTCCGGCAATATCTTCTCTTTGACACTCACAATATTCTCTTTTGCAGTAGTGCTGGCCTGAAGGTCTGTAATTGGCTTCAAAAAGGAAATCCCCAGGCTCATCCCCAGACCAACAAGAAACACCAATCCTGCCCAGGATAATTTCTGTAATGGCGGTTTTGGCGCAGACATTTGAATGAGTACCTGATTAATTTTATCTTGTTGCAAGCGCTCCAGACTTGTGCATGCTGTTGCTGGCTTGAGCAAGAGTTCAGTGCTTTCTTCCAATTCAGGGAATCTTTCATTCAGATACCTGCAAATTTGTAGGTTACTAACCTTCCAAAAGGGCTTAAACCAACTTAGAACTGCAAAGAAAACCAGGAAAAAGGCCATGAAGATCCAGTTAGAACCCTCAAACAGATAGCTCCATAACGCAGCAGAAATAAGACTTAAGCCCAGACTTAACATCAAAACCTGGAACAGCAACAAGACCGTCCATTGTTTTTGGAGCCTGGTTATGCCAAATATGCCTCCCTGCTTAACCATGGCTTATACTGCTTTTAAGACGGTAAGAAATGATGCGTTCTAAAGTAAAAACGAGCAATGCAATTAGCCAAAGTACTTTTTGAAGTGGCTGTTCTTTTTGTGAGCTGACCGACAATTCCGCTGCATTACCTGAATCTCCGGGCTCCATTGCCGCGTTTTCAATTGTCCTGCTTCCTGGTTTTGTTTTGGCGCCAGCAGGAAGGTAAACTTTGGATTGCCGGGAGTATTGTGCTACCGGAACAGCACTAATGCGCTGGTCAGCCGGACTGATTTCGAAACCAAAGCCATGATCAGTCTCCGCATTTCCCAATAAAACCGGCATCATCAGCGGTACAAATTGTGCATTCCAAACCAAATCAGTCCAACCTGGGTTCATACGGCTATAAAAGCGATAATGCGTCAATTTATTTTCTTTCGCTAAGGTCAACAATGGCGTTCCAAATCCATCCGTCCAGATCTGTGTCCCAGGATAATTAGCTGAGGTCATTCTCTTGCGCAGCCCCATCGCCTCGTTGTTCCCGGCATTCCCTGGTTCCAACCAGGAGTTGGTCATACTTAATTTCTCACCTGCATAATTAAACAAGCGCCCGGTATCACTCATATGGTTAAAAAAGGCTTTGCTTACTGGTTTTGTAGAAATCCAGAAGCCTACATCAAAACTTAAGTCACTACTAATGTTATCATTAAATGCAATCAATTCAATTTTTCGTTTTGTTTCCTGAGCGATTGCCTGTATAGCTGCTTTGAGGTATTTCACATCCTCCGGATGCTCGGTCTCATAGATCAGAACCTTGATCACTGACTCCTCCCGGGGATCATCCAATCTTTTAAAACTCGTTAACGTTGGACTGGAGCTGGCTTCGAAAGTTTTATTTGCGAAGGTATTTCTCCAGGTAGCAAGGGTATCTGTTCCTTTAATTTCCTTCCAGATTAATCGGTAATCAACCTGAGGCAAATCTCCTTCCAGATGTTGTAACCGATGATCGGCATACAGGTAAACCGGAAAATCAGGTTCGATCCGCGCATTCAATTCATTCAATAATGCAGGGTAACTCAATTTGGCGGCTTTTCTAAAGCTACTGGTATCGATTCCTGAACTTACAGGTACGGTATCATTCAGGCTCATCTTTTGAAAACCCAACCCAAAATCATGCAGTTCATAACCAGCCAGCAGCAAAGAATCCAGGCTCTTTTTCTCTGTCTTGTAAAGAATAGGGAAATAGGCTTTCTCTGTTAATACCCAACCTTTTTGAAGCCCATTACCTGTGTTCTTTTTAAAAAAATACGGCTCCGCCAGGAAAAATGCCAACAAAGCAATCAGCAGCATCCTTAAAAACAGCAACAGCCAGTCGGTGATTTGGTAACTTCTGGAGGTAAAGGGCGAGCTTGCCCCCAACAATGCAATACTCCCAATCTGCAGGGTTTTCCCCTGTTTTAGTTTCCACAGGTGAATGATCAGCGGGATCAATAGTCCTGCTAACGCGATTAAACCTATGGGATATAATAAATGCACCTTGATATCTTTATGTCTTTAACTTATTTCTTTGGTTCAAGAAATCTCTCAATGCCTGATCCAATGGCTGATCCGTTTGAATCAAACGATAAGAGATTCGTCTGTCCAGCATTTTATTCTTGATTTTATCCAGGTGCCCTTTCAGGTTCTCCTGATAAGCAGCCCTTGCCGACTCCTGGTCTATCTGAATCGTTTTCCCGGTCTCCAGATCTTCGAAAGTCGTATACCCTTTAAAATCCAGGCTCATTTCATTTCCAGACATCAAATGAAACACCAGCACTTCATGTTTCAACGTATTCAAGGTATCTAAAAGATCAAATATCTCCTGTTTCAGCTCATAAAGATCTGTGACAAAGATCAGCAGTTCCCGTTTTTGAGCACCGGCATATAATTCTTTATAATGAATGGGTTTAGTAAAAGTGCCATCCGGGGTTATTTGTTCCAATTGATAGAACAACCTGGCCAGGTGCTGAAAGTCCTGTTTTGCGACCATTGAAAAGATACCTGCATCTTTAAACACATACAAACCAATAGCATCGCCCTGTAGGTTGCCCAGATAAGCCAATGAAGCTGCCAGGTAACGTGCGTAATCAATTTTACGAAAAGCACCATCCTGATGTCCCATAGATGCACTGGCATCCACCAGCAAACGGATACTAATATTCGTCTCTACCTCTGATTCTCTGATGTAATACCGATCGGAACGGGCAAACATTTTCCAGTCAAGAGACCGCAAATCGTCTCCTGGCTGATAGCTCCGATACTGGCTAAACTCCAATCCAGGCCCCTTTACCGTACTTTTATGGATGCCGCTCATGAAACCATCTATTGTCATTTTCGCCGACAAAGACAGCTGTTTAATCGCCATCATCACTTTCGGGTCCAGCAACTTGCTCATTAAATATTGATTTTCGGTCTGGAAATGGTTTTCAATAATTCCTCAGCTACCATATCAGCGCTAACTTGTTCCGCATCTGCTTTGAAATTCATCAATATACGATGTCTCAATACTGGAAAGGCCATCGTGTGCAGATCTTCCATCACCACTGCATAACGCCCATGGATCAAGGCCCTTGCTTTAGCGGTTAAAATCAACGCTTGTCCGGCTCTAGGCCCAGCCCCCCACCTTACCCATTCCTTCACGTACGCTACAGGGCTGGTATCTGGCCGGGTTGCCCGGATCAACTCGGTTACATAAACCACTAAATCCTCGCTGATGCTGACCTCTCTGGTCAAGGCCTGAAGTTGTTTAATCTCTTCCGCACCAATGATAGGCTGCACCTTATTTTTTAGGGTTCCTGTGGTACTGCTCAAAATTTTAGTTTCCTCTGCTGCAGTTGGATACCCGATTCTTATGAACAATAGAAAACGGTCCAGTTGCGCTTCTGGAAGCGGATATGTACCCGCTTGCTCAATGGGATTTTGCGTAGCAAGAATAAAAAATGGCCGGTCTAATGGATAAGTATGACCTCCATAAGTGACCTCAAATTCCTGCATCGCCTCCAATAAAGCGGATTGTGTTTTTGGTGGCGTCCGGTTGATTTCATCAGCCAATATGATATTGGCGAATAAAGGCCCCTTATTGAACTTAAAAAACCGCTTTCCGGTCACATGGTCTTCCTCTAAAATCTCGGTACCGATGATATCCGTAGGCATCAGATCTGGGGTAAACTGGATCCTTCTAAAAGATAGATCCAGGGCTTGCGACATTGTACGAACCATCAATGTTTTTGCCAGGCCTGGTACCCCTTCCAACAGACAGTGGCCACCGGCAAGCAAGGCAACCAGCATTTCTTCAATGATCAGGTCTTGTCCAACGATCACTTTTTGAATCTCTTCCTTTAACAGGGTAATTTTATGGATCAGGGTTTTTAGGTTATTTTCTGAAATTTCCAAAGCATTGATTTTAATGAGGTATGGATTGTAATTCAATATAGGGCTCTCCTTGTATTTTTCCTTATGCCCAGATCAGAATATCAAAAAAATTACAAGATATCTCTTGCTTAATCTGGATTCTAATGAAAATTGACGTTATTTTAGAACGATGCAAAGATCAAAGTTCACATTTGCGAGAATAAAGTATAAATCTGGAAACTGGGATACGGATCAGCGTATGCCTTCCAACCTGCTCAATTCTTTGTTGGAGTACACCACTATCCCTTTAGATCCGGAAGAAAAAATTGTCGAATTAAGTAGCCATGACCTATTTAAATATCCTTTCTGCTATTTAAGCGGCCATAAGCTTGTCCAGTTTGACCAGCAGGAGGCGGCTAATTTCAAGAAATACGTGAACAATGGTGGTTTTGTATTTGTAGACGATTGTAACCATGATATTGACGGACTCTTTGCAAAATCATTTGAAACACAAATGAGCAATCTCTTTGGACCAACAGCGCTCAAGAAAATTTCAAATCAACATCAGATTTACCATTCCTTCTTCAACTTTGAAAAGGGACCACCTACCACCTCTTTTGAATTGAATGGTTGGGGTGATGATCTGGTCCATGACTACCTGAAAGCCATTACGGTAAACAACCGGATTGGGGTATTGTACAGCAATAAAGACTATGGCTGTGAATGGGATTATGATTTCAGAAACAAGCGATTTCTGGCGGAAGACAACACCAAATTTGGCGTAAATATTATTCTTTACGCCATGGGTATCAACAGTTAAAACCCGTACAATTAAAGTACGAGTTGTTCATATAATTTCTTTAAAGTTTCTGCAGCATCCACACATAAGCCTGGATGCGTTTTAGAAGTTTGCACCACGGTACTTCTGGTAGCCGTTAGCCAGCGAAAACGCGAAGCCATGTCTAGCTGACCAATTGTCCCTCCTGCTTTTCCTCCCTTGCTAATCAGCTCAAAAGAATGCAAATGATCTTCCAGTTCCTGAGGATCTAGTTTACAGGCAAAGGCAGCAAGGCGTCCCTCATTTAATTCAAATGATGTTTGTAAAAATTTTTGTTTGGAACAATAAAGGATGATCCCCACATTAAGAAATTCTTCTCGTTCTACCCTAGGTACAACGCGAATCACGGCATACTCAAATAAGTGCTTCTCTTGCATTCTGCGCTTCTTTTACAAAAATTTCTGAATTTGCGAGGCGTAATTCCAGAAATTTGGAATATACATCGCGATGTGCTTCAATAGATTCAAAAGTATTATCCCTGATCAACCAGTCGTCTGGAATTAAAGCAACAATGGCTCTGATTTTTTCCGGAGTCAATATCGCCTTAAAAAGTGCATCTACTTCTTCCAATTGCGAAGCCTGGCTCAGCAATACATGGTCTTTAATTAAGCCGAAAGGTCTCACGGCCTGTTCTTCCCAGTTCTCCATGGCATGGTGGAAGTACAATGCAGCACCATGGTCGATCAGCCACAATTCCTTATGCCAGATCAGCATATTGGTATTCCGGGCCGTGCGGTCCATATTGGTCAGTAAAGCATCCATCCAAACAATCTCTGAAGCTGTTTTTTCGTCCACCTGATTTGCTAAAGGATCAAAGGTAATCGCTCCGGAAAGGTAATGTAAAGCTAGATTGAGCCCCACACTGGTTCGCAGTAAATCCTGAATCTCTTCATCAGGTTCTATGCGTCCAAAATCTTTCTCCAATTGCGCGAAAACCAATTCCGGCATCCGCAAACCAAGTGCCCGCGCAATTTCTCCGCCAATAAGCTCGGCAATCAATGCACGTAGCCCTTGTCCGGCACCACGGAATTTGAGTACATATAAAAAGTCGTCATCTGCTTCTGCGATTGCAGGCATAGATCCCCCTTCGCGTAGCGGGGTAACGTACCTGGTCACATTGACAGTTCTAAGTTCTGGTTGGATATTCTTCACACCTGAATAGTTTAAGAGTAAAAGCTCCTGTTTCGGCCAAAGATACTATTTGAAAGTATCAAAACCATCCTTTGCATCGCACCAAAACTCGTCCAGTGCAATCAATCGTGGTTTGAGGAAAGAAATCAACTGTGGCCAATCACTTTCTTTAAAAATACTGACATCAGACAGGGTTTTCACAATCCTGCTGACCGTTTTATAATTTTCATCTGTAGTATGTAACTCCCAATCCCATTCTTCCTCCAGGCTGGTATGTAGCATGTTTTTAAAAGCTGCGAACTCCTCAAATATCAGCTCCTGCATTCCTGGATCAGGATGTGACATTTCTATCGCGATATAAGCAGATTTCTTGTCCACATGCATCTTAAAGTTCAAATATTTGATGCCTGTTTTATAGTTCACCCAATTGATTCTCATCCCTTCCGCAGACTGATGAGGTGCGATATATTGTCCGAAGGTAGTCCAGAAAGACTGTTTTAACTGTGCAGACTGATCTTTTGAAAACATGGTATTGATTTTTTAATGATGGTGATTAAAGGGTCCAGTTCATCAGTTCCATCACTCTTTTAAACTCGTCCTGAACGTCAGCTTTCAAATGAATGGTTTCTTTAGTAACCGGGTGTTCGAATTTCAATTCAGAAGCGTGTAACAACATGGTCGTCATCTCCCACTGCTCTTTGAAAAACTTGTTTTGTTTATTACAACCATGCTTACGGTCGCCGATAATCGGGTAAAAGATATGGGCAAAATGTCTGCGCAACTGGTGCATCCTTCCTGTGGTTGGCGTTGCTTCTACCAGTGAATACCTGGAAGTTGGGTGTTTACCAAGGGCAACATCCAACTCTGCACGTTGCAAAGTCACAAATGCGGTAAATGCTTCCTGCATATTGCCATTCTCTTTCGCCAATGGGTAATCGATGTCCAGCTGATCTGGCGCATAACCTCTCAAAACCGCCAGGTATTTCTTTTCTACCTGCGCGTTTTGAAACTGTTGATGCATCGCAATCTCCGTTTCTTTATCAAAAGCAAAAAGCAGCAAACCACTGGTTTTACGATCTAAACGATGCACAGGGCTAACATACTTATTAATCTGATCCCTTAGCATTTGCAGGGCAAATTCTGTAGCATCACTGGCAATAGAAGAACGGTGGACCAATAAGCCATGGGGCTTATTGATGGCAATCAGATAATCGTCCTGATATACAATTTCAAGCATTTATTTTTTTCTGCGAAGATAACCTTTTGAATTTTTAAAACCCGCTGATTGTATCAAATTTGTTCCTTTTTGACAGGTTGGAAGCATTTATCCTTACCTTTCCCTTTGAATACCCCATCAATAAACGCAACTAAATTCATGAAAACCAAACCAACAACACCTTCCTTAACCGGGTTAAGGCATGCCACAAAAGTATGCTTTATGGCCTTGCTGATCACTGGAAATGTCAGCTATGCACAAACTAAAAAACAAACTATCGACCTGATCGTCAAAGAGGCGACGGAGAACTCTCAACTGGAAAAACTTGCCCATGAGCTACTGGACATGGTAGGTCCAAGGTTGGTAGGCTCCCCTCAAATGAAACAAGCAAATGATTGGGCGGTAGCTAAATATACCAGCTGGGGCATTCCCGCTAAGAACGAACAATGGGGCGAATGGCGTGGCTGGGAGCGTGGAATTTCTCATATTGACATGGTCTACCCACGCGTAAAATCCCTGGAAGGTATGCAATTGGCATGGAGCCCAAGTACAAAAGGAAAATCTGTTGTCGGAGAAATGATCATTTACCCTGACCTACCCGATTCTGTTTCTTTCAAAACCTGGTTGCCTAATGTCAAAGGGAAATTCGTAATGTTCTCCATGAATCAACCTACCGGCCGACCGGATTATAACTGGCAGGAGTTCGCTACCCCGGAATCTTTCGAGAAAATGAAAACAGCAAGAACGGCACAAACCAATGCCTGGCGCTCCAGAATCAGCAAAACTGGTTTAAACCTGAAAGCTTTAGCATTGGCTTTTGAAAGTGCAGGTGCATTAGGTGTGGTGACAAGCAACTGGTCTGCAGGTTTTGGCGTCAACAAAATCTTCGGTGCAAATACCACTAAAATCCCTTCGATCGACATTTCCCTGGAAGATTATGGCCTGTTATACCGACTTACAGAATCTGGCAGCAAACCAAAAATCAGCGTAAACGTAGGCTCTAAAGAGCTTGGAATGGTACCAACCTTCAATACCATTGCAGAAATCAAAGGCAGCGAAAAGCCGAATGAATATGTGATCCTTTCCGCACATTTTGACTCCTGGGATGGCGGTACAGGTGCAACCGATAACGGTACCGGAACCATTACCATGATGGAAGCAATCAGAATCCTGAAAAAAATCTATCCTAATCCTAAAAGAACCATTCTTGTAGGCCATTGGGGTAGTGAAGAGCAAGGCTTAAACGGATCAAGAGCTTTTGTGGAAGATCATCCGGAAATCGTTAAAAATATCCAGGTCGTGTTTAACCAGGACAATGGAACGGGCCGTGTGGTTAACCTTTCCGGACAAGGTTTCTTAAACTCTTATGCTTATTTAGGAAAATGGTTATCTGCTGTACCTGAAGACATCAGAAAGCAAATTGCAACAACCTTCCCAGGTACACCTGGTGGTGGTGGTTCAGATTTCGCTTCTTTTGTGGCCGCTGGTGCTCCTGCTTTTTCATTGAGCTCTAACAGCTGGTCTTACGGCACTTACACCTGGCATACCAACAGAGATACTTACGACAAAATCGTTTTCGATGATGTCCGTAGTAACGCGATATTAACCGCTATTTTAGCCTATATGGCGAGTGAAGACCCACAAACAACCTCCAAAGAGAAAAGTATTTTACCAATCAATCCAAGAACGGGAGAACCTGGAGTATGGCCTCCGCAAGTTAAACCAACCCGTAAAGGTGGTGTAAATTAAAAGATTAAAAACACAAAAGGCCCTCCTGATGAAAATCCGGAGGGCCTTTTTCTGTAATCAACAATCTGAATCCTTAAACCAGTTTACTTCTTGTTTTTCACGTATTTCTCTAACCATTGGTCCTGCTCCCAGAATGTATGAAGAATCGACTCCCTACTTCTGTAACCATGAAACTCTTTAGGTAACAGTACCAGTCGGACTGTACCTCCATGACCTTTAATCGCGCTATATAAACGCTCACTTTGAATCGGGAATGTTCCAGAATTTTCATCGTCAATACCATGCGTCATCAACAATGGTGTTTTGATCTTATCGGCATAGTTGAAGGGCGACATTTTATTGTAAACATCCATGGCCTCCCAATAAGTACGGGCTTCAGCCTGAAAACCAAAGGGGGTTAATGTACGGTTGTAAGCGCCACTTCTGGCGATTCCCGCAGCAAAAAGATTGGTATGAGCCAATAAGTTGGCCGTCATAAATGCGCCATAAGAGTGGCCCCCTACTGCGATTCTACCTCTATCAGCTACGCCCATATCGACAACATAATTGATCAGCGCCGTTGCATTGTCTTCAATCTGTTTCAAGAAAGTATCATTAGGTTCTACTTTTCCTTCGCCAACAATCGGCATATCTGCCTGATCTAAGATCGCATATCCTCTGGTTACCCAGAATACTGGCGAGCGGAAAGCCAACTTAGTGAAACGATATGGAGAACCTTTCACCTGACCCGCAGCGGCCAGACTTTTAAACTCACGTGGGTAAGCCCAGATCAATACCGGCAATGGTCCGTTCTCTTTTTTATAATCTTTTGGCAAATAAAGTGTTGCAGAAAGCTTAATCCCATCCTTACGTGGATAAGAAAGCAAGGTCTTTTGGACACCTTTTAAACTCGGATAAGGATCTGAGAAACTGGTCAAGGCCTGTTCTGATTTATTTTTCAGGTTCAGGGCGAAAATATTAGGCGTTGCTTCTGTCGATTCTCTCGAGATATAAAGTTTTCCAGTATTGTTAAAAAACATGGGTTCCTCATAATAAGGCGCTTTAGACTTGAATAAGGTATCCTGTTTATTAGAAATCAAATCCCATTTCAGGAGAAAAGGACGATCCCCTTGTGGAGAAGCTCCTGCACCTTTGGTAAAGACAACACCGCCTTTATCAAACAATAACACTTTCGCGGAGAAAGGTCCTTTTCCATAAATGAAATCCCCGGGATCAGTATAGGTATCTTCTGAAGATCCCTCCTTAATTACTTTTACAACTTTACCAGTCTCCGGATTAATCAGTGTCATTTTTGCCGTACGACTTTTCCTCCATTGTTCTTTAAGTACCGCGTAGTTCTGATTGCCCCATTCTACTCCTCCATATCTGGAAGTCATGCTGAATAGCTTTACAGGAGTACCAGAGAAAGGCGCTTTTAGCGTAAATAAAGCATCACGATACTCAGATTTTACACTAGGATCACCTTTATCCTGTGCCTCTGCCCATACCACAGTTGCCGGAGCGTCACTTCTCCATTCATAAGCACGTGGACCCATTGCTACCGCATCAAAACCAGTTGGCAATTTCTCTGCCAATGGTGCATGATACAATTCTTTTACCGTTTTCCCAGTTACATCCAGGATACTGGTTTGGAATGGGAAATAGGAAATCGGCACCAAATAAGAATAAGGTTTCTCCACAGTTTGTACCATCAGGAAGCTTCCATCCGGCGAATAAGCTGCTTTGCGATAGATTGCAGGGCCAGCAATTTTTGTCAGCTTGCCATTCAGATCTACTTCCTGCAGTTCAGAACTGAGGTAATAGCCCATTAAGCTTTGATCGTAAGTGTTTTGAAGTAAGTTTTGATAAGTTCTGGAAGGCGTCACCACCCCAAGGTTCTGCTGAACAACCGGCCCTGTAGGCACGATGTTTTCTAGCGGTTTTGCGCCACGTCCTGGCAGTATAAACTGAGCGAGAATACGCTTTCCGTCTGGGTGCCATTGCAAAGTTGTCCCATAAGCATCATTTAGCAGACCGTTAGTCAACCTGTTAGCTTTCAAATTCCGAACATCTACCAGCCAAAGCTCTACCCCATTTAAGGTATTATTGCTAAAGGCGAAATAATTACCATCTGCATTCCAACTGATGTTGGTCATCCTCATTTTCTCCGGCAATCCGGCGACTTTACTTTCTTTTCCCGTTTTCAGGTCTTTAATGGTTAGGTCGTTATAGATACCCGAAACCTCTCCTTCAGTGGAGTTATTAGCGGGATTGATTCTGATTCCTGCCAGTCCAATCACAGGTTGCGCCACCTGCTCGATCGAAGCATATCCCGGTGCAGAAAGAAGTAACATCAAGTTGCCATCTTTATTAAAGCGTACTGTTGGACTGCCGGATGCATCTACCAAATCAACAATAGATTTTGGTGGTAATTGGTAAGTCAGGCTCTCCTGCGCATACCCTTGGCTGCTTAATCCTGCCATCAGTAATAAACTGAGTAAGGTTTTATTCATAGGTTTATAGTTTTCGGTTTTTTTCATTCCCACAAAAATGGGATTTTAAAGAAAGGTTACCAGACTATCGCGTAAAAGTTACCGGCAAATTATCCTATCTTTATTCTTTGAAATGTTCAATCCGGTACGGGAACAGATTTCATCCTACAATAGCTTACCATTAACGCTGCCACACCATATGCAAACTGTTGAAACCCTAGATCAGTTTTACAAAAGAACCAATCAGGTCATCCCTTCTGAACTGTTAAACCACTCCGGGAACCCAAGCCATTTTAATGTTCAGGAACGCAGGTATTGCAGTAAGGTGAGTCCGTTTAACAGAAGAGATCATTATAAAATCTTCCTGAATCTTGGAAAAGGGAAACTTCACATGCTGAATGAAGTGATTGAAATTGACCAGCCGGCATTGGTATTTTCCAATCCTACAGTTCCTTATTCCTGGGAATCAACTACCGAAAATCAAGAGGGCTATTTTTGTTTGTTCAATGACTCCTTCATTTCCCCAAATTTCAATAAAGGTTTAGAAAGAATCTGTCCTTTGTTTAACCCAGGCATTTCTCCCATTTGCTTTTTAACGGAGGATGCTTACCAGCGCGTCAACGGATATTTCCTCCAATTGATTGCGGAGTTAAAGAGTGATTATGAGTATAAGTTTGAAGTCATCAGGAGTATATTAAGACTGATCATACATGAAGGTATCAAAATCCAATCCGCGACCCTTACTCCTGTCCTCACAGAAAGTTCTGACCGCATCATCCCTAGATTTTTAGATTTATTAGAGCGACAATTCCCTGTAGATTCTCCAGAAAATCCTTTAAAGATTAAAAGTGCTTCGGAATTTGCAGAACAGCTAAACATCCATGTAAACCATTTGAATTATGTGATTAAATCACATACCGGGAAAACGACTACTCAAATGATTAGTAACAGAGTGGTCGAGGAAGCGAAAACTTTATTGAAGCAAACGGACTGGGATGTAGCTGAAATCGGGTACTGTCTTGGGTTCGACTATCCAGCGCATTTCAACAATTACTTTAAAAAGAATACTGGACTTACGCCTGCCGCATTTAAGCACCAAAGCTAAGTCCCGTTATTTTCTTTGATTTATGAAATGATCGTTTTAGGAAACATACACTTCTTCCTCTTTTCCGAAGGTCCAAACCTGTCGCTGTCCTCTCCTGGCAATAACCAGGGAATAATAATCTTCATACTCTGAGATTTCCAGTACCTCGCCTAGGTTGATAAGCTTGTCACCGATAGATAAATTTGCAATTTCTAAGTTTTTAAACATTATAGGCTGTTCCAATATGTGATTCATGAGAGCGAAAAATTAGAATAGATTTATTTAAAATTTAATTTATACCCAAAAATAAAATTATTTATCAAATAACACTAATAATTTAGTTAATTCCGGAGAATTCGCTTTTAAACCACTTAGAACAGCACTCTGATCAAAATAAAAGGGATTGCGGCTTAGGTTTCTCCAAATCAAGTAACCATTTTTTTCGCCATAGACCTCCGCCATACCCGGTTAATTTTCCGTCTGTACCAATCACCCTATGACAAGGGATCAGAATGGAAATCCGGTTCATTCCATTTGCATTTCCTACCGCTCTAATGGCTCCTGGTTTTTCCAGTTTCTGTGCTTGCTGAAGGTACGTTGAGGTTTCGCCATACGGAATGCCTTGCAGGTTTTTCCAGACTGCCTGTTGAAAGTCTGTCCCAGGGCTATGGATAGCCACCGTAAAACTGGTTCTTTTCCCGGCAAAATATTCGGCTAATTGTTCCCTCAGCACGTCAAAATGCTTATTTTCTCCTTGTAAGATCACTGCATTGAGTTGCTTCGCTAAGGCTTTAAACTCTGTCTCCAGCATCTTCCGGTCTGAAAATTCTAACAAACAGATCCCTGCTGCTGTAGCACAGGCAAACATAGTCCCTAATGGTGTTTCCAGCCTGGTAAGGTCTATCGCCCCGATGTGCTTGCTGTTTTTTGGAGAGATTCCAAAAACCGACTTAAAAGAATCACCAAAACCACTTAAAGGCTCATAACCTGCATCAAAAGCAGTATCGGTAACAGTGGCTCCATCCTGGATCTTTTTAAAGGCTGTGTTTATTCTAAACATTCTTTGGTAAGCCTGAAAAGTAATACCATGGTTTTTCAAAAACCATCTTCGAATCTGACTCGGCTGAACACCCATTTGAAGAAGATCCCAATCTTTGTACTTCCGGGAAGGATCTTGAGACAAGGCATTAAGGATATCTTTAATGAATGTTGGTGTTTCATCCAGGTGTTCCAAGGGTTTACAGACCTTACATGCTCTGTATCCCGCCAAAATCGCTTCCTTGGTGGTACTGAAAAACTCCACATTTTCTCTTTTAGGCTTTCTTGCGGTACAGGTTGGCCGACAAAAGATACCGGTAGTTTTCACGGCCGTAATAAAGGTGCCTTCATAAGCAGTATCTTTTTCTATAATGGCCGTATAATAAAGATCATCAATATGCTGTTCCATGATATTATTTCCTCGTTTCTATACTACAAAATAACGTCAACCTGAATTAAGGAGCAACCGAAAAATTAACAAGCATTTTTAATTTCGTTTTAATCCCAGTTTAATCTCTTGCAATTAGCTTTGCTAAAACCTTTAAATATAGAACATGGTATTATTAGAATTCTTAAACATGGGCGGTGGGGAAATCATGCTCATCCTGGTTGTAGTCCTGTTATTATTTGGCGGCAAAAAGCTCCCTGAACTGGCAAAGGGATTGGGCAGAGGTATCCGGGAATTTAAAGATGCCTCAGAAGGTGTCAAAAGAGAGATCCATAGAAACATCAACCTTGCTGGTGTAGAAGAGGAAATCGTCAAAGAAACGCCAGCAGCATTTAAAGAAGAAGCTCAACAAGCGTCTGCGCATCAAGAGTTTTCAGAACAACGCTAATTTTCACACACAAATCATAAAATAAAGAAACGATGTTACACACTCCTTTACTTGCCGCTTTAGGTACGCAAGAAGTCCTGATTATCCTGGTTGTGGTCCTCCTCCTATTTGGTGGTAAAAAAATCCCCGAGTTGTTGGGTGGATTAGGGAAAGGAATCCGTGAATTTAAAGATGGAAAAGACGGTTTAGACCAGTCAGAAACAGATAAGCGTTAAGATTTCGCTGTAAAGCGATCCATGAGTTGCATAGACAATATTGCTTCATCTGCGGAGCATGGGTTTTCTGTCTGCCCTAAAAAATAAGCCGTTACCTTCTCGATCATTGGCTGTTGTACGTGTGCTAAAGGGCTAAAGTCATACACTTTAGCTACGCCACCTTTCGTCAGCGTCATTTGATGTCCAAATACCGGGAAGCTGATTTTCCCTGTTGTTCCAATGATCTCGCATAAATCTGTTTTATCCTGCTCGGAAACGGTAAAACACCAGGTTCCATTAAATATAGTTCCACTTTTGAACCAGACCTGACCGGTCACCAGATCATCGACTAGCCCCGTTCCAGATTGATTGGTGGATAGACCAGAGGCATAAATCCATTCCCCAAAAAAGAAAACCAGGAGGTCTAGCTGATGCGGAGCAAGGTCATGGAATAAGCCGCCACCAGAAATTGCAGGATCTAATCTCCAGTTGGTTGCAGAATTTGCGATCTGATTGGAATCCTCTGGTTGCAGCATTTTAAGTTGCACCAACCTTATTGCTCCGATTTCCTCATCCTCCAATAAAGACTTAATCTTTAAAAACATGGGCTGGGCACGTCTGTAATGTGCAATGCTCAATTTGACACCTGTATTTAAAGCTGCATCCTTCATTCTAATGGCTGAAGCTGCATTTAGCGTCATCGGCTTCTCCACATAGACAGGTTTACCTGCTGCAAAAGCCATTAAAGCATAAACTTCATGCTGGGCCGGTGGCGTGGCAATATAGATGGCATTTACTTCTGGGTCATCGATAAGTTGTTGTGCATCGTCGTACCATTTTGGCACGCCATGACGTTTTGCATAGTCCTCTGCTTTCTCGGCATCTCTACGCATCACAGCTACCAATGATGAATTTGGCACCTTGTTAAAAGCAGGTCCGCTTTTAACTTCTGTTACGTCTCCGCAACCGATCATTCCCCAGTTAATACTTTTCATTTTTCTTGATTATCGATTCAGCTTCAATTCATAAATGTCGGATTTTAACAGCTCCGAATCATTGTCTTCACATAAAAGAAAACTGAGTAGCCCAGCGGTTTTATGTTTTAAGGTAATCCCTTCAAATTTATGTTGATCGGTGATTTGCTGTGTAAAGTCCAGCGTCATTTTCTCGATGTCGATGCAGCCAATCAAGGTGCCGAAGACAGCGCCATCCTGATAGGTAGAATTACTGTCCTCTGCAGCTGCTAAAAAGTAAAGCTTTCCATCTACTTCAATTGCATCTGTAAAACCACAGGAAACCCCTTTAATTTCTGGCAGCTGTATTTCCTTAAAGCTGATTTTCGAAGGTTTAGAAAGACTGGCACCGGTTACCTTAAAAAAGCCGTTTTTCCCTGCACCGCCATTACCCCGATTAAAGAAATACCAATCCGAACCTGTAAAGACTACGCCTTCAATATTAAAATTATCGGAATTGATCCGGGCTATCCCCTGCATTTTTTTATACAGCGCAGAAATATTGCGCGTCTCAATCACTTTTTTTGTTGCTGCATCTAGCTTAACCATTTGTGTTCTATTTTCTCTGGAACCAGAGCCAAATAGATAGATCACATTTCCATAGCTTGTTATTGCTTCAAAATCAGGCTTTAGTTTTTTCGCTATGTTTTCCGCGGGATGAGCGGTTAAAGGCTGACGAGACAAATGCGAGGTTTTCATTTCATAAGCGTAGAGATAAGTCCCATTGTCGCTGATGATGTTCAACTGGTCATTTTTTAATAATAGACCAGAAGCGGAACCAATCCCTATGATCTGAAATAACAGTTCGAGTGTAAATCTGTACATAAATGTAATCGGCTAATTCCTTATCGCATATAACAGGGTATCGGTTATCAAAATCATCAATCATTTGAAACCGATACCCGTATTTTTTACTTTTTAGCAGGTGTAATCACAATTTTTCTGAATTCGATAGGTCCATGATCTCCCTGAAAATAGATTGGTCCTGGTTCTCCCTCGTTACTGTCTAATGCACCGCCGGTAATCCCAGGAATCTCCTGGTTACTGATCACTGTTTTGCCATTTGCAACTACAGTAACCATTCTACCGACTAAAGTGATATCATACGTTTGCCATTTATCTGGTCCAAGGGCTGCAATTTCGCTTGGTGGCAAAAAGCCGTAGACACCGCTGTAGTACACGCTCGAAGGATGTGCTTCTTTCGGACTGTCTTCAATCTGCACCTCATAACGACCTCTTAAATACACACCGCTATTGCTACCTTTCTGATATTTAAACTCTACATGTAATTTAAAATCTTCGAATTTCTGATCGGAGATTAAGTTGGCGCCAGAATGTGGACTGCTCAGTACACCATCTTTCACTACCCATTGATTTTTCCCTAAAGCTTTCCAACCTGTCAGGTCTTTTCCATTGAATAATTCAATCGGCTTTGCCCATACTACCGGACTTGTTCTTTTCAGATAGGGAGCCTTCACTCCTTTCCAATTGTATTTTTTACCTTCACTGGTCAGCATTGTTCCTTCAATTACCGAACCTTTCAGTTCTCCTTCGATCACAAAATCCTGATCACCGCTTTCCCATTGTGGTGGGATCTTAAAGCTAAATTTACCATTGTCAAAATTTACCCTTGAGATTGGGCGAGCACTTCCGGAAGATCCTACGAAGTAGCCAACTAAGATGCGGTTACCAGATAATTTAACCTCTAGCCAAGACGGCAAAGACTTTCCGTTTTCCTCAACGGTAATGTCCCAACGTCCAATCAGATCTTTACCCGGTATATCTTGTACTGCATTGATATTTGTGAAGGTTGGAGCTGCAAAAAGCGCATCAGCAGATCCAAAGCTGAGTAAGCCGGTAACCGCCATTGCAAAAAGTTTCTTGTTCATAGTAACGAAATTAGGTTTAGGTTGATTAATTAAGGTTCTTGCGGGTAAGATAAGGATTAATTCGTATTTTGTAAAAGCCTTAATTAAACCCTTATGAAAGCTATTGAATTCAACTCCTATGGTGACTCCTCGGTATTACAACTAAAAGAAATCGCGATACCGGTCCCAAAAGCACATGAAGTGCTGATTAAAGTTGTGGCTGTGACCATTAACCCTTTTGACATCAAGAACAGATCCGGAGCGATGAAGGCCTTTTTCCCCATCACTTTCCCTCATATTCCTGGCACTGACGCTTCGGGAATGGTGGAAGCGGTAGGTTCAGCAGTAACCCGGATTAAAGTTGGTGACTTGGTTTTCGCTACAGCTTCCCATGGCACTTATGCGGAATATGTCTGTATTAACGAAGCAACGGTTTCGCTGATCCCGGATCATCTGAGCATGAATGAGGCTGCAGCGCTGGCTGTCCCATTAAATACCGCTTATAGTGTATTGGTAGAAACCGGGCATTTACAGCCCGGAGAAAGGGTATTAATCCACGGTGCGGCAGGCGGTGTAGGTGCAATCATTTTACAAATGGCAAAAGCATTGGGCGCTTATGTGATTGCTACTGCGTCTGGGACTGGACTGGATCTGATCAAATCTTTGGCTGCCGATGAAGTGATCGACTACAAATCACAAGACTTTAGCAAACTGGTCAAAGACCTGGACACGGTCGTTGATTTGGTGGGTGGAGAAACGCAGTTAAAATCTTACCCTTTAGTTAAAAAAGGAGGCAGACTATTGAGTATTGTCATGCCAACTTCCGATGAACTGGCCGCAAAACATCAGATCAATGCGCAATTTATCAGTTCCGTAGGAGATCATAAGAAGCTGGATTTTGGAAAAAGGCTGGTAGACTCCAATAAAATTAAGGTTCAAGTTGCCAAAGTGATGAAAATTGAGGAAGCTGCGGCAGCACAGGATTTGGTTTCTAAAGGAGGTTTAAATGGCAAAATTGTATTGAATTTTTAGGATTCCCTTGCAAGATCAAGCCCTTCCATCCCTTTTTCCTGGAAGAGCATTTTAAATTTGCAGCCCATATCCATAACCAATGCATGTCTGAGCATCGCAATTTTTTGCGCTGCCGTGGCCACGTCTTTTTCCTGAGAAAAAGCATTCATCACCCAATTGTTAAATCCCATTTGAAGCAAAAATTCTCCCTGACTGGTCAGCACAACTTCATTTAAGCCGTATTTTTGTCCCCAGTAACTTAAAGCAGAGAAGTTAACATGGGCCGTAATGTCTTGCTCGCCGATAAAAGCATAATAATCATCATTAACCGTATGGTTTCTATAACAACATAAAGTTCCTGCAGACCTACTGCTTTTATATATCTCCGGACTTCGATCACCGTAATCAATCGTCATCACATAGCCCTGAGTCATCGACATCGCGACCTCTTTAATCCAGGAAATCGCCTGAAGATTAATCTCCGTTTGGAAGTCTTTAGGGAGCACAATGTTTAAGGAGGAAAAGTAATCGGTTAAGGCTGGGGAAGCAGGCCTTAATACCTCCTTGAATCCATGACAATGATCTACAAAGACTTCCATGAGTTGTTCCTGCATGATGACACGGTGAACGGAGAAATTATCCAGCAACTCATTTGACAACACGCAGCCCCGAATTCCTTTGATCTCAGCAATATCATTATGCCATTCTACCTTTTCCTGAAGCCTTTCTTTTTCCAGGCTCACCATCATTGGGCTTCTTTCAATAATACAATAGCGCAGTTGTTCGTACAGCTCTGGGTGAGCTTGAAGTGCAGCAAGAATATCTGCTGCTAATTTACCTGTGCCGGCACCGTACTCAACGATGGTAAATGGCCCTTTACCTAATTTTAGCCAGATTTCCAGCATTCTTTTTGCAATCATTGCCCCAAATGCGGTACTCAAATAGGCACTGGTATAGTAGTCACCTTGCTTGCCAATTTTCATCCCTTCCGTATTGTAATAACCGAATTTGGGATGGTAAAGGCACATTTCCATATAATCACAGAAAGAAATTGCCCCATTTCTACTTATTTTGTTCTTGATCAAAGTGTGAAGTCCAGACATCTTTATATAGATAATAACGTTATAAAACAGTTCGGCGCAAGCATTGTTTATTTAGCAAAGCTCAAAACATGAAGAATGGCAGGTTGATAATGACGATAGCTGTCATCATGGTGATTACCCAGTCTTGCCGTCCTTCCGAAAATCCGAAGGTTCCTGTAGACAAAACCATTGATGAACATTTACAGGAAGCCCTGTTTATCCAAAGGACAGCACTCGATGGCATGAAGGCCATCGCTTTAGGAAATCTTGCTGCTGAAAAGGCGACTCAACCACAGCTAAAAAACTATGGCTCACAACTGGTCAGGAATTATGAAAAAATCAATGGCTCCTTGAAACTCATGGCCAGTTCAAAAGCCATCGTATTCCCTACTACCCTGCCTATGGAAGAACAGAAGCGCATTAAAGAACTCGGGGACATGGAGGTTGATTATTTTCAAAAGCTTTACCTGAAGATCATGATTGAAGACATCAGAAAAGACATCTCACTTTTTAAAGGGGCACAAAATGCACCAGACACTGCCATCGTCAACTTTGCAAGCAAAAATTTGCCCCTATTAGAGCAGCAACTTCAAAAAGCATTGTCCCTTCGGTAAATTAGCTGTCTTTTTGAACCGCTAGTTGCTTGAGCGCTGATAGATATGCTTTATAATCCTTTTTAACCTCTGCGGCATAACTCCTGGCATAATCCAGGAGGTCTTCCCCAACCTTATTCTGACTGGCAAAAGCTGTTAATTCATCATTAATTGAAGAACCCTGGATCCCGGAGCTCCGCAATTGTGCAGAAGCCGTCAGGACAGCCATATCCTTAATCACGTTGCTAATTTCTTTCATTTGATTACATAACCCCGCTAAATTAATCCGATCGGCTACCGGCTGCAACTCCTGTAACACAAATACGGCTCCATTAAAAGTGGTGGTACTCAATAGGGCTGGTGATACATTTTGCATATGATATTTTGCCGTACTGATTCGCGCCGCTTCGGAAGTCCATTTTGGCTGAATCACAGTATTGAAGGGCGCTAAAGATGAGGCTACAGCTTCCTTAAGGTCTAAAAACAACAGTTTGTCCGCATTCTTTTTGTTTTGCAATAACAGCATGTATCGTTTTAAACCAATACTTCCGGTACCGGCCACCCGAAACACAGCATCTTTTACCGTATACTTATTCCGCAACAGCTCCGTCTTTGCCAGCCATTGCCGAACATGTTGCATCACCGCTTGTTTTAACTTCTTTTCAAGCTTAAAATGCGTTTGGTTATTGATTTTAATCAGCAACTCTTTGTCTTTTCCAACCGCATTTTTTTTGATCAGTTCCTTTTCTTTTCTTAAAGCGGCCTGATCAAGAAAAGTTCGCACGACCCCATCGGCTGTTCTGGGATCAATGTAATAGGCTTTACCAGATTTTAACCTACCCATATAGACTTCCAGAAAAAGCTTTGCCATTTCTTCTGCCCTTTTCTTTTTCAGTTTTAAAGTATCAAAGGCGACGTAAATACTACACAGTATCCGCGCCAACTCCCAATTTAAGGGCGCAAGCATGGCTTCATCAAAATCATTTAAATCGAAATAAACCTGGCGGTTTGTTCCTTTAAAACTGCCAAAATTCTCCAGATGGAGGTCGCCACAAATCCAGGTTAATGGAGATTTAGGAAAGGATTTAACCTTGGAGAGATCTTCATAAAACAGGTGACAGGTCCCTCTGAAAAAGCGAAAAGGGCTCTCGGCCATCGCTTTATATTTCAACTGAACCATATCTGGTAGTAAACCACTGTTAAATCTTTCTATTCTTTGTGCAACCCTATCCATCGTATTCCCAATTAAGTTTGATTGTTATGATTACCATTCAAATGAAGCGATTGACTGCTGATTGAGGAGCCATTCGTTAAAAACCTCGAGCTGATCTCCTCTTCCGGAGACCTGAGCTTCCCAAATTAATTGCTCGCCATTGCGAAAAACCTTGATATTTGTACACTTCAGATTTAAGCTCCCCAACCGCTCGGAGATGCTCAGTTCTGGAGATTGCAGATTTAACACCACTTTATAGTCCCGATGTTGGAAACGAAAATCGATCCAAAACTGAATGTAATCCATTGCATATAGAATAAACAAGGATAGCACCATAGAAATTATGGCCAGTCCGAAAGCGCCTATGCCCACCAGCATCCCAATTGCGGCAGAAATCCATATTGAAGCCGCAGTGGTAATCCCGGAAACGGTGATGTTATTCCTAAATATGACGCCGGCACCTAAAAAACCGACTCCGGTGATCACGTTGGCCGCTAACCGATCTCGGTTCGCATCAACGCCCAACAGGTAAGAACAGATCGTAAAAATGGTGGAACCAAAACAAATGAGGGCTAGTGTCCTAAAGCCGGCTGATTTCCCACGGATCTCCCGTTCAAAGCCAAGGATACTGCCGCATAGGACAGATACAAATATTTTAAGGACCTCATCGCCATAGATATGGCTGGAATTAGTAAGGATCGAGTTCAAGGGCGAATGGGATAACCACCAATAATCTATTTACATTGGGTTATCTAAATATACCAAGAATTAGCCATAAGCACAATGGCCAAATTGTAGAATAAAAAAACCGCCCTTCCATACGGAAAGACGGTTCGTTTTTTATGAATTTCTATTATTTTATTTCGATAATGCTGATGGCATATCCACCACCTGGAGCGCAATACTGACTTAATTTGGCACCTTTTTTCACATTGATCTTTTTAATTACATAAGCTTTCGGATTCAACTCATAATGCGCATCTTTTCCATCCGCATAAACTGTAGCTATGTACTTTTTATTGGCATCGAGGAAGTCCAGATTTACCGTTGAGGTTCTACCATTTTCATCGCAGGTGCTTCCCACAAACCAGTTGTTCGTTCCTTTGGCTTTTCTGGCGAAAGTAATGTAATCACCAGGCTCTGCTTCCAGTACTTTCGTATCGTCCCAATCTACTGCTACATCCTTGATAAACTGGAAAGCATCTTTGTACTTATTATAAGTTTCCGGCAAGTCTGCAGCCATTTGTAGCGGACTGTACATCGTTACATAAAGGGCCAGCTGACGGGCAAGAGTGCTGTGTACGAAAGAGTTGTTTTCCGGATTGTAAGCACTGATCTTGGTTTCAAATATACCTGGGGTATAATCCATTGGCCCCCCCATGAGTCTGGTGAAAGGTAAAATGGTGGTATGATCTGCGTTATTGCCCCCAAATGCTTCATATTCTGTACCTCTTGCCGCTTCGTTAGCCAATAAATTCGGGTAAGTACGGCTCAGGCCCGTAGGTCTTACCGCTTCATGCGCATTGACCATGATTTTATATTCAGCAGCTTTCTCTATAGCATACTGGTAGTGGTTAACCAGCCATTGTCCGTAATGATGTTCTCCTCTTGGAATAATATTACCTACGTAACCGCTTTTTACTGCGTTGTAGCCATTATCTACCATAAACTTGTACGCTGTATCCAGATGACGTTCATAGTTTCGTACCGAGGATGAGGTTTCATGGTGCATCATGATTTTCACGTTTTTACTTGCTGCATATCGGTGCAATTCTTTGACGTCGAAATCAGGGTAAGGCGTCACAAAGTCGAAAACATAGTCTTTTGTTTTTCCAAACCAATCTTCCCATCCTTCATTCCATCCTTCTACCAACACGGCATCCAGGCCATTTTCTGCAGCGAAGTCGATGTACTCTTTTACCCTTTTGGTATTTGCAGCATGCTTACCATTTGGTGTTGTTTTGCTGTAATCGGTTACACCTAACTGAACATTGTCCAGATCATTATAGGCCCATGTGCTCTTACCCGTAATCATTTCCCACCATACACCTACATATTTAATCGGTTTAATCCAGGAAGTATCTTTAAATTTAGTAGGCTCATTTAAGTTTAAGATCGTCTTAGACATTAGGATATCCCCTGCTTTATCGCTCACAATGATGGTACGCCATGGCGACTGTGTAGGTGCTTGCATATAGCCTTTATCACCAATTGCATCTGGGGTCAGGACAGATTCCAGAACCATATCCTTATCATTCAGTTCTAAAGACATCGTAGAATAGTTAATCAATGCCGCTTCATGGATATTGATGTACAAACCATCTTTACTTTTCATCATTAAAGGCGTTTGTAAGCC
Organism: Pedobacter gandavensis; assembly: GCF_014172405.1. Lineage (GTDB taxonomy): Bacteria > Bacteroidota > Bacteroidia > Sphingobacteriales > Sphingobacteriaceae > Pedobacter > Pedobacter gandavensis. Next base: position 505,027 of record NZ_WNXC01000001.1, on the reverse strand, counting down.
CGTTTCAGAAAAAGTCTTTTGAGAAACGTTTGGGGTTACTGCTGCCTTCATTTTACCACGAACCTCAGAAAGGTTTGAGGTCGTCGTGCTATATTCCTGCGTATCATAATCACCAGGAAGCCAGAATGCTTTATGATCTCCAGCTAAAGCGAATTGCGTCTTTTCTTCTTTAATGGTGAAGTAGTTCAGGTTTTTCTGTTGAGGGAATTCATATCTGAAGCCTAAACCATCATTGAACAATCTAAAGCGAACCACAATAAAGCGGTCGCTGGCAGGCTGTTTAAGGGTTACTGCAAGTTCATTGTAATGGTTGCGAATGATTTTTACTTCTCCCCAAACTGGCTTCCAACTTTCATCAAATGTACTTTGTTTGGTATCAGCAATTTCAAAACCATTCAACAGATCTGCTGCATTTTTCAATTGAAAACCAAGATTACTGGGCTTAATGACACTTTTGCCTTTATAAGAAAGCTGGTACACGGGGCTTCCGGTATTGCCAAGGCTAAACTTTAAAGTTAGGTTATTGTCGGGTGATCTTAACTCCTGGGCGCTAGCGGAGGAAGTCGTCGTATAACAAAAACAAATCAGCAGAATGAACTTCGAGATGTTGGTCATACGGATAGGATTGCGAAATTGATAGGTGCTCATACCTGTACTACGGTTAAAGATTAATTTGGTTGGCAAAGCCCAAACGGACTGCTTTTCCAAAAGTACCGGCGAATTCCTTTTAAAAACCTTTGCTATTTAAAAATGTAGATCCATTTTTGATTTAAAAAACTCAAAACCAATCAACTAACAACAGAAACACCTGCTTAAAATGTAGACATTGTGCCTATTTCTTTGACATAATCCTCAAAATCCTCTCTTGGAACGATCGCTTTATTCCTCACTTTTGTTCTGTAATTGTAAATGGTACTCATCGAACAACGAAGAAAAGCAGCAATCTTTGCACTGTCATGAATTCCCAATCTGAGCAAAGCATACATCCTTAATTCTGTATTTAACTCCCCTGGTTTAAGGTCAAAACGTTCTTCGGCTAACAGCAGGTTGTTAAACTCAGTTACGAAATCAGGATATAGGTGTAAGAAAGTATCGTCAAAATTTTTGTAGAGCGCTTTAAGTTCAGTAGTCATCAGGTCTGTCGACTTTAACATTTTTAAAAGCGCATCTATATTTCCGGTTGTTGCTTTTTTATGGAGGCCTTTCCGATAATCTTCCAGCTTATTGATATAGTTGGAACAAAGGTCTAAGAAGTTTCCGATGTATTCTTCTTTAATTCGGTTTGCTTCACTGAGCTGGGTGTTTGTCTTGGTCAGCTGCTGATTTATACTTTGTAAATCTTGGTTCAGTTTCTTTAAAAGGTGGTTTACCCCTTGTAATTCCAACCGACTCTTTTGCAACTTTTTCATCTGCTTGATCACGTAAGCTACCGCGGCTATTAAACCTGCAGAAAGCACACTGATCAAGCCCAGCAAGATTAACAATTGGGTTCTTTGTTGTTTTTCTTTCGTTTGGTGGGCCACATCAATGATGGGAAAAATCTTGGAGATGACGATGGTACGTAATGGCGCATTACAAAAAATCGCGTCCTCCATGGAGCACTTAATATATTGGTAGGAACGGTCTAAATCCCCGGTTTCATATAGCGAAATGGCCAATGCCTGTAAAGAGGTATTCTCCTTAATTGCATTCTGTAGATCTGAAATGGCCGACAATGCAAAGTATTTTTGTTGAAGCAAAGTATCACCTTCGTTCCTATAGACTATCCCTAAAGCTGAACTCCAGATCGCGTATTCGTGATTTTTAGTTTTCACTCCTGCCAATAGTTCGAGTAAAAGTTTTTCTGCCGCTTTATATTCCCCAGAGCTGCTTAACTTTTCTGCATAAACCCCCTTATAATTCCTGGAAGAGGCCGGTAAGATCTGTAGCAGCGAATCTCTATAGGCTGCATTGTATTTACGATATAGATCGGTATTGACGTTATGATAGGCGGCCAAATTACTATAAAGATCTTTATAAGCCTGGTAGTAACCGATTTTCAGATCAGTTGTCAATTGATCTGAGTGCAAACTCCTCAATAAGCTAGCTGCGTCCATAGACATCCCAGCAATCGAATAAAGTGCAGAAAGTTGCAGCTTAGACGCTGCAATTCTTGAGGGATCTTTAAGAAGGCTTGCAATTTCCAGGTTGTAATTGACATATTTTATCGCAGAATCACTTTGATAAGGTTTGTATTCCTGATAAATTTTGCTGTTGAGCGTATATATTTCTTCTTTTGATAAATTAGGCGATTTCAGCTGCTGCTTGAGTCCGGATAGGACTGCTTCCCTCCTGTCCGTATAGGTTTGTCGCCGCTCAATGGCATGGTCCAGCGCTTTTAATAAACTGTCTAAACCAGAATTCCCGCTCCGCTCATTTTTAGCATAACCAGAAAACCCAAAGATGATCAGAAAAGACAGCAGAACAGTTTGTTTAAGCAATTTCAAAAGATACAAGGTTAAAGCAAATAGGAATGGGCAAAACTATCTAAATTCAGCTAAGAAACCTAGTAAATTCCATATCCCTTGTCGTTGGAAAACGTGTTTATAGGCCATTGATAATTCTTTGAGTGGTGCCATTCTCGTATCTATCTGATTTCATTAAAAACCTGCAACGCAGATTCCCTTCCTAAACTGGCCCTATGGTTTAATCAAAAACTGGACCCCATTGCTAGCCCTAAAATAACCCAGCTTTGCCGTAATTAAACACCACTAAATTTTAAGCGCATGAATACAATATTAAAAGCGAGCCTAGCCCATTTGAACGAATTTGCAGAATTATTTGATCAATACCGTGTTTTTTACAGACAAGAATCGGCATTAGAAAAAGGGAAAAAGTTTCTTGAAGAAAGGATTACAAACCAAGAAAGCGTTACATTTTTAATTAAACATGGAGACAAATTTGTTGGATTTGCACAGCTCTACCCATTGTTTCACTATAAAGCCTTACAGCGTCAATGGCTGTTAAGCGACTTGTTTGTTGATCCTGCCTACCGTGGACGCGGCTTCTCCATTGCACTCCTAGACAAATGCAAAGCCTATTGCGACGAAACAGATGCTTGCGGATTATTACTGGAAACAGAAAAAACAAACATCATTGGGAACAGACTATATCCAAAATGCGGATTTGAGCTCGATCAAGACCACAATTATTACAATTGGTGGAAATAGTCATCAACATGGCTTAATACTAAAACGCATTAAGCCATGCCACCATTAACACCAATATTTTGTGCGGTAATCCATTTCGCATCATCACTGGCAAGGAACACCACTACCTGAGCGATATCTTCTGGTTCTCCGATACGATTAAAAGCGGAAAGGGAAGCCAAACGGTCAATCACCTCCTGAGGTTTTCCATTCGTAAACAATTCCGTATTTGTTGGACCGGGCGAAATGGAGTTTACATTAATCCCCCGACCACCAACTTCTTTGGAGAACACACGGGTAAGCTGTTCTACTGCCGCTTTTGTAGCTACATAGGTACTATATCCAGGCAACATGATCCGGTTTACAGAAGTAGAAAAGTTAATGATACTTCCCTGATCGGCTAAACGCGTTGCTGCTTCCCTCATCGTATTGAAAGTTCCTTTTACATTGACATCAAACTGCTTTGCAAACTCCTCGTCTGTGGTGTCCTTAAGCAATTTCGTGATCATAATTCCTGCATTGTTTACCAATACGTCAATTCTGCCATAATGGGCAATTGCAGTATCGAACATGGTTTTAACCGCTGCCGAATTACTGACATCTGCCTGAATTGCGATCGCCTCCCCACCTTGCTCCTGGATTTTCGTAACAGTTTGCGCTGCCGCTTCCTTTCCTCCTGCATAGTTGACAATAATTTTAGCACCTGCAGTAGCCAGCTTTTCAGCGATACTTGCTCCGATACCTCTTGATGCACCAGTGACCAGAATTACTTTATCTTTTAGTGTTCTCATGTTTTCTTTATTTAATGATTCAAAGATCCGCTAAATCTGAGCTTAGAAATTACACATATTAAAGAATGACTTGCTCAATTCTAAGATAAAAAATGATTTGTCGGTTAGCGGGCAAGATTTTGCTTCCGATAAGCGATTGGCGTAAGTTGGGTATGTTTTTTAAAGTAGCTACTAAAATGACCGGGCTCGGCAAAGCCCAGCAAAAAAGAAATCTCTTTGATGGAGTCTTTGGAATTTTTCAACAAAGATTTTGCTTCTCCAATTGTTTTCTCGGCAATCCAGGTACTGACCGTCTTCCCCGTCTTGGTTTTAATCACCGTACTCAGATAATTGGCATGTAAATGCTGTAAATCCGCATAATCTTGTACCCTCAACAACACATTTTCTTTCGTAGATCCTAAAGCCCGATAATGTGCTTCCAGATTCTGCTTAAATGCTTTTACAATGGAAGAATTACGGCTTCCTTCTTGAATGGGGTTATAATCCTGCCAAAAGTATTCCTTTATTTTCAACAACAAGGCAACGAACAGGTTGCCAATAATCTTGTTCTTATATGGGGAATCTCCCAAGTGTTCTTTATAAATCAATTGGTAAAGCAGTTCAATTTCAGCAAATTGTTCCGGTGGTAATTGCTTCGGCTGGACAGTTTCTGTCAGTAAGAAAGAAAAATCCTCAAATACGTTGGACTGGACATTGGTCTTCAGGAAGGATTCATTAAAAGTAATCAAATAAGCATCTCTGATTTCAGTCCACTCAAAGCTTCTGTAATTACCTGGATTGGTGAAATAAATCGTTCCTGGATTGACCACAAATGACATTTCATCGATGACATAACTTCCTCTGGCATCCTTCAGAAATACGAAGCTAAAATAATCAGGTCGGTAAGCGATAGATTTAAAAGGCAAGTCTTTGAAGGTTTCTGTTAAAGCATGTATGGTAAAGCCAGATTTGCGCTGAACTGAATCCAAAGGTAAGCCCATCAATTTGTACAAATCTGCCAGATCTTTTGATATCGCTTCCTTTTGTTGCATATAACCCTTAATTTTTTGCTAAAATAGTCGTTTTGATCTATTTAATCGGTAGAAAACGTTAATCTTGTCAGCACCTTCCACTAAAACAGTGGAGAAACTTAAATTAGTTGGATTTACCTGATTTTAGGGAAAAGTATCCATTGACTAACCTAGTCTTTTCTTGGTCTTCAGGCGGAGCCATGGAAAAAATCGCATGCATTAACCAGTTACTATCATTTAAATTATAGAAAGCTAGAAGTTATGTTATTTTGAGGATAGTTCAATATTGAGGACTTTTGTGCCTTCAATAATAATTAACAAAATGGAATATAGAAAATTAGGAAATACAGCTTTGGAATTGTCTACCATAACTTATGGCGCATTCGCGATTGGTGGTACAATGTGGGCAGGAAATGATCAGAAAGATTCAATTGAGGCGATTCACGCGTCTTTAGATCATGGCGTAACTACTTTAGATACCGCTCCTTTTTACGGTTTCGGCTTAAGTGAAGAACTAATCGGACAAGCTTTAAAAGGAAAAGACAGAACTAAAGTTCAGTTGTTAACTAAATTCGGTCTGGTTTGGGACGGCAGTAACCAAGGAAAAGGAGAACATTTTTTCGATCTACCGGTAGATGGAAAGAATGTAGCTATCTATAAATTAGCTTCAAAAGCGAACATCATTAAAGAAGTTGAAGAGAGTCTGAAACGTTTAGATACGGATTATATCGATTTAATCCAGCAACACTGGCCGGATGCAAGCACTCCTATTGATGAAACGATGGAGGCGATGGAAAGCTTAATCCAGCAAGGAAAGGTCCGTGCAGCGGCAGTTTCAAACTATAGCTTAGATCAATTGAAAGAAGCAGGAAACACATTTGTTCCGGCAGCAAATCAAGTGGCTTACAGTATGCTGAACCGCAGTATCGAAAAGGACCTGGTGCCTTATACTGTAGAAAACAACATTGGCATTATTGTTTACAGTCCGATGGAAAGAGGTTTGCTTTCAGGCAAGTATTTCCAAAATGAAAAACTGAAGGCTGATGACCATAGAAATGGATATTTCGGTCAGTTTGATCTGGAAAAAGTGAAAACATTCCTGGAAAGTATTCGTCCGATTGCGGAGGAAAAAAACGCAAGTCTGGCACAACTGGCCTTACGTTGGACGACTTTGCAAAAAGGGATTACGATTGTATTGGCTGGTGCAAGAAATGCTGAACAAGCGATTTCTAATGCGCAGGCGATGAGTCTTGATTTAAGTGCGGAAGAGTTGAGTTTTATTGATGGGGAACTGAGAAAATTATAATAGGATAATTCAGCTACATTATTAGCTCAGAATGAACCAGGCTAAACGGATAATTACCCGTTTAGCCTGGTTTTTTTAATTAAAAAAAAGTTTATATTGCATATACTGTTTCCTTTGGGTTATGTCTTCACACAGCAGATCAGAATTGATATGAATTTAATTAACATTTTATTTATTGCTTTCTTTTTGGTAATCCTATCCAAAAGAGTCAGACTTATGGTTCCTTGTTACAAGAATCGTGACTATTCACAATTGAAGGCTCAGACTTTGTTTTTCAGCATCCAGTTGCTGGTTTCTATTGGCGTCCTGCTGATTCTTTTCAAAAGGATTTAAAATTCATACGATTGCTTAATAAAAATGGATGTTATCACATCCTTAATTGAATCCCAAATTTGGACAAAAGCTTTTGAAATAAAAATGGCCGTTACCACAAGGATGTGATAACGGCCATTTCTATTTATAGTAGCGCTGTAAAACGCAATCAAATTACTTACTGCGCATTTTAAATCTTCTGTAAGAGATAAATGCCAGGACAAAAACCACACCTACGGTCACATAAACCCATGATGGAATTGGTACAGGATCACCTTGTGCATAAGAATGCAGTCCGGTTAGGTAGTAATTCACCCCAAAATACGTCATGATAATTGTCGAGAAGCTCAACAACGACAGTAAATTGAACAGGTATTTAGTTCTTAAACCTGGAATCAAGCGAACGTGTAAAACGAAAGCATAAACGATCACAGAGATAAAAGCCCAGGTTTCTTTAGGATCCCAGCTCCAGTAACGCCCCCAGCTTTCATTAGCCCAGATACCACCCAAGAAAGTACCTACTGTAAGTAAGAACAATCCAACGGTTAAAGACATCTCGTTCACTATAGTCAATTCTGTGATGGAAGATTTCACTTTCGCAGAGATCTTGTTATTGTCAATTATGTATAAAATTAAGACTACAGTTCCCATTAAGGCACTTAGCCCGAAGAAACCATAACTAGAGGTAATAATTGCGACGTGAATCATCAACCAGTAAGATTTAAGCACTGGAACCAATGGCGTAATCTGTGGATTCATCTGTGATCCACCATGTGCAAATCCCATTAAGATCACGGCGATTAAACAACCCGCAGCAGGAATAAAGGCATTGCTATTTCTATACATTCCCAATCCGGAAAGTACCCCGATCCAGCTGATGAACAAAACGGCTTCATAACCATTGCTCCATGGCTCATGGCCAGAAATATACCATCTTATCCCTAAACCAAAACCTTGAAGGAATGCCGCGATACTGATTAAGATCAACACAAACGTCACTAGTTTATCCAGTGTTTTAGAGTTTTTGAACAGCTTAAAGAATGCCAATCCTAGAATTACAGCACCTAACATGGCATAAGTAATCATCAAGTTTAGGAATAGATTCCATGAGTTGTAGCTCACTTCCCAGAACACTTTCGAGTCTGAAGGCATCACCTCTTTACCGAATTTCAATTGAATATCTTTGATCTGATCTAAAGCAGTATTGGCTGCATCCCAGTTTCCAGTCTGCTGACCGTCTTTGATACTTTTAGCATAACGATCAATTGGGTTTAGTTCACCTACCAAGGCAGAGCCTGGGACTGCAGAAGGCATCGCAATCCAAGTATTATTTGCATCACCTTGAATCGGGAAAATACGCAAATATTGACCATTGATCAGTGATTGCATCGCCTGTAATTTATCATTCAGATCAATAATCTCTTTATCGTAGTTATTTTGCTCTGCTGGTTTCTTAGCAAAAGCTTTCGAATAATCATCTTTCAGGATAAACTGTAGCGTTCCATCCTCGCCTACCTTTAATAGGTTAATCATGGAGGTATAACCTTCTTCGTTCGCTTTTACTGCTTTAAGTAACTCTGGGCCACCTTTTGCTCCGATTTTAATCAGTGGAACATTTACCCATAGGAAAGGCGTAGTTGAAACCGAAAGGAAAAACTGGTTGGCATTTAAGCTGTGGAAACGGTCTTTACGGTGCAGTTTTCTCAGAATTTCTAAGGCCATCGTATTGATTGGCTCCACCCTTCCGTCGATATTTTGTACCAGCAAATGACCGAATTTATCGGCATGCGCCACATCAATTTTTATAGAAGATGCAAACTGAACTGGATCTACAGATTTTGCAGAAAGTAACATTTGCATTTCTGCTTTACTTGGTTGTTCATGGTTGTGTGCCTGAGCAGTAGTTCCAGGGGCTTCAGCGGCATGATCATGACCATCACCAGGAGCGTGATTATGACCGTCATCTGCTGTGTGATTGTGACCATCACCGGGAGCATGGTTATGACCGTCGTCTGCTGCATGGTTGTGACCATCGCCAGGTGCATGATTGTGGCCGTCGTCTGCTGGCATTTGCATCTGTGGTTTTACAAGACCTGGAATGGCAGTAGAACCATTTTTGCCATGCATATCAATCTTCTGACTAAACGCTGCACCTAAAGGAAGGAATAAAAGTGCCAGTAAAAGTGATTTTGATTTTGCTGATTTAGAGATTGTTCTCAACTGTTCGTTTAGTTTAGAGAAATGCGTTCCTTTCCAAAATAAAGTAACGAACATCCCAAGGAATAATAAAGTATAACCGATATAAGTCACGTTTGTACCTGTTTCATCATGATTTACAGAAAGGACTGTTCCTTTCTCATCGTCATCAAAACTGGCCTGGAACAAGCGGTATCCAGCTTTATCCAATACGTGGTTCATGTATATTTTGTAAGGTGTATCTTGTCCGCCATCCTGAATTAACACATCAGAAGAATAGGAAGCAGGGCTATTACTACCTGGATATTTCTCCATTTTGAAGTCTACCAGTTTAATAGAAAACGGGGTTTTATAAATTTTAGAACCGTAGGCCATAGATATTCTTAATCCGCCAATTTCACTTTGGTGTTGGAAATTCGTGATCCCTTTTCCGCCATAGAAAGAAACGGTATCCACTGTATTTCCAGAAGTAACTTCCACTTTAATCAGGTCCAGATCATGCTCATGTTTGGTTTTATCACCTTCAAAATAGATGATGTTACCAGGAATTGATGGCTCTGGGATGACGAAAGCTAAATTCCCAAAAGTATATAAGCTTCTTAAGTTGAAAGGTTGTGCCGGACTATCAGCAAGTACAGGTTTCTTCTCCTGCGTTGCCATGATCATGTAATCTCCAGTGAAAGGAGTGGCAATTTGCAAGCCGCCTGTAGTGGCATCTGAAATATTGATGGCTCCGGGAGTTTCCTTATTGTAGCTCACCAACATATTTTGCATCAACTGCACCGTTCCTGTAGGCACATACTTATTTACTCTCTTTCCGTTTTCTAAAACCACTAAATGTAAAGTTGGTTTACCGGTAGTACTGCGTACTAAAGAGTCTTGAGCTCTGGCGTAAAAGTCGATCACTCTGACTTTAACCCTTTGTCCCTGGTAATCGTATTCTGCTTTGAAAGTCTTTTTGAAAGGCTTTAGGTAAGTTGGAATTCGGTTAGAGATTAAAATTGCAGGTAGGTCATCATAGGCTAATGCCTGATCATCCTTCCCGATTTGCATTTTGAAAAAGGTAGCATCCGAAATGATTTCATCTGAAGATTCACCTTCTCTGATGTGCATAGAGCCTTCAAAGCTTACATATCTGGTAATGTATCCACCAATAAAGATGATTACGAATGCCAGGTGAAATACCAACAGTGGCCATTTTTTACGCTGTGTCAATTGGTATCTACCGATATTACCGATAAAATTGAGGACCAAAATGACCATCACCAATTCAAACCACCAGCAGTTGTAGATTAATGCTTTGGCGACTGCCGTCCCATAATCATTTTCCACAAAGGTGGCCATGGCCATGGAGAAAGCGTATAACAATAACATAGCACCCATCGTTCGGGTGGAAAAGAGAATTTTGCCTAACCTTGTAATCATTCGTGTGTTTTTCTTTTTCTTTTGTACCAGTTTTAATCACCGGCATTAGGAGTTGTTCCTTATCAATTGCGCAAAGATGACCCGAGAGATTTAGAAAAATGAGGGTTAATTATTTTATGGCAAAAAAAAGACGAAACTAAATCGTATTTTATAAAAAAAGGGTCTTATTTCATTGTTTTTGTTACAGTTGAAGAAAGAATTAATGTTGGCAGCAGACTGGTTTTGCCTGATACCTGTTAACGTCAGGAATAATTTTTATATTAAACAACCTAAACTATAACGATTTGATGAAGAAAATACTCCTGGCGCTGAGCTTACTTCCTATGGTAAACCTCGTAAATGCCCAGACAAAAACATTAAAAACCCATTCTGGAAATCCGATCTTCAAAGGATGGTATGCAGATCCTGAAGGCGTTATTTTTGAGAAAAATTACTGGGTATATCCTACTTTTTCGGCTCCATACGAAAAGCAAGTCTTTCTTGATGCCTTCTCCTCTCCTGACCTGGTGACCTGGACCAAGCATCCAAGAATATTGGACACCGCCAATATCAAATGGGCAAAAAAGGCCATATGGGCACCTGCTATCATTAAGAAAAAGAACCAATACTTTTTGTTTTTCGGGGCAAATGATATCCAAAGCGATCAGGAAACTGGTGGTATTGGAGTGGCTGTTGCAAATAACCCAGCCGGACCTTTTAAAGATCACTTAGGAAAGCCATTAGTCGACAAATTTCACAATGGTGCGCAACCGATAGATCAGTTTGTTTTCAAAGATAAGGATGGTAAATATTACCTGATTTATGGGGGCTGGAAACATTGCAACATCGCAAGACTAAATGATCAGTTTACGGGTTTCTTACCCATGAAAGATGGCAGTACTTTTAAAGAAATCACACCTGAAAACTACGTAGAAGGCCCATTTATGTTCATAAGAAACAACAAATACTACTTTATGTGGTCGGAAGGCGGCTGGACTGGCCCGGATTATAGTGTGGCTTATGCCATTGCAGATTCTCCGATGGGGCCATTCAAAAGAGTGGGTAAGATTTTACAACAAGATGCAAAAATCGCTAACGGTGCTGGCCATCATTCGGTGATTAGAAATGAGAAAAGCGATGATTGGTATATTGTGTATCATAGAAGACCGTTAAACCAGACCAATGGAAATGCAAGAGAAACTTGTATTGATCGAATGTATTTTGATAAAGATGGATTCATTAAACCAATCGTGATGACGACAGAAGGCGTTTCTCGCAAATCATTACGTTAAAAAGCACATTGTACTGGAATTGTTGTTATCTTGGAGCGAATTAAATTCCATATAGGAATACCGATAGAACACCATAAAGGATACCATTGAAAGAGAAGATTAGTTTAAGAAAAGGTATTTTTGCTACTGTCATTTTGGTATGGACATTATTGTTTGTACCCAATACTTTTTCTGCCAACTCTTCAAATGATCATCCTAATTTCCTTTACAGCTCCTACTTTCAAGGAGAACTTTTGGAAGACATCCCATTGGATATGGGTTATACTTCTGCTGTTAAAAAAGCAAAGTATTTTCAACCTCGAATTACAAATCATGATGCCATCGTTAGTCCGCTGGTACCTCAAACAGCAACAAAGATTGCTGTTGCCTCATGGAACTGGCCCCAACATGGTGAATATTCCTTTCTTTTTAGGTTAACTCCGTTCTAGATTTCAATTGATCAACAAAAGAAGTATTGCTCAAAATAATTGTAATCAGAATTAACTTAAAAAGAAGAAATTTTATGAATTGTCCAAATTGCCAGGAAACCCTATTAATGACCGTAAGAAATAATGTAGAAATTGATTATTGCCCAAAATGTCGCGGTATTTGGTTGGATCGAGGTGAATTAGATAAACTATTGGCACATGATCAAGATAAAGGCTCATCACACCGCCAGGAAGGTTACCGTGGACAGGATCAACGTGGCCATGACCAGCGTAATCAACATGGTTACGGAAGCAACGCCCATGGATATCCAAAAAAGAAGAAATCCTTTTTAGAGGACTTATTTGATTTTTAATCGCTTTTCCAAAAGGATTGCGCAATCTAACTTCATTGCATACCTGCAATAGATTTTAGAACATTCAGCAGGTCAGCATTACAAATGCTGACCTGTTTTATTTTCTTTACTTCCCTCCTGTTTACCGCTATTTGATTCCAAATTCTGGAGAAAATTCATCTCCAGGAATCTTTCTTCTATTCCTTTATTAATTTTCAACATCAAATTAGAATGCAGTATCCAGTGTATCAATAGGTTTCAATTACGGATGCTAATCCATGATAAAAATCCAGGTATCAAAACCATTGATACTATTTCAAATTTGCTCAAAAAGACTAATTTTGAAATTGAAGAACCATATTAAAGCAACCATAAACCAAGATATCTCCATTCGAAATCAATCAATTGAGCGCTATCAGAAACCCAAAACCATTTATAAATGAGTATGATCCAACAAGCTGAATTTCTAAGTACCTACAACCTTAATTCAGCAGATTTAAAAGCTACGAACCTTAATTACGAAGAACTGTTAAACATCAGCGCCGATTTTGAATCCAAAAAGGCTGCGTATGATGAAATCGGCACCGGAGTTGTCAAAATACTTTTCAAGTTTGATGCCGTTCATGCCATCAAATATCAGATCCAGAATTCGGAAGAACTAATCGCTAACCTTGTTGCGTATAAACTACAACATCCAGAGGTTATCCTTGATTTGACGACTTATGAAGCACTGATTGAAAACCTGATCAGCATTAGAATCATTCCACTTTTCAAATCTGATTGGGCAAAAATACATGACAGTATTGTGGATCAATTTGTGGTTATCGGTAACATGACGGCAAATGTAAGAGTCGAAGATGCTGCTACTACCACTAAAGCCTTTACCGATAAAGGATGTACATTAAAAACACAATCAGACGGCTATAGATCTGTTGATTACGTGATCAAAACTGCGCCAAGTAAAAAAGAATACAAAGTAGCGGTTCAAGTTCGCAACATTTTTGAAGAAGGATGGGCTGAAATCGACCATAGTGCCCGTTATAAGAACAAAATGGACAGCCAGATTTTAAACGAATTCTCTAAAACACTAAACAAATTGGCTGGTGGTGCTGATGAAATGGGTGAGTTTATCCATGGATTACAATCTTACCTGGAGGCACAGGAAACCTTAGTTCAGCAACAGCAAACTTTAGTGGAGGAACAACAGGTTGAGCTGGAAAATTTAAGAGCAGAACTTGCTAAAACCAAATTAACGGAAAAGACAAGCAACAGTTCGGAAGGCATGTTAGGAAAAGACATCATCGAGGATTTAGCAAAAACAGCTGCTGCAATTGACGGTGGTTCGGTTCCAACTGAAACTCCGATCAGTGCAATCAAAACAACGCCTGAGCCGGCTCAGGAAAAGGCATCAGAAAAAGCGCCTGTTAAAACCGAGGAAAAACTGATCGATTCTACTGCTGCTGCAACGGAAAAGACTATTGAAGAAAAACCTAAAACGGTTAAAAACAGAACAGATAAACCAAAAGCTGTGAAACTAAAAGAAGTAAAGATAAGCGAGGAAAAACCTAAGGTAGAAATGCTTCCAGTGGTGGAAGATTTATTCGGACAAACCCGTATCCCGGACGCTGCACCACTTAAACCTTCAGTTACAAACGCATAAAACATTTCAATTTTATTAATTAGCCTTCAAGCGCCAGAAATCTGGAGTTTGAAGGCTATGTTATGAGATAAGGTTAATACAAATACGCCAAGAGGGATAGCAATCTGCCACAATTTTTCGCAAACGTTTGTGTAAACAAAAACGACCAGAATTACTTTAATAATCGAGTTATTTGGTTAAACAACCAAACACACCATGAAACTAAATTCACTAAATCCTAAAACCGGCCTCGCAGCAGTTCTATTGATGGCGACCGGGCTTTCCGGCTTTGCGCAAAGTAAAAACTTCAAGGAGGTTTTCTCAGTACCTGCAAACAAAGCCTATGTTGAACCCTATAGCCCAAATAACCGAGGAGTCTCTGTACCTGTTGGCTACCCGGAAGACAAAGATGTCGTTTCTAAATGGAGCGACAAAAGTAAAAGCGTAGTCTGGTATCTTTATCAAAAGCCAGGACAATATGATTTTTACTTCGACAATACTGTTGATCATGGTAAGCAACTAACCTTTGAATTGATTGTCACACCAAGCGTAGCCATGAAAGGATTCAAAAACATTCAAAAAAAGTTAACATTTAATGGCACAGGTCAGCAAAACGCGTTGTTTGCTGGTAATATAGTCGTGCCTGAAACCGGTTACTTCCGATATGAGTTGAAACCAATTACGGATCCACAATCCGCCATAAAAATAAAGACACTTACTTTCAAATCGCTACAAGATGGTGGACAGGTGAATCAAACTGACTATCAGTCCTCTCCTTCTGTGCATTTGGGTTTCAGTGCTACGGAGCCTAGCACTAAATCTTACAACTGGATTTACCAGGAAATCATGGTTCCTAAAGGCGCAGACCCTTTGGCTACCTACTACATGAGCTTAGGTTTTTACCGTGGTTACATGGGCATCCAAACGAATTCATCCACCGAACGCAGGGTGCTTTTCTCAGTTTGGGATAGTAAGGATGCTGAAAACGACAAAACAATTACCGCACATGATTATGTTTCATTTGTGGACAAAGATAAATCAACTACCGTAAATACCTTTGGTGGTGAAGGTACCGGCGGTCAATCCTATGTGAAAACTGCCAACTGGAAAAGCAATGAGCCGGTTAAGTTTTTAATGAATGTTTTGAAACAAGATAACAATTCAGTCCTTTTATCTGCCTGGTACAAACTGGAAGGTGAAGACTGGAAATATGTGGCAACCTGGAGAGCACCAAAAGAACAGCGTATGTTTAATGGTTTCTATTCTTTCCTGGAGAATTTCGGTTACACGAATGGTCAGGTTCGTAGAGAAGCCTATTACTATAATGCCTGGGGCATGGAAGATGCGACCGGAAAATGGGTGAACTTCAATAAAGTAAAGTTCTCTCATACGGACGGTAAACCTGGTCAGCGGGTAGATTACGAACAAGGTGTTTCTCCAAAATATCCAGACATGTTTTACATGTCTTCTGGTGGATATACGCCTACTTTAAAAACCGAAGATGAAATGCCGGTTGCTAAGCAAAAGCTTGAGCTTAATTTGAAGCCTTTCGAAGAAAGAGTGGCGATTGCACTGAAAAATGAAGAAATCAACAACAAGGATTTTAAGACGAAAAAGTAATTTGGTAAAAAAGCTTAGAAAAAATCTTTTAGTATCAACGAAGTCTCACAGGAATGTGGGACTTTTTTATTTAACAGCATAGCTATTCTTCAGTCCCCGTAGCAATGACCTAAACAACCGACAAGCACGTAGTCGATTAATAAAACCCATTTTTTTGATTTTTTGTCCTAGAAATATTTATATAATTGCTTTATTTGATATACTTTAATTAAAAATATATTATTAACCATTTTATAAATGACAATGGCTCTCGAATCAACAAAAAACATATGGGTACTAAAATCTGTACCAGACTCTGACAGATCATCTCAAACTATCGAAAGTTATAAAGATGAGGCAGGCAAAAGTTACAATTATGATAGTAACGTTCCCAATGCAAAAAAAATAAAAATTGGTGATCAAGCAATTATAATAAATAAAAAAATAATTTTAGGAATTGCTGAAATCCAAGACATTACCATTACCAAGGGTGTAAAAACGATTCTCAAGTGTCCAGAATGTAATTCTTCTAATATTAGCAAGAGATTGAAGCTTACTCCCGTTTATAAATGTAACGATCAACATTTTTTTGATCACCCGAAATCTGACCAGGTTGACGTTACCCGGTATTCTGCAAAATTTCAGGATTCTTATGTCCCAGTTCCTAATAGCTCAATATTACTTTCAGACCTAAGACCATTTTACGTAAGAAATTATAATCCAAATCTTTCAATGCAATTTGTTAGTAATGATGTAATGAGTTTATTCCAACAAACAAGTTGGCAATTTGAAAAGAATACCACGACAGACTTATCACCGGAAATCACATTAAATGAACCCGAAAATCCATATATCTACAACAATGAAGATGAAAGAATAACTGTTGAAAGACAACTACAAGCAAGGCGGGGTCAAAAACAATTCAGAGATGGATTGATAAATCGTTACGGAGCCAAATGCATGGTGACCAATTGTTCAATTCTGTCTATTATTGAAGCGGCCCATATTAACCCATATCGTGGACAGAAAGATAATCATGGTGAAAATGGTTTATTGCTACGCGCAGACATTCATACGTTATATGATCTAAATCTAATAGCGATTGAGCCTATAAGCTTTACAATACATATCTCGGACAAAATCAAGGGGTCTGAATATTCGGAACTACAGGGCACTACATTAAAAATCACATCAAAAAAACCCAGTGAGGAAGCCATTAAGAATAGATGGATCATATTTAACACATTGTTGTCCCAATAATATCAACACCAAAATTAAGTTCAAAACATTCATACACCTATCAAACTTTTATTATTTGATAGGTGTTTTTACCATTTACCACAACTTCCTATCAGAAATATAAGGCACAATCGGATAGATATAATCGTCCATCTTCACCCCCAACTTTTCCGGCGAAGAACCCACAAAGACCGTTTTCTTTCCTTTAATTGTGATCTTGCCTTTTCCTTCAATTTCAATCATTGCCCATATTGGATCCTTATAAGGAACGGTGTACTTAATATTTGGATGTGATTTATCGACTTCCTCCGAGTACCTGCTTTCCTTATAATTATCCCCTAACCACTGATATGACGCACTATTGATCTGCACATAATGGATTTGGTTGATATAATTGTAATAATCCTGATGGTGATGTCCACTGATTACCAGTACCACTTTTTGCTGACCTGCTTTTTTATTTGCTTGTTCCAGTGTATACCTCAATTGAGTCCCATTTTCCAATCCCCCAGAATCATTGTCCAAACCTTGGTGACAAAATACAACCGTTGGTAAAGCCGTATCATTCAAGTCTTTTTTCAACCAATCCAACTGTACCGGAGAAATGTACCGCGCATATCCCTTTGGCCGGTATTCGCTTTCATTATTCTCGTTACCATCTAGTACCACGAAATGAAATCCATTCACATCAAATGAATAATATTTTCCTTTTGCAGACCAAAAATCTACGACTTGTTCCCGTGTAAATCCCCCATCAGTATCGTGGTTCCCGATCACATGATATTTGGGCCCTTTAAATCCATTCCAGACCTCCATCAATGGCAGGTTGCCTTTTTTAGGAAAACAAAAATCACCACCTTGAATGATAAAATCAGGACTTTCTTGATTCATCTCTTTGATAAAAGCGGACAATCGATCTATGCCATCATGCATAATGTCATGATGTAAGTCGGTGATCATTCCAAATCTTACTTTTTTAGGAATTGGATTTAGTTCCGGAAATTTCGCAAAAAGTAAAGTACCTCCTGCTAACCCAGATTTAGTGAGAAATTCTTTTCTATCCATATCTATTTTTTAAACATTTCACAGACCTAAATTAGTAATACTAAACAATAATTTAGTATTACTGTGTGTCAATCTGCTACTACAAATGATATTTTCTACCAAAAAGAAAGGAATTTTGGGAAGGTAACACCTTAATCTTCGGCCTTTTGAATAGACAAAGCATGGTGAAAAATATTCAAAGGATCCCATTTAGTTTTCAGCTGCTGTAATCGTGGGTAGTTACCTTTATAATAGAGCGTATGCCATGGAATACCCGATTTATTCCATTCCAGATCTGCATGATCCGTATCCGGGTGATTGATCAGACTACCATCCGTTTGCTCATTGGGTACTGGTACACCTCCAGAATTCTTAAACAAGTCCTGATAAAAGGAACGAACCCAATCCAAATTCACCGCTTCATCTTTAGGATCGAGCCAACCTACATTGCAAGCAACATCAAGAATGCAGTCCCTTTGAGCGGATGCGGTCGCATCGGAAACTACACTATTTACTTTACCTCCGTAAGTCGCCATACCTAGTCCACCGCCAATATTTTGTGGGCTAGTCAAATAGTGATAAGCTGTTGCGATCTGTTCATCTGTTAAAGGTTCGCGAAAAAGAGCGTCCTTCACTTTTGCTTTTACTTGCCCCAAACCAGGCTGAAACAATTCTGGAAAAGGATTCAGGGCAAAATCCAGCCAGGAACTTTCCTCCAGCTGTAAAGAATAAGGTAAATCCGGGAAATCGGCTATGGCCGACAAATGTGCTTCGATCAGCACTGCCGCATTTCCATGAACTGTACATAGCCCTTTCATTTCCAATTTACCAAGGTTTCGGTGGTTTAAAAAAATCAGACTAAACAATTGGTTGTATATGGAATCCGGGCCACAATTTTGTTGCGCCCAGTTTCCGAAATTTCGGACCAATCTGGAGAAAGAGATTTCGTCAAAACCGCTCCAATCCCAGGAAACGCGAAAGGTTGTGATGGTCCTTGGTGCTTTTGGAAGGGCAAATTCCGGATGAGAACCTATGGCCTCCGGAGAACGGAGCCAATAACGCGTGACAATTCCAAAATTACCGCCACCACCACCGGTATGCCCCCAGCAAAGCTCCCGATTGGGATCACTTTCTTCGCGGGTAGCGACCACACGATAAACTTTTCCAGTGCCATCAATACCCAGCATTTCTATCCCATAAAGATGATCGGCTGCCAAACCAAACTCCCGGCAAAGGAAGCCAAAAGCACCGCCTAGTATATGTCCACCCACACCTATGCCCGGATGTTCACCGGCGGGAAGCAGGACTCCCCAACCTTGAAATAAGTGCTGATACATTTCACCTACTGTAGCGCCAGCCTCTACCATAAAAGCTGACTTTTCGAGATCATAAGAGACACTGTTCATCAGAGACATATCGACCAACACCTGAACTGCAGGATCAGCTACAAAACCTTCCAGACAATGCCCTCCACTGCGTACCACCAACCGTTTGTTGCTGTTAACGGCATCCTGTACCACATCAACCAACTCTTGCGTAGATTCCGGCATACAAATATATTCCGGATGCCCTGTGAAACGCTTATTGAACCGTTTCCCGGCGAGCGCTTCGTACTGTGCGTCCTGAGGTGTGATCTTTTTCATAGCTTACATTTCCAGAATGATTTTTCCCAAATGCTGACTGCTCTCCATGAGTTCATGCGCCTTACTGGCTTCCGCCATAGGGAACACCTTAAACACGGTCGATTTATATTGTCTATCCTTAAACATAGGCCAAACCTTTTCCAATATATCCTGTGCCAATGCCGTTTTAAATTCCGGTTCACGATTACGTAAGGTACTTCCAGTAATGCTTAATCTTTTACGCATCATTTGCATGATGTTTAAAGAGACCATATTGCCTTCCATTGCGTTGATGTAGACCAATCTGCCATCAGGTTTTAACACTTCAATATTCATTTGAAAATATGCCCCACCAATCATGTCCAGCACCACATCAACGGGATGGTCCTTCAATTCGTCTTCAAAATCCTGTGATTTATAATTGATAAAGCGATCTGCGCCTAATTCCAGACAATACTGTCCTTTTTGGTCTGAGCCAACAGTCACGATGACTTCTGCTCCTATATATTTTGCCAATTGGATGGCGGTAGTACCAATTCCACTGCTTCCTCCATGAACTAAGAGCCTTTCATTGGCTTTCAGACCTCCGCGTTGAAATACGTTGCTCCAGACCGTAAAAACAGTTTCCGGCAATCCTGCTGCTTCTATGAAACTTAAGCCCTCTGGAACAGGCAAACAATGTCCTGCGTTAACTTTTACATAGGTCGCATAACCTCCGCCAGCCACTAACGCACATACTTTGTCGTCGATCTTCCATTGCGTCACATTTGCCCCAACTTCTTCAATCACACCTGCAACCTCTAAGCCGAGGATATCTTGTGGAACATCCGGGGGTGGCGGATAACTACCTTTCCGCTGAAATACATCCGGACGATTAACCCCAGCTGCTTTTACCCGAATCAACACTTCATTTTCATTGATCAGGGGTTTCTCCCTTTCTTCGATCTTCAATACATCTGCAGCGCCAAATGAGGTAATTACGATTGCTTTCATAAATAAAAGGCAACATTTATCCTGCCAAAAAAAATAGCGCATTGTTTTTTTTCAGGCTTTTAAAATAACCATCAACCTCAGCAACAACCGGCAACCATTTAACTATTAATTAACCAAAATCACAAGATATTCTGGCTGTATTTTTCTTTCCTGTCCCTTTGCTACTGTTTTGCTCTTGTTTTGCTTCAACAACAGCGGAGCAAAACAAGAGCAAAAGAAAAGCAAAACAAGAGCAAAACAGATAGCGGTAAAAACCCGGTTCTACTACGCTTCATTTTCGATGAAAAGACAGATAAACTGATGGATTGTAATCGCGTTGGACCTTCGCAATATTGGAAAAACAGGTCTTTTCATGGCGAAATAATAAAGAAATAATTATTTCTTTATTAAAATCAATATTTTCCACATAAAGAATAATTAAAGAATCACTAATCCCAGCTCTTGTAAAACAAAAGACCTTATGTAATAATAAATCCTCTTTTTCAAATGACCAAAACAACTTCGCCCCTGAAGTGTTATCTCATTCTAGACAAAATTTTCAAGCCCTCCCAATACTATAATATACTCGCGCATTTTTTTAAACTTACCTTTCAACTACCGAAAATGAAAGACACAGTTCAACAACAAATCAGGTTATCCCTGCTTCAAATGGCATTGGATAACGCCGTAACTATTGAAGATTACGAAGAATGCCAGCAGTTAATCGCATTAAAACTATTGGAAGAAGCCGAAAACCCATTGACTGATACCTTAGTCGAAGCTAAAGTTTAATAATTAGAGTCCGTTCATAATGAGCGATATTAAAATCCAGATTCAAGGATTAAACCCTTGTTATAATGTTTAAGATTCCGGGGGCATACGTTCGTTTACTCCTATTTCATTAGGGTATATTCAGGAGAAAACGCAATTTCTTAATGCCAAAAGTATAAATAACCAAAAAAGCACATATATTTGAGCACAAATTTTACAATTACATTTATATGGCAAAGGCATCTGAAATTAAAGTAGGAAATATTTTACGTTTTAACAATGAACTGGTAACAGTTATTGAAATTTTACACCGTACACCAGGTAAAGGTGGAGCGTTTTACTTAGGTAAATTTCGCAATATTAAAACAGGAAAAATTGTGGAAGCCCGCTTAGGAACTGATGAGCAAGTTGAAATTTGCCGTGTAGAGACTAGTGACTACCAATATTTATATGAAGAAGGTGATTATTTTGTAGTGATGGATAATGAGTCTTTTGAGCAATTCAGTGTTGCTAAAGACCTATTTGGTGAATCTGCAAAATTCCTTAAAGAAGGAATGGACGTAATCGTTTCTTTCGAAAGTGAAGAACCAATTATGGCTCAAGCGCCTAATTTCGTAGAGCTTATGGTTACTTATGCAGAACCAGCTGTTAAAGGTGATACTTCTTCAGGTGCTCAGAAAATGGTAACTACAGAAAATGGCATCGAGATTAGAGTACCATTATTTGTAAACGAAGGTGATAAACTAAAAGTAGATACACGCACAGGTGAATACGTGGAGCGTGTGAAATAAGAAATTTCATTTCTAAAAAAATGCGGCTTAAAGAAATTTAAGCCGCATTTTTTGTTGGTATTTGTTTGGGCCCATTGGGCTACTTTAGCTTTCTGAATCCGTAAGCGATCGCAACTGTGAACAGTAGCATGGCTGTAAAGCCAAAGGCGATAGGCAATGAAAAAGAATAGGCGATAAAGCCAAGTATTGCAGGGCCGGCTAATTGTCCGGCATAACCGATCGTGCTAATTACAGGAATTGCTACCGTTGCAGGAACGTCTTTAAGCTTCCCTCCTTCACTGATAAATACAGGAACGATATTCGCGGCACCCAGGCCTAATAACACAAAACCAAGAATGGTACTGCCCAACCAAGGTGTAAACACCGCCAGCAGAATCCCAAAGCAAGCGAGTAAACTTCCGGCAACCACTACTGTTTTTCCATCAAACTTAGCCACCAGTTTATCTCCGGTAAGCCGCATAAAAGCCATGGCAATTGAAAAGGCCGCATAGCCGATTCCTGCAAAGCTTTCGGTCACCCCGCGGCGCTCTCTTAAAAACAAAGCGCTCCAGTCGAGCATTGCACCTTCAGATAAAAATACGGCGAAACACATCAAACCCAAAAACACGACACTCCCTTTAAGCCAGGATGTCTTTTTCTGCCTTGCCGCTGTGGAAGAAAATCTTTGAATGGCTTCTTTTTCTGTCGCCTTGTCGAGCAAGGATTTGAAATTTAAAGAGACCATGATGATCAGTAGAATAGCAATGGTTATTGCGGCTACTACCGGCTCCAATCCCAGTCTCATTAAGAAGCCTAAGCCCAGGGAACCTAGTAATCCGCCAACGCTAAACAGGCCATGCAGGGAAGACATAATTGGCCTTTCCGCAAGATTTTCCACCTGGACACCATGCGTGTTCATGGCCACATCTACTGTTCCTACTGCTGCCCCGAAAATAAACAGCGCAATTCCCATTTGAACCGGCGTGTTAGTGAGCATTAACAATGGCAATACAAAGGCCATCATTAATGCCGCAGCGAAAATCACCACCCGACTGCCGTAACGATGGGACAATAGCCCACTGATGGGCATCATTGAAATCGCACCAGCACCTAA
Source organism: Pedobacter gandavensis (assembly GCF_014172405.1). Taxonomy (GTDB): domain Bacteria; phylum Bacteroidota; class Bacteroidia; order Sphingobacteriales; family Sphingobacteriaceae; genus Pedobacter; species Pedobacter gandavensis. Next base: position 481,998 of record NZ_WNXC01000001.1, on the reverse strand, counting down.
AAGCAACAGTAAAAGACCCAGATTGGCATCATTTAGTCCGAGTCTTTCTTTTGCGTAAGGTACCATTGGCGCCCAACTGGAAATCCCCAATCCGCAAACCAGAAAAATGAATTTAGTTGCCCTTTGTGCCTTTAATGTTTTTTGTAGTCCTGCTATCATGGTTGCAATTTAGATAAATATTGCAGATAATTGCAATTACATGCAATATTTAATCAAAATACTGCAAAACATAGGAAAAAGAGGCATTATAAAACAAGTAAGGTATTTCCTTGTTAAGCTATAAACAATTCCCCATGGAAGCATATAATATAGATCTTAGTGGCCGAATATTAACTATTCAGCCACTACATGATGGAAGTTTTAAGGTTATTGAAAATGGTCATGAGGTTGCCCGTCTTTTTCCGGAAACCAATGAACTGGGCACAGTCTGGACGAGTTCAGGAATAATCGATCATGATGAAGCGCAAAAACTCGGCGCTTTAATTGAACAGAATTAAAACCTAATTTGTCATTGGTAGTCTGTTGACCAGGAACTTTCCTAATTTCTCATATCCTAGCGCATTTGGGTGTAAGCCATCAGAAAACAGTGATTCATCGATACGTTGTTGAGGATTTAGGAAAACCGCTCCTGCATCTACAAATTTGAAGTCCATTTTAAGTGGTCTCTCTACTTTCCCGCCTTTTCCGGAGCTTAAGGCTGTTGCAGCACCAATCTCTTTGTTCAGTTTTGCAATCCTGGCTTCCATACCTTTACGCGGTAAAATCCCCAGCAATACAAGTTTAGCTTTGGGTTGCTTATCCTGAATCGCTGTTACCAGCAACTTTAATCCCTGTACAATCTCATCATCTGTATTGATTTCAAGGTTATTGGTTCCAATCATCAACACAATTTGCTGAGGCTTAAAACCATCTAATTCTCCGTGATAGACACGCCAAAGCACATTTTCAATGCGATCCCAGCCAAAGCCCATATTGATTGCGTTTCGATCGCCGAAATATTTCTTCCAGGAATCTTTACCATTGGCATGAGGAGCTATTGGTTGTCCTCCCCAGTAATGCGTGATCGAATTTCCGATGAAAACCAATTTTGGCTGATGGCTTGCTGTATAATCTAATACCTGGTTGTGCCTGCTTTCCCAATCATAAGTTGAGGCGTCCCTTCTTTGGGTTACTGGAATAGTGGTAGAGACCTTCCCTTCCTTTTCCTTAAAAATCTCTTTAATCTTTTGTTCATAGGCCTTCGCATAATTCATCATACCGATATCATTTGGATGAAGACCATCTACCATACTTTCAATGTCCTGTCCGATGGCTTTTTTAGAAAGCAGGTATAAATCTTTGCGACCAGCCTTAGTCAGGGAGTCTACTGTATTTCGAAGTACCTGATTGATCGTTTCGTATTCCTTTTTTCGCAAAGGTTGCATTTCCTCTTCTGAAAACCCATCATGTTCTGTAAGTAAGATCGGAACACCTGGTCTTTTCAATTGAATTTGCGCCACTGCATCAGCAATTCGTTTACCAACAAATGCATTGCTCATTTCTTTGGATATCATATTTGGCAAACAATCCAAAACATACAATTTGGCATCAATCTGTGTGATGTAATCCAATACTTCTGCTTCAAATTTACCATTTCCTGAAAAGCCAAGATTGACCATAGGCCTGTCCAGCTTTCTCCCGAGAATGGAGGTCCATGCCAAACCTGGTCTGGTGGCACAAGCACCCTGAGCGATGGAAGTACCATATACTACGATTGGTTTGTCCGCTTTTGCTACAGGAATTTTGCTGAAACTGGCCGTTGTCGGAACGGCCACTTCCAGCCATTTCACACTATTATATAAGGGTAAGTATAACTGGTATTCGCGGTCTTTGATTTGGAGGTCTTTCCCTGCAATATTAAGAAAGCGATAGCTAATGGTATCACCGAAGGCAAATTTCCCGGCACACCAAAGCCATCTCCCATCCAGATCCTTCACATAAAGATCCACACCACTGACACCCGTTGCAGGCATATGCGGCATTTGGAGCGAGCCGGATACGGTGAATTTAACAACGATCTCTTCTGCATCGGTTTTGAACCTCAGGTTCAGTCCGGCACTATTTTCGGATAATTTCCAAAGGGGATCACGTACCTTTTTCTCCGCGGTAGCAGGTAAACGATCGTAATTACTTTTGTATCCATTTGTCCAACCCCGGCCATGAACCACATTGAGGCTGTCTTTTGCAGGATTCCAGGATTTGAAAGTTTTCTTTTCCTGCGCAATGACAAATTGGGAAAAGAACAAAGCCATGATCATGACCATGGTTAAAGTACGCTTATTCATGTATTTATGTAGGTTTAGGTATGTTCTTTATCGGGTATTAAATTCCGGTTTGATCTGGCAAAACTACTGGTTTGCCTGTGCTTTTCACAATAGGCATTGGGGCATCCCATTTCCGCAACTGAGCAGACAGCAAGGCCGATAATTCCTTTACTTTTTCCGGGTTTTCTGCGGCTTTATTTTGAAGTTCTCCAATATCCGTTTTCAGGTTGTAAAGATCCTTGATTCCATCGCGCATATGGTAGATTAATTTCCAGTCTCCTTTTCTGATGGCCGATTTATAATTAATACCAGGTCCATCCTTTGAAATCCATTTATTGGGCGTATGCCAAATTAAGGCACGTTCGTTATCGGTATAATTGACCTGCTTTAAAATGGGCAGCATACTTTTTCCGTCCAGCTCCTGAATGGTCTTATAATTCTTTATCCCTGCCATCTCCAAGATCGTTGGAAAGAAATCCTCGATGATCACATATTGATTTGCAGTAGTACCAGGCTTCACTACACCAGGCCATTTTACGATCATCGGCTCCCGAATACCACCTTCATTTACAGAACCTTTACCCGCCTTCAAAGGAAGGTTTTGTGTATGTGCAGATCCGCCTCTAGGTGGCGCAAGACTCAGCCCACCATTGTCGCTCATAAAGATAATGATGGTATTTTGAGCTACCTGTTTCGCTTTTAAATAGTCCATCACATCGCCAAGACTTTTATCCATTCCTTCCAATAAGGTGGCATATTTTGCTTCTTGTGGGTCGAGCCCTTTATCGATGTACTTTTGATAGAAACGGGGGTCTGCCTGAATGGGATCATGCACCGCATAATGTGCCAGGTTTAAATAGAATGGCTGTTTATTTTTTATGGGGCCATCCAATGTTTTCAGGGCTTCCTGCGTCAGTGCTTCCGTTAAAAATGTACCCTTTCCGTAATATTCTTCCAAATCTGGTACGGATTGCATGGTGTTTTTTCCGGGTTTGTTCCCGTAGTAGTCTTCCGAAAAATAACTTTGGGGATGACCGGCCGCATGACCGGCAATATTCACCATAAAACCAAGATTATAAGGGTTTGCTCCTGGCGTACCTACAGATGCCCAATGTGCCTTACCTACATGAATCGTGAAATAACCTGCATCTTTTAGCAATTGCGGATAAGGAGTCGCATAAATGGCATTTGGAATTCCTGGTTTAGGGCTTAAGCCGGTGTAATTCCAACTGGCAGCTGCGAATTGCTCATCATCATTGTCTGAAGAAACGTTGTATTGTGGGGAAGTCCAGTTGGTCACTTTATGGTGTGCGGCGTTCATTCCTGTCAACATGCTTACCCTGCTTGGGGTACATACTGGTGTCGCATAAGCATTCGTGAATTTCACACCATCTTTTGCCAGTCTTTCCATATTTGGTGTATGGTAGCGCTCATTCAATGGTGTCTTTTGTGTCCAGAAAGGCAATGATGTATCTTGCCAGCCCATATCATCTACCAGAAACACGATAATATTTGGCTTTTTCTGGGCGTAGATGGTGCTGATTGTACTGATAAAAATAAGCGTAGCGGGCAATAGAAGACGGGCTAGCTTCGGTCGACTAATTTTCATGTCCTAAAAATACTGGGATATTTTATAAAAAAAAGGATAATACTTAATAAATAGCCAATTACGCTGAAGACAAAAGCCCGACTTTATAAGCTTTCTTCAGATATTTTTTAGTTAATTTGAAAAACACACAACTCCAATTCAATGAACCTAAAACGATTTTTATTAGTTTCTTTCTTATCGATCAGCACTACTTTGAGGGTGATGTCACAAGAGACTAGTTATCCGATTATTCCAAAACCTGCGCAGCTGGAAAGCATGCCTGGTAAATTCAACTGGTACAAAAACACGGTGATTCGCAATGGTGCGGGAATCAGCTTTACGGATGCAACAAAAGAACTTCAGCAAATTACCGGGGCTTTAAAAACCACGACTAAACGTCCCAATTTCATCTTAATCAAGAAAGACCCTTCCATAACAGCTGCTGAAGGTTATAAATTAGTAGTAGAACCGAGTCAGATTACCATTTTAGCGGCAAATAAAGCAGGTGCTTTTTGGGCAATCTCTACTTTGAAACAATTAATTGGTACACCAGCGTTCAAGGTAGGTACGGGAGCTTATGTGGTTCCGGCAGTTAAGATTGCTGATGCCCCAAAGTTTGCCTGGCGCGGGATGCACCTGGATGTGTCCAGACATTTCTTTGATCTGGACTATTTAAAGACTTTCATCGATCGCATGGTCTTGTATAAGTTCAACAAGTTTCATTTGCACCTGACTGATGATCAAGGTTGGAGAATTGAGATTAAAAAATACCCGGAACTGACGTCAAAAGGCGCCTGGAGAAAATTAAACGGCCAGGATTCGGTTTGTTTAAAACTGGCAAAAGACAATCCTGATTATGCGTTACCGGAGAAACATTTTAAAACCATCAACGGTGAACGGATGTATGGTGGTTTTTATACCCAGGAAGAAATGCGTGGCTTGATTCAATATGCCACTGCACATGGCGTAGAGATTATTCCGGAAATAGATATGCCAGGTCATATGATGGCCGCTACGAAGCTGATGCCATGGCTGACGGCCTCGGGAATCAGTCAGCAGGGCGTAACCTTCTCTGAGCCATTATGTCCATGTAAAGAGACGACTTATGATTTTGCAGAAAATGTATTGTCCGAAATCTTCTCGCTTTTCCCTAGCAAATATGTGCATATAGGGGCTGATGAAGTAGAAAAAGACAGCTGGAAGAAATCTGAAGAGTGTAAGGAGCTTATGAAGCGTGAAAACTTAAAAAGCGTGGAAGAGCTACAAAGCTATTTTGTACACCGTATGGAGCGCTTTCTGAACAGCAAAGGGAAAAAGATGATCGGCTGGGATGAGATCCTGGAAGGTGGTGTATCTCCTACTGCCACGATGATGTACTGGAGAGCATGGGTACCAACAGCACCGAAACATGCGGCAGAAAAAGGATTAGACATGATCATAATGCCGGGTGAGTACTGTTATTTTGATGCACAACAAGATGGTGGGTCTTTGAAAAAAGTATACAGCTTTGATCCTTACAATTACAACCTGACAAAAGCGGAAGAGAAATTGGTACTGGGTATACAATCGGCGCTCTGGACGGAATACATTCCTTCTGAAGCACGCGCGGAATACATGCTTTACCCAAGAACACAAGCGCTTTCTGAAGTGGCCTGGAGCAATGCGGATAAAAACTGGGCGGAATTTGAAAAAAGAATGAATGCACAATATCCTTTGTTGGATGCGATGAATATCAATTACCGTCAGCCGGACCTGACTGGCTTTTCTCCGAAAAGCGTGTTTGTGAATCAGACCGTGTTGAAAGTGATCAATCCACTGGCTAGCTCTGTATTGCGTTACACCACTGATGGCACTAAACCTACCGTAAATTCTACGGTTTACAATGGACAATTGGTGATCAATAAGCCTACGCAGGTTAAAATTGCAGCTTTCCGTCCAAATGGAAAAATTGGCGAGGTGTACACGATCGATTATGATCAGCAATCTTATGCAAAAGGAGTATCCTTAGCAAAAGCTGAAAAAGGCTTGAAATTCTCTTATTATCCTAAATCTTATAAATTGGTGACTCAGATTAATGAGGCTGATAAAAAATCAGATGCCATTACTACTGCGATTGAAATTCCGGTAAAAGAGCAGGCAACAACCTTTGGAACTAAGCATGAGGGTTATTTTTACGCAGCAGCACAAGGTGTTTACACGTTTTATTTACGTGCGGATGATGGTAGTAACTTATACCTGAATAACAAATTATTAGTCGACAATGACGGTCTGCACAGTGCGATTGAGAAGTCTGCACAGATTGCTTTAGATAAAGGCTACCATCCTTTCAAATTATTATTTATTGAAGGTGGCGGTGGTTACACACTTTCTTTAGAATATGTAGGCCCGGATGGCCAGCGCAAAGCAGTAAGCGCGGCTGATTTCGCACATGAATAAACTACAGGATAAAAAAAGAAGGCTGCATTAAAAATACAGCCTTCTTTTTTTATACAAAACCTGACCTCTATTTAGAGAAATTGACGAAGAAATTAATGCTGACATCATTGAGAATCGTTCTTGTTTTTACGGAATCATTGATTCGGGAGATAACGTCTCCAACGTACATGGCACTAATTTTTCGACAAAGCAATGGTCTAATTATTCACCATATCCTAAAAAAAATCATTAATTTAATCATCAAAAAAAAATGGTTAGAGCATTGGTGATTTCCGGAGGTGGAAGTAAGGGCGCATTTGCTGGCGGCCTTGCTGAATATTTAATTACTGTTTGTAAATACGATTACAAAATATTTATTGGCAGCTCTACCGGAAGTCTATTGGTGCCATTACTTTCTATTGGTAAGGTAGACAAATTAAAAGCGGTGTTTACAGCGGTCACTCAGGATCAGATTTTCAACATCGATCCTTTTATTATCAAAAAGAAAGATGGGATCTTCAGAACAACGATTAACCATTTGGGGATATTAAAGATGTTCATGAAAAAACGGATGACCTTTGGAGAGAGTTTAAATCTGCGTGCGCTCATCCGAAAAACCATCAGCCGCGTTGATTATGAAAACATACAGAATTCCGGGCGTGATGTGATTGTTACTGTCTCCAATCTGACAAAAATGACTGTGGAATACAAATTAGCAAAAGAACATAGCTATGAAGATTACTGCGATTGGATCTGGGCTTCTACCTCCCTGGTGCCATTTATGAGCCTGGTGACAAAAAACGGAAATGATTATGCCGATGGTGGCATGGGCGACCTGATTCCAATTTATGAGGCCATACAGAGAGGAGCTACAGATATTGATGTAATTGTGTTAAAATCAGACCGGAGTCTAATACAAACCCCGGCCATTCATAATGCACTTGATTTAACGTATCGGATTTTTGGATTCATGTTGAACCAAATCGGCCTGGACGACCTAACCATTGGGAAGCTGGAAAGCTTGAATAAAAAAGTAAAACTCAATTTTTACCATCCACTGGACGCATTAACTTCTAATTCCCTGATTTTTGATCCGGAACAAATGAAGCAATGGTGGGATTTGGGCTTTAAATGCGGGCAAGATAGTGCATTAACACCTAAAGTAATTGAGATCAATTAATTTTCCATCTTGGAATCCAGGTATTGATTTGCCGAATTGATCACCGCTGAAGGATAACCAAATAACTCCAGCAGGCGGATGGCATTCTTTGTCTGAAGTATTCCCTTCTTAATTTTATAATCGAAAACATAGCCCCCATTCTCCACCTGCTCGGAGAAATGAAAAAGACTGTATTCAGCGCTCAACAAATTCGCCAACTCCAGGTCATGCGTGGCCACCATCACCATATTTTTATTTTTAACCAGGAATTCAAGCACTCCTTTTGCTCCTGCTATTCTTTCCAGTGTATTTGTTCCTTTGAATAATTCATCAATGACAAATAAATTACGGGATTCGGTGCTTTTTGATTGATCTATAAAGGCATGAATCGAGATGATCTCTTCTAAATAATAGCTCCTACCCGACAAAATATCGTCCTGAATAGCTATTGAAGTAAACACATTAAAAAAGGAAGCCTTATACTGACTTGCGCATACGGTATAAATCGTTTGGGCCATGATCACATTCAGCGCGATTGTTCTCATAAAAGTGGTCTTACCGGACATATTTGAACCCGTGACCACCAAGCCCTGTGCAGCTGTTTTAAGATCGTTTGGTTCACAATCCGCCAGTAAAGGATGATAAGCGGCCTTGATATCAAGGTGCGTGTAGGTATCATCAAAGTCAGGCACACAGAAATAGTCCAGTCCAGTCCGGTATGAGGCGATAGACTGACAACTGTCTAAATTACCGATAAACTGATACAATTCATGAATTTCCGGTCTTAGCTTATTGGTGATCTCAATACACTTATCCAACAGATTATTTTCGACCAGAAAGGTAATTTTAACATACTCCAATAGTAACCAGACAATGCTGGAAAAATCATTTTGATCAGGCTTTTCCGAATGCAATAAAAACTGATACCTGGCCAATGGTTTTAATTTATCGCAGGCACTTAATGCTGCTTCATCGAAAAAAAGAGGATCTAGTTTTGACAACCGCTGCACATAATTTATAAGCTTGGGAAGCTGTGAGAAGGGAGAAATGAAAAACTCCACTTTTGCTTTGTTTTTAAAATGAATGATCAGGTTTACGACAAAGTTCAGGAACAACAACCCGAAAAAATAACGTCCATAAAGCAGACTGAGCGGCAAAAAGACCAAAGGCAAGAGGCTTAGTATGAGCGTTAAATATTTATATTTCGATTGTTTTAATTTCCAGTCAAATATAATATTGGGGATAAAATATGTTAAAGAGTTGTTCAGTTTCAGCAGATTATACGACAGTTCGTCTCTCAACTCTTTATGGTTGAAAAACAAATCAATGAAACGATTCTTCCTTTTCAACTCCGCTTCATCCTTGGAGGGATTTTGTAATAAGTAATATAGATACTGCTGTCCGATTTTGGTCTTACACCGATCTATTTTACTGTAAACCTCATTAATATTCAGGTCTTCCAGGCTCTTGGCGGTCAACTGATCCCGCTCATTGTCCTGAATCAGATGCTCATTATAAAGTCCGATGCGGTCAAAATCCCGGTAACCGATCTGTTCCTCGCCCCATTTCTCCGATAAGTCTGCTTTAATTTTTTGCTGCTTACGGCTGAAATACCCTTTTAAGAGATACCAAAGCAAGAAAAAGACCACTTGGGTGGTTATAAAGAGCGGTATTATCGTCATCTAACAATAATACCAACAAAATCAGACAATCACCTCATATAAAAAATGATATGCATTTGTGTATTAAATACCCAGGGTATCAAAAATCTCGCCTCTACTCAGTTTATCATTTACTTTTGCGATCACTTCTACTTTCGCTTTAAGGCATAAAGCCTGATCGGAAAGACGGACGATGTCCTGGAAAAACACCAGCTTTAGGCCCTGACGTTCCGTTCTCAATTGTACACTAAATACATCAGTACTGGTCAGCGATTGCTTAAAATCCATTTCGATCCTAGACACCATTAAAAGGACGCCTTGTGCAGTCAGTTCTTTAAAAGACTTGTCCATAGACAATAGGTACTCATGTCTCGCATGCTCTAAATAAGATTGATACACGGCATTGTTAACTACTCCTTGGATGTCACATTCGTAATCTCTTACCTTCAATTGAATTTCAAAAATATAATCCTTCATAGCTGGTAAAGATCGTGATCTTTACCAGCATTCAAATGGCTTTTCTAAAAAGCAAGACCATCAATTTATATTCATCACTATTTTTTTTCCATTAGTCCGATTTTCTTCCAGAATTTGATGAGCATCTGCAACAGACTGTGTACTAAATGATTCCAAAACCAATATTGGAGGAACAGTAATGCGGTTACTCCCGATCATTTCCGCAATTCTGCTTAGTTGAGCTCCGTACCATTTGAAATTATTAGAAAGCGAATGTGCATAATTTGAGATGTGATATACTACAGCCCCCTTGTCGAAGAAATCTGAGCGGGCCTTTGCCGTTTCGAAAGCCGTCACATCTGCATAGCTGCCGTTCACACGGATTACCTGAGCACATAATTCCGACATCTCCCCGCCCACCAGATCAATACAAACGTCAAACATTTCTCCTTGATTTTTCGCCAAAATCAGCATCGCTAAATCCTGGCTATGGTAATTTACAATTTGTGATGCTGCTAATCCGGTTCCGATGAGGATCGCCTGGCTTTTAGGATTTCCTGCAGTAAGCACCAGGTTTTTATGCCCCCTGTCTAATAACAGTTTGACTAAAGCCAGACCAACTCCTCCAGCAGCACCGGTAATTAGCACAGTGGCAGTTGGACTGATCTTCAAACGGTCCACAATCTGAAGCGCCGTTAAATAAACCACAGGAACAGCAGCTGCCTCTTGAAAGCTAATGTTACTGGGTTTTAAGGCCAGAATAGTTGCAGGAACCAACATATATTCTGCGTAACTGCCATTGGAGCCCATGCTGCCAGATGCGGCAAACACCGCCTGTCCGGGGTTAAAATGATTTACTGCATGGCCAACCTGAATGACAATTCCAGAAAACTCTCTGCCTAGAACAGGAGAATGCATCCGAGTACTTTCAGATCCGCCCTTTCTCATTTGATAATCTATTGGGTTGAATGCTGTGGCTATTATCTTTACTAAAACCTCTTCCGGGCCGACAGCTGGAAGCGCTATATTTTTACTAAATTCAAAATTCTCGGTACCACCGATTTTTTTTAAGACGATTGCTTTCATTTTATTGGCTTTCATGGATACAAAATTATTCCTGAAAAGCTTATTTTTGCTATGGGTTAACCCAAGGTAACTCATCGCTTATTTCAAATCTATTATGGCTATAATAAACGACAAAGGCACAAAAACAGAAGCCACCTGCGCGCAGGAAAGGCTAGCCATACTCGATACTTTGGACGTGTTAGGAGGAAAATGGAGACTCAACATCATGCGTTATTTAAATGGCAGGATGAATGAGAACAATACCTTTAAAAAAATGCAGCGAGAAATTGAAAACATTTCCGCTAAGATGCTGACTAAAGAATTGCAAGAGCTGGAAATGAATGGTTTGGTTTGCAGAACACCACAGGATACCCGTCCAATCACGGTTAGTTATGCCATCACTGAATATGGAAAAACGGTGCTTCCCTTAACAGAAAGCATTGCGCAATGGGGATTAGATCACAGAACGAAAATTAAAGAAGAAACAAAATCATGAGCAAATACCAACAAGAGTGGAAAAAACTCCTCCAAAAAGAGGAAGCATTTAAAGACTGGAAAATCAGGTCTAGTGGTGGCGATTTATTGATTCGTGTACCTGAGGATACCGAAATGGACGTTTTAAAAATGCAGTTCTTAGACCTGATTGGTCCTTATGCCCCCTTAATACAATCGCCCAAGACCATGCTTAAATTTTATGTGGGTAATACCGCTGAGTCCGATTTCATTTTTACCTTAAATTAAGTATGCAGCCCATTGCAGGGCTGCATAAACAGTGTCCTTCATCTAAACGGCATCTTTAATCTGGCGCTGTACCATCTTTATACAACTTAACCCCTCTCCATTGTACAACGGCCTTCCCCGTCTTCATGGTACCGTAGCATCCGTATTTCATATAATTGGTCGCATTTTCACCATCAACCTTTTCAAACTTTTTCTGGCCATCAACATAAACGATCATTTTGCTGCCAGCGTCCTCTTGTAAGTGTATTACATTGATGTGAACTTCTTTATTGTAAACTCCCGTTGCTAAAACAAAGCTATTAGAGATTTTTAAGGTCCCTCCATTCTCTGAAAACCCACGAATCATCAGCTGTGTTGCGTTTTCTGAAGTACTGCCAAAAATCTGCATCAGGCTTTCATCATTAAGCGGCGCATCAAATTTAAGATAGCCGGAAAACTGCCTGCTTCCTGTACTATAATTATCCTCTATCCTAATCTCTGAACGATTTGATTTTGTCGTTAGAATCTGAAATGTTTCTGTTAGCGTGTTACTATCATAGCTGTAATCTGAACAGATCACTGGTGAACATGCCGATTTATATGCAGTCCAGGCATAAGTTTTCAAACCTACATCATCATCTAAATGAATCTTCTTGACTGGCGTATAGAGCACCCAATCAGTACCTAGAAATTCAGATTGATCTACAAGCGTATGCTCATCACTTTTCTTTTGACATGAAGTGTTAATAGAAACTACGCAAAATAAAAGGAGCGGATAGATTAAATAATTTGATTTCATCATTTTACAAAATGTATAATTAATTATTTGACAGTTATTCAATTAACTAAAGTTATACTTGTTGATGAGTAAAAAAATCAGTTCGATTAGCAATATGCTGAAGCAGATTGGCAAAGAAGTTAGTTTGTGATCACCGCATTTAATGCACTTTTAGTCAGCTCTTTATTTTGTCTGGAAATGGGTATTTTTTGTAAATCACTTAGCAACAAAGTTCCTCCATCCTCTTTTAGATAGCTTTTCACAAAATGAACATTTACTAAGTGTGATTGATGAGTTCGAATAAACTGATGGGGTCTTAATAGTTCAGCAAATTCTTTTAATGTTTTGCACACCAGTACCTGCTCACCATTTTGCAGGAAAAAGTTGGTGTAATTGTTGGTCGCCTCACAGCGGATAATATCTGCAATGCGAACATACATAATCTCCTTTAAAGTTGGTAGGGCAATCTTTGGGCTCTCTTTATTTCCCGCTTTCAGGTATTCCAATAGATTTTCAATGTTATGGTTTTGTTTTTTAAGTCCGATCTTTTGTTTCGCCTTATCAATTGCTTCATTAAACTCCTTGATGTTAACGGGCTTCAACAGGTAATCCAGTGCTGAAAACTTAATGGCCTGTATCCCATATTTGTCGTGTGCGGTGATAAAGATCACCTCAAATTTCACTTCAGACAAACTGCTTAACAGCTCAAACCCCGATTTACCTGGCATTTGTATGTCTAGAAAAACCAAATCAGGAGCATAGGCTTTAATGGCAGCAATCCCTTCATCAGCATCCTCTGCAATAGCAACGATAGAGATATCAATCCTATACTGATCAATTATATTTTTTATATTTTCAATATTATGCTGCTCGTCATCAATTATAATAGCACTAATCATTAGATGTTCCAGTTTGATAAACGAATGCCAATAGTTGTCCCTTTTTCATTTGAGTCTATATGTAATTTTGTAGGTTGCCCTTTGTAGATCTGACAAAGTAAAGCTACATACTCTTCACTTAATTTTAATCCGTGTCCAGCTATTTTTGCCTGAACATTGAAGCCAAAACCGTTATCTCTGATCATAAATACAAGATCGTCTTCTTCTATATTAACGGTCAATACAATCTTCCCTTCTTGCTTTAATCCCGCTATCCCATGTTTTACGGCATTCTCTACGAAAGGTTGCAATAACATAGCAGGGATTTCCACATTGGCTTTATTGATGTGTTCATCTACTTGAATTTCATATTGAAAGTTAAAACGAAGTTGTTCCATTTGCAGGTAATCTTCCATCAATAGTAATTCATCTTCCAGGCTGATTAACTCTTCTTTGTCACTATCTAAAACCTGCCTGGTTAGACCGGCAAATTTCGACAGGTAATAATTTGCATCACTGATGTTATTTTTATTGATCAGGTTTTGAATGGAAGAAAGGGCATTGAACATGAAATGAGGGTTCAGCTGTGCACGTATCGACCTTAATTTTAGCCCGACTACCTGCTGGTCTCTTGCTACACGCTCCATTTTATTTTTATGATGTCTATGATATAACAGAAATAGCAAAGCAACACCCGAGAGTGTTGCTAAAGAATAAATTAAGACCTCCTTAATGGAAACCTTACGATCAATTAATGGAGCAGCTTTCACCTCAAATGGGATTCTAAGTATTTGTGTTTCTGGCCACCGCCCAATATCACCACCTCTTTGGATCAGGATTTCATAATTTCCTGGGTTTTGATAATACTTACCATCAAACTCCAACACATCTCCTGTGAAAGCCCCAACAATCTCAGTAGTATCGGACTTCCCCTTCAGTTTACTAAGCAGATACACAGAATACATCACTGTTTCATGATTTTTAAAATAAAACCTCATATTATCCATGCCATTCGAAGGAAATGATAAGTTTAATGGAATGTTTGTAACTGGATCAAATTTGGTCGCCAGTCCACCATTAGGTATTTTTTCCATCAGATTATAAAGCTCGGCCGACTTTACTTTCCCTGAAGGTACCATGGCCACCATTTGGAGAAGTTTCGGTTTAAAATTACTGCGCCAATCAAAAATAACCCCATCCCTGATCCCATAATTATGGACATTGACCACTTCTACAAACACCTGTTTTCCTGGAGATTGAAATTTACCAATAAACCCATAAGGTTGTTTAGCACCATATTTTTCTGCTAATGCAGGGATTTTAGACCAAGGTACCAGTTCAGAACTGTCATTCTCAACTACTCGGTAGCGATAATCATCCACATTGCTTTTGTTAATCCCAAGTGCTATTAATATGGCCTCAGAACCGTCTGAGATTAAATAACTGGAATATGATCTGGAAATAGACTTGACCTGTACTGGAAAAAAATTCGTCAGCTTAGGACTCAACTTCACACCTAACATAATGGGACTTTTAGGAACTACATTTTCACTTACAAACTGATTTTCCGGCAAAAGCATTGTAAATGCCTGATAAACGGCAGTATCAGCAGCACTTATCGTATTGGGCGTTCGCATTTTTGACTTGGTGTCCGTAGCGTAATTATCAAAGTAAATTTGATTTCCAAATGGTGGATTCTTAGACTGTGCGAGCCCTACTGGTGCGAGAACGAGGCTGATTACCAACCAAGCCAATAGCAATAAAAAAAAATTCTTCATGGTGTTTAATTTTAGGGGTTAATAATTTACACCACAAAAATGTATTTTAAGGGATTCGGTAACAACCTACAATGAGTAGCTGGTCTTATTCGCTTAGAATTGGACTCCTTTAGCAATGAGCAGCACCTAATTTCCCAAATGGCAAAGATTATCAATTTTAAATAAAACTGATAAAACTTCGGAAAAATAAATAACTTCATGAATATGAAGCCCTTTTTATTAAAACTCCTTCCTACTACGGCCTTACTGTTATTTGCCATTCCATTACTTGGACAGACTGCAAAAGCCAGCGCCGTTAAACCTACCGCATTAAGGTGTGAACACCTGGAAAATCCTTTAGGCATAGATGTCTTACATCCGCGACTTTCCTGGATGATGGATGACTCCCGACAAGGTGCAAGTCAATCCGCTTACAGAATTATGGTAGGCAAAGACTCCCTGGCTTTGACCAGAAAGAAAGGAGCTTACTGGGATTCTGGAAAAATCAGCAAGTCGGTCAATCTAATCAATTATCAAGGTCAGGCATTGGCGCCGTTTACGAAATACTTCTGGGCAGTTGAGCTTTGGGACAAAGATGGAAAGCCATCTTCTGCGCCTGTAGTGGCAAGCTTTGAAATGGGAATGATGAAAATGGAGAACTGGAAAGGAACTTGGATCAGCGACAAAAACGACATACAGAAGCGGGAAGCACCTTATTTCAGGAAATCTTTTAAGACATCCGCTAAAACGATAAAGTCTGCCAGGGCCTACCTCGCTGCCGGCGGGCTTTATGAGCTGTATCTTAACGGGAAAAAGGTAGGAAATCATCGGTTAGATCCCATGTATACCCGGTTTGACAAAAGAAACTTGTATGTATCCTATGATGTCACTGCTCAAGTTAAAAAAGGGGAAAATGCAATTGGCGTAATCCTGGGAAATGGTTGGTATAACCATCAAGCTCTGGCCGTATGGAATTTTGATAAAGCAGCATGGAGGGCAAGACCAACCTTCTGCCTGGATTTAAGAATTACTTACGAAGATGGAACCACAGCCCTGATCACTTCTGATCAAGATTGGAAAACCAGTACTGGCCCGATTGTATTAAACAACATTTACACCGCGGAACATTATGACGCCAGACTGGAACAGTCAGGTTGGAATACCGTAGGTTTTGATGACAAAAACTGGAAGAATGTGATTGCGCGTCAAGCTCCTTCCAATCAAATCGTAAGTCAGGCGATGGCACCCATCCGCAATGTCGAAGAAATCCCGGTGAAGTCCATCAATAAGATCAACGACACGACTTATGTTTTTGACCTGGGCAGAAATATTTCAGGCGTCACGAAGCTAAAGGTTGATGGTCCGGAAGGCACAGTCATCCGACTTAAACATGGAGAACGCCTATATAAGAACGGCCATGTTGACCTTTCAAATATCGACGTGTATTACCGCCCAAAAGACAATACCGACCCTTTTCAAACCGATATCATTACCTTATCTGGCAAAGGTCCTTTGGAATTTATGCCTAGATTCAATTATAAAGGCTTTCAATATGTAGAAGTTAGCAGTAACAAACCGATACAACTCCTTAAAGAAAGCATCACCGGATACTTTATGCACAGTGACGTTTCGGCTACAGGAAAAATCAGCTCCTCAAATCCCTTGATTGATAGATTGTGGTGGGCGACCAACAATTCGTATTTATCTAACCTGATGGGCTATCCTACCGATTGTCCACAGCGAGAAAAGAACGGCTGGACGGGAGATGGTCATTTTGCCGTAGAAACAGGTCTTTTTAATTTCGATGGCATCACCGTTTATGAAAAATGGTTGGCAGACCATCGGGATGAACAGCAGCCGAACGGTGTACTTCCAGATATAATCCCGACAGGTGGTTGGGGCTATGGAACAGCCAACGGAACAGATTGGACCAGTACCATTGCCATCATCCCTTGGAATATTTACCTGTTTTATGGGGACTCCCAATCACTTGCAGACTCCTATAATAGCATTAAAAAGTATGTAGATTACTTGGAAAGCATTAGTCCGACGGGCATAACGACCTTCGGCAGAGGCGACTGGGTCCCAGTTAAATCCGAATCTTCCTTAGCATACACCTCCTCCACTTATTACTATGTAGATGCGGTAATTCTCGCTAAAGCAGCGCGTTTATTTGGTAAATCTGCGGACGAAAAATATTACAGCACCTTGGCTGAAAAAATTAAAAAGGCCATCAACGATAAATACTTCAAGCCGGAGTCCCAAATTTATGCTTCTGGAACACAGACGGAGCTCAGTATGGCACTGCAATGGGGTTTAGTACCAGAAGCGCTTAAAGCTAAAGTTGCTGCAAATCTGGCAAAAAGAGTAGCAGCAGACGGCATGCATCTGGACGTTGGAGTGCTTGGCGCTAAAGCCATTTTAAATGCGCTGAGCGATAATGGTCAGGCAGAGACCGCTTATAAACTAGCTGCTCAGGATACTTATCCATCCTGGGGATGGTGGATTGTAAATGGTGCGACTACACTCTATGAAAACTGGGACATTAATGCCCCGAGAGACATTTCCTTAAACCACATGATGTTTGGTGAGATCGGTGCCTGGTTATTTAAGGGGCTTGGAGGAATTCATCCGGATGAAGCACAGCCAGGGTTTAAAAATATCCAGTTACGTCCTAATTTCGTATCTGGTCTGGATCATTTCGAAGCGGAACATGACGGCCCATATGGTAAAATCAGCTCCGCCTGGAAAAGGGATGGGAAGAAAGTAATTTATGAGGTTAACATTCCACCAAATTCCAGTGCAACCATCACCTTCCCATTAGAGGAAAATCAAAAAGTTATGCAGGGAGGCAAAACACTTAGGGCTTTTGTGACTGTAAAGGCCGGTCAGCATCGCTTTGAAATTAATTAGGTAAAATAAAACAAACTCAGTATATTGTATTGTAATTCCTTAGCAAAACAATTCAACAAATCAGACAGTTAGGGGAATACCGAAAATTTAAACCGACCAATATGAACCAGACAGATTTTGATTTTTCGCATAAATACGATCAATTCATTGCTGAATTGAATGCGGCTATGAACTATAGGGATTCCAGAGGTTACCTCACTTTAAAGTCCGACAATAAATTAGAAGACACCTTTGCTGAATTATTTACCCAGTATTGTGACCATCCACTTCCCCCTACTCATAGAGGAGCATTAGATGACGCCACAATTGCCTATTACTATTTTTGCTCCGCTACAGGACGTCATGGTAACCTGAAATTGATTGTTCAAAAACTTGGAAACAAGTTCATCAAGAATTGTGAGAAGCGCTTTAACAGGAACTAATCCCCGATAAGCCCAGTTATGAAAATTATATGATATACAAATAGTTTTAAAAAAAACCCGGTTAGCAAAAAAGCTAACCGGGTTTTTTATTTAGGATGAACCTTTTATTTTGGAAGGCCGTTCTCTGGTTTTAAATCTTCCAGAATTGGCGTTTCAATTGATTTAACCGTTTTATGCATCACCTCGTTTTTCTGTTCGAAAATCACGATATCGTTTTTACCGGTTTTTAACCAGCAGCCTGGTAAATATAAGGTTTGTTGCGGACCAACGCTCCAGTAACGGCCGATGTTGATGCCGTTTACAAACACAATACCTTTACCAAAATCACGCATATCTAAGAAGGTATCCCCTGTTTTTGTCAGGTTAAATGATCCCTGATAAATTGCAGGTTTTCCAGCAACAGCAGAATTTTTAGCCGCCGCTAAATTAGGAACGACATCCATTGGCAGTTTATACATATCCCAGTTTCCTGTGATCGTTTCTCCATTGATCAACAATGGCGAAATAATGCCTTTAGTGCTGTTTACAATTTTAGCTCCGTAATTGATCCTTCCCATATTTTCTACCACGATATCTAGCGTAGCATTGAATGGAATGTCAATTTCACAGTCGTACTTCTTGTAATAGCTATTTAGTTCGGCAACTTTAACACCATTTACATAGATCAAAGCGTAATCTCTTAAGCCTTTCAATTCCAACTTACCACTAATCGGTTGATTGAATTTTCTACTGTACCATACATAACCATGACCTTGATTTAATTCTTCGAAGGTTAAAGGCTTATCTGCACTTACCGGAGTCATTTTATCTTTTAATTCTTCCAGGTCAACAGCTTTGCTCAACACAATTTCAGGAATGGTAATGACTGGTGTTTTTGCAGGAACAGCAGGTGTTTCCGGCTTCTTCAACAAGTCACGCAAAGCATTATACTTTTCTGTAGCCCATCCTGCTTCACTAATTGGCGCATCATAATCATAACTGGTTAAATCCGGCTGGATGTCATGCTTGTTGTCGTAATTTGCTCCTGAAGTGAAACCAAAATTTGTACCACCATGAACCATGTAGTAATTAAAGGAAACATTACCATCAAGATACTTTTTCGTCTGCTTTACAGTACTTTCTGTTTTCACTTTCGGGAATGGCTCTGCCCAATGGTCTAACCAACCAGGGTAAAACTCGGCCACCATGTAAGGGCCTTTACCATCATGAAATTTGTTTACAATATCTTTCAATTTGGTCACATCACCTTCTCCATTTGCAGTTGGCAAGGCACCAGGTAAGGCACCACCTTCAAATAACCAACTGCCATCAGAAGTAAAGAAAGGCACGTTGAAACCCACATCTTTTAATTGCTGAAAAACTGCTGAACTATATTTTTTATGGTCTTCTAATGAAATGTCTTTACGTTGTGCTACATAAGATCCGAACTCATTTTCACCCTGAACCATAACAATCGGCCCACCATTCGTCACCAATAAGTTTTTCACTTGCGCATACAATTGTGTAAAGTAAGCTTTTGTGGCGGCAAGGTATTGTGGGTTATTACCACGGATCACCATTCCTGGAACTTTCTCCAGGAACCATGGGTAGCCCCCAAATTCCCATTCCGCACATACATATGGACCTGGTCTAAGAATCACCAAAAGGCCTTCTTCTTGTGCTATTTTGATGTATTCTGCGATGTCCTTGTTTCCGGATTTAAAATCCCAGACACCGGGTGCCGTTTCATGGTAATTCCAAAATACGTAAGTGGCTACGGCATTTAAGCCCATGGCCTTCATCATTTTTAAGCGATGACGCCAATATGGTTTTGGGATGCGGGCGTAATGCATCTCCCCACTGTGAATTTGAACGGCTTTGCCATCCAAAAGGAAATTTCCATCAGCAATTGCAAAAGTATGCTTTGCGGGTGTCTTTTTTACCTGGGCCTCTGAATGTCCGGCTAAAGCCAGGCATACGAGCAGCGTCAAGAATTGTTTTTTCATGTTACAAATTGTGGTTATGTCTAGAGATTAGAATTTAAAGGTATAATTTTCTCCACCATTCCTCCCGAAATTACTGGACCAAAACTGACAGAAACAGCGCGCAAACGTTTGAAAACAGGTATTAAGGCCATTAAAATAAAGCGAAGGAATCTACCTTACCAAAGATAAACCGCTTATTTCCGCATATTTTCTTTGGCGAGATCATATTCCAATTCTGGATCCATGTTTTCCTGTTCCACCTTCCTTGCTTTTTCCAGCAGTTCTTCGCGGTGTTCCTGCAGCCAGGCCAGCTGTTTTTTACCGTAAGCTAAACGCGTAAAAATCACAAACAAGACCGGAACAATAAATATTGCGATTCCGGAAGAAGCAATCATCCCTCCCAGCACGGTATAGCCGATGGTATTGCGCGCTACAGCCCCTGCTCCGGTAGCCAACACCAAAGGCATCACCCCTAGGATAAAAGCCAAAGAGGTCATAATAATTGGCCTTAACCGTAATCTTACTGCATCTAAGGTGGCTTTCAGCAAGGCTTCTCCTAGATCTACCCTTACTTTAGCAAATTCCACAATCAAGATTGCATTCTTCGCAGAGAGCCCGATCAGGGTAATCAAGCCAATCTGTGCATACACATTGTTGGTCAATCTGGGGAGTAGGCTAAGCACAAGAATGGCCCCAAAAGCACTGATTGGAACTGCAAGCATGACAGACAAAGGAACGGTCCAACTCTCATACAAGGCAGCCAGAAACAAGAATACAAACACAATGGAGAGGAGAAATATATAAACAGTGGTCGTTCCTGCCCGAATTTCTTCATAGGTCAGGCCGGAAAATTCATAGGTATAACCGGCTGGCAAAACCCGCTTTGCGGTTTCTTCCAATACTTCAATTCCCTGGCCGGTGCTATACCCTTGAGGCGTGGAACCATCCACTTCCGCAGAGCGAAAGAGGTTAAAATGAGAAATCAATGGCGTGGTTTCCGTTGGCTCATAACTAATCAGTGTGGCCATTGGAACCATCTGCCCGGCAGCATTACGCACCTGGTACTTACCAATATCAGAAACCAAGGCTCTAAAATTAGTATCTGCCTGAACAACTACATGGTAAGTTCGGTTATATAAAGTAAAATTATTAACCAACATACTACCCATATAAGCCTGCAACGTATTGAATACGGCAGAAACTGGCACGCCCAATTTCTCGCATTTCAATCGATCTACGGTCAGGTTATAAGATGGGGTATGCGCCGAATAATAGCTGAAAGCAGTGGCCGTGGCTGGGTTTTTATTCAGCGCAGCTACATATTGCTTCACAACCTTTTCAAATTGATGTACATCGTCGGTCGTATTGCCTTGTTGAATCTGGATGCTAAAGCCAGAAGCTTGTCCGACACCACGAATGGGTGGCGGCGGAATGACCACAACATTTGCGTTTTTAATCCCGGAAGCTGCGATCCGTTTCTTCATCTCGACAATAATTCCGGGAATCTGCCGACTGGCTACCGTTCTTTCTGCCCAGGGTTTCAGCATACAGAATATCGTTCCATTGTTGGAGTTACTCCCTGAATTGAGCACATTTAATCCGGAAAGCGCAGCATAATGCCCAACACCTGGTGTACCGGAAACTATTTTCATCAACTTCGTGATCAGGGCAACAGATTCTACCGTTGCAGAGGCTTCAGGCAATTGATAAGTGACGTACAAGCGGCCATCATCTTCTGGTGGGATAAACCCTGATGGCTTGTGCTTAAATAAAAAGATAGTCGCCATACAAATGACAGCTAGTAAAGCCAACATCCATCCCGTAGATTGGATACATCGTTCCACCCCACGTGCATATTTCTCTGTGACCTTGGTAAACCAGGTATTGAAATGATAAAACAGCTTATCGATATTTTTAGACTTAGGATTAATACTGGTTGGTCTTAGCAATAAAGTACAAAGTGCAGGTGTCAGCGAAAGTGCTATAAATGCGGAAAGCATCACAGAAATGGCAATCGTTAAAGCAAATTGCTGGTAAAGTTTCCCAACAATTCCAGGAATGAATCCTACAGGTAAGAA
Organism: Pedobacter gandavensis; assembly: GCF_014172405.1. GTDB lineage: Bacteria > Bacteroidota > Bacteroidia > Sphingobacteriales > Sphingobacteriaceae > Pedobacter > Pedobacter gandavensis. The sequence goes on along the minus strand of NZ_WNXC01000001.1, from coordinate 459,841 downwards.
CACTGCTGCCAGAATCAATGCTATGGCCACAACGGGACCTGATATATCCTTCATTGCCTGATAAGTACCCGCCTTTGGTGACATTTTTTCTTTATCTATATAGTGCTGAACGGCCTCCACTACAATGATCGCATCATCCACCACAATACCAATTGCCAGCACAAAACCAAACATGGTTAAGGTATTCACAGTAAAGCCAAGCGGGATAAAAAAGCAGAACGTTCCAAGGATAGATACGGGAATCGCTAGAATTGGAATCAGGGTAGAGCGCCAGTTTTGTAAGAAAAGAAATACAACCAATGCAACCAGTCCCAGGGCCAGGAACAACGTCTTTACCACTTCGGTAATGGAAACCTTTATGATGGTAATGGACTCAAAAGGCACCATGTAAGCCATGTCCCCAGGGAAAGACTTTTTCAAATTGTCCAAGGCAGCGTAAATGTTATCGGCAGTTTCCAGCGCATTACTTCCGGGGGTTTGATAAATCTGAAGAAAGGAGGCTCTTTTACCATCTGCAAAGGAATTACTGGAAAAAGTAAACTTCCCCAACTCTACCCTGGCCACATCTTTAAGAAAAACGAGCTTTCCAGTCGCAGGAACAGCCTTTACAACCACTTTCTCATATTCTGAGGCCTTATTAAGTTGCCCTTGTATCAATATACTTTGTTCCAATTGTTGGGAGCTCAACTGTGGAGGCGTGCCTACTGAGCCTGCAGCCACTTGCACATTCTGAGAAACCAGGGCGGTAATTACATCCTGAGGAACCAGGCCATAAGCGGCCATCTTTTGGGGATTCATCCAGATCCTCATGCTAAAATTATCGGTACGGGTACTGATGTCTCCCACCCCTGGCACCCGCAGCAAGGCATCCTCAATAAAAACATTAGTATAATTATCCAAGAAGGTGATATTATGCGTGTTATTCGGAGAAAATATAGCCACCATCATCAACATACTTGGATTTCTGGCACGAACAGTCAGGCCCAATTGACTCACTACCACTGGTAAGGAAGGCTTGGCGATGGCTACCCGATTCTGAACATTCAGGGCGGCTACTTTAACATTAGTACCTAAGTTAAAGACGACACTAATGTTCATACTTCCCGTATTGGTATTGGTGCTTTGCATGTATTCCATGCCGGGCGTTCCGTTTACCTGTTCTTCCACAGGTGTAGTCACAGTTTGTTCTACAGTCTGCGCATCCGCACCGGAATACTGGCCGGAGATAGACACCGATGGTGGGGTAATATTAGGATACTGGTCTACAGGTAAGGTAAAAAGGCAAATCAGCCCGGAAATCATGAGCACAATAGAAACCACTATCGCGGTGACTGGTCGTTTTATGAATGTATTGGCAATCATTGCTGCTCAGGTTTAGAGAGATCCCTTGATTTTTTCAATTCATATTCCAGCTCTGCATCAATATTCTGTTCTTCTACTTTCGCTGCTTTCTTCATTAACTCCTCATGGTTTTCCTGCAACCAGGCTAGTTTTTTCTTGCCATAGGATAAGCGGGTGATGACCACAAACAAGACCGGCACAATAAAAATGGCTAAAGTTGTTGCCGCAAGCATCCCACCAAAAACGGTCAAACCAATCGTACGCCTTGCGATTGCACCTGCACCTGTTGCAAATACCAAAGGTAAAACCCCTAAAATGAAGGCCATGGAAGTCATCACAATCGGTCTTAAACGTAGCGTTACTGCCTCTAATACGGATTTTATCAGCTCTTCTCCCCGATCTACCCTTACCTTCGCAAATTCTACAATCAAGATGGCATTTTTAGCAGCGAGGCCAATCAATGTAATCAGACCAATTTGAGCGTATACATTGTTCGTTAAGGCCGGGATGCAGGTCAATGCTAAGATGGCGCCAAATACCCCGATAGGAACAGCCAGAAGTACCGAAAACGGAACGGACCAGCTCTCATACAATGCAGCGAGGAATAAAAACACAAAAGTGATGGAAAAAGCAAAAATGTAAATAGTTGCTGAGCCTGCCTTCATTTCCTCATAACTTAGTCCTGAAAACTCATAAGTATACCCTTCCGGCAATACCTTTTCAGCGGTTTCCTGCAAAGCGGCAATGGTCTGTGTGCTGGAGTAACCGGGTCCGGAAGCGCCATCAATCTCCGCAGATCGGAAAATATTAAAGTGTGAAATGAACGGTGCCGTTTCCGTTTGCTTATAGCTCAGCAAGGTTCCAAGAGGCAACATCTGCCCCGCTTGATTCCGCACATAATACTTATCGATATCAGAAACCACTGAGCGGAACATCGTATCCGCCTGAACCACTACATGGTAAGTACGGTTATAGGTGGTAAAATCATTGACATACAAACTGCCCATAAAAGCCTGTATCGTGGTAAATACATCACCAATATTGACGCCCAATTTCTCACATTTATCGCGGTCTACGGTGAGGGCATAACCTGGAGTTTTGGCAGAGAAAAAACTATAGGCATTGCTGATGCCGGGATGCTGATTGGCAGCAACCGTAAATTGATGAACCACCTTTTCAAATGCGGGTAAATCATCATTGGTATTGCGTTGCTCGATTTGAAAATTAAAACCTATTGTTGCTCCAACTCCTGGAATTGGCGAGGGTTGAATCACCTCAATATTTGCATTGTTAATTCCTGCTTTGGCGATTCTACTTTTCATCTCGGTGATGATACCGGGAACTTTTTCTGATGCTTTCCCCCGATCACTCCATGGCTTTAACTGCACGTAAATTGTTCCTCCATTAGAATTGGTTGCGTTATTGATCACGTTTAAGCCGGATAAGGCGGCGTAATGACCAACACCGGGTGTTGCTGCCACCACTTTCATGAGCTTGTTCATCACCGTTACAGACTGACTGGTTGAGGATGCCGGAGGCAACTGGAAGGTCACGTATAAATTACCATCATCCTCTGAGGGAATAAAACCTGTGGGCTTATGGTATAGGAGTAAAAATGCGGCGACACAAATACCGAGCAACAACAGGATCGCAAAACGAAATCCTTTGATACTTTTCTGAACCCCTTTAGCATAGCCTTTAGTGACCCGGTCAAACCAGTTATTAAATTTAGCAAACCATTCCCCTATCCCCCTGCTGCCTTCATTTGCGGGGGTTGGTTTTAACAGTAAAGTACAGAGTGCCGGAGTAAGTGAAAGCGCAATGAATGCTGAAATAATCACAGAAATGGCGATGGTAATGGCAAATTGCTGGTAGAGGCGACCTACAATCCCTGGAATAAATCCTACGGGAACAAATACTGCGGCCAGAATCAAGGCAATCGCAATCACTGGTGCTGCAATATCCTTCATCGCATAATAAGTCGCTTCTTTTGCGGACATCCCATGTTTGTCTATATAGTTCTGAACAGCCTCCACCACAATAATGGCATCATCTACTACGATACCGATGGCCAGAACAAAACCGAACATCGTCAGGGTATTGATGGTAAAACCCAATGGAATGAAGAAGCAGAAAGTTCCTAAGATGGAGACGGGAATTGCCAGTACAGGAATCAGTGTAGAGCGGAAATTTTGCAGGAACAGGAATACGACGAGCGCCACTAATGCCAGGGTCAGCAGCAAAGTAGTCACCACATCTACCATGGATACTTTTACTACTGTAACCGCCTCAAAAGGGACACTGTAGGTCACATCTGCAGGAAAAAACTGCTTCAACTTTGCCAAGGCGGCGTACACGCCATTTGCTGTTTTCAGCGCATTACTTCCTGGGGCCTGATAAATAAGCAGGTAAGATGCCCGATGTCCATCTACAAAAGAGTTGCTGGAAAAAGTAAACTTCCCCAGCTCTACTCTGGCCACATCTTTAAGGTAGACAAGCTGGTTGATTGCGGGAACGGCCTTGACTACAATATCCTCAAATTCAGTCACCTTACTCAGTCTGCCGTTGACCAGAATACCGATTTCAAAGGCCTGTGTTTTTTGCTGAGGGGGAACGCCTGCCGAGCCCGCAGCTACCTGTACGTTTTGCGAATTTAGGGCGGCAATTACATCCGCGGGTGTAATGCCATAGGAGGCCATTTTATTTGGGTTCATCCAGATACGCATGCTAAAATCATCGGTGAACCGGTTGATACTCCCCACACCGGGCACCCTTAACAACGCATCCTGCACAAAAACATTGGTATAGTTGTCCAGAAAAGTAATGTCATGAGTTCCTTTTGGCGCATAAACAGCCACCATCATCAACATACTTGGGTTCAATGCCCGAACGGTAATTCCTAACCTACTGGCAACAGTAGGAATTAAAGGGGTAGCGATACTCACCCTATTCTGCACATCCAGGGCGGCGATGTCGATATCCGTTCCAATGCCAAAAGTCACATTCATAGACATCAGCCCATTATTGGTGCTGTTACTTTGCATGTATTCCATGCCTGGCGTACCATTAACCTGTTCTTCTATGGGGGTCGCAACAGTTTGCTCCACCGTTTGTGCATCAGCCCCGGTATATTGAGCATTAACCTGTACGATAGGCGGCGTAATATCCGGGTATTGATCTACGGGTAAATTGAGGATACAAATCAACCCTGTAATCACCAATACGATCGATATTACAATTGCTGTTACCGGCCTTTTTATAAATGTATTAGCGATCATAACGCGGCCTTATCTATTGGTTTTCATTTGGTGATACTTTCCCGGAGCGATTGGTGTCCCGTCATGCAAAGATTGAATACCGTCTACGACGATCTTGTCTCCGGGATTAATCCCTGAAACCACGATAACATTGGCACCAATGGTTGCGCCAGTCTTAATCTTTTTTTGAACCGCCATCAGATTTGAACCATGATGAATTGGCTTAGCCCGGTTTGACTTGGCTTCTGAACCAGGTTTTTTCCTGCTGCTGGTATCAGGTTGGGCAATAAATACAAAATACTCCCCCATTTGCTCCGTAACCGCCCTACTCGGGATGAGCATCTGTGGCTGGGTATCTAAATTATGAACCCTGATTAAGCTACTCATTCCTGATTTGAGGGTTTGTTTTGGATTGGGAAAAATAAGCCTGACTAGAATAGAGCCCGTTTGCGGGTCTACTGCCCGGTCAATAAATGAAATTGATCCTTGTTGGTCGTAAAGCTCATTATTGGGCAATAGCAGTGTAAATAAGGAATCCGGACGCGCGGAAGCCTTCGCATTCAGCAGTCTTTCAAAATCCGGCAATTGTTTCTCATTCAATTGAAAATCTACCGCCATGGGATCATTGGTAGAAATCGTGTTTAATATCGTCTGACCAACATTAACCATATTACCCAGTTTCACCTGACTGATGCCAATAGAACCACTATATGGCGCCCTAATCACCGCATAATTCAGGTTGTCTTTTGCTGCTTTCAATACCTGATTTGCGGCTTTCACCTGGCTTTTTGCCACTTGTAAGGCGATCATGGCATGATCATATTGTTGCTTTGCCACTGCTTTATAATTATTCAGGTAAGTATAGCGGTCTGCATCTTGTTGTGCTTGAGTTAAATTATCCTGTGAGACTTTCAGATTTGCCGCCTGCTGGTCATAGGTAGATTGATACACCCGTTTATCAATTTCATACAATACCTGTCCCTTTTTCACCTGACTGCCGTCTTTAAAGAAGATCCCGGTAATTAAACCCTGCACTACGGGTAATAAATTCACCTGATTAAGCGCCTGCATCGTTCCAGGATAATTATCGTAGTACACCACCTGATGTTTATCCACCTGATATAAATTGACTGGCACAGGCGGAACATCCGGCTGTGCCTTTCTATTGCAGGAGAAAAGCCCGAAGCAACACATTAAACCTGTCATTAGTGATACCCTGTTCATAAAAAAACCGATTTATATAAAAATCAATAAGAAATCTCGCCCATGGCCTTCTCTATATCTATCTTGTTGGACAATACCTGGAATAAGGCATTTAAATAATTTAATTCTGAAGTGATGAGGTTGGTTTCCGCAGTAATCATATTCAGGTAAGGAACAATTCCCTGCTTGTATTGCAGGTCAACCACAAAGTATACGCGTTTTGCCATGGCCACATTTTTTTTCAACACCTCCATATTGTATAAATTACCTTTATAATTGGCCATAGCGGTTGTGTATTGCACATTAATTGCTGATTTCAGGTTATCCTGACTCAGGTTTAGGATCTGCTCCTGAAGCCTGGATTTCTTGAGGTTATTGGTCCTGAAAAACCCGGTAAACACTGGAACACTGATCGTTAATCCGACGTAAGAATTTGGATAAGCAGTGTTAAAAAGTTTAGAGAAAGAACTACTTTCAAACTCATGGTTGTAATTATAAGTAGCCCCTACTGATGGCAGGAAAGACCATTTATAATAATTGCTTGTCTTTTGCTGTAATGCTTTGGAAACCTGGAGTTGCTTAAATTCAATCCGACGGTCGTACGCCAACTGTTTGGAAGTATCCACCTGAATATTTTTCATCATTTCCAGTGTATCACTGATGATGTGAAACTCCGCTTCGGGTTTGTAGCCCATGACTTGCTTTAACAGCGCATATTGGGGAATGATGTTTTCATAGGCTTGTTTCAATTGCGCCTTAGAATTATTGAGGGAAATGTCAGCCTGCTGGTAATCGGTTTCGTCAACAATCCCAGCCACGTATTGGTGATAGGCATCGGTTAAACTTCTTCCCAGTCTTAAGGTATCTTCTTTTAAAATATTGACCTGTTGAAGGGTGAGTAATAAGGCGTAAAATGATTTGCTGACTGCAGCAACCAGTTCAATTTTTGTACTATCGGTCACTTGTTTTGCCTGTTCTAAATATAGCGGTGCTGTTTTGGTAGCATACATCAACGCTGGCGTAAACACAGCTTGAGTTACACCAATTCCTGGAACCGCAGTATTGGCAACACCTACCTTTTGCGCGATCACTGCTGAACTGCCGCTTGAGGAATTATTACTTAAACTGGTGGGCAACTGCAGGTAATGCGTAAAATTCCCTGTAGCATTAATTTTAGGCCACCAGTCCGACAAGTTGATGGCATTGTTTATTTTGGCAATGGTGACCTTAATTACCGACTGTTGCAGTAATGGTTGATGGGTTAAACCGTAATCGATGCATTGCTGTAAAGTAAAAGTAGGCTTGGTATCCAAAGGGGCTGCGACAGGTAAACTTTGGCCATATACAAGGGATACTTGTAACATCATCACCAGGAACAATTTGAAAGAGAACCTTAGTCTGATGGCCATAAGAATGCTTTAAAGTTGATGCCTTTTTTTTATAAAAAAACTGAAGAACATTCCCTTATGGATCGGAAGAAGAGAAAAAGAAAGATTGTACTGATAGCACTAAACAGGAGCTGCTAATAATTACCGTAAAGGGAAAACACGCAAATTTTAAAGAATAACCTATTAAATGTGAAATTGTTTTTATTCTATTCCTTTTACCTTCATGGGCAAGGTATAAATCGCTTCGCGGGCGGTAATGAACAGTATATTCTTATCCTTTCCTGAAAAGCAGAGGTTACTGGGTGCATGAGGAACTTTAATTTTGGCAATCATCTCCCCTTTGGAATTGAAGATCAACACACCATCTCTTGCAGTTAAGTAAATATTTCCTTTTTCGTCTAAGGTCATGCCATCAGAACCATAGGCCATCAGCAATTCTTTTCCGGCTAAATCCCCATTATTTTCAATGGAATATCGGAACGTTTTACCTGCACCAATGTCGGCGACATACAAATACTTTCCATCGGGAGTACCAACCAGGCCATTTGGTCTGATCATTCCGTCGGCAACCCGCCTCGCTTGTTTGGCTCCTATCGGAAGATAATAAACATCATTGCTAGCCAGGTCCCTGCCGGTTCTTGTCCAATAATCACGTTTATAATAAGGATCTGTAAAATAGATTGCTCCTTGTGCATTGATCCAAAGGTCATTGGGACCGTTAAATTCCTTTCCTTGAAAATCTGCCAATAACACCTTGATTTTTCCATTGGGTTTTATAGACCATAACTCTCCTTTTTCATCTGCGCAGGCGACCAGATTTCCTTTTGCATCGAAATGGGTTCCATTCGCTCTCCCGGATTTATCCAGAAATACAGATAGTTTTCCATCTGTACTGTATTTCCAGATTTTATCTTTAGGCTGATCAGTAAAAAAAACATTCCCATGTTTGTCAGGAGAGCAGCCTTCTGTAAAACTGAAATCACTGGCTATCAATTTAAGTTCATCCTGTACAAAGAGGTTTGCGGTCCCCGGATCCACTCCTTGAGCATATAGAAATGAAGAACAAAACAACAACAGGAACGTTAAATTAAGCTTAGTGCTATTCATAGGAAATGGGTTACCCTTCAAATTTAGAAAAATTATCAGGTTAAGGACACAAACAACAAGGAAGGTTTAATAGAGTTTCCGAAGCGATAAGGCATTTAAAACCGGTTTTCCTTTGATTGGAATGAAATCAAGTACAATTCCTTTGCCCTTCGTCACCTGGACACGGATCATCTTCTGTACGGCCTTTGTCCGGCCATATTCTTCAGCAATATTAAAATCTTTGAGAAATTCAGCACCATTTACATGGACACTAAAAATACGCTGTCCGGCGTTCTCCTTAACTTCGGAATTATCCAGATTATAAGCCAAAGCTTCTTTTTGTGGCCCTCCTACCAACTCTGAGAAATATAGATTTAGTTCATAATATCCATCAGGAACATCCATTTTGTAGGCAGTTAAACCGACTTGTTGTGTCTGGTAAATAGGATCCGATGGGGTACCCAATATGTTTTTGTCCGAACCATAAGACATGCGGTTGTTCCCGCTTTGAAATGCTGAACCACCAATATAGCCCCATGATCCTTTACGGTAAGGTTGATCCGGAGTCCATAAAACAGACTGTTCGGCTTCTATAAAATAACGTTCCGCACCCAGCAAAATATGTAACGCATTAAAACTGTGCTTATCCGAGAAAATATAAGGTAAAAGCCTAAAGTCAATATCAGCCTGGTCACTCAGTTCAGCATGTTGCGCAGCAAAAGCGCGTAATTGGTTCTTTCCAGCGCGGAAGGGCACATCCCAAGTACACATACGGTCAACACTTTCTTTAACACCCAGACTCTTTCCATTCAAAAACAGCTCCGCAGACTTCAAATTTGTAGCCACTTGAACTACTTGTGTACAGGATGCTTTTGAGGAATCCGCAATACCAGTCCTTTCTGTCCAGTTTTTTGAGGCAATTTTAAGGAATGGCTGGTTTAGCAAATACGCCTGATACAGGTAATAAGTATCTTTAGGTTGACGCCCTAGGGTTAATAAGCCCTTGTTGTTGATATGTGGCATCGTCTCTTCCCTAGTTTCAGAATTAAAATCTGCCAGGTTCCAAACCATTCCACCGTTGACAAAAGGCCTGCTTAACATCTCATTTAGATAAACCTGACTAAATTTAATTGCATACTCCACACTTTTATCAAATCGTATCGGTTTAAAGGATCGGATTCTCGGATCAGCATCGGCACCAAATTCGGTAATTAGTAAAGGTTTATCCGGCAATTCCCGATGGTGTTTATCCAAAAATTGACCAAAGCCATCCAATGACCCACCATACCAACCCTGATATAGATTCCAGCCAATGACCATCGGGATTTTTGTTAAGCCAACTTTGTGGTAACGGTCGAAATCTCCATGAAATGCCATCATCGTATATCTGGAACTATCTTCATGACGCGTCAGCTCTTCCAGGTTCTCAGCAAGTTCCCGAACGTGTTTAAAATACAATTCTTGACGGCTTTTATCATCTCCAAACTTTGGCCTTAACAATACCTCATTCATATAGGCCCACATGACCACACTGGGGTGATTGAAATTTTGACGGATCATTTCTTGCTGCATAACCCTGCAGTTCTCAGTAAAAGCAGGGCTTTCGGTAATGGCGTTTACAATAGGTATTTCTACCGAAGCCAGAATCCCCAGGCGATCACAGGCTTCCAGAATAACAGGATCCTGGGGGTAGTGTGCCACCCTTAGAAAATTACCCCCCATCTCTTTCAACAGCTCGATATCTCTGATTTGCAATGCATCTGGAACCGCATTCCCTAACCCTTCATAATCCTGATGGCGGCTAGCACCCATGAGCTTCATTGCTGATCCATTTAAGAAAAAGCCCTTTTCCGCATCAAATTTAAACCACCTGAAGCCAATTGGATTCGTCACTTCATCCAGAATTTTTGAGTCTCTGGCATCTAGAATACTGGAAACTGCCCGGTATAAAACAGGTGAATCCGGAGACCATAGTTCTGGTTTAATTATCCTAGGTAAGTCCATCAGAATGGTCTTCTTTTCCCCTCCTTTTAAATTGACTACTATGGTTTTCTTCGCCACCAGCTTCCCCTCCTTGTTAAAAACTACCGTATTCAACAGGACTTTGCGACTTTGGCTATCTGTATTCTCGAGGATACTTTTTACAGCTACCTGAGCACTTTCTGCCGAGACCTGAGGTGTACTGATATAAATCCCATCTGCGCCATAATCTCCGTTATAAAAATGAACAGGATCTGTAGCCAGCAAACCTACCTTTCTATAAATGCCACCAAAAAAAGTGAAATCTGCTGTCAAAGGCGCAATATCTTCCTGATAACGATTGGAAACTTTTACCTTGATCTCGTTTTTAAAGTCGCCGGTAAACTTCAAATATTTGGTTACCGGAATAATGAACCGCGTATATCCACCTGCATGTTTGCCTGCCAACTGTCCATTCACATAGACTTCGGTTTCCTGGTTTACCCCATCAAAACAAAGAAAAAGCAGCTTACCTTTCATTTCCGGACTGGTTTTCAAATCCCTTTGATACCAGCCAGTTCCCCGATAATAACCTGGCTCGTCATCCATAACATCTTTTGCATTCCAGGTATGCGGCAAAGTAACCGTTTCCCAGGTCAGTTCATATTTACTAAAAGTCCATTTGTCATTAAAGCCGGTGTACTGACGCCCAGACTGAACAGGAATACCTTGCGAAAAAGAAGCATCGGCAAAAAAAATCAATAGTAACAAAAGGGATAAGTGCTTAAAACAAGTCATAGTGCTGGGGCAGAAATTGGTTAAAATAAGGGCCAGGCGAAAACGACCTGACCCTCTCGTCATCTATTTATCTAGTGCAGGCACATTGGATTCATATCCGCTATACCCTTTATTTTGGTTAATGTGTCCTTTGGTGTTAAACCGCTGTGCACTGGCAGGCACAGGCCACAACACATGATATGGCGCAATTCTGTAATTTACACCTTGGATCGTTCTTACATTATTTTTATAGAAATCATTCTTTTCCATAATGCGATCATAGAAGAAATTCTGGTCAGAAAAAGCACTCAACGTATAAGTCTTTCCATTATAGGCTGTTTTACCAGTCATGGCAAAGATATAAGCCATCCTGGTAAGTTCCGTTTTTCTTGGCTCTTCCCAGAACAATTCTCTGGCACGTTCGTCCAGGATGGTGCCAATATTAATTTTGCTCACATCCGTAAGTATAGTCGCATTTGCTCTTGCCCTTACCACGTTGATGTCAGCCATTGCCAATCCCAGATCACCCTTCCAGTAATGGGCTTCTGCTCTTAACAAATAGGTTTCGGCCAATCTAAACACATACCAGTCTGTATTTGTACCACGTGGTGGCGACCAATATGGATCATTAGCCAACGCATTTGTAGAATTGATGAACACCTTATAATGAGGCCAGCCAAACCAATGGCGAATGGTATCTAAGGCTCCATTCTGGAAAACGGTAGCAATATTCGCATCTGTATATTGTTGTAAAGGTTTTCCGTATAGATCTTTATCCATTTGAAGTTTTGAAGTTTTCAAAGCCGGATTGTTGTACACAAGATCAGTCATATCCATCCACATTCCTTTCGCATGTCTGTAATCGGTCTGATCTGTCCAGATGTATTTAGTACTATATGGCGTCCCACGGTACCTTCCGATTCCTCGTCCATACATTTTGGTCAATGGAATTTCCGCAGTTACCGCATCCGTGATGGCTTGTATGCCGGACCCGGATGGGGAGCGTAAGTTGGCAAAATGCCAGGCTGGCACGGTATTGCGCATCAGCTGTGATCCATTTGGCGTAAAACCCTGGAATGCTTCTCTGTCAATCACCAAAAACAAGGCTTCTTTATTTGTTGAAATGGCCTTATTGTCCATTCTATGCAAGTCCCAAACCACGTTTTTAGTCGCATCAGAGGCGGTGCTTCCGAATCTGCTGGTCATCATTCCATATTTCCCACTACCGATTACATTGGTTGCAGCAGCGATTGCATCATCAAACTTACCCAGAGCCAGGTTTACTTTTGTCAGCAAATGACTCACCGCACCTTTGGTTACCTCCCCTTTGTTCACATTATCGGTCACCCAAGTTTGTGCAAATTCCAGGTCAGTTTTCATTTGTGCCAGGATCACTTCTCTTTTCGTAGAATAGAAATCAGAGCGTGGTGCATCCAGATCAGTCAATAACAAGGGTACATCACCAAACTGGTGCACCAATCGGTAATAGTAATAAGCGCGAAAGAAATAGGCAGAACCTAAAATGGCATTTCTTTCGGCTTCAGAAGCATATTTTGGCACATCAATACGGGTAATGATCGTATTTGCCTGGCGAATGGCGGTAAAGGAATTGTCCCAATACCAGCCAACTTTATTAAAATCATCACTGTTCAAATTTGCATCTGGTGTGATTCGGGTCACCAAATCCTGAGCAGGCGTACTCTTGTCGGTAGTCCCATCTACTGCGACATCGGAAAATAGCGATTCTGTTAACATTGGCGCTGAGTCGCCAAAATATTCTCTTCTCAGGATCAGGGCTACCCCATTCAGAGCAGCTCGCATGGCATTGGGATTATCCAGGTTTTCTGGGGAATAGCTGGACAGTTGATTCGCATCCAGGTAGTTTTTTTTACATCCGGTGTCTGCTACCAGTAATGCGGCAGTACATAACAGGACTAGTGCTTTATTTATTTTTTTCATGTCGCTAAAATCTTATAAGGAAACATTTAAGCCCAGGGTGTAATATCTGGGTGTTGGACCATTGTTCTCTGGATCCCAGTAATTCCAATTGCGGGTATACACCGCAGCATTATTTACATTCGCATAAATTTTTGCATTCTTAACGCGAAGCTTGCTGATCAGATTTTGAGGAATCGTATAGGCCAGAGCCACTGTGTTTAAGCGGATAAAGGAATTGTCACGAAAGACGTTAAAACTAGTCCCGCTTGTTCCAGAGCTCAGCCTTGCATAGTCATTGATGGGATTTTCTGGCGTCCAGTAAGGAAGCACATAAGAGTTCTGACGTGCAAAGCCAACACTTCCAGGTTGATTTTTTGCGGAGTTATATTCCTTCTTCTGTCCCCAGTTAGACAACAGCTGGAAAGAGAAATCAAAATTCTTAAAAATATTGAACTCATTCCTAAGGGCAAAAATAAAACGTGGGCTTCTAAAGCCTAAAAATTGCTTATCGGCATCACTATAGGCATAATCTCCGTTCACATCTTCCAGCTTGAAATCACCAGGTTTAATTGCTCCTTTTGTATATTTTGCAGCTTCAGCCATTTCGTTCTCCTGCCATATACCCAGGACCTTATAATCCCAGATCACATCGATATCTTTTCCGATAAACCAACCATTTCCAGGGTCATCAGCAGGTAATGCCAGACTTACGATTTTGTTCCTGGAGAACGAAAAATTGAAGGTTGTATTCCATTTGATGAAGCCATCGGTGATGTTCCTGGAAGTTAAGCTAACATCCATCCCTTTGTTGCTAATTTCAGCAACGTTAGAATATACATAACCATAACCCGTTACATTTGGCAAGGTTTGTTTCACCAGGAGATGATTTGTCCGTTTATTATAGTAATCTACGGAACCCGTTACTCTATCTTTCAAAACAGAGAAATCCAAGCCCACATTGAATGATTTTGTTTGCTCCCATTGCAAGTTTGCATTCTGCATTTTGGAGGTAATTGCCAGGGTGTTTACAGTTGAGGCGGTACCACTTCCGTCTACAGTCTGATACTTATCGCTACCCAAAATGGCCAATGCGGCATAAGGATCAACGGTATTGTTATCTGGATTTCTCAGGTCTCTGTTTCCATTGATACCATAGGAAACACGCAGTTTACCAAAGTCTAACCAAGTCAGTGATTTAAGAAATGACTCTTCTGTAAATACCCATGCAAAAGCTGCAGCAGGGAAAGTCGCTCTTTTATAATTCACACCAAACACAGAATAGCCGTCTCTACGAACAGACAAGGTCAGGTTATATCTTTGCATCAGGCTATAATTCAACCTGGCCATTAAAGCATCACCGGTATAGATTTTATCTTCCGCATTGACGGTTGGTTTGATTCCGGTAGAGAGGTTATGGTAGCCTAAAACATCGCTTGGAACAAAGCCTTCATTACCCGCTTGTGTCCACCAGGTTTGATATTTCTCCGCATTTGCCAGGAGGGTCACATCAAAACTATGGATGTCGGCAATGGTCTTACTCCATTTTAGCAAATGGTCAATTTGCCAGTTATACCTGGTTTCATTGGATCTTGTAGCCGAGCCTCCCGGGGTGGTTACATTTGGATTCTTTGAAGAGGCATGGTCAAATGTCCGGTACATGTCTATCCCCGGACTAAAGTTCAACTGGTAAGTAATGCCAAAAGGCAGTTTCACCCTGGTATATAAACTGGCAAACAGCGTATTCTGTCTGTTCATCCGACTGTTATAAGTCATGTTTAGAAAAGGATTTCTGGCATTCAAACCATTGTCATCTGTTGGAATCCTTCTTAAAGTTCCATCTGGATTGTACATATCACCATAAGGAGAAAGATTGATCAATTGACCCCAATCCGCTTCAATAGCACTCTCATCACGATCTGCATATTGGGCATTAATCCCGATGGTCATGAATTTAGCGGCCTGCCCTTCCAGGTTTAGGCGTGCTCTTACGGTGCTGAATTCTCCACCTTTAATCAAATTCTGATTCTTCTGATAGCCTAAAGACATGTAATAGCTAATTTCATCCTTTTTGCCACTCATACTTAAAGTATGGTCCTGGCGCAATCCGGTTCTGAAAATCTCATCATACCAGTCGACCGTTTTACCAGCCATATAATTGGCTTTTTCGTTGGCAACCAAGCCCAATCTACCTAACCATACGCCCACAAGATCTGTAGGCACAGGATCTGTTGGTTTAAGATTTAGCCATTGCTCTATCGTTACGCCAGCTGGAAGATTTCTTGGGTCATTATATAGATATGGAGCTGTTGCTCCTCCGCTTCTCATGACATCTCCTCTCCAATTCAGGAAAGCCTCCCCTGTGTATGGACGCATATTTTGCGCCAGCTGAGCCAATCCTACATTCGTATTAAAAGTTATGGTAGGTTGATCTCCACGACCCTTTTTTGTGGTGATTGCCACCACTCCGGTTGCAGCTTTTGCCCCATAGACTGCCAATGAACTTGCGTCTTTTAAAACGTCTACAGTTTCAATATCATTGGGGTTAATATCGGAAAGCTGGCCGTTATAAATTACACCATCCAATACGATCAATGGCGAGCTTCCTGCGGTTAATGTTGATTTCCCGCGCACAAGTAAATCGCCACCACCTTTAGCACTGGTGCTTAATCCTACGGAAAGGCCGGCAATATTTCCTTTTAGGATATCAGCCACACTTTGTGGATTTTCATTTTCCAGCTGGGTCGCTTTGACACTGGAAATTGCTCCTGTGGCATCTTTTCTCGTCGCGGTTCCGTATCCGATAACCACCACTTCTGATAAGCCTTGTGCTTCTTCCTGCAAGGTCACATCTACCTGACTGCGGTTGTTTACTGGAACTTCAACCGTAGTATAACCAATCGCTGAGAATAGCAGCGTGGCTTTTCCAGGAACACTAATGGCGTATTGCCCGTTCCCATCTGTAGAGGCGCCGGTTTTAGAATTTTTTAGTCTTACGGATACCCCCGGCATTGGTGATCCTTGTTTGTCCTTCACTACTCCTTTCACTGTATGGTCCTGTGCATAGGCCAATACAAAGCTGGTTAGAAAGAACACCATTAAAAGTGTAAATCTTTTTTTCATTTTTTGCTTGGTTAGGTTTATAAATGGTTCGATAAAACTAGGCTAACAAAAGCAAAACAGCAAGAATAAATTAACGTAACTATCTACAAAACAACATGTTACACAGCAACATGATACGCTTAAAACTCAAGACTTAAAAGAGATTTTCATTGATTATCACGCAATTAGCGACGATCCTGAAATGGAGGCCGATACGCTAAAAAAACATTAAAAAAAACAGGATAAAAAATCAGCCAGATAGGCAATTAGCCCCATTTCTCTTCTAAAAACAGGGGAATGCTGATATGGAGAAAGCTGAAAAAAGACTAAACCGTTGGTTTTTCGGCAAATGATGGAGCCTCAAAAATCAATTTACTCCAGCCAGATTGACCTGCATTTTTCAGCTCTTTATTTTTCTCCTCCAACAGCTTTTGCATCTTACTGTTGTAAGCCCAACAGGTACTTTGTCTAATCAGGAGCAATTGAGATAATTTGTGAGAAGAAATTTTCCCTTTGGTAGAGTAAACAAGGAAAAGCATGTAGAATGCTTTATTGATTGGAATCCTGCTATTTTGAAAGATCGTATGGGCAATTACAGATTCATCATAACCACATTTAGTACACCTGCGGCTAAAAGGCAGGAAACCGGAAAGATGTTGGGTATTGAAGCATTTTTTACAACTATAGCCATTGGTCCATTTGAGTTCAGCAAGGTATTTAAAGCAGGTATCTCTGTCAGGATAGATTTTACTGAATTCTTCAAAATCCACATCGAGTGACATCACTCTTGCGCGACTCACTTTCTTGATATTTTCATGCAGTTCCAGATTGTCCTTTTCGAGCATGGCATTCATCAGGGAGATTTCTGCATGCTGCTTTTCAATTGTTGCGGCCTTCTGGCTGACCTCCTTCGTCCGCTCATCAACGAGTGAGCTCAGCTCCTTATTCAAGGTTTCCTTCAACCTTTCATTGATCTGTAGCTGCTCAATCATCAACTTTTGAGCCCGATCCTGCTCCTGTCTTAAGCCCCTGATGCTGTCCCCGATTGCAAAAGAAACCAGGATCATTTCTATCACAAAGCAAAAACTTAAGCTGTAATGCGTAATCGGACCATATGGTAACCAGGAGACATTGAGTAAAACCAAACCTTTAATGATAAAACCAAGTAAGAGAAAAGAGTAACCAATCACAAAGAATCTAGCTGGTCTAAAACCCTTTTTCCAAATGTAAATACCGGAGCATAATGCCATCATTAAAGGCACTACTTCCACCAATTTGTAGGTGAACAGATGATGGTCATAAAGACAGGCAATAAAATACAAGCTCCTAATGAAGATCATTCCAATCATCGCTTTATAAAGTAATGGCGCTTTATGTTTCAGGTATAAAAAATTCAAGGTAAACAGCAATCCAAACACGCTGCTTAAATACAAAGCCATTCCGTAGCCATATTGATTTAAAGCCGGATGATCTGGCCATAAGTACTGAAATGCAATGCCATCCACACAGGTTTCATACAATCCAATACTCAGATTGTACAATACATAGTATAAATATTGTTTTTGCCGAATGGCGATAAACATGAGTAAATTGTAAAAACTGAAAACGACGATCATTCCATAAAAAAGCCCGAAAAACATGTACTCTTCCGTCGCATAATGGACAAACCAGCGCATATTTCTAAGCACAACGATGACGCTCGCTGATTGCGAAGATTTTATTCTGATGTAATAAGTCTCTTCCCCTTCTTTGGAGTTATCGAGATTCAGGAGGAAATTCTTATGCGCATATTCCCGCTGATCGAACTTGTATTTTGCACCAAACTTAAATTGTTGGTATTTATGAGGACCAATGGGTGCATACACCTGAACGTCTTCAATCGTTTGATCGAAAAATTCAAGTACCCAATTCTCCCTGGATTGTGGCGTATACTTGATCTTGATCTTAAACCAGTAAGTCGAATTCAGGCTAAATATTTTTGGGGTATAAATCTTGCTTTTACTGAATTTACTTGCTAGTTCAGGCCTCAGAATATCTTGGATTGTCAGGGTTCCCGAAGTATCTGCCAGGGACTCGATCTCTCCATAATTAAAGATATGATGAGGTACCTTGTCGTCAATTTTTACCGGAAGCTGAGCCTGGGTAGGAAGGTTTAAAATACTGAGGATAGCAAGGGTAAAAAGAAAAACAACGCCAGAAATTTTCATCATTTAGTATTCAACATGAAGCGATTAATTCATTGCTGAGGAGCTAGAATTTTGCAGATTATATTTAGTTGCCGTAATGATAGTAAATTCTACTAGAAAACATTAGCCTTTTACTCCCTTTTTTTCCAACAGACGTTTTAGCAGATCGTTATAAAACATGGTCACGAGTAAAGCCACAAGGCAGCCAGCTACAACGCAACCGACCCGTTCTACGGCAATGTACCAGTGTTTTTCCAGCTGCTCCTGGATCGTAACGATCACAAGTGCTGCCAATGCACTTCGCAAAGTTTGCGTCACACGGAAAGCGATCCCGATCACAATCGTCAAAGTCACTCCGATGCATAGGATCAGTACATAGGAAATATGCACAGGATACAGACAAAGACCTACTGCACAACCCAGTAAATTTGCTTTCATCCGATCATAAGCAAGCGTATTGCTGTTATCCGGTGAAAGTGCCACCACAACAGAAACCAAGGACCAATAAAAGGGATATTGGGGGATATACTTATACAAAAGATAACAAATAATTACCCCGGTTAAGCACTTCATTAAATAAATGAAATAGGTGGAATAAGCGGACCTGTTGAGTTCTATTCTTTCCATAAGCAGCTAGCGCTAATTTAAACAAAAAAGCATTGCGCCTATCATCAAAAATTGATCGTATCGGGCTCATCCTATGGCTAAAAAAAAGGAGGGGCTGGATCATAAATGATGACCAGCCCCTCCTTAAATTTTAGGATGCAACAGATTATTTCACCTCGATTTTTATTACCGTAGATTTCAAGCCCTTTGCACTTGCTTCAAAATAAATAACACCTTGTTTTTCATCCGACTTCACAATGGCAGTTAGCTGTCCGCTAAAAGCTTTCATTTTAGGCGCTTGAAAAGATTCCAGACTTGCGCTGTTTCCGTTGGCTACGGCATGGAATTTACCTGCCCCCTTAGCTTTAAAACTAATCTCTCTGGTATCTTCCGAACATAGATTGCCATCTTTATCCACCACATTTACCAGTACAAAAGAAAGGTCTTTGCCATTTGCAGCCAACTGCATACGGTCTGCTTTCAATTCTAAATGATGCGGCTTACCTGCAGTACGGATTTCTTTTTCTTCTGCCATATTTCCTTTCGCATCATAAGCAATCACCTTTACTGTTCCGGGCTCATATTTCGTGTCCATCCACATTAAGCGGTATCTTTTCTGACGATCAAAATCGTTCAACGACTTTTTATCACCAGTATTGTACACCGTAAACGTGGTATCTTTTGTTTTTCTCCCCTGACTTTTACCGTTGATAAACAGTTCCGCAGTTGGGTAATTTGTGTAGACAAAAACCGGAGTGGTTTGACCTACCCTATCTTTGAAGTTCCAGCTTGGAAGAATATGAAGCGTATTCGCTGCCGTATTCCAATGACTTCTATACAGGTAATAACGGTCTTTAGGAATTCCCGCAAGGTCTACAATCCCGAATAAGGAACTATGACTTGGCCAATTTGTATAATAAGGTGTTGGCTCACCAAGATAATCGAAACCTGTCCACACAAATTCCCCTATCGCATAAGGTAAATCATCATGTTGAATAAAGTTATCTTCTGGCAGGTCAGACCAGCCACAGTGCTCTACATCATAGGAAGAAACCTGTAAATCTTCATAGATAGGCATTGAACGTCTAACTACCGGGAACTTATAAATTCCTCTGGAGCTGATGGTCGAAGCCGTTTCCGTTCCGAGAATCAATTGTTGAGGTAGTTTTTTATAAGCTTCAGGATAAGCAAATGGGCGGTAATTAAATCCGGCCACCTGCATTGTTGCCGCAAAATTATTATTGATCACCGATCCCGGCTGGTCCATTCCCTGGGTTACAAAACGGCTAGGATCTTCCCGGAAACAGATGTCCTGGAGAAACTTTGCTATTTTAGCAGCACCAACCATTCCTTGCTCAGGAACTTCATTTCCGATACACCACATCACCACACTCGGGTTATTTCGGTAATGATGAATCAGATTCACCAGGTCCTTTTCTGCCCATTGGTCGAAATACTTGTTATAGCCGTTCTTTTGCTTTGGCTCCTTCCATTCATCAAACGTTTCAGCCATCAACATCATTCCCATTTCATCACAAGCCTTTACAAATTCGGGTGCCGGCATATTATGAGAAGTTCGGATGGCATTTACGCCCATATCTTTCATGATACGAATTTGCCTTCTGATTGCGGCATCATTTACAGCAGCACCTAATGGGCCAAGGTCATGGTGTAAACATACCCCTTTAAACTGCGTTCTTTTCCCATTTAGGAAAAAACCTTTATTGGGAATAATTTCTATGGACCGGATGCCAAAAGTGGTCTTATATTCATCGCGAAGCTCATTTCCTTCGTACAATTTAGAAACGGCAGTATACAAAGCAGGATTTTCTGTATCCCATAATACCGGGTTTAGCACCACCAATTCCTGGCTAAAAACATCCTGATCATATTTGCTCAATGGCGTTTTAACAACTGAAACGACTTTACCTTTAGGATCCATAATTTCGGTGGACAACAGGAAGTTTTCCACTGCATGCTGATCTGCGCCTACCAGTTTTGTCTTGATATTTACTTTGGCAAACTCCTTGTTAATTACCGGTGTACTGAGCTGTGTTCCCCAAACAGGAATGTGTGCCGCTTCCGTTACGACCACATGAACATTCCTATATAATCCTGCACCAGGATACCACCTTGAGGATTCAGGGAAATTCTCCAAACGTACTGCCAAAGTATTCTCTTTTCCAGCTTCCAAAAACTCCGTGATGTCAAAATGAAAAGTATTGTAACCATAAGGCCAGAAACCTACCTTTTTACCGTTGAGGTAAACCGTGGCATTGCTCATTGCACCATCAAAGATGATGGTCGCCTTTTTACCCTTATTAAATTTGGGTACCATAAACTTATTGCGATACCAGCCTACGCCAACAAATGGCAATCCTCCAGTCCGACCAGCGTGCTCGGAAGCTTGTTTTTGACCATCCTGTGCGATGGCCACATGTTGTTTGTCATTATTGGCACTAAAAGGCCCATAAATTGCCCAATCATGGGGAACTGTAACCTGCTGCCATTTACTGTCATTGTAATTAACGGAGGTAAAACCCTCCTGATCTTCCCTGGTAAATCTCCAATTCTCTTCCAGTAACAATTCGGACCTGCTTTGCGCTATTGTGGTCCCATACATCATGCTTAATGACAGTAGAATAACAGCAAAATAATTCTTTTTCATAGTAATTTTAACGTTCTAACCGATTCACTTATCCAGTATTATGTATAATATAATACTGATGGCTAAATATATGTTAAAACCAGATCATTCGGAACGTTTATGGAGATAAAGAAGCTTTGCTGCTTAAATTCCTGGAAAACTGTCGCGGCGATTATGGAGATTTCAGATATTGTTCGTCGGTCACCACTGCAATACAATTGACCAGGGAATCATTTTGCTTTTCCTGAACGGTGACATGGCTCATCGACGTGGTTGCTGTGGCCCCATGCCAATGCTTTTCGCCAGGTAAGAAATAAAGTACATCCCCCGGAAGTAGGTCTTCAATGGGGCCACCCTCCCGTTGCATCCAGCCTGCACCTGCCATGACTACTAGAGTTTGCCCTAATGGGTGGGAATGCCAGGAAGTACGTGCTCCGGCTTCGAAGGTGACCATCGCCATTGAAAGATGGGCTGGGGCCTGTGAATTAATTAATGGATCGATCTTTACTGATCCGGTAAAATGTGATCGTTTACTTTCCATGAGTGTTTTCATTTATTCAAAGTTACCGGTTGAGCCCCCTTTTTACATCAATACCACATCTGAATCAGTAATAATGGTAGGTAATACTGTAATTGATATAAAGATAGCGGGCTCAAATCAGCGCTTAAGGCTATTGCTTGAATATTTTCTTTAATGCGGCCTCCAATTGCTCCCCTCTCAGGTCTTTCCCGATAATTACGCCATTCGGATCTAAGAGGTAATTGCTAGGCACATATTTAATGTCATATCTTTCTACAGCTATATTATCAAAATCACTCAGCTGTGGCCATGCAGTTACTTTGTCCATTTTAATGGCCTCCAGCCAGCTCGTCTTCGCCGATTTATCATCTCTGGTGACGGCAAGAATCTGAAAACCAAGCGGTTTGTATTTCTTAAAAGCTTTAATGAGTACAGGGCTTTCCTTACGGCATGGAACACACCAGCTCGCCCAAAAATCTACCAACACATACTTACCTTTAAAATCACTGAGCTTAACCAATTTCCCAACAGTATCAGCCAGAGCGATATCTTCCAGGGTTTTCCCTATAACAAGCCGCTGCCCCAATGCCAGTTTGCTCATCAATTTGTTTGCAGAAGGTAGTTTCTTGACCTCTCCATTGAACTGACTCAGAATGGCCTGTATTTCTTCAGGGTTCTTTGTCATCCGGTCTCCTCCAAAAGGCCGTTCTGCATAAGTGTACAGGGCTAACAAACCCACTGGAGAATCCAGGTGAGCTAATGCATATTTCTTATAAATGTCTCTGTCAATGATCAGTGATATGGAATCTCTAAGCACATCCATTCTCTTTTCCACTTCGGCTACTTTTTTCCCTTCATAACTTAGACCATTCAAAAGACTGTCTAATTTAAGTTTATAGCCCTGCTCTTCTTTTTTCAAAGCCAACACCTGATCGCCCATAACAGAGGATGCGGATTTTAGTATTTCCAGCTTTAAATCCTCATTAATTTTCATTTGGTAAATGCCGGGACCAGCCCAGAAGGAAATGATACTCATTTTTTTTCCGGGCCAATGTAGTTGGAGATTTACGCGTCCTGGTTCAGAGAATGCTTTCTCATAGCGGAATTTTCTTTCGCTGATCAAATAGGTTTCATCGGTACTCCCGTAACCTGCAAGATCGTCTTTTGTAATTACAGCTTTCAACGGCTGGACTTTTAGCTGACTCAAGTCAGCAGTTAATATAAACTTCGATGCAGTTTCAACCTGTCCAAATACAGTCATCGTTGTGCTGATTAACAGCACAAACAGGGTAGTTTTAAGTCTCATTTCGGTTTTATAAAGCGTCAACTTTTTTCTTTAATGCCTGGCCTTTTTTACTGTTCTTTAGCTTCGGAGAAAGCAAATCATACATTTCCTTTGGGGAACCCCAAATACCCTCGAAATATTCCTTTTTTTTAGGATTATAAAGACTAGTTACATTGCCAACCGCCTCAAAAGAAACTGGCGAATCTGGGTGATTTCTGATAAAATCAAGCGTTGATCTGTCGGCTGCCTTATTCGCATTTTCCAATTCCCTTAATTCTTTCGTCAATTTCCCGCCCGACACGATTTTACCATTTTTCAATTCATCACGTTCCAGCACTTCAAATTTGACATCTTCCAGAATCATCCTTCTCATAAATTTTTCCCTTCCAGTAACCCAGATGAACTGATTAAATTTAGAGTTTACCTCTTCTTGTGAGATATCCCCTCTCTCATCAAGCAATAGACTAGCATATTGCATATCCTTTCCGACAAGGTCAAAGCTTCCCTTTATTTCAAATTTCCCATCTACCACAGGGACGACCAGAAAAATCTTATCACTGGAAACAGGAACTTGTTGAGACTTGGTGGTCAGGTACGCAAACTTTGCACCTTTGGGATTTTCAACAGTCCCCTGAACCGTAAATTTAATGGTTTGAGCCATTGATGAAAATGGGAATAATAAAAACAACAAAACAACTCTTTTCATAAAGTGATACATTTGATTACAGCCTGATTAATTATTTAAATGTAGAAATAATAATTGATATAACTAAGTCTTTAGTAGGTTTTTTTAATCCGCACAAATCCTAAAACAAAACGAGGGCGACAAATCACTTTGTCGCCCTCGTTTTAATATGAATAGATACATTTACCTGGTACAATCTGCTGTCCAGGTTGCTCCTTCTTTGCTCACTAACATTTTAAGGGTACTTGCATCAATCTTGATCCCGGTTAACCCATTTCCGATACTGACATAACTGTTGTCTCCTGATTTTTCAAATTTCACACCAGTGATATCAGGAATATTATTACCGAAAAAGAAACTGTAGGTATCCCCTACTTTACTCACTGTAACTTTCCCATCAGAACTAGTGATGGTATTACCATCTTTGGTGTAAGAAACCGAGCCTTTATAGGTACCTACAAACAAGTCTGTAGAAGCTGGATCTTTGTCTTTCTTACAGGCGATCATAATCGTCGTAGCGATTAAAAGTAAACTGAAAATTCTAATTGCTTTTTTCATAATATGATGTGTTTTATTGTAACACATCAGTTACAAAGCCCATGCCAATATGGATTTTCATCGGCTAAAAAGAGGTCAATACTTTAAATAAAAAGCTGTTTTTATAGATCAGGAAATGGGTTTTTAAGTCTTTTCCAGGATGGAAAGAATATTCCCTGCAGGATCTTTAAACCAAGCAATTACAGGTCCTCCCCCTCTAAAAATTCCTTTTTCGTCTGTTTTAAAATCCGGCTCATTATAATGTTCAAATTGAACTCCTTTTTTTTCCAGCTCATCCACAACATCGGCCACATTTTGAACAGGAAAATTCAAGATAGTAAAGGTTGCGGGCTGATGATTGGACTTTGGATAGATCACAATTGGGCTGGATCCGGCAACCTGGAGTTCCAGAATCCCCATGGGATCATCTTTCAATTCCAATCCCATTACACCTCCATAAAACGCTTTTGCTTTTTCCAGATCATCCACTGAAAACGAGCTAAATGATTTTGAATTTCTAAACATGGCTTTTCTTTTATAATAAAGACAAACCACTACAGATAAAGTTTTTAATGCTCAAAACGACAAGCTTAATCAACCAGCCAAACGGCATCTACGAAATACTTTTGTGCATCAAAAAAACGATGTTTACCATGAAATCCAGTGGCTACTGCAATAGCCTCAATCTCCTGAAGGGAGTATTTCTGTGAAATCTCCATATAAATCGCCTCAAATGGTGCAAAATGGATCGTTTCTCCAGCAATATGAACAGCTTGAGCCTTTAAGCTAATCAGGTAGCTTTTACAAGCGCCTGACTCTGGGTCATAACAGGCGTAATGCTCAAAATTTTGCAGCTCAAAATCGCCATCCAGCTCCCTATTGATCCTACTGAGTAAATTAAGGTTGAATGCCGCAGTAATTCCTTTAGCATCATTATAAGCAGCCAATATTTGCTTTGGCTCTTTTTTTAGATCAAAACCGATGATCAATAAATCACCTTTTGACAGGGAATTGTTCAGCTTGCGACAAAATTCTTTAGCTTCTTCCACATCCATATTCCCAATATTTCCGCCCATAAAAAGCACTACCTTTCTACGGTTGGAAAGGGCAATGCCTTTATCCAGCATCTCAAAATAATCTCCATTCAACCCCTTAATTGATAATCCAGGCAATTGTCGCGGCAAAAAATCTTCCAGATGAGCAACCATTTGTGCCGAAATATCTATTGGAAAATAGCTAAACTCCAAGTCACGGTTACAAAGTTCTGTCAACAAATGAATCGATTTCGTGGCATCACCTGCACCAAGTTCTATCAGGTCAAAAGAGCTACTTTCTCTGGCAATCAGATTGGCAATATCTCCACTTTGCTTAACAAATATCTCCATCTCTGCATTGGTCAGGTAATATTCATCCATTTTCATAATCTGCTGAAAAAGAAGATCACCCGCTTGGTCATAAAAATATTTTGCCTGCATAAACTTTGGCTCAGCCTGTAATCCAGCGAGAATATCTTTCCTGAATTGGGCCAATACAGTCACGCGCTCTTCTGTTTTAATTGTATCCATATCGCCCTTATTATTTAGCAAGTCGTAATCCGGTGAACTGCCACCTTAAATGTGGATGAAAAAAATTCCTGTAAGTACTTCTGCTGTGTCCTTCCGGTGTGGCAATAGATGCGCCCCGGAGTACCTTCTGATTGACCATAAATTTCCCATTATACTCTCCGATGGCTCCTGGTGCTTTACTGAATCCTGGATAAGGTAAATAAGCACTTTCTGTCCATTCCCATCGTTGCCCCCATTTAAAAGAATCTGCGGCTACCTCCCATTCAAACTCCGTAGGAAGCCGCAGTTTAGCCCAGCTGGCATAAGCGTAGGCTTCATAATAACTGATGTGTGTTAATGGTTCATGAAGTGCCACAGGTTGGAGCCCTGCAAGCGTATAAGTATGCCAAACATCCTCCACTAAATGCCAATACATTGGTGCAACAATGTGGTTGTTCTTTAGCCAGTCCCAACCTTCAGAATGCCACCAGTTAAAATTCTGATAGCCGCCACTGTTGATAAATTCAAGATACTCGGCATTACTAACCAAATTGGAACTGATGGAGAATTCTGGTAAATAAACCTGATGTCTACCCAGTTCATTGTCAAAACAGAAGTCTTTTCCGGCATAACCAATCTCATAAAGGCCCGCTTCAATTTTCCTCATTGCGCTGGATTCCAATTGATCTTGGGAATATTCCAGCTCCAGAGCTGGGCCCTGATGATCGCTCTGCTCATGACCTCCAGCATGCGCAACCCTTTCTTTACGGTAAGCAGGAAAAAGCGGATTATGTCCCAGAATATATTTGATATCGGTAAGTAATAATTCCTGATGTTGCTGTTCGTGATTAAAGCCTAGAAACAGTAATTCTTCTACCTTTGCCGGCAATGGATTCTCCAGAAATAGAATCATTTCCGCGTCTACATAAGCCCGATACTGATAAATCTCTTGTACGCCTGGCCGGCTCAAATTTCCTCTGTCCGTACGGATCACCCGATTTCCAATCGTTTCATAATAACTATTAAAAACATAATTATAGGCAGTATCGTAAACCTGATAACCCGCTGAATAGGGCTGTAAAATAAAGGTCTCAAAAAACCAGGTGGTATGCCCTAAATGCCATTTAGGAGGGCTCACATCCACAATGGGCTGCACCACATAGTCTTCAGTCTCTAAAGGTTCACAAATCTGTTCAGAATGTTTTCTAATCTGCAGGTACTGTTCCGAAAGTTTCATCAATTCGTATCTATGTATTTTTTAAGTTCTGTAATGGTAGTAACACGAATTGCTTTCGATTGTTTTTCCCTCATCATCAAGGCATAAGAATTGTTAAAACCTATAGGTTTAAGCCACTTCACCTGATATTTTTGCTGAAACGCTTTATTCACATAATCATAAACCTTCTCTTTATCCTGCCCCATTTCCTTCAGCAGGGACTGCGCAGGGGCTAATAAAACCAGTAAGCCCGTACCGGTATATTCAGGGTAAAAATCTATCTGATCATTGACCAGTGCATCAAAGCAGATTTTTGTACCACCCAAACCAGATTTTGTAGCGACCTGATAATTCGTGTTGCCTTCGATCAACATGCGATAGATCTGAGCAAGAATATATTGTTCGCCAAATATCTTTGAACCTATCCTCAGGACTTCCCCATTTCCATTGCGGGGATTTTTATAGAGTCCGACAGACATTAAAAAATCTTTAGCCACACGCTCCGGGCTTTGCTTCAGATAATCTGTACGATAATTAAGATCGATCATGGTAGCGTCGTTTATTTTCCCCGCCAGCTGATTCAAAACCGCTTCCAATTGTGGAAACTTCTTTAGAGCAGTTTGTCTGACAATAGGTACCGCATCATAAGGTGGAAATATTCCCTTATCATCTTTCAAAACCACCAAATCAAAAGCTTTTAACCTGCCATCAGTCGAATAGCCGCTGATCACATCGATCTCTTTTTCATAGGCAGCTTTGTACATTAGGGCATCACTAATCACCCTGGTCGGGATTTTCAAACCATAAACAGCCTTTAAGCCCAGGTCACCATCCTGCCTACCCATAAATTCAGGTGTAAAACCTGCGGTTAGTTTAGCGCCGATACTAGACACATCATGTCCATGATCATCGTCCGCCATCATCAGCGGCCAAAGTTTATATCCTAACACTGCAAGGATCAAAACCAAGCCTACAAAACTTATTTTTTTTAATTTAATCATATCTAATTTCTGAAGCCTTGATAGTAAAAAATCCAGGCTAATGGCTAAAAAAGCTGCTGGGATTGCTCCAGCAAGAATCATATTGCTATTGTTCAGGGAAATTCCTCCAAAAATAAATTCCCCAAGTCCACCGGCAGCAATAAAGGAAGCCAAGGTGGCTACACCTATATTAATTACCGCCGCTGTCCTGATTCCCGCAAGTATCACGGGCATAGCCAAAGGCAGCTCTACATGAAAGAGAACCTGTTTTTTATTCATCCCTAAGGCATTTGCCGCCTCCACCACATCCCGGTTTACACCGGTTATACCCGTATAAGTATTTCGGATAATCGGTAACAAGGCATAAACGAGTAAGGCAACGATCGCAGGTCTTGCACCGATGCCCAGTAAAGGAATCATAAAACCTAAGAGTGCGATACTTGGGATGGTTTGAAGTACACCTGCAAAGCCCAGAACCCCTGAAGCCCATTTTCTTTTTCTTGCGATAAACATCCCAAGAGGAAGACCTATCGCGATAGCGAGTACCAGTGCGGTAAAAGTGAGGCCAAGGTGTTGTACAGTCTGACTGACCAGCTTATCCTTTTGTTCCCACATGAAATTCCACAACGTTTGCTGACGATCATTCATGAATATTCTGTTGTTGATAGCGGTAAAAAGCCTGGCTCAGCTCCTGAAAATTAAAAGTTTTTATCCAGCCAGGACCATTGTCCAAAATAAAGCTAACATAGTCATTTTCTGTAAAATTAAAATAGGTAATTGCCAGCCAAACACTCAAATCTGCGGATTGAAATCTATCCTTTATTCCACCAGAATCCTTAGAAAAAGCAGCATCATTCCTTATTGTAGCAGGTTGGGGCAGCAACTCCCATAGGTCTTTGATGCGCGCGCATTTAAATTCCAATGCCAGCCGGGCACCATCCAGAAATTGACGCGCAAAATCATTCACAGGCCTATAAAGTAAATCTTTGGCTGTTCCAATTTGTACCACCTCCCCTTTGTTCATCAAACAAATCCGATCGGCCAGATCAAATGCCTCCTGAACATCATGCGTTACCATGACGATGGTTTTTCTTTTTAGCTCCTCCAAGGCCTTAAATTCTACATGGATCTCCGACCTGGTTACGTTATCGAGCGCCCCAAAAGGTTCATCCATCAGTAAAATTGCAGGATCCGCGACCAATGCCCTTGCCAAACCAACCCGTTGCTGTTGCCCCCCACTCAGTTCATGAGGAAACAAGGCCAGACAATCTGGAGACAGCCGAAGTTTTTCCAGCAATTCATGCGTCCGCTCCCGGGTCTTCTCGACCGTCCATTTGAGCAGTTTTGGGACGATGGCAATATTTTCAGAAATGGTATAATGAGGGAATAGCCCGATATTCTGCATCACATATCCTATTTTTCGCCTCAGCATTTCGGGCTTTTCATCTGATGCAGACTGACCATGGATACTAATTTTTCCAGCATCAGGTTCTATTAAGCGGTTGATCATTTTAAGCGTCGTAGTTTTACCACAACCACTCGTCCCTAAAAGCACCATGGTTTCACCGGATTCCACGGTAAAAGAAACATCTTTTACCGCCTGGGTATTTCCAAAACGCTTACTGACACCTGATAGTTCGATCATCTATTTGTATTCAAGGTTTATATATTGGTAATTTAAAGATTCTATCATTGAATTCCATTCCCCTACTTAATCTAATTTCATAAATAAATTATTCAAAGACTCCGAGAATGTGGGGTGTGCAAAAACACCATATCGAATTTTATCATAAGTAATCCCTCCTGCCATCGCCATTTGCAATACTGCCATAATTTCTCCAGCTTCGGCGGCAAGTATACTGGCACCCAATATTTTTTTACTTTTAGGATCCACAATGGCTTTCATAAAACCTAAGGTCTGACCGGTTTCTATGCCACGTGCGACCTGCGACATTGGTATTTTGGCTACTTTAAAATCCAATCCCTTTGCTTTCGCTGCTGCTTCAGAAAGCCCTATCCGGCCGAGCTGGGGATCAGTGAACATGCAATAAGGAACTTGTCTATCCTTTGTACTATGTTTTCCCTTTTCGATCAGATTCCGGTAAACAATCGTATAATCATTATAGGCAATGTGTGTAAATGCCGGACCTCCGTTGACATCCCCCAGTGCATAAACTCCCTTCACATTGGTTTCCAACCGTTCGTTCACCAAAATATATCCTTGCTCATCTGTTTTTACTCCTGGGATGTCCAGGTTTAAGGAACTCGTTTGTGGGGATCTGCCAATGGCGATTAAAAGGTGACTCGCTTTAACTGTTTTTGTTTTAGTGCTGGAGCTCAATTGGATTTGGAGCACTTTCAGCTCCTCCTTAACTTCTTTAATGGTCGTATTGGTCAGGATCTCCAAGCCCTCATCCTCCAATATTTTAGTCATTTCGGAGGAGACATCTTCGTCTTCACGCCCCATAATTTTGGAAGACTTTTCAAGGACCGTCACTTTACTGCCAAAGCGCTGAAATGCCTGAGCAAATTCCAATCCGATGTAATTCCCACCTAGCACCACCAGATGTTCAGGGATTTCCGTTAAATCCAGGATGCTGGTAGAAGTCAGGTAATTGATGTCATTCAAGCCTTTCAACTCCGGTATTTTAGGTTGGGCTCCGGTATTGATGAAAATCCAATCTGCAGAAAACACCAATTGCTCACCTGTACTTGTCGCAATCGTTAATTCTTTTGGACCAGAAAAAGTAGCGCTCCCCTGAATAAGATCCAATCCTTTAGTTGAAAAGATTCCTTTCTGCGCCCCATTTCTAAAGGAATCCACGATTTCGTCCTTCCGCTTTTTAATCTTCTTCAAATCAACTTTTACGGAACCGATTTCTACGCCCAGATGGCCAGCCATTCCGGCTTGATGTGCAGCATGAGCAGAAGCGATAATGGTTTTTGTAGGCGTACATCCATCATTGATACAAGTTCCCCCGACCATTCTTTGCTCGACAATCGCTGTCTTTTTCCCTGCTTCAGCCAGCTTTTTGGCCAATGGTACCCCGGCCTGTCCTGCGCCAATAATGATTGCATCGTAATGTTTCATATGCTGCTGCTTTTATTGATTCCAAAATGAACTAATTATTATAACTCCTATTCCGCGCAAATGTTTGGGTACAGCAAAGGAGCTTTTTGATAAAAGCTTAGCAATGGCAGAAGAAATATCATCCCATAAAAAAGCCCCCTGAAATAAATTCAGGGGGCTCCATTGCTCATTGCAATTGCACATATCATGAAGAATGCCGGCGCTTAAAAAACCAATTAATCTTCCGAGGTATTTTTCAATTTCATCAATAATGAATACGCGCCTTTTACCACGATCTGTTTCCCTTTTAAATCTGATTTTACCGCAGAGAAACCTTGTTCAGCAGCTCCTTTTTTCACTTCCGTCATTTTGAAGGCATCCTTGCCGTTTTGCACAAACACATAATCCTTATTTTCATAACTCACAAAAGCATCCTCAGGTAAAGCATCCACTTTATCGCTATTTACCTCCAATACTGCATTCATATACATGCCTGGCACCAGTTTTTGATCATATTGTTCAAAATCACAATGGACCGTTGTACTTCTTTCTTCATTTAGCGCGTGACTCACCAAGACCACCTTGGTCAGGTGTTTTTTATCTGGCTTGGAATTGCTGTAAGCCATCACCTGCTGACCAATTTTAATTTTGCTCAGGTCTTTTTCAAATACGGTAAGGTTCAAATGAATATTATCAGGATTCACCAATTCAAAAATCACATCTGAGGGCACCACATACTTCCCTATATTCACATTCACTTTACTCACATAGCCGTTAATCGGCGAATAAATCCCGATCGTCCTGCTGATATTGTCTTCTGTAAGTTTAGCCGGATTTAATCCGATCAACCTCAGCTTTTCTGCTAAAGCTTTACTTTCAATACTGAAATTTTTATACTCATTTTCTGCTTGCTGAAAAACCTTATCACTACCCGCTTTTGCCTGATGAAGTTCCCGCTGTCTGTTGTATTCTTTCAGCGCAAATCCCAATTTATTTTTTGTACTCAGGTAGTCCTGTTGCAATTGAATATACTGCGGATCTTCAATGGTGGCCAAGACCTGCCCCTTTCTTACCTGAGTTCCAGGCAGCATTTGTGTTGACTTCAAATACCCCCCTAGTGGCACACTGACCGACACCAAATTTTGAGGGGGCACTTCAATCTGTCCATTCAATTTAAGCACAGTGCTGATCTCCCGAGGTTGTACTTCCTGAATCTGCAAATCAATTTGTTTAACTTGCTCCGGACTGAGTTGTACGATACTTTCATCTGTTTTAAGGGCAACTTTAGACTCTTCTTTTGCAGTACTGCTGCATCCATAAATAAGTACAGGGATCAATAATGCTGGCAAATATTTAAAAACTATAGATTTCATGTTATTTTGATAAAAGGTAATTCAATTGAATGATACTGTTGTTCAGGTTAATAATGGCATTTAAATAATCCATACGGAGTGCTAAAGCCTGTTGGTTTAACATCGTCCATTCCAGGTAATTGATCTCCCCTTTTTGCAACTGTGTATTCAGTGTTTGCGTAATTTCTCTGGCGTTTTTTAAAGCATTGATTTCAAAATCATGCACGATTTCTCTATTCTTTTTCAACTGCTGAAGTCCGTCCTCCAACTCGGCTTGTAACTGTTTCCTTGCATAGCTGGTTTCATTGACAGCCAAATCCTGTTGTGTCCTGGCTGATTTTATCCTGGCCTTCTGTGCGCCAGAAAAGATCGGAATCCCAAGCCCAAGCTGAACGGAATGAAATCTCGAGCCTAAATCATAACGGAGACCATCCTGAAGACTCATGTTTTGATAGCCCAGGTTAATTTCTGGAAGCAATTTTGACTGTGCGACACTTGTTCCTGCTTTGGCCACCTGTTCCTGCTGTAAATGCAGCTTTAAAAAAGGATGATTTTCCAATGCTTCCGGATCTACCACAGTAAGCTCCAGCTTGAAATTAGCGGCTTGAGGTAAACGGCTTTCCGAACTATTAATCAACAACATAAATTGCTGCTGCAGGAAACTAAATTCTTTTTGTAACTCCTTCTTTTGTCTGTTGATTTGTGTCAATTGATTCTCCGCACTTGCCTTTTCCAGCATATTGGTTTCCCCTGCCTTGAACCTCAACGTGGCAATTCTCAAAAACTCCCGGTAGGTACTGTCCATAGCCTTTAACAAAGCTTCCTTTTCAGCGATCACCAACATTTCATAAAACATAGTGGTGGTCATCTTTCTTACCTCCGATTGCTTTAAATTTACATCCAACAACTTCAATTTCCAATCTTCGGACAACTGCTGCTTTTGTCGGCTGTAAACCGTTGGCAAACTGAGACTTTGGCTAATCCCAAAGGAATTGTCAATCAAATTGCTATTGAATTTCCCATACTGTCCGGATAAGTTTGCTTGTGGAATATCCATTCCGCTTTTAATCAATTGCTGCGCTTGTTCTGCCCTTAACTTTTGACCTTTAACCAACATGTTTGCGGCCGCTGCACTGTCTAAGGCTTCCTTTAAATCGATCGGTCTTTGTGCAAACGCAGAATTGGAAGGACTAAAAGCAAAAAACAACAAGATCATCGTGGCGATAGTCTTTGCTTTTTTACCCGGCTTTAAACCTTTCTCCACTGCGATGTATAAGATTGGTAAAACGAATAGTGTCAACAAGGTGGCAATCATTAATCCACCAATTACTACCGTAGCCAATGGCCGCTGTACTGCGGCACCTGCACCATTACTCAATGCCATTGGCAAAAAGCCCAAGGAAGCTACAAAAGCAGTCATCAGTACCGGTCTTAACCTCGTGTTTGTCCCCTGCATCACTACATTTTTCATATCCGTTTCTCCTGTTTTTTTAATGCGGTTGAACTCTGCAACCAATACAATCCCATTCAGCACGGCGATTCCAAATAAAGCGATAAACCCGACTCCTGCGCTGATGCTAAACGTCATCCCGCGAATCGCCAGCAGGAAGATCCCTCCAATTGCCGACAATGGGATGGCGGTATAAATTAACAGTCCATATTTTATAGAGTCAAATGCAAAATACAACAACAGGAAAATGAGAATCAGCGATACCGGAACAGCGACTGACAATCGCGATTTAGCTTCATTCAGATTTTCAAAAGATCCACCATAAGCCACAGTATAGCCTACCGGCAATTTGATCTCTTTATCCACCTTTTCCTGCAACTCATTTACGATGCTTTCCACATCTCTACCGTTCACATTAAAGCCTACCAACACCCTTCTTTGAGTGTTTTCCCGTTGAATTTGGCTTGGGCTATCTACCAGTTCCACTGTGGCCACCTGGCTCAATGGAATCTGGTTACCTGCAGGTGTTGGAATCAATAATTGCTGTACATCTGACAAGTCTTTTCTATTGTCATTATCTAGTCTAACCACCAATTCAAATCGTTTTTCTCCTTCAAAAACCAGCCCGGTACTCTGGCCCGCAAAGGCTGCATTGATATTCCTGTTGACTTCAGAAATGTTCAATCCATATTGCGCAATAGCAGCTCTGTTGTACTTAATTACTATTTGGGGTGTGCCACTGATCTGCTCCACATAATGCTCCGTTGTCCCTTCCACAGTTCGTACCACATTGCCTAACTTCTTGGCATAGACACTCAAAGTATCCAGGTTTTCACCATAAATCTTACAAACGACATCCTGCCTTGCCCCGGTCATCAGCTCATTAAATCGCATCTGTACAGGAAACTGAAAACTGGTGGTTACCCCAGGAACTTCAGCCGCTGCTTTGCTCATCTTTTCAGATAACTCATCAAAAGAACTGGCAGATGTCCATTCACTTTTCTTTTTAAGGTTGATGATCATATCGCCCATATCCATTGGCAATGGCTCGGTTGGCACCTCCGAACTCCCGATTTTAGTCACGATATTTTTTACTTCCGGGAACCTGGATTTCAAAATCGCAGAAACCTTTTGTACGTTTTCTATTGTGGTGTTCAGACTACTTCCCGAAAGCACCCTCGTTTCCACCGCATAATCACCTTCTTCGATAGAGGGAATAAACTCCCCACCCAATCGCGTCAATAAAAACACAGCAAAGACAAACATGGTCACCACTACGGTCAGAATGAGTTTTGGAATGCCCAATGCACGATTTAAGATCTTGCTATAACCGGCTTCTATTTTTGCCATCAGGCGATCCGAGAAATTCTTTTTATCGCTTATCTTTTTGCTTAAAAATACCGTGCTCATCATCGGTATATAGGTTAACGATAAGATAAAGGCACCCAAAAGTGCAAAAGCCACCGTTTGTGCCATCGGCTTAAACATCTTCCCTTCAATCCCCTGCAAACTGAAAATCGGCAGGTAAACGATCAGAATAATGATCTGTCCGAATACGGCACTATTCATCATTTTTGAAGAAGCACTTTTCACTTCTTTATCCATTTCCTGCTGTGACAGCGTATGTAGTCCGGCGAATTTCTTGCTGTGTGTGAGCTGATGCATGACCGCCTCTACGATAATCACCGCACCGTCCACAATCAATCCAAAATCCAGGGCGCCAAGGCTCATCAGGTTTCCACTTACGCCAAATAAATTCATCATGATGATGGCAAACAGCATGGACAGTGGAATCACAGAAGCCACAAGCAAACCTGCCCGGACGTTCCCTAAAAACAAAACCAATACGAAAATAACAATCAATGCCCCTTCCATCAGGTTAGTTTTCACGGTGTCTATCGCATTGCTCACCATATCTGTACGATCCAGGAATGGCTCTACAACGACCCCTTCCGGCAAAGTTTTTTGAATTTCGGCAATCTTGGATTTGATACTTTCAATCACCACATTACTATTGGCACCTTTTAACATCATAACAATTCCGCCGGAAACTTCCCCTTCATCATTGTAAATTAAGGCACCATATCTGGTTGCTGAACCAATCTTTACTTCTGCAACATCGCGGATGAGCAAAGGCACATTGTTATTCTTGTTTTTGATGACTACATTTTCGATGTCGTCTTTATTTTCAATCAATCCTTCACTTCGGATGTAGCTTACAGAAGATTGCTTTTCTATATAGGAACCGCCAGTATTTTGGTTGTTGCTTTCCAAGGCATTAAACACATCGGCAATAGTGATTCCATGGGATTGTAACTTATTGGGATTAATGGCCACCTCATATTGCTTGAGCTTACCACCAAAACTACTCACCTCAGCCACGCCTTTTACGCCTAAAAGTTGGCGCCGGACCACCCAATCCTGGAGGGTTCGCAATTCTGTAATGTCGTATTTGTTTTCGTAGCCTTTTTTCGGTTTCAATACATATTGGTAAATCTCACCGAGACCTGTAGAAATAGGCCCCATTTCAGGTTTCCCAATTCCATCTGGAATACTGGCCTGTACCGTCAACAATCGCTCTGAAACTTGCTGTCTGGCCCAATAAACATCTACATCGTCATTAAAAACGAGCGTCACCAAGGATAGACCAAACCTGCTATAGCTCCGGATTTCCTTAATTCCTGCGATATTACTACTTGCCTGTTCTACAGGGAAAGTCACCAGTCTTTCGATATCTGTTGCCCCATAAGAAGGTGCAGAGGTGATGATTTGTACTTGATTATTAGTGATGTCAGGTACCGCATCTACGGGCAGCTTTGTCAATTCAAAAGCACCATAAATGATCAGCGCAATTGTAAATAGCGCCACTATGAGTTTATTCTTTACAGAAAACCCAATGATTTTATTCAACATAAAAAAATTGTATTATGATTTATTCTTCTAACAATAAAAGCTAAGCCAAGGAATTATCCCCTTGGATTAGTAGCATAAATCATACTTTTGGCGGCTGCCAAATGGTATCCAGGTAGGCAAATGGAACATGATCATCATTATAAATGACCGGACGATTCCGTATGATGGCACTGAAAGTTTTGATGAGGTATTTATGGAATGGTGGAGTCGCTGAACTTGTTAAAACGAAGTTTTGATCGATCGACTTAAAGGGCAATTGGTTATCGCGCTCCTGGTCATTGTCAGTATGCGGAATAGAATTATAATGGTCAAAAATAAACGTAGAGAAGGTAATATCCTCATTTATAGCCTTGTGCTCAAAATAGTGTTGAAAAAGTAAGGGCAGTTTAATTAATTCCTGCAATCCGGTAGAAAAAATGAGGAGGATTAAAGTTATAAATATGGAAACGTGCTTCTTCAACTCCCCAAATGTATTGGTTTCTTTGCTCCAAAAAAAGGAAAAGACCGTAACTTTTATATTAAATTTAGTTACGATTCTTAAAAAAACCTCAGCCATCAGTTGGCTTTAACTGATGGCTGAGGGCTTATCATTTATTTTTCTTTAAGCACAAAAGGCAGATCAGCTCGAATATCCGATTTCTTCATATTCCTTAATTCTACCAATGGGAATTTCTCCGATCCAAAGGAATTGTCTTTAATGATCACTTTTGTATCGGCAGTTAACAAGATCGCTGGTCGTTTATCTCCCCTTTTCATGAAATTGGTTTGTATGATTTTATTGCCTTGGAATATTAGACCGTTGGTACTTCTGGCGGCAAGTATCGGATCATCATATACCTTAAAAGTATTGTTCAGGATACGAATGTTTTTATGCACCCAGTAATTTGGAACAAGTTCCGCATTTTGAGGAAAGATGTTGATGACATAATTGTTTGGATAACTGTTATAAGCACAGTCTGTAAACTCATTATTTCTGATGGTCACATCTGTTACCGGCCCGGATTCGAACCACCCCATAGCATCATTTTCAATTAGAATGGCGTGCATCCCCAGGCGGAAGAAATTGTTATTTTCTATCAGCACTTTCCTGCGGGTAGTCACCAATATTCCCCGCGCATTTGAAGCTGCAAACCTGGAATTTCTTACCGTCAAGGAGGGAGTCCAGGTTATATTTTCGACAAAATCACCTGTTTTAAGCAGTCCGGAAACTTCAGAAGTTAAGGTGATCAGGATTTCCTTTTCATTGATCAGCTTGACGCTTTTGACCACATTATTTTCGAATATCTGTAAGGATTTAGCGCGAAGTAAGCCAACGGTATCTCCCTTTACAAAAGCTTCGAAGCCATAAGTCTGGCCATGCATAAACCGCAGCCGCAATTGATTTCCAGCTACAATTTCCATCACTTTCAAATGGGTACCATGTACATTTATGGCATCATCATGCAGGCCACTGAACCTGCAGTTCTCAACCGTAATCTGTCCTTTACAACCAGAGAAATGCATTCCATCCGCGGAGGATGCAATCAATCTCCCGCTGCCTTTTTTAGGTTCCACATAAACGCTATCGTAATGGAGGTTTTCAGAAAACTGGGAGATAATTCCCAGACCATGCATGAAATTCATGTGTACATTTTGCAAGGAGATATTTTTAGATCGATTGTTAAAAGCCCCCACATAGTCGCGGTAACGATCACGTACAGTGAGCACTTCTCCCGGTTTTGCCTTGAACTTCGAAAAATCTCCTTCAAATTTAACCAGTAAGGGAGCAACAACATGTGCAGTGCTTTTCAAGAAAGGATCCCAGGAACTGTAAGTGTTGACACCAGTTTCCGGATTCAACAGTACCGCATGAAAATTCTTAGTGATCCATTTTTCACCGTACCATTGTAAGGTTCCATTGATAATGTCGAATTTAGAATCCGGATGTATTTCTGCGAGCACAAAAGCCGGATTGACTTCCTTTATCTTCAGCTCTGACATTCCCGGACGTTCATAATCAAAACTCAGATTTTGAATGCGAATGTTCTCGCAATTGTCCAGAATCCAGGTGGCCATTTTCCCATGAAATACAAAATTGGAATTATTCCCCTCTATGGTTATATTTTTCAACTGCTTCAGTAATAAGCCCGCCTTAATTTTTTTGGAAGCATATTCCTCTACTGTGGAAGTATTACTGATGTAATAAGTATTCTCCAAAGCCTGGTCTGGCCAGAAATCATACCTGCCTTTAGGGAAAATAACTCTTGAATTTGGTTGGTCCCGACAGGCTTCAATTGCTTTCGCAAGCCCGGCAGTAGCATCCGCAAACGTATTGGGTTCAACACCAAATTTCCTCACATCAATATCTTGAGCGAAAGACAGTTTACAGCAGAAAAGTAATAAAATCAGTAGTCTAGGTTTCATAAGGGTATTATTTGGTATTTGTTTCGTTATTGAAGCATAAATGTGGTTCCTATGCCCCTCCTAAGTATAGAGCCAAATATAGGTCGGCACACACTTATGTATTTTAATTTTTACAAAAAAAACCAAATGCAATTCCTGTCCACACAAAAGCAGTATATTTATACTCCTATTAAAAACACGACATGATGAAACTACAATTTCCAGTTGTTGGCCTCCTAAGTGGGATGCTACTACTTAGCTGCAATTCCTCCGACAAAAAATTAAGTGCTGACAAAAATAACAGTGACAGCACAGTTAAAATGCAACAATCTGCTGAAAGTACTAATGATACCACGGCCACAAAAGAACATAAAACTGACCTTAAAACAGTTGAACTGGTCAAGCTTAAATTAAGTACCATGTTCAAGGATGATCTGGCTAAAAACCTGATTGACGCGCAAAGCAGAAAATTTAAGCTATTTGAATACAACCTCAATGAAGATCCTAAAAAGGAAATATTTGTGGGCTTAACAGGCTCCTATTTCTGCGGATCTGGAGGCTGCACCCTACTTCTACTTAGCCCCGAAGGAGAATTGATCAATAAATTTACAGTTGTAGACTACCCTATTATGGTTGGCAACACCACGAGTAAAGGCTGGAAAGATTTAATTCTTCCTAGTAATGGTAAAGACCACCTGATGAAATTCAATGGCAAAAACTACCCTTCAAATCCGAGTACACAAGCAGTTCATCCTGTGGATGCTAAACAGGACCTAGTGAAGGGTTTAAATCCTACGGATGAATCTTTCGATTGGTAAACCTTCACAATCCAGGGCTGCTCAATAAGATCATCCCTGGATTTTCTTTAGATAGCACACAAAACCTCCTACACAGGATTTGACTGATCAGCCAGATTACGGATATACACTTCTTGTTGTGGAAAAGGAATATTGATTTTATGCTCCTTGAAGGCCGCTGTAATTGCTATAATAAGGTCACTTCTTGTGGCATATGCTTCTCCAATATGTTTTGTCCAGAAATAGATTTTAAGGTCAATAGCGCTATCTCCAAACTGTTCAAATTGAACAATCGGAGCTGGATTTTTACCAATGCGTTGATCCTTGTTTAGGATATCGGTTAGTAATTGTCTGCATTTTTCAAGATCTGAGTCGTAAGCAATACCGATCATGATGGATACCCGTTTCCGGTTTCCAGCAAGGGACCAATTGATCAGATGCGCATTTAAAATATCACCATTCGGCACAACTACATCTGCGCCATCCCAATTGGAAATCACACTACTTCTAAAGCCAATGGACTTCATTGTACCCCCTTGGCCGGCGATGTCTACGATATCCCCTACATTAACGGGTTTTTCAAAGGCAATAATCAATCCGCTCACCAGGTTGTTCACTAAGGTCTGCAAACCAAAACCGATACCTACACCTAAAGCTCCCAGGACGATGGTAATCCGATCTACCGGTATACCTGCCGCAGCAACTGCTAAAAATAACCCCACACAAAGGATCGCAATACGGACCAACAGCAACCAACTTCCAATCCCTTGTCGCTCGTTCTTATCCTTTCCCGTGGAAACCTGCCTATCTGCAACAAAAAAGGAAACGATCTTAGAAATCAGGACAGAACTCCCCATAATACCCACAAAAAGGAGCATATTATTAATACTGAAAGTATAATTACCGAGTGTGCGATCCTCGCTAAAAAAAGTTAACAACGGTTTTGAAAGGTAATCAAAGGAAGGGAAATTACGTCCTAATAGCACCAGCCAGCCGATGATCAACAACACATAAAACAATAGCGGAGCCTTTTTGCCTACCCTTTCCGGATTCAGGTAAAACAACTTTCTATCCTGAGCAGAATACACATTAAAAGCCATCAATAACCCCTCATTAATCAACCTCAGCGTCCATAGAAAGAGAATTGCAATCACGACATTGAGAAATCCACTAATGAATAGTGTTTTTGACAGGTTATAACGCCCGAAAACATTGGCGATGACCGCGGCAAACTCCAGGAACACCATGAAAGCGATTGACCAGCTGATCCATTTTTCCTTTAACTCCTCCTGATTTCCTTTGATTAAGGTTAAGGCCCCTACTAATACCGCAAGGATCGAAGTGATCAACATAAACCAACGCTCCGCAGCAGAAGCTTGTAAGATCAGATTATCTCCTGCGGCAAATAGAAAAAACAACACCATAAACAACCATACACGCATCCAAAAGGCGCTTACAAATCCCTTGAAAATGACCGTTAAACAAATGCAGGAAACCGTCCAAAAAATAAAGTTTAAAATAAAGGGAGGTGCAGGAAAAATGAACTGAAATAGAGTGACCACAATCAATATGGCGGAAAGCAAAGGATACCTCAATACCAATTGCCCCTCAAAATCAGATTTTAGGAGATTACCCTTAACATAAATATTTTTAAGAGATCTCAAATAGACGAAGGAAGTGATGCAGAGCAACACCAATAAGATCATTTTACCTGCATTATTTTCAACGTAAAAGCTGAAAGCCAACAGTCCTTTTGTTTTCGAAAAATCGAGAATCTCTATCAGTGGACGATTAAAGTTCTGAGGATGCCAGATGTTTGGAAACTCCCTTTTGAAGGTATGATCCACCATATCTTTCTGATAAGCGTCAATCTCTTCTAAACTACCTTGAAGTTTAAAAACAGTCATATTGACCTGATTCAGGAGACTTTGAATGTTGTTACTTGCGATGTTTAAGGTGGTATCCACAGGACCTGTTTCATAGGCAATGACTTCTATTTTTTGAAGGTATTTCATGAGTGTGGTAGAATCCCCTGGAAACTTAAACAAGGCTGGCACACTCAATAGAGAATCCAGCTGGTAGCGTAAAGTGTTGATATCCTGCTGACGAACTTCTAATTTCGCTTTTCTGGTATTGGCTTTATTGAGCAGCTCTGATAATATTTTAGCTGTAGCGGTTAAGTTCCGAAAAGTTTGAGCTTTACCTTTGTTGGTAAAAACCCCATCACCGGCAATGGTAAAATCTTTGTCAATCGCAATCAGGTCAGTCTTTGTACCAGTGGTATCCAGATTGGTTTTCAGATAGATCTTTGCTTTTTGCATCGTTCTCCTGATCTCTTCAAAAGTTTTAATCTGAGCAGTTGTGGCCTTATCAGCAGCAAAATCATCGGCACTCCTCTTTGCAGACACTTTTGCAAAAGCCTGCATTTTGCCTACAAAGTCGAGTTTTGCACTATCCGTTCTATTGCCCTTTTTCAGTGAATCTTTTGTCTGCGCATTTAAAGACAACAGGCTAGATACACACGCAAAAAACAGAAACAAAACACTAATTTTTCTAAAAACGACCATCTACTCTTGTTTAAACTTCAATAATACGGAAAATGCAGCATTTATTTTTCTTCAAAAAGGCAAAGCAAAAAAGCGCTGTATTTGTTGTATAAAAAAACACAGATTAAAATGAGAAAAATTCTCCTACTTGTCTTTGCGACAATATTAACCCTAAACACCTTCGCGCAAAACCGTCCTGTTGTAAAACAAGATATCATTCAAAAAACCAACGGAGAAGAATTGAAGGGTAGGCTGACTAAAATTAACGAAAATGAAGTCAGCTTCATATACCCCGGTGAAACCGTAGAATACACGATCAAGAAATCTGAAATCGCCAAAATCATTCATTCCAGCGGCAGAGTTGAGGTTTTCGGACAAGCGTCCCTCCCTGCTGTTGATCGGCAAAAAGACCCGGTCAGCAT
The DNA here is from genome assembly GCF_014172405.1 of Pedobacter gandavensis. Lineage (GTDB taxonomy): Bacteria > Bacteroidota > Bacteroidia > Sphingobacteriales > Sphingobacteriaceae > Pedobacter > Pedobacter gandavensis. Next base: position 416,655 of record NZ_WNXC01000001.1, on the reverse strand, counting down.
GTCGGCCACACCAGTTGACCACCATAATAAAATTGCCATTTTACCCTTTACCTATCTGCTGGACAACCAGCCAGGAGCTGAGCAAATCGGTTATAAAGCACAGGAAGATACTTATGAATTCTTGTCTAAACATGCTGCAGGATACACCATCCTTGATCCTAGAACCACCAATGCTAAATTAACTCAGGCGGGTGTTACCAAAGAGAAAATGATGGGATTTACCATGAAGGACATTTGTGATATCCTTGGCGTAGAATATGTGATTGATGGTACGGTTATTCAGAATAAAGGTTACCAAACCAGTACCGCTACCGGAAGCTCCAATACTAAGGTAAAAAGAGATGCTGAGGAGAAAGTAAAAGGAGTTTCTAATGCGAACACCAATTACGTTAATTCGGTACAAAGGTATGAAGTGAGTGTTAGCCTGCACATTTACATGGACAACAATGCGAGTATTTATAATCAAACGCACAAGGCCTTCCTAACCAACACCGATGGAGCTTACAATAGTCCATTGGAATATTTGCTAAAAAGATCTCCCTTGTATCGAAAATAAGCGTAGAATGATATCCAATCAAAGCTCTGGCATGAAAGTGGTACTGTGTTTTGTAAAAATCACAAATTATGAATCTACCATCATTTAAGCGGATCAACTTTAAAAAGGTGAAGAAGGATGTCAAGGAAGGTTTTAATAGTCTTGCTTCTGGGGGATTTAAACAGATATTTAGTAGGATTGACCAGGTAAATATCAAAAAAGGAGTGGATACCATAGGTATCGACAAATTCGTGAATCAATGTGCATTAATGGCTGCTGGTTCAGGCTTAATCACCGGAGTAGGTGGCGTTGGAACAATGTTGATTGGCACTCCGGTGGATATGGTCAACATCATTACCCAGCAATTCCGGGTTACCTTGGCTATTTCCTATTACCATACCGGCAAATATAGAATCAGTTTTGAAGACTTCTTTAAAATTGTAGCCTCCTCTGTTAAGGCCGATACCAAATTGATCTTAAGTAAGAACATCATGGAAGAAGTTGCAGAGAAAATTTTGATGAATTTAGGCGCTAAAGCTAGTCGGCGGTTAGTACCTGTAGTTGGTGGCGTGATTGGCGGAACAGTTAACTACCTGTTTATTAAAAACCTGGCAAAGGAATTAATGGAGCGGCCGCGCTAAATTCGCGCATCCGCATTTGCATTCACTAAAGATTAGCTTTAACCAGACGCCCTAAGCGTTTAATGTCATTCTCCAGTTTATCATTCCATTCCAATGCAAAGTTCAAACGCATACAATTGTTGTACTGGTTGTATTGCGTGAACATCCTGCCAGGCGCAAAGCTGATCTTTTGCTTAATGGCTTGATCAAATAACTCCGCGGTATCCACTTTTTTATCTAATTCGAGCCATAGCATAAAGCCCCCTTGTGGTTGTGATATCTTCGTATGCTCAGGAAAATAGGCTTCAATTGCGCCCTGATATTTGAGGCAGTTGCTATAAAGCTTACTTCTCAGCGTCCGTAAATGGAGGTCATACCTGCCATTTTCCATGAAATCAGCAATCACTTCCTGATATAAAGATGGCGTAGAAATGGTCTGAACTAGTTTTTGTCTGATGATTTTCTCCTTATACTTTCCAGGGGCTACCCATCCTACCCGATAGCCGGGGGCTAATGTTTTAGAGACAGAACCGCACCACATTACAATACCTGCTTCATCATAATATTTACAGGGTTTTGGTCTTTCCGTTCCAAAGAATAGGTTACCATACAGGTCGTCTTCAATCAATGGAATATCGTATTCCGTCAGCATCCTTACCAGCTCTTTTTTATGTTCATCTGGCATCAGACAGCCCAATGGATTGCTGAAATTGCTGATGAAACAACAGGCGTTCAATCTTGGCAACACTTTCTTAATCGCCTCCAAATCTACACCGGTAATCGGGTGTGTAGGAATTTCTATTGCCTTTAAGCCCAGCGTTTTTACAATTTGCTGGATCCCGAAATATACCGGACTTTCAATCGCCACGGTATCTCCTGGTTTGGTCACCGCCATCAGGCAGTTAAATATGGCATTCATCGCACCGGAAGTGGTCACCAGATCATCCTCTCCCAATTTACCTTCTAATACAAATGACCATTTGGCGAGCGTTCTACGCAGGTTTACGCTGCCCTGTACTGGCTCATAACCTGTTCCGCCATTATCCAACCTCCTTATGGCATTAATCATCCCCTTATTTAGCTTCGCAATTGGCAACATGCTGTTCGCCGTAACACCCAATGAAAATTGAGTTATTGTCTGATCATTCAGCGTATTGAAAACCTTACTAATCAAATCTTCCGGTTCCTTTTCCTGAGTCGTAGTTTTCATTTTAGCTACCGATGGTAAGGAAAATTTCCTCCTGCCGGCTTTACTCACAAAATACCCAGATTTGGCCCTTGGCTCAATTAGTGATTTACTCTCCAACGCTAAATAAGCTTGCTTAACCGTATTGATACTTACATTATAAAGTTTTTGTATCGTCCGGATTGATGGGAGCTTATCCCCTAACTTTAGGGTTTCACTTTCAATCTGCTCCTCCATCACTTTTGCAATTTTAACGTATAAGGTTTCCTTCTTCATTTGATCCATGCGCTGTATCCTGTAAATTTAATAAAAACAAATCTGTATCCTTGTGTTAATTTGAGCAGGTATTCAACCAGCTCAGCAAATGCTGGACTGCGTTTTTAAATGGAGTATGGTCTTGTTTGATACTTGTAAAGGTTTCCTCTAAAGTTTTCTTCGCTTGCAGTTTAAGCAAGCTTCCCATCTCATGATCTTCTTTAATGCAATGGGCAACAACAGTTAGTTCATCTGATGCATTTAGGGCTGCAGCGGCAAAACCTAATACTTCTTTATTGCAAATGGCGACACTTAAGGGAAGGCCAAAATGAGCGGTCAGCGCTTGAGTTGCTGACCGCTGGTTTTTCATTTGGTAGATGCGGATCAAGGTATTTAGATCAGCGAGGTATACTTTTCGGATTTCGATGTTGGTGTTTTTAGGATCTTGATCATTCATAGCTTAGCATTTGATGAGCAAAACTAAGGATCAAGAAGAGTTAGATACAGACACAGAAAACCGATTATTGTAGGTTACAGATCCTCCTCCTCCACTTTGTATTTCGGTGTAATTTGAATCGTAAACCTTCTATTATTTTGCTCATTAGGATCTCTGTTACCAAAATAACCACTTCCGGCAATGATCAATTCACAATTGGCTAACCTTTCCTTACTTGTGAAGTCGAAACCATGGCTTATCCAATAATTAACCAGACCTAATGATCTTCTGTAGCTATACACATACCCGGTATCTCTGATCTTTTTATAATTCCATAAATTCCGCTGTGCGAAGCCTTCTACGACCAGCAAATAACTCACGTTCTTATTGGTCTGGGTTAAGGAATCCATTAACTTATACAGATTTTGTCCTGCCTTAATGAGGTCTTTTTTTGTTGCTTTATCAATATCATTAAAGTCTACACTATTGAATTTAAAAGACACATTTACCTTGAGTTTATGGCGCTTACTATCTTTATCGTACGTAAAAGAATTTGAATCTAACTTCGCCAAAGCACTATCAATTTGTTTGATCATTTGCATTTGTTTGTAGGATGCCTGATATTCCTTATTTTTCTTACTAAACTTCACATAGCTCAATATAAATAAGACCAGCATCACCACAAACAAACTTGTCATGAGGTCTACATAACTTGGCCAGAAGAAATCACGTTTTCCATTTTCATTCATAGCTTAGTTCTTTGCGCTTATAGGAAACCAACTCCAAACACCTTTACCTTTGAAGGTTTTTTGACGCCAGGTAACCGGCCTCTGTTGCTCCTTGTATATCGTTTTTAGATCCGACAAATGCTGAATTATCGTTTCAAGTTCAGTCGTTTTCCCATCTGATTGCTCCATACTTTTCACCGCATTTTTCATCTCAAGTGTATGTTCATTAAGCGGCTTCAAATAGTTGAGATTTTGCATCAGATTCCCTTCTACATTAAAATCAAATGCCTGATCAAGATTATTTTCAATCTTATGGGATAGGACTTTTATCCGTTCCAATGCGGACTCCAAAAATGATTCTACATCTTTTGTAGAGGCAGATGCATATCCAGCAATTAAATGTTCTTTTTGCTCAATGGAAGTCAGGTGTTTCTTCACCACATTGATCACCTCAGATCCTAACATTTCCGAATTATGAATTTCCCTGCCTAGGCTATTTATGCCATCTTCAAAAGTCGTTACCCGATTTAATAGGTTACCGATTTTGTCGGCAAAACCATTTACATGTTCCAGATTGGCATTAAAGTTTTGGTGTTCTTTTATAAAAGAGATCAAGAGCGGACCAGCTTCTTTCAGCTTATCAAAGACCTTGATGTTGGCTTCAGCCATTCTATTGTAGCCAATGCTTCTAAGTTGGTTTAAGAAATCCAGTTGAACCTGGGTGTTTTTATTCACCGTTTCTATTTGGCCAGACATCCCGAGCACCGTTTCTTTTAAATGCTTGATATTGTCCCCAAAAGAAGCATCAAACAGATCCAGATTCTGGGTAAACTTAGTATTGAAATCTGAAATATTTGATTTGAACTGATCCAACACAGAATAAAGGCTGTTATCCAACTGAGGAAGTAACTCAGACTGTAGAAAATTGAAATAGTTATTTCTGTTTTTATCTCTAACAGCAATCGCTTGTTTCAAATAAATTGAATTGTTACAAGTTGTGAAGATTAAGCCAATCAGGCTCACAATCATAGCAAGGAGTACCCCTGCAATGAATGAACTAATGGTAGATGAGCTCAAATCCCCATCTCCGTTACTCAGGCCAAAAACCACACTTCCCAAACCTAGAATCACCCCAAGAAAAGTACCCATTAAGCCCAGGTACAAAGGAAGAGAAACTTCGGAGGAGATCTTATTCTCCTGTGCGGAAGTTGCCCGATCCGCAATGTTCTTAATGATGTTAAAGTCTGTTGAACCGATATTTTTCTTTAAATAATAGTTCGTTGCAGCAATAATCTCCTGAAACTGTTTCACGTTATGACCTGGAACATCAATCTGCTCATAGGCCGCAATTTCATTTCCCCAGGTGTTAATATTGTCCCCATCTAAAGCTGCAGCAGGAAACAGCGTTTTTAAATCTTGTATTTCCCGCTTCGAACCGATGAAAAAATGATACTGGACAAAAATGATTAGTGCAAGGATCAGTAATTCTATAAATAGCATAGGTTAATTATTAATAAATTCAATTCTTAATCTTTCCGTTACGACCCAGGTATCCCCGTCTTTCCTCAATTTCCCTGTGTTGGTTTGTTTGAGAAGATAGTTCGAGGTAGAAGTTGGAAAGGCATCACAGATGCATACCGGTTCTAACATGGTATCATAAGACATCCAGCCTCTTCTGTAAATTTCCTGGTCGTCGATAATCTCATACACCGCTTCATTTGGATTATTTTCTGGAATCATAAGCCTGAAAATACTGTCAATGGTAATTTCAGGATGTATTTTATCTTGGTGAAAAACGTTCTCTGAATGAGGTGCAGACATATATCTTACATGTTTTGGGATAAACTTTTCTAAAGTATCATTGGATACTTTTGCCAATTCGAAAATGATTCCGGTGAATGGATAAAAGAATAAACTGTCGGTAACATCCTCTTCAAAAGCAACTTTACCTTTTCTGATATTATAACCTTTATCAAAAAACGAATCCAACTGACTCAAGATCATATTCTTTATGGAAGAGATATTATAGTCGATGCTCAGCATTGATTTAAAAGAGAGTCTTTCATCTAAGGCCTTAATGATTTCGAATAAATCAGTGATGTTATGATTAATACTCTGTTTTATAGAATTCAAGTTATTCTCCACATCGGTATAAGTCTTGATCTTACTTCCTTCATGATGATTTAATTGCGTCCCTATATGTGTTTTAGAAACAAAATCCGAACTATGCTCTTTATAAATCCCACCGAAACAGGTCGCTTCCTTTCTGTTTTCCTTCGGCAATATGACCTGTTGATCACCTTCTGAACTACCAAAGACTTTTTCTGTAATGAATGCGGAGATTTTAGATAAAATACTGGTATCGCCTAATAAATCGATGTATTTACTCCCATTGCCACTAAAAATGATACAGGTTGGAGCGGGCTGATTATTCATTTTAATAAACTGCATCAAATGAAACACAACTGCGCAATAATGTACCAGATAAACCACCCTAAAATCAGCTGCCTTTAACAGATCAAAAACTGGCAAATCTTCCGAATTTGATATCCAAAAGTTGATGATTTCATCTGTTGATTTATGTTGTAAATCCGAAAGATGAGGACTTAGAGCCTGATTTTGTCTCATTTTGGCCTCCATGGCTTCATGCATCTTCTGATAAAAGCCATTGGCCCGGGAATCATTTGAAAATTGATCATAGCCATTGGACCATAATACATTTCCTGCAAAATTAAATGAAGTTCCAATACGTGGGATGTCATTCACAAAAAGCATCGCATCTGTTGAGCCTCCTCCTATATCTATCGATAGCACAGAACGTGGGTTATCAATTGCCGCATTTTTCTTCAAGAAATAATAAGGAGCTTCTGATTCATAAACCTTTCTTGGGGCAACCAGGGATTGTAAGCTTCCAGAAACCTCAGCATCCCATATCTCTGCATAATCTTTTATTGCGCCATAACTTAAACTCTGAGGTATAAACCAGGTCACATTAACGGTTGCTGGATCTCCATTATTCAACAGGGTCTTGTATTTGATTAATAAACACAACTCTTTGATGAAATTCTGTATTCTTCTCTTAGATCCAAGATCAGTTTTATTGGTGATATCCCATTTCAAATTCGTAATGGTTTCCTGATAATTTTTCGAGTTCTCATCAGATGGCAATTTCTGGTATGCAAAATGAATATTTAGATCATCAAACAGGTTGAAGTTTTTAATATTCTGTTGCTGAAAAATTGCTGTTCTGAAAGGCATTCTGAAAGGACTTTTCTCTTCTTTGGGCAACAATACCGGAGGCACAAATTCTTGATTAAAGAGCGCAACGACCAAAAGATCATTTGTACCCTTTTTAAAGGTCGTGGTGATGGATTCGCCAGGGCCTGCTTTTGGCACTTCGTGTAACATGACCATTTGAACATCATCAATACCAATCTCAAAATGCTTTGGCTTTGATTCCGGAATAGATTTATCAGCATAAGCGATAAAAGTATTGGTAGTCCCAAAATCAACGGAGAAATTAAAAGATTTAGAACCCAAAACCTTACGTCTCCATTTTGGAATAATCAATCCTGATAACCCATTGAATTTAAAAGCACCTGGTAAATTTAGTTTGATTACATCGAAGGTGGTATTTTTGACCTCATAATAGATCGAAGCTATGGGATCACCAGCTTCAAAACTCCTCCGATTAAACCTTTTTGAGTTAAACAAAGTTGTTTCTGAGGTAATCTGATTGACCATTCCCCCCTCTTTTTTAAAGAAATCCAGAGAGAAATCGTTGGTGTTTTTTAGATGACTATTGGTATCATATACTGCCAGTAATACTTTATAATAGTCGTTATATCTAGGATCAAGTTGCTGCTCCTGATCAATGACTTGTAGAAAAGGAAATATCCCAAGCGTAAGTTTATAACGTAGGTCTGAGCTTATATCTATAATTTTTCCTTCCAATTTAACATCAGGCCCGTCAGGAAGCCTATAAATCTTGTGCTTGGGCTTAATTAATGAAGAAGCGGTATAGGACACTTTTAGGTTTGCACCGATAATCTCATACTGAAACAATTCCCCTATTTTATTAAGATCGATATGATTTAAAAAACTTTCCTTAATAGGGAGCAGGTAATCAAAATCTCTTGAAGGCACATCATTTAAATAGGTTGGAATTTGAAAGGATTGACCATTTAGCCTGTAGCCTACTTTTACAATATGATCGTTGAATATATCTAAAGATGATTCGTCCACATTACCCTGAATATTAACGCCAAAAACACTGAGGTATCCCCCGTTATCTGATCTTACATCTGCTAATTTCAACGTATAATTAGTGCCTATTTTCTCAATACCTTCCTGTCTGAAATAGTCGTAAAACACCTTCATTTTCTCTTTAAGAATCGGGTGATCATTAAAAATTTTCAATATATATAATTGAAATTCTAATTTCCTTTTAGAGAATGGAATGGTCTTTTTAAAATATTGGGTTTCGGTATTCGGGTTAATTAAATCAAACTGTTGGTCAAGATATGGATCTCGAAAAGCTCCCTCAGTATTCCTGTCAAAACTAGGTGCAGAAAACAATAAAGAAAACGGTGAGGTTCCCCCCAATACCATATCTTTATATTTAATGATTGAGATGGTTCCATCTAAAGAAGGTAAATCCGTTCTAAGATACATGTCAATCGTTTTCTGAAAGGTTTTCTGCCCCTCTGATCCCGCCTTGAATTGGTCAAGATCGTTAACTGTCCAATTTACAATGCTAATATTATCACCCTGTGATTTATGAAAATTGAGGTTAAACACAAGCTCCAAAATATCCAGGCAATTAGAGATTAGCCCCTTATAAACGTCGGAAGCATTATTTTGGCCATCTATTGCATCTTTTACGATCAGCTTAAATGCGGTTTCAAAAATGTGCATTCTCGCAAATGGTGAAGGAACTGCATTTAATGCATTGCTTGTCTTTGCGGATTTATCCATGAAATCTCCAATGGCTCTATCGCTTAATTTGTCGACAGATCGCCAGCCAGTATTTGGATTTCCAGCATCAAAAATATTTAGTGGTTTCATAGCTATCTATTTGTTGTATTCTTCATTTAAAACTTCGATTATAGCGCCATTTAACAAGGCCAGATATTTTGAAGCCTTTGAATCTATGGGGATGTGTTTGTATTTTGAACGGAGGGTTTCCATTCTATTGATAAAATTAGAGGTATCGAACCTGCGGTTTTTCAACCCGAAAAGTGTTTTATTTTTAATCGGTGAACCGACTTTCAACAGGTGCAGGGCATCTGTGGAGGTAGACAAATTAAAAGGTTTGAACTTCCTTTCATTTTCACTAAGCTCTGAAAGCCATTTCGAGAAATAACGGACATTAAACTCTTCCAAATCTCTGACAAAGTCCGACCGATAGAACTGGTCATTGAATAATTCATTTTTATTGATCGCAGCATCCGGAAAGCTTTTTAGCAGCGGATTTAATTTTGTAAAGACCAGATAATTGGTCAATTCACTATCTATCAAATCTCTCAATTCATCACCCAGATTTTTAAAATCAATCGTATTCGCATCTTCTTTCAATGCATAGTCATAATGATTTGAATCTATCTTTGTGAAGTCCTTATTTAGGAAATCCAGTATTCCAGATGCACCAATAAGCTCTACCAAATGCGCTTTATTGTCCTGCGACTCCTCATTATTGATATAAGGTGTGGATTGTTCTGTTGGATCAGCAACATAATACAAGGCATTTACACCTGTTAAGTTTTTATCATAATAGCTGAGTGCTGATTTGGTTTTAGTAAAGAAATTATTGGAATCAATTTCCTTATGATTAGAAGCAGAGTCAGGTTCTGTTAATTTAAAATATGGCATCACTGGCAATGCGCCAATCACGATGTTTTTAACTGTTGGATTACTGCTTTCTCTAAGTGTTTTAACCAATAATGGAAAGCCTGAAGCCCCTGTTCCACCAAATATTGAACTCACAATAAAAACCCGATCCTCCGCATCTAAAATGCTCTCAAAACTCTTGTACCAGGCTGCATCTTCAAAATTATTCAGAACGACGGTGCCAATATTCGGATTTCCTTTAAAGCCTACGGATAGCGGAGTCCGCAATGTTCCTTCCGTGTATAACAAATCAATCAGGTCTCTATTCACATCACCTTTCGCCAAAGTATTATAGGCAATTAGATCCCCAAATGATGCGTCAATCCGCTCATCCTGATCAAAACTATTCGGTCCCACTTCCGGCATAATTTCATTCAATGAAATCATATTTGAATGGAAGAAAAGTCCTTTTTCATTTCCTTTACCATCTTTATAGGTGCTATTGTGGATCTTTTTATATAGCCGCATTAAATTCTTACAGTCCTTTAATTCAGGAAGATCTTTATGAGGGTCTATAATAATGGGGACAATTTCATAGCCATTGGTTTGCACCCCAGCGGCTAATAATAATGTTAAAGATTTAATGACCCTGGCGCCAGTTCCGCCAATTCCGAAAACAAATAATCTAGGCATAAAATAAGAGGTTAAAATGGGGTGGTATTCGCAACCGACGCTCTTTTAAAGGCGATTGATAATAGTATAAAAAAGATAGCACCATATAGTGCATTCGTTAAGCTCATCGCTAACGTATACTTAAATGGGTGTAGGATTGAAAAAGACTGAGTGAGGTTGGAGCCAATAAAAAGGGTGATTCCAAATATTAACACCACACTAATTAAAAGTGTGTATGCCCAATATCGTAGCTGGAACCAATAACCTGATCCCCCTTTTTTGTTTAAGACAAAGTAATATACAAATATAGCCAGCGCAGATATGCCAAGGCATACATATCCTGAATAGGTATAAATCTCTGTTAGGTAAATACTTCTCATTCTAGTCGCCATTTCAGCATTATCACTATTCATTCCTAGAAAAGAAGACCATTTTAAGTTGGCGAATGCCTGAACTAAAGTATCATAAAAGAATTTCCACATGTTATTGTTTGTTTTTAGTAATCAGAAGTTTAAAAGGATCTTTGAATAGTAATGCAGTACTGCCATATGCTTTTTCCAAGCCTTCTATCATTTTAGTAAGACCTAAAGTTTTGTTGCGCTGATGGTCTTCAATATCCAGGTTGGACGCGCTAATCCATTCTGGTCGCTTAGCTTTAAAATTAAGTTGAAGGAGTGCAAAATCATTGTAGATATGGTCAACTTCCATTTTTAAAAGATGGGTTGCTTCAATACTTTTTGCTAAGGTCTGATCTTCTGTGTTTTTTAATACCGGTAGGGCTCCGATGGATTTCAGCGCAATTTTAGCATCTGAAGGTCCAGCATAAAAATTCTCCTTTAGAAATGCTGGATCACGTTCATTTTTTGAAAGCTCACCCAGATTCAGCCCTACATTCATCATGATTTTTGAATTTTCAGCATCATTGAATTCAGCATAACAATAATATAGTTTTTTGCGCTCACAGCGGGTTGCAATCGCATTAAAGGTTTCATCAATATGTGGGAGAATGGTGTATTTTGGCTGATCATGACTGATGCCAAAGTCCACCTCATTATAATCTGATGGCATGGCGGATTTCAATTTCCCAGCAACTGATTTCACTCCTTTTTCAGATCCGATTACCCAAACATAATATGGGCTACTATTTGACACCAAAACTGATTTACTATTGTAAATTTTAGACTTCAATTGGTAAATTATGGAAGAGAACTTCTTACCAGAGAACCTTTTATAGATGTCTGAAGTAATTTGTAACAAAGAAGCCTTTGTTCCGCTGGAAGGTGAAAAAATCAGGTCAGATACAAAGATAGAAACCTGATTCTCATTGGTCTTTAAAAGAATAGAATCCAGGATCTCTGGAATATCTGTAGAGGCCGCAAAATCGAAATTTCCAACGTTTAACCGATCTCTAAAATCATTCATACTGCTGGGTTTAATGGATTTCCCCTTGGCAGGAATCTGAAAAAGTGTAAGTCCTGACTGGGCACTTCCATCCAACTGATTGACCAAAGCATAAACGTCCTTTTGGAATTCAGTTCCCTTTTTGGACATAAAACCATTCATACTTCCTGAAGTCTCCATAAAGAAATTAACCTTGTATTGTTTAGGGTCTGTAGCTACCTTTCTATCATTGACCAAACATACATCTTCGTTAAAACTTGACTCCACTCCTTCGTTTATGCTGTTGCATCCTAAAAATAAGAGGCCTAGAAAAAACAGACTTATTGATTTGCTATATGTGTTCATTCGGAAGATTAACTAGTAATTTTATCCTTAACCCTGGCGTCATCTAATCTGATCACCACCTCTGTTAAACTATGCACATGCTTATAAAGGTCATCCACACAGTCTAATTCGTATTTAGTTTCCTTTTTGTTCTCATCCAATACTGCCAGATATTTCTTGTTGTTCAGGTATAACCGACAAATGGTTTTACGGTTGTTATCATCTAATAAAATCGCGAAATAGGAAAGTGCATCTCTGTAGGTAATTCTTTTCGAGTCCACAGTTTCCCTAAGTATAGATTTTACAATGAAGAACCCTTCAATCTCTTCCTCTGTGGTGACAATGCCGGACTCTGGCTCTGCGGCGCTGAGTTCTTCAATTTTCACGGCCTCAGCCACATCTTTCTCTTTTTCCTGATTCAGGGCAAACTTCAATCGCTCATTGATGGCATCACTGATCAATTGATTGAAAGAGCGCTTAATAATTGGGGCAAATTGCTCTTTTACTCTAGCGGTGATCACCTTCGGATATACCTGCTTCGTGAAGAACGTAATAAAGCCGTCTGAGGGTTCAGCAATCTCTTGATGAAGCAAAGCCTTCAGTTCATTCAAATACTTCAGCTCACTCGCTGTATTGGTGATGTTCTCTACATCGAAATAAGACTTATGGAATTTCTTCAACTCTGCGATCTCTGCCTCTTTGATCTCCGTAAGTTTGAATTCGAAAAATGGCGTACTGTCCATTTTATTCTTTTCCACCAGGTCGGTATAGAAACGATAAACAATTCCATTGGTGAGCAGACCAAATTTGGCCGTCGTGGTATGAAAATATCGGAACAATTGCGAATTGTGCGGATCTAAATTTTCCAGGTGGTGCTTACATTCAATTAAGATGGTTGGCTCGCCGTCTTTCATGATGGCATAATCAACTTTTTCGCCTTTTTTAATGCCCAAATCGGCAATATATTCCGGGTTAACTTCAAATGGATTGAATACATCATATCCCATGATCTGGATAAATGGCATTACTAAGGCGTTCTTTGTCGCCTCCTCTGTTTGAATTTGAGGCAACATCTTCTCTACACGAGATGCCAATTGCGCTATTTGATCTTTAAAATCCATTCCGCTGTTTATTTAATAATTCGTTTTGGTTAAATTGAAATGCTGTTGTATTTTATGCTTGCTGTTTTTTCTAGTCTTCCCAGGCACACAAAGTCATTTTTTTGCTCTTTGCGCTGGACAGTGACATTTTTACAACTTTAAACTGGCAATTACTCAAACCTTTGCAAGTAGCCGAATAATGGTACTTTTTTGTTTTCTTGTTATTGCAGATGTAGACCTCTTTTGGCAAAGCAGAACTGACGGTGTTTAAAAAAATGTACCCTAAAAGTAGAAGTGTATTCATGTATTATTATTTATAAGATATATGCGATTGTCCCATGAAAACTGGAACTTTCATTGATCAAAAATAGAGAGTCAGGGAATAGTATTTTTACGGGAAACCGTATTTGAAAAATATAGTTTAAATAGCTTTAAAAGCCCTTTTTTTATCAAATCTCTTTTGTACATTTAAACCGGGATAGCGGTTAAAAACCATCAGGTATGCCATCTAACGAGGGATTCTAAAGAATTCCACAATTCCGTTTAATTATAATACACTAATGATTTGAAAAGATTTGAAGATTATAAGAAAGAAGTAATTCTGACTTATGAAAAGAAAAAAGCTGAGGGGATATTACCCCATAATTTGCAGTACCCTACTACCGCAAAACTGAAAAGTGAATGTTTAAATATTTTTCACAATCGCTATACTGAAAAGGATAGTGAAATTTTCAAAATGCTATTTAATGAAAGAAATAGTAAAGATGAATACTATAAAGCACTCGAGAACATCAATTCTGACCGTTTCAAAGCTTTATATAAATTATTGAGAGGCAATACTCAAAATCCGAGCGACAAGTACATTGAACTCTTAGCTTGGTTAATCGACTTTCAGCCAAGACCGCATAAGCCGATAACTGGCTATGAAATCGGGGAGCTGGAAAAACCTTTACCGGAAGAAAAAACAACACCTACTACAACCACAACCAGTGACAATCCACAAAATGATAATCCAATAAATACGCCAACAGGCAATGAAAACGCCCCAACAGATGACCCTTCAACTGATGATAACGATTCAGGTGATAACTCAACAATAGACCCTCCCATCGATGATCCAGAAGATGGCCCAGGATTCCCTGGCATTCCAACTAAACTCTACAAAACGATTGCAGTATGTCTTTTGGCATTTCTGACGCTATCAGGTTCTTATTTCATTTACGAAATGAAAAAACCTAAATGTATGTATTGGGATGGTGATCAATATCGATACATATCGTGTGAGGAAAGAAAAGATTATGGCACCATCATTCTTCCAGTCGACTCCTTTAAATATGCCCACTTAAAAAGAATAAAAAAACGTTCAGAAATCCGTCGAAGCGACATTGGAAAGGTTCATTATTCTAAAATAAATAATGAAGTAGAGTTTTATACGGTAAACAGTGAAAATCCGACTGATACCACTAGAAAATTATTGCCAATGTCTGCCTATATATATTATAAATATGTTTCACCTCGAAAGAAATAGTGCTACTGAAAACCAAATAGCAGCAATGGGCCAGAGGAAAATCCTGCAATAATCCATTAAAAAAAGGAGATACTTCATTGTGTGCCCCGGGAAAAGACAATATTTTAGTATTCCCTAAACCAATATAAACCACTCCAAATGAAACGATTATTTACCCTCTTGATCTTACTAGCTGTCGGTTTTCAGAGTAATGCACAAACGACCAGCATTGATCCTTGGATAAAAACTCCGGCAAATGTTTTAAATGACTTCATGGATCAGCGCTTTGGTCTGTTTATTCACTGGGGGCCAGTGGCCTTGCGGGGCACAGAAATTGGCTGGAGCAGAGGAACAAATGTCCCTACTGCCGAATATGATCAGCTATACAAGGAGTTTAATCCGGTTTTATTTAATGCAGAGGAATGGGTAAAAACAGCTAAAAATGCCGGAATGAAATACCTGACGATCACGGCTAAACACCATGATGGTTTTTGCCTATGGCCAACAAAGTTTTCGGACTATAACATCATGAATTCTCCTTACAAAAAAGACATTGTTGGAGAGCTGGCAAAAGCCTGCAAAAAGTACGGACTAAAATTTTGCGTCTATTTTACGGTCTTAGATTGGCATGATCCCAATTACCCGATCCATCTTCCTGATGGAAAAAATCCAGATCCGAAGGCCGACATGAACAAGTTTGTGTCTACGATGAAAAACCAGCTCCAGGAAATTGTAACCAAATACCATCCTTACATGCTTTGGTTCGATGGAAATTGGGAAAGCCCATGGAAAAATGAATACGGGGTAGATATTTACACTTTCCTTAAAAAACTAGACCCTAACGTAATCATTAACAATAGAATTGGCGGAGGTCAGCCCAATAGCCACCCGAAATTATCCCCTGAAATTATCGGTGATTATGCGACTCCGGAGCAGAAAATCGGGGAATTGAATATGAAAGATCCATGGGAAACCTGCATGACCATTTGTCAACAGTGGGCATGGAAACCTAATGATAAATTAAAATCTTTAAAAGAGTGTATCCAAACTTTGGCTAAAACTTCCGGAGGAAATGGAAATCTACTATTTAATGTTGGACCAATGCCTGATGGGCGAATCGAACAACGTCAGGTCAGCAGACTTAAAGAAATGGGCGAATGGTTAAACACTTATGGTGAAAGCATTTATGGCACCAAAGGAGGCCCATTTAAACCCAATGAAATTTTTGCAGCCACACGCAAAGGCAACAAATTATACATCCATGTATTTGAAAGAAAATCTACTAATTTAGTCCTTCCTGCACTACAAGGAGTTCAGGTTAACAAGGCTTATTTATTAAAAGGAAGCAACATCATGCATAATCAAGATGCCTCAGGTGTGATTACACTCCAGCTACCAGCGCAACTTCCAAATGCGGAGGACTCAGTGATTGTCCTGGAACTCAACACCAATGCCGAAAATTTGCCAGTCCAATCCTAAATCATCAAAAAACAATAAAGTGAAAAAGTCTTCCATTGAGGAGTAGGCATAAAAAACGACCAAGTAAAACAGCTATTTACCTGGTCGTTTTTTATTTACCAAAAATTAAATCTTAATTCAACAGGATTTCATCTACAAACACCCAGGCAGGCTGGCCTTTACCCGGATGCCAGGCTGGAAGTTTCTTCAGGTTTTTAACTACAATTTTCAGGCAAGCAATACTTTGAGATTTAAACTTCCCTTCTATTTTAATCAAAGCTCTTTCAGCGTCTTTAGTCGTAGATTCAGTTTTAACAGTACTCAATAATCGCAGGCTGTTTTTTTCCGGACCGCCCCAAATCTCTACTTCATCAGGAGGTAAGATATAGGATGGAACCAATCTCATCACATTTAAAATCACAGCTTGCATCACAACCGGACGTTTGAAGAGTAGCAATGCCTCCAAATTATTCTGCCGAACACCAATCCATTTCCCAGAATTGACCTCATAATCTCCAAACTGATGGTCATAAAGAATTTTCGGAGCCCCAGCTTTATACTTATCGTCTAGTGGCGAGAGAAATATAATTGTATCCGGCTGGTAACCGCTCTTGTAAAAATTGGCCGTAATGGTTTCACTTCCATACCATCCTTCTTTGTAAGCTTTCGCCTTTAGGGTAGTGCTTTCTTTCAGTAAAACCTGTTGACCAAACAGACTGGATGTCAAACTATCAGGTTCCGAACCGTCTGTAGTGTACCTGATTTGAACTCCCTTGATCGGGTGTTTCATCTGTAAAGCGATTGAGTTTTTGAACACCGTAAGTCCATTCAATACGCGCGGTTGATTTAACCGTATGGGATGCTTCCCATCATCCTTAAAACCAGTAACGACCATAATATTGCGGTTCTCACTTTGCAATTTCTGGAGCTCCTCATCGCTCAGCCCAGTATTCCATAAGGTCAATTTTTCAAGACTTTTCATCCTCATTATCGGCTTTATTGAACTGTAAGTCACCTTAGTTCCTGATAAAGACAAGCTTTTTAAATTCGCCAACACCAGCAGATCCTTTAAACCTGCCCCTTTGATATTGGTAAAATTAAGGTTCAATGCATTCAGGTTTTCAAAACCCGCTATCGTTTTCAATTCTTCATCTCGAACTGGCAAACCCTTCATTTCCAGGGAAACGATTTGTTTTTTCACGGCTTCCAGCTCTTTTAAGGCCTCCGGCTTATACACACTTTTATTGTAAATATTAACCGCCAAAGCCGGAGACTCCTTCGATAGCGAATAGACAATCCTGTAATTATTATTTAGCTTTTTAATCGTTTCGCCATCCGCTCCCGCAAAGTCATACTTAGTTTCTGCAGCTCCTGAACCTCCCAAAAATGTAGCGGCTACAATCCTTAAAGAATCCTGTGCTGGTAAATCAATCACTTTCTTTTTTACCTCCGCATTGCCCTTAATCCATAACTTTAACACTGCCATCTCCTCCACAGTCAATTGATTTTTTCCTTTTGGAGGCATGTGTTTTTTATCATCCATAGGTAGATGAATCCGCTCCAGAAGCAGACTGATTTCCGGTTTACCTGGCACAAATAACTTCCCGCTTTTCCCTCCTTTTTGCAAGGATATCGCATTGTCCAACATCAAACTTCCTTTTGCTTTTTCCAGATTATGACAGCTCAGGCATTTCTGAGTAAAAATCGGCAGGATTACATCTTCAAATACTTTAGCCTGAGCTAGTGCCACCTTCGGTAATTCATTTTTCGCTGTAACCGGTTCCATCACGAAATTATCTCCATGGGTTAATGAGGCGCCATAATGACCGGCGAGAATCAAACAAACAATGGTTAAGACTGCCCCTGCTCTGGCCAGGCTAACTTTATACCAGGAGGTATTCCTGGACCAATAGATCAGGGAAGCCATAAAAACAAGCCCTAATCCGGACCATTGATGCCAGTCCAAAAGCTTCCCGGAATAACCTTCTTCTTTAGAGAGTAATAAGCCCATAATGGCTGTCACTGCCGAAAAAAGTGCACCAGAAAGCAAAAGACCAGTTGTAAAACTCTGGTACAAAGGCTCCTTAAGGTAGACTTCTTTAAATCGAAAGCACTCCATTAACATCGCCAGCATGAGCAGTACAATGGGGAAATGCAAGATCATCGGGTGCATTCTCCCGACCGGCTGTAACCAATATGGAATGATCAATTGATCGCTAAAAACGAGTAAAAAAAGAATAAATATATTAGCCGCAAACAGCGCATTAGCTGCAAGCCCTTTAAAAGTTATACGCATAAATAAAATCTATACCCGGGTAAATTTATAAGGATAAACTTTTCCTGAAGCCCATTGAGCCACATACATATTTTCATCCTCATCTACACATACGTCATGAGGATTCAGTAAAATCTTTTCTCCCTGACTCATCGGCTGTAACACGCCATTTTTATAAACCGGCTCCTCACCCCCAATATTGGAAACTACCTGATTTTCCTTGTTGAGGATGGTTGCAAAACCACTCCCCTCCTTGTTCAGATTCGGCGAACGCAGTACCGCGGCATAGAGGTAATCATTTTTAATCACTGCTCTGCAAACGCAGGCACCAGGAAGTTCGATGATTTCTTTTAAATTCCCCTGAAGATCAAAACGTTTAAAACAATTCCTAGTCCGATCGGTCACCAGTAAGGATGGTGTACCATATCGATGGTCTATACAAACGCCATGTGCATTGTCAAGGTGCTTGGTTTCTGCCCCTCTTCCACCAAAATAACTCAATAGTTTCCCAGCTGCATTATAATGAAACACATATTGTAAACCATACCCATCGGCAATAAAGAAATCTCCGTTATCAGCTACTGCCGTTTCCGTAGGTACAAACTCCTCCTTCTTTTTATACAAACCGGTTTCCATCGGACAATCAATTGTCATGAGGATAATTCCATCCAAAGTGGTTTTATATACCTGATGCCTTTCCGTATCCGTGATAAAAAGATACTCCTTCCCATTCTCTTTGGCCAGCGTAAGTCCATGTGCACCCGGAAATTCATGTCCCCAGGAATCCAATAATTTCCCTGATTTATTATAGATCAAAATGTTGTTCTTAGTCTCATTAGTGAGTAAAATGATCCTTCCTTTTCCATCCTGAACCATCTCATGACAATCATTTACAGGGTTTTTCATAGGATTTAGCTGCCCCCATTTGGTATCCAATCTATACTGCATCTCATTGTGCCCATAAACTGGTCCTTCTGATTTTGCATACAAGTCTTTAGTAATAAAAAAGCTGGCTGATATCATCGTCGTATTTTTTATAAATGCTCTTCTCTGCATGGTTAATTAGATTAAAATGTCTTTTATCACCGTACCTGAGACATCTGTCAACCGATACCGGCGCCCCAGGTGTTTAAATGTTAATTTTTCATGATTTAGCCCAAGTTGATGAAGAACAGTGGCTTGAAAATCATGTACGTGTACCGGATTTGAAATCACATTATAGCCAAACTCATCCGATTCCCCATATACAATCCCAGGTTTCACGCCTCCACCAGCCATCCAAATACTAAAGCAGCGCGGATGATGGTCCCGGCCATAATTGTCTTTGGTCATTGCCCCCTGACTATAATTAGTCCGGCCAAATTCACCACCCCAGATCACCAATGTTTCATCCAGTAATCCCCTTTGTTTCAAGTCTGTGATCAATGCAGCAGAAGCCTGATCCACATCTTTCGCTTGTCCGGCCATTTCTGAAGGGAGGTTGCCATGCTGATCCCAACCCTGATGGTATAGCTGCACAAAGCGAACCCCATCCTCACTTAATTTTCTCGCCAACAAACAATTGGCAGCAAAAGTTCCGGGTACCAGGCAATCCGGACCATAAAGCTTAATGATATCGTCTGGTTCTTTACTGAGGTCCGTCGTTTCTGGTACCGCAGTTTGCATTCTATAGGCCATCTCATATTGTTGCACTTTTGCACTAATCTCCGGGTCACCGAATTCCTGATAAGAGATCTCGTTGAGTTCTGCCAGCTGATCCAGCATCTTTCTTCTTTCAAATCGATTCAGCCCTGCTGGATCTTTCAGGTATAAGACCGGATCTTCCCCACTGCTAAACTGTACACCTTGGTGTGTAGAATCCAAAAAACCATTCGTCCACAGTTTGGAATAAACTCCCTGACCATTTCCTTTCCCTCTGGAAAGCAGCACCGTAAAAGCAGGCAGGTTTTTATTTTCGCTACCCAGTCCATAGCTTAGCCAGGCCCCCATACTCGGCCTGTTGCCCTGCTGAGCACCAGTTTGGAAAAAGGTCAAAGCAGGATCATGATTAATTGCTTCTGTATGCATAGATTTGATGATACAGATATCGTCTACCACCTTTGCGGTATAAGGGAACAGGTCACTGATCCATGCTCTGGAATCACCGTATTGTTTAAAGTCAAAATAGGAACCTACCAGGGGAAAGGAAGCCTGATTGGCAGTCATACCTGTAAGCCGTTGGCCGGAACGGATAGAAGCCGGTAGCTCCTGTCCCATCATTTCCCTGAGCTTTGGCTTGTAGTCAAAAGATTCTAATTGTGAAGGTGCCCCGTTCTGAAACAAATAAATGACTCTTTTCGCCTTTGGTGCAAAATCAGGAATTCCCGCAGGCAGGCTGTTTTCGTCCAACCCACCAGTAAACAAATCTGGGATCAGTAAAGAACCCAGTGCCACACTACCAAGCCCCAAACTAAGCTTAGATAAAAAACGACGCCTGTTGAAATTCAGCCCATGTTCTAAAAAATCCTTTTCCATAGCTCTAGGTTTTTGTAATGGTTTCTTCTAAATTATAAATGGTGGTCATCACCTGCATCATAGCAGCCAGATTACGCTTATTGAGCTGCACAGGAATTGGGAACTCCCCAACTGCCAGCACTTTATCTGCCTGCGATTTTTGCTGAAAAACCTTTTGCTGGTCAGCATAATAAGCCTGGAGCACTTTAATTTCCTTTTCATTCGGATTCCTACATACAATCAGGCGAAATGCTTTGACCAATTTGGCTGGGACATCCGTTTTTTCCTGTAATAAGCTGGCGGCTAAGACCCTTGAAGCTTCCAATACAGTAGGATCATTCAGCATCACTAATGCCTGTAAAGGCGTATTTGTATTTAAGCGCTGTACTTCGCATTGATCTCTGTTGCTCGCATCAAAAATGCTCATCGTAGGGGGCGGTACTGTACGTTTTATAAAAGTGTACATCCCCCTGCGGTATAAATTATTTCCATGATCCTGAATGTATTTGGCCAGGATTCCTCGACCAGAGGTGGCTGCCTCCCAAAGCCCTTCCGGTTGATACGGTTTTACACTTGGGCCACCAATTGTTTTCACGAGTAATCCGCTACTGGCCAATACCACATCTCTAACCAATTCTGCAGGAATCCTGTGTCTCGAACTTCTAGACAGCAAAATATTATCAGGATCTGTCTTTAATTTTTCAGCGGACAGGACTGCCGACTGCCGATAGGTTGCCGAACTGACGATTTGTTGGACCAGGTGTTTGATGTTCCAACCATGGCTCATAAAATCTACAGCCAGCCAGTCCAACAGTGCCGGATGAGAGGGCAGTTCTCCCTGCATTCCGAAATCCCCTGATGTTTTGACTAAACCGCGACCGAAAAACTCCTGCCACACCTGGTTCACAAAGACCCTGGCAGTCAATGGATTTTTTTTATCGAATAACCATTTAGAGAGCCCCAGACGATTTTTAGCATACTGGTTTCCGAAAGGCAATATAGATTGTGGCGTTCCTGCAGCCACTTCTTTGCCATGAGCATCATAAACGCCCCTGTTGAGTATATATGTTTTCCGAACGGTATCCCTATCCCCCATCACCGAAACAATAAGCTTATTGGTATCTTGCTTATTTACAAAAGAAAGGAGCTTTTTCACATCCGCATTGCTGATTTCCATCAGCGGTTTTTTCGCATAAGTTTCCGGGCCTCCAACACTGGATTCCAACCCAACTTCCTTTACATTATTAAAGAAAGCAAATACCTCATAATATTCTTTTTGGGAGAAAGGATCGTATTTATGATCATGGCAATGCGCACATTCTAAAGTGACTCCTAATAAGGCTTTACCAAAAGCATTAGTACGGTCGGTGACATATTCTACACGATATTCTTCATCAATTACCCCTCCTTCTTCCGTGATTTTATGATTGCGGTTAAAGCCGGTTGCCAGCAGTTGTTCTTTA
The DNA here is from genome assembly GCF_014172405.1 of Pedobacter gandavensis. GTDB lineage: Bacteria > Bacteroidota > Bacteroidia > Sphingobacteriales > Sphingobacteriaceae > Pedobacter > Pedobacter gandavensis. Next base: position 394,373 of record NZ_WNXC01000001.1, on the reverse strand, counting down.
GTCGCATGAGGCATCAGATCTCCCGCCAACTGCCAGGTTATAAACTGGTCATAGGGCATATTTTTGTTAAAAGCATGAATCACCCAATCTCTCCACGGCCATTGTGAGCGATAATTATCGTCCTGATAACCATGGGAATCCGCATATCGGGAAACATCCATCCAGTGAAGTGCCATTTTCTCGCCATAAGCCGGCGTATTTAGCAAGGATAAGACCACTTTTTCATAGGCTTTATTGCTGCCATCTGCCAGGAATTTATCCATCAGCGCCATACTGGGCGGTAATCCGGTCAGATCAAGGCTGAGCCTTTTTAAAAGTCTTTCTTTATCAGCTTCCGGATTCGGACTTAGCCCTTGTTCCTCCAGCTTCTCTAAAACAAAATAATCCAACTCATTCTTTGCCCAATCTTGCGTATTAACTTTCGGAAGTTTTGGTGTTTTTGGCGGATTAAATGCCCAGTGTCTTTCATACTTCGCGCCTTGTTTAATCCATTTTTCGATCAGCGAAATTTCATGTGAACTTAGTTTTAAATTGGATGATTTAGGAGGCATGATCAGCGCAGAGTCCGTTGTGGAAATCCGAAGAAAAACCTCAGATGCGCCAGGTTTAAAAGGGATAAGCGCATGGGCAGAAGGATTTTCCTTTAATGCTTTATATGCATTTTCAGCGATATCGAGTCTTAAACCTGCCTCTCGTTTATTCGCATCAGGACCATGACAAGCAAAACACTTATCAGACAAGATCGGGCGGACATGAAAATTATAACTGATCGTATCGGGCATTTGCACTTCGATACCTTGATTATCCCGCGAATTGCAAGCTTGTATTACAAATACAATGCCCGCAAACGCAAGCATTACATAAAATAACCTGCGATACATACAAAAATATATTTGGTTTCCTTTGTGTAAAGAAGTGGTTAACTTCAACTAAAGTAATATTACATTAAATATTCAATTTACATAATGGATTATTCTCCATAATTAATGGACTATTCCATGAAACCAATTGATTTACCATTATGGTGGCGAATCTTGTTGCCCCAGGAGCCTTTCAGGTAAGCGTTACCGCCTTTCATATCATAACGTAGATCTTCCTCATATTTTGGTACTGCATAACCCACCATTTCCCAGTTTACCAAATCCTTAAACTTCGCAAACGGGCTTTCCGGAACATAATGCATACTTGTGGATACAAGGATTTAAATTTAATTAGAAAACAGGGCTATCCAAGTTCAGATCAGGTATTATTTTAAAATATAAAGCGCTCCTATATGAGCAGAATTAAGGGAGCATACTTTTTGGAAAACTTCATTTGCTTCTTCCACAGCTCCAGATCCAAGAAGTCCCAAGCCCTTAATAAAATAGCAATGAACTTTATTCCTTACCTTAAGGTTATCTTCAAAAACGGATAACGTAGGTAAAGAAACTGCAAAATAATCAATTTGAGCAGGATCATTTATGTGTTGATTGGCATAGCTAATTAATTGATCAAAAATACGCTTCGCAGTTTCTGTTTCACCCAATTTAATAAGGGCAAGTCCTTTATAGAATATTTGATCAGGCTCCTGGTCATTATAAAAAATTGCTGCACTAGGCTCATCAGCTCCCAAACAAGCTTTATTAAAACAATTTCTTGCGGCAACTTCATTATTCAATCCCTCATAAGCACAGCCCATAAAGTAAAAGACATCATTTTCCGTCAATCCAAAAAGCTTGCCTTCGCCTAAATTATATGGATAAACCTGAGCTTGCTCCAATAATTCGATTGCTTTCTGGAAGGCTCCGGATTCGATTTTAATTCTAGCCAGCTGAACTAAACTAAATACATATTGACCGGATACTTTTCCTTCTCCACCTTCCCATGGGTGAAACTTCCTGTTCATCAGCAAATCAAGTGCCCGCTCATGTTCCCCCATGATATTATAAAGTATGACCCGTTCCAGGTAAACATCATCACGTTCCTCCACAACAGGAAGGTGACGCTCCAAAAACAGCAGTCTTTTTTTTGGGCTATAGTTTAGTATTAGGTAGAACTGGTGCAGTTCCATCAACAAACGGTCGTCGGTTGGATCCAATTTAAATGCAGTTTCAAAACTGGTCAATGCCCTTCCAGCATCATTCACTTTATTAAAATAAGCTATCCCTAAGTTTCTCCATACGGTCGGAAAGTTCCGGTCTAAGTCCGCTGAAGACTCCCAATAAGTTATGGCTTCCTGATACTGACGTTTATCATAAAACAAATTCCCCAGATAATATGGTGCTTTTGCCCCCAAGGGGTTTTTGGAAATTGCAAATTCCAACAACTCAATTTCTTCCAAACGGTTGGGAAAGCACAAGTAGCTATCTGCTCGCTCAGCTTGCTGCAGCAAACGATCTACCTTTTTCTCCTCCCCAATTTGAGCCTGAAAAAAAGCCAGGTAATAATAAACAAGTGGACTTGTTCCCTTCTCCTTAATTGCATAACTCACTAAGTCAATGGCCTCTGAATACAGGCCCATCGTCATATAATCTATTGCATACTCCATAAAGTTCTGCTCGTATCCTCTGGAAAGCCTCCGTAATTCGTCCTGATAATATTTTGCTTTTTCATGATCTCCAAGCACTTTACAGGCGCAATTGCATTCGAATAAGGCACCAAGATTAAAAACATCTCTATTCAATGCAGCAAGAGCAATGGAGATGGCGCTTTCTGGCAAATTGAGTTTTCGATAGCTAGCAGATTTTACCACATATGCTTTACTATTATTGGCATTGCTATCCAGGGCGATGGAAACGTGTGTAATTGCCTGTTCATAGTTGCCTTTTTTAACATCAAGTTGAGCAACTGCAAAATAGCCGGCTGCTTTCCAGGCATTACCCCAGGATGATTTATAAAATGCATCATAGGCTTCTTTATCCTGCCTCAAAAACCTTAAACATAATCCAAGGTTATAATATGGTTCCGTGTCGTATGGATTTGGATTGCCCGCGCTACTCGTCTCCATAGCCTTTCTAAAATAACCCTCACTTTTTTTAAACTGACCATGTCTTAAGTACCACAATCCAAGTGCATTGTTATTTCTAATATCTCCTGGCTCTTGTTTTAGCGCCTTTTCATAATAAGGCAGCGGACTATAAGTCGCATGTCTGTATTGCTCTAAATGTTGTCCTGTTAAGAAGAGCTGCTCATTGCTTTCAATGTCTTCGGGTCTTAAAGCAGGTTTTGCAGGTTCAGGAAGGATATTCTTTTGATACGTAGAGGTATCATATCGCAGCAGTTCCTCACCATTAATTTTAGTGATCAGCAGCAGTAAATGATCAGCTTCCAGCTGCTGGTCCAGGGCAATGACCTTCACATAAACATTTTCAGGGGAAACACTGATTTTTTCTTCCCAAAACACTTTTTCATTGATGTTCAGTTTTACTTCCAAAGCTGGCTGTTCAGCAGTTGCATAGATCTTCAGTTCCAATCCATCCCCGACCTTATTGATGGCCAAAAGAATGTCTTTACTCGCATTTTTAACCATTCCCAATTCACTGTAAGGAAGAAAATACTGTGTAAATGATTTCTCTTCATTTGGCATGATCCAGGTAAAGTCGGGTTGGTTATCTGTAAACATGCCTGTCATGAGCTCTATGTAAGGGCCATCTTCATCTGTCAGGTTTCGATCCCAGGCTTTCCCAAAATCTCCATTACCCCAGGTCCATTGTTTTTTACCTGGAGACACATGGTGATTTGCCACATGTAATAGCCCGCCCTTTGAATCATGTTCATAACCACCAACAAAATCATATTCTGAGTTAATGGCCATATAGGATGTGGGTACAGGAATATTTTTATACCTGGAAATGTCAGTTCCAGGTGCATAATTCACCTTATAATAAGTACCTGTAGCAATTGGGAAAGCAGAAACATCACGTTTACCATGATCAAAAACTGCATTGACATCGGGTGGAAATACAGATTGGTAATGATCATTTACTTTGACAGCTGGATTTGCCCACCAAAGAAAGGTTTGCGGGAGATCAGTCCTATTGAATAGTTTCGCTTTTATTTCAATATAAGCCTTATCTGGATACAGTGTAAAACCTGCCATCCCTTTAGTATGGAACATTTGTTCTATCTCATTCAGCCAAACTGTTTTACTGCCATCTACATGGCTTTCCATGGTGAAATCAATCGGATCAAATGTACTGGGCCGATGGTGCTGAGGCCAGTTAAACTCTATTCCGCCTGAGATCCATGGCCCCGTTAACCCCACTAAGGCTGGTTTTATAACCTGGTTATAATAAACAAAATGTCTTTGTTTTATTTTGTCATAAGCCATCTGGATCCTTCCTCCAAGTTCCGGCAAGATCATGATTTTCAAATAATCATTTTCGAGAAACAGACCGATATAGGATTTGTCTTCTTTTTCGTCCAATATTTTTTCGATTACTGGATTAGGATAAACCACTCCACTACTTCCCTGGTAGATCCTATTCTCAAAAAACATCGGATTTTTATTAGGTTTACCAGTACCATAGGTAGGTATGATCACCTGTTCTTGCCATATGCTAACAGTAGATTTTTTCATTTAATAGCTGATTAATGTCTTGCTAAACTTTGCTCTAGTTCTTCTAATGTTTGGCCTTTTGTCTCTTTAACTTTTCTTTTTATAAATAAAAATCCAAGGAAACAAATGGCGGCATACAAATAGAATGGTCCGAATGTACCGAGCTTAGCTGCCAGAATCGGAAAAGTAAATACGAGTATAAAGTAGGCAGCCCAAAGGGAAATGATGGCTACAGATGAAGCCACCCCACGAATATTGTTGGGGAAAATTTCCGAGATCAACACCCAGGTTACAGGCGCCAATGAACTGGCATACAAGCTGATTCCCAGCAATACAAAAACTGAAATCAGGCTGGCAGGAAATTGGTTTTGCAATAGAAAAGCAAGGATTAAATAAACCACAGACAAGCCAAGGGCCCCAATCATCATCAAGGGCTTTCTTCCCAGCTTATCCACTTGCCACATGGCAAAGATCGTAAAAACAAGATTGACCACACCAATGGCCACCGTTTCCAATAACTGGCGATCCAGGTTGGCTCCTGCAGATTCAAAAATGGTAGAGGTATAATTAAATACCACATTAATCCCGCATAACTGCTGAAAAACAGCCAGCACAATACCTACAATTACTGCTGGGCGTACACTTTTCTCAAAAACAGCTTTAAGGGATTGTTTTTTATTTCCAGAAAGGGATTGTTCTATTGCTAAAAATGTAGAGTTTACAAAGGTTTCTGATCCGATTTTTAGTAGTACAGCTCTTGCTTTTGATTGCTGTCCGACTTTCATTAACCACCTTGGACTTTCAGGAAGCCACAATACACCAATTAAAAATATAAGAGATGGAACTACGCCTAAACCAAACATCCAACGCCAAGCCTCCGGACCAATATCGGCAAGAAAATAGTTCAGTAGATTCGTCACCAAAATACCAATAACCACCGTTAACTGATTGATCGCAACATTTCGTCCCCTCACTTTAGCTGGTGAAATTTCGGCGATATACATTGGGCAAAGCATTGAAGCCATCCCTACGCCTATCCCGGCTATAAAACGCAGCATTACAAACATCATAAAGCTGGTTGAAAAAGCAATCCCCAGAGAAGACCCGGCAAAAATAGCCGCAGCAATCAATAGACCTGGTTTTCTACCTTTACGATCAGCGATAGCCCCGGCAAGCAGGCATCCTGCAATACAGCCTAATGCCAGAGAGCCAGTTAAAAATCCTTCCCACCAAGGATCAAGCATGAATTGCGTTCTTAAAAAAGGCAGCGCGCCGGATATCACTGCAAAGTCAAACCCAAATAAATATCCGCCAAGGGCAGAAATAAAGGATATGCCAATAATATATTTGTGATTAAAAATGTTTTTTTCTAAAGCCATTTACCAAATACTTTGATGCCCCAAATTTGCGCTCCTGATTCCTCAGGAACAATGGACGATTAAACTTAAAAGATAGATTTTACGTTTATTATTTTATAGGTCTAATGACCATTGCCTGACCACTTTTTTCCAGCAGATCTATGTTCAAAACTGTCGATGCATCTACTTTCATCTTTTTGATGACAATTTTTGTTGGCCCTGGCAGCGCCATATCATCCGCATAAATTGTGGCTTCATAGGATTTATTTTTAGCCAAAAAATCAAGCGGTAAAGCAAAACTAATCGGTTTGTCTGTCAATGTGCCCACATACCAATCGCCGCCATTTCTACGTGCGATTGTTCCATGTTCTCCAATCTTACCGGCGATTACTTTCGTATCATTCCAAACTGTAGGTACTGCATCATAAAAACTAAGGTCGGGAAGTTCAGTGATGACTGAAGCAGTTGATCCTGCCCCACCTTTTTGTATCGGCGATCCTAATGGACGATCGTACCAATATAGAAATTGCCATGGGCTATAAATACAAATCGCTTTTGCCATTTGAGAAGCATGAGAACCCATTTCATTGACCCTGGGTGCAAAATAACAATTGGTAAAATCGCCAGCTCCGGCTATCATTCTTGTAAACATGGTAATCAATACCTGATGGTTATCCGGACTTTCTTCTTCTCCACGGATTCCTTCCTGAGTTAATAAATTCGGATAAGTTCTGGAGTAGCCTGTTGGGCGATATTCATCATGAATATCTACCATCAAATGATGATCGGCTGCTTTACGAACGGCTTCATGCAACCAGGAAGTACTATTTTGGCTACCCACGTTCACAAAGCCATATTTCATCCCTTTTACTCCCCAGGACCGAAACAATGGAAGTATGGCATCTAGTTCCTTTGACAATGCCCGTTGATTCACATAAAGTATCACACCTACTCCTTTACTTTTCCCATAAGCAATAACCTCTTGTAGTGCCAATGGTCCTGGAGATCTTGAAGGGTCAACATTTACCGCTAATGCGCTGGAGGTATTGTCATATTCATGACCATACCAACCTGCATCAAATTCTACATATTGCAAATTGTGTTTGGCTGCAAAGTCTATACAGGCTTTTCCCCCGATGGTCGTCAGCGTAACCTCACGAATCACTTTACCAGGCTTAATCCATGATGGATCTTTTATCTCATTACCCTGGTTTAAATTCAAAATAAAACTATTGTTTTCTAATAGTTTTCCAGCGGACTCTGCAATCATCACATATCTCCAGGGCGTTGAAAAATCCGTTTTATAAACTGCATTCCCATCAAGTGCAGCAATGAGCAATAAGCTATCTTTTGGAGAGCGGTTGAATTTCATTCTCGCATGATCCACCAAGGCAGCTTCACCCAATGCAATGAAACAATTTTGATCCATCTCAATAACATATGGACGCTCAGTCCCCTTTCCTGTTTTACTAATGCTGCCCTTGCGGTATAACGCTTGTGCATTACCTGCCAGCCAGGAGGAATAATCCTTCGTAAATCTAAAACCAGTAAGCTCCCCGGTGATGGTCAGTGCTTTATTGGTCAGGATATTATATTTAAAGGCTACCCCTTCATTATAAACCCTTGCCGTCAGAGAAAATAAACGATAAGGCATTTTTCCTTCTTTAAATTGAATAGTTACTTCTTTATAATGATCCAGATAACTGTCCTTTTCCCCGTAAAGCGGCTTCCAGTTTTCTTTCACCATTTTCTCCTTGGTGGATACTACGGTGAGGTCCTTGGACAATGGTCTTTCATTTTCAAATTCAAGTCCTAATGGCGAGTTCGCAATAATTGGGCTACCCAGGTGAGAGATCGCATAACTTAACTCATTTTCATTTTTTAAACTGGTTGAAATGGTCAGCTCCGTTTTTTTATCCGGGCTTAAAATCTTGATATCCTTGGCTTGAATGATTAACGTGCTTCCAACTAAGCACAGCACTAAAAGTATCTTATTCATTTTCTTTTTTTACTTTAATAAATGGCGATTCTAATTTGATTCCTTATAGGCATGATCAGCTGGCAAATCAATTCCCTGCCAAACCTTCTTACTAGTCCAGTCTTGAGCTGGACTAGTCCAGAATGGGTCATTTGCAGGTAATCCCAATGGCAACAACCCTACTGAACAGAGGTATAAACTTCCCGTGGTGATGTAATACTCCCCAATATTTGGTTGATATCCAAACATGCCAAGCTTTAACCAACCCTGCGCATCAAAAGTATTTGGAGCCTCCATCAGACGATAAATCACCAGAGATAATCCAGTTCGAACCTGAGCTGGCGAAACACCTGCAGGAAGTTCTTTCAGCAAGGCAATTTGTGACAAGACCTGAAAAGCACCAAAGCGATAAACCAATGACCGGCCAATTGGCGGGAAGGTACCTTCAGGAGAAATCATTCGTTCTTGAACCGCGGCATATCTTTGCGCACGTTTTAATGCTTTATCGTAGGGAATAATCTGGCTAGTTCCATGCTCTTTTAAAACTTTAGTAATGTCAAGAATCATAGGTTGTATCACAAAACTATTATAGTAATCCCAGTGAAAATCAGCTCCATCTCCATATGCGCCATCTCCTTTATACCAACTTTCATGTTTACTTAAGGCGTAAGTAATAGGTTCCATATCCCCGGAATTCCCAGACTTTAACAGAAAAGCTTCGATGATTGCCCTAAACAACAACCAGTTATTTTCACCTGGCTTGATACTACGGGAACTTTTTAAGGCATTTACTATATTCTGTTTTGTTTGTTGATCAAGTGGCTCCCACAATTGTGTGTAGCCACGTAGTAAGCCCTGAGCCAGGAATGCTGCATCTACCAATGGCTGTTGGCCATGCTTAGCGCTGAAATTAAGGAAATCCGGCGAAGATGGATCAACTGCATTGGCCAAAGCCTTTCTTGTTAAATCAATATAAGTAGCCCGGAGTTTCCCCTCTGGGCTTTTATCTGGCCCTAGTTCCAACCATGGTGTAATACCGGCAAGAGTTCGGCCAAAAGCTTCCAAATGCGCTACCTCCTTACGTTTTTCTTCCTTACAATCTACTGGCATTTTAGCACGCAGCTGCGCTTTACTAAGGTTTTTCAATACTGGATCTGCTATTTTAACCAACACTGAGACCCAATACTCCCGGGAATTATACCGTTCAGGTTTGACCTCTTTTCTTTCCTTGCCAAAAGCAGAAAAACCTAGTGAAATTATTAAAATGAGTAACATTAAAACAGGGAATCGCGTCATTCTTCTCATATGTTGTGTGGTTATTATTTTGCTGTACTTATTCTACTGGAAACCGTACAGCAAAATAATCCAATTTTCAGGAATAGTAATAAATTAATACCCCGGGTTTTGTGTCATTACCGCCCCTTTATTGGCCTGGATCACTGAATTTGGAATTGGCATCTTGTTCAGGTGTGCATCTGCTGTATATCCATTGAATTTCATATACCCATTGTATTTATTCAGATACTCTGCTAATTTCCCCATCCTCATTAGGGTATTCAATCTAAATTCTTCCTGATAAAGCTCACGTGCACGCTCATCCAGAATTAAGTCAAGCGTTACCTCTCCAGCGTCCACAGGCGTTGCCTGAGCCCTCCTCCTAACCGCATTGATGTCCTCTGCTGCTGCACCGAGATTGCCGTTTAGCAAATTCGCTTCCGCTCTTAAAAGGTAAGTTTCCGCAAGCCGCATAATATACCAGTCCTTATAAGTCCGCCCGTTATCATGCCATTGCTTACTGGTTGCATCTTGAAATTTATGATAATGAACTGCCGACACCACTTTTTTAAACTGAGGTGAGCAGACCACTTTAAAGACTGAAGGGGCTCCACTATTTGCCTCGGTAATTGGCTGTCCATAAAACTTACTTGCCGGATTTGTATAATACCAGGTCCTTTGAACATTGAATGCAGAATTTCGGATATCTTTATTCCAGTCCCCTTTAAACCTCCAAATCAGAGAGTCTGCATATTTTGTAGCGATCAGAGTTCCAACTGGTCTTCCCATCAGGGTGTCCATTAGGAAATTTGAAACGCCATTTACATCTTTAACCGTCCATGGAATAGGCCCCCACCATCTTTCCATCGTAAAGAAACCACCCGAAGCATTGACGTCAACATTATCTCCACCTAGAATATTAGGATCTTGTTCAATATTCCAAATGGCTTCCTTATTCCCTTGAACCCAGTTGAAATTCCCATCCTGAAAAAGGTCAAAGTAAACATCGCCATAAGGCTTAGCAGCCCCCTTATAAGTAGGCCCACTAAAAGTGAAATTTTTAAAAGCGCCAAAACGATTCTGCATCAAACTGTTATTAGCTCCATTAATCACCGAGTCTGCTGCACTAATGGCACCCTGATAATCCTTCATACAGATTTTCACTTCAGATAACAGATGAAAAGCTGCCTCACGAGGTGCTCTGCCACCAGTTTGTTTATGAACGCCTGGCATCCATTTCACTGCAAACTCCAGATCGCTTTTACACAGTTGATAAACTTCCTCCTGACTACTCCTGGTATAGTCAAACTTGGGAACTTTGGTTTCATTAATGACCAAGGGTACACCACCATAAATATTAGCGAGAAAATGATAACAGAAGGCTCGTAAAAATTTTGCTTCGGCTACGATTGCATTTTTTTCTTCCGGAGAAGACCAAACTGCAGCAGGCAATTCTGCACGGTCAATAACGGTATTTGCCTTGGCAATCATCCCATAAAGATTCCCCCACCATTTACTGGAAAAACCATTGTCTGCATTTAAGGTATTCCAATTGAAATAGGGAATATAACTGGTTGTGGCATTTCTGTTGTCTGCCAAATCCACATCATAACCCAGCATATCATAATTTGAAGCCGCGTCAGTAGTGGCATAAAAGTTAGTACGTACATTGAGGTATATATGCGCCAAGGCTGATTGAAACTGGGCTTTATTGGTGTAAGCATTCTCCGGACTATAAAAGTCCAGCGGAACTTCCTTTAATGGTTTTTTACAAGCAACCAATCCCAGGGTCGAAAACAGAATCAATAACAATATTTTATGTTTCATTACAATCGATTTTAAAAGTTAAATGATAGACCAGTCATAAATGTTCGGATGGATGGAATAGAACTATCGGTTATCCCATTATTCGTCTCCGGATCCATACCTACCCAATGTGGTGCAAAAGTCAATAAGTTATCGGCACTAACAGACAGACTTAGGCCTGGAATACCATATTGCTTCACAAATTTCGTCAGGTTATAGGTTAGTGACATTTTCTGCAGTTTGATAAAACTGCGGTCAAGATATTTTGTTCCGCGATAAGCAGCCGCATTCGCATAGTTGGGACGGGGGAACATGGCACCTGGATTATCAGGGGTCCAATAATCATAAACCGGATGATTTATAGCTGCATTGTTAGCATATGGATCATTGTATGGCGTATTGCTACCCGACTGGAAATACCCATTCCCACCCCAGATAGAATAGATGTACACCATCAAAGAAAAGTCTTTATATTCAAAGGTATTCGTAAAGCTCCAGCGGAAATTCGGATTAGAATTCCCTAAAAATACGCGGTCTTTATCGGAAGTAATCTTACCATCACCATCCACATCCAATAGCTGATAAGTACCGGGTGCCATTCCTTTCATAATGGTACCATTATCCAAATCTGCTTGTTGCCACATTCCGGTTACCTTAGTACTATAAATCGTCCCAAGTGATTTACCAATGAAATAGCCTTGAGAAATAAGATCCTTTTCAACCCCGTTTTCGTCTTTCCCATAAATACTGATGATTTTATTTCTATTTAAAGAGAAGGCAATATCGGATCTCCATTTAAAGGTTCTACTGTCAATATTCAGGGTACTTAAACTCAATTCAATACCTTTATTCCCAATTTTACCAAGATTTGAACTGATACTACCAAAACCCGAAGTAGAAGGTAACTCTAATGGAAAAATAAGATTATGGGTATATTTTGAATACCAATCAACTGTACCGTTTATCCGGTGTTTAAGCAAAGAAAAATCAAGCCCCAGGTTTAAGCCAACAGTAGACTCCCACTTCAGGTCGCTATTTCCCAGGTTATTTACAAATTGTGTTGGTGTATAAGAGCTATTCCCTTCGTAAAAGTATTTGCCATTACCCATTCTTCCCAGGGTACCATAAGCCGCAATAGATTGATTTCCATTGCTACCATAAGAAGCACGCAAGGCAAGATGATCAATAGCATCAATTCCTTTCATGAATTTCTCATTGGATACATTCCAATTGACACCAACTGATGGAAAGGTTCCATATTTATGGTTTTCACTAAAGGCAGAGAATCCATCTCTACGTATCGTTCCTGTAATGGTATACTTGTTATCATAATTATAAGTAACACGTGCCATCTGACCAATTGCAGCTGTTTTCGAAGCCGATGAACCCAGAGTTTGGAGTTTTGCTTTCCCTAAACCATATATACCAAGAGAAGTATCATCAAAGCCCTCTCCGTGTGTAGTCATCCCTATAGCACTATAATTTTCAGTAGAATAAAGTGCTGTTACATCAAGGTTATGTTTGCCAAAGGTATGGTTATATTTAAGCAGGTGATCGAGTAATGTGGTATAACTGCGTGAGTAACCCTGATCACCTGAACCTGCTTTAGGTGATCCAAGAACGGTATGCAAACCATAGAAAGAACCGGTTTCATTATTATTGAGTGTATTTGAATAAGTCAAATTATAAGAAAGACCTTTAACCCATGGAATTTTCACCCTCGCGGTAAGAATTCCATTCAGGTTATTTTGTCTATTATAACTGTCGTCTGCAATCTGCCAATAAGGGTTGTTAAATGAAGTGGTGGTTTGCGGAAATTGCAAGTAAGAGCCATCGGCATTATAAAGTGAAGCATACGGACTAAACCAGTATGGACTACTGCCACTGGCATTCGTACTCAATCCATATATAGTTGAGCCAGGATAACTTTTAAGACTATAATAGCTTTTTACCCCGACATTTAACCAATTTGTTAAATCGGTTTCCAGATTAACCCTTCCGGAATAATGTTTATACAAATCATTGACAATTACACCTTTCTGATCAATAAGATTACCCGAAATATAATATTGCGTTTTATCCGTTTTATTAGAAATACTAAGGGTAGCATTTATCGATTGCCCTGTCTGACGAAATAAGCTGTAAGGATCTGTTAATGTGGGTTGATGATCCGGTGTTGCATTGTAATTTTTTTGCTCTTCATTTTGCAGGTAAATGGCAATTTTATTAGGATCAGCCTCAAGACCATTTGCCTGTCTGATGTCCAGCATCCTTTGTATATAACCTGGCGCATCGTATACTTTCAGGTGTTCCAGTTCATTGCTAAAACCATAGTTGAGTAAAGCCCCAAATTTGGGCTTCCCATTTATCCCACTCCCCTTTTTAGTTTCAATTAGGATGACCCCATTGGCCGAACGCGATCCATAAACTGCCGCCGCACTTGCATCTTTTAATACGGTAAAACTCTCTATATCGGCCGCTGGAATATCGTTAAGTGTACCTCTAAAAATGGCTCCATCCACTACAAGTAATGGATTTGACCCTGCATTTATTGAATTTGTACCCCGAATAGAAATTGAAGCGACCTGGCCTGCAGTATTTATGGAACCAACATTTAATCCGGGAAGGGTCCCCTTAACAGATTCCAAAATATTGTTTACCGGTACATGCTCATACGTTTTTAGATTAGCCGTCGACACTGCTCCTGTCACGTCTTTCCTACTTTGAGTACCATATCCAACTACGACAACCTCATTCAGCTTCCCCACATCTTCCAGCAACCTGATCGTGATACTTTTACGGTCCCCAACCCGAATTTCCTGAGGCAGAAAACCAATGTAGCTGACCAATAAAATGGATTCGTTACTCCCTACGGCTAGTTTAAAATTACCATTCGCATCAGTCTTTGTACTGTTCTTACTTCCTTTTTCGAGAATACTGACACCCACCATCGGCAATCCTTTTTCGTCTAATACCGTTCCGGATACATTGACATTCTGATGATTTCCGGGGAATTTCAATTGATTGTTTCTATTTTTAAAAGAGGTATGGAGCTGTGCATTCAAGCTCAGTTTTGCGTTACCGAAACTGCAGTAAGCTACTCCACTCATGACCATTCCTAGCGGAATCTGGCACAATAGCCTCCTCAGCGCCTTAGGAAAAGGCCTGGTTTTTAGTAGATAATATTTCATATATTTGGTTAGTTTCAGGATAAAAATTGAGACCATAACATCCCTTCATCACCCGTTTGCAAGATGTTGTCATGAAGGAAAATTTCACATAACGGTATCTTCTGGTACTGTTATGTGCTCATACAATAAAGGGAATTGGTTTAAGTTGGTTTTCTGCTCATTGTGGTGGTTTTTAGAAGTTCAAACAATAGACTATCATTAGGTTATTTAGCATTATTAAACTTTATCATTTTTTAATTCATCCCTACGCTCCTCTTCCACCTGCTTTTAGCAACACGCTCATCTTTAGCATTAATAACTTGAAGATATAGCTCTTTTTAGCAAAAAAAAATAGACTATTAAATTAAAAGGATGGACTAAAACACTATCCTGAGGTATCCTCGCATAATCCATTAAAACAAAAGCATAGTTCATTGCAGAAAATGCCAAAAGGTGATAATTTAGGATAAAGAAAAACACAAGACCTCCATTTAAAAAAAGACATGAAATTGGTTAAAAAGAAGAGACATGGCTTTAACGGTGAAAAGCTGATTAGCCTTCCAAAATCCTTGTATGAGCGTAAAAATGAAAATGAGATTGCATTAAATTTACTATACATCACGCATATAGGCTACTTTCCTAAGGCAGAGGGACATTATCGCAGCAGACTTAAAGGCTGTACCGATCACATCCTCATGTATTGTACAGCAGGCAAAGGATGGTTTAGCATTGGAACAGAGAAACATAACGTGATGGCGAATCAGTTTTTCATACTTCCGGCAACGGACCTTCATTCCCAATATGCTTCGGATCCCTCAGATCCATGGACTATATACTGGGTTCATTTCATAGGAGATAATTTAACCTATTTAAACCAAACCCTATCAGTAGGTGACTTGCTCATTCCGAGAACCATCCCCTATGATGATCATAAAATAAAGCTATGGAATATGATGTACAATTGTTTTGAAAAAGGCTACAGTGAAGAGAACCTGATTTATGCCAATTTAACCTTCTACTATTTCATTGCCAACTTTCTATTCCCAAAGAAAACCAATGAATTAACCACCATTACTGATCTTGAATTCCCAGATAAGATTATTAATTATATGCAAGCCAATCTTGCTCAAAAACTAACAATTAAGGACATGGCAGATGAATTTTCCTATTCCGTTTCACACTTTCAAAACTTATTCAGAAAAAGAACAGGCATATCTCCTATCGATTATTTTATACAGCTGAAAATACAGAAGGCTTGTCAGCTTTTAGCGCTATCAGATCTTCGTATTAAGTCTGTTGCAGCAAGCATCGGCTATCCTGATCCCTATTACTTTTCAAGAATTTTTAATAAGGTAATGGGGATGTCACCTTTAGTTTACCGGAGAATAAATAAAATTGGCAATTATTCAGGTAGTCAATAACCTCGCAGGGAACAACCGCTGCCTGAGCAACGGTTGTTAAATAGCATAAATTAAAACTAAATACAGCTCAGTTCTTTGGAAGCTTTCGGTTGCAGCCAAACGGCTTTCTTAACCACCAATTTCCCTTGGTCATTGATAAATTTAGCTTGCCAAAGAATTTTCTTTGCGCCATTATTGGTCAGTATTGATTTTTTATTCCCATCATGTTTTATGGTAACGAGTGTATTCAATACCGGCACATCCTTCAGCTCCGAATTACTTCCGCTTTTTCCGCGGTACAAAGTACTGATGCGATTTAGCCTGGCATCTGCTTCCATTCCCATCAAACCTTCTGTAAATCCTTTCACTACACCAAAAGATACTTCAGGATACTCTCTTCTCTTCGTGCTGGGATCGGTTAAGTGCAACATATAATCATAAGCTTTATCCGCATGCCCATTTTGATACATAATCAATGGAAAATAAGATAGATTTTCAACATTCCAGTTATTAGACAACAAATGCTGAATGGTCTTGTCTTTTCGTTCCCCTGCTTTCAAGGCATCAAACCACAATAAAAATGTCTCTCCTTCATCCAGACCAAATTTATGGTCATCGGAATAAAAAGTATTGTATCGTGAGGCGGTATCATTCCACCAAAGAGCATCAATATTCTTCTGGTACGTTGCAGCCTTTTCTCTGTATAATTTTGCTTTTTTACTTTCTCCTTTTAGGTCCAACATGTTCGCGTAAGAAGTCAGCCCGCTGTATAATGCAGCCACCAAATCTACGCCCATTTTAATATTCGGAACCCCTTCGGAATAAGAAGGTAAACCGCGACACCTGTTAAATGCATCTTTCACATTAAAAGGAACAGGTGCATTTGGATGGGTCGGTCTGGTTAACAGTGAGTCCGCCTGTAACACCCAGCTGTCAATGAATTTAGTCACAGATTTTTCATGGAAGTTGGCAAATTCAGCGCCCTTAATATATTCTTCATCACCCGTCCATAAATACAGTTTCCAACTGGCAGTGATCAGGTCGAAGTTTGCGTTCAGGTTATACCAAAACGCTTTGTCATTTCGGTAATCTTCTGGAGCCGGATTCCCCAAATGGTTCATTTCCCAAAAAGAACACCAGTCTTTTGAGGCAGAAATCCCTTTCGCAAAATGTCGAAACATATTTTTGTTCTCCTTTTGGAGGCCTAAAATCTCGCCGCCGATACTTTGATGTGCCACATCACGCATACAGAATGCGGATCGTGGTGGCAATGCTGATTCATACCATGGCCCTACCGGATCAGCCGGTTTACCTTTATAGCTTAAAGCCATTTCTTTTGCCCTGACAAAAGCAGTCTGTAATGCCGGATCTGATGATTTAAAAGTTACTCCGGTTTGCTGCGCATAAACGCTATTACAGCAGTAAATCAGGAGGTATAAAAAAAGTACTCTTTTCATGTGTTTAATTTAAGGTTATTTCTACTGCCTTACGGCCAGTCCAGTTAATTTCTTGTTTTTTACCACCAGCTTGTGTGATGATAATTTTCAGTTGCTTGCCTGCTCTGAGTACCCTAATGCCAAAATCCTCGTTAAAAGCACTGATGTGTTCCAACGACATCTCCTTCCAATCTGCCGGAAGATGTGGCTGCAATAAAAAGGAATTAAAGCTTTTGGGTTGTATGCCAAAAAGGCCTTCTGTGATCGCTCTGCAATACAAGCCACTTTCTGCTGATAAATGGCGTTGGTTTCCTTCCGGCCAGGCTTCTACCGCATATGGAACATGTTCGCCAAGCAAACGTTTGTCTGTATAATATTTAAAATATTTCAATGTGGTATCCGTAATTCCTGCGTTAAACAAACCACGAACGGCATATAAAAGTGACCGGTCCCAAAATACCTTAGATCCGGACTCACTGAGCATACCGTCTTTAGTCCACAAATGATTGGACAAAAGTGCTTTTGCAGTCTGTTCTTTTCTTTCATACATGCCCATTACTAAGGGCATCCCAATCCATGACCTCAATTTATCGTTTCCATCATAATATCGATAAGTGTCATAGCCCTGAACTTTCGCACCAAAATACTTTTCAATCGAGATTCTTAAGGCTGCAGCTTCTAAGGCTAGCTTTTCAGCAGTCGTTTTATCACCTAAAGAGGCGGCTAAATCTGAAGAACTGACCAAAGCACCGTAGGCGAGTGTATTAGTAGACAGGTTAATTTTTCCCGCAGGAAACCTTCCCTCCAACTCATCTGAATCCGAAGCAATAACGCCATCCTTACTTTTCTTTCTTCTTGAAAATTCCAGACACCATTCAATTAAGGGCCATAATTTCCTAGCCTCCACCGTATCTCCATAAGCTAGGGCAAATCTGGATGCACCATAAGCAATCATCGCCATATCACCACGATCACCAGCCCCGTTCCACATGCCATCGCCTTCTGCGATGATCGAGCTTGGAATCGGTTTGTAAACTGCATTCATGTATTTAGCGAACATTCTGAAGCTATTGATCGCACTTTGATTTCCTTCCGCATTGCCTAGAAAAGGGAACAAGGGATTCATATATTCGGCCTGATCATTTGCCCAGATCCCAGCATAGTAATCTCCTCCTCCCGGACTATGAAGCAATCCTCCTTTCGTATCAAAAATACTTTCCGAAGCCCGGATTTTTGCAAAAGAGAACATCTGATTCAAGGTATCATCAGGCGTCTTTAACACGAGTTTCTTAGTGATATCGCTAATGAGCTTCCTGCGTTGAATCGCCTCGTATTCAGACGAAAACTCATAAGGTTGATCGGTCACTTTTCTTGCAGAATAAACTACGGAATACACTAGTGTTTCACCTGGTTTTAAACTAAACCGACCTGCACCATAGATCTTCGTATTCAACACGTAAATTCCGTAAACACCTTTATTCTGTTTGGTGCTATCGGTGTGTTCAAATTCAGGAATGGTAATTTCAACTGCCTTGGCATTCTTATTTTTAAAAGTACCTTGTTCAATAAATGCAGGCTTGTTGACTGATGGAAATAGCTCACGAACGATATTTACACCAGCAGTAGTAGACCGTACTTTGATTGATCCATTGAAGGCAAATGCAACAGGTTGCTCATTCAAAGCCACTCCATCAATAGAAATCGTCGGAATTGGCTGATCGAAATCTCTGATCAATGTTCCTCTGGTATTATTTGGAATGGTCCTGAGCATAGGAAAAACCAGCTTCCTTTTCAAGACTAAACTCCCTTGATCATTTACCCCATAAGTAAGGATTGCAGAGATCTGTTTCCCACTCATTTCAATCTGATCGGTATGCGCCGCATCTCCCTTTTTAAGCGTCCATGCTATACCTCCATTCTTCACCAAATGCCAGCGTAAATCCTGGGCATGAACATCAACAAAACTGTAGAGTAAGGGCAGCAAAAACAATAGGTGCCTGATTGGGGTAAACTTCATAACAAATTGGTATTTATAAGGATTATTAGTGTAAAAAACCAGGCAGGGGTCATTTGGAATTGATGACAACACCTACCTGGTCATAAATTTAATTGTAATTCGGGTTTTGGATTAAGTTAGGATTTTTCTGTATTTCCGTCCTTGGAATTGGGTAATAATAAAAAGAAGGAATCCAGGTACGCTCCTGAACAGTCATCAACTCATAAGTAAATGATCCGTTTGGTTGCTTTTTTATAATGACACCTTTCGCGTCTTCGGAACCTATTTCGGCAATACCCCATCTTCTGATGTCAAAATAACGATGCCCCTCAAAACAGAGTTCAATCCGACGTTCATGTCTGATTTTCTCCATTAGCGCAGGTCCTGTTGCACTAACAGTCCCCATACCCGCTTTTTCCGTTCTGATCTTATTCAGATAAATTAAGGCATCCCCATCTTCACCCAATGCGGCACAGGCTTCTGCATAGTTCAGGTAAATCTCTGATAACCTAAAAACCGCCCATTGCGTTGCATCATATTCCTGAACGTTCCAATCGTGTGCTTCATTCACCATTTTCCTCACGCAGTATCTTGTTTTAGAAGCATTCCATGGAGAATATGGACTTTGTGGAGAGTCATCTCCTCCCTCATAAAAACTGGTCAACCTGCCTTTAAACTGCTGGTTATTTGCTAAAACACTGGCGTAAAATCTAGGTTCTCTATGCTCATAAGGGTTCTTGGCCTGATCTGGATTGTTCCAGCTAAATTTGGTGCCATCAGCCATTTCAAAATCATCTACCATCTGCTGAAGCACATTATATGAACTATAACCATTGTAGCCATTTGGGCTTAAATCTCTGCTCACCGTATTGTATTGATCAGCCATAACTAAGCCACTATACACCCTGGAGAAAATAATCTCGGAATTAAAGAAATCCAGGAAGGTTTTATTGTAAGTGCCATTTGCAGCATTTCCATACAACGCATAGTTTGCTCCGGTAAAATCAATCAGCGCTTTAGCGGCCACCTTTGCCTCTTCCCATAAAGCCCTATCGTTTGCTTTATTGTAATACGGGCTTGCAGCGTACAACAACAACCTTGATTTCAAGGCCATTGCCGCTCCTATCGTTGCGCGGCCTTTATCATTATCACTGGTATATACTGCGGGTAACAGCTTTATCGCCTCTGCGATTTCAGCCTTGATAAAATCTTTGGTCTCCGTCCAGTTTGCTCTTTTCTCCGTAAAAGTTCTGTCGTTTACATCGTAAACCTTTGTAATCAAAGGTACCCCACCAAATCTTTTCAGCAGTTCAAAATAAGCCAATGCTCTTAAAAAGTGGACTTCACCTTTCATGATATTCACCACTTTATCAGCACCACTGATATTGTCAATTTTGCTAAAGAAAATATTGCTATAACGGATAGATCCATACATTTTATTCCAATGGTTCAAAGAACCTGAACTCTGGTTATCAGGTGTGGCTTCTCCCCTAACATAAAGGTTCTCGTTTTTCCAGTTAAAGTTCCCATAAAGCTCATCCGTTTGCGCTCCCCAACCAAAACCACCATCGGGATAAGCCAGTACGGTTTGGTCATAAATACTGTTTACAAATACCTGAGCTAATTTCGGGTCTTTCCATACATCCTTTTCCGTGTAAGCGTTTAGTGGTTGGAGGTCTAGTGCCTTTTTACAACCACCTAAAGTCAATGCTGCAAGAACCAGTAAAACAGCAGCCTTTATTTTAAAATTATTTATATTCAATTTCATGATATCCTTGATAAATGGTTAGAATGTAATGTTTGCACCAATATTGATCACGCGTTGTTGCGGATAGTATTGTCCTGAATTATTGGATACTTCCGGATCGAAGGAAGGACCGAATTTATCAATAGAAAACAGGTTGGAACCACTCACATAGATCCTTGCGTTTTGAATCTTTAATTTCTCCGTCACTGATTTTGCCAGACTATAGCCAAACTCCACATTTTTCAACCTTACAAAAGAAGCGTCCCTAAGCCAGAAATCGGATTGTAAGGTATTTACACCAAATGTTCTGCCTGTTGGCCCATTAAAATTCCTTGGATAGCTGTGATCACCTGGATTCTGCCAGCGCTCTTCAAAAAATTCGGTCACCATATTTAAACCTGCTGGCGCCAGATAAGATTTTGCTCTTGCCTGTCCCTGAAAGAAAACTGAACAATCAATATTTTTCCATGAAGCACCTAACGCGAGTCCAAACATCAACTCTGGTGTACGTACCAATGGCATTCTCACTTTATCCAGGTCGTTGATAAAACCATCATTATTTACATCTTTATACTTGATATCACCAGGCGCTGTATTTGCCGGATGCGGACTGTTGTCTATTTCCTGTTGGTTTTGATAAATACCATCTGATTTGTAAAGGAACCAGGAATCAATAGGGATATTTGTTTTACGTTGATAAGCAGGGATATTTGGTGCCTCATCCATAAAAATCACTTTATTTCTGGCAAAAGTGACATTCCCTCTGATATTGTAAGCGAAGGAATTTCCAATGTTATTGCGGTGGGTAACCTCCAGCTCAATCCCTCTGTTTAACACTTTTCCTAAATTTTCATTGGGTAAAGTCAGGCCGGTATATCCAGGAACAGACTCGCTTCTGGTGATCAGAATATTGGAACGCATAGACCTGAACAGATCGATATTCACACCCAATTTCCCTTTAAAAAACTGAGACTCTAAGCCCACATCTGTAGTGGTTGCCAATTCCCAGGTAATGTTAGGGTTAGGTGTTGGTCCAAGAACTAATGAAGTCACCTGCGATGCAGAAGAGCCCAATGAATAACCATAGCCGGTTCCCAGTAAGTAAGTTTGTAAGTAGTTGAAGGCATTGACGATGTCATTACCGGTTCTTCCCCATGAAGCCCTTAACTTCAATTCATTGACAACATCTGATTTAAAGAAATCTTCCTGAGAGATACGCCATCCTGCGGAAACTCCTGGGAAAAACCCATAACGTTTTCCTTCCGGGAAGTTTTGTGAACCATCATAACGCATGGTATAATCTACCAGGTACTTACTCTTATAGTTGTAAGATAAACGACTGATGTAATTGATACGAGCGGATTTTGCGGCAGCAGAATTATTTTGCTGTCCAACCAAACTTCCTGCAAACAACTGATCCAAACTATTGCTCAGGAAATTAGTTCTGGAAGCATTAATAATATCAGTATTTCCTTTGAAGCTTTCAAAAGCTACAAAAGCATCAAAAGCATGGTCACCGATGGCTTTTGAATAGCCTAATTTTAAATTGAGTAATCCCTCATTGATGTTTCCTCTTTGCTCAAACAAAGAAGGCGTTATAGCGGAGGGAACAGCTACATAATCTTTTATTCCCGCATCATATCTATAAGCCGGAGGTGGTGTTTTGGTAAAAGATTTAGTTTTAGAATTTGTTAGATCGTAAGCATAATAACCATCTACAAACAAGCCTTTGGTCACTTTATCCAGTTTCCAGTTAAAAGAAGCTTTGGTTTGCAGGTAATCCGTAGTAAAGCGCTGGTATCCTGCTTCACCTGAGGTGACATAGATCATGCTGTTGTCAGGACCACCTCCAATACCTACCCCCACCAATCCATTTGGATATCTGGGTGTAAGATAAGGATAGGCAAGCCACAGCTCTCTAAAAATACCTCCTGCATCATAACCGCGCTTTGCTGCGTTGCGAAATTCATTACGGTAAGCCACATCCACGCCAATCTTAAAATTATCCGTAACCTTCACATCAATATTGGCTCTTGCCTGATCTTGCTTGTAATAAGCGGCATCTCCTTTATAAATTCCATCTTGTTTCTGATGTTGAGCAGATAGAAAATAACTCACTTTATCTGTTCCTCCACTTAGCGACATGATATGGTTTTGCTGAAGTGCACGTTTTTTCATCACTGCATCCCACCAGTTACTATTGGGATGCGTTAAAGGATCCGATCCATCACGGAATTTCTCCAGGTCTTCTGCTTTCCAGGTCTGCTGTTGTCCAAGCAAAGCATCATATTCATTGGTTGCTTGTGCGTATTGATAAGAACTCAACATTTTAGGTACACGGGTAGGCTCAGTGGTAGCCCAGTTTGTTCCCAGCGACAATACCGGCTGTCCGGTCTTCCCTCTTTTTGTGGTAATTAAAATAACCCCATTTGCAGACCTTGCCCCATAAATCGCTGCACTTGCATCTTTAATTACGGTGAATGATTCTATGTCTGCAGGGTTTAATCTGGCAAAGCCACCTGCCCGGTCAGGGATTCCGTCAATCACAACTAAAGCTCCGGAATTACCTAAAGTACTTTTCCCACGAACAAACACATCTGCATTATCATTACCCGGCTCTCCGCCTCTTGAATTTACAATCAATCCAGGAACCTGTCCTGCAATAGAATTAGTCAGATTCGTGGCCGGTGATTTTGCCAGTTCTGTACCACTAATGGTGGAAACAGCACCGGTCAGATTCGCTTTCTTTTTCGTTCCATAGCCGACCACCACAATCTCATTCAAGCCCGATCCGGAATCTTCTGCCATATGCACCTCCAGGTGCTTCTTTCCTTTCACAGGTATTTCCTGATCCGCAAATCCGATGTAACTAAA
Source organism: Pedobacter gandavensis (assembly GCF_014172405.1). Taxonomy (GTDB): domain Bacteria; phylum Bacteroidota; class Bacteroidia; order Sphingobacteriales; family Sphingobacteriaceae; genus Pedobacter; species Pedobacter gandavensis. The sequence goes on along the minus strand of NZ_WNXC01000001.1, from coordinate 370,796 downwards.
AACCAACACGGCATTTTCCGAAACCGTAATTTTGAATTTCCCATCAGGATCAGTTTTGGTACCTGTCTGGGTTCCTTTTACCCGAACAGTTGCATTTGGTAAGCCTTGTCCCTTTTCCGTTACCCTTCCGGTAACCAATTGTTGCTGGGCAAAAGCCGGCGCATAGAAAACTAAACAGAGGAGTAAAAGGAGGAGCTTTTTCCCGAGCAAATCAGGATAGCCCAAATTAGGAATAGTAAATTTTAAGTTCATATTTGGTTTGGTTTGGTTGACAATATGAGCGCAAACTACCTAGTCTAGTCTACACTGTTCTATTATGACATAAATATAAACGAACTTTTTTTGCAATTGCAAGAACAATTTGAGTATCAGAGAAAAAAAACAAAATCCCATCAATCCACACATTAATGATTTAAGCCTATTCAAGCCATTAAACGCAGAATAATGAGCATATAACCCATCCATTCACGATTTAAATTTATTTTCAAATTTCCTGATTAACTGAAATTTATTACCTTGTAAAAAAGCCAGCACAACAACCAATCTATTTATAGACTAGTGCAGACCAACCCTACCATATATGACCACCATTTTTGAAAAGATACGAGAGCTCGAAACGATCCCTTCTTACTCCAAACACGAACAGTTTGTGCAGGGCATCATCAATGCAATTGAAGAGAGAATCATCGCTCAGGGAGCAGCATTACCATCCATAAATGTGCTGATTAAGGAACTTGGCTTTGCAAGAGAAACCATTATGAAAGGATACCGGGAGCTAATCAGCCGGGGTATCGTGGAGTCTAAAAACCGACAAGGGTATTTTGTAGCCAATGAGGATACTGAGCAAACCCTGAAAGTGGCGCTACTGATGTACCTTATCGACTCCTTTCAGGAGCAGTTTTATAGAAACCTACGCCATGAACTTGGGCCAAACGTACATATCGACGTGTTTTTTCACCACGGTAACATTACCATGTTCGAGACCATGCTCCACATGATTAAAGGGAAATATGGGGTCTATGTGGTTTCACCTATCCCACACCCTAAGACCAAACACTTATTAGAGCTGCTCCCCATCAACAAATTCATCATGTTTGACCGCTATGAACCGATGAAGGGCGAGTTTAATTACGTCAGCCAGGAGTTTGAACAATCCACCTATAATATACTTGCCGAATTGGCAGAGACGATCAGAACTTTTGATGAATTGATATTCTTTCATGTACCAGGCTCCCTGGATCCTGTCGAGATCATTAAAGCTTTTAAACGATTTACTAAAGACTTTAAGATTAATTCCCGGATCATAAACGAATACGAGCCCGGTAGTGTAGAAAAAGGAAAGGTTTATTTTACCCTGGACAATTCTGAAATCTGGAAAATATTGAAAGATTGTGAAGTCAAACAATTACAGCCAGGCGTAGACATTGGTATCCTCTCTCATAACGACGAAGTGGTTAAAGAAATCATTGCCGGAGGGATCACGACTTATTCGGCCGATTTCTCCCTAATGGGCAGAAGAGTGGCGCAGGCCATCTTAAAAAAGGAAAAAGTACAGGAGATCATCCCTACGGTATTGATTAGAAGAAAATCATTATAAAATCTTGCAAAGATGAACGTTGTTGCCCTGTCCACCTTTATCCTGATCACTTTTCTTGTTGGAGCGATTTCATGGTTTAAAACCAGGAGGCAAAAGATCACGACTGCTGCAGGTCTATTTCTGGCTAACAGAAGCTTAACCTTTACCGCTGTAGGTACTGCGCTATTCTTTACGAATATCAGCGCAGCTGAATTTGTAGGGAACAGTGAATCTGTGTACGTGAATAATATGTCTGTCATGGCTTGGGGAGTCAGCTCTGTATTTGCTATGGTGCTGGTTTCAGAGTTTATAATCCCCATCTATTTAAAAGGTGCCATGTCTACCACTCCGGATTTCCTGGAAAGCAGATATGATTCCGCAACGAAAAAATTGGTCTCCCTACTTTTCCTGATCAGTTATGTTGTCAATCTACTGCCAATTGTACTTTACAGTGGCGCTGTGGCGCTCAATGGGGTCTTTCACTTCTCTGACCACTGGAACATCAGCTATGGAAACAGCATCTGGATACTGATCTGGTGCATTGGCCTGATCGGTAGCTTATATTCCATTTTAGGCGGACTAAAAGCCATTGTGATTTCCGATTTGGTGTTAGGGGTTTTCATGTTTACCGCTGCCCTTTTACTGGCTTATTTTGGCCTAAGGCATATCGGAAATGGAGATCCACTACTTGGAATACATACGATCCTTTCCTCAAAAACTGAGCATTTCAATTCCATAGGTAGCGCTAAAGATGCGGTTCCCTTCTCTACCATATTTACGGGCATGATCCTGATGAACCTATTTTATTGGGGTACTGAACAGGTGATCGTCCAGCAAGCACTAGCTTCAGCCGATCTAAAAACCAGTCAGAAGGGAATTGCACTGGCCTGCGTAGGTAAGTTGCTCGGCCCATTGCTGTTTATTTTGCCAGGAATCATTGCTGTTCACCTCTACAGCAATTTACACAACACCACAGAAACCTTTTCAAGGGTCGTCAGCGACGTGTCTCCTCCGATGTTAAGTGGCTTTATTGCCGCCGTTATTCTTGGTGCCGCCATTACCTCCTTTTCCCCGGCACTCAACAGTGCAAGTACGCTATTTATCCTAAACTTATATAAACCTTTTAAAGAGCTAAAAGGCAAACCTGTTTCTGAACAGGATTTATTGAAAAACTCTAGAAGATTTGAAATGTTTGCCGCTTTACTGGCGATGTTTATCGCCCCATTGCTCCTCTTCTCCAATGGCAATTTTTACACCTTTATGCAAAAGATGAATGCTGCGTTCAGCATCCCAATCTTCAGCATTATGTTTGTAGGCTTTGTGACCAAAAAAGTTCCCCCAATTGCCGCCAAAATAGGATTAGCATTCTGTTTCAGCGGTTATATACTCACACAAATGGTCTTTGATACCGGTATTCATTTTCTACACATCCTTACCATTCTCTTCCTGCTGACTATTGCAATTATGCTCATCATTGGAAAAATGTTTCCCATGCAAAACGATTATGTAGCACAAAATAAACAGGTCGTAGATTTAAAACCATGGAAAAACCGACATTGGTTTAATGGCCTGTTAATCCTCCTGATGATTCTTTTGTTCCTGCTGTTCTCAAAAATCGGAATTGCCACCTAACCTCAAGATCTAATTAACTCAAAAAATAGCAACCCAAATCAACAAAACCGACCACCAAAAAAAATGATCAAAAGATACCTTTACCCAAGCCTTCTAATCCTCATGACTTACCAAACCAGCATTGCACAGCAACAAATTGCAATTGAAACGAAGCACAATACACTCCTGCTCTCTACAGATGCAGACCATGCTTTAATTTCAAGCTACTTAGGAAAAAAAATTGCCAACAAGGACGAATATTCAATCATCCCTACGCTCGATAAATATACGCCTGGCTCTGATGATTTGTATAATAAACGAGAAGCTTATATCGCCTCTGGTTCTATTAATTTGTTAGAACCTGGGTTGAGCGTTACCCATGCTGATGGAAATAAATCTACTGTCCTGGTTTTTCAAAGCGTTAAAGAAACCGAAATCGACCCTAATAGAAAGTTAACCGCTATTGTGTTAAAAGACCCAAAATACAATTTCGAAGTTACTTTAAACTACCTGAGCTATTTTGAAGAAGATGTCATAGAACAATGGGCAGAAATCCGTCACCAGGAAAAAGGTAATGTAATCTTGAACAAATACGCCTCGGCAAACCTTACTCTTAGCGGAAAAAAGTTCTTCCTAAAGAATCAGTACAGTAGCGCCATGCGGGAAATGAGGTCTGAGGAACAACAGTTGTTACACGGACTTAGAACATTAGATTCAAAACTAGGTACACGAACCAATCTTTTACACTCCTCCTCTTTCATGGTTTCCATTGATGGCCCATCCGCAGAAGACACCGGAAATATTATAGCAGGATCCTTAGAATGGACGGGAAATTTCAAGTTAGACTTCGAGACATTTGATGATTATTACCTGAGGGTTACTGCCGGTATCAATAACTTCTCTTCCGATTACACCCTAAAATCCGGAGAGAATTTTATAACCCCTCGTTTTGTCTATACCTATTCCAATAAGGGAACTGGATTGGCCAGTAGAAACCTTCAAAATTGGGCTAGAAAATATCAATTGCGAGAAGGACAAGGAGAAAGATCTACCCTATTAAACAATTGGGAAACCACTTACTTCGACTTCAATGATGAAAAACTGAACAGTCTGGTGCAAGACACCAAAAAACTAGGCGTAGATGTCTTTTTATTAGACGATGGTTGGTTTGGAAATAAATACCCGAGAAATGGGGCCGCCGCAGGCTTGGGCGATTGGAAATTCAACAAACAAAAACTGAAGAATGGCATCAGCGCTATTGGCAAAGAAGCAACTACGAATGGGGTAAAGTTTGGCATTTGGCTGGAGCCGGAAATGGTGAATCCAAAGAGTGAATTGTATGAGCAACATCCGGATTGGATCATCAGACAACCCCAAAGAAAAGAATATTACATGAGAAACCAGTTGGTACTGGATCTGACGAATAAACAGGTGCAAGACTTTATCTTTAACGTTGTTGAGGAGACATTTACACAAGTTCCAGATTTAGCATTCATCAAATGGGATTGCAATTCACTGATTTATAATGCCAACTCTCCAACCTTAAAAAACCAAGATCATTTTTACATAGAATATGTAAGGGGACTGAATAGTGTCTTGGAAAGAATAAGAAAAAAGCATCCAAAAGTGCCTATGATGTTGTGTGCTGGAGGAGGCTCCAGAGTGGATTATGCCGCGCTTAAATACTTCACGGAGTTTTGGCCAAGTGACAATACGAATCCTTTCGACAGAATATTTATACAATGGGAATACTCCTATTATTTCCCATCCATTGCAGTCGACAATCATGTGACCGACATGGGTAACCAGTCCATCAAATTCAAAACTGATGTGGCCATGATGGGCAAACTGGGCTATGATGTAAAAGTTCATGAGCTCTCCGAAAAAGACCTGTTATTTAGCCAAAATGCAATAAAAACTTATGATGATTTTAAGGATATTGTTTGGCATGGACAACAATACAGGTTACAAGACCCCTATCAAAATGATGTAGCCTCCATCTCGTATGTTAACGATGCAAAAGATCAAGCGATGGTATTCAACTATTATATGGCGACAAGAAATGCAACCAAACAGGCAATTCCGATCACTTTAAAAGGCTTGGACGGAAGCAAAAAATACAAAATAGAAGAAATCAATCTTTATCCTGGCAGCAAATCGCCGATAGATCCTGCAAAGGTTTATTCTGGCGACTTCCTAATGAATATTGGCCTCAACCCACAAGTGAATGACCGAAGAACCAGTGTGGTACTTAAAATCACTGCGGTTTAACCATTTGATGAAAAACATCAATAAGTAACCACATGGCCGGCTAAAAGGCCAGCCATGCGGTTATTTGATACCTTATTTCCTTAAACACAGATAGCTTCCTACCTCCTGTCCAGAATCATCAACCATACTTACCTGAATTTGCTTCTTATTAGCCTTGATCTTAGTCAAGGTCCGGGAGCCGTCTTTTGGTCCGCCACCAATAATAATCGGATATTGGTTCGCTTTTTTATCCGGCTGATGAACTTTATATTTATGGGTATGACCACTCAATACCAGGTCTACTTTTCCCCGGTTCATGAGGGGTTCGAACAATTCGGTGCAATGAACTGCGCCATGCGCATCTCCTGAATAACGTGGAGGAATGTGCATCAATACCACGCGAAAAGCAGCATTTTTAAACTCTTTTCTGTTGATTTCATTTTCAAGCCAGCTTGCCTGTGCTTCCCTGTATCGATCAAAATCTACAATCCCTGCGTATACCGGGTGGGAATCCTCTTTGTCTTCACCAGTATCTAAAATCACAAAACGAACAGGTCCTAAGGTAAATGCTGTATTTCCGACATGGTCAAAATAAGACGCAAAATCGCGCGCAAACTTACCTCTGGTCTCATGATTTCCACGGACATACACAAACGGAGTTTGCTTCGCAAAATAGTCTACACATGGCTGTAGCATATTGTTGATGATCTGCTGCTCGTCGGCCTGGTAATCAAAAACATCCCCATTAAAAAAGATAAAATCACGCGTGTTCCCTTTATCCAGGTCCAATAAATGAGGGATGGATTTTGGGCGGTCGTGCAAGTCATTTAGCATCACAAAAGACACTTCATCTTTGGATGCATCCGTATTTAAAAAGCTTTCTGTACCACTAGAAATGGTCTCTCCATAGGTCAATTTGTAAGGCTGAAAATCCTTAATTTCCTTAGAAAGGATTTTATAATAATAGGTGATTCCCGGCTTTAAATGCTCCAGTTTTACGCAGTTTAAACGGCTCGCAGGTTTTAAACCCAGATCGCTTTTACCATAAGCTTTTTTATCGAGTAGATCGGCAGATTCACCATATTCCACCCAACTGGAACTGTCTTTATTGGTGATCCATAAAATAGAAATACTATTTCCGAAATTGGTCTGTAAATAGGGTCCGATAAGGATCTTAAATTCCTCAAAAATAGGTTCATTGGGTCTAGAAATAGCGCGTTCAGGCTTTAATAAAGCAAGGCCGCCAAGGACAAGGCCACCTTTCAGGAAACTCCTCCTGTTTTCCTTCAATAGATTTTCGTTCATTTAGTTTTGGTTGGTTGGTTGGTTCATTTATGCTTGTTACCTCGAATATAGGCAATAAAACCATTACCCGAAAAAGGATTCCTGCTTAGCTTAAAAGCAGGAATCCAGCAAGAAAAAATGATTAATGTAAGGTCGGATCAAATGTACCGCCCCAATCTTTATTCTGTTCCAATTTTTTAGTTTTACCTATAATGGATTGTGAAATTGGTGCAAAGTAATACTTATCTGGCAATACATTGATCAGCACACCTGTCCGCGGAATTTGTAGCACAACATATTTAAAATCTTCTTCTTTCAATTGATTTGCGCTTGCCTGGTTTGCTGCCTGACTGATCGGCATTTCTGCACCACCTGGCAATATTGCAATTGCTTCGATGCCATATTTAGGGTTATTATTTAACACACTAAACATCCTCCACCGACGCAAATCATTGAACCGATGTCCTTCAAAGCAAAGCTCAACATTCCGCTCGTCTACAATTGCTTTCCTAATTTGCTCCCTACTTGTTGCTGTGATTCCGTACTTACCATCTACTCCTTGCGCTATCCCGGCACGTTGGCGTATTTGTGTCAACATATCAATGGCTTCTACGGATTGACCGGTTTCATTTGCCGCTTCTGCATAATTCAACATCACTTCTGCAAATCGCATCAAAACAAAATCTGTATCATATTGCTCTACCTGCTCCTGTTTTAAATCTAAGCGGTTACTTTTTGTGATGAAAAGTCCAGAGTAGCGGTCTCCATTTTCTGATTTATCGCTGGCATTGGGATTGACACCAAAATTATCCAGGGCTGGTGCTACACCAAGTCCGGTGTACTGCCTGTAACCATCCACTTTACCAGAAACCGGAAATGCTTTCGCATTCCATAAGAAAGACTTCCCGAATCTAGGATCTCTATTTTCCCAATAAGATTTTAGGAACTCTTCTTCTGTTTTAAAATAAGCTCCGGATGGGTCATTGTACAGTTTCCCATCTTTCATAGGAAATGCTTTCACAAAATTCCAGGTTGGCGTGGAACCTGCCGGGCCCCTACTCAATGAACCTGGGCGCGTACCATTGTCCCAGCTTGCCACTTTATTTGGGAATTTGTTGATCACAGAAAAAACAACTTCTGTATTTTTCTCTGTCAAGGCAATATTTGAATAATTATCTACTAACCTAAAATCCTGAGATTTCAATTCCGTATAAGCTAATTTATTGGCCGCATACGCATCCGCCCAGTAGGCATTATCCCAAGGATTTGATGGATTAAATTGCGGTGAAGCCTTATACAACAAGACTTTTGCTTTAAATGCCAGGGCGAAATTACCATCAATTTTACCCCAGTTACCAGAGGAGGAAGAGATCTTCTTAGTCAACATCGTTAATGCCTGATCCAGGTCTTGCACAATAAATTCAAAACATTCCTTCGTAGAATTTCTAGGAACATCCAGGTCGTCAGCATACCGATCCTGTGGAATTTTGATGTACGGAACACCACCATAAGTTCGAACCATACTGAAATAAATATATGCCCTTAAAAAATACGCCTGCCCCAGGATATTGTTCTTGTCCGCAGTCGATAATGAACCTTTTTCTACATCTATCAATGCCTGGTTAATTAAGCGAATACGACCATAGTCCCAGTTCCCCAATCCTCCATTGGTAATGCTCACCGCATCCGGATAAAATGGAACACCTGCCAACTGATCTGATCTAAAATCGGCACCAGGATCCCAATTGCCAAAAACGGAGTAGATATTTGCCATGTAGGCATTTGCCAAATTAGGGTCATTCCAAACCTTTTCCGGACTATAGCTATTTATGTTTTCGACATCCAATACCTTTTTACAGCTGGTCGAGAACGATAGAATTAATATATATATGATGATCTTTTTCATGTCTGGTTATCTTTAAAATTTGATGTTTAATCCAAGGGTAAATGTTTTCATTACCGGGAAGGAATCGTAATTGTCCTGTTCCGGATCCTGAAACTCTTTCATGTCTGAAAAAGTCAGCAGATTGGTTCCATTAAAGAACAGTTGAGCATTGGAAAGCTTTACGCTACGGAGCCATCTTTGAGGGAAATTATAAGCGACATTCAAATTCCTCAACCTCAGGTAAGCACCGTTTCTGATCCAGAAATTGGAATTATCCGTTCCGGACTCGGCCCAGTTCTCCCCGGTTACACGTGGGTATTTTCCATCCGGATTTTCTGGTGTCCATACGTCACCTGCCCAAATTGGGTAATAGGTACGGAAACTGCCACCATGCTGCCGCATTCCTCCCCCTTCGAGATTACTGATCATCCTGTCATATGCGCCAACGCCTTGAAAATGAGCATCCACTGTAAATCCTTTCCAGCTTACGTTAAAACCTAAACCGAAATTGATACGGGGTTTGTTGTTATTACTAAGCAACTGGATATCATTGCCATCTATTTTCCCATCTGCTCCTGGGGTATAATTGTCTCCTCTGATGTCTTCATAAATAATGGCTCCTAAATATGGTGTACGACCATAAGTCTTGTAACCACTCGAGATCAATTGATCTAATTCTGCTTGTGTTCGAACGATTCCTTTTGCTTTAAATCCAAACAACCTGTTGGCCGGTTGACTAATTGCAGACTGCCATTCGCGGTTCCCTCCAGGTAAATAATCCGCACCTTGATCTAAAATATCCCATTGGTCTTTTGCATAGCCTACATTTCCATAGATCCCATAAGAAACTTCCTTACCGATCGTACTTTTCCAGTTTAAGGTTAGCTCAGAACCACGGAATGAGCGTTGTGCATAGTTTTCTGCGGCCAAAGTCTGACCATAAGAATCTGGCAACGTCACCGTTCTAGGACCCAATATGTTTTTCATTTTATTTCTAAACACCTCAAAACTACCAGATAAACGGCGATTCAGGATTTCAAAATCCAATCCAATGTTTGAGTTTTCTATGGTTGCCCAGGTCACATTTGGGATCGGCGTAGCGCCCGGCCGAATTGTGGTATACAAGTTATCACCAAACATATAACTGCCAGCATTCACATAGGTCGAAGTATAACTAAATGCCGGAAGTGGATCACCATTGATGTCTAAAAGGTTTCCGGTTGTTCCATGAGAAATTCTCAATTTTAAGTCATCCACCCAGCTCGTTGCATTTTTAAAAAAGCTTTCCTGAGATACCCGCCAAGCCAGGGAAACAGATGGAAAAAATCCCCATCTATTCTCTTTTGAAAAGAGCGTGCTGCCATCATATCTGAAAGCAAAATCAACCAGATAACGGTTGTCATAGTTGTAATTGAACTTACCAACCCATGCTCTGCTTGCATCTAAGCCTTCATAGCCGCTTCCGGTTCTATTCGCTTCATCATTTGAATACACGAACATCTGATCAATCGAAGTTAAGGGAGACGAAGCCTTAGAGGTGACGTTATAGGCATGACGACCTGTTTGCTCCCAAACCGCTAAAGCGTCAACGCTATGCTTTCCAAAGCTGCGCTTGTAACTTAAATAAGCGTCCAATTGATACTTCCAGCCATTTTCTGTCTGGTAACGCAGGAATGGCAAAGCCTGACTAAAGTTAAAAATATTGGTATTGTTCGGATCTGGTGCACCTGGGATAAAGCGGTTCCCACCAGGGTCTTTAGAGATAAACGCGTAGTTCTTTTGAAAAGTCATGTACCATTTGCGTAAATAATCATTGCCTTCATAATTACCCACCATTTTGGCCGAAAGCCCTTTCACAAATTGATCTAACTTGATGTCCATTGTTAAAATGGAATTCACTTGTCTTCTGGTGGTGTGGATGTAACGATCTCCCATCACCTGATCAATTACATTCCAGGCTTGCCAGCTTCCCATTGGCGTTTGCACCGGAAAGTCCGTGACCCGATTTGCAGGAGTTCCATCTTGTTCGGTGTAAAAAGGATACAATTTGGGCCAGTTGAACGTGACACGATAAAAATCACCGACATTATAATCGTCATCACCTGTAAATGGCCAGTAAAACCGATCATGATTTTGTTGCGCGGCTGAGATGTTCAGGTTTAGCGAAATGGCTTCACTCAATTTGGCCGTAACATTAGATCGCAGGTTAAACTTACCGTAATCTAAATTTTTATAGGAGCCATTTTCACCGGTATAGTTGGCCTGCGCATAATAACTGATTTTTTCACTGCCGCCGTTGACACTAAACAGGTACTTTTGAGTCATCGGATTTTGCCAGATCCATTCGTTTACATTGTAATTTTTATCCTTAAAATAATCGTACTCTCGTTGCCCGTTTGGCAATGGATCTCCTTTAAATTGGGCCACCCTATTTTGATAGGTTAGTTCATCTGCAGCCGTAGTTAAATCAGCCAGAAGCGTTTGAGTTGGCCTGGAAGTACTAAAAGAGGTCTGAAAGTTAAACACCGGTGCTTGATTCGAGCCTTTCTTTGTGGTCACCACCACGACTCCATTTCCTGCCTGTGCGCCATAAACGGAAGCGGTTGCTGCATCTTTCAAAACCGTCATCTGATCAATCTCATTGGCATCTAAAGCATCAAAATCTGCTTTGGTTTTGATAATTCCATCAATTACAATGAGTGGCGAGCCAAAAGCCCCTCTGATTCTAATGGCGGAGGCAGCACCAGCTAAACCGGAAGTATTGGTTACGGTTACGCCAGCAGCCCTTCCAGCCAATGCATTGGAAAGATTGGTAACCGGTACATTGTCCACCTTACTCATGTTAATAGAAGATACTGCACCGGTAATGTTTGATTTCTTCTGCGAACCATAACCCAGGACGACCACTTCATCCAGGTCATTTTTTGCTTCTTTTAAAACAATAGTCTGATCGCTTTTTGCAGGGAGTACTTGGGTCAGGTAGCCCATGTAAGCAACCTTGATGGAATCTCCGGCTTTTATGTTTTTTAAAATAAACCGCCCGTCCTGGCTGGTTTGAGTTCCATTGGAACTGCGTAATACGGTGACTGTAGCCGCGGGGATTGGTTTTGATCCCTCATCGACTACTCTTCCCTTAATTTCTGTCTGGGCGAGTGCAGTGCCCAGCGTACTGAACCATAGAAAGAGGAAAACATAAAAGGTTTTACTAAAAAAAAAGAGGTTGTTGATAAAATTTGCTCCATGGCAAATTTTAGGCTTAGCCGTTGGTCTAAGTCTGTTCATAGTTTTGGTTGATTAGGGATGAATATTTGGTTGATTGTAAGCTACTTCTACCCGAAATATAATGACATTTTTTAATTATTTTTACCATAAAATTGATTTTATTGATATAAATAATTACCATTTATGCAGAATTTATTTAAATATTCCCCTGCTGACTAAATAAACCTCATTTTTAAGAATCTTCCTGAATCATCAGCCCAACTATTGCCTACAAGTAAAACTTAAATTCCACATCAGATTCCTAGATTACAGAAAACATGGAATCCGCAGTCAGGTAAGCTCTTATTGCTTTCGAGCTGTACATCAGCCAAATCCATCCTTATTTCATCATTAATTAATGGTTGATTAATCCCTAACAGGTCTAAAAGACCTTTCAACAATGATTTACCCACTTAATAACCATCTATTTATTTTTAACTAAAAGTAGAGTCATATGGCTATAATATCGAAGCTATTAACTACCTTACCAATCACAACACATTGCTTATCAACAAACAACAACACATGGGAAGTTTAAAAAACGGATTATTTGGTGGGTTTCATGGCCGGGTAGGCAATTTAGTTGGTTATGAGCTGAATGGAAAAAGCATCATCAGAACCATTGGGCACAGTACAAAGCCCCTGAGTCCGGCCAGAAAAGTCAATTGTGACCGCATGACCATCGTGAACAAGTTTCTTCGGGAAATTCAGGTTTTTATTAAACTCGGTTTTAAGCTGAAAGTGGTTGGTACAGACAGAAACTATTACAATGAAGCGGTTTCCTATAATAAAAAACACGCCGTTAGCGGTGTATACCCAAATGCGATCATGGATTATTCTAACGCAATGGTCAGTATGGGAACCTTGTTAAAAGCGGAGAAACCGCAAATCAAGCTGATAGAGACGGCCATTGAATTCAGCTGGGAAGTCCCGGCAGATCTTCCCTGGAGAAATACAAACGACCGCGCCATGCTGCTCCTCTACTGGCCGGATCAGAACAAACATACTTATTGTCTAAGTGGTTCGCATCGAAAAGAGGGCAAACATCGATTAGAAATTGACCCTAGCCTTGTCAATGAAAGAGTAGAAGCCTATATTTCCTTTATCAATGATGATACAACAGAAATTTCAGATAGTGTTTATGCCGGCAGTATCGCTCAAAACCATGAAAAACCCAGGCTAAACGACCATTTAACAGAAGTTAAACCGGCTGTAAATACCAGAGCAACTCTTAAAACTAAACCGTATAACCAAAGCCCTAACCCACAGCACACCTTGCTGAACTCAAAGCTAAAAAACAAACTCATCGTTCCTGAAAAGCCCCGGACACCTGACATACCAGGTCAGCAGCCTCCAATTAAACTGAAAAAACTACGTACATTAACCAGGAATGACAATAAGAAAAAAAGATAGGTTTGTCTACGCTTTATTGATTCTCCTGGTGATCGCTGCCGGAATACTCTCCAGAAAAACAACGCTGGTGCCATTAATTGTGGGCGACATTTTGTATGCAGTGATGATGTTCCTGATTATTAAATTTTTGCTCATCAGGTCTAATTGGCAAAAAATAGGCATAATCAGTTTATCCATATGTTACTGCATTGAACTTGCGCAGCTTTACGATGCCCCTTGGATCAACCACATCAGAAGTACAACACTCGGTGCATTGGTGCTTGGACAGGGATTTCTATGGAGCGATATGATCGCCTATACCCTGGGAATCAGTATCTGTGTCCTTCTGTTTTATAGATTTAATCCAATCCAGGATCAAGCTTAAGTCTGGAAAAGCATACGCTTAGCTGGTATTTTATAGAGGCTTTGTGAAATACAACCTAAGCTCTACAGATAAAGCCAGTAACAGGGCCAACTGATGTTGTACTGAACCCTCGTTGTCATTGTATTCTTCTTCAATTTTATCCGTATGCACAACTTCATTGATATTTTGCAGATTTAAATTGTCACTGTTTCGAGCGCAATATTCCATATTCCCTAAAGCCTCAGACAGCAGTAATATCCCTGCATCGTTCATCGTTTCCTGTTTTGCAGAAAGGGAAAGTGAGGCGATAATAGAATTGATCCGGTAGCTAAGAATTTGAATGGCATAGATCCCATGCATATCCACTTCCTTACTTTTTGGCTCCAAGTGTAAATATTGAAGGGTTTCTGAAAACTTAGCCAACTGGATGTAACTGTTCTTCCTCGCTAGTTTCGAGGCAGTTACCCCTCCTACTGCCATTCCAGAACGCTCTTCCTTCACCTTATTCAGGTAATTACTATTGGCATCCAGGATATTGGAAATCAGAGTTTTTAAACTCTTAATCTCCCATACCGGAAATAGAAACGCGGCAAGAAAAGCAATGACACAGCCAACAACCGTATATAAAAGCCGTTCCATAATGATATGGTCGGAATGACCATCATAGATACTGAGTGACAGAATCACCATGGCAGTTACAAACACCACACTGACCGAATACTTGATTCGATTAAATGTAAAGAAGCCCAACAGCATAAAAGCCGATAAAACCAGTAATACAGCTGTTTGCTTAATCATTAGCAATATCACAATTCCTAGTACTGCCCCAATAAAAGTACCTGATAGGCGTTCCACATTCCGCTTCCAGGTGAGTCCGAACCTTGGTTTTGCAACAATCACAATTGTCAGCAATAACCAATAGCTATATTTCCCAAGGGGGAAGATCAAGGTACTCAGATAACCGAAACCGCACATCAGCGCCAATCTCAAAGAGAACCTAAATACAGGAGCACTAAAAGAAAAATATTGCTTTAATGAACTCAGGCTAAACAATTGAGGGGATAGAAACTCCTCGTAGGCTATGTCCTCCGAATCCAGGTTGGCAGGAATGGCAGACATCGGTCTGCTGTTCTTAATCACCTGAATATCCAACACAATACCATCCAGATTTTTTAATACTTTCTGAATGATCTGCGCATTGGTCTCTTCTGCTGAAAATGCAATTTTTGTGAGCTCCATTTTCGCCTCCTCAAACCTAAGCAACCTCGACTCTGAATGCGTCTTTTTTGGTCTTAAGAAAACACCACTAAGCACCGCTAGTTCCTCCGCCAAAATATCAATGAGCTCAATAATTAGGTTTAATGCACCGGTTTTATCCAGCTTCTTTCTCACATAAGCATAATCGTAATGAATGGCAGTTACCTGTTCATAGAGGTCTATAACGCTGACCGCAGTACGCAAAAGCTGTTGTCCGGCCTCATTTGTAGGCTTCATCGCTCTTTTATCGCTCAGCAGCAGGTTCCGTACCAGCTCCTGCTTTTCACTCACTTTGATGTGTAAAGCAATGGTTTCACTATAACAGTCCTCTAGATTTACTTCGGGATCATAGTATCGGGCTTTAGATTTCAGAAATATAGAGGTGGCAGTAATACATTCAAAAATAGCCTGGTGCAAAGATCTGTAAGGCCAAATGACAATCTGAATCAGACTGACCAGGTAATACCAATATCCTCCAAGGAGGATGTACCAGCTAAATAATAAGGGGTTTGCAGGATGTAAACCAAGTGTAAAAATCCCAAGGATAATAGCCATCGTACCGATGAGTGCCATTCTATTCCCAAAAATTGCCAGCATGGAAAACACAAAGCTCAGCAGAAAAATACTAGCCGCCATCAACCAGTGGTTTCCTAAAGAGGAAGAGATGATCAAGGCCGTTAAAAAGAAAGAAATGATGCTGGTAATCGCTGTTTTGAACTTATTTGCCCTGTTTCCAGGAGCATCAGTTAAGCTAATCAATAATGCGCCAACCCCAACCCCAATGGCCATATTTGGCTGCTGATAAAAAAACAGCAAAGTAAAAGGCAAAACTATAGTGATGGTATTCCGTAAAGCATCCCTAAAGTACTCTCCGTACACTAAACTGATTAACCTGGCTTTAATGCGTTCCCATTTCAGCAAATCCTTAAAAACATCATTGCGGTTTGACTTTATCATTTCGCCGCAAAATTATTGTAAATAAAAGTAATGTGGTTGAAATTCCTGGTATTTATTGTAAACGCATGATTGCGCTTAACGCTAAACCCTGAACAGTTTCGAACAGTTGGTGTCCATTAATGCACACCAATACTCGAAACTGCTGCTTTATTGATAACTAATGCCCGTTTTTGACTTTGGCATTAACTTGGGACAGTAGAAATCGCAACATGATGTATCAACTGACTTTAAAAATCGCGCTACGGAATCTGTGGAAGAACAAGAGTTTTTCGCTGCTGAATATTGGCGGCCTAGCCATTGGCTTATGCTGTTGTATGCTACTACTCCTTTATGTGAATTATGAATGGAGCTACGATCGTCAGTTTAAAAATATTGACCGGATTTATTCGGTTTATGAAAATGACATCATGGCTGACCGGATCATTACCAATAAATCCGGAGCTACCCCAAACCAGCTTGCTGCAACTGCCCTGGCAACAGTCCCAGGCATAGCCAACGCCTGTAGACTGACTGGTTGGGAAGGGAGCCTGCTAGGCTATAAACAAAATAACTTCTATAAAGACATCCTACTGACCGACCCTTCCTTTTTAAGCATCTTCGATTATAAATTCATTAAGGGGGATCGGGCAACAGCCATGTCAGGCCCAAACTCAGTGGTACTTACAGAAAAAACCGCAGCGGCTCTTTTTGGCATGGAAGAACCCATAGGGAAAATCATAAATCTTGACCATAAAACGGATCTGTTGGTGACTGGGGTAATTGAAAATCCAGCAAAGAACCAAACCTACCAATTTGACCTGCTTATACCCTGGACTTTTATAGAGAAGATCAATCCCTATTTAACCAAAATGAATTGGACGGATGGTGCTTTAAGTACCATCATCCAACTAAAAGATGAAAAACAATTTGCCGCAGCTGATGCACAGGTGCGCAAGATATTTCAGGAAAATTACCACCAGAATTACATCGAGTTCTTTCTTTTCCCTTTCAAACACACGCATTTGTATGATCATTTCGAAAACGGAAAAGTGGATGGCGGAAAAATAGACCAAATCAGGCTTTACTTGTTACTTGCCGCTTGTGTTCTTTTTATTGCCTGTATTAATTACATGAACCTCTCCACTGCCCGTTCCGAGAAAAGAGCGAAAGAGATCGGCATCCGTAAAACCCTAGGTTCCACCCGAAAAGGCATTGCCGGGCAATTTCTTACAGAGTCTTTGCTGCTATCTATTATCGCATTATTTTGTGCCTTTGTCTTGGTAGAGATCAGCCTGCCTTATTTCAACAGACTTATGGAAGTCAGCATTACCATTAATTATATCAACTATAAACTATGGCTTTCAACGATTTCGATATTATTAATCACGGGCCTGATTGCAGGTAGTTATCCGGCACTATATCTTTCTTCCTTTATGCCTAGCAGGGCATTAAAGGGTCTTATGCGCCATGAAAGCCAATTTCCAGTTCGAAAAATATTGGTGGTCACACAATTTGCATTTTCCATCTGTATGATTGTTTGCGCCATCGTGATCCGCAATCAGATCAATTTTATGAGCAACCGACCTTCGGGATTTGACAAAGACAACCTGGTCCAAATGCCGGTTGTAAATACCTTGCAGGATGCAAACAAATTAAATCTATTTAAATCTGAACTGTTAAAATCCGGCGCAATCAGTGCTGCCACCACAACCAGTAATGGCATCACCAATAATTATGTGAGCACCGAGATGATCCGATGGCCAGGACAACAAGTAAATCAGCAAATCAGTATGAATCTTCGTTTTTCCGATGTTGATTATGTAAAAACGATTGGCTCAAGAATATTGACCGGTCGTGATTTTAGCCGGGAATTTGGAACAGATACCGCCGCAGTGATTTTAAATGAAACTGCGGTAAAAAGTATGAATTTAAAAGATCCTATTGGAAAACAACTTGTAAATAAGGATTGGGACCAGACATTTACCATTATCGGGGTTATGAAAGATTATAATTACCTGAGTTTGGGCAACAAAGTTCAGCCGGTGATCTTCTTTAATTCCCAGAGCAATCAAAACACCTTGGTGATGCGACTAGGTTCAGATCAATCTGCTCAAAGTTCCATAAACAAAATCAAGGCGCTTAATGAGCAATTCAATCCTGGTTATCCATTGAGACTCGATTTTGTATCCGACCGATTGGTGGAGAAGCTAAAAACAGAAAGGTTACTTAGTATATTTTCAAATGTATTTGGAGGCTTTGCTACGTTGATTTCTTGTATGGGTTTATTGGGATTAGCCCTGTACATGGCTGAACAACGCAGCAAAGAAATCAGCATTAGAAAGGTGATTGGCGCTACCTTACAAGACATTTTAATCCTGCTAAATAAAGATTTCCTTAAATTGGTATTGATATCCAACGTGATTGCAATTCCTCTCGCTTATCTCCTGATTTCCAACTGGCTTCAGGGCTACGACTACAGGATTACCTTAAATGTATGGCCATTTTTAAGTGCTTTTGTACTTTCTATTGGAATTGCAGTGCTCAGCGTCAGTCTCCAGTTATTTAAAATCTCCAAAGCAAATGCCGTTGACGCCCTAAAATATGAATAGGCTTAATTAATTCCCCTTAACAACCTGTTCCATCTGATTTTATGGAAAAATGAAGCGTCTTTATCCCAGCTCATCCAAATAAAAAGCGCCTTACCGACGATATGGTCTTCGGGTACAAAACCCCAATACCTGGAATCAGTAGAATTGTGCCTGTTATCCCCCATCATCCAATAATAGTTCATTTTAAAAGTGTACGAAGTAGCAGGTTTATCATTGATATACCAGCTATTTCCTTTCTTTTCTACCTTATTTCCTTCGTAGGTCCTTATTGCCCGATAATATAAAGGCATGGTATTGCTATCCAATTGAACCGTCCAGCCCATTGCCGGAATTTTTATTGGCCCGAAATTGTCTACATTCCATTTGCGGTTGGGATCAAGTGGAAAAAGATCTCCGTCGTCCGTCTTTTCTGGTGCTACGGCTAAAGTGACAGACTTGACGAAGTCGAGCGTTTTCAATTTACCGATCATCTCCGGAGTGGCATTTGCGATGTAAGTATTTGCATCTACCTGCTCCATTTCAGTCACCGTAAAGCCCATATCTTTGAATAAATCAAAGTTAATGTCAGTTGTTTTAAACTGGATTTTATAGGGCATTTGTCCCGTATTTTTTAGGGGTTCAATTTTACCATTCACACGGACTATTCCATCTTTCATACTGACCACATCCCCTGAAATCCCAATACATCTTTTGATGATATTTTCTCTTTTATCGACCGGTCTGCTGGTGACGGTGTATTGACTATTGACTGTTTTCCAATCTGACTGTCGAACCAAATTATAATAACTTGGCTCTTGGTTTTCCAATGCCACGGTATCTCCAACAGGTAAATTGAAAACGACTACATCATTTCTTTTGACCTCAGATAAACCTGGTAAACGGCGATATTTCCACTGTACCCCATCATAATAGGCTTTGCCCCCTGTGATGGGCATCGTATGGTGTGCGAAAGGGAAAGCAATGGGTGTCATTGGAACCCGAGCTCCGTAATTGATCTTACTTACAAAAAGGTAATCACCAATCAACAGCGACCGTTCCATAGAACCACTGGGAATGGTATAGGCTTCTATAAAAAACATCCTGATTAGGGTGGCCACAACTACAGCAAAGACGATAGCGTCAAACCATTCTCTCTTTTTGGTTTTCTTTTTATCTTCAGTACGTTTTTTAGGAAAAATTCTCCAGTTCATTGCTTATGGTTAGGTTAGATTCTACAATACAAAGGCCGTAATGCTTAATTAGAGAAAAAACCTTTTCCATTGTTACAATGGTCCTTTTCCGACCAGGCTTCCTATAAAAAACAGGAACCACAGCCTGCTTAAGAACTGTGGCCCTGTACTACCCTAACCGTAGGTATATAACTTAGCTGAACTATAAATTTTTGAATGGTAATTTAGACAGGTAAAGCTTGTAATCTTTTATCCTTCCATTTTCCCCATCTTGTCTTGGCAAGAGTCTCATTTCAGAAAGGGTGTATTCTTTCCCTAAATCAATGACAATCTGATGGGGCATTTTTGATGGTTTTTGCCATTCTGTATGCCAGAAGCTAGTGAACTGCAAATCAAAAACATTGGAGGCATTTCCATCATCACCGTTTAACTCTTCGCTGTCTGCATAAACAACTTTCCAATTGTTGCGGGGAATTTCTTTTCCTTTTGCATCTAAAAACACGATTTCTGCTACAGAAGCAAACTGCTGCCCTTTTTGTTCTGATAAAGCTTCCAAAGCAAAATACCTTGCATTTTCAGGATTAAACTTAACCACCTGCCATTTATCGGTATTGTTGAACGTACCCTGAGCACTTACTTTAAAATCGGCAGCATTCCAGACTTGACTGGCTTTTTGATGTCTTTCAGGTTTCGGTTCATTGACCACATCTAATATCGGATGATCCAGGAAAGTCAATTCTGGTTTTGCGGACCCGTAAAGATCAAAGACAATCACTTCGTTTTCTCCTTTTTTCAGCCAGCTGGCCGGCACTAACATCGTTTGTGTTGGACCAATGTTCCAGAAACGGCTCAAACATTGACCATTTACCCAGACCAATCCCTTATTCCATTTACTTAAATCTAAATAGGTATCCAACAGTTCATTCGCCGTAAATTTCCCTTTATAAAAACCAGCCTGAGGCTGTTGACCTGTATAAGGCTGATATTTAACCGGTATGGTCACATCTCCCATCCTTAGGCTATAATTTTTCCAATGACGGATTTCCGTTTTATTGTTATTGTCGTCGATCAGGTATACCAGACCATGGATCCCTTTTCTATCGTGCATTGCCTCCGCATAATTGACCCTTCCTGTGGCCTCCACCAAGACTGTTAGCTGTGCGGGTTTCGTTCTTGCAGGAATTGCGATACCAAATTTCGCTTTGCGTCTATCCAGGCTTCCAATCAATTTGCCATCTACATAAACCAAGGCATAATCGTGAATATCCTTAAACTGCAAGAAAGATTTGCTGCCTGCAGGTATTGTGGCGCGATACATAACCGAACCAAAATCCTGATTGAGATCTTCCATAAACAAGGTCGTATCACTTAAAACCGGCTTTGGCAAATTTTGATTTAATGCGGCAAAGGAATTGAATTTCACCGGTGCTAAAGCTTGTATTTTACGCGTGGCTGGTATGGCTGGTAATTCTTCCCCTTCCTGTAAATACTTGCTAAACAACTCCCTTAATTCGTAAAATTTTTCTGTCGGATTTCCGGCCTCATTGATAGGCGCATCATAGTCGTAACTACTGGTTTGCGGCAGGTAAGGCGGGTCATTTGCACCAGAATAAGTACCGAAAGTAGTCCCACCATGAACCATATAAATGCTGAACGATGCTTTTTGATCCAACATATATTTTAACTCAGAGACGATCCTCTTGGTATCCCCTTTATGGTGTGGCCTTCCCCAGCTATCGAACCAACCCGGATAATATTCCCCACACATGAGTGGTCCTGTTGGTTGAACCGCTCTCAGGGCTTTGAAGTTTGCTTCTGGTCCGGAGCCAAAATTCACCACCGCAAATAATCCTTCCGGATGGTCCGCTTTCAATTGAGAAGGCCCATCACAATGGAACAATGGAACAGTAAATCCAGCTGCAATTAAATTGTTTTTGATGATGTTCATGTAGTCCTTATCACTACCGTAACTGCCATATTCATTCTCCACCTGCACCATCAGGATATTCCCTCCTTTAGAGATCTGTAGCGGCGCCAGTTCTTTCCCAACTTCCATCAGGTATTTCTTACTTCTTGCTAAATAGTAAGGATGCTGGGTACGTAATTTTATAGATTTATCTTTTAGTAACCACCAAGGGAAGCCTCCAAAATCCCATTCCGCACAAGCATAAGGTCCTGGTCTTAAAATCACATACAGACCTTCTTCCTGAGCGATTTTACAAAATGCTTTCGCATCTGCCTGACCTGTCCAGGTGAATTTGTCTGGTTGATTTTCAATTATATTCCAGAACAAATAGGCACAAACGGCATTTAGGCCCATTGCTTTAGCCATTTTCAAGCGCGGGCGCCATTCTGCTTTTGGAATTCGGGCGAAATGCATTTCACCACAACGGATCACATAAGGTTTCCCATTGAGTTCAAAATGATCGGGACCTATGGCAAAAGTTTGAATTTTCTGAGCCTTTAAACTGATGGTTAGGCACAGCATAGCGGATAGTACAATTAGTTTTTTAAACTGTTTTTTCATTTATTTTTATTGGTCAATCGTGTGTTTCGGTATCAATTTCCTGCGCCAACTTCACTTACCATGGCTTCTCCTATGGAGGACAAGATCTTTAGCTTAATGTATCTGGCTTTTACGGGGCTAAATGTAGCCATTTTAAGGTCGGATGTTTTGTTCCAGTTGTCGCTTTTTACTTGCTGAAATTTTTCGTTATCCTCAGAAACGGAAAGCTCATATCTGGTGATGAGGCCATTGTAACCTTTCAATTGAACCGGTAAATAGTAAAACTTACTGATGTTTTGTGAAACACCAAGATCAAGCAACAGGGAATTATTTTTCTCGGAGGCGAACTTCCAGTAGGTCTGGAAAGCGGCAAAGCCACCTTGGTCACCCACAATATCACTGATCCCGTCAATCATGACACTTGCTGTCTTTTGACTTAGCAATTCGGCTACCGGGGAACCATCACCGGCAGGGCCTGCTGGTTCAATAAACACTTGACCAGCGCTTGCCTCAATACCTTTTGCCCGGATATAACTGGTTAAAGCTGCACTTTGTTTAGGCAAGGGCAACCTGGTCAAATCTGGTTTCCAGCTGGCACCAACGGCTTTAAGTCGCGCAACGACTTCTTCATCAAAAAGGCCATCACGATTAGGTCCAATATTGACCATGAAATTGCAATATAAAGGAACTACTCTTTGCAACTTATCGAGGATGTAATCCAGACTTTTAACCTGCTTCTCAGCTCCTGGATGCCAAAACCAACCATTGGTCAGGGTGAGTGCCATTTGAGATGGATAGTTGTTATTTCCTGGAGGGTATACCCCTTTAGGTCCTTCGTAATAGATAATATCGGTTTGTAGTGGACTGTTCCCGTTGTGTTCGGCTACCAGACAATTGGGTTGCAGTTTCTTGATGTGGTTATAGATCTTTTGAAAATCGATCAAACGGTGTCCCATTTTCCAGTTCCAGCCATCAAAAATGATCAGGGGAATCTCTCCATATTGGGTCAGTAATTCAGTCAGCTGGTTCATCACCAGCTCCTCTTGCTTTAGTCCGCCATTCTCAATGCCATTATGTCGATCCCAAACAGAAAAGTACAGGCAGGGCTTAAGTCCCTGATCTCGAAAAGCCTTCACATACTCCGCTACCACATCCTTTTTAACTGAACTATTCGCGACATCGTAATCTGTATATTTTGAATCCCATAAGCAAAAGCCATCGTGGTGTTTGGTCGTGAGGATCCCGTAAGTCATGCCAGCAGCTTTACATGCTTTTGCCCATTGATTACAATCTAGTTTTGTAGGATTAAATTGTTTGGGATCATGGTTCGGGCTTGCCCATTCTTCATCAGTAAAAGTGCCCATATTGAAATGTAGCATCGCACCAAAACGCAAATCAACGAAGTTGGATTGCAATTGTTGCAAATTAGTTTGCGCGATAGATGTGCTTATGCCGCCTATCCATATTAGTACGAGAACTCTAATCTTCAATTTCATCATGATGGTATAATCTGGCGCTAAAATTTCTGCGCCAAATTATAAAACGAGGGAAAGAATACCTAGTATAGGATTGTCCAAAACTAGACCTATATTATCCAAATTCCCTAGTACGGTAATTCTTCGCAAAAATACCCTAAGTTCTTAAGACTGGATATGATTCCATTGATCTTGACATCCGCTCCCTCTACCCGCAGGATACGATCACAATCCTCTAAATCGAAGTTGATTCTGAAGTCTGGATATTGAGATAAAAGCCCATTGACGATATAGACTGCCTTTGCAGGACATTGCACGTTAGTTTTAAAAACACTGACCATTTTGAGTATTAATTTTTATTTTTTTTTACCGAAAGGATTAAAAGGATAAGCCTACATTAAAGTAAAGCGAAACTTCCAGACTCGCTTTGAAGATATAATCGTTATAACCAGCAGATTTTTTACTTTAATGCCTCAACTTTAGATTGGAAAAAATCGAAACAGAATATTTTATCATAAAAGGAACCGATACTTCTTTTTGCTATGAAATCCTTAAACGGATCATCCTCCCCTCTCAGTCCATCTTCAATAAATACGATCCATAATTCCAGCACATTTGTTTGGGCTTTATAGGCTTCTAAGGCATATGAATTATACAATGAAAAATCAAACGACTGTTGTGATAGCGTTTTCGCATCACAGAAAACCAAGCCTATTCTAACTCCATTGTCTTCTACTACATTAATTTTATGTTTCCATACTTCTTTAACGATTAAGCTGGGCTTATAACTTTCGATAAATCGACACAGATCAGCCAATTGAATAATCTTTTCCTCTTGCTGGCTTTCTCCTACCCAGGGGCTTTCTAGCATCTGTTCGGCTAATATTTGAAATTGTTTCACACTCATAGGACTGAATTAATCTGCGCAAAGCAACAAAATAGATGTATTGCAATTATTTTATTATACCAAACCGGCGCTTTATTATACGAAACCCACACAGAAATGTAATTTGATATAATAAAGCACCGGTTTGGTATAATTCTCCGCTATAGAAGCGGATATACTTTACTTTTGTCCTTTCTTTTAATTTAATCCTTAAGGAATGACTTGCCAAACGCAGGAACTTAAAAACAAGCAAATTATAAATTTCCTTTCTGAAGACCGTTATCGGTTTTTACGTCATGCAGGTTTTTTACTCGGACTTTTTGTGCTGTTTTACTATTCTGATTTTTCAAACCAGTTTACAGGAATTTATAAGTATTACCGCTTGCTTTGCGTTTATACGGTTTTTATTGTGATGTTCTATGTGAACATGTACCTCCTGGTCCCCTTGTTTTTCTTTAAGGCTAAATACCTGCTTTATCTGGTACTGGTGATTGGCCTGGTGCTGACCGGACTCTTCTTTACCGGACATATCTTAAAGAGCCTGGAGCCATATAGAATCAACTGGAGTCCGGAACTACACAACGGAACCAAAAGCTATTATGAAGGCGCAATAATTACGGTGCCTATTATCATGCTCACCACTACAGTCAAGCTTTTACAACGTTGGATACAAGACAATGAAAGGATTTCTGCTTTGAATGAGCTCACGCTTCATATGGAGTTGAATGAGTTAAAAAATCAGATTAATCCCCATTTCTTGTTCAATATGCTGAATAATGTCAAAGCTTTAATCAGAACCAATCCGGAAAAAGCTTCGATAGTCATCCTTAAGTTATCCGAATTTTTAAGGTACCAGTTGTATGAAAATAATGAGAAAAAAACAGCTTTAAGTTCGGAGATCAAATTCATTTCCAACTTCTTGAATCTGGAAAAAATACGGAGAGACAACTTCAATTTCCAGCTGCATCACCAAGCCGGTGAAACGACTTTCAGAAGCGTGTTTATCCCGCCCAACTTGTTTACCACTTTTGTAGAAAATGCGGTAAAACACAGTGTGGACATCAGTGGATCAGCGGCTTACATCAACATCGACATTGCCATTGAAAACGAAAGGTTACATTTCAGTTGTACCAATTCAAAAAGCAAGGATGATGGGCTTGCCGATGAAAAATATAGTGGTTTAGGCCTGATCAATATCAAAAGACGGTTGGAACTGTTATACCAGCAGGAATATCAGCTTGAGCTAAAATCCGAGGACCATCAATATGCCATCCATTTAACCATTCCTGTATGAACTGTATCATAGTAGACGATGAACCATTGGCCAGGGAGGAACTACAGAGCTTAATCAAAGAATTATCTCCTTTGGAAGTTCTCGCTAGTTTTTCAAACGCTCTCTCTGCATTGGATTTTCTCAAAACCAATGAAGTTGACCTGATATTCCTGGACATAGAAATGCCCAAACTGAGTGGATTAGAATTTGCCGCGCAGACCTCCGAACAAACATTGATCATATTTACCACTGCTTATGCTCAATATGCCTTAAAAAGCTATGAGCTGGATGCGATTGATTACCTGCTGAAGCCGATTGACACCAACAGGTTGGAAAAAGCGATCAGCAAGGCCATTTCTTATAAAAAATTACTCTCAGAAAGCACAAAAAACACGTTTGAAGGTAGTACAAAGGAATTCTTGATGATCAAATCAGAACGCAGATATTACAAAATCCTATTCAAAGACATCCGGTTTATTGAGGGCCTCAAAGACTACGTGGTCATTTATACGCAGCGCCAAAAACTGATCACCGCATTGAATCTGAAGACCATTCATCAGAAGATCCCTTCTGAAATATTCCTGAGGGTCAGCAAATCTTATGTGGTGAATTTAAGTTTTATAGATTCATTTGATAACCACACGATTTACATTGATGAATTTGAAATACCCATTGGGGAGGTATTTAAGCAGGACTTTGTTAATAAATATACCGGAGGTACACATTTACAATAGTTCCTATGTTGTACTACCCAATGTAGTACGATCCTGCACGGTTCTAAACCTCCCTGATGTAACGCGCAAGGTCACTTTCAACGCTATTTGGATGCTGTTCTAAATCCTTAATGATGCGTTCACGTTCCAGGGCTGACTTGTTCTGACTCAATTTCTTTTGCCCTTGCAAGTCTGTCACTTCAATTTCAAAAGCCACAATGCCCTTCATCATCCCCTGCTTAAACTTTAGGGGAAGCCCCTTCCATTGCTCCAGGCAAGCTTGATCATAGAAACTGATCATCTCCTCTAAAAGCACTAACTTCCCTTGAGCATCATCCACAAAGAAAGGCAATTGAGTCGCTTCAGGTACATCGTTATTTAAAGTCACTATCGTAGCAAAACTATACTACTTCATGAAAGCAATTTTTGCGGCTTCGCTCTCGAATTTAAACTGCTGAGGGGTATACATTGATATCTTTATTTAAAGGTTTATAAAATCTTTGCAAATTTCTTCGTCCTCATTGGTTTACCCTGGTCGGATCAATTGAAATTCAAACTAAAACGACTTGGAAACCTGGCAAAGGCGATTCAATAACGGTATGATTTAATTGATGGCTCACTCCCTTTTAACCTATTTGTTAAATATCCCCGGTATTCTGTGGGTTTCATCCCGGTGATTTGCTTGAAAAACTTATTGAAATTAGTGAGGTTGTTGTATCCACTGGCATAGCAAACTTCTGAAATCGAATATTCTGAATTTTGCAGTAGTTTACAGGCATGGCCAATTCGAATTTCATTGACAAATTGGGTCAGTGATTTTTGCGCTCTATCTTTGAAAAACCTGCAAAAGGAATTGGTCGTCAGGTTGCATAAATCTGCTACTTCTTTCAAATTGATGTCGCGTTGAAAGTTCTGCATTAAATACTGGTACACCTTATTGATCCTGTTCGTATCCTTTTCATCATAAGGGTTCTTAAAAGTAACACTGGCCAGCAATTCATATTCATTGGATAGCGATAAAACCTCCATGATCCGAAGAAAAGCGACGATCTTATCAATCCCTTTCTTTTGTGGAAGTTTGCTTAGGATTTTAGTGACTTCCTGATTTGTTTTCCCATAAAACCTCAAGCCTCTTCCCGCCTTTCTAATCAGATCATCTACCTGGTTTAGGGTATTCTGATCGTCTGTTAACCCCAGTAGAAAATCCGGCGGAAAATACACGACTGTTGACTTCACTTTATTCTTTTCTTCAGACAGAAAATTTTTATCACTTTGCCAGATGTGTGGCAAATCTGGCCCCATCAGTACAAGGTCATGGTCTTCAAAATTCCCGATATGATCGCCAACGATCCGCTTGCCATAGCTCTTTTCTATCCAAACCAGCTCACACAATTCATGAAAATGGAAAGAGGCAATTAAGGCATTCGTCTCCAAGCGCTTCACCTTTAAAGCCTTGGCACCCATATGGTTCACTTCAATTAATTCTGGTTTCATTGGTAGATGATACTTTAAAAATTTAGCGAACGTAAACATTTTAGCCCTAACTAAGTACATCATGGTAAGATTGTTTAAGCTTTTGCATTATAACTTTTAGAATTCGCTCAGGTTCCACCCTAATTTTACTAAAAGTCAAACCAGTAAATCTTTGAGGGTCTTGAAGTTCTATAAGAATGTTTGTTATGCTTTTACATACACCACTAAAAATCTGCCTGATCAACAGATTAAAAAAAATGTAAAGCAACCTTCATTCCCATCGCTAACAAGCTCATTCCAGATTTACCAAACCACCTTCATTAAGCCATAGGCCTTATGCTTAATGCAGCGCAGTTCATTTAACCAAACAAACCAACGTATGAAAAGAGAAAATGATTACTTATTTAAAATCAAGCCATGAAAATAAACAGCAATAAAACTATCACAGGGATAGGGCTGATGACTGTTTTTTCTATGTTATTGGCTTTTTCCCCAAGTACAACTGTACAGGGAGCGGAGCATTTATCGGCTATGGAAGCCACTCCGATTCTCCCTACTATGCTTCAAGCCGACTCCTTAATTACCATTAAAGGAACGGTATTCGATAGCGACAAAGTCCCTCTTCCTGGTGCAAGCATCGTGGATAAGAAAAATCCAAAAAGGGCCACAGTTACCGATGCGAACGGCCGTTTTACCATTGCAGTGCCTATGAACACCGTTTTACGAATCGGTCACATCACACATTTAAATAAAGAGGTAACCGTTACCAGGAATGAGAAAAATCTACAAATTAATTTAGAAGTCGATTCCAAACCTTTGGAAGAAGTCATGGTGGTTGGATTTGGTACCACAAGTATCCGGAAAAACACCACTTCTGTGGCCACACTGAACCCTAAAGCGCTAAAGGACTTACCTTTTGGAGATATGGGTTCTGCCTTACAGGGCAGAGTACCTGGGGTTATTGTGCAGCAAGGTTCCGCAGAACCCGGACAAAATGGGGCCAGTATTTCCATTCGTGGAAATGGGGAGCCTTTATACATCATTGATGGTTTTGTTTCGGATCGTAATCGTTTCCTAACCTTAAACAAAACAGACATCAAAACACTCAGTGTCTTGAAAGATGCGGCTTCCACAGCAGTTTATGGGATGAATGCTGGAAATGGCGTAATCGTGGTCACCACTAAAAAAGGAGAAGCTGGACAAATGAGCTTTGATTATCAAGGCAATTTTGCATGGAACACCCCTTCTTACGCACCAAAACGCATGAATGCCTATAATTATGCCGACGCCGTAAACAAGCTATACCAGGCATTGGGACAAGGCGTAAATGCTTTCAAAACGCCTGAAGAAATGCAGGATATCAGTCAGCATCTATCCGATTACACCAACTGGGAGGATCAATTGTTACGCAAATATGCGCCACAACAAGAGCATACCGTTTCTGTAAGTGGTGGAACAGATCGCCTAAAGTTTTTTGGGAGTTTAAATACCCTGGGACAGGAAGGAATCATGAAGTTTAAATCTCTAAACTACAACCGATACAACTACAGATCAAATGTGAGCAGTACTTTTGACAAGATCGGGTTAACGGTGGAATTAAACGTGAATGGTACACAAACGGATGAGAAATACCCTCCTGCCAGTGCTTATACCATTTATTCCAGAATCAGAGACCGGAATCCATTTGAGAAACCATTTACCGCTGCTGGTCAGATTTCTAATCAGTTTGACAATCCGGTATTGCAATTGATGAGCCCGGGTTATGTGAAACTGAAAACGGTGTACAACCAAGTGGCCGGCTCCGTAAACTGGGTAGTTCCTGGTGTGGAAGGTCTAAGTTTTGGATTTAGTGGAAACTATAATGTGCAGTCGCAAGACCGTGTAGATTGGATTCAAACGGCCACTTACTACGATGAGCAAGGCAATGCGACAAAAGAAGATCCTTCCAACATTAGCATTAGCCGCTCCTCCTTTATGACCAACCAATATGATGTCAATATTAGAGGAGATTACAAGAAAACGATTCTTGGCAAACACAATATCGAAGCTACGTTGGTGCATACCAGACAGCATTACTATAGCAATGCTTTAACCGCCGGATCAAGAGGATTCAATACCACGGAAATCCATCAGATTCAAAAGGGAGATGCCACGAGTATTACGGCTTCAAATACCGAAGGTATGCAAGCCTGGATGGGTTATGTCGGTAAATTCCACTACGATTATGACCGCAAGTACATGGTAGAATTTGCAGGTCGTTATGATGGGTCTGACAATTTTCCAGATGGCAAAAGATGGGGATTCTTCCCTTCTGTATCTGCAGGATGGGCGGTATCTGAAGAGCAGTTCTTTAAAGGAATAAAAGATGGAAAAGTATTGAACTACCTGAAGCTTAGGGCCTCTTATGGACAGATTGGGGTAAACAACATTGACCATTGGTTATATGCCTACCTGCCTACCTATAATTACAATTCGAATGCTTATGTAGTGGATGGAAAACTACAGAATAGTGTAACTCCTGGACCTACACCTAGTTTAAACATGACTTGGTTTGATAGAACCAAATATGACGTCGGATTGGATTTCTTTCTATTTGGGAATCATTTAGAGGGTAGTGTCGACTATTTCTTTGAAAAGACCAAAGGTTTCTTATCCGCTGATAAATTCCGTTACACAGACCCTATTGGATACGAACTTCCATTGGTGGTTTCTAAAGCGGAAGATAGAATTGAAGGATTGGACGGCTCCCTGAAATACAACA
Source organism: Pedobacter gandavensis (assembly GCF_014172405.1). Classification (GTDB taxonomy): domain Bacteria; phylum Bacteroidota; class Bacteroidia; order Sphingobacteriales; family Sphingobacteriaceae; genus Pedobacter; species Pedobacter gandavensis. The sequence continues at coordinate 340,115 of NZ_WNXC01000001.1, read as the reverse complement.
CTAAAATAGGGCAAGTGAACATCACTGCTGGTTTCAATTTCACCTATTACAGATCAATTGCTTTCAGAACCAATGAAGACAGTCTTACCCTGGCCAATCCTCGTTTACGTGCTCAGGGAAATGAGAAGTTTTATGTTGGAACGGGTTATATTGGGGCTAAGTTCTATACCAATCCAATTGACATCCTAAACAACCCTAAACGCCTTACTTCAAGAGATCTGAGACCTGGTGATTTACAATATCAGGATGTGAACCATGACGGAAAAATTGATGGTCAGGATCAAGCCAGATTCGGCCACAATACCACACCTACTTTTGTATTTGGTTTTGACCTTGGTGCAACTTATAAAGGGGCTTCCATTATGGCCACCATTCAGGGAACCGGAGCCAGACAAACCTATATGAGCAATGTAGCTATGGGATCAGAAGGCGAAAGAAGATTGGATTTTGCATTCCAGAACGATAGCTGGTCCCCAGGTAATCCCAATGCCAGCTTACCAAGACCAGGGAATCTAACCTTAAATGACAACAACAACTATGCTTCCTCTGATTTCTGGGCACGTAAGTCGAATTATATCCGGTTAAAATCGGTTACCCTTTCTTACGACTTTAAACATTCCCTGCTCGATAAACAGAATTGGTTGCGCAACCTGACGGTTTTCGCGTCTGGCGTCAATTTATTCGCCACTGGCCCTTCTGTGAAGTATGGTGACCCTGAGGCAAACAGCTTCGAAGGATATGCTTATCCAATGATGAAGACTTATTCTGCAGGTTTTCAATTAGGTTTCTAAATGATATGAAAATGAAAAAATATAAACTAATATGGGTTTTGGGATTAATGTCCCTTTATCTCTCTTCTTGTAAAAAGTTCTTAGATACCACACCATACGATAAAATAACCGGTGAACAAACCTGGAGTAGTGAGAACTTAAGTACGGCCTTTATTTACCAAATCTATACGGATGTACTCAGCAGTGATTCCTGGCTGGCAGCCTATGCCAGTCCGAATTCTGCCCGTTCGGAGAGCTCCACTAAAAATGCGATGACCGGAACTTTAAATGGCCCGTTTTGGTCCAAAGACCGTGCAGAGCTGATGACGAAAAATGATGATTATGGCTGGATAAACTATAATCTACTTTGGAGAATACATACGGCCATGAAAAATATTGAGGAGAGTCCGAAGTTTTCTGCCGAGTATAAAAAACGATCATTGGGGGAATTACACTTCTTAAGAGCTGCGCATTACTTCATCTATGCAAAACTGTACGGCGGACTACAAATCATTGACCGTGAACTGAGTCCGACGGAGAACCTACAGATCCCCAGAAAATCAATCAAAGAGACTTACGACTTTATCATTGCTGATTTAGATATCGCCAGTCAGTCCTTACCTCCTACTACAGAAAGAGGCAGAGCTTCTTCTGCAGCCGCCTATGCGCTATTGATGCGGGTTGGTGTTCAAGCAGCAGCTTATGTAGATGGTGGTGCAGCAAACAGTGTCTATTATGACAAGACCATCGCTGCTGGTACCGCCTTAGGACTAAATGCAAATGGCTCCCAACTTAGCCCTTACGCCAACATGTTCAGGGCTTATGAGACGGCTATCGCCTCAAAGGAAATCATCTTATCCAGAGAGCGTTCTAAAATCAACAGTTCACTGTATGACACCCCAATTCAGTACCAGGGTTTATGGGCAAATGGTAATTTCTCTGCTTATGCAAAAGAACATTTCCCGATCAATGTCACCATGAATTTCTGGGGAATGGACGGTGGTTCCTGGCCAACGCAAGACTTGGTAGATGACTATTTAGTGAAGGATTTGGATGGCAGTATTAAGCCATGGACTTCCGCTTCTTATGTGACTACAGGTAAAAATGTAGACGAGAAAATGTACTTCAGCAGCACTAAAAAGAGAGATCTAAGGTTCTATTCGACTATTTTGTACGATAGCTGTATGTATTTCAACAACCAGGCCCGTGTATTCTTTAGAAGAGATGGAAATGTGAGTAATGCCAACAGTAAAATCAATGAAGGTTCCGTAGAAGAATATGGTTACAAAGCTGGAAATACGGAGAACTACAACTCTTCCACTGGTTATGCCATGATTAAATACCAATATGATCAGATCATCAGTTTACCAAGTCCTGGGGATCAGAAATTAGACTACTCATACGCTGTTTTCAGGTATGGAGAAGCTTATCTGAACATGGCTGAAGCTTACCTGATGAAAGGCGATTTTGCTAATGCCAAGCAGTACATAACTGCAACGATGGTAAAACATGCTGGATTTGAAGAGAATCAGGTGACGGCTTATTTAGCACCACTAACGGGAAACAACTGGGGAGACGCTTTATTCGAAGCTTACAAAAGGGAAAGAAATGTGGAGATGGTTTATGAAAACAATGACACTTATTGGTCATTAATGCGTTGGGGAATGAGAAAATCCGGTGGCGTCAGGAATGGTGAATATGCGAGTAGTGGTTTTGTGATTCCGGATTTACAAGGTTCCCTTCGAGGCATCCGTATTTCCAGAGATGGGAAGACCTACTCCTTTTTCCAGGACAACAATTCGGCAGGAGAGGCAAGATTTACGCCTAAGCGTTACCTGATCCCTATCAATGAAGCTTTCCGTTTAAAATCTGGTGTGAATCAGAACCCAGGTTGGGATTAACTATAAATCATAGCAATGAAAAAAATAATAAAACCACTGTTTAGTGTAGTAGCACTTGGATTGCTATTTTCCATGTCAGGTTGTTTAAAACAAGGACTGGATGAGTTACAGAATTCCAATCAAAAAGTGATGACTTCTGTAGACTATACCTATCGGTTTCTGTATACCGATACCATACAAAAAGGAACGAGTAAGCAAGAGATTTTAACGGATCGGGTATGTGAAGTCTTGTTCAAGAAAAACACGGTCAAGATCAATGAGAATAACCTTGATGGCTTTAAAACGACCATATCTTATGATGTCAACTCGGTATTGAAAGCTGGTCCGACCGGCTCTGTTACAAAAGCCATGTTGTTTGCAACTTTTGACAAGCTGATTAAGACTGATCAACTGAGTAAGTTATGGGTGTACGTCACCGTTTCTGATGTCTCTACGATAACCCCATTAGCGGATGCGCCGAAATTAGGTAGTCCAGGGGATTTCTCAAAAGATCATATCTATCAGGTGAAAGCAGCTGATGGATCTACCAAAGATTACTTAATCAGAACCATAAAAGGCTTTTAACAAAGCCTCTTTATAACAGAAATGGCCTGTATCATCGATGATGATCAGGCCATTTTCATTTGGTATTTAGAGGGGGGGGATTTGGCACCTTCTTTTCATCCGGTGCCACTCTTTTTTGGGGGAAAATAGAGTTCTTTTATGGGTATTAACGCAACCTGAAGGTTACATTTCCTTTCAATTTTTTACCCTTAATACTGATCCTTTGATCGGTAAAAGGTGTATTATAAAAAGGTTCTGAACCATTGTTACTGTAATCAGCGATCAGAAACTGGATATGACCATCTTGTAACCAAGACCTGGAAGACTGGCTTTCATCAGAAATCACCTGGATTCCTTTGTTATTTTTGTTACTTAAAGCAGCAGAAATGATCTGCTGTTTGGTAGCGCGGAAATCATTCGAGCCCATTTCATTGGCGTCATCTTTCCAAAGCTCCGCAGCGGGTTTACCCAGCTCTTCTACTGCAGGTAACCATTTCGCATTGAGCTTTGCTGTTCCGGCATCCCTGGAAATATCATCCGGATGATACAGGCTAAAGTCGCCGCGACGTTTCCAATTCAATTGATCAAAATCCTTGGGCAATTGAAACAACATGCCATACTGATAAGGGTTGAAAGCTGCTGGGTCTTTGCTTTCTATCGCATAATCTACCCTGACATTCCCGTTTTTCATAAAGGCATATTTCAGGTTTCCACTGGCATTGGCATAAGTGGTTTCCATTGCGATCACAATCGCTTCCGGGCTTTCCTCCACACTCAGATTTTTGACAAAAAGCGTAATTAAAGGGTAGTTTTTTATAGGGTAAATGTTATTCTGATAGGTTTCTCCGGCCACATTGGGCTTTCCTCCATCTTCTGAATTCATCGGTACGATGCAGAAAACAGGCCCCTGGCTCAGGATTTTTTCACCTTGATGATCTGCGCCAGAAATGATCCCTGTTCTTTTATCTATTGTAAACCTATTTTCTCCTTGCCGGATGAAATACGAAGCCTCATTTTCCTTCAGGGAAAGCGAAACTACCAACGGATCCGGTGTGGCTATCGCTTCCTTTAAAACAATGCGTTCTTCATTGGCAATAAATCCGGATGGTTCTTTAAAAGTAAGGTAGACCTCTGCTGTTGACCCATTAACCGGGATCTTCAATTGCCCATTTTGATGCGGACCAATGGAGGATTTAATCGTCCCCGAAGCAGTATTGGTTCGATAAGAGATGGTCAGCTCCGAAAGTGATCTAAAATCATAACGATTTTCCAACTCCAGGATCAGGTTGTTATTTACGACCTTAAAATCTTTTATGTTTTTTACAACTACTGGAGCATAAGCTTTTTTCATTGCCCAATATTCCGGTTTGGCTCTGCGCCAACCGTCTATTGGACCCCAAGGACCGTAACCAACAATTCTACCATCCGGCAACTGAAAAGTATCGTCAATCCCACTCCAGATCGCGCCACCCAAACTACCTTGATGATGGTAGATTGAATCGTACATTTTTACCAAAGGGAGTCCATAGGCGCTTCTTACCCCTGGATCTGTCAACAATTCTCTTCGGTTATAAGTACTCAAATGGGCGTATTCGCCAAATAAAGTCGGCCGGCTCATCGTATCGGTTGCGGCCGCGCCATTGATCCCTGGATAATGATAGTTGGCAATATCCGCTTTACTTCCTGCATTGTTGAAACCTCCCCAGCATTGGTCATGAAAAGCAGTTGGCCGACTATCATCAAATGCTTTCACCTGATCCTGTACTTTCTGCCATAATGGGCTCCACATCGATTCATTCCCCAGAGACCAGATGATCACCGAGGGATGATTCTTTGCCGCCTGCATTTTCTCCAGATTCGCCGAGATCATATAAGGTAAGAACTGCTCATCTTTATAATTCCAGAGTTTCCAGATTGGGGAGGCATGGTGCTGAATCCAGGTTAAGGAAGATTCATTTTCCACAAATAAACCGATTGAATCTGCGGCTTCCAGGAATTCCTGAGCTGGTGGATAATGTGAACTTCGAATGTAATTGCAATTTGCCTGTTTAAAGAGCGTTGCATCCTTAATCTCCAAATCCGGACTGATGCTTCTGCCGGTTAGCGGATGAACAGAATGCCTGTTTACACCTCTTAATTTTACCGGCTTACCATTTACCAAAAGCTGATTTCCTTTAATTTCCACCTGCCTAAAACCAAGCTTTTGGCGGTTTTCCTGGACCGCTTTACCACCAATAATCAGTTCGGTACTGAGCTCATATAGGTAGGGATGATCAGTATTCCATTGCCTCGGATTATTTACGGCAAAGCGTTGCTCCGAAAGCATGCTGGCTCCCGGAATAAGCGCCTGATCCATAGGTATGGTTTTATTTAAAACCACTTTACCGTCCTTATCCCTTAACACATAGTGTATTGCGGCACTGGCCGTGGTTTTTGATTCGTTAGTAAGCCTGGTGCTTAGCTGCAGACTGGCGTTTTTATATTGCTTATCAAAACTTGTCTTTAGGCTAATGTCGGCGATGTTGGTTTCTGGCAAGGCGAATAAAGTTACCTTTCTAAGGATTCCGCCTACGGTGTGTGCCGCATATTGAGAAGTACAGGCCAACAGATCACTGATGGTCAATGCCTGAACCTCCACAACCAACACGTTATTCCCAGGTTGGAGAAAATCCGTCACATCGGCTTCAAAGGGTACAAAACTACCTTCATGTTCGGCCACCTGGTGTCCGTTGATCTTGACTACCGCATGAGAACTTACGCCATCAAACTTCAATTTTATGCGTTTTCCTTTCCAGACAGGCATCACGAATGATTTGCTGTACTGCGCCGTTTCGCCTGCGTTTACGGTATATCCTTGCATGACCCATTCACCAGGAACCTGGATTGGCTTACTAGCCGGCTTATCCAGGTTTTCGGAAAACTCCCAGGCACCATTTAGCGAAAGCTTCCAGGCAGCATCTGCCGGAACCGGCGATAAACGGGCAGGCGTATTATTGGTTTGCCCCGCAAGCAGAGTTGTATTGTTTTTAATTTGTGCGATCGAACTATTTCCTACACAAAGCAGGCTGACTAATGTGACCTGGTACAAAATCTTCATTTCTATTTTTTATTAATTGATCTAATATCCTTTAGGGCTTACATGATTCCATATTTCTCGAATGCTTCAGTTGCACTCATTCCTTCCCGGATCTTAACCTGAACCAGCTTCTCTCCTCTCGCTTTTTCTATGGCCAGGCTAAAAATCTCGACCTCCCAATCCTGAGGAACGATACAGACACCATCCATATCGCCGACCACAATATCTCCAGGATTCACCATTACACCGCGGATTTCAATGGGCACCCTATAGTCAATCACTTTTCCTCTTGGTGCCTGATCTTTGGCATAACTTCCGTAAGAAAAGGTGGGAAAACCAAGTTCCAGAATCCCACTGGTATCCCTGGAATACCCATCTAATACTGCTCCTGCAGCACCTAACTGCATCGCACGGGTGCTCATCAACTCGCCCCATAAGGCATAATTGGGAGATCCACCACCACAAATATAAACTTCATCTTTTTTCAAATCATCTAAAGCTTCTAACATCAGTCCGAATGACTTTTTTAGGATGGGGTTATTCCCTGGATGTCCTGTTGACAGTGGGACATCGGCTTCCAAGACAGGCATGGCTCTTCCGGCAACCCGCATATTTTGCGCTAAAGGCTGTATTTGTGCAGGTAGAAATTGATGCAGTAGTCCCAGCTTGTCCATAATATCTCCAATCACCGCAGTGTAGAGTTCTGATCGTATAATCTCAAAAAGTTCAGCATCAGTATTCCAATTCATATATTTTTTAGGGGTTTTCAGGTTAAGGAGTTGCACCGGATGATGACCAATCATCCGATGTAACCAGTATTCCGATAAAATATAAACCTCCACAATTTATGCTGAGGTTACTACACCTCATTTGTCCGCTACTAAAACTATATTATCATTTTTCAGCCTGATTTCCCTGCTGGATGCATATCTGCTTATGGAATTAAAAAAGAGGCAGTAAAATGTTTGTCTATAATTTTAGACAAAAATCCAATTTTACTTGTTTGTCTAAAAACATAGACGTAGATTGGCCTACCAAATTAAACCAATCATACGATGAAGACACTTTTAATCGCACTCTCCTTTTGCTGTTTCAGCAACCTTGCTTTTGCACAAAAAACCGATAAAAAAATCCAGGACACGGTAACTGTTCGTTGTTATTATCTATTGTCGAAAAAGAAGGATGCCAGCTCCCCTGTTTATCGCAGAGATACCATGGTGCTGGATATTGGAAAACGAATTTCCAGATTTTATGACCCCGCCAGACTGGGCAGAGACTCTGCCGTTTCCAACCTGCTGGAGGGCATAAATTCATCGGAAATTACCAGCATGAATGTTTACAAGAATGAAACAAAAGATATTTCTAATGTCCCTGGCACAAAGCAGTCTAATGCGATGGAAGGGGAAAGTTATCAGATTTTAAAAGACAAACAAACCGGCCTCCTTACCGTATTTGATTACCTCAGCAATTATAAGGGCTCAAAATTTCAGTATGAAGATCCATTTCCAAAACTCGACTGGAAGCTTGTAGAAGGCAGCGATACCATTGCAAATTATGCCTGCCAGAAAGCCCTGCTGAACTTTAGAGGAAGAAGTTACACGGCATGGTTTAGTCCGGATATCCCAATTAATGACGGCCCATGGAAATTCTCAGGTTTGCCAGGATTGATTTTAAAAGTGGAAGATACAGCTCAACTGTTTTCTTTTACACTGATTGGAATGACTCAGCCCAAAACAGTATTGCCGATTGCATTGAGCAAAACTGATTTTTTAAAATGTACCCGAGCTGAACTTGCTCAGCAGCAGAAAAAACAAGGAATGGGTACACAGATCAACTTTAGCGATGGTGTGGTGAATTTGGTTGTATTGCCAGGAAAGTATGAGCCAATTTTAATGGAATTAGAATGAGCTGGTACGCAAGACTAGGTATAGGTTTTTGTTTAACCTGCTCCGTTTTTCTAGCCCGTGGGCAGGTTAAAATCAGCGGAATCGTGACCAATAAGGAAGATGGAAAACCGATGCCCGGGCTTAGCGTTACCGTTAAAGCGAAGGCGGGTACAACGATGCTTACTTATGGGCTTACCGACAACAAAGGTGCTTACCAACTCACTTTTAAAACCACATCAGATAGTGTTCTGATCACAGTTTCGGGCATGAGTATTCAAAAGAAAACCTTGAGCTACCCCAACAAAACAGGGCAGCAGAACTTTGACATGGCCTATGAAGGGATCGTACTTAAAGAGCTCAAAGTAACCCCACCAAAGATCCGCAGGCTAAATGATACCCTGAACTATGCGGTGGATCAGTTTACCGGAAAAAACGACAGAACTATTGGAGAAGTATTGAAGAAAATGCCTGGCATCAAGGTTGCTGAAAATGGCTCCATCACCTATCAAGACAAGCCCATCAACAAATTCTACATAGAAAACCAGGACTTGCTCGAAGGGCGTTATGGCATTGCGACCAATAACATTGCTGCAAAGGACGTAGAAACGGTACAGGTTCTTGAAAACCATCAACCCATAAAAGCCTTAAAAAACAAAGAATTTACCGATGAGGGGGCACTCAACCTTAAACTTAAAGATGGTGCAAAAAACGTATGGGTTGCAAATGCACAATTGGGAGCCGGTTTATCTCCCTTGCTCTGGAACAATGAGCTTTTGGGAACGTATTTTGGAAAGGGAAAACAGCTGATTACGACCTATAAAGGAAACAATACCGGCGACGATTCCGGTGCGGATCTCAGGAATTTTTATGGAGGAGACCGCAACCTCCCCTTTCCGGTATCTTTGGGTATTCAATCGCCTATCGAGCCTGGCTTGAGTAGAAAAAGATACTTATTGAATCAGGATCATGCCTTTTCATTGAACCACCTGCGGACACTTGGGAAGGACTATAAACTGACCACCAATATCAGTTATTTAAATGACCGTCAGGAAAAAAACAGCTATTCCCGCACGGAAAATTTCCTGCCGGGGGACAGCACACTGGTGATTGAAGAACGTTTGAAATCCATCACGCGCTATCATCACCTGGATGGTAGTCTGAAGCTGAATGCCAATACGGAGCGGTTTTATTTTGAGAACTCCCTCAATTTCAGTGGAGATTTACAGCGTAGGGAAAATGGAACTGTGGAAAATCAGCAGCTCATCAGTCAGGAAAGAACAGCCCCCTATTTCAAAATAAGCAATAACCTCAGTCTCCTGAGAAACTATAAAAAACTTACTTTTCGGATCAACTCTTATAATGGTTATGGTAAGCTCAATGATGGACTGGCTGTGCAACCGATGTTATACCCCCTGTTGTTTAGTGATCCGGGCTTCCCCATTGGAATGGATCAATCGCTAACACAACGCTTATTCATTTCGCAGAACAGTTTTAGCTTTAGGATCAAGGATGGTAAATTCAGTCAGAATTACCTGGCTACGGCAAACGCAAGTCTGTTAAAATTAAACTCTTCGCTACAAAGTATCCTGGAAAACGGCAGTTTAGGAAAGCAAACAGATTCCTTAAGTAACCATTTAAACTGGAATCGTTATGATTTCGGACTGGCGCCAGAATACAGTTATTTGGAAAAAAAGACCAATATCAGCTTGAAGCTGCCGCTAAGTTATATTCGTCTGGATCGAAATGACTTGATTCCTAATCGTCGTACCGGTCAGGAACGTGTATTCTTCATGCCATCTTTATCGGCAAATTATCAGCTTAACTTGCTCTGGCAATTCTCTGCCTATGCAGGTTACTCCCAAAACATTGAGGGTGCAGAAAATGGTTATACCGGCTACGTGATGCAGTCGTACCGATATCTGGTGCAAAATGAAGGAAAATTACCCGAGCGAAGTATGCAATCTTACCGGATAGGATTCCGATACAATCATCCAATTAAAATGGTCTTTGCCTCTTTTTACAGCACTTATTACCGTTCAAAAATGAACTTATTATACGGTAATGAATTTCAGGATTTCCTGACATTGAGAAAAACGCTGGACATTCCAAATACCGCTAATGGGCATAGTTTCATGCTTAACCTGGACAAAGGCTTTAATGGCCTGATCCAAAAACTGAGCCTTGATGCCGGGTACGACAATTCGGAAAACACCCAGCTCAATCAGACTTCGCTCACCAGATTTCTCAACCTAAAATATTCTGCAGGATTAAGAGTCAATGGGAAGTTAGGGGAATGGGCGGATTTCAACTATGGTCTACGTTATGGCAGTACTAAAAGTATATTGAAAAACGATGACAGGGATTTTGCGCCTATCCAATCGGCCACACAGTCTGGCGGAATTAACCTGTTCCCTTCCAAAGAAATCGTCATCCGTCTGAGGTATGAAAATGGCTATAACAGTGCCGTAACCGGTAGCGGAAGGGCGATGAATTTCGCAGATGCGGGAATTAGGTACCGCCTTAAAAAACTGGAGTTTAACCTGGAATACAACAATATATTTAATACCAAGCGCTACATCGCTGCTGCGTATAACGGCATTGGCTCTTATTATTCTAGTTATGAACTTCGGCCGAGCCAGGTATTGATGAAAGTAAGGTTTAAAATCAAGTAATTAGTTTGTGGTCTATAAAATTAGTCATATATTTAAATGATGAAAGGATTGGTAAATGCACAGCTGACAAAAGCTGAGGAACAGATCATGCAGGCCCTGTGGGAGCTGGAGCAAGGTACGGTACAAGACATTAGAGACCGACTGGAGGAGGCGAAGCCCGCCCGAACCACAGTAGCCACGGTATTGACAATTCTGGAGAATAAAGGTTTTGTGAGTCACATTAGCCAAGGCAGAGCCAATATATACAAGCCTTTGATCAGCAAAGAAGGTTATTCTAAATCACAATTATCTGGTTTACTCAAGAATTACTTCAACAACTCATTTGCGTCCATGGCTTCTTTTTTTGCAAGGGAAAACAACTACAGTATTGAGGAGTTAGACTTGCTGATTAAGGATACTAAAGAAGAATTAAATAAAGAAAAAAACAATAAATAATTATGGAAGGTCTGGCGCTTTATCTATTCAAATCTACACTTTGTGTGGTCTTATTTTTTGGTGTTTATTGGTGTTTTTTAAAGGACCAGACCTTTTTCCGTTTCAATAGGTACTTTTTAATCGTCGGACTGATCTGCTCGATATTTCTCCCATTTTATACCTACACTTACGAGCTGAGGCTCCAGGTGCTTGCAAGCCAGGACTCCACCGCTATATCGCAACCCTTGGCAATCCAGGAAAACTTTCTCGGCTATTATGCGTTGATTGGCTACGGCATCATTGCCTGTTTTTTACTGGCGCGTCAGGTAATGGGCTTGATTAAAATTAAACAGGTTATCAGCAGATCCAACTTTCGTTCTATTAAGGATTGTAAGCTCGTAAGTACACCTGAATTTAAATCTTCCTTTTCTGTATTCAATTACATCTTTTTCGATACTTCTGAAGAACTTTCTGATACAGAAAAGAAAATGATACTGCGACATGAACTGGCGCATGTTAAACAGCACCATTGGGCAGATTTACTACTCGCACAACTGTTTTGTACCTTACAATGGTTCAATCCCCTTGCCTGGGTGTACCTGAAGGCCATTAGACAAAATCATGAATTTTTAGCCGACGAGGCCGTTTTGCAGCATGGAAATTCTTTAGCCAGTTACCGCGCGGTATTGGTTAACCATTACATCGGCACACGGATATTCGCGATTTCCAGCTCTTTTTATCATTACCCACAACAGCGGATTAAAATGTTAGCAAGGCCTGCGTCCAGTTGGTTCCATAAAATGGCCGTATTTATTGTATTACCTGCATTGGCTATTTTCCTGTGGGCATTTTCAGAGGCTGAAGTGGTTATACAAGAGCCAACCAGGACCTATAGTCAAAATAAACCAAATACAGCGTCCCCTAAAAAACAGAAGGCAGCCGTCACATCTACAACGACTAACCAGAAAACAGCCTCAGCAGCCAAACAGAAGAAAACTTCCGCATTAGGTAAAAAGAAGGCCATTGCAGCAAAAGTAATTCCTGCAGAAACACCACTGCCCGCAATGGTCAGCATTGAACAAGTTCAAGAGCTCCCTGCGGTAGTCATACAAGGGGAACCAACGCTTTCTACATCTGCTCCCTTAATCAAACGAGCATCCAAGCCTTTATACTTTGTTGATGGCGTAGAAATATTCTATGGCATAAACAATATCAACTCAGATAATATATCCTCTATAGAAGTTCTTAAAGGAGGAAAGGCAATTATGGCTTATGGAGAAAGAGCTAAAAATGGTGTGGTCCTCATCCACACTAAAAAGTAAATCACAGTCTATCGTTCATCGACTTTAAATATTCAGCTAAGCTAGCCAGACCAACGGATTTCCTTTTTTTGTACAGCCACCTTCATGAGCTTCAGTACTTTTTCCTGAAACGCCAAATCATCATCACAATGTTGAATGATTGCCCAGAATCGTCCACTCCCCCTTTCCCCTACCAGCGCATATCCTGGATAGCCGTGCTTATTGATGATTCGCTTTGCTTCGGCCATATTTAAGCTATCTGTTGTCGTCCAGTTTTTATTGATGACCTCCTCAGTATACTCTGATTTCCCTTTTGTATTACGATACGCTACCCTCCATTTTTGGTCTTCGCGAAACATCTGGTCAATTTTTTTTATACAATGCGCTGTCTATCCCCGACTGTGAAAAGGCCGTATTGGCAACTATGCATACCAGAAAGAGTAGATTTACCTTTTTCATAACTAATTTTTTAGGTAATTTACAGTTCTCCTGTTTCATTTCAAAATCACTGATCCTCAACTATATCAACCTCATCCTACACTACAGTGAAAATCTGGCCTCAGGGAATTCAACATAATTAAAACAATATCCCTTCCAATTCTATTATTTAATACCACAAGAGGCACTAACTCGCTAACATCTAATTATTTGATTTGATAGTTTCAACTAATCTGCTATTTTTATAAAGCATTAGGATAGCGTGGGAAAGCAAGAATTCAACATATAAAATATTAAATATGGAAAAAGAATCAAATGACATCAGTAAATGTCCGTTTCATAATGGCAGTATGAAGCACAATGTTGGCGGTGGTGGTACCAGGAATCACGATTGGTGGCCCAACCAGTTAAAGTTGAGTATTCTGCGTCAGCACTCCCCTTTATCAAATCCGATGGAGGAAGATTTCAACTATGCAACAGCTTTCAACAGCCTGGACCTTGCTGCGGTTAAAAAAGACCTTCATGCACTAATGACGGATTCTCAAGACTGGTGGCCGGCAGACTTTGGCCATTATGGTGGTCTGTTCATCCGTATGGCATGGCACAGTGCTGGTACCTATCGTGTAGGCGATGGTCGTGGTGGTGCCGGTGCAGCATTGCAACGTTTTGCACCACTGAACAGTTGGCCGGATAATGTGAGTCTGGATAAGGCCCGCAGATTGCTTTGGCCCATTAAACAAAAATATGGCCGCAATATCTCCTGGGCAGATTTGATGATTCTTACGGGTAATGTGGCTCTGGAATCCATGGGCTTTAAGACCTTTGGTTATGCTGGCGGTCGGGAGGATCTATGGGAACCGGATGAGTCTGTATACTGGGGCTCGGAAACCAAGTGGCTGGGTGGCGACCTGCGTTATGCAGATGGCTCTCCTGGTGTGGAAGAGAACCATGGTGTCTTAGTATCTGACGATGACTCCGATAAAACCCATTCCCGCAAACTGGAAAAACCACTTGCGGCTGTGCAGATGGGCTTAATATATGTAAATCCAGAAGGTCCGGATGGCGATCCTAATCCTGTCGCTTCGGCTAAAGATATACGAGATACTTTCGGCCGAATGGCCATGGACGATGAGGAAACTGTGGCTTTAATTGCCGGTGGTCATAGCTTTGGTAAGACCCATGGTGCGGCTCCTGCTGATCATGTGGGCAAAGAGCCTGAAGCAGTTGATATGGAAATGCAGGGCTTAGGTTGGAGCAACAGCTACCGTTCTGGCAAAGGTCCTGATGCCATTACCAGTGGCCTGGAAGTGATCTGGACCACAACACCAACGCAATGGAGCAATAACTTTTTTGAAAATCTGTTTGGCTTTGAATGGGAATTGACCACAAGCCCTGCAGGTGCCCACCAATGGGTTGCCAGATCGGCAGAGCCTATTATTCCGGATGCTTTTGATTCCGCGAAAAAACATTTACCAACCATGCTAACGACCGATCTTGCCTTAAGGTTTGATCCCGTTTATGAGAAGATATCCCGCCGTTTCTTTGAAAACCCTGACCAGTTTGCTGATGCTTTTGCACGTGCCTGGTATAAGTTAACACACCGTGATATGGGGCCAAAAGAACGCTATCTGGGTCCGGAAGTACCACAGGAAGAGTTGCTATGGCAAGATCCTATTCCAACCTTAGACCACCCATTGATCGTTTCTAATGATGTTTCCGTTTTGAAAGCAAAGGTCTTGGCATCAGGCTTAAGCATTGCTGAGCTGGTTTCTACCGCATGGGCTTCCGCTGCTACTTTCCGTGGTTCTGATAAGCGAGGTGGTGCCAATGGTGCACGCATTCGTCTTGCACCACAAAAAGACTGGGAAGTGAATCAACCTGCACAATTACAAAAGGTACTGAGCGTACTGGAAGGTATTCAAAAAGAATTTAACGCTGCACAGGCGAATGGTAAAAAGGTTTCCCTGGCAGATTTAATTGTTTTAGCCGGTTGTGCTGCTGTTGAAAAAGCATCTGCAGCTGCTGGACACGCCATCAACGTTCCTTTTACTGCTGGACGCATGGATGCTTCACAGGAACAAACTGATGTGGAGTCATTCGGTTACCTGGAGCCCCTTGCTGATGGTTTCCGTAACTACCGCAGATCTAAAATTCCGGTTTCCACGGAAGAACTTTTGGTTGATAAAGCGAATTTGTTGACACTCACCGTACCTGAATTAACAGTGTTAGTTGGCGGCATGCGTGCTTTGAACGCTAATTTTGATGGCTCCAAACATGGAATATTCAGTTCAAAAACAGGTCAGCTTACGAACGATTTCTTCCTTAATTTACTAGAGATGAATACGGTTTGGAAGTCTGTTTCTGAAGACAACAAAGAAGTTTATGAAGGACGCGACCGCGTTAGTCAGCAGTTAAAATATACGGCTACTCGTGCAGACCTGGTATTTGGTTCTAACTCTGAATTGAGAGCTGTTGCCGAAGTCTATGGCAGCACTGATGCGCAGGGCAAATTTGTAAAAGACTTTGTGGCCGCCTGGAATAAAGTGATGAACCTGGACCGGTTTGATTTGCATCACTAGCAACCTTAAACTTTAGTTATTTTAGTCCTGGATTAAAATAACTAAAGTTTATGATAAAAAGCTATCCTTATCCTCTGGATAGTTCAGACTTAATTTTAGTCAAGATATCTTGATGTATTGATATTAAAGAAACGCTTTCCCAGTATTCATTATATTATCAGTCAAGGATTAAATACCTGCTGAATTTAAAAGGAGTTCCATCTGGATATTACAGCGTTCATATGGAGTTGATCTGCCTACTACTTTTTTAAATCCTAACTTCTGATAAAGATTGATTGCCGGCTTTAATGAGGTATTACTTTCCAGGTAAATGCTGGAAGCGCCCAAATCTCTGGCTGCATTCACGACTGCTTGCCCAAGTAACCAGCCAATGCTTTTACCCTGTATTTTTGGAGAAACTGCCATTTTTGCCAGCTCATAGTCGTACTCCGGATCATTCATTTTAATTAAGGAGCAAACACCTACTGGCTCATCGTTATACAGGGCTACAAATATCTTCCCTCCTTTGTCGAGAATATATTCTTTGGGATTGTCCAGGGCTTTATAATCCGCCGCTTCCATTTTAAAATAAGTAGAAATCCATTCTTCATTAAGGGCTCTAAAGGCCGATTGGTATTTTTCTTCATAAGGAACGATCTGCACATCCTTACTTTCCCGCAGTTTTTTCTGCTCCTGAACTCGTCTGAACAATGATTTTTGCTCCAGTAAGAATTCCCATTCAGCGAGCGCTTCCCAAAGGTTGTGTCTGGCTTCTGAAATGATCTGATCAATCGCCACATCTACATCCAGGCATTGCACTTTGATTTGTTCAGAGATCTCGATTCCTTTTGAGGTTAATCCAACCACATTTCTTCGTTTATCAGAGGATTCTTTATTTTCCTGAACCAGTCCGGCGGCGGTCATTTCCTGAATGATTTTGCTCACAGATGGCTGTGAATGTCCGATTTCATTGGCGATTTCGGTAATGGTCTTCTCTCCCTCTTCTGAGAGTACAAAAAATGCCGGGAACCACTTTGGCGAGAATTCTACATTGTACAATTCATAAATCCTGGCCGCGTCTTCAGTAACTTTTGCAGTCAACAATCTTAATCGGCTTCCCAAGGCCATTTTCCCGGTTTTCTCAAACAACTCCATACACAAAGCTAATTACATAATCAGTTATGCAAATGTATATATTATACGAGAACTTCCAAATAATTGTTTAAATCAAGTGATGAAATGAGAAAACCGGGCCTTCAGGATTACCCTTCCAGGTTTGAGTCGAATTCATCAGCTGCTTCCCAAAGCTCTATGACATTGCCTTCCGGATCGAGAATATGAACAAATTTACCGTATTCAGAATCCACAACTTCATCAATAATGGTCACGTTATCTTTTTTTAGTTCAGCTACCAACGCCTCGATATCTTCCACACGGTAATTAATCATAAATGGCTTAGTTGAGGGCTTAAAATATTCGGTATCCTTGGGAAAAGTACACCATGCTGAAGATCCCTTTTTCGCTGGATTATCTGCATGCCTCCACTCAAATGTTGCCCCGTAATCAGTGGTCGGTAATCCAAGATTTTTCGCATACCATTCATTCATAGCTTTCGGATCATCGCATTTAAAAAATACGCCACCAAGGCCGGTTACTTTTTTCATATTCAAATGTGTTTTAGGATTAAAGATTGAATCTTTGAAGTAATTTCCATCTATTTCCGGACATTACCAAATCTCTGTTTAAATCTTCATGACCTATCCCTGCGGCTAATTAAGACTTCTGTAGTGTTGTTTCATAGATTACTTTTCCAGAATGATGGATGACTTTTGCATTGAGGCGGTTCTTATCCATTGAAAAGTACATAAACCCATGTTCTGCGGCTTCAAACTTGCTGTAGGCTATCCCAGAAGAAACGGGAGTAACTTCAGAGCCTGCACCAGAAATGAATTGATGTGTAAAACCTGTTGGTTTTAAATGTTGTAAAGAATGGTCGTGCCCGGACAAATAGACATCCACCTGATGACGCTCGAAAATGTCTTCAAGAACTTTCCTCACCGCCAGGGTATCATAATTTTTGATCCTTGGCCCGACCGTATAGATTGGATGGTGGCCGATCACCATTTTCCATTTGACCTGAGGCCCTGCATTTTTTAAGGTTTCCGCTATCCAGGCCAATTGCTTTTCAGGTTGTTGATCGTCTACCCAAGGTGCATATTTTGGATTGTTGTGAAACTCTGGTATCAAAGGACAAGTGTCAATGAAAATCATCAAGACTTTATCGCCATTCTTTCCTCCCAGGTCCAGTTCTTTGGAATAGTATCTTGAAGGCATATTCCACCTCCTGCTCACTTTACTGTATCGAACCTGCGCATCTGGATCACTCTGGTAATCGTGATTACCTAATATCGGATACCAATCGTCCTGCAATGAAAAGTCGGTATAGATGTTCTCAAATGAATAATGCCACAAGGGGTCATTTTCACTGACCACTCCTTTCGGGTAGAAATTATCACCTAAAGAAAGGATAAAATCATTGGGATGTTCCGTAGTCCATTTACCCATTTGCCTGGCCACCTGAATCTGATGATCCGCACCTGTCCGCCCCCAATCTCCAATGGCTACAAAATGCAAAGGATAATCATCTTTTATGGCGGTTACCGGGGAAAGATCTTCCCCTTCGAAATGCGTTTCAGCATCGGCTGCTATAGATTGTAAAGGTGCAAGGAAGCTGGCTCCTAATGCTGTAAAAGCCGTGCTTTTCACAAAATCTCTTCTTTTCATTGCTATGATGGGTTAAAAAGGAATCATGGATTCATTTAGCTGCGAAAGTACTCGGTTAAACGACGCCCGGCTTTACCGATACATTAACCTTTTGTTAAGCTTCTTCCCATATTCGGATAAAAGAAGACCGAAAAAAAGCCCCAGCATTAAGATGCAGGAGCTCTTTCCATGATGAATAAGCCGCTTATTTGGCTGTCTTTTTGAGCCAGGAAACAGCTTTCTTAACCTTTTCATCGTTCTTTAACTCCTCGAAATTATCGCCATCATTGACCGAAAGGTTAGGAATAATATTTTTAGGATAGATTTTCCCATTTCTATCAGTGGCATAATCCACCGCTAAATTGAGTCCGGAATATCCATTTAATTTAAAACCAAGATTGGAGGTTGTATAACCGGCACTATGTTCTCCAATCAGAATTGAATTTTTCCTGCCAATGGTGGTTATTGCTGTCATTTCTCCCGAACTGGCGGTATAACCACTAATTAAAACGGCTATTGGAATTTCTTTTTTAATGGGATATCCTTCATATTTCACTGCGGTTACATTGATAGAATCCACATAAAACAACCCATCTTTAATGATCCAATTACCGTCGGACTGATGATCAGAAGTCATAAATCCACCAACTTTTCCTTCTCCCAGGAAATCCGTTAAACCCGCAATCATGGGATACATATTACCACCGGTATTGACCCGTAAATCAATGATCCAACCCTTAATCTTCTGATCATGGATTTTTGCAATGGCTTGCTTAATACTGCGACTAATAGAATCCAGGTGTTGGTTTCTGAAATCACTGTTTCCAGGAATGAGAATATACCCGATGTCATCGCCAATTCTTTCCCCACGGACACTACTGTATTTTTTAGTCGCCGCTTTGATGGTGTTATTTACCTTTGGTTGGTCATTTCCAGCCCATCCATAGTTTTTTTGTTTGAATTTTAAACTGCCATGATGATCATCAATCTGTTCAAAGATGTAGCTGTACACCGGAAGGATATCTTCATAGGTCTTTGCTCCTGCCGTTTTTTTATAAACTGTTTTCTTGAGTTCCTTCCAATCAACCTTTTGCCGGTTTAAGGCGTTTTTCTCAATAATAACGAGGCTGCTATCCAGGTACTTTTTAACACTGTCAACTGTAGGAATCGAGAGGTCTTGGGCTACTGCCGCAAAAGAAAAAGTAGAAAGCAGGAAGAACAATAGGTATTTAGTCATTTGATGTAGTCGTTATTTCCGAAAATTAGCTTTAAAATTCTAGAAACAACAATACGGCCATCCAAATAAGAAGAAAAAAGCCCTCTTTATCTATTATTTATGTTTTTTTTTCAAAAGAATTCGACAAAACACTTCCAATAACTTGCTGTTGGCAAGCCTTATCCTAACTTTTTAAGAAGAATTTTTTCTGAACCTATAGATAGATCAGGAGGGTTTTCCCGGCAGGTGTTTTAGTTTTTCCTTTAACACCTGAAACTCTCTTTCCAGATGCCGGAAAGCCTTCCGTTCGACAATATTTTCCTCATCATCCATTCTTTGTCTATAGTAAGCGGCAGAAACCTGGTCAAAACGTGCTTTAGTGGCCGTATATTTCGCTTTTTCTACTTTGTCTGCCTGGCTTTCCGGAACGCCATTCAGGTTTCCAGCATACACACTATCAGAGATTGACTTTTCATTTGAAGACTTTAAGCTCACATAGATTTCCATCTGCTCCCTCATCATCCACTCCTCTGAAATTGGGATAAAACAGCTGCCATCTGCTCTTTTAGCCGCATTTAAATAGCTACTAGCTCTCTTTTTTGTGGGATGGTTAACCAGTACCATCAGCAGGTCATCGTAGGAACCGTTTTCAGAAATATCAGTATTCCAGCTTAAATTGATCCCGTCCTCCCCTTTGCTGATTTTCAAATCACTTACCATTTCCAGATCACCACGACTCAGGATGACTTTACTATAGTCCACTTTAATATTAGGATATTCCCCAATTAAAGCCTCTTTTTTATTATAAGAGACGGCCAGGTTGTGCGGGTTTTTAACTGTTCCTTCAGCTTCCTGTTTAAAGCTGACATTGATAAAATCGGCCATAGGAGCCACAAGATCCATGGTCACTGCCATTGCCTGGCGATTTCCCAATTGTTTTATACTTGGTTTTCCCGGCTTACCATTCATTCGGCATACCGGTTGCCCATTTAACATATAGAAAACTACGTTACCTATCTTCCCTGAGGGGTGCCCATAAGGGCCTACGCTGCATATTGCCATGATTAAGAGGTTAATTTGTGTGTGTAAGACAAACAACAAGATACTGTTTAATAATAAGATACGACACGTTTTCTCTGTATTAACATTAAAATCAGGAGTACAAATCTAATTGATTAGTACTTACTTGAGCCCTGGTTGTTAAGGCAATTTGGCCAGTCATGGCCCTAGCAACCTCCTGGTAGCACAGTAATAAAACCTCTAAAATTAGAATCCCATATTAACGCATATAAAGCTTAATCCAAGCTTATTTAAAACCATTAACTAACAAAAGTCAAGTGCTTTTGGAACCACGTATTGGAACTTTGTGTCCACAATAAATATAAAACAAGATGACACAAAATAAATTGGCGATGGTTTCCGGAGCAAACGGACATTTAGGAAATAATCTGGTTAGGTTTCTGATTAGTCAAGGAATTCCAGTGCGGGCATCCGTACGCGACATTAACAACAAAGCCTGTTTTTCGGGACTGGATTGCGAGGTGGTTCAGGCGGATATTACCGACAAGGCCTCTTTTGTTAAAGCCTTGCAAGGCGTAGAAACTTTTTATGCGGTAGCTGCCTCTTTCAAGCTTTGGGCAAAAGATCCAAAAAAGGAAATTTATGAGGTCAATATGGAGGGGACAAAACTTACCATTGAGGCTGCTGCTGAAGCTGGTGTAAAACGCATCGTGTATGTCAGTTCAATTGCTTCATTGGACTACAGAAAACTACCAACCAAAGAAAGCTATGGCTACAACACTGATCGAAGGGACATGTATTACAATTCTAAAAATGACGGTGAAAAACTAGCCTTTCAGCTGGCTAAAGAATTGGGTATAGAACTGGTTTCCATCCTACCATCTGCAATGATTGGAGGCGCAGCATTTTTGCCACTTAATGTATCCTACAACATACTTAAGTTAATCCTGAATAAGCAAATTCCGGTAGACACGAAAATTACCCTCAATTGGATTGATGTAAAAGATGTGGCTGAAGGATGTTGGCTGGCGGCAGAAAAAGGAAGAAATGGGGAGCGTTATATCCTGGCCAATCCCGAATGTATGTCCATAACGGCAACCACTAAACTTGCCCAAAACGCCTATCCGGCTTTAGAAATTAAAGTCCCGGGTGCAGTTCCTAAATTTGTCTTGTTTGCTATTGCCGGAATAATGGAGCTTTCTGCAAAAATGAGTGCTAAACCGCCGCTATTGACCAGGAAGGATATTGCCATGTTTTCTGGTTTACAACAGAATTTCGACATCAGCAAAGCCCAAAAGGAGTTGGGCTTTAATCCAAAATCCCCTGAGAAAGCAGTGAGGGAAGCATTGGCCTATTTGATGGCCCATCCTGCGCTATTAAAATAGTTATTGTAATTTTGAATCACCCAACAAACAATTTAAGGTATGCTGCAACAGAAATTAATTGATTTTATCAAAACCAGGCATCAGCTGTCTAAAGAGGATGTCGATTTGATTGCGCAGTATTTTGAGCCGGTACTATTCCCAAAAAACCGCATCATTGAGGAATCAGGAAAAGTACCTAAATACCTTTATTACATTAATTCAGGCTTCCTCCGTTTATTCCATTATCAGGAAAATGGCGACGAGATTACAACGCATATTAATTGTCCGCCGGGATTTTTGACCTCCTATTTCAATTTTGTAAAAGAAACTCCGTCAAATGAGCAGGTAGAGACCATTACCGAATGTGAATTGTTGCGAATTACAAAGGCTGATCTGGATAGCCTAACTGCAAAAAGCTTAGCGATGAAAGATTTCAGTATTGAGATCTTTCAGCAATGCATCACCTATAATGAAAGCCGGTCTCTTGAATTGGCCACCCTATCTGCGGAGCAACGGTATCGAAAGCTGATGGCGGACTATCCCGGAATTTTACACCATGTTCCGGTTTCTTATATCGCTTCATTTCTTGGCATGAAAGCAGAAAGCCTCAGTCGGATTAGAAAGAAACTAACAAGCTGATTTTCAAAACCATTTCCTAGTGACAGGTATCACCCTACTGCGTGATGCCTGTCACTTATAGTAGCTCATATTTAGCTAATTTTAAGGTTAATCCCTGGAAAAACTCCGGCTTGTATTTAAATAAAAATGTAGCTATGAAGTTTAGTGGTTCTGTAGGAATAAACTAGCTTTTAAGAAAGGTATGATGGATAAAAAGAAAATTGCGGTCATTGTTGCGCACCCGGATGATGAGACTTTATGGGCGGGGGGGACTTTATTAAGCCACCCGGATTGGGAGCCATTCATTCTCTCCTTATGCAGAAAAAATGATCCTGACCGAGCGCCAAAATTTCAAAAAGCAATCCGGTTTTTAAATGCTCAAGGAGTAATGGCTGATCTTGATGACGGCCCAATGCAAAGTCCACAAAACTTAAACCAGCTATCCGACCTGGTTTTGAAAACACTTCCGGCTCACACTTACGACATCATCATCACGCATAGCCCTTTAGGCGAATATACCCGGCATTTAAGACATGAGGAAATAGGCAAAACAATCATTCACCTGTGGTTAGAAAATAAATTGCGTTGTGATGAACTTTTAATTTTTGCGTATGAAGATGGAAACAGGATGTATTGCCCTAAAGCCCAAAAACAGGCAGACCTCTACTTTAATTTACCCAATAAACTTTGGCAACAGAAAGAAAACATCCTGATCGATATCTATGGATTCCAGCGAGATAGCTGGGAAGTAAAATGCTGTCCGAAGGCAGAGGCATTTTGGATATTCAGCACGAAAGATGCAGCAATTGATTGGCTTAAAAGCAATATAAATCATGAAAGTACTGGTATTATATGATTATCCCCCCAGTCCGGGAGGACTGGCGACCCAGGGAGATTTACTTTACAAGGGCCTGCTTGCCAATGGTATTGATGCCCATGCCGTGCATTTGGAATCCACATTGGAAAAAGAATGGTACTACAAATGGTTCCAACCGGATATTGTGGTCGGAACCGGGTACTGGGGACATACGCCACAATTGGTTCTACATCCGCAGAAGTTCGGCATAAAAGCAGTCCCCTGGCTGGTAGCTGACGGCTATATTGGCAACTATCAGGACGTGCTGAATAGTTTGCCCCTCATTCTGGTGACCTCCAACTGGGTGAAAGAAATGTATGTTCGTGATGGCATCAAAGGAGATCATATTGAAGTACTTCCGGTTGGCTGCGACACAGATACTTTTAAGCCCTATTCAAAAAACGATCCTAAAATCCTTGCGGTCCGAGCCGCTTTGGGCGTTGAGCCAGAACAGCAAATGATTTTAACCATCGGTGGTGATGCGGCCTCTAAAGGAGGAAGGGAAGTGATGGAAGCCTTAGCTGCTGCCGGAGATCAACTACCTGAATGGAAATATATCTGCAAGGTCTGGCCACAATTGAGGACGGCAGTTCAAACCAATTCCGACCTGGAGCTTTCAAAGCTATTAGGCATCAGCAAACATGTATCTTTTCATACCTGTATCATTTCCAGACAGTTTATCCCCTACCTCATTAGCGCCTGTGATATTTATGCTGCTCCATCCCGTTTGGAGGGATTTGGGATGCCTCAAATAGAGGCTGGCGCCTGCGGAAAGCCAGTCATTGGCATCAATGCAATGGGCATGTTGGATACTTTAGTCCATGGAGAAACCGCTCTTTTAGCAAATGTGAGCCAGAAAATTGTGGTCAATGAAGTGATGCTTGGGCATGAATCCGGTTATGAAGAAAATCATAAGGTAACTTTTGATGAACCCAGAACTGTGGATTATCGGGCGAGTGTTGATGACATTAAAGACAGCCTGATCCGTTTGATGGCATCCCCGGAACTCCGACAGCAGATGGGAATTGCAGGCCGACAAAGAGTGATTGCCCAGTTTGATTACCGCAAGGTTGCCGCCAGATTCATCCAAATTGTAGGAGAAAGATTAAATATATTTTAACCCGAGTGATTATGAAAACCGAGGATTGGAAAACAATAGACAATGCAAGACAGGCTGCAATAGAAGTACTGGTACATAATTCGAAAGGCCCATATCATGGCCTTCCACGTACCGCAGCATGGGGATACCCAGAACCGTATACCAGGGATTTAATGCTTTCTGTATTGGGGATTTTGGTTTCCGACAATAAGGAATTGATTGCAACAGTTAGAAAAACACTGGAAACACTAGCCGTAAATCAATCCAAGAACGGGCATATTCCTTCCATGGTTCATGATCCGGAAAACCGCGGTGCAAGTGATACCACTCCCCTGTTCTTATTGGCGACAGGGATTTTCAGGAAATTCAGTGGAGAACATTTTTTTCTAGAGGCTGCCGTTCAAAGGGCATTAACCTGGATGGAATACCAAAGTCCATCAGACGACTACCTCATTGCACAGCAACCAACCAGCGATTGGCGGGATGAACAATGGGTGCTCGGTTTTGGACTCTATGTGAACACCCTTGCCTATAGTTATCTCCGAATGTTAAATCACCATGAGCATGCAGACCTGTTGAAGCAAGCGATGCAACACTTTACCATTACTAAAGGGGAAAACCCGCATCACCTTCATGAAGGGATGGTTGTCAAAGCCAAACCTTATTATGCCTTTTGGTCCTACAAAATATACAACAGCGAAAGGTTTGACCTTTTAGGGAATAGTCTGGCGATATTATCTGGACTGGCTTCCCCTACCAGAGCTGAAAACATGGTATCCTGGATAGAATCTGCCTGTAAAAAAATGCAGGCAGATGGAGACTTAGCGGTAGATCTGGCTCCTAATTTTTTTCCATTTATCCAGCCCGATGATCCAGATTGGATCAGCCGCTATGCGCATTATAACAAACCCGGCGACTATCATAACGGAGGTATTTGGCCTTTTATCTCTGCTTTCCATATTGCTGCACTGGTTTCCGCCGGAAAATATAAGTTAGCAAAAGAAAAACTATTCACGCTTACCGAGCTGATTACGACCTCACACAATAAGGAACTAAAATATGGTTTCAATGAATGGTACAAGGCACAAAATGGACAACCTATGGGACAAGACTGGCAATCCTGGTCTGCCGCCCTATATTTATATGCCGTTAAATGTGTAGAGCTGAATGCGACGCCGTTTTTCCCCTGACCAGATCAATGCCATTTTACGTAGCTTTTAGCTCGATAAAATCTATCAGGTTTTTTTTCAGCAAATCGATATTAAATGCTGAGGTATCTGCCTGATCTGAGACCGTAATTTCCTCCGTGTTTACCGTCACTACGATTACCGTCCCGGCAATAACCTCTGGGAATTTAACTGTGATTTCATCAAAAACATGGGCAAAATCAATATTAAGCTCTGCATTCAGCCGAGTATTGATATAATCTGGGAAATCCTTTTTAAGGATATCGAATAACACTTCCGCAGTCAGTGGATGTACATTTTTAATCACTGTCATGATGGTTTTTAATTAATTAATAACCGGCGTTCATCTAGTACCACTTCCATAAAAACATACAGTTCTCTTTTTACTTCCCGATATTCATGGATCAGGTCTATCATTTGATACTCCAGGTGTGCCTGCTTTCCCTCCAACATGGCTGTTTTTTCTTTCAGCAGGCCTTCTGCGAGTAACTCAATTTCTTTCAATTGAAAATCCAGCACCTCCTTTATCTGGTGCTTTTCCTTCATTAACACGGCTAATTTATTACCCAGCTGCTTTAACTTCAGGATACGGTCTTCCGCTATCAATTGTAAAAAGTGCTCCTCCATTAACCGGTTTAGAAAAACGACTTCTGTATTAAAAAAATCCAGTTCCGTTTTCCATCGCCTGACATTAATATAATATTCCAGGAATCGTGGAGGTAATTTGGTTAACGTTTCCATTGATTTGGATTTAGGTACACCGACAGCCAACACTGTCGGTATTATTTTACTCAATACTTATTTGTTTTTTTCCGCTAAGTCCTTTTACCGTTTTTTCGAGTTTTATGGTAAGCAGACCATCTTTATAACTTGCCTTTACATTATCCTCTTTAATATTGTCTGGCAACATAAAACTTCTACTGAAAGAGGCACTGCTAAATTCCTTACGGGTATAGTTCTTTTTTTCCTCTTTATGTTCGGTGCTGGTTTCTGCACTAATGGTGAGCAGCCCATCTTCTGAGGTAATTTGGAAATCACCTTTTTTGAAGCCGGGAACAGACATTTCCATTTCATAACGATCTTCCTCATCGCGGATATTTACTGCTGGAAGAAACTCTGCCCCCTTAAAAGGCTTACTAAAAAAATCAGAACTAAAGAGATCTTCCATCGCTGACTTCAGCGCCGGAAAACCATTTGATTTTACTAAAGTTGTCATAATGTGATCTTTAAGTTAACAACACTAATTTACCGAAGTGTTCCTCAGTGATCGTGATTGTAATTACGCAATAAGATGATTTACATCACCTTTTAGGAAGTATCAGTAAGGGAAGCTGCTGATTAGAGATGGACTTGTTAACCAGGCCTTCTTTGAGTAACCTGACAAAAGAGGAATCCTCCTCATAAGTTAAGGCAAGTACATCTGTTTCGGTTTCTTTGCAGTGTGCATACAAACGAGGGATCAGATCCTTACCCCCAACCTCAGTAAACCTAACCACAGGATGCTGCTCTTCGGACAGCTCCTTTATAAAACTGGCAATAGGCTCATTTGAAGACTGTTCTTGATCTCCATCGGGTTTTACATGAACAATATCCAGTTGGAAATTACAGTATTCGCTATATTTCAGCAACAACTGAATGGCTGAAAGATCTTCTTCGTTAAAGTTAGTCGCAAAAGTAAGCTTGTCCAGCTTTCTCATCGGCTTTTTTTGTGCGACAATCAGCATGGGTTTAGGACATTCTATTGGGCTTCCGCTGCGTCCGCCCATAACCACCAGTTCTACTTGTTTTTTACTCACCATGGCCGCAATGTTTGTCCTCAGGTCCCCTTGTCCTACTTCACAGTGGATCGTAGGAAGTGCTTCATGAGGATACATTCTCTCGCCAAAACGTTGGAGGTGTTTGGCCAGACTTTTCAATTGTTTTTCAGATTCATCCAACCAATTGTGTTCCTCGTTGATCCAGGAAAGCCCTGGATAGGAAGCAGCCATGGGAAGATTTACACAGGAATGAAAGAGCAGCAGATTGACCTGATTTTGCATCGCAAGGATTAAGCCGGCTTCCGCGGCATTTAAAGCATTTTTGGATAAATCGGTAAGTATCAACACCGTTTTCATAAGAAAAATGATTTTATTGACCTTTAACTGCTTGCTTTTTCTTTTCTTTCTCGAGTTTTTTAAAATAGCCTCTGAGCAGAAAATTATGCTTCAACGCTTCCATATCCTGGTTAAATCCGTCTGTACCTTTTTCAATATGATCCATACTTCGATTTAACTTCTGAATGAGTAAAGAGTCTCTGATTAAAAAATCCAGAAAACCATGGCTTTGTTTTAAATCCTTATTCAGGTCTTTAGACAGCTCTTCCAGCTGGATGGTCATATTATTTGCATGATCACTTGCGGAGTTCAGTTTAAGCATGGTCTTGTTTAAGTTGGCTGCAAAACTGGTATCCGTCAGGAGTAGTCCAGCTGCACCTTTACCTCTTTTCACTTGGGTAATCATCCGATTTAAATTCTGGCTCAGTTCTTTAGCCTGGGCACTCGTTTCATTCACATTATCCAGGGTTGATTTTAAACTTTTACCTATTTGCTGATCTTTGATGATTCCAAGAATGGCACTTTGATTAATTTCTACAACCATTTGCTTTAACATTTCTGAAATATCCTCAATGTTTTCATTTGTTCTGGATAAGGTTTGCAACATATCGTCCATACTCTTACTCTTGATGGTACGCAACAGATCTCCATCTTCGACAGGTAATCCCTTTCCCTTCCCAGGAATAATTTGCACCACTTTATTTCCCATTAGCCCTTCGGTTCCTATGGAAACCAGGGCATTTTTATGAATGAAAGGCTTTAACTTATGGTCAACAGATAAGGTCAACTCAATCGTGGTATCGTTTAAAATGGTGATTTTTTTCACAGTTCCGGCCTGTATACCTGAATAAAGCACATTGTTACCGCTGAGTAAACCATTAGAATTGGAAAGCCGGACTTTTAGCATAAAGTTAGCGTTAAAGATACTTTTGTTCTTTCCAATGCCATAAAAAGTAAGCAGGAGCGCGATGAGTCCGGCCAGTACAAAAGCACCTAGTTTAACATTATTTTTCGCCAGCTTGTCCATGTCTAATTAAAAAATTGGGTGATGTTTCTATCTTTCGAATGTTTCAGTTCCTCATAGGTTCCTTGCGCATAACACCTTCCTTCTAGCAGCAATACGATTCGGTCTGCCGTAATTTTAACACAGGCCATATCATGTGAAATTATAATCGCAGAAATGTGGTATTTTTCTTTCATCTCCAGAATCAGTGTCGCGATTTCTCTGGAGGTTACCGGATCCAGTCCGGAGGTTGGTTCATCATAAAAGATGACCTCAGGTCTGAGCACCATTGCCCGGGCCAAAGCAATGCGTTTAGCCATACCGCCGGATAGTTCTGCGGGCATCATATCTATGGTATGTTTCAAGCCAACATGCTCCAGCACCTCAATTATTCTTGCTTCAATTTCCGCTTCTGACATTGGAAACCTATGTTTAAGTAATGGAAACCTGAGGTTTTCCCGGATGGTCATGGAATCATAGAGCGCATTGCTTTGAAAAAGAAAACCCAATTTTGTCCTCAGTTTGTTCAGCTCATCTTCCTCCAATCTAAAAATATCCTCTCCCAATACCTGTATCTTCCCCCTATCTGGTTTAATCAATCCTACGATGCATTTCACCAGCACTGATTTCCCGGAACCAGACTTCCCCAGCACCACGAGGTTCTCTTCCTTTTTAAGCTTAAGGTCAAAATCACTCAAAACAATATGATCTCCAAATTTCTTGAATAAATGGTGGATCTGAATTACCGGATCTGCTGTTACTTTGCGATTCCCAAACTGTTTTTGTGCTTCCATTCTCTTTAATTTAGCCCCAGTAAATCCGTAATCTGTACAGCCAGCAGATCAATCACAAAAATCAGCACGGATGACAATACCACAGCGGAGTTTGCAGCACTTCCAACCCCTTGAGTTCCTTTATTGGAATTAAACCCCTTGTAACAACCAATAAGCCCAATGGCAAATCCAAAGAAAAAAGTTTTGATCATTGCGGGTATCACATCGCCCATACTCAGATTCCTAAATATCTGCGTAAAGAATAAGTTCAAGCTGGTTACCGAATTGATATTGACCCCAATATAAGCGCCGAGTAATGAAATGACATCCCCAAGGATGGTCAGTACAGGGAGCATTAGGGTAGCTGCCAGTATTCTGATATAGATCAAATATCTAAAAGGATTAATCCCGCTTACCTCCATTGCATCTATCTGTTCAGTCACTTTCATAGAGCCTAGCTCCGCCCCCATACTGCTGGCTATTTTTCCAGCAAAAATCAATGCGGTGATGACGGGCCCAATCTCGCGTACCACTGCCACACCAACCATCACTGGCAATTGCGATTCTACACCATAAAGCAATAAGGATGGTCTGAGCTGCATAGTGAGAACCAGTCCCATAATAAAACCGGTTAGACCCACCAGAGGAAGTGATTTATACCCTATCGTGTAACACTGCAGCAACAATTCATTAAAATCCAGCCCTGGCTTTAGGCTTAAGGAAAAGAATTTCCCAGCAAACCTGGATATACTTCCGGTTTCCTTCAAAAATTGCTGGCGATTTGAATTGAATAACCTCATGTTAATCAATATATTTATTGATTATAAATCCAAACTAAGTTAATCATCCTTTGCCGCAACCGAAGTGATGTAAATCGTGTTTAAAAAGTGATATATATCATTATTTCGCTAAATTTTTGGTAACTTGTAGTAATCCTCCCACCCTTTTTATTCAACCATTTTATATTTAATCCAATGAGTAGAAAAATAGTGGTTATAGAAGACAACAAGGACATTAGAAAAGGTATTGTTGAAATATTAGAATTGGCCAGTTACACGGTTTTTGAGGCGGAAAATGGGCGTCAAGGAATTGATCTGGCCATTCAACATACACCCGATGTGATTCTCTGCAACATTGACATGCCAGATCTTGATGGTTATGGCGTTTTACTTATACTCAGCCGAAATCCAAAAACCTCAGGAATCTCATTTATATTCTTAACCGGAAAGCGTGATCAGATTGATTTCCGTAAGGGAATGGAGATGGGTGCAGATGACTATCTGATCAAACCTTTTGAAGAGGTTGATTTATTGAAAGCGGTGGAGGGACGAATTAGAAGAAGGGAGCTCCAGCAGTTTGCACTCAT
This sequence comes from Pedobacter gandavensis, assembly GCF_014172405.1. Taxonomy (GTDB): domain Bacteria; phylum Bacteroidota; class Bacteroidia; order Sphingobacteriales; family Sphingobacteriaceae; genus Pedobacter; species Pedobacter gandavensis. The sequence continues at coordinate 309,198 of NZ_WNXC01000001.1, read as the reverse complement.
GGACTCCATAAAATCCATTTATAACAACAATTCGGGCAAAGACTATATTTCGGACTTGCAGAACAACCTTAAAAACTATAAAAGCAGGCTTTATAAAAAGAAGCAGGTTATTTATTATGAAGGGGATCCGGGATCCGGACTTTATTTCGTTTTATCGGGGGCGGTAAAAACGGTAAAAACAGATGAAGATGGCCATGAGCTGATTACCGGGATTTTCTTAGCCGGCAATTACTTTGGAATCAACTCTATGTTGTCCAATCAGCCTTTTCCTGACACGGCTTCGGCATTAGAGAATAGTTCCATCTGTCTGGTTCCTAAAGAACATATGGAAACCCTCCTGAACAGCCATCCGGGAATAGCTAAAGAATTCATACAACTTTTAGCTCAGGACAATCGCGATAAAGAAGAGCAGTTACTTCAGTTTGCCTACCATTCTGTCAGAAAAAGAATGGCTGAGGTTTTAATGAGGCTATACCACAAACATGTGAAATTTGCGCCTAATTTTGAGGTCACCAGGGAAGACTTGTCTGCACTTTCTTGCATGGCTTCAGAAACTGTAAGCCGAACGCTATCAGACTTTAAATCGGAAGGATTACTTGAAAAAACGGGAAGTACGATTACCATATTAAGTCCAGACCGGCTGACAAAAATGAAGAATTAATGGGCGAACAGTGATACAGATTACGGCATCTCTTACCATGATTACTGATTTGACCCTGGAAATGAATCTCCGGCTTTTCGATTGTATAAATTTGGTTCTTAAACTTAGGGATTAAAATATAGCTATTATGAAAAATAGAACTTTAGGAACTCAAGGCTTACAGGTATCTGAGATGGGGCTTGGTTGTATGGGCATGAGCTTTGGCTACGGCCCTGCACATGATATCAAAGAAATGACGGCTTTGCTACATGCAGCGGTTGAAAAGGGCATTACCTTTTTTGATACGGCTGAATGTTATGGGCCATTTACCAACGAAGAACTCCTTGGCGAGGCCTTGGCCCCATTTCGGAATCAGGTAGTTATCGCTACAAAATTTGGATTTAAAGATGGTGATTCAAAAAAAGGATTGGATAGCAGTCCGGGGAGAATCAGGGCCGTTGCAGAAGCTTCTTTAAAAAGATTAAATGTGGACGCTATTGACTTATTTTATCAGCATCGTGTAGATCCAAATGTACCCATGGAAGTGGTTGCCGAAACGGTAAAAGAATTGATTAAAGAAGGTAAAGTGAAACATTTCGGCCTATCTGAAGCCAGTGTACAAAGCATTCGTAGCGCCCATGCGGTACAGCCGGTTACTGCGTTACAAAGTGAATATTCCCTTTGGTGGAGAGAACCGGAACAAGAACTGCTGCCTGCATTAGCAGAGTTGGGGATTGGCTTTGTGCCATTCAGTCCATTGGGTAAAGGCTTCCTTACCGGAAAGATCAATGAAAATACAGAATTTGACAAAACTGACTTCCGAAATATTGTCCCAAGATTTTCTGCTGAAGCCCGTAAGGCCAATCAGGTGATGGTAGATTTAATGAATACCATTGCCGGAGAGAAAAATGCGACACCTGCACAAATTGCATTGGCATGGCTTTGGGCACAAAAACCATGGATCGTTCCCATTCCAGGAACGACGAAATTACATCGCCTGGAAGAAAACATCGGGGCTACAGAAGTGGTTCTGAGCAGTGCTGATTTACAACAAATAGAACAGGCCGCTCAACAAATACAAATTGTTGGTGCGCGATATCCTGAGCATCTGCAAAAAAGAGTCGGAAAATAACCCAAATGATTTATCATAAGCATTTCATGCTGGGATGCTGATGATAATTTATAAAGATCTTCGCACTTGTATTTGAACGAAAATCAGATTAAATTGTAGGGTATAACCGCGAATTGATGTTAGAGCACTTTCCCTTTTACCTGAGTTTAATTATTGCGATTGTTTTGCTGATCATGTTGGCAAACAAAATAAAAGTCGCCTACCCGGTTCTTCTGGTTATAGCTGGATTAATCATCAGCTTTATTCCGGGAATTCCTGCCATGCATATTGATCCGGAGCTTATTTTCCTGATCTTCTTACCTCCCCTGCTTTATGAAGCGGCATGGGGTATTTCCTGGAAAGAATTGTGGCGATGGCGACGCATTATTACCAGTTTCGCCTTTGTGGTTGTCTTTCTTACCGCCATGTCGGTCGCCTTTGTGGCCAATCATTTTATTCCTGGATTTTCATTGGTATTGGGCTTTTTATTGGGAGGAATCGTATCGCCACCAGATGCGGTAAGTGCCGGGGCCATCTTAAAATTTGTGAAGGTTCCGAAGCGAATGTCATCCATATTAGAGGGTGAGAGTTTATTAAATGACGCCTCCTCCCTCATTATTTTCCGTTTCGCCTTGATCGCGGTAGCCACCGGACAGTTTGTATGGTACGAGGCGGCGTTGAGCTTCAGCTGGATGTTAATTGCTGGCGTAGGCATTGGTTTGCTCGTTGGCTGGATCTTCATGAAAGCACATAAATATCTGCCCACTGACACCAATATGGATGTGATATTGACTATCGTAACACCATATATTATGTACCTCGCTGCGGAGGAGGTTCATAGCTCTGGGGTATTGGCGGTGGTGAGTGGTGGCTTATTGCTATCGAACAAAAGGCATCTCTTTCTCAGCAGCACTTCCAGATTACGTGGGGTTAATGTCTGGGAAAGCTTTTGCTTTGTATTGAATGGATTGGTGTTTATGTTGATTGGTTTAGACTTACCACAAATTACGGCAGGTCTTGAAGGCGTCAGCACCTCATCAGCAATTGGTTATGGCGTATTAATTACAGTTGTACTCATTGTTGGCCGGATACTATCGGCTTATGGGGCAGTACTGATTACCCTCATTGCCCGGAACTTCATCACCGTAGCGGATACCAGAAACCCTGGTTATAAAGTTCCCCTTATTCTTGGCTGGACAGGTATGCGTGGTGTGGTCTCCCTTGCGGCAGCATTATCCATTCCGGTACATTTATCAGATGGAAGTCCATTTCCACAGCGGAATCTGATCCTTTTCATTACGTTTATTGTGATCCTTTTAACCTTGGTTGTTCAAGGCTTAACTTTACCTTATCTAATTAGAAAACTGCAAGTCCCTAACCTTGACGAGAGCTTATCTGAAGAGGAGGCCTATCATACCATCAAGAAGCAATTGGCAGTACATGCCTTATCTCATCTAAATGCCCATTACGCTGCGCAATTAAAACAGCAACCTGCCTTACAACAAATTGCCCGTAAATGGGAACAAAATGCAGCCATTACCGATAATGAATTGATGGCTGAAGAATGTAAACTGATCTATCTTGACCTGCTCAATCAACAAAGAGAATGGCTTCATCAGAAAAACCTGGAGGAAAAAACACTCAATGAAGAAATCATACGAAAACATTTAAAATTCCTGGATATGGAAGAGGAAAAGCTGAACTTCCTTTAAGTCTTTAGAAGAATAGGCTTCCGTATTTTTAATCAAAGTTTAAGAAACCCAGCGATGTTTTCCTGTAGCAGGTCTTAACATCGCTGGGTTTTTAAATGAGAGGAATATAGAAGCAACCTCGTTATACCTTGTAATATTGCTCCCAGCCTTTGCGTGGTGGCGGGCCAACCAGTAAAGCATTCGCAACTTTATGATTGGTAACGACCTTTTTCTTCCGGTCAAATTCAAGGTTGGTATTTAATTTCTGAGCGAGAACCCCCAAACAGAAGACCTGACTAAGCGGACCGGCAATAGCAAATGGCGACCTGGTTTTCTCTTCTCCTTTACAAGCCTGAAGAAAATTCTTAAAATGATTAGAAGGACTTAAGGGTACCTCTGGCAATGAGCTTGCCAGAGCCATCGCTTTGTCTGCTGGAATAATGGACAATGTACTGCCATGAGAGCCTCCTTTAAAGGTCAGTTCTTTGCTGTAGATGATCTTTCCCGGGTTTAATTTTGCAGGCGCTATGGCTCCGGTACTTGGTGCTGGGATATTCGGATCCAAACCTGAGACACCATATCCTTTTGGAATTGGTGGTAAATTATTTATGCCATCGTACCAGTTGACGTCCAAGGCTGGCATATCCCCTCTCTTTGGGAATTTGAAGGTTAAGGTAGTCGCTGTTGGATAAAATAAATCGTTGTGCCCAGTTAAAACCGGGTTAATCTGGTAGGGCAAACCCAGGTCAAGAAATTCGTGTGAAGTGTCCAGAATATGTGCACCCCAATCTCCAAGAGCCCCCATGCCAAAGTCAAACCAGCAACGCCATTGTCCGTTAACGAAATCCTTGTTGTAGTTGTGTCCAGTTGTAGCCATTTGCCAAATATCCCAATCCAGGGAGCTTGGCAAGGTCTCCGCAGCTGGGAAGGAGCTCATCTTTGTATCCCAACCATGCCAACGTCTTGGAGAATTCATATGGGCCGTTATCGAGGTCACGTCTTTAATGAGCCCTGCCTCCTTCCATGCTTTAAATTGAAAATAATTAGCTTCTGAATGCCCCTGGTTACCCATTTGCGTAACCACCTTAGGGTATTTCTTAGCTGCTTTCATCATCAATTCTACTTCATTAAAAGTACGCGCCATTGGTTTCTCAACGTACACATGTTTTCCTAAACCCATGGCCATCATGGTGATTGGAAAATGTGAAAAATCAGGTACCCCAACTGTAACCGCATCTATCTGATTACCCATTTTATCAAACATCTTCCTGAAATCCTGAAAACGAGGAACATCAGGAAATTGCTTTAAAATAGCCAGTGTTTGAGCGGCGCCCATGTCTACGTCACATAAAGCAACAATATTAACGAGTCCTGTTTTATATAAATCTGCTATAATTTCGCCTCCTCGATTTCCTATTCCTATACAAGCCAGATTTACCCTTTCATTAGGATTGGCAAATTTAATATCACCCTTATTCATTCCCATGAGTATGCCAGGACTTAGCGCTGCCACAGCCGATAACATCATGGTTTGCTTTAAAAAATGTCGTCTTGAAAATTCGTTTGTGCTCATTTTTAGTTATTTCTTATGGATGGCATATTGAATACCGCCCAATAAATGTTTAAGATAATTCTCATCCGTATAGGATGCTTCTGTATGCCCCAATTCGGTATACCAGGACCTTCCTCCATCATAATTGTGATACCATGCCATGGGATGAAAATCCCCGTTAATACCACCAGTATAAGATTTCTCATCAATGGTAATCAGGACCTTAAGATCTTTATTGATATTTTTGAAATTGTACCATTCATCTTTACGTTTCCAAACTTCCGGGAGGTGTTTTGTAGAGATATTACCGCGGTCTACGACATTTAGTGTAGCTTCCTGCTGTGCCGGGTGACTAACAAAATAAGCGCCTACCAGATTTCCATACCAAGGCCAACCATACTCTGTATCTGTTGCCGCATGAACGCCAACAAATCCACCGCCAGACTGGATATACTTTTCAAAACTTGCTTTTTGAGCAGCATCCAATATATTACCGGTAGTAGATAAGAAAACCACTGCGGCGTACTTCTTTAATACCTCTGGGGTAAAATAAGCTGCATTTTCAGTGGTATCTACGAGGAAGCCGTTTTCCTTTCCTAACTTCATTATGGCAAGCTTTCCAACACCTATTGCACTATGTCTAAATCCCTGCGTTTTAGAAAACACCAGGATAGCTGGCTTTTTAGATTGAGGGCTTGCGGCTCGGATGAGTAGCGAAGCGGAAAGAAAGCAGAGGAAAAGGACTATTTTTTTCATGGTTTTATGGGGTTAAGGTCTATAAAGTTTAAGCTTAGATGTTGTTTTTCTTTAGTTCATTTACGGCATAATCGACTGCTCTTGCCGTTAAAGCCATATAAGTTAAGGAAGGATTCTGACAAGCGGAAGAAGTCATGCAAGCACCATCAGTGACAAATACATTCATACAATCCCACACCTGATTCCATTTGTTCAAAACAGAGGTTTTAGGATCTTTACCCATTCTTGCGGTTCCCATCTCATGAATCCCATGCCCCAGGGCATGACCTCCGTCATAGGTACTTATATTTTTCACACCTGTTGCTTCCAACATCGCCCGCATCTCTTCTTTCATATCTTTGCGCATTTTCAGCTCATTCTCTTTCATTTCCGCATCCATATTTAAAACCGGGAGTCCCCATTTGTCTTTCACTACTTTATCCAGCGTGACTTTATTTTCGTGGTAAGGAAGGATTTCCCCAAAGCCTGTGGCTCCAATTGTCCATTTACCCGGTTCGGTCATCTTATCTTTAAATTCTCCACCAATATTCAGTTCGGCAACATCACCGCTCCATCCTTGTCTGCTTGCGCCACCCTGATATCCAAAACCGCGTAAGTAATCTCTTTTATCGCCGCCTAAATTCACAAACCTTGGAATGTAGAACCCGTTGGCTCTCCTACCATAAACATATTTATCTTCAAAACCTTCTACTGTTCCGGAAGCGCCAATGTTGTAGTGGTGGTCCATGATATTGTGTCCCAATTCGCCACTGCTACTTCCTAAGCCATCAGGCCAAACATCCGTAGCGGAATTCATCAGAATCCAGGCCGTATTTAAGGTCGACGCACATAGAAAAACAATTTTGCTTTTAAACTCCTGGGTTTGGTTTGTTTCTGTATCCAGCACCTCCACCCCTGTTGCTTTTTTAGAATCCTTATCGTACAAAACCTCCTTTACTAAAGAATAAGGACGTACAGTTAAGTTTCCGGTTTTCATGGCTGCAGGTAACGTGGAAGATTGGGTACTAAAATATCCGCCAAATGGACATCCTTCCCAACATCGGTTTCTAAACTGGCATTTGGTTCTTCCGGGAATTGCTGCGGTCAGGTTGGCCACCCTCCCAATGATTAAATGTCTTTTCTCCTGGTATTCTTTTTTTATTCTTTGCGCCATGTCCTTTTCCACACAATTCAGTTCCATGGGTGGCAAAAACTGACCATCAGGCAATTGAGCAAGGCCTTCAATGGAGCCGCTGATTCCGGCAAATTTCTCTACATGATCATACCATGGTGCGAGGTCATCATAACCGATGGGCCAGGGAATCGCGACGTTATCTTTTTCATTGGCTTCAAAATCCATCTGACTCCAACGGTAAGACTGTCTGCCCCATAATATGGAACGGCCACCCATTCGGTAACTGCGCCACCAGGTGAAAGGTTTGGTCTCGGTGTAAGGGCAATCCTGTTCATTTGCCCAGCCGTCCATAACCGCTTCAGATGCCGCCCAACCGCGATGGATCACCGGATAATTCCTTTTCTGTTCTTGGGTAGTACGACCTCGATGTTCCATTTCCCAAGGCTTTTTATGGGCAGTCTTATAATCTTTAATATGATCATAAGGGCCACCGCGCTCTAACATCAATACTTTTAAGCCTTTTTCACAAAGTTCTTTTGCTGCCCAGCCGCCGCTGATACCAGAGCCCACTACAATTGCGTCATAAGTATTAGTATCCATAATCCGCAGTGATTAGAGTTTCATTCATACAATTACATTTGGTGTGTTTCGTTGAATTTTAAATCTACCGAATTACAAGAACCCCGTTCAACTGTTATTTATGATAAAAAATACGCTATCTGATCAATAATTCACTTAAATAGCACTACTTTAGGTGATAATAGCAGTTGAATAACGCAAAAAATCAGCTTAATGAAAACATTAATTCAGAAAATTTATGTTGAAGAGCATCACTCTTTTGCTTGTCGGACTTACACCACGCCAAATTTTGAAACGGCCTGGCACAAGCACCTGGAATGTGAATTAATTCTCATCACGGAAGGAAATGGTACTGCACTGATTGGCGATTATATTGGAGAATATCAACCTGGGGATGTGTTTTTACTCAATCCAAACGTACCACACTGGTTTAGAAAGTCGAATGTAAAAACAATTGGAAGTGCCATTGTTATTCATTTTTTAACAGACTTTATGGGAGCAGGATTTTTATCCTTACCAGAAATTAAAAATGTGACGCGGTTATTGGCAGACAAGAATACAGGTATTCAATTTCGAGCTGGCCTCGCTAAAGAGATCGCCTTGCTCATCAAACAACTGGAATATGCCCAAGGCATTGAACGGGTATTGCTCTTATTGAACTGTTTGCAGAAAATCAGTGTATCAACAGAACAAAAAGTGCTGACCATAGCTTCTGGCACAATGAATAGCAAGGAAGAAAATTCGGTTATTGAAACCATCATCGACTATTCCTTCAAGCATTTTCTAAATCCCATCTCCTTAAATGAGATCGCTGGCGTTACACGCATGTCTGTTCCTGCATTTTGTCGTTTCTTTAAACGGAACATCAAGAAAAGTTATTTTGATTTCATCAAGGAGCTGCGAATTGGACAGGCCTGTAAGCTCCTGAGAGAGACCGAGCGACCTGTTTTAGAAATATGTTATTCTAGTGGATATAACAGCTGGGCAAACTTTAGCAAACAATTTAAAGTGGTGACAAACACGACCCCATCACAATACAGAAAGCAGTATAAAAGTTAAATCGGCTAATAATCCATGAAAACCAAAGAATAATTCATTGTTCCCTGAGGATAAAGGCAATAATTTAGGCTTTCCTAAACCAAAGCCTAAACCATGATTACCAAAATACAAATTAATGATGCCAGATTTCCCTTGGGTAAAGGTGCTGGCAGTGATGCCATTCATCGCGATCCCATTTACTCTTATGCGGTCACCAATCTCCTTGACGACAGTGGCCTTGTGGGAACCGGCTTTGCCTTTACACTGGGGGAAGGGAATGACCTGGTTTGTAAAGCTGCTGCTTTTTATGCGGAACAGCTGAAAGGAAAAGATATTGAAGAATTAATGGCCAATTTTGGTGCTGTTTTCCATCAGTTTTCTAATGAGCAACAATTCCGCTGGCTAGGTCCACATAAAGGCGTCGTCCACCTGGCGCTGGCCTCCGTAACCAATGCCTGTTATGATTTATGGGCAAAAAAAAGAGGTGTTCCTTTGTGGAAACTCCTGACGGACTTATCTGCTCAGGAAATCCTGAATACCCTTGACCTTTCCTACCTGGAAGATGAACTGACCCGGGAGCAAGCCTTGGCCCTATTGCAAAGCAATATCAACAGCAAATCGGAACGCCTTGGTATCATTGAAGCCGGATATCCTGGATACGACACTTCTATTGGCTGGTTCAACTATCCGGATGAGAAAGTCCGTGAGAACTGTAAAAAAGCTGTAGCGGAGGGCTTTACCGCCATGAAGCTCAAAGTAGGCAGCACTGACCCGGAGCGCGACATCAGAAGGGCGCATATTGTCCGTGAAGTGGCTGGAGCAGATATTAAAGTCATGCTGGATGCCAACCAACAATGGACCTTGCCACAAGCGATTAAAATCTGTAGCTCGCTGCAAAGTATGAACCCTTACTGGATTGAGGAACCTACCCATCCTGATGATGTGCTTGCCCATGCGACTTTGGCGAAGGCAATTGCCCCAACAAAGCTTGCTTTGGGAGAACATGTACCCAACCGCATCATCTTTAAGAATTATTTACAAACTGGATCTGCGGGTTTTATGCAGGTTGATGCCGTTCGCGTAGGTGGTGTGAGTGAATTTATAACGGTGAGTTTGTTGTGTCGCAAATTCAATATCCCTGTCGTACCACATGTTGGCGACATGGGGCAATTGCATCAACACCTGGTTTTGTTTAACCACATTTCTATGGGGCACGAAGCCTTATTTCTGGAGCACATCCCACATTTACAGCCTCATTTTGTTCATCCGGTTAAAATTCAATCGGGTGTATATCAGACACCGATGGAGCCTGGAAGTAGCTGCGATTTAAAATCATTGAATTAATCCGGAAAATCATATGTTAAATTCTCTAGACTTAGGCATTAGCATTTTATACATCCTTGGTATTCTGGCTATCGGCTTATGGGCCGGAATCCGGCATCGCCGAAAAAGTAAGGACAACGCTGCCGGCGAATATTTTCTGGCTGGCAAGACCTTAAAATGGCCTGCAATCGGACTGGCCTTATTTGCCACGAACATTTCCACCGTGCACCTCGTTAGTCTGGCACAGAGTGGTTTTGACAGTGGTTTGCTGAATGGCAATTTTGAATGGATGGCTGCATTTACCCTCATTTTGCTATCCTTATTTTTTGTACCATTTTACATCAAATCAGGAGTGGCTACCCTACCCGATTTTTTGGAGAAGCGTTATGACCGATCCAGTAGAGACTGGCTGGCCATCATCTCTGTGGTTTCTGCCATCATCATCCACATTGCATTTTCTATGCTGGCTGGAGGTATTGTACTCAAAACACTCTTTGGATTAAACATGTACCTGAGCATTATTGTAATCTGTGTCATTACCGCCACTTATACAATTGTAGGCGGATTGAAAGCGGTGGTGGTTACAGAATCTATTCAAACCGTGGTGCTCCTTTCGGGGGCTTTCATCATCAGCTATGCCGCTTTTCATAAGATGGGTGGTTGGGAACAGATGACTGCCGTCCTTAAAGAAAACCAGGAGATGGACAAGCTTTCCATGTTGCGCCCGCATGGCGACCGTAGTGGAATGCCCTGGTATACGGTATTTTTAGGCTATCCGATATTGGGCATCTGGTATTGGTGTGCCGATCAAACCATCGTACAACGGGTACTCGGTGCAAAAGATGAAAACCATGCCCGGGTTGGCCCATTATTCTGTGGATTCATTAAATTATTACCTGTTTTCATCTTTGTATTGCCTGGACTTTTCGCTTATACGCTTTCGAAATCCGGACACCTGGACATCAGTAGTCTGGGTTTGGACGACAAAGGAAATGTGAACTCCAAAGGGATTTATACCTTGATGATTACCCAGTTGTTACCTTCCGGATTGGTAGGTGTATTGGTGGCCGCTTTATTATCCGGCTTGATGAGTCAGGTCTCTGGTGCGCTAAACTCCATATCCACCATGGTCAGCTACGATATGTACCAGCGTTACAAACCTGCTGCCACAGACAAACAACTGATTCGGGTAGGAAAGATTGCTGCTGGAATTGCGTTGGTCTTCTCCCTTGGATTGTTGCCTTTACTCAACAGATATGAGAGTATATTTAGCGGCATCAATGACATTATTGCCCACATTGCGCCACCAATTACCTGTGTATTTTTATTGGGTGTATTTTGGAAAGGAGCTTCTGCAACATCGGCAAAACTCACCCTTTGGATTGGCTCCAGTCTGGGTGTCATTGTATTTGCCATTAACAAACTTTTCCCGGCTTCTTTGATTGGGCATATTCCCTTCATGATGATGGCCTTTTACCTGTTCTGTACCTGCGTCTTGATTCAGGTCGTTTTTTCTTATGTGTACCCGGTTCAGCATACTGCAGAAAGTTCCAAATTGTACTGGAAAACACCTTGGGAACCTTTACAAGGACCGGCATGGAAAGGCATCGGGAATTACAAATTATTGTCAGCAATCCTGCTCGCGGTGACCGGTGTATTATATTATATTTTCAGGTAGAAACATGAAATTAAAGATCATCCTAGTATTGCTCGCAGGGTTATTCCTTTCTGCTTGCCAAAGAGAAACTAAACCGGTCAGACGCTTTGCTTCGGTAACCGGGTTAAAAGCAGATAAACTAGCTGCGTACAAAGCATTACATGCAAATGCATGGCCAGAGGTTTTGAAAAAAATCAAGGACTGTCATATTGAGAACTACTCCATTTATCTCCAAAAAATAAAGGGCGACTATTACCTGTTTAGCTATTTCGAATATACAGGAGTGGACTTTGATGGAGATATGAAAAAGATGGCGGCGGATCCGACTACCCAACGTTGGTGGAAGGAAACCGACCCTTGTCAGCAGCCACTCCCGGAAGCAGCAGCAAAGAACGAAATATGGACCCATATGGAAGAAGTATTCCATACAAATTAAGCGCAAAAATTATATGCAATTATTATCCGATAAAGTTATTTTCCTCAGCGGAGGATCTATGGGCATTGGTCTGGAATGCGCTAAAGCCTATTCAAAAGAAGGCGCTATTGTGGTCATCGCCGCAAATGTTGCTGCTCCGATTGCAGTTGCGATTGACCTATTGGGCAGTAAACATTTGGGAATCACCTGTGACGTTTCCAATGCTTTACAAGTAGAAAAAGCGATGCAAAAAACCCTGGAGAGGTATGGCAGAATTGACGCCATCCATAACAATGCAGGCATTGCTTCTCCTTCTAAACCGCTCCATGAAACCAGTGATGAAGAATGGGATCACTTGATGAATGTAAATTTGAAAAGCGTGCTGTTGACCACGCGTTTTGGATTTAAAGCCTTGCAAGAAAGCAAGGGCTGTATCCTCAACACCAGCAGTCTGGTTGGAGAAATCGGACAGGAGAACCATGCCGCTTATACTGCCACCAAAGGAGGCATGAACGCCTTAACCAAATCCATGGCATTGGATTATGCAAAAGATAAAATCCGCGTCAATGCAGTGATGCCTGCAGGCGTATGGACGCCTATGTTACGTGATTGGAGTCAAGAGCAACCCAATGCACATGCGATAGAAAAATACCTGGATGACATCCATCCGCTGGGCTATTGTCCGGAGGGAGATGCCATTGCTGATGCCTGTGTATTTTTACTTTCCCATCAAGCAAGGTTCATCACCGGGACTACCCTTGCGGTTAGTGGTGGAGCAGAGTTGGGCTATCGAAGAACTCAGGCTTAAGTTATTCGATATTTTTTCCTGATAATTTATTGGAACTACATATATTTAGTTCCAATAAATCCTCCTTACAACCAAATTTACAATGTTTAAAATCCGATTGAAGACCAGAGCCCTGTCCTATTCTTTAGTACTCGCTACATCCCTGTGTTTTACTTCTAAATCAATAGCACAATCGCTAACTATACCTATAGAAACACAGCACAATGCCTTGGTTTTTCAGACCGACAAAGATAACCACCTTGGTACCATTTACTTTGGAAAGAAACTAGCCAGGCCACAAGAATATGCACAAGTACCAGCTCAGTCTAAACAGAGCCCCGATTACACCGGAGTATTGAATGCTGTATATACACCTTCCGGCTCAAGGAATTTATTAGAACCTGCGATAACGGTTACCCATGCAGATGGCAATAACTCGCTGGACTTGACTTATGTGAGTCATGAGTTGAAAACCCTCAGTGATAATGTCTCCTTACTGAATATCTTTTTAAAAGATCCGGTTTATGATTTCAAGGTTACCCTTCATTATAAAATTTACTTTAAGGAGGACGTCATAGAACAATGGTCGACCATTAGTCACGGGGAAAAAGGCAACGTTACCTTACATAAGTATGCTTCCGCCAATTTATATTTAAAAGGTGGTAACTTCTATTTAAACCAGTATCATGGTGACTGGGCTATGGAAATGCAGCCTGAAGAATCGAAGCTTAGCCATGGCATTAAAACCTTAGATTCCAAATTAGGCACGCGTGCGGATCTTTTTCAACCTCCGGTATTTATGGTTTCCTTAAATAAGCCAGCAACGGAAGATGAAGGCACCGTATTGTTTGGGAGCTTGGCCTATAGTGGGAATTTCCGCACAGATCTGGAGGTAGATTATCAGGATAACCTGCGTATCATTTCAGGAATAAACAACTATGCCTCCCCTTACACTTTAAAAGCAAATGAGGAATTTGTTACACCTGTATTTTTGTATACGCTTTCCACTCAGGGAAAAGGTGTAGCCAGCAGGAATCTGCACAACTGGGCTAGAAATTACAAGTTGCTGGATGGAAAAGGAAATCGGTTAACCTTGCTTAACAACTGGGAAGCTACTTATTTTGACTTCAATGAAAACAAGTTGGCCGACCTATTAAAGGACACCAAGAAACTAGGTGTGGAGTTATTTTTACTAGACGATGGCTGGTTTGCCAACAAATATCCTCGTAATGGCGATGTTGCTGGTTTAGGGGATTGGCAGGAGAATAAAAAGAAACTGCCGAATGGAATTTCTTCATTGGTAAGAGAAGCCAAACAGAATCAGGTGAAATTTGGAATTTGGATAGAGCCAGAAATGGTAAATCCGAAAAGTGAGCTTTATGAGCAACACCCGGATTGGGTAGTTAAGCAACCAAAAAGGGCAGAACATTATTTCAGAAATCAGTTGGCACTAGACTTAAGCAATCCAAAAGTTCAGGATTTCGTGTATGGTGTGGTGGATGATTTGTTTACAAAAAATCCGGAGCTTGCGTACATCAAATGGGATTGCAATGCGGTAATTTACAATGCCCATTCTGCAACACTTAAAAACCAGGACCATTTTTATATTGAGTATGTCCGAGGTCTATATAAAGTATTAGAGAGAATCAGGGCCAAATATCCAAAGGTACCGATGATGCTCTGTTCTGGTGGTGGCGGAAGGGTCGATTATGGAGCCTTACAATATTTCACAGAATTCTGGCCTAGTGACAATACCGATCCACTGGAACGTGTTTTTATGCAATGGGAATACTCCTATTTTTATCCTGCCATAGCCAGTTCTAATCATGTGACGGATTGGGGTAAACAGCCGATAAAATTCCGTACGGATGTGGCCATGATGGGTAAATTGGGTTTTGATATTGTAGTGAGCAAACTGCCCGAGAATGACCTTAAATTTTGTCAGGAGGCCATTAAAAACTATGATGGCTTAAAAACAACCATTTGGCAGGGAGATCAATACCGCTTATCAGACCCAAGGACTTCGAATGTGGCTTCCATGTTATACCTAACTGAAGATAAATCCTCGGGTGTGATTTTCAATTACCTGGTTAACAACAGGTATGGTGCAAACAGCAGTTTACCAATTCCATTAAAAGGATTAGATCCTTCGAGGAATTATAGGATTCAGGAGATCAACCTTTATCCAGGCACAAAATCTACCATAAAAAGCGATCAGGTTTACTCTGGTGATTTCTTGACTAAAGTTGGGTTTAATCCTGATGTAAATTCGGGTAGAACCAGTGTGGTATTAAAAATTGAAGCTGTAAAATAGATCAGTCTAACTTTTCCATTGCCCAAAATCTTGATGATTTTGGGCATTTTTGTTTTATAATGGCGCCTTTCATGAAAAAGAGAGGTTTCTGGTCCCACGTTTCACTATTTTTAAAGTATGTTCATTGGGATCTTGATCTATCCATGATTTACAAAGTCTGAGCACCCATTCTGGCTGACTTTTACCGGCATCATTTAACCAATTACCTAGAGAAAGCTGTACATAAGCTGAGGGATCCGCTTTTAAGGGAGTCAGTAAATTGATGGCTATATCAGGCTGTGTGATTAAAGCCTTTAACTGCTTACACCATACCCCACGCGGACGGGTTGCTTCTGTGACGAAGCGTCTAATATTTTCATCAGCAGAACTGGTCCAGCCCACAAGAATCCCAATACTTTCCAACAAATTCCTTTCTATATCTTCTCGCATAGCCATCCAGGCAAGTTCACGTACCCCAAAATGAGGATCAGCTGCAAATGGGTAAATCGCTTTAAATTTCTCCTTAAGATTCAGGTCATTGTTTAAGCCAACCATATAAACAGCCCAGCAACGGACACTATCAGAAGGATAGTTAGCCAGGTAAGCAAACAATCCCGGCTCAGCTCCGATTCGAGTTGACAATATGTTACTGATCTGAACAATGAGCGTCCTGACACTCATAGCCTCTGGTTTCCCGACTTGCGCTTTACAAGCTGCTAAATGATCCGGGTAGCAGGAAAGAACGTTTTCCAGCAACTGCATATGATCTACAGCCAACCACTCTGTCAGGTTTACACTTTCAAGTATCCCCCTGTTCAATCCAGCAAGAACATCATCCGGAATATCTGTAGCCTTTGAGGCACCTTTTCTAGACCTTAAAATTTCTGTTTTAACTATTATAGATGTCATTTATGATTTAAAATTAATTTGAAATGCTAATTTCGGTACCTGATCCCTGCCAATCAATAATGGACAAAATTGTCCTCGCTATTTTTTTAAATCCGCATAATCCCATGAAAACTAAAGTCCGCATATCTGAGAATAAAGTCTGTCCATTGGAACATGCAGTCAACACCATCAGTGGCAAGTGGAAAATCCCCATTGTATGGCACATGAATCAGGGGATAAAAAGACCTGCGGATTTCTTTCTGCATATTGCAGCTATGAACAGAAGGGTGCTTACCCGACAACTGAAGGAGTTAGAAGAAAGTGGTATTATTTTCAAAACCATTATAAAAGAAAAACCACTGGAGGTAGAATATCGGTTAAGCCCCTCCGGAGATCAACTGGTTGCGGCACTTTGGAACCTAAATGACTGGGGTACCCGTTTATTAGCAACCGGCACCGTCAATAAAGGAAAATATTAAGGATTTGTTCCCAATCTATTAACTATTTTTGCCCCTTCCTTTAGCATAGTTATGCCTTCCGGATACCTGCTTCATACTCCCTATATATCAAATGAGAACAAAAAAAACTCTTTCTATATCCCTTCGCAGTACAATTGCCTTATTCCTGGTCTTGTGCTGCTCCATTTCTACCTTTGCCCAGAAAACAAAGCCCATAGATAAAGGTCAGGACGTTTCTATCCTTTCTGACTCCGCAACCCTAACAAAGGCTGATTACCTGGTTCACCTTGAGAAAGTATTCGAGACGATCAACAAAGTTCCGGTTACGGTAAGTTCGTTTAAGAATTTGACGCCAATAGCCGCTCATTTAACACAGGATGAGGCTGCCCTTGCCTTACTTAAAAGCAGGCTTACACAAAGTGAGCGGACATTGAACCTGCAAAACCTGCAAATGGACCAAACCTTGTTGGAAGAGCTTCAGACCAACAACACCGATTGTCTGACGGATCTCGACGCCTATGAAAAAGAGCTAAGAGCGTTAAAAACGGAAATCCTCAACCTGAGAAAAGACACCGTGCTGATTAAAGTTTTTACACTGCCGGCTATGCGTGTGATGTTTAAAGACCAATTTGCAGAGCTGAAGAAGAAACACCTGGTTATGGATAGTCTGTTAAAAACGACCACCTTGTCCATTAATAACCTGCAGGCGCGAACTTCAGCTAACCTCATCAACATTAAAGAGTTAATGTACCTTACGGACAGGCAACTTGATGCGGTTAGCATCAAAGCTTTCGGAAAAGAGCGACGTTATCTTTGGGAATCAGCAAGTAATAAGACCAGAGGTGTTGGTTTCCGGAAGTTTATCAATGGTGAGCAGGAAATCTCAGGGTATTATTTTGTTTACACCCGCAGCAGCCGCCTTTTACTCCTCTTTACCTGCGCTACTTTCTTCCTTTGGGTATTTTTCAATTTCAGGAGCATGAAACAACGCGACCGATTGGAAGCGCTGGACGATTTCTCCTTATTGAGTCCGCATCCCTATTTGATTACCTTTATGATGCTGTTTACACTGGCGCCGATTTTCGACCTCAAGGCCCCGGCACTTTATATCGAGTCGGTACAGATCTTACTGGCCATTTTACTTACTATATTTTTCCGAAAGAGACTCTCTTCAAAGCTATTTTATTATTGGTGCATCTTTGCCCTACTCCTACTTGCACCGGTTTTCCTACGTCTTTTAGGCATGCCTCCAAGGTTTCAACGTTGGCTGCTACTTTTCTTAAGCATCAGCTCTACCCTCTTTGGTGGTATGATCCTGAGGAAGCTGGATAAGCAATCAAAAAAGTATAAAATGATTGTGGTAACAGGTTTTATCTATACTATCTTCGCATGTATTGCCATTATCTGCAACCTTTTTGGTCGTTTTACCCTGACCCAGATTTTCTATTCGACGGGAGTAAACTCCTTGTTAAATGCGATCTCTTTAACCATCCTGGCGAAAGTACTGGTGGAGGCCTTCCTCCTTCAGATGAAAAGCAGTAGAATCCGTAAGGGCTATCCTGAATATTTTGACTGGCATCCCGTAAGATCGGGTCTGAAAAGGCTCACCGGTATTGCTGCTACGATCATCTGGTTTGTGATATTTACTACGAATCTTAATATTTTTAATGGACTATATGAATCTCTAATGGAGGTTCTGATGGAGAAAAGAATTATCGGAAACTTCTCCTTTACTTTTGGTGGTATCGCCCTCTTTTTAGGCATCATTTGGACCGCCAACTTTTTACAGAAATACATCGCTTATTTCTTTGGTGATACCGGAGACGACGATATTGAAGACAATAAAGGGCAGCGCTCCAAATTATTAATTACGCGATTGGTATTACTCATTGGAGGATTCCTGATCGCTGTTGCAGCATCAGGACTACCGATTGACAAAATCACGGTAATTCTTGGCGCCCTGGGTGTAGGTATCGGACTAGGTTTACAGAATATCGTGAGCAATTTCGTTTCTGGTATCATCCTTATTTTTGACAAGACCATCCGTATCGGGGATGTTGTAGAGCTTAGTAATAAAAAAGGAAGAGTCAAGGAAATTGGCGTCCGTGCCAGTACATTACTGAGTGAAGAAGGTGCAGAGATTATTATCCCAAACGGCTCTATTTTATCCAACAATATCATCAACTGGACGCTGAGTAATAATCAAATGCGGGTAGATATTTCTTTGAATATCGCTAAGCCTTTCAATTCTACTGAGGTAGTATCGCAAATCCGGGATATTATTATTAATAATAACAATGTGTTTGTGAACAAGGAACCGGTGATCATGATCATTCCGGTGAGCAAGCTAAAAAGTACCATAAAAATATACTTCTGGTGTAAGGATATTTCTAATGCAGACCTGACCAGGAATGTGATTATTGCCCAAATATTTGAGGCTTATGAAGAGATAGAAATTATATAAGCAGACAGAGGCCCCAATATTTATCAATATTGGGGCCTTGTTTATCTATTAGACTTAACCTGGGATGTTAAAACTACCCACATAAATCATGTCGTTATAACTCTCCAATGGCTTGTCAATGGTCAATTCGTTATCGGCATAACAAAGTATGACATTTACAGTTGAGATTCCTTTCTTAACACAAGCCTGGTAGATCTCAACTTCTGTTTGATCATTCCAAATTGGTAATTCTTCAATGGCGGCCTGTACACTGATTCTTTTGCGGCTGTAATAGATTGTGATCCAGTTCGCATCGTAATCGTAAGGCTTATCTATTGCTTTGCTGAAAGCAGAGCGTAAGCCGAAGTCAGGGCTATTTCTTGGATACGCTTCATCAGTCTTGAACAAGTTGTAATCTTTAAGGAACTTGCTTTGGTCAAAATACTTGTAAAATTGTTCTTCTGTTTTATTTGTTGTTCCTGCCCAGATGTGGACGCGTTGTTCTGCCATTTTATTTCTTATCAATTATTGAGCTGTAAAGATAGCAACTTATTATCCGCAGATTTCCAGTATATTTAATACTCAGCGTTGCTTAAGCTTAAAACGATTAAAATGGAACTAATTTGCGGAGTAACTCCTTTAAATATCCATTTATCAACATTTCTTATAAAAATCAGAATACAATACAACTCTTAAAGTGAAATCATAGGGCCTTCAAAGGCTGTAGGCAAGTAAATGCGTTTGGTACTTAAACTCTGGATCTTAAGTATATTCTTTCCTGCTTTATCGAGGAATACCTTAAAATACTGCTGATCCTTTGTTGCAGGATTCAGAAATATCAAAATTGGCTTCCCTTTTTGCTGACTGATATCATAAGTAGCCAGACTTGTAGAAAAGGTATAAAAGTTTTGCTTTACGTCATAGTCTGCTTTGGAACTCTTCTTAAGCGTAACGGTATCAATGACCATTGCCTTTCTGAAAGTGGCGTCAGCACCATCAAACTCAATCAGTTCGCGAAAAATATCACCAGATTTAACCAGTGTATCCGCGTTGAGCTGCCAGACAAAAGCCAGTGGTGATGTTCGCGCGGCTTGATCAATGAGCTTTAAAATTGGAGATGCTGCCACTAACACTTTCCTATTGTCAACCGGCGACTCTTTGCTATCATAAAGAAAGAAGGAGGTTCTTGATTTGACCTGGGCCGTGCCTCGCGGTACAAAAAGCACAAGAAAAACCGTCAATATAGGAAGGGTCTGGATAAAAAGGCGTCTTGGAGAATTATAAAAAGACATAGGGATTGGGTTATAAATTTCCTGGAGTTTTACCTGATGGATAAAACTCCAGGAAGCATCAAATTATTTGGCTAACAAATCGGTAACCTTTCCATTTACTTTATTATTGCTTAGATCTGCTGCGATTACTCTTTCAAATAGCACTCTTTTTTTGTTGCTATGAAAAGCCGGATATGCAGTATTGGTCGTGATATTGTTGTTTTTAAAAACGATTCCATCTACCGATTTGGCATAAAGTATGGGTTGATCAAAAGTATCGAACTTGTTGTTTTCTATCTTTATACCAGAGTGAAAGTATTTCTTTTGATTTTTAAGGTCAGGGATTTCCGGGTAAATGGAAATGACAGCATTTGTGAATTGGTACATACTGGTTAAAGCATTGATAAATGTATTGTTACGAATGGTAACATCTCTGCAAGATCCGGTTTCATACCAGCCATTGCTATCGCCACATAGCACAATAGCGCTTCCTGAAGTATGATCAAATAAGTTATCAGCCACGAGCGTTGGTTTCGGTGTGCTGAAAAGCGCTCCCCTTGCCCTATTGTTACGGATGGTATTCCCGGTAAAAACTACCGTTGGTGTCCATGATAAATTTTCAATACCAACATCCGTTTTTGAAGGGTCAATCTCCTTGTCCAGCACATTTGTAAATTCAATTTTAAACTCTTTAATAGGATCTCCTGGATTAGATTTTATAGGGGTAATGGCTGCAATTGTATTTTTGGTATCCCATAAGTCCATTGTTTTAGATTGAATGAACTGAACGGTATCTTTTAAATTTCCCCAATCAAAACCATAAGATTGTCCTTCCATGTACCTACCAACTACGGTACGATCGTCTAATCTCTTTATCATTTTCAGGTAAGTTCCATGAATATTGATTGCATCGTCCATCATCCCTTCATATAAACCATTTTTAGAGACAATTGTTCCTTTACATCCGGAAAAATGAGTTGCATCAGCTTGGGTTGTAAAATACCTTGGGTCATTTTTACCCCTTAAACACACGCCAAAGCCATCCATGTAGATGTTTTCTGTGAGCTGTGCCAAAAGTCCCATTCCTTCTGCGTAATGTACTTTTACATTTTCGAAACGAATATCTTTTCCTTTATGAACAAAAATACCTGGGTTAGGTCGGTTCCAGCTTCTCATTGCGATCACTGTTCCTGGAATCAGCTTTTTATTTTTCCAATGGTGTGCTTTTAACCTTCCAGGTGAAAGCTCCGATACGCCTTTAGTGCCTACCCTAATATCACCACTATCATAAATGATGTGTTTAGTACCGTTTTCAAATGCAATACCAGAGGTTGGGTTCATCTCCCAATCTTCTCCCAAATTGTAAAAAGTACTGTCTTTTATTTTGTAGGTCACCCAAGGAGCAGTCTCAAAGATGATCGTTCCTGCAACCGGGTCATTTTCAACAACCTTTATCTGAGTGATTTGTGGTTTTTCAAAATCGATACTCAGGTTTTTGATTTTCACATTGCTGCTTTCAATTAATGCCAGGGGTAACATACGCCCGTAAAACATGAGCTCCGCCCCATTTCCATCCAATGTAATGTTTTTAAATTTATCGATCTCAATACCTACAGTCTTTGGGTTAACCTGATCATGATTGGAGATGTAGTATTCTCTTTTAAGCGCTCCAGCGGCATGAAAGTCATACTTTCCTTTTTGGAACTGAATAACAACAGCTTCCTGATCAGTCGTTTTACTTTTAATTTCTTCAAGTACTTTCCCTAATAAGGGCGTGATATTTTTTCCAGTGTTAGGTCTTATTCCATATGCGGACAGCTTATATACTTTTACATGAGTTTGTGCTGCTAATGGAATGATGAAGGTAAAGGTTATCAAAACCAATAAAATAGTTTTTTTCAAGGGATTTAATTAAAATGAGTTGATGAATTATTAGGCTAAAATAATAATTATAAGTGTAAAACTTAAAGTTAACGACAAGAGAAGCATTTTGGTTGCCATCACTAAAAAAGGTAAAAAGGAACTTTCAGAACTACTACCCAGAATGGGCTTGGTGGGTAGCGTAGTGGTCGGAAATTTGAGTCCGGCCGAAATCAGCTCTTTGTCTTTTTTGTTGCGAAAACTAGATGACTACCATCATGATATTTTTCAGAACCATCGGAATCTAAGCCTGGAAGAACTTGATAAAAAATCTAAATAATTTTGTGACACCGCTTCAAGTAGTTAAATCCGCAAAAAATGCCATTATTTTTCCCGGAAGTCCGAGTACGCTCCGGTATGCAGGTCACCTATACTCGCCTAAATAGAGGCGTTTAATTTAGTTTAAGGCCGAAGAAATTTTCCCCGAGGAAACCGTTAATGTAGAAAAAAATTAATCTTCATTCCATACGTTTCTCCAAAAGAATTTCAATCGAAATACTTTTAACTATCTTCGTATCCATACTATTAGAAAAACAAAAAACATTCAATGAAAAAAACATTAATTATCGCTTTTACCGCCTTATCTATCTTTACCGCATGCAAAAAAACAGAGACTGTCGAGGTAGAAAAAATTATCGAGAAGACCGTAATTGTTAAGCCTAATAATGCTATTGATAGCGTAGAAAATTATCTTGTTAAAACGAACAACGGCTACGGATCAAAACAAAATGCACCTGCAATTATCACAACAGCTTTGAAAGCCATTTTAAATGGTGGAATGAACTTAGATTATTTCACTATATATGGTGGCAAGAATATGTTTATTGGAAACGTTATGGATGCTGGATATGGGAATGATAGTTTTATTACCATTTTATGCTGGTCAAATTCTAGAATCAAACAAGTAAAAACTTTCTCCTACACCGGTATTAAGTTTGAAAGTCAAGAGTATAACAATTATGATGGGGACGATTTAAAGAGCGCTAAAGATTTTGCAAAAAACACCTATTTAGGTACGATTACAAAGGCTGAAGTTTTAGCCAGAAAATAAAAGATGTCCTGAAAATTAGCCAAAAAAAGAGCAATTTAATTCTCCTTTTAACAAAGCCTGGATTTGGACTGAATCCCAAAAGTTGGACGAAGTTAGAAATTAATTAAGATTAAGAGCCCGGTATTTTATCGGGCTCACATCTGTAGCCCACACTATTTTAGTTTCTTTGTTTAGCACTAGACAATGCGGTAATTTTAGCGATGACTTCATCTAGTTCAAGCGCTGAACTTTTTAAAAAGCCCAGGAGCTCTCTAAGCTCGTTACTGAGCTGAGCTTTATCTGAATCGATGATGTTGATGATGCCAAGAATTCTTGCGGTTGGCGCTCTTACCTCATGCGACTGTATCCATGAGATATCGCGGAGTTGTTTATTTTGTTGAGCAAGTTTATTATTTAAAGTAATCATTTCCTGCTCGGAGTATTTCTTTTCCGTGATGTCTTTTCCAACGCAAAATATCAGGCCATTTTCCGCTGCTGCAGTCACGTCCCAGGCTAGCCAGATCTGCGCTCCATTTTCTTTAATCAATCGATTTTCGAAATAATGCACCGCTCGACCTTCTGTTACCCCTTTGAATGCAAAGAGTGTGTGTTCCAAATCTTCGGGGTGTATAAATGTGGTGAAAGGTCGGCTTAGTAATTCGGATTCCGAAAAGCCGAGAAGCGCGATCATTGCTGGATTTACTTTTTTATAAAAGCCATCTATACCCGCAATTGCAATAACATCGGGTGCATAACTAAAAATCTGCGCCAATTCCAGCTCAAGTTTTTTCCTGATAATCTCAGCTGTTAAATGGGTACTGATATTCTCAATAAGCTGTATAAACTGTTGATCGGGTTCCTTATTGTTGTCCATGCCGATCATCATCACTCCTAAAATGGTTCCACTATTGTCAATCAGTGGGACACCATAGGCTGATTTTAATCCTGCAGACCTGGCTGCATCTTTTCTCAAAAAGTTTTCATGTTGCTCCAAATTGAGCAGATGCTGCGAACTCCTGGTTTTCCAGATGTTTCTGATAAACCCCTCTCCTTCTATCTGTATTTTGAATCCTTTATTATTCAAGTAAAAACTCTCCCCCATTTCTGTTAAAGCAAAATGAGCAGCTAATGATAAAAACTTAGTGTCGGCACCTACCAGCCATATTTCTGCGACTAAAAAATTACCATAAGCAACCAGTTTTTCCAACACCAAGGAAAGGATCTCATCCAAATTTGAACCTTTACTAAAAACAGTACTTACTTTATTATTGAAAAGCTCTCTTTCATTCTTTATCGCCAATTCCTGCTCTTTTATTTTAAGATCAGTAATGTCATAAATTAGCGTATAAAAGCCCATGACATGTCCCTCTTCCACGTCCGGTACATACTCGGTAAGGATGATCTTATCCTCCTTACCCTGTCGCTGAACAACCCGTTCAAACCGCTGCGACAAGCCTTGAAGAGCTTTCTCCATGAAGTGCTCATGTTTCGAGATTTGTTCCCTGGTAAATACTTGATCTATTCTGGTATTATACATCTCATTTTCAGTTTTATTAAAAAATGAAAGGTAGGCCTTATTGGCAAACAGGCAGCGCAGATCTGCAGTCCAGTAAGCTATTATTGCTGGTAAACTATCGGTAATTACCCGGTAAAAATGCTCGGTTCCAGGCTCCTCATCACTTAGGTGATTGTTGTTAACATCCTCTTTCATGACACATACGATCCCTTTCACGTCCGCATCATCCAGGAGGTTGGTCAATTGACATTCATACCATATCCCGTCAGCAAATAGTAACCTGGTTAAATAGGTTTCTAAGTTCTTGACCATCATTTTATTTAACAATAATCCAAATTCCTTCTTATGGTCCATCGAGATTACGGTTTGTAGTTTATTGCCGGGAATTCGTAAGGCTGCTTTCGGATTCTTATACAAGATGCTTAACTTATAGTCTATAACTATAGCCAAATCATTTGTTTTATTCAAGAATTGATAAAGTCCAGTGCCGGAATTTGTCTTTTCGCTATTAACAGAGGGTGCTGACATTTGCTGAACTTAAGCGTAAGTTTATATCATGAGTTAGTTATAAAAATAACAATTCTAGTCGTGTTTTTTTGTTTAGCGCAATAAAAACACTAATTTTTCGCATCAGCTATAAAGCTAATCTCTAAAATAATAATTTTGAAAAATACATTTAATTCATTCTTATGAAATCAAAAATTTTAACGTCCTTATTTGTTGCCGTTATTGCGGTCTGCCTATTTACCGCTTTCAAATCTCAGGAAACCGGAAAGGTTTATTTTATCCGTTCTACAAATTATGTTGGGACATTGGTAAACAACAAAGTTTATATTGACGACAAGCTCGTTTGTCATTTAAAAAACAATCACTATTCTGTACACACCATTGAAGCCGGAGAACATACAGTATCTGTTTCCAACACCGGGCTTGGTAGCCATGCTAAGTCAAGGCCAGTAAAAATCAATGTTGTTGCGAACAAAAACAATTACCTCATGGTTGTTAATGGAAAGCAGTTAAGCTTACAGGAATTGGTGGAATCTTCTGCCCAGGACTTGCTAAAAAAAGTTGTAGAAACAAAAGACTGTTCCCCTGCTAAATAACAGTCAAGATCAAAATATTATACATGAAAAAACTCTTTACCGTACTTCTTTTAAGCGTATCCCTGCTAAGCGCTTCCGCTCAGAAACAAGCGGTGCTTGACTTGCTCAAAAAACACAATATTGAGTCTAGTATTCTAGACCAGCAAAGCAAACAACCTGTAGATGACCATGCTTTCGATCTTAAGTACAGCCTTATTAATGACAACAAAGAAGCAATTACACTTGCAAGTTATGACCCCTCAAAACCGGAATCTGAGCGCTGGACAGTGATCTCAGTGAAAGGCAAAATACCTGGAAAATCAGACATCAAATCATTCATCAAGGCCCATAGTAAACGTCCTGTAGCCGTTAAAATAGACGAAGGCAGCTTTATTGTTGAAAAGGAAACACCAGAATATCTGATTGTCAGTTATAAGCAGGACCCAAGTTCTCTGCCAGATGAGGCAAAATTCATGAAAGACTGCAGAATGCACATGACCATTAACCTGAAAAGCAAAAGAATAGAACAACTGCAGTCGCTCAACGAAAAACCATTGAAAATTAAAATCTTTAATGCTGAAAAACTAGATCTTCTGGTTAAGCTTATCTGGAACGAACAGGAACAACGCTACTTTACTGAGAGTGAGGATATGAATCTGATCGTTAAGTTCTTAGGACAGCTTGCCCCAATGGAGACCATTTCAGTATATTCGAACTACAAAAAAGTGCTGTAAGAAATAAAGTGGATAGCACAGTAATTTTATCGCAACATGAAAGCCAATAGTTCCACAAACCTGAATTGCGTTTACAACACATTGAGCTTCATAGAAAAAAATTATGCGCTGGATATCTCCATCAAAGAGTTGGAGGAGATATCCAATTACTCCTATCGAAATATCCAGCGCATATTCAGGTATACCTGTGGAGAGACTATCGGCGCTTATCAAAAAAGGCTTCGGGTGGAGAATGCCTATAAAATGATACTTTACACCCATAACAACATTTCGTCTATTGCATTAGCGGTTGGCTTTGCTAACCTTGCCTCCTTTTCAAAAGCATTTAAGCAGCACTTTAATCTGGCACCAAAACAGGCTAAGCAGCAAAAAACACCTTTATTGGCAAAGGCAGATATTTTCCCGATAGAGGCTGCAACGCAACTGAAACCAGAAATTGTGTATATCCCCCCTTTCAAAGTCTATTATAAAAGTGCTTTTATCAGTTATGAGCATGAAGAAATTGAGCGGATCTGGGATAGTTTCATGCAAAATGAATTCCCCTCCAATGAAAATGAATTTTATGGCATTATAGCCGATGAACCTTTGATCAGAGAAAGTCTAAGCTGCAGGTATGATACCTGCTCCGCTATGGCTGCAACAACAACCCGTCTTGCTTCTAAAATGATAGCAGGCGGCAGATATGCTCAGTTTACACACTATGGAAGCTATGAGACTATCGAAGAAACCTATACGAAGATCTATTCTGGTTGGATTTTGACTACAAAGCTTGAATTTGGAAATACCCCTGTAATTGAAAAATACATCCGTCACCCGGGCAATACAATCGCTGTACATGAGCAGGTTACTTTCATATGGCTACCGCTAAAGTAAAAACAAACTTGTCAATTTTGGACAACAAACTGTTTTCCTGCTCCCGTAGCTTTGCCTTATCAAAATTCAATTCTATTAATTATGTACAAGATGGCAATTACATTAATGATCTTATCCACCTTATTTTTATCCTGCGCGAAAGAAGGAGAAGGTATGGAGTCTGTTTCCAATGTAGCGGATACGACAATACAATATACCATGCCTGAGGAATCAGGTTTGCACGAGGCTACCTGGCTGCAATGGCCACATGAGTATCAATACGGAAAAACTTATCGCAATCGTCTGGATGATACCTGGACAGCGATGACTAAGGCCTTGGTTAAAAACGAAAAAGTACACATCATTGCGTATGATCAGGTTGAACAGGCAAGGATAACTGAGCTTTTAAAAAACGCTCAGGTCAGCCTGGAAAATATCAATTTTATGATTAGTCCTACTGATGATGTCTGGGTTAGGGACAATGGCCCCATTTATGTGAAAGATAAAAATGGTCAGCTATGGATTGAAGATTGGGGATTCAATGGCTGGGGAAAGAAGGCTGCTTCCAACAATTGCAACAGCATACCTTCAAAAATAGCGCAACAGCAACAAATTCAAAAATTAGACCTCAATAACGTCATGATTAATGAGGGAGGAAGTATTGAAATTGATGGAAATGGTACTTTAATGGCCTGCAAAAGTTCAATATTGAATAACAACAGGAATCCTGGCATGACACAGCAACAGGCTGAGGCTATATTCAGCAAATATCTGGGCGTCAAAAAATTCATTTGGCTTGAAGGAAAAGCAGGATTGGATATTACCGACATGCACATTGATGGTTTTGCAAGATTTGCAAATCAGGGTACTATTGTGACCATGAACGATGAGGATCTCCTCTATTGGCAAGTGCCGGAGCGGGATATAGAGACTTTATTTAAAGCAAAAAACAAGGAGGAGAAAGCTTATAACTTTGTCGAAGTTCCCCTCACAAAAAATGAGGTCATTACAACTTATGGGAAAAATGTAGGAAAAGCATCTTACATCAATTATTATGTTGCCAATAATGTTGTGCTTGTGCCCAATTATAATGATCCAAATGATGTAGTTGCCAATCAGATCATTCAGAAATTATATCCTGGAAGGACGGTTATTGGCATCGACTGCAGAAATCTATTTGCCAATGGCGGGATGGTTCATTGTGTAACACAGCAGCAACCTAAACGATAAATTCCCTTAAAAAGCGAAGTTTAACCTTTTATTTTAATCAGCCCTGTTCTGTATAAGTCCAGGGCTTTTTTTAAAATCTGTTCAATCGTTTTTATGGGTAAATCCAGATTTGGATTGACGCTGAAAATTTTCATTCTTGTACGCGCTCCTTCTTCCAATTCCGGAAAGTCAAGATGCTTCCCTTCTACCATCAGCATATAGGGTTGGTCTGTCTTTTTATCAGTCCACAGATAGCAAAACATTTTGTTTTTATAGCAGAAACAAGGCATTCCATATTTTTGCGTTTCAGAAATGTTCTCATCCTGATTTAGAATAATACTCCGCAAAGCGAGCAAACAACTCTTGTTAGGCTCTTCTTTGTTCAAATAGTAGTGATGTGCTTCCTGAATCATTCGATTATTTATTTTACAGCAATAATAATGTCCCCATACCCCCAAATTAAGCAATTATTATGCTTCACAAAAATGAACCTTTAATTTATGGGAAATAACGCCAATCTGTAGCCAGTAATCATAAAAAACGATACCTTTGCCCCATTAAAAATAACAGTTGAGAAGATTCGTTTGCCTTTTATTACTCCTGATGATCATGCTTCAAACCTTTAACAGGTCAGTGATCGGCGTGGCTTTTAAAGTTAATCAGGATTATATTGCCGCAAATTTCTGTGAAAATAAAGATAAGCCTGAAATGCACTGTAACGGGCGTTGTGTACTTGTCAAAAAGTTAAAACAGGCAGAGCAGAATGAAGAAAAGCAGCGAACAGAAAACCTCGCAAAAACGGCATTACTTTATTTTTGTAAAATCCATCGCCTGGCAGTAAATGAGCCCTTATCGGATTTAAAAACTATAGGTTTCAATCCTTTTTACCTCAACTTTAAGCCTTCTTTTTTCGCCAACGACATCTTCAAACCACCTCAGCGAATCGCTTGTTAAAAATTCTTTTATTTTTTTATCCTAATTCCGCATGGAGGGCATTATGCTGTCCTTTATTGGCCGTAATTAAGATTTAAAATTTAATCATCCTACGAATCGAGTGTACCTGTATGCAAAATGCATCTTAGGTGGCTTCGGCATTTACTATATTTTTTTCTATATAATCCCATGAAAATCAACATTTTCAACATCATATGGCTATTGATACTGATCAGTAGCAAATCCTTTAGTCAGCCCAACCCAGGAAGCTTAAAAGGCCGCATTCTCAGCGCAGAAGAAGAACCTGTAGCAGGTGCTACCGTACAGTTTCAAAACACCATCATCAGCACAAAAACTGACGCAAACGGAGACTTCAGGTTTTCGGCTATTCCTGCTGGCACCTATGTACTTATCGTATCTAATATTGGCTATATTGCTCATAAGCAGAACCTGATCATTACATCGGGTAAAAATCCCTTCCTCAACCTTCAGTTATCGGAGAGTAAGCAAGAATTGAGGGAAGTAAACATCAGCAGCAACAGGAAATCTTACCAGGTAAAACCATCGAGCACCGCTACAAGAATGGATTTACCTTTACTGGAAACCCCACAATCCGTACAAATTGTTTCTTCAGAGGTCATGCATGACAGACAAGCATACACCCTGAACGAACTGGCCAGTACTTTCACAGGGATGAAAGCCAACAATGGGAATGGCTCTTTCAGCATGCGTGGATTTACTGCGTACTCCCCTACAGATGCCAGTTTCTTACTTTACAATGGCATCAGAGGGAATCTATTTTTATGGAGCCAGCAGCCCTTATTATACAATGTAGCCTCCGTTGAATTGCTTCGTGGCCCTTCAGGGGCGCTCTTTAGCGAAGGTGCACCAGGAGGTGTGATCAACTTTATCACTAAAAAACCCCTGTTATCCGAACAATACAACGTTGAGCTATCTCTGGGCAGCTGGAACTTTCGCAGGGCATCAGTAGACCTGACCGGCCCATTGACAAAAAATAAAAAACTACTGTACCGCGCCATTATTGGCTATGACAGGTCTAAAAGTTTCAGAAATGATCAGGATAAAGAAAACATCTTTCTGGCTCCATCATTAACCTATCTTTTCTCTGAAAATACAAACCTGAATCTGGAGCTTAATTATGCGCATCAAAAAGCTGTTCATCAATATGACAATGGAACCTTCATCAGAACCAGGCCTGATGGGAGCTTTGATTTCAATTATTATCCAGACAACTTAACCATACAAAGTCCAACAGATTACGGAAAAACGAACAATTCATCTGCTACACTAACCTTTAACCACCGTTTCAACGACAGACTTAAATTGACGATGGTACAACGTGCTGTCAGAAATACATTAGATTTCACAGATCATATCCCGGTTGGGAAAATCAAAAATGATTCCATCAGCAGGGCCTACCAGGATTGGCAAACGGATCGTTTTAGTCTGCAAACCACGGCTTATTCAAGTTATGACACGAAAACAGGTCCTTTAAAACATCAAATCATTGTAGGTACTGACTACAACCGTTATGGCTGGACAAAAAATGATTACCAGTATAAACCATCTACCAGGATATCAATTTTTAATCCGGATTATAGCCATGATCCTCCTGCAGCTACGGTCCCTGCTGAGGAATCTGACGACAACAAACGTGTCACCAACCTGACTGGCTTTTACATTCAGGATCAAATCAGTTTTGGAAAACAGCTCAAAGCCTTATTTTCAATAAGACATGATCATTACGACGCCAAGGAAACCCCACTCTCGGCAAGAGACAACAAGCAAGGCGATCAGCTACAAGCCTCAGGATGGATACCACGAGTAGGCTTGGTTTACCTGCCTTTAGCGCAGCTATCGGTCTATGGAACCTACCTCAGGTCCTTCAACCCACAAACTTCTAACAATGTCCTTTCAGGTGGCCCATTCCCTACCCGTAAGGCTACGCAATATGAATTAGGATCGAAAGCAGATTTCTTCAACCAACAGTTGTCGACCACAGTATCTGTCTACGAGATCAAATATGCCAACATTCTGACCTCAGCACCTACCGAAGAGAACTCACATCGTCAGGCTGCAATTGATGGCACACGAAGCAGAGGAGTTGAATTTTCTGCAACCGGAACCATTCAAAACTTTAACATCATCGCTGGATATGCCTACAATGAACATGTTATCCTCAGCACCAGTGCTTTTGGAAAGAAAGGAGACCGCTTTGCCAATGCCCCCAAACACATCGCCAATCTCTGGGTAAAATATAACCTGGACTGCAGCTCAGTGAAAGGTTTAGGAATAGCCAGTGGTGTTCGTTATGTGAGTGACCAGGTAGGATTGATCAGCAATCAAAACTTTATACTCCCGGCATACACCGTGCTTGATGCTGCGCTGAATTACCAGACCGGGCGCTATAACATTCAGTTCAATGCTTATAACCTAACCAATAAACGGTATTTCACAGGAAGCAGATCAAGTACTGTAACTGCTGGTTTGGGTGATCCTTTTAATTACAGAATTGGATTAAGCTATCAAATCCGATGAGTCGCAAAAATTACATCAGCAAGCTGGCATTCTCCATGCACAGCTTGCTTGGGCTAATTACTGGCCTATTTTTACTACTTCTGGGTTTAAGTGGGTCGGCAATTGTATTTCTCAAAGAGATCGACCATGCCATCAATGCTGACTTGCTGAAAGTTAAGCCATCCGGAAAAACATTAACTTTAGACAGCCTTTACCGAAAAATCGGAGAAGATCATCCCAATTTATCAGGTATCGCCTGGTTAAATCCGGATGCTCCTGCCGATGAAGCTTATGAATTCAGGTGCTATCAAAATGACGGCAAGCTGAGTACCTATGATCTGGGAATGATCAGTATCAATCCGTATTCAGGTAAAATTTTACGCGAAGGAGCACTCAAAAATCTCTATCCAAGCATCATGTATTGGATTTTGCAGTTTCACTGGAGCTTTCAGCTGGGTATCCCAGGGCTATTGTTGGCGACCATCTTTGGGATCACCATGCTTTTGTCTTGCCTAACAGGCCTAATCATTTATCGAAAACAAGTCTGGAAAGTATTAACGTTCCGGGCAAAGTTCAAATGGACAAATTGGAGAACCATATCTTCTGGTCTACATAGAGTTGTAGGTGTTTGGGCTTTACTTTTCAATATCATTATCTTCTTTACAGGTTTTTGGATGAATAAATTCTCCATGGATACTGACTATTGGAAAAAACAAACCATTGCATCTCCGCTGAACACCCTATCAGAACAACCGATAGACCAAATGCTTTGGAAGGCAAAAAAGAGTATGCCGGACTTGCTGATTAAAAATGTATACCTCCCTACCCAGGCGGGCAAATACTTTAAAGTTACTGGAACCGTTGAGGGGCAGTCCGCATTCTTCGACAATGGAAATTCTGTTGCGATTGATCCAGTTAGTGGGGCGGTCGTTTCTATCCTGCGTTTAGCTGAAAAAAGTATTTGGGAAAAAGTAGAAGCTACATTTTTTTCCATTCATGTGGGCAGTTTTGGTGGGCTTCCCATCAAAATATTATACGTAATTATAGGATTACTTCCTGGACTACTATCTATTACAGGGGCCTTATTGTGGTGGCGGAAAGTAAGAAAACGGTAAATTCGTGTTCATCCTAAGATTTTCGTTTTGATGCAGATTTTAAGGAAAGCACAAAAATTTTCTTTTTTTTTGCATAAAATATCATGAGTACTACAGTGGCGGATGAAACAAACAACTAAGTGTTTAAACTACTTTAAATAAAGAACAAATTGCTAAAAAAATATAGTACCTACCAATTGCTTTTCATCAGCTTAATTGCTGCATTATTTGTGATCTATCCAGACATCACCTGGTTGCCCTTTGAATTAAAAAAAATGAGCGATTCAGCAAAAGCAAACTATATTTCTTTCTTTTTATTACGGTATTCCTTCCTTGCAGGTCTCATCTTTCTATTGATAAAGATCAATTTACTTCACATCAAAACGGTTGATTTCAAAAAACGTTTCGTTTATAACACCATTATTTCCATTGTAGCATTTGCCATTTATGGGGGAATGTCTTTTTTGATGTATACCAGGTTAAAACACTATGGTAGTTTAGTCTTATTTCAATTCTTCATTGTTTCCATTTTAGGAACCCTGATGGGGCATATCGTAACCTTGTACAATGAACAGCGAAAAAGAGAACAGGAAATTGAAGAATTAAAAGTAAAAAACCTCCAAAGCCGATATGATGCTTTGACAAACCAGATTAATCCACATTTCTTTTTTAATTCCCTGAATGGTTTAACTGCGCTTATCCGGAAAAAGAGCAATGAAGAAACGCTTACCTATGTTAATAAACTCTCTGATGTATTCCGCTACATTCTACAAAGCGACAAAAAAGGGCTGGTCACCTTAGGGGAAGAGCTTAATTTTGTGGATGCTTTTCGTTATATGATGGAAGTCCGTTTTGCCAACAAGCTAGAATACCACGTAAACATTGATCCCCAGGCATTATCAAAAAAATTGCCTGTGCTTTCTATTCTTCCGCTGCTGGACAACATCGTGGTTCATAATATGATTGACAGTGACCATAAAATGATCATAAACATCTATATTAATGAAAATAATGAGCTAGTGGTTTCTAATCCAATTTACCCTAAATTAAGTCCGGCGGTAACCAACGGTACGGGACTTAACAATCTGGAAGGCCGCTTTCTCTTATTAATGGAGAAACAAATTAAGGTAGAGAACAATGGGCGTGTATTTAATGTTTATTTACCGCTAGGATAATCGATATGAAGATACTTATTGTTGAAGATGAAACCGCTGCTTACGAGAGTTTGGTAGAGATTTTGAATGAAATCGACCCGAGTATAGCAGTTGTAGGAAATACAGAAAGTGTAACCCAGACTATTAATTGGATGAATCAACATCCCCTACCTGATCTCATTTTAATGGATATCCATTTGTCTGACGGCCCAGCTTTTTTGATTTTTGAACATATTGATATTGAGGTTCCTATTATTTTCACTACCGCTTACGACGAATATGCGATCGAGGCATTTAAAGTAAATAGCATTGATTATTTGCTTAAGCCAATAAAAACCAATGAATTAGAACGGGCGTTGCAAAAGTTTGCAAAATTATCCCGTGCTGGTATTGTCGACTATCTTGCTAAAGTCAACCAATTGGCACCAACACCACGTTATCAAAACAAACTCTTAGTTCCTCATAAAGATCAATTACTGCCTATTGACCTCCAGGAGGTTTCATTTTTCTACACCACGGATAAAAATACGGCTGTTGGTCTGAAGGATGGCAGTACAATTCCTTACGCCAAAACATTAGATCATATTTTCTCTCATTTAAACCCGGGCAATTTTTACCGGGCCAATAAGCAGTTTATTATTGCCCGGAATGCGGTCAGGAATATAACAGTATGGTTTGATAGCCGACTGCTCATTACACTGGACCGGGAGGTTCCAGAACGAATATATATCAGTAAAAACAAAGCTTCCGACTTTAAAGAATGGTTGGTAAACGAGTAATCACCCCGTTTCTGAACAGTCCTTTCGCCTTAAAGTGCTTGATTTTCGTGTTGGTTCCCTCTTTCAAAAAAGCATAAAATAATTTCAGGATGTTTGCCTAATAAAACATTAGAATGTTAAATTTTTATGCAAAAAACAGCTAATCAAGCAGGAACAAATAACAGAATTACCGTCATTGATGCAATGCGGGGCATCACCCTGATCGGTATTTGCGCTACGCATGCTTTACAACATTTCGGGGCCTTTCCCAGCAATACACAACCTCCATTCCCGTTGATCGGTACGATGGATGACATCACCAGCTGGATCTTGCAATACCTGGTTATGGGCAAATTCTTCATCATTTTTTCTTTTCTATTCGGATTGAGTTTTTTTATTCAAATGGATAGCGCAGCTAAAAAAGGAATTGATTTTCGTGGAAGATTCTTATGGCGCTTAACCCTACTATTTCTTATTGGATTAGTCCATAGTGCGATATTCCGCAATGACATTTTGATCATTTATGCCGTTTTAGGCTTTCCTCTGGTGCTGATGTATCGATGGTCCAGCAAATGGTTAATTACCATTGCACTATTTTTTGTGTTGGGAGGTGCTCAATTAACCTATATCGGATATCAAACACTGCGTACTGAAATGGCTACGCAGCAAATAGAGCGTCCTGCAGAACGGAGAGCGCGCTGGCAGGACATCTTCCTTCATCAATCTTTTAAAGCCAATCTGGAGCACAACACGACTGAACAGCTAAGTTTTAAATTCAACTTCCAATTTGGAGAATATGGACGTGGATACATGACGATGGGCTTTTTTATTTTGGGCTTATTAACCGGTCGTGTACGACTATTCCAAAATATGGATAAGTACCGCCGTAATTTGCTAAACGCCGCCTGTCTTTCATTAGTAGCTGTGCTCCTATTATATGCCATTAAGCCCTTATTACCTCCAGGCGAAAAACTAACCTTTATAGCCTGGCTAGCCATCCCTGTGGATAGTCTCATCAACTTACTTTCTGCTTATTTATGGTTTGTGCTGATTATTGAGTTGTATAACAGAAAATCTGTACAACAAAGGCTGGGAAAAATAGTGAGCTATGGTCGGATGGGCCTGACAAATTACATCCTTCAATCTATATTGGGGGTATTTATATTCTATGGCTACGGACTTGGCCTACATCATCAGTTGGGTACATTTTTAAGTATCATTGTGTGTTTATGTTACACTGTTGTGCAGATACAGCTTAGTGATATTTGGTTAAAGAGATTCCGTTATGGCCCTGTAGAATGGCTTTGGAGATCGGGTACTTACCTGAAATGGCAACCGCTAAGGTTGGAAAAAAGATAACCTATTACTTACTTTCTAAACTCTCCATGAAAGCAATGATATCCTTTTTTTCCTGATCGCTGAGCTGCAGATTTTTTTCCGGAAGTGTTTGATTGGGGAGTGCTATTCCTAGTCCTGCAGCTCCCCCTTTATTATAAAAATCCATGACCTGATCTAGCGTCCAATATGCTCCATTGTGCATATAGGGCGCTGTTTTATGGATATTTCGGATGCTCGGGATCTTAAAAGCATGTTTAAAAGCATCAATCCCAATCACACCATAATAACCCAAATCAGCGTCTAGTGTGGAATCTGCCAGTGCAGCAGGAACGCCCAATACTTCTGTTTCACTCGCAATGTACTTAGGAGGCGTAACACCGTTAAACAAAGGAACAAAATGACAGGTGGCACATTTCGCTTTTCCCGTAAATAAATTAAAACCTTTCAATTCTTGTTTGGACAAGGCATCTTCATGACCACGCATGTACTCATCGAATCGGCTATTGAGCTTAGTCAGGCTTCGCAGGTAGGAAGCAAGGGCATTTGCGACTTGGTCCGAATTGATTCCCTGCTTGTTCTTTGCAGAGAAAGCCTTTGCAAATAAGGACTGGTAGGACTTGTCCGCGGAGACATATTTTAGAATTGCCTCCATAGAACCATCCATTTCGTGTTTGTTATTGATTACATCGCGTACCTGATCTTCCAGGGTTAGCGCTCTCATATCATAGAAATAATTCGATTGCAAAGCAACGTTGATTAAGGTTGGTGCATTTCTTGTCAAAGGTTTTGCAGGATCATGAATATCCATACCTTTAATCAATCCATCTGAAAAAGACAGATTGGGGTTATGGCAGGAAGCACAGCTTCTTGTGCCGGTACCAGATAATGCTGCATCAAAAAAAAGCTTTTCACCTAAGTCTACTTTTGCGGCTGTCCTATGAAATTCAGGGCCAGGAGAAAATGCATCTGCATTGAATGCATCGGAATCAAACAAAGTCCTCACCTCCTGTCTTAACATTCGGTTATATTTGATTTTTCGGCCTGGTAAACCTTGTTCCAATTGTGCGATACCTGTACTAATCTTATTTCCAAAGCGGGTAATAAAAAATGCTCTGTCGAAAGCATCAAAATTTGGGTTCGCATGAAGATACTCGATAGCGGCATCCAGGTCTTCTAACAAAGGTAGTTCCTGTTTATTGCTAACATAGCGGGAAAGGACATTTCGCAAGCTTTTTAAAGATTCAGCAGCCTCTGGAATACTGTTTAAAGAAAGAGAGTTATCAAAGCCTGTGATTCCCAAAGTGATGACTCTAAAAACCTCCAACTTGGTTGCATCCAATATTCGCCAATCGGCAAATTGGTGATCACGAAAATAAGAAATCAGAAATTCGGTATTAGAGACCAGATGCTTGACCTCTCTGATGAGTTCTTCTTTCTTAAGGTGATCATGCTCAGCATAAATAAGCTCCTCGATCACCTGTAGGCCCATTGGATCAATATCCCGGGCTAAAGAAGGATCTAATAGGTCCGCATTCTCAATCTCTGGCACCGGAGGGCCATTTAACCGCTTAGTCAGGTCAGCAGTAAAATATTCTGAAGCCCATTCAAACTTTTTAAACAGCAATCTAGATTTTGAAAAAGCTTGCCGAATTCTTTGACCGTCCATCTGGTCTTTGCTCAGTTCAAATAGCAGGCTATCTCTTACATACTGCTGGAAGGAAGCTATCTGGTTAAAAACTTCTTTTTGAATTTTCTGTTCCCTTGCACTGGCTTGTGTTTGTGCGATATCGTTCGAATTGACGGAGACAAAACTTGCTATAAATATCCCTATAGGTAGCAGTGCTACTATTACGATCTTCTTATTCATCACAAGCTCCTTTTCCCGCCCAATAGTTATTTATTTAAATGTCAGCGCATTTCTGAATGGATTTGCATTTTTATCTCGTTCAGCAAGAGGTTTAATTCCCCACCTGTGCTCGATGAAGGAAAGAATGCTGACTGTTTCATATGGTGTATGATCTACCACACCTTTTTTTGCAAATGGGCCGATAACAATTGCAGGAATACGGCTTCCAGGACCCCATCTATCAATAACAGGCGGAGCTACGTGATCAAAAAAGCCACCAAACTCATCGTAGGTTAAGATCACCAATGCATCCTTTGCATTTGGCCCATCCAACACTGCATTGATCAGGTTTACAGCAAGTTGTTCTGAAGAATACACAGCTGAACCTCCTGGATGTTCATCATTTCCTCCACCGGGTTTCACAAAGGAAACGCTTGGAAGACTGCCTTCTTTAGCTGCTTTGATGAAATCATTTTGATCCTTCATGTGTTTACGACCTTCAGTCCCCTCTTGGTATTTGGTAAAATAAAGGAAAGGTTCATGGTTGTAAGCAAAATTATTTTTCTTGCCTGCTACAGCATCATCCCAACCCTCTGAATACCAAGTCCAGGATATATTTTTTTCGCTCAATCGGTCGCCAATAGTTGGCATGGTTTGAGATGGCAATAATTGAGAAGTATCTGATTTTAGAGGATATGGTGAATTTCGGGAATAAACATGATTGACAACATAGCCGTCTGGAGTAACAATACCATCTTGGATCATTTTGCCATTGGCATCGAATTTCGCAATCAATGATTCCGGTGCATTCGGCCAAACTGGTGCAGCGGCAGAAATCAGATAAACATGGTTAAAATAGGAACCACCAAACACACTCTGAAAGAAATTATCACACAACGTATATTTTTGAGCAAAGGGATACAACGGCAGTTTATCTGTATTATAATAACCCATTGCTAGTCCTTTGGAGTCATTATATGCTGCAAACTTATCCATCTTTCCTCCGTTAATTTGCAACTGGTTATGAAAGAAACGGTGCGTAACGTCAGGCGTTGCCTTGTCGGACGCAACATACTGGTCTATATTAAACACTCCATTTGGCAGGTTTGTAGGAAAAGAGTTATTTCTAGGGATCTCAGGCAAGTATTTATAAGGCTTCCCCGCTTCGTCAACTTGAATAAAGTCACCTCTTTTAGCATTTTTAATACCATTTGCACCTTTGAATTCTCCATATAGATTATCAAAACTACGGTTTTCCATATAGATCACGACCAGGTGCTTAATTTGCCCGATACCTTCATCAAATGAAGTTTCTTGGGTTTGCACTTTTTTGCTAATTCCGCAACTGCTGACCAACAAAATGATCAGAATTATATAAAAAAACCGATGTAAATGCATGTTGTTTCTTTTAAGATTAGGATACAAACATAGCTATTATATTAAGATTTGTTTTTACAATCGATATCGAAGTTTGATGTTTCTTCCAATGGCCTTTAATAGTCCAGAATGATCATTTTCGGGGGCATCAACCACATCCCAATCCCCTTTAAGATTGCAAGCCAGCTGATATTCCTGATCATTTAGGTTAATCTGGATTGCAGTAGTTTCTTTTGTTATTCCCTTAGTTAAAACAATGTAGGTATAGTCTTTTTCATCAAAAGTGATGCGCATTCGTAAATTCATAGTCCAGTTATAGCGTTAAAAATGTGCTTTTATTGTGCTCAGGTTGACATACCCTGAAAATATTTATTTCTGGGTTAACCATTCCAGCTCGTCAAAATGAGAACAAACAAATATTTGTATTTTATCATGTTGTGTGCGATTACTAAGTGTTATATTTAATCAGCTTCTTATGAGGATTAATATTTTAATAAAAGACAATCATGATCAAGGTATTTATAGCGGGAGCCACAGTCTGGGCTGGTTCCGAATTGGCTAAGGTTACTGCAGGCATCCAGGCCAATAACTGCTACTAATATTCATTCTATTTATTGATTAACTATGATTTCTATTTTTTTACTTTTTTTGACCAATATGGAAATGACTATTGTTGAGAACAGGCATGCGGTACCAACAATTAAAAATATGGGATGGGTACTCCCTGAAAGATCAATGATCTTTCCAATCAACGGTTCGCCAAGGGCAGCGAAGAGGTAACCGAACATATTCATACATCCTATACCCGTTCCGGTCAGTTTTGAACCCAATAAATCCGGGCTTAATGGCCAGAAGCAGGCTTGAGGACCATACACAAAAAATCCGGCACACAGCATTAAGACTGCTGATAACATGAAATTTTCCTTGGCGACAAAGTACATGGATACTGCAATAAAAAAGCTGATCATCATTCCAATCCTGATGGCTTTAATTCTATTGCCTTTAAATAGCGTATCCGATAACCAGCCAAAAGTTAGCGCTCCAATAGCCATACCCAATGGAAGAAAAAATGTCACCCATACACTTTGTGGCTGTTGCTTCCAATTTGTGCCCAAATAATGAACAGGCACCCAAAATATCAATCCGTACCTGGCCATGCTCTCAAAGCCAAACGCTAAACAAATGCAAAGAAAATTCTTATTTTCCAGCACCTTAGCATAGCGTTGAGACCAGGTTAGTGTGGAGGTAATTTCTTCATCTGAGCCGCTTTCCGCTTCTTCTTCAGGCTTATCTTTAATGAAAATAAAAAAGATCGTTGCAGTGACTAAAAGACAAAGTACTGGCAATCGAAAAAGCATTCTCCATTCATAGCCATGTTGTAACAATAAAATGGAAAGCATGTAGGTGATGACAGAAGATAATCCTGCGGACATGGTATAGAAACCGAATGCTTTTCCCCGTTCTTTCTGATTCCACCAATTGTTGATGATTTTACCTCCAGGTGCCCAGGCTAAGGATTGAAAGTAACCGTTTATACCCCATAAAAAAAGAATCATGTAGGCATTGGTCGAGAAACTGATCGCTACATTTGTAGCTATGGAAAGATAGGCACCAGTAAGAATCATTATTCTTGGGCTGTATCGATCAGCCAGGTTTCCATTAATCAGTTGCCCACAGGCATATCCAATCAACATTGCGAAACTAATCCAGCCTACAAAACTATATGAGATATTAAGTTCAGCACTTAAACCTGCGGCTGCCCAACCAAAATTATGTCTGCCGGTGTAGAAGAAAAGATAACAGACCATTGTGAGCAACAGCATTGTCCATTTGGTTTTTATAAATGATTTCATTTTGGTTGATCAATGTAAACACCTACACGTAATGGCTTATGTGCTAATGCATATTCAAAGGCTTCAGTGGCTTCAGTCAATGGGAATTCCTTAGCAATGATTTCATGGAATGGAAAATCCTGATG
The DNA here is from genome assembly GCF_014172405.1 of Pedobacter gandavensis. GTDB lineage: Bacteria > Bacteroidota > Bacteroidia > Sphingobacteriales > Sphingobacteriaceae > Pedobacter > Pedobacter gandavensis. The sequence continues at coordinate 267,823 of NZ_WNXC01000001.1, read as the reverse complement.
ATGATCACCCATAAATTCCAGGGCATATTGTAGGTCTTCAAAATTGTAATTGTGCAGACCTTTGATCGTAATCATCTTACGGATAATTTGTTCTGCATCAATTTCCACTTTTCGCGTTTTAAAAACGGCACCAATCCAAACTGCAATACCTCCCACGGTCAATACTTCGACACCTAATTCTGCCGCATTTGCTGCACCACTCATTTCAAAGGCAACATCAATTTGGTAACCAGAAAGGTTTTCCTGGATGGTATCATTTTCTGTAGATAGGTAGGTATGTGTAGCACCAAATCTTTTGGACTGTGCTAATCTTTCTTCGCTAATGTCGATCGCTATAATTTCTTTTGCACCTTGGACTTTGCACATGGCTACAGCTAAATTTCCCAATAAACCCATCCCGGTGACCAGGATCGTCTTACTGGAAACCTCTCCTGCGAGACGCATCGCACCAGCTACAGTAGCCACTGCACAATTTATAGTTGCTGCGATGGCAGTAGGTAGTTTTTCAGGAAGTTTAAAAACGGCAGTATGTGGCTTTAGTATGGTAAAATCACCTAATCCTCCATGGAAAATATCTTCAGCATCAATGCGTGCATGTCCGTATTTAAAAAGATTTTCGGATTTCTGAGGCATCTTTTTACTTAACCATTCTTCCTGAGGTTCTGCTGCGAACACAGCCCAGGTAACCCGATCACCAATATTCAATTCTTCTCCATTAAAATCCTGATGGCTATGCCCATTGGCAATTTCATCAACTGTCCCAATGATTTCATGACCAAGTACAGTTGGCGTTTTTTCGTTTCTTTTCCCGCAATAAGTATGCAGGTCGCTTCCACACAAGGTGGTGTAAACATTTTTAATTAAAATCTCTCCGTTTTTTAAAGTCGGCACCACCATTTGAACCAATCTCAAAGGTTTATCCGCGCCATCAAAAACCAATAACTGGCCAGTTTTCATAAATTAATCTGATTATAAAATAATAATTGTGGGATAAGAATTTTCCAGGGGCAATTGTTAGACATTGTGCTTATCAAGGATTGACACAAGCTCAAGCAGATCATCTATGATATAATTTGGATGAGCAGAATTTAGCTGTAAGCGATTGTGTGCACCTGTAGTAATGCCAATACTTAATCTGCACCCAGCATTTTGTCCCTCTTGAATATCAATGATTGAATCTCCGATTTTCACTACTGATGATGGGTTTTCTATACCAAATTTTTCTATTGCCAGATTAATCATATCAGGGTGCGGTCTATTCATAGGGACATCAGAGGCTGTAATCAATGCATCTACATCGCGTCCCACATTCCAGTTTAGTTTAACTAAAAGTGCTTCAGCCGTTTCCCTGTTGTAACCTGTGTTCAATACCCTGAGGACATTTCTGTCTTTCAATAGGCGGAACAGCTCTTCAACATTCGCATTCGGATAAACTGGTTCCACTTCGTAAGCATGTGCGAGTTCTTGTAAAAACACGTTGAACATCTCCTCAGCCAACTGGTCATTCACCAGATTTAAGCAGCATTTTAATACTGACTTGATTGCTTGCAGTTTTTCTCTACCAGCCGCATGTGCTAAAACTTCAGCTAAACTTAAATCAAAGCCACCAACAGTATTGATCGCATTTCTCAAAGTTTTATAGACGATATTATTTTCATTTACCGTGGTTCCCGCCATATCGAACACCACCATTTTAATTAATTGACTCATTTCTGGTTTGATATAAATATATAGCAAAACTAAACACTTGTTTAACCAAACTAAACATTCGAAGATTAAGTTTCTGTTATGTTTGAGTTAGCTAAAACACAAATTCGGAACATAAGTCTGATCCAAAAAAAGAACTAATAGCCTAGTGGACATCCAGATAAGGTCAATAAAAACAGCTATAAAGCAAAAGCCCCCGCTTAAGATTTAAGCGGGGGCTGACCAGTAATATTAACAACTAATTCAATACAATTTTCACATCATCAAGACTGTAAATAATTAAGTTCTCCTTTAATGTTATGGTTGTCCCTGAATACCTGAAAATCTTCCAATAAGTATTCCGGACATGCCCCTTCACGTGCAGTAATGAAAGCACCTAATGAAACTGCCTGAAGCATAATTTGATGTACAGTAGTATCTTTTTCTAGCCTTTTCGATAAAAAACCAGCGAGGAAGGAATCGCCACTACCCACCGTATCTTTCAGCTCAATCTGAACTGTAGGGTACAAATAGAAATCATCATTACGCGCATAGAGCGCCCCTTTACTTCCTTTAGAGACGATCACTTCCTGCATGCAAAAGGTATCTTGCAGATACCGGATACCATCTTTCTCTGTACTGTAGGTCTTGCCAAGAAAATCTAACATCATACGCAATTCCGCTTTATTGAACTTGGCCAACTGCGTTTTATGTAATAAATCCTTGATGACCCGCACATCATAATGTGGCGGACGCAAATTAATATCAAACACATTGTAGGTACTGCCCTCAATTAATTCAAACAATGTGTTTCTAGATTTTTCGTTACGAGTACCCAAACTTCCAAAAACCAGGGCGTCTGCATCAGATACAATTTGCTGATTTGTAGGGTTGACTTCAATGAAATCCCAAGCTACATTTTCTACTATTTCATAATGAGCTTCATTATTTTCATCCACAGAGGCAATTACGACACTGGTAGGATGGGAATCACTAAGCTGAATACCATCAGTAGGAATATGCCAATTTTTAATTTTATCTAGTAGTTCATAGCCAAGCTTGTCCTTACCAACACTGCTGATCATCTGAACGTCAATTCCCATTTTAAAAAGGTGATAAGCCACATTAAACGGCGCACCTCCTGCCCTTCTCTGACCTCCTGGAAAAACATCCCAAAGAACCTCTCCAAAACAAGCAATTTTAATTTTATTTCTTTCCAAAGTAATTATTATTGAATAAACTTTAACATTAAACGATAAGGTCCTTTTCTCTGATACGGGACCCAAATAAAGCATAGGACAGCATCATGAATTCGATAGTATTTTTGCCCCAACCACTTGTGGAAATGGGCGAAATTGCAGGCAGAAATCATCTACAGGGCTTCCACGCGAAAATCTCAATAGGATACCCTATTTCCGAAGTATTTTATCCATTGTCTTTCCTTTTGCCAGTTCATCAATCAGCTTATCCAAATAACGTATCTTTTGCATCAGCTGGTCTTCAATTTCTTCAACACGATAACCGCAGATTACTCCAGTAATTTTTGAAACATTTGCATTTAATTGTGGTGCCATTGCAAAAAAAGTTTCAAAATCGGTTCTATTCTCGATAAGCTGTTGGAAGCTCTGTTGATCATATCCTGTTAGCCAAAATATAATTTCATCCACCTCATCTTTTGTACGTCCTTTTCTTTCTGCCTTTTGAATATAGTGCGGATAAACACTTGCAAAGGACATTTTATATACTCTAGTATTATTCATTTGATCCGTTTTTTATGGTTAAAGTCGCTCCTATTAAATAGGATATGCAGTTTCGCTTTTAGGTTCTGAAAGTACAAAATAGCTTTGAACAGTGGTAATATTAGGTAATGTAGCGAGCTTGTTCCTTAAAAATTCATGGTAAGCATCCATATCCTTGGTGGCGATACGGAGAATGAAATCATGAGCACCGGTCATCTGCAAACACTCCATCACTTCACTAAATTTAGAGACTTCCGTCTCGAACTCAATCAAAGTATTGGCAGTATGCTCTTTCAGTAAAACATGGGAAAAAGCAATGAGATTTTGGTTGATCTTTTTCCGGTCGAGGATAGCGACAATTTTTTTAATATAACCTTGTTCCTTCAATCTTCTAATCCGTTCGTGGATAGTCGCAATCGATTTATGGAGTTTCAATGATACTTCTTTATTGGTTAAAGAGGCATCATGCTGCAATAATCTCAATATTTCCAGATCAACCTGATCTAAATTTCCTTGTGCCATGGACGTTAATAAGTAAAAAAAAATACAATGGATGTCAAAACAAACGACTCAAACTGAATTAAAGACTAAATAAAAGTCAAAAAAACAGAAATTTTCTGGAAAAATCAATGTGGATTGACATAAATAAATATAATACTCAGTTTTACCAAAATAAAAAACAGCAAATACCAGCTGCAAAATTAACAGTCATGACAACAATAACAGCCAACGGCTTGAATTCTACTATGGAGGGAAAGTTTCAACATTTATCACTTCTGGTGGGTAACACCCCAATGCTAGAACTTAGCTACACCTACCAGGGTAACCTAAACAAAATTTACGTAAAGTGCGAGCATTACAACTTAACTGGTAGTATTAAGGATAGAATGGCACTTTACACCCTTAAAAAAGCATATGCAGAAGGTAAAATTAAACCTGGGGATCAGATTGTAGAGGCCACCAGCGGGAATACCGGGATCGCATTTGCAGCCATAGGAAAAGCTTTGGGCCATCCGGTAACCATCATTATGCCAAATTGGTTGAGCAAAGAGCGCATAGATATTATTAAAAGTTTAGGTGCCGAAATTATTCTGGTGAGTAAAGAAGAAGGCGGCTTTATTGGGAGCATTAAACTGGCAGAATTTATGGCTGCTAATAACCCGAACATTTTTCTGCCTAAACAATTTGAGAATATCGCCAATCCAGAAGCACATGAATATACTACTGGAAAAGAAATCTGGGAGCAACTGCGACTAAAAAACCTATCACCTGATGCGTTTGTTGCCGGAGTAGGCACAGGAGGAACCATTATGGGTGTAGGAAACTATTTAAGATCGCAAAACGCCGAAATCAAGGTTCACCCCTTAGAGCCAGCAGAATCTCCAACCTTAACGACTGGCTATAAAGTAGGCAGCCATAGAATTCAGGGTATTTCTGATGAATTCATACCCGAAATCATAAAGCTAAACGAACTAGACGAAGTAATCCAGGTAAACGATGGAGATGCCATATTAATGGCACAAAAGCTAGCCAAAAAACTTGGTTTAGCCGTAGGTATCTCCTCAGGTGCAAATGTCATTGGTGCCATAAAACAACAAAAAAAAATGGGTAAAGAAAGCTGTATTGTGACCATCTTTTCTGATAGCAATAAAAAGTATTTAAGTACCGATTTAATGAAAGAAGAACCAATCAAAGAAGGTTACATCAGTCCGGAAGTAGAGTTCCTGGATTACCAGGCCTTTAGCAGATTACACTAATCAAGAAAAACAATTCCGTAGTGTCCCAACTATAAACCAGACCTCTTATATGACCTCCTTAAAAAAATTCGCCTTTGCGTTGCTGTTCCTTTGTGCAATAGCATTAAATGGATATTCACAAGATAGCACCAGTATCGACGACCTTACGTTTACAGAAATAAAACCAGAAACTGTAGATAGCAGCATTAAACCGGTTGATTCCGGCTCAAAAATAACAGCCGTTCCGCCTGAAACCATTCAAAAAATCAATGTTCCACACAAAGAAGAGGGTAAAACCTTATGGGGTGTATTTATTGCAGGTTTTGTTGGTGGCCTCGCCGCCTTATTAATGCCCTGCATTTTCCCCATGCTGCCTTTAACGGTAAGTTTTTTCACCAAAGGATCGGAAAAAGGAAGGGCCTTTCGGCGTGCAGCAATATATGGTTTTTTCATCATTCTGATATACGTGGTCCTGGGCCTATTGGTCACCATTGTTTTTGGTGCGGATGCCTTGAATAGCTTATCCACCAATGGCATATTTAATTTCTTTTTCTTCCTGTTGCTTGTTGTTTTTGCTGCTTCATTTCTGGGTGCTTTTGAAATTACCCTCCCCTCTTCCTGGGTAAATAAAATGGATGCGAATTCAGACAAAGGTGGTCTTGCCGGACTATTTTTTATGGCAGGAACATTGGCATTGGTCTCGTTCTCCTGCACTGGCCCTATTATTGGTACGCTACTAGTGCAAGCTGCAACCACTGGTGCATTGCTAGGCCCCGCAATAGGTATGTTTGGATTTTCATTGGCCCTGGCCATTCCTTTCGCCCTATTTGCACTTTTTCCATCAGCGATGAACAAACTACCAAAATCTGGTGGTTGGTTAAACAGTGTTAAGGTCGTATTGGGTTTCCTGGAACTTGCCTTTGCACTAAAATTCCTAAGCAATGTAGACCTGGCCTATCATTGGGAATGGTTTGATCGGGAAATATTCTTATGCCTCTGGATCGTAATTTTCGGAATGATGGGAATTTATCTTTTAGGAAAACTGAAATTTTCTCATGATAGTCAGGTGCCATTTATTTCAGTACCCCGGCTCTTTTTGGCTACGATTGTCTTAGCTTTTACTGTTTACTTAATTCCAGGTCTGTGGGGAGCACCACTACGTAGTGTATCCGCTTTCCTTCCACCACAGGAAACACAGGACTTCGATTTATATACAGCGGGGCTGTTAAACGGACAAGCAACAGTGACAAATGATGGTCCTCATAAATATGCAGATAAATTCCACGCGCCATTAAAATTAAATGCCTATTTCGATTACAACGAAGGTTTAGCTGCCGCAAAAAAACTGAACAAACCTGTGTTGATTGATTTCACCGGACATGCCTGTGTAAATTGTAGAAAAATGGAAGCCAATGTGTGGCCTGACAAAGATATTTATAAAATGATCAGTAATGATTATGTCCTCATCCAATTGTATGTTGATGACAAAACAGAACTGACACCTGAGGATATCGTGATTACTCCAGAAGGAAAAACACTCAATACCATTGGCAAAAAATGGAGTGATCTGCAGACTAGAAAATTCAAGTCCAATTCACAACCATTTTATGTGTTACTCGATTCTAAAACCGAAGATTTACTGGCAGCTCCACAAGGTGCAGATTATGATATATCAAATTATAAGCATTTTTTAGAAAGTGGTCTAAAGGCATTCCATAAATAATACACTGCGGATTGTAGTGAGCCTATGGTATTTCAAAGCAATGCCCCATTTGATTTAATACTCAAATGGGGCGTTGCTTTGTACATTTTTATTTTTGAGATTTGGCCACTAAGTCCGGTAGATTCACTGCTAGTGAAAACAATAGTATAAAGCAAATGGAAGCCGCCAATATAAGATAGTTTGCTGCTTTTTGCCCCCCCTCTTGTGCTTCTGTATTTTTTCTAACCACGGCATTCATATTCGCCTCTTCAATAATCCTTATCTGAATACGCGCCTTTTCCAAGGCCTTCTGTTTGGTTGATAAACTTGTGTTTGAATCTATGATGACATTATAGGCCTCAGAGAGAGCCGATACAGCTCCTCGCTCACCAACTTCAGTAATGTTGCTTTGCTCTTTATTTAACACAACGCTAAATTGATCCGCCAAAACCGGAGTAAGGGGCAATGGGTTTTCGTCTAAAATCTTTCTCATCTTGCTAGCATAGCTCAGACTTTCGTAATTATCCTTCAAAATATTCGTTGAACTCTGAGCGATCTTATTCATATAATAAAAGGAAATTCCCCCGAAAGAAAGGACTACCGCGAATAATAATCCGAAAGCAAGGCGTAGTTTGGTTTTAATATCCATGTTTTTATGAATTAATTTATCCAACTGAACCATTCTTCCTACAAAAACTATGCTATTCCTTATTAAATCTATTAGGCGGAGTTTGGGTTTTATACTTAAAGACACAACGTTATTATACAGTGATTATCATGGATCATTTGCCGACTATAGTTTGACTGAAGAAATTGACAACATAAGCCTTATAAAAATATTACAACAAGACTGAAAATCAGTTTTATTATGACTTATATGATGTATAGAATAGCAGGATAATTTTCTGCTATTCTGTACATCTAGAGGCTCACAAAACTCAATACAAACCACGCTATCATAAAACCAGCTAAATGACTGATTTCCACTTCAAGCACGAATGCGGTTTCAGATGCGCTCAAGCCATAACAAGGCATGGTAGCTATTAACTTGGAGCTAAATGAGTTCAAAAAAACAAAGATAAATGCGGATTGTTAATATTTTCCAAGAAGGACTAACTCTTCAACGCACATTAGAATATCACATGGAAAATACAAGAAAACATTCCGAAGCAGTGATATCACCAAATAAGCAACGCTATTTAAATAAAAAGAACCTGAAACTTTAAATATCCGATCCTTCAACGCTCAAAGAAATAACTAAACTAACACTAAAACCTAATACTATGAGTATTGTAAAAGTTATCGAAGTCATCGCTTCCTCAGAAAGCGGATTTGAAGATGCTGTAAGAAATGCAGTGAAAGAAGTATCACAAACTATAAAGAATATAGACTCTGTCTATGTAAAGGACTTTAAAGTACATGTGAAGGACGATCAGATTGTATCTTTTGGAGCAATCTGCAAAGTTTCATTCAGAATAGATGCAGGTTTAAAAAACTCTTAAGCCAGTGCTTCTATACTTTCTTTGTCAAAAGGGCTAAAGCCCCTTTGACAAAGCAGTTAGCCATGGAGCGGAAACTTTCTTGCACCTGAAAAACTTCAAGTCCGGAAATAAAAACAAACTTTATAATTCTTTATACAATTACGATGACAAAATTTAAAATAGCAGTTCTGGTAGGTAGCCTGCGCAGAGAGTCCTGGAATAGAAAAATGGCCAATGCTTTAATTAAATCTGCTTCCGATTCACTTTCGCTGGAGATTATCAACATTGGCCATCTCCCTTTTTACAATGAAGATTTGGAAGATACGCCTCCGATTGAATGGATAGGTTTCCGTAAACAGCTTGCATCATTTGACGGCGTACTTTTTGTAACTCCGGAATACAACAGGTCGGTTCCAGCAGTGTTAAAAAATGCGATTGACGTTGGCTCTCGTCCTTACGGAAAGAGCTGTTGGAGTGGCAAACCGGGGGCTATTATAAGTGTATCACCAGGCAACATTGGTGCTTTTGGCGCAAACCACCATTTGCGCCAATCTCTGGTATTTTTGAATGTACCCGCAATGGCTCAGCCAGAGGCTTACATCAGTGCAGCGGCAAAATTATTTGATGCAAATGGTGCTTTAATAAATGAATCTACTCAAGAATTTTTGAATAACTTCCTGAAAGCATTTACCCATTGGATGGACAACAATGCTGAAAAAAAATAATCCAGCTATTGCTTTCCTACCCAAAGCACCCCATTTTTACTTTTAAAACTATTTATTTTACCCGCATCAAGAAGTCCATAAAGTATTTTCTCCGCAGCTACAAAACTGTGCCCCGTCAATAACGAAAATTCTTTAGTCATTAAAGTCTGGAAGTAAGAAAACACCCCTAGAGGAGAATGATCATATTCCTTTCTTTGAGCAGTTGGAATGATTTTTTTTATCATGTTCACATAATCTTCATAGGGTTTGAATCCATAAACCAAGCCCTGGGAATTGTCCGCTCCCTTAAAAAGCAGGGTTGGAAAACCCCTTACACCTAACTGCCTGCCCAAATTCAAATCTTCTTGAAAAAGTTGATTTGCTTTCCCTTCATAATCCGTTATAAATTGAAAAGTATCCAATCCAACCTCAAAAGCAGCTTGCTGTAAATATTCCCATTTAGTGATATTCTTCTTTTCCAGAAAAAGCATTTCTCTTATTCTACGCATGTATAAAACTCCTTTTTCTTTACCTTGGAGTTCAGCTGCTTTCACTGCGATAGATGGCGGATAAGAAGATTTTAAAGGATCTTCAAACCAAACATCGCCATCAATTGGCATTTCATAATAACTTCCAGCTTCTTCCCAATGCTGAGCTACATCTGATGGTTTGTTAATACTCCCACTGCTATAATTATCCCAAGCGGGCAATAAACCACCCATATGGTAATCCATCTCGAAACAATCACCGTATTCCAGTTTAAGTTTTCTCAATTGCGATTCTATGCCCCAGCAGGATGAGCAGATCGGATCTGTAAAGTAAATTATTTTAATAGGTTTTGTTTGGAAAGAAAGGTTTGTTTCTTTTCCTGTATTAACTACATCCAACGCCTCACATACCCCGGTTTCGATATCACAAAATAGCGGATTTTTATTTTCTGTCGTTTCCATACTTAATTATTCCCCTTTTACAAGGCTATTCTAATTTTACGTTTAAGGTTATCCCTTTATTCATTAACTTGGCCAAAAATACCCACAAGGACATCTGCGTACAATAAGTCAAAAAAACATGACTACTATAAAAGAAGATTTTGAACAAGAAGGTTGCCCTGCTGAAGGACTATTAAAATTATTATCCGGCAAATGGAAACCTCAAATATTTCGTTTGGCAGTTGATGGTTCAGTGCGTTTTAATAGCTTATTAAAGAAATTACCAAACTCCAATAAACAATCACTCTCCACTGCACTGAAAGAATTGGAAGAGGCGAAATTGTTAATTCGAACAATTGTAAAGGAGAAACCTTTGCATATTGAATACAACTTATCAAAAAGAGGAAGGGCGCTGATCCCAATTTTTATGGACATAGAAGATCTATCTTAAGTTTAACCTGAATGCGATCTGATCCACAAACAATTACCTAATAAAATCGTTTATTAGATTCAAACCTTTACCCTTCCTATGAGCCAGACAGATCCAAAGAACAATCCTATTGTCAAAGTATTAGAAGCTTATTTTATCACTCATGATGTAAAACGTTTTGTGGTCGAAAAACCTGCAGGATATAACTTTGTTCCAGGTCAGGCAACAGAGGTTTCCATAAACCTTCCCGAATGGAAAGATCAACTGCGACCATTTACATTTACCTGTTTAACCGAACAGCATTATCTTGAGTTTATGATTAAGATATATAGGGACCATGATGGCGTAACCAATATGTTGGGGCAGATCAATAAAGGTGCGGAATTAATTCTTCATGATGTTTTTGGTGTTATTCAATATAAAGGCCAAGGTACTTTCATTGCTGGTGGAGCTGGCATTACCCCCTTTATTTCCATCTTCAGAAATTTAAACAAGCACAGGCATCTGGATGGAAACAGATTAATCTATTCGAATAAAACTTCGGCAGATGTAATCCTGCAAGAGGAACTCCAAAAGATGCTTAAGCATAATTTTGTAAAAATATTTACCAGAGAACATGTCCTGGGCTACACACCTCGCCGAATTGACCGGAACTACCTTATAGAAAACATTGCTGACTTTGGACAAAATTTTTATGTATGTGGGCCAGATGAATTTGTAAAAAACATCAATACACTTCTGCTTGACCTTGGTGCCTATCCAGAAACAGTTGTATTTGAAGAATAAATAAAACCTTAACCTCAAGTTTTAGCGTCTAGTCCATCTTGGTAATCAGGTATAAAAAGGGTTGATGCTAAAATCTCATCAATTACTAATGCAGATTTTAAAATATCAATAGTATGTTTGTTAATTCAATCGTAACTGTTTTTATTTACCAACATCCAACTTAATGAGGAAATACCTGACACTATTATTTGTTCTTTTTTTATTTCAGGCCCATGCCCAATCCGTAAGTAACTATCTGGAAGAAATCAGGAATAATCCGGCAAAGCTTACTGCATTCTTTTCTCAAATGCCAAAAGGAGGCGATCTCCACCATCATTACAGTGGCTCTGTTTATGCAGAAACGTTCATCGATTATGTGGTCAAAAAAGACTATTTTGTACATAGTGAAACACTTGAAGTATCTGAAAAGAAACGATCAGATGATCATAGCTGGGCTAAATTCAGCTCCTTAGAAAAAGATGGGAAATTGGCTGAATATAAGTTCAGGATTTTACAGAAATGGTCTGTTAAAGACTATGATCACATGAGTACTCCTTCTGATAAGAAATTCTTTGAAACTTTTTCGAATTTTGATATTGCCAGCAAAGAAAACATCGATTCTGGGCTACTAGAGCTCAAAAATCGTGCAATCAAAGAACATGTCAGTTACATTGAAACCATGCTAGCCTCCATTAAGTGTGACCGCATCGATGATTTGAGCTTACAGTTCGACCCAAAATTTCAGGCGGTACTTCTGCAGAAAGATGAACGGAATTGTCAGGCCCTACTTGATACACTATATGCTCAGTTAATGCTGAAAAATATTTTTTCCTGCTCTGATAATTTCAGTAAAAACATTGTTAGTAAATTACATAACTCCATGCATATCGATGATGATTCATTTATCATGCGATATCAGACCTATACGGTCAGAACCTTTGAGGCAAGTGAAGTTTTCAAACGTTTATTGTTGGCTTTTGACGCAGCCAGTAAAAACCCACTTATAGTTGGCGTAAACATACTTTCTCCTGAAAACAATGAAATAGCGATGCGTGATTACTGGTTACATATGCAAATGTTCAAGTACTGTAAAAACAAATATCCAACAGTAAAATTTGCAATGCATGCTGGCGAACTAACCCTTGGATTAGTTAAACCTGAAGAGTTAACCTGGCACATTAATTCGGCTGTTCGTGATGCAGGTGCATATCGCATTGGGCATGGAGTAGATATTCCTTATGAGGCAAACAGTTATAACCTATTGAACTATATGAATGAAAAGGGAATAGCAATAGAAACAAACCTATTCAGCAATGAATTCATCTTAAAAGTGAAAAATGGCCTTCACCCGATCACGCTTTATAAAGAGTTTAATGTACCCATAGTCATCAGTTCTGATGATGCCGGAGTATTGAGAACCAACCTGACGGATCAATATGTATTATTGGCCAATAGATATCCAGAGTTTACTTATGCAGATATTAAAAAAATCATCTACAATAGTATTAATTATTCTTTTATCAAGGAGGCTTCTGTAAAAGAGCGATTACTGGCCAAGTTGAATCGGGATTTCATCGCATTTGAAAAACTCATTACTAATATTCCGCGCAAAAGAAAATAAGCAGGATTTTAATTAAAAATGGCATTAAAGTTCATTGAGCTTAAACTCAAATCCAGCTCCACGTACGGTTTCAATCACAATCTGATCATCTTCGAGGAGGTACTTACGCAACTTACTTACAAATACATCTAAGCTGCGTCCAGAAAAGTAATCGTCACTTTTCCAGATTTGTAATAGTACCTCTTCCCGTTTGATGAGTCGGTTTTTGTTCAGGTAAAAATAACGCAGCAGCAGGGCTTCTTTTTCAGTCAGGCGGATATTACCAGATTTGTGTATTAGCAAAAGGCTCTGATAATCGAACTTATATTGGCCTAGCAACAGAATATCTGGCAAAAGTACTTCTGTTTGCCTGCTGCGTGCTAAGATGTTTTTTATCCGCAGAACGAGTTCCTCTGCTTCAAAAGGTTTAACAATGTAATCATCGGCACCTAGTCTCAAACCTTTAAGTCTATCTTCTTTTTGGTTTCTTGCTGTCAGAAAAACAAAGGGCATACCGGGATAAATAGACACCACCTGGTCTGCTAGTGTGAAACCGTCCATAACCGGCATCATTACATCCAGCACACAAATATCAACGGTATCTTGCTTAAGATATGCCAATGCCTCCTGGCCATGGAGTTTCCATGTCACCTGAAAACCAGCAAGTTCAAGATACTGTTTCAGGATGCCCCCAAAATCCAAATCATCTTCAGTCATTAAAATATGTTTCATGCGATGGGTATAGTCATTGTAAATTTAGATCCTTTACCTGGGATGCTATGTACGCTGAGCGTTCCACCATGTGCGATCGCTATCTGGCGACTGTAGTACAAACCAAGCCCCAGGCCCTTCGTGTTATGAACATCGCCCTTTTCTACACGGTAAAACTTCTGAAAGATATTACTTATTTCCGTCTGTGCAATGCCGATTCCATTGTCAGATATTATAAAATTGCAGTTGTTCTCATTTTCTACAACGGTAAATGTAAGTTGGATACCACCATATTTCACTGCATTTTCCAATAGATTTGTCATCGCTGTGGTAAGGTAAAAAGGATCCGCCAGAATTTCCCGGGGAACCTCCTTCAGTTTAAGAAGAAGTTCGATTTCAGGATGTGCGGACTGGAAATCCTCGAGCAATTTTTCAAGGAAATTCATTAATGGTATGTTCACTTTATGAATGATCAATTCCCCCGAGGCTTCTGTATGTGTCATCACCTGATCAATCAATTTCTTTAACCGACGATACTGGCGGTCAATAACGTTTAATCCATTTAAGCTGACACTGTTCTCTTCCTTTTCTATTAATTGAGCTCTAACAGTGCTCACCGCAACCCCTATTGTCGCTAAAGGGGTATTGAATTCATGGGTAATGTTATTGATAAAATCCGTCTGCATGTCCGATATCTTTTTCTGTGTAATCAGACTTCTGATGGAAAAATAAAAAAGCAGGATGACCACAGTTAGCAGGAACACTGAAAAGATAAGCAGACCAAGCATTTCACGAAAAATGTTATTCCTGCCGTCAATAATGGTGAAACTGGACCGTGAATTAAAGTTCCGCACCAAAGCTCCACCAACATCATTACTTGTGGTCAGGTCATGAAGAATCAGATCATGAATAACCTGGTCTTGGTCATGGATGTTGCCATTCCCAAACCAGTATTTATTCCTGATCTGAAGGTGAGAACCTTTTCCTTGAAGGGAAACCTGTCGGAAAGTTACAGCATAAACTGTATTGTATTTTTCTAAAATTTTATTCTCCTGAATATAAGTACTGACCTGTTTGCTAATTGCGGCTGAACCATTGCTTAAAAACGCCGCAGCGACTTCAACACCTTTTGTACGTACAAGGTTTTCCGCGTCCAAAAACCACCGATTTCTGATCGAATCAATATTGATGGTCCTTTCCATATGAACGAGTTCTGTCCGAACTGCGATTTGCGCTTGCTGTTCTTTCAGCACATAGGTATTATAAATAAAATAAGTCTGTATTGCAGTTAAGGCTAATATGGCTACACTGCAGCACCAGATCAGATATTTTATCTTACGTTTCATACTTCAAATATATTATACTGCCATCATAATCGCACATAACTTTCCGGCATTAACATTCCGTTAACCAAGCATTAACCAAAAGCAGGTGTAGCGCTACAGAAGTTTGTAACAAGCAAATCAATCATATCATGCGTATATTTTTTTCTCTACTGCTATTACTGCCACTGGCAGGATACACCCAAACATTTACTTTGTCCGGCCGAATTCAGGATACAAAAGGTCTTGCTGTTCCTTATGCCAATATCACACTGAAAAGCATACGAGACAGCAGCTTTAAGCGTCCCGCTATTGCAGCTTTAGATGGAGGCTACAAGTTTACAGAATTGACTAAAGGAAGTTATAAAATACTGATCAACACCGTTGGCTTTCAGCCTTTTGAACAAGCCATTTCCATAGAAAATGACCTAAATTTACCGAGTATCAGTTTAAAAGATGAGGTATCTCAGCTTGCGGAGGTGCAGATTCTGGCGGTTAAACCAACGATTACCCGCAAAATCGACCGGGTAGAATTCAGTGTAGAAAACACCGCTTTGTCATCCTCCAATGCCTGGGAAATCGTAAAACGCGCACCTGGGATCCAGTCTGCAGGAGGCGAACTCTCCCTACGAGGGAGTAAATCCATATTGGTGACCATCAATGATAAAAAAGTCTACCTCTCTGGTGATGAGCTCAAGGCCTTTCTAGAAAGTACTAATGGGAACGAGGTCAAATCTGTTGAAATTATTACCAACCCACCAGCCAAATACGAGGCATCGGGTAGTGCGGTCATCAATATCAAATTGAAGAAAAACCTTCAAAGTGGTTATAAAGGTTCAGTAAATAGCAGCTATACCCAGGGAATTTATGGCAAAGGAGATTTAGGTACGAGCCAGTATTTTAAGGCTGAAAAATTTGCTGCTTCCGCCAATTATACTTTTGGAAAGGGGATTTTTTATAACAAGATTAATGAAATTACTAGTTATACCGCCCAGCAGCAAACCTGGTATGATGTATTGAGTCGGAAAAATTATCGTGATGCCGAACACGCCTACCGTTTAAACCTGGAATACGCTCCTGACAGTCTCAATACAATTTCCATGGGGATAAATGGCGCTATCGCTAAAAAAAATCATGCCCTTTATCTGATACCCACCGAAATTTACCAGAACGGCCAATATTTATCACGGTTTGACACGCGGAACGAAAGGTTCACGCCCCGTAGTAATGTAGCTTATACTCTATCATTTGAACACCGGTTCTCGGCCAAAGAAACACTGAATTTTGCAGCAGATTTAACAAATGACGATAACCAGACGGACCAAAATATCAGCACCGTTTATTACGAACCAGATTTATACGTCAACCAGTTTAAAAACAATAATAACCAGAAAATCAAACTATTCAGCTCACAAATGGATTACCGCAATGACATGCCTCTTTTTCAACTGGAAAGCGGTCTGAAATACAGTAGGGTGCAGGCAAACAACACGCAGGATTTTCAACATAACCTTCCAGATGGTTTTGGTACTGATCCTGAGCTAAGTAATACCTATGATTATACCGAATCGGTAATTGCAGGTTACCTCAGTTTAAGTAAAGAAATCAAGAACTGGAGCCTGAAGGCAGGATTGCGTGGTGAACATACGGCTACATTTGGAAACTCGGTTAATCCGAAGGAGCTCAATAAGCAAAACTATTTTAATCTCTTTCCAACCATTTTTATCCAGAATAAGATAAACAACAATAACACCTTAGGTTTTTCTTATGGCAGAAGGATTACCCGTCCCCCATACAGTTACCTTAATCCATCTAAATTTTATTTTAGCCCAAATTCATACCTGATTGGAGATCCGAAGTTAAAGCCAGCATTCACTGATCAGATTAGCATCAGCTATGCGTATAAAGGTAATTACCGAATGGAGGCTTATTACATGAAGGAAAAAAATCCAACAATTCAGTTGCCTTACCAGGATAATGCAGCGAATATCTTGATTCAAAAGGTAACAAATGTCCCTGGAAACCAGTATTACGGCATTGATTTCAGTGCGAGTTTCCAGCCGGCTCCGTGGTTGGCACTTGAAATACAGGCCGGACCTAATCATGTTGAAAGTAGCTTCAAATTAAGTGACGGATCCACCCTGTACAACCGTATTAATGCTTTAAATGCCAATATAGACCAGCAATATACCATTAGTGAAAAAAGAGGCTTTAGCGCGGGTGTAAATTTTAGCTTTATTACAGGTGGTGTGCAGGGGCCTGCCAAAATAAGCTCAATGAGTAGCCTGAATTTCAATGCCCGTAAAAAACTATTTAATAACAAGGCTGAGATTACCTTAATGGTGTCAGATGTTTACCGTGGTGAAACCATGACTGTTAGTTCTAAATATGCTGATCAAAACAATTCATTCACCTATTATGGCGATACCCAGAATATTCGTTTAAGCTTTAAATATAACCTGGGCAACAATGCGCTAAAAAGCAAACCTGCTAAGGAAAAAACCACGGAGCAGAATCGTCTTTAAGTAGCTTGATCAAATGTCATTAATAAAATTCTTCTTCAACAAACAAGGGTAGCTCTTATAAGAGCTACCCTTGAGACCTGCAATTGAAAGTAATCCAGGGTAAAATCAACCTGTTTATAAAATTTCAGAGGGATTTTTCTATTAACAACTTTTTGTAAACCTATCTCGTGTTCTAATTGTTTCTCTGTCGATACTAAAGATTCCGAAAACACAACCTATTTATTCAAAGAGAAAAGCTATGGCGGAAAACAAGTTAATAAGAATGGACAATATCGGCATCGTTGTGGAATCGCTCGATAATACCATTCCATTTTTTTTGGAGATTGGCCTAAAGCTTGAAGGACGGGCCACCATTGAGGGTGAATGGGCCGGTCGTGTTACCGGTCTGGGTGATCAGCGCGTAGAAATTGCCATGATGGTTACCCCTGATGGTCACAGCCGTCTGGAACTTTCACAATTTCTTAGCCCTAATCCTGTTTCAGACCACCGTATGGCTCCGGTAAACACGCTCGGTTATTTACGGGTTATGTTTACCGTTGAAGATATTGACGAAATGGTAGCCAGGCTCAGCAAACATGGCGCTCACCTCGTCGGTGAAGTGGTTCAGTATCAAAACTCATACCGACTGTGCTACATTCGCGGGGCAGAGGGGATTCTGATAGGTCTGGCAGAACAACTCAATCATAAATAAATATCAAGAACGATGACTATTTAATACTTATAATTTCACGTCTTATGTCTCGATAAAAACTATGAAGCCAAATGGCTTGATCGAGCATATGACTAAAGAACGTTCCTACCAGTTGCTGTTCATCAGCTTGATTGCTGCAATGTTTCTCGTTTATCCAGATATTACCTGATACCTTTCATGGTTGAGAGAATTCACATCAGTAAAAAAGCAGAGCCGCTGAGTCCAAAGAATGATTGGTAAACGAGTAATCACTTAATTTTTCAAAAGTCCTTTCGTCTTAAAGTACCTGATTTTCGTGTTGGTACCTCCATTCAAAAATGAATGAAGTAATTTCTCGATATTTAGGTATGATCAGTAAAACAGAAAGACAGAGTTACAACGAAATATCTTGATTTATTATAAAAATTATCACCATGAAAAAAGCACTTTATATTTCAATTTTATTACTTGCTAGCCTCACCACCCCAGTTCTGGCACAAGAAGGCCCTATTTTTCCGAAAGGGAAGAAATCACCAAATGTTCATCATGTAGGAAATGTTTGGCTTACAGAGTTAAATGCTCCTGATAGCGTATTTGCCTACGGTACATCAGTAGCCATATTTGATCCAGGAGCTAGATTGGATTGGCATAGCCATCCAGGAGGACAGATCTTAATCATTACTGAAGGGATTGGTTATTATCAAGAAAAAGGAAAACCTAAACAGATCGTAAAAAGAGGCGAAGTGGTCAAATGTCAGCCAGGAGTTGAACACTGGCATGGTGCCACGCCTGAAAGTGGTGTCACTTACATAGCAACCTCTCCTTCACAAAAAGGAAAAACAATCTGGTTGCATAAAGTAACCGATGAAGAATACAAAAAATAAGCAGATTCTTATCAGTAATCTTGATAACAGAACTCATAATCAGTATATAAATACACATTGTTCCAAATCGAAAATTTGGAATAGCAAGGTTCTAAACAAAAACAGTTAAAATGAAAACAGTTAAATTGAACAACGGAGTAGAAATGCCGATCCTGGGATTCGGCGTATTTCAGATACCCGATGCCTCCGAATGTGAAAAAGCAGTGACTGATGCCATAACAACAGGCTACAGATCAATAGATACCGCCGCTTCATATATGAATGAAGCGGCAGTTGGCCTGGCTATTAAAAATAGTGGAATAGCAAGAGAAGCGCTTTTTATTACTACCAAACTTTCAGTGCAGGATAATGGCTTTGAGAAAACAAAGGTCGCCTTTCATAGATCACTGGAAAGACTGCAATTAGATTATCTGGACTTATATCTGATCCACCAGCCTTATGGTGATATTTTCGGTTCCTGGAGGGCGATGCAGGAGTTATACCAGGAAGGAAAAATCAAAGCGATCGGGGTTGCCAATTTTCAACCTGACAGACTAATTGACCTGATCATAAACAGTGGATTTAGCCCTGCAGTCAACCAAATTGAGACCCACCCTTTTCACCAACAGATTGAAACGCAAAAGTTCTTAGAAGAAAACAAGGTGCAAATTGAATCTTGGGGCCCATTTGCAGAAGGGAAAAACAACATTTTCAATAATGAGCTTTTAACTACCATTGGACTAAAATTCGATAAAAGTGTAGCGCAAGTAATTCTTCGATGGTTAACTCAAAGAGGTATTGTTGCCATTCCAAAATCGGTTCGAAAAGAAAGAATGGTAGAGAACTTTGAAATTTTTGATTTTGAACTATCCTCAGAAGATATGGAAACCATAACCACCTTAAATATGAATCAAAGTCTATTCTTTGACCATAGAGACCCTGCAATGGTCAAATGGTTGAGTGAACGCAAATTAGACATATAATAGGAAAAAGGAATAGGCAGGTATTTTGGGGTCTTCAAACAAGTACAAAAACTGAAATGAAAACATTAAAATTAAATTGGTTATGGCTCAGTACAGTTTTATTGTTGCTATCCTCTTGCTTAAAGGCACAGGAGTCAGTACCCGAAAAAACTGAATTATTGAAAGATAAAAAAGTATTGATAGTTTATTTGTCGAGAACAAAAAACACCAAGGCTCTTGCAGAGCTCATCCATCAGAAAGTTGCTGGAGACCTGGTGTCCTTGGAGCTGGTTACCCCCTATCCCGAGCATTATCAGACCACTGTGGACCAAGTTGCCAATGAAAATGCAACAGGCATTTTACCCCCTTTGAAAACAAAAATTGACAGTATCGAGAAGTATGATGTGGTCTTTCTCGGATTTCCTACTTGGGGAATGCAACTACCTCCCCCTATGAAAAGCTTTTTGAACCAGTACGATCTAGGCGGAAAAACGGTAATTCCTTTTAATACCAATGCAGGTTACGGCATTGGCAGCAGCTTTGAAACGGTAAAACAATTGTGTCCAAACAGCAAAATACTGGAAGGTTTTTCAACCAAGGGTGGCAAAGAAAGGGATGGTATTTTATTCGTGATGGAAGGCAACAAAGAAAAACAAGTTCAGGCTGAACTGCAGAGCTGGTTAAAAAAAATTGGTCTTGATCAATTAAAAAAATAATAAAATGAAACCGCTAAAATTCACACTAATAGCTATACTTATGACAACAGGTATCGTAACTTCAGCTCAAACCAAATCCGAAAATCGTTTTGGATTGGTCTATGGGTATGCCATTACAGCTAATGTACCAGGAAAAGTAAACATTCATCCCATCACCTATAAACTAAATGGGATTGATATTGCAGCCAATGTTTATACACCTGCTGGTTACAATACTTCACAGAAATATCCTGCAGTAGTAGTGGCTCATCCCAATGGTGGCGTGAAAGAACAGACAGCCGGTTTGTATGCACAACAGTTGGCAGAATCGGGTTACATCACAATTGCTGCAGATGCTGCCTATCAAGGTGCCAGTGGTGGAAAACCACGTCATGTCGATAAACCTGCAAATCGGATTGAAGATATTCATGGTATGGCAGACTTTATCAGCCAATATGCTGGAGTTGATCAGAACCGTTTGGGAGTTTTAGGCATTTGCGGTGGCGGTGGTTATTCTTTAAAGGCTGCACAAGGTGATAAACGTTTCAAAACTGTAGCGACTTTGAGCATGTTTAATTCAGGTGAGGTAAGACGTAATGGTTTTCAGAACTCGCAACTGGGCACAATCCAGGAACGGTTAAAACAAGCCTCAGATGCCCGTGCCCAGGAAGCTGCGGGCGCTGAAGTGATTTATACAGGTGTGGTCATGCCAACAGATGAGGAAGTTGCTAAAATCTCAACCGACCTTTACCGTGAAGGATTTATGTACTATTACAGAACCCATGCACATCCCAATTCTACCTTTAAATACACCTTAAGTAGCCTGATCGATCTAATGACTTTTGATGCCGCCACTAACATGGATCTGATCAATCAGCCCTTATTGATGATGGCCGGAAGCAAAGCCGATTCAAAGTACATGACAGATGAAGCTTTCGAAAAAGCCAGCAATGCAAAAACAAAAGAACTGTTTGTTATTGATGGTGCCACGCATATCCAAACTTACTGGAAACCTGAATATGTAAATCTGGCAGTGAAAAAACTGGTGGATTTCTTTGGTAAAAATCTTCAATAAAAGCTACTGAACCCAAAACAAATTCACGCTGTTCTTAAATCTAAAAGCAATCAATATGAGATCTCTAATTATCGGACTATTAATCATTATGGGTACACAATCATCCTTCGCGCAAAACTCTAAGGTTGATGAAGAAATCATTAAACTCTCCAAAGATAAATGGACTTGGATGTCAGAAAAGAACATCGATATTCTGGACAAGTTGTTTCACGAAAAATCTGTGTTTGTCCACATGGGGGGCTCATGGGGAAAGCAACAAGAAATTAATGTCATCAAAAGTGGAAACATCTGGTACAAAAAAGCCGATATCCACGATGTCTCCGTGAATGTAATTGACAATACCGCCATTCTATTGAATAAAATTGATTTGCTGGCTGTTGTGGGTGGAAATGAAGTAACCAACCCATTTATGGTGACAGAAGTTTATATCAAACAAGGTGGATCATGGAAACTAGGCTCCTTGTCTTTTACAAAACTGATTGGTCCTAACGGCAAATAACAACCATCAATCATGAAAAACAATAAAATAATCATCGCATTCATCCTCACATTCAACGCTATTTCAGTTATGACAAAGGCCCAGGATAATCAAAACATCGGATTAAGTCCTAAAGAGCAAAGTATTATTGGGATTGCTGCTCTGACAGGAAAAGGCGATCTAATAAAGCTAAAGACCGAACTAAACCGAGGACTCGATGTTGGACTAACCGTCAACCAAATCAAAGAAAGCCTTGTTCATGTCTATGCCTATGCAGGTTTCCCAAGAAGTATCCGTGGTTTACAGACCTTTATGACTGTATTGGATGAACGAAAAAGCAAAGGGATCAATGACCTGATGGGCCCAGAAGCATCACCAATCAAAGACCAGCGAAGCAAATATAAGCGTGGTAAAGCCATATTAAAAGAATTGACTGGAGTAACGGAGCAGGAACAAAAAACTGGTTACGCGGCCTTTGCTCCTGAAATAGAAATATTCCTTAAAGAGCATTTGTTTGCAGATATTTTTGAGCGTGATATACTCACTTATCAGCAAAGAGAGCTGCTGACCGTATCAGTCCTAAGCAGTATTGGTGGAGTGGAGCCCATGCTAAATTCCCATTTGAAAATCTGCATAAACCTAGGTTTAACCCCAAACCACTTACAGCAATTTCTGAGCATTATAAAATCAACCATCGGTGACAAGGAAGCCCTTTCCACAGAAATTGTTTTAAATAACTTACTTAAAGACAAAAAGTAAAAATGAAATATCTCTTAAACACCAATCTCGCATGCTTACTGCTTCTGCTTTACTCCTGTAACTGTACCCCAGTAGATCGTAATTCAAAAGCAGAAAACACATCGATTATTTTCCCTAAGGGAGATAAAAATACAAATCAAAATTTCAAGGGTGAAGTATGGGTGAAATCCCTGGTGGAAACCGATAGCTTAAATGAAACCGCCGTTGGAAATGTCACTTTTGCTCCCGGAGCTAGAAGTAATTGGCATATCCACCCTGCAGGACAAATTCTTTTAGTCATAGATGGCGTAGGATATTATCAGGAAAAAGGAAAGTCAAAAGTCATTCTTCGCAAAGGAGATGTGATAAAATGCCCGCAAAATCTAGCTCATTGGCACGGGGCAAGTCCAGATACTGCATTTGTTCAGGTAGCAATAACCAGCAGAAAGAATGGACCAACGGTATGGCTACAAGCTGTCACGGAAAAAGAATACAAGGATTAATTCCCCCATTTATCGCCTAATGGGGGAATTAATTTGCTCAAAAAGCTAGAGCCATTCCGCTTTTCTTTGGTTTTGATTTTACTTACAAGAGTTGTTTTTCACTATTAACCAACGGCACCTTAACAGTCATATGATCTCTAATTAAGGTAACGGAACTTATCTTTCCATTGCTGAAATCTATTTTTAATAAATTGGGATAATCTACAATTCTAAATAATCCATTTTTCAAATACAACAACTCGTTATCATTTTTCCCCTTAAAATGTTGCAAAAATGGAGACTGAACATAAAGGCGGTTATTCTTCTCCACAATTTTGGTTTCCATTTTCTGCCCATAAAGGAAGTCATCATAAGATCCGATGAGCTGTTTTTTTAGATTTAAAGGCATTTCTAAAACATCTTCATGAAGTGCTTTTTTATTCCAATCCATCATGGTCAGGATCTTTACTCTAGTATCGTTAATCACAGGAATACGATTGTTTTTTTCGCCATTTGCAAGAATTACAAAGCCGTTCCCATCTGTCATAGTGGCGAAAATACTACCACCAACTCCAGTATTTGAGCCACTACACATAAACCAATCATAGTTATTATAATGAACAGACCTTTGCCATCCATAACTCCAGCCCCCAACTGCATTCTTTAAAGCGGTCACTTCCGTTACCTTTTTTGCAATGGCATGAGAAATCACTTTGTTATTTTTATTACGCAAGGCATTCTGTATCTCAATAGAAAGTTTTGCTAAATCTGTCGGTGTAGACCATACTCCTGATGCGCCAACTTGTGGCGTAATTGGCAAGCCACTTTTAATAACTTTTCCATCTTTATCGTGAACAAATGCAACATTGGTTGGAAATCCTTTTTCATTAGGTTGTATCATTGTTGTGTTCTTCATGCCTAGAGGGGCAAAAATATATTCTTCTGCAAGTTCTGCAATAGGCTTGTTTAAAGTATCTTCTAATGCCATTTGGACAATTACATAACCTCCACCACTGTATTCAAAATTAGTTCCTGGTGTGAACAGAAATTCAATTTCCTTACCGTATCTTGATATTTGTCCTAAAAGACTTTGCTTGATTGTGGGAATGGTATCTCCTTCATAATAGTCGGCAAATCCACCTTGACTTGTACCAGAGGTGTGATTAAAAAAATGTTTCCAGGTTGGGCTATTATTTTCCGTAAACTTACTTTTTGGCAAATGCCAACGTTTTAAATACTTATCTATTGATTCATCTAAATTAATTAAGCCTTTCTCTTCTAGTATATGGCATAGAAGTGCTGTTATTGGTTTTGTGATGGATGCTGTAGAAAATGCAGTGTTTTCATCTATTTTTTCTTTGGAATTCATAGATTTCAATCCTACCTGATTCGAATACACAATCTTGTAATTTTCAAAAATAACAAGACTAAGTCCTGCAAGTTGATGTTTTCTTGATTGTTCTTCAAGATCCAAATTGTCCTTTAGAACACTATAGTTTCTATTTTTCGACAACCCCATATTTCTTGTCTGGCAGCTCGAAATTGTCAGTAGAAGAATCAGTAAAAACAGCGAATTTTTCATTGTATCGTTTTTTTGTTAAAATTATTTCGATACAAACATGGGGAAGAAATCAACGGTATGCGACCGAATAAAAGTAGTCGGACGCATTTGTCTTAAAAAATAAGTAAGAATAATTACAAGACAAGTACGAGTAATCGCAAGGTACTACACTACAACCCCTTACGGTAAGAAGTCGGGGTATTACCTGTATGTTTTTTAAATGCCGTATTAAAAGAAGATTTTGAATTAAAGCCTACATCGTACAGAATTTCTAAAATAGTTAGCCTACTTTTAGTAGCATCCCTTAAAATATCCATCGCACGCTCTATGCGATAGACATTGACGAAATCATAAAAATGCTGTTCTAATTTATGATTAATTAAAAGAGATAAATCTCGAACAGGAATTTTAACATCTTTAGAGACATCTTGAATTGTTAAAGAAGGATTAAGAAATGGCTTTTCATCAGTCATATATCTCTTTAATTTCAATAACTCTTCATTGTATTCTATTTCATTTATACCTGGTTGCTTAATGTTTTTATCTTCTAAAACCAGATCGGAAACAAGCTTTAAGTTTGAATCAATGTTTCTAAATAAACCAGGATTATTTAATGCTTTATATAAATACCAACAAATAATAAATAGTTGAAACACCAGGATTCCAATTTTTATCCATTCGGAGATATATGGATAATCGGAGAATTTCAACACATTTTTTAAAATGACAATCAAATACAAAATAGTTAATACGCTTGTAAATTGAAACAACCAATTATAGGAATTAATACTTGTGCCGGCGTAATTCTCAAGATATAGCTTTTTTGCTTTTCTTAATAACATAAAAACAGCGGCAAAATAGACAACGATCTGAATAAAAATAAGAATATGATTAAACTGCAGTTCAATCATATCTTGACGATTCATTAAAAAATTAATTTTAGAGGCGAGATCTACGGTATAAAAACGAGGTAATAAAATTACATTAGCAATTAAAAACGGAAGCAGATGAAGTAAATGTTTGGGTTTAAACTTGAAATCAGCATAACAAACAGATGAAACATACATATAGAAAACAGGAATTTGTAAAAAAGCAAATGTAGTTCTTAGCATTCCCAGATTTGACGGACCGTTACTTACTAAAGTAAATAAAGGATGACTATTATCTATTGCGGTTATTAATAGAAAAACAGCAAACAGCACATTACTTCTCTTATGTTTTGTTTTAACTGTCAATAGGAAAAAAGCAAGAAATAATGAAACAAACAAGGTTATTATAGTTACAATAACTAATAAATTAATTTTATCCATTCCTTAATCTTTTTTTATCGTTTATTTCAGAAAACTTGTTCTTTTTCGCTCGCAGGTAAGAATTCACAAATTTATGATGTGCACCATCTTTAGCTGTTCATCTTCTGCGGCGAATTTATATAAATTTTTCACAAAATAAAGTGTAAAAAGAATAGCCTATGCTAATCATTAAGAAAGGTTTTCTATATTTTTTATTTTGCACGACTACTACAGAATATGTACATTATATAGCACCAGTCCGGTCGGCGTATCTAGCGCTTTTTCTTGCGCCATTTGCATAAGCTCGTTCTCCCGGTATTGACCCTCAGCATATCACTTAGATAATTTGGAGATATATGGAGTTGATCTGCAACGAACTGGACTGATGGCATTCCTAAATCGGACAGGGACTCAGCTTCAAAATATTTATTTAACACAAACTCCAGCCTAATCAAAAGATCATTATTGGCATTCTTTCGTGTGATAAACTACCTATTGTAAAACCTGTTGTATAAAAAGATCTTCTTCCTGTTCGGATAAATGCAAGGCTTCATTTGTAGCATAAGAAAAAAAACCGTACTCCTTAATTTTTCTAGCTAAAGGATAACTTGCAAAGAAATCTACATGGACAACTAACATATGGATTACACTTACCAGTGGATGATTTGGTCCCTTAATATTCAAACACTTATGAAGTACTGAAATAGTAGCAAAATGTTCTGGTGCCTGAATTTTATTTTTCAAAATCCTCAACTTATTAATCAATCGCCTGCATACCAGCCGCATCGTAACGATCCCCTGTAAGTGTACCTAATGGTATAATACTTTCGAGTTGATCCAGCTCTGCTTTTGTCAATTCAATATTGGTAGCTACTATATTTTGTTCCACATACTTGACACGTTTAGTACCTGGAATAGGAACAGCTCCTTTGGCTATTGTCCAGGCAATTGCCAATTGGGAACTGGAGATCCCTTTTAGTTTTGCCATATTCTCTATTTCCCCTAATAATTCAAGATTCTTTTGAAACTGTTCGCCCATATACTTTGGTAATGACCTGCGAAAATCATGCTCCGGGAAATCTTCCACCTTCTTAAACTGACCGGAAAGAAAACCTCTACCAAGAGGAGAATAGGCAACCAATCCTATTCCCAGTTCATCCAACGTATCATTAATCCCTGTTTCCTCCAATGACCTTTCAAATAAGGAGTACTCCGTTTGAACCGCTGTCAATGGATGCACAGCACTCGCTTTACGAATGGTATCAGAAGATACTTCTGAAAGTCCAACATACTTAACTTTGCCCTCTTTAACCAGTTCAGCCAATACTTCCATTGTTTCCTCAATTGGGGTGCTTTTATCCAGCCGATGTTGATAGTAGAGATCAATATATTCAGTTCCGAGATTTTGTAATGAACGCTCAACAGCTTTTCTAACATAAGATTTACGGCCATTGATCTTTCCAGTCAACTGTTCTTCATCATTGATTTCAAAACCAAATTTGGAAGCAATAACATATTGTTCTCGATTTCCTTTAATTGCTTTCCCTACTAGCCTTTCGTTTAATAGTGGACCGTACAGATCTGCTGTATCGAGGAAATTACCCCCAAGTTCCAAAGATCGATGAATAGTTGCGATGGCCTCCGCCTCATCTGCTTTTCCATAAATATCAGCTCCAGCGATCGTTGTCATCCCCATACAGCCTAAACCAACAGCAGGAACAATTAGTCCCTGACTACCCAAACTTACTTTCTTAATTTCAGACATATCTTCGATTTTTATTGACTTAACAAATATCACCTTGACATTTCAAATTATTGTATCCCGATCTCTGAATAATGTATCCAAAAAAGGATAGCACCCATTAAGTAGAAAGTTTAACCTAAAATAGTGACGACTAGTTCAAAGACCCTTTAACTCTTTCCTTGATTTGCTCTCCTATCCTCTGCACTACTTCCTGCTTAAGGAGCATATCTGCGTGTCCTGAAGTTTCATCATATTTATTATTTGGGTAAGTAATGGCATCCAAATCATTTGCAGAGATTGCCTTCCAACTTTCCCCCTGCCCAATAAAGATCTCCCCTACAAGCGCACCATGATAAACAACCATATAACTACCAGTGTCCTTGGGGTGGATGTTCAAATCCAACTGTTCAGTACCGTTTTTGATAACTATATTAAATGGATCCATAATATTTACTATCTAAATAAATTAAGCATTCTCACCGTTTATACGCTTAAACCGTTCTTCAAGAGCAGAACGCCAATCTTGAATTGCCCCCTCAAGGGTATCTCCACTTCCGAAAATACCGGTCTCGCGATCCGGTCCCGATAAGCAACAGAAAGTCGTTCCATCCAAATATACCGTAGGTTTTAACTTTTGTACTGCCTGGTCGTACCTGCTGTAATCAATTTCGATTTTAGCATTGGGATTTATTGAATTTGTTGCCATATACTTAGTATAAAACTGTTTTTATTTCAATGAGGTCTGAATCTCTTTAGCCATTTGGTAATGCTTCTCCAAAATGGGCAAGGTTTGCTTGATGAAGTCCTTTACTTCTTGTTTTAAGCTACTGGAAGTTTTGAAAAGATCAATTGTTTTCTCATGATCATAAACCATCATGTCCATATAATGAATATCAAATTCCTTTTGATTTAGGTTTTTCATCTCATTCATATGGTCCATCACATCAGCAGGATAATCAGTCGGCAGAAGATGCTCCAATTTAAGTGCAATAGCCTTAAGTTCCTGATTGGTTTTGGTATAGTCAGCAATCATCTGAGAGGCAAACTTCTTCACTTTTGCATTTGTGGATTTTTCTAATGCAAGTCTAGCTAGATCAACCTCCATCATTCCGGCTACTGCAGCTGTGTCCATGAAATTAGCACCATCGCCATCTACTTTACTCATATCAGTTAAATCATGTGATTTCTTAAGCGGAAGATCCTGCACTTTACCACTTTTATCTGTATTCATACATGCAGCAAGTATTGTTAATACCAAAAGATGGATACCATATTTAAATATGCTTATACTTTTCATCGTCTTATATTTTAAAAGATGCTATAGTTCAAAGGCTTTAAACTCATCGACTGCACAAAAAGTTTTGAATCCTACAAAAAAGGGATCAAATTAGATCATCCCTATCTTGATCTCATTGGCCTGATATATCCAGTTTTTTTAACAAAAAGTTTCTTTTACCAAACTACATGTACCGCCAACTGTTATATATTATTGAATCTGGTCATTAAAATCTAAAGTCATGAAAGCAAAACTTAATGAAAAGACCAAGTCTGACTCCATTGTGAAGACCTCTTTCAAAAGAAGAAATTATTATTTTCATCCAGATGAAGATTTTAGAGAAGATCACACATGGGACAAAGCCAAATCAACAGAATTGTTAAATTCTGAAGTAGAAAAAAAAGAAGCATCCAAAACCCAAATTAAGTAATATCAAAAAATAGTACAGGAAATTACCCCATTCACCTATTGCGACAAATGGGGTATAAATTATGTCGAACAACCAGGTTATTTTACAGATACAGCTTGTGCTGCTTCTGCAATAACTGCGGCTACTTTCTGGGGCTGTGAGATATAAACGGCATGACTACCTTTAACTTCTGTAACTTTGGTATTAGAACGTTTGTACATAGCATGCTGAATTTCAGGATTGATGCTTTTGTCGTCAGTAGCGACAATGCCGAATGTCGGTTTGGTTCTCCATGCGGCATTGGTAATTGGACTTACAAAACATTCACCATAAAATGCACCCTGTGATGCATACATAAACTCAGCCTCTTCTTTACTCAAATCACCGCAAAAACCAGCATGAAACTTTGCTTTATCATAGTAAACGATGCCCTTGTCATCAGGAGGCAGTACTCCATTTTCCTCAGCTGGAGGAGCTGTCTGAAACCACTGCAATGCGGTCTCTCCATTATCAGGTTGGAAAGCAGCAATATACACTAACCCGGCAACTTTAGGATGACTACCTGCCTGAGTAATTACAGCTCCTCCCCAGGAATGGCCAGCAAGGATCGCAGGACCATCCAGAGCATCCAGCGCCAGATTTGTTGCTGTGATATCATCTTTCAGGGAGGTTAATGGGTTTTGAACTGCGGTTACATGATAACCTTGTTTAGTAAGGGCCTCATGAACACCTTTATACCCAGAACCATCAGCGAAGGCTCCATGGACCAATACTACGTTTTTCACGCCTTGGGGTTTTACTAAATTTTCCATTTTTTTAATTTTAGAGTTATTGTATTCATAAAACAAGTTGCAGAGAAAAGGGTGTCGATCTTTGCGAATTTTTCCCGAATAATTGCAATCTCCCCTCATTTAAGGCTACATAGATCACACTAAACAAAAGCAATTCACTCGATTTTAAGCTTGAAAACTCAGAAAAACAAAATCTTATCCAATATGTTTAATTGAGCTGTACACCAAATACAAATTGAGCCCTACAGCAAATAGATCTCTTTTTAAAATCATCACCTTTGTCAAACAAATACGGATCATTAAATGGATATTTTAAAACTAAGTACAGATTGGGCAAAAGCTGCGTATTGCTCAGGAAGAAATTTTTGGGCCGATATTAGCTATTATTCCCTATAAAAATGAAGACGATGCTATTGCAATAGCTAATGACACCAGCTATGGGCTAGCGGCTTATATTAGCTCCGCTAGTAAAGAAAGTGCGTATCGTGTGGCATCACAGGTAGATGCTGGAAGAATTTGTATTAATGGTATTTTTCACGACTCAAAAGCGCCATTCGGAGGCTTTAAACAATCTGGAATAGGCAGAGAATATGGCGCTTTTGGCTTAGAAGAATACCTGGAAGCTAAAGCCATTTTAGAATAACTGCCCCTTAAAACTCCTCTTTAATAATGGATCTCTCATTCACGCCTAAATCGTATAAATGCTTTTCTATTGCATCCATCATTAACTCCGGGCCACAAACATAAATTTTTTTGCTAAAATCGCTAATATTGGCTTTAAGAAACTCTTTTGTAATATGGCCGTGTGCATATCCATCAACCTTATCCCGCGATAAAATATTAATAAAATTCTTATTTAATAATTTATCAAATTCCTGTTCAAGTATAATATCACCTTTGGTTTTATTGGCAAAAATCAACATGTTATTCCCTATTTCATTTTTCGACTGGAGGTACCTAAAAATACCAATGAAAGGCGTTACACCTGCACCACCGGCTATAAATATGCCTTCACCTTTATAAGAGATGGTTCCGAAAACTTCATGTAAAATCAATTCATCATTTTCAACCAAACTTAAAAGCTGATTAGTTACCCCTTTACGTAAAGGATAGGTTTTAATTGTAAATTCTAAATGGTCTTCTTCTGGAAGACAGGTAAAAGTGAAAGGTCTGAGTTCATTTACCCAGTCCTTCTTATTGATGGAAACCTCTGTAGCCTGCCCAGGAGAAAAACTAAAAGAAAAAGGCTTCTCCGTAATAATTTTCAATACATCATGAGTAATGTGCTCAGTTGATTTTATTTTTACAATATACTCTTTCCTATTTTCCATAAATTAAATTTTTATGACTAACAATTCATCCAGTAAGGAAGAAAGGCTTAAAGATGCACAGGCTATCTGTTCATCAGCTGCACCATAATAAATATATAATGTATCACCAAATAAAGCTGTTCCCGTAGGAAAACAGACTTTATTTACGACTCCGGATAATTCATAATCATTCATTGGCTTGAATAACTGGTAAGGTAACTGGGCAATTTCTTTGCGGGGATCATCTAAATCTAATAAGGCCACACGAACTGAATAAGTATACTTTTTTGCTACCTCCTGCACACCATGGTAAATCAGCAACCAGCCCTCTTTTGTTTCGATAGGCGGACAACCGGCACCTATATAACTCAATTCCTGACTGTATCTTGGTGTAAGCATGATGTTTTCTTCAAAGTGCCTGAAATAGTTTTGCCAAAACTCTTTGGTAAGTTCCTGCAAACTATTTATCGCAACCAATTGTATTTCTGGCTTTATGCGATGTATGAAGTACAATTTGTTGTTAATTCGCCGGGGAAAGAAAACCACATCTTTATTCATCAGAAAACCATTTCCGGTATTCATAGTAAAATATTTATTGGTTACTTTATCCAGAGGCAGAACAATATCTCTAAATTCATTGATCTTAATTGCAGGAACGATCAATCCCTGCTTATCGAAATGCTTCAGGTCTTTTGATGTAGCTAATGCGCCGAAGGCATCCATACCATTATACGCGACATATGTCAGGTAATATAAATCATCAATTTTCACAATACGTGGATCTTCCATTCCATGCGATTCATACTCAAATTCGGGAACAAGAAGAGGCACATGAAGGCGTTCTTTAACCATTAAAGGCCCATCCAATTTACAAAAACCTATACTGGAATAGTTACCTTTTCTCACAGCCCTGTAGAATAAATAAACGGAATCCCCTTCACGTATTATCGCAGGATTCAATACCGCTTCATTTTCAAAATCTAAATCTGTTTTTCTAAGTATAACACCTTCTTTTGTAACTCGTATCATGATTTATCACCTTAATACTTATTTATGATAAAAAGAAACAATTGACGTTTTGTTTAGCGCAACCCATTCAATTTAGCTAGATTAACATTGCAGAATGACAATAGGTTTTAGATATTTGAGTTTATCCAATAAATAGCTTAAATGCAGAATCAGAAAACTCAGGCTGAATTGTTCAATCTTAAGCCTTAGTTATGATCAACACCAACTACTACATTAGGGTTCTAACAATTGCATCGCTACCATTTCATTAATGGTAGTCTTAAAAGTAATTTTATTACCAGATAAGGTTTCTCCTTTTTTTCCATTTCTGATTAATAGTACTTTCTTCCCCTGCCATGGATTAACAATCGTACAAGGTCTTCCTTGCTCACTGATGATTTTCAGTTCAGAAACAAGTCCATGATCTAACCGGGCGGAAACTAAAAAAGCACCCCAGGTTCTGATATTTTTAAAACTCGCATCCTGGCCCTTCGGAATATTGAATAGGCGTATTACATTCCCGACACTCATACAGAGCATCTCATTTAACGCGTTTTCTACTGTGCAGCTATTTTCAATACCATGAGGATTGTTACGCATAAATCCATTTGGATAAGTATTTAGAGCATAATTATGTAATTCCTTCATCACAACAACCGGATCATAACCCACCCGAATTGCTGCCATAAAAAAGCTGTTACTGGTATTGGAATCATGCCATCTTTTCATTTCTCCAATGGTATTACGCGAAATCGTTAACAACTCCGACTTACTATCCAGGGTAATGGCATTTGCAGGGTAAATTTGCTGAATCCCCAAACCATTGCCATCCCACCAATCCACCCCTTCTTCGGTATAGCGGAAAACCTTTTGTCCATTTCTGGTCTGTACTGGAAAATCACTGAGTTTATTTAAAATATCCTTCCATTTCCCTTGTCTGACTATATCCTTGTTTAGAGTAGAGCTTAAGTCGATCATCAAATCAAATGCATTACGGATAAGACCAATTGATAAAATTGGATTCTTGTCCTTTCCGGATCCTTCATGAATCGCATCGCCATAAATCACATACCTGCCACCCTCATACTTCAAGTAATCCTCCCAGAAACTCACAACTGCGAGTGCATAAGGATAAATCTGCTTACCATACGCTTTATCATATGTCGTTCTCCAGCCTTGTGCCATATTCAGTAAGCCATAAATCGCATTGGATCGCTGTCCGAAGAACAGACCTCCTTTTTCGAAATCCTGACCATTGTTATATTTCTCAAAATCCCTGGTGACCTCAATTCCCATAGGTCCGATTCCAACAGGATACAATATCCCCCGGGTATGGGTGACATTTTTCGCATACCATTCACCCCTCGGCATAAAATCTAAAAGTGCTGCATCATGTGGCCTAGCCTGCTGGATTCGATTGGCAGAAAACAACCCATAAAAAGGAGCCTGAAAATTGTAGTTTAAATGATAATCACCATTCCACCCCGGCGAATCTGTAGTAGTCCAGCCAAATATGCCCGGCGGAAATTTAGGATCACGACTGCAGGCCGCCATGGTATATAAGCCCTGATAATAAGCCTTCATCAGCACAGTATCCTGGACTATTATGGAGGATTTACCCCAATATCCCTTCCACCAATCATCGTGTTGCTGCGCGATTTTAACAACGGAATCTCCATTGATCTTTTTTAATTGATTTAAGCCCTCAGCTGCCGGATTTTTGTGCTTGAAATTACTTTCTATTGCAAGTGCAATTGTCAATGGTTTACCTGGAGTAACGACTAGCAATCTCTGCTCAGTATTTAATACTTTCAAGGCAATTACTGCTGAGGTAGGGATGTCTACACTGTCCACAAAAGAACGAATCAACCAATCCACATCACCAGATTTTCCAGTCTTCAGTTTTGCCATACTATTTTCTGGCGTAGTCAGTTCAACAGAGACCTTAACCGCTTTATCAATTGCTTTCAGTTCTATAAAAATCAAGTTTCGGGTAGCTGATATCCAAGATTTTACCGCCAATTTTTCCGCTGATTTCTTCAAGAGACTGGTCGTAATCCCATTACTCAGCAGCTGCTCAGCAGTAAAACCAGCCTCCCGAAAACCGTCGATTTTCAAACCTAAAATGCCGACTATTCTGGGGCCAGATAAGCCATCTGCTTTTGAGCGCAACCGCCAAAAGTCATTCTTTCCTATATAAAAACTTAGATCACCTTCTTTAAACCCTACACTCATGGTCACATCACCATTCCCCATTAAGGGGCCGTCTACAGAAACATCCGAAGGGACTTTAGCCGGAGCTACTGCCCAATTATTCTTATAACCAGGCATTTGAGCAAACACCGACGAAGTCAGTAACTGAACTACCAGAAACACGTAACAAATTTTCATATGCTCTTAAATTATTCTAAGCCCCAGCGTTTATTTGGTTCTGGCCCCATATCCAACAATAACTTTCCTCCCTTTAGTACTTCAGCTTGAAGAATCCTAAATCCTGCTATAGGTTTACCATTTAGGGTTGCTGATTGTATATATTTATTATTTTTCGAGGCATTCTTTGCTTCAATAATAAATTCTGCTCCTCTATTATACTTATGGTCTAGTTTTATAATTGCCTTAGGGTATCTTGGACTTCCTAGTTCATAATAAGAACCAATTGAGGTTCCACCATCCATTTGAAACAAACCAAGGGTACTCATGATAAACCAACTGCTCATTTGTCCTAAATCCTCGTCTCCAAGATAGCCGTCATATGGAGTTGTGCCATAGTATTGCTCCTGTATTGCGCGATTCCATTTTTGAGTTAACCAAGGCTTTTTTGCCCAGTTAAATAAATAAGATACCTGCATTGTAGGTTCATTTCCATGATTAACAGGAAATAATTCGAAATTATCACCAGCAGCATTAAAATTTGCAATTGCGGACTTTTCCATTGCTGTGTTCAGCCTTTCTACAAATCGGTCTTTACCCATCATGGTAATCAGCGACTGGGGGTCCTGGGGTACAAACCAGGTATAATTAAAGGCATTTCCTTCCACAAAACCAGGAGTATGATAAGGGTCAAAAGGTGTTACCCAATTCCCTTCTTTATCTTTAGGTCTGATAAATCCAGTTTTTGAATCCATCAAGGTTTTCCAACTTTCTGATCTTTTCAGGAAATACTTGCAATCTTCAGTTTTGTTCAAACTTAAAGCCATCTGCGATAAAGTCCAATCGTCAAAGGAATACTCCATGGTATTGGATACCTCTCCCATCCCTTGAGGGATATAGCCATACTTCATGTAAGGTACAATATCCTCTACCCCTACAGTACCTCCACCTGCATACTTTTGCGGTGCCATAGTCATCATTTTCTTCAAGCCTCCATAAGCAAGATCGATATCAAAATCCCGGATCCCACTTTCCCAAGCACTTTGAATTTGCGAGGCTACATGCATCGCAACCATAACGCCACTATGCTCAATACCAGCTGGATCAGTATTAAACCAACCACTATTTTTATAAAGAGAAATAGCAGAACGTGCCCATTTTGAGGAGAACTCTGGAGCAACCAGATTAAAAAGCGGTTGATTATTCCAGAAAGTATTCCAATATTCCCCGCTCACAATGACATCTCCCGGAAGCTCCAGTGTTTTTATTTCTTCATTTTCATCCACATACCTGCCATCCACATCACTCCAAATTGCTTTGGCTCCAATCGCGCGATACAAGTTGGTATAAAACTTCTTCCTTTGAAGATGATCGTCCGTTTCAATCTCAATTCGACCCAGATATTCATCCCAGATCGTCCTTGCATTTGCCACCACTTTTTCAAAATTCCAGCCAAATGGCATGGTCAGTTCAGTATTCAGGTTGTTTCTGGCACCAGCCATATCTACTAAGGAAACTCCTGAACGAACTTGTATTTGCTCCCCTTTTTTTGTGGCAAAATTTAGAAACACCCCTGCGTCACCTTTCCCCTTTATACGATCAATTTCATTAGTAATAACAGGTTTGCTTGTAAATTCATGTTTCCTATTCCACTCACTGATATATCCTTTAACTGGCTTAACTCCCTCATTTACCCAGCCACCCATACTTTTAAAGGGCTTATCAAATTCCAGTACAAAATAAACAGTATACTGCTGCTGCAAAGAGTAGCCCGTAAATGCGTTATAATAAGTTGCATGCCCTTCAATCTTTTGATTGCCGACCTTAGTCACCACTGCATCCACTAAATTTTGAGGGTACTCAGTTGGTGTAAATAAATCAATCAAAATCCAAGCGGTATCCAACTTTGGAAAGGTGTACCGTTGAATTGCGGCATGCCTGGTTGCTGAAATTTCTGCCTTTATCTTAGTATCAGTCATAAACACACTGTACTTACCCACTTTAGCTGATTCTGTGGTTTTATCGATCCTTGATCTGTAGCCCCGATCTGGATCTTCTTCTGTCCCCGGATCCACCTGGAGTGGTCCAGAGGTAGGCATCAACAATAAACCAGACATCGTCCAGTCTGAAAAATGACTGAAGCCCATAATATTATCAACTGTATATTCATACCCGGCTTTCCAAACTTCATCCTGATTATCCGGTGCAATTTGTACCATACTGAAGGGTAAAGCAGGCCCCGGTTTGAACATCCACCTGGAATTCCCTGTCCCCATCAATAAATCTACATCGTCGGAAGGTGTATGGAGCTGTTGTTTTGAACGACTTATCTTTCCCGAATAAATAACCTGATCATTTGAAATCACCTTCACAATTGATGATTTCTGTTGATTTACAACAGCCATTGGAACTTCCAGGATACTATGCCCCTGCTCTACTACACGCTTAGCCACAAGCTTACCATCCAGCATAATTTTTAATTCCTGGTCCTGATCAATCTGATTGATATCAATTAGCAAAGGCTGAGTCCTTTTTCCTGCTTTGATCATTTCAAAATTGGCAGGCTTTACCGATACGATTAAGGAGCTGGTACCTTTAACGATTGTTTCTGCTTGATGGGCATAAAACTCCAGGTTATCAAACGCTGCCCATGAGCCTTTAATATTTGCCATTTGAATGGTATTCATCCCTTCTTTTACCCAGGAAGCTGCAATAGGAATACTTAGGCTTTGTGGTATGGCTGAGTTAAAATCACCATTAATCCCTTTTCCACTCCCAGGTTTCAAAGCGATTTCCTGTTGATGACCATTAATGTCTATTCTAAAAACAGTCCCTGGTTTATTGTTTGCGTCGGCAAAGTTAATCACCAGACGATAGCCTGTTTTTGCGGATGTTTTATTTAGATTAAAGAATATTCTCGGAAAATGTCTAGGGTAAAAACCTGCCCAATAGCCCCCGCCAGCCCAGCTATCTAAAGGGCCGGGTAAGACATATGACCAATGTTTATCCGGTTGCGAATAGCCAATTGAATAGCATAGATTTTCGCCACCGAAATTTTGTATAAATGAAGTGTATTCATTATTCGAAGCCAATTTAAATTCTTTACCTGAATGGTCCTTATCCCCAATCTGCCATAAAACTTTCGACTGACTAAAGGCCAATAAATGGACCAGAGATAGGCACAATAAAGCGCAGCATTTTTTCATATAAACCATTCTAATGATTTTTCTTTAAGTTGATTGAACTGGTACTCACTCCATTCACCATAGAATGAAGTCGCCAATTGTTATTATCCAGCTGTTCCAAATGCCAGTCTTTTGTTGGATCAGCTAATAGTTTCTTCACATTCCGAGGAAAAACACTGGCAGCTCTTGCATTTTCCCATGTTCTGATCGCGGCGAATATTGCGTCCTTCTGAGGGCAGGATTCCACACCGGATTTTGAAATATTCAACATATAGGTTACGCCAACACCTACAGAAATGGCTTGTATATGTTCATAGTCGGCAACCACAGAATTCGCATCTATCGTAAAGTTCCCACCGAAGCTGACTGGGAAATAATTGGCATAAGCAACATCCCGAAGGTCCTTACCTTGCGAGGTTGAACTCCCCCATTTTCTTAATTTTAAGTCGTACATATTTGTCCCACCACCAACATTCCAAACGCTTTGGTAGTGCCAGGAACCTTCAGAAAGCGTGGCCCCCATAATACGCAAATCAGGAAGACGATAGCTTGCCGCTTTTTCGAATAACTTCCGATGAAATCGTTTTACCGCATAATAACCATGTCCCTGATTAAAAAGAAACTCTTGTCCGTCCCAATCATGGTAATAGATCCCATTGATTTTACTCATATCCGCATAATATTCGGCAATAGCATCCTGCAATTTCATATTTGGAATGATCCCCTCATAACCAAAGCCAAGGGTAACTTGTAATTTGTACAATGGATCTCGGGAATGGTGAGCTGTTGCTGTTGTACCCCAATAACCTCGAGTCACATTTTGAAGAACATATGGAGGTTTTTGGGATACTCCTTTATAATGGATCAGTTCATTTCCTATTTTCACGATGTTCAAGCTTTCTGTATGAGCTTCCCAACTGCCAATTTCATCCAGGTATTTCGGATCAGTAACTTCAATATTTGTTGCTGTAGCAGATACCCCATTAGCCAACACTTTTTTAACCTGGTAAGCAAGCTCCTGACTAGGGATTGGGCTCACATCTTTAGTCCCCTTCCTTAACGCATTGGTAATGGTATGCCTGCCTACCCAGATTCCCCTTGCGTTCGAAAGATCCGTAAATTCTTTATGTGATTTATTTCCAGAACTGAACTTTATGGGTTTCTTTTCAAAAGATCTTCCGTCAATAAATCCATTATCCGCTCTGTCCACCCCGTACATCGGTAAATCTTCAAGCTGAATGGCCTTAAAGCCCAGTCTTCCCGCATAAGCAAGGGTACTATCATAATCATTTCCCGCAGCCATAATATCTGGTAGGTAAGCAGCAGGATCTTTGATCCATTTGCCGTTTACCTTTGGGTATGGAAGTCTCTCGGATTGTACAATATTTTGGATTACGCTCATTAAGGCAGTACTATCTGCGCCTCCCCACAGGGCAATTGCTGAACCGATAAAATCAACCTCAGGTAATGGCTCCACCTCTATATGGTTCGGTTTATTGGCCTGCAATTGAGGAATTAAAGAGAATAAGATTGTTTTTCCCTTTCTTCTAT
Organism: Pedobacter gandavensis; assembly: GCF_014172405.1. GTDB lineage: Bacteria > Bacteroidota > Bacteroidia > Sphingobacteriales > Sphingobacteriaceae > Pedobacter > Pedobacter gandavensis. The sequence goes on along the minus strand of NZ_WNXC01000001.1, from coordinate 228,036 downwards.
CCGAAGCATGATAGCTAATTGAAATCCTCCCTGCTCCGTCAACCTCAGCAGAATTACCATATAAAATCCTGTAATATGCCTCTGGATGGGCATAGAAGGCAACGTCACTAATGCCGTCACCCCCAATTGGAAATACTTGTCCTTCTTTTAAACCTAAGGGCAAAGGAAACCGCGAAGCATCAGGACTATGAATGACATATTGAAATGGCGAACAATCCCCAACATTACTTGATTTCCCACCAGTGGTGATATCATTAAGTGCTAAAGCACCAATTGCATAGTTAACGACTTCACTGGTATCTCTAGCCACCCCAATTACTTCCCCAAAGAGGTTAGTAATATTGGTATGAAAGGATCCCCATTGAATGTCATCAACCCCATTACGATTACTTAGAGATGCTAAAGTCAATTTAAAATATCGCTTTTTTGTCTCTATTTTAACCTGCGCTACAGCACCATTGGCATATTTTAAGGTCAGTCGATTTTTAGCTTTTGAGTAAGTAGCCTTTAGCGGTTCATAATAAATCTTTTTTTGCCCATTATACAGACATAGTAAAGGCGAAGGTTTATCCTTCGGACTAAACTCCTGATGCGGTAACTTACTTATATTTTTCATACTGGTGATAAATCCTTTCCCATTTATCCGGATCCTGAATTCATCAGTTGAAAAATCTGTTTGTGCCTTACTTCTTCCTACAGACCAACAGCTGATCAACAAGCATAGAAAGGCGGTTTTTTTTAATATTAATATTTCAAATTTCATGATTTATTTAATGTTAACATGCTAATACCAGCTCCAGGTTTTACCAGTAACTTAATCGATTCTCCAGCTTTGACTTTCACTTTTGGCCAACCTAGAAATGCCATATAGCTCAATGGCTTTTCAGCCTGCTTGTTTGTTTCCGCCATAACAGACACATTTGCATCGTAACCAGTAGGGTTATGAAGTAGAATGGTAGTTCCGGATAGGTTGATGGATTGAATCTCCGCCTGAACATGATCGAAAACATACAACCTATGTTGGTCCAGATTCAGGTAAACACCAGGCAGCTCCATGGCCATTAAAACCCCATTTGTTTCTGTCCAGGAGTTACGGGTATTGATGAAGTTACCTATACTACTTTTTCCTTCCGCATCGCTGAGTTGGATCCGTTCCATAGAAGAACCAGCCAGACCGTTTGTGGTAAGGTGCCCTGGTCTATTAACTGCTTCCGAATGCGCATGTTGAATATCTCTAATCAAATCTGCATACCTGACCTTACCTGTTGCCCGGAACAACTTAAAAATGTAATCACCTGAAGCGGTACAAATACCTGGAGCTGCATGTTTATTTTGAATACTGGCCCAAACGGCACCAGCCATACTGCTTTTTAGCTTACCAATAGCACTCTCCTTCGGAAAAACGGGATCATATGAAAACACCCAGGTTGCGGCTAATGCAGCTTGAACCTCTGCCTTATCCAACCATTCCTTCTGCCCCGTAGAGTAGTACAAGGCCATTAATGATTCTAAGAAGCCAAATGCAGATTCAGAATCCGCATCTTGAGAGATATCTCCACAATGTCCACCTGTTAAGCCCTGATTTTCAACATCACGTTTGTAATAGAATCTAACGGCATCCTGCGCAACAGTCAACCATTCTTTCTTTTGAAAGTAATCAGATGCCATAGCTAATCCAGCAGGCACGATCGCTCCCGCGGTTGAATTAAACACGGCAATTTCACCGGTTTCCGGTGCAATATACTGACCAAACTCACCATCTTTTTTCCAATTATGGACAAAGGCTGCAGCCAGTTTTTCAGCTGCATTTTCCCATTCTGTCTTCACACTTTTTCCATAACCCTGAGCTTTTAACAACAGCATATGTTTCATCAGCCATAACAATACGTCTGCATTTTTCCTCACCATTGCCTGAGCCGGCTTAAATCCTGCATTCATTTTCTCTGGAATCAGTTCTCCACTGGCCTTAACTCCGCCAAAAAAGTACCCGCTTTTTCCCTGCAGTTTATTGACCACAAAATCCAGCTCAGCCATCACCCGATCTCGTTCCTTTTTATCATTGAGTGCAAGCATCGGATAAGTATTCATCATTCCGCTCACCCAGCCCAGTTGAAAATCATTATTATTTTCAGGCTTGTAATAAGAACCTGCCGGAACCTCAATAAAGTTTCCTTTACATATTGCGGTACTTAGCTCGAACAATTCGCTCATAGGCAATATATTTCTAGGGCTATTTAATCCGGTAAGCGCTTTACGCACTTCCATAAATTTCTTTAACAGATCCGGAATATTCAATGCATCAAATAGGTAAACCTTAAAATCAAGAGTGACTTCATCACCGGCTTTCCAGTCTGGCGCCTGATCATTACTCAAATGAAAATCACCAAAACCCGCTGCCATTTTACGAACTGCTGGTGCAGAAATATTGAAAGAACAGCTATCTTTTCTTTTATTCTCAGAAATACTTAATCCATTACTCCCAAGTCTGCTCCGCTGAGTGGTCAGTACCACAAATCCTTTTTTCTTCTTTTCTGAAAAAAAACACATTGCTGGTGTTGCAACATTCCCCGTTGCCAGTTCAATCACTGCAGCTTCCCCTTCCTGACTAGACAATCTGGGATTGTTGGAAATGGTCAGTGGAACAGAGGGATTATAATACATATCTTCCGGATAAGGAGGATCGTAACCATTTCCAATCGATCGATAACGGTTTCCATTGTAAACAGCTGCAGGTACCAGCACATAATTTTTAGGACTCCAGCTACTAAAATCGAAGGAAACCGAGACTGCTGTTGCTTTAGCCAGGCCCTTTTTCAACTGAAATGAAGCTGAAACATCCATTACTTCAGGCTGTCCAGAAACTGGGCTAGTGTTTAGCCTCAAACTCCAATCACCTGATTTTGTCTTTAGCGTACTTCCATGAAATACTTGTTCAGCTCGTAGTTCTGTGCCATTAAACTCTTTTATCGAGCACTTTAATGTTCCATTTAAATGCTTTAGCAGTTGATTAATAGCGGTTATGCGTTCCTGGGCCAATGAGCTCATTCCATTCCCAAAGCATAGAAATGCTATGCAAAAAAGGCTTAACTTCTTCTTCATTAGTGCTTAAGAGGTCTAATTACGATTGCCTGTCCATTTTTTTCCATCAGTTTTATTTTCAAAATGGTTTCTGTATTTACTTTCATTTGTTTTATGGTAACTTTTGTAGGTCCTGTCAGCGCAGCATCATCAGCATAAATTGTGGCTTCGTATGCGGTATTTTTAGTTAAAAAACGGAGTGGTAATTCGAAACTTATGGGCTTATCTGTCAAGGTGCCCACATACCAATTGTCGCCACTTCTCCGTGCAATTGTCCCATATTCTCCAATTTTTCCGTCAATCACTTTGGTATCATTCCAAACCGTAGGTAAGGCATCATAAAAACTAAGGTCTGGGATCTCCTCAATGACAGAAGCAGTTGATCCAGCTCCACCAATTTGGCGGGGAGAATCTAATGGACGGTCATACCAGTACACAAACTGCCAAGGGCTATAAATACAGATCGATTTTGCCATTTGAGAAGCATGTGACCCCATTTTTGTGATCCCTGGGATGAAGTAGCAATTGGTAAAATCACCGGCACCAGCTACCATTCTGGTAAACATCGTAATTAACACCTGGTGGTTATCCGGACTTTCTTCCTCTCCACGAATTCCCTCCTGTGTTAATAAATTCGGATAAGTTCTCGAATAACCTGTTGGCCGATATTCATCATGAATGTCCACCATCAATTGATGATCAGCAGCTTTACGAACAGCTTCATGCAACCATGAAGTACTTTTTTGAGAGCCCACATTCACAAATCCATATTTCATCCCTTTCACGCCCCAGGATTGAAAGAGGGGAAGAATTTCATCCAACTCCTTTGACAAAGCCCGCTGGTTCACATAAAGTATTACGCCCACTCCTTTACTTTTCCCATAGGCTATGATTTCCTGTAATGCCAATGGCCCTTTAGACCTTGAAGGATCAACATTTACTGCTAATGCGCTGGAGGAATCATCATATTCATGGCCATACCAACCCGCATCAAATTCTATATATTGTAAATTATGTCTGGCCGCAAAATCTACACAGGCCTTTCCACCGGTTGTAGTCAGCGTAACCTCACGAATCACTTTACCTGGCTTGATCCAGGATACATCTTTGATCGCATTGCTGTGGTTTAGGTTCAAAATAAAACTATTATTCTCTAATAATTTACCTGCAGATTCCGCAATCATCACATATCGCCAAGGCGTTGAAAAATTTGCTTTATAAGTTACTTTCCCATCGAGCACAGCATTGAGCAAAAGACTATCTTTCGGAGATCGGTTGAATTTCATTCTTGCGTGCTCAACAAGCGCAGCTTCACCCAATGCAAGGAAACGATTTTGATCCATTTCAATAACATAAGGACGCTCAGTTCCCTTACTTGTTCTACTGATACTACCCTTGATATATTTGGATTGTGCAGCTCCTGCAACCCAGGACGGATGATCCTTAGTAAACTTAAAGCCGGTATGTTCCCTAATCAAGGTGACTTCTTTATTCGTAAGCACATTGTATTTAAAAGCTACCCCTTCATTATACACCCTTGCCGTCAAAGAAAACGAACGATAAGGGCTATTATTTTCCTTCAATTGAATGGTTACTTCCTTATAATGATCCAGATAATTGTCTTTTTCCCCATAAACTGGCTTCCAGTTTTCTTTTACCATTTTTTCTTCGGCAGATACCAGCGTTAGGTCTTTTGACAATAGCTTTTCATTTTCAAATTCCAGTCCTAAAGGTGAAAATGCAATAACTAGGCTGCCGAGATGGGAGATCGAATAGCTGAGCTCATTTTCATTTTTCAGACCAGTCGATATAGTCAACTCGATCTTTTTATCAGGGCTTAAAACCTTAACCTCTTTGGCCTGTATGATTAATCCATTGCCAATTAAACACAGTACTAAAAATAGCCTCCCAATTGTGGTTGATTTCATAATTAATTCTTCTGATTATTGAACTTGGATCTTAGTAAACCCTGTGGCTAGACCATCACTTTGGGCCTTAATGGTAATCATCCCCTTAGCCCCTTTTTTCGGTTTTACGATTAACAAGGCCATTCCATTAAATGCTGGCCGTTCATGGCTCTGAAAAGAGACAAAACTGGTTGCATCACCATTATCTGTTGCCACAATTTCTCCCGGTCCTTCAATTGAAAAATGTATATCAGGATTAGAGCCAGGAACCATTAGTCCGGCTTTATCAGTTACTTTTAACGTGATAAAACACAAATCATCTTTATCCGCCTTTGTACTTGTCCGATCAGAAGAAAGGGCTAACTTAGCCATTGCGCCTGTAGTTTTCACAACATCAGTTGCCCAGAGTTTCCCCTTTTTATAACTCAGCACTTTTAGCACTCCAGGTTGATAAATTACTTTATCCCAAACCAGACGAAAGTCCTTTCCTGGTGTTTTTGCCTTACGTCCTAAACTCTTCCCGTTTAAAAACAACTCGGCTTCATCGCCAGACGTATAAACGTGTACAGGTGTGATCGAGTCCAAGCGCTCAGGCCAGTTCCAATGCGGAAGAATATGTGCCATTGGAAGATTGGGACGCCATTGTGCCTGATAACTATAAAATCGGTCTTTAGGAAAACCTGCTAAATCAATAATTCCAAAATAGCTACTCCTTGATGGTGGATTATTTTTACGGATAGCGGCTAATTGTTTCTCCAAATCCTCTTTTTTACTGGCATCAGTTCGGAAATTAAGTAAATTCGTTTCATCTGAGTTGTAAGGTGTAGGTTCTCCTAAATAGTCAAAACCAGTCCACACATATTCCCCCAGCAAATTTGGATATTTGGCATTAGTCCTAAATTGTTCATCCGGAGCGCATCCCCAACCTGGGCTTGCGGTATCGTATGAGGTAATTTGCCAGTTTTTGTATTCCGTTCCTCCAAAATAATAGGTTCCACGAGTACTTACACAAGAAGAGGTTTCACTCCCCAAAGTCGGCTTATTGGCATACCTCGGATCCGCATCCCAACGCGCTTGCTGACCAAAAAAGTAATTTACACCCATTAAATCTAATGCCACTACGGCACCCGAACTACGACCTCCATCCGGATCGTTATAGCCATTAGAGACCGGGCGTGTAGGATCTTTACGATGTACAATATCAACCAGATGTTTAGTAAGTTCCGCATTTTGCTGTTCCATTACTTCATTACCAATTGACCATATAAAAACAGAAGGGTGATTCCGATCACGATGTACTAATGCCGTTAAATCCTTATCGTGCCATTCGTCAAAAATTTTGTTGTAATCATTTTTACGCTTTCCTTTTTCCCAGGCATCAAAAGCTTCATCCCAAACTAGAAATCCCATTTTATCTGCCATTTCCAATAATTCAGGAGCAGGTGGATTATGGGAAGTACGCAAGGAATTGCAGCCCATATCTTTTAGAAGTTTCAACTGACGTGTTAAAGCACTAAGGTTAAAAGCGGCACCCAATGCGCCTAAATCATGGTGATTACAAGTTCCTTGAATCTGTACACGTTTGCCATTCAACAAAAAGCCATTTTTAGCGGTAAACTCAATCGTTCTGACACCAAATGGCGTAAAATAGCTGTCCACCACTTTTCCATTAATATGGATGGTTGTTTTTGCAACATAACGATGAGGAGTTTCAATACTCCAAAGTTTAGGCTTCAGTAGGATTGCTTTTGAGGAGACTCCCTTATTTTCTCCCGCATTAATATCAATGCTGATATCTTTTGTAACTCCTACCTGAAGTGAGGGTTTGTCCAATTTATCCAGCTCATATAGTGTGGTTCGGACAATAGCTTTTTCATCTTTAAGGGATTGATTATTTACAGTTGTGACAATATTTACCACAGCTTTCTGATCAGAAACCTGAGGCGTGGTAATATAGGTCCCCCAATGTCCCACATGTACAGGATCTGTCTTCACCAACCATACATGTCGGTAAATTCCGGCACCAGGATACCAACGTGAATCCCAGTCCTCGGTGTCTAAACGAACGGCCAGTACATTTTCTTTTCCAAACTCAAGAAAAGGTGTTAAATCCATTCTAAATGAAGAATATCCATAGGGCCATGTGCCTACGTACTTTCCATTTAACCAGATTTTTGCGTTAGCCATTGCTCCGTCGAAATCTACAAACACACGTTTCCCTGCATCAGCCTGATGTACCGTAAAATGCTTTCTGTACCATCCAATTCCTTTCCAGGGTAACTTCCCTGTTGAGCCTTCCAGCTCAATTCTAAAAGGGCCACTAATGGCCCAGTCATGTGGTAAGTTCAATTTTTGCCAGCCACTGTCATGAAATGAAGAAACTTCTAAACCAGAGGGTTCTTCTTTCCTTGTGCCATCCGGTTGCAAACCATACCTTGCAAATGACCATCCCTGATCAAATGAAAGCGTATTCATGGAACCCATTCTGGTAATGGATTTATTTTGAGCGGATATTTCCCTAACACCTATTGTGGTGAGTATTACAACAAGAGATGCAAGCCTGAAATAGATTTTTTTGCAATTCATTTAAATAAAATATGCTTAGTTGTTTCTGTTGGAACGGTTTTCAGATCGAGTTTATTTAAAAAACAAACCAGGAAGAAAACTTAAAACTAAGTTGTTTTCCAACAAAAAAAAATAGAATATTCTACGAAAAAGATGGACTAAACAACTATAACCTAATGCCATTAGTAATTATTCAGCTAAAAACTTCCAGGATAGAAAAAAAGTATTTGGAACTTTAATTACTTAAAAATATTCATTTGCTCCTCATAAATGGGACTCTGTATGTTTAAAAAATTTAAAACACTATGAAATACATGGTTTTGAGATAACATTTTATTAGGCTTGACTTGTTTTGAACCATCCGAAACCCAAACAATAAAAGGAATTTCATATTGTTCTTTAGGAGCAATACTTATAGGTACCCCATGCATATATAGATTTTTTTCTCCTAAAGATTCACCATGATCTGAGACAAAAATCATTGCACTTTTATACTCGTGTAATTGTTTCAAATCCCCAATTAATTTGGATAAAATATAATCCGTGTAAACAATCGTATTGTCATAAGCATTAATTAGTTCAGTTTGAGAACAACTCCCTAATTCAACACTATTACATACCGGCTTAAAAACCTCAAATTGAGTCGGATACTTCTTACTATAGGTAGGCCCATGACTTGTACTTGTGTGCAATATGATTAGTATTTTGTTCTTTTTGCTGGCTAGTATTTGTTCTTTTAGCCCATTCAAAAGAACCTCATCATAATTACATCCATCGCCTTTACAGTTTTGCATTAAAACATCTCTGTTTTGATAATCCTTGATATGCACTGGTGGTTCTCCCCAGTTTGTGGTTCTCCAAATAACATCTACATTATTTCTATATAAATAGTTGGGTAAAATTTCATACAACTTATCAGAATTCGTATGTTCTAAAATACATTTTACACCTGCAGTAGTATAAGTGGCACAAGAGGTCGCATTAAAATGAAATACATGAGGTGTTTTGGAAAGCAGTGGATTCGTATTTTTCTTGTAGCCATACAAAGAAAAATTTTCACTTCTTGCAGATTCCCCTATGACTAAGACTACGACCGACTTCTGGTTATCTTTTATGGTAGCATCCGGTAGCAAAATTTCTTTTTCATTACTTTTAAATTTATCCTTATAAAAAAGATAAGTATTTGCAGTGTAAGACCAAGGCATTGGCAACGCACCTAACGTTTTTGCATTTTTATCAATCCATAACCAATTGCTTGCATTAGCAAATACTAAAGCAAGAATAAATAATAAGGTAAGCGAAGAAGTGATTGCAAACCGCTTCCATGTTACATTTATGATCTTGACTTTAATGATGTAAATGCTTGGAAGGACACCAAATAAAATGAGGTATATTATTAATTTTATGGAGAAAAAACTACTCGACTCGGCATAATTGGTATTGAGTATATTACCAATCATAGTTTTATCTATTAGAACACCATAGGTATTAATAAAGTAGACCGCAATTGCGCTGATTATAAAGAATAAGACCAATAAAAATTTCCCAACAAAACGCGACAGAAAACAAATGAGGTAAAAAATAAAGGCATTTAGAACCAACATGATTATAATTATACTAATGATGAGAAAAGCACCATTTAAACTTTTATAATCAACATTTTTGAAGACGAAGCTGAAAAAAGGGAAATGAAAGAATAAAAAATTAAGAAAACTCATCAACACTGCAAAATGAGTTATCTTTAAATTATTTTTTAACATAAACATTAATAATTCGATATAGTGAAATAACTAAAGTGATTAATGATAAATAGAATATGATCAAATGATCATCCAGCAATCTATTTACCAATGAAATACAACAAAACAGAAAGAATAATATGATAATTGGATAGTATCTTTTATTGTTGATCCAAGTCCAAATTGGATATTTTTCATTAATAAAAACACCTAAAAGTCCTGAAATATATCCGATAAGTCCACCTATAATAACATCAAGCGGGTAGTGTGCTCCTACACCTACCCTGGTAAACACAAGGATCAATCCTGCACCAATTATAAAAATACACCATAAAATTTTATAATTTAACCGCTGTGGCATAAATGCGAACAATAGGACTGTAAGTACTGTAAAAACTGTAATTGAGTGTCCAGAAGGTAAACTATTGTGTCCAGTTAGTGCTTTTCCGATAATCACGAAACGATCATGATCAAATACCGCAGCGGGCCTTGGTACTGAAAATATTTCTTTTAGTGAAGTACAAATTATACATGAAATAAGTGACGCTGATATTAAGCATTCCCACATTTTAGGGGCATATATAATAAAAATGCCTAGGAAGGATATTAAAACTATTTCATCTCCAAGCTGGGTAAGGTTAAACATTGTTTTCGGAAATAGAGCTAATTTTGAATTCAGAAAAATGAAAGCATTTTTCTGAATCTGTATATATTTATCAACAGATAAAGCATCTTGCTGATAAAGAAGCACAACGATTAAAACTAAAAAAATTGAGGGTAATAAAAATAAAGTCGGCTTAAGTCTTGAATAATTTTTAATAACAATTGTATTCATCATATCTTGATAAACTTATTTAACCTTCTTATTACATGCCGTATTCCAATACACGGAAAGTACCAGGCTCCAGGGAATTATCTCCAACCGATAAGAAAATGTGGTGTGTTTTAGAATCCAGGCTAATGGTTCTTGCACCTGGAGTAGTTTTCAAAGTTTGGCTAACCCGGTATTGATCCTTCGCTGATGCCTTGATCACAGTTACCGTTCCTTCACCATTAGAACTATAAACATGTTTTAAAACAGGGTCAAACGCAATTCCATCACTTCCTTCTCCGATAGGAACGCTGCTAATGATTTTTCCACTTTTTATATCCATAACCAGCATGACCTTATTGGCACATCCTATGAATAAGCGGGAGGTATTTCTATCTATCGCTAAACCCGATGGTTCTTCGCCTGTTTTAAGTGGATATCTTTTAAGTATCTTATAATCATTTGCGTTAAAACAGACCACTTCGTTTTTGTCCTCAATATTGACAAATATTAATCCTTTACCATCAGAAACCCCGGTTTCAGGTTTACCTCCTAGTGGTATAGTCGCTATCACTTTATCAGTAAGGGGATCAATGACAGTCGCATCAGCGCTTTTTCCGTTAAATACAAACAGCTTCTTTGAATACTCATCATATAACATCGCATCAGGATTTTCTCCGGTTTTGATTCTCCCGATCTCCAGATCAGTAGTACTATTAAATACCGTACAATCACCTGTTTTACCATTGCTGATATATCCTTTATTTAAGGTTTTTACCAGAACAATCCCATGCACACCTAATGTATTTGGTATCAATCCTAATGCCGCTCCGGTTTTTTTATTTAAAATATTAACCGATGTCCCATGTGAAATATACAATTTATCGCTAGATGAATCTGCCAACAGGTAATCCCATTTACCACCACCCTCAACATGGTAAGTGTTTAGCAGGTGCAGGTTTGTTTTGGTCTGGCTACTTGCAGAAAGTGCAGTCAGCAGACTGCATGACAAAAGCATTAACACGGTGTTTTTCATGTTTTTTTAATAACAAACAAACAACATCAATCTGTAGAAATTCTGTACAAGCAATTAATATAAGGTAATTTTTCTGTTAAGTTTAGCGCCATGATAAGTCAATCTGGATTATGGTACCCTCATCTTATACTACAACCTGAATAATATTCATGCATTGGTCCTTAGTCAGGTCCATAAACAAACAATCCTTACCTGAATGAACAGATAAGGATTATTAGGGTTAAATTTATGTCAACCTATTTCAAGAAGTAAAAGTGTATTTATTTTTTTAACGCTTTTAACAACTCCTTCGCCGCTTCTTCTGATGAAGCTGGATTTTGTCCGGTAATCAGCAGGCCATCTTTTAAAACATAAGATCCCCAATCTGCTCCTTTACTGTAAGTACCGCCAAGTTTTTTTAACTCATCCTCAAGTAAAAATGGCACAACCTCTGTTAATTGAACTGCAGCTTCCTCGCTGTTGGAAAAACCGGTTACTTGTTTGCCTTTAACAAAAGGGTCACCATTAACTCCCTTTACTTTGATCAATACACCTGGAGCGTGGCATACCAAGGCAATTGGTTTTTCCTGATGGTTAAAACCTTCAATAAGTTGGATTGAATTAGCGTCATTTGCAAGATCCCACAGAGGTCCGTGACCACCCGGATAGAATACAGCATCATAATCTTCTGATTTTACTTCGCTTAGTTTTACCGTATTGGCTAGTTTTTCTTTTAAAGCCTGATCCTTGTCAAACCTATGAGTTGCCGCTGTTTGAAAATCGGGCAGCTCACTTTTAGGGTCAATGGGCGGCTGACCTCCCTTTGGTGATGCAATGGTAAGTTCGGCACCAGCATCGGCCAATACATAATAAGGGGCAGCAAATTCTTCTACCCAGAACCCTGTTTTTTCACCTGTATTACCCAAATCGCTATGTGATGTTAAGACAATCAGTATTTTCATAATTATTTATATTTTATATGATGAGATAGAACATTTAGTAACACTTCTGACAGTTTATACTTATTTACCTATACAACAATCTTTGTTTGATTAAGTTGATCAAAGTTAAACAGGTATACAGAAATACTAGTTGAGTGAGCACACAAAAAAACTGTGATCTGGATCACATAATTAGTGATTAAACCTGCTGAGGCTTTCACGCGACACTCCCAGATAGGAGGCTAGTAATGTTTTAGGGATGCGTTGCAGAAGGGAGGAGTTTAATTTCAGTAAACGATCATATCGTTCCTGTGGATTTTTAAGGAGAAGAAGCCGAATTCGTTGCTGTAACGCAATATAGCCGCTACCGGTTTTTTTAAGGAAGAAATTAGAAATCTCGTGAATTTCCCGGCAGAGTTTTTCACGGTTTTCATAAGACAGCATATAGACCTCACAATCTTCAATACAATCAATGTTTAAAGTAGCTGGAGTATTAGTGACCAGCGCATGGTAATCAGAAATCCACCAGTCTTCCATGGCAAACTGCAGAATATGCTCCCGTCCGCTTTCATCAATATAAAACGACTTCAGCAAACCCTTAATTACCCAGAATTCATTTTCTATTTTGTTGTCCTGCTGAACCAGATATTGGTGTTTTTTGAATTTCCGATAGGTAAAATGTGAAAAAACGTATTCAAATACTTCATCTGAAAGGGGAATTATTTTTCCAAAATGTGCTTTGAGTAACTGTTTCATCAGAGATGCCTTTTTTTTATCAGAATTGCAATTATAATGGAAATAACTTTAAGCTTTTCGTTTATCTACCCATTTATTAAGATATGTCATCTGTCTTAGAGGTTAATTACAACGTTTTGACCAACGCTTGATGAGGAGAGCTATTATCCGTTAGAATTAAACAAGTACAGCTCGATGGGAAGGTAAACTATTAGACCAAAATAATGTTGCTATACTGACATTGGTTACTTGCCCATTTTGCTAAAAATCAATTGCATTGTTTCATGATCAATGGCATTCATATCTATCAATTTTAATGATTTAACCATCTTCAAAGTTCCTGATTTGTAAATTTTAAAGTGAGCTGTTTCCAAATGTGATAGATAAGCCTGTTTATTGGCATAAATTTCAATAATCCTGATCTGATTGGGATTTTCTTTAAGGTACATTGGAAAAATTGCAATAACTCCTGGCTCTATTTTAACGGAAGCCGCTGCTTCTTCATTCAAGATGGTATTGTAGGCTTCCAAATATTCAGGTATAATCTCGATTTCTGAAATACGCACTAACATATCGGGTGCAATGACAGGATTTTCAGGCTTTGACAACACTTTTCTTAAGACATTTGCCTGTGTAGTGTTGATTGTTTTCTCGATTAGATTGGCAACATCAACCAATTGATTTTCGGTGATCCCTGTATTGATTCCCATACCAACATGATCTTTCAACTGTGCTTCAACACCTGTCATTGCAGCTAATGCAGCAATAGTAACCAATTCCCTTTGTTTGAAGGTCAATACTTCACTTTCAAAAATATCTGCAAACAAGTGTTCTTTTAAAAAAGCGTCTATCCTTGGAGCAAACTCCCCGAAACCGGGTGCAGGTTTGATTTGCTCAGATTTAGTTAATATTTCCAGAACTTTCCTGCCTTTTTCGTACTTGTCTTTATCAGTAGCTGGAATTTCACCTACATTACCTTGTTTATCTGTAATGCCTTTAGATTTCCGTTCGTCTAAAACATTCATCAAAGCACTGATACCATTAAGACTTCTAGGAAATCCACAATATGCATATAGCTGAACCAGTAATTCTTTAATTTCATTTACTGATAATCCAGCATCCAGCCCTGCATTGAATTGAATCCTTAACTTTTCTAAATCTCCAACCGCTGTTAAAGCAGAAATATTAACCAAACTTTTTTCCTGATCATTTAATGACTTTGGGATATGTGATTGATTTTGGGCATTCATTTTAGTTGCATTTATGGTTAAAAAAAGTATCAGGAAATACTTTATAAAGTTATTCATCAGCCCTATTTTTTATTTACATGATTATATTCTTCATCTGTAACCGGATTCAGCCAAACTACATTCTCTTCGCCCTGATAATTAGTAATCGCGATATGAACCACCTTACTTGAGGAGGCAGCACCATGCCAATGTTCAACGCCTTCAGGAATGTTTACGACATCTCCTTTTTTTATAGCTTGAGCAGGTTTTCCTCTTTCCTGATAAAAACCTGCTCCTTCAGTGATGATCAATACCTGTCCTTTGGGATGGGTATGCCAATGGGTTCTTGCTCCGGGTTCAAAAGTCACACTCCCCATAGCAAATTCGTTGTTTTTATCTTTTGCTAATAATGGATGAAGAAAAGCATCTCCACTAAACCAATCATTTGATAGTTTCGTGCCTTTAGGAAAAATTGCGGTGTTGATTTCTGCTGTCATGGTATCTATATTTTGTGATGGGTTACAAGAAGCTGTTATAAATGTCATTAACACAACTGTATTAACCAACAAGTGTTTGATTTTCAAGCATCTTTTCATACTTATATATTTTATATTATGATTTCAAATTTTGCAAGCATTGAACCCGATAAATAATTATTCAAATTTCGCCAGTATTGTTTGGATACGATGTAGACAGGATACTGATGTTTTTACCAGTTTTACTGATATGGCATTAACGTCGCTGTCTAATAAGTTAGGTTTCTTAAATTTGTCTCTGTGATTTTTATGCTATGAAAGACTTTGAAAGGATTGATACCGTAAGGCAGTATAACGAATCCATGGGTGTAGATACATTGCATCCCTTAGTAAGCGTGGTTAATTTTGATGAGATTCCTACCTATCACAATTTCCGACGACATATGGGCGTTTATGCTGTTTTCTTAAAGAATATAAAATGTGGTGATATGAGGTATGGTTGTCAGCCTTATGATTACGAAGATGGGACACTGGTATTTATTTCACCCGGTCAGGTTTACGGTATTGACAGTAAGGGCGAAATTATTAAACCATCCGGGAAGGCATTGGTATTTCATCCTGATTTAATTGTTGGGACACATCTGGGGAAACAGATAAAAGATTATTCCTTTTTTTCTTATGAAGTGAACGAAGCACTCCATTTATCAAAAAAAGAAAGCGCAACTATTAATGATTGTCTTGATAAAATTGCCTCTGAAATTGATTTGAACATTGACAAACACAGTAAAACCTTAATCGTATCCAATATTGAGCTTTTTCTTAATTACTGTATGCGTTTTTATGATCGTCAATTTATCACGCGTACTAATGCCAACAATGATGTTTTACTGAGATTTGAAAACCTATTGAATGATTACTTCAAATCCAATTTAGCGCATAATTTAGGCTTACCAACTGTAACCTGGTGCGCGGAGCAATTACATTTGTCGCCAAATTATTTTGGAGATTTAATAAAAAAAGAAACAGGTATTACTGCATTGGATTATATCCAATCTAAGTTGATAGAGGAAGCTAAACTCAAAATATTTGATCCTACTAAATCCATAAATAAGATAGCAGATGAATTAGGATTTAAATACCAACAACATCTAACACGTCTGTTCAAACAGAAAACGGGAATGACACCGAATGAATATAGAAGTATGAGTTAGTGGAGCATGCAATAAAAAATCGCCTCCAAAATCAATTGGAGACGGCTTTTCTAAGGGCATTACGATAACAATCAACGTTTTTTCAAGACCTAATGCCTGGATAAATTTATACCATTACGCAGATTATTTATTTGTAAGTACTTAATTAGCGCAGCTGGATGGTCCGTTTGAACCCCATGAATACCTTTATCCATGGCAGCTTTCCATTTTATGGGATCTTCATCTGCCATTTGCACATCTAAAAAGACCGACAATCCATTTTCTCTCATCGCATCAATAAGCGTTTCATTTGGAATATTATCGGTCGCCTCCAAAGGCATTTCTTTAAGAAAAGAGCGCAGCTCCGCTTTTGTTTTTATACTTTTTGGCAAGCCAGACATCAGTGGCATTTGTGGAGCCACTGCCTTCCATGATTTATATTGTTCTATCTTATTGATATAAACCAGGACTTGTTTTTCCATACCTGCAGCAACAATTTCCTTGTATGCCTGCAACACATCGGCGGCTTTAAAATCCAGGTAAATATTAATGCGGTTTTTACAGGTCTTTAAAGCTTCTTTAAAACTTGTCAGCTGATATAGTTTTCCATCCTTAGCATTCAGACTAAGTTTTTCAACTTCATCCAGGTTTAAGTCCTGTATTCTGCCTTTACCATTGGTAGTATGGTCTACGGTTTCATTGTGTATTAAAACCAGATGACCATCACGGGTAGTACGAAGGTCTAACTCCACATAATCCGCACCAAGTTCAATGGCTTCTTCAATAGCGGCAATGCTATTTTCGGGTTTCACCAAATGGCTTCCCCTATGGGCAATCACTATAAAGCCATTTTTACATCTGGGAAGCGGCGGCATGGTTCGCTGTCCAAATGCGGTAAAAATAAGGCCCGTTAAGATCAGCGTAAGTAAGTTTGCTTTTCGATTCATCAACATCATTTATATGATTGTTGCTTTGCAGCAGGATTCATATCTGTAAATTCAGCGGCATGGTCTCTGCTTGATTTCTTCAGAGAAAAAGCATCAAACAATTCACCTGAAGTTTTGTAAGCCTCAAACTTTAAGTGCTGACCATCCACATGAATCGTTTGAAAAAGCTGTGTATTTTCCAAAGAGACATTCATCCATTTGGCGCCATCTACTTTATACATTTTAGGACCGGCAACGGAAACCAGGTATACTGGTCCACTGGCTTCTCTGCCCGACAATCCGCGAGGCAGATTTTGTCCGCGGCTATAAGTATGGTCATGGCCTTGCAAAACAAGGTCGATGTGGTATTGATCAAATAATGGTTTAAAACGCTCTCTAAAGTCTTTATTATCCCTGCTTTTAGCAGTAGAAAAGATAGGATGGTGAAAGGTAATCACCGTCCACAATTGCTTGTTTTCTTTTAAAACCTTTTCCAGCCATTCATATTGAGTTTTAGCAGCGGCCTCATCCAGAATGATCATTTGAGAATCTAAAGAAATGATCCGTACATTCTGATAATCTACATAATACACAGATTCTTCCAGGCCTTTGGGTCCATTACCTGGTAAAGTATATTGTACGCCCCAATGCGGATCCAGAATCAGCTTTCTCTGTTCATCTCTTACATATTCATGGTTACCTGGCGAAGGCAGACTAGGAATCATCCCATTGATGAATCCACCTCCATAATGCCACTCTCCCCACTCCTGATCATTATTGGAACGGTTGATCAGGTCACCGGTATGAATGATGAATCGGGCATCGGGCTGATGTGCAAATGCCCTACGGATTACGCGGGACCATTTGGAACGGATATCATTCTGAGCATCGCCCAGGTAAATAAAGGAAAAAGGTTTATTGGTATTGGATGCGGTGGTAAATTGAAACCATTCACTCCAATGGTCGCCTGCCCCTACACGGTAAGCATATACTGTTCCTGGCTTCAGGTTGGCAAAAGTAACCTGATGATACTTTGCAATCGCATAATTATTTCCGCCAGACAATATGCGCGACCCTGCGTCATAAGTAGTAATCGATTCTTCCAGCGCCGGACTAGAATCTTCCGCTTTGATTTGTGCTTTAGCAGCGGTAATGGTGGTATCGGTACGCCAGGTAACCGTCTGACTTACTTCAGGATTTCCGGTCCAGGTTAAAATTACACGGTCCGGAAAAGGTTTCGGGTTAAAATCCTGTGCATGTATTTTGCTGAGGCCAGCTGTCACCAGCATGGCCAAGAGCGAAATTGATCTTTTAAAGTTATTCATATTGAGTTTGATCTTTTTAAATTTATTTTAGAGACCACATGAGCGTGGTTTCTTTGTCGGCACCAAAAACAGACACTGCTTTTTGATAATTTACTTTGTTTTTAGCACTTTCAGAATCTGGGAAAACATAACGTTTTGGTATTCCTCGACCAGCAGCAAGCGGTCCTGTTACGAAGGCAGGGTAACCAGTACGACGCTGATCAAACCAACCTTCTGCACCTTTGAACAACATGGCCAACCATTTTTGGGTGATCAGCTGCTCTTGAGAACCATCATATTTAACGATAGCCTGGTCGTAGTAACTTGCCGGCGCGGTTACCGAGTAGCTGCTCATCGACTCCTTTATCCCCTTATAATACATCGATTCTGCCGTTTCTCCAGGTACGTTTAGCTTCCCTTTCTGCATGGCTTCAGCCAAAATAAAACAGAGCTCGGTATAGGTAACCAAACTTGCTTTCAACAAGGGGTTTGAGGATGCGCCGTTCTTTCTAAAAAAGCTGGATGAGAAAACAGACACGTGATCCTCGCCTCCATTGTATGCCGAAGGTGCATCAATCGCATTGGGTACGCCAACATACTTATTCGGATCCACAGTCGATCCTGTTGTACTTTTAACAGGTTCAACCCAAACGGCCAGTCTGGGGTCCTTTCTTTGAACAAGGCGATCCACCAGCTCCTTACTTACTTTTGTTTTCTGGTAATCAAAATCAATCATTGCCAAAGGTCCTCCTGGCCAGCTATAGCCAGCTAAGTTCCCCAGGTATGGGATTTCAGCATTATCAGCACTGCTTTCAAAAATGGGAAAATTCGTTTTATCATTGATAATTTCCTGCATTTCGGTAAAAGCAGGGCTATAATTTTTGGAGATGCGCAACAACATCCTTAAACGTAAAGTGTTCGCAAACTTACGCCATTGCAAAGCCTTGCCTTTGAACATCACGTCGGCTTTGGCATTAATTTCAGGGACTGCACCTTTCAAAAGGTCATTCGCTACGCGAAGTTCTTTTAACAAATCCGGATAAATTGCCTGTTGCGGATCATACTCCGGATAGATCAAATTGCTCTCTTTTGATTTTAGTGCCTGCGAGTATGGGACATCACCATACAGGTCTGTTAAATAACCAAAGTTAAAAGCCTTTATAATTTTACCGATTGCAACATATTGATTTTCGGAACGCTTGTCTGCGGTTTCCATAAATGTTTTATTGACAGACAAACGGGCGTAAATATCATCCCAATCCACCGGCCCCCAGTCGAAAAGGTCATAACCGGTATTGCGTACCAATGTCAGGTAACGTGCTGCTGATGCAGGTCTTCTACCTACTGCATTTTCCTGGTAGGCATAAGCAGTAGACACCACTACTTCAGACATCAGGAACTCCGTATTGGTAGTTTCCGGAGAATTTGGGTTGGTATTGATTTCTTGGAAATCTTTAGTGCAGGCAGCCAATAGAGCCACAAACAGCACCATAATGGTTTTATATTTGAATTTCATTTCTGATCGTCATTAAAAATTACAACTTAATTTAAAGCCAAAAGAGCGTGTTCCCGGTAGCGTCCAATGACCAACTCCTAATTTAAATCCTTCGGTCACACTCATAGTGCTTTCCGGATCATAGCCCAATCCATTGGCCGTCCAGGTATACAGATTTCTTCCGATCAGGGAAATAGAAAGGTTGCTGATTGGAAGTTTTCGTAACAATTGCTGATTAAATACATAAGTCAATGAAGCTTCTCTTAACTTCAGGAAAGTTGCGGAGTAGGTTAAGCGTTCATAATATTTGTTGTACGTGTTGTTGTAAAAATCAGAAGCGGCAATGATGACCTTATTTTCAGAATAGGTACCATCAGTATTGGCGATAAAACCAGGAATAATCATTCCGTCATTTCTATTTCTTCCTTGCGAATCTACCCATGGCAAACCACCGCTTTCGGCATCTCTACCAATCAGTGTATTGTCTGTTAACCCCGCATTGATCAAGCTTTTAACAACGTAAGAATAGAAATTACCCCCTTTACGCCAGTCCAGCAAAACATTAAGCGTAAAGCGTTTATAACTGAAGGTATTGTTAAAGCCGACCGTAAAATCAGGATTGTAATTACCAACTTTGAGATATTCGGAATTGTTGCGGATATAATGTCCGGTTTTATCTAATAATGCAGCACCTGCATTTGGCCCGGTTGGCACTTTAGTATAACTTGGTGTATAGAAATCTCCGATTTTTGTCCCCTCTTTAATCAGGTATCGGATATTATCTCCATCGGCACTACCCATAGAATATTCAGGTAAACCTTCCATCAGGGAGATCACTTTGTTTTCATTCTTTGTGAAGTTCACATTCATTTCCCATTTTAAGGCTGATTTTACCGGAACGGCGAAGAAGCCAATTTCCCATCCGCTGTTCTGGATGTTACCTGCGTTAATCAATCGGTTTGAAGCACCCGAAGCGATGGTAGTAGGGATATTGATGATCTGGTTTCTTTTGTTCGTTTTGTACCAGGTCACATCCAGTCCCAAACGGCTGTCGAGGAAGCGTAAATCTCCACCAAACTCATAAGAAGTAGCAATTTCTGGTTTTAGGAAGTTGTTTTTAAGGTTAAACTCAATAGTCGCTCTTTTCACATCAGCCCAATCCTGGTTAAAAGGAACGGTGTTGTACAATTGGTAAGGATCAGTATCACTTCCTACTTGTGCCCAGTTAGCCCTGATTTTGGCAAAGGACAGCACATTAGACTTGATTTTAAACACATCTGTCAACACGGTACTGAAGGAAACTGAAGGATAGAAATAAGAATTGTTTTCTGAAGGAAGTGTGCTCGACCAATCGTTTCTTCCAGTCACATCCAGGAACACCATGTCTTTATAGGCAGCATGTCCCATTCCGTATAAACTGTTGATCCGTTTACGGGAACTGTACTGCGAATTGGTAATTGTTCCGGCCTGTGCGTTGTTGATATTAAAAATCCCAGGAATACTTAAACTTTCAGTACGCTGCGCGCTACTTCTGGCCGTTTGATCCATCTGGTTCCCTCCTGCGGAAAGACTAAAAGACCAATCCTCATTTAAGATTTTCTTATAGCTCAAAAGGAAATCCGTATTCTGTTCCTTGAAGAAACTATTATCTACACCATAACCACCAAATTTAAAGCGCTTAGAGCTAAAAGGACGTTTGGTTTCATGCTGTTCATTGTACATATCGAGACCGGTACGCGCCATAAAACTCAGGTCAGCAGTGAGGTCAATTACCGCCTGCACGTTTCCGGTGATGCGGTTTCTATCGTAACCATTGGTATGTTCATAGGCCACAAAAAACGGGTTATCTGAATCATCAGGTGAGAATTGTTCCAGATTTTCACGTCCTGGTTTCCAATAATTCCTCAAATCGTTGATGTTCATATTGGCAGGCATGGAATAAAGCATTTGAGTAACGCTCTCTCTGTAGGCCGATGGACGGTTGTCACTTTTATTATTTACATAGCCGAAATTCGTGCTGATTTTCACTTTAGGGTGCAATACATAAGTTGCTGCCAGGTTTAAAGTATTTCTGCTCAGATCTGTGTTGGGTACAATGCCTTTATTCACCAGGTTGGTATAGGAAAGTCTGTAGTTACCCGATTCATTTTTGCCGGTGATGGCAATGTTATTCGTATAAGTAGATCCTGTTTCATAGAAATCTTTAGCATTATTAGGGTGTGATACCCAATCTGTAGGAACTGGTTTTCCGCTTGCATCCAGCGGACTGTTCCATTGCAGGTGTTTAGTCCCTACATTCAATCTAGGACCCCATGCCGAAGAAGTAGAAACTGCCGGATCATCGGTATAATCTCCAGCACCAAACTCAGTTTGAAAATGAGGAAACAGATAGGCTTTGTCGTACTGAGCACTGGAATTGAAACTGACACCTAAACCTTTCTTACTTGCTGCGCCACTCTTTGTGGTAATCAGGATGACACCACTTCCTGCCCTGCTACCATATAATGCTGCAGCACTGGCGCCTTTCAGAACGGTGATCGTTTCAATATCATCTGGACTGATGTCTGCAATCGGACTTCCATAATCTACTGAAGAGCGCCCTACTTCCGATGTTGCACGTAAAGAATGTGCCACAGGAACACCATCCACTACAAAAAGAGGCTGGTTATCGGTTGCAATGGAAGATTGGCCACGGATCGTTATGAAAGCAGAAGAACCGGGATCAGAACCTGTGCTGACCACATTCACACCGGCCACTTTTCCTGCCAGCGAATTAATGACGTTCACTTCCGGGGCAGTGCTCACGTCAGCGCCTTTGACTGTTGCTATGGAATAACCCAATGCTTTTTCGGAACGTTTAATTCCTAATGCAGTCACCACTACTTCTGAAAGCGCAGTTTGATCAGGTACCAGATTGATGTTCAACACGGACTCCCCTTTAACTGCTTTTTCCTGGATCTGATAACCCATCATTCTAAAGATGAGTACCGCTGATGCATCTTTTACATTTACACTAAATTCTCCATTAAAATCGGTAACAGCGGTATTGTCTACTCCTTTCTCTATGATGTTCACACCGGGTACCGGCAAACCTTTTTCATCGGTTACCCTTCCTTTTACCCGGATTGCTTTTTTAATAATCACCTGGTTGTGCTGAACCTGATAAGTCAGCTGCATCGGCGTCAAGATGCGTTGAAGCAAGCTACTGACCAATTCATTATCAGCTTTAACAGTTGGTACGTACCGGTTTAAGACGGCATCTTTATTGGTATAAACGAAAGAGAGATTGGTTTTCTTTTCGATGTTTTTAAGTAATTCGGTTAAGGTACCTTGTTTAAAGCTGAAACTGATTCTGCTGTTTAGTTCCTGCGCTTTTAAAGGCGATGCCTGCCCTGCGAAGAGCATTACAGAAAGGAACATAGAGACCAGGGTAAAAAAGCGCATTACTTTAAAAATTAATTGATTAGTCACTGCGGACTTTTTCATAACTTTGAATGTTTTAATCATTGATGGGTTAAAATAAAATTGAATTTCTTAGCCGTAAGCATGCGTCAACATGCTTCGGCTTTTTTTGTACTTTGTCTAGTTACATTTACCTCCTTTTATATAAATTGTCTGTTTGTTAATGGTGTAATGGATATCTAAAGTCATTTGAATAGTTTGCAACACTTCATTGATATTGATGTTACCAAAACTTGCAGTGAGCTTACAATTTTTAAAAGATTGGTCTGTATTGATCTTCACTGCATATCGTCGTTCTATTGCCGCAAAGACCTCTTCGATTGGCGCCTGGTCAAATACCATCTTCCCTTCGGTCCAGGCAATTGCTGTGCGGCCATCTTCCATGTTTTCGCGGTAAAGAAGTCCTGATTTTAAATCATATCCTGCTTTTTGATTAGGGAGGAGATGAATTGCTTTCGATTGTGTTCCGGCAGAATCCCTTGATACTGCAACCTTACCAGTTAATACAGTTACCTCAGGACTGGATTTTCTCCATGCACGAATGTTAAAGCTGGTTCCCAATACCAGGGTCTGAATGTTTGAGCTGTGTACTAGGAATGGGTGATTAGGATTACGCTTAACTTTAAAGAAGGCCTCTCCTTGTAACTTAACCGTTCTCAACGAAGCTTTGCTGAAGTTGTTAGGGAAGCTGATGCTACTCCCTGCATTTAACCAGATCTCCGTGCTGTCTGGTAGCATGATATTGGTAATCTTTCCAGGACCTGATGTTTTTGTAGTCCAGGTCATTTGAGGGACTGTAGACGCTACTTCCCTGTTTTTATTAAACAAAATAAAGATGGCCATTGCCGCCAAAACAGCGGCCGCTGCAGCCCAAATTCTAAAGGTGTTATTCTTTTGAGGTTTTTCGCTTTGAAGCAAAGTATCATCTGAGCTTTGAAGGGAGGTTTGAATAGCTGCAAAACTAGATTCCCAAGTTTCAGCTTGCGGGATTACAGCTGTACTTTCCCAAAGCCAAATGGCCTGATCCAGTTCCTGTTGGTGCAACGGATCTTTACTCAACCAGCCCTGTAAACGCTCCTCCAAATTTGCCACCTCCT
The DNA here is from genome assembly GCF_014172405.1 of Pedobacter gandavensis. Classification (GTDB taxonomy): domain Bacteria; phylum Bacteroidota; class Bacteroidia; order Sphingobacteriales; family Sphingobacteriaceae; genus Pedobacter; species Pedobacter gandavensis. Next base: position 204,066 of record NZ_WNXC01000001.1, on the reverse strand, counting down.
TCAATTCCCCCCGCTCCTTTGCAGCTAAATAATCGAGTACTAGTTTCCAGATTTGTTCTTCCATTGTTATACTTTTTATAACTAGAAGACAAGATTCAGACAGCGATTACGGGTCTGAGAACGTTAAGGTTCTATTAAGAAATGGTTAAGTGTGGTTTATCTGAACTCCGCTTTATTTTTCAAGACCTTTTCCTGCAAAAACTGAAAGCCTTTAACCAGATGATCTTCTACTGTTCGAACAGAAATATCCAACAGGGCAGCGATTTCCTTGTAACTGAAACCTTCAATTCTATACATATAAAAGATCATACGTCTGCGTTCAGGCATTTGATCAATCAAATCATGAAGCAGTCGCACTTTGTCCTTATTCTCATAGCTTTGAAAGGGATTAGCTTTCACATCTATAATTTCCTGTACCTCCTCTTCCTCGATATGCTGATAATTTAATCTGGAAATTTTATGGTAATTATTAGCTCCATTTTTTACGGCCCGAAATAAATAAGCTTTTTCGTTGAGGATTGAGATTTTATTTTTCCATATAGCGATAAACACATCATTTAAAATAAGTTGTGCTTCTTCAACATCCCTGACTAGGTATATCGCATACTTTTTAAGCGTAGGAAACATTCGACGGTAGAGATCCTCGAATGCTTTTCGATCGAAGTCAGCTACAAGATCCCCATTAAACCCGACAGTATTGTTTTTGCCCATAAAATATGAAGCAAAACTAGACTAAGCAAATGACGGACACATTAACAAAATGTTAAATGAATATAGGTATGATTGCTAAATCAAGCTTCTGCAATAAGTAGGACTTATATACCACACACTAATCCACCTTAGATTTCTCTACGAGTGCCTTTTGAAGTGTTTTTGTAAGCATCATTTTCTGCTCAGGGCCGGGGGCGTCCGGGTTGATCACATTTCCCTGTTTATCAATAATCAGATAATGCGGAATACCAACAATATTAAATCGCTCAGCCAAGATTTTGTATTCATTGTCACTAAGATTAAAATGTATTCCGGATAAATTGTTATTCGCAATGGTTGCTTTCCAGGATTCATTGGAGCACCGATTCGCCAGAAAAATAAAAACAACGTCACTTCCTTTAAATCGCTTCTGGATAGCTTTTGAAGCAGGCATAGCTGCCATACATGGTGAACACCATGGCGCCCAGAAATCAACATAGATCACTTTACCAGCGTACTTCTTGATGACAGTATCAAATTCGGATGCATGATGTTTATCAGCTATTAAAGTAGCATTTTTACCCGTTTTTTGGTTAGATAAATATTGGACGATTTCATTACGCCTTTTCTTGATCTTCGAAATAAACCAGGGATCAGAGATTAATTTCTCATCCCATAGCGCATCAAATTCTTTCACCTGGTAGCCACTTAAGGCATCCAGGAACACCCTGGTGAGAAATACATCTCGTGTAAATCCAGTCGTTTGATGTTGTACATTCCAGATGATTAATTTTCCTAAACTGATGATGTCGCGATCTGCAGCGAATTTTTTGAAGAGTATGGCACTATCAGGACTAAAGTTGTTCGTGACCTTACGATAGAGCTTGTACATGAAATCCGCATGTGTTGCTGAAATGATAAAATGATCATTCATATCGTATTTGTTCAACGAATCAGGATCTTGCATCGCGTTGATCAGTGACTGATACCGTATGCTATCTTTAAGCAATCTTGGATCCTTTATATTGGCTACTGTGGGATCAATAACTAGCTGAAGGCTATCCCCCGGACTAAAAAGCAAAGAATACCTGCGATTCTGATAGAACACATATACTTCCTGAGCGTAGGCAATTGCGGTTTTATAAACAAAACTACCATCTGGGTTAATATTTACCATCAGTTTACTGCTCCGGTCCTCAAGCGGATTGAACATGAGTTGAAAAGACTTGGTATCAGAAGTTGGGATATAATTGGCTATTTTTCCTTTTAAACTAAATTCGTGCTCCTGAAGGACCTGCGCAAAGACATTTGCACTACAGAATGCTAAAATAAAAGCGATATAAAATGTTCTCATGAATTGATTAGGCTTAGCCATGGTTATACACCTAACGTGAATAATCAAATCTAGTGAACATAAGTATCAAAACGAAATTCCATTCGAGCTCATTGAATGATAATTAAACACCTCTTATTTGTTCTCGAATCCTTCTTTTTTCCTCAAAATCATCGTTGGTTATTTACCCCAATTTTAGCTCCATTTATGGTAATTAAAGTGACTTATTGGAACTAAAAGGGACTAACTTCCTTATTTCCTCTGAAAATTTTAGGGCAAAAAAAAACGCATTCGAGTTACAAATGCATTACAAATTCAAACAAGATCTTCAGTGATGTTGATAATCCCAGGCCTACAAACAATTGGATAATCAACTGCTTGTATTTAAAAAGGTAACCAAAGATATAGCCTGGATAGGATGCAATAAGATATTGAATTATGAAGTAAGAAGCCGTTTAAAACTGCAAAACAGAAAATTCTGTATGGTATTAAAAGGTGTAGTATGATCTTCAGTAATGCATCGCAGTTTTTGAAAACCATTAGATAATTGAAGATCTAAATCCGCTTCTGAATATTGTCGGATCACTAAACCACTACACTTTTCAGGTCCATTTTTTGAAAATACTCCAATAATAAGATGTCCATTAACTGATTCACGTGCAATCCTTAAATAACTTTGAATCTGTTCAGGACTCACTAAAAAGTGAAAGGTGGCACGATCATGCCACACATCGTACTTTTCAGAAGGGCTAAACTCAGTAATATCCGAGACAATCCATTTAACCTTGTCTCCTCTTTCTCCCAATCTTTTCCTAGCTTTCTCCAATGCTATGCCTGAAATATCCAGCACAGTAACATTTTGATATCCCTGATCCAATAAATAATCAACAAGCTTACTATCACCCCCGCCAATGTCAATAATATTTGCAGTTTTTGGAAGATTAAAACTATTGATAAAGTCAAGTGAGGTTTGCGGAATATCTTGTGTCCAGCTCACTTCCTCAGGTTGTTTTGAGGCATATACATTATCCCAATGAGATTTCCTTTCAGTCATGATGTAAATTTAACATTGAATCATATCGTTGCTAACACAAAATTAATTATTCCTCCAACACCCAGTCAATTTATTCCATCACCTATCGGTCAAAATCCGAATAAATTAACCGGGTTTGATGTTAAAGGCCATTTTGCTAGCATCTACCTACTGCTTTACAGTTTCCTTTTTCGTAGTAGACTCCATTGTTTTTTTCATTTTCATAGGCATCATCTTGCCCATCATGTCTATTGAATTGCCATTTTTCATCATCATGGTCTTCCCATCCTTCATTTTCACCATCCCATCAGTCATTACCATTGTTCCGTTTGGCAGGGTCATCGTTTCCTTCATCTCTGTATGCATCCCATTTTTCATGACCCACATTTTACCGTCTTTCATCATGATGTGATCTTTAGCTTTACTCATTTTATGAGTTTTCATTTTTTTGTGCATTGTGCTGTCCTGTGCTACTACGGCACCGCAACTTAACATGACCAATGCTGTAACCATTAAAAATAACTTTTTCATAATTTTGGTTTTGAAATAATTGTTTAAAATAACTGGATAACAAACAAAAGATCAGTCCATTAACCATTAACCTAAACAAACACTAGTCGTTATTGTTCTTAAGTTCATACAAAGTCGTAGACGCGATTAAAAGCTGCAACGAACCAGACTCCAATCAGCCAATTACAAGACGTATTTCCGATACATAAATCACAACAACATAACTACAAGCCACTTAACTACAATCAACAACAAGTAAGAATCATAAATCATCATCAATCGTTATCTCACTTGTTATGTGGAAAACCAACAACTAATTAGGTACTAATTGTTTAAACATTAAATTCTCTTCCTCGTAATGTGGTTACTACATTGATACAAAACCTTCCACTTTAAACACCCAGGCATATTCACACGGCAAATTTCCAGGATTTAAAACCGGCGGTATAATGGTAAGGCTATTACCTTTAAATGATTTTTTAATAGTATTATTTACGCCTATCATACTTACTTTCCCGACCTTCTTTATGCCCTTAATTGTTATCGGCTTATCAGGCCATTTTGTACAAATTACATACAGTTGATTTTGATTCGTGGTAAAAAACACAGACTTTTCACTTGACTGTGGGCGTTTTTCCCATGCAGAGCTACCATAAATGGCCTCTCCATTCACTTTTAACCACTCGCCAATATTAAGAAGTCTCTCCTGCATGACTACTGGTATAAGGCCATTTGCATCCGGACCAATATTCAACAGTAAATTACCGCCGTTCCCAACTTTATTAATCAGTAAATCAATTATCTTTTTTGAGCTGGAATAGTCATCAGCTGTTTCAAATTGATTATATCCATAAGACATCCCGATGCCGCGGCTTTCTTCCCAAGGATGTTCACTCTTTTCAGCTATTCCTTTTCCATTGTGTACTACATCATATTCTGTCGTATAATAACCTCCATGTTTACTTCTGGTTTCTTTTCCCCATCTATCATTTACAACAACCGTTTGCTTTACAGGAGATTCATTATAAAGCCAGGCAAGGAATTCCGCACTTTTAAACTGATCACTGGTATAATCCCATTCCCCATCTGCAAAGATCACTTCTGGCTTATAGCTGGTTACTAAATCTTTCATTTGCGGAATCATATGCTCATCTACCCATTTATTCATGGTAGCCGGAGTATAAAGTGGATTGTTCCATTCCAGTAAAGAATAGTATAATCCCATATGTAATCCTTTATTACGTACAGAACTGCTGAGTTCAGCGATGATGTCCCGGTGGGGGCCTATAGCCACGCTATTCCACTTCGGACTCTCTTTACTTGGCCAAAGGCAAAAGCCATCATGATGCTTTGAGGTTAATACCACATATTTTGCGCCCGATCTTTGTATCAGATCCGCCCATTTATCAGGGTTAAAATATTCTGCCTTAAACATAGGCGCGAAATCCTGATAAGTAAAGTTATTCCCATAATATTTCTGATGATGATTTATAAATAATTCATTTTTTGACAACAGCTTATTTTCATAATGTTCAGCATATTTATCATAAATTCCTTTCACCTCAGTTGTTGGCGCATATGCGGGAACAGCGTATAGCCCCCAATGGATAAAAATGCCAAATTTCGCATCCCTCCACCATTCAGGAACAGGCCTCTTGTCCAGTGATTCCCATGAAGGCTGATACTGTGCCGGGACATTTATCGAAATGCTTAGCATGGTGATGAGCACAATGCCGCTAATAATTTTCATAAGTTTATTTTTTAATGGTATTGAAACGATCATGAGTTTTATTCATTATTATAAACAGACAAAATATTACCTATCTGTTTTGAGGTTCGGACTAAATTTTCATAGGTATGATCAATGGCTGCTGACAGAGATTCGGGCTTACTTCCAATACTTAGTAACATAGAAAAATACCGCTGCAGCTCTGCGGGTACTACTATTGGTACATTTCCGGTTAAGCCAATTACAGGAATATTTGCAGCCAATGCATGTTTTGCCGCTACATAAGGGGCTTTGCCATTTAATGTTTGCTCATCGATACTGCCTTCCCCCGTAATTAATAAATCAACATTGGATAAAGCTTGTTTAAAATCGGTAATCTGACAAAAGTGCTCCGCACCTTCCAACAAATCTGCATTTAAATAGACACTTAATGCTGCAGATAAACCACCGGCAGCCCCTCCGAATTTAACCTGATCTAAAGATTTTCCCAGCGTATCCATCGTGAGCTCATTAAAGCGCGACAAAAACGCTTCTAATAGGATGACTTCTTTTTCAGTAGCCCCTTTTTGCGGACCAAATACTTTTGCAGCACCACGTTCCCCCAGTAAAGGATTATCGACATCACATAATACGGCAAACTTGCAGTGGCTGATCTTTTCCGTTAATCCAGTAATGTCGATAAAAACTACCTGCGAGAAATTTCCCGGATACACATCGATAACATGGTGTTCTGCATCTAAAAACCGAACACCCAATGCAGTTAACATCCCTAGGCCACCATCTATGGTAGCCGAACCTCCCAAACAAAGTATGATTTCAGACACTCCAAGGCTTAAAACATGATCTATTAACTGTCCCAGTCCTTTTGTATCTGCGTGTAAAACCTGTCTGAACGTCCCTTGAATAGTTTTAAAACCAGAAGTTTCTGCTACCTCTATTATGGCTGTTTTTCCACGGTTTATGAGCCCAAAACGCGCATCCACCAAATCGCCATAGGCACCAAAAACCAGGTGATGACTAAAATCTCCTTTTAAATGATTTGTGAGTAAAAAAGCAGTATGATCGCCCCCATCACCTATCGGAAATTTGTTAGACTGAAACTTGAGCTTACTCTGGTTTAATCCCTGCTCAATCGCGTTAGCAGCTTGATCAGCTGTAAGGCTTCCTTTGAAACTATTAGGGGCGATTAATATTTTGTACATATCAACTAAACATTCGTTAATTAAAAATATCCATTTACAGCCACCTCACCATAGTTTAAGGCCACTTCCAACCGCTTAACCACAAAAACATTAGGTGTCCTGGCCACAATGCTCACTTTGTTCTCGCCTTTAATCAGGCAGTTTTTTGGAAGCACATAGGCAATCATTTTCTCCCCTTCCTGGAGTCCACGATTTCTATCATAATCCTCCGGATATTTAGCCTGTACTGCTGTAATCTTCAACCCATTCACCTCAATCTCCATTCTGGCAGAACGGTCTGTACGAAGAAACAGGATACTTTCTTTTGGGTATGTTTTATCTATAGGATCTCCAATAAAAATGAACGCTGTACTTTTTTTTCCGACTCCACAAGCCATTGGAAGATCACTAACCTGCAACACCCCGTAAGAGTTAGTAACTCCATCCGAAGCACAAAAGATTTTATTTGCAGTGTTCAGTTTATCTATACTCCCAAGCTCATTAAGCAGACGTGTAGATCTTGTACGGCAAACTAAGCCGCTCGGATTTAGGGCTTTTTGATAATCAACTTTTCCGTAGTTGGCAAAATAAAAGTTAAATAAATATAAACCGTCACCACCCTGACCAAGTATGTGCGAAGCCATTCCTTTGAACATTCCATCTGAATAAAGTTCTCTTGGTAAATATCCTCCATCATCTATTGATCCATATACAGGAATCCTTTTATTTGATTTACCAAATAAATCCTGTTTAAACTTTGCGATAGGCGTAGCGGTTTCTCCTCGCCAATGGGCGCCAATAGAGATAAAATCAATGAGATCTTGCTTTACCCATTCTTTTACATCCAATCCTTTCCACAAAGCGCCTTCAACTGTAATAGGCACACGTACAGACAATAAGATTTTTTTTCCTCGTACCTTGGAAACTGAATCCACCATCAACTTTACTGACTTTACAAAAGAGGTCATTAAATGGGCTTTAGATGAGCCTTCACCAGCCTTAAACAGCACGATAAAACGCATGAAATCTAAATCGAATCCATCAATCATCTCATATTTCTCCAACTGCTCGCGAATCAGCGCCAGCTTATGATCGCGCACCGCTTGATGCGTAAAATCTAATGCCCTCGAACTATTCATTCCCTGGTTATCCTCTCCTATCCAATATTGTGGATTATTAAACCAAAAATCAGGATAGGATACCCTACAATGTGTTGCTGTATCGGCAAAATGAAGATCATTCACCCTAAATGTGATGAAAGCTTCCATTCCGCGTTGTTTGGCCCGTGTTAAAGAAGCATCGATGATATCAGTACCCTCGGCTTCTAAACTCTTGAAATTCTTAAAATATTGCTTAAAAGCTTTACGCTCAGATTCGCTTCCTTTACAATCCAGCGAATCATTCAGATCATCTCCAAATGGGCGCTCATATTTGGAACGATAAAAGACAAAATCACTTCCCGTACACATCATAAATGTGGTGACCACCTTGCTTTCCGCAACCAGATCAACATAATTATTGATATCTGCTCTTGTTAAATCTGGTTTTCGGTTAAACCACATATTCGCCAGCGCGTCGGTACCATCATTGTTATGGATGATCCTGAATTTTGGAGTTCTCGGTTTGTAATCAGCTTGTTCTGCTGAAGATAATACTGCGATTAAACTGATGGATATTAAAAAAAATCCCAGTCTGCTCAATTTCTTAATATTGATGTTAAACTTCATTTGCTTAGGTTAAGTTTTGTGTTGATCATGCTTTCTTTTGCAATTCGTTTTTTTCCGGGCCTAACCAAATACAAGGCAATTGCAGCAAGTACAATTAATACGGAAGCGAATTTGAATATGGTACTCAGCTCAATATTTAAATCTCTTAATGCACCTCCAAAATACAATCCGAAGCCCCCCACCAAAGTGCCAAAGAAATTTAAAACACCATATCCTGTGGCTCTATAACGGTTGTCGACAGTCATGCTCAAAATTGGCATTGTATTGGTATCCACAAAGGATTTGCAGAAAGTATACAGCATAAAGCAGAGTAAAGAAATAGAAAGCAAATGAGAATAATTAGCCAGGAAGATTGCGGGTGCAGCAATACTTAAGCCAATTAAAGGCACATAAATCCTTGCATTGGAATTTTTTCTACTCCATAAATCCGTTAAAAAACCTCCGACCAGCACACCTACAATTGCCGAAGTAAAAACATAGCCCGTGGAGTATATCCCTGCCTGGGTCTGGCTTAACTGAAACCGCTCCTGGAAATAAGTAGGCAGCCATCCCACAATAAGCCAGGAAACAATGCTAATTAAGCCAAAGAATAAAACAATACAAATAAAAGAGAAGTTACTGAACAGCGCACCTAAGGACTGTAAGAAATTGACTTTAGGCTCCTGCGCTTCCTCAATTATAGTTTCTTTAGCTGGCGCATCTTTAAGGAAAAAGAAGATGATCGAAGCATAGCAGATCCCGAATACCCCTAAAATCGTAAAGGCGTAATTCCAAGTATGGTTTTCTGCCAGCCAGCCACCCAGAAAGCCTAAACTTTGTCCGGCCATAATACCAGCCATATGTATTCCCGTTGCTAAAGACCGAGTAGGTCCTTTGTGATAGTCCATAATTAAGGAAAGCGCTGCTGGAATATAACAGGCTTCACTAATTCCCATTAAGGCTCTGGTAATCAACAGTTCCTCAAAACTACTGGCATAAGAAGTCATCCAGGTAACCAGTGACCAAACAAAAAGACTAAAGAGTATGATTTTACTCTTACTGTAACGATCTGCTAAAAATCCTGCTAATGGGCTAAACAAACCGTACACCCACAGGAATACTGCAGTGAGCAAGCCAAAATGAGCGTCTGTCATAGGAATTGAACCTACAATTGAGCCCCGCATGGTGGTAATCATAGTCCTGTCAATATAATTGAGCATCGCAATGATAAATAATAACCCTACAATAAGCCAAGGCCTAAAAGTGTTCATCGATGTGGTGGTAGCTAACTTCATTTTGTCCTGTTTTTATACCATATGTGCAAGCACATATTTTGCTTTTTCAATGGCGAAATCAATGTCTTTTTCTGTATGTACGGCACTAATGTACCATAACCCGCGACCTATAATCCGGACTCCTTGATTTTGCATCCCTGCAATAAATGTATTTAGTTTTGATTTGTCAGCCTGCAGAGTATCACGATAATTAAATACCTCCCCCAAATCAGAGAAAGAGCTGACCAATACTGGCCCTATCCCATATACTTTAAGATTTTGATGGGCTTCTTTTCCAGCATTTTCCAATCCCCGCATTAACCTTTCACCCAATTCAAACATACGCGGATAAGGTTGCTCCTCTTCCAGCACACTAATGGTAGCTAAGGAAGCCGCAATTGTCGGATTACTGGAATTCATTGTACCGGCATGGATCACTTCAGATTTAGAAATACAGTCCATCCATGGCGCTTTACCTACAATGGCACTTATTGGATAGCCGCTACCCATTGCTTTGGCGAAAATGGAAAGGTCAGGAGTAACGTTAAAATAAGTTTGTGCGCCACCCAAGCCCAATCTAAAGCCAGTGATCACCTCATCGAAAATCAGGGCGATGCCGTAACGATCACAAATGGCTCTTATCCCCTCTAAAAAACCTTCTTTTGGGAGTATACAACCATTATTACACATGATCGGTTCTGTAATAATGGCAGCAAGCTCATCTTTGTATCGCGCTACGGTTTGCGCTAATAAATCCAAATCATTCCATGGCAAAATGATAAACTCTTCCCTGCTGTTTGGAGAAATACCATTTGACCAGGGGTAACAGTTTGGTTGATCTTCCGCACCAAGTGATTCCAGTCCAGGGCTTGAAATTCCCCAGGCTACATTATCTAACCAACCGTGATAATGCCCTTCAAAACGTAAAAATTTATTCTTACCAGTCTTGGCGCGGGCAACTCTAAAGGCCGTTTGAACCGCTTCAGATCCATCTAAACAAAAACGCACCAATTCTGCTGAAGGGATATGCCGACAAAGTTTTTCAGCAAGTTCTACTTCCTCGATATGCTGGCCAGCATACAGCTGTCCCAATGCCGAATAAGATTGTACTGCTGCTAAAACTCTTGGATGAGAGTGCCCTAAGATCAAGGGTCCCTGACTTAAAGTAAAATCTAAATATTCATTACCATCAACATCAGTAATTCTGGAGCCATTACCGGCTTTATAAAATAAGGCATGAGGATGATTATACTTTCGGAATTCCGAAGATACTCCTCCCGCCAAAACGCTGCTTGCTCTTTCTAAAAGTCTTTGAGATTCATTATACTGGTTCATATTTGGTTAGGTTTATTATTTTGAATGCTTTAAATCGATAGCGTAAATCTTATTGGTTCTAGCTCCCGGTCCAATCTCTCCGTTTATCAGTAAGCATTGTCCATGGTATATCACTGTCGGCACAGTTAGGCGAACCTCCTGTTTAGGCAATCGCCCTGCAGGTTCCCAGGTATTGCTACTTAAATTATACTGAAAAACATCTGGTAAGAAGCCAGGATGGGTTTTAGGATCTGTATACTGGGCCGTTTCCTGATCCAATCCGCCAAAGAGTACAATATGCTTCCCATTAACAACCGGCGCAGGACTGGGTCCCGCAGCCATTCCTCTTGGCATGTCAGCTAATTTTTTCCAGGCTCCTCCAACTAATTTTCCCCCAAGATATTTAGGAAAAAAAGAATAGGCATCAGTCAATACCTTTCTTTGAATCCCTTCTGATGTTTGGCTGAGCTGAATACCTGTGAACAGGTAGAATATTCCTGCTGAAGAAGCGCTTACTGCATTTATTCGTGCCGGCCCCGGAATGTTTTCCAGCAGTTGCCATCGATCCCCTTTGATGTCATAGGCCAGGAAATTTTGTGTAGGCAAGCCTGCTGCATCTTCCGATCCACCAGCAATAAATAAATAATCACCAACTAAATCCCCACACATATTTGCTAATGCGACTGGCATGGCCGCCAGTTGTTTGATGCTCAGTGCTCCATCCTTTTCTCTCAGCAGCAACACCTCCTTAATATTCTTATTCCCCTCAGTGCAGCCGCCGGCTAATATCATTCCACTACCATACGAAACGGATACGCCATAGGCCATTTTATGGGGTAATTTTTGAGTCTGTTTTTTCCATTCGCCTACTTCGGGTTTAAAGACATAGATGGCATCAGAAAAAGATTTCGCTCCACCATCCCAAGGCATTTTATCCAAAAAATTAGCCCCACCGGCGGCTATTACCTTCCCATTGATTGTGCCTGCATACATTGCTGCAAATCCAATTTTATCGGGCAATTGCGGAAAGTCACTTCCGGCATAAATAGTTTTATTTTGAGCATACAGGCTTGTTTCTGGTAAAATCATAATGGTTAACAATAGTATTCTTCCGAATGTTAAATATTTCATAGTACTATCGATTAATGATTCGCACGCTTCCCGGACCAGGCTCAGAAAGCCCTCCGGTTATGATAATTCTGTGATGATCTACATGAATATTACTGGTCAGTGGAATTAAACTTTCCATAGAAAAGAGCTGGTTTTGCTGGAAATCAAAGCAATGAACTAATCCCATCCCATGGTGTGCAATCCACAAATTCCCGCTTTCGTCAAAGGCTAATCCATCTGGCAAATTATCAGCTTCTTTTCCGGAAGGATGCTTAGGGAGATCCACCAATACCTGCACCTGGGGAGGATCAAAATGAAGGTCCATCATGAGTATCCGGTTTTTAAAACTCTCTGCTACATACAAACATTTCTTTTTTGCATCATAAACAATACCATTAGGGTAATCCAGATCTCTCACAATGATCCGGGCTTGCCCGGCTTTATCAATACCTACCACTGCACCTTCATGACGTACAGAATCTGTAAAGAAAATGGTACCATCCGGCTCTATCCATAAGTCATTCGGACATTGAACAAAATGATGGTCGACTTCTCCGATACACCAGGTTTTTACGAGCTCGCCATTCTGCGCAAAGCATTCTAATGATCCAGCTAAACTATTGCATACAAAATGATTTCCATTTGGCGCGATAAATTGTCCATTGGGACTTTTACATACTGCCCATTCTTCCATAGATTGATCATCAATCTTCAGAATTTGCCCTCCCAATAAATTGGTAATAAAAACATTCCCTAGGCTATCCACCACAGGTCCTTCCGTATAAAAAGGGGTATCTATTAATACATCTTTTTTAAATTTGTCTAGCTGAAGTGGGTTAAGCATAGTTGTCGATTTGTTCGAAAGGAAACATTGGTTTTCTCCGATATTGATATTTAAATTGTTTGGCATCCGCATTGCACTCACCAGGGGTATGTACCTTAAAATAAGTGGGGCAAATATCCCTGTAAGCGGCAATTGGTGCATTTACTCCTTTTGCAATGATCCAATCCAACTCTTCGAGTACGATATTATAAATTCGCAATTGTTCAGCACTAAAAGGGGGTACCCGTATAGAACTGAGCACGATGAAATTACCAGATCTGGTTTTAACCAATACGGTTTGTCCCATGTCGTAATCAACTTGTCCACCATGTCTGGGTATCAGCTCCGTAAATTTCCCCTGTTTTATTTCTTGTACACGCACCTCATAAGGCGCTTTCCGATTAGCGGGATTTGCAGCATTCAAATCAAGTGAAAGCCAGTCGCCCGCCGTATAATTAACTGCTTTTGCAACCAGGGCAGCATCATTAATACAAATACAGGCATTACTCAAACCTGCTGCTTCAATAGCATCCAAAAGAAAACTACTGTTGCCTTGAGCCCCACCCCCAACATTATCGCCCATATCCAGCAACAACACCGGTTTCTCATAAATATCTTTCTTCGCCAGCACCTCGGAAATCTCTGTTTTATTCCCAATAAATTGCGGGAAATAGCTTTGAAAGAGCTTCATGATTTCAGTCTTCAAACCAGTCGTATCAAATGATGCCTCAGTGATTAAAATCAAAGCTGTTCCCATTTCGGCTACATCAGCATATGGAAATCCAAGGATGATACTATGACTGATGATTCCGTCCTGATTTAGCAATTCCTGTGCATCAGCATACAAAGTACGACAAGGATTTACAGCTGTCTCTTGCTGTTCAATACTGATAACGGCTGGAAATTGAATCAGCTCCTGTTTAATCTGAATTTGATCAAAGAGGATTTTTTTAAGTAAATCAGCCACTCTTTTACCTGTCATTCTCTGATCTAGATGAGGATTCGTAGCATACGCGATCAATGCGTCTGTGGCATTTTGCATGGCCATACTGACGTTCGCATGTGGGTCTAAGGAGCCAAGAATTGGAATTTCCTGCCCTACTTTTTTCCGTAATGCCTGCAACCAATCTCCATCTACGTCTCTAATTTCTTCACTTACGGCTGCTCCATGTGCAGCAACATAAATTGCATCTACAGGTAAAACCGGTTCCAAAGCCTTTAAAAGCTCAGCTTTCAAGCGCTCATACGTCAATTTATCAATTCTTCCTCCGGGGATGATATCCGCAAAAAAGATAGGAATTAATTCGACATCAGCTGAAGCCATACCTTCCATAAAACCTGCAATCTCATGATGCGCCTGCTCGTACCGGTCTAGAATTTGGCTTCCATAAAAAAGATGTCCCTCCGCAAAATCAGACCAGCTGGTAGTACCCAGGCTAAAAGTATTTGACTCATGATAAATACCCAATATGGCCACGCGTTTTTTCATAATTTCTATTTGAAAAATGCCATTGCATCCACCTCAAACTTAAGCACCGAACCAATACAACCCACTAAAGTTGTACGCGCTGGAAATGGAGCAGAAAAATACTCTCTATAGATGGCATTAAAGGCCACTAAATCTTTATCTTCAGACACATAATTACGAACCTGCACCAGGTCAGACATTTCTAATCCTGCAGCATTTACAATATTTTTTAAATTATCAAAAGAACGCCTGCATTCTTCTTCAAATGTTCCACTGATAATTTTTCCTTCCAAATCCACCGATGCCTGGCCAGAAATAAAAAGGAATTGACCACATTTAACACCCGCGGAAAAGGGTAAGTGACTATTTGGTACCAATTCACCCTGAATAACTTCTTTTTCCATAATTTTATCTATTTAGTTTGTTTTCAATAATTGTCTTGGTTTGCAGCATATCCTCTGCATACGCACAATCCTCTTTCGTATAAATTTGATCCAGCGCTTTTAAATCCTTTGGACCATTCCCGGTAACCAAGCAAACCACAGGATCCTCAGCACGGATTTCTCCGCTTTCCATTGCTTTTATCAAACCAGCTAAGGCTACAGCCCCGGCAGGCTCACAGAATATCCCTTCTTTTTGGGCCAATAACTTCTGGTATAAGAAAACCTTCTCATCTTCCACAGTGGCACCATTACAAGAGTACTTTAATGATAAATCATAAATAGCCTGAGCATCCAAAAGTGATGGAACCTGCAATCCACTAATACAGGTTTCGCTTGTATCCAGCGATTTAAGTACCTGCTGTTTACCCATTAAAACAGAGGCAATTGTATCATTCCCTGAGGGCTGAACACCATACATCATCGGCTTGACCTGCTCATTTTCATTTGTTTGCCATTTTGAAAAGCCAAGCAGGATAGACAGGTATAAGCCTCCGCCACCGGCAGGTACAAAAACATGCTTTACCTCAGGCAGCGCATCTGCAATTTCGAAAGCTATGGTCTGCACCCCTTGCATTCCAACTGGTGAAAATTTATAGGCACTGATCTCTAAACTATAGTCTCTGGCTACAGCTAGTGCCTTCAAATGATCCATTACCTCTTTTGTCCGCAAGTCCTGGATTCCAAACCCTTTGATCATCAACAATTCTGAACCATACACGCCCATTTGCTGAATCTTTCCAAAAGGGGCACCATCAACTAAAGCAACCAGGCATTTCAGGTCTGCAGCAGCTGAATAAGCTGCCAAAGCTGCACCAGTATTTCCGCTTGAGGTAGCCAGGATCCCCCGTTTCCTTTGCTGCAGGCAATTTGAAACCACCATCGCTGCAAAACGATCCTTATAAGAACCAGAAGGATTTAGATGCTCCAGTTTAAAGTATAAATTCTCCAGTCCAAGCGAGGGGCCAATATACCTGGAACGCAATAGCGGAGTATTCCCTTCACCTAAGGTGATTTGATTGACATCCTGTATGGCAGGCAGTAAGTTTTTATATTTCCAGATTCCTTTCAAAATTCATTCGGTTTAAGGCGTTTCTTCAACGCATAAGAATTAAAATTACGGAGCAAGCCACCATCTATATCTAAAGTTGTGGCGGTAATAAAGCTGGCTTGAGGAGAAGACAGCCAAAATACGGCTTCAGCAATTTCTTTCGGATTTGCAGATCTACCCAGAGGCGTACGACCTTCAATTTCTGCTAGAATTGCATGACTGATGTTTTCACCATCGGGATCTGTATAGTCAGTGCTTAAGCTCGTTGCAACACTCCCCGGTCTCAAGGCCACCGCTCTAAATCCATGAGGGCCATATAAGGCTGCCAACTCATAAGTCAGGCTTTCTACGGCACCTTTGCACACTGTATATGCCGTAGCATAACCGGATGCCATGTGGGCCATGATGCTCGACATATTTACAAAAACGCAATTTTTCTTTTTCAGCAAGAGCGCTTTAGCAACAAATTTGGATAGAAAGGCCGGAGCAGTAATGTTTACAGCTAAAGTCCGATTCCAATCCTCCAGACTGGTATTTGTTAAACTCTCCGGCTTTCGCCAGGCCGCATTATTCACCAACACATCAATTTGTCCCCATTTTGCCATACTTTGATCCACAATGGCTTGTAAAAAACTAATATCTTCTAAATTACCTTCCAGGAACAGATGCTGCGCGTCGGCATTTTCCAACAAGCTTTTTCTTTTTTCTATTTGACTAAAGTCAATATCTACCCAAACAACGGCATAACCTTCATTTGTGAACTTATCCGCTATGGCCCTACCGATTCCTCCGGCAGCACCGGTTACTATGGCAACCGGACCTTTTAATTTCGTCATCTCCTTCAATTCTAAACTGATAAAATACCGCCTAAAGACTCCTCTTTATTTACCCTTGGCTGGCTTCTTATAAAAAGGACCAATCCATCTGCATCAGCATAAACCTGATGAGTTTCGATAATTGGCAAGGCATAGATAAGCCCCCACAGCTGGCCCTTTTTGACGATTTCACCCGGAAAAACCTTGGGCACAAAAATGCCATCTGCTGGAGAAAGCATTTTTTGCTGCAGAAAACCGCTGTCAGGTTCATGATCTTCAACTGTATACTGAATATCATTGACTTCCGATCTGTAATCTTCTAGCATATCAAAAAGCGCTAAAACATTTAAACAGCCATGGATATATGAATTTACCACGTTCACTTTAACCGGTCCCGGCCCCGCATATTCAACATAAATCGCCGGGATATTCGCATCTCTGGCTATCGATAATGTACGCCCCTCAGGCAAAGCATCTGTTCCCCAAACCAAGGGTAAGCCAAAAGCCTTTGCCATTTTTCGCTGCTCGGCTAACACCGTTTTATTCGGATGAAGCATATATCCAGCTAAAGGGAATAAATCAAATAGTTGACCACCAGTATGCAAGTCAATCAAATAGTCGCATTCCAGAATCAACTTTGAAACATTTGCCGCATCCTGCAGCGTAGATGAACCTGATGAATTTCCGGGACAGCTTCTGGCCAAATCCAATCCATCCGTTCCGCAGCGCGTTCCTGCATAATAGGCCGACTTATTCACTACCGGGAGGATCACCACCGTTCCCTTTTTTAACTTATCTTTTAAAATAGCTGAAAGTTCAATTGCAGCCAATATCGGTTCATACTCATCACCATGAACCCCTGCAAGGATCAACAACGTAGGTCCCTCTTGAGCTGATTGAATTTCTATTTCACACATTTCCATATATTAATTATAATACGAGCCCTAATTAATTCTTATAAATAATTTTGAGATCAAGCAAAGCAATATCTGTCACAGAAAGATGTGTTTTTTGTTTTTGGCTTCCTGCACAATAACTTAACAGCACATTATTTTGATCAAAATGGATTGCCATATAACAATACCAACCATCCGGATCTGTTTCTATATTCTTAACGTGTATCCAACTTTTGCCATCATCTTTAGAAATTGCAATGGTTAAGGGAGTCCGCAGATCTTTCACTTTAGGATCAGTACCATCAATATTATTCCAAATGGCAAAAAGATCGCCAGTGGCTGGAATACGTTCAATACTAGCCGGAGATAAAGGCGACTTAAGGTTATAAGGAACGGCATCAGTCCAGGTTTCTCCTTTATCTTTTGAATAGGACACCAATTGAGCGCCACCAGTTGCCCGAATAAACATCATGATATCCCCATTTTTCAATTCCACTACTCCGGGCTCTTGTGTTAACCTATCTTCTGGTCCCTTTACTTCTTTTCCCGCCTTCCAGGTTCTACCATTATCATCCGAATAATAGCTAAACAAATTTCCTGACCCTCCCATGTATGTATTGAGATTTTTGTGCAAGGCAACAGCGAATAACAGTCTACCGCTATTCAATTGTATAACCCGGTCGTTGTTCAATACAAAATAGCCAGTTTGATCTGTTATACAAGCGATAGGCTCAGACCAGGTCTTCGCTTCATCTTTCGAAATCCGCAGATAAGGGATGCAATCCTTTGTCGTATTTTTTTTCAAATAAAACATGGCGATTTCCCCATTTTTTAAGCGCAGCAGCGATACCGACATGACATTCAGACCACCCTCATTACTCAATACCACCTTATCTTTGTTTGTCCAGCTATGCCCGCCATCTGATGAAAATCTACTCGCTAAAAAAGCTGGATCATGGTCATCTCCTGTTCCTGAAGTATACTTGGAATAAATGAATAAAATGCTGCCATTTTTCAAGGTTATAAATGAGCCCTCACTGTTTCTGGGATTCCCAACTCCAGGTTTAATTTCAAGTACTACATTATTCTTCATTACCGGTACCAACTGAGCAGCAGCCTGGAACACATGGGATATTTGTAATCCCACAACAGCCAGGAAAAAGCAAAACACACATTTTATCTTCATCATAATTCTAAAAGTTTAAAACAACAGATCAAATACATATGTACGACATATATCGATATAAAGCTAAATAATATTTTCAATTATTTTTAAACTTTAAAAAAATAACCATTAAAACCAGGCACATAACCCAAATAATTTCTTTACCAATAAATAAGTATTACTTATATTTGGAGACTATGAAAAAACTACAGCTTCAAGGAATAAAGCCAATAGAAAACATGTCTCAGGTTGATCGTATTGAAATTAATCTTTATGAATATTTTCGCAACGAGAATTTTGTACCTGGTGATTCCATTCCCAAAGAAGTTGAACTAGCAGAAGCCATGGGTGTAAGCCGCACAGCCATGCGTGAAGCATTGACAAGATTTAAAACTTTGGGCATTATAGAATCCAAAAAAAACCGGGGAATGTCCATTACCCAACCTGATTTTTTTCAAAACATGAACCGGATACTGAATCCGAGTTTGTTGACCAAAGAAACCATGCAAGATTTTTTTGAACTCCGTCTGGTTATTGAAATGGGTATTGTTGATTTATTATTCATCAGGAAGACCAATGATGATCTGAAAAAACTGGAAAATATCATTGAAAAAGAAGAAGCTGCAAAGAGTAAATCTGAAAAACTAAAATTGGATATTGAGTTTCATTCTACACTTTACCAGATTTCAGGCAACCATACAATTGAACGTTTTCAGAAAATTCTGATGCCGATATTTGACTACATGAATCATGACTTACATATCAGGAGTCAGGAAGAAAACGAGGACTACATCTCACACCGTGTTTTGTTGAAAATTCTGGAAAATGGTACAGCAGAAGAATTTAGAATGAATATGCACAAACATTTGATACAGTATTTTGAACAAATAAAATAAAAATACTACTGCCCCCAAATAGCGTTCAGCTTTTGGGGGCAGTATGAATTTATACCGGATCTTTTTTATTTCCTAACTGAGATTAATTATACCCTAAATTCTGTTTAACTTTTGGCTCAAGACTGAGTGTAGTTTCAGCTATCGGAAACAGCAACAAATTGTTATCCAATGGCTTGCCAGCTAAAGATGGAACCAGTTCGAACGCTTTATTAAAACGCACTAAATCCCACCAGCGCTTCCCTTCAACGGTTAATTCCAATAATCGCTCCTTTAAAATGGCTTTATCATTCTCAACAACCGATTGATTAACATAGGTATGAACTGGGAAATTAACACCATAAGCCCGCTTACGAACCGCATTGATCGCCGCAGTAGGATCTAAACTTAAAGCATTTTGAGCTTCAGCTTTCATCAACAATACATCAGCATACCTAAACAAAACAATGTCGTCATAAAACTTTCTGGCACCACCAATCACAGTTCCACTAAACTTGGAAACCACTGAACCATAGAAAGTATTCACACCATTTACTGGTGCATAAATCTCAATAAAGGTAGCATTACGACGTTGATCATCAACAGAAAACTGATCCCGAACCAGCTTACTAATGGTAAAGGCAGGTAAACCACCAAGTACCCCAATCAGATCTTTAGTCGTCTGATCTGTATTTTTATTCATATAAGAATTATCGATATACATATTCATAAACACGTTATCGCTTGATTCAATATCCTGGAAGCGGACCGCCATCAAAATCTCTTTATTCCCTTTATTCGTGTAATCAAAAACAGACTCGTATTTATCTAACAGGACAACATCGCTCTTTTCAACCTCCTCTATCGCTTTTAATGCCGTACGAAAATCATCCTGCCCACCTTGCATGACCTTACCATTCCAAAGGTATACCTCTGCTTTCAAGGCATTGACAGCTGGTCTTGACCACATATTCCTTCCATTTTTAAAAGCATTGTCTGGGAATAACCCTAGCGCCTTATCAATATCTGCTTTAATCTGCGTCATGATTACAACTTTAGAAGACCTTTCCTTCATAATTACATCAGGGTTACTACCTTCTGTAGGCTCAAGAACCAGCGGTAAGTCGCCCCAGGTCTTGGTCATCACAAAATAAGCATAGGCACGCATGGCATAAGCTTCTGCCAGGATCTGATTCTTATTGTTCTCAGAAGAGAAAGAAATTTGCGGCGTCTTTTTAAGCAATAGGTTTGCAGCATGAACTGCTGCATACATTCCTTGCCAGGTAGAATTTATGGTATTATTGGCTGCCGACACGCCCACATTCGACCGATTCAGTTCATTAAGAAAAAAAACTTGTAAGCCTGCCGTGCCACCTAAACTACGGTCCATCACCTCTGAGCGCGCTTCACCCCAGGCAAACAGATTCCCGGCAGCTTGTGTGCGCAATTTAACATACATACCATTTAATGCTCCAGTTGCATCATTTTCCGTTTTCCAGAAGGATTGATTGGAGATCTGACTGATTGGATCCAGTTCTAGTGTTTTCGTACAAGAAGTAAGGCCAGCTATTGCAATTACCGCCAACGTAAAAAATGTATTTACTTTTTTCATAATCTTCATTTACCTAAAATGTCAAATTTGCACCTAATACAATTGTTCTTGGCACTGGATAACGACCATTATCCGTCCCACCGTCTTCAGGATTCTGCCCCACATAATTTGTGAAATAATGCAGGTTAGTCCCCGAAAGATTCAACCTCAACTGACTGATTTTCAATTTATTTAATATCGCCTGAGGCAACACATAACTTAGCGTAACTTCTCTCAATGCCAGATAATCACCTTTTTCATAGTAATGTGAATTCCCTCTGAATAGGTTGCTCCTTGCTTGCTGGTCGGCCCAGTAAAATCTTGGAATATCAGTGATATCACCTTGTTTTTTCCAAGAACGAAGCACGGTAGAAGAAAGACCATTTTCGCCTTGAAATTGCCCTACGCTAGCTGCTTCTGTATAATTGTAGATAACATGGCCTGCGGTATAGTCGAAACGCACTAACAAGCCGAAATTTTTATAATTAAAAGTATTGGTAAAACCACCGGTCCATTCCGGATAAATATTACCTACATAAACCCGGTCACGGGAATCAATCAAACCATTTCCATCCACATCTTCCCAATTTACATCTCCGCCATACTTAGTCTTATCAGCAAGAGGAACCATCGTGTCTTTTGGCCCTTTAGCAGCTTCTTCATCGGTAGCATAAATTCCTTTTTGTTTATAGGCATAAATATCTCCAGGTTTTCCGCCTTCCTGTAATCCCCCCATCCAGGCGTAATCGCCAATTTTAGGATTGTAAACATAATCGCCACCAATCCGATTAAATGGGATACCATTATTTGGCAATTCTAAAATTTTGTTTTTGACTTTTGCAGCGTTTAAGGAAATGTTCCATCCAAAAGCTGAGCTTTGAGGAAAGACGCGCCCTGACAACTCCAATTCTATACCTTTATTTTCTAAACTACCCAGATTGGTCAAAATACTCGCAAAACCAGTGGAATGCGGTAATGACATATTGGTCAGCAGGTTATCAGTAACGCGACGATATACATCCAACATCAGGTTTACCCTACCCTTAAAGAAACCTAAATCCGTACCAAAGTTTAAAGTTTTAGATTGCTCCCAGGTTAGCCCAGGATTTGATAAAGCTGTATTTTGTACTGCCGCAGCACCGTTATACTGCGCGCCTACACTATATTGCCCTTGTGCATCATAATACCCTAACTGGCCTATATTTCCATTCACACCATAACTCGCTCTAAGCTTAAACTGTGATATTTTATCCGAAATACTGCTCCAGAAAGCTTCCTTATGAACATTCCAACCTGCGGAAACACCCGGAAAAAAGCCCCATTTTTTATCTCCTAAATTCGATGCCCCATCGTAGCGAAGGTTAAAGGAAAGCAGATATTTTTCTAAATAGTTGTAATTTATTCTCGAAAAATACCCCATAATCCGAAGCTGACTTTCCAAGCCGCTTACCGACACCGGCACCGCCGATCCATTTAATGTTGGTATTAGATCAGAAGCTGCACCTCTTCCAGAAGCTAAAAGACTGGATTTCTCTGTCTGAAAGTAAGAAAAGCCCAATTTTGCCTCTAACTCGTGCTTTTCCAAAAATGTTTTATGGTAAGAAAACACACCATCCGCCTGATGTTGAAGCGTTTTGTTATAGCCTCCACTTGCAACTCTCGAATCGATATAACTGGCTGGCCCGTTATAATAAGCTCCTTGAAACGAACGATTGTCATCTGTCACCTGATAAATGGATACTTGTGGTATAAAGTTTAAATCTTTGGTGATATTCCACTTTCCGCCAACAGAAAGGGTTAGGTTATCGGTACTGTTCTTAGCATCAATTGTTGACTCATAATAGAGCGGATTACCGATTGTAGCCCCCAAGCCAGGTGCTAAACTACCATCTTCATAAGTGAATTTTGCAGTTGACGCCAAAGCTAAAGATCTACCGAACATATCACTTTCTTTTCCGAACACTTGTGTATTACGCATATTAGAGTACAAAACACGCCCAAAAACACTAAGATTGTCAGTGGCCTGCAACTCACCATTCATATTTAAAGTCAGGCGCTTATAATCTGTAGAAATCGCAATTCCTTCATTATCCAGATAACCCAAACCTAAATTGAATTTTGCTTTTTCGCTTCCTCCCGATACAGAAAGGTTATGGTTGTTGGTCTTTCCAGTACTGAACAGCACATCCTGGAAATCGGTGTTTTTGAAAATTATCGTTCTGGTAGGATCTGTAGGGTCGACCATACTGTCCCAGCCTTCATTTAATTTATAGCTATTTGCAGGAGTTAGGTATTGGGTAGTGTAAGCTGTTTTATTTGTTAAATCATTCCCAGCACCACCGCTGGTTGCGAGCCCCAGTTTTACCAGCTGACTAGGGTCCTGATCAGCACGTGCAGCAATCCCCATTCGTTGATAGTAAATGAAATCCCTGGCATTCAGCATGCTATATTTCTTTTGTAAGGTAGAAATCCCTAAATCATATCCGTAATTGATCTGAACAGCACCTGCTTTTCCTGATTTTGTAGTCACCAAAACAACCCCATTAGCTCCCCTTGAGCCATAAATAGCAGTCGAAGCCGCATCCTTTAAAACCTGTAAGGACTCAATATCATTGGAATTAAGGTTATTAAGATCACTGCGTATAATACCATCTACGATATACAAAGGCGCAGCCCCATTTGGATTATTAATAGAAGTTCCTCCTCTTATAATCACCCGTGGTGCGGCACCAGGCTGACCAGAGGTGCTTTGCACGCGCACCCCTGGCAATGTCCCCTGCAGCGCAGAAGCCACATTGGCAAGCGGTACATTCTCTAATACTTTCATATCCAATTTGGAAACTGAAGTAGTCAGTTTTTCCCTGGATTGGGTTCCATATCCAATCACAAGAACTTCTTCCATTGTCCTGCTTTCCTCTTCAAGGGTGATATTAAAAATCCTTTGGTTACCCACAATTACCTCCTGCATCCTTTTTCCTATGTAATTAAAGGTCAACTTACTTTGATCAGAAAGCACCGCTATACTGAAATTCCCATTGTTATCCGTGGAAGTCAAATTTGTGGTACCTTTTTCTTTGACAATAACTCCAGGAATACCTAGTTTTTGCTCATCAGTAACTTTCCCTTTTAATTTTACCTGAGAAAAGGAAATACTGGCAAAAAGAAGCATTGAAAAGGTCAATAGTACTTTATAAAAATTTTCATTGAATTTCATAATTGTTATGGTTAGTAACTTTTTGGTTTATATTTGGTTAATTGCTGATGTAACGTTGTTATTCCTGCAAAGTCTGCGCTAATGAAGCTAGAATAGCGGCAACCTGGCTTTCTGTCCAACCTATTTGACCACGACCTAAAGGAGATATTGTATTTCCTATATTAACCTGGTGCTTAATTAGCATGGCTTCTTTGAGAAAAGTCCAGATATTTGGTAACACCAATTCAATAATCTCCTGAAACTTCAACATAAACCTACTTGCCAACTGAAAATTACCTTTTTGAAACTCATGTAATACATATTTACATTCCTGTCCCCATAAGTTATAAAAAGTACCAATAGCACCAACAGTACCTGAAAGTGAAGCCTGGCAAAATAATTCGTCTGCTCCACTAAATAACTTTAGCTGATCTTTGGCTATATTATGTACTCGACTGATTTCCAATAAATTTCCTGTCGTCAATTTCATCCCTTCGATAAAAGGAACCTTTAGAATAGATTGAATAAATTCCTCAAAATTGCCTGGAATAACACCCAGTTGATAAGGGAAAAATGGCAGTTGTGCAGCTTCTGCAATTTCTGTATAATGATGTATTGCCATTTGCTGACCACCAGCGAAATAAATCGGCCCGACTGATGAAACCGCTGCAACACCTGATAGCGCTGCATGTTCAGCCAATCGCACAGATTCCCTGGTAGTTAGACAACCAAGCTGCGCCATTACCGGCACCCTTCCCCCAACACATTCTAAAACAACTTCCAACACTTCTTTTCGATCTTCTTCCCCGAATAGCACACCTTGCCCTGTTGAGCCCAAGACATACAAGCCGTCTACACCTTGTTTCACCAAAACTTCGCACAACTTGTTTAGTTCTTTTAATTCAGGTTTTTCATTATTACCGACGGGGGTAATTAACGCTGGCCATAGACCTTTAAATAAATCTTCTTTATTCATATCATTTGTTTTATTTTCAGATATGTAGTACATATGTATTACATATGTAAATATATATAAGTTACTGTGAGAAAAACAAATGTTTTTTACCCCATCTAAAATCAAGTAATATAGGATGAGTGATACAGGTCAGCGTTAGTGCCGGGGAACAGGCAAAAATGATTTTCTCAACGCGGCCAAGAAGAAATTCTGCAAAACTTAAATTGGGCTGATCTGCTCTGAAAGCATATTTGCTTGCCCCACAAAGAATCTTGCCTTTGAATGATTTTTCATCATGAACAGGGTTAAATCACATTCCAAATATTCTGGAAGGTATTCTTCGCAATGAATCTACTGTTTAAGCCAATGTGGTAGTATACTATGAGTAACGAAATTCTGAGTCAATTAGTTAAGGTCGTACTTAATTTTAAGTAGCTTCTCCAAACTGTTACATCGTTCGTTGGTAAATCTATCAGAAGCATAACTTTTCCATATCCCATCAATTAAAAGAATAAGAACATCCGATTCTTCAACCGGATATTCATAACCCAATAATCTAAAAACCTCAGCCAGTTTATCACCGCTTGGTTTCATAAAACTATTATGATAATGCTGTGCAATTGAATTTAAGGGTAAAATTTTATATTGCATTCGCCAGAAATCAAAATTGGAGTCGACTAAAGTCTGTGGTAAATCAATCATTTGAATCAAAAAAGCCTTAGGTTCTTTATGCTCCAAAAAAGTAGTAGTAAGTGTTAATGCTTCTTTATATCCATTTCTTATTATTCCTTCTAGTAAATTATCTTTTGTTTTAAAATGTCTGAAAATTAGAGCTTCGGAGGTATTTGCTTCCTCAGCAATAGATTTTGTTGAAGTTGCTCTAACCCCATTTTTCGTAAAGAGCCTCAAAGCAGCAGCCAAAATATCTTGTTTCTTACTCATATTCACAGATTAAACATAAAAAACTAAACCCTTTCTAAGATAATAGCGTAGCCTTGTCCAACACCTACACACATCGCGGCTAAAGCATACCTTTTCCCAATTTTTTGCAGTTCCAGAGCAGCTGTGTAAGTAATACGTGCACCCGTCATCCCTAATGGATGACCTATTGCTATAGCGCCTCCATTTGGATTAATTCTTGGGTCATCATCTGCTAAACCTAAAGCACGTGTACATGCTAAAGCCTGTGCTGCAAAAGCTTCATTAAATTCCATTACATCTATTTGATCTAAAGTCAAACCAGCTTTTTTCAATGCTTTCAAAGTAGCTGTAACAGGACCAATTCCCATAATTCCAGGTTCAACGCCAACAACTGCAGAAGCCACGATACGTGCTATTGGTTTTAAATTATATTTCTCAACTGCTTCAGCAGAGGCTACAAAAACAGCAGCAGCTCCATCATTTAACCCAGAGGCATTACCAGCAGTAACCGTTCCTCCATCTTTGAAAGCAGGTTTTAATTTTGCTAAAGCTTCAATTGTAGAATTTGAACGTACAAATTCATCTTTTGAAAAAATGATCGGATCACCTTTTCTTTGAGGAATAATTACAGGCATGATCTCCTCAGCTAAACGACCATTCTCTGTTGCTGCAGCTGCTTTTAACTGAGAAGATAAAGCGAACTTATCCTGGTCCTCACGAGAAACATGGTACATATCCACCAAATTCTCGGCTGTAATTCCCATAGGGTCTATACCATACATTTCTTTCATTTTTGGGTTAACAAAACGCCAACCGAAAGAAGAATCTTCCATTTTAGAATCGTTTCCAAAAGCTTTAGACGATTTCGAAATCACCAACGGTCCACGTGTCATGTGTTCAACACCACCTGCAATAAAGATATCCCCATCTCCCGCTTTAATTGCACGGGCTGCATGTACGATTGCTGACATACCAGAAGAACATAGCCTGTTAATGGTTTCACCTGGCACAGTAACCGGTAATCCGGCTAATAAACCAGCCATACGTGCAACATTTCTATTGTCTTCGCCAGCTTGATTGTGACAGCCGAGAATCACATCATCAATCGCATCTAATGGGATATTAGGATTTCTTTTTACCAATTCAGCAATTGGTAAAGCCGCTAAATCATCGGCACGTAGTGCCGATAATGTACCTCCAAAACTTCCAACTGGAGTTCGGATTCCGTCAATAATATATGCTTCGTTATTCATTCTCTGTTAAAAAATTTTTATTTAAACAATTAAAAACATAAGAGGTTATTAGTGTTACAGAAAGACCAATAAAACACCCTAGGGTGACAAAAATAAATCGCTCTCCGGGTGCCCAATAGGTGTCTGTTTTATGTTCCATTAATACGATTAACAAACCTACAATAGCACTACGCGCTACATTGATTAAATCTGCAAACCTGCAAATGATTAAGGCTATTAAAATTCCCAAGGCTATCTTATAAACATCATCCATAGGAAGGAAAAAAACCAGCAGTCCAGAAATGGATCCTATAAAATTCGATTTACTTCTTTCTATTGTTAATTTTCTGGCATCCTTTTCATCCGGAGATATCACTAATATAATAGATAACAACACCCAGAATAGTTCATGCTGAGGAAATTTCTCAATTAAAAAATAACCAATTAGAAAGCCTGTAACACACCGTATAGCATAGGCTACAAATGGAGAATTAATCGCTCTTTTGATAAGTTTGACCAGCATACTCCTTAATGTTTTATCAAGATAATTTTTCCACGAATTTTGCAGAAGTTAGCTTTCTTACTTCTTCTAAAGTCGCACCCGGCATAATCTCAATTAACGTTAATTTTTCGTCAACAAACTCAAATACAGCCTTGTCTGTGATAATCATGTCAACAGATTTAAGTGCTGTTAATGGCAATGTGCAGGAAGGAACAATCTTTGCATCTCCATTCTTCTCGGCATGCATCATCGTAATAATCAAACGTTTCGCACCTGAAGCTAAATCCATAGCTCCCCCTACACCTAATAAAGGCTGACCAGGAACTGCCCAATTAGCCAAATTAGCTGCTTCATCCACTTGTAAACCTCCCATAACAGCAATATCAATATGTTTGCCACGGATCATCGCAAAAGAATCTGCAGAGTCGAAATAAGAAGCACCAGCTAAAGCGGTAACAGGGATCTTACCTGCGTTAACAGGATAATCCATTGCACCACCATCAGTAGGAGCTGGTCCTACAGCCAGCATACCGTTTTCTGTATGTAGAATAATTCCATCTTTCTCCGAAATTAAATCAGCAACTAAGGTTGGTATACCAATTCCTAAATTAACGACATCACCTTTTCGCAATTCTTTTAAGGCTCTTTTAGCCATACTCATACGACTTTCTGAAACTTTTTTACCAGAAGAGACTGAAGCTGAACTCCCTAAATCTTCTAAAGTTAAAGTCGCTTGAACCAAATAGTCTATATATGATCCTGGTGTATGAATGTTTTCCGGTAAAATTTCACCTACCTGTACAATTTCTTCAACCTCAGCAATTACCAAATCTGCAGCAGTAGCCATTGCTCTGTTAAAGTTTTGCTCTGTCATACGATACTGTAAATTCCCCGCAGTATCTGCTCTCCAGGCCCGAATAAATGCAACATTACTACGTATTCCAGGGATAAAAACCTGTTCAACACCATTTAAAAATTTTGTTTCACGCCCTTGTGCTAATTCAGTTCCCGCAGATGTAGGTGTAAAAAAACCTCCAATACCAGCACCACCTGCACGAATGGCTTCGGCTAATGTACCCTGCGGTAATAACTCGTATTCAACAACCCCATCCTGAGCTGCCTTCACAGCTTCTGGATTTGATGTGAAAAATGAACCAATTATCTTCTTCAGTTGACCATTGCGCAATAGCCGTCCACCCCCAATTCCAGTTTCACCTACATTGTTTCCAATGAACGTAAGATTTTTTGTTTTTGTTTCTGCTAATGCATGCATCAAATGAACTGGGTTTCCAGTCATTCCAAACCCACCCTGTAATAAAGTATCCCCATCCTTTACCATTGCAACTGCCTCCTGTAAGGATATTTGTGGTATAGTTTTCATCTATGTTTTTTTAATGTTCTGTAAAATGTATAATGTGTTTTGCGAATTCTGCTGGATATTCCACATTTGATAAATGCGCGGCATCAAGCGTAACCAAATTAGCAATAGGGGTATGTTTTTGTATAAATTTCCCATCGGCTAATGTTGTCACCTCATCTTGGATACCAGCGATAATTAGTAAAGGAACTTCTAAATTATAAAGCTGTTCCCTAAAATCTGCAGCTGCAACGGCATAACAACAAGCAGTATATCCTTGTAAAGAATTAACTTTAAAATGATGAAGGATCTCTTGAACTTTATCGGGATTTTTAGCTCTGTAATCAGGACTAAACCAGCGTTCAGCTGTTGGGATTAAAATACTTCCCAATCCATTTTCTGTAACCTGTTTTACACGAGCGGCCCAACCTTCTTCATTTCCAATCTTCGCCGCTGTATTGCTGATCACTATTTTCTCGAAACGACTGGAATAGTTAATTCCTAACCACTGACCGATTAATCCTCCTATAGATACCCCACAGAAATAAACTGTATCTAACTTTAAATAGTTTAACAATTCAATCACATCATTTCCCAATTCAGCAATTGAAACTTTATCCTGATGAATAGTACTTTCACCATGCCCACGTTTATCATATCTTAAAATATTGAAATGGTGACTCAGAACATCAATATTATCTTCCCACATGGACAAATTTGTTCCTAATGAATTAGAAAAAATCAATGTTTTCTCATGTCCGAAATTTTCAAGATTATAATTACAAATAAAGTTTGTTAATTGAACTTTTAGCATTTTATTCTATTTAAAATTATCCTAAATCTCCACCCGCAACCGGGATGGTAACTCCTGTAATATATTTAGCTTCATCAGAGGCCGCAAACAAGATGGTGCTCACCTGGTCTTCGATGGTACCATATTTTTTCTGCAGCGATGATTCCATTGTTTGATCCACAATTTGTTGATACCACATTCTTTCTTCATCCGTTTGTGGATTTTCATTTCTCGGAATTATACGTTGAGGTGCTTCAGTTCCACCGGGTGCTACTCCTAGTATACGCACATGATTAGGAGCTTGTTCAAAAGCTAATGACGCAGTAATTGCATTCACACCACCTTTGGCAGCTGCATAAGGAACACGATTAACAGAACGTGTTGCCACAGATGAAACATTAACAATTACCCCACCACCGTTGGATATCATATGCGGTAGCACACTTCTGCATCCCCATAGCGTAGGAAACAGTGATCGGTTTATTTCCTTCATGATTTCTTCTTCCTCATAATGTTGAAAAGGTTTAGCCCAGATAGTTCCACCAACATTATTAATCAAAATATCGATCTTACCAAAGGTTTGAATCACGCGATCTGACATTTTATTAAAACCTGCTAATGTTTCCAGATCTGCCTGTATTGCAAGGACATCATATCCAGCCTTTTTTAAACTTTCTGCTACTTCCAATACGACATCCGAACGATCTACTAAAACTGTTTTAGCCCCTTCTTTCGCAATACGTTCCGCAACACCTCTACCAATGCCTTGTGCAGCACCGGTAACAATGGCAATTTTATTTTTAAATCTATCTTGAAAGATCATACGCTTTTGAATTATACCGTTAACACTCCTGTTGGAACAAATTTCTCTGTATAGAAATTTTCGAAATTTATTTGATGTGCTGCTATTGAAGACTTAACTGCATCTACCATCGCGTTTGGGCCGCATATATAAATATCGTAAATCTCCCCCTTTAGTTCCTCTTTATTAACCCACTGCGTCACATACCCTGAAGGATAAGCATCGCAGTTCCCACTTGAAACACAAGGATACACTACTACGTTAAGGTTTGTGAACGTTTTAATACGATCCAGGTCAATAATATTTTCTACCGTCGTAGCACCATAAAATAATTTAATCAATTGAGGATTACCTTCTGAATTGAGCTTCTCTAACATCGCTATGAAAGGGGCAATTCCGGTTCCTCCTGCAAAGAATAAAGTTTCCCTTTTGACATCACGACTATAGAAACTTCCCACCGGTCCGGTAATACTTAAAGCCTCTCCTATTTTTGCTTGCCTTAAATAATTACTCATTAAGCCTGCATTTGGAATTAATCGGATGATAAATTCCATTTCATTGGTATCTGACAAACAGGAAAATGAATAAGAACGAGTTTCTGTTGACCCTGGAACCAAAATATTTGCATATTGCCCCGGCAAGAACGTGATGGTAGAACCATCTGTTATTTTGGCTTTTAGCCTTACTATTTCTGAGGATAAAAAAGTTAACCCGGTGATTTCAGTTTCGTAGGTATGCACCTCTACTTTACAAGCTGCAGCGCTTGCGAATATATCCACTATCATATCCGACTTCGGGCGCATCTGACATGCCAACCCATAACCATTTTCTGCTTCTTCTTCCGATAAAGCTTCATCAATATAATCTCCAGGATCAAATGAACCTGATTTTGATAAGCATTTACAAGTCCCACATGCGCCATCAGCACAATCTAAAGGGATATTAACACCTAGTCGATAGGCTGCCTCGGCAATGGTTTCATACCCTGTAGTCTCAATAAAACGCGTTACGCCGTCTTCAAAATTTAATGCAACTTTTGCCATAACTATTATTTTAAATATGATAAACGTCTAAAACCTGACGGATGTAGTCGTTTTTTATGATTACTTTCTTGTTTACAATGAGTAATGAATTTTCATTTTTTTTCAGTGTGTAAAAGCTTACACCGAAATAGCTATCTGTTGTTTTGTATCGAAACGACAAGGTGTTCCAGTTAAAACGGATTTTCAGCTGCTCCTCGTTTTCTTCCAGAACTTCTACATTACTGATGTAATGACAAGTCCTGGGTTCGGGCATGGAGGCCGACGAGCGTTCAGTCTTGATACGAAACACACGATCTTCTAGTCCACCTTTATTTGGATAATAGATCAAAGAAATTTCGGTTTGCGGATCTTTTGTCAGCTCATCTTCGTCATCCCATCCTGGCATCCAAAAAACACAATCTTCATCGTAAAATTTCAGCCATTGATCCCATTCTTTATCGTCCAAATGACGAACTTCCTGATATAAGAATGCTTGTATGTCTTGGTAATTTGTCATGATTTATTTTCTGCTAAAACATTTTTAGAAATACCCTCTTTTAATGAATTTTTCCAGAATTCATGTTGGGTAATAAATAGACCCTCGTCTTCAGATTTGATTCCGGAGATTATTGGTTTAATGCCCATTTTTTCTGCCTGTTCATCTTGTCCATAAAGCCAATGCATAGCACCACGACTCATGTCATTGTATTTTAAAGCGGAAGACTGGTAGGCAATTTGACAAGACCGGAATTCTTCTAAATCATCCGGTGTTCCCATTCCGGTTACATTAAAGAAATCTTCATACTGGCGGATTCGCGTTGCACGCTCTTCCCCACTTTCGCCCTTTGGAGCAAAACAGTAAATTGTAATTTCAGTTTCATTAACGGAGATAGGTCTTATGACTCGGATTTGTGTAGAGAACTGATCCATTAAAAACACATTTGGATACAACCCTAAGTTACGTGTCATATTAACCATAAAACCAGCTTTTTCTGCACCAAATTCAGCAATCAAACGATCTTGTTGTTGATAGATGGGACTTACCTCGGGGTTTAATTTGTTTGTCCACAATAAAATATGTCCATTTTCGAAGCCATAAACGCCGGCTACAGATTTCGACCAATTGTTGGCATCTACAGCTTTTGTTCCTTCCTTTTCATAATCACGCCTCCCCATGGTTGCAACGTAATTCCAATGCACTGATGAAACATGATAACCATCAGCCCCATTTTCCATTTGTAGTTTCCAATTTCCATTGTAGACATAAGATGATGAGCCGTTTAATACTTCTAAACCTTCTGCCGCCTGGTCTACAATGTGGTCGATAATAACTTTTGAATCGCCTAAATATTCTTGTAAAGGAAGTACTTCGGGGTTAATCGATCCGAATAAGAAACCTTTATAAGCCTCAAACCTGGCAACTTTCACTAAATCATGAGAACCCTCGCAATTAAACTGTGTTGGATAGCCGCCTGTTTTTCCATCTTTCACTTTCAATAATTTCCCGGCATTAGTAAAGGTCCATCCATGAAATGGGCAGGTAAAACTGGACTTATTTCCTTTTTTATAACGACATAATTGTGCTCCCTTATGTGTACAAGAGTTAATCAAAGCATTTAATTCACCCTGTTTGTCTTTCGTGATCACTACCGATTGTCTTCCTATTGAAGTGGTGTAATAATCATTAATATTGGGAATTTGAGATTCGTGCGCAAGGTATACCCAATTGCTTTCGAAAATGTGTTCCATTTCCAATTCAAACAAATTTTCGTTTGTAAAGGATTCACGATTATGACGATAAATGCCATTTTCCTTATCGTGAACAACAAGGCTGTCCAGGTATTCAGATGAGACTTTTTTCATGTTTAATATTTTGAAATTTAAGGCAATAAGATCCCTGTTCGAATGTTAATCATTCAAATTTTCAGTGTTAAAAATTATTGAAATAAAGGGGGATTAGGCGTCTATAGCGGCTCTGGTTCTGTAGTTTTCGCCAGGTGCTGCATTTATAATTTCCGGAACCATATTAAAGTCGAAATTAATCTTGGCGAAAGCCTCATCTTTTCCGTATTTAGCAGCCTGTTCAGCGGAGATTCTTTCGATATGAGGAACCAACTCCGGGCGAGTGGCGAATGCGAAATCATCATAAGTTAATGGGTCACCTTCAATATTAATCTGTGTAGTTAATTTTCTATAACCCGGTGCTGTGACAAAAAAGTGAATGTGAGCCGGACGTGCTCCATGACGACCTAACAATTGCATTAATGTATCTGTAGAGCCATTTGGTGGACAAGCATATCCAACAGGCACGAAAGATTTGAATTCATATTTTCCATCCTCAGCAACCTGAATAGCACGACGTAAATTGAATGCTGGTTGAGAAGAATCAAAGTGAGAGTA
Source organism: Pedobacter gandavensis (assembly GCF_014172405.1). Lineage (GTDB taxonomy): Bacteria > Bacteroidota > Bacteroidia > Sphingobacteriales > Sphingobacteriaceae > Pedobacter > Pedobacter gandavensis. Next base: position 169,888 of record NZ_WNXC01000001.1, on the reverse strand, counting down.
TAAACCTTTTAAATTACAATGCCATACTTCAACTTTTGCTCCAGGGATTGGATTGCCATGCTCATCACGAACCACTCCACCCATAAATAAACGTTCTGAATCTGGTTCGATCTCTGTCTCCAATTCTGCATAAGAAGTCGATTCGGGAGAACCAGCTACATATAAAGGTCCCTCGATAGTGCGGGGAGTCTTGTTTTCGATTCCTGCTTGCTCATCTTCCCAATCCATTTGAACGTCTATGAATTTTTCAATACCTAAACCGGCAAATACCAATCCATATTCATTGTTTTTTCCTGTCTGGGTTAGCCAATCACAGGCTTTCCACATTTCTTCGGAGGTAATGTCCAGGTCGGCCATTGCGTTAAACAAATCCCTAAGGAGACGGTTAACGATGATTTTTATTCTTTCATTACCAACGCCTTCTTTTTCCTGAGATTTTATTAGCTCAAGCGTCTGATCGATGATTTTTTGATCTATTCTTTTCATCTTATATCTGGTTTTTAGGTTAAACAATTTATAATTAAATCATTGTTTCTTTTAATGCATTTGGATGTTTGCAGATGCTGGTTACTTTTATAGTCATATATGGAAATAAAGGCAAGGAGCTCACAATGCGGTGTAGTTCATCTGGTCCTTCTACATCCAGAACACTAATGTTTGAATATTTCCCTGCTACTCTCCATAAATAAACCCACTTTCCGGATTGCTGATGTTCTTGTGAACATGCTTTTTCACGAGTGATATAATCTGCAACTTTTTCTTCATTCCAACTTTCAGGGATGTTAACATCCATTTCAACTACATATACCATATTTAATTTCTTTTATATTTTTCTATTTGATTCATGTCTAATTCAATTCCCAAGCCTGGTCCTTCCGGAATTTCTAAAGCATGGTTTTGGTAAACAATAGTTTTTTTAACAATGTCATCCGATAATAACAGTGGGCCGAAAAGCTCAGTCCCCCAATCCAAATTTGGAAGTGTTGCACATAAATGAGCAGTGGCCAGAGATCCTATGGTTCCCTCTAACATCGTTCCTCCGTATAAAGAAATTCCTGCTCCTTGTGCAATTGCTGCCTGTTTTTGAATATTAGTTAAACCGCCAGATTTTGAAATTTTTAATGCAAAAACACTTGCTGCACGAACTTTAGCTAATTTAAACGCATCCTGAACCGTTGCAACAGCTTCATCTGCCATAATTGGAATTTCGAAATATTCAGTTAAACGCGCTAAACCATCGAAATCAGATTTTACTAAAGGCTGCTCTATTAGATCAATTCCTGCATCTTGCAATTTCTTTATGGCACGTTTAGCAACAGATTCGGACCAGGCTTGATTCACATCTACAGTCACTTTGATACCCGAACCCAGAGCAGCTTTTATTGCAGCGACATGGGCTATATCAGTTTCAGGATCTTTCCGCCCAATTTTTAATTTAAAAGTATTGTGTCGTTTTTCTGAGATCAGCTCCAGGGCTTCATCGATATCTTTTTGAGTATTTCCACTGGCTAATGTCCATAAAACCGGAAGTGTATTCGTTATTGCACCACCAAATAAGGAAGATACAGGGACCCCTAAACGTTTACCCTGTGCATCTAAAAGTGCAGTTTCAATTCCTGATTTTGCGAAGTTATTACCCGAAATATTTTTGTCCAGCATTTTCATGATGGCATTGGTCTGGGTTGGATTTTGACCGATAAGTAGTGGTGTGAAATAAGTGTCTATTGCTAATTTTATGCCCTCGGGAAATTCATCCGCATAAGAAATACCGCCTATAGTAGTAGATTCGCCTAAACCTTCAATACCATCAGAACAAAATAAACGGATGATTACCATGGACTGTTTCTTCATTACAGCCATAGAAAGATGATGGGGTCTAATCGTTGGCAAGTCAACAATTATGGTTTCAATATGGGTTATCGTTATTTGAGGCATACAATTTTATAAAGCAAGTGTTGAATTAGATATGTGAGTAATTACTTACTACATACAAACTTACTTTTAATCGATATCCAGAAATAGGACTTTTCTTTTATTACTAAGACATATTTGATTATTTAGCCAAAACACTTTTAACTAATTACTTTGTTCCAATTTTTTTACGGAATTCGTTAGGTGTCAATCCTGTTTTTCTTTTAAAAATTCGGGAGAAGTAACTTGGATCTTCAAAGCCAAGTGTATAGCAAACTTCAGCAATCGATTTTTCGACGTTAGATAAGAGCAACTGTGCCTGGGTGACATAGTAATCCATAATAATCTCTCTGGGAGATTTGAAACCTACATAATTACAGATGCGGCTTAAACGTCCGCCGGCAATTTTTAAATCGGAAGCATATTCTTCAACAGATTTTTTATACGAAGAACTTTCTCTAATGAGCTGTGTAAATCTTCGATAATAAATAATAGATGAATTGTCCGCATTGTGTATAGTATACTGTAATGATTGGGGCAACCTCCTTAATTGGACTATGAGCTGACCTACCAAATACTCTAACATCAACAAACGGCCAAGTTCTGCAGAATTGTATTCGCTAATGCAATTCTGCATCGTATTGAAAACCACTTCAGAATATTCCCCTTCAACAATTGTAGTGACCTGAAACATCTCAATAGCTTCAATGACTTCCGCTTCTCTTTTAATCATATGTTCCAAAACATTGTCAGATAAACTGATAATCCAACCTTTAACTTCAGTAAGGTGTTCGAAGCCATGATCTGTATTTTTGGGGACTGTTATAAAAGATGGACCTTTTATATGAATCTTTTCATTATTGTAAAGCAGGTTAGTTTCCCCTTCCATAACCACAAAAATCTGAAACTGATTGTTATGAGCATGTGATTTAATGTTATTGTTATTCTCTTTACCAATAACGCCAAATGGATAAACATATATAAGACCTTTTGCAAATTCAATACGATCAAGTCCATATAACCCTTCGAAAAATGTTCTATTGTTTTCTGCCATGATCGTACTCAATTAGCACTAATTTACAATAATTATTAACTACCTGTACACTCCATGTTATTATCAACAACTCCTAATTGGGCCCAAATTTTAATATCTTGCTTTAACTATTTCTTCTAGAGGTGACAACAATGATCAATTATGTGGAACCAACTATTTAAATTCAATAAAACAGACCGGGCCTGGCATCTTCCTGTTGTAGCAGGGTTTTGTGTTGCTATTCCATTATTACTAGGTTTTCTTTATAATGATATTGAGGCAGGAAAGCTTGCATCGATCGGAGCACTTGTAATACTGTATATCCAATCCAACAGATTGGTTAATCGGATGATGATTCTGATGGTTTGCAGCTTTGGCTTTATTTTTTCATTTGCCATAGGCGCAGTTTTCTCATTTAATCCATGGTTGACACCTGTAATATTGGCATTATATACTTTCGGCGTACATTATTCGCTAAATCGCCTTGAGTTAACCCGTCCACCAGGAAACTTTTTCTTTGTCATGGTAGCGTCTATAGCAATTTCACTTCGCCACAATCCAACAACAATAGCGAGCAGTATCGGAAATTTTTCCATTGGTGTAATTATTGCCGTTATGATCGCTTTTTTTTATAGCATTCTCGTGCTACGAGAAGTTACCAACAAGCCCGATGTGATAGTTTTACAGAAAAATAACTATTTAAATATGACAGAATCGATAATTTTCGGTATCACGGTAGGGCTGGCGTTGCTGATAGCCATCTTACTGAAGCTTGAAAATCCCTATTGGGTGCCCATCTCCTGTATGGCGGTAATGCAGGGAGTAACTGCCAAACATATTTGGATTAGGGCTGCGCAAAGAGTACTAGGTACTTTTATAGGTTTGGGTTTAACCTGGTTTATTTTGCAAATGCGAATCACAACATTAGGAATATGCATAAGTATTTTACTTCTTCAAACCATCGTTGAGTTTCTTGTGGTAAGAAATTATGGGATAGCGGTTATTTTTATCTCCATGTTAACCATATTTCTTGCTGAACCTAATATGAATTTAATAGGACAGCCTGATCATTTAATAGCAATAAGGTTTTTTGATATACTGATCGGAAGTATAATTGGAGCAGCTGGTGGTTGGATGCTTTACCATGAGCAAATCCATTTTTTTACGAAAAAGCAGCTATTAAAGACTAAAGTTATCATGAAAAAATATGGGCATTAATGTGAAAAGGAACCATATTTTTGATATATGGAACAGTTTAAATGCTGATATTGATGTACTTCTTATTAAAGGGGCTACAAACCTCGTAGAATTAGATTGCACCTGAGATGGATAAGCTACATACACTTTACTATTTTCTTGATTTGGCAGGTACTTTTGTATTTGCCGTTAGTGGGGCGACAGCAGCAAAACAACGTGGTCTCGACCTATTCGGGATCTGCGCAATTGCATTTACCGTAGCTTGTGGCGGGGGGATTGTTCGTGATCTCTGTATAGGTGCTATTCCTCCAGCAGGATTAACCAACTGGTATTATTTAGTAGCGGCAATAATAGCTGCAGGAATAACCATCGGTTTATATCCTTTTGTTCAGCGGCTAAATCAACCTGTGATATTTTTCGATGCGCTGGGTTTATCCTTATTTGCGATTACAGGGGCGCAAAAAAGTCTTGCATATGGTCATAATGCAGAAGTCGCAGTTCTTCTGGGCATTACTACAGCCGTTGGCGGCGGCGTATTACGCGATATTTTGCTCAACCGTATCCCCGTTATATTGGAAAAAGAGATTTATGCATCCGCTGCGCTTATTGGGGCTTTGATCGTGGTTTTAGGAAATCACTTAAAATGGATATCAAGCGACTGGGTCACTATCATTGCTTTAATTGTATGCTTTGGATTACGGTTATTGGCCCTACGTTACCACTGGAACCTGCCCGTTTATTCAAATGATAAAACAGAATGAGATTTATAGAAGATTAACAATCAGACTCACCCTAGGTAACAACATCTATTCAGTTATTCTCAATTTCTTTCAGTAAGTCTTCCAGATTGAGTACCTCATTACCCTAAATTATTAAATACTACATTTATTTATGTAGCTGTTTTTAGGGAAGATTACACTAGCATCTCAAAGCATCATAAAGAAAAACCCCTCTGAAACGTATTTAAGAGGGGTTTTATATATTTTTATTTTGTGATATTTTGTGCTGTTACTTTCCAATACACATATCAAATCTGCATAAAAACCAACTAATTACAAATAATAAGCAACAAAAGAATAAATGATAATTCAACACATCATTACATTTAAAACATAATCGCCCCCTCAGATTGACGTTTTCACCCCCTCTTAGCTTCGAAAAGTGATGGGTACATTTGAAAAACAAATCAGTTTATTATGCGAAAGTTAATCATGAAGATGTCGCTCTCACTCGACGGTTTCGTATGCGACTCCAATGGCAAGAAAGATTGGGTCTTCAAGACTGGGGACGAGGAGTCATTGGCCTGGAGTGTTGAGAAAATCAAGGAGTCTGGGTTAATTATCATGGGCAGGAAGTCGTTTGAGACAATGGCCCCTTACTGGCCGACTGCGACCGGGCCATTTGCCGAACCGATGAACAACATTCCCAAGGCCCTCTTTACAAAAAAAGGATTTAAGGGCCTCGATCCTGTGCATACGACAACTTTGCAACAGTCGTCCTCTGCGGATTCCTGGGCCGAGACGCGAGTTTTCGATGACGATCTTGCTGAAGGGATCAGGGAACTTAAAGCCGAGTCCGGGAAGCCGATTATAGCACTTGGTGGCGCGGGATTTATGCAGAGTCTCATAGCAACGGGTCTCATCGATGAATATCATCTGGCCATTCATCCCGTCGTATTAGGTTCAGGATTGTCAATCTTCACCGGTCTGGAAGTACCATTTTACCTGAAGTTGGCAGAGGTAAAGGTTTTCCCGAAAGGAGTCATAGCACAAACTTATCGCATATAATACAATATGCATGTAAACTAAAACTTCAGAATATTGCCTTTTCAGGTATTTACAATAATTAAAGATAGATGTTGTAGCACTCCAGCAATTTTATGAAGTAAACTTCCTATCATTAATCGGAAAACATAAAGAAACTTAAATAACCAAAGTTTTATACATAAAGATTATAGAACTTCTCTGCTATATAATAATTCCCCTACGCTTGCTATGTGTTCTAATAACTCCTGATTGCTTATATGGGATAATATGCTAAGGCCACAGACAAAGCTTAATTGAAAAGACGGGTGTTCGTAACGCTGCTGCATTAATTAGATATGCTATTTTAAATGGCATTATACAGTAAAACCCACCTAAAATCGTGTTAGGTGGGTTCAAGATCTACAAAATTTATAATTTATGGTCAGATCTAGGTTCTAAAATTTCGGTGATGGTGCTAACTTCCTTCCGCCTGTCAGGATCCATTAACTCCATAAGCTTGATTCCCAGCAGGCCATCCATTGCTGAAGCTCCATTAGGTCCGCTGCTTCCAATCAACACATCTGGAATCAGTTTAACATTACCTTTTGACAGCTCTTCTGTAATTTTATACCTGGTAAAGTTTTCTCCTCCCAGGGCTTTAACTGCCAGCTCATAAGCTTCAGCAGTTGATTTACCCACAGCCAGAATTTTACCTGCTTCGGCATCACCGGTCAATGAAATCATTTCTGCTTCTGCCGATGCCCTTAACTTAATGGCTTCGGAATCTGCCTGTGCCCTGGCTTTGGTTGCTTCAGCTTCGGCATGAGCCCTCATTTTGGTCGCCTCAGCCTCTGCTCCGACCGCCAGTTTAACACCGGCTGCATCACCTTCAGATTTTTTAACCGTTGCGCTTGCTGTACGTTCAGCGATCTCCACGCTCTGCTGAGCTTTGACAATATCTTTTTGCATATCAGCAATAGCAGTTTCTTTCTCCATACCCTGACGCGTTTCCTGTGCCTGTTTTTGTGTATTGTAAGTCACCTTTTGCTCCTCGGCTATTTTGCGATCGGTTAATGTTTTCATCAATGATTCCGGCGGAACAATGTCTCCGATTAACGTGTCTACTGCGTTCACATTATACTCATCAAGAACTCTGCGGATATGCTCCTTGGCCGACTCCTGCCTTTCCTTACGTGTACTGAGGAAAGCGATAACATCACTATCCTGGGCCGAATTTCGAAAATAATTACCAATTGTCGGTTCCAATACCTGGGAAACCAGGTTTACCATGTTACCAAAACGGGCGATTACTTTTGGAGCTTCAGTGGTTGGAACATGAATAATTTGTGACACATCCAGATTGAATGGAAAACCATCTTTAGAACGTACAGTAATCGTACTCAGGTTCTTATCCAGATTGTGTGCCTCACTGCGTGCAGAAGCCCAATTCAATACCAGGTTAGTAGTTGGCACGAGTTCCACTTTCATGATGTACTTATTGATGGGATATTTACCTGGACCAAGTGGTTCCAGCCAAACTCCTTTAGACCCTTTACCCACAATGTTTCCGTGTTTAAAGTCAGCGCCGGTGAGGTCGCTCCCGTCATTCCCAATATACGAAATAACAACACCTACATACCCAATGGCAATTTCGGTCATAGGAATTTGCTCCAACTGGATCGCCCAGGGATTAAGGTTGTACGAGCCAGCCAAAATTACCTGTGGCTGTAAACCACGGTTTCCCCCTTTATTTATAAACAGGTCAAAGTCCTGGAAATTATTATGGCCCTCCACCAGCTTGCCGGCAATCTGATTGGGTTCTATGGGTAAACCATCAAGAGTGGTCACAATTCCAACCATACTTTCCTGAATCCTAACCATCTCAGTAACTGAAACCTGGAACAACAACGTGTTGATCCTATAAGAACCGGACGTAATATAGGAGGTTTGCCTCCCCCGCTGCCCGCCACTTTCTAAAAACTTAACTGCATCCTGGAAATTGTCACACGCTACCTTATGTCCCAGAATATTTCCTGTAGGTATTTCGGCACCGTCCTTTGCCATGATCAAGCCTATGTTACCTTCAGGAATTATCGTAAATTCTTCCATGGTTACGCTATACTGCCAAAACCACATCCCAAAATACAGTCCTGGTGCCAGGGTTTTCCCTTGATAGCCGGCTTCACCTATAATGGCTATGATTCTCCCATCCGGCAATGCTTTATCGGCCCCATACAAGACAAATTTTTTGGTAACCAATCCGATTCTGTTTTCCGGAACCACGACCATCCCAAAGAAAAACCTTAAAATATATTTGTTCAAAACTGCACACAACAGTGCCACTCCAACCCACCAGTAATTAAAAATGAGCGCTTCCATAAGCATAGATTTTAATCTTTTTTTTCAACGGATAAACCATTTATCCGCTATGATTTCTGATCAAATTAAAGGCTTAGTTTGGTCATTTTACAATGATTTTGAATATATATTTTTGTCGATTTTAAGGCCTAAAAGACGATTCAGGATCGATTTTCACAAAAATCCAACCTGCACTTGACAATTTCTGAAATCGCTTCACAGACAACAGTAAAATCTAAAAATTTGACACCAGAATTTCCTTTCTAATAAAGTAAGACTTCCAGAAATTTCCCGGCATCCTTCACCAATTTTGATAACATAGAAATACCAGATGGAGTACTCGCAGTAGTCACGGCTATAGTCTCCACAACTTGCTTTTCAGAAGCCTCGATTTTCAATTCTCTGGCCTTTCATTTTCCGTATCTACTGTTACATATATGGCTGCAAAATCTAGTCACCGTAGTCTTTGCCATGAAGTCATTTCCGCAGTATTCACAGATCAATTTGATCGATATATTTGAACTCACCTGAAATAAGTTAAATACATACAAAAGTATGTAGAAGTGTTTAAAAGTGTCCAGTTAATTGCACCTTGAAATATGGCGAGGTACAAACCTCTTATCCGAGATACAAAGGGAACACGAAAGTAGGCAAAACAAACAACTAGCATCTCAAAGCATTACAAAGAAAAACCCCTCTGAAACATATTTCAGAGGGGTTTTCTATATTCTTGTTTTGTGATATTTTGAGCTGTTCCCAAAACATCCCGTCAGGATCTATAAACCTGATTGGATTGTTTCTTGCATAATTATAAGGAGACCAAGCTCTATCTAATTCTGCTAACGGGTCTGGCGTACTCCACCTGCCTATCACCGGATCATAGGACCTCGCGCCATAATCGTATTACCTACCAAAACACTCATTCCGGAGTCCCCAATGTAGGCTTAGAATTTTTTAAAATCCACTCAAAATCTACTGAATTCCAAAACCTTAAGTCATCAACATTATAATGAATATCGTTAAGACTACTTTCCCCAAATAAACGCAAGAAACAATAATCATGAAGTACTTGTTTAATTTCACCATAACTATAAAAGTTCATTAACCCAAAACAGCTTCTTTCATATACTTTTATAGGCGCCTGAAAATTATCTCTAGAACAAAAAAGATAAAACCCATTATAATAGTACTTTTCTTTATTCTCTTTCACAAGTAATTTATTTGTATTATTTCTTACAATTACTAGAACTACCATTCTCAATTTGTTGGGTCCATAAATTAAAGAATCTATATTCAGTTGACTCTGTTGATCATAAATCATTTTTGAAGAAAAAGGATTGAGATGCATGTTAAGCATTTGTTTCAATGCTCTATATACTTGAATGGAATCTCTACTATAAACTGTTTTCGTTACTTTAACTCTAACCTTATACTTAGTGGGTGTAGGTTTAGATACATTATCAGTACTACACGAAAGATATAAAAATACAGATAAAATTAAAGTAATATTTGTTATTTTTTTCATAAGGATTTGAATTTACTGAAGTACCCATTTACCATTAATTAACATGTATTTACCCTCCTGCATATTGCCAATATCATTAATAAATGTCATTATGCTATGATCTGTTTTATTTGAATCTTCGTTATAAGAATTTCCATCTTTTTTACCTTGCGCATTGTCTAATCCGCCTTGTTTTCCATCTGCAATTCTATTTAAATTCTTTACACCCTTCTTTTTTGCATTATGAGTATATTGTTCTGTATGTACACCTGGTATTGCATTTAATTGTGCAGCCTGTAAAGGATCCATATCAAACTGGCTTATTTTCAGCCCCCTGCTTAATTCAGGATGTTTTACTGCGTAGTCAATAATAGCTTGTACAAATCCTTTAGAATATGCACCTCCCATACTATGGCTAACAATCTTAAGGCTTTCTGTTATAACTCCTCCTGTCCTTGTTAAACTGCTTATTATTGCTTCTGCATCTTTAGAACCTTGAATTTTCCCCATATTATATCTATCGCCTGAAATAAGATTATCTGCTTGTGGCACAAACATACTCTCCATAGTATTAAACCACCCTCCTATGGCTCCATCATAATATTGGTATTGCTTTTGATTTGTGGACAAACCATTTTGGTTGATCCCTCTTCGCCAATATAAAACTTCTATATAACTATCTGACTATAAAAGCTAAAGGGGATCATTTCAGCTTTGGCGAAAGGGGGTCAATATTATGTGGTTTATCCAGTCAGCTACTTTACCAAACGTGCGGGCAGCAGACAAAAAGGCATCAGTCAGGCCATTATCTATGGTTTATCCATTATCGTGATTTACGTTGCGCTTGGTTTACTGATTACCATTATTTTTGGTTCCGCTATGCTGAACGAATTGAGTAGCAGTGGCTGGTTCAACCTAGCCTTCTTTATCCTACTATTGGTATTTGCCGTTTCTTTCTTCGGAGCATTTGAAATTACTTTACCAAGCTCATTGGTGAATAAGATCGACCAGAAGGCGGACAACAGTAAAGGTTTAGGTGGCATTTTCTTTATGGCTGCTTCTCTTGCACTGGTTTCCTTTTCTTGTACAGGTCCAATTATCGGTACTTTACTGGTTCAGGCAAGTTCAAAAGGTGAATTGTTAGCTCCTGCGATAGGCATGTTTGGCTTTGCATTGGCACTTGCCCTCCCATTTACCATTTCTGCGATTTTCCCTGGATTTTTAAACAGTATGCCTAAATCAGGTGGCTGGTTGAACACCATTAAAGTATGTCTGGGTTTCCTGGAATTGGCATTGGCGCTGAAGTTTTTGTCGGCGGCCGACTTAGTATGGCACTGGCAATGGTTCGACAGGGAGATTTTCCTTGCACTTTGGATTGTGATCTTCTTCTTGATGGGTATTTACATCCTGGGTAAACTTAAGTTTTCACATGATAGTGATGTTCCTTTTGTATCGGTTCCGAGGTTGTTCTTCGCCATCCTTTCCTTTGCATTTGCCATCTACATCGTTCCCGGACTTTGGGGTGCTCCTGTAAATGTTTTGAGTGGTTTGGCTCCTCCAATGAATACCCAGGACTTTATCCTGACTGGCGGAGGTTCTTCAGCAGCTGTTGCAACGCCAACTGATTTCCCTGCAAAAGTAAAATACAGTGAAGTATTGAAAGCTCCGATAGGCTTTAACCCTTTCTTTGATTTAGATGAAGGAGTTGCCTATGCAAAAAAGGTAAATAAACCGATTCTGATCGACTTTACCGGACACGCTTGTGTGAACTGCAGAAAAATGGAAGATAAAATATGGACAGATCCTCAGGTGCTCAAATCATCAAAGAAGAATATGTACTGATTCAGCTTTATGTAGATGAAAGAAACATCAAAATGCCAAAAGAGAAAGTACATTATTCGGAAGTATTGAGAACCAACACAGACGATTTAGGCAGATGGAATGGAGATTTCCAGGCTACAAAATACGTGTCTAATAGTCAGCCTTTTTATGTACTGGCTGGACATGACTTAAACCCTCTTGTAAAACCTCAGGGGGCAATATTTGATGCCACTGAATACCTCGCTTACCTGAAAAGCGGAGTAGAAAGTTTTCATAAAAAATAATACAATTCAGGTTAATAATTAAATCGGGTCGGTTCTTAACCGGCCCTTTTTATTGCCCTCTATTTTTTAAAATAAACCCTGGGAGGTGTTGCCCAAGCCTATAAAAATAGTTCTATATTTAATAAAATTCTTTATCACACATAAACCAAACCTATAAACTGAATTTACAAGGCTAAAAAACCGACTGAACATCCGGCGGCTACGTCCTTAATGCTTCCGCGTGCTGCCAGATACTTGTGTCGAGCTATTTGTGAATTTCACCAGCACGCCTGTAGCGATCATTGACAAGGAGTTACATAAACGGAGTATCATCAGCTTTCGGATAAGTCGTCCTTCATACCTAAAACAAAATCAACAGATCGCCAAATCTTTAAAGTAGGTGTTTATGATGAATTATTTCAGGATTCTAAGGTTAAGATTCGTAATTTTAGGCCTTTCAAACTTTATTTAGTGATTTTCAGCCAACCATTCAAGTCCTTTCTGGCAAGCATAAACCTATCTCAGTTCAGCAAAACTTATGTTGTCTTTGCCGTTATTTTATGTAGCTTTTTAAATGCCGGGGCGCAGGATTCTAAACAAGATAGCCTGAAAGCCCTGCTAAAGCAGAGCAGTAGTATGGAGGAACAGTACAAGCTGAATTCCGAGCTGACCAGGATGATTATCAGGACAAAGCCTGCTTTGGCCCTACCTTATGCAGACGAGGCTTTAAAAATTGCCAATAAACTCAATTCCGATTCTCTGATTCATAAAGCAAATTTGAACCTGGCTACAGTTTATTTTCGTCTTGAAAATTTCCCAAAATCATTACAACTTTACTATGGTATAATTCACGATTTAGAGAAAAAACCAATCCCTGATCTGTTATTTACAGCATATGTCAATTCAGGCAATATCAATATCATACAGGGGGAATATAAAAATGGAATTGCCAAATATACCAAGGCCCTGGAGTATTTATCATCCAACACCAAGACGAATCTGGAGAAAAAAGCAGGATTACTCAACAATATTGGTGGTTCTTATAAAGAGATCCAGGAGTATGATAAGGCGCTGATGTATCTGAATGCCGCCTTGAAATTGAGCAAACAAATTAACGATCAAAGCAACATTGCCAATGTTTTAAACAATCAGGGACTGATCTATCAGAAAACGGGTAAAAATGAACTGGCACTAAAATACTTCCTGGAGGCCATGGAGATCAGGAAGCAGACCAAAGACACCTTAGGTTTAGCCACTTCCAACTACAGATTAGGACAATATTACTATAGCCTTAAAGACTATAAAACTGCCGAAAGCTATTTAAAAAATGTAACCGGCATAAAAAAGGATGCAGGTTTATTGAACTTACTGAACCAATCTTCCTTATATCTGTACAAAATATATAAAGCGGAATCCAATTATGAAGCTGCACTGGCAGCTCTTGAAATATTCAGAGATACCAACGATAGTTTATATAATGAAGCCAGGACACGTAAGATTGCTCAATTGGAAATGCAGTTTGAATTTGATCGCTTACAGCACGAACAGGAAACCAGGCAAAGGGAAAGAGATTTATACAGCTGGATGATTGGAATTAGTCTTGCCCTGTTGTTGGTGATCATTACCCTCCTTTATTTTTTACAAAAAAACAAAGCCAGGAGGTCACGGCTGAAACAAGCTCATTTACAACTGGAAAAGCAAAGTCTGGAAAAGGACATTGAATTAAAAGACAAAGAACTAACCACCCAGGTGTTACACCTGGTACAGAAAAATGAACTCATTAATGTAATTTCAGAAAAATTGCTGGACATCAAGGAGACCCTGGGGAAAGAATCTCATGTAGCAGTTCAAAAAGTAATTTCAGATCTGCAATCCAATCTGCAACCTGAACTGCTGAATGAATTTAAACTGAGGTTCCAGCACCTTCACAATGATTTCTTTGAGAAATTAAATGAGCAGTTCCCTAACCTAAGTCCGAGTGAATTGAGGCTATGTGCCTTTTTAAAATTGAACCTCACTACCAAAGAAATTTCAGCCATTACCAACATCAGTCCGAAGTCTATTGAAATCGCAAGGACACGCTTGCGTAAGAAATTAAATTTAACAGGAACAGATACCAATTTAGTGATCTTCCTGGCGCAGCTGGATCAAACACCGACTTCAAAATAAAAATCTCTATCCCGAGCGATTTTCATCACAATTTAATCTCGTAGTGCTACAAATCCCTTCAAAACACAAATAAAAGCTGTTTTGTAGTGGTTTTGTAATGGTCGTTTTTTCCTTATTCCAGAATTAAAGCCCTTATTTAGCATCACCAATTCCAACCAAACCAAACAAACATTTATTAAAGAACCATGGAGAATATTAAACACGAAGATGACTTCTTTGAGAAAAAACATATAACTGTTCCAGCTGCGGTAATCAATGAATATGTCAAAAATAAGTTTTTCAGAAATGCGCTCTATACTACAGAAATTGGCTCTCAAACTACCACCACAGCTTCCTATCAATTGAAGCAAAACAGCTGTCCTGATTATGTCCTGCTCTACTGCACGGCAGGGAAAGGACAGTGTGAAACAGGAACTGAAGTTTTTAGTTTTGAAGCTAATCAATTCCTATTCCTGTCTCCTCAGCAATTCTTCCGTTTTCAGGCAGATCCGAAAAATACATGTAGCATTTATTGGTTACATTTTAATGGACAAATGGTCGATGAGTTAAAAACAAATTACGATTTACAACAATTCAAAACACCTGCTCAACTCCCCTTTTCCGATCAGGTGAGGGCTACCTGGCAAAAAATTCATTCCAGTTTATCAGAGGGTTTTGCATTAGAAAATATCGGTTATGCGAACTTAAATTTATATCATTTGATCTCTTTGCTGCTATTTGTCAACAATGCAAATAAAACCAGTAAAACAGTGAACAAAAACATACAACAGGATGAAGACCAATTGGATCAATCTATTGTATTTATGAAGGAGAATCTACATAAACAATTAAGTGTTGAGCTGATTGCCAAAGAATTCAATTACTCTTCTTCTCATTATTCTACGCTGTTTAAACAAAAGACGGGACTTTCCCCGATAGACTACTTTATCAGGTTAAAAATCCAGTACGCCTGTCAGTTGTTAAATAAGAGCAACCTGATCATAAAAGAGATCTCGCAGAAAGTGGGTTATGAAGATCCATTTTACTTCTCCAGAATCTTCAAGAAGATCACTGGTAAATCACCTGTAGAATACAAAGGAGGCTTGAAAATTAAACCTGCTTTACCAAAAATAAATTACAGCACTTCGAACTGGTCTGTTAACGAATTGCTTTCCAAATTTACCCCAGAACAAACCTATCAGATTTACTAAGCCTGATCCAGATCTGGACAGCTTTATCAATCAAATACCCCTCTTCCCCAAAAACAGAAGGCCTGAATCATCATCTGAAACAGGCCTTCTGTTTATTAAACTTATTTTTTCGAATCAATACTATACCCCTTTATTCAACTCCTGGTTGATATAGGTTTTTAGTTTTACCTTATCCTCCGGTAGTGGGCAACGCACTTCTACCCAATTCCCCTGCTTATCTATCAACAGGAAACGTGGAATAGCGTTAATCTTATATTTCTGGGCAAAAGACTTACCTGAAAAATCGATCAGCTGAACCCCATGAAGTTCCTTCTCTTTGATCATATCCAGCCATTTTTGTTTTGCCGATTCAGCGTCAACAGAGATTCCTATAAAAACAATATTGTCATTTCCTTTATAGGCTTCTTCTACTTCTTTAAGGAAGGGCATTTGCGCTTTACATGGACCACACCAGGTAGCCCAGACATCAATTAGCACCACTTTACCCTTAAAGTCCTTCATAGAGGCTGGTTTACCATTTACATCTTGTAAAACAAAATCATAAGCAGATTTACCAATAAAAGCCGTATCAGGCGCAAATTGATGGAGTACATTGTCATACTTCTTTTTTACAGAAGCCGGTTTTGCATATTTTGCAAAGGGCAGAAACGCAGCCTTAAACTCACTATAATTCACCACATTGAATTCTTCCAGCTGTGATTTTAATAAATATGATTTTAGGGTTTCGCTTGGAACCGCCGCCATCATCACCTGTAATTTCCCAGCATCACCTAATTTTGCTCTTTTTGCTTCATCAAGGCCGTTCAGACTAAACTTAGCCGCAAGATTCAGGTATTCATTTCCTTCCCCAAGCTGCAGCAAATCAACTGATGTTACTTTATTCTGATCTAGAATCTCAGTATACTGCATCGGTACGTTAGCGTATTCTTTAGCTGGTAACCAGAATAAATGCTTCTTACCTCCCTGATAGAGCATAGAGCGCAGGGCGATTAAACTATTGTCCATGCGGACAACCGTCTTAAACTGCTGATTAAAAGCCGCATTAGAACTATTCGTTTGTTGTAAAAATGCTTTTATCTTTAGTTGTAAAGCCTGATAGCCACTACTGAAAGCCGCAGAATCTACGATAGCCTTACTTCGTTGCTCTAAATTATAACCATAACCTGTTACAGGAAATATCAGCGTTGTCCAGTCAGCCAGGATTTTGTTTTCTGCAGTAGTTTTTACCCAATCTGTTTTTACAGCAAACTGACCATCCACATTCAAAACAATCTGGTCATTTGGTTTCAGGTACAAGCGTTTTTTCCATCTTGTTGTAGACAGATAATAGAAGCCCGGACTTTGCACCGGCATTAAAAAAGTAAAATAAGGCTGTTCTTTTTCTACAATAAAGCCGGCCACTTTCTCCAGACGTCCTTCTACAACTTTCTCTATTAACAGCTCGCCACCAAGCTTCCAATCCACCAGTTTCCCACTCACACTTGCGGTTTGAGGTTTAGGTACCTGTTTTTGAATGACCATTCCCTTTGATGTTTTTCCGTCAAATTCAGCAGGATTCAGACTGAGCTGCACATTTTGATTTGGCTTCAGCTGTAATGGAAAATTAGCTACAAAATCACGTTCCAATCTCAAATGTCCCATTTTCATAATTGTTACCTGCAATTGATAACTTGCTTCAGGACGAAAAGGTATGCCTAAGAAAAACCTGCTATTTTCGGGATTCAGTACATAACTGGTCACCATGCTCTTTTTCCCTGCAATGTTGCTCCAAACAACAATCTCAGCATGCTTTTTCTGAGTAAGCAGGCCTGTCAGGTTCAGCATCTCTGATTGTGCAAAAGCGCTAATTGCTAATATCTGGCAAAGAAAAGCAATGGTAAAGACCTTAATATATTGCTTCATATTTCTGTTTTTAATTCGATTCATAACCCTGTTGTTAGTTGGCTGTTGCCAGCGTTCGGTCGATTAATTTTTTAAACTCTGGATTGGAAGGCATGGGTGCATCTACGGTTACAATATTTCCATTACGATCAAAAACTAAAAAACGAGGAATACCGCTAACTTTATAGTATTGATGAATGGAAGACGTCGCATCGGATATCAATTCTAAATTGGTCCAACCATTTCTCTTTACAAAGCCCTTCCAAAGGTCTGATCTGTTGATCCCATCTACAGAGACCCCAATAAATACAATATCATTTCTGTCGTGATAGCCTTGTTCAATTTTACCCATAATCGGTTTTTCTTTTAAACAAGGTGCGCACCACATGGCCCATAGGTCAATAATCACCACCTTACCTTTGAAATCGGATAATTTATGGGTTTTATCATTTACATCCTTCAACTCGAAATTATATCCTGGACTTCCTTTAGCAAAGAGATAAAGATCTTCATAACGTTTGTCATAAGCAGCCTTCATCTCTGCTGATACAAACAGTGCTTTATAAGGTTGCACATTATTTACAAAATCCTCGTATTTAGTGATATTTTTCATTCGGTTTGCCAGATAAGCTACTTTCACCTGAAGATTACTGATCATAGGTGTGTTTTCAGCAAAGTAGAAAGGATTCAGCTCTTTCCCATTTTTAACCCTGTTAAATTTCCAGAAAGCAAACACATAACTGAGCATTTGCATGCCGTTTTCCGACTGCAGTAAAGCAGGGTTATTGACGATCTTTTTATCCCGTAATGGCTCATAAAATTCCTGTACCCTTGCAGCACTATCGTAACTGGTATTTAATCTGGTCCCAAAATTAAAGTAATTGGCCGCCATCAGGTATTGCAGATCTGTTCCTATTTTATCCTTCAACCATTGGTTGAAATAAACGTTACTGGTCTTATGTTTTTGCAAAAACGCGGCTGCGAATTGCTGAAAAAGCTTATACTCCGCATAAGACTGAGCCTGCTTATTCGATACCGTCTTATTGTATTTATTAAAGGCAAGCAAATAATCTTTTAAATACTGTGTTTCGGTGTTTGGCTTTTCAATGATACAACTGTCATAATCAAGAGAGACTGATCCAATCTGGAACGCCACTTTTTTCTCCTCTCCTGCCTTCAAATAGATGACATGATTGAAAGTATTTCCTTTTCCTCCTGCCTTTTTAAAAAAATAAGCCCCCTCTTTTAGCGTTACTACAAACTTACAATTTCCATTAGCATCAGGTCGCTGGAAGCCGAGGCTTTGAGCTTCGCCATCTTTCAACTGATATAAGTACAAACCACTTTGTGTATTACCATAAACGGTACAATTGACCGTTGCCTTTCCCGGGCCAGCATTCGCTTCAACCAGGTAACAACTGCACAATAACAAAAATACTAGCAATTTTCTCATGAATTTTATATCTATAATGGTTCCCTGCCTAGCCGAAAGGTAATGCAGGAAGCCATTTGATGTATATATAAATTATTTACTGTCAAAACGTTTATTCAAGCCATTTTTGATGCGGTTGGCTACAAATAACAAATGCGATTTCGAATCCTCATCTGTAGCAACTTTAGCCGCAGCTAAAATTTCTGTCCGCAGGTTTTCCAGGTGATAAGCTAAAACAGAAGCGATATCTGTGTTGACCGTAAATGGCAACATTTCTTCTGCCCCTGGTCCGCCGAACAATAGTCCTAAAGCATTAGTTCCAAGTTCAGCCTCTTTTACTGCTCTAAAAAGATTGTTTACATAAGCTTTCTGTACATCTCTACGGTACATGTCAATGGCAGTATTCGTCTTCAATTCCTTCCATACCCCTGTTTTCAAATCAGCTAAATATTCAGAGACAGAATAAGCATTGCCTCTACCAAAACGCTGTTCCGTAATATTTAAAGTATTGAATACGCGGTCACTGAACAACTGTTGCATGGTTCTGTCCTGTACCGTATGCACACCACCGTTACGAGTAGGATTCCCAATTTTATTTAGAATTTTTAGGTCCAATAACCAGTTAGGTGTATCAAAAACCTGTGCATTTAAAAATGCAACTGCTTCCTTTTGTGTTTCAATAGGGGTAACAGTGTAAACATCTCCAGGTTGGTCTGGATTTTTGTAGGTTTCATAAACACTGGCAATATTTTTCACCACATGACCTACATATCTTGCATACTGAGTGGCCACCTGAAGGTACATTTTTGTTTGATTCTGATATAAATCATTGTCTTCTTTTGTCCATTCCGGAAGATGCGCCAATACATATTTCAGATTTTTGATCCCGTATTCACTGGCTTTCATGCTGTTATCACCTAAATCTTCAGACTGACAACGTGCATCGAAATTCATTCCTTCGCCACCAAACCACAATCTTGGATTTGCTTTCAGGCTATCCGTCACCCATTTAGAAACAATTTTATTATCCTCCAGGTCATCTTTGGCATCGATATAAGCATATCCCCATTTGATGGCCCATTTGTCATAATCATTGATGCGCGGCATGATCCCGGCAGTACTGATACTATCTTCAGGCTGAGCCACATAATTGAAACGGGCATAATCCATAATAGAGTTGGTATGTCCATGTGCTTCTACCCATTTCTTATCTCTTAATTTTTCCACTGGCGTACAGCTGCTGCTGCCCATATTGTGTCTTAAACCCAGGGTATGCCCCACCTCATGTGAGGATACAAAACGGATCAGCTCTCCCATCAGTTCATCACTAAACTTCATGGTACGGGCTCTAGGGTCGCTCGGACTAGCCTGAACCATGTACCAATCGTGTACTAAACTCATTACGTTATGGTACCAGCCAATATAACTCTGCAGGATCTCCCCGCTTCTTGGATCATGGATATTTGGTCCATAAGCATTAGGAACATCCGAAGGTAAATAGCGTAACACTTTATATCTTGCGTCTTCTAAACTCATGGTCGGATCATTTTCAGGCCATTCCTTACCAATAATCGCGTTCTTAAATCCTGCTGCTTTAAAAGCCTCATTCCAGTCATTAATACCTGCAATCAGGTACGGACGCCATTGTTTAGGAGTGGCCGGATCAAGGTAATATACAATAGGTACTTTGGGCTCGACCAATTCTCCTCTTTTATATTTAGCCATATCCTCAGCCTTAGGCTCCAGACGATAGCGCACGATAAATGATTTAGGACCAAAGTTTTGTTGAGTATCAGAAATTGGCTGATACGAATTCGCAAAATAACCTACCCTAAGGTCAAAATGACGAGGCATCATTGCCTTTTCCGGCATTAGAAAAATAGAGGTAGAAACCTCCATCGTAATGGCAGATCCAATTTTTGCGGCTTCGATTGCTGCAGGGGCACCTGGCTTAGGAACCGCAGCAGTAGCCGAATAAGTGCGCAACATCTTTAACTCTACGTTTGTAGGGTATGAGGCTACACTTTTCACATAACTTCTGTCGGCTGCCATAGCACCAATTGCTAGTTTTGATTTTACCTCCGCACTCAACATCGTAAAGGAATTTTCCTTTTGCATAAAGTCGGTTGCATCAATTACAGAACTCTTTCCATCTTCTCCTTTGGCCTTAATGTCGAACACCATGGCAATCGGGTTTATGTTTGAGTTTGCTACTGCTTTTGAAATGGTGTTGGTAGAGTCTGCCTGTGTAACTACACTCACCACGCGCAGCATCATCTTACCGGAAAATCCTTTTTCAAAAGTAATGGTCTTGGTATTCATCAGCTCCCCTCCGTATTTAGGACTTCCTCCGGGAACTGTCACCAACCAATTCGTTACCAATAGCTCTCTCTTTAAGAGGGCGTCAGGAATCTCAAAGTAATACTTTTCCCCATTCTTATAAATGTTGATCATACCCATATTGCGTTCGGTGTCTTTGTTGACAATCGAACTGATGGGCTTGATTCCGGTTTTAAGGGAATCAGCTTTCTGCTGTTTACCCTTATCCTGTTGCGCCATTAGCGAATTACAGCATAATGCCAATAACCCAACATATATTAATTTCATTCTCATTACCAATATATTATTGTTCTAATAAATGTTTCTTATTTTTTATCCTGATCTAAATAGTTACCGATTTTAGCCGATACATATTTTAAATGTGCAATCATTACTGGGTCTGTATAAGCCGGAATGGCTGCATTACATTGATCCATCATGTTTTGCAAATGTCCACGGATGATCACCGGAACATCTGTACCTGTTAATTCTTCTACAAAGGGCTTCGTGAAATCAGGCAGTCTATCGCCTTCCTGTGCAGACTTAATCATATAAGCTACCGCAGTTTTTTGTAAAATACGTTTGTAACTATCTATTGGCTGCTTGCTTTTCAACTCAGCCCAAAGACCTTTGTTCAAATCCGTGAATAATTCATCAACAGTATAAACCTGTTCTTTTCCATAACGCAATGTGGCCGCATTCATTCTGAAAAGGCGGGCAGAACTGGTTAAATAAAGTAATGCATTATCCTGCATTTTCATATACTGTTCTTTCTTCGCAGGTTTTCTGAATTTATTCAGCACGTTTGGTTCAAAAATCCAGCTAGGTGTATTGAATACTTCCTTATTCAGGAAGGCCACTGCAGCTTTTTGATTGGCCTTAGAAACCGGCACGTAAACATCACCTTCTTCCTCAACGGTCTTTATTGTGGCATATACCCCACCAACAGTGGAATACACATGGCGTGTCAGAAAAGCAAACTGATCGCAAATGGTATAGTACAGATCTGAGGTATTGTAATAAGTTCCCTCATTGGTGGTTGTCCATTTCAACAAATTCGCCATGGCTACCTTTAAATTCTTTACACCGTATTCACTTGCTTTAACCGGATCATCTCCTAAATCTTCCCATTGTACATTTGGATTAATAGGATCACTAGGATTAGTACCCAGAATTGTGCCGTACGACAGACTGGAACCAGGTTTTACGTTATCAAGGATCCATTTCAAACGGATCTTTTTATCGCTTTCAAAATCTTTGGCACCGGTATAAGTGTATCCCCATTTGATGGCCCATTTATCATAATCTCCAATTCCTGGAATCAATCCTTTTCTTGAAATCTTGTCTTCCGGTTGTGCGACATAGTTATAGTAATTGAAGTCCATAATAGAGTGATTAAAAGGATTCTTTTCCAACCATTTTTTATCTCTCAATTTCGCTACCGGAATCGTAGAACTGCTCGCCAGGTTCTCCCTCAAACCAAGGGTCAAACCAATGTTACGAGAGATCTGAGCACGAATCAGGTCGCCCATTAATTCTGTACTGAACTTCATCGTCCTGCCGTTTGGATCTGCAGCTCCTGCCTGGACCATATACCAGTCGTGCAGGGTTTTGATCTGACTATGTGACCATCCCAGGTAGGATTGCAGGATTTCACCTGTACGTGGATCGCTCAGTTTAAGGCTTGAGCTAAATGGCGTCGCTGAAGGGAAATAACGCACTACTCTATAACGTGCATCTTCCAGATTCATCGACTCATCATGCTCAGGCCATTCTTTAGCGACAATCGCGTTTTTAAAACCAGCTGCTTTAAAGGCTTCATTCCAATCGGTAATACCGGAAATGATATATTTTCTCCATTGTTTCGGCGTTGCCGGATCAATATAATATACGATAGGTTCTTTTGGCTCCACCAACGCTCCTGCTTTATAACGGGCAAGATCCTGCGGTTTAACTTCCAGTCTGTTTTTAACAATAAAACGCTTCACATCAACCTGTTGCTGTGCATCAGAAAACACCTGATAACTCCCTGAAGCATAACCTACTCTAGGATCAGAAACCTGTACCGCCATTTGACTTTTAGGCATCACCATTACAGAGTTGCTAATTTCAAAAGTTACACCTACGCTTGCAGATGCTGCTGGTGCTGCCTCGCCATCCTCTGCAGGTTTCGCAGGGCCGGCTCCCATGCCGTATGTTTTCAGAGATTTAATCTCAATATTTTCAGGATAAGCATTCATTGACAGGATCATGGACCTATCTGCTGCGGGAGCACTTGTGCCCATTTGTTTCTTCATTTCAGGATTAAAGCCCGAAATCAGGTTGTCTTTCAGGAAAAAGTCTCCGAATTCCACCACTGATGATTTATTATCCTTTCCTTTTGTTTTCAAATCCAACACCATGATGATCGGATCAATCGTTGCATTTCTTAAAGCACGGGAAATCATATCGGTTTCATTACTCTGTGCAACGTTGGTAATGGCACGTACAAACAATTTATCATTTGGGGCTTTTTCGAAAGAGACGATCATCGCATTCATGATTTCCCCACCAAATCTTGGACTACCCGTAGCCACTTTAGATAAACGTGTGGTAAATAAAAATTCACGGCTCAACAAAGAATCAGGAATTTCAAAGTAATACTTATCGTCCACTTTATGCACCTTAAACAGGCCTGATTTGGAAATAGCTTTTCCCGAAATGATCTCATTATAAGCTTTCAATTTAGCAATTGCCGGTTTCTTCACTGCAGCAGAATCCTGCGCAAGGCCTGTCTCATATGCAAATAGTGCAAAAAGGAAAGGAACAAATTTTAACTTCATAAATTTTTACTTTATTGATGGTGATAATTTTAATGAATAGGTTTTATTTTGTGTGTGTTGTTTATGCTTTATCGACCCAATGCTTTTTTGAATGCAACATCTGTGATCTTCTCAAAACCGGTATATAGATCGGCTGGATTTGCCGCGGAACCAATGATATCGCCTGTTGAATTCAGATTAAAGAAATAGACCTTATGTCCTCCTCCACTGGCACTTTCATCTGTAGCTATGACCAATACTTTCCCTTCTGTTGATGGGAAAGACGCTGGAACATATCCGGACTTAAATATTTTCATGACTTTGATCAGGGTACCGGAAGGAAAGGTCAATCCTGGTGCGGCACTGGAACCCGATAGCGTATTTACCTTGCAGGTGTAAACGCTGTTTTTATTCACATAATAAAATGCGCCTCCTGGTAGCGGTAAATAGGTTGGACAGGCGAATAAACTGGCCGTGTTAATACCCGGACAACTCGACTCTTTAAGGAAATATCGTCCTGTTTTGAAATTATTCAAATAGGCTATTCCTCTTGGAAACTGTACCAGGTAAGTACTATCGCTGTTATTGTTCCTGAAAAAGGTATTCCAGTAACCATTCGATGTGCTTAGAGGCTCTACATTTTCCGCATAAATCAAATTATGCTTCATATTGTTTAAGTCAAAACCTGAACCAGTGGTCGGATGTAAGTTTGCAGCAGTCCCGGTATAATTGGCAAAATGCTTGTTGGGAACATCAGGTAAGGAAGGGACGAAAGTTCCATTGTCGGCGCGAAGCATTAAAAAGCAATGGTTCGCTTGATCATACAGGGTAAAATAGCCATCACTATTGGACGAATTGATCACAAAAGGACTTAAACTAAAACTTCCAAAAAAAGGCGGGTTAAAATACAGAGGAGGTAATTTGATGGAAACAGCAGATACCTGACGGTAAGAAATCTGATGGTTATTGATCAGGTATTCCCAGCCACCAGCTGCCACCCCGGCAGCACTATTCAACTGAAAATTAATGATTCCGGGTTTAGCAACATACCAGTTTTCTGCTTTGGCAGAATCAGCAAAATCTGTACTTCTAACTTCCAGACCGCCATTCGGGTAAAAAAAGGAAACCTTTTGTATCCGCATTGGCGTAGCGTAATTGACCACATTCACTTTATAAGTACCCTTTGGTAGTTTATGCTGGTTAAAGGCCGAATATACATTATGGTAGACTTTCCCTTTTTGGGCGCCATCTCTTGTTGTGATCACGGACAAATCGGAAGCATCACTAGCTGCTTCTTCCTGTAATACCAACCAGCCTTCATTACCCCAAGGTGCTGCTGAAACATTCATTGCAAAATGCTTGTATAAAGAAACACCTGTTTTTTTATCCTTAAGCTGTACAACTAACCTGTACAAATTAGGGCCTAAAGTAATTTTGGTCTTTAACTCCTCCGTATTGCCAATTACAAATTGACCTGGATTGCCAATAGAAGCTTCTGCCTGGGTTACCATCCATTGGTAGTCAAACCCGGAAGCTGTACCGATCGTCTGGCTCAGTTTAAGCTTTACTTTCAGACTATCATTCTGGTTAAGGTCAATCGAATCGGCGGTAATGAAAACATTCCGGTCTACCTGATCAAGATCCACTGCAATATTTACCACATTTGGATCCTGATATTCATAATTTCCCTTATCCTTATAGCAACCCATCATCAATAGGGTTATTAGAATCGAAGTCAGGAATAGCTTTATATTTTTTTTCATGTGTTTCATATGATCACTAATAATTTGATGGTCCAACTTGTACAGGCTGGTTATTGGCATCTGGGTCTTTTATACTAGCCCCCACTCCACCATAATTGCCCGGATAATTCAGGCGTATATAATTTCTTACAATAGCTACATAATGATCGTATGCCACCGGATGCTGGCCTGTAAAACGATTACCTTCTGGAAACTCTGTTACGGTTGTCCCAGTCAATGGATCGTATAAAGCATCCAGAATCAGCTTATACTTGGTTTTTGTCCAGGATCCAAAATTGGCTGAATATCCTGCAAAAGGGTTTCCTGTTAAAGTGCCCCAGCTGGCTGGTTGCTGTATATAAGTCAGATTTACGGTAACTTCCTGTTGACTGGTAATTCCTGTTCCCGGGAAAGCTGCGTTTTTATTGATGGCCAGTTTAAATTTCAAACCTTTTGTTTCCAGTTCAGGTGTACGGTACACCGCTACCGGTACCGTTGCTTTAAAAGCGTTTGCCGGTATTTTTACATCCGATAACAATTTGAAATGTACCCCCTCTACTGCTTCAAATTCCGCTGACTTTATGTTTTCAATAGAGATCGCGCGTTCAGTACCTGCCGCATTTCCAAAAACATTGATCGGAATCTGAATGGTATCGATCAGCTTACGGGGAAATTTTGCGAATGAATAATAAAAGTTAGGACTAGCTGTGCCAAAATAAAGGCCATCACTTTCCTC
Organism: Pedobacter gandavensis; assembly: GCF_014172405.1. Classification (GTDB taxonomy): domain Bacteria; phylum Bacteroidota; class Bacteroidia; order Sphingobacteriales; family Sphingobacteriaceae; genus Pedobacter; species Pedobacter gandavensis. The sequence goes on along the minus strand of NZ_WNXC01000001.1, from coordinate 143,786 downwards.
AAACAATTGCGGTTGTTTTTCGCATCCCATAAAAAATGGGATAAAGACAAGGAAGAATAAATATGCGGGATATGGTTTCATGCTTTTCTGATATTTAATGAATTAATGATTGTATTCTACTTCCTTATCCGGAACTGGAAAAACGTAGGCTCCCTGAGGTACAATAACCGTAGTCCCTGTTACCGCTGCCAGATCTTTATTGAGGCGTTTATAATAGAAGAAAGTCTGGCCTTCCTGAATGAATTCCTTCTTATACTCTTTCATGATCTCATTAGACAGTGTAGCCTCGTCGGTAATGGTGGTTAGCATTAATTCGCTTAAGCCTCTGCTCGTTCTTACCTTATTCAGGAAAGACAGCCCTGTACCAATATTACCTTCCATCCCTGAAGATTCTGCAGCGATGTAATACATTTCGGAGATGCGTAGAATGGGCATAATATTTTGCAACACATAAGGTAAACCCTTATCCTGAAACAGCTTAGAAGGCACATTTAACCCGGCAGTATTGTTATCAAACCAGGATAAAAGCCGATAATCATTAACACTCCCGGTATTGCCGGTATAGAGGGCGTTCTTATTTGTGGCAGCCAGTTGAAGCGCAGCGGTCTGTAAATCAAACAGCCCGGTGTTTATCGTGGTTAAAGTTGTGCTGTATACAGAAAACACCAACTCCTGAGAAAATAAACGATCTCTGGTTATCTTTCCCGAATTCGCTAGATTTTCTGTAACCAGGGGAAATTTCCCACTTGCAATTACTGCCGCAGCATTGGCTTTTGCATTCACAAAATCACCTTTATACTGATAGGCTCTGGCCAATAACGCCTGTGTAGCCCAATAATTCATATGATTTTGTGTATAAGAACTGAATAAATCGTACGAACCCTTTTTTATAGCAGAAGTATCCGTTTGCGCCAACAAAGATTTTGCTTTTTGAAGATCCGAGATGCAGGAATCCAAAGCCACATTTAAGGTGACAAAAGCAGTTGGCTGAATGTTAAACTTAGTGATATAAGGGATTGATTTTTGGTTGGCACCTGTTACCGGCGACTGGCCAAATAAACGGGCCAGATCAAAGTGAAACAATGCCCTGAGTGCCAAAGCCTCTCCTTTTAGCCGGTTATAGTTATCGCGGCTAAAGACGCCACGCTTACCTTCTATATGGATCAGCAGGTTATTTAAATTGGCAATATTATTATACATCCCACTCCAGATCCCTTCAATTTCTGTTTTTACAATCCCATCTGTATAGTTGTATCGGGAGGTATTTGCATAAAAACCATTTTTTGCCGTTGAGGTAGTGGCATTTGTATAGTTATAGCCCATTACCGAAAGCATCCCAACCGTTAAATCTTCGGTGTATAGTCCCTGTGTCGGACCATTATTTGCTTTGTCCATCCCCAGATAAACACCCGTCAGGGCATCCATAAATCCTTGTTCATCGCTAAACAAGGTCTCTTGCGGGAATTTATCTCTTGGTGGTAAGTCCAGGAATTTCCCACAGCCGCTAATGGCTAATAAGGAAAATGAAAACAATACAACACAGCTGTAAGTCAACAAAGTGCGAGCGGTATTTTTTTGCAGAACGGTCTGATTATTCATATTAGAAAACATAGCATTAGAAATTAGTGGATAAGCCAAAACTGAAACTTCTGGTAAAGGGATAGCCCGTACCTCTTTCTACTCTAATGGTACCCAAACGGGCAAAATTATTTTGAGTCACCATGATACGTGGTGCAGAAAGATGCGATGCTTTAACCCATTTTAGGTTTGCAGGAAAATTATACCCAACGGTGATGCTGGAAATGTCCAGAAAATCATTTTTTTGTACAAAACGAGAGGTGGCTAAGGTCTGTTGTAAACCACTATCCCCTTTTGTTACTAATGATTTAAAGGAAGCATGGTCACCTGGTTGTTTCCAACGGTCAGTCAATACCCGCTGATCAGCATTCGCAATTAATAGATTTACATTCTCCACCTTATCCACCAGGGTTTGGTTATACATATAGCCACCAAACTGGTAAACCAGGTTGAAATTCAGCACAAAATTCTTATAGGTAAAGTTGGATGACAGTCCGCCTTTGAATTTACTATTGGCATCTCCAATTGGTCGTTTATCCAGTGCATCCCAGGTAAAAGTCCGGCTACCGTCCAATTTCTCAAATACTTCCTTCCCGGTGGCCGGATCGATCCCTAAGGAAGGAACCGCCCAGATTCTGGTCATGGATTCTCCGACTACAAAGCGTGGCAATGGTGATTTTTGAGAAATCTTTGGATCATTAGTACTGTTATTGGCTTTATTAATGGCATCAATTGCTGGCGATAACCTGGTAATTACACTATTGTAATGTCCGGTATTAAAACTCATCGTCCAGAATATATTCTTTGCCGCATTTTTTATAATCGGTGCTGAAATCACCAATTCGTAGCCCTCATTTTTAGTTCCCCCCAGGTTATCCTGGTAGTTTACAAAACCTGTAGAAGGCGCCACATCTAAGGGTAAAATCAGATTATCGGTAGTTTCCTGGTATAATTCTACAGAAGCATTTAATTTCCCATCCAATAAGCCCAATGATAAGCCTAAGTTTTTCTTCAATGTTTGCTGCCATTTCAGATCGGGATTGGCATAGTTACCTAACAAAGCGCCTAGCTGCAAACGATAATTATTGGTAAAGCTGTACTGATAGATCTGCTGCGACATCCCGGGCGAAAAGTTCTGATTACCGGTAATCCCCATACTTGCCCTTAATTTTGCAGATTGAATAAAGCGGTTGGGCTTGAAGAAGTTTTCCTTTGTAATGTTCCAGGCTAGCCCTCCTCCATAAAACGGGGCCATTTTATTGTTGGTACCGAACTGAGAAGAACCACTTTGGTTGATGGTAAATTCAGCCGTATAGCGGTCCGCATAATTATAACTCAAACTCAAATAGTTAGACAAACTCTTGGATAGGTTTTTCTGTGAAACCGGCTTACGGTTTGAAATCCCAAACCCATTTGCCATCCCTAATTCGTCCAGATAATCATTTGGAATTCCCACCACTCCAATCTGAGTACTGGTACTGGAAGTGCTTTGCAAGGAACCTCCCAGAGACGCTAATAAGGTATGTCGGCCAAATCGTTTGTTGTAATTCGCATTAATTTTACCATCAATTGCATTGTTGGTTCCTTTCATCTGAGAATAGCTACCCAATTCAGGGAATGGAGAAAAAGAACCTGTAAATATGGTATGGTCTGCCGGGTAGAAGGTCTCAGAATTAGGCATATTTCTGGACCAGCCTAAACTTCCTCTGATTTGAAAGTTATCTGAAATCGCCCATTCCACGTTGGTGTTGTTCGTTATATTTAAAGTAGCTGCATAACTCCTGGTATTTAAGGTGGAATTGTACATCGGATTGGTAAACGATCCACCCAGTGCAGGTAAATCGAAGCCCAATTCATTATAGTCGGGCTCTAATAGCTTAATTAAATTCCCCGAATCATCTTTATGCCTGAAATAGGGAAACTGCTGCGTGTAACTGGAGAAACTTCCCCAGGAGGTGTTGTTACCTTTGGAATAACCGAGGGAAATGCGGTTATCAAAACGCAATTTTTTAACCGTATAAGAAAGGTTATAATTTAGAGAATAACGTTTGCGGCCTGATTCTTTCATCACCCCTTCCGAATCATTGTATCCCAAACTCAGTCCATATCGCAATGCGCCTGCTCCACCGGTTAAAGACAAACTATGGTTTACGCCAAAACCTACTTGCAATGGTTGTGAAGGCCAGTAGGTATTCACCCCTCTTTTTACCTGGTCTAAACGATAATTATACCATTGTTTTTTTCCGATATCGATAAACTGATTTTCATCATTGTACATACCCGACAGGCGTTGAGCTTCCAGTAATCCGGCAGCATCCATTAAATTATAGGAGGATAAATCAGGCAGTTCAATATTAAAATTTACGGCATAACTGGCCCTGATTTTACCGGCAAGGGGTTGCTTGGTCTCGACCACAATTACACCATTTGCAGCTTTTGAACCATAAGCAACCGTTGCAGCGGCATCTTTTAATACGGTAATGTTAGCGATCAGATTAATATCCATATCATAGATGGTCTGCATGGTGGTCTGAAATCCATCTAAAATGATCAGTGGTTCGTTAGGGTTAGCCAGATAACTGGACATCATATCCCCATTCGATACTGGTGTTGCAGAAGTCCCGTTTTGACTGGACACCGGAAAATTGTTCTGTCCACGAATCTGAATAACTGGCAATTGATTGGGATCACTTCCCAGAATATTGTTTTCACTTAACCTCACCGAGGGATCAAGAACTGCCAGAGCCTGCATCACATTTCGTGGATTCACCGTTTTCAATTCCTCCCCGGTATACGCTTTTGCAGATCCGGTAAAATTCCCGACCGGCCTCTTGTATAAACCGGTATTTACCGTTACTTCCGCTAAAGTTGTTGTAGAACTTTTCAAAATCACGGAGATCGTATGCTGTCCGGGGTTTAATGTAATGTAAGCGGCTTTATAGCTGACAAATGAAACCCGTATGGTTGCTTTTGGGGTAACGTTCTTCAATTCAAAACTTCCATCAGCTTTGGTTTGGGTGACATTATTAGCTCCCATTTGCTGTACAATTGCGCCGGGTATAGACTCTCCTTTTTCATCTTTCACCGTACCTTTAAGGGTGATGTTTTGGGCAAAAAGTACTGTTGACACTAAATTCATCAGGAGAAAGAATAAAACTCCTTTAGGAAGGTATCTATTGTTTAATATTTTATAACTGCTGTTCATCTTGTGGTGTATCGAACTATTTTTGAAATCCAATGTTTAGTTAAAATTATTCTGGCTTCACAAACACATACGTTGCATTTCCGACTACCGGGATTCTGGTAAATGGCAAGGAAGCGAATGGGATATTTTTCCTTTTGAAATAGAAGAACGACTGTCCCTCACCCATAAATTCTTTCAGGTATTCTTTGCCGATTTCAACCTTCAGACTGTCTCCCTTCAATGCCGAAAGGCTGTATTTCTGTAGATTTCGATGAACCCTTACCGAGTCCAGTAATGTGGTCGCAGTAAGCGAGTCCCTATTGTTCACTGCACATTCAGCTGCGATGTAATACATTTCTGTAAGACGGATCATTGGAAAAGCAGATTTAGCACCCAAGGGGAAAAACTTCTTCGGCATATAAAGTGGTCCATTCGCAAAACCGGTTAAAGGATCGACAAATGATTTTCGCCAGTCTACCGTTGATCCGCTTCCTGCCACATATAATTCGGTTTGAGCTACCGATGAAAATCCCAGGTTAACCTGCTCGCCAAACACTGTTTTATGAAGCGGGCCATTCTGTTGTACCAATAAGCCAAATAAACTCTCCTTGATAAAAAGCAAATCCGTATTATTTTTAGCCAGTATAAACCTTTTACTATTGATGACTTCGTAGGCATATTTTTGCGCATTCTCCTGGTCATTTTTATACAAATACAACCTGGATAACAAGGCTTTGACCGCCCAGTAATTAATTTGAACCGTACTGGCTTCTGATGGATTCAACAGACTTTCGGCAGTTTTCAAATCCCCGATACATTGTTCCATCACCTGATCAAGGTTACTAACTGGTGTTTGACTGGTACCTATAGTAGTTACATAAGGAATTCCCGGAGCTGTTAAGGTTCCTGAAGCCGGGGCTGCAGCAAATAACCGCAGCAAATCAAAATGCAAATAGGCTCTGAGTGCCAAGGCCTCTCCTTTGAAAGTCTGGTAATTATTGCCGGTAAACATCTCCTTCCTTTTTTCTATATTCAAGAGCAGATTATTCAGGTTGGCAATGGCCTGATACATTTTAGTCCAGAGGTCGGAAGCATAATTTTTCAGACCTGGATCCTGTAGGTTATATAACGCAGTCTGGTTATACAGGTTGTCGGATGATGGGTTCACATTTAGGTCATAACTTCTTCCCAGGACCGACAAAACGCCAACGGTTAAGTCTCTTCCATAAAGTGATTTTGCACCCATTTGCAGGTACACTCCATTTAAGACTTCACGAAAACCTTGTTCCTTAGCAAAAATGATGGAGTCGTCCACTTGTAAAGGTTCCGGGGTATCATTGATCCATTTTTTACAGGACCCTGTACTCAGCAGTAAAAACAATCCTGCTGCAGCTATTATTTTCATTCTTAAAACTTGCATGAAAGTATTTTTTAGCATTTAAAAATTTGCATTTAGGGAGAAGGTATAATAGCGCTGGAAGGGATAATAAATTCCACGTTCCATCTCTGCGCCACCCAATTCGAAGGCGTTGTTCAGGATACATTTTAGCGACAGATTTTTCGCATTAATTCGTTTCGCCAAAGTTTTAGGCAAGGCATAGCCGAACATAATGGAAGCACATTGCAGCCTGTTATCCTTTTCTACCATCCTGGTGGTCACATATGTTGGGTCACTGAGCAATCCATTTGGGGAGAGCGGCTTATATAGGAAGTCGGTGCCATTTGGCTGAGTCCAGCGCTGCTGGTAGGCACGGCGGTCAACATTGTAAAGGAGATCGGCATTCTCAATTCGATCCACCAAAGTTTGATTGTACACACTGGCACCCAACTGGTAGCTGAAATAGATACCCGCTGAAAACTGCTTAAAACTAAGGTCTGTACCAAATGATCCCTGTAAAGCCGGAGACAGATCTCCTGCCAGAACTTTATCATTTACGTCCCAGATCGTTGTACTGGAACCATCCTTCTTCATGAAAATCTCTTTTCCGCTTACCGGATCAATTCCCAGGGAAGGCACCGCCCAGATTGAAGTAGGTGAATATCCTTTTAAATACTGTGACTGTAATCTGGTCTGATCGCCTTTGGCATCCCGTTCAGCATTTAAAGCCAGTAAATAAGGGGCAAGTTCTGTTACTTTATCTTTGTTCCAAAGACCGTTCAGATTGATGCTCCAGCTGAGGTTATTACCCGGCGATTTATACAATACGCCCATCACATTAAATTCTGCTCCCCTATCTTCAAGGCTACCAGCGTTTTGATAAGGAGGGAATTTACTCAAGCCGGTTGAAGCTGCAAGCACCTCCGGAAATACCAGTTTCGAAGTTTTCTGTTGATAGAGATCAAAACTCAGTGACCATCTGTTGAACAAGGAGATATCCAGACCAATATTCTGTTTGAAAGTTTGTGGCGACTGTAATTTACTATTGCCATAACCCGTTAAATAAGCACCTAAGGCTCGTCCCAATGTTCCGGTCGTTCCTGCCCCCAGCGCGATATATTGTAGATTGGTATAATAGTTATAGGTGGTTCTATTCAGATAAGACAAAAAATACTGATTGCCGGTCTGGCCAATGCTTCCCCTTAATTTTAAACGATTAATCCATTTTGTATCCTGGAGGAAACTTTCCTCATGTACATTCCAGGAGGCTCCAACAGCCCAGAATTTAGCACTGGTGTTTTGTGCAATCGCAGAATGTAAATCATTTGCTCCGGATAAATCTAACTGGTAACGCCCGGCATAACTGTAAACGAAGTTGGCATAGCTGGATGCATAACGCGTTACAATTTTTCCTGCAGCAGGCTTTAAGGTGGAATAGCCATTTCCAAATGCCATATCCGCCAAGCGGTCAACATTGAATCCTGAAACGCTTATTCCAGTAGATTCACTGGAGGTTTGAATGAAAGTCTGACCGGCTGTTCCGAAAACTTCATGCAAACCAAACTTATTGTGGTATTGTAAACGAAGTCCAGCTTCTACATTGAAGAAGGAATTTGAAGTGTATTTATACAGACCTCTGGTAAATAAACTATCAATTGGGACATTAGCAAACGTAGTATGATTAGGAGGCAGGAAGTAATCAAATTCATCAGACTGGTTACTCAGGCTTGCAATACCATTTAACTGCAGATTATTGGTCAATACCAGATTCATATTGGTCACATTCGCAATTCTGGAATATTTAGCGGCATCAGTGGTTGCCAGAGTTGTATTGTATGCCGGATTCATATAATTGCTGATGACCCCGCCAACTGTATCTGAGCCTAAAATCTTTTGAAACTTACCTGTTTCCGCATCGTAAGGACTCCAATAAGGATTCTGTTTTACATAGGTATTATAGGAACCATAGGCTGAATTTTCCGCATTTGCAGAGAGGTAAGAAAATTGATTATTGAAAGAGAATGATTTGAAACGAGCACCAAAGTAAGCCCCTAGTTCAGTAGTCTTTCTATAGGATCCTTTCATACTCCCCTGTTTATCATTGTAACCAGCAGTTACATTGTAGACCATGTCATCATTCCCACCAGACAGGTTCAGGGAATGTCTCATCCCAATACCCTTACGTAAAGGCAGCTCCAGCCAATTGGTATTGACCCCTTTATGATGAGCCTGGTTGTATCGCTGCTCATAAAGAGAATTTAAATTACCCGCGTATAGTCCTGCCCTATTTTCGATATCCAATTTCTCTTTGGCATTCAATACTTTATAAGAAGAGATATCAGCTGAAGCAATTTGCAGTTCCGAGGTAATCCCCACATTTAAAAGACCTCTTTGAGGTTTTATGGTTTGAATCAACAGGACACCGTTCCCTCCCCTCATGCCATAACTGGCAGTTGCAGATGCGTCTTTGAGCACAGTAACACTGTGAACCCTGCTGATGTCGAAATCCAATGCCGTTTGCAGACTCACCTGGTTTCCGTCCATCAGGATAACCGGACTTCCTGCTGAGAATATGTTGGAGGCAACGAAGTCTCCTGAAGAAGGATTTTGCTGAACTCCTGATTTTGATGTTCCGCTGAAAGAAACTGCAGCTGCATAAGGAAAAGTACTTGCTCCCCTTAAGCTGATGGTCGGAAGAGCATTGGGATTTCCACCATTGCGATTATCTCTGGATACCACAAGTGCGGGTACATAATATTTTAAGGCATCAAATAAGTTATTGACATTTACTTTACGTAGATCTTCTCCGCTGACGGTAACCGCAGCTCCGGAGAACAAAGTACCTGGTCTGTTATACAAGCCAGTGCTAACTACAGAACCATCAGTAGGTATCGTGCTTTTTTGGAGAAACACTGAAATCGTTCCCTTATCCAGTTTCTTCACTAATCCATAATATCCCGGTTTACTCAGCAGGACTACAGAATCTTTTCCAATGTTTTCAAAAATGGCAATCCCTCCATAGGTGTATTTTGATTGTATCCCGATCACTGCTCTAACACTATCCAGTAAAGTCAGGTTGTCCATGTCTTTTACACTAAGAATGACCTCCTGGTTTTGATAGGCAGTGTCCACAATTTTTTTTGCACTTTTTGGTTTTTGCTTTTGAGCAAAACTTGTTTGAGGACTCAGGTAAATACTTACCAAAGTGAACAAGCCAAACACTTTTAGTTTCATTAATTAGTTAGGTTGGTATAGGTTAGTTTCCATAGGTTATAAAAAACACTATTGAAATATCAAAAATATACTACGGGAAAGGGATATGGAATGGAGAATCTCGGGAAATGACTGGATTATACTTCGAAAAAAGCTGGATAAAACCGTCCATTCAACTGGATTTGAATATGCTTAAAAGCAAAAAAAGCAGTGCCCTTCCAGACACTGCTCCACATTTTTGCATAAACTCTCAGTGCAATAAATTCCTTACACTTTCGGTCAATTGATTATACTTTATAATATTGTTCCCAACCTTTACGTGGTGCTGGCCCAATCAATAAAGCATTGGCAGTTTTATTGTTCGTGATGACTTTTCTTTTGCGATCAAATTCCAGATTCGTATTTAGCTTTTGTGCGAGCACACCCAGACAGAACACCTGACTCAATGGGCCGGCTATAGCAAATGGCGACCTTGCTTTTTCTTCCCCTTTACAAGCCTGAATAAAATTCTTGAAATGGTTGGAAGGGCTCAATGGAACTTCCGGAAGCGAGCTTGCCATCGCCATTGCTTTTTCTTCAGGAATAATCGATAAGGTACTGCCATCTGAACCTCCTTTAAAAGTCAGCTCTTTACTATAAATGATTTTTCCAGGGTTTAATTTCGCAGGGGCAATTACTCCGGTACTTGGTGGCGGAATATTAGGGTCTAAACCTGATACGCCATATCCTTTTGGAATTGGCGGTAAATTATTAATCCCATCGTACCAGTTCACATCTATTGCTGGCATCGATCCTCTCTTTGGAAATTTAAAGGCTAAGGTAGAAGATGTCGGGAAAAAGAAATCGTTATGTCCCTGTAAAACCGGATTGATCTGATAGGGTAAACCCAGATCCAGGAACTCATGTGCAGTATCCAGAATATGTGCACCCCAATCGCCCAATGCGCCCATTCCGAAATCGAACCAGCAACGCCATTGTCCGTTCACAAAATCCTTATTGTAATCATGATCCATGGTGGCCATTTGCCATAAATCCCAATCCAGGCTATCCGGTAAGGTTTGGGCAGCAGGGAAAGATTTGATATTCACGTCCCATCCGTGCCAGCGTCTTGGGGAATTCATATGTGCAGTGATGGAGGTCACGTCTTTTATAATCCCAGCTTCTTTCCAGGCTTTAAACTGGAAGTAATTCGCTTCGGAGTGGCCTTGATTACCCATTTGTGTCACTACCTTATTGTATTTTTTAGCCGCCTTCATCATCAGCTCTACTTCATTAAAAGTACGGGCCATTGGTTTCTCTACATATACATGTTTTCCTAAGCCCATGGCCATCATGGTGATTGGGAAAACAGACCAGGTGCCAACGCTGCCGCAGCAGACAACATCATCGTTTGTTTTAAAAAGTGTCGTCTTGAAAACTCGTTTGTGCTCATTTTTACGCGTGTTATTGCATTTACATTTGGTCGTATTTATTCTGTCATAATATACTGATTTCAGTATTTGATTTAACCTGTATTTTCAGGGATTCCCCGGCTTTCAATTTTACTTTCGGCCATTTTAAAAAGGCGGTATAACCCAATGGTTTTTTAGCCTGATTTTCTGTCTCCGCCATCATGGAAACCTCCGGATCATAAGCTGTTGGATTATGGAGCTGAATGGTTGTTCCTGAAGAATTACCCGAAAGAATTTCTGCTTTTACATGATCAAAAACATACAACTTTTGCTGATCGGTATTCAGGTAAATGCCTGGCAGCTCCAAAGCCATCAACATCCCGTTTGTTTCTGTCCAGGAATTACGGGTATTGATGTAATTTCCAATACTGTTTTTGCCTTCCGCATCACTCAGCTGGATCCTTTCCATCGAAGAGCCGATCAGACCATTTGTGGTGGCATGCCCTGGCATATTCACCGCTTCTGCATGTGCATGCTGTATATCCCTGATCAAATCAGCATAGCCGATTTTACCAGTAGCACGAAATAGTTTAAAGATGTAATCGCCTGATGCTGTGCAAATCCCTGGAACCGCATGTTTGTTCTGGATACTCGCCCAGATGGCTCCGGCCATATTGCTTTTCAATTTCCCAATTGCACTGTTTTCCGGGAACACCGGATACGCCCAAAACTCAACTTTAGAATGCTAGGTTTACAGGGAGGAGGTCATTTCATTGGACTATTTTTAACCCGTTAATCTCCGAGGTAATAACCAACGCCCCTCCATGACCATATTTCTTTATTTGTATAAAGATCTGGCTCAAGCTGATTTACCTATTACAGCAGAAAGTATCAAGAATAAATTTCAGGGCAAGGACACTGCAACACATACTCTTTTAGAGGCTGTGAAGAATCACAACAGAAAAATGAAAGCTTTGGTAAGTAAACCATATGCGATTGGAACTTTAAAAAGATTTGAGATACTTGAACGCCACCTTCAAGCCCTTATGCTCGAAAAATACAAGATCACAGATATAGGAATCAAAGAAATAAACCATTCATTTATCAGCGATTTTGAATTTTAACTGAGAACAGAAAACAGTTGTGCGAACAATACCGCCATCCAACTACATGATCATTCTTTATAAGTAAACAGTTGAAAACCAGCTAGATTTGAACTAAAATGAGCAAGGCGGCAATTCTTATGAATCACCGCCTTGACACAGTTTATTTTACAAACCCTCTAATATATAAAGACCATCACTCTATTTCTTATCCTTTTCTAATTGCAATAATTTCTGCAACTCTTTCAATTTATCAGGAAACTTTTTAGCAAGATTATTTTTCTCCCCAATATCATCTCTTAAATTGTACAATTGCGGTTCTGGAGAATTACCAGTTTCAGTATCCGTTGACTTTCTATAAGGAACTCCAGCATTAGGTTCAATATACTTCCAATTCCCTTTAACAAGAGCCAAACCTTCCGAATGCTCCACATAGATTTCCCGACCTGTTTTAGTCGCTCCAGTCAGCGTACTCCATAAATCCTGACTATCCTTCGCCTCACCCAAAGGCACATTTTGCTTCAACAGTTTAGAAAATGAGGCCAAAAGATCGATTTGCCCAATAAGTGCGTCAGACACCTTGCCTTTTGCAATGTTAGGCCCTGATATCATAAAAGGAACCCTGGTTCCTGCTTCAAAAACACTCCCTTTAGTACCACGTAAAACCCCAGCAGGCAGATGACCATTCCTTTGCGTTACAGCTCCGTCCTGATACCCATCATTCAATACCGGACCATTATCACTACTAAAAACAATAATCGTATTATCTTTAATCCCCAGAGCCTCTACCTCATCCAGAATTTGTCCAACTGTCCAATCTAGTTGTAAAATTGCATCACCACGGTAACCAAGCCCACTCTTGCCTTTAAACATTGTAGCTGGCATTCTTGGAACATGGGGCTCTGTTAACGGAACATACAGGAAAAATGGTCGATCAGCATTTTCTCTCATATAGTTTTTAGCCGTGGTTAAAAAAGTAGTAGAAATCTCCTCATCCACCCACCTTGCACTGTGACCACCGCTCATAAAACCTATCCTACCGATTCCATTTACAATCGTATTATCATGACCATGATCCGGAGAAGCCTTCATCTTTAACAATTCAGGATTGTCTTTTCCTGTTGGATCATTGCCCACCTTATTTCTATAATCGACCTCAATAGGATCGTTAAGATCCAAAGCCACCACACGCTGATTTTCCATAAAAACGGTAGGTACTCTATCTGCTGTTGCCGGAAAAATAAAAGAATAATCAAAACCTGTTTCATTAGGTCCAGGCGAAACCCTATTGCTCCAGTCCTTTTTTACTCCCTTCCCTAAACCCAAATGCCATTTCCCAACAATAGCAGTGTTATAGCCTGCATTCTTGAACAACTTAGGCAAGGTAATTCTATCCAAAGGGATAATCAGAGCTGCATCACCAGATAAGATATCAGTCCCCTTAACCCGCCAGGGATAATTACCCGTCATCAAAGCGTAACGAGAAGGCGTACATGTTGCAGAAGAGGAATGTGCATTTGTAAAGCGAATGCCGCTCCCGGACAAACGATCCAAATTAACGGTTTTAATTTTTGTAGCACCATATGCACCTACATCTCCATACCCCAAATCATCGGCGTAAATAAAAATAACATTAGGTTTGGATTCCCGTTTTTGCGCCAACACCAAGCCTGGTGTTAGTACCATAAGAAGACAAATAATCTTAGCATTTAAAAATCTAATCATTACAATATATTAATCTAAAATTTAAACAACACTTAAGGAAAATCAATTTAATATAATATATTTTGTAAAACACATCAAAACCGATTGCATTGAAACATTTCGGCATCCCAAGTTAGCATCAGCAAATTAAAGAAAATTTTAACCTAACTTATGATCTATCTGAACTTTCTGTAAAAACAGAAATTGAAATGACAGCAAGGAGTATAAAGTTTTCGATAAGTACCATAAAGGATGACAACTGTGCTCAAACCCAAAAAACACATAATATAATCAATTACAGATACTTATAAAAAATCAATTTCAATGCAAAATTACGTCTCTAATTATCGAACATTGCAAAAAGCCACATTAAAGAATAAAATTGCTAAAAGCATTAAAATTTTGACGTTTTGCAAATTTAAGTGAGGCTGATAGGGCTCGAATATGAAGCTAAGAGAGTCACCTAAGTTTATATTTATTATTTTTTAGCAAATTTTAGTTAACTTTAACCTACAGCATTTGCAGCTAAAACGTATATAAAAAGAGGTGAGAGATTCGGTGAGTACTAAATCTAAAACCTCCCTGATAATGAATAAACGCTGAAATTTGAACAAGGTTCGAATCCTAGGGGATCACCAGAAATAGCAACAAAACATATAAAATACTGAAATACAATCGATTGATAACTTTTGTTTTTACCCAAAACTACAGTTTATTCAATAAATCACATATAAAATTGAGTGTTTCGGTGTCGCGCTGTGAAAAGCTCGTGAGGTGGGAATTGCAAATGAAACACCTCTTTACATGTATATTTCGGAGATGATCACTCAGAACAATCAGAAACATAAAATTCAGGTTCTTTAAATTCCAAACGATACAAGAACTGATATCTCATTATTCATCATGTCATAAAACTTATGGAATTTATCCCACATGGGATTTCTTGCCATTCTAAAAAACCATTATTGTGATGAATCTAAGATTAGATATAGACCTCAGCCCATGGAACCAGTTTCTGCTAATTGTTGGAATTCCTCAAGGGTAAGCCTTTCTCGATGCGTCTCTCTAGGTGTAATCGGCTTAACAATCGCATGTAGATCCTGGGGGATTAAACCCCGTTTATAAGCGATTCTTAAAATATGCCTAAACTTAGCATAATAACTTACAGCAGTATTTTTTGAGATTGGCCTTCCAGTCCTGCTAATACCAGGCCCACTAAGTAAGTAGTTCTTGTAATCCTCACACAAGTAATCATTGAGCTCAGGAAACTTCAAATCATGGCCAGCAAAGGAGATAAAATACCGTAATCCCATCCCCCAGTTATCTGAAACAGAATGTTGCTTTTTGCGGGCTTCAATTTGAAAAAAGTCAATAAAGCTAGAGTCTTTCAGGGCATCAGAAATAAAACCAAATCTTCGGTTCTGTATATCCAATTGACGTTGTGCACAAATACTACGGGCCAATACCATCGTCTCCTTATTATGCTGCCGCTCCCATTGGTCTATTGGACTATCATAAATATACAATTTAAGGGTTTCAAACCGATGAAGTTTGCCGGTAGATGGATTTTTAAGGGATGGTGAATAATCAAGCATTATGCTTTTCCTATTATTCACGATAGTTCTCAATCTCATTTTCACTTTAGCCATAACTTAATCGTTTTGGTTAGAAAATTTATTTAGATCAGACTTCAATACGTAACTAAACTTACCGTCACGATACTTCGGAATATTATTCCTCTTTAACAGATCCCATAATGCTTTCTCAGAAAAATTAAGCACCTCTTGCGCCTCAGTCATAGAGTAACAATACTTTGGATGTGGGTTCTTTTTACGTGCCTTGAGAACAGGCTCATGATATTCAGAAAGAACCAGCATTTGATCAATATCCACTCTTTTAATCAAAGTTTTTCGAGGAGTTAATCTTAGGGCTTTTATCCTACCTGTCTGAATAATGTTATAAATACTTCTGATGGAAATATTCAACAACCTGGCAGCCTCCCTGACAGTTAAGAATTCAGCAGCGACCATGTCCTTAGCAGTAGCAGCTACAGTAGCTACAACTTGTATTTCAGAAGCCTGAATCTTAAGTTCACGAAAACACCTGTAGTTAACTCGCCCTTTTTAAGTGTCATTAGGCGTCAATAGGTGTTATTAAGTGTCATTAGATGTCCTTAGTCGCCATCATTTACCAGGTGAATTTTTCACAAGATTTTTAGATGAGAAAAGCTACAAATGCGTTACAAAAGTCAGAAAAACAAAAGCATAAATCCAAAGATATGGACAAAAGAAATCCACATAACTTATTAACAATAAGCAACTTACTTATCGACTCTTGTCATAGTTATGTGGTAGTTATCATCGATTATTTCCCGATACATAAAATGTAACGCACTAAAAATCAGTATATTATAAAAAAAAGTAACATATTAGTTTCATCAAAAAACATCTGTGGTTATCTAGCCGGTAATGTTGACAACTAGTGCAAGTATACTGAATCTAAAGGGATTTCATAGCTATCAGTATCCTCATTATACAACTCCAATGCATATAAATGGATAGCTCTTTTAATTATACAGAATAACCTATGCTTATAGAACAAAACCGTTATTTCAAAATGCCGCCCATATAAGAAAAATGAAAAGTTAGCTCATTTTGAGCTGTATTTTGTCGAAAGGTACCTCTTGTACGAATCGACAAAACCATTTTTGGAAAAAAGAGGAAGTCGGCGGACACCATAGTTATTCTTCGTATGTAGATCATATTGAGGGCATCCTGGAATAAATCATCATTATGGAACCACAACGATTGAGACCATACTAGATGTAACAACCGTTAAGCTAATAGAATCTGCAAAGCTTTTTATCGGAATAATCCGTTGTATAAAATCCCTTTTCCCAAAATGGCATCTCCTGCATTTACTTTCTGGATCCTTTTCTTATAAAGATTAAAATGAACAAGCACATATAAGCCCAACCAATCTTCTGATGCCGAGAAATACTTAAGGCAGACCTTAGGTATAAAGCGATGCTTTTTAGGTTTTGACATTCTACTCGCGGTTTGATCTCTACAAATATGATCCTATCAATTGCTCCGTGTGACAAAATCAGTTGCCATCCGTGATCTCTAATGGCAAGATAGTCGAAAGTTCGTTTTCATAGCCTATACCGTTCATTACCAAGACATGGGCACGCAATACACCCAATGTTCCTTACAATTCCCCGGTACCGCTGTAAAAAAGCATATGGCCTCCCAATCCAATATTATGACTATCCGACCATTTTCTCTGTAAAAAAAATTATTATTCATAGTAATAATATATAAGAATTTCCAGCAGACACTTCTCACTCTCTTATATAATGATTTACAGTCAATATTAATAATATTATTTGAAACATTGAATCGTTATTTCTTTTAACAACGGAAAGGCAAATTCAGACAAGTAATTTTCATGCCGTGCAGATAATAAATATTCTCCAATTTTGTTATGTGCAATGCTACATCTTATCCTATAAATCCAATATATAGATAATTTACCTATGAAAGTTCTGTATGCTGCTGTATCCCCAATTCTTTTATTACCTAGGTATAACTGACAATTTGCAAATGAAAAACCATCCGAACTATTTACAAACCTCTGGAAATTAGACAATTCCTTCATTGGATTTGAATTATTTTTTCCAAATGTATAAAACATATCTTCAGAAATAGTCTGGAAGCCCCTAACTCGATTCAATGCAATAACGATCGGATCAACATCAAGACAATAAGTATCAAATAAGTGAAGTAATCGACTGACATCATCATCTTCATATCCTTTTAATAGCTTCCCTATAGCATTTGACTCTGTATGAACATCTAAGGCTTTTACTCGCTTGATCACATCATAATCAAAATTCAATTCCAAAAGATGATAATATTTAAGATATCTTTCAAAACTATAAGATTGTTTAATCCCTCTTATAGAACATTCATAATAATTCTCGTGATTGAAATTCTTTAAGTTTAAGGCCTTTAATTTTGGAATTTGAATAGTATTAGCCAAAGGAACTTGAACTTGCAAATGATGATTAAATAGCCCCCAAATTGGGGCAGAATTTTTATATTCTAAAATATAGTCTGGAATATATGATTCATCAATAACCACATAATTATTTTTAAAACGATAGGTAACCTGTTCTAAATCAACTTCGCTATCAATATCCAACATTAGCGCTGAAAATTGATATTCCGTCAAAGTGCTTATATCCAATTCTTTATCTTTTAAAAAACAAAGAACTCCTATATCATTATTGTGTGTGTCCTCAATAATAATATCCATACTCGTATCATAGAGCGCCGATACGTTCTCTATAATAATCGGACACTTATTGTTCACAACAATCTCCAGATCAATTTCGTACACATCATTGATAACGTAAGGAAGGTTATAGCTGTTCTGGTTAGAGAGAAAGCTATTTATTTCATCTAACAGCATAGACTAATTTGTACCATTTTTCCAGCAATCTTCAAATGAAGATTCCCCCTCTTCCCTGAAAAATTCTTTAAAACCATTGGTTAAAATTTTCCTGGTTTCAATACCAACATTATACTTCTTAGGACTAATACCTTCCCTTATATCTGAGAGTACATTTAAGGCTAAAATATCAATATTTTTTTCAGTAGCAACCAATTTTTCTAAGAATCTCTCTAAAGCCTTATTAATCCTTTCCTTACGTTTCTCATCGGTAGCAAATTGAGAAATTGCAGCAAAGAAGGAAGTAATGGTTATTTCTTCTGCAAACCAATTTTGTGGACCTTTGACTTTAATATCTGTAAAGTGGTTATATATCCTAAACGTCTCATTATCAATTGAAGTATAGATGTTAAGATAAAATAGAAATTCGGTGAAGTTTTGATTTAATTCGTCTTCATTAGAGTTAATGACCTCCATTTCATTCAATTCCTGAACCACAATATTATCTCTTTTTATCATCGCAGATTTAGTGATAAAACTATAATACGCCACAACAATTCGATCAAAAGGGAATTGTTTTGGTTTGGATCTTCTAGATTCATCTCTTTCCGAAATCAATGTTAGACCATCTATTCCTTCTTGAATTTTGTCTTGCATTGTTATAAACAACAACTCAACCTGATGCCTCATTGACATAGGTTTTTGCCCGGCGTTAAGAACAATCAATCTATAAATTAAATGCTTAATCTCTTTTTCCAGCCAAAATTCTACCAATAATTTTTGTCCATTCTTGAATTTAAATCCATCTTTATTAATGTCATTCAATATGTAAGTCCGTTGTAACCCATCTAATATATAAATGCTATTACTAGCAAGTAATTTAGCTGACAGCGAATTTACATCTCTGGTAGAGAACAATTTTTCAAATGACTGAATTTCTTTCGGATTAATAGCTAAAGTAATGGTAGGAAGTAATGCTCCATCAATTATATCCTTCTTCATGCGTGAGTATGCCCGATAATCCTGCCGAGGTCTCTGAATATCAAATCGATCAAAGTCTTCACCCACAAGTTTTAAATAATCTTCTATAGAAATTTGTGCGTAATATATATCTGTATTTGTTCTTAAATCTTTGGTTGTACCAATTATCTCAAAAGAATCCATGCTATTAATTTAGAATCGAAAATAACAAAAAAAATAGAGAAAATAGTCATCACAAGTAAAAAAACGCCCAATTATATATATATTGAAATAGTACAATCCAAATTTCCTGTACTCGCTCTCCTTGGTCCAATGGTGCCACAAAATCATCAACAAATTCTTCTAGATCCCTTTATTACGCTATTAGTCGTGATTTTTTTTATGGCCCATATCCTTACTGACTAAACTAACATGATTATTCTGAATCTGCGATGAAACATCACTATAGTAATGTTCTTATCAGCGCATTCAATCGCACAATCTACCAATTCCAATTGATGAGGAAATTAAAGAACTCAATCATCAATTAGTTTTATTATGAAGTAGAATTGCATATACCTATGAAACTTAACCCCCGTTCACGATAGCAAACTGTCCATTTTATCTTACTAAATAAACAAAATTTAAACGGTGATAATTAAAATCGTAAAACCTTCCTCATCATTGCGTCCATTCTCTGCTGGCCTTTAACTAATAACGCGTTCATTCTTAATCCTATCCACTAAAAGATTAGCAGCATAATAATTCACAAAAGTTAGCAACTATACATCGAGTAATCTTACCACAAAAAACAACACTTAACTAACTTAGTACTAGCAATTTTTCACTAACTTAAATCTTAAAATATGTTTATTGAAATCCTTACCAAGCAAGATCTACAAGAGTTTAAAGAAGGTTTAATTCAAGAAATCAAACAAATCCTATTAAAGGAATCACCTCCTCAGAAAAAATGGCTCAGAAGCAAGGAGGTACGTAAAATTCTCTCCATATCTACTGGAACATTACAAAATTTAAGAATCCATAACATACTGCCTTATTCAAAAGTTGGTGGAATATTCTATTACAATGAAGAGGAGATCAAAAAACTAGTAGCAAATAACGAAAACTAAAACTGTTATTTATGAGAACAGAAAAACTCATCCCCCTAATCTTAAATAAAGCCAGTAAAGAACCATCATTTTTCATTTCACAAATTACGATACTTTATGCCATTTGTGAAATATCGAGAAAAACAAACTATACCCCGACAATTCAAGTCAGCAGAAAGCAGCTTATGCACTCTACCAAAATAAAATCGTATGGCACCTATCATAGGTGTATTAAAACGCTATGCGATTTAGGATACATTAAATATGAGCCGTCCTATCATCCTGATGGAAAAACCCTCATTCATTTACTCCCTCTAAGTCAGAATGAGTTAAATTAAAAACTTCATTCAAATTATAAAGATTGCCCTTTGTGCAATCTTTATAATTTGAATGCTCAAAAAACACCCAACTATTTTCAGCAAGAACAAGTTAAGCTTACCAAACAGTCACAAGATCCTTACTGTAAACATAATTACATTTCAGCGCATAGACGATACCCCATTTAAATAGATCATTGAGTTTAATAAAGATATGCACTTGCTTCAAAATTTTGTATCGAAATCATGAGAGATTCCAGTCCCAAATTCTAAACCATCAGATATTTTACCCTAATAGGTTGAAATTAATCAACTTTTACACCAACAAAAAAACAGATGGAACAACTTAGTATTTCTACTATTACGGAATAAAGTGATTAAACCTCCAGGCTTAAATCGGCAATCCAAAAATAATAAATAAATAAATCGCTTTTAATCCTTTTCTACATAAGATAATATCTTTAACCTTTTTTTATGGGATAATATGTGGACTGATATTTTGAACCATATCAAATTTAATTAAAATCTGAATTCTTAATTAAGAGTCCATATATTAGTTAAAATCAACGCAAACAAATCAACGCCAAAGAAACTAAAAGGAAAATCATCTACTACATTTTGATCCTTAATGATTTAATGATAAAACAACAGCTGAATCATTACTAAAACTAAACAACTAATTATTATTATTCAACGATCTCAAACCAAATATGAACAAGCATTTATCGATCCGCGTTGCATGGCATGACAGTGCTTGGAATGGAAAAATTTGCCGTCATCCTACACAAAATACATTTTGCATACATCTGCCACGAATTTTAAAAGAAAAAAACGATGAGCTTGAGGAGAACAATGCGGGAATAGAATGGTCTTCGCTACCAGATGGATTTTTACCTCCATGCCAAGCCGAAGGTGGAGCATTTATGAATACTGGCACCTATTCACGCACGTTTAATCATCCCTACAACAGACCAGGAAAAGACATACCCCATTCCAATTTAAAACCAACAACGATTCAAGTTCCTGCATTCAGCAGTTTTGCAGTTCCATTTTGGTGGATGTTGAAAGGAAATCAGCAGTCGCTTAAATCCTGGTATCCGGACTTACCTAGGGATGACCAGGCACCATTTCCTTCATCCTGGGTATACGGACCAGTACTACAAAACAAGCTGCTGGATAGATTTTTTGAGCCCATCAAAGTACAGGATTCACTGGCCATTTATTACGTAAAGGGTGCCAACCCAATAGATGAAAACAGTAATCGACTGATTGGAGGCGTTGGAAATATTATTAAGAAATCAGCTGTACTGCGTTACGATAGCAAGGTTAGTGATACCTATCCAATGTGGGACCGCTTGATCAGTCATGGCATTCGGCCGGACCAACCGACAAGTGAAGGCATACTTCTTCCTTATCAGGTCTATTTAAACCTACCAGATGATTTTATACTAAAAACCAAGGATGCAAAAAAAACGAAATACGAATTAATTGACGAAATCAAGCTGACCCTTCAGGATATAGGCAGTAGGCAAGAAATGATTGAAGAGTTTGCTTACGGCGCCGAATGGGTCAATGACAGTACTCTGCTTTCAGTACTTACTAAACTTCGTATAATCATTGAAAGAATCATTGAACATGGGATAGCCAAAGGGTTCTGGAGGGAACATCTGATTTGGATCGACCGTCAGATAGGGAAAGTGAAGGAAAACATGGGCCCCTTCCCTTCGTTTGCAAATGCATTACTTGCCTTCGGATTCCAGCATGCGAACCTTCTTGAAGAAGACCTGAGAAATGATTATGGAATGGGCGCAAAAGATAACTGTTGGAACGGTTGGGAGGATGCTATTTACGGCAGGATCAATTTGAGTACGAAAAGTTATGGAAAAGACTTACCATACATGAGGGACATTTGGCTGAACGAAAGTAAAGAGCGAATCGAATTGTTGCAACTTCTTTCCCGTTTCGAGTTCAGCGAAAAACAGATTTCAAATTGGTTCAACTCGATAAATCGATCTAAGATTGACAATACTATCAGCAATAAATCAATTCTATTAAATCCTTATTTGATTGCCGAAGAAGATCCAGGCGATCAGGATCATTACCCAATTGCTATCGAAACCATTGACAATGGTGTTTTTGAGGATATTGTAATACAAGGATCGTACGCACCAATTGCCCCACAAGTGACTAGTTCAGCTCTTGATCCAAGGCGACTCCGTGCCTTGATCTGCGTCATTTTAAAAGACGCATCAATTAATGGAGACACCCTTCTTTCGGTCAATGAAATAAATGAACGATTAGCCTCCCTTAATCTGCAGCGTAGCACAATTGTGCCAGAAAACTATATCAATTCCAATCTGGAATTCATTAAAGACAAACTTGATTGGCTCCAGACAGAAGACAAACAGACCTTACAACTAAAAAAGTACGCAGAAATTGAGAACTATTTTCGAAAGACCTTCATTGCCAGGGCAAAGCGCAAACTGGATCCGCTTACTGAAGACTGGGACCTATTACTCCGCAATACCCTCGCTCATCATGGGAAGAAAATAGACGAATATAATGAACGTCATGTTGAGGCACTAAAAGATCAAGTTAAAGCCCTTCATCATGTTACCGGGAGTAAATTATCTGTATTGCTTGGGCCAGCAGGAACAGGTAAAACCACAGTGATGGGAGCCTTATTCGGCAGTTCGCAGCTCAGACGAGAAGGGATTCTTCTTTTAGCACCAACAGGTAAAGCCAGCGTTAAACTTGGCAATATGGCTGGTACCCAAGCCTCAACAATTGCCCAGTTCCTAACCAAACAAAAACGTTTTGACTGGGGACTGCTCAAACCAAAATTTACTGGGCCAACGGCCTATCAGGCTGAGCAGAATGTAATCATTGATGAATGTTCTATGCTGACAGAAGACGATTTATATGCACTACTGAAAGCACTAGACCTTGCACATGTGAAACGAATCATCCTAGTAGGCGACCCTTACCAGTTGCCACCTATTGGCGCAGGTCGCCCTTTTGCCGATTTGTGCAACTATTTGAAATTGTTAGAACCCGGAAACAGAGACATCGGTGCGCAAACAGCACTAGCAAGACTTACTGCAGTGGTACGCACTGTCCAAGGGGCTAACTCAGACTCCCTGATTCTGGCTTCATGGTTTTCTGGTATTAAACCTTCTAAAGGTGCTGACGCAATATTCTCAAAATTGGGAAACAATAAATTGATGAACGATCTGGAAACCCAGTGCTGGAGTAGTAGTGCCGAATTGAAAGAAAAACTGATCGCAGCCACCCAAAGATTGATCTCAAAAGAAGGCGGACCCGAAGTCCAAAATTTCAATCAATTTATTGGAATTTCAGATCGGGGTATTAATACCTCCAAGATTGAAGCTTTTCAAATCCTGACGCCAGTTAAAGATCCATATTGGGGAACCTTCAATTTGAACAGAATGGTACAAGCCCAGTTCAACGCACACAAAAAAGATAGTGTGACCATTGGCGAATACAGGATGATGGAATATGACAAAGTGATTCAAACCCGGAATGAGAAAAAAGAAGCTTACCCCGGAAATCAAGAGCTCCCAATCTCCAATGGACAACTCGGTTTGATTGCCAATATTGCAAAAGGTTATGCTAATGTCTCATTCTCAGGAATACAAAGTGGGATCACTTTTGGCTATAAATCCCAACGAAATACTGAAGGAGAAGAAGCCAATATCGAACTGGCTTACGCCATTACCATTCATAAAAGCCAGGGCAGTGACTTTGACTATGTTTTCCTTGTTATCCCTAAAACAGGCCGCATTATATCCAGAGAACTCATCTATACAGCATTAACGCGAGCCAAAACCAAACTGGTATTATTCATCGAAGGAGACAACCCACACTGGATCATCAACCTTTCTAAACCTCAATATTCTGAAACCGCGAAACGGAACACCAATATTTTCTCATATGCTGTCAGGAACGCGCATGCACATGTGCCATATGTAGAAGGTTTGATCCATAAAACCAAACAAGAAAACCTGCTAGTTCGAAGCAAATCAGAAGTCATCATTGCCAATGAACTGGAATACCGCTCATTACCCTTTCAATATGAAAGACAATACACTGGCAAGAATGGGGAGAAAAAAATCCCAGACTTCAGTTTTACAGACGCAGCAGGAGATTTAATTATTCTGGAGCACTTGGGTATGCTTTCGGTACCAGGTTACCGAGCTGACTGGGAAAAGAAAAAACAGTTCTACCTGGACAATGGATTCATTGAAGGTGAAAACCTATTCATTACCACGGAAAGCGAATTAGGCGGAATTGACTCCAAAGCCATAGAACACGTCATAGATCAGATCGAGGAATTATTATAAGCAAAAATGAGAATAAAAGATATACGTCAATTCAGGACATTCTATAAAGATAAAATAAGAAAAACTAAGGACACCAACCGTGATGAACACTTCGTTGGTGCTGAAATACATAGCGATGATGGAGAGTCTATGTTTGGATTTTTTGACTTGTATCACGGCGATAAAGTCAAAGAAGTTGTCGGTGGCATCAAAGGCTTTTTGGAAGGCTTTTTGGAAATGGCCCAAGATGCCCAAGCTGTTTATGAGTTTATGCAAAATGCTGTGGATGCTAATAGCAGCCACTTCACCATGATTTGGGGACTAGATGATGACGGCGAACACTATCTACTTGTACTTAACAATGGTAAGACCTTTGATTTTCCATCAATCCGGTCGATTCTTAACGTGGGCGTATCCACAAAAAAAGCAGAAGACCATACGATTGGAAAGTTTGGAATTGGATTTAAACTCGCCCACAGATTGGTCGGCAAAGACAATGGTATAGATGAGTTACTGAATAAGAATTACGGGCCTATCTTATTCAGTTGGCAAAACTCAGACATTAAAACACTAATGGAATCTGAAACGGCTACCGTTCCAACAGAGCAGATCTACAAGATCATTCCAAAGCCAGGTACTGATCCCGATTATCTGATAGAAGGCGAAGATCCATGGCTGTTCAAAATTCTGATTACCAACTTCCCTACACACCCTGATGAGCGTATTCGTGACGCACATTATAAGGAAACCGAAAACGCACTGACGAAAAAGGACGTTGACAAATTGCGGTTCTGGTTAAACAAACATAAAAGCCAGATTCCAATAGAAAGCTATCAGACGGGTTCTTTATTTTTCCTGAAGCTTGGAGAAGATAAAAGCATTCGTCTGGAGGATGAAAATTTGCGTGAAGGCATTAGATTTTCCTTATCTATCCTCAACCATTCTTCAGCCTCAAATACCAAGGGACTAAACCAGGTCCATTTGAATGGAATTGATATTGAGAACGCTCCTTTAAGCTTTGAAGACCTGCGTATTTCTAAGCTTTCTGCAGAATACAATTTTATTAGATTCGGCAAAGAAGGAGATCTAACTGATGACCAAAAAGCCACAGCAGATAAGGATTCCGACATACAACTGCTGATGGGTTATACAGACTACCAAAATGCTATCGAGCTAATTGACAATGTACCCAACTTCTACCTTTTCTTTCCTCTTAGTGAAGAAAAACACAAGCTCAAGTTTATACTTCACTCTAATGCGTTTTATAAAAAGTCAGCTAGAACCTCTTTGCATGCCGATCCGCTCAATGAGCGCTTGTTGGAAGTCTTTGCAAAACGTATTATAGAGAAAATGACAATTTGGTCGCAATCATCAGCCTCAGATGAGCGTAAAAAATTCTTAACTCTTTACCCAGTTTTGATTCTTTCTGCAGAAAGCGAAGACCATGACCGCAAATGGATCAATACTCCATTAGTGAAACAACTGCACCGTTATCTAAAAAGCAATGTTCCGGTGCTCGACACTACTAACGGTGGCTACAAGATGGCTACCAACTTAGATAACGTCCGCATAAAGAAAACACAGTTGAATCTTGACACCACACTATTTGGTATGGATCTAGATTGGTTTTATTGGGGCGATGATGAAGTACTCAGTGATCAGGTAAAAGAAATACTTCATATTGAAGCATTTAACGTCCTTGACCTATTGTTTACTGCTGGTGCTTCCGCAAAAATAAACCAAATCCTGCTAGTTGATCCAGCTATCCGTCAAACCCTGATGTTGGAGATTAATGAATTTATTCCCAGGATCACGGGTTCAAGTGTACAGACGGATATTTTTAAAGAAAATTTTCATGACTTGGATTTATTTGATTTCCAAGACGGTTGCTTTAAAAGCATCAATACCCTAAGAACAGACAATAGCGATAATACTTACTTATTGCTATTAACAGAAATTGAAAGCATATTACCATATCTACAAAAAGCAGGTTTCATTACTACTAAGACCTCACTTTCAGCATATTCAAACATCCAAGATTTCATACGTAAACGACAATCCATAGACTATAATGACTATAGAGTTCTTAATCAATTTTTAAGTTTGAAATTTGAGAAGACTAGATTTAGTCCCGATGAAAAGCACGCAATTTGTAAAGTGCTCGAACAAGCTAAGGATAAGGAAACCGAAGCAGAGCGTAACCAACGGATGGGTGTATTGAGGCTATTTGCTAATCGCCAAGGTGACATCATCGCACTGGAACAACTACTGATCAACCCATTTAAACCCTGGCAATCCCCACTCGTTATTTCCATTGCAGAAGATAAAGATTATCTCCATCGCTATATGGTAGATACAACCAATAAATCATTTACTGGAGTAGTCATCCCCTTGTGGGGCAAACTAATTACCGACCAAAAAAAACTGATCCGTAATGACATGCGTTCTTTTTTTGAGGATATAACCAGCTACCAGGAAGAGACTAAACAAAGTCAATCTCTTTCCGGAAATGTCTTTATTCCTTTAGAAAATACTTTTGTTCCAGCTTCAGTACAAATATTTTATCAGTCCGAATGGAAAAAAATGCCAAAAGACGAATATGTCCAGCTTACAAAATTATGGAAACGAATTTTTGGCAATGAGCTTCCAGAACACGAAGCGCTTCCTTATTTGAAACTTTCCCCATTTACACTTAACCTCTCTGACTATTCAAATCAAACCCTAACGGGAAGACACCAACTCATGCTAGAAGAAGTACAGCTTCTGGCTAAGGCTTGCCATATAGCAAACATTGACCTTTTTGAAAGAGTACAAATTTTACAGACAGGCAAAATCTTTATGCTGAATCAAAACAAGGAAAGTCAGCAAACAGTATGGTGTGGAAACAATGCACAGCTAAAATTGCACATTAGCAATTTTCATCCCGAATTGTCAATTGCTCCAGACATCATTGAATTAAAGCCACTAATCGCCTGGAGTGAAAGTGACTTGGCCAATTATTTGATTGAAGCATGGGATGGGGAAGAAAGTGAATTAAACACATCATTATCAGAAGTTATCAAATCTGAAGATGATGAAGTAAAAATTAACTACTTAAGTAAATTTAGGAGAATTCACCTAGATATTGATACCATGCTAGGCATAAGTAAACTGGCGAATGCAGTAAAAATCTCACTCACTTTTGATGCTCAGGAAGACCGACCGAGAACAATTCTAAAAGATTTAGTGGAGGTGACTTCAGGGGGTAACTCCTTTAATCTTAACGATTCCATTAACTTAGGAGGAGATTCTGTCTACTTTGGAGACTCTAATGAATATGTAGTTAAAGTATCCGACATGTTCGAAAGTGAGGAAACCGGCAACTCAAAATATGTGGAAAGAATCATTAAAGAACTTCATCAAAGATACCAGTATGATACGGCTCGGTTGAATTACCTCTTTGAGGTTCGTCAAAGCCCAGATAAATCGGATATAATTTCCAAACTAAACCAAGTACACAACACTACCGGCTATCTGGCAAACGCTGAACAAGTAGCTTTTGTTCTACTTTATTCAAAATTTGAAGAATCGGAACTTGATTTAAGTGACTACTGCCTCTATTCTCAGGCCGAACCGATAGTACTTGAAGGTTCTTTTGCAATCTCATTTGAGGCATTTGACTTATTTGAACCAGGAGTATATATTGATCAGCGTTACCATAATCTGCGAGAGCTTTTAAAATTAGGGTCTTATCAAGCATTTTTCAAAGCACGAAATGTTAGCCTTTTTCTTCAACCGGTAATTGAAAATAGTATTCTTTTAGGCCCAAAATTATCTATTGACCTATCTACCGATCAGCAAATATCACTGCTGGAATTCTTGCTCAAACAAGGACGCCTCTTTGGTACACTAAAAGCAAGTCCTTCATGGGTAGATATTTTAGGATTTGATCCCAGTTTAAAAGTGGCTACAAAATTTGCATGGAAAACGGACGAACTACTCCCAGATCATGTTTACAAATGGAACGTTCGTGAAAGCGATGTTGCAATACAAAAGCAAAAACGTGAACTATTGGCAGCTTTGGGAGTGAATTTTGGTTGGTCAGCTATCAACAAATTAAGATCCGCATTAATTGAGGAACCAGAAAACTTAAATCAATTGGAACAGATCGAACTGATCCATCCTCAACTGCTCGCCAATACTCTTAAACTTTTAGTCAGTCAGCATGAAAATTTCATTCTGCATCCACAGGCGGCCAATTATCACATTTTAAGAACGATAATCAAACTTTGTATTCAAAACATACCAAAGGAGATACCTGTTCCCATCAATCCTAAAATTGACGGATCTTATTGTTTTTGGCCAGTAAATTCCGAGATTTATTATTATGACAGGCATAGCCAAAATCTACTCCAGGGCTACCCCATTAGCCTACAGGAATTGCTAAATATAGCGGAGGTTAAAGTATACGATGCAACTTTTTGGGGAGAATGCCCAACGTTTAAAGATGAGATGAAAGAAATCGAAATTGAACGGATTACAAACGAACAAGAGCTGATCAACGCGCAGGAATGGTCTGATCCTTTCTATGTGGAATGGCAAAAACACTACCCTGAAACCAAGCTGTTTTATTTTAACGGACGTTACGACGATTTATATATCAATGAGCAACAGATCAAAACTATTTTGTCCGATGAATATCATATCGCCTATACAAAAATTTATTGCCCTAGAAAATTCAGTTTTGCATCCCACATTGAGAAACTAAGGCTCCATCAATGTTTGTCGGTAATTGTGATTGATAAATTGGAAGAATTATTCACCCAGCACAATATGAGGATTATGGACATCTTGAATAACCAGAATTTGGATGAAAATACCTTAATACAGATCGCAGAAAGAAGGAATGAACTAGAGGCCATCGCACACCGAAATGAACTCAGGACAAGCCTATTACTAAACACTTATAGTTATAAATGGTTCCGGGATTTTATAGAATTACAAACTCTTCAAGATAGTAGTGCAGACAGATTTGCCCCAGAAAAAGAAATTCAGTTCTTCGCAGCAGACCGAGAACCCGGATCCGAAAAACTTATTCGCCTGAAAGATCCTAACCGAACAGTAACGCCAACCATTGAATACTGTACAAATTTTACAGCTACCGTTATCTACCAAAACGGTAAAGAAACTGAAATTGACATCCAGGATGTTTCCAAAAAGGGCCAGGTTGTTCTAGCCATGGTTACTAGGACCAGTCAGATGGAAAATATTGACTTTACCAAAATAAAAAGAATAGTCCTACGTTTCTCTAGGTCAGTAGATCTATTAGGTAGACTTTTAGCGGCTTTTAAGCGGATGGCAATTGTCAATCAGTGGGAAGAGAATTACAACTTAAAGGAAGGCTTATCTCCCAATATAAACTTCATTTTTGGGCCTCCGGGAACAGGAAAAACAACTACTATCGCCAAACGGGTCATAAAGATTATGGATCAAAATCCAGGTAAAAAAATACTAATACTCACTCCTACGAATAAAGCCGCAGACGTACTTGTAGAGAGAATCCTGCAGAGCACCACAGATTCTGGCTGGCTGGTTCGATATGGATCAAGCTTTTCAAAAATCATAAATGATGCAAAAGTATTGTATGATTCCAACACCTTCAGGCACGACCTATATAACAGTTGTGTCCTTGCCACCACGATCCACCGTCTCCCCTATGAAGAGTTTCTCATTGACAATGTTGGTGGGATGGCTAGAATCGCAGAGGTACATTGGGATTATGTAATTTTTGATGAATGTTCAATGATCCCTTTGTCTTATATCATCTACGCACTACATCAATGCAACTCTAGACATGAACATACTAAAACCATTTATTGGATCAGCGGAGATCCCTTGCAAATTCCACCAGTTGTAGACCTTTCTGAGGAAGATATAGTAGAAGGCTTCAATAAAGAGGAGAATATCTATACAATGATTGGATTAGAAAGTTTCAATGAGGAGGAACAATCGAAGATTCCAATCTATGGCAATAAGGTTGAAAACTTAAAGGTCCAATACCGGAGTGTTGAGCAAATTGGGTCACTGTTTGGGA
The DNA here is from genome assembly GCF_014172405.1 of Pedobacter gandavensis. Classification (GTDB taxonomy): domain Bacteria; phylum Bacteroidota; class Bacteroidia; order Sphingobacteriales; family Sphingobacteriaceae; genus Pedobacter; species Pedobacter gandavensis. The sequence continues at coordinate 112,978 of NZ_WNXC01000001.1, read as the reverse complement.
AATTCAGTTACCATGATCAACTCGAACATGCCAGAGCAAATTTCAAAGATGGCCGACCATGCTCCAGGCCACTTCCAAAAGCGTTCATAGACTTGGGTATTAAACCTATAACATTACTACGCTTCCCAGTAAATGATGAAGATTCTGTATATAAGCCTGCTAGACTGGCTAAAAGCCCATATCAACTTTATTCGGCAATTTTAACTTACGAAATAGTAAAGTACCTGGAAAAACATATTAACAAAAATGAACCCTGGACAGTAGGCATTGTATGTCCGTACCGATCTCAAGCAACACTGGTTAATAAGATGATTGAATCTTTAGATTTTGGAAATCATCTGACAGTTATTATCGACACGGTACACGGATTTCAAGGAGATGAATGTGATATGGTATTTTTCATCGTCAATCCACCAAATCACAAAATCTCTCATCCGAACTACAACGCTTTTATTCATAAGAAATTCCTGATTAATGTAGCCATCAGCCGGGCGAAAGATTACCTAATCATCCTTTATCCAGATCACCAGACTGAAGGAATCCATAATCTGCAGCAAATCAATAGGAATTCACCAGGCAGTTTGGAATCGATCTTACGCGATCAAATGAACATTGATCTGGACAGCATCACCGTCAATTCGGAACATATTGAACAAAAAATCTTTTCTGAGAAGCAGCATATTGAAAAAAACACCTTCACCAATCAGCATCAGTTAGTAAATATTTATGCCCAGGCGCAGAAGAAATACGTTGTTCGCGAAAGTTATAATGCCATTGACATGCATTTCCAATCGGAACTTACTAATTATTAACAATGATATTGACATGCAATCCAAATGAATTAAGTCATGAAGAAAAATAATTATCCAAGTTCCATTTTTAGTGCATTGAGAAAAGACCTAAGTGATCAGGTCTTTTCTTCAAGCATTGGTTATTTGAATGAGTCAACGGATATCCAGGATCTTCACCAATTTAAAAATCAAGGGCTACTATCCAGTCCCAATCTACCAAAGGATTTATTTTTTTGCTATCTAGAAAATATTAGAAGACTGAGTACAGATCCGGAATTGATTCGCCTTGAGGAAAACTATGTATGTTTTCTCGAAGCTTTTTTTGAAGCTACCATGCGTTATAACCAGGGACTGATACAACTTCTATCCCCTTATCTAAATAGAAATTTGAAAAGCTTTTTATATCCTTTGATTAAACCTTTGGGAACAGCATTTGATGGGTTATTTTCGCAAATGTATGAAGAACTGAGTAAACAAACTACTGATGAAATGACCTCAGAAGTAAAAAGCGAACTACATTCTTTAGCTCATAATCAAATTAGAGGAGCCATTGCCGATACCCTATTTGCAGTCACCAGACTCATCAATTTTTATGCGCATCATAAAAGTGAGGTCATTAGTCCGTTAGTTTACAATACGATTCGAGACGAAGATGAAATTTTATTTATGGAAGCCATTAGGATTTCCAGTAACATCAACAGTTTTTACTATGCGCTCGACAAGATAGCCTGTGGAGAATGGATAGTGAACAGCGCTGCAGTAATCGATGCTGGTTTTGAATTTAAATTTTCAATGATTGATGTAGAACTTGAAAAGGCGCGTCAGCTAGGTGTACGAAGAATCATGATTGCGCATCTGTTAGGACGAAAAAAACAAAGATGGCTTGCTCAATTTTTAGAACCTTATTGTTTATCTATCCTTGAAGTAGCTTGGGATTATTACCAAGATGCATTGGGTATATTTGTCTCCGGCACACAAAAATTTGATCAATTAAAGGCCGATTTTATTAGACAGCTCGATGAGCTGGATGCCGAAGATGAATTGTTGTTTGGATTAAACAGAAAAAACATAGACGTGGTATCCCATTATTATACCGCTATAACTATTGCATGCTTTGTATATGCAGCCAGATCATTAAGTGAAAGGGCCTCTACCTCATATCAACTGACCTGCCCTGAAATTCCAGAAACTTTGATAGAGAAATTGATTAGCCGGACGAAGGTCGGAGATCATTTCCTGATCAGTAAAATTGCTGATTACCTAACAGAATTGCCGATACGTCAACATTTGGAATTGTTTAAAATGCCATGTATACGTGATCATTCTGGTAAGATTTATTCTTTAGTTTATATCGCAGATCAAGGTTGGCCGCAACGGGTACGGACAAATCTGATGCGAGGGGGAAAAATTGCAGATCAAATCGGCAAGGCCTGGGAAGACTACATCGCCGGAATATTACTTGGTGATGGGTGGGAAAAAGCTGTTCAAGGAGTGAAAATTAAAGAAAATGGTGAAATACTAACTGACATTGATATCATAGCAAAGCGCCAAGACCTACTACTTTTGGTGCAACTTAAAGTTCATTATGGAGCCGGAACTCACAATTATGACCAGTGGAAATTCAGGCAGAAATTAATTCACGGGGTTGCTCAAGTTAAAAAGTCTGAATTAAATATAATGAGCAAAAAAAGTGTTTTGAGTACGAATTTTTCCAAAGTAGAGCTTGATGAAATTAAATTCATTCAATCTGTAGTGATGACGAATGATCATATTTTCAATGGATGGAAATATGATGGAGTCACTATCATGAGTACTGCGGCATTGATGCAGTTAGTTAACGGGGCTGAGGTCAGGTATACTTCACAAAAAGGACAGGTTATAGAAATTAAAAGTTATGCCAAAAATCGAAATTTGAGCACAAAAGAAATTATCGATTTCATTGCGACTCCACTTGATTGGAAGATAGCGTCTTCTGAATTCAAAATCGATTACCATAAAGAAGATTTTGGAAAGTATGTACTCCATTTCCCATACCATGCCAGTATTGATCATGAGGGGTTTTGAAAATTTATTCCTGGGTCTTAGATATGAATATCTAAGTAAATATCAAGACCTTATTTATTAACTTAGATGTTAACCATTAGCAATTAAATATGCCTCAAAAAACAATAAATGCAGCAATAGACTCCAACGAGAAGGCCAACCTCAACGAGTAGGCAATATTTTCAGAAGGATTATTGAGGATGATTTATACCGGTTCAATGCGGCAAAGCCAGAACATCGTTCGTACGCAACTTAGGAGACACAGTGAAAACCTTGACTTCCCTACTGCACATAAAACAAAACTGTTCATATTTCTGCAAGACGGGTTATATTGGTTAAAAGGGATATCTTATGAACGGTCTGTTTCAGAAAAGATAAGACCTATTACAAAGAATACCAATCTCTATGATGAGATCAAATTACTACATGATAAATAAATATTGGAATTTAAAAAATCTCTTTTAGTGCAACTTACACTCCTTGACCCCTACAGTTTTGAGGAATTCTGTAAAAGATTACTGCATGTATTTGGCTTTAAATATCTGAAAATCACCAGTCGAAGTAAAGATGGCGGAATCGACGGATTTGGAGAATTAAAAATCGGACTGGCATTCATGAAGGTAGCTTTTGAGTGTAAGCGTTATACCAACACCACTATCGGACGACCTAAAATAAGTCAGTTTAGAGGTGACATCCAAGGTAAATATCAGCAAGGTATCTTGTTCACTACATCTCGTTTTTCAAGTGATGCGAAATCTGCATCTTTTCACAATGTGGCCGTTCCAATTGTACTAATAGACGGTTCTGCTATTGTAAACCTTATGATTGAAAGAAATTTCTGTGTTGAAAAAGAAGTCCTACCCGTTTATACAAACGCAATTGACCTTGTTTTAGAAAATAAAAATTAATGACTTAAATCATTATTAACCAGGACACAAACTAGCTTTTCGATCACCAACTAGCTGAATTAATCGTAGTAGTATTAATTAGGACAGCCGAAATTAATTTCATTTATCACTAGAGCATCGAATGAAAAATAGGTCAAATTATTAAAGCCAAACTCAAGCACATTTCAGCTATGCATACTGACTTGAGGGCAATATTAATTAATAAAACAAAACCAGCTAAGTATCAACCCTTACCGCATGTACATGCAATGGACAATTTAAATCATTTGCTTTATCATAAAAAACATGTTACCTTGGATTTACGATAACCCATTTTAGTGAAGCTTGTAAAAGCCAAAAAGCTTTGTAAGGGCTGGGAACAAACAAAAAATACCTATGAAATAAATGTGCGCTCTTTTCACACTTAGTTTCTTGATGGCCTATTTACGTGAATCCCTAGCTTCATTACGATGGGGAATAAAAGATATTCTTAAATGAGAGTTTAAGCAAATGACAATAGCCTTTGAATCAACAACGTCAAGAACCACCTAGAAAAATGGGTTTCACAAAAGACAAATGAAGTCATAGCTATTAACATCACAAATTTAATAGATATGGAGAACAAGATTGCTTTCATGCGGAATTTGAGTTTAATGGCTTAGTTAAATAATTAAAAGTTAAAAAAGGTACAGTTTCAAGATGAGTCAATAATAAGCACCAGCCAGCTGTAGCAACATTAAATAAAATTGTTGAATATTTAAAAGTAGATATAAAAGACTTATTTAGTCCAAGAGATTGGATTAAATAAGTCTTTTGAACGGAAGAAGGAAAGTTTATAAATCACATAAACAACTAACTTTCATGGGTATATAGAAAACGCCAATTAAAAAGATAGCATTACTAGACGACGTTCCTTATAAGATTAAAAATTTGATACAGAAAAGGAAAAACTTTGGGGAGGTGACAGCTCATAAGTGTTCAAATATTTAAGGGGGGTCTGAAAAAACATAAAAGAGTATATGACGAAAACTAAAAGAATTTCGAAAGTTAAGATTTGGATTAAAACCAGATTTATTGACGGTAAATATTTTTTTTGTAATTATTTCCAAGAATGGATAATATTATTTAAAGCACTTTTTAAAAGATTCTTTTGTGGTTTTAAGAAAGTAGATTTTATATTATACTTTTTATTCGTTATTTTAATAGTAGGAGGATTAGGTGTTTTTCCTTCAGCTATTAAGTATTATAAGGCTGTAAGTTCAAACATGTCACTGACTGGATTAAAGCTTGTAGAATTAGAATTTGCAAAATCTTTATCTACTTATTTCATTACCATAATAGCAACTAGCTCTGCAGATCTCATTTTAAATAAACACCCCAATGAACTAGAAGCTAGGACACTAAGGATGCCTGCAGTATCTTGCTTAATTATTGGAGCAATGTCAATATTTGCTATACATTCTCAAATATTAGGAAATCAAACGTTAAATTTTGCTTTTTACTCTACATTGTTCTCTTTTTTTATATGGTGGATTGCCAACTCAATGGATATTAAATATGATAAACCATCAAACAATAGTGAAGCAAACTTTGAACCATTAGGGAAAGAGATGTTTGAAACAATAATTCCCTCTAAAGAAGAGGGAAATCTGGATGATTTAGATGGAGAATACCCAGATGCAAATGGAATTAAAGTAATAATGTAGACTTATGGAGCATTTTTTGAAAGTTAAAGCTATTTTAGTGACACAACCATTAGGAGATTTCTTTATTTGTAAGGTAAAGGCAGAAGATCTCCTAAAAATTACTTTTTCATCAGAATTTCGTATTAAAGAAGAATACGAAGAAAAAACTACGTTTATAGGAAATCAACGTGCTATTAAACTTCCAAAGTCTAAATCTATTGGTACATTTATTGATTCAGTAGAGTCTACATTCCCCAATTCTATAATACTTGCAGCAAATTATGACAGTGAAGGACGTGAAATAGAAGATGAGGCTCTTAGATGGAGTTTTGAGAGAGAATCTGAGAATATATATGCTATAACCATCCCTACCCACCAAAAAATTGCTTCCATTATAGATGGTCAACACCGTTTAGATGGCTTCAGATATATTGAAAATATGGATAGGTTAGATATGGAATTGGTTTGTTCAATTTATTTTGACCTTCCAGTCTCTTATCAAGCTTATATTTTTGCGAATATAAACAGTAACCAAAGTCCTGTCAGTAAAAACCTAACTTATAACCTATATGGTTTTAATTTAGATGTCGAAGAACGCACATCCTGGTCTCCAGAAAAACTATCAGTATACATAACAAGGAGTTTGAACTTTAATCGAGGAACTCTTTTTTACAAAAAAATTAAAATAACACCTAAAATTGATAATGAAATAGTAAATATATCATCTTCAAGTTGGGAGGTTTCAACCTCAACTATGGTTGAAGGCATAGTTTCTTTAATTTCTATACAACCTAAAAGAGATCAAGATATCTTAGCAAAAGTTGATGTAAAGATTAGAAATAGGGAATTATTAAACAAGATAAAAGATAACTCCCCACTTCGTTTATTCTACCTTAACAATAACGACATAGTTGTAGAAAAAACTGTAGAGAATTTCTTCAAAAGTGTCAACACAGTGCTTTTTTCAATAGCTACAGAAAATTCATTTATATATAAAAACATTGGATTTAAAGCTCTATTTATTGTTTTATTAAATGAACTTCAAAATCAAGTAAAAGATGGAGAGATAAACATAAAAGAAGAATACTTTGACAGCTTACTACAAAAACTGATACATATTGATTTTTCTGATCCTTATTTTAGAGTTTCCTCTTATGTAGGTAAATCACGTATGGCAAACATTATGTTGATGGCTCTCAGTCTAAAAAATATAGATGAAATAAAAAAATCAGAAGATCAAGACGAATATCAACGATTATTAAAAAGAGTTATTCTATAATACATGCTAAACCAAATAAAATTTCCTAAAAGCAAAAGCTATAGAACCGGTTCAGATCATGAGCCTTTAAAATTCTATTTAGATTGTTTGTCGAACGCTAAACAATTTGATTTGTTATTAGGGTATTTCAGTTCAGCTGCCATCAATGTATTGTCACTTGGTTTTGCACAATTTATCTACAAAGGAGGTAAAATGCGTATTGTAGCTAACCATATCCTCTCAGAAAAAGACAAAGAGGCTATTATATCAGGTAAGAACAAGGATATACAAATACCTTTGGACTTGACCGATATTAAAAATCTAAAAGCTAGTCTAGATGAATATGGATGTCACTTTTTTAAATGTATAGCTTATCTTATTGCTAATGAATGTATTGACATTAAAATTGTAAAACCAAAATCAAAAGGGATTGCTCATTATAAATCAGGTGTTTTCACAGATGAAAATCATGCTATATCTTTTCAAGCCTCTTGTAATTTCACAGCATTTGGTCTTTTAGAAAATGCTGAAAGCTTAAACTGCTTTTTATCAAGCGATAGTGAAGGATCATTACATAAAACAAAAGAAGACCAGGCTTATTTTGATAATATATTTAATGGAAAAGCTGAGCATTTAGAATATCTTGATGCGACCGACATTACTGTTGCTATTAAAAATGAGTTTACAGGACATGAAACTATTGAGGAACTCCTAATTGAAGAAGCTGATTTGATCAAAAAGAAAAATCTGTTTTTAAAGGAAGAGCAACTGGCCTCGCACATTAGTTATTTGGAATTTGAAATAGAAAAAATGGCTAATGAACCTAGGTTCCCCTATCCTAATGGGGCTCGTCCATATCAAATAGAAGCATACAATAATTGGAAGAAAAATGATTATAGTGGTGTTTTTGCGATGGCAACTGGAACAGGAAAAACCATCACATCATTAAATTGTATTCTAAATGAATATAAGATATCCGGAGAATATAAAATCATTATTCTAGTTCCATCAATAGCACTTCTTAACCAATGGGAAAAAGAAGCAAAACAGTTTAATTTTAAGGGTATAGTAAAAATTGGTGGTGGGTATAACTGGGAACCTACTCTTGGTTCTATTGTAAGTAATAGACTTTGGAAAAAGAAGGAGAATTATATTTTAATTGCTACCTACGGTAGTTTTGTAACCGATCGCTTTCAAAAATACTTTATTAAAATCCAACAAGATCTCACTTTAATTGCCGATGAAGCGCACAATATTGGTGCAGAATCAATAAGAAAATTACTACCAAATATACAGGTAAAAAAAAGAATTGGTTTATCTGCAACTCCAAAAAGAGTTTATGATCCAGAGGGAACAGATGCTCTAAATATGTTCTTCAATGATAAACCATCATATTGTTATGAATTCTCCATGGAAAAAGCTCTAAATGATGGCTTTTTAACAGAATATAAATATTTCCCCCTAATCGTAGAATTAACAGCAGAAGAAACCGAAAAATACATAGAGATATCTAAAAAACTATTAAAGTTTTTTGATTTTGAAAAGGGTGAATTCAAAAAAGACCCTATAGTTGAAATATTACTTTTAAAACGAAAAAATCTTATCCATAAAGCTCATAATAAACTTTTGACCTTTAAGATCATTTTAAGAGAACTGGAAAAGCAAAATAAACTACATTACATTTTCACCTATGTTCCTGAAGGTTACGTTTATACTGAAAATGGCCAAGGAGAAAAATTATTAGATCAATTTCTATTAATTGGCGCAAATACTATTCCTGGTATAAAAATGAATTCATATACTACTGATGATAGTGATTTAGCTGATATTCTTCGAGGCTTTTCTGAGGGTAAAATAGAAATGTTATTCGCTATGAAAATGCTAGATGAGGGTATAGATGTACCTCGCGCAGAAGTAGGGATATTTTGCTCGAGCACTGGTAATCCCCGACAATTTATACAGCGAAGAGGAAGACTGTTACGCAAACATATCGAAAAAGCATTTGCCACTATTTATGACATGGTTGTAGTACCGAGTCAAATCATATCCAAGTCTGAATTATTCAGCATGGAAAAAAAACTTGTGAAAAATGAGTTACAACGTGTCGCTTATTTCGCTAGTTTATCTATGAACTATTACGATACAAAGGAGAACCTCGAGGAAGTATGCAAAAAATATGAACTTAATTTGAATGAAATAATTAACGAATTATGAGTAAAAGAGACGAAATGTTGAGAGAAATACTTTCAGACCCAGAATTAATGGAAAAATATGACCTAAAATCATCTGATATTGAAAAAATCCGATGTGGTGGAGAACGTCAATCAAAAAAAATCATTGAAGTAATGGCTACAATAATTATTGAAATGGACAATAATAGAACCTCAAGGCAAATTTATCCTATTATAAAAAATGTTATTCATAAAACATAAACATGGCAGCTATTCTTAACAGTATATCATTCAATAATTTTTTCAACTATTATGGAACTTTTGAAGACAATAGTTATGAACTAAAACAAGGAGTAAATATTATTGTTGCTGATAATGGAGCTGGAAAATCAAAATTTTTCAATGCATTCTTATGGTTATTTAATGATGTGGTCCTTGATTCAGATGACAAAATAGAAAAATCAATAAAAAATGCATTTGTAAAGATTATTTCCGATAAGGCAAAGTTCGAAGCCCCTATTCATGGAAAAGTTTATTGTGGCATCCAAATAGAGTATACACAAGCTAACCGTTTGAAATATCAAATCACTAAATCCTTCACAGCAATAAAGTTGAACGAAGACTTTACAAACCCAAACAGTTGGCAATTTATTTTAAATGATCTTGAAGTAAATAAAACAGACCTAGTATTACCAAAATATAAGCCAGTATATGATGAAGATGAAAAAATAAAAATAATTGACTCTTTAATTTTACCTGCATTTAGAAAGTATTCCTTTTTACAAGGAGAAGAGGTTGATAAGATTATTGATTTTAGTGAGAAGGAGAGTATCGAATCTGCAGTAACGAATTTAACTGACATATCAAAATATGAAAAACTTGAAGAGTTCGTTAATTATGTAAATGAAAAAGCATATAGTGACTTAAAAGATCAAATGAAGTCCAATGATGCTCAATCGAAGCGGCTAAATGATGCCATAAATGAGAAGGAACGGCTCGAATTATTACTGAAGCAAGAAGAGGAGAAGTTAAAAGAATGGGAAGAGACATATAGCAAAGCTGAAAAAGAAAAAAATGAACTTGATAAAGTTTATGCGAATGCAGACAAACGAAGAGAATTAGATGATAAAATCAAACCAATTCAGAGACGCCTGAAAGAGAAAAAGGACGAATTCGAAGACTTTTTAGATAAAGTGAATAACAGAATGTTTGATGGCCAATTTTCATGGATCGCAATGGGATTTGAGAATAATATAGACAAATTCCGAAAAATGAGGGATGAGTACACCACAAAGCATTTTGAGTTAAAGGCACTAAAAAATATAGATGCTAATCCGAACAATTATTTTCACTTCTTACCTGTAAATTCACCGGACGCAGTAAGCTTGCAAAACATGGTAGATCATGAACATTGCTATGTTTGTGATCGTCCGGCTAGAAGAGACAGTAAAGAACATAATTATATTACAGCCTTAAAAAATCGACCTAGTTCAGGGAGTAAAGAGGTTGAGTATGTCAAAAATAATTTAAATAATTTCTTTGGAGATATTCAAATTAATGCGCAACCTTTTTATAATCGAATTTCAAATATTCCTTCGAGTATTTCTAGTTTTAAAGATAAAGAAGGTGAGTATATTCAACAGATAGATCGTTTCAGTGCACAACTAAAATCATTAAAAGATCAAAGAAAAGATCTGTTAATTTCTGGTGAAGATTCAAAAGCCAATGAAAATGATATAATTAATAATTATAAAGGAGCAATCCGTCAAATAGAAAATGCCCGCACTAAGATAGACGACATTATTTTACCCAAAATAAACGATTATAAATATAAAGTCAAAAATACCGAACTAGAGATTGAAAACCTTAGCAAGGTCCAGGACATTCCACGAGGATTTCAAGAAAATTTCACTATTGCAAAAGATCTAGCAAACGCGACAACTAAAGCAAAAGAAAGAGTTTATGATCGAATGATTAAAAAATTGGAAGAACACGCCAATAACCATTTTCAATCACTAATTAAAAGTAATGATCTAGTAGGAGGTGTTCTTAAATTTGAAAAAACACCAAGTGGTGCTATAAACTTCAATTATATTGATCGCGCTGGAAATATTGTTTCCGGTGCTTCTGAAGGATTTCAACGAATGAAAAAATTCTCCGTTGTTATGGCGATTATTACTGCAAACAATTCTGAATATAATTATCCTCTTTTAGCAGATGCGCCATTGTCTGCTTTTGGCGAGGGTTTTACAGAGGGCTTCTTTGAATCGACTGCAAAAATTTTTCCGCAAAGTGTTATATTAGTAAAAGAGTTATTCGATAGAAATGACGATCAAAAGCTAACATCTCTTGGAAGGAAATTACGCAAAGAGGATTTTGTAAAGGCAATGTATTTAAATACAGTACCAGAAGGAGCAGAACAAAAAGATCTAGAAACAAAACAAATAAGGTTGAAATAATGAATTCACAAGATTTCAGGACACAAATATTAATGAAAAAGCCGAGGTACGCAAAAAGTCGTATTCCTCTAATAGATGTTTTGGCAAACAAAGGGCAATCCAAATCTGAGTATGCTCAATTCGGCCCAGTATATGAACTGTTTATCTACGCTTTCATTTTAGGCTTAAAGAGAAAATCCTTCTTACCATTGCCAGGAAATAACTTATCGAAAGATTTTGTAGAAATTGCAAAATGGAAAGGTGGTGGTGCATTAGTTGATTTCCTACTTATGATAGCTCTAACACATACGGATGAATTAAACTTTACGTGGACTGAGTTGGAAGAGATGAATGAAAAAGAGTTGGACAAAGCAATAGGTCTAATCATTTCTTTTTTTGAGGGTTATGCTAATGGAGGCTTAGAGTTTTTACAAGAGCAATACAATTCCAACCAATTAATAAACAGTCCATATCTATTTATTGATTTATTAGCGGAGAACAGTACATTTAGAGATTTGCAACCAGAAGATTCAGAATCTGGGTTAGAACCACAAGAGGCTACAGAAGGTACAATTGAAGGAACGTTGAAATTGATTGAAGGAGGAGAATCTCCAAATGTGGAATTCAAATCGACTCTTCGGGTTAACTTACATACAAACCAACCTGATGAAAAAATGGAGATGTCTTGCATAAAAACACTAGCAGGATACATGAATACAAAACCGGGCACCCTATTAATTGGTGTTTCTGATACAAAAGTGACTCTAGGTTTAGAAACTGATTTAGGATCATTTGGTAAAAAATCGGATCCAATGGACGAATTTCAAAAGCATCTAGACAATCTTATAGAAAACTACCTTGGTAATTCAGCATATTCATTGATTACACTTACTTTTCCAGAAATTGAAGGTAAGCTGGTCTGTCGCCTAGATGTTCAATTTAGTAAAAAAGGCCCCGTATACGTAAAAAATAAATCAAAGAAAACTGAAGATTTTTATATTAGAAGAGCTGCGTCAACAATTGCTTTAAATCCAAGTGAAATGATTGGATATATTGAAAATCATTGGGGTACATAGAATAAACCGTACCAGGGTAGCAATTCAGAGAAGAGTACTACCCTGGTAATTAATATATTTGGGAAGAAGAATCTAGTTGTAACCCTTTTTCTATTTCATTAATTAAAAAATCATTTCCTGATATTGAACTTTTATTAGAAATATCCTGATCAATTAATGTTAATCCATCATCTATATGCATTTTAACATATTTCTGCATATCTTTATCAGCAATTTTAATATTATAATGTAAAGCGATAATTGAAAGATAAATTTCTGGATAATTACCAAATAACACCTTAATATTATACTCCTTCCCTTGTGAATCTTCAATTTTGTTCAATTCCAATTTATGCTCCTTAGCTAAAGAGTAGCTAAATGCCAAACGTGCAATAATATTCTCTGAACCTAAATTCAGCTTATTAGTTAAATGCGTCACTAACTCTTTATTGGTTTTTGAAGTCTTAATACTACTAAACATACGCCTGCTGTGTTTTTATAAATTGAGGGAATAAATCAGTTGGAAATAAATCAGCAAAAGTTGAAGCATAATTTGCTTCTTGCTTTATTAAGTATGCTTTACCAATCTTAGGAAGTAACATATTATATTCGCTTTCCGAAAGCTCTTTTTCTAGCAAGGGGAATAGTACCACTTGACTAGAAACCGATGGATAAAATTCTTTTATAATATTAGCAGCATGCTTTTTATCTAACTTTTGTAGTGGACTATCAATGAAAACAGGAAACTGGATATTAGATTCAGTTACTAAGGCTTTTAATAATGCTGTTGCATATAACTGTTGTTCTCCCTTAGAAAGACTTTCTTTGTTAATTGTATTGCCAGTTGCATCATACAAGTCTATATCTATTAGATCTCCATCAATTTTTACTTCGACATAATCAACAAAATTATTTTTGTGCATTAACGCATTCAATTCCTGCTTAATATTCTTCTCTAAAGATGCTTTCTTTTTTAGTTTAAGTTGATAAATAAACGCATCAAGTTGTTTGACCAATCGCTCAGCGGTTTCGGTTTTTTGTCGGTCTTGTTTTTCGACTTTTATATGTTTTGTCTGTTCAGAAAGTAGACGACTTAGGGTATTTACTTCTCGTTCACTCATCCCTATATCTACTTTCAGATTTACAATCTTATCGGATAATAACTCTACATCGGTTTTGATTTCATCAAATGTATTTTTTAATGCCTGTATAACTGGATCTTCCGATTTTAGATCTGCATCCTGAACTTTCTTGTGTGTGATATTGTAACTGCTTTGTAAGCGTTTTCCCTCAGAAACTAACGTTTTAAACTGCTTTGCATATGCATTCTGCAAATTACCATATACTGCATTGAATTGATTTATTTGATTTTGGGTAAATCCTAAAAGAATACTTTCATTAGTACCCTCTACCCTACCTAAATGCTTTTGCAATAATAAATCTATTTTATTTTGCTGAACTTTATCAAATGAAGAAATAGCATCCTTTAATACATTATACTTCTCTTCTAGTAAGCTATTGATCAAGTTAATATGCTGTTGTCTTTCTTCTAATGAAATCTGTTGATTAACATTTTTCATTTTACCTGCCAGCATAGCAAATGGAGCCAATTCGAGTAATTCAGCAAAATTATTTTTATTCCTTGCAATGGCTTCGCTCAAATTAATACGCATTTTTCTATACTCTTGTAATTCTTCATTACTCAACGCGCTACCAGACCTTATCAACTTTTCTTGCACATCAGCTAGGTCAGCCTTTTTTATAATTAGTTCCTGTTCTTTCCTTTCCAGACTTTCTTTTTTAACCTCTATTAATCTTTCTAATTGAGAGAGCTTTTCTTGTAAATTTTCAATCTTTTTAAAATCACCTTTAGAAGCAGACTTCTTTGTAATACGTAACTGTAGGTTCTCTAGATTTTGCTTAAGATCAGTGTATTTTTTTATACCGAGAACTTCATTATAAGCCTTACTGAAATACAGTTTTTCGTCAATACTTTTCACTTCTGCCAATGCTGTAATCTTTTCAGCATCGAAGAAAAAGAATTTGGCTATTTCCTTAGGCAATATAAAATCATTGATAAAAATTTCTTGACCTATAGTTTTTGTGAGTTCATTCAGTTTACCGTCAACTAGAATTTCTAATTCTTCCTTTTCATTACGAGTATTATACGTTCTAGTAATTGTAACATCATTACAAGATAAGTGAGGAATAAATATATTGGTTAATGTTATACTACAACTAAAGCTATATAAGGCCTCTATTTCAGTATTTATCTTTCGTTGTTCTAATGTATTCTTGCTAAGTTCTTTGGTTTCACTTAACTGATCATGTTTTGCTGTAGCCATTTGCAAAGCACTTCTGTTCATCAACTTAAATGCATATCTATTGTAGCCTCCACTTTCGTAAATTTCTTTACGATAACGTTCATCAACGTCAACAATCAGTTTACCATATAAAACCCACACCAGTGCGGTTAATAACGAAGTTTTACCAAAACCATTTTGTCCAGAAATTATGGTTACATGCTGTTCCGGATTTGTGGAAAGTGATAGAGCTTGCTGCCCTTGGTATGCTCTAAAATTGTAAAGTTTAATTTGATCGATTAACATACTATCCTTTTATTGGCATCATTGACAATATGGTTTTCCAAATCGCTTTGTATCCCATACTTGTTTACTAAAATAATTTTGGCTTTTTGTAATTCTAACAGCTCGTTAATTAATTTGAAATCTTCTTCACTATCACAAACCTGCTTCAATAAATCCTTTTCAAAAATTTGATCATCCGAAAATTCCTCCTTTGCCATTTCGGTATGATATACTGAATTATAAATTTCGGCAACACTATAATCAAATATTGAATCCCTATGCCATGTAACCTGAACCGCAACCAATTCCTGATAATTGATCAATATCAAATTTGGGTCTTCTTGTTGCACTTCTTTTTGAGCTTTCAATAACTCCTTAAGCATATACGCACGTTTTTCAGGCAGATAAGGCCCCCAGTTGTCTAAATTTGCTGCATCTTGATCTTGATTTCTACGCCACATCTGCCTCCAGCTCCTATCATTACGATAATCAACAAGCATATCCCTAAACACTATTAGAGGCTCCATCCACTCTTCTCCATTGTCTACGAGTGCTTCCATCGATTTATCTCTTTTCACAACAGAACAGACCCAACAGCCAAAACGACTTTGGCCACAAGAAGGCGTAGTAGTATCAATAACTAGAGGGCAATCTCCACCTGATGCGTTCCTATAAAGAGTAATCAAATCACGATGTGTTCCACCCCAAGGCGGGTTTACTTGCAATAAATACGTCCAAAGCTCATCTGTCTCTACATCTTTAATAGGTGCAAATACGAATGCATTTGGTAAAACATGCTTACGTAATCTTTCACTATCTATATGAATTTTACTACGTTCAATACTTTTTGCTCTACTGTTACTTTCATCACTTCTAGTACCTAAGAGAATAATAGCTTCGCCTACCTCCGATATTTTAGATTTTATAAACTGTGTAGTTGGGTCTATTTTTAAACGGTCTGTACACCAACGAAATGTATTATTTGGGGCAGGATAGCCTTTGCCTAACAAATTTACCCAAAACGTATCCTCCAAACGTGGATTAGTTTGTTGAACTGAAATAGGCATTCCCTCCTCTGCAGCAGCTTTTTGAATATGATCTAATGTTATATGGATAAATTTTGCGATTCTAGGATTTTCAACCAATGTATCATTACAAACTACATACACATGTCTATTTCTAAGAATAGGATCAATCTTACGTATAGCTAACCATGTTAACTGCAGAAGCATTGTGGAATCTTTACCACCAGAAAACCCTAGAATCCATGGACGTGGATTATCATCATTTAGATATTGATCTTGTATTTCTTGCTCTAAAAATTTTAGATCTAATGCCATATTCTTTCCTTTAACTGGATGCATAATATAATATACCTGTTATATACAACATATATGTTTTCAGCATCTCCCATGCAAATTTACTTCCATTTAATGAGATAAACCACTTAAACAGTATAAATATATAGAATTGCAAAAATTAATAAATTCATTTTCCTCAACTTAATTTCACATACAATTGACTAGCTGTCTGTTGTACAAATAGGAAGAGATTTATTTAATTCTGTTATAAACAGGATATACATAAATCCAAATAATACTCATCGCCATTGAAATTGACACCTAATTTTGGGATACAAATCACCACCATAAATCAAAAAAACCATTCTTTTTAGCTTATTTTTTTGTGGTAATAAAAAATAGCCTTTTTACTAAATGCTTCCAACTTCGCTTCCAAACCTTCCTCAACTACACGATTTTTTTCTTTAAGTCTATGAAGCTGTTTATAACCAGCCTCAATACCGCCAATAGGATCCCGGATAACTACGTTTTCCAATATCAGGGTAATTCTATGGTTGGTATATTCTTCCTTCTTAAATTCCTGATAGAACTCCTCTGGCGTGTACCATTTTCCTGTTTCTTTACTATATAGCCAAAAACCACACCTTATTGCTTCCTTATATAAAGGAAGCAAACTGGTAAAACTCCCCTTCTGCTGACCAAAATGACTAATCCCCATAACGTCACAAAATTACTAAAAATATTAGCAATCAAAATCCTATTGAAATTTAATACTAGAAAAGATCTTCTTTCTAGTATTATCGCTTTAGATTGGGTTGAATCAAATCAACCCGTCATCTGCAAAAGAATAATAACCATTATCAGGAGTAAGAATCAAATGATCCAAAACCCTAAGGTCAAGATATTTTCCAATTTCAATTAACTTATTGGTGATAGTGATATCCTGAGAACTTGGATCAAGATTACCCGAAGGATGGCAATGTGCAAGGATAATTGCGCTGGCACTTGCTTTTAAGGCCACTCCGAAAATCATTTTAGCATCTACAACAACTGCCGACACCCCTCCTGTTCCTACGTTAAAATAGCCCAGAACCCTGTTGTTATAGTTCAACAGCAAAATCTTAAATTCTTCTCGAAGGGCAATTGTATTCTTATCCCAGCAATTATAAAGTGCTTTGTACCCGTCCATTGAGGAGGTAATTTGAGGTCTTTCATAGGCTTTAAATTTAGGCAGGTAACTTATTTTAATTTCTGCGATTTTTGATAGGTCGTTTTGAATTTTCAGGGTTTCCATAATTTCAGATTTTTAAAGATTTAATTATGGAAGCCTTTCAACAGCGGCTGGCATTATGGGCAAAGTGGAGATTCAAAAAATGTGGAGGCTCCCGAAGGGATACCCATTTTTTGAATACTACTTTGGCGCAGCGCACCCATATGCTCAGCACGCTGGAGAACTTCGCTGAATAATTAATTCTTAAAAATCATTATGGACCTAAATTTCAAACTATAAAAAGAGCCAAAATTCAAACTCTTACCTGCATAAAAAAAGCCATACCCAAAAGGATATGGCCCAAAAACACATTTAATAACCCAGGCAATATGCGTTAATGCTGGATCAATGCATTTCCTTTCCCCTATTATTTAATTACTTGTTATGCTTTATTGCTGTGACTTCCTTACGTTGCTGATTAGCAAGAACTTTCAAAGCTAACATTCCTTTTCTAAGTCTAGTGCCTGCTGCTGAATTTCCTCTGTTATAAAATTTATCCGCATCAACTTCGATTTGAGAGATAAGCATTTTAATCTGTTTAAACTTTTCCATGGTAATTAAGTATTTATGTGAAAAATGATGAACTGTTAAACCAAAGACACTTATCTCGAAAGTTCCTGACCTGTTGAAAGTTCCTTATCTTTCGACTGCCCCACTTTCATATCGAAAGTGTTTTCTTTGGCCTGAACTTTCTCAAACTGATTACGCTTTTCAAGCTTGCCATCCATTGTAAAAAAATTAAGATTTCCATAGCGTGGAACGGCTTCCAGTTGCAACTTGACCTCCTTCCCGTCTTTAACCGTGGAGATTAGCGCACGATTACCGTTCTTCAGCTCAGCTTCTAATTTTTGTCTTTGTGAAGGATCATCTAATTCTTTGATTCTGTATTCGTTCAGTACATGTTTTAAATCATAACCATACTGGGGATCCATAAACTGCTGCATTTGAAAATTACCTCGATCATCTTTACCCTTCTCCAGATCTAACTTCACCCATGCCTTATAAGATTCCCCGCTGTTATACTTTACTAAATCATCGCGGTAAACCGACCTTCCCTGAATCAAATTGGCTGATTGCTGTGCAGTGAAGCCCCTCCCCTTGTCCACCCATATATTCTGTGTTACAGGTTTAGAGAAATAGGTATTTCTAAATTCATTACTAATAAAGTTTACCTTACCATTTTCCATATTGGCGATTATTTTTCGATGTTGGGGATCCTTTCCAACAGAAAGTTCAGCAGCGCCATTTTGCGATTTGAAATGATCAATCGCCTCGGTCAGATTTTCAATTCGCTTGACTGTGTTCTTTCCATCCGCTCCAGCTACAATGACCATGTATTTCTGACCTTCTTCAAGACCTTTGCCTTTATTATGAGCCACCTCATAGCGATTCAGGTAGTAATAATCCGATTGCCCAGATTGCTTGAAGTGCAAAGTGAAGTCAACCTGTCCCTTATCCGCAGCAATGCTATCATTAAGATGAAACTGCGGAATATCATTTCTCATTTGTTCTTCCATGAGCACCTGCAGCTTATCACTAAATCCCAGGGCTTTCATTTCTTGTTTCAAATTCTCCAGATTATTTAAATTCATAGCGCGTTTTTATTAATTAAAATTCTGTTGATTGGATTTATTATTACGTAGCAGCACCTGCTGACCTGCTTCCAGCTTGACCTTTATCCTCCGTACTTTTTTAGAAAAGAGGTTTTTCGCAGTGTTGATCCCAGCGCCAGCAGCTTGCACGCCAATGGACTGATCTATATTCAAAAACTGCATGTTCTGCAAGGCATTATCTGTACCCCCAGAGACTGCATCCCCAAATACCGCCTCAGGCGCATTAATCCCCTCCATACCATCAAGCGAGTAAACAGTCAGATCAACGGGAACAATAGAAGTTCCAAGCCTGATATTTTTAATGTTTAGCAATAACCTTTGGTTCATCAATTGACAAATGCCAAAAATCGCATGTCCTTTGAAAAACAGTTGGCCAGCAAGAGTGACGCTGTCCTGTAAAACAAGCTTAATGGTGGCTCCTTGCACCACTTTTTGATGATTTGCAATAATGGCTGGTATGGCCCTGAACAAGCTATCGGATTTTAACGATTTCGTCTGCTCCAGTCGTTGTTGAACACGGCCAGGATGTTGTATATCTAAAATCCCTTGTAACATTCCATTCAGCTGCTCCATTTCAGGATCAGCGGTTTTATTCTCCTGCATGGATTTCATGAGTCCCTCCAACCGGTCAACATCCCCTTTTAAAGGATCCTGTTGCATTTTTGGCCTTCCTAAAACCATAGGGGAAACTAGAGGCTCCTCTTTCCTATTCATTTCCCTATCCAGTAAAGACAGCTTCTGGGTAATGGCTAAAGTCTGAGGATCTTCCTGAATTCCTTTAAAACCTAATCGCCCAGCTACAGATTGAAGTCCATTATCTTTAATTTTCACAGAATCCCTGTCGGACTGCTGATAATAACCATACTTATCCTGTGGCTGTTCGCGGGTAAATGCAGCATCAGGTAGGTCCTTATTGATGCCCTTTTTTACAGATTGCTTTTCCTTTTCGGCATCCCTGATAAAAAACAGGTAATACCCTAACCCCAGCAGGGGAAAAACAATCAGCGGAAGGAAGAGCAGGATCTTCCGCTTTGTTACCTTTTGTTTTGAGTTCATATGTAAATGATTAAAATGGATTAAAAAGATTCATTAAAGCCTTTGTCAACAAGCAGGTACAGTAAGCAGTGAATGCCAATAGAGTCAACAATAAGGCGTAGATCCAATAGTTCCTGAAACGACCATTCAGTTTATGATTCAAAGCGTCAGCAATACTCCGTTGAACGACATGTATTCTCCTCCCAATTCGAGACTTAAATAAGTTAGGTCCAACTGGAATAATGCTTTTGCGAATTGATTTATAGAATCTCATGGCCTTAAAGATTTAAGGGTACATCCAAATTACTGATCGTCTCCCAGCGCTGGATCAGAAAACCATGTGGATTGTTATCAGTCTGGCTTTTTAAGTCCCTGACCTCCCCTGTTGTTACCAGTTTCCGCAATACCGTGCTACTGGATCGGATCAACTTTTGAGTAGCATAACACCTAAACTGATATGGATATGCATTTAAATCAAGTGCTATACTATCCACTTCAATTTCCTGGCTAATATTCGCTGAAATCAAATTGCTGTAATAACCTGATTCTTTAAGGTTGTCGTATTGTCTCTTTGCTGATTCATCCGCCAGATAAAGTGCTTTTGTCATGTTGGACAGTATGGCCTTTTCATCAGGATCCATACTAAAAAAATACTGGTGAAAGGTTTTGATATGGTCGCGTAATTCAACAGGGATATTGGATTTCCGGTCTGCTGCTATGGCCTCCAGAACTTTACCATTATACAAAATATGTATCCTGCTCTGAGCCTTGTTGGCAAACTCATAACTTTTATAAATGCCAAAACAAAGGATAAGCACATTAGCCAGGATCAGATAAATGCTGAACCTTTTGATGTGCTGAAAAGCCGTATCAATATTTTTAAACTGTGTAAACATGATAAATGGATTTGATGAAATAATGATAGTTATTTGCCCGAGAGCTTATCACGAAAATAATCCTGACCGGATCCTTCTGCCATTCCATAGGCAGTGTTGCGATGGCCATCTCCATTTCTGTCGGCAACCATGCCCCCAGATTTTCCTTTTGAGGCGGCCATTCCGCTCACCGTCCCCATAGCCGCAGCTCCAGTGCTCACTACCATAGAATTGACTTTGCTCAACATCGAGTTACCACCGCCTGCATGTACTACGTAATTGGCTACCGTTGGCACAGAGAAATAACCCAGGATTCCAATGATCATAAATATCAAATAAGCGGTATCCGTACTAGAGAAAAAGGTATCCCCACTCTGCTGGACTTCTGAAATATCAAGTTTCAACATGTTCTGCTGGATTTTTCCCAGAATGGCACCAAAAATATTGGCGATTGGTAACCATAGAAAAATGTTGATGTACCTGGCGATCCAAACCGTTAAAGTATGCTGCAAACCATCGTAGACTGATAAACCTAAAACAATAGGCCCAAGTATGGCAAGAACAATCAGAAAAAAGGTCCGCATCGTATTGATACAAAGTGCTGCAGCCTGATAAAGCAATTCCAACACCTCAGAAATAAACTGCTTAAAGCCGTGTCGCATCTTATAATCCTGCCGATCAGCCCAAAACTTGATGTCATTTCCAATACTCTCCATCCATCCTTCATCGGTTCCAGAAGTTTTGTTAGGATGACTGAGTTTATACCATTTTGCCCTATCACCTCCTCCATCTGTGCCCACATAGGCTTTCCAATTGTCAGTCTTTTTCAATTCCAATTCTTTCTTTTTCAGCAAAGCCTTTATCGCTGCATCAGAATTCAGTTTCATGGCTGATGTTCCGGCAACAGTTACATTCAGCACCCCATTCATTACACTCAGCAGTACAGGAAACAATAAAATAGCAAGACCAAGCGTAAAAGGACGCAACAAAGGATATACATCCACGGGTTCGGCGGAGGCAATCTGTCGCCAAACTCTGCTGGCAATATACCATAGTGCCCCAAAACCAGCTACAGCTCTACCTAGACCAATCATGTCTGAACAAAGCGGAATCATCTCCGCATAAACTTTGTCCAATACCGATTGTAACCCACCCAAATAACCTGCAGCTCCCTGGGCATAGACTCCAGCTGGAAATCCGAAAATTCCCAGCAGCATTAATAAAAAAATAAGCGTTCTTGTATGCATAAAATAGATTTAAGGATATAAACTCATCACCTCGCGCAACTCGCGCTGTTGAATTTCCCGCTGAGCAGCTAACAAATTAGTCTCGGTATTAAAGCTTCGTAAGAACATCAGTTTATCCTCTACACGTTCAAAAATCCCGTCGATGGCACGAAGCCGCTCATCATCACTCATCCGCAGCTTGGAGGAGGTGATCACCATTAACAGCTCATCGATATGATCCAGGCTTTGCTCAAATAACTGCTGATAAACTCTCCCTAAATATTCCAACTCATCCACGTTAAATGCACCTGAAGACCTGAAACGGATAAAAGCAGCCCTATATTCAGTAATGATGTTCTTCTGGTAGGTTATGATGTCGGCGACCCTCCTGTATTTTTTTACTTCCGGACTGACTAACATCAATCCATCGAGGAAAAACTCATGCAAAGAGAAATTACCCTTAGAAATGTTCCGAATCAGGTTGTAGCCCCCACTAACTACAGTCCAGCCCTTTTTCATGTCCTGAAGAATATTTTTCAACTGGCTTAGTTTCTCTACATTCAGAAGCAGTTGCTGCACCTCGGTAGATTGTGCCTTCAGGTGAACAGTTGCACTCACCAATAGCAGCATGAGTCCAAAGCAAACACACAGCCGTTTAGATTTATTCAATGATCCCATAATGATATTTTAACTTTTGAATAGATATAATTTCATTTTCCTTGGCCTGAACTAATGCATAAACTTCCTGACAAAAATCCTGGCTAAACTCCAGCTTCTCCCGCATGGCGAGTGAAACTTTATCCAACCGACTGATCCGTTGATCAGTGGTCATTTCTACTTTTCCAGAAACCACAATTAAAACAAGCTCCTCCAGATCCCTCAAGCATTCCTCAATGACACCCGCCTGTACTTGCCGCACATACAACTTAGCTTCCATCGTCAATAAACCATTCCCATTAATCCGGTTAAAGGATTTTAGAATCGAAGCTTGATCGGCAATAATATCTGCTACTTTAACATGGCCAGAAATTTGGGGACTAACCAACTTTAATGAGGATATAAAAGTGTGATGCAATCCAAATTCTCCATTACTGAAATCCTTGATGGTATTAAGACCAGATCCCACTAACTCATAGCCCTTTTTAGCCTGCCCGATATAAAACTGTAGCGCGGCAATTTGCTGTAACAAGTATCGTTTTTGCGTCTTCTTTTGCTTAAAAAACTCTCCAAAGGTTTGGCCCAGTACTGTCCCTGAAAAACCAGACAATCCGAAGGCGAGCAATAACGTCAACCCATAAACTTTAGTTCTCGATTCCATAGATTTCCTTTAAAGTGACTATCTCATCCAATGATTTAGCGCGCCCGATACTCAGCCCAATATTTTGTCCATTAAACTGTTTGAGATCAGTATAATTGACGTCCATTTTTTCAGCTGCCTCATTAATAATCTCCAACCGTTTTGCATCAGACATCTGAGTCTTAAAGGAATTTACCACCAGCAGGACCTGGTCAATATTCTTTATACTCTCCTCCAGTATCCCGGCATAAATCTTTTCCATATTGTCCAATTCAACAGAAGTAAAATGTTTATCTTTTTTGAACAGGTTCCAGGCCCATTTATATTCATCCATGATGGCCACCTGCCGCCCGGTCAGATCCTTAATTCTTTTGTAAAAAGTGATGGCAGATTTGATTTTCCAGAGTTCCTGATAATAGCCCTGATATAAATCACGCTGTTTTTCCGTCCAGTCTGCGATTTCTCCGAGCTTTAGCTTAGAGAGTTGATTCTCCAAAGCCTTCTGTGCATTTTGCAGCCAGATGGTTTCATTCTGGAGACGCTGAATCTTTAAATCAACAGCTTTGATTACCTTCTTTACCCCTGCCCGGATTACTTCCAGGACAGCTACCTGTGCGGTTGCGCCTTTGGGCAAAGCCACAAATAGCGTCATTGTACTTAATGGCAGAATGACCATATATTGTTTCATAAGCTTAACTATATTCATATCCAAAACTTGATTATTTACAACCTCTTTAATGTTTATTGCTTTTAGCCCTGAGCTCCTGAGCCAACATCATTATCCCCTTTTGCATACTACCGTACTTCTGAGCATACTCCTGTACCATCACCTTTTCCTTTTCTTCGGTGGTATAGCAGAGGTACTCTTCCATGGAAACTTCAGTTCTATAAATTTTACTGTGCTGCTGCCCCAAAGCGATAAAGACTTCCTTGTACTTCCGTGATGGATCATTTGCTTTGTTCATCGATAAAATCTGCGCTTTCTGTTTATCATCCAGACCTAAAAGCTCCTGTAAAAGGTCAAACTTGTTCTGATATTTACTCTGGTCCAGCAGGATCTTGCAATCGGAATTGTTGATGATGGCTTGTTTGACAATGGGTGATGAAATGATGTCTTCGATTTCCTGTGTAACTACTATCGGTTCTCCATAAAACTTACGCATGGTTTTGTATAAATACTGGATGTACTCGGCCATTCCTTCTTTAGCTATAGCTTTCCAGGCTTCCTCAATCAGCACCACCTTTCGGATCCCTTTCAGCTTCCTCATTTTAGAAATGATGAGCTCCATAATGACCAGTGTCACCACTGGAAACAGGATCGGGTGATCCTTAACGTTATCCAGCTCAAAGACAATAAACCGTTCTTGCAGCATATCCAAATTCTGGGAGGCATTGAGCAAATAATCAAATTCTCCCCCACGGTAATATGGATTTAGCACATAAAGGAAATTGCTGATGTCAAAATCCTTTTCTTTAACCTTACCATCTTCCAATACCTTTAAATATTCATTCATCAGGTAATCATAAAAGGAATTGAAACAAGGAAAAACATCGTTGTGCTGGCTTAAATAAGTATAGTAGCCAGTCAATGCATTTGAAATCGCTATATATTCTGATCTACGATAAGGCTCATCATCCTTTTTCCAAAGTGCTAACAGTAAAGTCTTGATGCTCTCTTTTTTCTCCGTATCCAGCGCCTCTCCTTCCGCAAGAAAAAAGGGATTGAACTGAATTGGGCTAGCTTCAGAATAGGTAAAGTAATAACCTCCCAGCAGCTCACAAAGACCTTTATAACTATGACCAATGTCAATCAACACACAGTGAGCTCCTTGCTGATGGTAACTGCGCATGATATGGTTTACCAGGAAGGATTTCCCAGATCCAGAACCACCGATCAGCATTTTTGAGCGGTTGGAAGTCCATCCTAGTTGCATTGGCTCGTCAGAAATATCCACATGTACCGGTTTCCCAGTCAAACGATCCCCAAGACGAATTCCAAAAGGACTTAAAGAAGACCTGTAATTACTTTCCAGGTTAAAAAGACATGTGGCCTGCTCAATGAAAGTATCAAAAGTATCATTCATCGGGAAATCAGCCTGATTTCCCGGTAAACCTGCAAACCAAATCTGTGCAGCTCCATCAGTCTCCAACTTGGCTACACCATCCAATTGCGCCATTGCAGCACTAACCAGATTCTTGGATTTCTTCATTTTGAAGGCCTCATCTGCCCAAACCAAAAGGTTAAAATGGGCTTTAACAGGTTGTCTTCCTAAGGCAATCGCTTCGTTCAAAAAATCATTGACGCTATCTCTTGAAATGGCATTTTCACGGGAGTAAGCAGATAAAGACTGTAAACGAAGTTTCTTAGATTCAAGCCGTTTTAAAGTCTTCTGCTCATCCTCAATAAATAGATACTGATTAAATATGTGGTTACAGTTCAAAAGTCCTCCCAGAGGTGAAGCAAAACCAACAGAAAACTTGGTACGATCGGTGCTATACTTATCGTAATTAATCCTGCTCCCCACCATAGCTGGCAAATCGGCAGTATCAGAAAGGCTGTACAGATCGGCATACTGATCACCTATTTTGATTCCCCTATCGATATGAATGTCCCGGATTCCGGCAGCCCCGTCTTTAGGTAATAAGAATAAATAACGTTCAATAATCCCAGGCTGATTTGCTGTCCCAGAAAGCGCATCATCATCAAACTGCTCTAAAGTCACATAACCACTATCGGTTAATATCCGCTCAAACTGCCCCGCAGCATCCAAAAACTCTCCATATAAACCAGAGGTCATCACTTGTTTTGGAACAATAGATTTCCTAAGAATATTACTGTATGACGAACTTGAAAGTTTTCTTGCAGATGGTTTCATCGTTAGAAATACAAAACATTCATGTTCCATAAATTCCCGCTCATTAAAGAAAGTTTCACTACTCCTGGATAGTACATCATTCCCAGCCTTTTCATAATCTGCCTGATATGCACTTTCAAAAAACCAATCAGATTTATGAAAAACTGTATGTGGTAACAATACCCGTATGGCCTTTACCCAGCTTTGGTGATAATTCTCATAGTCCCTGTCTGATAAAGTAAAAATCTCTGGTAGAGACACCTTGTAAGCAATCGTGATATCCCCATGCATGGAAATGATCGCATTGTGTTCCACTTTGTGAAGCGGAAAAATATTTGCTGCTTCTACCATGATTTCTTCTTATCTAAATGAATAGCTGAACTTTTTAATCCGGTAAATAACCTACGGGAACGAAAGATCAAGCTTTTAGGTAAACCTCGTTTTGCCATAAACTTCATCAACCCGTGCTCACCAAACCGATGGCTTAAACGAAAAACCGTAAAAAATAATAGACTCCCCAAGCCCAGTATAACTGGTAAGATCACTACCAGCCCAGGGCCCAGCAGGTACAATACAGCAAAAGCAATCAGCAACAACACCAGGCCAATCGCGAGCCATGCAATGTATTGTCCTTTTAGACCACGGAATTCAATAGGTTTAGAAACCCCTTTATTGATATTATAGATGCTCGCCATGATTAAACCCCGAAAAAAGACTTTAAAACGGTAGCCACTACCACCAGAAAAATACAGGAACCAAACCAGGCAGAAGCCACTTTCGAAGTATCAGGCTCACCAGCATTCCATTTATTGAACACCTTAATTGCACCTACTAGTCCCACAACAGCGCCAATGGCATACATCAGGTTAGTCCCAGAATTGAAATAACTTTTGACCTCCGTGGTGGCTTGCTGGATGCCGGCAGTACCACTTTGAGCGTAAAGTATCATGCTTTGCAATACATTAAAGACACAAAGCACGATGGCCATTAGCCAAGAATTGGCCATTAATTTCTTTTTAGAAGATGGAGGAAAACTCATAAGGAAGTATTATAGATAGCGTGGATAAAGGACCTTGAATTGGTAATTGAAGAGCAAGGATAAATTACCCCGGGCTTGCAGCTGCAACCTGAGCAGAGAACCTGATCAAATCAGCACTAATTATGCTCATCCCTTCTGGTAGTCTACTCTTACCCAATATTTCAGCTTCCCTATCCTCAGCCGTTTCCATATCCGCAGGAGATACCTCAACCTTTTTATCAGTTATAGTCGACCGTTGTAATGGTACACCGGACACCAAAATTTTAGAATTAAAAAACACAGACAAATCCTTTCGGTAAAACAGCAACAAGACAGCCGCATACCATACAATTGAAAAGACAAGAAAGACAACCAGTACTCCCTGCCATGAAAAATGTTGTAGTATCATAGACCTTTACTTTTCCCGGCACCCCATTGTGCCGGGAATACAAAAGCAAAGGTTCAGAGATTACAAAACTTCATTTCCCATATGGGAAAAATAGCCTATAAAAGGCCTCTTACGCTTCCCCAATCATCCTCATCGTCCATCTTTTTTATAACCGAGTCACGCATCAGATCCAGAAACTGTGTCCTACTCAGACGCTTCCTGGATTTCATATTATCAAAACCTTTCTTAGGAACACCCAGATTTACCCCGAAAAATTCCCCGAGTCCTTCAAAAAACTCCACGATGCCAATCTCTCCCTCATTAATCTGTTTGTTTAAATGAATGGCATGGGCAACCTCGATCAAATTGATTGTTTCACCGGTCCATTTAAAGGGTTTCCGTAATTTACCGAACCTGTCTACCGTGGTACTAGATAAGATAGGCTTAGGTTCAAGTTCATACAAAAACGAGAGTAAGTCTATTCGTAAACGCTCATAAGCCATAAATCTGGCAAACAACTCCGCAGTTACCGTACTGCCAGCAGGCTCATGAGTTGGAACAACTGGGAGCAATACATTTTGAAGATCTGCATTCTCAGTAAAAAACAAAACATCAAGTTCCTGCCCTTTTAAAATGAAATACTTGTAATGAAAAGCATAAGCATCAAAAAAGCGGGCAATCCGTTGAAGTTCCCCTTGATAATGCCTTTTAAGCAAACACAAATTCTCATGAGGTAACGCCGAACAAACCAAATGCTTTTCCTGGTAATAAATCAACAAACTTCTAAAACTAGGATACAAGTGTTTGTGGAAATTGATCTCCAAGACTGGATCATCAAAAGGATGAAGAATCCTTAAATCCCTTAAAATGGAGATAACCTGTGACTCCTGCTCACGCAAAATAGCGGTTGGATGTCCATTAGATTGTGAGAGAATTTTCAAGTCCTCCTCTAAAACTGTAAACGCTCTAAGCGCATTTTCATTCATGCCATCATTCATAGATATGTAGATTGATTAAGCCTGACTTGCCTGTTCACTGGCAACAACTTTTCACGGGGTCAGGCGAGATGATGGCTCAAAAATGTGCAATACAAGAACAGCACCCAATAAGGGAAAACCTTGATTTGAATAAAATAAGGGAAAACCCTTACAGGCTATTTAAATATATTTTAGGACCTCCGTGCGCGAACTCTACGGATACTATAGATGATTCTCACTAATAGAAAACTTACACAAAAATTATATAACTATAGAAATTAAAAATTATTCCCCATCGTTATACTTCTTTCTTGAGTATTCATTGGTATTAAGCTTCGTCTGATGCTTTTTGATTTCAATCGAGTCAGGCATCCGCTTTAGTGCATTTGAAATAGAAGTTCCTAGAAACGACCAACCAAACTTTTCAAAATAGGCCTTTACTTCACCGATTTCTCTTGGCTTGTCAAGAAAATTAGATTTTAGCAATTTGAATTTAATTGCATAAACAATTGTAGGGCGTTTATGTAAAAGATTGAGTAGCTCCTTATTCGTTTTATGTTCATTGATAAAAGATTCTCTAAAATCAGCAGGGATCGAGATTTCTCCATAAAGAAGGTCATTCATTTCTATATTAAAGAATACTAAAAGTTTTTCTAAGGTGCTTAAACTATTCGAAGCTCTGCCGTATTCAAGGTTAGTTATTGTACCAGGAGAAACCTCAACTAGATGAGAAAAATCAACCTGAGACAAACCTAAAGCCTCTCTTAAAAGCTTTACATTGGTGCCGATTATTTTTTTATCGAATTTAATCATTGATCAAATTGACAAAGACAAATCATTTCAAATACTTCAATTAATTGTTTATTTTGAATTAATTAGGTATATTTGATAAAGTTAAGTAAGTACTAATTAGAGTCTTGCGGTCGCACATTCTGACGCCGTGACGTAAGACAGCAGAAAATACCTATATCTATTAGTAGATACACTATATTTGTGTATCGAAAATAGATGTGGGGGCTGCTGTTCGACCGTGTCACATAAGGCGTCAGAAACTTTATAAAGCGCCACGGTTGGTAGCCCCCACATTTATTTTACTCCAACCAACAAGACTCATATTAATCAATATGGGTTATGCAAAATCTAAACAAAACCAAGTTTCACTTTTACATTTCTATCTTGAAAAAGATGGACTTAACTGTCAATGTACATGCTACATTAAGTGGAATCACCCCACTGGAACGACTTTATTCAATTAAACCCAAAGCCCCTATTTGATCATCATACAGTTTCCAATCATTATCTCCTAGGAGATAACACCTAACCATTTATCATTCCTAAAACTGTATGAAAAAAACGATATATCTACTCGTAATGGCTGTGCTATGCCTAAATGTTAAGGTACCTGCACAACAATTGACTGAACTCAAGGGACAAGTCACGAGTACATCAGACAAACCATTAGCTGGTGCAACTATAAAAATCAAATCAGAAACTACGGTATCCACAACCGATCCAAATGGCGTTTTCACCATAAAAACAAGTGTAAAGGCCGGCACATTGATCGTAAGTTTCCTGGGCTATCAAACTAAAGAACTGCAATTCGATATTAAAAAGGCAAAATATATCAACATTATTCTCCAAGAATCAGCAAATGCTTTAACCGAGGTTTCCATTGTTAGTACTGGATATCAGAATATTTCGAGAGACAGAGTTACTGGTAGCTTTGTGGTCATAGATAGTATCCTATTAAACCGAAAAATAAGCCCCAACATCTTAGAAAGACTGGATGGAATTGCAAGCGGCTTATTGTTTAATAGGAATAAAACTCAGGGTGGGCAAAGCGATATAAATATAAGAGGACGAAGTACCATTAATGGGGAGGATAAACCACTAATCATCCTGGATAACTTTCCTTATGAAGGAGACCTAAGTAACATTAATCCAAATGATGTTAAAACCATTGACATATTGAAAGATGCAGCCGCCGCATCAATCTGGGGTACACGTGCTGGCAATGGGGTAATTGTAATTACCACTTACAAAGGGAAGTACGCCACTAAACAACAGATTAGTTTCAATACCAATATCACTGTAGGCGATAAACCTAATCTACACCAAATGCCTTGGTTTTCCGCATCAGAGTGGATCGAGCAAGAAAAGTTCATTTATGATAAAGGAGGATACAATACAACGATCAACAATGGTTACTCAGCCATATCAGCGGCCGTGGAAATATTTAATCACGCAAAAAATAAAAAGATGTCATCAGCAGATTCGCTAAAGCTGATAAATCAACTGAAGCAAAATGATGTAAGGGATGAAATGTTAAAATATTTATACCGCCCTAGTTTAAACCAGCAATATGCATTAAATCTTAAAGGAGGCGGAATCAAAAATAAGTACTTTGTTTCCATTGGATATGATAAGAATCTAATGACTAAAATAACAGATAGTTACAATCGGTTAACCCTATCAGCAAACCGTTCCTATCTATTATTAAAGGATAAACTGGAGATCAGTACTGGTCTTTCCTTTACTTCGAGTACTTCAGAAACCGGAGACACTTACATTCCAACATCACCTTATGACCGATTAGCTGATGATCAGGGCAATTCACTTGCTGTAAAAAATTTCTTTAGACTGTCCTATGTAGATACTGTTGGGAAAGGAAAATTGCTGGATTGGCATTACCGACCATTAAATGAAAATCAAAGTAAATCTCAATACAAAACAACAAATTACACGTTTAATGCTGGGCTTAACTATACTATCTTTAATGGCTTTAAAGCTACTTTTTTGTATCAACACCAAAAACAAAACGGTGTATCAAAAATTAATTATGATGCAGATTCCTATTACACCAGAGATTACATCAATCGTTTATCAACTATCAATAAGAATACAGGAACGGTACAGCAAGTTGTTCCTTATGGAGATATTTTCACGAATAACGGAGCTCAATACGCAGCTAATTACGGAAGGTTTCAGCTCAACTTTGACAAAATATTTTCAGGTAACCATAGAATCACATCGATAGGTGGACTGGAGGTAAGAGATGGACGTACAGACAACCTTGCTCAAAAATTCTATGGCTATAATCCTTCAACCGGCACCCACGCAAACACATCGATCAATTTTACAAATGATTATCCCTTATTTTATGATCCAACCAGTACATTAAGAATAGACCTTGGTCAGACATCCAGTTACCTTCAGGACAGATTTATATCTTATTATGCAAATGCAAATTATTCCTTTAAAGATAGATATGTACTCACGGTCAGTGCTAGAAAAGACGAGTCTAATATATTTGGGGTAAAACCAAATCAAAAAGGTGTGCCCCTGTGGTCTACAGGACTTGCATGGGAGATCAGCAAAGAAAAATTTTATAACCTCTCCTGGATACCATTTTTGAAAATCAGAGGAAGTTTTGGCTATTCAGGTAATGTGAGCAAAAGCATAAGTGCCTATTTAACAGCTTCAGCTATTGGATCTAATACTTACGGTTCCCAATTTAGCTTAATTGTCAACCCTCCCAATCCCTCATTAAAATGGGAAAAAGTTAAAGTGATTAATCTGGGTTTAGATTTCGCCTTTAAAAACAATATCATATCCGGGACACTTGAGCCCTATCTTAAATATGGTTTAGACCTTTTTGGAACAACAAATTTAGCGCCACAAACCGGCTTGCTTACCTATCAGGGAAACTTTGCCAATACAAAAACCAAAGGACTGGATTTAACAATAAACACGATTAATATAAACCGCACACTAAAATGGAATACAACGTTACTTTTTAGTATGGTGAAAGATAAGGTTACCCGTTATACTGCTTCCCGTAATCCCAATTCCAATCTAATATCCCAAAGCTATAACAACCCTGTGGAAGGCAACCCCTACTTTAGCATTTATGGTTACAAGTGGGCTGGACTTAATTCAGATGGGGATCCACTTGCATATCTAGACAACAATCCAAGCAAAGCATATTCAAGTATTAGCAATTCATTAGATCGAAGCAACCTGAAGCTAATAGGATCCGCTGTTCCAACAACCTTTGGGAGCATAAGAAATACATTCAACTATAAGCAGTTGGATCTCTCCTTCAATATCACTTATCGGCTTAATTATTTCATCAGAAGAATCTCGCTAAATAATGCTTCAATCTTTGGAGCAAACGGCTTCCAAAGCAATATAGATTACAACTTACGCTGGCAAAAAGCAGGAGACGAAGCTTTCACCAATGTACCCGCACTGGTTTATCCAAATATATCTCAGAGGAGCGCCATTTATACAAATTCAGACATTTTGGTTGTAAGAGGAGATAACATACGATTCCAGGATCTAAATATTGGATATAATCTTAAGCAGTTAATGCCACTTGCAAAGTATTTTTCAAATCTAAAAGTCTACACCTATATCACCGAGTTCGGCTATTTATGGAAAGCCAATAATTATGGAATCGACCCTGATAATTCCGGGACCTCCTTAGGGAGTCTTTCTAATCCTATGACATTTTCTTTTGGAATCAGTGCAACATTTTAAACATACCTAATTATGAAATCTATATACAAATACCAGTGCTTATTTCTCATGATTCTATTATGCGGAGCCTGTAAAAAAGAATTCCTGGATAAAAAACCTTCATCCAATATCCTAACCCCAACCACATTAGTTGAACTCCGTAGCTTACTGGAGGCTTCGGATGTAATTAGTTCTACTGGCGGTTTACCACAGATTTCTGCCGATGAATACCTGATCCTATCTACAAGTAACTATCTAGCATTACCCAATGCCGTTCAGAGAAATGGATACATATGGAGTAAAGAACTTTATGATGGAGAGGAAGTCAATGATTGGAACCTTCCATTCCGCCAAATATTCTATGCAAACAGTGTGCTTGACGTCCTTAACCGTAGCTCCTTTGCAGATAAAAAAGAAAGTGATATCATTAGGGGCTGGGCTTGTTTTGTCAGAGCCTATGCTTATTATGACTTAGCTAGGAACTTCTGTAAAGTCTATCGGGCGGAAACAGCCGATACAGATCTTGGACTTCCATTGCGATTAAAACCTGATGTTGATGTTTCTGAAAAAAGGTCTTCCTTAAAAAAAACATTTAATCAAATTTTTGATGATCTAAATATTGCCGCAGCACTACTTGACGCTTCTGTTCCACCTTTAAATAAAAACAGACCTTCAAAGACAGCAGTAATGGCCCTGAAATCAAGGATCTACTTATACATGGGGGATTATAATAATGCAGAACTATATGCAGATAGCACCATAACCTATCATAACAAATTAATTAACTATAACAATGTGAGTACAACCTCCGATACTCCCTTTGGATATAATGCTGATGAAGTGATTTATCAAACAACACATCTAGTTGCCTACTCAGCAACTTCAGGAACGGGAAACCGGTTAGATATTGAGGTGAATCCAGAAATTTATCTTCTTTTTGAGCAAAACGACTTAAGGAAATCCATTTTTTTCCGGACCAATTCTTTAGGTAAAATTAACATAAAAAGAGGTTATGTAGGCGCAGGATCCTATCCCTTTACAGGTTTGGCTACAGATGAAATTTATTTAATTAAAGCTGAATGTCTCGCACGAAAGGGGGACGCAATAGCTGCAATAGACAAACTGAACCAATTGTTAATAAACCGTTATAAAACTAATCTCTTTTTACCGTTAACAGCTACCTCCCCCGCAGATGCACTCCAAAAGATATTAAATGAGCGCAGAAAAGAACTCCTATGGAAAAGCTTGAGGTGGTCGGATTTAAAACGATTAAATCGGGATGGAGAAAATATCATTTTAACCAGATCTATAAATAATGTGACTTACACACTTCCTCCAGGCGATCCTAGATATGTGTTTCCAATCCCTAATCAAGAAATAACCTTAAGTGGAATTCAACAAAACCCAAGATAATATGAAAACGATCCTATTTATAATCATCACCTTCTTTGCAATTCACAACCCTACCTACTGCAATGCGCAACAAGGAAGTAAAACAGAAAATCCATTAGCTATCACCATAACTACCTCATTTGATCAGCCAAATGAATCAAGCAAATTAAGTGGCTCAATTGATATATTTCAAACCTACTCTAACAGTCAAATTACTTTCAACTCATCTGAAGTAAACTTCACGAATCTTGATCCAACAATGAAAAGAAAAATAACAATTCCATCGGAAATCTCCTACTTAAAAATCAACTATTCGGTGGATGGAAAAATCAGTTCATATTATTTAAATCCAACTCGGATCTACAGGGTTGAGGCAGGCGATGTCTTTGAATGCAAATTTTTTAAAGATTCTTTATTATTTTATGGACCAGATGCGGTGAAAATGAATATCCAATCAAAAATTTTTGATGTGCCTAATAGGGCACATTTAAAAAAGGAACTATCTCAATCTGACCCGGCTTATTTTGATACAGAGATTAGCAAGTATGAAGACAAATTCCAAGAGCAAATTGCGCTTTTAGCTCATTACAAAAAAGAG
Source organism: Pedobacter gandavensis (assembly GCF_014172405.1). Classification (GTDB taxonomy): domain Bacteria; phylum Bacteroidota; class Bacteroidia; order Sphingobacteriales; family Sphingobacteriaceae; genus Pedobacter; species Pedobacter gandavensis. Next base: position 77,696 of record NZ_WNXC01000001.1, on the reverse strand, counting down.
TTGAGCGAGGAACTCTACGATTATCTTTATTTTCAATGTTTAGGCCTCAAACACTACCGTTGCGTGAGCCTAATTACCGTTTCCAGGGCTCTTGGGCCTAATTTAGGAGCACGTGCAGTTGACTATTACAACCAAAAGTTAAAACATACGATTATAAGATATTCTGACGCTGCAAATGAAGCTTCCTATTTTACGGACTTTCTATTTAGAAAGGAAAAGATGGAATATGAACTTGAATTTAAAAAAGCTGGATTTAACAAGACAGACGCTAATCTGCTCCTGGACCGAATTTCTAACGGTTACAAGGGTTTAACAAGAGAAAAGCTCTTGATAACGGCGATGATTGACCTTCCAAAAAGTTACAATGATGCTGATGCATATCTAGAACAAAGGAATTCTCTGACTTCAAAACACTCACCGTACCAGGAAATTCTCGAACAAATTAGGCTTGCATTTACCCCAAATACTAAGGCCTATGATTTTTCATTATTAGATTCAAGTGGGAGGTCTCATCGCCTTAACGATTTCAAAGGAAAAGTGGTATTAATGGACTTTTGGTTTACCGGCTGCAGGGGATGCGCCATTTTAAACAAAATGATGACTCCAGTTTTTGACCACTTTAAAAACAATAAAAAAGTTGTGTTCATTTCCGTGAGTATTGATTCAAATCGAGAAATTTGGTTAAAATCACTTAAAGAAGAAGTTTACACCCATACAATTAGCATCAACCTACTGTCTGATAAAGAGAGACAACTAATTAAATATTATAATATCACCTCTTATCCAACACTTTTATTGATAAATTCTGAAGGAAAACTCATCACGAAAAAGCCTCCCTTTCCTACAGATGAGGCTTCACGGAAAGATCTTATCAGGTTAGTTGAAATGGGGTTTCAGTAATTAAGAATTCATCTTCTTTAATAGTAAGTCAGGTATAAAAATAGGGCAGCATAAACAATGCTGCCCCAATTAAAATTAATTAAAATAGCTTCCTGTTCCAGAAGTTGAATAAGGAGTCAAGGTATAATCTCCCAAATCAGCAACAGGGATGATTTCTGGACTAGCAGCTTCGGAATCAAGGTAAACTGCACACTTTTGGACGCCCACCTCTTCACAGGGATTTAAATTTGGTGGAGCTCCAGGTAATTTTTGATATTGCTGCAAGTCTTCATTCCATCCATAATAGCTAATTGCAAATTTTGCAGATGGAGTTGTTACTGTACTTTGAAATGCACTAAATCCAATCGCCAATCCAACTACCAGAAGGCTCAAAGCGATTTTTTTGATGTTTGAACTAATCTTATTCATAACATGTTTTTTAAATTTTTAAGAACTAGGTTTATTCAATAGCCATAATGCACATAAGGCAAGAACAATAAATCCCATATTAAACCATAAATGTGCCGTCCAGCTTAATTTTTCAATGATCAGATTGCAATGGCAAGGCAGCTCTTCTTCTAACAACAACATACTCAGAATGTAAGCCGTAAAAACAATCATTAGACTAATAAAGCCATATAATCCCCATTTATGAGTTTTAGGGATGATGAATAGCAGTGAAACTCCTATTTCAGCGATAGGTACCACCCAGGAGATCAAGTTAGCATAAGAACCAATTCGCTTAACATTGGTTAAGCCACTTCTGAAACTCTCATGATCTTCAATTTTGCTATACGCAGAAATTAGAAACAGGAATAAACAAACAAGAATTATTAAAAAAGCAATTCTTTCTTTGTTACGCTCTAACTTCAAATTACGCTTGATAACTGTTAACCTTATCATTGTAATAGATTTGATCATTTAAAATATTATTAATCGTGGAATCCTCCACAGTAGACCATTGGTCCACACCAATTTTAATACTCTTTGTCACCACACTCCTTTCTTTTTTATAAATATGAATTCTACAACCCTAAGTTGTGAATTGTCCATAAAAATAAAGTCGGCGAATACCGTTAAAAAAAGCGGTTAATACCCGAAAAAAATCCGGCCAAAACCGGATTTGGAAAAAAACAAAGTCTATGAATGCTAATTTTAGCACCTAGCCGATGCTAAAAGTGTCTTTTAGCTTATTAAAGATTTGAAAGACAGAGTTTTTAAAACCCAGGTTGTGGGAAATAATCCTCTTAGAAAAAAAGCAAGAATAGATATTAGTGATTTAATATTTCTTTCTAAGTCTGCCAAGTCTATCAGCAGACATACTCATATATTCGGCAACAAATTTCAGCTTAGTAACTCCCAACAACTGAAGTAAGGATTGCTTATGTTTCAAATAACGATCCACTGTATTTAAATTTTTGATATCATCGATATGCTCTTGTCTCAGTTTATCATAAGTTCCTCTGATTTTTTCAGTAACGATTTCGGTTTCTTTAAATTCATCCTTAAGCAAGGTCCAATCCTTATAACTCATCAAAACCATTCTACAGTCCTTTAATATCTCGATGGTACATTCCGACGGTTGTTGGCTGAAAAATCCAGGAGTCGTGTATAAAAAGCTCATTTCAGACCAGAACCACATTGTTTTCTCCTCAAAGGTTTCTGTGTTTACCCTGATTTCCCTTGCAAGCCCCTCCAGCATAAACCAAACAATCTGTTGTTTTTCATGAAAATTAAGGATCCTACTCCCCTTTTTATAGGCAGTTTCCTGCAACCTACTCCTCAACGTTGACTTAAACATGTGGTTCAAGACAAAGTAAGTTTCCAAAATTTGGATGAGCTTATGGAAAGAAGCATCGGATATGGGATTCATGAGTACAAGGGGTTATGGGAATGCATAAACTCATCAGCAAAACCTAACTTTTGCATGAGTTCAATCTTTTTATTGACCCCCGTTTTAAAAAAAATATGTCTTATGTGCGTATCTACGGTTTTTTCAGATATAAATTCAAGTCCGGCAATTTCCTTATACATCAAACCACTGCAAAGCAGTTCCGCGATCTTTTTCTCCCTGGGAGTGAGTCCGAAATTCTCACATCGCTTTTGAAAGCGATGCTGCCTGCTCGCAAAACCGGTTAGTTTTTGTTCTTCCTGGATTCTGGCTTTGACTACAGATCGAACCGTAAACATTACGGTAAGAAACAAAAAACCAAAATTCGTAAGTAATACCTCAAGCCATTGAGTGATGTTAAAATAGGTAAACAGGCTCAGGCAGGCCCATGGCAACACGGCACAATACACCCCAAACACCTCCACAGTATCCGAACAATACAATGAGGCCTGTTTGGTTTTAAATTTAACTTTGATCGCTGAAAAAATTGCCCACATCATATAAATCGAATATCCAAAAGGAACAATCAATCCATATCGCATTGCAAAATCCAAATCACCCCCAATCCCATAAAGTAATACAAAAAACAGTAAATACGGAACTATTAAAAAAAGCTGAGCGCCATAAAATGCATGAAATCGAAGTAATTTCAAGTCAAAACTTTTATAGAAGTAAAAAGGAAAATAGGAAGCCATTAGAAACCCTGCTCCATAGGCTATGATATTCTGGAATACAATTGGTAAAGGCAACTCTGGATCTGGCAACAAGCCACACGTAATATTATAAAAAAGCAATAAACCGAGCAAAATCAGATACCATAACAAGGGCTTATCCTCTGGACATAACAAGTAACGATACAACTGTACAGCCAACATCATTAACTCACAAATCACCAATATAAAAGTGATCAAATGCATTTCAGAACCAAACACCACCATAACAGCTCATATTTAAAGAATATTAATTAAGTCTCCATTTTCATAAAATATAGTTTATAACCTAGATCCAGTTCATGATATATTCTAAAGCCAAGGTGCTCATACCAGGACACATTTTTCAAAACTGATGTCTCCAGAAATATGGGTCTTTTCATTACTCTGGCATCTGCAATCAACTCTTCCATCATTTCGGTGCCCAGCCCTTGGTGCTGAGCCATCGGATCCACACCAATGAACCATAAATAATACATCTTTTGCATTTTGGGCTGCGTCTGCTTAATCATTCTATCACGTCTCAATATTTTAGACAACCTTTTTAAGCCAATCACATTGAAGATTAGTTTTAAATCCCAAATCATCATTTTCAAAGAAAACAACTTCTTATCGGGTAACAACACCAATGCACAAGCCTTCCGATCTTGTGAAACTAAAACCTTTCCATAGGCACTACAAACCTTAAAGGAATAATCCATTAGATTAGCCAAGCGCTTAAAACGCTTTTCATCTTGTTTGATAATGTAATTTACACTCAGGTTATGTTCAAATGCATCAGCTAAAATCTTCTGCACGAATTTCCTATTCTTAGTTGGCGCTGCTGTCATATTCATAAGTTTAAAATTCAACATCAATTCATTAGATTAACTCATTATTTTTTGATATCCTGGTAATTAAATGACCATTCAATCATCTGCCGTATTGTTTTCAAAATCGTTTCCCTTCCTTGCTCAGTTCTCATATTGATCCCGCAATTAATGGCATCATTTTTTTTAGATTGAAGTACCATGTAATAAATTCCTGAAGACATTATAGCAGTTACTGCCCGGTAATTAATCTCAGAATTTTCAAAATATTTGGCTGTTAGTGAGAAAAAAAGTTCTGCCATACTTTCCCTCACCACACTTAATCTTTTTAAAGTTTTACTCTCCTCGGAGATTTCAGAAAGTATAATTTGCTGCATCTCCTCACTGGTAATTAAATAATTCAGCTGCTGTTGAAGCAAATCTGAAATCCTTGCTATGATTTGTTCTTTACTGGCGTCGGGACTAAAAACCTCTTGAAATTCCTGGTTTTCAGCCAGCCAAAAGTCCTTCTTTCTGATGTATGTTTCCACCAAGGTATCCACATCTCCAAAATACCGGTAAATGAGATTTTTATTTACACCAGCAGTCTTTGCAATCCGGTTTAACCCAAGACCACGAAACCCATCCTTTTTTAAAATTGCACCAACTGCAGTAATCAATTTACGCTCAGTCAAGGCTCTATTCTTAACTTTCTTTAAGGTGACCTCTTCCATTTTCATTTTACACTTTATAATATGATGATTACTTATTTCAGAGGGTTCTGTACCTAAAAATTAATGTACCCGATTACAAAAAATTGGTTACACTAATTTAAGTAGTATAAATTTAATTATCAAGAGTTATTTTTCGTAAAAGACTAATTATCAATTACATAAAAGAAAAACAAAGAAACATATGATTTAGGTGAAATTAAATTGGGCTGATTTGATCTAAAGGTATATTCGGTTTATTCTGCCTTTTTGGTCTTCTGACCACTTTCTTTAACTCTTGTTTTTCCTCAGGTTCCTTTACTACTGGGCTGGTTTGATCAACCAACTTTTGCAGTTCAATTTTCACTAAATCCCTTACCTCAGTTTTTATTCTCTGGTACACCTGCTCAACATCTAAAGCAGTGATATTTTCAACTATGGGGATCATTTGATACGCAGCCTCTTCATCTTTAATCGCCTGGTGGTCATTTTGAATTTCACAATGGAACATCTTCAGCTTCATTTTCTGATTAGGATTATCCGAAAGTATGCCCACAAACTCACCCGAAGATAGTGTGGCAATTTTAGAAGCGGGTATCGCAGTCTCCAGTTGTAAAGACTTAGAGATAGAGGTATCACCGCTGCTAATGCTCATCGTTTCCCGGTCCTGCATGATTCTACCAAAATTTTCACTGAATTTTTTAGCCGTATCCCCTGTGACCTGGCCGGAAATGATGTTTCCAACGATACCAGTAATCACCGCAGCCTGTTCTTGTCCATAATCTTTACGAATTTGTTCAATGCTCTGAACTGCCAAACTCACACTTATCAGGTTTGATCTGCAGGTTGCTATCAGGCTATCGGTACCATTGAAAAAAATCGAAGGAAATTCGTCGAAGACCAGACTAGATTTCAGCTGGCCTTTCCGATTCACCAGCTTGATCATCTTAGAAATGTATAAGGAAAGTACAGCCCCATAAGTCTGCTGCTTTTGAGGGTTATTCCCCATACACACGATCTTTGGTTCCTGAGGATTATTTAGATCCAGGGTCAAATCATTGCCGCTGAGCACATAATATAATTGAGGTGAGGCTAATCTTGCCAGGCCAATTTTAGCGCTGGCAATTTGCCCTTCCAGCTGAGCCTTGGCATTATTCTGATAAGCCGAGATAAATGGGTTAATCAGTACCTGAATCTCTTCACATGTCACTAAAATTGCAAAGAGCTGATCATAATGCACCTGCATCAGTTCTATCACATGAGGCAGTGTACAGTACCTGCCGTTTTCATAACATCGCAAATACCATATGATGGAGGTTAAAAAATTGATGGGAGATTCCACAAAGAAATCTCCCTGTTTTTTGATCCAGTCCCGGTTCAGGCCCATCATAATGGTTCTGGAAGCCTCCGTTGCATCAGTGATGTCATCCATACTCACCGGATCCAAAGGGTTACAGCGGTGGGTACGACTCAGATCATCAAAATTAATGATGTAAAATTTAGGCTTAACCTTATAAAGGTGATAGTATTTCAGCAGCTTGTTATAGGCAATCCTGGAAAGGTCATCATATTTAAAATCATAAACGAACATACTAAAGCCCTTAGCCAGATGCTGATCTATGATGTGGCGGATCACAAAATAGCTCTTTCCTGCTCCAGGACTCCCTGCAATCAGTATCCCCCTAAACGGATTAATGATATTGATCCAGCTATCTCTAATACGGTCTTTTAACTGGTACTTGGCCGGCAAATTAATAGAGTATTCATTCTCTATGAGCTGCTCCTGTTGTGGGAAAGTTTCATTTTCTGTATTAAATACATCCTTATTCAGACTGTCTTTTATCAGCCTGGAAATTTTGGTCCCTCCAGATAACAGTAGCAAGTAGCCGGTAAGCGTTAAACCTATATAGCAAACAGCCACAAGTTCAGCACCAGCATTCAAATAAAAGCACACTACACTAGAGAAATACAAGAGTAGACCTGAAATCAAATAACCGATAATTTTCTTTACTTGGATCCCCTCTTCGATTCGCCCTTTTATACCTAAGAGTGAAATGACAAGACAGAGTAGTGCTGACACCTTCGCAACTAAAACCCCGTTAAATAATCCAGTATTAGCAATATTTTCAATGATTCTGTTGGTGATTATCGTAGTCCAGCCCCAGCTTTCAAAAGCGACATAGCAGCTCAGGTAAAAATGTACAGAAAGTATAAAAATGCTGATGTAGCGTGTAAAGTCTACAATCTTCCTAAGGGCAGTCAGATCCTCTCCGGTATTCATAAGTACGATAAGTTTATTGGTGGAATTTTTATAGACTGAGTTCTTGCTGCTGGCGATTGCCTTTTTTGCGACGCTTCTTTTTCTTGATGCTCGGGGCCGAATCATCATTACTTTTTGCCAAAGCGATTTCCAGAAAGTTTGTGGGCGTGATGGCCTTTAAATAGCTTGGCAACTCCAATTTTAATTCAGCCGTTGGTTTCCTGGATTTATCGGGAGTATTGGTCTGTTTTAGTACTCTTTCCCCTTGCTGCTGAATTTCTAATCGCTGCTCCAGATTGCCATTTTTTAGGGTATTAGCATAATTAAAAGTATCCTCCATGCCTCGATCAAATCCAAACTGCTGATCAAATAATCTTTCTCCAGAAGCTTTAAAAGCTGAGCGATCAAACTGTCCGAGCTTCTGGGAATGGGCAGCATTTTTACCTTTAGAGGTATTCATCGGACTTAGTCTAATGCGATTGGTAATATCCTTTCGGCTCACGATGACCTGAATATGCAGCTGTTCCCCGGGTTTGGGGCTTCCTTTTTTTACGGTACCCTCTTTAACCTGGGGATCTTTGTAGCTGTAATAACGGTAATGTTCCAACTTTGCATACCACAATAGGTCTTTTTCACTATTAACGCCAGGCCTTTTAAAATTACAGGCATATTCATCCATTATACTTGCAGCATATTCCTTTAAAGCATTCTCCGCTCCTTTTTCTCCATAAAGCCCTTTGAGGTAACTGATCTCTTTCTTTGAGGGACTGATGTTGATCAAAAAAAACTTAGCATCATCCTTACATAGTTTGGCAATGTTCTGATCCAGACTGTGTTTAACCAAATATGATGGAATGGCATCACTTGTACCATTAAACCACAGTTCAGGTTTCAGGTCACCAGAAATTCTATTCTCCTTATCCAGGTAATGTACCAGCTGCCCGCAGCTGCCTTTATTATTACCCTTATCACTGTCAGTAATATTGATATACATAAGGATTGGTTTTAAATAGCAGCTATTTGTTTTCTGGCCAGTTCAACCAGCTCTTCCTTTTCCCTTGTTTTGAAACTTCCCAGATTCTCCCTGTTTTTAATATAAGTATCCAGTATGATTAGGAATTTCTGCTGAAGGATTCTTTTAATTTCCCTATCCTGATACAAAACCTTAATCATCTTTTCGGATTCAGCAATTGCTTTTATCTGGACCTGCTGATTCTCCAGTAAGGATTTGTTTGCCTTCAATACCTGATCATTAAAAAAGCTGACGATTTGCTCCTGATTTTTGATCATGCGTTCCATCTCTACCCGCATAGGAATGAGCAATACCTTTTCCTGGGACTTAATAAAGCTGGTATAAGCATCATGGTTTCTAGACAAGGTCTTTCTTAGCTGCTCTTCACCAATATCCAGCGGATCTTTACTGCTACGGTAAAAGTATTCCACCATCTGCACAAAGAGCAGGCTTTGATTTCTTCCGAATTTTTCTGAGAGCTTCAGCAGTTTGTTGTGGGCTGATACCGGAAATCGAATGGATTTCTCTGGTGGCCTGTTCCTTTTGTTGGTTTTATTTGGGGATATATCCATGGATATACTGTTTTATGGGTTTAAGCTAGCCTGGAGCTAGCTGGATATATCCGGAGTATATCCAATATCCCCTCAGCGATAGCGCCAAGGGGGTAAAGTAAGGCTCTGCCTAACTTCCGCTTGCTCCTTTTCTTTAAAGAGAAAAGGCATAACAAAACACGAAATTCGCCGCAATTCATGCCCGTAAATCGAAGGGTCCGGGTTCAATCACTGGCCAAATTCTCTTCAACAATTGCATCCTTCAGAACAGGTTTACCATTCAGATTAGATTCAACAGACAGTTGCATAATAGCACCAAAGGGAACGAATCGGATTTCTGTTTCCCCAGCTAAATACAAGTCATCAACTCCTGTTTTCTTATATACTGAAAGACTAATTTTCTTACCAGATTCTTTTATAGTGAAAAAGCAATTGATGGCCATAAAAGTCTTAGACCATAACATAAAGTCCAGCTTAGCCAGGTAAACTCCAATTGGTACATCTTCTTTATAGAAAGAATAATTCTTTGGTTCATAACCCACTTCCAAAGCAGGAAAGAATCCCATAACAGTGGTTTCTCTATTCATCTCTTAAGTATTTGGATACCCAAATTTTGGACTTTTGAAACTGCTGATTTCCCATATGGGAAAAATATATATGCTACCTTACAGGGATCATCAATTAAATAAAGAACTGATGGATGAGTCAACAATTAAATAATTGCCTGAAATTTTTCCAAACGAAACCTTGCTGTTCTTCTCCTAATCTTCAGAATTGGATTTTTTGTTACTTCAGTTTCGAACAGGCTGCTTCCTTTAATATTGTTCAGTATCGTTAGGAAAATCTACAGACTTTACATCCCTGATATAGCTTTTTGCAGCATTGCCCACTACATCATACATATCTGCATATTGCCTAAGAAAACGAGGTTTAAAACCCTTATTCAGACCAAGCATATCATGTACAACTAAAACCTGGCCATCACAGTATTTACCTGCACCTATACCAATTGTTGGAATATGGAGATTTTCGGAAACTTGTTTACCGAGTAATGCAGGGATCTTTTCCAGCAACAAAGCAAAGCATCCAGCCTGTTGCAAGATCTCTGCATCGGTGATCAATTTTTTAGCCTCTACCTCATCTTTTGCACGAAGTGCGTAAGTCCCGTATTTATTAATGGACTGCGGCATTAGTCCCAAATGACCCATGACAGGGATTCCGGCACTTAGAATTAGTTTTACTGAATCCAGAATTTCTGCTCCCCCCTCTAGTTTGACACCGTGTGCGCCACTTTCTTTCATGATTCGGATAGCGGAATTAAGTGCCAGCTTTGGATTGCCCTGGTAACTGCCAAAAGGAAGATCAACCAAGACAAGTGCCCGTTTCACAGCCCTTACTACACTCTGTGCATGGTAAATCATATGTTCCAATGTGATGGGCAATGTCGTTTCATAACCTGCCATTACATTGGCAGCTGAATCACCAACTAGTATGATGTCCAGACCTGCATGGTCTAAAACCGTAGCCATTGAATAATCATAAGCAGTTAGCATGGCGATCTTTTCGCCACCTGCTTTCATGGCCTGTAGGGAATGTGTTGTGATTTTCTTAATTTCTTTATGTTGTGACATTATCTTTTTCGTTATTCTTGATGAATTGTTTGATTCTGTAGGCATGGAGCATAACAGCAATACTACCGCCAAATATTATGGGCATGGCATTGAGGAAAATGCCATATAAAATATACAATGAATTAGCGACCAATGAACAAATTCGTAAATACAGTATATTTTTCATTGCCATTGAAACGATGTTTAATAAAATTGCAATATAGCCAAGCGCATTAATCATGAATTTATAGTAATCATGGTTGCAGTCATTTTAGCTATTAATCTTTCTTCTGCTTCATCATAAACTTCACCTTCGCAAATTACCAGTGTTTTACCAGACTTCAGTACTTTGCCAATTGCTATAAGTTTCGACGTGTCTGCTGGTCTTAAAAAGTTTACCTTAAACTCTACGGTTAATACCTCTGCCTTCTCGGGCATCATGCTGAGGGCTGCATAACCACATGCACTATCGAGAATACTGGTAGCTACACCAGCATGAAAATATCCATGCTGTTGGGTAAGTGTATCTGAAAATGAGCAGGCAATTTTCACCATGCCTCTTTCAATGGAGACAAGTTCTGCACCTAAGGTTTGCATTAGATTTTGTTTACCGAAACTCTGCTTAATTCTGTCTTCCATAGTAGATTAAATTATATTAACCAATTTCACCCTTTACACATTAAGATTGATTTTCATTGTTTAAGACCAGCTCCATTTGAATATTACAACGAGTATAAGGCGTAAAACGCCCAACCACTTTTTTGAATCCAAGTTTATGGTAAAGATTAATTGCAGGTTTCAGCAAAGTATTGCTTTCAAGGTATATTTTCGATGCGCCTAGTTCATTAGCAGCATTAAGCACTGCCCGACCAAGCAACCAACCTATACTTTTACCTTGTACATCAGGAGATACAGCCATTTTCGCCATTTCATATTGGTAATCCGGATCATCCATCTTTATCAATGCACATACACCCACCGGTTTATCATTATAAAGTGCTACAAAAATCTTCCCTCCTTTATCCAAAATATATGATTTTGGATTATCTAATGCCTTATTGTCCGCCTCTTCTATTTCAAAATAATTGGAAATCCATTGCTCGTTGAGTGCTTTAAACGCTTCCTGATATTGATCCTGGAATTCAACGATCTGCACATCTTTACTTTCTCTCCTTTTGCGTTGCTCTTGCACTCTCTTGAATAAAGACTTTTGATCCAGTAGATATTCCCATTCGGCCAGAGCTTCCCAGAGATTGTGTCGGGCTTCGGCAATGATAGTCTCAATTGCAGCATCAACATCTCCACACTGCTGATTAAGGCGTTCAGCTATTGATTTTCCCATTTTTGAAAGAATAACCACATTTTTTCTCTTGTCTACAGTTTTCTGGTTTTCCTTCAATAATCCTTTTACAATCATTTCTTTGACAATCTTACTCACCGAGGGCTGAGAATGTCCAATTTCCATTGCAATCTCTGTGATCGTTTTTTCCTTGCCTTCTGTCAAAACAAAAAACACAGGAAACCATTTCGGGATAAAATTGATTTGATACAATTCATAAATTTTGGCAGAATCGTCGGTAATTCTTGCAGTAAATAAACGCAAACGACTACCCAATGCCATCTTTCCTGTTTTCTCAAAAAGCTCCATAGTATAATTAATTACATAACTAGTTATGCAAACTTAAGAATAGTAATTATATTTACAAAACTTTTTTGATGGGTATCTTAGGAGAATAGGGCTATATCATATACGTTGCATACCAATCATGTAGATTTACTGATCTATTTTCATAGTGATTTTTTAGTAGAAACTTAAAATCTTACTACGGAAAACAGCCTAAAAAATTAGAAAATAACAAGTGAAATTAAACCTCAAAAATCTGAAGAAATCCAAGAAGAAAAGGATTTTTGCAAATTTTAGTTTGCTAAAACTTTGTTAACTATCCTAAAAATATCATTAATATTGAACCTCCAAATTAGACCTACCTTTTACAACAAGACCAATGAATCAGCTGCCAACGCTTAGTGATGAACAACTTCTACTTTGCTTCCAATCTGGGGATAAACATGCCTATGAGTTGATTTATGAGCGTTATTGGGCGATTCTTTTCCGTCATGCTCAAAAAATACTACAGGATGAGGAAGAGGCAAAGGATGTAGTTCAGGAGGTGTTTACCATATTTTGGATAAAAGCTGAATCCCTCCTGCCGACCCAGCCCATCGCCGCTTTTTTATACACCGCCACGCGGAATAAAGTGCTGGATCACTTAAAGCATTGCAAGGTAAAAACAAAATATTTAGTTGCATTAAGGCTTATGATGGAACAGCAAAGCCCTCCAGCTGATGAGCACATTATTGAAAAAGAACTTGCCAGGCAAATAGAACAAGAAATTGAGTTTCTTAGCCCGCGGATGAAAGAAATATTCAAACTTAGCAGGGAACAACACAAAAGTTATAAAGAAATATCCAAGCAACTTGAAATTTCAGATAAGACTGTCAAAAAACAAATCAGCAATGCCCTTCATCTGTTAAAAGGTAAATTTCAGCTATTTTTTAGCCTGTTTTAATTTATTTTCATTTCCACTACTACCTTCGGCTAAACAAATCGTTACCTCTATAAATCCCGAATAATAGAGCATGATGACAAACAATAACCCTACACCAGAGGAATTATACGAAAGCTATCTTCAGGGAACCTGTAATGCTGAAGAAAAAAAACTAGTAGAAGAGTGGTACAATAAAATTTCTGCAAGTGCCGAACGTGAAGAGATGCCTGAAGCTGACTATGACAAAATGCGAGCTAAGATTTGGTCAGAACTGCATGCATCAACCCAATTCAACGCCAAAGGAACTGGTACCAGGCAAATTTTCCAACCTTGGAAGCTTACAGCTGCTGCCTCTATACTGATTTGTGTAGGATTGGCATTTCAGCACTTTTCATCCAGGGAGGTAAATACAATCCAGGTGTCGTCGAACACTCCAATTTCTCCCGGGGGAAATAGAGCTTACCTGACCCTATCAAACGGAGAGCGAATCCTTTTAAATAATGAGGCCTCCAACAATATCAGCAATCAGAATGGGGTTCGAATCAGCAAAACCACAGATGGACAATTAATTTACACCATAACCAATACAGAACCAGTGAACACCAGGTCAATTGCTGCCTTCAATAAAATTGAAACTCCTAAAGGCGGACAATATCAGGTGCAATTACCTGATGGAACTAAGGTGTGGCTTAATTCATCTTCCTCACTTCGATATCCAGCAAGTTTTACTGCCCTTAAAGAACGAAGGGTCGAATTAACGGGCGAAGCTTATTTTGAAGTTACGCATATTAAGAACCTACCATTTAAGGTTACAACAGGTGATCATGAAGTAAAAGTATTAGGAACTCATTTTAATGTGATGGCCTATCCAGAAGAACAAGCAATCTCTACCACCTTGCTACAAGGTTCTATAAACGTTAGTAAAGGCAGCAACTCCAGAAAGATTAAACCTGGTGAGGAATCTATTGTTAAGAAAAAAACCAATAGTATAATTATTGAAAACGCGGACCTTGACAAGGTCATGGCATGGAAAAATGGTCGTTTTGAATTTGAAGATTCTGAGCTGCCTGAAATCATGCGTCAGCTGTCCCGTTGGTATGATGTAACCATCGATTATCGTTTAACCACCAATCCGGGGAAATTTGGCGGAGGTATCAGTAAGGACCAAACGCTGGATGAAGTGTTGAAACTCATAGAAGGAAATGGCATATGCCATTTTAAAATTGAAGGTAGAAAAATCATTGTTCTGCCATAAGCAGCTCTCTATAATAGTCCAATTATTCACCTAACCCAATTTAATGATTAAAAGTAATTCAGAAAACTAAGCAAATTACCCCGATAGGAATAAAGTCAGGAATGCTACTAACATTCCTGACAGAGTTCTGGTCTTAGCCAAAACCAGGTTAGGCAAAAAATTAATCTATCGACAGACCATTATCACCTAAACTTAAACAAATGTATGTATTTATACTTTAACCTATCCGAGAAACGAAAAGCTCTCGTTAACCTTTCTATTTTCAAAAATTTTAAAAGCTGGGTATCTGCCAGCTTCTGCATATTACTATTCTTTACCACATCTACTGTAAATGCACAGCAAAGAACTGCCAGTATTACGGTAAAGGATGCTAGCTTAAACAAAGTTCTGAAAGACATCATCAGACAGACCGGTGCTTCAGTGATTTACAATGAAAAAATCCTGACCAACACACTTCCGGTCAGTGTGAGCTTTAAAGACTTGCCTATTGAGAAAGCCCTCAAAGAGTTATTGAAGGGACAACCATTAGAATATGGGGTGGAGAAAGGAAATATTTACATCCGAAAAAAGCCTTTAAAACCACTAACTTCGTCTGATAATGCATGGATAACTGTTACGGGTAAAACGACCAATGAAGATGGAATGCCTCTTCCGGGTGTAAACATTAGAATCCAGGATACTGAAAACTCGACCATTTCCGATGCTTTCGGCAACTTTTCCTTAAAATTCGTATCGCCAAAATCAACGCTTATCGCTTCGTTTATTGGTTTCAAAACTCTGGAGTTACCTGTAGAGGCGGAACAATTCATGAACCTTGTTATGGCCCCTTACAGCGAAAAACTGGATGATGTTCAGATCACTGCAAATACCGGTTATCAAAGCCTGAGTAAAGAAAGGGCCACAGGATCTTTTGAGGTAGTGAATAAAAAAGAACTTGATCTAAGAGTTGGACCAGACATTATGAGCAGATTGGAGGGAATTACCTCTATTCAATTTGACAAAAGTGGAGGCATCAATCGCCCGAAAATGACCATCCGGGGATTAAGTTCCATCAATGGTATACAAGATCCATTAATCGTGGTCGATAATTTCCCTTATGAAGGAGACATAAAAAACCTAAATCCAAATGATGTAGAAAGTGTAACGATCCTGAAAGATGCTGCTGCAGCTTCTATCTGGGGTTCCAGAGCAGCCAATGGCGTTGTGGTCATCACTACTCGCAAGGGGCAATATAACAGACCAGCTCAGATCAATTTCAGCAGTACAGTAACCCTTCAGGAAAAACCGGACCTCTTTGCCGTTAAAAACATGAGCTCCGGTGAATTCATCGACCTTCAGCAGCAGCTGTTTAAAAACGGCTTTTACACTTCCAGGGAAAACAGCCAGACCAACAGGGATCCATTGCCGCCTGTTATAGAAATTCTGATTCTTCAAAGAGACAAAAAGATCAGCGTGGCAGAAGCCAATGCCAAGATTGATGCTTTACGTGGGCATGATATTCGGGATGACTATAACAGGTTGGTCTATAAAACGGGTGTGAATCAGCAGTACTCCCTTAGCGTTTCTGGCGGAAGCAAAGATATCACCTATCTTTTCTCTGGTGGTTATGATAAAAATAAGGATGTATTGAGCAGTGCATACGACCGGATCACTTTCCGCTCCTCTAATACTTATCGCCCGATAAAAGGGTTGGAAATCTCAACAGATGTTAGTTACGGAAGTACCAATACTAAAAGTGGAAGAAATGGTTTTTCCAGTTCCAGCACGGAATTTATGTATCAATCTCTTGCAGATGCAGATGGTAACGCGATGCCCTTCGACAGATACAGGGGGCCTTATATCGATACTGCTGGCGGAGGAAAACTATTGGATTGGAAATACTATCCCCTGGAAAATTACAAGTCTGTTAAAATAACCAGTAAGACCAATACTTTTGTAGGAGGGTTAGGATTAAATTATAGGTTCAACCCTAATTTTAGTGCAGATGTAAAATACCAGTATCAGGATCAAAAGCAAGATGCAGCTACCTATAATGACGTCAATAGTTTCTTTACACGGAACATGATCAATAAATATACCCAAATTGATCCGGTAACCGGAGTAGTAAAACGCATTGTCCCTTTAGGTGGAATCCGGGACTTTCGCGATAACAGCATTATTACCAACAACCTGAGAGGCCAGGTTAACTACAACCAATTATTCTCCACCAAGCATGAATTGACAGCAATTGCGGGAGCAGAAGTCCGTCAGATCAAAACAAATGGAATTGCAAATAGGATTTATGGTTATGATGAAAGTACCGGGGCTTCTGCCTTGATGGATCTGGTAAATGACTATCCTGATTTTATCAGTGGTTTTACCAATGTGATCCCTGGAAGTAGCAATACCACAGGTTTAACTGGAAGATATGTTTCTGTCTATGCAAATGCAGCCTACACCTACGATCACCGTTATACGGTTTCAGGAAGTGTCCGACGTGACGCATCTAACCTATTTGGTGTAGAAACCAGAAGTAAATGGAGTCCATTATGGTCTGTAGGTGCGAGTTGGAACATTGATCAGGAATCGTTTTATAAAGACCGGAATCTTCCCTATTTAAAAATGAGGATGACTTACGGTTATAGCGGAACCATTGACCCAAGTCAATCTGCAGTAACCACCATCTCCTACGATACTTACCTGCAGCGTTATTCGGGACTAACCAGTGCAGGAATCTATAATTATGGCAATCCTACCCTCAGATGGGAAAAAGTAGGTATGTTTAATCTTGGTCTTGATTTTGGCTTACAAAACAACCGCTTTAGTGGATCTGTAGAGTATTATCATAAAAATGCAAAGGACCTTTTAGGACCTACCCCTGTTGACCCACTTATGGGCTATTCCGGTTATATTACTTCCAATGTGGCTAATATGAAGGGCAAAGGAGTAGATATTCAATTGAATGCAACTGTCATCAATTCCCCATTCAAATGGCGGCCATCTTTAATCATGAGTTTTAATACGACTGAGGTTACTGAGTATTATAACATGAACATGAATGGTTTAATCGCAGATAGAGGTGGTTTATTTGCCATAGTAGGAAAACCGGTGTATGCAGTTTATAGTCAGCGTTGGGCTGGTCTTGATGCTAAAGGAAATCCACAAGGATACCTGAACGGAGAGAAATCCATTGCTTACAATACGATGAACGAAAATGTAAAGGTAGATGAGTTGGTTTATAATGGTTCTGCAACCCCAACAATGTTCGGATCCTTTAATCATAATTTATCTTACAAGAACATTAATCTATCTTTTTCCATCTCTTATAAATTCAATTATTACTTCAGGAAAGATGCCATGAATTATGCCTCGATATTTTCCGGATCTGCCCCTACAGCTGAATATAATAAAAGGTGGCAAAACCCTGGAGATGAGCTAATCACCGATATCCCATCTATGGTATATCCAAATAGCAGCGCTAGGTCTTTCTTTTATCAGGATGCGGAAATTAATGTACTCAAGGCTGATCATATCCGTCTGCAATACATTAACCTATCTTATTCCCTACGCAGGGAAGATTACAAGCGCCTCCCGGCTAAAAGCCTGGATATTTTCAGCAACATTTCCAATCTGGGAATTTTATGGAGAGCAAATAAGCAGCATATCGATCCTGACTTTGGGAACCGGTCTATGCCTGCGGCAAAAACTGTCTCTTTTGGATTAAGGGCAAATTACTAAGGAAGGATTTAAATTTAAGATTAGAAGCATCATGAAAAGCTCAAAAAATATATTAATGATCTTGCCATTGGCACTTATTTGTTGCCTAACGATTAGCGGATGCAAGAAGTTTTTGGATGAGAAACCAGACATAAAACTCGCTGTTCCTGAAACTCTTCGGGATTTACAGGCACTGTTAGACAATAGTGGAAAAATGAATACATCTGGTTCTAATGGGCGCAGCACGGATTTACCAGAAGCGAGCAGCGACAATTATCAGATTGATGATGAATCCTATGAAAGCCTCGAACAAGGTACTCGAAATGTCTACATCTGGGGACCAGAAGTGATGGGTATTTATGACTCTGAAATAGAGGGCTGTTGGGGTGGTCATTATTCTGTTATCACTCCATGCAATACTGTATTAAAAAGTATTGAAGACATTAAACGAACGCCGGCAAATGCCGCCGCATACGATAATGTGAGAGGAAGCGCTTTATTTTTTCGTTCTAACGCCTTCTTATGGCTGGTTACTGGCTGGTCAAAAACGTTTAATGAAAGTACTGCCGATCAGGATCCTGGTATCCCGTTGAGGAAAGATGACACTTATAATGAAAAAGTGAGTAGAGGAACGCTGCGTCAGACTTATGACCAGATCATAAATGACTTGAATGAAGCATTGCCACTATTACCTGAAAAGCCGGTACACTCCTATAGACCTTCCAAAGCTGCTGTTCATGCCCTACTAGCCAGAACCTATCTTGCCATGCGCAAATATGAATTGGCGGCAACAGAAGCAAAAGCCTGCATCCAGGTATTCGGGAGTAGTAAATTACTTAATTACAACTCTTTAGATGCTACAAGTGATGAACCAATCGCTAGATTTAATCCAGAAGTGATTTTTTCAATGGAGTCCTTCACCACTACCTACACAGATGAAACTGCTACGGTTAAGGCCGAACTTTATACCAGTTATGCTGACAATGACTTGCGCAAAACCGTGTTCTATTATGAAAATGAAGATTTTGGGGGTTATTCTTTTAAAGGTCATTATGCAGGGTACAGACTATTTACAGGTCTGGCTTTAGATGAAGTTTACCTGATTGCAGCCGAATCTATGGTCAGAACCAATAAGGTTGGAGAAGGAATGGACCTACTCAATGAGTTACTTGCAAAAAGATGGGTTACGGGAAGCTTTACGCCATTGCAAAGTTCAGATCCTGCTGCTGCCCTACTTTTGGTTTTAAAAGAACGAAGGAAAGAATTAGTGATGCGTAACTTGCGATGGATGGACCTTAAAAGGTTAAATATGGAACCTGAACATCAGGTTCAAATCAGTAGAACGATCAAAGGAAAAATTGAGAAACTGGAGCCTGGAGACCCTAGATATAGCTTCCCAATCCCGCTTCGATCGATTCAAATGTCTGGCTTAACACAAAATCCAAGATAAACACCTAATCCAAAAAATATGAGATTTTTATTACTGGCATTATTGATGCCCCTGCAAATCTATGCGCAAAATTCCCCTGGCTATGTCATCAAAGGGAGTACAAATACTCCATCAAAAAAGGCCTGGATCTATATGAGCCGATCTACAGAAAGGTCAGAAAAAACAGATAGTGCAGCTTTTAAAGATGGTCGATTTGAATTTAAGGGAAGTGTAACTGAACCTACAGCCGTTAAAATTTACTTTGACCGTAAATCTCCAAAAGCAGTATTTGTCATTGACAATAGCAAGATGATATTTAAAGCGGCTGATTCATTAAACAATTTTTCTGTTACTGGTTCCCCGGCAGCGATGGCAGCCATTGAGTTTCAAAAAATGATTGCGCCGGCAGAAAAGACATATGATGGCTACCTAAGAGATTTTTGGGCTACTCATATGAACAAAGCAGATAATGATGCAGAAAAAATAGCGAGTAAAGACCGAATTGACCGTGCTTATGACCATATCAATGATTTACATTTATCTTACCTTAAAGCAAATCCAAAAAGTCCGATTGGTATAATTCTATTGAATAAATATGTTTCCAGAAAAGGAAATATGGATGGGTTATCCCCAATATTCATTGCTTTCAGCAGTGATCTAAAAAATTCGGCATCTGGTAAAGCATTTGAGGCAAGACTTCAAACCGCATTAACCCTTAGCATTGGAAAACCTGCATTAGATTTCAATGTAAAAAGCTCAGAAGGAAAAGATGTAAAATTATCAGATTTCAAGGGTAAATATGTCTTTCTTGATTTTTGGGCAAGCTGGTGTGGGCCCTGTAGATCGGAAATGCCACATGTGAGGAATGCCTATAATAAATATAAAAACAATGGATTTGAGGTGATGGCAGTTTCCCTGGATAAGGAAAATAAGCGGGCAGAGTGGTTAAAAGCTATTGAAGAAGATAAAACGGGTGCATTCTCACAAACCATTGATCCTACCGGAGACATTGCCAGGCTGTATGACATCCGCAGCATTCCTCAAAATTACCTTATTAGCCCGGAGGGAAAAATCATAGCCAAAGACCTTCGAGGAAAAGACCTGGAAACCTTCCTACACAAACAATTTAATCCTTAAAAAAACAGCCATGAAAAAATTACTAATCGCAGCATTACTGCCAATTTCGGCCTATGCACAAACCAATACGTATAATATTGAGGGAAAAAGCCCAGGTAAAAATAACAATAAATGGGTCTATTTGAGTAAGCCACAAAAAACTGATCCTGATAGCGTAAGGATCAAAAATGGCCGTTTCAACTTTAAGGGAAGTATTGCAGAACCTATGCAGGTGAAAGTTTATATCAAAGATCCGGAAGCTAAGTTTAAAAATAACCCGGGATACCGTGGTATCAGTTTTTTCCTGGAGAATAATGCAATCGAGCTAAAAATAGCCGATTCCATCCAGTATAGCCTGGTAAAAGGATCTGTTGCAGAAGATCAATATAACAACTTCAAAAAAGCAACAAAATCCAAATCTGACGAATATATGGTGTATTTAGAAAAGTTCTGGGATATGGGTTCATTAGATAAGCTGGACACAGTGAGAATCAACTATGAAGATCGTAAAGACTTGGTAAAGCAGCAGTATTACCAAAAATATATAGACTATGTGATCGCGAATCCAAGCTCTCCAATCTGTATGCGCCTGCTAAAAGAATATCAGGAATTCAATCATGATGCGGTACTGATGAAAACGGCATTTGACGTACTTCCAAGCAGCACTAAAGCATGGCCATCCGCAAAAGCTTTTTCAAAGAAACTAGAGGTGGCCTTGAACCTCTCCCCTGGCCAAATGGCGAAGGATTTTAAAGTAAAAGATAAGGATGGAAAATGGGTGAATTTCTCCGAGATCCCTGATTTTAAAGGAAAGTATGTCCTGATTGATTTCTGGGCAAGCTGGTGTGGTCCTTGCAGATCTGAAATGCCAAATGTCCTGGATGCCTATAAAAAGTATAAAGATGCAGGCTTGGTAGTTATGGCTGTGTCTGTAGATGAAACTAAAGATAAGGATAAATGTATCGCAGCAATAAAAGCAGATGGCACCCAAGACCTTTATCAGGCATTCGATGAAGAACGAATCGCTGCAGATCTTTACGATATTCAGAGTATCCCTCAAAATTACCTGATCGATCCATCTGGAAAAATAATAGCTAAAAATATCAAAGGAATTCATTTAAGTAGAAAAATGAGGGAGTTATTTCCTGCTATATAGTTGCGCTAACCTAATTAGATCTGTAAACAATAAATTAAAGAGTATTCAATTAAAATTTTAAAATATATGTGTGGTATTGTTTGTTCCTTTTTGCCAGTTGAGAACCAGTCTATAATACGAACAAAAGTCCTGGAGATGGCAAGACGTATTCGTCACCGAGGACCGGATAGTTCTGGAATATACGGTTCATTTAAAGCTCACCTGGCACATGAGCGTCTAGGGATAACCGATTTTGAAACTGGAAGTCAACCATTATACAGCGCTGATAAATCAGTGATACTGATAGTAAATGGTGAAATTTACAATTATGAGCAGCTGAGGAAGGAAGTTGGAGATTACCCCTATCAAAGTAAATCAGATTCGGAGGTTTTAATTGCACTTTACCTTAAATACGGGATTGATTTTTTGGATAAATTAAACGGAATGTATGCCTTCGCTATTTATGATTCGCGAAACGATTCATTTTTCATAGCCCGGGATCATCTGGGTATTATTCCCTTATATCATGGTTACGATAGTAAAGGGCAATATTTCCTTGCCTCTGAATTAAAATCCTTAGAAGGATTTTGCGACTTAATCAATCAGTTCCCTCCCGGTCACTATATACATAGTCTACAAGGTATGGATCCTATTCAGTATTACAAACCTGGTTGGGAGAATTTCGAATCGGTTGAAGAAAAGGGTACCACTGATATTAATTTAATTCGTCAATCGTTGGAAAAAGCAGTTCGCCAGCAAATGGTGCTGGATGTTCCATTTGCAGTATTGTTATCCGGTGGTTTAGATTCATCCATCATAGCAAGTATTGCCAAGCAAGAAATAAATGAGAGAAACTTGTTGACAAAAAAGCAATCTCAGCTGCATTCCTATGCAATAGGATTAGCCGGAGCACCTGATCTATTGGCAGCAAGAAAGGTTGCTGATTATATCGGTACTATTCACCATGAAGTTCAATTTACATTGGAGGAAGGAATTGATGCTATTCGAGATGTAATCTATTACTTAGAGACATACGATGTCACCACAGTACGAGCTTCTACTCCGATGTATTTACTGGCAAGGGTAATGAAGTCGATGGGGATCAAAGCAGTGCTTTCCGGGGAAGGATCAGATGAATTATTTGGAGGATATCTTTATTTTCATAAAGCTCCTTCAGCCAGGGCTTTTCACGAAGAGACCGTTCGTAAATTGAAAAAGCTACATCTTTATGATTGTCTTCGCGCCAACAAATCACTCGCTGCCTGGGGTATAGAAGGACGGGTTCCATTTTTAGACATTGACTTTGTCAACACAGCTATGTGTATCAATCCTGAGCTCAAGTTGATTGATAAAGATCATATGGAGAAATGGATCCTGAGGAAGGCTTTCGAAGGCAGTTTGCCTGATGAAATATTATGGCGACAAAAAGAGCAATTTTCTGATGGAGTGGGCTACTCATGGATTAGCACTTTAAAACAATACACCGAACAGGAAATTAATGACCATAGCTTTAAAAATGCTGCAACTCGGTTCCCTATTCATACACCACTTAGTAAAGAAGAATTCTTTTATAGAAGAATATTTGAAGAGTTATTTCCATCTGGTGCGGCTGTTACCACTGTGCCCTCAGTTAAATCAGTAGCCTGTAGCACACCGGAGGCTTTAGCTTGGGATATTGCTTTTCAGACCATGAATGATCCATCAGGACGTGCAATACGACAAGTACACAATGAGGCATTCAAATAAGAAAACCATGAAAACTTAATTTCTAAGATTACGCCTAGACTCTGTCGAGCCCGCAACTAAAATGCGGGCTCTTTTTTTTATTTCCAGAATTAACACTAAATCCGATTCCGAGCGCTCTTTTTCACATTCATAAGTAATAATACCTTGTTCATTTAAATAACAATTCCTTTTACTATCTTCTATTTATCCCATATGGGACTTCCTATCTTTTAAATTGACAATCATTGTGATCAACTCAATTGACTGTATAAACTCAAAGGAAGAATACTGCCTATGGAACCATTTAGTTTTGAAAAACTTCCCGAAGTAATCAGAATCCTATTTGAAAAAGTAGAGCACATGGAAGAATTACTTCAGGATTTACAACCCCAGTCCCCCAACGAAAATGAGCTTTTAACGATTCATGAAGCCGCTGAATTTCTGAAGGTCACTGTGCCCGCCTTGTATACAAAAGTAAGCAGACAGGAGATCCCCGTAAGCAAACCAGGCAAAAGGTTATACTTCAATAAGACTGAGTTAAGGAAATGGATCATTGCCTCAAGAAAAAAAACAGTTATGGAAATCAGGAAAGAAGCTGAAGAGCATATGAAAATGCTCAATAAGCATAAAAACTT
Organism: Pedobacter gandavensis; assembly: GCF_014172405.1. Classification (GTDB taxonomy): domain Bacteria; phylum Bacteroidota; class Bacteroidia; order Sphingobacteriales; family Sphingobacteriaceae; genus Pedobacter; species Pedobacter gandavensis. Next base: position 53,748 of record NZ_WNXC01000001.1, on the reverse strand, counting down.
TATTTGACACATGCCAAAAAGACCAAGAATTCTGTTCACTTCTTACAAGCGATACCGGAGTTTGATATTTCTACCTATGGCTTTAAGCAGTCCGGGGGTATCATTTACCGTTGCATCAACAGCATCCCAATCCCCTATTGAATTACAAACCAGCTGATATTCCCTATCATTCAGATTAATTTGAATTTCAGTAGTTAGTTTGGTAATTCCCTTGGTAATAATGAGGTAAGTATAGTCTTTCTCCTCAAAGTTGATGCGCATGGGTAAGTTCATAATGCAAATATAGCATCGTAAATTAGCTTTTATTGCGGTGCTGGTTATAAACCCTATAAATAGCTACGGGGAGGTTAAAACTAATTTTCATTCCGATGCACAATAAACTTAAATGATTTCGGGGCTAAGGTTTCATCTACTTCCATCGCATGAATTTCTTCCGGCATTTTCAACATCACCTTGTCTGCAGCATTACGCTTGGTCTTGTCCACAATTTTGGCATAGATCTCCGTATTTTTAAAAGCCTTATGACCCAACATTTTAGAAACCGTGTAAATATCCGTTCCCAGTTCCAATTGGAGTGTGGCAAAAGTATGGCGAAAACTATGAAAAGTAATGTTCTTTTTGATACCAGCATCAGCCAGCCAATGTGTAAAGAAGGTTTTCAATCTGGAATACCTTAACCCTTTAAAAACAAGAATACTTTCTGTGTTTTGAATCCCCATCATGGCGACAGCCTGATCTGAGATTGGCATCAGTTCCGCTGCGTCTGTTTTTTCCTGGGAGAACTGAAGTTCATATTTCCCGGCAGTTCCGCGCAGCTCTGACCATTTCAAAGTCGCTACATCAGAAAATCTCAAACCAGTAAGCCCTGAAAAAAGCGAAGCCATTTTCATTACATTTGAATCAGCAGGAGTTTCTGCTAATTGTTGGAACTCCTCAAGGGTAAGCCTTTCTCTATGTGTCTCTTTAGGTGTAATCGGCTTAACAATCGCATGTAGATCCTGAGAAATTAAACCTCGTTTATAAGCGATTCTTAAAATATGCCTAAACTTAGCATAATAACTTACAGCAGTATTTTTTGAGATTGGTCTTCCAGTCCTGCTAATACCAGGACGACTAAGTAAATAATTTTTGTAATCCTCACATAAGTAATCATTGAGCTCAGGAAACTTCAAATCATGACTAGCAAAGGCGATAAAATACCGTACCCCCATCCCCCAGTTATCGGAAACAGAGTGTTGCTTTTTGCGAGCTTCTATTTGAAAAAAGTCTATAAAGCTAGAGTCTCTCAAGGCATCAGAAATAAAACCAAACCTTCGATTCTGGATATCCAATTGACGTTGCGCACAAATACTACGGGCCAATACCAGCGTCTCCTTATTGTGCTGGCGCTCCCATTGATCAACAGGACTATCATAGATATACAATTTAAGCGTTTCAAATCGATGATATTTACCCGATGAGGGGTTTTTAAAAGGCGGAGAATAATCTAACATAATGCTTTTCCTGTTATTCACGATAGTTCTGAACCTCATTTTTACTTTAGCCATAACTTTATCTGTTTTGGTTTATAACTCGTTCTAAATCGGATTTCAGTACATAGGTGTACCAGCCACTTTGATATTTTGGAATGTTATTTCTTTTGATCAGAGAGTATAATGCTTTTTCAGAAAAATTGAACTTTTCTTGTGCTTCATCCATGGTATAACAATATTTCGGATGCGGCGGCTTCTTAGGTTTCTCCCTGATTTTAACTGGAATTTCTGACTGTTCAAATATTTTATCAACTTCAGTCCTTTTAATAATGATTTTCCTGCCAGAAAGCCGAACTGCCTTTATTTTTCCGCTATAGATGATGTTGTAGATCGTCCTGGTACAGATATTGAGTAATTTGGAAGCCTCCTTAACAGTTAGAAATTCAGCCGGTTCCTGTTTAACTTCAATCAAAGCTGCAGTTTGTTTCACCTCCAGGTCAGAAGCTTTTATCTTAAGATCACGAACCTTCTTTTTAGCATGTCTACTGTTGCATTTAAGACTGCAATAGCGGGTAACAGTAGTCTTTGCAATAAAAGTATTCAGGCAAAATTCACAAATTCTTTTAACGGCAATATTCGAACTCATTGTATGATAATTAAAATACCTGCAATCGGTTCCCGAACCCCTCTTTTGCCCTTAAATCATCGGTAGTAATTTACCCCCATTTTTAGCCCTATTTAGGGTAATTAAGGTGATTTAAGAGGAATTAAGATACATTAAGCGCAATGATTTACCCTCAAATTTTTAGGGCATAAAAAAACGCATTCGAGTTACAAATGCGTTACAAAAGTCAGAAAAACAAAAGCATAAATCCAAAGACATGGACAAAAGAAATTCACATAACTTATTAACAACAAGCTACTTAGTTATCATTAGTTGTCGTAATTATGTGGTAATTATCATCGGTTATTTCCCGATACAAAACTTACTAAAGATATTTTCCAACAAGTCATCCGTAGTCACTTTCCCAGTAATCTCACCAAGATAATACAACGCTTGCTTAATATCCATTGCCAGAAAATCCGAAGTCACCGGATTCGTCAACCCTCTGATCACGCTATCCAAAGCCGTCCTGGTTTTCTGTAACGCTTCCACGTGTCTGATGTTAGTTACCAGCGTATGATTCGTAGAAAGCTTATCTCCTACCGCAGTATCATACAACAACTGTTTCAACTCTTCAATCTGTTGATTTTCTTTTGCTGAAATAGAGATAAAGTTAATATCTGAAGGTAATCCTAATTCCTTCACCCTATCTGTAAATGAAAGATCGATTTTATTCGCTACTGCGATAAAAGCAATCCCTGGTTTATGTAACCGCTGAATATCTTCTCTAATTTCGCTTGCAGAAAGATTCACCACATCAAACAGATAAACCAACACGGCCGACTGACTAATCTTTTGCATCGTCTTCTCAACCCCTATCGCTTCAATCGTATCCGTAGCCTCTCTAATACCTGCAGTATCTATCAATCTGAAATTAATCCCATTGATATTCAAAACCTCTTCAATCGTATCCCTTGTCGTACCAGCAATCTCACTTACAATCGCACGATCTTCATTCAACAACGCGTTCAATAAAGTCGATTTCCCTGCATTTGGTCTACCGGCAATTACGGTGTTAATTCCTTCTTTAATCACATTCCCCAATTCAAAAGAGCGGATCAATTTATTGATCACCAAATTGATCTTATTGATCAAGTCCTGCAACTGATCTCTATTTGCAAATTCTACATCTTCCTCAGAGAAATCAAGCTCCAATTCAATCATAGAAGCAAAATGTATCAATTGCTCTCTTAACACATTCAATTCCGTACTAAAACCACCTCTAAGTTGGTTCATCGCCACACTATGTGCCGCCTGAGAATCTGATGAAATCAAATCTGCTACTGCTTCTGCCTGCGATAAATCCATACCACCATTCAAGAACGCCCTTAAAGTAAACTCCCCAGGTTTAGCTGCCGAAGCACCTTTTCTGATCAATAAAGAAATGATCTGTTGAATGATATAATTTGAACCATGGCAACTAATTTCTACCACATTTTCCTTAGTATAAGATTTTGGAGCTATAAATAGCGCGACTACCACCTCATCAATCACCACATCACCATCTTTGATCAAGCCAAAGTGTAATGTATGGGATTCTTGTTTTAACAAATCCTTGCTAAAAACGGAGTTCGTGATAGAGATCGCATCCTTACCTGAAAGACGAATTACACCAATCGCACCGATTCCTTGTGGTGTAGATAAGGCAACTATAGTTTCATTACTGATCATAAGAAGAAATATACTGTGTTTCGATTATTTACAAAACTAGCCAAACATTTCATACCTTACCGTGTTTAATTTTTGAAAAAACAAATAAACTACAATTAAATCCATCCTGATCCATCAAAATCGGCTCAATCCCGAGCTTTTAGCACTGATGCGGTCTATTAATTTAGCGAGATACTTATGAAAGACATGCCCCTAACCGTTAAAAGATCCATTGAACTCCTCGGACTCGTTCTTGTCGGCACCATCCTGGTCATTGGAAAAGACATCATCATGCCTGTAATCATGGCCTTCTTTATCAGCATCATGCTCTTACCTGTTTTCCGATTTTTAAGGAAATATAAATTCCCGGAAATAGTGGCCATTGTATTGCCCATTCTACTGGTCGTGATCTTCGTAGGCTCTATTGTCTGGTTTTTCTCCGCACAGATCGGTGTACTCGCTAACGATTTCCCTCAGATCAAAGCCAATGTGAACGCGCATTTGAAAACCCTCAGCGAATGGTTTGGCAATATCAGTCATATTTCTACCACCGAGCAAATGAAGTTCATCACCGAAAAAAGTGATGACCTATTGGCTATGGGCGGTAAAGCAGCCAGCGGTGCCGCAGTCACCTTAAGTTCGCTCTTTGTATTTGTAGGTCTGCTACCCATCTACATCTACCTGATGCTTTTCTATAAAGACATCTTACTTCGCTTCGTGTTCATGTGGTTCAAACCAGACCATCACCCAAAGGTTAAAGAAGCCATTTATGAAACAGAATCCATCATTAAAAACTACCTGGTTGGTCTATTGATTCAGGTAACCTACATGACCGTTTTACTTGGCGGAATCCTTTTACTGGTAGGCATCAAACACGCCTTATTGATCGGGGTAATATTTGCCATCCTCAACCTGATTCCTTACGTAGGTGCTTTAATAGGCAACATTATCGGTGTCTTACTCACCCTGACTTCCTCTACCGAATTATGGCCGGTAATCACCGTTCTTGCGGTAATTGCAGCCGTACAGTTCCTGGACAACAATATCCTGATGCCTAGAATAGTGGGCTCAAAAGTAAAGATCAACGCATTCTTCGCTATCTTAGGAGTCGTCATCGGTGGAAGTATTGCCGGTGTATCCGGAATGTTTCTGTCTATGCCCATCATCGCGGTATTGAAGGTAATTTTCGACAGAACAGTGATCTTTAAGCAATGGGGCGTATTACTTGGTGATGAAAGGCCCGAAAAAAGTCCGATGACCTTCGCTTCCTTCCGGAAAAAGAAACACGTACCAGCTTCAGCAGGCGTTCAGAAATAACCACCTGAATCGTCCTTAAATAATCATTCCCTTTAAATGACATCACGATCAACAAAAATGGAACTTAATACAAATGCGCGGTGGATACTCAACTTACAACACTGGCAACTCTTTACTTTATTCTTAGCCCCTAACCTATTATCCTATCTTTTCAGCTCCTTTAGAACGCCTGGTACGAGTGGCTATTGGATTGAGTTGTGCAGTTTGATGTATCTGCTGACTTTATTTTGTGGCTGGATATATTTCACAACCACAAATCTCTATCCTCTATTACCATCCACCGTAACGCTGAATATTAAAAAGTTCAAAACTAAGGTCGCCTTCGCGTTCTTCCCAGCCTTCATCCTCTTAGCAATTACGCTGTATCGGGAGACCGAAGGAAATGGAGGATCAGGTTTCTTTGCGCTAGCTGTCTTGATAGGGCTAATCCTGGTCTATCCGCTCATCTGCCTTTTCCAATCCATATATATTATGATACAAACGTTAAAAGGTGTGGAATTACAGAGACCTGCAACAATAGCTGACCTGATTTTTAGCGATTTCAGCTGTCTTTATCCCTATATTGGCGTATGGCTCTTGCAACCCAGGATTAACCAGGTATGCAATGTCCATACAACAAAACAACCTGAAAGGGATTAAAGAAATAAGCTAAAAAAGCAGGAATTTACCTGCGAATAAAAAAAGGGTACCCGATCATTTCGGATACCCTTTTTTAGTAGATATCTAAGCATTAAGATGCGATTTCCGCAACCTTAAATCCATTAAACTACATTCTTTCTGGAACAGTAATTCCTAGAATTTTCATACCTGCTTTAAGAATGCTTGCCGTAACTGCACTCAGGTTTAAGCGGTGATGTTTCAAGGCCTCATCTTCTTCTTTTACAATTGGTGGAACCTCATGGTAGAATTTGTTGAACATCTTAGCCACCTCATAAAGATAATTCGCCAAACTTGCCGGACTAAATACTTTCGCCGCAGCAACAATCTCTGCAGGGTACTTAGCCAACAACATAATCATTTCACGCTCTGTATCTGTAATCACAACTTCAGCAGCACCTTTTGCAGCATCATATCCTGCTTTATTCAACAGTGATTTGATACGCGCATGCGTGTACTGAATAAATGGACCTGTATTTCCCTGGAAATCGATAGACTCCGAAGGATCAAATAACAAACGTTTCTTAGGCTCAACTTTCAGCAAGAAATACTTCAAAGCACCTAAACCAATGTTGTTATACAAAGCACTTTTCTCTTCCTCGCTAAAGTCATTCACTTTTCCCAGCGCTTCCGTTTTTTGTTTTGCAGTATCGATCATCTCTGCAACAAGATCATCCGCATCTACCACAGTACCTTCTCTTGATTTCATCTTGCCACTTGGCAGATCCACCATGCCGTACGACAAGTGGTGTAAGCCTTTAGCCCAGGTTTTACCCAGTTTTTCCAAAATCAGGAACAATACTTTGAAGTGATAATCCTGCTCATTACCTACCACATAAATAGACTCATCCATATAGAAATCATCATATTTCATTTGAGCAGTACCTAGATCCTGAGTGATGTATACCGAAGTACCATCTGCACGCAATACCAATTTCTGGTCTAAGCCATCAGCTGTTAAATCGATCCATACTGAACCATCTGGTTTCTTAAAGAACACGCCTTTCTCCAAACCTTCTTCAACCGTTCCTTTTCCTAATAAATAAGTATTGCTCTCATAATAATATTTATCGAAATCAACGCCAAGGTTTTTATAACTCACCTCAAAGCCAGCATAAACCCAGCTGTTCATGGTTTTCCAAAGCGTAATTACGGCATCGTCTCCAGCTTCCCAGTCCTGCAACATTTTCTGTGCTTCCAGAATCAATGGCGCATTTTTCTTCGCCTCATCTTCCGTCTGACCCGCTTCTTTTAACGCTTCAATTTCTTTTTTATACTCTTTATCAAAGATCACATAGTATTTTCCTACCAAATGATCTCCCTTTAAACCTGAACTTTCAGGTGTTTCGCCATTTCCCCATTTCTGCCAAGCCAACATAGACTTACAGATGTGAATACCACGGTCGTTCACCAAATTCACCTTAATCACTTCATGACCACTTGCTTTCAGCAATTCAGCCACCGAATAACCCAACAGGTTGTTTCTTACGTGTCCTAAGTGTAGTGGTTTATTTGTATTTGGCGATGAATATTCTACCATCACCTTTTTGCCATTCGGCTTGATTGTTCCAAAATCAGGGCTCAAAAGCTCCTGATTGAAAAGTCCCAACCAATAGCGATCTGCAACCGATAAGTTAAGGAAACCCTTAATCACGTTAAATGCAGTAACCTCTTCAATGTTTTCTACCAGATAAGTACCAAGCTCTGTTGCCGTTACTTCCGGAGATTTTTTAGAGAAACGCACAATCGGAAAAACCACAATCGTGATCTGTCCGTCAAATTCAGCTCTGGTATCTTGTAAACTTACTTGGTTTTCAGGAAGATCCTGCCCGTATAAATGCTTTACTGCAGCTATCGTTGCAGTGGTAATATGTTGTTCGATATTCATAATTTACTCGTTTCTAAAAGCGTTCGTCGCTTTAATTAAAATTTCAAAGGCATGTTCTGCCATTTGATTCTCCCTGTCGAGAGTTGGGTTAACCTCCACAATCTCAAAGCAACATACTTTCTGATTGGTGATCAGACCCGACATGAGCTTCCCTGCTTCTCTTTCTGTCAATCCCTGAGCAACCGGTGTCCCCGTTCCTCTTGATGCCGTAGGATCCATAGAATCCACGTCAAATGAAACATAAATGAGATCACAGTGATCAAGATACACCAAGGTATCAATCACCGTCCGTTCTACCCCTCTTTTCCGAACATCTGCCGTTGTAAAGATCTTTACTTTATTTTTCTTCAGCAAGTATTCTTCCGGCTTCTCCATATCCCGCGCAGAAATCAGCACAAGATCGCGATAATTAATCTTAGGTGCTATATTTCCTACGTTTTTTAACTGATACCAGTAGTTGATTGTTTCCTGATCCAGCTTGTTCACCTTCGACTCTAAATTATCTTCGTCAAGTGCCATCGCTAAGGGCATTCCGTGCATATTTCCGGAGGGTGTAGTGTATGGAGAATGGATATCTGCATGTGCATCGATCCAAATTACCCCCAATTTCGACTTTGGAAAAGCCGCTTTTATCCCCGCAATTGTACCCGCTGCCGTACTGTGATCACCCGCTAAAACTACTGGAAATTCTTTCTCCTCCAAAGTAGTCCGCACCTGATCACTCACCCGCTCTATCATCGTCAGTATCCCCGAAATCCGCTTCGCATACGGGCTACCGGTGCCTTCAAGCAACAAATGGTTCTCATTTGGCACCTCTACTGATTTGTGTTTCTTGAAAAATCTACTCCCAAAATCCAACGCTGCAATCTTAATTGCATCTACTCCTAAACTGGCTCCCCGTGTACCGGCGCCAATCTCGGATTTTACCTCAATAATTTTTAAAGTCTTAGTCATAAAAAAAAATACAAGTGTATTTTATAAAGTGATTATCTTTGAGCCGAAAATTAACTCATTTAATTAGCTACCCCTTTAAATAATTGTTCAAAAATATAAAAAATGCAGAGTTACTCCGAATTTCTTGATCTAAGTGTTGGTTTCCCTCAGGAAGGTTACAGCGTTATAGACGACGAATTGTATTTTCAAGATCTCAATCTGATGGAAATGATTGAAACCTATGGTACGCCATTACGTTTCACTTATCTTCCAATGATAACTAAGAAAATCCAACAAGCCAAATTATTATTTCAAACGGCTATCATCAAGAACAATTACCGTGGGGACTATAAGTATTGTTACTGTACTAAAAGTTCGCACTTCAGGCACATTGTTGAAGAAGCCTTAAAGAATGGCATTCACCTGGAAACCTCATCAGCATTTGACATGCCTATGATTGAGGCATTGGAGAAAAAAGGTGCCCTAACCAAAGACATTACAGTGATCTGTAATGGATTTAAAACTTATCAGTACAAACAATATATCATTGATATGTTGCACGACGGATATAAAAACATCATCCCGGTATTGGACAACAAAGAGGAGTTTAACCTTTTTGATGATGAGGTAGAATTAGATACACCTTGTAACCTGGGTATCCGTATCGCTGCTGAAGAGCAACCAGACTCACAGTTTTATACTTCAAGACTGGGCGTACGTATGGAAGATGTTATTGAATTTTACAACAATAAGATCTCTGCAAACCCGAACTTCAGAGTAAAACTATTACACTTCTTTATCAATTCAGGTATCACAGATTCTCCATACTACTGGAACGAACTGGAAAAATACGTGACTTTATATTGCAAGTTCAAAAAAATCAATCCTGAATTAGATACTTTAGATATCGGTGGTGGTATGCCATTCAAAGATTCTCTAGTATTTGATTTCGATTACGAATACATGGTAAATGAGATCGTAAAAAGGATTAAAGAAATCTGTGCTGAGCATGATGTAGTAGAACCAGATATCATTACTGAATTTGGAAAATACACCGTTGCTGAAGCATCTGGTATCTTATACAAAGTATTAGGACGTAAACAACAAAATGACAGAGAGAAATGGTTGATGCTTGATGGTTCATTCATCACCAACCTTCCAGACGTTTGGGCCTTAAACCAAAAATACATCTTACTTCCAATCAACAACTGGGATGCTGAATATGAGCGTGTCAATTTAGGAGGTATCACTTGCGATGGTCAGGATTACTACAATCAGGAAGCGCACATGAACAGTGTATTTATGCCGAAAACGCGTAAAGTACAATACCTGGGCTTCTTCAATACCGGAGCTTATCAGGAAGTATTGAGCGGTTACGGTGGTATTCACCATTGCTTATTGCCTAGCCCGAAACATGTCATTATCCGCAGAAACAGAGATGAAACTTTCAACTTTGAAGTATTCGGAGAAGAACAAAACAGTAAACAAGTGTTAAAAATCCTGGGTTACGTTTAGGCATTATCCAAATCAGAACAAATAACCAAGAGCGGGTCTTAAAAAAGATCCGCTCTTTTTTTATGCCCTAATCCTCCATTAAAATCATAAAAAACGTCCTGTAAAAAAAGAGGACGCAGCCCCCGCTGCGTCCCCCAACCTTAAACCAAACTTATTATGAAAACGCTTGTGTTTCTTAATTAAGAAACTTTTATCTCTTTAGCAGCAGATTTTGATTCATCTTTTTTGCCAATCGTGATGTTTAAAATTCCATTGACATATTCTGCAGTAATCTTTTCTGCATCAATAGTTTCTGGCAACACGAATGATCTTGCAAAAGAGAAATAATCAAACTCTTTGCGTGTATAATCTTTTTTCTCATCTGTCTCAGCTACTTTTTTCTCTGCCCATACAGACAGCGTATCTTTCTTCAGATTGATCTGAAAATCTTCTTTAGTTAAACCAGGTGCAGCCAATTCTATCTTATATTCAGCCTCGGTCTCCAAGATGTTTACCCCTGGAATTTTGTTAATGGTTAAATTTTTATTTAACGCCTCACTGAACAAAGAATCAAATACGTTGTTAAAATAAGGTGCAGTGTTTCTGGTTCTGTTATTAAAATTTACTAGTGTCATCGCTTATTTCTCCTTTTTTTTAAGTTTTAATTTTATACTTCGATATAATCAACTCGCATACCAAACCCATTTTATATGATTTTCAAGACATTTTGGCGCAACAAAGTAAAAACAACAGACAAAAAGACAGACATAATCAATCATTTAGACAGTTTTAAGTATAAAACACAGATTGAAACACGTTTTGTGGATTTCGATATGATGGGCCATGTAAACAACGCAGTCTACTTCACTTACATGGAAATTGCCAGAGTAAAGTATTGGAATGCGGCCGTTAAATGGGATTGGAAGAAAACCGGTGTGGTCATCGCCAAAGCAGAACTAGACTACCACACCCCCATATTTCCAGAAGATAAAATTAGCATGTATGTGAAAACCTCCAGAATAGGCAGCAGCAGTTTCGACCTGGAATACTTGCTGGTTAAACTGGTTCATGGAGAAGAGGTGATCTGTAGCAGAGGAAAAACAGTCTGCGTCGCCTTTGATTATCTGAGTAAAAGCGCCTCGCCTATCCCTGAAGATGAAAAAGCAAAAATGATCTCCTTTGAACAACTGCTCGAAAATTAAAATTCAGGCGTCTTGAAGCAGGACAAATTCAAGACGCCCAATAATTTCTTAGAATATCTTTCCTGGATTAAGGATTCCTGAAGGATCAAACACGTTTTTGATGCCCCTCATGAGGTTCAGGTGAACCTCCGAATATTTAATAGACATAAAGTCTTTCTGCACCAATCCAATGCCATGCTCACCGGAGATCGTCCCTCCTAAAGCAGTGGTGAGCTCAAAAATTTCGGCAATTCCGTCTTTAAGTTTGTTGTGCCAGGCTTCATCACTCATCCCCGCTTTGATGATGTTCACATGAAGATTTCCATCACCAGCATGGCCGTAACAGACACTTTCAAAACCATATCTTGAACCAATTTCTTTGATACCATTGATGAGTTTCGGCAATGCCGCTCTCGGAACTACGGTATCTTCTTCTTTATATATTGAGTTGGACTTCACAGATTCAGGCATCACCCTTCTCATGCGCCATAATTCTTCCTTTTGTTGCGCGGTATCCGCAAAAAGCACATCCGTACAACCAAAAGCTTCCAGTACTTCGTTTACCTTTTCACAATCTTTGAAAATGCTGTCCATATCGTTCCCATCAAATTCAATCAAAAGAAAAGCATTAATCCCATCTTTCAGGTCAAACTTAATATCATCGTATTTGATCACCCACTCCACTCCTTTTCGCTCCATAAATTCCAAAGCGGAAGGAATTACTTCTGCCCGAAAAATAGCGGATACTGCCGCACAAGCTTGCTCATTTTCTGCAAAAGAAGCCAACATCAATACGTTTTGTTCTGATCTTGGGATCAGCTTGGTCACAATCTTGGTCACCACCGCAAGCGTGCCTTCCGAACCAATCATCAACTGCGTCAGGTTATATCCTGAGGCATATTTAAGCGTATTCGCTCCAGTCCAGATAATTTCTCCGGTAGGTAAAACCACCTCCAGATTCAATATATATTCTCTAATCGTACCATATTTAACCACCCTAGGCCCACCAGAACCATGCGCCACATTTCCCCCAATAAAGCAAGAACCTTTACTCGATGGGTCAATTGGATAAAGCAATCCTTTCTCCATCACTGCATCCATAAATTCCTGGGTAATCACACCAGGTTCTACAACAGCCTGAAGGTTCTCTGTATCAATAGAAAGGATCTTCTTAAACCTTTCCATCGATAACAATACCCCACCATAAATCGGTAAAGCAGCACCACTCAATCCTGTTCCACCACCTCTTGGGGTTACAGGAATCACATATTGGTTACAAAGTTTCAGCAATGCAGATACAGATTCCGTATCTCTTGGTTTCACCACCACTTCAGGGTAATATTTTAGATCTTCGGTTTCATCGTGACAATAGATACTTAAAGATTCTTCATCGGTAAAAACACTGTCTGCCCCAACCGCCGTTTTAATTAAATCCAGCAGTTCTGCAGTTATTTTAGTGTATTTCATGGTTGTATAGGTTTAGGCTTTTTTAGGGAAAAATAATTATTAAGACAAAATGACGATAAAAAAAGACGCAATACACAGCAAAGCGATTGCCTTATTTTGGAGCAACATAGCTGAGCTCCACAAAGGAATGACCAACCTCACCTGGCATCGCCGGACTCAGTTTACGAATGCCAACTTTTCCAGTCTGCAGAAAGGAATAGGTATCCAACACCCGATCCAGGATTCTACGAACTACCGTTTCCAGCATTTTCTGCGAATTTGCCATCTCTTCTAACAAAATCGTATTCAGAACTTCATAATTCACTGTATGATTCAAATTTTCTGTATCACCAGTGTGGACAAAAGTAACTTCAACATCTACCAGGAAATAAATCCCTGTTAACTGCTCCTCAGGATAATAACCGTGAAAAGCATAACATTTTACATCTCTTAACGCAACCGTTTGAATATAGCTTTTAGCATTGCTCATTTGACAAAATTAATTCTTTGAACGGTTATTACCAGCCATTCCTCTAAATTATTAACTTTGAAATAAGCCTGATTAAAAAATCAAGGCAAAAGCATGATACCAAATATCTCCTGAACTATGAATAAATCTGCCAAAAAAGACCTTTACGAAGCTCCTGACTACTATCAGCTAGATGAATTACTAAGTGACGAGCACAAGCTGATCCGTTCTTCTGCAAGAGACTGGGTAAAGAAAGAGGTCAGTCCGATTATTGAAGATTATGCACAAAGAGCAGAATTCCCTAAACACCTGATCAAAGGATTGGGAGAGATTGGCGCCTTTGGCCCTACAATTCCAGTAGAATATGGCGGCGCAGGTTTAGATTATATTTCCTATGGCATCTTGATGCAGGAAATTGAACGAGGTGATTCCGGAATCAGATCCACTGCATCCGTTCAAGGATCATTGGTCATGTACCCGATCTACGCCTATGGCACAGAAGAACAACGTAAAAAATACCTCCCTAAATTAGCCACAGGCGAATTGATGGGCTGCTTCGGATTAACAGAACCAGATCATGGCTCTAATCCTGGCGGTATGGTCACCAATATAAAAGATAAAGGAGATCACTATTTGCTTAACGGTGCAAAAATGTGGATCTCTAACGCCCCTTTTGCCGATATCGCAGTGGTTTGGGCAAAAGATGAATCGGGTAAGATCAGAGGTCTTATTGTAGAACGCGGAATGGAAGGTTTCTCTACGCCAGAAACCCACAACAAATGGAGTTTAAGGGCTTCGGCTACCGGCGAACTCGTGTTCGACAATGTGAAAATTCCTAAAGCAAATATCTTCCCGGACATCACAGGATTAAAAGGACCGCTAGGCTGCTTGAACCAAGCGCGCTACGGCATTGCCTGGGGAGCATTAGGCGCAGCAATGGATTGTTATGATACGGCATTACGCTATTCTAAAGAACGCATCCAATTCGGCAAACCAATCGGTGGATTCCAATTACAACAGAAAAAACTTGCGGAAATGGTGACAGAAATCACCAAAGCACAGCTTTTAGTCTGGCGCCTGGGTGTACTTAAATCTGAAAACCGCGCTACCGCAGAACAGATCTCCATGGCCAAAAGAAACAGTGTAGAGATCGCCTTAGACATCGCCAGAAATGCGCGTCAAATGCTGGGTGGTATGGGAATTACTGGCGAATACTCGATCATGAGACACATGATGAACCTGGAATCTGTAGTCACCTATGAAGGAACCCACGACATCCACTTACTGATCACCGGAATGGATGTAACCGGATTAAATGCCTTCAAATAAAGATAAAGATGGTTTTACCTGATGAATTGGATATATTTGCATTTTAACAGCGCATGAAGACATTTAAAAAATATTACCAGCTACCTGCACCTCCTGAAGAAGTGTATTTAGCCATGACAAAAGCACAAAGCATTCAACTCTGGACCGGTGCTGAAGTAGAATTCACAGCAGAACCAGATACAGAATTCTCTTTTTGGGATGGCGATATCGTAGGTAAAAACCTGGAATTTGAACACGGGAAAAAGATTGTGCAACAATGGTATTTCGGAGAAGACAACGAGCCTTCTATCGTAACCATTAAATTCCACGAAGATAAAAAAGGAACTTCTCTTGAATTCGTGCAAACGAATATTCCTGATGAAGACTATGATGATTTTACTGCCGGACTAACTGAATATTACTTCGGAGGCCTGATCGACTTTTTCGAAGAAGACTAAAGAATTTAGGCTAAGCAATCAATGCCCATAAAAAAAGCTTGTTGAAACCATGGAATTCCCAGCGTTTCAACAAGCTTTTTACTTATAAAAGGATAAGTATTATCCTTCAGTATCGTAAACAGATACAACGTTCTCTCTTAAATTGTAATGCGAAGCCATTACCTCTCCATAAGCACCAGTACTACGTAAAGCGATCAAATCTCCACGGAAAGTCTCCGGAAGCTCCACTTCTTTACCAAAACAGTCTGTACTCTCACAGATTGGCCCTACAACGTCATACTTAACGGCATCTGCAACATCAAGTTTAGAAATATTCTCAATTTTATGGTAAGCCTGGTATAAAGCAGGTCTCATCAACTCCGTCATTCCAGCATCTAAAATGATAAAATTCTTCTTCTTACCATTTTTCACGTAAAGTACACGGGTAATTAAAGAAGCCGATTGTCCAACCAATGCTCTTCCCAATTCGAAATGAACTTCTTGGTTAGACCTGATCTCTAAAAACTCCTGGAAAACTTTAAAATAAGCCGCAAAATCAGGAATCTGTTGCTCTGGATTGTGGTAATCAATACCTAAACCACCACCAACATTCAAGACCTTCACAATAAATCCACGTTCTTCAAACCAGGTAGCAAACTCATTTACGCGAACACATAGGTTCTTATAAACATCCATATTGGTAATTTGAGAACCGATATGGAAATGCACACCGATAAATTCCAGGTTCGCACTTTCTTTTAAAGTATCCGCACAAGCAGGTAAATCCCATGAATTTACACCAAACTTATTCTCATCTAAGCCAGTAGTGATGTTATGGTGCGTATGTGCATCCACATTTGGATTGATACGAATGGCTACTCTTGCTACTTTCCCTTTTTTGCCGGCAAGCTCATTGATCACTTCCAACTCCTGAATAGACTCTACATTAAAGCAGAAAATATCCTGGTCTAAAGCGGCATTGATCTCTCTGTCCGACTTTCCAACACCTGCAAACACCACTTGTTTCTGCTCAAAGCCTACTTCAATCGCCTTGCTCACTTCGCCACCGCTCACACAATCCGCTCCAAAACCTACGGCCTTGATCTTTTGTAATACTGCAGGATTGAAATTTGCTTTCATAGCATAGTGCACATGAAAATTATATACCTTTGCCGCCGCTGCGCAATCATCTAATGTTTTTTGCAGCAGGTTTAGGTCGTAATAATAAAAGGGTGTTTCTAAATTCGCGAAACGTGCTATATCTTTTTCGGAAAACATAATGTTCAAGTATCTGATTGTATTTTTTGTTGTTGTTCTGAGTTTTATTTATTTCGGTAATTATGTCGATTTCAAAAACAACAAATTGAGTAGAAAAGAGTACGACAGAAGAGTGAAGCTCTTTATCGTACTCGTTGTAATTCTTGTTGCCGCTATGATCTGGCTAAGAAAGAGGTAAACCTCCTCTTATTCAAATAAACGGTTGTGTAAGCTTTTTAAAGCTTCAGTCTTATCTGTCGTATTGATCAATAAAGAGATGTTGTAATTACTACCTCCGTAAGAGATCATTCTGATTGGAATGTGCTTGATTGAATCTAACACTCTTGAAGCAAAACCATGTGTTTGCGCATTGAAATCACCAACTACACAAACAATACTTTGATCTTTATCAATTTCTACAGAACCGAAAGCATGAAGCTCTTCCACGATTTTATCCAGGTTATCCGTAAAATCAATCGTTAATGAAACCGCTACTTCAGAAGTAGTGATCATATCGATTGGCGTTTTATAACGTTCAAAAATTTCAAAAACTCTTCTTAAGAAACCATAAGCCAATAGCATACGGCTAGATTGAATCTTAATCGCGATGATGCCATCTTTAGCAGCGATAGATTTGATCTTTCCTTTTTCACTTTCCGAAGAGATTAAAGTACCAGGAGCAGTAGGCTCCATTGTGTTTAACAACCTCACCGGAATTTTATATTTCTGTGCAGGGAAAACCGATTGCGGGTGTAAAATCTTCGCACCGAAATAAGCAAGCTCTGCAGCTTCATCAAAAGAAAGGTGAGAAATTGGCTTGGTACCTTTAACAATCCTTGGATCATTGTTGTGCATCCCGTCGATATCTGTCCAGATCTGAACTTCTTCCGCAAGGATGGCTGCACCGATTAAAGAAGCCGTATAATCACTTCCACCACGACGTAGGTTATCTACCTCACCAAAGCTGTTTCTACAGATAAATCCTTGAGTAATAAATAACTTATTTCCTTTATGCTGCTCCAATATTGGCATCAGATGTTTCGTTGTAAAAGGAACATCAGGCTCATTATCTTCATCAGTCTTCATGAAATCCAATGCAGGAAGCAATACCGATGGTACACCGATAGATTTCAGGTAAATATGATATAAGGTAGTCGACAACAGTTCACCTTGTGCCAACACTACTTTTTCTTCAACTGGAGTAAAAATATCATTCACTAAAGAAGCCAGGAAACCAAAGTGGTATTCTACAACTTCCTGTCCTTGTTCATGAAACTCACCCGGAGGCAATAGTTCAATAATGAACTCATTATAATGCTTGTGCAATGCGTTAATTAAGCTTAACGCGACCTGTTTATCCTCCTTTAAAAGTTTGCCTGAAATTTCCACTAAACTATTGGTTGTACCAGACACGGCTGATAGGACCACAATTTGCTCTTCGGCCGGATTGATGATATCCAGCAACTTTTTCATACGCTCAGGGCTTCCTACGGAAGTTCCTCCAAACTTTAATATCTTCATTTAATTGAGGTAAGAATTTTATTTTTTAATAAATTGGCTATATACTTGTAACCGGCCGTGAAATTAAAAAAAACGGCGATAATAACCACTAAATACACAAAATAAAATTTGGAATTTCGCATTTTTATCCTATTCTCACAAAACAAGGTAAAAGACAATGCGTTTATCATGGCAAGTATCAAAAGATAGAACAACAATCATATGCAATTAGAAGCAGCAACCCTAGGTACCATCAACCAATGGCTAAATGGTAATTACGACAGCAAAACAAAAGAAGAAATCCAAACGCTATTAGATCAGGAGGCTTTTACCGAGCTCACAGATTCTTTCTACAGAAGTTTGGAATTCGGAACTGGAGGCCTTCGTGGCATCATGGGTGCCGGATCTAACAGAATCAATAAATACACGATCGGCACAGCCACTCAAGGTCTTTGCAATTACCTGATCAACAAATATCCTAATGAAAAAATCAAAGTAGCTATCGCCCACGATAGTCGCAATAACTCAGATTATTTTGCAGGAATCACCGCAGATGTATTCTCTGCAAACGGAATTCATGTCTATTTCTTCAAAGCATTAAGACCAACACCAGAACTTTCTTTCGCAATCAGAGAATTGGGCTGCAAAAGTGGGGTGATGTTAACGGCTTCCCATAACCCAAAAGAATATAACGGTTATAAAGCTTATGGTGCTGATGGCGGACAATTTACTTCCCCGGATGATACCATGGTGATGGACGAAGTAGCCAAAATCAAAAGCATTGATGAGGTAAAGTTCGACCGTATAGCAGAAAATGTTGAATTGATCGGTGAAGAAATTGACCAGTTATACCTGGATAAGATCACGGAATTATCCGTTTCACCAGAAGCAATTGCACGTCAGAAAGACCTTAAAATCGTCTACTCTCCTATTCACGGAACAGGCATTACGCTGGTACCACAAGCATTGGCTCAATTCGGTTTCACTAACTTAACCCTGGTTGAAGAGCAAAGCACACCGGATGGCAATTTCCCAACCGTAGTTTACCCTAACCCGGAAGAAAAAGAAGCCCTGACTTTAGCACTTAAAAAAGCAGAAGATATTGATGCAGACCTGGTTCTGGCAACAGATCCTGATGCAGATCGAGTGGGTATCGCAGTAAAAAACAACGACGGACAATTTGTATTATTAAATGGCAACCAAACAGGTAGTCTTTTAATCAACTACCTATTGAGCGCATGGGAAGAAAAAGGCAAACTTACCGGTGATCAATACATCGTTAAAACCATTGTGACGACCAATATCATTGAGGAAATCGCTAAAAAGAAAAACGTTACTTTCTACAACACGCTGACTGGATTTAAATTCATTGGACACCTGATGACTAGCCTGGAGGGTAAGAAAACCTTTATCGGTGGTGGTGAAGAAAGTTATGGTTACCTGATTGGTGAACTGGTTAGAGATAAAGATGCAGTAGTTTCTTGTGCATTCATCGCAGAAATGACCGCCTTCTATAAAGATAAAGGTAGCAGCTTATATAATGCCATGTTAGACATGTATGTAGAATACGGCTTGTATAAAGAAGAACTGGTTTCGATCACAAAAAAAGGAAAAACTGGTGCGGAAGAAATCAAAGCGATGATGGAGAAATTCAGAAGCAACCCTCCTGCAACACTTGGTGGTGCTCAAGTTGCTTTATTGAAGGATTATGAATTGGGCTTTGAAACAAACCTAAGCACTGGCGAGAAAACTAAACTAGACTTCCCTAAATCGGATGTTTTACAGTTTATCACTGCTGATGGCAGCATTGTTTCCGCAAGACCATCAGGAACAGAACCTAAAATTAAGTTCTATTGCAGTGTAAACGCGCCTTTAAAAGACAAAGCAAGCTTTAAAGAAACAGATGCCTTACTAGGCGAAAAGATTAAAGCAGTAATGAAAGATTTAGAGGCTTAAGCCTCTAAATCATCTTTCTATAAATTTAGTAGGTAATATAACCTTACTTCTTTCAGTTTGGGGTAATGATCGATCCGCAGAAAGCTCCTGAAGAATGATGTCAATGATTTTTTCAGCGATCTGCTCTATGGGTTGATCAACCACACTGATGGGAGGTGTATGGATCTTGAAAACATCCTGATCATCATAAGCAACAATCATAAAACCATCATCAATAGGTTTCTTTATCTTTTTAAGGAAAAATAACCCCCTTACCGCGAGGTAATTCGTTGAGAAAAATACCGCATCAATTTCCGGATTCTCGTCAAACAAGACTTTTAAGCGCTGATCCGTATCCTCTTCTGTACTGTCAAATGGAATTTTAACCAAGGTTTGCTGATTTGGCTTGATGCCATGGTCTTTCAAGGCCTGCTCATATCCCAGGTAACGGTTGTTAATCTGGTCTACCTCCACGTCTACTGTCACAAACGCGATGTTCTTTCTTCCTTTTTTAATCAGGAATTCCGCAGCAGAATAACCGCCTTCAAAGTTGTCTACTACCACATAATTCACATCCAGATCTGGAAGGTTTCTGTCAAAGATGACTACTGGAATTTTATCGGCAAGCAATTGTTTGATGTCTTCTTCAATACCAGGAACCGGCGCAATGATATAAGCATCAACCTTTCTGGATTTGAACATTTCTATCAGATCCCTGGCTTTAGCCGGATCATTCTCCGTACTGGAATAAGTGATTTTATACCCTTTTTTATAAGCTTTATCTTCAATACGTCTGGCAATGGCAGAGAAAAATGGATTGGAAATGTCTTCTACAATCAAACCGATGGTCTTCGTATTTCCTGTTCGTAAGCTTCTGGCAACCTGGTTTGGCTTAAATCCAAGCTCAAGAATGATTCCCTCTACCCGTTTGATCACCTCCTTGCTAATGCGCATTTTTTCAGCTTTACCATTCAAGATAAAGGAGACTGTTGTTATAGATACTTCTGCTTTTTTTGCAATATCTTTAATCGATGGAGGTTTCATTTCAAATTTAGTTTACCGCCAATCTATAGAATTAATTGTTAATTTCCTCAAAATATTTACCTGCAATCTTAACAAAAGCATCTTCATTTAAAGGTTTATGTAAGTAATTCATAATTTCATGATTGGCAGAAGCCATCAACTCATCGTCTGGGTTTAAGGAAGTCGTTAACATGACTACAATAATTTTCGACTTCTTTGCCGCATCGATTTTACGGTATTCTTCCATAAAATCCCAGCCACTCATTCCGGGCATATTGATATCCAGGAAAATAATCCCCGGCCTCAAAGCATCTACATCATTTACATATTTACCTGAAAAGGTTAAATAATCAAGTGCCTCTCTGGCAGAAGTGATCGACTTAATGTCTACTTCAATATTTGTATTCTGAACAATTTTGCGGTGGATATAATTGGTAGGGATGTCATCATCAACCAGCAATACACAACTAAGATCCTTAAATTTTTTCATGCTTATCTATCATTTTTAAGGCTAAAACAAAACGTACTACCTTCATTTAAAGCGGAATTTACAAAAATCTCCCCCCCATGGAGCTCCGCGATCTTTTTACAGTGGGATAGCCCTATTCCATGCCCTACATAGTCTTCCTGACTATTTAAACGCTGAAAGATCAAAAAAATCTTGTGCTTATATTTCTCTTCTATTCCTATACCATTGTCGCTGAACTGAAAATGCCAATGCCGGTCTTCATAAGTTGCAGAGACCCTAATTTTCAATCTACCTTCTTTTTTCCTGAATTTAACAGCATTACTGAGCAAGTGTTGAAAGAGTTGCTTCAAGGCCAACTCATAAGCCGGAACCCTTGGCAAATTGTCAAAATCAATTTCGACATCCAACTCCGCCAGCTCATTAGAAAACTCCTGTTGCACACTTGCCATTAACACATTGCAATCCACCAATTCCTTAGCCTCATGGGTGCCTAATCGTGCATAATCCAACACATCTTTGATCAGATATTTCATCTTCTCCGTGGATTCCTCAATGTAACTCAGGTACAGCGCCCCATTCTCATCAAACAGTTCCCCATACTCTTTCCGCAACAAGCCCACGAAATTTTTAACGGTCAGCAATGGCTCCTGCAAATCATGAGAAGCGATATAAACAAATTGTTCAAGTTCTTTATTTCTAAACTCGAGCACCCTTGCATATTCTTTTAACTCTTTTTCTGCATTCAGCTTATCGGTAAGGTCACGGGTGAATTTTGAAAAGCCGATGACTTTATGCTCCTCATCATAAACAGTGGTGATGGTGACATGCGCCCAGAACAACGCTCCATCTTTTTTTACGCGCCATCCCCGATGCTGAGCTTTGCCATTCAAAATAGCTTCTTCCAGCAACAAATCAGGGATCATGTTGGTCCGGGCCTCTTCGGTATAAAACAACCTAAAGTCCATTCCGGTAATCTCTTCAGCAGTGTATCCTTTAATGATCTCCGCGCCTTTATTCCAGCTGCCGACGTGTCCATGCTGATCGAGAAATAAAATCGCATAATCCTCGATTTCCCCTAGTATTTTTAAAAGCAAGGGTTGAGGTTGACTTAAATTGTTCTGCATGAAAAATAAGTAGTTTTTTCTTAACAATATTCAAAAGTCAAGCCACGCCATCATACCCGTATAAACACCTGTACAAATCCATTTTTTTGCAGTAAGAGAAAAAATATTGTCCTTCTTTTTTCCCAAATAGGGAATTGGGGAACTCAAAGTTAATTTCTTATTTGCCCATCCCCTTTCACAATCCATTTTTCCGTCACCAATTTTTCGAGTGCAAAGGGCCCTCTGGCATGAAGTTTTTGTGTTGAAATTCCTATTTCCGCACCCAAGCCAAACATCTGTCCATCAGTAAAGCGCGTAGAGGCATTCCAATACACAACCGCAGCGTCTACCTCTTCCAAAAACTGTTCAGCTTCCTGCGCATCTTCCGTGATGATCGCTTCCGAATGCTTCGAAGAGAATTCCGAAATGTGAGCTAATGCCTCGTTGATATTTTCCACGATCTTAACAGAACACTTATAATCAAGAAATTCTCTACCAAAATCAGCAGCACTTGCCTGAATCAAATTTGGATACCCTTCCTGCTTCAAAATAGAAAACGCCACATCATCTGCAAAAATTTCTACCTGATATTCAACAAGTAAAGGCGCCAGCAACTTCAAAAAATCAGCAGCAATCGTATGATCTACCAATACCGTATCCAATGCATTACACACCGAAGGCCGCGAAACCTTTGCATTCTGCACGATTTCCGCTGCTGTGCTCAACTTTGCCAATGCAGCAACGTAAGTATGGCATACGCCAGCTCCCGTCTCAATAACAGGCACCAAAGCGTTCTTACGCACAAAAGAAATCAGCTCATTGGAACCACGGGGAATAATGACATCAATATATTTCTCGGCTTGAAGAATCTCCAGGATGTATTTCCTATCCGCAGGCAATTGTTGCACAATGTTTTGATCCAATCCTGATTCCAATAAAACCTGCTGAATCAAGGAAACTAAAAAGAGGTTGGTATGATAAGCATCCTGACCGCCACGAAGCAAACAAACATTACCGGATCTGATACATAAGGAAGCCACATCAATCGTCACATTCGGTCTGGATTCATAAATCACCCCTACCACGCCCAATGGTACCGTTTTCTTTTGAATCAGTAAACCATTGTCCATTTTTTTACTGGAAATCAATTGATTGGTTGGATCGGGTAAAGCAGCGACATCCTTCAGACTGTTTGCCAATCCTAAAATCCGATCGGCATTCAACAGCAAGCGATCCTTTTTAGGATCAGCATCCGGCATTTTTTCGAGGTCTTTTAAATTCTCTGTGATAATCTCTGCAGATTTCCCCTGGATTACCGCAGCCAAACGGTTCAGCAGCAATGTTTTTCCTTCATCACTCAAAGAAGCAATGGAATGCCTCGCTTTCTTCGCATTAATCAACTGATTTTCTATAGCTTCCATGGCTTATTTTATAAGATTACGATGTCACTGGCATTGGCAATTTCCAGGTTATGTTGTTTTAAATTATTTTGAATCGTTACCGAGGATGCTTTTGCCCTTGCTACCCCAACGATATTCATTTGCGCATCAACCAGCTCAAATATTTCTCCATTTTCAAATGGCGCGATGACCGCAGCTACGCCGACTGCCAATAGGCTTTTACGCATCTTAATCGCCTCACAAGCCCCTTCATCCAGCATTACCCGACCAGTAACCAGACTTCCACTGGCCAGCCATTTATTTCTGGCCGTCAAAGCGCAATCTCTTGGCGTAAATACGGTACCTGTTTGCTCGACTGCCGCATCCAGAATACCATTCGGTGTTCTAATGCCAAAAATCACCACCTTAATGCCCATCGTGGATGCCAAATGCGCAAACGTAAGTTTCGAAACCATACCGCCCAATCCGAGATCAGAAGTTTTCTTATCCGCAAGAGAGAACACCTCATTGTTGATGGAGTCAATTTTCCCTACTACTTTTCCTGCTTTATCCAGAACGCCAGGAACCGAGGTACCCAACAAGATCAATGAAGCGCCAAAACCAACACCCAATAGCGTGGCCAACTCATCATTGTCAGAAAATCTCAACTCTAAATCACTCACTACATCATTCTCATTCGCAATCGGGATGACCCCATTTTTCCACAGTTCCTCATAAGTTTCTTTAAGTTGTAGAAATTGCGTTCTGTTTGAGAAGTGACGACGTTCGCAAAGACTCTGCGCCATCTGAATGCCATAGGGGTAAAAATGCTTTGAATAGGTGTTTAACAATATGGGGTTCCCGATCGCAGCCGCAGCTTTTCTTTCAGAGATTTTCCCTTTGTAATGCTTAATGTATTGCTTTCCCGCAGCAACAGCACCGGAAGAAACCAAAATTAATCGGTGTTCCTTCGCAAGCTCGGCAACCTGTGCCGCCACATCAGCAATCACACCTTCATCCAACTCTCCTTTTGGAGTAGTGATGGATGCAGTACCTAATTTCAAAACAAGTATCGGCTTCATTTCTATTGAATTTGATGATTTTCCTAATGAATTCCTAAAATAGAAATTTTACCTTATTTTCCTCATCAATTCCTTTATTTTCAGCAGGTTTAAATAGAAATCACGCATTTAATTTCGCATTTGCGAATAAATCTGCCTACAAATGATAAAACTGTCAAAAGCAAGGCATTTGCATCTGACAGTTTTATCTGCTAATCGTTAAAAGACAGCGATTACCTTATACTAAACTTGCATCCAAAGTAATTTCCATCGCAAACGCCTTACTCACCGGACAATTTGCCTTCGCTCCTTTTGCGATCTCCTGAAACTGCTCTTCGGTAATTCCAGGAATGCTGGCTTTTAAAACCAAATGAGAACTGCTGATCACGCCATTGTCTAAGGAAATGGTCGCTTTTGTTTCTAAATTCCCTGGTGTAAAACCAGCTTCGGTCAGGTCCAGACTTAGCTTCATCGTAAAGCAGCCCGCATGAGCAGCAGCGAGCAATTCCTCCGGATTGGTGCCAACTCCATCAGCAAATCTGCTGTTAAAAGAATACTGCGTTTGATCCAAAACGGTACTATCTGTACTCAGATGTCCGCCACCCTCTTTAATGGTGCCGTTCCAAACGGCTGTTGCGTTACGTTTCATGTTTAAATGTTTTAAGGATTTAAAAGATTGATTTATCGGTCTATGCTCAAATTTATCAATTTAACCTGGCATTCTCTTTTAATTTTCATGCTTTCCAGCTTCCATCTGTGTGGGTTAAATAAAATGAATCTGTACCCATTCCGTTTAGCATAAAATTGCGACTTTTGCTTTAATTCAATTTAAACAACATGTTAAAAGACGTAACCATCATTCCTTCTGACCTTAACGATATCGAACGCATTTTCGAACTTTATGACGAAGCCATCGCTTATCAAAAGACAGTATTTAAAAAACACTGGCAGGGATTTGAGCGTAGTTTAATTAAAAGAGAGATCCAGGAAGAAAGACAATGGAAAATAATCATCGAGGGACAAACGGCCTGCATTTTTGCCATCGACTTTAATGATCCCTTAATTTGGAAAGAAAAAGACATTGATCCTGCCATTTACATCCACCGCATTGTAACGAATCCCGCTTTCAGAGGTCATCATTTTGTGAATCTGATTATTGAATGGGCAAAAGAATACGGAGCTAAAAAAGCAAAGAAATACATCAGATTGGATACCTGGGGAGACAACCCAAAACTGATCGCCTATTATGAACGATGTGGTTTTGATTATTTGGGAAACATCGTACCAGAAGCATCAGACCTATTGCCGAAACATTACGAAAACATCGTTCTGGCACTGTTTGAGATCAAAATATAGGAGATTTACTCCGCCTTTTTCCGGTTCTTATTCAGCTTGATTTTAATCTTGCCGTCATCGCCATCAGTTGCCAATAAATGAAGGACTATACCTTTCATTCTACGCGCCTGTTTTTCATTTTTATCCGTAATATCGGAATCCTTTTTAGGATTCCGCAAGGGCACATCAACGGCAATATTCGTTCCTTTCGACATCGAATACACGCCTGCCACATCCATATTCAAAATGCTGGAATTGATCTGCATCGGATTAATGGTAATCAGCGGTCCTCTCACATCAAACTTCCCATTCAGGTTGCTGAAAGTAATGTTGTCCAGATCTCTAAAAGGGAAAGCAAATTTACCTACACTTTTAACTGGCTCAAACCTCAGCAAAGCACCTTGTTTCAGGTCAAAATTAATATCTCCACTTAAGGAATTGGTGACCAATTTTCCCTGATCGGTGATCAACCCGCCAATCGTCGATTTAGAGAACAGATAACCTTTCAAATTTTTGGAAGTCAGCGTGGTCATACCGAAGTTATCAAAAGAATAAAAGAAGCTTTTAATGTCTATATTATTCAGTGTTGTATTCACCAGAAAGCGATTTAACTTTCCTGTTTGGGTGATGTTACCATCTACTTTCATAGAGCCAGCGCCTTGTTTCACACTGATGTTTTTCATTCCGATACCTGCTTCAGATAGAAATAAATCTGCCATGACATCTGTACCCACAAACTTATTGTAATACACCTTTTCTACCCTCAGGTGCATGTCTACCTTACTTTTCTCAAATAAGTTATTTACATCTTCAGAAAAACTGCTATGCTTCGAATTCCTTTTTGCAGTCCGAACTGGCTTTCTGCTTTCCAGAAAACCTAAAAACTCGCCCAGATGTAACTGTGGACTTCTGATCTGCCAGTTTAACAATATTTTCTCCGGAGCGTTGTAATATAAATTCAGGAAATTACGAATTCGTCCATCCATCATGACGATACTCTTGCCACTCTGCAACCGAATATTTTTAATAAAAAGATCATCTGTGGTAAAGTTCAGAGATACTGCCGTATTGGTAAAATTTAACCTTCTTGGCACATAACTTACATCTGCATTGACTACATTAATGGTACCGGTTACCAGCGGTTTATGCAATTTAAAATCAACAATATCCGCTTTATAATCCAGCTTCACCGTCGCCGTTCCTTTTCCGAACTTCAAGGTTTCCGTGCCAATCGCTTTATTCAATTTCGCAACATCAAATTTCGATTTGAAAACACCTGTGGCAATAGGCTTCTCGAGGTTAAGAATCATTACTGTATCAATTGAAAAAGGCATTTCCGTATAGGCTCCTTTAAACTGATACAATTTAATGGCAGAATTGGCATCAGTAAGGCCCTTACCCTTTTCGTAATTATTGGTGAAAACTCCTTTAAAGCTACAGCTGTCAATCAACGCGCCCGGCGTTTTCAAAACATTGTCGTTCACCAATGCCGTCACGTTAATTTCCGGGTCACCACCAGGCCCCATATCTCCATGAAGTATACAACTCGCATCAATCGGTTGTTTCAAATCAAACATGAGTAATTTCTCGGTAATATTGGGCGCCAACAAATTGGCTGCATCCCGCCATAAAATCGATGGGGCTTTAATGTCTATGGTAAACTCCGTGTTTTCTTTTGAGGTATCAAATTTGGCGGCGATCATAAAAGGATCTTTTCCAATGTTCAATTGATTTTGTGCAACCTGGATTACCCCGGTATTTTCATCGTAATTAATCTTAAAAGGCCCTTCTAACACCTTATCCTTAATAAAGCTACCTCTTCTCGTATTAAAGGCCATGCTTTTTGCCAGCGTCTTTAATTTCAATTGCGCCTCCCATCCGGAAAAGGAGTAATCCATATCACCTTTCAGGGATGCCACCTCAAAATGAAATAACTTATGCCCCTTTCTATTGTCAACGATAAAATTCACATTTGATAAACTGAATTGTTTCAACTGCGCATCCGTACTTCCTTTATCTGAAGCAGGCTTTTTCTTATCTTTTTTCCTGAATACTGCGGTATTGCTATAGCCGGAAGTATCGGTATACAGGTCGATTTTTGCATTACTAATCCCTATCTTTTTGATTTCGATAGTCCCGGTTAAAAGGGCCATGGTATTTACGGAGACCTCAAAATCCTGTGCTTCCAGTAAAGTATGCTGGTGGACATTCCAAAGACTATCTTTAATCACCACATTTTTAAGGCTGATGGATACACCAGGAAAACCTTTAAAAAAAGTAGGGTCCATACTTCCGATGGTCAATGAACCATTGAGGTTTTTATTTAACTGTGTAGTAATCGTAGCCAGTAAAGTCTTTTTATTGGCATTCACATACAAACCTAGTCCGACAAAAACAAGCAAAACGAGTGCAACTAAACCAATAAATATTCTAAGCGTAATTTTAGACCAGCGAGGCATTTTTTCCATGTGTAAAAAGCTAACGTTTCTAACTGTCAAATTGTTTGGCAAATTCCACATTATAAGGTCTTCATTTTAACCCAATTTATTCCAGAATAATGTAACATTTTTTCAATTTTAATATCTTATCACCATTTTAAATGACAAATGCGCTATTTTTAACAAAACAGAAACACGATCACCAAATTCATGAGACTAACTTTTACCCTTATTTTATCCCTATGCTTTTCCTTGAGTTTTAGCCAAAAAAACTCCAAAACAAATGTAATTCTAATTGGAACTTACCATTTCAATAACCCTGGCTTTGACGAAGGTAAAGTGACCGAACGAAGCATTTTAACTCCAGACAACCAGAATAGCCTGGAAAGGATTACTAATAAATTGCTAAAAACTTATAAACCCAGTAAAGTATTTGTAGAATATGACTATGCAAAAAGAACAAGACTAAATGATATGTACCTGCTTTATAAATCAGGGAAACCATTTTACCAAAAAGACACCTTAAAAGACGATTATTACAAAAGGTTTTATGCAGAAAACGAAATATTCCAATTTGGTTTTAGGCTGGCAAATAAAGCAAAAAATGATGTGATTTATGCAATGGATTACGATAAAGTACCTATTCGCTTTAATTTAATCAAATCAAAAATATCCGAAAACTCTACTTTCCAATTTTCCGACTACCAAAAGAAGATTGCATCATTGGAAACCTTTATGAACGATTGTCTAGGCAAAAATTCACTTGAAGAGGTTTTAAAATGTTTGAATTCGGCCGAGCAATACCGCTTGAATAAGGGTTTGTACATTTCCTTCCTAAACAAGCTAAATAAAGATCCCGATTTCTTTGGTTCTGAACTTGTTTCAAGTTGGTACAAAAGAAACCTGATCATGTATGGTAATATTCAAAATCAGGTGACGAGCTCAGATAAAAACATTGTCATCATTTTGGGTGCTGGTCATGCCGCAATAATGGAGGAATTCATTAAGGCAGACGAACAATTTAACCTGATCAGAATTAACGAAATTTTATAACAGCGCTAATACTGCAAAGAAAGAACTTCATAAAAAAAATCAACGAAAAACATTTCCGTTGGTTTTTTTTTATGAAGTTCTGCTCCATGGAGGATTAAATTGTTTTATCTTCTTGAAAAACATTAAAAGGCTTTGATTTCCCAGAAATCTTGAGCGTGACCACACCATGAGGAGGCACTTCAAAACTTTGCGATTTTGCTTTGATCAATGTCCCATCTTTATGCTTCCATAAATCACGAAGCTGATAACCTTTTGTGGCATCTATCCCAATACTGTCCACATCAAATTCGATAACTGCCTTTTCCTTCGACCTGTTCAGTAACACCACAGCAACCTCTCCACTCATGGTTGAAACTAATGGCTTTGTCCAAACCTCAAGATTTGCATTTTTTTTCAATCGGCGTGCCTGGTAACCCAATTGATCCTGGTTTAGCGCAATGATTTCTTTGTTCGTTACCAAATCTATGGTTTCTTTAGAAATTGACCTGAGATCATTCCCAAGTAACAGTGGAGAATTCAGGATACACCACATGGTAAAGTGCGATTTATCCTCATCATAGCTCATGCCCCTTCCTACCTGCAACATATCCATATCATTGACGTGGCCTGGAGAACTATATTTCCACAAGGGTTCATTTTTATCAATGATGTGAAGAATGGACTCAAACGTATTATTAATGTCTCCGGAAATACGCCAGGAATCGGCAATATCGACAGCCCATTTTCCGGGAAATTGCCAGCGGCAAATATTAAACAACACTTTACTATTGATCTCCTTAATACGTTTCGCAATTTGGGTGTACCGAACTTCTTCGCTCAAACCCAACTTTTCTCCTCCGCACCAATCTACTTTTATAAAATCATAACCCCAGGTTTTTAGCATTAGATTCAAATCCTGCTCATCGTGTCCATATAACCCAGACCCAACACCAATCGTATCTTTATCCCACATGGAGGCACAGGTATTTATCCCGGCATCAGAATAGATACCAGCTTTAAGCCCCTTACTGTGAATATAATCTGCCAATGCCTTCATTCCTGAAGGAAAACGCCCCTGATGGGTTAACAACTCACCTTTGGCATTTCTCCCTCCAAAAAAACCATCGTCAATATTGACAAAATTATACCCTGCATCAATGAGTTTCGTTGATACCATTTTATCCGCCTGTGCTTTGATGATATTTTCATCAATATTAACCCTAAAATTGTTCCAGCTTGACCAACCCATTATTGGAGTTTTTGGATGAGCAGATTTTTGCTGTGCTAAGGCCGAACTAAATAAAAAGTGTAAGCCAGCGAATAATATAAAGAGGACTCTTTTTCTGATTAAAATCAATTGCATAAAAAATTAATAAAATAAAAAACCAATATAAAGACAAATAATGTGACGCTAAATATTGGAACCACGAATAACTAATGATTAGATTTAAATGGGCATCAGCTTCTCCAAATCATAATACATAATCCTCGTTTTACCAGCCTCATCTGACTTAAGCAAAAACTTGAAATTATTGCGATCATAATACTTAACCTGCTTAGGCTCATTCACCGCATCTAATATAAGTAACCTGCAGGCTGGCTTGTGATCAATCATGACCCATCCTTTGATAAAGTCCATTAACTCATAAGCGATACCTGAGCCATGCAAATCTTTGTGAACTCCTAATCTTCCAATTTTTATAGCCGGGTACTGACCAATTCTTTTAGCATTTGGAAGTCCAAGGAAACGATGCAACCTATTCCAGATGTTATTTGTATATCCCTGCTCATCTCCCAAGTCATTCAAACAGTCATTTGAAATACTAAAGAAAGCGAATACTGAACCTTTCTCATCTTCAAACAAATAAGTATTCGCCATTTTTTCGGCTTGATAGGATACCGCATCCTATTGTAAAAATGATGTAATATCCTCTAATCCGCAATCAAAAGTAGTTATTTGGGATTTATTACTTAACGGCAAAAAAGTCATATTAGACAGCTCCAACTTATTTCTTTGACTTGGCTAAGACTTTGTGAACAAGACTTACTATACGTTCCCTTTCAGCAACCGAAGCCTTTTGATTTTGACCAGACGTAAGTTCCTCATTGAATTTCTTAGAAGAAGAACCATAAAGAATTGGTGTTGGTTTTATTGGAGTTGCCATTGTTAAAATTGTTTGTGTTAATACTGATGATACCGTATTTGACTTAATGAAACTGTTGCTAGCAGTATGATTACTGTCAATACGAATATAACGCTAATATTCGTCAAATGGTGAAACCTAAAAAAACATATTAAAGTATAACGCTTTTAAGACAAAAATAAAACGACATTATTTACACAAAAACAACACCAAAAGCACTTTATTGAGAAAACACCCTAATTATACCGCATTTTTAATGGTACTATCCCTTAAGAAACGAATTGGTTGTTTTCGTGCATAATTTGCCAATCAAATTTGAGGAAGTATTGATCAAAAAGCTAATATCAAATTAGGATGTAAATTATAGAACCAACAAGAAAACCCTTCTGAAACATTTCAGAAGGGTTTTCTATATATCCTTATCGAATGATAATTTGGCGGATTTTACGCCTTAATTCATAGAGGCCATATCAATTACAAATCGGTAACGAACGTCCCCTTTTAGAGTTCTTTCATAAGCCTCATTGATCTGATCCATTCTGATCATTTCCACATCGGAAGTGATCCCATGTTCTGCACAATAATCCAGCATTTCCTGAGTTTCTTTGATCCCTCCAACTAAAGAGCCTACCAAACTACGACGTCCAAGGATCAAATGTATCGCTTGTACATCAGCAGGTGTTGGTGGAACACCTAACAAGATCATCACCCCATTGGTGCGTAATAAAGCCAGGTATTGGTTATAATCGTGTTCCGCAGAAACCGTATCAATGATAAAATCAAAATTATTGGCAAGACCTTTCATCGTCTCTTCATTTGTGGTCAATGCAAAATGATGCGCACCTAATTCTGCTGCATCCTTAGCTTTTCCTGGAGAACGGCTCAACATCGTCACATCAGCGCCCATAGAAGCGGCCAATTTCACGGCCATGTGGCCAAGACCACCTAAACCTACTACGCCTACCTTGTCACCTTTTTTCACCCCCCAATATTTCAAAGGAGAGTACGTAGTAATCCCTGCGCATAGTAAAGGAGCTACTTTTTCTAAAGGTAACTTATCAGAAATGCTCAAAACGAACCCCTGAGTGACTACAATATGCGTAGAGTAACCGCCATAAGTGATCGTTTTCTTATCCTGTTCAAAAGAATTGTAAGTCTGTGTATGGCCATTTTCGCAATATTGCTCCTGATGGTCTTTGCAGTTGTTACAATGGCCACAAGAGTCCACAAAACAACCTACACCTACGGTATCGCCTACTTTGAACTTACTTACATTAGCCCCAACACGGCTCACTTTACCTACAATTTCATGGCCTGGAACGGTCGGATACATCGTACCTCCCCATTCATTTCTTGCCGTATGAATGTCTGAATGACACACCCCACAATATAAAATCTTAATCTCCACATCATCTACACCTGGCTCCCGACGAGTCAACTGATAAGGTTCTAGTGGTTTATCTGCTTTGTGAGCTGCGTATGCTTTAACTGAAGTCATATGATTTTTGATTAAATTTTCTGAATGAATATTGATTCCTTATAAATACCGAAACTACCAAAAATGTTTTACCTAAAAACTATATCTCAAGCCAAATTGCATTTGAAATCTGGAAGCAAAGAAATCTTTAGCATAGGTACTTGTATTATTTTGATCAAAAGTATAAGTAGGATAAGTTGTTGGGCTTCCTGCAGTACCCGCTTTCAGACCAACACTTGCCATAGAATTATACGTATTCGGAGAAAAATATTGAACGCCCCAGTTTTTGTTTAACAAATTGGTCAGGTTCACAATGTCGTAGGTAAAAGTCAAGCTGTGTTTATGTCCTTCCTGTTCCGAAACAACCAGGTCTTGGGAGAACCTAAAATCTGCCTGCACATTCCAAGGTGTCCTTGCCCCATTACGCTCGGTAAACTGTCCTCTTCTGGTTTTCAAATAACGATCGCCGTCGATAAAAGCATCAAATGCAGCAGCCTGCTCTATACCAGTTGGGGTTTTTGCGAAAAACTGCGTGGTCTCTCCTGCTTTCGGAATATAAACCAGACTCACATTCTGACCGGTATTATCGATCGTCGTATTCAGGAATCCATAAGAATAAGGGGAACCAGATTGCGCGCTAAAGAACAACGAGAAATTGGCAACATACTTATTACGACTATCCCAGGCATGTTTAAAGTTCACAGTAGAGACGATTCGGTTACGAATGTCAAAATTAGAATAGGCCAATCCTGGGTTATTCGGACTTAGGGCCTGATTCAACTGCCAGTTAGACTCCATCGAGTTTCTGATCCCATTGGTGATGTCTTTTGATTGTCCATACGTATAAGCCGCCATGACGTCCAAACCGAAAGGAAAGGATTTACTCACCTGGCCTGTCAAACTATACCGATAACCTTGATTGGTGTTCGACAATAAGTAGGCATTGCTGTAAAGCGGGTTAATCTTATTATTGCTGGCCTGATAAATTGGTTGTTGATGCTCCGTATCGTAGATATTATACGTTGGATTATCCGTAAAATTCACCTGCTGAAACTTCAGATCATGAATCACTTTTGTGTAAATCCCTTCTAGGGTAAACTTCCATTGGTTATCCGTTTTATAGTCGAAAGCCAAACTCGTTCTCCATGTTTTAGGCATTTTGAAATTATTATCGATTAAGTCGACCTGAGTTGCACCATTGGCATCGTTTACATTTACTCCCTGTTTAGCCACATATCCTGCCTCACCATTACCACTTAAAGCGTCTTTAATCGGGTCTGATCCTGCTACTGGTTTAACCAAGGGTTTTGCCGGGTCATAATTGTACTTTTGATCATAAGCACCATAAGTAACCCCGTTATTGTAATACGCATACCCCAACCAGGCAAAAGGCACCCGACCGGTAAACAATCCACTACCTCCTCTTAAGATCATTTTTTGATCTCCATTGATGTCATAATTGAAGCCAATTCTTGGCGACACCTGAACTTGTCCGAGGTAATCATTTTTGATGTCCTTTGGTTTCGTATAGGTAAAGGTTGTTCCATAATTCGGATCTACCGGCGCATTTGTCGTTTTATCACTTAACGGCTGTTTGTTTGGCAGATCAGCAAGGTCAAATCTCAAGCCATAGGTTAGCTTAAACTTATCCGTCATCTGAAATTGATCTTCTCCATAAACACTATACATATTCAGCTTAAATTGTGCTGGTGGGTTTGCCATAATATTAGCCCGGGTATTGTCAGCATAATTGTAATTGGTACGCACTCTGGACGGTTGATTTTTCAAGAAATCGTCTACACTACCATAGGCTACACGTCCATTCCATGCATTTACAAAACCATAGGTGATGTTGTACAACTCATTGTGTGTTCCCAATGTAAAGGTGTGTTTCCCCTTTGTAAAGGTGAAGTTATCTGTAAATTCAAAGGTCTTTTGTTTCATATTGAAGATACTTGCTTCCCGGTCTGTGCCTAGAAAAATTGTACCACCACGGGAGCTGATCTCAATTTGTGGCACTGCAGGATTTCCTACAGGATCTCTAAAATCATGGATATTTGAGTAACCAATCACCAAGCTATTAGAAGAAGTATTGGAAAGTCTGCTTTTCAATTCTGCCACTGTAGAACTTTGGTTGTTCGTTTGCTTATAGTCGATACCGGAAAATCTAAAATTCGCCTGATCTCTTTCTAAGTTCGTTGCGGTAGACTGGATGGTATTGTTACGAATCGTCAATTGGTTGTGATCGTTGATATTCCAATCTAAACGATTAAAGAACTTGTTTGAACGCGAATAGATGTTGTAATTGCCTGCAGTACCCGGATCAAGACCATAGGTATTGACCATGCGATCTGTAATAGATTTTGCTTCATCGGAGGTGATGATCTTCATATCGGGTGATCCGGCACCTAAAATTACAGGATCTTGTCTTCTGGTGATTTCTTCATTGGTAAAGAAGAAAAGTTTATCCTTAATGATGGGAAGCCCCAATCGGAAACCAGTTTGATAATCATGGAAAGCAGCAGGCTCTTTGGAGTTGTCGCCTATCTTATTTCTACCGATCAGTGCTGCATTTCGACCATATCCATAAACGGAACCACTCACATCATTGGTACCGGAGCGGGTTACTGCATTTACACTACCACCGGTAAAATTTCCGATTTTCACATCATAAGGTGCCAATAACACCTGAACATCCTGTATCGCATCCAAAGAAACCGGATTGGTACGTGTACTACTTCCAGGCATGCCTGAGCTACCACTTTGTCCGCCAAGCGAAGGACTAAAACCGATCGCATCATTATTGATTGCCCCATCAATGGTCACGTTGTTATACCTGAAATTCGTCCCTACAAAAGAGTTGTCTTTACTTCCCTGAGGAGTCAAACGCGTTAAATCCGTCAGACTTCTACTCACTGTAGGCAGTGTTTTTATTTGCGCTTCGCCGATTTTGGTACCTGCACCCTGCTTGTTGCCTCCTTTTGTGCCGGCTACCACCACTTCATTCAATTGCTGACCTTCCTCAGGCAGCACAAAATCCAACCGCATGTCTACACCGAGGTTTAGCGTGATGGCTGGCTGTTTTTGCGGCGTATAACCCACATAGCTAACCGTTACTTGATATGGACCGCCAGGATTTAGGTTATTCACCCGATATGCCCCGTCGCTGCCCGTTACCGCTCCATATTTTGTCCCTGTAGGCAGGTGTAAAATCAGTACACTTGCACCGGGGATACTGATTCCTTTACCATCACGAACTTTACCATTCATGCTGGAGGTGGTTACCTGAGCCATCGTTCCCAGTCCGATAAAAACCAGGAAGGTTACCGTCAGGAACGCAACATAATTGCTGACTTTCTTTTTCATTTCTTTTTAGCTTGATTTTTTATCAAAACTAGGTCTGCCGCATCACCTTAACATGAAATTAACGTGAACCTGTGCAGGAGTTAATATGAAATTAAAATTGGATTAAAAAGAGATTAAAATCCTCATTTTCAATAGTTAAACAAAAGCATTAGAATTGGCTATTGGAACCGAAAATCAGGAAGGTCAGGAAAAAACAGGTTAACTCCATGTTATGATTAAGTTAAGTAGCTCAAAAATGAGGGCTTTGACCTCGGATAGCGGGTTCATTCATGAGTGCAATCTTTCAATAAAAAAAGGACTTCCGGTTTTTACACCAGAAGTCCTTTCCATTTATATTTTAAAAATACCTCAGTATTTAAATCGCTTACTCTGCTGCTCTCAGGTTTAATGTTTTTGTTGTATTAGATCTGATCTCTTCCGTCATTTTGATGTTTTTGCTTAAGGCATGTCCATAAGAAGGAATCATCGCGCTTAATTTTTTCTGCCATTCTTTACTTTTCACTTGATCAGCAAAGCAACGTTCCATTAGGGTAATCATGATAGACACCGCAGTGGAAGCACCTGGAGAAGCACCAAGTAAGGCAGCAATAGATCCGTCAGCAGCGGTAACCACCTCTGTTCCGAACTCTAAAATACCACCGTGCTCTTCATCTTTCTTGATCACCTGTACACGCTGACCAGCAGTTTCCAGTTCCCAATCTTCCATTTTAGCCGTTGGTAAATACTCTCTTAATGCAGTCATACGATCTTCCGGAGATTGACGTACCTGATTGATTAAATATTTTGTAAGCGGTAAATTGTCTAGTCCAGCGGAAATCATCGGACGAATATTATTCACTTTGATGGACATTGGAAGGTCCATTAAAGATCCATTTTTAAGGAATCTTGTAGAGAATCCTGCATAAGGACCAAAAAGCAATGCTTTTTTACCATCGATCATTCTGGTGTCTAAGTGTGGTACGGACATCGGTGGCGCACCAACCGAAGCTTTTCCATATACTTTAGCATCATGTTGGGCAATGACATCTGGATTGATACATTTCAACCATTGTCCACTTACCGGGAAGCCACCAAAACCTTTACCTTCAGGGATACCCGATTTTTCCAATAATGGCATAGAGCCACCACCTGCACCGATGAAAACAAATTTAGCTTTCACCACACGCTTATCTCCTGTAGCAGTATTTTTCACTTTCACTTCCCAAAGCCCGTCTTTTTGCTTTAGTTTCTTCACATCATGAGAAAAGTGCATGTTCACGCCCTCCATTTTCTGAAGTGTATTGAACATCATTCTGGTTAATGCACCAAAATTAACATCTGTTCCCATGGTCATTCTTGTGGCTGCCACCTTTTCATTAGGATCACGTTGATCCATCACCAATGGCATCCATTTTTTCAATTGTTCCGGATCTTCAGAATACCTCATGCCTTCGAAAAGGAGGTTGTCCTGAAGTCGGTCAAAACGTTCACGTAAAAACGCGACATTTTTCTCTCCCCACACAAAACTAACATGCGGAATGCTCTTAATAAATGTTTCAGGTGATCCTACCAGGTTATTATTAACCAGGAACGACCAAAACTGCTTGGATACTTCAAAAGATTCTGCAATTTCAATAGCTTTTGCAGTTTTTACTGAACCATCTGCTAATTGTGGCGTATAATTTAGCTCACAAAATGCAGAATGTCCGGTGCCGGCGTTATTCCAGGCATCAGAACTCTCCGCAGCAGCAACATCCAGTCTTTCAAAAATTTCTATGGTGATATCCGGCTGCAATTCTTTGAGTAAAACACCTAATGTAGCGCTCATTATCCCTGCTCCAATCAATACAACATCCGCAGTTTTTTCCGAATTACTATTCTTACGAGTCATTTATTTGAATTTTTATGCAAAAATACAATACCTTATCAAATAAACCCTACAAAAACAAGATGTTTTAACAATTATTTCCTGCAATTCTAAGAAATACAAAAAATAGCGCTGCCAAATCGAGCCAAGACCGATGAAATATTATCATTTTTCTGCAAAATTTTCATCCATTCTAATTTAATTACCTAGATTGATAGGTTAATTTCATCTGTTTTGGTATAATTCACACAAAGAAAAGTCAGAATATCAATGATTTAGCGATTCATTTGTTTGTCATTTTTATATGACTCGCCAAATATAATTTGGGATGGAAAATAAATGTCTGGAACTTGAGTCTCCCAGATCGCGTTTCAAGTAGATGATGAATCCAAATTGAGCTATGGATCAACAAATTTTATATCACTTTGTATAGGGCATCATAATGCCAATGGAAACCACCAGCATTAGGACAAAAAAGAGCAACTCCCCTTTCAATCTGGAATAGTTTCGATTTTTATAACACAAAAAAACAGTTCTTCCCTTTTTTGACAAAGCTACCATGATGAATGGTAGGAATATTAGGTGCATTATACTCATGTAATTTCTTATCTAATTGAGGTAAGGCATATATCAAATATAATAATTAAAACAGCAAGTCCAATACCTGCCAGGAATCCATTTCAATCGCGGTTTGTCATTAACCATCTTATGACAAACCATTTAACAATCTAGATGTATATCCATACCTATAAGACACGGAGTTACTGTCTTTGATGATATGTTTTCTATTAATTTTAGACAACTTAGTTTGCAAGAGGCGCTAGACTTATCCGCATTGTTGATCAAAATTGTCATGGACATTCAGGTTTATACGGAAAAGATTCCTACGGTTGGTGGATTGATAAGACTAGCAGTTATTCACGAGGAAAGAGGGTTTGAATGGATATCTGGAAACAACCTAGTAAAAACTCTAATGTCATTAACCACCTTATGACAAACCATTTAACATTCAAAATGTTATCTTCTTATCAATAGACTCTACACCATAAGGAGTCTCATTTTACGGCAGCGCTCCCTTAAACCTTAAGAATTATTCATTATGAAAAATCAAAGTACGCCAAAGCCGGGTTCAGTAGATTATGATGCTGAAAAGCCACAACACTTGAACATCCCAAAACACCATAGCAGTACAGATAGAAGGGACTGTCATGAATTGCCTGGAATTGAAAATCTGAACGACCAGGCAGATGAAAATGAAACCAATATTTCCCAACAAGATCTACCGAAAACCGATCTGGGCAATCCCAGAAATAAAGATGAACATCAACGTGAAAGGCTGATTACTCCATAAAATTGTTAATCAGCCTAGCAATGCCATAAATCCCCTCAGCAGGACAGTATTAAATGAAAAAATTGAAGAACCATGGAAAACCACAAGGAATTACAAGAAAAGGCAAATTTAGTCCGCAAATGGTGTTTACGTTCCACCACAGCTGCAGGATCCGGACATCCTACCTCCTGCCTATCTGCAGCTGACCTAACCACTGTCCTTTTTGACAAGTACTTCAACTACGATCTTAATAATCCACTCAACTTACATAATGACCGCTTTGTGCTCTCTAAAGGGCATGCTGCGCCCCTATTGTATACCTTATTTGGTATGGCTGGTGCCTATCCCCTGGAGGAAACCCTGAGCTTGCGCAAATTCGACAGTCGTTTTGAGGGGCATCCTACTCCGAAATTCATTTATGCTGAGGCCTCTACAGGCTCGTTGGGCCAAGGATTATCCGTTGGCGCCGGACTTGCTTTGCTTGCCAAAAGAGAACATATTGACAATAAAACCTTCATTCTTTTAGGTGATGGTGAACTGGCAGAAGGACAAGTATGGGAAGCAGCAAACTTTGCCGGATACCATCGTTTAGATAATTTGATCGCCATTGCAGACATCAACCGACTGGCGCAAAGTGGGCCGACAATGTTTGGCCACGACCTTGAAAAATACGCAGACCGGTTTCGGGCATTCGGCTTTGAAGTGATCGAGATTGATGGGCATAACCTCCAGGCCATAGATGATGCATTCCAACAGGCCATGAGTAAACAGCAAGGTAAACCTGTGGCCATTATTGCCGAAACCATTAAAGGTAAAGGAATTTCCTTTCTGGAAGACAAAGAAGGCTGGCATGGAAAAACCTTGGATGAAGCGCAATTGGAAAAAGCACTGGCAGAACTGGGAGCCATTGATGATGAACTCAGGTTCCATTTGAAAGCACCGACTACCACTTTATTACCAGTCCACAGTAATGGAATCGCCAGCATAAACCTTCCCTTTAACAAAGAAGAAACCTATCCTACTAGAGAGGTTTTTGGTTTAGCCATCACCGAATTGGGAAAAGATCA
This sequence comes from Pedobacter gandavensis, assembly GCF_014172405.1. Taxonomy (GTDB): domain Bacteria; phylum Bacteroidota; class Bacteroidia; order Sphingobacteriales; family Sphingobacteriaceae; genus Pedobacter; species Pedobacter gandavensis. Next base: position 13,070 of record NZ_WNXC01000001.1, on the reverse strand, counting down.
TAAAAACATTTACGTATTAGATGCAGATGTAAAAAACTCCACTTTTACGCTGGACTTTTTAAATGCATTCTCTGAACGGTTCGTAGAGTGCTTTATTGCGGAACAAAACATGGTATCAGTAGCCGTTGGACTGTCAAGATTAGGCAAAATTCCCGTAGTAGCAACCTTTGCAGCATTCCTAACCAGAGCAGCTGATCAAATCCGTATGGCCCGGGTTTCTGAAGCAAATATTAAGTTTGTAGGTTCCCATGTAGGTGTTTCTATTGGCGAAGATGGCCCCTCACAAATGGGACTTGAAGATATTGCCTTATTTGGCACACTCCCGAATACCGTAATTTTCCAACCGGCAGAAGCTGTTTCCACAGCGAAGTTAACTGCATTGATGGTTGACCATCATGGTATGGTTTATATGCGAACCCTACGTTCTAAGACGCCATTGCTCTACGACGACCAGGAAGTCTTTGAAATCGGCGGATCAAAACTATTGCGCCAGTCCAGCGAAGACCAATTGACCATTGCGGCCACCGGTGTTACTGTATTTGAAGCGTTGAAAGCCGCAGACCAATTAAAAGAAGAAGGCATTTATGTTAGGGTACTCGATTGTTACTGTATCTGCCCTATTGACAAAACCACACTTCTCAATTGCATCGCCGAAACCCTATACCCTATCCTGATTACAGTTGAAGATCATTTTGCGCATGGTGGAATGGGAGATTTTGCAACAGCTGCAGTAACCTCATCAGAAAGAACGCTACAAGTGAAAAAAATGGCGGTATCCCATATTTCGCGTTCCGGGAAAATGGAAGAGTTATTGGAAGATGCAGGCATTAGTGCCTCAGCAATTGTGAATATGGTGCGGTCTTCAATACCTGTTCCTATAACTCCTTAATAGCACCAAGCTTATCAATAAGATACCTGCTATTAATCGCTTCCAGTTTAGCATCAAATGCTGAACTGGAAATTTCATCTTTAACGCTTAATTAAAGAAACTACTTTTTTACCGCCCATTGCCAATCCAACTGCAACCAATCCGGCAACCACGCCAATTAGCGCTTCTTTGATCATTGATGGCATATTTGGAAATATATGGTGTAAAAACTCAATATTATGAACAAAGATTCCACCAGAAACCAGGATCAAGGCAATTGTTCCAACCACACTTAGAATCCTGATGATTACAGGTAATGATTTCACCAATAGGCTCCCTAGACTTGCCAATAGACCTTTATCATTGGAATTTTTGATTAACTTATAACCAACATCATCCATTCTCACAATCATGGCAACAATACCATAAACACCGATTGTAGCCAACAATGCAACCACGGATACGGTTAAAATCTGGATCGGTAATGGTTCTTCTAAAACAGTTCCTAAGGCAATAATTACGATCTCTACGGAAAGAATGAAGTCGGTAGTTACCGCAGATTTAACTTTCGTTTTTTCGGCAGCAGCAGCATCCTCTTTTACCTCAGCAACTACCTCATGACCTTCCTTAGAACGGTGAAAGAAGTATTCAACGATCTTTTCTACCCCTTCATAAGCCAGATAAAACCCACCTAAAACCAGGATGAATTTAATGGCTACCGGGAAAAAGGCATTGAGCAGTAAGGCGATGGGCACAATGATCACTTTGTTCAACAAAGAACCTTTGGTAATTGCCCAAAGGACTGGTAATTCTCTTGAAGACAAGAAACCTGTCGCTTTTTCTGCATTTACCGCCAAGTCATCTCCCAAAATACCAGCAGTTTTTTTCGTTGCTATTTTAGCCGCAATTGACACATCATCCATTAAAGCAGCGATGTCATCTAAAATCGCAAAAAAACCTGAAGCCATATTTATATCGTTAATCTGGCTGCAAATTATAAATACGCTTTTGAATTACCACAAAACAGTTACATGTTTTTATAAAAAGAATAGCTTTTCGTAAAACTCAGTCTCCTTTTTATGAAAAACGGGTACTTATATCAGATTTAAATGTACCATCAAACAGCTTAGGAAAAAATTGGCAGTCTGGAAGAAATTCGTAATTTTAAGAGAAGATATATGTGCCCGGGATTAAAAATCAACAGAAAATTTTGAGGTTTATGAAAATACAACAGGTTTTGAAACATAATTGGTTATGGCTAATTCTACTGGTATTAGTTTCTTTTGTTCAGGAAAGTCAGGCGCAGCGAAAAGGTACATTTGAAATTACAGGTTCATTAGCCAAAAGAGACACAGGTTTTATTGTACTAGCTTATACAGACTATTCTGGTAAGGATGTATATGACACCGTTAGAGTCAATCATGGAAATTTTCATTTTAAGGGCAATATTAATGGGCCAACAATGGCACGCCTACATGGAGAATTAAAAGCCAGAACTATGGATGACCCGAACTCAGCCACAATTTTTTTAGAACCAAACTCGATGCAGCTAGCTGTAGAACACAATAAATTCAGGACTGCGGACTTGACTGGTTCTAAGTCGCAAATGGACTACCTAAGACTGTTAGAACTGAAGCGACCTAATAGCAAATCTATAAATTCATTAAAAGAACTATACGTCACCATTGAATCCGAAGCAGGTAAAGGAACCCAAAGTAAGGTCATTAAAGATAGCTTAGCCAAAACCTGGGAGAAAGTTCAATTGTTCTTCTCTAAAAATCAAAAAATAGACTTGGATTTTATTTCCTCAAATCCAAATTCGATTGTGAGCCCTTATCTCTTATGGCCTTATACTAATGGAACGGAAATCCCTATAGATTCTGTTCAAAGATTACTTGACGGGTTGTCAACAACTGTAAAACAAAGTTATTTGTGGTTTAAAGTATCCAAAAGTTTAAAGACTCAGCGTGATTTAAATATGATGCAACAAAATGCTCAGAAAGTTGGGAAGTTGGCCTATGACTTCTCCAGAAAGTCAAATCTTGGCAAGCAAGTTACCCTTTCCTCCTATAAGGATAAGCAATATGTTTTACTGGATTTCTGGGCCACTTGGTGTTTACCCTGTATTGAGTATATTCCTCACTTAAAAGAGATATCCAAAAAATACAGTGGAACTGGGCTGGAAATCATCAGCATATCACTGGACAGAGATATGGAATCATGGAAAAAGGGGATCAAACAATATGGACTTGAAGGCTTTACTAATATCCACAACTATAATAATGAACAAGATCTTAAAAGCAAAAACCTCCAGTCAGCGATTTCTATTCGATATGGTGCCGAGACTCTCCCAGCCTATGTTTTAATTGATAAAAATGGAGTAGTTCTTGGTATTTACAATACCAATGAAAATCATGAAATCCCCGCTCTTGATGCAAAATTAAAAGATTTGTTTAAATAATTCATATAAGGGATTTTCCGCTTTATGAGTATATTAATAAAAATCAATAGCGAATTATGGAATCGATGAAAATAGAATATGTTTTAAAACCAAATTGTTTATGGTTAATTGCATTGGTACTCGTTTCTTTTTTTCAAGAAAGTCAGGCACAGCGAAAAGGTACATTTGAAATTACAGGTTCATTAGCCAAAAGAGACACAGGTTTTATTGTACTAGCTTATACAGACTATTCTGGTAAGGATGTAGATGACACCGTTAGAGTCAATCACGGAAATTTTCATTTTAAGGGCAATATTAATGGGCCAACAAGAGCGGCGCTACGTGGAGAATTAAAATCCAGAAGTACGGATGATCCTAATTTCACGATATTTTTTTTAGAACCAAAATCGATGCAGTTGGTTGTAGAACATAATAAGTTCAAGAGCGCGGACTTGACTGGGTCTAAGTCGCAAATGGACTACATAAGGCTGTTAGAATTGAAGCGACCTCATAACGAATCTATAGATTCATTAGAAAAACTATATACTGCAATTAAATCCGAAGCTGGCAAAGGAGTACAAAGTAATGTCATTAAAGATAGCTTAGCCAGGACCTGGGCGAAACTCCCCTATTTCAGTTCTAAAAATCAAAAAGTAGATTTGGATTTTATTTCGTCAAATCCAAATTCGTTTGTGAGCCTTGATCTCTTTTGGTACTATACTGATGGAAGAAAAATTTCTATCGATTCTGCTCAAAACTTACTTGACAAGTTGTCACCAACTCTAAAACAAAATGATTTGTGGTTTGAATTTTCCAAACGTTTAAAGACTCAGCGTGAAGTAGAGCTTATGCAACAACATGCTCAGCAAGTTGGTAAGCCAGCCTTTGACTTCTCCAGAAAGTCAAATCTTGGCAAGCAAGTTACCCTTTCCTCCTATAAGGATAAGCAGTATGTTTTACTGGATTTCTGGGCCACTTGGTGTTTACCCTGTATTGAGTATATTCCTCATTTAAAAGAGATATCCAAAAAATACAGTGGAACTGGGCTGGAAATCATCAGCATATCATTGGACAGCGATATGGAATCATGGAAAAAGGGGATAAAGAAATATGGACTTGCAGCCTTCACTAATATCCATGACTATAATAACGAGCAAGACCTTAAAAGCAAAAACCTCCCATCAGCGATTTCTATTCGATATGGTGTTAAGGTTATCCCAGCCTATGTTTTAATTGATAAAAATGGAGTAGTTCTTGGTATTTACAATACCAATGAAAATCATGAAATCCCCGCTCTTGATGCAAAATTAAAAGATTTATTTAAGTAATATTTGTTTGTTCAGTAATCGCATGTCCGTGTTATTACTGAACAAATTCACCTTGCTTATTGCGCTTCAATGCTTGGAGTGGCCAAATTATACTTGATCCAGAAATCTGGTTTTGAATTTCCTCCATTTCCTTCTGAACTGCGAGCAGACATTCCAGCCCCAGCTCCTTTTCTACCTCCGCCAGCACCCATTCCGCCGCCGCCACCACGACCACCTCTTCCGCCTCCCATGCCAGGACCACGAGACATTCCTTCTCCTTTTTCTCCACCTTCATGACCATGTGTTGACGTACCCGGACTATTAATTTTAATCTGATAAGCTATCCCTTTAACTTCTTTCCCCGTCAAATTTAACTGCGCTAATGGAATAGCCAGCTCACAGATATAATCCCGACGCTGGTTAAAAGCAGCGGCAACCTGAATACCAAAGTCGTTGGGCATCAACAAAACACCATCAGGTATATTTTTAAAACCAGTTACACTAATCACCTTTACACCTGGCACATGTGCCGCAGAATTTGCATCATGAACATGCGCTACACTGTCTTTAAGCTGTCCCTTAGGTTGAGGAGGTTGCTCCCTCATCCCTAAAAAATCCAACTTGATCCCATCCTTTTTCTTGCCTGCAGTATTGATGTTTAAGGTTAATCCAGCACGTATCAATTTACCAGTGGTGAACTCATCCAATGATTCAATAATTAGGTATAAGTTCTTTTCATCGTTTCCCAGCGCAAAAGCCAGCTTTGTATCGGAATTAAAATTATTCAGGGGTTCATGCCACTCCTCCGACTTTCCATCGACGACAACCGGGCTTTTCATCCAGATATTTACATCCGCATCCGGATCAATTTTCTGCGCGTAGGCGGAAACACCAGAAAAACCAATTAATCCTATGATTATCAAACATTCTAAAACTTTTGATTTCATTTCAAATGAAGCAGCTGGAAAAAATCTGCTGAGTAAAACTACAGTATTGGCGACTGTCTACTAGTAAATTAACATTTTTTAACTTAAATAATCTGACCGCAGACTTCTCCTTAAACAAGCATGCTTTGCGATCCCCTGAGCCATTGGCTAAGCTTCATCCCTAATCCAGAAATACCAACACTTACCTGCACTTAGGGTCCTCTTTAGGTAAGGCTATAATGACCTTATAGTTTATTCAGTTCTACTCCTTCTTTACTTGGAGGTTCATAGGGCCTAATCAGGCTCATAGCCCAATCAACCATGCAAAGAATACCTTATAACTTTCATTTAATTTCTTATAAAGTATAAGCTCAATAAGGTGTTATCTCGAATTAAAAGTGTATCTTCCTCCTATTCAGTACCGACTTAACCACACTCTACCTCAAACCATTAACTTCTTAACTATGGCTATCGCTTCAAACGGCCCACAGGGTCACCTCAACGGAAAAGTTGGCAATCTTGTTTTCTATATGCTCAATGGGCAACCTGTAGTACGCTTAATCGGCAGAAAAGGAAAACCAAGCACCCTTCAACTGGCCAATTATCAGGCTATGGAAGTCACCATGAAATTGCTCAACAGAGTGGGTAGTTTTATTAAACTTGGTTATGGTTTACAAGCTAAAGGAACGGTGCATAACGCCCATAATTTAGCCACCTCCTACCATAAAAAAGAGGCTTTAAAGGGAGAATATCCTAATATTAGCATCGATTATAGCAAAGTAATGCTGAGCAAAGGTGTGATGCCGGAAACCAAAGATTTGAAGATCGAAAAGGTTGATGGCGGATTAGAGATCAGCTGGGATCCGACACATTACGACGAATTACGTCACAACGACAGTGTTATGGTCATGATTTGTACTCCAGAAGCCAAACGTGACCAGGAGTACTTGAATATCGCCAGAAGATCTGAAGGAAAATGCTTTATTCCGATGTATGAGGAGGCACTGAATCAACAGATAGAACCCTATATTTCCTTTATTTCTGCGGATGGAGAAAGGATATCTGACAGTGTTTATCTGGGTAATCTGAATGGTGAAGGTGAAAATCCCCTGGAAAAGCAACAAAAAGAGAAATATCAACAGGTAAAAACAAGATTTGACCAGGTGGAAAGCAGTTATCTAAACCAGATGAAGGAAAACTTCCAAAACAAACCGGATACCAAAGCTTTTAAATACCTGGAAAAAGAATATAAAGTGCTTAAGAAGCAACTGGAGCACCTCCCAGGAAAGCCCGGCTAGTCAATTCTACCCCGCAAGTTCTTAATTATAGAATAAATATCTTAAAAGATGCAGAAATTAACTATATTTACTTATAGTTACAGGAGATTAATGTCCAAAAAATAATCAAACAAATCACCCTGTTTAATTGCTGTAATAATCTACATATAAAACGCGGAAAATATGATATCAGTGAACCCTACGAGTGGAAAAACGATTAAATCCTATATAGAAGATACCGAAAAGCAAGTTCAAGTAAAGATAGAAAAGACACATAACGCCTGGTTGAAATGGAAAGAAACTCGTTTTTCTGTGCGGGCAGAATTCCTTAGAAACGCTTCAGCAGTACTTTTAAAGCGTAAAACTGAATTGGCTACGTTAATGGCCAAAGAAATGGGAAAACCATTATCTGCAGGAATTGCAGAGATTGAAAAATGTGCTGGCGTTTGCGACTTTTACGCTTCAAATGGCGCTAACTTTCTAAAAGATGAAATCATAGCCACAGAAGCCAGTAAAAGTTATGTGAGCTTTCAGCCATTAGGTGTGGTGCTTGCGGTCATGCCCTGGAATTTCCCCTTTTGGCAGCTGTTCCGCTTTTTGGCACCGGCACTGATGGCAGGAAATGCGGGCGTATTGAAACACGCTTCCAATGTGAGTGGTTGTGCATTGGCCATCGAAGAAGTGATCAAAGAAGCTGGTTTTCCTAAAGACGTATTCAGCGTATTGCTGATCAATAGTAAAATGGTAAAAAAAGCCATTGCCCATCCTTTCATTAAAGCCGTTACCTTAACCGGAAGTACGGAGGCAGGAAAACAGGTGGCACAACAGGCAGGTTTTCATTTAAAAAAAACAGTATTGGAACTGGGTGGAAGCGATCCTTACCTGGTATTGGCAGATGCCGATCTGGAACAAGCCGCAGAAATATGCATGCAAAGCAGGCTCATTAACAACGGCCAAAGTTGCATCGCAGCGAAGAGATTCATTTTAGTAAAAGAGATAGAAAAAGACTTTCTGAAAATCTTCATCAAAAAAATGCAGTCGAAAGTTACCGGAGATCCCCTGGAGTCCCAAACTCAGCTCGGTCCTATGGCCAGAAAAGACCTGAGAGATGAGTTACACCAACAAGTAATGGACAATATCAAAGCCGGGGCGAAATGTGTTCTTGGAGGTGTAATCCCTGATTTCAAAGGCGACCACGCTTTTTATAGTCCTACCATTCTAACGGGAATTAAAAAGGGAATGCCTGCCTTTGAGGAAGAAATATTCGGTCCGGTGGCCTTAGTATTCAGCGCCAAAGATGAGGAAGAAGCGATTAAAATTGCCAACGACAGCCCCTTTGGACTCGGCGCTGCAGTATTTACAGCTTCCCAGGCACGTGGCGAAGAAATTGCCTCAAAGAAACTAAATGCAGGATCTTGCTTTGTCAATAGTCTGGTAAAATCAGATTCGAGATTGCCATTTGGTGGAATCAACCAAAGTGGTTATGGAAGAGAGCTGAGCTCTTTTGGAATTAGAGAGTTTGTTAACATTAAAACGGTGTATGTAAAGTAATTCTAGGTCAGGTTCCATCTGGGCAATTGTCCATAAATCCCCTGATAGATTTGCAGGATTTTCGATTTCATGGTTGCTGGTAAGTCTTTGTTCTTATGATCATAAGTAACATACCAGTGAACATGGAGCGCTTCAATGTCTTCGATCATCATTTGAACGGGCCAGGAATTCTTACGTTCAATCTCCCCGAACTGGAAGCCATTCAACAAATTTTCTCTCAGGTCATCTGGAATATCAGAATTGACTTTCAAGTCGCTTAATTTTTCCGGTGGACCCGATTTATTGATATAAACCAGTTCCACCCTGCCCTTCCTCAGGGCATAAACCAGGTAAAGCCCATAATAATTAGCCTCTACATTGCAGACTTCGACTAGACTGTCTGTTGCCTGAAAAAAGAAATTGCCTTGTTTGTATTTACTCAATTCGTCAAACATAGATCTAATCGTTTTGAAAACCGAGTGTTTTTCAATCGGCCTTACCTAATATAAAAAAATTGAGATCATCTAACAAATTAACACGTTAAAGGAGTAAAAAAAATAAACATTGATTTAGAATACCCTCGGACAAATGAAAGACCTTGGAACCTTACCAAAAGCCAGCCCCATCGTGATTTCATGAGAGCCATTTTGACCACTTCCCAGCATACTGGTTACATGGTCATAAGAATAACCTACTCTAAATCGGTCATTTACGAAGAATTGAACAATACCCGATATCGAGTTTTCTTTACTCAGGTTAAGTCCTTCCAGGTTTTTCTTCCATAGATTAAAGCCGGTACGGATGGAGCCGCCAATCCAGACCTTATCATTGATGATGAACATGGTGTTGAAGTCGGCACTGGTGGGGCCTCTAAAATCTTCTTTAATCAGGATACTTGGCCTGATTCTGATTTCCGGGGAAACATTGATCAAAGCACCGCCCATCATATAGGCATGCCGACTACGGATGATATTTAAGGCAAAGGATTGATTTCTTCTGGTATTAGGTCCAGAAAACAAGTCGAGCGCAGAAAGTCCAACATACCAATAGTCTGAATTGTAAAATACACCGAGGCGTAGATCAGGAACGATATTACTTTGATTACCTACTGGAATAGCTTCATCTCCGGGCTGAGCCGTGGTGAGCATCTGTCCTTTTATGCTGTATTGTGCGGCACCGATTCCCAATCCAAAACTCAAACGCTGGGTGTCATCTCCATCCAATTGCAATCTGTAAGCATAATTCAAGGTTGCTGAAGTTGCAGCTTGCGCACCGATTTTATCGGTTGTAATTTGTACACCAAGCCCCATTTTACGATCCAATGGATCTAAGATCCCATCAATGGAAGCCGTTGCCGTTTGTGGTGCTCCTTCTATTCCTACCCATTGTGCACGCAGCCCTAGCTGTACAAACCATTCTTCTTTATACCCTGCATAAGCAGGATTTATGCTCAGGCTATTGAAGATATATTGAGTAAACTGGATATTTTGCTGTGCAGCTACTTTCCCAATCTGCATACAGCATATCCCTATCATTACGGTGATCCATTTTCTCATTATCTCTTGATTAAAATCCAGCTTTTACGGGTGGTGATGGTGCCTGCTTTATTCAGTTTCAGCACATAGAAATAGGTCCCGTTATTTAGACCTGATCCATCCCAATCATCCTTATAGTTGTTGTTTTTGTATACCTGATCGCCCCAACGATTGAAGACAGACAGGTCAATATTGTCATAACCTTCTCTTCCAATAATCTGGAAAGTATCATTCTTCCCATCGCCATTTGGCGTAAACGTATTCGGAATTTCCAAGTCTGGCGGGATCACGTTGATGGTTACGATGGCCACATTAGATGACAATCCCACAGCGTCATTGATTTTATAACTGAACTTCTCAACCCCGGCGTATCCTTTATTGGGTTGATAAATAATTCTTCCATCTTTATTCATTTGGAGGCTTCCGTTAGAAGGTTTCATCTGTACTTCTACTGTACTCACATCCAAAGGAAAAAGACTTGCACGGTCGTTTTTAGCCACCGGAACCATGACCTCAATGTCCATTTTGGTTTTCGCATAATCGTCAACTGCGGAAGGGTAACGAACCACATCGATATCCGTAGGCGTATCATTGTCCTGACTGGTACCTGAGATATCTGAAACTCCGCCACCGATCTCCGTCTGCCCATCGATCCGGGCTGTATTTCTCACATTTCCATTTAGCTTTTCATCCTCTGTAATGGTGTAATTCTCTTTATGGGTGATGGAAGCTCCCGGCGCAAGTGTGGTCACAGCTAGCACGATTGGAGTGGCGATTTTTGGATCTGACAGCACCAGATTGTGTAGCGTTACATTTCCACTATTTCTGATGATAAAGGTGTAGGTAATCGTTTTAAAGTCGTCGTTGAAGCGCCCGATTTTCACCAAACTTACTTTAGGATTCTGTATGATTGCAACATCTGCAGTAGCGGAAGTTGAGACTGGAAGTTCTGTGCTGGTTACCGTAGCGGTGTTTTGAATTTTACCAAGATTTGCAGTAGGCGCACCATTTTTATCTATATCGGCTTGGGTAACGGTGTATGTTCCGGAATAAGTCCATGATTCTGATCTTTCCAGGATATTATTGCCATTTCCTCCGGTTTTCGTCAATTGTCCAGCGATTAGAGGGTCGGTAACCATCACATTGTGCTGAGTTGCAGTACCGATGTTTTTAATTGTAATCGTGTAGTTGATCTTTTGTCCGGCAACAGCAACGCTTTCCAGATCGGCAGTTTTCCTAATGGAAAGGCCAACACAGGCAGGAACGCGAACGGTAATTTTAAAAGGAATTCCATCGCAACCGCCATTTATTCCTCTTGGCGTAACGATATAAACAACATCCTGAGCAATGGTTGTTGGGTTGTAAAGATTGGTGTTGATGGTATTTCCTGTCCCATTTACAGCCCCTTCAACCGGAGAACTTACTGTCCAGCTAAACCTTGAACGGACGCCATTCCCTCCTTTTGTGATATTGTTAACATTGGCTTGTAGCGGGTAATTAAACGAAGGCTGATTACAAGTTAGCGGACTTGCAATGTCGTCATATCCTCTTGGAACAGGACTTACCGTCACATTGGTCGTGGCTGATACTGCACTGACACATCCGCCGGTATTGGTTACTTTAACGGTATAAATACCAATTTCATTTACACTATAGTTTTGTGAAGTCGCGTTAGGAATGAGGATTCCATTTTTATACCATTGATTTCCAATTGCTGCTGATGAGGTTAAAACGACCACTCCACCATCACAAAAAGTAGTTTCATTTGATGGAGAAATCTGAGGTTGCTCTGGATATTGAACTTCTGTTACCGTAGTTGGTAAGGAAGCAATACTGGAACAACCATTTTGATTGATAAATGACACAGCGTAGTTACCTGCTGTGTTGGCGGTATAGGTTTTATCAGTTGCACCAGGGATTAGGACGCCGTTTTTATACCATTGATTTCCGCTGTTTTCTGATGAAGTCAGGACTACATTTCCACCTACACAAAATACAGCATGATTTGCCGCAGTGATGGTTGGCGGGTTTGGAATTGGGTTTACGGTGATGGTTGCAATTGCTGACTCCGGACTCACGCAATTGGATAACGTTACCATGACCGTATATTTTCCGCTTTCGGTAACCGTATAGGTTTGATTGGTTGCACCTTCGATTGGGCTGCCATCCTTGAACCATTGGTTTCCTGTTGTTGCGGAAGAACTTAATACGGTTTGGCCGCCTGCACAGAAAGTTGTTTGGCCAGCGGTAGTAATGATAGGTTGATCTGGAATTGGGTTCACAGTAACCACTATCGGATTAGAAGCTGGGCTCTCACAAGCAATCGAAGTAATTTTTACGCTGTAGCTTCCGCTTTCGGTAGCGGTGTAAGTTTGTTGGGTAGCGCCTGTGATCAGGTTTAGTCCTTTATACCATTGATAACTATCAGCCAGGGTTGTCGATTTTAACACTACGGCTCCACCTGCACAGAAAGTTGTCTGCCCTTCTGCAGTAATCACTGCGGCATCTGGAATTGGGTTTACAGTAACCGTTATCGGATTAGAAGCTGGACTTTCACAAGCAATCGAAGTAATTTTTACGCTGTAACTTCCGCTTTCGGTAGCGGTGTAAGTTTGTTGGGTGGCGCCTGTGATCAGGTTTAGTCCTTTGTACCATTGGTAGCTATCCGCTAAGGTTGTCGATTTTAATACCACTGCTCCACCTGCACAAACAGTTGTCTGGCCTTCTGCAGTAATCACTGCGGCATCCGGAATTGGGTTCACGGTAACCGCTATCGGATTAGAAGCTGGACTCTCACAAGCAATGGAAGTAATTTTCACGGTATAACTTCCGCTTTCGGTAGCGGTATAAGTTTGCTGAGTTGCACCTGTGATCAGGCTTAGTCCTTTGTACCATTGGTAGCTATCCGCTAGAGTTGTTGATTTTAACACTACAGCTCCGCCTGCACAGAAAGTTGTCTGGCCTTCTGCAGTAATCACTGCGGCATCTGGTATTGGGTTCACCGTAACCGCTATCGGATTAGAAGCAGGACTTTCACAAGCAATAGAAGTAATTTTTACGGTATAACTTCCGCTTTCGGTAGCCGTGTAAGTTTGCTGAGTTGCACCTGTAATCAGGCTTAGTCCTTTATACCATTGGTAGCTATCCGCTAGCGTTGTCGTCTTTAACACCACCGCTCCACCTGCAC
>NZ_WNXC01000019.1 GCF_014172405.1 Pedobacter gandavensis | reverse complement strand
AAGCCTGTAGGAAACTACAGGCTTTTCTTGTATATAACCTTTTTTATTAGGACTATTGAGCTGTGCCCTTCCTGGCATTGATCATTTATGTATTTTGGAGTGGCTTATAAGCAGGATTATATTTCTTATTCAGCCTGCTTAATTGGATTGATTGACTTTATATGAGGTGATAAATTGACAATAGTCTTTCGCTGGTAAAGAGAGCTGGTAGGGATTGCAATTGTTTTGGCTGATCAGTCATTATAAACCTGTAAAGCATTTATTCAAAAACACTGTTGTTAGGTTATTCATTCGTGACAAATGATTATTATGATCCAATCAGCTGCTTTTACTCCATATCAGCCAATCACAATTAACCGTTCATGCTGGATCAGCGTTTAAAATTTCAACATAGCTGGAGTAGTTTTGTTAATTTTTGAGGAATAATCTAAAACAGCAGTTTATTTCCAAGGGATAAGACCTTTAAATTGGGGACAAATACCAGGGGATTAGATAAGTTCGAAACTTTTCCTTATTGCTCAGGACAAGTATCTTGATCTGATTCATACTATTGTGACCACAAAATCTAGTTTTTACCCGCCCGCAATGATTCATTTTTTCGATTTTA
>NZ_WNXC01000018.1 GCF_014172405.1 Pedobacter gandavensis | reverse complement strand
AATGGTATTGAAGGACTTGAAACCTGTTTGCCTTACTTTCTCATGCCATTTGGCCAGATTGGCTAGCGCAAAGACCTTGTCTTTTGTGTTTTCGAATAGCTGACTAAGACCCATACTTAGTCCATAGGCTGTTTTTAGATCGGGAAATCTCCCAAATAGGAGTTCCGCACGATCCTTTTGACTATCGGTCCAGGCCGAAGGTTTTTTATACAAAACGTACCTGCTACGAGCTAATAACTGTTTGACTGTATCTCCATTGTGAAGTACTTCTGATTGAAATGGGTTGCCTGTTTTTTTCGATATCTCTATGGCCTCATTTTCTGCATCCAGCGCTTCCCATCTATGTTTAATCCGCATTTCCTGCAGCGCTTCTGTAGCGAGCTTTTGTACATGAAACCTATCGGTCACCCTGGTCGCCTGAGGAAAACAACGTTTACAGATCAACTCCATGTTACCCGCCATATCCAAGGTGATTTCTCTCACCTTTTTTCTCGCGCTTTCAGGAATCTTTTGTAGTACTGAAATGACGTTTTCCGCTTTGGTACCTGCTACAATGGCAACAATAGCCCCTTTCTTACCTTTTGCCGCTTTGTTGGTCAGGATGGTGTAAAGCTCACCATGGGAAAGGCTGGTTTCATCTATGGAAAGCTGTTCTCCCAGGTTCTCTGGATATAAGAGCCACTTTTTTGCATGTGGTTTTTGTTCCCAGCCTTTAAAATCACTTAGATAATCTCGGTATTGTCGGAGCAGATTTTTAGACTTAACACCATAGAATGAGCTGATGGAATCAATGCTATTCGGCGCTGTATCGATTGATTTCTTTTAAAAAAGCCGCGAAATCTCCTGTCATTCGCGTTCCTTTCTCAACTAAAGTCCAATTCCGGTAAATTACTTGAGAACTCTCGGTATTAAGCCATCTACGTCTTCGGATATGGTAAAAAACTTTGTGCCCACGAATTGGAAAATCCTGAATCACAATCTGAGGAAAAAAGCCTTTTGACAAAACTTTTATATCATCCCATTCCGACGGAGGGTTATTCAGTTCCTCAAGCTCAATATTGAAGGTGTCACTGTCTTCAATAGCTCCTTTGAATTCAAAATTCTCTAGTATAAAATCTGGCAGAAATAATTTCAGTAATGATGCAGTACTTGATGGCATAAATATTAAACTGGATAAAAATACAAAGCTATATTTTTATCACCT
>NZ_WNXC01000017.1 GCF_014172405.1 Pedobacter gandavensis | reverse complement strand
TCTTAAAGTAAGCCTGTAGGAAACTACAGGCTTTTCTTGTATATAACCTTTTTTCTATCGGTTTAGTTCCCGGCTGTTTTATTCGATAATCTGTTAGCCTTTGAATTAGCTGATTCCAGTCAGGTGTTCCAGCATATCTCAGATAGTGCTTTTTAGCTCATTCCTTTTTTCTTGTTTCAATTCTATTGATATCTAAAGTCAGCGCTTATCAGTCGTGTGAGAGTTGCTGCTGTCAGAGCAATTTGACAGTGCTAACTGAAAATTTAAATACTGTTAGGTTGATCAGCAATGGATGAACTGCTTTCTGTGGTATTGGTTACTAAGGGAAGTAAATGTACCTATTATGGTAGCTAAACCGAGCAGTATTTGACTGCCAAGGATATTAATTGAATATACGATTGGCAGTAGCTAGCCCTTCCCTGGTACTTTTCTTTCAAGCACCTGAAGAAGGAGTATATCCAAGAAGTATTGGGATTTTTCGAAGTATTAAGTGGTCTTATTACGATCCAACAAGATACCGGGTCTTTTTATCAGCAGGCTATAACTTTGATTTATTATAGATCAGCTGTTAAAATATTAAGGTGTGGTTAGTAGTTAGGATAATTCCTTCTGAATGGACATAAAATTCAGCACTCATTTTTATGGTATGAAACCTGAAAAATGGGAATATAGCGTATAATTTGGGGGAGTTCGGAATCCGGAGATGGAAGCCAGGGTGAGTACCTTAGTGTGACTCAGCCTGAAATGGTGCCAGAATTCACTATTATTGTCCGCGGAATCAAGTCTATTTTTCGATTTTAAGGCTGTGATTCATGTAGTTATGGATGTGGTTCAATTATAAGGGTAATATAGTTTGTGGGGGCGTTTAATTTTCTTACTTTTGCATCCCGCTTCGGAGGAAGGGTTTGTGTGCGAGAGTTACAGAGAGAAGAATTTGAAAGATTGCAGTAGAGATGAGTCAGAGGTTGTTTTAAAGGTTTAATCACCAAATAAAACAAAGTAAAAAAAGTTTAAATAAAAGCTTGACAATATCAAAAAGATTTCTACCTTTGCAGTCCCAACAAAAACGGGGGTTACCAAACGGAGTTTAGTAACAAAACAAAAAGACTGAAACAATCGAAGTTTATTCTAAACAAGATTGCAACATATACAAGAGGATCCGTGAGGTGATTCGAGAAGTTCATTAAAGAGATGTCATTTATATACGTAGCGAGGTAAGAAAGTACGGTTTCAAAGTACATGAAAACCAACGCTAT
>NZ_WNXC01000016.1 GCF_014172405.1 Pedobacter gandavensis | reverse complement strand
GATCCGTGAGGTGATTCGAGAAGTTCATTAAAGAGATGTCATTTATATACGTAGCGAGGTAAGAAAGTACGGTTTCAAAGTACATGAAAACCAACGCTATTTTTTCGAGTCAGAAACTGACAGACAATACAAAAAAAGAATAAAGACTATTATTAACAAGTTAAGAATGGTCAGCGTTCAAACAACACATTTTACAATGGAGAGTTTGATCCTGGCTCAGGATGAACGCTAGCGGCAGGCCTAATACATGCAAGTCGAACGATACCGAGAGGCTTGCTTCTCGGGAAAGTGGCGCACGGGTGCGTAACGCGTATGCAACCTACCTCAATCAGGGGGATAGCCCGAAGAAATTCGGATTAACACCGCATAAAATCACAGGATAGCATTATCTAATGATCAAATATTTATAGGATTGAGATGGGCATGCGTGTCATTAGTTAGTTGGCGAGGTAACGGCTCACCAAGACCACGATGACTAGGGGATCTGAGAGGATGACCCCCCACACTGGTACTGAGACACGGACCAGACTCCTACGGGAGGCAGCAGTAAGGAATATTGGTCAATGGAGGCAACTCTGAACCAGCCATGCCGCGTGCAGGAAGACAGCCCTCTGGGTCGTAAACTGCTTTTATTCGGGAATAAACCTACTTACGTGTAAGTAGCTGAATGTACCGAAGGAATAAGGATCGGCTAACTCCGTGCCAGCAGCCGCGGTAATACGGAGGATCCAAGCGTTATCCGGATTTATTGGGTTTAAAGGGTGCGTAGGCGGCTTATTAAGTCAGGGGTGAAAGACGGTGGCTCAACCATCGCAGTGCCCTTGATACTGATGAGCTTGAATACACTAGAGGTAGGCGGAATGTGACAAGTAGCGGTGAAATGCATAGATATGTCACAGAACACCGATTGCGAAGGCAGCTTACTATGGTGTTATTGACGCTGAGGCACGAAAGCGTGGGGATCAAACAGGATTAGATACCCTGGTAGTCCACGCCCTAAACGATGAATACTCGCTGTTAGCGATACACAGTTAGCGGCTAAGCGAAAGCGTTAAGTATTCCACCTGGGGAGTACGGTCGCAAGATTGAAACTCAAAGGAATTGACGGGGGCCCGCACAAGCGGAGGAGCATGTGGTTTAATTCGATGATACGCGAGGAACCTTACCCGGGCTTGAAAGTTAGTGAATCATTTAGAGATAGATGAGTGAGCAATCACACGAAACTAGGTGCTGCATGGCTGTCGTCAGCTCGTGCCGTGAGGTGTTGGGTTAAGTCCCGCAACGAGCGCAACCCCTATGTTTAGTTGCCAGCACGTTAAGGTGGGGACTCTAAACAGACTGCCTGTGCAAACAGAGAGGAAGGAGGGGACGACGTCAAGTCATCATGGCCCTTACGTCCGGGGCTACACACGTGCTACAATGGATGGTACAGAGGGCAGCAAGCTGGCAACAGCAAGCCAATCTCAAAAAGCCATTCACAGTTCGGATAGAGGTCTGCAACTCGACCTCTTGAAGTTGGATTCGCTAGTAATCGCGTATCAGCAATGACGCGGTGAATACGTTCCCGGGCCTTGTACACACCGCCCGTCAAGCCATGGAAGTTGGGGGTACCTAAAGTATGTAACCGCAAGGAGCGTCCTAGGGTAAAACCGATAACTGGGGCTAAGTCGTAACAAGGTAGCCGTACCGGAAGGTGCGGCTGGAATACCTCCTTTCTGGAGTAGTTCAGACTACTCGCTACGTAAATGATATAAATGA
>NZ_WNXC01000015.1 GCF_014172405.1 Pedobacter gandavensis | reverse complement strand
GTACAATGTACGCAAACCTGCCGAACTGAAACATCTAAGTAAGCAGAGGAAGAGAAAATAATAATGATTTCCTAAGTAGTGGCGAGCGAAAGGGAAAGAGCCCAAACCAGTTATGTTACGGCATAGCTGGGGTTGTAGGACTACGATGTGGTATTAGTTAAATGAAGTGGAACAGGATGGGAAGCCTGGCAATATAGAGTGAGAGCCTCGTACACGTAAGTAAGACTAGCCTAGTAGTATCCTGAGTACCGCGAGGTCGGAGACGCCTTGTGGGAATCTGCCGGCACCATCCGGTAAGGCTAAATACTCCTGAGAGACCGATAGTGAACCAGTACCGTGAGGGAAAGGTGAAAAGAACCCCGAACAGGGGAGTGAAATAGAACCTGAAACTGTGTGCTTACAAGCGGTCGGAGCGTCCAGGTGGCGTGACGGCGTGCCTTTTGCATAATGAGCCTACGAGTTACTCTTCTCTGGCAAGGTTAAGTGTTTAAGACACGCAGCCGAAGCGAAAGCGAGTCTGAATAGGGCGTATAGTCAGGGGAGGTAGACGCGAAACCTTGTGATCTACCCATGGACAGGTTGAAGGTGCGGTAACACGTACTGGAGGACCGAACCGATAAACGTTG
Organism: Pedobacter gandavensis; assembly: GCF_014172405.1. Taxonomy (GTDB): domain Bacteria; phylum Bacteroidota; class Bacteroidia; order Sphingobacteriales; family Sphingobacteriaceae; genus Pedobacter; species Pedobacter gandavensis. The sequence continues at coordinate 2,337 of NZ_WNXC01000015.1, read as the reverse complement.
AAAAGTTTCCGGATGATCTGTGGGTAGGGGTGAAAGGCTAATCAAACTGGGAAATAGCTCGTACTCCCCGAAATGTTTTTAGGAACAGCGTGGTGGTAAAGTTATATAGAGGTAGAGCTACTGATTGGGTGCGGGGGAGTCAAATCCTACCAAATCCAGACAAACTCCGAATGCTATATAATATACACTGCAGTGAGGCCCGGGGTGCTAAGGTCACGGGCCGAGAGGGAAAGAACCCAGACCATCAGCTAAGGTCCCCAAGTTATAGTTAAGTTGAACTAACGAGGTCCGATTGCATAGACAGCTAGGATGTTGGCTTGGAAGCAGCCATTCATTTAAAGAGTGCGTAACAGCTCACTAGTCGAGCGATCGGGCATGGATAATAAACGGGCATTAAACTATACACCGAAGCTATGGGTAATATTTATATTACGGTAGGGGAGCATTCCAGCGGCAGCGAAGTTATGACGTAAGTTGTGGTGGAGCTTCTGGAAAAGCAAATGTAGGCATAAGTAACGATAAGGCGGGAGAGAAACCCGCCCACCGAAAGGATAAGGTTTCCTGATCAACGCTAATCGGATCAGGGTTAGTCGGGGCCTAAGGAGAACCCGAAGGGGATATTCGATGGACAACTGGTTAATATTCCAGTACTTTTTATAACTGCGATGTGGGGACGGAGTAGTGACACTGCCGCGATCTGACGGAATAGATCGTTAAAGGGCGTAGGTATTAGGACTGTAGGCAAATCCGCAGACCTAGCTGAAACCCGATAGTACTGCAAACCTTCGGGGGCGTAGATAGCGCAGGTAATCAGACTTCCAAGAAAAACCGCTAAGCTTCAGGTTATAAAAACCCGTACCGCAAACCGACACAGGTATCCGGGAAGAGAATTCTAAGGTGCTCGAGTGAATCATGGCTAAGGAACTCGGCAAAATGGCCCTGTAACTTCGGGAGAAGGGGCGCTGGTAGCAATATCAGCCGCAGTGAAAAGGCCCAGGCGACTGTTTAACAAAAACACATGGCTTTGCAAAATCGAAAGATGAAGTATAAGGCCTGACACCTGCCCGGTGCTGGAAGGTTAAGAGGGGATGTCATCTGTTAAAGGAGAAGCATTGAATCGAAGCCCCAGTAAACGGCGGCCGTAACTATAACGGTCCTAAGGTAGCGAAATTCCTTGTCGGGTAAGTTCCGACCTGCACGAATGGTGTAACGATCTGGGCGCTGTCTCAGCCATGAGCTCGGTGAAATTGTGGTCCCGGTGAAGACGCCGGGTACCCGCAACGGGACGGAAAGACCCCATGCACCTTCACTACAATTTAACATTGACATTGGATACAAGATGTGTAGGATAGGTGGGAGACTGTGAAGCGGCATCGCTAGGTGTTGTGGAGTCAACGTTGAAATACCACCCTTTTTGTATTCGGTGTCTAACCCCTCTTAGAGGGGGACATTGTTTGATGGGTAGTTTGACTGGGGTGGTCGCCTCCAAAAAGGTAACGGAGGCTTTCAAAGGTAAGCTCAATACGCTTGGTAACCGTATGAGGAGTGCAATAGCATAAGCTTGCTTGACTGTGAGGCAGACAAGCCGAGCAGGGTCGAAAGACGGATATAGTGATCCGGTGGTTCTGCATGGAAGGGCCATCGCTCAAAGGATAAAAGGTACGCTGGGGATAACAGGCTGATCTCCCCCAAGAGCTCATATCGACGGGGAGGTTTGGCACCTCGATGTCGGCTCGTCACATCCTGGGGCTGGAGAAGGTCCCAAGGGTTCGGCTGTTCGCCGATTAAAGTGGCACGCGAGCTGGGTTCAGAACGTCGCGAGACAGTTCGGTCCCTATCTGTTGTGGGCGTAGGAATTTTGAGTGGGGCTGACCTTAGTACGAGAGGACCGGGTTGGACTAACCTCTAGTGAATCTGTTGTTCCGCCAGGGGCATTGCAGAGTAGCTACGTTGGGAATAGATAAGCGCTGAAAGCATCTAAGTGCGAAACTAGCCACGAGATGAGAATTCCATATAGGACCGTAGAAGACTACTACGTTGATAGGTTACAGATGTAAAGGTGGTGACATCAAAGTCGAGTAATACTAATCATCCGAAGCTTTCAAGAGCAATAAACTGTTGTTTGTTCTTCATAACTAACTTCTTTCAATAATATGTCACTGTTTGTGGTGTGTGTAGGTTCTGCCTGTATGTGCAAATAAAGCAAACAATAAAAATATTTAGGTGCCTATATCGGCGGTGTCTACCTCTTCCCATTCCGAACAGAGAAGTCAAGCCCGCCAGAGCCGATGGTACTGCGGTAACACGTGGGAGAGTAGGTCGGTGCCAAATCTTAAA
>NZ_WNXC01000014.1 GCF_014172405.1 Pedobacter gandavensis | reverse complement strand
GTGCAGGTGGAGCGGTGGTGTTAAAGACGACAACGCTAGCGGATAGCTACCAATGGTATAAAGGACTAAGCCTGATTACAGGTGCAACTCAGCAAACTTACACGGCTACCGAAAGCGGAAGCTACAGCGTAAAAATTACTTCCATTGCTTGTGAAAGTCCAGCTTCTAATCCGATAGCGGTTACTGTAAATCCAATCCCAGATGCCGCAGTGATTACAGCAGAAGGTCAAACTACTGTTTGTGCAGGTGGAGCGGTGGTGTTAAAATCAACAACTCTAGCTGATAGCTACCAATGGTATAAAGGACTAAGCCTGATCACAGGTGCAACCCAGCAAACTTATACGGCTACTGAAAACGGAAATTATACCGTGAAAATCACCTCGATTGCTTGTGAGAGTCCAGCTTCTAATCCGATAGCGGTTACGGTAAATCCGATCCCGGATGCCGCAGAGATTACAGCCGAAGGTCAGACGGCTTTCTGTGCAGGTGGAGCCGTGGTGTTAAAGACCACAACTGTAGCGGATGGTTACCAATGGTACAAAGGACTAAGCCTGATCACAGGGGCAACCCAGCAAACTTATACGGCTACCGAAAGCGGAAATTATACCGTGAAAATCACCTCGATTGCTTGTGAAAGTCCTGCTTCTAATCCGATAGCGGTTACGGTGAATCCGATCCCAGATGCCGCAGTGATTACAGCCGAAGGCCAGACAACTGTTTGTGCAGGCGGAGCCGTGGTGTTAAAGACGACAACTCTAGCGGATAGCTACCAATGGTATAAAGGACTAAGCCTGATCACAGGTGCCACCCAACAAACTTATACGGCTACGGAAAGTGGAAACTACAGTGTAAAGATTACTTCGATTGCTTGTGAAAGTCCAGCTTCTAATCCAATAACGGTTACTGTGAATCCAATTCCAGATGCCGCGGTGATTACTGCAGAAGGCCAGACAACTTTCTGTGCAGGTGGAGCAGTGGTGTTAAAGACCACAACCCTAGCAGATAGCTACCAATGGTACAAAGGACTAAACCTGATTACTGGTGCTACCCAGCAAACTTATACGGCTACGGAAAGCGGAAATTATACCGTGAAAATCACCTCGATTGCTTGTGAGAGTCCAGCTTCTAATCCGATAGCGGTTACGGTAAATCCGATCCCGGATGCCGCAGAGATTACAGCCGAAGGTCAGACGACTTTCTGTGCAGGTGGAGCCGTGGTGTTAAAGACGACAACTCTAGCGGATAGCTACCAATGGTATAAAGGACTAAGCCTGATCACAGGTGCCACCCAACAAACTTATACGGCTACGGAAAGTGGAAACTACAGTGTAAAGATTACTTCGATTGCTTGTGAAAGTCCAGCTTCTAATCCAATAACGGTTACTGTGAATCCAATTCCAGATGCCGTGGTGATTACTGCAGAAGGGCAGACAACTTTCTGTGCAGGTGGAGCAGTGGTGTTAAAGACCACAACCCTAGCTGATAGCTACCAATGGTACAAAGGACTAAGCCTGATCACAGGTGCCACCCAGCAAACTTATACGGCAACTGAAAGTGGAAGTTATACCGTAAAAATTACTTCGATTGCTTGTGAGAGCCCAGCTTCTAATCCAATAGCGGTTACTGTGAACCCGATCCCGGATGCCGTGGTGATTACTGCAGAAGGGCAGACAACTTTCTGTGCAGGTGGAGCCGTGGTGTTAAAGACCACAACTGTAGCTGATAGCTACCAATGGTATAAAGGACTAAGCCTGATCACAGGTGCCACCCAACCAACTTATACGGCAACTGAAAGTGGAAGTTATACCGTGAAAATCACCTCGATTGCTTGTGAGAGCCCAGCTTCTAATCCAATAGAGGTTACTGTGAACCCGATCCCGGATGCCGTGGTGATTACTGCAGAAGGGCAGACAACTTTCTGTGCAGGTGGAGCCGTGGTGTTAAAGACCACAACTGTAGCTGATAGCTACCAATGGTACAAAGGACTAAATCTGATCACAGGCGCCACCCAGCAAACTTACACCGCTACGGAAAGCGGAAGTTATACCGTAAAAATTACCTCGATTGCTTGTGAGAGCCCAGCTTCCAACCCAATAGCGGTTACCGTAAACCCAATTCCAGATGCCGTGGTGATTACAGCCGAAGGCCAGACGACTGTTTGTGCAGGTGGAAGCGTATTGTTAAAGACAACGACCGTTGCTGATAGTTACCAATGGTATAAAGGACTAAGCCTAATCACAGGGGCAACTCAGCAAACTTATACCGCTACCGAAAGCGGAAGCTATACCGTAAAAATCACTTCTACTGCTTGTGAGAGCCCAGCATCTAATCCGATAGTGGTTACGGTGAACCCAATTCCAGATGCCGTGGTGATTACTGCAGAAGGCCAGACAACTTTTTGTGCAGGCGGAGCCGTAGTATTAAAATCGACAACCCTGGCGGATAGCTACCAATGGTACAAAGGGCTAAACCTAATCACAGGAGCTACCGAGCAAACTTATACGGCTACGGAAAGCGGAAACTACAGTGTGAAAATTACTTCCATTGCTTGTGAGAGCCCAGCTTCTAATCCGATAGCGGTTACCGTAAACCCGATCCCTGACGCCGCAGTGATTACAGCCGAAGGCCAAACGACCTTCTGCGCAGGTGGAGCGGTGGTATTAAAATCTACAACCCTGGCTGATAGTTACCAATGGTACAAAGGACTAAACCTGATCACAGGTGCCACCCAGCAAACTTATACGGCTACTGAAAGCGGAAATTATACCGTGAAAATCACCTCGATTGCTTGTGAGAGTCCAGCTTCCAACCCGATAGTAGTTACTGTAAATCCAATTCCAGATGCCGTGGTGATTACCGCAGAAGGCCAAACAACTTTCTGTGCAGGTGGAGCCGTGGTGTTAAAGACGACAACTTTAGCTGATAGCTACCAATGGTACAAAGGACTAAACCTGATCACAGGTGCCACCCAACAAACTTATACGGCTACCGAAAGCGGAAACTACAGCGTAAAAATTACTTCGATTGCTTGTGAGAGCCCAGCTTCTAATCCAATAACGGTTACTGTGAATCCAATTCCAGATGCCGTGGTGATTACCGCAGAAGGCCAAACAACTTTCTGTGCAGGTGGAACCGTGGTGTTAAAGACGACAACCTTAGCGGATAGCTACCAATGGTATAAAGGACTAAACCTGATTACAGGAGCAACCGAGCAAACTTATACGGCTACGGAAAGCGGAAACTACAGTGTGAAAATTACTTCGATTGCTTGTGAGAGCCCAGCTTCAAATGCCTTGGAGGTTGTTGTAAACCCAATTCCGGATGCCGCGGTGATTACCGCAGAAGGTCAGACGACTTTTTGTGCAGGCGGAGCCGTAGTGTTAAAGACCACAACTGTAGCCG
>NZ_WNXC01000013.1 GCF_014172405.1 Pedobacter gandavensis | reverse complement strand
TTTAGGTGCCTATATCGGCGGTGTCTACCTCTTCCCATTCCGAACAGAGAAGTCAAGCCCGCCAGAGCCGATGGTACTGCGGTAACACGTGGGAGAGTAGGTCGGTGCCAAATCTTAAAAGAAAGCCTGTAGGAAACTACAGGCTTTTCTTGTATATAACCTTTTTTCTATCGGTTTAGTTCCCGGCTGTTTTATTCGATAATCTGTTAGCCTTTGAATTAGCTGATTCCAGATGACATGGATCACTGTTGCTTTTTTAGATTTTATGCATAAATTTGAGTTAACCTAAATAGGAAGAATTCAATAGGTCTGATTCCTCTAAATTGCGACTTGAATGCCTTTATTTTTGCATTAAAAGATTCCGAGAAAACATTAGTAGATCTACGATCAAAAGTAATTCAGTATAGTTTAGTAATAGTTATGTATTGACTTAGCAATGTTATTAAAGGACTTGGAATCTGTCTGCCTTACTTTTCTCATGCATCTGGCCGGATTGGCTAGTGCATAGACCTTGTCTTTTGTGTTTTCAAATAGCGACTAAGCCTCATGCTGGATCCATAAGCTATTTTTTGATTTGGGAATTTCCTAAATAGGAGTTCCGCACGATCCTTTTGATTTTTTAGTCTAGGCCTAAGGTTTTTTTATACAAGATGTACCTGCTTCGAGCCAATAACTGCTTGACAGCATCTCCATAGTGGGGTACTTCTGATATAAATGGATTGCCTGTTTTTTTCGATAATTCTATGGCCTTATTTTCTGCATGCATAGCCTCCCACCTGAATTTGATCCGCATTTCTTGCAGTGCCTCGGTGGACAGTTTCTGCACACTAAACCGATGGGTCATTCTGGTCGCTTGCAGATTAATTCCATATTACCTGTCATATCCAGGGTAACTTCAGTTATTTTTTTCCTTGCTCTTTTCGGGATTGAAATTATGGTTTCCACTTTGGTACCTATTACAATGGCAGTAATAGCCCCTTCATCGCCCTTAGTGGCCTTGTTAGTAAGGATGGTATATTCATCATGGGAGTCATCTATGGAAAGCTGCTCACCTAGGTTTTCTGGATAAAAGAGCCATTTCTTCTATGCGATTTCTGGTTCCATATTTTAAAATTACGGAGGTAGTCGCGATACTAAGTAAGTAGATTTTTACCCTTTACACCATAAAATGAACTGAAATCAGCGCTATTCGGCGCTGTATAGATTGATTTCTTTTAAAAAAGCTGCGAATTCTCTTGTAATCCGCGTTCCTTTCTCCACTAAAGTCCAATTCAGGTAAATTACCTTAGAACTCTCATTATTGAGCCATCTGCATCTTATGATATGGTAAAATATTCTGTGCCCACGAATTGGTATATGCTGAATCACAATCTGTGGTAAAACGCCTTTTGAAAAAACTTTAATACCATCCCATTCCGTGGGAGGAGTATTCAGTTCCTTAAGCTCGAAGTCGATAGTTTCACTATCCTCAAAAACTCTTTTGAAGTCAAAATTCTCTACTATAAAATCTGGTACAAATAATTTCAGTAATGATACAGTAGCTGATGACATAAATATTAAACGCTATAAAATACAAAGCTATATTTTTAACGGCTGCTCCACAACATTTGGGATTGATCCATTCTTGGTGAATTTGGTTTAAGCACAGATTACCTAAAGTCTGAAAAGAAAGAATTTTATATCTCTTACGCCTCAAGAGGTTACTCTGAAAGCTTTCACCTTTGCATTGAATGATTCAGCAGACACATTGGCCGATCTGTTAATAAATAAATTCAAATATCTCAATAATGAGCTATTATAGACCTAGATAGTGTTGTGAGTACTTCTATAGAAGAATCTTGGACATCATTGTACCATAGCCAGTCTTATAAAGGGTTGTTCCTTGCTCTTACACACCTTAAATATTTCGCCTAATTTTAGAGATAGTTTCTAAGCCTTTTTTAACTCAGGATACTTTCCCTATGATGCTTGAAAAGTAAGTACCTGCTTTTGGCAGCAATTGCTTTAGTGTGTCTCCATTGGAAAGTACTTCCCCACGAAAGATGACTCTGCTTTTCTTTGCTAGTTTAATTCCTTTATTTTCTGCATCCAGCGCTTCCCAACGGTATTTGATCCTGCATTCCTGAACGGCATGATAAGCAAGTTTTTGGGCATGAAAACGGTCAATAACGTTGTGTACATTGGTAAAACATCTCTTGACTTCCTGTACCTTTTTGCGAAGTCGTTCTGGTGTTTTCTTGTGCACACCAATGATACCTTCGGCCGCGGTACCCTTGATCATGGTAACAATAGACCCTTACGCCCTTTTATTGGTAAGAATGGTATAGAGTTCCCGTTGGATAAACTTTTCTTAAAGCTAGATGTTTAGGATCTTTCTCTACTTTGGCTATTCAAAATAATCAAGGAAACTGATCAGGGTTTCTGCGGCTTCATTCAAAATGAAATTCTCGTTTGGATTAGAAATGCAAAAGAAGGAATTTATTTGCTTCCCCCAAGAATTTCGCTGAGTCCTTAAAAATATTGTTTATAGTCTATTAAGGGCATAAAAAAAGCCTTTAGGTGTTTAATCTAAAGGCTTTTAATCTAGTAGCGGGGAGCAGGATCGAACTGCCGACCTCAGGGTTATGAATCCTGCGCTCTAACCATCTGAGCTACCCCGCCGGGCGTCTTCTTTCTAAAGAGCTGCAAATATAGAATAATCGATTGAAATAACGAAAAAAAATATTAAATAACCCTTATTGTAGCTGTTTTGTTTTGATAATGAGTTAGTTATTTTAATGTGTGTTTGCGAAATATTGTAGTTAATTATTAATATTTACATAATTTATGTCCGTATTGCAAATACTTGATACTGTTTTGGCGGTTAATTTAGAGTGATGATGGTGTTTTTAGGCTCTGTAGCTATTAAAAGGCTTAAATTTTATCAACTGGGATTCTAATGATTCAGTTAAAGTTGTCCAAAAAAAATCGATGAATTAATTCTGTTCGTTATAAGGTTTTTTTGGATTATTTTTAGAATAATTAGCATGAAAATCACTCTTAGCTGTGTTTTAAATTTTTGAAAAAGTCTAAAAAACTAAATTGTAAGCTCTGTATAGAGATATCCTAGGACCTAAGAATTCGACACTTCAATCATCTGATGTATCTTGTGTGACATCTTCTTTTCTAAAGAGTTGCAAATATAGAATATATTACTTTTCTTTAGAAATATATAGATTAAAAAAATTGTCCAATAGTTCAGAATGTAAGGATCCATCAATGTCAGAAAAGAAAAAATTTACGTTAGAATATGAATTGAGATCTTCCCCACGTATTTTGTTTAGCTTTATTAGTGAGCCAAATGGTTTGTCTCAGTGGTTTGCCGATGATGTAATTTTCCGTGATCAGGTTTATACATTTACATGGGATGACGAAGTACAAAAAGCGAAGCTTTTGAGTATAAAAGAAAATAAATTAGTAAAATTTAAATGGATTGACGATGAACCGCATTGTTATTTTGAAATGGAAATTGTTCAAGATGAGTTAACGAACGATGTAGCACTCTCTATTACGGACTTTGCGACTGAAGATACACTTGCAGAGCGTACTTTAATATGGGATAATCAGATTACATATTTACATAGTGTACTAGGAGCATAATTTTTCAGTTGCTTTGTTTACCTTTGCATATTGAAAAAGATTCATTTACTTCTGCTCAAAGCATTTATTAGGCCTTTCTTTGTCACATTTTTTATTGTGATGTTTATACTATTGATGTTCTTTTTATTTAAGTACGTTGATGATTTAATTGGAAAGGGCTTTGAATGGTATGTGATCCTGGAGCTGATGTATTATGCATCAGCGGCTAATGTTTCCATGGCACTACCACTTTCGATTCTTTTATCGTCTATAATGACCTTTGGAACATTGGGTGAGAATTATGAATTAGTAGCGATAAAGTCTGCAGGTGTATCTCTTCAAAAAGCAATGATGCCTTTATTGGTATTAATCGTTTTTATTGCTATTGGATCATTTTTGTTTTCAGATGTGATGTTGCCAAAGGCGAATTTAAAATTTGGTTCCTTACTTTGGGATATAAGAAATAAGAAATTGTCTTTTTTAATAAAAGAAGGTGTATTTAATAATAGCATTCCAGGTTATTCAATTAGAGTTGATAAGAAAGGTGATGATGGAGTTACTTTGGAAGGAGTAATGATCTATGACCATACCAGCAATAATGGGATCGCAAAGATCATCATAGCAAAAGAAGGAAAAATGGCTAAGGATGAAAAAAACCTTCTTTTAAAACTAAAGAATGGCGTGAGGTATGAAGAGTCAAGTGGTGAAAATGCTTCCTATAATCCAAGACAGCAATTCACACGAATGCGATTTAAAGAAACTGATCAAAAATTTGATATATCGAGTTTTGAAATGAATAGAACAGATGAGCAGGGATTTAGAAATAACACACAAATGCTTAATTTGAAGGGCTTGGTAAAAAAGCAAGATTCATTAACGAAAGAATTAGACAGCATAAACAAATTTGCTGGAATGACTGTTTCTAGTTATTTTAAACAGAATAACTATGTTAAGGGATATAGTAAGGTTAAAGTTGCTGAAAGGAAAGTCACAGGGCCTGTATTAGGTTTATTACCAGTGGGAGATAAGTTACGGTCTATACAGTCTGCCTTAGACCAAGCTAATTCAGTTAAGCAAACTGTTTCCGCGAGGTTAATTGACCACGGAGATCGAATTCGTAACATCATTAAAGTGGAAATTGAGTATCAAAAGAAATTCACTTTAGCTGCATCATGCCTTCTTCTATTCTTCATAGGGGCACCATTAGGTGCAATTATTAGAAAAGGAGGGTTAGGCTTACCAGTGGTTATGGCAATTGTATTTTTTTTAATTTACCATATTATAGCGACAGTAGCTGAAAAGTCTGCAATAACAGGATCATTAGCCCCATTTTTTGGACCTTGGCTGGCGATAATCATATTGTCTCCAGTTGGGGCATTTCTTACTTATAAAGCGACTGTAGATTCGGCTTTATTTGACGTCAATGCCCTTAAACAAATCGTTGTTAGTTTATTTAAGAAGAAAAAGAAAAGCTTAGAAAAGAAGGCTTAATGTATTTTATCTATAGATTACGATTAGTAAATATTCATTACTTATTTATGATATTTTAACGAAGGATATTGAAAAGGAAGGTTGTAACTTTGTACTTAATCTTAATAGTTAAACAAGCAGCTAATCTAAGTGTTTGTGTATAGATATATTTCAAAAAATGGAAATCAAACTAAATGCAATAGAAGAAGCTATTGCTGAAATACAAGCTGGTAAAGTGGTTATTGTTGTTGATGATGAAGACAGAGAAAATGAAGGTGACTTCCTAACAGCAGCTTCAAATGCAACTCCTGAAGTAATTAACTTTATGGCGACCCATGGAAGAGGATTAATATGTGCTGCTTTAACCGAACAGAGGTGTGATGAACTTGGGTTAGAGCTTATGGTAGGTAAAAATACAGCTGCTTATGAAACAAATTTCACGGTTTCTGTTGATTTAATTGGATATGGTTGTACTACTGGTATTTCTGCTTCAGATAGATCCAAGACTATTCAAGCATTAATCAATCCAAATACAAATCCAGATGAATTAGGCAAACCTGGGCATATTTTTCCGTTGCGAGCTAAAGATGGAGGAGTATTGAGAAGGTCAGGACATACTGAAGCGTCGGTTGATTTGGCAAGATTGGCAGGTATGGAACCTGCGGGAGTTTTGGTAGAAATCATGAAAGAAGATGGAGAGATGGCTAGACTACCTGATCTTATAAAGATTGCTGCTCAGCATAATCTCAAAATTGTTTCAATTAAAGACCTTATTGCTTATAGATTGAGTAAAGAGAGCTTAATCCAAGAAGAGGTAACGGTTAATCTTCCAACGGAATGGGGTGATTTCAAAATGACAGCCTATACTCAGTTGGATACAGGAGCTACCCATTTGGCTATTAGTAAAGGTGAATGGGTTGCTGATGAGCCTGTTATGGTGAGAGTGCATAGTTCATGTGTTACCGGTGATATCTTTGGTTCATGTCGTTGTGATTGTGGTCCGCAATTGCATAAGGCAATGGAAATGATTGATAAGGAAGGAAAAGGACTTATTGTATATATGAATCAAGAAGGAAGGGGTATTGGACTGGTTAATAAGTTAAGATCTTATAATCTTCAGGATGCTGGATTTGATACTGTAGAGGCTAACATAAAATTAGGCTTTAAAGGTGATGAAAGAGATTATGGCGTTGGCGCACAGATTTTAAGAGCTCAAGGAATTTCAAAAATGAGGTTGATGTCTAACAATCCTACCAAACGTGCTGGTCTTACGGGATACGGCTTGGAAATATTAGAGAATATTTCAATAGAAATCGAAAGTAATATTCACAATGAACAATACCTGAGAACCAAACGTGATAAAATGGGACATCAGATAATGAAAGGATAGCAAACTATCTTTTTTGATTGTTCTTTTGCTGTTCTTGAAGAATAGCCTCTTTATTCATTAATTGCCTGGTTTTGGGAGTTTCCCCATGCTGGGCTTTTTTCTTTTGATCCTTTTTGTATTGTCCTGTGATTTTTCTCAAAAACTCTCTGAAACTATCAAACTGTTGTGTGTAAACTAGCCCCAATGCAGTAACGTTGTTATTTTGGTTAATCCCTGATGTCGTAAAAATGGTTTGTTGAGTGGGGGGCTTATTGGATAATTTCCCCACCAGAGTTCCATCCTTTTTGATTAAGCCTAGAATTTCAACTTCTCCACCTACGTTGTTTCTAGAAAAGCCATTTAATGAAAGATCATTAGTACTCCCCCTATTAACAATACCTGCATTTAAGACTAGACGATCATTAAATAACCTGAAGGAAGCATTTGCTTCAGTTAAGGATCGTACATTAAAATCAACAAAGTCTAGATTTAAAGAAGATAGGACATTGTTAAGCTGATTAAATAATAGCTCAGTTGCCGTACTTGTTACTCCACTTGTAAGTTGTTTTCCTAAGTCTTCATTTCCTGTCCCGGGAGCAAAACTTCTTCTAATGATTAGACTCAATGCTTGAAGATTAAGGTTGTTTGAATCATTGAAGTATGCTTGCATTTCTTCTTTTATAGCGGGATTTGAAGGGAAGAATATATCTAGTTTAATATCTGGTTTTAACAAGAGACCTGATAATCCCATCTCCACTTCTGTTAGCACACGTTCATCTTTGTTATTCCCGTCTCTATTGGCAGCGATATACAGGTCTCTCAGACTAGTTCTAAGCGAATAAATAGCCTTCAGTTGTATTTGTGCCATACTGGGATTGCCAGTCCAACGGATTGTCCCACCTTGTCTAATATTGAATTTTTTATTAATGACTTCTTGGGCAGTAAAATCAAAGCTCCCATTTTCGATGATATAATCTCCTGACATATCAAAATCACCCTGACTATTGATCTTTAAAGTGAGGTCGGTAGCATTTCCTCGTCCACTTAAATTACCTAAACTAGTGAATATATTTGCTACACTATTTGGATCTACGTCTAGTTTTAAGTTCATGGTAAGGCCATCGAAACTATTTTGTTTTTTTATTATTTTAGTTGTGTCTTTACTTACGAAAGTGATAAAATCTTTACTTGAAACTGTTTCAGAGCTATTTAAAGGTAAATTGAAAACTGTTCCTTTTTCTGTTTTGGCATCAATATTAATGTACATTCGGTTAGTTGGGCCTTTAAAAATAAAAGTTCCTGTTCCGTATGCCTGGCCATAATAAACTGGATTATCTTTTTCGGTTGTGTTTAGTGCCATAAAATTTTTAGCCTTTATTACTGCATCTATCGTAGGATTATCAAGGTTGTTTAGGTCTACTGTACCATTGGCGATGGCCTCATTGTTATCAACATCTAGTAGCTTAAGGTTATGAACTTTGATGACGCTATTGTCGATAGTTACCTGGTCATTTAGTGTATAAGCTGTTTGTAAATAGTTAATAGTCATTTTACCTTTGTCAAATGATACTTCTCCATTCATATTTGGCTTTTCAAAAGGACCTTTAATAGCAAGATCAGCCGAAATATTCCCCTTTAGTTTCGAAACTAATTTCTTAACAAAAGGTTCTAAAACGGCCATTTCTATTTCATCAAGTTTAACATGAAGGTCTATCTCCTTTTTCTCAAGGTCTAGATTCCCTCTTGCCTTGAGTGTCTCTTTATTATTCGTCATGATACTGGTGTAGATATTGGCTACATTTTCTGCTTGATGAAAAGAAGATGTATCTGTTAGGCTTCCAATATAAGTATCGTTGAAAGTTAGGGAATCAATTGTGATGTTATCTGAAATTTTTGGAGATTTTAGGATATGATGAAGCTTTGTTTCCCCATTCAATTTCCCCGCGAGTTTAATACCTAGTGTTTTTATAAAAGGATTAATAGTTTTAAGATCGAATTTTTCAAAACCAACTAATAGTGCATCTTCAGGAGCATTAGAAAGGATTCCATCGATTGTCAAGATCTGGGGGCCATTGCTAAGGTCAAAATTATTGATTTGTGTTTTTCCATCATGAAAGCTAATTCTTACTTTTTCTTGAATTTTCCAGTCTTCATTGTTAATTTTCAAAATAGATGGTAAAATGGTAATACGACCGATAGTATCTGTAGCGAATTCAACTAGCCCATTTAAATCCAGTGAGTTGGCATCATCAGCGTTTGCAAGTTTGACGTTGAGGCTTAAACTGTCATTTCTAAGAATATTTGAAATATTCACATTTTTGATGTAAAGACTGTCGTTTAGATCAACACGATCCGAAGTAATAATGGCTTGTAACTGGTTTGTGGATGTGTTTTCATCCACAATAATATTATTAACAATGATGCCTTTGTACTTGAGTTTTTTTACAAATCCATTTACAGTGGCGACATTATTTTGTGAGTCAAAATTCCCAATAAAAACAGCTTGATCTTCTATTTCTAAGCCTGGAACAAGGAGTTGTGCAACAGGTTCGAATTTTTTAATTTTAAGGTCGAATTTAAAAATTTGATCTTTATAATTGATGATGTCGGCTTTTAAGGATGGAATATAGGTTTTTGCTAGCGCCTTAAAGTAGGAGGGCAGCGTATTTAAGTCGTACTGGCCTTTTATACTTGCATCTAATATGTCTGAATTTATAGTTAAGCTTCTGTCTTTTCCAATGCCTCCGGCACTTAGTTGAATGGAATCAATATGGTAAATACCCTTGACATTATTGAGCTCAACGTGCTGTACTAAGAGATTACCCTGAATATTATCCAAGTTGTTTCCTGTAAAATTGGTGCTAAATATTGCGTCTATTTGTAGAGAGTCTTTGTATAGTTTTAGAGCTCTCATTCTAGCTTTTTTGATATTGGCTTTAAAATTAAACTCTGGGAGTTTTCCATTTAAGTTTACACCACCATCAAAAACCATATTAAGATTTTTATCGTCAACTTTCAGGCTGCCATCAAAATATTTCTTTTCAAAAGTTCCATCAATTTTAACATTTCTATACCTATAATTATTAAAATCAATGTAATCGATGTCTCCATCTAATCGTTCTGTTAAATTTTTGATTTCTGTTCCACGACCTTTTATATTTAGTGCTGCTGTGATTTTTCCCAGGCTTTTTTCATTAATCAGATTACCTAAGTTAAAATCATATGTTTTAACATTTCCAGAATAAGACGGGATTCCCTGTTTATCAATCTTCATATTGACATCTGAGACCAAGCGTCCAAGTTTTGTTTTAAATTCGCCATAGGCGATAAAATCATTTTGGAAGCCTGTAAAGGATCCATTGAAATTTACATTACCAAATTTAGAGACGATTTCAGGGATTTTTTTCGCTTTTTTTCCTGTCACATTTGTAAGTAACTCATCTAAGTCTTTTTTGTTCGTTCCCGCCATTTCAATTTTAAAGTCCATAAAAGTTTCTTTTAATACGGGAAGTCCTTTAAGGTTAAAATCACCTTTAATGTGAGTTGCTTTGCCTGCTTTTATGGAAAGTTTTTTTGCGCGGAGGTTATTAACCAGACCAGTAATTTGTCCATCTACATCTAATTCTAGATTCATTTGATCTAGTTCAGATGTAAAAAACGATACATCTCGGGAAGCAATGTGACTATCTTTAAATGTAGCTTTCATCTTGACCTTATTGATGTAATCTCTAAAGTCTCTATAGCGGTTAAAGCTCATTTTAAAGTAATCTTTCAACCTAGAATGATTGGTTTCTAATAATAATCGTTCCAGTTCTATTTTGTTGCTGTCAACAGTAGCGAAGGACGTTAGGTTTTTAAGATAGAATCCGCTTTTTTCTTTAAATGTCAGATTTTTGATTTCTGCTTGAAGAATATGATCAGTTGTATTTAATTTTTCGAGAATGCCATTAAGATTACTTAATTGCACATCTTCAAAGTTGACACCTTTCATAACGGTATCATATTTATAGTTTTTATACTTAAAACTGAAGTTGTTAAGGATGACGCGATCGAAAGTGATTTTGTAAGGTTTCTTTTTCTTTTTAACGGTGGTTTGACCGGAGTCAAAATAGTCGATAATGAAATCTAAATTTGTAGAACCATCTTTATAGGTTTTAAGAAAAAAGGCTCCGTTATTTAGCTGCACCGTATTGACATCAACAATTCTTTTTTCTAATGAAAGCTGATTTAGGTCTACTAAAAATTTTGGGGTATTTAATAGTGTGTCCTTTTGTTTGTCGAGTACAAGCAAGTTCTCTAAAACAAGGGATTTAAAAGGTTTTATATAAATTCCTGATAAGGATATGGTTGTATTGAGTTCTTTAGATAAATAATCCGCAGCTTTTTTTGCGACAAAAGTCTGCACAGGCTTGAATTGAAGCGCGAATAATAGAATCGCAACTAGTAATAACACTGATGCAACAAACCAAAGAAGTATTTTTAATAGTTTTTTAATAGTTTTGTAGCTTAATAATAATCATTGTGCCAATAATACTCGCTATAGAATCTTCTTGTGATGAAACTTCGGTTGCTATTTGTAACAACGGCAAAATTACTGCCAATGTTATTGCAAACCAAACAATTCATAAAAATTATGGTGGTGTAATCCCTGAGCTTGCGTCAAGGGTACATCAACAAAATATTGTCCCTGTTATACAGCAAGCCTTAATTGATGCTAATGTAGACAAAAAGGAGCTAAATGGTGTTGCTTTTACACGTGGACCCGGCTTATTAGGATCCTTGCTGGTGGGGGTGTCATTTGCCAAATCCTTTGCTTTGGCATTGGATTTACCTTTAATTTCGGTTAATCATATGCATGCTCATATTTTGGCGCATTTTATTGATGATCCAAAACCATCGTTTCCTTTTATATGTTTGACCGTTTCAGGAGGGCATACTCAAATCGTGGTAGTAAGGGACTATTTTGATATGGAAATTGTAGGAGAAACCCTTGATGATGCCGCGGGTGAAGCATTTGATAAAACTGCAAAAATTTTAAACCTTCCTTATCCAGGTGGACCGTTGATAGATTTTCATGCTAAATCTGGTAATCCTTTAGCATATAAATTTCCAGAACCACAAATCAAAGATTTGAATTATAGTTTCAGTGGATTTAAAACTTCTATCCTATATTTCATTAGAAAGCAAGAAAAGGAAAATCCAGACTTTATATCCGAACATTTAGATGATATTTGCGCTTCGGTTCAATATAGTATTGTTCATATTTTATTGAACAAATTGAAAAAGGCTGCAAAGCAATATGGAATTAAAGAAATTGCAATTGCTGGTGGTGTTTCTGCAAATAGTGGATTAAGGGATTCTTTGCAAAAAACAGCTCTAGACTTAGGTTGGAATGTTTATATCCCGGCTTTTGAGTATTGTACGGATAATGCTGCAATGATTGCTATTGCGGGGTATCAGAAGTATTTAAATGCAGATTTTGTGGAACAGGATGTTGCTCCAATATCCAGGATGAATTTTTAATATAAGAACAGCTAATTATGAGTGCTACGAGTTTTATTTTTTTCGGCTTAATGCTGATTCCTTTCATCATTTTTATCATTTGGTTGGTAAAACAAGATAAACAAAGAAATTATCTTGGCTTAGCCGTTTTGCTTGCGGCAATTATTGTGGCTATTATAGTAGCTATTTATGTGGATGCAAAATATATGAAGCTTCAGTAATGATTGAAAGGTCTATTGAATAGATTATAATAATACAAAAAAAGGGCGATCAATCGATCGCCCTTTTTTTGTATTATTATGTCCTCATGGGACTATATTAAGATTGTACAGGAAGTTCTTCAAGCTTTTCACCTGTTACTTCTGCTCTAATCTTAGCTTCAATTTCTTCAGAAAGTTCTGGGTTATCCAATAATAATTGTTTTACCGCATCTCTTCCTTGACCAAGTTTTGTTTCTCCATAAGAGAACCATGAACCTGCTTTTTTAATGATATTAAAGTCAACACCTAGGTCGATAATCTCACCTACTTTTGAAATACCTTCTCCGAACATGATGTCGAATTCAGCGATTCGGAAAGGTGGTGCCACTTTATTTTTTACGATTTTTACTTTTACTCTGTTTCCCGAAACTTCGTCAGAATCTTTAATTTGAGAAGTTCTTCGAATGTCAAGACGCACTGACGCATAGAATTTCAATGCATTACCACCTGTGGTTGTTTCTGGGTTACCGAACATAACTCCGATTTTTTCACGTAATTGGTTAATGAAAATACAGCAACATCCTGTTTTAGCAATTGTTCCGGTTAATTTACGTAAAGCCTGAGACATTAAGCGTGCTTGTAATCCCATTTTGGAATCGCCCATTTCACCTTCAATCTCTGCTTTAGGTACTAATGCAGCAACAGAGTCAATAACAATTACATCAATGGCTCCAGATCTAATTAGGTTATCAGCAATTTCTAATGCCTGTTCACCATTATCTGGCTGAGAGATTAATAGATTATCAACGTCAACACCTAATTTCTTTGCATAATTTTTATCAAATGCATGTTCTGCATCGATAAAAGCTGCAATTCCACCTTTTTTTTGCGCTTCTGCAATAATATGCGTTGCCAAAGTTGTTTTACCCGAAGATTCAGGACCATATATTTCTATTACTCTTCCTTTTGGAACACCACCAATGCCTAAAGCAATGTCAAGACTGATTGATCCTGTGGAAATAGATTCAATAGGCTCTACAGCATTGTCGCCTAATTTCATTACGGTACCCTTACCATATGATTTCTCTAACTTATCTAAAGTAAGTTGTAATGCTTTTAATTTGTCTGCGTTTACGCTCATATTGTTAAATTCTGGGAGTAAGATAAAATATTACCGTTGGAAGAACAAATAACTTTACTTACATGCTAATTATCTTAGCAAAGATAGCGATTGTTTAATATAAAACAAGAGATAAAATTTTTATTATTTGTTCAAACCTCTTTGTCACTAATTATTTTAGTTTTTTTGTTGTTTTGTTGAAAATATTTACAAATATTGGTGATTTCGCAGATGCTACATTTTGGCGATCTGGCAAGGCAAATATACCTGCCGTGTAAAATTAACCAATGATGGGCCACATGGATGGTGTGTTCAGGTAAATTCTTGACTAAATCTTTTTCCACAGCAAGTGGGGTTTTCCCCGCAGAAAGACCAATTCTCCGGGAAACTCTAAAAACATGGGTATCGACCGCCATAGCAGGGGCATTATAAATAACGGATGCGATAACATTTGCTGTTTTTCTACCTACACCAGGCATCTTTTGCAATTGATCAATATCAGAGGGGACTACATTATTAAAATCATTTAATAACATTTGGGCCATTCCTACCAGATGTTTTGCTTTATTATTTGGGTAACTCACACTTCTGATGTAATCAAACACAATATCTGGCGTTACCTCAGAAAGTGCTTTTGCATTTGGAAAACGTTGAAAAAGTGCAGGTGTCACTTGATTGATTCGTTTGTCTGTGCATTGTGCAGAGAGAATTACGGCTACTAATAATTGGTATGGATTATTGTAATGCAATTCCGTTTCAGCATCTGGCTGTTTGGCTGCAAAGTGTTCGACAAAAAGTTTGTACCGGTCTTTTTTGAGCATGAGCAAATATAAAGAGAAGAAGTCAGGAAGGTTTAAAATTCTTAAGGAAAAAGAGTTTTGGTGACATTTGATGTCAGTGGATCATGGATGTTGGAAATAACGGATCAATCCCAAAACTTGTGGAGGAGGTGATAAAAATATAGCTTTGTATTTTTATCCAGTTTAATATTTATGCCATCAAGTACTGCATCATTACTGAAATTATTTCTGCCAGATTTTA
>NZ_WNXC01000012.1 GCF_014172405.1 Pedobacter gandavensis | reverse complement strand
TTTAAACTTTTTTACTTTGTTCTATTTGGTGATTAAACCTTCAAAACAACCTCTGACTCTTCTCTACTGCAATCTTTCAAATTCTTCTCTCTGTAGCTCTCGCACAAACCCTTCCTCCGAAGCGGGATGCAAAAGTAAGAAAATTAAACGCCCTCGCAAACTATATAACAACTACAATCCAAATACCCCTATAACTACATGATCTACAGTGCAAAAAAATAACATAAATTTAACACCGGATAAGAAGAAAGGTTAAACATGAATTTTCATCTTAGCCATTCATAATAAAAGACAACCTAAAGAATGGCAAAAGTAATTGCTTGTTATTTGATCCGAAACAAAACAATCAATAGACAAGATAGATAAATGCATCATCAATAAGCTGAATTACAATATTCAGTAGTAAACTAAGAACTAAATAACATCACCACCCTCTAATACTGACCTGTGGATAGCAAAACCAAAGTACAGGCCTCCACTGGTTCTATATCATTCTCCTTCAACAATGATTCAAGCTCTTTATTTTCTGTGCCTGGATTGAAAATTACTCTTTTAGGTTTGGTCTGAAGAATATAATCATAGTATTGGTGCTGAATATCCTCTCCTATATATAAGGTAATCGTGTCTATACCTTCATGCAAGATTCCAGGCTCTTCAATAGACACTCCAGCTACCTCTCCTTTTTTTATCCCAACATTAACAATAGAATGTCCCTTTGCTTTCAACATATGAGCTGCTTTATAGGAATAACGCATAGGATTTGGGGAAGCCCCAATAATTAATGTATTTTTCATAGTAAATATATTTAGGTCAATTTAGCCCTCCCCTTTCATGTCAAAGCTGAGAAGGGTAAGCGTGAAATCTCCATTTGCAAGTTACGCAGTAGCAAACCAAACATGATCATGTCGAACAAAAATCATCAAAGCCATGAACAAGCATCACAGCTTCGAAGGACATTAACAACGAAACAACAAATCTGCTTATATTAAGCTAATTTAAGAATGGCGTTTGCACAATTCACCCCATCAATTGCTGCTGAAACAATCCCCCCTGCATAACCAGCGCCTTCAGCACAAGGAAATAATCCCGCAACTTGTGGGTGTTGAAAAGTTTCTTTATCCCTTGGGATACGCACTGGAGATGAACTTCTACTCTCTACACCAACAAGAATCGCTTCATTTGTATAATAACCCTTCATTTTCTTTCCAAAAAGGGGTAAAGCATTTCTTAAGCTAGAAGCAACAAAATCAGGTAACGTCTCTTGTAACATTACACTTTTTGTTCCTGGCAGATAAGAGTTCTTAGGTAAATCAATTGACACCCTATTCTCTACAAAATCTACCATTCTCTGTCCAGGAGCCACAAGGTTACCTCCTCCCATTTGGAAGGCCGTGCGCTCAATATCTGCTTGAAAGTTCATCATTCTTAATGGATCTGTTCCTTTCACATCATCCAAGGTGATCTGCACCACAGTTCCTGAATTAGCAAATGGATTGTTTCTTTTAGAAGGAGACCATCCATTCACTACAATTTCATTTTCATGGGTAGCACAAGGGGCAATAATTCCACCTGGGCACATACAAAATGAAAAAACACCCCTACTTCCAACTTGTTCTACTAAACTATAGTAAGCAGGAGGCAGAAATTCACTACGAATATCGCAGTGATATTGTGCTGCATCGATAATTGCTTGTGGATGCTCAATTCTCACACCCAGAGCGAAAGGCTTTGCTTCAACTAGTATATTTTTACTATTTAATAATTCATAAATATCTCTCGCCGAGTGTCCTGTTGCCAAAATAACAGCATCAGCCAATAGTTTATCATCCCCATTCACAATGACGCCTTTAACTTTTCCAAAGTCGATCAGGATATCAGTCACTTTTTGATCAAAGCGTACTTCTCCTCCGGCATTTTGAATACGTTCTCTAATTGCGGTAATAATTTGCGGGAGTTTATTTGTCCCAATATGAGGACGGGCATCTACTAAAATATCTTCGGTAGCGCCATGTTCAACAAAAACCTGTAACACTTTATTGATATCCCCACGCTTATTAGAGCGGGTGTAAAGTTTACCATCAGAATAAGTCCCTGCACCACCTTCTCCATAGCAATAATTGGATTCTATATTTACAATACCTTCCTTATTAATAGCCGCCAAATCCCTCCTACGCTGTTTCACATCCTTACCACGCTCTAGAACAATAGGCTTAAACCCATTCTCAATACATTGTAAAGCCGCAAATAATCCAGCAGGGCCGGCGCCGACAATAATTACAGGTTTTTTATCACTAACATTTGGATAATTCACTTCAAAAACCTCATTCAAAGGTTCTTCGTCGATAAATACCCGAACCTGAAGGCGAAAAATCACTCTTCTTGAACGTGCATCAATAGACCTCTTTAGAATTTTATATCCTTTAATTCGTGTGATCTTGACCTCTAGGACCTCAGATAAGGTGCTTTTTAAGATTGCATCCTGTTCAACATCTTCAGGAGCCAGAGTAATTTCGATTTCTTTTTGCATAAATATGTCAGGTTTTTATCCTGAACTGTTGCAAATATACGAAATCTTGAATGATGAGCTCCGGAATGATCTTTCAAAAAAGTGATCAGGGACTCTTAACAAGCAGTTAATCAACTGACAGAAATGCCGTTTAATTAAGAATTACAGGCTGATTCGTCATTTTTATAAAAACCTGTCATGTTTTTTTACAGATTAGAAACAAGGGTACGGAAATTGAGTTCTAATTTGTAAATTAACACTTAGAAAAACAAAACGCAAAACCTGGTCATGACAACAGTTAACAATCAGGGCAATTAAAAACAGAAATTATGAAAAAAACAGTATTAGCAATAGTCGGTATTTTAGCATTATTAGTAGTCTTTAGCAGCTGTGGGTACAATGGCATGGTTAAATTAGACGAAGACGTTAAGGCGAAATGGAACCAAGTAGAGACACAGTACCAAAGACGTTCTGATTTAATCCCAAATCTTGTAAATACCGTTAAAGGAGCTGCTAAATTTGAGCAATCGACTTTAACTCAAGTTACAGAAGCTCGTGCTAAAGCTACTCAAGTAACCATTGATCCTGATAAACTAACACCGGAAAATATTGAAAAATACCAGGCGGCACAAGGTCAGGTGAGTCAAGCTCTTGGACGTTTATTGATGGTCACAGAAAACTATCCTGAATTAAAAGCCACAGAACAATTTAGAGATGTTTCGGCTGAACTTGCAGGAACTGAAAACAGAATAGCTGTAGCACGTAAAGATTTCAACGAGGCTGTACAGACTTACAATACTAAAGTAAGGTCTTTCCCTAATAACATTACTGCTGGCATATTTGGTTTTAGCCAAAAAGCAGGCTTTAAAGCAGAGGCCGGGGCAGATAAAGCTCCAAAAGTAGAATTCTAAAATACCGTCACAACATTTAAGGGTAATCCGTGTTTTAGTTAAAACATGTATTACCCTTATCTTTATCCAGTCATCCTATTATGGGAATTTTCACAGAACAAGAACAAGAATTAATAGCCAACGCGATTTCAGAAGCTGAAAAAGGAACTTCAGGCGAAATCAGAATTGCCATAGACAAACATTGCGAAGGCGATCCTATTGAAAAAGCAACCTCCTATTTCTCCAAACTAGGTATGGAAAAGACATCAAAACACAACGGTGTACTCATCTACCTTGCTTATATTGACCATAAATTTGCTATCATCGGTGATAGCGGAATTAATAAAGTGGTACCAGAGGACTTCTGGGAAACGACGAAAATTGCGATGAAAGCACATTTCTCTGGAGGAAATCTTGTTCAGGGCATTATTGCTGGAATCGTCCTAGCAGGAGAAAAATTAGCCACCTTCTTTCCATTTGAAGGTGGTGATATCAATGAATTACCTAATGAAATCATCTTCATGGACCAATATAAATCTGTAAAGCCATGAAGCAACTACTCATAGCATTCCTTTTTACACTAACTTCCACTTTGGGTTTCGCACAAGATTTCCCAGCAAAACCTAATAAGCTAGTTAATGATTATACGGGCACACTAACTGCCAGTCAACTACAACAACTAGAGCAAAAACTCGTAGCCTTTGATGACTCCACTTCAACACAAATCGCTATTGCTATCATAAAATCGGTAGGCGACTATGACATCGGGGAATATGCATTGGAACTAGGTCGAAAATGGGGCGTAGGTGGTAAAGGAAAAAACAATGGAATCATGATCGTTGCGGCACTGGGAGATAGAAAGATCTCCATACAAACGGGTTATGGTGTAGAAGGAGCACTTCCGGATTTATACGTACGCAGGATTATAGACAATGACATAAAGCCTTATTTTAAAGTAGGGGACTACTACTCCGGTCTTCAGGCAGGTACAGATGCCATCATCAGTTATACCAAAGGTGAATACAAGAATGACAAACCCAAAGCTGGACAAAGTCAAGGAGGAGCTGCTGGCATCATCATTATTATTATCATCGTTATTGTGGTAATTGTCGTTCTTAAAAAAGGTGGTGGAAACGGTGGCGGTGGCCAGGTTATCGGTAGTCGCGGCGTTGCCGATGCTCTTTTTTGGAGTATGTTACTTGGCGGAGGTAGAGGATCAGGCGGAAGCGGGTTCGGTGGCGGCAGTAGTGGTGGCGGTGGATTTGGTGGATTCGGTGGTGGCAGTTTTGGTGGTGGTGGTAGTAGTGGTAGCTGGTAAGACTTATGCTTAGAAGAGATTTAATTACTGCTGAGATGCAAAAGCTAGCTCAGGTACTCGCCCGAATTATGGGACTAAAATTAGAGGGTAATCTAGAAGAAGCCGAAGAACTTTTCAAAGAATCCCTTTTAAAGGAATTTGAAATATCCGAAGATGAGCTGTTAACCGATTCAAATAATGAATTCAACACCCTTTTAAATTCCAAAGAATTTCCAGCTGAAAAACTGGAAATGTTGAGTCAATTTCTTTATGCAGACTTAACTCCTTCCAGACAACAGGAAAGGAATAAGTTGGTTGCAGACAAACTATTACTGATTTATCAAATGCTGGAAGAGAAACATCATATCGTCAGCATGGTCAATTTGGATCGACAAAAGAAGATCCAGCAATACCTTAATCCCTAACATGGAAATATTAAAATGGCAAAAGATTTCATCAAGATACCTGGTGAAAGAGAAATGGGCAACATTACGCGTAGATACTTGTAAGCTCCAAAATGGAAGTACTAAAGATGATTATTTTGTACTCGAATACCCAAATTGGGTGAATGCAGTAGCACTAACGGAAGACAACCAGATAATTATGGTTCGTCAATATCGCCATGGTGCGGACATCATCTCACTAGAGATCCCAGGTGGCGTAATTGATGGCGATGAAAAACCTGAAGACGCTGTAAAGAGAGAATTGTTGGAAGAAACCGGTTATTCATTTAAAACCATCAGTCATTTGGCAACGCTGTACCCTAATCCAGCAACCGCAAATAACGTTACTTTTACTTATCTACTTACCGGAGGTATTAAAACACATGAACAACACTTAGATGAACATGAAATTCTAACGGTAGAGAAATATAGCATTCCAGAAGTTAAACAATTAATACTGGACAATCAAATTGCTCAATCTTTACATGTTTCAGCGCTATTTTATGGTTTGATGAAGTTAGAGGCGGTTAAATAAACATAAAAATCAAAAAAAATGCTCCCATAAAGTATCCAACTTTTTGGGAGCATTTTCATTAAACAACCCATCGTTAGGTCATTTTCAATTTCTTTTGGATATCATGTACATACCCTTTAAAATTCTTGTCGGTATCGATAAGATCCTCTACAGTCTGACAAGCGTAAATTACAGTTGAATGATCTCTTCCGCCAAAAAATGCGCCTATAGTTTTTAAAGATGACTTCGTATGGCTTTTAGAAAGGTACATAGAAATCTGCCGCGCCTGTACAATCTCACGTTTTCTTGTCGGAGATTTTACCATATCAATAGGAACTTCAAAATACTCACAAACCAATTTCTGAATATATTCCATTGAAATCTCTTTTGAAGTGTTTTTAATAAAATTCTTCAACATCTGCTTAGCCAGATTCAGATCAATGTCTTTTTTATTTAAGGTAGACTGTGCTAAAAGAGAAACCATGGCACCTTCCAACTCACGAACGTTATTATCAATATTATGGGCTACATACTCTACTACTTCATTAGGAAGTTCAATTCCATCAGCATACATTTTCTTTCTAAGAATAGCTATTCGCGTTTCCAAATCAGGAATCTGAAGATCTGCAGACAGCCCCCATTTGAACCGACTCAACAATCTTTCTTCTAATCCTGCTAAATCTTTCGGCGCTTTATCAGAGGATAAAATTACCTGTTTTCCTGATTGGTGTAAATGATTAAAAATATGAAAGAATATATCTTGAGTTTTTTCTTTCCCTGCAAAATTATGAACATCATCCATGATAATAACATCCATTGCCTGGTAAAAATTCACAAAATCATTAATAGTGTTGTTTTTTAACGAATCCACGAATTGTTGACAAAACTTTTCACAAGATACATAGATCACCAATTTATCAGGTAGGTTTCGTTTAATCTCGTTGCCAATTGCTTGAGCAAGGTGTGTTTTACCCAACCCAACCCCTCCATAAATCATTAAGGGATTAAAGGAAGTTCCACCAGGTTTAGCCGCAACTGCATATCCTGCCGAACGTGCTAAACGGTTGCAATCCCCCTCAATATAGTTATCGAAAGTATAATTCGCATTCAATTGAGGATCTACTGTTAGTTTTTTTAATCCAGGTATAATAAATGGATTTCTAATATCTTTATTGATAGAAACCGGGATGGGCATTGATTGAAACTTTGCTTCCGCACCATTGCCGTTACTTGGCATATTGGTTGTATAAGGAGAACCACTTTTCGAAGACTTGTCCACCACAATATTATACTCCAATCTTCCCTCCTCACCCAATTGTTTCTTGACCGTCTTTCGAAGCAGTCCAACATAATGTTCTTCCAGCCACTCATAAAAGAATAAACTCGGTACTTGTATTGTTAAAACATTGCCTTCCAACTTGAGAGCGGATATCGGCTCGAACCAGGTTTTGAAACTCTGGCCGGGTATGTTATCCTTTATGATTTGGAGACAGCTTTTCCATACTTCGGTACAAGTTTTTTCCATTTTTATGATACAATTAGTTAGTTAACAGGGACGATACTGGCACATTGGCTATGCCCTATCGAGATACCGAATATTCAAAAAATTATCAACAAAAAAAACTAAATTTTAATATATTCAGTAAGCACTTAAATAGCAGATGATTAGCATAGTTAACCTGAATTTTTTATGTGGATAACTATTTTTTAACATACCTACTAATATTCACCAAAAACACCACGTAGCACATCCGAAACCTCGCCAAGCGTTGCATAAGCTTCTACAGCCACCAGAATAAAAGGCATTAGATTCTCAGTGCCCTTTGCAGCAACTAATAAATCGTTCAAAGCTTTTTCCACAGCCAACTGATTCCGCTCAGATTTTAGCTTATTCAACTTGTCCGTCTGAATGGTTCTTATAGACTCATCAATGGTAAACACATCGTTTATCCCCTCCTTTTCCTGTGTAAATTTATTCACTCCAACAATAACCCGACTACCATCCTCAATTTCCAATTGGTATTGATAAGCAGCATTGCCAATTTCATTCTGGATATATCCATTTTCTATGGCATTCACAGAGCCACCCATTGCATCAATTTTATCAATGTAAAGTTGTGCGGCTGCTTCAATTTCATCCGTTAGGTTTTCCACAAAAAAAGAACCGGCCAATGGATCAACCGTATCCGTAATTCCACTTTCAAAAGCAATCACCTGTTGTGTACGCAGCGCAATTTTGGCCGCTGCTTCTGTAGGAAGTGATAACGCCTCATCGTAACCGTTTGTGTGTAGAGACTGTGTGCCTCCAAGTACTGCTGCCATCGCTTGACTCGTTACCCGGATCACGTTATTCAATGGTTGTTGTGCCGTTAACGTAGAACCTCCTGTTTGCGTATGAAAACGTAACATCTGGGCTTTTTCATCTGTGGCCCCTAACTCTTTAGTGATTTTAGCCCACATTCGCCTAGCTGCGCGGAACTTTGCAATCTCTTCAAAGAAATTATTATGACAGTTAAAGAAAAAAGAGAGTCGCTTTGCAAAGACATTAATATCTAATCCTTTTTCTAAAGCTGCGTTTAAATAAGCTTTACCATTTGACAGCGTAAAAGCAAGCTCCTGTACTGCATTAGATCCTGCTTCTCGAATATGATAACCTGAAATCGAAATGGTATTCCATTTTGGCACCTCCTGACTACAATATTCAAAAATATCAGTAATAATCCTCATAGAGGATTTTGGTGGATAAATATAAGTTCCTCTTGCCGCATATTCCTTCAGTATATCATTCTGGATTGTTCCAGAAATCTGCTTGATATCGGCTCCCTGCTTCTTTGCTAAAGCAATATACATGGCCAACAAAATAGAGGCAGTAGCATTGATAGTCATGGAGGTGGTGATCTTTTGAAGTTCGATTCCATCAAATAAAATTTCAATATCTTTCAGAGAATCAATTGCTACGCCTACTTTACCCACTTCCCCTTCCGCCATTTCATGGTCAGAATCATATCCAATCTGAGTAGGTAAATCAAATGCAACCGAAAGGCCCATAGTTCCCTGTTTCAGTAGATAATGATACCTCTTATTAGATTCTTCCGCTGTAGAAAATCCGGCATACTGACGCATGGTCCACAACCGCCCTCTATACATATCCTTTTGAATCCCTCTTGTAAAAGGAAATTCTCCCGGCTGCTCAGTCATTGGCTTCGCACTGGTATATATTTCTTTGATTTCTATACCTGAACTCGTCGTAATCTTCTTCTCTTCCATAATTTAAAACAATTGATGAATATCCTTTTTAATCAGATCCAGCGTCAAATCATAAGGATTATCAGCAATTTCCGTCATATGTTGCAGTACTTTTTTACTTAAATCCATCCCTGTTGCCTGCTCAGGCAATCCCTGAACCGCATGATTTACCATTGCCAAAGTATCATCTTTAAGCTTACGGATCACATTCCATACTCTTTCGGACACGTACAGTTGTTGCGTTACGTTATGTTGATACTCTGCTCTGATTTCATTGGATACCAATATCTGTAATTCTTTAACTGAAATACCAGGCGTATACAATCTCAGAAACAAATTTGCCGGATTAATTCTTTCTACAAAGACAATCAGGCGCTCGTGAGCCTGAAGACGTAAGGAAAAAATCGGTGATTGCTCCTCTTTTTTAGCAGCAAACCTCAATCTAAAATATTTATCAATATCATTTTTTATCAGGTAATAACCTACCGAAATCGTCACTACACCGGCAACTGTTATGGGGACTACTTCTATTAATAAAGACTCTATGCTCATTCCTTTGTTTAAATACCGTAATAATTAGCGATTAACCCGACAAAAATGTACATTTTATTTATATTTGTTCTTCCTAATTTTAAATAACATGAGTAACACAGTTGATACCGCATTTGCACCAGTTACTTTTACAGAAACTGCTGTAAAAGAGCTTTTTAAACTAAAAGACCAACAAGAAATCGCTGAAGACTTCGGCTTACGTGTAGGAGTAGAGGGTGGTGGTTGCTCAGGAATGAGTTATGTTTTAGGTTTTGATCAAAAGAAAGAAGGAGATCAAGAGTTTATCATTGATGGCATTAAGGTTTTCATGCACAAAGCACACCAGATGTATTTAATGGGAATGCAAGTAGATTGGCAAGATGGGCTAAATTCAAGAGGCTTTACCTTCAACAATCCAAATGCAGCCAGTACATGTGGTTGTGGTACCAGCTTTTCAGCATAAATAGATTTTTATTCAGGGAATTATTTAGGTTTCCATTGTAACATTATAACAGGTCTCGTTGTCTTAACAACGGGACTTTTTATTTTTATCCCTTTAAGAATCTTATTTCTAAAGAATGACCTATACAGAAAACGTAAGAATTGCCCTACAATCTATAAAAAGTAATCGGTTACGCACCATGCTAACTGCATTGATCATTGCGATAGGTTTATCTGCTTTAGTAGGAATTCTAACCACGTTAGATGCAGTAAAAACCAGCATGACGGAAGCGTTTTCTAGTATGGGCGCCAACTCATTTACCATTCGGAATCGTGGTGTAGGAATTCGAATTGGAGGAGGAGGTAAAAGACCTAAGCCGTTCAAGAGCATCCGCTACGAGGATGCTATAACCTTTAAGAATCAACTAAATACACCCGCAACAGTTGCCATCAATGTAATGGTCACTTATGGTGCAACTATAAAATATGGGACGGAGAAAACAAATCCAAATATTAACATTCAGGGAATTGATGAGAATGGATTAAATTCTATGGGCCTTCAGCTGACTTCTGGAAGGAATTTCAGTAAAACGGAAGTCGAAAATGGAAACAATGTTTGTATCATCGGAAGCGAGGTTAGCGAAAAACTATTCAAGAAAGAGTCTCCGATAGATAAAGTCATTAATGTTGGCGGTAACCGACTAAAAGTTATCGGTCTATTGGCATCAAAAGGCTCCAGTATGGGATTCAGTGGAGACCGAGCCGTATACGTTCCATTATTAAAAGCTAAAAAAATCAACTCGAATGGGAATCCTTCTTACAACATTGTAGTTATGGTTCCAACCAACGAAATGCAAGAAGACATCATTGGAGAAGCTACCGCTGAGTTTAGAAACATTAGAAAAGTTAAAGTTGCTGAACCCAATAACTTCGAAATAATTAAAAGCGATGCCATTGCACAAACCTTATTTGAGAATTTAAAGTATGTGGTATGGGGTGGGATTGCTATTGGGGCGATCACCTTAATTGGTGCTTCTATTGGCTTAATGAATATCATGTTGGTCTCTGTTACGGAACGAACAAGGGAAATCGGGATCAGGAAAGCGATCGGCGCCAACCCTGCTGTAATTCGCAAACAGTTTTTAATTGAAGCGGTCATCATTTGCCTGATGGGAGGTGCTTTTGGAATTTTCCTCGGAATAGCGATAGGGAATGTGATCTCTTTGGCGATGGGTGGTTCCTTTATCATTCCATGGCTGTGGATCTTTGGAGGATTCGTACTTTGTGTACTTGTGGGCATTATGTCAGGATACTATCCTGCTAAAAAAGCATCTAAGTTAGATCCAGTAGAAGCATTGAGATATGAATAATTAGAGCAAGATTATAAACAAGAAAGGCCATCTTTAAAAAGATGGCCTTTCTTGTTTATAATGATCAGGTCTTATCTGCCCTGATATTGTGTTTCATAATATGCTTTATAGTTTCCAGAAGTCACATTTGAAAGCCATTCTTCATTTTCAAGATACCACTCAACTGTTTTTTCCAGCCCTTCTTCAAATTGAAGACTAGGTACCCAATTTAATTTATTTTGCAATTTACTAGAATCGATCGCATAACGTAAGTCATGTCCAGCTCTATCTGTTACAAAGGAAATCAATTTTGCAGAATCACCAGGTGTTCTGTTCAGTTTACGATCCATAATATCACAAAGCAAATGAATAAGATCAATGTTCTTCCATTCGTTATGGCCACCAATATTATACGTTTCGCCAGTTGCTGCCTCATGAAAGATCACATCAATTGCACGTGCATGATCTTCTACCCAAAGCCAGTCTCTCACGTTTTCACCTTTTCCATAAACAGGAACAGGCAAATTATTCTTGATGTTATTAATCGCTAATGGGATCAATTTTTCAGGAAAATGGTGAGAACCATAGTTATTTGAGCAGTTAGAAATTACGACATCAAGACCATAAGTATCATGGTAAGCCCGAACGAAATGATCAGAAGATGCTTTTGACGCAGAGTAAGGACTGTGCGGATCATACGCTGTAGTTTCGGTAAACATTCCTGTTTCTCCTAAAGCGCCATACACTTCATCAGTAGACACGTGATAGAAACGTTTTTTATCATAATCACCTTTCCAATGTGCTCTAGCTGCGTTCAAAAGGTTTACGGTACCAATCACATTGGTCATCACAAATGCAGTTGGATCAGCAATAGATCTATCCACGTGAGATTCTGCAGCCAAATGGATGACCGCATCAAAATTCTCTTGCTCAAACAAATCGTTCATCGCAAGGGCATCAGTAATATCAGCCTTCACAAAACGATAATTCGGCAAATCTTCCACATCAGTTAAGTTTGCCAGATTTCCTGCATACGTTAACACGTCAAGATTCAGGATTTCATAATCAGGATAATTGCTCACAAAACGGCGTACCACATGTGAACCAATGAAGCCAGCTCCACCCGTGATCAATATTTTCTTTTTCATTTCGATAGATTTCAATTTTTAATAGCAGGCCTCACCTTAAATTTCTTTAGGCAAACCCAATTCTTCAGCAACAGGAGCTGTTTTATATTGATAAATTTTAGTCAGCACTTCATTAAATCCCTCTTTAAGGTCAAACTGAGTCTCCTCATGCATTTTCAGGTATTTGTTATACACAGAAAACACAGATTTGGCAAAATAGATCATTAACTTTTCATTGAACTTATGCAAAGTAGAAAATACACCTTCATTGAAATCAATGGGAATACCTTTGAAAAGATGAATTCGCAGTTCCATTTCGCTGTTCAAATCTTTAGTCACCTTAAAATGGTGGGTAATACTACCATTTAACTTTCTCATTTTCAGCAAAGCCTCTTTAGCATTCCTTCTTCTATTGGACATCAGCTCTTCAATCTCTTCATCAATTCGGGCACTAAGCTGCTCTTGTCTGTCCACCAAATCTTGCTCCCCTTCCATCAATAAAAAATGCAAGTGTTCTGTCAAGATTTTATCTTTCGCGATCAACCGGAGCAACAGCTTATCCTTTTCCTTTTCAGGAAGGGATTTAATTTCCAGCTTGAGGTCTTTATGTTCGCTTAATAACATCTAGAATGGGTTATCTTTTAAATATTTTTCCCAATTCCATGCAGAAGACATCATTACATTGATATCACGTTCAGCTTTCCATCCTAAATCATTTGCTGATTTAGTCACATCACCCCAAACCTTCTCAATATCACCTTCTCTTCTTGCACCAATGGTATAACTTAACTTTTCGCCTGTTGCTTTTTCAAAAGCTTCAATTACTTGTAATACCGTTGTACCTGTACCTGTTCCTAAATTGAAAACTTCATAATTAGATTCCGCTTTTTTGCTTTCCAAACGTTGAATCGCTGCAACATGTGCTTTAGCTAAGTCTACTACGTGGATATAATCTCTGATTGCGCTACCATCTGGGGTGTCATAATCATTTCCATAAACTGTGATCGGACCACGTTTTCCAATAGCTGATTGTGTAATAAATGGAATCAGATTTTGTGGAACACCGATTGGCAATTCACCAATTAATGCAGAATCATGAGCACCTACAGGATTAAAATAACGCAAGGCAATCACATTCATTTCAGGAGTCACCGCACAACTTTCCTGCAGAATCTCTTCTGCGATCTGCTTTGTATTACCATAAGGTGATTCTGCTTTTTTAACTGGAGCTGCTTCAGTTACTGGCAACACATCTGGCTGACCATAAACAGTACAAGAAGAAGAAAATACAAGATTCACTTTACTATTAAAGCCATTGATGACATTAATCAAAGAATAAAAATTGTTTCTATAATATTTCAGTGGCTGTTGAACAGACTCTCCTACTGCTTTAAAAGCCGCAAAATGAATTACCCCTGAGATGTCAGTATTTGCGTCAACAAATGCTTTAACTTTTAATTCATCACATAAATCCAGCTCAACAAACTCAGGTACTCTTCCAGTAATTGCTTCAATCTGTTTAAGGATTTTAGGATTTGAGTTAGAAAAATCATCAACGATCACGACATCATACCCTGCATTGTATAGCTCTACCACGGTATGTGATCCAATAAAACCGGTACCACCGGTTACTAGTATTTTCGACATTATTATATATTAACGGTTATAAGTTGTAAAATCTTTGTGCTCATTATTCACCAGTGCTTCTGCCGGCAGGGACTTGAAATACTCATAAGTAATTTTCAAACCTTCTGCCCTGCTCACTTTAGGCTCCCAACCTAAAATCTCACGGGCTTTAGTAATATCCGGACGTCTTTGTTTAGGATCATCCACAGGTAAATCACGCAATACTAATTTTTGAGTGGTACCTGTCAATTTGATGATTTCCTCACCAAATTGCTTGATCGTGATCTCATCAGGATTACCAATATTCACTGGCATGGCATAATCGCTCAGCAATAACCTGTAAATACCTTCTACTAAATCGTCCACATAACAAAACGAACGCGTTTGAGAACCATCACCAAATACAGTAAGGTCTTCACCACGCAAAGCTTGTCCGATGAAAGCCGGTAAAACACGACCATCATTCAGGCGCATTCTTGGACCATAAGTATTAAAAATCCTTACGATTCTGGTTTCTAAACCATGGAAAGTATGGTAGGCCATGGTCATTGCTTCCTGAAAACGTTTCGCCTCATCATAGACTCCTCTCGGGCCTACAGGGTTTACATTTCCCCAATATTCTTCTGGCTGAGGATTTACATTTGGATCACCATACACTTCCGAAGTGGAAGCGATCAGCATTCTCGCATTTTTACTCTTCGCCAGACCTAGTAAATTATGTGTTCCTAAGGAACCTACTTTTAATGTTTGAATCGGTATTTTCAAATAGTCGATCGGACTTGCCGGTGAAGCAAAGTGTAAGATATAATCTAAATCTCCCGAGACATAAACGAATTTCGATACGTCATGGTGCGCAAACTCAAAGTTTTCCAACTTGAATAAATGTGCAATATTCTCCAGATCTCCAGTAATCAGGTTATCCATTGCAATTACATGATAATCTTCTTTGATAAAACGATCACATAAATGTGAACCCAGGAAGCCTGCTGCTCCGGTAATTAATACTCTTTTACGTCCCATTACCCTATTAATTTACGACCAATACTATTATAATAATAACCCAAATCGATCATTTTTTCCAGATCATATAAATTACGTCCATCAAAAATCACCTTATTACTCAGGCTTTCTTCCATTCTTTCAAAGTCAGGATTTCTAAAAACAGACCATTCCGTAGCGATCAATAGTGCATCTGCATTTTGCAAAGCCTCATACTGATCCGCAACAAATTTAATTTTATCACCTAAAAGACGCTTTACGTTCCCCATTCCTTCCGGATCAAAGGCAGCAACTGTTGCGCCATGTTTCAGCAACTCATCAATAATATATAAAGCTGGTGCCTCACGAATATCGTCAGTTTCTGGTTTAAAGGCCAAGCCCCATAAAGCAAAATGCTTGCCTTTCAGGTTACCTTTGTAATATTTAAGCAGTTTATCCACTAAAACTGTCTTTTGTTTTTCATTCACATCCATTACCGCTTTCAGGATCTGGAAATCATATTGATGTTCATCAGCAGATTTAGCCAAAGCCTGAACGTCTTTAGGGAAGCAACTACCGCCATAACCGATTCCAGGGAAAAGGAAGCGCTTACCAATTCTTGCATCTGAACCAATTCCTTTACGTACAGCGTCTACATCCGCGTTTACAATCTCACAAAGATTTGCGATCTCGTTCATGAATGTGATTTTTGTAGCAAGGAAAGAGTTTGCTGCATATTTTGTCAACTCAGATGAACGCTCGTCCATGAACAGAATTGGATTACCTTGTCTAACATAAGGACCGTATAATTCTGCCATTAATTTTTGTGCTTTTTCACTTCTTGTACCGATCACTACGCGATCAGGTTTCATGAAATCTTCTACAGCCACTCCTTCGCGAAGAAATTCAGGATTAGAAACCACATCAATTTCTACGTTTGTATTTGCCTCAAACACTGCACGAACTTTATCTGCAGTCCCAACTGGTACTGTAGATTTGTTGACGATCACTTTATATTCCGTAACCAATTTAGAAATATCTTTTGCTGCACCAAGGATATAAGAAAGATCAGCAGCTCCATCACCCCCCGGAGGAGTCGGTAAAGCCATAAATATAATTTGTGCATCTTGAATACCATGTGCCAGATCGGTTGTAAAAGTTAGCCTACCCTGGGCGATGTTTCTATGAAATAATACATCAAGTCCTGGCTCATAGATTGGTACCTGACCATCCTGCATCTTTTTAACCTTAGCAGCATCTATATCCACACAGATCACTTTGTTCCCTGTCTCTGCAAGGCAGGTACCAGTAACTAAACCCACATATCCTGTTCCAATAACAGCTATTTTCATATATTAATTACGTTTTAATTTTAATGAAGTATCTTCGGCTAAGATAATAAATAAACACACAAAATGCTTTGGCTTTATAATATAGGAATCTCTTTTTATGGAATAGTGGTGGGCGTATTTTCCTTATTTAATGTAAAGGCAAGACTGTTTATCAAGGGGAGATCGACTCTTTTTAACCAGATAGAAAAAACCCTAGATCCTTCGACAACAAACATATGGTTTCATTTTGCCTCTCTAGGTGAATTTGAACAGGGAAGACCTGTTTTAGAAAAGATTAAAGAACTCCATCCCAATAAAAACATAGTGGTCACTTTTTTCTCTCCTTCCGGATATGAGATTAGGAAAAACTATTCATTGGCCGCAGGCGTCTTTTACCTACCCTTAGATACTGCAGCGAATGCCAAAAAATTTATTGCAGCAATCAAGCCTGAAATCGCGATCTTCACTAAGTACGAATTCTGGTATCATTATTTCAACGTTCTCAATCAGCAAAAAATCCCATTGTATATCATCTCTGGGATTTTCCGAGCGGATCAGCCATTTTTCAAGTGGTACGGTTCTTTTCACAGAAAAATTTTGAGTTTTGTAACCCATTTCTTCGTACAAAACCGAGAGAGTGTGGACTTATTAAAAAGCATTCAACTGGAAAATGTAAGTCTTAGTGGAGATACTCGTTTTGACCGTGTTGCAGAAAATGCACAATCCCTGAAAAACATTAAAGAAGTTGCGGATTTCTGCGGACCAAATCCTGTATTTATTGCCGGGAGTTCCTGGCCGGCCGATGAGCGCCTGATCGCTGAACTCATCCTTCAGCATCCCGATTGGAAATTTATCATTGCTCCACATGAAACCGACGCTGCCCATATCGATGAAATTAAAAAACTCATTCCCGCAGCAATTACTCATTCCGCATTATTAAAAGGGGCTGATAAAACTGCTCAAACCTTAATTATAGACAATATTGGTATGCTTTCTTCGCTTTACCAATATGGCACCATCGCTTACATTGGTGGCGGATTTGGAGTTGGCATTCATAACACACTGGAAGCCGCAGCATTTGGACTACCTGTTATTTTTGGACCTAAATATGATAAATTCCAGGAAGCAAAAGACCTGATTAAAATTGGGGCTGCTATAAGTATTGAAACAGAAAACGATCTTTCTACCGCTTTTCTACAATTCCAAAAGAATGCAGCTGCAGGAAAGATCGCTCAGAAATATGTTCAGGATAAAACAGGTTCTACCCGTCAAATCCTGAAATATATAGCTAATAATTTTTAGTTTTTCACCATTGCTACTAATGCGTCGATAAATTTAGGGTCGTCATTTAGGCTAGCTACCAATTGAACTTCTTCGCCACCAAGGGCTCTGAATTCCTCATGGTATTCTACACTTACTTCATAAAGTGTTTCCAGACAATCTGCCACAAAAGCAGGACAGAACACCAACAGCCTCTTTTTACCTTTTTCCGCCAGCGCTTTTAAAACATCGCTGGTATAAGGTTGTACCCAAGGTTCTTTACCCAATCTTGATTGAAAGCATACTGAGTATTTTTCAGCAGGAATATTTAATTTTTTCGCGATCAATCTTGCTGTATCATGGCATTGTGCAGAATAGCAAAATTTGTTTACATCTGTTAAAGTGCTACAGCAATCATCTTTCTTTAGACAATGTTGCCCGGTATGGTCACATTTCTTTAATTGTCTTTCTGGCAAGCCATGAAAACTAAACAAAATCTGATCATAACTTTCCGGCTGATACTTTTGTGCATTTTCAGCGAAAGTATCAATCATCAGTTCATTATCATGGAAAGAGTTAATGAAACTAATTGGCGGAACTGTTTGCCATTTACCGACCAGCTCCATTACTTTTTGAATCACAGAACCCGTACTTGCAGAGGCGTATTGCGGGAATAAAGGAATCACTTGAATGCTTTCCACCAGTCCTGCTTTTAATCTGTCAAGACCCGAAGCTATAGAAGGATTCTGATAGCGCATGGCTAATTCAACCTGGTATTCATCACCAAGTTTCTCCTGAACCATCGCTGCTTGAATTTTGCTAAAATATAATAGTGGTGATCCGTTTTCGTCCCAGATTTCTTTATATAGCTTAGACGTCTTAGGACTACGAAAAGGAACGATAATCCCTTTTACCAATAAAGTTCTCTGAAAAGCGTTGATATCAATCACACGCTCATCCATCAAAAATTCATCAAGATATCTTCGTACATCACTTACTTCCGGACTATCCGGAGTTCCTAAATTCACTAACAGTATGCCCTTTTTTCCCATAATTTTAGCAAAAATAATTAATCAATTGATTATAACCCTGTATCTCCAAAGGGAAAACCAATAATTACTTTTTTATGATGTTATAATGTATTTAATAAGATTCTAAAGTTGATTTTACCTGTTCCATTAGCCACATTGGTGTAGAGGTAGCACCACAGATCCCAACCTTATCATTCGGAGTAAACCAACTCTGGTCAATTTCTTCTACATTTGAAATAAAATAGGCATTGGGATTGTATTTTTTGCACACATCGTATAAAACCTTTCCATTGGAAGATTTCTTACCTGATACAAAAATGATCTTATCAAAATCAACGACAAACTTCTCCAAATCACCATAGCGGTTGGAAACCTGGCGACAAATCGTATCATTTGCTTTCACTTCATATCCTCTGCTCAGCAGCTGATCTTTGATATGGTAGAATTTATCTGTGCTTTTGGTCGTCTGACTATACAACGTGAATTTTGAAGGTAAGTCTACATGATCTAATTCTGCAAGATCCTGGAATACGATGGCTTTCCCATCTGTTTGTCCTTGTAAACCGATCACTTCCGCATGACCATGTTTTCCAAAAATCAGAATCTGCTCATCGTCGTCATGTGAATTTTTAATCCTGTTCTGCAGTTTTAATACTACCGGACAAGAAGCATCAATGAGAATCAGATTATTTTCCATCGCCAGCTGATAAGTCGAAGGTGCCTCCCCATGTGCTCTGATCAAAACCTTTTCATTTTTCAAGGTCTGCAGCTGCTCATGATCGATGATACGAAGTCCTTTAGCCGTTAATCGCTTCACTTCCTCATCATTGTGTACAATGTCACCAAGGCAATATAAATAATCTTCATGGTCCAAAATATCTTCAGCCATGTCGATTGCATATACTACTCCGAAACAAAATCCTGATGCTTTATCTATTGTGACGGCTAAATCGTATCCCATAAATTATTTAATAAGTAACCACATACAGTTACAAAATTACATAAAAAGAGTTTGATATGCTATTTCTCGCGTCTGATATGCTAATTCTTAGACTTAAATACAGAAAGAAAGCTTTTCCAACATTGATGAATCACCTGCCAGGTTAGGCTGATCATTTGTAATGGATGGTACAAGATGGAAGGAATAGGTTTTTGGGCAGTCAGATAAGCGATCATCATTCTTGACAAAAAGATCAGGCCGCAAGGCAGCAGCAAAAATACTGGTGCTAAAGTTAAGGCCATTGCTATTGGCCCGGCAATCACTAATACCAAATACCCCAATGCGACGATTGGCTGATTACTAAAATTCAACATCAAACGTTTAGAGAAAACCGCAGCATCAAGCTCCCGCTCCTCTTGGTAAATCAGTCTGTTCCCGAGTAAGAAATCGGCTTTTAATTGTTCTTGTTTTACACTTCTCACCATTTCTAAAGCAGTCAGGTTGGTGTCTTTAAAGGTTTGATTCCAGTCGTACTGACGATAAATCCCCGCATTGAAGAATAAGCATGCCCCATTAGCCATTGCGAAAGCCGGATGATTGATCAGCCTGACCAACCTTAAAGGGAATAGATTTAGTAATATAAAATCATTCAGGGGATAAAAACAATTGGCTATAAAACCAGTGATATTTGGTGTAGGAATAACACTTAACAGTGCCAATTTAAAAACGGCTGTCCGATAAACCAGGCTATTTATGAAACCCTTTTCAATTAAGGTATTCGCTTCAAGGAATAGGAAATAATCACCATTGGCGGTCGTTGCTACATCAGGGCCATCAAATGATTGAATCAGTATCTCGTAATTTTGATAATCCTGCAAGGAAATACTGGCAACCAATCTCTCTGCCTCCTTTTCAGACTTTTTCACTTTTATGATGATGACCACCTTATCCGTAAAAGACCGGCCGGTATTGCCCAATTTAGGATTGGAAACGAAATTGAATAACGTAACTGAAAAACGCAGGACTAAAAAGACAAGTACTATATATAGGAAAAAAATCATGCAGATTTTTTGCTTTGTTTATGAACAGCCTCTTCATAATGTTTGTTATACGCTCTTTTCAGTAATTGTAAACTGATATACTCTTCCGCTTCCCAAGTGCAGAGGTAACTTTTGGCCATTGGTTTTCTATTGTCAAAATAGTCAGTAAGCGTCGCGGAAAATACAATTTGAAACTTTTTCTTCGAGGCATTGATCAATTGCATCACGCCTTTCTCAAAAGAAATATTATTGACATAACTGGTGTACAGTCTGCCTTGAGGAAATAAAAGCACTAAATTCTTAGGATCATCTAATAGCTGTCCAGCGTAAGCCAAGGTTTCTACCACATCTTTACCCTTAGGTTTCGAGGCAAAAGCACCCAAATATTTTAAATACCATTGACGCTGATAATCGGCTTCTGTTACCAGCACATGAAATTCCTTCTTAAAAATAACCTTATTCAATTGAAACATTAAGAAGCCATCCCACCAACTAAAATGATTGGCAAGGAGTAAGATTGCTTCATCCTCTTTATTCTGAAGCCGATCGTAAGTGTAACCTGAAAAGTCCTTCTTTAGGATATAGGCGATATACCAGGAAAAGAATTGAAAGATTAACTTGCTTTTTCGGGACGGGTACATCTCTCTAAAATGAGAAAAATAAGCCTGATATCCAAGACTAACTTAAATAAACCCGATCCTCTTCTCCTTCTACATCAATCACTACATCTACATGTTCCTTTAAAACGGTAGCCATTTGTAAGCCAACGAAATCCGTTGCAATTGGGAATATTTTATGACTTCTATCTACCAAAACTACGGTTCGGATCTTTTTGTGAGGGGTATTTAGAAAAACGCCTAATCCATAAGCCAGTGTTTTTCCGCTATTCAATACATCATCTACCAAAATGATCACTTTATTCTTCCAATGACTTTCATCCAGGTCTGTATTGGCAACCAACTTACTATTTAAGCGATCTAGCTCAATCTTCAACATGGTGATTTTAAGATCTGATATTTTAGCCAATACCTTCTTTAGTCGCAGGGCAACTTTATAGCCACGGTCCCATATCCCAGCCAATACAATTTCCTTTTCATTCAGGTTATCTTCCAAAATCTGGTAAGCAATCCTATTAATCTTTTGTTGTATCTGTTTCTTATCAAGAATAAGCAATTGAGATTCTGCCATTTGTTATTTCCTATTTTATACTACAAAAAGAACGATTTTAAGGGGCATATTCAAATATTTAAAAAATAAAATCGAAATCGTGCAACGTTTAGGTAGGTATGGCGTCTAATCTGTATAACCTTAAACAAAAAACACCATGAAAAGTACCTTTCTATATAAGACTGCCTTACCTGTACTACTAGCATTTTCCTTAAATACGATTCCTGCAAAAGCGCAGCAGAGTAAAAACATTTCGTTAACGAACTTCAATGAGGTATCGGTTGCGAGTGGAATAGACCTATACCTGACACAGAGCAATTCTGAAAACATTAAAGTTAGTGCCCATAAAGATCTTTTAGAAAATGTGGTTGTGGAGAAGAATGGCTCTGCGATAAATATCAAATACAAGAACAATCAGGGTTGGGGAAGAATGTTCAAGGGAGAAAGCATTAAAGTTTACATCAACTATAAAACGCTAGCGGCCATTACTGCCAGCGGTGGTAGTGATGTTTTCGGACAAAACACCATCAAAACACCAAAATTAGGACTGCGAGCTTCCGGAGGTTCTGACTTATCTTTAGACATCCTTGCCGATGACCTGGAAGTTACTGTGAGTGGTGGATCAGATGCCAAACTTAAAGGAAAAGTAAAAAATATGATTGTACAAACCAGTGGCGGCAGTGATGTTGACGCTTATGATTTGATCAGCGACTATGCAAAAGTAACTGCCAGCGGTGGTTCCGATGCGAATGTATATGTAAGCAAAGGATTGGAAGCAAGTGCAAGTGGTGGTAGTGATATCAACTACAAAGGGAATGCAGCCTTGAATAAAACATCATCTTCGAAAAGTGGAGATGTCACTCATATCAAATAATTTAGATCATTAGTTTTTAGTTATCCCTACACAGGAAATTTCCTGGTAGGGATTTTTTATGATCTTTTATTTTTTATATGGGTA
This sequence comes from Pedobacter gandavensis, assembly GCF_014172405.1. GTDB lineage: Bacteria > Bacteroidota > Bacteroidia > Sphingobacteriales > Sphingobacteriaceae > Pedobacter > Pedobacter gandavensis. Next base: position 43,265 of record NZ_WNXC01000012.1, on the reverse strand, counting down.
GTAAATGAAATTAGCCCCTTCTGGAACAATCACAAATACACACATAAATTCCTGTGGTTTTTTATAGCTTTTCAAGAATAGCGCTTTCTTTTCAGGATTTATAATCCCTTTTTGCACAAACTCATCAAGTGTAGAAGCCTGAATCGTCCAGTCTGTATTTAACTCCGTTCTATCCAGAATCATCTCCCCTATCGTCACCGTATGTTGGTGCGCTACAAAGATCGGGTGTGTTGAAATCCCTTCATTTAGGATGGCAATTGAAACCTCCTTAATCGAATCTGAATACAATTCCAAGTCTTTTTCTAAACTCACCAATGGACTTTGTTTCTTTGGCTCCTCTTTTTTGCCCTCGGGGTCTTGAGGCAATAACTCTTCAATATCCATTTTATTTCTAATTTGCTTCCACTACTTCTTCAGTAGTCAGACCAGTAAATTTTAACAGCACTACATTTTCAACATGTTGCGTATGTGGGAACATATCAACAGGTTTAATCCGCACTACTTCATATTTCTCTTTTAACAGCGCCAAGTCTCTGGCCTGTGTAGCTGCATTACAGCTCACATACACGATTTTTTCGGCTTCCATTTCTAACAATCTTGCCACTACATCTGCATGCATTCCTGCTCTTGGTGGATCTGTGATTACCACATCAGGTTTACCATGCGCTGCAATAAAATCGGTGGTTAGAATATCTTTCATATCACCGGCATAAAATGTAGTATTGTTGATTCCGTTTAATTCTGAATTGAATTTAGCATCCTCAATCGCAGTGGGCACATATTCTACACCGATCACTTGTTTTACGCTACCTGCCACAAAGTTGGCAATTGTACCAGCTCCAGTGTATAAATCATAAACCAATTCATCTCCGCTGAAACCAGCAAACTCTTTGGTGATTTTGTACAATTCCAGCGCCTGCATAGAATTCGTTTGGTAGAATGACTTCGCACCGATTTTGAATTTCAAGCCATTCATTTCTTCAAAAATATGATCTCTACCTGCGTAAGTAATCACTTCCTGATCGAAAATAGTATCATTTTTCTTTTGGTTGATGATGTATAAAAGAGAGGTCACTTCAGGGAAGTTAACTTTCAGGTATTCCATCATACCATCTACCTCCGTTTGTTCTACGTAGGCAAAAACCACAACTACCATAACTTCTCCTGTAGAAGAAGTACGAATGATCAGGTTTCTCAAGCTACCTTCATGGTTACGCAGGTCATAGAAGCTAAGTCCATTTTCCAAAGCGTAACTTCTCACTTTATTTCTCAAAGTATTAGATGGCTCTGCCTGTAAATAACAGTGTTCAATGTCTAATATTTTATCAAAACGCAAAGGAACGTGAAAACCTAAGGCATTCATTTCCATTTCTGCCTTTTCAGGAGATGCTACATTTTCCACCACATCAGTTTCAGCTGCAGTTTCTGCATCAGCAACAGGCATATCTGCCTTGTTTAACCAGCGTTTATTAGAAAACGTATATTCTAATTTATTTCTATAGTATTTATTCTCTGCCGAACCTAAAATAGGCTCCATTGATGAGGTATCAATTTTAGCCAACCTTTGCAATGCAGCCTCAACATTTTTATGTTTAAATGTCAACTGGGCATCATAGCTCATGTGCTGCCATTTACAACCGCCACAAGTACCAAAATGTTGACAGAAAGGGTCTGTTCTTAACACAGACTTCTCATGTAAAGTTTCAATTACAGCCTCAGCGAAATTCTTTTTCTTTTTTACGACACGAACATCAACGACATCGCCGGGTACAGCTTTATCCACAAATACCACCAATTCATCTGCTTTACCTACTCCCTTGCCTTCTTCGGCAATATCAATAATACTTAAATTGGGGATAATGGTTACCGTTCCGGATTTTCTATTTCTACTCATTATGCCGCAAATTTAAGTTTTTTTTCATTGCGTTGTAAATGTTTTTCAATGGTAGCCAGGAGGATTAGTAAAAACTAATTTTAGGACAGCATGAGGAAGGAAAATGGAATTTTAAGACATAGGGATTTACATGAGGCTTTTACAGCCTATCCAATAAGAAATCTAAATGTTATCTTTTACTTATCAAAAACACGCAGGATAAAACCAAAAACGCCTTCAACCAGGTTAAAGCTCATATCAAACTTCTCATCAACTAAAACAGAAATCTCTAAAACTTCTTTACTCATTGTCTTTTACGTTGATAACAAGACCAAAATAGCAATTTTCATACCAAATACCAAAACGGTATAAGTTGTCATTTTAATAAATTTATGTTAAAATAACCACTATAACAGCCATTGATAGTCAATTTAAAGGGCACAGGATCGATTCCTGATAGTTATTATTTTCGGATAGCCAATACGAGGGCTCTTCTAGGGCTTTGATAGGGCTAGTGTAGGGCCAGAAGGCCTTTAAAACCCGGCTCAATCCCGAAGTAGATCCGCAATAAAGGAGCACATAACAGCATTAGTGTCTGATTGCTTTCCAAGAGCAACAAAAATGAGTAAAAAAGAAAGCCCTTCCATTCAGAAGGGCTTTCTAATATAATTTTACAATTCCCAAAGCGGGAATGATGAATCTTTACAATGCTGCTTTCACTAGAAAAGGCAATAATTCTTTTTGGAAACTCACAAAGTTCTTTCTTACATCGGAATCACTTACCGAAGTAAAAGCAAATGAGAACACGATACTTTTACTTGCTTTCAGTAAGAAAGCAAGACCTTCTTTGCGCGAAGGGTTATTTTTGAAATGGTCTAGTTCCAGGTAAGCAGAAAGCAATAGGGATTCCAACTGGTCAGACAAGTGTTTTAAGAATTCCTGTGAGTTGGCATTCTCTCTAACAAAATCCCAACCTATAAATTCATTACAAACAGTATAAGTAAGCCTGCAGGTTTTCATGACCAATGCAGTCAGGTGTTCTTCCTCATTAGAAAATTGCGCTTTATTCTTTAGAATTTCATGGAGGTTTAAGTCCAGATAATCCATTAAAATGGCATCCAAAACCTGTTCCTTGCTCTCAAAATACTTATAAATGGTCGCTTTAGCTATTCTGGCTTTCTTTGCAATTTCGTTTACACTTGTTTTGTGATAACCATATTTCCTGAACAACTCCTTTGCAGCCCTGATTATGCTTTCTTTAATTTTCTCTGGTTCCATCAATTAGATACATTTATCATCCCATCGCTTCCAACAGAGGTGCGATATACCTTTAAATAACGTACAGCCGGCGCTTTCTGCGGACTGCCGTCGAGCAGTAAAAACTTAGCCCCACTGCAAGGATCAGTAGCCGTAATCAAATTATCATCCGGCGTAACCTTACAACGTTGATCAGGATTAACGGAACTGCATTGATCAAAAGTAATATAATTACCAGGCGTAATCTTAACAATCATCAAGCCAGCTACCCCGATATTGGGAACCACTAGTATACGATCCTTTGCCCTTATATTAAACTCAGCTTCAGATATTCGGTAATTGACAAGTACATTGGGAATATACCTTCCTTCATCCTTACCACAACCCACCAAAAGCAGGAAGATTACTAATGTACCGGTTATCCTTTTGATCATTCAGGCTTATATCAATGATGTTTTATATTGTTTTAAGAAGCGAGCATCATTCTCTGAAAATAACCTCAGGTCTTTGATTTCGAATTTTAAATTAGCGACGCGCTCGATTCCCATTCCGAATGCGAAACCGCTATATTTCTTCGAGTCGATACCACAATTTTCCAATACATTCGGATCAACCATACCGCAGCCCAGAATCTCCACCCAACCACTTTGCTTACACAACTGACAACCAGCACCTTTACAAATGGTACAAGAAATGTCCATCTCAGCCGAAGGCTCAGTAAAAGGGAAATAAGAAGGACGGAAACGAACTTTTGTTCCTTCACCATACAGTTCCTGCACAAAGTAAAACAGCGTTTGCTTTAAATCTGCGAAAGACACGTTCTCATCTACATACAAACCTTCTACCTGATGGAAGAAACAATGTGCTCTTGCTGAGATTGCTTCGTTACGATACACACGACCTGGCATGATGGCTCTGAAAGGAGGTTTTCCTTCTTCCATCATTCTCACCTGAACAGAAGAGGTATGGGTACGCAAAGCGATATCTCCTTTTTCTCCACCTTTCTTAATAAAGAAAGTATCCTGCATATCACGCGCTGGATGCTCTTCAGGAAAGTTTAAAGCAGAGAAGTTATGCCAATCGTCCTCAATCTCGGGACCTTCAGCAACAATAAAACCTAGTTTATTGAAAATTTCGACGATCTCTCTTCTTACCAATGCCAGTGGATGACGGGCACCGATTTCAAATCCTTCCCCAGGTAAGGTCAAGTCTAAGCCTAAATCCTTTTTGGTTTCAGTGACTTCAGTTTGATCTTTAAGCGTTTGATATTTAGCTTCTGCTAATTGCTTAAACTCGTTTAAAACTTTACCCAGGACTCTTTTTTCCTCAGGTGAAACAGCCTTAAACTCATCAAAAATATCTTTGATAATTCCTTTGGTACCAAGGAATCTGATGCGGAATTGTTCTAATTCATCAGCGCTATCCGTAGAAAACGCATTTATTTCAGCAGTATATTGTGTTATCTTCTCTTGTAACATGAGGCCAAATATACAGCTATTTATATAATATTTTTATAATCGCTGAGTCCAAAAATCAACTTGAATAGGATGTCCGAGTAGAAATTGGACTCAGCGAGAATATTTTAGATCACACCAAGTGCTTTACCTACTTTGGTAAATGCAGCAATGGCTTTATCTAAATGGTGTTGCTCATGAGCTGCAGAAAGCTGTACGCGGATTCTTGCTTTCCCTTGTCCAACTACAGGATAGTAGAAACCAACCACATAAATACCTTCTTCCAGCATCTTAGCAGCAAATTCCTGTGCTAATTTAGCATCATAAAGCATCACCGGAACAATCGGATGAACACCCTCTTTGATGTCGAAACCAGCTTCGGTCATTTTCTTGCGGAAATAAACCGTGTTGCTTTCTAATTTATCTCTTAAGTCAGTAGTCTCGCTTAACATATCTAATACTGCAACCGAAGCACCTGCAATAGCTGGAGCCAAAGTGTTAGAGAATAAATATGGACGTGAACGCTGACGTAGCATGTCAATAATTTCTTTTTTACCAGCAGTAAAACCTCCAGATGCACCACCTAATGCTTTACCTAAAGTACCCGTGATGATGTCTACTCTGTCCATTACGTTAAAATGCTCGTGTGTTCCACGACCTGTTTTACCAATGAAACCTGTACAGTGTGACTCATCAATCATCACTAATGCTTCATATTTATCTGCCAAATCACAGATTTTATCCAATGGAGCGATTACACCATCCATAGAAAAAGCACCATCAGTCACAATAATACGGTGTCTAGCATCTTTGGCAGCGATTAATTGTTGCTCCAAATCAGCCATATCAGCATTTTTATACCTGAAACGTTTTGCTTTACACAAACGTACACCATCAATGATGGAAGCGTGATTCAATTCATCAGAAATGATTGCATCCTGATCATTTAAAAGCGGTTCGAAAACACCACCATTTGCATCAAAAGCCGCAGCGTATAAAATAGTATCTTCAGTACCTAAGAATTTAGATATTTTCTCTTCTAACTCTTTATGTACATCTTGAGTGCCACAGATAAAACGAACTGATGACATTCCATAACCATATTTATCAATTGCTTGTTTAGCCGCTTCAGTTACACGTGGATCAGAAGATAAACCTAAATAGTTGTTTGCACAGAAGTTGATCACTTCCTGTCCAGTACTAATTTTGATATCCGCACCCTGTGGGGTAACGATCACACGTTCACGTTTAAATAAACCGTCTTTTTCTATTTGCTCCAATTCTTGTTGAAGAACAGGTTGTAATGTTTTATACATACTATTATTTGCTTGTTGCAACCAAAGTTATGAAAATATCGTCTTACCCAAACAACCTTGTTCAATACCCATTAACAAACTTTAACAAAAATTTGCTGTTAACTAAGAATACATACCCGATATTTAGGCTTTAATCCATCTATGAAGAGAATCCAACTCACGCTTTTACTGATACTTGTCGCAACTAGCGCATTATTTGCTCAGGAATTTAAATTGAAAGGAAATATTAAAGATACAAATGGAGATGCCGTTCCTTTTGCTTCTGTTTATGTAAAAAATACCACAAAAGGCACTTCAGCAAATGTGGATGGTATTTACGCGCTTGCCTTAAACAAGGGTACTTTTGTCATTATTTACAAAGCGATCGGTTTTAAGGCTGTTGAAAAAAACATCACCATCGCAGAAGAAAACATTGAAAATGTCGTGTTAACGCCAGAATCATTTACCTTATCAGGCGTAACTATTGATGGGAATGCAGAAGACCCAGCCTACGAAATCATTCGTCAGGCTATCAAACGAAGAAAACAACACCTGACTGAAGTACCGGCTTATACGGCAGATGTTTATATTAAGGGCGTTCAAAAACTCGTTGGTGCGCCTAAAAAATTCTTTGGAAGAGACATTCAGAAAACACTAAATCTGGATACAAATAGAAAAGGTATCCTTTACTTATCTGAGTCAACTTCACTATTTTCATTTGAACTGCCTGATAAAGTCCACGAAGAAATGATTTCTTCCAAAGTTGCCGGTAGAAATAACGCGTTCAGTTTCAATAAAGCATCGGATCTGATCATCAACTTCTACCAGAACATTTTGCTAGAAAACACACTTAGTGCACGTGGTTTTGTGTCTCCTATTGCCGATAATGCTTTGTCTTTTTATAAGTATAAACTCCTGGGAATGGTTACTGAAAACGGGAAAACCGTGAATAAGATTGAAGTTATTCCTAAAAGGGGGCATGATCCGGTTTTCAATGGGATTATCTACATCATAGACGACAGTTACCATCTGGTGAATGCGAATGTATACCTCACCAAGGGCTCAGGCATCAATTTACTGGATACCCTACAAATCTCTCAGCAATTTCTAAAGGTTGAAAAGACTTATATGCCTTCCAACATCAATTTCCAGTTTAAAGGAAATGTACTCGGCTTTAAGTTCGAAGGTTATTATGTGGGTGTTTACAGTAATTATAACATTCAGCCTAAATTCCCGAAGAACTATTTTAACGGGGAAATTTTAAAGGTCACAAAAGCTGTGAATAAGAAAGATTCTCTATTTTGGTTAAACAGCAGACCGATCCCGCTTACCCCGGAGGAAAGTCGGGATTACATCCGAAAAGATAGCATTGCAGCCTTAAAAACATCCAAACATTACCTGGATTCTGTAGAAAGAGAAAACAATAAACTGGGCCCGTTTAAACTATTGATTGGTGGCTACAGCCTGAACAATCGCTATGATAAGAAAAGCTTAAGATTTGATCCGATCTTACCTGCATTGTTTTACAACACCGTAGAAGGCTTCGGTATGCGCTATGGCATCACCTATACCAAACAGATGGAATATGGTGAATTCTACCAGATCAGGCCAGAAATACGCTATGGTTTATCTAACAAAGAACTGACGGCATCCATTAGCGGAACGTATTATTATGATGCGGTTAAACGCGCTAGCATTACAGCGAGTGCTGGCTCTGGCATTTTCGATCTGAACAACCTTGGTTCAATGAGTCTGTTAGGGAACTCTATTAACTCCCTTCTATTTGAAACCAATTACTCTAAATTTTATAAGAAAGAATTTGTAAATATCGGGACGAACAGAGAATTAGCCAATGGCTTAATGGGAAGCTTAAAACTGCATTACAGTCGAAACTATAATTTGGTAAACACTACTCATTTTAGAATCAGGGATGTACCTGAAGAGGCCTTTACTTCGAATAATCCATTTACGCCTGAAGTGGAAACGCCATTATTCCCTACTTATGAATCTTTCAGTGCAGAGGCTTCCTTAAAATATACCTTCGGGCAAAACTACATGACGATGCCAGATCGAAAGATCTACCTGCAGTCGAAATACCCAAGCATAAGCTTATCCTATAAAAAAGGCATCAAAGGGATAATGAGTAGTGACGTTGATTACGATCTGATCTCTGCTGAAATTTATCAGAACAGAATAAGCTCCGGCTTATGGGGCTATTCTTCTGTAGTAATCGGGGCTGGTAAATTCTTGAATAACAATCAGCTATATTATCCGGAATTTAAGCATTTCAGTGGTAACAATTCTTTATTTAGTGTACCTGAAATGAGGAAATTTCTTTTCCTTGATTTCTACCTATTCAGCACTGATCGTGAATACTTTGAAGCTCATTTTGAGCATAACTTCTCTGGAAGATTCAGCAGCAAAATACCTATACTTCGTAAGTTAAAACTGGAAGAACTGGTTGGAGTGAGCTACCTAAGTCAGCCTTTAAAAAGAAACTACACGGAATTCTACTTTGGATTACAGCGCCTGATCTTCAGAGCCGCTTATGGTTTTGCCTACGATGGTAATAAACGAGTTAATCATGGATTCAGACTCTCCTACGGATTTTAAAACAAGCCTCCCTATGCTAAATTTTGTTTAGTGTAGGGAGGCTTAATCATAAAACGGGGATTAGTTCCTGTTGGCGAAAAATACTCATAATCAATCCTGGCGGAAAAAACTGATAATCTTTATTCTGAAAAGTTACATCTACAGGTAGCACTTTCCAGCCTTCATCTCCTTTTACCCGGAGCTCATGAACCACATGAATACATTCCAGTAATTTTTCCAAATGCTCATGCATAGGAAATGAGTTGTGGCCATTTTCACATTCATCGGCCATTGGAATGTCACAGAGACTGTAAAACAATACCATATCCAGTTCATCCTGCCATGCGCTTAAGGATTGGTATTCAAACAGCCGCTCAAATACCATTCTGACATTATTGACCTCCTCATCAGCCAATACCCGACAATACTTCATCTTATCGTCTTTCATTCTTTTATCGACTTCAATAAAACCTCCCCTACGCCACATTCCATTAGTTTGAAAGAGCGGGTCATCTTGCTTTATTTGCAGGTCAATCCGCTCATTTTTGAGAACCAACCAGGCCATTTCCAAAAACCTGGTTAATCGTTGATGGACACTTGCCTGTCTGGAAGGCTCGTACATTTTACCATTTTTATAGGCCAGATTATTAAAAGCCAGGGCAAAAAATAATCGGAGCTCCTGCCTGAAGAGTTCAAGATCAATGGCATCAAAGAATTCTTCTACAACCAATAGCGGATTCTCTAACTCTTCATCTTCTAAATACCTCAAACCAGGCGTATCATTCGTACTGTATCTTCTTCTCATAATAAATTTTATTAATTAATAGTGCAACTGATGAACTTTAAAATATTATATTAGCTAAATAATTAATACAATCTTACGTATAATTAATCAAAAGATAAACTGATTTGCATAAAAATTAAAGCTATGAGGAAAAACATTTATTTAGAGAGCGACCAAACCGGCGCCAGGCTCAGGGAAATACGTTTAGCGAAACAAATGACCTTATTACAGTTCTACCTTCCGATTACCAAACACATTGGTAACTGTTCTTCCATAGAGAGTGGAAGAAGAAATATTGGAAAAAGGTTGTCGAAAGACATCATTGATTATCACAAAATTAACCCAAGGTACTTGAATACTGGTATGGGAGAAATGTTTACCAGATCCTCAGATCCTGATGAACATTTGCCACAACTGGAAGAAGGCGTACCTTATTTCAATGTAAACCTTACTGAAATTACGGTAGGCGAATTAAATGTATTTCAGGAACCACCAGAATATTATGTCAATTATCGTCCTTTTAATGATTGCGATGCCTACCTGCCAGTGTATGGAGATAGCATGTATCCTAAATTTACGAATGGGGAGATCATTATCGTAAAAGAGATTAAAAACAGAGAAATCATCCAATGGGGAGAAGCCTACCTGGTGATTACAGATGAGATTTCCAACAACATTACTACGGTAAAGTTACTTTTTGAACACCAGGATCCCGAACGAATTCTATTGCGATCCTTAAACCCGGATTACATTGGAGATACGGTGTTGGAGCGGAAAGCGATCAAGCGAATATTTCTGGTCAAGGGTAAGGTAACCAGAAATCATTTATAGCATCAGGACTTCGTGGTATATACTTCTGGGTTCACTAGAAATGGAATCTCAGCTCCTTTAAGACCTGCAATCACATTTTTGGCGGCAAGGACTGACATGGCAGCACGGGTTTCCTGAGTGGCTGATCCAATATGAGGAAGTACGGATACATTGGGCATCTGTAACAAAGGATGGTCTGGTCTCATAGGTTCAGGGTTGGTTACATCCAATCCTGCGCCCCAGATCTTCCCTGCTAGCAGGGCCTTTAGCAAATCTTCTTCTTGATGAATGGCACCTCTAGCCGTATTAATAAAAATCGCGCTGGGCTTCATCAGGTTAAATGCGGCCCAATCAAATTTTCCTTCAGTTTCAGGAGTTAGTGCAGTGTGTACAGTCAGCACATCACTCTGTTGCAGCAATTCCTCAAAAGACAGCCATTTGGCGTTTAACGCTTGCTCTGCAGCTTCATTCCTGGTTCTATTGTGGTAGATTATTTTCATACCGAATGCTGCTTTACAACATCTGGCCATTTCCAGCCCTATTTTCCCCAATCCAAAAACACCTAGCGTCTTTCCTCTGAGCTCTACACCTAGGTTAGCAGTAGGATCAAAAAATCCCCATTGTCCTTTTTCTATGCTTTTATGCAGGTAAAATGCCTTTCTGGAAGTAGCGAGCATCAATAAGAAGGCAGTATCTGCCGTGGCCGCACTTAAAACACCGGGGGTATTTCCGATAGGAATATTTAAGGAAGTTGCGGTATCTACATCCACATGATCAAATCCCACAGAATGCAAGGCTATCACTTTTAAATGGCTACAAGCTTGAAGAAAATCAGCATCCAATCTGGTACCGACGCTTAATAAGGCATCACTTTCCAAGCAGTTTGCAATCAGCTCTTCCTGCGTCAATGCCCTTTTCTCCTTCCACTCCTGTATTTCAATCCCTGCTTCCTCTAATAGTTTTCTACCTTCTTCTGGAATTACTCTCGTTATAAATACCTTCATAAATTACCTTATTATACAAAATCAACAACCATTTCCTTTGAAATGTTCTGGAAATAAAAACCAAATGTTTCAGCAATAAAAAAGGCGGTCCAATAATTTGAACCGCCTTTCTCCTTTATCTTTAAAGAATTAAAGACTAAGTTTCTTACGAATATCTGAAGGAAGACCTTTTTTATTCAACAAGAAAGCTGTGGTTTTGAATTTCACAAAGTTCTTCGTTACGTATAGGTAACCTTTATAGTCATTGCTAGGACCCCAAGAGTTTTTCACAATGTAATATTCTTTTCCGTTTTGGTCTTTGGCGATACCAGTAATCTGCATACCGTGGTCATCAGTAGTTTTGTAAGTATCAAACGCTTCCTGACGCATTTCTACAGTAATTTCTTTTTCTGGTTTTGGACCATTGAACATCGTAGTACGTTCTTCTTTAGACATATTTTCGAAATCTTTTTCTGGAACAAAGGCAACACCATTTTTCCAGCTAAAACCTTTTTCACTTACGTCTGTAGCCCAGGCAACAGTATATCCTTTTTTCAATGCATTGTCGATCACCTTAGTGATGTCGTCCATTTGAACATTGTAAACCTGATCGTAAGACCAGTTGTCAGGAACCATCAATACCGCTTTAGAATAGTAAGGAGCTGAAGTGAAAGAAGATAGTTCTACATAATCAGCTGGATTAATTCCTACTACTTCTTTAGCGAAAGTTTTAGGGGTATATTCTTTTCCTTCAAAAGTGAATTTTTCAGGAACCGCTCCTAGGCACGAGTCAATAGTAGCGATATATTTACTTTTCCAAGAAGCATCAAACTTTCCTGCTGGTGCATTTACTGCATTGTCAAGAATCGTTTTGGTCAACTTGTTCATATCATCAGATTTATTTGTTGAAGTACCGTAGTTTCTTCCATCATAAACTGACTGTGGTAATGCGCCATATAAAGCAAACATATTGATTACATCATGACAAGCACCACCATCACCTAATGTTAGCGCACCATGCATACGCACATAGTTGATTCCTTTTTCGATATAAGCATTACGGGCAGTAAAGATATCAGCAAGATCTACTGGTTTTTTACCTGCGCGAATCATTTCTGATTCTAAGAATGAATTGGTACTATAGCTCCAGCAAGTTCCTGAAGACTGTTGGTTCTTTACAGAAGTTGCTTCTGCATTGATTACCGGAGTAAAGGTGAAGCTATTTTTACTGTCTGTACTGTGATTGTTGCTTAAGGCATTTACCAGGTTATCCTGAGCAAATACACCACCTGTGCTAAATAAAAGGCCTGCAGCCAATAGCACTGGTTTCATAGAAATTTTGGTCATTTTTTGTGTTTAAATTTAATCCGCCTCACAAATCATCCGCTGATTTATAATGACGCTGGCAAACTTAACAATATTCCAATAACCCAACAACAGCATAAAAACATTGTTACCTCATAATTTTTCGATAAGTTTAAAATAAAACATCACATGGACATTTCATTAAAAGGAAAACACGCATTAATTTGTGGCAGTACCCAGGGTATTGGATTGGCTACAGCAAAAGTCTTAGCTGGCTTGGGTGCCCATTGCATCTTAATGGCTAGAAATGAAGATGGCCTCCAAGCGGCAATGAAGGAATTGGCACAAGACGAAAGTCAGGAGCACAGTTATGTTGTTGCTGATTTCTCTATAAAGCAACAATTGTCTGATGCCATACATAAAATTACCACTGAACACCCGGTTGCTATTCTGATTAACAATACTGGCGGACCAAAAGCAGGTCCGATCACAAAAGCGAATTCTGAGGATTTTGAATCGGCATTTCAACAACACCTCATTGGAAATCACCTCCTGGCTACCGCAGTGCTTCCGGGAATGAAAAAATTAGGTTATGGCAGGATTATCAACATCATTTCCACCTCAGTTAAAACCCCATTACCAAATCTTGGTGTTTCCAATACCATTCGGGCGGCAGTCGCTTCCTGGGCAAAAACCTTATCTAATGAAGTAGGCATCTACCAAATCACGGTTAACAATATTCTGCCTGGATTAACGGATACCGCCAGATTGGGGAGTTTAATCGAAAGCACCGCAGAAAGCCAAAAGACAGACGTTGCAACGATAAAAAAGAATATGATTTCGAGTATTCCGATGGCTCGATTTGGACAGGCCGAAGAAATCGCCAATGTGGTTGCTTTCCTTGCTTCTCCTGCAGCCTCGTATGTTACTGGAACCAGCATCAGAGTAGATGGAGGCAGGACCCCTGCGATTTAGCTTTTTCCAATCTCATTTTTCTTTCTTAACTTTGCCCCACATTAAACGCTGTATGCAACAGTATCAATGATGATATGAAAAAATTCCAGACCATACTTTATTATTGCTATAGTCCAATAGCAAATGCAGAACAATTTGCTGCCACTCACCTTACTTTTTGTAAATCTTTAAACCTTGTAGGCCGTATTATCGTGGCTGATGAAGGTCTGAACGGCACCATTTCGGGAGTCAAAGCTGATGTTGAAGCTTACATGGCCGCCATTCACGCCGATGAACGTTTTGCCAAAACAGAATTTAAGATTGACGAAGTGGATGAGCCTTCTTTCATCAAAATGCACTGTCGTTATAAAGACGAGATTGTGCATTCTGGATTAAAAGATCCAAACATCATCAATCCAAATACACGCACAGGTAAACACCTGGAGCCTGTAGAATTTCAGAAGATGATTAAGGAGGAAGATGTGATCATTCTAGATGTACGTTCTAACTATGAGCACAACCTAGGCAGATTTAAAAATGCGATTACCTTAGACATTGAAAACTTCAGGGATTTCCCGGAGCAAATCAATGAATTGGCTAAATACAAAGACAAAAAAGTATTGACCTACTGTACAGGTGGTATCAAATGCGAAAAAGCATCTGCACTTCTTTTGCATCATGGCTTTAACGATGTATACCAGCTTCATGGTGGTATCATCAAATATGGTAAAGAAGCGGGTGGAGAAGATTTTGACGGTAAATGTTATGTTTTTGATAACAGGATAGCTGTGGATGTCAACTCTGTAAACCCAAGCATTGTTTCTACCTGTTATTCTTGTGGGATAGTAACTCCAAAAATGATCAACTGTGCAAATCCAGAGTGTAATGAGCACATCACACAATGTGATGCCTGTGGAGAAGAATTGGAAGGTTGCTGTTCTGTTGCTTGTACTACTCATCCTCGGAAGCGTCAATATGACGGAACCGGATATTATGTAAAAGTACCACAACAGGTAAACGTTTCCGCAAAATAATCAGGGCAGCCATTCCGCGCCCGCATTAAAATAAAAATTCATGCTTTACCTTTCGGAAACCCGGGTAGGTAAAGTATGTCTACACCATTTTCAACCGACTAAAATGAAGCTATTCTACCGCTTACTTTTCTTACTGAGCCTCAGCTATAACCTAGCTACTGCACAGCAAAAACCGGCTTTCTGGAAAGAAATTCAGCAATTCAAGCAACAGGATAGTCTCGCGATGCCAGCAAAAAATGGGATCTTATTTATTGGGAGTTCTTCATTTGAAAAGTGGAAGGATCTGGAAACGGTATTCAAAGATTATCAGGCGATCAACAGGGGATTTGGTGGTTCTACTCTGGCACAAGCAAACTATTACATTGCAGATTTGGTATTTCCTTATCAACCCCGACAAGTGGTTATTTATAGCGGAGAGAATGACATTGCCATGGATGGGAAGAGTGCATTAGAAACTACAAGTCGCTTTGCTGCATTTTTCAGCAATATCCGAAATAGATTCCCAAATGTTCCCGTTTTATATGTATCCATAAAAAACAGCCCATCGAGAACTCAGTTTTCGGCTACTAATACGCATACCAATCAACTCATTAAGGATTATTTAAAACACTATCCAAATACTCAGTTTGTGGATGTGAATCGCAAAATGTTACATCATAAAGCCCTTAGACCGGAGCTTTTCCTGGAAGACATGTTACACATGAAACCAGAGGGCTATGCCATCTGGATTAAAGCAATTACCCCTTACCTGATTAAATAATCAGGTAATTACGTTTGGAATTATCTGATTGTTCCGCATTTTAGAAACGTAGATCCTCCTAATTTCTTTACTTTTAAATGATTGTCAAATTGTTTAAGTTTGAATTATGAGCCGCATCAAAACAACCCTCTCCATCCTACTCCTGGTTTGTAGCCTGAGTTCAAAAGCGCAGGATTTCAAAAAGTATGATAAAGGAAGCTTTATTAAGGGCAAGGATAGTATTTCTTACCGCATTCTCTTTCCAGAGAATTTCAGTGCAGAAAAAAAATATCCGATCCTGTTCTTCTTACACGGTAGTGGAGAACGCGGCAATGACAATGAAAAACAATTGACACATGGTGGAAACCTGTTCCTTAAACCGGAGATCCGGAAACAATTCCCGGCCATCATCGTTTTCCCACAATGTACAGAAGATAGTTTTTGGTCAAACGTTATTTTTGATCAGGATGCACAAGGAAACCGGAAGTTGAATTTTCAAAAAAGAGGAAAGCCCACAAAATCTATGAAAGCCTTACTGGGTATGATTGATGACTTTTTAGAAAAGCCGTATGTGAATCATGATCAGGTTTATGTAGGCGGTCTATCTATGGGTGGCATGGGTACTTATGAATTGTTAAGACGCGAGCCTAGGCTTTTTGCAGCGGCGATTGCCATTTGTGGTGGCGACAATGTAGCCAACGTACAAAAATATAAGAATGTTCCCTTATGGATCTTTCATGGAGAGAAAGATGAGGTAGTTCCAGTTGTATTTTCTACCATGATCTCGGATCAGCTTAAAGTACTGGGAAAAGATCCTAAGCTTACTTTATATCCGGATGCCCATCACAACAGTTGGGACGCTGCATTTGCAGATCCCAATCTATTGCCATGGTTATTTTCTAATCAAAAGAAACGATAGCGAACCTTATTCCGCCATATTGTGATAAACGGCTTGAACATCATCGTCCTCTTCCAGTTTATCAATTAATTTGAATACATCAGCAGCTTGCTCTTCCGTTACTGGAATCGTAGACAAGGAGATGCGCTCTAATTTTGCACTCTTCATTTCTACACCAATATCTTCAAGGGCTTTTTGCATTTTACCGAAATCTTCGAAAGCAGTTTGCACTACTGCTACTTCATTTCCTTCTTCATCAGCTTCCAGATACAATTCTTCCAGACCTGCATCAATCAATTCAAACTCCAATTCTTCAAGATCCTTATCAGCTGGTAAGAAACGAAAAACCGACTTACGGCTAAAGATAAAGTCCAAAGAACCTGTTTTACCTAAGGTACCACCAGTTTTATTGAAATAACTACGAATGTTAGCTACCGTTCTATTGGTATTGTCGGTTGCAGTTTCAATTAAGATGGCCACACCATGTTGTGCGTAACCTTCATAAACAAACTCTTCGTAACCATTCTCATCTTTGTTGGATGCTCTTTTAATTGCTGCTTCCACTGTATGTTTAGGCATATTTACTGCCTTTGCATTCTGGATAGCAGTACGCAGACGGGAGTTCGTCTCCGGCGAAGGGCCATTATCTTTAACGGCCATTACAATCTCTTTACCTATCCTGGTAAATTGTACAGCCATCTTGGCCCAACGTTTAAATTTCCTTTCTTTTCTGAACTCAAATGCTCTTCCCATTGTATCTTTTATTTAAGGGATTCCCTTATTAATGATTATTCTGTAAGTTCGTTAACATATCCGTTGTCATTTTTGACAAATCAAACTCCGGCTTCCATCCCCAATCTTTTTGAGCGAAGCTGTCGTCGATAGAACGTGGCCAGCTGTTGGCAATTGCCTGACGTGGATCATTCTCGGTGTAAGTTAATTTAAAATCTGGAATATGTTTTCTGATTTCTGTAGCTAATACCTCTGGTGTGAAGCTTACACCACCAAAATTGTAACTAGAACGGATAGAAATTTTGCTTGCTTCGGCGTCCATCAATTCGATTGTTCCCCGAATGGCATCATCCATATACATCATTGGTAATTCTGTTTCCGCGTTTAAGAAAGAAGCGTAGCTACCTTTTGTCAATGCATCATGGAAAATATGGATGGCATAATCTGTAGTACCCCCCCCTGGTGCAGCTTTCCAGCTGATCAATCCTGGGTAACGGATACTGCGCACATCTAAACCAAATTTCTGATGGTAATATTCACACCAACGTTCACCTGCAAGTTTGCTGATGCCATAAACCGTATTCGGATCCATAACACAGTACTGTGGGGTTAAATCTTTTGGAGAATTTGGTCCAAATACTGCAATAGAACTTGGCCAATAAACTTTAGCTGTTTTGTAAATAAGGGCAAGGTCTAAAATATTCAACAGGCCATTCATGTTTAAATCCCAGGCTAATTTAGGATTTTGCTCGCCAGTAGCAGATAACAATGCGGCTAATAAGTAAACCTGAGTAGGTTTATATTTTTGGAATATGTTGTTCAGGATGTCCTTCTCAAGTACGTTTACGAACTCAAATGGTCCTGAATTTTTGATGTCATAATCAGGTCTGCGGATGTCACACGCGACTACATTACTTTCACCGTAAGTCTTACGTAAAGCGGTTACTAATTCAGTGCCGATCTGACCGTTAGAACCTAATACTAATATTTTCTCAATCATGAATTTTTGTATGGATTTTGACAAAGTTAAAAAAACGAAACAAACCTCTATAAAATGTTTATGATTTATACGTTTTTGTATTTTTCAAGCTCGTTTTTCATCGCCATTTATGGGTAAAAAAGCACTGAAACACCAGGGAAAATCCTTGGACATTCCATAAAAATGACACCCCAGACTAATTTTGTTGGAATAACGTTTTAGGAATACAATGAAAGGGGAAAAACGCCATCAAATGGCCCTTTATTTTTCAACATTTTCCAGGCCTAATGCGGAAAAAGTTGATTAAGTAACAAAAACATGATATATTAGAATTATTGTGTATTTCGCACACTAACCATTATTTTTTGCTTATTATTACAAAACAAAACACACTTTAACCATATAAAAACACCTAAACAGCCTAGTATGAACAGAAGAGAAGCAGTGAAAAGTGTTGCCTTTTTAATGGGGGGCGCATTGTCTGCAACTACTATTGGAGTATTTTTAGATAGTTGTACTTCACCATCTACAAAAGCAGCCGGGAACTTATTTTCTGCCGATCAGGAAAAGGTTATCACGGAAGTTGCTGATGTCATTATCCCTACCACGAGTACGCCAGGAGCAAAAGCGGCTGGAGTTGGTCCATTCATCGCCATGATGGTGAAAGAGTGCTACCCTGAAGATGCTCGAACAGCCTTTGTGAAAGGTCTGGAAGATCTGGAAAAACAGTCTCAGGACACTTTCAAAAAATCATTCCTTGAGATTTCTGTACCACAGCGCCAAGAACTTTTAAGTAAAGTCAGAGAGGCTACGATTGCAGCAAATAAAACCGAAAAAGAGGCGTTGGAAAAACAACAAGAAAACATTACTCAGAAAAAATCTGAAAAGGAAGCTCCAGGCAACGCAATGACGCCAAAGGACAAGCCTAAAACTACGCCTCAATTCTTCGCGATCATCAGAGATTTAACCTTACTGGGTTATTTTACCTCCGAAATTGGAGCTACAAAAGCCATGGCTTACGTAGAAATTCCAGGTCGTTACGACGGCGATGTACCTTTAAAGCCAGGTCAAAAAGTTTGGTCATAAACCTTTTAGAAATTAAACAATGAGCAATTTAAATACGAAAGCAACAGCGCAAAACACTTATGATGCGATTGTTGTAGGATCAGGAATCAGTGGCGGCTGGGCTGCAAAAGAATTAACGGAGAAAGGTTTAAAAGTTCTGTTACTGGAAAGAGGCAGGAACATTGAACACATCAAGGACTATACCACGGCCATGAAAAAGCCATGGGAGTTTGAGCACCGTGGCAGATTAACAGAGGCACAAAAAGAGTCTCATCCGGTACAAAAAAGAGATTATCCTTATCAGGAATTTAATGAAAGCTTCTGGGTGAATGACCTGGAATGCCCATATACAGAGGTAAAACGTTTCGATTGGTACCGTGGTTTCCATGTAGGTGGAAAATCACTAATGTGGGGTCGTCAGAGTTACCGTTTAAGTGACCTGAATTTTGAAGACAATGCAAAAGACGGTCATGGTGTAGATTGGCCGATCAGATATAAAGACATTTCTCCTTGGTATGATTATGTAGAGAAATTTGCAGGAATCAGTGGACAAGCAGAAAACTATCCTCACTTCCCAGATGGGCAGTTCCTTCCTCCAATGGATATGAACGTGGTGGAGAAAGATGTAAAGAAAAGAATTGAAAGTAAATGGAATAAATCCAGAATCTTAACCATTGGTCGTACTGCGAACTTAACAGTAGAACATGGTGGAAGAGGTAAATGTCAATACCGTAACCTTTGTAGCAGAGGTTGTCCATTTGGCGCTTATTTCAGCACACAATCTTCTACCTTACCTGCTGCGGTGGCGACTGGCAACTTAACCCTTCGTCCATACTCATTGGTGAACACCATCATCTATGATAAAGAAACACAAAAAGCGAAAGGTGTAGTCGTGATTGATTCTGAAACGAATGAGCATATTGAATACTTTGCAAAAATTGTATTCGTTAACGGTTCTACGTTAGGTTCAACCTTCTTATTGTTAAACTCTACTTCAGCTGAACATCCAAATGGATTAGGTAATGCAAGTGGTGAGCTTGGACACAACTTAATGGATCACCATTTCCGTTGCGGAGCATCTGGAAGAGCGGAAGGTTTTGACGACAAATACACTTATGGCAGAAGAGCCAATGGAATTTACATTCCTAGATATAGAAATATTGGTAATGACAAACGCGATTACGTAAGGGGCTTCGGTTACCAGGGTGGCGCAAGTCGCGGAAACTGGCATGCTGATGTTGCTGAAATGGCATTTGGCGGTGAGTTTAAAGACCAGATGACGGTTCCAGGTTCATGGAATATGGGCTTAGGTGGTTTCGGAGAGTCTCTTCCTTACCATGAAAACCGCGTTTATATTGATAAAGATAAAAAAGACAAATGGGGACAACCTGTTTTGGCAATTGATTGTGAATTCAAAGATAACGAGCAGAAAATGCGCGTAGACATGATGAACGATGCTGCTGAAATGTTGGAAGCTGCTGGTATAAAAGATGTGAAAACATACGACAATGGTTCTACTCCAGGTATGGCTATCCATGAAATGGGTACTGCACGTATGGGACTTGATCCAAAAACGTCTGTGTTGAACAAATGGAATCAGATGCACGAAGTGAAAAACGTATTCGTAACTGATGGTTCATGTATGCCTTCTGCAGCTTGTCAGAATCCTTCATTAACCTATATGGCACTGACCGCAAGAGCATGTGATTTTGCAGTTAAGGAGCTTAAAAACGGTAACCTTTAATATTAACCTGCATACTGGTAAAACCCGGTATGCAGGTTTTATATTTAAAACTGCTAAGTCGGTTTAGACACTTTAAAAACAACAAAAAACAAAATATTCTGATGAACAACAGAAAGATGAGAATGGGCATGATTGGTGGTGGCAAAGATGCCTTCATCGGAGCCGTTCACCGCATTGCGGCAAACATAGATGGTCAGGTTGAATTTTGCTGTGGCGCTTTAAGCGTCAACCCTGAAGTTGGTAGACAGTCGGGAAAGGACCTTTTCCTTGATGACGACCGCATTTATGCGAATTATCAGGAAATGATTGAAAAAGAAAGTCAGCTTCCTGCAGATAAACGTATGGATTTCGTGACCATTGTGACGCCTAACTTTGCTCATTTTGCTCCAGCAATGATGGCTCTGGACCATGGCTTTAATGTTGTCATTGAGAAACCTATTACCTTATCATTAGAGGAGGCCAAACAATTGCAAGAAAAAGTAAAAGAGACAGGATTGGTATTGTGCCTGACTCATACTTATTCTGGTTACCCGATGGTGAAACAAGCCAAAGCAATGGTAAAAGAGGGAAAACTGGGTGCCATTAGAAAAATAATGGTCGAGTATCCTCAGGGATGGTTGAGCACCTTAACAGAACGTGAAGGCAATGCTGGCGCTGCATGGCGTACCGACCCTACCAAAAGTGGTAAAAGTGGTTGCATGGGTGATATCGGAACTCATGCCGCTCAATTGGCAGAATATATTTCCGGATTAAAGATCAGTAAGCTTTGTGCAGATTTAAATATCGTAGTACCTGGCCGTGGATTAGACGATGACGGAAACGTATTGTTAAAATTCGACAATGGTGCCAATGGTGTTTTAATTGCATCTCAAATTGCAGCAGGTGAAGAAAACGCCTTGAAAATTAAAGTTTATGGTGAAAAAGGAGGCTTAGAATGGCACCAGATGGAACCAAATACCTTAATCGTAAAATGGCTGAATGAACCCGCACAAATCTACCGCGCCGGACAGGCGTACCTTTCAGATGCTGCGAAACACAATACACGTGTGCCTGGTGGTCACCCAGAAGGCTACCTGGAAGCTTTCGCTAACATTTACAGAAACTTCGTATTAACCATTGGTGCAATCAGTCAAGGTCAGGAACCTACCGCAGCAATGCTTGATTTCCCTAAAGTAGAAGACGGCGTAAGAGGCATGGCATTTATTGATAATGTAGTCGCTTCTTCGGCATCTGATCAAAAGTGGTTTGATTTTAAAATATAAACATCATGACAACAATTAAAGGCCCCGGAGTTTTTCTGGCTCAGTTTATCGGTGATGAAGCTCCATTCAATTCATTGGATGCCATTTGTGAATGGGCAGCGGGATTGGGATTTAAAGGTATTCAAATGCCAACACTTGATCCAAGATTCATCGATTTACAAAAAGCAGCAGAAAGTAAAACTTATGCGGATGAATTAAAAGGAAAAGTAGCGTCTTACGGATTGGAAATTACAGAACTATCCACACACCTGCAAGGGCAATTGGTTGCTGTAAACCCAGCTTACGACCTTGCTTTTGATGCTTTTGCTCCCGATCAATATAAGAACAACCCTGCTGAAAGAACCAAATGGGCTGTTCAGCAATTGAAATATGCAGCGAAAGCCTCACAAAATCTAGGCTTAAATGCGCATGCTACGTTTAGTGGATCGTTGTTATGGCATATGTTTCATCCATGGCCACAACGCCCGGAAGGATTGGTAGACGCCGCTTTTACCGAACTGGCTAAAAGATGGACACCTATATTAAACGAATTCGACAACTGCGGTGTAGATGTGTGTTATGAGATTCACCCGGGTGAAGATCTTTTTGACGGCATCACTTATGAGATGTTCCTGGAAAAAGTAAACAATCACCCTCGTGCTTGTCTGCTATATGACCCATCGCATTTTGTGTTACAGCAACTGGATTACATCCAATACATCGATTTCTACCATGAGCGTATCAAGGCTTTCCATGTAAAAGATTCAGAGTTTAATCCAACCGGAAAACAAGGAACTTTTGGTGGTTACCAAAGTTGGGCAAATCGTGCTGGAAGATACCGTTCACCAGGTGATGGACAGGTAGATTTCAAAACCATTTTCAGCAAGCTAGCACAATACGATTACACTGGCTGGGCAGTAATGGAATGGGAATGTGTGATTAAAGATGCTCAGGTTGGTGCCAAAGAAGGTGCAGAATTAATCAGCAAATTGATCATTCCGGTAACGGATAGAGCATTCGACGATTTTGCCGCTTCGGGTGGAAATGACGAATTCAACAATAAAATTTTAGGACTATAATAATTAATACAATAATAAGATAAAGCATCATCAGTTTAGCCCTTCCAAAAGCTGAACGAATAAAATATGATCGCTTTATCAGCCATAAAACAATAATCTAATGAAAAATACACTATTTATCCTTGCCTGCTTTATTATGGCTTTAGCTTCATGCGGAAGTCCAGAATCAAATTCTACCAGCACAACCGCCACCACTGAAACTACAGCTGCAGCGAGTGCAACAACTGAAAAACATCCTGGAGAAAAGTTAATTGCAACTTCCGACTGTATTGGTTGCCACAATAAAGTAACGAAAGTAATTGGCCCAACTTACGAAGAGATTGCGGCTAAATACACCCTTAATGATGCAACAGTTGAGCAACTGTCTAAAAAAATCATTGAAGGTGGTAAAGGTGTTTGGGGTGAAGTTCCAATGACTCCTCATGCTAACCTATCACAAGACGATGCCAAAGAAATGGTACGTTACATTCTATCCCTGAAAAAATAACCTGAACCACAGAACCAAATATAAACCATGGAAGAAACCAACAAAAACCAGGAAACCTCGTCAAGACGGAGTTTCCTTAAAACCACCGCAATTGCAGCTTCTGCATTTATGATTGTTCCCCGTCATGTTTTAGGCGGACCAGGATTTATAGCGCCAAGTGACCGCCTGATTATCGCCGGAGTCGGTGCAGGAGGTAAAGGACAATCAGATATTGCTAATTTCTACAAAAGCGGAAAAGCTGACATCGGCTTTCTTTGTGATGTCCACGATTCAAGGGCTGCGGCCAGCGTAAAGGCATTCCCAAAAGCAAAATACTATAGGGATTTCCGTGAATTGTTCGACAAAGAGCACAAGAATTTCGATGCGGTTTCGGTTTCGACCCCAGATCATAGTCATGCGATTATTGCCTTAGCTGCCATGCAATTAGGTAAACACGTGTATGTGCAGAAGCCTTTGGCCCATGATATTCATGAAGCACGTGCGTTAACCGCAGCAGCGCAAAAATACAAAGTGGTGACCCAGATGGGAAACCAGGGTGCTTCAAATGATGGCCCTAGACAAATGAAAGAATGGTATGATGCAGGTTTAATTGGTGATGTACACACGGTTTATGCCTGGACAGACCGACCGGTTTGGCCACAAGGTATTCCATGGTCTGCGAACAAAGCGGAAGTGCCTAAAGACCTGGATTGGGACTTATGGTTAGGTACTGCTCCTTACAAGGATTACGTGAACAAACTGGTTCCATTTAACTGGAGAGGTTGGTGGGATTATGGAACAGGTGCATTAGGAGATATGGGCTGTCACCTGTTAGAAGCTCCATTTAGCATGTTAAACCTGAAATATGCAACTGAAGTTCAAGCTAGTGTAGGTTCAGTTTATGTGGATGAATTTAAACGTGGCTATTTCCCGGACAGTTGCCCTCCATCAAGTCATGTAACTTTAAAATTCCCTAAAACCAATAAAACTAAAGGTGATGTAACTGTTCACTGGATGGACGGCGGTATTCAGCCGGAAAGACCAGAAGAACTGGAAGCAAACGAAGTGTTCGGTGATGGTGGAAATGGTACTTTATTTATCGGTACCAAAGGAAAAATGATGGCCAGTACTTACAGTGCTGATCCACGTTTATTACCATTAAGTAAAAATAAAGACATCAAAGTTCCTGCAAAATTTGCACGAGTTCCTGGTGGTGCTGATGGCCATTATGCACAATGGGTAGAAGGTTGTATCGCAGGATATGGCAAAAAAGAATTGAGTTCTCCATTTGAGATTGCCGGACCACTAACAGAAGCTTTATTGATGGCAAACTTAGCCATCAGAGGAACGGATGTTCAAGTGAAAAATGATAAAGGAAGAGCCAGTTTCCCAGGAAGAGACATCAAATTACTTTGGGACAATGCCAATATGAAAGTAACCAATTTTGATGCTGTAAACCAGTTCGTAAAACGTGACTACCGTAAAGGATGGTAATTAACCATCCCGCTTTTAACTTAAAAAGAAAAACTATGAAACCATATATTTTTTCAGCGATGCTGCTTACTGCGGTATTCGGTGCAACAGGCAATAGCAATGCGCAATCCAGCAGTAAAGGATTTACTAAACTGTTTGATGGTAAAACTACTGCCGGATGGCACACTTACGGTCAGAAAACCGCTGGTGCAAAATGGGATGTCGAAGATGGCGCCCTTCATTGTAACACTAAAAACACCGGAGGTGGCGATTTAGTAACCGATAAAGAATATGGTAATTTCCACCTGAAAGTAGATTGGAAAGTGGCTCCTAAAGCCAATAGTGGGATTATCTTTTATGTCCATGAAGACAAGCCTAAATATGGTGCGACCTACAGCACAGGTTTGGAAATGCAGGTATTAGATAACGAAGGCCATCCAGATGGAAAAATCACCAAACACCGTTCAGGAGATCTTTATGACCTGATTAAAAGCAGCTCAGAACCTGTTAAACCTGTTGGAGAATGGAATACTGCTGAGATCATCAGCAAAAACGGCAAATTAGAGCTTAAATTAAATGGCGTAAAAGTAGTACAAACTACCCTTTGGGACGACCAATTCAAGGCATTAATTGCAGGTAGTAAGTTTGCAAAATGGCCAGATTTCGCTACATTCAAGACTGGAAAAATTGCCTTACAGGATCATGGTGATGAAGTATGGTACCGCAACATCATGATTAAAGAGCTTTAATGCTAAAAAATACACCAAAATATTAAACAAGACATAAACAATGAACCTTAACAACCGCATCAAACTATCATTCATGATGTTCCTGGAGTTTTTCATCTGGGGCGCATGGTTTGTAACCCTGGGCACCTTCCTGGGAAACAACCTCAGTGCTACAGGTGGCCAGTCGGCATCTGTATTCTCCACCCAATCCTGGGGAGCCATTATTGCTCCTTTCATTATTGGTTTGATTGCCGACCGATATTTTAACGCAGAAAAAATTCTTGGCGTGCTACACCTCATCGGTGCTGTACTCATGTATCAAATGTACAATGCAACAGACATCAGTGTATTCTATCCTTATGTATTGGCTTACATGATTCTCTTCATGCCTACGCTGGCATTGGTCAACTCTGTTTCCTTCAATCAAATGAAAGATCCTGAAAAAGAATTCTCTACCATCAGGGTATTTGGAACGATCGGATGGATTGCAGCAGGTTTATTGATCAGCTTTTATTTTCACTGGGATTCTGCAGAAGGTGCCAAAGAAGGTCTGCTTAAAAACACTTTCCTGATGGCAGGTATTGCCTCTGTAGTATTAGGTCTGTTTAGTTTTGCCTTACCAAAAACTCCCCCGAAAGCTGTGGCCGGCGAAAAAGTTAAAGTATCAGAAATCCTAGGATTAGATGCATTAAAATTATTAAAGGATAAAAACTTCGCAATCTTCTTTGTCTCCTCTATTCTAATTTGTATCCCTCTTGCCTTCTATTACCAGAATGCACACCCTTTCCTATCTAATGTAGGCGTGGAAGATCCAACAGGAAAGATGACAATTGGACAAGTTTCAGAAGTACTATTCCTGCTTTTACTTCCAATATTCTTCACCAAATTCGGTTTTAAGAAAACCATTTTGGTTGGTATGTTAGCATGGGCTGTACGCTATGCGCTTTTCGCTTATGGAAACGCAGGTGATTTAGGTTTTATGTTGATCATCGGCATAGCCCTTCATGGCGTTTGTTATGACTTCTTCTTTGTATCCGGACAAATTTATACCAACTCTATTGCTGGTGATAAATACAAAAGTTCTGCACAAGGCTTGATCACTTTAGCAACTTATGGTGTAGGTATGTTAATCGGTTTTGAAGTTGCAGGTTACATCACCGATACTTATAAACTGGCTGATGGTACCGTAGATTGGAAAATGGTTTGGATCATTCCTTCCATAATTTCATTGGTTGTTTTCCTACTCTTCACTGTTTTCTTTACTGACAAGAAAAAAGAGGAAGTTCAATTAAATGCATAATGGCTGAGGAACTAAGCAGGAGAACTGCCTTAAAAAATATGGTTGCCGGAACCGCCGCTTTAGGTGTTTCGGCAGCACTGCCAAGTTTTGCTATGGAACCTTATAAATCTACCGCATTGAAAGGAAATGTAAACCATTCTGTTTGCGCCTGGTGTTTCGGAGATATGGAATTAGATGCCCTATGTGTTGAAGCCAAAAAAATTGGAATTAAAGCGATAGACCTTGTTGGTCCGGCAGGATGGCCTACCTTAAAGAAGCACGGTTTGGACTCTTCCATGTGTAATGGTGCAGAAATCAACCTTGTTGATGGCTGGAATGATCCCAAATTTCATGCTACGCTGATTAAAAACTATACGGAAATGATTCCTAAAGTTGCTGCTGCAGGTTATAAACAATTGATCTGTTTTAGCGGAAATCGCCGTGGAAAAGATGATGAAACTGGTCTTAACAATTGTGTAGCAGGCTTGAAACAAGTGATCGGAATTGCCGAAAAACACAATGTGGTTTTGGTAATGGAATTGTTAAACAGCAAAGTTGACCATACTGATTATCAATGCGACACCACCAAATGGGGTGCTGAATTGGCGAAAAGATTAGGCTCTGAAAACTTCAAATTATTGTATGATATTTATCATATGCAGATTGATGAAGGTAATGTAATCAGTAACATAAAAAAGTACCATCCTTACATCTCTCATTACCACACTGCCGGCGTTCCCGGAAGAAATGAAATAGACGATACTCAGGAGTTATTTTATCCAGCGATTATAAAAGCTATATTAGCAACTGGATTTAAAGGTTATCTTGCGCAGGAATTTATTCCTAAGTATAAGGATAAAATTAAATCACTGAGAGACGCCGTAAATATTTGTGACGTATAAACCAAAAGTTATGAACTCTAGAAGAACATTTATAAAAAACGCAGGGATGGCTGCAGCAGGAGCCCTGTTGTTTCCTTCATTTGCGCATGCCTTTGCTAAGGTAAAACCTGTTGGACTTCAACTGTATACTTTGAGAGAAGTGATCGGTAAAGACCCTAAAGGTGTCATTGAGAAAATAGCTAAAGCAGGCTATAAAGAAGTAGAAACTTACGGATACTCTGCTAAAGGTGGTTATTTTGGTATGGATGCTAAAGCATTCAAAGGTCTATTGGATGCCAATGGATTGAAAGCACCAAGTGGCCACTTCGGTTTGGATTCTTTCTTAAAAGACGGAAACCAAGATGAACTGAAAATTGCTATCGAAGGCGCAAACGGACTAAAAATGGAATTTCTTACAATTCCTTGGATGGGCGAAAGCTTAAGATCCAGCCTTGATGATTATAAAAAAGTTTCTGAGCGTCTAAATCAGGCAGCAGAAATCTGTAAGAAATCAGGATTGAAACTAGCCTACCATAACCATGATTTTGAATTCAAGAAATATGATGGCAAAACCGGATACGAGGTGATGCTGGCTGAAACTGATAAAAACCTGGTAAAGTTTGAAATGGACTTATATTGGGTAGTCAGATCAGGTAATGATCCAATTGCATTCTTCAATAAATACCCTGGACGTTTCCCAATGTGGCACGTAAAGGATATGGATAAAGCTAACCATACCATCAATACTGAGGTAGGAACAGGTACAATCGACTTTAAATCATTCTTTAAACATGCCAAGCAGGCAGGATTGAAGTATGCTATTGTGGAACAGGAGAACTTCTCCAAGGATCCGTTTATCAGCATTAAGCAAAGCTTTGATTACGTAAGTCGCGAACTGGTTTAAGAATAAGATCTTAAAATATCTAGGGAAGTGGTTTACAAAACTACTTCCCTTTTTTTATGACCGATATCTTTGACCTGAAGACTTTAAAGATCAACGACAAGAGTAGCCCAAATGATCTTTGAAGCACATTAAAATGCAAGTTTTGAGTACTTTAGCAGCAAAAAGCACAAAAATTTCACCATATTTGAAAAATATGGCTGAAATAAGCCGATGAAAAAGAGAACTTATTACAAAAAACTGAATACTATAAATTAATAAGAACTATAAAAAACCAATTAAAAAAATGAAAATTGCAGTTGTAGGCGCCACCGGTCTGGTAGGTACCGTAATGTTAAAAGTGTTAGAAGAGCGTAACTTCCCGTTAACCGAGTTAATTCCGGTTGCATCTGAAAAAAGTGTAGGTAAAGAAATCACTTTTAAGGGTAAGAAGTATGCTATTGTAAACATGGATACTGCAATTTCAATGAGACCTGATATTGCTTTATTCTCTGCGGGTGGTAGCACCTCATTAGAACATGCCCCACGTTTCGCTGAGGCAGGAACCACAGTAATTGACAATTCATCGGCATGGCGCATGGACCCTACAAAGAAGTTAGTGGTACCAGAAGTGAATGCTCATGAACTATCTCTTGATGATAAGATCATTGCAAATCCAAATTGTTCAACTATTCAAATGGTAGTGGCCTTAAAACCATTACATGATAAATATAAGATCAAACGTGTTGTTGTTTCTACTTACCAGTCGGTAACAGGTACTGGTGTAAAAGCAGTAGAGCAAATGATGAATGAGCGTAAAGGTATTACTGATGGCCCTATGGCTTATGCTTACCCGATTGATTTAAACGTAATTCCTCAGATTGATGTTTTCGAAGCAAACGGATACACCAAAGAGGAAATGAAAATGATCAATGAAACTCGTAAAATCATGAGTGACGATAGTATCCGTTTAACAGCGACTACTGTTCGTATTCCGGTGATGGGTGGACACTCGGAGTCAGTAAACATCGAGTTTGAAAACGACTTTGATGTCATTGAACTAAGAGAATTATTAGCCAATACTCCAGGAATCGTTGTAGTTGATGACATTGCCAACCTGAAATATCCAATGCCTAAAGATGCTCATGAGAGAGATGAGGTATTTGTTGGAAGAATCAGACGTGATGAATCTATGCCGAATTCAGTAAACCTTTGGATCGTTGCAGATAACCTTCGTAAAGGTGCAGCAACCAATGCTGTTCAGATTGCAGAATACCTGGTAAGTAAAGACCTGGTTTAATTCTCCTTCTATAAAAAATGATTGAGGTATGGAGCGCTTTAAAAGGCAATCTGTACCTCAATTTTTCGTTAATGGCTATTTAGTCTTTTAATTCTCTTTCCATGAATATTGTCAGAAAAACTGCACTGTTATCCCTGATCCTTTTACAACAATTTGCAAATGCACAAAGTCCGGTAGAAAAACTGGAACAAGCGTATCAGGTACTAAAAGACGATAGCCAGGCAAAACATGCAATCATTGGTCTTTGCGTATTAGATGCGAACACCGGAAAACTATTGCTGGGTAAAAATGAAGAGGTCGGGCTGGCTACAGCTTCTACGTTAAAGACCATTACTTCCGCAACAGCATTCCATATGTTGGGCAAAGATTTTCAATACCAGACCACGCTTGCTTATAGTGGTAAAATTAGTCCGGATGGCACTTTACAAGGCGACCTGATTATCGTGGGTGGCGGAGATCCGACATTAGGCTCTTGGCGCTACGAAAGCACCAAAGAAAACTACATCCTGCAACAATGGGTAACTGCTATTCAGCGCGCAGGCATTAAAAAAATTGAAGGTAAAATTATCGGAGACGACAGTATTTGGGGTACTCAAAGTACGCCTGATGGTTGGATCTGGCAGGATATAGGAAACTATTATGGCGCCGGTCCTTCGGCACTCAGCTGGCGCGAGAACCAATTTGACATTCATCTAAAAGCTAACAACAACGCAGATAAATCGGTATCCATTCTAAAAGTGGTTCCGGAAATGCCTTATCTTAAAATCATGAATGAGTTGATCGCCGGACCAGAAGGCAGTGGGGATCATGCGTATTCTTACCTCCCTCCTGATGCCAGCATTGCCTACCTTCGTGGAACCTGGGCGCTAGGGATTTCCAAGCCAGGTGTTTCAACAGCGGTCCCAAATCCTGCCTTTGATGCAGCTTACCGTTTACAGGACACGCTAAGCCGTATCGGCATTGCGACACAACTTTCCCCTACTACCGCCAGATTGCTAGCGGTAGATCAGCAGTCAGTACCTACCATTCAGCAGAAACTGATTACGATTAACTCCCCTACTTTATCAGAAATCGTCTATTGGTTCAATAAAAAAAGTGTGAATTTATACGGAGAGCACTTGTTAAAAACTTTGGCATGGAAATCAGGAAAGTTACCTACTACGCTGAACGGCTCACAAACAGAAATCAATTTCTGGGCGGAAAAAGGAATAGATAGACATTCTTTGAACATTACCGATGGCAGTGGGTTATCACCAGCGATCAGAGTTACGCCAATGGCGATGGCTGAAATACTATTTCAATCGCAAAAAGAATCCTGGTTTCCGGACTTTTACAAATCACTTCCAGATAACAATGGTATGAAACTAAAAAGTGGAAGCATTGCCGATGTTTCAGCCTATGCCGGCTATCATACCGATAAATCGGGAAACAAATATGTTATTGTCATCAATATCAATAACTACTCAGGAACGGGTATTAGTAAAAAGCTATTCAAGGTACTCGATGCTTTAAAGTAGTATGACTCCCGATTATCTGCCATTTTATTGATAAATTGCGACAGTTTTTAAACAAAAAATACGCCTACCCTCTGCTATGAAAAGATTATTCCTGTTTGCATTTTGCAGTCTGATCAGCGCTGCTGGTTTTAGCCAGGCACCTTTCAGTACAAATGCTGTTGAGTTGTTACCATCCGCCCCACTTCCGACCGAAATTGCCATCATTCCGGAACCCGTTTCTGTGATCAAACAGGATGGGCATTTCATTTTACCCAAAAACGTAACGATCCAGTCGCCGGCAAATGTGGAAATGAAACAGGTGACCAGCTTTTTACAGGAACGGTTATCAATTCCTACCGGAAATTATGTATCTATAGTAAGCGGACATATTGGGGATCATGCTCAAATCAGGCTAATTTTAAACGACAAACACAATCCAATTTTAGGAGCTGAAGGTTATCAATTGACTGTGAAACCTAATCAAATTCTGATTAGGGCCAACAAACCCGCCGGGCTATATTATGGCGCACAAAGTTTGGTACAGCTATTCCCTAAAGAAATAGAAAGTAAAGAACTGGTGGAGCATATCCGCTGGTCAGCTCCAAGCGTAGAAATCATTGATTATCCGCGTGTAGGCTGGAGAGGGTTAATGCTGGATGTTGCGCGTCATTTCTTCACAAAAGAGGAGGTTAAGCAATATATCAATGCGATGGTTCGCTACAAATACAATCTGCTTCATTTACACCTCACCGATGATGAAGGTTGGAGAATAGAAATCAAGGGCTATCCTAAACTAACTTCAGTTGGTGCATGGAGTGTAAAGAAAACCGGAGAATTTGGAAATTTCACACCACCTACAGCGGATGAACCCCGTACTTATGGCGGTTTTTATACTCAAGAAGATTTAAAAGAATTGATTCAATATGCACAGGATCGATTTGTGAACATCATGCCAGAGATTGATGTCCCAGGACATAGTTTAGCTGCTATTGCTTCCTATCCGGAGCTTTCATGTACCCCAGGCGCAGAGAACTACCGTGTTCGCTCCGGCGAAAAAATCATGGACTGGTCCAGAGGAGCGCCACCAACTGCATTGGTTGACAATACCCTTTGTCCGGCAAATGAAAAAGTATACAGCTTTTTAGATACGGTAATCACACAAGTTGCTGCACTTTTCCCATTCGAATACATTCACATGGGTGGAGATGAGGCGCCATTTAATTTCTGGCAGAAAAGCGATGCAATTAAAGCACTGATGCAAAAAGAAGGATTAAAAAACATGCACCAGGTACAAGGCTATTTTGAGAAACGTGTACAGGAAATTGTTGAATCTAAAGGTAAAAAATTCATGGGCTGGGATGAGATCATGGATGGTGATTTACCTCCAAGCGCAGCAGTGATGAGCTGGAGAGGGATGAAATACGGAACCGATGCCGCCCTTAAAAAACATGAAGTAGTAATGAGCCCGACTACCTATGCCTACCTGGATTATATGCAGGCTGATCAGATTACAGAACCGAGAGTATATGCTTCCCTTCGTTTAAGTAAAGCTTACGAATTTGATCCAATCCCTGCTGGCGTAGATCCAAAATATATTAAAGGTGGACAGGCTAACCTATGGACAGAGCAAGTTACCAATATTCGTCAGGCAGAATATATGACCTGGCCGAGGGGAATGGCCATTGCTGAATCCGTTTGGTCGCCTAAAGAAAAGAAAAACTGGGAAAACTTTTTTGGAAGAGTAGAGCATCATTTTCAACGGTTGGATATTGCGGAAACTAAATACGCACCTAGTGTTTATGATCCGATCTTTAAAGTGAGCAGGTCTGCCGATAAACAGCTGATTATTGAATTAAGTACAGAAATAACCGGATTGGATATTTATTACAGTTTTGACAATTCTTTTCCGGACCGTTTTTATCCGAAGTATACGGAAAAATTAACGCCACCAAAAGACGCAACCATGTTAAGAGTGATTACCTATAGAGGTAAACAGCCGATTGGAAGAATGATGAACATGCCAATAGAAGAGTTAAACAAGAGAGCAAGAAGATAAGACATTGAGGTATTTCGTACATATAGGCTACCATGGCCTTCATTTTAATGGCTGGCAAAAGCAACCCGGAGTCATGAACGTTCAGGGCGTTTTAGAAAATGCACTAACGAAAATTCTAAAGACACCGGTTTTTATCAATGGCTGCGGGCGTACAGATGCCCACGTTCATGCCAGTCAATTCTTTTTTCACATGGACATTGAGCAGCCTTGGGATTTTGATTTGATGTTTAGGCTAAACAAACTATTACCGGCCAGCATTGCTGTTTTTGACATCATTCCTATGGAAGGTTTACCGCATGCACGTTTTGATGCTGTCCAACGTAGCTATGATTATTTTATCCATACGTACAAAAGTCCTTTCTTAAATGGACTTAGTGCTTTTTATTTGTTAGAGGATTTACAATTTGATCAAATGAAAAAGGCCGCAGCATTACTACCGCTCTACAAAGACTACCGAGGTTTTTGTACCAGTCCGGACAAGTATGAGCATACGATCTGTAATGTAATGTCGGCTGGACTAACCGTAGATAGCAGTGGAGATCGTTTACGTTTTCAAATCTCTTCTAATCGCTTTCTCGGCAAAATGATCCGGATCATTATGGGCCAGTTACTAAAAATCGGAAAAGGGGAATTGAGTTTAGATGAATTTGAGCATTATTTGATCAATAAAGAAACACCTCGACTCATTACCCCTGCACATCCGCAAGGGTTATATTTATCTAAGGTGACTTATCCTTACTTGAACCTGCCGCCAAGAACTACCTTTTCAGCAATTCTACAACCGCAGTTTGAGTCTTTTAAATAATTTTGTTTTTAGCTTTACCTGCCTGGAATGCCCATTCTACAATGTGGCGGATAGATTTTTGCACTTCAGCTCTTCCTTCTGCCGAATTGATATCCAATCCACAGATGGTACTGTCATTCTTCTTGGCATGGAGCACCATATAATAAATTCCAGAAACCAACAGGGCGGAGACCCCTCTTAAACTTACCGGAGAATTTTTGAAATAAGGATCTGACATCTCCAATAATATATCCCCCTGCTCTGCCCTTACTTTGCACATGCTATCTAGTAAAACAGTTCTTTCAGAAATCTCCCATAATATGATTTTTTGCATCTCTTCTTCATTCCAAAAATACTCAAACTGTTTTTCAAGAAGTGAGGATATCGTATCTACTAAGGCGCTCTTTTTATTGATCCCTTCAATGTCATTGGAGATGTTTTTCTTATAGGATAACCAATAATCTTTTTCAATCACATAGGTTTCAATCAGACGGTCTACATTTTCAAAATACCTGTAGATCAACTTCTTCGTAACTTTAGCCTCTCTGGCGATTTCATTAACGCCCAATGCGCGGTAACCTTTGGCCTTAATGATCGCACCAACGGCATCAATCAGCTTACGTTCCGTCAATAAACGGCTTTTAATTGCTTCTGTAGGTTCTTTTTTTACCATATCAATGGGGAATTCTTGTAAAGGACAAATGGAAAATAGCTAAAACGTATGGTATAGAATAATATTTTAATACAATAAATAAACATTAAACACAATTACAAAAACCATGCAATAAAAAGGAATTATATTTAAAATCACATTGAATTCACTGGAAAAATAATAATAATAAATTATTTATTTAGTTAAAGTAACAAGTAAAATTATACAAAAACAAGCTTTGAAGCATCAAACGACTGATTTTCATTCAGGTATATTTATATTTTAATTGTTATAAAGAGATCATAAATAGATAGAAATTGAAAAAGAGTTAAAAAATAACTTCATGGCATTCCTACCGAATGCCATGAAGAGGGATAATTCAATATAGGGGGGACATATTGAATGTTATTAATATGCGTTCTAATAACCCGTTTTGTATTAACGCACAAATTGCAAAACGGCAAATCAACAAAAATTTGAGAACGTTGATTAATGTATTAGAATCTCAAGATAATAGGGGATTATATTTTAATTCATACATGGCAAATATAAACTACAAAACCTGTCGAAGTGGTGACATGGAAAATTATTTTAAAACTTATAAAACAATGAAATTCAATATTTTATCAAAAAATAAGGCAATAAAAAAACAGAATTAGTGCAAAAAAAAGATTTTAGCACATTTAGTCTCCTTTGATTTTTAGCTATTGGATACTCAAATCAGGAATACAAATAAAGCACTGAAAAACAGTAAATTACCACAGAATCTCCCTTGGTAATCTAGTTTATTTTCCTTAACTTCAATTAGCAATTTTTAAAAACAAGGAGGTATATCATGACTGTTATTCAAAAGATTGAACACTGGGGAGACCTGCATCATGCCAAATGGCTGGATGCAGTACGCATTATGTTAGGTGTGTTGATATTTGGCAAGGGCATTGCCATTGTGGGCAATACGGCATCCTTACAAGATCTACTCTTACAAAACAATGTGTATAGTTTTTCGGGGATGATGGCGAGTTTGCTGGTACATATTGTTGGATTTGCTCATCTGGTAGGGGGCTTATTTATCGTACTTGGCCTGTTGACCAGGTTTGCAGTAGTCATTCAGATTCCAATTCTGTTGGGTGCGGTATTTTTCGTGAATTTATCCCGGGGATTCTCTTTTCTAAATTCAGAATTATGGCTTTCCATCATTGTCTTGATGTTGTTGATCTTATTCTGGGTAATTGGTTCAGGCCCATTCTCCGTAGACTATCAAATGAAGAAAAAGCATCGGAGTTTAGACTAAAATTCTACTGGATTAAATCTGAGATTCATGATGCTTAAATGATTAGTTTTGAACAAAATAAGGCTTATGAATTTTCACACTAGAAAATGGGTAAAACCAGAAGACCTAAATCCCAATGGGACTTTGTTTGGCGGGAGCTTGCTCCGTTGGATCGATGAAGAGGCAGCGATCTATGCGATTGTACAATTGGGTAATCCGAGAGTCGTTACAAAATACATTTCGGAAATCAATTTTGTCAGTTCGGCTAAACAGGGCGACATAATAGAGATGGGCATTACCGCCACCGACTTTGGGCATACCTCTTTAACGATGCGCTGTGAAGTGCGTAATAAGATCACCAGAAAAAGTATCCTGACCATCGATAAAATGGTATTTGTAAATGTGGACGAAGATGGAAATCCGGCACCACATGGAAAAACCCATATTAAATACATTGAAGAACAATTTGAGAAAGAAGACCTTTAAACGTCAGATAGAACCAATACTCTTAGGGCATCAGGCGTCAGGCTGATGCCATTAACAATCTGATTGGCTTGTTGATAGAAAGGATTACGTTCTTCCAGTTTAGCAGCAATGAACGCGATCAGCTCATCTTCGTTCATATCTTTTAACAAGGGACGCTTATCCTTACCGCCTTCCAGACGTTTCGCAAGTGCAGTGGGAGGCATTTCGATATATACAGAAAGTCCATTTTCATTGATCCACTGCATGTTGTCAAAATAACAGGGAGCTCCCCCACCTGTAGCTACCACACAATTATCTGGGTAATTGAACTCTTTTAACGTTTTACTTTCAAATACCCTGAAGGCAGGCTCTCCCTTAGCAGCGAAAAATTCACCTATAGGCATTCCGGCAAGCATTTCAATCTGGTGATCCAGGTCAATAAAATCATACCCCAATTTAGTCGCCAGTTTTCTACCCAACGTACTTTTACCACAGCCCATAAATCCAATCAGAAATATTTTCATTTTTACTCAGCAAGTTTAATTCTAGGGTCAATAACGGCGTATAATAAGTCTACCAGAATATTGATCAACACAAATATAAAGGCAATAAAAAGAATTGAGCCCATTACAACCGGAAAATCTGACATTTCCAATGCGCTAACGGTAGCCTTCCCCAATCCATTGTATCCAAAGATATATTCTACAAAAAAAGAACCAGCCAATAAGCCTGCAAACCAACCGGAGATTGCAGTGATGACTGGATTTAAAGCGTTTTTAAGCGCGTGTTTGTAAATGATCGCATTTCTACTTAATCCTTTCGCTTTGGCAGTCCTGATGTAGTCCTGGGCCAAAACATCCAACATTGCGCTCCGGGTTAGCTGTACAATAATCGCGAGCGGCCTTAATCCCAGGGTAATCATTGGCAACCAAAGATTTTTCAAGGTCATAATCTCTCCCTTGAAGGGATCATAGCTATACAAGCTCCCCGACATATTTAAACCCGTATAGTCGCTCCATACGAAACCGAACAACCAGGCAATGATGATTCCTGCAAAAAAAGAAGGCGCAGAAATCCCCAGTATGGCAAATGAATTTGCTGCTTTATCGATCCAGGTATCTTTGTTTACAGCAGAAACCACACCTAGAAAAACACCTATAACGGTAGCGAAAACCATGGCTGACAGCGCCAATACAAAAGTATTGGGAACGGTTTCTCTTAAGATACTGGTCACCTCTCTCTTTGTTTGATAGGATCTGCGAAGGTAAGGCCATTTTAAAACGACCACCTCCTTTCCAAGAGCCAGTAATTTCACATCATGATACTTTGCTTTATTTTCGGCAGTATTGGTATGGATACTTAGGGGAGAAAGGTCATTCAGGTATAGAAAAAATTGAACTGGCCTGGACTTATCCAGACCAAATTCTTTGCGTACGGCTTCCAGTGACTGTACATCGGACCGCTGCCCCATTGTCATTCTTGCTGGATCACCTGGCAACACATTAAACAGTAAAAACACCACGATCAACACGCCCAGCATAACCGCCAGTCCATATAAAAACTTCTTGAGGGCGTAGGAAAGCATCGCTTATTTACTGAAATATTTTTCGGAAAGCACCTCAAATGAAGGTACCGCATTGTAATGCCATTTGTCGATAATGACTCCATTTTTAAGTAATAATACCCCGGGATTAGCTCTCACCATACTTTTTAAAGGAACTGCATCCGCATAAAAAACTTCCGTAAACAGTTTCATTTTTTTACTAAAAACTTGGGCATCCTGTGCAGAATTAGAAGTTAGCAGTACCGTTCTGATGTTAAATTGTTCTGCGGCATTCAGTGCCAACGCATTCAACCTGGCCATCCCCTCTTCATCGGTATCTTTTAGGTTGTAAGCCACATAAATCAAGTTATAATAAGGGTTTTCTATCAGTTCTTTTGTGTAATCTGTACCAGAAGCGTCGCTGATTAACAAATCTTTGATCTTTGGTTCGTAACCTTTTTTGATCAATTTCTTTTCAGGAGTTCCAACGATCTCCCAATTTTCATCTTTCCAGATTTCCGTTTTCAGGTAATCTTTATCACTCATCACCTTTTTCTCTTTTGTTTTCTTATTGCTCAGATTGTACATGATTAAGAATTCATCAGGTTCAGCTCCCGGAGGCGTAGCCATAAGTGCTGGAATATTCGCACCTACTTTATAAGGCAGGAAATCTAAGATTGGCAGTCTGCTGTAGGTATATTGGCTGAACATCAGCGAAGCACAAAGCACAATAGCCAGCGAGGCACTTTGCCAGCTACGGTTAGTGGTGATTGGCTGAATTAAATTCCTATTGATGAAAAGATAAACGATTAATATCAGAAGTAGTAAATCTTTGGAGAAAGACTGCCACGGTGTTAAAGGAATTGCATCTCCAAAACAACCACAAGAAGTCACTACTTTGAAAAATGCCGATACAAAAGTTAGGAAGGTAAAGAAAATAATGACTGCCAATAGGCCAGAAGTCACCCTTTTAGCCCAAAAGCCAAAAAGTAGCAATGCCCCCAGTACGATTTCCATCACACATAGTAAAATGGCAATTCCAGTAGCGATACCACTTAAAAAAGGCAGGTGAAAAACTTCAAAATATTCCTGCAACTTATAACCGAAGCCCAACGGGTCATTCGCTTTAATTAGTCCAGAGAATATAAATAGGACTCCAACAAATATTCTGGCAAAATTTAAGGCAATTTTCTTCATTATTTCAGTCCTAGTTTTATCAATGCAAAAACAGAATAATTGAGCATATCCTGGTAGTTGGCATCCACCCCTTCCGAGGCCAATGTTTGACCAGCATTGTCTTCAATCTGCTTTACTCTTAAAATTTTCATCAGGATCAGGTCGGTTAAGGAGCTGATGCGTAAATCTCTCCAGGCCTCCCCATAATCATGATTTTTTGCGAACATCAATTCTTTGGTGAGCTTTACCTTTTCATCATAAAGCCGTTCCACTTGTTCCAGTGGTAGATCGTAGGAATCACCATCAGCAAATTCCAGCTGTAGCATCCCCATCACACAATAATTAATGATACCGATATATTCGGGAATAATTCCTTCATCTACCATGGAGACCTTTTTTTCCTCCAGCGTACGGATACGTTGTGCCTTAATGAAAATCTGATCGGTAATAGAAGATGGCCTTAGTATGCGCCATGCCGTCCCATAGTCCTTTGTTTTCTTTATAAAAAGCGATTTACAAACCGCAATTACTGAGTCGAATTCTTGAGATGTGTTTGTTGCCAAAACAATTAAAATATTTAGTTTAAAGCTATTTAAATACCGTATTTTTGCTTTCTACGATGGCTAAAGATACATTTTTAAACCCAAAAACCACACTAAACCTGCAAGGCAGGCTTGTAGATATCAGCAAGCCGACAGTGATGGTAATCCTCAATCTCACTCCGGATTCATT
Source organism: Pedobacter gandavensis (assembly GCF_014172405.1). Lineage (GTDB taxonomy): Bacteria > Bacteroidota > Bacteroidia > Sphingobacteriales > Sphingobacteriaceae > Pedobacter > Pedobacter gandavensis. The sequence continues at coordinate 3,266 of NZ_WNXC01000012.1, read as the reverse complement.
TTATAACAACAGCAGAGTTGACAATGTTGATGACGCGTTGAGGCGAACGGAAACATTTCTAAATGAGGGCGCTAAGTTCATAGATATTGGTGCTTATTCTTCACGCCCTGGTGCTGCGGAAGTAAGCACTGAGGAAGAATTGAGTCGGATGGTGCCCATGGTAGAAATCATTAGTAAAAAATTCCCTGAAGCCTGGCTTTCCATAGACACTTTCCGGGCGAAAGTAGCCAGGGAAAGTATTGGTGCCGGAGCACACCTGATCAACGACATTTCCGGAGGAGAATTAGACGAAGAGATGTTCCAAACGGCAGCAGATTTACAGGTTCCATATATTCTAATGCACATGCGGGGTACGCCACAGAATATGCAGCAGCAAACTGGCTATTCGAATATCGCTCTAAACCTGATTGATTACTTCTCTGAAAAAATAGCTACACTAAGGAAATTAGGGCTAAAAGATATTATCCTTGATCCAGGCTTTGGTTTTGCAAAGACAACTGATGAAAATTACCAATTGCTCAACCAGCTAGAAGATCTTGATATTTTTGAATTGCCATTATTAGTTGGCTTCTCACGAAAATCGATGATCTATAACTTTTTAGGGAATGATCCCCAACATGCCTTAAACGGAACCACCATACTGAATACCATTGCTTTGATGAAGGGTGCAGGAATCCTTAGAGTCCATGATGTGAAAGCTGCAGCAGAATGCATTGCCTTGGTAGAGAAAACCAGAACGCATTAGAATGCAGCTCACATAAATATCAAAAAATACCTAACTTGGGCATAATGAAAGGATTTGACTTCGATTTTCTAAGAGTATCATTAACAGATGTGGTGGACATAATATTTGTTGCACTGCTCATCTACTATATTTACAACCTGATTAAAAACACACTGGCAGTCAATTTACTGCTGGGAATGTTGATCATTCTGATCATCTGGTTTGCAGTAGAACAGCTCAACATGAGGTTACTCTCTACCATCATCAATAAGTTTATGAGTGTAGGAATCATCGCCTTGATTGTAATCTTTCAGCCAGAAATCCGGCGTTTCCTCCTTTTGATTGGGAAAAACACCTTTCTTCAGCAGAACAAAGCATGGTGGGGTTATCTTTTCGGCAGCAAAAACATTGAAAGGGACAATTTGGTCCGCATAAAACCAATCATTGATGCTTGTAAAAGCATGAAAAAATCAAGAACAGGTGCTTTAATTGTATTTGTCAAGTTCTATGACGACCAGCTTTTCGCCAATAGCTGTGAGGTGATTGATTCTAGAATATCAAAAAGATTATTGGAAAGTATCTTTCAAAAATATAGTCCACTACACGATGGTGCAGTGGTCATTGCAGAAAATAAGATCAAAAGTGCCAGTTGTATTTTACCACTCACTGATAATGATAAACTGCCTCCACAATTTGGATTACGCCATAGAGCTGGGATTGGTGTTTCAGAAACCACGGATGCCGTAGCAGTCATCATTTCTGAAGAAACCGGCGAAATCGCCTATGCGAAACAAGGAAGGGTAAGAATGAATGTCTCTTTCGGAGAGCTGGAAAAATTACTGAATAAGGATTTTTAAATCAATTCCCCCTAGCGGCGGAAAATAACTTTCGGGAAATGAGGATTAAATATTATGTAATAAAACAAGGGCTGGTTTTCATCAAACCAGCCCTTGTTTTATTATATTTTTATCGCTCTTTTTTGTTGCGATTAGCAGTATTGTTCAAAAGCACCAATTAGACTGTCAGCGATCATTTGTGCTGGTCTGCCTTCGATTTGGTGACGTTCAATCATGTGAACCAGTTTACCATCTTTGAATAAAGCCATTGATGGAGAAGATGGAGGGAAAGGCATCATATAACCTCTAGCTCTATCTACTGCTTCTTTTTCCATACCTGCAAATACGGTAATCAATTTATCAGGGTGTTTCTCATTTGCTGCTGCTAATCTTGCTGCTGGACGAGCATTTGCTGCTGCACAACCACAAACAGAGTTTACTACTACAAACACAGTACCCTCAGCGGTGATGGCACTGTCTACATCAGCTGCAGTTTTCATCTCTTCGAAACCTACTTTAGTAAGTTCTGCACGCATTGGTTCTACTAAATATTCAGGATACATATTTTCTATCTTTAATTCGTTAATCGATACAAATGTACAGCAACAGGCATTAGCATCAAAGAAATACCATGGAACTGTCCTTGATTTTACCTTTAAATTACTTTGATTTTATCCATTTAATGGCGTTCAGCCTCTTTTCGTTCGTTTTCTAAAAAAAAAATTGAATTTTAATTCACACTAAATTAGGGCCTTAATTTAAAATCTAAAAAAAAATCGCCTTACTCCTTTTATAAGTGGGGAAAAACTCCTAATATTGCACACCGAAAAAAAGGGAATTATTTAAGTTTTCAAAAACACTAATAATCTCTGAATCGAAGGATTCCCGAGTAGCTCAGCTGGTTAGAGCATCTGACTGTTAATCAGAGGGTCACTGGTTCGAGCCCAGTCTCGGGAGCACAAATCTACAAGTCGGTAGATTACCAAAAAAATCCCGTTTCTCACAAAGAAACGGGATTTTTTATTTCAAAACAGGAAATTTCCATAAATCCAAACCATTTTTCTAGGATCAAGCGGAATTCTTGGGGGAATGAGATTTAAGCATAGATTTTAGATAGCCTGAATAGGAAAAATTTAACATCCCTAACTCCCCTGGAAGTTGCCCTGAATGCTTTCACCTTTGCATTGAATGATTCCGCAGATGCATTTGTAGATCTGTTAGTGAAGAAGTTTAGAATAGATAATTAATGTACCTGTATAGGTCTGGGGACAGTTCTGAATGTTTCTATTGCGGAATCTTCTACATCATTATACCATAATGCCAGCCGTTTAAATGCCTGTTCCTTACTTTTACATACTTTAAAGATTTCGCCTAGTCTTAGGGATAATTTATATGCCTTGTTTAACTCTGGATACCGCTCAAAGAGCAGTTCCGCCCGGTTCTTCTGAGCCTGGGTCCATTTATTGTGGTGTTTGAACAGTAAATATCTACTTCTGGCCAGCAATTGTTTAAGTGTATCTCCATTGCAAAGCACCTCCCCACGGAAGATGGTTTTGTTTTTCTTTGCTAGTTTAATGGCTTCATTTGGATCAATCCCAAAACTTGTGGAGGAGGTGATAAAAATATAGCTTTGTATTTTTATCCAGTTTAATATTTATGCCATCAAGTACTGCATCATTACTGAAATTATTTCTGCCAGATTTTAT
>NZ_WNXC01000011.1 GCF_014172405.1 Pedobacter gandavensis | reverse complement strand
TGAAAATTTGGATACTACTAATGAAATCCAAGCAATTTCCGATTCAAATTCAGTAGAAGAATTTGTTTACTCGAAAGAATGTGAAGAAATCATAAGGTTTGAAAGCAATAATAACCGAAATATTGAATCTAGGAATGCTCAAAATGTTATATTTTTCCTAGAGAGATTTGCAGAGCTGGTCATCCATAGCTAAAAAATGAATTACTTTACTGGGGATAAAAATTTCTAAAATCAGTGTCTAATCGCCCGCTATTAACTGTTTTTTATTAAATTGACAATTTTACTCTACTAGGGATATATTGCTTTGGTTCGACTCTCTTTAACTCACCCTTCCGGATATCGAACCCTTTTTTAGAATTTTGATTAAAAAAAATGAATCAAAGACCTATATATCAGTGTATTAAATAAAATAATACTTAAAAATTTCTAAAAACGCTAAGATTTTAGCGTTCAAAAATCAGCAAATACGAAAAAATTGCAACAATCTGAATATCAGATAAATGAATAAAAAAAAGAGGGAATCTCATTGCTGAAATTCCCTCTTTCTGTGGTGCACTTGTAGGGATTCGAACCCCAAACCTTCTCATCCGTAGTGAGATGCTCTATCCAATTGAGCTACAAATGCATTTTTCATTTGCGTTGTATCGATGTCGGTTAGGAAACCTAAAATCGAAAAGATCAACAAAAAAAACCTTAGATTTCTCTAAGGTTTTTCGTGCACTTGTAGGGATTCGAACCCCAAACCTTCTCATCCGTAGTGAGATGCTCTATCCAATTGAGCTACAAATGCATTTCCTTCAAACGTTGTTTCGTTATTGGACTGCAAAAGTAGTGTTTGAAATTGAAAATACAAACTTTATTTAAAATAAATTTCAAACACTACTCCTTAAAAACTGCGATTAAGCTTCAATTGAGCGTTTAATTGCGTCAAAATCAGGCATATTACCAGCATCTTCTAAAACTTCTGCATGAATAATTTTTCCTTCTTCATTGATCACAAAAGCTGCTCTTTTTGATATTCCTTTCATATTAAATGCGAAATCTTCATAAAAAGCACCGTAAGCTTGCGACACTTCTTTGTTAAAATCAGAAAGTAAAGGAAACTGGTAGCTTTGATCTTCCTTAAATTTAGCCAGGGTAAAAGGAGAATCTACAGAGATACCTACCACATCTGCATTCATACCTTCATAATAGCCAAAGCTATCTCTCATCGTGCACAACTGTGCAGTGCAAACACCTGTAAATGCCAATGGGAAGAAATGGATTACTAATTTCTTTCCTTTATAGTCAGATAAGGATACTTCTTTCAGTTCAGAGCTGAATAACTTAAAATCCGGGGCTTGATCGCCAACTTGTAATGCCATAGTATATATATTAGAATTTAAACGGTTTCTGTAGCTAGTAATTGTTGATTTAATATTTCCAGGCCTTGTTCAAAGCTATGCGGGGCATAGCCCAGGTCATGGATGGTTTTATCTAGTATAAATCCCGTTCTCTGCGGACGCTTAGCGGTTTGATTTAATGTTTCGGCAGAGATCTCCTTAATCAGACTTTTATCCAGGCTCCAGAAATCAGCCACTTTAGCGACCAATTCTGAGATGCTCATCATATCTTTTCCTGAAGCACTATATATGCCTTGCGCATTTTTGGCTACCGCAAGTAAACAGCAGTCTGCCAAATCTTCTGCAAGGGTTGGCATGCGCCATTGGTCGTTGACTACCTGAATAGGTTCTCCTTTTTCTAAAGCACCTTTTGCCCATAATACAATATTGCTCCGACTCATGTCACTTACAATACCATATACTATAATAGTCCTCAACACTGCCCATTTAATTTCAGACTGTTTCAACGCTTCTTCTGCCTCGACTTTAGTCTGACCGTAGTAACTTACCGGGCAAGTCGGCGCCTCCTCGTCGTACGGGCCATTTTTACCATCAAAGACAAAATCGGTTGACAAATGAACCAACTGAACATCATACTGCTCACAAACATCAATAAGTGTCTCCACTGCTTTCACATTTAGCGCATAAGCTTGCTCTTTTTGAGCTTCACAAGTATCCACATTGGTCATTGCTGCCGTATGAATGATCGCATCGGGTCTATATTTTGCAACAATCTCTTTGACATTCGATGCATTCAGAATATCCATTTCCGCATAAACATAACCTTCCTTAATTGGATAGCGGTTCTCTCCTTTTGCAGTCGCGATCAGGTTAAATTGTTTTGTTAAGAGCACTCTTTCCGTGATTTTCTGCCCTAGAAGGCCATTGCTACCCGTTACCAGTATTGTTTTCATGAATATTTTCTATTTCCTTAGGATGAATCTAGCAGGTCAAAAACTCTCTTTTTAACGTCAAAAAGGGCTTGTTCGTACCTTGTTTTATACCGGCTAAAATATTGATTTAAAAACTGTGGAAAAACTTTTTATTTATATATGCAATTTATGTTGAAAAATCTTAACTTTGCAAACCGAATTGTGGGCTCTAAAAACGGCCTTTAACATTTTGATATTTATAATTTTACCCAAAACAATATATGCCTAACATTGGAAAAATAGCGCAGATTATAGGACCGGTAGTTGACGTGAGTTTTGCTGACGATGCTCATTTACCTCAAATTTTCTCTGCATTAGAGATTGAAAAAGAAAACGGTCAAAAGGTCGTTTTAGAAGTTCAACAACATCTTGGTGAAGACCGCGTACGTGCAATTGCAATGGACTCAACCGACGGTTTAGTTCGTGGCATGAAAGCAGTAGATACTGGCGCACCTATCAAAATGCCTGTTGGTGATCAGATTAAAGGTCGTCTATTCAATGTTGTTGGTGATGCTATCGATGGTATCAACACGATTGATAAAACTAACGGTAGACCAATCCACAATGCTCCGCCAAAATTTGACGAGCTATCAACTGAATCAGAAGTACTATTTACTGGTATCAAAGTAATCGATTTATTAGAGCCTTACGCTAAAGGTGGTAAGATCGGTTTATTCGGTGGTGCTGGTGTTGGTAAAACAGTATTGATCATGGAGTTGGTAAACAACATCGCGAAAGCGTATGCAGGTTTATCAGTATTTGCTGGTGTAGGTGAGCGTACACGTGAAGGTAATGACCTTTTACGTGAGTTTATCGAATCTGGTGTAATCAACTATGGTGAAGAATTCCTTCATTCGATGGAAAAAGGCGGATGGGATTTAAGCAAAGTTGACACTGAAAAACTAAAAGATTCTAAAGCAACATTGGTATTCGGTCAAATGAACGAACCTCCAGGAGCTCGTGCTCGTGTAGCTTTATCAGGATTAACAGTTGCAGAATACTTCCGTGATGGTGATGGCGAAGGCGCTGGAAAAGACATCCTTTTCTTCGTTGATAACATCTTCCGTTTCACTCAGGCAGGTTCTGAAGTATCGGCACTTTTAGGTCGTATGCCTTCTGCGGTAGGTTACCAACCAACTTTGGCAACAGAGATGGGATTAATGCAGGAACGTATTACTTCAACTAAACGTGGATCAATTACATCTGTACAGGCTGTTTATGTACCTGCGGATGATTTAACGGATCCAGCTCCGGCTACAACGTTTGCCCACTTAGATGCAACTACAGTATTGTCTCGTAAAATCTCTGAGCTAGGTATTTATCCTGCAGTGGATCCATTGGATTCAACTTCAAGAATCTTATCTCCAGCGGTATTAGGTGACGAACACTATAACACTGCACAACGTGTGAAAGAAATCTTACAACGTTACAAAGAGTTACAAGATATCATCGCGATCTTAGGTATGGACGAATTATCTGAAGAAGATAAATTAATCGTTCACCGTGCACGTCGTGTTCAACGTTTCTTATCTCAACCATTCCACGTAGCTGAGCAGTTTACAGGCTTAAAAGGTGTGTTGGTTGACATTAAAGATACCATCAAAGCATTTAACATGATTATGGATGGTGAAGTTGATGAATATCCAGAGGCTGCATTTAACTTAGTAGGTGGTATCGAAGATGCAATCGAAAAAGGTAAAAAACTATTAGCTGAAGCAAACGCTTAATTAAAGCGCATACACTTTGAATATGACACTAGAAATATTAACACCAGATAAAAAAGTCTTTGAAGGCGAAGTAACAGCTGTTACTGTACCAGGTACCATGGGTTCATTTCAAATTTTGCATGACCATGCTCCTATTATCTCAACCTTAGAAGACGGTCCAGTAATTGTTAAAACCACAACAGGCAATGAAACCTTTAATATTAAAGGTGGCGTAGTAGAGGTTTTGAAAAATAAGATTATTGTTCTAGCCGAAGGGGTTGCTTAATATTTAAAGCATAATAAAAAAAGGATGTCCGAAACGACATCCTTTTTTTTTGCCCTAATTTTTAAGTAGAATGTATTCTTTACAGTTCTTCTCTCCTTTTCCCTAAATAAGTTGCTTGCTTGCTTGCTTGCTTGCTTGCTTGCTTGCTTGCTTGCTTGCTTGCTTGCTATCATGACCACATACGCAGCCAACAGCCATCCGGCTAGTTCTTACACTCCCTGAAGTAGATTGAGCAAAATCAAGACCATTATTTTATTCTGTTCATTGATTAAAAATCAGTCATATTTTCTGTTGATTTTAAAATCTTTGGCAGAAATCAACGTTTTCCCAACTGCATTCCCGAAATCTTATTTGGCGCCTCTTAAAATATCCCAGTTTTTTGAACCAAGATCTTTATTTCTTGAGCATAACCTAACTTTATCAGAAAAAATTCGCCCAAACCCGAAAATTAGACGCAAAAAACCCACCACATTTTATTTGGCAACCTCCTTATATTTTAGTCGTATTTTCTTCAACTTTTTTGACCATTTTCCAATTTTAGGCAGAAAATGAACAAAAATACAATGCAAGCATAATACCTATACCGAATACCGATTTCATATTTGGTATAGTACCATCCACGTAAAGAAGTTAAAACCAGTAATTTTCAGATACAAAATTTGTTATTTAACTAAAAATAACAAATTATATTTTTTTTCATTTATTTTTATGCAGCTATTGATAGTATAGATCACAAGACCTAAATTGGATTTATAAAGCAACAACAATTACAAGCTGCTTATAAAACACTAATAAAATGAACTTTAACATCACCGCCTTAATTATTGTCATTATTAATGTGATTCTTCTGCTGGTAATTCAGAAGGAAAAGGCGCTGCAATAGAATATTTTAAAAATAAAAATAAACTCAAGCGCCCCCCACAAGTGGCGCTTTTTTAATGAACCAATACCAGTACCAACACCATACCTAGAGCTTAACCAATGAAATACTTCAATTCAAATACAGTGTTATACTTAGACGGCAAGTTCCAGAAAGCCGCCAACGCGACTGCCGAAATATACGAGCAATCGCTTCACTATGGTTACGCTGTATTTGAGGGGATCAGGGCGTATCAAACACACAATGGAACCCGTGTATTTAAGGCCAGAGAACATTTCGAAAGATTAAAAAGATCTGCAGAATTGGTGAACTTGCCTTTTCCATGGGAAGTAAATGACTTAATTAAGCAAACCTATAAATTACTTCAATTGAATAATTTAAAAGATGCTTACATCCGTCCATTGGTGTACTGTGCTCCTAACATGTCGATGGTTTCTGCTACAGAGGTATCTATCATGATCTGTGCTTGGGATTGGGATGCCTATCCTGGCAACGAACAATTAAAAGTTGGGGTATCCAGCTATGAGCGTCCGAACACAAAATCTTTCCCTATAGAGGCTAAAGTAACTGGCAACGATGGAAACGCTACGTTAGCTACAATGGAAGCCAAACGCAATGGATTTGATGAGGCTGTATTATTAGATTCGAACGGGAATATCGCTGAAGGTCCAGGCGCGAACATCTTTATCGAGAAAAATGGAAAATTATATACCCCAGCACTAGGTAACATCTTTCCAGGAATCACCCGTGCCACGGTAATTGAGCTATGTCATATTCTAGATATAGAAATCATTGAAAAACACTTATCGGTTGCCGACTTAAAACATGCAGACAGTGCTTTCTTCTGTGGAACTGCTACAGAGATTGCAGGAATTGCATCGATTGATGAATATCAGTTCCCCATTAGATGGAATGATAGTGTTGGTGCCACCATACAACGCACTTACAAATGTTTAGTGTTAGAAAAACAAAATTACGAAGTAATCATATAATATGTCACAATCACCAGAATTAAACCGCTACAGTAAAGTATTCACGCAGGATCCAACCCAACCTGCTGCACAGGCCATGTTATACGGAATTGGCTTGACCAAAGAAGATATGGACAAAGCCCAGGTCGGCATTGCAAGTATGGGATATGATGGAAATACCTGCAACATGCACCTAAATGATTTAGCAAAAATTGTTAAAGATGGTGTCTGGGGTAATGGAATGGTCGGTTTAACCTTCAATACCATCGGTGTAAGCGACGGTATGTCTAATGGCACAGATGGAATGCGTTATTCTTTGGTTTCCAGAGATGTGATTGCAGATTCAATTGAAACCATTTGTGGTGGACAATATTACGATGGCGTAATTGCATTGCCAGGTTGTGATAAAAATATGCCGGGTTCCATCATGGCAATGGGCAGATTAAATCGCCCTGCGATCATGGTATATGGTGGAAGTATCCACTCCGGAAAATATAAAGGAAAAACATTAAACATCGTTTCTGCTTTTGAAGCCCTTGGGGAAAAGTTAGCAGGAAATTTAGCGGAAGAAGATTTCCAGGGAATCATTCGCAATACTTGCCCGGGCGCTGGCGCTTGTGGTGGTATGTACACTGCAAATACTATGGCTTCGGCAATCGAAGCTTTAGGAATGAGTTTACCTTATAGCTCTTCTTACCCTGCATTGAGTGACGAAAAGAAAGAAGAATGTTTAAATGCTGGTAAAGCCATCCGTGTTTTATTAGAGAAAAACATCCTTCCATCAGACATCATGACCGAGAAAGCATTTCACAATGCAATTGTAACGGTAATGGTATTGGGTGGTTCTACAAATGCAGTATTGCATTTAATCGCGATGGCGAAATCAGTAGGATTAACCTTGAATTTAGCCGACTTCCAGGCGGTAAGTGATTCGACACCGGTATTGGCCGATTTAAAGCCTAGTGGTAATTATTTAATGGAAGATGTTCATGAGATCGGTGGTGTTCCTGCCATTCTAAAGTATCTTTTGAAAGTAGGATTGATTCATGGTGACTGTATGACAGTAACCGGAAAAACGCTTGCTGAAAATGTGGAACAAGCATTAGACTTAGATTTTGATACTCAAAAAGTAATCCTTCCGGTAACCAACCCGCTAAAAGCAACTGGCCACCTTCAAATGTTGTATGGTAACATCGCAGAAAAAGGTTCAGTAGCTAAAATCTCCGGTAAAGAGGGAGAAAGATTTGAAGGCCCGGCGCGTGTATTTGATGGTGAGAAATCATTGATCGCTGGAATTCAAAGTGGTAAAGTGAAAAGAGGTGATGTAGTCGTGATCAGACAGGTAGGTCCTAAAGGTGCACCTGGTATGCCGGAAATGTTGAAGCCTACTTCTGCCATTATTGGTGCAGGATTGGGAAAATCAGTAGCCTTAATTACTGATGGTCGTTTCTCTGGTGGTACGCATGGTTTCGTGGTAGGTCACATCACTCCGGAAGCTTGGGACGGTGGAAATATCGCTTTTGTACATGACAATGACATCATCGTTATTGATGCGGTAAACAATACTTTAAACCTACAGATTACGGAAGAAGAAATGGAAAACCGTAAAGCGGTTTGGAAACAATTACCACCGCCCGTCAAAGGAGGTGTGCTTTACAAATACCTGAAACAAGTAAGCGATGCCAGCGAAGGCTGTGTAACCGATGCCTACACTCACTAATCAATTTAAGAACCCCATACCTAAATTAAAACAATGAACACAGCACAAGAGGATATAAACACCTTAACGGAACCGAAGAAAACAATAAGTGTTTCTGGTTCTGTGGCTTTATTGGAAGGATTAATAGCAGAAGGTACTGATACCATTTTTGGTTATCCAGGTGGTGCCATCATGCCTATTTATGATGCGATATACGACTACAAAGACAAGTTAAAACATATTTTAGTACGCCATGAACAAGGTGGTACACATGCCGGACAAGGTTATGCACGTACTTCTGGAAAAGTAGGTGTCGTATTTGCAACAAGCGGTCCGGGTGCAACCAACCTGGTTACAGGCTTGGCTGATGCGCAAATCGACAGCACGCCGATGGTTTGTATCACAGGTCAGGTGTATGCACATTTATTAGGTACAGATGCTTTCCAGGAAACAGACGTGATTAACATCACCACGCCGGTAACGAAATGGAATTACCAGATTACGGACGCCAACGAGATTCCTGCAGTATTAGCGAAAGCGTTTTACATTGCACGTAGCGGCAGACCAGGTCCGGTATTGATCGATATCACCAAAAATGCGCAGTTACAAATGTTTGATTTTGAAGGTTACACGCCTTGTGATCACGTGCGTAGCTATCGTCCGAAACCAAATGTTCGTAAAGAATATATTGAAGAGGCTGCAGCATTAATCAATAAAGCGAAAAAACCTTTCATATTGTTCGGTCAAGGTGTTTCCTTAGGTTTTGCAGAGCAGGAATTTAAAGCTTTCGTAGAAAAAAGTGGCATTCCTGCAGCTTGGACCATCTTAGGTGCTGGCGCTATTCCTACTGACCATCCTTTAAACGTTGGAATGTTGGGCATGCATGGTAACTATGGTCCGAATGTTCAAACCAATTCTTGTGACGTATTGATCGCAATCGGAATGCGTTTCGACGACCGTGTAACCGGCCGTTTAGACAAGTATGCCAAACAAGCGAAAGTAATTCACTTAGACATTGACCCTGCTGAAATCGATAAAAACGTAAAAGCAGATGTTCCGGTTTGGGGAGATTGTAAAGAAACTTTACCGTTGTTAACTGCTTTGGTTGAGGAGAAAAAACATACCGAATGGTTGGCAGAATTCAGAGCTTTTGATAAAACTGAGCAAGAAGTTGTCATCCAACCAGAATTGAACCCAGAAAGTGGTGAGATGACTATGGGTGAGGTGATCAATCAATTGAACATCTTAACTAAAGGTGAGGCAATCATTGTGACTGACGTTGGTCAGCATCAAATGGTAGCTTGTCGTTATGCTAAATTTAACCACACCAGAAGTAATATCACCAGTGGTGGTTTAGGTACCATGGGCTTTGGCTTACCTGCAGCTATCGGTGCTAAATTTGGTGCTCCTGACCGTACGGTTGTTGCAGTAATTGGTGACGGAGGTTTTCAAATGACGCTTCAGGAATTGGGTACCATCATGCAAAGTGGTGTCGATGTGAAAATCATGATCTTAAATAACAGATTCCTGGGCATGGTTCGCCAATGGCAACAACTGTTCCATGAGAAACGCTACTCTTTCGTGGACATCACCAGTCCGGATTTCGTGAAACTTGCCGATTCTTATTATATCGCCGGCAAAAGAATCTCAGAACGTGAAGATTTAGTGAGTTCATTAGAGGAAATGTTAAACCATAAAGGTTCTTTCCTTTTAGAAGTAATGGTAGCCCAGGAGCACAATGTGTTCCCTATGGTTCCTCAAGGTAGCAGTGTAAGTGAAATCAGACTTAAATAATTAAAGATCATGAGCAATTCCCAGGATATAGAAATAAATGAAAAACAGGAATTTACGATTACTGTATATACCGAGAATCAAATCGGCTTATTGAATCGTATTGCCATTATATTTTCAAGAAGAAAAATCAATATTGACAGCTTAAACACCTCCCCTTCGGAGATTGAGCACATTCACCGCTTCAATATCGTGATCAACGAAACAGAAGATGTGGTGCGTAAACTGGCGCGTCAGATTGAGAAACAAGTAGAAGTGTTGAAGGTATATTTCAATACCAACGAGGACATCATCTGGCAAGAAATGGCGCTTTATAAAGTGCCCACAGATACGATCGCAGAATTGGTTTCTGTAGAACGTTTACTTCGTGAAAACGGCGCAAGAGCGGTAGTGATCCGTAAAGATTATACGGTTTTTGAAACTACTGGTCACCGCGAAGAAACAGATAAACTGATCGAAGTTTTACAACCTTTTGGCCTAATCGAATTTGTGAGAAGTGCCAGAGTAGCGATCATCAAAAGCAGCGATGGTTTTAACCGCAAGCTGAGAGAATTTGAGCGCAGAGAGCCAGGACAGGATGTCATTGAAAACGAATTCCTGGATGCAGAGAAAAACGTATTTAGCATGTAAGCTCGTTGTAAAACGGCCTGAACGAATACTTCAAAAAAATATCAATAAAAATTAAAAGAACCTTTACAATCAAATAACTATAAAAAAATGTCAAACTATTTCAACACGTTACCTCTTAGAGAAAAATTAAACCAACTGGGTGTATGCGATTTCATGGACAGTTCAGAATTCCTGGATGGCGTAAATGCGCTTAAAGGAAAAAAACTAGTTGTGATCGGTTGCGGTGCACAAGGATTAAACCAAGGTTTAAACTTAAGAGATAGCGGTTTAGATGTTTCTTATACTTTACGTAAAGAAGCTATCGAAGGTAAAAGAGATTCCTGGAAAAATGCTACGGAAAACAATTTTACAGTTGGTACTTACGAAGAATTAATTCCTACAGCAGATGTAGTGATCAACCTTACTCCAGATAAACAACACACAGCAGTAGTTACTGCAGTGATGCCATTGATGCAAAAAGGTGCTACTTTATTGTATTCACATGGTTTCAATATCGTAGAAGAAGGCATGCAAATCCGTAAAGACCTTACGGTAATTATGGTGGCTCCAAAATGTCCTGGTAGTGAAGTAAGAGCAGAATATGTACGTGGTTTCGGTGTTCCTACTTTAATCGCGGTACACCCTGAGAATGATCCGGAAGGTAAAGGATTATTACAGGCAAAAGCTTATTGCGTTGGTACAGGTGGTCATAAAGCAGGTGTATTAAAATCATCTTTCGTTGCGGAAGTGAAATCTGACTTAATGGGTGAGCAAACCATTCTTTGTGGTTTATTACAAACTGGTTCTATCTTATCATTTGATAAAATGGTAGAAAAAGGTATCGATCCGGCTTATGCTTCTAAATTGGTTCAATATGGTGTGGAAGTAATCACTGAAGCCTTGAAACAAGGTGGTATCACTGCGATGATGGACAGATTGAGTAACATCGCTAAAATCAAAGCTTTTGAAATTTCTGAAGAGTTGAAAACGATTATGCGTCCATTGTTCCAAAAGCATCAGGATGATATCATGAGTGGTGAATTTAGCCGCATCATGATGGAAGACTGGGCTAATGGTGATAAAAACCTATTGGCTTGGCGTGCTGCTACTGGCGAAACTGCTTTTGAGAAAACCCCAGCAGGTGATGTGAAAATCGGTGAGCAAGAATATTTCGACAACTATACTTTGATGGTAGCCTTCGTGAGAGCTGGTGTGGAATTGGCTTTCGAAACCATGGTGGAAGCTGGTATCAAGCCTGAGTCGGCTTACTACGAGTCTTTACATGAAACTCCACTTATCGCAAACACGATTGCACGTAAGAAATTGTTCGAAATGAACCGCGTAATTTCTGACACTGCGGAATACGGTTGCTACTTATTTGATTACGCTTGTAAACCATTACTTGCTGATTTCATGAAAACAGTAGATACTGAATTGGTAGGTAAAAACTTTAATGAAGGTAAAGATGGTGCTGTCGATAACAGAGCACTGATCGCAGTAAATGAAGTGATTCGTTCACACCAAGTGGAACTTGTAGGTGCAGAGCTGAGAAAAGCGATGACTGCAATGAAATCAATTAAAACTGCCTAATCATAAATAAACGGCTGAGGTTTTAAAAGCCTCAGCCATTTACAAAGCAATAAGAAAATGTCAAAAACATTAGTAGAAAAGATTTGGGATGCGCATGTTGTAAAAAGCGAAGCTGGTTTCCCTGATATTTTATATATCGATACCCATTTGATTCATGAGGTAACTTCTCCTCAGGCATTTGATGGTTTACGTAAAAGAGGTTTACCTGTTTTCCGCCCGCAACAAACTGTGGCTACCGCAGATCACAACGTACCTACTTTAAATCAATTACAACCAATTAAAGAAGAGCTTTCCCGTTTTCAGGTGGATATGCTGACTAAAAACTGTGCAGAATTCGGTATTGAGCTGTATGGTTTAGGTCACCCTTTCCAAGGAATTGTCCACGTTATCGGTCCGGAATTAGGGATTACCCTTCCAGGAAAAACGATGGTTTGTGGTGATAGTCATACCTCTACACATGGTGCTTTTGGTGCAATTGCTTTCGGTATTGGTACTTCACAAGTAGAGCAGGTTTTTGCAACACAATGCTTATTGCAACAGAAACCAAAAACGATGAAAATCGAGGTGAATGGTGAGTTGGGTACTGGTGTTTCTGCTAAAGACATTATTCTATACATTATCGCTAAAATATCTGCTGCCGGTGGTACAGGTTATTTTATTGAATATGCAGGATCAACCATTGAGGCTTTGAGTATGGAAGCGAGAATGACGATCTGTAATATGAGTATTGAGATGGGTGCCAGAGGTGGTTTAATTGCCCCTGACCAGATCACTTACGATTACATTAAAGGAAGAGAATTTGCTCCGGCAGGCGAAGAGTGGGATAAATCACTAGCTTATTGGAAAACATTATATAGTGATGCTGATGCGAAATTTGATAGCGTATTAACGTTTGACGCAGCAGACATCAGCCCAATGATTACTTACGGAACAAATCCAGGTATGGGTATGGGCATCGCTGCACACATCCCTGCTACAGGTGATCAAGCGGTTTCTGAACAGGCTTCTTTCCAAAAAGCTTTGGATTATATGGGCATCGAAGAAGATACAGAATTGGTAGGAAAAGCTATTGATTATGTATTCATTGGCAGCTGTACCAATTCAAGAATCGAAGATTTACGGGAAGTGGCGGAATTTGTAAAAGGTCGCCAGAAAGCAGAAAATGTAATTGCATGGATTGTTCCGGGTTCTAAACAAGTGGAACAACAAGCAATTGCGGAAGGCTTAGATAAGATTTTTGAAGCTGCAGGTTTTCAATTGCGTGAGCCAGGATGTAGTGCTTGCTTAGGAATGAATGAAGATAAAATTCCAGCAGGAAAATACTGTGTGTCTACTTCTAACAGAAACTTTGAAGGCAGACAAGGTCCGGATTCCCGCACATTTTTAGCCAGCCCATTAACCGCAGCAGCAGCTGCAATTACGGGTAAGGTTACCGATGTAAGAACTTTATTGAACGAACCTGTACACGCTTAATCCGAAGAATCATGAGAAAATTTGAAAAATTAACCTCGGCAGTTGTGCCTTTAAACATAGAGAACATTGATACGGATCAGATCATTCCGGCGAGATTTCTAAAAGCAACGACCCGTGAAGGTTTTGGTGAGAACTTATTCCGCGACTGGCGTTACAATGGAGATCAAACGCTTAAAGCTGATTTCGTCATGAATAACCCAGACTATAGCGGAAGAATCCTGGTTGCAGGAAAAAACTTCGGTTGCGGAAGTAGTCGCGAGCACGCCGCATGGGCAATTCAAGATGCAGGTTTTGATGTGGTGATCAGCAGTTTCTTTGCAGACATCTTTAAAGGAAATGCTTTGAACAATGGTCTATTGCCTATTCAGGTAACTGATGCGTTCTTAGCTGAAATCTTTAGCACCGTTGAAAAAGACCATGCTGCACAGCTGGAAGTAGATTTAGAAAACCAAACCGTAACTATTGTAGCTACTGGTGCTCAAGAAGGTTTTGAGATCAATGCTTATAAAAAATCTTGCTTAATCAATGGTTATGATGATATCGATTTCATCTTAAACCAAAAGCATTTAATTGAAGAATTTGAACAAACAAAATAATGTCACAGCCCGTCGTCCATATTCACAACCTTAATTTAAAGTATCAGCAGAAACCTGTATTACAGGATTTATGCTGGACGATAAATCGCAATGACAATTGGTTGTTATGTGGCGAAAGTGGTACCGGAAAAACTACTTTAGCAAAAGCAATTGCAGGTATGATCCCTACCTTAGAGGGCGACATTCAGCTGAATTTTGATCTTTCTTCTCCCTTGCCAGCAAAGGTACATTATGTAGCGAACTGGTATCAGTTTAAAGATCTTGAAGGGGCTTCTAATTTCTATTATCAACAGCGTTACCAGAGTTTGGCTACGGCAATTACCGCTACGGTGATCGCAGAATTGACGCGCTTTGGCAATGATCAGCAACTTTCATTTGAAGCATTAGAACGATTATTAACTGCATTAGGTTTTGCAGGTTTAAAAAATTCAGCGCTTTTACAATTGTCTAGCGGAGAACATAAGAAATTACAATTGGTTAAGGCCTTATGGTCTAAACCTCAATTGTTAATCTTAGATCAACCATACAATGGATTGGATAAACTTTCCCGTAAAAACTTAAATGATTTATTGACCGAAATATCGGAAAATGGAACCCAGTTGATCATCATTGGCAATGAAAGCGAGTTACCAGCAGCGATCAATCGCTTTGCGCTTTTAAAAGATGGCAGATTACAAGAGATTTCTTCCCCTGAATTACCTCAACAAGAAGTGGAAGAAATCATTAAACCTTTACCTTCTTTTCTGCAAAGAGAAATCCTTACTGATTCAGCTGAACACATCATCAAGATGATTGATGTGAACATCAGATATGGAGATAAACAAGTATTAAAAAACATCAACTGGGAAGTGAAACCAGGTGAAAAGTGGCTTTTACAAGGGCATAATGGCTCTGGAAAATCAACTTTGTTAAGTTTAATCAGTGGAGATCATCCTCAGGCTTATGCCAACAACTTCTTCCTTTTCGGGAATAAAAGAGGAACTGGCGAAAGCATCTGGGAGATCAAAGAACGCATTGGTTTAATTTCACCAGAATTACACTGGTATTTTGATGCCTCTGCTACTGTTTGGCAAAGTATCGCCTCCGGATTTTATGACAGTTCAGGATTGTATTGCAGTCCGGGATCAACAAAACATGCCCAGGTAGATGAGTTGATCCAGTATTTCGGATTATCAGCCTACAAAAACACTTTGATGAATGAACTGCCATTAGGCAAGCAACGCTTAACCTTATTGGCGAGGACTATTGTTAAAAAACCAGCAATACTGATTCTTGATGAACCTTGTCAGGGGCTAGATCAGCAACAGACACAACATTTCAACAGACTGGTAGATGAACTGTGTAAAGATGGCAGCACGTTAATTTACGTTGGCCACTTTGAATCACAACTTCCAGCCTGCATAGAGAAAAGAATATTATTAGAAGACGGTGCAGTAAAATCCGTTGAACACTTATTACAAAGCATTTAAAATGAAAAGAAATATATTAGTTATTCCTGGTGATGGTATCGGGCCTGAGGTGACCACCTGGGGTAAAGCCGTATTAGAAGAGATTGCCAAAGGTTTCGGACATGATTTCAGCTATGATGAGGCACTAATGGGCCATGCTGCAATCGAAGTAACTGGCAATCCACTACCTGATGAAACTTTAGAGAAAGCACAAAAAAGCGATGCGATCCTTTTTGGTGCGGTAGGTCATGCAAAGTACGACAATGATCCTTCTTTGAAAGTTCGTCCAGAGCAAGGTTTACTTAAAATCCGTAAGGAATTAGGCTTGTATGCTAACCTACGCCCGATTTTATTATTTGATGAGTTGTTAAATGCTTCCAGCATCAAAGCTAATATATTAAAAGGTACAGATATCCTGTTTTTCAGAGAGCTAACCGGAGATGTTTATTTCGGAGAGAAAACCCGCTCTGAAGACAAGAATACAGCTTCTGATTTAATGATCTACCACCGTTATGAGGTAGAAAGAATCGCACACAAAGCGTTTGAAGCTGCAATGAAACGCAGAAAAAAACTTTGTTCTGTAGACAAAGCCAATGTATTGGAAAGCTCAAGATTATGGAGAGAAACCGTACAGAATATAGCTAAACAATACCCGGAAGTAGAAACTACCCATATGTTCATTGACAATGCAGCAATGCAATTGATCAAAGATCCTAAGCAGTTTGACGTGGTATTAACGGCCAACTTATTCGGTGACATCTTAACTGATGAGGCTTCACAAATTGCCGGATCTATGGGTATGCTTGCTTCTGCATCTGTTGGAGAAAGCACTGGTTTCTTTGAGCCGATCCATGGTTCTGCACATGACATCACCGGAAAAAACCTGGCGAATCCGCTGGCTTCTATCCTATCTGTTTCCCTGATGCTGGAAATCGGCTTCGGACTATTAGAAGAAGCGAAAGTAATCATTGATGCCGTAGATCAGGTATTGAAAGAAGGTTACAGAACAGGCGACATTGCCGATGAAACGACTAAATCTGACCAAATCCTTGGCACCAAAGAAATGGGCCAATTGGTCTTAAAATATATTGCACAGCATATTAAATCTAACTAAACACCAAGAATTATGTTACACGATCCAAATAGAGTCTATGTGTTTGACACCACCTTACGTGATGGTGAGCAAGTACCGGGCTGCCAATTGTCAAGCCCAGAGAAAATTCAAATTGCAAAAGCACTCGAAGCACTTGGTGTAGATGTAATTGAAGCAGGTTTTCCTATTTCCAGCCCTGGAGATTTCCAGAGTGTGGTAGACTTATCAAAAGCGATAAGAGAACCAATTATCTGTGCATTAACACGTGCCAATAAAAAAGACATTGATTCCGCGGTTGCGGCATTACAGTATGCGAAAAGACCAAGGATCCATACTGGAATTGGTGCTTCGGACATGCACATTAAATATAAATTCAACAGCACAAGAGAAGAAATTCTGGAGAGAGCGGTTGCAGCGGTAAAATATGCGAAGCAGTTTGTGGAAGACATTGAGTTCTTCGCAGAAGATGCTGGTCGTGCAGACAATACCTATTTAGCGCAAATGATTGAAGCGGTGATTGCTGCTGGTGCTACCGTAGTAAACATTCCGGATACGAATGGCTACTGCTTGCCGGACCAATATGGTTCTAAAATCCTTTACTTAAAAGAGAACGTTAAGAATATTGATCAGGCGATCATCTCTGTTCATTGTCACAATGACTTAGGTTTAGCAACTGCAAATAGTCTTGCAGGCTTAATCAACGGTGCCCGTCAGGTAGAATGTACCATTAACGGTATCGGTGAACGTGCAGGAAATACGGCATTGGAAGAAATCGCTATGGTTTTGAAAACACATCATGCTTTAAACTTAAGCACTAACATCAACAGCAAACATTTCACTGAAATCAGTGGTATGGTGAGCCGTATGATGCACATGCCGGTACAACCGAATAAAGCAATCATCGGTCAGAATGCCTTTGCACACAGCTCAGGAATTCACCAGGATGGTTTCTTGAAACACAGAGAGAACTATGAGATCATCAATCCTGAAGATGTTGGATTGAACTCAGCAGACATCATCTTGACCGCCCGTAGTGGTCGCCATGCCTTAAAACACCACTTAGAGCGTTTGGGTTATGAGATCGATCGTTTAAACCTGGATCAAGTTTATGAGCGCTTTTTGATCATGGCTGATGAAAAGAAAACGATCTGTGATGATGATATCCTTTTCTTAATGAGCGATGGTGAAGAAGGTGCCGTTAAAAATGGTTACAAACTGAACTTGTTACAAGTACTTTGTGGTGATCCATTGAGCCCTACAGCCAGCATCAGACTAGAACATGAAGGTGTGGAGAAAGAAGCGATGGCTACTGGAAACGGTCCGGTTAACGCGACAATTAAAGCCATTCAATCTATCGTTGGCAAGGATATTTTATTAAATGAATTCACCATTCAGGCGATGCATGGTGGTAGCGATGATGTGAGCAAGGTAAACATGAAGGTTTCTTATGATGGAAAATCTTATGTAGGCTATGGTTTTAGTACAGATATCGTAAAAGCTTCGGCCAATGCCTATCTGGATGCAATGAATAAATTTATCTAAAAATGAGTGTAGAAAAAGAAGTGATACTGGATTTTCTGGCGGCAGCAGAACGATTAAAAGGTACGGTAAAACGTACCCCTTTGGAATATAATGCAGGACTTTCTAAAACATACCAGGCAAATATTTACCTGAAAAGAGAAGATTTGCAATTGGTACGCTCTTATAAATTAAGGGGTGCTTACAACATGATTAGCACCCTTGAACCTGAACAAGTAGCCAAAGGTGTGGTGTGTGCCAGTGCTGGAAATCATGCACAGGGTGTGGCGCATTCCTGCAAAAAACTGAACATCAAAGGGGTTATTTTTATGCCGGAAATTACCCCTAAGCAAAAGGTGAAACAAACCGAAATGTTTGGTGGCGAACACATTCAAATTGTATTGGTGGGTGATACTTTTGACGATTGTCTAAGAGAAGCACTGGCATATACTGCGGAACATGGAATGACTTTTGTTCCTCCTTTTGACAATACAAAAGTAATCGAAGGTCAGGGAACTGTAGGTGTAGAGATATTTGAAGATCTTCCGGAACTGGATATGGTGATCATGCCGATTGGTGGTGGTGGCCTGGCTTCAGGTGTAGGAAGCTATTTGAGAAACTTGAAACCATCAATTGAACTGATTGGTGTGGAACCAGAAGGTGCGCCTTCTATGAAACATGCATTAAATAGTGGTGCTCCGGTTTTATTAGGTGATATCGACCGCTTTGTGGATGGTGCCGCAGTGAAAAGAGTGGGTAACCTCACTTTTGCTTATTGCAACGAATTGTTGGATCAGATGTTATTGATTCCTGAAGGAAAAATCTGTACCACAATTTTAAAACTTTACAATGAAGATGCCATTGTGGTAGAACCTGCAGGCGCTTTAGCTGTAGCCTCTTTAGAGCAGCTCAAAGATCAAATCATTGGTAAAACAGTAGTTTGTATCGTAAGCGGTGGTAACAATGATATTGAAAGAATGCAGGAGATCAAAGAGAAGTCACTACTTTTCGAAGGATTGAAACATTATTTCATTGTCCGTTTCCCACAGCGACCAGGAGCTTTAAAATTGTTTGTAAACAATGTTTTAGGTCCGCATGATGACATCACCAGGTTTGAGTTTATTAAAAAAACAAACCGAGAAAATGGCCCTGCCCTAGTTGGTATTGAACTGGCAGAGCCATCAGATTATGATGCTTTATTGCAAAGAATGAAAGAGTTTAAGTTCGAAATTATTGAACTAAACAACGATCAGACTTTGTTTGAGTATCTCGTATAAAAGCCTATTAATAGCCCCCCTATAAATTAGGATAAAAGGCCGTATCACTCCCCCGTGATCGGCCTTTTCTTATTTATGAGCTTATACTTTTGCGCCTTTAATTTTGTCATGTCTTAATTCCGATAAAATATATATAATTTTATATCAGCGATAAACCGGGAGAAACAACAGCTGTTATGGAAGAACTACCATTGATTGATCAGGAGTTATTATTGGAGCGATTCCCTGGAAAGGGCGGCTGGACTTACGTACGTTTCCCGGAAATAGCGGCTGGAAAACCTGGTTATTTCGGATGGCAAAAGGTGAAGGGTTTCATTGACAGTTATGAAATTAGCAAGGTCACGCTCATGCCCATGAAGAAAGGGGTACTTTTTCTTGCAGTGAAGGCCGCCATCCGAAAGGAAATTAAAAAACAAGAAGGAGATCGGGTTAGGGTATGTTTGTATCCGGATAGTGATCCTAAGCTGGAAATTGCCAATGAAGATTTTATTGACTGTTTGAAGGATGAACCTGCTGCCTGGGCTGCTTTTCAAAAGCTTTCTTCCAGCAAACAAGAAGAGTGTTTTACCTGGCTGCTGGACACTCCGATTTTAAAAAACAGGATCCAACGTATGGCTGATGCAATCACCAACCTGGCCTCAGGACTTCCTTTTCATTCCAGTAAACGCTAATTTTAATTCGCTCTTTATTTGTATTTTAACTATATTACCATACAATGTATCGTATCACTTTTTAGTTACAATATAAGTAAAAACAGAATTGTATTTTTATGGCAAAAGATTTGCTATACGAAGATCAAACACACAAATCACATGAAAAAAATATTACTATTATTACTTTGCACGGCCACGCTAGGTCTGGCATCGTGCAAGAAGGAGGTGATCGTTGATCCAGGACTTCCAAATGAAACGATTGAAACGGTTATTGCGCCAGGTAACTGGACTTACATTAACAACAATGAAACGCTAACCACCACCGTACAATTCCCGGAGATAGATCCCGCAACATTTAAAAATGATGCTTTAATTGTAGCGCTTTACCCAGACAACTCAGTAGCCGAGTACAAAGGGATGCCATTTACTTATAACGGTCTTGCTTACAGTTATACTGTTAGAAGAGGCTCTATTACAGTTGAAATAGAAACTAGTGGAGATAACAACTTAACGCCAACAAGACCAGTAGTTCCAGTTGGTTTAAGAGTAACCTTTGTCACTTCAACTTTAAGATAATCAATTTTCAAAGCTAATCGATACTCACAAGTAACGGTCAGTTTATAAAGACAAGAAACGACCAATGTTCGCCTGAACGTGGTCGTTTTTTTTATGGACGCCCCTATTCAATTGAATCGCTCTGATTTTCACCCCATGTCTTTCTAACAAAAGCTCTTCATAAAACCCTTTATAATACACATCCTTCACCTCAAAGCGTCTGCTGTTCCAGGAATTATTCAGTTCTACCCATTCCGGATAAAATACCGCATGGCCATCCTTTACCTCTAGACCCAATTTATTCGCCTCTTCCTGGTTTAACACCACCGCATTTCCAAGCATTCTAGCGGTATAAATATGTTTAGGTTGCTGATAGATATCAGCTGGTTTCCCACGTTCTATCAAATGACCATCTTTCATCATCAACAGTTCATCAGCCAGGAACAATCCATCTGCTGGATCATGAGAAACCATAATCACTGTTACCCCAGTTTCCGCAGCGATTCGTTTAATGTCTGCACGAAGCTGATTCTTCAGCAAAGCATCCACCTGACTAAAAGGCTCATCCAGCAATAAAACGGAGGTATCAGTTACCAAAGCTTTGGCAATTGCTACTCTTTGCTGCTCTCCCCCACTCAATTGCGTGATCTTTTTATCTTTCAAGTGATCAATATGCAAATGAGCCATCATTTCCATCGTCTTTTGATGTTTATGATGTACATCTGTATTGGCCATCATAGAAGCAATATTGTCGTATACTTTCGCATAGATGTTCAGGGAGAAATCCTGAGTCACCATTTTCATTTGTTTATGGCCGGGGATTAACAATACATCCGGACCCCATACCTTTTCATCCTGATAGAAAACCTCTCCTTCATCTAAAGTCAATAAGCCATAAATACATTTCAAGAGCGTCGACTTTCCACTACCGCTTTCACCGATAATGGCGATGATATCCCCTTTATGAATGTCGAAGCTAATGTTATGGATCCCCGAAGCTTGTTCTTGCTGATATTGCTTACTGATGTTTTTAACGCTGATGATTTTTTCCTTCACACGGTAAAGATAAAGTATTTCGCATTGCCACAAAAAAATCCCGTAACCAAAGCGGCTACGGGATCAGTTTTATATTTTTGTGTGTGGTTTAGTTCAATCCGAAAGTGACACCAAAAGACATATTTTTAAGCCCTTTTTGTGCGGTAGTCGTAAACATATCACTCATATAGTATTTGGTGAAGATACCCAAGCCGCCATAACCGATGCGCAATGTACCTCCATAACGGAATGGCTCAAAGTTATAATCGTCTTTAAATTTCTCTTTTCCTTTCTCTTTGCTCACTTGTTTCACTTTTCCGTTTAACAGGAAGCCAACTTCTGGTCCGAATACAAAAGTAAAGCGCTTACCATGAGCATTTTCTTTACTGCGCAATTCAAAATTCAAAGGAATATGTACATAGCTGTTAGACAATCTATTTTTAGAGAATTGTATGTCTTCCTCTACATAAGACATCGTCGGACTATTTTTCTCCAGCGTGATATTTCGTTTCAGGCGAATCATCGTCCAGTCGAAACCACCTGACATATAGATTTTAAAATGAGGATTAAAACGATAGCCCAATTGCAAGATGTCAAATGAAACTGTACTTGTCTTACCACCGGTATAATCCAGGAATTCGTTTTCTTTTGATAAAGAGAAGCTACCATTGTCTATCAATCTCGAAAAACCAATATCCAGGCGGGTAAAAGTGATCCCTCCTGTAAAACGACCATGAGGAGCCTTTACCTTTGCGGTAGTGTCTTTTCCATGTATGCTGACCGAGATCAGGCCATTGCTTAGTCCAAATGTTGATTTCCTTTTAACGCTATCTTGTTGTGCAAATGCGCCTTGTGCCATAACACCGGCAAGCCCGCTTACCAAAAGTGTTGTCCATACTAGTTTCTTCATATTGTTGGTTTGAGCTGTGTGTTTTATCTGTTCCTTTTCGGATTAAATTTTAAAATACCAATGTTCACTGCAATTAACGAGGAGTTATCATCATCGTCTGTTTTAAACTGTATCAATTTCTTATCTCTTTTATCCAGCTTATCTACCACAAAATTGATCACATCGCCTACATTTCTAATGCCTTTTCTTTCCTCTTTACCTTCTGTTTCTGTGATTACTTGATCCCCATTTTGAACATCTGGGAGGGCAACATTGGCGATCACATTTTCATTTGGTAAATCAAGTATTGGCTTAACTTCTCCTTCCAAAGCATTAGCACTATAAACTTCAACTGGTTTTAATTGATGACGTTTAATCTTTTCATCAGGTTGCACATTAGCCAAATTATTTTCCTGAACCAGGTTTCTCAGTTTTACTTTCGGAGCAAGAACCAATTCGGCTCCTTCTTCAGAAGCAGGTACAACTGATGGGCTAGGTGCCACATTGCTTGCATTTGTACCAGATGTTGCACCTATAGTGGATGCAGTAGTTAGCTCATGATTTACAGTCGCATTACTTTTCAAAACACTGGCTACACGAGCACCTTGAAGCTGCATTTTCTCCGTTTCCCTGGATAGTAATCCTACCGAAACGGCAATCAGTGCTACCGCAGCAGCAGCTGCCCAGTAAACCGGAAAAACACGTTTTTTCTTTGGTGTCAGCTCTTTCTCGATATTGCTCCATAAATTTGTGGAAGGCCTAATTTCTGCGTCCTCAAATTTATCTTTAAACAACTGATCAAAATCTTTATCCTGCATAGCTTGCATAATCTATACCCTCCATTTTTATAATCTCCTCTCTTAAGATCGCCCTTGCTCTCGACAATTGCGATTTACTTGCTCCTTCAGAAATCCCCAATATTGCGGAAATTTCCTTATGAGAATATCCTTCTATGATGTACATGTTAAATACCATTCTATAGCCATCGGAAAGCTTTTGAATAAGTTTCAATAAATCCTGCATACCCAATCTGCTAAAGTCGAAACCAGTACTCGGTTGCTCATAAGCATCTTCTATCGGCACCACAGTCAGGCTGCGTAAATTTTTTCTATAACTCTCAATTGCGGTGTTCACCATGACCCTTCTCATCCATCCTTCAAAAGACCCATCCCCTCTATACTCACTAATCTTTTGAAAAACCTTGATAAAACCCAATTGCAAAACATCCTCAGCTTCCATCCGGTCTTTCGCATAGCGCATGCAGACGACCAGCATTTTGGATGCAGTTTGCTGATATAGCGCTTCCTGCATCTTTCGCTTGCCGGCTTTACAGCCTTCCATGAGTTCATTTATCGTATACTGCGTCAAAATCATCTGTTTGTTTGGTATATAGAAGATGAGCATTGCGACCAAAAGGTTGCATGCAGCAGGAAAAATAAAGAAAAAAAATAGATTGGGATTAGCAGTCGTGCTTTTTACGGTAAGATTTGTACCATTTTACCCCCATCATGATAACACAGGAGAAAACTGCCAGGCCAACCAGCCCATAAATCCAATTTACGGCGTTTTTAAGCACTACAGTGAACACAATAGCAACCAACAGGATTGTGGCTACTTCATTCCATAACCTCAGCTTAAAGGAGCTGATTTTACATTTGCCAAGTTTCAATTGATTCA
Organism: Pedobacter gandavensis; assembly: GCF_014172405.1. Taxonomy (GTDB): domain Bacteria; phylum Bacteroidota; class Bacteroidia; order Sphingobacteriales; family Sphingobacteriaceae; genus Pedobacter; species Pedobacter gandavensis. The sequence continues at coordinate 175,979 of NZ_WNXC01000011.1, read as the reverse complement.
TGATCCGCTGACAAATGAAATGGTAGATCAACAAAAGTACGACAAAACCAAGCTTCACATGGAACCAGGGTAAAGTCAGCAGGTTTGGTCGCAAACAAATCATCGTTACCCCAGCTGCTACAGTGAGTACCATTGCAGGTGTGGCAATGATGTGCCAAAGCTTAGCTTCCATGCGTTCATATTCCTTTTGAAGAATATTGCGTTCCAGCTCGGGTCTGGTTTCCGCTTCAACATGGTAGATAAACAAGCGAACACTATAAAACAACCCTGCCATCCAGCTAACCACAAAGATGATATGCACAGAGAGTACGTAATAATAGTATTCCATTTTGTTCCTTTTTTGATCATTAAAAAGGCCATCTGAAAAGCAAGCTTTAAAGATGGCCCAAATTATATATTAGTATCTGAATTCTTTAACTACTTCGATTGCATATTTCACGTTATCGAATGGGATGTCTGGCATAATACCATGACCAAGGTTAAAAATAAACCCTTTTTCGCCACGCATACGCTCAAATAACTGAAGGATTGTTTTCTTAATTACCGGCTTATCTGCATATAAGATAAATGGATCAAGGTTTCCTTGAACTGCGATACCTGCTGGCAAGCTTTGTTTAATGTTCAACAAATCAGCGTTCCAGTCTACCGAGATCACATCAGGCTTAGCCTCTGCCATGATCGGTGCAAATACAGAACTTCCTTTACAGAAAGAGATCACAGGGATATCTTTTCTATTCAAGTTAGCAATGATTTCCTGAATGTAACGGTGAGAGAATTCCTGATAATCGTTCCATGACAATGCCATAGCCCAGCTATCAAAAATCTGAATTGCGTTTACACCTGCTGCAATCTGAAGATTTAAATAATCTGCAGTTACTTTAGCAATTTTCGCTAATAAACGGTGTGCAATTTCTGGATTGTTGTGCATCAACAATTTTGTCAGCTTGAAATCTTTAGAAGAACCACCTTCAACCAGGTAGCTCATGACTGTAAATGGTGCACCAGCAAAACCGATCAATGGAATACTACCATTTAAACGTTGCTGAATCACTTTAATGGCATCTGCTACATATTGTAACTTATCCAAACAGTCTACATTCAAGTTATCTACATCTTTCGCCGAACGTACAGGGTTGGCGAATTTAGGGCCTACTCCTTGTGTAAAGCTCAGGTCACCGCCCATTGCTTCTCCGGTTACTAAAATATCAGAGAAAAGGATGGCAGCATCGATACCCAGTAAGTCAACAGGTAACATCGTTACATCCGCTGCAATTTCTGGCGTTTTGCACATCTCCAGGAAAGAGTATTTGTTTTTGATTTCCCAGTACTCAGGCATAAAACGGCCAGCCTGGCGCATCATCCATACCGGTGGACGTTCTGTTTGCTTCGAAAATGCGGCATCTAAAAATAACGTGTTCATCTATATTGTGTTTGTTTATAATCGATTTGCTTCTTGCTCAATTTTACTAATGATCTCTTGTGCTCTTGGCGTTGTTGCCAATTCTTTTGCTCGCTCTATGTATGCTCTGGTACGTTCGAGGTCTTTTTTCCGCAGGGCGAGATTGGCCAGGTGAATCATCACAAAAGCCTTGTCGTTCTTGCCACCTAATGGAAAGCGACTGGCAATTTGAAAATGACGCTCAGCCGCTTCATATTCTTCTCTTTTCAGCGCAATATTGGCGCGCATAAATTCATAATATCCCCTTCTGTTTCGCGCTAAGCGATCCGGATTGGGTACCTCTGCAAGTATCTTTTCTGTCTTTTCGTAATCCCCATTCTTAAAATACTTGGAAGCCAGTAAAATTGAACTGTGTTTGAAATGGCTCCAAATCACAAAGGCAAAGAAAAAACCGGCCAATACAGCCAGTTGAATTTGATCGTAAAAAAGGCACACTCCCGCGGCAATCAGAAAGAGTGCCATGAGGGCATACCTGCCTTTATTATTATACATTAATGGATATCTGTGAATTTATAACCTACACCTCTGATGGAATGGAAATATACCGGGTTCTTCTGATCTGGTTCGAAATACTTACGGAAAGTAAGGATAAAGTTATCAATCGTACGTGTCGAAGGATAAACATCATAGTTCCATACCGTTTCCAGAATCTGCTCACGGGATACTGCTTCGTTCTTACGTTCGATCAGTAATTTCAGTAACATGGTTTCTTTCTTCGTTAAAGGAACGATTACACCATCATCTTGTTTCAATTCGAAAGAATTGAAGTAGATGGTTTTATCACCGATTTTATAAGAATTGATTTCTTTTAGGTCGTCAGCTTTCATGCTGCGTTTCACTAAAATACCAACCCTAAGGATCAGCTCTTCTAAGTTGAATGGCTTAACCAGGTAATCATCGGCACCTTTTTTCAATCCCATTACACGGTCTTCACTCGTATTTTTAGCCGTTAAGAAAAGGATAGGTACTTCTGTATTTTCTAATCTGATGGTTTCACAAACCTGGAATCCATCCATTTCAGGAAGCATTACATCCAGAATAATCAGGTTAAAACGTTCTTCTTTAAAAACTTTTAAAGCCGTCTTACCGTCTTTTACTGCATGAACTTTATAGCCTTCCAGTTCAAGGTTCAATTTTATAGCATCTAACAAGTGGTCTTCATCTTCGACCAGTAATATTCTTAATTTCTGTTGCATAATGATCAACTAAATGTAATTTCAAAAATAGCACCATGCGGTACGTTATCTCTAACGCTAATATCAGCGTCGTGCATTTGTAATACTTCCTTAACAATAAACAGGCCTAATCCTGTTCCTTTTGATTTTCTTACATTCTCATTACCGACGCGATAAAATTTGTCAAAAATCAACATTTTTTCCTGATCTGGAATACCAGGTCCCTTGTCTGAGACCTTTAAAAACGGGTGACCGTCTTTTACTGTCAATTCGACATCTATTTCCGCACATGGACCTGAATATTTGACAGCGTTTTCAATCAAATTCGTGACCACAGAGGATAAAGAAAACTGATCTCCAACTACCTTTATACCAGGAGTTATCGCTACCGTAATGACCTGTTCGCAACCACAAGAGTGGATTTGCAGACGATCTGTTACCTTACTCACTAGCTCTGAAAAATCAAACTCTTCTTTCGGGAAAGATAAAGAGCCATTTTCAATTTTCGTAGCCAACAACATATTTTCTACCAGGTCGTCCAAACGCTCAATGTCCTTTAGGGAATTGTTCAGTAAAGAAGTTTGTCTGGCTTTATCAAGGTCGCGTTTAATGATCGTTTGAACAGACAATTTGATGGCTGCCAAAGGCGATTTTAGTTCATGCGTTACAGAAAGTAAGAAATTCTGCTGCTGTTCTCTCAAACGGTCTTCTTTTTTAATCGATTGGTGTAAAAAATAGGCACCTACACACAGTAGAAAAAGGAATACAGATCCCTCTCCCATTACCATGGCCATTCTGGCAGGCTCCAATCTCACCACCAATGCTCCCCAGGAGATCAACTGCACTAAAGAGTACAGTAACATGAAATAAAAGATGACGATTGATTTCTTCAAAGCAGCAGTTTTATACTATCTAAATATAATCTTAATTTATTTATTTCTGAAAACCACATCAAGACTGTCGAAGATTGCTCTTTTCGCTTTCTCCAGCTCGATTTTAGTATGTGCTGCAGAAACGAAACCTACTTCATATCCAGATGGACCTAAGTAAATTCCTCTGTTCAGCAATTCCCTGTGCATCAGTTTAAATTTCTCCATGCTTGCCGGATCAATATCCTCGGCCGACTGGATTTTATCTTTATCCGTAAAGGCCATCCAGAAGATAGAACCTACGTGGAATACTTTCAGTTTGTAGTTTCTGGCTGTTGCAAAACGTTGGATGCTCTCTGCAAATTCTGTCGCCTTATTGTTTAATTCTTTATAGAAACCTGAGCGCAATAATTCAGTTAACTGTGCAATACCAGCGGCCATGGCTACCGGATTTCCCGATAAAGTACCTGCCTGATAAACGCCACCGTCTGGAGAAATATGTCCCATGATCTCCGCTGAAGCACCATACATACCTACTGGCAATCCACCACCGATAATTTTACCATAAGTAACAATATCAGGCTTCACACCATAATAAGCAGCAGCACCTTCAAATCCGATTCTGAATCCAGTGATCACCTCATCAAAAATTAACAAGGCATTGTTTTCTTTACAGATTTGCTCTAAAGATTTGATGTATTCAGGATCCTGCATTAACAAACCGTTATTTGCTGGAATACCCTCAATAATTACCGCAGCTACTTCCCCTTTAAACTGCTCGAAAGCTGCTTTAATCGCTTCTGTATCATTCAAAGGAATCACAATCGTTTCCTGAGCGAATGATTTAGGTACACCTGCAGAAGAAGTTTCACCGAAAGTAACCAGGCCTGAACCTGCTTTTACCAATAGTGAATCGGTATGACCATGGTAGCAGCCTTCAAATTTGATGATTTTATCTTTTCCGGTATAACCGCGAGCCAATCTGATCGCAGACATTACTGCTTCAGTACCAGAGCTCGTGAAACGGATTTTCTCTACGAATTTGTTGTTTTTAATGATCAGTTCAGCAAGCTCGTTTTCTAATGCTGTTGGTGCGCCGAAGCTCATTCCACTCTGCATGACTTCCGTAACTTTTTCCCTAACCTTAGCGTTGTTATGACCCAAAATTAATGGACCCCAGCTTCCGCAAAAATCTATAAATTGATTACCATCGGCATCCCATACGAAACAGCCATCTCCTTTTTGAATAAACAAAGGAGTGCCATATACTGATTTAAAAGCTCTAACCGGAGAGTTTACCCCCCCTGGGAAATAGTTCTTTGCTTTTTCATACAGTTCTGCCGACTTTTCTCTCGAAATATCAGGTTTACTACCAGTATTCACTGGCACTTCGCCTTCATTTCCTGAAAACATTTTTTTTAAAGATTCTAACATATTTTTTTTACTTACAACCAATTCTTTTCAACCATATCTCTGATGTGATACGTCGTAATGATACTTGCACCAGCACGCGCAAAGGCATGCATGGTTTCCATCACTACTTTCTGCTCATCAATCCATCCTTTTTCCGCAGCAGCCTTCACCATCGAGTATTCTCCCGACACGTTATAACAAGCGATCGGTAAATCTGTATGTTGTTTCAGGTTATGCATCACATCCAGGTAAGCCAAAGCTGGCTTCACCATCAATACATCTGCCCCTTCACTTTCATCCAGTAAAGCCTCTCTTAATGCTTCGTTACCGTTTCTAAAGTCCATCTGATAAGCTTTTCTGTCGCCCTTGCTAGGCGTACAGTCTGCCGCTTCACGGAAAGGACCGTAATAAGCAGAAGCAAATTTTGTAGCGTGCGACATGATCGCCGTGTTTACAAAACCTTGTCCATCCAATAAATGTCTCATTGCGGAAATCCTGCCGTCCATCATATCCGATGGCGCCAACATATCTGCACCTGCTTCCGCATGTGCCAATCCCATTTTTGCAATTACCTTCACTGTAGGGTCATTCTGAACATAATCGTCCTCCATGATCCCACAATGTCCATGAGTTGTATAGGAACAAACGCAAACATCGGTAACTACGTACAAATCTTCTCCAAAATTTTTCTTTAACAGGCGTACTGCTGAAGGCACAAGCGAATGATCATGATAAGCTGATGCTGCATCTTCAGATTTCTCATCACCAACACCAAAAAGCATGATTTTGTTTACACCCAACTTCAGTCCTTTCTCCACATCCTTCAATAAAGTATCTTCAGAAAAATGGCTGATGCCTGGCATTGCTCCTAAAGGATGTACTACATTTTTTCCAGGTACCACAAAGTACGGATAAATGAACATGTCTTTAGATAACCTCGTTTCAGCTACCATTTCCCTCACTAAAGGATTCTTTCTCAATCTACGCGGACGGTGCACCATATTAAATTTAATTTATGATTTGATATCTATTCCGAATACAGCTTCTGCCAATCCGATTTCATCAGGAGAATAAGGCTGAGTATAGGTAACACCCATCTCATCAAATTTCTTTCCTGTAGAATTTCCGATCGCAATCACACGCTGTCCCGGTTCTAATAAGTTTTCTACAAAATAAGCATCTACATTAGAAGGGCTGGTAAAGATCAGAACTTCCGCATAAGTCTGGTCTACATCTTCTTCGATTACAGTCTCATAAATTGGCAGATCCACCACTTTCGTATCCGGTGTTAACGCTTTTTGTATGGTCTGTAATGAATCCTGCGCTCTTGGGAACAATACAGTTTGTCCTGCTACCAATTTGGCAAAATCTTCAGCTACTTCTTCAATATCACCACCTTCACCAACAAAGTCTGCCAAATGACCGGCTTTTCTCAATGAATCTTCAGAACCCCTACCTGCTACTGCGAACTTCGCATGTTTAGATAAGAATGGTTTCAATGCGAAGAAATACTCCACGCTATTGCGACTGGTAAAGAAAATCCAGTTGACGTGTTTCAGGTAGAAAGGATCCAATACCGTTACAATCGGGAAAGTACGGATCAATGATCTGCCTTCAATATCTATTTTATGCTTTTCTAATGCTTTTCTAAAATAACTATGTTCACCAATTTCTCTGGAAATAAACACCTTTGAAGGTAGTTTTCTATCCGGACTAAATTTAGCGACAATCTTTTCAGCAACGCCATCCAGGCTTTCCTCGCGACAAAAGAAACGGTCAGGGAAATGTTCATCCGTCTCCGCTTTCGAAGTCCAGATTTCATACATTCCATCTTCTTTTTTGCAGTAACAACCTAAAGGCATGTGGCAACCACCTTCAAAAAGGTTCAGTACTTTACGCTCCACACCAATGGCATCAATCGTTTCCTGATGGTTTAGTTGTTTCAATAACTCCGCCAGCTCCAAATCATTTTCTCTGATCTGAATGGCCAAAGCGCCTTGTGCAGGTGCCGGAACTAATTCCGTCGTATCTACCACTTCCACATGAAATTCTGAAAGGTCGATGTTTAAACGATTCACACCAGCTTTAGCCAGTAAAATTGCATCATAATCCTCATCCCTTAACTTTTGAATCCTCGTAGGCACATTACCTCTTAAATCTTCAATGTTCAGGTCAGAACGTAGAGAAAGCATTTGTGCTTTACGTCGGTTAGAAGAAGTACCCACCATCGCTCCTGTTTTCAAAGAAAGCTTTTGTTTGATGTCTACACAGTCTTTCAGGATCAATAACAGCTCTGAGGGATCCTCACGCTCTGTTACCGCCGCAATGGTTAATCCTGCAGGGTGTGTAGTTGGTAAATCTTTATGGGAGTGTACGGCTATATCAATGGTACCACCTAAAAGTTCTTCTTCCAGCTCTTTGGTGAAAAAACCTTTACCCTCCAGCTTATCCAGCCTAAGGTTTAGAATTTTGTCTCCTTGAGTTTTGATGATCTTTAGTTCGGCCTCGGCACCAATTTCTGCAAGTCTATCTTTAATAAAATTGGCTTGCCATAAAGCCAGGTCGCTACCTCGCGTACCAATAATAAGTCTTTTCACGTTAATGATAATTTTTGGGCAAATCTAGCTATTCTTTACCAATATCTCCTTTGCCATGACCATTGGAATGCTGATACATTTTTTTTCCATGTAATTCATCACTTTTTCCAATACTAATCTTGAGTTTTCATCAAGACCATTGATCTCCTCGGCAAAGACTCCATTGATGGCAGTATGCTTGATTTCCTTGATTTTCTGAGGAACACTACTCATTGCAATCTCTATCTTGCGCTGACGTAATACCAATTCAAATTCCTTGATATTTTCTTCTATAATGTGCTCGGCATTCACCAGCTCATCATAACGTTCCTGAATATTTTTACGTGCAATCTCCTTAAGAGATTCAACTTCTATAAAATGAATTGGGAATTCTGCCACCACTTCAGGAGCGGTATCATTAGGAATAGCTAAATCAACAATGATTTTTTTGCCAGTTTCCCCATTTAGAAGTTTTGTGTAGATTTCTTTTGTGATGATGGGCTCAGTAGCACCTGTACAGGTGATGATCACATCAAATCCCTGGTTGAAGTTTTCCAGTTCGCTCAGCGGATAAGCTGTGCCATTCAATTCTTTAGCCAATACCTCTGCGTTTTCAATCGTTCTGTTGAAAACTGAGAAATTGGAGTACTTATGTTTTTTAAGGTACTGAGCAATATTTTTATTGGTCTCACCCGCACCGATAATTAGCAATCTTGAATTTGCAACGATCTTTAAATCGCGCAGTTTGCGGTAAGCCAGAGATACAACAGAAACCGGATTTTTTGAAATATTGGTATGTGTATAAACTTCTTTCGCCGTTTTCACTACCCTATTCATGATCATGCGCATGTAATCCGCAGTAAAGCCTCCAATACGACAAGCTTCATAGGCTTTTCGTACCTGAGCAAGGATTTCTTTTTCCCCAACTACCAAACTCTCTAAAGAGCAGGAAGTACGCAATAAATGATTAAAAGCTGCCAATTGTTCAAATACCACAACGTTTTCTACAAACTTGTCCATGTATTCTTCAGGCAATCCCATATTCAATACCGTAAGGAAACGTGTAATAAAGGCTTTGTCCAGATGATGGGCAGAAGTAAACACAAATTCCACCCTGTTGCAGGTTCCGATGTAGAATATTTCTTTAACACCTAACTCCGATTGAATGTTCCTCAATCTGTCGTCTAATGTCTGCTCACATATCACCAATTTACCCAATGCTTTTAGGTCAATATGTTTATGCGTAAAAGCAATGATTTTTAAATATTCCAAAATGTCGTATTCTGTTTTTTTTTAGTGAAACAAAAGTAACAACCGAAGCTTATTTCACTGTCATTATGGAGTAATTAAGAGCTATTTAAAACGATTCCAAATAAACCAGAACCAAAGAAACATCTTTTCTTTAAATTTGTTATAGAAGATGAACACAGATAAAACACACCTACATGATTAAAAACGAGCAATTTACCATCACAGGTTCATCAGGAAAGCCTATAATTGGAGACTATACTGCTGATGATAAGCACGCAAATTCGGCGATTATAATTTTCGTTCATGGCTTTAAAGGCTTCAAAGATTGGGGTGCACATCAGTTAGTTGCCCGTTTTTTTGCCGAAAAAGGCTATCCTTACCTCAAATTTAACCTGTCGCACAGCGGAGTTAGTCCCGAAAAGCCAAACGATGTAACAGATATGGAAGCTTTTGCAACCAATACCATCAGTATGGAGCTGGCAGATTTGAACACCGTGGTTAACTTTACGGAACAGACTTATCATCCGGAAAATATTTACCTGATTGGCCACAGCAGAGGTGGCGGATTAACGATCATTCAAGCGGCAAAAGACAGCCGGATTACCAAGCTCATCACCTGGGCTTCCATAGCCGATTTCTCTAGTTTATGGAAAGCAGAACAGGAAGAAGAGTGGATGAAAACAGGGAAAATTTATGTGGAGAATGCCCGGACAAAGGAAAAAATGCCATTGAATAACACCTTATTGACGGATTTTAAGGCCAACAAAGAGGCCTTTGATATCATTAAAGCAGCAGCGCGGATTACTGTTCCCTGGCTGATCTTACATGGCGATGAAGATGTCAATGTGAAGTTTAGCGTAGCACAAGAGTTGGCGCAGAAACAGCTAAAAGCAGAGATTCATAAGATTGAAGGGGCGAATCATGTATTTGGCGCCAGTCACCCCTATACGGAAACTCAGTTGCCGAAGCATTTACAAGAAGTCTGTGAGAAGAGTTTGGCGTTTTTGAGAGTACCTTAAATTAAAAAAAGAGATAGATGACGCTAAGTCTGGAACCTTTGCCCTGAAGCGGGCAAAATTCCTAGGCCTTATCCTTCATCTGTCTCTTTTTTTTAGCAAGGAGCACATAGCTACCGAACTCCTATTGTATTAAGAATAGCTTTGTCTTATTTTACACGAAAAGAAACAGATTTATCTCCCCAAAGTAAGGTTACTTTACCAGATTTGTCGATTTTAAAAGTCATTTGCTCTGTTGCTACCGAAGATTTTTCAGGTTTCACAGTCACGCGTAAAGCATCATCTTTTTCAGCGTAGTCTGTTCCCCACTGTTTCCAGGTTTTATTGAAAATAATCGTCCATTCTTTCTCTCCAGGAATGGTGTACAAACCATATTTACCTGCAGGAAGGCTTTTCCCTTCAATTTTAACGTCTTTGCTCACTTCAAAAGTAGTAGCTTCATTGGCACCGGTGCGCCATACTTTGCCATAGGGAGCGATTTCTTTACCGATTTCACGCCCTTTCACCGAAGGCTGACTATAGTCAATACTAATCGTTACACCAGAACTGGTGGTTTCTTTAACACTTGCCGGCGGACTGGCTTTCTGTTTTTTTTCCTGGGCTGTTGAATTCAGGGCAAAAAATCCCATAAACAGGGTTAATGCGAGTAATGTGTTTCTTTTCATCATTTTTTAGTTTTTTGGTACTCCTAAGATGATGAAAATTTAGGAATTAACTGACATAAACCCAGTTACCATCTTCTTTAATCAAGTCGATTAAATCATCAAGCGCACGGTCTGCATTTACGTTTTTCTTAACCACTTCTTTGCCGCGATACAAGGTAATCTTCCCTGGACCGGTACCTACGTAACCGTAATCAGCATCCGCCATCTCACCGGGACCATTTACGATACAGCCCATAATGCCAATTTTAATACCTTTCAAATGATCGGTACGTGACCTGATCAATTGAGTCGTTTCCTGCAGATCGAATAAAGTACGTCCACAGCTCGGGCAAGAAATATATTCCGTTTTAGAGATTCGGGTACGGGTAGCTTGCAGAATACCAAAGCTGGTAGAATTTACTAACGATAAATCCACCGTTTCAGCCGCGCTAATCCATGTTCCATCACCCAGGCCATCGGTAAATAGTGCACCTAGATCCGTTGCTGCATACAGCATTAAATCATCGGCATTCAAGTCAGGGTAGTTTCTTTTGATAATCACCGGAAGTTGGATTTTATCATTTAGTAACTGGATAAAGAAGGCACGTTGTTCGGCCATCCCATGTTCCGCAGAAGTTTCCAATACCAGCACCACATTATCTTTGTCTTTGAACAAGGATAAGTCTACCGCTTTACTGGCATCAATATGTACTAAGTTCAACTGTGCATCTTTTACTACCGCAGATTCGTAGGCCGTATAGCTCATCAAAGGATGACAGTTGTTTTTATCTTTTAAATTTAACCAGGTCTGGTAATTATAGATTTGCTTTAAATTTCCTGGAAATGAAAACGAAGGCAATGCATCACCCAGATAAACCAAGTCACAAGCCTGATCGGCCATATTGTATTTATCCAGTCCGGCGCTATATTTATACCCTACCGCAGTTAAGAAATAAGGATCTTTTAAGTTTTCTTTAGACACATCCAACATCACGATTGGATGGTGATGTCCACCAATATGCTGTACCGGAGTAGTCACTCTACGGTTGTACTCATAAGGGTTATATGGAAGGTTTTTGATCGTGATTTGTTCGCGATCCGGGGTTTGCGGAGCTGCTAAAGCTCTTTTTTCATAGCGCATAGCCATTGCTTTTGCTACCGGTGCTTCAAACTCAGGATCTTCCGTCAGGGAAACACGGATGGTATCTCCCAAGCCGTCTTCCAATAGGGTACCAATTCCAACAGCCGATTTAATCCTGCCATCTTCTCCATCACCGGCTTCGGTTACACCAAGGTGTAGCGGATAATTCATCCCCTCTTTCACCATGGTTTCCACCAGTAGGCGATAAGCCTGCACCATCACCTGTGTATTACTCGCTTTCATCGAGATCACCAGGTTATAATAATTCTGAGCTTCGCACATGCGGATAAACTCCATAGCAGACTCCACCATTCCCCTTGGGGTATCGCCATAATGACTCATGATACGGTCTGATAAAGAGCCATGATTGGTACCAATTCTCATCGCAGTACCGTACTCTTTACAGATTTTCACCAATGGGATGAACTTCTTATAAATCCTGTCCAGCTCTGCCTGATAGGCTTGCTGCGTATATTCTAAATTTTCGAATTTTTTCTTATCTGCGTAATTACCTGGGTTTACCCGAACCTTTTCTACGATCCTGGCGGCAGATTCTGCAGCATTAGGGGTAAAATGGATATCGGCCACTAAAGGCACGTGATAACCACGGTAACGCAATTCTTTCTTGATGTTGGCCAGATTTTCTGCCTCTTTGATACTGGGTGCCGTAATGCGCACATATTCACAACCAGAATTTACCATGCGAATGGTCTGTTCAACAGTACCAATCGTGTCCATGGTATCGGTAGTCGTCATCGACTGAATCCGAATTGGATTTAATCCCCCCATAGGCACATCACCGATGTTCACCTCACGGGTTAGAAACCTAGAATATTGGGTTAAACTATTGCAATACCCACCAATTAACTCTTTTTGAACAGTAACTTCTTCCATCAATTTAAGATATCAACATCAACTTACGATGTAAATATGAAGCAAAGATAAAGATTATGTTGGTTAAATCAGTCTATCCTTGATCACAAGCGTCTCCGCAATCAGGTCATGAAAACATTGCTGTTTCCTATTGAGGAAACTATACAGGTAACCAAAGAAAACCGGAAGCACGGATAAAGCTTTAGCAGCATTTCGACCATAAGAATTCCCGAGGCTAATCCGATTACCTTCCAGATCCGTTACCCGGATATTCAGCAAAGCTTTACCCAAGGTAGCCTGTTTAACTCCTGCCTCAGCAATACTGCCATAGAAAAACTTAGCCAATGGAATCAAGGGTAAACCGATCACGATCGCTGCAATTCTTTCTGTCTTTTCTGAAACGAAAATGAAACTTAGCAACACTAAAACTGCATAACCTATCGTGATCAGGAAATAATCAATCACACTGGCCAGCAACCTTTGGTCAAAAGAGGCAAAATACTGCGGAGCGGTCTTACGGTAAGTAAAACCAAGAAGCTCACGCAGTTCCGGGAACTCGTGAGCTTCTTTATAATCATCCATTCCAGGCTTTCGAACAAAGGTTCCCGGAAGGATGGATAATGTTTTCAGCAGGTCTAAAGGATAAGGTCCCGTTGGCTTTCCATTGATCACAACGGTATATTCTGGGTTAACCCCGTTTTCCATGCTTCATGATATTTATAAGGTAGGAACCGGATGGCAAACCAACGCCCGGTTCCTACCATTAAGGTGTAAATTTTAATTAGTAACGTGTCACTTCAAAACTACTCAGGCCACCATCAAAATTAATAAAGATCTTGTTGGTTGAAGTACTGTAATTTGGCGTTTCATAAGTCCCGTCATTCATTTTTGTAAATCCGGTGAAGTCTTTTGCAGAAAGTCCGGTTTTAGTTTTTATCCTACAACCAGATGCGGTAGGGATCTTGATTTTAACATCTGCGATTCCTGTTTTCACATTCACATCTGTGATTGGTAAACGATCACCAAGTTTAATATCTAATGCCGCAGCACCACCATCAAAATTGAAAGTACGCACTTTATAGTCTGAAAGGTCGAAATCTACTTCTCCTGCTCCCATGTTCATGTGCAATTCCCATTCCGGATTTTTATTCAAATGAAAATCAACATCATTGCCACCATCATTCATGGACCAATTAGATTTACCTTTCATTTTGAAAGTCACTGCAGTGCTGCTGTCTGTAGTGCTTTTAGTCAGGGAGAATTCCCCGGCTTTTTTCTCTACATGAGCCTGCAACAGACTATCTGTTTCTCCTTTAATCTGGAAAGAAGTTCCTCCACCAGAGATGTTAAACACCACTCTTTTGTTCAATGCTGCGTTGAATGGCTCAGAGAAATTCAATTCATCATAACCACTGCGACTAGAATCCGCGCCATCATTATCGTTGTCATTGTCGTTATCCATATCTATGTTAACCGAATCTCCGAACCAATCCCTGCGATCATCTGGTCTTTGCTGTCCTTTAACAAACAACATAGATAAGGTAATCACCAGCACGCCTATGGAAACCAAACCACCTACTTGTGATTTATTCTTGCTAAACAAGATATTTACACCCGCAATGATCAGGAAGATTGGCCAGAAACGGATAACATTTCGCCAGTAAAAATCAATAATATGAAAGTTCTCCAGAAGTAGTACACCGCCGATAAACAACAGTACGATACCCCACATTATTCTATCTGTTTTCATCTATATATATATTTATAATGAATAGCTATACCTTTAATTAATCATGTTTAGTAAACCTGTCGTCTGCAGGTGGCACAGTTCCCTCTCCAGTATCAGGTGTAGAAGGATTGGTGTTATTTTCTACATCGGTAGACAATGGGCTTACTGGCTCCACCGGGGTTTCAGCAGCTCCCGTCGGGTTTACCGGATTTCCGGCAAAATTCCGTTCCTGCTGTTCTTTCCAGTTTTCCCAGGCATTTTTATTTTTACCTTTCATAATGAAACTTGCACCAATGGCCACAAATACCAATGGCCATAATTTACCCAGGCTGAACCAGAACGGAATGATATTAAATTCATTCATCAGGAAGTAAATCCCGATAACGAGCAGGAATAATCCACCCACCGTCCTTCCGGTTTCATTATTTGTTTTAGGGAAGGGCTTATTAAACTCCTCCATTTTAGGACTCGCCTGGAAAGGACCTTCATTGATCGTTGATGAAGTCCAATTGCTCGCAGGTGTCGGATTTTCTGTTTTTGGCTGAGGCTGTGAAAAGCTGCCTGGCGTACTAAACGGATTATTCGATTGGCCTTTGAAATAGTCATTAAATTTGGAGAACCTCAATGTCGGGTCATTATTTACCGGAACAACTATCCACATCACAATGTAAACCAGTACGCCTGTACCTACCAAAAATATGGTCGAAAGCACAAACAATAATCTGATAATGGTTACATCTACTTCCATATACTCCGCAATTCCTGAGGAAACACCTGCTACAACTTTGTCGTGTTCGTTTCTAAATAATCGCTTGTCCATAATTATATCCTCCTTTTCTTATTTTTTTTCTTTAAAACTGCAACGGTTTTAGGGTTACTTCATCAACGTTTACACCATGACTTAAATTTAAAATGGTGTGAATGGTATTGGCAATATCTTCTGGTTGTACAAAACGCTCCGCGGGAATATTTGTCCCTTCCCATGAAGACGTTAAAGTAGAACCTGGCAAAATTGCCGTCACTTTAACATTGTATTTCGATAACTCCTCCCGGCATACATCATTAAGACTGAGCAAGGCTGATTTAGTTACACAGTATCCACCGGCATTTGGTATGATTTCTTTACTGGCTATGGAGCAGATGTTAAAAACATGCCCTGATTGCTGATTACGCATGATTTTACCAAAATATTTAGAGAGATAATAAGGAGCCAACAGATTCAAATTCAACTGATTCTCAAAAGTTTCCTCTGCTTCATCCAACATCAAACCCGGTAAAAACACCCCTGCGTTGTTCACTAAGACGTCGATACTGGAGTAAGTTTCAGATACGGCTTTACAGAAGGTGGAAACTTCCTCTTTTTTTCCCAGATCGGCAACATAAGTAAAAACAGAAACTCCGGTAGGCTTCAATTCCGCTTTAACAGCCTCCAATTCAACGGCATTCCTTGCACAGATGGCAAGATTATATCCATTTTCGGCCAGTTTAATGGCAATAGCCTTTCCAATTCCTTTGGTGGCTCCGGTAATTACAGCATTCATCTCCTCTAAATTTGTCAGCAATATTACATAAAATGCCCTATAATTTAGGGCCATTTTGACACTTAAACGGGCAAAAACGAGCAGTAAACCAAATAATTATTTAATAAAATAAGCAATGACCCAACAATTTTTGTTGTTTCTTTGTAGTAATATTGCATTATTACCATAGCTAATTTTTCATTAAATGAATTTCACCAATTTTGGCAGATACATACTCTTATTAAAGGCCGTATTCAGGAAACCTGAGAAGTTAAGCATATATATGAAGGCCATTTTCAAACAAATGGATTTTATCGGTGTAGGTTCTCTGGGTCTGATTTCTATTATTTCTACCTTCATTGGTGCGGTAATGACCTTACAGATTGCCTTTCAGCTGGTGAGCGATTTCATTCCTAAAACCATTATCGGTTCTGTAAACAGAGATTCTAGTATTCTGGAATTAAGTCCAACGATTACGGCAATTGTATTGGCTGGAAAAATCGGTTCTGCCATTTCTTCAGAGATTGGTACCATGCGGGTAAGTGAGCAGATTGATGCCTTAGAAATTATGGGAATCAACTCTCCGGGATACCTGATATTGCCAAAGATCCTTGCCGGAATTACCATGGTTCCACTATTGGTGATTATCTCTATGGTATTGAGTATTGGCGGTGGATTTATTGGTGGTACTTTATCGGGCGCAGTTTCTGCAGCTGAATATATTCAAGGGATCACAACAGACTTCAACCCTTACACCATCGTAGTAGCCCTGGTTAAGGCTTTTGTATTCGGTTTCATCATTACCTCTGTTCCTGCTTATGAAGGTTTTTACGTTAAAGGCGGTGCTTTGGAAGTAGCTCAGGCAAGTACCAGAGCGGTAGTCGTAAGCTGTATTACCATTCTGGCATGTGATTACATCGTAACCCAGTTATTACTATGATCGAGATCAAAGATATTTACAAATCATTCGGCAGCAATGATGTTTTAAAAGGGATTTCCGCGGTATTTAAGCCTGGGGTAACCAACCTGATCATTGGAGGGTCCGGTTCAGGAAAAACCACCCTGTTAAAGTGTATGATTGGTTTACACCATCCTGAAAAAGGAAGTGTAGAATATGATGGACGTGAGTTCACCACCATGAACTTTGAGGAAAAGATTGAGATCAGAAAAGAAATCGGGATGCTCTTTCAGGGATCTGCACTTTTCGACTCGATGACGGTAGAGGAGAACATCATGTTTCCTTTAAATATGTTCACCGACCAAAAACGTTCTGAAAAGCTGGACCGTGTGAACTTCTGTTTGGAAAGAGTAAACCTGACAGGTAAAAACGCTTTATTCCCTGCGGAACTTTCCGGAGGAATGAAAAAGCGCGTGGGTATTGCCCGTGCAATCGCCATGAACCCTAAATATTTGTTTGTGGATGAGCCCAATTCCGGTCTGGATCCAAAAACATCCATCGTGATCGATGAGCTGATCAAAGAGCTTACCGAGGAATACAATACCACCACTGTTGTAGTGACACACGATATGAACTCCGTAATGGGAATTGGAGATTATATCCTATTCTTACACGAAGGGAAAAAATTCTGGGAAGGATCCAACAAAGAGATCGCCCATACTGACATTCAAGAACTAAATGATTTTGTTTTTGCAAGCCGCTTTATGAAAGCTGCAAAAGACAAATTTTAATACCCATATTTTTATGATAAGCCTGTTAACACCCACACACTGGAAAGATTACGAGTTGATTGATTGTGGTGATTTTGAAAAACTAGAACGCTTTGGAAACCTGATTTTGTGCAGACCTGAACCTCAGGCTGTATGGAAAAAGATGATGTCTGAGCAAGAATGGAAAAAATTAACCCATATCAGGTTCAAAGGTCGCTCGGCAACAACCGGCGAATGGACAAAAACATCTGCACACCTGCCTGATCGCTGGAATGTGAATTATAAAAACGATGAAGTGAGTATCAACCTACGTTTAGGTTTAACTTCCTTCAAACACGTTGGTGTATTCCCTGAGCAAGCAGTAAACTGGGATTATATCTCTTCCTGCGTTAAAAAGTTTAAAACACCTACACCGAAAGTCCTTAATCTTTTCGCTTATACTGGTGCAGCATCCCTGATCGCTAAAGCGGCAGGTGCCGATACCACCCATGTAGATTCCATCAAACAGGTGGTAAACTGGGCCAATGAAAACCAGGAACTTTCGAACCTTAAAGATGTACGTTGGGTAGTAGAAGATGCTTTGAAGTTTGTAAAAAGAGAACTGAAACGCGGTAAAAAATACAATGGTATCATCTTAGATCCACCAGCATTTGGTCATGGACCAAATGGGGAGAAATGGAAACTGGAAGACCATATTCAGGAGATGATGCAGGATGTAGTGCAATTGTTAGATGAAGAAGAACACTTCTTAATCTTAAACACTTACTCTTTAGGATTCTCTTCTGTGATCGTGGAAAACCTGATCAAGACTTCCTTCCCACAGGTTCAAAACCTGGAGACTGGAGAATTGTTCTTACAAGCAACCTCTGGTATTAAATTGCCATTGGGAGTTTTCGGAAAGTTTAATCATTTCGGTAAGTAAAATATCCGCTATAAAAAAACAAAGCGTCGGGGCCTAATCCGACGCTTTAAACACACCTAAACCCAAGCAACCAATTTGGAGGGTAATAGATTTTTTAGCTGATTACAGCCAATTCATTTGCAATAAATCTCCAGTTTTCATCCTCTGGAATTCCTGGTTTACGTTTTCCAAAAAACTGAACGATAATCTCTCCTTTATCATCGAAAACCTCAATACTGGTTACCACACCGTCTTTTGTTGGCTTTTTAACCAACCAGATTGAAGCAATAGCATCCATTCTTAAATGCAGATTGAAATCCGGATCAAGTACATTGAACCATGGTCCTGTTTCTACTAGTTTTTTCACAAGTCCGGTGTGGATCTGAATACATCCGGCACTACCGGTGAACACCATAACCTGCAAGTCAGTCTCTGAAGCCTTGTGTAATATGGCTTTCAAGGAATCTAAAGTAATCGAGAAAGCATACCCTTCAGGAGCCAAACGAAGTGCCTGTGTTCTGGTTATGGAATAGGTTCTCAAAAGACCATGAAAATCATGGGTATCTTCTAATGCCAACCATGCGCTTTGGAAGTTTTTAACCTCCACTTCTGCGTCTGAAATTTCGGCTACCGGAGCTTTTGCCGCAGTAAATTCTAAAGGTGCTTTCTGATCTTCAGCAGTATATTTAGCAACTAATTCCTCATATGCAGGTTCAGAACTATCTGCTGTCAGGTATATTTTATGAACTGCCGTTCCATCTTTACCAAAGAACTGCAAGCTTTTTCTATCATTTTCATTTACAGCAAAGCCGGATGCCCATTGGCTCATGAATAACCTCAGGTCAATATCAGGGTTCACCGCAAGTCCCATTGAGCCACGGAAAGTTACTTTTTTATAAACTCCTTTACGTTCATGAACGCAATTGTCATTGCGCGTTAAAGCCATCACTTTTCCTAATGCTTCAACACCTTGCAGGATTTCAGGAAACTCCTCCTTTAAACGGATGGCAGTATCCCCTACTGTGGTTGCAATCAGTGCTGCTTCAGCAGTACCAAGTGCGCTGGCTGCATCTCTGATTCTTAGTTTAGGGTTTTCTACTTTGAAAGCTTCCCATTGCTGTTTTAAATCTAATGTCTTTTCCATAATTCTTACTTTAATATCGTTGCTGGTACGACCAGCGGACAGTTATAACCTTCACATGCCATCAGTTTTACTTTTATACTGAAGGTTTCGTGTATATTTTCACAATTGATCACTTCTATTGGCAGCCCCTCGGCCACCTTTTTCCCTTGTTTTAGCATCATGATACGGTCTGCAAAACGGGAGGCAAAATTAATATCGTGCAGGATACAAACCACGCAATAACCGCGATCTGCCAGTTTCCTGGCCAGCTCCATAATCTGTTGCTGGTAGAGTAAATCCAAACCATTGGTGGGCTCATCTAAAAACAGGCAGGCATTTGGACTATCGTAAATTTGTGCAATCACCCTGGCCAGCTGTACCCTTTGTTGTTCCCCACCAGAAAGCGTGTTGTAATCTCTGGAAGCCAGGTGCGTAATTCCTGTTTCTTCCATCGCCTCCCTTACAATCCTAAAATCTTCTTCGGTAGGTTTCTGTTTAAAATGTGGGTAGCGACCCATGAGCACCAATTCGCTCACCTGAAAAGAAACCGATAGGGTATTGTGTTGCGACAATACTGCTCTTGTTTTTGCCAGATCCTCCAGGCGATAATCCATTAAGGCCTTATCATTGATCGTAATTGTTCCGGAAGAAGGGCGCATTTCCCTGCAAAGCAATTTCATCAATGTGCTTTTCCCTGCCCCGTTGGCTCCTAAAATGGCCAATAACTCTCCAGGATGGGCGTCAAAGCTCAGGCCATCCAACAGCTTTTTCTCCCCTACCTTAAAACTCAATTCTCTTACCTTGATCATTTTATGGGTTGCTTTTATTTCTTTCCGAAATGATGATATAAATAAATACCGGCGCACCAATCATGGCTGTTAATATGCCAATTGGCAATTCTGCCGGCGCCACGACTGTTCTTGCAATTAAATCTGCCAGCGTCAATAACGCTGCCCCCAGCAATGCGGAGCCTGGAATAACCAGACGATGATCGGCAGTAAACATCATCCTTAAAATATGAGGTATAATCAGTCCAATAAAGGCGATCATTCCTGCTACAGCTACCGAAGCACCAACAGCCATAGTAGCCAAACCAATCACTAAAATTTTTACCACCTTCACATTCACCCCCATGTGCATCGCCTGGGCTTCACCCAATGCCAATGCATTTAAAGATTTAGCTAAAAAAGGTAAACCAATCACTGGGATCAGTACAAAAGGCAATAAAGCACTTACTGTTGGCCAGCTGGCACCACCTAAACTCCCCAGACTCCAAAAAGTAATGTTGCGGAGTTGGGCATCTGTGGCCATATAAGTTAATAAGCCGGTAAAGGCTCCTGCCATTGCATTGATTGCTATTCCACCTAACAACAAAGTCGTAATGATGGTTTTTCCGTTTCTCATTGCAATACGATAGACCACCATAGTGGTTAATCCTGCACCGATAAATGCAGCAATAGAGAGGGCATAAAAACCCAGAACACCCGTTAATTCCTTAAAAATCTTCGTCTCCAATACAATCATCACCACCGCAAATAAAGTGGCTCCGGAAGAAATACCGATCAAACCCGGCTCTGCCAGTGGGTTTCTGAAAAGTCCCTGAATGGCCGCGCCGGAAATCCCCAGTGCTGCGCCAATCAATACGCCCAATACGACTCTTGGCAAACGCAGGTTTAAAAATACCGCTGCTTGCTGAGACTCAAAATGCTGCTGTCCGGATAAACCAGTATGATAGGCAATGATGGACATCAATTCCGAAAAACTGATGGGCACTGCCCCTACACAAGACGAAATAACCATTGTTAAAATCAAAACGATGGCTAAACTTAAAAGGATATATCCTGTTTTTTTGATCACTTTATCTTTTCTGCTAATAATGTAACGGCCTGACCTAATCGCGGACCAAAACTGGTCAGCATTTCTCCGGGCATAGTCACCACGCTTTTATTTTTCCCAGCATTGGTTTGCGCCACACCTTGCACTTTCAATAATCCTGGGATACCACCTAAACTTTCCAGTCCGTCGTCAAATAGCAACAACACATCGGGATTCGCTTTTACCAATGCCTCAGAAGTTAAGGGCTTGTATTCTTCAAATTCAGTGATGGCATTCACACCACCTGCCATTTCAATCACCTTTTCTACCGGTGTACCTGTTCCACCAACCATCATCGTTCCGGTTCCACGCGCATAAATAAACAACACTTTGGGTTTCTTTGGATTGTTGATGTGCTTTTGTGCTTCCGCCAATTGCGTTTCAAAAGCTGATGCTAAAGAATCTGCTTTAGCGGTATGATGCAGGCTATCTGCCACTGCATGAATCAGCTTTTTCGTTCCTTCGGCAGTAAACTCCTGATCAAAAAGAATCAGGCGAATCCCTGCTGCTTTAAACTGCGTAGCAAGCTGTGGACTCATTTCTTTGGCCATGCCGACTACGATATTTGGTTGTAGGGATAACACTCCTTCTGCATTAATTCTCCGGTTGTGTCCTACTTTAGGCTTGCTTTTCAGGCTTTCCGGGTAATTGCTGGTAATATCTGTCCCTACAATGTTTTTCTCCAGGCCAAGACCGGCAACAATCTCAGAAATCGTTCCGTTAAGGGAAACAATTTTGACGCTGTCCAGCTGTTGATCCTGTTTATTTTTGTCTGCACCGGCATTACAGGCCGCTAGTGCCATCACCCCGCAAAACAAAATGATTAATTTATATTTCATGTCTTTGTTTTTAAAATTTGAAGAAGGAAAAAAAGGATGAGCTTCCGGTATCCGCCGGAAGCTTCCTACAACCTAAACTAACCAAATTTTAGCCCTTCTTAACGAGTACATACTCAATCACCGGCTCACCGCGTTTACCGCCATCACCAGCTCCCATTGAGATGAATCTCAGTTTATATACATTTCCTAAACCGTCTTTAATTACATAGAAACGATCCGATTTAACACCTGTTGCCGGACTGGTAGAGCGCCAGTCTGAACCAATTACATTGCGATCAGTTTTGAAACTTGTTGCAGCGATATTACTTTCTTTATAATTCGCAAAAGAAACCGTGGTTGTTGCCACTTGTGCTGCTTGAACACCACCCAAATCATTCACAAAAACGATATCAGAGAATCCATAAGGATAAGTGGTTCCACCTGCAGCACCATAATAGATTGACCAGGTCCAGGCCAGATCCCATTTCGCTTTCGCTGGCTCTACATTCACTACTTTCGCGCCATCGGTAAAGCTGACAAACACATAATTGTTTGCGGCATCTTTAACCAGGTCGATCGTTTTAAAAGTTGTTTCTTTTAATTTAGCATACTGTAAGGTATAACCTGAACCTTTTCTCAGCACACGAATTTTCAATAGGTTGTCTAAGGACAATTCTGAAGTATGGCTACCTCCTGAAGGATTCACAATAAATACTTTGTTGTCTGCATCTGTAGCAGAAACACTGGCGATCACATCTTTAGTCACATCACCATAAACGTTATCAATATTCACAAAAGGATGAACTGTTGGAGATTCTGACACACCTAAAGCGACAGCCAGATCATCCAATACCACATCCGATGCCGTTACGCTATTCAAATCAGTTTTACCCGCAAGTTTGATCGCTGAAGTACCGTTGGTATTGTTCAACCTTACTCTGAAATCAGCTCCGGAAGAAAAACCAAGTACCCAGGTATCTCTTTTTACATTCACCAAAGCGTTACTACTTAAATCTACGTAAACCGTATTTAATGCACTACTTCCGGCTTCCGTTCCAAAGATTCCTTTTAGCGTCAATTGCGAGCCTTCAGAGGTAATTGAAGAGAAGCTCAATTCTGCTTTTACAGTGCTTCCCATGACAATTGGACTTCCGGCAGTGCTGATGTTAAAAGCGATACTTTCTGTACCATTGATCACCGCATTGGCTACTTTTTTCACTTTAAAGGAAACACTTGTTCCACCAGCAGGGATACTCAATGTTAGGGCATTTGCGGTTGCAGCAGGTTCAGTAGTATATTCTGTGCCGTAAGTTAATCCGGTTCCCTGAAGGTTAACCGTTACCGCTACCGCAACATCTGTGGCTCTTGCTAAGTTTATTTTCAATACCGCTTCTGATGCTACTGCTTCAAGACCCTGCTTGGCCGCTTCAAAATTGATGGTATTGTCTGGCATTGGCGGATCTGACTTTTTACAGGACGTTGCCGTCGCTATCATGGTGATCACAAAAAGGAAATGGAGAACTTTTTTCATAATATTTTGATTTTATAGTGGATTACTTTTTAGCCCAGTTCATGGTTAAACCCAGGAAATAAGAACGACCATAGCCCAATGAGCTATTGCCATCGTTGGTATGTGCTCCGGTTTCGCCACCAGTGATGCGCACTCTCGTCACATCCAGCAGGTTTCTTACACCTCCGTTGACACTCAGGTATTTGTTAATGGTTTTATTTAAGGTCAGGTCTGCCATATGGTAAGCGCCTACTTTGCTCAATCTGGCTACTGTACCTTCTGCGGTGCTACTCAATACATAAGCAGATCGCTCCCCACTGAACTTATAGAACAGGCTCACATTGGTATTGATTTTTGGCACCAAATAAGAGATATTAGAATTCAACTCCGGGCTCCATACAAATTTCGGTGTGTTACCTAAATTCTCTTTATCTTCAGCATACCTATTGTATTGTCCGATGTAAGCGAATCCCAGACTAGCTTGAAGACCTTTCCAGTACAAGGTGTTGTTCCACTCTCCACCTGTGGTTTTGTTCTTAGCGATGTTGAGGTAGGTATTTACATTTGTTGATCCTTCTAGCAATCCCAAATCGATTTTGTTCTTATAATCGTTGAAGAAAGCACTTACAACACTACTGATGCGCAAATCCGGTGTCGATTTGACCGCCCAGGAAACTGAGCCATGGTAACTGTTTGAATATTCTGCTTTCAAGTCAACATTTCCCCTCAGGTCATGATTACTATCTTTCATGTAGAAATAAAGTTCTCTCAGCGTAGGTGCTCTAAAACCTCTGGCATAAGACAATCGAAGGTCAAAATCTTCGTTCAACTTGATCTTTGTATGTAAGGAAGGAATAATTGGCGGCGCGGAGTATCCGGAGTTTTTAGTCAGCCTGAAACCCGGTTTCAATTGGATCGCTTCATTTATTTGCCATTGTGAGGATAGGAAAAAGGAATAATCATTGATCACTGGTGATCCAGAAATCCGGCCACCTTTTCCTGCATTCCTGTTAAATTCAATCCCGGGTTGTAAGGTGAATTCTGGTGATACTTTATATTGAACGGTACTTCTAAAGAATAAGGTGTTCAATTCATCCAGGTCTTGTGCGCCAAGTTCTGTGGATAAGGTTTCTTTGCCGGTAGCCAGCTCTAAATCTGTAGACAATGTCCGCCGACTATAATCCGTGTAAGCAGCAGCGGCATCAATGCTCAGATTATTATTTACGAATAATGAGCCTTGCAATTGATGAAACCAGCGCTTAGAAATGTATTCTTTATCTGATACTTTAGGTGAATTACTGATCGGACCCAAAAGTCTTAAACTTTCATCAGCCCCATTGAAACGATACCATAGGTCCAACTTTCCGTTTTTATAGCCCGCAGCAGCGGAAGTCAGCAATTGATCTTTAGGCAACCATTCTTGCTCCCGACCGGTTTTATTCCCTTGCCATCCGCCGAAATTATTACGGCTGCCGGAAGCTGCAACATGCCATCCGTCTTTCTGCCAGTTGAATCCTAGAAATTCATTATGCGTTCCCTTGCCACTAAAAGCATCGTATTCTTTCCCTGCAGTTTCTTCCTGAACCCTTGCGGTTACAGAAAACTGATCTTGTCCGCCTCTTTTTGTAATGATATTGATTACCCCGGCCATGGCATCTGTTCCATAAATTACAGACATTGGCCCTTCCACAATTTCTATACGTTCTATCGTATTTACATCAATTTGTCCGAGGCTTTCTCTTTCTACCCCACGGTCCATCATAGGGACACCATCCAGCAAAATTTTAATTCCTGCACCGGATACCCCCATCAATTCAGGATTCGTAATCCCGGTAGGTCGATCTGTAGAAAAACGGATCCCTAGTTCTGTGTTTAATATATTTTTCAGCTCAGTAGCGCCACGAAGACGAATCATTTCACTGCTAATCGTTCTTACATTGTATACTGAATTCCGTAAGGATTGCGGTTCATATTGTCCGGTGATCACCACCTCATTTAATTCGTAAGCATTTTCTGCCAATCGGGTAGCCGGAATTTCCAGGTTTTGATTTGCAGTGACGGTTACCGGAGTTTCTATTTGTTTTTTAGTTGCCGTTTGAAAAACTACCGTTTGTCTGCCTTCAGGTGAAAAGATTTTAAATCTTCCTTTTGCTGTACTGTAACCAATGCTATTTTTTCCTTTTATAAAGATCAACACATTTGCTGCTGGTTTGCCATCTGCTGTATTGACAGCGCCAACGATAAACCCACCCTTTTCCTGTGCATTAGCCGTGATTCCGGAAATAAGAAGTAAAATAGGTAGCAGCAGCAATCGTTTCATTGTTTGATTATTTAGAATGATTTCAAATAATACTGCAAGTATAAGGACTTATTTAGAATTATTCCAAATATTATTTAGAATAATTCTAACTATGTGCAAAACAATAGCGCCTTGGTTTATCAAACTGCTTTTTTATTACTTTAAAGAGTGTTATACTTGTAACAATATTTATCTTTAAAAAACAATTACCCTTATATGAAAATACCTCAATTAGCAGGAACGGTTTTGATAGGAATGGCATCGCTAGGTGTATTCATCAGCTGCACTTCTGACGCAAAGAAAACGAATGACAAGGCGAAGACTGTTACTGCTGCCGGCGATACCGTAGCTACTCCGGAAGCGGAAGTAGGAACAGTACGTGAACCAGTTGATACTGCAAAATATGATGCTTTAGTAAAAAAGATGGCCAATGGTGATACTACGGGCAACTGGGCTGGAAGAAAAGGTCCTTATCCACTTGCTGGTGCCATATTGCCATTTAAACGTATCGTGGTTTATTACGGAAACCTTCACTCTAAAAAAATGGGTGCTTTAGGAGAATACGCCCCTAAAGAAATGTGGAGCCGTTTAAATCAGGAAGTAAAACATTGGGAAAAAGCTGATCCAAGTACGCCTGTTCAACCGGGTGTGCACTATATTGCTTCCGTAGCGAGCGGTACTCCTGGAACAGATGGAATGTACATCAACCGCATGGGTGATAAACAAATTGACTCGGTATTGAAGATTGCTAAAATGCAAAATGCAATCGTATTTTTAGACATACAAGTAGGCTTAAGCACCATCCAAAAAGAATTACCAAGACTAGAAAAATACTTAAAACTGCCACATGTACATTTAGGTATTGATCCGGAATTCTCCATGAAAGACGGCAGCAAACCAGGCAAGAAAATTGGTACTTACGATGCTGCTGATATCAACTACTGTTCAGATTTCCTGGCTAAATTGGTTAGAGCAAACAACCTTCCTCCAAAAGTATTTGTAGTACACCGTTTCACTCGTAAAATGGTAACGAACTATAAAAACATTAAACTTCGTCCGGAAGTTCAGGTGGTGATGCACATGGATGGATGGGGTGAACCAGACCTTAAAATTGGAACTTACCGTCACTTTATTTTCCCTGAGCCGGTTCAATTTACAGGATTCAAATTGTTCTATAAAAATGATTTGAAGAAAGCACCAAACAGATTGATGACTCCTGAAGATTTGTTAAAACTGAAACCAGTACCGATGTATATTCAATATCAATAATAGCATCGCTAAATTCATATTTCGAAAGGAGGTCTTTTACAGACCTCCTTTTTTTATACTCACAATTCTACGGACAGCCATATCTCTACAGGAAATAAAACATTGATTATTAGAAATGTTTATTTCTAGTTCATTTTCTGATAAATTTCTAAAAACTTAGAAAAAACATTCAAAAATTCTTCTGGTCTAACGCCAAAATTCAATAATTACACGAAGATTAGTCCGTGCTAAATCCTAGAATTGTACGTTATCTGTTTTGCTATTGTTTTGCTTTTGTTTTGCTCTTCTTTTGCTTTGCCTTTGTTTGAGCAAAACAAAAGCAAAACCATACCAAAAGAATAAATGGAGAAAAACTGCGCAATAAACAGCCCATTCCCGGGTTAACCATTAGTTAACCAGCGCATGTTTGAATAAAAAATTCAAATATCAACGCGAAGCTTATCACCAGGATTTGATTAGAAAATAGATTCCAGAAAACTAAAACGTCAGGCTAACGGAACTTTTAGGGTTGTCGAGTTTGGTGCTTTTCCGCTTACCATCTACGGTAACATGAATCATATTGGATTGAGAATCGTGCTCAGAAAATAGCACATCATTTTTGATCTCTATATTTTTAATCACCGGTAAGACGCCGGTTTCAAAGTAACACCAGGCGGCATCTTCTTCGATTTCGTAGCCCAGATATTTGAAAACGATGGGCGCTTGATTCACTTTAAGCTGCAAATGTTTTTTCACATAATCTGCAATGAGCAAGTCCACCTTTTTACGGTCTACAGGCTTCAGAATATTCACCTTCTCTTTATACTGATGATCCAGTGATTTTTCAAAATCATCAAAGAAAACACGTACACTAATTTGTACTGTTTTCGTCTTCGGATTTTGTGTAATCTCGGTTACACTCACATAAAACGGATGAAAGATAGGAAGTAGGTAAATCAGTAGAAAATGTAACATAGATGCCTGGAATGACCCGAAATTAAAAAAATGTTAGTATAATTAATTCAAAATTACGAATTCAATTAACAATGCAAGATTTTTGGCTCTATTTCCAGTTAGGCTGGCAACACATTTTAGACTGGAAAGGATATGATCATATCCTTTTTGTAATCGTACTCTGCGTAACTTACGCCCTCAGCGACTGGAAGAAGGTGCTGATTTTAGTCACCGCTTTCACTGTAGGTCACAGCATTACCCTCGCTTTAAGCGTTTTTAAACTGATCAACATTCACACTCCCCTGATCGAATTCCTGATTCCCGTTACCATTCTGATCACTGCAGCTGGCAATATTCTGAATAAAAGACCGAAAAACGCTGGAACAAATTTAAAATACATCCTTGCTTTATTCTTCGGCTTGATTCATGGATTGGGATTTTCCAATTACCTGAGAAGTTTACTCGGAAAAAGCAGCAATATCGTGCCTGAGCTTTTGGCATTCAATCTCGGATTGGAATTCGGCCAGATCATTATTGTGATTGGCATTCTATTACTTTCCGCCATCTTGATTGGCGTATTAAAAATTAAACGCTGGGACTGGAATTTCTTTGTTTCATCCGCTATATTTGGCATCTCCTTTATCATGGCTGCAGAAAGATATGCTGCTGCCTTTTAAATAAAAAACCAACCACCAATACCTTAACAATGAAAAGAAATCTACTGCTATTTGCTTTACTCTTTATCGGCCTTCATGGTTCTGCCCAATACCTGAACAATCCTGGCTCTAATCACGGTAATAAATTTGAACAACTGGGAACCATCATCTCTGATCCAAATTCTTACCGTTCCGCTTCTGGTGCCCCAGGACCTGCATACTGGCAACAACGTGCAGATTATGAAATCAATGCAGAACTGGATGAAAAAAACCTTCGCCTGAAGGGATCAGAAAACATTACTTATTTTAACAATTCCCCGGATCCATTGAGCTATCTATGGGTACAGTTGGATGAAAACGAACATAAATCTACCAGCGACAACAAGCTGACAGAGACGAGTAAGATGTCCGATCAAATGGATTACCAGAAATTGGCTGGAATCATCAACAGCCCAAATGACCTGGGTGTAAAAATCATTAAGGTAACGGACGAGAAAGGAACAGCACTTCCATACACCATCAACAATACGATGATGAGGATTGATTTACCTACAGTACTTCAACCTAAAGGCAAGTACAAACTTCGCATTTCCTGGACTTACAACATTTCCAACAGGATGACTGTAAATGGCAGAGGCGGTTATGAATATTTCCCGGAAGATGACAACTACTTGTTTACCATTACCCAATGGTTCCCAAGAATGGCGGTATACTCCGATTATCAAGGCTGGCAAAACAAACAATTTGAAGGCAGAGGTGAGTTCGCGCTGGTGTTTGGAAACTATAAAGTCAACATGACTGTACCTGCGGATCACGTAGTTGGTGCAACTGGTGAATGTCAGAATTATGCACAAGTACTTAGCGGCAATAGCCTGAAAAGATGGAATGCAGCTCAAACGGCAAAATCACCGGTAGAAATTGTAGACCTGAAGGAAGCGAAGTCTGCATTAGCTAAAAAAGCGACGGGTACAAAAACCTGGACCTATGTAGCAGAAAATGTAAGAGATTTTGCCTGGGTATCTTCCCGCAGATTGGTTTGGGATGCGATGGCTACCCATATCAACGGTAAAAAAATCATGTCTATGTCGTACTATGGACCAGAAGCTTATCCGCTTTACAGCAAATATTCAACTAAAGTTATTGACCATACCTTAAAAGTATATTCTAAACACACCATTCCTTACCCTTATCCGGTAGCCATTTCTGTAGAAGCAGCGAACGGAATGGAATACCCAATGATCTGTTTTAACCACGGAAGAGCGGAAAAAGATGGTACTTACACGGAATCTACAAAATATGGGATGATCGGTGTAATTATCCACGAAGTTGGGCATAACTTTTTCCCGATGATTGTCAATTCTGACGAGCGCCAATGGTCTTGGATGGACGAAGGTTTAAATACCTTCTGTCAATATATGGCTGAACAAGAGTGGGATATCAACTACCCTTCTCAACGTGGCCCGGCACATAAGATTGTCGACTATATGAAGAT
Source organism: Pedobacter gandavensis (assembly GCF_014172405.1). GTDB lineage: Bacteria > Bacteroidota > Bacteroidia > Sphingobacteriales > Sphingobacteriaceae > Pedobacter > Pedobacter gandavensis. The sequence goes on along the minus strand of NZ_WNXC01000011.1, from coordinate 145,769 downwards.
GCCTAAAGATCAATTGGAGCCCATCATGACCAACTCTGAAAACATCATCAACTTTGGCCCGAATGCTTATGCGAAACCAGCAACCGCTTTAAATATCCTGAGAGAAACCGTCATGGGCAGAGAGCTGTTCGACTATGCCTTTAAAGAATATGCGAAAAGATGGGCCTTTAAACACCCTACACCAGCTGATTTGTTCCGTACCATGGAAGATGCTTCAGCGGTAGATCTGGATTGGTTCTGGAGAGGTTGGTTTTTTGGAACAGATCCTGTAGATATTGCGCTAAATGACGTTCGTTATTACCGCATGGACAGTAAAAAACAGCAGGTAGAAAATAAGGAGAATCAAAAGTCCTTTGATAAAAGCAATGACAACATCAGCAGAGCCCGTAACAGAAAAGAAGGGGTAAAATTTGCGGTGGAGCAGGATACGAGCCTTTTGGATTTCTACAATAAATTTGACCGTTTTGAGGTGTCTAAAACCGCTGATGAGCAATTCCAAAAATACTACGGCTCATTATCTGACGAGGAGAAAAAACTTTATGAAAGCAAAAAGAACTTTTATGAATTGGAGTTCTCTAATGAAGGTGGACTAGTGATGCCAATCATTATTGAATGGACTTTTAAAGATGGCACTAAAGAAATCGACCGCATTCCTGCCTATGTATGGAGAAAGAATGAAAACCAGGTGACTAAGGTATTTGCAAAAGATAAGGAAGTGATCGCAGTTCAATTAGATCCTTACCGTGAAACGGCAGATATAGACGAAAGTAACAACTCCTGGCCAAGGAAAGCGCAAGCTTCAAGGTTTGAGCTGTTCAAGCAGCAGCAAGTGCCAAGAGGGAGCTCTACTGGGAGTAATCCAATGCAGCAAGCCCGTCAAAAATAAAGCGCTTCTTAAACATAAAAAATGGCCCTATAAAGTATTTCTTTATAGGGCCATTATATTTTATAGGTATTGATATACCTCTTTTTATATCGGCAGGATTTAGAATAAATCCAGTTGATCTGGATTGGTAATCTCCAGGGGAATCTTAGTATTCCAGGCCTTTTTAGGCTTATCTTTTTCTACTGGAGTTCCTGTGGTGTTTTCCTCAGTAGCTGCTGTTCCATCCGTTGTTGAGGATACCGCTGCTGGCTTTGGTTTCTCCACACCCGAAGAAACAGGCTTAACCGGCTCTTTCTTAGTGGTATTAAAAGGTTTTTTAACTTTAGGCTTTTCTTCCTTCTCCACAGGATTATCCACAGAGTTATCCACATCATCAGCCTTAATATCCTCTTTTACCAACAGCTTTTCCACAACTGGCTCTTCTGAAGCTGGTTCTTCCAATATTGCCGGCTTAACTTTCGCTTTTGCTTCTTTTACTGGAACATCTGGCGTAATTTCAGCTGCTTCAGTTACCTCTTCAGGTACTTCTGCTACTTCCTGAGCTTGTACAGGAGTTTGTACGGGAGCTTCCGGACCAGGTGGTGTTGGATCATCATCGTCGTTTCCAGCTGTCGAATCATCGTCGTTACTTTCATCATCTCCAGACACGTCGTCTTCTTCTGAGCTCAGCTCCATTTTACCTACCTCTTCTAACTCGTCCTCCTCATGGTTGAAGATTTCGATATGCTGAACATCATGCTGTGTTAAACGGTTACCGTTTGCACGGATTCCTTTCACATCAATAAATTCAGCAAGCAAGATTTCCAGTGTCTCCGGTGTCTGTGTTTTACCTTTCAACACATCTACCTTTAACATCGCTTCAGGGTGACTGGTTAAGTAAAGGAACTTAGACCCACTTTCTTCAGAAATCAGACTTAGTTTCTTTCCTACCCCAATTGGTTCAAAGACAAAACGCTTCACAAAGTGATTTTTCGCTTTACCTTCATATTGAACTACGGCAAAAGGCTTTTCTGGATCATACTTCTGGATCAAGATCAGATCCGCATCAAAGTGGTTGGTCAGGTCAAAAGTACTCAGCTCATACCAGCCATCTTTATGTACTTGTAGGATCTTATCATCTCCATCAAATTCACCAAGATATTTACCTCTGCCATCCACGTTTAATCTTCTCAACAGTTCATCATACCAGATTTTCAAACCGGCTAAGGTAGAAACACCTTTACTTTTCAGTAAGATCTTCTTGATTGGATATTTAGAAACAATATTTCCTTGTGAACCACGGCCTTTGATCGCGATTTCTGCGAAATCAAGATCAAATTGAAGTTTCTTTAATTTCGTATGTGGTTTCAACATCACCGTTACGATTTCCGCTTCCCCATTCGGGTTGGCGGTAAAATAAAGGACTTTAGAGCCTTTACTTCCTTTAGTCAGGTCGTATTCTTTATCACGGGTAATGCCGACTACCGCGAAACGTTTCACGTAAGAGATTCCACTCGCCCCATCTTTATAGATCAGGTTGTAGATCGTCCGTTCATCGCCTTTTTTAAAGACCTGTGCATGTAAGATTCCCTTACCCACAAATGTTTTATCAGCCACCTTAGTGATGATACATTTTCCATCTTCCCTAAATACGATCACTTCATCTATATCCGAACAATCGGCTATAAACTCATCCTTACGTAAACCGGTACCAATGAAACCTTCTTCCCTGTTCAGGTACAACTTCACGTTGGCCAAAGCCACTTTAGAAGCTTCTACCCTATCAAAAAGACGGATTTCTGTTTTTCTTTCTCTTCCTTTACCATACTTATCCAATAATCTCTGGAACCAGGCAATGGCAAAGTCTGTCAGGTGACGTAAATGATTTTTCACCACCTTAATCTCATCCGCAAGCGTTTTCATTTGATCATCCGCTTTCTTCACATCGAAGCGCGTAATGCTACTCATCGGTTTATCGATCAGCTTTTTGAAATCTTCCGGTAAGATTTCTCTGTACAGCTGTGGCATGAAAGGTTCGAATAATCTATTCAATACCTCTACTACAGCGTCAAAGTTGCCTGAATTCTCGTATTCGGCATTTTTATACATTCCCTCCTGAATGAAGATTTTTAGCAATGAGCTAAAGAAAATCTTCTCCTGAAGTTCGTTCAATTTAATTTCTAATTCCAGTTTCAGTAAAGCCTTGGTGTTGTTGGTATTCTCAATTAGAATATCGTTCACACTTAAAAAGTGAGGCTTATCTCCTTTAATGATACAGGTATTTGGAGAGATGGAAACTTCGCAGGAAGTGAAAGCATATAATGCATCAATGGTCACATCCGGAGATATTCCAGGTGCCAGTTGAACCACAATCTCCACATGAGCGGCAGTATTGTCTTCAATCTTCTTGATTTTGATCTTTCCTTTATCATTTGCAGAAAGGATACTATCAATGACAGAACCAGTAGTGGTACTGAAAGGAATCTCGGTGATGACTAAAGTTTTCTTATCCTTTTCTGTGATTTTAGCCCTTACCCTGATTTTACCACCACGCATACCCTCGTTATAAGCAGAAAAATCTGCCATACCACCGGTAAAGAAATCTGGTAATATATTTGGGCGTTCTCCTTTAAGTACTTCAATAGAGGCCTCCAGCAATTCGATAAAGTTGTGGGGCATAACTTTCGTAGCCAAACCAACAGCGATACCTTCTGCACCTTGTGCCAGCAATAAAGGGAACTTTACAGGTAAAGTAACGGGTTCATTGTTACGTCCATCATAACTCAACTGCCATACCGTAGTATCGCCATTGAAAACCACCTCATTGGCAAATTTAGATAAACGCGCTTCAATATAACGTGGCGCGGCGGCACTATCCCCGGTAATTGGGTCTCCCCAGTTACCCTGACAATCGATCAGCAGATCTTTTTGTCCGATTTGTACCATGGCATCACCAATTGAGGCATCCCCATGTGGGTGATACTTCATGGTGTTTCCAATCACGTTTGCTGCTTTATTGAAACGCCCGTCGTCCATCTCTTTCAGCGAGTGTAAAATACGTCGCTGAACAGGTTTCAAGCCGTCGTTAATGTGTGGTACGGCTCGATCCAGGATAACATAGGAAGCATAATCGAGGAACCAGTTTTCATAAAGTCCATTGATAGGAATTACGGTATGTTTGCTTTCTTCGTTTACGTTTTTTTCTATTTCGTCGCTCATCAAAAATGGATTGGATTCTGTAAATATAAGGGTTGAAAAGGAAATTTTAAGCAAGGAATTCCCAACAGTACCCCGTTAAGAACCACCTGCTTTTAAAGAGCGCAAAAAGACTTATACAACCAGTCTTGATTCCTCAAATAGAAAAGGTATCAGATTTTTTATCCCTTTAACTTTTAAAACTTCCCCGTTGATGCAATAGAACAGGACTACAATTTCTTGTTTTTGTCTTTGTTCAAACTCCGCCATGACCTGTAAACAACCGCCACAGCAAGTCACCGGTTTTTCGATGACAAAGTTATCAGTTTTTGCGGTAATTGCCATACTTTCAATCACGGCATTCGGATCTTCTGAACCGATCGAAAATAAAGCCACCCTTTCTGCACATAATCCGGATGGATAGGCTACATTTTCCTGATTGCTTCCCAGGACTACTCTTCCACCTTTTAACTGTAATGCCGCCCCTACTTTGAATCCGGAATATGGAGAATAAGAGGTTTTCAACGCTTCCACTGCCTTTAAGCACAAGGCGCTATCCTTCTCGTTTAACTCTTCCAGTCCCTTAAATGACTGGTAACTGATTGTGAAATTTCTTTCTTCCATCCGCTAAACATACAAATTTCGGGCTTCTCCTAAAAATCAAATTATGACGGTGGTCATAAACAATTTTATTATATTGATTGTACTTATAAGGATAACCTGCCATAATCTACCCGGTGGCATGGTTTTAGTTAACCAATAATACGACAAACACTCAATTTCGGCCAATTGAATAAATATATACGCAAAAGTCTTAAAGTCATACTATGGATTATCGCCAGCATCATCTTGCTCGTGGTTCTTCTTGTGATTTCTCTAAATATCCCTGCTGTTCAGAATTTCGTAAAAGATCAGGCGATCAGCTATTTGAAAAACAAGACTAAAACGGAAGTAAGCCTGGAAAGTATCCATATTGCCTTCCCTAAAGATATTGTGATGAACAAATTCTATATGGAAGATAGAAAAGGAGACACACTTTTATATGCGCAGAAACTGGCAGTTGATGTGGATCTATTCAAAATTTTCAGCAATAAAATAGAGGTCAATAATATTTCCTTAGAAAAGATTCGAGCCAATGTGACGCGGATTGATCCGGATACTACTTTTAATTTTTCGTTTTTAGTAGACGCATTTATGTCTGATCAAACGAAACCGGAAGATCAGGTGAAAAAAGACACCACCTCCACGCTTAAATTTTCCATCAATAAAATCAGTTTGGAGGATATTGGTATCAACTATCGTGATGATGTGGCCGGAAATGAGGTAAAACTTAATCTTGGTGAATTTAAAACCAATATTAAGGACTTTGACATGGACCATCAGCGTTATGTGATTCAATCACTTTCTTTGAAAAACACCGACTTAAAATATGCGCAACGAAAACCGCTGACTCAATTAAAAGCACATCTGGAGCAAAGTATTGACACCGCAAAAACGGCATCCGGAAAGCTACCTTATGTAGAAATCAAAGACTTTGCTTTTAACCAGGTCAAGATCAACTTTGACGACCAATTGTCTCAGATGAGTGCAGACGTCAACTTAAACGAACTGGCTTTGACGCAACTGGTTGCCGATCTGACGAACAACAAGTACAATGTTGCCGAAGGGAAGATCAATAATTCTACGGTAGATTACCAAGCCGCTGCCACACAGATGAAGGCGAAAGTAAACCTCAAAGAATTCTCCCTCAGCAAATTGATGGCTGATTTAACAAAAAGCAATTACCAGCTGGAGCAAGCTACCTTAAACAATTCTGAGGTGCTTTTCGCCTTTAAACCCGCAGCAGCTACAAAGGCTTCTGCTTCCTCAAAATCATCATCAGCAACAAAATCTGGAACACCTGCAAAAGGAACAGCAGCTACTGACCCTAGCGCTTCAGCCCCTATTTCTTTACTTCTGAGCAAGTTAAACCTTTCAAAGAACAACATCCAATACGACAATCTCAGCGCTAAGCCGACTAAAGGGATGGACTTCAATCACCTAAAAATCAAAGATCTGGATGTGATTGCAGAAGGTGTCGCTTATGGCCCTGATGGCATCAAAGTGAAAGTAAAAAAAGGATTTATGAAAGAGAAAAGCGGCTTCCAGTTGTCCAGGCTCCAGGGAGATGTTGCTTATACAGACCAGGCGGTTTACGTTAAAAACTTCATTTTAAAAACACCAAACACCTCGATTGAAAACGCAACTTCCCTGACTTACACCTCCATGGATGACCTGACGAAACATCCGGAAAGGGTAAAAATCAATATGGTGGTTAAGAATTCTACGATCGGCTTAAAGGATGCCGGATATTTTTCTGATGCTGTTCCTGCCGCCTATAGAAATGAAAAACTAAAGATCAATGGTAGTGCCAACGGTTACCTAAACGACTTGAATATCCCAGGTTTTCAGGCTAGTGGTTTAAAAAGCACCAACATCAACCTGAATGGTAAAATCAAAGGATTACCAGACCTGAATAAACTCTACCTGGATTTGAACATCAAGCAGTTCTCTTTAACCAAGCAAGACCTGTTGGTGGTGATTCCTAAAAACACCTTACCCACCAATATAGAGTTGCCAAATAAAATTCAGGCCTTTGGTAAGTTTACCGGCTCATTAACCAATTTCAATACCGGCTTCAACATCAATACAGATATGGGATCTGCCAAATTATTGGCAAATATGAAGGGCCCTAAAGGAAAAGAGCAATATACTGCCAACGTTAACCTGAATAATTTCAATGTTGGAAAACTATTGAAACAACAGGCGCAGCTCGGCAAAATCACAGCCAAAGCCACCATTAATGGAACAGGCCTAGATCCGAAGACGGCCTCCCTAAAAATCAACGGGCAAATTATAAATGCCACGTACAATAAATACACTTATAAAAACCTGGATATTAACGGTACTTATGCGCAGCAAAAGCTGAACCTGAAAAGCAATATGGCGGATAGCAATCTGAATTTCAAGCTGAGCGCAGCAGTAAATATTGCGGGTAAATATCCCGCTGTAAAAGCAAAAATGGACCTGACTCAGGTAGACCTGAAAGCCCTCAACTTTAGTCCGACGGAATTTAAAGTTGCCGGTATTGTAGATGCAGACTTAAGCACTGCAGATGTCGATTACCTGAACGGCGATATCTTTATCAAAGGGCTACAAGTGGTCAAAGAAGGCAAAAAAATTAACGTAGACACGATTCAGATTCATGCAGAAACCAATGCTGAAAAAAGTTTACTGACCTTAAAATCGGAACTGATGACTGCCCGTATTGATGGAAAGTATCAATTGTCAAATCTGGCAACTGCAGTCACCAATCAAATCAACAAGTACTACCAATTTGGCGAGGTCAAACAAATTCCTGATCAGCGGATTCGTTTCTTTGCGAAAGTTTACAACCCTAAATTCATCCAGGATTTTGTGCCTTCCTTAACCACCTTCTCCCCTTCCTACATCTACGGATTACTGGATACGAAGAAAGACAGCTTAGCGATGAAAGCCTGGGTTCCTCATGTCGTTTACGGCGATTATAAGGTAGACAGTACCAGATTGAGCATCGACAATACCGATCAGAAAATCAATTACAAGCTGATGGTAAAAAGCCTGCAAAGCTCTTCCATCAACCTTTACAATACAGAAATCAGCGGGGATGCTGTGGACAATCACTTAGGCGTCAACATTTATTTGAGAGACCGCAAGCTGAAAGACAAATACCTGCTAGGTGGTACCTTCCAATCGATCAATAAAGATTATCGCTTTAGTCTGGATCCTCAGAAGCTTTTGCTAAACTACCAGAAATGGGTAGTGGCTCCGGAAAATTACATCCAGTTTGGACAATCCGGAATTATGGCAAAAAACTTTGACATCAGCAGGGACAATCAATTGTTGAGTGTCAATAGTGTCGGTAATGAAGCAAATGCACCATTAAAAGTCCTCTTTAAAGACTTTAAAATTGAGACCTTAACCAAGTTTGCCGAGCAGGATAGCTCACTTATTGGGGGTTCTATCAATGGAACGGTGGATGCTAAAGACCTGATGGGCACACCAAAATTTGAAGCCAACCTGACGATTGATCAGCTCCGCTACCAAAAAGACCAGCTGGGCACTTTACGTGTGGCTGTAAATAACAATACGGAAAATGCCTTTGAAACCAATATCTCCTTATCTGGTGTTCATGAACTTCGTGTCAATGGTTTCTATTATACTGCACCGGAAAGCGCGCTTGACTTAACCTTGAATGTGGATAAAATAGACCTGAAATCACTGGAGAGTGTATCAATGGGGCAAATTAAAAGAGGTTCCGGAACCATCAGCGGAGAGATGAAAGTAAAAGGAGCTTTAACTGCACCTAAAATAAATGGGGAACTGAAATTTAACCAGGCTGCATTTACTGCGACCTATGTAAATTCTTATTTCAGGATGCCAAATGAAACCATCACTTTCAATGAGGAAGGGATCAGGTTTGACAATTTTACGGTGTTGGATTCTTTAAATCAGGCTTTAAAAGTCAATGGAAAGATTTTAACCAGCAATTACAGAGACTTCCGTTTTGGCTTAGACATTTCAGCTAAAAATTTCAGATTGATGAACTCTACCTCCGCTGATAATGATATGATTTACGGTAAAGTATTTGTCAGTACTAATTTCTTCAAAATCCGTGGAGATATGTACCAGCCACAGATTAACATGAATCTTACGGTGAATAAAGGCACTAAGTTTTTCTTTGCTATGCCAAGCGCTGACCCAACGATCATAGATCAGGAAGGTGTGGTACAATTTATAGATATGAATGCGCCACCATTTAATGGTCAGAAGGTCTTAATAGCTGCATCGGATAGTTTAAACAAGGCCCCAATTATGGGTATTAACCTAAGTGCAGACCTCAACATGGATAAAGATGCCGAGTTTACGGTAGTGGTAGACCCTTCCAATGGTGATCAGCTCAAAGTAAAAGGAGAAGGCACACTGAATGCGACCATGGATCCGAGTGGCAAGATGAGCCTTACCGGTAGGTATGAGCTCAGCGATGGTTCTTATAAGCTATCTGTTGGCGGTATTGCAACCAGAGAATTTAAAATCCAACAGGGAAGTAGTATTGTGTGGACAGGTGAGCCAACTTCTGCAAACGTAGACATTACAGCCATTTATGAAGTCAACGCTCCTGCAATTGACCTGGTTGCCAATGAACTGGGTGATGATGCTTACCTGAGGGCCCAAGCCAAGCAAAAATTCCCATTCCAGGTATATCTGATGATCACTGGTGAAATCATGAAGCCAATCATTAACTTCCGACTGGATTTACCAGAGAATGAGCGTGGAATTCTTGGTGGACAAGTTTATACTAAAATACAAAACGTCAACACAAATGAGAGTGAACTCAACAAACAGGTATTTGCCCTGTTGGCATTAGAACGGTTTATTGCTGATAACCCATTCCAGAGTCTGGCCGGAAGTGGCAATGGATTGGTAGCCAATTATGCCCGTCAGAGTGTAAGTAAATTACTGACAGACCAGTTGAATAACCTGGCTTCCGACCTGATTAAAGGTGTTGATATTAACTTCGGACTAAATACTTCTGAAGATTATTCTACTGGAAAGTTAGAGAATCGCACAGAACTGGAGATCGGCCTGTCCAAGAAACTATTAGATGATAGGCTTACGGTAACGGTGGGTAGTTCTTTCGGACTGGAAGGAAATTCAAATCAGAACAATAACAATTCCAGTAATATTGCAGGAAACGTGAATATAGAGTACCTGTTATCCAAAGACGGACGCTATCGACTGCGTGCCTATAGAAGAAATCAGACGGATGGAATTATTGAAGGTCAGATTGTAGAGACCGGTATTGGTTTTGCCTTGGTGGTCGATTACAATAGATTCCGTGAGATCTTTAAACAATTCAAAGACAGAAGAACTTTTAAAAAAGAACAGAAGCCCAAAAATGAGAAAACGAATTAGACCTTTATTTTTTATAAGTCTTTGCCTGGTATTTTCTGCCTGCAGCAACATTAAATACTTGCCCGCAGGACAGAACTTATACACTGGTGCGACGGTAAGGATCAACCCGGATTCTACGGGGAAAATTACGGATGAAAAAAATGTAAAGGGCGTTTTGGAAAGTAAGACAAGACCTCGCCCCAATACCTCCTTTTTGGGATTAAGGATAAAACTATACATTTATAACCTTGCCGGACAACCAAAGAAATCAAAGGGCATCCGTCATTGGTTACGCAATAAGGTTGGAGAACCACCAGTACTACAGAGCCAGGTTAAAATCCCATACAATAATGCCGTTTTGGCGAGTTACCTGATCAGTCAGGGGTATCTACAGGCCAAAGTAACCGGAGATACCGTAGTGAAAAACAGAACTGCTAAAGCTATTTATACCGCCGAAACTGGTGACAGATATACCATTAATAAAATCACTTTCCCAAAAGACAGTGTAGGAATCGCTTCTATTATTAATAGCACCTCGGGTCAATCGCTGCTTAAAGTGGGGAACTTTTACGATTTCGATGTGTTTAAAGCGGAGCGGGAACGGATAGACAATGACCTGAAACAAAATGGTTATTTTTACTTTAATCCAGATTACCTGCTGCTTCAGGTAGACAGTGCCATTGGAAAACACCGGGTAAACATCTATGTAAAAGTTAAGGAGATTACCCCGAATGCAGCCTTGAAGCCTTATACCATCAAAGACATCACCATTTACCCAAATTACAGCTTAAGAGGCGATTCTTCTATACGGGCTAGTAAGCCGGTGCTTTATAAAGATTTCATCATCAAAGACCCAAGAAACACGTTTAAACTGGGCGTATTTGACCGCCTTGTGTTTTTTCAGAAAGGAGAGCTATACAACCGCCGAGACCATAACCAATCTTTAAATAGAATGGTTAACATCGGAACATTTAAAGTGGTAAAAGCAGATTTCCTGACAGATAGCGCTAAGAGCAATCAACTGGATGTAAACTTCTATTTGACTCCACTAAAGAAAAACTCATTGTCATTCCAGGTGATTGGAACGAGTAAATCGAACAACTTTGTCGGTTCGGAAGTCAAGTTAACACAGACCACCAGAAACGTATTCCGTGGTGCTGAAAAACTGGAAATCAGTGCCAGTGGTGGATTTGAGAAGCAAATCAGGGGATCTGATCAAACGCAAGGGAATTCCTATTCCATAACCGGTCAGGCAAAACTAATCTTCCCACGTTTCCTACTTCCTTTCTTTAAGTTCAACAGTACAAATGCTTTTATCCCAAAAACCAACATCTTAGCCTCTTACCAAATCTTAGACCGCGTTGATTACACCTTAAATGCGATCAAAGCAGAGTTTGGTTATGATTGGAAAGAAAGCATTTACAAAGAGCATGTTTTCAACCCGATCTCCATCAACTATGTCCGATCCAAAGTTGTCGATTCAGCTACTTTATTTGCAAAAAACCCGTCCTTAAGGACAAGTTTAGAGAACCAGTTTATTGTTGGCTTAAACTATAATTTCACTTATAATGACCAGGTAAATCAAAACAAAAGAAACAACATTTACTTCTCTGGAGACCTGGAAACATCAGGTAGTTTGGTCGGTTTATTTGCACCCAAAAACGACAAAGGGCAGAAATCTCTGTTTGGCACGGCATTATCTCAGTTCTTAAGATTGGAAGGTGATTTGAGAAATTATTATAAAGTCAACAAGACCGTAATCTGGGCGAATAGATTGAATGTTGGTTTTGGTTATGCCTATGGCAATAATAAAGCGCTTCCATTTGTACGTCAGTTTTTTGCAGGAGGAAGCAGTGACATTCGTGCTTTTGGTTCCAGACTAGTAGGACCAGGTACTTATATTATTCCTGATTCATTAACTTTTAGAGATCAGGGTGGCGACATCAAGATCATGCTGAATACGGAGCTGCGCTTCAAGCTGGTGAGCATGCTTTATGGTGCTGCATTTATCGATGCCGGAAACATCTGGTTGAGGAAAGAAGATCCGCTAAGACCCGGAGGTAAATTTAAAGCCAACAAATTCATTGAACAAATGGCCATTGGTACCGGTGCGGGACTCCGCGTTGATGCCTCATTCTTTGTGATCCGTCTGGATGTTGCCTTCCCAATCAGAAGGCCTGATTTACCGAATGGACCAGCATGGGTCATGAAAGACATCGCCTTTGGCAGCAGTACCTGGAGAAAACAGAACTTGACCTACAACCTGGGTATTGGTTACCCTTTTTAAACGATATATGAATTTTATTAAGAAGATCCTCAGCTTTTTAAAAGCAACTGGCCATTTATTTATTGCCGCAGGAAAAGGTTTCATGGAAGATCGTGTCATGAAATTAAGTGCTGCTCTGGCCTATTACACTATATTTTCCTTAACACCATTGATCATTATCGTCCTCTCCGCAGCCACTTTATTTTTAGGGGATGCGACCGACTTAACCAACATAAACCCGAGGCAAAAATTCTTTGCAGAAATCGGAGATATGGTGGGTAAAGATGCGGCAAATCAATTGAGAAGCTTTGTGAATAATGCCAATTACAGTGGCAAAAGCACTTTAGGCTTAATTGTAGGGATCAGCACCTTAATTATTGGTGCCACTGCCGTCTTTATTGAGATACAAGACAGCATTAACCTGATCTGGAAGGTGAAAGCCGTGCCTAAAAAAGGTTGGAAAAAACTCATCATCAACAGGCTGCTTTCATTCTCACTAATTGCCTCTCTAGGCTTCTTGTTACTGGTATCTTTAGTGGTCAATAGTATTGTGGTAGGCCTTGGTCATAAAATTGCGGCTTACATCAGTATCGCAGAGATCTCGGAACTCATGATCCTGATCATCACCAATGCAATTACACTGACCGTAGTCACCAGTATTTTCACCATTATTTTCAAGGTATTACCAGATGTGGAACTGAAATGGAAACCTGCCATTATTGGTGCTTTATTTACGGCCGTGCTGTTTGGCATAGGTAAATACGTAATTGGCATTTATATAGAAGTAGGTAATCCGGCTTCCGCATTTGGTGCCGCAGGATCAATCATTGTGATCTTGTTATGGATTTATTACACCGCAATTATCCTTTACTTTGGTGCAGAATTTACGCAAGCTTATGCTGAAAAATATGGAATGGGCATCAGACCTAGTAAATACGCCGTACATACTAAGGTTGTGGTGGTAGAGAAAGAAGTAACCGCCTTACCTCCACAGCACCCAGAAGATACGGTACGCTTAAAGAACCCCTAAATAACATGGCCCGTAAATCAATTGATCTACGGGCCATGTTATTTTTAGCAGCGGTTTTAATTAAGCTGATGCTGCGATCATTTCTTCATCGGTCATTTCATCAGCTGAATCTTCAGCTATAGCTGCTGCTTTGGAACGATCCAATGGAGCGACGATATCTTCTAAGGTATCTTTTTCGATTCTTAGGTTCTTGATGATGTGACGTTGTCTATCCGGTGTATTTTTACCCATATAGTATTCCAGCAGACTTTTAATCGTTTGATCTTTCAAGATCACCGGGTCTAATCTGATGTCTTTTCCGATAAACAAGCCAAACTCATCTGGTGAGATCTCTCCCAATCCTTTAAACCTGGTAATTTCTGGCTTATTACCTAATTTAGTGATGGCCGCTTTACGCTCGTCATCGCTATAGCAATAAATGGTTTCTTTTTTATTACGGACGCGGAACAAAGGCGTTTGCAAGATGTAAACGTGTCCTGAGCGCACCAAATCCGGGAAAAACTGCAGGAAGAAAGTCATCATCAGTAACCTGATGTGCATTCCATCGACGTCAGCATCAGTGGCAATTACAATATTGTTGTAATGTAAACCATCCAGACCATCCTCAATGTTCAGCGCATGTTGCAGCAAGTTGAACTCTTCGTTCTCATACACTACTTTTTTAGTCAGCTCATAACAGTTTAAAGGTTTCCCTTTCAAACTGAATACCGCCTGACAATCCACATCTCTTGATTTCGTGATTGATCCGGAAGCCGAATCTCCCTCCGTAATAAACAATGTGGTTTCGTATCTTTTCTCGTGGGTGCTGTTAAAATGCACCTTACAATCTCTTAGTTTTTTATTGTGCAGGGATGCTTTTTTAGCCCTGTCGTTGGCTAATTTTTTAATTCCGGCAATGTCTTTACGCTCTCTTTCCGACTGTAAGATTCTTTTCAACAAAGCATCTGCCACATCGGTATGTTTGTGCAGGTAATCGTCCAATTCTTTCTTTACGAAATCATTGATAAACGTTCTTACCGAAGGTCCATCAGGTCCCATATTCTGGGAGCCTAGTTTTGTTTTTGTCTGCGATTCAAATACAGGTTCTTGTACCCTGATCGAAATGGCGGCAATAATGGAAGCCCTGATATCTGCAGCGTCGTATTCTTTTTTATAAAACTCTCTTACCGTTTTCACCACCGCTTCACGGAATGCCGCTTGATGGGTACCACCTTGTGTGGTATGCTGACCGTTCACAAAAGAGTGGTAATCTTCCCCATACTGCTGTCCGTGGGTCATCGCGATCTCAATGTCATTCCCTTTCAGGTGAATAATCGGATAGCGGATGGTTTCTGCTCCTGCATGTTTATGCAACAGGTCATAAAGTCCACGCTCAGATAAATATTTCTGTCCATTGAAGTTGATGGTTAATCCCGCATTCAGGAACACATAGTTCCAGATCATGCTTTCCACAAAGTCAGAGATATAATGATAGTTTCTGAAAATCGTTTCATCCGGATAGAAGGTAATCGCAGTACCATTACGTTGTGTGGTATCAATAATCGGATTATCAATCACCACTTCTCCCTTTGAAAACTCTACCTTTTTGGTTTTATTATCACGGTACGATTGCACCACAAAGGAGTTAGACAAAGCGTTTACAGCCTTGGTACCAACCCCATTTAATCCAACAGATTTCTGAAAGGCATTGCTATCGTATTTACCACCAGTATTAATTTTCGAGACACAGTCGATCACCTTACCTAATGGAATTCCCCTGCCATAATCGCGGACGTTTACTTTCTGATCAGAAACGGTAATTTCTATGGTACGTCCGGCACCCATCACAAACTCATCTATTGAGTTGTCGACAATCTCCTTCAGCAATACATAAATCCCGTCATCCTGAGCAGAACCATCTCCAAGTTTACCGATATACATACCGGGACGCAGTCTGATGTGTTCCTTCCAATCGAGGGAGCGTATACTATCTTCGTTATAATTCGGTTCAGCCATGATGTAATTTGAGTAGAATTACAAATTTAAGGTAATATGCCGGGGAATCAACATCAAAGTTTCAACAAATACACATTTTCGTGTATATTCAGGAAATAAAACAGAGACCCTATGGCGGATAAGAAACAGCTCTCCCTCTTCGACTTATCTATGATTGTGGTTAGCCTGGTGATCGGAATGGGCATCTTTAGAACACCGGTCAACGTAGCTGCAGGTGCACAGGTTCCGGAGTTATTTTTCTCGGCATGGATTATCGGCGGACTCGTTGCCCTTTGTGGTGCTTTAACTTATGCCGAGATCGGCTCCAGATTTCCGGTTACCGGTGCTTATTATAAGATTTTCTCTGCTTTTTACCATCCTTCTATTGCCTTTGCCATCAATTGTATCATTGTGGTTTCCAATGCCGCTTCCGTTGCAGGGGTATCTTTGATTGGTGCGGAATACTTAAGTAAAATCATTTTACCTGTAGAACTACAGACTGAATTTTATAGAATTGTCATTGCGGCCATCACTATTTTTCTGTTTTACCTCCTCAATTTATTCGGGCTAAAAGTAAGTGCAAAAACGCAGAATGTCCTGTCGATCGTAAAGATAGCCATGGTATTGATTTTGATTTGCGCAATTTTTGCCGGCCCGGGAGCAGAAAGTATCAGCCACAGTTTACCAGAATTTAAAACGACTACAGGTGTTGCCCCGGACTGGATAGACTATGGAAAAGCCCTGGGCATTTGCCTGATTGCCATATCTTTTACCTTTGGTGGCTACCAGCAGACCATAAATTTCGGCGGTGAAACCAAGCAACCCAACAAAGTAATACCAAGGGCAATTATGACCGGGTTGGCCATCATTATTGTGTTATATATGGCCATCAATTATGCCTATGTAAAGGTAATTGGCTTTGAGCAGCTGAAAACTGCGGAGAGCATCGCGGCCATCCTTGCCGGAAAATTATTCGGTCCAATGGGCTTCACCATCCTCTCCTGCCTGGTTTATTTTTCCGTATTGGGCTATGTAAATGTAAATTTACTGAGCAATCCAAGGGTGATGTACGCCATGGGGGAGGAAAAAGCACTGCCTGCGATATTCAGTAAAAAGACGGCAAAGAATGACGTGATGTTTGTCAGCCTTACCGTATTTTCTGTGATCTCAATTTTCACCTTATTCTACGCCCAAACCTTTGACAAGATTTTAAACTACACTATATTTTTAGATTGTATCGGGATGGCAACTTCTGCAGCCACGATATTTTTCCTGAGGAAAAAAACAGCAGACCTGGATAAGAATACCATTTACAGCATGAAGCTCTACCCTTTTCTTCCCATAATTTTCATTGCGGCCTATACTTTTGTGGGTGTCAGTATCTATTTTAAGGACCCTGAAGCGGGAAGAAATGGCTTGCTAATCTTTGGCGGATTTATTCTCCTTTATTTTCTTAATGTTTTCTTCCGGAAGCTGAACAACAAAACTTAATACATTCCCATAGAGATCTGTACCGAAGCAGCGCTCAAAATTACAGAAAGCGAAGAAACCTATTCAAACCGAGAACCCGAATTATAGACCATGCCGATAAAAAAGCTGCCCTTAAAAAAAGAAATCGCTTATGCTGCCGGAATGATGGGCTGGAGCATCATGACCAATCTGATCATTGTGATGCTGCCCTATTTTTATCTGCCACCAAACAATTCTGGCTTATATCCGCTGGTACCACAACTGTTGGTGTTCGGTGCTTTCAATATTTTATCTCTCATCGCTGCCTCCGGCAGACTGTTTGACGCCATATACGATCCTTTTATTGCTTCTTTAAGTGATGCCAGTAGCAATCCCAAAGGCAGGCGAATTCCGATCATGAGATATGCAATCGTCCCTGCAGTATTTTTTTGTTCCCTGGTTTTCTACCCATTGGTGAAAGGGGAAAGTATTAGCAATGCCTGGTGGTTAACGATAGTGCTGGCTGGTTTTTTCATCTCCGTCACCACTTATATCATTCCTTACAATGCTTTACTCGCAGAGCTGACGCATAGTGCCGATCAAAAAGTCAGACTTTCGACCTATCAGCAGGTAGGCTTTGTATTGGGGATGATTCTTGCTGCTTTATGCAATAATTATGCAGATCTGATTCAAGAGATTTTCCCCGCAACAGGACGTGCAGAAGCCTTACAGTATACCATCTGGGGACTCAGTATTTTCTCTGGACTCGTGATGACCTTACCTATCATTTTCATCAACGAGAAGGAGTTTACCACTGGCAAACCGACACACATTGCACTGCTTCCGGCGATAAAAAACACATTTAGAAATGCCAATTTCAAGTATTACCTCATCTCAGATTTTAGCTATTACATTGCCTTAAGTATCATTTCCAGCGGATTACTATTCTTTGTGACGGTTTTATTGGGCTTACCCGATTCTGATGGTGGAAAATTTATGGGTGTCATGGTTGTGCTCTCCTTGGCGTTTTATCCCTTTATCAATTATGGGGCTAAAAGATTTGGAAAAAAACCCTTGGTACTGGTCGCCTTTGGGGTGCTCAGCCTCATATTTGTCACCATTTTTTTTCTGGGACAACTTCCTTTTTCTCCAACCATGCAGATGTCTATCCTGGTTTGCTGTGCCTCCTTTCCCCTGGCCGCCTTAGGTATTCTTCCCAATGCCATCCTGGCCGATATTGCCCAAAAAGATACCGAAGAAACCGGAGAGAACCATGAAGGGATGTTTTTCGCCGTAAAATACCTGTTTGTGAAACTCGGACAGACTTTAGGAATTGCCATTTTTGCCATGCTTACCGTCTATGGAAAAGATCCCGGACATGATTATGGCTTGCGTTTAAATGGAGTGGTAGGCTTTGTGTTGTGCGTCATGGCCCTGTTATTTTTTAGCCGTTTCAAGGAAAACAAACCCATTAACTAACAGATACTTAGCTATAAATAAGTGAATTACTTAAAAGCCAAAAGTTATACGTATCTTTGCATGGAACGATATTCTTTCGTTTCATTATTACACATTAAAAGACAAACACATTGTTATTCGAAGAATTAAACCTGATTGAGCCAATTTTAAAAGCGCTCCAAACAGAAGGTTATACACAACCTACCCCTATACAAGAACAATCCATCCCAACTATACTTCAAGGCAGAGATTTATTAGGCTGCGCGCAAACAGGTACAGGTAAAACTGCCGCTTTCGCAATTCCTATGCTTCAATTGCTAAGCAAGCCTCACGAAAACACTAAAGTTCATAAGAACATTAAAGCATTGGTTTTAACACCAACACGCGAATTAGCCATCCAAATTGAGGAGAGCTTTAAAGCGTATGGTAAAAATCTTCCGCTTCGTCATTTGGTAATCTTCGGTGGTGTTGGCCAAAAAGCACAAACTGATGCGCTACACCGTGGTGTAGATATTCTTATCGCCACTCCAGGTAGACTATTAGATTTAATGAACCAAGGTTTTATCAACCTGAAGGAAATTGAAATCTTTGTACTTGATGAGGCCGACAGAATGTTGGACATGGGTTTCATTCATGATGTTAAAAAAGTAATCGCCAAGCTGCCTGTAAAAAGACAGACTTTGTTTTTCTCAGCTACCATGCCTAAGGAAATCCAAAAACTTGCCGATACCATCCTGACAAATCCTTTAAAAGTAGAAGTAACTCCGGTATCTTCTACCGCTGAAAAGATTAAACAAGAAATGTTTTTTGTAAGCAAGAATGATAAGAAAAACTTATTAATCCACATCTTACAAGATAAATCTATTGAAACGGCTTTGGTTTTCACCAGAACTAAACATGGTGCAGACCGTATCGTTAAAGACCTGATCAAAGTAGGAATTAAAGCGGAAGCCATTCACGGTAATAAATCACAAAATGCCAGACAAAGGGCATTGACTAACTTCAAAGCAAAAGCAACAAGGATCCTTGTCGCTACTGATATCGCAGCTCGTGGTATTGATGTGGATGAATTGGCACACGTGATCAATTATGAATTGCCAAACATTCCAGAAACTTATGTTCACAGAATTGGCCGTACTGGTCGTGCTGGATTAAGTGGAACAGCGCTTTCTTTCTGCGATGCAGAAGAAAGAGAGTTCTTGAAAGATATTGAAAAACTAATCGCATTGAGTATTCCGGTAACGGAAGATCATCCGTATGCGATGAGCTGGCAAAGCCTGATGAGCGCAGCTGCTGAAAAACCTAAAGGTGGCGGTGGTTCACGTGGTGGTGGCGGTTCTCGCGGTGGCAATAGCAGAGGTGGTGGTGGTAGATCATCATCGGCTTCTGGTAAAGGTCAAGGTGGCGGACAACGCGAACCTAACTTGAGCGGAGCGAAAAGAACACCAAGTAGCGGTAGCCGCAGATGGAGCTCAAAGTAAAAAATTAAGAGGGTTACTTTGGTTCCTCATAAAAAGCAAGCACAACTATTCGAATACTGAAATCTTTTACCCTGAAAAAGGGTAAAATTTTCTAGGTCTTCTCTTAGTATGCTTGCTTTTTTTGTGCATACTACAAAATAACTGAGGGGAGCTGAACAGCAGGGAGATTATTCTTACCAAGCAGACGTTACTTCCTACCAAGCGGACGTTCCATCCTACCAAGCGGACGTTCCTTCTTACCGAGTAGTCCTTCCTTCCTAAGGTTTATTTTTCTTGAATTTCCTAACAAGCAGTTGGATTAATTCTGCTTAAAAAAAACAATTTTGCTAAACATTTTTTAACATTAGACGTTAAGTAATTTAGCTATATTGTATATGCCTGATCAATGGAATTGGGTGAGCAACAATAGTTTAAACAAAACCAATCTGAAAATGAAAAAACTAATGAGCAAAATGATGGCTCTGGTTATGGTTACCGCCTTTATGGTGGCAACACTTGCCGGATGTAAAAGCACGCCGAAAGATGCTGACCTACAAACTGCAGTAGAAACTGCAATAAAATCCAGTCCTAATTTATCTGCTTCCGGCGTAACTGTTGATAAAGGAGTCGTTACGATTACCGGCCAGGTAACAGATGAAGCCAGCAAAGATGCCTTAGGAAAAGCTGCCGCTGCTGTACCAGGAGTGAAATCTGTAGTGAATAACCTAACTGTAGAAGTCGCTAAAGTTGAAGTCAGTGCAGATACCCCATTGGCGCTTGCTGTAAAAGATGCAACAAAAGATTTCCCTACGGTTGCAGCAACAGTAAATGATGGTGTAGTTACCTTAAAAGGAGAACTTAACAAAGCCGATCTACAAAAGTTAATGATGGCAGTGAATGCCTTGAAACCTAAAAAAGTAGACAATCAATTGGTGATTAAATAATTCAGGAGGACATAAAATGGCTTTACAAGAAAAATATAAAGAACTAATTGATGCTGCCACTGCCGCAAGTGTAAGCGATTTAAATGTTCGTGAACAAGATGGTGTATTGTATATTGATGGCGCTACAAATGGCACCGTAAAACAACAACTTTGGGATACTTACGAACGTCTTGATCCAAATTATGCTTCAGGAGATCTCGTAATGAACATTAGTAGTGTAGCAGGTGTTCCCGAAGGTGCTAAACTTAAGGTAACCACCAATAGCTCTAACCTAAATATCCGTAAAGGACCAAGTACCAATGATGATATCGTTGGAAAAGCTGCCAGACATGAAATTGTCACACTTGTTGGAAAAGAAAATGACCAATGGTGGATGATCAAAACCGATGCAGGGGAGCAAGGTTATTCTTTTACACAATACCTTACCCCAGTAGGATAATTATCCTGAGGAATCTATATCATGATTTTTAGACCTGGAATTCTATCCGCTTCAAGGCGAAAGATTTCTTCTTAAAATCATGATGTAGATTTTGAATTTAACCGCTTAAATAAAACAACTTATCGGGTTGTATTATTCGGTCTCGTATATACCATCTGCATCACATTGATATTTCTCATCGCAAAAGCAGCCTCGCAGTAATTAAAGTAATATTGCCACTTCCGGATAAACCGATCATCAAAGCCCAACATTTTTACTTCATGAAGGTGTCGATTAAACTGCTCCATCCACAAATGCAGCGTCCGCGCATAATCTAATCCCATGTCCTTTAGATCTACCATAGTCAGGTCACTCGTCTTGTGGATTGCCTCATTTATTTTTGCTACGGAAGGTAATAATGAGCCCGGGAAGATGTGCTTCTGAATCCAATCTACACCTTTACGCAAGCTGTCATACCTGGAATCCGGACTGGTAATGACCTGAAAAGCAAGAATTCCATCAGGTTTCAGCAGCGCATTACATTTACTAAAATATTCCTGGTAATAATTATGTCCTACGGCTTCCAACATTTCAATGGAAACAATTTTATCATAACTCCCTTTCAGGTCTCTGTAATCCATGATTTCCACACTAACGAGCGCTGATAACCCCGCTGCCTTGACCTGCTCCATTGCCCATTGTTGTTGTGCAGTGGAAATGGTAATCGAAGTTACTTTACAACCGTAATTTTTCGCCATATAGATCGCATTGCCGCCCCAACCACTTCCAATTTCCAATACATGATCTGTGGGTCTTAAGCACAATTGACGACAAAGTCTGTCATACTTCGCTTCCTGAGCTTCGGCCAATGATAAGACTTCCTTATAAAAATAGCCACTGGAATAGGTCATAGATGGATCTAAAAACAAGGAGAAGAAATCGTTATTGAGGTCATAATGCTCGGAAATATTCTGTTGAGAACCGGAAATACTGTTTGATCTGCTGTTATGGTAAACCCTGTTTAACCATTTAAAAACATTTAAGGCCCAGCTTTTATGTTGGCTTCCAGAAACGACAGGCGCATTTTCAACATTGAGCAATACCCATTTGATGACGTTCGTAATGTTGTCTGTTTCCCACAAACCATTGACATAAGCCTCTCCAAAACCGATGTCGCCATACCATACCAGACACTTAAAAAATTCGGGTGCTTTAATTTGAATACTGGCTTTTATCCCACTTTTTCCGTCTCCAATCTGTATCATTTCTCCATTTGGCAGACCAATACTCAGACTCCCTTTAGTCATTTTCGACAAGGCATTTAAGACCATCTTCTCGTAAAATCCGGTTTTATTTTTTGTAGTGATAGCAAGCGAGGACATCATAATTTCAACTGTTTTTCAAAGGTTTATATACGTCTTTTTGAAGGTTCTGGTTTGCGGATTTTCTATGGAATGAAAACTTCTTCCTCCACAATAAGAAAGCTTGCCAATGAATCAAGCCCATTACCTGGATTGGAATCAACGGAATAGAGAAGAAATAACGCAACAGGTTACCATTGGTCAGGGGCTTCCGCTCCCCGATTAGTGTGCTTAAAAAGAATCGATTTCCCTGCTGGTCATAATCATCAATACGAATGTCTAGCTTTTCATTTGGGATCCCCAGGTTGAAGTCAAACAGGGTATCCAAGTCGATGAAAGGCGATACATAGAAGTACTTTTCTATGCGTTGCCGAAATCTGCCCGATTCCATTTCTTCTTTTTTAATCAGAAAGAGTTTCATTTCCCGGAAGGTGTTGCTGATTTCTGCAACGGCACAAAGCGGAGATCCTTGCGCATCAAAGCAGAAATAGAAGGAAACCGGGTTAAAGTTATAACCAAGAACTGCAAGATTGCTGAGTAGCATGACACGTCCCTTTCCCAGTTCCAACCCATTTTGATGGAGGTATTCCCGGAGCTGCTCCTGCAGGTTTTTACTGGTATCTGGTTGCTCCTTGGGGAGCTGTAAATGGTCTTTATCCCTAAAATTAAACAGATTGAAACGATTGACACTCAACCAACTCAGTTTACGAACCAATTGTGGCAGCTCTTCAATATCCAGGTAAAATAAATACACACGATACCCAAAGCTGTGCTTTTTCGGAGCCAAACGGTAGTGCATCACCTTACAGATATATAAAGAAGAATTCATGCTCAGCAATTTTTCATCAGTTCTTAGACAGTATTACCTCAATTTTGGGTAAAGTGTTTCACCAGCCTTCACAAAGTGCAACTGCACTTGCATAAGCATCTTCGTGAAACCCATATTTAAAATAGCTACCACAATAATAAATAGGACCGTTCCGATTCAGTAGCGGTAATTCAGCTTGCGCTTGCATCGCAGCAACATCAAATAAGGGGTGTTCATAATCAATCTCCCTGATGATCTTCTTTTCATCAATCGAATCCGAAGGATTGATAGAAACAAAATAATCCTGCCGCTTAGATACGTCTTGCAAGCGGTTCATCCAATAGATTGTGCTGGGCATCAAAATTTCTCCTTGCTTTTCCACCCGATAATTCCAACTGCTCCATGCCAGCTTCTTTTTAGGCATTAAATTACAATCGGTATGCAGTACTGCTTTATTAGGTTGATATTTAAACTTTGAAAGCAAACGCACTTCATCCGGAAACTTATCCTTGACCATACGATAGGCCTGATCGGCATGGCAAGCCAGAATGACCCGATCAAATATCTCCAGGCCCCCATCAGCAGTTGACACACTAACTTTACCATCCGCCATTCTAGACACTTCCAATACTTTTTTACGCAGCTGGATCTTATCTTTAAACGGCTTGATCAACAATTCCCGGTAAGACTGACTTCCATTGTGAAGCGTATACCACTGATGTTGCGTATCCAGTCCCAGAAAACCATGGTTTTTAAAAAACCTGATCAAGGATACTGCTGGAAAATCCAGAATTTGTGTCATGGGTGTAGACCAGACGGCGGAGCTCATGGGAATCAGGTATTTCCAGAGCATATCCTGACCATAACCGAAATCTTTGACATACCTGCCAATGGAATAATTTTCATATTTCGGTTGATCCAGAATCTTGACACTTTCTTTATTAAATCGGTTGATTTGCATCAGCATTTTTAGAAAAGCAGGATTAAATAAATTCCTCCGTTGTGCAAAAATATGGTTCATACTGGAACCACTATACTCTAAATTATCGGGCAGATATTGCACGCTAAAAGACATATCAGTCTTTTTTACCGGAGCTTTAATCTCATCAAATAATTTACAAAGCTGGGGATAAGTCTGCCGGTTGAACACCATAAACCCTGTATCTATATATATTGGGCCCTCCGGTTCTTCCAGTGTAACAGTATTGGTATGTCCACCGATATAATCCTGTTCTTCATAAAAACTGAGGTCGTATTTACCTTGAAGAAGATGACCGCAGCCCATTCCAGCAATCCCGGTTCCTACAATAGCCACTTTCTCCATCAGCTTTTTTTCTTAAACAAGTAATGACTGACCATCCATTCATTGCCGGCTTTATAACCGAATAACTCCGCGCATGACAGGTAAAATAAACGCCAATATACCCACCACTTCAGTGCCTGATCAACCCCGTAGGTTTCTTCGAAAATGGGCATAATTTCCCTTTTGTGCGCGTCCATATTTTTAAGCCATGCTTCCGCAGTTTTAGCATAGTTTGTACCGTTAACCAACCACTGTTTTTCCACCACCAACAGTTCATTAAAGTAAAGCAGTAAATGATTGGAAGGCATAATTCCACCGGTAAAAAAGTACTTACTCATCCAGTCTGTCTCATCTTTCACCTCAAATTTATAGGCCAGCCTTTCATGGCTAAAGATGTGGACAAACAGGCGGCCATCAGCTTTCAGAAAGGAGGAAATTTTGCTCATGAGCAGTTGATAGTTGCGCATGTGTTCAAACATCTCTACAGACACTACCCGATCAAACTGGGTTTCCGTATTAAAAACATTGATGTCTTCTGTAATGACCGTGATGTTATTTAGGTTTCTTTCTTTTGCAGCCTGGTCGATGAAAGCCTTTTGAGTTGCAGAATTGGAGAGCGCCGTAATGTGACTTTCCGGATATTTTTTTGCCATAAACAAGGTCAGAGAACCCCATCCACAGCCCAACTCTAAAATATACTGCCGATCTTTCAATTCTGCACGCTTACAGGTTAGTTCCAACATATCCTGTTCCGCAGTATCAATTGAGCTTACACCTGGGCTCCAATATCCACTGGAATATTTTAAATGTTTACCTAAACAGTATTGATAGAAAGCCGTGGGCACTTCATAATGTTGGTGGTTTGCATCCTCGGTATGGATGGCAATAGGCTCAGTTTTCAGTTTTGCAATCAGCTTGTTTAGCCGATGTTGACGGGCCTCTACATCTACTACCGTTTCGTCCTCCAGCCGTTGTTTGATCAGTTTGCGAATTCCTATGCGTAATATAAAATCTGGTAATCTATTTTGCGCAATTAAGCTATCGTACCACATGTATCTTCTAATTATAAATATTGGAAAAACCGCGCGACAATTGAATAACAATTCCCATCGCTTACTAGTTTTACTATACGTTATTTAAGAGATATTGGTTTTTATTTTTCAGCAGAAACCTGCTTTTTAAACCATGGAATGAATGCACTCGTACTTTGCTGATACTCGCGATACAAGGCTCCTTTAGAGCGGAGTGCCTGTTCTTCTGTAGCAGGAATGCCAGTCACCTTAAAGAGCAGGTAAGCGATGATGAGCGGACTACTGATCGCGATCCATCCCCATGGGGCCGATATGGCAAAAAGAAAATAGGCTATCCAAAGGAGCAATTGGAAAAAGTAATTGGGATGACGGGAATAGTTCCACAGTCCGACCTGACAAACCTTTCCTTTATTACATAGCTCATTTTTAAACTGACTCAGTTGCCAGTCAGCAGCGGCTTCACCGAGTACGGCAATTCCCCAAAGGACAATACCGAGATATTCAAAAGCATGTATTTTGGGATCCTGATTACTGGCAATCAGAAAAAAAGGAATGGCAAGGAGGACATTGGAGAAAGCTTGAAACTGGAAAAACCAGAAGAACTTTCTATTTTCATGGGGCGCCCATTCTTTACGAAGCTGTTGATAACGGCCTTCTTCTACATCCAGGTGGCCGATCACCCTTTGCCATAGGTGAGCCCCCAGGCGAAGTCCGGCAATCAAAACCATGCTGCAGATCAGCTGTTTTCTACCTTCAAATCCATCGGCGAGAAAAAACAAGAGGATGGCAATTAGGGGAAAGTTGAGTGCCCAGAAGACATCAACTACCCCGGCATTGTTAATTTTAATGGCCCAGTACCAAACCAGTGCCATGACCAGGCAACACGCTACTAAACAAATTAAGATGAGATAGGGTGTTGCCATAATATGGTGTTTTAGACCTTTCTAATTCGAATGATGTGCAGCCAGTGCATCACCTTCATGAGTGGATAAGTGGGATCAAATTCAAACCAGCGCGAAGCGAAGTTTGGGTTATTCGGTTTTTTGTGGTGATTATTTTGAAACAACTCTCCCAACATTAGAAAATCTAAAGGCAAAGAGTTCTTGCTGTGATCGTCATTATCATGGTTGGAATAACCATACTTATGTCCACACCAGTTCACAATAGCCCCATGAATTGGCCCCATTAAGAAATGGATTGGCAATAACAGGAACATCCACCAAGCGGTTGCAAATGTAACATAGAACCAAATATAGAAACTGATAAACACGAGCCTGGTGATCCAGGAATCCCCAATTTTATCAATAACAGGCCAGGAAGGATACTTATCTCTAAACTGTTCTTCGGGTTCAATATTATACTTCGAGTAATTCAGGTAGATGTTTTTGGTTTTGATCATCATTCCCCATACATCTTTAACAAAATGTGGAGAGTGCGGATCCTTCTCTGTATCACTAAAAGCGTGGTGCATCCTATGTAGGATTGCATATGCTCTGGGATTTAAGAAAGATGAGCCTTGCGACAGGAAAGTAATGGCATAAAAAAACTTCTCCCAAAAGGCATTCATTTTAAACATTTTATGCGAGGCATAACGATGTAAAAAGAAAGTTTGCGAAAATAGGGAGAGGAACCAATGTAAAAGAAAAAAAACTAAAATAATCATATTTGTATGTGTACGTACTTACGGGCCTATGGTAGGTCCGGATGTTTGGGCTGCAAAATAGCAAAAAAAATCCCGTATAAGTTTTACCAATACGGGATTAAATCGTGTCTATTCGGTTTTATCTACCAAAATCGTCTTGTACTCTTACAATATCGCTTTCGTCAGATGGGTTTGTTGGATCCGTATGTTGCCAGATTTCAGAAACAATACCCCAATCGTCCAAGCCAATTAAACGGTGTCTTTCACCTTGTTTTAACTTGATCGTTTGACCAGGTGTCAATTGTTGCACCGGACCTTGTTCATCGGTATCGCTGGTACACACACCAACAGTTCCATTCACTACTCTCCAGATTTCTGCACGACGGTGGTGATACTGCCACGACAAACGTGTGTTAGGAGCAACGATTAATATTTTAGGGCTCAGTTTACCTGAGATCTTCAGTTCATCAACATTTAATCCATCGAAATAAACATTGGCAAATTGTTGTGCCTGGTCTTCATCAATTACGAAAAAACCTCCCCAAGGACGGCTTTCATCACGATTAACCACATTAAATCCTTCAATTTTTAAGCGTTGCGCTACGCCATCAAATATTTCTTTTTTCTGATCTGACATTTTATTCTCGTATTTACGCCAAATATAATATATATCAAGGTAAAATAAGTGCCAGCGCATAGGATTAACACAACCTACTGTATTTCAATAGACAAGGAATTAAAGTCGAATAAAAAAAAAGAATATCGGCCGCTTATTTTTCACAAAGCTTCAGGGTGTTACATGACCGCGCTTAATAGGATAACGAAAAGAGTTTGTCATAGAAATGTTTAATTTCAAATAGCTGAAACTTTCACAGAATTAAATCCGTTATAGTCGTAGTTTGTTTGGTTTAGGTTGGTCTGTGGTGGGCCAACCATCAATTAACAGGGATACCTCTCCAAGGTTTATCCCTGTTTCTATTTTATAGCTTGGCTATATAAAAAAACGGCCTCCAATAGTTAAACTATTGAAGGCCGTTTTTTTTTATGCTTAAGGCAGTTTAATTTACCAAAAGCTTTTTAATTCTTTTCACGATATAGTCAATATCAAAAGGTTTGCTCACATAATCATCAGCTCCCGCAGCGATACTTAAATCTTTATTTTTATCATTTGCTGACATGACAATAATCGGAATATGCTTGGTAAACATATCCGTTTTCAAATCTTTACAAATTTCTGCTCCATCTCCATCAGGCAACATGACATCCAAAATGAATAAATCAGGTACTGAATCTTTCAGTTTTCCCTTTAGCTCTGAAAAAGTAGACGATAATTGCAATTCATATCCTTCATCTTTAAGTAAAACGCCAATGATATACCTGATATCTTCATCATCTTCAAGCACATGTATTCTTTTGATCATATTAAATTATTTTTAAATTGAACTTCGACTAATTACTAGCAACAATTTTGCCACATATTATAAACACGCTATATTCATAGCATAAATCCAAAAAACTGATTAAAGATTCCATTAACCTTCCGAGACCAACATTAAACCTTCACAAATATCACCCAGCATATCACAAGGATTAACATTAATCGCCAATGCAATCAGGTAAAGTTCCTCTGCCCTTAGTTTTGATGTCTCCGTTAAAGTAAGCTCGTTCATCCTTGCTCTTGTTAAACCTGTTCTTTTAGCTATCTGCGATTTATTCACGGATCTTTTTGCTAAATAATATCCCAATTTCGTCATGATAAATATGGTTTTTCTTAAAATAAGTATAGATAAATATATAAATGAGAAAGATAATCCATACACGAATTAGTTAATTAGTCATATTATATATAAGTTTGTATAGATAATCAATACATAAAGTATGATTTATAAATCTTATGTATGAAAAATAAGCACAACTACCAGGCAGTAATCAGCGCAAAAGCCACACTTTCCTCCGTAAATGTGGGCTTATTATACAGCTTTATGATCAAAAGGATTGCTAAGGGCTATAGTACTTCAGAAGTATCCTTTCTGATGGGACACCATACTGATTACATCAAACAAAAGGAAGAATTAATCAGCATTGGTTTTACGTTTGAAGACATGCATTGTTTTCGCCAGGCAGTAGAGGAAAAATCCTTGACTGGTTTAATTTCAAATTTCGAGGACCTAAAAACCATGGGCAGCTATCAGCTTTTAAAAACCAGCGATCCCATAAAAACAGAAATTAAAATGATTCGGTTTGAAAAAGATGGCAGGGAGATACCCATTTTCCACCTGGTAGAAAACAATAAGATGGAGAACCATTCAAAAATTTCAGAGCAGCAAATCGCGGCAGAAGTTACTGCCAAACTCAATGTACTTTTTGAGGGTCAAATGTTTTACAAGCCCCAATCTCCCCTTCAAATCTATCAGGAATGTCGCAATACCTTATCAGAAACCCTGGCACCAAGGCACCTTCAAGCAGCCTTACTAACCTTAACAAAGAAGAAAGATTTTCCAAAGCTAAAAAGGATCAAGTCTAAAGATCATGGTTCCATGTATGAAAAAGTATTTGACTGAAATACGGGATTAAAATAAAGATGACCTAAAACAACTCAAGCCATGAAGACGAATCTCCCCTCCTTACTTCCTATTCCATTGGAGTTTAAAATTGCCTGTGCAACTTATAATTTGTCTATTCGAGAAGTCTTACAGCTTTTCATAGACCATGTTTCATTTTATGATTCGATGAGCCAGAAATCTGATGACCTCTACCGATCTGCAACAAATACCCTCTTAAATTATTCCATTTCTATACGCAGAGCGCACAGTCCTGCGCTTTTAAAACATCGGGAACCGATTTTAAAGTACATCCAGGAGGTGATTAAGATTGCCTCTAAATCGCCAGAATCTCAAGCTAAGAAAAGAAAAATGTGTGTGCCTATTGTGAGAAAAATCTACAGGAGTATGGAGCGGTCGAAAACACAAAACACCAGCTTACTTCTGGAAGAGGAGATCACATTACAGCTCAGCATGGACTTTTGTCTACTTTGTGAAATCCACCACTGTAGTCCGGAAGAATACCTGGAGCACTTTATGTCACAAGTATCATTACCCAGCACACATGCTAATCTGGGACTTAATAGGGTCGTCGAAAACCAGGCGATGGGCTTTTTTTACAAGTCCTTAAATATAGGTAAAGGAATACCTGCTATTCATGCGCATAGAAATTTACAGGTGCAATTTATAGATCAGATCCAGGAGTTGCACCTCTGGGTGTTTATCATCAGAGGTTATGAAAAACGAGTACAAAAATATCAGGAGCTCTATTTCAATTACTATCAGTTGCTGCTCAGTGCCCAAGAAAATCAAATAACCACTAAAGCTTTATGAAAATGAATGTAACCATTAACGCTACGGAAGACTTTATTGTACTGTGCGACCTCTTTAAAGTAGAGCCACAAGCCCTGATTCAAAAATTCGTTGACCAGGTTTCTTTCCCTTTTTATTACAGTCAGCCAGACGGCGATGAACGCTGGGCCACGTTATTCTTTCTCTATTACATTGGCCTGCAAGGGAAGGAAATCGAAATAGAGATGCCGCAACACGAGCCCTTTATGAATCAAATGGCAGAAGTGGTCTTCAACCACCTGGAAGCTGGCCACCAATATGCTGCAAAGGCAGAAATAGCTGGCCGTGAAGTCATGAAGGCCTGGCATCAGCATATTATGGAAAAAAGAGCGGAGTAAACAAAACATCCGCCGGAATGTTATGGTTGGCAAGTAGTTAAATAACATGCTATGGATTTCAAAAACTAATTAAAATCACATGAAAAAGTTATTAATTGTTTGCGGATTGTTATTTAGTATAATAACGTTTGCACAGGCACAGAATGCTGGACATAAGAAAATGGAAAGTCCTGAAGCAAGGGCAAAAATGAGTGCGGAGCGGTTATCCAAAAAACTAAGTCTGAACAAAGATCAGGCAAAAAGGATAGAGGATATTTATTTAGAGGAGTCGATGGCAATGGCTCAGGAACACAAAGAAGGAATGGGCGATAAAGAAGCGAAAAAAGCTGAAATGATGAAAATTCATAGTGAAGCTGATGCTAAGATTAGTGCCGAATTAACTGAGCCTCAAAAGCAAAAGTATGAAGCTTGGAAAATGGAAAAAAAGGAACACATGAAAAAAGGAGGAAAAAAAATGAGTCCTAAAACCACCCCATAGTTTGGCAGGGTTAGAAGATTTGAGGATGTAAATTGGAGGTATAGAAACACCGCTTATTTTACATCCTCAAACTCATCAGAATTACTTCCGCTCCTTCTTTATTTTGCTTTTATCCAATTTACTAGATCATTCACTAACAATTCTGAAACACTGCCTGGTATCCCATACTGGCTCATATTTCCTTTTTCTTTTTGGGGAATAAACAGATGGTTTAAATCCGGGTACAATTTCAAGGTAACATTACTTTTCTTGCCCAATGCAGCTTTCCATAGGTCGAAATCTTGTGTAGAGACCTGGAAATCAAAAGCGCCTTGAACTACAAAAATCTTTTGCTTGCTCAATTTTTTCGCCGTTGCTACTTGATCATACTGATTTAAATCCACCCAGTAAGCGGCAGGCAAACCCAATAATGAGGAATCAGGTTTCACATTTCCAAATGTAGTAATCCTGGTTTTTGCGGTTTGTTTCAATACTTCTTCCAATTGCTTCTGCAAGTTACCAGTAGTATCCTTAGCCTGTTCAACGGAATATCTATTCTGTTCTTCGATGATGTCTGTTAACTTCCTCGCTGGTGCAGCGGCAAGCACAATACCTTTTATTTCTGGAGCCTGCAAAGCCAATTTTGGCGCCAACATACCACCCATGCTATGTCCGAATACAAAGATCTTACTCTTGTCCACACCGGGAATGGTTTTCGCTAATGCAATTGCAGC
The DNA here is from genome assembly GCF_014172405.1 of Pedobacter gandavensis. Lineage (GTDB taxonomy): Bacteria > Bacteroidota > Bacteroidia > Sphingobacteriales > Sphingobacteriaceae > Pedobacter > Pedobacter gandavensis. The sequence continues at coordinate 113,671 of NZ_WNXC01000011.1, read as the reverse complement.
CAATGCATCGTCCATAACCTCTTCTTTAACGGTAAACACTTTATTAAAGTCGCCTGCATAGGCCAATGTTCTTTTCACATAACGGATGCTGGCAATTCCTTTACTCGCTAAACCTCCTGCCAGGTCTTTAAGTGGCTTATTAGGGCCAACAGTTTCATCCATATCGCTTGGACCAGAGCCGTGTAACAACACTACGATTGGGAAATTACTGCCTTTAGCAGGTGTGGTTAATAAACCCACCAAACTATGTCCGGGCGTTTTCACATAGATTTCCTTTTCTTTATAAGCGGCGGTATCCACATAAGCTGGCCTTACATAGGCAGCAACTTTATTCAATTGTCTTGGGAACAGACCGACTAACTTATCACTTTTATTGAAAACCAGTAAAAATCCCTGTGTATCTTTTTCAAATTCTGCATTTACTGAAACGGTGAAATACTCCCCTTCGGATTTACTTTGCACGACGTCCATTCCGATATATTTCCCATAATTTGTGGTCAATGTCCCCCATATTGTTTGCAAGTTTTCCGGAGAGATCTTCGTCTGCACACTCACATCGAAAAAGCCGTGTGCTTCAGTAAACTTTTCCTGTTCCATCGCCTTCATAAATTCATCTGAGCGGGCAAACAGTGTCAATATGCCTTGTGAAAACCCGGCAACCGAGATCAACAGGGCAAAAAATAATAAAATAACTTTCTTCATCTAATTTTAAGGATTGTGTTTTGTTTAATGTGGTCCTAAACCAAAGTTAGCATTATTTGATTCCCTTTTCTGGATTTCTAATTCAAAAAAAAATCGGGTATCCATTCTTCATGGACACCCGATTTCAGCAAAAAATCAATTGGTTAATACCCTAGATTTTGTTTCAATATTCCTTTACTACGGTCAATTTGAGTCTGAGGAATTGGGAAGTATTCATCTTTATCTGCCAGCACAATACCTTTTAGATAATTGAAATACCCTCCTTCGAAGGTGAAATAATCACTCATTCTTTGTTTCAAGATTCCCCATCGTACCAGATCATAAAAACGATGACCTTCCAGAGAAAGCTCCATACGACGTTCGAAACGCACTGCGTTACGTCCATATGCCTGGTCTGGAAAAGTAAGATAAGGACTTACACGATATGCTGCAACATCTACACCACCTACTTGTTTTTTAGGCAATTTAGAAGCCCTATCTCTAATCCTATTGACTAAAGCAAGTGCATTTGGCAGACTTCCGGCTTCCACTTCACATTCTGCAGCCATCAGATAGACATCTGCAAGACGAATAATATTAATATTTAAGGCCGTAATATTTGTGTTCCCTGGAGCAGTAAAACCAGATATTTCTGAAGCTTTAACCACATTTTTTAAAGCCAGGAAAGGTCCACCATTAGAGGCATCCCTGATCCAGGCATCACCTGCCATCGTACCCCAGTCCGAAAATGGTACTCCTCTTCTACCCATGGTATAGTCTATACGTGGGTCTAAAGGAATAGTAACATCCAACTTATAGCCAGCCTTATCGGCAACTCCACGATCAGATACATACGGATTAGTTGTATAAGAGCCATCCAGATATGGTAGACCAGCTGCAGTCACTTTAAAGGAATTCGCCAAATCTATAGAAGGCTGGAAGAAACCGCAGCAAGTGATGGGTAGACTACTATTGTAAGGGAAGTTAAGCATATCGCCCACATTACCATTATCTCCACCAGATCCATCGGTACCTACAGAATTTTGCACCGCAAATACAGCTTCAGGACCATTTTCCTTGGTCACGTCAAAATTATCCGTGTAAGGAATCGTTTCAATACCCGGTCTGGAAGCCATTACGTCATTAAACAAAGGCAAGGCATCAAGATATTTCTTTTGATACAAATATACCTTTCCTAAATAAGCCTTTGCAGCGATTTGATTGACACGACCTATTTGTCCTTTAGGGAAGGCGGGAGTAAGATTGGCTACTGCAAACTTCAAGTCCTCAACAATAGCCGGATAAATATCCTTCATATTGTCTACTGCTGGCTCTGTGGTTGCCTCAGTAATCAATGGGACATTCTTAAAAGCCCTCACTAAGAAAAAGTTATAATGTGCGCGTAACAACCTGGCCTCAGCAGTAATTTCCTTAGCTCTGGCATCAGGGAATTTTTTGTCTGTTCCCTGTACCAATGCCAGTATCTTTAAGGTATTGTTACAACGAAGAATCCCTTCAAAACAACGGTTCCAAAGGTTTTCCAAGTTATCATTGGTACTGGTTGGTGCATGTCTTTCCAATAAATTCATATTGGGTTGATCTCCGTTTTCACTTCCTTTGTGTGCATTATCGGAGGTAACTTCCCCCAATAACCACTGACTCGGTGCGGCGCCATAATTACCCCAGGTACCGTTCGTATTTCCATTTAAAAGCCCATATGCGCCAGTCAATGTTGCTTCCACGCCATCTTGTGTCGTCAATTGAGGGACAATCAACTCCCCCTGGGGATTCTTATCTAAAAATGACTTACTACAACTTGCTGCAGTAATCATACATATTGCGAATATGATGTAATTAATCTTTTTCATACGTTTCTCATTTAATCATTAAAAGCCTACACTTAAACCCAACAGGAACTGACGTGGACTTGGATAAATCCCCCTATCCACACCTAGTGCAGAATAAGTTTCTGTTTCCTGACTTACTTCCGGGTCAAGTCCTTTGTACTTGGTAATGGTAAACAGATTCGTTGCACTTGCATAAATTCTAAATTTGCTTACGCCCCATTTTGGTCCGAATACTTTTTCAACAGGTAGCGAGTAGCCAATTTGAAGATTTTTCATACGTAAATAACTACCATTCTGCACGTAATAGCTCGAGGAAGCATATTCAAAATCACTGGCATTGATATTTGGTGATGGAATTTTGCTTCCGGTATTGGTAGGACTCCAGGCGTCTAACATTCTAACGCTTTTGGCACCGGTAAAGGTAGAGAAGTCCGTAAAATACCTGGTAGCTTCATATAGGTCAATTCCTTGCACTCCATTAAAGAACATAGAGATGTCGAAATTTTTATACGAGGCATTGAAGCTCAAAGAATAAAGAAAATCCGGGTTTGGATTTCCAATAATGGTTCGGTCATCAGGAGTAATCTTTCCGTCTCCATTCACATCTCTGTATTTTAAACCACCAACTCTGGCACCTGTGTAAGAAGGACTTCCGGTAACATCTGCAGTACTTTGGTAAATACCAACCATGTCATAGCCATAAAAAGAACCAAATGGTTGACCTGCTTTAAGGATACTGGTGGTTATACTTCTGAAATTACCATATAATTGCTCGTTAATACCAGGAGCCAGTTTCACAATTTTATTGGTGTTTTTCGAGAAATTCACACCTACATCAAATTTAAAAGGCTTGTTGTCGATTTTTCCGTAATGATACGCCAAGTTAAACTCGACACCTTTGTTGCTCATATCTCCTGCATTTACAAATGGAGAAGCCCCCATACCTACAGCGGTGGCAGGCAATGGTACTGGAAAAAGCATATCGCTGGTTTTCTTGTTGTACCAATCCACAGATCCATCAATTACAGATTTAAACAAACTGAAGTCTAAACCAACGTTTAAAGAGCTTAAAGACTCCCATTTAATAGCTGGATTTGCATAAGCATTTTGCCATACTCCTGTGATCACTTTATTACCGCCATCCAGACCATAAGCAGAACTAATTAATGAAGACTGGAATCTATTCAGGTATTGATTATTTGTAATTCGTTGATTTCCGGTTTCTCCGTAACCCACTCTTAATTTTAAATCCTCAATCCATTTCACTTTACCTTTCATAAATCCTTCTTCAGAAAGTCTCCAGGCAACACTTCCTGCTGGGAAATAACCGTATTTATGTTGAGGCCCGAAGTTAGAAGAACCATCTCTACGTAAGGTAACACTGGCCAGGTAACGGTCGTTATAAGCGTAATCTGCACGTCCAAAAAGGGAGAACAAACTACCTACAGTTCCTACACTCGCGTTGCTAATGTTAGAAGTACCCACATTCAGGTAATAATAATCCATATCCCCTAGAAGGAAGAAATCATTACGTCCGGCATTTAACTGTCGGTTTCTATTGTTGATGGCTTCTGTACCCAATAAGAGGTTTAAACGATGTTTTTCAGCAAATATCTTGTTATAAACCAAGGTATTTGTCCAGGTCCATTCACTGGTATAGCCTTGATACTCGCCCAGATTATTTGAATTATTACCTTCTGAGAATTCCAAATTGGGATACCTCATGGTTAAGCCGTTATAATTCTCATAGCGAACGCCAAAACTTGTTTTAGCGGTCAGGCCTGGAGCCAGGTCCAATTCAGCGAAAAGATTCCCGAAGAAGAAATTGCTTTTATTCACGTTATCCTTGCCACGGAATAAGGTAGCTAATGGGTTTTCTGAGTTGCCCAGCTGACTACCTTTGGTTCCTGCGAAATTCCCCTTGATGTCGTAAACAGGAACAATGTTATTCATCCGGTAAGCCCAGCCAATCGGACTTCCTTCATCCTGATACTCGCCTGAAACATTCGGGTTTACACCAACACCAAAACCTTCAGAATAGGAATACTGCAAGTTCTCTCCAAAGCGGAGTTTTTTATCCAGTGCAGTAAAGCTGGTATTTGCACGAACATTATAACGTTTAAAGCCTGTGTATTTGATGGTTCCCTGTTGGTTAAGGTATCCTGCGGCGAAACTATAAATGGCATTTTCACCACCACCTGCTGCACTTAACTGATAGTTTTGTATGGGTGCAGTTTTAGTGATCTCATCAAACCAATTGGTACCTTCCTGATTGGCTTTCGTGATTTGATAGAAGGTTGCCGGATCTCTGCTATAATTATATTTAGAAGGATCAGCATCTGCAGCAGTAATCAGCTGTCCATAAACACCTCCCGCTACCAAATATTCCGGCAGTGTTGGCGTTGCACCAGTGCCATAGTTTGCACCAGCTGCTGGTGGTAACCCAGCATTTCTGTAGGCGTCAAACATATAATTAGCATACTGAATCGGAGTCAACATTTTTGGGAACGTTCCCTTTCTAGGCACTTGAGAACCATAATAAGTATCAAATGTGATACGTGGCGGACCCATTACTCCTTTTTTAGTGGTAATGATCACTACCCCATTATTTGCTCTTGAACCATAAATTGAAGCAGAAGATGCATCCTTTAATACCTGCATCGATTCTATGTCATTCTGATTTAACCAACTGAGTTTTCCTTCATAAGGCACTCCGTCAATCACATACAAAGGGTCATTATTACCGATCGTAGTTATACCACGGATACGGATTTGAGGGGTTGACCCTGGTGCACCGTCATTTACAATCTGAACACCTGGGGCTTTACCTTGTAAAGCTTCCACTGCACTTGCTGCAGGTTGTTCTTTTAATTGTGCAATGTTTACTACGGAAACTGCACCGGTCAGGTCTTTTTTACGCTGACTGGTATAACCTGTTACTACGACCTCGTTCAGATCGCTGGCATCAGGACTTAATACAATATTGATGTTCGTTTGATTACCTACAGTAATTTGTTTGGTAATATATCCTAAGAAAGAGACGGTCAGGATATCTGTGGGTTTGACATTGATGGCAAATGCACCATTGGGATCTGTCAGTGTCCCTTGGTTGGTGTTCTTGACTTTTACTGTAGCACCGATAATTGGTAATTTGTCGTCACTGCTGGTAACCTTACCGGTGACTTTGACTTGCGCGGCAGCTCCAAAAGTTAGGAACAAGCAAGCCAGCAAAAAGAGAGACCTCTTTTTGAGATTTGGTGTGTTTTTAAGCATAAAATATTTGGTTAGGATAGTTAATAAGTGTGGTTAGTTAGGGTTACATTACATAGGCTTTAGGGTTTAAATTTTAGGGTTATAATATGTGATTTTGGCATTCTCTTCCGGTATTTTGGCACGTTTATAAAAATACCATTAATCCAATATAATCATAGTGTAATTAATACACAAGGACTTACTGATATTTATTTTACAAAATTTTTACTTTTAAATGAAAATGCCCTTCCAAAGGAAGGGCATCACGATAAATACGCTATTAGGGTTTAATTTTAATCCAAATTCTCGTTTTAAATCAAAATCATTTTCTTACACAAAAGATCCTTGTTTATTATTTATTGAAAACACCTAGTTTTTCCAAAATCCGATTGGTAATCTCGATTCTCGAAGATTCGAAATCATCGGTTCTACTTTCTGTTTGAATAAAATTCGCAAAATAAAAAACATTATCCTTCGTGGTTACATAGCCCACATACCAGCCCAGGTAAGCACCATCTTGCTTCCCAGCACCCGTCTTTCCTCGAGTTACAAAACCATCTCTATCTTTCGATATCATAATTCCCTTCACGATATCCATGGTACGTTGGGAAAGTGGTAGTGCATTCCCCGCTAACCTTCTTAAAAAATCAATCTGCTGCATCGGTGTTATCCTCAATCCTCCCCAAAGCCAAAAACCATTGATCCCACCAGAAGCATCCTCATTGCCATACTTTAATTTATGGAGCCAGTATTTCATTCTTTCTTCCCCAATCTTTTTCGCTACATCCTGATAAAACCAAACCGTAGAATTTTTAAATGCCTGCTTCATATCCGTATCTGCATTCCATTCCGGAACCCTACGCTGTTCTTTGTCCCATTTCAAAATCTCATATTCATCCTTCAAGACGGCAGTCTCCAGGGCAATTAAAGAGTTACAGATTTTAAATGTGGAGGCTGGCAAATAGCTTTTATTTGACGCTTCCTTATTATAATAAAGGTATCGGTCATTTTTCTGGTCGTATAAAACGAAAGTCCCTTTTACCTGATATTGGTCATAGAATGGTTTAAAGTCTTTTCTTTCCTCCTGAGCATACAGATTAGACACCCTTGTCAAGACCATAAAGAAGAACAGCGTATAAATTTTCATATGGGCTGAGTTATTTATTGAAATCAATTTCATAGATATGTGCCCATAATTTACCGGTGATGTACACCTTATCGGCAATTGGGTCATAAGCGATCCCATTCATTTCCAAAGCACCAGGATTCATGTTTTTCTCGGAGGTAAAAACCTTTCTCAAGTCTAATTTACCAACCACATCACCATTGGTAGGATCAATTTTTAGGATAAAATTGGTACCATAAACATTTGCATAGATATAGCCTTTAATAAATTCCAGCTCATTAAGATGCATAACTGGCTGCCCATCCTCTGTTACAGAAATGGTCTTTAATGGCGACATCGTATTTGGACTGATGTAAGTTAAATTATCAGTCCCATCACTCATGATCAAGCTTTTGTCATCGGTAGTCATACCCCAACCTTCCAAATTTGCATATTTAAACTCCGAGATCTTTTTAAATGTTGTGGCGTCATAAATAAATCCCAACTGGTTCTTATAGGTCAGCTGGTATAATTTCCCATTCAAAATGGCAATTCCTTCTCCGAAATATTTTGCCTTATCCAGCTCTATTTTGATTTCCAACTTCCCTGTTTCCAAATTTTGGACCCCAATTAAAGAACGTGTATTTTGAAGTTCAAGCGGAGCACCCGTGCTCTCCGTTAACCGTCCGGCATGAAATAAAAAACCCTCCGTAAATAAGGTCGTATCATGTGGAAAATTATTGGTCACATAATGGTTGATGAAAGGCACTCCTTCATTTTGGCTAGCCTCCCTTTGCTGATTATTCCGGCAACCGAGGATCACCACGATAAATAAGCAACAGCTGAATGTTCGTCTCATAATAGGAAAGATATAGATAATTAATAACGTAAGCTCTTTTTGTGTAATTTCAAATCAAATATAGCGCCACATGATCTTAAAAAAGTCCACTCAAACCTTATTATTCAAACCCAAAAACTTTAAAGATATCTACGATAATCTTCATGAATTACATCGATTATATGCTTCTCATACCTCAATTTCAGCGGGAGACATGAACGACACGGACATACTTTTACCTTCCGGAAAAGCCATTTCACCTACGGGAGCGGCACATTGTCTGTTAGAAATTCAAAGAACTGCGGTCTTTATTCGTGGTATTTATAAGGCCATTTTAAAACTTCAGCAGTCTTTCCCCAATCAGCAATTACATATCCTTTATGCCGGTTGTGGACCTTATGCTACTTTAGTGACCCCATTTACCACACTATTTAGCCCTGAAGAAGTCCAGTTTCATCTATTGGACATTAACGAACGCTCATTAGCTGCATCAAAGAAATTATATAAAGCGTTGGATATTGAAATGTATGTAGCAGAATGGATTTGTGCTGATGCGACACAATATAAATTCCCAACAGACCAAGCCATACATCTGGTCATATCTGAAACCATGTTAAATGCATTAAAAAAAGAACCTCAGGTAGCAATCATGTTGAACCTGATTCCTCAAATGCAAGAGAAGGCCCTTTTCATTCCGGAGAACATTACCGTTTCCGCTCAGTTGTTAAATAAACAACAGGAAAGCGCGCGATTAACACAATGGGATCTGATACCAGAAAGAATCCATCTGGGAGATGTTTACTCCATTGGCAGAGCAGATTGTAAAGTTCATGAACAAGTATCTATACAGATCCCAAAGAACATTCTTAAAGAACATTCGCTCCAACTCCTTACTGAAATCACCACTTTTGCTGATGAACGTCTTAAAATTTATGACTGTAGCTTAAATATCCCGCTAGTTATAGGCAATGCGATGGATTTTGCAGGTCGTACCATCAATTTCGACTACCATATGGGTAAGGTACCGGGATTTAAATACCACTGGCTTCCTTAACAGGATGTCTATCTTTTCCAAAAATAGAAAGACATGGTCTCAATTATAAATGAGACCATGTCTGTTACGAATAACAACTTATTTAAAGACCGTTTTTTTATACCATAAAACAATTACATATTATCTGGATAAATGGACATCCTTGTCACGCGGTGAAAAGCGGAAACACTTGGCGCGGTAATTTCCAGGTCATAAATCACCTCCTTTGTTTTAGGATCGAGCTCTACAATCCGCCCTCCTAAACCTTTGTTGGTTTTAACTCCCATACCAGGGCAGAACATCACATGACCTGTTTGCGATAAATACTGCACACCAGAAAGCGCTGCAGAAAAACCATTCGCGCCCCTGCTTTCTCCGTAAGCCCAAACCTGCTGAACTGTTTTCTTTGCTTCATCCACCTTGTACTCTACAATCCTACTATAACCACCGGAACTACCCAGCGTTTGATCCTTAAAATGACGGTTATATCCATTATCAAAAACAAGGATATTACCGTTGGGCATCAACACAGGAGTATGCATGCCCCATGACCAGTCAAAATCAGGATGAGCAGTCTCCCCGGAAATCACCTTTTCGTCTGTAATTAATTTGCCTTGCCCATCTACAGGTGACAATAATAATTGCTGATAGCCGCTGCTCCAGCCTTTATGCGGAGAGATGACCCATTTCACGGCTCCGCCCCTTGTAAAAGACATGATTCCTTGAAAACGAACTGTAGCGAGAAAATCATTTCCCATTGCTGCGATGGAATTATTATGAGCCCAATTCCCTGCGGTTTGCGAATAATTTATCCCTGCCTGATCAGCTCCATGATCGTAACGGGAGCTATCTAACATATTGGCTAAATCCCATTCTTTCTCAACTACACCAGATAATGGATTTAATTCTATAATATGGTCGTTAATTCGTGGTTTTCCATTCCGCAAACGTGCTGCAGATTTAGAAACTGTAATCAGGTAATTGCCATTAGCCGCTTCAGTTACCTCATGATGAAAGGTATAGCCCAATTTCAACAAATCCCATTCCTTAACCAGATTACCAAACATATCTATTTCTACAATACGGCTTCCCTGTCCATCTCCGCTAAGGAAATTTCCATTTTTCATCCGTTTTAACCCAATTGAAGCCGCAAATCTTTGCAACTTTGGCGAAGCTTTTAACAACAATATCCAACGCACTTCCCCTTCAGCATCGAGCATATAAGGGCAAGAAACATCTAGTTCACTTTCTCCGGGGTAGCTGACCAGGTTAAATCCAGGCTCCATTTTATCTTTTTGCGCTACAATAGTTTGGAAAGTTGGAAAAGCTTTAACGTCAAGGGCGGCTGTTTTTATTTGAATATGGGTACGTCCACGCTCCTTACCCTCCATATCTGTAAAAACAAGATCTACCTGATTATTGTAATCGGCATACAGTCCCAGTACGGGAATGACTTGTCTGGGATTTGAGGCCGTTAATAAATGTTTAATTGTACCTGTTGTACCAGGTTTACCTTCCACAATCACCTCCACCCTTCCTCTACCTGGCAATAACACTTCTACTGTGGCAGATAAAGGGTTGTACCCGGATGGATTTAATTCCTTGTCTTTAACGATAAAATCCAGCGAATTCCCTTTTGAAAGCAAGGAAAAACTGGTTTTATCTTTAAAATTGACCACTGTTTTCCAGAGATCAGGTTGCTCTTGAATATTTAAGAGTAAGGCCTGTGGAACGGAGATATCACCTGTCTCAAAATGAAAAACATAGTTTTCATTCTCTTTGACGTAGCTCTGTAGTAAAACACCGTGATTCACCATGTTTTCCAGTGAATTTTGGAACTCAATACCTGCAGCAGGTAGTTCCAGCTTATCTTTCTTACAAGCTATAAAAAACAGAAATGCGAAACCTAGCAAGCCTGTTTTCAAACCAAAAAAAACTCTTTTCCCAATCATAATTTTTAAATTAAGAAGGTGGGAAAATCTAAATCTCCCCACCTCTTATGGTGAATTACATTTTATTCAAAATTGCTAATCCCGGCATTTCGAAATCATTACCTCCATAGTGGATGTTGCTGAATAGCGGTATTGGTATTCAATTCATTCTGTGGAATTGGCAAGTAGAAATGTTTCGCCTGGAAGTTCACTGCACCTTGCTTTTTATTATCTACCAATATTTGTTTCATTTCCGAAAAACTGTAGAAACGTTTCAGGTCGAAGAAACGGTGACCTTCAAAGAAGAATTCCAATTCATTCTGATGAATGACTTCTTTCCATAAATCATCCGGTCCAGTCCAGGTTTTATTCGCCAAACCGGCACGGTCACGGATACGCTTTAAATCATTGGCGGCGTCCCCAGTTTTACCTGTCTTGATTGCGGCTTCTGCATGCAATAAGAGTACTTCTGAAAAGCGCATCACACGCAGGTTATTATTTTGATTTTTCTGATTGTACATACTATTTGCATCGGCCTCATTCTTATAAAAATTGGTAAACTTCTTGATTAGGAAGCGACCTTTTTTCCCGTTAATGATTGGGTAATCCGGTTCACCTCTTAATCGTTTAGTAGCCGAAGCCTCCCAAATCTGATCAAAAGTCATGTTGCCAAACCAAGCGCCATCTGGTATAGTAGTTTCAAAATCCGAGTGTTTCCAGAAGAAACTGGTGTACATTCTTTTATCAAATTTGGTATCAGAACCTGCTGGTCTTTGCTCTTGGATGAAATCCGCTACAATAGATGCCGTTGGCATCCATTTGAACCAACCTCCAGTACCTTGTGCGCCTGCAAAATTGGGAATTACAAATCCCTGAGTACTTGTTGCACTTTCCGAACCCCATGAGCCACTTCCAAAACTCCCATCATAAACGAGCTCAAAAACAGACTCTTTGTTTAACTCTGTGTTTTCGGTAAAATTATCTTCAAATTTAGTGGTCAGATCATAGCTATAAGGCGCTTTCATAATGATGCTCAGTTCTGCTTCTGCCTCTGTATACATCTTTCTATAATTGTATGATTTACCTAAATAAGCAATTGCGGCACCTTTAGTTACCCTTCCAGATTCAGATGCAGGGCGAGTAATTGGCAAAAATTCTTTGGCCACTTTGAAATCTGCTTCTATTTGTTTCCAAATCAAATCCTCTGGAGCAGAGGCTTTCATCGTTTCATTTGGATCTTCAGTAGGAGAAATCAAACGCAATGGAACATCACCGAAATTAGTTGCCAAAAGAAAATAAGAGAATCCCCTTAAGAAACTGGCTTCAGCAGAAAGTTCATCCTTTTTCGCCTGGCTCATCGGTACCTTTTTCACATTACTCAAGAACACATTGGCACGATTAATTGTCTTATACAACCTGCCAAAATCACTTTCTGCAGTATTGGGTGTATTCGCATAAGTAGCAGGCTCCCAGTTTAAAATCTCTTCCCCTAAAATAAACCAAACATCATCGGCACGATTCATCGTATGCCAGCCTGTGTACCCACCGTAGTAGCCATACATTTGTCCGCGGATAGGAGAATAAACAGTGGCCATTGCAGATTGCGCACTCGCTTCCGAAACCCAGAAAGTTTCTTCTACAGCCTGATTTGGATTCACCCGGTCCAGAAAGGACTTTTTACATCCTCCTAAAGTTATCGTCATTATTGCAACCAGAGACAGTTGCTTCCATATATTCGTTTTCATACTTCGTTTTTTTTTAATGGTTAGAAACTTAATTGAAGGCCTAAGATGAAGGTTCTTGAAGAAGGGAAACGACCGTGGTCAGTTCCTCTCGACATGACGCCACCGCCACCACCATTCTGATCATCATTCTGACCAAGATCTGGCGAATAACCTTTGTATTTCGTGGCAACGAATACATTGTCTACCGAGGTAAACACTCTTAAATCTCTAACATTGATTTTGTTGACTAATTTATTATTGAAAGTATAACCGAGTTCTACTGTTTTTAGGCGGAAGAATGAACCATTTTCTAACCAACGGTCACTCACACGACGTCTATTCTCGTTCTCATCTTGTTGGGTAAAGCGAGGCATATTTGTATTGGTGTTTTCTGGAGTCCAGGCATTCAATACAGTCGAACCGAAATTGGTAAACTCATTCATAGATTCCATACGGGCACGGGTATAATTATAGATTTTATTTCCGTGTAAGCCATCAAAGAAAATACCTAAGTCAAAACCTTTATAGGCCACATTACCACGGATTCCGTAGCTCAAATCAGGGAATGGACTACCTGAATACTGGCGGTCATCATCTGAAATTTTTCCGTCACCATTAAAGTCAATAAAACGAACATCACCCGCTTTCGCCTTTGGCTGAATCACTTGTCCGCCTGGAGTTTTATAAGCTTGAGCTTCTGCATCAGACTGGAATAATCCATTAGTTTTGATCACATAGAATGCACCAATTGGATCTCCTACTTTTGCCCAGGTAACCGTACCTTCTCCTTGTGGGTTGTAACCTCCAAACTCTTGTGTATTACCTACAGTAATCTTTTTAACCTTATTCTTTACACTTGATAGATTTAGGCCCACATTGTAAGTAACCTCCCCAACCTTATTTCTATGGTTTAGCAAAAACTCAAAACCTTTATTGGAAATGACCCCAGCATTCATCGTTCTTGAGCCATCGACCCCAGTAGAACCTGGCATCGCAATGTTTAACAATATATTGTCTGTTTCGCGAACATAGTATTCTGCGGTAAATGATAATTTTCCATTGAAGAAGCTACCATCTAAACCGAAGTTGCTCGTTTTGGACTCTTCCCAAGTTAAATCTCTTGGCGAAACCCAGCTGTTTCCGGTAATGCTACCCATCCACCATTGTCCGCCTTGAACATAATTGATACCGCTACTCACAATATTCTGAGTACTATAGTTGCCAATCTCCTGGTTACCCAGTTTTCCATAACTCCAACGGACTTTTAATTCATTAATGGTGTTCTTTAAATCACCGAAAAAGTTCTCATTCATGATATTCCATCCCAGGGAAACGGAAGGAAACACCCCATAACGATATCCGGATTTAAAGCGTGAAGAACCGTCTCTACGAACTGAAGCCATGAACAGGTATCTTGAATCATAGTTATACATCACCCGGGAGAAAAGAGAAACCAACGCATTTTCTCCTACTGATCCTGAAGTAGACTGTTGCGTAGTAGAACCTGCGCCGACAGTAGTTGTTCCGAAAGGAATGTCCATACGACCAGCACCGAAACCGCGGCTTGTATTTTCCTGAGAAGAATAACCTGCCAATGCCGATATGGTATGTTTCCCAAAGGCACGGTCAAAATTTAAGGTATGTTCAATTAACCATTGGTTGTTAAAAGCAGCTGATTCATCCAATCTGGATTGATTGGCACCAGAACCGAAATTAAAAGGTGCATTGAAATCATAATTACGTCCATTATTTCTGTTGAAACCGTAGTTAAGTTTGTATTTCAGACCTTCAATACCCAAGTCTAATTCCGCATAAGCATTCAGCAAGATGTCCGTTCTATAGTGCCTTTTATCGTATAGATTGGAGTATCCAACTGGGTTGTCCATATTTTTCATCCATGGGCGGATAGCTCCGTAACCACCCAATTGATTCGCATCATAAACAGAAACCATCGGGTTTTGACGTAGTAGGTCAGTGATGGTTAAATGATTCTCTTGTTTCTCGGATGTGGTTAATAAGAAAGTATTACCCATGCGGAGATGATTTTTAAAGAAAGAGAAAGTGTTCTTTGTACGCACGTTATAGGCTTCATATCCTGAACGGATTAAAATACCTTTCTGATTGATGTAACCGGCAGACACATTATATGTACTTGTTTCTGAACCGCCAACAACGCCTACATTTGTCTTGGTAATTGGTGCAGTACGGTAAGCTTCTTCCTGCCAATTGGTACCTGGACCTTCAAAATCTATCGCATCAGCTGGTAAATAACCACTCTGTTTCATGATACCTTTCCATTGTTGCGCATCCAATACACCTAGTGTTTTGGCAATCTTTTGAACACCAGTATAGGCACTAACACTGATTGTAGCTGCTGTATTTTTCTTACCCCCTTTTGTGGTGATTAAAACTACTCCATTAGCGGCACGAGAACCGTAAATGGCAGCCGCAGCAGCATCCTTTAGGATTTCCAGAGAAGCCACATCCGAAGGATCTACCATATTGATATCCCCATAAACCCCATCAATTACATATAAAGGAGTGTTAGAGCCCAATGAGCTCAAACCACGAATATTAATACTCAGACCAGTACCTGGTTGACCACTTGTAGTGCTAACAGTGACACCGGCAACACGGCCTTGCAAAGCACCACTGGTACTTTTTGCCACATCAACCTGCATTTCTTTTCCGGTGATTGAAGCGATGGCACTGGTCAGGTCTTTTCTTTTGGCGGTACCATAACCGATGACCACAACCTCATTTAATTGGTCATCATCAGCCAAGACCACTTGAATCGTTGTTGAATTTCCAACAGTAACTTCGGATTTCTGCATCCCTACATAAGAAAACTGAAGCACCTTACCTTTGGCGACCTCGATGCTGAAATTCCCATCGGTATTGGTCATTGTGCCACCGGGCGAGCCCTTGATCACAACGGAAACACCAGACAAGGGGTTATTGCCCTTGTCTTTGACTGTGCCTTTCACAGTCATCACTTGCTGGGCCCATGAACACAGGCTTAAGGTTGCAAGGAATAGCATTAGTACAATTCTTTTCATATTTGGTTTTTATTTGGTTTATTAAGGAACAAAGCCGGGACATCACTCCATTACCTTTCGGCAAGCGTGTGATAAGCTTCGCTATCTCATACAGTTTATAT
This sequence comes from Pedobacter gandavensis, assembly GCF_014172405.1. Taxonomy (GTDB): domain Bacteria; phylum Bacteroidota; class Bacteroidia; order Sphingobacteriales; family Sphingobacteriaceae; genus Pedobacter; species Pedobacter gandavensis. The sequence continues at coordinate 98,100 of NZ_WNXC01000011.1, read as the reverse complement.
TGATTTGGTTTATAGGATAAAGTTAGCCGAAAACGAAATTGAGAAATTGCATAATCTGCTCATTTGAATTGGACTTTTCGTTCTTTATTTAGGCGGGAATTAGAGAAAATAGGGCTAAAAAGAGTGAATTAAAGCCAAATCGTTCTTGTCCTTTCGATAATAGACTGGCTTTAGCATAATTTCCTTCAGCACACAAAAAACACACAAACATCTATATATAAGCCAATTACAACAGAAACACCCGACTCGCAATTGTACAATACGCTCAATAGACTTGAACAATGGGCTCTTTTTTCTGCGCTTACTCCAGACTATTGCACAAAAAACGCCTTGAATCTTGCAAATCAAGGCGTTTTAAATACCAAAGGCTATGGCAGTTACAAAACAGGAAGAATAAAAATGTGCCCGGCTTAAATGATCAGTTGCTGTTGTTGTTTGTGGCTATCGCGGAACTCCGCAGGAGTGATACCTTTCGCCTTTTTAAATACCCGATAGAAATAGGAGATACTATTAAATCCACAATGGGCAACGACTTCTGCGATTGGCATAGATTTCTTTAACTTTTGCATGGCCATATTTATTCTAAAGTCGAACAAGTAATCGGTAAAATTCTTTTCTGTATTACTTTTTATGAAACGTGCAAAGGTGGATCTGCTCATATTGAGCGCCGCAGCGGCATCAGATACGCAAATCATCTTGGAGATGTTACCTGAAATATACCGATGTAATTTATTGAGCATAATTTCATTCGTGGTCATCTCTGGTGATGAAGCACTGGAAAGCTCTCGCACATCCTCTCCTTTTGATAATTCATACAATAGGATAAATAACTTCATCACCGAATAGAAACCATCTTTTTCCATGGTAATGATTCTCAAAAGAGGGAGAATTCGTTCAATTGTATTTGCACCAAAAATGACCCCTTTGGCCGCGCGGGAAAATAATTCCTGAATACTTTGAAACTGTTTTTTATCTAAACATTGTTCGATTAAAGAAGGGTGAAACTGAAGGGTGATTTCATGAATATCTGTGGCTGAACAATCTCCGTCTTTCCAGGCGTGTTTTAATTCCGGATTGGCGATAAATACGAGGTCTTTATCCCCTATGGTTTCAATCGAGTCACCAACAATACGCTGGGCACCAGCTGCACCTTCTACAAAATTCAATTCATACTCCGGGTGTACGTGTACCGGGAAAGTAAATGATGATTTGGTGCGATCGAAAACTACAAAACAGTCTTTCTCCGACAGCGGAGATTTTTCCCTGTATATATCTGATATCATCATTCTTTTATGCTCTATTTGGTTAGCTGATTCTAAGCTAATTATTTTCGGGCATTATCATAGTCAATCTTATAAAAAGCAGGTATTTTAGGAGAAAAAATCACCATTCTAAGGCAACGAGTGCTGGATTTTCATGGTCTTGTATGATCCGGATAAATGCGGTCTTCATATTTCTGGATCGAACAATAGTTTTATAATAAAACTCAAAGTAATCTTCAATCAATGGATGGTCACCTACCATATAGAATACGGTACTGTCAATCGATCTGTGTTCATAACTCAGGTTTAAAGTATTCACTAACAGCTTCTCATTTAACCTGTTGATCAACTCTCCAACTTCCCATAATTTATCATCAGGAATTGCAACATCAATGATTTTAGTATGAAACATGATTACTTTATCACCATTAGAGAAGAAAATTTCAACGGAAACATTATACATCGCGTTATCCTTATCCTCGAAGGAAGACACAAAAGAACTTAAATCACTGGAATGATGGTAGCAAATCTCTTTTTCTGCAAAGAAATCCCTTGCAAAATTGTAACACCTTAATATAAACTGCTCTTTTGTTTCCTCCATATAGGGGCATAAAATTCTTCTTGGCTCAAGTTTTTCTTCCTGCAAGGGCATTGGTTCTTTTTTGTTGAAGATATAATAGATGATAACCGCAACAATAATGACGATTGGATAAATTGGAGTAGGCATATCAGGATTTGATTTCAAGGAGTTTAGAAAGCGGAATACTGACATAAGTAAACGTATCTCCTTTTGTTGCAGATTCCGGATAGCTTTTAAAAAACAATGCCGTTCTCTTTCTAATGATACTTTTTGTAATCATCTTATCCTCTGAAGGCATGAGCTCTTCCCAATCTCCATAAAGCTTTCCTAATCCGTTGAGAATTCTGGCATTGATCAATTGGCTTTCTTTTAAAGATTCATTTCTCGGCATGCTGACCGATATCTGAGTCAATAATCCATTGTAGAAATCTAATACAATTTTGCGGGGAGTATATCCAAATAGTTTATAGTTGGCGGGGTAATTTACTACATAACTTTCCAATTTTGGATGCTCATTATGGATCCTATTTATGGAGGTTCTGTTTTTGATGCTGCTTATCCTTGATCCAAGGTCAAACTTATTAAACCCATGTTTAACATCGAGACTTAAAATCCGATGGGCCTTAGTGGAGATGCACAAGAATAATAAAATCGCGATGATCATTTAAAAAGTATGTGTCGCATTTACCAATGCAGTCGATATTTCTTCTGTTATTTTTTGTACGCCTTGGTTGGTTTCAGACTTTAAAACCCCATTTATGTAAATCTTAGTATTCACGTACCCTGATGTTCCTTTTAACACAACTGTTCCGTAAACAGCAATCGGATAATCTTTTTTGACATCCTGAATGAGAAACTCTTTACTCCAATGCTTACCCGATAAGTCAGAAACTACTTCCACATTATACGTAGGATTGGTGTAGGCAATTGAGCTTAAGAGGATATCATCCGGATCAATGCTAAATGGAAGTGTAGAGGTGATTTCATACCTGACCTTGATCGGGCCTTTATCAGGACTGGCATCAGCGTCATTTTTTTTACAAGCGCTCATGAAGAGCGTCGTGATGAACATCGGCATCATCAGTAGAAGTGTTTTAAATTTCATGCTCAAAAATATCCATACCTCAAATCCTTTTCTTACTGGAAACCGTAAAATGGAGATGGATTCACTTCCTCATTAAAGACAAAACAACCTGTCTGCAAAAAATATTATTTGTAAATTACCTACCTAACATGCGCTCCACAGAATGAAATATCCTTTTAAGATATGGTTAACCAGTGTACTCCTTGGCCCGATACTCCTGGTCTTTAGATTTAAGCATACACTTTCTAGTATTATTGATTTCATCTTCTCCACAGACTTTCTTCAATTCTATTTCGTGTCTGTAATCATTGGAGGTTGTTTTTCTATTCCTTGCTTCCTATTTCTTTGGTTATGTTATAGGCGCTTAGTAAAGAAAGAAACACCAATTTGGTTGTTGAAAGTGACGTTTTTATTAGTATGCCTACTATGTTGCATCACTATTTTTATTCTAATATCCCTACCTGACCTCACAAATTTCTGGAGCAAAGGCAATATCTTCCTGATAGGTTCTTACTGCTTACCGCTGGTGACAGGAGTATTCATTTATAATGTAAACCATGTTGATTGCGAAACATGATGCAACAGAAAAATTATCAGCTGATGCAACACAAGAAAATCTACAATTGAAAATCAATTAAATCTGCCATAGCCCTATAAGTTGCAATTTCATAACTCTGCTCACATGAGTCTACAGCATGATAGCTTCCTTCAACAATCTTTATTCTAAACTCATATTTCCTAACGGAACTTCTGCGGTCTGAGCTAATAATTAAAAAGAAAGGTCTTAAGCCCTAGAAGACTCGAATCCGACTATTAAAAGAACCACTCCACCGATAATAAGATGGTTCGAGTACTTCCTGCCAGGAATCCTCTACAGCTGCCTCATTAGAGCAAAACTTTAGTGTGTTAACCATTTTAATACGCCATCAGTTCCTCCAACCAAGAATGCTATTAATAAACATAGCGATACGACAACAATCCAAATTATTGTGCTAGTTGCATCGTAATTTGCTCTCTCTTCTGGAGTTGTATTGTTACGCCACTGCTGATGTTCTTCACGAAGTCTTTTACGGCCGTATGCGGTATTTGGGTTTGCAGGTTTTTTCGACATTAGATTGATTAGAGCGTTGTTAATAGACAACATGTAAAGGGGGGAGGTTTTAATTTAATTACTATTCTTTTGACTTTAGTTTCTCGTTTTCTTCTTCCAGTTCTGCCACTCTATCCTCCAGTTCACTATAGCTTGAAGACGAACTTTGCATCCTCTCAGCTTCAACTCTAGCCTTTTCCTCCTCTTCCCTTTTCTTCATCTCTTGATAAGCAGGTAATTCACTTAGAATTTTCTGGGATTGAGCCCTTAGCTGCGCTTCTTCATTTCGTTGCTCTGTTTTCCTAGCTTGTTCTTGCTCCCAAAGCTGTTTTTGTAGACGATCTTGAGGTGTTTCTTTAGGCTGGCTATTGCAGCCATGAATTACCATCAATATTACAGTATAGATTAATAATTTATTTATTAAATATATTAATTCACTAATGATAGAAGTTTGTACAAAAACAACTTATATGTTCCATCGAAACAGGACTTGCTAATCATCAGGGTGAAATTAAAAAGAACATCATATAAGGTTATAAATCCATGGTACATGCTCCCTGCACGCCAATTGAAGGTAACATATAAACTGAGGCAATCTGCAGGATGACTGCGGTATTAGTTGTCTCGAACAAACCTAATCGAACGTTTCTCCGCAGGGAAAGCTGTGATACCGTCAAAAGAGGCTGTAGTATCGTAAATAGCTCCACGTAACCCAGCTGGTTCATCATGGTCATCATAACTATTAGTTGAAACTTCAAATAACAATGGGTCATAAGAATAAGTGATTACGCCATTATTGATACCAACTGGAGATTTAATAGTAGTTGAAGTCCAGAAGGAAGCCATAATTCCCTTACCACTATAATTCTTAATGGTTGCACTGCTTACAAAGCAATCTCCTGTTGATACAAGATTTAATCCGGTTGAGTTATTACCAGTCAGTAAAGCATTAGACCATCCAGCCTTTGACATAAATTTCTGAGATGCAGTAGCATCTGTATAAAGATCAGCACCATCAAGTTTAGTTCCAACTGTAGCCATTAGTACTTTTACATCTGCTTCCGTTGGAACTCTCCATCCAATAGGCAAACCTGTGATTGCTTTGACCTCTTGGAAAGAATAAAGTTTACCGAAGGTAGGGTCATTAGCACCGTCATTATAATTCACACCACCATTACCATTGTAATTTACGGTTGTCCATGTTCTAGTTCCAATGGCAACTGTTGGGTAGACCGCACCATTAATAGTGATTTCATTTTTGAACTGTTCTGGTTCATTATTACTTTTAGAACATGATGCGATTGTCAATAGACTTACCGCTGAGAGTATTAATAAAGCTTTTTTCATCTGTTTACGTGTTTTGGTTCTTGTATCGAGTGCCCACTAATCGCACGATTATTTAAAACAATAAGGGGACTTCCAAACATATCTATATCTCAATTTCTTTCGTTACGGGAAGCCATAATCGGCGGTTTGATTTATATAATATTGATCATCATTGTTATACCGCCATCTTTTTTGACCTTTTTTTTGTATAGGTTCAGTTTAATTGTTACCACAACGTGATTGTTATGGTTAGATTCCATGTGTTTTCACAGGTTTTTCACAGGAATTTCACAGGTTAACCATGGAATCCACGTTAATAACTTGAAGTTTAATAAATGGTTTTAACACACATTCCTTAAGCTTTACCGTAGCATAAAAAAATAATCCACTGTTTTTTAGCCCATTGTATGTTTTTATTTGCTTTACACGAACTAATTGCTATTTTTGCCACCCACAAGCCACGAGGGGGATTAGCTCAGCTGGCTAGAGCGCTTGCCTGGCAGGCAAGAGGTCAGCGGTTCGACTCCGCTATTCTCCACTCTAAAAAGACTTCAAGGATTTGAAGTTTTAGTAATACTTAGTCGGTTCTTTTGATAAGCGATTTCGTTTATTTGATAGAAAGACAAAATGGGGGGATACCAGAGTGGCCAAATGGGACAGACTGTAACTCTGTTGTCGCAAGACTTCGAAGGTTCGAATCCTTCTCCCCCCACTCCAATAAGATTAAAACCTTTCAGTGAAAACTGGAAGGTTTTTTTGGTTTTGAGCAGATCAAATCGTGCACATTACCGTGCACATAATCGTGCACATGATTGGTATCTAACCATAACCAAACACGTTATGGTAACTATTAAAGTCTTCTTAGATAAAAGAAGAATCACAAAGGAAGAAACCTACCCTCTTAACTTTAGAATCTATCACTTGAACAAATCTTTCACCAGATCATCAAAGATCTATTTAAAAGAGAACCAATGGGATATCCAGAAGAAAGCAATAAAAAGCAACCATCCAAATGCCAATACACTGAATAGGCTACTTCTAAAGAGCTTTGCTGACTTACAATCAGAATTACTACTAGCCGATAATGCAAAGATCGTTGAATACTTAAGTCCTAAACCCATCCAATTAATAGAGAAGAAGCCCATTCCAACCGTATTCTCATTTGTAAGTGACCTAATCAGTGAATTAAGAACGGATAATAAAATCGGGAACGCATGGGTATATGAATCAGCGATCAACGCTTTAAAGAGATTTCATCCAGATGAATCATTGACCTTTGAACAGATTGACTTCGAATTCCTTGATAATTACAACAAGTTCCTGCTGAGAAGAGATGTAAAACACAACACAGCATTCTTTTATATTAGAACGTTACGAGCCTTCTATAATAAGGCCATCAAACTCAAAGTTGTTGATAGAAATCTCTATCCTTTCCATGATATTAAACTGAAAGCTGAACGAACGAAGAAGCGAGCAATTGATAAGACATTAATAACGGCTATAATCGAATTGGATCTTCCTGAAGGTTCAACAATATGGCATGCTCGTAACTGGTTTATGATGTCATTCTACCTAATGGGAATATCATTTGTTGATCTAGCCTTACTACAGACTAATAACATTAAGAATGGCAGGATACACTATAAACGACAAAAGACTGGGAAGGTTTATGATATTAGAGTCCTTCCACAAGCTCAGAAGATAATTGACTTGTACAGCTCTAAACGTTCTCAGAACTATCTGCTCCCTATTATTAACCGTAAGGTTGATTCAGAGGAAATAAGATTGAGGCTTATAAAAGACAGAACACGATTAGCTAATAAATACTTAAAGCGGATGGCTGAATTGATAGAAACCAATGAAACCATCACCACCTACACTTCAAGGCACTCATGGGCTACCATTTGCAAGAAATTAGGCTTTAGTATTGAAATCATCGCTGAATGCTTGGGTCATGAATATGGTAACAAGACGACGGCAGTATATTTAGATACATTCGATCAGGAAGTAATCGATGATACTAATGAAAAAGTTGCAAAATCAGTAAACTGTTAGATATCTTTAAACCGGAGTGCCAATCATTCCGGTTTAATCTTAAATGTCCGAATTACTACCAATTAACATCGATCTCACCAAAGTAGAGAAGTACAAGAAGCTGAAAAGTGTAGCACCTACCTTCCTTGATAAATATGCCACTGTAATCATACCAGAGGAGCATCAAGAAGCACTGCTTACATCACTTAAAAACCTGCTGACTTCTTATAATGTAGATCATGAACACCTTGATTACTTCCTTTATATAATAGGTCAGCATTACCAGTTGCTTGAAATTATAACTGAACAGAAAACTGATGCATTAGAATGCGATGAACCATTACACTTCCTGCAAGGCTATCTTCAGCAAACAGAGGAGATTAAAAAGATGTGTAAAACTGATGAAGCTGTAAATAAACAACTAAATAACCGGTACATTGAAGTAATATCCCCAGAATTTAAAAGTAAACCACCAGTAAGACTGCATAACACAGATTTTGTTGTTAAAGGTGTTTATCAGCTATTTAAGCAGAAATACCCTCATTCTTTAAAAGAACTGTTAACCCCATACGATGATATACCGCCCCTAGCAGTTGTAAATGATCTTGTAAAGGAAAACGATTACATCATCAAGTACGCCACCCATTATTTTATACCGGAAATAGTGATCGATATTGTTGATTACATGAATTTACACATGGAAGGTCAATTGTCACGCAAGCAATACCTCTTTATATTTGACTTCATTTACCTATGGGGAGTATTCCTTTTGGTGGAAGAGGAAGACAGCCAAGATTACGGGGTCACTACTGAGTTCAAAGTTCCAACCTACCCAACCACGGAAAAGACAGCATACTTAAAGAAGGTGATTCACCGATACAAGAAGCACATTAAGAGTAACCCGTAATTATAGGGTTACCAACTTTCATTTTTATAGCCTCATCGGTCATCCGATGGGGCTTTCTTTTGTTCGCACTTTTGAAATGTCAAAGGGAAGTACCCTTGATAAGTTTGGCCAAACTTGATTTATTATATAATACGAATTGAGTTATGAACTTAACAACTGAAGAACAGCTATCAAATTACCTAACAAAACTAAATGAATTAAAAGAACGAGGCGTTAAACATCCCTTTTGTGATGGTTATTATAAAATAACAGAAATACATAACCTAACGATCTATGCTGAAAGCGTTGTAATGCTTGTGAGGGCTGATTGGAAACCTTTAGGGGCTACGCAGGAAACTACTCATTGTACTGTGAGCGTTAAACTTAATCCTTTATTCTATTACCATTCTCGAGGCCCAAAGGAAGAATCTCCACAACTTCTTCTTGGTAGAATTATTAAAGTGCAAAAGGTAGAAGTTTATGAGGAGGAATGGAACAATAGACTATTCACTTATATAAAGGTTTGTTGGTCACTTCCTAGACCTAAATCATCGCAACGAGATTTAACCGTCTGCGATATGGAAGAAGGTGATTCCTATGTTAAGGTAACGGACAACGATAAAATAAATGCCATACTAAATAGTAAACCTACTTTTTAATAATAACATAATGCCCGGAATCGGGCACTAAAATAACATCATGAAAACAGAAACCATATATATAAAAGAAGTAGACAAGAAACTGAAGTTTGATAAGATCCTAATTAATGAAGGATTCAATGGACGAATACCCTCAGGCTATATTATTGATAAAGTTAGACCAAATTTAGGTGCAACAACCTTAGAGATAAAAACCACAAGAAATTCTATAATTATTGAACCTTTTATTTCGGTTATGGAGGTGAAGAAGGAGGAGTTTAAAAGCAAGCTTTGCATCATAAATGAAGCGACGAGCAACAAGGATATACATGATTATTTAATACATGATTGTGTAAGTGACAAAAAGCTAATGACAACCCCAGAAGCCTTCGAGCGAATGATTAGTGTCTTAAGGATCGTTGACAGGAATTATCGTAAAAATTACTTCTTACTTTATGATGAATGCGAGAAGATTGTTCAACAAGCAATATTCAGACCTAAGCTGTTGGTTCCACTGGATGAGTTCTTTCTATTTGATGAGAAGGCTTTGATTTCGGCAACACCATTAATACCTAGTGATACACGTTTCGAGGAACATGGATTTAAACTTCTCATATTCAAACCAGATTTTGATTATCAAGAAGATCTAAAACTAATAACGACGAACAACCTGAAGACCTCATTAAGAAACCAATTAAGGCTTTATGATGATGGTAAGCCCGTCTTTATATACTCCAACTGCAAAGAATCCATTTTATATGCAACGCAAATCAAGGAAGTTCAAACAGACTACAAGGTGTTTTGTGCAAAAGACTTAGACGATAAGTTCTTTAAACATCAAAAGATCAGCAATATCCAGTACTCTGTTGAAGATCAGCAATATGCTAAATACAACTTCTTTACCAGTCGCTTTTTTTCAGCCGTTGATATGTTGTACACCGATGGCACAAAACCACACGTAATTATGCTAACTAATATTCCGTGGGTTAAGCATTCTATTATCGATCCTGAGACAGAAGCTATTCAGATTTGGGGCCGATTAAGGGCAGGGATTTCATCTATTACGCATATAACTAAGTTATTCATTAATCGTGAACCGCGCAGTCCAATCCAAATTATTGCCGATATGGAATTAGATATAACGATTATTGATCGCTTAAAGGAGGTAGATCTTGATTTTAAGAACAATGTTGTTCAAGATGTTATCGGAGCCATAACAGATAAGAACTTATTAAATATCGTTTTTGAGAACTATACATTAAACAGTTATATTCAGGATGCTTACCGACATAAAAAGCTAGTTGAAAACAAATACACATCAATTGAAGCACTTAAAGAATCATACAGGCAATCTAACTTTTTCAAAGTAATTCACAGAGATGTTAAACATCCAATTAGCGATGAAGATCATATAAAAATAAAACGGAGCAGCGGTAAAGAGAGAAGAATGTCTGTTGGAATGGCTTTACACAATCTGGAGACTGATTATATTAAAAACAATAAACCCTTAGATGCCGATTATCATAAGACCATTGAAGATTTAAAGGAAATGGATGCCTTAACAGTTGAACTGTACTATTTATGTGGATTTGACCATTTAACAGACATCAGGTTTAACTTATCTAAAATGAGGAAACTATACTTTGAGTTAACCATTGGTAAAAGAACAGTGGCTTACGCCAATATGGTGGATGAAATTTTAATAAAGTTCGTTTTAAATACCAGAATCTATTCTGATGATCTTAAACGTTCCTTACAAGAAATCTACGATAAATATGCTTACGAAAGGGATTATGAAACGAATCATAAAGCCAAAGCAGTGGATATATTAAGATACTTTAAAGGTACGTTTATAGAGCCAAAGAAGCCCGATCCCAAGAGGAAATATCAAACTTACTACATATTATATGAACCTAAACATAGGCTGTCAAATGACCTTAGAATCCTTGAGAAAGTGTAGATAGCAGGGGGAGATTTTCCTTTATTATTTAATAATAATAAGGGATTTACATAAATCCCCCCCCATATTTAGGTGATGGTTAGATGGATGATAGGCTTCTGAATCTTATTGATTTTTAAATACTCGGGAAATGCCCAATCGATCTTTAACAACTGGGTTCGCTTCTTTTTAAGTCTAGAGCCATCAAGGTAACCTTTTAAGCATAACGATTTGTACTGGGTTGAAATCGTACTATATGTAAGCCCTAAAATATCTGAGAAATCATTGATGGTACCATAAACATCAACAGGTGAAACATTGAATTGCTTAATTAAAAGCAACATAGCTCTTTCATATACGGTTAGATCTTTTGTTTTAAATAATTCATAGGGTACTTGGTCAAATTGATCACAATGTGGAAATGTGTACCTATTTGATTCCGATTTATTAGGTGCGGTATATCGCCCAGATCTATAAACATACAAATGCTTTTCTTCCTCAAGTCTTGCAATGGACTTTGTGACGAAACGTTCGCTTAGACCGGATAAAGAAGCAATAGTTTGTTGAGATGGGTAACAATCATTGTTACTTTTATTATTGAATGACCTTATTGCTACAAAGGTTAGGACATCTAGATATTTTAATTTGGTGTTGTGGAAATTGGTGAATAGCGGTTTTACAATGAACGCTCTTGGTTTATTGGACATTATTTTTATTTCATAATCATTATAACATGGCGTATCTGAGTGAATCCAGGAAGGATTATTGAATGATCTTAGTAGAGAGAACTTCTCTTTTTATGTTATACAAAGATACGAAATTTGACCCTTTTTTCCTACCGTGCAGCCTAACAATAACCCAAGTTTCCGTCCTTTTTTAACAGATGAAACAGGAATGATTATATACTTTATTGTTAGTGTGTACCACAGGAAAAACTGCTTCATTTTAAAATGGAGTTATAATCATAATGCCAGGCTTATTAGCTTGGCATTATTTGTTTAACGACAGATCAAAATTTTATTTTTATATATTATATATGTGCGCTCTCCTCTGATCGTCTAAACACAACATCCCCGTACGTTGTCCCGATAAAAGTCGCTTTCCCTACCATTCATCCTTTAGGCCAAGAGACCAAGATTTCATTTAGGAATATCATTTTACGATTAATTCAACTGTAACAGCCTTGAATTTTAAATAGCTCACAAGTAAACCACTATAAATAATCCGTTAACCAACATTAAAAGCACCCTCTAAATAAGAGGCTACGAATCACTATGACCAAGAAAAACGCAGTTAAACCACTTAAAACCACCAAAGAAATGACAGTAATCGCACCAACTGAGGAAATTCTGTTAGCACAGAACCTCGAACTAAGAAATGAAGCCGTAGAACAGGCTTACAAGAACATTATTAAAGGCTGTAAAGAGCTTCTAACCGCATTTGATACTTTACGATATAGAATGCACGTAACAATTGACCACACAAATTCCGGTAAGGAAACCAACCTCATTAACGAGTTTATCAGCTATTTCTGGGACATTACCCTAACTCGTAATCGTTTTAATTACTACATGATTTACGTTTCTTATGACGAGGAAGCCTTAACAAGGTTTGGTCATAAGATCTTCAACAGAATGCTTCGCATCGTATTTAATAACACCAATATCACCGCAACTGATATAAACATTGAAAACTCAGTCAGGATAGATCATTCTGCCACTGATATACAGATCTTCTTCCTCAATAGACTGCTATCAGATCCGAAGGATTACATTATAGTAACGGCAGAAGAGAAAGTGCCATCTTAGAATAAGGGCTCACTAGAGCCTTTATTTACAGGATTCTCAGGGAAGAAATCCTTAGGAGAACAGTTAAACAGCTTCGCCATCAAGTCTATATGGTTCATACTATACTTAGTTGGAGATCTATTACTTTCTACCTGACCAATAAAACCATTCGATACACCTAACCTGAAAGCTAATTCAGATTGGGTCATATTTGCAGCCTCCCGTAAGGCTCTCGCCTTATTGATTACAAACATTTCGATCTCCGATTTAGCGACAGTTTTGACCACAGCCAAAACAATAGATTTAAATCGCAGTCTCTACTTAGTAATACTAAGAATTTACTTAATTTTATAAGCTAATAAATATCAAAGATGAAATCTAAAATTACCGCTCTAGTAGTTCTATTGCTTATCTGTAAGGTTTCCTTTGCTCAAAGAATACCTTACACTGACTTAATCGGGCTATATGCCGATGCTTCCTACGATCGAATTGAAGAAATGGACAGTAAGCTTAAAAAGTTATCTAGTAATTGGTCTGATCTGAAAGCAGCCAAGAATGGATCCAAATTAGCTTTGACATGGAAATATCAATACGAATCTAGTACCGTGGGATATCTAAGAATCTATAAGGATACAGACCCAAAGTACCCTATAAGGCTAAAGTTCGCATTTCCTTACAGTAGCCAATTCAATGAATATAAAACTTGGTTAAATAAAACAGCTAAGGTGGTCAACCGTCTTACAGAAGGTGGTGCAAATTCAGTGGTATATGAATCTGAGTCATTGACTACCATTATCACAACTTATCCAGCTAATCTTAAGAAGTTTTATGAAGATGGATTACCAGTAGAACACTATGAGATATTAATGCACATTAAATTATAAAACATGAAGAGCTTCCTCCTAACACTGTTCGTCTTTGCTAGTATTCAAGGATTTTCACAGACTTTTAAAATTACCAAGATAGAGACCAATCAAGAACGCCGCTACCAAGATCTAAACAAAAGCGCGCTTAATAAGGATCTTAAAGTGGTATTCAACGATAATACAGTAACCATCACTCCCAAAGAAAAGAATAATCCTATAGCCTTAAAGAAGGTTTCAGATAACAATTACTCGTATTCATTTACTGGCTCTCGTCCAGAAACTTATTCTGTAGTGTTTTATAAGACCTTCGGAGTTATTAGTTCACTCAAATTCTCATATTCAACAATTAGTGGTGGTGAATCTTTAAAGAATACCTTCACCGCTAAACGATTCTAATATGAAATGGGTAGCTAACATTATTATTGCTGTAGTCTCATTGATTATTGCTTGGCAATTGATGCCAAATGAAACTTTCCTGCATCTGTTCTATTTCCTACTTGCCGCATTCGTAGCCTTTTGGGTGATTCGGGTAATTCTGGTTTTGTTGCATATTGATGTAGACCCTTTTGAAGATTAAAAAGAAGGTCTTATTTGTTTAAGAATTATTCATTCATCCCAATTCCTTACCTCACTCTCTTAGCGGCTTACAAGAGGGTAAGGTAAGGATTGGTCTTTGTTTCTGGGGGGATTATAGGTTCAGCGCGCATCTACAAAAGACCTTGCAGACAATTCGTTCTATCAGAAAGCCTGTGGTGTTATCAAAGCTAGTGCTAGGAAATAAGGTACTCCGAAAAGCTCTGCTCTCAAAAAACACACGCCATAGCTTCGCTTTGTCATGGTTTTTATATTGAGCATCGGTTTCTCCGTGAATACTCTCTCTATCTTTATCTAGGATTTGCTTCGCTGCATCCTAGATAAAGCTAATCGCATTCCTAGTGCAGCTCACCTTACGCAATCGAAATTTGCTTTACAACTGTCACGATATTTGATACAAATATCCCATCAGTTGCTCGTGTCAAGACATAGTCAAAGACGTACTGCGTACTTCTCCTTTGACACAATTTCTCAGTTCGCGCAGCAGGTGAGCATTAAGGAATGGGCTTTTACACAAAAAAGTTATATTCGTGGAAATTAACAATCGTACATGCAAGCATCAATTGACCTATTAAAGAATTATACAAGAGAAGAACACATAAAATCGCTTTATTCCGACATAAGAAGAATCGACCACTCTATCAAGCCAATTTATAGTAGTAACTGGGAGGACAGTTTATGGATTTCCCATAATTCTATTCCAACTATTGTTTTATCAAGTTTAATCGACTCATATTATTGTCTCCCTGAAAGACCAGATATGGCATTTACTCATCTGTGGTCAGCAATAAATAATACTTACAATTCTGCTTTTATAAGAAAAAAAATAGCGACTAATAACCATAAACGTTTAGAAGAGAATCTTGCAATTTTAAACCTAGTTGATAACATTTTTAGCATGAAAGATGAATTAATTGGGTCAAATTTCACGATAATAACTCTTGTTCATGAGTATATAAAATTAATCCCTAACAAAACACTTAAATTCATCACTAATCATATTCTGAAAGGTTATGCTAGTCAAAAAAGTGGAATTCCAGCCTTCCTTATCAGTAACAGCTATAAGGGATTTCAAAGGCAATATCCGCAGATTCATCAATCTATAATTGATACCTATGGTAATGCTTATGTAGCAGTATGTAATCCTACTATTATTAATGGAAGAGTAGACCTGGGAATTTCCGACTCTGCTAAGTCTAAAAGTATTCCGCATAGCTTGTCTGAAAAACTCCAGGAACTACTTATCAATAAGACTGTAATTGTTTCAAATTCAGCGAATAATCAGTCATTTACATTGAATATTAATGACGAAGAATTAATTAATTTCGCATTTAGGACTGTACTTTATTCCATTAGAAATAGTAGTATACATGGAAATGTTGTTCAAAGACTAAATAGTGAATATAAAAACTTGGATTCGTTAAAGGCTTCAAATTACATTTACTACTTAGGTCACTTATTTCTGTCATTAGGGCTTTACATTAATGGTGATATTAAAATCCAAGATTTGGAAATTAATATTGAGAATCTAGATAAATTAAAAGATATATTAGTATCATAAATTAATTCTAATCTAGAAAACCAACTACCCTTCGGATTACCTCTGTGATGTCCCCGTGAAAAAGACAGATAGATTTCACTTTTAAATAGCCTGATTTAGAGAAATCTTACAATCTAGGCTAAAAAACTTGACAAATAAACATATTTTAAGTACAAAATATGGAAGTTTAAGTCTTGAAACAAAAGAAAGGTCTATATTTATTACCTATACAATATATTATGAGTTTAAACATATATTCAATCGATTTTGACAATGTGATAAAAAGTAGATACATAACAGCATCTACAAATTACAAATTTGCTATTGAACAATTGGTTCCCCTAATTTCCAGGCTAGAAATCCAAAGAAATATACAGGATAGTAAATTCTACAACAGACTCGAAAAAGACCTCGTTAAAGGTTGCATCATGCCCGCTCTAACCCTTGCTTTCATCGATCCTAAGGGAATTGAAATTCAAGATTTAGAGGAAATGAGAGTTTTTCTTCTAAAGAATATAGATGAAGGTTTTATACTGGATGGGATTCAAAGGTTAAATACTTTAAGTAGAACTTTTAACAATTCTCCAGAACTCAATATCGATGCAATTTTATTCTTAAATATAGTAATCTGTTCATCTATGGACAACTTATTATATAGAATGATAACATTAAACAATGGCCAAAAACCCATGTCTGCGAGACACCAGATTGAAATTCTAACAACCAATATGTTTGAATTCGAGATAGAAAGTTCGGATATACCAGTACTTAATGAAAAAAAATACAAACAAAAAAGAGTTAAAATAGCCTTTAATAAGGCTGACTTTGTTAAAGGCTACCTAGCATTTTTGGCTAATTCAACAAACATTGAAAACCAAAAAATTATTGAAGAAAAGCTGGACGAACTAATTGCCGATAAAATTTTAGATTCGAACGTCACTGATGACGAAATTGAATTTGTTGATATAATTAACCTAATCAATCGGTTTTCGGAAGATCCATCTAATTTTAAATGGTTTAAGAATGTTAATAATTTGATTGGATTTTGTGTCGGAATAAAAATAAATTATCCGCTGTTAAACAACGAGGACTCTGAATCCTTTAAAGCCGCAATAGAATTATTTGAAGAAGCTTTTAAGTCTTTCAATTATTCAAAGATCAAAGTCGGAAGAATGAGAAGAACCTTGATAAATTATTATGTTAAAAATTGGGGTACTTTAAGAAACTATCAGAGATTAGAATTAGTAGATGTTTTATCTCAAGTAGATTAAGTAGTGGCAAAATTTGAACAATTCAAATATTCCGAAGGTCTCTCTAAAAGATCTATCGATGCACTTTCAACTTTTCTAAGAATTAATGCAAAATCATCTGAAGAAGTTTTATTATTAAGAT
This sequence comes from Pedobacter gandavensis, assembly GCF_014172405.1. GTDB lineage: Bacteria > Bacteroidota > Bacteroidia > Sphingobacteriales > Sphingobacteriaceae > Pedobacter > Pedobacter gandavensis. The sequence continues at coordinate 81,082 of NZ_WNXC01000011.1, read as the reverse complement.
TACTCTCTGGTACCGTAAAAGTCCAAAATTTGGTAACAAAAGTTACATTTGAACAACGAGTTAATTATTTAAATTTTGATTATAGTCATAACACTAAAACATCTGCCAAACTAATAAATGAAACTTTAAAGAATTCTTCGATTTCACTAAAGGATCTAGAAGATTACTATTCTTCTGCAATAAAATACGGTAACAAAGTTTATTTTAAGAATTTACTGTTAGAATTAACAAATTACTTTTATCAAAAAAAGAAGGGTGCTCATGCTACCGCATTTTTACACTTATATAGATCTGTTGAACTTATTTCATATTGTTTTCCATTATATTATACCTCAAGAGCTACTAGTTATGAGAAAACCTACAATAGCCTTAAGGATTTTTTCACAAAAGTAGAAGGAGAATTAAGTTTCTTTAAGAATTTTGTTAATGAGCATTTATTTAAACATAACATAGCGCTTTTAGATATCCACCTATCAATTAGAATAAACAGCGGAGTCCCACAGCTAGATTCTCAATATTTTCAAGCAATAAAAAAGTTGTGCGATAAAAGCAAAAATATAGATCTAAAAAGTGCTACTCCTAGCTCTGAAATCGTAATATCAAGAAGAGGTCTGACAAGTCTAATCTTTGATCTAAGAAATAGATATTTCCACTTACTTTCTGGAGACTATAACGACAATTTTAGTTCAGTCGACCTAGCAGAAATTGACATGTTTTACGAATGTGTAAATGAGCATATAGTTAATTGGATATCAGTTATATACATAGAAATATTGTCGCAGAAAGTATCCTAAATCAATTTTTTAAATTCATAATTAATCCTTAATGATCAGTCGTGTCATCTAGTCTGCGTCATTAGCAAAATATGAAAACAACACAAATAGAATAAATCCTATGCGAAAATATTTGAACTGGCTCATTCTCAAAAAGACTAAATATACACCTTTAAAAACTCATGAATATTATCAAAAATTTGGGATTGAAAAGAATCCCATTACTAATGAATACAAAATTAAAAACAAGAAAATACTTGAAAAAGCTTACACTAAGGCTTGGGAGAATCGAAATTTTGAGATAGATAAATTTTGGACACGAGCTGCATATTTTTGGGGATTTATTGTTTTAATATTCGGTGGGTATATTACTTTATTGACAAATGAACATTCTAATAGAGCTTTAGACATTCATCTTGATCTTTACCTCATTTCATTAGGAATGTTATTTTCTGTTGCTTGGTATTTAGTAATTCTCGGCAGTAAAAGTTGGCAAAGGAACTGGGAGGCACATATTGATTTTTTAGAAGACTTCATTTCAGGGCCCATTTATAAAACTATCTTTTATTCGGGAGACAGATTTTATTCGGTGTCAAAATTAAATGAGGTTATGGCTATAGCTGTCATACTAGTTTGGGGAGGTTTATACGGACAGTTTATACGAGCGAATTATTGTTTTGCAATAAATAAAAAGATTGATTTGATGGCAACTTCAACTATTATCATAACGATCATTTTTATGTTGGTACTATGTAGGGGATACTCTTCTGGCGATTACAGCTCCGAGAAAAACAAGTTCATAGACAGATGGGAGTGAGAAAGAGGAAAAACATCTAAAAAACTAATTTTGATTAATCACTCCATAAATTTAAGCTTGTCCCTCAACAGGTTTCAATAGATTCGATCCGAACAATATTCAGCTAGGCTTAATCAGCCTGGCTTCATTTGCATAGAAGTTGAAAGCGGCACATTTACAAATGACATTGGTTTAATTTAACTACATTTAGGGGAGAGCGTTAATTAGGGTGTGTCGAAAGGCATACCTTTTTTTATGCAACTTCCTTTGGGAACTCTCTTTTCAACTTTCTCTAAATTATCAAGATTATGTGACCGTTAGAAACAGAAGGTGAACTTAATTTGCCCATATGGTACAAAACGTTTCGGCAAGGGGTTTAATTACCTTAATATTGTTTTATTAACGTAATCATATAATCATGACAAAGGAACATATAGAAAGTAAGCTAACGACCATCTGGGATAAGTTCAGCAATAAATTTGAAAGTGGGGATCTAAACAAAGTCTTAGATAGGAAGTTTGTTTATACCCTACCAGAAAAATCAGATATATTAATTACTGGGATTAACCCTTCTTTTAGGGAGGGAAGTGTGGAAGCTCCAATAAGTTATAAATTGAGTGATGCTAAACATTCATACTTTACGACTTTAAGGAAGATCGCCCCAATTCATAATGGTCATACATCTTATCTAGATTTGTTCCATTTCAAGAATACTGAGCAGTCGATTCTTTCCAAGTTCTATTTAGAGAAGGATCTGGGGCTTGGCTTTTTGGCTGAACAGCTTAATTTAACACAACATATAATTGAATGGATTGCCCCTAAAGTTATTCTGGTAATGAACAAAGGTTCTTGGGGATTCTGGGGGAAAGAAAGCAATTGTACCTGGATGGGATATGAAATGGAAATGTTGAATGAATCATTCAAATTTGGACAATTGTGTCAAATTACAGGATTGAGATTGAATAATGATAGGGTTGCACCTGAAATAGAACAAACAAGTTTAAAAGGTACCAAAGTCTATTTCTCACGACATTTAAACAGAATGAGTAATGAACAGTTAGAGTTAATAAAAGAAGAAATTGCTTCTATAGTCATTTAAAAGGTTGTTGTTCCTAATTTTATGAGATTACATTTGGTAAACTCATTATCAGAGGACTTTAGCAAAACTAACACTATAATTGAGACAGAATATTAACGGTATATATAAGCAGTAAAATAATTGTCCCAAATTCTAGAATTTTAACAAAAAACCTATGGCAACACCACGAATATTTGTAAGCTCTACCTGTTATGATTTACAGGAAATTAGATCTCAATTAAGAAATTTTATTAGAGAATTTGGTTATGAACCTGCCTTAAGCGAATTTGATGATATTTTTTATAATTATGACAAGCACGTTCAAGACTCCTGCTTGGAAGAAATACCTAAATGTCAGCTATTTATATTAGTTATTGGAGATAATTATGGAAGTTTATATCACAGAGACACTCAGAATAATAAGACTCCTGATAGCGTCACATTGGCTGAATTTAGAAGAGCGCTAGAACAAGATGTCTGTAAGCATATATTTGTCAATAAGTTTGTAGACTATGATTATAAGAATTACAAGCGGGCCCTTGAGAAGGAGATTATTAAATATTTTAAAGAACATGACGTTGCCGATGACGAGGTTAGAGATGTTAGGTTGGCTCAAAAGGAGCAGTTTGACACCAAATATCATTTTCCTAGGGAATCTTATAAATTTGTCTTCTATTTTCTAGATGTAATATATAATTTGGCTGAAGGTACTGCTGTAAGTTCGTTTGAATCATTCAACGACATCAAAGAAAACCTTAAAAAACAGTGGGCAGGGTTAATATATGAAGCATTAACCCGAAAAGGCAATAAAGAAAGTATCATTAATTCATTAGAGGAAAAAATAATAAACATTGATAAGAATTTACATAAGCTGCTTCAATCTAAGACTTCTGAAAATGGTGCTAGTCTGACATTTGATATCTCTAATCTGAAACGAAGTAATGATATCCAAGAATTAGATGAATTAAAAGATCAAGTTCACGGTTCATTATGGAATATTTGTAATTTTGAATCTGATGATAATTGGGGCAATTCTCATTATGACAAAAGAATAGCCTTCAGCAGAAAATTAGATAATATTGAAGTTAGGACATGGCTTGATGGTCTTAAGAGTATAATGCAAAGCTATAAATGGTCTAACTCAATTAATGCTGAAAATTTGTTTGAAGGATTGCCTTTAAAGCATTACGATAAATATAATTCCGACATCAACTACAAGCTTATTTTGGAATTATACTCCATTTATGGCTCTTTAAGGGAAGAAGAGGATAAAGCTAGTTTTGTTTCGACTGTTTGCCAAGAATTGAATAAGTGTTATGATGGAGATAGTGCTGATGCAGTAAACATTCAGGCCCCTGGGGAAGAAGATGAATTGCCATTTTAGACTTTACGAAGGCAAGCTTATCAACTCAACAGGATTAAAGAAGCTATCAAAAAATTGATCAAATTAAATGAATAAAACTAAATATTTAAAAGAAATTCAAGACAGACTCCCCGACGATTTAGTAGTTGAAGATGGAACTTCATATGAATTTACCGAAGATGAATTTATAGGGATATTATCATGGATACAATATTTTAATATCCATTACAAGGAAAAGCAAAAGAGTGAAACACCTGCTATGCTATTCCCAATAATATCAAAGCGAATTAGCCTTGACTTCGGACTTTATATTACAAAAGATGATAATGACAATCATGTCATATACATATCAGCGAATGGACAAATGTTAAATGGTAAAATAAAAGAAGAGTCGGTCAAGGAATTAATTAATACGTGGGGGCTTTAAATACCAATAGATTTATTAATTATTTACACAAAGTTAAGCTTGTCCAATAGACACGTTTAAAGAAGTTCCGGCATAAACGCTCAGGTGGCCTTTGCGCATCACCTATTTATTCCGTGTGCCTCTTTACTTAGTCTCTTGGAAAGCTTGGTTTAAATACCATAATTAAAAAATCATGGTATATAAAAACACATTATTCAACGTGGCGGAGATTGAAATCTCATATAAGCCAAAGTACAAGCCTTCCGAAATACCTCAAATTAGTAGTTCTGAGCAAGCTTATGAAGTACTGACACAACATTGGGACTTGGGTAGAATAGAGTTCTTAGAAGAGTTTAAAATCATCTTATTGAACAGGAGGAATCGAGTGTTAGGGGTGGTAAATATTTCAAGTGGTGGTGTCAGTGGGACAATTGCAGATCCGAAGGTAATCTTTGCTACAGCATTAAAAACTGGAAGTTCAGGGATTATCTTGGCGCATAACCATCCAAGTTCTGAAGTTGATCCGAGTAGTGAGGACATAAACCTAACAAAGAAGTTGTATTCAGGAGCAAACCTACTTGACTTAAAAATAATGGATCACTTGATTATAAGTAAAAACAGTTTCTATAGCTTTGCTGATGAAGGGATCATATAGACCAAATGGAATTACTAACTTGCATTAATTAACAAATATTATAAACAAGGTTAGATACTGTGCGAGATTTGTGCACATAACATGGAGATAGGTAAAACAAGGGGTTAACATGCCATCAGGGACGAAAGACTCGTTTCTGGCAGGCAAGAGGTCAGCGGTTCGACTCCGCTATTCTCCACTCTTAAAAACGTTCAGGGATCTGAAAGTTTTAGTAATACTGAGTCGGTTCCTGAAGATAAACGTTCTCGTTTATTTGATAGAAAGACAAAATGGGGGGATACCAGAGTGGCCAAATGGGACAGACTGTAACTCTGTTGTCGCAAGACTTCGAAGGTTCGAATCCTTCTCCCCCCACTCCAATAGCAAAAAACCTTTCAGTGAAAACTGGAAGGTTTTTTTGCTTTAAAAGCAGATTTTCTGCGCACATTGAGACACGATGTCTTCTCAAAATACCATTATTCAATCCGAAATAATATAAACTCATTTATAAAAGTTATCTGATTATAAAGTAGATTCAATGTTGAATTACAGTTAATACACGTTTTTATAAATTATGAAAGGAAAGCAAGCGCAATTAATGAATGGTACTGCAGTGTCTAATCCAACTGAATATTTAATACTAGGTATCGACACCTATATTTATTATGTTTTAGATGAATCAAATTACGTTGACATACTTGGAAAGAACCAGATTGAAATAACGGATGAAAGTAAACCAGCGTTCTGGATTGAGAAAGACGGTCGGTTACTGCCGGAGGAATGGTTTTGGGAGAACTTCTTTAATCTACATGATACCGATCTCTCTGATGAATGGGATGAAATTTGGTTTATTACCCAATTTGCTAAAGGTCTTTCGAAATTCAATTTACCCAGTGTTCCCTTACATTTTAGAAAGGCATTTGATAAAGATTATAAAATCCAGTTGATCGAAAATTATCTCGAAATGGCAGAATGTTACGATAACCTTGTTAATGAATACATAGAAAACAAATATACATTCAGGAAGTTCAATGATGAGCTTACCTGCTTTAGATGGTCAAATAACACTCCAGAATACTTCACAAAGAAGTTAATGTCTATAAAGACCTCTGGCTTTGATACATTAAAGGGAATATTGGAGAGATTAGGAGAATCTTTTAAGAATGCAAAAATTAATATCAATGTTCACTGGCTTGATATGATAAAAAATAGGGTATTGTATTCCATCTGGTCTCTATTTGGAACAAAAGACTTTGAAGTTTACGAGCTTATTGATACTGGACATTCATACTCAGATTACATGATAAAATATGAGGAGGAAACTTATCTACTTTCATTTGAAAGTTTTTACGGGTAAAATGAGTCTGATAGAAAGACAAAATAGGAGATACCAGAGTGGCCAAATGGGACAGACTGTAACTCTATTGTCGCAAGACTTCGAAGGTTCGAATCCTTCTCCCCCCACTCCAATCAAAAAACCTTTCAGTGAAAACTGGAAGGTTTTTTGATTTAGCACAGGTTTTCTGTGCACAATATGTGCACAAATCGAGCACCATATCTAGCCATAATCAACAAAAGTTATGGTAACTATAGCAGTTGTCTTAGATAAAAGAAGAAAAAAAAGAGATGGTACTTATCTGCACTCAATCGCTATCTAACCATAAACGAAGGTTGTAAGTAATCTCCTCCTCACATGATCCTCAGCTGAGGATAAAATCTCTACATCATTCTTCCGTCTTTAATAGATGGTTGATAGGTCCTTCTATGGTCATAAAGACCAATCAAGACTTTAATGAAGTCATATTAACCTTTAATTATATTAATCAACACTATAAACTTATCTCGAATTGATTCCGTAACTTACCAGTATAAACTACTGTAAATCAACCAAAAGCACAACATGGGAAAATTAAAAAATGGACTATTTGGGGGCTTTAGTGGCCGTCTTGGCAACTTAGTGGGTTATACGTTAAACGGAAAGTCGATTATCAGAACAATTGGTCACAGTACCAAACCGCTAACCATCGGAAGAAAAGCCAATTGTGAAACGATGACTGTCGTAAACTCCTTTCTGAAGTCAAATTTAAACTTTATCCGTACAGGGTTTAGGTTAATTACTGCGGGAACGGATCAAAATTTCTACAATGCAGCTGTTTCCTATAATAAAAAACACGCTGTTCAGGGAGAATACCCGAATATAAGCATGGACTACACTAAAGCCCTGATTAGCATGGGAAGTCTCTTAAAAGCAGGTAAAACACAGATTTCTCAACATCCAGAGGGTATAGAATTCAAATGGGAAGTTCCTGCAGACCTACTTTGGGCACACAGAAACGATCGCGCCATGCTGTTGATACATTTTCCTGATACAAATGTTTCTACTGCTGTGATGAGCGGATCAAGAAGACATCTAGGTACAGAGCTGGTAGCAATCGACCCAAACCTTGCTGAAAGCCGAATGGAGGCCTATATTTCCTTTATTAATGAAGATGGAACAGAGATATCAGATAGTGTTCATGCTGGTTCATTAAATCTTCCGGAACCAAAAATCCAGCAAGCCCCTGAGCCTCAAAAACAAAAAACTTCAGTTGTTCATCAAAAACCGAAACCAACCCAAATCACAGCTCAGCACAAGCCCATACTACACAACAAATCTGTTCAATGGATCTCCAGTCAGTATAATACCTCATCAACAACTTATAATTACTGTATTTCCTCCCCTCCTTCTTGATTACAATATTAATTTAGGATCCAGATTTCGTTCATTTTCCAATGATTATTTATTTGGAACGCATTGAGATATTAAAGATAATCATGAATTTAACTACACTTGTAAATAGCTCTTATTTATTATAAATGCTCCTTTATCGATATCCCAGCCCATATTATGTTAAAAGCCTATAGCCATACCGACTTTCCTATTCTTGAATCCTGGGTAACTGATGAAGCACTCCTGCTACAGTTTGCTGGAACCGATTTCTCCTACCCGCTTACAGCGCAACAAATTATAGCTTATCAGACTATACATCAAGATCGCCAATTTTATATAGGTTGTATGGAAGATGGTACGCCATACGCCTTTGGAGAGATTATCCCTCAAGAAAATGGTAGCCACAGATTAGGAAGAATACTTGTAGGGAATCCCTCAAAAAGAGGTGTCGGATTGGGGAAGCTTTTTATAAATGAGCTACTGGAAGAAATCAAACAACATTACCCTGGTACTCTGGTTGACTTATACGTTTGGGAAAAGAATATACCGGCAATAAGATGTTACGAATCAGTTGGATTTATAATGTCTCCGGAACGCAGCATGACAATGGTTCATAAAGAGCTTGCTTATCATATCCACAAGATGACCTACAACACTGCTGCCTATGCGCCAATAATTGTTTCCAATTTATAAATGGCAAAAATTGCCAGTTACACCAAAACCAAGATACTCCACAAGATTGTTTTACAAAATAATAAAGCATATTACATTTATTTATATCTTTAAATTCCCTGATCCCATTCATCGGCCCATATAATGCTATTACCAACTGTAGGCATTGAACAAATTTTCAACCTTCCTTATACGAAGGAGGATTTTAAGCTCGTTCATCACCAGCCCATCAATATGACCGTTATTCCTCATGCCCATAAGCATGATTTTTATATGATCCTATTGATTGAAAATGGAGGTGGTACGCATACCATCGATTTTAAAGAACATGAGGTAAAAGATCAGATGGTATTTTTTCTTGCCCCTGGACAAGCGCATCAATGGGATCTTGCGGAAAACACCTCAGGATATCAGCTGATGTTTTCTATGAAATTCCTGTTGTCTGGCAATCTGAGGTTTCCATATTTCAATTTATCTGCGACGCCCTTTCTGCCCTTAAAAACGGAACAATATCAAGCTTTACTACAAGAATTGAAACAAATAGAAAAAGAGGAAGCCTTAGCCGACGACCTTTACATCGACCTGATTCAAACCCGCTTACAAGTCATATTATTACTGCTGAAAAGATGGTATTCTGACAACTTTGATGTACATGAATATGCCCCGGATCACCGCATCATTAACAATTTCCTCGCTTTACTAGAAAAGCATTATACGGAACATAGTGAAGTTGGATTTTATGCCACCCAAATGAGTGTAACCGCAAATTATCTGAACCAGGTTTGTCGGAAGAAAGCCGGAATTACAGCCGGTGATTTGATCAGAGACCGGATTTTATTGGAAGCAAAAAGACTGCTTACTTTAACACAGTTAGACATTAAGGAGATTGCCTATACGCTAGGCTTTAATGATTCTTCCTACTTTTCCCGTTTTTTTAAGAAATATACAGATACTTCTCCGCAGGAATTCCGAAAAATGAATAATTAGTACCCATGATGTGCTAACCTGTCCTATTCCATTTCTTTTTGGATAGATAAATTTGCGTATGAAATACCGCATGATTTTATTGCTGTGTTTGCTGTTTTTCAGCTTAAACACCTTAACTGCCTGTTCCCAGGAAAAAACTATGACCGATACTACAAATGAGATCTTTCAGATCATTGCCAAACAGAACCTTTCAGAATTGGAGCACTGGCTTGCTAAAAGTCCCAATCTGGAACTAAAAAACCAAAAAGGAGAAACACCATTAATGGCTGCAACCTACCTTAATCAAGTACCAATGGCCAAACTATTGATTGCCGCCGGTGCCAACGTAAATACGCAAGACGGCATGTTGAACAGTCCGTTTTTATATGCAGGGGCTTCAGGATATTTAGAGATTGTAAAGCTATGCCTAAAAGCAGGTGCAGATTACCAGGTTTTCAATAGATACAATGGAACAGCTTTAATTCCAGCTTGCGAAAAAGGACATGTAGCCGTAGTGGAAGAGTTGCTGAAAGATAAAACTTATCCCATTAACCACATCAACAGATTGGGCTGAACTGCTTTATTGGAAGCTGTTATTTTAGGCGATGGAGGTCCAAAACAAGTGAAAATAGTACAATTACTGGTAGATGCCGGATGTGACATCTCCATTAAGGACAAAGATGGTGTCAATTCGCTAGAACATGCCAAAAAGAAGAATTTCAAAGAAATCGTGAGTATTCTGGAAACAGCAACTGCTAAAAAATAAGCTTTATGAAAAAACTACAACTGATCTTAATGGGTTTACTTTTAGCCCAGGTCACCTTTGCACAAAAAATAACCGCAGATTTACTAATTAAATCCGCAACGATCATCGATATCAAAACAGGAAAACTTATCCCTAACCAGGGAATCGCCATAAAAGATGGAATGATTACCGCGGTATTCCCGGAAAGCCAACTTTCGAAATATGCCGCTAAACAAACTTTGGATGCCACAGGTAAATTTGTAATGCCTGGCCTTTGGGATAACCACATGCACTTTGGTGGTGGCAAAGAATTGATTGAAGAAAATAAGAACCTACTGGCTTTATACCTTGCTCATGGCATCACGACCATTCGCGATGCGGCCGCAGACATTAGTCCGAGTGTATTGGAATGGAGAGAAGAGATTGCCAAAGGAAAACTTCAAGGACCAACCATCCTGACCTCAGGCCCGAAATTAGAAGGTTATAATTCTAGCTGGATTGGCGATATAGAAGTTGGAAACACTAAAGAAATTCTGGCGGCGCTAGATTCTTTGAAAAAGATAAAAGTAGATTTCGTGAAGATCACAGACAATACCTTGAGTCCGGCGCTATTTTTAGAAAGTATTGTTCTGGCACGTAAAGCAGGGTATCAGGTATCCGCACACATACCTAGTTCCATTACGATGGAACAGATTGCTGCAGCTGGCTTAAGCTCAGTTGAACATCTTGGTTATGCTTTAAAAGCCGGTTCTAGTCAGGAAAAAGAGATTTCACAAGAAGTAGCCGAAGGAAAATTGAAAGGAAAAGCTTTCAACCAAAAAGTGATGGATACTTTTGATGAAACCGCAGCTTTAGCCACTTATAAGAATATGGCAAAACATGGAATGTATTTGACGCCTACCCTATCCTTGAGTTATATCCTTGCCTATTTTGAACAAGACAACCATAAAAATGATGATTACCTAAAATACATTGGTAAAGGCTTACAACAAACCTATGTTGGTCGGGTAAAAAGAGTAGAACAAGACAATGCTGAAGCGATTGAATTCAGACATCAATTGTTTGAAAAAACAGTAAAAACCCTACCTCTTTTACAAAAAGCCGGGGTAAAAATAATGGCTGGAACAGATGCGGGGTACTTAAATTCTTATACCTATCCAGGCATCGGCCTCCACAAAGAACTGGAACTGATGGTAAAATATGGATTAACGCCATTACAGGCACTACAAGCTTCTATAATCAATTCACCTGCATTCTTCCATAAAACAGCTTACGGAAGTCTTAATAAAGGTAAAAAAGCAGATATTCTTTTATTGAATGAAAACCCTTTAAACGACATTACTGCTACACAAAAAATCTACGCTGTGGTGGCAAAAGGAACCGTGTTAGACCGTAGTACACTGGACCATATGCTGCAGTCTGTTGAAAAGAAAAACAGGACCGAGAACTAAAACACTTTTAGTATATCATAAAACAGGGTGCCCTTGAATAAAGGGCACCCTGTTTTTGTTAGGAGATTATTTAATTAATAACCTGGATTCTGAGGTCTCAGGTTAGGATTGTTTTTGAAGTCCACTGTTGGCAATGGGAACAACAAATGTTTTTCAGCCAAGACCACATTAGGTGTTGCTGCGAAAGCGTGTCCTACGAAATTGTCAAAACCATTGGTCGTTTCATTGTACACTTTTCTTAAGCGCACCATGTCAAACCAGGTAATTCCTTCGTAGCATAGCTCATGCCAGCGCTCGCGCCACACCGCTTCTTCAAATTGCGTCTGACCTAAACCAGAAGCAGGCGTTAACAGGGCACGTCCTCTGATGGCATTGATCGCATCATAAGCCGCTTGATTTGGCGCTCCATCGGCACGGTTTTGTGCTTCCGCATAAGTCAATAGAACTTCTGCATATCGAATTTGTGGCCAGTTTAAGCTACTTTGAGCAGTCCCTTTCACCCCTAAGGTTCCATTTGCGACTACGTCAAAGTGTTTAAATATATATGGAGCATTTAGTTGCTTCAATGCACCATCACCACCAGTATAGTAAGAAGTATAGAAGAATCCTACTCTATCTTTTGCTCTCAAATCACCAGCTTCATAAGAGTTGTAAAAATTAGCTGTTGGCACAGTACTTCCCACCTCATCGCTATAAGCAGAAACATCCTTGAAATTAGGCAATAACAATTGTTGCATTGGGTTAGTTGCTACAGAAGCCAGGTATTGAATTTCAAACATGTGTTCTTTTCTATTTTCTGTAGTCAGGCTATGAAGCTCTGCATAAGTATCGAACAAGCCGAAACCACCGTCTTTGATCACTTCTAATGATTTATCTGCAGCCAGTTTATAGTAAGGAACACCTTTATTTAAAGGAAATCCTGCCATCGTTAAATAAACTTTGGCCAATAGCGCCTTCGCGGCACCTTTACTTGCGGTACCACTTGCTTGTTGCCAAGGTAATCCTGCTGTTTCGGCAACGGTTAAGTCCTCCACAATTTGCTTATAAACCGCTTCTGTTCCTGTTCTTGTAGGATAGAAATCAGGAGAACCAGTCGTTTGAGGCACTAAAATCAAAGGTACATCACCATACAATCTCACCAGATAAAAGTAAGCCCAGGCACGTAAAAATCTGGCTTCACCAAGCACTTGTGCTTTTCTGGTTTCATCCATTGGATTGATTCCAGGGACCTTTTGTATGGTTAAATTTGTCTGTGCAATCACATTGTATAAACCTGCCCACCAGTTTCTCACCAATAGATTCTCTCCAGTGAAAGATAAGCCGGCAAGGTTATTCAAGTCAGAATTTTGTCCGGTTTCTGTTTTTGCAGTACCCGTAACCAATTCCAACATAGAGAAGTTTGCCGCAAAGATACCTGCGCCATTTCCGATGAAACGAGTTTGTGCATATCCCGCAGCAATAGAGGCTTCGGCATGCTCTGGAATGGTATAATAGGTATCCGGTTGTAAGTTTGAAGGGTCTTTTTCTTCCAGGAATTTCTTACATCCCGTTCCAAGCACCACCATTGCGATCAGGAGTATTTTGCTTGAGGATTTTATATTTAATTTCATGTTATTTTAATTAGTATTGACAATTGTTAGAACTATAAACTCACATTTAAGCCAATCATAAAAGTAGTTGGCTTAGGATAATCGAAGAACGTTTGTCCCTGTGCAAAAGCATTGGAGTAAGTCGTTACTTCAGGATCATTTCCGGAGAATTTAGTAGCCAGGAAGAAGTTTTGCACACTACCATAAACTCTCATTTTGTTTATTTTCAGTTTCTTGGTCACACTTTCTGCGAAAGTATAGCCCAATAATAGATTTCTACCGCGGATAAATGAACCATCTTCTACCCAGTGGCTATCCACATTGGTTACATAACCTGCTCTGGTATCACGAATGGCTGCGATAGGCGTATTTTGATTTTGAGGAGTCCATGCATTTAATACGCTGGCATAACTATTCGCAATTCCTACACGGTCTTCAGCAGAGTGTTTAGTCATATTCAATACATCATTACCTGCAGAATATTGAAGTTCTACCGTTAAATCAAAGTTTTTATACTTAAAAGTATTGGAGAAAGCACCCCATGCTTTTGGGCTACCATTACCGATGATACCACGATCTAAGTCATTAATTTGGTAATCACCATTCACATCCAGGTATTTAATATCACCAGGAAGTATTGGTTTACCAGCTCTATAATTATATTTTGCAGCTTCCGTACGTTCGCTTTCACTCCAGGTACCCAATCTGGTTAATCCCCAGAAAGAACCTACTGGTTGACCCACACGAATGATTCCGGTTTCATTGGTAAATCCAGGATTTCCAACACCAAAAATATCTGCTGGAGTCGCCAATGAAAGGACTTTATTTCTATTCATAGAAATATTAAAACTGGTATTCCAGCTGAAATCCTGAGTGCTGATGTTTACCGTATTGATGGCAAATTCCAGTCCCTTGTTTTCCATACTACCCACATTTTTTGTAATTGAGCTATAGCCACTACTTAATGGTACCGGAGCATCTAGTAACATGTCTGTAGTTTTACGGTAGTAAAGATCCGCTTCCAGGTTAATTCTGTTATCGAATAAGCCTAATTCTACACCAACGTCAGACTGACCTGTCTTTTCCCATTTCAAGTCTGGATTGGCAAGGCGATTTGTACCTACACCACCTACTCTGGTATCGTTAATGATGGCAGCATAACCTGTTCCCAAGACTCCTAATGATAAATAACTAGGGATTTCAGAGTTACCGGTTACCCCATAACTGGCACGAAATTTCAAATTAGAGATTACTTTACTGTCTTTGATAAAATCTTCTTCAGACACTTTCCATGCTACAGCAGCAGATGGGAAGAAGGAGAACTTATTGTTTTCACCAAATTTAGACGAGGCATCTGCACGACCAGTAGCCGTAAACAAGTATTTATCTTTGTAGCTATAATTTAAACGTCCGAAATAAGAGTTAAATGCAAAACGCTCTGCTCTTGATGTTCCTGGAATTGGCTTACTTGCCGCACCTAAGTTATTGTATTCTAAGTAATCGGTAGAGAAGTTTTCACCACTGGCACCAAAACCGAAGATATTTGTTTCCTGCCAAGACAAACCTGCCATTGCATTGATCGCATGATCTTTAGAGAATCGTTTGTTATAAGTCAGATAATTCTCAAATGACCAATAGGTTTCTCTGTTATTATCTAAGGCAACAGTACCTTTCTGATCGTAAGAAATACCATAAAGGCTACGTCCGTTAAATTCAGAACGGCCGCGGGTTACCACATTTGCTCCTAATACAGAACGGAACTCCAGTCCTTCAGCAAGATTTACGTTTGCATAAGCGTTACCAAGCACATTCTGTGTCTGCAATAGGTATTTACGATCTGTCATGATGTGCACCGGATTCGAGCCTCCTTCTGCACCAGGGTAGTTTGCATTGTCTGCCCAACTACCATTTGGATATTTAACAGGCAGGAAAGGGAAACTTTCTGTAATCATCCTTACAGAATTCAGTCCACCAGTACCAATGTCCACCAGATTTTCTGTTTGATTGGTATAGTTTAGACTACCTCCTATCTTCAGCCATTTTTTCATTTGACTATCCATTACAAACCTTCCGGAATAACGTTTGAGGTAAGAGTTTTTCAACAATCCATTGTCATCTCTATAGTTCAGGAATAAGCCGTAGCTGTTCTCCGCATTACCACCGGTAAATCCAAGCTGATGATTTTGTGAAAGCTTATTTTGTGTGGCTTCTTTAAACCAGTCTGTATCATATAAAGGATTTCCGTTACCATCAAAAAGCAACGGCAGGCTTTTCCTTTTTATCCTTGGATCTACATAGTTATTCGCTGCCCATCCTACAGGATCATAAATTTTAGCATTTTCGTAGGCTAAATTTTCTACATCAATAAACTCCTGAGCATTTAGCATTTTTACGCGTTTTGGGCCAATAGTAGGCACACTAAAATCTACATCGTAAGTAATTCTATTACCTGTATTAGAACCTTTTTTAGTGGTGATTAAAACTACCCCATTGGCACCTCTGGCACCATAAATCGCGACAGAAGATGCATCTTTCAATACCTCTACGGAAGCAATATCACCAGGATTCAAATAATCAATTGCATTACTATTTTGCGTTTGTGAACTTACTGGAAGCATCACACCATCTACTACATACAATGGGTTATTGGTGGTTTTGATGGAACTAAAACCACGGATACGAATATTCGTTTGTCCGCCGGGACGTCCAGAGTTAGAGTTCACTTGTACTCCAGGAATACGACCTGCAAGCGCTTGATTAAGCGATGCTGCCGGGCGTTCTTTCAATTGCGCTTCTTTTACAGAACCTACCGCACCTGTTAAGTCGGATTTTTTCCTGGTACCATAACCGATAACGACAACATCATCCAAATCCGTGGCTGATGATGGCTTCAATTTGATCGTCAGTGGGCTATTACCTGATCCAGCTTCACGTGTTTGCGTTTCATATCCGATATAGCTGAACGACAACTGCTCTGTCGCATTTTCTACTTCAATACTGAATTTACCGGCAGCATCGGTGACTGTACCTTTATTAGTTTTCAGAGACTTAACACCTACGCCAGGTACAGGTTTAGAGTTTTCATCTAATACTGTTCCAGTGATTAGTATTTTTTGACTTAAGTTATTAGGAAACAAAAAAGTAGAATGGGATTTCGCTGCTTTTATCATCAGCTCTGCTGGTGTAGCATGCGCTTGCATCCCCGTTAAACAGAGCAAAGGAAGCCCTGCAAAAACTAAGTTTTTAATGTTCATTACAATTTATATTTAGGTTGGTTTATTGGTTGTTTTGCATTCCCTGTATGCAAACTCCGGTAAAGGAGTGTTTTTAAAAGGGACACATGTCGTTTTAACGATTTAGCTTTTTGGTTTAGTTAGTTTATTTATTCATACAGATCAATTAAGGTGAGGTAAATGGTTTATTTTGGGTTTAGTAATTCGTTTTATTATTTTCTAAAAAAAATAGCATAGCAATCCCTGCCCGATGCCAAATCAGGTTTCCTTTCAAAAAAGGACAGCTTAAATCAAAATAATGATAAGGTACCCGCTAAAAAGTTGAGCTAATACGTTTTAAAATATAGTCAGCGGTGTATGTAATAAAAGTAGAATCATTCATATTTGGTTATATTTTGGTTAATGATCGTTTTATCTAAAAGCAACAGTATTGTACTAATACGTTTTACTAAATCAATGATAAAGAATATTTACTATATATCAAATAATATGTGAAACTAAATGAAAATCAGTCTTTTGATGGCTTTTAACGGCCTTTTAGGTACGAAACAATCAACTTTGCGGTTCGTTCTGAAGCACCTGCGGTTCCCATTTTTCCAGATAATTCTGCATAATCGGCTAACATGGCGGCTCGAACTTCCCCATGAAGCAGCTCTTTTACAACGGCAGTGATTTGTGAAGTGTTACAGTCTTCCTGAATGAGTTCAGTCACAACTTTTCGGTCCATAATCAAGTTTACCAGAGAGATAAAGCGGATTTTTACCAGCATACGGGCAATGGCAACAGAGATTTTTCCTCCCCGGTATACCACAACCTGTGGCACATGAAACAAGGCCGTTTCCAGGGTTGCCGTTCCCGAAGCTACAATTGCCGCTTTGGCCACATGAAGCAACTGGTAGGTCTGTCCGAAAACCAAGGTTACATTTGCAGTATTTATAAATTGTTGGTAGTAAGCAGCCTCAAAGCTAGGCGCAGCAGCTACTACAAACTGTTGATCAGGAAAAGCGGAGGTGACACTTAACATATCTGGAAGTAATCGTTCGATTTCCTGTTTCCTGCTCCCCGGCAATAGGGCAATGATGTCTTTATGAAGATTGTATTTAGTTTTAAACTCCGGGTCTGGTTTAAATTGTGCGATTTCATCCAATAAAGGATTTCCTACATAATCAACCTCCATACCCCAGCCTTTGTAGAAATCGACCTCAAAAGGCAAGATACAAAATAGCTTATCTACTATCTTTTTAATCTTTAATACCCGCTTCTGGTTCCAGGCCCAAACCTTAGGTGAGATGTAATAAGCGACTTTAATCCCATTTGCTTTGGCAAATTCTGCGATCTTCAGGTTAAAACCTGGAAAATCAATCAGGATCAATACATCAGGTTGATAAGCCAGCACATCTGCTTTACAAGCTTTCATGTTCCTGAAAATCGTTCTTAAGTTCATCAAAACCTCGGTAAAACCCATAAAAGCCATTTCCGAGTAGTGTTTTTTCAACTCCCCTCCTTCTGCTTTCATTTTATCACCCCCATAATAGCGAAATTCTGCAGCTGCATCTTCCTCCTTTAACGCCTTCATTAAGTTAGCGCCGTGTAAATCTCCGGAGGCTTCTCCAGCTACTAAATAGTATCTCATTATTGGTTGATTTTATAGAAAAAGAAGAGAAAAGCCCATAGAAATGTAGCACTAATAATCCCTCTACCGGTATTTTCCTTGTTTATTTTAAAGAAGTATTGGAGTAATAAAGCGTTTACGGCAATGGAGGCGATGAGTAATAAATCTGCCTTGGCCAAAAAGGCAAAACGATGCATCAGGTACCAGGAAATACTTCCAAGGATACCAGGAGCCAGTATACCGACCCCCAGTCCTATAAATACCGAATCTTTAACTCGTCTAAACATCAAATGTCCAGCTGTTCAATACCGGGATCGCATGGTGCGCCGTTAAATCGAATTGCACGGGAACAACAGATACGAAACCGTGTGCTAATGCCCATACATCTGTATCTTCTCCTTTATCGTTATTTTGGAAAACACCAGTTAACCAGTAATAAGGACGTTGGTAAGGATCTTTACGCTCATCGAAATCTTCCGCCCATTTGGCATTTGCCTGGCGACAGATCTTTATACCTTTTAGGTCTGCTCCTTTAGGAAAGTTGACATTGAGTAAAGTTGCCTGTGGCAGTCCGTTTTTCAATACTTCTTCAGAGATCACCTTGATAAATTTCTTACAATGGCTGAAATCAGCAGCTTCTGAGAAGTCGTCCAGTGAAAATCCAATTGAAGGAATTCCTTCAATCGCCCCTTCTACCGCAGCAGACATGGTTCCTGAATAGATCACATTGATAGAATTGTTCAAACCATGGTTAATTCCTGACACACATAAATCAGGTTTCTGACCTTTAAAGATCTTATTTACCGCCAGTTTTACGCAATCCACAGGAGTTCCTGAACATTTGTACATTTCTACGCCTTCATAAAGATCTACACGATCAAAACGCAATGGTTTTCCGATGGTAATGGCGTGTCCCATACCCGATTGTGGACCATCTGGTGCAACTACCACCACATTACCCAGTTCTCTCATCACTTCAATCAGGTTTTTAATACCTGGCGCAGTGATTCCATCATCATTGACTACTAATATATTGGGTTTTGAATTTTGCTTCTTCATACTACAAAAATACGAGATTTAGATAGAATGTTAAGAAATAATCGACTTTCCGACTATATTTGAATATAACTTACTAAACATGAAGAACAAACTAATGCTACTCGCCTGTTTTTTAATTGCAGGGACGAGTCTAATGGCTCAGTCCGGTTTTCAATGGAAAACGGCAAGCTCGGGTGGATATACTTATAAGTATGTGACCAACGATCCAACAAAATCACGTTTTTACACCTTAAAAAATGGTTTAACTGTAATTTTATCGCCAAACACAAAAGAACCAACTATTGAGTTCCGCATGAGCGTAAGAGCTGGAAGTAATACTGATCCGCGTACTGCAACCGGATTGGCCCATTACCTGGAGCATTTACTATTTAAAGGAACTGATAAATTCGGAACCCTGGACTTCGCTAGAGAGAAACCATTATTGGATAAAATTGATGCCCTTTATGAGCAATATAATAAGACTACTGATCCGGTAAAACGTAAAGAAATCTATGCACAGATTGACAAAACTTCAGGTGAGGCTTCTCATTATTCTATCGCCAATGAGTATGATAAGATGATGAAATCTATTGGTGGGCAATCTACCAATGCACATACCTGGTATGAGGAAACGGTTTACAATGAGGATTTCCCTTCAAATGCAACAGATAAATTTCTGGCTTTGCAGGCAGAACGTTTCCGTAATCCAATCTTCCGTATTTTTCATACAGAACTGGAAGCAGTTTATGAGGAGAAAAACAGAGGATTAGATGACGATTCCTGGAAGATAAATGAGAAAACTGCAGCGTTATTGTTCCCAACACATAATTATGGTCAGCAGACCACCATTGGTACCGTAGAACACTTAAAGAATCCTTCTTTGGTGGAAATCAGAAAGTATTACAACAAATACTATGTACCAAACAATATGGCTATCGCCATGGCCGGAGATTTCAATCCGGATGAAATGATCAAAAAAGTAGATCAGTCTTTCTCTTTTATGCAAGCGAAGCCGGTAGCATTGTATCAGCCAGCACCAGAAAAACCATTGACAAAAATCCAGAAATTAGACATTTATGGTCCTAGTGCGGAAAGTGTGAGGTTATCTTATAGAGGCTTTGCAGAGAATACGCAACAAAGTTTATTGCTAGACTTAATTTCCAGCATCCTTTCAAATGGTAAAGCTGGTTTATTAGACATCAACCTCAATAAACAACAAAAAGTACTTCGTGCTTCTGCCGCTTATCAGCAGATGAAAGATTACGGTATTTTCTTCCTTGTGGCACAGCCTAAACAAGGACAAACTTTAGAGCAGGCGCAACAATTGTTATTGGATCAGTTGAATATCCTTAAAAAAGGAGATTTTGATGAAAGCCTGATTAAAGCGACAGTTGCGAATCAGAAACTGAGCTTATTACAATCATTTGATGACAATGGTTTCCGTGTAGAAGCAGTAACCAATGAATTTATCTTGAACCGTGCTACAAAATGGGACAAGTCGTTAAATGGCCAGGATGCTATGGCAAAAATCACTAAAAAACAAGTGATTGACTTCGCCAACCAGTTTTTCAAAGACAATTACGTGGTAACGTACAAACATAAAGGGGAAGACAAGAGCATTGCTAAAGTGGAAAAACCAACCATTACTCCAGTAGAAACCAATGCAACAGAAACTTCGCCATTCGCTAAAAACTTATTGGCAACACCATCTAAGCCAATTGCACCTAAGTTTTTAGATTTCCAGAAAGACCTTAATTTTGGTAAAGCTGGTATTGCTGAGGTGATCACTGTAGAGAATAAGGAAAACAGTATTTTCCGCATGTCTTATCGCTTTGATATGGGGGCTTATAACAATCAATTGATGCCTTACGCAGCTCAATACCTTACTTTCTTAGCTACAGATAAATATAGCGCTGAAGAAATCAGTAAGGAATTTTATAACATCGCTTGTAATTATACTTTTAATGTGAGCAATGAAGTGGCTACGATTAACATCAGTGGCTTGCAAGAGAATTTTGATAAAGCAGTAAGTTTAGTGGAACACATCTTGAGCAACTGTAAAGCCAATGAGCAAGCTTTAACAGAATTGAAAAGCAGAATTCTTAAATCAAGAGAGAACAATAAGTTAAATAAAGCAGCAATTTTGAGTGGTTTGATGAGTTATGCACAGTTCGGAGCGAATAACCCAACCAACTATACTTTAACAAATCAAGAGGTAAATAACATGACCTCTGCTGATTTATTATCGATTATACATAACCTAAGGAATTACAAACATGTAATCACTTATTTTGGCCCTGAAAATCTGAATACTTTCAGTGCAAACATCAATAAGTTACATAAGTTGCCAGCTGAATTTACTGCGATTCCGGGAGCGAAAAAATTCGTTTACACGAATAATGAAAAAAGTCAGGTTTATTTCGCAGACTATGATATGGTGCAATCTGAGGTTCGTTGGGCAAGAAATGCAGGCAAATACGAGGCTGATCTTGCGGGAAAAGTAACACTTTTCAATAGCTATTTCGGTGGTGGCATGGGCTCCATTGTTTTCCAGACCATCAGAGAATCTAAAGCATTAGCTTATTCGACTTTCGCTGTTTTCGCTGCTCCAGACCGTGCTGACAAACAGTATACCATGGTTGCTTATGTAGGTAGCCAGGCTGATAAAATGAATGATGCCGTTAAAGGAATGAATGACTTACTGAATGATCTTCCTAAATCAGAGAAATCATTTGAAGCTTCAAAGTACAATGCCATGAATGCAATCGAAACGAGTAGAATCACAAAAGATGGTATCATTGCTGCCTATTTTGCGAATAAAAAACTAGGTATCGACCATGATGGTAGAATTGATGAATACAATGAACTGAAACCTTTAACTTTTACCGACATCAAAGATTTCCATGATACACGCGTGGCTCACAAGCCATACAACTACTGTATTGTTGCTTCTGATAAAAAAGTAAAATTGGAAGATATGGAGAAATTTGGAACGTTCAACAAATTGACGCTAGAGCAGATTTTCGGTTATTAAATCACTTTATTTGACTTAAAAAAGGCGGATCAAAATTTTGATCCGCCTTTTTTAATTTATACCTATTGCATTTTTATACTTAGCAATAAACAAATGAATTAAACGCTACAATGACTTGATCCAGGTTACCAGTTCATCACGGGTCTTTCCTGTCTTCTGTTGTAATTTACCATACATTTCATCTTCTTTACCCTCTTCATATTTCAAATCGTCGTCGGTTAAATCGGCATAAGCTTGTTTTACTTTTCCCTTAATCTCATTCCATTTTCCCTTTAATTCTAACTTATCCATGTGCTCCTTTTTTTTATGATTAACAATAAATAGATACTTAAAGAACAGCCAATAAAATTATTTGTTTGATCTTCTGTAACCTTTTACCCCTTTTAATCATCTTTATTAAGGAAGCTTCCCTGAAAAGGGCTCACCAAAAAGGAACCACAATCAAGACCTGAACCTAACCTAAATCAAATGAAAAAACTGCTCTACTTATTATTATTTACCACTTGCATTTCCCAGTCTTCCTGTACGATGGTCATCAAAGGCCTGAGCAAAAGTATCGTCAAAAAATACGATGACCATACCGATATGAATGTATCGTCTTTTCAGGTGATGGATAACAAAGGAAAACTGCATCCCTATTCGGATTTATATGCCGGAAAAACGGTTTACTTATATACCTGGGCAAACCTGAATGCTGGTCCTCCTCATGATAAAAATTACGATGACCTGAAAGCTCGTTTTGCTCCATATCCGGACGTCGTTTTCGCGGATCTATATATCGGAACGGATGAAAAAGGATGGCTTGAATTCGTTAAAAAACATCCAGTTAGCAATTCCCTGTTTTTGGTTAAGGATGCGGCTTCTAGCGGATTCCTGACCGCATTGGAAGGTTCTACGGTTGTGCCTTGTATTGTTGGTAAAGACGGTGCGATGCTTTCTTTCAAAGGACCTAAACCACAGGATAAGATCCTGGTAGATTATATTCTCTTTCAGGCCAGAAATGGTGTGGATGGTACTACCTCTGGAAAGAAACTGATCAAAGGGGTGAATAGTAAGAGAAAATTCAAGACGGAAGAATTGAATGATTGGTATAAGAAACATTTCAAGGTGAATGAGATCAAGGATTTGTCTTTTGGCATTTCCTCTACCCAATAAGCATCGCGCGCTCTTGAGCGCGCAGATACCATAAAAAAAGGCAGCTTTAGTAAATTACTAAAGCTGCCTTTTTGCATAATTTATGGTTGTAAAACCTTTCTATTTCTTAGACTTTTCAATGATCTCTTCCACTACGGTTGGATCAAGTAAAGTACTGATATCGCCAAGATTACTGATGTCACCTTCTGCGATCTTCCTTAAGATGCGTCGCATGATTTTACCTGAGCGCGTTTTAGGTAAACCTGTAACAAAAAGAATTTTATCCGGTTTAGCAATGGCACCAATTACACGGGTTACCGTTTGAAGGATATCCTTACGGGTAAGGTCTGCATCATCATGGATATTTGGGAAAATTACAAAAGCATAAATACCTTGTCCTTTTACCTCATGAGGGAAACCTACTACTGCACTTTCAACAACACCTGCATGCATGTTGATGGCATTTTCTACTTCTGCAGTACCAATACGGTGACCAGATACATTGATCACATCATCTACCCTTCCGGTGATTCTATAATAACCATCTTCATCTCTTAAGCAACCATCACCGGTAAAGTAAAGGTTTTCATATGTAGAGAAATAAGTCAGCTTGCAACGCTCATGATCGCCATAAGTGGTGCGCAACATTCCAGGCCAAGGAAATTTGATACAAAGGTTACCATTTACACCATTACCTTCAATCTCAACACCCTTTTCGTCTACCAAAATTGGTTGGATACCAGGCAATGGTAAGGTTGCGAAACTAGGTTTTGTTGGCGTAACAAAGGCTATTGGCGAGATCATGATTCCACCGGTTTCTGTCTGCCACCAGGTATCAACGATTGGACATTCTCCTTTTCCGATGTTTTCATCAAACCAGTGCCATGCTTCTTCATTGATCGGTTCTCCTACGGAGCCTAATACACGAAGAGAGCTCATATCGATACCGTTTAAAGGCGCTAATCCGAAGCTCATTAGGGAACGAATCGCCGTTGGCGCAGTGTACAGGATGTTTACTTTATGTTTTTCTACCACCTGCCACATTCTGGATGCATCAGGATAAGTAGGGATACCTTCGAA
The DNA here is from genome assembly GCF_014172405.1 of Pedobacter gandavensis. Lineage (GTDB taxonomy): Bacteria > Bacteroidota > Bacteroidia > Sphingobacteriales > Sphingobacteriaceae > Pedobacter > Pedobacter gandavensis. The sequence continues at coordinate 56,768 of NZ_WNXC01000011.1, read as the reverse complement.
CATCAGTGTGGTTGCTCCCTGAGAAAGCGGACCGTACACGATATAAGAGTGACCGGTAATCCAGCCGATATCAGCAGTACAGAAGAATACTTCATCTTTCTGGTAATGAAACACATTAGAGAAAGTATAACCTGCATACACCATATAGCCGCCAATGGTATGTACTACCCCTTTTGGCTTACCAGTAGAACCGGATGTATATAAGATAAACAACAGGTCCTCGGCGTCCATTTCTTCTGCCGGGCAGTTGGTATCTACCAGTTTAATTTCATCTTCCCACCAGATGTCACGACCTTTCAGCATAGATACTGGTGTCCTGGTATGCGTTAAAACGATGACACGTTCTACTGTTGGACAACCAATCAAAGCATCATCAATTACTTCTTTCAATTGAATCTGTTTGTTTCCTCTGAATGCTCCATCGGCAGTGATTACGACTTTACATTCAGCATCATTGATCCTGTCGGCAATAGATTTGGCAGAGAACCCACCAAAAACTACAGAATGTACTGCACCAATACGCGCACAAGCCAAAACTGCCACGGCAAGTTCAGGCACCATCGGCATATAGATACATACACGATCGCCTTTTTTAACGCCATTCTTCTTCAGCACATTTGCGAAACGGCAAACCTGCTCATGTAATATTTTATAACTTAGGGTAATGCTGTCTTTTGTAGGATCGTTAGGTTCCCAGATAATGGCAGGTTTATCGCCATTTTCTGCAAGGTGACGGTCAAGACAGTTTTCTGTGATGTTTAGCTTAGCGCCCTCGAACCATTTGATATTTGGTTCTGAGAAATTCCAGGATAGTACTTTATCCCATTTCTTTCTCCACAAGAAATTATCAGCGATACCTGCCCAGAACTGTTCAGGTTGGTCCACGCTCAACTTATAAGTTTCTTGATACTCTTCAATAGAATTAATTTGCATGATTTGGTTTATGTCAACAACTAAAACTCAAATATAACTTTATTCAGTCCCTATCAAAATTTTAATACAAGGTTTTCCTCTTGTTTTGGGCTTGAATTTTAAGAAAAAATCTTAAGATTAATACTTAGGTTATCATTTTTTAGAGATAAAAGGAAAATCTTTGTGCTCCGTATGTTCTCTTTGCATAATTTGCAGTGCCTGTTTTACGATATCAGGATGATTTTCCGATAAATCACTGATTTCCTGTGGATCTACACTAAGATCATACAATTGAATCTTGGCATTTGGATTCCTGATCACCTGTTCTTTGATGGCTTTCCACTTCCCCATTCGTACTGCTTGTCTTCCTCCATCTTCATGAAATTCCCAGTAAAGAAAAGGGTGTTGTTGCTGTTTTCCTTTTTTAAGTAAGGTAGGTAAGATAGAAAGGCCATCAGTTTGTGGCGGCGCCGGTTGACCGGCAAGGGCTGCAAAAGTTGGAAAGAAATCCCAGAAAGCACCAACATGATCGGATACCTGTCCGTTTTTAATTTTCCCTGGCCAGGCCACAATCATAGGCTCCCTAATGCCACCTTCTGTCAGTTGTCTTTTGATCCCTTTAAATCCACCACTGCTGTTAAAGAATTCCGGTTCATTTCCACCTTCGCGGTGTGGTCCGTTATCACTGGTAAAGACAATCAGCGTGTTTTTATCGAGACCCAAGGCTTTCAGTTTCGCCACTACTGCTCCTACATAGTTATCCAGACGGGTTACCATGGCTGCATAAGCGGCATGAGGATAAGCTTGTGGCTGATATCCTTTACCATCCCATTCCTTTTTAATCATTTTTGGCTGCTCATTGAATTTTTTCTTATAGTATTCAAAGGATAGATCGCCATCAGGTAATTGCAAGGCGGCATGTGGCAGAGTATAGGACAGGTACATAAAGAATGGTTTGGACTGATTGGCTTCCATAAATGACATGGCACGTTTTTGAATCATTTCCGGTGCATAATCCTTTTGTTGTGTCGTTGTATTGTTAAGCTCCACACGTTTTTCATTATCCCAAAGATGATCTGGGAAAAAATTATGCGACTGCCGCTGGCAGTTATAACCATAAAACTGGTCTATTCCTTGTTTTACAGGATCTCCTTCAGAACCCGGGTATCCCATTCCCCATTTCCCAAAACAGCCGGTCGTATATCCTGCTTTCTTGAACATTTCGGGCATGGTAAAAGTAGCATCGGGCAATGGCAACTGACCTTCGGGGTTTATTTCATAATTCCCTCTTATCGGGCTGTGTCCGGTATGGAGGCCGGTCATTAGGGAAGCTCTGGAGGGTGCGCATACAGAGGTTCCTGCATAGAATTGCGTGAAACGCATACCATCAGCTGCCAGACGGTCAATGTTTGGGGTTTCAATCAGTCGCTGACCGTATGCACCAAGATCCCCATAGCCCATATCATCGGCTAGAATAAACACCACATTTGGTTTTTGTTGTGCCTGAGAAAATAGCGCAAGCGTGATGATCAGCGCTGTAAAAATTGATTTTTTCATATTCTTAATTTCCTTAAAAAAGGAGCAACATTGCTGTTGCTCCTGGTTTTATAGATTAATAGCCTGGGTTTTGCTGCAATGCAGGATCCGCTACGATTTCTTTCAATGGTATGGCGTATAAATACATTTTCGGTGCTACAAAACTCAGCTGATCGACTACGATCGGTGTATAGGTAAAGGTACTTCCTTGTTTTACGATTTGCATTCCTCTTACTGAAGAATTCCCAACCTGTTCTGCAATTTTCCAGCGTCTGATGTCCCAGAAACGTTGCTCTTCAAAGGCCATCTCAATCCTTCTTTCATTTTGAATTACTTTGCGCATCTCTACCTGATTTAGGTCTGTTCTGATTCCGTGGGCATAACCAACCACATTACCTAAAGGTATTCCAGCACGGTTTCTGATCAATTTCAGTTGCGTTAAAGCCTCCGCCTGATTTCCTGTTTCATTGATTGCTTCGGCATAGTTTAGCAGAATTTCGGCGTACCTGAAAATTGGGAAATTATGTGTTTGATCCTGATAGGCAGTTGCCGTACCGAAAAGGCCCAGGAACTTACGCATATAATAACCGGTACGGGTTTGTAAACGCATCCCCCCAGGTCTGTCTAAACCGCCATCAAATGTTTCTACTGCTCTACTTAACCAACTTGCTCCGTTGTAGAAAACCGTTAATCCTAACCTTGGGTCTCTATTTGCATACGGATCCTGTGCTTTATATGGCAAAGTTGCAGCAGTGGCATCAATTGCTCTACCATCACTCATCGGGAAAGCATCTACCAAATTTTGCGAAGGATTTACATAACCATTACTGGCATTAGGCTCTGCAAAGCCAATGGGTGCATTTCCTGTTTCCAGTGTTCTGTTTTGTGCTTTTTGATAAGCTAGAATCACTTCAGAATTTTTTCTATTCAGGAATGCGCTGGTAAAGGCTGGAGTAAGGCTATAAACATTTAAATTGATCAGGTCTTTTGCTGCATTTGCCGCTGCCAACCATTTATTCTGGTCGTTAGCAGGATTATTGAGTGGGCTGGCTACATACAAAAGCACTCTTGATTTTAAAGCATACGCAGCTCCCCTCGTGATACTACCCAGGAAAGTATCCAATACCGGCTCTGTTCTTAGCAATGGTTTGATCGCCTCACATTCGGCCAGAATATACTGCACACCTTCATCGAAGGTATTTCTTGGAATATTGCTGAGGTTGTCATTAAGTCCAAATACCTGATCTCCCAATAGTGGCACGCCACCATATCTTTTGAGCAACTCAAAATAGTTCATGGCTCTGATGAATCGGGCTTCCGCTTTCCAAAACTTGATGGAAGCGGCATCATAAGGCACCACATCAATCTTGGATAGGAATATATTCACCTTTCTAACGGCGGCATAGCTTGTTGCCCAGCGATCATCTGGATTTGTTCCGGCTGTGATCCCTGATTTTGCCAATAACTCTATCGGACTTCCGTACCTCGAAGCTACTGCATCATCGGTAGCGGCATCGAGTACTACATTGTCTATCCGATTAAAACCATCTGGTAAATACGTATAAAGATCATTTCTTACCCATTGCGCATAGGTGCCATTCTTATCAAACTGATCGTAAATGATATCCGGGTTCACCAATTCATTCGGTACCTCTTCATATTTTTTGCAGGAGGAGACCAGTATTCCTATATATAGCAGGATAATAATTTTTGTCGCTTTCATAATTTTTTCAGTTTGTAACTCCTAAAACTTAACTGTTAAACCACCGTTAATCATCCTTTGTAATGGATAATCCAGACTTAATCCTTCTGGATCAAAGCGCTTAATTTTTGAGAAAGTAAGCAGGTTGGCTCCATTGACAAACAGGCGAACCTGTTTCACCTTAATTTTTTCAAGGAAGCTACCTTGAAGCTTATAGGCGATTTCTGCATTTTTCAACCTTAAGAAGTTTGCCTTTTGGATCCAATACGAAGAGCCCACATTGTTATTGATGTTTGGTCCGACTGATAAACGCGGATAGCTTGCGGTTGAGGCTGTTTCCGGAGTCCATCTGTTCAGGTGCTGCTCAAATCCATTCCCTGTACCGTTGTTTTGAAAAGCCCATTCTCCTAAACCGGTAACCATTATATTTCGGTTGGTGATGCCCTGAAACAAAACTGAAACCTCAAAATTCTTGTAATCAAAGCCCAGGTTAAAACCATAATACACCAATGGTTTATTGCCACCGATTGCGGTTACATCATATTGATTGATGACCCCATCATTGTTTAAATCTTTGTATTTGATATCACCGGCTTGAGATTTATAGCCTTCTACTACCGGGCCTTCTCCAGCAGTTTGCACATAACCATCGGCCATATAACCGTAAAGCTGCTCCATTGGCTGTCCTTTTTTAGACATCCAGCTGTAAGGCATTTTCGGCTCATCATTTTCAATAATTTTACTGCGGTTCATGGATACATTACCACTAATATGGTAGCCAACATCTCCGATTTTATCCTTCCATCCGGCAGTAAATTCCAGACCAGACATTCTGGATTTACCCAGATTTTCTAAAGGATATGCAATCCCCAAAAGCGATGACGCTTGTCCACGAATCTGTAGTACATCAGTATAAGTATTTATAAAATAATCTGCCTGTACATAACCTCTGTTGTTCGCAAAGCCCATATCCAAACCAGCATCAAATTTCGTTGATTTTGAGGCGGCAACTGAAGAAGGCAAGCCTGCTTCCTGCGTTCCTTGAACGGCAGAAGGTCCTGTCCCAAAATAATAAGCATTCCCTGTGTTCACATAAGAATACAGATAGGCATAATATAATGGATCAATCATTCCCACCTTTCCATAGGTTGTCCTTAGTTTTAAGGTATTCAAGAACCCATCTTGATTAAAGAAATCTTCATTATTCAGGTTCCAGCTCAGGCCTCCTGCAGGATAAAAATCATACTGTTTTCCTTTTTTATACCAATTATTACCACTGTAGGAACCAGTCGCCTCTAGTACATACTTGTCTTTAATACTATAGTTTGCAGATACCCTTCCGGTATTAAAGTTTTGAGGCAGCTGACTATTACTTCTATAACTTTGCAGGTTATAAGCCATTACTACATCCAGTTTATTTCCATCTACTTCATGGCTATACCCTGTAGCACCTTCAGCGAAGAATTGCTGATTTCTATTGATCACAGCCGAATTATTTACCTGAGAAGTTTGGGTACCATAACGCTGGTAGCTTGCTTGTCCGGTAACCGGATCGATCTGCAATTGAAAAGTTTGAAAATTCTTACTACGATCTATCAGCTGTAATGATTTTGCATAGAATGAAATATTGGCTTTGATCCACCATCCTTTCCATACATCATCCATTTGCCTGGTTAAGGCAAGATCCCCAAACCCATCTGAAGTCGAATTTCGCTGGTATCCTCTATAGACTGATTGGCCATAAATGTTATTGCTAAACAAGGCATTCCCTCCTAAAGATCCATCTGGGTTAAGCACAGGATAAGCACTTGAAGGGGTGTTCAATATCGAGTTGTAAATTAATAAGCCAGTGGATCCTGGCGAATTCTGATCTCCGATACTAGAGTACAAATTGATACTTCCTTTTAACCGTGGCGTCAACTGCATCTCCAGATTGGTCCTGAACACAAAACGCTCATAATCTGTGTTGGTATTGTAAGTATTTTGGGCAAGAGGCTTGAGTAAGCCCTCTTGTTTCAAATAATCAAGAGAGATAAAATAATTCACATTTTTATCTGAGCCTTCAGAATTCAGGTTATATCTGCTAAATGGTGCATTGTTTTTAAAAATCTGATCATTCCAATTTACATTAGGGAACAGGAAAGGGTCTGAACCGCTTTTATAGCCGGCAATTGCTTCGGGTGTATAAATCGGCTGACGGCCATCATTTCTGAGTGCTTCGTTATAAAGTGTGGCGTAATCACCTGCAGAAAGCGCTTTACGTTCTTTCAAGCTGCTACTCAGTCCTGTTTGTGCGCTGGCTTCAAAAGAATAGCCCGCAGCTTTTTTTCCTTTTTTTGTGGTGATCAATAAAACCCCATTTGCGCCTCTATTGCCATACATCGCGGTAGACAAAGCATCCTTTAACACCGTTACTGAGGCAATTTGCTCTGGATTAATTCCGGTAAGGTCTCTGGGAATCCCATCTACAACGATCAATGGCACCCTACCTCTTAGGATAACATTTGGTGCATCAAGGCCTGGTTGCCCGGTACCTTGCAAAGTGTATAATCCTGCCAACCTACCGGATAAAGCATTATAAATAGACGAGGTTGGGTTGGAAGTAAATGCTTTTCCACCTTCCAACACACCAATTGCGCTGACCTGCCTAAGTTGGAGGCTATCTGTTTTCTCTTGGGCATTCCCGCTGGCGACTGTAAAAATAACGATGCCTGTATGGAGCAATAACAATCGCTTCTGGCGTCGAATGGTATGATATAAATATGAGATCATGAGTTACGGTTTAAGATTGATTGATAAATTCCAAAATCCAAGTAGATTACCATCCTGGATTCTGTTTCATTTCCCTGTTGATGCTGATTTCGGCAACTGGAATAGGGAATAAATAGCTGTTTACTTTAAAGTATCGGGCAGTTCTAACGTTGATTTCTGCATAGGTATAATTGTTACCAGTTTTGGTTACTCTCATACCTTTCAGGAATTTTCCGTCGTAATCTGCCCCTAGCCTCCATCTTCTTAAATCGAAGTAGCGCTGTTCCTCAAAAGCCAGCTCAATAAATCTTTCATTTTGAATGAGTGATCTGGCATCGATTTGCGACATCGTACTTGGAATACCGTACCTAAAGTCGGCCCCTGCAAGTATTCCTGCACGTTTCCTCAGGGCGATCAATTGATCCAAGGCAGTATTGGTTTGTCCGCTTTCATTTGCTGCTTCTGCATAATTAAGCAGTACCTCCGCATAGCGGATTAGCGGCTGACAGCGTTGCGCGTTGGCGTTGCTATTTCCATAAATTAGCTCATCACACATTTTGCGACAATAGTACCCGGTATTTGTGGCTGTATTTGCGGTTGCGGCCTGAATTCCATCCTGTGCAGCACCAACATAAGTAAATACGGGTGCCATGGCATTAACCCGACCATCAAAATACATCGCGCCATTATAAATTACGGTATAATCTAATCGTGGATCCCGGTTGGCATACGGGTTTGCGGCATCAAAACCGGATCCTGGATCCCCTTTAAGTTTACCATTTTTCATGGGAAAAGCATCTACCAGTTGTTGAGAGGGATAAATTAAAAAGGTCCCACCTCTTGTTGGTGGTAGCCAATTGCTTTCAAACAATTTATTATTGCCGAGCATTCTTTGAAAAATAGCTTCTGAATTTACTCTATCCAGGAACATTTTATAAAATCCATTCCCTGGCCTGGTGATATTGTCTTCAACCAGTTGGTATTGATTCAGGTCCATCACCGCCTTACTTGCCTCCATTGCTTTCTGCCATCTACTTGCATCAGCGGTTGGGTAGGCGGTTAATGGAATTACGGAAGCATCTGTAGCAAAACTTCCTCCATTAAACAATGGGCTTGCTGCGGAAAGTAACACTCTTGCTTTCAATGCCAATGCGGCTCCTTTGGTCACTCTTCCATAATCCAGGCCCTGGTTCTTTAAAGGCAATTGAGCCGCAACAGCATCCAATTCAGAAACAATGTAATTGACGGTAGCTTCAAAACTAGCTCTTGGGTTTACATTCTCATCTGAGAGACCTTTAACATCATCTCCCACCAATTGTACACCTCCATAAAATTTCAGCAGAAAATGATAAAAATAGGCCCTTAAGAATCTGGCTTCCATTTTCGACTTTGCTTTTAAATTGGCCGATAAGGGTGCATTATCTACATTTTTAAGGTAGATATTCACCATTCTTATCCCAGTATATAAAAAAGTCCAGTTTTGATTGTTTGCATTGATAAAGCCTGTACCAAAGCTCCCTTGAAACATTTGAATGGGTACGTTTTGTCCACCTGGCCAGCGGGATTCTGCTTCATCAGTTGCCGCAGTAAAAGGTGCACCAAGCTGATTTACTTCTACGGGATCCGACTCAAAACCAATACGTCCGTAAATCCCAAGCAGGAAAGCAGAAGTTCTGGCACTATCTGCAAAGACAGTTACTTCATCCAGATCGTTAGTGGATTGGCTATCCAGGAAACTATTTGCTTTTTTACATCCTGTTGTAACCCCAAGAATAAGGGCAATGCCTATAGTAAGTGTATAATATATCTTTTTCATAATTGTCCTATTTAAGCGTTACCGATAATCCAATGTTTATTAATCGCGTGGTTGGATACACATATCCGTAGACATTACTAGCAACCTCAGGATCAAATTGATAGCGTTTATAAAAATCGGAGATGGTAAAAAGATTGTATCCATTTGCATAAATCCTAACTGCGCTCATTCCTAATTTATCTGCAAATGTTTTTGGCACTCTATATCCAATCTCCGCAGAACGCAGTCGTAGGAAATTAGTACTGGTAGCCCAAAAAGTAGACAGGTTTCCCTCAGGGTTCATGTAAGTTCCTGCAAACGTGGTGGTCAATGCAGGAAAAGTAGCGGTGGTAGCTGTTTCCGGCGTCCATCTTTCCTTATGAAATTCTTGTAACTGTGTCTTGAAAGGCACTGCGGAGTCAAAACCGGTATAAGATTCTCCATTCAGGTTAGACTGGAAAAGCATGGAAATACTAAAGCCTTTGTAATCGAAACCTATGGTGGTTCCTATAACCGTATTTGGGACGTTTGGATTACCCACAAATGCCATATCTTCTACGTTGATGATGCCATTTCCGTCCAGATCTTTATACTTTAACCAACCTGCTTTGATTGTTCCAGAAGGTTTTGGTGTTGCAGGATCATTGACCTCATCCTGTGTGTAAAACTGGCCGGTCCAGATGTATTTTTTAGCCAGTCCAACCGATAGTCCTGTTCCTCTCTGCCATGGTTTTGAAGCATCCGGTTCAGGTTCATCCATAAAGACTATTTTATTTTTAGCATAGCTGAAATTTGTTTTTATGCTATAGCCTAAGTTGCCGATTCTGGATTTATGGGTCAATTCGATTTCAAATCCTTTATTAGATACGGCACCCAGATTCACGGGAGGTAAAGTTGAGGTTGGTACCCCAAAAGAAGATGGTACTGTCCGGCGATTGATTAGGATTTTATCCCTAAAATTATCGAAGTAATCAAAGCTACCACTCAGTTTTCCACTAAACATGGAGAAATCCAATCCGATATTCGCTTTCCGTTCTGTTGCCCAGGTCACATCATTATTTCCAAGTTTTCCTTCAAAAATGGTTGGAAAAGAATTCGCTGTTTCCCCTAGATTATAGTTTGTACCATTGCTATAATAACTTTCATAACCATACTGGTAACCAGCAATATCATCACTTCCGGTATAACCATAAGAGCCTCTGAATTTAAACATCTCGATAAAAGGCAGGGCTTTCTCCATAAAAGATTCTTTAGAGATGTTCCAGCCTGCGGAGACTGCGGGGAACCAGGTATATCGCTTCTGAGACGTAAAATTAGAGGAACCGTTATAGGCACCACTCACTTCAAACAGGTATTTTTCTTTAAAATTATACGTCCCACGGAATGTATATCCCAGGAAGTTACTTGGTGGTTTTGCGGCCACAATTCTACTGGATCTGTTGTAAAGCAGAAGTCCCGCAACGTCATGGTCTCCAAAAGTTCGCTGATAGGTTAAAATTCCCTGATAGGTCATGATTTTGGCAGGCAGATCGGTTCCTGATCCGGTATAGCCAAGGCTCAATGGAGACACCCGATATACGTTAATATCTTTGGGTGTATAGCTGCCATCCACCGGATTGTAATAAAAAGAAGGAATTGCTCCTCTGCTTAGGGTACGTGTGGCAGCATTGTTATTTGAATAGGCGAAAAGTCCTTTTAGAGACAAGCCTTTTGTGATGGCATCCAATTTCTGAACTGCAGAAAAATTAGAGCTCAGGAAATTGTTGAAATTTCTGTTGTAACCACTTAAGGCCACAATTGCGGCTACACTATTCATACCATCTCTTGGAGAGAAGACTGCAGGGTTTGCAAAGCCGAAACTTCCGTCTGGATTGTAAACCGGATAAGCGTAAGGATTCACATACTCGTATTGTGTCATCTGGAAGCCCAGGTTTCCAACATCCGGTGAATTCCGCTCACTGAAAGTGCCATTTAGATCCAGGCTTAATTTAAGCGAGGGTGTTGCATCTATGTCTAGATTGGATCTGAATTTATACCGTTTAAAATAGTAATTGGTATTGATTGGTGATTTATCAGGGACCGGCATTGCGCCTTTGTATTCCATCTTATTGAATAAACCATCTTGAAACAGGTAGCCTACAGAAGTGAAATACTTCACCTTTTCAGTACCTCCGGAGATGTCTACGTTGTGGTCTGTTTGAATGGCGGACTTACCGAAAACTTTGTCGTACCAATTGATATCTGGATGACCATAAGGATCTTCACCAGATTGAAAAAGATCCAGATCCTGCTGTGTAAACTGAGGGTTAAGGTTGTCATTTTTCAGTGCTTCATTGCGTAAAACCGCCGCATCGTAAGAACCCAATGCTTTAAATGGGGATACTGCCAAATTAACTCCTACTTCCGACCTAAGATTGATCACTGGTTTACCCAATTTACCTCTTCTTGTAGTCACGAGGATAACACCATTGGCACCTTTAATTCCATAGATGGAGGTTGAAGCAGCATCTTTTAATATGGAAACATTTTCAATTTCATTTTGGTCAATCATTGCAAACTGACTCAAATCATATTCTATGTTGTCTACTAAAATTAATGGTGAGGTAGAGAAACCTGAGAGTGTACTTACTCCCCTCACATAGATCTGGGCAGCATCATTACCTGGTTGGCCGGTTCTCTGCAAGGTGGTTAGCCCTGTTACCTTGCCGGTTAACATGTTCTGTAAACTTGCACCTGGGGTGCTGTTGATTTCTTCTCTGGTTACCTGAGCCACAGAGGAGGTTACTGTAGCTTTTTTTTGCTTACCATAACCAACAATCACGATATCGCCATCCAAATCATTGGAAGTAGGAACCAGTTTAATGACTACATTATTGCTGACTTTTACTTCCTGAGTGTTGAACCCAACATAGCTGATTACGAGGACATCATCGTTCAATAGGCCTTTAATGGCGAATTTGCCCTGTGCATCGGTGATGGCGACTTGTCCGGAGCGCTTTACTTTTACCGTTGCGCCTGGAATCCCTTGTCCGGTTTCATCTAATACTTTTCCAGAAACATCAGTCATGAGGAACATTTGCTGGGAAAAGGATGGGCTTTCTTTACGGACTTTAACCGTAATTATCTTATTGTTAACAGAATAGGTTAATGGTTGATTGATGAATAGTTTTTCTAGTGTTTCTTCTAAAGAGAGCTTGTCGACGTTAATATTTACCAGATTCGCATTTTTTATGGAATTGGAAATATAAACCAGATCATAACCACTTTGCTTCCCAATAGCTTTTAACACCCGTTCCAGGGATGTATTTGTCCTGGATAAGGTGATTTTATTCTGAGCGTAGGTGGAGGCGCTGACTTGCAGCATTACCGTAAAACTCAATAACAGGGTTAATTTCATGGTTAGTAATATCTTATCCTTGACATAGGATGCCCTATACGAGTTAAAATCGTAAAATTTCATACATTTGGTTTGTTTAGGTTTGAGACAAATGCCGGCACATGAAAATGAGCTGGCCATTCATCAATTTTGATTCTCTATCATATTTTTGAACAGGGCCTAAACGCATTAGGCCAGGAGCGCTCCAACGCTTCTGGTTTTATTTAGTCCACCGATTCGAGTTGTAAAATTTACTTCATAACGGTGATCCTCCTTCCTTCTACTTTAAATCGGAATTTTTCTGTTGATTCTAATACATTGAGGATATCGGCGAGGCTTCTTGACTTTGAAACGATTCCTCCGAGTTCTACATTTTCTATTTCTCCTTGATAGACAACCTCTACGTTATACACCCTTTCGATGTTTCTCATGATGGTTTTCAGGTCATCATCTACAGAAAAATAGCCATCTTTCCAGGCGAGGACTTCTTGCAGGTCAACTTTCTTTACGTTCAACGCTCCATTTTCTAAAACGGATTGTTCCCCGGGAACGAGTCTCTTCTGGTTTGTGTATGCTTGCTTTTTAATGTCTGGTTCCATATTCACCAGTACACTTCCTTCTGCGAGTGTAGTTTTTACTGCGGGTTCATTCTGGTAGGCATTGATGTTAAAATGTGTTCCCATCACTTCCACGACTTGCCCTCTGCTGCTTACTTTAAAAGGTACACCTTCATGTTTTGCCACTTCAAAATAGGCTTCACCGGTTAGGATAACCAACCTTTCTTTACCCATAAACTGTGGCGCATATTTTATGCTGGACATGGCATTTAACCAGACTCTGGTTCCATCTGGAAGGTTAATCTGATATTTGCTCCCTGCAGGAGTGGAAATGCTATTGTATGCAGATTGACCTGTTTTTCTATGGTTTGAAGCATCGGTTTCCTTCCCCGCAGCTATATCATAGATCAATTGCCCATCGGAAGTCTTAGTAATTCTTACTCCTGATTGCTCTGCAATCTTCCCATTTGCAGCATCAGTAAGACTGATTTCGGTACCATTAGCGAGGGTCAGGACGGCCTTATTTTCCGGTGCTTTTATCGCGTACTCCTGATGCTTGCCATATTGCACAGGTATTTCATGCGGAATATCCTGGTTCAGAAACATCGTTACAGATAAACTAATAAGCAGAATTGCAGCCGCTGCATAGCCATAAATTGTTTTCAATTTATATCGTTTTACTGCTTTAGGAAGGGCTTTCTCTTTAATTTTACCCAATAAAAGAGGATCAGGAAGCTCATATTTGAGCTCATCAGTAAGCTTATCCTGATACGCCATAAGCAGTATTTCATAAGCATCATCATCCAGTTCCGCCAGATATTCATTAAATACCTGGTGTTCGGTTTCTGAAGCAATTCCTTTTGAGAATTTATCTAAAATATTTTCTATATCCTGCCTTTCCATGTCTTCGATTACCTGTAAGACGGAGCCGATTGAAAAAAGTACACCTCCTTTTCAGAAGATTTATTAAAATAAAACGCTAACTGAAAAAGACTATGAAAGAATAAAAATAAACCAGCATAACAAAGGCCAGCCGGTTTTATGACGCAGCTCCTTTTTAATGGTATGAATGGCTTCGTAAAGTTGCTTCTTTACGGCAGATGTAGAAATGTTCAGCGCTTTAGCTATTTCATCTATAGACATCTCCTCTTCCATGCGCATGTCAAAAATCCTACGCCTTTGCGGAGATAAATCCTGTAGTGCCTGCTTTGCTATTTTATAATACTCATCATATACCAATTGATCATGGACGGAGGCTAGCTCCTTACAGGCATCATTCCCTACCTTAGTGATCAGGCGTAGCTGTGAACTCTGACGCCCCCGTTGATCCAGCAGCTGATTTTTCGCCATTTTAAAAAGATAGGATTCAAAAGACCGCAGTTCTGCAATCTTTTCTTTCCGCATCCATACTTTAAGGAATACATCCTGAATAACTTCTTCTGTATCTTCTTTATTCTGATTGGCAAATGGATAAATAAAACGATAAAGTTTAGGCACATAGGTATTATATAGCGCAGCAAATGCTTCCCAGTCCCCTGAAGCTACCTTCTCTAATAAATCCTGATTTTCAATACTCGTTTGCACTCCCCCAAAATGTTAACAATATTAATATCCCCTATAAAACTTGCTCAAGTTACATTTTATTCAGATTCTCTTATTATTTATTTGGCATTCCAATTCATTTATCCTTACAAGTTGCGAGCAGATATATTATTTAAGAAATTAAACTAAAAGGCGGTATTAATTGTCTATGCTCTAATACCTAATCGCAAACCATGAGCAAACAGTTATACGATCAGATTGCAGGAATTTTAAGAAGGGCAGAACTGGCGAACCAATATTACCAGACAGAATCCTTAATATGGAATATTGACCCTGATCATACCGCGCATCAAGAAATGAGGACTACGCTAGAAGAAATTTATCAGGTTAGGATTCCGCTAACGATTGTATCTATGATGAAAGCCATTGAACTTCCGGGAATAAATAACCTCATCTTACATGAAGTATTGCATCCTGATCTCCAGATTGTTCAGCCAGCCTATGGTATTACCCCTACTTTATATCATATGGAAGAATATAAATCGGTTTGGTTGGCACAATTGAAAACAGATGAAAAGCCGGAACTGACACATTATATTAATGATTTGAGGAGATTTGTCTTACAATTTGAAAACCTGTTGGGTGATTTAGAAGAATCTGTGGCCTTGTAATCCGTATAATTGTTGTATATTGCGCCCCGAGAGCATCCACGGTAGGGATCTGGGCAGCAGTCCGTAACACGCTGTAAATAAATTCAAAATATTTTAGATACCTACTTGATGATTACAAATATTTTATTGATATTTGCACACTCTTAAAAAAATTAAGAAAACATAATTAACACTATATTTAAAGGCATGTCTAGAGTTTGTGATTTAACCGGAAAAATGGCAATGACAGGTTTTAATGTTTCTCACTCAAACGTTAAAACTAAGCGTAAGTTTTATCCCAACTTACAACTTCAGAAATTTTATATTCCTGATGAGGATCGTTGGATAACACTGAAAGTTTCTACTTCAGCTATCAAAACCATTAATAAAATTGGTATTACTGAGGCGATCAGTCGCTTCATGAAAAAAGGATATTTGTAAATAACATTGGTTGATGTGAATCAACCTTAAGATTAATAAAATGGCAAAAAAAGGTAACAGAGTACAAGTTATTCTAGAGTGTACGGAGCATAAAACTAGTGGCATGCCTGGTATGTCTAGATATATCTCTACTAAAAACCGTAAAAACACTACTGAGAGATTAGAATTGAAAAAATTCAACCCAGTTTTGAAAAAGGTAACTGTACATAAAGAAATTAAGTAATACATTTAGTATTTAACTAAATACAATCTATTTAGATCATGGCAAAAAAGGTAGTTGCAACCCTTAAAACGGGAAAAGGTAAAGAATATTCGAAAGTTATTACAATGACTAAATCACCAAGAACTGGTGCTTATTCTTTCAAAGAAGTTATTGTTCACAACGATCACGTTCAAGATGCTATTGCATCCAAAAAATAATTTTAATATTTAATTATATTAAAGCCGTCCCTTTTAAATGGGAGGGCTTTTTTTGTTTAGTTAGACATTGTATGGGTTTATTTGATTTTTTCAAGAAAAAGGAAACTGCTCCCGAGGCGCAGGAAGCGCTAGACAAGGGTTTAGAGAAAACTAAAGAGGGCTTTTTGAGTAAAATCACAAAGGCCGTTGCGGGTAAATCGACAGTTGATGATGATGTGCTCGATAATCTTGAGGAGGTTTTAGTGACTTCCGATGTTGGTGTGACTACCACCTTAAAAATTATTGACCGCATACAAGCTCGTGTAGCTAAGGACAAGTATTTATCGACTTCAGAATTGCATCGCCTGTTGCGTGATGAAATACAATTGATGCTTTCTGAAAACAACAGCAATGATTTCCGCAAATTTGAATACGGACAACATAAGCCTTATGTAATTATGGTTGTTGGTGTAAATGGTGTAGGTAAAACGACCACCATTGGCAAGCTTGCACATAAACTCAAAGCAGAAGGACTGAGCGTAGTTTTAGGCGCAGCCGATACTTTCAGAGCAGCAGCTGTGGAACAAATCAAACTTTGGGGAGAACGTGTTGGTGTGCGTGTAGTTGCACAAGCAATGGGTTCAGATCCTGCTTCTGTTGCTTACGACACTTTGCAATCTGCTGTTGCGAATGGTGAAGATGTAGTGATCATTGATACTGCCGGACGTTTACACAATAAAATCGGCCTGATGAATGAATTGGGCAAAATCAAAAATGTGATGGAAAAGGTAATCCCTTCTGCACCACATGAAATATTATTGGTATTGGATGGTTCAACAGGGCAAAATGCCTTTGAACAATGCAAGCAGTTTACTGAGGCAACCGACGTAAATGCATTGGCCATTACCAAACTGGATGGTACCGCAAAAGGTGGTGTCGTGATTGGGATCTCTGATCAGTTTAAAATTCCGGTAAAATATATAGGTGTTGGCGAGAGCGTAAACGACCTTCAATTATTTGACAAAAAAGCATTTGTAGACAGCTTGTTTAACTAATTTTTAGTTCAACAGAAGAATTCTACTCCAAATAAAAAATCATGAATACAAAAACCACATCTAAAATCATTCCTGTTAAAAAACCTAAAATCAATGTAATTACTTTGGGTTGTTCCAAAAACCTTTACGATTCAGAAGTTTTAATGGGTCAGCTTCGTGGCAATAGCATGGATGTGGTCCATGAATCAGATAAAATGGGGAAAGATGATATTGTAGTCATCAATACCTGCGGTTTTATCGACAATGCCAAGCAAGAATCAATTGATACCATCTTACAGTATAGTGAGCTTAAAGAAGCTGGGAAAATTTCCAAAGTAATTGTGACTGGTTGCTTATCTGAAAGATATAAGCCGGAATTGGAATCCGAAATCACGAATGTGGATGCTTTCTTTGGCACCAACGATTTGAATAACATTTTACATTCATTAGGTGCGAACTATAAGCATGAGCTGATTGGAGAAAGGTTATTAACCACTCCTTCTCACTTCGCTTATTTCAAAATTGCAGAAGGCTGTAATCGCCCATGCTCTTTCTGTGCCATTCCTTTGATGCGTGGAAAACACGTTTCCAGAGATATGAATGAATTGGTGAATGAAGCAAAAATTCTAGCTGCTAACGGCACAAAAGAACTGATTCTTATTGCACAGGATTTGACTTATTACGGTTTAGACATTTACGGAAAACGTAACCTGGATGAGTTGTTAAGACGTCTTTCAGATGTAAATGGAATCGAATGGATCAGATTACAGTATGCCTATCCGTCAGGTTTCCCTATGGAAATTTTAGATGCGATGAACGAGCGTGATAACATTTGTAAATATTTGGATATGCCATTACAGCACATCACAGATAATATGTTGAAATCTATGCGTCGTGGTATTACCAAACAAAAGACCATTGATATTGTGAACCAGATCAGAGATAAAGTACCTAATATCGCTATGCGTACTACATTAATTTGTGGTTACCCTGGAGAAACTGAAGCTGATTTCGAAGAGATGTTGAGCTGGGTGGAAGAAACCAGGTTCGATAGATTAGGTTGTTTCACTTATTCTCATGAAGAAAAAACTCATGCCCATGACCTGGTTGATGATGTTCCTGCAGAAGTAAAACAGGAGCGTGTAGATGCCATTATGGAATTACAACAAGGTATTTCTTATGAGATTAACCAAGAAAAAATCGGTCATACTTATAAAGTACTGGTAGATAGAAAAGAAGGTGACTTCTTTATCGGCAGAACTGAATTTGACTCTCCAGAGGTTGACAATGAGGTTTTAATTGATGCTACAACAGGTTATGCAGCGAATGGAAGCTTTGTAAATGTAAAGATTGACAGAGCAGAAGATTTCGATCTATATGGACAAATTGTAAAATAAATTTGTGATGTATTGACTTCTGGTTTATTAACTTAAATTCGTAGCAATGCAGGCCAAATACATCTCTTACCAGGAAACCAATGCCTTCTCCTCCGCTGTACTGGATTACATCGACGGAAAGGATCAGTTAAGTACTTTTTACAAGTACACACCGGATTTTGAAGGCTTTGCTGAAGCCATCGCGAACCGTAATTTTAAAGGAAACCGGTCTACATTGACCCAGATCCTTAAAAAGCAATATGCTACCATTCAGGCTCCCGCCTTAGTGGAACAAAATATACAGCTACTAGCTGATGACCGGACTTATACCATTACCACCGGTCATCAGCTTAATATCTTCAGCGGCCCACTTTATTTCATTTATAAAATTGTGACTGCCATTAACCTTGCAAAAGAGTTAAAGGAGAAATTTCCAAATAAAAACTTTGTGCCTGTGTATTGGATGGCTACGGAAGACCATGATTTCGAAGAGATCAATCATGTGAAAATTGAGGATAAAAAACTCAGCTGGAATAAAAAAGCGCTTGGGGCAACCGGACGATTAAGCACTAAAGACATTACTGAAACCCTATTGGCTTATAAAGGTTATCTCGGCATTACCGAGAATGGCTTACAACTGGCCCAGTTGGTGGAAAATGCCTATACTCAACATGAAAAACTTTCTGATGCCACAAGAGCGTTGGTAAACGGTTTGTTTGGAAAGTATGGATTAGTATGTGTAGATGCTGATGAGCCTCTATTAAAAAAGGAATTTGCAGCGATTATTGAAGCCGATATTATCGGTCAGCATAGCTTTGAACAGATTTCTGAAAGCAATGCAGCATTAGAAGCTAAAGGTTATAAGACCCAGGTAAATCCCCGAGAAATCAACTTCTTTTACATGACAGACCAATTGAGGGAACGCATTGTAAAAGAAAACGAGGTGTATAAGGTCATGAATACGGATATCCAGTTTTCCGAAGCTGAATTGAAAAAAGAAATTACAGATTTTCCAGAACGCTTTAGTCCGAATGTAGTCATGCGACCGGTATATCAGGAAGTAATCCTGCCAAATTTAGCTTACATCGGAGGTGGTGCAGAGTTGACTTACTGGCTGCAATTAAAAACCAATTTCGATTATTATCAGGTAGATTTCCCGGTGCTATTACTTAGAAATTCGGCCTTGGTGATCGACAAACGCGCTGAGCTGAAAATGCAAATTCTCGGTATCAGCCATAAAGACCTTTTTAAAAAACCAGAAACACTTAAAAATGACTGGATCAAGGCCCATGTCAATTTACAGCTCACATTAGGCGATGAACAGCGCAGCTTGAGTGCTATATTCGATCAAATCAAGCTCAATGCTTACAAGATCGATAAAACCCTTTCTGAATCGGCTGACGCCGCTAAGACAAAGGCTTTAAAACTGATTGTCAATTTGGAGAAGAAAATGTTAAGGGCTGAAAAGCGTAAGCATGATACTTCCTTGTCACAGATTGACAATTTAAAAGGGAAACTTTTCCCAACAGGTGTACTTCAGGAACGTGTATTAAATATTGCCCCCTTGTATGTAGCCTATGGTGAAGAGTTTATTGATTCCCTGATTTTAAATTTCAAACCATTGGACCACCAGTTTACGGTTCTATTTGCTTCATAAGAATGATTTTTCACACTTTTACCGAACAAAGTTTACGTCAATTTACGGAAAGCGTATTCCTAAAAATGGGATGCCCTATAGCGGATGCACAATTGGCAGCAGATGTTTTGCTAAAATCCGATTTACGTGGAATAGACTCCCATGGTGTAGCCAGGTTAAGTGGCTATGTTAGATTATGGGAAAAAGAACGCATCAATGCTACACCAAATATTCGTGTGGTTCATGAAACTCCAACAACGGCTACCGTGGATGGAGATGCCGGATTAGGATTGGTTGTAGCTCCTTTTGCAATGAAAGTAGCTATTGAAAAAGCGAAGACCTATGGTAGTGGATGGGTAGCCGTGAAAAACTCTAATCATTTTGGAATTGCCGGATACCATGCTTTAATGGCGGTAGAACAAGACATGATCGGTGTGAGCATGACCAATGCGAGTCCGCTGGTTGCTCCTACTTATGCCAATGAAAGATTATTGGGAACCAACCCGATGTGCTATGCTTTTCCCGCTGGAAAATATCCTCCTGTAGTGGTGGACATGGCTACCGCAGCAGCAGCAAATGGGAAATTAGAGATTGCGCAAAGGGCCAATCTACCGATTCCTGAAGGCTGGGTACAAGATAAAGATGGAAAAAGTTCTACAAATCCACATCAATTGAAAGATGGTGGTTCTCTTTTGCCATTAGGAAGCGATAAAGACCATGGCAGTCATAAAGGTTATGGCTTAAGTGCCACAGTGGACATCTTATCTGCTGTGCTCTCTGGCGCAAATTACGGCCCATGGGTTCCTCCTTTTGTGGCTTTTTTAGAACCTTCTGCAAACCCTGTTGGCGAAGGTATCGGACATTTCTTTGGTGCCATGCGCATTGATGGCTTCCGTCCCGCAGCAGATTTCAAAGACCATTTGGACAACTGGATTGAACGTTTTCAATCTGCCAAGACCATAAAAGAAGATCAAAAAGTGATTATCCCTGGAGAGCCGGAATATGCTTTCGAGCAGGAACGTAAGGTCCAGGGAATTCCAATCATTGATGTTGTTGTCAAAGATCTGAACGAACTGGCAGAAAAACTTGGGATTGAAGGATTATCCTAAGTATCAACACTCATTTATAGGTAAAAAAAAACCTGCTGATCAGATCAGCAGGTTTTTTTTATCAAAAAGAAAAACTAGTTCTTTTTAGCCCACCATAATGGAGTCAATACTTCATCAGGTCCACCTAAAGCGGTCACTGCTTGTAGGTAACCTGGATTGTTTGTCGATTGCAAACTTGAAGGGTATCTCAAACGTTGAGGGAAGAACTTAATGTTACTTGTCATATAATTACTATTGTTTAAGGCTGGTAAATTAGGCAAGACATTTTCGATCGCCGGATTTTCAAAGAAAGGCAAGCCTAAGCGTCTTTGGTCATTCCAAGCTTCTAATGGAAGCCAAGGAGTTTGAGCAATAAACTTCTGGGTAATGATTTTTGTTAAGTGGTCATTTTTAACCGTACCATTTTTATATAAATTATTTACCGGATACAATACGTTAGCAACCCCCGCTACGTTGGTATATCCATCAATATAATTCATAGCATGGCTTGAACTAGGTTCAGTTACGTGATCCCAGCTTACAGAAGTACCTACTCTATTGAAGTCTTCGGATGTCAAATAACTACCGATAGAATTGCTTACACCCCAATATTCAAAACTAGATTGTATACCAGCCTCATATGCTGCCTTTCCGCCCAATGGGGTTACCCATCCGCGTTCAGCTGCTTCGGCAAGCAAGAAATAAGTTTCCCATGGTGCAAAGAAAATACGTTTGCTAGTACTTGCTCTGAATTGGTTAGACAGACGCGGCATCGTACCTTCATAGGCTCTCACCTCATTTTTGGTTCCTTTTGCACCCCAATCGCCAGTATTGGAAGCATTCCAGGTATTTTTAGCCTCAATTACTTTTACCACTTCATTTGTTGCACTGAATAGATTTCTCGTCGTCGTTTTAGCATCAGTAGTCCAAGATGGATAAGAGTTAAAATTAGGATTACTGAAGTCACCTGGAATGATAAACGTTTTATAGGCACGTGGATCAATAACATTTGGAAGACCGTCAAACCAATATCCAGCAGATGGGTTATTTGTTTTAGAGGTAAAGTGATCGTCAAATTTTAAGCCCAGGTAATTTGCTGGTTTAATAGATGGCTGATAACTCGCGCCAAGCTGAGTTTCTGACTTAATTCCACCAAGACCTAAATAAATATTATTTAACGATGCCGAGATAAACTGTGGATTCCACTCTCTACTCATTACCCCAGTAAGGTCATCCCATCCTGGTCTCTCCTGAACTTGGAAAGTCTCATCTGTTGATTTAATGAAATCACTTCCTGATACAGCCAGTTCAAATTCAGCTTTAGCTTTTGCAGGATCTACTTCAGATAACCTCATTGCCAAACGCATACGCATAGAATTTGCATACTTTCTCCATTTTGCATAATCATACGCATAAGCAGGATCTAGTTTTTTCAATGCATCCGTGTTTGCAACAGTTAAATCAAGCTTAGCACTTGCTTCCTTTAGTTCCGTCAACAGGTAATAATAGATGGTTTTTACATCTGAGAACTCCGGGTTAACCCCACTAAATGCTTTGGCAGGAATTGGTCCAAAATTATCAGACAATTCACTCATTAAATAAGCTCTCCAGATTCTTGCCACTTGTACCAGGTTGGGGGTATAAGCTTTTGCTGTTCCATTGGCAATTTGTCCCTCACCAATTTGGATTGCCGTATTGGCACTATTTAACCATGCAGAGACCTTATCATAATAAGCACTGGTCCAGCCGTCATTATAGCTACCTGAAGAAATTCCGCCATTACTATGTTGGTGTCCTGCAGTTTTCCAATAAAGCACGAACGAGCGTTCTGCTACATCCGGGTTCATCTGGGCGCCAATAATAGAACCGTTAAGGAAATACTCAGTTTGCGCCTGTTCAGCAGTAGCAGCATAAGGATCCACATTGATTTGTTCGAATTTTTTACATGATCCCAATAACAACGTTGTTGTTAAAAGCATGCATGAAGTTTTTATAATTGTTTTCATCAGAATCTTGATTTATAAAGGAAATTTCCTTTGTTAAAAAAATTAGAAGCCCAGTGTTAAGTTGAATAAGAATGTACGTGTAGTTGGCGCGCTGAAATTTTCAAATCCAGTAGCATTGCCCTTTGTAGCGTATACAGACTCCGGGTCAATGCCATTCATATCACCTGAAATTAACCATACATTATTGCAGGACACACCAATTTTTGCACGTTGAATAGGTGTTTTAGAAAGGAATTTGGTTGGAATAGTATAGTTTAACTGAACATTTCTTAAGCGAATATTAGTTGCACTATAGATGTTTTCTTCCCCGATTCCAAGGTTTCCATAGCTATGAACTTTAGCCCAATATCTTTCTGGAGTTACCGGAATACTATTCTGAACATATTGGCCACCATTTAAGATCACACCACCCACTACCATTTGCTCTCTTAAACCATTAGGAGCTGTAATTGCTGCAGTTCCGTTCTCCTGCATTGCAGCATTGGTTCCAGAAAAAATTTGACCACCGAAACGGGCATCTACAAGGAATGACAATCCAAATCCTTTGTAAGCAAAACTATTGGTTAAACCTAGTAAAGCGTTTGCCTGCTGATTTCCAAGTCTTGTTTTTTGTGCACCTCTTTGAGGCAAACCATCTGCATCAAGAATCAATTGACCATTAAAAGGGCTGGAAGCATCTTCTACTCTAAGGTATTTACTTCCATAAATCTCTCCATATTTTTGATTGGTTACCGCTAAAACATATACATCATCATAGCCACCTAATTGATATTCACGAACATCAGGAGTTATTTCTTTAACTGTATTGTTATTTCTTGAGAAGTTTAGCAACATATTCCAGTTCAAACCATTTTGATTTGACATCATTCTTGCATCTAACATTGCTTCAAATCCAGTATTTTGAATATCACCAGCATTTACCCTTCTTTTCTCATAACCACTCAGAGGGTCCATCGAGATTTCCAGTAGTTGTCTGGTTGCATTTGATTTATAATAAGCAATATCAAAACCAAACTTACTATCGAAAAATCTCATCTCCGCACCTACTTCAAATGCTTTAATCAACTCGCTTTTTACATTGGGATCATTTAAAACTTTATTTCTTGAAGCTGTCGTATTTCCGTTTGGATCCTTACTGATGGTATACGTATTGTATAGCTTATAAGCATCAAGATCATTACCTACCTCAGCATAAGAAGCTCTCACTTTACCGTAGCTCATCCAAGAAGGCAATGTTCCACCTGTTTTAGTAATCATGTCAGAAAAAACGAAAGAGGTACTCACAGAAGGATAGAAATAAGAACGGTTATTGCTGTTCAAAGTAGTAGTCCAGTCATTTCTAAAGGTCACATCCAGGAATAAATACTGATCCCAATTAAGCTGACCTGATCCATATACCGAGTTGATCTTTTTTGTTCTGAAGTCTTCTTCTATGGTTGCTCTGTTTACACCGTTGTTTAACGAGAAAAAGTCTGGCACAACCAATTCACCTGAGTTTGCCGCTAAGCCAGAAGCTTTACTTGACATTAGATTTCCACCCAAGGTCATTGCACCACCAACTTTGCTGAATAAATTATCTTGTTTAGCAGTAATTAAAGTACTGAAATTTGTTTCAGTGAAAACGTTCTTACCTGCACCGTATCTTCCTGTAGAAACAATTGGACTACCGCCATACACTTTAGTCTCCGTGTTGGTCGTATACATATCCGCACCACCTTTTACTTCTGCAGTTAACCAGTTATTGAATTGATATTTCAATGATCCGTTCATTAAGAAACGATCTCTAATATCCTGATTCAAGTTATATTGACGTGCCCAGTAAGGGTTGATCTGATTACCTCCGCCGTACCACAACATATTGCCGTCTGCTTTTTTGGCAGCACTAAAATCACGGATATCCATTGATCTTGGCAAGTTATAAATTGCGGCAAAAGCATTTTCACTTCTTGAACCTAATAAAGGTCTATTTTCTGCGTTGCTATTGATGTACTGAACTTTAGTATCTGTTGTCCAACGATCGTCCTTTCCAAATTTACTCACGGCTCTTGCTGTTAAATTTGTTCTGGTCAATTTAACACCAGGAATAACACTTTTATCGTCAGCACGATTTAGGGAAGTATAAATAGACGTTCCTTTGTATTGTTGCTGGAATGAAATCCCGTTGTTTAATGAAATACCATTTTGAAAATAATTCCCTATGTTATCAAAACTTTGAAGTGGCACTTGCTCACCATTCCATTTTGTAACCAGTTGCCCTTCAATGTGAGGTCCCCAACTTGCGTTTGAGATATTTTTATAAATGCTATTTTCTCCTTGTCCGAATGAATTTTGCAAATTAGGACCAGTAAAAACACTTTCAATTCCCAAAGAGGAAGTAACTGTGATTCCAAGACCAGCTTGTGCTTTACCTGATTTTGTGGTAATTAAGATCACACCATTACCTGCTCTTGATCCATAAAGGGCGGAAGCCGTTGGGCCTTTTAGAACCGACATGCTTTCGATATCTTCCGGATTGATATCGGCTAAACCGCTACCCATATCCAAACTAGGATTAGAAAAATCATTATTTTTAGCACCTGTAAAGTTATCCATAGGTACACCGTCTACCACAATTAAGGGTTGGTTCTCACCCGTAAGTGAGTTGTTACCTCTTAACGTAATTTTGGATGAACCAGTCGGGCCGCTACTAGAACGGGTAATTTGCAAACCAGCAACCTTACCTGACAAGGCGTTTACCAGGTTAGGTTCTCTAGCATCTACCAAAGTTTCCCCTTTAAGTTCCTGCATCGCATATCCTAAAGATTTCTTTTCTCTTTTGATACCTAAGGCCGTTACTACAACTTCATTCAGGGCATTTGCATCATCCTCAAGCACCACATTTCCAAGGCTTGCGTTATTTCCTACATTTACTTCTTTAGTACCTAAGCCTACAGAAGAAAACACTAATGTTGCGCCTTTCTTTACAGAAATGCTAAACTTTCCATCTGCATTAGTTGAAGTTCCATTTTTTGAGCCCTTTTCTGTTACACTTACGCCAGGGATGGGCTGCCCTGATTTTTCCGTTACCGTACCGGTAACTTTTTGTTGCGCATAAGCAGTTATTGTTATTACGCTTAATAACAAAACGGCCATACACTTTAAGTACATCTGTTTCATCTTGTAAAGATTTAGTTGTTAAAATTTAGGTTAATTATTGGTACTCCTGTTGCACTTAAAAGCTTTTAGCTTATCCCTAGACTAAAAAGCTTCCTTTATATTTAATTAAAATTACAGTTCTCTATAACAAGCGTTGCGGCACCTAAAAGTCCGGATTCAGTACCCAATTCAGATACTTTAATCTCGGTGTGTTCTGCCAGTCGCGGGATACAAAATTCATGAATGGCCTGTTGAATAGGCGCCATCATCATTTTTCCTGCGGTGGCTCCCCTGCCCCCTAACACAATTAATTTGGGATTAATGATATGAATTAAAGTAGCCAGACCTTTTCCTATTAGAAAAGCGGCGTCTGCGAGAATAGAAACAGCTAAAGGATCCCCTGCCTTTGCCGCTTCCAAAAAATGATCCCCATGTAATTTGCTGTCGTCCAGAAAAAGATGCTCTAAACTGGAATTAAATCCCTCAGCGATTTTCGATTTTGCCCTTTCCACCAATACCAGCAAAGAGGTATCGACTTCCAGACATCCACGTTTCCCACAAGAGCACAATTTATTACTCTGTGATAAGGGAATGTGGCTAAACTCCCCTGCGTATCCGCTGTGTCCCCTAAACAAGCTTCCGTTAATGATCATACCCAGACCAATTCCCCAACCTATATTCACGACCATCACATCCTTCAGGTCCTTTCCGGCACCAAATTTCAGTTCTGCCAGTGCGATCAGGCTGGAATCATTGTCGATAAATACAGGTAAATTGAGTGCTTTAGTTAAGTAAGTTCTTAAATTTCCACCACCTTTTACTTCAAAAAAAGTATAATTGATCCCTTCTGCGGTATTTACAAAACCAGGCATTCCGATACCAATCCCCAAAATCTGCTCAGGAAGAATACCTGAACGGGAAATGTAATCTTTAAGAAAGCTTATTAAAGTTTGATTAAGTGATGCATCAGCGGCATTGAGATTGAATTTCAACAATTCAGGTAACATTTGGACCTGGTTCAATAAATCATAAATTACGACTTGAGTGACCAATTGATCCATTGCCACTGCAACAATATATCTTTGCTTCTTTTGGTTCAGAAGAAAGGTTAATGCTCTTCGGCCACCGGTAGAGGGCGCCAAGCCATGCTCCAAAATATATCCATCTTCTACCAGGTCATTCACCACGTTGGTGATTAACGGCAGACTTTTATGCGTCAAACGACTTAATTCAGTAAGCGTTAAATGCTTACTGTAATACAAGTGTTTGATCACATCCGTCCGTAACTGATGGTATTTCTTAATACTGGCGGTCACAAGTTTATAATTTAGTTACCCAAACTTAAAATTAAATTACCATAAAACCACAATTCTTTTTAAATTATTTTTTAAGTATACGATGCTTATAAATAAAACACACTAAGATTTATGCGCTAGCGCTAATGAAATGGCATTTTTACCAAAAAAAAATGACCAACAAAAAAAGGCTGGCGTAAAACGCCAGCCTTCAACAAATAGTAATTATCTTAATTAATTCCTCTGAATAATCTATTCCATCTAATCTTACTAAAGAAAGATCCGTTGGTATCATAGCTCATCCAGATGAACAATGCTTTTCCAACGATATGATCTTCTGGTACAAAACCCCAGTAGCGAGAATCGGCAGACCTATGACGATTATCACCCATCATCCAATAGTAATTCATTTTAAAAGTATAGCTATCCGCAGCAACACCGTTGATCAACCAGCCTTTACCTGATTTTTCTACTTTATTACCTTCATAAATACGGATACTTCTTTCATAAAGTGGCATTGTTGCGCTATCCAATTTAACTGTCCAGCCTTTTTTAGGAATAATGATTGGCCCGAAATTATCTACATTCCAATTTCTATTTGGATCAAAAGGGAAAATATCGGGATCTTTTTTACCTGCTGGCTCGGTCATTTCATGCACAGACTGAACGAAATCCAGTTTGCGCACCTGATCCATCATTCCTGCAGTTCCAGTAAACTGGTAAGTATTTTGATTCATGGCAGAAATTTCATCAGAAACATTAAAGCCAATATCTTCAAACACTTTGAAATTCACATCGGTAGTTTTAAAAACCACCTCATAGGAAATCTGACCTGTATTTTTTAACGGATCAGCTTTACCATTCAGGTAAACTAAAGCATTTTTCATACTGATGGTATCACCAGCAATACCGATACATCTTTTGATATAATTTTCTCTTTTATCAACCGGACGGCTGATGATTGTAAATTGACTATTTACTTGTTTCCAA
The DNA here is from genome assembly GCF_014172405.1 of Pedobacter gandavensis. Taxonomy (GTDB): domain Bacteria; phylum Bacteroidota; class Bacteroidia; order Sphingobacteriales; family Sphingobacteriaceae; genus Pedobacter; species Pedobacter gandavensis. Next base: position 28,547 of record NZ_WNXC01000011.1, on the reverse strand, counting down.
CCTAGAGAACGTACCATTTGGTAATAATCTTGATCCTGGTACTCTACAGCAACCGTATCTCCTTGTGGATAGTTGAATACCACTACGTCATTTCTTTTGATATCAGAAAGACCTGGTAGCCTGTGAAAGTCCCATTTCACGCCTTCCCAATACGCTTTAGTACCCGTAATTGGCATCGTATGGTGAGCAAAAGGAAAAGCAACGGGCGTCATCGGAATTCTCGCACCGTAATTCACTTTACTCACAAATAAGAAATCGCCAACCAATAGCGACCTTTCCATGGAGGCTGTAGGTATCGTATAGGCTTCAATAAAAAACACCCTGATAATGGTGGCTGCGATTACTGCAAATAAAATGGCGTCGAACCATTCGCGGCTTTTGGTCTTTTTCTTACCTGGCTTGGCATCCTTATTCTTTTGCCAGAATTTCCAATTCATACTTTTTTATTTAAAATTAAATATATCGGCTATGTTATAAAAGCCTTGTTTATTTTGCAACCACTCCGCTGCAACTATAGCGCCCAAAGCAAAACCAGCACGATTGTGTGCGGTATGTTTTATTTCAATATCATCCACTTCAGAACTATACACCACAGTATGAGTTCCAGGGACATGTTCAATGCGATGTGATTCGATCAGTACCTGATCTTTTTTAACGACATCTTCAAAAGGACTCCCTACCAATTCATTTACCCATTCCTTCTTACTATCCAGTTCATCAATGATACTTTCTGCAATAGTCATTGCAGTACCACTTGGTGAATCCAGTTTCTGGGTATGGTGAATTTCTTCTACCTGCACATCATAGGCGGGGAAGTTATTCATAACTTTTGCTAAAACCTGATTGATATGGAAAAATATATTTACCCCAATACTGAAGTTTGATCCATACAATAAGGTATTGTTCCTGCTTAGACAAGCGTCTTTTACTTCCTGCAATTGTCCATACCAACCTGTAGAACCGACAACAATAGGCACATTGGCTTCAAAACAAAGGTAAATATTAGGGATTGCTGCATCGGGAACGCTAAAATCTATGGCAACATCTGCTTTGGATAAATTCGTTACGTTAAGTTCGTCTTGATTTCGTGAGTTGATTTTCAAGACCACCTCATGGCCTCTTTCCAGGGCAAAACGTTCAATAATCTGACCCATTTTACCATAACCCAATAGTGCTATTTTCATTTTTGTTGGTTCAATTAATATTATATTTTTTTTCTGAGGCTTAAAAAACGATCGCTACTTTAAGTCCAGGGGAAGGTAAATTTAATCCATACATCGTATTGCCACCATACATGGAATTATTATTGATCATTGCAGGCCTTATTTTAACAGATACATCACCTACATCAAAATATTTCAGTCTGGCATCTACATAGGCATCCACAACATTCAAAAGATATAAGCCGACATAAGAGAAAAGGATTACATCTTTATTTCTTCTGTAGGTATCTTTTGCAGTAATCAGGTTTGCATCGGACACTTGTCCATAATCCTCCACATTAGGATTCCCTTTTTCTGGCAGACCTGGAGCGTTTGGATTTCCATTATTTGCTGCCAAAGCGGCGGCATAGATCCTTGCCTTTTCCCGTTCCTGCAATTCGGTCAAAAAGATATGGTAATTCTTATTGTTATCTATATAAGAAATCGTCAATAAAGTAGCTCCGGTATAGATACCCGCTACTTTTAGTCCACGATAAAGATTAAAGCCACTTCTGATCTGACCCAGACCGGGTAAAATCGCAGAGCGAATCATTGCCCTTCTCCCGGCAATTTTACCAGGATTTACATATTTGGGCTTTAAAGTATCTACTTTATTTTTAACCGGACTTGCCAGGGCACTGTCCTTTTTAAGGGGGGTTGCTACCTGCGCATGAACAGCGATGGAAGCGACAAACAATAGTCCAGACAAGAGTAAAGCCTTTGACATTACCAATCCAATAATTCTAAAATCCTGCTCAGGTCATCTTCCGACATGAAAGGAATTTCAATTGCACCTTTACCATTCTCTCCTACTTTCAGTTTCACTTTCGTAGAAAACTTTGTAGTGAGGTCTTTTTGCAATTTTTGGTATTCAAAAGACACGCCATTTGATTGTTTTGGACGTTTAGGAGTAATATCTAAGCTATTGATACTCCTTACTAGTTCTTCGACTTTCCTTACAGAAAGGCCTTTATCGATAATTTCACGGTGGATAAAAAGTTGTTTTTCTACCTCTTCTACATTGATTAATGCACGTGCATGGCCCATAGAAATCTTTTGATCTCTGATGGAGATTTGAATTTCTGGTGGCAACTTCAGCAAACGAAGGTAATTGGCCACTGTAGTTCGGTTTTTACCAACACGTTCACCCAGTTGTTCCTGTTTTAAGTTACATTCTTCAAGCATCCTTTGGAAAGACAGTGCGACCTCCATGGCATTTAGATTTTCACGCTGAATGTTTTCAATCAATGCCATTTCCAGCATTTGCTGATCATTGGCATTGCGCACATAAGCGGGAATTTCCGTCAGGCCAGCTAGTTTAGAAGCCCTCAACCTACGTTCACCTGAAATCAACTGGAACCGGTTACCTGTTTGTTTTCTAACGGTAATTGGCTGAATTAAACCTTGTACTTTAATTGACTCAGAAAGTTCAATTAAAGCAACCTGATCGAACTCCGTACGTGGCTGATAAGGATTGGTATCAATATCACTGATTTTGACATGTCCAATAGCGCTATTATTGCTATTTTCCTGCCTGTTTTCGCTTACAGGATTGACTCCGTTTTTCGGTGGATTCACCGAATCGCTGTCATCTAAAAGCGCACTTAATCCTTTACCTAAACCTGTTTTTCGCTGAAAAGATGTCATTAAAATAGTTTTATATAATTGCTTTATTTACATCCTGCACTTCCGTTACCAGTCCGTTTTTACGAACGATTTCGCGTGCCAGGTTCAAATAGTTGATCGCCCCTTTACAATTGGCATCGTGCATGATTACAGATATACCATAACTAGGTGCCTCACTAAGGCGTGTATTTCTTTGAATGATAGTTTCAAAAACTAAGTCCTGGAAATGGGTTCTAACTTCTTCTACTACCTGATTTGACAAACGCAAGCGCACATCATACATCGTTAAAAGAATCCCTTCAATTTCCAATTCTGGATTCAAGCGATTTTGAACAATTTTAATGGTGTTCAATAACTTACCTAATCCTTCCAATGCAAAATATTCACATTGAACCGGAATAATTACCGAGTCCGCAGCAGTCAATGCATTGATGGTAATTAAACCTAAAGATGGGGAACAATCCACGATTATAAAATCGTATTGATCTTTCACCTTCTCCAATACGGCTTTCATTTTATACTCTCTATTATTGAGATTAATCATCTCAATTTCCGCACCGACCAGGTCAATATGTGCAGGGAGCAAATCTAAATTGGGGGTTTCTGTTTTCTGAATGGCATCCATCGGCTCGATATCATTGATGATACACTCATAGATGCTATTTTTAATACTTCTTGGATCAAAGCCGATACCTGAGGTAGAGTTAGCCTGCGGATCTGCATCCACCAATAAAGTTCTGTATTCCAGTACGGCTAAACTCGCGGCTAAGTTTATAGATGAAGTCGTTTTACCTACACCACCTTTTTGATTTGCCAATGCAATAATTTTACTCATTTATCTTTCTACTAATTACCAATTATTTACTGAAGGCTTGTTGTTACCTGATTTAAATCTATAAAAAATGCTATTTTTGTATTGATTTAGGCACATTTTAACGATTAGCTAAGATACAAACAATTTGACACTTACTGCATAGCACCAATATAGTGTTTTACACATCTTATTAACAATTTTTTACATGATTACCATCATATCGGGAACAAACAGACCTGGAAGTAATACGCTGAAAGTATCAAAATATTATCAAAAAGTCCTGCTAGAAAAAGGATTAGAGACGCAGCTCTTCAGTCTGGAACAATTGCCAGACAATTTGATTGCTTCAGATTTGTATGGAAAGAGAAGCCCGGCCTTTGAACCCATCCAGGAAATGATGACCAAAACCAGCAAATTTTTGTTTGTCATTCCGGAATACAATGGTAGCTTCCCTGGTGTGTTAAAAACCTTCATTGATGCCTGTCAGTTTCCAGATAGTTTTTACGATAAAAAAGCCGCTTTAGTGGGTCTATCTTCTGGGAAATATGGCAATATCAGGGGCATTGATCATTTCGGTGGGGTCTGCAGTTACCTTCACTTAAATGTACTCCCATTAAGAATTCATATTTCTATTGTGAAAACCGAACTAAATGAGCTGGATGAGCTTTTCAAAGAAGATACTTTAAAATTCACCAACCAGCAAATGGACAAGTTTATCGCATTTTAAGGGGCTTATACGCCGAAACTGCTCCAGCTTTTCCCTTCATTTCCGAATACGAAGTACCCTGGATAAAGCATTTCTGCAATATCTTCCAGTAAACTCACCAATTCTTCCGGACTTTGAGCTGCCGCAGCCTGATCATCTAATAAATAAACCCTGTTGTATTCTACAGCAGGCCATTCTTTCTGAAGCAATGAAGGGACAACACCCATCATTTCCAGCATACTCGTATCCTTTTCAACATAAATAATTACCCTGGCTTGGTTGAGGTCTGCTTGCAAAACACCACCAGCATCATTAATTACGCCTTCCAACTCACAGTTTAAATGATTTTCGGTATCCAGACAGGCCACTGCGACCTTCTCCATAAATTTTATTTTATGTTGGACAAGATCCACACGCTCCTGAAGCATTTCAATTAACGCTTCATCTTCCACCTTATTTATAACCGCATTTAAAAAAGACATATTGATTTATTTATTACTTTGTGCAAAATTAGTATTCCTACACCGATGCGTCGTATTATCGCCCATATTTTTTACGGATTATTGTTCTTTATCTTTGCAGCCTGTGGCAGAAAGGCTGATGATCAGGAAAAGAAAGTCTTCCACATGAACCTGGATCAGAACCTAACCTCCCTGGATCCGGCCTTTGCGCGCAATCAAAACGCACTTTGGATGGTCAACCAGGTTTTCAATGGCTTGGTGCAGATCGACAGCAACCTGAATACCTTACCCTGCATTGCGAAAAGCTGGGAAATATCTGAAGACGGATTAGACTATGTATTTCATTTAAGAAACGATGTTTACTTTCATGACGACCCTATATTTCCATCTGGAAAAGGGAGAAAAGTAGTGGCTAATGATTTTGTCTTCAGCTTTTATCGGTTAATTGATCCAAAAGTAGCTTCTTCAGGGAGCTGGATTTTCAGTGATAAAGTCAAAGATCAGCATAATTTCATCGCAGTCAACGACTCTACTTTTCAAATTAAACTGAACAAACCTTTCCCTCCATTTCTCAGTTTACTCACCGTACAATATGCCTCAGTAGTTCCGAAAGAAGTGGTAGAACATTATGGCAAAGACTTCCGTAGTCACCCGATAGGAACCGGACCTTTTAAATTTAAGTACTGGAAGGAAGATGAAGTTTTAGTATTCCTGAAAAATGAAAAATATTGGGAAAAGGAAAATGGCCAGCAATTACCCTATCTGGATGCAGTAAAAGTTACTTTCATCAGTGATAAACAAAGCGCATTCATGAACTTCCTCAAGAAAGACCTTGATTTTTTTGACAAGGTAGATGGAAGTTATCGCGATGATATCCTGACCAAGAGCGGAAAAATGACCAACAAATACAAAGGGGATTTTCAGTTGATTAAAAGTCCCTACCTCTGCACGGAGTATTTAGGTTTTTTAGTAGACACCTCAAAAATCATCGCTAAAAACTCGCCGGTAAAATATTTAAAAGTGCGACAGGCGATCAATTACGCGATCGACAAACCAAAGCTGATCAAATACCTGAGAAATAGCATTGGCATTCCTGCAACGGCGGGATTTGTACCGGAGGGGATGCCTGGTTTCGACAGTACAGTGGTGAAAGGTTACCATTATGACCCTGATAAAGCTGCCAGACTTTTGGCTGAGACGGGCTTTCCTAATGGAAAAGGCATGCCTCAAATTACGCTGAGCACTTCTACCACTTACAAAGATCTGATGGAGTTTATACAGGGGGAGCTCAATGCAATTGGCATTAAAGTAAAAATTGATGCGAGTCCAAATGCCAGTTTAAGGGATATGATGTCTAAAAATGCGGTTAACTTTTTCCGAGGTTCCTGGATTGCTGATTATGGCGATGCTGAAAATTACCTGGCGGTATTTTATTCCAAAAACAAAGTACCTAACGGACCAAATTACACAGGCTATTATAATAAAACTTATGACCGCTTATTTGAAAGCAGTTATTACGAAAAGGATCCACAAAAAAGGTATAAGCTCTATCAAAAGATGGACAGTATGGTGATGACTTATGCCAACATCGTACCGATATATTATGATCAGTCAGTGATCATGCTGCAGAACAACATTAGCGGCTACCCCCTGAACCCACTAAATCTGATGATTTTAAAGCACGTTAAAAAGCAATAAAAAGACCTTTTCCTGAATGGGAAAAGGTCTTTTTATTGTTATAAATAAATATTCGGAAAGCTTGTTATTCCGTATACAATTTGTTTTTTATACTAACGTTTAGTTCTGAACGCCTCCCATTCCACCTTGATCTTCTTTCTTCACGTCGTCATTTTTCACACCTTTTTTAGGTTGAGTAAATTTCAACTTACCAAAGTTATAGCTGAAATTAACGCCAAATGAACGCAGTGGATAATGGATATTATTTTTTTGCTCATAATTACTTCCTTTATTTACAGTATTGATTATTAAATCACGACTAAAAGGATTCAAGACATTCAGTCCGACACTTGCTTTTTTCTTCATGATCTCCTTTTTAACCGCTCCACCGTAGAAATACATGGCATCTGTTTTACCCTGGAATGTTCTTTTTGGAGAATTGACTACCCCCCAAATTTCGGTATTCCATCCGCCAGGCAAAGCATAAGCAGAACGTCCAAAAACGGTATAGTTTAAAAAGGTACCTGTATTGATGTTAGTAGCAGGATTGTTCACTTCATATGTATTCAGTCCAACATTCGTCATTAAAGTCCATTTTGGCTTAGGATTATAACTCGCAAATACGTTCATTCCATAAGATTGACTTCTACCAATGTTTAGATAAGTAGTTAAAAAGCGTTGTCCTTCTGCTTCCGTACCGGGGATTGGCAAGATGGCACTTTCAATTACATTCTTCGTGGTGCGATAAAAGATAGAGGCATTGATCACAGATCCTTTGATGTAAGTAGAATAACCCATTTCCATATTTTGGGTGATTTCCGGATCTAATTCCGGGTTACCGCGCATCACATTGTATTGGTCACTTTTGTTTTCAAAAGGATTCAAATAGAATAAACTCGGACGTGAAATTCTTTTGTTATAACTCAGTTTAACACTGCTTCCTCCTTTTAAGGCTTGGGATATGACTGCACTAGGAAACACGTTAAAATAATCATGACCGAATTTATCCTTATGACCAGATATTGCATTGATATCGGTATACTCCGCTCTTACTCCTGCTTTGGCAGTGACATTCTTACCCAATTTGAAGCCTAATACCCCATAAGCAGCTCCTACCTTCTGATCGTAATCAAAATCCTGAAGGCTTTCTCCATAAGCACTAAGGATTTTTCTTGAGATCCCTTTTATTCCGGTTTCTAAAGTTGTCGTTTTATTGATTGGATAAACATAATCCGATTGCAAAGTGTATTCATTATTTTTTCCGGTATTCGAACCATCGATTATCACATCTGGAAGCATTACACCCGGACCTCCTCCAGGTGGGAAATACATTTCTGAAAATACTGTCCTATTACTGAAATCGCTTGTATTTCTTCCAGTGGTCAACTGTGCAGAGACACTGAACTCCTCTCCTTCTCTTTTACTTGTTTTCCTATAATCGATATTCCAATCCATATTATTGAACCCCATATCCATATCTCTTGTGTTTACTGAAGGGAAACCATTGGTTAACACATTAGAACTTCCCGGGCCACCATTAGAGAAGCGATTTATTTTCACATTCGTACTGATGTTATGGTAATTATTGAAATCATAGTCCAAGCCTGCGCTACCATTATAGCCTACGCGTGACCATTTTGAGTAACCATCCTGCGATACCGTACTCAAACTGCCATCCGCAGCAACTAAACTATTCATGGAGCGCACCAATGAATTCTGAGGATAGGCTTGATTTACACCCAGGCTAGTGGTAAGAGACAATCGTCCGGTTTTAGCATTCAGGTTGAAAGCGCCATTATTGGAACGCGTACCTACTGAGGCGTTCACACTTCCACTGGTTCCTTCAGCAGTTTTTTTCTTAGTGATGATATTGACAATACCTCCAGAACCTTCCGCATCATATTTTGCCGAGGGACTGGTGATTACTTCCACACTTTTGATCTGCTCTGCAGGAATCATTTTTAAGGCATCAGCCACGCTGTTGGCCATCGTTCCAGACGGCTTTCCATTGATCAATACCCTTACTGCACTTCCTCTCATTTGAAGATTTCCATTTACATCAACCGATAACATCGGAACTTTACGCATCACATCTGTTGCATCACCACCCGCATTGGTAATGTCTTGCTCTGCATTGTAAACGATTTTATCAACTTTGTTTTCTATTAATGGCGCTACACCGCTAATTTCCACTTCCTTCAGGTTACTTGCAGTTGGGCTCAGGTAAATCGTCCCCACATTTAAATCAGGTCTTTCCGGTGTGGTTTTCACCACCATAATTTTTGTTTTGTAGCCCATGAATCCGATAGACAGCTTATATTCATCAGGATTGATATTTGAAAGGCTCAGTTTTCCACGTTCATCAGTTACTGCTCCATTTACAGATTTATTATCTTTATTTTTTATCAGGGAAACGGTAGCATAATCAATAGGTTTTTTAGTGACCGAATCCAGGATAACAGCGGATATCCTCCCGGTGACCATTTTTTTTGTAGTCCCACCAGCCATTGGAAACTGTGCATTAGCCCCAATCGTCAGGACCAGACCAAAAAATAAGAGTATAATTTTTTTCATTTTAGTTTTTAATTTTTTAATAGAATAGTTGTGCAAGCCAGCGGATCGCTTTCCTGTTTTTCAATTAGTCTAACGAAGGTATATATTGTTACAATTCATGTCCATAGATTTTAGCCTTCTAGCAATTATTTTACGGTGAACTGCGTTTATTTACCGGTAAAAGGTAGGCTTGAAGAATAGATTGCAAGCATAATACAGTTTCAATTTACTCAAGCTCTACCGGGGCACTGCTAGGGCTTTGCTAGGGCCAAGACAGGCTTCTAGGTTAAGTAAAGGCGGAGTAAAGCCCCCGCAAAGCTAGTCATGACTCCCATCAAACCAAATCAGTACTAAACCTCCTTGTTTCATCAATTCCATTATAATTATTCCTTAATTATTTTTCAAACATTCCACAAATCCATATGTACAAAAAAGCCCCGAACAAAAGTCCAGGGCTTAAAATCAAAATATTTATTTCTGATTAGATCACGATATTTACAATGCGACCTTTCACAATAATCACTTTTTTAGGCGTTTTACCTTCCAGGTATTTTTGTACCTGCTCATCTGCCAATACGATTTCTTCAATCTCTTTAGCTTCCAGTGTCAGGCTTAAATTAAGGTTCAAGCGTGTTTTACCGTTAACAGAGACCGGATAAGAGAACTCATCTTCTACCATAAATGCTGGATTGAATTCCGGATATTTCGCATAAGATAAACTTCCTGCATCATTACCCAGACTTGCCCAAAGCTCTTCACAGATATGTGGCGCATAAGGAGAAAGCACCACTACTAAATCTTCCAAAACCTGACGGTTTTTACATTTCAATTCAGTCAGTTCATTAACTGCAATCATAAAACTGGAAACAGAAGTATTGAAAGAAAAACGTTCCACATCATCCTGTACCTTTTTAATGATTTTATGCAATGCTTTTAATTCTGCTTTTGAAGGCACAGAATCACTCACATTGAATACCCATGCATCATTATGGAATAAACGCCAAAATTTGCGTAGGAATTTAAACACGCCTTCAATTCCATTGGTATTCCATGGTTTGCTTTGCTCCAATGGACCTAAGAACATTTCGTACATTCTTAAGGTATCGGCACCATAACTGGCGATCAATACATCAGGATTTACGACATTGAATTTAGATTTAGACATTTTTTCTACCTCTACTCCACAGATATATTTTCCATTTTCAAGGATAAATTCTGCATCGGCAAATTCAGGTCTGAACACTTTAAATTGAGTAATATTTAAGATTTCATTCTCTACTATATTTACATCAACATGAAGCGGCGTAGTTTTATAATCTTTCCTCAGTCCGTAAGAAACTAAAGTATTTGTTCCTTTACCCTCTTCATCAACCACACGGTAAACGAAGTTAGATCTTCCCTGGATCATCCCCTGGTTGATCAGCTTTTTGAAAGGCTCTTCCACTTTCACATGTCCAAGGTCTTTCAGGAATTTATTCCAGAAGCGACTGTACAATAGGTGTCCGGTTGCATGTTCTGAACCTCCGATGTACAAATCCACATCTTGCCAATATTCAATTGCCTGTTCAGAAGCAAAAGCAGATTTATTTTTAGCGTCCATGTAACGGTACCAGTACCAGCTGGAACCCGCCCATCCTGGCATGGTACTCAATTCATATTCATACTGATGCTCATAGCTCCAGTTTTCGGCTCTTCCCAGAGGAGGTTCACCACTTTCTGTTGGCAAATATTTGTCGATTTCCGGAAGCAATAAAGGTAATTCTTCCTCCTTGATCAGGTATGGCAAGCCATCTTTGAAATATACTGGAATTGGCTCACCCCAATAGCGCTGACGACCAAAGATCGCATCACGCATGCGGTAGTTAATTTTTGCTTTTCCAACTCCTTCCGCTTCCAACCAGTTATTTAAGGTTTCGGTAGCTTCGGCATAAGTCATTCCATTGATGAAACCTGAGTTGATGTACTTACCTTCTTTGGTTGAATCAGCTTGAGTTTCGATATCTTTCTGACTATCCAGAATTTGTACAATTGGCAAATTGAAATTGGTTGCAAATAACCAATCGCGCTGATCACCGCTTGGCACACCCATTACCGCACCTGTTCCATATCCTGCCAATACGTAATCTGCAATCCACAATTGTACACGTTCGCCGCTTACCGGATTGATCACATATGAACCTGTAAAAGCACCGGAAACGGTTTTTACATCAGACATACGATCCAATTCCGATTTTTTCTTAGTTTGGGCGATGTAGTTATTAACGCCATCCAACTGCGCTGGTTTCGTTAAAGCAATGACCAATTCATGCTCTGGTGCTAAAACCAGATACGAAACACCAAAAATAGTATCTACACGAGTGGTGAATACTTCGATAAAATCTTCTGTTAATCCAGAAATTTCCGCGGCGTCTTCGATTTTAAAGCGAACGCTTGCGCCCACGCTTTTACCAATCCAGTTGCGCTGCATTTCTTTCACCGGTTCTGGCCAGTCAATTGTATTTAAGCCTTGTAGCAATCGCTCTGCATAGGCAGAAATACGCATGCTCCACTGCATCATTTTCTTTTGCTCTACCGGATGGCCACCACGTTCTGAGTAACCACCGATCACCTCATCATTAGCCAATACTGTTCCCAATGCCGGGCACCAGTTCACTGTACTTTCTCTAAGATAGGTTAAGCGATATTTTAACAATTCTCTCTGTTTTTCTTCCGGGGACATTGTGGCCCAGTCGCTAGGCAGGAAAGACTTAGTATCTTCATCACAAACTGCTTTTACATCAGCGCTTCCGGAAACATTAAATTTCTCAATTAAACTGGTAATGTCCTCTGCGCGGTCAGTTTCCTTGTTGTACCAGGAATTAAACAATTGCATAAAGATCCACTGTGTCCATTTATAATATTCAGGATCACTGGTACGCACTTCTTTACTCCAATCAAAAGAGAAACCGATTTGATCTAATTGTCTTCTGTAAGTATTGATGTTTACTTCCGTTGTTAATGCCGGATGTTGACCAGTTTGAATGGCATATTGTTCTGCAGGCAAACCGAAGGAGTCGTATCCCATCGGATGCAATACATTGTATCCTTTTAACCTTTTGTATCTGGTAAATATATCGGAAGCAATATAACCGAGTGGGTGACCAACATGTAAACCTGCTCCTGAAGGGTAAGGAAACATGTCGAGTACATAAAATTTAGGTTTTGCAGAATGATCTTCTGCTTTAAACGTTTGATTTTGAGCCCAAAACTCTTGCCACTTTTGTTCTATTTCTTTAAATTGATAATCCATTACAGCTATGCCTTATATATATCGCGAAAATAAGGAAATAAAGGTTGGATTAGAAACGCTTTCTAAAATAGCTGGTGGAATGGGCTAAAATGGGCTAAATCCCAAGTCTGCCGAAAAGCAAATGTTTTGGCGATTTATTCTCTGGCGCATTGTATATACTGTGGTGTCCGGAGGCGAGAAAAGCAACCGTGCAAGCAATAGCGACATACCATCCACAGGAAATACCGAACAATTCGAAAGCCATGATGCAACAGGCGATTGGCGTTTTTGCTGCTCCGGCAAAAACAGCTACGAAGCCCATTCCGGCGAGTAATCCTACTGGTAAAGGAAGAAAAATAGAGAGTGCGCTACCAAGTGTTGCGCCGATAAAAAACAAGGGAGTGACTTCTCCACCTTTAAATCCGGCGGCAAGGGTGATGGCGGTCAGCAGAATTTTAAAAGCAAAATCCTGTAGTTGCGAGGGCTGATGAAAAGCATCAACAATGACAGGAATTCCTAATCCAATGTACTTATAGGTACCTAAAAGCAACACAATTCCTAGTACGACCAATCCTCCAACAACAGGACGAACGGGCGCATATTTCAATCTTTTGAAAACAACAGCAAACAAATCTGTTATCCTGACAAAGGAGATAGCGGCAATACTGAAGGCCAATCCCGCTAAAATGCTATAAATAACACCCATCATTGAAATTTCCGGGACAAGATCGATGTGGTAGTGGGTATGTCCTACTCCCCAGAGTTCCGTCATGTACGCCCCAATAAAAGCGGATGCAATTGCCGGAAATATAGATTTCTGAGGGATATTACCCAACAGCAATACCTCAATTCCAAAAAACGCACCTGCCCAAGGCGTACCAAAAACAGCAGCAAATCCGGCACTTAATCCTGCAATTAGCAGAATTTTACGGTCTGCACTATGGAGTTGAAAAGGTTTGTGTAATTGGTCGGCAGTAGCGGCAGCCATTTGTAAAGCGGTGCCCTCTCTTCCGGCAGAGCCACCAAATAAATGGGTGATAATCGTTCCAAACAATACCAAGGGGGTCATTTTAAATGGGATAACATCTTTTGGATTATGAATGGTATCAAAGATCAGGTTATTGCCTCTTTCTACTGTTTTTCCTTTATGATAGTAGAGCAGGCCGATAAAAAATCCGGCTAATGGTAACAAGTAAATAATTTGAGGATGAACGGTTCGGAAATCGGTTGCTAAATTTAAAAGTGTTAAAAATAAAGCGGAGAGCGTTCCCGCAGCAATTCCAACCAACATGCTGAGTATCGTCCATTTTAATAAATAGCGGAGTATGGTGTCCTGGTTAAGAAATCGGGCTAAAGAATTTAAAAAATTGGTACTGTTTTCCGTCATTATAATAGCCGGAGGATTTTCAAAAGCGATCTGGCTTAAGGCAAATATAAAAAAAGCTACCCATATTGTTTTTGAAAACAAAAGGGTAGCTAATAGGGATGTTATTGTCTTTTACCAAAAAATGGATTTTAATCTGGTATCATGATTTACTCCAGCATAATGATTTTATGAAGGGAAAATTGGCCTCATTTGAGAATTATCTGTGTAGGTAATATTTTCTGGTTTCTTGAGGTTTACTCAGTTCCACGGTTGCACTAAACTCCAGGGTACTGTCATTAACAGTGGTCACATTACAACTTAGTTGTTCACCGGGTATTGAAATTTCAAGGCCATCAGTTGCCAAAACAGCGTAAGAACCGAGGTTACGTTTTCCATTGATATTTACATCAAGCTGGTCATTTTCGTCATTACGAAATTCTATAAAATCAGCTGCCAGACCGGTGTAGACTTTGGTTTCTCCACCCTCTACTTTCGATTCGATTTTACTCACCAACCATTTTCCTTCGATTTTCTTTTTTAATGTTCTGGATTCTCCGCTTTCTTTTTTACATCCGGTCGTAATTCCAGCAATGATAAATAGCAGCATTGTAGCAAAAGTTAGTTGTTTTTTCATAGGTTGAATTGTTATTTTTCAATTGATTTAGCAATTGAATGGTTTGATTTATAAATTTTTACGGTTAATCCGAATTGGTATGATGACAAGATTTCGATCTTCGACCTTCCGGCCAACAGGAAAAGAACGCTAAAAACGCGCTTTTGGTACAAAAATGTTACACAAGAATGTATATAGTCTAGATTTTCAAGCTAAAATTGGAGGGCAAAACCTAAAGATCTAAACTATTTTGGCAGATCAGGCGTTGTAGTTTTAAAGATTAAAAAGGGATAAAGGCTATAATTTTAAATTAGTTGCTTATATTTTTTTATTTTCGCACAACATAAAAACACATACATGGAAGAATTTGAAGTTAGCGATGCTTCTAAGAAGACAAAAACCATTTATATTTCTACGATTTTCAGTATAGCTTTAGTCCTGTTGATGCTAGGCATGTTGGGTTTGATTTTAGTACATGCAAAAAATCTTTCCAACTACGTTAAAGAAAATATCGTATTGAACATCATTGTGGACGAAGGTGCTAAGGAAGCAGACGTTTTAACTTTCCAAAAGGAGTTGAATGCTAATCCAGCGATTAAAAACACGCAATATGTAAATAAAGAGATGGCAGCCAAAAATCTGACTACAGATCTGGGCGAAGATTTCGTGAACTTTTTAGGGTATAACCCATTGCTTTCTACTGTAGATGTTTATTTGAAGGCTGACTATGCCAACAATAAGAGCATTGATGAGTTAAAAGCAAGTATTGCAAAAAACCCTGTGGTTAAAGAGGTAATTTATCAGAGTTCTTTAATTGACATGGTCAATAAAAACATCAACACCATTGGTTTGATTATCCTTGCTTTTGCAGTGATCCTATTGGTAATTTCTATTGCACTGATTAATAATACCATTCGTTTGGCTATTTATTCTCAACGCTTTTTAATCAAAAGTATGCAGTTAGTAGGCGCAACCAGAAATTTTATCCGCAAGCCTTTCATTTTGTTAGCTGCATTACATGGCCTAATCGCTGCATTTATCGCGATTCTAATCTTATTGGGCATTTTATATTATGCGCAAAGAGAAATTCCTGAGATCATCATTCTGAGAAATTATACAGAATTTGGTATTGTATTGCTAAGCCTTGTTGGTATTGGTATCTTTATTACGGCGATCAGTACTGCTTTTGCAGTGAGCAAATATTTACGTTTAAAAATTCACGACCTTTATAACTAATGACCGAAAAAAAACCAGCGCCTGTAAATCAGGAAAGCAAATCTGAACTTGTTTTTACAAAAAAGAACTACCAATTGTTACTGATTAGCATTGCAATTGTAGTATTGGGCTTTATCTTAATGATGGGTACTACTGATATTTATGACTTCAGAAAAACCACATTGGCACCGATGACTGTGTTATTTGGTTTTGCTTTTGGGGTTTATGCCATTCTTAAAAAATAACCCGCCTACATGAACTATTTACAGGCTTTTATCCTCGCTATTATAGAGGGGTTAACGGAGTTTTTGCCAGTTTCTTCTACCGGACATATGGTGATTGCAAGTGCAGTCATGGGAATAGGATCCGATGAATTTGTTAAATTATTTGAAATTGCCATTCAACTGGGAGCGATACTTGCCGTTGTTGTGTTGTATTGGAAAAAGTTTTTTGATTTCAGTAAATGGCAGTTTTATGCAAAATTGCTAATTGCAGTGATTCCTGCGTTGGGATTCGGATATTTATTAAATGATTTTATTGATGATAAATTAGGAAGTCCGATTTTTATCGCCGTAATTTTATTATTAGGTGGTATTGTACTGCTATTTATTGATAAGATGTTCAAAAACCCTAAGATCGATCATGAAGCGGACATTACGAATATGTCTGCCTTTAAAATTGGTTGTTTCCAGGTATTGGCAGTCGTATTTCCAGGATTAAGTAGAAGTGCAGCCACCATTATTGGCGGAATGCAGCAAAAACTAACCAGACATGCTGCCGCAGAATTCTCTTTCTTTTTAGCCGTTCCTACGATGTGTGCTGCAACAGGTTATAAGCTTTTAAAAGGCGCCCACCTGTTAAATGGAGAAAATATTAAGCTGTTACTTTTTGGAAACCTGATTGCTTTTATTGTAGCGATCATTGCCATTAAATCATTCATTGGGTTTTTATCTAAACACGGGTTCCGTGTTTTTGGATATTACAGAATAGTTATTGGAGTGGTTATTCTCGCGCTTTACTTCTCGGGAATTGACTTAACCGTACTTTAATTATAATTGATCGTAATTTCAGGGAACCTGACGGTTCTACTTTAATTACAAAAAACAGATTGATTGGGGATTTTTTCCAATTTAATGGGGCTTTCATAAACAGAAGTAATACTGTTTATGAGGTATCCCAACCATTAGGAATTGCCCCCTCGAACTGACAAAATATTATCAAGAAAACGTATTAAATATAGCGTGTATTGCAATGACAGAGAGTGAAAATAACTTAAATACGAAGACCTTTCCAGACTTTAATTTTGCTGAGGGTGAATTATTACTCATCAATAAGCCTTATCAATGGACCAGCTTTGATGTAGTTGGAAAAATCAGGAACTCGCTAAAACCTTTAAAAGTTAAGGTGGGTCATGCCGGTACACTAGATCCTTTGGCTACCGGATTACTGATTCTGTGTACAGGAAAGTTAACCAAGCAAATTGATACATTTCAGGCGGAAGAAAAAGAGTACACTGGGACCATGGTCTTGGGTGCTTCTACTCCTTCTTTCGACATGGAAACTGTTGTAGATCAGGAGTACCCTTTGGAGGGTTTAACTGAGGAGGCAATTTATGCGGCAACAGCCCCATTTACAGGCGATATCCAGCAATACCCACCGGCACACTCTGCAGTGAAAGTAAATGGTGAACGTTTATATGTTAAGGCTCGTCGTGGAGAAGAAACGGAGCTTCGTTTGCGGTTTGTGACGGTTTCAACATTTGAAATCACACGTATTGCACTTCCGGAAGTTGATTTTAGGATTGTTTGTAGTAAAGGAACCTATATCAGGTCGCTAATCTCCGATTTTGGAAAACATTTAAACAATGGAGCTTATCTATCTGTATTAACACGTACTCGTAGTGGAAATTTCTTATTAGAAAACGCTTATGAAGTGGCCGATTTAGTGGCTCACCTACGTAGTAAAAAAGAATTACCGGCGCCTTCAACAGCGCCACAAATCTAATTTGTTATGCAAAGCCACCTTAAAAGTAAGAATGCAAGGTCCTTAAAGGACTTCTTATTGATTACTTGTGGCGTTGTTTCTGCCTGTTTTGGCTTAAAAAGCTTTTTGATTCCCAACGATTTTATTGATGGTGGAGTCACAGGTATTTCTCTTTTGATCAGTACCCTGACCGGCTGGAAACTCTCCTACCTCATTGTACTGATCAATGTTCCTTTTATCCTACTCGGTTACAAGCAAATTGGAAAAGCATTTGCTTTTAAAACTGCATTGGCTATTATCGCATTGGCGATTTTCCTGGTGGTACTCCCATTTAAACCCGTTACTCACGTTCCTTTGCTCATCGCATTTTTTGGTGGCTTCTTTCTAGGTGGCGGAATTGGTATGGCGATGCGTGGTGGTTGTGTAATTGATGGAACAGAGGTTTTGGCTTTATACATTAGCAGAAATAGCATGCTCACTGTAGGAAATATCATCCTGGTATTGAATATCATTATATTCTCTTTTGCTGCGATATTCCTGGGCATGGAAACAGCGATGTATGCAATTTTGACTTACCTATCCGCCACAAATACCATTGACTTTGTGGTGAATGGACTGGAGCAATATACCGGCGTAACCATCATTTCTGATAAAAGTGAGGAGATTAAAGAGTACATCATTGAAACGATGAAACGTGGTGTAACAATTTATAAAGGTGAAGGTGGTTATGGGGTAAAAAAAGACATTGACATTCTGTATACAGTACTGACCAAACTGGAAATGGGGAAACTGCAAACGGAAATCAGAAACATTGATCCGGATGCTTTTGTTGTCCAGCAACAAATTGCCGATATCAAAGGAGGTGTAGTATTGAAACGCCAGTCCTTACATTAATAGAATTGCTTTCCTGACCATAAAAATCATAAAACAAACTGATGAAAACATATCACCATCTTTCTGAGTTTAAAAAACTAGACAATGCGGTTGCCACCATAGGAACTTTCGATGGTGTACATTACGGGCATCAGAAGATCATCAAAAGACTTTGTGAACTCGCAAAATCTACCGGTGGAGAGAGTGTGATCCTGACCTTTTTTCCTCATCCAAGAATGATCATTGATCCGGAGAACCAGGATTTAAAACTGATCAATACGATCGATGAAAAAATAAAGATACTTTCTGAATTAGGAGTTGATCATTTGATCATTACCCCTTTTACCCGGGACTTTTCCAACCTTAGCCCTACAGATTACATTAAGAATATTTTAGTGGACACGATAGGCATTAAACAGCTGATTGTAGGTTATGACCATCGTTTTGGAAAAGACCGTAAAGGTGGGATGCAAGAACTGGAAATGTTAGCGAAACAATTCGATTATAAAATTGAAGAAATCGCAGAGCAGGATGTAGATGACGTGGGAGTGAGTTCTACAAAAATCAGGAAAGCATTACTGAATGGTGAAGTAGCATTGGCAGCAAACTACCTGGGCTATAATTTTTCTATCCATGGCAGGGTGATTAAAGGCGACAAAATTGGTCGTACGATTGGCTTCCCTACCGCTAATATTTTCCTGGAAGAAACCTATAAACTGATCCCTTCG
Source organism: Pedobacter gandavensis (assembly GCF_014172405.1). Classification (GTDB taxonomy): domain Bacteria; phylum Bacteroidota; class Bacteroidia; order Sphingobacteriales; family Sphingobacteriaceae; genus Pedobacter; species Pedobacter gandavensis. The sequence goes on along the minus strand of NZ_WNXC01000011.1, from coordinate 9,462 downwards.
GATGGTATTTATGCGGTTACGATTGATATGGGCAACGAATCTTATAAAGGAATGGCTTATATCGGACAACGTCCAACAATCAATGGAATGACCAGAAATATTGAAGTGAACATTTTTGACTTCAATAAAGAAATTTATGGCCAATATATCACAATGACATTCCTGGAGTTTTTACGTCATGATGTAAAATTTACTGGATTAGAAACACTTAAAATCCAGCTGCATCAAGATAAATTAGATACACTTGCTTACTTCGAAAAAACGAAGTAAGTTGCATTTTAAAAGCCTTTTTACTGGGTAAAAAGGCTTTTTTTTGCTATATTTACCTCAATGAGGCTTTTATTATCTGCTATATTTTTCTTTTTCAGCCAGGTAATTTCCTTGCAAACCGCACAAGGAAAAGGTGTAACTCAGGTGAGCCCCTATGTAAGCAAATCCAATTTCAACACCAAAAAGCATTATTTTAATCCCCTGTCTAAAGACCGGACTTCTTTAAAGAAGGTGTTTCGAGAAGACCTTTCCTTTATTAACCATCCGGTACAAAAGCAATCCCTAAACCCTTGGTTCTATCTAAAAGGAACGGATAAAACTTTATATATCCCTCTGGTTGTAACCAGAACTTATCATATATTTCAGAATTTTGGATACTCCTATATTTTCAATTTTCTGTATCCTAAACATGTTTTTTGGTAGTTTAAAATCATCGAAATCTGATCGATATTATTTCATAACTTTAAAAAAACACATTTTATATGATACATTTACCCGTATTAATCACCGACTTAGGTTTAATACTTGCCGCAGCTGCGATCACTACCCTTCTATTTAAAAAAATAAAACAACCATTGGTATTGGGTTATATCCTTGCCGGATTATTGGTTGGCCCACATATTAACTTTATCCCTACTGTTACCGACAATGCCAGCATCACCATCTGGGCAGAAATTGGGGTCATCTTTTTACTTTTTAGCTTAGGACTGGAATTCAGTTTCAAAAAGCTGGTTAAGGTTGGAGGTTCTGCTTCCATTACCGCGATCGTAGAAGTGGTCTTTATGCTGTTGATTGGTTTTGCTGCCGGAATGGCCATGGGCTGGTCTACCATGGACAGTATCTTTCTTGGAGGTATCCTTTCTGTTTCTTCTACTACCATCATCATACGTGCTTTTGAAGAGCTTGGTGTAAAACATAAGAAGTTCGCCGGACTGGTTTTCGGCGTACTGATTGTAGAAGATTTAGTCGCCATTTTATTATTGGTATTACTGTCTACCCTTGCCGTAAGCCAGCAGTTTGCCGGTGCAGATATGCTAATCTCTATTCTAAAGCTTAGTTTCTTCCTGATTTTGTGGTTCATTGGTGGTATTTTCTTAGTGCCGACTTTCCTGAAAGCAACAAAGAAACTGATGAATGATGAGACCATGCTGATTGTTTCTATCGCCTTATGTTTATTGATGGTATTATTGGCTGTTAAAGTAGGATTCTCCCCTGCCCTTGGCGCTTTTATCATGGGGTCCATCTTAGCAGAAACAACACAAGCAGAACGCATTGAACATCTGACGAAATCAGTAAAAGATCTTTTTGCAGCGATATTTTTCGTGTCCGTAGGGATGATGATCAATCCAAGTATCCTGATCGATTATGCGGTCCCAATCTTAGTGATTACTGTAGCAACGATTTTAGGAAAGTTCCTGAGCTCTGGTATGGGCGCATTACTTTCTGGTCAGCCTTTAAAAACGTCTGTACAGACAGGCTTGAGTTTGGCTCAAATCGGAGAGTTTTCTTTTATTATCGCCACACTTGGCCTAACACTAAAAGTAACCAGCGATTTCCTTTACCCTATTGCTGTAGCAGTATCCGCAATTACCACTTTTACCACCCCTTATTTAATTCAGGCATCTGAACCTTTTTACAATTTTCTGGAACGTACGCTACCTAAAAAATGGGTGGAGGCAATCAATAGGTACAGTTCAAGTACCGCTGGTATTACCACCATGAGTGATTGGAAGGTACTATTGAAATCTTATACTTTCAATACCATCATACACTCTGTTATCCTGATCGCCATTGTTTTCCTGGGTTCAAAGTATCTGCAACCATTTATTACAGAAAACATCATTAACGGTCACAACGGAATTATCATCAGCTTGATCTTGACCTTAGTCATAATGACGCCGTTCTTATGGGCATTGGCCATTAGAAAAATAGAGAAAAAAGCGTACTCCCATTTATGGTTAAATAAGAAATACACACGTGGCCCATTGGTCGCTTTAGAAGTGCTTAGGATTTCCTTAGCCTTGTTCTTTGTTGGCTTTCTGATTTATCAATTCTACAGCAATTGGATCGCCGTAGTGGTGGCCATTGCATTGATTATACTGGGCATGTTCATCTTCTCCAGAAAACTACAAGGTTTCTATAATAAGATGGAAAGTAGGTTCTTATTGAACCTGAATGCGCGTGAAAAGCAGAATGAACAACCAGAAATCCTGCCTTGGGATACCCACCTTGCCGAATTAATGGTCGCTCCGGAATCAGAACTTGTAGGCAAAACACTAATTGACTTGTCCATCAGAGAAAAATATGGCGTCAATATCGCACTGATTGAACGTGGAAAAATCATGATTCCTACACCAGGAAGAGAGGAGAGATTATATCCGAATGATAAGGTATTGGTGATTGGTACAGATGATCAGCTGGCTGCCATAAAGCCACTATTTGAAGGACAAAAGGAAGAATTAATGAACGAATCTAACTTCCCTAAAAAGGACATGACGCTTCAAAAGATGGTAATCAACAGCAGTTCACCTGTATATGGGCAGAGTATCCGAAGCTCCGGAATCAGAGAGAAAACTCAAGGTCTGGTTGTCGGTGTTGAAAGAAAAGGAGAGCGAATATTAAATCCGGACTCTAATCTCGTCTTTGAAAATGAAGATATTGTATGGATTGTGGGTAATAGCAAGAAAGTTCCGGAGCTATTTAGTTAAACAGGAATATTTAGAAAATCAGCATACTGAGTCACAATACTCCCAAAATTTTAGCATACCATACCCCCAAGAAATTAGAAAATTCTGGGGGTATTTTTATGTAGTAATGTTATTAAGAATATAATGATGTCCGTTTTGCAAAAAAAACGGTTGCAATTTTACGAACTTAAATAAAATAAGGTGCCTTTGTTATAAAACAACATATTAAACCGAAATCACTATACGATAAATCATTTATAATCTTACTTTAGCAATATACTTTTTAAAAGCTTAATATATTTTAATGAAAATAGATTCTGAAAAAAGTGAGTTTTTAGACGAGATGCTGGAACATTGGCAAGAGAAAAAGTTACTCAGCCCTACTGATGTGGAAAGGTTACGCAATAGTTATGAAACGAAACAATTCGACTGGAGGAGGTTAGCACAATATTCATTTTGGATTGCTATGGCATGTGGTGTAATCTCCCTGGGCGCATTACTAGTAGACAATAAAATACTCAAATACCTAGAAAGCTTATATGAAACTTCTGACGGTGTCATCAGTCTACTTTCAGCAATTGCTGCCGGTTATCTTTATTTTCTCAGTTTCAAAAGAAAGAAGACTAAGTCGCATCAGGTGTTTAGCAATGAAGCACTGGTATTTACCGCAGTTATGCTTACTGCCAATACAATTGCTTATTTAGGAAAGGCTATTCATGCCGGTGGGACGCACTTTTCCTTGCTCCTTCTAATCGCAGTAATCGTCTATGGCATTCTTGCTTATATTTTTCAATCAAGATTGATATGGGCATTTATGTTGATCTCCCTTGGCGCCTGGTTCGGAACGGAAAGTGGCTATCTATCCAGAGGAAACTGGTACTTTGCAGGAATGAATTATCCATTGCGCTTCGTGTGCTTTGGTTTCGTATTAACTGCAGCTTCTTTCCTAATGAAAGGCTCCAGCACTTCGGTCAAAAACTTCTCTTTCTCAGGAAAAAAAACACCCCATGGAATTAAGGACGAACAACCCATTTCCACTGAAACAAATGCGGCAGATCCTGGGCTCTCAAATCAACGAGAGGTTCAATCAAAAGAATTTAGAAGTTCTGTAAATCACGCTGAAAATTCAACGGATCATGTCGCCACGCAAACTTCATCCAATAGAAGTTTAGGACACTTTTTTCAGATCACCTATATCATCGGTATGATGTATTTGTTTTTCTCCCTATGGCTTCTTTCCGTATTTGGAAATTTCGGAACATTAGCCGAATGGTATGGCGTAAAGCAAATTAGCTTGTTCTATTGGGCCATTGTTTCTGCTTCAGCCTGCGTGATCAGCATTTTTGTGGGCTTAAAATACAGAGATGATATCGCCAGGGAATTCGGTATTACTTTTCTTTTCATCAATCTATATACCCGTTATTTTGAGTACTTCTGGGACAGCTGGCATAAAGCACTTTTCTTTTGCGTACTTGCAGCCTCCTTCTGGATCATCGGAAGAAGAGCTGAAAGAATATGGAATCTGGAGTTTTTAAAACCATAAGTTTTTTAAACTATGTTCCATTTAAAGGGCAGCAATGGGTTCAAATGAAAACCTTATTTGAACCCGTAGATATAAATGATCTTTACAATATGATAAGCAGACAATGCAAAAAACAACAGCGCAATACCTTTGTTCACCACATAACTACTTAAAGTAAACTTTTCTTGTATGTACTGTGCAAAACGAGCAAAACCGTATAAAGCAAGTGCAGCACCAATACCAGATCCTATACTAAAAACAGTTAATGAAAGATAACCAATATCAATCCATTCTTTAGAAATCAGATAAGTGCCCACAAATAACCAATATGGAATTTGCATAGGATTAACTACACCAAGCAGCATTCCATACTTTATACTGTCTTTCTTTGAATAGTCAGCCTTCGGCATTTCCTTCCTTGATCTCCAGGTGATAACACCCAGAATCCCAAACATAAAAACCATGAGTACATCAATAATACTCCCCAACTGGATCTCACTAGAAAGCCATTGTACAAATCTCATCACACCAAAAGTGAAAAGTATTTCTATCGCAGAGAAGGCCCCAATAAAATAAAGTGCTTGTCTGATTCCTCGAGTAATCGTGATTTGAACTACTGTTAGGTTGATATTTCCCGGAGGGATATATCCAACCATGTTCAAGATTATCCCTAAAAAGAGTGTTAAAAATAGCATTCGCGAAGATACAATTATTTCATGTGTGCTGATAAATACTTAGCAGTATATGATGATTTAGCAGCAACGAGCTCTTCTGGGGTTCCTTCAAAAACAACATGACCACCTTTATCTCCACCTTCCGGACCAATGTCTATGATCCAATCTGCCGATTTAATCATGTCCATATTATGCTCGATAACCAAAATTGTGTTTCCTTGTTCGATCAATGTATTTAAAGCGATCAGTAGTTTTTTGATGTCATGAAAATGCAAACCAGTAGTCGGCTCATCGAAGATGAATAATGTCTTGTTTGCATTGTTTCCTTTGATCAAAAATGAAGCAAGTTTGATACGCTGCGCTTCTCCCCCTGATAAAGTATTTGACGATTGTCCTAAATGGACATAGCCCAAGCCAACATCCACCAATGGCTGCAATTTAGTCAAGATTTTAGGCTCTCCTTTGAAGAACTCGACAGCCTCATCTATGGTCATATCTAAAATATCCGATACATTTTTCTCATTATAAGTGATGTCGAGTACCTGCTGTTTAAACCTTCTTCCTCCACAGGCTTCGCAAGGAAGATAGATATCAGCCATGAATTGCATTTCAATTTTCACTTCCCCCTCTCCCTGACAAACATCACATCGACCGCCTTCTACGTTAAAGGAGAATGCCGCAGGCTTTAATCCGGCAGCTTTTGAGGCAGGCAAGGCTGAAAACAGTGCACGGACGTCATCCCAAGCCTTGACATAGGTCACAGGGTTAGACCTAGATGATCTTCCAATAGGATTCTGATCTACCATTTCCACCTGACTCACCAATTCATAATCACCATAGATCCCATCATAAGCACCTGTTTGCTCACCTGCATAATTACCAATGGCTTTTTGCAACGCAGGATAAAGGATTTTTTTGATTAAACTCGTTTTTCCACTTCCTGAAACACCACTCACCACTGTGAAAACGCCTAAAGGAAACTTTACATCAATATTTTTCAGGTTATTCTCTCGAGCACCCTTAATCAGAATATGGTCCTTCCAAGCCCTTCTTCTACCAGGAATTGCGATCTTTTCTGCCCCGGATAAATATCGTCCGGTAAGACTGTTTTTATCTTTTATAATTTCTTTGTAAGTACCACTGAATACCAAGTTTCCTCCGTGGGTACCCGCTTCCGGACCAATATCTATAATATGATCAGCAGCCTTCATCATTTCTTCCTCATGTTCTACCACCAAAACAGTATTACCAACATTTCTCAAAGAAAGTAGCACTTCAATTAGTTTATTAGTGTCTCTTGGATGTAAACCAATACTTGGCTCATCCAAAACATAGATAGATCCTACCAAACTACTTCCTAAAGAGGTTGCAAGGTTGATCCTTTGAGATTCCCCTCCAGATAGGGTGTTGGACAACCTGTTTAAAGTCAGATAGCCTAAACCTACATTGTTTAGGAACAATACTCGGTTAACGATTTCTGCCAATAGTCTTTTTGCAATCTTTGCATCATTAGAAGACAGTTCCAAATGATTGAAGAAATTTAGAATAGTTTCCAAAGGCATCAATACCACGTCAATAATAGACTTGCCATTAATTTTCACATAAGCTGCATCCTTACGTAATCTGGAACCTTTGCAGTCTGGACATACCGTTTTCCCACGATACCTGGACAGCATTACCCGATATTGAATTTTAAATGTCTGTTCTTCAAGTTCCTTAAAAAAAGCATCTAATCCCTCAAAATATTTATTTCCTGTCCAGATTAATCTTTGCTGCTCTTCTGTCAGTTCATTAAAAGGGCGATGAATAGGGAAGCTAAATTTATCCGCGTTTTTGATCAATTTATTTAACCATTCCCGCATTTTTTCACCACGCCATGGCGCAATTGCATTATCATATAAACTCTTACTCTTATCAGGAATTACTAGATCCTCATCAATTCCGATCACATTTCCATAACCTTCACATCTTTTACAAGCCCCATATGGATTATTGAAGCTGAAAAAATTTGGGGTAGGCTCGTCAAAGCGTATACCGTCCAACTCAAATCGATCACAAAAATGATTCGATTTCCCATCATGCTCTACATATAAGTCACCCTTTCCTTCGAAAAAAGCTGTTTGTACAGAATCCGCGATTCGACTCAACGTTTCCTCCTCAGTGCTTACGACAATCCTGTCAATCAAAATTCTTACAGTTTCCGCATCCGAAAGCTCAAAATCTTCAAATGAAGTATCTTCAAGTATGGCCTCAATTTTCAAAACCTCCCCTTTATAGAAAATTCTTAGAAAACCCTTTTGTAGTAATACGGCCAATTCTTCTTTAATTGATCTGTTGTTGTGTGGAAACAGTGGGCAAAAAATAGTTACTGCACTGTCCTGCTCTAAACCAGAAATAAAATCAACCACTGTGCTAACCGTATCCTTTTTTACGATTTCGCCGGATACCGGTGAAAATGTTTTACCTATTCTGGAAAATAGAAGTTTCAAATAATCATAAATTTCAGTAGAAGTGCCTACAGTAGACCTCGGATTTGAAGTGATCACTTTTTGCTCAATCGCAATTGCTGGTGCAATTCCTTTAATATAATCCACATCCGGCTTGTTCATACGCCCCATGAATTGTCGAGCATAAGAAGAAAGACTCTCTACATAACGCCTTTGACCTTCGGCATATAGCGTATCAAAAGCCAAGGATGATTTCCCTGAACCAGACATTCCGGTGATGACTACCAATTTATTTTTAGGAATGGCAACGTCTATATTTTTCAAATTATGGACTCTGGCACCCTTTATGATTATATGTTGATGTGGATCTTTATCGATTTCGTTATTCATTGACTTCTGGATAGAATAGTGCTAAGTTAACCCAAAAAAAGCAATATTGCCATTTTTGAGATCATGCAAAAATAAGACCCCAGATCCAGTTTTATTTTTTTTTAACAGTTTTTCTATTGGATTCTAATAAAAAATTGGTTCTTTTGGGGAACTAACGAACAAACTAAACCACTAACTAACAGGAGAGATATATCGATTAAAACATCTACTAAGTATTTTATAGCAATTAGCAGGGAACTTATTAGTACGGATACTCCTATGAAATTAGAATTATATAGTGATCAGGACTTGGTGAAGTCATATCTTACCGGTGAAGAATCGGTTTTAGAAGAACTTCTCAAAAGACACAAGTCAAAAATATACACCTCCATCTATCTTTTAGTAAAGGATCAGTACCTCGCGGAGGATATCTTTCAGGATGCTTTTATTAAAGTGATCAATACGCTCAGATCTGGTCGATACAATGAAGAAGGTAAATTTTTACCTTGGGTAATGCGAATTGCACACAACTTAGTAATCGATTATTTTAGACGTGAAAAACGAGCACCGGTTATTACAAGTGCCGATGGAACAGATATATTTAACTTACTTCAGGTTCATGAAGAGAGTGCAGAAGAAAAAATGTTGAGAGAACAAACTCATTACGATCTTCGCGCAATGATCCATTTATTACCAGATGATCAAAAAGAAGTGCTCATCATGCGCCATTATGCTGATCTAAGTTTTAAAGAAATTGCAGACCTCACTGAGGTTAGTATCAATACTGCTTTAGGCAGAATGCGTTATGCATTGAGCAATCTTAGAAAGATGATGAAAGTGAAAGAGGTTTCTTGATTTTTTTGATGAAGCGAAGCGTAATCTACGCTTACAAAGCGTAGTTATTCGAATTTAATAAATTTGATTTAATGATTGGTTATCGGTTAGATAATACACAATTCGCCCTTTAAACAGGCAATAATGGTCATATAAAATTAAGGGCTTAGCGCTTGTAAAACATGCAACAAACTAGTTACACAAAATGTAGTTTAGGTTAAAATAAATGTATAACAATAACGTTTCTATTAGTGAACGAACATTTATTGTTGCTTATGATGGAAACCTTTACCTCTTTTAACAAGTCAAATTGCGCTTTGCAAAAGCAGGAAAAACCTGCTGCAGATGCAGTTATAGAACTCGACATGATGTTTTATGACCAAATCAGGCACCAACTGGATGGCTTAATCAAAAATCCTTCCGATGAAACCATCGCGAAAATTTTAGCTTACTCCAGAGCCAAGTAATTTAAAAACGAATTGAAGCTGCCAGATAACCTACTGGCAGCTTTTTCTTTTTAAAAGGATTTGCTATTCCTACCTGACTATGAAGCTGTTTTTTCTCAAGCCTAGGTTGACTTTATGTGTTTAAGTTTATTTTATTACACTTCATCTTTTATGTTCTAATAATATCTTGGATTGCCCTTAAACTAGTTATTT
>NZ_WNXC01000010.1 GCF_014172405.1 Pedobacter gandavensis | reverse complement strand
TATAAAATCTGGCAGAAATAATTTCAGTAATGATGCAGTACTTGATGGCATAAATATTAAACTGGATAAAAATACAAAGCTATATTTTTATCACCTCCTCCACAAGTTTTGGGATTGATCCATTTTCACAATCCAAATTGAAAATGAATTTCGCAGCATCTGTGAAAAGGATATGAAAGTTTTTATCATCGCAAAGTATCCGCTTGTCAGTTAAGATTTCGATTATTTTTCTTTTGTATGTAGTCTCAAATTGTTGGTAGGTTAAAGAGATATTTGAAAATTTGTGTGTAGCATCAGTCATTATTTTTTCAGCTTTCGAAATCATAAATGCTGCGTTGTTCAAACTAGTTCCTATGCAGTTGATTTTGTATTCACAATCGGTTTTTATTGCCAAATAGTCATCATTGTCTATTTCACCTGATAATAAAAGTTCCTTGGCCTTGTTTAGCCTTTCAAATGTTCTTTCTATACTTTTAAAGATTTGGGATTGTGTATTTGAAGCTTCGCCGAAATGTTTATTATAAACACGTTGTAAGACCACATGAAAAAGAGATAAATAAAATTCTTCTGGAATTAACTGTAGGAGCTCTTTTAGTACCAATTCATTGATGGAATCGGCTCTAATTCGGAATTTACAACCATTCATACAGTGGTAGTAATGGTAATACGCATTTCTACCCTTCGAGGCGCTGCCTGTTAGTATCTTAAAGCAAAGTGGACATGTTAATAGACCTCTTAATGGTAGTTGATTATTTGTTTTGGTTCTACGTTGTGGTTTTGCATTGTTATTTAATACCTGTTGAACTTGTTTAAAGACATCTTCAGATATTAATTTTTCATGCAAGCCATTAACTAGATACCGATTTTCTTGTTCGTATGCTGGAACTACGATCTTACCATAATAAATAGGATTTCGGATCATCAGCCAGAAATTATTTAAACTACATTTGAATCCGTTCTCTATTGCTTCGTTATATATAAAACGTGTGGAATGGTATCCTTTGGCCAATTCGATAAAAATATCTTTGATAAAAGTGGCCTCCGGCTCTTTGGGTATTATAAATTTTTTACCGTCGATTAACGTGATGTTTATATATCCTATCGGTGCATGACACATATATCGCCCTTCTTGTTTTGCTTTGTGCATACCTTGCCTGACATTTAGGCTTCTCCTGTCATTTTCTACTTCCGATGTTGCCAGGTAAATGGCGAGCATTATTTTATTTTCTGGGATAGCCAGGTTAAGAGGTTGATCAATGGCCCTCGTTTCAATGCTCATCTTTTTAAGCCTTTCAATCATGGAATATGCATCCGCAGCATTCCTGCTGAACCTATCCCATCTGGAGAATAAAATAAAGTCTGGTCTGTTAACTCTACTACGGTTTAAGCCTAAGAATAATTTTGACCACTCGGGTCTATTAAAGGTTTTTGCTGAATGATCTTCGTATACGATCTGTAGAATTTGAATTTTATTAACGAAACAGAACTTTTCTAAACGTTCTCTTTGGCTTTGCTGTGAGTATCCTTTTTGTGCCTGCTCATCAGTACTTACACGAATGTATAACGTTGCAGTTTGCATAATATGGATTGGATGAATGATTCTATCTTAAGTTTAAAACTATTTTTCGAAGGGGAGTAAGATGACACTTTCATTATAGATTTTAGAAAACATAGGCTGAAAATCCCGCTATAGCTAACTGGTCATCAAAATTCTCTATTGCTTAAATGTTATTGTAACTTAGGGTTAACATTATAAAGTATGAGCAAAACTGGTAGAATCGGTTAATTTTGCAATTCGATTAAAACTTTGTAAAGAGTTTTAATCGTAGAGTAGATTGCGAAACAAAGCACTTTAAATAAATATGAAAATAACAGTAAAGGAATTAATCGAACAGTTGAAAAAAGAAGATCAGGATTTGGAAATCTATTTTGGAGGGCTTGATTTTTATAGACTAAAGGATCGAGGAGGCCATCTTCAGGTTGAATTCAACCAATTGGTTTATAAAGATGACGATGGAAAAATCGTAGTTGTGAACGACTAAAATGGAATCATTTCTCAATCTATCAATATTTACGATAATCTTGCAGTTGGTTTTAGGATATAATTCATAGCTTTCTTAAATTATAAATTGTTTAAATAATGTCTCTGCTCAATTATTTTAAAGAAATTACCATTGGCTGGAAACTTTCTCTATTTATCGTTGCGTTCTGTGTTTGGCCGGTAAGTGCCTATTTAATTTTTCATTTCGACACACAGTTGTTCCGGGACTTGGATCTTGCCAAGTTGACTTTACTATCTTCTGCAATTGCTTCACCCTTTCTGGTCATTAATACCGGTGCGAGTTTTTTACTTACCAACCCAAAAGATGATGATTTAAAATGGGGTAATTCTGCCGATGAACTTTTGTCTGGAACTGTGCTCATCGGGGTTGGTGTTACGCTTTGGGTATTGTCTTTTGGTGCTCTTGCTGCTTTGATTGGATGTTCGTTCTTAGCAGTGAAGCTGATTATGCTGGGTATCGAAGTCTGTTTTTTAATCATAATTATTTGGTCTAAAATTATCGAAGACCGGCGCTTTAACGCAAAAAGTACCACCGGAAATCAATAAAGTTATTTGATGATTTATTTCAGTGGCTGCTCTCAGATGCCAATGAGTTATGATATAGTATTTGTACTTTTGACAAAGTATGGTAGAATCTACGTTTTTGAATGTACTATGCGGTGACGCTATTATTTTACGGTTTCTGGGTAATCATGGAAAGTTTGTAAACATTCTAATTGACGGTGGCTATGTAAAAACCTATCAATCTGTCTTGAAACCCCAATTGTGTAAAATCAGGGATAGAACGGAAAAAATTGATTTATTGATTTTAACGCATTGTGATAATGACCATATTGGGGGAATACTTTCGTTTATTCGGGACAAAGATTTTGATCACCAGACATTCGTAGGGGAGTGGTGGGCGAACTTTGATGTCGCGATTGGTTCAAAGGAAGGCAATATTAGTGCGGCACAGCTCATGATGTTCAAGGATTTTTTACTTGGAATAAATCAGTTTACAAAGAATACCTATACCAACCTTTCCCCATCTTTTAAACTTTTTGGCGCGGAAATCATATTGCTGTCTCCAAACACCACCGGTTATACCAAAGCGGTGAATTACATCGAAAGCGTATCTAACGAGATTTCGGCATTTAGAGACCATTTAACTCCGATTGATCAATTATTAGCAGATGTAGATACAGAAGCAGAGGAAGATATCAGTATCACAAATGGCAGTAGCATAGCTATCCTTGTGAAAGTTGCGGCCAAAAATTTTTTACTATTGGGGGATGCATACCCGTCTGTGGTTGTCGATACCCTGGAGAAATTGGGCTTTAACGATACAAATAGGCTGAATTGCGAATGGATCAAGATTGCCCACCACGGGAGTAAAATGAACACCAGTAATGCATTACTGGCTTGCATTGACTGTGATAAGTTCATCTTTTCGGTAAACGGATTAAACAGGAGCGGATTGCCGAACAAAGAAACACTAGTTCGAATTCTTAAAAAATCATTTCGCTTTGCCGACCAGCCGTTGTATTTTTATTTTACGCATAATGATGCGATGTTGCCAAAGATTTTCGCTTCAGATCGCGAAGAACTCATCACTTCGCTGAATTTCAATATCTTATTTCCTGAAAAAAACAAACCACTTTTTATCCAAACCAATTACTAAATATGTACGAACATCCTAGTTTTGCCACCATTGTAAGTAGGCTTTCTGTCAGAATATCTGTTCAAAATGGAAAGGAGGGGACGGGTACAATTTACAGGCTTAAATCAGATGAGGATAGGCTCTGTATCATCACCGCTAAACATTGCATTGTAGATGCCAATAATAGCTTGCGGAAGCTTCAGGATATTACCATTCATCAAAACGGAACCGGAAAGTACTACCACTTAAATGATGGAGATCAGGTGGTTGTGCATCCCGAAGTGGACTTTGCAATAATTTTAGTTTCACAAAAAGAGTTGTCTGAGATTTTTGGTGACTTTCCGGACATCATGCTGGCTGAAGATCATGCTGGTGAGCGTGAATTGTTTTTCTATGGCTATCCAATGGGGTCTGAACACAATACCGCAGTTAGAGTTAATGGAACCCTATTACCCCCAATTTCGGGCGGTGTAATAAACATAGAATCTGATCTCAAGTCTGAATTAAATTTGACTGAAAATACAGTCGTAGGCCTTTCAGGAAGTGGTATCATTTTAAAATGCGGCAGCAATATTTACCTGCTAGGTATAATCCTGAAATTTGAAGAGTGGGGAAGGTTTTCCGGGACAAGTATAAAATATCTTAATGCACTCTTAGTAGCCAATAATCTTTTACCGGAACCCCTTTCTATACTGGAGGGAAATCCCGAATTGATCAAGGCTTTTCAAATATTGAAAGGCAATTCGGAATCCCTATTGGGAAATATTAGTGACAGCATCAGTGGCATACATATTGATCGTTCCCGCTATATTCAGAAGGCGAGCTCCTTACTAACCCAAACTAATGTGCTGCTGATTTCAGGCATTGCAGGTGCGGGTAAGTCGACTTTTTCGAAAGCATTACTTCGGTATCTGGAAACTGAAAGAAACGCTAAAGTCATCAGTTTTTATGGAACTCAGGTCTGCAAGGCCAGTTCAGCAGAACTTTTGTCTTTATTAGGTATTACTAGTACGATGGGTGATCTGTTGAAGAGTAGGGATCTTTCAGGTCTAAAGATTATTTATATCGACAGCGCCGAAAAAGGATTTGAGCATAGCCAAATTGAAGTCATTAAGGAGTTACTGAAGTTAACCCTGACCTACAGTGAGCTGAAAATTATTTTATCTGTCCGATCTTATGCGCTTACCATGAGCACATTTGGTATGTTCAGTTCGGTTTCGGTACCCTGGAGTAAGTTGGATATAGACTTGTTGACCGACCAGGAGATGTTACCGGTGACGGAAGCTTTTCCTAAGCTTCAGAGCTGGATGAAAAATCCAAAGATTGAATCGTTTGTCCGAACCCCCTTTTATTTGAACTTTCTCGTCACAGTGATTAATGATGTGGCAAATGAAGAGCTTGATGAACTCAAACTGAAAAATTTACTTTGGGAGAATGTCATCAGAAAGGATAATGTTGGCCGGGAAAATTTATTTCAATACGTTGCACTCACAAGGGCAAAATTGATGTCCCCGTATGTAAAACTACAGGAAAACACGGATGCGCTAATTCTTCTGAATTTACTCTCGGATCATCTGCTAAAAGAAAATGTGGATGTTTTCGGTTTAAGAACTTACGCTCCTGCCCACGATATACTTGAAGACTGGGCACTGGTGAGGCACATGCGCGCTACATTTGAGACAGCGACCAGTTTAGAAATGTTTCTTTTAGAGATTGGAAGCAGCTATTCAATGAGACGCGGCTTCCGTTTTTGGCTTCAGGAAATATATAGGGTCGATGTCAAGAGTGCTCAGACCATTACTTTAGAAACGCTGACCATGGCAGCAATTGGGACTTCCTGGAAAGATGAGGTAATCATAGCGATGCTGAATTCTAAGGTTTGCAGTATCTTTTTAAACGCAAATCAAGATATTTTGATGGCTAACAATGCCAGTTTATTGATTCGGTGCATTCATTTACTCCGGACATCCTGCAAAGCTATGCAAGGTTACAGGGTGGCTGAAAATTTTCTAGATGAAAGGGAGTATATGACCAGTGATATCCTGACTTCCACCGGTCCTGGGTGGAATGCGATGGTCAATTTTATCACAACAAACTATGCAGAACTTACTAGCCAACATTTTCTAATCATCCAACTGCTGTTGGATTGGGGTAAACAGGAAGTAGAAATCGATCAGTTGCCTTCGGCTAATGCTTTTAAGTTGATTACTCAGTTATTGAAGAATTATAGTAAGGGATTTGTGAACCGCCGTAACGATAGTGGTGGAAATATAACTACAAACTTATTGAAGCTATTGTTCAAACTAGTTGGACAGAATAAATCCGATTTTGAAGCTTTTGTGAGAGAATCATTCCAGTATGTCCGAGATTTGGAATCTAGGGTTGCTAGCTCGGACGAAGAATTACCCCTTGATTTTCACCAAAAAGTACTCGAACTGTGCCTGGATTATTACTCAAGTGAACAAGTGTGTCGCTTCCTTCCCGAATTGGTGTGGGAGATAGCGCAGTATTCTTGGACGGACACGGCTGAAAATGAAGCAAAAGCGAAATATAGAAATGTGGATAGGGGGTTTCCGCGTCTAAGCCAGCTGATCAATTTCGAGCGTGAACCAGAAATGGAAGAGCTTTTTGGGTTAAGCAGTGAGGGTAAGCGTGATTTCTATCCGGAAAGTGCGCTGCAAACGCCTTTGCCATATTTGTTGAAATACCATGCTGAATTGTCTGTTGATCAGTTCTCTTCGTTTATTAACCGTTCGATAAACACCTATAGGGGTTTAAGCAAAGACGAGCTAGTGGAGGTTGAACTGATTTTAAATGATGGAAGCAGGAAAAAAGTGTATGGGAATTCGGAGATCTGGCGAATGTATCGTGGCAGCCATCGATGCCCGAAATTATTAAATTGCCTTCACATGGCTCTTGAAAACCATTTGCTAGAACTCGGGACACAAAAAACTGATGCCTCCCGCCAGGAACTTGAGCGGATTGTTACTCAACTTTTTTCGCAAAACATATCGGTATCGGTTAGTGCAACCATTGCAAGTGTGGCCGTTGCCTACCCGTTTGCGGTAGGGATGGTGATGTTACCGGCATTCAGCTTTAAAGAAGCATTTCGTTGGGATTTACAGCGGAGGATTAGTGAACGGGATATCTTCACGCCACCAGATATGTCGGGAAAACATCCTAGAGCGCAGCGTGAAAGGATCAATTCCAAAAACTTAGCACATCGTAATCAGACTTTAGATTTTCTCATCCTTAAAATGTCGTTTTACGAAGGTTTTTCAGAAAGGATTGCTGAATTTATCGAAATGTTTAACAATACGCTGGTGACTAAAGGCTCAAAAGACTGGGACAACTGGCCGTATGTGCTCATCAGGATAGATCGGGCTAAATATCAGGTTACCGAAACAACAGAGGTCGGTGTGATCATAGCACCCCAGCTTCCTGAACCTATGAAAGCTGAGTTGGAAGAAGCCAGAAAGTCATTTGAAGGGGACAGTGGGATTACGGTTTGGAACTGGTGCCACCTGATTTTGGATAAAAACCAATTTGAAGACAACACCTATGAGAATTGGCTGCGTTTTTCAGCCTTGTCTAAAGAATTGTTAGAGACGGATTCTATGGATAACAGAATGTATAATTCTCCGACAGCTGTTGCCGAAATTGGCTTAACCTATTATAGATCACGGTTAAGTCAGCAAGAATTCGATTGGTGTATTGATATTGTGTTCGATGCCGCGGAGTTTTTTATTGAGCAGGAAAATGAAAGGTTTAACACAGGATTTGGACGATACTCTACCTGGAACAAAGAGGTAGTGTTTAAATTTCTACCAAGCTTGTTAGGGGCTTCATATGCAATGGAAACCGCTCAACGTGCTCAAATTATACTAAATAAGGCTATTCATTTGTTCGGAATAGATGACGGACTCAAAAAGCCATTGTTTGAGAAAATAGCGGGGGGATGTTGGAATAATGACATGGAATTTGCGATAAAGTGTTTCAATGAGCTGGTTTTGAACGCTATCGAACCTAATTGGAGAAATAAAGAAGCTCCACCGGAAATGGATTGGCTAAATGATCTGAAATTCAATCATAGTCGCAACTGCTTATTTAATTTAGATAAAGCATTTTTGTTCCTTTCAGAAACCAGTGAGTTGGATGCTAACGGTTATCTCTTTCTTTCTAAATATCAGCAGTTTTTGATTGAAAATACCTGGAACGATCTTGAAAAGCAGGACCGTAGGCAACGGTCTGAGTATTTTGAGGGTTCGCTTCATTTTCAGTTCAAGTACGGGAAAATTGTTCTTGAGCATGAAGGAATAGAGATCGATAAATTATTTGTTTCCCTTATGGATTCTTTACTTTCCATCACTACTGAAAATTCTTCCAGAATTAGCAATGAAAGTATTGAGCTGGTTGCACAATCTTTTAAGAATATATTTGACCATGAGGATAAGAATCTTAAAACATCACGATTCATAAAGTTGTGGGAAATTGTTTTATACAAAACCTTGAAAACCGAAAAGACCACGTTTATCAAGTACCTGTTGCTTGACTGGTATTGGAGAGACAGTGCTGACAGTTGGCCGGTGATCAAACAAAACGTAGCTTTTTTCTTGGAAATCGTTAGGCATTTGGGGATTAATGATTTGCCGAGAACCATTGGCTTAATCGGAGGCATTGGTTTTGAGGATTTATTTCCAGATAGTTTACAGTTGTTCAAATCACTTATTGAATCTATTGATAAGGATAACTGGACCACGCTTTACAGTACCGAAAAATATATTCAGCGCGTATATTTTCGGAAGGGAAATCTGGTTAAAGCAGATAAGGAAGCCTCCCGGAATTTTGTATTTATCCTCGATAAAATGATCAATGCTGGATCTTCTGTTGCTTTTTTGGTTAAGGAAACCTTTGTTTCTGCGTAAGGCGCTTTGATAAATTATCGAACCCATGGCATTACTTCTTCTCCTTGGCCCGCCCATTCAGCCTTTAATGTTCGATTTTGGTATTTGCCCTGGTAGTTCAGAATGTTTAAAAGGATAACTTCAACATACCAAATACTCATATCAACGACCTCTCTCAATACAGTTTCTGGAATCTGCGATAGTTTTTTTCGTTTGTCTGCCTGACCATGCACTATTGAATTTCTTATTTGTGTGAAGAACTCCGGGCCGTCCATTTCGCGAAACTCTTTCGTAGAAGCTTTATAGGTGATCATTCCGGTTAGTTTACTTGGTATCTCGTTCCCTAACCCCACTTGTGAGAGTAAGAGTCTGATTTTATTTGATGCCTGTAAATTCTCAACATCTTTTCCGGCAATTATTTTTTTCTTTTCTACCACAAGGACATTAAATAGCAACTCTAAAGTATTTGCGATCATTGCTATTCCTTCGAATGCAAATGCTATGTGGCCATTTGTCCGAATATAAGTATGGATTGCTACTTCTAAGAAATCCTTCGTATCGGGATCACGATACATCTCTGAAAAATTCTTCCAAAGACTCTCAATTTCAGCGGTATCTATTTGTGGAGGCCAATTGGTTACGCTTTTAAATTTATCGACATGGTATGGTGTAAAGTCAGACCATACCGCTTTATCTTGAAAGATACCTTTTCTGAAAATTGGTGAACACCTTCTTCCATTTAAAAACGATAGAAACAAAAACAGACAGGTAAATATTTCTTGTGTGCCTTCATACGTTAGCGAAGCCTTGCTATTTATGGGTTCTAAAAGCCCACTATAAAGTGCTTGATATGACCCTTTCCACTTAAGTTCTTTGCTTTTATTTGAAAAATCAATGTGCTTGAATAGCTGGATTTTAAATTGGTCGTTTTCAAGGAGCAAATGCTTACCGGAAAAATTTGCTGCACTGCTTCTTCCAAAAAACTCTCGCAGGTTACAAACTTCAAATTCGATACTGGGCACCGAAATACTTTTGTCACCTAAAATACAGACGCTTCCGAGGATACCCTTGAAGGATGTGAAATTGTCGGTTATGCTGGTAAGAAAACAAGAGCCAACCACCTGGTTGTCGATGATCAGTTCAAAATTGTTTATGTCCATTATGTTTCCAGGGGCGTTTCCTGTCCCTTCAAAAACAACACCGTGACTAGGAAACCACTTAAAAAATATCTTCCCTATCAAGTTGATTTCAATTGCGCCGCTTTTAAGCGTGCAATTACCATCATGCAAAATGATAGGCTCATCAAGTTTAAGTACAGTTCTCGGTTCTGGTTGTTCAAGCATGCTATTGGTATTTTTATGAATGTTAAATCAGGATTTTATAAGAGTTTGTTTACTCTTTTCGAAAATAGGATAAGTATTTATATCAGAAGTTGGATAAATAAATTCCTTTGTGATTCCATCTGCCTCTAATCGTTTCCTGATGTGATTTTCTAAATTTTTGTTGATATTGAAACATTTACAAAATGCATATTCCCCAGGTTGGATACTGCCCTTGTCGGAAGCATAAAGATCGTAACCGACCACCTCTAACGGTTTTGAAGGATCAGCATTCCAAATAAATACACCAGCTTGGTTCAGAATGTTTTTACTGTTATTTAACGAAAATATAATTCCTGATTCCGCATCCTTATCACTAAAATATAATAATGGAAAAGTGACGATTTTTTCAATTTTAGTTAAGTCCTTAACCATGCCGGATCCCTCATATTTAGATTTGTCAAATACTTTGCGGCCACGGAATTTGTCCTGCATCTCACCAAATGTATCTTTATCTTTAGCGATGCCTTTAATCATGTTTTCCAGTATTTCCTTCCCAATGGTGTCCAGGCTGTCGGTCATAATTTTGCGCATACTTCCTTCTTCAAAATGAGCTTCTTCCAGGTAATAGATGCTAAAATAATCGTCAATTTCAATCTTCTTTTCCCTAGGGGTCAGACCATCAATTCCGAAGTAGAGTGCATTTTGAAATTTGAATGTCCAGTCCAATAAAGGTGTGGGACATGCATGGTGTTGAAGAAATCCTAATACTGCTATATCATTGTCTGTATCTATGTGATGTTTTTCTAGCAGTTCTTTAATCTTATCGGCGTATTCGGCCAGACCAACAGATACCAAAGTTTCTAAAAAGAGGCGATAATCAAACCCCTGGCCATAAAGCTTTTCTAATATCCATTGTCTTTGCATTTTATTGTATAGACGCCATTTAGCTTCTCTTTGCCCCCTAAATAAAATATTCTCTTTTTTATTGTATTCGTCGTAAATCCGGTCAAACTCTTCTTCTGTGTCTATTTTTTTCTGATCAAATAACAGATCTTTTTGAAGAAGGGAGGCGTACTCGGAAATATGTTCTGGAGAATAGAAGGGTGGTTTTGAATGTTGCAATAAAACGCCCATCATAAATGCATTTAGGTTAGGAGTAATGGAATCGGGATCTGCCTTGCCATAACCATCAAATTTTGCCATTTGGAGACTTTGCAGAAGCAATGGGTCGAGTATTTTTTCAATTCCGCCATCCTCTATGTATTCTAGTGTATATTTGATCTTTAGGTCAAGATTTTGGATTTCTCTTTTAGCCATAATTCTAATTGATGTTATCTATTCGCAATTTAACTCGTCAGAAAATTAAATGAGGTAAATCAGTTTTCGTTTAATAATGAGCGCATTAAGGATTAAGATTACACGTCAACCGTTTCAAGTATTGCATCGGCTTTGTTTCGCATTCCTTCCGAACGTAAGATTTGATCAAAAATGTTCATTAAAGTTTCCATATACCTTTGGTCGACATCGTGTATTTTTGAAAATCTGGTATACAGGGCCAAAACCAATTGTACAGGATATTTTTCCAGATAGAGTCTGCGGCTGCTTACCTCGTTGAAGGTAAACTGGCTGAACAGTTCAAGGCATTGATAATAATGTTCGTTTACGCAACCGATAAGGTATGAGAAATAGTAGCCAGGATCGATGTTTACAGATGGAGACGCGGCATATTGTTGCAAAAAGGGCCATACCTTTTGAAATGGTACTAGCTTAAACTTTCTTAAAATTAATCCGGAGAAACTTCCAGCAATATCTTTTCCTGGTAATCCAACTATATTGAGGTATGCAGTCAATGCTTTTTCCGTATAAGTCTCGAAATATTGCTCGATTATATTGATCAATATTGAAACTACTTTATCGCCCTGCTGGAGCAGACGTTCATAGTAGGGCATTAGTTCTTGCTGATCTTTAAAATAGGCATCAACGAATATTCGTATGCTCTCATTGGTCAGGCAGTCAGGCAGGCTGAAGATGAGGTCAAAAAAGCTATGCATTTGATCTGCATGGGTGTTTTTAAGCCGTAAAGCACATATAAATGATATGCGGAAAACCAACAGGTTATCCATTTGGATAATTTTGGTAAAAAGCCTGAATGCTCTTTGCTGATCAATGGCCCATAAATTAGGAAACATTTCCAGGATCTCGGAGTTGATCAATGTATGGTTCTCTTTGACCACAGTTTCAGCCGTAAGGAATATTTCTTCATGAAAATCGTTATGCCTGAAGCAATAACAGAGATTTTTCATTGCCTTTGAACGGATAGTTTTACGTATCTCGGGTTGGGCTTGTTTGTCTGTTGTGATCGGATATTCCTGGAAATGAAGTACAAGATTGTTAACATAAGAGAATATTTTTCGACTCACTTTACCGGCACCAGAAAAATGGCTAAACATCGACAGTGCATAGATCACGTGATAGACATCATCGGATATTTCCAAATATTGTTCAAATATTTCTGTCAACTGTTCTGCTGGATATTTTCCCCGTACCAAGCCTTGCAGTCCGAAGGTCATAAATTGAACCGGAAAACCAGGTTGTTCAAACATTTCCTTAACCAGGGGAAAGAAACGGAGTGGCTCTTTTGTAACCAGGTCAATAAATTCATTTTCCCGGAATCGGATGATTTGGCGCTTAGGCATATCGTCAGGAAGCCCATTACCATATTGAATATAGTAATCTTTTAAATAGTTTTTCCAGTTTTCTAGTGGCATCTGGTTTAGTGGGGCATTGACCTGTTCGGCATTTACATGACGTGCGGTAGTTTCGGCCACCTGAACGCCTAATTTTCTGCTGAGCTCAAAGTACTTTCGTTTTAACGTAGGGCTGGCCAGGATCTCGGTAAATGGTAAAGCTTTCAGATACTCAAATTGTTTGTTCCCTAAATTATTTGGGAAGGGAGGAATCTGAAGCGCTTTGTGTATTTTCAATTCAAAAGGGGAACTCACTTTAAGCAGGATATCGGTAACCATCTGCTTTTGAGCATGGTTCATCAAAGCGAAATTTGCTCCGATCATTGCCCGTACCCTTGTCTGAAACTTGCCTTCGAAATCCTGAAATACTTTTTTCTTATCTAAAATCTCGATTAGTCGGACAGTTCTGTTGGCGTCTCCGACTGTTGTCAGGACTGTCATAAGAAGACCAAGGATCGTCACATTATTTGTCTCGCAATGCTCAGTGAAGAAGTCTTCATACCATTGGCTTTCATAGTGTTGGGTAACATATTCAATTGTAATTTCAAGCACTTTTGACTGAAGCGGGTGAGGATCGATGTTGTATTGGTCGTCCGCTGGAAAATTCGTGTGATAAAACTGCAGATCAGAGAATTCATATTGACTTTCATCTTTATGAAGTTCCATGGATGACATCATCTCTGCATATATCATTTTGAATGTTTCATCTGGGAAAGCTTCATTGATCCTTTTTAAAAATTCTTCTTCAAAGATGGTATCATTGCTTGCATACTCATCATTGAATAATTTACCAATCACTGGGCTAACTAAATTAATGACAAATTGGAGATGGTATTTGGCAATTTTCTGTAGTATTTCATAATACCAGACGTTTCTTGAGCCATGTTCAACATCATGATCGTAGATGATGTGTTTTTCAAACATTGGAAGCAAACGTTCATCCCTCCAGTCTTTGATATCATAAAGTACCCATGCTATTACGTTATTTGCCCCCATCAGATCGGGCAGTGACTGGAGAAATTTTATAGAAGGTTCCTGCTGGTTTAGGAAATGCCGTGAAACAATATTAATCACCCAGTTTAACTTTTGGTCTTGATCGGTTTGCTGACACCCTTCAATTACTGTCTGGTATAATAGACCACTTTCCAATAAAAAAGTATACCAACCCTGTGAACTTACTGTATTGAAAAAAAGATCTCCATATTTTTTTTGGGGGAGTATAATTTGAGTTAGGATAGCTTTTTCTCCTTTTGAGGGAAAGGGTATGTGGTTGAAACCTGTGATCAACAGGGATTGAATGTGGAACCTGGTGTGGCTGTCATTTAGTAATTCTCTGATGATAACTGTGTAGAGATGATTGTCCTTTTCCCGGAGGTAATCCGTTACAAGTTTAACCACGGACCGTATATAAATACCCTGGTGCTGCGTTGAAAGAAATTGGCGTAAGTCACTATCACTATCCACGAAATGCTTGGCAAAAGCGAATTCGTAAAAGGTCTGATGGAAAAACTGGAGTCCGCCTTTTTCTTCCTCTATAAGCTGGTGGCTAAAAGAATAAGCCAGCTCGTCTGAAAACTCTTCCTCATAAATATTGGGTACAGTTATACCCATGATGTTCATCTGATCTGCCAGTTTGAAAATTAACTTTTTTAGCTTATCTTTTTCTTTATAGGACGATAGTATGCTCCGCCAAAGTTCATCGTATAATTGCTTTTGGGTAGTGATCAAAAGTGGATTATTACCGGAACCGAAATCAATTTTACAAAATATGTTGAGGTGGTTTGGTGTCCTGAGCAGTTCGACAAGCTGTTCACTTGGTTGAACAGGGCTAAGTGATCTGATTACTCTTTCAACTTGTGGAATTGTTAACTGCTTGGCTTTTATATTCTTAAATCCTTTTGACTTAAAGTATCGCAGATCATCATCATACTCCAGGTCAAAAGTTCGGGCAGAAATAACTACACGAACGCCCTTCAAAGCGATCAATTCATGTATCAGTCCGCAATACGTGGTCATAAAATCACGGTTTGAGGATAAAGATTGCGACAGGGCGTCAATTTGGTCGATAATTACTACTACAAGCTTTTCTTTTAAAGCTATACTGGATATGGCTGGCACAATGTGGATATTGTCCTTTCCAAATATCTTCTTCTCCAGTTCAGTAAGCTCGCTGCTCTGGAATTTATCTGCTTTTAATCCGAGTACAGGAATGTTGTCTGCGACGAGTTTGTTGTAAAGATCTTTAATGATTACGGTTTTCCCACCTCCAGCTCCACCCTCCAAAACAGCAAGACTTCTTTGTTCGGGCTGGAGATCGGTAATGATCCACTGGTAGAGTTGTTCTGTTTCGTCCCTTTCCAGATGTATACCCTGTTTTCCGAAACTACCGTGAATAGACTGCATCTGAAAAGAACCCCTTTTAATCTCCTGTTTATAGATGTCTCCATTAACTATCCTGGCTGAGATCGCCCTGTCAAACACTTCCGCACCGCACCAGATTTTTGCCCAATCTCCACCAAAATTTTCATATACAACCCCGACATTTTTTACTAGTAGTCTGTTGATTTGATCATGATCCCATTTTTCAAACATAATGCTATCTACCGCCAGTTCACTTTTTAGTATTTCGAATTCTTCAAGTAGTTCAGTTCTCAGCAGTGGACAGGTCAGTGCCAAAACGAATTTTTTTGTTTTGGGATACCATGTTCCTTTGCGAAACCTGTCTACAATTTTTCTAAGGTCTCCGGGTTCTAGGGACTGGATATGTTTGCACTGATAGGTATTGTAAGTGTTATCGTTGTTGCGGCCATATATGTCGATGCCTTGTTGCATCTGGCCCCGTATTCCATATCGGTAAGTCTCAGATGTACTGAAACCATCCAGTACTTCCACCATATCAAGGCATAGCTTTTCGAATTCTTCCCATGATTGTTCGTGAAAGGGAAGGCTCGAAGGTTTTGATATTGACGGTGGGTTGAAGTCTGGCATTTGTGAAGCTGTGTTTAGGGCGTAAACCCAAACTTAACTAAAACATGCAAGTTTTATCAGACTGTGTATAAAAAATTTCGTAAAATCGGTTTTCGTTTGCAAATAGAAAACTATAAACGAGTGCCGTCTATGTACTGTAGAAAAAAAATAAGTTTAGTTTGTAATTGTTAGTGTCTGTTTCCGTATTTATTTTGGTAATTTTTTTCATAATTAATTCTTAGTTTATCCCAGATAAAAAAATAGTTTAAATAGTGGCTCTCCTTCATTTTTTTACAGAAATTTACATAGGCGGATAAATGCATATATGATTTTTCATTTCGAAAATTTTTGTAGGGTTGCTTATACAATGTAAGCATCCTTGCTGATAGAAGATAGATTGGCCACCAAAAGATTTTTAAATAAAACTGATCAATAAACAGAATGGAGAAAAAGCACTTTAAATATGAGATCGGAATAATGGCTTATGGATCTTTAATTGATGATCCTGGGAATGAACTTGGGCCTTTGATTGTAAAAAAGATCGCTTGTACGACGCCATTTGAAGTTGAATATGGAAGGCTGAGCAAAACCCGGGGAGGAGCGCCAACACTGATTCCCGTCAAGTCTGGTGGCGCTTCGGTAAATGCCTGCCTTTTGGTTTTAGATGCAAAGGTTTCTCTGCCCGACGCCAAGTCGATGTTATGGAGAAGAGAGACTAGGATTATAGGTAGATCTTATGTTCACCCGGATAAACCAGGCAGGAACAACGTTGTCGTAGAATCAGTTGCTGGTTTCCAGGATTGTCAGATAGTGCTTTATACGGCGATTGGATCAAATATCCCCGGGGAAACAACTGCCATGGGACTAGCTAAATACGCAATCGATTCAATATTGACCAATGCCGGCTCTCATAAAATGGATGGTTTGCGTTACTTAATGAGTGCAATTGACAACGGAATCTACACGCCCTTTACTACTGAGTTCTTAGAAAAGATCCTGCATAGGACCGAGACCGCAGGTTTATTAGAGGCGATTGCGAAGTTAGATTTGAAAAGAAGTATCGATCGCTTTCGTGGGTACATGATCCACCGGGATAGTGTGGATCATCTTGCTGTCGCTGGGAGAATTAGAGAAGCAGCTGGTTTGGCTGATAAACTGAAGATATATTCGGAAAACTACAGTTTTATTGGATCTAGGGGCAGGATATATGCAAAAAACGCGGATGGTGATGAAGCAGAGGAAATTATTTGCAACTGCCAAAATTGTCAGCGAAAACCGGACTTTTCACAGAGATATCAAATTTACGAGCCTTTTCTGGAAGCAGAGGCTGTTGATCTGGAGTTGTACTTAGATTCAGGTCGGCCATATGATGATAAACTTAAAGTATGGCATTTTGTGACTGGTGGAACGTCTTCAATTGGATTTGAATTTAGCAAAGGTCATCTCTCCATTTCACTATGTCCAAAGAATGAAATTGAAGTAAAAATCGAGAACAATTTCTGTTATGAGCTAATACTTGGAAGCTTTTTTAGGAAGCAGTCTTCCATGCCACAATTGTTTGGAAAGGATTTTCAGACCAGGAAAATGAAATTTTTAACACAGTTTTCTAATTCCCTTTATAAAAAGGAATTCTTACAAAAGACAATTACGGTTGTGCGGGAAAATTCTGATGGTCTTCGAGATGAGGAGGCGAATGCAATTTTCAATCGTTTGGTTGACGGCGAACTTATAGACCTGGACAGAGAAGTGATAGAGTATGGGAAAATGTTTAAGCAAGTTGTAGCCAATGAAGAATACCTTTTCCTTAAATTTCTGGAGGAAAAAGAATTTGAGCCTGGAGAGCTACCTGTTAAACGTGTCGAAAAATCAGTCAGGCCAATTCATTTCGAGGACCGATCCTCAATTGAATTTGAAAGATTAGTATTTGCGTATTTGTTGAAGACCAGTCATTGGGATTCACTTGAATGGCTGGGCGAGACTGGTAATGACGGTGGTCGTGACATCTGGGGCGTAATGGCAGGAGAGACCTATTGTTTTCAATGTGCCAATTACAGACGAATGGATCTGAAGAAAGCGACCGAGGATATTAATAAATTGTTGTTGGACAAGAAGGTTCCGATGCACTGGATGCTGTATTGCGGAGGTAGGGTTGGTAATAAGGTAAGAGAGACAATCAAGTCTTACGGATTAAAAGCTGGCATCAAAACGATCAGTATTTACACTGGTGGTGAATTTGAAGAACTGCTCCGTCACCATACCCCTTCTTTAATTAAACGGTTTGTAGAAGGAGAAACATTTCCCGAACCTAAAATTCCAGATTTTGCGGTGGTAAATACCAGCCTGGTAGTTTTAGTAAAAGGTATGTTTAGAGACTGGCTGAATCATGAGATATTGCCTTCGATAAATTCCCTTTTCAGTATTTTCAAGAATGTGACGCATCATCAATTAAGCAATATTGAAATGGTGTTTTTGATTTTTGTGTTGTATGAAATTAGTCCAGATTTCGATGATAATGAAGAGCTTACAGAATTTTCATTTGATCATTTCTTTATTCATCTAGCCGAATCAGCGACTCAGAAAATACCTATTTTAAGCTTGAAGGAACAGGAAAGTTATCAAATTCGCTATAACGATTTTTCTAGTACCCATTCTAGCCGCTCAAAAAAATTACCGATAAATAGTTACTCCTTCCATGATTTTCGCACGTTAGAGGATGGACTGAAGATAGAAGTGTTCTTTACAAAAGGATTTGATAGACACCTCGAATTAAGGATTGGAATCTTATAGCAGACGCCGACAAGTTTAGAAAAATCTGCTTTTTCAAAACCCAAGAGTTTTATTAAAACTCTTGAAATTACATTACCATTTTTTTGTCTTTTTTATCGAAATACCCAGAATAGCACATTATAAAATTACATGAGTCAAAAATACGTATATGCCACCTGGAACGGTCAGAGTTATTGGCATGGCACTTCAACAATATTTTTAAAATCAATCCAGGAAATGGGTCTTGGTGCAATCAATCCAAGTAGAGACTGGAAAATATTAGACCTGCTGACATTTCTTTATAAAGAAATTGTCAGATTAAAAATTGATAGTCAAGTGTTTGAAATTCAACGTGCTTCAATTGCTGCAACAATATCACAAGGCACGCTTGAGTATGGCGGTCTTAAATTAAATTTCCAGCATGATGGTGTGTATCTTTCTGTTAGTAGCATCCGGGCAGCTACCTATGCGTGTGAAAATCTTGTTGGCAGCGAACTGCTCCAAAAGTGCATGGTTCTTTTAAGTATACTCATTTCTACCGGAAATGACCCCGAGATACCGAGGGAAATAGATGTTCTGCAAATACGTCAGTACCTGAGTGTACCTGCTAAACCAATTATGATAGAAATCAGGCAAGTTGCAGACTCGGACTTAAGCCTTGAGGATGGAAGTGATGCGACTAAAAAACTTAATGAATTACGAGAGGTATTTCCGAATCTTCCTATAGCCCAACAGTTTGAAAAACTTCAGTTTTGTAATTTTCGTTTACTCAAACCAGTTCAGCCAGAATTACTTCATATTTATGAAGTTGATTTTGAAGGTAGTGTAAAAACCAGAGATTTTCAGTTCTATCTAACCCGTATAAGGTAGCCCTACTAGAGTATTTTAAACTTTAAAATATTCTAGTAGGGATTAAATTATTTTTTGCTGTCATTTTGGTTAGTCTCTAGTAGAGATAAATGTGGTTTTATGTGTTTAAAAACGCCCTACTAGAGACTACCTATACATTTAATGAATTTGTCTTTGTATTTTATATTTTGGAAAATATGTAAAGCACTTTATTTTTTGAGGAAGTAATAATCTAATACATTTTGTGTGAGAAACAGATTTTGGAAGATCTAATTTATATAAGTACAGAGGCGCGGAGGAAGTCGGGGGTTAGATATCATCTGGATTCGCTTTGTGAGAATCACACTTGGGCCGTTGACTCTGTGTATCAACAGAAGTGGGGAAGACCCGTTTAAGCCGAAAAGAGGTGTCAGTTTTAATGTGAATTCACCGTCCATTTCCCTGAAATACTCAACTAGTACAATGCCAGTCTAAAATTAGGCTTACCCAAGAGCACAATTGACAATCGACATTATAAATATTATTTAGCTATCTTATTTCTTATTGAATCCACAAATTTTAATGAGCTAAGCTCTATTGAATACATTGTTTGAAATTCATCGGAAAACCTACATTCTATGGAATATGCCATCACATGAATCCAATTAATATCATCTTACACAGGCCTAAGATGACACTTAAAATAAGATTAACGATGAAATTCATCAATTGAGCCAATCGAGCCGAAAATTATAACCCATCCCCCTTATTTTTTTATAGGCATCATATAAGGCAATCTTTGCGAAAAATGAAAGGCTTGGCTTCTTTCCAGACTTGATAATCCTGTAGACGACAGTAACTTCACTTGGAAGAAAATCCTTTGTCTTGAATTTAGAGCTAATGGACGACATTTTTATCGCTCTTTTAAATTCTTTGCGATAATTGATGTCGTTCAACATCAGACTTGCCGAGACAAAGCCTTGGTTGAACATATGCCCAAGTTGGTTTCCTGATCCCCCGCCCTTCACATGGATCATCTCACATGAGCCACTAACGATATCTGCAAACTCGATTTTCTTCTGTCCAGACATGAAGAATACCTGATCCATAATCTCATGATCAGGCTGAGAGAAGCTTTCGAGATATGCCGTTTCACCATATACGTAAACCTTCGTGGGACCGGTAAAGTCTGTAGAATTATTTATTAATGCTTCGAAAAACTTCGTCACTTCATCATAATATGTCTTTTCCAAACGGAACCAGTTTCCGTTTGTCAAAACATAATAGTTAAGCTTATATTCAAGTTCCGTAGAAAGACATCGATAAAATCCATATGATTTCTTGTATGTATCCTCTCCATCGTATTGATCAATAGAAAGCTGGTCAAATGTGTGACTTAAACCAGTGTGGCCAGCGGCAAGATATTCAACCAAAAATTTTTCAAAGTCCGGATAATCACTCTCTATTTCTGGCCCAAAGCCACCATAGCAAATATGATCTATGTTCATCGCCTCGATGATCTCGGGATAGGATAGCAAAAAGTTAGATGAATCATTGGCCTTGATAGCATTGTCTAGAGCAACTTGGAGTTCAGCATTTAATTCATCAATAAGGGTTTTATCCTTAACCGGAGACACAAAGTCGATCCAGTTAAATGTAGTCTTATACTTTACCTCATTGTAAACATTATAAATTTGCTTTGTTTTTTTTACGATTGAAGTCGCTTCCATATCTACAGTCAGCATCAGACTTTCGCTGCCGACTAGACCTTTTGCGAAAGTCGTATCAACCGATACTCCAGCGATTTGGCTGACAAGATCTTTCACAATATCTAGCTCAAATTCGCCAATGGTGCCCTGAGTCGCAAGTTGGATGCGCTTATTCTTGGCGCGCCGATCTATGGTCTTAGAATCAAGGCTTCTTATGCCGTTGGCATTGATGGAATTGAGCACAACCTTAATACCGTAATCCCATTCGGTTTTACCTTCTACAAGACTTCCTAGTCCGTAGCCAAAAATGTAAATCATCATCCGACCATCGATAGGCAAGAAAAGTAATGCCGCTGCACCCTGGTTTTTAAGATCTTCCAATGGTTGCTCCGAACCGGTTTGAAGGAAATCCCGCCAGGACGGCGTGCCGTCATATGATTGCCCATAATAAAGTTCAGAACCTGGAATACCGTTCCAAGGAGATATCGGACCCTTAAAACTGTGGTTAGTTTTTAGCAGCTGTTTTATGGTAAGCCCCTTCTTACCAAGTCGAGTAGTTAATTTCATAAAGGAAAGACTGTTAATTCAAATCGAATATACCTATTGTATTAAGAAATTTCAAATATCAACAGCATTTCTTTTATGTATATTTTGGGAAAACTGACCTGCTTATTTCGGACGGTTCAGTCCTAAAATTACTTATTGTTTTGTAAAACGAACACATATTAGACCATGTATAGCTATAATCCGTATAAGCCCCTTCAAAGTACTCTAGTAGTGATAAACTCATTTTTTGGCATTCTCTAGTAGAGATCAATGTGGTTTTTTATACACATAAAATCACCCTACTAGAGACTGCTTTGCACCATTTGAATTGAATTGTTTAATGCTTGGATTAAACCATCATCTGCCAAATTTCACCATAGAACCTATTTTTTATCCTTTTTCTTTTTCCAGGTTCGCTTATATTTTAAGGTAAAATCTCTACTAAGGGGTTCTTGAGTAACCAACTCACTAATCCTTGCGATTTTCCTTAAATCATCAATAAATTTTTTTGAGTTCAGTTCGAAAGGGAGCACTGAAGACCTTAGAGAAATCTAAGGCTTTTTGCATTTAAGCATTTTTCTATCTATCCATAGCACTAGGACTTCAAAAATGATTTTTGGTTGAAATAGGTTGTTTCATATTGTAAACTGAAACATGATCTGGCTAAATGGGACAAACGAAAACTCTTTCCAGCTGTTAAGCTATAAATGTTCCTCTTATTTTTAAAATCTGAAATTTTATGAAACAAAGTGCGATTCCTTTTGTGCTAGGTGGTTTGTTAACGTTATGTAGCTCAAGCCTGAAAGCCCAGGAAAAACCAAAATATTTGGATGCCAAAGAAAGTGATCCTATAAAAATGGGTTGGATGCAGGGTTCTCCACCGCCGGCCGACAGAATAGTTTACTTTGAAGATGGGAGCTTTTTTCAGTTTCCTGCCATCAGATGGAGTACTGCGCATATGCGCCAGTTTATGCCTACTACCAATGTCTCGCGCGGACTGGCTAATGCCGTTCCCTTATCCAAAAGTCTCCGAAAGGAAATTGACCAGGTTAAGTTTACCCCTCTGGGTGAAAGTAAGGCCATTACCTGGGAAGAATCACTTCAAAAGGTTTATGCAGATGGGGTGGTTATCATGCAGCATGGAAAAATTATTTATGAAAAGTATTATGGGGCTTTAAAGCCGGAGTTGCAGCATGCGGCCATGTCGATCACTAAATCCGTTACTGGTACATTGGGCATCATGCTGGCAAAAGAAGGCCTGATAGATACCACCAAACTGGTTTCCCATTACATTCCTGAACTTGCAAATTCCGCATTCGGCGATGCCACAGTACGACAGGTGATGGACATGACCACCGCCCTGAAATTCAGTGAGGATTACGCCGATCCGAATGCAGATATCTGGAAGTTTTCGGCCGCAGGCAATCCGCTTCCTAAACCCAAAGGTTATGATGGCCCTAAAAGCTATTACGAATACCTGCCAACAGTGCAGAAAAATGGTACGCATGGTGAGGCTTTTGGCTATAAAACCGTAAATGCCGATGTTTTGGGCTGGATCATCGCACGCGTTACCGGCAAACCCATTGCAGAAGTGTTGTCGGAAAAGATCTGGAGCAAAATTGGGATGGAACTGGATGCTTATTATGCTGTTGATGGCATAGGAACTGCCTTTGCCGGTGGGGGATTTAATATGGGCTTAAGGGATATGGCGCGTTTAGGGCAGTTGATTCTGAACAATGGAGTCGCAAACGGCAAGCAGATCATCCCAAAATCAGCTATTGACGATATCCGTAAAGGAGGCAGTAAAAAGGCTTTTGAAAAAGGAGGTTATCCTTTGCTGAAAGGCTGGAGTTACAGGGATATGTGGTGGATCACCAATAACGAACACGGTGCTTTCTGCGCTCGTGGGGTTCATGGACAAGTCATTTACATCGATCCAAAAGTCGATATGGTTATTGTGCGATTTGCATCAAACCCGGTTGCCAGCAACGCCGCTAACGATCCTTATTCCTTACCAGCATACCATGCGGTGGCCAAATTTCTCCAGGGTAAATAATTCCTGCGATCAAAATAGAAAAGCCTTAGAGAAATCTAAGGCTTTTTGCGTTTAAGTAATTTCGCTGTAATAAGTGTATTTACCTCACTTACCAACCACCGCCGCCACCGCCGCCGCCGCCGCCCCCAGAAGAACCCCCGCCGCTACTGCCAGAGCTCCAGCTTGAACTTCCGGACGATCCGGAAGAAGAGCCTGTATCTGGTTTACTATCACTGACTGCGCTACTAAATGGTACGATAAAGCCTTTGGCAATCTGAGGATAATAAAACCTGTCGCCTTCATACCAATCTGGGCTGTAATCTGCCTCATTGAGCAGCGCTTCAAACTTGGCTCCCCAGGCATTTTCTACATCAAGCGCGAGCGCATAAGGCAAAAATTTCTCAAACAATTCTGGGCTATGCTCCGGCGGGTTCAATAGGTTTAAGCGATGTTCCTCTGCCGTTTCCAGGTACATTTTAAATCCTTTAATCTTACTGATAACATCAGTTCCTGCCACTGTAGGTGCCCTAATCAGGTAAACATAGGAGGCATACATGATGGTGCTGGTTACGATGAATACCAGTGAAACAATGGGTAGTTTGCTCAGGTTAGATAATAGCATATATAATGGAACACCACCAAATCCAGCTCCCCAAATGATAAGGAAAATTCCTACAAATACAGACTCGCCTATCATTTTGAACCCTGCAAAGAAACAAATCCCTCCGATAATGATAAAAGGACTGAAAAAAAGCATCATCAAAGGGGTGCCTGTCTCTACAAAAACCATGAATACAACAAATACAGCCAGCGTAATTAGTGTGGATTTGATGAGTTGTGTCTTGTGATTGATGAAGAAGCTTTTTAAGTCAAGTTGCGGTTTCAATTGATCATCATGAGCATTCTTGGCTGCATTTATGGTTGATCCATTCGATTTATTGATGTAGATTCTATTTTTTTTGTTGAAGAACCGGACATAAATGGCATCTTCTTCTTTCGACAGTAAGCTTGTTAAGCCCGTTGATTTTTCAACAGCATAATCTTCTTTTTTCTGTCCTGCTCCTTTAGTGATTTTTATGACTTTTTTAACAGCCATATTGATGATCGAGATGGCAAAAGACTTATCATCTACTTTTTTTATGTAAAAATAACGGAGTAGGGCTGGTGACCAGTTATTTGGGATGTTAAAGCTAGGGATGATGATAGGTTCTTGCGGATCACGTCCATAACGCGACCAGCTGAGGTAGTAGTAAGTTCCAAGACCAATGAGCAGCAGCAGTGTAAAGGTTATTTTCAAATAGTCCTGATAAAAAAGTTCGAAATTGGATGGTCTGTGTATCATCCCTTTGGTAAAAGCTGAGGCCACAGTGAAGCCAGTTCCTGATGGCAGACTTTCAGTAGTTTGGAAGCTGATGGACTTGTCGGGATTGATGCTGATGCTGCAGTTTTTACTGGTTGAACCACTAGAGCCAGTATAACAAGCGGTATTCCCTGGGAGGGCTCCGTTAGGAAGTACAATGGTAGCAGAGGCTTTTTCTATTTCGAAATCCCATTCACTACCGGTCACATTCCAATAAATTTCATCATAGGTTTTAAAGAAACCGACCTGCCCTTTAGTTTGGTAATTAATTTCATAGGTGTAAACACCTGGATTAAGAATAAGATCTTCATTTCCTATGTATATACTGCGGTCGCTACCATCATTTCGAGTCTTGTAGTTTTCCTTCTTTCCATCCTTTAAAATACTCGTTATTTTAAAATCCGCAGATTTTCTGTCGCCAAATATATCTTTTCTATAAACTGGGATGTTCCTGACAATACCGCGTTTGATTTGATTTCCAGACGTATAAACCTTAATTTTTTCAGAAAGATACATCATACCTGAGGTGTCAATCCTGATGTCAGTGTGAAAAGAAATGATTCTTTCAGATTGCTTATCCTGGTCAATGTTTGATGCCAGTGGTTCCTGCGCTAAAGTTTTTGTGAACAAAGCAGGAATGAAAAGTAATATCAGTGATACCTTAAGCAGTGTAAATAGCTGTTGGAGTTTCATATTGGTGATTTAAAAAGAAACCTTTACAGGTTCACGCGCTACAGAATTGTTTATTTCGAAGAAAATACCGTTTTTAAATCCAAAGATAGCGGCGATAAGGTTGGAAGGGAAGGATTGAACCTGAATGTTATACTCCCTCACGGTACCATTGTAATATCTTCTGGAGAGTTCAATTTCAGTTTCTATGGTTTCCAGTTGAGTTTGGAGCTGTTGGAAATTGGTATTTGCTTTCAAATCAGGATAATTTTCGGCAATGAGCATTAATCTGTTGATGTTTTCTGAAAGATGACTCTCGGTATTGATCTTCTCTTGATTTTGTTGGGTCTGAATCGATTCATTACGCAACCGAACCAGATCTTGCATCAATTTTTGTTCATAATTGGCATAAACTTTAACCGTTTCAATGAGGTTGGGGATCAATTCATAGCGTTTCTTCAAATACACATCGATCCCACTCCAGGCTTCTTTCAACCTGTTTTTCTTGTTCACAAGTGTGTTGTAATAAAATATGCTGCCAAATATTAGCAAGCAAATTAGGGCGATTAAGAGGTATAGCATAGGTAAGGAGAAAGATAGATAAAAAACCAACTATTTTTGCAGAGATGTTGTTTTTCAAAAAAAGATGAAAGGGCATTTATTTTTATTCTAATCGGGTCTCTATAAGGCCACAATTTTGTTTAGACTGGATTTGAAAGTATTATTGTATTTTTGCAGGGTAATACCATTCCATTTTGAAAACAGATCTTTTCCTTGTTACCCCTCCTTTTACCCAGCTGAATACCCCGTATCCTGCAACTGCATATATCAAAGGTTTTTTGAATACTAAAAATATCTCTTCAACTCAAGCCGATTTAGGTATTGAAGTGATTTTGGCTTTGTTTTCCAGAAAAGGGTTGGAAGATCTTTTTATGCATGCAACGCAACGATCTGTAAAGTCTATCAGCCCAAATTCCAAACGAATTTTGGCTTT
This sequence comes from Pedobacter gandavensis, assembly GCF_014172405.1. Lineage (GTDB taxonomy): Bacteria > Bacteroidota > Bacteroidia > Sphingobacteriales > Sphingobacteriaceae > Pedobacter > Pedobacter gandavensis. Next base: position 224,061 of record NZ_WNXC01000010.1, on the reverse strand, counting down.
AAAAGAGGAGTATATCAAGAGCATTGATGCTGTTATTGCTTTTCTTCAGGGTAAAAATCCAACTTTAGCTTTGCAGATTTGTCAGGAGGACTTCTTACCAGAAGCATCAAGATTTGAGCAATTGGATGAACTGGATTGGGCATTTGGTACCATGGGAACGCAAGATAAAGGGAAGCACTTAGCGACACTATATCTGGAAGATATCTCGGATTTCATCATTGAATGTATTGACCCGAACTTTGGTTTTAGTCGTTATGCGGAAAGATTAGGAAGAAGTGCAAACTCATTTGATGAGCTTTATGGAGCCTTAAGTCAGGAATATACCTATATGGATAAGCTCCTGATGGATATTCTGGAAGAGAAGATCGCGCTGATTCAACCTAAATTATTCTTAATCTCTGTTCCCTTTCCAGGGAATTTATATGCTGCATTCCGATGCGCACAATATGTAAAAAGAAACTATCCTGAGATTAAAATATCAATGGGTGGTGGTTTTCCAAATACAGAATTACGCTCCCTTTCTGATCAGAGAGTCTTTGAGTTTTTCGATTTCATCTCCCTGGATGATGGAGAATTGCCTGTGGAACTGATCTATGATTCAATTTTCAAACCACGCGAGCTAAGCTTGTTTAAAAGAACTTTTCTATTGGAAAATGGGGAAGTGGTCTATAAGAATGATGCTTTAAGAACCGACTATAAGCAATTCGATGTAGGAACGCCAGATTACAGTGATTTAAAATTGGACCAATATATTTCAGTAATTGAAATTGTAAATCCAATGCACCGGATGTGGAGTGATGGCCGTTGGAACAAATTGACCATGGCGCATGGCTGTTATTGGGGGAAATGTACCTTCTGTGATATCTCTTTGGATTATATTAAGGTGTATGAACCTGTTGCTGCTAAATTAATCGTAGATCGGATTGAAGAGTTAAGTGCAAAAACCGGCCAGAATGGTTTTCATTTCGTAGATGAAGCTGCCCCACCTGCATTGATGCGGGAAGTGGCATTGGAGATCTTAAGAAGGAAAATCTCTGTGACCTGGTGGACGAACATTCGGTTTGAGAAAAGCTTTACCAGAGATCTGTGTATTCTGCTCAAAGCTTCAGGCTGTATCGCCGTTTCTGGTGGATTAGAAGTCGCATCGGATCGGTTGTTAAAGCTGATTGACAAAGGGGTAACGGTTGAACAAGTAGCCCGTGTGACCCGAAACCTGACGGAAGCAGGAATATTAGTACATGCTTATTTGATGTATGGATATCCTACACAGACCATTCAGGAGACTGTAGATAGTCTGGAAATGGTTAGACAATTGTTCGAAGCAGGTGTTTTACAATCTGGCTTCTGGCATCAGTTCGCAATGACAGCCCATAGTCCTGTTGGCTTGTATCCAGAGAAATTTGGAGTAGTTAAAGAGACGGAAGTGATCGGAACTTTTGCCAATAATGACATCAATTACATCGATAAAACGGGGATAGATCATAATAAATTCAGCTTCGGATTAAAGAAGTCGTTGTTCAATTTTATGCATGGTATCTGTTTCGAATACAAATTGCAGGACTGGTTTGATTTTAAGATTCCAAAAACGGATATTCCGGCAGACTTTATTGAGAAAGCAATCAAAGATGAGAGCAAACTCAATACTAAACCAACGGCTAAAGTAGTTTGGTTAGGAGGAAAGCCCGATCAGGAGATCTTTACAAAGTATAAGAAGAATAAGCCTTTGGAAACAATGGTCTTAACTTTTCATGACAAAAAGGAAAGCTTTAGCATTCAGACGAATAAGAATGAAGGGGAATGGTTGACTTCCATCTTAAAGAAAATAGCGGTTTCCAATACACAGGTGTATACCTTCCAGGAAATTAAAGCGGACTATGAAAAGACAATGGAACATTTCGAATTGTTCTGGTATTCAGAACCTATTTATAATTTAAGGGATTTTGGGCTATTGGTTTTGTAACCCAAAACTAGAAAGGGATAATTCCTAAGGATTGTCTTTCTTTCTGTATTTTTAAGTTTTTGGTGATGAAAGTGCTTGTTTTTGCTTTTAAATAAATTATATTTTTAATATAATTGTAAGTATTTTAACCAACAGGTACTTTTCTCTTATAATGATTAACGCAATCACCACATCAGCGGAGTTTAAAAAGATGGCTAAGAAGGCTTTGGCTTCTATTTTTCTTTTTATTCTTACCTATATCTTTCTGGTCATCTTCGCTATAGGTTTAACTGTTGCCCTTGGCTATATTGGTTATTTACTCATCGAGTTTTATGCTAACTGGTTCACCTGGATTTTTGGATTGGTATTATTAGGGGTTGGTTCAATTGTCTTAATCTTCGTTTTTAAATTTATTTTCACGCGAATTCCTGAACCTGAAAGGATTTTGGTTGAGCTAAAGGCCGCAGAAGAACCGGTATTATTTGCATTGATTAAAGATATTGCAAATGAGGTAGGGACACGCCTTCCTAAAAGAGTTTATCTGTCCCCGGAAGTTAATGCAGGAGTATTTTATGATTCCTTGTTTTTTAGCATGTTTTTTCCAGTCAGGATGAACCTGCAGATTGGAATGGGAATTTTAAATACGCATTCCAAAGAAGAGTTGAGGGCAGTTCTTGCCCATGAATTTGGACATTTTTCCCAACGTAGTGTGCGGCTTGGTAGTTACGTTTACAGTGCCAATAAAGTCTTGCGCAATATGCTGTATGAGAATGATAACTTTGAACGAACGCTAGATGTCTGGGGAGATATCATCTCTTATTTCAAGCTTGCCGGGGTTTTGGCTGCTCTGGTCATTAAAGGGATGCAATCCCTCTTGCAAAAGGTTTATGAGATTCTGAATGTCAATTATTATGCCCTTTCAAGAGAGATGGAGTATCATGCCGATGCAGTTGCAACGCATGTTGCGGGCTCCAGAACGGTAGCTTTATCTTTATTGCGCCTGGAAATCGCAGAAAGTTCATTGAGTATGGTCCATAGTTACCACGAAAGTAAAATAGGTCAAGGTTTAAAACCTTTAAATATTTATCCCAACCAATATTTCGCGATGAACCATTTTGCCTCATTGAGGAGGATAGAGATCCAAAATGGTTTGCCCAGGATGGATATAGATCAGGTTTGGAAATCAACTGGAACCAGGATTGTATGGATTGATCCATGGGCAACCCATCCCAATATTGAGGATCGTATCCGAAGGATTAAAGCGTTTGACATACCGGCCAAAGCGGTGTCTGTAGATCTTGCCGCAAACTTGCTGACAAATAAAATAGCACTACAAGAACAGCTAACCACAAAGATTTTTGAGCATCATTTTATTTATTCGAATGCACCGGAGTTGACTGATTTTCAGCAATTCGAATCGGATTTTTTAAGTCATTACGAAGATATGTTTTTTGATGAACGCTATTATGGGTATTATCAGGATCGGTTACCATATTACAATTTTGATCCCTCGATCCTCGATAGTCCTGTTGAAACAGAGGTCAGCTATGAGGAATTATTCAATGAGGCGGGGTTTATTGAAAATCAGGAACGCAGCACACTTGAATCCGATCTTCAACTATTGGAAGAAATTAAACTGGAGATTGGTGCCATTAGAAGCTTTAGTTATGATGGCCAGAAATATCAGACCGCAGATTGTGAAGGTCTGATTAGTTTAGTTCAGGAATCTATTGAAGGAATAAAAGAAAAGATCGAGCAACGTGATAGACTGATATTGGATTATTTCAAGAGATATGCGTTGCAATTTGATCAATTTGAACAGTGGAAGGAAAACTTAATGTTGTTTAAGGAGGTTGCGGAGGCCACCTTTAGTTACCAGCTGGTTTACCTTGATTTAATGAATTCCAGCAACTTTATGACCGTACAAACACCATTTGATGTAATTGAAGAGAAAATGGTGTTATTTATAGAAAGCGAAAATACTTTTAAACTGGTGTTGAAGGCAATGCTGGATAATCCGGTCTATAAAGAGGAATTGACCGCGGAACAGGTCAATTTGTTTGAAAAATTCCTCGCTGAAGATTGGGTTTATTTTGATCAGAATAAATACATTGAGGAGGATTTAGATAGATTTTTTGCGATCATTCCGGTTTTTCGTGGCTTATATTATACGATCTGCCTGAATCATAAGCGGAGTTTTTTAAGTTATCAAAGCAGCTTATTTCCGCAAAGAATGGTTTCTCTTTCAGCCTAATTATGTTGATGGTTGGCCATTTTGGAATGGGCTATTTATATACTATTGTCAAACTGTACGTCCTTCTTTTTCTTGGGTGTACTGCCAAAATTATAACTCAATCCAAGATAGATCATTCTCGAATTGCTACTTGTTTTTACATGTTGAACCAGATAGGGGCCTTGCAAGTCAACCTCCTGCCTTTGTGTCTTAAATAAATCTGAACCCGCCAGATAAATAGACCCTTTCTTCGTAAAAATATCTTTTCTCAACGCAGCATTCATCACAAAACTGGGTAGAAATTTCCCTTGTGGACTCAGCCTTGAAGATTTGTAAATAGAATTCAGTTGAAAACTAAGCGTATTTGAAATCAAATAACCAGTATTGAAATTAGCCGACCAGGTAATTGTCGATTTCTTATTGGAATAACCCAGATTACTGGCATCAATCTGATTGTAGAAAATATTAGGTGTCAGGCTTAAGTTGAGCTTGCTGTTGATATTTCCCGACAGGACCACATCAGCGCCCATAGCCCGATCATTGGCTAGATTCTGTTGTTTTGTGACCAGTACGGAATCATTCAATGGTGTAGTAATGGAAGTGAATCGGTTGTAGGTATACCGGTAATAAATACCAGGCAAAATACTCAATCCGTTCTTGCGCCATAAGTAGCCGGCTTCCACAGAATGAATGATTTCCGGCAATAAATATGGATTACCAACCCTGATATTCGTTGGGTCTGCATACTCTGCAAAAGGATTTAAATCATCGCCTTCCGGTCTTCTAACTCTTCTGCTGTAATTTAATTGCAATTCCTTATGGTCATTTAGCTTATAGCTGAAATGTAGAGTAGGGTAAACTTTAAAGTAATGGTTTGGGATGGAGGTCCCAGCGCTAATTAACGCGGAATTAAGGTCAGTATACTCTGCTCTTAGTCCAACCATTACCGAAATTTTGTTTTGCTCATGGGAAAATGTACTGTAAAAAGCATGAATACGTTCCCGATAGATGAAACGATTGGTTTTCAATGCGTCAGTTACAAAGGCCCCATCTTCTGGCTGAAAAACTGCCCCATAAAAGTCCAGGTCATTTTTATTAAACTGCCCATCATAGCCGGCTTCCAGTTTGCTGTTTTCAGAGAGTGGATTTTCATAGTTTAAGGTCAGATTTTTCACATCTGCGGTTTGTTTAATCAAGGTGTAATCTTGCTGATCTGCCTGAATAGGGAAACGAAAACTATTGGTAAAATGGTTGTTTTCTGTTTCTGGTGAATGCGCAATATTGAATTCCATCCTCAGTTTATGATTCTCTTTTGAGAAATTATGTTCAAAATATAAGAGGGCTGAGGTATTGCTTTCTTCTTCTGAATTTTTCCGTTTACGATCATAATCCTGTGTCAAGCCCGTCGAATTGCTTACCGTTTTAACAGTCAGGTCGTTTTTGTACTGGCTTCTGAGGTAATAATTACCAGATAGTCCAAAGCTATTTTTGTCATCGATGTTATAGTCTATTCCCAAGGTCGCAATATGGGAGAAAGGACGGGTTTTAGATTCCAGCTGATCATGATAATTGTTAGTGGCATCAGTTTCTGGATCTCGCTGAATGCGGTCATTACTGGTTTTTCTAATCCGATCGTCCTGGCGGATGCTGTAACTGCCAAAAAGATTCAATCGACCCGGATTATAGCTGAAAGAACTACTGGCGTTGTAACGCTCCCGATTGCCTATGTTGCCTGTCAGATTGCCATTCCAGCCTCTTTTTGTCGTTTTCTTTAACACGATATTGATGATGCCACCTGTACCATCAGGTTTATATTTTGCGGAAGGGTTGGTGATGACCTCAATCTTTTCAATGCTATTTGCCGGGAGTTGTTGTAACACCGCTGCTGCATTCTTTCCCATTAAAGGCGAAACTTTCCCATTGATCAAAATAGTCGCAGTGGAGTTCCTCAAACTCACATTGCCATTCAGATCTACCTGTACCAATGGTACATTTTGCAAGACCTCTGATGCCGATCCGGATTTTGCCATCAGGTCCATGTCTACCTGGTATACTTTTCTGTCGATTGCATTGCTAAAAATAGCTTTCCTGGCACTAACCTGTACTTCATGTAAGGTTTGTTTCGAGTCGTCCATAAACAATGGAAAGGTCTTAGTCCCATTTAAACTGAAAACAGGGGTTTTAACATCATCAAAACCAATAAAACTTGCCTGTAAGAAATAGCTTCCAAAGGGAACCGCTTTCAAATTAAATGCCCCTTTTCCATCGGTAACTTCATGAACAACTACGGAGCTATCTTTTGCTGCTTTCAGCACAATGTTCACAAATTCCATGGGGTGTTTAGAAGATAAGGCGGATACTTTTCCGGAAATATTGCCCTTTGATTGCCCGTAAACGGCCAGATTTCCAAGAGTAAAGAGTAATAACAAGCTTAGGTAATAAGTCGGTTTCGACATGTAATTGATTCGGTTTCTGCATAATTACGAATCAATTCTGTGTTCTTTCTGGAGAGTACTGGGATTTGGCGGTTATTTAACCGGTACAAAGTCTACACTTTTAGAAAAGATCTTGAAATGCCAATATCCTTTCACTCTTAACAGGCCTTTATTCGTAATAAAAGCATAGGAACTCCATTCTTTCCCGGTTAGCGCATCGTAAATGATGCCATCTTCCCAACTATTAGTTTTCTGGTTGTATTCCAGTAGTTTTAGAATCTCCAGACCCAAGATCTTGCGTTTCCTTAGGGAAGGATCAGGGTTTTGGTCGTCTCTTCTCATTTCTGCAGGCCTACTGAGGTCATCAGTGTCATCAAACCAAACGATTTTGGCCTTGTACTTATGGTCGTGCTTGTAAACCTCAACAATGAGGTTCTTTTTTTCAGTCATCCATTTGCCCACTATCCGATCAGGATTCTGAGGGCTTTCCTGTGAGAATGCCGGTAATCCACTAAGAAGAACAATAACCAGGATGGTAAAAAAAAGTATTCTGCGCATAGATGGATCGTGCTTTTCATAAAGCTACTGTTTAAGATAGTAAGTTCATAGCCCCTTTTTTTGATTAAGGTATCATTTTTCCGTTGTCATTCCGACTTCGTATAGCTTCTGCGCCGTTCGCATACTTTTTCAAGAATTTCAGGAAATGACTCAAGTCGTTAAAGCCAAAATCATTACTGATTTCTTTTTTAATCTTAACACCGGAATTAAGCTGTGTCTCGATCAATTTGTATTTGTAATCGTCAATATACTGCTTAATTGAAACCTTTACCTGTCGCTTAAATAAGCTACTCAGGTAGTTCGGTGAAAAGTTGAAATGCAGGGCTAGTACGCTAAGTTTTAGTGCTTCTGGTTGATGGATGTGTGCATGGATAAATTCAATAATTGAAATGACCAGATCGCCATTGGAAGAAGGAGTAAGGATGATATTTCCAATTGCATTTCTTTTGAGTATACTGAACACAGCACGGATCAAATGAAACATTACCTCATTGCCCGTTCCTGAGTTCGCCTCCCATTCTTGTACGATTAACCTCATCAATTGTTCGATTTTCTCCAGATCATGCTCAGATTTCACCAAACAAGTATCATAAGTTGCCCCAATCGCCAGTAAATGATCCACTAGTTTTTTCCATGCTGCGGATGTCTTTTCATTTGAAACGCCCTCCAGATACAAGTTGTTGAATTTCAAAACGCTGAATTCTGTGCGTTCCTCAATGTCAAAAATATGTGCATCCTGTGGGGCCAGTAAAAATAAACTTCTTCCGGAATAGTGCTGATTTACTTGATTGTGGGCATGAACACCTTTACCTGAATGAATAAATATCAGTTCGTAATGGTCATGGTTGTGCAAAGGAAAAGGCCATTTTTCCGTTTCAAAATGCCTTACAAACAAGGCTTCATGCTGAATAAATCTTTTCACAGTTGCTTTTTACAAGTATAAGATGAATATCTACCATTTATAGATTTGCTCGGGTGATAGCTTTGCAGCATTCATCAAATGATCAATTATGGTACCCAATCAAAGTACAAAGATACGCGTAGGAGTGATTCCTTTAATGGCAGTTTCCGCAGGAATTATAGTAGCAAACGTGTATTATAACCAGCCAATTCTTAGGGAAATAGGAATTACGATGCAGGCTTCAGAGAGTGAAATCGGAAAAATCTCTATGATTTCACAACTAGGCTATGGATTAGGAATGTTTTTCCTGCTTCCTCTTGGCGATAAGGTGAACCGGAAAAACCTGATCGTTTTACTGGCTTCTTTACTTTGCTTAACGCTGATTTTGGTGAGTTTCTCTACCACACTTTTGCAAATCTCCATACTCAGTTTTTTCGTCGGATTATTTTCTACCCCAGCCCAAATCATCCTGCCCATGGCTGCCACTTTAGGGAAGGAAAATAGAGGGGCAACAGTAGGAAAGGTGTTTTCCGGAATCCTCGTTGGGATTTTAGGAGCAAGAGTGATGGCTGGCCTCCTGACCGAATGGTTTGGCTGGCGTTCCGTGTTCGGATTTTCCGCGTGTATGGTGCTGATCATGACCGTTCTTTTGAAAATATACCTTCCAGAAGCACCGGCAAAATTCAAAGGGAATTATGGCAGTCTGCTCAAATCTACCTTGTTATTAATCAAAGAATATCGTGTCCTCCGACAAGCGGCAATCCTGGGTGCCTTCACTTTTGGCGTGTTCTGTTCCTTCTGGACCACATTGACTTTTCATTTGAGTGCAGCGCCCTTAAATTTTCATGCCGGAACCATTGGTTTATTTGGTCTGATTGCTATAGGAGGGGCTTTAGTAGCCCCGTATTTTGGAAAGCTGGCGGACAAAGGAAGCGTGTATAAATCTTTGTTGATCACCGTGTCCATGATCATTGGTAGTATCATCCTGATCAAATTATTCCCTTTTTCTATGGCCGTATTGATCATCAGCGTCTTCTTTCTCGACATTGGGGTACAAGCCACACAAATCACCAATTTTACCAGAATTTATAGCCTGGATGAAGCGGCGCATAGCCGGCTAAATACCATTTACATGACCACCTATTTTATCGGTGCTGCAGTAGGAACTTATGCCGGTTTACTGGCCTGGAAATTTGGAGGATGGGAGGGAGCTACCTGGCAGATGCTTGCATGGAGTAGTATGGCCTTGGTAATTGTACTGATTTCTGCCAGAGCGAGGGTTTTAATTCCCTCTAAAACTGCTGCCGCTTAAGCTTTTTATTGAAGTTTTTTAAGGGCTAAACACCATAGTGTTATATTTACACGATGTTTAGGCCTATTATTAACATAAACATCAAATTCATGGCTAAGAATTTGTCAAAAATTAAGTATACTAAATTAATAATTATATATTTGCAACCTCAAAAGGACTTTACTTGTTTTGAACATTAAAACAGGTAATTCGAGCTAAAATTGCTGAATTCTTTAAGAAATCTTCAGTTTTGACCTTGAATCCTCTAGAAATGGTCATTCAAAATGATAGGCTGGTTTTGAAGACTGAATGAACAGATGATTTGAAATCTTTTTGTTTCCCCAGGTGGATTTGCCGGGTAAGGATTTGGGGCTGGGATCATTGAATAATTACACTAAACATGAAACTAAAGTTGTCATGCGAAAGCAGGAAACTTTCTAATTTTAAAGACAAACCAAATGCTTAATTTTGTTCTCTTTGGCCCACCGGGTGCAGGCAAAGGCACTCAATCTCAGAAATTGATCGATCAGTATCAATTGATTCACATCTCAACAGGTGACCTTTTTAGGGCTCACATTAAAAATCAATCCCCACTAGGGCAGAAGGTAAGTGAGTTGATCGCAGACGGACAATTGGTTCCTGATGCTATCACCATCGCAATGTTGGAAGAAGAAGTGGATAAAAATCCAGAAGCTAAAGGCTTTATATTTGACGGGTTTCCACGTACAGTTCCACAAGCTATCGCACTGGATGAGTTTTTAGAGAGCAAGGGCAGTAGTATTGCTGGTGTAATCGCTTTAGATGTTGATCAGGAAGAATTAACCAAACGTATCGCGCAACGTCAGTTGGAAAGCGGTCGTGCGGATGATCAGGCAGATAAATTGCAAAAAAGAATTGACGAGTATTTCAGCAAAACGATTCATGTTTTGCCGTATTACGAAGCGCAAGGTAAACTAAGTAAAGTAAACGGAATCGGTAATATCGATACGATCTTTACCGAGTTACGTGCGGTTGTTGATCAGTATTAGTAAAAAGATGTGCCGGAAAAACCGGCATATTTATCATAAATTTGGTGCTGTTTTAAACCAGTATCGCAAAAGCCCGACTTTATAAGTCGGCTTTTTTATTTTTAAAAAAGAAGGTTATGTCGCAAGGATCAAATTTTGTAGATTATGTTAAAATATGCTGCCGCTCAGGTAAGGGAGGGGCAGGGTCTTCACACTTGCATCGTGATATACGCACTTCTACAGGTGGTCCTGATGGTGGTGATGGTGGGCGTGGTGGACACATCATATTGAGAGGAAACTCACAGTTCTGGACTTTACTCCACTTAAAATATCGTAAGCATATTATTGCTCAAGATGGTCAACCAGGATCAAGCGGTACCTCTTCTGGTAAATTTGGTAAGGATGAAATTTTGGATGTACCCCTTGGAACCATCGCTAAAGATGCGGAAACAGGAGAAGTGCTTTTCGAAATTACAAAAGATGGAGAGACCAAAATTCTAACTGCCGGTGGTCGTGGTGGATTGGGTAACTGGCACTTTAAAACGCCAACCTTACAAACACCTCGCTTTGCACAACCTGGAGAATCAGGTAAAGAGCAATGGATGGTTTTAGAATTAAAAGTATTGGCTGATGTAGGTTTAGTAGGTTTCCCTAACGCAGGTAAATCAACTTTACTTTCTGTATTGTCAGCAGCGAAACCAGAAATCGCAGATTATCCTTTTACTACTTTGGTTCCTAACCTTGGTATCGTGGCCTATCGTGGTGGCAAGTCATTCGTAATGGCAGATATCCCAGGTATTATTGAAGGTGCCTCAAAAGGTAAAGGCTTAGGTTTCCGTTTCCTTCGTCATATTGAAAGAAACTCTGTATTGCTGTTTATGGTACCTGCAGATACGCACCGTACCATTTCTGAAGAATATGAGATTCTTAAAACTGAATTGAGAGATTACAATCCGGAATTGATGCAAAAGCCTCATTTATTGGCAATCACTAAATCTGATATGTTGGATGAAGAGTTGATGGCAGAAATGAAAAAGGAGATCCCTGCTCATGTTCCATCATTATTTATCTCTTCAGTTGCTCAAAAAGGCTTAACTGAATTGAAAGATATGTTGTGGGAATCCATTAATGAAGAAGCATAAACAACAAATGTGCTCCTATAAATAAGCATTCAGAACATCGAATATAAAGAAGCCCCTTCTTTTGTCTAAACGACAGCAGAAGGGGCTTTTAGTTTTACTGATTATTCTATTTTAATGGTGTATGGCATGGTGATTACTACATTCTCATCCCATTGTTTATCGTCTGAGGCTATCCTTGTCAAGGCTTTATCTATTTGTCTAAAGGTGGATTTTATAGGTATTAAAGGCACTCCTTTCTGTCTGTCATACTCACTTACCGATCTTTCAGCTACATTCGCGATAATAATCGGAATAATTAAAGTCACCTGATTTCGATCCGTTAATAAGAATTTATAATCTATGTTGTACAGCCTCTTGTGATCTGGAATTATTTTGTACAGCAGCGGGTCGCTCATTAAAAGCCGATTGATCTTTATTTTCTCGCCTTTTTTAGAGACTTTTAGCTTGATATTATAAATATAAAGGGCAATACTATCTTTAATAACATGACGCGCATTGTTCTTAGCTATGATCTTCCCTATTTCTTTTTCCATCAGAATCTTTTTAGGATCCTGTGCTATTGGTTCTTGAGCAAATGAGTGTAGAGGGATAAAACCAGCAATAAGAAGTAACAATATTTTAAATACTTTCATATGGATTATTGACTAAGTAGGGAGATTGATTCTTACACTTTAGTGATTTCTTAAACTTGGATGGCGGTCAATTTTAAATATTTCAGTGTTCATTGGCCTAAAGATCACTACATTCTCGTTCCATTGATTATTGCCGGAAGCTATCCTTGTAAAGGATTCTTCTGTAGTTTTAACCACTGATTTTATCCCAATTAAAGCATCAAATCTCTGATTTTCAAATTCCCTTGTAGATATAGAAGCGGTGTTCGCGATGATAATAGGAATAATTAAGGTCACATGATCCCGGTTCGTTAATAGCGATTTATAATCGAGCTCGTAAAACTGCTTGTAATTCGGGTATATTCTATACATTAATGTGTCGCTAACTAAAAGCTGGTCTACCTTAATTTTATGCTCTTTTGTTTTGGTAATTTTAAGTTTAAAATTAAAGCTATAAATCGCAATGCTGTCTTTTATAATACGATCAGCTACGTTCCGCTGTATAATTTTAATAATACTTTTTTCTAGCAAGGCTTTGTCCGATTGCTGTTTTGGAGGTTTTTGTGCAACCGAATGTACTGAGATAAAGACTGGAATAATAAGGATTAGTATTTTGATTACTCTCATGATAAGTATTAAATTCAGTTTTGACTTTATTGATTCCTTAAACTTGGATGGAGATCAATTTTAAATATTTCAATATCGATTGGCCTTAATACCACAACATTTTCCTTCCATTGCTTATCCCCTGAAGCTATCCTTATAAAGGATTCTTCCATAGTTTTTGCCACTGATTTTATCCCGATCAAAGTCTCAAATCTCTGATTTTCAAATTCCCTTGTAGATATAGAAGCGGTGTTCGCGATGATAATTGGAATAATTAAGGTCACATGATCCCGATTCGTTAATAAGGATTTATAATCGAGGTCGTAAAACTGACTATAATTTGGACATATTTTATACAAGAGTGAGTCGCTAACCAAAAGCTGGTCTACCTTGATTTTATTTTCATTAGTTTTTGTGATTTCAATTTTAAAATTGAAGCTATATATCGCAATGCTGTCTTTTATAATACGATCAGCTACATTCCGCTTTATAATTTTAATGATACTTCTTTCCAGTAAGGCTTTATCCGATTGCTGTTTTGGAGGTTTTTGTGCAACTGAATGGACTGAGATAAAGCCAAAGATAATAAGGATTAGTATTTTGATTACTTGCATAAAGATCGAATTGTAGATGATTTCTTAATCATGTAAAGCGCAACACTAAGTCTTATTTGTGCGTAAGTGTTATTTAAATATATCCTATTGAATTTTATAAATTTCAGTAATATTTGGTGATAAAATCACCACATTCTCTTCCAATTGACTATCGTCTGAAGCGATAGCCGATAAAGATCTTTTCATTGTTTCCAATGCAGACGATAGGCTTACCAAAGGTTGTCCCTTCTGTCTTTCAAACTCACTTACGGATATACTAGCCACATTTGCGATGAGGATGGGAATAATTAGGGTCACCTGATTTCTATTCTTAAATAAGAATTTATAATCAATGTCGTATAACTTCATGTAACCTGGGAATATTTTATACAAGAGTGAGTCGCTAACCAACAGCTGGTCGACTTTAATTTTATTTCCCTTTGTTTTACTGATTTTTAGTTTGAAGTTATAACTATGGATCGCAATGCTATCTTTAATAAACTCAAGTTTAGCTCGCTGTGTAATCTTATATATTTTTCTTTCTAACAGAACCTTATTGGATGCTTGTTTTACAGGTTTTTGAGCAAAAGAAAGCAGCGGATTAAAGCCTAAGATGACGAGGAATAATATTTTAAAATTAACAGGAAACCGTTTATTTTTGAAGCATGCGCTCTTAGGGATCATATTTGCTTATTGAGAATTTTCTCCATGCAAATGCTGCTCGCTACTTCTTCATACTGACCATAGTTCGGAATCACCTGATACCCTCTTTTCTGATACAACATTACCGCTTCTTTCTGTTTCTCTCCGGTTTCCAGAATACACCTTTCATAGCCCATCTCCTGTGCCCAATTTTCCAGATGAACCAGGATTTGTGAGGCAATACCAGTGTTTCTAAATTCAGGATGTACAAACATCCGTTTCAGTTCCATGCTTTTCGGGTCATATTCCTTGATGGAACCGCAACCTATTGCAACTCCTTCCATGTAAGCGATAATCACATGTTTAATGTCATCGGTTTTATTGAACTGCTTGAAAAACAGCTGCGCTTCAGCGCCGTTATTTTCATTTAAATTTTCATCTAAAAGTGCAATGAGTTTCCTGAAATCTAAATGATCAGGATTTGTTCTGCTAAGGTGTACGGTGCTATTCATGGCATATCATTTTGCGAGCTGTGATTCCGCTTTAACTCAGCTTCGGTTAAACCTTAATTAATATATGGGTTTTTTGGGATGTTCTGTATTTTATATCCTTCTTTTTTAAGTTGTTGCAATTCTGCTGCTGTAGGGATTTCCTTGAAGACTATCGCTGATAACACTTGTCCAGGGATGATCTTTAACTTCAATAATAGGTCAAGAAGAGACTTTTTGAGATAGATGGATCTAAATTTCTTGTTCTTTTTGTCTGCAGTAATACCTTCAGCACCGCTAAAATAGAAGTTCGGATTGATGCGTTTAAAAGCAACCATTGGTAAGTTAAGTCCGGCGGCAAATTTCTCAAATTCCCGCTCCGAAACCTTATAGACAAAATTGCCTACTGGCTCATAGGAGAAACGGTTTTTCCATACGCTGGAACCCAGGTTGTTTTTGATGGAGTTTAAAGTGTTCACCATAAACAATAACAAAGGCATTTTGGAGATTGGATCTTGTGGTTCAATGATCACAATTCCTTTTTTACACACACGGATCATCTCGTACAAAGCAGAATATGGCCTTGGGAAATGATGGTAAGACTCCTTGCAAAGGACAAAATCATAACTATTGTCTTCAAAAGAGAGTTTCTCTGCATTTTCCGACCGGAAATCATTTACGATGCCTTCCTGATGGGCAATGCTTAAGAAATCAGTGTTGAGGTCCGTAGCGGTAGCCTGATTGCCATTGTTGAGGATATACCTGGCGTCAAAACCATAGGCATCACCTACAGTCAGCCATTTTTGTGCTTTGTTTTCTAAAAGCGGATTCAGACAATCAAAAAACAAACTTTGTAGCCATGATCCTATGCTTGTGGTATCTTCGTATCGGCTCTTTTTAAAATAATCGGATTTAGCTTCCGGCGTTGGAAACTTCTCGTTATACCATTTTTCATGGAGTTCATAGCTTTCTTTGTGGAACATTTTAGTATTATTGGTTTGGTTATAATAAATCTAATTATTTTTTTCCTTAAGGATTAAGCGCAAATGTTAAATTGTGTTAATATTTGACTGGTCTATAGTTGGTTAGCTGTCTTGATGAAGCTTGTTGGCATGAATTAAATAGGAAATTCAGAAAGGGCTTGATCTTTGCGCCTGAGATTTCATAAATCTATTCCAGAGGAAAAGAAATAAAAAAAACATAAATGAGGTGCTTGATTTTAAGCATTTGTTAATTTAAAAATAAACCCAGAAGAATGAAAAAATGCTTGATAATCCTTTTTGTATGCTTTAGTAGTTTCGGTTTTGCGCAGGATAAATATTGGCAACAGGCGGTTAGTTATAAGATTGATGTTACCTTAAATGATCAGACGAAGACCCTCAAAGGTTCGGAAAAAATCGTTTACAAAAACAACGCTCCAAGTACGCTAGACTTTATCTGGTTCCACATCTGGCCAAATGCCTATAAACAAGAATCTACGGCTTTATTTCAGCAGTTGAAAAATGACACCAGCAGAAGTAAGAAAATGGAAAAGTATAGCTACGGAAGTATTGATGGCTTAAATTTCAAGGTGAATGGCCAGCTGGCTGTTACGGAGGCTCATCCTAACCCACAGTACATTGATGTGATCAAAGTAAAATTGGCGACTCCTTTAAAACCTGGTGATTCGGTTAATATCAGCACCGATTTTAACGTAAAACTACCATCTTATTTCTCGAGATCTGGTTTTGCCGATGGAGAGTTTATGATTTGCCAATGGTATCCAAAACCGGCTGTATTTGATAAAAATGGCTGGCATGAGTTCCCTTATCTTGATATGGGAGAGTTTTACAGCGATTATGCCTCTTTTAAGGTAAACATTACTTTGCCTTCAGATTATGTGGTAGGTGCCACTGGAGTGTTGCAAAACGCAGATGAACTCGCGCTTTATAAAAAACTAGGTGCTGAAAATGCCAAAACCAGAACAGGTAAACCCGCACTTTATAAACCGATTCATAAAGCAGCAACCAAAATGCTGACCTATGAAATGGATAGTGTACCAGATTTTGCCTGGTTTGCCGCAAAGAATTTTGTGATTCAGTATGATACGATCCAGCAAGCTTCCGGGAAAGTAGTGGATGCCTTCACTTATTACCATGATAAAAAGAATACACTGTGGACCAATAGCATCGATTATACCAAAGATGCGGTTAAACATTACAGCAAATGGATTGGCGAGTATGCTTACCCTGTGGTGCAGGTTGTAGAAGGCCCTGTTAATAATTCTAGTGGTGGTATGGAGTATCCCACCATCACCCTGATCACCAGTCCGGATGCAAAAAAAGAAAGCTTAGATGCGGTGATTGCCCATGAAGTTGGACACAACTGGTTCATGAGTATGTTGGGAAGTAATGAGCGTCAGCACGCCTGGTTAGACGAGGGACTGAATAGTTATTTTCAATTCAGGTATGAAGCAGAGAAATATCGTTCTAATAGTCTCTTTGGCGATGCCATCCCCGAGCAAGTAAAGAAACTGCCTGAAAAGGACTTCTTAAACAGCATGTACAATGCGCTAGGCTCTATTCCAATGAAATCGCCCATAGAAACTCCTTCTGATAAATTTACCAGCTCTGATGAGTACAGCATGTCTTCTTATGTGAAAACAGCTTTATGGTTGTATATCCTGGAGAATGAAGTAGGCCGGGATAAAATGGATAAAGCTTTTCAATATTATTTCAGCAAATGGAAGAATAAGCACCCGCAACCAGAAGATCTGAAAGCGGCATTCGAAACCTCCTTGGGCTTGAATTTAGATGGCTATTTTCAGTTGATTAACAAAGAGGGGAGCTTTAAATAGGGGGTAATCACATTTCCTAAGTCTTCTATGATCAAATATAGATATGAAGAAATCTCTCAGGAGATTGCGCTTAACATTACCGAAGGAAGGTTAAAACCAGGACATAAACTTCCTTCGGTTAGGCAGCTAAAACAACAATATCGCGCTGGATTGAGCACGATTCAAAAAGCTTATGAGCTATTGATTATTATGGGCTTGGTGGAGAGTATCCCCAAATCAGGTTATTACGTGACCTTAGGAAAAGGCGATAATAATGAGATTGGATTTGCTAAACCCAGTCAGGCCAGACTTCGGGACGAGCTGTTTAAAAATAATTTAGAAGCCATCACCTCCAATACAGATCCGCTATTGCGTCACCGGCTCAATGAGTTTAATGTAGCCACACCAGATGATACCTTCATTCCTCAAAAAATGATTTTGAGGAACATGCAGCAGGTCATTAGAGAGCAAGGGACAAAGATCCTTCGTTATTATCCTTCCAATGGTTCAGAACCCTTAAAAGACCACATCACAAAACGTGCAGCCTTAAATCATGCGAATTTTGATGCCGAGGGATTGATCATTACCGATGGCGCATTACAGGCCTTTTATATTGCGATGGCTGCGGTAACAAGTCCGGGTGATGCAGTTGCTATTGAAAGCCCTTGTGTGTTTTCTATGTTACAGGTATTAAGAACGTTGAGGCTTAAGGTAGTAGAGATTCCCGTGCTGGATCCTGATGGTTTTGACCTGGATTTCCTGGAGGAAAGTTTGAAAACCATTCCGATAAAAGCGATTGCCCTGACGCCAAATTTTCATAATCCAACAGGTTCCCTGATGTCTGATGAAAACAAGTGGAGGTTATTGCAAATTGCCAAAGCGAAAGACATTCCAATCCTGGAGAATGATGTCTATGGAGACCTTAACTTCACAGATCACCGCCCCGGAAATATCAGTTCGATGGACGATACTGGCTTGGTCATGACCTTTTCTTCTTACTCTAAAACCCTGGCTTCGGGAATTCGTTTGGGTTGGCTCTTTACCGGCAGGTTTTTTAAAGTAGCCGAGCAGATTAAATTTGCATTGGGTAGTACTGTATCCCCGGTTTATCAGGAAACCATGTTGAAGATTCTGGCAACAACCAGTTATGAGCGTCATATTCGCACTTTTCGGATGAAATTGGCTAGCCAATGTTATCAAACGATGGAACTGATTTCTACTCATTTTCCAGAGAAAATGCTCGTTTCGACGCCCAAAGGGGGCTATAGTATCTGGTTGAAAATGGATAAGGGAATGGATATGGTCAAATTTCATGAACGCTGTGAAGACATTGGCGTACGCTTCACACCCGGCCATACTTTCTCTTTTAGCAATGCCTTTGACCAGTACTTCAGGGTTGTTTTTGCCATTAAATACACAGAACAAAGTCTGGATGTATTGAAACAGGCCGGACAGTTTGCCGGGAAGCGATAATCATGAAGCAATCTGTACCCTATGGATTTTAGGGTACTGATCCCCAATCGCGGATTTGTACGGCTTACTTTTGGCTTTTGAAAAAATATTAAAATGGATAGCAAGATAAAAACAAAGTTTACTATAGCCTCAGAAGAAGGAATAGCCCTATTACAAATGCTTGGAGAAAAACGTGGACAGGAGAAATATGCCAGCATTTTGGATACGACCCAGCTCGAAAATTACCTGTATGATAAATTCAATACCGCAACCATCATTAACAATTTAAACACTTTTTCTAATCAACTGATTGTGGTTTATGTGGCAGATCAGCCTGCCGGCTATGCCTATCTCAGTGGAAACGGAAATGTTCCTGATGACCTACAGGATAAACGCATGATTCACCTGGAAGATTTTGAAGTGCTTCAGGAATATCAAGGAAGCGGGGCAAAGGAAGTTCTAATGGAAAAATGCCTGAGCGTCGGTAAGTCCTATGAAGCAATTAAAATCAGGGAAAATGCCGAAGAAATGGAAATGATCGCTTTTTATGAGCAATATGGTTTCCAACAAAGGCCGTCGCCAGAGATCAGTATAGCCGGAAAAACTTTTCCATCGGTTATACTGATCAGAGCGCAGCCTTAAATCTTGCTCTTTATTTTCTATTGATAAAGGACTCCTTTTTCATCGTATTCCTGCAAATCCATAGGCTGATTAGCATAAAAACTGCTGCCGCCAGGAAAGGGGCGCCAGAAAATTGAAAGGGTGCTTTTGGATTGGTGAACCAGGCGAATAAATTGGTCATTAACAATGGCCCCACAATAGAGGTGGCACTCAGCAGACTGGTTAAAGCACCCTGCAATTCTCCCTGCTCGTTCTGTGGAACATTTTGAGAGATGGTAGCTTGTAACGCAGGGCCCGCAATTCCACCCAAACAATAAGGAATAAGAAAGGCGAACATCATCCAACTTTGATTGGCAAAAGCAAATAAGAGCATGCCGATTGTGGAAAAGGCAAGGCCAATGTAAATGCTTTTTTCATTGCCCAACTTTGGACTGGTGTACCTGATTAAACCACCCTGAACCAGCGCGACTAAGATTCCGGCAGTGGCCAGGGAGATGCCAATTAGAAAAGTATTCCATTGAAAACGTTCGATATTAATGAAAGTCCAGGTACTTTGTAAAGCCTGGCCAGCAATATAAATAAAAATCAAAGCCACGATTAAGCCACCCACGCCTTTGTATTTTTTGAGACAAAGTAAGGAGCCGATAGGATTGGCTCTGGACCATTCAAAAGGACGCCGGTGTGCTTTGTCAAGGGATTCTGGCAATACAAAATAACCGTAAACTACATTGATAAAAGTAAGTATCGCTGCTGCAATAAAAGGAACTCTAGGCCCAAGTTCACCCAATAAACCACCTAAAGCAGGGCCAACTACAAAGCCTAAGCCAAATGCAGCGCCAATCAATCCGAAATTTTGAGCCCTGTTCTCTAGGGTACTAATGTCTGCAATGTAAGCAGTAGCGGTCGTCATACTGGCACCAAACATACCCGCAATAATGCGTCCCAAAAATAACCACCAGATGCTAGGTGCTAAAGCCAGAAAAATATAGTCAATGCCGAAGCCAAATAGCGAGAAGAGCAATACTGGTCTTCTACCGTATTTGTCGCTCAGGTTACCGATGATTGGGGCACAGATGAATTGCATAATGGCATAAGCAAACATGAGCAAGCCGCTCCATTGTGAAGCCTCGCTTATATTGCCATGTATCAATTGTTCTATCAATTGAGGGAACACTGGAATAATCAGCCCAATGCCAATCACGTCCAATAACATGGTGATGAAAATGAAGCTTAACGCCGCTTTTCTGGATGATGCCATAAAATTTTTAGGATTTGAAGGCGCAAGTTATTGCTTTTTTCCCTGATCCTACAGGTTATGGGTTATTTCGTGTCGGTTTTCAATGAAATTCTTTAACGATGTGCCCAGAATATAAGTCCAGCCTTGTTCAAATGATGCCCTCGATAAGTCCGGGTTTTCAGTGCCGAAGCTTTCTATTCCGCTATGACTCAGTTTTAACCGGGTTTTTCCTTCAATATCAAATAGCATAAAGCTAACCGTCGTTTCGCCCGGAAATTGATCGTATTTCCAGGTGTAGCTTAGCTTCTTCTCTGGAATTACCTCTGTCACTTTGCAAAGGTGAAGGTATCGGGTGTCGTCTTTTGAACCATAAAATTGGAACTCAAAACCGATTTCGGGCTTAAATTCTGCCAGATTAAAATACCATTTCTCCATAAGGGCATTTTTGGTCAATGCCTCCCATACCTTGGAAACCGTTGCATCCAATAGGTATTCTAGCTCAAGTGCTGCTGTTTTCATCTTTTGTCGCTTTACTTATGAAGAACTAAAATACGAAATTCAAGGCTAAAATAGCCTATTATGTACCCGGAAAGAGATACATTTAAAGTTGTTTTAATGCAGGGAAATTAAGAATTTGAAACAATTAGCCAGGTTTCCCAGGAGTCCGCTCTAGTTTTTCTTTTAATACTTGATACTCCTTTCGAAGATGTCGGAAAGCTTTACTGTTCAGCTGATCCACGTCATTTTCTTTGAGCTGACTGTGGTAAATATTGGCCACCTGATCAAATCTTTTCGATACCTGATTGTATTTTTCTCGATTATTTCTTTCCTCTGGGCGCTCTTGTTCGCCGTTTATATTACCCAAATAGGTACTGTCAGAGACTTTTTCTCCGTCAGCAGACCTGAAACTGATGTATGGTTCTATTTGTTGCTGGAGGTGATGTTCACTCAATCCAATAAAACATTTCCCTTCCTCTCTTCTGGCAATATTTAGGTATTCAGTACCTTTATCTGATTCTGGATAGCAAAGCATCACCATGACAATATCGTCATAGCGTGTTTCCTTTGCTTCATATGTTGGATTCCAGCTGATTTCAAGCCCTGTTGATGTTTTTACTATTTTCAGATCATCGGCAACCGGAACCAATCCCTTACTCAATATTACTTTACTATAGTCGACTTTAATATTGGGGTATTCACCTGTTAAAGCATGTTTTTTGTGATAGGACGTTGCCAGATTATGGGCATTTTGTGGGGTTCCTTTTGCCTGTAGTCCATAACCAAGCTTAATAAAGCCTTTCATGGATGCTAATAATTTATTGGTTACAGACATGGAAGAATGATTCGCGAGCTGAGCTCGACTGGGTTTTCCTACACGCCCAATACGGCGTACCACAGGAATACCATTTAACATATAGAAAACGAGGTTTCCAATTTTTCCACTGAAATGTCCTTGTGGACCGTTTAAAGCGATGGCCATAATGAAGAGGTTAATGGTTTGGTAGCGAGTTGGTTGTTTCTTTGAGGAGACTTGATGAAGGTAACTAAAAGAATCCAATAAGCGTCCGATATGAGCCTGTATTTTTTAAAGCTTTGACCTTGCTTCTTTAGGGAATTAAAGCGCCGTTAATAGGGCTATATGCTGGGTTAGGCCCTAGCAAACCCCTAGAAGAAGCCTGCTAGAACCCTATAAATTCTGACCTCATACTCAATGCAGCTTCAGCGCTGCTGAATACGAGCTGTTTGCAATAGGAAAGGAATTGGGGGAGGATGAGTACAGAAAGATCAAAAGGTTTTAATCTTTCTTCAATATTCCCCTGCTGATACTTTCTTCAAATAAGTAGTTGGTATGGTCCCATAATACCTGAGAACCGTCCTTCATTTTACTTGTTTTTTTGATCACTGTATCATATTTTACTTCATATTCGCTCCAGGTTCCACCTTCATTTGAGACGTTTTGAAGGACTGGTTCTAGTCGGTCAATAGACTTCGCGAACTTAGATTCGGCAGTGATTCCGGCTTCGAATTCTTCCCATAGTGAAATAAATTCTTCTGCTTGTTGATCGGGTAAAAGGCCAAAAATTCGCACTGCAGCCTTTTGTTCTTCGGCAGTATTGTCGTGATTCGCCTGACTGTCGTATAAAAAAATATCCCCAGAATCAATCTCTACAATATCATGAATTAACAACATCTTGACTACTTTCATAATGTCTACTTTCTCATTGGCGTGTTCGGCAAGAACCATGGCCATCATGGCCAGGTGCCAGCTGTGCTCTGCATCGTTTTCATGACGCTCACTGTTGAATAGACGGGTTTTTCGCTGTATATATTTGAGTTTGTCAATTTCGTGGATGAAGGCCATTTGTTTGGCCAAATCTGTTAAATTCATAAGGCTAATTGTTGTTTTTTAACACGCCAAAAGTAGGGTTTTATTCCCCATTTTATATCATATTCTGGTCAGGTGTATCCCCGTTACCGGGGGCCTAATTTGGCAGTTGACTTGGTTTTTAGGGTTATTTTTCCTACCTTTGTCATGTTTTTAATTTAAACCTCAGCGAATTCATCGTAATTTGCGCGTTATTTTCTTAAAAAGAAACAGGTGTAAATCTGTTCAAATGTCTAAGGGGATTGCCCCCTGATTTTCATTTAATGTTTTATTTAAAGCATTTGATTACAAACAGTAATGGAACTGATTTGTATTAATTACTTATTATGGTAAAACCCACACAGCTTACAGGCTGTTTAATACTATTTTTTATTGCCCCTTTTGCCGCATTTGCGCAGGATCCAATACTAATACCACCAGAAATTGTCTTAGCGCCAGATTCGTCAAGGGCAGTTGCTACTAGAGGCCGGGCAAATAAGGCATCTCCCAAGAACAAGTCAGATGCGATTAAACACAGAGATACAATTGGCCAGGCAAAAAGGGCAGATTCCATAAAACAGGCAGATCAGCCTACACTCAAAATCGGAGGTGCATTAAGGTTCAACTACAACCTTTCCTCCTGGAAAAAAGAACAAGTAAAAAGAGGCGGAGATTTTGGACTGGATATGTTCAGAATCAATGTAGATGCCTCCCATAAAAAACTCGATTTCCATGCAGAATATCGGTTTTATGCTAAAGCCTCCGGCGGTTCTTTTTTAAAAGATGGGTATTTAACCTATCACTTCAATGACAGTACCAATCTAGCTATTGGATTAGTTCAGAATCCCTTCGGGAACACGACATATAACTCTCACAACTGGTTTTTTAACCTTCCTTATTACCTGGGCTTTGAAGATAAGGCATCCATGGGAATCAGGTTTCATCAACGCAGCAACCGCTGGATGTATGATTTGGCCTTCTTTAAAAGTGCAATGGAATTAGATTTTGGCGATAAAACCAGTATCGATCCTTCGCGATATTCTTATGATGTTGCCGGCAGAAATAAAGAGGTAAACCAAGGGAACATAAAAACAGAATATTTACTCTCAGAAAATAAACGAATTGGTATTTCTGGAATGCTAGGGGGTGTTTACAACATTCCTACCGGAAATATGGGCTCCAGATGGGCAGCAGCAATACATACCGACCTGACTTTTGGAAAGTTCAACCTGAAACTGCAATCCATGTATTATCAATACCATCTGGCCGATTCGACACAATATAACCACAGCGTAAATCTGGGCGCTTATGGTTCCACTTATGATGTGGCCACAAAAGCATACCTGCATACCGCATCTGTCGCCTTTACCCAACCAGTGAAAATTGGTCCGGTAAGTTCGATCACCTTTTATGAAAATTATTCCTACATGGATAAGACACTGCAAGGGGCAACTGATACACAAATGAATGTATTGGGAATGATGCTTAATGCAGGTAACCTGATCACTTATGTGGATTGGGCAGCAGGAAAAAATCAACCATGGTTAGGTCCTGAATGGCAAAATGGCCTAGCTGCAGGAAATCCAGACGCCAAATGGCACAGTCGTTTTAACATTAATATCGGCTATTACTTTTAACATCAAATCTATCGAAATGTCTAAACTTAAAATAGAAGACCTTACCCTGATTTTTGGGAAGGAAAAAGAAACCGCACTTTCCTTATTAAAGCAAGGAAAGTCCAAAGCGGAGATTCTCAAAGAAACAGGTTGTACTGTAGCGGTAAAGAATGCCAGCTTCAGCATTGAACAAGGAGAGTTCTTTGTGATCATGGGACTATCTGGAAGCGGTAAATCAAGTTTGTTGCGTTGCCTGAATAGGTTAATTGAACCAACAGCAGGGAGCGTAATTTTAAATCATAGAAACATTACCAGTCTGGGCGACCTGGAATTACAGGCTGTCCGTCGTAAAGAAATGGCGATGGTATTTCAAAATTTCGGACTGCTGCCGCACCGTACGGTATTAGAGAATGTAGCATTCGGACTTGAATTGCAAGATGTCCCGAAAGCAGAAAGAGAGGAAAAAGCGAAAGCAGTGATTGAGATGGTGAGCCTTCGTGGTTATGAAAATCAACATACCGGCGAGCTTTCCGGTGGGATGCAACAGCGTGTTGGTCTGGCCAGGGCTTTAGCCAATGATCCAGAAATTCTACTGATGGATGAGGCCTTTTCTGCGCTGGATCCACTGATCCGTACGCAAATGCAGGATGAGCTGATTGACTTGCAGGAGAAAATGCACAGAACAATTGTTTTTATTACCCACGATTTGGATGAAGCAATTCGTTTAGGAGATCGCATTGCAATCATGAAAGATGGAGAAATTATACAAATAGGTACACCAGAAGATATTTTAACAAATCCAGCAACAGATTATGTGGCTTCTTTTGTTGAAAAAGTAGACCGTAAATCGATTATTACTGCGGCAAGTTTGCTTTTTGAAAAGCCTACCGTAGCGATTTTCAAAAAGGATGGGGTAGAAGGAAGTTTACGTAAAATGCGTACCTCCGGCTTAACCACTTTACCGGCAGTGTCGGTGGATAAACATTTCCTTGGCTTTGTATATCTGAAAGATCTTTTAGACTTGAAAGCTCAAAAAGAAACTTCTATTGAAAAAGCAATCATCAAAGATATTCCAGTTGCTTATCCGGAAACTACTGTAGAACAAATGCTGCCCTTTATCGCAGAAAATGGAAGAGCAGTACCTGTGGTGGATGAAAAAACAAATAAACTAATCGGAATCGTTGCCCAAACCTCTTTGTTGATTGAAACAACAGGAGCTTCATGGGAAAACGTTACGGGAAATACAATTGATAACCTTCAAAAAGAAATTTTATAATGATACATATAGGGACATATATAGAACAATTTATAAACTGGCTGACACTCAACTTCGGTTCATTTTTTAACCTGATTAAGGTGGTCGTAGAATCTGTCGTTAATGCTGTGGAATGGGTACTGATGTTTCCTCCATTTTATATGGTGATCGCTTTAATCGCATTTTTAGCATGGAAACGTACCGGCTGGGGTTTAACGGTTTTTACGATCCTCGGACTAGGTTTAATTTGGGGAATGGGGTATTGGGAGCAAACGATGGCTACGCTCGCACTGATTTTATCCGCTGCATTTATAGCCTTACTGATGGGCGTTCCACTGGGCATCTGGGCAGCAAAAAATCCTATGGCTGGAAAAGTAATCCGTCCTATACTGGATTTAATGCAAACCATGCCTGCATTCGTTTACCTGATTCCTGCGGTACTTTTCTTTGGCCTGGGGAAAGTTCCCGGCGCTTTTGCAACAGTCATCTTTGCGATGCCTCCAGCAGTGAGGTTAACCACCTTAGGGATCAGTCAGGTGCCCCCATCTATCGTAGAAGCCACACGCTCCTTTGGAGCTACACCTCGTCAATTGTTGTTTAAGGTGGAATTGCCTTTGGCACTGCCAACAATTTTGGCCGGTGTAAATCAAACGATCATGATGGCGCTTTCTATGGTGGTCGTTTCTGCAATGATTGCGGCTGGTGGATTAGGTGAGGTGGTATTGAAAGGTATTACACAGCTGAAAATCGGTTTAGGTTTTGAAGGAGGGATTGCCGTCGTCATTCTTGCCGTGATCCTGGATAGGATTACACAGTCTTTCGGAGCGAAAAACCTCGCTAAAGTTTAAGGGATTTTATCTTCGGGACATACGATATGATGCATTGGTTTTGAAAATTATATAAAAAAAACACAACATGAAAAAGATAGTAGGTAGTATATTAATCGCATTGGTTATTGGTGTGATCGCTTCATGCGGACCAGCCAATAATGATAAAAAAGTAACCATAGCTTATGTAAATTGGGCAGAAGGTGTAGCTATGACGCAATTGTCTAAAACGTTATTGGAAAAAGAAGGGTATACCGTAGCATTGAAAAATGCCGATGTGGCGCCAGTTTTTGCCGCTGTAGCCGGTGGTGATGCCGATGTTTTCCTGGATACCTGGATGCCGGTAACGCATAAAGAATATCTGGATAAATTTGGAGCAAACCTGGAGGTCTTAGGTACCAATTTTAAAAATGCAAGAATCGGTTTTGTGGTTCCTGATTATGTTAAAATAAACAGTGTTGAAGAGTTAAACGCAAATGCAGCATTGTTTGACGGTAAAATTGTGGGCATTGATGCAGGTGCTGGAATTATGAGCAAAGCAGAAGCAGCGATTAAGGATTACGGTTTAAAACTGGAATTGCAATCGGCAAGTGAAGCAGCAATGCTAGCTGTGCTGAAGAAAAATATTGACGCAAAGAAACCGGTAGTAATTACCGGATGGTCACCACATTACATCTTTAGTACTTATAAGTTGAAGTTCTTGAATGATCCTAAAGCTGTTTTTGGTGCGGTAGAAACCATTCAGACGGTAGCCAACAAACATTTTGTTGCTGCAGAACCAAAGGTGGCAGAGTTTTTTAGAAACTTCCAATTGGATGAAGATGAATTAGGTTCATTAATGGCCGCTTTGGAAAACAATACCAATGAAAAAGCAGCAGTAGAGGAATGGTTAAGTAAACATCAGGAACTGGAAATGCAATTGCGTTCTTTTATAAAATCAGACTCGGAGTAATTTGAGGTGGTTTTTCAAACTCCTATCCTAAGGAGAAACATTGCCTGATCATAAAAAACTTCCCTGTTCTAAATAAAACAGGGAAGTTTTTGTTGCTAAGAATTGGAACATTAGAATTTACATATACCTTTTTCTCCAGGTTTGCATCATATAGGTGTTTATCTCCCATTGATTGGCAACTGGAAGGTTGGTATAGGGAAGGGTAGGCATGTAACTTGGTGGCCCAAATTCGGTTAACATCGTCAGGATTTTGCCTTGTTGTTTTTTTATGGCGACTACTTTATCCCACCATGCGAAATGTGCTGCTACGGCATTCTTCCATTCTGGTGCACGTGGATCGCTTACTTGTGGCCCTTCTTCATGCCCCACACGGGAGTGTATATGGTCTGTGCGGGAAAGTGCCAGGTCAACGGTTTCTTTTTGGTCTTCCAGCATGCTTTCACTCACATTGCACCAATGAGAGATGTCTAATGTTAGTCTCAGATCTGGGTTTTCTTCCAGGTATCGTAAAGATGCTGGTGCGGAATAAAGCATCCTGGACCTGTGGGTTTCATGATAAATTGGAACCCCCGTTTCTTTGGCATATTGAACCGTAAAATCTATAAATTTTTTGTTGTCTTCATATTTAAAGAAGTCCTTTCCGGAATGCACATTGATGTAAAGCGGTTTCTGATATTTGTTCTCCGCGGCCTCTTTCAGTACCTTTTTGAAAGTTGCAAAATGGGCTGCGGGAGCAGGTTCGTCCCCGCGACAAAGAAAGCCTACTGAAAGTTGATGTTGTTTTAGTGCAGTAAATAGCTCTTGAGCAATGTCTGTAGCCCATAGAATTTCCACACCATCATATCCATCCTGTTTTGCCTTTTTG
The DNA here is from genome assembly GCF_014172405.1 of Pedobacter gandavensis. Lineage (GTDB taxonomy): Bacteria > Bacteroidota > Bacteroidia > Sphingobacteriales > Sphingobacteriaceae > Pedobacter > Pedobacter gandavensis. The sequence goes on along the minus strand of NZ_WNXC01000010.1, from coordinate 195,610 downwards.
CAGAAATCGGTTACAGAGCCCTGGAAGCCCCAGTAAGGCGCCATAATGTGCAATGAAAAACCTTTAACGGCTCTCGGAGAAATGAATTCTTCGGGTTCAATTGCTTTCATTGATGTCAAAAGGGTAGCGGTTGTTGCGAGCACAGTAGTCCCCAAAAAATCTCTTCTATTGTAATTCATCATAATTTATACCTGGAAAAGTCAAAATACAGATTATTTTTAATTTGCAAGGATAATTCAAAATCTTAGCCTCGTTGGTATAAGTCATCGTCGTCTTGGCTAAATACTGTTTTTATCCTCCTAAGAAAGAGGGTAGGTTAGGACAATAGGATTATCTTGATGCAGCCCGAAGGCTGCTTCAAAATAATTCAGCCTTGGAGTAGTTCTACCTCTTTTGTTCTCCATTTATTTGCCGAAATCAAACATGACATAATTTTTAAGATTCTAGCTCAAAATTATCACGCTTCTATGTAGAATATAGGTACTTTTGCCTCATAATTTCAATGGTCAGCGTGTTTTTCGCTGAGCTGGAAGTTTGAAGCAGAAAGCAGGAAAAAACCGATAAAATAAAGGGGATAGACTGGGATGCTGTGCACAAAATAACCAAAGAAAAATAGACAAGAAATATATTCTAATGAAAATAGCAATTAATGGTTTTGGGAGAATTGGCCGTATCTTTTTACGAAGCGCAATTGAAAAAAACATCGATGTTGTGGCCATCAATGACCTCGGAGATCCTGCAACACTGGCGCATTTATTCAAATACGATACCGTTCACCGTGGATTTAAGGGGACAGTTAGCTTTGAGTCTGATGCTTTAATTGTTAATGGTAAGAAAATTCAGGTTTATGCGAAGTCTAACCCGGCAGAATTGCCATGGGCGGAATTGGGAATTGATCTGGTACTGGAATCTACGGGTAAGTTTACCAGCAGAGCAGGGGCGAGCCAACATTTAAAAGCAGGGGCGAAACAGGTCTTGATTTCAGCGCCTGCTGCAGATAAAGATATTCCTATGGTGGTATTGGGTGTCAATGAAGGGCAGATCGACTTAAAATCAGAAATCCTTTCAAATGCGTCCTGTACCACGAACAATGTCGCGCCAATGGTGAAAATCCTGGACGATAATTGGGGTGTTTTAGAGGGTTACATCACCACCATCCACTCGATGACCGGTGATCAGAACCTGCATGATGGTCCACATAAAGATTTAAGAAGGGCAAGAGCCGCTTCCGCATCTATTATTCCGACGAGTACCGGTGCAGCAAAAGCCATCACCAATATTTTTCCTCATCTGGATGGAAAATTAGGCGGAGCTGGAATCCGGGTTCCGGTATTAAACGGGTCCTTAACAGATTTCACTTGTTTGCTAAAATCAGCAACCACGATTGAACAAATCAATGCCGCTTTCAAAAAGGCTTCGGAAAATGAATTAAAAGGGCTGGTAGAATATACGGAAGACCCTATCGTTTCCGTTGATATCTTAGACAATCCACATTCCTGCATCTTTGATGCACAGTTAACTTCTATTGTTGGCGACATGGTGAAAGTAGTGGGTTGGTATGATAATGAGTCTGGTTATTCTACCCGTTTGGTAGATCTGGTGTTAAAAATTGCAGCTATACATGATTAAGAGAATTACTGCGGCAGAGACCCTGCCTCTAAGAAGTTTAGTGTTGAGAAATGGAATGGCCTACGAGCAATGTATCTTTCCTCAGGACCAACAAGAAGGTGTTTTTCACCTGGGTTGTTTTGAAGGAGATCAGCTCGTTACTGTGGCTACGTTTTTCCCGGAAGATCGCCCTGAACAAGGATCAGGAGGTTTTCGATTGCGTGGTATGGCTTCTGATCCGGCCTTTGCAGGGAAGGGATTTGGTGCAAAGCTGATAAAATTTGCAATTGATGAACTGACATCAGGGAATGCTGCTTATATTTGGTGCAACGCACGTAGTTCTGCTGCTGCTTTTTATGAGAAGCTAGGCTTCGTATTGATTTCTGAAGAGTTTGAAATACCAGGTGTAGGGCCTCATTTTGACATGCTCAGAAAACTGTAAAGGAATACCATTCAAAACCAATAATTCTAAACAATAACAATAATGAGAACAATAGACCAGTGTAATTTCAACGATAAGAAAGCTTTAGTCAGAGTAGATTTTAATGTGCCTTTGGATGCTGAATTTAACATTACTGACGATAAAAGAATGCGCGCAGCATTGCCTACCATTAATAAAATTTTGAACGATGGTGGTTCAGTGATCTTAATGTCTCATTTAGGTCGCCCGAAAAACGGACCTGATGACAAATTTTCTTTGAGACACATTTTAGGTGATCTTTCTAGAATGTTAGATCTGGAAGTGAAGTTTGCAAACGATTGTATTGGAGAAGAGGCCGTAGACAAAGCTAAAAACCTGGTTCCAGGACAAGTATTGCTATTGGAAAACCTTCGTTTTTACAAAGAAGAAGAAAAAGGTGACCGTGATTTCGCAGAGAAATTATCGAAACTAGGAGATGTATATGTGAATGATGCTTTTGGTACTGCACACCGTGCGCATGCTTCTACAGCGATCATTGCTGAGTTTTTCCCTAAGGATAAATACTTCGGTTATTTGATGGCTGAAGAGCTTAAAAATGCGGAGAAAGTAAACCATGGTGCTGTGAAACCTTTCACTGCAATTATGGGTGGCGCTAAAGTGTCGGATAAGATTTTATTAATCGAAAGCCTGCTGGATAAAGTGGATAACCTGATCATCGGTGGCGGTATGGCTTATACTTTTGCAAAGGCTCAAGGTGGCGAAATTGGTACTTCTCTTTTAGAGGAAGACAGAATGGCGCTTTGCCTGGAATTGTTGGATAAAGCGAAAGCAAAAGGTGTGAATTTATACCTTCCTTTGGATACTGTGATTGCGGATAAATTCTCTAATGAAGCAGAGAAGAAAAACGTAGATACCGGTTGTATTCCTGCAGATTGGATGGGCTTAGATATCGGTCCTAAAACCATCGCTTTATTTTCTGAAGTGATTAAAGGTTCGAAAACTTTGCTTTGGAATGGCCCGATGGGTGTTTTCGAAATGGCAAACTTTGAACAAGGTACACGTGCAATTGCTGATGCGGTTGTAGCTGCTACTCAGGACAATGGTGCGTTTTCATTGATTGGTGGTGGTGATTCAGCTGCGGCCATCGCGAAATTCAATTTAGAGGATAAAGTGAGCTATGTTTCTACCGGTGGTGGTGCATTATTGGAGTATATGGAGGGTAAAGAATTGCCTGGTGTAAAAGCCATCAATAGCTAATAAAATTGCCTGAAAAATAGGACAGGCGCTTTGCGATTTTGCGAAGCGCCTGTTTTTTTTACCACCTCATTTACTGTGTTTTCGATAGTCAAAAGGCACAAAAAAAGTGGTATGAATTATGTTGATAATTTTTTGTGGTAGAATGTGGTGAAAAGTGGTAGAAATATCTATTTTTACACTACATTATAAAGACCACATAAAGAAATGGTTCAACTGTTAGGAGAGTTTGATTGTAAATTGGATGCGAAAGGCCGCTTGATGGTTCCTTCGTCTCTGAAAAAACAATTGCCTAATGTTGAGGTTGAGGGACTTGTGATCAACAGAGGTTTTGAAAAACACCTGGTGATCTACCCGAAAAAAGTATGGGAAGGAATAGTGGAAGAGTTGAGTAAGTTGAATCCATACGAACAAAAAAACAGAGAATTTATTCGATACTTCACGCGTGGCGCTACGGAATTAACGTTAGATGCTACAGGAAGGGTTAATTTACCTAAATCTTTATTGGAGGCTGTCGGCATTGAAATCAACACAGAGTTGGTTTTAGCTTGTCAGTTTGATAAGATTGAGGTATGGTCGAAAAAGGCTTATGATGCTTTGTTTGATAGTGAACCAGCTGACTTTTCAAAACTTGCAGAAGAAGTAATGGGTAATAAAAATAGGAGGAGCGATGGAGAATAATTACCACATTCCTGTCATGTTGAAAGAATGTATCGAAGGTTTGAATATCAAACCCGATGGCGTATATGTGGACGTTACCTTTGGTGGTGGCGGACATTCGAGAGAAATCCTGAAGCATTTAGGAAAAGACGGAGTATTGATCGCCTTTGATCAGGACCCAGATGCACAAAGGAACAAAATTGATGACCCACGTTTCATTTTTGTAGATCAGAACTTTGCCTTCATCAAAAATAACCTGCGTTTGTTAGGTTACAAAGCGGTGGACGGTATTTTGGGTGATCTAGGTGTTTCCTCACATCAGTTTGATGTTCCGGAACGTGGTTTTTCTACCAGATTTGAATCTGACCTGGATATGCGTATGGACAAACAAGGGGCTTTAACAGCTGCCGATGTGTTGAATACCTATGCAGAAGATAAATTACATAAGATTTTCGGGATTTATGGTGAAGTGAAAAACGCAAAGTCGCTGGCCCGTGCAGTGGTTACAGGCCGTGTAGAACAACCGATTAAAACCCTTGCGGATTTTAAAAGAGCTGCTGGTGCACACATCCCTAAAGGGAAGGAAAACAAGTATATGGCTCAGGTTTTTCAGGCTTTACGTATTGAGGTGAACAAAGAAATCGAAGTGTTGGAAAACTTTTTAATGCAAACGGCTGAGGTTATAAAACCAGGTGGCCGGTTGGTGGTGATGTCTTACCATTCTTTGGAGGACAGACCGGTGAAAAGTTTCCTGGCAAAAGGGAAATTCAGAGGAGAAGTGGAGAAAGATTTTTATGGTAATGAACAAAAACCATTTAAAATCATCACCAGAAAAGCGGTGATTGCGAACGAAGAAGAAGTAGAACGCAACAGCCGGGCAAGAAGCGCAAAGCTTAGGATTGGAGAAAAGTTATGAGTAACCAGTTCAGGCCGGAAATAGAGGAGGAAGATCTAGGTGCTGAAGAAATTCAGCTTAAGAAACCTAGAAAGAGGAATAGGGAGCCTGAGAGTGGTAAAGCGTTCTTTAAAAAGTTATTTACCGAAGGGGTAGTGACTAAGGAAGCGGCAACAGATATGTTACCGTTTTTACTGTTTTTGTCAGTTTTGTGTATGCTTTACATCGCAAACAGCCACATGGCAGTGAAGAACATCAGAAATATTGATAAGTTAAATAAAGAAGTAAAAGAGTTAAGCTGGGAATTTAAGTCGTTAAAAGCAGATTTAATGTTCAAAAGTAAGCTGACTGAGGTTGCTAAAAAAGTAGATACGCTGGGGATTAAAGAATTAATTGAACCCCCAAAAAAAATTGTTATAAACGCTAATGAACATTAGAGCAAACATATTACTACGTGTTTATCTGTCATTCGGACTGATTGTACTGCTTGCCGTAGCAGTATTGGTCAGACTATGCGATGTACAATTTGTAGAGGGGCACAAATGGCGCGCCATGGCCGATAGCCTCTCTACTAAGTATATCAATGTCGAAGCTGCTCGTGGAAATATTTATTCATCAGACGGAAGTCTGTTGGCCACCTCGATTCCTGAGTATGAATTGAGAATGGATTTGTATGCCGGTGGGATTGATGATAATAAAGTATTCTATGGAAAAGTAGACTCTTTAGCGATGAAATTATCGGAGTTCTTTAAGGATAAAAGCCCTAAAGAATACTCCCGTTACCTGCGCTCTGCCAGACAAGATAGTGTGCGTTACCTGTTGATCAAACGTAAAGTAGGCTATCAGGAGTTGAAAACGATCAGAACCTTTCCTTTATACAATATCGGTAAGTATTCTGGCGGCTTAATCGCAGTTCAGCAAAACAAAAGAATCAAACCTTTCAAGTTTTTGGCTTCCAGAACGATTGGTTATAAGAATGAAAACGTGGCCAATGGTGTAGGTTTAGAAGGTGCTTTTGGTAATTACATCAACGGGGAAAGCGGAAAGAGATTGGTACAACGCATCGCTGGTGGGGTATGGATGCCGGTAAACGATGAAGCAGAAGTAGCACCTAAAGAAGGCGCAGATATTATCTCTACGATCGACATCAATATGCAGGATCTGGCACAGACTGCTTTGGAAAGACAGCTGAAACTGAGTGATGCTGACCATGGTACGGTGATTCTGATGGAGGTAAATACTGGCGAAGTGAGAGCGGTAGCCAATTATACCCGTGTTTCAGAAGGCGTATATGAAGAGAAATTTAATTATGCCATTGGCGGCAGTCAGGATCCAGGCTCGACCTTTAAACTGGCTTCTTACATGGCTTTACTGGAAGACAAAAAAGTAGATACGAATACTTTAGTAGATACCGGAGATGGTTTTTACCGCGTTCCAGGACATACAATTAAAGATTCACATGGTGGTATTGGTGTGGTAACGGTGATGAAAGCTTTTGAGCAATCGGCAAACACAGCGGTTGCTAAATTGGTGAATACGCATTACAAGGACAATCCTTCGCAGTTTACGGATCATTTGTATGATATCCATATGAACGAGAGGTTGGGTTTACAGATTCCCGGGGAAACTAAACCAGTAATCAAAAACCCTTCGAACAGAAGTTGGAATAAGAACCTGACTTTGCCTCAGATGGCTTATGGTTATGAAATGCAGATTACGCCATTACAAATACTGTCATTTTATAATGCGGTGGCAAATAATGGAAAATACATCTCTCCACTCTTTGTAAAAGAGATCAGAAGATTGGGAAATCCAATTGAACAGTATCGTGCCAGGGTGATTTCTGAGCAAATTTGCTCGGATAAAACCGTAAAAAAATTGCAAGCGATGCTGGAAGCAGTGGTACTTAGAGGTAGCGGTAAGCTGATGAGTTCTCCTTTCTATCGTGTTGCTGGGAAAACAGGAACAGCACAGGTTGCAGATGGTAATAAAGGATATAGAGCGAAAAGAAGTTATCAGGCTTCATTTTGCGGATACTTCCCTGCTGATAAACCGAAATACTCAATTATAGTGTCAATTAACGGCCCTAAAAATGGTTATTATGGCGCAACAGTAGCAGGACCGGTATTTAAAGAAATTGCAGATCGCATTTACGCAAGTGATATCGATATGTATAATAATGTACAGGATCATTTGGTAGGCAACACCAAAAATCCGGAAGCGAAGTCTGGACAGAGTAAAGCGGTGAAGAAAGTATACAGTGCTTTTGGCATCAAATCTTTATACGCGGCAAAGTCGGATTACTTTAATAGCATTGATACCAATAACGGTGTCGTTTATGAAGAATATAATTCCGTTAAAGGGGTAATGCCTAATGTAAATGGAATGGGACTGAAAGATGCCTTGTATCTTTTAGGAAATGCAGGTTTAAAAACAAGGATCATTGGAAGTGGAAAGGTGTTTAGTCAGTCGATTCCTTCCGGTAGTAAAATAGGTAAAGGATTGGGTGTAGATTTAGAATTAAGATAATATGCAATTACAAGACGTTTTATATGGAATCGCAATAACAAACCTGGTTGGTTCTACCAACAGGGAGATTAGTGTGCTTGTTTTTGATTCCCGTCAGGTGGTTAAAGATGCGGTGTTCTTTGCCATAAAAGGAACACTTTCAGATGGACATAAATATATTGAAAATACGATACAGGCAGGTGCATCGGTGATTGTGTGTGAGCAGATTCCCGCGCAAACCGTTCCTGGAGTAGTTTATATACAAGTAGACAATAGTTCGGTAGCCTTGGGAGAAATGGCAGCTAATTATTATGGCAACCCTTCTTCGAAATTGAAATTGGTAGGTATCACAGGTACAAATGGTAAAACGACGATCGCAACGATCTTGTTTAAGCTTTTCCGTACGCTGGGTTATCATGTAGGGTTGATCTCAACCGTACAGAACCATATCGATGACCTGGTGATTCCGGCGACGCATACGACGCCAAATCCATTGGCATTGAATGAATTGTTGCAGAAAATGGTAGATGCTGGTTGCGAATATTGTTTTATGGAAGTGAGCTCTCATGCGGTTGTACAACACCGTATTGAAGGTTTGACTTTTGTAGGTGGCGTGTTTTCGAACATCAGTCACGATCATTTGGATTTCCATAAAACCTTTGACAATTACATCAAAGCGAAAAAAGCTTTCTTCGATGGTCTGCCAGCAGGTTCCTTCGCATTGACCAATCTGGACGACAGAAATGGAATGGTGATGTTGCAGAATACCAAAGCAAGTAAAATGACTTATGCTTTAAAACAGCTGGCTGATTTTAAAGCGAAAGTGGTAGAGAATAGTTTCAATGGTTTACACCTGGAAATCGATCAGGCAGATGTTTTCTTTAAACTGGTTGGTTCTTTCAACGCCTATAATCTGTTGGCCGTTTATGGTACTGCAGTATTGCTAGGTGAAGATAAACTGGAAGTTTTAACGGCACTGAGCAACCTTACCGGTGCAGAAGGTAGGTTTGATTACCTCACTTCAAGCAACCAGATTATTGGGATTGTAGATTATGCACATACGCCTGATGCGGTGCAGAATGTATTGAGCACCATTCATGACATTAGAAAAGGCACAGAGCAGGTGATTACCATCATTGGTTGTGGTGGCGACAGGGATAAAACAAAACGCCCGATCATGGCACAGGTAGCCTGTGACTGGAGCGATAAGGTGATCCTGACTTCGGATAATCCAAGATCAGAAAACCCACAAACGATAGTAGAGGAAATGGAAAAGGGTGTATCGCCCACAAATAAAAGGAAGACGTTGAGCATAGTAGATAGAAGAGAAGCGATTAAAACGGCTTGCCATTTAGCAAAACCAGGAGACATTATCCTGCTTGCTGGTAAAGGGCATGAAAAGTATCAGGAAATCAATGGCGTAAGGTATCATTTCGATGATAAGGAAATATTAATGGAACAGTTAAACTTGATCAGCTAATGTTATATTATTTATTCGAGTACTTAAACGCAAATTATGATTTTCCGGGACTGAGGTTGTTTCAATACATCACTTTCCGTACTTCATTAGCGATCATTATTTCTTTAATTATTACCACTGTTTTTGGACGTAGTATCATCAACTATTTGCAGAAAATGCAAGTAGGAGAAACTGTTAGAAACCTGGGACTGGAAGGACAAATGCAAAAAGCGGGTACCCCAACAATGGGTGGTATCATGATTCTTTTGGGAATTTTAGTGCCAACGCTTTTATTGGCCAACCTGTCTAATATTTACGTGTTACTGATGATCATTACCACAGTTTGGATGGGGGTTATCGGCTTTGTAGATGATTATATTAAGGTTTTCAGAAAAAACAAAGAAGGTTTAGCAGGTAGGTTTAAAATCGTTGGGCAAGTGGGCCTGGCTTTGATTATCGGCTGGACGATGTATTTCAATCCTAATATTGTAGTGAGACAAACAGTTGATGAATCCGGGATTACTAATGCTACAGCACCGATGGTGTTGAGACAAAAGGGTGAGAGTTTTTACTATACGCAGGATGTGAAATCAACCTTGACTAACGTTCCTTTCTATAAAAATAATGAGTTTGATTACGCCAAAGTCTTGAAGTTTTTAGGTGATGGCTATGAGAAATATTCGGTGTTTGTGTTCTTGTTTTTCGTGGTGATTATTGTGACTGCGGTATCCAATGGGGCAAATATTACAGACGGGATTGATGGGCTCGCCACGGGAACTTCCGCGATTATCGGGATCACCCTGGGCTTGTTGGCTTATGTATCGGGTAATACCGTGATTGCCGACTATCTGAACATCATGTATATTCCGAATTCCGGTGAGCTGATGATTTTTGCAGGTGCCTTTGTTGGGGCTTGTGTTGGCTTCTTATGGTATAATTCGTACCCTGCACAGGTGTTTATGGGAGATACTGGAAGTTTAGCTATCGGTGGTATCATTGCCGCTTTTGCCATCATGATCCGTAAAGAATTGTTGATTCCGGTTTTATGTGGTGTATTTCTGATTGAAAACTTATCAGTTATCATTCAGGTGAGCTATTTTAAGTATACAAAAAAGCGGTTTGGAGAAGGAAAAAGGGTATTTTTGATGTCTCCTTTACACCACCACTATCAGAAAAAAGGATACCATGAAGCTAAAATCGTAACCCGATTCTGGATTATTGGAATTTTATTGGCCATCATTACGATTATTACTTTAAAACTTCGATAATGGAAAAGCAAAGGATAGTCGTATTGGGAGCCGGAGAAAGCGGTGTAGGTGCAGCAATGTTAGCGCAGAAACAGGGATTTGAAGTCTTTGTATCTGATCTGGGTGCTATTGCTACTCAGTATAAAGAACGTTTGGAAGAACTGAATATCGCCTTCGAAGAAAAACAGCATACCGCTGAATTGATTTTGAATGCGACAGAGGTGGTAAAGAGCCCTGGGATTCCGGAAACTGCGCCAATGATCAAAGCATTGAAAGAAAAAGGTATTTCGGTGATCTCAGAGATTGAGTTTGCGAAAAGATATACCAAGGCAAAAACGATTTGTATTACCGGGTCAAATGGTAAAACAACGACTTCCTTGTTGACGTACCACATTTTGAAAAATGCGGGATTGAACGTGGCTTTGGCAGGAAATATTGGGAATAGCTTTGCTGCCTTGGTAGCAACGGCTGATTTTGATTATTACGTATTGGAAATTTCCAGCTTTATGTTGGACGATATGTATGCATTCAGGGCGGATATCTCGATTTTATTGAACATTACGCCGGATCATTTAGACCGGTACGATTATAAACTGAGTAATTATGCAGCCTCAAAATTGCGGATTACCCAAAATCAGCAGAGTGATGATGTTTTCATTTATTGTGCTGATGACGACGAGACTTTGAAAGCAATGAAGTCTGTCAAAATCAACTCCAAAATAGTGGCTTTCTCTATCCGTAAGGAAATTGAAAATGGCGCTTATCTGGAGGGCAATAACCTACACATCAACATTAACTTAAAAGAGGAATTAACCATGTCGATCACAGAATTAGCTTTACAAGGCAAGCATAATGTTTATAATTCTATGGCTGCGGGCATAGTTGCGAAAATATTGGATATCAAAAATTCCGTGATTCGTGAGAGCATGAGTGATTTCAAAAATGTAGAACATCGCCTGGAACATGTGGGTAAAATCTCGGGTGTGGAGTATATCAACGATTCCAAAGCGACTAATGTTAACTCTACCTGGTATGCGTTGGAAAGCGTTAACCCTGGGGTAATCCTGATTATGGGTGGGGTAGACAAAGGAAATGACTACAGCATGTTGAAAGACCTGGTTCGTGAGAAAGTAAGGGCAATTGTATGCTTAGGAAAAGACAATAAGAGAATCCATGAGGCTTTTGAAGATGATGTAGAAGTGATCGTCAACACGTTCTCTGCAAATGAAGCCGTTCAGGTGGCTTACCACTTGGCGAATAAAGGAAATACGGTGCTGTTATCACCGGCTTGCGCAAGTTTTGATCTATTCAAAAATTACGAAGACCGTGGAAATCAGTTTAAAATGGCTGTGAAAGAACTGTAAGTTATGATCGCAATTAATCAGATTTTAGACAAGACAAAAGGAGATCGCTGGATATGGCTGATCATTATCCTTTTATCGCTGATCTCTATACTCACCGTATATAGTGCAACGGGAACATATGCCTATAAAGTGAATAAAACCGTTGAAAAAGTATTGTTAACGAAACACCTGATCTTTGTGATCATGGGTATAGGGATGATCTATATTGCACATTTGCTGGACTATAAGTATTATGCGGGGATCTCTAAGGTTTTGATGATCATCACGATTCCACTGCTGTTTTACACGGCGGTTTTTGGAGCGAATATCAATGATGCTTCCCGTTGGGTGAAGATTCCTGTGATTGGATTGACTTTCCAAACTTCCGATTTGGCGAAACTAGCCTTAATTACCTTTTTGGCAAGGATGCTGACCAAGAAGCAAGAGAATATTAAAGATGTAAAAGAAGCTTTTCTCCCAATCATGGGATCGGTTTGTGTGGTTTTTGTACTGATTGCCTGGGCGAATTTATCGACGGCAATTATGTTGTTTGGGGTGAGTATCTTATTGTTGATTATTGGTAGAATTTCCATCAAACAGATTTCAATAGTTTGTGCCGGTGGTGCAGTATTGCTATTGTTTATCGTGTTTTTAGGCCCCAGAGCAGGAACCTATAAATCCAGGGTAAATTCGTTTTTACATCCGGAGATGCAGAATTCTGATAAAACGTATCAGGCAGATCAATCGAAAATCGCATTGGCAACAGGCGGTGTTTTTGGAAAAGGTCCGGGAAATAGTACGCAAAGAAACTTTTTACCACACCCATACTCCGATTTTATCTTCGCGATTATCGTGGAGGAATATGGTTTATTAGGGGCGATGACGGTAATTGTGTTGTACCTGGTGCTACTTTACCGATGTGTCCGGATTGTCACGCAGAGTCCTAAGGCCTTCGGGGCTTTACTGGCTGCGGGATTAAGCTTTAGTCTGACGATTCAGGCTTTCGCAAATATGGCTGTAGCTGTAGGCTTAGGTCCGGTTACCGGGGTTCCTTTGCCATTGGTAAGTATGGGAGGTACTTCCATGATTTTTACCAGTATCGCCTTCGGAATTATCCTGAGTGTGAGCAGAGATGTGGAAGAGAATATCAATAAAAAAGTAGTTGTAGGTGAAATTCCTGCAATTGATTAAAGAAGATGAATAGAGCAACGAGAGTAATTATTTCAGGTGGCGGTACTGGCGGACATATTTTTCCGGCCATATCGATAGCGAATGCTTTAAAACGCATGGAGCCAGGCTGTGAGATTTTATTTGTCGGCGCAACAGGCAGAATGGAAATGGAAAAAGTTCCAGCTGCCGGATATAAGATCATAGGTTTAAACATCAGCGGTATACAAAGAGGCTCGATCGTAAAAAATTTAAGTTTGCCATTTAAAATGCTTGGAAGCATGCGTAAAGCCTTGAAGTTAATTGCTGATTTTAAACCTGATGTAGTGGTTGGTGTAGGAGGTTATGCTTCCGGACCAATTTTATTTGCTGCATCATTAAAAAAAGTCCCTTACCTGATTCAGGAGCAAAACTCTTATGCCGGGGTAACCAATAAATGGTTGGGGAAAAATGCGGCGAAAGTGTGTGTGGCTTTTGATGACATGGATCAGTTCTTTCCTGTGGAAAATATCCTGAAAACAGGAAATCCGGTAAGGAAAGATGTGGTAGATATCGCACAGAAACACCATGCTGGTGCAGAGTTATTGAAGTTGGATCCCTTAAAGAAAACCATCCTGGTGACCGGTGGCAGTTTGGGTGCTGGTACTTTAAATAAAAGCATTGAAAAGCATTTACAAGATTTAATTGCTCAGGATGTTCAGGTGATCTGGCAGACGGGTAAATATTATTACAAAGGGATTGTAGAGCGCTTAGGTTTGGATTACCATCCTAATGTTTGTATTCTGGAATTCTTGAATAAGATGGATATGGCCTATGCAGCTGCAGATGTGATCATTTCCAGAGCAGGAGCAGGGACGATTGCAGAACTGTGTTTGATTAAAAAACCAGTAATCCTGGTACCTTCTCCAAATGTAGCGGAAGACCATCAGACTAAAAATGCAATGGCCTTGGTGAAACACCATGCTGCACTTTTAATTGCTGATCGTTCCGCAGAAGATACCCTGGTGTCGGAAGCATTGAGTTTATTAAATGATAAGAATCGCTGTAAAGCGCTTTCTGAAAATATAGGAAAAATGGCTTTGCCTGATGCGGATAACATCATTGCAGAAGAGGTATTGATTTTGGCAGGAAAAGGAGGTCTAAATGAAGTTAGATAAGATTAAACGGATTTATTTTGTAGGTATTGGTGGCATTGGGATGAGTGCCCTGGCTCGTTACTTCAAAAGCAGAGGTTGCGAGGTTTGTGGCTACGATAAAACCAGAACTACATTGACGCAGTCTTTGGAAGAAGAGGGAATTTTGATCTCTTATGTGGATGAGGTATTTACCTTGCCTGTAGAATTCCTGACGAGCGATGAATATACTTTAGTGGTGTACACGCCTGCAATTCCTAAACACAGTGCTTTGCTGCATTATTTCCAGGAGCAAGCCTTTGTGATGAAAAAACGTTCCGAAGTCTTGGGGATCATCAGTGAAGGACAGTTTTGTATTGCCGTTGCGGGTACGCATGGTAAGACCACAACCTCTTCGATCATTGCCCATGTGCTGACAGCTACTGGCTATGGCTGTACTGCCTTCTTAGGTGGAATTGCCAGCAATTACCACAGTAACTTCATCTTGGGTGCCAATAACGTGGTTGTAGTAGAAGCTGATGAATATGATCGCTCTTTCCTGACCTTACATCCGGATTTATCGGTGATCACTTCTATGGATGCGGATCATTTAGACATTTATGGTGATGCGAGTAAGCTGGAAGAATCTTTCCGTTTGTTTGCCGGACAGCTGAAGCCGGAAGGCACCTTGTTTGTGAAGGCAGGCTTGCCTTTAGCAGATGGGATTAGCTACAGCGCTGGAATGGCTTCCTCGATCAAAGGAGAAAACATTCGGGTCATCAATTCCAGATTTGTATTTGACTATGTAGATGGTGATTTCCGAATTGATGATGTGCAGTTGATGTTACCGGGTACACACAACGTAGAAAATGCAGTTGCGGCAATGGCAGTGGCCTTAAAGCTAGGCATTGATGCGGATAAAATAAAGGGCGCTATTGCCAGTTTTAAAGGTGTAAAGAGAAGATTTGAATACCTGGTCAATACCAATGAACACATTTATATTGACGATTATGCACATCATCCTGAAGAATTAAAAGCATGTTTTCATGCAGTAAGACAGTTGTATCCGAACAAGAAAATGACGGTGATTTTTCAGCCTCATTTGTTCAGTCGCACACGCGATTTTGCCGCTGGATTTGCAGAGGTTTTGAGTACGGTAGATGACTTGATTTTGCTGGAAATTTACCCGGCGAGAGAGTTGCCTATTGAAGGTGTTGATGCTGCATTTTTACTGGATAAAATCACATTGGATAGTAAAGAGATTTGCGCGAAAGACCTTGTGTTGGAGCGGATTAAAATTAAAAACCCTGAGCTGCTGATTACGGTTGGCGCAGGGGATATTGACACGTTAATACAACCATTAAAAACTAATTTCACTAATGTTTAAAGACATCAATTGGAAATTTGTATTCAGATGCTTTGCATGGGTTTTATGCCTGTGTGGGGTGGTTGTGCTCATGAGTTTCATCAGCATGAAAAAGAATACGGTGACCATTACGAATGTCAAAATATTAATTCCTGGTGCAGATAATTTTATCGAGCGCGAGGAGATAGATGCGGTTTTAAAGCAGAGCCAGGGCTCTTTAATCGGTCAAAAGCTAGAGAATATTAATCTTCATGCGATTGAGAAGAAGATAATTTCTAATCCATACATTGCCCGTGCGATTGTGTTTGCAGACATGGATGGGGTGATTCACATTCAAATTACGCAGCGTCAGCCTATTTTAAGGGTGATCAATGCTGGCGGACAGGATTATTACATTGATCGTGATGGACTGAAAATGCCGGTGTCTCCGAACTTTACCGCCAATGTATTGGTGGCAAATGGAAACATCATGGAGCGTTTTAGTGGTCGGGTGGATACTTTAATCACCAAACTGGCCGCAGATTTGTATGAGACGGCTAAGTTTATTAAAAGGGATACTTTGTGGGATTCACAAATAGAGCAGTTGTTTGTAGATGATAAAATGGATATTGAGTTGATCCCAAGAGTAGGTAACCAGCGCATCTTGCTGGGTTCTGCTGATTCTTTGCAGGTGAAAATGAGAAATCTTCTGGCGTTTTATAAGCAGGCCATGCCGAAAGTGGGATGGGATACTTATAAGACTATCAATATCAAATACACGAATCAGGTAGTTTGTGAAAAGAACAAACCAGATTCGCAGGTGGTAAATGGCGTAAAGCGGCCAACGATTAGTGATACTGCGAAAGCGGCTAAGGGGGCGATTAGCGCCTTAGTTTTGCAGCAGATTGCAAAGGAAATGAAAAACGATGCGGAAGATCCTGATGTGCCGGATGGAAGTTTGGCTGTAGCGTCATCCAAGCCTCCAGCAGAAAAGCCGGTCATTAAGCCGGCGGCGAAGAAGGTGGAAACGGTAAAGCCTACGGTTAAAAAGACGGAGCCTAAGCCAAAGCCTAAAGCTAAACCAGTGGTTAGTCCAGCGAAAAAGACAGCTTCGTTGAAGAAGTCAGCAACCGATCCAGTGAAAAAGACGGGTACAGCTCCCCCGGTAAAAAAAGCGACTACGGTAAAAGCCGGAACTAAAACAGCAAAAGTACCTGCGAAGAAGCCGGCAACGGCAGCAGAAAAGAAATAAGAATACAGATACCAGAAAACAACAAGAATATAACTCAGCAAATCGATATAGTTATGGGCAAAGAAAAATCTATCGTGCAGTCTCCAATCGTAGTAGGATTGGATATTGGTACTACAAAAATTTGCGTGATCGTTGGTCGGCGCACTCAGCATAAAAAAATAGAGGTATTGGGCATTGGAAAAGCGGAATCATCAGGGGTAACCCGTGGTGTGGTTTCGAACATCCAAAAAACAGTTCAGGGTATCGCACAGGCAGTGGAAGTTGCCAGCGGTCAATCGAATGTAGAAATCCGCGTGGTGAACGTTGGTATTGCTGGTCAGCATATCAAGAGTTTGCAACACCGTGGGATTTTGACCAGAAGAGAGCTGAACAATGAAATTGGTAAAAAGGATATAGACAAATTAATTGACGATATGTTCAAACTGGTGATGCCCCCAGGAGAAGAAATCATTCATGTCTTGCCTCAGGAATTTACGATCGATAATGAGCCCGGTGTAAAAGACCCGATTGGGATGGCAGGAGTACGCTTAGAGGCGAACTTCCACATCATCTCCGGACAGGTAACTGCGGTTAAAAATATCATGAGGTGTGTAACCAATGCCGGGTTACAAACTCAGGAATTAATTTTAGAACCGCTTGCTTCTTCAGAGTCGGTGTTGAGCGATGAAGAGAAGGAAGCTGGTATTGCTTTAGTGGATATTGGTGGTGGTACAACCGATATTGCTATTTTTCATGAAGGCATCATCCGCCATACTGCTGTAATCCCGTTTGGTGGTAACAGCGTAACGGAAGATATTCGTGAGGGATGTTCTGTAATGAGAAATCAGGCTGAATTGTTGAAGACCCGTTTCGGTTCTGCCCTGGCTGAAGAAAACAAAGAAAATGAAATCATTTGTGTTCCCGGACTTCGTGGAAGAGAGCCAAAAGAGATTTCTGTAAAAAACTTAGCTTATGTGATCCAGGCCCGTATGGAAGAAATCATTGAGCATGTTTATTATGAAATTAAATCGTCAGGATATGAGAAAAAACTGATTGGTGGTGTGGTCATCACTGGTGGTGGTGCCTTGCTGAAACACCTTTCTCAATTGGTAGAATATGTGACTGGTTTAGATTGCCGCGTTGGTTATCCAAACGAGCATTTGTCGAAATATGAAGACATGCCGAAGACGATTTATGACGATTTGAAAAGCCCGATGTATGCAACCAGTGTTGGTTTGCTGATCAAAGGAATTCAAAAAGCAGAGGAGTTAATTGAAGAAATGAAACAACCAGGTGTGTATGTTGAAAAACCTAAAGAGGGTAAAGACAAAAACAAAAATTCTGGTGGTGGGCTCTTTGATAAGCTATTGGCAAAGGCTAAAGACTTTGTAAAGGACGATATGAACGTAAGCGACGAAGATTATATTAAATCATAAATACTTATCCACAATTAGCGATTTTTCCACATTCCAAACAGATATAGAAAAGCCCTGTTAAAAATTGGTATTATTACGTTGGTAGATGAACAGGAAAAACGAATTTTTAAACAACTGATTCATAAAGATATGCAGTTCGAAATGTTAAAAGATAAGTCATCAATCATCAAGGTTATTGGTGTTGGTGGCGGTGGTGGTAATGCGGTAAACCATATGTACCGTCAGGGAATTACAGGTGTAGACTTTATTATTTGTAATACAGATGCGCAAGCATTGGAGTTTAGTCCGATCCCTAATAAGGTACAATTGGGTGCTAGCTTAACAGAGGGAATGGGTGCAGGCTCAATTCCTGAGGTAGGGAAGAATTCTGCTATAGAGAATATAGATGACATCAAACAAATGCTGGGAAGCACCACAAAGATGTTATTTATCACTGCCGGAATGGGTGGTGGTACCGGAACAGGTGCAAGCCCGATTATTGCTAAAGCCGCGAAAGAATTGGATATCCTAACCGTTGCGATTGTAACTACGCCATTTGCCTTTGAAGGTAAAAGACGTAAGATGCAGGCCAATGATGGTTTGGATGAGCTGAAGAAATATGTAGACTCTTACCTTGTGATCTCGAACGACAGGTTAAGGGAAATTTTCGGTAACCTGACTTTAGGTTCTGCTTTTGCACAGGCAGATGATATCTTAACTACCGCAGCCAAAGGAATTGCAGAGATCATTACAGTACCTGGTTACATCAACGTGGATTTTAAGGATGTGCGTACGGTGATGAAGGACAGTGGGGTTTCAATCATGGGTAGTTTTGCTTGTGATGGTGAGAATAGAGCATTAAACGCAGTGGAAGGCGCATTGGCTTCTCCATTGTTAAAAGATAACGAAATTGAAGGCGCCAGATATATTTTATTAAATATCAGTTCAGGATTACGTGAAGTAACGATGGATGAGGTGACCATTATCACGGACTATATTCAGGATAAAGCAGGACTTTCTGCGGACCTGATCTGGGGTAACTGTATTGATGAGAATCTGGAGGACAAATTATCGGTAACGATTATTGCGACTGGATTCCAAACTACAGAACAACGTGATGAAGAAAAAAAAAATGTAAGAAAAGTTTCTTTGCTTACGCCTGAGGAGGCTCCATTGGTTAAACCGGTAGAAGCAGTAAATTCTTTTATCGCTCCAAGACCGGAAGCTTATTCCAATGAGCCAGTAATGAAATCTAAAGAAGAGATCAAGCAATCTGATCTTTTTGGTGATTTATATGGCAACAATAAAAGAGCTTATCAAGAGCCAGATAACAATGGCATCGTTAGACATACTTTAGTAGAAGAAGAGGCTCCTGTTGCCGAAAATCAACATGATCCTTCTTTTGAGTTTGAGGTCAAAGTGGCGGAAACTGATTTTACTTTTGAAAAACCAGAATCCGTATTTCATAACAATGTAGAGCCTCAACGTCAGGAAATCGAAGAGCCAGGTGCAGATGATGATAAGAATGATGATTCTATCGAAGATCAGCTGAAAAAATCTAAAGAGCGTATCTTAAGATTAAAGGACCTGAGTATGAAACTGAGAACCAGCAATGGTTTGCAGGAACTGGAAAATGAGCCGGCTTATAAACGTAAGCAAATGCAGTTGGAGCAGGTTCAGCACTCTTCAGAATCTCAGGTATCAAGATTTACTTTGAGTAATGATGAAGAAGGATCAACAGAGATCAGACCGAATAACTCATTTTTACACGATAACGTTGATTAACACATCAGTTTAAATATTTAAAAAAGCCTTAGCAATTTTGTTGTTAAGGCTTTTTTGGCATAATAATCGTGTGTGGAGCTGGGCAAGCGGCTTAAAGCGCTGCCAGGTAAAATTGCTATTGAAGCAGATTAACCTTAAATTTGCAAAAAAATAAGATACATCACATTTAAATAAATACACATTGGATATTTTTGATAAAGTAGCAAAACGCATGGGACCGATTGGTCAGCACCAGAAATGGTCACATGGATATTTCTCTTTTCCTAAATTAGAGGGGGAAATCGCACCTCATATGAATTTTCGTGGCAAAGAGCATTTAGTTTGGAGTTTAAACAACTATTTGGGTTTAGCCAATCACCCTGAAGTTAGGGAAGCGGATAAGCAGGGTGCGACAGATTTTGGTATGGCTTACCCGATGGGTGCAAGGATGATGTCTGGTAATTCTAAGTACCATGAGCAAATGGAGCAGGAATTGGCTGCATTTGTAGGGAAAGAAGATGCGTTCTTATTGAACTTTGGTTATCAGGGTATGGTATCTATCATCGATTGTTTAGTAGACAGAAATGACGTGATCGTTTATGATGCGGAATCTCATGCTTGTATTATCGATGGTTTACGTTTACACATGGGTAAACGCTTTGTTTACCAACACAATGATATTGAGAGTGCACGCAAGCAGTTAGAACGTGCGACTAAACTGACTGAACAGTCGGGCGGTGGTATTCTTTTAATTACGGAAGGTGTTTTCGGTATGTCCGGTGCTCAAGGTAAACTGAAAGAATTAATCGAATTGAAAAAAGAGTTTAATTTCCGTTTGTTAATTGACGATGCACATGGTTTTGGTACGATGGGACCTACTGGTGCAGGTACGCATGAAGAGCAAGGTTGTATTGAAGGCGTAGATGTGTACTTCGGTACTTTCGCAAAATCAATGGCAGGTATTGGTGCTTTCGTAGCTTCTACACAAGAATTGACTAACTATTTCCGCTATAACATGCGTTCGCAGACTTTTGCGAAAGCTTTGCCAATGCCAATGGTGATTGGTTTATTGAAAAGATTAGAGCTGCTTAAAAACAATCCTGAGCTAAGAGAACGTCTTTGGTTGATCGCAACTACCCTTCAAAAAGGTTTAAGAGAACGTGGTTTTGATTTGGGGATTACCAATACGATGGTGACTCCAGTGTTCTTAAAAGGGGAGTTATTAGAGGCTACAGCCCTAACAATGGACTTACGTGAGAACTATGGTATCTTCTGTTCGATTGTGGTTTATCCAGTGATTCCTAAGGGACTTATTGAGCTTAGGTTGATTCCAACTGCTGTTCATACCTTGGAAGACGTACAACGTACATTAGACGCTTTTAGCGAAGTATCTGAGAAATTGAAAACTGGTTATTATAAAGAACATCAGTTCACTATGGCTTAGTCCATTCTATAAGATTAAAGGAAAGACTGCTTTTTTTAGGCAGTCTTTTTTTATGTCTTAAAATTAGTTTGCAAAAGGGCTTTAATTATTGTCTGAAAATCTTTTTTTATTAGAATAAACACCTTACTTTAGTAATAGAGTATCAATCAAACCATTAAAAACTAAAAAGGAGTAAATTAACGATGAAAAAATTTAATGAAGCAAAAGAACTTGTTGCTGCTTTAGAAGCGGATGCAGACAAATTCTACAACAAAGCTAATAGCGCCGCAGGAACACGTGTTCGTAAAGGTATGCAGGATCTTAAGAACTTAGCTCAAGCAATTCGCTTAGAAGTTCAGGAAACTAAAAACAAAGACGCTAAATAAGCTATTTGATTCAAAAAAAAAGCGTCCAGGCAACCGGGACGCTTTTTTTTATGGAATAAGGTTTTGCTTTTAAGCAGTAATTCTGCTGGTTTCGGCAATAATTGCTTTGCGCAGGTTTTCAGATACTTGCACCAATGGCAAACGCACATAGTCATCACAGATACCCAATTGCTTTAAGGCTGCTTTCACGCCACCAGGGTTACCTTCTGCGAAGATTAGTCTGGTAAACTCAATTAGGTCCAGGTGCAAAGGTGCAGCTGCTTTAAAGTCACCATTTAAACACAATCTGATCATGTCAGATAATTGTTGAGGTAATGCGTTTCCAACTACAGAGATCACACCTACAGCACCCAATGCAATCATTGGCATGGCTACTGGATCATCACCAGAGATCAACATAAAATCTGCAGGCTTATCACGTAGAATCTGATTGAACTGGTCGAAACTTCCAGAAGCTTCTTTTGTACCAATGATGTTTTTGAAATCATTAGCCAGTCGGCAGGTAGTTTCCGGACTTACATTGCTACCCGTACGACCTGGTACATTATATAGGAATACCGGTAATGCACTTGCTTCCGAAACGGCTTTATAGTGCTGGTAAATACCTTCCTGAGTTGGTTTATTATAATATGGACTGGCTGATAAAATTGCATCATAACCACTCACTTCGAAATCTTTTATACTTTGGGCAAGTTCAGCCGTATCATTTCCTCCGATACCAGCTACGAGTGGTAAACGGCCATCGTTAATTTCAGCAGTAAATTCCCAGATCTTCTTCTTGTCGCTCTTATTCAGTGTTGATGCTTCTCCTGTTGTACCTAAAGATACCAGGTATTCTACTTTTCCTTCAACCAAGTGATTGATCAGGTTTTTAAGGCCTGGATAATCCACTGTTCCGTCTGCATTAAATGGGGTGACCAATGCCACACCCGTTCCGTGAAATTTGTTCATCTTTTTTATTTACTTCAATAACGCTAATAGGTCATCCTGTGAAATCAGGGGGACATTCAATTTATTTGCCTTTTCCAATTTGGAAGGTCCCATATTATCACCCGCGACAAGGTAGTTCAGTTTTGCGGAAATACCGCTTAAGATCTTACCACCATTGCTTTCAATTATCTCTTTGAGTTCTTCTCTACTGTAATTTTCAAAAACTCCCGAAATTACGAATGTTTTTCCAGTTAACTTGTCACTTTGAAGGGTAATTTCTTTTTCTACCACTTCAAACTGGAGTCCGTAGGACTTTAACAACTCAATTTGATGAATATGTTCGGGTTTTGCGAAGTATTCCAGGATACTTTCTGCGATTCTTTGTCCGATTTCATCAATTGCAACCAGTTCCTCTACAGTTGCGGTCATTAATTTGTCGATATTTTTGGTTCCGACAGCTAATTTACGGGCAACAGTTTCGCCAACATAGCGGATCCCTAATCCGAAAAGTACTTTTTCAAAAGGCATTTGCTTAGAGTCTTCTATTCCTTTCAGCATATTTTCAATAGAACGTTCCCCGAAACGTTCTATTGTTTTCAGGTCTTCAGATCTTTCGTGTAAGGTGTATAAGTCGCTGATGTGAGCGATTAGTCCACGTTGGTAAAAGGTTTCTATGGTTTCATCACCCAATCCGTCGATATTCATCGCTTTACGGCTGATAAAATGTTGGATTTTGCCTACAATTTGTGGCGGACAAGCTTCGTCATTAGGGCAGTAGAAGGCCACTTCTCCTTCTTTTCTGATCAATGGCGTGTTACATTCCGGGCATTCGGTCAGGTAATGTATTTTTAAAGCATCTGGTTTACGTTTTTCCAGGTTTACATTGATGATTTTCGGAATGATCTCTCCACCTTTCTCAACAAATACGGTGTCACCTTCATGAAGATCTAGTCGCTCGATTTCATTGGCATTGTGCAGCGTTGCTCTTTTTACTGTTGTTCCGGCCAGTTGAACTGGTTTTAAATTGGCAACCGGCGTAACTGCACCTGTTCTTCCGACCTGGTAACTTACTTTTTCCAGAATGGTTTCTACTTCCTGTGCTTTGTATTTATAAGAGATGGCCCAACGGGGAGATTTAGCGGTAAAGCCCAATTCCTGTTGTTGTGCGTAACTGTTTACTTTGATTACGATTCCATCGATATCATAAGAGAGTTTGAAACGCTTTTCTTCCCATTTGTGTATAAAAGCAAGCACATCGTCAATGGTGTTGCTCAATTCCGTATGTTCACAGACATTAAAGCCCCATTCTTTTAGGCGCTGTAAGCTTTCCCAGTGGGTTTTAAAATAGTTTTTATCGGTATTCAGTGAATATAGGAAACAGTCTAATGGTCTTCTGGCAACTTCTTTGGAATCCTGCATTTTAACCGTTCCTGCGGCAAAGTTTCTTGGGTTGGCATATTGTACCTCTCCAAGTTCTTCGCGCTCCTTGTTGAGACGATCAAAGGCTGCACGGTGCATAAATATCTCTCCTCTGATTTCAAACAGCGGGGGGACGGTTTCTTCTTTCAGTTGATGTGGGATGTTGTTAATGGTTTTGATGTTGGTAGTCACATCGTCGCCTTTGGTTCCATCACCACGGGTAACCGCGCGAACAAGTTTGTTGTTTTCGTAGGTTAAACTGATGGAAAGTCCATCGAATTTAAGTTCACATACATATTCAAACTGGTCTCCAATAGCTTTTCTGACACGTTCGTCAAAGTCGCGCAGGTCTTGTTCGTTATAGGTATTCCCTAAGGACAACATTGGCCAGCGGTGGGCTACGGTTATAAAGTTTTTGGTGATATCTCCGCCAACTTTTTGCGTAGGGGAGTTAGGGTCAGCGAATTCCGGGTGTGCTTTTTCAAGTTGTTCCAGCTCGGCTAATTTTTTATCGAACTCATAATCTGCAATGGTGGGCATTGCCAATACATAATAATTGTAACTATGTTGGTTAAGCTCCTTAACCAAGGCTTCCATTTTGTCTTTTATCTCCATAAGTGGCATAAGACAAAGATAGAAAAACTCAGATTATAAAGGGGGGAGAATACTTTCTATGCGCTTAAAAATGTCTAGATATTCTGGTTCAACTGCATCGCGGTAAATGATCAGTTTTTCATGGAGCAACTCGGTTTGTGCTTCTGTAAAAGGATGAGGCCAGATGCGCATACAAATTCTGTTGAGTGCATAAGAGATGTTTTCAATTTTCTGATAGCTGAACAGGTATCTACTGGTGATGAAGTTATCCAGGAATTTGAGGAAAATACTGGTATCTGTTACCCCACAGTTGTTGAGGAAGGCCGCTATGGCTTTTTTATCGGATTTGATGAGCTGTTCGTAAAAGGTATTGATGTTGACGGTACCTTTTACCGTAAGAATGTGGTCCAGGACTAATTCAATACCTATATGTGCGAGGAAAAATGGTTTCACCGGACTGTTTTCACAAGCGGGTAAGATCAATTGCTTCAGGGCAGCAGTTTGTACTTTGAAGAAGTTTGAATTGTGGAAAATCCGGTCTACTTCGAGGTGTCTTTCCCAGCCTTTTAACAGTGATTGTTGAATTGGGTCTTTTAAAAAAAGATGTTTTTCTTTCCCGGGGTATAGGTTAATTTCTTTCTGTGCATTTTTGATCAGATCGGGCAATACAACACCTATGACGATGTTTTCGTCAGTGTTGTCTCGTTCAAAATAATAGTGGGAAAGAAAGTTCATCGGTTTAAAAGTAGCGATTTTTGTTCAATTTCGTTGTTTCTGAAGGGTATTGAATTGCGGGAAGCCCTCAGCTTCTTCCATATTTGTCTTATATTTGCGACAAACTAAGGAGATACATAATGACCAATTTCGTTGAAGAGTTACGCTGGAGAGGCATGTTGCAGGATATAATGCCTGGTACTGAAGAAAAATTAAATGAAGGAATGACATCGGGGTATATCGGATTTGATCCAACTGCAGATTCACTGCATGTGGGCCACCTGACTCAGATCATGACTTTGATTCATTTTCAACGTGCAGGACATAAGCCTTATGCTTTGGTAGGCGGAGCAACCGGAATGGTTGGTGATCCTTCAGGAAAATCTGATGAGCGTAATTTGCAGACTGAGGATATGGTAGAACATAACCTTGCCGGAATGAGAAAGCAACTTTCGAAATTTCTTACGTTTGAAGATGCTGGAAACGGTGCAGTCATGGTGAACAATAATGACTGGTTTAAGGATATGAATCTTTTTACTTTTATCAGGGATGTAGGTAAGCACATTACGGTAAACTATATGATGGCAAAAGACAGTGTAAAGAGACGTCTTGAAGGTGATTCAGGATTGTCATTTACTGAGTTTTGCTACCAGTTGATTCAGGGTTTCGACTTTTACTATTTGTGGAAGCACCACAACTGTTTAGTGCAGATGGGTGGATCAGATCAATGGGGAAATATCGTAACGGGTACAGAATTGATCAGGCGTAAAGATGCAGGTACTGCTTTTGCGGTAACTACAAAGTTGATTAAGAAAGCTGATGGTACTAAATTCGGTAAAACGGAAAGTGGTGCTGTTTGGTTGGCTCCAGAGAAAACTTCTCCTTATAAATTCTACCAGTTCTGGTTGAATGCTTCTGATGATGATACTAAAAAATGGATCAGAATCTTTACGTTGAAAACACAGGAAGAGATCGAAGCTTTAGAGGTTGAGCATGATGCAGCACCTCATTTGCGCATCTTACAGAAAGCTTTAGCGGAAGATATCACGGTGAGAACACATTCTGTAGAGGCTTTGGAAACTGCGATCAAGACTTCTGAATTTTTGTTCGGTAATGGTTCTTTAGATTTCTTTAAGACTTTAAATGAAACTCAGGTATTGGAGATTTTTGAAGGAATTCCTCAATTTGAGATTTCTAAAAATGACTTGATTTTAGGTATTGATGCTGCAACTTTACTGGCTGAGAAAGCAACAGTTTTTGCTTCAAAAGGAGAGGCTAAGAAATTGATTCAAGGTGGTGGTGTATCGGTAAACAGGGAGAAATTGAAAGATGCTGCAGAGGTTATTGGCGCTGAGCATTTGTTGAATGATCAGTTTATCATTGTGCAAAAAGGAAAGAAAAACTACTTCTTGTTGAGCGTAAAATAAGATAATGATCAGTAGGTCTGGCTTGTTAAGCCAGCTTTTGATCATTAGATATATATATTAGCAGACACGTTTTTGTCTCTTATGAAAAATCCCGGTCTTTTGTTTAGAACCGGGATTTTTTATGCTGTAATTTTATTTTCAGGCTATAAATGAGGGGTGTTTTATGCGCTTTTATTGAACGAGCAGGTTGCAACCTCTGATGTCTGCATTGTCGAACCTGCCCAGAACTTCAAAAGATCCGTCTGGAAACAAACGGCCTAAATCCTGAGTAGCGATAAAAGCGCAGGAGTTGAGGTTGGAAAGGTCGATGACATTAATACCGCCACTGTTTTTATTGCTGATTAGGCTTAAAGGATCGTTGGTGTCGCGCAGGTAAATCTTCATCCAAGGCGGACAGTTGAAAACACCAAGTCCTTTGGAATAAGCCTGGCCGAGTAGTTCTGTCATGCCATATTCGCTATGGATGTCGCTAACGCCAAAACCATCTTGTAGGTGCTGATGTAATTCCTCACGTACCATCTCTTTTCTTTTTCCTTTCATGCCACCGGTTTCCATCACTACGAGTTCAGGGAAATTTAGCTGATACTTTTCGATAAAGTCGAGCAGGGCGTAGGTGACACCGATTAGGATGGTCTTTTGTCCGCTGGCTTGCAGTTGTGTTAACTTTTGGTGGAGTTCCTCATGGTTGTGCAGGAAATAACCACTATCGGGATGTTTGCTATCTCTGATTAAGGCATCAACCATGTAAATTAATGAAGATCCTTCGCGCTCCAGGTAGGAAGGTAATAAGGCCAGAAAGCAGGTGTTTTCTATAGGGCCATAAAACTGTTCGAAGGCCAGCGTAAAGCTTTGATCATAGACAGAAAGGTCTGTCACCAGATGCTTACTTTGTGACATTCCTGTAGTTCCGGAACTGCTAAAAGTAATTTCTACGGCTGCTTTGCTACTCAATACTTCATGGGTTTTGAAAAAGCTGATCGGCAGAAAAGGGATTTCTTTTGAAGATTTGATAGCCTTTGGCTCCACCTTCAGGTGGGAGATATAAGCTTTATAAACGCTACAGTTTTCCGCCTGGTGTTTAAACACCTCCAGGCAGGTTTCTTCGAACTGTTCGTTATTGGAGATAGAAAATATTTGCTTGATTAAGTTCTTCACGCTGCAAAAATACACAAGATTGCTTTAGTTGGCGACCTGATTTTTATTTAGAAGGGCTTTTCTGAACTGGTAACCACAGAAACCACTTACGGCCGCTGCAAAAGCACCAAGAATGGCTGTTAGCGTTAGGACGAGGTACCAGCTTTTTACGCCGATCATTTCGGCCACGCGTTTAGCCAGGATATGATCATTAGGGATACTTTTAACGAGCGCCATTCCTGTCCAGAGTAGTAAGATGGCAAAGAAAGGGGCCCATAGGGATATTTTTGCGGTTTTGCCGATTAATCCGCAGGTAGCGAAAGCAATCACGATGATGATCCACCAAGGGAGCACCATTTGAAGGAGGAAGGAAACGATAAGGATAACTAGAAAAACCATCATTTTATTTTTTGGTTATTTTTAATTGAGTAATTATTTTGGCAGCAGGATCATTTGGAGATTGCATGAAATAAAGGTCATATAATTTCCCGCTTGCCCAGGTATCAATCATATTGTCATAGAAAGGACTTCCAGGATTTCCAGATTGACCACCAGGAAAAACGCCATGACCTTTCGGTTTTTTCCCGAGTTCGATGACCATTCTCCAGGAAGGGCCATTGGTTTCACTAAGGGCATTGATGGTCATTTTTCCACCGCCTGTTAGGAGCACCTTAGAACCGAAACCGGGGATTTTTGCCAGGTGTGGTACATTGGTATGTTTTACATTTGCCCAAGCCCAATCCATACTGATGGCGCCATACTTTCTTTCCAGACTGTCGCAAGCATATTTGAAAGCTTCATTTACGGCATCTTCTAATGTTTCTTTTGCAGGCGTATTGATGTTGTCAAACCATTTGGAATTGGGATCCTTTTGGATCAGTTGAACGGTGCGATCTCTGGATGGGAAGCGCATCGGAACATCATCCACCGTAAATTCGTCATTCCAGATGTTAAACATTATTCTTTTAGTCCAGAGGTCGAATACGCTGGCCCCAACAGATTGAGGACCGTAATATTTGTTCCATTCTGAGGTAATCCTGAACGCTTCTTTTTGTGTCGCATTGAGATCCAGCTGACTAATCTTTGGAAGGATATAAGGCAGAATGTTTTGTGCAAAGATGCTATAGGAATCTGTTTGCATGAGGCGAATACTATCGGCTGTAGCCTTGGTCATTGCAGAAAGGCGGTCGTTAATCCTTTTTCCACGCTCATACGGACTGAATTCCCAATTGATATAATAAGGATAAGTTTGATCAGTGGACGATTGATTGGCAGAGCTGACAAAGTTTCTTGGCGGGTTTTTTACAGTTGGATTTTGCGATGCAGGAATCCAGCCCTGCCAATCGTTTTTGGGGTCAGTACCATCAAGGATGAATTTTCCCTGGTCTTTCCATTTTAATGGGAATTTGCCATTTGCGGTGATGGAAATATCATTATCTGCGGAAGCAAAAGCAAAATTCTGCGCAGGGGCGGTATAATAAGTCAGGGCATTGCGATAATCGTTGTAGTTTTTACCTCTGTTTAGCAGATAAAATGTTCTGAGCTCATTGGATTTTTCATGTGCGATCCAGCGAAGCGCGTTTCCAATGGGTACATTGGCGGCTTTGGAGAAGTCTTTCGGTTTTTGCAGGTAGACCACAGGTCCATGATGGGTATAGAATACCGTATCAACTTCTGTCTTTTCTCCAAGGATTTTGATTTTTTCCAGGCGGGTGCTGGTATTGTTCCATTTGTTGTTGTACCAATAGCTTTTATGGCTGTTGTCTTTGAATTTGATCTGGTAGAAGTCGAGGACATCAGCGGCTACATTCGTGACACCCCATGCTATGTTTTGGTTGAAGCCGATGATAATTCCTGGCGCACCGGGAAGGGACACGCCATAAGCATTTAGGCCGGGTGCATGAAGTTGGATCTGGTACCAGATGGAAGGTAAGGTCAGGTCCAGGTGAGGATCATTGGCTAGGATAGGAGATCCGGAAAGCGTTTTTGCACCGGATATTGCCCAGTTGTTACTACCAATTCCTTCTATTTTCTCCTGTGTTTTGATATTTGCGGTATTCATTTCTCCAAATGCAGCAGGAGGTGCTGGAATTGGAAGGGGCTTGAAGTCCCATTTTGTACCTACTGGAATAATTGGGTCTTCTTTGAAAGGGTAATCCGGGAACAGGTCTTTTACGACATCAGTGCCAAATTTCTTCCTGATATTGGTCATGTAAAACTCGTCGGAGCCCATGGCTAAAACAGCCGACATTTGTTTTAACAATAACGCACATTTCAATGGTGTCCAATCTTCCGGTTTAAAGTCTAGTATTTTGTACTCTAAAGGAAGGCTTGCGGAGTTTAGGCTGTGGATATAAGCGTTGATCCCTGCGGTGTAGGCAAGGACCATTTCTTTAGATTTTGGGTCGGCCATCATGCCTTCCATAGATTTTTCAGCTCCGTAAACCATACCCATTCTGCGTTGGTAACGGTCTAATTCTATGGCTTTTTTACCAACTACTTCCGATAATCTTCCGGCGGCATAACGTGTTTGGAAATCCATTTGCCATAAACGATGCATGGCAGTGACATAACCTTGGGCATAATATACGTCATGGTCATTTTTTGCAAAGATATGAGGAATCATGCGGTCGTCAAACGCAATGTCTACATTTTGAAGGGTTCCTTTTAAGGCTAGATTTGTCTTTATGGCCGTCGTTTTGCCTTCGGCATTTTGCCAGAATCCAGTGAATGGATTGAGGAATTTTAGCAATGGGGGAGTATTTCCAAACTTTGTATTCAAGGCATATGCGAGTAATATGGGGATAATCACGCAAACCAAGGCTTTTATTTTATTCATCATGCTTGAATTAAATGTACGGCTTTATGTTGTCAATTAATTGGAATTGATTTTTATGCTTTTGCAATTTAACATAAAACTTAATTCATTTGAAATGAAAATATGATTTCGCCAATTAAATTGTGGACAAAATAGCGTTTGGATAATTAAAAAAATGTATTAATTTTAAGATAAATTAACCAACTATAAATTCTCGATAGTATGAGCAAAACTTTTACAAAAACGATCCTCACGTTTTTATTGCTGTGCATGACTTCCGTATTTGCACAGGCACAAAATGTGATCATTAGTGGAACAATAACAGATAAAACCACGAAGGAACCAATACCAGGTGTTGGAATTACCGTTAAAGGCACTACTTCAGGCACAGCAACAGACATTAATGGAAAGTACAATTTCAGTACTTCTCAGAAAGCTCCTTTTATTATCGTAATTTCTTATGTAGGCTATGCGCCGATTGAAAAGCAGATCACGGGAAACGTATCTAAACTGGATGCGGCGCTGGAGCAAGTAGGTATTTTAGGGCAAGAGGTGGTTATTTCAGCTTCGCGAACCCCGGAGCGGATTTTGGAATCTCCGGTTTCCATAGAACGCATGGGGGCTACGGCAATCAAAGAAGTAGCGGCACCTTCATTTTATGATGCCTTAACCAATTTGAAAGGTGTGGAAATGAGTACGCAGAGTTTAACTTTCAAATCTATCAATACGAGAGGGTTTAACTCTAATGGAAATACGCGTTTCAACCAATATGTGGATGGAATGGACAATCAGGCACCGGGGTTGAATTTCTCCGTGGGTAACATCGTTGGGATCAATGACCTTGATGTAGACAATGTAGAGCTTTTACCAGGAGCTTCCAGTGCACTTTATGGTGCTGGTGGAATCAGCGGTACCATGTTGATCACCTCGAAGAATCCTTATGATTATCAAGGTGCTAGTTTTCAATTTAAAAGCGGGATCAACCATGTGGATGATGCGACTTCCAAAGTACAACCTTTCAATCAGCTGGATGTTCGTGTAGCCAAAGCATTTAACAACAAGTTTGCGTTCAAGGGAAGTTTCTCTTTCCTGCAGGCAGAAGATTGGCATGCAAATAATTACAGCGATTTTGATCGTGCTGCGCGAAAATTTAAAGAAGGTACAAGAGAGACTGACCCTAACTATGACGGGATAAATGTATATGGAGATGAAGTCAGTCAGAATATGAGAAATGTGGCTCAGGCTGCGGTAAATGCGGGTACTTCCGGCTTTATACAACAGGCTTTGGGTTTACCAGCGCCACCTACTGCTGCTCAGATCGCAGGATTTAAAGCTAATCCCGCTGGATTAACCGCTTTAAACACTTTCCTGGGAACTGACCCAAGGTTTAGACCTTTTGTGGCAGGATTAGCAAACAAAGCCTTACTTCCGGATCAGGCAGTGTCGAGAACAGGTTATGAGGAGCTGAATTTGGTGGATTATAAAACACAATCTTTAAAAGGTTCAGGTGCCCTTCATTATCGTTTTACACCAACAATCGAAGCGATTGCGCAAGCGAATTGGGGAACGGGAACGTCGGTTTATACAGGATCTGACCGTTATTCGCTACGTAATTTCAGTATTGGACAATTTAAATTGGAATTAAAAGGTCAGGATTTCTTCCTGAAAGGATATACCACGCAAGAGCGTTCAGGTGATTCTTATATTTCTTCTATTTTGGGTAGTTATATCAATGAAACCTCTAAAAAATCTACGGATTGGTTTCCTCAGTATGTTGGAAATTATGTAGGTGCCAAAGCTACAGGTTTGACAGATGCACAAGCACATGCTGCCGCAAGAGCGGCTGCGGATGTAGGTAGATATCAACCGGGATCTCCTCAGTTTGAAGCTGCAAAAGAGAAAATCATGAACACGACGATTGCCAGTACAGACTTTAAAAATGGTACTTATGGCGCGAAGTTTAATGATAAAACCAATTTATACCACTATGAGGGAATGTACAATTTCTCTAATGCGTTGAAAAACGTAGTGGAATTACAAGTAGGTGCTTCTTATCGTATGTATCAATTGAGATCTGGTGGTACTATCTTTGACGATCTTGACAAAGGAATTGACATTAATGAATATGGTGCTTTTGCGCAGATCGGAAAGAAACTTTTAGATGACAAGTTAAAGTTGACCTTTTCCGGACGTTATGATAAAAGTTCTAATTTTGATGGTAGGTTTACGCCAAGGATAACCGGTGTGTTTACCGTTGCACCAAACAACAATATCCGCGTATCTTATCAGACAGGCTATCGCAATCCAACGACTCAGAATCAGTACATAGATTTATCTGTGGGTGGTGGTTCACAGCGATTGATTGGTGGATTGCCAGCTAGCTTAAACAAATACGAGTTATTGCTGAACAAGCCCTTTACTGATGTGAGTTACCGTGCGTTTTTAGCTTCTGCTTCTGCAGGTACACCAAATCCGGCATTGCTTCAGGCATATGATTTTGACCCGAAAGGTGTTCGTCCGGAAAGTGTGCAGTCTTATGAGTTGGGATACAAAGGATTGTTAGGGCCTAAATTCATGATTGATGCTTACGCTTATTACAGTATTTATAAAGATTTTATTACTGCAGTTGATGTTTATCAAGGTAATAAAGATGGTTCATTCACTAAGTTTGGTGTTCCGGTAAATGCCAAAGGGGAAGTTAAAACTTATGGTGGTGCTATTGGTCTTGATTATTTAATTGGTAAATATAATTTGAGTGGTAACGTGTCTTACAATAAGCTAGATCGTCTTCCAGAAGATTATATCAATGATTTCAATACACCTGAGTTCCGTTACAACCTTGGATTTGGTAACCAACAAATCATCAAAAACGTGGGTTTCAATGTGAACTGGCGCTGGCAAGGTAAATTCTATTGGAACTCCTCTTTTGCTTCCGGAGATGTACCTGCTTTCAGCACACTTGATGCGCAGGTTAACTTGAAAATACCTTCGGTGAATTCTATGATCAAGATTGGCGGGTCTAACGTATTGAATAAATACTATTTCACTTCTTATGGTAATCCTTCTGTTGGAGCGCTGTATTATGTGTCGTACGTATTCAATCCATAGGCTCTCGTTGAATATAAAGTCGAGAAACCCTGGCAGAAATGTCGGGGTTTTTTATGCGCTAAGCTTTTAGGTGCCAATCTGAAAGCCATAAAAGAATCCTTTGGTTTTCCTGTAAATTTTAACAACCTTAGTTGTACAAAATACACGATCTATCAATCTGCTCATTTACTTAAACGATTTTCATGGAAGAACAACGCGAACAAGGGAAAGAAATAAAAGAGGAGGATAAAATTCCCGAAATTGTTGAAGAGACCATTCAACATTTAAACAATCCGGTTACCGATATAAAACCTATTGTAAAGAAATATTTGTCTGCAGTGCAGAAGGTCAAGAAGGAAGGGAATAAGTTCTTTTTCTCTGATGGGGATGCCCGGGTAGAAGTGAGGGTTGTGAGCGACGAAATTATTAGAGTAAGACTGGCACCACATGGTGTTTTTCTAGATGATTTCTCTTATGCTGTGCCTGTGGTGGATCAAAAGGTGACAACTTTTAAAATAACTGAACAGGAGGATCACTATGCGATTTCAACAAATACCATTACTTGTAAAGTTAGGAAGGTAGACTTTGAGATCTCTTTTGTAGAGAACCTCAACCAAATGGTGATGAGTGAAGATGAAGCGCCAATGCATTGGGAGGAAAATGTAGAGTTTGGTGGTTATTATGTGTATGCAACAAAGAAATGCCACTCGGAGGAAAACTTCTTTGGCTTAGGAGATAAATCAGGTAATATGAACCTGAGAGGACGCCATTTCCAAAATTGGAATACCGATGCTTATTCTTTTGGATGGGATCAGGATCCTTTGTATCGTACAATTCCTTTTTACATTGGTGTAAATCAACAGGCAGCTTATGGTATTTTCTTCGACAATACTTTCCGTTCTTACTTTGATTTTGGTAAAGAAGATCAGCAGAAAACCAGTTTTTGGGCAGATGGTGGTGAATTGCAATATTATTATATCCATGGGCCACATATGATGGACGTGGTAAAAAGATATCAGACATTAACGGGGACGCATCCTATGCCTCCAAAATGGGCCTTAGGATACCACCAATGTAGGTGGAGCTATTATCCCGAAAAGAAGGTAAAAGAAATTGCCGATGGTTTCCGTTCCAGGAATATTCCTTGTGATGCCATTTATCTTGATATCGATTATATGGATGGCTACCGCTGCTTTACCTGGAATAAGAATTACTTCCCCGATCCTAAGCGGATGATCAGGGAGTTGGCAAATGATGGTTTTAAAACCGTCGTAATGATTGATCCTGGAATTAAAGTGGATGATAATTACTGGGTTTTTAAAGAAGGTAAGGAGCATAATTATTTTTGTAGAAGGAGCGATGATTATTTCATGGAGGGCCATGTATGGCCTGGTAGATGCCAGTTCCCTGATTTCACTAACCCTGTAGTCAGGGAATGGTGGGGTAATTTATACAAGGAACTGGTTGATATTGGTGTAGCTGGTGTATGGAATGATATGAATGAGCCTGCGGTATTTGGCGCAGGGACTTTTCCGAATGATGTAAGGCATAATTTTGATGGATATAGAGGGTCGCATCGTAAAGCGCATAATGTGTATGGGATGCAAATGGTCCGTTCTACCTATGATGGCTTGAAGAAGTTGATGCGCAATAAACGCCCTTTTACTATAACCAGAGCTGGATATTCTGGGATGCAAAGGTATGGATGCGTGTGGACAGGCGATAATGTGGCGACCTGGGAGCATTTGAAAATGGGTAACATCCAGTGTCAGCGGATGTCCGTTTCCGGAGTCCCTTTTTGTGGAACAGATATTGGCGGTTTTAGTGGCGAACCAGATGCGGAATTGTTTACTCGATGGATTCAGTTGGGTACTTTTTCTCCATTTATGCGCGCACACTCCGCTGGCGATACTGCGGAAAGAGAACCATGGAGTTTCGGAGAGCCTTATACCAGCATCAACAGAACTTTTATTGAATTGAGGTATCGGTTAATGCCTTACTTATATTCTGTGTTCTGGGAGCATCATCGCTACGGTTTTCCGATTTTAAGACCATTGGTCATGTTGGAGCAAGAGAATGTAGGGAACCATTACCGCCAGGATGAGTTTACTTTTGGGGATAAAATACTGGTATGCCCGGTATTGGAGCAGGGAGCAACCTCCCGTATGGTATATCTTCCTAAAGGGAAATGGTATAATTTCTGGACACATGAGATTCTGACCGGCGAAAGTGAACACCTGATTCAGGCTGCTTTAGACCATATGCCGTTATTTGTTCGTGCAGGTGCGGTAATTCCTGAATACCCAGTGATGCAATATGTAGGAGAGAAAAATATTGATGAGGTTTTGCTCAATATTTACTATTCAGATTATGAGGTGAATTCCTTCTTCTTTGAGGATCATGGAGATACTTTTGCCTATGAGCAGGATATTTATTCAGAGAAGAAGTTTAGTGTAAAAGGAGACCGGAATAAATTGAGCATAGAGCAGAGTGCAACCGGACTCTATACCCCAAATTATGAATTGTATGATTATACAGTGATCGGCATTCCATTTAAAGTGACTAAAATCACAATAGATGAAAAGGATGTTAAAGATTATTATATAGACGAACGCAATTGTTTACGGTTCAAATCCAACAAGAATTTTATGACAGTAAAGATATATGGTGAGTAAGGCAAAAAACTAAAACTATTTCCATGAATGTACCAATTAAGAGCAGTTCCAATAAAAAACATGATGATAAAGTAGCGCCGACAGTAGGGCAGCAGGATAGCAGCGTTTGGGTACATAGTTTATTTACTGATTTTGATGTTTCCTTATTTGTAACAGGGAAACATTTCCGACTGTATGAAAAAATGGGGGTTCATTTGCTGCGGGTTGATGGCAGGGATGGCGCCTATTTTGCGGTTTGGGCTCCAAACGCACAAAAAGTGAGTGTGGTTGGGAATTTTAACCAATGGAATGCTGCAAGTCATCCCTTGAACAAAAGATGGGATGCCTCTGGTATCTGGGAAGGTTTTATTCCTGATTTACAAAATGGAGAGGTTTATAAATACGCAATCAAAGGTTTTGATGGGGTCGATATTCAGAAAGGTGATCCTTTTGCACGTCATTGGGAACACCCTCCACGTACGGCGTCCGTTATCTGGGAAGTGGATTATCGATGGAAAGATAAAAACTGGTTGAAAAAACGACCTAAGATAAATGCTTTAAATCAGCCGTTATCAGTATATGAGTTGCATTTGGGCTCCTGGCAGAGGGATCCTTCAGAACCTCAGCGGGTGTTGACGTATAAGGAGATTGCAAACAGTTTGATTCCTTATATTTTGGATATGGGCTTTACGCATGTCGAGCTGATGCCGATCATGGAATATCCTTATTTCCCTTCCTGGGGCTATCAAATTACCGGGTATTTTGCGGCGAGTTCCAGGCATGGAACTCCGGAAGAGTTGATGTACCTGGTGGATGAACTTCATAAAAATGATATAGGGGTGATTTTGGATTGGGTGCCTTCTCATTTTCCTGGGGATGCACATGGTCTCTTTCATTTTGATGGTACTCATTTGTATGAGCACGCAGATATGAGGAAAGGTTTTCATCCAGATTGGAAGTCATACATTTTTAATTATGATAGAAATGAGGTACGATCTTTTTTGATTAGCAATGCGGTATTTTGGATGGATAAATTCCATGCCGATGGGCTACGGGTAGATGCGGTAGCTTCTATGCTGTACTTTAATTTTTCAAGAAAGGCAGAGGATGCGGCAACAAATGAGTTTGGCGGACCAGAAAATTTAGGGGCCATACAGTTTTTGAAAGACTTGAATGAGGCCGTTTACGGTAATTTTGAAGGAGTTCATACCATCGCAGAAGAGAGCAGTACTTATCCTGGAGTAACACATCCGGTAAAGGATGGCGGATTGGGTTTCGGTATGAAATGGATGATGGGTTGGATGAATGATACCTTAAAGTATTTTAAGAATGATCCATTGAATCGGAGTTTTCACCACCACCAGCTTACTTTCAGCATCACCTATGCCTTTACGGAGCGATTTATGCTGCCTTTCTCTCATGATGAGGTGGTTCATGGAAAGTCTTCCATGATTTATAAGATGCCTGGTGATGAATGGCAGAAGTTTGCCAATCTACGCCTTTTATATGCTTATATGTTTACACAACCGGGAACTAAACTGCTGTTTATGGGCAATGAGTTTGCACAAACGCATGAATGGGATTTTAAAAGTTCTTTGGATTGGCATTTGTTGCAGCATGCTCCTCATTTGGGGATGCAGAAAGCCGTCAGGGCACTAAATAACCTATATCGTAGCGAGCCTGCGCTTTATGAGCATAGTTTTTCAGCTGAAGGATTTGAATGGATTAATGCCGATGACACCAATAATTCGGTTTATGTTTACCAGAGAAAAGGACTTAAAGCGAAAGATACACTGATTGTAATTTTGAATATGACTCCGGTGCTTCGCGATAATTACCGGATCGGGCTCCCTTTTAAAGGGAAATGGAAAGAGATCTTTAATACAGATGCCGAGGAGTTTTTTGGTAGTGGAAAAGGAAATGATGGGGTTTTGTTTCTACCTGAACCCTTAGCCTGTCATGGCCGAGAGTATTCGATTCAATTACAACTACCGCCTTTGGGAGCCGTCGTATTGAAGCAAGGGAAATAATACGAATAGCCGTCATTACTGGCGGCTATTCATGCTTTTAAGCAAAATTGTTCTTGTTTTTTAAAAGATCCTAAAAAGTATTATGAATTAATTTTGGCCTTTCAATTCTGTTTCTTCTTTAGTCTGGTGACTGGAAGTTGTAGATCACTTGAGAAGTTAATCTTTTTTTATCTTTTAATCGCTCTAAATTGTCATGTAGGGCACTTTTGTCTTCGATTCCGGTACTGTTTAGTAGCGCTTTTTTATAGAATTCATTAGCTGCTTCCCATCTTTTATCTTGTTCTGCATACATTCCCATTTGTTCATAGATGCAGCATTTGCAAACACCTTTTGTAGCTAGAGCCTGACTGAAAATTTGCTCTGCTAATCTAGGCATTTCTAATGTGGTCAATAAACGCAGGTAGGGCAGGTAGGTATCCGGAAACTCCGGTTCTAACTCGATACATTTCTTGTAGTAATAACCAGCAGTCTGATAATTTTTAAGTTTATCCTGATATATATTTCCCAGACTACAATATGCTCTTGCGTAATCTGGATCAGTTTGAATAATTGCATTTAGTAAATGAAGGGCCTTTGGTGGCTCTCCGAAGTTTAATTCTTCTAGAGCTTCCAAATACTTTTCTTCGGTGGTATATAAAATGTCCATAAGGAATCGTTTCGTTTTTAATCCGAAAAGAAAATTCGGGGTGGTATTGAATTATTGATTTTAGTATTGGCTGAATATCAGCGGGGGATGACTTTATATCCCGGATAGAAAAGCACATTCCATGCCTATCCGATGCAGGCAAGCCAAGGGGCTGCTGCTTGTAAATGGGATATGTGGGTACTTTAGCATGGTTTCTTATTTTTACAAAGATAAGGATATGTAGCTTAATATCAAAACGTTTGGTTTTTCTAGCCGGAAATCAGGGTTTGTCAGACATAAAATATAAATTTCTTAGATTTAGGGACACATTTTTGAAACCAAACTTATATTTAAATGAACTTGTCTAATTCTAGTCCAGGGCTAAGCAATAGAATTCATGTCGTAGATGCTTTTAGAGGATTTGCCGTGATGGCCATCTTTTTAGTGCATAATATTGAACACTTTATTTCGGGAATCTATCCGGATGCAGGAGCACAACCGGATTGGCTGAATATCCTGGATAAAGCGGTATTTAGCTTCACATTTTCTCTTTTTGCAGGAAAAGCTTATGCCATATTTGCGCTTCTTTTCGGTTTCACTTTTTCTCTTTTGTTTGCGAAACAACAGGCATTGGGAAAGGATTTTGGCTACCGGTTTTTATGGCGTCTGTTACTACTTAGCTTATTTGCGTCCTTAAATGCGTTGTTTTTTCCTGGTGGCGATGTTTTGCTTCTTTACTGTATTGCAGGGATTGTCTTATTTTTTGTGAGAAAACTAAATGATAAAACGCTATTGATATTGGCAGTGCTGTGTTTGCTTCAACCGATTGAATGGTATCATTATGTGAGAAGTATACTTGATGCAGGCTATACTTTACCGGTAAAACAAGCGGATGCACTATATGGGGAAATTGGGAAGGTAGTTGCGAGTGGCAATCTTTGGGAATTTTTTAAAGTGAACGTGACCACCGGTCAGAAGGCCAGTTTATTATGGGCAATTGAAGGTGGAAGATTCATGCAAACCATGGGCTTGTTTATGTGTGGTTTGTGGATTGGTAGAAAACAATTATTCCTGAATTCTAAAGAAAGCCGAAGCTTTTGGTTGGCTGCTTTAATCATTTCCGCCATATCATTTGCGCCATTATATGAATTTAAAGTAATCATGATGGATAAAAACACGGATGTGATTAGTAAGTCCACAGTGGGTGTAGTGTTGGATATGTGGTCTAAATTTTCATTTACATTGGTGCTGACCGCTTCATTTATGCTCTTGTATCAAAAACTTAAATTTAGAAACCTGACTTCCTCGCTGATTCCATATGGCCGGATGAGCTTGACTAATTACGTGAGCCAGTCGATTCTGGGCGCTT
Source organism: Pedobacter gandavensis (assembly GCF_014172405.1). GTDB lineage: Bacteria > Bacteroidota > Bacteroidia > Sphingobacteriales > Sphingobacteriaceae > Pedobacter > Pedobacter gandavensis. The sequence goes on along the minus strand of NZ_WNXC01000010.1, from coordinate 155,571 downwards.
TAATTTATTTTCCATTCGGGCTATCCCTGGCTAAAACCTGTGGGATAACGCTGAGTTTGGTTATTGGAATTGTTGTTTTCCTAGCCCAGGTACAATTTTGTAAGTGGTGGTTAAGCAAATATAAACAAGGTCCTTTGGAAGGACTATGGGCAAGAGCAACCTGGTTGAAGTAACCAGGAAGGCTTATGATTGGATAAAATTGAAATTATTTAATTGGAATTGTTACATTAGAATAGATTTCAACCAATCAACCAACCATTACCTAAATGACCACCACCATTAAAGAAAAAAGCGCTTGGGCTTATTTGCTCAGCGCACCAGTAATTGTAGCCTCACTTGGGTATTTTGTAGACATCTATGATTTACTTTTATTTGGGATTGTAAGAATTCCTAGCTTAACTGAACTTGGACTTGATGAGGCTGCACGTTCTGTAGAAGGTGCCAGTATCATCAATTGGCAGATGACAGGATTACTGCTTGGAGGAATTTTATGGGGTGTTCTGGGGGATAAAAAAGGCCGGTTATCCGTTCTTTTCGGTTCAATTATCACTTATTCTATTGCAAATTTTGCCTGTGGATTTGTGCAGGATGTTTTTGTATACAAGATTCTGCGATTCATTGCAGGAATAGGTTTAGCAGGGGAACTTGGTGCGGGTATCACACTGGTTTCTGAAAGTTTACCAAAGAAATTAAGAGCTTTGGGAACTTCCCTGGTGGCAGGCGTAGGATTGTTAGGTGCTGTAGTGGGGTATTTCACGGTAGAGTTATTTAGCTGGCGGAATGCTTATTTTATTGGCGGTGGTATGGGGATACTTTTGTTGTTCCTGCGTATCGGAGTTTTTGAATCCGGTATGTTTCATGCGATGAAAGCCAAGCAGCAACTGAGTAAGGGCAATTTCTTGTCCTTTTTTACTAAGAAAAGTAGATTGATTTTATATTTGAAATGTATCGGGGTAGGCTTGCCGACTTGGTTTGTGATTGGAATTTTGGCCACTTTTAGTAATGAAATTGGTAAAGCTTTACATATTTCCGAGGCTATAAAACCAGGATTAGCAGTAATGTGGTGTTATGTTGGCTTAGCAGCAGGAGATTTGGTAAGTGGACTAATCAGTTATTGGTTGGAATCGAGGCGTAAAGCTGTAGCCTATCTGATGCTATTTGCAGCTATTGGGAGTCTGATTTTTCTGTATGGAGGGATTTCAACCACAAAAGGATTGTATGCAATGTGCTTATGGGTAGGATTTGGAATCGGGTATTGGGCGATGTTTGTGACCATCGGCGCGGAGCAGTTTGGGACAAATGTTAGGGCAACAGCAGCCACCACTATTCCAAACATGGTGAGAGGAACAGTGGTGCTGATGACAACCGGTTATACTTTTTTAAAACCGCATGTAATGGAGTTAAATGCGGCGGCAATTATCGGTGTCCTTTGTTTTGGAATTGGCTTTTATTGCATTAAAAATATTCCTGAAACTCATCATAAAGACCTGGATTTTGTAGAAGACTAAAGCTAAAGGGCTGGATTTATCTAATGGGCTGGAAGATTACTGATTTCAACTTAAACAATTCTTTTGTGTTGCTTTCGGGTCTTAGATTCAGGGTGTATATTCCTGGTTCTCGTACAGTAACCGTGGCTACAGGGTGCTTAATGAATAGCAACGGTTTAGATGAACTGTATTCTGAAGTTCTTAAGGTTTGAAACTTATAGGTTTTATGATCAAACTCCATAATTCCTTCTTGTTTGGCACTTTCCTCTGGACAAGCATATTCCAGCTGTACTTTATAATCGCCGGGTTCTGTGATGTTAAATTGAAAAGTCACCTGATCCTTTGGTTTTACCATACCCGTTACGCAGGGTGTATGCTTCCAGTCCCCAAAATAATGACTATAGGTTAAAGTTTGGATTTTTGCCGCTGCACTTGTTTTTGAATGGATGATTTCGAGCATATTGTTATCGTAGGCAGCAGAAACCGTTGGAACTGAGTTTAAATACCCATCATTTAATTGACCATTAAAGCTAACTGTAATTACTTCATGATAAGGTTCCACTTTTGTAGGGAGGTTCAGGTAAAGAATCTGGTCTTTGATTTCATATTTCAATCGGGTATTGCTGTTAAGCATGGCAACATTTGTTACAGTCGCGTTGATTCCTGGAACCCTGATTTTTCCATTTTTTGGTGGATTTAGGATATGCAGGTATAGCTTCCCTGGTTTAGAGGTACTGACCCCCCATGGTTGCGCAGGAACAAGTCCATAAGTGCTTCCGTAAATACTTTCTCCGTTTTTCTCTAACCATTTACCAGTTTCTCTAAGGTATTTTTCCGAATAATATGGAATGTTTCCTTCTCCATCAGGTCCTATGTTTAGCATTAAGTTTCCTCCTTTGGAAGCCACATTAGCTAACAACTGAGTGATTTCTTCTGGCGTTTTGAAATTCATATCATGACTGATATAACCCCATGAGTCGTTGTGTGTGTAAATCGATTCCCAAGCGCCTTTAATCGGTGTTGCCGGAACCTCAGAATCTCCGAAAGTACGGTAATCCCCTAATCCTTGACCCACACGACTACTAAATAGACTTTTGGGTTGTAGCGCATGCATTTCATCTACTAATGCCTGTGTTTGTACTTTAGTTAATCCCCCTGGCATATCAAACCACACAATTCCTAGATTGCCATAATTGCTGAGCAATTCTTTTAGCTGCGGGATAGATTTTTCTTTATAATATTTCAAATAGTCTTTGTCGGCTTCTTTAAAGTCCCATTTGTTACCACCACCATTGGGTTCGTGCCAATCCAGAAATTGAGAGTAATAGAAACCAAATTGAATGCCCCTTTTTCGGGTGGCATTGGCCAATGCTTTCATTGGATCTTTACCATATGGGGAGGCTTTTACGATGTTAAAATCACTTACTTTAGAATCGTACATCGCAAATCCTTCATGGTGTTTCGCTGTAATGACCATATACTTGATCCCGGCATCTTTTGCAAGATCTGCCCAGGCTTCTGCATTGAATTTTTGTGGATTAAAGCTTGCTGCAACTTTCTCATAAGCCTTAGCAGGAATTTTTGCCTGGTGCATCAGCCACTCCCCGCTACCATAATAATCTTTATTGTCCCAAACTCCTGCTAGCTTGGAATAAAGTCCCCAATGAATAAACATTCCAAATTTAGCATCCTGAAACCATTGGGTATTCGGATTTTCCTTTCCGACTGCATTTTTATCCCATCTTTCGATGTCTTGGGCCTGGGATATATAGATTGTGGAGAAAAATAAAAAAAGGTAAATACTGATTTTTCTAAGCTTGTTCATATTTGGATATTACTTGATAGTTAGTTGTTTACTAAGATAAGACCCCTAATTTTTTATAGTTATTCGTTTATAGCCAATGATTAAACGCTTTTGGCAAGAAGTTGCTGTTTTTGAGCAAAGCTTGATAGTTTGCGTTAATTGGTTTAGGTTTATCCTCCCAAAGTAGCATCAGGATATGGAAGACCAATTAAAAACAGAGCAAGCGATATTGAAGAACAAGGTGAAAATTAACTGGCTGGACTTACTGAAAGTTATTGCCGTTTTTATGGTTATTGTAGCGCATGCCAATGATTGTATTATTTTAAATCAGGATGGTAATTTTAACTTCGAGTGGGGAACGTATATCGGTTCTTTGTATCGGTTTTCAGTTCCTCTATTTGTGTTGATTTCAGGGGTTTTACTGTTGCCAACCAAACTCAATACTATTGAGTTTTATAAAAAGCGGCTTTGGCGGATCCTTCCTGCATTACTGTTTTGGGGGGTCGCTTATGTGATATTCGATGGTCTGGTGCTGAACGCTAAATCATGGGATAAAATGTGGCTGGACATCGTTCGTTTACCACTTAGTTTTGGTGATGCTTCACCTCATTTGTGGTATTTATACATGTTGGTGGGCCTATACCTGATCATTCCTATCATTTCTCCATGGGTTGCTAAAGCGACAAAAAGAGAGTTAGAATTGGTACTAGCTATCTTTATTTTCTCCACTTTTATCCCTTATCTGAAATTTCTAACTGGATTGGCTTTTGGTGTGTGCGATTGGAATGAGTTTCATTCGTTCTACTATTTATCTGGTTTTATTGGCTATTTGTTAATGGGCCACTATTTGTATACTTACTTGCCAACTTGGAGTTCGCTGGTAAAAAGATGTACTGGTGTTGTCTTATTTCTAACCGGTTATGGCATCACTTATTACCTGACCATCAGCGTACCTTTTTCAATTCCAAATATTGAAATGGTATGGTACTACTGTTCGCCAAATGTTTTTTTGGAGGCAGTGGGAGTGTTTTTAATGATCGAAGGCCTAGAACTTAAAAACGGAGTTTTTACAAGTGTCATACAAGCCATTGCTAAATATTCATTTGGAATCTTTTTAATTCATTATTTTTTTATAGGTGTGATTTTCAGGTATCTTGCTGCTAAGTTTGACCTTCATCCTGGATTGAATGTATTGGTATCTTGTTCGATCACCTTAATGGTTGCTTTTGGAACAGTATGGTTACTGACGCGTATTAAATGGATGCGAAAACTACTCCTCTAGCCTTTAAAGGTTTGTCATAGCGTCTTCGATAGGGTAATTTAATCTGCTGATTTTCTATCGAAGAAACGCTAAAGCGGGTTAAAAAATAAATTCTATTTGTTCTTTTTCCGGCTATCAATTAATCTTTTCATCAATTCAATAATTAATTTCATATCACTATTGTTTTCGATATCATAATTGTGCTCCATATCATACCCGCCAGTGATATTTTGTTGACCTAGTTCAGGGTCTAGTTTTTTAAAGAGACTGTGTTTAACATTCAGAATTTTTCCTATTCTTAATAATAACTCATCTCCCAGGATGGTTTGTTGTTCCATTTTTGAAACAGCTTGCTGGCTAATTCCCAGTGCTTTGGCTAATGTGGTTTGTTTCATTCCGTAATAGAGACGAATGCGGCTCAGGTTTCTTCCTATATGGGGTTTATTCTTCATTTTGTTAATGGTAAAGTTATTAAAGTTTCTTTCGTTTCTGTTGAATTGAGTAATTGTAAAATACAACCGGCTCAAAGTTAATCACAACCTCCTTTTATCCCGTTTTTTAGTTCGTTGTGTTTACTTTTGATTAATTAAAACGTGAAATATGACAGTTATTGCTAAGAGGAAAGAAAAAGGATTAAAAACCACCTATTTAAATTTTGATTTAATCTATTTTATCCAATTGAAAAGGATAGCTTCCCAGTTTTCGCAGGAAGAACTTTCCTTTTTAATGGGTAGGAAGAAGGGATTCATTGCGGATCGGGAAGCATTTAAACTAAATAAGGAATTATGGTTAGGGGATGTTTCTGCGATGGCTAAGATATTTGATTGTCATACGGTTGATTTCTTTAGGAGCATAGATGGAAGTCCCAAGGAGATTAAATTATGGGCTGTACAATCGAAACATAAGGACTATATACAATATAAGGTATTCCAACTCCATGAAGATGAGCCTATGGTAATGTTGTATATGTTGAATGAAGTTGATCCCTTGAAGCGGCATGATGAAAATGAACAGGCTACTTTTCGATACCATGCGAGGATTGAGCTTAGTCATTTAATGATGGAGGGTTTCTTTGATGTTGGGCCCAAGACACCATTGGAAATTTTTAAGGTGTGTAGAATGAGGGCAGGTCATTTGATCAAAGCAGGTTTTCTGGAGTTGGCATTAGCGGAATATTTGGGAGAAGTTGAGGGACAAGCATTAAAAAAATATAAGCATAGAGAAATGGGCTATGTGTATGAGGTTCAGTAATATTAGTTCCATAAAAGGGGGGAATAAAAAGAGATTTGCGTAATTTTTTAATATTTTAGTAAGGTCTTATCTATTAACTGTATAGTTGGATGATGTTCAAAAAATAACCAAATTGAATCTAAAAACGTGTACCCTTAAACTAAAAACAATATGAACCTAAAAGTTGGCCTGATTATCCTTACTTCAGCGGTGATTCCCGTGTTAAATTCTGTGAATCCTTTTGATAAGCATACAAAAGAATTACCCATTCAAGGAACCTGGCAATTGGTGTCTGGAATAACCATAGAAAAGGGGAAGTCTACATTTACTGATTATAAAAAGGACATGAAGCAAATCAAGATTATCAATGGAAGTCACTTTGCTTTTTTTAACCATGATTTGAAGATGGGAAAAGATCCGAAACCTGTTTTTGTAGCAGGTGGAGGTAAATATACCTTGAAGGGAGATACGTATACGGAACACCTGGAGTATTGTAATTACAGAGAGTGGGAGAATAAGACCTTTAAATTTAAGCTGGCTATGAAAGGAGATACTTTAATTCAAAGAGGATTTGAAAAAGATGAAAAAATAGGGGTGGATCATGAGATCATTGAAAAATACGTGAGGTTGAAAGATTAATATATGAATTTAGGAGACCTTTCAAATGCCAGGTTGTGTAGCCAAAGAATTCATGCTAAAGTTGATGTTTCTGGCCCTAAAGACATTGTAGCCTGGATGGGAGTCATCCAGGCACAGGATTATGCGAGGGAGTAAGGAGATAAACATCGCAATATTTTTTATATCAAAGCATTTGGGCTATCTTTGGTTTAATGAATCCCATTAGGCATATCAATCATTTCCGATATAATCTCCTCGCAACACAATTGCGTAGGTTATCGGTTGTGTCTTGCCATTTTTTATCTCTGCAATATCGTTTGGGAGATTCTTTTCTTAAAAGTAGTAAGGACTTTATTAAGTAAGCCCCAGCCTTTCTGAAGGTTTGGGGATTTGACCTTAATTCTTTTTTCCTTTTATCTTTTTCTCTTTAATCATGAAAAAATCAGGTATCATACCCTTTGCAAGGGTTGTTCTGGCATTGCTCTGGTTGCTAAATCTTGGCGTATTATTAATTTCCATTTTGATGGCCAAACCATTATGGATTGGCGGCTCTATCTCTTTTTTTACGATGATCACAGCTTTTCAAGAATATAAGTATTCTGGGAAATCGAAAAGGTATTTGGTTTTAGGGAAAGAAGACAATCATACTTATTAAGATGGGATTACTGGTCAGGAGGATTAGGGACTTTGATGGTTTCGCCCCAGTTGAGTATTAGACTGGGGCAATAGAACACACTCATATTTATATCATTTAATCCAAAAAAAGAATATCATGATTACAAAATCATTAAAAATAGACGAAAGCCCGATCATATTATCAACTGGAATTTTTGACCTGTTAAAAGATCACCTGAGAAGAAGAAAACTTAGTAAGTTCAATGAAGATAAATTGAAATTAGAACTTCGTTTTGCTCAACAGGTACTAAATAAAGAATTGCCAGATGATGTGGTGACCGTGGATAGGACTGTTCGAGTAAAAGAAATGGAGTCTGGGAAAGAATTTACCTATAAACTGGTTGCTCCTGGGAAGGCAAGAGATAAGCATAAAACCCTTTCTATTTTGTCACCAATTGGTGTTGCGATGGTAGGATATGTTAAAGGTGCACAATTACAGTGGGAGATGGCTGATGGTATAAAAATTTACCGTATCGAAGAAGTGAGTAAAATCGCTTAATAAAGATCACATCCGGGTTACAGTTTACATAAAAGCTACTCAGGGTTATTTCTGAGTGGCTTTTACTATGATCTTCAATACATTGTCTATCGTCTTAAACCTCTTGGACTAATAGTTCATCCTTCTCTAAGATCACTTTAGCACTATTTTTATATTTAACGAGGTTGATAAGGAGAACGCTCCCTAAAATTACAAATAGCCCAATAATCTGTATAAATGTAATTTTCTCATTCGTAAAGCCCAGACTTAATAAAATGGCTACCACAGGATTTACATACGCATAGGTGCTCACTTGTGTGGCAGGCCTCACTTTTAACAACCATACGTAAGCACTAAAAGCCGCAATGGACCCAAAAATGATTAGGTATGTAATCGAAAGCCAGGCGTCCAAAGAAACTTGGGACCATTGAAAGGTTTTATATTCTGCACTAAAAACACTACCAGGAATAAAAACTACTCCTGCTGCAATCATTTGCCAAGCTGTATTTACGGTTACAGAACTGTCAGGGTCAGTTTTGTATTTCGCATAAAGCGACCCTCCAGCCCAGGCAATTGGACCAACAACTAATAAACACATACCAATAATCTGTTTGGTACTTTGATCGGTATTAAAAGAATGGATCATTTGTTCACCGAATAGTAAGATTACCCCAATAAAACCAATAATCAGGCCGGCAAGGGTTGATTGGCTTTTGAAATTCTCTTTCCATTTCGGTTTATCCAAAATTACAAACCAAATTGCTGCAGAAGCCACCATGATAGCTACCAGTCCACTTGGAATGAATTGCTCTACCCATATGACAATCCCATTTCCTAAGCCCAGCATCAATATGCCGCCAATTGCCGCATGCTTCATGTTTTTTTTGTTAAAAACCTCTTCTCCTCTTACTGTACACCAGGAAATAAGTATGCCTCCGGCAATCAGAAAACGGAAGGCACCCAGTATAAACGGCGGAAAGCCGGCAAGTGCCTTTTGAATGAAAAAGTATGTGGAGCCCCAAACGATATAAACAATAGCGAAGGCCAGATATACCATGATTGGGGAAGCGGTTTTGGTTGGGCGTATCATAAGTTCATTTATTTTTCAGGAATGAGTAATTGTATATCTTCTTTGACAGTTTCAAGTACAATCGTGGTTCTTATAGATTGTATGGTTGTTATTTTGCTAAAGGAATCTCGCATTAATGCCATTAAAGAGGCCGAGTCTGTAGTTCTAACCTTGACCAGATAACAGTCGTCTCCAGCAATTATATGGACTTCCTGTACCTCTTTAATCTTGGCTAATTCGGTCGCTGTGGTAGTGCAGCCAATACTGTGGGAAGCTTTCATAGAGATGAATGCCAATAATTTTAAATCTACGGCGGCAGGATTGATTCTGGCAGTGTATTGTGTGATCACATTTTTTTGTTCTAATTTCTTTACGCGTTCCAGTACAGCAGAAGGCGCCATTTCGAGTTCTTTAGCCATGTGAACATTAGAGACCCTTGAATTCTCTTGCATCAACCTTAATATGGCAAGGTCGACCTTATCTAAACTGATGTTGTTTTCGATTATCATTCTGTAAATCTATGTAATATCAGAATAATATTCAAAATTATTTTTATATTATGTTTATTGTTCGTTTAGTGTTTGTTGATTTTTGGTTTTTATTGGTTTTTGCTCTTGGTCCAAGAAGTCCTTTTAAAGGTTTGCTATATTTTCAATTCGTACCGTATATTGTGCGAGGATTGAAAGCTCTAATTTGGCTTTTCCTAAAGGAAGTACGCGCATTTTATAATGGTTAATGGCTGCATTGGAAAGGAGTGAATAGGGGCATTTGTGAATTGTATTGAATAATTTGTAAAGACTAACTGAGCTATGAAAAATCTAAAGGCTATATTATTCGATCTTGATGGAACATTGATCGATTCCGAATACTTTCATTATGAATGTTGGAATGAGGTATTGGGCGAATATGGCATTCAACTAGATTACACTGATTGGTTAAAAAACTATGCTGGAATCCCACTTCCAGTAAATGCTAAAAATCTTCTATCAAAGTATGCAATAAGTGCTGATTTAGCCGATGTGGTGAAAAGGAGAGAGGCACTCACTTTGGAAAGGTTGAAAACCAAGGATGTTGAGCTGATGCCTTATGCTTTGGATATGATTGAATTTCTATATGAGCGTAAACTACTGTTAGCCATCGTCACTTCCAGTCCGCGTGAAGACGTCGCTGCGATTTTCAATAGAAATGGATTAAAGAAATATTTTACACTGATCATTACGAGAACGGATGTGATTCAGAATAAACCTGCCCCTGAGGGTTATCAAAAGTGCTGTGCAATGCTTGGTGTAGTACGGGAGGAATGTATCGTATATGAAGATACTTTAAATGGCATTAAAGCGGCAAAAGCAGCGGGAATCAGGTGTATTGCGATACAGAGCAATACAGATGTTCATCCTTCATTAGCCATAGCTGATGAATTATTTTTAGATTTTAAGGCTGCCAAAACAGCCTTAATAGCAGTAGGGGTGTAGTTACTACCTAGATATCTGTATCAATAATCTTATGCTTAAATGCGAAAACAACGAGGCCTGCAACATTTTTTGCCCCGGTTTTAACCAGTAAATTGTTTCGGTGGCCATCTACTGTACGTAGGCTGATCGACAGTTTATCTGCAATTTCGGCAGTGGTAAGTTCTTCGCAAATTAAGCCTAATATTTCTTTTTCACGTTGTGTAAGGGAAGAACCTGCATCAAAGCCTCTCAGGTTAGTTTTGTTCAATAACTTGCCCGATTGCAAGGTTTTCAAGACCATCTCATTAAAATAGAAACCATTATTGTAAGTAGTTTCTATAGCATTTTTGAGTTCAGAAAGTTCCGAATTTTTCGCGATATAACCATTTACTCCTTGTTGAATCATCCTGGATACATGTTTTTCTTCGCCATGTACGGAGAGTACAATGACCCGCACATCCGGAAAAGCTATTTTTAATTTCCTGGTGGCTTCCATTCCGTTCATTTCCGGCATATTCAGATCCATTAATACTATGTCGGGTTTGATGCTGCCACATTCGTTCATTGCATTTAACAATTCTAGTCCATTTCCAGCTTCAAACATAACTTCCATGTTACCAAAACTTTTGATGTTATTCACCAGGCACTCTCTAAACATCACTTGGTCGTCTGTGACTGCAATTCTTATTAATTTGTTCATTTTATTTAATTAGCACAGGGAAATAGATGGAAACACCAAACCCTTGAATACCTGTGTGGTAACTGAGCTGTCCGCCGTTCATTTCTACCCTGCTGGTGATGTTCTGTATGCCCAATCCTCTGCGAACCAAATCTTTGTCGAAGCCTATTCCATCGTCTTTATATTGATACATCACTTCCATTTGTGTACAGTTGAGTTGTATGTCCACGTGTTTTGCCTTAGCGTGTTTTACGGTATTACTGATTAGTTCCTGGGTGATACGGTAAAGGGCAAGTTCTATTTCTGTACGGCCACATTTATCGAGGCCTTCGCTTTCAAAGCTGACATCCAGTCCGTCGGTGCCTTCTATTTGAAAACATAACTCTTCAATTGCTGCAGCAATTCCAAACATTTCTAGTTCATTAGGAATCATATTATGAGAAATTCGTCTCACGCTCATGACTCCTTTATCCACGAGGAGTTTGGTATCTTTAATCAGGTCAATGCCGTCTGTAGCATTGTTTTTTTTCTCAAACTGGATGATTTTCATGCCAATAGTAGAAAAAATACTGCCTACTTCATCATGCAGGTCTTTCGCGACCCTTCTTCTTTCTTCTTCTATTTTTTCAATGTTATTGTGTAGTAATTTTTGCTGATACTCTGCTTCTTTCTCTTTAAGCTTTACCTGTTGGTTATAAAATTTTTTCTGATACACGAAGAAGAGTACCACAACTGCAGCACTCAGGATAAACATGACAATCATTCCCGTAAAGAGAAAGAAGTAAACGTCTATGTTTTCTTGTGTTGCCATAGGCCAATAGAGATTAGGATATTGTTGACAATAGAAAGAAAAGCATGGAATTGCCAAACCATCATATTGAATTTAAAGCTATATGGCAGAATATAATTACTAATGGTAAACAATAAGAAGCTTCCCGAAAAGTAAATGAAAAATCCGGTATTTATCCAAAATACAGGACTCTTTTCAATTTGAGTATACAGGGTTTGACGGGTGATTTTATAGTAATAATACAAGGATGCGCCAATAACCAGAATACTTTCCAATGTTCTTGGATAAGTGTTGAAAATTTTCCAGTCCTGGATGAAGGTGGCATTGAGTAGACAGAATGCCAGAAATACTGAAATAAGTAGGGTAAACCAGCGTTTTGCAATGTATTCTTTGAAAATAACCTGATAAAAAAGCATAATGGTGGTAAACTCTACCATCGTGTAAATGTGCAATACCGGAAGATTATTTTTAAGTTGTGACCATAAATAGGCGCTATATCCGCCGATAATTGCAATGCATACCAAATATAACGTGATCACTTTTAATTCCTTTGGAAAGGATTTAACTTTGATCAAAGCCAAAATCAATGGGCAAATGATAATGCCCATTGAAAAGTATAAATAAATTTTTTCTATTGTTGATGCCATTTTTGAGCTACAGAATTGGGTCTGGTGAGCATGTTGGTGGACATGGCATTGTGAAATCAAATATATTATTGGCAGCATTAGTCTCAGTAGATGATTCACCGTCTAAGAGAATCATATCTTTTCCGTTGATATCCACAGGAACCATGATCATTCTTACTTCTCTTCCTACTTCCATTTCTTTATCCCAACCGAAGTACATCCTAACGTATTTGGCTTTTTTCTCAGAGATCATGTCCGATAACTCATCAGCATCAACAAGGAATGCTTTGATAAGGTGTTTTTGTTCTGCCCAGGCAGTAGTAAGTTCTTTCGCTTCTGATAAAGGAATTTCGAAAATACTTTTGTTGTGTTTATTGACTTTTTTCTTCATGGTACTTAGTTGGTCTTGGTTTTTTAAGGTGGTTTTGAAAAAATGTTTTTAAATTCTTAATCTAAAATAAAACATTCCTTGTTAAGCTTATGAATTATTTACAGCTAATTCATATTTGTTACGCTGTTGTTATTTAAACAGGTATTTATACCTGTTTTTTTTTTCAGGTAATCTAGCGCATTTACACGTTCTGAGGTTTTCAGATCTTTATCTGTATTGAACCAGTATATTTTAATGCCCGATTTATTTATGAAAGCTCCCGATCCTCTATTTATTGCCTACTGGTTAGGTTATGCGAATCAAAAGGTGAATATTGAAGTGTTGCCTGAGGGGATTGATGTCATCAATTTGTTTCATCTCAATTTGGACACCGAAAACACTTTGCAACATACCTACCTAACGAGCAATGGAATGAGTTGGGAAGAAATTTTGACTGGTGTAAGGGTGCAACAACAACGAGGGGTTAGGGTGATGGCTACTATTACGAGTACTGTTCATTCTAAAATTTCCTGGAATACCGTTGTTGATCCAGAGATATTTGCTGCTAATGTTTATGAGTTGGTCGTTAATACCTGGAACTTGGATGGGATAGATCTTGATCCTGAAATGGGGGGGGATGTTCCTGACGATAATTTTATTAAAGTGATTACGGAGTTGTCTAAATACTTTGGCCCTAAGTCGGCGACAGGAAAAATGATGAGCTATGTGACCTACCAATATTATGCAGATGAGCAACTATTGAAAAAGTGTAATGCTTGTTTTGATTATGTGGCCTTAGCAGGTTATCTCTGGGACTTGGAAACGATGATTAATCAATTTGAATTATACACCGGCCTGGTAGGTAGTAAAAAACTGTTGTTTGGCGTACAGCCTGGTCGGCATCAGGCTACTTCTTTATCTGAAGCCATGCAATTGTGCAAATGGCAACCAGATAATGGATTAAAAGGCGGAATGATGCTTTTTAATATCAACCTTGATAAAGGTTTTCGTTATACAACTGAGCTGATTAAAACACTTAAACCAGCCATGAATAAATTAATAGACTAAATTTCTATAAAATACAGGAGCTCTCAAAACTTCTGGCGGAGGCAGATCTTAGGAATTGCTTCCGCTATTTTTTTACAATGGGTCTTACAGTTTTTCTATTGATTTCCCGAAATACCAACATACCCAACTAAAGAAAGGTGCAGCAATTACATCAGCTGTATAGTGCACATGCTGAATTAAAAGCAATATGCCGATGATCGCAGCAGCAATAAAAGCGATGGTTTTCTCGCGTCGGTTTTCAAGACACAATGCACCTAAAAAGATGGTTGCGGTATGGCCAGAGAAGAAAAGATCTTTGGTGATGACATTAGAGCCATAAAAAACAACAGAACAGGGATCTATTAATTCAATAATATCTTTTGGTGGGTGTAATGGGACAATGGAAATGGTGATAATTCTGGCAGTACATAGAAAGATATACGACCAAAGTGCGGTTAAGCAAATGGACGTGTTTTTGGACATCCGAATGATAAAAAATATAGACATCCCATAAAGGATGATGAAAATCCACCAGGATACGTCAATCGCAGGAACTTTTGCCAATACCCAATCGTTAAGTATGAATCCTTTTTCTCTATTTTCTACGTAAGCGAAAAAATGTGGAATAAATAGCAAAATCAGGGCAAGAATAGAGATTCCCAGGATAAATTTAAGTCTGAATGGCGGGTAATCCCAGGCAATTTGCCAGGAGAATTGTTTAAACTGCATTAATGTGTTCTGTTGGTATATTTTAAACTAAACAAAACAAATAACGGAATTAATCTATTATAAATGAATAGCAAAGCTAAGAAATAGTGGTTATTTCTCTAAATAAATAAGATGTTTAAACAGCTAGTTTGGGATTTTTTAACTTAAAATAGGCTGAGTTGATGTTCTTGTACTGGTTTAGCATCACCAAAAATAGTTTTGCCTCCATATTTCCAGGAATCTCTTCTTTCTTTTGCGATCAGGGCTTCAAAATTATCATTTGGAATGAAGTCGTTTTCGACATTTCGCGCAATGACATTTAATTGATGTATGGCTTTTTGCCGTTCTGATTGACCTATTTTAGCTTGCTGAACCGCCTTGGTCAACACCTGAATGGTTTCATCGTATATTTTTATAGGAACGGGGAAGGGATGGCCATCTTTTCCACCATGGGCAAAAGAAAAGCGAGCTAGATCAGTAAAACGGGAAGGGCTGCCATAGATTACTTCACTCACAAGGGCTAGTGATTGTAAGGTTCTCGGGCCCATTCCTTCCAGCATCAAAAGTTCTTCAAAATCTGCAGGTTGTTTCTCCTGTGTTAACCATAGCATCGAGCCTAATCGTTTTAGGTCTACATCCGTTGCTTTTACTTCATGGTGTCTGGACATGATCAATTTTTTCGCTTCTTTGATTATACGGTCAGGGTGCTCAGTAGTCATGTCCAATATAGATTTTTGAGTAGGAGCTGCTGCTTTTGCAACGAGGTTCATAATCTCTCCTTGATGGATTCCGAAAACTCCGGTATGTGGTTCTTCCACAAAAGACTGAAGTGCTGAGGAGTGCCAGTGGTATCTTCTCGCGGTTCCGTTGTTTTGGTGCATCCCTTGTTGAACGACAGTCCAGAGGCCCTCTTTGTTGAGGATGAAATTATGAGCATAGAGCTGAAATCCATCTTGAATTGCGGTATTGTCTACTTTAGCACTGAGCTTACTGCATCGAACCAGATGGTTTCCGTCTAGGCCGATGTGATTGGCGATGTGTAACAGCTCTATGGGAGTCTGCTTTGATCTTTTTCCTTTTCCACCACAAATATAGATGCCTAACTCTTTGCTATGAGGATTGATGGCAGCTTTCAAAGCACCCATTACCGAGGTTGTGATCCCTGAAGAGTGCCAATCCATCCCCATGACTGCACCCAGGCTTTGAAACCAAAATGGATCGCTCAATCGGCGCAATACCTCGGCACTGCCGTACTCAGCAATGATGGCTTCGGTAATTGCCAAACCAAGGCGCGTCATTCGTTCCGTTAGCCAACTGGGTAAATAACCATAATGCAAAGGTAAATCTGCTGTGCCGGATGATTTCATTACTAACAAAATTAGTAAAAATAACCCGGGTTTTAAAGCAATGTATGTGTTAGTCGAAATCGTTTACCGACGGTTTTCCGCTATTCATCGGGTTTTTAATCGCTTTTGGCTGATGTTACTTTTCAAAGTACAGCATATCATGCATTTTTATGGGAAATAAAGCTGAAACTTAAAAAAAAGAACGATGAACATCATGATTTTTAAAACATCGGTACAGGGGCAACGAGATTTGATTTCAATCAGACCTGTGATGGATATTTTATTCGGAGAGAAAAACTGGACTTTTGCTTTTGAGGATGTAGATAAAATTTTAAGGGTAGTAAGTGCGGTTCCGGCTGTTGCTGTGGTGAGGCATATCCTCATGAATAACGGCTTTTTTTGTGAGGAACTTCCTTACTCCCTGGATGATTTTAGTGTATAGTGCCTATTTTTTAAATTCGCTGATGTCGACAATTTTATCATCCTCTCTATTCGTCAAAAAGGAAATTCCTTGTTTACTTTTCTGAAAACTGTAGCTTTTTTGAACCCAGTTATAAACCGTTGGCAGATCTGTAGGCAGATTGGCAGGCAAGGGCAGGGTGGAAGTTTCATTTGAAATGTAATTCACCTGGTACAATGACTTCGGAGTTGCGAAAACGATGGTTTGTCTGTCCGGAGATAGGATTAGAAACTTCCCGTCAATTCGTTGTTCAGGATCTTGTCTTTTCAAAAGATAAGCTTTCGCAGTCACACTGGTGATAAAAAAATCATTGTCTACCAAGTGTCCCGTCCGACCAAGTCTACTGATGCCCAAACCAGACTTTTCTCCTGGTCCCTCTTTTGTTGGGCGACTTAAGCTAACTACCTGCAATCCGCCTTCTTCCTTCAATGAAATAAGGAATGAGGGAGCAACCAATGCGGTTTCATCTTCGATTTGTACCAATACGCATGTTTTTTGAGTGTTTACAAACTCTGCAAAAGTAAAGTGATTCGTTGCTTTTTTTGGGTCTTTTGGATCTGTTTGAATGCTCACCGTACTGTCTCCGAATTTTACAGACAACCATTCTGCCTGCTCTGGTTTGTTTAATTTGTAAATGGTGACGGAATCACTCTTTTTATCCGAAGAAAAATTGAAGGATTCATTCTTTGTTAGCGCTCTTGGGATGTAGTTTTTCGTTTTTTCTTCGTCTTTACTACAGCCAAAGATTAGGGTCATCAGTGCAAGCGCAAGTAGGGTGTGTTTCATAATTGAGCGGAAGGTTATCTGGTTCGTTTGTATACAAATATAAAAAAGAAAGATAATTAGCTGCTATGGATTACTAAAGTTTTAGTTTATATATGTTTTTGTGCTCATTAATTTCACTGCACAGTCATATGGGGAGGTAGCCAGGATAAATGTATTGGAAACAAGAAAGGGATGTTCCATCCAGACACATCCCTTTTCTAACCAAATATAAACCTGTATGAACGGGTTTTACTTTAAATTTCCGTAGTATTCTACGAATTTAGCTAATGCATTAGAATAGCCCCATTCGTTATCATACCAAGAAACCACTTTCACGAAGTTGTCATTTAATGCAATACCTGCATTTGCATCGAAAATTGACGCATGATCATCTCCTATAAAGTCAGAAGAAACTACTTCATCTTCTGTATATCCTAGCACACCTTTCAAGTAACCTTCTGAGGCTGCTTTCATGGCTGCTTTAATTTCTTCATAAGTTGCTGCTTTTTCCAGACGAACTGTTAAATCAACAACAGATACATCAGCTACCGGTACACGGAAAGCCATACCTGTTAATTTTCCTTTTAAAGCAGGAATTACTTTTGCTACTGCTTTCGCTGCACCAGTACCAGAAGGGATAATGTTAGAGAAACCTCCACGTCCACCTCTCCAGTCCTTAGCTGAAGGACCATCTACTGTTTTTTGAGTTGCAGTTACCGCGTGAACTGTGCTCATTAAGCCTTCAACGATACCGAAGTTGTCGTTTAATACTTTAGCGATTGGTGCTAAACAGTTAGTGGTACAAGAAGCGTTAGAAACTACAGTTTGATCAGCAGTTAATAACTCATGATTTACACCCATTACGTAAGTAGGGATTGAATCATCTTTTGCAGGAGCAGAAAGAACTACTCTTTTAGCACCAGCTTGAATATGTTTTTCAGCATCAACCTGAGTTAAGAATAAGCCTGTAGATTCAATTACAGTTTCTACACCTACTTCATCCCACTTTAAGTTAGCTGGATCTCTTTCCGCAGTGATACGGATTGTTTTTCCATTTACTACAAGATGACCGTTTACTACTTCAATAGTACCATCAAAACGACCGTGTGTAGTATCGTATTTTAACATATAAGCCATGTAATCCGGCTCAACTAAATCATTGATTGCAACAATATCTAATCCTCTTTTTAAAGCAGCTCTAAAAACCAGTCTGCCGATACGGCCAAAGCCGTTTATTCCAATTTTGCTCATTTTGTTAATTTGAATAGTAGTTTAGTAAATTATATATCGGTTCTTTAGTAATCGATGTTATTTCCAGTCCGTGCCGCTTTGCGGTTGCCCGCAGCTCTTCCTGAAAGTTTCCGGCCACAAGACCTACAAAATGTATTTCTTTACCGGGATGTAATTTTAATGTTGGTAACAAATAAGTGTTAAAATAACTTTCAAACCCTTTCTCTATAATTCCTAACAAAAATTTATCAGTTCTGTTTTCAATAAAAAAATCAAAGAAAGAACTTAGAAATTGCTGAGCCAGAGGTCTTTTGTATACGCGTTCCAGGATTTGAGGCCTGTCCAGATTATACTTAAGTTCAAACTTTTTATGTAGGTCTTTCGGCAGTTTATCTTGTACAAAATACTTTAATAGTGTTTTTCCAAGGTAATTCGCCGAACCTTCATCTCCGAGGATATACCCCAGTCCAAAGTTGTTCTTCTCCGGTTTTTTTCCGTCGTAATAAGCACAATTTGCTCCGCTACCTAATAAACCTACAATTCCAGGGTTATTGTAACAGGCAGAGATGGCTGCGCCATATAGGTCATCTTTAACCGTTATTTTACTATATCTAAAGAACATTCCAAGCGTTTCCGCCAATTCATTTCTTCTTTCTTCTGAGGAAGCACCAGCAGCAAAAACATAAATTTTCTTGATGCTTTCTGCATGATTCACCAGAATCGATTTCTTATTTAAGAATTGAAGTATAGACTTCTGGTCATTAAAACAGGGATTAATTCCTGGCATATTACATTCTGCGATGGTTTTACCATCCTGTGCAATTTTCCAGTATGCTGTTTTAGATCCACTGTAAACTACCGCTATCATAATTAAATGGATAAAACCTTAGTCATTTCCAATAAATCACTTTCCAGTTTAAAAGTATGTCTGGTTAGCGCCTCGTCTATACTCGTTGTCTTTATTTCATTACCACGTAAGCCAACCATTTGCATGGTACTTCCTTTTAGTAATTCATTAACGGCTGCAAAGCCCAAACGACTACCTAAAATTCTGTCGAAACTACTTGGGCTACCTCCACGTTGCAGGTGACCTAGTATGGTTACTTTCGTGTCATAGTGGTTAAAACTCTCTTTAACCTTTTTCGCAACATCATAAGCACCACCAGCTTTATGGCCTTCGGATACAATCACAATACTGGAAGATTTCTTTGTTGAAGCTCCAATTGCCAATTGTGAGATCAGCTCGTCCAGACTGGTTTCTTTTTCCGGTAGGAGTACAGCTTCTGCGCCACTGGCGATTGCACTTCTCAGTGCGATACATCCAGAATCTCTGCCCATCACTTCTATAAAGAATAAACGGTCATGGGAATCTGCGGTATCTCTGATTTTATCTATTGCTTCAATAACGGTATTTATGGCCGTATCGTATCCTAAAGTAAAATCAGACCCATATAAATCATTGTCAATTGTTCCTGGAATTCCAATCACACGAATTCCGAACTTCTTTCCAAAAAGTTGTGCTCCTGTAAATGTTCCATCACCCCCAATTACTACTAAGCCGTCAATATCGCGGGCTTTTAAGTTTTCAAAAGCAAGCTGCATTCCTTCTTCAGTTTTAAACTCAAGACAACGCGCTGTTTTTAAAATGGTACCACCTAAGTGAATGATGTTACTAACGGATCTTGCATCCATTGGGTTGATGTTGTTATTGATCAAGCCCTGGTATCCTTGCAAAACCCCAAACATATTGATTCCATTGTATATGCCGGTACGTACTACTGCTCTAATGCAGGCGTTCATCCCTGGAGCGTCTCCTCCAGATGTCAATACGGCGATATTTTTAATATTTGGTTTCATGATTTGTGATTACGAATATAGCGTGTATTTTTTACACTAAGTAATTTATTTTTTATTTTCCTATGTAATTAGGATGCAAGTGCATTTTATTGCTTCAATGTTTAAAAATTTAATAAATTGGTATTTGTTGCTTAAAATCGGTTCATTGCTGTAAGGTTTTAGCCTCTGAAAAGTAATTAAAGGTTTCCAGGTAGTGTTCCGACATAAAACAAGATCTAATTTCAATAAATATGAGTCATTATCCCCGCATCCGAAGGATTAGCGGATGCAATATAGAAAACACGATGGAAAAATCCGATTCAGGACTTCAATTCCTGTAAGATTCTTTTGCAACAAAATTTTTATAATTATACTTTTCATTTTGTTTTTAACTTAAATCCTGTTAATCTTGTTAAAATGAGATCTTATTTGAGAACTTTATAAATTAGACCCAAAGAAGGAGAGGGACAGTAGGGCAGCAGGAAAAGGAATAAGAATAGAAAAGATAAGTAATCTACCACAAATTAACGCCTTAAATTGAATTCAAGGCAGATTGAAAAATAAGTTTGAAAAATAAAATTTGATATTTTGAAAGAAGTCTTACCAAAGTTTAATTCCACTTTCTCGATTGATTGTGTGCTGTTCGGATTTGATGAAGGAGAATTGAAAATTCTTTTGATAGAAAGGAACGAAGAACCCTTTAAGGACTGGTGGGCATTGCCAGGAAATATAGTTGGAGAGGACGAGAGTTTAGACCAGTCTGCCTCCAGAATTTTGCATGAGCTTACCGGGCTAGGGGATGTTTACATGGAACAATACTATACTTTTGGCGATGTAAACCGACATCCACAAGGAAGGGTAGTCAGTATTGCATATTATGCGTTATTGAGATTAGGGGGTGATAAAGCCTTAAAGCCATTAAGTAACTATGCAAAACAAGCACATTGGATCAATGTAAAAAGCCTGCCAAAGCTCGCCTTCGATCATCAACAGATTTTTGATAAAGGATTGGAGAAAATTAAAAGACGGATCAAACATCAGCCAATTGCGTTTGAGTTATTGCCGGAGAAATTTACCTTGACACAATTGCAAAATGTTTATGAAATTATTCTGAATAAAAAGCTGGATAAAAGAAATTTCAGAAAGAAAATGCTAAGTTTCGGAGTGTTGAAAGACCTGGAAGAAAAACAAAAAGGAGTAAGCTTCAGGGCAGCTACTTTGTATAAGTTCGATAAACGTAAATATGCCAAATTATTTGGCAAAGAGATCTCTTTTTAGATTTTTAGCCTAGAAATAAAATACTTAACAATAAAACGGCCGCAACATGATTCATGTTGCGGCCGTTTTTATGGAAAAAAAACTTTTCGTTTATTTGTTAACAGTAGTCATGTGGTAATCCACTAGATCATCTATAGGAGAGCGGATCACTTTACCAACGCCCATCTCATATCTGTCAGCAACGATGCTTAGAATATCTCTGAAGCTATAACCTACTGATCCTACACAGTTTAAAGAGAAGTCTTTATAGTTTGGATAATGAATCACTAAATTCTCAAAGAAAGCAGTAAAAGCATAATCTACAGTAGAGAAGGTATAATCTTCATAATTGTCTTTATAGTCGTATAAGAACTTGCTGAAGCCAGCGCAAAAACGATTTGGAAGTGGTTTGTTATAAATATGGTCAAAAATGTCCTCGTTAGTTAAAGCGAAGTTATCATAGAAACTTTCTCTTAAACCTTTAGGCATATAACCTTTCATATAATCACTCAGAATTCTTTTTCCGATGAAGCATCCACTACCTTCATCCCCAAGGAAATAACCCAGAGAGTCAATGTTTAGCGTAATGTCTTTACCGTCATACAAACAAGAGTTTGTACCTGTGCCTAATATCGCTGCGAAACCTGGCTCATCACCAAGTAGAGCACGGCATGAAGCCAATAAATCGTGTCCTATGTTGATCTTTGCATTAGGAAAAACCTGTTGCATTGCATCTGCTACAATTTTGCGCTTGGCATCTGTTGAACAACCTGCACCATAGTAATTTACTTCGGTAAGTTTATCAGTTTCTAAATGATCCGGAAGAGATTTTCTTAACGAACCAACAATGTATGCTGTGTCTGAAAAGTATGGATTGTATCCCTCGGTATTAAATAGAATTTTTCTGCCTGCTTCATTAATTAAACACCAATTGGTTTTGGTTGAACCACCATCTGCAATAACTATCATCTTAATTTGTTTTTTTCGGGATAAAAGTAAATAATCCTAACACTTTTGTAGGGTTTTTTTTCATAATTTTAATTCTTTGGTTTTAGTTTTTAAATAATTTTCCGCCTCTATTATGCAAATAAGGGCGTTTTTGCTCGTTTTATTTATTGATTTAAAGTTACCATATTGTTAAAAAAACACTAAGCCTAAAATACACTTGTTATTTTGAAATCCAAATTTAAAATCAAGCATTTACCGGAAATGGGATTTTAATTCGGGGAAAACGTCTTTTCGTAAATTTAAAAAACCTCAATTATGGAGTTGATAAACGTTTTACTAGCGTTAAATGCCCTTTTTTGATAAAATATTGGTCATCATGATTTAATGTAATTATCTCGTTAGCTCTACTGATTTTGTACTGCAGCTCTTTTTAACGAGATTTAAAAAGTTAATATTTGTAGAAAGCTATAATAATGAATGTGATGGCAATAAAGATTGATTTGAGAAGCGATACGGTTACCAAACCAACGGCAGGAATGTTGGCGGCTATGATGGCTGCGAAAGTCGGCGACGATGTTTTTGGGGAAGATGAAACTGTTCATCAGCTGGAAACAAAGCTTGCCGGAATGTTTAACATGGAAGCTGGATTGTTTTGTCCTTCCGGGACGATGACCAATCAGATCGCAATCAAATGTTTTACCCAGCCCATGGATGAGGTTATTTGCGACCAGAGCGCTCATGTTTATCGTTATGAGGGAGGTGGAATTGCTTATCATTCTATGGCTTCTGTCAGGCTGTTACATGGTCCGCGTGGGATCATTAGTCCGGAATTGATAGAACCAGAAATCAATGAACAAAACATTCATTATCCAAATTCAAGCCTGGTGGTGTTGGAAAATACCGTGAACAAGGGGGGAGGAGCTTGTTATCATTTGGCACAAATCGAACCCATTCATACCTTATGTAATATAAAAGGGCTTAAACTTCACCTGGATGGCGCTAGAATATTTAATGCGCTGGTAGCAACAGGAAATTCAGCGAAGCATTACGGCCAATATTTCGACGGCATTTCTGTCTGCTTATCTAAAGGTTTGGGTGCTCCGGTAGGTTCCGTTCTGTTAGGTAGCAAAGAAACCATAAAAAAGGCAGTTAAAATCCGGAAAGCATTTGGTGGCGGGATGAGACAATCAGGGTTTTTAGCTGCGGCAGGAATTTATGCTTTGGATAATCATGTGGATAGAATGTCTGTTGATCATGATCATGCTAAAGCATTAGCTGGCATATTGAATCAGGTGAGTTACGTCGCGTCGGTTATGCCTGTTGAGACTAATATTGTAATTTTCGAAATTGCAAAGGGTTATAACACAGAAAATATTGTTCATCTTTTTGCAGAAAAAGGAATCGCCTGCGGGACCACAGGGCCACGAACAGTGCGTATGGTCACGCATTTGGACATTTCATCTGAGATGATCGATCGTGCCCTGGAAATAATTTTACATTTAAATCCCTCTCCCCATAAATAACCTTTATATGAAGAAAATTTTAATAGCCAATAGGGGCGAGATTGCACTGCGTATCATGCGCTCTGCACGTGAGATGGGGATTAAAACGGTTGCTGTTTATTCGGAAGCGGATAGAACTGCGCTCCATGTTCGGTATGCAGATGAGGCCATTTGTATTGGTCCGGCAGCATCTAACCAGAGTTATTTGCGGGGTGATAAAATCATTGAAGCCAGTAAAATTACCGGTGCAGATGCGATTCATCCTGGCTATGGTTTTCTATCTGAAAATGCTGCTTTTGCCAGATTAGTGAAAGCTTCGGGGTTAATTTTGATCGGTCCTACACCAGAAGCGATGGAAATCATGGGTAATAAGTTGTCTGCAAAAGCGGCTGCCTTGAAATACCAGATTCCTATGGTTCCCGGAACGGAAGAGGCAATCACAGATGTCGAAGAGGCAAAGTCCAGAGCGGTAGAAGTAGGTTTCCCTATACTGATTAAAGCTGCCGCAGGTGGTGGTGGAAAAGGAATGCGCATTGTAGAAAAAGTAGCAGATTTTGAAGAGCAGATGCAGTTGGCCGTTAGCGAAGCGACTTCTGCTTTTGGCGATGGCGCAGTATTTATCGAACGTTATGTTTCCTCACCAAGGCATATAGAAATACAGGTTCTTGGGGATACTCATGGAAATATAATTCATCTTTTTGAAAGGGAATGTTCTGTGCAGCGCAGGCATCAGAAGGTGATCGAAGAAGCGCCATCAAGTGTGCTTACGGAAGAAATAAGAGCGAAAATGGGTAAATGTGCTGTAGATGTTGCCCGATCCGTAAATTATGTAGGAGCCGGTACAGTAGAGTTTATTCTGGATGAGAATCTTGATTTTTTCTTCTTAGAGATGAATACCAGGCTCCAGGTAGAGCATCCAGTCACAGAACTGATCACTGGTTTAGATCTGGTAAAGGAGCAAATTAAAATTGCAAGAGGAGAGGTGCTGTCCTATAGACAGGAAGATCTGAAAATTAATGGTCATGCGATTGAATTGAGGGTATATGCGGAAGATCCAGAAAATAATTTCTTACCGGATATTGGAACTTTGGAAGTTTATGAAACGCCAAAAGGGAATGGTGTGCGCGTAGATGATGGTTTTGAACAGGGAATGGAAATTCCTATTTATTATGATCCCATGATTGCGAAACTGATTACTTACGGTCAGACAAGAGAAGAAGCGATGGAGAGAATGGTTCGCGCAATCGACGAATATCACATTACTGGGATAAAAACTACCTTGGGTTTTGGTAAATTTGTCATGCAGCATGAAGCTTTTAAATCTGGTGACTTCAATACTCATTTTGTAAGTAAGTATTTTAGTCCAGATAGGATGAAGCAAACAGATGAAAATGAAGCGCTGATGGCAGCAGTCATGGCAGCAATAACTTATAAAAATAAAACCATAGCGCGAAATGCAGTTGTTGAAGAGCAGCAGGTTAGCAATTGGAAAAGAAACCGTACAAAATATAATTAGCAAATGTTTACAGGTATAATTGAAACACTAGGAGAAATAGAAGCGATTAGAGAGGAAGGAACAAATCTTCATTTTACCGTTAAATCTGAATTGAGCAACGAATTAAAAATCGATCAGAGTGTGTCGCATAATGGGGTGTGTTTAACAGTTGTGGCTTTAACGGACCACACACATACGGTTACCGCCATTCAGGAGACTTTAGAAAAGACTAACCTTGAGCATTTAAAGGTGGGTAGTAAAGTTAATTTGGAACGTTGTATGCAAATGAATGGTCGATTGGACGGACATATTGTTCAGGGACATGTAGACCAGACTGCCATTTGTATTAAAAGAGAAGAACTAGACGGAAGCTGGGAATATCGCTTTAAATATGATGCACAATTTGGTAATGTTACTGTAGAGAAAGGATCTGCTTGTGTAAACGGAATCAGCTTAACGGTGGTAGGGTCAGAAAATGATGAGTTTTCTGTTTTTATTATTCCCTACACTTATGAAAACACCAACCTTCATCAGGTGAATGTTGGTGATACCGTAAACCTTGAATTTGATGTGATTGGTAAATACGTAGCCCGTTTGATGGGACGCGTTTAGTTACCTTTTTAGCTCTTCAATCTTATTTTTGATAAAAACGATCAGTTTGGGCTGCTCTTCAGCATTTACTGTTTTCAGGTATTGTTGGTAATAGCTGATGGCATTTTTCTTGTCGTTAAGCTTAGTCTCATAAACCAAGGCGATGTTATAGTATAAACTACCATTGTTTTCAAACAATAGCCCTCGTTTGTAGGCTGCATTTGCAAGGTCGTTTTTATCAATATTTTCATAAGAATCACCTAAAAGACCATAATAACTCGATGTTTTTGGAGAAATTGCGGCTTTAATGGTTAGATCTAAGTATTTTGCGGCATTACTAAAGTCCTTAATTCCTCGGTAACTTAAGGAAATATTATACAAAAGGCCCTCAGCATCATCACTTTTATTATTCACTTTTAAAAAGTAATCTAATGCTTTTTGATAGTTCAAGAGTAAGAAATGACTCTTTGCAATGTTATTCAATACAAAGTTGGAGCTGTCGCCATAACTCAATAATTTCTCTCCCGTCAGAATTGCCTCCTTATATTTTTTTGAACCTATGCTTGCAGGCATCTTCATTTTTAGTAACTGAAGATTACTGGTGTCGACTGCTAAAGCAGGTTCTAGAACGCTTAAAGATAATGGGTACATCTTCATCTTGAAATAGAGTTCACTTAAGTCATAAGCGACATCTGCATCAGTTGGGTTCAGCCTATTGGCAGTTCTGAAGCTTTTTAGCATAGGTAAAAGCTCTCCCTGCTCTTTTTCGATGCGCCCGATTTGCTTATAGGCGTTAAAATTATTACTGTCAAGTGCAACAATTTTAGTCAGAAATTCCTTGGCTTTAGCATTGTTTCCTCTTCTTAAATTGATATTCGTCAGGTTGAATAATCCAGGAATGTCATCTGGTTTTTCTGCGTATAGTTTTAAATAATTCTTTTCTGCTTCCGCTAGTTTTCCGGCCATAAGGTAGGCGTAAGCCAATTGCGAGATCTCCTTTGGATCTTTGGTGTCGTCTTTGTAAACGCCCTGCAGGTATTGAGCGGCCTCCAGGTAACGTTGCGATTGAAATAGGTCTAGTAATTTTTCTTTGTCAACAACGGAAGTCGTTTGGCCATTTACGTAATAAGTACAGGTCAGCAGGATTACAAAAAGGAGGAGTTTTTTCATGCGTAAAATGGTTTTATTTTTTGAAAGATAAATTAATTAGGTTGATGTGAACAAAATCAATTGGGTTGTTCGGTACAACTAATTTATTAGTTTGATCTGAGCTTTCCAAATTATAAATGTCGGAATCGGTGCCTAATCGAAAAAAAGAAAACATCTTGGCAGGGTAATTGGTTCTATTACCATAACAATGGAGTGTTAATTTAAATCGAAAAAAGTATGGATACATTAAAAAAGTTCGAATTAATGGAGAAGATAGTCAGGGAGTTGGAGGATTTACAACACTCACAACAAGCGATTATCCAAAAGATAGGTAAGATTGAAGTAGACAATATTGAATTGGGTGATAAAAGGTTAGATAAAGATCTTCCCGATATGCATCAACGGGTTTCGGATAACCTGGATACCATTGTAGGAATCCTGGAGTATTTTGCGGATAAAACTCAGAATTTTGGAAACAAAAACAATGTGGAGGCTTTAAAAGAAAAACAAATCATCAACGAAGCAACAGGCCACTAAATTAAAAATGTTGACCAGTGTTTTTTAGGAGATAGCCTTTGAATTAATAGAAAGCAATTTACAAAATCCGGTAAGCGTTAATGCTTATCGGATTTTTTTATAAAATCATCATTTCCTGGCTCAAAAGGGATAAATAAGTTGAACTTAGTACCTAGTCCCAACTCACTTTCCACGGTAATGGTACCTTCATTACGTTCCATAAACTCTTTGCATACCACCAGGCCTAGTCCGGTTCCTTTTTCATTGAAGGTACCTCTTGTCGACATGTTCTCTCCGCTAAATAATTTTTCAACTGTTTCTGGTTTTATCCCAACCCCATTATCATTGATGGAAAGCATCATCTTGCCTCTGTTGTAAACAGAAGAAATGTCAATTTCGCAGCCTTCGTAACAGAATTTTATCGCATTACTCAGTAAGTTGCGCACTACGATTTGAATCATTAACATGTCTGCATAAACCATGATTCCCGGAAATACATCCTGTATAATTTTAACGTTTTTTGAAGTCGCTGAAGGTAAATGATAATTGACTTCATTGATGATCATGCTTCTCAAATCGAAGTACTCTTTATTGAGACCGTATCCTTTTAATTGACTTCTTGACCAATGTAAGATATTCTCCAGCAGCTCTGTGGTATACAAAATGTCTTTGTTTAAGGTCGGTGATAACATTTTAAACTCTTCAATAGTGATTTCATCATTGGAGATCATTTTGAGTACTTCCGAAAGATTTACCAATGGACCGCGAAGGTCATGGGCGATGATGGAGAAAATCCGGTCTTTTAACTGGTTTAACTTTTTTAGTTCCTCGGTTTGCCCCAATGATCTTAAAGATTCTTGTTTAAAGTGCGTCAGGTCCTGGAACTTAATGATTGTTGCATTGTTACTCAGTTGATTTTCGTCGAGGTAAAGGATATCTGCTTCCAGATCATGAACCCCTAATGGGCTTTCTAAACGTAATTCTACTTTACCCGACTGGTGTTTTTTTATGCATTGAATAAAAGCATCCTGTTCAGGGAATAGGGATTCAATCGATGCACCAATAATCTTTTTGCTGTTCGGTTCATCCAGGTATTTTCTTAAAGCATGGTTGTAATCAATCACCCTATATTTGCTGTCGATCACCAGGAAACCATCTTGAATTAAGTCTAAAACCTTTTCTCTGGCCACTGGCAATACGTCGAAAAGTTTGTACCGATAAACGGCTATCGCTACAAAAGTAATGGTACCCGCAAAAGCAAATGGGGTTAGGTCCAGGTTTTCAACAGGGCGGAACCCGAAGGTATAAGCAATATTGGTCACCCATGGAATAAGGGCAGCAACGATGATGCTGTAGTTTTGCCTTTTATAAATGGAGTCAGCTTTTCGAAAGGTGGAGATCAGGAGATAACTACCGATGGCTAATAAGACGTAGAAATAGGTGGTGAATATTCTATAGCTGATGCCGGGTTCAATGGAGACCAATGGAAATGGACCACTGGTATCCATAAAATAATGTTTATAATGCAGATGATGGTAGTCGTTAGTCCATACCAGAATGGATGTAATTGCGGCTACAATGATCAATATAGATAGATTTAAAGTTCGCTTATACCAGTATTCTTTTCCGGATAGCTTTAAACAGAATAGTAGCCAGTAGAGCGGGACGGTGGTGATGCCGATATACTCTATATCGATGAAAAATTTGGCGTCTGAGAGGTTGTTCGTCGCAAGTTCAAATCCATAAGCTATGGACCAAATGGCATTGGACAACATCATGAGACCAAACAATCGGACTGCACCATGGTCTTGGCGGTAAGCATACCAGCTTAAGAAAAGGGTGATTGCCCCAAAAAAAATTAAGAAATAGGAGTAGGCATTAAATGTAAAATCCATCTAAATAGGTGATGATAAGGGCCTCACCTTCGAATTCTAACATGATTTCAAATAGGCGATTATAAATATAAAATTACGTAATATACTGATGAATTAAAAATATTCTTAGTTTTACATAACAGTTAAAATATCAACCTAACATTACATTATGAAAAAAATAATCTTATCTGCGTTATTCATCTGTTCGAGTATGATGGCGTTTAGTCAGATCTTGCCTAGTTTTCAATTCGGATTAAAGGGTGGGGTCAATCTGACCAAGTTTAGTACAGAAGGTACCTTGAAAAGTGACAATAGAGCAGGATATTATGGTGGTGTTTGGGCCCGTATTGGAGCAGCAGGAATCCACTTGCAACCAGAGATGTATATTTCAGGTAAAAACACTTCATTAAAAGATCCAAATGGTTTTGATACTAATGTAGATTTTACCAGTTTAGATATCCCGGTTTTAGTGGGTACAAAAATTGGCGCAGCAGGAGTGGGCATTCGTTTAAATACCGGACCGGTTGTATCTTTTGTTTTAAGTAAAGATCAGACAATTAAAGCAGCAGCAACTGAGGCTTTTAAAGGTAAATTTAAAGATCAAAACTTTGCATGGCAATTTGGCGCAGGTCTGGACGTCAGTAAATTAGGGATTGACCTAAGATATGAACAAGGTTTGACCAAAATTGGCAAAGATGAATTTAGTGGTGCTAAGAAACTAGGTTTATTTACGCTAGGACTAGCTTATCGTTTGTTCTAAAATAGAATTTTTCAACATTTGTGGAAAAGGGCTGAGCTTTAGGGTTTTGCCCTTTTTTTGGCGCTAAAATTGATATTATGATTCTCCCTAACTAAATGAGGAAAACCATGGGTATCAAAGAATTATTATTGAATGGAAAAGGCTTTCTAGAGCTGCTAAAACAGTTCTCTATTGAAGCTAATGATGTTAAAATTCAGGATGAAGAGGTGATTTTGTCTGACCAGATTTTGCAACACAAAGACATCCTAAAAGAAAGCATCTGCATTGAAGGTAGAAATAAAGAAGGTATAGTGAATCTTTTTGGGACACTTCATTATAACCTGCTTAGTAAACTGGCCGTGTTTGAAATGCAGGGATTCGAGAAAGTTGCCGTAGTATAACTTGGTTAAGCGCTTTTTATTATTTCTTTGATTTCGTAGTTGAATGCGCCTTTTATAGGGCGTATGGGACGATTTTTGTCATCACTCAGCACTTTGACATAACAAGCACCGAAGTAAAAAATAAAGGAAGAATAGAAGACAAAGAGCATAATCAGGACAATAGAGCCTGAGGTGCCATAAATGTTTCCAATGCCACTAAGGGGAAGCATAATCCTCAGGATAGATTTCCCAATGGTAAATAAGATACCGGTCAGGATGCCTCCATGAATGGCAGCTTTCCAGCCTGGGCGGCCATTAGTCAGGTATTTAAATAAGACAGAGAACCAGGTGGTTACAATGATAATGAACAAGACCTGGTTTAACATTAAGAGGAAAAATCTTCCAAAAGTTGGGGCAGCATTGTTGACATAAGTTCCGATGATCGCCTGCATGCTATCAGTCATGATCCCAACAAAGAATAGGAGTCCTGCCAGTAAAATGATGACAAAAGAACGTGCCCTGAGTTTCATTTTGAAATAGAATCCTACCTTTTCTTTAATGCCAATCGACCAAATTTGGTCCATGGAATTTTTGATTACTGCAAAAAGTGTAGTGGCTACAAATAAGAAAAAGATAAAACTCAATACGGTCGCATACCATTGATGGTCGACACCCCTGATATTTCGCAAGACCTGTCTGATTTGAGTAGTACTGCTGTCGTCTAATACCGTCCCTAAACGTTCAAATAACGTGTTTGCCAGGGTTTTCCTATCCATAAAAAAACCAAATAAACGAATTAATATGATCAGGATCGGAGGTAGCGCGAAGTTGGCAAAAAAAGCAGTGGCACCGGCAAGACGCAAGGGGTCATTCTTTTGAAATAATTTAAATGCCGCACTAAAGCGTGTGAAAAATAATGAGATGCTTCCGATGATGTTAATGTCCATTCCCGCAGGTTGCCTAGAAGGCCGAAATTAACTATTTTTTCGTAAATCCCATCTTCTGTAACATAAAAAAGCCAGTACTGTTTCCAGACTGGCTTTCGTTTTATGAATAATAAGCGTCAGTTTTTTATAAGTTACCTCTCAATTCCTGCTCACGTTCCAGGGATTCAAATAAGGCTTTGAAATTGCCGGCACCGAAGGATTGTGCACCTTTTCTTTCAATAATTTCAAAGAATAAAGTCGGACGATCTTCTACCGGTTTCGTGAAAATTTGCAATAGATAACCTTCCTCATCGCAATCTACCAGAATTCCAAGCTCTTTTAGTTGTGCAATCTCCTCGTCGATTTCACCTACACGGTTTGGCATCATGCTGTAATAGGCATCAGGGGGTGCACTTAAAAACTCAACCCCTCGAGCTTTTAATTCCCTTACAGTAGACAAAATATCTTTTGTCGCTACCGCAATGTGTTGCACCCCTTCGCCTTCATAAAATTCTAAATATTCTTCAATCTGTGATTTTTTCTTTCCTTCTGCAGGTTCATTGATAGGGAATTTTGAAAAACCATTCCCATTACTCATTACCTTACTCATCAGAGCTGAGTATTCTGTATTGATTTGTTTATCATCAAAGGATAAGATATTGACAAATCCCATCACGTCTTCGTACCATTGTACGGTCTCATTCATCCTGTTCCAGCCCACGTTACCTACACAATGGTCAATGTATAATAAGCCTGTTTCTGCCGGGGCATAGTCACTTTTCCATTCGCGGTAACCAGGCATGAAAGTACCGGTATAGTTTTTACGCTCCACAAACATGTGGATGGTTTCGCCATAAGTATAAATCCCAGACATTCTTACTTCTCCAAACTCGTCTGTTTTTGTAACAGGCTCCAAATAAGGTTTTGCCCCACGTTTCGTAGTTTCTTCAAATGCACTGTAAGCATCATTTACCCATAAAGCGAGTACTTTTACGCCATCACCATGTTTTTTAACATGTTCTGCAATCGGGCTTTCTGATTTTAAAGCAGTAGTCAGGACTAATCTGATCTTTCCTTGTTTTAAAACGTAGGAAGCACGATCGCGTACACCCGTCTCCGGTCCGGCATAAGCCAATGATTGGAAACCAAACGCTGTTTTGTAATAATGTGCAGCTTGTTTTGCATTACCTACATAGAATTCTATGTAATCCGTTCCATTAATTGGCAGAAAATCTGGCGCTTTAGCGATCTTTTCTGCAAATGTTTGTGTACTCATGATATTTAAATATTTTAAACTCTTAATCTGATTTTCTATTTATGTTCCTTTATTCTACGTTTTCTTGCCAGCTTTTGAAGTAATTTGGATCTTCGATTTGGATGGCATCTTCGGTAAGCATTAAAGGGCGGAATGGATCAATCATAACTGCCAACTCTTCCGTACTTTCTTTGCCGATAGATTTTTCTACCGTTCCAGGATGAGGTCCGTGTGGAATTCCACCTGGATGTAAGGTAATCTGGCCTCTAACTACACTTTTTCTGCTCATAAAATCACCATCAACATAATATAATACCTCGTCACTGTCCACATTGCTATGGTTATATGGCGCAGGAATAGATAAAGGATGATAATCGTATTTTCTTGGAACAAAAGAGCAAATCACGAAATTATGACCTTCAAAAGTCTGATGTACCGGAGGCGGTTGATGTAGACGGCCTGTAATTGGTTCAAAATCATGGATAGAAAATGCCCAAGGATAGTGAAAACCGTCCCAGCCCACAAAATCAAAAGGATGGGTTCCATAAGTGTATGGATACATTAAGCCTTGTTTTTTGATCAGGACCTTGAAATCCCCATACGCATCGATGGTTTCCAAATCCTGAGGACGTCTGATGTCACGTTCACAGTAAGGAGAATGCTCCATTAATTGTCCGTACTCATTTCTATAACGTTTTGGAGAACGAATAGGACTGAAACTCTCGATGATAAAAAGTCTGTTTTTCTCATCGTCGAATTCCATTTGGTAAATCGTACCACGAGGCACAACCAGGTAGTCGCCATAAGCAAAACGGATCTTTCCAAACCCTGTTTTTAGCGTTCCAGTACCTTCATGGATAAAGATGACTTCATCTGCCTGACTATTCTTATAGAAATAGTCGGTCATAGATTTTCTTGGTGCCGCCAAAGAGATATGTAAATCACTGTTTACGAGCACAGGTTTTCTGCTTTTCAGGTAGTCATCTTCCGGTTTAACATTAAATCCGATCAGACTGGTATGACGCAAGTGCTTTTCGCGCGCAATCTTTGGCTCCACAGAGTAAGGCTCACCCAGTTCTTTTACAATGGTTGGCGGGTGACAATGATAAACGAGTGAGTATAAGCTGGAAAACCCTTCAGTAGAAACTAATTCTTCTGCATATAAATTGCCATCTGGCTTTCTAAAAACGGTATGACGTTTCGCAGGAATTGTTCCTAAGGTATGATAAATAGGCATAACAGTAGGTTAATTTGGTTAGAATTATATGTATATTAATAACAGTAAAACGTAGAAAACGTTTTATTTTAACAGCAAGGGAAAGCTATATGGAATATTGAGCAAAAATAATCTTGGAAAGCATCGCATACCTGAATGCAGCCAATGCTTGTTTGGCCACTTGATTATGATATGTGAGGTTTAAGATCATTTTGTTTGCGGAGCTAAATTAAGTAATAATTATAGTAACGAACAAACAATCATCGCGATTTAATGTAGATAAATTATATTTAACCATTGAAGCTGTATTTTTATATAGCTTTGAACAAACTGACAAAAAACTGAGCATATGAAGCTGGTATCCTATAAAACAGAAGACAGAGAACACCTGGGTGTTTTTGTAAACGGACATATTTATAACCTGAACTCTTGCGACAAATTGTTGCCTGATGAGATGAACGAATTCCTACGTGGTGGTGTCGATCTTATGGATCGCGCTAAAAAGGTAGATGCACAGATTAAATCTGGTGAAATCGAACCTAAAGAAGAGGCTTTCTATGAATTATTGGCACCAGTACCGCATCCAACATCATGTAGAGATGGTTACGCTTTTCGTCAGCATGTGGCTGCCGCACGTAGAAACCGTAAGGTAGATATGATTGCAGAATTTGATCAGTATCCAATTTTCTATTTTACGAACCACAATGCCATTCAGGGACCTGGCGATATCGAATGTATGCCTGATCATTTCCAAAAGCTGGATTTTGAACTGGAAGTTGCAATTGTGATCGGTACAAAAGGACGTAACATCACTGCCGCAGAGGCTGACAATTATATTGCCGGTTATATGGTGATGAATGATATGAGCGCAAGAACCCTGCAAATGGAAGAAATGCTGCTGAATTTAGGACCTGCAAAAGGAAAAGATTTCTCTACCGTTATCGGCCCATGGTTGGTTACACCGGATGAGTTGGAAGAATACCTATGTGCGCCTAAACCTGGGCATACCGGAAAAGCTTACAACCTAAAAATGACTTGTACTGTAAACGGAATAGAAGTATCGGCTGGAAATATGGCTGATATGGATTGGACTTTTGCAGAAATCATTGAGCGTTGTGCCTATGGTGTAGATATTTTGCCTGGTGATGTTATTGGTTCTGGTACGGTAGGTACAGGCTGTTTTCTGGAACTCAATGGTACTGGATTATTAAATAATCCTGATTTTAAACCGCAATGGCTACAAGAGGGTGATGTGGTCGAAATGGAGATCACCGGTCTTGGACACTTAAGCAATAGCATTATAAAAGCGGATAGCGATTTCTCTATTCTTGCTTTGAAAAAGAAATAAATGAAATCTCTCCGGTAAGCGCTGTGATGACCTTACCGGAGTATCTCTTTCCCTCCTGGATTAAAATTCAGTAAGCCCTTTTTTTAACTACAATTAGGCATTAACTTTGACCTTAAATAAGCTCAAACCTATATGCTGACTATCGATGTAACCACAATTTCTTCTGTTCAATTGCAAAACTATCTGCAGTATGCTATTGCACCCAGACCCATCTGTTTTGCAAGTACCATAGATCAGGAGGGGAACATCAACCTTAGCCCTTTTAGCTTTTTCAATATGTTCAGTACAAATCCGCCAATGTGTATCTTTTCTCCATCGAGAAGGGTGAGGGATGGTAGTACTAAACATACCTTGGAAAATGTGCTGGAAGTGAAAGAATGCGTCATCAATATTGTAAATTATCCGATGGTGCAGCAAATGAGCTTGGCTAGTACAGAATATGTGAAGGGGATTAATGAGTTTGAGAAGGCAGGTTTTACCATGTTTCCTTCCGAGTTAGTTAAACCACCGAGAGTGGCAGAAGCACCGGTCCAAATGGAATGCCTGGTTAAAGAGATCATTCATTTGGGAGATCAACCTGGGGCAGGAAACCTGATTCTGGCAGAAATAAAGCTAATCCACATTAAGGAAGAAATTCTGGATGCTGATGGGAAAATCGACCAGGAAAAGATTGATCTTGTGGCCCGTTTGGGTGGTGATTGGTATTGCCGAGTTACGCCAGAAAGCCTGTTTAAAGTAGCTAAACCCTTAACCACACTGGGGATTGGTGTTGACGCTTTACCTAAAGCAGTTAGAAATTCTTATGTGCTTTCAGGGAATGACCTGGGTAGATTGGGAAATATAGAGCAGCTTCCTTCAGCGGATGAGGTAGATGAAATGCAACGCAATAGCCAGGTGAAAGAAGTTTTAGACGCTACTATTGGCGATGCAAATAACCGGGAGCGTGAACTTCATGAATTGGCAAAGCAGTTTCTGGCAGAAGGAAATGTATTGGATGCTTTAAAAGTGGTATTGCTGTAATTTTCTTATAAAATACTAACCACTTTCATAAACCTTTTCTTATAGAAACCTTCGTTTAAGCTGGTAATGGTTACCCCTTTTGCAGCACCTGAAGAAGAATGAATAAACTTGATCTCGTCTCCATCTACTGCAGAAATAATCCCTACATGGCCAACGCGACGAACGCGACTGTTCGTGCCGGTAAAGATGATCACATCTCCAACCTGTGCATCAGCAAGCTTCTTATCCTGACCCTTTGTTGCAAAATCTCTGGAAGAGCGAGGGGCATTAATGCCAAAATTTCTAAATACATAATTTACAAATCCAGAGCAGTCAAAACCAATTTTAGGATTGCTGGAAGCATATCGGTAACGCGTGCCAATCATTGACTTTGCAAAAGATAGCAAATTACTCGGTTGAAATTTACTGGCAGGAAGTGCCGGTAGGTTTTCCATCAGCTTGAAAACCATATCCTGATAAGGAATAGGTGTCAATGCTTGGGACTTTGCCACAAACGTACTCATGGATAAAAACAGGACAATTAGGATGCTTTTCTTCATAGGGATTGGGCTAAAGATAATAAAACTATCTTTAGCCTAAAATAATGTTGGTAAGTAATTGATTAAGGGGTGGTTACTGCTACTGGGAGCACTTTTCCATTAAAGAACTTGTGTCCGGTCTTGGCAAAGTCGGCCACATATTTTCCCATTTCAAATGCCATAACCGGCGATTCATAACCAGGGAATGCCAATTCTAACATCTCTGTTTGCGCAGAACCTAATGCCAGACAGTTCACCTTAATTCCAGTTTCAGCCAATTCAAAAGCAAGGCATTCTGTTAAAGTATGTAGTGCAGACTTGCTGGAAGAGTAAGCTGAAAGGCCAGGGAACTTTACGCTACCTTGAAAACCACCCATACTACCAATATTTACAATATGACTACCTGCAGTCATCAAAGGCAATAAATTCTGAATCATATTAAAATGACCCAAAACATTGCTTTCAAACATCTGATACATATCATCCTTACTGGTTTCTAGGAAAGGCTTGTTGATTAAAGCACCTGCATTGTTGATCAAAATATCTATAGTGCCTAGTCTCTCCTTTAAAAAAGGAAGTAATACAGCATAATCATCATGTACAATATCAAATTCTACCGGAAGCAACACGCAATCCGGATTAATACTTCTGGCAATCTCCAGCAGTTTACGCAGTTTGTCCGCCGAACGGGCAATACATACAATTTTGTTCTCTTTGTAATTTGTGAACTCTAATGCAGCTTCAAAACCAATCCCACTGCTTGCACCTGTTAATACTATATTCATTTAATCCTGTTCTGTAATCAATTGACTTACCGGATTTTCAATCACATGTAAGCCATCGGTAATTAATTTATAATGGTCTGGCTCATTTGCCGCCTTTAGTTCCAGATAGATACGTATTTCTTTCTCCAATTCCGGATCTAGATTTTTGTGGTAAAGGATTTCGAGAATCTCTAAAGCGCCCAACCAATCGTAACGATGCGCTGTTTTTAAAGCTTCAAACAGTGCAATTACCTGCTCATAATTTCTCTTATCTTCTCTGATCGAGCGAATTTCTTTGTAAATCGCATGGAGTTGCTGCGTTTTCTCGTCGTAAGTTACTTTATGCGTTTGCTTGTCACTGATGTGCGTGATCTCTTCGTAAGCTTCTTTATCAGCCGCACCATTAAATACAGATACGATTTTCTCTCCAACTGCCATATCATAAGTACCCCATTCCGGTTGGAAAAGTACATTTCCATTGCCTTCTTTTACAGTACAGTCTTCAAAAACAATCAGGATGTTTTTACCATGATGTTGTATAATCTCCTTGACTAAACCATTCAGCTGAATACCACTATCGAAAGTCACATCTGCTCTGCTGCCCTCTGCAATACCTTGTTCCTGCAATTCGGCTAAAGTGAGGTCTTCTAACACCAAGCCGTTTAAGCGACCTACAGGAGAAGAGAAACCATCTTTATGGTAGAACTTACTATGACCTTCCAGTTGTTTTGAATCTACTGCCAGTGCAGAAGGACCAGTTGTTTTGATAAAAGTAAGCTCATCAGCAGTATTTAATCCCATGTCTGTAAAGACACCAGTTACCTGTAATCCAGAACTGTACACTGCCGTTGCCGGGTTTTTACATTCAATTGCTTTGACTACACTTTCTGCACCACCACGTCTGAACGCCATCGTATCAGCAAACTGCTCTAATACATCTATTAGGTTCTGGAAATTTTCAGTCACAAATAGTTGTGGTTGTGGTTTGGTGATGTCATACGAATAATTGATCGTATCTATGTTGTACCATAGTTTGGTCACCTCCGCTTTCATGCAGCTGGAACTTTCACCAATAGAAGAAAGTAAGCCTGCACCATATATTTTCGGATTTTCTAAAGTACCAATCAAGCCATATTCTACAGTCCACCAGTGCAAACGACCTAATAAGGACATTTCTGATGGCTCACCCATATTTTCTGAAACCACTTGTAAGTGTTTCTCTGCTTTTGCGATTTCCTGTTCCGGGGCATTTGCTGCTTCTTTTAAAATACTCAGGTTGCGAATGGCCTCGTACAATTCAAAATCTTTTGAAGAGAACATGGCTTTGGCGCCAATGGAGCCAAAATAGCTCAGGTAATTGTTATAATCGGTATCTGCAATAATCGGGGCATGCCCGGCCGACTCGTGGATAATATCCGGAGCTGGTGTATATTCAATATGGTTAATCTGACGAATGTCTGCTGCAATCACCAATACCCGGTAAGCCTGGTATTCCATGAATGCTGCCGGTGGAATAAATCCATCTACAGTAACGGCACCCCAGCCAATTTTGCCAAGATTGTCGTTCATCGTCTGTAAATTCGGGATGTGTTCTATACTTAAACCTGCGCGTTGCAAGCCTTTGATGTAAGGATAGTAGGCCACTTGTTTCAGGTAGCTATAGTTTTGGCGCATTACATAGCGCCAAACTGCCTGATCGATTGGCGTATATTTTTCGTAATGCTGCTCAACAATAAATTGTCTTAAATGCTGCGGAAGCTTAGCTACTTGCGGATTGTTAAAGTCATTAAAATCGCTCATTACGTGTTATGTGTTATCTGAAGGGCAATATAAGGAAATCTATTTCTTCTCCTCTACAAAACACGCCTTGATTTATGAAAAATAACGGAATCTAGACATTTCTCCAGAACATAACGCTTACTTCTTTACCTTAAAGGAGAAGTGCTTCTGAGAAAAATAACTGAATATAGCCAACAGAAAGGAAATGATGATTTTGGAAACTGTAGGGTAGAAACCAAAGGACTCTATCAGTACTTTTAGCAAAGCATAGCTGATTAGAATATTGGTGGCTACCACAGATCCATATCTGAATAATTGAATCCGACCCTTTAAAGTAGATTTGGTGAAAACCAGGTATTTGTTCAAGGTAAAACCGATGATAAATGTAGCGACAGTTTCCATGGCAAAGGCCGCAATTGGTGCGGTAATGAGCTTTGGTAGAAAAGGAATGTCAAGGTGAACATCCTGCTGTTTTAACACCCAGTTATACGCAATGTAGTAAAACACAATTCCAGCTACAAAAGTTGTACCTCCAGAAGCAATGTACCTGAACGTATGTAAGGAAATGTATTTTGAAAAAGGAGGATAGAAAAAGTCTATGAGCTTTAACAAAGCTTTGCGCATGCTTATTTTTTATAGGTTAACTGGTTTGCGATCATTCTGTTATTGTACTGCTGTCTGAAGGCTTTCAACTTCTTTTCCATGGCTGCAGCAACTTCAGGTTCTTCCGCTAAAATGTTGTGCTGTGTCAGGCGGTCTTTTTTCAGGTTATACAGCGCCAGGTTATCTTTACCATCGTTCACCAAATAGTAATCACCCATATAAAAGTTAAAAGAGCCATCGTTATTGTTCACGACAAAATTATCAGTTTTCTCGTCAAATGCATCAAATCCCATCGAGAAGTATGGTTTATCATAATGCAAGTAGTTCAACACGGTAGGCATGATGTCCATTTGTTGTACCAATTTATCTGACAATCCTTTTAAGGAACCATCCGGGCGATAAAAGATAATAGGGATAGAAAAATATCCTGGTGTATTTTGGTATTCCGGATGATAAGATACGGTAGCATGATCAGCACAAAGTACAAACAAGGTGTTTTTGAACCATGGCATGCTGGATGCTGTTTTAAAGAAATTGCGCAAGGCCATGTCTGTATAGCCCAATGGCTCTTGTACTGGCAGCGGTCCTTTAGGGAATTTACCAACATACTCCTCAGGAATCCGGAAAGGGTGGTGAGAAGATAAAGTGAACACACTGGCAAAGAAAGGCTGCTTTAAAGTATTGATCGTTTGTGCCGTGTATTGTAAAAATGGATCGTCCCAGATACCCCAGGTGCCGTCTGAATCACCTGTCTTTTGGTATTCATTTTGGCCAAAATATTTTTTTACGCCTGCAAGGTTTGTATAAGAAGAGAAGCCCATAGAGCCATTTGGCGCACCATGGAAAAAGGCAGTTTCGTAACCTTCATCGCCTAGAATTTTAGCAATACTGGTGGTTTTATTGCTCGAATAAATCGACAATACAAAAGGTTCATTGATAGAAGGGATTCCGGTAATGACCGAAGGTAAGGCATCGATAGATTTTCTGCCATTGGCAAAGCTCCTTTTAAAAGTATAGCTTTCGCCTACTAAAGAGTCTAGAAAAGGCGTGTAGCCCTTATATTTACCACCATCAAGGTCTTTGTTCAAGCTGCCAATATGTTCTTTCCCTAAACTTTCTACGATGATCACCATCACATTTAACTTGTTAAATTTTCCGGTGTCTTTAGGAAGGTGGATCGGATTGTAAATGGAGTTTAACGTCTGCTCATCATAGTAATTAAGCGGCTTTAATTTGGAGGCTTTTAAGGTTCTGATGATGGCGAAAGGTGTATTTAAGACCAAACTCATTTGATCGGGCGTATCTACAAATTCACCAGCATTACTTAAAGTGATTGGCCTGGTACCAAATCCCCATCCGCCACGCACACCAGTGATGCACATTAAAGCGATTACTAGCATCAATACGGTATGTAAAAGATATATCGGCCAGGTAAAGCGGACTGTCTTTTTAACCTGGATCAGTTGATACAATTTGATGAACAGCCAAATGAATACCGCTAGCAATACCAATAAATACCAATAGTCTTTCAAGAAGTCGCCAAAGAGTTTTAGCTTGTTTTGTTCATTACTAAATTGGCTGAAAACCGTTGCTGTTGTTCGTTTAAGCGTAAATTTATAGTAAACAAAATCAATCAGGTTGGCTACAATTCCTAAGCTGTTGCTAATGATGAACCACCATTTGAAAAACCTTTGATACCCTTCATTATAACGGAAAGGGAAAGGAATGACATGGGCAAGGATGTAAATGGAATTGATGTAGATTAAAGCGGAAACATCAAATTTTAGTCCACCCCAAAGGATATACAAGTACTTGGGAAATGTAATGTTTTGGAATAGATCCTGATTGAAAAGGTAGAATCCGATTCTACATAAGGTATATAGTAATAATAATATCAGAAGGCGATAGGCCAGAACCAGATAAAGGTTAAGACCTGTAGTGTCTTTTATTTTCAATTCTTGAATATTTGCTCCAAAGCTAAGTATTGATAATGATTTATTAATGGTAAATTAATCAAAAGGGCTATCTCCTTATCGAAGACAGCCCTTTTTGATCATTGTTAGCTATTTCTCTATAATATCATGCTCTAGGAAAAATAGATGTCTTTAAAGTTCAACGTTTTCGTAGTGTCAATTCTTCTATTGAAACGTTCTGGTTTAATCTCATTTAAGGTGTCAAAACCACAAGCTTCCATCAGCTCTATTGTGGCATGAACGGTGTTTTTATGGAAGTTGGCTACGCGATGTTTTTTATCGGTCACGTCAATTCCCTTGAATAAACTTTTGTCTTGTGTAGCGATACCTACAGGGCATTTACCACTGTCGCATTTTAGCGCTTGAATACAACCTAAAGCCATCATCATACCCCTGGCACTATAGCAGGCATCTGCACCTAAAGCAACCACACGCATAATGTCAAAACCAGTAATGATTTTTCCTGAAGCCAGGATTTTAATGTCTTTTCTTAGTCCGTACTTTTTCAACGTGATGTTTACAAAAGCAAGGGCGTCTAATAAAGGCATCCCTACATAATCTGTATATTCTAGTGGCGCCGCACCCGTTCCACCTTCCGCACCATCAATGGTAATGAAATCCGGAGATATTTTAGTGGATACCATGGCTTCACAGATGTCAATAAACTCCTCTTTACTTCCGATACAAAGTTTAAAGCCGATTGGTTTACCACCGGAAAGCTCACGTAATTGTTTGATAAAGTGCATTAATCCTGTTGCATCAGAGAACGTGCTGTGTGCAGGTGGCGAAAGGATGGTTGTTCCAGCCACTACATTTCTGATTTCGGCAATCTCTGGTGTATTTTTGGCTGCTGGTAGAATACCGCCATGACCAGGTTTAGCACCTTGAGATAACTTCAGCTCAATCATTTTCACGTATTCTCTTTTTGAGTTCTTTTGGAATAAGGCACCATCGAATTTACCTTCTGCATCTCTACAACCAAAATAACCGGTACCTACTTGCCAGATCAGGTCGCCACCACCTTTAACGTGGTAAGGACTGATTCCACCTTCGCCGGTGTTGTGTGCAAATTTATTCAGATTGGCACCGTTACTCAGCGACTGAATCGCCGTTTTACTCAATGCTCCAAAACTCATCGCACCAATATTCAGAATACTCAAGTCGTAGGGTTGTAAGCAGACTGAACCACCAACTTTAACCCTTAAGTCCATATTGGCAATACGTTTCGGGTAAATACTGTGTGATACCCATTCATAACCTTCCTGGTAAGGGTCTACCTGCATCCCGAAGGCTACAGTTTCTCTT
Source organism: Pedobacter gandavensis (assembly GCF_014172405.1). Lineage (GTDB taxonomy): Bacteria > Bacteroidota > Bacteroidia > Sphingobacteriales > Sphingobacteriaceae > Pedobacter > Pedobacter gandavensis. Next base: position 112,483 of record NZ_WNXC01000010.1, on the reverse strand, counting down.
TCATTTTTTGCTCTTTGGTAAACAATAGAGCGCTGGCGACGGTTGAAAGGCTTACCATCTAATTCTGATTCAAAGAAGTACTGGCGCATTTCCGGTCTGATGGATTCAAAGAAATAACGTAAGCGGCCAATTACTGGATAATTTCGGAGCACGGCGTGCTTAGACTGAAAACGGTCGTAAGCCAATGCCGTAACCAGGATAATGGGTAATGCAATTAATAAATGGAAAGCGGATTTTTGATAAAACGCGTTCACGATTAAAGCGATAATGCCAAGTAAGGCGATCCAAAGAAATACTGTTCCAAGTATGGAACGAAATCCTTTTTGTTTCATAAGGTGGTAAATAAATTAGAATGAACATCCTGAAAGGGATATGATTTTTGAATCTAATCCTTCAAAATGAATTTTAAATAATGATTTTTCGAATAGAATAGGCCCCTGAATCGAGAATCTTAAGGTGAAGGACTCGGGGCTAAGAGAATAAAATCTCTGCAGGTACTCTGGAAAGCGAAGCCGAAAGCGTAGTTCTCCCGCTCATATCGCGCGAAGCGCCTATATGCGGTGTTGTACTTATCCTCAGTCGTTTTCATTGGCGCAAAGCTCGGCACCTTTTTCCTCAATTCAAAGTAATTCGACGTTATTTAATTGTAAATATTAATCTGGGAGGGATACAAAGTCGATAACGGCACAATAACGGTACCTTGGATGAGGTTGTATACTCAAGCCCACGGTGTTGAGTTCTGCGGATTTGTTTAAGATCAATTTGCGGTGCCCAAGGTCTGGAACACCTCTGTCCAACAGTAACATACAGACGTTTTCTAATCCTGTATTGAAACCGAAAGCAATACATTCTCCATTGGATTTCTTCGGGTATGCAGTGCTAATCCGTTGGTTTAGTGTACGTCCGTCTTTGGAGGTATGACCTGCATAATTATTTCTGTTTAAGTCTTTTGCATGGCCTTTTGCAATGTTTGTGAGCGCCTGGTCTGGCCAAAATACCGGAAAATTCGCCACTTGTTCCAGATCTCGTCTTAAACTGCGGTAATAACTGTCATTTCTGCTCAGCTTTAATTCATTGTAATTTCCATATTGTTTCACCTTCATATTGTAGGCGTCTAAAAAATCCTGGAAATAGGTGTCAAAAAATCTGGCACCATCCATTCTGGCCAGATTCATATAAATGACCATATCTTTTTCTTCGGCGGTCAGGTAGTTGGCATTACCCGCTGTATTGGCCATTCTCAGCTCTTCTTTTGTCCAGCTGTCATCTGGAGAAGCAATAGTTAACTTGGGAGCAGGAGTAGTAAAAGGGAGTGCTAGTAAGAGCGCAAGGGCAATGATCTTCATCTTATCTTTCTTTTATTCAAGGATCTTTTGTAATTCTGTTGATCTCTTTTGCTGGCTTTAACGCAAAATACAGGCCATTTGATATGAGATTTCTGTTATTTCTTTTTAGATACCATGGAAAAGATGGTTCATACTAATGCGCTGGAATAGGACTCTAAAGGTAGTCTGCTGGTAATCAGTTCCAAAACAAAAAAAGAGTTGCCTGAAAAGACAACTCTTTTTTTTAAGTATATATGATAGCGACTTAGAATCTGTAGCTAACTGTAGTCATAAATTGTCTTGGTGGAATTGGGTTGATGCTATAGTTCTCATGAACATAGTAGTTTAACGTATTTCCAATATTTGAAACTTTACCTAGGATAGATAGCTTTTTAAAGCTATAACCTGCTGTGAAATCAAATGTAGTGAAACCTTTAACCGGAATCAATCGTGAACCAGTAGCACTAGCTAAGTCTGCTGGTGTATTGTTCCATCCTGCATAACGTTTTCCAGTGTAAAATCCTGAAGCACCTAATTTAAGTCCTTTTATTGCGCCTTCGCTGAAGGTATAGAATAATGTTCCATTTGCAGTGTGTGCGGTATTACCAACTAAACGTTCGCCTACGATATTACCGGTAGGAAGTCCGGATGTTTTGGTATAGCGCATAAAGTTATAACTATAACCGGCAAGGAAATTTAATCCTTCTACAATTGTTCCTGATAAATCTACCTCCACACCATCACTCGTCGTTTGTCCTGCAAATTCTTTAAATACCGTTGATCCTGCTACACTTTGTACAAAGTCATGGTTAATGATTTTATATACGGAAACGTTTGCTGTCATCTTTCCATTAAACAAGTCATTTTTTACACCCACTTCATATTGATCAATGATGGATGCCTTAAGATTTGCTCCATTGATATCTATGCCATTGTTTGGTGCAAAGTTGTTGGAGTAACTTGCAAATAGGGAAGTCGTTTTGTAAGGTTGGTAAACAAGACCAACTCTTGGAGAGAAAGCCTGATCATATCTGGATTTAACTGTAGGAGACTTAACCGTTTCACCTGTAGCTACAGTATATACATCTGGAGCAGCAATAGCTTGGTAAGAATAACGTAAACCGGCAAGTACTTTCACTTTTTCAGACACCGCAATTAAATCCTGGAAATAAGCACCTACGCGATCTGTTGGTGTTTTTGTAGAACCAGTGATGTTGGTTGCCGGCATATCTGTACGTGGCGTAAACTTGCTCGGGTCAAGTGTATTGATTCTATCATAAACCGCTGAGGTATTTAAGTCAAATTGGTTCACTAAGTTCAGGTATCTATCACCGTCAACACCAACTAATAAAGTATGTTTAATGGTACCTGTTTTGAAGAAACCATTTAAGTTAACTTGGCCAGTGTAATAGTCTTCCGCAGTTTTTGAACGGGTTAACTTACGATCCAGATCGCCATTGTCAGCTGCCTGAATTCTTTCTGAAGAAAAGTAGTTTCTGTTAAAAGACTGGTAAGATCCTACTGCGTTTAACTTCCAGTTGTCATTGAACTGGTGATTTAATTCCGCAGAAGCAGTTCCTTGTTTACCTTTATTATAAGCCCATGCAGTATTAAAGAATGCAGAACGAGGAATGTTAGTAGGGATTTTTCCGCCTACAGAGCCAATTCCAAAGTCAGGAGTCAGGTCATAGTCTAAATAATCACCCTGTACTAAAAGGCTTGTTTTTTTGCTGATGTTGTATAGTAAAGATGGGTTTACGTAAACACGGTCAGATTTTACAGAGTTTCTGTAACTTCTCGCATTCTCATAAGTGCCAATTACACGGAAAGCAAGATCTTTTGTGATCGGACCGTAGATGTCACCAGTAGGTTTATATAGGTCATAGCTACCGGCACGCATAGATACTTCACCGCCATATTCAAATTTTGGTTTTTTAGTTACCATATTGACAATTGCACCACTGCTCACATTTCCGTAAAGCAATGCGGCACTACCTTTCAATACTTCTACACTTTCTAATGTACTGGCTTCTGGTAGGGCACCTGAATTTGATCTTGCACCATTCTTAAAGTAATTGTTCGCACCAAGGCTGTAACCACGGGCAAAGAAATTATCTCCTGTAGTTCCTCTGGTAGAACCTAATGCAATACCGTTTACATTTTTTAATACATCACTTAGACGGTTCGCCTGCTGATCTCTGATGACTTCTTTACCAATTACCGTAACACTTTGTGGAAGATCCATCGGTTTAATGGCAATTTTACCTGCACTTACTGGTTTAAGGTTTTCAGATTTATAAGAGGAGATCACCACTTCATCTAAATCAGCAGCGCTTTCTGGAAGCGTAAAGTCTACTGTAGCGGTTTGGCCCTCTATCACCGTAACCTTTTGAGATTGTATTTTTAAACCTACATAAGAACACTTAACTGTATATGTTCCGCCTTTTAGGTTGTTGAATCTGAAAGTACCATCTTCATTTGATAATGATTTTTTACCATTTTCTACGATTTGTAAGTTCACAAAAGCCGCAGGTTTGCCATCACTAGTAGTTACCTTTCCAGTAATTGCGCCTCTTACAGGTGCTGATGCCAGTTGGGCAAATGTAGTATTGGTGAATAAGGTAAGTAGTGTAATACTTAATAAAATGTAAAGTCTCTTCATAGTCTTTATTTAGATTAATTCTAACGAGCCGCAAATGTAAGTGCTGATCCTGACAAGTGCAAGAATTATTTAGATTAATTGTAAATAGCCTGATTTGGAAGAGAAAACAGGCTTGGCGTCATTAAGAATAAGGCTTTCAGCGCAAGTAAATAAGGCCTAAATGGGTTTTAGAGCTGAAATATAAAAATATTTTCAGTCGGATATAATAATCCGGATAGATGAGCGTCTATATATATGAGAGCGTTAATTTAAACGGGGAGGTTTCGGAGGAAACTTCCCCGTTTTACTTTATAAGCTTATTTTAAACACCAAACATGGTAAGTGTTGTCTTTCATTTCGGACCCTTCCACCACCTTTTCAAATCCAGGGAATTTTATTCCCCATTCTTGTAGGCTGCGGATGTAGCTTAACCAAGGCCCATCAGCCGGACCGAAGTTTTCGCCTGGCATAATGATTGGAATCCCAGGAGGATAAGGAATAACCCCAACTGCAGAAGTTCTGCCTGCCAATTTATCCAGTGGCAATAACTCCACCTCACCCGACATTAGTTTTTGGAAACCAACTCTTGGAGTTGTTATCGGTTTTGGCAACTGACTAAATGCTGCAGTTTGCCATTTATCAATGTTACTTTCTCTCATGTTATGGAACATCTCATCAGCAAGGTCTTTTAATCCCATTTTTCCATAACGATCAGGATAGTTCGCAGGAAGGTCAGGAATAGTAGCCGTTAATGGCGCATTCTCATCATAAAATCTTTTGAATTCTAAAAGCGCATTGATCAATGTACCCCATTTTCCCTTGGTATTTCCTACAGAGAACAGGCAAAGTACCATAAAATCAGTGGTTCTGGAAGGGATAATACCTTTAGCATACAAGAAGGATGACAATACCGCTGCAGGAATTCCCCAAGTACTCAATTTACCATCGTCTTCCATTCCAGGGCATAATATCCCTGCTTTTATCGGATCAAGCATACACCAGTTTTCTGTCATATGATCGAAACCGTGCCAGGCATCTCCAGGTTTTAATACCCAACAATTCGGATCATGACTCAGCAATTCTTTTGGCGCATCCGCAAAATCTATTTGCTTTCCAGTGGCCGGATCGGTTACTGTTGGTGCATTCCAGGAACCAAAGAACCAGTCCTTTTTCTTGTGGAAAGCACGTTGGGTACGTGCCAATGCCTGGCGGAAATCTACGGCCTCATCAATTACATCCTGAATCAGGATTTCTCCCTGTGGCCCATCCATCATCGCTGCACCAATTTCATTAGAAGCGATAATTGCATACAAGGGAGAAGTGGTGCACTGTAAAAGGTAAGATTCGTTAAATCGACTATGTTCAATTGGCTTTCTGCCATTCCGCACATGAATGTAAGAAGATTGAGACAGCGCGGCCAGTAATTTATGCGTAGAATGCGTTACAAATATCGTAGGAGCATCTTTTGGATGATCTTCCGCTTTACCACGTAAGCCAAACCGATCTTTGTATAATGGGTTGAAACGTGCATAAGCATACCAGGCCTCATCTAAGTGGATCTGGTCTACAGTAGGGGAGAGTATATGCTCAAGTTCTTTAGAATTGTAACACATCCCGTCGTAAGTGCTGTTCGTAATCACGGCATAAACGGGTCTATCCTGAACCGCTAAATCTTTAAGCGCATGGTTTTCTATTTTTGATTTGATCACTTCCGGAGAAAACTCTTTCGCCGGAATCGGACCAATGATTCCAAATCGGTTACGGGTAGGGATAAAGAAGACTGGAATCGCGCTCGTCATCGTCAGCGATTGTTCTATGGATTTATGACAATTTCGATCACATAACGCATACTGTCCATCTCCAACTGCGGCCACAAATACCGCTCTGTTAGAACCTGATGTTCCATTCAGCATGTTATAACTCAAATGTGAGCCAAATACCTTCGCCACATAAGCTTCTGATTCTTTTACCGGCCCTTCATGGTCTAGTAAGGAGCCAAGTGGTGTTCTTTCAATGCCCGTATCCGTGCGGAAAAGATTCTCTCCAAAATAATCAAAAAACACCCTTCCTACCGGAGATTTTGTAAAGGCAATCCCACCTTGGTGCCCTGGAGCAGCCCAGGAATATTCTGCAGAATTTTCCGTGTAATTGATTAAGGCTTTAGTAAATGGAGGGAGTAAGTTTTCAAAATAATGATGAATCGCAATCTCAATCCTTCCACCAAGGAAAGAAGCGGTGTCTTCCAGCATCCAGATAAATTCACTGGCAAGGCTCATGGATTCTATGGTGAAGGAGTGCTGATCGCCTTTCTCTGCCAATAAAAATACGGGTACACTGGCATTTCTCTTTCTAATTTCGCTCAATAATGCGGTGCCTTGCTGATGCGTAGCTTCGTCATTATCACCTAAAGTCCAGTCTAGCAATACACAGCTGATTGCTGCGTCAGAGATAATCACCGATAAAGCATCGTCATAAGAAATTGCCTCAATGACCTCAAAATTTCGGTCATTCAGTTCATTTACCAATGCGCGTACGGCTCTTCCATTGGCTGTATTTAGAATCAGAAGTTCATCATCGATGATCAGAACTTTTCTTTTGTTGAGTTTATTGATACGTTGAATCATAGGTTTATTTATTTAATTAGAATCAAGTGGATAGGCGCCTTTGTGGGTACGGTTATAATTGAAAGCGTAAAGCGCAGTTGTGATCAGTACAGAAACGAAAGCACCCAATACCGTGGTAGAATCTGAACTTACCACAGACCAGATACAGTATAAGAAGGCAATACCAATTACACCAATGTAAGTGGTCCGCTTATCTCCCAGGTTTCCATGACCGATCAGCATCAATGCCGCACAAGTATATATATAGGGGATTACGGTAAAGATCACCGTGATCGAAGAAACTACACCGAATTGTTTTGCCGCATTTGGTGAAATGGTGGTCAATTGTAAGATGGTCATCAGTACGCCCACAATGATTAAACCGGTAACAGGAATCCCATCCTTATTTACTTTAGCAAATATTTTTGGAAACAATCCGTCATCTGCTGCGGCCTTCGCTGTTTGTCCGGCAACCAATGTCCAGCCGCCAACAGAACCTAAACAGCCCAACATTGCGCAGAATGCCACAACAGCTCCTGCAGTTTTCCCTAAAGCCATCGCTACAGCATCGCCGAAAGGAGAGGAGGAAACTTGCAATTCTGCATTGGGAATCATGCCCATAATGGCTGTGCTCGATAATATATAAGATACCGCCGCAATTAATACTCCGCCAACAGTGGCTATGGGTACATTTTTTTTAGGGTTTTCGACTACGCCCGCAACTACTGAAGCGGTTTCCACCCCAATAAACGCCCATAACGTAATGTTCAGCACACTTTGTACGGCACTTAGCGAGTCTTTTCCACTTACATTCCAGGCTTCCATATAGGTACTGCTTTTAAACCAGAACCAACCAAATACAGCTACACCTATAATGGGAATCAAGGCTAAAACCGTGGTAAATGCTTGTACTTTGGTCATTAACCGAGGTCCAGAGATGTTGATGAGCACAAATGCCCATAAAATAGCAATAGAGCAAATTGTCGCAGGAATCGGTTCTTTTAAGAAAGGAAAGAAGAAGCTGAGATAGCCTACACCAACCACCACAATCGCAATATTACCTACCCATGCAGCTACCCAGTACAACATATTGGTCTGGTAACCTAGAAAAGGACCAAAAGCCCTTCTTGCATAGGCATAAGAACCACCCGGACTACGGTCTATCGAAGAGATCTTCGCATATACTATAGATAGTGCAATCGCACCAACAATGGTGACCAGCCAACCGTAAATGGCAATACCACCGGTAGCGGCCAGATTTGCAGGCAACAGGAATACTCCAGAGCCCATGATGTTTCCCGCAACCATCAGCATTACAGGGATTAAACCAACTTTCTTATTGTTTTCTGCCATAATATTTAAGGATTTAGATAGACCTCAATAACAAAGCTATAGTTCCCCTTCAACAAATAGGAGTAAGCTGAACTGCAATGCGTTCCACTTTAGAATGTGGAACAGAGTAGCGCAGGTAGGGCTGGCGTTTTTGTGTAATTTGAGGAATTAAATCTATTATGGCCCTGACTGAGAATCGACTGATTAAGCTATCTATTTATCTAACAGCTGTTTTTGCTTTTTTTAGCATTTGTTTTGGCTTGTTCACGGATGCCAAGGCCATTATCTTTGATGGCCTTTTCAGCCTGATTGGGATGGTCTTATCCATTGCCTCCATATTTGCGCTGCGCTTTATCAGAAAACCCGAAGATCAGGTACTTCCCTATGGTAGGGCACATTTTGAACCTTTTATCATTCTAATCCAGTGCCTCGTCATCATTTTTCTCTGTCTCTATTCCTTAATTACAGCAACGCTGGATTTTATGCATGGCGGTAGAATCGTGGATTTGAATGTGGCCATTGTCTTTTTAATCTTTTCTACACTCGGATCTCTAGTCATCTGGTTGTATTTCAGGAAACAAGCTGTTCGGGTGTCTTCTGAATTTGTGCGTATAGAAGCGTTGGAATGGCAAATGGGCACTTTTTTAAGCATCGCTATTTTAGTAGGCATGCTGATTGCTTTTGTCCTTGATTGGCTGGGTTTCCATGCTGTTGTTCCTTTTGTGGATCCTACACTGGTGATTCTGGCCTCTTTAATTTTTCTGGTAGAGCCAATTAAAACAGGAATCAGGAACCTGAAAGAGCTGCTCTTGTTTGCCCCTGAAGATGATGTAGAAATCACCACCAAAGCACTGGTTCAGGAGATTGTGGTCAATAAGAACTTTTTAGAGGTCAAAAGTCATATCGCCAAAACAGGGAAATACCACCTGATAGAAATTGACTTTCTTTTACCGGAAGGTTATCCACTCCGTTCAGTAGACGAGCTTGATTTAATTCGGGCAGAGGTATACGATGGGATTAAAAATAAAAACAATAACCTATGGCTCACCATTTCTTTTACCGCACAAAGAAAATGGATGCTTTAATGAACTATATAATACTATCAAAACTGATCAAATGATGCGACTTCTCCCGAAACTGACACTTGCTTTTTTACTTCTTCAAATGCTGGCGATTACTGCTTTTGCACAAAAGGATTCCATCACCCGCAAACGCCTCGATAGTTTGGAAGCCAAATTAAATTACATCGATATCCGGTTAAAGAAAAATGCCTCCCCACCAAGAACACAAACCAGGAGTGCGGTAGAATCCGGCAGATACACCGGAGTCGTGATGGCCGATGATGAGAGTGTAGCCTTACAGATTGGCGGCTTCATCCAGACAGATGCCATCCATGATTTTCACAATAACAATAGCCCTTTAGGCTTTTTATCCTCAGGAATCACGATTCCAAATGATAAAAAAAGCAATACCACCTATAGTGTTGCGGCCAGTCGTTTTAACCTCAGCGGACAGATTCCCATCGAAGGGAAGGCTTTGAGGACGGTGTTGGAGTTTGATCTTTTCAACAGCTCTTTTAGTCCGAACTTAAGAATGGCCTATGCCGAATATGGAAAAGTACTGGTAGGTATGTATTGGTCCAACTTTATGGACGTAGATGCTTATCCGAATACCCTGGATTATAATGGTCCCAATTCCATGACCTCCGGGCGTCAGGTGCAATTCCGTTTAACTTTACCGGTTAGCAAAACCACAGATGTGGTATTGGCATTGGAAGATCCAGTGAGCTTTCTTACCCTGCCAGATGAATCTGGATTTCAGGCACTAAAGCAAGTACCTGATATTACCGGCAGTATTCAGTACAGTAAGAACGGAAGTCACTTGCGTTTTTCTTCGGTTTTGCACCCTATTGTCTATGAAAATACAGCCCAGAAAAGGAAAAGCAAGATCGGATATGGCATCAGTGCCAGTGGTGTTTTGCAGCAACCTGGAAATAAGGATAATTTCGTGTTTCAGGCTACTTATGGGAAGGGAATCAGTAAATACATTAACGATATTGGTCCGGATAATTATGATGGGGTCTATAATCCGGTTACTGATAACCTGGAAGTATTGGCTGTTTGGGGGCTTTCCGCTTCCTACGATCATTGGTGGGCTGATAAATTTAGTTCTACTGCTGGATGGGGGTATTTGAATCTGGAAAATAAAGGAGTGTCTGTAAATCAGAACTTTAAATCTTCTAATTATGGAATATTCAATTTGATTTATTATCCAAATAGTTTTATAAAAGGAGGTGTTGAATATTTATATGGCACCAGAAAGAACCTAAACGGCGATTCTGCCAATAATAGTCGCATTCAGCTGACCATGCAATTCCGATTTTAGTGATTCATTAGCTTAGTAATTTGTTAAGAAATTAAATGTCTCCCATCTTTTGTCTTCATCAAAGATGGGAGACTTTACATAGAATTAATTTGATAATAATCCTCTAAATAGGTAATTATTTATTTTAAAATAAATAAAACCTTTTCCCCCCAAGACTGTACTATATTAAACCTGTATCTCTAAAATATAGAATTTTTGGATACAGTTGTAGAGATATAAGTTGTGAAATTATTAATTGCTTAGCGGAAAAAACTTACAAAATCCATTACCTATGGAAAAACATACTCCTCATGCTAACAGGTATCTCCGTCCGGGATAATTTTCCTGTTACTCCAAAAAACATCCTATCTATCTATTGAAATACTAAATGCTCATTACATGGTACATTTTTCCCCGCAAATCGATGATAACGCGTTTGTAAGCGCCGCTTATCTGCTCTTTTTCGTTCCACATGTCGTAAAACACCCCATTTTCCGATTTATAAATACCTTAAAGAAGAAACTTTCTATTGAACCTCAGTTGGAGGAATCTCCGTTGGAGCAGTCTCATGAGGAGTTGATAAAAAAAGACCCTTGTCAGGGGCAATTGCTGTATACTAAAGATAAGCGTACAGCCTATCTTAAAACCTTAGAAACGATCCTTGCCGATCAACAACCTTACCTGACAAAAGGCTATTCTATCAAAGACCTTGCAGAAGATACAGGTATCCCTGCACATCATCTTTCTTGCTTGATTAACAAGGAGTACCAGTTAAATTTCCAGAATTTTATTAACTTTCAGAGAGTGGAATATGTGAAGTCACAGATCCACCAGGAAGAATGGAAACAGCTGTCTTTAGAAGGCATGGCTTGGCAGGCAGGATTTACCTCCAGAACCACTTTTTTCAGGGCCTTTATTAAAAACACCGGTAAAGCGCCTTCGTATTATTTAGGTGATGCTCATCATAAGGTCTAATTTAATGAAGTTTAAAATTCTAACGTTTTTATCAATGCTGTGTACGCCGGTTTTATTAAAGGCGCAAGGTGTGGAAATTCCCGTGTCTTCGAAGACCAAGTTAACCTTGTCAGGAATGTTGCAAAGTCAGTTTAATTACTCGCTGGACGATGATGTAGACATTAAAGGTTTACACCATTCCGGGGATGAGCATTTTGCGCACAATTCCTTTTCCGTAAAAAGAGCAAGGGTACAACTCAATGCAGCAATCAATGACCGCATCAATGCGGTGATTCTGGTCAACTTCGGTGATTTTACCGGGAACCCGCAAAATAAGGTATTAGAAAACGCATACATTAAATATAGCGTCAATGATTATGTGAACTTCCAATTCGGACAGTTCCGACCGCAATTTGGGCAAGAAGATAATTATCCGGTAGACTTTGTCAAATCGATTGATTTTTCTAATCAGTACTATTTGTTTGGAGCGAATAGCTGGCAAAGTTTCCAGATCGGTGCCAGTTTCTCCGGGCAGATTAAAGACATCGCCATTCCCATTCAATATTCAGTAGGTGTTTTCAACGGAAATAATAGAAATCAAGTCAGTGATAATGACGATGGTAAGATTTTCCCTGCCAGGGTGGTCCTTGGTTTAAGCAAAAACACCCATCTGGGCGCTAGTGGCGGAGTTGGAAAAAACTTAGGGCAGAAAATTTGGGCTTATGGCGTAGATATAGATTATACCAAAAAGCTGAACGAAAGGTGGGGTATGAGTTTTGTTTCTGAATACAAACAAGGGATCAACAGTCAGGAGTTTTTTGGTCAGGAGACACCCGCAATTCCCATCAGTAAATATGCCATGAGGGGGATTTATGTATTGCCAAATGTATGCTATAGTTTTAAAAACACCCGGCTAAAAGATCTCGAATTTGCTTTTCGCTATGAATATCTGGACGCTGATTTCAGACTAGCTGGAAATTCCAGAGAGACCTACATTCCAATGCTCAGCGCTTCTTTTGCCGAGGCTTATGCGATTCGCGTACAAGTTGGACTACAAATGGATCGCTACGAAAGAAATATACCGAACACCACACAATACAATACCAACCGGGTGATCTGTCAGGTGCAAGCCCGTTTTTAAGCATGACAAGCGTATTTTAATATAGTATAAACCAAACTATGCAAGAAATAAACTATAAAATGTTACTGATTACCCTGGCATTTGGGCTAATCATTTGGTTCATCCCGGAACCAGCAGGGGTAAAGGCAGAAGCCTGGCATTTATTGGCCATTTTTCTGGCCACCATCCTTGGGATTATTCTCAAAGCCGCTTCTATGGGTACCATGTCTATGGTAGCCATAGCATTGGTAGCCGTAACTGGTGTACTCGCCCCAGGTGATCCTGGAAAATCAATTTCACTGGCTTTAAGTAGTTTCGGGGATAAGGTAATCTGGTTAATCGGGATTTCTTTTTTTATTGCCCGGGGATTTATCAAAACTGGATTGGGGAGCAGGATTGCCTACCTTTTTATTCGTGTATTTGGTCGGAGCTCTTTGGGATTAGGTTACGGATTAGGTCTGGCAGACTTAGTTCTGGCGCCTGCAATCCCCAGTAATACCGCCCGTGGAGGAGGAATTATTTATCCAATCATGAAAGCAATGGCCATCAATTTTGGCTCCTTTCCTGATAAAGAAGAAACACACCGTAAGTTGGGGGCCTACCTGAGTCTGAATAGTTACAATGTCAACCTCATCACCTCTTCCATGTTCCTTACCGGTACCGCCAGTAATCCAATGTGCCAGAAGTTTGCTGCGGATTTGGGCATTCACATTACCTGGATGTCATGGATGTGGGCAGCTATCGTTCCCGGCATCATTTCGCTACTGGTGATCCCATATGTATTGTATAAAATATATCCCCCGGAAATTAAAGCAACACAGGGCGCAACGAAGATGGCCACAGATAAGCTAAAGGAAATGGGAGCCGTTTCTACCAATGAATGGCTCATGCTGACCGCCTTTGTATTGCTGCTCATTTTATGGGTTAGCGGCGATTTTTTCAAGATTGATGCCACCACTACCGCCTTTATTGGACTGGTATTCCTACTGCTCTCCAGAGTGTTGACCTGGGAGGATGTGAAAAGTGAAAAAGGGGCATGGGATACCATTGTCTGGTTCTCTGCCTTGGTCATGATGGGTAGTGCATTAAATACCCTCGGTTTAATTCCATGGTTAAGTAACCTGGTGAAAAATGAAATTGGTGGCTTGAGCTGGACCCTGGCTTTCCCCATTATCATACTGGTCTACTTTTACAGTCACTATCTGTTTGCCAGCGCAACAGCACACGTGGCCTCCATGTATGCGGCATTGCTAGGCGTAGGGGTGATTATCGGGATTCCACCGATGTTGCTCGCCTTATCACTCGGCTTTTGCGGTGGTATTTTTGGCACCTTAACCCATTATGGTCATGGACCAGCTCCGGTGTTTTTTGGAAGTACTTATGTAGATGTGAAAGATTGGTGGTCCAGAGGATTTGTGCTCAGCATCATTTTCCTAATCATCTGGATAGGAATCGGTGGCCTTTGGTGGAAAGTAATTGGCGTATTTTAATTTAAAGCTATGGATAGAAAAACAAATACCTCTACGCTAATGCGTAAAACATTAATGGCTTTAACAGGTTTGTTCCTCTGTTTTTTTCTGGTGATTCACTTACTGGGAAACCTGCAGTTGCTACTTCCTGCAGAACAGGCAAAGGAAAGTTTTAATGGTTATTCCCAATTACTTTCAGGAAATATATTCATCAAAATTATTTCCTATGTGCTGTATGCCTCGATTATTATCCATGGTGTTGATGCTTTAGTCATCACCCTGAAAAATAAAAAAACTGCGGGTAAATATGCCATGGATGGAAGAGCAGCAACCAGCAAATGGTATTCCCGTAACATGGGGATCCTAGGAACGCTGATCCTGATCTTTCTGGTGTTCCATTTTAAAGATTTCTGGTACCAGTATAAGTTTGGTACCCTACCAATGGACGAATTTGGACATAAGGATTTATATACGATCGTGATCGCTGCTTACCAGGATTGGTGGTATGTATTGTTCTATGTGCTGTCCATGTTTGCACTAGGTTACCACCTCTTGCATGGTTTTTTTAGTGCCGCTCGTTCGCTCGGACTTTATCATCCTAAATACGTTTCCTGGGTAAGGAATTTTGGAAAGATATACAGTTATGTGATAACGTTCGGCTTCGCAATTATCCCAATTTATGTTTACTTAACTCAGCATGTGGTATGGAATTAAATGCTAAAATCCCGCCGGGTCCATTAAAAGATAAATGGAGCTTTTATAAAGATCATGCCCGACTGGTGAATCCCGCCAATAGAAAGAAATTGGATGTGATTGTGGTTGGAACCGGGCTTTCTGGTAGCGCTGCTGCCGCATCTTTAGGGGAAATGGGCTATAATGTAAAGTCATTTTGCTTTCAGGACTCTGCAAGAAGAGCACATTCCGTTGCCGCACAAGGTGGTGTGAATGCCATGAAAAACTATAAAAATGATGGCGATAGCGTGTATCGCATGTTTTATGATACGATTAAAGGAGGTGATTTCCGCTCCAGAGAAGCCAATGTCTACCGGTTGGCAGAATGTTCGGCTCAACTGATTGATCAGGCTGTTGCTCAAGGGGTGCCTTTTGGTCGCGAATACGGTGGATACCTGAACAACCGCTCTTTCGGAGGAGTGCAGGTTAGCCGGACTTTCTATGCCAGAGGACAAACCGGACAACAATTGTTATTGGGATCCTATCAGGCTCTGATGAGGCAGGTGGCTGCCAAAACCGTAACCTTATATACCAGACATGAAATGCTGGATCTGGTGATTGTAGATGGGAAGGCGAGAGGGGTAATCGTGAGAAATCTCGATACCGGTGAAATCGAAAGACATAGTGCCCATACCGTAATTCTGGCAACAGGTGGCTTTGGTAAGATTTACTACTTGTCTACCCTTGCCATGGGCTGCAATGCTTCTGCTATCTGGCGCGCCCACAAAAAAGGAGCGTTTATGGCCTGCCCAAGCTGGACACAGGTACATCCTACTTCCCTACCACAATCTGGAAGCTACCAAAGTAAGCTCACCCTGATGTCCGAATCTTTAAGAAATGATGGCCGTATCTGGGTGCCTTTGCATAGCCCGGAAAATAGAAAACCCAATGATATTCCAGAAGAAGAAAGAGATTATTACCTGGAACGCCGCTATCCGGCTTTTGGAAACCTTGCGCCAAGAGATATTTCTTCAAGGGCAGCAAAGGAACGCATCGATGCTGGTTTTGGGGTAGGGCCACAGCTCAATGCAGTCTATCTGGATTTCTCAAAAGCAATCAAAGAACAGGGGCAGGGAAAGATTCAGGAGAAATATGGAAACCTGTTTGATATGTACCGTAAAATCACGGACATCGATGCTTATCAAGAGCCCATGATGATCTCGCCGGCAGCACACTTTTCAATGGGCGGTTTATGGGTGGATTATGAACTGATGACCACCATTCCAGGATTGTTTGCGCTGGGAGAAGCCAATTTTGCAGATCACGGAGCCAACCGATTGGGTGCAAATTCTCTTTTACAAGCTTGTGTGGATGGCTATTTTATTGCGCCTTATACCATATCCAATTACCTGGCTGGAGAGATTAAAACTCCTCGGCTTAGCACAGACGACCAGGCTTTTGTAGCCGCAGAAGTTCAGGTTAGGGCTCAGTTAGGTAAACTACTCGAGATTAACGGTACAAAAACCGCGGATCAATACCATAAAATATTGGGAAAACTTCTTTATGATTATTGCGGTTTATCAAGAAGTAGCGCAGGATTGACGAAAGCGATAGCGGAGATCAAAAAGTTGCGTGCAGATTTCTACAAAAATTTAAAAGTACCCGGTTCAGAGGATGAAATGAATGGGGAACTGGAAAAAGCAGGCCGCATCGCTGATTACCTGGAGATTGCGGAACTGATGTGTCAGGACGCCTTAACCAGAGAGGAATCTTGTGGTGCCCATTTCAGAGAAGAATACCAGACTCCAGAAGGGGAGGCGCTGCGAAATGACGAAAAATATTGTTTCGTTTCCGCCTGGCAGTATCAGGGGGAGGATCAGGAGGAGATTCTGGTTCCCGAACCATTGCATTTTGAAAACGTAGAATTAACTGTGAGGAGTTACAAATAATATACCGGCTATGAAGATCTATTTAAAAATATGGCGACAAACTGATGCCGGTACTCCGGGGAAATTGGTCGATTATGAATTGGATAATGTGATTCCACACATGTCTTTTCTGGAAATGATGGACACGCTGAATGAACAACTCATTTTAAGTGGAGATCGTCCGGTGGAGTTCGATCACGATTGCAGGGAAGGAATTTGCGGACAATGTGGAATGATGATTAATGGTCGTGCACATGGCCCTGTCCAACATTTAACCACTTGTCAGCTACATATGCGTGAATTTAAAGATGGCGATACCATTTACATAGAACCATTCAGAGGCGCCGCATTTCCTGTGAAAAGAGATTTGAGGGTAGACCGTTCCGCATTCGATCGTATCATTCAGGCCGGAGGATTCGTATCGGTCAATACCGGTCAGGCACCAGAAGCCAATGGTATTCCAATCACGCATGAACAAGCAGAATCTGCTTTCGATAGTGCTGCATGTATCGGCTGCGGAGCCTGTGTGGCCACCTGCAAAAATTCCAGTGCAGCTTTGTTTACTTCTGCGAAAATAGCACACCTTGTCAAGTTGCCTCAAGGAAAGATGGAATCAGAAAAACGAGTTTTATCCATGGTCGCGCAAATGGACCTGGAAGATTTTGGCCATTGTACCAATACAGAAGCTTGTGAAGTGGAATGCCCACAAAGCATCTCCGTCCTAAATATCGCCAGAATGAATTGGGAATATACCCTGAGTAAAGTTTTAAAAAAGTAATATGTTTAAAGAAATACATACCTATAAAAGCTATGTCCTCCTTTGTGGTCTGGTGGTTTGTGGTCTAGCTGCCAACGCCCAGAATACCTCTTTGGAAGATTGTTTTAACCTCGCCCAGCAAAACAACCTAAGCCTGAGACAAGCTAAATCTTCGCTGGCTTCCGGAGAAGCAAACCTGAAAGCAGAGAAGAAAAGCTATTTGCCAAAGGTGGATTTGTTATCCAGTTATACTTATATGAGCAGCCCTTTAACCATTAATTTGCAACAAGCAAGGGATGGTGTAGTGAACGGTTCTTCCCAGCAAAGCGTCAATACGGCAAATGAAGTATTCAAAGAAATCACTGGAACGCCACTTCCGCAATCGGTACAGGATCGTATTTACAATACTTCCAAAAATGTAATCGGCGCCATTTATCCGGATTATAACCCCAGTCTGAGCAGACAGTCGTATTTTGTAGCAGGCGTAGGCTTCCGACAACCGATTTTTCTCGGCTATAAACTGGATGCTGCGGGAAATCTTGCGGAATCATTGGTGAAATCGGCAGATATTAATGTGGACTTGGTGGGAAAGGAAATCGAGTTTTTGATTTCTTTACAGTATTTGAGGATTTTATACTTGAATACTTTGCTGCAAGAACAACAAACGATGGTCAATGCCCTGACTAAAAATAAAGCCTATGCGCAGGAGCTGGTGAAAAATCAAATCCTTGCTCCTTATCAGAAAAGCTGGACTAATGTCGTCTTGATTCAGGCAGAAAGTCAGTTCAATAACATTAAACTGGAGCAGGAAAACGCAAAGGTAGAGTTGAATAAACTTTTGGGGATTCCCTTGGATTCCAATATCGTGATTGCGGATACGCTAAAATATCGCCAAATCACGCCGGCAGCACCAAAAGAAGATTTCTGGGTATCAAACCCGATTTATAGACTCGCAGGAAGTAAAATCAATTATGCGAAAACCGCTGAAAAGATCAGCAAATCTTTCTCCTTGCCTAATATTTTTGCCATCGGTAATTACAACCTTTACCAGAAAGACCTTCCGGTAACCATGCCAGATTGGTTTATCGGTGTAGAAATGCAATGGAGTTTATTTAATGGGCAAACGCGTAAACGCACCCAAGCCGCTAAAAAATTGGTTGATGAGGCCAAACTTGGTGAGCAAAGCGCAGGATTAGCCCTGCAAGTGCAATCTACTGTGGCCAGAAATAAAATGAAGTCGCTGCAAAATGATGTGTATGCTTTGGACAATGCCCGAAAGGAAGCACATACCACCAGCACCCTCATCGGCGAAAGGATGAAAAACCAACTTTCTTCTCCTAAAGATGTGAACGATGCTTTACTCGTTGAGACTGAAATCGACAAAGGCTACCACACTGCTGTTTTCGGTTATTACTTGGCCGTTGCCGCTTACTTCAATAGCATTGGAACGCCAAAAGAATTGGCACAATACCTGAAATAAATTATACAAACATAAAACTCAAGATATAAAACACTTATACATGAAAGATATCATCAAAAATTACTGGGCCCTACTGATCCCTATTATAGTGGTCATCGCTGCTTTGTTCTTCTTTCTGGCAGGGAATAAAAAACAAGACAATAATTTCATTGGTATGGTAGATGCTTCCAGCGTAGATGTGGCAGCGGAGTTTCCAGGCCGTCTCGATTCCTTATTGGTAGAATTGGGAGATACGGTAAAAGAAGGTCAAATTGTAGCCATTCTTCGTTCTAACGAGATTGATGCAATAAAAGCGCAAGCCCTCGCTGCAATTGATGCTGCAAAAGGACAGCAGGAGTTATTGTTGAAAGGAGCAAGACCAGAATTGATCGATGCCACTTCCAAACTTTACCAGATTAGTGAAGATCAATACAAACTATTCAGCGCCACCAATGATAGGATGCAACGCCTATACAATGCGGACGTGATCTCCGGTCAGGAAAGAGATATCTTTTATTTCCGCTATGAAGCGGCAAAAAAAGAAATGGAAATGGCAAAGCTGAACTTGAAAATGCTGAAAGATGGTACGCGTCCGGAAATTATGAAAACGGCCAATGCGATTGTAAAACAAGCAGAACAAGCTTATGAGTTGACGAAGTCATTGGGCGACAATACCAGGGTGCATGCACCAGCTGATGGTGTGATTTCTAGTTTAGTGACCCATCAGGGAGAGATCATTTCTATTGGTTATCCAATGATGACCATTGAAAAGAAAAACTCCAAATTGTTAAGGTTCAATATTCGTCAGGATGAATCCAATCTTTTGAAAGTAGGTTCTAAAGCTTCAGTAAAAGTCCCTGGCTGTGATCCGGAAACCTTTGAGGTAAAAGTGACTTCCATCGCGCCAACTTTAGAGTTTGCGAACTGGGTGCCTACAAAAGACAAAGGACAGTTTGAACTGAGAACATTTACCATAGAGCTGAAACCAGAAAATCCTGCCGGAATTAAAGGCCTTCGTGCTGGAATGACCGCTTCTTTAATCTTGCCATAATGCGTTCGACTTGTCAAATCATCATTCGGGAATGGAATAGGATTCTCCATCTAAAGGTTTTTTACCTGGTAATGTTGGTGGTTCCTGCCCTGTTGTTTTCTTTTTATGCGTATATCTATCAGGAGAAAGAAGCAAAACATCTTCCTTTTGCCATTTGGGATGACGATCAAAGCCCGGTAAGCAGACAGTTGATTTTTCTGCTGGAGCAACGGGATGCTTTAAAGATCAGCAAAAGATTGTATAGTGAAGCAGAAGTCAAGCGCGCAATTCAAACCGGGGAGATCATGGGAGCCGTACATTTTCCCACAGGTATGCAGAATGATATTTATAGCCGTCACCCAACCACAGTGACTTTATATACCAATGCGGCGGCTTTAGTCCCCGCAAAAATGGTGTATAAGGCTGCGGCGCAGGTGATCATTACCGGAAGTACCGGGATTGTCCTGAAGAAATTGGTCAAGACTGGGATGGAACCAGATCGGGCCATGGCTTTGGCTAACCCCATCAAGTTAGATACTTATCAGCTGTACAATGCGACCTACAATTATCAGGAATACCTTGTCCCAGGACTGATTACCGTAGGAATGCAAATGATTTTGATTATCAGCAGCATGCTCGCGCTCAATTATGAATACAAAACGAATACGATGTCGCAGTTGTATGAATTGGCAAAAGGTTCTGCATTTCGCGTGATTGCCGGTAAAACGATTGCCCATCTGGTGGTCAGTTGGTTCAATTTTATCCTCATTGCCTTTATCCTTTTTCCGTTTTTTGATATCGGTGTGACGGCGGCAACAGGCAAGTTTTTTGCCCTGTATACCTTGTTGTCTATCGCATGTATCGGGATCGGAATGTTCATTTCCGCTTTGTTTAAAGACGTGATGCTTTCCGGTGATGTGGCCTTGTTTTATACTTCACCCGCATTCGTGTTCAGCGGTTTTACTTTTCCAAGGTGGGCAATGCCCTGGTATGACCAGTATTATGCGACCATCATGCCCTACACACCTTTTCTGGATACTTTCTTTAAGATATACTATATGAATCTGCCTTTTTATTATGCACAGGCCGATTTGTACAAGCTATTGTTGTTTCCATTCGTCATGTTCCCGACAGCCCTAATTCTTTTCCAACGTCAATTTAATAACAGCAAAAATGAAGCAGCAGCCGAACCCGTCCTTAATTAATCTTTTACTGAGAGAAGCAGGGCTAGTGGTGAAGGACCATAGTTTGCTACTTACCCTGCTGATCGCACCTTTGCTATACGCTTTTTTTTACGGTAGTATTTATATCAATAAAGAAGAAGAAAATGTGAAACTGGCCATCGTAGATGATGATCAGACACGATTGTCTCGTTTACTACAACAAAATATCGACAATTCTCCGATGGTGGAGCTGATTCATTTCTCTAACCTGGAAGATGCAAAGGAACAGATGTACGAAGGAAATTGTCAAGGCTATATGTATATCCCCAGAGGGACACAGACCAATTTGTTAAGTCTCAAACAAAGTAATGTGGTATTGGCGGTGAATGCAGCACGTTTTTTGCCTTCCAGTGATATCCTGGCCAGTGTACAGGCCATCTGCCTCACCGTTGGTGCAGGAGTCCGGCTGCAGTTTTTCGAAAAGAGTGAGGGGATGACTTCTGCCATTGCCATGCAGAATGTGATGCCCGTCAGTCTGGATTACCGACCGCTATTTAATGAACGTTCCAGTTATGGAGCATTCTTATTGCCAGGCCTGTTGGCGCTGATTTTACAGCAGACTTTGCTGATCGGACTTTCCGAAAGTGTCGCGTCAGAAAGACAGCATGCTACCATTGCTGGCTGGTTAAAGGGGGGAGCTTCGATGGCGATTTGGGGTAAAGGTTTATTTTACCTGATCCTTTTTTCCGCCTATGCGTTTTTCTTTCTAAATGTCAATTACAGTCTGCTCAATCTGCCCATGAGGGGTAATGGTTTTGAGCTGAGCTTATTACTCCTGTTGTTCCTGCTTACTTTGATTCCAATGGGACAGTTTATCGGTTCTTTGTTTAAATCGCAATTGCTCTGTTTACAGATGATGGCATTTTCAACCTATCCGATTTTCCTGATTACCGGGTATTCCTGGCCATTTGAGTCTTTACCATTGCCAATGCAATGGTTATCGATGTTATTGCCAACAACTCCTTTTATTCAGCTGTATACGGCTGTAGTGCAATCCGGGGCAAGTATATGGGAAAACCCAAAACTATTGCTACACCTAATCTTGCTATGGGCTTTCTACAGTAGCATTTGTTATGCACGCTTATATAGCTTGAGGAAACGGACACTGGCTTAGTTTATTAAAAAAGAAAAAGCCCTGCAAGTATCATTGCAGGGCTTTCTTATCTATTTTGATCTTCTTATCTTAAAAGGTTTTTCCAGCTAACTCTACTAGAGATTAGTTCTTCCAGGTCTTTAATGTCAATCCTTTGCTGCTCCATCGAATCACGGTGACGGATAGTTACGGTATTGTCTTCTAAAGTCTGGTGATCTACAGTTAAGCAGAATGGAGTACCAATCGCATCTTGTCTGCGGTAGCGTTTACCAATTGCATCTTTTTCTTCATAAACGCAGTTGAAATCAAGTTTCAGACTGTTCATGATTTCTCTTGCTTTTTCTGGCAAACCGTCTTTCTTCGTCAATGGGAAGATCGCCACTTTAACCGGTGCTAAGCAAGGGTGTAAGCGTAGTAAAGTTCTGCTGTCTTGTTTTTCTTCCGTACTCAAATCCTGCTCTTCGAAAGCATTGATCATTGTTAACAAGAACATACGGTCTAAACCAATTGAAGTTTCGATTACGTAAGGAACATAATTTCCGTAAGGTTTACCTTCTTCGTTTAGTTCAGCATCGAAATATTGCATTTTCTTACCAGAGAAAGTCTGGTGTTGTGTTAAATCGAAATCTGTACGACTGTGGATACCTTCTACTTCTTTAAATCCGAATGGGAATTCAAATTCAATGTCTGTAGCAGCATTTGCATAATGTGCTAATTTCACATGGTCATGGAAACGGTATTTTTCAGGAGCTGTACCTAAAGCCTGGTGCCATTTTAGACGTGCTTCTTTCCAGTAAGCAAACCATTTTGCATCTTCACCCGGACGAACAAAGAATTGCATCTCCATTTGTTCGAATTCACGCATTCTCATGATGAACTGACGTGCAATTACCTCATTTCTGAATGCTTTACCAATTTGTGCGATCCCGAAAGGAATTTTCATTCTTCCTGATTTTTGCACATTTAAAAAGTTTACAAAAATACCTTGTGCGGTTTCCGGACGTAAATATACTTCTTCAGCTCCTTCTGCCATTGCACCAAACTGCGTGCTGAACATCAGGTTAAACTGACGTACATCAGTCCAATTTTTTGTACCACTCACCGGACAAGCAATTTCATGCTCCTCGATCAGTAGTTTTAAGCGTGGAAGATCATCAGCTGTTAATGCATCATCCATATCAGCTTGCAATTTTGCAGCTTTATCAGTTTTACCGTCTTTTTCGTAACGGGCAATTTTATCTTCTAACAACTGGTCAGCACGGTAGCGTTTTTTCGAGTCTTTATTGTCGATCATAGGATCGCTAAAGCCGTCAACGTGTCCGCTGGCTTTCCATACTTTCGGGTGCATAAAGATTGCAGAATCGATTCCTACAATGTTCTCATGCATCTGAACCATGGATTTCCACCAATAAGTTTTAATGTTATTCTTTAATTCCGAGCCTAATTGTCCGTAGTCATAAACCGCACTTAGTCCGTCATAAATCTCGCTACTTTGAAATACGAATCCGTATTCCTTGGCATGTGATATTACATTTTTAAATTGTTCGTCGTTAGTGTTCTTTGCCATAATGATGCAAATATAGAAGATTAACAAATATATATAGGGCCTAAATTCCTACTTTTGAACATGAAACAATTTAATCTGCTTCTGGTAAGCTTCCTAATGCTTGCCGTATCTTGCACAGGACAAACGAAAAACTATATTTCTTTTAGCAATGGCGAAGAATTAAGGTCATTTTTAAATAGAAAAACACCAGGTTACCCGCTGATCTCAGCACATAGAGGAGGGCCAATGGCAGGATTTCCTGAAAACTGTATCGCTACCTTTCAAAATGCAACTAAATACCAACCGGTAGTGATCGAGTTTGATGTTGCCTTGAGTAAAGATTCTGTATTGGTGATTATGCACGATGATCGCTTAGACAGGACCAGTAATGGTACAGGAATGATTGGAAATTATACTTATGCAGAATTGCAAAAACTGCAGTTGAAAGATGATTTCGGAACTTTAACACCATATAAAATCCCTACTTTAAACGAAGTGCTGACCTGGGGGAAAGGAAAGGTACTGTTTACCATCGATGTCAAGAAGGGCGTTCCTTTTGCGAAAATCATCGACGAAGTACGTAAAACGAAATCGGAGTCCAATTCCATTGTAATCACTTACAACGACAATCAAGCGGTAGAAGTACACCGTCTTGCACCTGATCTGATGATTTCTGCTTCTGTAAAGTATGATACAGATTTAGCAAGGTTAAATGGCAAAGGGGTACCAAACAACAGGATTGTGGCTTTTGTTGGAACTTCCCTTCCGGAACAAAAAGTTTTTAAGAACTTACATGAAAACGGGATTACTTGTATCATGGGCACCATGGGCAACTTAGACAAACGCTCTTTAGCCAGGCCAAATGGTAAATATTATTATGGATATCTGGAAGCTGGTGCGGATATGATCTCTACCGATAATTTAGCATTGGCAGGAAAAGAATTTGATCAGTATAGAAAAGATAAAAAGATTCGTTCTTCACACGTAAAAAAGGTAAAATAAATTGAGCATCCACGTAAATTCACTCAGCAAGCACTTCTACAAACAAAAGGCAGTAGATGGAATTAGTTTTGAAGCTAAACCAGGCAGGATTTTAGGTTTTCTTGGCCCTAACGGAGCAGGAAAATCAACCACGATGCGGATGTTGACGAGCTATCTGAAACCAAGTTCAGGTACTGCCAGTATATGTGGCTTTGATGTAGAGACACAGTCGATCGAACTCAGAAAGGTGATGGGCTATCTGCCAGAAAATACACCGCTATATACCGATATGTATGTGCAGGAGTTTTTATTGTTTGTGGCCAATACTTATCAACTGAAAGATGCAAAACAGCGGGTAAAGGATACCATTGAAAAGGTCGGTCTGGCGGCGGAACAACATAAGAAGATTGCCATGCTCTCCAAGGGGTATAAACAAAGGGTAGGTCTAGCACAAGCAATCATTCATGATCCGAAGGTCCTGATTTTAGACGAACCTACTTCTGGACTAGACCCAAACCAGTTGGTCGAAATTAGAGAGCTGATCAAACAATTGGGTAAAAACAAGACCGTGATCATTTCTACGCACATTATGCAGGAAGTTGAAGCGCTTTGTGAGGAAGTGATTATCATCGATAAAGGCCGTATTGTAGCAAATTCGCCTATTATTGAACTCAAAAAAGAACACCAACTGACTTCTTTAGAGGATATTTTTAGAAAATTGACATCATGATTTAGTTTTTTTTAAGTGTTTATAGCCATTGGCCAAGTTTTTGTATTTATCTGTTGATTTTATATCACAAATAAGAATTAAACTTAAACACATGAAAAAAGTATTTTTACTAACAGCGATCGCAGGTATTTTTGCATTCTCAAACGTGAATGCTCAAAAGAAAGATCCTGCTATGAATGGCCCTAAGTTAGGTATAGGTGCAGAATTTGCATTTCCAGTTGGAAATTTTGGTGACTTCCAGAACTTCGGTTATGGTGGATCATTAAATTATCAGCATCCAGTTGCCCCAAATTTGAATTTAACAGGAAGTGCTGGTTATATTAATTTTCAATCTAAAGATTTACCTTTTGTTGGAAAAGTGAATTCTGGATTTATTCCTGTTAAAGCGGGTGCCAGATATTTCCTTGCCGAGAATTTTTATGTAAACGGTGAGCTAGGTGCTTCATTTGCAACAGGTAGCAATAATAGCGGAACTGCATTCGTGTATTCTCCAGGTATAGGTGTTGAATTCCCAGTATCGGATAAAGCATCTGTTGATTTAGGTGGACGTTATGAGGGATGGTCTAACAATGGTACCGCTTCTTTCTTTGGTATCAGAGCTGCATTTAACTTCGGTTTGTAATTTTTAAAATTTTATTCCCTGCTAACATAAGCAAAGCAAAGCCTTCCAATTTATTGGAAGGCTTTGCTGTTTTTTTATACCTATATGTTTCTGCTCAAATGAAATATGTTCAGCGTTTAAGATGAATTAGATAGGTGTTCGGGTTGAGGTTACATCTTCTTCGGTATCAATAGGGCTGATCTAGGGCGTTGATAGGTCCCTGATAGGACCAAAAGCCCTATTAAGAACCCGGTAAAGCCGATGTAAGTATGGATCAATGCGGAACACAATTGCGAGACATCTGGACATCAGCCCGAACTCCATACTAAGCTACCATTAGAAAAATAACATGGGTTATCTTTAAATTTTCTAACTTCGGCATCGTTAATCCAAATGAATGTACGCGGTATTTAAAAGAGAGTTATTTAGTTTATTGAATTCATTGATGGCCTATATCACCATCGGTGTATTTTTGCTGGCTTCCGGCTTATTATTATGGTTTTTTCCAGATACTTCGATCCTGGATTATGGGTATGCAGAGCTCAGCGGGTTCTTCGGACTTGCGCCTTTTTTGTTCCTTTTTCTTATACCCGCGATAACCATGCGTTCCTTTGCAGAAGAAAGGAGGGAAGGTACTTATATTTTACTAGCTACGCGACCACTGAGTGATTGGCAGATTATTTTTGCTAAATACCTCGCCTGTTTTGTGCTGGTTGTTTTTGCATTGATACCTACGCTAATCTATTCTTATTCAATCTCCGCATTGGCCTTGCCAACAGGGAATATTGATACAGGAGCTATTATTGGCTCTTATATAGGTTTAATGTTATTAGGCGCAGCTTTTGTCTCTATTGGCATTTTTGCCTCTTCGCTGACCAAAAATCAGGTGGTGGCTTTTGCGTTGTCTGTATTCCTTTGTTTCTTCGCTTATAGCGGATTCGAGGCAATGAGTCAGATCTTCAGCTTTCGTTCGATCGAAAATATATTACTCAATCTAAGCGTCAACGAACATTATCAATCCTTGAGCAGAGGGGTATTGGATACTCGTGACCTTGTTTATTTCCTGACTTTTATTGCTGCCTTTCTAGGGCTAACTAAACTGGTGATCGGGGGTAGAAAATGGTAATTAAGCAACATAAAATACGGAATATCGCTGTTTTCATTATTGGGTTGGTTTTAGTCAACATTCTTGCTCAGTATTTTTATACCAGAATTGATTTTACCAAAGAAAAACGATATACCCTAAGCGCAAAATCAAAGGAGATCCTCAAAGGTATTAAACAGCCCATCACCATTACGGTATTTTTAGATGGGGATCTGCCTGCTCCTTTTAAAAGGTTAAGAAATGCCACAAAAGACTTGCTTGCAGATTATAAAGCGGAATCCGGACAGGAAATTAAAGTGATTTTTAAAGACCCGATTTCCGGACTTTCCATTGCAGATCAGGATACCGTAATCAATCATTTATACGAGGCAGGAATTGAACCAACCACCATCAACATTAAAAATGATGCTGGATTTGCTCAGAAAATGGTCTTTCCTATGGCCATGCTCGAAAGCTCCGATAGACAATTACCGGTCAAGTTATTACAGAATCTGGGCGCTACTGGTGGTTATGAAGAGAACATCAATAACTCGATTCAGAATCTGGAATACCTGTTTACTTCCGCAATTCAACAAGTGCTTTCTGCGGATCACCCAAGGATTGGTTTTACGGAAGGCAATGGAGAACTTTCTGATCTGATGTTAAATGATGCGATTACCAGTTTGTCTGATAGCTATGAAGTGGGAAGGGTAAACCTGAATACCATCGATGCTGCGGGATTGGATAAATTGAAAACCTTGATCATTGCCAAGCCCCAACAAGAATTTACAGAGGCTGAAAAATATAAGATTAATTACTTTGTGATGAAAGGTGGCAGGGTAGTCTGGGCAATTGATCAGGTAAGTGCCGATCTGGATAGTTTAAAGGGTTCCGGAGAACAACTGGCTTTCAATAAAAAGCTAAACCTGGACGACATGTTATTCATGTACGGAGCAAGGATAAATTACAACCTGATTGCCGATGCCAATTGTGCGGAAATTCCATTAAGCATGGGCGGAAATGGACAAATAGAAATGGCACCATGGGTTTATTATCCTTTAATGCAGCCCGATACTTCACACAATCTCGTTAAAAATATTGATGTGGTCAGGGGAGAGTTTGTAAGTACTGTAGATACGATCGCCGTAAAAGGTTTGAAGAAAACGGTTATTCTGCACTCTTCTCCATTTAATAAAATTTTCAACGCCCCTAAATTATTGTCGCTACAAATGGTAGCAGAACAACCCGATCCTCGCGCTTATGCAAGCGTACCTCAGGCTTTGGGCGTGTTGATTGAAGGAACTTTTCCTTCGGTATTTTTGAACCGCTCTGTCCCGGCAGGGATCACTGGAAGCTATTCGCTACCGGCTGTTAGCATACCGACAAAAATGATCGTGATCGGGGACGGAGATGTCTTCAAAAATCAAATCAGCAGTAAGGACGGTTCGGCATTTCCATTGGGCTTTGACAGATACACACAAAAAAATTATGGAAATAAAGCTTTGCTCTTAAATATCGCAGATTACCTGTCAAATGACAATCATTTAATCGCTTTGAGGAATAAAGAGGTTAAGATCAGACTGTTGGATAAGGCTAAGCTGCGCACAGAAAAACTACAATGGCAATTGATCAATATGGTCTTGCCCTTATTATTGTTAATATCGTTCGCAATTTTTCAACATTATTACCGCAAGCATAAGTATGCGAGGTAATTTTTATATTTTTGAGAACTGACAAGATCATACTATGAGATTTATTGTATCCACATCAACGTTATTAAAACATTTGCAAACAGTAAACGGTGCCTCAAGCAGCAGTACTGTATTGCCGATATTGGAGAATTTCCTTTTTGAAATTAAAGATGGAAGTTTAACCATCTCTGCTACTGATTTACAAACCAGCATGACCACCTCTTTACCGGTTGAGTCTAAGGAAGGCGGAAAAGTAGCTGTGCCAGCAAAAATACTTTTAGACACTTTAAAAACATTACCAGATCAGCCGATCTCTTTCAATATTGATGACAACACGTTCTCTATTGAAATCAGCGCAGGCGACGGTAAATATAAACTAAGCGGAGAAAATGGGGACGATTTCCCTAAAATTCCGGTAGTAGAAAATGCTTCATCGGTAAACCTCCCTGCTTCCGTATTGACTGAAGCAATTACCAAAACCATTTTTGCAGTGAGCAGCGATGAGTTGCGTCCGGCAATGACAGGGGTTTATTGCCAATTATCTGAGCAACACATCACTTTCGTAGCTACTGATGCTCATAAATTGGTAAGATATAGAAGAATGGACAGCAAAGGTGAAAAAGCATCTTCGTTCATCCTTCCTAAAAAAGCATTGACTTTATTAAAAGCAGCACTTCCTTCAACAGATGTGAATGTGTCTGTGGATTATAACGCAACCAGCGCTTTCTTTAAATTTGAAAACATCAATTTGGTTTGTCGCCTGATCGATGAGCGTTACCCAGATTATGAAGCGGTAATTCCTGCGAATAACCCTAATAAACTGATTATTGACCGTGCTTTGTTTTTGAATACCTTACGTAGGGTGGTAATTTTTGCCAACAAAACTACACACCAGGTACGTTTAAAAATCAATGGTTCTGAGTTGAATATCTCTTCTGAAGATTTAGATTTCGCCAATGAAGCGCATGAGCGTTTGAGCTGCCAGTATGAAGGTGAAGATTTAGAAATTGGTTTCAATGCCCGTTTCCTAATCGAGATGCTGAGCAACCTGAGCGGTGAAGAAGTGACATTAGAACTTTCTACACCAAACCGTGCTGGATTATTGATCCCACACACAAATGACGAGAATGAAGATGTTCTGATGTTGGTGATGCCAGTAATGCTGAACAACTACAACTAGAATTATCTTAAAGTATAATGAGAGGCCTGGTATTTTATCAGGCCTTCTTTTTGTCAAATTCCCAAAAGAACCACGGAATTTATTCTGTCACAGCTAACTAATTATTGACTACTAAAATTGAAAATAGCAGGTTTATTAACATGTTATTCTTAATTTTGGGCTTAAACTATACGATTTGGAACTTTTATCACAACTAGTAGATTTTATATTGCATACCGATAAAGCTTTAGTGCAGTTGGTAAGCGATTATAAAACATGGACTTATCTTATTTTATTCTTGATCATTTTCGCGGAAACCGGATTTGTCGTGACGCCATTTTTACCAGGTGACTCGATGCTGTTTGCCGTTGGTGCATTGATCGCAAAAGGCGGAACCGGCCTTGACATTTGGATCATGTTCTTACTCCTCACTATCGCCGCAATTGCAGGTAATAGTTTGAATTACCGATTGGGTAGCTTTTTTGGCATTAAAGTATTTAAAGAAGGAAATAAAATCCTTAAACTGGAATACTACAATAAATCTCATGAGTTTTTTGAGAAACACGGTGGTAAAGCGATCATTTTTAGCCGTTTCCTGCCAATTTTCAGAACCATCGCACCATTCGTTGCAGGGGTAGCAAAAATGCCTTTCGGCAGATTTACCTATTATAATGTAGTGGGTGGTATTGGCTGGATTTTCAGTTTATTATTTGCTGGCTTCTTGCTTGGACAAATTCCAATCATCAGAGATAACTTTTCAATTGTGATCATTACAATTGCTGTCGTAACCTTTGGTCCGGTAATTTATGCTGCGATTAAAAGCAGAATCAAACCTAAAGATATTTTGAAGGATTAATTCGGTTCTCTACCAATAATAAGCCCTTGATCTTTGGGCAGTGGCGCAGCTTCAAGCTCTTTAACCAGACTTGAAGCTGCGTTTTTTTTAGGCATATTTTTTAAGGTCGGTTGTCCGGCGTCAATCCAGGCAGAATACCAGAAACTCCCGGTGGCATGGATGGCTGCCCGCATTTGTCGCTCCACCATTTGGTTCATTTCCAGATGATAGGCCGTTGAATAAAGTAGGGAATACTGCCGGATCAACAATTGCTGTCGCTTTGAAAAGCTGTATTTCTTCCTTCCTGGTGTACTTAAACTTACTTTCATTTCCATAGCCAGTACGCTGTCTAATAACCGGTGACTATTACTAACCATCTTCCAGGCTGCTTTCAAAGGATCCTCCATATAAATGGCCTTCCCAACCTGGAAATTATACCGGGATGCAAACAATTCCGGTAAGCGACTTTCCCAAAAAGCATGGATGCCATGCTGGTTGGTCAGTTGGCCGTTGTGGTTTTGCGTGGTGTGG
Source organism: Pedobacter gandavensis (assembly GCF_014172405.1). GTDB lineage: Bacteria > Bacteroidota > Bacteroidia > Sphingobacteriales > Sphingobacteriaceae > Pedobacter > Pedobacter gandavensis. Next base: position 81,355 of record NZ_WNXC01000010.1, on the reverse strand, counting down.
AGCGGGACATGCGCATCGGAAATGTAGTGTCCGAGGTAGGCAGAATAAATCAGTATTTTCAGGGAATCCTGTTCTGTAAAGGCCCGGACGAGTTTAAAATAAGATTTCTGAATTTGCCAGGGTAAGGTCCCATTGGTCTGTAGTTTTTTAGCACCATACTTTTTAAGCGCATCATTCCACTTTCTGGGGATGCTGTCGATATTGGTTTCATAACACTCTACATCGAGGTAATGTCTGGGGGCTTCTGCTGTGTCGGCATAACGGCGTTTGTCTGCGTCTACTGCATGTTCACTGAGGTAATTGATGTTTGCCTTGTAAAAAGTATTGAGGCCGTTATGGAGCGTAAAAACAGCCAGGTAATTGATGCGTTGATGCGCATAAAATCCCCAGGAGGAACACAATATCAACAGGCTGAAAAGCAAAACAGGGATAAATACACGATTCATCCCTGTCAAGTTCTGTATAATAACCGATTATGTGGTTATTCTTCGATGCTTTTTCCTTTCATGGCAGAAGAAACGGCCATGTCCATCACCCTTTCGGCAAATGGTCGGGTAAATTCATTGAGCTCATCCGCTTTTTTCAAAATGGTATCTTTTTCAGCGGTAGCCAATGCGCTTTTCAGCGATTCAATATAAGTTTTGGTGTCTGTAATTTCTTGTGTGGTTAAGAAGTTTCCATGTTTTTCAAGGAAACGTTCTGCAGTATAAACCAATTGCTCGCCTTCACTTCTCGCTTCAATCAACATGCGTTGCTCTACATCACTTTTTGCATGGGTAATGCTATCAATCAGCATTTTTTCTACAGTATCATCAGTAAGACCATAACTAGGGGTAATGTCGATTTCCTGTTTTACACCAGAACGAAGTTCTATGGCTTGAACAGTTAGAATTCCATCGGCATTCAACATAAAGTTGATGTCTACTTTTGGTAATCCTGCTGGCATGGCTGGGATTCCTCTCAAGTCAAACTCGGCCAGTTTCCTGTTTTCTTTTACCAGGTCACGTTCTCCCTGAAAAACAGAAATTTTCATGTTTACCTGTCCGTCAATAGAAGTCGTGTATTGTCTGCCTGCTTTAGTAGGTACTTTTGCGTTTCTAGGGATAATCACGTCCATCAGTCCGCCCATGGTTTCAATACCAAGAGACAAGGGTGTTACATCTAGTAAAAGGATGTCTGAGCGGTTTCCTGCAAGGATGTCTGCTTGAATTGCAGCGCCCAATGCAACTACTTCGTCCGGATTAATCTGGTCATGTGGGGTAGAGTTGAAGAACTCAGCCACTTTTGCCTTGACATAAGGCGTACGTGTAGAACCACCAACCAGTACCACTTCGTCAATTTCTTTTACCGTCAGATTCGCATCGCTCAGGGCTTGTTTACAAGCATCTAAAGTCTCTGCAACTTTAGAAGAAATCAATTCTTCAAAGGTTTGTTTATCTAAAGTACACCAGATTTCTCCGATCTTTTCATTGAAAAGATTCTGAGTACTTAAGGCTTTTTTAGCTTCTTCTGCTTTTAGTCTTAAAGATTGCATCAAGCCTTGATCTGCTGATAAAGCAGCGGAATCAAGTTTGTTTTTTTCTATCCAATGGTGAACAATGGCACGGTCAAAATCATCACCTCCTAAAAAGGTATTCCCGTTGGTTGCCAATACCTCGAAGATTCCGTTTTGAATCGATAAGATGGAAACGTCAAACGTTCCCCCACCAAGATCATATACGGCAATGGTTTTTTGTTGAGTAGGATCTAAACCGATACCATAAGCCAGACTGGCTGCGGTAGGTTCGTTCACAATCCTCAACACGTCCAGACCTGCCAATCTACCCGCATCACGGGTTGCTTGTCTTTGACTATCATTAAAGTAAGCTGGAACGGTAATTACCGCGCGGTTTACCGGTGTTTTTAAGGCATGTTCAGCTCTTGCTTTTAGTTCTTTCAGGATCTCTGCAGAAAGCTCTATTGGTGTGTAGAATTTATCACCAGCTTTGATCTTTACCAAAGCATCATTTTCGTCATCTATGATTTTATAAGAGAAAGTATCCTGATGAGCGGCAACATCTTTATATGATCTACCTAATAGTCTTTTAACCGAAAATATGGTGTTTGAGGGATCGCTGATTAAAAATTCTTTGGCTTCATTTCCTACAACTGCATCGCCATTTGCATTAAAATGCACGATTGATGGTACCAATACACCTTTTCCGGTGTCATTAATGACCATCGGGTTTTTGTCGGGGTTGATAAAGGCCACCAGACTGTTGGTTGTACCAAGGTCAATGCCGACGATGATTTCTTCTTTCTGTAAGGAACCTGTTGCGAGGTTAATGGATATCTTTGCCATAGTGAGGCAAATTTAGGAATGTTTTGTTCTTTTTTTGTTTTAAGGTTGTAATGTTTTATCCTTCTGACGTAGAATCAGCTCCTTTTTATGGATATTATACAACCATAGTACGATATCCTGGTAGCTGTCAGTCCCTTTTTTCTGGTTATTGAGCTTTAAAAAGCTGTCTAGAGCCACATCCATATAGCCATACATATCGCTGTTATATTTTTTCCAGAAAGCCCTTTCTATATTGAAATCGTTTAAAGTAACCGGATTTATGGTCTCATATAAGCGCTGATAGTCGTCGGGAGACTTAATTTTGATCTCAAAAAGAATACTTCGCAGCATATTATAGGCCGCGGAATACTGGAAATTTTTATCGGTACTGTGGATGGCCACGAGGTATCCGATCAAGTTGGCTTCATCCTCTCTACCAATACCCAATTGATGGGCAATCTCATGGCAGGTGACAAATGGGAGCGATGTTGTTGGGAGACGCATATTCACATTGGCTTCGCCAGATACCGGGTTGTAATAGCCTTCAATACCTATTTTGGTGACTACCCAGCTGTTCAATACCGACTTTACCGAAACTACAGGGTACTGGAAAAAAGCATTGGTTTTCCGGAGACTATCATAGGAAGTTTTTGCTGTTGCTTTCAGTTGATTGAGGTCATAACGCTCTTTTTTAATCGACTGTAAACCATTGAGCTGATCTATAAAATATTCGCCCAATAAGACCAGTTCCTCGGTATTGTACTTTTCATTGGATATTCCTAGTTGCTTGGTGATGGAAGGGCGGGAGTAGTTTAATCCCCATAAAATTTTAAAGACCAGGTATAAGATCAAGCCAAAATTAACCAGTTGTAATGGAATATTGAACCAGTCTGCTTTGGTTAGTTTCTTTTGAAAGAGCTTTTTGAAAAACAAATACAGGCTCCTTAAACAGTATAAAACAAGCAGAAGGTAGAGGAAATCCCCAACTGCAAAAGGGAATAATGAACTGATCCAGCGTTGGATCACAGAGCTGACCTGATAAAGGCCATTGGAATAGTATTTTTCTATAAAATTGCTGCTCAGTCCGGCAAGAAATACAATTCCCGACAGACTGAACAGCAGGACAAACTGTTTAAATCTAGGTTTGTCCATTAATCTCATTACCTGTTAAAGGCTAGTCTTTTTCCTTTTTCATTGGTCATAAAGCTACCTTTTTGATAAGCCAGGTTTCCAGAGATGAAGGTATGTGTAATTTCAGACTGGAAGGTTTGGCCTTCAAAAGGTGACCAACCGCATTTGTACCAAAGGTTTGCTCGGGTCACTTTAACCGGATCATTCAGGTTTACCAATACTAAATCTGCCCAGTAACCTTCTCTAATGAAACCTCTTCTGTCTACCTGGAAACAAGTAGCCACATTGTGTGCTGTTTTTTCTGCAATCTGTTCCAGAGTGATTTTCTTTTGATGGTACATTTCCAATAAGGCAGAAAGTGCATGTTGTACCAATGGGCCACCAGAAGGGGCTTGTAAGTAAGGTTGCTCTTTTTCTGCAATGGTATGTGGGGCATGATCCGTAGCAATGATGTCGATATGGCCATCTAATACACCTTTTAGGATCGCATCTTTATCCTGCTCTGTTTTTACTGCTGGATTCCATTTGATCCAGTTGCCTTTTGTGGCATAATCTCTATCGTCGAACCAAAGGTGATGTATGCAGGCCTCTGCAGTGATTTTTTTATCTTTTAGTGGCGTAATGTTGTCAAAAAGTGCCACTTCCTTAGCTGTAGAAATGTGTAGGATGTGTAAGCGTGTCTGGTGTTTTTTAGCCAGTTCAACTGCCATGGAAGAAGAAATATAACAAGCTTCAGCACTTCTGATAAGTGGGTGCATGTCTATGGTGATGTTATCGCCATATTGTGCTTTGTAGCGCGCCATGTTCTCTCTGATGGTTTTTTCATCTTCACAATGGGTGGCCACCAACATAGGAGCATCTTTGAAAATGTTCTCCAAAACCGTGGCATTGTCTACCAACATATTCCCGGTAGAAGAACCCATGAATACCTTAATCCCGCAAACGTTTTTAGGATCAGTTTTCAATACTTCATCCAGGTTATCATTGGAAGCACCCATGAAAAAGGAGTAATTCGCTAGAGAAACTTCCGAGGCAATTTTATATTTATCAGCCAATAATTGCTGACTTAATGTATTTGGAACGGTATTGGGCATTTCCATGAAGGAAGTGATCCCTCCGGCAACGGCAGCCATACTTTCAGAAAATATATCCGCTTTATCCGTTAGTCCGGGTTCTCTAAAATGTACCTGATCATCGATCATTCCTGGGAAGAGGTGCAAGCCCTCTGCATTGATTTCTTTTGCGCCTTCCGCTTGGATATTCGGTGCAATTTTTACAATAAATCCCTCTTTAATGAGTACGTCAGCAACAAAGATTTGGCCTTCGTTTACCACTGAGGCCGCTTTTATCAGAATGGTGTTCATGCCTTCAAACTTAAATAAAAAAAACGTTATTTGCCCTTCCAGATGTTGTCTGCGGGGGTAGCATCCATAAATATTCCACCGTCAACCAGAATTTCGGCTAAACCTTGCTTTGCATTTAGTGTAACGACTGCCGATTTTTGATTGGCTTTCCAGATGGCAGAAGTTTGGTGAATCACCTTGGTAGTCCCATCTTTATATTTCAATTTTACATCAAATGGAATGGCAAATCCACCAACATTATCTAGTTTAATCTGGTACACGAGTCCTTTATTGGAAACTTGTTTAATCACCAGGTCAATGTAGTTGTTGCTAAAAAACCAGTTGTTCCAGTACCAGTTCAGGTTTTGCCCGGATACATTGTTGAAAGTGTAAAAGAAGTCCCATGGGATAGGATGTTTACCATTCCAGCGCTCCATATAGGCGTGTAGGTACTTTTTGAAATTTACATCGCCAAGCATGTCTTTTAAAGCAAGGTAGGCTAGGGATGGTTTTACATAGGCATTATTGCCGTAACCGGGACCGGATACTTGTGTAGAAAGGGTGATGATGGGCTGATCTTCTTCGGTTGAAGGATCATTAATCCAGTTATTCACGCGGAATCTTTTAAAGTTTGCATCTGCTTTTTCTTTTCCAAGTTGTGCGGTGGAGATCAGGTATTCGAGTGTGGTGGCCCAACCTTCATCCATATGCGCATACCTGGTTTCATTGGTCCCCATGTAAAAAGGGAAATAAGTATGTGCCACTTCATGGTTCAATACGAATTGCGAGAATTCCATGTCTGGGGTGGTCGAGTCGTTGATCATCATCGGGTATTCCATGTCCGCAAAGCCCTGTACCGCGGTCATTTTTGAAAATGGATAAGCTACACCAGGCCAGTTGTTCGAAAACCAGGATAAGGATTGTTTGGTCCAGTCTACTGCTTTGGGGAAATCAGGTGCTTTGGCATCATAAGCGGCCTGGGCACTGGCTCTTCTACCTGTTTTAGCATCTACCACTACACTGCCGGCATCCCATAAATAATGGTTGCTCAAGGCAAAAGTCACATCTGTGATGTGATCAGCAGTAAATATCCAACTGTTCCAGTCATTTTGTTGGGTAACCAAGCCTTTCGCCATTTCTTCTGCATTGGCAATCGGAGCTACAGCATCACTGGTATAAGACTTTTTCAATCTTTCGGCAAAGACAGGTTGTAGTACTGCATCTGGATTTTGTAGGTCGCCGGTAGCCCATACGACGAAATTTTTCGGTGCTTTTACAGTCAATCGGTAATCGTTGAAATCATTGTAAAACTCGGCTCTATCGGTATGTGGGATATAATCCCAGCCATTGTAGTCGTCATAAACGGAAACTCTCGGGAAAGCGTAAGCTACAAAAAAAGTGCTGCTGTCGAGCTGACCTTCTCTGCCGCTTTCTTTTGATAGTGGGTAGGACCAGTTGATGTTCAGCTCGGCTGTCTGTCCAGGGTTTAATGGTTTTTTTAGTTTAACACCTGCTACCGTTTCCCAATTTTCAGTCTTGACATTATACTTTTCTTGATCAATTTGGAAAGAACTGATGGTCAGGCCTTCGCTTAAAAAGTCTTTGCTGACTTGATTGGCACGTGGAGAAGTGGGTTTATGGAGGTTATTGACAAACCTAATCGCAATTCGTCGCAAGGTATCCGGACTATGATTGGTATATTTTATGGTTTCTGAACCACTGACGATTTTACTGGCAGGATCTACACTGATGGTCATGTCATATTTGCCTTTATTTTGCCAGTAGTTTTTTCCTGGCTTTCCGTCTTTAGACCGGCTTCCTTTTTCATAAGCCATTTTAATATTTCTAGGTAGGTATAAATCCTGGGCATTTACGCAAGTTGTTCCGCCGATTAATAATGCCAGAGCAGCAGGAAATATTGCGCTAAACAGCTTTTTTTGTTGTTTTTGCATGTGGTTCGTTAGTTATATAGATAAAAGTACATTATTTAAGATTTTTTAAAACAATCGCTATCATAAATAATACGTTGAGCTTGATCCTATAAATAATAGTATCTTTGCAAAATGCCCAAAACATTTGAAGAGTTTAACCTTAATCGACAGATTTTAAATGCTGTAGCTGATGCAGGGTTTACTGTTGCCACACCTATACAAGAAAAAGCAATTGCACCTGTTTTATCAGGACAGGATATATTCGGTATTGCCGAGACTGGAACCGGAAAAACAGCGGCTTATGTTTTACCGATCCTGATGCAATTAAAATATGCTCAGGGCGTTGCGCCAAGAGCCTTGATCCTTGCACCAACCAGAGAGTTGGCGATGCAGATCACAGAACATGTCAAAATTTTCTCTAAATATACAGACTTACGTACCGTTGTCGTTTTCGGCGGTATCGGTCCAAAAACACAAATCGAACAGATTAAAGCGGGTGTAGACATTATTGTGGCTACTCCGGGAAGATTTTTAGATATTTATTTAGCCAATCACATCAATACGCAATACCTTAAGTTTTTGGTGTTGGATGAAGCGGATAAAATGATGGATATGGGCTTTATTGGCTCTATTCACCGTATTCTAGAAGTGGTACCTCGCCGTCGTCAGAATTTATTATTCTCTGCAACGATGAGCGATCTGGTACAGAAAATTGCGGGCGACTTTCTGAAGCACCCAACTGTTATTGAGATCGGTATGCAAGCTACGCCTGCGCAAACGGTTACGCAGAAGCTGTATGAGGTTCCCAATTTCAAAACAAAGATCAATTTATTACAGCACCTGCTCAAAAATGATGAGGAGTTTAAAAGACTAATCATTTTCTGTAAAACCAAGACGGTTGCGGACAATATCTTTAGCTTTATCGTACGTAGATTTGGCGAGGAAGCAGTAAGGGTTATTCACGCCAATAAAGGTCAAAATACCAGGATCAACTCGATCAACAGCTTTAAAGAAGGAAATATCAGGGTATTGGTGGCTACAGATGTGGCTTCCAGAGGAATTGACGTTTCTGAGGTGAGTCATGTGATCAATTTCGATGTACCAATCATTATTGAAGATTATGTACACCGTATTGGCCGTACTGGTAGGGCTTATGCCAAGGGTGATGCCTTGACTTTCGCTACGCCTGCAGAAAAATATTACATTGAGAAAATAGAGAAGTTGATCAGACAACAGATTCCTGTGTTACCTTTGCCTGCGGATGTTTTTGTGGAAGAGACACCATATGAAGAACGTCAGGCAATTGCCAGATCAATTGACGACCAGAAACGTAAGGAAGATCCTGACTTTAAAGGAGCTTTCCATGAGAAGAAACACGCCGCGGCGATTGCAGCTTCAGAAAGAGAGAAAATGAAAAATAAAACTCCTGCCTGGAAGTCAAAGAAATTCAAAAACAAAAAGTAAAACAAGGGAATTGAAAGTAAAACTGACCCCACTTAATATCATTTCTGCCATCTTTATAACGATAGCAGTGGTGTTGTTATTCGAGAAAAGACCGCCTGTTCATGCGCATGTGATCGATCTACAGCCAATTCTGATTGGTTTTAGTCTGGCTATTGCCGTGGTGGCTTTCGTATCCGATCAGATTTTCAGGAAGTTTATTCCTGAATTGAAAAAGATCTGGATTATTGAATGTACAGTGATCCTTTTTACCATTCTCTTATTTATTATTATAAAAGTCAGCATAAATTAAATGAAACAAGCAGAAATTAAAATTACCGTTGAATTAGACGACAATAATGTACCAGACAATATCCTTTGGGAATCTACAGATGCGGCTACTAAAGAGCAGGTACCTGTAAAATCGATGATGTTAGCACTTTGGGATCATAATTATAAGAATTCTATGCGCATCGATCTATGGACTAAGGATATGCCTGTAGATGAGATGAAAAGATTCTTTTATGAAACTTTACAAACCATGGGTGATAGTTTCCTTAAAGCTACGGGTGAGAAATTAATTGTGGAAGATCTACGCGATTATTGCGCGCATTTTGCCGATAAAATGGGTATTAACACGCAGCAATAAGATCAGAATGAAAATTCAGGGAGTTATAGGTGCAGCAGTTATGGCTGCGGGTGGATTATGTCCGTTGATGCGCTTACCGATTATTGGAAACTGGAACTATTTTGATATTGATCCCCGTTTGGCCACCGCTTTTTATGTCTTGGTAGTGCTTGCTTTATTGGGTTCTTTTACGAATAAGGTAGGATTAATCAAGTTTTCAGGTTGGGCAGTAATGGCATTGGTTGCAATTTCGCTGGCTGGTATTTATTTCAAAGTCCACGATTCTTTTGGTTTTCTTCACTTCAAAAAGATGGTGAATCTTGCAGCAGGAATGGTGAAATTGAAATGGGGCTGGTTTGTGATTGTAGTCGGAGCCGGGATTTTAATTACAGTAAGAAGACCTAAAGTGGTATTGGTCCCATCTGCTACACCAGAAGTAGGGGTATAACCTTTTAAAAGGCTTTTCTATATAAATGAGTTGGTTTTCATAGACCAGCTCATTTTTTTTTATACCTCAATTTCAATTCAATCCACCCAGTGCTTTTTGTTTTCTTTTCCGCTTGTATTGGGTGTGTTTTAGTGTATCAGAGCCGGTAATGATGCTAATATTGCCATCTACTTCAAAGATCGCGAGCTTCACTTCTTTGAACTTTTCTACCCCATGCTCTCTCATGGCTTCTCTCAATTCATCGTCGGTAATGTCTAGCCGGGCGAGTTTCTCAAAATCCAACTTGCCATTGTGGATCAGAATTTCCGGTTTCTCGGAAAGCATATCCCGGAATTTCTTGTTTTTATACATCAATTTCTTCAGTGCGAAGTTCAGTGCAAAAAGAACTGCAGCAGCCACTAAACCACCGGCTAAACTCGTGTTATTGCCAACCATCGCATTTTGAACTGCATTACTGATCAGTAAAATCAAGACGACATCGGTGGTATTCAGTTGGGAAAGTTCCTTTTTGCCTGTTAAACGAATGGCGACCAACATAAAAGTATAAACAGCGAGACTTCTCAGTATAATATCAAGGTATGGGTTCATAGGTTTAAAAATTAAGCGTCATTTGTCCTTTTTTGCTGATGGCTCTTTCATGGTCGAGCAGCCATTTCTTCCGCCATACTTCTTCCGCATAACCAACCAGTTTGCCATTGCTTCCAATCACCCTGTGGCAAGGTATAACGATGGCCAGCTTATTTTTTCCGTTCGCAGCGGCGATGGCACGTATGGCCAATACGTTGTTTTGTTGTTTTGAAAACTCCAGATAAGAACAGGTATTGCCATAGGCTATGGTTTGCAATGCGGTCCATACTCCTTGCTGGAATTCCGTTCCCTGTTGTTTTAGTGGCAAGTTGAAGGCGGTTAAATTTCCTTCAAAATAGTCATTTAGCTGTGTTGCTGCAAGCTGACTGATTTTGTTTTCTGAAAGACCTTGGCTACCGCTTTCCTTAAAGGTAATCCGGTTGACTGCTGCTTCATCAGTAAAGATATAAATCGCGCCAATTGGACTTTGTAGAATACTGCAATAGGAACTGGTCATAAGCATGCTGAGGTAAAGATTTGCAATTCAAATGTATAAAATTTTAACGCTTTAGTTTTTTTTGTTAGTATTGCCCTGATTATAAAATGGAAGCGCAAGAGTTTGTTGATATTGATGAGCTAGACTTCAATAGGAGTATGGCGAGGTGGGTGAAGAAGAACCCACATATTATGCGTGCAATGAATGGACATCATTTGTTGATCTTATTGGCTAATGGCAATCTGCGCATCAACCTGAACCAGTTTAGTCCAGCCTACCAGTTTAAATTTATTGACCATAATTTTGAGCATTATTGTCTAAAATTTATAGACCGTCTGGATGAACCAATTGCCAGTTACCTCAGTACCTGGGGGATTCCGCAATGTGGATTGCATTTTATCTTCCTCCTGAAAGGAAGGAGTTTTCAAAAGTATATTACTTATCAGGTATAAAATCAGGATTGCTGCGCTAAGGTTTCTGTTTTTCCCGGTTATGAACTTAATTATCCTGCTCATTAGTAAATCGGATGATTAACAATTATCTTTGCGACCGAATGAATTTAGCAGAACAGATCAAACATTTAATAAAAAAGGAATTGTTGTTAGAATGGCGTTCCAAATACGCTTTAAACGGTGTGCTTTTATATGTCGTTTCTACCGTGTTTGTCTGTTTTTTATCTTTTGTGAGTACAGATAAGGTCACTTTAAACGCTTTGTTCTGGATCATTATGCTTTTTGCTTCTATCAATGCGGTCTCTAAAAGTTTTCTACAAGAGAGTAGGGGGAGACAGGTTTATATCTATACCATAGCGAGCCCTTTAGCACTGATTATTTCTAAAACGATCTATAATGCCTTGTTGATGATGGTGCTTACGGTGATTGCACTCGGTTTTTATATCCTGGTTTTCGACTTTGGTCCACAGGATCTGGGTTTATACCTTCTGGCTGCAATACTTGGAAGTCTTAGTTTTTCTACGATTTTCACCATGGTTTCTGCGATTGCTTCTAAAGCCGGGAACGGGGGGATGTTAATGGCGATTTTGAGTTTTCCAATCATCATTCCGGTATTGGTGGTGTTGATTAAACTGACAAAAAATGCAATGGATGGTTTAGATCGAAGTGTGAGTCTGGATGAAATCGGCCTATTGCTCATCATTAATGCCTTGGTGATGTCGGTGTCAGTCTTGTTGTTTCCCTACCTTTGGAGAGATTAATATTCCGTAAGCCTCAAGTCATTTAACCTGCTTTAAACCGAAGTAACCGCTGTTCATCGGCTGGTTTATAACAGAAGTAGAGAAATTTCTCGCTACATTTACCGATTAATAGAGTTAAAGAGATCAAAATTTAATGTCAATGTATAAGAACTGGTGGAAAGTATTAGGCGCAATATTGGTGATTTATTCGACCGTTGCAGGTTTTCTAATGAAAACTCCTGAATTACCAATTATTCGGGAGAGCATCCGAAACCTTTATTTTCATGTGCCCATGTGGTTTAGCATGATTGTATTGTTTAGTATTTCAGTCTTTTACAGCATCAAATCATTGAGAAGTAATGATCCTGCCGATGATATTAAAGCGGTAGAAAGTGTAAATGCCGGGGTGATCTTTGGCCTTCTAGGAATTGTAACCGGTGCAATCTGGGCCAAATTTACCTGGGGACAAGCCTGGAGTTTCGATGTAAAACAAAACTTTGCTGCGATTGCCATCTTACTTTATTTCGCTTATCTGGTGCTTCGTAATGCAATTGATGAAGAACAAAAGAGAGCGAAAATTTCTGCCATTTACAATATTTTTGCTTTCCCGATTATGGTGGTCTTGCTATTTGTATTGCCACGTTTATCAGATTCACTGCACCCGGGGAATGGTGGTAATCCAGGTTTTAACGCTTACGATCTGGACAGCCGCATGAGAATGGTTTTCTACCCGGCTTGTTTGGGTTGGATTCTGATCGGTTGCTGGATTTACAACCTCCTTTACAGGCTCCGTGATTTAGAGCGTAATAAATTATCGAAATAATTAGGAAATGGTCATTTCATGGCCTTTTAATACTCAAATGATATACTAATGAAAAAATTTACAGCAACCTTTTTAATGTTCTTATTGTCACTGCAATTGTTCGCGCAGGGAAGTGGTTCTACCATTAGCGACAGCCTTTATGCTTCTGATAAAATATATGTTGTAGTGACTTGTGTACTCGTAATTTTACTGGGCTTGCTTTTCTTTCTGTTTACAATAGAAAAAAGATTAAAAAAGTTAGAAAAGAAATAATCGGCTAAAAACTTATTTTAAATCGTTTGAGCACTGTTTTGGCGCTTGTTTTGATGTAGTGTTTGCCTTACACTAAGTGATTTACCATTTGCATAAATGGTTTTTTTTACTGCAATTTTGCAGGTAATTAGTATAAGAACTTATATTCAATTCATAAAAAACAAAGAATGGCTAATACAGCAAACGAGACAAATTTTTTTGCAGACGTATGCAAAAACTTTGACAGTGCCGCACAATTTACTTCTCATCCAGAAGGTCTGTTAACCCAAATTAAAGCTTGTAACAGTGTGTATCGTTTTCAATTCCCAATCCGTAGAGGAAATGGCTTTGAAGTTATTGATGCATGGCGTGTAGAACATTCTCATCACATGAGCCCTACCAAAGGGGGGATTCGTTATAGTGAGATGGTGAATGAAGATGAGGTGATGGCTCTAGCTGCCCTGATGACGTACAAATGTGCGATTGTAAATGTTCCTTTCGGTGGAGCTAAAGGCGGTATCAAAATCACGCCTAAAAACTATACCGTTGGTGAGCTGGAAAACATCACCCGCCGTTATACCACAGAATTAATCAAAAAGAACTTTATCGGTCCTGGTATTGACGTTCCTGCTCCGGATTATGGATCGGGTGAACGTGAAATGAGTTGGATCGCAGATACTTATATGACCATGAATCCAGGTCAGCTAGATGCTTTGGGTTGCGTTACCGGTAAGCCAATTGCTTTACATGGTATCCGTGGACGAAAAGAAGCGACTGGTCGTGGGGTAGCTTATGCCATCAGAGAATGTGTAACTGTAGCAGAAGATATGGCTAAAATTGGCTTTAAAGCTGGTTTAGGTGATAAAAGAGTGATCGTTCAAGGTTTAGGAAACGTAGGTTACCACTCCGCTAAGTTTTTAGCTGAATTTGGTGCTACGATCGTTGGTCTTTGCGAGTTCGAAGGCGCAATCTACAATGAGAATGGATTGAACATTGATGAAGTTTTTGCACACCGTAAATTAACCGGATCTATCTTAGGTTTCCCAGGTGCTAAAGAGTTTAAAAATTCAATGGAAGGCTTAGAGCAACCATGTGATATCCTGGTTCCTGCTGCGTTAGAAAATGTGATCACTTCAGATAACATCAGAAATATCCAGGCGAAAATCATCGCTGAAGGTGCGAATGGACCTTGTACTCCTGAAGCAGAAGAGATATTCACTGAAATGGGGGGTATCATCATTCCTGATATGTATTGTAATGCTGGTGGGGTAACTGTATCTTATTTCGAGTGGTTGAAAAACCTTTCTCACGTAGCCTTTGGCCGTATGGAAAATCGTTATGCAGAAAACTCTAATAGGAATCTGATCAATACTTTAGAAAGTTTAACCGGTAAAAGCATTCCTGCAGAACACCGTTTAATGATTGTTAAAGGTGCTTCAGAATTGGAATTGGTGAACTCTGGATTAGAGGATACCATGATCCATTCTTACCATGAAATCAGAGAAACTTTAATGAGTAAACCAGGCATCCAGACCTTAAGAACTGCTGCTTTTGTAGGCTCGATAGATAAAATTGCAATTTCTTATATGAACCTTGGTATCTGGCCATAATCTATTTGATATTGTTTTAGCAAAAAATAGGTAGGGGTAATCCTTACCTATTTTTTTTTGAGCTTTAATTTGTCATTTTTTGGTAGCACTTTCTAATCTGCAACATCTTTTTTTGTTCTATTCCCGTATCTTGTTTGTACGGAAAGGGATAGATCATGAAAATTTGGAGTTTCATCAGTTTTATGGCATTTGTTTTATTAACAGGTTGTTATGGTGATCAAAAGCTGCAGCACCTGGAAAGTAAAAATGGATTTGCAGTCTTGGTTGCGCCAGCTCCAAATGAACAGCTAGCTACATTTGCCGGTGGTTGCTTTTGGGCTACTCAAGAAGCAATGATGGAATTAAAAGGCGTTCATAAAGTGATCAGCGGTTATGCTGGTGGAACGACTGTAAACCCAAGTTACCAGGATTTACAATCGCAAACTACCGGTCATGCTGAAGCTGTAGAGGTTTATTATGATCCTTCCATCATTTCTTTTGAAACGCTATGCAGGGCTTTCTTTAATGCTCATAATCCGACTGAAGTAGATAGGCAAGGTCCGGATGTTGGTGAGGAATATCGTTCGATTGCCTTTTTTCGTTCGCCAGCAGAATACAGAATCATCTCCGGACTGATTCATCAATTAGAGAAGACGGATGAGAAGGGACAAACCATTGCCACAGAAATTCTTCCTTTCAAAGTATTTTACCCTGCAGAAATGGAGCATCAGGATTACTATCAACGAAATCAGGGAGATTCCTATATCAGAAATATTTCCAGACCGAAAGTCATGAAACTGAGGGCTAAAATGCCAGAAATGATCAAACCTGAGTACCTGAAATAGCCGAAATATTTTCTTTTTCGATCATTGTTGCTTGATTTACATTGTTTTTGTCAGAGAACTATCAATAAATCGTCATCAAAGTGAATTGCAGGGCTCTAAAAGATTTTAGGTAAGTATATTTTTTATCTTTGTCTCAATCTAAAATTTTATTAGCATCATGAGAAAAAGTGCAATTATTGGTTTGATCACAATAGCGATCTGCGTAGGCTTCTTAATCAGTTTAAACGCCGGTACCAGTAACTATTCGACCTTTACTGAGGCTGCCAAAGATTCCAGAGAATTCCATGTGATGGGGTACTGGGAAAAAGAAAAAGGCATGTACTATGATGCTCAAAAAGATGCCAATCATTTTGCTTTCTTTATGAAAGATGAAAAAGGGATGGTGAATAAAGTGGTGTACAATGGCACCAAGCCACAAGATTTCGAACGTTCAGAAAAATTAGTTTTAATTGGTAAAATGAAAGATGGTACCTTTTATGCTTCAAAAATATTAATGAAATGTCCTTCTAAATACAACAACGACCTTGTTGAGATCAAAGCGGACGGTCAGGTAATAAAATACAACTAATCTTAATGGATATACAATTTATTGGAGAGCACCTCCTGCCCGGTAAAATCGGCCAATTCTTTATTGTTTTAGCATTTGCTGCTTCCTTACTTTCTACGATAGCATACTTTTTTGCTACTAAGAATAAAGACCTTGGAGATCGATCATGGACACGTCTAGGTCGGATTTCATTTCTAATCAACTGGGTAAGTGTCCTGGGAATTGGGGTTACTTTATTTTATCTGATTTTAAATCATAATAACGAATATTTCTACGTTTATTCGCACTCATCCAAAGAACTTCCGGTTTATTACATCGTTTCTGCATTTTGGGAAGGACAGGAAGGAAGTTTCTGGTTATGGGCTTTCTGGCAGTCTTTATTAGGTGGAATCCTAATTTGGAGAGCTAAATCATGGGAAAATGGCGTGATGACCATTGTTGCTTTTTCACAGGTATTCTTAACCTCTATGTTATTAGGGGTAGAGATTTTCGGAGAAAGAATTGGTAGCTCCCCATTTATCCTGTTAAGGGAAGTGAAAGATTTGAAAGCGATGGCTCCGGTTGTATTTGCAGATCCTGAAAACTTTAAAAATTATTTGAAATTTATTACAGATGGTTTAGGATTAAACCCATTATTACAGAACTATTGGATGGTAATTCACCCGCCAACATTATTCCTGGGTTTTGCCAGTATGGTGGTTCCTTTCGCTTATGCAGTAACTGGTTTATGGCAAAAGAAATATAAAGAATGGGTTAAACCTGCAATGCCATGGGCTTTATTTGCCGTAATGGTCTTAGGAACGGGTATTATCATGGGCTCTTTCTGGGCGTACGAAGCCTTAAACTTTGGAGGATTCTGGGCTTGGGATCCAGTAGAAAATGCTTCCATCATTCCATGGTTAACCCTGATTGCAGGGGTACACGTCATGATTGCGTTTAAAAACACGGGTCACTCGTTCTTTACTGCAATTATTTTAGTGATCATCAGTTTTGTATTGGTATTATATGCTTCCTTCTTAACCAGAAGTGGTATCCTTGGTGAAACATCAGTTCACTCGTTTACAGATTTGGGGATGTTCGGTCACCTGATCTTGTATAACGTTGTTTTCCTGACGATTCCTGTGGTCCTATTGATTGTAAGATGGAAGGAATTGCCGATCACGAATAAAGATGAAGAAACTTATTCCAGAGAATTCTGGATGTTTATCGGTGCGTTAGTGATTACAGTTGCCTGTATTCAGGTCATCTTCTCTACTTCCGTTCCGGTATTCAACGCGGCATTTGGGACTAAATTTGCCCCTCCGATTGATGCCATCAAATATTACAACCAATGGCAGGCACCTTTTGCCATCCTGGTGACTGTGATCTCTGGTTTCTCACAGTTTATGAAATACAAGAGAACAGACATTCGCAAATTCTATAGCAGCTTAGTGGCTTCGATTGTTTTTGCAGTGGTGATTACTGCAGGTTTTGTATACCTGACTAATATCTATACCAACTTAATGTACATCTTGCTTACCTTTAGCTGTGTGTTTGCCATTCTTGCAAATGCAAGGGTACTGGCACAAGGGCTTGGTGGAAAGCGTAAATTGGTAGGTGCTGCTGTGGCACACATGGGATTTGCTTTATTATTGATTGGCGCTTTAGTGGCTGCTGCAACCAATAAGCCAATCTCTATCAATACCACAAACTTTATTCCGGTAAAGGATTTTGAGAAAGCAGAAAAGCCTGGTGAAAATATTGTACTGTATAAGAACGAGCCTAAGAAAATGGGTAAGTATACCGTAACCTATACCAGAGATACAACCATTGCACCAAACACCATTTATACCTTGAACTTTAAGGTTTACGATGAAACAGGTAAACTGAAAGAAGATTTTGAATTGAATCCACATGTTCAGGCGAATGAAAAGATGGGATTGATTGCTTCTCCGGATACGAAACATTACCTGACTTATGATGTGTATACACACATTACCAGTGCGCCGGATAAAAGAGAGACACACGAGGATCACGAAGATCATAATCCTGAAGAAAACTATAAGGCACCTAGAATAGCGAATGTAAAAGTAGGAGATACCTTACATACCAGTAGCGGCATCATCACCGTGAAAGCGTTGAATAATAAACCAGCAGCAAAAAGTCTGGTATTAGGAGAAAACGATCTTGCAGTAGGTTTACCACTGGAAGTTGAAGTAAATGGTAAAGTATACAAAACAGAACCCATCTTCCTGGTTAAAGGAAATAATACCTTTGATTTCGCCCGTAACATTGATGAGCTTGGATTGAGATTCAGATTTACCAAAATACTTCCTGACCAAGGAAAAGCGGAGTTACAGGTATTCGAAAAGCCTCAGATGGCGAAGGACTGGGTGGTATTTAAATCTATTGAGTTCCCTTACATCAATTTATATTGGGCGGGTACCATAGTGATGGTGATCGGATTTTTATTATCGATCCTGAGAAGACAAAAAGAAGCTAAAGTAGTTTAATAATATATTGCCTGAGCTTTCCTGATGATCAATTCATTTGGAAAGCTCAGGCATTTAATTTGACCCTGAAAATGAAAGTAGTTTGTATCGGTTCTGGGAATGTGGCCACACATTTTTCTACTGCATTTGTTGCAGCAGGATATGAATTGATACAGGTATGGAGCAAAAATCAGGACCATGCAATTTTATTAGCAGATCAGGTTGGAGCTCAGGCGATTTCCGTTGAAGCGGATATTGACCTTCATGCCGATTTGTATCTGATCGCGGTAAAAGATGATGCGATTCCGGAAATGGTACAAGTATTGGCTGAGGTTGATGGGTTGGTGGTACATACTTCCGGTGCAACGGACCTTGTGATATTTCCTGCCTCGATGAAGAACTGCGGGGTACTTTATCCTTTACAAACGTTTTCGAAGACTAAAGCACTCGATTTTTCGAAGGTGCCGCTTTGTCTGGAGGCAAAAAATGAAAGGGTATTGGCGGTTTTGAAAAAGATTGCCCTGAGCTTGAGCCCATTGGTTTATGAGGTGAATTCTGCGCAAAGAAGGATCTTACATTTAGCGGCAGTTTTTGCCTGTAATTTCAGCAATTACCTGTATGCAATTGGTCAGGATATTCTGGAAAAGAACCAGCTTGATTTTGAGATTTTACGGCCATTAATTATGGAAACCGCAGAAAAAGTGCAACATGCTTTTCCCCGCGATGTACAAACCGGACCGGCCATCCGTAATGATGAACAAACATTATCCAAACATAAAGAATTGTTAACAGGGATGCCTGAGCTTCAGGATCTCTATGAAACTTTAAGTAAAAGCATTAAAAAAACAGTTTAATAGTTTAATTACCGTTTTTGGTGCTTATTTTTGACACATAAATTATGAGTATTTTTAAATTAAAGATAAATTTTGAAGAGCAGGGTAAAGAACCAATTGAACTTCCTATCGCTGGAGGCGAATCAGTTCTTGATGTATGCCATGATCACGGAATAGAGTTACAACACAACTGCGGTGGTGTTTGTGGATGTAGTACTTGTCATGTTTACGTGACCAAGGGTATGGACAATATTCAGGAAATTTCCGATAAGGAAGAAGACTTTATTGACCGTGCTGTCCGTCCTAGAATTACTTCCCGATTAGGCTGCCAATGTGTAGTGATCAGCGGAGATATTGAAGTGACTATCCCAGATCAATCCGAATTTTTAGGCCATTAATTAACAAACAAACAGCATTATGCAAGATAAATTTGCTTTACCAATTTATTGGAACGACCACGAAGATATTGCTCAGGAATTATATGAGAAATTTGGGGACGAATTCAATGAAGCCAAAATATACCGTATCAGGTTTACTGAATTATTAGAATGGGTACTTTCTCTACCTAATTTTAAAGGAACCAAAGAAGAAAGTTCTGAAGGTCACCTGGAGCAAATCCAGTCGGCTTGGGTTTATGAATGGAGAGATAACCAAAATTAAACCTGATGTTTCTGCAAAAACTCAAAGAGATTACCACCTTCATTTTTGATGTAGATGGTGTATTGACAAACGGGGATATCCTGGCCTCAGATTCGGGGGAGTTTTTGCGGACATTTAATATTAAGGATGGGTATGCCTTACAACTCGCTGTAAAAAAAGGTTATCAGGTATGTATCATTTCCGGTGGAAAAGGTTTGGCCATGCAGAAGCGCTTTGAAGGCTTAGGCATTACAGCTGTTTTCCTGGGCGTATCTGATAAGGTGCAGGTGTTGAATAATTATCTGGATAAACGTCAGCTCAATCTGGCTGAGGTAACTTATATGGGAGATGACATCCCAGACTTAAAGGTCATGAAACTGGTAGGGCTCCCTACTTGTCCGGCAGATGCCGTTCCTGAAATCAAAGCCATTTCTCAATATATTTCTCCCTATACCGGTGGTAAAACTGCCGTGAGAGATCTGATTGAAAAAGTAATGCGTGTACAAGGTACTTGGTTTGACGAAAATCCTGCTGCTGCCGATTCTGGTAAATAAATCAAATATTTCTTTTTGTTTCTTGCTTTCTTTTGTAATAGATATGTTACATTAGAGGTCTTAAACCATGTGCTTTTTTTTTTCTCTAATCCTACAAAAAATAAGCGCTATATACTGAACGTAATTTAGCGGATCGGTGTGTTGAACTTAGAACTTTAGAAAATTAAAATGAACCACATGAAGAAATTACTAATGATCTGCGGACTGTTATTCAGTGTAATTACATTCGCACACGCACAAGACGGTGGTCGTCAAAAAATGACCCCAGAGCAAAGAGCACAAAGGAGTGCTGAAGGTTTATCTAAAAAATTAAACCTGAATGAGGATCAAAAAACTAAAGCTACGGCGATATTTTTAGATCAAGCGAATGCCATGGATAAGTTGCGTGCAACTGATAACAGTGATAAAGAGGCAAGAAGAGCAGAGATGATGAAATTATCAGAGGATACAGATGCGAAGATCGGTGCTATTTTAACCGCTGATCAGAAAAAGGATTACGAAACGTATAAAGCGGAGCGCAAGGAACGCATGAAAGGTAATAGGATGGGTCAAGGATCCAAGTAGGGGGGGAGCAATAAATTATTTTATTGCAAATAATAAAGGCGGCCATTGGCCGCTTTTGTTATTTTTGCACAAATATTATTTATGTATCAGCAAAAACTTCCCATTATCCTAGCCTCAAAATCTCCACGCAGACAAGAGCTAATGAAAGCAATGAACCTTGATTTTAAGGTCGTATTGAAAGAGGTGGATGAGACTTATCCGGAAGACTTGCTTCCAGCAGAAATCGCGGTTTACATCGCAGAGAAAAAAGCGAAAGCATTTGATGAAGACAGCAAAGGAAGTATAATCATTACTGCGGATACCATCGTTGCGTATAATGGCGAAATTCTTGGGAAACCAGAAGATGCACACCATGCTACCGAAATGTTAACGAAATTGTCAGGTACCAATCATCAGGTATATACCGGGGTAAGTTTAACTTGTAATGGTGAAATACGCTCTTTCTACGATACGACAGAAGTATTTTTCAATACTTTGACACCAGTACAAATTGAATATTATATCAAAAACTATCAACCCATGGATAAAGCAGGATCTTATGGTATTCAAGATTGGATTGGTTTAATCGCTGTAGCGAAAATTATCGGTTCTTATACCAATGTGATGGGCTTGCCAACAGAAAGACTTTACAAGGCTTTAGCTGAAGGTAACTGGTCTGTCTGATCTTTTAAACTTGCCAAGACCCCCATTTTTAGGTCGTAGGTAGATAAACTCATTTGTTGAAGGTTGCCCAGCTCCAGGATATAATCTGTGAGCAGGGCTGCCATCACAATCATATCGACTCTTAATTTAATCAGACCTGGCATGTTTTCTCTTTCCGCATGACTGGAATTGATAAACCTTGCCGATAACTTTTGATAATCGTCCATTGGGATTGTATGGGATTTAATCGTCTTTAAATCCAGCTCCGGATAAATCATCCCCGTAAAAGTCTCAAATGCGCCCGCAGAACCAATCAAATGATTTGGCAGGTACTTATCTAATTTTTCCTTTAAGTCGGCTAATTCAGTAGTTAAATGCGCTGTAATCGCAGATTTATCCCTGGTATTGATGGGGTCCGAATGAAAGTAGGCTTGCATCAGCCTTGCTGCGCCGATATTGTAACTCTTCTTCCAGAAGACTTGCTTAGGATCACAAATGATAAATTCCGTGCTTCCACCTCCAATGTCCATGATTAAAGAACGATCCTTTACGAGTCCTGTGGCTTTTACAGCCTGGTAAATAAAAGCAGCTTCTTCTTCCCCACTGATCACGGTAATCTCAATTCCTGCAAATTTTTTTGCCGCTTTGACAAAGTCAGCACCATTGGCAGCGCTCCTGATCGCAGAGGTCGCTGTGGCTTTTACCAGGCTAACCCCATGTTCTTTAATGCGTAAGTTAAATTGTTGCAGAGCCAGGAGTCCTCTTTCAAAGGCCTCCTGGATGATGATGTTGTCATTAATTTTTCCTTCGCCAAGTCTGACAGGCAGATTGGTTTTATAGATAATATTAGGCTCAGTCCCATCAAGATCAGCGATGATCAAGTGAAAAGTATTGGTCCCTAAGTCTATAACTGCAACCCTCATTGTGATTAGTTTTTATAAGCAAACCATTTGATCATTTCTTTCAAACTGGTTTTCTTGCCATACATTAAAATTCCTACCTGGTAGATTCTGGAGGCCAGCCAAACGGTGCCCACAAAACCGACCACTAAAATAAGCATTGACAATGCCAATTGCCAATCTGGTACACCATAAGGTAAACGAACCACCATGGCGATAGGAGAGGTAAAAGGGATCATGGATAGCCAAAAAGCAACTGGTCCATAAGGATCGTTGGTTACCACGCTTAATGACAGTGCATAACCAACCAGTAAAGGCATCATGACGGGCATCATAAATTGCTGGGTTTCCGTTTCACTATCTACCGCGGACCCGATCGCTGCATATAGCGCACTATAGAATAAATATCCGCCAATAAAGAAAAATATAAATACAAGAATGATTTTAGTCAGTGGTAGACTGGCCAGGCTTTTCTGCATCGATAACACCGGACTGTCTACGGCGGAAGTCATAGGTGTGTTGATGGTGCTGCCGTCTTTTGCTTTTATATTCATGCTGCTAGTACGCTGCTTCAGCTCGTCTTTTCCTACCAAAGTTGTGACGGCAATTGTAGAAATGGAAGCAGTCAGTACGATCCATAAGATAAATTGTGTCAATCCTACAAGGGCAATACCGACGATTTTTCCCATCATCAATTGGAAGGGTTTCACGGAAGAGATCATGATCTCTATGATCCTGCTGGTTTTTTCTTCAATGACGCCACGCATCACCTGGATGCCATACAACATGATAAACATGAACATGAGGATACCGGCAACGGTACCGATAATGGTACTGGCACCTGCGCTGGAATCTTCCTCTTTGCCACTTTCTCCGATCTTTTTGTTGTCAATATCAACATTGGTTTTTAAGCCATCAAGGTCTGATTGTGCAATACCGGAAGCTTTCAACTTCTGGTTACGAATCATGTTTTCTACATCTCCGGAGATCCGTCCATTGAGGGATAGGCCAGCTTGTTTGGTACCCAAGAGTTGAATTCCCTTTGGTTCGCTCAGCTCAAAAGGAGGGAGGTATAAGATATAATCGTAGTCTGTCTTTTTAAAAGAAGCTTTCATGTCCTCCAAAGATTGGTTGACATACGTATAGCTGATGTTTTTAGTGGAGGCAAGTTGCTCAGTTAAGGTCTTGTTGTTATTTACAACCGCTACTTTACTATGCGTTCCTTTGACACCTTCAATTGAAAAGTAAATGATCAATCCGTAAAAAGAGGCGATGATAATTGGGGTTAGCAAAGTCATTACAATAAAGGACTTTTTCTTTACCCTTGATAAGTATTCTCTTTGTATAATGAGTAAGATTTTGTTCATGATGTTAGCTTTGTTGGGTTACTTTTTCAATGAAAATATCGTTCATGGTTGGGATGACTTCATCCAGTCTGTTAATGGAAACATAAGGAAGTAGTGCCGACAATACCTGGTTTGCATTTCGGTGTTCCCTGATTTTGATTTTAAGCCGGGTTTTATGGGCTGTAGTTGTGTTTTCCAGCACTTCAAAAATCTCCCTTGCATTTTCAAAGTTGTATTCCCCCTGATATTCCAACCAATAAGTATTGTTGCGGTATTGGGCTTTGATTTCTGCCATTGGTCCATCCAGTATCTTTTTAGATTTGTGGATCAGGGCGATATTGTCGCAAAGCTCCTCTACCGATTCCATCCTATGGGTGGAGAATATGAAAGTAGCACCTTCTTTATTGAGTTCTAATATTTCGTTTTTGATGACATCTGCATTCACCGGATCGAAGCCTGAAAAGGGTTCATCAAGGATGATGAGCTCTGGTTTGTGTAATACGGTAGCCACAAACTGCACTTTTTGCTGCATCCCTTTACTCAGATCCTCTACTTTTTTATTCCACCAATCGGCCATGTCGAGTTTTTCAAACCAATATCTGATTCTTTTGGTGGCCTCAGGAGTGCTTAATCCTTTAAGTCTGGCAAGATATAAAACCTGTTCGCCAATTTCCATTTTCTTATAAAGGCCTCGCTCCTCTGGCAAGTAGCCAATTTGAGAGATGTGTTTTACGTTGAGTCTTTCTCCGTTAAAAATCACCTCTCCGCTATCTGGTGCAGTAATTTGAGTGATGATTCGAATCAGGGAGGTCTTTCCTGCACCGTTTGGGCCCAAAAGGCCGAAGATCTTTCCTTTTTCTACGCGTAGACTGACGTCATCCAAAGCGCGATGAGCAGCATATTGCTTGACAATGTTATTTATAATCAGCATCTTTTAGTTTTAGTAGTTTAGTATACTAACTTATTAAAATGTTACTGATTATGTGGTAATAATTTCGAATGAAATAAAAATGAGACATAAAAAAAGCCACCCGAAGGTAGCTTTTTTAGCATGCCGACTAACCGGGGTTAGTCAAAGTATTCTTTCATTTTTTCAAAGAAACTCTTATCATTCTTTCCTGGCTGAGGTTTGAAGTTAGGAGATTCCCTAAGTTTCTCCAGCATACTTCTTTCTTCCGAGCTTAATGCTTTCGGTGTCCAGATGTTCACATGGATGATCTCATCACCACGGTGGTAAGAATTGATTTCCGGGATACCTTTGCCTTTCAAACGTAGAAGTTTGCCGCTTTGTGTACCTGGTTCTATTTTGATTTTTGCTTTACCATCAATGGTAGGAACTTCCGCACTGTAACCTAAAGCCGCATCAAC
Source organism: Pedobacter gandavensis (assembly GCF_014172405.1). GTDB lineage: Bacteria > Bacteroidota > Bacteroidia > Sphingobacteriales > Sphingobacteriaceae > Pedobacter > Pedobacter gandavensis. Next base: position 56,508 of record NZ_WNXC01000010.1, on the reverse strand, counting down.
GATAGAAACGTGTAAGTCGTAAACGACATTGTTTCCTTCGCGTTTTAGAGATTCATGAGGAATTTCTTCAATCAGGATGATTAAATCACCTGGAATTCCACCTTGAGGTGCTGCGTTACCTTTACCACTCATGCTCAATTGCATACCGTCGCTTACCCCAGCAGGGATATTGATGGTAATGGTTTCCTCACCACGGGTGATACCTTCACCATGGCAGGAAGTACATTTAGAGGTAATTTGTGAACCGCTACCATTACAGGTAGGGCAGGTAGAGGTTGTTTGCATTTGTCCCAATATGGTATTGGTTACTCTGCGTACTGCACCACTTCCACCACAAGTCTGACAAGTACTTACCGAATTACGGTCTTTAGCACCTGAACCATCACAGGTTTTACAGCTAACTTGTTTGTTAACTTTGATTTTCTTTTCTACACCGTTGGCGATTTCTTCCAAGGTAAGTTTTACTTTAATGCGCAGGTTGGTACCTTTCGCTACACGTCGGCCGCCACCACGAGATTGCTGACCACCGCCGCCAAAGAAGCTATCAAATGGGCTGCCGCCACCACCACCGAAGATGTCTCCAAATTGACTGAAGATATCTTCCATGTTCATGCCGCCACCGCCATAGCCGCCACCGCCGCCAGAAGCACCGCCAACACCCGCATGTCCATAATGGTCATAACGTTGTTTTTTCTCTGGATTACTTAAAATCTCATAAGCTTCAGCTGCTTCCTTAAACTTATCTTCTGCTGATTTATCATCCGGATTTTTATCCGGGTGAAACTTAATGGCTAACTTACGATAAGCCTTTTTAATCTCTTCAGCAGATGAACCCTTGGACACGCCAAGCACATCATAATAATCTCTCTTGCTCATAAAATATTAACTCCCTACAACGACTTTTGCAAAGCGTATTACCTTGTCGTTTAAAGTGTACCCTTTTTCTAATTCGTCCATCACTTTTCCTTTTAACTCTTCGTTTGGAGCAGGAATATTCGTTATTGCCTCATGATGGTCTGTATCAAATGGCGTATGTAATGTTTCCATTTCTTTCAGACCTTTTTGGGCTAATGTACTTTTTAATTTGTGGTGAACTAATGCCAGACCCTCAAGGATCGGGGCAACATCAGTAGCACCTTGCATCGCCTTATTGGCGCGGTCAAAATCGTCCAATACCGGAAGCATGGAGACAATTACGTCTTTACCTGCAGTTTGTAAAAGCTCTACGCGTTCTTTTTGAGTACGACGTTTATAGTTGTCGAACTCTGCAAATAAGCGCAGATATTTATCATTTAATGCAGCAACTTCTTGTTGTAGTTTCTCTTCAACAGAAAGCTCAGGTTGAGCTTCTTCTGGAGTAGAAGCGGCATCTGCACTTTCTTCGGCTTGCACGTTGGTTACCTGCTCATCAGCAGTATTTCCCATAATAGGATCTTCGATGTCGTTTTTTTTCTTCTTGCTAAACATGGTATAGTAGAATTTTTGGATTCAAACTCAAAAGGTTTGCCAATGAATGATATCAGCCATACTGTCAGTTTTCAAATGAAAAGACTGACTAGAATGGCTGAATAATAATAATTTGTCAGAATATGGTTACACAATTTGTGCATCTTCATGCACGATACCACCTTCACATTTTATGATTCTGGAAGGTAAAGTACGGATGATATGGTAGTCGTGGGTAGCCATTAATACCGCGGTTCCCCCTTGACTGATTTGTTTCAGTAGCATTACAATTTCTTCAGAAGTATCCGGATCCAGGTTTCCTGTAGGCTCATCGGCCAGGATAATTTCCGGGTTATTCAATAAAGCACGGGCAATCACCACACGCTGCTGCTCTCCACCGGAAAGCTCATGAGGCATTTTTCTAATCTTAGAGCGTAAGCCCACTTTTTCAAGCACATCTTTAATGCGTTCCTGGATTAATGCTGAATCTTTCCAGCCTGTTGCTTTCAATACGAACTCTAAATTTTTTTCTACCGTTCTATCGGTTAGCAGTTGGAAATCCTGAAACACAATGCCCAGTTTTCTACGTAAATAAGGTACATCTTTAATCGCCAGGTTTTTTAAATCAAATCCTGCAACCTGTCCTTCACCGTTTCCGATATGGAGGTCACCATAAATGATTTTTAGTAAACTACTTTTACCGGAGCCTGTCTGACCGATTAGAAAAACGAACTCTCCCTTATCCACATTCAGATTTACATTAGATAAGACCAGGTGTTTTTGCTGGAACACATCTACGTTCTTTAAATTTATAACTGCGTTTTCTGTCATGTTTAAATATCTAATTTAGCAATTTGTCCGAAAGGCAAATCGTTTACAAAATTCATTATAGCGGTCAATTTGTCGCCCAGACCTAGTTTTTCCAAGGATTTCTCCGGTCTATCTACCCTAAAGTACGCCAATAGCGTAAATTTCTCATCCCTCAACTGTACATAGTCTGGGATTTTGGCAATGCCTTTAACTTTGATTATATACATTTTGTTCAAAAATAGTATTTCAAAATGAGAAATGAAGCGGTTGCCCTAATTTTACCGCTTCCTATGTCGGGGTACAAGAATCAGACCTTTACAGGCTGTTCAGGAAATCGATGGTGTTTACATTGTCTGCATAATCCCATAATTTGGGTGCCTGACTTTGTCCTGGTGCCAATACCGTAGTGTTAAGCTTTAAATCAGCCTTAGAAACAATACATTGGATATTTTCTTCTTCCTGGGCCAGTCTTTCCTGTACTTCTTCCAGGTTTTTATAACGCTCATAAAACAGGACAGCCAATGGCGATACCATATTTACGTCTTCTTTCAGTAGTAGAAATCCATTGTCAAAATGTGTCGCTGCATTTACGAGGTAGATGGATTTGTTATAATCGTAGTTGTTGTTGTATTTGAAGTGATTGATGATGTTTTGGAAGGATTCTATAGGCTCATAGAAATTCTTAATGTCGTAATCTTCAGGGATGAAAAGTTTGGATACATTTCTGCAACCTAATCCGAAGTAATCGAATACATCATGACCTAACATTGCGATTTCTTCCTTGCTTTCTTTACCAGTTAGTACGGCAACACTATTTCTGTTTTTTCTAATGATATTAGGCACTTTGCCAAAATAATATTCGAAATATCTGGAGGTATTGTTGCTACCAGTAGCTATAACCGCATCAAAATCTTTTAGTCTTTCTACATAAACAATATGATCAGCCAATAAAGGTTCGATGTCTACCAATCTTTTCAGTAATGCTGGTAATAGCTTGTCGTCAGAGCTTGATAGTTTGATCAGGGCAATATTTCCTGTAGCCAATACCGAAATTACATCATGAAAACCGACCATCGGGATGTTTCCAGCCAGGATTAATCCTACCTTTTTCGGGCTTGCACTAACTTTAATGGATTTAAACCAGGTTTCAATATCCTGGTCATTGAGCATGTGATGTAAAGCTTTTAACGCTTTCTCTACCTCTTCAACCGTAAACCAGGCATTGCTATTTGGTGCTGATAAAATTAAATTTTTAAAGTCAGGATCAGGATTGGCAGTAAATTGACCGAGCTTTTTGAATGCAATTATGAGTTTTTCAGCAGTAAGGATTGCCATATTCCAATTATTTTAAAGTTTATGTGTTATATTTGCACTGCAAAGGTAACCTTAGCATTAGAATTAGACGAAGACATGGCTATTAAAATAACAGACGAATGTATTAACTGTGGAGCATGTGAGCCTGAATGCCCCAATAATGCGATTTATGACGCAGGCACAGCCTGGAGATTCTCTGATGGAACCAATTTAAATGGTATCATTGATTTTGGCGGGAAAGAAATAGACTCAGAAGCTTCTATGGAAGCTGGATCTGACGAAGTTTATTATATCGTTTCCGATAAATGTACAGAATGTAAAGGCTTTCATGATGAACCTCAATGTGCGGCAGTTTGCCCGGTAGATTGTTGTGTTGATGATGAAGATGTGCGTGAAACTGAAGAAGAGCTATTGGCTAAAAAGGCCTGGTTACATCAGGAAAACTAAGAACAGAATTATTGAAAAATATAAAGGACGCTGATTAGCGTCCTTTTTTTTGGAGTTATTCCTCTTTCTCTTCATATTTATTAGGCACAATCAGTACCGGACAGGCGGATTTTCTGGCTACGTGTTCTGCAACACTTCCCATTAAGAAATGGTAGAGGCCAGTACGGCCATAAGTACCGATTACAATCAGGTTGGAACCCCATTCGTCCGATTGTTGGATGATGCCATGTGCAGCATTGTCAATCACACTTAAATAAGTGGTTTTAATCCCCAAACTGTACTTTCCTTCTATTTCTTTCAATAGCATATTACTATTCTCTTCGCTGTTGTCGTACGTCTCCAAAAAAACAGGGGCAAGGGTCAGATCCGGGTTGATATTGGCCGGAATCGGCTCTATGATGTTGACCAGGGCTACTTCTGCATCAAATGTTTTTGCGATTTCATACCCTGTCTTGGCCGCCTTTTCGGAGCAGGTACTATTGTCGACAGCAATTAAAATCTTTTTAAGGTTCATGGTCTTACAAATTAAGGGTTATACTATTAAGACATCTTATTACTGTAAATTGTTTGCTTATTTAAAGCGATATAAAAATTTAACATTCCTAAAAAGGGCAATGATTTTATCTAATATATAGATTTTCAGGGGTATTATAGAAATCTATTCTGGATTGTAATAATGATAGAGTTATTGTTATTTTTATAGCAGCAGAGTCAGTAATAATATGGAACAAGAATATGGAATTTGCAGGGTGGCCATTGCCCCCCTAAGGACTGAACCTTCCGATAAAGCTGAGATTAGTTCTCAATTGCTTTTTGGTGATCATGTGGAGATTTTAGAAAAGAAAGAAAACTGGTGGTTGGTTTGCAATGCTGCAGACAGCTATGAGGGATGGATGGATTTCAAACAGCTGTCTATGATTTCTTTAGAACAATATGTGAACAACCACAGTTGTGACCATGTGGTTCCTGCCGAGCTTATGGGAACGGTGATTGATGAAGCGGGAACCAGATACTATCTTTCTCCAGGAAGTAACCTTCCGATGTTGGAAAATGGCTTTTGCACACTTGGGCAACAAAAATATGCGGTCATGTTTACCCCTTTAAAAACTACGGCTTTTCATACGGTGGAGGAATTGATTCAGCACGCACTTTTCTTTCTAAATGCTCCTTATTTATGGGGTGGAAGGAATTTGTTTGGGATAGATTGTTCGGGTTTCGTACAGATCGTGTTTAAATTGAACGGATTTCAATTACAAAGGGATGCCTGGCAGCAGGCAGAGCAAGGGGAGGTAGTAGACTTTTTACCGGCTGTAAAACCAGGTGATGTTGCTTTTTTTGACAATGCTGATGGACGGATTATACATGTAGGTATTATGTTGAGTACTGATCGCATCATCCATGCTTCGGGAAAGGTCAGAATTGATCCGATAGATGATCAGGGAATTTACAATGCGGAGTTGGGACGTTATAGTCACCAACTCAGAATCATTAAGCGCTTTATTTAAATATCCAGCCATTTAGACTGGCGTTAATTTATTTTGTTAATTCCCTTCAATCACACAGCTGGGTTGACACTTTACGGGAAAATTGCAGGAATTGGCAATGAAACACATTTTATGTGCTTGCTCATGTAAGGCATTTGCCTTATCCTGATCCACTGCTCTGGTAATCGTCACGATGGGATATAAAGTGACTTCTGAAAAGTGACCACTACCGTCAGCATTTTCGATCATCGTACCTACAGCATTGTCCTTGTAGTCCATCACAATAATATCATTTTGGGAACAAAGGTGAAGGTACCAAAGCATGTGACAAGAGGATAGGGAAGAAACGAGTAAATCCTCGGGATTGTGCTTGGTTTTATCGCCTAGAAAGGCGGAATCTGAAGAACCTGAAATTTCTGCTTTATGGTCAATAGAAATGACGTAGCTTCTGTCGTATGAGCGGTAATCCATCGTTCCTGAACCCTTATTCCCTGTCCAGGTGACTGCGGTCTTATATTGGTGTTCTTTTGCCATGATTGGTACTATTTTATACCAATTTAATCATTCTTAGTTTTCTTTCCTTAGTTTTTTGAAAGTAAATGGCAGTATTCTGATAACCTGTTAGTTAAATTTCCAAACCATGACTTGTCGGTCATCTCCTGTGGAAATCAGAAAGTCCCCATTGGTACTCCAGATCAGTTTATTGATGGAGTGGGAGTGTCCTGCTGTATTCTTTTCTAAACTTAGAATTTTGTAAAGTTTAAAATCTTTGCTGCCCCATATCTTAATGCTTTTATCTTGACTGCAGGTTGCAAAATAAGGTTCGGTAGGGTGAAATGCAATGGCATAGATGCTGAATAGGTGTGCAGCGATGCTATTGATCAATTCATAATCAGGTAAACTCCATACTTTTAATTGGGCATCTCGGCTCCCTGAAATCAGGTAATCTCCTCCAGGGGAGTATTGTAAGGAGGTGACCGGAAAAGTATGCGCATTAAGCGCTTTAATGAGGCTGTAATCCTCCGAATTATAGATTCGGATCAGACCATCTTTACCACCTAATGCCAATTCCTTTTCATCATTACTCAATGCAATTACCCTTACTGTTTGCGGAATCACTTGGAAATGATATAACAAGGAGAAGTCAGCTAAAGACCATACGGCAAGTATCCCATCTTCTCCGCTGCTTACCAGTTCATTTTTATAAGCGATGGTTTTAAGATCGAATACGCCCTTTTGATGGAAGTTTAAAGTCGCAATTACCTGCGCTTCATCCAGGTTAAAGACCAGGATCGATCCACTGCGTTGGGCAATAAATAATAGGTTGCCGAATCGGTGCAAAGCATATACAGAGCTTTGCACCGGCACAAGAACTTTTACAAAACCCATCGTTTCCAGTGACCATTCCACTACACCTTTGTCATTTCCGGCACTAAAAAAGGTGTCTTTTTTAGGGGAGTTCGCTAAGGAATAGATAGGGTTTTGGTGTCCGTTAAGGGTATGTAAGTGTTTCAGCATGATATTTTTGTAATGGTATTACTTGCTGTTTTTTACTGACAGCAATGGTTTCTATTTTCGGTGTCTTTTTTCCAGATTTTGAGCAATCTCAGTTAAGCTTTTTCCTTTTTCTTTCAGCAGTACTAAAAGGTGGAAAATCAGGTCTGAACTTTCATTTACAAAATCTTCATCTGTTTCGTTTAAAGCAGCAATTACAGTTTCTACACCTTCTTCACCTACTTTTTGTGCAATCTTATTCAGACCTTTCTGGCGAAGTTTGTTCACATATGATTCTTCTGAAGGGTTTTCATACCTATCTGAGATAATGCTTTCCAATTCAAAAAGGAAGTTTTGATTGTAGTCGGTTTTAAAGCAGCTTCTGCTTCCGGTGTGACAAGTTGGGCCTACCGGGCTCGCTTTAATTAATATGGTATCGCGATCGCAATCAATATGCGTCTCTTTTACGAAAAGGAAGTTTCCACTTTCTTCACCTTTAGTCCACAGTCGGTTTTTAGACCTGGAAAAGAAGGTTACTTTGCCTTCTTCCTGAGTTTTTGTCCAGGCTTCCTGGTTCATGTAACCCAGCATTAAAACTTCCAGCGTCTGGTCGTCCTGAATGATCACCGGAACCAATCCATCTGTTTTTTCAAAATCTATATTCATAACCTTACAGGTATATTGTGGTATTTTAATTTTTGTTTCAGGTCAGGAATGGGAATCTCACCAAAGTGAAATACCGAAGCCGCAAGGGCTGCATCAACGCCTGTTTTTTCAAAGACTTCTATGAAATGTTCCACAGTTCCCGCTCCTCCGGAGGCAATTACAGGAATATTGATCATTTGAGTAATCGTATTCAATAATCCACAATCAAATCCTTGTTTTGTCCCGTCATGATCCATCGAGGTTAACAAGATTTCTCCGGCACCTCTATTTTCTGCCTGACGAATCCAATCTTCCGTTTCCAGTTCGGTGATTAATCTACCCCCATTTAGGTGAACGCGGTTTTTACCTTCCACCAGTTTGGTATCTACGGCAACTACTACAAATTGAACGCCAAATGCGTTGGCCAGTTCTTCAATTAAAGCCGGGTTTTTGACCGCTGCAGAATTGATACTGATCTTATCTGCACCTGCATTTAACAGGGCTTCCGCATCTTGGATAGTGGTAATCCCGCCACCAATGGTAAAAGGAATGTTCAGCTGACGGGCAACTGATTTCACCATTTCTATCATCGTCTTTCGACGTTCATGAGTTGCGGTTATGTCTAGAAATACGAGTTCATCGGCACCTTGCTGCGCATATTGCCAGGCCAGTTCTACCGGATCTCCGGCATCCTTAAGGTCAACAAAGTTGACACCTTTTACCGTTCTGCCGTCTTTAACATCCAGGCATGGAATGATACGTTTACTTAGCATCGGCTTAAAGAGAAGTCATTTGCTTTAAATTCCACTCTTTGATCTCCTCAATAGTGATTCTGCTTTCATAAATGGCTTTACCTACGACTACAGAGCGGATGTCTAATTTTGCCAACTCTTCAATATCAGCCATAGAGCTCACACCACCAGAAGCGATCAGTTTAATGAAGGGTGAGTGTTCCAATAGTTTTTTATAAAGGTCTACTGCTGCTCCGCCAAGTTTTCCGTCTTTGTTGATGTCGGTACATAAGAATCTGAAAAAGCCCAATTGCAGACATTTATCTACGTAATCCATTAATTTAACAGGTGAGCTTTCCATCCATCCAGAATATTTAATCACCTCATCCAATACATCAATCGCAATGACGATTCTATTGGCGTAGTCATATTTCTTGCCTACTTCCTCACTTAATTCCGCAAGGAAATCTGGGTTGGTGATGGCTTGTGTACCTACGATAACGCGGTGAACTCCTGCATCCAATAAGTCAGTAACTTGTTGAATGGTACGGATACCTCCTCCGTATTGTACGCGCATATCAGTTTTACTAATGATTTCAAACAATGCTTTTTGGTTACTGAAATCTCCTTTGGCACCGTTTAAGTCAATAATATGTATGAACTCTGTACCGTTAGAACGGTAAGTTTCGATCATTTCGGCGATGGAAACATCATATTCAGTTTTCTGGTTATAGTCACCTTCTCTAAGGCGAACTACTTTTCCATCTAAAATATCAATAGCAGGTATTATGTACATTTTATGGTGTTAAGGTTGAGAAATTTTTTAATAAAAGTTCTCCGGCGGTACCGGATTTTTCCGGGTGGAACTGAACGCCGTAGAAATTGTCTTTTTGTATAGCTGCAGAAAATGGCGTGCCATAATTTGCAGTGGCAATATCAAAAATAGGGTTATATTCAATAAAGTACGAATGCACAAAGTAAAATTGCGTTTCATTTGCTACGCCATCAAATAATGGATTGTTTTTGTGCTCGATATTATTCCAGCCCATGTGTGGGATTTTAATACCCTGATTTTTATCAAACAGGCGGGTTTTTAAGGGGAAGATACCCATGAGTCTTGCATCTCCTTCTTCGGAATGATCGGTTAAAAGCTGCATGCCTACACAGATACCCAATACTGGTTTTTTTAGTGCTTTAATTGGTCCTACCAGTCCGGTTTGTTCCAATTTTTTCATGGCTGCACCAGCATGGCCCACACCTGGAATGATGATATGGGTATATTTATCCAGGTCTGCTTCCGTATTTACCATTCCATAGTTCAGGTGTTGTCTTTCTAACGCTGAGGTTAGCGAAAAGATATTGCCTGCGCCGTAGTTTACAATTCCAATCATTACAATACGCCTTTAGTACTCGGTAAGACTAACTTTTCAGCGTCGCGTTTAATGGCCATTTTGATGGCTTTTGCGAAAGCTTTAAAAATAGCTTCAATTTTATGGTGTTCATTTTCACCTTCAGCTTTGATATTCAGGTTACACTTTGCCGCATCACTAAATGATTTGAAGAAATGATAGAACATTTCCGTAGGCATGTCACCTACCTTTTCACGCTTAAATTCTGCGTCCCAAACAATCCAGCTTCTACCGCCAAAGTCGATCGCTGCTTGTGCTAAACAATCATCCATAGGTAAGCAGAAACCATAGCGCTCCAAACCTAATTTGTTGCCAATTGCTTTTGCAAATGCTTCGCCAAGTGCGATACCTGTATCTTCAATGGTATGGTGCTCATCGATATGAAGATCGCCATCAGTTTTAATTTTCAGGTCGATGCTGCCATGACGGGAAATCTGATCCAGCATGTGGTCAAAGAAGTTTAATCCTGTAGAGATCTCCGCTTTTCCCGTTCCATCCAGATCAATATCGATGCTGATTTTTGTTTCATTGGTGTTTCTTTCCTGGTGAATACTTCGGCTTCCTGCTTTCAGCATGGTATAGATGTCTTCCCAGTTCTGAGTTTTTAACGCGATATATTCGTTAAGGGCTTCTATTTTATCTAGTTTTTCATTGGCTCCCAATTGCAGGTTATTACATAACCAGATGGCTTTTGCACCCAGGTTTTTAGCCAAAATGATGTCATTGATGCGATCGCCGATTACAAAAGAGTTTTCCAGGTCGTAATCTGAGGTTAGAAAGTGTTGCAGCAAACCGATGTTAGGTTTTCGCGTCGGGGCATTCTCATGGGCAAAAGTTTTGTCGATGATCACCTCATTGAACACTACGCCTTCATTGGCGAAGGTATTCATGACAAAGTTATGTACCGGCCAGAAGTTGGCTTCCGGATGGGCCTCAGTTCCCAATCCATCCTGGTTGGTCACCATGACCAATTCATAATCCAGCTCTTTGGCTATTTTTGAAAGGTAATAAAGCGCACGTGGGTAGAACTCCAGTTTCTCAAAAGAGTCGATTTGCTCATCAGGTGGTTCATTAATGAGGGTTCCGTCTCTGTCAATAAATAATACTTTTTTCATTAGCATGTAATTGTTTTCAATGGTTCTGAAACTATGATCAGGATAATTATACTGGTTTTAAGTTTATGCCGATCATGGTTTCCTATTTTAGGGGTTAAGCGCTTTCAAAGCTGCTAAGAGGATTTCATTTTCTTGTGGGGTTCCTATGGTGATTCGAAGGCAACCTTCACATAATGTTACTTTAGAACGGTCTCTGACAATGATGCCCTGGTTTACTAAGGCGTCATAAGTTTTTAACGCATCTATGACTTCAATTAGTATGAAATTGGCATCAGAAGCATGAACTTTTTTAACGATTGGTAAATCGATCAGCGCTTCGCTCAGATTTTCTCTTTCTGCAACAGTGATTTTAATCCATTCGTTAACCTGTGCAATATTTTCCAACGCTTTCAATGCAAGGTCCTGTGTGGCCTGGTTGATGTTGTATGGAGGTTTTACTTTATTAAGGATGTCGATTACCGGACGGGCAGCAAATGCCATTCCTAAGCGCAATGCGGCAAGTCCCCATGCTTTAGAAAAAGTTTGTAGGATTACCAGATTTGGATATTCCGTCAATTCTTTAATAAAGGTGCGTTGTTTTGCATAGTTAATGTAGGCTTCATCAATGATCACCAATCCCTGGAAATTAGCCAGAACAGTTTCAATATCTGTGCGGATAATGGAATTTCCAGTTGGGTTATTTGGAGAACAGATAAAGATTAGTTTCGTGTTTTCATCAATTGCTTCTGCAATTTTCTCCAGATCCAATTGGTAGTTCGGCAGGAGGTTTACTTTTCGGGCTTCTACATTGTTGATGTTGGCAGAAACTTCATACATTCCATAGGTTGGAGGAAGAATGATCACGTTGTCTTTTCCCGGTTCGCAAAAGGCACGGAACAGCAAGTCTATTGCTTCATCGCTGCCATTGCCCAGGAACGTATTTTCAATAGGAACGCCTTTAATTTTGCTGATCGCATCTTTAAGATCCAGTTGTAATGGATCTGGATACCTGTTGAAATTTACATCTAGTGGAGAACCATATCCGTTCTCATTGGCATCTAAAAATACACTGGCCTGTCCTTTATATTCATCTCTTGCGGTAGAATATGGTTTCAGATTTTTGATGTTTTCTCTTTGGAGGTTATTGATATCCATCTTTATGATTTTAAACGAATAGTGATTGCATTTTTGTGCGCTTGCAGACCTTCTGCTGCGGCTAAAACTTCAACGGTACTGCCAATATTGGCTAAACCTTGTGTTGTGATGTGCTGAAAGGTAATTTTCTTCAGGAAAGAATCCAGGGATACTCCAGAGTATGCTTTTGCAAAACCGCTGGTCGGTAAGGTATGGTTGGTTCCTGAAGCATAATCGCCGGCACTTTCTGGAGTCAGGTTTCCTAGAAATACAGAACCTGCATGCTCAATTAAGGGGATCAGCTGCTCAAATCGACTGCTTGCTAAAATTAAGTGTTCAGGAGCATATTCGTTGCTAAACTGCATAGCCTGTTCCAGGTTATCTACTTGTACGACATAAGAATTGGCAATGGCTTTCTCTGTGACCTCTTTTCTAGGAAGTACAGCAAGCTGAACTTCGATTTGTTTTAATGTTTCGGCAACTATTTCGGAAGAGGTAGCGACTAAAATCGCCTGACTGTCGGCACCATGTTCTGCCTGAGCCAGTAAATCCGACGCAATGAATGCCGGGTTTGCAGTTTCATCAGCAATGACTAAAACTTCTGAAGGGCCTGCAGGCATATCTATAGCGGTCATACTGCTGGATTGAATCAGTTGTTTCGCCTGAGTCACATAACGGTTTCCCGGGCCAAAGATCTTATAGACTTTGGGTACGCTTGCTGTTCCATAAGCCATGGCAGCAACGGCTTGCGCGCCACCAATCATATATATTCTTTTAATACCAAGTTTTACCGCACAGTAAGCCAGGTAACAATTGGTTTTTCCATCTTTTTGAGGAGGGGAGCAGACTACAATTTCTTTACATCCTGCCAATACTGCCGGAATGCCAAGCATCAAAAATGTGCTTGGTAATACTGCCGATCCTCCGGGGATGTATAATCCCACACGACTGATTGGTCTGGATTCCCGCCAGCAAGTTACGCCAGGCATGGTTTCCAATTTATCTTCTGTGTTGGCTTGAGCCGCGTGAAAAGCCCAAATGTTTGCATAGGCCGTATCAATAGCCGCTTTTTCTGCTGCGGGAATCGTAGCGGCTATGCGTTCAATCTCCGCTTCCGAAAGGTATAATTCCGTTAAAGCGACCTGATCAAACTGCTGTGCATAATCGATTAATGCAGCGTCTCCGCGCATTTTTACTTGCTCAACGATTTGAGTTACACGATCCAGAATACTACTATCGTCTTCTAGCTGTCTTAAGCAGAGATTTGTGATCTCTAGCTCAGTCAACTCTTTATAACTATAGATTTTCATCAGAGTATATTGTTTTTAAAGGTGGTGTTGAGTTTTTAAGCGATGATTTTCTCAATTGGCATAACTACAATTCCTTGGGCACCGGCAGCCTTCAGGCTGTTGATTTTCTCCCAGAAATCATGTTCCGCAATGACAGAATGAACAGCAACCCATTCTTCATCGAACAAAGGAACTACTGTTGGACTTTTTACCCCTGGTAATAAATCAACAACTTTCTTTAAATTAACCTTCGCCACATTCAGTACCACATATTTAGTTTCTTTAGCGCGCAAAACAGAAAGGATTCTTTGTAACAGCTCCTGAACTTCAGGAAGAAGCTCCGAACCTTTGCTGCCAATCAGGATGGCTTCAGATTTCATAACTTCTGAGAAAGGTTTTAAACCATTGCTCTTTAAAGTTCCACCAGTAGATACGATATCGCAAATGGCATCACTCAATCCCAATCCCGGACCAATCTCTACAGAACCCGAAATGGTTCTTACTTCCGCATTGACATGGTTTTCTTTTAGGTATTTTTCTAAGATCACCGGGTAAGATGTAGCGATAGCTTTGCCTTCTAGTTGTGCAACCTCAGTGATTCTGCTTTCATTAGGAATGGCAATTTTTAAAGTGCATTTTCCGAAACCTAGTCGTTGAAGATAAGTGACATCTGCACCGGCTTCCACAATTACGTTTTCACCAACAATACCTAAATCGGCAATGCCATCCTGAACATATTCTGGAATGTCATCATCTCTCAGGAAAAGAATCTCTAATGGGAAATTCGTCACTGTGGATATTAGGGAACTTTTGTAGTTTTCGAATGATAAACCACAATTTTTAAGGATTTCTACTGACTTTTCGTTTAATCTACCAGATTTCTGGATAGCTATTTTAAGTGTTTTCAATGATTATGCTAGGTTGAAATTATTGAATATTGGACAAGAAGATATTTCGGAAACAAGTTTTGAAGTACAAAACATTACATATACATCGCCGACAGGCGATGGTGCAAATGTAAGTGATGGTTCAAAATTTGAGTCATAATTCTTTTTAAGTCCTTAATCAACAAGTGTTAGCATGCTGTGGAACTGCAAATATATAGATTGAAAGCACAAAACAAAATATATATGGCATTTAATTTGCCTATTTCAGTTTGATAATGACAATTAACATCTAGTTTTGTAAAAAAAATACCACATTGAAAAAAATACTGTTCCTTATAATCCCGTTCTGTTTACTATTAAATGCCTGTTCTTGGTTTAAAGATACCCCTGAGATCGGTTTAGTGCTTTCTAAGCATTTTGACCGCAAACTTTACAAAGATTTTGATACTGCTGAATATAATGTAGTCTTTAAGCAACGTTTTGATGCTTTGAAAGGAAAATTAACGAATCCAAATACCATTCAGCACTTTTATGCAAGCCATAACGAGGAACCACGTTTGGTGACCCAGTTTTTTATTAACGGTGGACTGGATACTTTAACGGCTTTTATCGCAAGAGTAGATGCACATGGTTATAATCCGGAGCTCTTCCGCCTGGAAGAATTGAAGAAGGCTTTGCAAGGCTTGTCTGTTAACAAATTTAAAACGATCCAGGAAGTTTACCCTGTTGTTGCTGATTTAGAACTAAATGCTGCGGAAAGCTTAACCAAGTATGATAATTTTGTAAGCTATGGGAGTGTAAATCCACGTAAACTGTTCTCCCGTTATTATGTTCCGGTAAAACGCCCTGATAGTGCAAGTATATCTCAGGTGTTGGCTACAAAGGATGTTCAGGGTTTATTGAAAGAAATTCAACCCAATTCTAAGCAATATTTAGCCATGCAACAAAAACTGGCTAGTTTAAAAGCAGCTGGTTTAGGAAAGAGCGACCAAGCGAAAACTATTTTGGTAAATATGGAACGTTTGAGGTGGAAGCTGCCCGAGATGGGGAACGAGTACGTAGAGGTAAATATTCCTGATTTTTCGCTGACCTGGTTTAGCAAAGAAGACACGTTGAGCCATATGAAAGTTTGCGTAGGAGGGAAGAGAGAAGATGGATATGCAGAGAAAATTGCCAAATATCAGAAAAGTGGTAACCTGGATGATAAACCTAAAAATCATGAAACGCCCATCTTATTTAGTAAGCTAAATTCTATTCAGGTAAATCCAATCTGGAATATTCCCGTGAGCATCGCCAGAAATGAAATTTATTGGATGGCAAGAAAAGATCCTTATTACCTTTCTAATAGTAACATCAATGTGTACCGAAATGGGCAATTGATTGGTGAGCCTGATACCATTCAGTGGAGTAATTACTCAAGAGAGAAATTGCCTTACCAATTTAAACAGGGTTCTGGAGATGGGAATGCTTTAGGGAAGTTTAAATTTATCTTCGACAACGGCTCTAGCATTTACCTGCATGATACCAACAATAAAAGCGGTTTTGCAAAAGCCAATCGCGCCATTAGCCATGGTTGTATCCGTGTAGAAAAACCTTTAGAGTTTGCACAGAACCTGGTTAAAGATAAAAACCGTTATGATCAACTCAGGATGGAAGTAAATCTTCCTCCTTTAGATACCACAAAAATGGCGCTGTATCGTAAGAAACTGGCAAAGAAAGCAGATACCGTGAATTTATTTAAGCTAAAACCTACCTGGTTTGGTACGAAAAAACAGGTTCCATTGATTATAAATTACATTACTGCCTGGTCACAGAACGGTTCAATGCAATATAGAGCCGATGTTTATGGTTTAGATGAAACTTTATGGTCAGCTATGAGGAAATTCATGTAAAAGTTCTACCTTTGGTTTTTAATGAATTTCCTATACCCAGGTTTTCTTTTCGCACTGCTGGCAATAGCCATTCCTATTGTAATTCACTTATTTAATTTTAGGAAATTTAAGAAGGTATATTTTAGTAATGTACAGTTTCTTAAAGAAGCAAAAGAACAGAATTCTTCCCGGGAGAAGCTTCAACATTTATTGGTATTGGCTTGCAGAATTCTTGCGATCCTATTCCTGGTGCTTGCCTTTGCAAGGCCTTATATTCCGCTGGATGCAGGCTTAGATCCTACTAAAGGTAACCTGATCAGTGTTTATATCGACAATTCCTATAGCATGGAAACGGTGAATAAGGAGGGGAATCTATTGGATGAAGCGAAGCGTAAGGCGAAAGAAATTGTAGGAGCTTATCAACTGAACGACCAATTTCAACTGCTCACTAATGATTTTGAAGGGAAACATCAACGTAAATTAAACAAGGAAGCTTTTATTCAAATGCTGGAAGATGTGAAAATTTCTCCAGCCAGTAGAACCTTGCAGCAAGTGGTCAACAGACTACAGCAGGAAGGTGATTCTAGAAAAAATCAATTGGTATACCTGCTTTCTGATTTTCAGCAAAATTTTGCGGGGACTGAAAAGATAAAATCTGATCCGGGTATCCGTTATTCCCTGATTAAATTAAATGCGAACGCAGTTCCAAATATTGCGGTAGACAGTGTATGGAGCTTATCTCCGGTTCATCAACCCAAGCAGGCGGAACAATTGGTGGTACAATTGCACAATTATGGTTCAGAAGATGCGAATGATGTTCCTTTGAAGCTCCTGATTAATCAACAGCAAAAAGCCATTAGCAATATTAAAGTTCCGGCAGGAAAATCAGTAAAAGATACTTTGGCCTTTAGCGGTTTGCAAAAAGGCTGGCAAAAAGGGGTGTTGTCTATAAAAGATTTCCCGATCACCTTTGATGATGCACTGAATTTTAGCTTCCGCGTGAATAGCGAGATGAAGGTGTTAAGTATTTCCGGTGATCCTACACAACAGTTCTTAAAATCATTATTCGCTGCTGATCCTTATTTTAAACTAATGGAAATGACGGAGGCGAATATTAAATATTCGAGCTTCCCGGAATATAGTCTCATCATACTGAATGGCTTAAAGCAACCTTCCTCTGGACTCGCGCAGCAACTTAAAAGCTATGTTCAAAACGGAGGATCATTAGTGATTTTCCCTGATCTGGACGCTGGTGCTGCGGTTTATACTCCATTTTTGACGGCGTTATCGTTGCCGGCAGTGCAACAATTGAATACAGGAACGGCGGTTTCGACGAGTATCGAGCTCAAAGATCCGTTGTTTAAAGATGTCTTTGAGCAGGTTCCTGCAAATATAGACCTCCCGGTAGTCAACAGGTACTTTAGCTATCTGGAGCGAAATACCGCAGGGAAAGAAAATATTCTTCAGTTGCCATTAAATCAAAGCCTTTTTGCCAGGTATCCTTCTGGTGCAGGGAAAATATATTTGTCGGCCAGCACTTTGAGACCTGAAGATGGAAACTTATCCAGACATCCGGTATTTGTACCGCTCTTGTTTAAAGTGGCATTTAGTAGTGCGAAAGAGCAGCCGATGTATTATACTGCAGGTAAAGATGATTTGTTGGAGCAGCAAAAGATCAGTCTTGGAGCGAATCAATCACTTATCCTTAAATCAGCTGATGGCATAGAAGTGATCCCGGAAATTCGTCAGACACCAGGGAAAACCCTGTTGTACATCGCAGATCAGGTGAAAAAAGCCGGTTTTTACGAGCTTAAAAGTGCAGATTCTGTGCTTGCGGTATTGGCTTTCAATGACGACCGCAGGGAATCTGATATGAATTATGCTAGCGAACAAAGTCTGAAGGATTTATTCGCCGGACAGCAGATTGCATTGCACAATTCTCAGAAAGATGCCTTATCACTAAACATACAGGCGAAAAATAGCAGTATAGAGTTATGGAAACTTTGCCTAATTTTGGCTGTTGTTTTTTTAGCCATCGAAATACTATTGATCCGATTTTTTAATAAAACAAAAAACATACAAAAACCATGAATCTTCTCATCACTGGGGTAACCATTGCCGACCCAAACAGCCAGTTCCATCAAAAAACTTGTGATGTACGTGTAGAACAGGGCAAGATTACTGCGATTGGCAGTAACCTGCAGTCTTCCGGCAAGGAAGAAGTTTTTGACGGAGCAGGTGCCATTTTATCACCAGGCTTTTTTGACCTGAACTGCTCTATAGGAGATCCTGGATTTGAAACTAAAGAGGATGTGGAAACGGGAACCCGTGCCGCTATGGCTGGTGGTTTTACCGGACTAGCCGTATTGCCACATACCAGACCGATTGTTCATTCAAAGGGAGAAATCGCCTATATCATCAATAAAGCAGCTGGAAATCTGGTAGACGTATTGCCAATCGGGGCAGTAAGTCGTGATCTGGAAGGAAAAGAGTTGGCAGAGCTGTATGATATGCAACAAGCAGGTGCTATTGCATTCTCTGATGGCAGTAAGCCGATTTGTGACGATGGATTCATGAGCCGTGCTTTACAATACCTGAAAGGCTTTAATGGCTTGATGATGGTGCATCCGGAAAACAAATCAATCTCTGGGAAATCGCAGATTAATGAAAGTAAAACCAGTGTATTACTGGGGATGAA
Organism: Pedobacter gandavensis; assembly: GCF_014172405.1. GTDB lineage: Bacteria > Bacteroidota > Bacteroidia > Sphingobacteriales > Sphingobacteriaceae > Pedobacter > Pedobacter gandavensis. The sequence continues at coordinate 37,755 of NZ_WNXC01000010.1, read as the reverse complement.
AGGCGTTCCTGCATTAGCAGAAGAGATGCACATCAGCAGAGACATCTTCCTGGCTACCTACCATGATGCCCCATTACACTTTAGTAATATTTCTACAGCAGGTTCGGTCGCGCTGATTAAAAAAGCTAAAAAAGACGGCTTAAAGATCAGCTGTGATGTTGCGGCTCATCACCTGGTATTCACAGAAGAACTATTAAATGACTTCGATAGCAATTATAAAGTGAAACCGCCATTGCGTGGAAAATCAGATGTGAAAGCATTGATCAATGGCTTGAAAGACGGAACTATTGATGCCGTATGTTCTCAACACCGTCCGCAGGAGATAGAATTTAAAGCGGTAGAGTTTGAAATTGCTGCTTATGGCATCATTGCCTTGCAAACGGTTCTTCCATTAATGCTTAAAGCTGGATTGGATGCGACGCAAATTGTAGAAAAGTTGTCAATCAACCCCCGCAAACTGTTAAACCTTGAGGTTCCAGTTATCGAAGAAAATGAAATCGCCAACTTTACGGTGTACCATCCTACACTAGAATGGGAATATAACATTTCAAATAATCAATCGAAATCAGCGAATTCGCCGCTTTTAAATAAAAAATTAACCGGTAAAGTTCAACTGGTATATAACAACAAACAATTACAAGCATATGGATAATCATGTTAGAACAGCGCTAATTGCGTCGTTAGATAAATTTGCTACGGTATCTGGAATAGATTCCATCAAATTAGAAGAGGGGTTGATCGAAGTATTTAGTAAAGATCTTGGCTTCCTGGAGAAGGTAGAAGAATTTGATGAGGTATTTGATGAGTACCCTGCATTTGAGGAATTGAGAGAGGTTTTCTTCGATTTATTGATGATCAATTTCTTTGCTAATGATGTAAAAAAATTAGAAGAAGATTACTTGGAAACTGATGAGTGGGCGGATATTGAAGAAGAGACTATCGATAGAGGTACGGAGCTTTTAAACTTGTTATTGTACATCAATGAATGTCATGATGAGCGTATTAAGCCAGAGCTTGGCGATTTCCTGAAGGAATTCTTATTGGTAGAAGAAGATGAGTTCCAAGATGAATTCCATATCTATGAAGATTTAATCACGAACCAAAATCTGGTAGAAAGTAGCGTAGAAGATATTTGCAGTCATGTAGGTATGATTGATCTGGGTGAAGAAATGGAAGATCTGTTTATTCCTTTCATGTGTTTCTTCCACCAACCAAAAGAAAGTGAAGAAGTAATTAAAGATTTACAAGAATATAGTCCTCACAAGGAATTTGACGTTGCAGTTTATACGTTAATTGCTAATTTTAACAAAAACTAATACTTATATTATCATATATGCACCAAGACTTAATTGAGACGGAAAAGAAGCCAAATAAATTGGCATTTCAAGCAGCTATAGCTTTCGCACTATACTTTTTTGTACTGATTTTTGTGTTTAAATTTTTGAACATCAGTCCAGCAAATACCCATTTGTCTACTGCTTCTAAGGTGGTGAGTCAGTTGTTGTCTTATGTTCCTTTCTTTTTGGCGATTGTCTATGTACAATCGAATCATAGAAAAGAACTGGGTGGTTATATGAGCTTTGGCCGTGGGTTTTCTGCTGGATTTAAAGTTGCTGCTTACGCTGGATTATTGCTTTTTTTATTACAGGTTATCTATTTTTTTGTAGACAAATCGGCTACTGATGAATTGCTTAATGCAGCGATTGAGCAAGCTGATGGTGATGAGCAAAAAGTTAAAGGAGTGGAAATGATGCGTCCTTATATGGGCTTGTTTGTTGGTTTTGGAACTGCGATTACTTATACCTTAATTGGTTTGATTGCGAGTTTGATCGGAGCTGCAGTTTTCAAGAAGGAAAGACCCTTAGACAAAGATTAAAGTATATTTAACCTATGTATTTATAAATACACAACGTGCAGTTTTATCATTTTATTTGATGAAATTTGCACGTTGCTTTTTTTTAGCACGTTATTAAGTCATGGATATTTCTATTGTAGTTCCTTTATATAATGAAGAAGAGTCTCTTCCGGAGTTAACTTCCTGGATTGCTAAGGTGATGGAAGCGAATAACTTCTCTTACGAAATTCTGTTTGTTGACGATGGCAGTACTGATACTTCCTGGTCAGTAATTGAAGATTTGAAAACTCAATTTAATGCGGTAAAAGGCATTAAATTCAGGAGGAATTATGGTAAATCAGCAGCGCTAAATGTTGCTTTTGAGGCAGCACAGGGTGATGTTATCATCACAATGGACGCGGATTTACAGGATAGCCCTGATGAGATTCCGGAATTATTCCGCCGGATTAAGGAAGAGAAGTTGGACATCATCTCTGGATGGAAGAAAAAGCGTTACGATCCAATTTCAAAGACCATTCCAACTAAATTATTCAATGCAGCGACTAGAAAGATGTCTGGTATTCAGCTGAATGATTTTAATTGTGGTTTAAAAGCATACCGTAAAGAGGTGGTGAAAACCATTGAAGTTTATGGAGAAATGCACCGTTATATCCCTGTAATTGCAAAGTGGGCCGGTTTCAAGAAGATCGGTGAGCAGGTAGTAGAACATAGGGCAAGAAAATATGGCGTTACAAAATTCGGACTGAGCAGGTTTGTAAATGGTTTCCTGGATTTATTGTCGATCTTTTTTGTCGGTAAGTTTGGTAAAAGACCAATGCACTTTTTTGGTTCATTAGGGGTATTGAGTTTCCTTTTGGGAACCATTATGGCACTTTGGATGATCGGTGTGAAGTTGTACCATATCGCGATGTTGATTCCTTATAAAAGGGAAATTACTGATCAACCATTATTTTACATTTCTTTAGTGGCCATTATTTTAGGTTCTCAGCTATTCCTTACGGGATTTGTGGCAGAACTGGTGACTAGAAATGCGCCGGAAAGAAATGCTTATTTGATTGAAAAGGAAATTTCTTAAGCCATGTTTTTTTCTATAATTATCCCGCTCTATAATCGTCCGCAAGAAATTGATGAACTGCTGAATACATTGGTGCAGCAGACTTATCCTCAGTTTGAGGTCTTGGTGATAGAAGATGGATCAACCAATGATGCGAAAGCCATTGTTGCGGAATATGAAAATCAACTGGATATCAAGTATTTCTATAAACCGAATGCCGGACAGGGTTTTGCAAGAAATTATGGTTTTGAGCGAGCTAAAGGTGATTATTTCGTTATTTTTGATTCTGACTGCCTGATTCCTGAAGATTACCTGGAAACCGTAAGAAATTATCTTTTTGAACATCACCTGGATGCTTATGGTGGTCCGGATGCGGCGCATGAGACTTTTACTCCGGTCCAAAAGGCGATCAGCTATGCGATGACCTCTCCGTTTACTACGGGTGGCATCAGAGGAAATAAGAAACACATCGGGCAATTTCATCCAAGAAGCTTCAATATGGGCGTTTCCAGGGCGGTATGGGAAAAAGTTGGTGGGTTTATCCTAACCCGTTTAGGGGAAGATATTGAATACAGTATCAGGATCCATGAAAGTGGTTTTAAGATCGGCCTCATTCCAGCAGCAAAGGTATTTCATAAGAGAAGAACTAGTTTCGGTCAGTTTTATAAGCAACTACATTTTTTTGGAAGAGCGAGGATCAACATTTATAAACATTTCCCTTCGGAATTGAAATTAGTCCATTTCTTTCCTGCAGCCTTTACTTGTTTTGTGATCTTCACCATATTGATGAATTTCATATGGCCTCCATTGGCTTTTATCTGTAACTTTATGTTGTTGCTGTACTTTGTGATGATCTTTTTTCATTCTTGGCAAATCAACAAATCTTTAAAAGTGGCATTTTTTAGTATCATTGCATCATTCATTCAACTAACCGCTTATGGGTTAGGGTTTATGCAAGATTTTTTTAAGCGAGTAGTATTTAAACAACCATGATAAATTTTTTAAAGGAGAGTACGTTTACGGTGAAGGATGTGATCATGCAGGCCTGGATTGTTACGCGTGATAATTATTTCTCTATTGCCACTTTGTGTTTCCTGGTTTTTATAACCGTATCCACCTCCACTTTTATGGCCTTTTTTATGGGAGAACTTCCTACAGGCGTTAGGGTGGTGATGTTGTTGATCTTTGTGTTATTGTATTGTATCGTTAACCTTTCTCTGCTGAAATATATTTTCCGCCTGCTGGATAAGGAGGATGACAAAGACATTCAGATTATTGAAACCTTACCAACGCGGACAGAAATCATTCGGTTTTTAGTCGGTACGGTATATTTTGGAATCAGTATTTTTCTGGTAGGAATCTTATTGTTGCCGGTACTGTATGTTTTAGATCTTATTTTGAAGTTTGCAGTGAATCAAGGTTTTATAGCGGATTTTACTGCTGCAGGAAAGGTGATTGTGAACATTGCAGTAGCAATTGCGATTCTGAGTATTTTTTTTACGTTCATCAGGATTATCTTCTTTCCTTTCTTTATCATAGACAAGCACGTACATCCATTCGAATCCATTAAGCTGAGTCTGGCTACTACCAAGGGGAACTTCATTAAATTGTTGTTTATTTTTGGCGGTTTTGTACTGATCCAAGCAATTGTTTTTGGATTTTTCTACATCGTAGTGGTTAGTGGTTTTCAATTGATCAGCTTGATCTTTAACTACGAGATTTATTCCTATGTTTCTTTATTTACGGCTATTTTTAGTTCCTTTATTGTCGTACCATTCTCCACAGCTCTGGTAACTGTAGCTTACCGTAGAATGGTGAAAGAATATAAAGGAGATGAACATCCTGATATCTTACACAACATCGTTTAAAAATAATTTATGGGATTAAAAGCGGCATTAAGTAAACCGTTTGCGGCACTTGTAATTAAGGGCATCAATAAATGGAAAAAAAATGCAGTTGCTGCGCAAAATACGATTCTCGCACAGCTCATTGATTCCTCAAAAAATACCTCTTTTGGTAAAGACCATGGTTTCGGGGAAATCCGAAACTATGAAGACTTTAAAAAGCAGGTTCCACTAAGGGATTATGAGGCACTAAGGCCTTATATTGATCGGGTAGTGGCTGGCGAAGCCGATGTCATGTGGAAAGGAAAACCACAATATTTCGCTAAAACATCGGGAACTACTTCCGGTGTAAAATACATTCCAATTTCTAAGGAATCCATGCCTGAACACATCAAGGCTGCAAGAAATGCATTATTAACGTACATTCATGAAACGGGTAATGTAAAGTTCATCAACGGAAAGATGATCTTTTTGCAGGGCAGCCCGGTGATGACCAAAAAGAATGGCATTAATGTAGGTCGTTTATCGGGTATCGTGGCGCATCTTGTACCTAAATACCTGCAAAAGAATAGGCTTCCTTCTTATGAGACCAATTGTATTGAAGATTGGGAAGAAAAAGTTGATGCGATTGTAGAAGAGACTTTTCATGAAAATATGACGCTGATCTCCGGCATTCCGCCATGGGTACAGATGTATTTTGACAAGTTAAGGGAGAAATCAGGAGGTAAAAAAATCAAGGACATCTTTCCTGAATTCAGCTTATTCGTTTATGGTGGGGTGAACTACGAACCTTATCGCTCGAAAATAGAGGAGAGTATCGGCAGGAAAATTGATGCCATAGAAACGTATCCGGCATCGGAAGGTTTTATCGCTTATCAGGATAGCCAAAAAGATAAGAGCTTGTTATTATTGGCCAAGGCAGGGATCTTTTATGAGTTCGTGCCTGCTGAGGAGTATTACAATGAAATCCCTACCCGTTTAAGTTTAGGGGAAGTAGAATTGGATAAGAATTATGCGTTAATTCTAAATACGAATGCTGGTTTATGGGGGTATAGTATTGGTGATACAATTAAATTTGTTTCCAAAGACCCTTACAAGATCATGGTTACAGGGCGCATCAAGCATTTTATCTCTGCTTTTGGAGAACATGTGATTGGGGAGGAAGTGGAACATGCCCTATTAACTGTGGCCAATGAAGAGGGGGTAGGAATTACCGAATTTACTGTAGCTCCGCAAGTGAATACCCCAGTGGGTGAATTGCCTTATCATGAGTGGTTTGTGGAATTTTCTGTTGCGCCAAAAGACCTGGCTGCATTTAGTAAAAAGGTAGATCAGGCTTTGCAGAAGAAGAATATTTACTATTTTGACCTCATTGAAGGTAAAATATTGCAACCTTTAATCATTCGTTCCCTTCAAAAAGATGCTTTTGTGAACTACATGAGGGCGGAAGGTAAGTTGGGTGGACAAAATAAAGTACCTCGTTTATCAAATGACAGGAAGATTGCAGCGGTTTTAAGTAGTTTTACAATTCGTCAGACAGACGAAGAATAGGGAGAATTTAATTGAAGAATATATCAATATTAGGGTCTACGGGATCTGTAGGCACTCAGGCCTTAGCTGTGGTTCAGGCGAATCCTGGATTATACAAGGTTTTGGCGCTAACCGCACAGTCTAATGCCAGCTTATTAATTAGTCAGGCTTTAGCATTTGAGCCAGTACTAGTGGTCATCGGCGACGAAAGTCAATATTTAGTAGTGAAATCTGCTTTGGCGGGTACTTCAGTACGGGTATTGGCAGGTGAAGAAGCTTTATGTGAGGCTGCGGCTTTAACTGAAGTGGACCTGGTTTTAACCGCTATTGTAGGTTCGGCAGGTTTAAGACCAACGATTGCTGCGATTGAAGCAGGAAAAGATATCGCGCTGGCGAATAAGGAAACTTTGGTGGTAGCAGGTGATTTAATCACCAGTCTGGCTAAAAAACATGGGGTAAACATCATTCCGGTAGATTCTGAGCATTCTGCGATTTTTCAGTGCCTGGTAGGTGAAGGAAATGAAGCACTGGAAAAGATTTATCTGACCGCTTCTGGTGGTCCTTTTAGAGGAAAAGACCGGGAGTTTTTAGCAAATGTTACCAAAGCACAGGCTTTAAAACACCCAAATTGGGTCATGGGTGCTAAAATCACAATAGATTCTGCTTCTTTAATGAATAAAGGATTGGAAGTGATTGAAGCCAAATGGTTATTTGATTTGGATGCAGATCAGATTGATGTGATTGTACATCCACAGTCGGTTATTCATTCTATTGCGCAGTTTAAGGATGGTTCTATGAAGGCGCAGATGGGAGTTCCCGACATGAAATTGCCAATTCATTACGCTTTTGCCTACCCGCAGAGAATAAGTACGGACTTTAAGCGTTTTAATTTTCTGGAATACCCGGAACTGACCTTTTATCCGGCGGATAACAAAACCTTTAGAAATCTTGACCTGGCTTATACTGCTTTGAGAAAAGGAGGGAATATGCCATGCATCATTAATGCGGCCAATGAAGTGGTTGTAAACGCATTTTTGCAAGATAAAATTGGCTTTTTAGAAATGAGTGAGGTGATTGAAAACTGCATGGAGGAGATTGGATTTATTGAAGAACCGGGCCTGAATAATTATTTAGAAACGGATTACCATACGCGTATATTTGCGAATCAACTAGTAACAAAATAGGAATTAACGAATCAAAATTAAAACATTAATATAAGATATGAGCGGATTGATTATGGCAGCCCAGTTGCTTCTGGGGTTATCGATACTGGTAATTTTACACGAATTAGGACATTTTCTTGCAGCACGTGCTTTTGGGATTAAAGTCGAGAAATTTTATCTGTTTTTTGATGCCTGGGGCTTCAAATTATTCAGCTTTAAACGCGGTGATTGCGAATACGGAATAGGATGGTTGCCTTTAGGGGGCTATGTGAAAATTTCAGGAATGGTTGATGAATCGATGGATACGGAGCAATTGAAACAACCTGTTCAGCCTTGGGAGTTCAGAAGTAAACCAGCTTGGCAACGTCTGATTGTGATGTTGGGAGGGGTATTCGTGAACATTGTGGTGGGTATTTTCATTTTCTGGATGATGACCTTTAAATATGGAGAAACCTATATTCCGAATAGTTCTGTACTTATTGGGATCAATCCTGGTGAGATCGGCAGAGAAATCGGCTTGCAAAGAGGGGATAGGGTAATTGCGGTGAATGGCAAGAAAGTGATTCGTTTTGAAGAACTGATCAGCTCTAAAGTATTATTGGGAAATACGACATTAACGGTTGTACGTGGCAATAAAACCTTAGATGTTAAGGTTCCAGATAATATTTTGAACAAAGTATCAGATTCTGGTATTGAAGGTTTTATCAGTCGTGTGCCATTGCGTACGGCAACAGTAGACAGTGTGATTGCAGGGAAACCTGCCGCTAATTCTGGTGTATTGAAAGGGGACAAGATTGTTGCCATCAATAAAGAGCCGGTTAAAAGTGATATTGATGCTCGCGAGTTGATTTTAAAAAATAAAGGTAAAACGACTGATTTCACCATCAATCGTGCTGGACAAAACCTGGATCTAAGTATTCCCGTGGACACTGCTGGTACCATCGGCTTTGCTTTTAATCCGAATGAGATTAAACAAGAAACCATTAAGTATAGTTTACTTGCTGCACTTCCAATTGGTATAGATCAGGCTTGGAAAACGTTTAGTGACAATGCTAAAGGAATTTGGAAAGTAGTTACCGGAAAAGTGAATGCGAATAAAGCATTTTCAGGCCCGGTAGAGATCGCACGTAAGGTTTATGGTGGCGAGTGGATCTGGGCTAGATTTTGGGCTTCTACAGGCTTTATTTCGATCGCATTGGCATTTATGAACTTATTACCTATTCCTGCATTAGATGGTGGACATGTTGTGTTCTTATTAATTGAGATGATCAAAGGAAAACCACTTGGTGATAAATTTATGGAGCGTGCACAAATGGTAGGTTTTGTAATTTTATTGGCTTTGATGGTCTTTGTATTGGGGAATGACTTGTTTAAAGTCTTTTTCAAACACTAATGTGATGGTAGATTACTTTGAATTTTACGGTTTACCCGTTACTTTTCATCCTGATCCTGCATTGATCAAAAAAAAGTTTTATGAGCTGAGTAAAAAGTATCATCCTGATTTTTATATCAATGAATCGGAGGAAAAACAGGCAGAGGTCTTGGAATTGAGTACGATCAATAATAAAGCATATCAGGTATTAAGCGATCCTCAAAAACGAGTGCATTATATCCTGGAACTCAAAGGACAGTTGATCGATGGAGAACATTATACGCTTCCTCAATCGTTTCTAATGGAGATGATGGACGTGAATGAATCCCTGATGGATTTACAGTTTGATCCGGATGCAGAACGTTTAGCAGCGTTAAAAGCAGAGATAGATGAAATAGAAAAGGGTTTAAGCGACCAAATAGCTGCGCTAACGACTTCATTTGAACATAAGGACAAAGAAGCCCAGCTTCGCATCCTGACTGCTATAAAGGATTTATATTACCGCAATAAGTACTTATACCGGATCCGGGAGAGTATCAAAAAGGCAGAATCTGCCGCATAGGTGTTATCGCATTGTAAAAAAGCCCGTCAGGGCTTTTTTACAATGTATGTTTGAGGTACTTTTGGGATCAAACACATTTATATGAACACATTATCCATTTTTAGAAAAGTTGCGGTAGCTGAAGGGCTGTCTTACCTGTTGTTGTTATTTGTAGCGATGCCAATGAAATATTGGGCGGATATGCCACTTGCGGTGAAGTATACCGGCTGGGCACACGGTTTGCTGTTTGTGATGTACATGGTAATCTTAATCATGGCCTGGATGGAGTATAAATGGAATTTTAAAAAAGTAGCGATGATTGGTGCAGCTTCTCTGCTTCCTTTTGCACCATTTATCGTCGATAAAAAATTAAAAGAAGAAAATTAAAATAAAAATTTGCATTTATAAAACTAGTTCCTATATTTGCAACCCGCTAACGAAGGAAATGCCCGGATGGCGGAATTGGTAGACGCGCTGGTCTCAAACACCTGTGGGAAACCGTGCCGGTTCGACTCCGGCTCCGGGTACATACCGGACTGATGTCCGAAGAATCAAAGGGTTGCTCATAAAAAAGCAACCCTTTTTTATTGATCCTCTGCAGGTTATGCCGGAAGGTCGGGTCGATAAAAGCGGTTCTAAGTAGACCCCCTGCCCATACCAGATTATCTTTGAACACCCCCCTTACAATCGCATGTTTTTGGAAGATGTTACATTTTTCATAGATCTCAAAAAGATTGGTAAGAGAGGGCAGAATCCGATCAATCAGACTGTCAATTTCTATTTTTGATTTAGGATTTCCTTTTAGGCTCATTTCCAAGGATGCTTTTTCCTCTTTGTATTTCTTAAACCAGGTCTGATAAGTTGTGTTTTCGATCTGATTATTCATGAATTTCTCTTCCAGCTCCAGAATTTTGACGTTAACCGCGCTGATCGCATTCAGTTTTTCTTTTAATCTTTCCTGCTTTTGTTTTAGAGGTTCAGCTAGTAGTGCTTTGGCTGCGAGCTGTAGAAATTCTACCTGCTGCGGTTCAAAGCAAATGTCTTTAAGGACTTCGTCAAATTGTTCATGCAAAAGTTTACCTGGTACATTCACATTGTTATGGATATGGCATCTATAGTACAGGTAATATTGTTTTCGGCCTTTTGACCATCCCGCAGTCATACTTTGTCCGCACCAGCATTTTAAAACGCCTCTTAAGGGGAAGTCTTCGTCGGGACGTACTTTTTCCGGTCGTTTGTTGCTGAGCATTTTGTTTGCGGTCCAGTATTCAGCTTCGGTGATTATTGGCTTATGGATGCCCTTTACATACTTTTCTGGTAAATCTTTTAGGGCGGGGACTCTAATTAATCCTGCGTAGAGGCAGTTGTTCAATATATCATGAATGGCACTGTTTCCTTTGTTGGAGAATCCCATAGCTCTAACTGTTTTATAGATGATGTAAGGAGCAATGCCAAGCAGGTAATCATTAAATATTCTTTCCACAATAACGGCTTGGTTCTGATCGATATGGATATGGTTCTTTTTTGAGCCATCATTAGTGTTTTTATAGCCATAAGGCGCACGTCCAAGATAGCGTCCGTTTTCTTTAGCATTTCTTATCCCTTGCCTTGTTCTGTTACGGATAGTGAATAGCTCTTTGTTGGCAATCATGTAATCAAATGCCCTTTTCATGAAAACATCTGGATCAGATGTATCCAGATCTACGCGTTCATTTGTGGATAGTACCTTTACACCATGATTGCTTTCCAGATCTGCAATTTTCATTAAAGCTTCAGGTAGATTACGGCTGAAACGATCGTGATCCAGTACAATGAGGTATTGACATTCTCCCTTAAACTTCTTTAAGAAGATCTCTAGTGCACGATAATCTGGCCGGTCGAAGGTATAGCTGTCTTCTCCGTTATCTTTAAATAGCGCAATTATATTTAAGTTATTTCTTCGGCAATATTCCCGAACCGTCGATTCCTGGTATTCTAAAGATTTTGATTGGTCTTTAGTACTTAATCTTAGGTATCCAATAGCGTTCATGATTCCTCTTTTAATATGATTTCAATTATAATTTGTGCGAATAAAGTCAATAACACCTGCTCACTTTGACTAAATTTATATTCGCTTTTTTCCAGTACTTTTTGAACTGGCAAGGGCAAAAAATCAAGTATGTACCCTTCGTCTGGTATCAAGGTTATTTCTGGTTTGATGATTTTTGGATTTTCCTTTATTGCTGTCATAAACACTGTTTTCAGCAATTTGAGTTTAATCTGATTTCCATTGTCCCATATGGGAGAATTACACTTAGTTAGCAGAATCTACCAAAGTGCTTGGGTTCATGTGCAGAACTTTGGCTCTTTTCGTAGTCCAATTTTCTTTGGAAAAATTGGAGCAAGCGGAAGTTAGGCAGAGCCTTACTTTTCGCCCCTAGCGCTATCGCTAAGGGGGGGTGGGATATACTCCGGGTATATCCATTGGCATTTAAGTGCCTTTAAGCTAGGTTAAACCCATAAAAAAGTATATCCATGGATATATCCACACCTAAAACTTGACAACAATTAGGTTTTTTATGGAACATAATTCCGCAAAATATTAGCTCTAAAAAAATCAATAACTTCCTGAAATATTATTCTCTAACTTAATTTTTGCTGCTTGCTAAAATGGAATAACAGCAGCCCGTTGTATAATTTCTAACTATTTTAGTGAGCATATCATTTGATCTCACCCTACGGCTTTACAAGCAGCCTCAATTATATGTTCATTATATTCTTCAATTTTTCTTTTTACCTGCCCATTGAAATATGATTAAAAGTAGGCCCGGCTGTTGTATTATTCTTTTAAGAGTGATTACCCATGAAATGAATATTAGTGAGTACATTTTTTGTCTCACCATGCGGCTTTACAAGCAGCCTCTTTAAATTCTTTATTCAATAATTACCTGAATTCCGGCTTTCTCTGCTTTGTAATTTATTTTATCCTTTAGGCTATAATAGCTCCAATTTTGAAGTAAGAACGGATCCTCTTTTGCTATTTCTTCTTTTTGTTGTTGATTGACCAGGATTAAAGTGGCAGCCTGATGTTTTATACAAAGATCAATCAATCGACGGCTATAGACATGCAATTTGTATTCAACGTATTTTTTTTCATTATTCTGATAGTCTACAAGGCATTTCTTCTTTCTTTTCTCCCCATGGCCACCACGATTAAAGGTAATTCCTTTCTTTACCCTGAGAATGGCTGCCTGTATAGCTAACCTTCTATGTAGAAATTCCTCTTTATTCCCTATGGCGTATTGCTGATCTCCAATTTTAACATTTACCGGATGTTCTATGGAAAGAGTAGCTTCGGCAATTACTGCGGTGTCTAAATCATGTTGCTCTTTTTCAATTTGAATCACCGCCAGAAAATATATTTTACCCTTATCTAACTGGATGTGGCTGGTGCGGAGTTTTATTGTCCCATTCTTTATTCTATTCAGAAGGATTTTTTTATCAGCTGTATCTTTGCCCAGAAAGGTTCTGAAGGGAATTTGAAAGAGCTTAAAGCAGAAGTTTTTGTTATCAGGAGCATGATCTAATTTTGTGATCGCTTCTGCAGCAAAAGGCATAGGAATATTTTTTTTGTAATTTCTCAGCGATTTTTCACCTTTCCAATAGGCAACTCTCTCTTTGTTAAAGGTAGCTAACAATGTGTTATTTAAGTTGCTCAGGATGTTGGTTGGAATATGTCCTTTAAAATGATTAGAAAGCAGGCGGTAGGTAGTGTTTATTCTGGAAGACTTGAGTATGCCGTTTGGTTCTTTTTTTTCATCAGCAATTTTAAGAATGATTTCATCTGTTAAGTAAAAGAAGTCTTTTACCTGTTCCTGTACAAAGTGGTGGCTCATAATCATGTTGGCCGACCGAAAACAAATCGATTGCCAATTGAATAGCTTGTCTTTGATGTCTCTGACGTATTGACTGTCATCAGAATCGATCAGTAGCTGGATCTTGCGGGTGATAATCATTGTGTTATTTTCCATAGCATTAGATTTTTACCTTTTTTATCTTGGTATAGGCCTGAACAAAAACTTTTTGGATATAGCTTTGGCTTAGGTTTAATGTTCTGGCAATTTCTTCAAAGCTGTATTGAAGCTCATAGCGCATGTTCAGAATTGTAGATTGTTCTTCGCAGAGATCACCTTCGAACTTGTAATTGTTTGTTTTTCCTACAACGTTGAGCTTTTGGCTATTCGTTAAAATGGATTTTAGAGATTGCAGTGTTTTTTCAATTGTTCTAGCGACCTGATAGTCTGAGATTCCACCAACATGCCAAGCAATACGTTCATAACTAAATGAATATTTGATGCAGAGCCTGATGAATAACTGTTGATTTTCGGGAAGGTTTGGGAGTACATTTTCTACTTGTTCCCATTGCTTGCGCATATTTTCGTCAAGCTCTTGTTGGTATAGAACATCTGTATCTTCTTCTTCCCAAGGGTTGTAACCACCGATATATTCCTGATAATTTTCTAGGTCATCCAGTTTCAACATGTTTCGCTGAAATTTGGTATCTGAAGTTCTGTAATAAGCTTTGCAGCCATCTGAAGTCCATTTTTTAACAAATGTTTCAATGTGAGCTGGGTCAATAATAGTTTCTCTGATTAGCCAGAGCCTGAGAAATGCGTCATTAACAATACAATCAGCATTGATGTCATCCTTTATATATCTTAATCCTCTAATATATAAAGCTGGATATAAGAGCTTGTAAAAAAACTCAAGCCCTTTTTCATTGCCTTCCTGGAAGATGTTAAAATAATACTGCCTGTCGGTTACTTTGGTACTTTTCATGCTCGTAGTTTATACGAGTCCAATTATGACAGATGCAAATACTATAGCGGGCCCTATCACCGTGCTACAAGGTTCCGACGCCTTCAAAAACGGTTTACGATAGAGCCCATAGTGCTATAGCGGTACAAAAGTACATATATATTCACTATGGGCATTAGATCTATCGTCTCGTTCTGATTCAAATTGTCGGAATTTGTAACCGAGACTCTTTTTTATTAATACCTCTTCTTGTAAACTAATGCCTTAATCTTTTTTATTTCTTATCTATCATCAAATCAATGATGATTCAAATTTACTTAATTGTTTTTAATTACACAATAAGTCTTTCAAAATATCACGATTTAGTGTTGTCCATTTGTTTGATGGACAATTCAATATCAATGCTTAGTACTAACATATTGGAGCTAAGAGATGCTTTGGGCCTTTCTCAGAAGGACTTCGCTTTGCTTGCAAATATTTCGAGAACAACCTTAGGGAACATAGAATCTGGAAGAAATAATTTCAAAATTAGCAGCCTAGATGGAATCCTGAATTTTACCTCAATTAAATTAGAAGATTTAAGTAAAGAGTCTTTTACTCCTCCTAAGAATTTACGTGAAAGGCTAATGGAAAAGTATAAGATTGAGCCATCTGTATTCGTAATTTTAAATGAAGAACCTTCTATACCTTACTGTATAAAATATAAGCTTCTTAAGACTAATTTCCTTGATTTACCGAAAGAAACGAATCAGATCATAAAGTTCTTTAATGATAAATACGGCTGGACGCTTAAAGGAAATTCTCTGCATGCGGCATTAAAAAGAATGTCAGATCTCATAGAAATACAGCCACATCCAAATAAACAATCAACTAACTTATATTCAAGAAGAAAACTTGTCTAGTTTCATTATTTGCATAAAGGTTTTATTTAATTGGTATTAATCCCTTAGTCAATTACTTAAGGCCCTCATTAGTGGCTTGCGAAACACTTACGCTAATAGCCTCTCCTTTAGTTACCGCTTCTAGCATTTAACAATTAGGGGAAACTTGTGATATATTTTTCGTATACTATTTTTGAAGTTGGTCTGATGTAATGATTATAGATTATAATTGTTGCCTTTTAGCTAAAAGTTTAAGAATAACCGGTTTTTTGGATAGTCTAGATATGTTCTCGAAATTTTCCAAATATAATCCATAGTTTTAAAACATCTAAAACTCAAAATTATGATCTATAACGCAAATTATTTCTTCAGCTATGGCCTCTATTCCATTAAGAACGTAGTAAGTACTCTCTTTTTGGATAGTGACAATTTGAATTTTCTAATTTTAAATATCTATTAGTTTACAATTATCATATTATAATGCCTGTAAAACTTACACATGTTGATTATTCTCCAATGCATAATGAAGTTGAATTGGAGGTTGGCGATGAGGATAAGCTCGTTCAGAATGTTGCATATCTTTTGTTGGGAAATCATTTGCATGTCCAGCAAATCTTAGCAAAAAAAAAAACATCAAACCATCAAGTAATAATCGCGCAATTGACCTAGCAATAGAAAGGTTGAGTTATAACTCAAATGAGGAAAGATATAAAAGGGATGGCTGGGTATATCAAATGATCAATTGGGTCGCTATTAACCAAGAGCATATTGGAAGAAAATTCTTTGTTCAGTTACCTCATGATGCTCCCGCCCAGCATGGAATCGATGGGATTGCTGTGTTGCTGAAAGACGATAACAATCTTGAGCAGGTGATCATCTCAGAGGATAAATATACTGAAAATGCTAGGGAGACTGTAAGACTCCAGGTATGGCCAGATTTTGCGAAATTTGAAGAAGGAACGCATAATATTCAATTGGTTAGTCGAATAACATACATGCTTCATCATCTAGATCCATCACAGCTTTTGACGTCCATTAATGCTGATATTTATCGTCCAGAGATTAGGAAATATAGAGTAGCTATAACGCCTAAAAATAATACTAATAATCAGGTTTGGCGACCTAAGTTGTTCAAGGACTATGACAAAATGGTAAAAGGAACTGATGTGGTCAGAAGGAATAGTCTTACTTTTTACCAATCCGATATTCGTCAATGGATGGATAATTTTTGTCCTAAAGTAGCCACATATCTTAAAACCCTAAAGTCCTAAAATGTATAATTCGATAACAGAGGAAAATATTAGATCGATCCCTAAGGTTGGTAGCATAGATATAGAAAGATTGCCACAGGAGTTAACTAGAATATATGCAGTAGTTATTTCAGTCAGAAGTAATCTGTCTAATGGGAGTTTTGAAAAGGATGCTCTCGCAGCAAGCATTGATATGTTACGTTCGCTTGCAAATAATCTGGAAACCTTGGCGGTAATTTTGCCGGATTTGGAAAATAAGAGGTCAATAGCTTTTGTTTGCGCAACGGCCAGGTATCTGCTACTGCAGATAAGAGAATATTCTGAGCCTGAGCTGGTATCGGTGATGTTTGGAAGAGACCAGATTCCAGAGGTCATTTCAGCAATGGTTCTTTTTCTCATTGGAAATAGTCCTGCAGACGCTTGTGAAGCCTCCAGGTTTGCAAAGCGGGATCTGATAGATGATCGAATTGAATCGCTTCTGATGCGTGCAATCGTGCATTTGGCAAAAGGCGAGATGTCACATATAGTCAATCTGTCTGTTCCGGATATTGAGTATGAAGCTGATGAATCGGAAAGGGAGGCAATTGATTATCTATGGGAATGTTTACTTAATGGGGTCAAACAACTAGCTGAGGAACTATTTGATCCTAATTTTGCCAAAGATAAGACGGATTATTTCAAGACGGTAATAGAACTGTCTGTATTTGATCCTGAATATGAAAGCCTTTTTGAGAAGGAGAGCCTTTATGCTGGACCTTATCATTTGGCTAAGCTCCTCGATATATTAAGGGATGACTTACTGTTGAGAGGGATTGTAAAGGTTTCACCCCCGGTTAATACTGATGCAGAATTGTGGGGTACATTTCTCGCCCGTATAGCAAAAGAGCGACCCTATCTTTGGGAGAACCATTTTGATGCAGTGAAAACAAACTTCCTTAATACTGGGTGTTCTGCCGTACTTACTTTTCCAACTGGTGCAGGGAAGAGCACGCTTGCTGAGTTAAAGATATCATCAACTCTCCTTGCGGGAAAAAGGGTGATTTATCTTGTGCCTACTCATGCTTTAGAGGATCAGGCAAATAGCAATATGCTAAGAATATTTGAAGGGTTTATTCCCGAGTCAATAATGGAATTCGATCTTGAGTATACTGATATTGAAGATAGTGCGCTTCCAAGCATCGCAGTAATGACGCCCGAGAAGTGCTTAACGCTGATAAGCGTCAGGCCAGAAGAGTTTGCCGATGTGGGACTAGTCGTTTTTGACGAGTTTCACCTAGTGCATGGAAGAGAAGAAAAGAAAGATAGGAGGAGCATTGATGCGATGTTCTGTCTGCTCAGACTATTCGCTGAGGCACCATATGCGGATTATCTACTGATTTCGGCAATGGTCGAAAATGGACCGGAGATTGCGGAGTGGATTTCTTCAGTTACCAAAAGAGAGTGTGTAGCATTTGATTCATCTTGGAAGCCAACAAGGCAATTGCATAGCTGCTTGATGTATCGTGAAGAGGATATTGTAAAATTGGAGGGTGTTTTAAGGAAAGCACGTAAAGATAGTACTAGTTCAGGTCCTAGTGCAGCGGTAAAAAGAGAGTTGCAAGCAGTTCCCTTTACCTTTTTCAGTTTGAGAAATAAATGGGAATCCAAATCGAGTGATGATTATTATATCAATAGAATATTGACTCAGCCTGTTAATTTAAGTGCAAATAGTGATTGGAAACTTACAAGTAATAGAAACGAGGTGGCAGCGGAATTCGCTTCCTATTTTGCCAGTCGAAATATAAAAACACTGGTTTTTGTCGACGATCCTAGAATTACCAAAAGTACATCTCGAAAAATATCTGCTAAGTTAGAGGATGTTACTTTCCAGCGTACTGATCTTATGGATAAATATCCTCAGATGTTTGAAGCTCTGGCATTGGAATTAGGAGATATAAAATATTCGTTTGTTTCAAATGGCAGAACCGCAGTACATCATGGGAATATGTTGCCATTGGAGCGAAGGCTTAATGAGAACTATTTCAAGCGAAAGGACGGAATCAATGTTGTAGTTGCTACAGCTACCCTAGCCCAAGGTATCAATCTTCCCGCTGAGGTGGTGATCATGGCTGGTGATGACCGCTTTGATGAGGATACTGGCTATCGTGAGACCATAGATCCACAGGAAATACTGAATGCTGCAGGTAGGGCAGGTAGGGCTGGGTCTGCAGCCCAGGGGATGGTGTTGTTGATCCCGGGCAAGCTGATCCATTATAAAGATAATACGGTTTCTCAAAAATGGTGGGAGCTCAAGGAGACAGTATTCTCTAGTAGCGACCAGTGTTTGAAAATCAATGACCCACTTATAGGTTTTTTGGACAATCTCTCATCAGATAGCACGAAATTGACCGCGGAACAGAAGAATGTTATATTTAGGTTAAACCTGATACCTGATACAGAGAATTCGATCAATACTATCTTTGATAAGTCATTTGGTAAATATAGAGCCTTTAAAGACAGCCAGGAAGAATCATATGCGGAGAAAGTTCAGAAGTTAATTGTGGTGAGAACGGAAGTAGATGGTGAATATGTCAATGAAGATTGGGTAGGGCGGGTGAGCCTGAAAATGGGCTTAGATCCACAATTTGTGATTGAAGTCGGTAATTTTGTAAATGACGTTGGAATTGTAGAGCTAGGTGAGATGACCTTAGATGAGATAATTGATGAGGTAATGGACTGGCTTTGTGAAAAACAGGAGCGCATATTTAGTTTCTTTACAGGAAATGCTATTCATGCACAATTGGCTAAAGCACTTAATATTCCCATCAATAAGGCAACCGAGGAAATTATCTTTACTAAGATGAGTGGCATCAAGGATTTGCTATTGGCGTATATCAATGGAAAGGACTATTACAGGATTCAGATTCTTATTTCAGGCAATTCGGATGATAATTTGGATAAAGCGCGAAGCTTTTGTCTTAAGCTTATTCCGAATTTGAGTTTTATTTTCGGAGTAATTTCCTTAGTTATAAGGGATTAAACTATCGATAATGAGGAGTCCCCTAAAGATATTCCATATATGTTGCGTGCTTTGGCAAGTTTCATTCGTGAAGGGTTGGATTCCGAGGAAAAACTCAAACATAAGACTCGATATCCTTATCTTCTGAGAACACAGGTCCATGAGGTGTTTTCTTTAAATTAGGCCAAGTAGTTGATTCCCTCGGAACACTGGTAAACTTTGTAGCGGAATGGGTGGTAAACTATATAGCGGAATATGCAGGTAGCAATACTCTCCATTGGTATTGTTGCGTTAAAGCTGAAAAGAATACATTAACAATAGTGGAGTCTATTGAGATCAAAAATATGGACTTTTTTATAAAAAAGATCTCAGTCCGGGGTGGAATAAACGATACGATTACGATAAAGTTAAAAAGTTCGCTCTATTTTATGCCAGTAACAAATAAATAACTAAACGCTCATAATAGATTATGGAACTTCATTATATCTGGATAAATGATTTTAATTTTCTCAAGAAAAGAGGAATTAATTTATCCTCACAATTTATATTTAAAATGTCGGAAATAGAAGAAGGTAGGAAAAAGCTTCGGATAGGGTATAATCCTGATTATATTCCGAACTTTTTCGAAGCTAAAAATATTTCTAATGTCACTACGATTGTTGGTCAGAATGGAACGGGTAAATCGAGTATTCTCGAGTACATCAAAAATCGTCTGCCAAGTGGAATTAACCCTATGATAAATGAGGATATTTTTGCCTATAGTGCAGGGAACAAAAAGGAACTAATTGTTCTTTCTCCGACATCAATAGATCTAGATCTCGATGATGAGACAGGCCTATTCAGAACTAAAAAATATGATCAGAATGCCGCTGAAGGAGATCCAGTAAAGCTCCTTGGGGAGTTCAGCGATGTGGATTATATATATTACTCTTTTTTTCTGGATTATAAGACAGAGGTTAACTCATTTACAGGATTGAAGAATATTTCAACAGCTGCCTTATTGGCGGAAGCCCACTTCGCCCATTTCAATAGGGATAAAACGACTAAAGAGGTAGCGAATGCAGATGTTACAAACCTGGATGCCTTGATGGCATCCGAAATCGGGGACACGATGCTATTCTTGGTTAATCGAAAAGATATCAAATTGCCATTTACTAGGCCAGAAGAATTGATTATCTATTTTGATAGAAGGGATATAAGGTTTTTGAATAGTCAGGATGGTAGGAAGCCACTCACGATAGGAAATGATATCATAAAGTTTGTTAACGATTCGCTTCAGGGTATCGATGATCTTAAAGAGGATGGAAGTATTATAGCCGAGTTTCATCTTCTGGTACTTGCAAATTTCATCGTTTATATGAATGTCTATTTTCGAAATAGTGATTCTGAGTCGGAGTTTAAGCTTCCTCGAGGGCTGACTATTGTGGAAACAGTTAAGATATTCTTTGCCAATATAGTATATCATCGGATGGGTAATGGAGAATTGTTGAGCAATCCAATCATCCAGAATAAATGTAAAATAGTCTTGCGATTATTGGAAATTGTTGGAGAGATGGTTTATGATAATAAAATTAAAACAGGTAGCGCAAGTGATAATAAGGATAGAAAACTTCTGCTTCCGATTGGAAAAGACAGTGAGGAGGACTTCGAAAAGTTTATGGTACATTATCTTCAATCCAAAGGGAGATCGGGCTATCTGGAGTTTAAATGGCGTAATTTGAGCACAGGTCAGCAGTCTATGTTATCCTTTTTTTCAAGAATTTATGGATTGGTTGAGGGACAGGGTGCTCAGTTGAAAAAGACTGTTGTTTTGCTGATCGATGAGGGAGATGCCGGGTTTCATCCAGAATGGCAAAGGGAGTTTTTTATCAATACTATAAAGTTTATATCAAAGATCTTTGACAAGAGATCAGTGCAATTGATTTTTACCACTAATACACCATTTCTGACCTCCGATCTCACCAATCCGCATATTATATTCCTTGAAAGAAATAAGGCCACTGGTGAGATTATTATTCATGAAAAAGATGTTATTAGGGGAAATACCTTTGGTGCAAATATCCATGAGCTGTTTGCCAATTCGTTCTATATGGACGGCGTGCTGATGGGCGATTTTGCCAAAAAGAGAATCAATGATATCATCAAATTTCTTAAGGATAAGAAAAAGACGGTTCCACGGGAGGATTATAGAAAGACTATTTCGTTAATTGGAGAGCCGATTCTGAGACGAAAGCTTCAGGGGATGTGGATAGAGAAATTCAATAATGATGAAGAGAGTATACTTCTAGAGCGTTTGCGTGTGTTGAGGAAAGAGAAGGGTAAAAAGCCATGATCAAGACACCATTAAGCATCGAAGAACTGGATGCCCTGGCAGTGGAACATTTCGAAAATGTAGAGAAGTATCTTCGGGTAAAGAATAAGCTTGTAGAAGGACTGATGGGGCTTGCTGCCCCGGTATTCACATATATCATACCTCGTATTGATGATTTTATCATGGGGCGACCTGCTAAGCTTGAGGAGCTATTAGCAGAGGTCGAGCCGATCGCAAATGAGGTTAAGAATAACTATATTACAAGTAATCCTCAGCTTAGCATAGTTCAGGTTAGGAAATGGTTCAATAATATTATCTTTCAGGTATTTAATTATGACTACGATTATGGATTTACTAAAAGAATCTCGGGTAGATTGGCTTATGAACATGTGGACAAGTTAAAGCTAAATACCTGCCCATATTGCAATGCACAGTTCACTTTTGCGATCAAAAAAAAAGGAGGTAAAAAAGCTCGTCCCCATTTAGATCACTTCTTGGACAAAGCCTCACATCCTTATTTCGCGCTATCATTCTACAATCTTATTCCCTCATGCTATACCTGTAATTCAAGTTTAAAGGGAAGCGATCCCTTTAGGGTTACTAGCCACATCCATCCAATGCTCGAAAGCGTCGAGAGTGTTGTGAAATTTAGAACGAATATATCGGATGTTGATTTCCTAGTACACAAGAAAGATTTTGAACTGGAGTTTTTATATGATGATTCGAAAGACCCCGGTTTAAAAGAGAGGGCGGAAACGAGCTTAGGGAGCTTTTTGATCAGGGATCGATATAAATTTCATAAAAACTATGCATCGGATATCATCACCAAGGCCCATGTTTATTCTGAGAATACCGTTAGTGAAATTTACTATGACTACAAATCGATTTTTAGCTCTGAGAATGAGGTTTGGGATCTATTGATGGGAAATATTCTAAACGTTGATAATCATCATCAAAGAATTCTATCAAAAATGGCAAGAGATATAGCAGAAGAGTTTGGAATTGTCATACTCCCGAAAGAGTAAAAATGGATGGCTTCCCACTAGTAATAGTTTTGTTTTTTTTCTGAGCATTTACAATCATAATGATGGTTTTCAGTTATCCTTCATAATTGTTTTGACAATTCCTGAGATATTAATTTTCGGAACTTTCGATTTATACCTGAATATTTTGTGACGAAATTTGGTACTCAGCAGATCGGATATTTCCACCCCAAGGACTAAAAAAAGGTGTCCATGAGGTGGAGCTGATCTAAGACAACGTTCATTAACTTAAGGTGCAGCTGCACTTAAGTCAATGACGTTGTCTACTCCAAACCATTCCTTAGCTTTGGCTATTACGGAAGGATTAGGGTCATGATAGTAAACGGCCAAGTTTTCCTTTGCTCTGGTACAACATACATAAAATATTTTTTGAGTCCTGATCAGTACAGTCTCTGTGCCGGTGTTTAAGAAGAGGTTTGCAAAGTTGTAATTGTTCCATCGTCCATTGTCCATGATGACCAGTACGTTGTCAAATTCACTTCCTTTTGTTTTATGCTGGGTGGAAAAAGGGGTTTTTCCTTCAAGGAAATTATATAGTGATTGAAATTCAGAGAATTGGATGTCCTTTACTCGATTGTACAGATAAGACTTGTCCGCAATAAACTCATCGAGTTTATCCTCCATAATACAAATCCGTTTTTCGTGTGCTTCAAGGATAACCTGCTCGATGGTTTTGTTTCCTACATTGATCAGGTTTTCTATGTTATCCTTTAGTATTTGTTTGTCCACAATCTTCTGGATATGTATCCTATAGTCAGTAACGCGGAGGAATTCATTGTACTGGTGGTTTTGGTAAAGATGTATATTGGTCTGGATTTTGAAAAGATGTTTGATTAGAGCGTCCCGTTTCGATCCTTTCTTTTTCTCGTCACTTGCATTGTTCTTCTTGTCGTCTACAAGGTGGTCCTTGTGGACATAAAGTTTCATGAGTTCGCTATAGTTTGAAGCTAAGGCAATTTGCATGAGGTCGGGGCGGGCTTTGATGAAATCATTCATTCCAGCGGTTGGTAGTATCGGCCTCAGTGTGGTTTCAGTCTTTCCCTGTTTCAGTAGCTCAATCACCTCTCCAAAGGTATTCGAGGAGAAATCAGTGTTGATGCCGGTGTCCTGTATGTATTTTTTGATTCGGGTTCGGTAAGCGAGTACCTGGTCCTTATCATAGATATCCATTAGGTTCTTAAAGCCTGCTCCGTCAGCAATAAGGTTGTGGGTAAGGTAAAGCTCCTTTGTTTCTTTGCTATTGGTAAAATCCCATGTCTGTTCCCGGATGAGAAATTCTTTTGCTTTTTTTACGCCTGTCAATGCAGAATGTAAAAAAAGAATTCGCCCCTGTTTTAGGTTGCCTTGGTTCATATTGGGTGCATTGATATCTGTTGAGGGTACTTGGACAATCCCATCCGTCCGGAGCTTGTTGGCCAGATCGATGACTTTTTGTGGACTTCTTCTATTTTGATGTTTCTTCACCTCCCTGATGCAGTGACGATATTCGTTCAGGTTGCCGATGGTGTCATCATAGATGGACTGCATGGCATCTCCAAAAAATCCGATAATGTTTTTTCTTTTGCTGAGATCGAAATGGGTAAGGAAGATGTCAATGACCTCCTTACTGGTATCCTGGTATTCATCAATCAAGATGAAAGGATACTTGTCCTTGACCACGTTACTCAGTTTTGGATACTTTCCAAAGAGGTGAGTGGCTACGATGAGCACCTCATCATGGGAAATTATACCTTCTTTTAGCCTTAGGAACTCCTTATATTGGATACCTTCCTCACAGGTGTCGAAAAAGTTAATGGCCAAAGGAGTGTGTTCATCAAGCGAAATGGCTGTAACGGTTTCATCATTGCATAAGGTAATTAATGCCGCTTTCAGTTCCTTTTGAAAGTGCTTGATATTGTCCCATAGAAAATCATGTATGGTCGTGACATTGAGGTTAGCGTGGTTTATCCGCTCTTCGATTTCTTTCACTGCTGCATTGGTATATGTCATACAAGCGATCTTTGCCGTGGGGTTTTCCCTAATTACCTGCATGATCACTTGGACCAGGGAATAGGTCTTACCGCTCCCAGCACCCCCGCTGAGCAAAAAGTTTCCCTCCTGATCGATAATGGAGAATATCTCCTGCACCTCTGGCTCAAGCGCTAATCTTTTTTCAACCATAATAATCCTTCTTTGATATATGCCGGTATCTTCCAGTTCTTTAGTTCAGAATCACTGTGATAGATAATATCCATTGCAAAATGTGTTTTCTTTTTAATGCAGTTCGCTGCCAGAAAATAGGCGTTCTTTTTCGTATCATCGAAAATACTTCTATTCTTCAGACCATTGAAGCTTTCCTTATTGGTGATGATAAAATTTCGGTTGATATGTATGAAACCATCCTCAAAGCTCCGAGCATGGTAAGTGTCCTCCTCAGTTTGGAAGACTACACAGAGCCGTCCGTTCTGATTTTGCTGCCAGGTTCCACTGCTCTTTTCAAAACATTTTTCCGAAATTACAAAGGCCCTCAGTTCAGTCAAGGTTGCGGAACGGAAAAAGTAGTTAAGTGCATCATTAGAATAGTTCGTTCCAATCGCCACTTCACAAGCCTTATCATCATCTCCAACTGCATCTAGGTCGGTAATGATTAGTGACTTGATCCCCAGGAAGTCAATGAACTTTTCGAAGATCTGCGAATAGGCTCCGACCTCTATAATGGAAATATTCTGAGAGAGCAGAGGCATAATAGGATCTTCTTCTCCGGCATCAAGTAAGAGTTGCTTTTCCTCTAAATCGATCTTTCTCATGATTGTGGGGATTAGGATTCGCTCGGTGTCGCCTTCGATGAGCACGGCTTTATCCGCAAAGAAGATTTCCGCACGGCTGATGGTCAGATACTGAGTGAGGAACTGATAATGCTTGTTTTCAAGGTCATAATCCTTTTTCAGATCCTTTAGGCTGATGGCGTTGACGCCATTCTGGCCTTGTTTCTTAAGGTACTTAATATCATTGAAATCACTGTCTGCTACTATATGGGAAGAATGTGTACTAATGATATATTGCAATTTCCTGATGATTCCGTCTTTTCGACTCACGCCATCGCCAAGCAGTTTCTTGATGTTCTTGATGAACACATACTGCATCTGTGGATGTGTGTGTGCCTCTGGTTCCTCGATAAACAACAGGTTTATGTCCGCTGGTATCGCGCCAGCCTCGCGTTTGAACTCGTGAACGAGGATCTCGATCTCAAAAATCATGCTAATCAGGTTCATATAACCTAGGCCATTATAGTGTTCAGGGAGATGATTATCCTCATCGTGCTTGTAGACTACCGTGGTATTGCCCTTCAGCAGCTCACGGTGTTGGAGCGTTGAGATGATTTCGATGTCCGATTCGTTTACCTTGATCCCACCAAAAGATTTTACCTTTTTTATGATTCCGGAAAACATAGATTTATATATCCCACTTAAATGATCGTCAGTCTCACTAAGTTTCTCCTTAAAGTCCTCAACGGCTTGATTGCGCTCATCTGTTGCCTCTGTTTTTTCATAAATGCGAGAGGTTTGTGTGGAGAGCGTTTTGTCAACATCCTTATTGGTCACATCCCTTTTTGCACTTATGTACTTAAAATTGATGATGTCTTTTGTGCTGATCTCCTCCTTGATCAGATCGATATACACCAATTCGTTGACCTTTTTGTTCGTACGGTCGAATTCAAATGATTTTTTATTAAGTTTGAAGAAATCACCCTGCTGTTGTTTCAGGAACTCGTAAATGCCTTTGATCTTGTAATTCGGATCTGCAGCTAGTTTCTCTTTCTCTAAGAATTGGTGTTCAGAGTATGCTTTCCTTGCTGTTACAAATCCAAGGTAGTCCAGGGTATACTCAAAGCCCAGGACAACATTGTTGTTTGCGGGATCCAGGTCCATCATCACTCGGTTGATGTTGCTCAGATTGTCGTGCTCATCATAAGCTATAAACACTTTGAGCTTAAGCCCGGAGGTAACATAGTCCGTCTTTAAGGGCTGTGTTTCCAGTTCCAGCAGTTCCCTAATCTGTTTTTTGTATTCGATGTTGAAATCATCGAAGTGGAATTTGTTTCTGTCCGATGGATTCAAGAATTTTTCCAGTAGCATCAGTATGGAGGTCTTGCCCGTATTGTTCTTTCCAATGACTAGGGACAGTTCATTTTCAAGGTCCATGGAAAATCGCTTCAATAATCGAAAGTTCTCGATCTCAATTTTAAATATTTTCATAATAATTTCTTTAGGTTAATCACTACGCTCCTTTGGATAGGGCGAGGGAGCATCGCTATTATCCTATTGGGAGTTCCGTTACATAGGTTATAACATAAACAGGGTGGGTAGGGAAGTAGCAGCGGTGCCAAATGGTCTTGGCTTTTTGTTTAGAGAGTGGGTCATTTCGTTAATTTGAAGTTAATCAAAGCAATATAATATTTCTATTCCCAATTAGAATAATATATTTCCTATTTTAGCAAAATCCCTTCTTTATTATGCCATTTTATACAATGGCAAGGATGGATATGTTAATTTTTTTTAAAACCATTTTTCACTTTGGCTAAACATAAATAATCATGCTGCTAAATATCGCTTTCCAGATCGACATCAGTAATGATGAGATCGACCTTCTCAAAAGGATCCTAGATTGTGCCGATCAGGCAGCATTAGAGCAAAAGCTCTCCAGGGTCGGTCTAGCATCGCTGACTGAATATAATAAGATGATCCTCGGTCAGCGGGTATTTACCCGGGGCAAGGATATGATGGAGTTTAGATTACTCAATCTGATCAAGCACTATTTTCAGGGTGCGATTCCCAGTGAGCAGCAAATCAGTTCGCTGTTTCAGATCACTTCTGCCGAAAGTCGTTCGCTTATTCGCTCGATTACCTCTAAGTACCAATATGAACTCTCTGATATAATTAATGGAATGCTTATTAGGCTGTTAAGAGATAAAACGTTGAAAAATGAAGAGGAGAACTTCAAGCTACCATTGGATAATATATTTTTTAAGGATGAGCTAAATAAGCGTTTGGGTCAGCTGAACAATAAACTGCCAATGGTTGAAAAGGATGGCGCAACCAACGGCATCTTTACGATACAGAATTCTTCTTACGCGGCTTTATGCAATCATTTTGGGATTGCACAAACTATAAATTCATATGTCTGATATTTCTTCTGATGTTCTATCCTCGGCAAGCTTGATCTTAGCTGCCTTGACAACCATTTACGGCCTCTACTATTCTGATATTAGGGACATACTCGACGTTGTTCCCAAGACTGGAGATTTGAAACCAGATAATAAACCGAATTATACGAAGGCTAAGACCATTTTGAGGAGCAAGTTGATTCCACTTCTCGTAGGCTCAATCGTGCTCACGCTTGTATTTATACCTGATTTCATTTATCAGCTGGTCAATTGTTATCAGATATGGCGAGATTTAGGGGTATCTTATGATACTTATAATACCTCAAATGCAGCTTATGTTGTGGTGACTTTCTTTGCTATTATGTTGACAGGTAGTGTTTTGTTGATGTTTTATGGGTTCGTCAAAAAAATACGTGCACTTAGATCATAGTGTAATTAGAGTTTTAATACAAAAAAAATAAAATGTCAAGTTTTTTAGGTTCAACTTTAAATTACTTTACTTCCAAATTTTTGGTTCAATTCTAGTCCGGTTAAGGTTATTTTTCACTAAATTTGCGCTGTTAATAACTAGAGCAAAGGCAAATTCAAATAAAACCTTTGACATTTAAATCATTAATAATAGGTTCTATAAGCCTTAAAAAACGATCTAAATGTTCAAAGTAATCCGGAGATACGGTACTGCAATCTTTCCCATATGGGAAAGATTATTAAAAAATATATTTATTAGCCTCTAGATGATATCTAGAGGCTTTTTTAGTTCTTGATATTTATAAGGTTGACCATTACCTTCACCATTATTTCCTTCTCTTCAGATTTCCTTTCAGCTATCATTAGTGTTAGCGCAACCAATGCAAGGTCTGCTATGCGTTTTGATCCATCTGGTTTATAAAGAATGTTCTTATCCAGAAACCAAACAAATAAGCAAGCTACAGTATCAGTTCCAGCATAAGGTTTGTTGTAAATTCTGCATTCTTATTGTCCATACATTTCATATAGTGTATTTAAGCGCAAGCCATTGTTGTCATGTTGTTGCCAAAAGTCGTTAATGGTATAAATAATTTCTATGGTTTCTTTTCCAGGGCCAAATTGATAATCTGTGAGAAAGCAGACTTTCTTAATTGGCGATTTGTCAAGTGCTATCTTTAATAGCTTATCAATATCAGGTTTATATTGATCTAAGAACTTAAAACTGAATTGCTGATTTGCGTCACTATTGAAAATTGGATCACTGATCTTGTTGACTGGTATTATAAGTTCACCTGGATAATCAATATCCCAATCAATTAATTCACCAGCGAAAAATCCACCACACTTGTCGTATTTAAACTCAGGATTGCCGATATGAACAATTATTCCGTTTTGCTGCCGAAGTAAATCATAAAAAAGTTCCCGATGACTTATAAGCTTATCTTCTTCTATGATTGCAATGCTAAAGTTTTCTTGGTTCAGCTGAAGTGCTGTTGAGTTAATCGAAACTATTTCTATTGTCGGCATTTCTGTCTCTGTTTATAACAATTTAAGGCTTGAAGAAGGTAACGCGACTTCTCATTCATCAATGTCTTCGAACGTTAATTTATTGTTCTTCTTTTCAATTTTTATTTTTCTCCAAGTCGGTGCATATCCTTCTCCCTGTGGTTCGAAAAGTTCTCTAACATACTCCGCTTCTGTTTCATAATTTTTTATTCTTTTTGGACCGGTATAATAGTCGGTTCTATTGTCAAAATAGCTTTCAACTTGTTTTTCAGTATTAAAATTTAAGGAGTTTTTTATTTCATTTATAATTCTTTTTTTATCATTAACTGTGATCGTCAAAGTAAACGTATGGTAATAGTCACCAATCGCAGACATCGATTTATTTTCCTCAATTTTAAAGCTATCGTGTAGTTGAATGCCCTGTTCCGTTAGTAGTTTTTCTGCGTCATTTTTTGAAAACAGCTGGTCTTCGAAAATTGTTAGGGAGGACATGATAAGGATTAATAGTGTCAAAATAATCGAAAAATATTTTCCAACTTTTGAATAGCCCATTTTCTTAGGAATCCAATATGCAAGGAAAATAAAGCCTATTGCTAAAAAAGTTAATATTAATCCAACTATTAATGAAATCATTTATTACGTTTTATGGTTAGAGGTAGTAGTAATACGTTTAGTTTAAGCTACCAATGACAGGCAATTGTTTTATAATCATTTCGAGTTGATTGACCATTTTATTTATTTCTGTTTGATCAAATTCCATATTGAATGATAAGACACTACCATATATACCAGGATTGTCGCATGCTTTAACTTCTACATTAAAATGTCCAAAACCGTCACCAATTATTTTTAGATCTAAATATCCTTCCAGGTCATTAAATATTACAGTTCCATTTAGGTTATCATAAAGCTTGGATAGGTCTTCCTTAAATGCCTTGAAGTCTGTGGTTCGGAAATCACCTTCGTATTGTCCTGAGAATTTCCCTGCGTTAATCGAAACTTTGGTTTTGATCCAATTTTTATCCCAATCAATTTCCGAATTATATTGTATCCTTTCTATCGGCTCAAGTCTCACCAAGTAACCAGAGTCTGAAATTTCAAAGGAAAGATTTTCAGTGTTTATCATTTTGGTTTATGTAAGAAGCTAATCTACGAACTTCTTAGCCATTTCAGCCTTGTTCAAAGTATTACCTTTAATGGCTGGAACCTACTAAGTGGGACGAGATTATTCTCGAATTATTTCAATCCAATACTTCAACTAACCAGAGAATATTTAGAGAAAGCACTTAGTTGACATGCGGAAATATTTTTTCCACTATTTCCATAATTTCAATGGTAGGCGGGATCCATTCATAGGTTTTCCAATTTGTATCGTCTTTCTGCTGCTCCGCTAGCAGAATTTGGTGACTAATTTTTGGAGTGTATATACTAAGTTTTTCATATGATGTATGATCCGGAATCGGAGGAAAGAATCTTCCGTTAAACTTGTGTCTTTCTATGCTTTTGAATTTATTTAAATTTGAAAAGAAATATTCAAAAATTTCACCTTTCACTTCTGCAATTTTAATATTTGCATCATTAATGCAAGCTATTTCTTTTGAATAATACCTATTGCGAAGTTTCCAGTATATCTTTCCCCTAATAAACCCCTCGTAAACACATTCCCTAATCGCATCTTCTGAACCTTGTTTATGAAAATAAATCATTTCACAACCTACACAGTATTGTTCATAAATTATTATCGTATCGGAGCCTAGGTTTCTAATTTTCTTATATTCTTCTCTTATTAAAGGATCTAATTTTTTAGTGAATTTGACTTGCGCTGAGGTTTTCAATATAGAAGTAAACAGCAGGAAAAACAAAGTTACTTTCATAAAGTATGTTTTGGGTGTATCGACATGATGCGATAATACCATAAATTACATAACCAAACCGATTGTTATTAGATTAACCTTAAAATATCTTGTATATCCGATATCCAACGGATATAATTACATCAAGGCTGGATGAATTAGTTAGTTTTATCCGAATTAATTTGATACAAAGATCAAATCGAGTCGATGCTAATGCTCCTTAATGAACTTTCGAATATATTTGGGGTATTAATCACCCAAAAAGCATTTAATGAATGACAAATTTTAAGAAATCAATTTTAGCAGGTCTTGTTTTTGGTCTTGGAATTGGGCTTTATCTTACAATCAAAGAAAACTGGGTTTTGGCGTTGGTTGTTGGCTTATTTAGTGGTGTTGTTTTTAGTATTAGTTCTTACATGAAGTTGTTTTCTAAAATGGATAATGAATCATCTTCTTTTCAAAAAATAGACAAAAATTCAATTATTTATTCTGGGTTGGCAAATCATTATAAAGATGGGATTTCAGTTGGTGGAAAGCTTTATTTGTCTAATAATCAACTTATTTTCAGATCCAATATTTTTAGTTTTATAAAAAGGCATGAGTCAATTATTGTCTTAAGTGAAATAGTAGCTGTGAATTTTGATGATTCCTTTGCCCCACTTAGAAACGGTTTATCAATAGTAACAAGCAAAAGAAGCGAAAAATTTATAGTGTATAAAAGAGGGTTTTGGGCAGAGCAGATTGCAAAATGTAAGGCTATAATTTATAATTAAATTCTTATGAAGCACATGACCCGAAATCAGTTTTATGCGATGTTAGTGTTGTTTATTGCTCTTTTAATCTTTTGGGCCTTAAAACACTATGGCCCTTCGTTAGGTATTTCTAAATTGGGTAAATATCATGGGACTATGAAGTATTTATAGGTTGTTGCTCTCAACTGCAATTTAAAATCTGCGAGTTGAGCTCCAAATTTTCACAAAAGCAAAATGGAAGTCCTAACTTTTCATCTTTGAAACCTGTAGGCATGATTAAGTTCATGTCGGAATAGTTTTCTGTGGTTCTAGGATCTGGTTGCTACCAAAACTATAAATTACTTTACTTCCAAATTTTCGGTTCAATGGTAGTCCGGTTAAGGTTATTTTAAAATAAATCTGCACTATTATAAACTAGAGCAAAGGCAAATTCAAATAAAACCTTTGACACTTAAATCATTAATAATAGGTTCAATAAGCCTTAAAAAACGATCTAAATGTTCAAAGTAATCCGGAGAGACGGTACAGAAATCTTTCCCATATGGGAAAGATTTTCAAAAAACATGTTTATTGAAGCCTTTAGATTATATCTAAAGGTTTTTTTAGTTTTTTAACTGTTGCTTTTTTTGCAACAGTTGCTTCTGATCAGGCGGAATTCTTGGGAGGAAGAAAAAAAACCGAATACTGTTCGATCTCTAAAAATTCACTAAAAATAGGTTTTAACAGCAAATTCAAATTGATTCTTGAAAATTTCCTTAAAAGGATTAATGTTATTTTGCTCATAAAATATCAGCATTGCCTTTTTGTATTCGATTGAATCTACTGTTCTAAATGACAAGGGGCAATGTTCATGAGCGATCAATAAAGCATTGCTGACTATCCGGGCAGTACGTTTATTACCGTCATTAAAAGCCTGTATATAAGATAGCAGCACTAAAGCCAGTAACGCTTTTTCAAAGATGTTTTCTTTCTCGTTAATCAGCGTGCACATATCATTGAGGGCATCACGTATCTGATGCTCATTATCTAAGGGCTTATAATTGGTTCCGGAGATACCTACACGTCTCTGGCGGATGTTTCTGTCCACACCCAGATCTTTGATCAACAGACTATGTATATCCTCTATACTCCTAATGGTTAAAGGCACAACATAGTCAGGATGCGCTACAATAAAATTGATCGCTTCCTTATGATTCAGCAACATCGTTGCATCATCTTTCGGTTTACCTTCAGCAGTTTCTTGTTCCTTTAGTAGACGTTCTGTTTCCAGAAGCGAATAGGTATTTCCCTCGATTTGTGATGATTTCCAGCTTAGGTCAATGGCCAGTCGTTCCAGTTCTTTACTATAGGCAGCGGGAGTTAATGTAGCAATATTTTCCCTGAATTGGAGATGAAGTCCTTTTAGATAATGATTTTCATCATCATTGAAAAGCTTAACATTCCTCAGCACTTCTGTAATCAGCTCCAGGTTAAAGCTATCCTTAATCTGACGTTCATCTACCTCTTGCTTAAAATATTCTTCAACATTAATGGGTAGGAGTAACTCATAAGAAGCACTTACAGCGTATTTTGTAGCCTTTGACTTTCCTTCAGAAACAACGATGCCTTGAGCGGAAAGATTCGATAAAATTCGTTTTACCGTTGCATAGGCAACCTTTTCGCTCACCGCATCATGGATTGCTTTGGATGAACTTAATGGATGATCCTTTAAGTAATCAAGGATTAGGGTAGCATTTTTTCCCTGCATAATATTTAAATGATAAAATGGAGCTCACTGTTTATACAAATGTAGCTCATTTTTAATTATAAATGAGCTACAAATAAGCGTGTAATGAGCTGCAAAATTATAATCACAGAAATGAAGATCATTTCAGTAAGAAATTCGGCTCAATATAGGCGAAAAATGAGCTGTAAATAATGTCAATATGAGCCACAAATTAAAATGTATACCTATAAAAGCAATATGCATTTTTTGCACATTGCTTTTTCCGCCAGTTCTTTTCCCGTATATGTATTGTAGCAATTCTATAGCTTACTTCTCAAGTTAAAACCAAAATTATATTACTAACCAAATTTTCGGTTCAAAAGTAGAGCACTAAGGGTATTACATTAAAAGTTTATTAATGCTTGGCTACTAATTTTTCATACATTTTATGAACCCCTTTACTTTCAAATCTTCAATAATAGGATCCATAAGCCTTAAAAAACGATCTAAATGTTTAAAGTAATCCGGAGAAACGGTACAGATATTTTTCCCATATGGGAAAGATTATTAAAAAATAGGCGCTATATTTAGCAATGCTAATTAAACACTTATGACCACCGTTCAAGACTTACGGGATGTTTTTTTTATTCTGCATGATGGCATCATTACCAGCTATTCATCATTTAACGATGATCTGCTTTCTCTTAACGCCCAGGTATCCCTCTAAATCAGCTCCCTCAATGATCACCGTATATATTCCAGGGTTATCTGCAGCATAGAAGTTAACTGTTGCTTTGCCATTTTTATCCGTAATGATATTTGGCTTCCAATATATAGTTGAACGTATATCCGACTTGTCGGCGATACTACTTGAAGTGTATTTTGGACTATAAAACTCTTTTGGAACGATAAAAGGCATCGGTTTATATAGATAAGTACCAATACTCTTTTTCAGGAAGGGGCCTTTTCCACCGCGGGTAGTTACTTCAATAAAGGCATGGTCCCATGGTTTATCTAGCGGATGAAGGTAATAAGTTGAATACCTCATTTGATATCTGGTACTTGTCATCACTTCAACCCCTTTGATTTCTTCAGCATCATAATACTCAAAAATATCTTTGAGATACTGGTATTGTGATGTTTCCGGCGGAATGAAAAAATCAGTATTTATACCATCGATAATCAAGTGAACTAACATGGTGTGTATCTTGTAATTAAATGGCGCATTTGGCCTAAATCCCTTAATGCTCTTTTCCAGGAGTTCACCGAGAGTAGTTCTACCTGCTTTTAGTAATTGTTCTTCATCAATAATGACATCTGCAGCACCAGGGCCATTTAAGTTTTTCGAATCTTTAATGACCTTTCTTGCATTAATAACAACCTCTTTAAGCATGTTCCTTCCGGTAACGCGCAATTGTTCTTTTTTTAAAGTCACCTGATTGTTCACTATTAAATTGGTGCCAGTGTCAATATTTACGAACCATGGAACGATCCTATCCGTTACTGGTGAGAAAACCGGAGCCTTAAATTCCTCCATCTCAATGCCAACATTAAAGCTTTTTCCTTTCTTATTTTTAGCACTGATAAAAAAAGCAGGGGTGTCAATTGGGTTAATCCCTCTAAAAATGAAGTTACCTTTATCATCGGTTAATGTATCTAGTATAAATAATGGTTTTTTTGAAAATAATGCAATTGGAGCTTTTGCAACTGGTTTATTAAAAGCATTGGTAACTTTTCCTTTTATTGAAAACTCTTCCTCATTGGAGTAGACAAAAGGCTCAGCAGATTTAAACGCCTGGGGCCAGTCGTAACCTACCCAACCCTGTGTCAAAAGCAAATAATCAAGATGCTGCCATTTTTCGGAATTTGTTGCCGCATCGTCATAATAGCCAGGACCTTCTATATTGCCTTTTAGGTCTGAAGTCAATAACATGTGGCTTAAAATTGAGCGTTCTGCAATACTATCAATTTTAACCTGTCCGTTATCTGTTACTGCAAGTGAAAAACTACCCTGTATGGGATTCCCTGTATGGTCACTCACTTTAACATTTAAAGAAATACTGTCTCGTTGTTGGTACTCACTTTTATTTGATTCCAATTGGATATTCAAATGATCACCCAAGTCATTGTAAAACATACGTTCATTTAGGCCCATCTTGTCTTCGCCCATTAAAATAAGGCGAATTATACCACTCGGAAAAAACTTTTTATTTAGTACAAACTTAATTGCTCCTTTACTAAAATCGGCTACTGATGCCCAGCAAACTATATTTCTAGCCATACCAAAGAGGTAATAGGTTGAAGCTATACCTGCTGTAGGGGTAAGTGTTACTTCACAGGAATCACTTTTAAATCGATTCGTGACATTTAGTGTTATGCCTGTTTGCTCAACAAATGGAAGTTGGTAGCTCTGATATTTCCCGTCAGGTAATTGTATTCTGGCAGTATAAGTTTCTGCCTTTTCAGGTACAAGGCTAAATATCCCCATTCCTGCATGCGCAGTCTTAAAAGAAGTAATTTCCTGTTGCTTGCTGTTATAAATTTTACCTGATATAGCTACTCCATAGCCATCTTCGTTTAAAGCTTTAAATGTAATATTAGTTTTCTGACCTACGACCAGTTTTCCGCCCTCAGGCATAAACTGTAAATCAATCTTTTCTGGCCGGTTAAATATAAGTGGGATGAGCAATTTACGACTGCCTTGGCTCTTGCGTAGATCCTGTATGCCTAATGTGATGTTTTTTCCAGATACCTTATTAGGCAAGTCAAATTTTAACTTTAAAGTCCCGTCCAAACTTGTTTCAACTTTGTCCTTAAACCATGTTCTTTTAGCATCCATAACACTCATCTGCATTTCTCTTAATCCCACAGGAGATTTGTCAAATTGATTGATCCTCAGTCCCAACTCAATTCTCTGCTTGTTGTCGTCATTTATTAAATTTGCGTTATAATTAATTAGCCAGTTTGATCCGGCATCATTACCAATATAAAAGTGTTTCTTAAATAGGTAACTCTCTCCGAAATTCCTCATCCAGTTCGTATATCCTGTTAACGTATATCCCCCTTGCTTAAGGTCCAGATCTAATCCCATATAACCGTATGCCATTCCGCTAATTACAGGAACCATAATTCGTTGAACCAACTTGTTGCTGTCATTTGAAAGTTCGAGATAAAGTACCCCGCTTTTAGTTGAATAGGTCAGAAAGGACGCATTCAATAAATAAGCTTTGAACCACAACGTGTCTCCCGCCAGATAAGTTGGTTTGTCAGTTTGCAGATAAAGCTTTTCGATGGAAAGACTGTCATTTTGTGTATTAAGCCTGGTAATGATCTGATGTAGATTTTCTTTGGGAGCCATCTGAGAGAAACTCATGGCAATGTTGAAAAGATTGAGTAAGGCACAAACTAAAATACTTATGATAAGGTGAAGAGCTTTGGTTTTCATAGTTTGAGAGTCAAGTTAACATGAATTGATCTTTCATAAAGATAGTAATAGGTCATTATAATTGCCGATCTGTTCTATTTTGGTACACTTTTATGTGGTTTTGAATATGAAAATTACATTGGTACGCTTCAAATGCATGTTAGCTCAGCTTGTTAGAGGAACTCAGAATCTTTTGGTCGATGGTTCGAACT
This sequence comes from Pedobacter gandavensis, assembly GCF_014172405.1. GTDB lineage: Bacteria > Bacteroidota > Bacteroidia > Sphingobacteriales > Sphingobacteriaceae > Pedobacter > Pedobacter gandavensis. Next base: position 554 of record NZ_WNXC01000010.1, on the reverse strand, counting down.
CATTACAGCCCATGGGCATTGTAAACCAAACTACAAATTACTTTACTTCCAAATTTTCGGTTCAAAGGTAGTCCGCTTAAGGTTATTTGCGCTATTAACAACTAGAGCAAAGGCAAATTCAAATAAAACCTTTGACACTTAAATCATTAATAATAGGCTCAATAAGCCTTAAAAAACGATCTAAATGTTCAAAGTAATCCGGAGAGACGGTACATACCGGACTGATGTCCGAAGAATCAAAGGGTTGCTCGTAAAAAAGCAACCCTTTTTTATTGATCTTCTGCAGGTTATGCCAGAAGGTCGGGTCGATTTTCTTGGATCAATCCCAAAACTTGTGGAGCACTGATACTTTTTTTCGATTTTATGCATACAACTGGGTTAGCCTGAAAAGGAAGAATTCAATATTTTTCACCCCTCTAAATTGCGATCTGAATGCCTTTATCTTTGCATTAAAAGATTCCGCTGAAGCATTCGTAGATCTACGATCAAAGTAATTTAATATAGTTTGGTAATGGTTCTGTATCGACTTTGCAATGGTATTGAAGGACTTGAAA